>NZ_JAEKFI010000001.1:0-1542500 GCF_016650635.1 Pseudomonas sp. TH43
TAACGCTCAGTTGCTGGCCCGTTGGCAGCCGTTGGCGCTGCGTGAAAAGCGCATGGTCGGCGGCATGGCCATTGCGCTGGTCGGCCTGCTGCTGTGGGTCGCGCTGATCCAGCCGCCGCTGAAGAACATCGCTTATTGGCAAACCGAAACGCCAAAGCTGCGCGCTCAGACCGAAGCGCTGGAGGTGCTGTTGCGTGAAGTCAGCGTGCGCCCGGACGGGCAAAGCGTGGCGCAGTCGCTGGAGCAGACCCTGCAGGCCAGTGGCCTGGCCGGGCACTATCAATTGCAAGCCGGGGAGGCGGGCGCATGGCAGTTGACCTTTGACGCCGCACCGGCCGACGCCGTGCTCGACTGGCTGTTGAGCAACCCGGCACAACTATCTCTGCAAGTGGTCGAGGCCCGTCTGCAACGCGCAGACAACACCTCGACCGAGATCACTGCCGGCACTTTGTCAGGCACCGTTCGCATGGATCAGGCGCAGGGCGCTAAGGAAGCTTCATGAAGAGGTCAGGATCCAAACCGGCACGTCTGGCATTGCCGATGTTGCTGATGGCGTTGAGCGCGTGCAGCAATACCACCACACCACAAAACCAGCCGCCGTTGCTGGTCGACAGTGAGCTGGGCCGGCCGTTGGCCAACACCCAGCGCAGCGGCGATGCGGTGCTCGACCGCGAGCGGGCTCAGGCGCAGGCAAGACCTGCGCCGAAGCAACTGCACAACATCAGCAAGAGTGCGCGCAGCGGCGCGGCGGCGTCGGGCATTGCGTTGCCGAGCAATCCTTTGGGCGATCAACCGGTGACGCTGAATTTTGTCGACGCCGATATTCAAGCGGTGGTGCGGGCACTGTCGCGTTCGACCGGGCAGCAGTTTTTGGTCGACCCTCGGGTGAAGGGCACGTTGACGCTGGTCTCGGAAGGTCAGGTGCCGGCGCGGCAGGCTTACGACATGCTGCTGGCGGCGTTGCGCATGCAGGGTTTCAGTGTGGTCGATGTCGGCGGTGTGGCGCAGGTGGTGCCGGAGGCTGATGCGAAGTTGCTCGGCGGGCCGATTTACAGTGCCGATAAGCCGGCGGGCAACGGCATGCTCACGCGCACGTTTCGTCTGCAATATGAGAACGCGGTGAACCTTATTCCGGTGCTGCGGCCGATCGTGTCGCCGAACAATCCGATCAACGCGTATCCGGGCAATAACACCATCGTCATCACCGATTACGCGGAGAACCTGACCCGCGTGGCGCAGTTGATCGCGAGCATTGATTCGCCGAGTGCGATCGACACCGATGTGGTGCAGATCCAGAACGGCATTGCCGCCGACATTGCGCCGATGGTGGCGGATTTGCTGGATGCGCCGGGCAATGATCCGACGCAGAAAATTGCGGTAATTGGTGATCCGCGTTCCAACACCATCATCATTCGTGCGGGCAGCCCGGAGCGCACGGAGTTGGCGCGAAATCTGATCTACAAACTCGATAACGCGCAGAGCAATCCGAGCAATTTGCATGTGGTTTATCTGCGTAACGCGCAAGCGGCGAAACTGGCGCAGGCGTTGCGTGGTTTGCTCACGGGTGAGAGTGATAGCGGCAGCAGCGACAATGCGCGCTCGGTGCTCAGTGCGATGGGCAGCAACACCAGCGGCTCCAGTGGACAAAGTGGCCAGAGCGGCACGCAAACCAGCGGCACAACTTCGACCACGTCCGGCAGCGGCAGCACTGGTGGTAGTTACGCGCAGGGCAGTGGCGGCAGCACCGGCAGCGGCGGCGCTCAGAGTAGCGAACAGAGCGTCGCCTTCAGCGCTGGCGGTGTGACCATTCAGGCCGACGCCACCACCAACACCTTGCTGATTTCCGCACCGGAGCCGTTGTATCGCAACCTGCGTGAAGTCATCGATCTGCTCGACCAACGCCGTGCACAAGTGGTGATCGAAAGCCTGATCGTCGAGGTTGGCGAGGACGATGCCAGCGAATTCGGCGTGCAATGGCAGACCGGTAATCTGGGCGGCAAAGGTGTGATCGGCGGGGCGAATCTGGGTGGTTCGGGGATCAATCTGAATGGTAAAACCAGCCTCGACGTGTTGCCGCAAGGTTTGAACCTGGGCTACGTCAACGGCACCGTCGACATTCCCGGTATCGGCAAGATCCTCGACCTGAAAGTGCTGGCCCGGGCCCTGAAGAGTAAGGGCGGCACCAATGTGCTGTCGACGCCGAATCTGCTGACCTTGGACAACGAAGCGGCGAGCATTTTTGTGGGTCAGACCATCCCGTTTGTCAGCGGCAGTTATGTGACTGGCGGCGGGGGCACCAGCAATAACCCGTTCCAGACGGTGACCCGTGAAGAGGTCGGTTTGAAGCTCAATGTGCGCCCGCAGATCTCCGAGGGCGGCACGGTGAAGCTCGATATCTATCAGGAAGTCAGCAGCATTGACGAGCGTGCGTCGGCCAGTTCGACGTCGGCGGGGATTGTGACCAACAAGCGGGCGATTGATACCAGCATTCTGCTCGATGACGGCCAGATCATGGTGCTCGGCGGCTTGCTCCAGGACGGTTACAGCCAGAGCAACGATGCAGTGCCGTGGTTGTCGACCATTCCGGGGATCGGCGCGCTGTTTCGCAACGAGCGCCGGGCGATCACCAAGACTAATTTGATGGTGTTTCTGCGCCCGTACATCATTCGCGACAGCGAAGCGGGGCGCAGCATTACGCTGAACCGCTATGACTTCATGCGCCGCGCCCAAGGTGGTTTGCAGCCGGAACGCAGCTGGGCGATGCCGGACATGCAGGCGCCGCAATTGCCGAGTGCTGCGCAGGGTGTGCCGGCGGTGGTGCCATCCTCGGGGCCACGCGCCACGATCAAAGCGGTGCCGATCCAGCCGGGGTCCTCATTATGAAACCGGTTCTGCCTAGGAGTGATACCCCTGTGGCGAGGGGATTTATCCCCGTTGGGCAGCGAAGCAGCCCCAAAACCTGCAACCCCATTTCTCCAGGCATACCGAGCGTTTTGGGTTTACGACTGCTGCGCAGCCGAGCGGGGATAAATCCCCTCGCCACAGGAAATCTCATTGCCACAGCCGGCGGTGGTGCCATCCTCGGGGCCACGCGCCACGATCAAAGCGGTGCCGATCCAGCCGGGGTCCTCATTATGAAACCGGTTCTGCCTAGGAGTGATACCCCTGTGGCGAGGGGATTTATCCCCGTTGGGCAGCGAAGCAGCCCCAAAACCTGCAACCGCATTTCTCCAGGCATACCGAGTGTTTTGGGTTTGCGACTGCTGCGCAGCCGAGCGGGGATAAATCCCCTCGCCACAGGAAATCTCATTGCCACTGCTGACGGCTGCGCAGGGCGGGCCGACGGCGGCGCCATCCTTGGGGCCACGCGCCACGATCAAAGCCGTGCCGATCCAGCCGGGGTCCTCATGATGAAACCGGTTCTGCCTAGGAGTGATACCCCTGTGGCGAGGGGATTTATCCCCGTTGGGCAGCGAAGCAGCCCCAAAACCTGCAACCGCATTTCTGCAGGCATACCGAGTGTTTTGGGTTTACGACTGCTGCGCAGCCGAGCGGGGATAAATCCCCTCGCCACAGGACATCTCATTGCCACTGCCGGCGGTGGTGCCATCCTCGGGGCCACGCGCCACGATCAAAGCGGTGCCGATCCAGCCGGGGGCCTCATTATGAAACCGGTTTTGCATCGGAGTGATACCCCTGTGGCGAGGGGATTTATCCCCGTTGGGCAGCGAAGCAGCCCCCAAACCTGCGACCCCATTTCTCCAGGCATACCGAGTGTTTTGGGTTTGCGACTGCTGCGCAGCCGATCGGGGATAAATCCCCTCGCCACAGGAAATCTCATTGCCACAGCCGGCGGTGGTGCCATCCTCGGGGCCACGCGCCACGATCAAAGCGGTGCCGATCCAGCCGGGGCCCTCATTATGAAACCGGTTCTGCCTAGGAGTGATACCCCTGTGGCGAGGGGATTTATCCCCGTTGGGCAGCGAAGCAGCCCCCAAACCTGCAACCCCATTTCTCCAGGCATATCGAGTGTTTTGGGTTTACGACTGCTGCGCAGCCGAGCGGGGATAAATCCCCTCGCCACAGGACATCTCATTGCCACTGCTGACGGCTGCGCAGGGTGTGCCGGCGGTGCTGCCATCCTCGGGGCCACGCGCCACGATCAAAGCGCTGCCGATCCAGCCGGGATCCTCATGATGAAACCGGTTCTGCATAGGAGTGATACACCAGTGGCGAGGGGATTTATCCCCGTTGGGCAGCGAAGCAGCCCCCAAACCTGCAACCCCATTTCATCAGGCATACCGAGTGTTTTGGGTTTGCGACTGCTGCGCAGCCGAGCGGGGATAAATCCCCTCGCCACAGGAAATCTCATTGCCACAGCCGGCGGTGGTGCCATCCTCGGGGCCACGCGCCAGGATCAAAGCGGTGCCGATCCCCTCATTATGAAACCGGCTCTGCATAGCAGTGATACACCTGTGGCGAGGGGATTTATCCCCGTTGGGCAGCGAAGCAGCCCCAAAACCTGCAACCCCATTTTTCCAGGCATACCGAGTGTTTTGGGTTTACGACTGCTGCGCAGCCGAGCGGGGATAAATCCCCTCGCCACAGGAAATCTTATTGCCACAGCCAGCGGTGGTGCCATCCTCGGGGCCACGCGCCACGATCAAAGCGGTGCCGATCCAGCCGGGGTCCTCATTATGAAACCGGTTTTGCATAGGAGTGATACCCCTGTGGCGAGGGGATTTATCCCCGTTGGGCAGCGAAGCAGCCCCAAAACCTGCAACCGCATTTCTCCAGGCATACCGAGTGTTTTGGGTTTGCGACTGCTGCGCAGCCGAGCGGGGATAAATCCCCTCGCCACAGGAAATCTCATTGCCACTGCCGGCGGTGGTGCCATCTTCGGGGCCACGCGCCACGATCAAAGCGGTGCTGATCCAGCCGGGGGCCTCATTATGAAACCGGTTTTGCATAGCAGTGATACACCTGTGGCGAGGGGATTTATCCCCGTTGGGCAGCGAAGCAGCCCCAAAACCTGCAACCGCATTTCTCCAGGCATACCGAGTGTTTTGGCTTTACGACTGCTGCGCAGCCGAGCGGGGATAAATCCCCTCGCCACAGGAAATCTCATTGCCACAGCCGGCGGTGGTGCCATCCTCGGGGCCACGCGCCAGGATCAAAGCGGTGCCGATCCCCTCATTATGAAACCGGTTCTGCCTAGGAGTGATACCCCTGTGGCGAGGGGATTTATCCCCGTTGGGCAGCGAAGCAGCCCCAAAACCTGCAACCGCATTTCTCCAGGCACACCGAGTGTTTTGGGTTTACGACTGCTGCGCAGCCGAGCGGGGATAAATCCCCTCGCCACAGGAAATCTCATTGCCACAGGAAATCTCATTGCCACAGAGAACTCGGGGGACTTCGAAAGATGAGTGCGCTGCCTTACGCCTGGGCCAAGGCGCAGCGGGTGTTGTTGTGCGATGGGGTGTTGACGGTGTGCCCGTCGACGCCGGGGTGGGCGATCAGTGAGGCGCGGCGTCAGTTCGGTGAGGCGCGGATCGAGCGCGTGCGCGATGACGAACTCGACGGCTTGCTCGCCAGCGCTTACGCCGACACCGGCAGTGCCGCGGCCGTGGTAGGCGCGGCGGAAAACGAAGTCGACCTCGACCGCCTGATGCAAGACATGCCGGAAATCACTGACCTGCTCGACACTCAGGACGGCGCGCCGGTGATTCGCATGATCAACGCATTGCTCACGCAAGCGGCGCGCGATGAAGCGAGCGACATCCACATCGAACCCTTTGAAACCCATTCGGTGGTGCGCTACCGCGTCGACGGCACGCTGCGCGACGTGGTCTCGCCGCGCAAGGCGCTGCACGGTGCGCTGGTGTCGCGGATCAAGATCATGGCGCAACTCGACATCGCCGAAAAACGCCTGCCGCAAGACGGCCGCATTGCCCTGCGCGTGGCCGGGCGGCCGATCGATATCCGCGTTTCCACGGTACCGACCGGGCATGGCGAAAGGGTGGTGATGCGTCTGCTCGACAAACAGGCCGGCCGTCTGCACCTGGAAACGCTAGGCATGGACGCGCAGGTGCTGGCGAAACTCGATCACCTGATCCGCCAGCCCCACGGCATCGTGTTGGTCACCGGGCCGACCGGCAGCGGCAAAACCACCAGCCTCTACGCAGCGCTGGCACGGCTCGATGCGAGCACCAGCAACATCCTCACCGTCGAGGATCCGGTGGAATACGACTTGCCGGGCATCAGCCAGATTCAGGTAAACGCCAAGATCGACATGACCTTCGCGCTGGCGTTACGGGCGATCCTGCGCCAGGACCCGGACATCATCATGATCGGTGAAATTCGCGATCTCGAAACCGCACAAATCGCCGTGCAAGCCTCGCTGACCGGCCACCTGGTGCTGGCGACCTTGCACACCAACGACGCAGTGTCGGCGGTGAACCGCTTGATCGACATGGGCGTCGAGCCGTTTCTGCTGGCCTCGTCGATGCTAGGCGTTTTGGCACAGCGTCTGGTGCGACGCCTGTGCAATCAGTGCAAGCAGGAGGACCCGGCGACACCGGGGACATGGCGCCCGGTCGGGTGCGCGGCTTGCAATCAGACCGGCTACAGCGGCCGCACCGGCATTCATGAATTGTTCTGCATCGACGACGACATCCGCACCCTGATCCACCAAGGGGCAGGGGAGCAGGCCTTGCGCGCATCGGCGGCCAAAGCCGGGATGTTCAGCCTGCGTGAGGACGGTGAACGCTGGATTCGCAGCGGCGCCACCGCCCCTGAAGAAATCCTCCGTGTAACACGGGACGCCTGATGAATCGCTATCGTTTTGAAGCCGCCGACGCGACCGGAAAAATCGAATCCGGGCATCTGGAAGCCGACAGTCAAACCGCTGCGTTCAGTGCCTTACGCGGACGAGGACTGACGGCACTCATGGTGCAAAAGGAAAGCAACGTCGCCCAGCACGGCGGGGGCGGTCTGTTCAGCGCCAAACTCTCGGACAACGATCTGGCCTGGGCCACGCGGCAACTGGCGAGCCTGCTCGGCGCCAGTCTGCCGCTGGAAGCGGCGCTGAGCGCGACTGTCGAACAGGCGGAAAAAAAGCACATCGCCCACACCTTAAGCGCCGTGCGTGCCGATGTGCGCAGTGGCATGCGTCTGGCGGAATCGCTGGCGTCGCGACCCCGGGATTTTCCCGAGATCTACCGTGCGTTGATTGCGGCCGGTGAAGAATCCGGCGATCTGGCGCAGGTGATGGAGCGACTCGCCGATTACATCGAGGAGCGCAACAATCTGCGCGGCAAGATTCTCACCGCGTTTATCTATCCGGGTGTGGTCGGGCTGGTGTCGATCGGCATCGTGATTTTCCTGCTCAGCTATGTGGTGCCGCAGGTGGTCAGCGCGTTTTCCCAGGCACGACAGGATCTGCCGGGGCTGACGCTGGCGATGCTCAATGCCAGTGATTTCATCCGCAGCTGGGGTTGGTTATGCGCCGCGTTAATGACCGGGGCGTTCTGGAGCTGGCGCCTGTATCTGCGCAATCCGGCGGCGCGGTTGAGTTGGCATCACCGGGTGCTGAAGCTGCCATTGTTCGGGCGTTTTATCCTCGGCCTGAACACTGCCCGTTTCGCCTCGACGCTGGCGATTCTCGGCGGCGCCGGGGTGCCGTTATTGCGCGCACTGGAGGCGGCGCGGCAGACCTTGTCCAACGACCGCTTGAGCCTGAGCGTCACTGAGGCCACGGCCAAGGTGCGTGAGGGTGTGAACCTGGCGGCAGCGTTGCGCGTGGAAAACGTCTTCCCGCCGGTGCTGATTCACCTGATCGCCAGTGGCGAAAAAACCGGGTCGTTACCGCCGATGCTGGAGCGCGCAGCGCAAACCCTGTCCCGCGATATCGAACGGCGGGCGATGGGCATGACGGCATTGCTTGAGCCGCTGATGATTGTGGTGATGGGTGGGGTGGTGCTGGTGATTGTGATGGCGGTGTTGTTACCGATCATTGAGATCAATCAGTTGGTGCAGTAGCAGATTTTGATGGTGTCTGATTGGGCCTCATCGCTGGCAAGCCAGCTCCCACAGGTATTGGGTTGATCACAAAATCTGGACACAACCAAAACCCTGTGGGAGCTGGCTTGCCAGCGATGAGGCCAGTCAGAGCAACAAATAATCCAATCTTTTTTCAGGGGCTTCAGCATCACCCGACCCCTGATCAAGCCATCCTCGGGTTCTCCTTTCTGTCATCTGCAACCACCCGCCAACGCCTCTAGCCCGATTCAGCCAAACCCTCGATCCAGACGCTGCGCAGCAGCCGACAAACACCCGAGAAAATCCCTTCAGAAACACCCCGCACCTCCCGAGGTTTTTTCCTTTATCTGTCACCGGAAACTGCGAATTTCTCAGTGCGACTTAACCAAGGCCAACGCTAGCGAGGGCCAGTTGAGTCCTCCCAGTGTCATGCAAGCCATCCGAAACCCTGTGTTCCCAAAACCAGTTGAAAAGGAGATTCTTCATGTTCAAGCGCACTCTGATCGCAGCTTCCCTGACCGTTGCCGCTCTGGCTTCCGCTCAAGCCATGGCCGTTACCGGTGGTGGTGCAACTCTGCCTGCCGCTCTGTACAAAGGTTCTGCCGACAGCATCCTGCCAGCCAACTTCTCCTACGCTGCCATCGGTAGCGGCGGTGGCAAGACTGCCTTCCTGACCAACAATCCAGCCGGCTTCAGCACCACCGGCACAGTGCACTTCGCGGGTAGCGACTCGATCCTCAGCGCTGCGGAACTCAACACCTACACCACCACTTACGGCGCTTCGTACGGCCCGCTGATTCAACTGCCTTCGGTGGCCACTTCGGTTGCCATTCCGTACAAGAAAGCCGGTCAGACTGCACTGAACCTGACCAGCGCTCAGCTGTGCGATGCCTTCTCCGGCGCTAAAACCACTTGGGGTCAGTTGCTTGGCACTGCCGACACCACCCCGATCCGCGTTGTTTATCGCAACGTTTCCAGCGGCACTTCGGAAATCCTCAGCCGTCACTTGAACTCGGTCTGCCCGACCCAGTTTGCTACCAACTCCACCTTCACCAACGCTCGTCTGCCAGCCGGTTCGGCACTGCCGTCGAACTGGGTCGGCGTCGCCAACACTTCCGAAGTCGCCACTACCGTGAACGCTGTTGACGGTTCTATCGGTTATGTCGGTCCGGACGGTGTTGACGCCACCAGCAACGCGGTGGTTGCTCGCGTAAACGGTGTTCAGCCAACCTCGCCAAACGTGACACTGGCGCTGTCTTCGGTTGCTCCTCCGTCGTCTGCAACCGACGCAGCCGATCCGTCGAAATGGTCACCAGTGGTGGCTAACCCGACTTCCGGTTACAAACTGGCTGCCTACACCAACTTCATCTTCGGCCAGTGCTACAAGGATGCAGCCGTGGCCGCTGACGTCAAAGCCTTCCTGACCACCCACTACAGCAACCCGGGCAACAACACCGCGACTCAGGCGCACAAATTCGTTGCTGTACCTACCGCCTGGAAAACCGCTGTAACCGCCAACTTCATCACCAACACCTCGGGCAACAACCTGAACATCAACAACACCACCGTGTGCAACACCATCGGTCGTCCTTTGTAAGCTCAGGCTGTCGTAACAAAAGTGGCGGCAACCTTCGGGTTGCCGTCATTTTTTTTTGCCCGACTACTCCTCGAACATGAAGTTTGTGTGACATCCGTTCGGTCGCGGCCTTCGCCAACAGCCTATGTCGTAACAGCAGGTTTTTGCAGGCCTGCGGCATCTTTGGCAACCAAAGTGTGGCAATCAAAAAGGATCTCGTAGTGATGCTCGCTCGCCCATCCCGTCGTCGTACCCATGTTCTGTCCTCCAAGCGTGAAGCCATGGAGCCGACGCTGTGGCTGCTCAAGCCGTTGGCTCACGCCGTGGCGTTGTGTCTGGTGGCGGGCAGTGCGCAGGCGCAGACGGCGTTCAGTTCGAGCTGGTTTGCCGCCAAGGGCGCCGCGCAGCAAGCTGCAGCAGCACGGCCGAGCGTGGGCGGATTACCGGGGATGACGCCGCCGCTGGCTCAACAACAGAAGGCCAATCAGCAGTTGCAGCGCTCGATCCAGACGTTGAACAACACCGTTGCCGCGATTGCCGCACAACAAGCGGCGCAGGCGGCCGGACGTGCTGCCGCGTTGGGCACGGTGCAGTTTGTGCCGGACGGTTTGGGCGAGGGTGGTTTGAAGGTCGATAACAGCCTGGCTCAGGGTTGGCAGAACGCCAAGGGTCCGCAACAGACCCAGGCTGATGGCAAGACCACGGTGAAGATCGAGCAGACCGCCGACAAGGCAATTCTCAACTGGGAAACCTTCAACGTCGGGCGCAACACCACGGTCGAGTTCGCCCAGCAGTCGAACTGGGCGGTGCTTAACCGGGTCAATGACCCGAGCGCGCGGGCCAGTCAGATTCAGGGCCAGATCAAGGGCGACGGCACGGTGATGCTGATCAACCGCAACGGCATCGTGTTCAGCGGCAGCAGTCAGGTCAACGTGCGCAATCTGGTGGCGGCAGCGGCGAATATCACCGATATCCAGTTCCGCGACCGTGGTCTGTACTTCGACAGCACCGGCACGCAGCCAACGTTCACCGATGCCGCCGGCAAGGTATTGGTGGAACGCGGAGCGTCGATTGAAACCCACAAACCGGCGACTTCAACCGATGCTGGCGGCTACGCCTTGCTGCTCGGCAATGAAGTACAGAACGACGGCAGCATCAATACCGCCAAGGGCCAGACCGTGCTGGCTGCCGGTGACCGTTTCTACATTCGCAAAGGTTCGGGCACCGAGAGTAATGCGCTGTCCACCACCTTCGGTAACGAAGTCATTCCCGGTTTCAAGGCCGGCGCCGTGGCAGGCAAGGTCACCAACAACGGTTTGATCCAGTCCGCCACCGGCGACATCACCCTGACCGGTCATGAAGTGGTGCAGAACGGTGTGTTGCTCGCGAGCACGTCGGTGGCCACGCGCGGCACGATTCACCTGACCAACCCGAGTACCGACAGCAACGGCAGCGTCACGCTGGGGCAGGGCAGCGCCACGGCCATCATGCTCGACAGCAGTGATCTCAGCGCCCTCGACAGCCAGCGCGACGCGAGCCTGACCAATGTCAGCGCGAACAACCGGATCCGTGGCGACCAGTCACGCATCGAGCTGCAGAGCGGCGGCACGGTCGAGTTCCAGAGCGGCTCGATCACCTTGGCCACTGGCGGCCAGGTGGCAGTCAGTGCACAACGCCGCAGCGTGGTGCGTGACGGCGCGATGATCGATGTGTCCGGTGCCCCCGGCGTCAAAGTGGCGATGGAAAACAACAACATCAAGATCAACGTGCAAGGCAACGAGCAGCGCGATGCCTCTGTGAACCGCGAGAAAGGCGCGCTCAACAGCAATGACATCTGGGTCGATGTGCGCGAGCTGGTGTACGTGCCGGCAGGCACCAACGGTTATGCCACCGATCGCTGGTACACGGCAGGCGGTTTGCTCGAAGTTGGCGGTTATCTCGGCACGCAAGGCCATAGCGTTGGCGAGTGGATGGCCCAGGGCGGCACGGTGAGTTTTGCCGGCAACGATGTGGTCACGGAAAAAGGGTCGCTGATCAATCTGTCCGGCGGCACGCTGGATGTGCAGAGCGGCGAGATTCGGCAGAGCTGGCTGCGCGGTGCGGATGGCAAACTTTACGAAGTCTCGCGCGCGCCGGGCGATCTGCTCTATACCGGGCTGTACAAAGGCTATGAGGACAACAGCGAACGCTGGGGCCAGACCAGTTACTTCTACAACCCGTTGATCGCGCCGCGCTCACGCTTCGAGTCGGGTTACACCGTCGGCCGTGACGCCGGGCAGTTGGTGGTCGCCACGGCCAACGCCGTGCTCGACGGGCAGATGATTGGCGAGGTGTACCAGGGCGAGCGGCAGAATCAGGCACCGAAACCGGTGCTCGATGGCTATGAACAGAGCCAGACCGCACTGGCGCGCCGCGCACAGTTGATCGTCGGCAGTTATGACCCGACCTGGGTCGCCGCCGCAAGCGGCCTGTTGTACACGCTGAACCCGACGCTGGAGCAGGTGCAAATTGGCGGCGAACGTCCGCTTGCTGGCAGTGATCTGGACCTGACCGGTGCGGTGTCCGATGCGCGCAAGGGCAAGTTGTATCTCGATAACGATCAACTCAATGGCTTCCGGCTCGGTGCGCTCAAGGTCGCGGCCAGAGATCAGGTTATTGTTGACGGTGCGCTGACGGTCGATAGCGGTGGCGACATCACCCTGTACTCCCCGGACGTGCAGATCGGCGCCGACCTGACCGCGCGTGGCGGTAGCCTGCGCCTGGGCAACGTGTTGAATCAGTTCCTCAGTAGCGACACCGCTGACACTCGGCTCACGGCGAAGGCCGATAAGGCGACGCAGGTAAAAGTGGCCGACGGTGTGCGACTTGATAAGCGTGGCGTGTGGAGCAACCTGCGCACCAACCCGGACGACGGCGCCAGTCTTGCGTACTTGAATGGCGGTCTGCTGTCGATCCGCAGCAGTGGTGATATCGATATCGGCGCGGGCAGTCTGCTCGATGTTTCCTCCGGCGGCGCTTTGCTGGCCAACGGCAAGACCCGTGGCGGCAAGGGTGGTGACTTGACGCTGGAATCCAGTGCGATTTCGGCGCCCGGTAAAACCCGACTCGATCTTGCGGGTGAACTGCGTGGCTACGGTGTCACGGGCGGCGGCACGCTGACGGTGCAGGCCAACAAGATCCTCGTTGGCCAGACCGACCAGGCATTGGCCGACAACACCCTGCAACTGTCCGGTGATCTGTTCAGCAAGGGCTTTTCCGCTTACAACCTGATCGGACTGAGCGGGCTGGATGTTGCCGAAGGCACCGCGATTGACATCACCCTGCCGGTGTACCGATTTGGTGATGCCGCGCCGATTCAGGTCAGTGCTGTCGACCCACGGGCGGCGCTCGAGTTGTGGACGCCGACGCTGTTCCAGGAAAACCCGACCAAGGGCCTGCTGACCCAACGCGCCGGCGCCAGCCTGACGTTGCAGGGCGGCGCCAGCCTGATCGGTTTGATCGATGCCGCCAATAGCACGTTGACCCTGGGCCGTGGTTCGCGCATCAGTGTTGATCCGGGGCAGAGCATCAAGCTGCGCGGTGCTGGGCAGATCACCGTCGAAGGTGAACTGAATGCCTGGGGCGGGACGATTGATATTCGTCAGCAACAGTTCGGCTCGATCAACCCGGGCACCTCCAATCAAGTGGCGGATCCGAATACGCACAACCGTTCGATCTGGATCGGCGAGCAGGCCGTACTGGATGTCGCCGGACGCGCCAATACGGCCATTGATGCCCTGGGGCGCACGTACGGTCAGGTCGGCAAGGGCGGCAGCATTATCATCGGTGGCGAAATAGACGCGAAACTGGCGACGGCCACAGCGGCCGATGCCTATGTCATCGTTCGTCAGGGGGCTCGACTCGATGCGTCGGGCAGCGAAGCTGTTGTCGATATCGCCGGTCAGGGGCCGACCCGCGTTGCAACGGATGGCGGGCGCATCAGCTTGAGTTCCTATAACGGCGTGTTCGCGGAGGGCAGCTTGCGTGCGGCGGCCGGAGGTGTCGGCGCTGCCGGTGGGCGTCTGGAGCTGGCGCTTGAGGCCCCTTTGTACATGGACTCGGCAAGCAACGCGGTGCGCGCGCCGAGGGAAGCCATTATCGGCCAGGGCCCGGGGGACACTCGGCTGTCCGCCACTCTGCGACCGGGCGAGGGCGCCGACAGTTTGCGTTACGGCCAGACGCGCCTGAGTGCGGATGAGTTGACGGCCGGCGGTTTCGACAACCTGAGCCTGCTGAGCAACGGCTTGCTGTCGTTTGACGGTGACGTCAATCTGCACATGAACCAGAGCCTCAATCTGTATGCCGGGGCGCTCTCGCTGGCAGAAAATTCCAGTGATGTAGCACGTATCGATTTGCGCGCGCCGTACCTGCGCCTGTCCGGTGTCGGTACTTATTTCGATGCCGTCACCATGACGCGGCCACGGGTGACCCTC
Organism: Pseudomonas sp. TH43; assembly: GCF_016650635.1. Classification (GTDB taxonomy): domain Bacteria; phylum Pseudomonadota; class Gammaproteobacteria; order Pseudomonadales; family Pseudomonadaceae; genus Aquipseudomonas. The sequence continues at coordinate 14,089 of NZ_JAEKFI010000001.1, forward strand.
AACCCCACGAACCGATTGTCGCAGGCCACGTTCAATGCATCGGCGAACCTGCTGGATGTGGGTAACGGGCTGTCGTTCGGTACGCAGGGTGCGATCTTGCAACAGCAAGGGCCTGCCGTTGCATACAGTCGCCGGGCATTCGGCTTGGTGTCGCTCGACAGCAGCGGTGACCTGCGTTTTCTCGCGCCCAATGACCGTGCCGAAAGAACCCGGCTGTGGACTCCGGGTGACTTGAATCTCGGTGCGGCGCAAATCTACCCGGCCACGGGCGTCCAGGCCGAAGTGCGCGCCGGCTATCAGGGCGCCGATCGGGCGAACGAACACACCCTGCGGATCAGCGGGCGCCGCACGGCACCTGCGGCGGTGCCTTACTCGGTATTCGGCAGTTTGAACCTGACCGCGGGCACCATTGAGCAGGGCGGGGTCATCCGTGCACCGTTGGGCCTGATCACCCTGGGTGACGATGTCCTGACCACCACACATGAGGTGCGCATGTTGCCGGGCAGCGTGACGTCGGTCAGCGCCGCCGGGTTACTCATGCCTTACGGCGGTACCACCGATGACATCGACTATCGCTACAACGACAAGTCTGTCGTCTTGAATGGCATCACCGGCGACACCAATGGCGTGGTCGTCAACTCGCAATACATCGATGTACAAAGTGGTGCGACCCTTGATCTGTCCGGTGGCGGTGACCTTCGCGGTGCCGGTTTCGTGTCCGGGCGTGGCGGCTCCACCGATGCCCGTCTCAATCCGTTGGTACGCAACGCCGCCGACGGCACCTTCAGCTTGCCAGGGCTAGCGAGCAATCCGGTCTACGCCATCGTGCCGGGCAATCAGAGCGTTTATGCGCCGGTGGTGGCAGGGGCCGCTGCAGTGGATCCGCGTGTCGGCCAGCAGATCACCCTTGGCACGGGCGTGCCCGGGCTGGCCGCAGGCACCTACACCTTGTTGCCCTCCAGCTTTGCCCTGTTGCCGGGGGCGTTTCGCGTTGAAGTCAACGGTCAGGCGACCCCGAGCGGCACGACGCGCGCGCTGCAACTGCGCAATGGCTCCTGGACCAGCAGCGGGCAGATGTCGATTGCCAATACCGGTTTGCGTGACAGCCTCGCCAGCCAGGTGATTCTGACCTCTGCCGATGTGTTGCGCCGCTACTCGCAATACAACGAAACCAGCCTGGCCCAATTCATTTACAGCGATGCCGCACGTCGGGGCGTGCCGCGTGCGCTGGCACCCATGGATGGCAAGACGCTGGATTTGCGTCTGAACGCCGGTGGCGAACAAGACATTGCTTTGCTGTTCAACGGGCAGGCGTTGTTCAAGGCCGCCGAGGGAGGCTCGATCGGCACCGCTGTGCTGCGCGGGGGCAATGCCGGCGCGAACTTTGAAATCCTCGGCGCAGGGCATACGCCAAACCCTGACTTCAATGGCGTGTCGGTCTACGCCGACACGCTCAACAATCTCAATGCCGGACGTCTGAGCATCGGTGCGATGCCGAGGGTCCAGTACAACAACGCGGCCAACATCATTGATTTCGTTGGCACCAGCCAAGACATTGTTTTGCGTGAAGGGGCGATCCTGTCCGCACCGGAAGTGCTCTTGCGCACCACCTCGACTCTTGGTGGCATCACGGTCGAGGCGGGGGCGGGAATCAACACACTGGGACGGGGCGATGTGGCCTACGACTCAACGGCGGGCTTTTTCTATCAGCCTGACCAATCCAGCCTGTTGCTCGCTTCCAACGGCTGGACCCACGTTCTGGCGCCGAAAGCGGCCAGCGGCATTTCCGGCGGCGGCAGCATCCGCATTGGTGTCTGCACAACGGCTGTGTGCAGCAATCCGGCAATCCTTTATTCGAATGGCAGTCTGACGGCCGCCACGGATAATCAATTCGAACTCGACGAAGCGGTGCGCTTCGGCACGCGTCAGCTCGCGCTTTCGGTCGGCTCGGTCAACGCCGGCAGTGCCGAGGCGCTGGCAGCGGCAGGCAGTCGCGTACCGGCGGGGTTGATGCTGAACCAGAACGTGCTCAATCGACTGTTGCGGGGCGATACGCAGTACGGCGCACCGGCGCTGGAAACCTTAAGCCTGACCACTCGCGATGCTTTCAATTTCTACGGCAGCGTGAGCCTCGACACCCTCGATCCGCAGACTGGCCAGAGCAAACTGCAGAATCTGCTGCTGGTCACCCCGGCGATTTATGGCTCGGGCGATGCCAGTGATGTGGCGAGCATCCGCACCGCCAATTTGATCTGGAACGGCGCCACGCAAAGTCCTGGCGGCGTGATCACCGCTGGCGCCGGTACGGGCAGCGGCACGCTGGACATTCAGGCGCAACGCATCGAGTTGGGTTTCGGCCCGATGCCGCAGGCGAGCGGCCTGGATCAGAACAATCGTTTGGCGCTGGGTTTTGCCAACGTCAACCTGACGGCCAGCGACCGCATCACCGCCAACCACAAAGGCAACCTGGCGGTGTATCAGGAGCAGGGCGCTTACGATCCGCTCAAGGGTTACAGCTACAGCGGCGGCAACCTGAATCTGCGTACGCCGTTGCTCACCGGTGAAGCGGCGTCGGTGAGTGTGCTCAAGGCTGGCAACAATCTGACGCTCAGCGGTGGCGGGGCTGCAGGGGCGGCGGACGCCCTGGGTGCCGAGTTGAACCTTGAGGCTCGCAACATCGTGCTCGATAGCCGTATCACCCTGGCCAGCGGCAAGCTGACGGTCAAGTCAGAAGGCGATTTGACCCTGGGCAGCGCTGCGGTGCTGGACATGGCCGGGCGTACGCTGCCGTTCAACGATGTGAACAAATACAGCTGGGGCGGCGACGTGTCGCTGTACAGCGCCAACGGCAACATCCGTCAAGCGGCGGGCTCGCGGATTGACCTGTCGGCGAAGAGCAATCAGGCCGGTAACCTCAGCGCCATTGCGTTGGCCGACGCGGCCGGAACCGTCGATTTGCAGGGTGAAATCCTCGGCGGCAGCAGCGGTTATTACGATGCCGGCGGCACGCTGGTGCCATACAAGGCCGGGGGCGTGGACATTCGCGCGCAAAATCTGGGCGCAGATGCCACCGCGCAGTTCGCCGCGCTTAATCAGCGCCTGAACGCCGGACAGGTGTTCGGCAGCCGCAGCTTGCAGCTCAAGCAAGGCAATCTTGTGATCGGCGATGGCCTCAAGGCCGGTGACATCAATGTCTCGGTGGACAACGGCAGCCTGACCGTGACCGGTTTGGTCGATGCCAGTGGCGAGCGCGTCGGCAACATTCGTCTGTCGGCAAAAAACGCTCTGGCGCTGGCCGGCAACAGCGTGCTCGACGCTCATGGTCGAGTCCTGCGCGTCGACAGCTACGGCAAGATCATCGATGCGCCGAACCGCGCCACGGTGGAACTCAATTCCGGTGAGGGTGTACTCACGCTGGCGTCCGGCGCGCGGATCGACCTGCGTCACGGCACCGATGCGGTGCCCGGTTTCCTTGCCGGGCAACACGATGGAATGCTGCGCGGCACGCTGGAGCTGAACGCGCCGCGTCTGGGCAGCAATGACATCGCCATCGACGCCAGCGGTGCGTTGACCATTCAGGGCGCTCGCTCCATTGGCCTCAACGGTACACGCCGCTACACCGATGCCCGTGATGGCGTCGATCAAGCGGTCAGTGGCCGACCGTATCAAGTGATCGATCAAGCCATGCTCGAGCGCATTCACGGTGACAGCAACACCTTTATCAACGCCGCGCTGGGCAACAGCGATCTACTACAACGCAAACTCGCCGGGCTGAACAACGCCACTTACGCCGACGCGTTCCATCTGCGCCCGGGTGTGGAAATCGCCAGCAAGACGGCTGACGGCGACCTGGTGGTGGAGGGCGATCTGGACTTGTCCGGTTATCGCTATGCCAGCCTCAATCCGCACACGCGCTTGAACCCGTCGGTGTATGGCTCTGGTGAGGCCGGTAGCCTGGTCATCCGCGCCGGTGGCAACCTCGATATTTACGGCAGCATCAACGACGGTTTCGCGCCGCCGCCGGAAACTCAGGATGATGCCGGCTGGAAATTGATTGCCGGTGTGCAGCCGTTCGGTGGTGATCTGATCGTGCCGGGCAGCGGTGTTTCGCTGGCTGAAGGGACACAGTTCCCGGTCGGCGTCACGCTCAATTACGACGTGACAATTCAGGGCGCGGTGTTGGCCAGCGGCACGTTGCTGCCGATTCAGGCAGTGTTGGCAGAGGCGTATACCTTTAGCGCCGGCACGGTGTTGGCCGGGGCCATCCATGATGCCAATGGCAACCTGGTGTACGCGGCGGGAACGTTGCTCGGTGACAGTGTGACGGTGCCGGCCAACAGCCGTTTGGGTGCCGGTATCCGTCTGAACAAGGCGACGAGCCTGCAAGCCATGAACTGGCCCAAAGGCGTGCCGTTGCCGGGGGTTTACAACGCCGACCTGCAAAGCGTTTCCGGGGTCAGGCTGAGTGGTTCGCTGGCGTTGCTGCGCGGATCGCTGATTCCTTCCATGACCGACGTGAAACTGGCCGACGGCACTTCACTGATCGAACTGCGGCCGTTCACTGGCGACCAGCAAGGCAAGAACTGGGCGGTGGCCAGCATGCTGCCGGCGGGCAGTGCGTCGTGGTCGATGCGCGTGGTGGCGGGGGCGGATCTTGGTGCTGCCGACAGTCGTACGGTGAGACCGCTGACCCCTGAGGGCAATCTGCGGCTGGCGGATGCTCACTACGGCGTTAAGGTGACGACGTCTGCGGGGAGGCTGGTCTGGGCTGCCGGTAACCAATACGGCTTTCCAGAGTTTGAGCCTGTTTCCGACGATTTTCTTGTCCTGTGCGATATAGAACCGGGTGACTGCGCGCCAATGGCTCGTTGGGTCTGGGCGCCAGGCAGCGGAATGGGCGCCGATTATGAGCCGGTCCCTGACGACTTTCTGGTGCTTTGTGACATCTATCCGGACCTGTGCATCGGCAATAATCCTGGAAAAACTGCCAAGGCCCATACGCAGATGTTCAGCGTCCTGCGCACCGGTACCGGCGATCTCGACCTGATCGCCGCTGGCAACTTGAGCATGGACTCGCCGTTCGGCGTATATACCGCAGGCACCCAGTCAGCCAACGTTGATCCGCTCTACAACCAGAAACGCGGGCATCTCTCGGACAGCAATTCGGTGCTGGGCACGGCGGGTGCTGACTATGAGAAATGGGTCAACGGTGGCGCGGACAGCTTGTATCAAGCCTGGTATCCGCAGATGGGCGGCAACCTGACGATCAACGCCGGGGGCTCGGTTTCCGCCGATTCAGTAGGCAAGAAGGAGCTATTGTCGGGTGGCGGTTTCCGCGAGCAGATTGCCAGCGCGTCAGTGGGTAATTGGCTGTGGCGCCAAGGCACCGGCAACCCGGATGTGCCCACAGCCTGGTGGATCAACTTCGGCAGTTACGCCACTCAGTTGATGACATCCGAGGGCAATACCGAACCGTACCTGGTGGGCTTCACCGGTTTCGGCACCTTGGGCGGCGGTAATATCAGCCTGCGTGCCGGAGGTGACGCCGGTATGCTCAAACCGTTGGGCGATGCCGTCAATTATCCGCGCAGCCAAGGCCTCATCGTTGCCGTGGGCAGCACGGGTCGTGTCGCCAGCGATGGCAGCGTGCAGATGACCGGCGGCGGTGATATGGACATTCGCATCGGCGGCGCACTCAACCCATCGCTGCAAGCGCGGGCCGGGGATAACGGGACTCAGCCGCCGAGGCACGACCTGCAAGGCGCGCTGATCAATTTGCGCGGGACGGCGCAATTGACGGGCGGGGCGCTGGGCGGCATCAATCTGCAATACGGTGCCATTTCACAGTCGCATGATGTCCGTGAAACCCGACCGCTGGATCCTTTCACCTCGACCGCCAGCAACGCTTCCGGTGGTCTGGTGCTGATTCCTGGTGACTCGGGCATGAGCCTCAGCACCCGGGGCGACCTGGTGTTGGGCGGTGCGGCTGACCCCGGTCGGGTGCGTCTGTTCAATGCCTCGCCACTGTTCGATAACAGCGGCAATATTGGTACCGGCGGCATCCTGAGCGGCTTCTCGCTGTGGACCGATCACACAGCCATCGATCTGTTTTCTGCCGGAGGCAATCTCACACCCAGTACTCAGCTGGCGGAGGTTGCAGGGAATCTTACCCCTGTGAGAGGCGCCAATTCCTCGCCCACCGACGGCCGTTTTGTCTATCCGTCGATTCTTCGGGCTGTGGCGGCTCAAGGGTCAATTTATGCCGGTCCGTCGGCGGCATACGGCAAAGGCAACTTCGCGCCGAAAACTGCGTATTCGCTGTTGTTGGCACCTTCGACAGTAGGACAACTCGAGCTGCTGGCCGGCGATTCCATTTATGCCGGCGGCTACGCGATCAATCAATCGGGCGCCAGCCCATTGGCCATCACCACGCCTATCAAACCGGCATTCCAGGCTTTCGCCAGCACTAGCGCCGGGACGCCCCTCACTAGCAACTACGGCAGCGACGGTGTTAAACCTGAGGCTAATTCGCGTTATCCGTTGTTCGCCTTTGGTCCCAACAGCTATTCCGGATTGAATGACGTGCAGGGGCCGGCACGGTTCTACGCCTTGACCGGCGATCTCGTGGGGATACGCAGTGGCGAAACATTGAGTTTCGGCGTGTCGAAACGTACCTGGTATGAAGCGGCAGGCCCGGTCTGGATGATCGCCGGGCGCGACATCGTGGCGTCAGGGACCAACCTGGGCCAACCGACAATCGTACAGCCTGAAGAAATGGGCGTTGGTCGGGAGAATGTCACCTCAAGCGGCAACCTTTTCGTGCATAACGACCCGCGAGACGTATCGCGGGTGTCGGCAGGCCGCGACATTCTTTACAGCAGCTTCGATATTGCCGGGCCGGGCGTCCTCGATATCAATGCCGGGCGCAATATCCTGATGGAGGACCGCGCCAGCATCACCAGCCTTGGCTCGTTGGTGGCCGGCGATAAACAACCGGGCGCCAGCGTGGTATTGCAGGCGGGTGTGGGTGCGCAAGGGCCGGATTACTCCCGGTTCATTGCTCGCTATCTGAATGCGCAAAATCTTGCCAACGCGCAGACGTCGTTGAGCGCGCAACCGGGCAAAGTGGTCAAGACCTACCTCGACGAGCTGCAGAGCTGGCTGACCTTGGGCTACGGCTTCAGCGGTAACGCCGAACAGGCGCAAGCGTTCTACGCCGCGTTGCCAAGTACCGAGCAGGCGATTTTCGCCCGTCAGGTGTACTTCGCCGAACTGCGAGCCGGTGGCCTGGAATACAACGATGTCGATGGCCCGCGCAAAGGCAGTTATTTGCGCGGTCGCAACGCCATTGCCGCGCTGTTCCCGACCACCGATGTGGCCGGCAATCCGATCCGTTATGACGGCGACATCACTCTTTATGGCGGAGCAGGGGTCAAGACGTTGTTCGGCGGCGATATCCAGATGCTCACGCCCGGCGGTGGTCAGGTGTTCGGCATCGAAGGTGCGGCGCCACCGTCGACGGCGGGGATCATCACCCAAGGTTCGGGCAACATTCAGCTCTACTCCGAGGGCAGCATCCTGCTCGGGCAGAGCCGGATCATGACCACGTTTGGTGGCTCGATCCTCGGCTGGTCCGCCGAGGGCGACATCAACGCCGGTCGCGGTTCGAAAACCACGGTGGTCTATACCCCGCCGAAACGCGTGTACGACACCTGGGGCAACGTGACCCTGTCGCCATCGGTGCCGAGCACCGGCGCCGGTATCGCCACGCTCAACCCGATTGCCGAAGTGGCACCGGGGGACATCGACCTGATCGCGCCGCTGGGCACCATCGATGCGGGCGAGGCGGGGATTCGCGTGTCGGGCAACGTCAACATCGCAGCACTGACGGTGGTCAACGCCGCCAACATCTCGGTGCAGGGCAAGGCAACCGGCGTGCCGGTGGTCTCGGCGGTGAATACCGGGGCGATCACCTCGGCCAGCTCCGCCGCGTCGTCGGCGACCCAGGCGGCAGAAGACGTCGCCCGTCAGCAACAAGCGGCGTCGCGGCAGAATCAGGCCTCGGTCTTCACCGTGCAGGTGCTGAGCTTCGGCAACGAACAACTGGCCCCGACCCGCGATGGCGCCAGCCGCGCACCAGCCCCGGGGTACAACCCGAACAGCCCGGTGCAAGTGTTGGGGGCAGGGGCGCTGGATGAACAGGCGAAGCAGCAGTTGACCGAGGAGGAACGCGGGCAACTGACGCTGTAAAAGACTCTCGTGTAGTACGTTTGGGCGGCCGTTTGGCCGCCCTTTTTTTATGCTGATGAGCTTCGTGGGTATTTTTGTCGGGCGTGGACCAGCGTCAGTATTCTGATGCGCCCGTTCACTCGATAGACCAGCAGATAGTTTGAATTAACTACCATTTCCCGAGTACCTGGCGCTCGACCGGATCTGTAACCATAGGGGATTGATGAAAGCCTTTGCGTTGCTGTACCCACCTTGTGTTGCAGAGCCGCTGAAGCGTTTGAGTTGTGTTGTTCGACGTAATCGATGATGTCAGCCAGATCGTCCAGAGCCTGATCGCTCCATTCAAGCGGCAGCGTGTCGATTCTTGCGTCTCTCTTCTAATAATTGGTCGAGCAACACCATAGCTTCCTCGTGAGGTATGCCCGGACTAGGATCATCCAGTGCAGCCTGCACCTTGGCACGAAACCAGCGATCGTAGCTCTCGGCCTCTTCTTCGGATTCGAAGTCAGAGTAAAACGGGGAAAGTAATAGGCTCATAGTGATCTCCGTGATCAATCTCAGCAGTCTAAGGAGGATGTGGCTCGCTTTCGTCACTGGCAAGACGAGGGGGCCAGTATCCCGAAGCGCTGGCGCAAAAGATGTCAGACGCTTCTTTCCCTCAACGAGGAATTCCAATCGGCTTTGTAGGCTCGGTCATAACCGCCTGTAGGAGCTGCCGCAGGCTGCCATCTTTTGATCTTGCTTCTAAAAACAAAGTCAAAAGATCGCAGCCTGCGGCAGCTCCTACAGGGGGACGCGGAGGTTAAAAGGCGTAGGGGATGCTGACTTTGGCCCAGAGCATTTCCCCTTCCGGTCGGTTCTCCACGTCGAATTCCTTGGCCCAGCGAATCTCCGCGCTGGCGTATTTGAGGAAGGTGAAGTGCAGCGCCGGGCCAATCGCAAACACCTGACCGCGCACGCCATCGTCCACGTCCTGCCCGGCAAACTGCACGGTGTGGCCGAACTGTTTGTCGTCGGTGGTCTGCTTGAGGTAGTAGCCATTGAGCCCGAGCATCACGTCGTCGGTGATCTTGTAGCTGGCCGAATAATCGAAGTGGAAGATCTGCCCGGACTTGTAATCGGTGTCCTTGTTCTTCTCGTTGAAGCTGTAGGTGGTCTTCATCGAGACTTCGGTGCGTTCGGTCGGCAGCCAGGTGAAGGAGAACAGCGGTTTGTAGGTGTAGAAATTGTTACTGGTGTTGGCCAGCCGATCGACGCTGTATTCGCCGGTCGGCACGGTGACTTCCAGGGCGGCGCCGAGGGTCAGGTTCTTGCCCATGTCCCACAGAATGATCGGCGCAACGGTGGTGTCGCCCATGCCTTCGCGAGTGTCACTGAGGCCGAACACTGAGACTTCCTGCTTCAACCACGGCTGGGCGATGTAGCCGGCCAGCCGTCCGCCGAAGACGCGCACCGGGCTCAGGTAGTCGAGGCGCGGAATCACCGCCGTGGACTCGATCTCGACATTCGGCACCTTGCCGCCCAGCGAACTGATGTTGAGCTTTGTCGACTTGTAATGGTTGTAGTAGAGATTGAACGCGACCATGTTCTCCGGAAGGCTGTTGACGTCCAGCGGCAGCATGAAGAAGCCGTCGGTGCCGGGGCCAATGTTGTCGACGCCGGCTTCGGTGGCCAGTGCCGGCAGGGTCGCGGTACAGCCCAGTAAAGTCAGGGCCAGGCGCAGGGGCAATGTCGCGCGGTTCGGGTGCATATCCGTCCTCATTATTATTGTGTTTTGGCGCAACGCCGGCACATGGCACGCCCGGCACTATAGAAATAAGCGCTTGGCACCCGGCGGGGCAGGGTATTGGCGGACAGTTAGGGGGACTTCTGCGGACAGTCGGCCAACCCTGTGCTAACTTCCTTCGACATAACCGGTTACAAAAATAACAATCAAGCGTGATCCGGAATGTCAGCCCCCATGAACGTAAAAGTCCAAGACCCGACCTTTGAATTGGCGCTGGTGTCGCCGTTCCTCCTGCAGACCCTCGCCGAAGTCGCGCAGAACAAGGGCGTCGATCCCGAAAGCCTGTGCCGTGGCCTGGGTTTTACCCTCGAAGATTTGCAGGATCCGGCGCAACGGATTTCCTATCGCCAGGCTGTGGCGATGATTCAGCGTGCGCTTAAGGGGCTGCCCAATCAGGGCCTGGGCCTGTGGGTCGGCGCGCAGAATGTACTCGGCACGCTGGGGCTGCTCGGCCATGTTCTGTCGCTGTGCAAGACCTTGCGCGATGCCTTTGCCCTAGGGATTCGCCATCAGCACACGTCGGGCGGGATTGTGGTTTCGAGCGTCGATGTGGTCGGTGAACAGGTGCATCTCGATGCCGAATGCCGCTTGCCGTTCGCCGATGTGCAGGTGTTCGCGGTCGAGGAATTTTTCGCTAGTTTGCTGGTGTATGGTCGCGCGTTGGCGGGAACCGATTTCAAGCCGATTGCCGTTGAATTCATGCATGCCGCGCCGGATTACCTCAGTGAATACCATCGCCTGCTGGGGCCCGACGTGCGCTTCGGTTGCCTGCATAATCGCATGCTGATTGATGTGCAATGGCTGGACGTGAATCTGCCCAATCACCATTCGCTGGCGCTGCGTCAGGCGGTCGCTTTGCTGGAGCTGGAAGCGGCGCAGGTGCATCAGAAGCTTGATCTGATTCAGGCGGTGGAACGGGCGATTGCCCGGGATCTGAGCCGGGGCAGCCATATCGAAAAGATTGCCGGTGATTTGAACATGAGCAGCCGCACTTTGCGTCGGCGCCTGACCGAGCATGCGCTGACCTTTGAAGCCTTGCTGGAGCAAGTGCGCCAGGCGCGCACGCTAAGTCTGCTGGCCAATCCCGATATGCCGATCGAGCGGATTACTGAAGAAGTCGGCTACAGCGATGTGCGCAGTTTTCGCCGGGCATTCAAGCGCTGGACGGGCATGAGCCCGAGTGCGTGGCGCCATGACGCAAACCCTCACCCCAGCCCTCTCCCAGAGGGAGAGGGGGCCGACCGAGGTGTCTTGCGAGTTACATCGACCTGAAAGATTGCGTCGATTGTGGACTTGAGAGAATGAAGGCCGACCGAGGTGTCTTGAGTCATGCACTGACCTGAAATTATGGATTCACGGATGCGCGTCCAAGACGGTGTAGATCTCTAATATCCCCCATCCAGTTCCCTCTCCCTCCGGGAGAGGGCTAGGGTGAGGGGCTTTTGACTCCATCCAAACCCCCACAAATCCCCCGGCCACAGGTAAACTCCGCGCACTTTTTCAAGGAGTTCACATGAGTTACTACCAGCCGGGCATTCTCGCCACCCCCGTTCCTGCCCAAGCACGCCACCTGTTTTTCGCCCTTGAGTCGGTAGAAGCCCTGCCGCAGGCGATCGATAACCTGATCAATCAGGTGGATGGCAAGTCGGCGGTGGTCGGTTTCGGTGAATCCCTGGCCAAGGCCCTCAACGTCCAGATCGAAGGCCTGCGCAGCTTTCCGGCCATGACCGGCGTTGGCGTCGAGAACCCATCGACCCAGCACGCGCTGTGGGTCTGGCTGCACGGCGTCGACCGTGGCGACCTGCTCAACCGTTGCAACGCCCTCGAAGCCGCATTGGCCCCGGCGTTGCGTCTGGTGGACATGCAGGAAGCCTTCCGCCACAAGGACGGCCACGACCTGACCGGCTATGAAGATGGCACCGAAAACCCGCACGACGAAGCCGCCATCGCGGCCGCCCTGCAAAGTGCCGGCACTGATGGCATGGTCGGCGGCAGCTTCGCCGCGATTCAGCAGTGGCAGCATGACCTCAAGGGTTTCCACAAACTGTCCGCCGACGACAAAGACAACATCATGGGCCGTCGCCTCAGCGACAACGAAGAGATCGACGACGCCCCGGTTTCTGCCCACGTCAAACGCACCGCGCAGGAGAGCTTTGCGCCGGAAGCGTTCGTCGTGCGCCGTTCGATGCCGTGGATCGAAGGTGATCGCGCTGGCCTGATGTTCCTCGCGTTTGGCTTCTCGCTGGATGCCTTCGAAGCGCAACTGCGGCGTATGAGCGGTCTGGAAGACGGCATCACCGACGGTTTGTATCGCATCAGCCGGCCGATCACTGGCGGCTATTACTGGTGCCCGCCGCTGAAGGATGGTCACCTCGATCTGCGCGCCTTGCGCATCGGTTAAAGGAGTCGACATGAACGTGGTGCGCTGGGGCATGATCGGGTGTGGCAGCGTCGCCGAGCGCAAGAGTGGGCCGGCCTTCTACAAGGTGCCCGGTTCGGCGCTGGTGGCGGTGATGGGCCGACGTCTTGACGCGGTGAGCGATTACGCCGCGCGCCACGGTATCGCTCGCGTCTACACCGACGTCGATGCGCTGATCAACGATCCCGAAGTGGACGCGGTGTACATCGCCACGCCCCCCGACAGCCACCACGCTTACAGCCTGAAAGTCGCCGCTGCCGGCAAACATTGCTGCGTGGAAAAGCCGATGGCGCTGAACGCCGGGCAAAGCCGCGAGATGCAACAGGTGTTCGCCGAGGCTGGTTTGCACCTGTTCGTCTCCTACTACCGCCGTTCGTTGCCGCGATTTACGCAGGTGCGGCAATGGTTGGAGGAGGGGCGTATTGGTGACGTCCGCCACTTGAGCTGGACGTTGACCAAGGCGCCGTCGCCGGCGGATCTCGATGGCCGTGATAACTGGCGCACCGATCCTGCAGTGGCCGGTGGCGGTTACTTCGCCGACCTGGCCAGCCATGGCTTTGACTTGTTCCAGTACCTGCTTGGCGACATCGTTGAGGTGGCTGGATTCACGGCGCGTCAGGCCGGTTTGTATGCAGCGGAAGACGCCGTCAGCGCCAGTTGGCGATTCGCCTCCGGGGCGCTGGGCATGGGTTGCTGGAGCTTTGTCGCGGATCGGCGTGAGGATCGGGTCGAAATCATCGGCAGCCTCGGGCGGATCAGTTTTTCGGTGTTCGATGATCATCCCGTGCAGTTGCACGCCGACGAACAGATCAGTCTGGAAATCCCTCATCACGAACACATCCAGTGGCATCACGTCCTCGGCATGAACGCGCACATTCGCGGTGATTCCAAACATCCCGCCGTCGCCGAACAAGCCCTCAAAACCGATTGGGTCATGGACCAGATCCTCAAACGCCACTGACCTTTACTGACCTTCACAAACCCCCTGTGGGAGCGAGCCTGCTCGCGAAGGCGGCGTGTCAGTCACCATCATTGCTGAAAGAGCCACCGCTTTCGCGAGCAGGCTCGCTCCCACATTGGCAGTGCGTCGTCGTATCTAAGGTTATGCCCATTCGGTATTTCTCAAACTTGTCATAACGTCTCTAAGATCACGTCATAACTCGTTATAACAAGTGATCCCGTGATGACCGATAACGTTCTCTCCCTAAGCAGCGTTCCTTTGCACACTCAACTGCGCGACGTCCTCCGTGCGCGCATTCTGGACGGTGAATACCCGCAAGACAGCCAGATGCCTTCCGAAAGCGAACTGGGTGCGCTGTTCAAAGTCAGCCGCATCACCGTGCGCCAGGCACTCGGTGATCTGCAAAAGGAAGGGCTGATCTTCAAGATCCACGGCAAAGGCACTTTTGTTGCCAAGCCGAAAACCTTTCAAAACGTCAGCAGCCTGCAAGGCCTCGCCGAGTCCATGACCGGGCGTGGCTACGAGGTGATCAACCGCCTGCGCAGTTTCAAATTCATCCCCGCCGATAAACGCGTCGCCGAGCGTTTGCAAGTCGCGGAAGGCGAGACCGTGGCGCAGATCAAGCGCGTACGGCTGATCAACCGCGAGCCGATCTCACTGGAAATTACCTACCTGCCCAAAGCCGTTGGCGAACGGCTGGAGAAGGCTGATCTGGTCACCCGCGACATCTTCCTGATACTCGAAAACGACTGCGGCATTGCCCTCGGCCACGCCGATCTGGCGATCGACGCGGTGCTGGCCGACAGCGACCTGACCCAGGCGCTGAACGTCGAGGCCGGCTCGCCGATCATGCGCATCGAGCGTCTGACCCACGACGCCAACGGCCAGCCGCTGGACTTCGAACACCTTTACTACCGTGGCGACGCCTTCCAGTACCGCCTGCGAATCGACCGGCAAAAAGGAGCGCAGGCATGACCCGCAATGTTCTCGAACAGGAATACGACATCGTCGTTATCGGCGGTGGCACTGCCGGCCCGATGGCCGCGATCAAGGCCAAGGAAAAGAACCGCGACTTGCGCGTGTTGCTGGTCGACAAGGCCAATGTCAAACGCAGCGGCGCGATCAGCATGGGCATGGACGGCCTGAACAACGCGATCATTCCCGGCCACTCGACGCCGGAGCAGTACACCAAGGAAATCACTATCGCCAACGACGGCATCGTCAATCAGGCGGCGGTGTACGCCTACGCCACGCATAGTTTCGAAACCATTGAGCAACTCGACCGCTGGGGCGTGAAGTTCGAAAAGGACGAAACCGGCGATTACGCGGTGAAAAAAGTCCACCACATGGGCGCCTACGTGCTGCCAATGCCAGAAGGGCACGACATCAAGAAAGTCCTTTATCGGCAGTTGAAACGCGCTCGGGTCAACATTACCAATCGCCTGGTGTGCACGCGATTGCTGACCGACGAGGAGGGCACCGTCAATGGCGTGATGGGCTTCGATTGCCGCACCGCCGACTTCCATGTGATCAAGGCCAAAGCGGTGATCCTCGCGTGCGGCGCGGCCGGACGCCTTGGCCTGCCGTCCTCGGGTTACCTGATGGGCACCTACGAAAACCCGACCAACGCTGGCGATGGTTACGCGATGGCCTATCACGCCGGGGCCGAACTGGCGAACCTCGAATGCTTCCAGATCAACCCGTTGATCAAGGATTACAACGGCCCGGCCTGCGCTTACGTCACCGGTCCGTTGGGTGGCTATACCGCCAACAACAAGGGCGAACGCTTCATCGAGTGCGACTACTGGAGCGGACAGATGATGTGGGAGTTCCACCAGGAGCTGGAAAGCGGCAACGGCCCGGTGTTTCTCAAACTCGATCATCTGGCCGAGGAAACCATTCAAAACATCGAGGAGATTCTGCACAGCAACGAACGCCCGAGCCGGGGCCAGTTTCACGCCAATCGCGGCACCGATTACCGCACGCAAATGGTCGAGATGCACATCTCCGAAATCGGTTTTTGCAGTGGTCATTCGGCGTCCGGTGTGTGGGTCAACGAGCGTGCCGAGACCTCGGTGAAAGGCTTGTACTCGGCCGGTGACATGGCCGCCGTGCCGCACAATTACATGCTTGGCGCGTTCACCTACGGCTGGTTCGCCGGGCACAACGCTGCGGACTTTGTCGCCGGGCGCGAGTTTTCCACGCTGGATGCCGAGCAGATCGAAAAGGAAAAAGCGCGGGTCTACGCGCCACTGGATCGCGAAAACGGTCTGCCGCCCGCACAGGTCGAGTACAAGCTGCGTCGCTTCGTCAACGATTACCTGCAACCGCCGAAAGTGACCAAGAAGATGCAGATCGGCCTGCAACGTTTCAGCGATATCGAGCGCGACCTCGAGCAGATGAAGGCCAACAACGCCCACGAACTGATGCGCGCGATGGAAACCAGCGTGATCCGCGATTGCGCCGAAATGGCCGCCCGCGCCTCGTTGTTCCGCGCTGAAAGCCGCTGGGGTTTGTACCACTATCGCGTCGATCACCCGCAGCGCAACGACAGCGAGTGGTTCTGCCATTGCCACCTGAAGAAGGGCGATGACGGCCAGATGACCAGTTTCAAGAAAGCCGTCGAGCCTTACATCATCCCGCTCGATGCCGAAGAAATGCAGGCCTACGACCGCTTGCGAGTCGGTGCTTTTGCCGCGTGATGCATCACTGAAAAGAGAGTCCGAACCATGGCCTATCAAGCCCAGGAAATCTTCTTCCGCTCCAATGCCCCCGTCACCGTGGACGAGGACAAATGCATCGCCGAAAAGGGCTGCACCGTGTGCGTTGACGTCTGCCCGATGGACCTGCTGGCGATCAACCCAGCGACGCAAAAGGCTTACATGGCGTTTGATGAATGCTGGTACTGCATGCCGTGCGAGAAGGATTGCCCGACCGGCGCCGTCAAAGTCGACATCCCCTATCTCCTGCGTTGAAACCAAATCCACTGTGGGAGCGAGCCTGCTCGCGAAGGCGGCGTGCCAGTCACCATCATTTTTGAATGAAAAATCGCATTCGCGAGCAGGCTCGCTCCCACAGTGGAATCGAGACAACCCAAAGCCATCCGGTGAACCCCGGACGCTGGAATCACCGAAAACCCCTCGTTTCCCACCGCGCCCTGATCGCGGCGGAGACGAACTCAAATAAACGATTCGAGGGGAAACAACCATGTTGCGTGCAGCAATCGCCGGTCTGGTACTGGCCTCATTTACCTTGTCGGCCTCAGCCGAAACCATCCGCATCGCCATCGGCACCCAGGACACCACCATCAACTGCGCCGCAGGCGGTTTGCTGATTCGTGAACTCGGTCTGCTCGACAAATACCTGCCCCACGACGGCGCCTACAAAGACGCCAAATACGATGTGCAGTGGAAGAACTTCACCAGCGGCGCGCCGCTGACCAACGAGATGGTCGCCGGCAAACTCGACTTCGGTGCCATGGCCGACTTCCCCGGTGCGTTCAACGGTGTGGCGTTCGAAACTGCCGGCAAACACAGCCTGTTCATCAGTGTGCTGTCGGGCAGCATCAAGGGCAGCGGCAACGGCATCGTCGTGCCGAGCGCGTCGGGCGTGCAGTCGCTGAGCGAACTCAAGGGCAAGACCATCTCTGTGCCGTTCGCCTCCACGGCACACGGCATGTTGCTGCGTGCGGTGGCGGCGCAGGGCTGGGATCCGCTGAAAGATGTGAGCATCATCGCCCAGCCGCCGGAGGTCGCCGGCTCGGCATTACAGGCCGGCAAGATCGACGCTCACGCCGATTTCGTACCTTTCGCCGAACTGTTCCCGAGCCGTGGTTTTGCTCGCAAGATCTACGACGGCGCCCAGGCCAATGCGCCGACGTTCCATGGTGCGCTGGTGGATCAGGCGTATGCGAAGAAGTACCCGGAGATCGTCGTTGCTTATTTGCGGGCGAGTATCGAGGCCAATCAACTGCTCGCCGCCGAACCAGAGAAGTACAGCGAGCTGATCGCCAAAGTCACCGGCGTCGATGCCGAGGTCAACTACCTGTTCCACGGCCCGCTTGGCGTGCAGACCCGCGACTTGAGTTGGAAGCCGGAATACCGTCAGGCGGTCGGCACCGCCATCGACACGTTGAAGCTGCTGAAGAAGGCCGACCGAGGCCTCGATCTGAATACCTTCATCGACGATCAATACATCCGTGCGGCGTTCAAAGCGTCGAATCTGGATTACACGACGCAGTTGGGCAACTACGCGCAGACGCCGTTGAAAACCACGGATGCCGCGACCGGTAAAGCGATCACTGACTTCAGCCACGTCGCCGAAATCTGGGTGCGCGGTGAGAGCAAGGTGCGCCAATACGCCTCGGCGGAAGAAGCATTCACTGCGTTGGCTGCGTTGAAGCAGGAAGGCAAAAACATCCGTGCGGTGTATGCGCAGGCCAGTGACAGTGGGATCAAGTTATTGGCCGATCAGGCGTGGTTTGCCAGCGATGCCAAGGGTCGCTTGAGTGCGTTCCTGCTCAAGGGCCAGGCCCAGCAATTTGCAGCGGCGCAGGGCGGCAAAGTTTTCGACTTCAGCGATGCCACCACCCAGGCGGTTGCCACCCGCTAAAACAGATCAAGAGCCCCTCACCCTAGCCCTCTCCCAGAGGGAGAGGGGACTGACCGATGTGTTTGGGCGAGGTACGCCGACTTGAAATACCGAGTCGAACTCAGGTTTTGAAAAGCATGAGGATGGGGTCGTTATTGAGCCGACCCCAGGTTTTGAAAAGCACGAATATCGGCTCCTTCTTGAGCCGAACTCAGGTTTTGAAAGGCATGAAGATTGGCTCCTTCTTGAGCCGAACTCAGGTTTTGAAAGGCATGAAGATTGGCTCCTTCTTGAGCCGAACTCAGGTTTTGAAAAGCACGAATATCGGCTCCCTTTCCCCCTCGCCCCCTTGGGGGAGAGGGCTGGGGTGAGGGGGTAAATCTCAGCCATCACACAGATCCAGAACTGGAAACCCGATCCATGAAATCACCCACCCTACGCTGGATATCAAGAGCTGCATCCTTGCTGCTCTGCCTGCTGTTCTGGCAACTCGCCGCCAGCCATCACTGGAACCTCGGCCTCGTCACCTTCGCCAACGTGCCGACACCCATCGCGGTGATCGAAGCGGCGCTTGGCCTGGGCGACTCCGGCAAGCTCCTGCAACACCTGACCGCCAGCCTCAGCCGTGTCTTCGCCGGCTACCTCGCGGCGCTGATCATCGGCATCGCCCTGGGCCTGGCCATCGGCCGCTCGAAATGGGCCGAAGACCTGCTGTTGCCACCCCTGGAAGTTCTGCGCCCGATCCCCGCCGTGGCGTGGATTCCGCTGGCGATCCTGATGTTCCCGTCGTCCGAACTGTCGATGGTGTTCATCACCTTCACCGGCGCGCTGTTCCCGATTCTGCTCAACACCGTGCACGGCGTCGAAGGCGTCGACCCACGCCTGATTGCCTCAGCGAAAAGCCTCGGAGCAGGGCGCCGGGCGATCCTGCTGGAAGTGATCCTGCCCGGCGCCGCGCCGAGCATCATCACCGGTCTGGCGATCGGCATGGGCACGTCGTGGTTCTGCCTGGTCACCGCAGAAATGATCTCCGGCCAGTTCGGCATCGGTTACTACACCTGGGAGTCCTACACCATTCAAAACTATGCCGACATCGTCGTCGGCATGCTCTTGATCGGTGTGCTGGGCATGGGCAGCAGTTTGCTGATCAAACGCCTGGGCGGGTTGTTCACGCCTTGGCATCGACCGCGAGGAAAAGCCTGATGAGCGTGATGCAAACCCCGGAAGGGCGGATCGATATCCGCCAGTTATCCATTGTTCTTGGTGAAGGGCTGCAAGCATTCGAAGCCGTGCAAGGCCTCGACTGCCAGATCGAGCCAGGCCAGTTTGTGTGCATTCTCGGCCCGTCCGGTTGCGGCAAATCGACCTTGCTCGGCGCCTTGGCCGGGCATCTCAACGCCCATGCCGGCAGCCTGAAAGTCGATGGCAGTGAAGTGTCAGGCCCATCACCGCAGCGCGGCATGGTGTTCCAGCATCACACGCTGTTTCCGTGGCGCACGGTGCGCGACAACGTCGCTTTCGGCCTGAAAATGCGCGGCATCGGCAAGGCTGAGCGCCATCGCGCTGCCGATGACATTCTCAAACTGGTCGGCCTCGAAGGCTTTGCAGAGCGCTGGCCGGATCAGCTGTCCGGCGGCATGCAGCAACGTGTCGAAATCGCCCGTGTGCTGGTCAATCGCCCGCGCCTGTTGCTGATGGACGAGCCGTTCGGCGCGCTGGATGCGCTGACCCGTCTGAACATGCAAGAGCTGTTGCTGGACATCTGGACGCGCATCCGCACCACCGTGGTCTTCGTCACCCACGACATTGACGAAGCGCTGTTCCTTGCCGACCGATTGCTGGTGATGAGCGCACGGCCGGGGCGAATCATCGAAGACTTGCGCCTGGATTTCGCCCGACCCCGCACCAGCGAATTGGTCACCAGCCATGAATTCTCCCGACTCAAGCGCCACTGCCTCGACCTGCTGCGCCACGACGATGACCGACCGCTGCCGCGCCTCAATCCGCTCGGCTTGCCTCCCGAAAATCCTTTACCGCGATTTGCCTTATGACCTCTATTTTTGCTGTGACCGAAAACCCTGACATCCTCGCCCTGCAACCGCGCCTGACTGCTGAAGATGCTGGCGTGCGGCGCATTGCGCTGATTGATCTGGCCGATCTGGAAGAGCCCGATGGCCTGCTCTGGCTGGTGGATCGCCTAAGCCTGGATCCTGCTGAAGAAGTCCGCGCTGAAGCCGCGCGGTTGCTGGAAGCCTGGGAGGATGAGGACGTTGTGCAAGCGTTGTGCGAGGCACTGACCGATTCGGCGCCTGCCGTGCAATCCGCCGCCGCGCAGAGCTTGAGCCTGCTCAAGACTGAAGCGGCGGGGCGAGTCATTTTGCCGTGGACCGACCACGCTGACGTCGGCGTGCGTATGGCCGCGTTCCGCGCCTTGCGCGAATTGCGTTTCGCCAATGCCGCACCGGCGGCCGTCGCAGCGCTGAACGATGCCGACGCCAGCGTTCGTCGCGAAGCCGTCGGCGTGCTGGGCTGGCTCAAACAACTTGACGCGTTACCGGCATTAGCCCGATTGGCCAGCGATGACCCCGACACCGAAGTACGTCGCGCCGCCACCGGCGCTCTGGGATTGGCCTCCAGCGCCGAAGTCCTGCCGGCTCTGCGCCATGCCTTGCAGGACGACGCCTGGCAAGTGCGCGAAGAAGCCGCGACAACCTTGGGCAAAGTTGGCCACATCGACGCTGGCCCGGCCTTGATCGAAGCACTGGGCGACGACTACTGGCAAGTCCGCTTGCGCGCCACTCGCAGCCTCGGGCGTTTGCGTTTCGCTCCGGCGCTGGACGCCTTGATTGACACCCTCGGCCATCGCATCAGCAACCTGCGCAAGGAAGCCGCACTGGCCTTGGGTGAACTGAATGATCGCGGCGCTGTGGCCGCATTGCAGGCTGCGCAGGATGACGGCGACCCGGAAGTGCGCAAAGCCGTGCGCATTGCCCTGAGTCAGTTGCAATGAACCCGCGGTCGGTGGGGAATTCGCAGAGCGAACGTATGCTGCGTTTAAGCTGGCCTGACGGTCGCGAACAACAACTCGATCACGCCGAATTGCGCCGCCAATGCCCGTGTTCGCAATGCCGCGCGTTGCGCCTGCGCGGCTTGACGCCAATGGTCGATGACCGCATCCGCCTGATCGAACTCAACCCCCAGGGCTACGGCGTGCAACTGGTGTTCAGCGACGGCCACCAACGCGGGATCTACCCGTGGGCCTACCTGGCAAACCTCAATTCTTAGATTCACCACCACTCCCTTGTAGGAGCAGAGCTTGCTCGCGAAGGCGGTGTGTCTGCCAACATCCAGGGTGACTGACCTGGCGCCTTCGCGAGCAAGCTCTGCTCCTACAAGAGATTGTATTGCGGGTTATTGCGCGGCAGTCATTGCAGGTCGGCAGCTGTGGAAGATATCCAGCCCCGGCTGATACAGCGAGGTCTTCACCTCAAACAACCCCAGCACCGAATGAAACAGATTGTCATGGCTCAGATCCGCCTGCCCGGTCTTGCCTTGCAGACAACCGCGATCAATCCCTTCACTCGCCAACGTGCCATTGCCAAACCACATCACCATCGGCACATGGGTTTGCGCTTCAGGCGCCAGCGCATACGGCGCCGCATGCAGATACAGGCCGTTCTCGCCCAATGATTCGCCGTGGTCGGAGACATACACCATCGAGGTATCCAGCGAATCCTGATTGCGCTTGAGCAGTTCAACCACCTTGGCGAGGAAATGGTCGGTATACAGAATGGTGTTGTCGTACACGTTGACCAGTTCATCACGGCTGCAACTGCCCAACTGGTTGGTGTGGCAGATCGGTTTGAAACGCTCCATGTCTTGCGGATAGCGCTCGTAGTACTCGGGGCCGTGGCTGCCGTCGGCGTGCAGGACGATGATCGCGTGGCCCTTGAGGCTGTCGATGTAGCCTTGCAGATCGGCCAGCAAAGCTTCGTCGAGGCAGTTGTTGCCATCGCAGAACGGCCCCGGCTGATTCTTCGCGATGTCACGGTGCGGCACGCGCAGGCAGGTGCCTTTGCAGTCGCTGTTGTTGTCCAGCCAAAGCACCTGCACGCCGGCACGCTGGAGAATGTCGAGCAGGCCTTCGTAGGTCTTGCCTTTCTTGTCGCTGTAATCCTCGCGCGGGAACATCGAGAACATGCACGGTACCGACACCGCCGTCGACGTGCCGCAGGAGTGCACTTGGGTGAAATTGAGGATGTCCAGTTTGCTCAGTTCAGGGTTGGTCTCGCGCGCATAACCGTTCAGCGAAAAATGATCGGCACGCGCGGTTTCACCGACCACGAAGACCATCAGCGATTTTTTCTCGCGGTTGGCAGCCTTGGCGCTCATCACCGCGTCTTCGCCGATGGCTTGCACCACGAAGTGCTTTTTGATGCCCAGGCGTTGCTTGGTGTATTTGCTGATTGCGTAGATGTAGTTGGTCGGGTTGATGAAGTGGGTGAGCTTGTCTTCTTCGCGAAAAATTGGCGCGTACGTCGAATAGAACGCGCCTACCGAAGCGCCGATCACCAGCACGCAAGCGACGATCACCAGAATCTTGTTGAGCAGCCCGCGAAAGAATGGCCGGTAGCGCACCGGCCAACGCCAGATCAGCGCCGCTGGCAGTACACCGAGCAGCAGCACGTAGGCCAGCAGTTTGCCGTTGAACAGCGCGGTGGCTTCAGATGGGTTGGTTTCGAAAACGTTCTGAATCATCACCGTGTCGATGGTGATCCCGTATTCGTTCATGAAATAGGCGGCGCAGGCCGAGAGCAGGGCGACCACGCTGAGCGCCGGTTTCAGCGTCCAGCGAAACGACACCAGGGTCAGCAGCAGCGTGATGGCGGCCCATAGAAACAGCCCGAAAGAAGCGAAAAACGCCACTTTGTGCGCGCCTTGCAGGGTGATCAGCGTCCCTAGCGCCTTCCAGGTCGCCAAGTTGTATAACGCCACCAGTGCCAGGGAAAACAGCAGCACCAGTCGGGTAGATGTGATGGACGGTAAACGCAGTCCGTTGCCCAAAGCCATTCTTGTTCTTCCTCTACGCAAATAGAAAACACACACGGTTACGCGTGTAACTGTAGAAGAACATTGGTAAAAATTCCGTAAACATCCCGTAACA
This sequence comes from Pseudomonas sp. TH43, assembly GCF_016650635.1. Taxonomy (GTDB): domain Bacteria; phylum Pseudomonadota; class Gammaproteobacteria; order Pseudomonadales; family Pseudomonadaceae; genus Aquipseudomonas. The sequence goes on from NZ_JAEKFI010000001.1 coordinate 37,238, forward strand.
AATGCCCGCCCCCTGTAGGAGCAGATTAGGTCTGGGTCAGAAGGATTTGCTGACGCTGGCGACCACGGTGGCGGTGCAGACGTCCTTGAAGCCCCAATTGCTCAGGCACTGGCTTTGCGACAGATCGGTGTCGATGTAGCTCAGGCCCAACACCACACCGGCCAGATTGTGAGTGAGTTTGACTTCCCATTCGCGGTACGACTCTTCGGCGCTGCCGGACGCCGAGTACAAGTGCGGATCCTTGAAGTCCATATTGCCGTAACGCAACTTCAGCCCTGATTCGTAAGGCAGCTCGGTTTCATAGCTGATGTAGCTGTACAGCGAGCTCTGTTTGCTATCGATCCCCGGCGCATCACTGGAGTAATACGCCGCCAGTTTCACGCCATAAACCCCGAGAATCCCGTAGACCTCGCTCTGGTTGAACTGGCTTTCCTTGGGGTAGGCATATTTGATGTAACCCAGATCGAGGCTGACATCCTCGGTGGCCTGCCACAGCCAACCCGCGTAGTAGTCGACTTCCTGACGGGTTTTCAGGCCGCCGCCGAAATCGACGTTCGAGCTCCAAGCGCCGAGGTACAGGCCGCTGCTGTGAGCGAGGGTCAGACCGGCCTGCATGGCGGGATCATTCTGGGTCTGCGAGATGCCACGAGTGCGGTAATCGCTGGCCAGGGTCAGATCCACCAGCAGCGCAAAGTCGTCGTTCAAAGGGATCGCTTGGCTGCTCAAGGGCAGCACGCTCAAGAAACTCAGGGCGAACAGGGGCAAGGCTTTCATGTGAAGTCCCGATGTTGTGATTATTGTTGGGCAGTACGAAGTTTTGTAGGAGCCGAGCTTGCTCGCGAAGGCGGCCGTTCATTCAGCATTGATGTCGACTGAACTGACGCTTTCGCGAGCAAGCTCGGCTCCTACAGGGGGTGTGGCGAAAAGGTGATTTCAGGCCCGCGACATAGGGCGAGACCTTGTTGTTATTGAGCCGCGGTATAGACCTGACGGCCGCCGAACCAGGTTTGCAAAACTTTGGTGTCATGCAGGGCTTTGTTGTCGACGCTGAACACATCACGATCAAGCACGATGAAGTCTGCCTGCTTGCCCGGTGTCAGCGAGCCGATCTGTTTCTCCAGGCCGATGGTTCGCGCCGCGTTGACGGTGTAGGCGTAGAACATGGTTTCACGGTCCAGACGCTCGTCGGCATTGAGCACGCCCAGCGGGCCGACGCGGGTGATGGCCTGGGCCATGGCATTGAAGGGATTCGGCGAAGACACCGGCCAGTCACTGGCGCCGGCAATCGTCGCGCCCTGTTTGAGCAACGAATGCGCCGGGTATTGATAGCGAAAGGCGAGGGCGCTGACGTACGGTTTGATCATGTCGGTGGTGTAGTCGTCGGCGCTGGCCCAGAGCAACTGCATCGAAGCGATCACATTGAGCGGCTTGAAGCGCGCGAACTCTTTCGGGTTGACCATTTGCAGGTGGGTGATCGAGTGGGTAATGCCGCTCTGGCGATCCTTGCGCGCCTGTTCGATGCCATTCAGCGATTCACGCACTGCGCGGTCGCCAATCGCATGGATATGCACCAGCCAACCACGCTGGTCAATGGCACTGACCAGCTCGCCGAAATGCTGCGGATCGATCAGTAATTCACCCTGTTTGTGCGAGTTGCTGTACGGATCGATCATCGCCGCGCTCTGCGCCGGGAACTCGATCACGCCGTCGGCGAAGATCTTGATGCCGGGCAAGGTCAGATTGGCAATGCCCTGAAATTGCTGGCGAACCTTGTCCAGGGTATCGAGGTCGGCGGGCACGCTTTTCGGGTTGGCCACCAGCAGTGCGGCGACGTGCACACTCATGTCGCCGCTTGCCGACAGCGCTTTATATGCCGGCAGCACACCGACGGTTTTTTCGGTGGGCTTGAGCGCAAATACCGCCTCGCCCGGTGCGGCGTTGGCGGCCGGGTCCATCCACGCGGTGATGCCGAGGCTGTTGTTGAAACGCACCGCTGATTTGGCAGCGTTCAACATGTCGGTGGGGCTCGGCACCGGCATTTTCGAGGCGACGCGATCCCAACCGGCATCGACCACGAAGCCGTTGGGCTCGCCACTGGCCAGTTTGCCGAGGGTGTCCTTTTCTGCGTCGGGCAGGGTCTTCAGCAATGCTGCATCAATGCCAGCGAGTTTGAGCATCACATTGTTGGCCCATGCGGTGTGGTGATCGCTGCCGATGAACACCACCGGCACGCTCGCCCATTCGCCGCTGTTGAAGGTTTTGCCCAGCGCTTCAGCCTGTGCCCAATAAGCCGAACTCATGCCGGCAATGCTCAGCACATCGCCGTGTTTGGCTTTGCCGTCTTCGCGCCAGCCGCGCAGGCGTTTTTCCAGCTCATCGAGGGCGACGACTTCGTCCTCCATGTTGGCCGACACCATTTCCAGCCCGCCGAAAATCGCGTGGGAATGGCTGTCGATCAGGCCGGGCATCAGGGCTTTGCCCTTGAGGTCGATGACTTGGGTGCCGGGTTCGATCAAGGCTTTGATCTGCGCATCTGTGCCGACTTTCAGCACCTTGCCGTTTTCCACGGCCAGTGCCTGAACCTTGGGTTGCGCACGGTCGGCGGTGAAAATCTTGCCATTGAGCAGGATCAGATCAGGCGCGGCCATGGCTTCCATCGAGGCAAAACTTACAGCGACAACCAACAGCTTCGGGATGAATCTTTTCATTGAAGATTTCCTTGTTATTGCGTCTGATGGCGAGATTAGTGGCTGGAAGCGGCTGACAGAACGCCTCCCGCACGAAAAACGTTTTTGCCTGAATGGAAAAAGCATGGACAAGTTGGGCGCATTGAAAATGTTCGTGGTCACCGCGCAGCTCGGCAGTTTCAGCCGCGCCGCCGAGCAATTGGGCAAGACCCCCTCGGCCCTGACCAAAGCGGTCAACCATCTGGAGTCTGAACTCGGCGCGCGGTTGTTCGAGCGCAGCACGCGGCGGATTTTGCTGACCGAGATTGGTCGGGTGTATCTGGAAACTGCGCGGCTGGTGTTGCAGCGGCTGGACGAGGCCAGCGAAGAAATCGAGCAGTTGCAGCATGGCTTGCGCGGCAGCCTGAAAATCACTGCGCCGCTGGCCTATGGACGGGCGTTTCTCGATCAGGTGTGTGACGGTTTTTTGCAGCAATACCCGCAGATCAGCCTGCAAGTGGATCTGTGTGATGCGTTCGTCAATCTGCTCGAAAGTGGTTATGACCTGGCCTTGCGTGAAGGCCACGATGACTTGCCGGGGCTGATTGCGCGGGTGGTGGGCAGCAATCGTCTGGCCCTGTGCGGCAGTCCCGAGTATTTGGCGCGTAAGGGTTTACCGGTCAATCCGCAGACCCTCGAACAGCATGAATGGCTGCTCTATCAGCACCCTTTGCTCAGCCGCGAATTCTGGTGGGCCGAGCGCGACGGTCAGCGCCATAGCCTTCCCCAACCGGCGACGCCGCGGTTGCGCAGCGACAATTACGATCTGTTGCTGGCCAGCGCTCTGGCCGGGCGCGGTTTGCTGCACACGCCACTGTGGAGCGCTGCGCCGTACATCGCCGACGGGCGACTGGTGCGGGTCATGGCTGATTACGAGATCGACCCGGATACTTTCGGCCCGCACATTCTCGCGGTGTACCCGAGCCATCGGCGGGCCACGGCCAAAGTCGTGGCGTTCATCGATTACATCGCCGCCTTCCTCGCCGAACGCCACCTCAACTGACGTCAAATCCCCTGTAGGAGCTGCCGCAGGCTGCGATCTTTTGATGTTTTTTTTAAAGGCAAGATCAAAAGATCGCAGCCTTCGGCAGCTCCTACATGGATTTACGGGGATCCTGACCTGCGGTGCTTGTCAGGAAAATCCTACAGGAGTACAAATGTACTCCATGACCAACCTCACTCCCCGCCGTACCGCCATTCTGACTTTTATCCGCGATCGCATCGCCGAGCACGGTCAGCCCCCAAGCCTCGCTGAAATCAGCGAGGCTTTTGGTTTTGCTTCGCGCAGCGTGGCGCGCAAGCATGTGCTGGCGCTTACCGAAGCCGGGTTTATCGAAGTCAATCCGCATCAGGCCCGAGGCATTCGTTTGCTTGGGCAACCGGCGCGCCCGGAGTTGCTCGACATTCCCGTGCTCGGCCGCGTCGCTGCCGGTGCGCCGATTGGCGCCGATGCCGACATCCATAGCCGCTTGCTGCTCGACCCGGCGCTGTTCTCGCGCACGCCCGATTACATGCTGCGGGTGCAGGGCGACTCAATGATTGAGGACGGCATTCTCGACGGCGATCTGGTCGGCGTGCGGCGCAATCCCGAAGCGCTCAACGGCCAGATCGTTGTCGCGCGGCTCGACGGTGAAGTCACCATCAAACGTTTCGAACGGCTCGGCGATGAAGTGCGGCTGTTGCCGCGCAACCCGGCGTATCAGCCGATTGTCGTGCGCGACGATCAGGATCTGGCCATCGAAGGGGTGTTCTGCGGTCTGGTGAGGCAAGGCTGATGGGCGCCGTCGTTGCGTTGGATACGCTGTTCAATGGCGGCCAGGTCTGGAAGGGCCGGCCTGCGCCACCGGCTGCCAGCCCACAACCGACCGGGCATGCAGCGCTGGACGCGGCACTGCCCAGCGGTGGCTGGCCGGAAGCGGCATTGAGCGAAATCCTGTTGGCCGGCCCCGGGGTCGGCGAGCTGCAATTGGTCTGGCCGACGCTGGCGCGGCTGTCGGCAGCGGGCGAGCGCATCGTGCTGGTGGCGCCGCCGTTCGTGCCGTACCCGCAAGCGTGGGAGAACGCCGGGGTCGACCTGCGTCAGTTGTCGGTGATTCAGGCCAGTGAGCGCGATGCCTTGTGGGCGGCGGAACAATGCCTGCGTTCGGGCAGTTGCGGCGCGGTGCTGTGCTGGCCGCACAAGGCTGATGATCGCGCCTTGCGGCGCTTGCAGGTGGCGGCGGAAACCGGCCAGACCCTGGCGTTTGCCTGGCGCCCGTTGAGCGAAGCGGTCAACCCGTCGCCCGCCGCGCTGCGCATTGCCATCGACGCCAAACCTGCGCAATTACGCGTCCTCAAGTGCCGTGGCGGACTCGCGCGCACCGCGCCGATTGCCTTTGCCGTGGGTCACTGAGGTCGCCATGCGCTGGGTGTGTATTCTGTTCCCGCAATTGGCCCTCGACGCCGTGCTGCGTCAGCGTCCCGATCCCGATGAACCGTTGGTGCTGCTCAGTGGCCCGGCCCAGCGGCGGGTGCTGCAAGCGGTGAATCCGGCGGCGCGCAAACTCGGTTTGCGTCCCGGCCAGTCGATGACCGCCGCCCAGGCCATGAGCAAAGGTTTTGTCACCGCTGATTACGAGGCCGCCGAGGTCGAACACTGGCAGCAGTTTCTCGCCGCGTGGGCCTACGGTTTCAGCGCGCAGGTCAGCGTGCATTACCCGCGCACCGTGGTGTTCGAGATCGAGTCGAGCCTGGGCCTGTTCGGTTCCTGGGCGCAGTTCGAAGCACGGTTACGCAAGGAACTGACCGATCTGGGCTTCCGCCATCGCATCGTCGCCGCACCGAATCCAGTAGCGGCGCGAGTGTTGGCCAACGCTTATGACGGTTTGGTGGTGCCGGACGGCGAAGCCTTGCAGCATCACCTCGGGCAATTGCCCGTCGACCGCGTTGGGCTGGAACCGGGCGTAGCCACGGCGTTGTCGCGCATGGGCCTGCGCAACCTCAGTCAGTTGCAGAACCTGCCGCGTCAGGCGCTGGCCCGGCGTTTCGAAGCGCAGATGCTCAAACACCTCGACACCTTGTTCGGTGCGCGGCCATTGGCGCTGGAGTTTTACCTGCCGCCCGATCGATTCGATGTACGCATCGAACTGAATTTCGACGTGCAATCCCATCAGGCACTGCTGTTCCCGTTACGCCGTTTGACCGGCGATCTGTCGGCATTCCTTTGTGGGCGCGACAGCGGCGTGCAGCGTTTCGACCTTCATCTGGAGCACGCCGGGCTGCCGGACAGCGTAATCAAGGTTGGCCTGCTCAGCGCCGAACGTGACCCGGCGATGCTCTTTGAGCTGGCGCGTGGACGGCTGGAGCAAGTGCAAGTTGAAGCGCCGGTGCGCGGTTTTCGCTTGCGCGCCGAGGATCTGCCGAGTTTCGTGCCGCAGTTTCAGGAGCTGTTCGACGACCGTCCGCAGCAGACCTTGCCGTGGGAGCAGTTACGCGAGCGCCTGCGCGCACGGTTGGGCGATGATGCGGTGCAAGGGCTGCGATTCCAGGCCGATCATCGGCCGGAGTGCGCGTGGCAGAACGGTGTCGATAAACAACGTTGCGCAGGCTTGCCGAGTGTCCAGCGTCCGGGCTGGTTGCTCGGTGAGCCGCAAAGCGTGCCGCAAGGTTCGGCGCGAATCCTCATGGGCCCGGAGCGCATCGAATCGGGCTGGTGGGACGGCGACGATGTGCGCCGCGATTACTACCTGATCCAGAACCGCGCCGGTCAGCAGGGCTGGGCCTATCGCGCGGTAGGCGAGGGCGGTCCGTTGTGGCTGCAGGGCTGGTTTGCATGAACGCTGGCTATGCTGAACTGCACTGCCTGTCGAATTTCAGTTTTCAGCGCGGTGCGTCCAGTGCTCTTGAGCTGTTTCAGCGCGCGAAAAAACACGGTTATCAGGCGCTGGCGATCACCGATGAGTGCACGCTGGCCGGGATTGTTCGGGCGTGGCAAGCGGCAAAATCGGTCGAATTGCCACTGATCATCGGCAGCGAAGTACGTATCGAAAACGGCCCGAAACTGGTGCTGCTGGTGGAGAATCTTGCCGGCTACCAGGCGCTGTGCGGGTTGATCACTCGTGCCCGCCGACGCACGCAGAAAGGCCAGTATCAGGTACTGCGCGAGGACTTCGACGAACCGCTGTCGGGCTTGTTGGTGCTGTGGGTGCCTGATTCGGTGGATCAGGTGCAAGAGGGCCGCTGGCTGAAGCAGACCTTCGGCGAGCAACTGTGGCTGGCGGTGCAGTTGCATTGCGGGCAGGACGATCAGCGACGGTTGGCGGCGTTGTTGAGTCTGGCTGCTGAGCTGGGAATGACAGCGGTGGCCAGCGGCGATGTGCACATGCACGCCCGTGGCCGGCGCGCCTTGCAGGACACCATGACGGCGATCCGTCATCACGTGCCGGTGGCCGAGGCGGGATTGCGCCTGCATCCCAATGGCGAGCGGCATTTGCGCAGCCTCGAAGTGTTGCGTGAACTGTATCCGGCGGCCTTGCTGGAAGAGTCGGTGAATCTGGCCCGGCGCTGCACCTTCGATCTGAGTGAATTACGTTATCAATATCCCAAGGAACTGGTGCCCGAGGGGCACAGCGCCAGTTCCTGGCTGCGCCACCTGACCGAAGAAGGCATTGCCTGGCGCTGGCCCAAAGGCCCGCAAGCCAAAGTGCTCAAGCAGATCGACGATGAGCTGCAACTGATCGCCGAACTCGGCTACGAAAGCTACTTCCTCACCGTGCATGACGTGGTGCGCTTCGCCCGTGAGCAAAAAATCCTCTGTCAGGGCCGTGGTTCGGCGGCCAACTCGGCGGTGTGTTTTGCCCTGGGCATTACCGAAATCGACCCGGATCGCACCACGCTGCTGTTCGAGCGCTTCATGTCGAAGGAGCGTAACGAGCCGCCGGACATCGACGTCGATTTTGAGCACGAGCGCCGCGAAGAGGTTCTGCAATACGTGTTTCGCCGTTATGGCCGCCGTCGTGCGGCGCTGACGGCGGTGGTCAGCACCTATCACGCCGCCGGCGCGGTACGCGATGTGGCCAAGGCGCTGGGCCTGCCCCCGGATCAGATCAATGCGCTGGCCGATTGCTGCGGCCACTGGAGCGATGAAACACCGCCGCTGGCGCGATTGCTCGAAGGTGGATTTGACCCTGACAGCCCGGTGCTGCGCCGGGTGCTGAGCCTGACCGGGCAACTAATCGGCTTCCCTCGGCATTTGTCGCAACACCCCGGCGGCTTCGTGATTTCCGAGCAGCCGCTGGACACGCTGGTGCCGGTTGAGAACGCGGCGATGGCCGATCGCACGATCATTCAGTGGGACAAGGACGACCTCGATGCGGTCGGCCTGCTCAAAGTGGATATCCTCGCGCTGGGCATGCTCAGCGCGATTCGCCGCTGCTTCGACTTGCTGCGTCGTCACCGCAATCTGGACCTGAGCCTGGCGAACATCCCGGCCGAAGACAAACCGACCTACGAGATGATCAGCCGCGCCGACACCATCGGCGTGTTCCAGATTGAATCCCGCGCACAGATGTCGATGCTGCCGCGCTTGAAGCCGGCGAAGTTCTACGACCTGGTGATCGAAGTGGCCATCGTCCGCCCGGGGCCGATTCAGGGCGGGATGGTCCATCCGTATCTGCGGCGTCGGAACAAGGAAGAAGAGGAGACCTATCCGTCGCCAGAACTTAAGGTGGTGCTGGAAAGAACCCTCGGCGTACCGCTGTTTCAGGAACAGGTGATGCAGATCGCCATCGTCGCGGCAGACTACAGCCCCGGCGAGGCCGACCAGTTGCGCCGTTCGATGGCCGCATGGAAACGCCACGGTGGTCTGGAACCGCACAAGGCGCGCCTCGCCGCTGGCATGAAGAAAAACGGCTACACGGAAGAGTTCGCCGCGCAGATTTTCGAGCAGATCAAGGGCTTCGGCAGCTACGGCTTTCCTGAGTCCCACGCCGCCAGTTTTGCCTTGTTGACCTACGCCAGTTGCTGGCTCAAGTGCCACGAACCGGCGGCGTTCGCCTGTGCGCTGATCAACAGCTGGCCAATGGGCTTCTACAGTCCCGACCAGATTCTGCAGGACGCGCGTCGGCATCAGTTGCAGATTCGCCCGGTGGACGTGCGCGCCAGCGACTGGGATTGCAGCCTGGAAACCACCACCGGCGCGCAACCGGCGATTCGTATGGGTCTGCGCATGATCAAGGGTTTTCGCGAGGACGACGCCCGGCGTATCGAAGCGGCGCGCGAGCGTGGGGCGTTTGCCGATGTCGCCAATCTGGGGGAGCGGGCGGGGCTCGACAGCCGAGCGCAGGCGTTGTTGGCCGATTCCGGGGCATTGCGCGGCTTGGCCGGGCATCGTCATCGGGCGCGCTGGGAGGTGGCGGGGGTACAGAAACAACTCGGTTTATTTGCTGGGTTGCCGAGCCCGGAAGAGCCTGATGTAGTGCTGCCCAAACCGAGTGTCGGTGAAGATCTGCACGCGGACTACACCACGATAGGCACCACGCTGGGCCCGCACCCGCTGGCGCTGCTACGCAGTGAGTTGAAGGCGCGGCGCTGTCGAAGTTCGCAGGAATTGCTCGACTTTGAACACGGCAGGCCGGTGAGCGTTGCCGGGCTGGTCACCGGGCGGCAACGGCCGGGCACCGCCAGCGGTGTGACCTTCGTGACTTTGGAAGACGAGTTTGGCAACGTCAACGTGGTGGTTTGGCGCGACCTGGCCGAGCGTCAGCGCCAGGTGCTTGTGGGCTCGCAGCTACTCAAGGTCGATGGCCGCTGGGAGCGCTCAGGCGAAGTGCGCCACTTGATCGCCGGACGCCTGAGCGACCTGAGCCCGCTGCTCAATGGCATCCGCGTACAGAGCCGCGATTTCCATTAGCGCACTCCGATCGTTCCTACGCTCTGCGTGGTAACACCTCCCGTGGCTGCATACCTACGCAGAGCGTGTGAATGATCATCCTGCAGGAGCTGAGCTTGCTCGCGAAAGCGGTCTGTCGGTCAAGAATGAGTTGCCTGACACAGCGCTTTCGCGGGCAAGCCTTGCTCCTACAAGGTGGGCGTCGATCGTTCCCACGCAAAATGTGTGAATGATCGTCCTGTAGGAGCTGAGCTTGCTCGCGAAAGCGGTCTGTCGGTCAAGAATGAGTTGCCTGACACAGCGCTTTCGCGGGCAAGCCTTGCTCCTACAAGGTGGGCGTCGATCGTTCCCACGCAGAATGTGTGAATGATCATCCTGTAGGAGCTGAGCTTGCTCGCGAAAGCGGTCTGTCGGTCAAGAATGAGTTGCCTGACACAGCGCTTTCGCGGGCAAGCCTTGCTCCTACAAGGTGGGCGTGGATCGTTCCCACGCAGAATGTGGGAATGATCGTTGCAGTGGTCTAATTTCCCCGGACACCCCGATAGGTGGAAAATACATCTATCGAGGAGTTACTCATGACCAAAAAACGCAGGGCATTCGACGACAGCTTCAAGCTGCAAGTCGTGAAGATGATCAAGGATCAGGGGCTAACCGTTACGCAGGTTTGCCAAGATCTGAACATTGGTGAGACAGCCGTTCGACGCTGGGTTCAACAGTACGAGGCAGAGCAATTGGGGCAGGCCGGAATCGGCAAGCCATTGACGGCAGAGCAACAGCGCATCCGGCAATTGGAACAGGAAAATCGCCAGCTCAAGATGGATAACGACATCTTAAAAAAGGCTACGGCCTTCTTTGCCCGCGAGCTGAAGTAAGGTATCGACTGGTTCGGCAGCTGCAACAGAAGGCCTACTCAGTGACACATGTCTGTCGGTTACTGAGCATCAGTCGCTCGGGCTTCTATGAGTCGCAAAAGCGTGCTGATGCGCCCGTCCGGCAGAGTTGTCCTGTCGTTTTGCAACTCAAGGCGTCTTTTGCCGAGAGTGGTGGCTGCTACGGCAGCCGGCCCTTGCGCGACGCTTTGCGCGGCAAAGGCCTGTTTGTTGGGCTGTATAAAATCCGCCGTTTAATGCGTACCAATGGGCTACGTTCGGCTTGGAAGCGTAAGTTTGTGCACACGACCGATAGCAATCATGATCTGCCGATTGCCGAAAATGTACTGAGCCGAAAATTTGATCCGGCAGCGCCAAACAAGGCTTGGGTGGCAGACATCACCTACATCCGCACCCGCAGTGGCTGGCTGTATCTGGCCGTGGTGTTGGACTTGTTTTCGCGCAAGATCGTGGGCTGGTCGATGGCTCCGAACATGCCGGCAGAGCTGGTGTGCACTGCGATGCAACTGGCCATCGCACAGCGCCAACCGCCGCCAGGCCTGATTGCCCACTCGGATCGTGGCAGCCAATACGCGAGTGCAACTTACAGAGAGTTACTGGCAAGAAACGACATGCAGCAGAGCATGAGCCGTAAAGGTAATTGCTGGGACAATGCGGTGATGGAACGCTTCTTCCTGAGCTTGAAAATGGAGCGGGTATGGCGACGTGACTACGCCAATCATACCGAAGCGATCCGCGACATCACCGAGTACATCGTTGGGTATTACAACAACGAACGGCTTCACTCGAAACTGGGATATCTGCCACCTACCGTCTATGAGCGGGCGATGGCGTCAAAACCACCTATCGAGGTGTCCGGAATTAGTTGACCACTGCACGTCCTGTAGTAGCTGAGCTTGCTCGCGAAAGCGGTCTGTCGGTCAAGAATGAGTTGCCTGACACAGCGCTTTCGCGGGCAAGCCTTGCTCCTACAAGGTGGGCGTGGATCGTTCCCACGCAGAATGTGGGAATGATCGTCCTGTAGTAGCTGAGCTTGCTCGCGAAAGCGGTCTGTCGGTCAAGAATGAGTTGCCTGACACAGCGCCTTCGCGGGCAAGCCTTGCTCCTACAAGGTGGGCGTCGATCGTTCCCACGCAAAATGTGTGAATGATCATCCTGTAGGAGCTGAGCTTGCTCGCGAAAGCGGTCTGTCGGTTAGGAATGAGTTGCCTGACACAGCGCTTTCGCGGGCAAGCCTTGCTCCTACAAAGGTTGGTCAATGATATGGCGTCAAAAATTATTTAACGCTGTTCGACATAGTGGCACTTTGTCATAATGCCGCCCCTTTTCCGCTCCCCACCACGTTGCCGTGCCGGGATACCCCTGTTTTTCAAAAGGAATACTCAGTGAGAATGATCTCCCGGATGTTGGTTTCAGGCGTTGCGATTGCCGTGCTCGGCACAATCGCCGGCACGTTGTCCGGTTGCGCCACCGAAAGCTCCCGCGCGCTGCCGGTGGCCAAGGTTGAAAGCGCCACTCAAGTCTGGACCGGCGTGCGTGTGCCAATGGCCGTGGGCAAGTTCGACAACCGCTCCAGCTACATGCGCGGGATCTTCTCCGATGGCGTCGACCGTCTCGGCGGTCAGGCCAAGACCATTCTGATCACCCACTTGCAGCAGACCAACCGCTTCAGCGTGCTGGATCGCGACAACATGGGCGAAATCCAGCAGGAAGCGGCGATCAAGGGCCAGGCCCAGCGCTTGAAGGGTGCTGATTACGTCGTGTCCGGTGACGTCACCGAGTTCGGCCGCAAAGAGATTGGCGATCATCAATTGTTCGGCATTCTCGGCCGTGGCAAGACCCAGATCGCCTATGCCAAGGTCAACCTGAACATCGTCAATATCAGCACCTCCGAAGTGGTCTATTCGACCCAGGGTGCGGGCGAGTACGCCTTGTCCAACCGCGAAATCATCGGCTTCGGCGGTACTGCGGCCTACGACTCGACCCTTAACGGCAAAGTCCTCGATCTGGCCATGCGCGAGGCGATCAATCGTCTGGTTGATGGCATGAACGCCGGTGCCTGGAAGCCGGGCAACTGATCGACGCCCATTGCATGGAGCAACACCCAATGAATCTGACTTTGTCGCGCTCGTTGATGGCGCTGACGCTGGCTGCCAGCGCCTTGCTGGCCGGTTGTGCCGGCCCGAAAACCCTGTACCAGTGGGAAGACTACCAACCACAGGTCTACGAATACTTCAAAGGCGAAGAGCCGAAAGAAGCCCAGGCCGAAGTGCTTGAACGCGACCTGCAAAAGATCCGCTCCACCGGCAAAGCCGTGCCGCCGGGTTACCACGCGCACCTTGGCCTGCTGTACCTGAGCATGGGCAAGGACGATCAGATGGTGCAGCAGTTCCGCACCGAGAAAGCGCTGTTCCCCGAGTCCGGCCCGTACATGGATTTTCTGCTTAAGAACGCCAAGACCGGAGATGCCAAATGATCTCGCGTACCCTCAAGTTATTAACTGCGGCACTGGCTTTGACCGTACTCGGCGGCTGCGTCGCGCCCAAGTCCGTTGACTATTCCGCCTACAAACAGGCTCGGCCAAAGACCATTCTGGTGCTGCCGCCACTGAATACGTCGCCGGACGTGAAGGCGTCGTACAGCCTGCTGTCGCAAGTGACGTTTCCACTGGCCGAGGCTGGTTACTACGTGTTGCCGATTGCGCTGGTGGACGAAACTTTCCGCCAGAATGGCCTGACCACCCCGGACGACATCCATCAGGCACCGGCCAACAAGCTGAAGGAAATCTTCGGTGCCGATGCGGCGCTGTATATCACCGTGACCGAGTACGGTACGCGTTACATGGTGATCAGCAGCGAAACGGCGGTGACGGCGACCGCGAAACTGGTTGACCTGAAAAGCGGCACCACGCTGTGGACCGGTTCGGCGCGAGCGTCGAGCGAAGAGGGCGGCAACAACGGTGGCGGTGGTCTGGTCGGCATGCTGATTACTGCGGCGGTGAAGCAGATCATCAACAGTTCGACCGACGCCGGTTATCCGATTGCCGGCGTAGCGAGCAATCGCCTGCTCTCGGCGGGGCATCCGGCAGGCCTGCTGTACGGCCCGCGTTCGCCGAAGTACGGCACGGACTAGAAACGCCATAAATCCCTGTGGGAGCGAGCCTGCTCGCGAAAGCGGTGTATCAGACAAATAATGTTTGAATGACAGACCGCTTTCGCGAGCAGGCTCGCTCCCACAGGGGTGATGCGTTTCTCTGCTGGTTTATTTGGACTGAGGCCAAAAGCGTTCGCCACCGCCCGGCGCTTCCGTCCACGCTTGCAACGAGCGGGTCGGCAGGTCGAAGTAATCGCGGGTGCGCGCATAACCATGGCCGCCCATGCGCCCGATGGCATCCAGCCCCAGCTGATCGATGTACAAGGTTTTCGGGTCGATCAACTCATCGCGCACGTGCGCCATCAAGACCTCACCAAAAATAATCTCTCGCGACTGACCGATGTTAAGCGCCATCATCCGCCGACACTCCAGTGCCACCGGGGCTTCTCCGATGCGTGGGCATTTGACGGTGGTGCCGGCAATCGCCGTCAGTCCCGCCGCCGTCAATTCATCGAACCCCGGTGCAAACGGCACGGCACACACATTCATCGCTTCCACCAGCGCATCGCTGACGATGTTCACGGTGAATTCCTGATTCAACTGAATGTTGCGCGTGGTGTCCTTCGGGCTCTGGTCGCCGTAATTCTCCACGCCGAGCGCCAGAATCGGTGGATCCGCCGACAGCGCATTGAAGAAGCTGAACGGCGCGGCGTTGACCCGGCCCTCGCCATCGATGGTAGTGACCAGGGCGATCGGCCGGGGCACCACACTGCCGATCAGGATTTTGTATTTTTCCCGTGGGCTGAGCTGGCTGAAATCGAAACTGTGCATGGCAGAACTCTCTAGGAAAGTGGATCGATTGCGCTCAATGGCGCGTCGGCGCTGTAGTCATCGGCGAACGGAATGGCCGGCTGGAACAGGCTTTTCCAGTCCGGTCGGGCAAAGGCTCGCTCGCTGTGGCTGCGCATCAGTTTTTCGTATTGGCGTTGCGCCTGGCGTTGCAGGGCGGGGTAGTCGACACCGTTGACCTGACCGTCGTGCATCACGCAGCGACCGTCGATGTAACTGGCGATGCAGTCGTCGCCACGCCCGGCCAACAGCAGGTTTTTCAGCGGATCGAACAACGGCCCCAAGTGCAGACCGCGCAGGTTGAACACAGTGATGTCGGCCTTGGCACCGGGCGCCAGACGTCCGAGGTCATCACGACCCAGCGCTCGCGCACCACCAAGGGTGGCGGCGTTGTAGAGGTCGAGACTACTGGTCAGCGCCGAACCACCCTCCATCAACCGCGCGATGTGCAAACCGTGGCGCATGTTTTCCAGCAGATCGGCCGGCCAGGTATCCGTGCCGAGGGCGAAGTTGATGCCCTTGGCCCGATAACGTCCGAAGGCATTCAGCGCCTCGCCATCGCGGGCGAACACCAGCGGGCAATGCACCAGACTCGCGCCGCCATCGATGACCCGCTGCAAGTCGTCATCCCCCGTGGTGTAGATGCCGTGCGGTAACAGGCTGCGCGGCGTGAGCAAGTCCAACTGCTGCAACCAACCCAGCGGTGATGTGCCGCGCAATTGCTCGACCATCGCCACTTCGCCAGGCGCCTGACAGCAATGCAGGCGCATCGGCGCGTTCAGTTCTCGGCTCAGCGCGGCGGTGCGTTGCAGCAGCGCCGGGGTGCAGGTCTGGATGCGATCCGGCAGCAGCGCGCCGCGAATCAAACCGCCATGCGCGCCATCGAAATCCTTGAAGAAGCGTTCAGCCGCATCCAGTCCGGCCAGCCCGCGCGCCTCTTTCCAGTGATGGGCGAGGCTGCCGTCGGCCTGCCAGTAACTCATGCCGCTCATGTAGCAAGGACCGAGGTAAGTGCGCAGCCCCAGCTCGCCTGCCACATCGGCAACGGCGGCAAACTCGTCGTAAGTTTCCGCCCACTCGCGGTAGTACATCGAGGTGATCGGCATGGCTGTGGTGATGCCGTTGCGGATCAACTGGGTAAAGGCGTAGCGGTATTTGAAAACCTCTTCTTGCAGGCTATAAGTCTCACGTGGGCCAGCGGCCAGATACTCGGAAGACCACATGCGCCCCATGCTGCGTTCGTCGCCGTTATCCAGGGTCAACACTGTGGAGTCGAGATCGCCCAGCGCATCGAGATCGATAAAACCCGGGCCGATCAACGCATTGCCGTAATCGATCCACTGATCCACCGGCCCCGTATAACCCCGTCCGACGAACTCGATGCGCGACCCAGCGAACACCACTTCGCCGTCGCGCCACAGCACATGCTGCGTGCCGTCGAAACCGACCACGCAACTGGCTTTCAAGCCGATGCGTTTCACAGACGGCTGCTCAACAGGCGGCCACCCTCGGCGATCAGTGCGCCACCGCGATAGACCTGACGCAGTGGACGCGACACCACCGCCTCACCCAAGGTCTCGACCGGCATCAGCAAAAAGTCCGCCGGCCGGCCAATCGCCAACCCGTAACCCTCAATCCCCAAGGCCCGCGCCCCATTGGCCGTGGCGGCCTCAAATGCTGCCGCCAGCTCATCGTCCTTGCCCAGATCGAATCGGAACGCCAGCAACATCGCGCGTTCGAGCATGTCGCCATTGCCCATCGGCGACCACGCATCACGAATGCCGTCGGAACCCAGGCAGACATTCACCCCAGCTCCACGCAATGCCAAAAACGGTGGCACGGCGGTGTCGGCCGGCGCCGAACTCATCAGCGAAATCCCCAGCGCCGCCAAACGTTCGGCGACCGGTTTTACCTGACTCCACGGCAACATGCCCAGGCAATAGGCGTGGCTGATCATCACGCGGTTTTGCAGGCTGAAACGCTCGGTGTAATCGGCAATCAGCGCGATCTGCCACAGGCCCAGTTCACCCCTGTCGTGCAGGTGAATATCCACGCCACGCCCAAACTCAGCCGCCAGTTTGAAAACGAAATCCAGTTGTGCGATCGGGTCGTTATCAATGCCGCACGGGTCGAGCCCGCCGACGTTCTCCACGCCCAGCGCCATGGCTTCGCGCATCAATTGGGCGGTGCCGGGGCGGCTGATCAAACCGGTTTGCGGAAACACCACCAGTTGCAGATCAATCAGGTCTTTGTAGCGCTCACGCAATTGCTGCATGGCTTCGACGTGACGCAGGCCGAATTCTGGATCGATGTCGACGTGGCAACGCATCGTCAGCGAGCCGCGCGCGATGCAGTTTTCCAGCAGCGCGCCGGCGCGTTCGGCTATGGGGGCTTTTACTTCGCGCAGAATGCGGCGTTCGTTGCTGATGTAGTCCTTGAGCGTCGGGCCGGCGCTGTTCGGGCGCCAGGGTTGGCCGTAGAGGGTTTTGTCGAGGTGGACGTGGCTTTCGACCAGGGCGGGGGTGAGGAGTTGGTTGTGGCCGTCGATGTCGGTGGCGCCCAGCGGTGCATTGTTGGCCGGGCGGCGTTGAGTGAAGCGGCCGTTTTCGATCAGCAGGTCTTCGGCGGGGGCGCCGTAGGGGCGCACGTTACGGAGCCAGTGTGGCTGGGTCATACAAACCTCATTCAGGTCTTCAAATTATGTGTTGGCCGGGCGGGCCTCTTCGCGAGCAAGCTCGGCTCCTACACGGAATGGTTTGATCACACATAACCTTTGTAGGAGCAAAGCTTGCTCGCGAAGGCCGCACCTCGGTTTCAAATCAGGCACTCAACCCTTGAGCTTCGACCAGATCCGATCCTGCAGCTCGCGCGCCTTGTTGCTGCATTCCTTCTCGGGACGCAGGCGCGAGGCGTATTCCTCGGGCATGTTGATCGCGTCCATGACCTTCCATTTCGGATCGAGCAGATGATCGCTTTGAATGCCGTTGGCGTAGGCAATGGCGTTGGACACGGCCGCCGCGTTTTCCGGTTTCATCATCCAGTCGATGAAGATCTTCGCGTTGCCCGGATGCGGTGCGCTTTTCGGCACGGCAAAGTTGTCCTGGAACATCGCCACGCCTTCACGCGGATACACGTACTTGATCGTGCTTTTCTGCAAGGTGGCCCGCGCGGTAGAACCGTTCCAGTTCTGCATCATGATCACCTCGCCGGAAGCCATGCGGTCGACAGTGTTGTCGGAGCTGTACATCTTCAAGAACGGCTTCTGTTTTTGCAGCAGTTCAAGGATGCGCTTGGCGTCCTGCGGGTTTTCGCTGCATTCGTCGACGTTCAGGTAATGGCTGGCGGCATTGATCACGCTGCTCGACGTATCCAGCGCGGCGAGCTGGCCTTGCAGCTCTTTGCGCGGTTCAAAGAACTCCTTCCATGAATCATCCAGCTTGCCGCCCGGCACCCGCGCACTGTCATAGGAAAACCCGGTGGTGCCCCACAGATACGGCGCCGAGAACTTGCGGCCGGGGTCGAAACCCGGATCGCGGAACGGCCCTTTGACGTACTGAAAGTTGCTCAGGGTCGGCGTGTCGATTTCCATCAGCAGATCCTGTTTGATCAACGTCTGCATGATTGATTGCGACGGTACGATCACGTCATACGCGGCTCCGCCGGCCTGCAATTTGGCGAGCAGGGTTTCGTTGCTGTCGTAACCATCCATGGTCACCTTGATGCCGGTTTCTTTTTCGAACTTGGCCAGCAGATCGACCGGGTAGTAATCAGTCCAGTTGTAGAAAAACAGCTCTTTCGGCTCGGCGGCATGAGCGCCAAACGCGGTGAAACAACTCAGGGCCAGACCGGATACAGCCAAACGCATGCTTTTCATCTTCATGAGAGCGCTCCAGATTTATTGTTGTTTACCGCGTTGACCCAGCCAGAAGGCCAGGACCACCAGCACGATGGAAATCACCAGCATCAGTGTCGAAATCGCGTTGATCTCCGGCGTCACGCCGGCCTTGATCGCTGAGAAGATGTACACCGGCAACGTCGTAGAACCGGGGCCGGCGACGAAGAAGGTCATGATGAAATCGTCGAGGCTGACCACGAACGCCAGCACCGCACCGGACAACACCGCGGGCCACAGCAGTGGCAAGGTCACGCGACGAAACACCTGCCACGGATTGGCGTACAGATCGTTCGCCGCTTCCAGCAGGCTCTTGTCCAGATCGTTGAGTCGTGCCCGAATCGGTAAATAAGCGAAGGGAATGCAGAAGCCAATGTGCGCAACGATCACTGTCAGCAACCCGAGCTTGATGCCCAACGCCATGAACAGCAGCAGGGTGGCCACCGCGGTGACGATCTCCGGCAGGATCAGCGGCAGATTGATCCCGCCCTCGACCATTTTCTGTCCGTAGAAAGGTCGATAGGTCGCCAGCGCCGCCAGCAGCGCAATCGCCGTGGCGCACACCGTGGCGATGGTTGCCACGATGATCGAATTCAGCGCCGCGGTCTGAATCGACGGGTTGGCCAGAATCCGTCCGTACCAGGCAAACGAGAACTCGGTCCACACCGTCGCCGAGCGGTTGGCGTTGAAGCTGTAGGCGATCAACACAAAGATCGGCAGATACAGATAAGCCAGAATCAGCAGGCTGATTTCACGGGTTGCCGGGAGTTTTTTCAGGTGCAGAGAAATCATGCTTTGGCTCCCCGATTGAGGGTCTTCGACGTATGGCGGCTGTACAGCGCGTAGAGCACCAGCGACACCAGCAGAATCGCCAGCAACAGGAACGACAGCGAACTGCCCAGCGGCCAGTTGCGCGCGGTGCCGAACTGCTGCTGGATAAGATTGCCGATCATCAGCGTCTTGCCGCCGCCGAGAATCGCCGGGGTGATGAAGGCGCCCAGACTCGGCACGAACACCAGCAGCGCACCGGCAATCACGCCCGGCATCGACAGCGGCAGGATGATCCGCCGCAAGGCGTGCCAGCGGTTGGCGCCGAGGTCGTAGGCGGCTTCGACCAGACGCCAGTCGAGTTTTTCCAGGGTCGAGTAGATCGGCAGGATCATGAACGGCAGAAAGCTGTAGACCAGGCCGACGCTCACCGCGAAATCGTTGTAGAGCAGGGTGATGCCGCCGGCACTCGGCAACAGCGCGTTAAGACTCTGTGCGACCCAACCGTGTTCGCGCAGGATGATCGGCCACGCGTAGTTGCGGATCAGCAGGTTGGTCCAGAACGGAATGGTGATGAGCAACACCATCAGATTGCGTCGACGCGGGGTCAGACTCGACATCCACAGCGCCACCGGAAAACCGAACAGAAAGCACAGTACGGTGGTGCCACCGGCCTGCAGCACCGAACGCAACAGCGCTTGGGCGTAGACCCAGTTCAGTTCGAGTTCGCCATCAAAACCTTCCTGGAAAAACAGTTGCACGTAGCTTTGCAGTTGCCATTGCGCCTGCCAGTCGACGCCACCGTAGGTGTTGCGCGGCAACAGGCTGATGTAACCCATGATCCCCAGCGGAATGGCGATCAGGGCGAGCAAGGTCAACACCACCGGGCTGAGCAACAGCGCCCGGTTGAGAGCGGGGGAAGTGCTGCTGACGCTCATCTCAGGCCTCCATCAACAGGCAGGCGTGCGGCGGCAGATGCACGGCGACGCGTTCACCGACCGCGCGGCCACGGTTCAGGCCTTCGTTGTTTTCGCGCAGCATGACTTTGATGTCATTGTTCAAGCGGCACTGGTACAGCGTTGCGGTGCCGACATAGAGCACCGCTTCGATGACGCCACGCAGGTGATGTGGCTGGCTGGCGTCGACCAGTTGCGAACGCTCGGGCCGAAACGCCAGTTGCACGCTGCTGCCGTCGAAACCCTGCGGCTGGCAGGCAATCTCCACTGGCATGCCGTTGGGCACGAAGAGCTTTTCGTTGTGCTCGCCGTGTTTCAGGTGGCCGGGAAGGAAGTTGATATCGCCGATAAACTGCGCGACAAAGCGGTGTTTTGGATGCTCGTAGATATCGGTCGGGGTGCCAATCTGCAAGATCTTGCCGGCCGACATCACGGCGATGCGATCGGACAGCGTCAGCGCTTCTTCCTGATCGTGGGTGACAAAGATGAAGGTGATGCCGGCTTCTTTCTGTACGCGCTTGAGTTCGACCTGCATTTCCTTGCGCAGCTTGAGGTCGAGCGCCGATAGCGGCTCATCCAGCAACAGCACTTTCGGTTTCGGCGCCAAGGCCCGGGCCAGCGCCACGCGTTGCTGTTGGCCACCGGACAACTCCGAAGGTTTGCGATTGGCCAGATGCTCCATTTGCACCAGCGCGAGCATCTCGTTGAGCCGATCCGGGATCAACTTGCGATCAAGACCCTGCATCTCAAGCCCGAAGGCGATATTCTGCGCCACACTCATGTGCGGAAACAGCGCGTAACTCTGGAATACCGTGTTGACCCGGCGTTTGAACGGCGGCAGGTCATTGACCGGCTCGCCGGCCAGACGAATCTCGCCTTCGCTGACGTGTTCGAAGCCGGCGATGGTGCGTAGCAGAGTGGTTTTGCCGCAACCGGAAGGGCCGAGCAGGGTGAAGAACTCGTTGTCGGCGATGTTTACCGAAACATTGTCGAGGGCCGGCGCGAGGCCAGGATCGTCGGAGTACCGTTTGGAGACGTTGCGCACTTCAATTGCTATTGGTTGACCCATAATGGTGCAATCCTCTATTTATTGTATGCAATATCTGAATGCAATTTAGAAATACCCGGATTAATCTGCGTGTGCAACCCCCTTTTTTCCGGCTGTTCATTCGCCAGGGCAGCGTTGCCAGCACCTAAAGGAGTTTTTCAATGACCGAGAAGAAACTGGAAACCACGGTCGACCGCGTCTACCAAGGGGTTTACGAGGCGATCAGCAAGCGTTCGCTGCGCCCGGGGATGAAGCTGGGCGAGGCCTCGCTGGCCGAGTTATTTAATGTCAGCCGCACATCGGTTCGCGCCGCGCTGAAGCAATTGGAGGCCGACGGACTGGTCACCACCGAGCCCAATAAAGGTGCGTCGGTGTCGCTGCCGAGCAATGAAGAAATCCGTTCGCTGTTCGAAACCCGCCGTCTGATCGAGATCGGCATCGTCACCGAACTGTGCCGGCGCAAGGACACAGCGGCGATGCAGGACTTGCGCGAGCACCTGTTGCTGGAAGATGAAGCCCATGCCGCTGGTGACCACGAACGGCTGATTCATCTGCTCGGCGAGTTCCACATCAAACTGGCACGCAGCCTCAACAATCCGGTGCTGCTGGACTGGTTCCAGAAGCTGATTTCCCGCGCGTCGCTGTACGCTGCGGCGCTGGATGACGACAGCCACGAAGCTTGCCGCGATGACGAACACCTGCGACTGATCGAGTACATCGAAGCGGGAAATCAGAGCGCCGCGATCGAATTGACTTGCATGCACCTCAATGGCATCGAAAAAGCCATTCTCGACGTCGCCGCCAAGATGAAAACTGGCTACCATCCGCTCAAGCATCTGATCGGCGTCTGAGCTCCGGTCAGGGATTAAAATCGGCTTACTTCATATGAAACCAATACGACGACAGACGCTCGAAACAGACGGGCGTCGCGTCGTTTTGGCGTCGCGATTCATCGGGCAATCAGCACAGGACACCGAGTCAGTCGATGCAGTTTTTATCCGATAGCCACGGTTGTGACGGCTGGAAAGGCGAGATGGCCGAACGCATTCGAGCGTTCGACTGGAGCCTCACCGAGTTGGGTTCGTTGGCCATGTGGCCGGCGAGCCTGTGCAGCACAGTGCAACTGTTGCTCGCCTCGCCGTTGCCGATGGTGATGCTCTGGGGCCGGGCCGGCTACATGATCTACAACGACGCCTATTCGACATTTGCCGGTGGCCGTCACCCCTATCTGCTCGGGGTGCCGGTGGAACTGGGCTGGCCGGAGGTCGCCGAGTTCAACCGACATGTGCTGGAAACATGCCTGGCCGGCGGCACGCTGTCCTTTCGCAATAAAGAGCTGGTGCTGTTACGCGATGGCGTTCCTGAAGACGTCTGGATGGATCTGTATTACAGCCCGGTGGCCAACGACCAAGGGCAGCCTGCCGGTGTCATGGCGATGGTCGTCGAAACCACCGAGTTCATGCGCTCCGAGCGCCTGCGTCGGGATGCCGAAAATGCTTACCGAGCCGATAACGAGCGGGTGCGCCTGGCGCTGAATGCCGGGGCCTTGCTCGGCTCGTTCGTCTGGGACGTGAAAAACAATACACTGTCCGCGGACGAGCGCTTTGCTCGCACGTTCTCTTATCCGCCGAATCAGGATCTGAGCAATCTGGCGCAAGACATCGCGCAATCACGTATTCATCCTGACGACCTTGCCTGGGTGCAGGAGCGTGTCGCGCATTCGGTGCAGACCGGCGAGCCGTATAACGCGGAATACCGCGTGCTGCGCGCTGATGGTGGCTTTGTGTGGGTGTTGGCCAGCGGCGCTTGCGAGTTCGACGAACACGGCGAGGCGCTGCGCTTTCCCGGTGTGTTGATCGACATTCATGAACGCAAGAATGCCGAAGAATCCCTGCTTAAATTCACCCGCAACCTTGAGCAGCGTGTGGCCAATGAAGTCGAGGCGCGGTTGGCGGCGGAAGAGCAGTTGCGGCAATCGCAGAAGCTTGAAGCCATCGGCGGCCTGACCGGCGGCGTTGCCCATGACTTCAATAACCTGTTGCAGGTGATCGCCGGCAATCTGCATTTGCTGGCCCGGCATGAGCCGGATAATCCCAACGTGCAGCGCCGCGTCAGTGCCTCGTTGGCGGCGGTCGAGCGGGGCGCCAAGCTATCGTCGCAATTGCTCGCTTTTGCCCGGCGCCAACCGTTGTCCCCGGCGGTGTGCAATCCGCAGCAGATCTTCGAAGGTGTGGGCGAATTACTGCAACGGGCGTTGGGTGAAACCATTCAGATCGATGTGCAATTACCGCAAACGCCGTGGCATATCAACGTCGACCGCAATCAGCTGGAAAACGCCATTCTCAACCTGGCGATCAACGCCCGGGACGCAATGAAAGGCGAGGGCACCATCAGCCTCAGCGCATCCAACGTGCGACTCGACCCCGAATTCTGTGTGGGTAAAGGTCTTGTTCCCGGCGAGTTTGTCCGGGTGGCGGTCAGTGATAGCGGGGCTGGTATCGCGCCGCAGATTCTGGAACAGGTGTTCGAACCGTTTTTCACCACCAAAGCCGACGGTCAAGGCACTGGTCTGGGCCTGAGCATGGTCTTCGGTTTCGTCAAGCAGAGCGGTGGCCACGTCGAGATCGACAGTCAGGTCGGCGAGGGCACGCGGGTGCAGTTGTACTTTCCGCGCAGCTTGCGCCCGGTCCTTGATGAATCGCCCAATCCGCAACGGCAACAGGCCGGTGGCCACGAGACGATTCTGGTGGTCGAGGACAACGACGCGGTGCGTGCCTCGGCGGTTGAATTGCTGCGCGAAGAGGGTTACCACGTGTTGACGGCGGGCAATGGCGACGTGGCGATGCAAATGCTGCTCGAAGGCATTGCAGTCGATCTTATTTTCACTGACGTGGTCATGCCGGGGCTGATCAAAAGCTCCGACCTGTTTGCCTGGGCCAAGGTGCAATCGCCGCCGGTGGCGGTGCTGTTCACCTCCGGGCATACCCGCGACATTATTTCGCGCAATCATCAACTGAGCCCCGACACGCATTTGCTCGGCAAACCCTATAGCCCCGAGGCGATGTTGCAGATGATTCGATCGGTGCTCGGAGCTTGAACCCCCGATCACCGTTTTTAATACCGAACCCGAGTGCCTGTTGTGCGTCTGCGGTGTAAGCGAGCCATCTGTGTTGCAGGGAGCCATATGTTTTGTAAGGGAGCCATCTGTGTTGTAAGGGGAGCCACCTGTGTTGTAACGGAGCCATCTGTGTTGTAAGGAAACCATCTGTGTTGTAAGGGAATTACTTGTGGCGAGGGGATTTATCCCCGTTGGAGTGCGCAGCGCTCCCCAGCATTCTTCCAGTTGAACCGCATTCTCAGGTTTTACGACTGCTGCGCAGCCGAACGGGGATGAATCCCCTCGCCACGGTGAACTCTGCAATCGATGAGGTCTCATTATTCATAGCAGTTTTTTTGTTTTCCAATCAAGGCCCGCCAATGACTTCTGTGCGGGAGGCACCTGTGTTGTAAGGGAATTACTTGTGGCGAGGGGATTTATCCCCGTTGGAGTGCGAAGCGCTCCCCGGCATTCCTCCAGTTGAATCGCATCCTCAGGTTTTACGACTGCTGCGCAGCCGAACGGGGATGATGCAGTGGTCTAATTTCCCCGGACACCCCGATAGGTGGAAAATACATCTATCGAGGAGTTATTCATGACCAAAAAACGCAGGGCATTCGACGACAGCTTCAAGCTGCAAGTCGTGAAGATGATCAAGGATCAGGGGCTAACCGTTACGCAGGTTTGCCAAGATCTGAACATTGGTGAGACAGCCGTTCGACGCTGGGTTCAACAGTACGAGGCAGAGCAATTGGGGCACGCCGGAATCGGCAAGCCATTGACGGCAGAGCAACAGCGAATCCGGCAATTGGAACAGGAAAATCGCCAGCTCAAGATGGATAACGACATCTTAAAAAAGGCTACGGCCTTCTTTGCCCGCGAGCTGAAGTAAGGTATCGACTGGTTCGGCAGCTGCAACAGAAGGCCTACTCAGTGACACATGTCTGTCGGTTACTGAGCATCAGTCGCTCGGGCTTCTATGAGTCGCAAAAGCGTGCTGATGCGCCCGTCCGGCAGAGTTGTCCTGTCGTTTTGCAACTCAAGGCGTCTTTTGCCGAGAGTGGTGGCTGCTACGGCAGCCGGCCCTTGCGCGACGCTTTGCGCGGCAAAGGCCTGTCTGTTGGGCTGTATAAAATCCGCCGTTTGATGCGTACCAATGGGCTACGTTCGGCTTGGAAGCGCAAGTTTGTGCACACGACCGATAGCAATCATGATCTGCCGATTGCCGAAAATGTACTGAGCCGAAAATTTGATCCGGCAGCGCCAAACAAGGCTTGGGTGGCAGACATCACCTACATCCGCACCCGCAGTGGCTGGCTGTATCTGGCCGTGGTGTTGGACTTGTTTTCACGCAAGATCGTGGGCTGGTCGATGGCTCCGAACATGCCGGCAGAGCTGGTGTGCACTGCGATGCAACTGGCCATCGCACAGCGCCAACCGCCGCCAGGCCTGATTGCCCACTCGGATCGTGGCAGCCAATACGCGAGTGCAACTTACAGAGAGTTACTGGCAAGAAACGACATGCAGCAGAGCATGAGCCGTAAAGGTAATTGCTGGGACAATGCGGTGATGGAACGCTTCTTCCTGAGCTTGAAAATGGAGCGGGTATGGCGACGTGACTACGCCAATCATACCGAAGCGATCCGCGACATCACCGAGTACATCGTTGGGTATTACAACAACGAACGGCTTCACTCGAAACTGGGATATCTGCCACCGACCGTCTATGAGCGGGCGATGGCGTCAAAACCACCTATCGAGGTGTCCGGAATTAGTTGACCACTGCATGAATCCCCTCGCCACAGTGAACTCCGCAATCGGTGAGGTCTCATTAGTCATGGAAGTTTTTTTGTTTTCCAATCAAGGCCCGCCAATGACTTCTGTACGGGGACCATCTGTGTTGCAAGGGAATTACTTTGTGGCGAGGGGATTTATCCCCGTTGGAGTGCGCAGCGCTCCCCAGCGCTCCCCAGCATTCTTCCAGTTGAACCGCATTCTCAGGTTTTACGACTGCTGCGCAGCCGAACGGGGATGAATCCCCTCGCCACAGTGAACTCCGCAATCGGTGAGGTCTCATTAGTCATGGAAGTTTTTTTGTTTTCCTATCAAGGCCCGCCAATGACTTCTGTACGGGGGCCATCTGTGTTGCAAGGGAATTACTTGTGGCGAGAGGATTTATCCCCGTTGGAGTGCGCAGCGCTCCCCAGCGCTCCCCAGCATTCTTCCAGTTGAATCGCATTCTCAGGTTTTACGACTGCTGCGCAGCCGAACGGGGATGAATCCCCTCGCCACGGTGAACTCTGCAATCGATGAGGTCTCATTAGTCATAGAAGTTTTTGTGTTTTCCAATCAGGCCCGCCAATGTGTGTACCGGAGCCATCTATGTTGTAAGGGAGGCACCTGTCTTGCAAGGGAATTACTTGTGGCGAGGGGATTTATCCCCGTTGGAGTGCGCAGCGCTCCCCAGCGCTCCCCAGCATTCTTCCAGTTGAACCGCATTCTCAGGTTTTACGACTGCTGCGCAGCCGAACGGGGATGAATCCCCTCGCCACGGTGAACTCTGCAATCGATGAGGTCTCATTAGTCATAGAAGTTTTTTTTGTTTTCCAATCAAGGCCCGCCAATGACTTCTGTACGGGGACCATCTGTGTTGTAAGGGAGCCATCTGTGTTGCAAGGGAATTACTTGTGGCGAGGGGATTTATCCCCGTTGGAGTGCGCAGCGCTCCCCGGCATTCTTCCAGTTGAACCGCATTCTCAGGTTTTACGACTGCTGCGCAGCCGAGCGGGGATGAATCCCCTCGCCACGGTGAACTCCGCAATCGGTGAGGTCTCATTAGTCATAGAAGTTTTTTTGTTTTCCAATCAAGGCCCGCCAATGACGTCTGTACGGGAGCCATCTGTGTTGTAAGGAAGCCATATGTGTTGTAAGGGAATTACTTGTGGCGAGGGGATTTATCCCCGTTGGAGTGCGCAGCGCTCCCCAGCATTCTTCCAGTTGAACCGCATTCTCAGGTTTTACGACTGCTGCGCAGCCGAACGGGGATGAATCCCCTCGCCACAGTGAACTCTGCAATTGATGAGGTCTCATTAGTCATAGAAGTTTTTTTGTTTTCCAATCAAGGCCCGCCAATGACTTCTGTACGGGGACCATCTGTGTTGCAAGGGAGGCACCTGTGTTGTAAGGGAGCCATCTGTGTTGTAAGGGAATTACTTGTGGCGAGGGGATTTATCCCCGTTGGAGTGCGCAGCGCTCCCCAGCATTCTTCCAGTTGAACCGCATTCTCAGGTTTTACGACTGCTGCGCAGCCGAACGGGGATGAATCCCCTCGCCACGGTGAACTCCGCAATCGATGAGGTCTCATTAGTCATAGAAGTTTTTTTTGTTTTCCAATCAAGGCCCGCCAATGACTTCTGTACGGGAGGCACCTGTGTTGTAAGGGAATTACTTGTGGCGAGGGGATTTATCCCCGTTGGAGTGCGCAGCGCTCCCCAGCGCTCCCCAGCATTCTTCCAGTTGAACCGCATTCTCAGGTTTTACGACTGCTGCGCAGCCAAACGGGGATGAATCCGGGAGTGTCATAAATTTTGTGTTCGGGCATAACATGCTGCAGAGGTGCATGTATGCCAACCAAAAAGAAACCGGCCCGTGAGGCCAAGCGTGACCTTCCGTCCATTCCAAAAGAGCTGATCGACCAGTTCCTCAGCGAGACGATGAGTGCCGAAGCGATTCAGGATGCCGCGATGGCGTTCAAAAAGGCGCTTATCGAAAGAGCCCTTGGTGCCGAGTTGGGACTTCACCTTGGCTATCCTCAGGGCGCGGAGCGCCCTGAGGATTCGAGTAACCAGCGTAACGGCAAGAGCGGCAAAACCGTGCTGACCGATGACGGCCCGTTGCGTCTGGATATTCCCAGAGACCGTGACGGCAGCTTTTCTCCGATTTTGATCCCCAAACACGAGCGGCGTTTTACAGGCTTTGATGACAAGATCATTGCCATGTATGCCCGCGGCATGAGCGTTCGTGAGATTCGTGCATTTCTCTCGGAACAGTACGCAACAGATGTCTCCCATGACTTCATCAGCACCGTTACCGACGCTGTTCTGGAGGAAGTCAGTACGTGGCAACAACGGCCCCTCGAGCCCATGTACCCGGTCATTTTCTTTGATGCGCTGCGGGTTAAAATCCGTGATGAAGGCGTGGTTCGCAACAAAGCGATTTACCTGGCTCTGGGCGTACTTCCGGACGGCACCCGCGACATTCTGGGCATCTGGATTGAGAACACAGAGGGCGCCAAGTTCTGGATGAAAGTCTTCAACGACCTTAAAACCCGAGGTGTCGAAGATGTCCTGATTGCGGTAACGGATGGTCTCAAAGGCATGCCTGAAGCCTTGAGTGCAGTGTTTCCTCAGACAGCGTTGCAGACATGCATCGTTCACCTGATCCGCAACAGCCTTGATTACGCGGCATGGGACAAGCGTCGCGAACTGGCCAAGGCCCTGAAACCGATTTATCAAGCACTCAACGCCGAAGTCGCCGAGCAAGCTCTGGATGCCTTCGAATCGGGGCCTTGGGGCAAGCAATATCCAACGGTGGTTGCAGCCTGGCGACGCGCTTGGGATCGAGTTATCCCGTTCTTTGTGTTCCCGCCAGCCATACGAAAGGTGATCTACACCACCAATGCCATCGAGAGTATCAACTCGCAGCTGCGCAAGATCATCAAGACAAGAGGTCACTTTCCAACCGACGAAGCCGCGACGAAACTGATCTGGCTGGCACTGCAAAACATCACCGCCAACTGGGGAAGCGCCGCCCATGACTGGAAAAACGCTATGAATCAATTTGCGGTTTTGTACGGGGACCGATTCATCAGGTCTAACTGGTGAAATGAAGGCCTGCCTGACGGCAGGCCATTAACGGCCCGCACACAAAAAATCTGACACTCTCATGAATCCCCTCGCCACAGTGAACTCCGCAATCGATGAGGTCTCATTAGTCATAGAAGTTTTTTTTGTTTTCCAACCAAGGCCCGCCAATGACTTCCAAGCGTAATTCCCAAGCGCCTACCGGCATGGTCCGGGTGCGTGGCGCCCGTGAACATAACCTGAAGAACGTCGACGTCGACATCCCTCGCGATTCGCTGGTGGTGTTCACGGGCGTGTCCGGCTCGGGCAAATCCTCGCTGGCGTTCTCGACCTTGTATGCCGAAGCGCAACGGCGTTACTTCGAGTCAGTGGCGCCGTACGCGCGGCGATTGATCGATCAGGTCGGCGTGCCGGACGTTGACTCCATCGAAGGCCTGCCGCCTGCCGTGGCGCTCCAGCAGCAGCGCGGCACGCCGAGCACGCGTTCGTCGGTGGGCAGCGTGACCACGTTGTCGAGCCTGATCCGCATGCTCTATTCGCGCGCCGGCAGTTATCCGCCGGGGCAGCCGATGCTGTACGCCGAAGACTTCTCGCCCAACACGCCACAGGGCGCCTGCCCGGAATGTCATGGTCTCGGTCGCGTGTATGAGGTCACCGAAGCGCTGATGGTGCCCGATCCGAACCTGACCATTCGCCAACGCGCCGTGGCGTCCTGGCCGCTGGCCTGGCAGGGGCAAAACCTGCGCGACATCCTCGTGACCCTGGGCATCGACGTCGATATCCCATGGAAAAAGCTGCCGAAAAAACAGCGCGACTGGATTCTCTTCACCGAAGAAACCCCGACCGTGCCGGTGTACGCCGGGCTGACCCCGGAAGAAACCCGCGTCGCCCTCAAACGCAAGATGGAGCCGAGTTATCAGGGCACGTTCAGCGGCGCGCGCCGCTACATCCTGCACACCTTCAGCCACTCGCAAAGTGCGCTGATGAAGAAGCGCGTTTCGCAGTTCATGCTCGGCAGTCCTTGCCCGTTATGTGACGGCAAGCGCCTGAAGCGCGAAGCGTTGTCGGTGACCTTTGCCGGTTATGACATCGGTGAGCTGTCGCAGATGCCCTTGCTGCAAGTCGCTGAAGTGCTGAGACCGGTGGCCGCCGCGAGTTATCTGGAGCACGCCGACGAAGTCGGGGAAACCCTTAGCCACGTGCAAACCCGCGAAGCTCGCCAGCAACGGGTGGCCCAGGGTGCGAGTGGCCACGGCAGCGCGCCGGATGTGCGCCATACGCCAAACCTGTCGCTGGAAAAACGCCTGGCCGCGCAGCGCATTGCCGAGGATCTGCTGGAGCGGGTCAGTACGCTGACCGACCTTGGGCTCGGTTATCTGGCGCTGGAGCGGAGCACACCGACGCTGTCGTCCGGTGAGTTGCAGCGCTTGAGGCTGGCGACGCAATTGGGCTCGCAGTTGTTTGGCGTGATCTATGTGCTGGATGAGCCGTCCGCCGGTTTGCACCCGGCCGATGGCGAAGCGCTGTTCGAAGCTTTGCAACGGTTGAAGGCTGACGGCAACACATTGTTTGTGGTCGAGCATGATCTGGAGACCATGCGCCGCGCCGACTGGTTGATTGATGTCGGGCCGGCAGCCGGAGAGAAGGGCGGACACGTGTTGTACAGCGGCCCCCCGGCGGGATTGGCCGAGATCGAACAGTCGCAGACGCGCGCCTATCTGTTTGCCGAAACCCAGCGGCAAACCCGTACAGCGCGCAAGCCGACAGCGTGGCTGAAACTCGACGGCATCACTCGCAATAACCTGAATAACCTCAGTGCGGAGTTTCCTTTGGGGTGCTTTACCTCGGTCACTGGAGTGTCCGGTTCCGGCAAGTCGAGCCTGGTCAGTCAGGCCTTGCTGGAACTGGTTGGCGCGCGACTGGGGCGCCCGACCACAGAGAGCGAACCGGAAGAACTCAGCCTTGAAGATGACGCTCCGCAGGTCAGCAGCGGCCAGGTCACGGCGGGGCTGGAGTCGATCAAACGGTTGGTGCAAGTCGATCAGAAGCCCATCGGCCGCACGCCGCGCTCCAATCTGGCGACCTACACGGGGTTGTTCGACAACGTGCGCAAACTGTTCGCCGCCACTGCCGAAGCGCAGGCGGCCGGGTATGACGCCGGGCAGTTTTCCTTCAACGTCGCCAAGGGCCGTTGCGCCACGTGCGAGGGTGAGGGTTTTGTCAGTGTTGAATTGTTGTTCATGCCCAGCGTGTATGCACCGTGCCCGACCTGTCATGGCGCGCGATACAACCCGCAAACGCTGGCGATCCTCTGGCAAGGCTTGAGCATCGCGCAGGTGCTGCAATTGACTGTCGATGAGGCGGTGACGGTGTTCGCCGAGCAACCGGGGATTCGTCGTTCACTGGAGGTGTTGCGCGACATCGGTCTCGGTTACCTGCGTCTCGGGCAACCGGCCACAGAGTTGTCCGGTGGCGAAGCGCAGCGGATCAAACTGGCCACCGAGTTGCAGCGCAACCAGCGCGGCGCGACTTTGTATGTGCTCGATGAACCGACCACCGGGCTGCATCCGCGTGATGTCGATCGGTTGCTGGAACAGTTGGATACGCTGGTGACAGCGGGGCACACCGTGATCGTGGTCGAGCATGAAATGCGCGTGGTGGCGCAGAGCGACTGGGTGATCGACATCGGGCCGGGGGCGGGGGATCAGGGCGGCAAGATTGTCGTGGCGGGCACGCCGCAAAAAGTCGCCACGAACAAAAAGAGCAAGACTGCGCCGTTTCTGGCTCGTGCATTGAGCCGATAGGGTTGATGGTCGAGCTGGCCGGCTAGCTCGCACAGTTTTTGCGGCGTACACAAGACCCATGCAGGCGCTGAGTTTGCTCGCGAAAGTGCTGTATCAGTCGATATTTGCGTGGACTGACACGACGCCTTCGCGAGCAAGCTCAGCTCCTACAGTGATTTGCGTTGAAACCGAACCGTAGGAGCTGCCGCAGGCTGCGATCTTTTTGCTTCTAACTACCGTCGAGGGTACGGCGGACCTTGTCGAGCAGTTCGCTGATTTGAAACGGCTTGACCAGCATGTCCATGCCGCTGCCGAGAAATACCTGACGATTGATCGCCGTTTCCGCATAGCCGGTCATGAACAGAATCGGCAGAGCCTCACGCCAACCCCGCGCAACGTCCGCCAACTCACGTCCGCTCATGCGCGGCAAACCCACATCGGTCAGCAGTAGGTTGATCGACGGATCATTCTGCAATCGCTCCAGCGCCGTTTCGATATCCGCCGCCTGGGTACAGTGGTAGCCAGCGTCCTCCAGCACTTCCGTGACAAACATCCGCACCGACGGCATGTCCTCGACAATCAGCACATGTTCGCCGGTGCCTTGGGGATTGACGACGGGTGCAGGAATGTCGGCCCCCGTCGGATCGCTGGTGGCCGGCAACATGATCGTCACTTCCGTGCCGCGTCGAGCCACGCTGCGAATGTGTGCATCGCCACCCGATTGCCGGGCGAAACCATAGATTGTCGACAGCCCCAATCCGGTTCCCTGACCCAGGGGTTTGGTGGTGAAAAACGGATCGAACACCTTATCGATCACGTTGTGCTCGATCCCGGTACCGTCATCGCGCACCGACAATGCGACATACGCACCATCGGCCAGGTTCGGATCTCCGTGCGAGTAAGCGGCGTAGGTGTTGACCCAGATGTTGCCACCCGTCGGCAAGGCATCACGGGCGTTGATCACCAGGTTCAGCACCGCGCTTTCCAGTTGCACCGGGTCAACCAGAGCGATCGCCGGTTTGTTGGTCAACTCAAGCTTGAGGTTGATCCGCTCACCGATGGTGCGCACCAGCAATTCCTCCAGCGAACGCACCTGCTCGTTAATGTCCACCGGCCGCGTGTCCAGCGGTTGCTGACGGGCAAAGGCCAGCAGCCGGTGGGTAAGCGACGCGGCACTCATGGCCGAGTTCAGCGCGGCTTCGGTGTAAAACTGCACTTTATCCAGACGCGCGTCGGCGATCCGTTTCTGGATCAACTCCAGGCTGGTGATGATGCCCGTCAGCAGATTGTTGAAGTCGTGAGCGATGCCGCCGGTGAGTTTGCCCAGCGCATCCATTTTCTGCACTTGCAGCAGCTGCGCCTCGGCCCGCACGCGCTCGGCGACTTCCTTGGCCAGTTGCGTGGTGGTGTCGTCCAGCCGCGCCAGGTGCGAGCGTTCGCGGTGACGGTGTTCGGTAACGTCCTCGACGAACACCAGGCTCAGCTCTGGCGTGCGATACGGTGAAATCTGCCACTCGGTTTCGCGAATCTCCCCTTGGACACGCATGTTCAGCGTGCCTTTCCAGCGCTCGCCGTCGACCAGTCGCAGGCGCAGCTCATTGAGGATTGCGCTTTGATCGTCGGCAAAGCATTCATTCAGGGTTTGCGGGTTGCGATTATCGAGTATCAGCTGGGCAAAAGCGTGGTTGCACTCATGCACCTTCAGATTCGCATCGAGCACCGCGATAGGTGCCGAAACGTTGACGAAAATCTCGCGAAAGCGCGCCTCGCTCTCGCGCAAGGCGTTTTCCGTGTCGCGTACGCGCAACAACGTGCGCAGAGTCGCCAGCAGCACGTCCGGATCAACCGGATGAATCAGATAGGCATCGGCGCCCGCGTCCAGGCCAGTGATGATGTCGCCGGTCTGGATCGACGCGGCAGACACATGGATCACCGGCAGCAACGCCGTGCGCGTGTCGGCGCGCAGAATACGCACGATGTCGAACCCGCTCATGTCCGGCAGGTTGACGTCGAGGATAAGCGCATCCAGCGGCTCACTTTCGATCAGCGCCAGCCCTTCAGTGCCGGTGCCAGCCTCCAGCACTTCATAGCCGTGACGCTCCAGCCGCCGGCGCAGGGCGTAGCGGGTGGCGACGTTGTCATCGACGATCAACAGGCGGATGTCACGTTTCATCGACGTTCTCCAGAGCGATCGCCAGCGGAATGATCACGAAAAAGGTCGAACCGACCCCCGGCGCGCTTTCCACCCCGACCTCACCGCCCAACAGGGCTGCGAAGCGCTTACACAGCGACAGACCCAGGCCGGTGCCACGCAGGCGTTTCTGCAAGGGTGAGTCGACCTGGGAAAAGTCTTCGAACAATGCGCCATGTAGCTCGGCAGCGATACCGATTCCGGTGTCGCTGACGGCAAAGCGCACTTTGTCGGCGCCTTCCAGTCGCGCCGAAACCCGCACTTCGCCACGGGTGGTGAACTTCAGCGAGTTGGAAATGAAGTTGCGCAGGATCTGTGCGAGTTTTTTGTCATCGGTATACAGACGCGGCAGGCCGTTCGGTTCTTCGAAGATCAGATCGACCGCCGTCGCATCGACGATCGGCCGGAACATCCCGCGCAGGGCGGAGAACAGGTCGAACATGTCGAACCATGCCGGGGAAATGCTGATGCGTCCGGCCTCGATTTTCGCCAGGTCGAGCAAGTCATCGACCATGTCGCTCAGCTCGCGAGCGGCAGTGCTGACGAATGCCACCTGCTTGTGCTGCTCGGGGCTGAGCGGGCCGTCGAGTTCATCGGCAAGCAGGCTGTTGATGCTCAGGATCGAACCCAGCGGCGTGCGGAACTCATGGCTCATGTAAGAGAGGAAGCGGCTTTTCAAATCAGAAGCCTGGCGCAATTCCTCTGCCTGGGTGTCAAGTTCGGCGTACAAGGCCAGCACGCCCTGATTGGTCTCGTCGAGTTCTTCACGCAGGGCGGCGGATTCGCTCCGCAACTGCGCGATGAGCGCAGCCTGTTCGGCATTGCTCAAGATGGGCGACTCAGCCATGGGCGGCCTCCAGGGCAACGACCAGCACCGTTACATCGTCGCGCCCGCGACAGAAATCGCGGTTCAGGACGCTGGCTATCACGGCGGGATGGCGGTGCACCAGGCCGGGGTAGTCTTGAAGGTTCCAACGGGACTGCAAGCCGTCGCTGTACATGATCAATAGATGTCCGTTCACGTGAGCATAGTCAAAGGGCTGGGCTTTTCGGTATTGACCGCCAACGATCCCTGGATGTGAGGCCAGACCACGGGACTTGTCGGCAGCGATCAGGCTGGCGCCGATGTTGCCGACACCGGCAAACGTCAGGCTGGCGCGATCGGCGTGAAACTGCGCAAACGCCACGGCGCCGCCCCGACTGCCGATCATATCGCGGTGCATGTCTTCCATCAGTGTCACCGGTGCGCTGAACGGCGCCTCGGCAAAGGCGCGCTCGCCGGCCCGGGCAGCGCGCTCGGCTTCTTCACCGTGTCCGAGCCCGTCGATGATCAGCGCGCAGATGTCGCCGCCATGGTAGGCCAGATGCCAGACGTCACCGCAGGCCGGATCGTTGTGCAGTGAATGCTGACTGACGCCGTAGGGCAGGTCCGGCTGACGGTCGTTGCGCGGATACAGACGGGCGAGCAGCACGGCGCCGCGGTGGTCGGCATACACATCAAAGATGTTGGCCTGGCGTGCCACGGCGCCGAGGCCGATGCCCTGCGTGCCGCCGGTGGAAAAACCGTCGGTCAGGCACGCATCAAGGTCAAAACCTTGCGCACGATCGACCGCCAGCAACTCGATGCCGGCATCACCCTGACGCGGCAACAGGCGCAGGTGCAGTTCGCCACGGCCAGCATGCTTGAGCACGTTGCTCGCCAGTTCCGTGGCCACCAATGCCACGCGGCCGGCGTCACTTTCACCAAAACCATGTTGTTCGGCGAGGCGTTGCGCGGTGCGTCGGGCATAGCCGATCTGGCTGCTGTCTTCGATCAGCAGTACTTGGGTCAATGACCCGCTGATATTCATGTCCATCGGGTAATCGTTATGCGAGTGCCTTTGCCGGGTTCGGTTTCCAGTTCGAACTCGTCGACCAGCCGTTTCGCGCCGGTCAGGCCAAGGCCCATACCACTGCCGGAGGTCCAACCGTCGGTCATCGCCAGTTTGATGTCAGGTATGCCGGGGCCTTCATCACGGAAGGTCAGGCGCAGCCCGACCCGGCCGTTTTCATCGAGGATCTGCCAGTCCATGTCACCGCCACCGCCGTAAACCATGGTGTTGCGCGCCAGCTCGCTGACGGCGGTCACCAGTTTGGTCAGATCGATCAGGCGCATGCCGCACTCGGTACACAGTTTGCGCGCGGTCTGACGCGCCAGCACCACGTCCTGTTCGATGTTGATCGCTTGAGTACCGCTGCTGCGCACGCTCATTGCTGGCGTACTCGTTCCTGCAGCAGTTTCATGCCGCGCTCGACGTTCAATGCCGTGCTGACGCCCGGCAACGTCAGGCCCAGCTCGACCAGCGTGATCGCCACGGCCGGTTGCATGCCGACCAGCATGGTTTCGGCATCCATGATTTTCGACAGACCGGAAATCGTGCCGATCATCCGGCCGATGAACGAGTCGACCATGTCCAGCGCCGAGATGTCGATCAAGACCCCGCGCGCCGAGGTTTTGCTGATGCGCTCGGACAAATCATCCTGAAGGGTCAGGGCGAGCTGGTCATGCATGTCGACCTGAATGGTCACCAGCAGAAAGTCGCCCATTTGTAGAATCGGGATACGTTCCATCGGCTCAGACCGCTTTGCCGAGGCTGATGCCCAGGCGTGTCAGCGCGAGTTTCAGCGCGTCGGCCAGATTGGCCTTGGTCACCACGCCTTGCAGATCAAGCCCGAGGTGGACGATGGTTTGTGCGATCTGCGGGCGCACGCCGCTGATGATGCAATCGGCGCCCATCAGGCGGATGGCCGTGACGGTTTTCAGCAGGTGCTGGGCGACGAGTGTGTCGACGGTGGGCACGCCAGTGATGTCGATAATGGCGATTTCCGAACCGGTGTCGACGATGCGTTGCAGCAGCGATTCCATCACCACTTGGGTGCGTTGCGAGTCCAGCGTACCGATCATCGGCAGCGCCAGAACGCCGTCCCACAGCTTGACCACTGGTGTCGACAGTTCCAGCAGCTCTTCCTGTTGACGCTTGATCACCGCTTCGCGGGATTTCTGGAAGGTACGGATGGTGTGCAGGCCGAGGGCGTCGAGCAGTTCGGAGATTTCCCAGAGCTGTTCGGCGAGCAGCGCCGGTTGGTCGTGGTAATGCGCCTGGAGCAGGGCGAACAGTGGGCCTTTAAGGGCGAAGATGAAGCTGGCGGTCTGCTGCGAATCCTGACCCAGCATGGCGCGGCTGTGGGAGAGTTTTTCAAGAAACTGGCGGGTGCTTTCCCAGCCCGGTGCGTTGATGTTGTTGCCGTTGTCATTCTCCAGACCGCTGACCACCAGTTGCAGGAACTCGCCAGTCTGCTGCCGCACATCGTGGTCTTTCAGGTTACGGGTGGCGCCGCTGGCTTCCAGGCCATTGATCCATTCGCCCAGCAGTTGGTTTTGTTTGTTCTTCATCGCATCGAGTGTGCTGTTCTGCAGTGCTGCCATGTGCCTGTTGCTCCGTAGCGAAATGGGGGCCGATTTCAGAAAAAATGATCGGCGCGCTGTCAGTGACATTTGCCGTTTGAAATAGTTGTTCGTTCCGACGCGGATATTTTTGATTTGGCGCAAAGAACTTCCCGGTAACTCTAGTCGGCGTGGCCGTTTGCAGCGATCTTTTGAACGATTGCCCACCCGCAGGCTTCGAATCTTCAAGGCCCGGCGGGTTTACGTCGGGCTGGCTTCGATGAATGAGGTGGCTATGAACGAGCAATCGACGCAGCAACAGAATCAACCCGGGCAACCGATCAATCGTAATGACCCGGCGATCGACCCACAAGTCCCTGGGCAACCCGCACCCACGCAGCAACAAGGCGAGGGCGATCAGGCACAAAGTGCCGATCCTGCAGTGGATCAGAAGAGCAAAAATACGGACAACGATAATGAATTCAGTCCGGGCTTCGAACCGCAGCCAGATCGTGCGAAGCCGGGTGAGGAAACGGATGCCGATATCGATACTGACGGCGGTTAATCGTTTCAGACATGAACAGGCCGCATCCACGGGATGCGGCCTGATTTTTTACGGCGGTTATTTGCTTGGATGTTTGGCTTGCAGTTCTTTCGCAGCGGCGAGGTGTTTTTCCAGCGCCGGGAGCATTTTCTGTGCAAAGGCTTTCAGTTCGGTGGCGCCTTTGACCTTGTCGTCAGTCACGGTGTTGGCTTCTTTCTTGAACAGCTCGATGGTCTCTTCGTGGGCCTTGACCTGATTATTGGCGTAGGCCGCATCGAAAGACTCATCGCGCATGTCGAGGATTTTTTCCTTGGCCTGCTTGACCAGGGTTGTCGTGTCCGGAACCTTGATGTCGTTGGACTGGGCAATGCTCGCCAGCTCATCGTTGGCCTTGCCGTGATCGGTGATCATCATGTTGGCGAATTCTTTGATGTCAGCCGATGAGCTCTTTTCCAGCGCCAGGCGACTGGTTTCGATTTCGGCGATGCCACCCGCAGCGGCATTGTCGACGAAGGTATTGGAAGTGGCAGCGAACGCGCTGCCCATGCCGGTGCTCAAAGCGACAGCCAGCACAAGGTGACGCAGGTTGAATCCGTCCATTGGTGTATCTCCACGCAGGTTATTGTCGGTGTTACACAGTGGAGGGAAAGCTTCGAGCAAAGGTTTTATCGCATTTGCGACAGGGCGACGAACGGGCACCGCTGGTCTGACAGGTGGTCGACAGAATGACCTGACCAAGGCCATTCTGATCACTGGCCAGCGCAATCGGTCGCGTTGACCAGCCGATCAATTGACGGAGGTGTTCCATGCCGGTGACCCATGACTTGTTACAGGATTTGAAACTGACGAAGGAAGAGATCCAGCAAAAACGCACCGCGGATCCACATCTGGACGCACTGATCAACAAGTATTCCCAAGCGGATGCCGAGGTAGTCAAGGCCGAGACGGCGACCTCGGATGCACCCAGCGACGACACGCTGAAAAAACTCAAAGAGAAACGCTTGCAAGTCAAAGACAAGATCGTCGAGCAATTACAGGCCCGATCCTGACCGCCAGTCGCACCATCGACGCTCGGTGGTGAATTGACTGGAACGACGTCAATCACTGGCACCTCCAATGTTCAGAGTCTGCAATCACTGATTTTTTGCGAGGTGCCTTATGAACGATCCCAAATTCCCCAGCGAAGAGCAGGGCGCTTTTGACCCGGTTCCGACGCATCCTGAACCCAATAGCCCGGCGCGCACCACGACCCATCCTGATGAGCCGGATGAGGATTTGCCGGAAGACGAAGATCCGGAAAAATTCGACAAATCCAGCAACTGACAGACCGCTTTCGCGAGCAAGCTCAGCTCCTACAAGGGATCGCATTTCCCCTGTAGGGAGCAAGGCTTGCCCGCGAAGGCGCCAGTCAATTCAGCACAAATCCCCACTGTAGGAGCAAGGCTTGCCCGCGAAGGCGCCAGTCAATTCAACACAAATCCCCACTGTAGGAGCAAGGCTTGCCCGCGAAGGCGCCAGTCGATTCAACACAAATCCCCACTGTAGGAGCAAGGCTTGCCCGCGAAGGCGCCAGTCAATTCAACACAAATCCCCACTGTAGGAGCAAGGCTTGCCCGCGAAGGCGCCAGTCGATTCAACACAAATCCCCACTGTAGGAGCAAGGCTTGCCCGCGAAAGCGCCAGTCAATTCAACACAAATCCCCAGTGTAGGAGCAAGGCTTGCCCGCGAAGGCGCCAGTCAATTCAACACAAATCCATCTAGTTCACTTCAGCGCCGCCTCCAATGGCAGTCGCGCCATGTGCGTCGCTTTCAACGACCCCAAATACAACCACTGCCCATACTCGCGCACCGTAGTAATCGGCGAATAATTGCCGCTGCCGGCACCCTGCAAGTTCGCTATCACCTTGCCGTCCAGATCCAGTCCCAGCACAAAACCGCGCTTCTCCACCGGTTTCGGCAGCACAGTCAGCGCCCGGGCGATCATCTTGCGCACGAACGGGTGTCCGGCCGTGCCATCGAGTAACGCATTGCGCGGCGCGTACAGCGCGACCCAGACCCGGTTGCTGCCATTGAACGCGAGGTTGTCCGGCAGCCCCGGCAGGTTGTCGATAAACAGGTCATGGGTTCCAGCCTTGGGCCCGGTCAGCCAATAACGACTGATGCGGTAGGCGCCGGTTTCGTTGACCAGTACATAAGCGTCGTCCGGGCCCAGAGTCACACCATTGGCGAACTCCAGTTTGTCGAGCAATACGCTGGTCTTGCCGGTCTGGAAGTCATAGCGCAGCAAACGCCCGTCGCCGCCGTGTTCGATAATCGCCTCGCCGTCGTGGCCGTAACCCCAGCGACTGGTGGCGTCGCTGAAATAAGCGTAATGCCCGGATTCGTCGATGGCCACGTCATCGGTGAAACCGAAGGCCAGGCCATTGGCTGCATTGGTCAGAGGGATCAGGCGTCCTTGCGCGTCGAGCGAGAGCAAACCCTTGACTCCGTCGGCGATCACCAGCAAACCGTTCGGGTGACGGGCCAAGCCCAGCGGCCGTCCGCCCGTGTCGGCAAGTACCTGGCGTTCTTTGCCGTCGAGGCTGGTGCGCAGCAGTCGACCGTCATGCAGCCCGGTGATCAGAAAGTCGCCTTCCAGTAGCAGCGCCTCCGGACCTTCGATGTCGTTCGGTCCGACTCGTACCGCGCCTTTGAGCTTCTGGTTCTCGGCGTAGGTGCCGCTCTCAAGCGATGGTGCTGCCTGCGGTTTCCAGGCCACCGGCTCGACCCTGGTGGGCATCAGCAGTAAAAAAGCGATGACGAGGATGATCAGCAGCAGCAACAGACGCCGCAGCTTCATGCGCTGGCCCTCGCTGATGCAATGGATTGCGCTGCCCTGTCGCGCAGCGCCAGCATTGAAGCGGCCGATTCGCGATCAATCCGTCGCTTGAGCAATAACTGATTGGCAATGCGCATGCCCAAGCCCTCGAAGTGATAGTCGAGGGTGCGGACAAATCGCGTGCCGAGCGTGTCGCCCGAGCATTCATACGTCAGCAGCAGCGACAGGCCATGGTCGCCTTGTGCCCGCGCGCACCAGCGCCGGCCTGGCAAGTATTCGGTGACCTCCCAGCGCAAGTGTCCCTGACGACCGCCGGCATGAATCTCTTCTTCGAAGCGTGAGCCGGCATGCAGTGGACCTTGCGCGCCGTCGATCTTCAGTGAGGACGGGTGCCATTCCGGCCAGCGGCTGACACTGGCGGCGTAGGCGAGTACGGCAATCGGCTCGCCAGGGATGTCGATGTGGTGCTGCATACGGGTCATGGGCATTCTCGAATAGCGCAAAGGGTCGGCTTCCGGCTCCCAGTAGAGGGTGCCGAACAGGTAATCCATCAGTGGCAAAACGATGTTGAAGTTGCGCTCTTGCATACGCTCGCGACGGTGATGCAATTCGTGCAGTCGGCGCATCTGGCGAATCCACGGCAGGCGCGTCAATGGATTGCTCGGGGGCAAATGCTCAAAGGCATGAAACACTTCGTATGCCAGATAACCGAGCACCATGCAGCCGCCGAACAGCCCGGCAACGTTGCTGTTCAGCTGCTCGAACAACCACCACAAGGGCAGGGTGATGACCAGCGTATGAATCACGATCAGCCACGCCGGGAACAGAATCACTCGCCAGTCGCGGGCGCTGTCGAAGGTCATGTGGCCGGGGGTGAAGAAGCTGTGATGATCACCCGCGTGGCGGGCGTAGAACATTTTCGCGAAGGTTTTTTTGTGGTGGCCGAGATGGCGATGGACCATGTACACGCCGAAGTTGAAGAGCAGCAGGGTCAACGGCACCGTCAACCACTCCAGCGGTCGCACCTGTTGCACGCTGCTCCAGAATGCACCCATGGCCAGCACGCCGAACAGCAGCACGAACGCGCCATGCAGCCACGGGTTGTACAGCGGATGGATGGCCGCACGGTAGCGGCTGCGAAATGCCTCGGTGGTCTGCCTCACTGCGTTCACCTGTGGGTATGGTTGTGCTACCCGGCAGATTAGCCGATCCGGCGATTTGTGCAGGCGCGACCTTGAGGTCACATGCGCCATGCTCCGGTGTAAACCGGCAGCTTCAGCTCAGCGGATTCCAGCGTTGCGACCAGTCGTCATCGGTATGGATCACTTCGCGCAGCAGGTTGAAGGCATGTTGCAGGGTCGCCGAGTCGCGATCACGCGAATAGACCAGATAGGTCGGATAGCTGAATTCCGGAGCTTTGGTCACCGGTTCCAGTGCGCCGGTTTCAAGGTAGGTGCGAACGACGCGGGTGCGGAAGTAGCCGCTGCCACCGTTTTCCAGGATGTATTGCAGGGCCAGCGGGCCGAGGTTGAAGCTCAGCGCGGCTTTGGCTTTTTCCGGCAGGGCGGCATCGTGTTGGCGACGGAAGTCCGGGCCCCAGTCGATGTAGACGTAGGGATCCGGACGGTCAGGCGTACGCACCAGAATCAGTTTTTCTTCCAGCACTTGCTCGACCTGCAAACCCGGCCAGTATTCCGGCTGGTAGACCAGCGCTGCATCGAGTACACCCAGTTCCAATTGGCGCAGCAGATTTTCGCCATCGCGGATTTCCATACGCAGCGCATGACCGGGGATTTTTTCGCGCAGTTCGGCGGCCCAACTGAGCATCAGCGGATTGCACAGGCTGACTTCGCCACCGATGTGCAGCACGTTGTGATAACCCTCGGGCAACGGCAGGTCGCGGCGCGCGGCCTCCCAGGTCTGCACCAGTTGATTGGCATAGACCACGAAGGCTTCGCCATTGGGCGTCAGCTTCGCCCCGGCGCGGTTGCGCACGAACAGCGTGCTGCCCAATTGGCTTTCGAGTTTTTGCACCCGGGCGGTGATGGCCGTTTGTGTGACGAACAGCTTTTGCGCGGCAGCGGCGAGACTGCCGTGGCGGACAATTTCCAGAAAGGTACGGGCGAGGTCGATGTCCATGGGCGGGCCGGTGTTTGAGGTGAGCGCATTGTAAGTGCCCGCCGGATACCGCGTCATCGTTCATCGCGAGCAGGAATACCTTGTAGGCGTGAGCCTGCTCGCGATAGGGGCATCGTAAACGCCGAAGATCAGTCGGTCAGTTCGATTTCCTGTACCCGTGCCCAATCCTCGATCAATCGCGCCGGAGTGCCACAAACCTTGCGTTTGTAGACGAAGTGGCTGCACTTCTCGGCGAACTGATGTCGGTTGTGGAGCATGTCTTCCTGCATCTCTTGCAGCTCGGTTTCGCGGCATTGCTGGATCAGCGCGTGATCAACCCGCGATTTGCGTTCACGCACGGCGGCATACGTCGGATCGTTCAACACGCCATTGGCTCGTTGCAGCAGCCACAAGGAAAACTCGTCGGGGCAGCGTGGACCGATTTCCTGGACCATGCCCAGTTGCAGCGCCTGGCTGGCGCTGACCGGCAAACACGCCTGGGT
This sequence comes from Pseudomonas sp. TH43, assembly GCF_016650635.1. Lineage (GTDB taxonomy): Bacteria > Pseudomonadota > Gammaproteobacteria > Pseudomonadales > Pseudomonadaceae > Aquipseudomonas. The sequence continues at coordinate 80,669 of NZ_JAEKFI010000001.1, forward strand.
CAATTGCTCAGCCATGGCCGGGCCTACCGCGCGAGGCAAGCTGTAAGTCCAGTATTCCGAGCCATACAGGCCCATGCTCTTGTAGTGCGGATTGAGCACGATATCGGCGCGCGCAAACACGATGTCGGCCGCCAGCGCGAGCATCACCCCACCGGCCCCGGCATTGCCGGTCACGCCGCTGACCACCAGTTGCCTCGCGCTGAGCAACTCTGCACAGACATCGTCGATCGCCTGAATATTCGCCCAGGCCTCAGCGCCAGGATCCTGCGCGGCCTGAATCACGTTCAGATGCACACCATTGGAAAAACTGCCGCGGCCGCCCTTGATCAACAGCACCCGGGTGTCTCGCGCCTTGGCCCAGCGCAGTGCGTCGACCATGCGCTGGCATTGCTCGGTGCTCATTGCGCCGTTGTAGAACTCGAAGGTCAGCTCACCGACATGCCCGGACTCCCGATAGCTGATCGGCTGATAGGCCTCGTCGCTGAACGGCTGACTGACGATTGACCAATCCAGGTGTGGCACCTCCGCCAGTTGCCCGGCCAGCACGTGCCGCGCCGGTTGCTTGAAGGTTTCCTCACCCGGCTGCGGTTTGCGCCGCAGGGAACCGATCCACACGCTGTGATCTCCGGTCGCCACCAGCACCGCATCGTCATGCACCGCGATGATTTCGCCGGGCATGCCGGTGCGCGAATCCAGGTGCGCGTCGTACACGTAGTACTGACCACCGGCCAGACTCGCCAGCACGCCGGGTTGGCCGTCCGCCGCATCAATGCAACGTTTGATGAAGCGCGCGCAATCGTGCCAGGTGAAGCTGCGATCGACCTGTTTCATGTTCGGCTGCAAACGCCCGCGTACAGCGGGATTGCTGTAATCCAACGGCACTGGGGCAAAGCCGTCGACGAATTTTTCCAGCACCTCGCGAATGCACAGCATCGCCGCATCACTGACCCGGCCGTTGTACAGCTCGGACTTGCGCAGGCCCGCCGGCAGGTTGAATTCGCACGTCGCCCACACCGGTCCGGCATCCATTTCTTCCACTGCCTGCAGTGCGGTCACGCCCCAGCTTGGCAGTTCGTTGGTGATCGCCCAGTCCAGCGCACTGGCGCCACGATCGCCGACGATGCCGGGATGGATGATCACCACTGGCCGCTGCGTATTGCGCCACAGCGCTTGCGGTACGCGATCCTTGAGAAACGGGCAGATCACCAGATCCGCGGCGCTGTTTTCGATCTGTTCGCACACCGAGTGTTCATCGGTAAACAGCACGACGCTGGGCGAATGCCCGGCCTGGCGCAATTCCAGCCAGGCACGTTGAGTCAGGCCGTTGAAGGCTGACGCCAGCAGAATGATGTTGAGGGGACGCATGAGGGTTCTTCCTTGATTGAGATCAGCCGCAGGCTCCCGGTGAGCCTTCCCTGGCCTTCGATGGAGAGGGGAGATTAATCACTGCTCAGCGTGAGGCAGTGATCCGGGTCAAGGTTCTGTCAGCCAATGTTTATGCGGCGACGAAGCGCTTTATTCTTAAAAGTTTGCTTGTGATGTTTTTTTATTACTTCAAATGTGTGCATCGCTATTGCACAGTCGCGCCTGATCAGAGCCGGACGATCCCGGCAGAACGATGGTTTTTCGCAGCGGGTGGGACCCGTTTGAGGGAGCAAGGCATGGGTGGACACAACCCGCATTACCAGATCATCGGGCAGATGTTCCAAAAGGACTATCGCTGGCTGTGCGCTGCCGTTGGCCGCACGCTGGGCTGCCCGCACAGTGCGCAGGACATTGCATCGGAAACCTTTCTGCGGGTGTTGGCGCTGCCGGACCCGACGGCGATTCGCGAGCCACGGGCGCTGTTGACCACCATCGCCCGGCGACTGGTGTACGAAGGCTGGCGCCGCCAGGACCTTGAGCGCGCCTATCTTGAAAGCCTGGCGCTGGCGCCGGAGCCGGTGCATCCGTCACCGGAAGAACGCGCACTGGTCATCGAAGCGTTGCTGGCGGTCGATCGGCTGCTCAATGGCCTGTCAGCCAAAGCCAAAGCGGCGTTTCTCTACCATCAACTCGACGGTTTGACTTACAGCGAGATTGGCCAACGCCTCGGCGTCTCCACCAGTCGCGTGCAGCAATACATGGTTGAGGCGTTCAAACGCTGCTATCAGGCGATGCAGGCATGAGGCCGGACGAAGCGGTGATCGATGAAGCCGCGCAATGGATGGCGCTGTTGCAATCGGACGACATCAGCCTCGCTGAGCGTGCGGCTTTCGAGGCTTGGCGTGTGGCCGATCCACGCCATCAGCAGATCATCGAGCAAATGGGCGGCGGCCTGAATTTGCTGCGTAATCCGAATTTGCGCGGCGTGCCACGCAATAGCCTGCTGCACAGCCTCAACGCCCCTTCAAGTCGTCGCAGGTTTATCAGCGGCAGTTTGAGTGTGCTGGGCGTGGCGCTGCTGGGCGGGCTGCTCGGGCGCCGTTATGGCTGGCTGCCCGAGGCGGGAGAGTTGGCGACCGGTATGGGCGAGCGGCGTGATTTCACCCTGGAGGATGGCAGTGCGTTGACCCTCAATGCGCGCAGTCGGGTAGTGCCGCTGTTCGATCACACTCAGCGGTTGCTGGCCTTGCGCAGTGGCGAGTTGTGGGTGGATGTCGCGAAGGATCCGTCACGGCCCTTCGTCGTCGAGACCGAACACGGTCGAATGCGCGCGCTCGGGACGAAATTCCTCGTGCAGCAGAGTGACGAGCTCACACGATTGGTGATGTTGCATTCGCAGGTTGAAGTGGTCACCGCCAGCGGTGCGCGGCAAGTGGTCGAGGCGGGCGAGAGTCTGCTGTTCAACGATCTCGGCATCCTGTCATTGCAACGCAGCAACGGTCACGAAAGTGCCTGGACGCAAGGTCGGCTGGAGGTTCGCGATCGGCCGCTCAGTGAGGTGATTGACAGCCTGCGTCGTTACCGGCGGGGCATTGTGCATGTCAGCCCTGAAGTGGCTGATTTGCGCTTGAGCGGCCTCTATCCACTCGACGACAGTGACCGCACGTTGCAGTTACTGGAGCGTTCGTTACCGATCCGCATTCTTTGGCACAACCCCTACTGGATCAGTATCGAACCTCGCCCGAGCTGAACCTGTAAGCCCCGGTAGGCGCTGCCGCAGGCTGCGATCCTTTGATTTTAAAAAACAACATCAAGAGATCGCAGCCTGCGGCAGCTCCTACCGGGAGGAATTCCGGTTATAGGGATATGACTGCTTGGCCTAATCGCCGCCCTATAAAAAGCGCCGGTCCGCTGCTCATTCCCTGCAGACGCCTTCAACAGGGAAGCCCCTCGATGTTCTTACTCAAACAACAATTACCTCGACTGACCCTCGCCGCCGCATTGACGATGGGCTTCAGCCCATTGCCGGTTTTTGCGCAAGAGCCTGCCGCTGCCGTGTTCACTTTCGACGTCGCCAGTGGCCCGCTCGATGAAGTGCTGCTGGACATCTCGCGGCAGACCGGCGTGCCGATCTCGTTCAGTCAGAACCTTGTGCAAGGCAAGCGCAGTGGTGCGGTACGCGGCGCCTTGGGTGGCCGCCAGGCGGTGGAGAAAGCTTTGCTCGGCAGCGGCTTGCAGGTCGAACAAAGCGCTCAGGGTTTGAGTGTTCGCGCAGCCGACAAGGCCTCGCCTGTGCCAGCGAAAGTCACCCCGGTGGCACCGGTCACCGACGCCGATTACCGCATGGAAAAAGTCACCGTGACCGGCTCGCGGATTGCCCGTGCGCAGAGCGATGGCGCCACGCCGGTCAACGTCATCACCCATGAAGAAATGGAAGCGCGCGGCTACAAGAACGTCTACGACGCCCTGGCCACCCAAACGCAAAACACCGGGATGACCCAAGGCGAAGATTACGGCAATACCTGGCAGCCAGCGGCCAGCGCATTGAACCTGCGCGGTCTCGGCCCCAACCACACGCTGGTGCTGATCAACGGTCGCCGCGTGGCGGATTACCCGACCCCTTACGACGGCAAGGTCAACTTCACCAACCTGGCGAACATTCCCTCGGCGGTCATCGAACGCATCGAAATCCTCAGCAGCGGCGCGTCGGCCATTTATGGTTCGGACGCGATTGCCGGCGTGGTCAACATCATCCTCAAGGACAAGATCAATGGCGTTGACGTCAACCTCAAGGGCGGTACCAGCGAGCGCGGTGGCGGCGACAACCAGCGCTTGCAGATCAGTGGCGGCGGCAGTTGGGGCGACTTCGACGGCTTGTTCGGGCTGGAGCTGACCAACCGCGATCCGATCTGGGCCGATGACCGCGGTTTCATGCAAAGCGGCGCGCCGTTGGCAGACGTCGGTTATCGCCGCGACCTGACCAACAACCGTTATCAGGGCCCGGGATGCGGCGCCTATCAAGGTACGTTCGACAACAAGCTGTACAACAGCGCCGGCCGCTGTCGCACCGATCAGACGTACAACGATTACTGGACCGTGCAAACCCAAAAGGAAAACTACGACGGTTACACGCGCGGCACCTGGCACTTCAGCGACAGCGGCCAGGTATTCGCCGATTTGATGTATGGCCTCGACCACATTCAGAACAACACCCGTGGCCCGACCTTCACCTCGCCGGATTTCATCAACCAGAACAGCGGCAACCTGGAGCGCTGGTATCGCCGCTTCGGCGAGGAGGAAATCGGCGGACGCACCAGCAATAACAGCAAGTGGCGCGACACCTCGTGGACCGGCACTCTCGGTCTCTCGGACAAGATTGCCGACACAGGCTGGAACTATGATCTGGCGGCCAATCGCTCGGAATATCGCAGCGTCAGAACCACCCGTTACTCGCCGCTGTCATCGATTCAGGGGTTCTACCTGGGCCCGCAGTTGGGTGTCAGCGGTGGCTATCCAGTGTTTGCCCCGGACGCTTCGCGCCTCGATCGGCCACTGACGCCCGAGGAGTGGCAGCAGTTTCGCGGCAACCTGACCCAGAGCAGCAAATCGGTGTCGACCAGCTACAACGCTTCGGTGAACGGCGATCTGTTTGATCTGCCGGCCGGCCCCGTTGGATTCGCCGGTGTGCTGGAGGCCGGGAAACAGGAATACCGCGTCGACCCGGATGACGGCCTCAACGACGGCACCTTTTACGGCGTGAGTCCGGCGCAAAGCTCCGGTGGCTCGCGCAAGCGTTATGCGGCGGGCGGCGAGTTCAGCATTCCGGTCACCGACACCGTGCTGGCGACAGCGGCGGGGCGTTGGGATCAATACAAATTCAGCGGCCGCACCGAACAACAGAAAACCTACAACCTGGGGCTGGAATGGCGGCCTGTCACCAGCCTGTTATTGCGCGGCAGCTACGGCACCAGTTTTCGCGCCCCGGACCTCAATTACATCTACCAGTCCGACAGTAACGGCTACTACCCGGCACAGGTCGACTACTACGGTTGCAGCCAAGGCGTGGAGGGCGCCTGTGATCGCGGGCGGGTCGATTACACGCAAAGCGGCACAACGGATCTGGAGTCCGAACGGGGCAAATCGTGGACCTACGGTTTTGTCTGGTCGCCGTCGCGCAATTTCGATTTTTCCACCGACTTCTGGCGCGTCGAGATCGATGACCTGCTGACCACCGTTGACGAAAACCGTCTGTTGCAACAGGAGAATGAATGCCGCAATGGCACACAGGACATCAACTCGGCCAATTGCCAATCGACCCTGGCGCGTGTCGACCGTAATGCCGGCAATGCGGCCATCGACCCCAATCAGTTACAGCGTGTGCGGGTCAACGCAATCAACGCTGCCAGCGAACGGGTCAGCGGCCTGGACTTCAAGAGCAACATTCGCTGGGGCGCGGGGCAGTACGGCGCGTTCAGTTCGGCGCTGGGTTACACCCTGGTGTTGTCCCACTACTACAAGGAGTCGGACGAGGCGCCGGCCCAGGACTGGCGCACCTCGCGCACCAATTACGACTGGCGCAGCAAGGTCAACGCCAGCCTGACCTGGGACTATCAAAAGGCCACGGCGACGCTGATGGGCATTCGTTATGGGTCGGTGACCAATGGCGCCGGTGACGGGCGTCTGTCGCCATGGACAGTGTTCAACGCCAGTGCGCGCTACAAATTGAATGATCGGGCGAGTGTCGGCCTGACGGTCAACAACGTGCTCAATCAAGTCAAACATGATGATTCGGCGGGCTGGCCCTATTACCCGACCGGCAATTACGACCCTTACGGGCGCCAGTGGTGGCTGGATGTGAGTTATCACTTCGGCAGTTAAAAGGTGAAAGTACGTCGTTGACGTCCTACGGAAACGGGAGCGGTTTGTGCAATGTGGGGGATATTTCCGACGACTATTTCAGGTTGGTCGTCGGAAGCGCGGTCTATAGGATCAGTCATGACATTGAAGTCGCTGAGCAGCTTGGACGCTCGGAGCCCAGAAAAAGGATGAAAGATGCGAACCCCACACCTTGAGCATGAAAAGCCTGCTTATTCCCTGCGCAAATTCTGGATCGACGATCGCGCCAGATGCCCCATGGAGGATGTCGCGATGCCCACACTCAAAGCGCCCCGGCTGACGGGGCTGAAGAAGGTTGAGGGCAAACCTGTCGACCTGCTCGTGAACGGCCAGAACATCGGTGACGATGCCATGCTGATCATCCGCCTGACCGACGAAGGCTTTGAGCTAAGCGATGTCGTCAACATGCTTTCAACTTCCGAGCTGTACCTGCGCGAAGACATGGTCAGACGCATAACCGGCAAGTCGGTAAGAACCGTGCGCCGGCTCATGCAGGAAAGCAAACCGGTACGGCTTGACGCGCAGCAGAGTGTCGTCGCCTACCAATATGCGGTGGTGTTGGAGATGGCCACTCGGGCGTTCGGAGGGCTGTTACAGGCGGAGGTATGGATGCAGAAGCCCACCCCTTACCTTAACGGCCATGTGCCGTTGGAATTGACCCGACATCCACTGGGTTTCCAGATGGTCGAGCAATACTTGTGTCAGATCATGTACGGAGGTTACCCATGAATCCTTTGCCTTGGGACGGGCATTGGTATGCGTGGCGGCTGGACCGGGAGGTCTACGGATCCAAGTGGGACAGCGGGATGGGTTCAAAACTGAAGGGAGGTCGATGGAATACACCCGGCCGACGAGTCGTTTATGCATCGGTCGACCCGTCCTCTGCCATTCTGGAGGTGGCAGCCAATCGCAGTTTTGCTGTACTGGACACAGAACCTTATGTACTGACGTGCTTTGAGGTCATCAGCGATGCACAGGTCAAAGTCGTTCAGCCCGAAGAGGTGCCGAATCCTTATTGGTTGAGTCCCACGTGGCCGTCGCCCAATCAACAGCGGTTTGCCGACGATTTACTGGCCGAGCATCCGTTTGTGCTGATCCCCTCGGTGGCAACTCGGCATTCGTGGAACCTACTGGTGAGCTGCGAGCTGGCAGAAGGGCAGTTCCAGATGATCTCTCAGGAACGGTTTGGCCTGGATACCCGGCTGCTGCGATAGGCGGCGTTGGTCTGATGCACGCGCTTGCATTTTTTGCATAACCTCATCACCCAACGGTCTAAACCGCGCCCTATAAATCCCCCTGCGCCATCGCACATCCCTGCATAAACCAAAACGCAGGGATGGCTGTTCATGATTCAGTTTTCACCGGTCAAATCACCATTGAGCCTGGCCTTGCTGCTGGCTATCAACACGCTGCCGGCCATGGCCGCTGACAGCACGGCAACCGAACCGACGACCCAACTGCAACGGGTTGAAGTCACGGGCACGGCGATCCGCCGGGTCGATGCCGAAACCGCAGTGCCGGTCACCATCCTGCGCGTCGAAGAATTGCGCGAGCAGGGCGTTTCGACCACGGAGGAGCTGGTCAGCCGTATTTCCGCCAACCAGTCTTCTGTCGGCTCCGGGCGATCGGTGGGGTCGAGCAGCGGCGGTGCTTCCTACGCGGATTTACGCGGCATCGGCCCGAACAAGACATTGGTGCTGCTCAACGGCCGGCGTTTGAGTAACAACGCCACCAACGCGATCAATGGCTCCGGGGTCGACCTCAACACCATCCCGTTCGCCGCCATTGACCGTGTAGAAGTGCTGCGTGACGGTGCTTCGGCGTTGTACGGCACCGATGCGATCGGCGGGGTGATCAACTTCATCACCAAGACCAGCCTCACCGAAGGGCAGATCAGCAGCAACTACGACTCACCGACGCATTCGGGCGGTGGCGAAAGCCGCAATTTCAGTGGCAGTTGGGGGTTCGGCGATTTGCAGGATGACCGCTTCAATGTGTTTGGCGTGGTCAGTTATGACAAACAGCAACGACTGGCTGCCGATGACCGCGCCTATACCTACAACTACCAGCCTGGACGCGGGCTCGATTACACCTCTGGCACTGCATCGCCGGCCAACTGGAGTCAGGGCAGTAATGCAACCAACCCACTGGCCGGTTCCGGCTGCAACGCACCGGGACTGTTGTCGCGCAACGGCATCTGCCGTCAGAGCCTGTGGAATTATCTCGATCTGGTGCCGGAAACCGAAAAAACCTCAGCGTTCGCCAAAGCCACCGGCAAGCTGTCGGACGATCACAATGTCAGCCTCGAATATTTCTGGGCACGCAACGAGAACCGCACGCAGATCGGCCCTGGCACCTTGATGGGCAATCAGGTCAATCCGGGCACTACGTTTTATCCGGGCAACGGCATCACACCGGGGCCAAGCGGCTTCGCCCTTGACCCGACGCAGCCAGTCGACGTGAACTGGCGTGAAACGGCCGTCGGCGCGCGCCAGCATGAAGACGACAACACCGGCCAGCGCTTGCTGCTGAGTTTCGACGGCACGCTGGTCGGCTGGGATTACAACCTCGGTGCTTCCTACAACCAGAACAAAGTGGTCAACAGCATCGAGAGCGGTTACGTCAATGATCGGGCGGTCAGCGCAGGCATTGCCAACGGTGTAATCAATCCGTTCGGGCCGCAGACCGCAGCCGGTTCGGCGTTATTGGCCGCCAACGCGGTGGATGGCGATTACGCCACGGCGGTAGGGCGGGTGAAGGCCATCGATGGGCGCATCAGCCGCGAGATTGGTGACTGGTTCGGCGCGGGCCCTTCGGCCCTGGCGCTGGGCGGCGAGTATCGCAAGGAAGACTTCCATCAGGATTTCGCGCCGTTTGCCGGCGACGTGCAAAGCCTTGGCGTCGACCCGAACGGCAGCGTCGCCGGGGATCGCAGTGTTTCGGCTGAATATGCCGAGGTGAACGTGCCGGTGCTCGACAGCCTGGAGTTGTCCGCCGCCGTGCGTCACGACAAGTACAGCGATTTCGGCAGTACCACCAACCCGAAATATTCGTTCCGCTTTCAGCCTTTCAAGGAGCTGGTGGTGCGTGGCGCCTACAGTGAAGGTTTCCGCGCGCCGTCGTTGTATGAGCTGTACAACCCGAATTTCACCACATTCACCAATGCCAATTACAACGATCCGCGCTTGTGCGCCGGTGGTAATCCGAGTAACGGCGGTATTGCCAATCGCGACTGCGCACAGCAGTTCAATCGCAGCACCGGCGGCAACACTGACCTGAGCCCGGAAACCGCGCGCAACGTCACCCTGGGGTTTGTCTATCAGCCGTTCGAGCGTCTGACCACCGGCCTGGATTTCTGGTGGATCGACATCGCCAACCAGATCGCCGAGTTCCCGGAATCGGCAGTCTTCGAGAACCCGGAACTGTACCCGGAACGGCTGATCCGCAAGCCTGACGGTTCCATCGACCATGTCGTTACCGGCCTGGCCAACCTCGGCAAGATCAAGACCAATGGCGTCGATGTCAGCTTCGATTACCGTTTGCCCAGCACCCCGTACGGTAATTTCGGCATCGGTCTGCAAGGCACTTATGTCACCCGATACGACTATCAGCAGCAACAAAAGGGTGACTACATCGACAAACTCGGCGACTTCCGTGGCGGTGATTTCGCCTCGGCCGGTGCCGTGGCCCGCTGGCGTCACAGCCTGACCGGCAGCTGGAACTACGGCCCGTACGGTGTGGCGCTGACCAACCGCTATACCAGCGGTTATCACGATTCCGACCGTGACACCCACGATTACGTCGGCTCGTACAACGTCTGGGATCTGGCCGGTACCTACACCTGGCGCAAGACCCTGAGCGTGACCCTCGGCGCGAAAAACCTGTTCGACCGCGAGCCGCCATTCAGCAACCAGACCTACACGTTCCAGAGCGGCTACGACCCGAAATATGGCGATCCGTTTGGGCGAACGCTGTACACGCGGATTGCCTACAAATTCTAAACAAACCCTGTAGGAGCTGCCGCAGGCTGCGATCTTTTGATCTTCCAAAAACCAAAGATCGCAGCCTGCGGCAGCTCCTACAGGGGTATCGCCGGCCTGTTGCGCATCACCGGCCGGCAGGAAATGTGCTGATTGTCTGGTAGTCATCGCCAGCAGGCTGGCTCCCACAGGGTATTGATGGGGCCTGCCAGCGAAGAGGCCATTAGCCGCACCGTGTAAAAAGGATCTGCCAAATGCTTTGCAGACATCACCTTCTGGGCCTTTGCCTGTTACTGAGCCCAACGACATGGGCCGCGCCGCAACCGGCACTCACCGTCTATGGCGAAGCCCCCAAGTACGCCGCCGATTTCCAGCATCTGGCCTACGCCAACCCCAACGCACCCAAGGGCGGCAGCCTGCGGCGTTCTTCGCTGGAAAGCGGCCCGTTCGATCACCTGATTCCCTATACCGACAAAGGCACCGGTGTTGCCGACGTTGACGGCTGGCTGTATGCGCCGCTGGCTTATCGCAGCAAAGACGAGCCCTACAGTGTCTACGGCCTGGTGGCGCAAAAAATCGAGCTGGACAGCAATCGCCGCTGGCTGCGTTTTTACCTCAACCCCAACGCGCGTTTTGACGATGGCACGGCGATTACTGCCGAAGACGTTCGTTACACGTTCAACCTCTTCATCACCCAAGGCAGCCTGAAATACCGCCAGCAGTTTCGCGATGTTGGCGAAGTCATTGTCGAGTCGCCGACCCAAGTGCGCTTCAATTTTAAAAGCACCGACAGCCGCACTTTGCCACTGGACCTGGCGACATTGCCGGTGCTGCCCGAGCATTGGTGGCGCAGCCGCGACTTCGCTGAAGGCGGTGGTTTCGAGATCCCTCCGGGCAGCGGTCCTTATCGGATCAGCGCGGTGGACGCCGGGCGCAGCGTGAAATTTCAGCGGGTTCAGGACTGGTGGGCGAAGGACCTGCCGATCACCCGCGGACTCTACAACTTCGATCATCTGAGCGTGGAGTTCTTCGCCGACACCGATGTTGCGCGTCAGGTATTGAAGGCCGGTGGCTTCGATTACAACCGCGAATTTTCAGCGACCAGTTACACCATTGGCTATGCCGGCGCCGCGCTGGAGCAAGGCAAATTGCTGCGCGAGCACTTGGCGCCGGGCGCTGCCCAGGGCGCGCAGGGTTTTGTGTTCAACCTGCAAAAACCGCTGTTTCAGGATCGCCGTGTGCGTCAGGCCATCGCCATGCTCTGGGATTTCGAGTGGACCAACCGGCAGATGATGCGCAGCCTGTATTTGCGTCAGCGTAGTTACTTCTCCCACAGCGCGCTGGCAGCCAGCGCATTGCCGGATGCCGAAGAGCTGAAGATCCTTGAGCCTTTGCGCGGGCAGATTCCCGACGAAGTCTTCACCGAGGTGTTCCAGGCGCCAAAAACCGATGGCAGCGGCAACATACGTGCCGAGCAGTTGCGAGCCTTGAAACTGCTCGAAGCGGCAGGCTGGAAACCTCGCGGCGATCAGTTGGTGAATGCCAATGGCGAGCCGCTGCAATTCACCTTTCTCAACGGCCAGAAAGGCTTCGAGCGATTGTTGCTGCCGTTCAAGCGCAACCTCGCACAGATTGGTATCGGCTTCGATATCCGCCAGGTCGACACCGCGCAATACACCAATCGCGTGCGCAATCGCGACTACGACATGATCGTCGCTGCTTATCCGGTGAGTCAGGCGCCGGGGCGCGAGATGTTCAATTACTTCGGTGCCGAGGGCGCTGATGACCCCGGTTCGAACAACTACATGGTATTGCGTGATCCGGCCGTCGATGCGTTGCTCGAAGGGCTGGTACAGGCCGACAACCGCGAAAGTCTGTTGCGTCACGCCCATGCGTTGGATCGCGTATTGCAGTGGGGCTATTACTGGATTCCCAACTACTACCCGCCAGGCATTTCCACCGTGTGGTGGAACCGTTTCGGCCGTCCGGCCATTGCGCCGCTGTACGACGCCGGTCTCGACACCTGGTGGGAAATCAGCCCGACCGCACTGACCTCGACCCAGCTGCAAAAGGAGTACAGCCATGTGGGGTTATAGCCTGCGACGTCTGCTGCTGATCGTGCCGACGTTACTGGCGATTCTGCTGGTCAACTTCGTCATCGTCCAGGCCGCGCCCGGTGGCCCGGTGGAGCAAGCCATTGCGCGCTTGCAGGGCATCGGGGTTGGCGGCGTGGGCGCCAGCCATGTCGAGTCCATCGGCGGTGAATCCCGCGCCACCCGTGGCCTGGACCCGAAACTGGTGGCCGACATCGAGCGTCAGTACGGCTTCGATAAACCTGCCAGTGAGCGCTTGTGGCTGATGCTGAAAAGTTACGCGCGACTGGATTTCGGCCAGAGCTTCTTTCGCGGTGCCAGCGTCACCGAACTGATCTGGCAAAAGCTCCCGGTGACGTTGTCGCTGGGATTATGGGCAACGCTGATCACGTATCTGGTGTCGATTCCGCTGGGCATTCGCAAAGCCGTGCACAACGGCTCGGCGTTCGATGTCTGGAGCAGCGCGGCGATCATCATCGGTTACGCGATGCCGGGTTTTCTGTTCGCGCTGTTGCTGATTGTGGTGTTCGCTGGCGGCACGGCGCTGGACTGGTTTCCGGTGCGCGGGCTCGTTTCGGACAACTTCGCCGAACTGTCGCTGTTGGGCAAGGTTGCCGACTATTTCTGGCACCTGGTGCTGCCGGTCACCGCGCTGGTGATTGGCGGGTTCGCCACGCTGACGATTCTGACCAAGAACAGCTTTCTCAATGAAATCTCACGGCTGTACGTGGTGACAGCGCGGGCGAAGGGGCTGAACGAGCGGCAGGTGTTGTACGGACATGTGTTTCGCAACGCGATGCTGCTGGTGGTCGCCGGCCTGCCGCAAGCGCTGGTCACGGTGTTTTTCGGCGGTTCACTGCTGATCGAAGTGATCTTCTCCCTCGATGGCCTCGGCCGGCTCAGTTACGAAGCAGCGGTGTCGCGGGACTACCCGGTGGTGTTCGGTTCACTGTTCATCTTCACGTTGTTCGGGCTATTGATAAAATTGCTCGGCGACCTGTGTTACACGCTGGTCGACCCGCGAATCGACTTCACCTCGAGGGCTGCCTGATGCTGACGTTAACTCCAATCGGCCAGCGTCGCTGGGCGCGGTTCAAGGCGCATCGGCGTGGCTGGTGGTCGTTGTGGCTGTTTCTCGCGCTGTTCGGCCTGAGCCTCGGTGGCGAGTTGGTGGCCAATGACAAACCGTTGCTGGTGAGCTATCAGGGCGACTGGTACTTCCCGGCGTTGAAGCGCTACAGCGAACAGGATTTCGGCGGTGAACTGCCGTTTCAGCCTGACTATCGCAGCGCTCAGGTGCGGCAGTTGATCGAGGGACAGGGCGGGCGGATGTGGTTTGCGCCGATTCCGTTCGGTTTCGACACGGTCAATTACGACCTGACTGAACCGGCGCCGAGCCCGCCGACCGAGCAGAACTGGCTGGGCACCGACGATCAGGCACGGGATGTTTTGGCACGGGTGATATTCGGCACGCGCGTGTCGCTGTTGTTTGCCTTGGTGCTGACGGCGGTCAGTGCGCTGATCGGTATCGCGGCCGGAGCGTTGCAAGGTTACTACGGCGGTTGGGTTGACCTGCTCGGGCAGCGCTTGCTGGAGGTGTGGTCGGGTCTGCCAGTGCTGTATTTGCTGATCATTCTGTCGGGGTTCGTCGAGCCGAATTTCTGGTGGCTGCTGGGGATCATGGCGTTGTTTTCCTGGCTGAGTCTGGTCGACGTCGTCCGCGCGGAATTCTTGCGCAGTCGTGGCCTGGAATATGTGAAAGCCGCACGGGCATTGGGCGTTGGCGATGCGCAAGTGATCGTCCGGCACATTCTGCCCAATGCCATGAGCGCGACCCTGACCTATCTGCCGTTCATTCTGACCGGGGCAATTGCCACCCTGTCGGCGCTGGATTTCCTCGGTTTCGGCATGCCCGCCGGCAGTGCTTCGCTGGGCGAACTGATCGGGCAGGGCAAGAACAATCTGCAAGCGCCGTGGCTTGGACTGACGGCGTTTTTCGCGTTGGCGTTGATCCTTTCTCTGTTGGTGTTCATTGGCGAAGCGTGCCGTGATGCCTTTGATCCGAGGGCTTGAAATGAACCAGAAGCTGATTGAAATTCGCGATCTGCGAATCGCCTTCAACGGACATGAAGTCGTGCATGGCATTGATCTCGACGTGCGTCCCGGTGAATGCCTGGCGCTGGTGGGCGAGTCCGGTTCCGGCAAATCGGTGACGGCGCACAGCATCCTGCAACTGCTCGACCCGGCTAGCACGCGCATCGACGGCAGCATTCGTTACGCCGGCGAAGAGCTGCTGGGCGTGCATGAGCGGTATCTGCGGCAATTGCGCGGCAATCGCATCGCGATGATTTTTCAGGAGCCGATGAGCTCGTTGAACCCGCTGCACACTATCGAACGGCAGTTGGGTGAAAGCCTTGCGCTGCACAAGGGCCTGGCCGGCGCGGCCGCCCGCGCACGTATTCTTGAACTGCTGGAACTGGTCGGCATTCAGCGCCCGCGCGAACGGCTGAAGGCTTATCCGCATCAACTGTCGGGCGGCCAGCGGCAACGGGTGATGATTGCCATGGCGCTGGCCTGCGAACCGCAGTTGTTGATCGCTGATGAACCGACCACAGCGCTGGACGTGACCGTGCAGCGCAAGATTCTTTTGCTGCTCAAAGAACTGCAGCAGCGATTGGGCATGGCGCTGTTGATCATCAGCCATGACCTTAATCTGGTGCGCAATATCGCTCAGCGCGTGGCAGTGATGCGCGGGGGACTGATTGTCGAGCAGGCGCCTTGCGAACAGCTGTTCAGTGCGCCGCAGCATCCTTACAGCATTGAATTGCTCAATGCCGAACCGGGCGGCACGGCGCTTTGTCGCGATGCGACAGAAGATCTGTTGCAGGTGAGTGATCTCAACGTGCGCTTCCGGCTCGGCGGAGGCTGGCTGCGGCCGAGGACTTATCTGCACGCGGTGAAGGGGATTGGCCTGAATCTACAGCGCGGCAAGACCTTGGGGATTGTCGGCGAATCGGGTTCTGGCAAATCCACATTGGGGCAGGCGATCCTGCGCCTGATCGATGCCGAGGGCCAGATTCGCTTTCAGGGCGAGGCGCTGGAGCAACTGAGCGGCAAGCAACTGCGGCCACTGCGCAAACGCCTGCAAGTGGTGTTTCAGGATCCGTTCGGCAGTCTCAGCCCACGCCTTTGCGTGGAGCAGATCATCGCCGAAGGATTAAGCGTGCACAGTGATCTGAACGCTGACGAGCGGGAGCAGGCGGTGATTGCCGTGCTACGCGAAGTCGGCCTCGATCCGGCAACGCGCCATCGCTATCCCCATGAGTTTTCCGGTGGTCAGCGACAACGCATCGCCATCGCCCGCGCACTGGTGCTCAAACCGGACTTGATCCTGCTGGATGAACCGACCTCGGCGCTCGATCGTACGGTGCAAAAACAGATCGTTGCGTTGTTGCGGCGATTGCAGGAGGAACACGGCTTGACCTACCTGTTCATCAGCCACGATCTGGCGGTGGTGCGGGCGCTGGCGCATGACTTGATCGTAATGAAGGATGGCGAGGTGGTGGAGCGTGGCGCGACGGATGAGCTGTTTCGTCAGGCGCGCCATCCTTATACGCGAGAGTTGCTGGCAGCCTCGTTCGCTGCGCCGGATTTGCCCCTGACAGCCAAGGACAGACTTTTATCCCTGGTCTAGATCCGGTACATTTCGCGGCTTGGCTCTCACAAGGATGTAGATGATGGCAAAACCTGCCGCCCGACTCAGTGATCTCAACGCCTGCCCGGTAACCGGCCACGGCACCAATGCCAGCACCGCCGGTTCACCCAACGTGAACATCAACGGCATGCCGGTGCTGCGCGTCGGCGACGCCACGGCCTGCGGCGATGCGGTCAGCGAAGGCATCGGTAACATCCTGATCAATGGCCAACCCATTGCGTTCCTCGGCAGTGCCACCGCCCACGGCGGCATGATCATCACCGGCTCTGGCGACGTCTTCGTCGGCACCCAGGCCGGCGCCGCACCGTTCATTCCGATCGTGACGGTCCCCAAACACAGCGAACGTTTCCAACTGGTCGACGAAACCACCGGCGAAGCCATTCCCGACATGCTCTTTTGCATCGAAACCGGTGATGGACAACGCCTTGTCGGCCATACCGACAACCACGGCAACGCTGCACGGGTGTTCACCGCTGATCCGACTTCCATTGTCGTGCAATGGGGCAAGGAAGCCGCCGCTCACCTGGATGCACTGGGCATCGCTTACTAAAGAAGGTTCATCGTGGCGACACCGGACAAGAAACAGGGCGAAACGAGCGATCAACACGCGACGACGCAGGTGAAGGGCTCGCTGGCGCAGGACTATGTGACTGTCGTGGGGGCATCCTACATGTCGCTGTACGAGAAGGTTCGCGGCCAGAAAGGCAACAAGATGCGCTTTATCAATCAGGGCATCCGTCAACTCACCAAGTACCCGGCAGGCACTCCGACCTTTTCTGTCCAGCGAGTGTTTCTGGTGTTCAAGAATGATTACCCGGACAACTTGCTGGCGGCTTTGAAAGACGTCGTGGAGAACCAACACGGTGCGCAGTATCGAGAGATGGATTCCATTTCCGGTGTTGTCGACTTCATTGCCACCCGGCAACGTCGGGGCCGGGAAATCAAACAACTGGATTTTTTCTCCCACGGCGTAGTGGGCAGTATCGAACTGGGCTATGAACTGGATAAAAACGACAGTTATCGGCTGCGTGATGCGCAGGCTCAGATGTTCAAGCCCGAGGCATTCGCTTACGGTGCGAAAATTTACTCGTATGCCTGCCGTACCGGTTTGGGTATCAACGCCGATTTCAAAGTGAATGAAGGCGAAGACCCCCATTTCGAACGCAGTCTGGCGCAGATTCTAGCCAACTCGACTAAGACCACCGTTTGGGCGTTTCCACGACGCAGCAACTACGACACCACCTACGGCACCTCGGCCGAGCGCGAGTCCGTGCCGGGGATCCGTAAGCAGGCGAGTAGTGATGCCCAGGCAATGGAGGCATACACAGGTCAGAAGATTGCCTATCAGCGAAAATTGGCAGCGCATCGCAAGCAGGCGAATGACCCCGCTGCTCAAATTCCTGGAGAACAGGCGCCGCAGGCACCCAAACCCACGCTCACCGAAGAACAGCGTAACTTGATGGCGCACGACGACAGTCGAGCGTTGTATGAAAAGAAGGTCGGGTTCCCTCTGGATGCTTTAGGCGCACATCGTGATGTTCGTTCAGGTGATACGCCTGATGGTGTTCCTAAACAACTCTGTGCCTATAAACCCCTATGAAAATAAGGGCGTTAACGGCTAAGCAGCTCCTATCGTGCGTGCTGCTGGCCGTCGTCAGTGTTGCAACACTCTTTATTTACGCCAAGGAAGAACACATGTCCGCCAAAGTGATGATGTATTACGGCGCCTGGAGTCCCGAAGAAGTGCGCTTTGACGCCACTCGGTGGTTCAGTTCCGGAATGTACCGCCCTCGCTTGGAGGGGACGCCGGCGCAGGCGAGTCCGTTGACCATGCTGCGTGATAAGCCGGAAAGCTTGCAGGCCATTGCAAACGACGTTCTTTTGACCAAGGTTCTGGTCGCGATCGAACAAAAATATCCGAAGGTCGATACGGAAGATCTCGTCCTGAATACCCCGGATTTGCGTCGTCAAATCCGCTATGCCTACAGCGCATTCTCTGAGCCGGACAAACCCGTGGATTCCTATTGGCTGTTTGTAACCCTCCAGAACGATACTTACGTCGTCACACTGGATTGGGACGTCACCGCCAAGCAGTTGCTGACCGGAGCCATGGCCTCGCACCTGGTGAAAGGGAGTGATGAAGAGGTCGCGTACCTGCAAGTACAAAACGATCTTGCAAAAGCGGCTGCCGCAAAGCGTTGATTTGCAGGGTTTGAAAAACTCCGCAGTCGAAATTCAAATATCGAACGAAAGTCGTCGACGCAGATGTTCGCGGGTCATCGAGTGAAAAGTCATTTTTTCAGGATCAGGGGCGTTCAAGCGCTCATGTTGCTTGCTGTCATTCTTCTCTTGAGTTTTTATTTCTGCTCTTCAAGAGTTGATATGTATTACGGCGACTGGAGTCCGGAAGAAAACCGTTTTGATGCCTCCAAGTGGTTTCGTAACGGTATGTACCGTAGTGATGTTGTCGATGGAAAAAAAAGCGCTGTAACCATGCTTCGTAACAGACCATTGCCTTTCAAACCAAGCGACAACGATGAGTTGGTAGCCGGCGCCATTGTTGCCCTCGAGGCGGCGGATCCGCCGGTCAATGGCGACTTGCTTGGCAAGGAATGGCCGATGCTGGTTCCACGCATCCGCTATCGCTACAGCGCCTTCGAAGCGCCGGATCAGCCACGGGATTATTACAACATTTACCTGAAGTACCAGGGTGAGCGGTATGTCATCACCTTCGCCCGTGATGCGCAAACCGGCGAAATCATCCCCGGTGGCAGCGTCCAGTTAATGTACCCCGACAGTCAGACCCAGATCGCCGATCGGCAGGTCTTCAAGGAGCTGGACGCTGACGGCATCCAGTGACCCTGAAACGACAAATCCCGCCAATGGCGGGATTTGTTTGTAAGCGAACGGCAGTCTTACGAAGGGAACAGCTCGGACAGTTTCATCGCCAGCATCATGTCGCCTTCAGCGCGCAGTTTGCCGCCCATGAACGCCTGCATGCCGTCGGTCGAACCGTCGACGATGCCTTCCAGGGTTTCGCCGTCCATCACCAGCGTGACCTGGGCGTCCGGGTTCTCGCCTTCTTGCAGCTCGCAGGTGCTGTCCTTGACGATCAGCGAGAAGTTCTTGGTCTCGTCGATGCGGAAACCGAAGACCAGGTCCAGGCCGGCAGCGGCGGCTGGGTTGAACTTGGCTTTCATTGCTTGTACGGCATCAGCTACGGAGGTCATGGTTCGATCCTTTCTTGGGTAATGAGAGCTGGGTGATTACAGCCAGGGTCACAGTTATCCGGACTCAGCGGAAAGTGATGAGTTCCGGGGCCTTCAGCAGTTGCAAATGAGCGTGACTGTTGAAGGTAGCCAAAGCCACCTCGCGACCGCGGAACTTCAGCTGGTTGAGCGAGGTGTTGACGATTTGCCAATTCAATTCAAAAGCCTGTTTGGCAGGCATTTGTGTAATGAGGTGGAGCAGGGCAGTGATGGTGCCACCGGAGGTGAACACGGCGATTTTCTGATTCTTTTCAGCCTGTTCGAGGATTCGATGCAAACCGCCTTGAACCCGTTCGACGAAGCCCAGCCAGCTTTCCAGCCCCGGTGTGTCGTAAGTGCCGGCCAGCCAGCGTTCGATGATCAAGGCGAAAATACGCTGGAATTCGCCACGGTTTTGCGCAGCGTTGCGCAAAATCTCGAGGGCTTCCGGTTCGTCGTCCAGCATGGGCGGGAGCAGGGCGCGGATGACCGCGTCGGCATCGAACTCATTGAACGCGGAATCGGTTTCCAGGTTCGGCACCGCAACGCCTTTGGCACTGAATTGCTCCAGCGCGCTGGTGGCTGTGTGTTGCTGGCGACGCAGGTCACCGGCGATGCAGCGATCAAAGCTGATCCCCAGCTCAGCGAGGTGCTGTCCGAGTATTTCTGCCTGGCGCACACCGATCGGCGACAGGACGTCATAGTCGTCTGCACCAAAGGAGGCCTGGCCATGTCGAATCAGATAGATGCTGCCCACGTCCGCGTCATCCCGGTACGTTGAAGGTTTGGCGAGGTTATGAGGATGACGGAGAGCTGTCAATGAAAAAACATACGCTTGTTTGAAATGCCCGTTACAGGCGTGTTGCCAGAGGTTTCACGGCTGGCCGCCGAGCCGGCGCATGGGTATGCTGGAACCATCCCGCGTGTGCTTCACATCCACGCATTGTTTTAAGGAGCCTCTGTGGAGTTTTTTACCGAATACGCCAGCTTCCTGGCCAAGACCGTGACCCTGGTGATCGCCATTCTGGTGGTGCTTGCCAGTTTTGCCGCATTGCGCAGCAAGGGCCGGCGCAAATCGGCCGGTCAGTTGCAGGTCAGCAAGCTCAATGATTTTTATAAAGGCTTGCGCGAGCGTCTCGAGCAAACCCTGCTCGACAAGGATCAGCTCAAGGCCCTGCGCAAAGGCCAGGCCAAGTCCGAAAAAAGCGAGAAGAAGCAGAAGAACAAGCCCGAAGCGAAAGCACGGGTGTTCGTGCTGGATTTCGACGGCGACATCAAGGCCTCGGCCACCGAGAGCCTGCGCCATGAAATTACCGCGTTACTGACCCTCGCCACACCGAAGGACGAAGTGGTACTGCGTCTGGAAAGCGGTGGCGGCATGGTCCACAGCTACGGCCTGGCGTCCTCGCAACTGGCACGCATCCGTGAAGCCGGTGTGCCTCTGACCGTGTGCATCGACAAGGTCGCTGCCAGCGGCGGCTACATGATGGCGTGCATTGGGCAGAAGATCATCAGCGCGCCGTTCGCGATTCTCGGCTCCATCGGTGTGGTCGCCCAGTTGCCCAACGTCAACCGCTTGCTGAAGAAGCACGACATCGATTTCGAAGTGCTGACTGCCGGCGAATACAAACGCACACTGACCGTGTTTGGCGAGAACACCGAGAAGGGCCGCGAGAAGTTCCAGGAAGACCTGGACATTACCCATCAGTTGTTCAAGAACTTCGTTGCCCGTTATCGCCCGCAACTGGCGATCGATGAAGTCGCCACCGGTGAAGTCTGGCTCGGTGTCGCCGCGCTCGACAAACAACTGGTAGACGAACTGAAGACCAGCGACGAATACCTGGCCGACCGCGCGAAGAAATTCGAGGTTTATCACCTGCATTACGCCGAGCGCAAAAGCCTGCAGGAGCGCATCGGCATGGCCGCCAGCGGTTCGGTCGACCGCGTACTGTTGAGCTGGTGGAGCCGTCTGACCCAACAGCGCTTCTGGTAAATCAGTCAGCCATAAAAAACGCCGGTCAATGACCGGCGTTTTTTTTGTCCGCGATAAAACCGTGTGGTCAGCGCCGACGGAACAGCGGCAGCGGCTCGTCAGTGGCGGCCTGATAGGTCACCGAGAAATCCTTGAGACCTTCAAGGGCTTCGTACGGATCTTTATCCGGGCGCACGGCAAAAGCGTCGAACCCGCAGCGGTGCATGTAGAACAACTGATCGCGCAGCACGTCGCCAATCGCTCGCAGTTCGCCTTTGAAACCGTAACGGTCACGCAGCAGACGGGCATTGGAGTAGTTACGGCCGTCAGTGAACGCCGGGAAGTTCAGGGCAATCACCTGGAACTCCGCGACGTCTTCTCCGATTTCTTCGGCTTCTTCGTCGGCGTCCAGCCATACACCCAGACCGCCGTCGCGAGCTTTGAGCATGCGGCTGTGTTCGCGCCACAGTTGCAATGGAACGATCAAATCGTCGCAGTTGCTGATCTCGTCGATGTTGAAGTCCTTTGGCAGCAGGTGCCAGGTTTCGTCGACGACTTCGTTGTTCTTAATGATTCGCTGCATAGACGCGTTCCTTGAAGAGGTCGATGCCAATACGCTGATAGGTGTCGATGAAGCGCTCGTCTTCAGTACGTTGTTCGACGTACACGTCGATCAGCTTCGAGATCACGTCAGGCATGACTTCCTGAGCGAAGGAGGGGCCGAGAATCTTGCCCAAGCTCGCATCACGGCTGGCGCTGCCGCCGAGGGACACCTGGTAGAACTCTTCACCTTTCTTGTCCACCCCGAGAATACCGATGTGGCCGACGTGGTGGTGACCACAGGCGTTCATGCACCCGGAGATGTTCAGGTCCAGCTCGCCGATGTCGAACAGGTAGTCGAGGTCGTCGAAACGGCGCTGGATCGATTCGGCGATCGGGATCGACTTGGCGTTGGCCAGCGAGCAGAAATCGCCGCCAGGGCAGCAGATGATGTCAGTCAGCAGACCAATGTTCGGCGTAGCGAAACCACCTTCACGCAGTTCGCCCCACAGGGCGAACAACTGGCTTTGCTCGACGTCGGCAAGAATGATGTTCTGCTCGTGAGAAGTACGCAGTTGACCGAAGCTGTAGCGGTCGGCCAGATCGGCGACGGCATCGAGTTGCTTGTCGGTGATGTCGCCCGGCGCAACGCCGGTCGGTTTCAGCGACAGGGTCACGGCAACATAGCCCGGCTTTTTGTGGGCCAGGGTATTGCGGGTACGCCAGCGAGCAAAACCCGCGTGCTCTTTGTCCAGATCGGCCAGTTGGGCGGTCTGGTTGTCCAGCGCCTTGTAGTCCGGATCGACGAAGTGCTTGGCCACACGCTGCAATTCGGCCTCGGTCAATGTGGTCTGGCCACCGCGCAGGTGCTCCATTTCCGCATCGACTTTCTGCGCGAACACTTCAGGCGTGAGGGCTTTGACGAGGATTTTGATCCGCGCCTTGTATTTGTTGTCACGACGGCCATAGCGGTTGTACACGCGCAGGATGGCGTCGAGGTAGCTCAACAGATCCTGCCATGGCAGGAATTCGTTGATGAACGCACCGACCACCGGCGTACGGCCGAGGCCACCGCCGACCAACACACGGAAACCCAGTTCGCCAGCGGCGTTGTGTACCGGTTCCAGACCAATGTCGTGGACTTCAATGGCCGCACGGTCAGCGGTCGATCCGTTGACGGCGATTTTGAATTTACGCGGCAGGTAGGCGAATTCCGGGTGGAACGTAGTCCACTGACGGACGATCTCGCACCATGGGCGCGGGTCGATCACCTCGTCGGCAGCGACACCGGCGAACTGGTCGGTGGTGACGTTGCGCAGGCAGTTGCCGCTGGTCTGGATCGCGTGCATTTGCACGGTGGCCAGTTCAGCGAGGATGTCCGGGATGTCTTCCACCGCCGGCCAGTTGAACTGCACGTTCTGCCGCGTACTGATGTGGGCGTAGCCCTTGTCGTAGTCGCGGGCAATCTTGGCCATCATGCGCATCTGGCGCGACGTCAGTTGGCCGTAAGGCACCGCCACACGCAACATCGGCGCAAAGCGCTGGATGTAGAGGCCATTTTGCAGGCGCAGGGGGCGGAATTCTTCTTCGCTCAGCTCACCTGCCAGATAGCGTCGGGTCTGATCACGGAACTGCTTGACGCGGTCCTCGATGATCCGCTGATCGTACTCGTCGTATACGTACATATAAGTCCTGTTCTCAGGCTTGGGCCATTCGGAGTAGCACTGCGTTTTCGCTTGCTGGAGTCCGATTGTGCCTCTGCAATTCTGCGCGCACGGCCGCGCTCTCCCTAACGGAGCCGGGGCAATATACCCGTTTGCAGTTATGCGCAAAAGTGATGTTTGAGTATATGTAAAGAACCAAAACGCCTAACGAGAACGACTGTCAGCTAATCCACATTTGTCGTGCGGACAATCATCGTCTTAACTGTGGTCGAGTCTTTCTGCAATCACCGATAAAACCGACAAGAGGCGATGCAATGAGCAATCCGACCAAGGCAAGAAAAAGCGACAGTAGCGTCGATGCGTGGGCCATTTTGTTCCTGATAATTCTGGTAGTGGGGACAGCGGTATTCTGGGTCAGTCATCAGTAAACGACCCATCCGGGCCCGTTTCCGATGGATTGTCGGACAAAAGCGGGATCAAGCGTCATTAGCCGCTGATTCGATGGCTATAATGCGCGGCCATTTTTCCTCGGGCCCGGATGACTCATGTTGAAGATTTTCCACCTTGGCCTGCTGCTGTTCGGCGTGGCTTTCGGGTCCGCTGCGCGGGCCGAATCGGTGCTGTTCCTCAATCCGGGTTCGACCCAGGAAGCGTTTTGGGTCAGTTATTCGCAATTCATGCAAGCAGCAGCCCGGGACCTGGGTATCGATCTGAAAATCCTCTACTCGCAGCGCCAGCCGGAATTGACGCTGGCTCAGGCACGCCTGGCATTGCAGGGGCCGAATCGGCCGCAGTACCTGATTTTCGTCAACGAACAATACGTTGCACCGCAAATTCTGCGCCTGGCCCAGAACAGCGGGGTAAAGCTGTTTATGGTCAACGCTGCGCTGACCGTTGATCAGCAGGCCCTGGTTGGCGAACGTCGAGACCTGATCGGCAGTCTGGTGCCGAACGACGAGGAGGGCGGGTACTTGATGATGAAGGAACTGATTCGTCTGCACCCGCCGCTGGAAAACGGCGAGCAGATTGAAATGCTCGCGTTCTCGGGGCTCAAGGTCACGCCATCGGCGCAGTTGCGCGAGCACGGCATGCAGCGCGCCCTGAGCGAACATCCAGAGGTGCGACTGCGACAATTGGTTTACAGCGGCTGGACGCAAGACCGCGCCTATGAACAGGCGAAGCAACTGTTCGGCCGCTATCCAAAGGTGTCCCTGGTGTGGTCGGCCAACGATGAAATGGCGTTTGGCGCAATCCGCGCATACGCCGAGACGGGCAAGGTCCCGGGTAAAGATGCGTTGTTCAGTGCGGTAAACACATCCCCGGCGGCATTGCAGGCTTTGCTTGACGGACGCCTCAGCGCGCTGGTTGGCGGGCACTTTACGCTGGGGGGCTGGGCTTTGGTCGAGTTGCATGACGATCAGCAAGGCGTCGACTTGAAGCACTACGGTGGGCGCGATCGCATGCTGCCGTTGCTGCAATTGGTCGACAAACCCCATGCACAGCAAATGCTTGCCTTGGGCAAGTCGCCGAATTATGGCGTGAGCTTTCGCAAGCTGTCGGCCAAGGGCCGTCCAGCGACGTATCGCTATCCGTTCACCCTGCAAACGCTGATGCGCTGAAACCCGTCAGACACCGGCGAAGTGCAGCACCAGTTTGACAATCGCAAACAGCGTCAGCGCGAACACCGCCGTGAACAGAATGCCCAGCATCACGAAATGGCTGGGCTTGCCATGGGTGAAATCCCTTGCCCGGTTCTTGCCGCTTTGAACCCCGAACGCCGCCGCCATGACGCTGTGCAGCATCTGCCAGAAGGTCGGCGGTTTGTTGTCGACTGGATCGTCCATAAATCCCTCGTCATCACGGTGTAAAAACCAAGCATAGCCAATTCGACTGGCTGGGGCGTTTTTCCGGGCAGGTATATATATGTACCGCCATTGATCGTGCTCGCGATGTTTGACTGACGCTTCATACAAAGTCGTCAGGTAACGCCACATGAGTGAAACCACATCGTCAAGGGAGGGCGGGCTGCACCAGCCTTTCGTCAAACAAAAGCTGCAACACCGTCTACGGCATTTCACCGCCGCGAATATCAAGCAACTGGGCAGGGCCAGAATACCGGGAGGTTTGGCTGAGGACGCCATGCCTGACTGGTTCGCGGCGCTGACCGCCGTGCAACGACAGATAGTCCGCGACAGCCAGCAACGCAGTCGCACGTCCAGCCAGACGCTGGCGAAAACCCTCAAAGGGCTCAAAAGTGTCGCCGAGTTCGCGCAGCCTTTGCTTGAGGGGGCTTTGCACAAAAGGTTCGGCATCAAAGTCGATACGCTAAACACCTGGCTGTACCACGTGCCTTTCAGCAACGTGCTGCTCACCGATCAGAACCTGCTGCAACTGGCACTGCGCAACTTTGAAGACGATCAAGTATTCGCGCCAACGCAACTGATCGCCGAGCAGGGTGAAGCGGCGCCTCAAGGGGAGGGGAGTGAGGGGCTTTACGGTTGGTATTACCCCTCATTCGGTCCATCGAAGTGCTACAGGATCAAAAAACTGGCGATCCAGCCGGCTGACTTTGCGCGGTTGTGTCGCGAACTGGATATCGGCAAACAATATCAGGAGCATTTAGCGACGATCTTCGATGATGGCGAGAGCGCCTCGGACGTAAAGTCGCAGACGATCGAGGCGTCGAAGGACAGCCTGCGCACACACGCACACGTTGCGCGGCTCACGTCGCTGCTCACGCCAACCGGTTATCTGGCGGTGCTCGGCGTGCTGAATGGCGAGCAGTCGCCAAAACTGGACGGCGAGGCGGTGACGTTCAGCCAGTTGCATGTGCTCGGTGTGCCTGTCAGCGAGATGTTTGTCATTGGTGGAAGCCGGCGCAAGCGAAAAAAAGTCGACCTGAGTTGGTCCAATCCGGGCACCAACCTGCTGGACGTGGCGACTTACACAGACTCACGGATCATCGTGTGCATGCCGGGTGACCCGGTAGCGGCGATCAAGGAGTACGCCTCGCTGGCGGCGTTTGAACAAGATCTTGCGTTGCGCCTGCGTGATGTCGCCTATCAGCGTTCATTTTTGCGACTCATCCCTCATGGTGATGCCGGCAGGTTCCTCGGCACGCTGCAGACTGCCTTGGAGACGCGCGAATGGGATTCCCACGCAGCGCATCGTGAACAGACCCTCACCGGGCACATTGACGGAATTTACCGTCGGGTTTATCGCGAAGAGCCGACGCTGAATCTCGCCGAAGGCTTTTTCGATGGCGACCTGTTCGATGAGTTGTATACCCGGCATGAAACGCGCCTGAAGGAGTCGGCCGCGCAATTGGCGGTGCCAACGGCCACGGTTGACCACGACGCCTGGAAGGCGCGACTTGAGCACTACGCCGAGTGGGGACTGAACATACTCAACGTGGCAGCATTCTTCATTCCAGGGCTGGGTGAGGTGATGATGGCGGTGATGGCCGTTCAACTGACCCTGGATGTCTACCACGGTGCCGAGGCCTGGAGTGTCGGCGACACGGATCAAGCCTGGGGTTATCTCGGCTCGGTAGCGGCTAACCTGGCCTTCGTGGCGGTTCTCGGCGCTGCGGCCGGCAAAGCGCCGAAAATACTCTCCGCGCCGATTGTCGACGGCATGGTCAGGATCAAGCTGCCGTTTGGTGACGAGCAATTGTGGCGACCAAGCCTGGCGCCCTATAAGAGTAATGTAGTTTTGCCCGCGGGACTCAAGCCCAACAGCTTGGGCCAATATGAAGTGGCGGGCAGCACTTACATTCGCCTCGAAGACAATGTCTACGAAAAAACCTTCGATCAGGCCCTCGGCAAGTGGCGCCTGAAACACCCGAACGATCCGCAGGCTTATCAGCCCGTCCTGCAATCGAATGAGCAGGGCGCCTGGCGTCACACCTTCGAACGCCCCTTGGCGTGGGATCGCCAGACACTGCTTCGTCGTCTGGGGCACGTCACTGATGAGCTGGACAGCGCGACGCTGGAGCACATTGCGCGGATCAGCGGCGTCGATGACAACGCGCTGCGCAAAATCCATGTCGATCTGCAGCCTGTGCCTTCGGTTCTGTCGGACACCTTGCGTCAGTTCCGGTACGACCGTTGGCTCAACGAGGTGAATGCGCGAGCCGGTCGCGGTGAGCCTGTTGCGGCATCGGACTTTCTGGATGCTGTTGGCGGCACTCACGTCTCAGGGCCGCAAGCCGCCGGTTTCGAGCCACTGCACAAGGCGTTCCCCAGTCTGTCGACTGACGCGCTAAATGAAGTATTGAGCAGCGCCACGGTTCGCGAGCGCCTGTCTATCCAGCAAACGGCCAAGCTGCCAGCCAGCCTGTTGCTCAAGGCCCGCACCCGCGCCCGATTGGCGCGTTTGAACACAGCGCTGGCCGGTATGCACCTGCAAAGTCTGGCGTCCCTCGACAGCCAGCGCCTGGCGCTACGGGCGTTGGAAAAACTGCCTGGCTGGCCGCAACGGTTGCGCCTGGAACTGCGTCAGCACCATTACACCGGCAAAGTTCTGGCGAGCGTCGGCAGCGAGTCGGGCCGAGGAGATCAAATACCTGGTCACCGACGGCCATCAACATCATCAAACTCATCAGTTCCAGGCCTTTGACCAATACGGCAACCCGTTGAACAGTGTGCCCCGCGAGGGTGACAATTTTTACGCGTCGATCATGCATGCCCTGCCGGATGACGCGCGCGTGCAGCTGGGTGTGCCGAATGTAGGGCAAAGCCCGGCGTTGCAAGAAGCCCTTTGCACCTACGCCCGAACCCATCGAGAGTCAATGTTCGAAACGCTGCTGCCAACCGTTGCCGGCCGGCGGTTCAAGGCACCTCAGCGTTTGGCCGACGGTCGCGTGGGTTATCCGTTGAGCGGCCGTGGCACTGGCGCGATGGTCAATCCTTCACTGATCTGCCGAGTGCAAGACCTCTATCCCGAATTTTCCGATGAGATGGCCGAAAGGATGGTCAGCAACCTGCTGCTTGATGGCAGCACTGAAACGCAAATCGCGCATTTATTGAGCCTGCGCGCCCTGGAATACGAAACCCTTGCCACGCAACTGGAGCAATGGAGCCGCAGCGGTGGCGAGCCTGCGGCCCGACGACAAGCGGTGCAAACGATCAAAGAGGCCTGGCGCTCTGGCGGGCTGGCCGATGTCTCGGAAGGCGTTCACCTGGACTTGGGCAACGCCGGAGTTCTACCCGAATTAACCGCACGCTTTCGTAACGTCAGCAGCCTGCGCTTGAGTGTTCAGAGTTTGCTCAGTCAGTCCAGCGAAGCGTTTGTGCGGCAGTTCCCCAACGTCCATACGCTTGAGCTTTACGTGTGGGACACCTTGGAACGCACCCAATTGGTCGAAAAACTCAGTGAGTTGACCGCTGTGCGTGGCTTGTTACTGGGCGGCAATCTCGGTCAGGAGTTCAGTGCGACCGCCCAGATGCTGGTCAATGTCATGCCGCAACTCGAGACCATGACGCTGCGCGGGATCAGTACGCAACTGGATGTCAGTCGGTTGCCCAATCTGCGCACGTTGAATCTGGCCGGTAATCTTCAGGCCTGGCCTGAAGGCGCGTTGCAGCTACCCAATCTTGAGAAGATCAATTTCAGCAGCACCGAACTTGCGACGCTACCGGCCGAACTGTTCTCGGGACACGAGAACCTGTGGCGCGGTCTGGACCTGAACTGGGCACGCCTGGAGCCTGAACAGTTTGTCAAAGCGTATGAATATGTGCGCGACAACCCTGCCCATCTGCTGGATGTCGACACAATGCTTGATCGCTACAGTCAGGGTGCGCTGCAAGTCGCAATCAATTGCGACAGCGAACTGGCCGTTACAGCGCTGCGGCAACTGAAGGCCGAAGGGCTGTCCGGGCGGGCGCTACTCGATCACGTCAATGGCGTGCGTCATGAGCAACAGGCTTTGTCCCGGCAGATGATGGTATGGCAGGAACATTCGGCGACGGTCAATGGCCGCCCAGTCGATGCGCGAGGGCGAGAAACCGCTGCCAGGCTTATTCGTGAATGCTGGAGGAGCGGGTTGCTCCGCCGTTACGGCAAAACCGGGGAGCTGCCGATCAGTGCAGATCTTGCCCCCGGTTCATCGATCTCACAGCCGTTGCCCGTGATTGAGCTCGACAGCGCAGCGACGCTTGATTTATCCGGGACGGCCCTGGGTAATCTGCCGGATTTGTCGGTGCTGCAATCCAGCGGTTTCGCTCACGTTCAAACGCTGAAAATGGCCGACGTCATGGCCCCGGTGGACAACCTCGGGCAATTCCTGCAGCACTTCAGCGAGTTGCGTTCGCTCGACCTTCGCTCCAATCAGCTGTTCGACTTGCCATCTACTCTGGGCGGGCTGACGAAACTGAAAGAACTGAGCCTGCCGCGCAATTACCTGACGATAACTGTAGGTGCTCAGGAGCGCCTGAACAGGTTGACGGCCCTGGAGTTCCTCGACTTGCGTTACAACCGCATCGAAACGCTGGATATCAGCTCGTTGCGTGCCTTGAAGCGCCTTCGTTTGGGCTACACGGCCATTTCCAGCTGGCCTCGAGGCGCGCTGGACGTGCCGGCGCTGGTTCAATTGGAATTGAACAACAGTGCCGTCGCCACGATTCCCCAAGCCATATTCAATGGCCACGGACATCTTTGGGTTGATATGAGCGGCTGTCTGCTGACCGCCGAGGCCCGTTACGACCTGCTGGCGAACAGTCCCTCTGTCGCGCCCATGGGCATTTCCCGAGCCGATCTCAGAGACGGCATCAACATTGGCGGCCCGGCCTATTTTCCGCCGCTGGCCAGCCTGCACCCCGAGCTGTTGTTGCCGTTGCGTACGGAGACGGCGGAGCAACTGGCACGCTTCACGCCAAAAGCACGTTTGCAGAGGCTTGATCCTGATCTGCTCGACGTCGAGGCATTGCGGGCCGTCGATGATCTGACGTTGAGTACGGGCGGGGCGGGAGCGCTGTTCGCGCAGATCGATGAATGGGACAAGCAGTTTCAGGCACTGACTGAAACCCTCAATGAATGGATCACCCAGCCACCCTTCCAGTTACGGGAGCTGAGTGTGCCGCTCTGGGTCAGCGTCATGGAACGTCGCAAAGCGGCTGACCAGATTCTCAGTTGTTGGCGGCATAATTTGCGCGGTGCGGCGGTGGCCGATGGCTCTGCCAGTCATACCCTCGATATGTCCGAAAATCCTTTAGGCAGCTTGCCAACGTTGACCGGTGACTTCTCCCATGTCGGCACGTTAAAGCTGAACAAGGTGTTTATCTACGAAACCGGGGCTGATGGTTTCATGCGTTCGTTCGAAGGCATTCACACCCTGGAGCTCGATGGCAATTTCCTGACAGCCTTGCCCGAGCCCGTTACCACGCTGACGCATCTCACGCGACTGTCGGCATCCTCTAATCAGCTGAGTTGGACGCCGCAACTTCAGCGCCAGATCGCTGCATTGGGTCAGTTGCAGTCCCTCGACTTATCGCACAACTGGCTGGAGGTGCTGGATGTCAGTTCGCTCACACAGCTACACACGCTCGACGTGCGCAGCAATCGTCTGGTCGACTGGCCGGCCGGGGTTTTGCGCCTGCCGGCGCTGACCTCGCTGAACCTGCGCGACAACATGCTTGAGTCGATTCCCCAGGCGTTGCTGACAGAACCCTACCGCGAGTTGCGTTTGGGTACCAATGTGACTAGCAACGACAACCTGGACGGTGCGGCCCTGCTGATGTTGCGCAATGAAGTGACTGAGGGCGAGTCGATCATGGGCTGGTCGACAGAGGAACTTGATGAAGTGTTGGATGGTTTTGACACCGATAGTGCTTTCGACGGCGACACTTCGGATATCAGCGACGAGGATGTGGATATTGAGCACGTAACCGGTCCAGAAGCACGGCAACGCTGGATTGATGAGGCGGCCAGCGACGCTGACGAGATGACACGGATCTGGAGCAATCTTGAGCAGGCGCCGAACAACGCGGCTTTTTTCAACTTGCTCGACCGAATGGAGGGCACGAAAGACTTCAAATTGGGACGAGCCGATCTGACGCGACGCGTGCATCGGGTACTGACAGCGGCTGCCAGTGATGCCGAATTGCGCGACACGGTATTTGTCATGGCGCAATCGGCGCAGACGTGTGGCGACGGCCGCATTCTGTTGTTCAGCGACATTGAAGTGAAGGTCTTCGAGTTCGATACGGTCAAATCGACGCCAGCCAACCAACAAGACAGCGTGTTGTTCAAACTGGGCAGGAAGCTGTTTCGTCTGGGGCGGATCGAGAAAATCGCCAACCGCGATGTGCAGCAACGTCAGGCGCAGGGCGGTCGGCCGGATCCGGCGGAAGTGCGACTGGCTTATCGGATTGGTCTTGGCGACAGGCTGGAACTGCCGGGGCAGCCGAAAGACATGCTGTACAGCGGCAACGTCAGCGCCGCCAGCCTGGACGCGGCCTATGCCGAAGTGATTGGCGCCGAGCAGTCGGCCGAGTTCAAGGAAGATCTGGTCACGCGCAAGTACTGGACCGATCAGCTGAAGCGTAAATATGCAGCGCGATTGGCGGCACTCAAGGACAAACAGGCGCAGATACAAAGCGAGCTGGAAGACCGCCATACAGCGATAACCGAGGCATATCTGGCAGAGGTCGTAGCGCTGGAGGTGACGTTCAAAACGCAGGAAACCGCGTTATTGCTCGAATTGACGGAGGTTGAGCGACAGCAGTTCAGCCAATAACTGGCTGACGCCTACCTCGATAGCCAAACGGTCTACCGAGGTAGGTTCAAAGGATCAGTTGTCGTAACCCAGGTTCGGCGCGAGCCAGCGCTCGGTCACGCTCAATTCCTGACCTTTACGCGAGGTGTAGCTGGCGACCTGATCCTTGTCGATCTTGCCCACGGCGAAGTACTGCGCCTGCGGATGCGCAAAATACCAGCCGCTGACCGCGGCGGCCGGGAACATCGCGTAGTGCTCGGTGAGGAACACACCGCTGCGGCCGGCGCGCATTTCTTCCGCTTCAGGATCAAGGAGGGCGAACAGCGCCGCTTTCTCGGTGTGATCCGGGCACGCCGGGTAACCCGGAGCAGGGCGGATGCCGCTGTATTGCTCTTTGATCAGCGCCTCGTTGTCGAGGGTCTCGTCCTTGGCATATCCCCAGTGTTCTTTACGTACCTGCTGGTGCAGCCATTCGGCACAGGCTTCGGCCAAGCGGTCGGCCAGGGCTTTGACCATGATCGAGTTGTAGTCGTCGCCAGCGTCCTGATAGGCCTTGGCAACTTCTTCGGCGCCGATGCCGGCGGTGGTGATGAAACCACCGACGTAGTCGGTGACTTCACTGTCTTTCGGCGCGACGAAATCGGCCAGCGAAAAGTTCGGTTTGCCGTCGGTCTTGATGATCTGCTGGCGCAGGTGATGCAGCTTGGCCAATGGCTGGCCATCATCGCCGTACAGCTCGATGTCGTCGTCATGTACTTGATTGGCCGGCCAGAAACCGAACACGGCGCGGGCGCTGATCAACTTCTCGTCGATCAGTTTGGCGAGCATTTCCTGCGCATCCTTGTACAGCGAGGTGGCGGCTTCACCGACCACTTCGTCTTCGAGGATGCGCGGGAATTTGCCGGCCAGGTCCCAGGAAATAAAGAACGGCGTCCAGTCGATGTATTCGGCCAAGACCTTGAGGTCGATGTTGTCGAGGACCTTGCTGCCGGTGAAAGTCGGTTTGACTGGCGCGTAAGTCGCCCAGTCGAACTGTGGTTTCTTGGCGATGGCCGCTGCGTAGCTCAACCGTTCGGTACGCGCGCTGCGGTTGGCGGTGCGCTCACGCACGTCGACGTATTCCAGTCGGGTTTTCTCGACGAAACCGGCCTTCAACTCTTTCGACAGCAACTGGGTTGCCACGCCGACCGCACGCGAGGCGTCGGTCACGTAGACCACCGCGTCGTTGCTGTACTTCGGTTCGATCTTCACGGCGGTGTGCGCTTTGGAGGTGGTCGCGCCTCCGATCATCAACGGCAGGTGGAAATCCTGACGCTGCATTTCACGGGCGACGTGAACCATTTCATCCAGCGAAGGCGTGATCAGGCCAGACAGGCCGATGATGTCGCACTTCTGCTCTTTGGCCACTTGCAGGATTTTCTCTGCCGGCACCATCACGCCGAGGTCGACGATGTCGTAGCCGTTGCAGCCCAGCACCACGCCAACGATGTTCTTGCCGATGTCGTGTACGTCACCTTTCACCGTGGCCATGAGGATCTTGCCCTTGGCTTCCGGCTTGTCGCCTTTTTCCAGTTCGATGAACGGGATCAAGTGCGCCACGGCCTGCTTCATCACACGGGCGGATTTCACCACCTGTGGCAGGAACATTTTGCCGGCGCCGAACAGGTCGCCAACGATGTTCATGCCGGACATCAGCGGGCCTTCGATCACTTCGATCGGGCGGGCGAAGGACTGACGCGATTCTTCGGTGTCTTCAACGATGTGTGTGGTGATGCCTTTGACCAGCGCATGCTCCAGACGCTTGTTGACCCCCCAGCTGCGCCACTCTTCGGTCTCGGCTTCCTTGACGCTGCCGTCGCCCTTGTACTTGTCGGCGATGGCGAGGAGGGCGTCGGTGCCGTTTGGCGTGCGGTTGAGCACCACGTCTTCGACGGCGTCGCGCAGTTCGACCGGGATCTGGTCGTAGATCTCCAGCTGACCGGCGTTGACGATGCCCATGGTCAGGCCCGCACGGATCGCATACAGCAGGAACACCGAGTGGATCGCTTCACGCACCGGGTTGTTGCCACGGAACGAGAACGACACGTTGGATACGCCGCCGGAGGTCAGCGCGTACGGCAGTTCATCGCGGATGTAGGCGCAGGCATTGATGAAGTCCACAGCGTAGTTGTTGTGTTCTTCGATGCCGGTGGCGACGGCGAAGATGTTCGGGTCGAAAATAATGTCTTCCGGCGGGAAGCCGACTTCGTTGACCAGAATGTCGTAGGAGCGTTTGCAGATTTCTTTCTTGCGCGCTTCGGTGTCGGCCTGGCCGGCTTCGTCGAACGCCATCACCACCACCGCAGCACCATAGCGCTTGCACAGTTTGGCGTGATGGATGAACTGCTCGACGCCTTCTTTCATGCTGATCGAGTTGACGATGCCCTTGCCCTGAATGCACTTGAGGCCGGCTTCGATGACTTCCCATTTCGACGAGTCAATCATGATCGGTACACGGGAGATATCCGGCTCACCGGCGATCAGATTGAGGAAGGTCACCATGGCCTTCTTCGAATCGAGCATCCCTTCATCCATGTTGATGTCAATCACCTGCGCACCGGCCTCGACCTGTTGCAGGGCGACTTCCAGCGCTTCGGTGTAGTTGTCTTCACGGATCAGACGGGCGAACTTGGCGGAACCGGTGATGTTGGTGCGCTCGCCGACGTTGACGAACAGCGAGCTGCGATCGATGGTGAATGGTTCCAGGCCCGACAGGCGGCACGCCTTGGGAATGTCCGGAATCTGACGCGGCGCGTAACCGGCGACGGCTTTGGCGATGGCCTCGATGTGGCCCGGCGTGGTGCCGCAGCAGCCGCCGACGATGTTCAAGAAACCGCTCTGGGCGAATTCTTCGATGACCTTGGCGGTTTCCGATGGCAGTTCGTCGTACTCGCCGAATTCGTTCGGCAGGCCGGCATTCGGGTGCGCGGAAACGTGGGTGCTGGCCTTGTTCGACAGCTCTTCCAGGTACGGACGCAATTCACTGGCGCCGAGCGCGCAGTTGAGGCCGACCGAAATTGGCTTGGCGTGCGCCACCGAGTTCCAGAACGCTTCGGTGGTCTGGCCCGACAAGGTACGGCCGGAGGCGTCGGTGATGGTCCCGGAAATCATGATCGGCAGTTCGATGTGCAGCTCTTCGAACACACCTTGCACGGCAAAAATGGCCGCTTTGGCATTGAGGGTGTCGAAGATGGTTTCGATCAGGATCAGGTCGGCGCCGCCCTCGATCAGGCCTTTGGTGGCTTCGGTGTAGTTCTCCACCAGCTCATCAAAGGTGACGTTGCGATAGCCCGGGTTGTTGACGTCTGGCGACAGCGAGCACGTGCGGCTGGTCGGGCCGAGCACGCCGGCAACAAAGCGCGGCTTGTCCGGGTTCTCGGCGGTCTTGGCGTCAGCCACCTTGCGCGCCAGGCGTGCGCCTTCTACGTTTAACTCGTAGGCCAGCTCTTCCATGCCGTAGTCGGCCATGGAAATGCGTGTGGCGTTGAAGGTGTTGGTTTCGAGGATGTCGGCACCGGCATCCAGGTAGGCTTTCTCGATACCGCCAATCACGTCCGGACGGGTGATCACCAACAGGTCGTTGTTGCCCTTGACGTCACTCGGCCAGTCCGCGAAGCGTTTGCCGCGATAATCCTGCTCTTCGAGCTTGTAGCTCTGGATCATCGTGCCCATGCCGCCGTCGAGTATCAGGATGCGCTCTTTGAGGGCTTGCTTGAGAGCTTGAAGACGGACGCTGCGATCGGACATTTGGACTACTCGGAAAGACCATTACGAAGGAGCGGGATCATAACAAACCTGTGCGGTTTTAGAGCATGTGGAGGTTTTGCATGAATATCGTTCATGTTGGTACGAGCGTCATACTGTAGAATCGCGGCGTTTTTCTTCAGGGTCGGGATCAGGCACATGTCGTACCGCGTCATCAGCATTGTTTTGCTGTTTTTAAGCTGGGGCGCCGTTGCGCAAGAGCCCCTGATTTCCTACACCCGTGATATCCAGCCGATCTTCACCGAGAAGTGTGTGGCCTGCCATGCGTGCTACGACTCTGCCTGCCAGCTCAACCTTGGCAGCGGCGAAGGCGCGGCCCGTGGCGCCAGCAAGATGCCGGTCTACGACGGCGAACGCACGCAAGCGGCGCCGACCACCCGACTGTTTTACGACGCCTTCGGCAAACGCGCCTGGCAGCAAAAGGACTTCTATTCCGTACTCGACGCGCAGGGCAGCCAGGCGGCGTTGATGGCACGGATGCTGGAGCTGGGCCATAGAACCCCGTTGCAGCCGAATGCCAAACTGCCTGAAGAAATCGTTCTGGGTTTGAATCGCGCGAATCAATGCGCGATGCCCGCCGAGTTTGACGGCTACGCCGGTGCTCATCCGAAGGAAGGCATGCCGCTGGCCGTGACCGGCCTGACCGATCAGCAATACCAGACCTTGCAGCGCTGGCTCGCTTCCGGTGCGCCGATTGACGAACAGGGTTTGGCGCCGAGCGCACAAGAGGCGCTGCAAATCGTCCAGTGGGAAAACCTGCTCAACAGTCCTGGCGCTCGCCAGAGTCTGGTCGGCCGTTGGCTCTACGAGCACCTGTTCCTCGCGCACATCTATTTCAAGGATGGCGAGCCGGGGCATTTCTTCCAATGGGTGCGTTCGCGCACGCCGACCGGTCAATCCATCGACCTGATCGCTACTCGCCGCCCCAACGATGATCCGGGCACACAGGTGTACTACCGCTTGTGGCCGGTGCAAGGGGTGATCGTGCATAAAACCCACATCACTTATCCGCTGAGCGCGGCGAAAATGGCGCGGGTCAAAAGCCTGTTCTACAGCGGTAACTGGCAGGTCAACGCGTTGCCGGGTTACGGGCCGAACAGCCGCGCCAACCCGTTTGCTACGTTCGAGGCCATTCCGGCGCAGGCGCGTTACCAGTTCATGCTCGATAACGCCGAATATTTCGTCCGCACCTTCATTCGCGGCCCGGTGTGCCGTGGCCAGATCGCGACCGACGTGATTCGCGACAACTTCTGGGCGCTGTTCCAGGCCCCGGATCACGACCTGTACATCACCGACCCGAACTATCGCGGCCAGGCCACGCCGTTACTGGCGATGCCGGGGCAGAACGATGATGTCGGCAGCGTGTTGACCCTGTGGCACAACTACCGCGACAAGCGTAATGAATACGAGGCCCTGCGCCGCGACAGTTACGCCGATCAACCAGCGCCGAGCTGGTCGACGCTGTGGGCCGGCAACGACAACGCGCTGCTGAGCATCTTCCGCCACTTCGACAGTGCTTCGGTGACCAAGGGCCTGATCGGCGAAGTGCCGCAGACGATGTGGTTGTTCGACTATCCCTTGCTTGAACGCACCTATTACCAGTTGGCGGTCAACTTCGACGTGTTCGGCAACGTCTCCCATCAGGCGCAGACTCGCCTGTATTTCGACCTGATCCGCAACGGCGCCGAGCAGAACTTCCTGCGCCTGATGCCGGCCGATTCGCGCGAGGACTACCTCGACGATTGGTACCAGAGCAGCGGCCAGTTCAAGATGTGGCTGGATTACGAGGCCATTGATGACGACAAACCGACCGCGCTGAAACTCGACGAAAAAGATCCGAAATACGATTTCGCCATGCAGTTGCTGGCGCGTTACGGCGATCTGAATGCGCGTCCCGATCCGATCAACCGTTGCGACAATGCCTATTGCTCACGGCCGAATATCGACCCGGCGTTGCAAAATGCCGAACAGGCGTTGAGCCGCCTTACAGCACGGCCCGCTGCCGGTTTGAAGGTGATCGACCAGTTGCCGGAAGCAACCATGCTGCGCATTGAAACGGCCAGCGGCAAACGCGAGGTCTACAGCCTGCTGCGCAATCGCGCGCACAGCAACGTGGCGTTTTTGACGGGGGAGTCGCTGCGCTATCAACCGGGGCTGGACACGTTGACTATCTATCCGGGCGTGCTAAGCAGTTATCCGAATTTCATCTTCAACATCCCGGCCGATCAGGTGCCGGCATTTGTCGATGCCATGGAAAGCGCCAAGGATCAGCCTCAGTTCGAGAAAATCGTCGAACGCTGGGGGATCCGCCGCAGCCATCCGCAGTTCTGGTTGTATTTCCACGATCTGAGCCAGTACCTGCACGAAACCGACCCGGTGGAAGAGGGCGTGCTGGACATGAACCGCTACGAGAATCTTTGATCATTTAAGAGCGTTCTGCTGTCCCAATTCTGACTAGACCCACATTCCCTGTGGGAGCTGGCTTGCCAGCGATGAGGGCGGCCCATTCAACATTTATGCGGCCTGACACTCCGCCATCGCGGGCAAGCCCGCTCCCACAGGGTTTAGTGGTATTTCAGGAACTGTGACGGGAGCGCGCGATGTTGATTTCAGTGCAGGCCCTGCGTGCGCTGGCCGCGTGGACAGTGGTCTGCCATCACTTCATGCAGATTTTCTTCAATTTCGAAGCACGTGGGCCGATCGGCCAGTTGTTCATCGACAAAGGTGCGGTGGGCGTGGATATCTTTTTCGTCATCAGTGGCCTGGTGATTTTCCTTTCCACCGAGAATAAACCGCTGCCGCCGGCGCGGTTTCTGTTGTACCGATTGTTTCGCATCGTCCCGGCGTATTGGCTGTACACCGTGCTGATGGCGTTGCTGGTAGTGTTTGCCCAACCGTTGTTGCCGGATCAGACGGTGGATTGGAACCATCTGCTGCTGTCCTTGCTGTTTATCCCGACTGAAAACCCCGGCGGCTACGGGATTTACCCGACGCTGAATGTCGGCTGGACGCTCAATTACGAAATGCTCTTCTACGTGCTATTTGCCTGGGCCCTGCTGTTTCGTTTGCAGGTGCGCCTGCTGGTGGTCGCGGCGCTGCTGTTTGCCGTGAGTCAGGCGTGGACAGGGTTTGGCTGGATCAGCGAGTTCTATCGCTCGGACATCGTTTATGAGTTTCTGCTGGGGATCGGCATCGGCATGCTCCATCGTCGGGGCTGGATCGGCGCCGGTCTATGGCTGCCCCTGGCGGGCATCGTCGCGGCATTGTTGACGATTTATCACTTGGCGCCGGCGCCGAGGCTGCTCAATTGGGGCGTACCGAGTGCGGTGCTGGTGATGTCGTGCATGGCGCTGGAGCGTTACGTCGAGCGCAGTCGGTTGCTCAAGTTGCTCGGTGATTGCTCCTACTCGGTGTACCTGATGCACGTGCTGGTGTTGTCGACGGGCGGTTTTCTTGCACGGCGCTATGGCATCAACCCGTATCTGATGTTTGTCGCGTGCGCATTGGCGATCGCAGGCGGTTCATGGCTGAGCTACGAATGGGTGGAAAAACGCAGCTACCGTTGGCTCAAGGCTCGGATCGACGGCGAGCCTGACGAGAATCTTTCCCGACAAAAATACTAGGACTTTGTCCGGCGCAACGATTGGCGTAAACTGCGCCCAAGCCTGCGAGGAGTTTCCATGACCGCTATTACCATTACCGACGCCGCCCACGATTACCTGGCCGATCTGCTCTCCAAGCAGAACACCCCAGGCATCGGCATCCGCGTCTTCATCACCCAGCCTGGCACCCAGTACGCCGAAACCTGCATTGCCTACTGCAAGCCGGGCGAAGAAAAACCTGAAGACACCGCGCTGGGGCTGAAAAGCTTCACCGCGTATATCGATCACTTCAGCGAAGCCTTTCTTGACGACGCCGTTGTCGACTACGCGACCGACCGCATGGGCGGCCAACTGACCATCAAGGCGCCCAACGCCAAAGTGCCGATGGTCAACGCCGACAGCCCGGTCAACGAGCGCATCAACTACTACCTGCAAACCGAAATCAACCCGGGGCTGGCCAGCCACGGCGGTCAGGTCAGCCTGATCGATGTGGTTGAAGACGGCATCGCCGTTCTGCAATTCGGTGGCGGTTGCCAAGGCTGCGGCCAGGCCGACGTGACCCTGAAGGAAGGCATCGAGCGCACCTTGCTCGAGCGCATTCCCGAGTTGAAGGGTGTTCGCGACGTGACCGACCACACGCAGAAAGAAAACGCCTACTACTAAGTGGTGTTCGCTGCGGACAAGAAAAACGGCACCCCGTGAGTGCCGTTTTTTTACGCCTGCGATTTATGTGTGGCTGCCTATTTTGTGGCGAGGGGATTGTGTATAGCGATTTTCAGGGTCTGTAGAGGTGTGCATGCCCGGCGCGATACAGCGATGACTCACTGAAAACCTCACTCCCCAGCACTCGTCCCACCAGTATCAACGCCGTCCGCCGAAAGCCCTTGGCCTCAACCTTCTCGGCAATATCTTCCAGCGTCCCGACCACCCAATCCTGATCCGGCCACGTCGCCCGGTGAATCACCGCGATCGGGCAGTCCGCGCCGTAATGCGGCAGCAGCTCCGCCAGAATCTTCTGCAGATGGTTGACCCCCAGATGAATCGCCATGGTCGCGCCATGCTGGGCCAAGTTGCCCAATTCCTCACCCGCTGGCATCGGGGTCTTGTCTGCATAACGGGTCAGAATCACGCTTTGCGAGACGTCCGGCAGGGTCAGTTCAGCACCCAACAACGCAGCGCACGCCGCTGTGGCTGTTACG
Organism: Pseudomonas sp. TH43; assembly: GCF_016650635.1. GTDB lineage: Bacteria > Pseudomonadota > Gammaproteobacteria > Pseudomonadales > Pseudomonadaceae > Aquipseudomonas. The sequence goes on from NZ_JAEKFI010000001.1 coordinate 121,463, forward strand.
CCGGGGATGATTTCGAACGGAATATTCAGCTCGCGCAAGTAACGAATCTGCTCGCCAATTGCGCCATACAGACTCGGATCCCCTGAATGTACCCTTGCCACATGCTGGCCTTTGGCGTGCGCGGTTTTGATCAGTTCGATGATCTGTTCCAGATGCAATTCAGCGCTGTTGACCACGGTTTCAGCCTGATGACCGTCCAGTACCGCCGCAGGCACCAGCGAGCCTGCATAGATGATCACCGGGCAACTGCGGATGAGCCGTTGACCTTTGACAGTGATCAATTCCGGGTCGCCGGGGCCGGCGCCGATGAAGTAGACGGTCATCAAGAAATCCTGTGAAAAACGGGGCAGGGCAATGCTTCAGATGAAGATTGCTCATGATCAATGGCGGGGATTATCGGGGTTTTATGCAGCGCCGGCCAATGCCAAGGTCGCTTGAGCGTATTTTTGCCGGGAAATCAGCAGTTTTGCCGGTGCCTGGATCATCTGTTCAGCGAGTGCCAGTGCAGCACTCTCGGCAACGCCATAACAACCGGTGCGCTCGAAAGCGATTTGCGAATGATGGCTGAGTCGTTGCTGGTAACTGGCCAATTCTTCGCTGCTGAAGTACAGCAAGGGCAGGGCCAGTTGCGTGGCGAGTTCCTGCAAACCGGGCTCATCGCGCTTCAGGTCGATACTGGCCAAAGCCTTGACCGCTTCCAGCTCGATGCGGTGCGCCTGCAAAGCCTGGTCGAGTAACGCGCGCAACGTGCTGGCGGGGCAGCCGCGCTGGCAGCCCAGGCCGACCACAAAGGTCGGCGCTGTGCTGTCATTGGTCATGCGTGGTATTGACCGTCGCTTTTGCGGCGGAACAACCAGGCGCTGATCAGGCCCAAGGCCAGCCAGAACGCCACGTTGGTCAACTGCGAAGCGATTTTGAACTGAGCTTCCAATGCTTCTGGAGCGAGCATCGAATGCACTTCCGGCTGCGGTGCGCCGATCACATGCGGGACGGCAAGAATCGCCACGCCGAGGATTTTCATCAGCCAGTGACGGCTGAACGCAATCAACGACAGGCCGACAGCGGTTGAGGCGGCCGTGCCGATCCACCACATCTGTCGCGACGCCAGATCAGCGGCAGCGGTGCCCGGCAATTCCGGCGGCAGGCCCAGAGTCGGCGCCAGAACGAAAGTCGCGTAACCGGCCAGGCCCCAGAGCAGACCTTGCGAGGTTTTGGTCGGTGCGCGCAGGGTGTAGAGACCCGCGAGCATCAGGGCGAAACCAACGGCCACCACCAGATTGCCGCCCGTGGTCGAAACCACGCGCTGCCAGCCGTTTTCCGGCTCCCAGGCTTCGGCATCATGAGTGTGCGCAGCGGCGCCGGCGGCGTGTTCGTGAACTTCAGCCACGGGTTCGGATTTCTCGAAGGTCTCGGCCTGCAGAATCAGCGGCGAGACCCAGAAACTTTGCAGCAGCGTGAGGAGCAGGGCGGCCAACAGGCCGGTGAAACCTGCGGTTTGCGCAATTCGCTTGATCATGTCGACAGGTCTCAGTGGCACGGGAACGCGGCGCTGTGGCGGGTATCGTGGGCGGCGTTGTGCACCGCTTCGATGTGCGAGAAACCGGCGAAGTAGACCAGACTGGCGCCGAGGATCGACGCGAAGATGGCAGCGCCAAGGCATTGGCTCAGTGTGGCGGTGCTGGTGATTTTGTCCGTGTTGCTGCCGGTGCTGCTGATGATCGACATGGCGCTTCCCTCTGGAGTGTCAGCGGGTGAATCGAGCGCATGAAAACCCCTGCGGGTCTGGCTCGCAGAGGTTCGAACAGCGCCCGCCCACCGCGGGTTTGTTATGTTCAGGCCGCACAAAGTGCGGGCTGTGTGTTGCGGGCCGGTCTCCGGGCTCACGAGGGGTTGGCGTCTGGCCGACCTGCAAGCATCACCTTCCCATGCCTTGTTGGCACAGTGGATCTGACGCTTCGCTCGCTTACCGTTGCGGGGGCAGCACCGGACTGACATGGGCTTGAGTAAAGCACATGATTCACCGGTTTCCCGTTTCACCCTGTGAAGGGCACCCGTAACAAGTTGTGTAGGAGAGCATGAGGGGGGATTTGAGTCAATTGGGGGGGGGCAGATCCGTTGCTGCGGTAACGACTGCTTAGGGTTTCGCCCTGACGGCGAGTCACCTTTTCCAAACGCCGAAAAGGTAACCCAAAAGGCTTTACCCTGACGTACGGCCCTCGCTGTGGCTCGGGTTCCTTCGCTGCGGGATCGATCCGGGCGCATCGCCTACGGTTTGCTGCGCTGCACCTCCTCTCGATGCATTTGGCTGCGCCAAACGGTCGCTGCGCTACCACCCCCGGATCAATCCCTCCACTCAGCCTGCCGACGGGCCTTCTAGATCAAGAGCGGTACTCGAGCTAACGCTCATTGTGTTGAGTGGGGCGGCATGCGCCGCGTTTGGGGGTGTACTCGTTTTTTTTGGCAGCGATGGCGGCCTGACAGCCGACCAGTCTCTGGCGGGTGGGCCTGGCTCAAATTGTGGGAGGGGCTTGCTCCCGAATGCGGCCTGACAGCCGACCTGTTTCTGCCGGTTGTACTCGACCCCTGTGGGAGCTGGCTTGCCAGCGATGGCGGCCTGACAGCCGACCAAGCTCTGGCAGGTGTACCCATTCCCTGTATGAGCTGCTGAAGGCTGCGATCTTTTGATCTGCTCTGGCTCTGGCTCTGGCTTTGCTTTTGATTTTTTGCCCCTTCGGCAGGCCGAGCGGAGGTGTTCATCGGGGGGTTAGGCGCGCAGCGCCGTTTGGCGAAGCCAAACACATCGAGAGGAGGTGCAGCGCAGCAAACCGTAGGCGATGCCCCCGGATGGACACCGTAGCGAGGGAACACTGAGCCTCAGCGAAGTGCCGTACGCCAGGGGCAAAGCCTTTTGCTTACTTTTCGGCGTTTGGAAAAGTGAGTCGCTGTAAGAGCGAAACCGCCAGCGGCAGCTCCCGCAGCAACGGATATGCCCCCAATCCAAACATTGACCGGTCACCACCCGATGCGTAGCCTTGCGCATTCGAGGTTCTTCGGCCGATGCCGAAGCTAAGAAGGGAACGCGGTCAATGCCGCGGCTGCCCCCGCAACTGTGAACGGTGATGTTCGTTGCCACGCCACTGCCAGCTCAATCGATGAGCCAGCGGGAAGGCGCAACGAATGCCAGGCCCAAGCCCTGAACGCCGTCAGCCAGGAGACCTGCCTCGTCACAGATTCTCACTACAACCGGGCGGGGTGATCCGGTGGCGAACGCTTCCGGCGCGCACGCGCGTTGCCGGTTCTCGTCCCGTATGCCCGCCGCTTGCCAAAGGGCATACCGATGAAAACACTGGCCAAACTCCCCGTCACCATCGTCACCGGCTTCCTCGGCTCGGGCAAAACCACACTGTTGCGCCACATGCTCGACAACGCTCAGGGCCGTCGCATCGCGGTGATCGTCAACGAATTTGGCGAACTGGGCATCGACGGTGAAATCCTCAAGCAATGCACCATCGGCTGCACCGAAGAAGAAGCCACCGGTCGCGTCTACGAACTGGCCAACGGCTGCCTGTGCTGCACCGTCCAGGAAGAGTTCTTCCCGGTAATGCGCGAACTGGTTGCCCGTCGCGGCGACCTTGACCATATCCTCATCGAAACCTCGGGCCTGGCCCTGCCAAAACCACTGGTGCAAGCGTTCCAGTGGCCGGAAATCCGCAGCGCCTGCACCGTCGACGCAGTGATCACTGTGGTCGACAGCCCGGCCGTGGCCGCGGGCACCTTCGCCGCGTTCCCGGATCAGGTCGACGCCCAGCGCAAACTGGACCCGAACCTCGACCACGAATCGCCACTGCACGAGCTGTTCGCCGACCAACTGGCCAGCGCCGACCTGGTGATCCTCAACAAGGCCGACCAGACCAGCCCGGAAGACCTCGCTCGCGTACGCCTCGAAGTCGCCGAAGAACTGCCGCCTGCGGTGAAAATCATCGAAGCGAGCAACGGTCGCGTGCCGCTGGACGTGTTGATCGGCCTCGGCGCCGGTTCGGAAGAACACATCGACAGTCGCCACAGCCATCACGATCATCACCACGGTGAAGGCGATGACGATCACGATGACCATGATCACGACGCCTTCGATTCGATCTCCATCGAACTGCCACAGGCCGACGAAAGCTTGCTGCTCGACGCGCTGACGCAATTGGTGGTCAAGCACGGCATCCTCCGTGTCAAAGGTTTTGCCGCGATCCCGAACAAACCGATGCGCCTGTTGATTCAGGGCGTGGGCACGCGTTTCGACAAGCATTTCGACCGTCAGTGGGGCGCCGATGAGGCGCGCGTCACGCGTCTGGTGTTGATCGGTCAGGAGCTCGACGCCGCGCAACTCGAAGCGCAACTGCGCGCCGCGCTCAGCGTTTAAGCCATGCACCTGCTCAGGACCCAGCCCGGCGGTTTCGTTTCGGATGACAACATTGCCGACCTTGGCCAAACCCCCGCCGAGTTGGTGATCCTGTGCAGCGGCGACTCCAGCCTGGCGCTGCTCGCCGAAGCCGCGCAGCAATTGCCCGAGGATTATCCGAGCCTGCGTCTGGCTAATCCCATGCAGGTGCAGAATCACGCCTCGGTCGATCTGTACGTCGATGAAGTGCTGCGCCACGCCAAAGTCATTCTGATTTCGCTGCACGGCGGCATCGCTTATTGGCGCTATGGCGTCGAACGTTTGATCGAGCTGGCCGAGCGCGGCGTGCAGGTGATTCTGGTGCCGGGCGATGATCGCCCCGACCCGGAACTCAGTGACTTGAGCACCGTTGGCGCCGAAGATCGTGATCGGCTGTGGCAGTTCTTGCGTCAGGGCGGCATGGGCAATGCGCTGGATTTTTTCCGCTGCCTCGCCAGCCGTTGGCTCGCTCGCGATTACGTCTGGGGCGAGCCGCAAGCCTTGCCGCGCACCGCGATTTATCACCCGAACAAAACCGCCGCCGCACTGAGTGACTGGCAAGCCGATTGGCTGCCCGAGCAACCGGTCGCGGCGGTGTTGTTTTACCGCTCGCACCTGCAAGCGGCGAACACCGCGTTTATTGATGTTTTCTGCCAGCGCTTGCAGGCGGCGGGACTTAACCCGCTGCCCGTCGCGGTGGCCAGTCTGAAAGAGCCCGGCTGCCTCTCGGTGGTCGAGGATTGGCTGGACGAAGTCGAGGCGGGGGTGATTCTCAACACCACCGGGTTCGCCCAATCGAGCCCCGAAGCGCCACACCTGCGGCCGTTTCGCCGCAATATTCCGGTCATTCAAGCGATCTGTGCCCAGGACAACGAACCCGGTTGGCGCGACAGCGAGCAAGGCCTCGGCCCTCGGGATCTGGCGATGCACATTGCGCTGCCGGAACTCGACGGGCGGATCATCAGCCGGCCGATCAGCTTCAAGGATCTGGCCTGGCGCAGCGAGCGCAGTCAGTCCGATGTGGTCTGCTATCGGGCGCAACCCGAGCGCATGGATTTCGTCGCCGAACTGGCGCGGCGCTGGATCGATCTGGCGCGGGTACCGAATGCCGAGAAACGTATTGCGCTGATCCTCGCCAACTACCCGACTCGCGATGGGCGTATCGGCAACGGTGTCGGCCTCGATACGCCAGCGGCGGCGCTGAACATCCTGCGCGCATTGCAGGTTGAGGGTTATCCGATCACGGCAGAACTGCCGAGCAGCGGCACCGAGTTGATCCAGCAATTGCTCGGTGGCGTCAGCAACGATCTTGACACCATTGACCTGCGTCCCTGCCAGCAAAGCCTGGCGATGGACGCTTACCTGACGATGTTCAATGAACTGCCCGAGGCCAATCGCGCGGCGGTGGTCGAGCGTTGGGGGCCACCGCAAAGCGACCCGATGTGCCGCGACGGGCGGATGATGATCGCCGGTTTGCGCTTTGGCCTGACCTTCGTCGGCATTCAACCGGCGCGCGGTTATCAGGTTGACCCGAGCGCGGTCTATCACGACCCGGATTTGGTGCCTCCGCACGCTTATCTGGCGTTCTACTTCTGGTTGCGCAACACCTACAGCGCCCACGGCGTGATTCACGTCGGCAAGCACGGCAATCTGGAATGGTTGCCGGGCAAGGGCGTCGGGCTCTCGGAAAACTGCTGGCCGGATGCGCTGCTCGGGCCGTTACCGAATATCTATCCATTTATCGTCAACGACCCGGGCGAGGGCGCTCAGGCCAAACGGCGCACGCAAGCGGTGATCATCGACCACTTGATGCCGCCGCTGACCCGCGCCGAAACCTATGGCCCGTTGCGCAATCTGGAGCTGCTGGCTGACGAGTATTACGAAGCGCAGTTGCTCGATCCACGCCGCGCCCGCGAGTTACAGAAGGACATTCTGCAGTTGGTGCGTGACACGCAGATCGACCGAGAACTGCAGCTCGACGCGGCGCTCGACAGCGACGCCGATGCGGCGATCTGGCTGCCGCGGCTCGATACGTATCTGTGTGATCTGAAGGAGTCGCAGATCCGCGATGGCTTGCACATTTTCGGTGAATCGCCGACCGGGCGTTTGCGCATCGATACCTTGCTGGCGTTGCTGCGCATTCCACGGGGCGATGGCAAAGGCGCGCAATCGAGCCTGCTGCGAGCGCTAGCCAAAGCCTTCGCGCTCGGCTTCGATCCACTCGACTGTGCGCTGGCTGATCCATGGACAGGCCCACGCCCCGAAGCGCTGCAATCACAAAGCAACGAGTCTTGGCGCACCGCCGGCGACACCCGCGAACGCCTCGAACTGTTTGCCACGACCCTGATTTCCCAAACACTACAAACCCCGTGTGGGAGCGAGCCTGCTCGCGAAGGCGTCCTGTCAGCCGCTACCCATTTACCTGACCCACCGCTTTCGCGAGCAGGCTCGCTCCTACAGGGGCCGGGGTGGGCTGATGTAAATCTGATCATCCAGTCTCTGCGCGAAGTCGTCGCCCCACGCCTCGACGCCTGCGGCCCCGCCGAAATGCGCGGCTTGCTCGATGCCTTGAGCGGGCGTTTCGTCCCGGCCGGCCCGAGTGGCGCGCCCAGCCGGGGTCGTCTCGACGTATTGCCGACCGGACGTAACTTCTATTCGGTGGATGTGCGCAACCTGCCGACCACCACCGCGTGGCGCATCGGTTTCCAGTCAGCGACGCTGATTCTCGAGCGGCATATGCAGGATCATGGTGATCATTTGCGTCAGCTCGGTTTATCGGTGTGGGGCACCGCGACCATGCGTACCGGCGGTGACGACATCGCCCAGGCCATGGCACTGATGGGCGTGCGTCCTGTCTGGGCCACGGGCAGTCAGCGTGTCGACGATTTCGAGATTTTGCCGCTGAGCCTGTTGGATCGTCCGCGTGTCGATGTCACGCTGCGAGTCTCAGGATTTTTCCGTGATGCCTTTGCCAACCTGATTCGCCTGTTCGATGCTGCCGTGCAAGCAGTTGCTGCGCTCGATGAGCCCGACGATCTCAATCCATTGGCCGCGAAAGTGCGCGCCGAACGCGAAGCCTTGCTGCAATCGGGCCTCGATGAAGAAACCGCGCGACGTCAGGCCGGTTGGCGGATTTTCGGTGCCAAACCCGGTGCCTACGGAGCAGGCGTGCAGGGCGCCATCGATGGCCGTTTGTGGCAGTCCCGCGAGGACCTCGCCGAGGTTTATCTGAACTGGGGCGCTTACGCCTATGGCGGCGCCGACGAGGGTACGGCCGCGCGCGAGCAATTCGTCCAACGCCTCAGCCAGGTGCAAGCGGTGCTGCAGAATCAGGATAATCGCGAACACGACTTGCTCGATTCCAACGACTACTACCAGTTCCAGGGCGGCATGCTCGCGGCCGTGGAAACCCTGCGCGGCGAAGCAGCGGCCAGTTATCACGGCGATCACAGCCAGCCGGATCTGCCGAAGATTCGCACGTTGAAAGAAGAGCTGAACCGGGTAATCCGTTCACGGGCGGCCAATCCGAAATGGATCGACGGGGTCAAACGCCACGGCTATAAAGGCGCGTTCGAGATGGCCGCGACCGTCGACAACCTGTTCGCGTTTGATGCGACCACGCAATTGATCGACGACCATCAGTACGCGTTGCTGGCCGATGCTTACTTGCTTGACCCGGCGACTCGGGATTTCGTCCGCGAGCATAACCCGCATGCACTGCGCGACATGACTGAGCGCATGCTCGAAGCTCAACAGCGGGGCATGTGGCAGGAACCGGGGGCTTACAAAGAAGCGCTGGAGAATCTGCTGCTGGATATAGAGGAAGATATGTAGCCCCAGCCTTCGCGGAGGGAGAGGGGGGCGATTTATCTTGGCTTCAAGACTTGAATTCAACTCGGTACCTCAGGTCGGCGAAATTGCAGAGAACACCTCGTTAGGTGCCCTCTCCCCCGGGAGAGGGCTAGGGTGAGGGCCACCCCAACGGTCACCCCACAACACCCAGGCACACCAGAGACCACGAAAGAGAAAACCCAAATGACCGACACCCCACATTTCCCGCTCTCCGCCGTGGTCGGCGCCGATGACTTGAAACTCGCCCTGTGCCTCACCGCCATCGACCCGAAAATCGGCGGCGTACTCATCGAAGGCCCACGCGGCATGGCCAAATCGACGTTGGCGCGGGGCTTGGCCGACGTGCTCGCCAGCGGCCAGTTCGTCACCTTGCCGTTGGGCGCCACCGAAGAACGCTTGGTCGGCACCCTCGACCTCGACGCGGCCCTGAGCGCCGGGCGTGCGCAGTTTTCCCCCGGTGTGCTGGCCAAGGCCGACGGCGGCGTGCTCTACGTCGACGAAGTCAATCTGCTGCCCGATCACTTGGTCGATCTGCTGCTGGATGTCGCCGCCAGCGGCACCAACCTGATCGAGCGTGACGGCATTTCCCACCGCCATTCGGCGAAGTTCGTGCTGATCGGCACGATGAACCCGGAAGAGGGCGAGTTGCGCCCGCAATTGCTCGATCGTTTCGGTCTGAATGTCGCCCTCAGCGGCCACACTGCACCCGCCGATCGTGGCCAGATCATTCGCCGGCGGCTGGATTTCGACAGCGACCCGCAAGCGTTCTGTGCGCAATGGGAAACGCAGCAGCAAGCCCTGCGTGAGCGTTGCGAAGGCGCTCGCCGTAAGTTGAACGACATTGCGCTGGACGATGCGGCGTTGGCGCAGATCACCGAGCGTTGTTTCGCTGCCGGCGTCGATGGTTTGCGTGCTGACCTGGTGTGGCTGCGCGCCGCGCGGGCGCACGCTGCGTGGCGTGGTGCTGACGCGATTGGCGAAGAGGATATCGATGCTGTGGCCGAATTTGCCTTGCGCCATCGCCGCCGTGAACAGCCTTCGTCCAGCCCGCAACAACCGGCGCAATCACCGAGTAATACGCAAACCACGCCAAGCGAAGGGCAGGGCCAGTGGGGCGACCTGCCGGCACCGTCAATCGCCACGGGCGCGCGGCGTGAAGTGCCGAGCTGGCCAGCAAAAAAGCCTTAGGCATTCGCCCCCGATCCGCTGCGGGGGCGAATGCCAGACCCCGCGCCGGACGCCTGGATAACGGCCGCCAAGGCAAACGCCATGCCGCTCGCAGCGGCACGGTGAACTGGCCGGGAACGCTGCTCAATGGCCGCCCGCAAACCCGCGCCGACCTGCTGTTGCAATGGCGTACGCGCAGCCCGCATGAACTGTGGCTGGTGGTCGTCGATGCTTCGGCCTCCACGCGTCGCCATCAGGCATTGAGTGATGCCAAAGGCCTGCTCGCGCAATTGTTCGATGACGCTTACCGACAGCGCGCGCGGTTGGCGCTGTTGACGGCCAGCGGCACCGCGCCGAAGTGGCAGGTGCAGGGCCTGAAGGCTTCCAGTGGTTTACGCGCATGGCTCGATGCCTTGGGCGCGGGCGGTGGCACGCCGTTAGTGGCGGCGCTGGCGCAGGCACAGCAATGGCTGACGGCGCGGCGCAAACGCTTGCCCGCCGAGCAGCAACGTTTGCTGGTGGTGACGGACGGGCGCTTGAAAGCCTGGTCGGGGCTGCCGGTGCTGGAGTGTCCGGGGCTGTTGATCGATATCGAGCGGGGGCCGATTCGGTTGGGGCGGGCGAGGGAGTTGGCGGAGGGGCTGGAGGCCGAATATCGGCATATAGATGAGCTGCTTTCGGTCTGACATGGGTGGTGTCTGATCGGGCCTCTTCGCGAGCAAGCTCGGCTCCTACAGAGTTTGCGGCGTTGTGGCATTGCGGCATTGCGGCATTGGGGCATTGGGGCATCGCGGTTTTTGCAGGAGCAAGGCTTGCCCGCGCATGCATCACCTCGGTCTCAAAACCCGCGTACAAAAATGCCAGTCAGCGCGAACTGACTGGCATCGGCTTCAATCGCGTAAAAATCAACGACGACCGAGCAACAACCCCACCACCAGACCAAAACCGGCGGAAATAGCCACGGTCTGCCATGGATGGCCGCCGATGTAGCTCTCGGTGGCCTCGACTGCAGGTTTGGTGCGTTCGCGTACGTTCGACACCGATTCCAGGGCTTGCTCCAGCTTCAGGGCTATTTGCCCGCGCAGGGTTTCCGCTTCCTCGCCAACCAGTGAGGCACTGTTTTTCAGCAGTTTGTCGGATTCTTCGATCAATGCCTGAAGCTCGCTGAAGGCTTGATCCTTGATTTGATCCTGGGCGGCTTGCACGGCGGATTTCCGGGCCATTGGGTGACTCCTTGCAGTTGAATGGACAGTGATCAATGGAGTGTGGCGCATCGCGAAAAGTTGCACTGAATTTAGGTCAGAAAGAAAAACCTGCGCGGGAGATTTCTGTCGAGCGTGTAAGATGTCGCCATTTTACGCAGCAGGATAATTCCCCATGAGTTTCAATCTGGCCGACAAATCCCTCGCAGAGCGCGCCGCTCTGGAAGACGAGAAATCCCGTCTGTTCGAACTCTGGCAGAACAATCTGGGCAAAGCCAAAGGTGAAGCCGCGCGGTTGTTCGGCGAGCGCGCCAAGCGCAAGGGCAAATGGGCGGAGTGGGTTCGCGCGGAGCTGGATACCATGTCACCGCCCGAGTTCGCCAACATGGTGCGCAGTGAAGTCAACCGCTTGATGGCCGCGAGCAAGTAACCTTTCAGCCGAAACTGGCGGCAATCGCCTCACGCACTTTGACCACCACCGGATCGATCTGCGTACTGGTGCGCCAGCCCAGTTCGATCGGGTAACGCGGCAAGGCCAGCGGGCAGGGCAGCAAGGTCAGCCCGCTGATCGCCGCAATACTCTGCGCAGCATGCGCCGGAATGGTCGCCACCGCCTGACTGCCCTTGAGCAGATAAGGCAGCGCGGCAAAATGCGTGGTCGACGCGCACACCCGACGACTCAAGCCCAGCGCCGCCAGCCCTTCATCGGTAATCCCGATAAATCCCCCGGACGACACCAGCAAGTGCTCGCGGGCGACAAATTCCTGCAGATCGATCTGCTGCTGGCCCGGCGCCAGGCTCGCCGGATCGACCAGACACGCATAACCGCCTTCGCCCAAGACCTGACGGCTGAGCAGCCGCTCGGCAAATCCGCCGGCGGTGATCGCCAGATCAATGCTGCGTTCGATCAGATCGCGGGCGACGATCTGGCTGTGGGTCTGGCGAAAGATCAGGCGCAGTTTCGGCGCGCTGCGGGCAATCTCTTCGATCAGACGCCGGCCGTAGGCAATCTCGAAATCATCCGAGAGGCCAACCGTTACCGAGCGACCGTCATACTGCTGCGTGGTCGGATCGACCATCGCCAGACTCTGCCGACACTTGTTCAACGCTTCGCTGAGCACCGGTTTCAGCTGATTGGCTTGCAGCGTCGGCGCCAGGCCGCGACCGGTACGCACGAACAATTGATCGCCATACACCTCGCGCAAACGCCGCAACGCCGCGCTGACCGCCGATTGCGTCACGCCCAGGCGCAATGCTGCACGGCTGGCGCTGGACTCCTCGTGCAGGGCTTCAAAGACTTTCAGCAGGTTGAGATCTACATCGGTGATATTCATGTGGCTCATATCATTCAGCAGTGCTTTGGGCTTTATTCATGATCGCGTGGCGCCGCAGAATCAGCAACATCTGAACCTGACGGAGTAAACGTGATGGCCAAATCGATAGTCGCCGCCCTGCAAATCGGCTCTCTGCCCGGTGGCAAAGGTGAAACCCTGGAACAGATTCTCGGCTGGGAAGCGGCGATCATTGCCTGCGGCGCGTCGCTGGTGGTGATGCCGGAAGCCTTGTTGGGCGGCTATCCGAAAGGTGAAGGGTTCGGCACGCAACTGGGTTATCGACTGCCGGAAGGGCGTGAGGCTTATGCCCGTTACTTCGCCAATGCCATCGACGTGCCGGGCACGGAAACCGAAGCCCTGGCGGGTTTGTCGGCGCGTACCGGCGCCCATTTGGTGATTGGCGTGATTGAACGCGCCGGCAGCACGCTGTATTGCACGGTGCTGTATTTCGACCCGCAGGCCGGGCTCGTCGCGAAACACCGCAAACTGATGCCGACGGGCACCGAGCGGCTGATCTGGGGAAAAGGCGACGGTTCGACGCTGCCAGTGCTCGACACGTCCGTCGGCAAGCTCGGCGCGGTGGTGTGCTGGGAAAACATGATGCCGCTGCTGCGCACGGCGATGTACGCCAAGGGCATTGAAGTGTGGTGTGCGCCGACGGTGGACGAGCGTGAAATGTGGCAGGTGAGCATGCGCCATATCGCCCACGAGGGCCGCTGCTTTGTGGTCAGCGCCTGTCAGGTGCAGGCATCGCCGAACGAGCTGGGCGTAGAGATTGCCAACTGGCCGGCGGAGCGCCCGTTGATTGCCGGAGGCAGCGTGATAATCGGGCCGATGGGTGACGTGTTGGCCGGGCCGCTGCGCGGTGAGGCCGGATTGCTCACCGCCGAGATCGACACCGATGAATTGATTCGTGCGCGGTATGACTATGACGTGGTCGGCCACTACGCGCGGCCGGACGTCTTCGAGTTGAGCGTGGACGAACGCGCCAAACCAGGCGTGCGCTTCACAACGTGACCCCGAATATCCCCTGTAGGAGCTGCCGAAGGCTGCGATCCTTTGATCTGTCTTTTTATAAACAAGATCAAAAGATCGCAGCCTTCGGCAGCTCCTACCTGAGGATTAGTGGTTTTGCAGCCATTCTTCGCGGGTGATTTCCCAGAGGTCGCGGGGGAAACGGCCGCTGACGAAGTCGTCTTCATCGCTGCGGATCAAGCGCATACCGGCGCGTTCGGAGAGTTTGCGTGAGCCGATGTTCGGCGCGGCTTTCGGGACGCGCATCAGCGGGCGATCAAGGCTCTTGAACCAGTAATCGGTCACCGCGGCACACGCTTCGGTCATCAACCCTTGACCCTGCGACGCTGGCGCCAGCCAGAAGCCACGGTTGTTGTCCGGCTGATCCATCAGGCTGATGTTGCCGATCAACTGCTCGGGCGCCGACTTCAAGCGAATCGACCAATGCCACTCTTTGCCAGCCGATATCGCCGGCAACGCAACGTCACGCAGGTAGCTGAGGGCGCCGTCATCAGGGTACGGCCAAGGCACGGCGGCATTGAGATAACGCACCACTTCCCAATGGGCAAACTGTTGCTGCACGGCGTCAGCATCGGCCAGTTCCAACGGGCGCAGGATCAGCCGTTCGGTGTACAACGTCGGTGTGTCTTCCATAAACCTGCAGCCTCCCTGAGTGTCTTTGATAGACGTGGGAGGCTAACGCATTTTTACCAGGTCGCGGCACTGGCCTTGGGCAAACTGAGCTTGCCACTGTCGACAAAACGCATGGTGCCGAACACACCGCCCGCGAGTTTGCCGCGCAACACGTAAGGCAGGTTGTCGAGGGTTTGTGTCTGGCTGAGGCCAAGGGTCTGGCGCAGTACCGAGAACGCGGAAATGCTGACGGGTACGCTGACGATGGTTTCGGAAAAGCGAGGAATCGAACCGCTCTGGTCGCTCACGCCCGACGCCAGCGAATGGCCGTTGACCTCCAGATCCAAAGCAATGCCGTTGTAGTCGATCGCGGTTTCATTGGGGTTTTGCACGCGCAACTTGATGGCGAAGCGCACTTCCAGGTCCTGGCTCGGCAACGGTTCGAGGCCGACCACATTGATGTTCACCGGATCACGGTTGGGGAACAGCGCGCAGGCGCTGAGGGACAGCAGAAGCAGCGACAGGATGACGGCATGGACACGGCGCATAAACGGTCTCTCAACGAAAAAGGGCTGAACCGTTGCCGGCTCAGCCCTTTTTTGCCAAGGCCAGACGTTAGCGGTTCAACTGTGCGACAGCCGCCGCCGGGGCAGGTTCACCTTTGGCCGGCATGTCGGGATTTTCCATGACCTGAAGAATCGACGCTTCCGGGTCAAAATCATCTTCTTCCAGCTCGATGAATTCTTCCGGCAGGAAGACATTCAAGACGATAGCGCAGAGTGCGCCAACGGTGATCGGCGATTCGAAGATGTTGCGCAGCGCTTGCGGCAGTTCGCGCAGAACCTCCGGTACCGCCGCGATGCCCAGGCCCATGCCGAGGGATATCGCCACGATGAGCATGTTGCGTCGATGCAGGCCGGCCTCGGCGAGGATCTTGATCCCGGCGACGGCGACGGTGCCGAACATCACCAGTTCAGCGCCGCCGAGTACCGGTTTCGGCATCAGTTGCAGCACCGCGCCAATCATCGGGAACAGTCCCAGTATCACCAGCAGCCCGGCAATGAAAAACGCCACGTAACGGCTGGCCACGCCAGTGAGCTGAATCACGCCGTTGTTCTGCGCGAACGTCACCATCGGCATGCTGTTGAACACCGCAGCCATGGCCGAGTTGAGGCCATCGGCAAGCAGGCCGGACTTGATTCGGCGGATGTACAACGGGCCTTTGACCGGCTGACGCGAGATCATCGAGTTGGCCGTCAGGTCGCCCGCAGCCTCCAGCGGCGAAACGAGGAAAATCACCGCCACCGGGACGAAGGCGACCCAGTCGAAGTTGAAGCCGTATTTGAACGGCACCGGCACACTGACCAGCGGCACTTCGGGCATCGTGGCGAAATCCACTGTGCCCATCAGCCACGCCACCACGTAGCCGAGGGTCAGGCCGATAACAATGGCGCCCAGGCGCAGAAACGGCACGTCGACGCGGTTCAGTACAACGATGGTGCCAATCACCAGCGCCGCCAGAAAGATATGGCTGGACGCGCCCAGGTCGGCGGCGCCGAAGCCACCGGCAATGTCGGTCATCGCCACTTTGATCAGCGACAGGCCCATCAACGTGATGATCGTGCCCGTGACCACCGGGGTGATCAGCATGCGCAGTTTGCCGATGAACTGGCTCAGCACCACCTCGATGAACGCGGCGAAAAAGCACACGCCGAAGATCGTCGAGAGGATTTCATCGGTGCCGCCACCCCGCGCCTTGACCATGAACCCGGCGCTGAGAATCACGCTGATAAAGGAAAAACTGGTGCCTTGCAGGCACAGCAAACCCGAGCCGACCGGGCCGAAACGTTTGGCCTGGACGAAGGTGCCGAGGCCGGAAACGAACAGCGCCATGCTGATCAGGTAAGGAATTTCGCTTTGCAGGCCGAGCGCGCCACCCATGATCAGGGTCGGCGTGATGATGCCGACAAAGCTTGCCAACACGTGCTGCAGAGCGGCAAACACGGTGGCAGTCAGGTGTGGACGGTCGTTGAGGCCGTAGATCAGATCGTTGTTGCGCGGGACTTTTTCAGAGGCGGTCATGGTGTTTTGCGCGCCGTGAGGCGGGGCCGGGTCAGAAAATGGAGGCGCAGGATGCCGGAAGAGGGCGGCGAGGGCAACGCAATAAAATTGCCTGAAAGGTCAGGTTTTATTGGGCGCCATCGGCAAACGCCCGTGTAGGAGCTGTCGAGTGAAACGAGGCTGCGATCTTTTGACCT
The DNA here is from genome assembly GCF_016650635.1 of Pseudomonas sp. TH43. Lineage (GTDB taxonomy): Bacteria > Pseudomonadota > Gammaproteobacteria > Pseudomonadales > Pseudomonadaceae > Aquipseudomonas. Next base: position 137,352 of record NZ_JAEKFI010000001.1, read on the forward strand.
TGAAAAGCACAATCAAAAGATCGCAGCCTGCGGCAGCTCCTACAGAGGGGTGAATGCGGCCAATAAGTCCTGTTCAAAGGCTTTTTGCGCATCGCCCGGCACTTGCGCCCGATGCCGGGCCAGATGAAACGCGACCTCGAAACTCAACTCGCCGGGGCGCAAGGCCCACAGCAACCCGTTGTCCTGCCACTGGCGCGCATAGTGGTCCGGCAGATACCCGACATGTTTGCCCGACAGAATAAACGCGAGGGTACCTTCAACCTGTTCCGAGCGCGCCGAACACACCTTGCCCTGAAACGGCTCGTCACTGCGCAAAAACCGATACGGATGATCAACCCGGTCGCAGGCCGCCAGCGCGGCGTCCGATGGCGCTTCAGCGGCAAACAGCGGATGCCCGGCCGCGCAATACAAGTGCTGGGTTTCGCTGAACAATTGGCGGTAATCGAATGCACTCTGCACCTGCGAAAAATAACCGATGGCCAGGTCCAGCCGCTGTTGCAGCAGCAAACGCTCCATCTCGCCGGGCATGGCGCTGATCAGTTCGATGCGCACCGATTCATCGCGCTCGCGAAACCGCCGGATCGCCTCGGCGACTCTTTGCAGTACCGCAGGCTCGACTGATTCGGAAATGCCCAAACGCACTTCACCGATCAAGCGCCCGGCGACGCCGTTGGATTGATGGCGAAAGGTTTCTATCGATTCAAACAGCGTGCGCACGGCGATCAGCAGTTGCTCACCCTTGGGCGTAATGCTGAAACCACCCTTGCCACGGCTGCATAATCGGTAGCCGAGACGGGTTTCCAGTTTGGCCATTTGCTGGCTGATGCTCGATTGGCTCAGGCCCAGATCACCTTGCGCAGCACTGAAACCGCCGCACTCGACGACCCGCACAAACAGGCGCAACAACTGCAAATCGACATCGTGAAGCTGCCCGAGCATCACATTACTCCGCGATAAAGTCAGGTTAACAAACTTGATATTTTGCCAATGTATCCGACGGCGCATTCTGCAACCACTTCCTCCGGTCAGGTGTTCGTCATGGCTCCCATGTTCAAGCTGTGTTTTCCCGCGCTGTTGTTGTCCGTGGCCATCAATGCTCAAGCCGAGGACAAAACCCTCAACCTCTACAGCTGGGCCGATTACGTACCGCCGCAGACCCTGCAGCGTTTCGAAAAAGAAACCGGCATTCACGTGCGGTACGACACCTTTGATACATCCGAGGTGTTGGAAACCAAGTTGCTCACTGGCGGCAGTGGCTACGACGTTGTGGTGCCGTCGTCCAGCGTGCTGGCGCGGGGATTGGCCGCGGGCGCGCTGAAAGAAATCCCCCACGAGGGCCTCAAGGGCTACGCCAATCTTGATCCGGATCTGCTGGAAAAACTCGCCGCTGTCGATCCCGGCAACCGCTTTGGTGTGCCCTATACGTGGGGCACGCTCGGCCTGGGGATGAATGTCGAAGCGTTGAAACAACGCCTGCCCGGCGTGCCGCTGAACAGTCTCGATCTGCTGTTCAAACCGGAATACGCCAGCAAGCTGAAGGATTGCGGGATCGCCGTGCTCGATTCGCCGCAGGAAGTCATCGGCCTGGCGTTGCATTACCTCGGTAAAGATCCCTACAGCACCGACAAGAATGATCTGACTGCCGCCGAAGCGTTGTTGCAAAAACTGCAGCCGTCGGTGCTGTACGTCGCCACGGGGCGACAGATCAACGATCTGGCCAGCGGCAACGTCTGTCTGGCGCTGACTTACAACGGCGACGCGAGCATGGCGGCCGATCAGGCGCACAAGGCCAACAAACCGTTTGAGGTGGCTTACCGCATTCCCAGGGAAGGCACACTGATCTGGCAGGACAACCTGGCCATCCCCAAAGACGCGCCACATCCCGAAGCCGCGCGGGCGTTCATCGAGTTCATGCTGCGCCCCGACTCAGTGGCCGAACTGACCAACACGCTGTTTTTCGCCACCGCCAACCAGGCTGCAACGCCGCTGGTGGATGAAGCGGTGCGCACCGATCCGGACATTTATCCACCCGCAGAAGTGCGCGAGCGCTTGTACGCCGATCGCAGCATGAGCCTCAAGGACATGCGCCTGCGCACCCGTCTGTGGACCACTTTCCGTAGTCACCAATAGCCTCTAAACAACAAGGAGCACATCGATGGACGTGCCAATGATCAACGATCAGGCGATGACCCGTGACAGCCTCTACGGTACTTCCGCCGAAAGTACCTACGCCGGTATTACCAGTTTCATGCGCCGTCGCTACAGCCGCGATTTGCGTGGCATCGACGTGGCGGTCAGCGGCGTGCCGTTCGACACTGCCACCAGTAACCGTCCGGGCGCGCGTTTCGGCCCACGGGGCATTCGCGCCGCCTCCACCGGGATCGCCTGGGAACGCCACTGGCCGTGGGCATTCGACCCGTTCGATCATCTGGCGGTAATCGATTACGGCGACTGCGATTTCGACTACGGCTCGCCGCACACCATCCCGGAAAGTATCGAGGCCCACGCCGAGCGGATTCTTCAATCCGGCAGTGCCATGCTGACGTTCGGTGGCGACCACTTCATCAGCTACCCGCTGCTCAAGGCCCATGCGCGCAAGCACGGCACACTGTCGTTGATCCATTTCGATGCACACAGCGACACCTGGCCAGACGAAGAGGGCAAACGCGTCGATCATGGCACCATGTTCTGGCACGCGGCACGCGAAGGTCTGGTGGATCCGGCGCGTTCAGTGCAGATCGGTTTGCGCACCACCAACGACGACCCCATGGGCTTCCAGATACTCGATGCGCGGCAAGTGCATCGCCGTGGCTGTGAGGCAATCGTCGAGGCGATCCGTGCGCGGGTTGGCGATAACCCGGTGTACCTGACGTTCGACATCGACTGTCTTGATCCGGCGTTTGCTCCGGGTACCGGCACCCCGGTGTGCGGCGGCCTGAGCACGGTGCAGGCGCTGGAAATTCTCGGCGGCTTGCGCGGGATCAATCTGGTCGGCATGGACGTCGTCGAAGTCGCACCGGCCTACGATCACGCCGACGTCACTTCCCTGGCGGCCGCTACGCTGGCCATGGAAATGCTCTGCCTCTACGCCGCCAAACACAAAGTCGACCGCTGAAACACCCAAACCCCTGCAGGCGTTGTCGCAGGCTGCCATCTGATCGTTCCCACGCAGAGCGTCGAAGCGATCAGGTACAGGGGGTGTATGTTTATCCGCAAGATTGCCGTGGCATACTGCCGCGCATGACTTTCGACTCCCCCCTCAGCGCTTGGCAGCACGCCATCGAACACAAGGGCTTCATCCAGGATGAAGCTCAGGAGCACGCCGTCTGGGCGCTGCAAAAATGCCACGAAGCCCTGCACGCCGGAGCCCGTGCCGTTACCGGCGTTTACTTGTGGGGCCCGGTCGGGCGCGGCAAGACCTGGTTGATGGACCAGTTCTATCAGAGCCTGCGCGTGCCAGCCCGGCGTCAGCATTTTCATCACTTCATGGGCTGGGTCCATCAGCGCTCGTTCCAGTTGAGCGGCATTGCCGATCCGCTACGCGCGCTGGCCAAAGAGCTTGCCGCTGAAGTGCGGGTGTTGTGCTTCGACGAACTGTTCGTCAATGACATTGGCGACGCGATCATTCTGGGGCGGTTGTTTCAAGTGATGTTCGAAGAAGGCGTGGTGGTGGTCTGCACCTCAAACCTGCCGCCGGACGATTTGTATGCCGATGGCTTCAACCGTGATCGGTTTGTGCCGGCGATCGCCGCGATCAAGGCGCACATGCAGGTGGTGCCGGTGAACGGTGCCGAAGATCATCGCCTGCATCCGGGCGCAGGGCTGCAGCGCTATTTTGTCGATGTGGCGGGTTCAAACAGCGCGCTGGACGAAGTGTTCAAAACGCTCGCTGCGGGGCAATCCGCCAGTGGTCAGCCGGTGTCGGTCGGACATCGTGTGTTGAACGTGGTGCAAGCGAGCGAATCAGTGTTGTGGTGCCGCTATGCCGATCTTTGCGAGCAACCGTTTGCCGCCATGGACTTCATCGCTTTATGCGACCGCTATCGCGCTATTCTGTTGGGCGAGGTGCCAAACCTCAGTGCACAAAAGCGCGAAGGGCGAATCGCCCGAGGCACTGAAGACGGCGCCGAGCGAGTTGTGGCGGGTGATCGCGAATTACCGCAGCTGTCGGTACACGACGATGGCGTGCGCCGCTTCATCGCGCTGGTCGACGAGTGCTACGACCGCAAAGTGCCGCTGTACATCGAGGCGCACGTGCCGATGGACGCGCTGTACACCGAGGGCTATCTGGAATTCCCGTTCCGCCGCACCCTCAGTCGCCTGCAAGAGATGCAATTGCAGCGCTTTGCCGAAGCTTGATTGAAGAGGGCGCCGACATGACCCAGCCGCTTTCCCATCATTTGTTGACCATGGCGTATCAAAACGCCTGGGCCAATCACCGACTGGCCAAGGCCTGGACGCAACTCTCTGAAGCCGATCTGGTGGCGCCACGGGTGAGCTTTTTCCCGGGCATTCGCCTGACCCTCAATCACCTCCTCACCTGTGACTGGTTCTACGTCGATGCGCTGGAGCGTGAGTTGCGCGGTGACGAGCCGCACCCGGATTGCTATGTGTTTTTCAATCAGGACGAGCCGTTCACCGAGGCCGCCGCGCTGCACGCCGAACAGGCGCATGTCGATCGGCGCCTGATCGCCTATTGCGAGCAACTGCGCGATGCCGATCTGGGCCGTATCGTCACCATTGCCCGCGACACACCGCAACACGACAGCCGTTTGCGCATGCTCTCGCACCTGTTTGAACATCAGCTCCATCATCGTGGGCAGGTGCATGCGATGCTCAGTGATACGCCAGTGAAACCGCCACAACTGGATGAGTTTTTCTGTGCGGGCGAGGCCGGATTGCGTGCGCAGGATTTCGCTGAACTTGGCTGGACTGAAGAGTTGATCTGGGGGCGCTGAGGTTGAGGATCAACAGATCGCAGCCTGCGGCAGCGTCTACAGGGGGATTTGGATCTTTTGCTGGAACCGGGTTGTCTGGCGTAGCGCCTCGCGCTAAGGTCGAAGCGCCTTTCAGCACGCACTTTGCGCGCCGGGGCGCTAGTGTGTTCGGGGATGGAAATGGATTCCGCAGAAATTCTTGTGCTTCAAGCCAGTTACACCAATCCGCTGCACGCCGAGGCCATCGGTGTCGTGCTCAATCACTATGCCGAAGACCCCATGGGCGGTGGCCATCCGATCGCTCCCGAGCTGCTGCAGCGCTTGCCGGAAGAACTGGCCCGACGGCCTCATGCCTTCAGTGTGCTGGCGTTTGTCGGCGGCGAACCGGCGGGGCTGGTCAACTGTTTTGAAGGCTTTTCAACGTTCGCCTGCAAGCCGTTGGTGAATGTCCACGATGTTGCCGTGGTGAATCGCTTTCGCGGTTTGGGACTGAGCCAGAAAATGCTGCGCAAAGTCGAAGAAATCGCTCGTCAGCGCGGTTGCTGCAAGATCACCCTCGAAGTCCTTGAAGGCAACGACGTGGCGCAGGGCGCCTACCGCAAGTTCGGTTTTGCGCCGGGCATGTTCGACCCGGCGTACGGGCGGATGCTGTTCTGGATCAAGGATCTGCAGGCATAAAAAAAGGCGCCCGAACGGGGCGCCCAACTGTCATCTCCCAGGCCAGAGCTGAGCCATGGGAGGTTCATCGGTTGCTCAAGAAAACTCAGTTTCGATAGGGCTCCGTCACTTGCGCCGTCTGGTCGGCGGGGACGCGAATTTCCTTTGCTTTGGCCTCGTCGGTCTGTGCGCTTTGCGCATGGTGGACCGGGAAGTTGTCGTAGTAATAATGCATGCGCTCAGCGCCGCCTTCGGCAAAAACGCTGGCAGAGCCAAGGGTGAATAGACCGGCAAGGATTGCGGTAGTGATTTTCATGGTGCCTCCTACTGAAAAACGTCGGAGCCGTTCATCCATGAAGCTGAACTCGAAACAAAGTCTGTAGGACGTGAATTAACTCGGGGTTAACGCAACAAAATGGTCCCGGACACATCTGTGGTGAGGGGGTAATGCCCCTCACCACAATTGATCGTGGTGGCAGGGCAGAGGTCAGAGCTTCCAGTCCAGGCTCAAGGTTACCGTGCGCGGGTCACCCCAGTACACGCCGTTGTAGAAACCGACGTTGTCGTAATACTTCTTGTCGAACAGGTTGTTGACGTTCAGCGATGCTGACAGGTGCTTGTCAAATTCATAACGCGACATCAGATTGACCACGGTGTAAGCGTCCTGGCTGATTCGCGTACGCTCGGTGATGATCCGGCCATTGGCACCACGCCCGACCGGGCGGTTGGAATTGCCATAAACGTCGCTCTGCCAATTTACTGCGCCGCCAACCGTCAAGGCATTCCAGTTGCCTGGCAAGCGATACGCCGTGGACAAACGCAGCATGTTCAGCGGTTGGTTGGTGTTGGTGCGCTCCTTGTCGCCATTCACTGAATGGGTGTAGGTGTAACCGGCGGTCATGTTCCAGCCATGGAGGATCTCGCCGGAGACTTCGGCTTCAAAGCCATTGACCTTGTTGCCCTTGCCGCCGCTTTTGTAGAACTCCTCGCCGGTGACCGGATCCGGCGCGACCGAATCGTCGACTTCGGCAACGTTGTCCTGTTTGCTCCAGAACACTGCCGTCGACAGATTCAGGCGTTCTTCCAGCAGGCTGCCCTTGAGTCCCAGTTCGTAATTGCTGCCAACCACCGGATCGAGGTAATTGCGGCTGCTGTCGCGATTGCTTTGCGGTTTGAAAATGTCGGTGTAGCTGACGTAGGCGGTGTATTCCGGCGTCAGGTCATAGAGCAGGCCAGCGTAAGGTGTCCAGATGTCGTTATGGCGCTGGCTGGTGGCGTCGACGCTGCTCAATTTCAACTGATCGTCGTAATAGCTGTCGCGGCTGGAATCCTCCCAACTGCCGTAACGGCTGCCGAGGACGGCATGCAATTCGTCCGTGAAACTCAGGCGGGTCGCCAGATACCCGGCCTTCTGCCGCGTCTTGCTTTTGGAGCCGCTCAGGCCGGTGACGGTGTCGGAAAACCTGGCAATGTCCCCCATGTATTTCCAGTCACGAATACTCTCGTAATCCGCCGCTCGCGGGCCGTCTATGGTGTAGGGAGAGTCGGCTCGACGCTCGGCTTCGCCATAACCGAACATCAATTCGTGTTCACGACCGAGCAGCGAATAGGGCCCGGAGACATTGAAGTCATAGGCGTTCATGCTCTGGTCGCCGATCATGTGGCCCATGTAGGCGGTCATGCCGCTGCGGTCGGCCTCGGGAAAGCCTCCACCGCCGTAATAGGTTTTGCCGTCGGAGTCACTTTTGCGATGGGTGTATGCCGCCCGGAGTTTCCAGCCTCCCGCCAGTTGTTGGTCGAGGGTAGCGAAGGCGGTTTTGTCGCGCAGCGGCCAGGAACTCCACGAGGTCGCCATGTTGGTCGAGCGCCCGAGACCAGCCTTGCTGCCATCGGCATTCCAGTAAGGCACGGTGCCCCAGGAACTGCCTTGGACCTGTTTATCCTGATAGTCATAACCGACGGCAAGTACGGTGGACTCGGTCAGGTCAGCTTCGAGAATGCCGTAGCCGACCTCGCGTTGCAGGGCGTATTTGTCGCGTATCGATTGGCTGTCGCGATACGCCAATACCGTACGCCCGCGCAGACGGCCATCGAACGCCAGCGGGCCACCGACATCGACGTAGCTGTAGTAATCGTCATAGCTGCCGCCGCTGACCCCGGCCAGCGCCTGCAATTGTGCAGTCGGCCGCTTGCGCACCATGTTGATGGTCGCAGAAGGATCGCCCGCGCCAGTGGTCAGGCCCGTGGCGCCGCGCACCACTTCAATGCGGTCATAGATGATGGTGTCGGCGTCGGTCTTCATCCGGTCGAAGGTGTTGAGCATCCCGTCGATCTGGAAGTTGTTGATCGAATAACCGCGTGACGAATAGTTCACGCGGTCCGAATCGAGGTGCTGCACAACGACCCCGGTGGTCTGACGCATGGCCTCGGACAATGTACCGAGTTTGAAATCATCCATTTGCTGACGAGTGACCACGGACACCGATTGCGGGGTTTCCTTGATCGACAGGTTCAACCGCGTCGCCGTGCTCATCGCGCCGGTCGTATAAGAATCAGTGTTTTCAGTGGTGGTGCCCAAGCCTTCGGCGGTGACGCTGGTGGAAGCCAGTTCCAGCGCCGGCGCGGCAGGCTCGGACTGATTGTCAACGTCGTTTTCGGCCAACAGATCGGCGCTGAATGCGGCACCGCACAGGCCGAGGGTGAGGGAAATGGAACGGGTGATAGGCGCGAACATCGCAGCCGACTCCTTGTCTTCGAGGGGAATATCCTTTGGTTCAAAGACGAAGAGGGGAGTCGCGATTTAGTATCAAACGAGAAATATTATTATTTAAGGATATTTCCAAGGCCAGAAAAAGGGGCCGTTTCGGCCCCTTTCTGTTGTTACTTTTGTGCGACATCCGCTGGGGGAGCGTCGGGTTTCTTCGGCTTCATCAGGCTGAAGTCGATCAACGCTCGCTGTTCACGCTCATACGGGTTGCCGATCAGCAGCGGACGCGGCTTGAAGCTGTCGCTGACCAGGCTTTTGCTGCGATCAAGCTCATCAAAACTCAATCCGGCCATGTCCGCCCACGTGTGGATCAACTGCGAGCTGCTATACGGCCGCCCGAGATCACCAGCGAAGCTCCAGTCATGGTTTTCACGCCACTTCGGCGAAGCCCAGGCCATGAAGGGAATGGTGTACATCGGCGCAGTCGGTTTGTTTTCGTTGCGTCCCAGCGTGCTGTGGCCGACCGAGTCAAAGACGTCTTCGCCGTGGTCGGAGAGGTACAGCAGGAAACCGTTCGGGTCGGACTTGGCGTAATCCTTGATCAGGCTGGAGACCACGAAATCGTTGTACAGCACCGCATTGTCGTAGCTGTTGTAGGTCGGCAACTGATCGTCACGCACGCCGGCCGGTACGCCATCGCGATCCTGGAACTTGTCGTAGCTCGGCGGATAACGGTACTGATAGCTCATGTGCGTGCCGAGCAAATGCACGACGATGAGTTTGCGTTGCGCAGGATCGGTCAGGGCCTTGTTGAACGGCTCGATTACGTCGCCATCGTACTGCGCCGCGTTCTGGTTGCGGTTGTTGTTCAGGTACACCTGCTCATCGGCCTGCTCGGAGAACGTAGTAAGCATGGTGTTGCGCTTGGTCATGGTCTGCTGGTTGGTGATCCAGAAGGTCTTGTAGCCGGCCTGTTTCATCATGCTCACCAGCGACGGTGTCGACAGGTACAGATCCGGGTGTTCTTCATCGGCAAACGTCAGCACCTGTTGCAGCGCCTCGATGGTGTAAGGGCGCGGAGTGATGACGTTGTCGAACACGGCGAGCTGGTCTTTGAGTTTGTCCAGTTCTGGCGTGGTCTTGCGCGGGTAGCCGTAGAGGCTCATGCGCTGACGGTTGGTCGATTCACCGATCACCAGCACCAGCGTGGAAGGCTGATTGGCACCGGCATCCTTGAGGTTGTGCAGCGGCGGGATCTTGCTGGCGCTGTGCAGCATGCCCTGCATTTCGGCGAGGGTGTCGAGGTAGCGGTGATACGCCACGGCCATCTGCCACGGCACGGCAGGCTCGATGCGTGTTTCGAATTTTTCGAAACCGCCGGCGAAGCTGCCGGTGCGCATGGTCTGCTTGACCAGCGGATAGCCGACGACGGCCACGATAATCGCCATGGCTGCCACGAACGCACGGCCACGGGGCAGGTACACCGGGCGCAGGCGAGTCCAGAGGAAGTAGGCGAACAAGGTGTGGGCAAGAAACGCTGGAATCATCCACCAGGCAAAGTACTGAGTCATGTACTCGCCCGCTTCAGAGATGTTCGACTCGAACATGATGAAGATGACGCTCTGGGAGAATTCCTGCTGATAGATGAAGAAGTAACCCAGGCTGGCCATCGAGCAGGCCCACAACACGATGCCGATCACGGCGGCGAGCAGTTTGGTGCGCTTGGGGAACAGCAACATCGGCGCCAGCCAGATCGCGCTCATCACGAACGCCTGGCGGAACCCGGTGAACCCGGAGGTGCCGGTCAACTGAATCAGCAGCTGGGTAATACCGGAAAAGTACCAGAAGAAAACGAACAGCCAGAGAAGTCCGGCCCAGTCGAAACCTGTCGCAGTCGTTTTGCTGCGTTTGAACAATGCCATTCAGCACTCCAGCTCAGTCGTTGCAACCACCGCCGGAAAGCTTCCATGGAACCGACGAACGGAGGCCGCACGCGAACGTCCGGCCAGAATGCGCCGGAGTATCACCAAGGGGATGTGAAAACTTTGTTAGTTGCAGATGACCGTCAGAGGTGAATCATGTAGGGAACGACGGGCGCCGTTCCCGATCAGGCGGGGTCAGGCGTGCGGGTTGCGCATGACCACCGGCAGAGGTTTGGGCTGAGCGCCCTGAGTCAACGCGCGCAACTGCGCCAGCTCCTGCTTGAGTTGGTCGCGCTCGTCTTTCAACTGGCGCAATTCATCGCGACGGATTGTCACGTACAGGGTTTGTGGCGGCATTGCTGTGTGTACTGTGCCCATTGCTCACCTCGCAAATGGCGTGCATCAACTGTAAATCGCTGCCGTTTTTGGCTGCTGACTTACTATCGGCGCCAATTTTGATTTCTTTTGCTTGTGAATGGAACTTTTTTATTTTTCAGGGTCGGTGTGTCTTCGCCACGTTTCGGGGCGTTATCAGTCTGATTCGGGCACAATGCACGGAAACTTCATCGCAACGCTCTGGACTAACCTCCATCAGTCGCGTTGGGCTATAACCAATGACACACATTTATTTGTAGTAAGGAGCATCAGCACATGCAACTCGGGATTATTGGACTGGGCCGCATGGGCGGCAATATTGCGCGGCGTCTGATGCTCAACGGTCACACCACCGTTGTTTACGACCGCAATACCGCTTTCATCGATAACCTGGTCGCCGAGGGCTCCACCGGCGTCGCCGACCTCCCGGCACTGGTTGCCGGCCTGGCCAAACCGCGTGCGGTCTGGGTCATGCTGCCGGCCGGCGCGCCGACCGAAGACACCATCGCCACCCTGAGCACTCTGCTTGAAGCTGGCGATACCATCATCGACGGCGGCAACACCAACTATAAGGATGATATCCGTCGGGCCAAGAGCCTGGCCGAGAAGGGCCTGCACTACATCGACGTGGGTACCTCCGGCGGCGTCTGGGGCCTGGAGCGCGGCTATTGCATGATGATCGGCGGCGACGCTGAAACCGTGCAGCGCCTCGACCCGCTGTTCGCCGCACTGGCGCCGGGCATGGGCGACATCCCGCGCACCAAGGATCGCAAGTCCGACGACCACCGTGCCGAACACGGCTACATCCACGCCGGCCCTGCCGGTGCGGGCCACTTCGTGAAGATGATTCACAACGGTATCGAGTACGGCATGATGGCCGCGTTCGCCGAGGGCTTCGACATCCTCAAGACCAAGTCCAGCGAGCGTCTGCCGGAAGATCAGCGTTTCGACCTCAACGTCGCCGACATCGCCGAAGTGTGGCGTCGTGGCAGTGTGGTGTCGTCCTGGCTGCTCGACCTGACCGCCGATGCCTTGGCCAGCGATCCGAAACTCGACGGTTTCTCCGGTTCCGTCGCCGACAGCGGCGAAGGTCAATGGACCATCGAAGCGGCTATGGAACAAGCGGTGCCGGTACCGGTGCTGTCGAACTCGCTGTTCTCGCGCTACCGTTCGCGCGGTCAAGGCACCTTTGGCGACAAGATTCTTTCGGCCCAGCGCTTCGGCTTCGGCGGCCACGTGGAGACACCGAAGAAATGACCCATACGATCCGTAGAAAATCGAAGGCAGAACCCGCACCACCGACCACGCTGTTTTTGTTCGGTGCCCACGGCGACCTGGTCAAGCGTTTGCTGATGCCAGCGCTGTACAACCTCAGTCGCGACGGCCTGCTTGACGAGAATCTGCGGATCGTCGGCGTTGACCACAACGCCATTACCGATGAGGCCTTCGCGCAGAAGCTCGAAGACTTCATCCGTACCGAAGCGGCGGCGAAGGTCGGCAAGGGCGATCAGATGCTTGATCCGGCCTTGTGGGCCAAGCTCGCCAAAGGTATCAGCTATGTTCAGGGGGACTTCCTGGACGACAGCACATATTCCGCGCTGGCGGCGAAAATCGCCGACAGCGGCACCGGCAATGCGGTGTTTTACCTGGCCACCGCACCGCGATTCTTCAGTGAAGTGGTGCGCCGTCTCGGCAGCGCCGGTTTGCTCGAAGAAGCCCCGGAAGCGTTCAGAAGGGTGGTGATCGAGAAGCCGTTCGGCTCCGATCTGCAAACCGCCGAGGCGCTCAACGCCTGTTTGCTCAAGGTGATGTCCGAGAAGCAGATCTATCGGATCGACCATTACCTGGGCAAGGAAACCGTGCAGAACATTCTGGTCAGCCGGTTCTCCAACAGTCTGTTCGAAGCCTTCTGGAACAACCATTACATCGACCACGTACAGATCACCGCCGCCGAAACCGTCGGCGTCGAAACCCGTGGCAGTTTTTACGAACACACCGGTGCGCTGCGTGACATGGTGCCCAATCACCTGTTCCAGTTGCTGGCCATGGTTGCCATGGAACCACCGGCGGCGTTCGGCGCCGATGCGGTGCGTGGCGAGAAGGCCAAAGTGGTCGGTGCGATCCGCCCGTGGACCGTCGAAGAGGCTCGGGCCAACTCGGTGCGCGGTCAGTACAGCGCGGGTGAAGTCGGCGGCAAGCCGTTGAACGGTTACCGCGAAGAAGCCAACGTTGCACCCGACAGCAGCACCGAAACCTACGTCGCCCTGAAGGTGATGATCGATAACTGGCGCTGGGTCGGCGTGCCGTTCTACCTGCGCACGGGCAAACGCATGAGCGTGCGCGACACCGAGATTGTCATCTGCTTCAAACCGGCGCCGTACGCGCAGTTCCGTGACACCGAAGTCGACGAGCTGCAACCGACCTATCTGCGCATCCAGATTCAGCCCAACGAGGGCATGTGGTTCGACCTGCTGGCCAAACGGCCGGGGCCGGCGTTGAACATGGCTAACATCGAGCTGGGGTTTGCCTACAAAGACTTCTTCGAGATGCAGCCGTCGACCGGCTACGAAACGCTGATCTACGACTGCCTGACCGGCGACCAGACGCTGTTCCAGCGCGCCGACAACATCGAGAACGGCTGGCGTGCGGTGCAACCGTTCCTTGATGCCTGGCAGCAGGACGCAAGCATTCAGACCTACGCCGCCGGTGAAGATGGCCCGCAAGCTGCCGAAGAACTGCTGACTCGCGATGGCCGCGTCTGGCATGGTCTCGGATGAGTGATTTGCCGAAACAACCTATCCGTTTTCTGCTCAGTGACATGGACGGCACGCTGTTGCTGCCCGATCACACCCTGAGCCAGCGCACCCTGGATGCTGTCCGTTCGTTGCGCGAGGCCGGCGTGTTGTTCAGCCTGGCCACCGGGCGTCCACCGAAAGCCATGTTGCAACAGATCGAGGCGTTGGGCGTTGATGTGCCGACAGCGGCGTTCAATGGCGGCACCATCGTCAACCCGGACGGCAGTTTGCTGGTGGCGCATTACTTGCCGGCGACCACCGCGCTGATTGCGCTGGCAACCTTCGCTGATCAGCCGGATGTCGAAATCTGGGTGTTCAGCGGTGGCGACTGGCTGCTGAAGGACCCGCACGGGCCGATGGTGCCGCGCGAGCAGCATGGCCTCGGCTATCCGCCGGTGGTGGTTGAGAGCTTCGAGCCGTACCTGGAGCGCATCGACAAGATTGTCGCGACCAGCAACAACACTGAACTGTTGGTTGAGTTGGAGGCGCGGTTGTTAGCCAAGGTCAACGGCATGGCGCAGGTTTCGCGCTCGCAACCGGTGTATCTGGATGTCACCGCGCTGGAAGCCAACAAAGGCACGGCATTGGCGACCCTGGCCAAACACCTTGGCGTGCCGCTGGAGCACACCGCTGCCATCGGTGACGGCGGCAACGACCCGGCGATGTTCCATTGTGCGGGGCTGTCGATTGCCATGGGCCAGGCGGAGGAGGCGGTAAAGCGCCAGGCCGATGTGGTCACCGCCCCCAACACCGAAGACGGCGTGGCCCAGGCCATCGAAAAATACATCCTCCAGTCACACCTGTAGAAGCTGCCGAAGGCGGCGATCTTTTGATCTTGCTTCATAAAAACAATCAAAAGATCGCAGCCGGCGTTTTTCAAGTTTGTTGTCAGAGCCAGTAGCTGACGGCATACCAGCCCAGCAGGCCCATCACGACGGTGTAGGGCAACGCCATCCACACCATTCGCCCGTACGACAAGCGTACCAGCGGCGCAATCGCCGAGGTCAGCAGGAACAGAAACGCGGCCTGACCATTCGGCGTGGCCACACTCGGCAGGTTGGTGCCAGTGTTGATCGCAATCGCCAGCGTCTCGAAATGTTCACGGCTCATGTGTCCGGCCAGGAACGCCTGTTTCACTTCCGTGATGTAAATCGTCGCGACAAATACGTTGTCACTGATCGCCGACAGCACGCCGTTGGCGATAAACAGCATGCCCGGTTGTTGCTCGACGGGCAGCGCCAACACCCACTCGATCAGCGGTGCAAACAGCTGTTGATCGTGAATCACCGCTACCACCGCAAAGAACACCACCAGCAGCGCAGTAAACGGCATCGCGTCCTTGAATGCGCTGCCCAAGCGATGCTCGTCGGTAATCCCGCTGAACGCCGTGATCAGTACAATCACCATCAAGCCGATCAGGCCGACTTCCGCTACGTGAAACGCCAGGCAGCCAATCAGGATCAGCGCCGCCGTACCTTGCACCAGCAACGCAGCGCGTTGGCGTGAGGTGCGTTCAGCATCGTCTTCGGCCGCGTAATTGGCTAGCACGGCGCGGACGTTGTCCGGCAGCAGCGTGCCGTAACCGAACCAACGCAGTTTCTCCAGCAGCACACACGTCACCAGGCCTGCCGCCAATACCGGCAACGAAACCGGGGCGACTTTCAGGAAGAACTCAGCGAAGTGCCAGCCCATTTCGTGACCGATCAACAGATTCTGCGGCTCGCCCACCAGCGTGCAGACACCGCCCAGCGCGGTGCCGACTGCGCCGTGCATCAGCAGGCTGCGCAGGAACGCGCGAAATTGCTCAAGGTCATCGTGGTGCAGCTTTGGCAGGTGCTGATCGTCGCCGAACTCGCTGTCCTGGCGCGGATCGTTGCCCGAGGCCACCCGGTGATACACCGAATAGAAACCGACGGCGGCACTGATGATTACCGCGGTCACGGTCAAGGCATCAAGAAATGCCGAGAGGAAGGCCGAGAGGAAACAGAACATCAACGCCAGCGCCGCTTTCGAGCGCACACCCAACAGCAGGCGCGAGAACAGATACAGCAGCAGATCCTTCATGAAGTAGATGCCGGCGACCATGAACATCAGCAGCAGGATCACCGGGAAGTTGTGCACCAGTTCATCGTAAAGCGCTTGTGGCGTGGTCATTTTCAGCAGCAGCGCTTCGATCAGCAGCAGCCCGCCGGGCATCAATGGATAACACTTGAGTGCCATCGCCAGGGTGAAAATGAATTCGATCACCAGCAGCCAGCCGGCAGCGACCGGGCCGACCGTCCATAACACCAGCGCATTGAGGATCAGGAAACCGACGATGGTCGCCTTGTACCAGCGTGGCGAGTGCCCGAGAAAGTTTTGCGCGAACGCCTGGGCCATTGAACCGGACATCGGTTGCTCCTTGTCTTGAGAAGCGCGCAAGTTGCCGGATGTGTCACGCAAGTTCAAGTGCTTAATGGCTCAACTCAATAGCCTGTCGCCCTGTAGGAGTTGCCGCAGGCTGCGATCTTTTGATGTTGATCTTGGTTTTAAAAACAAAGTCAAAAATCGCAGCTTCGTTTCACCCATCAGTTCTTACAGATTTTTGCCTGCAACTGACAAAGATCTAGTGATTGAGGTAGCGCGCGACCATCGCCCGATAATTGCCATCGAGGGAATAACCACCAACGAGGATCGCGCCATCCTTTTGCATGGCCAGTGAATTGGCTGTGTCCAGACTTCGCCCCAATCGCGTGCGTAACCAGCCTTTGCCATGGCCAAAACTCGAGTCAAGGCCGCCATCGCTCAGATAGCGGGCAACGATGAAGTCCGCCTCGATCCCGCCAATGGTTGCCCCGACGGCAATAATGCGCCCGTCGCTCATGCGTTGCGCTGCGCTCCATTGGCAGCCACTGGGGCCGATTTCCAGCAGTTGTGGCAATCCGTCATGTTGGTGAAGGTCGGGGCGGCCATTGCGATGAAGGCTGAGCGCCAGGCAGCGAATGGGGTCGCGGCTGCTGCCAAAACAGTGCAGGTGGTGCGCCGACTCGATGACCTGACTGACTTGCGCACTGCGTCCGCCAGCGGTGAATGCCATAAAACCGTCGACGGCAAAACGCTCGTCGAGACTGCCGTTGGGCAGGTAGCGGGCGAGCAGGCCTTCTTGCGGGAAATCGATCGAGCCGCCCACTACAATCCTGCCGTCGTCCTGCAACAGCAGGCTGCTCAACCAGGTATTGAGTAACAGGTGGCGGACCATCACGAAACCGCGCCCGTTGAACGTCTCGTCCAGCGTGCCGTCAGGCTTGATGCGGATCAGCATGCCGACATGGTCAGCCAGTTCGAATTGATGATTGGCGATCAACAGGACGTGCCCGTCAGGCTGCACGGCGAAATCACAGGCCTCGGCTCCCGGCACGCCCGGTGGCAGCCAGACGTCGCGGGTGCCCATGGATAGGTCCCCCGGCAGGCGGACGATCTGCACGCCGTTATCGCCGAACGTCAAGTCGCGATTGCCCTGAGCATCGAAGCGGGCGAGGGCGGGGAGTGCGCGGCGGGCATTTTCATAATGAAAGCCGGCCAGCAGGATTCGGCCGTCAGCCAACACTTGCACTTTGCTGCCGGCAGCCTCAAAGCCAGGGGCGAATTCGGCAATTACGCTGCCCTGATGAGCAAAGCCAAGATCCGCGGAACCGTCGGCAAGCAGGCGTGCCAAGCCAAAACGACTGCCGGCGGCGGTGCCGATTTTCGCCGCTACCAGCACGCGACCTTGCTGATCGACAGCGACGCCTTGAGTCATGCTTGACTCGCTGCCGGCAAAATACACTTGCGCGACGCCGTGGGCGGCAAAGGTTTTGTCGAGCTGTGCGTCACTGTTTAACGGTGGCGCGAGCGCGAAAGCGTTCGAACTGAACATGCACGCATCTCCTTGCAAGTTAACCATCACCCGGGAACCGAGTGGGTAACTGCATGAGCCGGATATTCAATCCCTGATAACGAAGGAGTTCAACTGTAAGAACTAACAGGTGGAGGGTCGCACTGTGCCACAACAGTGTCTTTTTGAACCAATTGCAAGCCTGCCAAGCAGTTATGCCTGAAGCCGTCGCTTAATGTTGTACAGGCGCACGCGCCGTGGAAAAGAAAGTGCAACTAACAGGGGCGCTGCGGATGACCTGAGTGTCATCCGCAGTACTGTGTAAATCAGTGCGGCATCGACCAGGATTGCAACAGGTAACCCTCTTCGCTCAGTTCAGCGCGGGCCTGTTGCAACAGCACTTCGAGCTGTGCCGGATCAGAATAGGCACTGCTCGGAATTTGTTTGCGTCCGATGTGCGAGTTGGTGCGATCGACAACGGTCAGGCTCAGTTCGCCATTGCCGTCTTGTGGAGCCCAGGCCACGCACTGGAAAGGTTTGAAGGCGTGGTTGGCAATCAAAAGAGCTTCGTTGATACGGAGCGGGCCGGTCATGGGGTCTTCTCTCTGTCGTGCCCAATCAAGTGATGTGCCGTCGGTTGGGCTTACCGTTCGGCTGGTTACTTGTACTGATGCACGCAACCCGCTAGCGGGTCACACCTGACACAAAGAAAATTTCAACTTTCTTTCATCTGGCTGGTTTTTAGACGGCTTTCGAAAGCCTAGTGAAAGCTTTGAAAGCAAAACAAGTCGATAGGACACTAACAACCTGGTTTCTTATAACGTGTTTGCTTGTACGCCTATAAGCAATCGGTACAAGGCGCTGTCAAAATCTTGCTAATGTTACAGTCGGGTCTGCCAAATGACTGTTTTTACAATCATTTCTAATATTTGGCGCCAAGGAACAGTCATGAGCGAAGCGCCTCCGTTAAGACGTTTATTGGTAGTCGATCCCTGCGACGACTGTCACCGCTTATTGCCCGGTTTGCGCGCGGTAGGTTGGGATGTCGACAGTTGTACTCTGGAAAACGCCGCCGACCGTAGTTGTGATGTCGGCTTGTTGCGCTTGCAGCCGTTTCATCTGGAACGCCCCGAAGCGGTCAAAGAGTTGATCAGCCGCAGTGGCACCGAATGGATCGCTGTACTCAACCAGGAAGTTCTGCGTTTGCAGAACGTCGGCGATTTCGTCTGCGAATGGTTTTTCGATTTTCATACCCTGCCGTTCGATGTGTCGCGGGTGCAAGTTACCCTCGGCCGGGCGTTCGGCATGGCGCGCCTGCGCGGGCAGGGGACGATTCACGTCGATCAGCCCGAACATGAATTGCTCGGCGACAGCAGGCCGATTCGCGAACTGCGCAAGTTGCTCAGCAAACTGGCGCCGACCGAATCGCCGGTGTTGATCCGTGGCGAAAGCGGCACCGGTAAAGAACTGGTCGCGCGTACCCTGCATCGGCAATCGCAACGCCACAGCAAACCGTTTGTGGCGATCAATTGCGGGGCGATTCCGGAACATTTGATTCAGTCCGAATTGTTCGGCCACGAAAAAGGCGCGTTTACCGGCGCGCATCAGCGCAAGGTCGGGCGCATCGAGGCGGCCAACGGTGGCACCTTGTTTCTCGATGAGATCGGTGACTTGCCGCTGGAGTTGCAGGCCAATCTGTTGCGTTTCCTTCAGGAAAAACACATTGAGCGGGTCGGCGGCAGTCAACCGATTCCGGTAGATGTACGGGTACTGGCGGCAACGCACGTCGATCTGGAAGCCGCCATCGAGAAAAAACGCTTTCGCGAAGATTTGTATTACCGGCTCAATGTTCTGCAAGTGGTTACCGCGCCACTGCGGGAGCGGCATGGCGATCTGTCGATGCTGGCCAACCACTTTTCGCACTTCTACAGCCACGAAACCGGCCGCCGTCCGCGCAGTTTCAGTGAAGACGCGCTGATTGCCATGGGCAAGCACGACTGGCCGGGCAACGTCCGAGAGCTGGCCAACCGGGTACGCCGTGGGCTGGTGTTGGCCGAAGGCCGGCAGATCGAAGCGCGGGATCTCGGCTTGATCAGCCAGCACTCGATCGCTACGCCCATGGGCACGCTGGAAGACTACAAGACTCGCGCCGAACGCCAGGCGTTGTGCGATGTATTGAACCGGCACAGCGACAACCTGAGCATCGCGGCGAAAGTGCTTGGCGTGTCGCGGCCGACGTTTTACCGCTTACTGCACAAGCATCAGATTCGCTGAACAAAGATCGCAGCCCGTAGGCGCCGAGCAAGCTCGGCGCCTACCGGTTTCTCCTGGTTTAGAAGTAGTACGGGAATTTCAGGCTGAAGGTGAAGTCCGGTGCATCGTCGGTCAAACCAATCGACAGGTTTGGCACGATGGTCAGGTTGTCGGTGGCTGCGATGGTCATGCCGACGTTGAAGTAACCGGCGTTGGCGTCACTGGACACCACCGATTGCCAATCGCCGCCATCCTGTTTCAGCTTGCTCTTGCGCTGCACCAGGTCAGACATCGAGAACGACATACTCATCTTCTCGTTCAGTGCGAAAGCTACACCGGCACCGATCTGGAAGCTGTCGCCGATTTGTACCTTGCCCGGGGTTTTCTGGTTGACGGTCGAGCTGATGTCGTCAAACGACTCCTCCAGGTTGTGGGTGTAGGACAAACTGCCGAACAGCACCGCCGGGTCGAAGGTCTTGACCAGCGAGAGGCCAGGGGTGACCGACCACACGCCGTTGCCGGTTGGCAGGGTGTCAGGCACGAACAGGTTGGAGTTGGCATCGCTCTGGCGCAGCTTGATGCCGAACGGATCCTTGCCGGTCGGTGCCTTGACCCGCAAGGTGACCACGGCGTCCGGGGTGTTGGCCGACTCGTCGAGGAACTTGTAGGCGATGCCGAAGTTCACGTCACCGAGGGTTGGGTCACGGGTTACATCCTGTTCGGTTGTGACATTGGACGCGCCGCCGTTGCCGCCGCCGGACTGATAAGTCGAGTCGCGATAGATGACCGGTACGTTCAGGTCGAACTGCCAGCGGTTGTCGAAGTTGTAACGGCCTGTCAGGTCGAGCGTCCAGGTATCCGCCTTGATCCGGTCAAGGTTGATGTTGCCGAGGAAGATCGAGTCCAGCGCGAGAAAGCCGTTGAGGATCAGCTGTCGGGTGTCGTAGCGCGAATAGGTGATGCCGGTTTCAAGACTGAATTTGCCCCCGCCGAAGAAACCGCTGGCCTCGTCGTACAGGTTGGATACGCTCTGCGCCGGTTGCGAATCATCTGCCAGCGACTGACCGTAAGAAGCGCCACTGCCCCCGGCTGCGCCCCCCGACGCTGCTGCTGCACCGGTGCCGGTGGCCACTTTAGGATTGCCTTTCAAGTCGGACGGCGACTTGGCCAGACGCTTCGGTTGCGGCGCCGCCGGCTGGTCTTCCACTTGGCGGACTCGTTGTTCGAGTACCGCCAGTGCTTTTTGTTGTGCTTCGTATCGTTGCTTTAGCTCCACGAGTTCCTGTTTCAGAGCTTCTACGTCGGCGTCCGGTGCCGCTTGCAACATGGCTGCAGGTAGAAGAGTGCTCAAACATACAGCGGCACGCAGTGATACTGATCGATACATGAATAAGCCGTCCCTTTAAGCCCAATGATCGAGACTCAGCGTAGTTCAATATCCGATATTGCGTAGTGCCCTGAGTTGAGTCAGGTTGCAGTCCAGTGCGCCGGCGCTCATGCCGTTATTGTTGAGTACCACGTTGAGTTGAGTCATGTTATTGACCACGTTGGCACTGCCGAGCAAACGGGTGTTCTGCAGCAAGCCACCCTGGGCGACTTGTTGCAGGGCTGTGCCCTGATTCCCCGAGGCCTGAATGGCCATTTGCACGCCACCGCCAGTGGCCGAAACCGCCACGCTGCCAGCGGCGTTACTGCCACCGATGGTTTGTCCGGCGATCAACGCCTGCCCTTGGGCGGGCACCAGCGCCGGGGCCTGATTGGCCTCCGAGACATTGATCGCGACGTTGTTGTAGGCGCTGTTGCTGTCGCCAGCGGCGCGCACGCTTTGGGTTACGCCCTGACTGCTATTGAGCCCGGCGCCCCCGGTGACTGTGCCGGTACCGGTCGCGAGGGCGTTGCCGTTACCGTGTTCCTTGATCGTTTGAACGTAGAATTCCGGTTTTACCGTGGCAGCCTGAAGTTGCATCGAGGTCGCTGCGCCGATCAGATCGCCACTGGCGTTGCGCCAGGTACTGCTCATGACAATGCCGAAGCTGATGATTCGCCCCGGCATGACATATCGACCGCGTAGCTCGGACAGTTCGTTGTCCTGTATTTCTATGGGTTTGAATCCTGCATTGGCATAGCCTGACGCGCTCGCTGCCAGGCAGGCGGCGGCCAGCCAGTATGAGGTTTTCATCTGCTGCTCCCGGGACATCCAGTCCCACTCTTTATAATCGGCGATTAAAAGAAGTCGCTCTGTATGAACCCGAAGTCCATCAATTCAGCATCTCTGACAGGGTTGAAGTTATCCAGCTTGTTCTTGGCCGTCAGCGGTGTCGGCGGGCTGCGTAATGCATTGGTTTTGTCATAACCGGGGCCGACGATGGCGAAGACAATGCCGTTCCAACCTTTGACAAAGTCATCATGGGCGTAGCGTTTGTGGCCGAGTACCGGGTCTCCGATGTAGACCCAATCCTTGTCCGAGCGCTGCAGCACCACGAAATGCTTGTAGCCGCGAATTTCCATCAGTACCACCACCGGGATTGTTACAGCGTCGAGTTTTTCCGGCGGAATCTTGTAGCCCCTGGCGCGCATGCCGATGCTTTCTATATAGCGCTTCATGTCGAGCATGGAAAAACCTTGAGTACGAACAAGGTCCTGGTCTGCGTTGACCAGCATGCCTTTGATGATGTGCTCCTCATCGACGTCGAGCCAATAGCCTTGGCGTAACACCGTGGCCAGTGCGGCAGCGCCGCAGCTGAAATCGGTTTTCTGTTCGACGATGTCGGCAAACTTGCGCTCACGGATGCTTTGCACGTGCTTGTAGATGAGCGTGCCGCCGGGAAGGGCAGCCACGGGCATCTGGGCAGCCTGGGTCAGGCCGGACAGACAAAGCAGAGCGATAAGGGCAGTCTTACGCATGATCGATACGCCTTTGCGGACTGAGGAAAAGCCCCGTTTCCGGGGCTTTCGTTTCGATCGCGATTACATGCAGGCTTTGCAACCTGCAGCGATGGACAGCGAGTTGCTTTGTTGGTTGCCTACACCGGCGGCGTTGTTGTAGCCAGCGTTGCCGGAGAAGTTGTTGCCGACATTGGAGATGTTGGCGTTGTTGGTGACAGGGTTTTTCCAGCCGTCTGGAGTCATCACTTGTTGAGTGGTCACGCCAGCCAGGCCGAATACACCCACGGCAACGAAGTCAGACTTGGTGTCTTTACCGCCGCCACTTGGGCCATGGCCTTTGTCGTTGCTGCCATAACCGCCACCGCTGTGACCATGATCGTCATCTTTGGTGGTTGCAGTACCAGCAGCGCCGAACACGCCGACGGCGGCAACGGTGCCAGTGAGGGTGTCTTTTTTGTAGGTTTGAGTGCCGTTGTTAGACACCGACAGACCACTGGAGCTTTGGTTGGCAGCTGCGGCAGCCTGAGCGACACGGCCACCCGACACAGCGATTGCCAGGTTGTTTTTCTGTTGGTTGAAGTTGCCGGCACTGTTGTTCACGCCGATGTTGCCGGAACCGCCGTTGCCGACGTTGTTGAGGCTCGCGTTGGCAGTGCTGGAGTAGTTGCCCACAGCGTTGTTGGCGTTGACCTGAGTAGCGCTGGAAGCAGACACCGCAGAGCCGAAGATGAAGCTTTCGTCAGCAGTGGCCAATGCCGCAGCGTTGTCTTGTTGGTTGCCGTCGCCTGCGGTGTTGTTCATGCCGACGTTGCCGTTGGTGCCGTTGGCCGAACCGTTGATGTTGGCGTTGTTTTGGGTGCCCTGGTTAAGCACGGCGTTGCCGCCGCTGCTTTGCACGTCGAGTACTGCGGCACCGGCGCCTGCGCCGATTTGCAGCAGCTCTTCAAGGGTTGGGCCTTGAGGTTGAGGAGGATTATGGCCGCCGTGGCCGCCATTGTTACCATGATCGTTGCCGCCTGCCTGCGCTGCCATCGCCATTACTGCTGCAAGAGCGAAAACCAGAGGTTTCAGAGCCATTTGAGTTTTCATGGTGTTTCTCCGTGCTTATTAGTTGGTTAAGTGTTGGTACTTTCTAATTGCACTGCTTTTTATTTGGGTCAGTCTGCGACCCGGATGCTCAGGGTGTTGGCCATACGGTTCCCCACCCCGGCACTCTGGTTCACCTGGATTACCCCTCGGCTGCCGGTGAAGGCCTGATCACTTGTAGTGACCTGGCGACTGCCGGGTGAGGTACCAGTTGCTCCTGAGCTCGGTAACAACGCCACGTTCTGTTGCGAAAGGGCGCTATCGTCAACGCTTTGCGGGCCAGCACTGATGCTGACGCGCGTCACGTTGGCCATCTGGTTGTTGGCCCCTGCACCCTGGTTCACGCCCAGGATCCCGTTGCCATTACTGAAAGAGTTGCCGCCAATGGTGGCGCTGGCGTTCGTTGCCGGATTGCCGGGCGTGTCGATGTGCTGCCGCACGACAGTGGTCGCGCTGGCCGAGGTGCCGATGGCGACCGCCTTGGTGTTGGTCTGTTGCATCTGGTCACCGGCGGCCTGGTTGATGTTGTAGTTGCCGCGGTACTGGATGCCGGTGTTCTGAATGTTGGCGTTGTCCACTGAGCTGGGGTCGGCCATGGCGCTGGTGCAGCCGAGCAGGGCGAGCAGGAGCAGCGTGCGCTTCATCTTATTGGCCTCCAGCCATGCGGGTCAGCGGGGCGAGGCCAGTGCTGAGCGAGCGATTGATGGTGTTGGAGATCGCGCCGCCACCGCCGCCGCCATGACCGGCACTCATGCCGGGCAGGCCGTTGGGATTGGTCAGGACACTGGTGCCTGGGAGGGCGCCGGTTGCTGTCGACATGCCGCCACGAATGGACGAGCCGCTGGCTACGCTGGCAAAGTCGCCGTCATTGAGTTCGGTGCTGGTCATCGCTTGATCGATGCGCCCGGACGGGTTGGCATTGACGGTGGTCGGGTAGGGGTCTTTGCCACCACTGCGACCGATAGGAATAGGCTGAACGTCGCGGTTGAGAACAATCACGCCATTGCCTTCAGCCTGAACATTGAAACTGAGCAATGTGCTGGCTGCTGATCCGATCAGCAGAAGGCAGGTCAAGCCTTTATTGAAGTTCCCCACGGCGGCAATTCCTTCTTCAGTGGGCTGGCTCATGTCAGCGTTGGGAAGGAGAGAGCGAAAGCTGTGCCGCTTTTTAAAATGGTTTAAGGTTCAATGAGTTATACGAATGGAACGCGTGCCTGATACACAAGCTGTTTCAAGACTGAAACACGCCGGGTGTCGCCAACCTGTCTATCGGCTGAACAATGCTCTGGAACGAGGGTTTGCGGGGGTGTGTTTCAGCGGTGTAACAAGTCGGGTGACAAACTGATGAAGGCTGCTGAAACGGGCACTTTGCGATCAGGCGAGTGTTTCAGGAATGGACACTTTGCCCCGCAACAGGGGCAAGAGTGGGTCGGGATCTGCTCGAGCCGGGTCACTTGCTGAGCAGGTGCGCCACCGCTGCGAACGCCTGTGCATGGCGCTCGGCCCAATTGCCCTGAATGATTTGCAGCGGTTGCTGGTGATCCTCCAGCCAAGCGCGGGTGGCATTAAAGAATGCCAGACGTTGCTCCAGATCCGGTTGGCAGCGCTGCCCGTCGTCGGTCCAGTCGATCTGCTCCGGCGACAACAAAAGGTGCAGGTCGTAGTGGCGCGCCAGCAGTTCGGGTTCCAGCCAGTCCGGGCAGTCGCCGAACAACGTCTGGCTCCAGAGCATATTGCTCAGCAGGTGGGTGTCGAGAATCAGCAGCGCCGGCTGTTGTGCACGTGCCTGATCTTCCCATTGCAGCTGACCACGGGCGATTTCGGGGATGTCCGCCAGGCAGGTATCGCGCGGGTTCTGCTCGATGAACCAGCGCACGTACTCGTCTACTCGCACACCGCCGAACTGTTTCTGCAAACCCGCCGCCAGCCAGCTCTTGCCGGTGGATTCAGGCCCGGTGAGCACCACCACTTTCATGTGCGCAGCGCCGGGTCGGCGCGCCATTCGCGCCAGCCTTGCACGGCGATGAGGGTGAACAAGGCGTACAAGGCTGCCGTCAGGTAGAGGTCCTTATAGATGAACAGACCGACAAAGATCACATCGAGTACAAACCACAACGCCCAGCATTGCAGGCGCTTCTGCGCCATCCACAACTGCGCAACCAGGCTGAAAGCCGTCAGCGCCGCGTCCAGCCACGGCTGCGCGGCATCGGTCCAGTGTGCCATGGCGGCGCCCAAGAGCACGCTGCCCACAGCGCCGACGCTGAGGCCGAGCAGGATCGATCGCTGATCCAGACGCGTGACTTCACGGCCGTCGTGCATCGTCCCGGCGCGCGTCCATTGCCACCAACCATAGACTTGCAGCGCGGCGTAAATCACTTGCAGCAACATGTCCGAATACAGTTTCACTTCAAAGAAGATCCAGCTGTAGAGCAGCACCATGACCAGCCCGATCGGCCAGCACCATGGATTCTGTTTGACCGTCAGCCAGACGGCGATCACACCGAGAGCGGCGGCAAACAGTTCTAGCCCGGACATGTGGGTTCCTTGGGGGGAGTTGAGGAGGGAGCGGATTGTACCCAGAAAACCTGCAGGAGTGAGCCTGCTCGCGATAGCTTCGGCACAGTCAGCAATGATGTTGAATGTTCCGCCCTCATCGCTGGCAGGCCAGCTCCCACAGAGATTTGTGTAATGCCCAAGATGGGTGGGCATAGCACAAATCCTTGTGGGAGCTGGCTTGCCAGCGATGGCGGTATGTCAGCACGGTAGATATTGGCTGACACGACGCCATCTCCAGCAGGCTCACTCCTATAGTAGGGCGGTGCTAGACGCGGAACTGGCGCAGGAGGCCGTTGAGTTGTTCACTCAACTGGCCGAGTCGCACGCTAGCGGCACTCGACTGCTCGGCTGCGATGGCCGTGCTGTGTGACAGACCGGCGGCCTGGGTCACGTTCTGATTGATGTCCTCGACCACATGTGCCTGCTGCAACGTGGCGCTGGCAATCGATGCGTTCAGACCATTGAGGTTGCGCAGCGCCTGGCCGATGGCGTTTAGGCTGGCACCGGCCAACCCGGCCTGTTCGATGGTCAGTTGCGACGCCTTGCTGCTGTCGCCGATAACTTTCACGGCTGCTTCGGAGTGATTTTGCAGGCGCTCGATCATCGACTGGATCTCGGCCGTCGATTTCTGCGTACGTTGCGCCAGCAGGCGCACTTCATCGGCGACCACGGCGAAACCGCGCCCCTGCTCACCGGCCCGCGCCGCTTCGATGGCCGCGTTAAGGGCGAGCAGGTTGGTCTGTTCGGCAATCGAACGAATGACCTCCAGGACGCTGCCGATCTGCGTGCTCTCGGCGGCGAGGGTGCGGATCACCTCGACAGCTTGATCAATGGTGCCCGAGAGTTTGTCGATCTGTTGCAGACTGCCGTCGATGTTGATCTGACCCTGTTGTGCCTGTGCTTCGGCGTCGCGCATTTCGGCGGCCGCGTGCTCGGCGTTCTTCGCGACATCCTGAACGCCGTAAGTCACTTCGTTGATCGCTGTGGCAACCAGCTCCATCTGTTGCGATTGCTGCTGGCTGCGTTGTTGCGCTTGCGAAGCATCGTTGCCCAGCTCGCTGGAGGATTGACCGAGCGCGCTGGCAGACACCTGCAATTCACCGATCACCCGGCGCAACTTGGCAGTGAAACCGTTGAAGTGATGAGCCAATTCGGTGACTTCATCCTTGCCGTGGGTATCGAGGCTGCGGGTCAGGTCGCTCTCGCCGCTGGCGATGTTGGCCATGGCGTTCACGGTTTCCTGCAACGGGCGCACGATGCTGCGTGCGATCAGGATTACCAGCAGCGCCATGATCACCGCGATCGCCAAACCGATGACCGAAGCATTGATCACCTGACCTTTGAATTCGGCCTGCACATCATCGACGTAGACACCGGAGCCGAGCACCCAACCCCAAGGTTCGAACAACTTCACATACGAGGTCTTGGCCACCGGCTCACTGGCGCCGGGTTTCGGCCAACGGTAATCGACCATACCGGCGCCTTTGGCTTTGGCGATGGCGACCATCTCGTTGAACACCGCAAAGCCATCCGGGTCACGGATCGCCGAGAGATTCTGGCCTTCGAGCTTTGGATTGGTCGGGTGCATGACCATCACGGGCGTGAGGTCGTTGATCCAGAAGTAATCGCTCTGGTCATAGCGCAGGCCGCGAATCGCTGTCAGCGCTTGTTTTTGTGCCGCTTCTTTGCTCAGCGTACCGGCGGTTTCGAGGTCGTGGTAGTAGGTCAGCAAACCGCTGGCGGTCTGCACCACATGCTGGGTTTTCTGGGCTTTGGCGCGATACAGGTCATCGTGGATCTGCTTGAGCATCAACACGCCCAAGGTCAACAACATGACCATTGCCACAATCAAAATGAGCCACAAGCGTCGGCTGATCGACACACTGCGCAAGCTGTTCATAACGCTGTCACTCCGGATTCTTTTTCTTGTAATAAACGACCGCCAGCATCCAACCACGATTTTGTGAGCGGGCATACGCGACCCAAGTCGTATAACGCGGCAGCGCTGTCAAGGCTTGTCTGTTAGGATTTCGGCCCCGCGCATGAAAACCTGAATCGAAGTTGATATTTCACGGAATTTTGACTGTTTCGTGTAGATCCTGTGTGCGCGGAATCGGTACAGCCATACACAGCTACGCTGATCGCAGTGAACGTTAGAAAAATACTATCGGAGCATGCCCGCGCGCATCGCTCTTTGGGGGATTGATGGATCTTTGGACCGCCTTGCAGGCACTGATACTTGGAGTTGTAGAGGGGCTGACGGAGTTTTTGCCCATTTCCAGTACCGGACACCAGATCATTGTTGCCGACTTGCTCAATTTCGGCGGCGAACGGGCCATGGCGTTCAACATCATTATTCAACTCGGCGCGATTCTCGCGGTGATCTGGGAGTTTCGCCGCAAGATTCTCGACGTGGTAAAGGGCCTGCCGACGCAGCCCAGTGCACGGCGTTTTACCGCCAATCTGCTGATCGCGTTCTTGCCGGCGGTAGTGTTGGGGGTGATTTTTGCCGACCTGATCCACCAATATCTGTTCAATCCGATCACGGTCGCGGCCGCGCTGGTGGTTGGCGGCGTCATCATGTTGTGGGCAGAAAAGCGTCAGCATGCCGTGCACGCCGAAACGGTCGATGAAATCACCTGGAAAGACGCGCTTAAAGTCGGTTTTGCGCAATGTCTGGCAATGATTCCGGGCACCTCGCGCTCCGGTTCGACGATCATCGGCGGTTTGCTGTTTGGTCTGTCGCGTAAAACCGCCACCGAGTTCTCGTTCTTCCTCGCCATGCCAACCATGGTCGGTGCGGCAGTGTATTCGGGCTACAAGTACCGCCACCTGTTCGTGCCGGCGGATTTCCCGGTATTCGCCATCGGTTTCGTCACTGCGTTTATCTTCGCCATGATCGCTGTGCGCGGCTTGCTCAAGTTCATCGCCACCCACAGCTACGCGGCGTTTGCCTGGTACCGGATCGTTTTCGGTCTGGTGATTCTGGCGACCTGGCAGTTCGGCTGGATCGACTGGTCGGCAGCCAAGCCATGAGTGACTCCCGCGCACGCCGCCCTGAGGGCCGGCCTTCGAGTGGCAACATCCAGCATTTGAAGTTAAAACTGGTGGTGTTGCTGATCGTCTGTGCGTTGCCGTTGTTCGGCTCGCTGTCGATGTGGTTGCGCGGGATCTCGCTGGTGCCATTGGCGGGGTACGGCATCGTCAGTGTGCTGGCGTTTTTTCTCTACTGGGCAGATAAACGCAAGGCCCGCGCCGATGCCTGGCGCACGCCGGAGAACATCCTTCATGCCGTGGAACTGGCCGGCGGCTGGCCGGGCGCGTTGATCGCCCAGCAAGTGTTCCGGCACAAGACGCGCAAGGTGTCGTTTCAGGTTTTGTTCTGGGTGATCGTCCTGTTGCATCAGGTGTTCTGGATCGACCAGCTGTTCCTCCGCTTGAACCTGCTGAACCTGTTCTGAAGAACTGCAAAAAAACAATGTGGGAGCGAGCCTGCTCGCGAAGAGGCCCTGTCAGACAACATCATCGTTGAATGAAAGTCCGCTTTCGCGAGCAGGCTCGCTCCCACAGGGTGTTCGGGTTAAAGCAGTAATCCCGGCTGGGTTTTCTTCGGCAACTTGCTCACCACCAACTGATGCGAACGCTGCAACAATTCGCGCAATTCCTCGGCCGCCAGCGGGTAGGGCGGGTGCATGATGATCCACTGCGCCCGGGCCAGATACGGCGCCGGGTGAATACCCGGACGGTCGCAATGACCGAGAAACAGATCCTTGTCGACCTTGAACGCCAGTGAGTCGCCGCGCAAACCCTGCAAGGCAAACATCTTGTTGCCGGCAATCGAAAATACCCGCACGCCACCCCACTTATAGTCTTCCCGAGCACCCGGCAATGCCAGGCAGAAGGCGGCGACGTCGGCCTCGCTCATCTTTGCCATTTTCATAACAGTCGTTCCCCACAAGCATTAAACGATTCGACCAGATGATCGATCCACGCGCGCACCGCCGGCATCACCCCGCGTCGATGCGGATACACCGCTTGCAGCCAGCCACCGGGTAACGACCATTCGGGCAGCAATTGCACCAGTGTGCCGTTTTGTAGTTCCTCTTCGCAGTACATCATCGGCAGCAAGGTGAAACCCAGCCCTGCCAGCACACAGGCCTTGCGTACGATAAAGTCATCAACGCCGAGCCGCGCCTCCATGCTTAACTCGAAACTGTTGCTCTGCTGGTCGAGCAAGCGTACGTGTACCAGACGATCCGCTTCCAGCGCACCGAGTACCGGCAGGTTTCTCAAGTCCTGCGGATGGTTGATCGTTTGACCCTGGATAAACGCCGGGCTGGCCACCACCACCGTTTGCGCCTGGCGAAGGCGTCGGGTCACCAGCAACGGGTCTTCATCGCCCTGTTCGCGTACACGCAGGGCAACGTCGAAACCTTCGGCGACCAGATCCACCCGGCGGTTGAGCAGCACGACTTCCAGCTGCACCTGAGGGAATTTACCGAGGAAGCTACTGATGATCGTCGACAGCAGTTCGTGGGCAAGGCCTGTCGGGCAAGACACCCGCAAACGCCCGCGCGGCGCGCTGGACATGCTGGCCACCGCTTCGTCAGCCATCTCGGCTTCCAGCAGCATCGCCTGGCAATGGCGCAAATAACGCTCACCCACGGCAGTCAGGTTGAGTTGTCGCGTGGTGCGCTGCAACAAGCGTGCGCCCAGGCGTTCTTCCAGTTCGGCAATCCGTCGTGACAACCGTGACTTGGGAATGCCGAGCAATCGCCCGGCTGCCGCAAAGCCGCCGGCTTCGACGACTTTGGCGAAGTAGTAGAGGTCGTTGAGGTCTTGCATGGTGTTATCCAGCTGTTCTATCAATGGGACAAACTATCGCATTGTCGGCGGCTAATCAGCTATTGGTTTCTTGCGTAGGATTGTCTCCATTCCGTCGCCACCGGCGATTCCTTCCAGGAGATTCCACATGAAACTGCTGCATATCGATTCGAGCATTCTGGGCGACAACTCGGCTTCCCGTCAGCTGAGCAGCCAAGTCGTCAAAGCCTGGCAAGTCGCTGAGCCGAGCGCTGTAGTGACTTACCGCGACCTCGCCGCTGATGCCATCAGCCACTTCTCGTCGACCACTCTGGTGGCCGCCGGCACTACTGCAGAACTGCGCAACGCCGCGCAACAGCACGAAGCCGAGCTGAGCGCTTCGACCCTGGCCGAGTTCATCGCTGCCGACGCCGTGGTCATTGCTGCACCGATGTACAACTTCACCGTGCCGACCCAACTCAAAGCCTGGATCGATCGCGTTGCCGTTGCAGGTCAAACCTTCCGTTACACCGAAGCCGGCCCTGAAGGCCTGTGCGGCGGCAAGAAAGTGGTGATCGTCTCCACCTCCGGCGGTATCCATGCCGGTCAGGCCAGCGGCATCGCCCACGAAGAGTACCTGAAGCTGGTTTTGGGCTTCCTCGGCATCACCGATATCGAAATCGTCCGTGCCGAAGGCCTGGCGTATGGCGACGAAGTGCGTAACAACGCGATGACCGCAGCTCAGGCAAAGATCAGCGAGCAATTGTTCGCCGCTGCGTAAGGCTTGCGTAAAAAACAGCTGAGGTTCAGGTAACGCCCAAAAAACTCTGTATTCTGGTTCTGCAAGGGCCAAATATGGAGTTTTTTGTTTCCGACTGTTACATAATCTGGCCCGGGTTATGCAGTCAAACGATCAACGTCTGAAGGCATTGTCGTACCGGAACACCGAATCCCCGGCGTTTCTGGCCCGCAACGCAACGGATCTTTCGATTGAGTAACAACAGGGTGGGGCATCCCATGATGCGTCTTTGTGCAACGTTACTGATTTGCCTGCTTGGCAGCATGAATTCAGTGCAAGCTGCGCCGGGGCGTCATCCTGTCTGGAGCGTCGGTTACCACGAAATGACCTTCCTTGATCCACTCGACCTGCAACCGATGCGCGCCATCGCGTTCTATCCTTCCAGTGATCGCGAGCACATGAGCCTTCTCGAGGGATATTCGGTCGAGGCCGGTGAGGATACCAAGGTCGCTATCGGCCGCTTTCCAATGCTGATGCTTTCGCATGGCAACACCGGCACGCCATTGGCCTTGCACGACCTCGCCACTTCGCTGGCCCGCAAAGGTTTTGTCGTTGTGGCGGTGATTCACCCCGGCGACAACTCCAAGGATCACAGCCGGCTCGGCACTTTGAGCAATCTCTATGGGCGACCGATCCAGATTTCCGAAGCCATTACCGCAACCTTGGGCGACCGCATGCTGGCGCCGTACGTCAACGCCGAACAAGTTGGCGTGATCGGCTATTCTGCGGGCGGCGAGACAGCTCTGATTCTGTCTGGCGCGCAGCCGGATCTGGATCGTCTGCGTCGTTACTGCCAGGAACGCCCGGATGATCGTGACGCCTGCAACACCCAGGGCGAACTCATCGTTGACCGTGATGACCTTCAGCCCGTTGCCGATCCGCGCGTTCACGCCTTGCTGCTGATGGCGCCGTTGAGCCTGAAATTCGGCCGTCACACGTTGGCCGATGTGCATGTGCCGGTGCTGCTCTACAGCGGCGACGGCGACAAGTTGGTTGCATTCGATAAAAACGCCGCCGCCCTGGCGCGCAAGCTGCCGACGGCGCCAGACTTCAAATTGCTGGCGGGGGCAGGGCACTTCGTGTTCATGGCGCCGTGCAACGAAGAGCAGATCATCGCCATGCCAGCGTTGTGCACCGATGCCGACGGCGTCGATCGCGAGGACATCCACCGCAACCTCATTTCCGAAGCCGGGCGCTTTTTCTCCCATGCGCTGGGCCAACCAACGCGCGCCGGCATGCAGACTGCCGACCAATAACCCGAGCGCCGTAGGAGCGAAGCTTGCTCGCGAAGACGAATTAACATTCAACATCGTTGTTGAATAAAATGCCGCCTTCGCGAGCAAGCTTTGTTCCTACAAGGGCTGTGTGGCGCGGCGTCTGAGCAGCAGGGTCAGCCCCAAGCCGATCACTGATAACAGCGCCGCACAGAAGAAAATCCACGAATAGCCCAGATTCAACGCCACTGCGCCCATCAATGGCCCGGCAATCGCCAGCGCCAGATCAAAGAACACCGCATAAGCGCCCAGGCCTGAGCCGCGACTGGAACTCGGCACCTGTTTGATCGCCTCGACCCCCAGCGCCGGGTACACCAACGACAACCCGAAGCCCGCCAATCCGGCGCCGATCAGCGCAAACGCGGTTGAGGGCGCCAGCCACAATAGCGCGAGGCCCACGGTCTCGATGGTCATACAGGCGATGGCCGAGTTGAACCCGCCAAATCGGCTGATAGCCGAAATGAACAACAGCCGCGAGAGTATGAAACACACGCCGAACACCGTCAGGCAATACGCCGCGCCGCTCCAGCCTCGATTCAGGTAGTACAAAGTGATGAACGTAGTCAGCGTGCCGTAGCCGATCGAGGCCAGTGTCAGGCTGGCACCGAATGGCGCAATCCGTCCGAACACCGCCCAGAATGGCAGGCGCTCGCCGCGTATCACTGGCACCGAAGGTTTGTTGCGGATCAGCAGCAATGCCCCGGTCGCCAACACAGACAGGGCGATGCCAAGGCTGGTAAAGCCGTAATCGGCCACCATCACTACGCCCAAGGGCGCGCCAATCGCAATCGCACCATAAGACGCTATGCCGTTCCAGCCGATGGACTTTGCGGTGTGTTCGACACCGACCTGGCCCATGCACCAACTGATCGTCCCAACGCCTATCAGGCCTTGGGCAACACCCAGCAACAGACGCCCGGCGATCAGAATCAACAGGCTGGTGAGGGGGAAGCTTTGCAACAGCGTCGAAATCAACGTCAGCACGCCACTCAGCACAATGCCCAGCAAACCATAAACGATTGCCCGTTTGGTGCCGATCGTATCCGACATGCGCCCGGCCATAGGCCGGCTGAGCAGGGTCGCCAGATACTGCGAGCCGATCACCAGGCCGGCAATGATCGCACTGAAACCCAGCTGTTCGTGCACGTAACCGGGCAACACCGCAATCGGCAAACCGATGCAGAGGAAGGCAATAAACGTGTAGAAAACGATGGAGACGATCTGCAGGGTGATCGCCATGGAGCTTTGCGGAGGCTGTTGCTGCGCAGACATGAGGACTCGTTCGCGGGCGGCGGTGGGAGAGTTCGCATCATGGCGTGGGTGTCAGATAAAAGAAAGCAGGCTAACTATTTTTCCCGGCCGATCGTTCCCACGCTCTGCGTGGTAGCGCCGTCACGGGATGCATTCGAACGATCGGCATTGATGCCGCTGCGCCTTTGTAGGAGCTGAGCTTGCTCGCGAAGGGGCCATTCCTTTCAACGACATTGTTGAATGTTAAACCGTCTTCGCGAGCAAGCTCAGCTCCTACAAAAACAAAAAGCCCTGTCACATGGACAGGGCTTCAGCTTGCAGCTAGCCGCTCGAAACTCGGCGCTGCTATTTAGAACACGACGCCTTGGCTACGCAGGTAGTCGTCGTAGGTGCCGCTGAAGTCGGTCACGCCATCCGGGCTCAGCTCGATGATGCGCGTGGCCAGGGACGATACGAACTCACGGTCGTGGCTGACGAAAACCAGCGTGCCCGGGTAGTTTTCCAGCGCCAGGTTCAGCGCCTCGATCGATTCCATGTCCAAGTGGTTGGTCGGTTCGTCCATGATCAGCACGTTTGGCTTCTGCAGAATCAGCTTGCCGAACAGCATGCGACCTTGCTCACCACCGGAAATCACTTTGACCGACTTGAGAATCTCGTCGTTGGAAAACAGCATGCGGCCCAAAGTACCGCGAATCATCTGCTCGCCCTGAGTCCACTGACCCATCCAGTCGAACAGCGTGACGTCGTCTTCGAAGTCATGCGCGTGGTCCTGAGCGTAGTAGCCCAGTTCTGCGGCGTCGGTCCACTTGATGCTACCGGCATCCGGCGTCAGTTCGTTGACCAGCGTGCGCAGCAGGGTGGTCTTGCCGATACCGTTCGGGCCGATGATCGCCACGCGCTCGCCAGCTTCAACCTGGAAGCTGAAGTCTTTGAACAATGGTTTGCCGTCGAAGCCTTTGGCCATTTTTTCGACGATGACCGCCTGACGGTGCAGCTTCTTGTTCTGATCGAAGCGGATGAACGGGCTCACGCGGCTCGAAGGCTTGACCTCGGCCAGTTGGATCTTGTCGATCGCCTTGGCGCGGGAAGTGGCCTGCTTGGCTTTCGAGGCGTTGGCCGAGAAGCGGCTGACGAACGATTGCAGCTCGGAAATCTGTGCTTTCTTCTTGGCGTTGTCCGACAGCAGTTGCTCGCGGGACTGGGTCGCCACGGTCATGTACTCGTCGTAGTTGCCCGGGAACAGGCGCAACTCGCCGTAATCCAGGTCAGCCATGTGGGTGCACACGCTGTTCAGGAAGTGACGGTCGTGAGAGATGATGATCATCAGGCTGTTACGCTGGGTCAGGATGTTTTCCAGCCAGCGAATGGTGTTGATGTCCAGGTGGTTGGTCGGTTCGTCGAGCAACAGCACTTCCGGATCGGAAAACAGTGCCTGAGCCAGCAACACACGCAGTTTCCAGCCTGGCGACACTTCGCTCATCGGGCCGAAGTGTTGCTCGATGCCGATACCCAGGCCCAGCAACAGTTCACCGGCGCGAGATTCGGCGGTGTAGCCGTCCATCTCGGCGAATTCGGTTTCCAGTTCGGCCACGGCCATGCCGTCTTCTTCGCTCATTTCCGGCAGCGAGTAGATACGGTCGCGCTCGGCCTTGACCTTCCACAGCTCTTCGTGACCCATGATCACGGTGTCGATCACGGTGAATTCTTCGTAGGCGAACTGATCCTGACGCAACTTGCCCAGGCGCACGTTCGGCTCGAGCATGACCTGACCGCCGGACGGATCGAGATCGCCGCCGAGGATTTTCATGAAGGTCGACTTGCCGCAACCGTTGGCGCCGATCAGGCCATAGCGGTTGCCCGCGCCGAATTTGACCGAAACGTTTTCGAAGAGCGGCTTGGCGCCGAACTGCATCGTGATGTTAGCTGTAGAGATCAAGAGTTATTCCTGCGAAGCATTCTGAGTAGCGAGGGTGCGGCTGGAGCGCTTGGCCCGAGTCAAAGTGCGCTGAGGCGGGGGGTTCCCGTCATCAACCAAGGGGGGCGCGTAAAGTTTGGCGGCGATTGTACTGGTCTGGCTCTTTAAACGATAGGGCGAAGACGCCGCGGGCGCCGATTGGCGCAATCGCGGGACAGTTTTTCACAGATGAGTGTTCACTATCGGTTACAAAGTGTGGCTAAAATGCCATGCATATCACCCAGCGCCTTCAACCGCGCGGGCTCAAGGATGTGCCATTGGTATTCAGACCACTGCATAAGACGCTAGGCCACGAGCCGCCAGGCGCGCAGTTTGTTCACTTCTGACGTGTGACGATTTCCGTGAAACTCATCATTGCTGCTATTTATGTCATTTCCATTGCATACGTTCATCTTCGTGGACGAGTGCGCCACAAACTCGGTCGCCAACTGAGCGATCACTCGACGTTTCTGGCGCCGATCAACTGCTTTCTTTACCTGTTCTCGAAGAAACCGAACAAGCCTTACCTGGACCCGGCGGATTTTCCTGATCTCAGCGTGTTGCAGGCGCATTGGCAGGAGATCCGCGAAGAAGGTCAGAATTTGCTGCGTGCCGGCGAGATCAAACGCTCCAATCAGTATGACGATGTCGGTTTCAACTCGTTCTTCAAAAGCGGCTGGAAGCGCTTTTATCTGAAGTGGTACGGCGACAGCCATCCGTCGGCGATGAAACTCTGCCCTCGCACCACTGAACTGGTGCAGAGCATCGGCTCGATCAAGGCTGCAATGTTCGCGGAATTGCCGCCGGGGTCGAAACTCGTGCGCCATCGTGACCCGTATGCCGGTTCCTACCGTTATCACTTGGGCCTGGACACGCCGAACGATGCCGGTTGCTACATCAACGTTGATGGTGAGAACTACCACTGGCGCGATGGTGAGGCAGTGATGTTTGACGAGACATTCATTCATTACGCGGAAAACACCACTGACAAGAATCGGATCATCCTTTTCTGCGACATTGAGCGCCCGATGAAATATCGCTGGGCGGCGGCGTTCAACGCCTGGTTCAGCAAAACCGTGATGTCGGCGGCGGGTGCGCCGAACGATGCGGGTGACCGGACTGGCGGGATCAACCGTTTGTTCACCAAAATCTACAAAATTCGCCTGCGTGGCAAAGAACTGAAAAAGCGCAATCGCAAGCTGTATTACATGGAGAAATGGGCGATCTTCGGCGGTCTGCTGGCGATCTTCATCCTGATCTGATTCATATCCACCCGCCGCAATACCTACCTGGAGCAACCCTGTGGGAGCTATGTAGGAGCTGTCGAGTAAAACGAGGCTGCGATCTTTTGATTCTGTTTCCAAGATCAAGATCAAGATCAAGATCAAGATCAACAGATCGCAGCGTGCCGCAGCTCCTACATGGAGTGTCAGTGACGCTTGCTTTTAGAGACTCTCTCAAAAGCTACCTGTCAGTTGCCTGACGATTCTTCAGTTGTCATTCCCCCGACGCTTTTTTGGTCTTCTTCGCTGGAGCAGCCTTGGCCTTCGGCTTGGCCGCCGCTTTGCCGCCCAGGCTGCGTTTCAGCAGCTCGGTCAAATCAATCACATCAGCGGTTTTGCGCTCTTCCTCGCCACCCACCGTCTCGACATCCTCGATCTGGCCTTCATGGGCCTTTTTCTCGACCAGCGCCATGATCTTGTCTTCGAACTCGTCGTTGTAATCCTCAGGTTTCCAGTCCGCGCTCATGTCCTGCACCAAGCGTTTGGCCATGTCGAGCTCACCCTTGGCCAGTTGCGGCTTGGTCACTTCGCTGCCCAGCGCTAACTCATCCAGGCTGCGCACCTCTTGTGGCCAACGCAATTTGACCAGAACCAGCGCCGACTCCAGCGGCATCAACGCGGCCAGGTACTGGCGAGTATGTAAAACCACGCGGGCGAGGGCGACTTTATTGGTTTTGCTCAATGTTTCACGCAGCAGCGCGTAGACCTTGCCGCCACGTTTGTCCGGCGCCAGATAGTAGGGCGTGTCGATGTTCTGCAAGGGAATCTGCTCGGCATCGACAAAGGAAAAAATATCGATGGTTTGCGTGGAAACCGGGTGAGCCGAGCGAATTTCCTCCTCGCTGAGCACCACATAGCGACCTTTTTCGTACGCCACGCCTTTGACGATGTTCTCTTTGCTGACTTCTTTGCCAGTGACTTTGTTGACCCGTTTGTAACCCACCGGATCCATGCTGCGGCTGTCGAGCCAATCGAAGTCCACGCCTTGTGACGATGTCGCGGAAACCAGCGCGACGGGGATGTGTACCAGTCCGAAACTGATCGCGCCTTTCCAGATTGCCCGAGCCATGGTGGTGTTCTCCGAGTGATGATCGGATGACCTGTAGCGGCGGACGAAAGTTTCCTGCGATTGAGCTGGTTTGCGGGCGCTTGGTCAACTCGTGTTACATGTTGTTTAACGCCCATGGGTTAACAAATCCGAACCCAGCGCGTAGCGTGGACTCGAAGGCTCTATCCCCTGCGCATCGAGAGGCCGCTCCATGAACCGAATCTTGCTTGGCATTGCTGTCCTCGCCGTGAGTGGCGGTCTGGTTCACGCGGACGTTGTGCCGCCAGCGTCTACGTTACTCCTCGCGCAAAGTCCGACCGGCAACAGCAACAACCCCTACAACAGCCCGATTCGTCGGGCCAATCCCAACAGCATGCAAGGCACTCAGCCCAGCACACCGCCGGTACGTGGGCCCAATACCGTGCCAACGCCGCGACAGCCTACCGTGGAGAACCGTGGTATCGGTAATGGCCAGCCAATTCGCAGCGTGCCCAGCAAGCCACCGACCTTCATTCCCAATCCGCCCTCACGGGGTACCGACAGCAACCGTTGAACGGCAGGACTGAAGTTCTGTCAGCCTTTCAAGTGAACAAAAGGAATCGTACATGTTGCGTAAAACCCTTCTAGCCAGCCTGTGTGCCGGCGCTCTGATCAGCGCACCGGCGTTCGCCGCAGCGCCCCAGGAGCTGCAAAGCGAGCAGGGCACCCTCGAAGTCACGACGATAACCCAGGGGCTTGAACATCCATGGGCGCTGGCTTTTCTGCCCGATCGCCAAGGCATGCTGGTGACCGAGCGGCCAGGCAATCTGCGGGTGGTTACCAGTGATGGCAAGCTGTCGGCGCCGATCGGCGGGGTACCGAAAGTGTGGGCCAAGGGGCAGGGCGGTTTGCTGGATGTAGTGCTGTCGCCAGACTTTAAACAGGATCGTCTGGTTTACCTCTCATATGCCGAAGGTGGTGGTGCCGGAGACAAGGCCGGGACCGCGGTCGGTCGTGGGCGACTGTCGAACGACCTGAAGACGATTGAGGATTTCAAAGTGATCTTCCGTCAGGAGCCGAAACTTTCGGTCGGCAATCACTTCGGTTCACGGCTGGTATTTGATCGAGACGGTTATCTGTTCATCACCTTGGGTGAAAACAACGATCGGCCGACCGCACAGGATCTCGACAAGCTGCAAGGCAAAATCGTGCGGATCTACCCGGACGGCAAGGTGCCTGACGACAATCCCTTTGTCGGCCAGTCCGGCGTGCGCCCGGAAATCTGGGCCTACGGCATTCGCAACCCGCAGGGCGCAGCGCTCAACCCGTGGACGGGTACGCTATGGGAGAACGAGCACGGCCCGCGCGGAGGTGATGAAGTGAATATCGTCGAGCGCGGCATGAACTACGGCTGGCCTTTGGCGACTCACGGTATCAACTATTCGATGCAGCCGATCCCGGAAGCGCAGGGCAAGACCGTCGAAGGCACCGTCACTCCGCACCACGTCTGGGAAAAATCACCGGGTGTTACAGGCATGGCCTTTTACGATGGTGATCGTTTTAAACCGTGGCAACACAACGCGTTTATCGGTGCTTTGGTAACGCAGGAGTTGATTCGCTTGCAGTTCGATGGCGACAAGGTAGTGCATGAGGAGCGTTTGCTCGGTGAACTCAAACAGCGGATTCGCGATGTTCGGCAAGGGCCGGATGGGTATTTGTATGTGCTGACGGATGAGTCGAATGGTTCGTTGTACAAGCTTGGGTTGAAGTAGGGCGCTGACAGCGCTCTATACCTGTGGTGAGGAGATTTATCCCCGATGGATTGTGCAGCTTCTCTAGGAAGAGCGGGGCTGCTTCGCTGCCCATCGGGGATAAATCCCCTCGCCACAGGGGTTGTGGTGGCTAAAGAATTTGGGGGAATAGCACCACTGCAGCGCGTAGTTTTCCTCGGCCGAATCGGCACATTTTTTCAAACTCGCCATGACTGACGGGTACGTGCTGGCAGTCCATCGGCTGTCGGTGTTGGCTGTGGTCAACATCGGGATCATGCAGGTAGACGAAGTCCTCATCGCAATCGGTCACCACAACCCAGTGCGGTGATTTTGAGCGGGTCAGGCGATAGCTGCTGATCAGCACCAAAGGCTGGCCACCGGCGTCGAGCAATCGCGGCAAATCCACTGATGCGCCGATTACACATTCCACATCGGTCTCTGCGAGTTGCGCAGTGAACTCTTCATGCACTAAACGCATGACGTCTTTTTTATGCGTATCGCGTACACCTTCAAGGAACAGCGGCCCCTCCAGGCTAAGCTCCAAACGGACGCGAAAACCCCTGCGCCACGCCGCCAATGCCAGGCCTTGCGGACTGCATCCGCCATGGCCCGAGGTCATGAACACGGTCGTTGCCTCGCGCCAAAGCTGCAATTCTTCCCGGCGCTCCAGTAAACGCTTTGATTGCAACGCGCCCATGGCCATCAACAAACACGCCGGGCCGCAGGTGAAATCAGTGGTTTGCGCGTAATAAGGCACCTTGACGCTGCGCGAGTCACGGTGCTGGAGAATGCGTTTCTCCAGGCGCAAGGCGTCGGCATGGTCTTCGTAGTAATCGTGAATCAGGGCAAAACGCCGGTAACCGTTACGCTCGTACAGCGCAATTGCAGTGGGATTGTCGGTGCGGACTTCCAGGCGCAGATACGCACAATCGTGTTCCAGCGCACAGGCCTCGATCCGTTGCAGCAATTGCATGCCAAGACCCGTGCCGCGAGCCTCACTGGCAATAGCGATGGAGTACAGGCGCGCCAGCGATGTGCCACGATGAAACAGCACCAGGGCGTAGCCAAGCAGTTGGCCTGCGCGCTCGACCACCAGCAACTGGCCGTGCGCGCGGGTGATCATCCACTGGAAGCTGCGGCTGGTCAGCCGATCCGTGGTGAAACATTGCCTTTCCAATGCCAGCAGCGCCGGCAAATCTTCAACTACCGCCAGACGAAAAACAGCACTCATATGACCACCGTAAAAGTTGCGTAACGAAACGGGACTTTCGTAAAACTTCGTGCTTAATAGAAAAGGTCTTGTTCTCCAACGGATCAATCTCTATGTCAGCGGTACAGGGTCATTGGCGCGAAGTATCCGAGCAAAGTTTGCCGGCGGCAACTTATTTAAATTCAGCGGTCAGAGCCTCGAGTCGAGTGCTGATCATTGTCGAGCGCAAGGAAGATTGGGCATCTTATTTTCCCAGTGAAGACATCATCACCGCTCAGGAATATCTCGAACAAACCCGTGAAAGCGAGACGGGCAAGCGTGTCCAGGTGATCAATCTGTGTCGTAGCTACAAGTATCTGGGGCACGGTTATTACTGCTCTCTGCTCGCCGAAGCCCGCGGTCACAAGGTAATTCCGTCCGTGCGCACGATCAGTGAACTGACTAAGAAATCACTGTACGGTCTGGCGCTGGATGACCTCGATAAAACCCTCGAAAAAGCCCTTAGTCATCATCTTTACAGCGATACCGAAGGTTTTACCTTGACACTTTATTTCGGTCGTACGCACATCGAACCGCTGCAGGATCTGGCGCGTCAATTGTTTGAAGTATTTCCCTGTCCGATTCTGTTAGTTGAGTTTCGTCGAACTAACGGTTGGCACATAGAAGGGATAAAGTCCGGCGCCTTGCACAAGTTGCGTGACGACCAGGAGGATCAGTTTGCCAACGCACTGGACGGTTTCAGCCGTAAAGTCTGGCGCACGCCGCGCTCACCACAAGTGGCTCGATACGATCTGGCGATCTTGCACGATCCACAAGAGGCTTTGCCGCCGTCGAATAGCAAGGCATTGGAAAATTTCGTGCGGGTCGGCAAGACCATGGGCATCGATGTCGAGTTGATCGAACGCAAGGACTACGCACGACTTGCCGAGTATGACGGCCTGCTGATCCGCGAAACCACCAGCGTCGACAACCATACCTATCGCTTCGCCAAGAAAGCCGAAAGCGAAGGACTGGTGGTGATGGATGATCCGGCGTCGATTTTGCGCTGCACCAACAAGGTCTATCTGACCGACCTGCTCAACAGTCATCAGTTGGGCATGCCCGCCACGGAAATCCTTTACAAGGAACGACCCGAAGACTTTGAACGCGTTGGCGAGCGCCTCGGTTTTCCCCTGGTACTGAAGATTCCCGACGGTTGTTTCTCTCGCGGTGTCATCAAGGTCGAAAGCCAGCAAGCGTTGCTCGAAGCGACCGCCGAACTGTTTGAACATTCTGTGTTGTTGTTGGCTCAGGAATTTTTCTACACCGAGTACGACTGGCGCATCGGCGTGCTCAACCGCAAACCGATCTTCGCTTGCCAGTACTTCATGTCCAAAGGCCACTGGCAGATCTACAACCACAAAGCCAAGGGCCAGGACGTCAACGGCGAATGCCGGACGCTGGCGATCCACGAAGCACCACGCGCCGTAGTGGAATTGGCGGTGAAGACAGCCAACCTGATCGGCGACGGCCTTTACGGGGTTGACCTGAAGCAGGCGGGCGACAAAGTGGTGGTGATCGAGGTGAACGACAACCCC
This sequence comes from Pseudomonas sp. TH43, assembly GCF_016650635.1. GTDB lineage: Bacteria > Pseudomonadota > Gammaproteobacteria > Pseudomonadales > Pseudomonadaceae > Aquipseudomonas. The sequence goes on from NZ_JAEKFI010000001.1 coordinate 180,329, forward strand.
AATCTTGACGCCGGCATCGAAGACGCCTACTTGCAGGACGATCTGTATTCGCTAGTGCTCGAGGAGTTTGTGCGGCGTCTGGAGCTCAAACGGCGCGGCCAGGCCTGGTGATCACTGATGATCAACAGCTTTGCATTACGCCATGGCGCTTTGCAGCGGATCGAGCGACTGGATGCCGAGGTCATGTTGTTCAGCAACCCCGACGCTGCCGAGCGCGAGCTGTTGCACAGTCATTTCAAAGTCGATGAACATGCGCTGGCCTCGGCACTTGATCCCGATGAGGTGTCTCGGATCGAATTTCACCCGGATCACTTGTTCCTTATCTGGAAACGCCCGGAAACTATTCCGGTGGCGGCAGTCTGGCATTCGAAGTGTCGTCCTGCGGGCTGCTGTTCTCGCCGGGGCAATTACTCGTGATCGCAACCGATGACACGCCTCTGCACGGTCTCGGTACCCGTCAGCCATTGAACACACCGCTGGATGTGCTGCTGGATCTGCTGTTCAACAATATCCATCACTATCTCGGGCATCTTAAGGTCATCAAACTGGTTGCCCGCGAGTTGCAGCAGAAATTCAACGCCTCGATGCAGAACCAGCACCTGGTGCAGATGTTTAACCTCAGCGAGAGCCTGATCTATTACATCAATGCCCTGCACAGCAACGGTGCGGTGCTGACACGGCTGCGCAATCATGCCGAAAAACAGCATTTCAGCAGCGAAGCGATCGGTTTGATCGATGACCTGATCATCGAAAACAACCAGTGTTACAAGCAGGCGGAGATCTATTCCACGGTGTTTTCCGGGCTGATCGACGCGCGTGGCAATCTGATGAACAACAGCATGAACAATTTGCTGCGCAAACTGACGTTGATCAACGTGGTGTTTTTGCCGCTGAACCTGATTGCGAGCATTGGTGGGATGTCGGAGTTCAGCATGATGACCGCCGGGACGCCTTGGTGGGTGTCGTATCCGGCGTTCCTGGCGGTGATGTTGTTGGGGGCAGGGGGGATGTTGTTTGGGCTCAGGCGGTTGGCCAGGTGATGGGTGTTGCCTGATCTGGCGCCGTCGCGAGCAGGCTCAAGGCATCGGGCATTTCAGATCAGCCCGTTGAGGTCGACGCCGCCATTTTCCGATGCTGTTGAATCCCACGCACCACCAGATACAACAACGGCCCAATCGATACAAAAACTGCCGTCAGCAAGAGATACGGCAGCACCGACCAGACAGTCTGGCCACGCGACCTGGCGTCTTTGACCATCCAGATACCGGCCAGTGTCGCCAGCAGGTACAAATCAATCACCACCTGCGCTGTATCCGGGCGCGACATCAGGCTGATGCCGAAGTCGATCAAAGACTGCTCAGCCTGGAGCATTACCGAAACGGTATAACCGGTAAAAGCGAGCAAAGCCGTGAGGGGCAGGGCGACAGACATCATGCTTTCGTTCCTTGAAGTGATGAGCGGAGTCGCCAGACTACAGTCGCGCTATCAAATTGGCCATTGACTTGCCCGCAGCGCCCGAGCTAATTTCGCTTCATGACCACCGTATTGCGCTGCCAGCCAAGCATTATTACCGCCATTCCTCATTTGGCGGGCTAGCTCACGACTGCAGCACCCAACCCGCCCTAGAGGCGGGTTTTCATTTTCTGTCTCCTGGGTTGCCTACACCGTCCATGTAGGAGCTGCCGCAGGCTGCGATCTTTTGATCTTGATCGTAAAAAGCAACATCAAAAGATCGCAGCCTGCGACAGCTCCTACTGACAGCGTGTGAATCCGCTATCAAGGAGATGACTATGAAGTACAGCCTCGACCAGCAAGCTTTGCTTGAGCATTACGTGAAAAAGATTCTGGCTGCGCCGGTGTACGACATTGCGGTACGCACGCCTTTGCAAGCAGCGCCGGCGCTGTCTGAAGCGCTGGGCAACTGCATCCTGCTCAAGCGTGAAGACCTGCAGCCGACGTTTTCCTTCAAGATCCGCGGCGCCTATAACAAACTGGTGCAGTTGAGCGACGAAGAGAAAGCGCGCGGAGTCATCACCGCGTCGGCGGGCAATCATGCGCAAGGCGTGGCGCTGGCGGCGCGGGAATTAGGGATCGCCGCGACCATCGTCATGCCGTCCACGACACCTGAGCTGAAAGTATTGGGTGTGCGAAGTCGGGGCGCCGAAGCGTTGTTGCACGGCGAGAGCTTTCCGTTCGCGTTGGCTCATGCGTTACAACTGGCCGGGCAAACCGGGCGCACCTTCGTATCACCCTTCGATGACCCGGACGTGATCGCCGGGCAAGGCACGGTGGCGATGGAAATCCTCCGTCAGCACCAAGGCGCGCTGGACGCGATCTTCGTCCCGGTGGGTGGCGGCGGATTGATTGCCGGCATTGCGGCGTACATCAAATACCTGCGGCCGGAAGTGCGGATCATCGGCGTTGAATCCGAACATTCGGCGTGCCTGCAAGCCGCCTTGCAAGCAGGCGAGAGGGTCGTACTGCCCAGCGTCGGGGCCTTTGCCGATGGCGTCGCCGTTGCGCAGATCGGCGAATTCGGCTTTGAGGTTTGCCGCTTCTGTGTCGACGAGGTCATCACGGTCAGCAATGATGACCTTTGCGCAGCCATCAAGAATATCTACGACGACACTCGCTCGATCACCGAACCCTCGGGCGCGTTGGCTGTGGCAGGCATCAAGCAATACGTGGCCCGAACCGGCGCCAGAGAGCAAACTTTCGTTGCCATTGATTCCGGCGCGAATATCAATTTCGACAGTTTGCGTCACGTCGCCGAGCGCGCTGCGGCCTGCACCGTCCCGGCGTGATGTCGATCAAGGCAACAACGGGCGCAGAAAACTGCGCTCGTAGCTGAGGATGAACGTCTTCTCGACCAGCGAGGCCACCAGTGCCGTGCTTTCCGAATCGGTCATGGCGATATGCCGATAGCTTTCGTAATCGGCCAGCGAAGGAAAACTGAACAGGCAGTAAGCGATGTTGCTCGCGCCTTCTGACGGCAGGAAGTAGCCGTGGTGGGTGCCGCCCAAGCGTTCGACGATACCGAGCCAGGCCTTGGCGTAGGCTTCGAACTCGGACAACTGATAAGGATCGATGACGTATCTGACGTGGCAAGTAATCACGTAGGGCTTTCCTTGTTCAGGTTATTCCTGAAGGGCGGTTCCGACTTTGTCCGAGGCCGACCAGATGCGGTAGCGGACTTCGACGTCCTTGGGCGCATAAATCACCAACGGCAGCTTGCTGTTGTAACGCAACATGAAGCCATCACCGACAACCGGTACGAAGGCGCGCTTCTTCTGAGTACCAGGTGGGCAGGCCATCAGTGTGCTCATCGGGCCGATGACTTTTTCCAGTCGATAGAACGGGTAGCCCCAGCCTTCAAGGTTTTTCTCGTCCAGCACACCACCCAGCCGCTGGCGGTTGCAGTCCACTTCAAGGGTTTTACCTGCGAGGATTTCGACCTGGAAGTTTTCTTCCTGAGCCTGCTTGGGCAAATGAATGACCTGGCGGCTGAAGCCGGTTTCAGCTTTCGGGTACGGCGCGACATCTTCGAGCTTGGCCGCGTGGGCGAGGGTGGACAGGCTGGCGATGATCAGCCCGGTGGTCGCACAAATGCGTAAAGAACCCATGGAAGCCTCCTTGCAGGTGTAGGGTGGTTGACAGGCATTCTTACTGTCATGGGCGCTGAATGCAAACCCGCAACAGATTGCAAAATGCAACGCGCCGAGGGACGGTTCCGGCATTTTGCAACTGGCCTTATGCTGGCTTTCTCGCTAAGCCCTTGATTTATCAGAGGGTCGAAATGACCCGATGAAAGGCATGCTTTATGCGTCTATTTGGTGCGGCGCACCGGGTCCGGGCGCCTACACTCCAAGAGGCATTTCGCCGTACAACCGTTTGACGCACCCAGGGAATCAGCGGGGACACACCCGTGCAGGGGCGACAAAAGCGGTCAACGTGAAGAGTTGATTGGCAGTTTCATCATTAAGGAGAGGTTCACCATGTTTCTGTCTGCCTTGGAACTACGCAATATCATTGAAAGCAGTTTTCTGCCTAAACGCTGCCAGTGCACGCTGTCGCCGGATCTGTCGATGACCGTCAAGGTATTCGGCGATCACCGGACCGACCAGGTCGATCTGCACGTCAGCGGCATTGATGCCAGCCACCTCAATGGCTGTCGCGAGATCAACGAACTGATCGCTGGCTTGCGCTCGGATCTGGCGCAGCAAGCGACGCCGCATCACTACAGTCCACGATCCAGAGCCGTTTAACCAAGCGTTTCACCCAGTTCGACCGTCACGCGCCGGGCCTGCACAAAACCAAGGCCCAGCGCGAACTCGACCAGCACCGCGAGCAAAATCCCGGGGCCGGCATTGCCGTTGAGCCACTCGCCGAATCCCAGCACCGCCAAACCAAAACAGCCGACGATAAACCCATTGCTCAGCGCGTTACGCGCGACCGATACCGGTGCTTTGCGCACCCAATAAAACATGCAGCCCAAGGCTGCAAACAGTACTGCGCTGCGCCGCGCGACAACCCCGGCACCTTCTGAATACTCGATACTCCAGATGGCCAGCAACATATCTGGTACGAAGCCCCAGACCAGCGCCAGGAAAAAACACAAAGACGAAGTGATGCTCGACAACGAGCGAAACGACAACTGCATGGCTGATCCTTGCTGCAGTGAGGGAGGCCCCGAGCATACCTGCCGAAGCATCCCCACGCCTACCGCAAAACGGCAAATCAGAGCTTTCTGTCAGTTCTGGAAGTTGCACGCGTCAGACAATTTCCGATAGCTGATTTCCTCTGGTTTACCGGTGTTGTCGATGAACTTCATATCGGCGGTAATAACCTTGCACTGTTGAGTGGGCGGCTCGGTCATTGAAACCACCTTCGCCACATTCAGTGGCATGCCGTACTCATAAGGCACGGCTTTGGCGTTGGCGGAGGTGTCATTGGCCTGGGCCAGTCCGGCGAATACAGTGCAGGCGAGGGCGGTTGTAAGCAGGAACGGACGAATGTTCATGGTGGGACTCCCGTACGACGTGAAGAAAGTTCGGCGCGATATCGCCCGAACCTGCCGCACTGGGCGTCAGCAAAGCGCTGAAGGCGTGCGGTTCAGTAGAGTCTTTGACCGCGGCGTTAAGCGATGGTTAACCAAGCTGAACGCCGGCTGTCAGGGAGAGGGCAATTTACCGAGGGAGCGTGGGGAGCAGAACAAGCGAATCAGGCGTCAGGGCTTTAGTTTTGAACGCGTCGGTGTCAGAAATGAGATGACCGCGAAGTAGCGATAGGGTCCTGGATGGCGGTGGAGTTGCAAAAACCGGAGAGCTGATCGCAGCAACTATCAAACCGAGCAGTGATTTTCTCATGTGCAAACGCTCGGAGTCGCTTGATAGCAGGCAGGCACGTCAACTGGCCAAGACCGGCACTCGGCGCAAAAACAGCTGCAAACCCTGCTCATACGAATCCGCATCCATTAAGTCGCTGTGTCTGGGGATATGATAGGCCTTGCCCTGACTGTCCAGTTTGGCGCAGGCAACCGAGTAAAAGTCTGGCGTTACCTTGAGCCGCACAATCTGCCCCCAGGCCAGTGCGCCTGTCGCGCCTTTGCCCTTTGTATTGATCAAAGTAAAACCCTGATCGTCGAACTGCAGGCGATAAATACCCTCAGTCGTCTTGAGTTGGGTTCTTAGCTTGATTTCGATCAAGCGCCGGTTTGCACTGCGAAAAGGCACGCGCGGCTTCGCACGGATATCTGCAATGCGCGCGCGCAAACCACTCAGCAGGCGAGCGGAACAGCACCACCAGCCGACCACAAAAATAAGGGCGAACAGAGCCATGGAGACGACGGTCTGGGGGTTGAATTCGCGCGCGGGGTAATAGATTGCCAACATGCCGCCAACCAGTCCAAGGCAACACAACAGCGGCGCGAGGAGACGATCCTGAAAGCCATTTACATGGTCCAACAACCGTGCCCGCAGTTGATCATCCTTGAGCATCTCTTGCGATAGCAGTGCGCCGATTCTGAGCTGCGTGTGCTCGGCGGTGATGGAGAACCGCAATTCCACGGTATCGAGCCCGACATTATTGAGAGAGGTTTATCTGTGTGAGTTTTGAGTCCCCCTGCAAGCCGGCGCGATCAGACGCCGGCTATGCAGTGCTTTCATCGAGGATCTGTCAGCTCACTTTGGGATTGACCGGCGCGTTTTGCGGCACTTTGCCCGCCTTGTCAGTTGCGGCCAACTTCGGAACCAACGGCGCAAGAATCCCGATGCCGGTACCTACCCCAGGCGCACCACCGGTATTCGCCTTGACCTCAGCGCCGCTGATGGTCACGCCACCGGCATCGACCTTCACAAAACTGCCGCCAGCCTTGGCCGTCAGCTCCATGCCGCCCTCAACCACAACCTTCGCACCCGCGTGGTAGTGAATCTCGGTCCCGGCCTCGACAAACTGCGCCGTACCGACTTTCACATGCTGGGTCACGCCCACGGTCAGGTGATCATCCGCGCGCATTTCACTGACGCGATCCAGATGGGTGATCCGGTGTTCTTCAACCTTGAATTCGCTCAGCGTATTGGCTTCGACGGTGTCGTGCCGTTCGTTGCCGACGCGGATCTTCTGGTCGTGCTCGATGTTCTCGTCCCAATCGCGCTGGGCGTGGATGTAGATCTGCTCGATGCCTTTCTTGTCTTCGATGCGGAACTCGTTATAGCCCTTGCCACCCGGCGAACTGAGGGTTTTGAAGGTGCTGCGGGTCTTGTTCGCTGGCAGGTCGTAAGGGACGACGTTTTCCTTGTGGTACAGGCAGCCGGTGACCAGTGGTTGGTCGGGATCGCCTTCAAGGAAGGTAACCAGCACTTCCATGCCGATACGCGGGATGGCGAGGCCGCCGTAAGCGCTGCCGGCCCAGCCGCTGGCGACGCGCATCCAGCAGGTGGTTTTGTCGTCGGCCTGGCCGTCGCGGTCCCAGTGAAACTGCACCTTGATGCGGCCGTATTGATCGCAGTGGATTTCTTCACCCTGCGGGCCGGTGACGATGGCGGTCTGGCTGCCGAGGACTTTCGGTTTCGGGTGTTCGAGGGCAGGGCGGTAGTGCGCGTCCCATGGGGTGGCGAGGAAGCTGTTGCGGTAGCCCTGGTGGAAATCGCTTTTGTTGTCGGTGACGTCGCTGGTGACGTTCTCACCAAGCACTTGCGGCTGTTTGCCTTCGTGGAGGACTTCGAGCAACAGCCACATGTCGTTCCACTCGGCGCGCGGGTGTTCGGCGAGTGAGAGGAAATGGCCGCTGGTGAGCGTCGGTTCATCGCCTTTGCCTTCGGCGAGTTTGAAGTCGCTGCGATGGCGTTCCAGCGCACGGGTGGAGAGGAATTTACCGCGCTCGCGGGTGGTGAAGCGGCCGGGATAATCGTAATCCTCCAGATCCGGGATGAATTCGGATTTTGCAGCGCCTTCGGGCCGGATCTGTGGTTTTTCGAAGTCATAATCGCGGCGGCTGACGCGGGTGGTGCGGGTTTCCAGGCGCAGGTTGAAGCGTTTGATCACCGGTTTGTCGGCGGCCATGCCGGAGTCTTGCTGGTAGCTCACGGCTTTGAGTTTGCGGAACACGGTCTGGTCGTCGCCGAACACCAGTTTGTGGCCGCTGCTGCTGTGCTGGAAGTGGAAGTGAATGCCTTCTTCCTCGCACAGACGCTGGATGAAATGCAGGTCTGATTCGTCGTACTGCACGCAGTAATCGCGTTCCGGGTATTCGGCACTGAGCTGGAAGCTGTAGGCGTCGGCGAGAATGCCGCGATCTTCGAGCACCTGGGCGATGATCTTCGGCACCGTCAGTTGCTGAAAGATTTGCTGATCGTGGTTGTGGCGCAGGTACGCCAGTTGCGGCACCAGGCTGATGCTGTAACGGGTCAGGGTCTTGCCGGAATCGCCTTGCTCGATGCGGTACACCAGACCATGGATCTTGCCTTCGCCAGTGGCGCCGAAGGTCAGCACACCGGGCTTGTGCAGCAGTTCTTCGAGCTTCAGGTCGGGGCGGGCGCTGACCAGTTCGAGGTCGAAACGGAACGGTTCATTGAGGGCTTCGCGACCAGTGAAGCTGAGGACTTGCAGGTCGGCGTTGGCGCCTTCGAGCGTGAGGGTGATGTGGGTTGCGTTGGCGTCCAGCATGCCTTGAATTCCGTCCGTTGAATAAGCAGGGGGTGGATGGTGCAGGATTAAATCGCCTCATTCAAGGCGCAAATGCCGTAGACGCCGGCTGTCGACGGTATAGGGAAAACCCTTAGGCGGAGGTTTTCGCCCAATGAAACCGGGAAGATTCATGGTCAGGGTCGGTGCTGATGACGCGATAACGTTCGAGCTGAGGTCGAAGAATCGTCAGTCAGTTTCAGACTAAAGTCGCCTGTAGCACGTCAAAGCCATCTGCCATCATTGCCACTCACCCCTGCGTATCCACTTCCTCCCGGCTCAACACTGACCCGGGACGGGAGCTATTTTTCTGGCTTATTGCGCCTCGCGCAAACGCTGTATTGTTGGAGTTTTTCATGCGTTCCCCATTCCCCCTCATCAACCCGCGCCAGTCGTTTGGCTGCGGAGCCTTAGTGTTGTGCGCCGGTTTTACTGCGCAGGCGCAGGCGCAGGCCAGCGGTTTCCTGGAGGACACCACGGCGAAAATCGAATCGCGCACGGTGTATTTCAACCGCGATTTCCGTGATGGGCACACCTCGAACGATCAGGGCGCCTCCAAGCGTGAAGAGTCGGCTCAGGGCTTTGTTCTCAACCTGCAATCGGGTTACACCGAGGGCACGGTCGGTTTCGGTATCGATGCACTGGGCATGCTCGGCTTGCAACTGGATTCCAGTCCCGACCGCAGCAACAGCGGCTTGCTGCCGTCCAGCGGGCAGGATCCGCGCGGCTCAAAGGGTCAGTACGCGAAAATGGGCCTGACCGCCAAGGTGCGTATTTCGGACACAGTATTGAAGTACGGCGCGCTGCTGCCGGATCTGCCACTGCTGAAATACAACGACGGTCGTCTGCTGCCGACGATGTTCAACGGCGCGATACTGACATCGAAAGAAGTCAATGACCTGACCTTCATGGCGGCGCGTCTGGACAAGTACACCGCTCGCGATTCCACGGATTCGCAAGACATCCGCGTGCACTGCAAGAACAAGCGCTATGCGTGCAACACCGCCGCCGATCATTTCGACATGTATGGCTTCGACTACAAGATCAATGAGCGCCTGAGTGCTCAGTATCACTACGCCGAGCTGGAAGACATCTATCGTCAGCATTTCGTGGGTTTGCTGGCCAATCAGCCGTTGGCTGGCGGTCTGTTGAAGGCTGATCTGCGCGTGCTGAAAAGTGCCGACAGCGGTGATGCCAAGGCAGGTTCCATCGATAACCGTGCGTTGAGCGGCATGCTGTCCTATGCCATCAGCGGCCACACGTTCAGTGCCGGTTGGCAGCGCATGAACGGCGATAACTCGATGCCGTACCTCGATGGCAGCAATCCTTATCTGGTCAACTACGTGCAGGTCAACGACTTCGCCGCCGCGCAAGAGCGCTCGTGGCAGTTGCGGTATGACTATGACTTCAAGGCGATCGGCATCAATGGTCTGAGTTTCCTGACCCGTTATGTCAACGGTGATCACATCAAGGTGTTGGGCAGCAATCAAGAGGGCAAAGAGTGGGAGCGTGACAGCGAGTTGAAGTACGTGATTCAGACCGGCACGTTCAAGGATGTGAGTTTGCGTTTGCGCAATTCGACGTATCGCACCAACTACGAGAAGTTTGCTCGAGATGTCGATGAGACGCGGTTGATCGTCAGTTATAACTTTTCGGTGTTGTAAGGCATCGAGTTGTAGCGCCTGATCGATTGCTTTCGCGAGCAGGCTCGCTCCCACAGGGGATCTTCACTAAAAACCAATCCCCTGTAGGAGCTGCCGCAGGCTGCGATCTTTTGACTTTGTTTTTAAAAGCAAGATCAAAAGATCGCAGCCTGCGGCAGCTCCTGCATGGGGGCGTTTATAACCAGTGCCAGAACCGGCTCCAGAACCCCCGATTCAAATCCTCTTTGCAGCCGGCATATTGCTGGGCGTACATGTCCGAGCGATTTTGCACCTTGCGCGCTGTCGGCATCAGCCAGGCTTTGCTGGCGTAAGTCTTGTTGCGAAAGCCACCCCAGCCTTCGTGGTAATTGAGGTACTGGTTGTACGCGTCGTATTTGTACACGCCGTTGATGGTCGTGGTTTTGTCCATGTACCAGCCGACAAAGTCGATGGCGTCATCGAAGTCTTCACGGTCGGCGCCGTGCCTGCCGGTGCTTTTCTGGTAGTCGGACCAGACTTCGTCTTTGGCCTGCGCGTAACCCGAAGCCGTGGTCACCCGACCCCATGGAATGATCCACAACAGGTATTTACGCGGGGTCTTGGCATCGTAGCGATAGCCGGACTCCTGATACATGATTGCGAAGGGCACCTGAATCGGCACCCCCCAGCGCTTTTGCGTGACCTGTGCGGCGTCGTACCAATCGCTTTTTTCCCGGAAGATCTCGCAGATGTTTTCAGGCGAGCGGGGCGGCGAGGTGCCGCAACCGCTCAACAACGTTGCAAGTGTCAGTAGTCCCAGCGTCTGCCCGTATTTCAAAAGCCGTTATCCCGTCGTGCGCAAAAAAGGCGACAGTCTACGCGCTCAGGACAATTGGTGACGATAGGGCAGATCCGGCCCGGTCTTGCTGCAGGTCAGCGCAGCGGCTTGTACGGCGAACTTGAGCATCGCGTCGATCTGCTCGCGAGTGAGTTGCTGCACACCTTCCACCGAATCCAGGCCTTGTTCGGTGAGCCAGGTGATCAGTGCAGCCTGAAAGGTATCGCCAGCGCCGACGGTATCGGCGATTTTTACCGTACACGCCGGTACCGACCAGGAACCATGAGCACGGCTGAACACCGTCGCGCCCTCGCCGCCGCGCGTGAGAAAAACGATCTGGCAGCGATGTTCCAGCCAAGCCTCGATCACCCGCTGCGGATCCTGCTCGGGGTATAGCAGGTTGAGGTCTTCGTCGCTGACTTTGATCAGGTCGGCCAATTGCACCAGCGTGGCAATTCGCTCGCGCCACAGATCGATGTTCGGCTCGGGGTTAAGGCGCACATTGGGGTCGAGGCTGATCAGGCGTGTGCCGCTTTCGCGCTGCACCAGTGTCAACAGGGTGTCGGCAATCGGCTGCACCACCAGCGAAAACGAGCCGATGTGCAACCCGCGTACCTCTGGTCCAAGGACGGGCAGATGCGCCGCGCTCAACTGCCGATCAGCGCAGCCCTCGCCACGAAAGCTGTAATGCGGCGAGCCATTGGCGCCCACCGCGACCATTGCCAGCGTGGTCGGCGCGGCGAAATCCACCAGATAGTCCGGCCGCACACCTTCCTCCTGCAGTACTTGCTGCAAGCGGCGGCCGAGGTAGTCGGTCGACAGGCCGGCGAACAGCGCCGAATCCACGCCCAGCCGACGCAGTCCCACGGCGACGTTAAAGGGCGAGCCGCCGGCAATCGCCTTGAAATTCACTTTCGAGGCCAGACCGCTGGCATCGTCTTCGCTGAAGAAATCAAACAGGGCTTCGCCACACACCAGGTACATAGTTGTTTGCTCTTTATAGGGTTGCGACATGCTGTTGATAGCGTTCATAAGCCTGCTGAAACGCCGCGACATCGGCGGCAACCGGCAGGGTTTCACTGTTCAGATCAAGCTTTACACAGCGCTGACAAAGCTCGGCGAGGGTTTCTTCGTGGCCGTTCGACCAGGATTTGCACCACGCTGCCTGAATCGCAGCACCGAGGGCTGCGGCTTCGCTCTGCTCGGTGCAGATGACCGGGGTGTTCATGATGTCGGCAACGATCTGTCGCCACACCGGGCTTTTCGAGCCACCGCCGATCAGGCAAATGCTGCGGCTTTGTAAACCATTCTGGCGCAGTAAATCCAGCCCATAACGCAAACCGAATGTGGTGCCTTCAACGGCGGCACGGCACAGGTTGGCTTGGGTCAGATTATCCAGCGTCAATCCGTGCAGGCTGCCGGTGGCGTGGGGCAGGGCGGGAACACGTTCGCCGTTGAAGAACGGCAGCATGCTCACGCCTTCCGCACCGATGGGTGCTTGGGCGACGAGTTCGTTGAACCGGTCGAGATCCAGCTCGAACAATTCGCGAATCGCGCCGGTGGCATTGGTCAGGTTCATGGTGCAGATCAGCGGCAACCAGCCGCCGCTGGAGGAGCAGAACGTGGCGACGCTGGCATCCGGGCTGACTTTCGGGGTTTCGGCGTAGGCGTACACCGTGCCGGAGGAGCCGAGGCTCATGGTGATCGCGCCGGGCTGAATATTGCCGGTGCCGATAGCGCCCATCATGTTGTCGCCGCCACCGCTTGCGACCAACGCGTTGGGGTTGATGCCGAGATGTTCGGCGATGGCCGGCAGGATTGCGCCGACGGCCTCGTGCGCATCGATAAGTTCAGGCAGCGCCGCTTGCAGACGTCCACTGGCGTCGATGTCACGCAGCAGCTGCAAATCCCACTGGCGTGTGCGCACGTTGAAATAGCCAGTGCCGGAGGCGTCGCCGTATTCGCTGCAGGCACGACCAGTGAGCCAGAAGTTGAGGTAGTCGTGGGGCAGCAAAATGCGTGCGATGCGTGCGAACACGACCGGGTGTTGCTCCTTGGTCCAAAGCAGTTTCGACACCGTGTAACCGGGCGCGATGACCACACCGAGGCGTTCGAGCGAGCCTTTTTTACCACCCAGATGCGTGAGCAAACGATCGTTCTCGGCACTGGTTTCGGTGTCGCACCAGAGCTTGGCCGGGCGCAGGACTTCGCCTTGATCATCGAGCAGCACCAGACCATGTTGCTGGCCGGAAACGCCGATGCCGAGGATCGACTGGCCATCGACATTCGCCGCCAACAACGCGCGGCGGGTGGCGAGGGCGAAGGCTTCCAGCCACTGGCGGGTGTCTTGCTCGCGACGACCGTTGGCAGCACTGATCATCGAGTGAGCGGCGGCCCCGTGGCCAAGTGCCTCGCCGCTGGCGGCATCGAGGATGATCGCTTTTGTGCCTTGGGTGCCGCAGTCGATGCCGAGGAAGAGTTGTCGGGTTGTCACAGTGAATCCTCAGGGTGTCAGGTGTTACTGGGTATGGCGCCTATTCGCGAGCAGGCTCGCTCCCACAAGGAACGCATTTCAAAATGTGGGAGCGAGCCTGCTCGCGAAGGCGTCAGTTGCACCGCATCACTCAGCCAAGAATCCGTTCCAGAGTCCGGGTCACACCCACGTCTCGCAAGCTGTCGCAGCACCATTCAAACGCCGCGACAAACTCTGCCGATTGTGGAATGGCCGTACCGAAAATCTCCTCGACTGCCAACAACCGCTCAGTGATCAACGCATCATCGGCCACCAATGCCTGACAAAACGTTGCCCGCGGATCCGGTATTGAATAGGTATCACCATTCTCGTCGACACCCTTCAAGTACAGCGCCCAGGCCGCCACGACCAACGCCGCACGCTTCGTCTCGCGCCCATCGGCAATCAGCCGATTGATCGTCGGAATGGTGAACTTGGGAAACTTCGACGACCCGTCCGAGCACACGCGCTCAAGCTGATCGGCAATCGCCTGGTTGGAGAACCGCGCCACCAGCGTGTCTTTGTAATCGCTCAGATCGATCCCCGGCACCGGCGCGAGTTGTGGGGTGACGTCGAGATCCATAAAGGCGCGCATGTAACGCACGAACAACGGATCGTTCATGGTTTGGTGAACGAAGCGATAGCCCTTGAGGAAGCCGAGGTACGTCAGCGCCAAGTGACTGCCGTTGAGCAATTTGATCTTCATCTCTTCGTAAGGCGAGACGTCGTTGGTGAACTGCACACCGACCTTTTCCCACGCTGGCCGTCCGTTGACGAACTTGTCTTCCAGCACCCATTGCACAAACGGCTCGCAGACCACCGGCCAGGCGTCGTCCACCGCATGTTTGTCGGCCAGTTGCAGGCGATGCGCGGTGCTGGTCATTGGTGTGATGCGGTCGACCATGGCGTTGGGAAAACTGACGTTGGCGTCGATCCAGTCGCGCAGTTCAGCGTCGAGTAGCGATGCGAAGGCCAGCAGTGCCTTGCGAGTCACCGCGCCGTTGTGCGGGAGGTTATCGCAGGACATAACGGTGAACGCCGCCGTGCCGGTCGCGCGGCGTTTGGCCAGTGCCGCACAGAGAAATCCGAACACGGTTTTCGGCGCTTGCGGGTGCGCCAGATCATGTTGCACCTGCGGCAGGTGCGCCATGAACTCGCCGTTGCTGTCATCGATGCAATAGCCGCCCTCGGTGATGGTCAGCGAGACAATACGGATGTGCGGGTCGGCGAGTTTATCGATCAGTGCTTGAGCGCCGTCCTCGGCCAGCAGCATGTCGCGGATCGCGCCGATCACACGGACTTCGGTGTCATCGCTGTCGCCGAGTTCGAACAGGGTGAACAGGTAATCCTGCTCTTTGAGGTCGTCGCGGGCGCGGCGGTCTTCGGCGCGCAGGCCGACGCCGCAAATCGCCCAGTCCAGTGCTTCGCCGGTGTTCATCAGTGCGTCGGTGTAATACGCCTGATGTGCGCGATGGAAGCCGCCGACGCCGATGTGGGCGATGCCCTGGCGGGTGTCATTGAGGTTATAGGCCGGCAATTTGACTTCGCTCGCCAGGCTATGGAGATTCTGTTTATTGAGTTTCATCGGGCAAGTCTCTTGAGTATCAGGCTGCCGCGCGCAGCGGACGGGTGAGCGCCACGCCGTCTGCGTCGAACAGGTGGCAGTGGGCGGCGTCCAGGTGCAGGCTCAATTGTTCGCCATAACGACTGGCCAGATCACCGCGCACGCGCATGGTCAGGGCTTCTCCAGCGCTAGTAGTGACATGGCAGAAGGTGTCGCTGCCCAGGCGTTCGCTGACGTCGGCGGTGACTTGCAGAGCGCAGTCGCCCGGTTGCGCCAGCTCCAGATGTTCCGGGCGAATGCCCAAAGTCACGGCGCTGCCGACGCTGAGGTGGGCGACGTTGAATGGCAGGGTGATGCGCGTGCCGGCGTCCAGCGAAACCTCACAGCTCTGGCCATCAATGCGGGCAATCTTGCCTTTGAGGAAACCCATTTTCGGCGTGCCAAGGAACCCGGCGACGAACAGGTTGGCCGGGTTGTGATAGAGATCCAGCGGCGAGCCGACCTGTTCGATCTTGCCGCCATTGAGCACCACGACTTTGTCGGCCATGGTCATCGCTTCCACCTGGTCGTGGGTCACGTAGATCATCGTTGCTTGCAGGTCTTTGTGCAGACGCAGCAGTTCCAGACGCATCTGCACTCGCAGCGCAGCGTCGAGGTTGGACAGCGGTTCATCAAACAGGAAGATTTTCGGGTTGCGCACAATGGCGCGCCCGATGGCGACGCGTTGTCGCTGGCCGCCGGAGAGCTGTTTGGGTTTGCGTTCGAGCATCGGCCCGAGTTCGAGAATGCGCGCGGCTTCGCCGACTTTTTTCTCGACTTCGGCTTTCGGTACACCGGCCAGGTCGAGGGCGAACGACATGTTCTTTTTCACGGTCATGTGCGGGTACAGCGCGTAGGTCTGGAACACCATCGCCAGATCGCGCTTGGCCGGGCTGACCTCGGTGATGTCGCGACCATCCAGCTCGATGGTGCCGCCGCTGACTTCTTCGAGGCCGGCGATCAGGCGCAGCAGGGTGGATTTGCCGCAGCCCGAGGGGCCGACGAAGACCACGAATTCCTTGTCGTTCACTTCAAGGTCGATGCCTTTGATGATGGAGAAGCCTTCGAAGCCTTTTTGCAGATTCTTGATTTTCAGGTTGGCCATGATGATGGGCCTCCGCGTTGTTTTTTTTAAGATCAAAAGATCGCAGCCTGCGGCAGCTCCTACAGGGGGACGGCATGCTTTATGTAGGAGCTGCCGAAGGCTGCGATCTTTCGCTTTTCAAATTTCATTTCACGGCGCCGAAGGAGAGGCCGCGCACCAGCTGCTTCTGGCTGATCCAGCCGAAGATCAGGATCGGCGCACAGGCCAGGGTCGAGACCGCCGACAACTTGGCCCAGAACAGTCCCTCGGGGCTTGAGTAAGAGGCGATCAGCGCGGTCAGCGGCGCAGCTTTTGACGAGGTCAGGTTCAGTGACCAGAAGGCTTCGTTCCAGCACAGGATCAGCGACAGCAGCACGGTCGAGGCGAGGCCACCCTTGGCAATCGGCAGCAACACGCGGACCATTTCCTGCCACAGCGTGGCGCCATCGAGACGTGCCGCTTCGAGGATGTCTTTGGGGATGTCCTTGAAGTAGGTGTAAATCATCCAGACCACGATCGGCAGGTTGATCAGCGTGTAGATCACGATCAGCGCGATGCGCGTGTCGAGCAGGCCGAAACTCTTGGCCAGCAGGTAGATCGGCATCAGCACGCCCACCGGCGGCAGCATCTTGGTCGAGAGCATCCACAGCAGCGTGCCCTTGGTGCGCTGGGTTTCGTAGAACGCCATCGAGTACGCCGCCGGCACCGCGATCAGCAGGCACAGCGCGGTAGCGCTGAACGAAATCACCACCGAGTTCCAGGCGAAACTGAAGTAGTCGCTGCGCTCGTTGATGTGCAGATAGTTCTCCAGCGTCGGCGTGAAGATGAACTGCGGCGGCGTGGCGAAGGCGTCGATTTCGGTTTTGAAACTGGTCAGCACCATCCAGAAGATCGGGAAGAAAATCACGATCGCGATAGCCCAGGCGAGGGTGCCGAGCAGCAGGCTTTGCAGCCGGCGGGATTGTTGAAGAGTCATGGCGGGCCTCAGGCTTTGTCAGTCAGGTTTTTGCCGATCATCCGCACCAGAATGATCGCCGCGATGTTGGCAATGACCACGGCAATCAAGCCGCCCGCCGAAGCCATGCCGACGTCGAACTGCACCAGCGCCTGGTTGTAGATCAGGTAGGCGAGGTTGGTCGAGGCGTAGCCGGGGCCGCCGTTGGTGGTGGTGAAAATCTCGGCGAATACCGACAGCAGGAAGATCGTTTCGATCATCACCACCACGGCAATCGGGCGCGCCAGATGCGGCAGGGTCAAGTGCCAGAAAATAGCGACAGGCCCGGCGCCGTCGAGACGCGCGGCTTCTTTCTGTTCCTGGTCGAGGGACTGCATGGCGGTCATCAGAATCAGGATCGCGAAGGGCAGCCACTGCCAAGAGACAATGATGATGATCGACAGCAGCGGGTAGTGCGCCAGCCAATCCACCGGTTGCGCGCCGAACAGCTTCCAGACGTAGGCGAGGATCCCGGAAACCGGATGGAAAATCAGGTTCTTCCAGATCAGCGCGCCGACCGTGGGCATGATGAAGAACGGCGAAATCAGCATGACCCGCACGATGCCGCGACCGAGAAATTCGCTCGCTTCCAGCAAGGCACTGATGAGCACCCCAAACACCACGCTGATCAGCAACACGCTACCGACCAGCAGCAGGGTGTTGGTGGCACCGGGCAGAAACCCGGAGTCGGTCAGGAAGTAGCTGAAGTTCTCCAGCCCGACGAACTCGTTCTCGCCGGGGTTGAGCAGGTTGTAGCGGATCATCGAAAAGTAAATGGTCATGCCCAGCGGCACGATCATCCACAGCAGCAACAGGGCCACCGAAGGGCTGACCAGAAACCAGCCGGGATTGCGTACGCGAACCTTGCGCTGGGGTTGCGACAGGTTGAGGTGGGCTTTGGTAGTTGAAGTATTCATGGCGATCACAACCGAGTCATACAGACCTATGAAGATCCCTTGTGGGAGCGAGCCTGCTCGCGAAAGCGCTGGATCAGTGCCATGTGTATTGGCTGGCACGATGCTTCGCGAGCAGGCTCGCTCCCATAGGAGGCAGGAGCAAGTCGTTCAGCGTTTACTTGGGGTAACCGGCGCGCTTCATTTCGCGCTCGGTGGTTTGCTGCGCCGCCGTCAAGGCTTGATCGACCGTGGTCTGGCCGATCAGCGCTGCCGAGAACGACTTGCCGACCTGGGTACCAATGCCCTGGAATTCAGGAATGGTCACCAGTTGAATGCCGATGTAAGGCACCGGTTTCAGTGTCGGTTTGCTCGGGTCAGCAGCCTTCAGCGACTCCAGCGTTACCTTGGCGAACGGCGCGGCGCTCATGTAGGCATCGCTGTAGGTCGAGGCGCGGGTGCCAGGCGGCACATTGGCGATGCCGTCGGTCTTGGCCACCAGTTCGCCGTACTCCTTGGATGTCGCCCAGGCACTGAACTCTTTGGCGGCGTCTTTGGCCTTGGAACTGGTCGGAATCGCCAGCGCCCATGAATACAGCCACGCCGAACCTTTGTCGGTGACCTGATGCGGGGCAAACGTGAAGCCGACATGGTCAGCGACTTTGCTCTGGGTCTTGTCAGTGACAAACGACCCGGCAACGCTGGCATCGACCCAGATTGCGCATTTGCCGCTGTTGAACAGGGCAAGGTTTTCATTGAAACCGTTGCTGGAGGCACCCGGTGGGCCGGATTTCTTCATGGTGTCGACGTAGAAGTTCAGCGCGTTTTTCCACTCGGGGCCGGTGAATTCCGGCTGCCACTTCTCATCGAACCAGCGTGCGCCGTAAGCATTGGCAACGGTGGTGATCAGCGCCATGTTCTCGCCCCAGCCAGCCTTGCCGCGCAAGCAGATGCCGTACTGCTCTTTGTCTTTGTTGGTGAGTTTTTCAGCGAAGTCGGCGATCTGTTCCCAGGTTGGACGCTCCGGCATGGTCAGCCCGGCATCCTTGAACAGATCGGTGCGGTAATAGGTGATCGAGCTTTCCGCGTAGAACGGCAAGGCATACAGCGAACCCTTGACCGACAACCCTTCACGCACTGACGGGAATACATCGTCGAGGGCATAGTTGGCCGGCAGGTCCTTCATCGGTTCAAGCCAGCCCTTGGCTCCCCACAGTGCCGCTTCGTACATGCCGATGGTCAACACGTCGAACTGACCACCCTGGGTGGCGATGTCGGTAGTCAGGCGTTGGCGCAGAACGTTTTCTTCCAGTACCACCCAATTGAGCTTGATGTCCGGATGCTCGGTCTCGAAGGTTTTCGAGAGCTTTTGCATGCGGATCATGTCGCTGTTGTTGACGGTGGCGATGGTCAGGGTCTGGGCGCCAAGGCTGACGCTGCTGAGGGTCATGCAGGTGAGGGCAAGCAGAGCTTTTGCAGTGGGTTGCATCGTGCACTCCTTTTCTGCACCCAGCGGGTGGCAGAAGGACAGTTATTGTTTTTGTGTCTTCCGAAGGCAGGAAGAATGTGCACTGATTACAGCCTTCAATTGCCGGACTGACAAATCATCCGTAGCACTTGAACCGATACTTTTTTGCACTGGCCCAAAATCAAAAAATCGCAGCCGTCGGCAGCTCCTGCCGCAACCAGTGCAGGAGGTGCCAACGGCTGCGATCTTTTGATCTTGATTTAAGCGTGGTTCTGCTCGGTAAGCCGCTGTACCGCGAGCCGCCGATAATGCGAAGGCGTCATGCCCTTCAACTGCTGAAAACGCCGATTGAAGTTGGAAATGTTGTTGAACCCCGACTCGAAACACACCTCGGTCACCGGTTTGTCACCGTCGGCCAGCAACTCGCAGGATTTGCTGATGCGCAGTCGGTTGACGAATTCGATGAAATTGCGCCCGGTTGCCTGTTTGAACACGCGGCTGAAATACGTGGGTTTCATGCCCAGATGGTCGGCGACCTCTTCCAGCGTTATTTCCCGAGCGTAATGGCTGAAAATGTAATCGACCGCGCGGTTGGTGCGATCGATGTTGTGTTCATCGGCCAGTTGCGGCGTGGTGGCGCCGGACAGCAACTGAAAGTCATCGCTCGCCGCGAGCAACTCCATCAGGATAAAAAAGTGCCCGAGTCGGGTGACGCCCTTGGAGTCGGCAATCCGCTGCATCAGCGTCATGGCCTGGCGGATGGTGCGTTTGCAGCGAAACTCGATGCCGTATTGCGCGCGTTCCAGCAAGGGCACCAGGGTTTTCAGCTCGGCGAACACCTGATGGCCGGTTTCAAACAAGTCGTCGGTGAAATTGACCAGCATGTCGCGTTTTTCCACGACTTCATCTTCGGCCACCTGGCTGATCCAGTTGTGCGGCAAATTCGGGCCGGTGAGAAACAGCGTCTCCGGGTAGAAGTTGCCGATGTAGTCGCCGATGAACACCTTGCCTGAGCTGGCGACAATCAAGTGCAGTTCGTACTCCTTGTGAAAATGCCAGCGAACCAGCGGGCAAGGAAAACCGTGCTGGCGATAGATGATGGATAACCCGTTGTGGTCATCCATCAACTCGTAGGAAGGATCGGTCACGCGAGCTGTACGGGTCATGTCTGGGCGCTTTTTTTGTTATCGCCGGCCAATCATGCCCCTTTCTCGCTGGCTTCTACCACCCGCATCTTGCGACTCAGCCCCTTGTCAGCAGCGCATCACCGTAAACGGCCTTCATGCTCGTAGCGCTCCAGCACAAGCGGACGATGTCCGATTCCTCGAAAAAGTCGATATTGATGATGCTGCAGCGGGTCACCCAATCGCGCGTGGTATGAAACCAGTCATTGATTTGGTTTTTGATATGTTGCGGGCCTCCCACGAGCGAGTAGCTGGTGGCCGAAAGTGACCACAGAGCCCGTGGATAGGGGGCTCTTTCGAGGATTGTCTTGATGTACGAGTACACGCCGCTGGTATCGTTTAGCCGTTTGCCGCTCCACTTGTGCCAAATGAAAGGCCAGAAGTAATCCTCGTCCAGTTCGCGTTTGGCAGCAGCGGTCGCCACCACCCGACGCTGGGTGCTCAAACGCTTAAGTTCCCCTACGGTCAAGTGCGCCTCCGCTGAGGGTATGAGATACGGGCCCAAACGTTCGATCAGCAAGTCGTTGAAACGTTGATAATCAAACGGCTTCGCGGCATCGCCCAGCTCATGGAAGTCGAGCACGATGAATTCGTCCCGGTTCTGTCCGAGGAAGGCAATGACCGCCGTGATCAGTTCATCAAGCGTGCGCCCGGACTGATAGCCATTGTGGTGAAAATAGAACGACGGATTTTGCGCTGAAGCTGTGTAGCCCAGGCGTATATCGAAGGCTCTGGCGCCATTGGCGAGTTGCCAGGCAAACGAGTCGTTCTGACAGGTTGTCCAATTGCCGCGCAAGGTATCGTAGTCGGGGGCTTTTTTGTCCATGCCACAGTTATGCGTGCCGGGCCAGATGACATCGGTCAGTTTCAGCCGACTGATGTCCAATACGTTACTCATCCAGGTCCGTTTATCCAGTTCGCCTGTAACGATGCTATTCATGACCAGTCCTTTGGTAATCTTCGCGCCCATCCGTGGTGCGAAGTGATTTCATCGAAACGGATATCGCAAGACGCAACACCCGTTGTTCGCCGTTGATCATCGGCTTTCATGTAATAGCGTAGAACTCAATTGCAGGTTCGCCAGTGTTTGACACATCCGCACAAATATAGCGATTTAATAGCATGGTTGTTTGCGGTTTGATCAGCGTGCTTTTAACAGGTTGATGACTCGACAAAAGTCAACAAGCCTTGACTCTTCGATAAAGTCGACATTGATGATGTTGCATTTGCGCGCCCAATCGCTTTTCTGTGGATCGAACATGACGTCGAGTTCGTCGTGTATGTCAGTGGGGCCACCCACACTGCTATAACACGTTGCGGATAAGGTCCAGGTGTTCCATTTGCTGGGCGGGGTTTTCAATACGGTGGTGATAAACGCTTTCAGTTCGTCGATGTTGGTGGTTGAGATGCCGGACCATTTACTCTGTACTTCTTCGTTGAACAGATCAGCGTCCAGGTCGCGGTGCCCAGGGGCGCAAACGAGCACTCTTTGTAGTGGGCTCGACTGTTTGATTTCATTCAGTGTGAAGTATTTTTTATGAGAGGGAATAATGCGGTGGCGCAGAGAACGCAGCATCAATTCCTGGAATAGTTTGAAGTCAAATGGGCCCTGGTTGCTCTTCAGGTTTTTGAAATCGAGAATGATGAACTCATCAGGGTTTTCATAAAGAAATCGATTGAGGTCGGTGAGTAGATTTCCCAGCGTGCGCGAAGAGAGAAATTCGTTATGGTGAAAGCGAAACCGGTCATGCTCCTCTTTAACACTGGCATCGTATAACAAGCGTACGTCCAGCGCCCGCGAGCCATTATTCAGCTGGCTATAGAATGATTGATGCTGACAGGCAAGCCAGTGCTTTCCCGGAACAAGTGCATAGGAAGCCTGCCAGTCACAGCCTGAATTGTGTGTGCCTGGTAACGTTAGTTCATTCAGGGTCAGACGGCCTATGCCCATGGTTTTGGCCATCCAGTTGCTGTTTATATTATCCAGGTTGTTGTTGCTCATTGAAGCGTCCTTGCATCAGCTTTGCAGTTATATAGAGTGGTGTGGTTGAGGGGTGTTGCGTAATAACTGGTTTATAACGCTTGGCGCGTTGCACGCCAAGCGAGGGCTTAATGCAAGTTGTGTAGGTTATTGCTGTTTCAGGTTCTTCGCTTCAATCCATTGCGACATATACTTAGTGCTTTTGTGCTGGTGGTGCCGCAACATGCTGCCAGTGAAGTTATTTGTTCGCAGTGTTGTCAGGTTCTTTCGGCAGTGTTGCAGTTTGGCAATCAGTGCCAAGCCATGTTCGGATTGTTTATATCGATCCATCAACAATGTTTGTCCCTTCGACTGCGCCTGTTGCCAATGCAGTTTGTCGCAGTACAGCCGAACGGCTTCGTCGGCCAGTGCCTGCGCCGAAACGCAGACTGCGCCAGGCCATGGATGGTCACCCTGCATCGCCTCTGCGCCAATCGGCGTAGTAACGCTTGGCGTACCGCATAACATGGCATCGATCAATTTGCCTTTGATCCCGGCGCCGAAACGCAACGGCGCCAGACACACTTTGGCAGCAGACATCACTTGCAGAGCATCTTCAGCCCAGTTCATGACATGAAAACCTTGCGCGGGATTGTGCAGTGCCGTGGCTTTCGGTGGGGTGTAAGCGCCATAAAGGTGAAGCTGTGCCTTTGGCAGTTGTTGGCGGATCAGCGGCCAGACTGTCGACTTCATCCAGAGCACTGCATCCCAGTTAGGCGCGTGGCGGAAGTTGCCAATACTCAGAAAATGTTCACGATCATCGAATGCGCGTGGGGCCGCGGTCGGCGGGTCAATCATTAGCGGGCACCAGTGCAGCAAGTCTGCCGGCAAGCCGAACTGCTCACGCAGCAGTTCGATCTCTACCTCGGAGATCATAAGGTTCAGATCACACCGATAAAGCGCAGCAATTTCACGTTTGGCCAGATCGGTATCCGCCATCAACTCGAACTCTTCGCGCAACGCTCGGGTAAACAATTCGCTGAAGTCGTCCTCATTGGCGTCGGCCTTCAGGCGGTCCTTGAGGCGTTGATGACGTGCATGTCGCAGGCTTTGCAGGTCTGAAGTTTCCAGCACGCGCAGCGCGGTTGGACAATGTTCTTCGACGCGCCAGCCGAACTGTTCTTCCATCATGAACTGGTCGAACAAGACAATGTCCGGCGCCAGCTCGCGAATGAATGTGTCGAAACTGCTGCTGTTGAGTTCGATCGGCACTTCGCGGATGCCCAGTTCCGCCAGATCCGCCTTGTGTTCGCCTGGGCCGGCCGGGCTGCTGAAGGTAATGTCCCAGCCTTGTTGCAGGAATGTTTCGAGGATTTGCATGACGTGCCCGCTCGCCGCTGAGGAGCGCGGCTCTGGCCAGACGTATCCGATGACCAGGACTTTGGTAGCAGCGGGTTGAATCATGGACAACATTCCTTCACGGCGACGAGGGGAAAAAAAGGGCGCAATTAAACCACAGGGGTAAGGTATGCGCCCGATTGTCAGAAATATCCCTCAATACCGCCGCCCGGCATCGTGCATAAAGGGGCGTGCAGTGCTGCCCCTTCTTTATTGTTTGAAGGGGCGCAATAACAGGTTGTATTACTTGATAAGGCTTTTTACTTTGTCGCGTAACTGATCAATCGAAAACGGCTTGCCAATGACGTGCATGTCAGCAGGGACGTCGATGTTTTCGGCATAACCACTGGCAAAAAGAATTGGCAGGGTGGGGCGCAGTTTTCGCGCTTCATTCGCCAGTTCACGACCGTCCATGCCCGGCAGGCCGACATCGGTCATCATCAGATCGATTTGCTGATCCGGATCTTCAAGCTCTTCCAATGCCTGTTCGCTGCCGTCAGCTTCAAGCACCTTGAACTCCAACTCCTCCAGCACATCGACAATCAGCATGCGCACGATGTCGTCGTCTTCTACGACCAGGATGGTGGATGGGTTGGCGGACATATTCAGGCTCTCAAAAGTCAGTTCAGGGTCGCCGGTCGATCAAAAATGCCGGGCTCTTTCATCAGTAAGTGGCGCAGTGCCACAAGTTCCCCGCTCGCAACAAAAAAAGCATAGCTGCAGACGGGGCGGCAAGGATAACTGTTCGGGGCCGCGAACACGCCGGTGAGCGTAGGAATTTGCGGCCAAATGTGTGAGAAAAATGGATCCGCGTCACTGTTTTGGGGCAAACTCTCGGGTTTTCAACAGTTCGACAAGGCTACCTCATGTCCTCTCCGTCTTCGGTTGATGAGCAACGGTTTCGCAAAATTCTCAGTCGCAACATCAGCCTGCCGCTGGGTGTTGGTGTACTCAGTGCCGTCTTCTTCGTATCGCTGATCACGTATCTGCTATCGGTTATCCAATGGGTCGAGCACACCGATCGGGTGATCAATAACGCCAACGAAGCGGTAAAACTGACCGTTGACCTGGAAACCGGCATGCGCGGTTTTCTGCTCAGCGGTGACGAGCATTTCCTTGATCCGTACGAAACGGCCAAGCCGCGGATCAATGTGGCGCTCAATACCTTGCTCGAACTGACGGCCGACAACCCGGTGCAGACCGATCGCCTGCGCCGTCTTCAGGCGTTGCAGACCGAGTGGGCGACATACGCGCAGTCGATGATCGACTTGCAGCGCAGCAGCGGTGACTACCGTGGCGCGGTGAAGGCCGGGCGTGGCAAGCGCCTGACCGACGAAATTCGCAAGCAGTTCGAAGACGTGATCGATATGGAGCAGCAGTTGCGCACCACGCGCAACGAAGAAGTGCGCCGCACCACGATCTGGAGCATTACCCTGTATTTGCTGTTCGTGGCGGGCATCAGCGGTCTGCTGGCGTATATCGGGCGACGCGATCTGGTCAATCTTTCCGCCAGCTATGGCGCCACGCTGGCGGCACAACAGGCCAGCGCGGTGCGTCTCGAACAGCAGGCGTGGCTACGTAACGGCCAGACCGAACTCGCCGAGCAGGTGCTGGGGCAACTCACCCTTAATCTGTTGGGCCGCAATATTCTGCAGTTCTGCGCACAGTACCTCGGCACTGCCGTGGCGGCGATCTATGTGCGTGAAGAGCACGGCGGTCTCAAACGTGTGGCGACCTACGGCTTCTCCCGCGAACAGGAAGAACAGGATCAATCTATCTATAGCGGTGAAGGCATTGTCGGCCAAGTCGCCCAGCAGGCACGGTTGATTCGCCTGGACTCGGTGCCCTCCGATTACTTCAAAGTCAGCTCCGGCCTCGGCGAAGGGCTGCCGCACAGTGTGCTGGTAGTGCCGACGAGTGATGACGAGCGGGTCAACGGTGTGATCGAACTGGGCTTCCTGCGTCCACTCAATGATCGCGATATTGAGTTGCTGGAGCTGATCGCCGGCAACATCGGCACGTCCATCGAAGCGGCGCGCTATCGTCAGCGCTTGCAGGAAGTGCTCGCCGAAACCCAGCAGCTCAACGAAGAGTTGCAGGTGCAGCAGGAAGAACTGAAAACCGCCAACGAAGAGCTGGAAGAACAGTCGCGGATTCTCAAAGAGTCCCAGGCGCATCTGGAAACCCAGCAAGTCGAACTGGAGCAGACCAACGAGCAACTGGCCGAACAGGCACAAACCCTGGCCGAACAGCGCGACGCGATGGACCTGAAAAACACCGAACTCAATCAGGCGCAAGTGCAACTGGAAGAGCGCGCCGAAGAGCTGCAGCGTTCCAGTAAGTACAAGTCCGAGTTCCTCGCCAACATGTCCCACGAACTGCGCACGCCGCTGAACAGTTCGCTGATACTGGCCAAGTTGCTCGCAGAAAACCCGCAGGACAACCTCAGTGCCGAACAGGTCAAGTTTGCCGAGTCGATCTACTCGGCCGGCAACGATCTGCTGAACCTGATCAACGACATTCTCGACATCTCCAAAGTCGAGGCGGGCAAACTTGAAGTGATTCCGGAGAACACCAGCGTCGCCCGTCTTGCCGATGGCCTGCGCGGTGTGTTCGAGCCACTGGCGGCTGATAAAAAGCTGACCTTCAACGTCGACTTGCAGCCGGGTACGCCGGCCACGCTGTTCACCGACCGTCAGCGTCTGGAACAGGTAATCAAAAACCTGCTGTCCAACGCCGTCAAATTCACCGAGAAAGGCACCGTCAGCCTGACCATCGCCGGTCAGCCAAACGAGCAGATTGCATTCATCGTGCGTGACTCGGGCATCGGCATCGCAGCCGATCAGCAGGAAAGCATTTTCGAAGCCTTCCGCCAGGCCGACGGTACGACCAACCGCAAATACGGCGGCACCGGACTCGGTCTGTCGATTTCCCGCGATCTGGCGACTTTGCTCGGCGGCTCGATCAGCGTCAGCAGTACGCCGGGGCAGGGCAGCGTGTTCACCTTGTTGCTGCCGCAGCAATACAGTGAAGATGGCGAAGTCGTGAGCGCACCGTTGACCTTCACGCCGCCAGCGCCAAGCGCTCCGGCACCCGTGGTGCCTGCTGTTTCGCCGATGGCGCCGGTGCACATTCCGCGCTTTGCCGATGACCGCGACAAGGCTCCGTTCGTCACACGCTGCATTCTGGTGGTGGAAGACGAGCCGAATTTCGCCCATATCCTGTATGACCTGGCCCACGAACTGGGTTACCAATGCCTGGTGGCCCACGGTGCCGACGAAGGTTATGACCTCGCTCGCGAATTCCTGCCGGACGCGATCCTGCTGGACATGCGCCTGCCGGATCACTCCGGCCTCACCGTGCTGCAACGTCTGAAGGAGCACGCGGAAACTCGCCACATACCGGTACACGTGATTTCGGTCGAGGACCGGGTCGAAGCGGCGATGCACATGGGTGCCATTGGCTATGCCGTCAAACCGACCACCCGCGAAGAGCTCAAGGATGTATTCGCTCGCCTGGAAGCCAAACTGACGCAGAAGGTCAAACGTGTCCTGCTGGTTGAAGATGACGATCTGCAACGCGAAAGTATCGCGCGCCTGATTGGCGACGAAGACATTGAGATCACCGCTGTTGGCCTCGCCCAGGACGCTTTGGAGCTGCTACGCACGACAATCTACGATTGCATGGTCATCGACCTCAAGTTGCCGGACATGCTCGGCAACGATCTGCTCAAGCGCATGTCCACCGAAGACATCTGCTCGTTCCCGCCGGTCATCGTCTATACCGGGCGTAACCTGACCCGCGATGAGGAAGCCGATCTGCGTAAATATTCGCGCTCGATCATCATCAAAGGTGCACGCTCGCCGGAGCGCTTGCTGGACGAGGTCACACTCTTTCTGCACAAAGTCGAATCGCAGTTGTCCCATGAACGGCAGAAGATGCTCAAGACTGCGCGCAGCCGCGACAAAGTCTTCGAGGGTCGCAAGGTGTTGCTGGTCGACGATGATGTGCGCAACATTTTCGCGCTGACCAGTGCGCTGGAACACAAAGGCGCAGTCGTGGTGATCGGCCGTAATGGTCGTGAGGCGATTGAAAAGTTGAATGAAGTCGAGGACATCGATCTGGTGCTGATGGACGTGATGATGCCGGAAATGGATGGTTTCGAAGCCACCATTGAAATCCGCAAGGATCCGCGCTGGCGCAAATTGCCGATCATCGCGGTGACGGCCAAGGCCATGAAGGACGATCAGGAGCGCTGTCTGCAGGCTGGCGCCAACGATTACCTGGCCAAGCCCATTGACCTGGATCGCCTGTTCTCGCTGATTCGCGTGTGGTTACCGAAGATGGAACGTATTTAGTGGAACGCAGCACTCCAGCGGAACGAAACAGCGAAATCGAATTACGGCTGTTGATCGAGGCTATTTACCTCAAGTACAGCTACGATTTTCGCGACTACTCCGGCGCTTCGATCAAGCGCCGCGTGCAGCACGCGTTGAATCAGTTCGAATGCGCGACTATTTCGGCCCTGCAGGAAAAAGTCCTGCACGACCCGACCGCGTTCATGCAGCTCCTGCAATTGCTGACGATCCCGGTCAGTGAGATGTTTCGCGATCCCTCGCACTTTCTGGCGATACGCAAGGAAGTGGTGCCGTTGTTGCGCACGTACCCGTCGATCAAAATCTGGATCGCCGGTTGCAGCACGGGCGAGGAGGTGTATTCGATGGCCATCCTGCTGCGCGAGGAGGGCCTGCTTGATCGCACGATCATTTACGCGACCGACATCAATCCGCGGTCGCTGGACAAGGCCAAGCAGGGCATTTTCTCGATGGAGAACGTCCGTGCCTACACTGCAAATTACCAGCAGGCGGGTGGCCAGTGTTCCTTTGCCGACTACTACACGGCAGCGTATGGCTATGCGATCTTCGACAAGAGCCTGTGCGACAACGTGACGTTCGCCGATCACAGCCTGGCGACCGATAGCGTGTTCTCCGAAACGCAATTGATTTCCTGCCGCAACGTGTTGATCTATTTCAACAAGAAACTGCAGGATCGGGCGTTCGGGCTGTTCCATGAATCGCTGTGCCATCGCGGTTTCCTGGTACTTGGCAGTAAGGAGACGCTGGACTTTTCCAACTACGCCGGTCAGTTCGAACCCTTGGTTAAACAAGAACGGATCTACCGTAAAAAATGAACGAGGATTTCGATTTGCCTCGCGTCGAGGCGATTGTGGTCGGCGCTTCCGCCGGTGGCGTGGAAGCGTTGCTGACGCTGCTCGCGCCGCTGCGCGCGGGCTTCGTTCTGCCGATCATTGTCGTCCTGCACCTGCCCGAAGAGCGCCGCAGCCAATTGGCTGAAGTGTTCTCCCGGCGTCTGGATATGCCGGTGCATGAGGCCGTCGACAAACAGGACATTGTCGGCGGCACGGTGTATTTCGCCACACCGGGTTATCACCTGTCAGTGGAACACGACCGCAGCCTGTCTTTGAGTCTTGAAGACCGTGTGCATTATTCCCGGCCCTCGATCGATTACTTGTTCGAGTCGGCCGCTGACGCCTACGGCCCGGCGCTGGCTGCTGTGCTGCTGACTGGCGCCAATCATGACGGTGCGCGCGGCCTGGCTGAAGTCAAACGCCGGGGCGGACTGACCATCGTCCAGGACCCGCAAGAGGCGCAAGTCGCCACCATGCCTCAGGCTGCATTGAACATTCAGCAGCCGGATCATGTCCTACCCATTCACGGCATCGGCCGTCTGCTTGTCGAGCTGGAACGAATCGCATGTTGAGTAATATCCAAGCCAAACTGCTGATCGTCGACGATCTGCCGGAAAACCTGCTGGCGCTTGAAGCGCTGATCAAACGCGAAGACCGCACCGTCTACAAGGCGCTGTCGGCGGACGAAGCGTTGTCGCTGCTGCTCCAGCATGAGTTCGCCATGGCCATCCTCGACGTACAGATGCCAGGCATGAACGGCTTTGAACTCGCCGAGTTGATGCGCGGCACCGAGAAAACCAAGAACATCCCGATCATTTTCGTCAGCGCCGCCGGCCGTGAACTGAACTACGCGTTCAAGGGCTACGAGAGCGGGGCGGTGGACTTCCTGCACAAACCGCTGGATATCCACGCGGTGAAGAGCAAGGTCAATGTCTTCGTCGACCTGTACCGCCAGAGCAAGGCCATGAAGCAACAGGTCGAAGCGCTGGAGCAGGCTCGCCGTGAGCAGGAGGCGTTGCTGCAGCAGTTGCAAAGCACGCAACTGGAGTTGGAGCAGGCTGTGCGGATGCGTGACGACTTCATGTCAATCGTCGCTCACGAAGTGCGAACGCCGCTCAATGGCCTGATACTCGAGACCCAGTTGCGCAAGATGCACCTGGCGCGAGACAACGCCGCAGCGTTCACCCTCGACAAGATGCATGCGATGGTCGATCGTGATGAGCGGCAGATCAAAAGCCTGATCCGTCTGATCGAAGACATGCTCGACGTGTCGCGCATTCGCACCGGCAAGCTGTCGATCCGGCCGAACCGTTTCGATCTGGTGCAATTGGTCAGCAATCTGCTGCAGAACTTCGCGCAGCAGATCGAGGCGGCGGAGACTGAAGTGACGTTTACCGCGAGTGATCCGGTAGAAGGCCATTGGGATGAGTTCCGCATCGAACAGGTCGTCTCGAATCTGATTACCAACGCCCTGCGTTATGGCGGTCGCAGCCCGGTCCAGGTGCGTGTCTATCGCCAAGGCAATGAAGCTCGGGTCGAAGTGCAGGATCGAGGCATCGGTATCAGCCCCGAGAACCAGAAGCGTATTTTCCAACAGTTCGAACGGGTTTCCGCCAAGACGGTAGTGGCCGGGCTCGGGCTGGGTCTGTTCATTTCCGAGCAGATCGTCGCCGCCCATGGCGGCTCAATCGTCGTCGAGAGTGAAATCAACGAGGGCGCCCTGTTTCGCGTTTGTCTGCCAATTCAGGAAAACGGCAGATCCGACGCAACCTCTGAGTGACCGCACGGTCGTATCAGCAGCTATTGACCGAACAAAGGCTTCCCATGAGCGTAGATGCACAAGATGTAGTACTCGTCGTCGAGGACGAACCGGTTATCTTGATGATCCTGACCGATTACTTGTCAGGGCAGGGGTATCGCGTGCTGCAGGCCGAAAACGGCGAGCAGGCGTTCGAGATCCTCGCGAGTAAACCGCATCTGGACATGTTGATTACCGACTTTCGCCTGCCTGGCGGCATTTCCGGCGTGCAGATCGCCGAGCCTGCCGTGAAGCTGCGACCAGACCTCAAGGTGATCTTCATCAGCGGTTACCCGCAGGAGATCCGCGAGACCGGTAGCCCGATCACGCGCCGGGCACCGATTCTGGAAAAGCCATTCGACCTGGACGTTCTGCAGGAAAAGATCCAGGAGCTACTAGCCTGAAGGTCTCCTTTGTCTGACGCTTTCACGGCCTCCGCGGTTCTTTCGCAGTTATTTGCCTTGATTTGCGGCGTTAAAGGTAAAGGTCATCTCCGCCGACATGCTGGCTGACAGGGTCACGCGTCGGCTTTCTGTCGGACAGTACGGGTGTCCCTCGCACGCTGATACGTCAGCGTCGCTGACTCCAGCAGTCGATGGGGCAACTGCACTACATGCCGGGGTTGTCGAAAATTGGGTAGAAGATCTGTCCGCTGTTCTGCCCGGACAACATCGACTTCTTATAAGGACCAAGTGTTCTTCAGCGGAGAGTCGAACCTTGATCAGAGCGACTGTATAGCTGTCAAAGTTGACAGCTATCGCACCTAAAAAATCTGCATATGGTTGCGGGCCAAGCGCTTTACATGCAAGCCGCCCGGAATGAGCGGCGGTGTGGCATGTCAACCACGAATCATCTCCCGCACCTTGGCGGTCAACAGGTCAAAGGTGAACGGCTTGGTGATCATCTGCATCCCGGAGTCCAGAAAACCGCCACGCACGGCGGCATGTTCGGCATAACCGGTAATGAACAGCACTTTCAGGCCGGGTCGATACTGGCGTCCGACCTCTGCCAATTGCCGGCCATTCATGCCCGGCAAGCCGACATCGCTGATCAGCAGATCGATACGTTGTGCCGAGTTCAGAATCGGCACGGCACCATCGGCGTCACTGGCCTCCACATACGCGTAACCCAACTCACTGAGCACTGCGCTGACCAGCACACGCACCGCCGGGTCGTCTTCGACGATCAGCACGGTTTCGCCGTCCAGTGCGTCCGGGGCTTGCTGGACATCGGTGTCAGGGCGCTCAAGCTCCTCGCCGCGAAAGCGTGGAAGATACAGTTTGACCGTGGTGCCCTGGTCGATTTCGCTGTCGATCGACACGTGCCCGTGTGATTGCTTGCTGAACCCGTAAATCATCGACAGGCCGAGCCCGGTGCCCTGGCCGATCGGTTTGGTGGTGAAAAACGGATCAAACGCGCGGTTGATCACACTTTCTGGCATGCCGCTGCCGTTGTCCGTGACGCTCAACATCACGTATTCGCCGGGTTTCAGATTGCTGTAGGCCTCGGTGAAATCGTGCTGCAACACCTGATTGCTGGTTTCCACCACCAGTTTGCCGCCGTCAGGCATCGCGTCGCGGGCATTCAGGACGAGGTTGAGCAGGGCACTTTCCAACTGATTGGGATCCGCTTCGGCGACCCAAAGCTTGTCGTCCAAGCGCATGTCCAACTGAATGCTTTCGTTGAGACTGCGTTGCAGCAGTTCGCCCATCGACAGCACCAGGGTGTTCATCTGCACGGCTTTGGAATCGAGTGACTGGCGTCGGGAAAACGCCAACAGACGGTGCGTCAGGCCGGCGGCGCGGTTGGCCGAGGTCACGCCCAGATCGATCAGGCTGTCCAGATCTTCCGTGCGCCCGCGCGCCAGGCGCCGGCGCAACAGCTCAAGACTGCCAATGATGCCGGTGAGCATATTGTTGAAGTCATGGGCGATGCCGCCGGTGAGCTGGCCGACCGCTTCCATTTTCTGCGACTGTCGCAAGGCCTCTTCATTATGTCGCAGCTGCGCGGTGCGCTCCTCGACCTGTTGCTCGAGGGTTTCCAGCGTTGACTGCAGGCGCCGTTCACTTTCACTCAGGTCGATCAGCCGATCGCGGGCGTCGTACTGTCGTCGTCGTCCGCGCAGGGCAGCGGAGACCAGGCTGACCAGCGTCGTTGGGTGAAATGGCCGCTCAAGGAACGTCACGTTACCCAGCAGTTTACTCAGTTGAGAGGAGGGGCCTTGTTCCTGACCGCCATGATGTGTCAACAGCACTATCGGCATATCTGACCATGCGGGCTGTTGCTCCAGATACTGGAGCAGTGCTTCCAGCTCCGGGCCACCCAACGCTTCAGCGGCGATCAGCAGCAAGCCTGCCCCGCGTTCAAGCTCTGAGCACAACGCGCCAAGTCCGGCGGTGACGAGGCCGTTGTAGCCGGCCTCGTTGAGGATCATCAACGCAATCTGACTGTCGCGGCCCAGGGGCGCGAGAATCAGCGCCCTCTCGGCCAGTGGCACGGAAACCGTCACGGTCTGCCTTCCTGAAGCAACGGATTACTTGCCCCCATATAAGTTGGAACACCGCGCAGTACGCCCTGGAAAGCCTCCAGCGGTTCACCGATGGTCATGCCTTGAGCCGAAATACGATATTCACGAATCGTCGACTCGTGGCTGCCGGTGCGTTTTTTGATGATGGAAATCGCCCGGCGGACTTTGCCGAGGGCTTCGAAGTAGCGCAACAGGATCACCGTGTCGGCCAGATAAGTGATGTCCACGGGAGCCTGCATATCGCCGACCAGACCATGTTGGGCAACGGTCATGAACGTCGCTGCGCCTTTGCGGTTGAGGTACAGCAACAATTCGTGCATGTGCAGTACCAGCGCGTTTTCCTCGGGCATCGCTGCCTGATAACCGTTGATGCTGTCGATGACGACGGTTTTGATGTCGCCCTCATCGACGCAGCGGCGCACGCGGTGGGAGAACTCGCCGGGCGACAACTCTGCAGCGTCTACTTGCTCGATCAGCAGGTTGCCGGTGGCCTGCAAGGCCTTGAGGTCGATACCGATGTTTTTCATGCGTTCGAACAGCAGGCCCAATTCCTCATCGAAGATGAACAGCGCGGCTTTTTCACCACGGGCAACCGCTGAAGCCGCGAAAATCATCGAAATCAACGATTTGCCGGTGCCTGCAGGGCCGAGAATCAGCGTGCTCGAACCGGTTTCGATGCCGCCACCGAGCAGTGCATCCATTTCTTTGATGCCACTGGTCAATTGCAGACGTGAATAATCGCCGCGATGCTCTGCGGCCACCAGCCTCGGGAACACGTGCACGCCGTCGCCCATGATGGTGAAGTCATGGAAACCACCGCGGTATTTCTGCCCACGATATTTGACCACCCGCACACGACGTCGCTCGGCACCGTAGTTGGGCGTCAACTCCTCAAGGCGAATGACCCCGTGCGCTACGCTGTGCACGGTTTTATCGAGGGATTCGGTGGTGAGGTCATCGAGTAGCAGTACCGTGGCGTCATAGCGCACAAAGTAGTGCTTGATCGCCAGGATCTGTCGGCGATAACGCAGAGAACTTTGCGCCAGCAGGCGGATTTCGGAGAGGCTATCGAGGACCACGCGTGTGGGTTTGAAACGTTCGACCACTTCGAAGATCTGTTTGGTCGCTTCGCCCAGTTCCAGGTCGGATGAATACAAAAGACTCTGCTGATGCTCGGCGTTGAGCAGGCTCTCTGGTGGGGTCAACTCGAAGATTTCGATGTTGTCACCCAGCTCCCAGCCATGGGAAAGCGCGCCTTGGCGCAATTCACGTTCGGTTTCCGACAGCGTGATGTACAACGAGCGTTCGCCGGCTCGCGCGCCGGCCATCAGAAAATGCAAAGCGACCGTGGTTTTGCCGGTTCCGGGCTCACCCTCCAGCAGAAAAACATGACCGCGAGACAAGCCACCGGCAAGGATGTCGTCCAGACCGACAACACCGGTAGCGGCTTTCGCACTGATCAACTCGTTAGATGTAGACAAAAAATGCCCTCTCATGACTAGGGGAATCGAGGCGGCTGACTGAAACAGACGGCCTGATTACTTGACCTGCGGGCGTGATGGCAGTTCCACATTTTCTTGCGGGATGTGTCGAAGGGACGCACAAAATCAATGTGAGCAGGGTTTCTTGGGGGGGGGATTCGGCGAAACATGCTCCGGCCTCTTATGGGGCCTGCTACGCAGGCCGACGGGGATAAATCCCCTCGCCACAGGTCAGAGGCCTTGTTGCAGGGCCGGGTCGTCTGGATTCATTTGCTCAAGTTGCGCCAACAGGATCTGCACATTCTGCAACTGCCCGCTTTCTTTCCAGTAATTGATCAGCAGCACCCGTGCCTTGCGGTCAGCGGGGTGGCGCTGGACGATTTCCTGTAGTTGTTTCTGCGCTGCTTCCAGTTCTTCGGCGCCATGCAGTGTGGTGGCGAGGTCGTAGCGATAATCCTTGTTGTCCGGCTCCAGTTCGACCGCTTTCGACAATCCGAGCAGCGCGTATTCGCGTTGACCGTGGTGCAACAGCCAAAGGCCCAGGGCGTGTTGCAGATAGGCCGAATCGGGTTGCGCCTTCAGCTGTTGGGCGAGTAATTGGCGGGCGGCATCGCTCTGGCCCAGACGATCGAGCACATCGATCTGCATGACCAGCGCCGACAAGTTACCCGGCGCCAATCGCAGGGTGTTTTCCAGTGCGTCCTGGGCCTGTTTCAGTTCGGCATTGTGCAAATGCAGGCGCGCCAGTTGCGCGTAGGTTTCAGCGCTTGGTGGCTGGCCTTTGAGCACCTGTTCCCAGGCATCGATGCCTTGCTGCAATGGGCCGAAATACAAACCTAACTCATCCGGCGTCAGGCCAAGCAGGGCGTTAATGGCGGCGAAACGTACGGCTTGATCCTCATCATCGAGCAACGGCCCGAGCAACAGACTGCGTTGGCCGCCGGGCACGAGGCCAACCACACTCTTGATCGCCGCCAGACGCACTTCCGGGGCCTCGTTCTGCAGGTCGGCGTCAGCCAGCTTCAGCGCCTGCGGGCTCGGGTAGTTGGGCAACTCGGCATGCAGCCAGACGCGGCGCTTGACCGACAGATCCGGACGCCCCAATTGTTGATACAACTGACGCGCCGCGCCAGGCTGGCCGGCACGAGCGGCAGCCAACGCCTCGCTGTAACCATGCTTGATCGCTTCGGGCACCACAGGAGCGCTGGTGCGCAGCGACAGCCAGGCGACGAGGATGACGAGTATCAGGCCAAGGCTGATAAGCAAGTAGCGGCGGGACTGATGCATGCAGGGTTCCGAAAGCAGGCGTACTTGAGCAGAACGGCAAGCTTCGGTCAGCTCGCGCCTTGAGTCAAACCCATTGCCTGCGAATCGCCCTACAAGTCGCGTCGACTTCGTAACCCGTCAGGCTTGCGATGCAGTGTCTACGCTTGCAGGAGTTGCTTTGACGAGTATGCCCATGCAAGCCCTGTTCATTTATTTCAAAGCGGTGATCCATCCCGGTCAGGCGGTGTTGCTGTTTGCCTTGCGCACCATCGTCGCTGGGTTGTTGACCCTGTATCTGGCGTTTCTGTTTGATCTCGACCAGCCCAAGTGGTCGATCATGGCGGTGGTCATCGTCAGCCAACCGTTGGCCGGCATGGCCCTGGCGCGCAGTTTTGGTCAGGTGATCGGTACCACCCTCGGTGCTGCGGTGGCAGTAGTGATCATGGCGATTTTCCCGCAGGCGCCGTTGCCATTCATCACCACCCTGGCGTTGTGGCTGGCGCTGTGCACGGCGGGCGGGACGTTGCTGCGCTATACCAGCTCACAGGCGTTCGTGCTCAGTGGTTACACCGCTGTGGTGGTAGCGTTGCTGGCGATTCCGGATCAGGACGGCACCTTTCTGCTGGCCGTCACGCGTGTGACCGAAACGTTGCTGGCAGTGGCTTGCGTCTGTGTGGTCAGCCTGCTGACGGCGCGGCCCGAAGCGGTGGCCAAGGGTTACTTTGCCAAGGTCGATCAGGTGATCAAACTGGTCGCCCGTCATGCCGCAGCAGTAATCCGCACGGAAGAGAGCGAGGCCGATTTCCAGCGTCGACAAATGCAATTGCTTGGCGAGATCAGAGCGCTCGAGGGGCTGCGCCGTCATCTGTATTTCGATGCGCCGCGCTTGCGCAGTGCCAATAATCTGGTGCTGCTGTTGGGTAATCAGTTGATGTTACTGACCTCGAGGTTGACCGCATTGCGTCACCAGCGGCAGCTGCTCACCGAGCGTTGGGAGGGCGACTTGCCATTGGAGGTCCAGCAACTGCGCGCTGAAGAGCTGGCATTTCTCGACCAATTGGCAGAGCAGGGCCGTTCTTTGTCTGCCGACACCCGCCACGGCTTTGTCACTCTGCAGCATGAGTTCGAGGCGCTGGCCTACAAGGCCGAACAACTGACTGAAGACATGAGTGCCACGTTGCGCTCCCTGGCCTGGGCGTTGCGTTGGGAACAGGCGAGGTTGTTACAACAACTGGAGCAGATCCTTGAACTGAGCGATGCCATTCAGGAAGGGCGCGAGGCCAGTTGCCTCTACCGTGGTCAGGCCAGTCCTTTGCATCTGGACTTCACTTTGGCATCGATGAACGCGATCCGCGCCTTTACCGCGCTGTTGGTGGCGGGGCTGATCTGGATAGAAACTGCCTGGGACGGCGCGCGCGGCGGGATGATTCTGGTGGGTATCCTCTGTTCGTTGATGGCGACGTTTCCGCGACCGTTAATGGCCGCGCAGAGTTACGCTCGCGGGCTGGGGTTGGCACTGCTGGTGTCGGCGGTTTATCAATTCATGCTGGTACCGGCCGTCAATGATTTCGAATGGCTGGCCTTGCTGCTCGCCCCCTTGCTTTATGTGATTGCAGTCGGTCTGGCGAGCCCGGCGACGGCAGGGATCGGCATGGGCCTTGGTTTGTCGAGCTTTCTGATGCTCGGCCCGCAGAATATCGGTACCGGGCAGAACACTGCGATTCAATGGTTCGAGTTCGCCGGTGCCTATGTCAGCGCAGCGATGCTTGCCCTGATCGTTTATGCGTGGATCTTTCCGTTTCGTCCGGCGTGGCGAATTCGGCGTTTATATAAAGAGGCTCGCGAACAGGTGTATGAGCTGACCAAAACGCCTGCAACCGATGAGCAACAGTTTGCCTTTGAAAGCCGCATGGTGGATCGCCTGACCAGCATGCTGGGCCTGCTGCCCGCAGTGAATGATCGGGCGATGCAGCAACTGTATGAAATCAGTCTCGCCTGTGTCGCGCTGGGTGTGGCGATGCATCAATTGCGGCAGCAGGCACACAACAATCAGTTGCTCACGGATGCGTTCAGTCAACGGTTGTCCAAGGCACTGCGCAAGACCGGACGCTTTGTTGCGGGGCGCCCGGAGGTGCAACTGGCGCCGTTGCTGGACGCCTTGCATGCATTGGGCGATGAACTGGACGCGCTGCATGTCGCCACTCACGAGCATTTATGGTCGGTGTTTCGTATGCGCGTAGCCTTGCTGATTGTCGTGTCATTCCTGGAACGCCACGGCGACGATCTACAACGCGCAACACCACAGGGAGAGCCAGCCCTTGCCCATTGATTTCGAGGTGGGTGGCGTTTATCTGCCGCCGATTGCCCAGGCCTTGTTGCTGGCGATACCGATATTTCTTGTGCTCGACTGGTTGTTGCGGCGGCTGGGTGTGCTGCGGCTGGTCTGGCATGAAGCCCTGTTCGAAGGTGCCTTGTATGCCTGCGTCTGTGCCGCACTGATTTTGCTGATGGGAGCCTGATGCCTTGAAAGTGTTATTCGCTCGATTGATGACGCTGGCGGTGGTGATTCTCGCCATTGTGCTCGGCTGGTTTGCCTGGGAGCACTACACCCGCGCGCCGTGGACCCGCGATGCCCGGGTGAGGGCGGATGTGGTGACGCTGTCGGCCGATGTGTCTGGACGCATCATCAGCCTCGCGGTGCAAGACAACCAGCATGTCGACAAAGGCCAATTGTTGATGGAGATCGACCCGGCGCGCTACACGTTGGCCGTCGAGCATGCGCGGCGTTCGGTTGAAGTGGCCAAGGCAACCTTGGGGCAGTCGCAAGCTGCCATCGTGGCCAGCGAAGCGTTGCTCAAACAACGCCAAAGCGAAGAGCGTCGTCGCCGTACGCTCAAACAGGGCTTTGCGATTTCAGGCGAAGAATGGGAGAAATCCAGCACCGATGTGGCGGTGGCGCAGGCCGATTTGCTGCGCAATCAGGCGAATCTGGGGCTGGCCGAAGCCAACGTGCAATTGGCGATTGCCGCGCAGACCCAGGCCGAGCTGGATTTGCAGCGTACCCGAGTCGAATCACCGGTCAGCGGCTACGTGACCAACCTGCTGACACGCGAGGGCGATTACGCCGTGAGCGGCGGAGCCTTATTGGCGCTGGTCGACAGCGATTCGTTCTACATCAGCGGTTATTTTGAAGAAACCAAACTGCCGCGCATCGAGGAGGGGGATCGGGTGCGGATTCAATTGATGAGCGGAGAAACCTTCGGCGGGACGGTGCAGAGCATTGCTTTCGCCATCGCCGACCGCGAAAACGCGCCGGGCAGTCGGCTACTGGCCAATATCAACCCGAGTTACACCTGGGTAAAACTGGCGCAGCGGGTGCCGGTGCGCATTGATATCGATACTGACTATGCTGGCAAAAACCGCTTGCGCGCCGGGACGACAGCGACCGTTACCGTGTTGGAAGACAAGAAATCCGGGGATCAACACTGATCCTATGTGGGCGCGAGCCAGCTCGCGCCCACATAGGGTCTCATTCAATTTCGCCAAACCAAGGTGCTTGGCCATCCTGCGCTCAACCTTTGCGATTACCGGATAAAGGCCTGCAGGTCGCTGGTCAGCTTGCCGATCGCAGCCTTGAAGTCATTGGCGGTAATTTTCTGGCTGGCATTCTCCAGAGTGCCGCCGAAGACTTTGCGCACCACTTTGGCCACGGTCTGGTTGTATTGGGTGTCGATCAACTCGGCCTCGATGAACAGCGTTGTATCTTGATCGCGATGTCCGGTTGCGGCGGAAACGCCGCCCACCACCGCCGCGACCGGGATCACTTCATACCACTTCATGCCCTCGTTTTCGGCATTCACCCCGGTGATCGCTGCCCGCAGGATCAGGGTTCTTGAGCCTTTTGGGACGAACTGCGTATTCGTCACCACCCGATATTTCTGGTTGAGGACGCCCACGGCTTGTTGGGTCATGTAGACCTGAAGTTCGCTGAGCGTCTGGCGGTTGACCCGTTCGTTTGGCTGCGGCGCCGGGTACAACTGCAGTTTGTCGAACACCACGGTGTCGTAGGCATTCGGATTCCAGGACGGGCTGACCCAGCGCATGGCTTTTTCGCCACTGGTGGTGGTCACTTCCTGCAGGTTGTTGTAGTTGGGCAGGAAGCCCGAGTACTGCGCGCGCTCGGTGACTTTGGACGTACAACCACACAACAGCAGGCTGGCAAGCGCGGTGCTGACGAACAATTTCCGGGACAGGCTCATAGTGCTGTGTACTCCTTGGGGGGGTGATTGGCCTTTCAGTAGCGTTCAGAAACGCCAGGTCATGTTGCCGGTCAGCGCTTGAATCCAGGCGTTGTCGAACTGACCGGAAGTTCGGGTGCCCGACGTCGATTTGCTTTGATCCACCGGCATGTCGCCCAGCCAGACCAAAGCCCAGCTGACGTTAATGTCGGTGTCTTTGTTCAACGCGTAAGTAGCCCCGGTCGCCAGGCGCCAGGACTCGCCCATGGGGGCGGTGAACGTGCGGTTGCTGTCGGAGACTGCACTGCTGTCGTAAGCGACGCCGACGTTCCATAACAGGACCGGCGTGGCCTGATACTGCGCGCCGAGGGCCAGTTGCCAGGTGTCCTTGTAATGCGCATTGACCGTAGTCGATTGCGCACCCGCCGCCGTGGTATCGACCTGCACTGCCACGTCGCCGAACTCGGACCAGTCCTGCCAGTTGGCCGATGCCAGCAATGCCCACTGCGGATCGAGTTGCTGAAACAGGCTCAATGTCACGGTTTGCGGTACTTGCATGTCGAGTTGGGTGTTGAGGCCGTCAAGCCGTCGCAACGCCGGGCCATTGCCATGAACATTCAGGTGATCTTCAAAATCCAGATCGACCTTGCTGGTGTAGGCCAGACCGATTCGCGTGCCGACTTGTGGGGCGTAGATCACGCCGAGGTTTGCCCCGTAGCCCCAGGTGGTGTCCTCGTATTTGAAATAGCCGTCGCTACGATCGGTCAGGCCCAGCGGAGAGCGATCAATGGCGGCCTGATCTTGCAGCATCCCGTACATGGCTTTGACGCCCAGGCCCACCGACCATTGCTCGTTGAACCGATAGGCCACGCTGGGCACCAGCGAGAGCCCGGCAAGGCTGACGTTCTGCGCGAAGTAACGCCCGGACCAATCGTTGTTGTAATTGGCTGCCAATCCGAAATCGCCATAGGAGCCGAAACCGACACTCCAGTGATCATCCAATTGATGGCTGATAAAAAAACTGCCGCCCGGGATCGGGTCGAGGGCGTTGCCGCTGCCTCTGCCTGTTCCGTTGGTTTCGGCGTCGCGGTCAAACGTCAGGTTGCCGTAAAGCACCTGCAAACCGCCGGTGATCTGCGTGCCCGGCAGATAACTGAGGCCGGCCGGGTTGCTCGCTATTGTCGACGGCCCTTGGGCGCGGGCGGCAGCGCCGGCGTTGGCCAGCCCGGCATTGTCGCTGCCAACTTCATAGAGAATGATGCCGCCCGCCCAAACGGGCTGGCAGCAAAGGGTGGCCAGGGTAAAAGCGGGCAGGGTGCGCATGTTGACAGGCATATGAATTCCCCTTTACCTCAAAAAACCTGCAGCGAAAGGGCGGGTCGGCTGACTTCAACCACCCCCGCCCATGCTGCGGTTACTTGGCCATGGCTGCCCGAGCGGCTTCGATCTTGGCCTTGACCGCATCGAGGTTGAAGCTCGCGCCTTTTTGCATCGGCGGGTATTCAATTGCCGTCTGCGCCAGTTTCACCACCTGATCCTGAACAAACACGAAGCGCCAGAACTGGAACTTGAACCACTGGAAGTATTCCAGTGAGCCACTGGCCGACTGATTCTCCGGCCAACCCATACGCTCGAACGGGTCCAGGCGCAGGTTGGTCAGTATCGGCATGTCCAGCGCAACCTTGGCACCCAGCCAACCGCCAGGTTGATCGATGAAGCGATACTTGAAGTCGTCGATACGTATTGCGCCCAGGGTGCTCTCACCGAAGTAGAAGATTTCATGGCGGTTCGACGGGCCTTTGCCGGTGATCATCGGCGTCTGGTCATAGCCGTCGAGATGCACCTTGTAGGTGGTATCACCCAGTTGTTTACCTTTGAGCAGCTCGGCGCCAATGTTTGGATTACCGGCCGCGGCAACAAACGTCGGGAACCAGTCCATGCCCGACATGATGCCGTTCGACACACTGTTCGGCGGCACTTGCCCCGGCCAGCGAATGATCGCCGGCACCCGGAAACCACCCTCCATCACCGTGCCTTTACCCATGGCGAATGGAGTGGTGCCGCCGTCCGGCCAAGTGAAGTTTTCCGCACCGTTGTCGGTGGTGAACACCACGATGGTGTTGTCATCCATGCCGTCTTTCTTCAGCTTGGCCAGCACGTCGCCGACGATGTCGTCGAGTTGTGCCATGCCGGCTTCCTGTTCCGACCAGCCATTCTGCGAATTGCGCATGGCTTCGTAC
Organism: Pseudomonas sp. TH43; assembly: GCF_016650635.1. Lineage (GTDB taxonomy): Bacteria > Pseudomonadota > Gammaproteobacteria > Pseudomonadales > Pseudomonadaceae > Aquipseudomonas. The sequence continues at coordinate 222,825 of NZ_JAEKFI010000001.1, forward strand.
TTGTCGGACAGGTGCGTGACGATGTGCATGCGTGTTGGATTGAGCCAGAGAAAAAACGGTTTGTTGTCCTGTTTGGCCTTGTCGATAAAGGTGAAGGCCTTGTCACGAATCTCGTCGTCGACGGTTTTCATCCGCTCTGGATAAAGCGTGCCGGCGTCTTCGATTTTCTGTTTGCCGACCTTGCCCCAACGCGGCATGACCGTTGGATCATCGGTCGCGGTGGCCCAGCTGTGCACCATGTTGCGCGGCCCGACTGTATCCAGAAGCTCTTTGGGGTAATTGGGATGCGCCGGATCTTCCATGGCATCGAGGTGGTAGAGATAGCCGAAAAACTCATCGAAGCCGTGCACCGTGGGCAGGAACTCGTTCAAGTCGCCGAGGTGGTTCTTGCCGAATTGGCCGGTGGCGTAACCCATGGCTTTCAATGTGGTGGCGATGGTCACGGCCTCGGCGGGAATACCAATGGGCGAGCCGGCCTGGCCGACGGTGGTCATGCCCGTGCGGATGGGCAACTCTCCGGTAATGAAATTGGCTCGGCCGGCGGTGCAACTGGCCTCGGCGTAGTAATCAGTGAAGCGCATGCCTTGCGCGGCCAATTGGTCGAGGTTGGGTGTGCGACCAGCCATCATGCCTTGGTTATAGACGCCGATATTGGACCAACCAACGTCGTCGCCCATGATGACCACGATGTTGGGAGCCGCTTTGTCGGCGGCTTGCGCCATGCCGGGAGATACCATTGCAGACAACAGCATTGAAGCTGCAAATAGAGGAAATAGTCGTGTCCGGTTCATGTCGAGATCCAGTGAACTTGCGTTAACACCCGATGATGATCTCCCCGATCACCTCTTATTTGGATCCCCCGCGATGAGCGTAGGCAGTAATTTTGAAATGACCAGTAATAAATTTTCAGTCGAGAGCGGTTGTATTACTGGCGCTACAACACGTTCTGACGCTTCAGATGCCAACTGGCACGCCACGCACTGGCGGGCTGGACTAGTTGTCAAGTTGAAGTAGTCTCAAACGACGCTGATTAATCAAGAACGAGGCTTAGTATGGTTGTCAGAACTATTTCCTTATTGGCCTTATCGCTATTGATTCTTTGCGGTTGTGGTAATCCCTACGAAGTCAATGCGGAAAACTGTGCGCCAGATAACTTTCTTAAGTTGCCGGACAACCAGAAACGCACAGACTTCATCGAAGCCTGCCTTAAGCGTCAAACGCCTTAGGCCGGCTCGGTAAGGCCTTCAACTTATTTGTCGGGAAGACCCTTGCCACTAAGCCCGGAGTGGCTCTACCAACTGAGGACAAACGGCGCAACGCCGCTGGATCGTCGGGGCGATGGGCGGAAGAAAAAACTGCACCGAAGCTGGTAATGACCGCAGCCACGGCGTTCCGGCGTTGTCGCACTTTCTCCTGCGCAAGGTGCGGTAGTCGCGCAGCACAGCGAAAAAAATCTCAGTCTCGCGCCCATAAAAAAGCCCCGCGACCGAATGATACGCGGGGCAAAAAATTGGTTGGTTGCGGCCAACCAAAGGAGCTCTTTAACAATCGATTACTGGCTGGCGACGGTCTCCGGTTGCCAGCCACCGCCAAGGGCTTTGTAGATCGCGACAATGCCGCGATACAGATCAACTTCGGCCTGGGCCTGGCTGTCTTCGGCATTCAGACGTTCACGCTGTGCGTCGAGCAGCACGAGGAAGTCGGTAGTGCCTTCGCGGTAGCGAATCTCGGCCAGATCAGCAGCCTTGCGGCTCGATTCGCTCTGACGGATCAGCGAGATCAGACGCTGCTGACGTTTACCGTAATCACTGAAAGCGTTTTCCGACTCTTCCAGGGCCAGCAGCACTTGCTGCTCATAGGTCGCCAGCGCGCCTTCGGCGTCAGCATCGGCGCCGCGCAAACGTGCGCGCACGCTGCCCAGGTCGAACGCTGCCCACGTTATGCTCGGGCCCAGCGCCCAGGCGTTGGCCGCCGAAGAACCGATTTGCGAGCCACGCCCAGCCGTCCAGCCGAGGAAACCGCTGAGGCTGACCCGCGGGAACAGATCGGCTTTGGCTACGCCGATGCGCGCCGTGGCCGAAGCCAGTTTGCGTTCAGCACTGAGGATGTCCGGACGACGTTGCAGCAGTTCGCCCGGATCACCGATTGGCAAGGCCTTGGCAATCGCCGGCAAGTCTTTTGGACTCAGGTCGACGGTCAGTTTGTCCGGACGCTGACCCAGCAGGGTAGCGATGCGGTTTTTCTGCCGAACCTGCTCGGCCTGCAATTGCGGCACGCTGGCTTCGACCGAGGCCAGGCGTGCATCGGCACGTTCGACGTCGAGCTGATCACCGACGCCGGCGTCACGCAGGCTGATGGTGATCTTGCGTGACTCGACCTGATTGTTCAGGTTGGCCACGGCGATCTTTTCGCGCAGTTGCGCACCACGCAGTTGACCGTAAGCGTCCACCAGTTCGGCAATCATGGTGACTTGCAGTTGGTACAGATCAGCTTCGACCGCTTGCTGCTCGGCGTCGGCCGACTCCAGATTGCGCTGGATACGCCCGAACAAGTCCAGTTCCCAGGCCATGTCCAAGCCCAGGTCATAGCGTTCGCTGTTGACCCGTTTGGTGGTCTGGCCAGGGATTTGCCCCTTGGCCAGATCACTGCTGGCGCGGCTGGTGATGGTCGGCATCGCGTCGTTGCTGACGTCGTCACGAATCGCCCGGGCGGCTTTCCAGCGAGCGAACGCTACGCGCAGTTCACGGTTGCCTTGCAGCGATTGCGTGACCAACTGGTTGAGGGTCGGGTCATCGAACTGCTGCCACCAGATGCCTTCGAATTTCGAACGGTCGAAGTTCTTTTGCCCGGCGGCGCCGTCGGTGGCGGTGGTGATATTGGCCGCCTCCGTGGCTGGGGTCTTGTAGTCGGGGCCGACGGCGCAGGCGCTGAGGGCCAGTACCAGCAGACTCGGCAGGAAGACTTTCAGACTCATTGTTGCGCCTCCAATTTCAGGGCCTTGGCCGCTTTGCGCTGCTCGCCGCGTTCAACAAAGTTACGGATCAGTACGTAGAACACTGGCGTCAGCAACAGACCGAAGAAGGTCACCCCGAGCATCCCGGAGAACACCGCCACACCCATGGCGTGACGCATCTCGGCACCGGCACCGCTGGAGAACACCAGTGGCACCACACCCATGATGAACGCGAAGGAGGTCATCAGGATCGGCCGCAGACGCAGACGGCAGGCTTCCAGTACCGCAGCGAGCGGGTTGAGACCTTCTTCCTGTTTGTCCTTGGCAAACTCGACGATCAGAATCGCGTTCTTACAGGCAAGTCCCACCAGTACGATCAAACCAATCTGGGTGAAGATGTTGTTGTCACCGCCCGAGACGATCACACCGGTGATGGCCGACAGCAGGGTCATCGGTACGATCAGGATCACCGCCAGTGGCAGGCTCCAGCTTTCGTATTGAGCGGCGAGCACCAGGAACGCCAGCAGTACGCAGAGCGGGAACACGAACAGCGCGGTGTTGCCGGACAGAATCTGCTGGTAGGTCAGGTCGGTCCATTCGTAGGTCATGCCGTTCGGAAGTTCTTCCTTGAGCAGTTTCTCGATGGCTTTTTCCGCTTGGCCAGAGCTGTAGCCCGGAGCTGCGGCACCGTTGATTTCAGCAGTGATGAAGCCGTTGTAGTGCATCACGCGATCCGGCCCCGAGGTGTCGCTGACCTTGATGAAGGTCGCCAGCGGGATCATTTCGCCTTTGTTGTTACGCACTTTCAGCTGACCGATCTGATCGGATTCGAGGCGGAACTGTTGCTCGGCCTGAACGTTGACCTGATAGGTGCGGCCAAATCGGTTGAAGTCGTTGGCATACAGCGAACCCAGGTAGATCTGCAGGGTGTCGAAGATGTCGCTGACGGCGACGCCGTGGGTCTTGGCTTTTTCACGGTCGATGGCGGCATCGACCTGCGGCACGTTCACGGTGTAACTGGTGAACAGGCCAGCCAGTTCCGGGACGCTGTGACTCTTGTTGATGATGTTCATGGTTTCTTTGTACAGCTCGTCGTAGCCCAGGTTGCCCCGGTCTTCGATTTGCAGACGGAAACCACCAATGGTGCCCAGACCTTGTACCGGCGGTGGCGGGAAGATCGCCATGTACGCTTCCTGAATATTCGCGAACTGGCCGTTCAAGGCACCGGCAATCGCACCGGCGGACATGCTCGGGTCTTTACGCTCGTCGAAGGGTTTCAGGGTCACGAACACGATGCCAGCGTTCGGGCTATTGGTGAAACCGTTGATCGACAGGCCCGGGAACGCTACGGCACTTTCCACGCCTGGCTGTTTCAGGGCCAGGTCGGACATGCGCTTGATCACGTCTTCGGTGCGATCCAGGCTGGACGCGTCCGGCAATTGGGCGAAAGCCACCAGGTACTGCTTGTCCTGGCCAGGCACGAAACCGGTCGGGGTGTTGGCGAAGCCGAAGAAAGTCAGCACCATCAGGCCTGCGTACAGCAACAAAGCGATGCCGCTGCTGCGGATAACCCGGCCAACCGTGCCGACGTAGCCATGACTGGCGCGGTCGAAGAAGCGGTTGAACGGACGGAACAACCAGCCACCGAAGATCTTGTCGAGTACTTTGGAGAACCGATCTTTCGGTGCATCGTGGCTTTTCAGCAACACAGCGGCCAGTGCTGGCGACAGGGTCAGCGAGTTGAACGCCGAGATTACGGTCGAGATCGCGATGGTCAGTGCGAACTGCTTGTAGAACTGACCCGTGAGGCCGGAGATGAAGGCCGCCGGGATAAACACCGCACACAGCACCAGTGCCGTGGCAATGATCGGGCCGGTCACTTCACGCATCGCCCGTTTGGTCGCTTCGACCGGTGTCAGTCCGAGTTCGATGTTCCGTTCGACGTTCTCCACCACCACGATCGCGTCGTCGACCACGATACCGATCGCCAGTACCAGACCGAACAGCGACAGTGCGTTGAGCGAGAAGCCGAACAGGTGCATCACCGCAAACGTACCGATCAACGATACCGGCACCGCCACCAATGGAATGATCGAGGCGCGCCAGGTTTGCAGGAACAGAATCACCACCAGCACCACGAGGATCAGTGCTTCGAAGAGGGTATGAACCACCGCTTCAATCGAGCCGCGCACGAAGATCGTCGGGTCATAGACGATGCTGTAGTCCATGCCTTGCGGGAAGCCTTTTTTCAGCTCGTCCATCTTCGCCCGAACTTCGTTCGAGATATCGATGGCGTTGGAACCTGGGCGCTGAAAGATCGGGATCGCCACGGCGGGCTGGTTGTTCAACAACGACCGCAGGGCGTATTGGCTGGAACCCAGTTCGACGCGAGCGATGTCTTTGAGCCGAGTGATTTCACCGTTGTCGCCTGCGCGAATGATGATGTTCTCGAACTCTTCTTCAGTCACCAGACGGCCCTGAGTGTTGACCGACAGCTGGAAGCTCTGGGCATTCGGGGCAGGGGGGGAGCCCAATTGACCGGCCGCCACCTGACGGTTCTGCTCACGAATCGCGGTGACCACATCGGTCGCGGTCAGATTGCGCGAAGCGGTCTTGTTCGGGTCGAGCCACACGCGCAGCGAGTAGTCACCCATACCGAATAACTGCACATCACCCACACCACCCAGACGAGCCAGCTCATCCTTGATGTTGAGGATCGCGTAGTTGGACAGGTAGAGCATGTCGTAGCGCTTGTCCGGGGAGGTCAAGTGCACAACCATGGTCAGGTCGGGCGAAGCCTTGTCGACAGTGATACCGATGCGCGTCACTTCCTCGGGAAGTTTCGGCTCGGTGCGCGTCACCCGGTTTTGCACCTGCACCTGCGCATTGTCCAGGTCAGTGCCCAGGGCGAAAGTGATGGTCAGGGTGATCTTGCCGTCAGCGGTCGACTGCGAGGACATGTACAGCATGTTCTCGACGCCGGTGATGGCTTGCTCCAGGGGAGCGGCCACGGTTTCACCGATGACTTTAGGGTTGGCGCCCGGGAAGTTGGCACGTACCACCACGGTTGGCGGCACGACTTCCGGGTATTCACTGATCGGTAACTGGAACAGCGAGATCGCACCGGCGATCAGGATCAACAGCGACAGCACCGCTGCGAAGATCGGCCGTGAAATGAAGAATTGGGAAAAATTCATCGGAGTTGTCGTCCCTTAACCGCGTGGGGTCGTAGCAGCCAGCTTCACAACCGCACCGGACGCACCTTTGGCAGGGGCGATTTTGGGCAGGTTGCTGGCTTCCAGCGCTTGACGTTGTTGAGCGAGTGCCGCGATGGTTTGCTCGCTGGCCATCGGGATCACTTCAGGAGTGACCGGTGAGCCAGGACGTACCCGTTGCAGGCCCTTGACGATGATCGTGTCGTCCTTGTTCAGGCCGGTACGGACGATGCGCAGGCCTTCGATTTTCGGACCGAGTTCGACGGCGCGGTAGGTGGTTTTATTATCGCCATCCATTACCAGCACAAATTTCTTGCCGAGGTCGGTGCCGACGGCTTCGTCGTTGATCAGCATGGCGTTGTAGGTGCCGCTGCCGACCAGTTTCAGCCGTGCGTACAGACCCGGGGTGTAGGTGCCGTCGCTGTTGTCGAACACCGCGCGACCACGAATGGTGCCGGTTTTCGGATTGACCTGGTTGTCGACGAAGTTCATTTGGCCGAGGTGCGGGTTGCCGTCTTCATTGGACAGGCCCATGTACACCGGCGTCGTTGCCCCGCGCTGACCGTTGCGGGCGAGTTGGGTGTATTTGAGGAACACACGCTCGTCGGCGTCGAAGTAGGCGTAAACCTTGTCGGTGGAAACCACGCTGGTCAGGGCCGTGGTGTCGGCGGTCACCAGGTTGCCGGCGGTGATCTCGGCACGGCTGACGCGACCGCTGATTGGCGAAGTGACGCGGGTGAAGCTCAGGTTAAGTTTGGCCAGATCCAGTTGCGCTTGCAGGGCACCGACGGCGGCGCGGGCTTCTTGAGCGGCGCTGGTGCGCGAGTCGGCGAGTTCGGCGGAGATGGCGTTGCTGGCACGCAGACGCTCACCGCGTCCTGCTTCGTTTTCACTGCGAGTGGCATTGGCGCGAGATTGCGCGACCAGGGCTTCGAGGCGGCGAACCTCGGCCTGGAACGGACGCGGGTCGATCTGGAACAGCAGGTCACCTTTCTTGACCAATGCGCCTTCAGTGAAGGCGACGTCGTCGATCTGGCCGGAGACCCGTGGACGGATTTCAACGGTTTCCGGCGCTTCGAGGCGGCCGGTGAATTCGTCCCATTCGTTGACCGGTTGTTCCAGCACCTTGGCCACGCTGACTTTGGCAGCTGGTTGGGTGGCGGCAGTCTCCGGAGTCTTGCCGCAAGCGCTCATCACCAGTACGGCCAACAGGGCCAACGGGAAGCGCAAATGTTTAAGTGACTGTTCCATGGATGCATCCGCCAATGTATTGAAGATGGGCGGATGATGCTCGGCGGGGTGTGATGGCACGAATCGAATGAAGCAAAGGTAACTATCATTCGGAATGATATAAGACCAAACCGAGCCCTCTAGCATGCACCTTTCGTTAGGGTGCTATCAATATCCGTGATGAAAGTTTCATGATGTGTTGCGTGGCAAGTACCGGTGCAAATCCGGATGCCAGAAACAAAGAGACGGCCATGAAGGCCGTCTCGATCAGCTAGATGCCGATGTCTATCAGTTGATGCCTTTGCGGTTCGGACCGAAGCGGTTCGGGCCCGGCTGGCTGTCTTGCGCCAGGAACACCAGGTTGACGATTGGCAGCAACAACCACCAGCCGCTGCGATCAGTGTCGTGCATACGGCGTACGCCAACGGCCAGGCTCGGCAGGAACAGCGCCAGGCTGTACACGTTGTACAGGATGCCGCCGGTTTTCAGCAGTGCATCGAGAACACCGATAACAATGGAGATGCCCAGGTTGATCAGAAAGAACATCCAGTATTCACGGCGAGTGGCACGGCCCTGAAACACGACATAGTTCTTCAACGCTTCCACGTAAGGGTTACCCGTCGAAATAGCGGGGCCCTGTACATTGGACTGTTGGGTTGCTTGAGGCGCGCCGCATTGTGGGCAAGCCACGGCCAACGTGCTTATTTCCTTGGCGCAACCGCGGCAGAAAACCATGCTCATATTTTTTCCCTAAAATTTAATCAATCGACAGCCCTAGAAACACCAACGCAGCCATGCCCGACAAGATAACGCCGGCGATTGCGAGATTGTTTCCAGAGTTTCTTTTGTTGATGCTGATGATGCCGCAGATGAGACCGGCAACAGCGAAAACGCTCAAACCGGCGAGCGTATCCCTGTCCCATTCGGAATCATCAAACAGGCTGAGTACGCAGAGAATGCCTAAAACCAACGAAACGATGGCCAGCCACGGCGAACCGGCTACTTGAGGCGGCACGACGGCCTGTTGGCTCGCCCCGCATTGGGGGCAGGTGGGCGCCGTTTCGTGAAGTTCCTTGGCGCAAGCACGACAATAGACCATTGCCATCGTTTTCCTTAACTGAGTGCGAAATCCTCGACCATCCATCGGTCGAAGCGGCGCTAAATTAAACTTTATTACCAGATTTGTCATCCGGCACTTCGCCATTATCGTGTTTTAGGTGTAAACGCCTGTACGAATAACCGCAAAACATGGCGCATCCCTTATTGGGTGCGCCTGTTTGCACGGCGTCGGAAGTTGTATTTGAAACGGGTCATGACATTACGTGGTGCGCCATAAACGCCGTACAGACCGGATTGGGCGACTGCTGAATTCACTTCTTCGGGACTGTGGAACGCTTGACCGGTCCCTTGCTGCTCAACATGCGTCGTGCCGCGTGCACCGCGCGCTCGGAAAGTGCCTCCATGCGCGGTGACTGCAAAGCCCAGGCATGCCAATAAAGCTCAACATCGGTGAAATGCTCCGGTGCCAGATCGACCAGTTCGCGATTTTTCAACAAATCGCTGACTTGCATGTGCGGCACCATTCCATAACCGAGACCACGGCGTATGGCTTTCAGTCGCGCCTCTGGAAGGGACAGGTAGTGAGTAGGGTAGGCGTCCGCGTGCAGGCCGAAGCGCGACTGCATGAAATCGGATTGCAGGGTGTCCTTGCGTGAATAGGCAAATACCGGTGCCTTGCGCGCTGCCGTTCGGTTCAGACCCTTGGCAAACCAGCGCTGCTCAAAAGCAGGCGAGGCGACCAATTGGTAGCGCATCGACCCCAACAGTTCGGCGAAACAGCCGCGCATCGGCTCTGAGCGCGTACCGATGCAGCCGATGACCTGACCACTTTCGAGCAACGCGTAGGTGTGATCCTGATCGTCGACCACAACGTCGAGCAAAATACTCTCGTTGACGAATATGTCGGCCAGTGCAGGAAAGAACCATGTCGCCAAGGTATCGCCGTTGACCGCGATGACCACACGCAGGTGATCTTTTTCATCGGTCAGATCGTTGAGCAGTTCTTCTTCGAGCACCGTCGCGCGGCGCAGATAGAGCAGCAGTTTTCTTCCCGTCTGAGTCGGTTCGCACGGTCGTCCGCGTACAACCACTGAGCTGCCCAGACGAACTTCAAGGGCGTGGATCCGTTGCGACACCGCTGACGGCGTGACGTTAAGGCGCTCCGCTGCCTGTTCGAAACTGCCGCTGTCGACCACGGCGAGGAATGCCTGCATCTGTTTCGCATCGAGTTGCATGGCCGTGGCTCTCGTTAAGTTTTTCTAATCGAGACTGAAAGATACTTCGTTTTTCTTCACCTTGACACTGAACTCCTCAATCATTCCGTCACGGCGACAGCGCAACACGCCGCCCAGTGTCATCGAAACGGCGGATGACAGCATTGATGCGTTACTGAACCCCAAGGGTGAGCGTTATGAGGAATCAAATGTCCAGCGTCCGATACTTGCCATGAAACTCAATATGATTATTGCCGTGAGCGCTGTCGCATTGGTCGGCAACTATCTTTGGCAATCCCACGACTTGAGGCTTGGGCCTTATGAATATCAAGCGTCTACGCCTGCACCATTGTCGAACCACGCGCACTCAGGGGCTCGGCAGTTGGCCTTGAATGGCGCCAACAAGAAGTGTGCATCGTTCGGCAAGCAAATCGGTGAGTTTGATGTGCAATCGCGCCAGCCGGGCGATCCGGCGAGTGAAACGGCCAGCGTGACGTTCGTTTGCAAGTGATCGCCCTCAATGCCATCCGAGTCAGTCCAAACCTATTGCTACCTTTGATTAATCGGCGGTGAAACCATGAAGATCCTGATTGTTGTTTTATTCGCGGCACTCTTGAGTGCCTGTGTAACGTCTGTTCGTGACTGGTCCCGGCCAGGCGCAACGGCTGCTGAACTCCAGCACGATCAAGCGCAGTGCCAGTACCAGGCGAAAGCGGCGACCGCGAGTTACCACTCGACACCGGCGGCCAACGATAAAACCCACGGCATGGGCAGTGCCGTCGGTGATGGCATCGTCATTGCGGAAAAACAGGTCGACCTGACCAACGATTGCATGCGCCTCAAAGGCTACGACGGTCAGTAAGTAGCGCACGACTCTGGGCTGGATGAGTACTCCCATGCGCTCATCCAGAGTGTCGTTGCTGCGGGACAAGTGAGGATTTTTTTACGGTACAGTCGACCTCGAACCACCTGTCGTGTGATGCTTTTCGGCAATGGGTGAATCTTAAACCGACAGTTGGGCACCGATCGCCTGGGCACAAATGCAGACGATCATCGAGAGTAATACGACTTTTCAATGAGCAATCCTTCAGCAACAAGTAACGGAAATTGGTACGCGGTGATTGCCTTGGCACTCGCCGCGTTTGTGTTCAATACCACCGAGTTCGTGCCGGTAGGGCTATTAAGTGCGATCGGCAGCAGCTTCGACATGTCGACGGCACAAGTCGGCCTGATGTTGACCATCTATGCGTGGGTGGTGTCGCTGACGTCGCTGCCGATCATGCTGCTGACGCGCAACATCGAGCGACGCAAGCTGTTGATCGTGCTGTTCGGGATGTTCATCGTCAGCCACATTCTGTCGAGTCTGGCGACAAGCTTCGCCATGCTGTTGGTCAGCCGGATCGGCGTGGCGTTGTCGCATGCGCTGTTCTGGTCGATCACCGCTTCGCTGGCGGTGCGACTGGCACCACCGGGCAAGCAGGTGCAGGCCTTGGGCTTGCTGGCAACCGGTACGTCGCTGGCGATGGTGCTGGGGATTCCTCTCGGCCGACTGCTGGGCGAGGCCATGGGTTGGCGCACGACCTTCATGGTCATTGCCGGACTGGCCGCCGCGCTGGTGCTTTGCCTGACCAGGGTTCTGCCGTTGTTACCCAGCCAGAACTCGGGCTCGCTGAGGAGCCTGCCGATACTGTTCAAACGTCCCGCGCTGGTGGCGGTGTACGTCCTCACGGCGATGGTGGTGACTGCTCATTTCACCGCCTACAGCTACATCGAACCCTTCGTTGAAGTAGTGGCCGGCATGAGCGGCGATTCGGTCACCCTTATTCTGCTGTTGTTCGGCGGTGCCGGTATCGTCGGATCGCTGCTGTTCAGCGGGTTGCACCGGTTTAGCCCGCAGCGTTTTCTGATCGTCTGCGTGGTGTTGATTGCGGTGTGCCTGATGTTGCTCCTGCCACTGAATGGCAAGGTCTCGTACTTGGGCGCGCTGAGCCTGTTCTGGGGGATGGCGATCATGGGGTTCGGGTTGGCGTTGCAGTCGAAAGTGCTGGTGCTGGCGCCGGATGCTACGGATGTGGCGATGGCGATGTTTTCCGGGATCTACAACATAGGTATTGGCGGCGGCGCATTGCTTGGCAGTTGGGTCGGCGGCCAGTTCGGTTTCGCATACATCGGGATCGTTGGCGGCATGCTGGCGGCATTGGCGCTGTCGTTCTACTGCCTGTCGATCTATCGATTGAAGAGCGGCGGGGCTGCGGTTTAAGCCGCCGTTGCTCGACGGCAAATCGATTTTCAGAGACGGCTCATAGACCTGCTCATCACGTTATTGCGCATGTTGTTTTTGTCGAAGATTGAAGGCCTCAAGGTGAACCAGAGGCTGATTACCGCTCGGTAGATCGATGCTATTGTTCTTCAATAATGAGATGAATAGCGGAATCATGAGTCGCATGAACACAAATCGTGATCAATTTCCCTTGCCCGAAGACCTCAAGGTCTTTCTGACCGTCATACAAAAAAATGGCTTTGCGAGTGCGGCCCAAGCGTTGGGATTTTCCCCTGCCTACATCAGCAAGCGTATTTCCATCCTGGAGTCGACGCTGTCTACCAAGTTGCTGCACCGCACAACACGCCGTATCGCACTGACCGATGACGGCGAGCGGGTGCGGCGCTGGGCAGAAAAGTTGCTCGGGGACCTCGACGACTTTCTTGGCGAAATATCCCAGGCGCGGCATCAGCCCACGGGCGCTCTGCATATTTGCAGCAGCTTCGGTTTTGGCCGCAATCACGTTGCCCCGGCGCTGTGCAAACTGTCGCAGACCTACCCCAGACTCGACATTCGTCTCGACGTGTTCGACCGGGTCGTCGATATCGTCGGTGAAGGCTTTGATCTGGAGATACGCGTGGGCGATGACCTGCCGGGTCAGCACCTGGGGCGCAAACTGGTGAGCAATCGGCGGGTGTTGTGTGCGACGCCGGATTATCTGAAGCGCAGGGGCATGCCGCGCTCACTCGATGACCTGAAAGAGCATGATTGCCTGGTACTGAAAGAGCGCGATAACGCTTTCGGCGTGTGGACTCTGGCAAAGGATGATCAGGAAGAATCGGTGCGTGTCAGCGGCCCTTTGTCCTCTAACAATGGCGAGATCGTCCTCGAATGGGCATTGAGCGGCGGCGGGATCCTGTTGAGGTCGATGTGGGACGTCAAACCGATGCTGGAACAAGGCCGGCTGGTGCAGGTGCTTCACGAATATTCGCAGAGTGCCAACGTGTGGGCGGTCTACCCGACGCGACTCAGCCAGTCGGCAAAACTGCGGGTCTGCGTCGAGTTTCTTGAAGAGTATTTTCGCGATCTTTCTGTGGACTGAGACGGGGGCGGCAGATCGAACAACTGATCCACCGCCAATACCCTGCGTGCAGTTACAGCCAGGGATTTTCCGCCAGGTGTCGAGCTTCAAAATGGCGAATTTGTTCTGCACGTTGCAGCGTGGTGCCGATGGCATCGAGGCCGAGCAGCAGCGACTGCTTGCGCAACTGCTCGATCTCGAACGCAATCACTGAGCCGTCGGCCAGGTGGATGGTCTGCTCGGGCAAGTTGACGCTGATCGTTGCCGTTGCGGCGACGCTGACAAGCCGGGCAATCTGGCTGAACTGGGCCTCAGACAGTTGAATGGCCAGTACGCCATTGCGCTGGCAGTTGTCGTAAAAAATGCCGGCGAAACGGGTGCCGATCAGCGCCCGGATACCCACCTGCTTCAAACCCCAAACGGCGTGCTCGCGACTCGAACCGCAACCAAAATTAGGCCCGACCACCAAGAACGCCGCGTCGCTCCAGGCCGATTGGTTGAGGATGAAGGCCGGATTCGGCGCCCCTGATTCGAGGAACCTCAAATCAAAAAACAGGCCTTTGTCCAATCCCAGGCGATCAATGCCTTTGAGAAATTGTTTGGGCATGATCACATCGGTGTCGATGTTGGCCGCCAGAAATGGCGCAGCGCTGCCACTGACAGTGTCGAAAGGTTGCATGGTTCAAGCCTCCAAAACGAAAGAGCGAACGTCGGTCAAATGCCCGCTTATTGCCGCCGCGGCAACCATGGCCGGACTCATCAGGTGGGTGCGTGCCCCCGCGCCCTGACGTCCTTCGAAGTTACGATTGGTGCTGGAGGCGCAGCGATCACCCGGTGCGAGCACGTCGTCATTCATGGCCAGGCACATCGAGCAGCCGGATTGGCGCCACTCAAAACCGGCGTCGAGGAAAATCTGCGCAAGGCCTTCATCTTCCGCTTGATTGCGCACCAGGGTTGAGCCGGGCACGATCATGGCGCGAACATGCGCGGCAACACGCTTGCCACGAACCACGCGAGCGACGTCGCGCAAATCTTCAATTCGAGCGTTGGTGCATGAGCCGATGAAGGCGTGGCTGATCACCACGTCGCTCAGCGGCATGCCTGGCGTCAGCCCCATGTAGTCCAGCGCGCGCTGCATGCCTTGGCGAAGAATAAGGTCGGGCTGAGTCGCCGGGTCTGGCACATGACCGCCCACTGGCGCTGCCTGATCGGGGCTGGTGCCCCAAGTGACCATCGGCTCCAGCGCCTGAACGTCGAGTGTCACTTCGCGATCAAAAATCGCCGCGTCGTCACTGCGCAGCTCTCGCCATTTGGCCACGGCTTTTTCCCACAACTCGCCTTGCGGCGCGCGTGGCCTGTGTTGCAGGTAAGCGAAGACTTTGTCATCGGGCGCCATAAATGCGCCGCGTGCGCCGGCTTCCACCGCCATGTTGCAAATGGTCATTCGGGCTTCGACGCTGAGGGCTGCGATCGTTGGGCCAGCGAACTCTATCGCGTAGCCCGTGGCACCTGATGCGCCGATTTTTTCGATCAGCGCCATGATGATGTCCTTGGATGTCAGGCCGGCGCCGAGTATCCCGTCGACCGTCACCCGCATCGTTTTCAGGCGCTTGTATACGAGGGTCTGCGATGCCAGCAGATGCTCGATTTCAGAAGTGCCGATGCCGAAACCGAATGCGCCCAACGCACCGTACGTCGTGGTGTGACTGTCACCGGCGGCGACCACCATCCCCGGCAATATAAAACCTTGTTCGGGTGCAACCACGTGCTCGATGCCCTGGCGCTTGTCTAGCACGTCGAATAATTCGATCCCGAAGTCACGGCAGTTCTTTTCGAAATACGCAACCTGCTGTGCGCCACCGGCGTCCGGCATCGTCTTGGTTCGCACCGCAGCCGTCGGGTTGACGTGGTCGACGACCGCCAGCGTTGCACTCGGGCGCCAGACGTTGCGACCTGCTTCACGCAAACCACTGAACGCCTGCGGGCTGGTGTATTCGTTGGCGACCTGACGGTCGATGTACAGAAGCACATGGCCCTGATCATCGAGCGGGCAGACAGTGTGGCTATCGATGTGCTTCTGGTAGAGCGTTCTGGGGCTGTTCATGAAGTGGGCTCTTTCAGGGTCTTGTGCGAGATGTCTTGTGCGAGATCAGGGGTCACTGATGAACAGCATATTCATCTCGAATGCTTCATCAAGAGCAGTAAAGCGAAGGCGTTGCGCACGTATCGTGAACAATTAGATGCACTGAGCAGGTGAGCAGGGCGCAGAGCTCGAAATTCAGGGCGCCGCGCTCAAAAATACGAATGCGAATACATATCAAATGCTAGCGAGTTGCTATACCATGCGCCGCGATTTGTTGGCTCGTATGCCATCCCTTTTGGCTCTTTTCACAAGGTTTCCTAGATGCGTCGTACTCTGGTCTCTATGTGTGTGCTTCAGGCGTTTTCCGCTTCCTCTTGGGCTGAACAAGCCAGCCCTGACCAAGCCAGCCTGGAATTGCAGGCAACCGACATTGTCGGCATTGCAGACTATGAGACCGCGCTAGGGCCGGTGACCGGGTATCGAGCGACCCGTTCGGCCAGCGCAACACGCACCGACACCTCCATTCACGAAACCCCTCAGTCCATCAGCGTAGTGACCAAAGACGCCGTCGAGGACATCAGCGCAACCCGTTTGCAGGACGCCCTCGATTACGCCGGCGGGGTCGGGCGTGCCAACAACTTCGGGGGGCAGGGCCTGACCACCTTCACGGTGCGCGGCTTCACCACCGGCGAGTTTTATCGCAACGGTTTCCCGATCAATCGCGGTTACCCGAACATGCCTGACGCCAACACCATCGAACGCCTTGAAGTGCTGCGCGGTCCGGCGACCATGCTCTATGGCCGCGGAGATCCGGGCGGCACGTTCAACGTGGTTTCCAAACAGCCTCTGGCCGTACCGACTGTGACACTGGGTAGCCAACTCGATGATCAGGGGATGCAGCGCGCAACGCTGGACGCCTCCGGCCCGCTGGATGAAGAAGGGCGTCTGGCCTATCGCCTGAATGTAGTGGGAGAGGGCGGCGACACCTTCCGTGATCACGTCGAAACCGAGCGCTACGGCGTGACGCCGGTGCTGAGCTGGCAGGCCACCGACGACACCAGGATAACGTTCGAAGGTGATTTCATGCGCAACAATCACCCGCTGGACCGCGGTGTGACGCGCTATGCCAAACAAATCGGCACGGCGTCCCGTGACACCTTCTTCGGTGAAAAAGACGTCGGCAAGTTGCACAACGACAACAACATGGCGCAGTTGCGTTTTGAGCACCTGCTCAATGACAACTGGACGTTGGGTGGCGGATTCCAATGGCTGGACGGGTCGTTGCAAGGCAATGCCATCGAAGCCAATGGTATCGCCGCCGACGGACGCACCCTGGGCCGCAACTTCAACTATCGCAAGCTGGAGTGGACCGACAAGGATACCCAGCTCAACCTCACTGGCCACTTCACCCTCGGCGGTTTCGATCACACGTTGCTCACTGGCGTCGAATACGAGGATTACGACTACAAGTCGATCATCCAGCGCTCCAGCGGCGCGGTCAGTGCGTATCCGATCGATATCTTCAACCCGGTGTATGGCCAGCCGCGTCCAGCCTTGACCCGAACCCCGACCCACGACAAAGAAAACCTCAAGACCTACGCGGCGTTCGTCCAGGATCAAGTGGCCCTGACCGAGCGTTTGAAAGTCCTGGCGGGCGCACGTTTCGAGCGCTTTGAGCATGACTACGAAACGTATGTGCCAGGCAGCAAAAACTGGCAGGCCAGCGACAATGCGGTGACGCCACGCATCGGGCTGACCTACGACCTGACAGACACCGTAGCGATTTACGCCGACACCGCACGCTCGTTCAAACCCAATACCGGTGCCAGCCGCGAGGGCGGTGGGTTTGAGCCGGAAAAAGGCAAATCCTATGAACTGGGCGTCAAGTGGCAAGCGCTGGACAACCAACTGAGCGTCGATGCCGCGATCTATCAGATTGAAAAGCGCAATGTGCTCACTACCGATCCTGTCGATTCGACCTTCAGTGTCGCTGCCGGTGAAGTGCGCAGCCGTGGTTTCGACCTCAACGTTGCTGGCAACCTGACGCCGCAATGGCGCGTGATCGGCGGCTACGCCTACGTCGATGCCGAAGTGACCAAGGACAATGCCATCAAGTCCGGCACCCGTCTGATGAACATTCCGCAAAACAGCTTCAGCCTGCTCAACGTTTACGAGTTTCAGGATGGCGCACTCAGAGGATTAGGGCTTGGCACGGGGCTGAAATACGTCGATGAGCGTGCCGGACAAACGGCGAACACTGCGTTCTCGATGGGCAGCTACACCGTTGTCGACCTGCTCAGCTACTACAAGGTCAACGACAAGGTCAGGCTCAACCTTGATGTGAAAAACGTTGGCAACGCGGACTATGAGGAGGGCGCTTTCGGCAACGTCTACGCCTATCCGGGGGCGCCGCGTACGGTGCAGGTCGGTATTTCCTACACCCTGTAAAGTTGCCTGGGGTTATGGCGCGGAACAGCCATGTTCTGCGCCATATCTCCTGACGCTGCCATTTGTTCAAGCAGCGATGGGTATTGTTACGCGCTACCGTTCTGCACCTTTCTGGCGCTCGCAATGAGCAATCAAGTAGCAATTGTCGCGTGGCTGCCAGAGAATCCGATGCATCATCCCCAGCAATATTTCCCCGATCTCATTTCAAATCAGTCGCTTGAGCTGTTCCGACGCAATCTGGCACGCATTCTGCTTTTTCGTATCCGTGGATAATTGGATACAAAAAATCAAAAGGTGCCACTCATGCAAATCGCTCCTGCCTACGCCGACCGCCAACCAGTGACCGCTGAGGAGGAGGCTTACAACTTTTTGCTGGAAGGCATCTGCGGTGGCCGTTACCGCAACGGCGACCGGTTGATCGCTGAGGACATTGCCAGCGAAATCGGCATGAGCCGTATGCCGGTGCGTGAAGCCTTTCGCCGCCTCGATGCGCAGGGACTGGTGACGCTAAGGCCCAATCGCGGGGCAATTGTCAGTGGTCTGGACATCGACGAAATGCACGAAGTCTTCGAGATGCGCAGCGCCCTCGAAGGCTTGGCGATTCGTATTGCGGTGCCGAAGATCGGCGATCGCCAGTTGGCGGCGCTGGAGCGATTGCTCGATGAAATGGACGACTACCGCGACGAAAGCGCGGCGTGGGTCAGCCGTCATCGCAAGTTCCATGAGTACCTGTGCAGCCTCAGTGGCCGCCCGCGATTACTCAAGCAGATCAGTGCGCTTTATTCGCTGATTGAGGCGCCGATGCGCCTTTGGTTGCAACACGTGGAAAAACCGCTGAGTGCGCGTCAGGAACACGCGGTGATCCTCGACGCCATTCGCGCGGGCGATGCCGCCAAAGCAGAAGTGGTGGTGCGTGAGCACATCGAAGGCACGGTTCCCGAGTTGATCAAGTTTCTGCAAACAGAAAAATAATTGTAGAGCGGGCCATGAGCCTGCCGGTGTTTTGACTTTGAGTACTGCCCCGTTACTAACCGAACTGGAGTGTCTGGTCATGCATAAGTCTCGCCTGTTAATGGCGGCAATCTCTCTCGGGCTCTGCACGCAGTGGGCGGTCGCCGCGCCGACCGTGCCGGAGCGCCTGCTCAAGGTCGACAAACTCACGTACTGCTCGGGCATGGATTCACCGCCGCTGGTGTCTTTCGATGAAGCGCAGAAACCCAAGGGCCTGACGGTCGACCTCGGCCTGGAAATCGCCAAGCGCCTGGGTGACAAGAAAGTCGAATGGCGGGTCATTCCCTTTTCCGGATTGCTGCCGGCGCTGCTCGCCAAACAGTGCGACATGATCGTCGATCAGCTGTTCGACAAGCCTGAGCGTCGTGAGGTGATCGACATCGTCAACTACATGTATTCCAGTCAGGCGGTGGTGGTGCCCAAGGGCAATCCGAAAGGCCTGAAGACCCTGGCGAACCTGTCCGGCCAGAAGATTGCGGTGCTCAACGGTTCGACCATCAAGACTCTGCTCGATGCCGAAAATGAAACGCTCGGCAAGGCCGGCCAGCCACCGATGAAACTGGTGGTCTACAACACCGACACCGATGCCTTCCAAGCGCTGCGTATCAATCAGGTCGACGCCTACGGCACCACCGTCGAGACCGCCGGTTATTACGCTGCGATGGCTCCGGACCTGTTCGAGGAAGGCGTGCCGGCCTTCAGTCGGATCCTCACCGGGCTGGGTATTCGCAAGGACGATGCACAACTGAGCGCTGCGGTGCAGCAGGTGATCAGTGACATGCGCAGTGACGGCAGCTACACCCAGTTACTGAGCAAATGGCACGTCTCCAGCGATACTCTCGATTGAGGTAAGCGTTGATGAACTTCAATTGGGATGTGTTCTGGCAGTACCTGTTGCAGCCCAGCGGGGTGTACCTCACCGGATTATGGCTGACCTGTGTGATCAGCGTGTTGGCGATGTTGCTCGGTTGTGCTCTGGGGCTGGCGGCGGCATTGCTGCGGTTGTCGAAGAACCCCTTGTTGCATCTTCCCGTGCGTTTTTATGTGTGGCTGATGCGCGGCACGCCGTTGCTGGTGCAGATTGTCTTCCTCTATACCGCACTGGCGGCCGGCGGGATTTTCCGCTTTGAAGACATCGAACTGTTCGGGCTGGTGATCCCCGGCAACATTCAGGCGGCAATCATTGCTCTGGGCCTCAACGAAGGCGCGTACATGGCCGAGATCATCCGTGCCGGCATTGGCGCCGTGGACAAGGGCCAATACGAGGCCGGACGCTCGCTCGGCATGACCTTCGCCAAATTGATGCGCCGTATCGTTCTGCCGCAGGCGTTCCGGGTCATCGTGCCGCCGCTGGGCAACGAGTTCAACGTGATGCTCAAGAACACCACGCTGGTCAGTGTCATTGGTGTGCAGGAGTTGCTGCTCAGTACGCAAATGGTCACCTCGGCGACCTTCCGTGTGTTCGAGTTGTACCTCGTCGTGGCCATCTATTTCCTCTTGCTCACCACACTGTGGGGCTTCTTCCAGCGCTGGCTGGAGAAGCGTTTCGGTCAGTCGGAACGACCATCGTCGCCACCGCCGGCCTCTAGTCGCATGTTCGGTCGCAGCACTTTGAAAATGCTCAGGGGACGATAACCATGGCGCACAAAAGTGACGAGTTGATCATCGAGGCGCTGGACATCCATAAGTCTTTCGGTGATCTACAGATTCTCAAAGGCATTTCCCTGCAAGTTAGACGCGGTGAAGTGGTGGTGCTGATCGGTGCCTCGGGCTCGGGTAAAACCACGTTCATCCGCTGCATCAATTTGCTCGAAGACATTCAGTCCGGACAGATCCGCGTCAGTGGTCAGCCGATGGGCTACCGCACCCGGGCCGACGGCAGTCTGGTGCGCGATTCGGAGCGCAATATCGCCCGTCAGCGGCGCGACATCGGCATGGTGTTCCAGCGCTTCAATCTGTTCCCGCACATGACTGCCCTGGAAAACATCATCGAAGCGCCGATTCAGGTGCTGGGCGTGCCGCGCAAGGCCGCCGTCGAGCAAGCGCAAGCGCTGCTCAAGCGTGTCGGGCTGGCGGAGAAGGCCGGGCATTATCCCTCGATGCTTTCCGGTGGCCAGCAACAGCGGGTGGCCATCGCCCGAGCGTTGGCCATGAAACCTCAGGCCATGCTGTTCGACGAACCCACCAGCGCCCTCGATCCGGAAACCGTCGGCGAAGTGCTGCAAGTGATGAAGGAGTTGGCCGAGGAGGGCATGACCATGGTCGTGGTCACCCACGAAATGGGTTTTGCCCGCGAAGTTGCCGACCGTGTGGTGGTGCTGGATCAGGGCGAACTGATCGAACAAGGGCCGCCGGAACAGATTTTCAGTCACCCCAGTCATCCCCGTACCCAAGCGTTCCTCAGCCGCGTGCTGTGACATTCACAAGGATATCGACGATGCGTTTATCGAGTTTGTTCGCGGCGTTGTGCTGCGCCGCCATTGTGCCCATGACCCAGGCTGCCGATGCGGTGGTGAAGGTGTACAACTGGTCCGACTACATCGGCCCCGACACGCTGAAGAACTTTGAAAAAGACAGTGCCATCAAGGTTCAGTACGACATCTTCGACACCAATGAAATGCTCGAAGCCAAGTTGCTTTCCGGGCACTCGGGCTATGACGTGGTGGTGCCGTCGAGCCAGTTTCTGTCCAAGCAGATTCGCGCGGGCGCCTACCAGCCTTTGCAGCGTGAGTTGCTGGGTAACTGGAAACATCTCGACCCACGCCTGATGCAGCGCCTGGAAGCCGCCGACCCCGGCAATCGCTACGCCGTGCCATACATGTGGGGCACCGTGGGCATCGGTTACAACGAAGAGAAAGTCCGCGCCGTGTTGGGCAAAGACGTGGCGCTGGATTCCTGGGCGATGGTCTTCGACCCGCAAAACCTGGCCAAACTGAAAAGTTGTGGCGTGGCTTTTCTCGATGCGCCGGTGAAGATCATTCCGCAGGCCATGCTTTATCTCGGCCTGGACCCGAACAGCGTCAAGCCCGATGACTACAAGCAAGCCGCGAAACTGCTGATGACCTTGCGGCCTTCGGTGACCTACTTCAACTCATCGAAATACACCGCCGACCTCGCCAACGGCGACATCTGCGTGGCTATCGGCTATTCGGGCGATGTCATGCAGGCCCAGAGCCGCGCGCGGGAAGCGGGGAAAAACATCGACATCCGCTACCTGATTCCCAAAGAAGGCGTGAACCTCTGGTTCGACATGCTGGCGATCCCCAAGGACGCCAGCAACGTTGGCAACGCCCACGCGCTGATCAACTACTTGCTGCGCCCTGAAGTGATTGCGCCAATCAGCGACTATGTCGGCTACGCCAATCCCAACAAAGACGCGACCGCGTTGATGGACCCCAAGGTCAGCAGCAATCCGGGAATTTACCCGAACGACGAGGTGATCAGTCACGCCTTCGTCTCCGCCGATCTGCCGGAAAACATCCAGCGCCTGATGACCCGAGAGTGGAACCGGGTCAAGTCCGGCCAATGAATCCTTGTTTTGAAGAGCCTTTGCCATGCTGAAATTTTCTGCTCATGAGTACCCGTATCCGTCACAGCGTCAAAGCGTGTTCGCCCGGCGCGGCATGGTCGCCGCGTCACAGCCCTTGGCGGCTGAGGCCGGCATCGAAATCATGCAAAAGGGCGGCAATGCGATAGACGCCGCTATCGCCACGGCGGCGGCACTGACCGTGGTCGAGCCCACAGGCTGCGGTCTGGGCGGCGATGCGTTTGCCTTGGTCTGGTGCAAGGGCCAGTTGCACGGCCTCAACGCCAACGGCCATGCGCCGGCAAGCTTGAGCATCGAGGCGGTCAAAGCCGCCGGCCATGAGCAGATGCCGCTCTATGGCTGGACGCCAGTGACGGTGCCCGGTTGCCCTTCGGCGTGGGCCGAGTTGTCGCAGCGTTTCGGGGTGCTGCCCTTCGCCGACTTGTTGCAACCGGCGATCAGCCTTGCGCGCGAGGGTTTCCCGCTGTCGCCGGTGGTCGCCCATCAATGGCAGATCGCTTTGGACGAGTTCAGCCCCCATCGTGATGCGGTGCTGGACGCCTGGTTCGAAACGTTTTTGATTGACGGCCGCGCGCCCAGGGCCGGGGAAATTTTCCGCAACCCGGCGCAGGCGCGGACGCTCGAAGAGCTGGCGCAAAGTCGCTGCGAGAGTCTCTATCGCGGCGCTTTGGCCCAACGATTGGACGCCCATTCCCGGGCCACGGGCGGTCACCTGCGCGCCACGGATCTGGAACATTACCGTGCCCAATGGGTGGAACCGATCCACGTCAATTATCGCGGCGTCGATGTCTGGGAAATCCCGCCGAGCGGGCAAGGATTGGTCGCCCTGATGGCACTGAAAATTCTCGAAGGTTTCAACTTCGATCACCGCGACAGTCAGCACACCTGGCATCGCCAATTGGAGGCCATGAAGCTCGCCTACAGCGATGGCCTCCACCACATCACCGATCCGCTGCACATGCGCGTGGCCGTGGCTGACCTTTTGAGCGATGACTACAGCGCCCGACGGCGCGGGCAGATCGGCGAACAGGCGCAACCACCCAAACACGGCGATCCCCATGCCAGCGGCACCGTGTATCTGGCGACCGCCGACGCCCAAGGCAACATGGTTTCATTCATCCAGAGCAATTACCACGGCTTCGGTTCTGGCGTGGTGTTGCCCGACAGCGGTATCGCGTTACAGAACCGCGGCCAGGAATTCAGCCTTGATCCCGCTCACGCCAACTGCCTGGCACCGGGCAAGAAAACCTTCCACACCATCATCCCCGGTTTCCTTACCAAGGACGGCGAGGCGCTCGGTCCCTTTGGCGTAATGGGTGGCTACATGCAGCCTCAAGGTCATGTGCAGATGGTCATGAACCTGGTGGACTTCGGCCTCAACCCGCAAGCGGCGCTGGACGCTCCGCGCTGGCAATGGCTTGGCGATATGAAGGTCGGCATCGAGCAGGGCGCCTCGCGAGACCTGGCCAATGCCTTGGCGCGACGCGGGCATGAAGTGCAAATAGCCAGCGACCTCACCGATTACGGTCGCGGACAGATCATCCTGCGCGATCCGGTCAGCGGGGTGCTGTGTGGCGGGACAGAGCCGCGAGCGGATTCGCATATTGCTGTTTGGTAGTGCTGCGACCTTGGGCGGTGGGGTCATCTTGCAGACTGCTGAGAAGCACAAGTTCTACATCGACGCGGAATATAGCAAAGGCGCAAGTATCGAACAGCCTTATGCGGTCAACGTGGGTTACCGGTACATGTGGTAAATCTGTACCGCGATATGACTTGAGCTGAAGCAATAAAGCCCGCATCCAGGAATGCGGGCTTTGTTGTTTGTGCAGGGTGGACACCGAGCATATGGAACTCTCCAGCTTCGATCGCTGAAAAACTCGTTTCAGCGAGCTTCGTTGTCGCAGGATGAGTGACTGCTTTTGCCTGATTTCGGTTTTACACTACCGTCAGTTTTGTTTGGCAAATTCTCCAGCAGCTCCTTAAACGCAGCGCGATCTGTATAATTTTCGCGGTGCGTAGACCGGTGGAGGATCTGCTCAGCCGTCATCAGCGGCCAGAGCTTGTCGATCACATCGACCGCTTTGATGTTCTTGTCTCAGAACCAATCTCAACGACGGCTATTTTCTCCTGCTCTCGCGATTGCTTGAATCGTGGAGTGTTGAAGGAAGAGATCTGTAAAAAATACTCGTCACTTACATATAAATTTCCGCAGCAAAGGACGCTTGATGAGAACCCCGCTACTTGCCCTTACCCTCGCAGCTCTATTGAGCGCATGCGCCATCCCTTACGAAACCCCGCAAGCCCGCGCCAATATTGAACGCGATCTGAAACTCAGCCCAGACGAAATCGTCGCTATCACGGAAACCAACTGGTGCTTGTTTCCCTACGGTGATTTGCAAGTATGCAGACCCAAGCAAGGCCTGGGTGTGCTGACGAAGAGCAAGCTAGTGCTGGCCCTCTATAAGGGCGGCATCTACCAGCAGGCTGAAGTCATCAACGCCAGCGATGTGCAGTGTGCCCATCTGCAAAGTGGCAGAGCCGCAGCCGATACCTTCTACCTATTCAGTGAACATTGGGCCGCCATGCTGGCGCCAATTACTGTGGGAGGTGCTTTGGCCCTCGACAAGAAAGCCCAGTTCCTGAGCGTGCTAGTGCCGCCAAACACTGAGAGCTTCACGGCTGCGCAAGGAAATTTTATTAAGGTCACCGATCGTAAGAATTACTCGGCTGTGGCGGTACCGGGTACTAAAACCTATGTAGGAACCAGCGAGAGTATTCACCAGATTTTTAATCCATGTACAAAGGGAAAGAATCGCTCAGATGCATCCTGAGTCCTGATCTTTCGAATGACACATTCGCAGCAGCAATTGAAACCCAAGTAGTTCAATGCAAGCCCGATGCGCCGGGCCTGTCGATAGTCGACAGGAAGCAAACAGTGGGTTTTTGGTGATGATGTTACCGGTCTACGTGAACCCCGTTACGAGCCTTCCCCAAAAAGCCTCTGAACCAGGCCCCTGATTGAGTAGTTTCCAATCTGTAATCTCCAGGTGAGCGCTCTAGGTAAAGGGGACACGCTCGCCAGGGCTTTTTACTGTGCGATAAACCCTCCGTCGACTACAAATTCAGCCCCTGTCGCAAACCGCGACTCTTCCGAAGCGAGAAACAGCGCCATATTGGCGATGTCGATCGCTTCGCCCAAAAAGCCGATGGGGTGCAACTTCGCAAGCCGTTCCAGTTCGGCCGTGTCATTCCCGATCATCGGCGTCACGATGTATCCAGGATGAATACTGTTGACCCGAATCCTGTAGCCACTTCGGCCCGCATGCAGAGCCGCTGATTTGGTGAGGTTGCGGATGGCTCCCTTGCCGGCGCAGTAAGCGGCATATTCCGGATGGCCGACGATGCCTTCTATCGAAGACAGATTGATGATCGAGCCTCCACTGTTTCTCAGGTACTTGAACCCGTGCTTTATGCCGAAGAAAGTGCCGTGCAGGTTTACCGAAAGTTCTTTGTTCCAATCTTCAAAGCTCATGGTTTCGACGCTACCCGGCAATGCTATGCCGGCACTGTTCATCACAACATCGACGAATCCGAAACGCGCCACGGTCGCTTCGAACGCGCTGACCCAATTGTCTTCAACGCGTACATCCAGTGGAATGAACAGCGCTTCGCCACCCATTTCTTGTATGGCCTCAAGTACGCCGCCAGCCCTCGCACCATCGATATCGCACAAGGCAATCCTGGCGCCTTCTTCTGCAAAACGGATAGCGCTCGCGGCGCCTATACCCGATGCTGCGCCGGAAATCAGCGCGACTTTGCCCTGAAGCCTGTTCATCGTGTTTGACCTGCGGCTAGAAGGTGGCTGGCGTAGGTGGCGGCTATCCCGAGATGGCCGCGGCCCTCAGCCACGGCCATTTCCATACAGTGAAGGTTGGCGGTGAAGAGGCTGGCGCGCTGCCCGCAATCGAGCATGGTCTGGCGCCAGGACTTCACTGCCGCCACATAGATTGAAAGGGTCGCCTGGTCTGTTCGATAGTCATTAGACTTGTGGTGTTTAATGACCGCGGTCAGTTCAGTCTTGAGCAGTTCAAGAAAGTAATCCAGGCAGTCTTCGAGTGGTTCGATACCGACGCCAGCCTTCCCGGCGAAGTCCAAGGCCTCCAGAAAAGCGCCGATACCGGTGTTGTAAAATGCACCGGCCATGGCAGCGTCCAACACATTGGCCGCGCAGGCTAACTCGCCTATCCAGCGCGAAGCAGCGCCGGGCAATTGCAACAGAGGTTTATGCCGCGACCAGATATCCTTGGGTCCCGAATAGTGGATCAACCTGCTATCCCGGCCAATATCGTCAGGGTAGGCCTCTATCGCCGCCTCAAGATAATGCCCTCCCTGAGAATTGATGTAGGCCTGTAGCTCGTTGGCGTCTTTCGCCGAACCGGTCATGAAATTGATAAAGTCGCGGCCTGCGATCAAATGTTCATGTCCCTCCATGACGCTTCTGAAAACGCTGTAATCCAGCAATACGACCAGCACCAGAGAGTTGGTCTCCAGCGCCGACACCAGGCTGGGCGCTGCTTGTGCTCCGTTTTTGACTAAGGCAGCGCACCTCTCAGGGGAGCGGTTCCATACCGTCACCGCCACGCCGCGATTCAGATAGCAACTCGCTAAAGCAGAACCCATCAGGCCTGTACCGAGCAGCGTGAGTTGTTGAGCCATGATATTCCCCTGAGGTAATCGCATTGATGTCGCCTGCACCGAAATGTACGCTTCAGCGCTAATACGGCTTATCCGAAATTGGCAACTCGACGGGTGCGGCTTACGCGCACCTGTAGTGAGCAATTCGGATGGGCGTAAGATGCGGTAACGCGATAAAGGAGCAGCCAGGGCGTGCTATCAGAACGCGGTGGAATCAAAGATGGGGACGCCAGCCCCTACAGTCGTGCCGGCAAGCGGCTCAAGAAGATTGAAGACATCAACGATGCCGCCGCGATGGTCTTCGTCCGCGACGGCTATGCCCAGTTCTCCGCCCGCAAGGTCGCCAAGGAGTTAGGGATCAGCCTGAACAACCTTCAGCACTACTGTGGCAATACCGAGAATCTTTGTCGCCAGATGATAGCGGCAAAGCTGGGCCACTATGTCGCGTCGGTGAACCAGTTGGTCGAACAAGCCCGCGCCGAGACGCCAATCGAAAAGTTGGCGGTGGCTATCCGCGAAAACTCCGCAGCCACGCTGGACTCCGTCACCGGCAAATTCTTTTTCCAGATGGGTGCGCTGGCCAGTCACGACGCGTCTATCAAGGCATTGATGATTGAACAGTACGATCAGTTTCTTATGGGCTTTTGCCGGTTGATCACTGAGATCAGCCCCCAATTGCCAAACGATCAGGTGCGTACTTACGCCGCACTGATCGCGACGCAAATCGATGGGATCTTCTTTTATCAGGACCAGCTAAACCCGACATCCGGCGTTCGCGAGCAAATGGTCGAAACGGCGATCGCTTTATGGACGACCATTCTAATGCCCGCGAAGGCCGAGCCCCTTTAACCACCCGGCGACTCAGATTTTGAAGTGGCCGACTTTCTGTTCAAGGGTTTTGGCCAGTTGGTCCAAGTGGACGCTGACGGTTTCCATTATTTCTGCATTCTCTGCCAGTGTCCGAGCAAAGTCCCTGATGTTGCTGACGTTGGTGCTGACTTCATCCGCCACATTGCTCTGCTCTTCAGTAGCCGTGGCAATCTGCAGCGTCAAATCGCTGATTTTCTCAACCCCGACGCTCATTTGCCCCAGTGCGTGGCCTACCTTGGCAAACTCTTCGACCGTGGTGCTGGTCAGTGCATGGCTCACACTCATCGCCGCAACGACATTGTCGGTATTGTGCTGGAGCGTTTCGATGACGAGTTGGCTCCGGGTGACAGATTCTTGGGTGCGTCGTGCCAGCGTGCGAACCTCGTCTGCAACGACCGCGAAACCACGGCCTGCCTGACCTGCTCGCGCAGCCTCGATGGCGGCATTCAAGGCGAGGAGGTTAGTTTGCTCGGCGATTCCCCGTATGACTTCCAGCACCGAACTGATTTCGGTGCTGCTGTCAGCGAGCGTTCTGACCTCCGACATGTTTTGCGCCATGCCAAGGGACAGCTTCTGGATGGTTTGGCTAGCGCTGACAATGATTTGGTCTGCGTGTGATCCAGCTCGGTGGCTGTCTTGTGCAGAATCGGCGGCGTAGCCTGTGTTTCGTGCCATTTCCTGGGCCGTTGCGGCCATTTCATTCGACGCTGTAGCGACCTGGTCAACCTCGTTGGCCTGTGCGCGCAACTGGCTGCGGGTGGCGTGCGCAATCGTTGCCGCATGCTGAGTGGCCTCACGCGTTTGCCCCGCAGCGGCATGGATCTCTTTGATCAAATGATGCAACTGGTCCAGAAAACGGTTGAAGCCGTTTGAAAGCTCACCCAGTTCGTTGGGCTGGTAATAGTTGATCCGCCGAGTCAGGTCGCCGTCGCCGCTGGCGATGTTCTTGATCATTTGCGTGATCAGCTGAAGCGGCCGCAGCGATTTATGAATGACCAGTGCGCACAGTGCCAGGCCTAAGGCCCCCAGCACGGAGGCCGAAACCAGCATGTGCCACGTACTCAGATGCTGTCTGGTATCGAGTTGGTCTGCCAGTTTCTCGGAGGGGGCCATCAGCGTATCCCAAGGCACATCGATCTTTACGGCCCAGGGGGCGGAATTTTCAATGGGCGAGAAGGGCAGTGACAGTTGGAAGTTGCCTTGTTCACGCGCCAGCACCACACCCGATTCGAAAGTTCCACGCTGAAATCGGGCACCATAATCAGGCCAGATTTCTGAAGCGGGCTTGCCCGTTGTTTTCGCTGAAGCGCTGTTGGCGGCGATGATCCCGGTATCGCTGACGATACTCACCGTCGAGTGTCCGTTGTAGATGCCCCGAGCCAGCGCCACACTTTGTTCCTGAAGGTCGTTCAGGCTCAAGTCCACCACCAGCACCCCAACGTATTTACCCTTTTCCACATAAGGCAAAGCCAGCGAAACCAGCCCTTCGGTGTGCCCATTCAACGTGTCGAAGTAAGGCGCGGTGATGCAAGGCTTGAGTGTGCTTTTCGAACAACTGTACCAATAGTTCATCGGTTGGCCACTGGCGTTGAGCTGGTCGCCATTGATGGCTTTTTCGTCCAGGGCAGTCAGTTCGAAGTCAATGCTGCCGTAACGCGAGTAGTAGGTTGAAAAGCGTCCGGTTTCGTTTGAACCGAACTCAGCCTTACCCTTGAAGTCCAGATCCTCTCCGCCCGCCTGGCCGGGTTCGAACGCAACGTACAACCCCAGGAAAGCGGGGTTGGAGACGATCGCTCGATGGATACTTTTAACCATGTCGCGGCGCAGGTTTTCAGCGTTGATCCTGCCCTCGGCATACTGGTCCCGCAGCGTGCTCATTTGCAGCGCCACAAGCTGCGCCAACTGGTTGGCATCGCTGAACTTGTTTTCGATACGTAATTGCTGGGCTTTGCCGGTACCGATCAATTGGTCGCGCGCGGCGATTTCCAAAAGTTCGGCGCTTTGCTTTCTGATCTCTTTGGAGGAGATTTTGCCTTGATAGAGGTTGATGGCTATGACACTTGCCAGCATGGTTAGCAGGCAAAGGCCCGTCAGGGTGAGCATCCTGAATTTTATTGAATAAATCGATGGCATGCGCAGCGCCTTTTTTGGCTATAGGTAACTATGTGCACCGCAAAAAAAAGGGCGCCAATAAGACGCCCCAAAAGGGAACCATATGCCGGGTCAGCGGAAGCTGGGCATCGGCTGGGTTGCAGCAGGGCGTTAGAGGCTGACCTTCATGGCGCCGGGCCCTGGAATAGGGTCAAGTGTGGGGCGGCTACTGAGCGCCGTTCCTTTTGTGTAGTGACCTTTGCCCAATGGCGCCACGATGAACCTTACCGCCAGGTAATACGCGGCGCCCGAAAGGGCGATGACCGGAATGGATGCACCGAGGTAGCGGAACGCCCCATTCATCGCCACCGTCACCGGATCGTACATCGCCAGATAACCCACCACGGCGACAACGCTGATGCCGACGGCAACCCAATTTACCCCGCCCCAATAGGCGTAGTGACTGTTACGCGTGGCAAACAGGCTGGGCGCGTCCAGTTGTTCGCGTCGCAGAATGAAGTAGTCCACCAATGTGATGCCTGAGATGCCGACGAACATTACGCCGTTGTACGACAGCCAGCTCATTACCTTGGACAGTAGCCATTCGGTCTCGAAGGCAAAATACACGCCGGGCAGCAGGAGCAGCGCGAGCAGCAGTTCCCATTTCAATCGCGCGAAAAACTTCACCTGCTGAATGGAAACCCCGGCCAGGTAAATCATCACCACCATGGTCGCAATGTTGGCCGTCAGGACAATGCTCATCACGATGGATCCGAACACCGGGCCGCCAACGGCAATCATCCAGATAGTCGGGTCGTAGGTCCCCGCGCTGATCGCAGCGAGAGCCGCGACAGTTGATACGACAGCTGCGCCGAGGATCCCCACGCCAATGATCGAGGGGCCCATGACATGGTGTTTGCTTTTGACCAGGCGCGTCAGGCCCCCCATGATCGGCCACCACGTCATTGAGTTGGAAACGCCAAACTCGACCGCGAGTGCCAAACCCTGTACGGGATCATGGGAGAGCATCTGGTCCTGCGGCACCTGGGTGTGCCACAGGCTGTCAAACCCGAACTTATGCACAAGAATGCCGAACATCACCAAGGTGATCAGCATGTGCAACGGGCCGATATAGCCATTGAGGCGCTCGAAGAATTTCGGTCCCTTGCAGGCGATAAGCCAGACAACGAAGAGCGCCAGCAACGCCACGCCGATGACCAGATGCTCATGTGAGTCTCCGGTGACCTGGGTGCCTGTGACTGTCGCTGCAACGTTTGCTGCACCCCTGGCAGTCAGCGCCTCGACCACATAAGACCAGCCGATCAAGGTGGACATAAGACCAAACAGCGGCACCACAATGCCGCGATAGCCAAAAGATGCCTTGGCGATATCAATCGGGTCGGTGCCGTATTTGTAGCTGGGTACTCCAGACGCGAGCGACACCAGCGCCATGCCGATAATCAGGCCAATCACGTAGCCCATGACACCAAGCCGCCAATCCCCGACATAGGGCAGGTAGCTGCCAATCAGGAATGCCCAGGTGGCTGCGCTGAATGCGCAGCAGGTCCACAGGAACGAACCATAGGATTTGTACACGCGGTTGCCCGACAGAACCGGCAACCGGCCCGCGAGGGCTTCTTGTTCGACGCTATTTGACGTGCTCATGCCGTTGCTCCTACAGCCAGCAAGGTGCCGATCCACAGAACGGCCCCCAAAAGGATCCAGAAGGAAGCCTCTCGAACGAGTGGGGCGGCACTGCTCCAGCATTCGGATTGCGTGTGTTCAGGCTGATTCATGGCTTCCAGTTGTTTCAACAGATCCGTGTTCAAGCTTTCGCTTGTAGTCATCATTCCTGTGCCGTGTCCAACGTCAGCTTTGCTCATGTCGTTGCTCTCTGGACGTGTGCTTGCGAGGCCGTCCGCTTTGGCTGTTTTAGAGAATTATTATGGCAGCGGTACTCAGTGTTGCCGGCCGCGGGGTGAGTGCGACCTGGAT
Source organism: Pseudomonas sp. TH43 (assembly GCF_016650635.1). Lineage (GTDB taxonomy): Bacteria > Pseudomonadota > Gammaproteobacteria > Pseudomonadales > Pseudomonadaceae > Aquipseudomonas. The sequence goes on from NZ_JAEKFI010000001.1 coordinate 254,577, forward strand.
TCAGCCTACGCCGGGCGAGTGCGACCTCGTATCCGTTTTTGGCAATCCGTCCGCTTGCCGATATTGGCTACAGTCAGTGACCTGCTCGACGCTACGTTAGGCGCTCAGCCTCAAGAAAATGTGGAGCGTGCCCATGAACAATGAAGAGCATCTAGTAGTTATTTCCGGAGCGGGCTCCGGTATCGGCCAGGCAACGGCGATCCATTTTGCACAGCAGGGCTACAGCGTCATCGGTTGTGACCTGTCGGAGAGCGGGCTGCAGGAGACTGCCAACAAAGTAGAGATGGGAAGGTTCCTTTCACGGGTGGTGGATGTTTCTCAAGAACACGAAGTACACGCACTGTTCGAGCGGGTGAAATCCTTCAACCTGGCGCTGCATGCGGTAGTGCCCTGCGCAGGCATCGCACGTACGGGGTTGGTTCACGCGCTGTCGGGCCAGGACTGGGCGTTCATGCTAGGAGTGAACCTCACCGGGACTTGGTTGATGGCAAAGCATTCGATGCCGATTTTCATGGCGCAGCGGCGTGGGGCGTTTGTAGCTGTCGGGTCCGACGCATCGGTACGTGGCGCATCGGGTTACGCCGCTTACTGCGCGTCCAAGCACGGAGTATTGGGGCTGGTGCGGTGCCTGGCCCTGGACTACGGGCCTTGGGGTATCCGTAGCAATGTCGTATGCCCAGGCTTTGTGCAGACGCGGATGATGGACAGCCTGTTTGCCGAAGCCGATGACCCTGAGGCCGAAATGCAGGCCTATACCAAGGAGGTACCACTGGGGCGATTTGCCCGGCCTGATGAAGTCGCTAAGGTAATCTTTCACTTAGCTTCGGACGAGGCGAGCTATACCAACGGGATTGCCTACTCGTTAGACGGCGGTGCCACTTCCGGCCACTTTGGTTGATCCTTTGAAAGCCTCGACGTGAGTAGTTTCTTCCCGGTTAATCCGCAGCAAGTTGAGTAGATTTGCACCAATGTGGGTCGTCCGACCCAGTTTGTGGCGATTGCACCGTTTGATGGGTAAGACGGCTCCATTCCCGGGACGCCAAACGGTTTTCTTTTTCGGCTCGAAAGGTGCGCTCCAGACGCTTGCGTGTTTCATTCGCAGCTATTGGATAGCAGGTCATCGAAGATCGGCACGAAGCTTGCGAACGGTCCCGCACCACCCGAGAAACGGCGAGATCGCATGATGGTCCCTCTTAATCCTCAAAACGCTACCCAGTTTCGCTTTATGGAAAGCCATGATGCATTCGCGCACGCCGGGTGCCTGAGTGAATGGGAAGACAACCGTTACCATCAGTTGGAGAAAAAGGCGCCTTTTCATGGAGCCATCGCCAGCCACTCCATCGCCGGGAAGATGCTAATCACTCGTGAGACCATGAATAGCCCATGTGTGGAGCAGATCTGCCATGTCCCGTTGGATTCGATCGTCATCGTCAACGTACGCTCAGAAGAAGATGTTTTGCTTAACGGTAGATATGTCAACGCGAACACGTTTCATGTCTCGTCGGGACGCTCTTTCCATGCAGTCGCCAAAGCACCTATCGAAGCGTTGATGTTGACCGTCAGCAAGGCGGCCTTTTTTGAGCGCTTCAACACTGAAGCGTTCTTGAATAGCGACTCCAAGCCTTTCGAAAGATTTGTTCAACCCGCAAGGGGCACCCAAGTCGATTTCGAATTGAATCTCAAGTCTCACCTGAGTGATGTCCAGGCTGGAATCGAGCAAAACCCACTTAGCGTCAGCCTGGAAAAGGTGTTTGACTGTGTACAGGAAATCCTGGATTTCGAGCGGTCCAGCTGTCTGGTGATTCCACCCTCAACCCGGTCGTACATCGTGGAAAAGAGCTGTGAGTTCTTCGTCCAGCATGTCCAGGACGAGGGCATTGGCGTGCTGGACTTGTGTAATCATCTACGGATCAGCCGGCGGACGCTGCAATACAGTTTCGAGGACGTCTTGGGCATGACTCCCCTGAACTACTTGAGGTCGGTGCGCCTGAATATGGCCCGCAAGCTGCTGATGTCCTCACCCCGAGACACGATCCAAGGGGCTGCTTTGGATTCCGGCTTCAGCCATCTGGGGCGTTTTTCAAAGTACTATCAGGATTTTTACGGCGAGTTGCCTTCCGAGACGCTCAGCCGCCTAGGGGCGCATCGGCGTCATCATTGAACCCGCACCCATGAAAAAGCCGGCTCTGTAAGCCGGCTTTTCTTTGTCTTCGCCGAGATCTAAGCGCCGGCTACCAGGTATTGCGAGTTGAAGCCCAAGGCGCCATGGCCAGCGTCCTGGGCAATTTTCAGGTCGTCGGCGAGCGCCGAAATATGGCTGGCGCGCAGGCCGCTGGCCTTGAGAGCATCGCGCCATTGCAGAACTGCATCAAGGTAAACGTCGACAGTTGCCTGAATGGTACTGAAATCGTCGGCCTCGATTTCCTTGATGCTTTTTTGCACTTTATAGCGCAGCAGGTCGAGCATCTTGTCCGCAAACTCAGCCAGTTGGCCGGCACTCACGCCCTGGGTTTTGGCGTAAGCCGCAGCCTCCAGGAAGCCCGCAAGGCCGACCGCGTAGAAGCTGCCGGTCATGGCTGCATCGACAATCGGCGGGACCGAGAGGTCTTCACCCGTGTAAATAGTGCCCTGAGGCGCCATCGGAGTGACCGTTTGTGCAATCTCATCCCAAACTGACGGCGCACAGGCGTATTGGATCGCCGTGTAAGGCCCGCCAATCAAGTCAGGGTAGGAAGAAATGGCGGCATTGATAAAGGTACCCCCGCGACGTTCAACCGCGGCGCGATAGCGCGGGCCATCTTCTGGCATCGAAGTGCTGAGGCTGGCCACAAAGCGACCCTTCAAGTCCAGCGCCTCGCTGTGGCTTTCAATCAATGACGCCCCACCCGCTGCACTGCTGATAATCATGATGATCAGCTCACTGGCATGCACGGCGTCGACGAAAGAGGGCACCAGGGTGGCACCCTTTGCCACCAGCGGTTGGGCAGCTTGCGCACGACCGTCCCACACGGTGACCTTGCGGCCTGCCGCAAGCAGTGTACTGGCCAATCCAGAGCCCATAAGGCCGGTGCCTATAACCGATATTGTTTTAGTCATCTTCTTGTTCCTCGAAGTGGCGAAGCGCACTCGCCGGGTTATCTACACCCTGAAAGCTAAGGGCTGAAACCCTAAGTCGATAGCCATTTTCGGCAACTCCATTGTTGTCGGTTTCAGGCCATCGCCCTGCGTGTGTATTGCCGATTCTGGATAGGGGCAATCGAGCCCTGCCTGTAGCGTGTGCCCACCGATAGCCACAAACCGTGAGGCCTGAAATGAACCTTATCCAGAAACCACAGGACGCTTATGTACAGGTCGACCAAGTCGAATGGCAGGAGTTTCCCGAGCAATTTCATACCGGTGGTGTGAAATGGAAACTGCTACACGTGTCGCCTGAGTTCGGTATTTGGACTGTCATGTTTTACTGCCCCAACGGCTCGATTCTGTTGCCGCACATTCACCATGGGCCCGCGGAAGGCTATGTGTTTGAGGGCATTCTCGAGCTGCGGGGCGGCCCGGAAAAGGGTGGTGCGCTGTGTGTCCAGCATGGCTTCTTGTATGAGGCGACCGGCGCTGAACACGAAGAAACCAAAATGCTCGCCGACACCACATTCATTTTGCAAATGGTCGGCCCCATCACCTGGAGAACCGCCGAGGGGCAGGACGTGAATCAAACCTGGTCAAGCGCTCAGGCCCTCTGGGAACAGCAAACCGCTGCCTGATTTCCTGTCTTCAATGCATACGTTGTGGAGTGCGCTTGATGAGTATTTTGTTTGTTTTGACTTCGCATGATTCCTTTGGCGACACCGGCCGCGACACCGGGTTGTGGCTCGAGGAGTTTGTTGTGCCTTACTACACCTTTGTCGATGCGGGGTTCTCGGTCCGGCTGGCGTCACCCAAGGGAGGGCGTGCGCCAGTGGATCCGCTGTCGATTGATGCCTTCAAGGATCACCCTCTGTACAAACGCTATCGGGCGGATGGCGTGCTCAAGGAGCACCTGGGTTCGACCATCAAATTGTCGGCGATTGTCGATTCGCAGGTCAGCGCTGTGGTGTATCCCGGCGGGCACGGCCCGCTCTGGGATCTGCGAAACCAAGCCGACTCCATCACACTTATCGAGTCGCTACTTACCCAGGGTAAGCCTGTTGCAACCATCTGCCACGCAGGTTGCGCGTTGCTGGAAGCACGCAAGCGTGACGGCCGCCCCTTGGTCGAAGGCGTGCAGGTCACGGCGTTCAGTGACAGTGAGGAGGCCGCAGTAGGTTTGGAAAAAGTCGTTCCGTACCTTGTCGAAACCGACTTGAAAGCGCTTGGCGCAGTGTATTCCAAAACCCTTGATTGGGAGCGCCACGTGGTGGTCAGCGGTGCGTTGATCACCGGCCAGAACCCGGCTTCTTCGCAAGGAGTGGCCGAAGCGGTTATTCAACAATTGAAAGCCTCAATCGAGGGAGATTGATTGCCATGAGCTTTGTCAAAACCAAAGAAGAACTTCAAGAGATCCAACGCATTCTCTCCGACGGGCGCTGCACGATTGAGGCGCTGTCGATTGAGTTCGAAACCACATTCGAGTTCTTGCGCTCGGTGTTGCCACCCTGTTTCGAACTGCCGGAAACACCCACCGCGATTGCCAGTGTTTCCCGTTGGCAGAGCGAGCTGTGTGGCGAGTTTGACTGCGGCATCATTTCTCTCAAATGCCGATACAAGGAGCTTGAAGGCACGACCATGCTGGTGCTTATCGTGAGTGGCGACATGCCCGTCACGATCGGCCGGGAGATGTGGGGCGAGGCGAAGAAAACCGGGACTGCCCAGGTTTATCTCGATGGTCACGAAGCCTATGGCTTCTGTGAGCGTAATGGTGCACGGTTGATCGAAATCGAGGCCGAATTTGGCGAAAACATCGGACCTTCAAGCAGTGAAGGCTACGACTTTGAAATCAAGGCGGTACCTCACTCCTCGGGCTACGGCCTGCAGCACGACCCGATTTTGAATTGCATGAAGAACCAGGAAAACCTGCGAGTAAAACGTATCGGGGCAGGGGCCCTCAAACTCAGCGGTACGGCGCTGGACCCGCTTCACACTATTCCAGTGATTTCCGTGGGCACAGCCTATTACACCGAAGGTGAGTCGAGCTGGACGGTGCCACGGCTTGATGTACTCCCGGACGCGGAGGCTTACCTGCCGTTTATCTACGGGCAGAAATTCGACGATTTTCGACTGTTTCGCAAACCTGCGCGCTTCCAAAAAACAGTTGGGCCGGCGTACACGTAGGTTTTGCGCGCGAGCACGAAAGCACGAAGGTGCTTGGTACGTCATGAAGTTGAGCGGTAGGCCTTTGGCGCCTGAGAAGGCGCCTTTTTTACATGTGTTTTTGAAAGGCCTGCTGAGGGCTTCTTCAAAGACTGTCAGGGTCGCCGAAAAACATCTGAATCCGCGACCGTAACCAACGCTCCCCCGGATCATTATCCTGCGACCCACGCCAAGCCATGTGCAGCTCGAACGTGCGCGTCGGCAACGGCGGATCTTCCGCCCGCACACCGCCAGCGGCCGTCAGCGCATCCGCCGTGTAATCCGGCACGGTGGCAACAATGTCGGTTCCCGCCAGCAACGTACTCAAGCCATTGAACTGCGGCACCGCCAGCACCACGTGCCGCTTGCGCCCGAGTTTCTCCAGTTCTTCATCGATAAAACCACTGAGGTCGCCAGCGAACGACACCAGTGCATGGGGACGAGCGCAGTAGTCGTCCAGGCTCAGTGGCCCCGGCACGGTGTCGGCTCGCAGCAGCTTCGGCTGGCTGCGGCGCAAGACTTTGCGTTTGGCGTTGGCTGGCAGGTCGGTGGTGTAGCTGACGCCGATCGAAATCTCGCCGGAAGCCAACAGGCCCGGCATCAAGATGTAGTTGACGCGGCGAATCACCAGGACGATGCCGGGCGCCTCGGCGCGCAGGCGTTTGAGCAGCATCGGCAGCAGGGCGAATTCGACGTCGTCGGACAAGCCGATACGAAACACCGAGGTACTGGTGGCCGGGTCGAATTCGGCCGCGCGGCTGACAGCGGTCGAAATCGAGTCGAGGGCCGGCGAGAGCAGGGCGAAGATTTCCACCGCGCGGGCAGACGGTTCCATGCTGCGCCCGGTGCGCACGAATAACGGGTCATCGAACAGGCTGCGCAAGCGCGAAAGCGCCGCACTGATCGCCGGTTGACCGAGAAACAGCTTTTCCGCCGCCCGGGTCACGCTGCGTTCGTGCATCAGTGTTTCGAATACGATCAACAGGTTCAGGTCGACACGACGCAGGTCATTACGATTCATCTGGGGTCCTGGCAGAGTCATCAAGCTTGACGAGAGCGGCCATATGAGAACAATGGCCGGCATGAATATTACGGGGAAAGGCTGGTACTCTGCACCGCTAAATTCAGCTTTACTGAGACGGTGACAGCAGTTTTTCATGGATTTTGCCAATGCCGCCCATACTGCGGAATCAATGACAGGCATGTCGACTATTAATAGCCACTGATAGTCTTGGGTCAAAAGCCCAGATAGAGTTCAGGGCATTAGAGGTTACTTTGACGAGGTTTGCGATGTCCCGCACGATCCGTTTTCACAAGTTTGGTCCGGCCGAGGTGCTCAAATGCGAAGAGCATGCGGCCGCTCAGCCAGGTCCTGGCGAAGTGCAGGTGCGTGTCGAAGCGATCGGCATCAGCTGGTATGACACGCTCTGGCGTCAGAACCTGGCCTCGTCTCAGGCACGTTTGCCTGCAGGCCTTGGTCACGAGATGGCCGGTGTGGTCACCGCCGTCGGCGACGGTATAGATGATCTCTCGGTGGGCGACAAGGTTGCCAGTTTCCCGGCCGAGAGCGCGAACGATTACCCGGTTTACGGCGAGCAGATCTTGCTGCCACGTACCGCGCTGACCCGTTATCCAGACGTACTCAGCCCAATCGAAGCCAGCGTGCACTACACGCCGCTGCTGATTGCCTACTTTGCCTACGCTGATCTGGCACGGGTAAAACCGGGGCAGTTCGCCTTGGTGACTGACGCCAGCCATTGCGCCGGGCCGTCCTTTGTACAACTGGGCAAAGCCTTGGGTGTGCGGGTGATTGCGGCGACCAAAACGGCGGAGGAGCGTGAGTACCTGCTGTCGCTGGGCGCCGAGAAAGTCATCGTCACCGAGGAAGAAGATCTGCTGATGCGGATCAACAAGATCACCGACAATCGTGGCGTCGACGTAGTATTCGATGGTCTCGGTGGCCCGCAGATGTCGTTGTTGGGTGACGTCCTTGCACCGCGTGGCAGCCTGGTTTTGTACGGTCTGCAGGGCGGCAACCAGACGCCTTTCCCGGCCTGCGCAGCGTTCCAGAAGAACATCCAGTTCTTTGTGCACTGCATCGGTAACTTCACCGGTAAGCCAGAGCTGGGCATCACTCAGGATCACGTCGCGTTGCAACGGGCCTTGCGTGATATCAACCAGTTGACCGCCGATCGTGTACTGCTGCCGCTCAAGACTCGGGTTTTCCCGTTCAACGAGTTTGTCGAGGCTCATCGCTATATGGACGAATGCCCATGTCGCGAACGAGTCGCCTTGCAGGTCGAGTCGGCTTAATAGCTCAGATCAGAGTCCGTGGCCCCACGGACTCTTTGTTTTTCACTCCCCCCAACGAGACACCCAGCGCGACAAGCGCGCAGGGCCGTTCAGCAACTGAACTGGTTTTTGCTCTCGATCTGTATCTTCTAATCGCCATATAAGCCCTGATAATTGAATGATTACTTTCATCTCAAGGAATGAGCCATGTCTGTGCATTCAATTCGCCCTGTGCGATATCAAACGGCTACTTCTGCCCGTTATGTCAATTTCTGTTTAATTGTTGTAGGGCGTTTCCGAAATCGCGTCTTTTTTTCTTGTACTCAATTGTCGTGGGACCTTGTCGGAAGTTTCCTAGGCTATTTTTCAGGAAATAAAAAACCAGCAATAACAAGGTGTTGGCAGGCCAACGCAAAGAATCGCAGACCTTTAACGACTCAAGTGTTGCAAATAACTACGATTGCGTAAGTGTTAGCATTCGAGCGTCTATTACTTATTGATGAATTGTCATGCGGCCGCGTTTTCGGTCTGCGTGGCATGAAACTATTGATACCGGGTAAATACCGATGAGCACGATCCATGATCAGGCAATGAACTACGTCTATCAGCAAGTCTTGCAACGTTTGCTGAGCTTCTTTTCGCGTGCAGAGCGCACAGCCCTGCAATTGCTGATCCAGCGATTGGCAGTCGCGGCGGGCGGCATGGATAACATCGGTAATTTCAAGGTGATGGTGGTTCAGTCCGGCTCACGCGACAGCTGTTACACGCTGGCGTTATTGCGCGCGGCACAACTCACTATCGCCGGGCGAACGCCGGGCACCTTTCAGTTGCGTGTCGCCACGTTACGCTGGAACGGCACGGGGCAAACGGCCCTGCAAAACATGCATCGCAGCTTCAGTGCGCTGTTTCTCTACGATGATCCAAGGGTGGAACTGCTGATGGTGGATCATCGAGAGGTGCTGCCTTTCGATCACCAAGCGCTTATTAGCGAGGAGGGCCGCGACGCTCACCGCATCAATTTGCTGATGATCGGCCATCGCCGCACCTGGAATCAATCTCTCGATCTGTGGGACGACGCCTACCTGGCGACCGCCGAGTTCTACGGGCAGGTCGCCCGCTGGAATAACGGCGTGGACGCGCTGATTGGCAGTGAAACACCGCGCCGGCAAACATTGTTCCTTGATGGTCTCAATCGGGCCGCACAAAAAGCCGGAATAGGCAGCTTGCCGGAGAATCACGGCGGTTTTGAAGCGCTGTTCCCGCTGCTTGACCATCTGGGTGGCGACTATTACCGGTGTTTCTATCCCGATGATGAAAGGATGCCATGGCGTCCAGAGGGACAATTCGAGGCCTGTCGTCGCACCAGTTTCATCAAAATCAACGACATGATTGTCGGCAAACTGGAGGAACGCTGGCCTTTGCTCAGCGAGTTTCTCGGCGTTCAGGTTGACGATCTATCGATGTTTCAGGGCGATAACGAGTACGCCGACCCGTTACTGGCCGCGCACTTGCTGGGGTTACAGGCGAGCATTGTCGAGGGTCGAACGTACGAGGAGGGCGTGTGCGAATTCCTTCAGGACACGCTGCTGGACATGCGTCACAAGCAGGTGCCCGAGCCCGCGTGTGAACAATTGATCGCAGCGTTCGGTGATTTGTCCGATCTTGAGCAACTGCGTCAGCAGGCGGCAAAGCAACTTCAAGACGCTTTTGGCCTGAGTGACATCCAGGTGGCATGTCTGATGTTTGCACCCTTTATAGACAACGGCGCAGGGCTCGAGCGGTTTCTGCGTCATTGCCATCCCGGCATGCTGGTGGCATTGCCTGATCTGCACCGAGCGATGCAAGGCTTGCACGCGTCCGAGCAGGTGATGAAGTGGATGGTCGATGTCAGCGGACTGCCGATCAATCTGATCGGTCGTCTATACGCCATGGGGCCAGTCAGCATGGCCGAGTCGTCTGAAGCCTCGGCGCCTAATGCACAGCTGGACGACTGCACCGGTTTGACGGCAGTGGATCGGACTGCGGAAGGTTAAGCGTGACGGGTAGATCAGGAACATCACAGCCCAAGGATCTGGGGCCATGAGACCCTCAAGGGAGAAAGGTTTCGCTTATCAGTCGGTTTATCGTTATTTGAATTTGCTGATCAATGAGTCCGCCACTAATGGCAGCGTGCGCTTACCTTCTTTACGGCAACTGGCGGATCGCTTGAATGTATCGATCTCGACCATCCAGTATGCGTACTCGTTGCTGGAAAAGGAGGGGCGTGTCTACTCGGTGGCCAAATCGGGATATTACGCGCAATCATCGCCAACCCTGATGTCGCCTGGCAGCGCCAGTGATCTGCTTGAAGCCGTTTATGTCAACGCCAGACGCATCGGCATGTGCGTACTGAGCGCCGACGACCCGACTTCGCTGCAACCGCTGGACAGTCCATTGCTGATGCTGGAGCGCGAGCTATTGCGCCAATACCCGCGCCAACCGCCGCTTCAGGTACAACCCAGTGGTGAACTTGAGCTGCGTACCGCCCTTGCGGCGCGCTACACCACCTCGGCATTGAATAGCTGGCAGGCAGAGGACGTGTACATCGGGGCGGATCTGCGCGGCGTGCTGGAGATACTGATCTTCGCTCTTCAGTTACGAGGTGCAACGGTGCTGATCGAATCGCCCTGTGACTGGATGATTCTGCGTCTGTTTCAGGCGGCAGAGGTTCAGGTGATCGAATTGCCGTTGCAAGCCGATGGCGGGCTGGACCCGCAGCGTCTGGCGTCCTTGCTGGCGACCGAGCGTGTCGGGTTGATCATGTTGTCGTCGGTGCTGAACATGCCCCGTGGCAGCTTCGTCCCGCACGCCAATCGACAAGTCATTGCGCAATTGCTCCTCAGGTATGGCACTTGGGTGCTGGAGAATGACAGTTGCAGCGAGTTGGCGGACGCCCCGGATGCGCAACACTTTCGCGAATGGCTTGATCCCGATCGGCTGCTGATCTTTTCTGCCTTCGACAAAATCATCGGCGCTGAAGCCCCTTACGGTTTTGTCTTGTCCCGGCAATGGCGCAGCGAGCTGCAGCGCCACTTTCTGTTGCGATCGTTTCGATTGTCTTGTGCTCGTCAGAAAGCCATAGCCCGATTACTCGCAAACGGGCGCGTCGATCAGCACTTGCAGATATTGCGACGCCTGCTCAAAGAGCGCCGGACACAGTTGATCCAACTGCTGCGCGAGCGTTTGGGGGATACCGTGCAGATTGTCGAGCCGCAGGGCGGCGCAACGGTCTGGTTGAACTCGGTCAGACCTGTGGACATGAATGAAGTGTTCTACTGCCTGCTCAGGCAACAGGTGGTGATTGCTCCCGGCGAGCTGTTCAGCCTCAATGGTGACTACGCACACCATTTGCGGTTGAGCCCGATCTGTCACAGCGAACACGACCTGGCCGGGGTGGTCGGTCAGGTGGGCGATGCGCTGCGCCTTGCGCCCGACGGCTGATGTTAAAAAACTTCCGGGATGTCTCGGATACATCCCATCGCACTGCGGTCAAACTGCCAGTAAACTGCGCTGTATTTCCTGAACCACTCTATTTCAGAGGTTTTGCATGACACTCAGTCCTTTTGCGGGCAAACCGGCACCGGCAGAATTGTTGGTCGACATCCCGCGACTGGTAACGGCTTATTACACCGGCCAGCCTGATGCATCGGTTTCGACCCAGCGCGTAGCGTTTGGCACCTCCGGTCACCGGGGCAGTTCCTTCGACTTGAGTTTCAATGAGTGGCACGTTCTGGCCATCAGCCAGGCTATCTGCCTGTACCGCGAGGCTCAGGGCATTACCGGCCCGTTGTTCGTCGGTATCGATACCCATGCCTTGTCGACCCCGGCCGGGGCGAGCGCGCTGGAAGTGCTGGCGGCCAACGGCGTGACGGTAATGATCGCCGAGGGCGACGAGTACACCCCGACGCCGGCGATTTCCCACGCCATTCTTTGCTACAACCGTGGCCGCACCTCGGGCCTGGCCGACGGCATCGTCATCACGCCGTCGCATAATCCGCCACAAAGCGGGGGTTACAAATACAACCCAACCAACGGTGGCCCGGCCGACACACACATCACCAAGTGGATCGAAGCCAAGGCTAACGAACTACTGGCCAACAAACTGGCCGGCGTCAAGCGCATCAGCTACGAGCAGGCACTCAAGGCCAGCACCACCCATCGTCACGACTACGTGAACAGCTACGTTGCCGACCTGATCAACGTGATCGACTTCGACGCGATCCGTGACGCCAAACTGCGCCTTGGCGTTGATCCGTTGGGCGGAGCAGGGGTGCGCTACTGGTCGGCCATTGCCGAGCACTACCGCCTGGACCTGGATGTGGTGAACAAGCAAGTCGATGCGACTTTCCGCTTCATGACCGTTGACTGGGATGGCCAGATTCGCATGGACCCTTCGTCCAGCCACGCGATGCAAGGCTTGATCGGTCTGAAAGAGCGCTTCGACGTCGCGTTTGCCTGCGATCCGGATCACGACCGTCACGGCATCGTCACGCCGTCCGGCGGTTTGCTGGCACCGAACAACTATCTGGCCGTGTCCATCGATTACCTGTTCCAGAACCGTCCGCAATGGCGCGCCGATGCGGCCGTGGGCAAAACCGTGGTGAGCAGCGGTCTTATCGATCGTGTTGCCAAGCGCCTGGGCCGTCGCCTGTACGAAGTGCCGGTCGGTTTCAAATGGTTCGCCGAAGGTCTGTTCGACGGCTCGTTGGGTTTTGGTGGCGAAGAGAGCGCAGGGGCTTCGTTCCTGCGCAAGGACGGTGGTGTATGGAGCACCGACAAGGACGGTCTGATCCCGGCCTTGCTCGCTGCCGAAATGACCGCCCGCACTGGCCGCGATCCAAGTCAGGCCTATCGCGCCCTGACCGATGAACTGGGCGAGCCGTTCTCGGTACGTGTCGACGCCAAGGCCAACCCGGAGCAGAAAGCGTTGCTCAGCAAACTGTCACCGGCACAAGTCACCTCGACCGAACTCGCAGGCGAGAAAATCCAGAGCATCCTCAGCCATGCACCGGGTAACGATCAGGCGATTGGCGGTCTTAAAGTGATGACCGAAAACGGCTGGTTCGCGGCACGCCCATCGGGTACCGAGGACATCTACAAGATCTACGCCGAAAGCTTCATCAGCGACGAACACTTGAAGCAACTGGTGGTTGAAGCGCAAACCTTGGTGGATGGCGCCATCAGCACTAAATAATCCGTAAGAGGCAGTTGACTTGTGGCGAGGGAACTTGCTCCCTCGCCACAACGACACACATGTTGAATAAAAGGGGCAACCATTGCGGTTGCCCCTTTTTTTTGCCCGCCAGTCATGAAATCAGGCGAGATCAACCAGCACGATCTCACTGTCCTCGATTGCCGTAACCGTCAGCACCCGCTCATGCGCAACCGCTACACCGTCTCGAGCCTGCGCACGCAAGCCATTGACTTCAATCACGCCAGTCGCCGGCACCAGATAAGCACGACGCCCTTCATCCAGACGATACTCAGCGGTTTCCCCAGCCCTGATATTCGCCGCCACCAAACGCGCATCCGCACGAATGCGCAAGCTCTGGTCATCACCGTCCTTACCGCTGGCGAGCGTCACAAAACCTTCGCGCTGACCTTTTGGAAACGGTTTCGCTCCCCACGACGGTGGAGCCCCGGTTTCAGTTGGCAAAATCCAGATCTGGAAGATCTTGGTGTCTTTGGCTTCCAGGTTGTATTCGCTGTGCGCGATACCGGTGCCCGCGCTCATCACTTGCACGTCACCCACTTCAGTGCGGCCCTTGTTGCCGAGGTTGTCCTGGTGGGTAATCGCACCTTCACGCACATAGGTGATGATTTCCATGTCGCGATGAGGGTGCTGCGGGAACCCGGTGCCGGCGGCAATGATGTCGTCGTTCCACACCCGAAGGTTGCCCCAGTTCATGCGCTGCGGATCGTGATACTCGGCGAACGAAAAGTGGTGATGGGCATCCAACCAGCCGTGATGGGCGCCGCCCAGCGAGCTGAAAGGTCTGAGTTCAAGCATGATCGTCTCCTGAAACCTGTGGTTTATGGCACCGATCATCTATCAGTAAAACATCGATAAAAAGCGTAAAAAGTGCGGCATCAGGATCGAATTGATCGATGAGAATCAATTCGAAACGCTCTCATCCCACCTTCAGTTCATCGCCTAAGCCAATGACCCGCAAGCATTTCGCTAGAACTCAACGGCAAATGCAGACACCATAGCCATCAACAGCCTCACACACTGGAGCCCGTCAGCGTGGCGCAACACTCCCCCGATCTTCCTCCCGAACTTCGCCCACTTGCCGAAATGCCGTGGCTGAAACGCCTGGCCGCACGGTTCTTTGGCCATGGTCTGACGCGTTTGCGCGCGCAGCACCGCGCATCGTGGTTGCATGGCCAAGCCGATGGCTTTCGCAGCGGTCACACCGCTGGCGTCGAGTACGGCTTCAACGAGGGCAAACTCGAAGGCCTGGAAGAAGGGCGGCAAGTCCTGCTGATCCGCGACAGTCGCAGCACCGAACACCGACCGCCAAGTGTTGATAACCATCTGTTCGACGACTGGCGCCTTCCACTGACAGCCGAATTGAAGAAGCGCATCAAGGCCGACGTCGCGCGTTTACTGCCCGAGCACGCGCAGCCGAGCGCCGCGCAATGGAAGATGATTCTCAGTGATACGCCTTCGACTTCCGTAGTGGCTGGCGCCGGTGCGGGCAAGTCGACCACGCTGGTTCTGCGCATTCTGTTGCTCAGCCACTACTTGGGCTTTGAACTCGATTCGATGACGGTGGTGACCTTCACTCGCGAGTCGCGCAAGGATTTCATCAGCAAACTGCTCGAAATGTTTGCGCTGTGGGGGCAGATGCTGAGCCTTCAGCAGGCGCGGGAACTGGTGCGCACCTTTCACTCGCGCATTCTGCCGATGGTACGCAGCCTGCCGGGGTTTGAGCGTTTGCAGGCGTTCGAAAACCTCAGTCAGCGGACGCAGGGCGCTGATGACGACGTCGACAGCAATCCATTTGATTTGCGTATCAACGATGCTCAGCGTCAGCAACTCAATGCCTGCTACCACCGCTTGTTCAACGAGGACGAGCGCTTTCGCCAATTGATTCAGCCGTTGTCCCGAGCGGGGATGCAGCTCAAGGAGTTGGAACGCGAGCACCCCGACGTGCAAAAACGCATGGCAGTGACTGAGCTGGCGGCCAAGCGCGATGAAGAACTGTGCGATGCCATTGAAGACCTGTGGTTTCGCGCCGGCGCCTGGCCAATCAAAGGCATCGAGCCTAAGCGTCAGACCTTCGACATCAACGGCTCGACGTTCCACTGCCATGGCTACATTCCCAGCCTCGATGCGTGGGTTGTGCTTGGTTTTGATCCGCGCGAGAACGCACAAATCTGCCGCCCGAACGCCAAGCTTTCGCTACGTGCAGAGTGGGCAGTCAAGCGCACCCTGTTTCAAGCTTTTTGCCGTAAGCCGTTGATATGGCTCGATAGTTACGACTCTTCCAAGCGTGTTCTGGCAACGTTGGCGGGTGATGCGAGCGCTGGCCCAGGCTTTGATTACAAGGTCAAAGGCGAGCTCGCCTCCGCGCCGTTGCTCGACTGTTTTGTCGCCGCCGCAGGTTTTATTGAAAACCTGGGGCTCGACGTGCCGGATGCCGTTGGCCGCATGAGCTTCGCCAAGGATGACCCGGATCGCTTTTTCTTCGAGGCGTTGAGTCTGTTCTGGCGTGCGTTTGAAGATCATCTGCTCGATCAGAAACCGCCGGTGATGACCTACAACCGGATGTTTGCCCTGTTCAGTGAGCATTCGTCGGAGAATTTGAAACTGTTGAGTGATGAGCTGCTGCGACCCATGTCGCACCTGATGATCGACGAATTTCAGGATGTATCGCCGCAGATCGTCTCGTGGATCCGTGCCAGCCTTACAGAAGTCCGCAGCCGTGGCCCGTCCATGCATGTCGGGCGGGGCGCACAGCGCTCGTCCTTGTTGTGCGTCGGTGATGACTGGCAGTCGATTTACGGTTGGCGGGGCAGCTCGCCGAGCTATTTCATGGCGTTCAACAAGGAATTCCCTTCACCGAGCACCACACGGGTGATGCTCAGCGACAACTACCGCAGTCATCAGCACATCATCGATGCGGCCGAACACATCGTTCGCGCAGCGCCGGCAATTCCCGGCAAGAAAGCCAAGGCCAGCGGTGAGCCCAAGGCATTGCAGCCGGTCAATGTGATGGAGCGCGACGATCAAGCCTTGGGCGAGCGGCTCGCCGAGCACTACCGTCAGGGCCATTCAATCTTGATGCTCTATCGAAAAAGCAGCGATAAGTTATTGATTGAGCAGCATATTCAGCCTGTTGTTAATGTTGATTCGAGCTTGCCCCATGAAGCCCGGCGCTTAAAACAACTGACTTACCACAGCGCCAAAGGACTGCAAGCGGATGCTGTTTTTCTGCTCGGCGATTGCCAGCATCTAACCAGTTCGCCCTACAAAAACCAGGTCTATCGCATGGCCGGATTGGGTAAAAGTGGCGACAGCGAGCCATACGACAGCTCGCAAAAGGACGAAATCCTGCGGTTGGCCTACGTGGGCATTACTCGCGCCGTAAGCCATTGTTACTGGTACGTCGAGCCGCAAGAGAACCAGGCGGGGAACATGCCACGCGCCTCTGATCGGGTCGCCAAGGGCAAAGCGTTTTTTGCCGATCACCGCACACAAAAGGCAAAGGCATAAGCACAAAAAAGCCCGCAGCAATGCGGGCTTTTTCGTTTTAAATCAATTGATTATGCGTAACTCCTCAATAGCTCCGGAGGAACAAAAGCCTCCAGCTCATCCTCCACTGCCTCGATAATTCGCTCGACATCTGCTGCATTCATCACCGTGGCACAAGGAATGCCGGCGATGGCGATCATGGTTTCGCCACTGGCTCGATCAAACAGGCGAGCGATCATGCTACCCGGCGCATCCATTGTTGCCTCGAAACCCATAGGATGAAAATGCCAGCGCATCAACTGGCAGGCGTTGGGGAACGTGACTTTGCTTGACCCTTTATTCATGTGTTGCCCGCCTTCTTCATCGAGCGATTCCTTTTGCTCATGTTAGGTGGGAAGAGCCTTCATTGGCTCAACCGGTAACTGACATTAAAAGTAGCATCCGCGTGTGAATTTCCTGTGAGATTTTTCAGTTCATTTGGCGATTGCTTCGCATTTTTTGATGTAAGTCACGGCCTACACAATCATCGCCAAAGTGCCACTACGGATTAGTGATTGAAGCCTGTGCCGAACTTGGGCAAGCTCGATTCTTTTTCGCTGAGCCCTTTATGCAAGCCGACAACGACGGCCCAGAACAGACCCAGGCCACGTCCGCCACGGTCATGCGCTACCACCTGAGCTGGAAACACCGCGACCTGGACGCCGTGATGGCGCTGTATCACCCGGACATTCAATACAACGACTTCTTCCAGAATCGCGTACTCGGTCTCGACGAGTTGCGCGAGTACGTGCGCGTCAGCATGCCGCGAGAATCCGACGAGCTGCTTGAGCATTGCGACCGCATTCGCATCGATGGCGACACCGCGTTCATTCAATACGAAGTGACCTTGCGTGGCGGCGATGGCCTGGTGTCGTTCCGTTCCAGCGAGGCCATCACGGTCAGGGACGGACTGATCTGGCGCGTCAACGAATACGCTTCACTCGTGCGCGCCCAAACCCAAGGCGCCAGCGCATCGAGTCAGCGTCCGGCAGTCAGTCGCCTGGGTTTGTCGCCGCGTCAATTGAGCTTCATGGCCGACGATCTGCAGCAGTATTTCGACAAACAGCAGCCTTACCTCGATCCCGAACTCGACCTGCAACGCGTGGCGAAGGAGTGCGGGTACAGCCGCAATCAGATTTCCTACCTGCTGAACCAAGTGCTTGGGCAGAGCTTCTACCGCTACGTCAATCAGGCGCGGTTGCAGCATTTGCTGCGCGCACTGGACGACGCCAGACCTCCGGTACGTATCGATGAACTGGCCTTCGCCGCCGGATTCAATTCGCTGTCGGCGTTTTACAGTTGCTTCCGCCAGCACACCGGGCAGTCGCCGAAGGCTTACGCGAAACAAATTTCTTTGCGGACACGCGCGCAAGACTTGTCCTGAGCACTGCCACTAGGATCGACGCCATCGAAGGTTTTCAGTGGCGGAGTCTTGCATGCCGGCGTGGCGCACTATCAGTTTGTGGATGGATCAACTCGACGAGCCGCTGACCGCGCGGCCCGAGCTTGAGCGGGACCTGGACGTCGACGTGGCGATCATCGGCGCCGGCTACACCGGGCTGTGGACCGCGTACTACCTGAAGAAGCTCGCGCCGGGGCTGGAGATCGCCATCGTCGAGGCGCAAACCGCCGGGTTCGGTGCATCCGGGCGCAATGGCGGGTGGTTGATGGGCAATCTGCTGGGCGAAGATCGTCTGCTCGCAGGCCTGTCGCCCGAGCAGCGCCGCGCGTCTTTTGATCTGCTGCACAGCATTCCCGATGAGGTGGAAGTTGTCCTCGAACGCGAAGGCATCGACTGCGATTACCGCAAGGGCGGCGTGCTTTACTGCGCTGCGCGTTATCCCGAGCAAGAGGCCACACTGCGGGAATACCTCCGCACGCTGCACGCCCAAGGCCTGACCGACGACGATTATCGTTGGCTCAGCCCTGAGCAACTGGCGCAGCAGATTCGCATCGCCAAACCTTACGGCGGCATTTACGCGCCGCATGTGGCAACCATTCATCCGGCAAAACTGGTGCGCGGTCTTGCGCGGACCGTGCAGGCCATGGGTGTGAAGATTTACGAAAACAGCCCGGTCACCCATTGGCAATCTGGCAGTCTGCGCACCGCCAAGGCCAGCGTGCGCAGCCGCTGGATCGTGCCAGCCGTGGAAGGTTATTCGGTGACCTTGCCACCACTGGGCCGTTATCAGTTACCGGTGCAAAGCCTGATCGTCGCCACCGAGCCGTTGTCCGCGGCGACCTGGGATGAAATTGGCCTCAACCGCGGCCAAGCGTTCAGCGAGTTCAGCCGTCAGGTCACTTATGGCCAGCGCAGCGCTGACAACCGTCTGATTTTCGGCGCCCGTGGCGGCTATCAGTTCGCGGGCAAGCTCCGCCATAACTTCGACCTGACGCGCGACGAGGTCGAACTGCGCCGCTATCTGTTCGGCGAACTGTTTCCGCAACTGAAAAACGTACAGATCACTCACGCTTGGGGCGGCAACCTCGGCATGTCGCGGCACTTCAAACCGCACATGCTCTGCGATCGCGCCAACGGCATCGCGCTGTCCGGTGGTTATGGCGGGGAGGGCGTCGGCGCCAGCAATCTCGGTGGGCGTACGCTGGCGGATTTGATTCTGGAGCGCGACACCGAACTGGTTAAGCAGCCGTGGGTGCTGCCCGATGGCGCAATACACGCGTTGCGCGCCTGGGAGCCGGAGCCATGCCGATGGCTCGGTTACAACGCGATCATCAAAAGCTTTGTCCACGAAGACCAGACCCTGGCCAATCCGGCAACCGCGCCATGGCGGCGCAAACTCGCCAGCCAGGTCGCCGGTTTCATGGAAGGTTTCATGCACTAACGCCGTTCTCTTTAAAAGACAGGTCAGACCATGAGCATTACGCAGTTCAAGAACACCGCCACATTGCCGCTGGACGAATCCAACCCGGTCGCCGTGCCACTCGGCGAGCCGGTGGCGATTGCCTCGACCACCAGTGTCGAGCGCGATGACGGCGTCGAAACCGGCGTCTGGGAATGCACGCCGGGCCGCTGGCGTCGACAGATCACTGCTCAGGAGTTCTGTCATTTCATCTCCGGGCGCTGCACGTTCACCCCCGACGGCGGTGGTGAAACCCTGCACATACAAGGTGGCGACGCACTGATGTTGCCAGCCAACACGCTCGGCATCTGGGATATCCAGGAGACCGTGCGCAAGACTTACGTGCTGATTTTCTGATTTTTCGATCTTTGATTGCCTGCCAACAAAAAAACCTACACAGGAATCGATCCATGATCCGCAAAACCCTCGCTCTGGCACCGCTGATGCTCGCCGTTTCCCTCGCCCAGGCAGCGGAAACGGTGAAGGTCTACAACTGGTCCGATTACATCGCTCCCGACACCACCAAAAATTTCGAGAAGGACACCGGCGTCGGCGTTACCTATGACGTTTACGACAGTAACGAAACCCTCGACGGCAAGCTGATGACCGGCAAATCCGGTTACGACGTGGTGTTTCCGTCCAACCACTTCATGGCCCGCCAGATTCAGGGCGGGGCGCTGAAGAAACTCGACAAGAGCCAGTTGCCGAACTGGAAGAACCTCAACCCGGTGCTGCTCAAGGCGTTGCAGGTCAATGATCCGAACAACGAACATGGTTTCCCGTACCTGTGGGGCAGCACTGGCATCGGCTACAACATTGCCAAGGTCAAAGCCGTACTGGGCGATGACGCGCCCGTGGATTCCTGGGACTTGATCTTCAAGCCCGAGTACATGGAAAAGCTGCAAAAGTGCGGCGTGGCGATCCTCGACAACGGCCCGGAATTGCTCCCGGCGGCGCTCAACTACCTCGGCTTGCCGCACCACAGCAAGAATCCCGAGGACTACAAGAAAGCCGAAGCATTGCTGATGAAAGTACGGCCCTACGTCAGCTACTTCCACTCCTCGAAGTACACCAGTGACCTCGCCAATGGCGACATCTGCGTCGCTGTCGGTTTTTCCGGCGACATCCTGCAAGCGGAAAACCGCGCCAAAGAAGCCAAGAACGGTGTCGACATCGGTTACAACATTCCCAAGGAAGGCGCCGCCATCTGGTTCGACATGGTCGCCATGCCCGCCGATGCGCCGGACGAGAAGGCCGGTTACGCGTTCATGGACTACCTGCTGCGCCCGGAAGTGATGGCCGGCATCAGCAACTATGTGCACTACGCCAACGGTAACGAACAGGCCGACAGCCTCATCGACCCGGCGATCAAGAACGACACCAAGGTGTACCCGAGCCCGGAAATGATGGGCAAGTTATTCGCACTGGAAGCCATGCCTCTGAACATCGACCGCATCCGCACCCGCGTCTGGAACAAAATCCGCACTGGCAGTTGAGCATTCCCGGTAAACCCTGTTCCTGTAGGGATCCTGTAGGAACTGACGAGTAAAACGAGGCTGCGATCCTTTGATTTTTAAATTTCAAGATCAAAAGATCGCAGCCTCGTTTTACTCGTCAACTCCTACAGTTTGATAGTGTTTTTGAAGGCTGTAAGCGTTGATATCAATACACTGGCACTGCACCGATAAAGTGCAGGAAAGTGAGACGTAACCTGCAAAAAACAACTTACCGATATTTAATAATTAAATAGAAAATCGTCGGACAGTTAGACGCAAACCAGCAACTTCAAACAATATTCAGGCCCCGCACGCTTTGTTTACGGCAGTTTTACCAAACAGTTCAATTTGATCTCAAAAAAACGCTAGACGTCAGATTTCAAATTGTGTCAGGTTTCTGATGCCTTCATTGGGCGAGTGATAGGACGATCTCGCCAGAGAGAGTCCTATCGGACAAAAACTGTTCCATTGCTAAACAAGGAAGTGTGTTTATGTCGAAAGTTAAAGCGAACGCTATTGATACCGCCGAACAGGCTTTCCAGCTGTCCGCGGCGCCGCAACCTCTGGCCGCAGCCAGCTCGGCGTACAACCAGATCGATAGCTTCAGCCATCAATACGACCGTGGTGGCAACCTCACGGTCAATGGCAAACCCTCCTTCTCCGTGGACCAGGCCGCAACGCAGTTGCTGCGCGACGGCGCTGCCTATCAGGACAAGGACGGCAGCGGCAAGATTGAGCTCACTTACACGTTCCTGACGTCAGCATCGTCTAGCACGATGAACAAGCACGGGATCACCGGGTTCAGTCAGTTCAGCGCACAACAGCAGGCCCAGGCCAAGCTCGCCATGCAATCCTGGGCGGACGTGGCCAACGTCACCTTCACCGAGAAAGCCTCGGGCGGCGACGGCCACATGACCTTCGGTAACTACAGCGGTGGCCAGGATGGCGCGGCAGCGTTCGCCTATCTGCCGGGCACCGGTAACGGTTACGACGGCACGTCGTGGTACTTGATCAACAGTGGCTACACGCAGAACAAGACCCCGGATCTGAACAACTACGGTCGTCAGACCCTGACTCACGAAATCGGCCACAGCCTCGGTCTGGCCCATCCTGGCGACTACAACGCCGGCAATGGCAACCCGACTTACAACGACGCGTCCTACGGGCAAGACACCCGCGGCTACAGCGTCATGAGTTACTGGAGCGAGAGCAATACCAACCAGAACTTCAGCAAGGGCGGCGTCGAAGCGTATTCGTCCGGCCCACTGATGGACGATATCGCCGCCATCCAGAAGCTCTACGGCGCCAACATGAACACCCGTACCGGTGACACCACCTACGGCTTCAACTCCAATGCTGGCCGCGACTTCCTCAGCGCCTC
Source organism: Pseudomonas sp. TH43 (assembly GCF_016650635.1). GTDB lineage: Bacteria > Pseudomonadota > Gammaproteobacteria > Pseudomonadales > Pseudomonadaceae > Aquipseudomonas. Next base: position 276,708 of record NZ_JAEKFI010000001.1, read on the forward strand.
GTCGTCGAGCGACAAGCTGGTGTTCTCGGTGTGGGATGCGGGCGGCAAGGACACCTTCGACTTCTCGGGTTTCACCCAGAACCAGAAGATCAACCTCAATGAAGCCTCGTTCTCCGATGTTGGTGGCCTGGTGGGTAACGTCTCGATCGCCAAAGGCGTGACCATCGAGAATGCCATCGGCGGTTCGGGCAACGATCTGCTGATCGGCAACAGCGCATCCAACGAGCTCAAAGGTGGTGCCGGCAACGACATCATCTACGGTGCTGGTGGTGCCGACAAACTGTGGGGCGGCGCAGGTTCGGATACTTTTGTGTTCGCAGCCAGCTCCGATTCCAAGCCGGGTGCCATCGATCAGATCCTCGATTTCGTCAGCGGTCTGGACAAAATCGACCTGACCGGCATCACCAAAGGTGCCGGCCTGCACTTCGTCAGCAGCTTCACCGGTGCAGCCGGCGATGCAATTCTGACCTCGTCGGGCGGTAACAGCCTGCTGTCGGTGGACTTCTCCGGGCACGGCGTGGCTGACTTTGCTGTCAGCACCGTGGGCCAGGCAGCAACCAGCGACATCGTGGCGTGATGTAAAAAGAAAGCGGCGTGCGAGCGCCGCTTTCTTCCCTTGCATCGCGTTACCCTGTAAGCAAGGCTACGCGCCGGAGCGAATAATCCTATGACGTACAGCGCTTTTGCCCGCAAGACTGTCGCGTGGCTGATGCCCGCACTGGTAATGATTTTTGGAGAAGCAACCATGGCAAGCAGCCTTAGACTCGAAGAACCCTCGGTATTTGCCGGTCACTGGCAGGCGACACTGAATGCTCGCAACGAAGTGGCGGACACTCAGGCGCATCAGGACAAACCGTCCAACATCTGCATCATCGATCTGCAAGTGAACAAGACCCTGGGCGAGGGCGCCGACTGCTTGGGCGCCTGGCTGGAAGAGACGCCGATCGGTTGGTTTCCCGACCCCGACGGAATTTCCATCACTGGCAAGGAAGGCTCAAGAATCCAGTTTTTCAGCCGACAACGTGATGGGCTTTACCTGACAACTTTGAAGTCGGGCCTGGAGATTACGCTTGAGCGCGCGGCGACATCATCGCAATGATCAAGTATGCGACAAGCTTTTGATATAAAGCGGTATCGCCTGGTTATAAGAAGACTGTTGGTGGCCACTGCACCGTAGTAAATAGCGTAAGTTGTTATGAAAGTGTAAGCGATCAACCACACAGCAAGTTCCGGCGTTAAGCCGATCATTAATTGAAGCCTCGCCAACAGTCGGCGGGATAACTTTCAGGAAGAATCAATGAAGATGGCGAAGGCCCCAGCCACCGCTCCCTTATTCAAGGCTTTGGGTGACTATAAAAGCATCCTGATCAGTGTCGGCTGTTTTACTGCACTGATTAACGTACTGATGCTGGTGCCCTCCATCTACATGCTCCAGGTCTATGACCGGGTGCTGTCGTCGCAAAATGAAACGACCTTGGCGATGCTGTCGCTGATGGTGGTCGGGTTCTTCGCCTTCATCGGGCTGCTTGAAGTGATCCGCAGCTTTATCGTGATCCGCATCGGCAGCCAGTTGGAGCGCCGTTTCAACCTGCGGGTCTATCAAGCGGCGTTCGAGCGAAACCTGTTCAAGGGCGAGGGCAACGCCGGGCAATCGTTGGGCGACCTGACGCACATTCGGCAATTCGTCACCGGGCCTGCGCTGTTCGCGTTTTTCGATGCGCCGTGGTTCCCGGTCTACCTGTTCGTCATTTATCTGTTCAACGTCTGGCTGGGCGTCCTCGCGACGGCAGGCGCATTGCTGCTGATCGCATTGGCGTGCCTCAACGAATACATGACCAAGAAGCCGTTGGGCGATGCTGCCGGTTTTTCGCAGAAGTCCAGCCAGTTGGCCACCAGTCATCTGCACAACGCCGAAACCATTCAGGCCATGGGCATGCTCGGTTCGCTGCGCAAGCGCTGGTTCCAGGTGCACTCGCGTTTTCTCGGCTTGCAGAATCAGGCCAGCGATACCGGCGCGGTGATCAGTTCGCTGAGTAAAACCCTGCGCCTGTGCCTGCAATCGTTGGTACTGGGCCTTGGCGCGCTGCTGGTGATCAAGGGGGATATGACCGCCGGCATGATGATCGCCGGTTCGATTTTGATGGGGCGTGTACTGAGCCCGATCGACCAGTTGATTGCCGTGTGGAAACAGTGGAGCGGGGCGAAGCTGGCTTACCGCCGTCTCGATGCGCTGTTGCAAGCTTTCCCGCCAAGCGACGAGGCCATGGCGCTGCCGGCGCCGAAAGGCCAGATCACGTTCGAACAAGTCAGCGCCGGCCCGCCGGGGCAACGCGCGGCGACGCTGCACATGGTCAATTTCAATCTGGGCGCGGGTGAAGTGCTGGGCGTGCTGGGGGCTTCGGGCTCCGGCAAGTCGACCCTGGCCCGTGTGCTGGTGGGCGTCTGGCCGACGCTGGGCGGCATCGTGCGTCTGGACGGCGCCGATATTCACCGTTGGAGCCGCGACCAGCTCGGTCCCTACATCGGCTATTTGCCACAAGACATCGAGCTGTTCAGTGGCAGCATCGCCGAGAACATCGCGCGTTTCAGCGAGGCCGATCCGCAAAAAGTCGTGGCCGCCGCGCAACAGGCCGGTGTGCACGAAATGATCCTGCGTTTGCCGCAAGGCTACGACACGCAATTGGGCGAGGACGGCAGCGGTTTGTCCGGTGGCCAGAAGCAGCGCGTCGCCCTGGCGCGCGCCATGTACGGCACGCCGAGCCTGGTGGTGCTGGATGAACCGAACTCCAACCTCGACACCGTTGGTGAAGCGGCATTGGCCAGCGCCATTGCCGCGCTCAAGGCCCAGGGCACCACCGTCGTGCTGGTCACGCACCGTTCTTCGGTGCTGGCCCAGGCCGACAAATTGCTGGTACTCAACGACGGTCGCTTGCAAGCCTTCGGCCCAAGCCAGGATGTGCTCAAGGCTCTTTCCGGCCAGCAAGAACAACAGCGTGAAAAACCTGCACAAGCACCGGGCGGGCTCAGCATGAGCCGGCAGTATCAGCCGACGACAAGGAATTCGGGTGTATGAGCAGCGCCAGCATGAACACTGAAAACGAAGCGAACATGGAACACGCCTACATCACCGAACGCCCGGAGCGCGATGCGAAGTTCTTCGCGCGCATGGGCTGGATTCTGGCCATCGTCGGCGCCGGCAGCTTCTTCACCTGGGCGGCATTGGCACCGCTCGATCAGGGCATTCCGGTGCAAGGCACTGTCGTCGTATCGGGCAAGCGCAAAGCTGTGCAGTCAATGAGCAGCGGCGTGGTCAGCCGGATTCTGGTGCGCGAAGGCGAGATCGTGAAGCAGGGGCAACCGCTGTTCCGTCTCGATCAGACGCAAGTCGCGGCCGACGTGCAATCGCTGCAAGCACAATACCGCATGGCCTGGGCCAGCCTCGCACGCTGGCAGGCCGAGCGCGACAACCTCAAACAAGTCACTTTCCCGGCCGAATTGAGCAACGATCCTGACCCGCGTCTGGCGATGGTGCTCGAAGGCCAGCGTCAATTGTTCAGCAGCCGTCGCGAAGCGTTCTACCGTGAACAGGCCGGATTGCGCGCCAGCATCGAAGGTGCCACCGCGCAACTGGCCGGCATGCGCCGTGCGCGCACCGACCTGAATGCGCAGGCCGATTCGCTGCAACAACAGTTGAGCAACCTGCAACCGTTGGCCGACAACGGTTACATCCCGCGCAACCGTTTGATGGAATACCAGCGCCAACTGTCGCAAGTGCAACAGCAACTGGCAGAAAACACCGGTGAAAGCGGGCGCGTGGAGCAGGGCATCCTCGAATCGCGCCTGAAGCTGCAACAGCACAGCGAGGAATACCAGAAGGAAGTGCGCACCCAACTGGCCGATGCCCAGCTGAAAAGCGTGACCCTGTCCGAGCAACTGACCTCCGCCGGTTTCGACCTGCAGCACAGCGAGATCATGGCCACCGCCGACGGTGTGGCGGTCAATCTCGGCGTGCACACTGAAGGCGCAGTGGTGCGTCAGGGCGAAACCCTGCTGGAAATTGTGCCGCAAGGCACCACGCTGGAAGTGGAAGGGCACTTGCCGATCAACCTGATCGACAAGGTGGGCACGCACCTGCCCGTGGACATTCTGTTTACCGCGTTCAACCAGAGCAAAACCCCGCGCGTACCGGGCGAAGTCAGCCTGATTTCCGCCGACCAGATGGTCGATGAGAAAACCGGCGTGCCGTACTACGTGTTGCGCAGCAGCGTCAGCGATCAGGCCATGGAGAAACTCAACGGTCTGGTGATCAAGCCTGGTATGCCGGCAGAAATGTTCGTGCGTACGGGTGAACGTTCACTCCTCAACTATCTGTTCAAACCGCTGCTCGACCGGGCCGGCTCCGCGTTGACCGAGGAATAAGGATGTTCGGCTGTATGAATAAGCTTTCGATGCTCGGTGCGGCAATGATGCTGCTCGCGAGTCACTCAGCAGTGGCGGCCCTGGGGCCGTTCGAGATTTACGAACAGGCGTTGCGCAATGACCCGGTGTTCCTCGGGGCAATCAAGGAACGCGATGCCGGTCTTGAGAATCGCGCCATTGGCCGCGCCGGGTTGCTGCCACGGCTGGGTTACACCTACAACAAGGGACGTAACTCGTCGAAAGCGACCTCTCTGGATGAGCGCGCGCGCAATCGTACCGATGACCGCAACTACAGCAGCTACGGCTCGGCGCTGACGCTGCAGCAACCTTTGCTCGACTACGAGGCCTACGCGGCGTATCGCAAGGGCGTGGCGCAATCACTGTTCGCCGATGAAAACTTTCGTGGCAAAAGCCAGGAGTTGTTGGTGCGCGTGCTCGACAACTACACCAAGGCGTTGTTTGCCCAGGATCAGATCGATATCGCGCAGGCGAAGAAAAAGGCTTACGAACAGCAGTTCCAGCAGAACGAGCACATGTTCAAACAGGGCGAAGGTACCCGCACCGACATTCTTGAAGCCGAGTCGCGCTACGAATTGGCGACAGCCGAGGAGATCGAGGCACGTAATGAACAAGACGCCGCGTTGCGCGAACTGGGTGCACTGGTCGGCGTTCCCGCCGTAGACATTACCGATCTGTTGCCGCTGGATCAGAACTTCCAGACGTTTACCTTACAACCCGCCAACTTCGACACGTGGCACGAGATGGCGATCAGCAATAACCCCAATCTCGCCTCGCAGCGCCAGGCCGTAGAAGTGGCGCGTTATGAAGTAGAACGCAATCGAGCCGGGCATCTGCCGAAAATCAACGCCTATGCGTCAATGCGGCAGAACGAGTCGGAAAGCGGCAACACTTACAACCAGCGCTACGAAACCAACACGATCGGCCTCGAAGTCAGCGTGCCGCTGTACGCGGGCGGCGGCGTGTCCGCATCGACGCGTCAAGCCAGCCGCACCATGGAGCAGGCCGAATACGAACTGGATGGCAAGACCCGTGAGACGCTGATCGAACTGCGCCGGCAGTTCAGCGCCTGTCTGTCGGGAGTGAATAAGTTGCGCGCTTATCAGAAAGCGCTGACGTCCGCCGAAGCACTGGTGGTGTCGACCAAGCAAAGCATTCTCGGCGGTGAACGAACCAACCTCGATGCGTTGAACGCCGAGCAGCAACTGTTCACCACCCGCCGCGATCTGGCGCAGGCGCGGTACGACTATTTGATGGCGTGGACCAAATTGCATTACTACGCCGGCACATTGAGCGAACAGGATCTGGCTCGGGTGGACGAGGCGTTCGGTCACCGCGCCAATTGATGGTTTGACGCAGACCTGTGGCGAGGGGATTCATCCCCGTTGGGACGCGAAGCGCCCCCCTAGCGGTCGTCCAGGAAAAACGCGTCGCATGGATTTGCGACTGCTTCGCAGCCGAACGGGGATGAATCCCCTCGCCACAGGGGGGCAGTATTCCTCTGGTAGAGCAACTCTAAAACATAAGAAAAGTGAGTGGTGAACATGGACGTACGCATCAAGCCGATTTCGGTCGGTACCCTGCTGCTTGTGATTTCAACAGCCCAGGCTCAGGCGCAATACCTGGAGTCCGGTAAACCCGGTGATCCCGCCAGTTGGCGCAGCGCCGAATACCTGCGTGACTGGGGCCTGAATCGCATGCAGGCCGATCAAGCCTATGCCGCCGGCATCACCGGCAAAGGGGTGAAAATCGGCGCGCTGGACTCCGGTTTCGACTCAGCCCATCCCGAGTTCGTCACCGAGCGTTATCACCCGGTGCTGGCCAACGGCAGTTACGTCGATGGCTCGCTGTTCAACGTCGATGGCACGCTCAACCCCAACAACGACTCCCACGGTACCCACGTGGTCGGCACCATGGGCGCCTCGCGTGATGGCAGCGGCATGCACGGCGTGGCGTACAACGCGCAGATCTACGTCGGCAACACCAACAACAACGACAGTTTTCTGTTCGGCCCCAATCCCGATCCGCGCTACTTCAAAGCGGTGTACGACGCGCTGGCCGATGCCGGCGTGCGCGCGATCAACAACAGTTGGGGCAGCCAGCCACCGGATGTCAGCTATCGAACACTCGCCGATCTCCAAGCTGCCTACGCGCAGCATTTCAACAAGGGCACCTGGCTCGACGCCGCTGCCGATGTTTCGCGTCGCGGGGTGATCAACGTCTTCAGTGCCGGCAACAGCGGTTACCCGAACGCTAGCGTGCGCTCGGCGCTGCCGTACTTTCAGCCGGATCTCGAAGGCCACTGGCTGGCCGTGTCGGGGCTCGATCAAAGCAACCAGCAGAAGTACAACCAATGCGGCATCGCCAAGTATTGGTGCATCACCACACCTGGCGCGAAGATCGACAGCACCATTCCCGGCGGTGGTTACGCGATCAAATCCGGTACCTCGATGTCGGCACCGCACGCGACCGGCGCACTGGCGCTGGTGATGGAACGCTACCCGTACATGAACAATCAGCAGGCGCTGGAAACCCTGTTGACCACCGCCACACAACTCGACGGTTCGGTGACGGATGCGCCGACGGAGCGAGTCGGCTGGGGCGTGGCCAATCTGAGCCGGGCGATGCGCGGGCCGGGGCAATTGCTCGGCGCGTTTGACGCCAATCTGGGCACAGGGCAGGCCGATGTCTGGAGCAATGACATCTCCGACAAGGCGCTGATCCAGCGCCGGAACGAAGACCTCGCCGAACACAGCGCCTGGCAGCAAACCCTACAGGACAAAGGCTGGCAGAACGGTGTTGCGGCTGGCGCCAGTCAGCAAGATCAAACCGATTACGCGGTCGGGATGGCCCGAGATGCAGCAGCGGCGGGGCGGATGTATCAAGGCAGCCTGATCAAATCCGGTGCCGGACACTTGATACTGACCGGAGAAAACACCTATCGCGGCCCGACCACCATCAACGGCGGCTTGCTCACGGTCAACGGTTCGCTGGCCTCACCAGTCACCGTCAACGATAGCGGTACCCTTGGCGGTTCCGGACACATTGCCGCGCTGACCGCCAACAGCGGCGGCCGCGTGGCACCGGGCAACTCCATCGGCACGTTGAATGTGGCCGGCGATGTCACTTTCGCGCCGGGCTCGACTTACGCCGTGGAATTGTCGCCCACCAGCAGCGACCGCATTGTCGCCGGCGGTAGCGCCACCATCAGCGGTGCAACCGTCAGTCTGTCGCTGGAAAACAGCCCGACCCTGCTCAGCGCGCCTCAAACGCAAAGTCTGCTCGGTCACCAATACGACATTCTGCAAGCGGCCGGAGGTATTCAAGGCCGGTTTGGCGCGGTGCTGCCGAGTTATCTGTTCATCGGCGGCAGCCTCGACTACGCCGCCAACGGCATTCAGCTCAACATCGAACGCAATGCGACAACGTTCGCCAGCGTCGGCCAAACGCCGAATCAACGCTCGGTGGCCGCAGCGGTTGAAGGCTTGGGCGCCGGCAATTCGGTTTACGAAAGTCTGTTGCTGTCGGCGAACGTGGCTTCTGCGCAACAAGCTTTTGAGCAACTGAGCGGTGAGATTTATCCGGCGCTGGGTTCGGTGCTGATCAACGACAGCCGCCAATTGCGCGATGCCGTGGGCGAGCGTTTGCACGATGCCTCCGCGGCGCAAAGCAACGGCTGGGTCAAAGCACTCGGCGCCTGGGGCACGACCGATTCGAGTCATGATACGGCCGGTTACAGCACCTCGATTGGTGGCCTGTTGGCCGGTGTTGACGGTGCGCTGGACGAGCAGACGCGCATCGGTCTGGTCACCGGTTACAGCGACAGTTCGCTGAGCATGGGCTCGGGCACGCATTCCTCGGCCAAGGTCGACAGCTATCACCTCGGCGCCTACGCCGGTCATGAAATCGGCGCTTGGCGCTTGAGCACCGGCGCGACTTACAGCTGGCACCGCGCCGATGTGAAACGCGATTTGCAGTACGGCGAGGTCAGTGCCAAGCAGAAAGCCAAGGTCGATGCGACCACAACTCAAGTGTTTGGTGAAGCGGCCTATCGACTGCATTTACAACCGCTCGCACTGGAACCGTTCGCCAATCTGGCCTACGTGCACCTCGACACTGAAGGTTTCACCGAGAAGGGCGATGCTGCCGCACTGAAAAGCTCAGGCGATCAGCGCGACGCCGTACTGAGCACTCTGGGTGTGCGGGCGATCAAGACTTTCAACCTGTCGACGCAACAATCACTGGATGTGAGCGGCCACCTCGGCTGGCAGCACAGCCTCAGCGACATTGACTCCGAACAGCACCTGCGTTTTGCCAGCGGCGGTACGCCATACAGCGTTGAGAGTTCGCCACTGGTGCGCGATGCCGCGTTGGTCGGTGTGCAGGCGAGCCTGGCGCTGAGCAAGGATGTACGGGTGAACCTCGATTACAACGGACAACTGGCCAATCGCGAGAAAAGCCATGGCGTCGGGCTGAGCCTGAACTGGCAGTTCTGAACCACGGATTCACGGCTGCTCACATACCTGTGGTGAGGGGATTTATCCCCGTCCGGCTGCGCAGCAGACGCAAACCCAGACGACTTGGTTTGTCTGAAAGATTACTGAGGCCGCTTCGCGACCCAACGGGGATAAATCCCCTCGCCACAGGTAAGCGTAACGGTTTGAGAGAGACGGATTTTTTCGCAACATCACTAAGGAAGGTCGCTGGATGAATAACAATAAAACCCCCGCGCAAACGGGTGGCCGTTTTGCCCTGAAAACCCTCACGCTCGCCGTGCTCTGTGCCATCGGCACAGTCCATGCCGCGCCCTACGTGGAGAGCGGTCGCACGGGCGATCCGTCGAGTTGGCGCAGTGCCGAGTTTCAGGCCGATTGGGGCCTGGGCGCCATCGGTGCCGATTACGCATACGCCGCCGGCTACACCGGTAAAGGCGTAAAACTCGGAATCTTCGACCAACCGGTCTACGCCGCGCATCCAGAGTTCTCGGGCAGCAATAAAGTCATCACCCTGGTCACCAGCGGCATTCGTGAATACACCGACCCGTATATCCCGGTGAAGGCCGGCGATGCGTTCCGTTATGACGGTTCGCCCTCGGTCGGCTCCGACGGCAAACTCGGCGCGCACGGCACCCACGTTGGCGGTATCGCAGCCGGCAGTCGTGACGGCGGGCCGATGCATGGCGTGGCTTTCGGCGCGCAGATCATCAGCGCCGACAACGGTGATCCGGGCCCGGAAGACGGTATCGTCCGCGGCAACGACGGCGCGGTGTACAAGGCCGGTTGGGATGCACTGATCGCCAGCGGCGCACGGATCATCAACAACAGCTGGGGCATCGGCATCACCGACCGTTTCGACCTCGGCGGCCGCAACCCGGCGTACCCGCACTTCACCGTCAACGACGCGCAATTGCAGTTTAACGAAATCCGCACACTGCTCGGCACCAAGCCAGGCGGCGCCTATGACGGCGCGATTGCCGCTGCGCGCAGTGGCATCGTGACGATTTTCGCTGCGGGCAACGACTACAACCTCAACAACCCGGACGCCATCGCCGGTCTCGGCTATTTCGTCCCGGACATCGCGCCGAACTGGATCACCGTTGCCGCACTGCAGCAGAACCCGGATCTGACCAGCGCCAATCCGTACATCATCAGCACTTTCTCGTCGCGTTGCGGCTACACCGCGAGTTTCTGCGTCTCGGCCCCCGGAACGAAAATCTACAGCTCGATCATCGAAGGCACCAACGCCGACAACCTGACCACGGGCTACAAAAATTACAACGGCACCTCAATGGCGGCGCCGCACGTGGCCGGCTCAATGGCCGTGCTGATGGAGCGCTTCCCATACATGACCGGCGATCAAGTCGCCACGGTCTTGCGTACGACCGCCACCGACCTCGGCGCGCCGGGCATCGACGCGTTGTACGGCTGGGGCATGATCAACCTGCGCAAAGGCATCGACGGGCCGGCGATGTTCGTCACCGAGAAGGACATACCTGAAGAGTTCCGCATCGACGGTGCCTACGGTTCCGGCCAGTTCGTCGCGGACTTGCCGGGCATCGGCGCGATCATCGATCAGGGCAAACCGACCGAACGCGTGTGCAACGACATCACCTGCGGCCTCGACACCTGGCGCAACGACATTTCCGGCCATGGCGGCTTGACCAAGCAGGGCATCGGTACCTTGGTGATGACCGGTAATAACTCCTACAGCGGTCCGACGCTGGTCAATCAGGGCCGTTTGGCCATCAACGGTTCGCTGGCGTCAGCGGTGACGGTCAATGACAGCGGCATCCTTGGCGGTAACGGCCGCATCGGCGCACTGTCGGTGAAAAACGGCGGTACCGTGGCGCCGGGCAATTCCATCGGCACCCTGAATGTCGCAGGCGACGTGACCTTCGAGCCGGGTTCGACCTACGCGGTCGAAGTCTCGCCGACGTCCAGCGACAAGATTGTTGCCGGTGGCAAGGCGGTGATCGACGGAGCCACGGTGAGCCTGTCGCTGGAAAACAGCCCAACGCTATTGACCACCACCGAGGTAAAAAGCCTGCTTGGCACGCAGTTCAACATCCTCCAGGCGGCGGGCGGCATTCAAGGGCAATTCGGTCAGGTACTGCCCGACTATGCGTTCCTCGGCGGCACCCTGGCGTATTCGGTGAGTGGTGTGCAACTAGATGTCGGGCGTAATGGCGCCTCGTTTGCCAGCGTTGGCCTGACGCCGAATCAGCGTGCCGTCGGTGCAGCCGCAGAGCGTCTGGGCGCAGGCAATGCGCTGTTCGAGACGCTGCTGCTGTCACCCAACGCCGCCTCCGCGCAACAGGCGTTCCAGCAACTGTCCGGCGAGATTCACCCGGCCATTGGCACGCTGTTGATCAACGACAGCCGTTACCTGCGCGAGGCCGTCGGCGAACGTCTGCGTGAGCGCGATCTGTTCAACGCCAATGCCCCGACTGACGATCGCAGCAACGCCTGGGTCAAGGTGCTTGGTTCGTGGGGCACCAGCGATGGCGGCAACAAAAATGCCGATTCCACCAGCTCCATCGGTGGATTGCTGGCCGGTGTCGATGGCTTGATTGCTGAAGATACGCGCCTCGGTTTCGTTACAGGTTATAGCGACAGTTCATTGAGCATGGGCAGTGGCACGCATTCGTCGGCGTCGGTCGACAGCTACCACTTGGGTGCGTACCTGGGTCATCAAATCGAAGCACTGCGTCTGACCGTGGGTGGCGCTTACAGCTGGCACCGCATTGATGCAAAACGTGACCTGCAATTCGGCGACGTCAGCGGCAAACAGAAAACCAAACGCGATGCGACCACAGCGCAATTGTTCACCGAAGCGGCTTATGATCTGGGCTTGCAACCGATGAACCTGGAACCGTTCGCCAATCTGTCTTACGTTCACCTCAACACCGACAGTTTCACCGAGAAGGGTGATGCTGCTGCATTGAAGGGCGGTGAGGACAATCGTGACGTGGTGCTGTCGACGCTTGGTGTGCGTGCCAAGCGCACGTTTGCCCTGTCGGACAAGCATCAGCTGGAACTCGGCGCAAGCCTGGGCTGGCAGCACAACCTGAGCAGCGTCGATGCTGACAGTCATCTGGCCTTTGCCAATGGCAACAGCGCGTTCAATGTGCAGAGTGTGTCGATGGATCGCGATGCCGCTGTGGTCGGTGTACGCGCAGGTCTGGCGCTCAACCGCGATGTGCGGGTGAACCTGGATTACAACGGCCTGATCGGCTCGAACGAGAAGGACCACGGTGTGGGTCTGACCCTCGATTGGCAGTTCTAAACAGCACTGGCAGTGCTAAAGCGTACCGGCAGTTCTGCAGAGAACTGCCGGTTTTGAAGGAAGAGAGAGCACAACATGGGACTGTTCGATTATAAAAATGCCGATGGCAAAGCGTTGTACAGCGACGCCATCGCACTGACGCTGTATGCCTACACGCCGACCGGCCAGGCATTGCCGGCCACCGGCTGGAAACCCGTCGCGGCAACAGCGCTGGGCTATCAGGGCAAAGTCGGCGCGCAGGGCACGTTCTTCGGCGAGAAAGACGGCTTCACCAGCGCCGAAGCCGAAGTGCTCGGCAAATATGATGCTGCCGGCAAGTTGATCGGTATCGGGGTTGCCTTTCGCGGCACCGGCGGGTTGGGTTTCAGCGACACCTTCGGCGACTTGAAAAACAACCTGCTGGCCGCCATCGGGCCGTCGGATTACGCGAGCAACTACGCCAAAAACGCTTTCGACAACCTGCTCAAGTCTGTCGCGGCATTTGCCATCGCCAACGGTATCGCCGCCAAAGACGTGCTGATCAGCGGCCACAGCCTCGGCGGGCTAGGGGTCAACAGCGTCGCCGAGTTGAGTGGCAGCAACTGGGGCGGGTTCTTCAAGGACGCCAACTACATCGCCTTCGCATCGCCGACCCAGAGCAGCACCGGCAGCAACGTGTTGAACATCGGCTACGAGAACGATCCGGTTTTCCGTGTGCTTGACGGCACCACGTTCAGCACGGCATCGATGGGCAAACACGATAAGCCGCATGAGTCGACCACCGACAACATCGTCAACTTCAACGACCATTACGCGTCCACCGCGCAGAACCTGGTGCCGTTCAGCATCATCAATCCGCTGAGCTGGTCGGCGCATGGATCGCTCGGGTATGCCGATGGCTTGAATCGGGTCATCGACTCGAAGTTCTACAACTTCACCAGCAAGGACTCGACGATCATCGTCTCCAACCTGGAAGAGGCATCGCGGGGTAAAACCTGGGTCGAAGACCTCGGCCGCAGCGGCGAACCGCACACCGGCAGCACCTTCATTATCGGCACCGACAGCAACGACTGGCTCAAGGGCGGGGCGGGTAACGACTTCCTTGAAGGGCGCGGCGGCGATGACCGTTTCCGTGATGACGGTGGTTTCAACATTCTGCTCGGCGGCCAGGGCCATAACACTTTCGAACTGCAGAAACCGTTGCAAAACTTCAGCTTCGCCAACGACGGTGACGGCACCTTGTATGTGCGTGACGCCTACGGCGGCATCAGCATGACCCGCGACATTGGCGCGCTGGTGAGCAAGGAATCAGGTTCGTGGTGGAGCAGCAAGGAGATCACCTGGAACGTCACCGCCAAAGGCCTGGCCAATGGCGACGAACTGACCCAGTACAGCCACTCACTCAGTGGTGACGCCTACGGCAACGCGCTGCACGCGACGGCCGACGGTGACTGGCTGTTTGGTCTGGGGGGCGATGACCAACTGATCAGCGACAAGGGCCATGTGACCTTCGTCGGTGGCGCCGGCAACGACGTGATGACGGCAGTGGGTGGCAACAACACCTTCCTGTTCAGCGGCGCGTTCGGCTTCGATGCCATCAACGGCTATCAGGGCAGCGACAAACTGGTGTTCATGGGCGTCGAAGGCGCGGGGCAGGGCTACGACTACAAGCAACATGCGTCGCAGGCCGGCAACGACACCGTGCTGAAGATTGGCGAGTATGCCGTGACCCTGGTCGGGGTTGGCGTGACTAACCTGTCGGATTCAAGTTTCGTCTTCGCCTAGATCCAATGTGGGAGCGAGCCTGCTCGCGAAGAGGGCATGTCAGTCAGCATTTTAGTAGCTGACACACCGCTTTCGCGAGCAGGCTTGCTCCCACAGTTAAAAGCAGCAAGTAGTTTTGAAATGCTCCGGGGCGTCCCCGTGGGGCGCCCTGGCTGTGAGCTATCTCTGACAATTCCAACAAAAGAGAGGCAATAGCAATGGGTGTGTATGACTACAAAAACTTCACTACAGCTGATTCCAAGGCACTGTTCAGTGATGCCATGGCAATCACGCTGTACTCCTACCACAACCTCGATAACGGCTTTGCCGCCGGTTATCAGCACAATGGTTTCGGCATTGGCCTGCCCGCGACACTGGTCACGGCCTTGCTGGGCGGCACCGACTCCCAGGGCGTCATCCCCGGCATTCCGTGGAACCCCGATTCGGAAAAACTCGCGCTCGACGCTGTAAAAAAGGCCGGTTGGACACCCATCACCGCCTCGCAACTGGGCTATGACGGCAAGACTGACGCGCGCGGAACCTTCTTTGGCGAGAAGGCCGGTTACACCACGGCTCAGGTCGAGATTCTCGGCAAGTACGACGCCCAGGGCCACCTCACGGAAATCGGCATTGCCTTTCGCGGCACCAGCGGCCCGCGTGAGAACCTGATCCTCGATTCCATCGGCGACGTGATCAATGACTTGCTCGCCGCGTTCGGCCCCAAGGATTACGCGAAGAACTACGTCGGCGAAGCGTTCGGCAATCTGCTCAATGACGTGGTCGCGTTCGCCAAGGCCAACGGCCTGACCGGCAAGGACGTCCTCGTCAGCGGCCACAGCCTCGGCGGCCTTGCAGTCAATAGCATGGCGGATTTGAGCGGCGGCAAATGGGGCGGTTTCTTTGCCGATTCCAACTACATTGCCTACGCCTCACCGACCCAGAGCAGCACCGACAAAGTGCTCAACGTCGGCTATGAGAACGATCCGGTGTTCCGCGCCCTCGACGGCTCGACCTTCACTGGCGCGTCGGTTGGCGTGCACGACGCGCCGCATGCGTCGACCACCGACAACATCGTCAGTTTCAACGATCACTACGCATCGACCGCGTGGAATCTGCTGCCATATTCGATCCTCAATATCCCGACATGGATTTCGCATTTGCCGACCGCTTACGGTGACGGCATGAATCGGGTCATCGAATCGAAGTTCTACGACCTCACCAGCCGCGATTCGACAATCATCGTGGCCAACCTGTCCGACCCGGCGCGTGCCAACACCTGGGTGCAGGACCTCAACCGCAACGCTGAACCCCACAAGGGCAGCACGTTCATCATTGGCAGCGACGGCAACGATCTGATCCAGGGCGGCAGCGGCAACGACTATCTGGAAGGCCGCGCGGGTAACGACACCTTTCGCGACAGTGGCGGCTACAACGTCATTCTTGGCGGGCAGGGCAGCAACACCCTCGACTTGCAGCAGTCGGTGAACACGTTCGACTTCGCCAACGACGGTGCCGGCAATCTGTACGTCCGCGATGGCAAAGGCGGAATCAGCATCACCCGTGACATCGGCAGTATTGTCACCAAGGAGCCGGGCTTCCTCTGGGGCCTGTTCAAGGACGAGGTCACCCACAGCGTCACGGCCAGCGGCTTGAAGGTGGGCAACAACGTCACCGCCTATGAATCGAGCGTCAAAGGCAGCAGTGGCGCCGACACGCTCAAGGCCCACGCCAGCGGCGACTGGCTGTTCGGCCTCGATGGCAACGATCATTTGATTGGCGGCACGGGCAACGACGTGTTTGTCGGCGGCGCCGGCAATGACCTGATGGAATCCGGCGGGGGAGCCGATACGTTCCTGTTCAACGGCGCGTTCGGGCAGGATCGGGTGGTCGGATTCACCTCCAACGACAAACTGGTGTTCCTTGGCGTGCAGGGTGTTTTGCCCAACGACGACTTCCGCTCCCACGCCTCGACGGTGGGGCAGGACACGGTGCTGACGTTTGGTCATGACTCGGTGACGTTGGTTGGCGTTTCGCTCGGTAGCCTGAACGCTGACGGCATCGTCATCGCCTGATAACAAGGTCGTTACACACAACCCTGTGGCGAGGGCGCTTGCTCCCTCGCCACAATCAGTGTCAAAAGTGACTTAACAGCCACTCCCTGACTCAAAGCCCTGCAAAAACAGGAAATGCGGCCTAAAGCGAGCACGTGCCCACACGTTCTACCGCTAGCCACCATTGATTACAGGAGATTCAAACGTGAAAGGTTTCAAGGGGTATGTCGGGTTTATGGGTTTGGTGCTGTGTTCGGCCAATGCCTGGGCCGACCTGCCTCAAAGCTCGATTCTGAGCCGCTACGGTATTAGCACCGATCAGTTGCCGGCGCCGGCAAAAACCGACGTGAGCGAACCTGCCGAAGAGAAAAGCCGCTTTCAGATCCAGCCCGAACAGCCGTTCGTGACCCTGCGCCTGGGTGACGGCAAGCAGCCACAAACCACCGGCAATCTGAGCATCGACCGCATGGCCCAGCAGGATCTGGAGCGTTGCCAGCGTTTGCAGGGGGAAGTGGTCCGGCGCGGCGGAACCTACATGCCGTGCGACAACAGCCTGCCCGGCATGCCGAACTTCGAGTAATGATGCCAATGTAGGAGCTGCCGCAGGCTGCGATCTTTTGATCTGGTTTTTACAGATCAAAATATAAAGATCGCAGCCTGCGGCAGCTCCTACAGGGGGCTTGTCAGTCTTCTTTGCGTACGGTGGCGACTTCGTCGGCGCGGACTTTCACCTTGGCCCCAGAAATATCTTCGAACTCGTAAAAGCCGTCCTTGGTTTTGGTCTTTGGCATGTCCTTGGTCAAATACTGTGTGCCGTTCTGCAGGGTCACCACGGTCTGGGTCGAGCAACCGCCCAATACCAGCAGGGCCGCTACTGCCAAGGGAATGCCCAGCGTCTTGATTTTCATACCCACCTCTGACTCCTCATGATTTGATACCGCACAATGTCGGTGTTCTAACGCGGTTGGTGCCATTGCGCCGGAAAAAGTTCGATGTGCCGGTTAAAAAATGCCATTGATCTTTTTCCGTTTGCACCGGGCAGTGCAGAACTGTTATCTGTACGCATAACCAGTACTCGCTTGCCATGGCCCTGAATTCCCGTGACTGCCAATCCCCTCGACGATCCGTTTTATTACCTCAACAACTTCCGGCAAGTGCTTGATTGGCTTGAGCTTCGTTATGCCGATGTGATGAGCGAAACGGAGCAACGGTTCATCCGCGACTTCAATGCCTTGCCCCGTGCCTCGCAGGCTTTGCTGGTGCGCATGGTAATGCGCAAGGGCGTGCATTTTCGCGCCAGCAAACTCGGTTATGCCGAGATCGGCGATATCGCCCAAGCCGCGCAACCGTTGTTGCAACACACCTGGCTCGATGAGCACGCGGCGCTGAGCATGGCAGAAGTGTTCGATGTGCTGCTCAAGGGCGAAATCCTCCAGGCTTTCGGTGCTTTCATCGAACAGCCCAAGGGCCGCAAGGATGGCTGGTTGCCGCTGTTGGCCGAGCAGTTCAACGAACCGCGCAGCCTGCGTGACTGGGCGCCGTTGCTTGCCGAGCGTCTGTTCAGCCTGACCATCATGGACCTGTGCGACCGCTTGCGTCTGATGTTCTTTGGCAACCTGTACCAGGACTGGTCCGAGTTCGTCCTCGCTGATCTCGGCATCTTCACTTACGAAAAAGTCGAGTTCTGCGCCGATTCCCGGGGGTTGCGCAGCCGGGAGGACGTTGATGCCTGCCTGTTCCTGCACAACTGCCAATTACGCTTCGAGGCCGGCGAACCGCTGGAAATCATTGCCGATCAGGTCAGCGCACTGCACTTCGACAATCCATGGCTGCAACGTCGGCGCGGCAAGGTGTTGTTCCAGATCGGGCAATATTGCGAGCGCATCGGCGAGTTTGCCCTGGCCCTGAGGATTTACCGCGACTGCGCCTACCCCGGCGCCCGCCTGCGCATGATTCGGGTGCTGGAGCGCAGCGGCGAATATGCGCTGGCGCTGGAACTGGGAACATCGGCCGAGCAGGCCGTGGAAAGCGCCGCCGAACAGCAGGGCCTGCAACGCATTCTGCCGCGATTGCGCCGCAAACTCGGTGGCCCGCCGCGCAAACGCCTCACCGCGAAACCTGTGGAGCGCCTGGATTTGCACTTGCCGCGCAGCGATCCGTCGCTGTCCGTGGAGTTTCACGTGCAGGCGCATCTGCACGACGACGAAGGCCCGGTGCATTACGTCGAAAACAGCCTGATCAACTCGTTGTTCGGTCTGTTGTGCTGGCCGGCCATCTTCGCGCCGCTGCCGGGTGCGTTCTTTCACCCGTTCCAGCGTGGCCCGGTCGACTTGCTCAATGAAGACTTCCAGCAGCGCCGCGCCGAACTGTTTCAGGCTTGCCTCAACGAACTCGATGACGGCCGCTATGCCGACACCATCCGTGAACGTTTCGTCGCCAAGTGGGGCCTGCAATCGCCGTTCGTGTTCTGGGGCGCACTCAACGAGCAACTGCTGGAGCAGGCGCTGGCCTGTCTGCCTGCCGAGCATCTCAAACACTGGTTCAATCGCCTGCTGCTCGACATCAAGGCCAACCGCGCCGGCATGCCTGACCTGATCCAGTTCTGGCCGCAGCACAAAACCTATCGAATGATCGAAGTCAAAGGCCCCGGCGATCGCTTGCAGGACAACCAACTGCGCTGGCTCGAGTTCTGCCATGAGCACCAGATGCCAGTGGCCGTGTGTTACGTGCAATGGGCGGAGCAGAGCGCTTGAGCTACAGCATTGCCGTGCGGGCACTGTGCGAGTTCACCGCCAAGACCGGCGACCTCGACCTGCGCTTCACTCCATCACCGACGGCGCTCGAAGGCATCATCGGGCACCGCACGGTGGCCTCACGGCGCAGCGACCACTATCAAAGCGAAGTGGCCCTCGAAGGCGCGTTTCGGCAGTTGCAAGTCAAGGGCAGGGCGGATGGCTACGACCCGGCGCAGAACTGCCTTGAGGAAGTCAAAACCTACCGCGGCGATCTGAGCAAGCAACCGGCCAATCACCGGCAACTGCACTGGGCGCAGGCGAAAATCTACGGTTGGCTGATGTGCCGCAAACTCGATCTTCAGCAGATCAATCTGGCGCTGGTGTATTTCGACATCGTCAGCGAAAAGGAGACCTGCCTGGTCGAAGCGTTCAGTGCGGTGGCCTTGCAGCAGTTTTTCGAACAGCAATGTGCGCTGTTCCTGTACTGGGCCGAGCAGGAAATGGCCCATCGCGAGGCGCGCAATCTGGCCGCGCAGCAACTGACGTTTCCCCATGCAGACTTTCGTCCCGGTCAGCGGCATCTGGCGGAATCGGTGTTCAAGGCAATCAGCACCGGACGTTGCCTGATGGCTCAGGCGCCGACCGGGATCGGCAAAACCCTTGGCACGCTGTTCCCGATGCTCAAGGCGCTGGCGCCGCAGCAACTGGACAAGGTGTTCTTCCTCACCGCCAAGACGCCGGGGCGCAAACTTGCGCTCGATGCCAGCCAGGTGCTGTTCGAGCAATCCGCAACTTTACCCTTGCGGGTGTTGGAGATGGTTGCCCGCGACAAGGCCTGCGAGCACCCGGACAAAGCCTGTCACGGCGAATCCTGCCCGTTGGCCCAGGGTTTTTACGACCGTTTGCCCGCCGCCCGTGAAGCGGCCAGCCGAATCAATCTGCTTGATCAGGCGGCCATGCGTGAAGTCGCGGCCCAACACACGGTATGTCCGTATTACCTGAGTCAGGAAATGGCCCGCTGGGCGGACGTGGTGGTCGCCGACTACAACTATTACTTCGATTTCAGCGCGATGCTGTTCGGTCTGGCCCAGCTCAACCAATGGAAATTCGCGGTGTTGGCGGATGAAGCGCATAACCTGGTCGAGCGCGGACGGCAGATGTACAGCGCCAGCCTTGATCAATTCACGCTCGGCAATGTGCGTAAAACCGCACCCGAAGCACTGAAAAAGTCTCTGCAACGGCTTAATCGGGAGTGGAACGCGCTGCATGCGCCACAACTGGCGGCGTATCAGGCATACGACAAGGCCCCGGAAAAACTGCTGCAAGCGATATCCCTGTGTTGCGCCGCCATCGGCGATTACCTCAACGACCACCCGCAGGGCCTTGATAGCGGGTTGCAGAACTTCTATTTCGACTTGTTGCAGTTTGGCCGAGTCGCCGAGTTGTTCGACGAGCATTACCTGTTCGACATCAGCAAGCGTGACCTCGACCGCAAACGTCCACTGTCGCAGTTGTGCCTGCGCAACGTGGTGCCGGCAGCGTTCATCGGGCCACGCCTGAAAGCGGCGCGCAGCAGCGTGCTGTTTTCTGCGACGTTGAGCCCGCGAAACTACTACGCCGATCTGCTCGGCACGCCGGTCGAGACAGTCTGGATCGATGTCGAATCGCCGTTCCATGCCGAGCAGTTGCAAGTGCAAATCGTCAGCCGCATCTCGACGCGCTTCAACCATCGCCAGGCGTCGCTGCTGCCCATCGTCGAGCTGATCGCCAAACAGTTCAGCGAGCGCCCGGGCAACTATCTGGCGTTCTTCAGCAGCTTCGATTACCTGCAACAAGTCGCGCAATTGCTTGCCGAGCTACATCCGCACATCACCCTGTGGCAACAATCGCGGGGCATGGCCGAACAGCAGCGACAGGCGTTTCTTGACCAGTTCACCGCTGACAGTCAAGGCGTCGGTTTCGCCGTACTCGGTGGCGCATTCGGTGAAGGCATCGACCTGCCGGGTGCACGGTTGATCGGCGCGTTCATCGCCACCCTTGGCCTGGCGCAGCTCAACCCGGTCAACGAGCAGTTGAAGCGGCGCATGGCGGCGATTTTCGGCGCGGGTTACGACTACACCTACCTTTATCCAGGCATACAGAAAGTCGTGCAGGCGGCGGGGCGGGTGATCCGTACCCGCGAAGATCGCGGCATGGTGATGCTCATCGATGACCGGTTTGCCGAAAGTCGGATCAGGCAGCTATTGCCCAAGTGGTGGACCTTGGAGCATTCAGGCGTAGGTCTTTGAGGACTCTATGAAGAGGGCGTTTCCGAGAGTCTTGTAGGAAATATTTCCTTTAAAAGCAGTGACATATCTCGTATCGATAGGCCGTTTGCGAGATCGGCCAAAGCCGACTTTATTGATAAGACCGCACCACGCGGACCTCATTATCGATAAGGACATCGACCGCATGACTATCCCTGCCACCTACAGCCATACCCCAGAGCAACTCACCGCTGCATTTACTGAAATCAGCGCCACGCTATTTGCAGCGGCGACCGCCGAGGCCAGTCCAAAATTGCTGATCACCGCCGGCGTGCAGAGTTCGGGCAAGACCTGGCTGCTCGAAAAGACCTTGTTACCCACCGGTAAATACAGCAACTACGTACGTCTCTACCTGCCTGAGTACCGCAAAAAGCACCCGCAGTATCAAGACATGCTCAAGCTAGGGGTACTTCACGCTTATGAGCACACCGAAACGTTTATTCGCGAGCTGGGCGGCAAAATCTTCGAAAAGGCTTTCACGCAGAAGCTCAACATCATCATGGAGTGCGCTTTCGACTCCATCGATTTTGCGACGCTGGCGGCAACGGCAGTCAACGCTGGGTACCAGTTCGAAGTACACATCGTTGCGTGCAGTCAGCCGTTTGCATTCATGTCCGGGTTCAAGCGCGCCTTCAAGAGTCTGGAAAAACAAGAGCCTGAGCGTTTTGTCCGGCCGTCCGTCATCAAATCAAGCCTGGCAACCGCTCACGCGGTGGTTTTTGCCCTTGAGGCAGCTGCCCGCCAATCTGACGGCTCACAGATCTTTTTGTACGAGCGCGGCATGGGGGCACTGAAGGAGCGAGCGCAGCGGGCGCACAGCCTTTATGCCAAGGATGAAACGGGGAAACTGACCATCACGTCCACTGCAGGGCTGCCCGCTTATAACTACGCCGCGTACGAACTCATCAGCGGCCGCTCGATCACAGGGCCGAGCGAGCACCACGAGCTCATCAAGGAATGCCATTTGATGCTGCTGCAATGCAGTCAGTATGCCGAGCAGCTCCCGGACTACGTCTACGACGCGCTCTATTCGCGTATCTTCAGATACGCGCAACGTTGAGCTTTCCAATTCATTGGTTTGCCGCATACTTCCATTCATACCCAATGTGCCGTGAGTCGTACCCGATGAGCAAAAACAACAAGAGCGCCGCCATAGAAGAGATGCGCTTCAGGCTGTTGATCGATGCGGTGGTCGACTATGCGATCTACATGATCGACCCGGATGGCGTTATCACCAGTTGGAACTCAGGTGCCAAGCGGTTCAAAGGGTATGAAGAGGCCGAAATCCTCGGCGAGCATTTTTCACGTTTCTATACCGCCGATGATCGCGCTGCCGGCCTGCCACAAAAAGCCCTCGATACCGCCATTCGCGAAGGTCGTTTCGAGGGCGAAGGCTGGCGTGTGCGCAAGGATGGCACCAACTTCTGGTCCCATGTGGTGATCGACCCGATCATCGATCCCCACGGCAAACTGCTCGGTTTCGCCAAGATCACCCGTGATCTCACTGATCGCAAGATGGCCGAAGAAACCCTCAAGCAAAGCGAACAGCAGTTTCGCCTGCTGGTGCAGGGCGTTACCGATTACGCGATTTACATGCTCAGCCCGGAAGGCCGCGTCAGCAACTGGAATCAGGGCGCTCAGCGCATCAAGGGCTATCTGCCGGAAGAAATCATCGGCCAGCATTTTTCGATTTTCTATACCCCGGAAGACCGTGAGCTCGGCGAACCTCAGCGAGCATTGGAGACTGCCACTCGCGAGGGCCGGTTCGAAAACAAGAGCTGGCGCATGCGTAAGGACGGCACACGTTTTCTCGCCCATGTGGTGGTGGATGCCATTCGTGGGGAAACCGGGATATTGCTCGGTTTCGCCAAAATCACCCGCGACGTCACCGAAGCTCACCAGGCGCAGCAGGCTCTGGAAAAAACCCGCGAAGCCCTGTTTCAGGCGCAGAAGATGCAGGCGATCGGGCAACTCAGCGGCGGCATCGCCCATGACTTCAACAATTTGCTGACGGTGATCCTCGGTAATCTGGAAATTCTGCAGAAACGCACGGGCGATGATCCGAAAATCACCCGCCTGCTGGAAAACGCCACCCAAGGCGCGCTGCGCGGGGTGTCGCTGACTCAGCGCATGCTGGCGTTTGCCCGGCGACAGGAGCTGAAAACCGAGCCGGTCAATATTGCGCAATTGGTGCAAGGCATTACCGGCTTGCTGCGTAGCTCATTGGGGCCGGGGATCAAAATCGAAACGGACTTTCCCAAAAACCTCGAACCCGTGCTGGCAGACACCAATCAGCTGGAGCTCGCCGTGCTCAACCTGGCGACCAATGCCCGTGACGCCATGCCCGACGGCGGCCGTGTGGTCATCAGCGCGGAGCCGCAAGTCGTGTTCGAACAGGCCCACTCGGTACTGGCGGCAGGTCGTTACATTTGCCTGAGTGTGATCGATACCGGCGAAGGCATGGATGCCGATACGCTGTCGTCGGCCAAAGATCCTTTTTTCACCACCAAAGGCCTGGGCAAAGGCACAGGTCTGGGGTTGTCGATGGTGCACGGGTTCATCGAGCAGCTCGGTGGCCGTTTCATCCTCAAAAGTGAGAAGGGCGCGGGCACTACGGCTGAATTGTGGATTCCGGTGGCCGGCGAAGGTGTGAAAAGCAGGCCGTTGTACCCACCTGTCGAACCGACGGTGGTGCCACGGCTCAGCGTGCTGGTGGTGGACGATGATTCCCTGGTCTTGACCAGCACCAGCCTGTTGCTCGAAGACCTCGGCCATCGAGTCCTCAATGCCACGTCGGGCGCCAAGGCGTTGGCGTTGCTTGATCAGGGCGAGGTCATTGACCTGATGATCACCGACATGGCGATGCCACAGATGAGCGGCGCACAACTGGCTCATACGGTGCGTTTGCTCAAACCGGATCTGCCGATCATCCTTGCCACCGGTTACGCCGAGCGTCTGGAGGGCTTTGCCGCACAGCTGCCACGTCTGCCCAAACCGTTTACTCAACTGAACCTGGTGGAGATCATTGCCCAATCGATGAAATGACACTCAGTGAATCAGGCTGAACTTGTCTGGAAGGGACGACTTCTAAAGGTTTTCCCACTCCGGAGCGTGCGCCTCTTGTCTCGCATACTGACCCAGCCGAACGCTGAAGAAACCCTGACCGAACATGACGCCAAGATGTTCGGCTCACCCAAGGAACGCCTGGATTTCTATCGCCGGGAAATCCAGTACGAAACCAGCATTCTGGCCAATCGTACGGATGCTTATTTGGCCGCGCAGTCGTTCCTGGTGATTGCTTTTGCCTCGTGCATGGCCAATCTCAACCCGGAATGGGGCAAGTTGTTTACGCTGGTGGTGCCACCGTTTCTGGCCTTGCTCGGGCTACTCAGTTCACTCAACGCCTGGCCAGGGATTCGCGCGGCGTATGACATCATCGATCACTGGCACTTCAAACAGAGTCATTTGCTCCACAGCGAGCCTTTGATGGGGCTGGCCTATGACGAGTCGCCGCTGTTTTGCGAAACGGAATCAAGCCACAAGGGTTATCGCAAGTCGCTGCTGTTCTCGGTGCGCACGCCTTGGATCTTCGCGACCTTTTGGGTGCTGTTGGGCAGCTACTCTGTGTTCATCCAGGTCACCAACCCCGGCGGCTGATCCGCAAATAAATGTGGCGAAGGAGCAGGCTCCTTCGCCACATTTACAGTGCCATCCTGACCGGACAGCAAGGGTTGTTGCTCAGATCACTCATGCAACGGTTTCGAGTTCTCGGCGTAACGCCTGCGAATTGTGCGAAGACACCGGGATCGGCGGAAAATCTTCGTTGAGCACGTACAGATGGTCGATGGCGTCCTCAAACATCGAGTCGGCTTTCTTGCGCAGCGCTCGATAACGCTCGAACTGTTCGATATCCAGATTCTGCGCGTCCAGCAACTCGTTGGCCGCTCGATTCAGGGTATGGGCGTTATCAAACAATTGGCGATTGCGCTCCAGAGCCAACGCTCTGCAAGCCTTGATTTGCGCAGGAGTCGAGCATTCTTTCATGACTGTAACCTTAATTTTCAGGGTTCCATTTCATAAGCTTCGCGCCGCAGGGGAACCGAACCTGCCGGGCCCCGCCTGACATGTTCGGCGAGGGGTTATGCTTGTGACCGGCAGTGATCAGGCGAGGATCCATTTTTTTACAGAAAATAATTCGATGATTTCCGCTACGGAGACATCAATACGGATCAGTTTTTTTGTTTTTGCCGTTGTTCGTAGCGGGCCAGGATGGGTTGAGTGCTGATGCCATGCAGCAAAATGCTCAGCGCCACAACAGACAACGTCAGGTTGGTGCAGACCGCGGCCAACGACCCGGACAGGCCCTGGTTCAGGGCGTAGAACAAATAGAACAGGCTGCCGATCCCTCGAATGCCGAACCAGCCAATCAACAGGCGTTGGCGACCCTCCAGCAATCCACCCCACGGCATAAGGGCAACGCAGGCCGGGCGTATCAGGCAGAACAACACGCCGCCCACCCATAGCGCTCGCCAGTCCCAATGTGCCACCAGCACCACACCGAGCAACGTGACCAGAAACACTTCCATGGCCCGTTCGACCAGACTGCCGAACGACAACATGTCGCCCATCATGATGCCGGCGGCGACCTGGCTGGTTTCCAGTTGTCCGGTATCGCCGTGCAGCGCGTGCTGGGGTTCGATGTTCTGGTGGCCGACTAGCGGTTGCACCAGATGTTCGGCGGGTAATTGGCTGACGCCAGTGGATTTCACTTCGACCTGGCGCAAGCCGAGGCCGGCAGCAAATACGGAGAGAAACCCGTAACCGCCAATGGCTTCGGCGACGACATACGCCAAAGCGATCAGCGACAAAGCCAGATAATCGTTGGGGCTCAAGGTACTGTCATCATTGCGGATGCGTAGTGCCAGGGTGACGCGGCCGATGCCCCGACCCATCCAGTAACCCGTCAGCAGCCCGGCGGGCACGGCCCACAGCAGACTGCGCAAGACCCAACCCTGCCAATCGCTGTCATTCTGGATCAGCAACAGCCCGAGGATTACAAACGGAAAGGCGATGCCGTCGTTCAATCCAGCCTCGCCGGAAAGGCCAAAGCGCACACTGTCGACATCCCGCGCATCATTGACCTGTACCAGTGCCGCCAGCACCGGGTCGGTCGGTGCCAGGATTGCGCCGATCAACAGCGACACTCCCCACGGCAACTGCAAACCCCAATGCAACAACAGACAAACGCCGACGATGGTCAGCACCATCACCGGTCCCGCCAAACCGAAAGCAATCCGCCAACGTTTGTCGCGCAACGGCAATCGCAACTTGAGCCCGCAGACGAACAGTGAAAACAGCACCGCCACTTCCGTCAGGTGCTCCATCCACGCCGCGGCGTTTTCCAGTGACAGTTTCAACAGATCTAGGCCACTGGGGCCGATCCCGATTCCCAGCAGCAGACACACCGCCGATGTGGTCACCGGCATCCAGCGCAGGTACGACGAGGTCAGTGCCAGCGTCAGCAACACAGCACCGAGCACTGCGACCCAAACTATAAAACTCATGATTTGCCGCCTCCTGGTATGACAACTGACGGCAATCGCGCTGTCCCTGATACCTGTGCAGGCGCTGCAGGCTGCGATCATTTGATTTAGATGTTTTAAAAACAGATCAAAAGATCGCAGCCTGCGTCAGTTCCTGCATGACTGTATAAACGCGTGCGTTAGAGCATCGGTTTGCCGCCGGTGACGCCGTAGCGCTGACCGGTGATGTAGCTCGCTTCATCCGAAGCGAGGAGGACGTAGATCGGCGCCACTTCGACAGGCTGACCGGGGCGGCCCAACGGCGTGCTGCCGCCAAAGTTCTGCACTTCTTCGTCGGGCATGGTCGAGACGATCAGCGGCGTCCAGATGGGCCCAGGAGCCACGCAGTTCACACGAATCTCCCTGGGCCCGAGCATTTGCGCCAGGCCGCCGGTGAAGTTGGCAATCGCGCCTTTGGTGGTGGCATAGGCGAGCAGGGTGGGTTTGGGCATGTCCGAGTTGATCGAACTGGTATTGATGATCGACGAGCCCGCGCGCATGTGTTTGATCGCCGCCTGGCTCAACCGGAAGATCGCGGTGATGTTGACGTCGAAGGTCATCAGCCATTCGTCATCGGGAATCTCTTCAAACGTTTCGTGGGTCATCTGGAACGCCGCGTTATTCACCAGCACGTCGATCCGGCCAAAGCGTTCCACGGTCTTGTCCACCAGCGCCTGGCAGTGGGCCTTTTGCGCAATATCGCCCGGTAGCAGAAGGCACTGGCGGCCCGCCTGTTCGACCCAGCGCGCGGTCTCTTTGGCGTCGTCATGCTCATTGAGATAGGCCACGGCGACGTCTGCGCCTTCACGGGCGAAGGCAATCGCCACAGCGCGACCGATGCCGCTGTCGGCGCCGGTGATCAGGGCGATTTTGCCGGCAAGGCGCCCGGAACCGACGTAGCTTTGCTCGCCGCAATCGGGGTAAGGCTGCATTTTGCTTTGCGCGCCGGGAACGGATTGCGCCTGTTTGGCGAAGGGCGGTTTAGGGTAATCGGTCATCGCGGGTCTCCGAGTCTCATGGCAGGTATGGGTGGTTGACCCGGTGCGTTTGCCGTGAGTTCGATCGGATTTGCGAGGGTCTTTCAGACTAAATAGAAACCTGGGGGAGCCAGCCTGCCAGCTCCCGCAGGGATTCAGTGCTGATATCAGCTATTGCGGTTGGTCAGGGCGCGCTCCATGCGGGCGATGCCTTCTTCGAGCAGCGAACGCGGGCAGCCGAAGTTCAGGCGCACGAATTGCTGGTGCTGATCGCCGAAATCCAGGCCGGCGCTGAGGCCAACCTTGCCGTGCTCAAGGAAGAACTGTTGCGGATTGTCCAGATCCAGCGCCGAGCAGTCGAGCCACGCCAGATAAGTCCCTTGCGGCACATTGATAGACACGCCCGGCAAGCGACTGCGCACGGCGTCCACCAGCCAGTCGCGGTTGGCTTGCAGGTAGGTTTTCAGCTCGGTCAGCCACGGCGCGCCTTCGCTGTAGGCCACACGGGTGGCTTCCATGCCCAGCGGATTGACGCTGTCGACCATGCCGCAACGGGCGTGGTTGACGCGTTCGCGCAGGGCGGCGTCCTGGATGATCATGAACGATGTTTTCAGGCCGGCAATGTTGTACGCCTTGCTCGCCGACATCAGGGTGATGGTGCGTTGGGCGATTGCCGGGCTCAGGGAGGCGGTCGGAACATGCACGCGGCCGTCGAAGCATAACTCGGCGTGGATTTCGTCGGAGATGATCCACGCATCCTGTGCGACGCAAATGTCCGCCACCGCTTGCAACTCTTCACGATCGAAGACTTTGCCGAGCGGGTTGTGCGGGTTGCTCAGGAGCAGCGCGCCACCACCGTTCAGCGAGTCACGCAACACGTCCAGCGGCGTCAGGTAAGTGCCGTCAGCCTGCGCGACGAATTCCAGCTCGACCTTGTTCAGGCCCCAATGGCCCGGCGCGTGACGTAGCGGCGGGTAATTCGGCACCTGCACCACGACGTTCTGTTGCGGTTGCACCAGCGCTTTCAAAGCCATGTTGAAGCCCGATTCAACGCCTGGCAGGAAGATCAGCTCTTGCGGTTTGACCTTCCAGGCAAACTTGTTCCAGAGGTCGGCGACGATGGCTTCACGCAGGCTGTCCGGCGCCACGCTGTAACCGACCAGCGGGTGCAGCAGACGCTGTTGCAGCGCCTCGATCACCACCGGTGGCGCGGCGAAATCCATATCAGCGACCCACATCGGCAACACTTCGGCCGAGTAGCGGCTCCATTTGGTGCTGCCCGTGTTGTGGCGGTCGAATACCTGATCAAAATCGAAAGTCATGCGCGGTCTCGTGAAGGCGGGATTGGTCCTGCCGGGCATTCTAAGCCCATGACCCTGTGGGAGCACACAAAACCTGTGGGAGCTGGCTTGCCAGCGATAGCAGTAGATCAATCACCATAGTTGTTGGATGTGCCGACGCCATCGCTGGCAAGCCAGCTCCCACAGGGTTTTGTATCAAGCCATGAAATCGGATCGACAAGAGGCCGACGGTCGGTTTTCACACAGATCGTATGGTCTTTGTCTACAGTGAAAAGGTCGGCAGAGGTTTGCCGCAACCGTGATTGTCCCGATAAAACCCGGCACAAGTACCGGGTTTCACCTGATCAGGAGTGCACGATGGATCTTAGCCGTCGTCAGTTCTTCAAGGTCGCCGGTATCGGCCTTGCAGGCTCGAGCCTGGGCGCGTTGGGCATGGCCCCGACGCTGGCCTTCGCCGAGCAGGTGCGCCACTTCAAGCTTGCCCACACCCATGAAACCCGCAACACCTGCCCGTATTGCTCGGTCGGTTGCGGCTTGATCATGTACAGCCAGGGCGATGGAGCGAAGAACGTAGCGCAAAGCATCATTCACATCGAGGGCGACGCCGACCACCCGGTCAATCGCGGCACCCTCTGTCCGAAGGGCGCAGGCCTGCTGGACTTCATTCACAGCCCGGGCCGCTTGCTCTACCCGCAGACGCGCAAGCCCGGCAGCAGCGAATGGACGCGAATCAGTTGGGACGAGGCGCTTGATCGTGTCGCCGACCTGATGAAAGCCGACCGCGACGCCAACTTCATCGAGAAAAATGCCAACGGGCAAACGGTGAACCGCTGGCTGACCACCGGATTCCTCGCAGCGTCGGCAGCGTCCAACGAAGCCGGTTACATCACTCAGAAGGTGATTCGCAGCCTCGGCATGCTGGGGTTCGATAACCAGGCGCGTGTCTGACACGGCCCGACGGTGGCAAGTCTTGCCCCGACGTACGGCCGTGGTGCCATGACCAATACCTGGACCGATATCGCTAACGCGAATCTGATCCTGGTGATGGGTGGTAACGCTGCAGAAGCGCATCCGTGCGGCTTCAAATGGGTGACCGAAGCCAAAGCGCACAACGCTGCACGGCTGATCGTGGTTGATCCGCGTTTTACTCGGACCGCATCCGTGGCCGACTATTACGCGCCGATCCGCACCGGCACCGACATCGCCTTTATGGGCGGCTTGATCAATTACCTGCTGACCGAGGACAAGATCCAGCACGAATACGTGCGCAATTACACCGACGTGTCGTTCATCGTCAAAGAAGGTTATGGCTTCGAAGACGGCATCTTCAGCGGCTACGACGTGGCCAAGCGCAGCTACACCGACAAGTCCGGTTGGGGATACGAGCTGGGCGAGGACGGCTTCGCCAAAGTCGATCCGACGCTGCAACACCCGCGCTGCGTCTATCAATTGATGAAGCAGCATTACAGCCGCTACAACATCGACCTCGCCAGCCAGATTTGCGGGATGCCGGTCGACGCCATGCAGAAAATCTGGGACGAAATCGCCACCTGCTCGATACCGGGCAAGACCATGACGATTCTCTATGCCCTCGGCTGGACCCAGCATTCCATTGGCGCGCAGATCATTCGCAGCGCGGCGATGGTGCAATTGCTGCTGGGCAACGTCGGCATGCCGGGCGGCGGCGTCAATGCCTTGCGCGGGCACTCGAACATTCAAGGCCTGACTGACCTGGGTTTGCTCTCCAACTCATTGCCGGGTTACCTGACGCTGGCGGGCGATGCCGAGCAGGACTACAACGCCTTCATCAAAAAACGCACGCAAATGCCGCTGCGGCCGGGGCAGTTGTCCTACTGGCAGAACTACAGCAAATTCCACGTCAGCCTGATGAAGTCCTGGTACGGCGCGAACGCCACCGTCGAGAACAATTGGGTCTACGACTACCTGCCGAAACTCGACATCCCCAACTACGACGTCCTGAAGATGTTCGACCTGATGAGCCAGGGCAAGGTCAACGGTTACATGTGCCAAGGCTTCAACCCGATTGCCGCGTTGCCGGACAAAAATCGCGTGATGGGCGCGCTGGCCAAATTGAAATGGCTGGTGGTGATGGATCCGCTGGCCACCGAAACTTCGGAGTTCTGGCACAACGTCGGGCCTTACAACGATGTGAAGAGCGAAGAGATCCAGACCGAAGTCATTCGTCTGCCCACCACTTGTTTTGCCGAAGAGGACGGCTCGCTGGTCAACAGCAGCCGCTGGCTGCAATGGCACTGGAAAGGCGCCGATGGCCCCGGTGAAGCGCAGACTGACATTCGCATCATGAGCGAACTGTTCCTGCGCCTGCGCAAGCGTTACCAGGCTGAGGGTGGCAAATTCCCCGATCCGCTGCTGAAGCTGTCGTGGCCGTACAAAATCACCGACGAGCCTTCGCCGGAGGAACTGGCCAAAGAGATCAACGGCAGCGCCTTGGCAGACTTTACCGACGCTACGGGCGCAGCGATCAAGGCCGGATCGCAACTGGCCGGGTTCGGCTTGCTCAAGGACGACGGCAGCACGGCGTCCGGTTGCTGGATTTTCGCCGGCAGCTGGACCGAGGCTGGCAACCAGATGGCGCGGCGCGACAATGCCGATCCATACGGCATGCATCAACATCTGGGCTGGGCGTGGGCCTGGCCGGCCAACCGGCGGATTCTCTACAACCGCGCTTCGGCAGATGTCTCCGGCAAACCGTGGGACCCGAAAAAACGCCTGGTGTGGTGGAACGGCAAGGCCTGGGGCGGCACCGATGTGCCGGACTTCAAGGCCGACGTGCCACCAGAGGCCGGGATGAATCCGTTCATCATGAACCCCGAAGGCGTGGCGCGGTTCTTCGCCGTCGACAAGATGAACGAAGGGCCATTCCCCGAGCACTACGAGCCGTTCGAAACGCCGATCGGCATCAACCCGCTGCACCCGCAAAACAAGAAAGCCACCAGCAACCCGGCGGCGCGGATCTTCGATTCGGTCTGGGAGACCCTCGGTGAGGCCAAGGACTTCCCGTACGCCGGCACCAGTTACCGGTTGACCGAGCATTTCCACTTCTGGAGCAAGCACTGCAAGTTGAATGCGATTGCCCAACCGGAGCAGTTCGTCGAAATCGGTGAGGTGCTGGCGAAAGAGAAGGGCATTGCCGCTGGTGATCGTGTGCGCGTCAGTTGCAAGCGCGGCTTCATCGAAGCGGTGGCCGTGGTGACAAAAAGAATCCGGCCATTGCAGGTCAACGGCCAGGTCGTGCATCAGATCGGCATTCCGCTGCACTGGGGATTCACCGGCCTGACGCGTCACGGTTACCTGACCAACACCCTGGTGCCGTTCCTCGGCGATGGCAACACTCAGACCCCGGAATCCAAGTCATTCCTGGTCAACGTGGAGAAGCTCTAATGGAGAATCTTTAGATGGCCAGCCAAGACATCATTGCCCGCTCGGCCACTACAACTGTGCCGCCGTCGGTGAGGAATCAGGACGAAGTCGCCAAGCTGATCGACACCACCAAATGCATCGGCTGCAAGGCTTGCCAGGTCGCGTGTTCGGAATGGAACGAGCTGCGCGACGAGGTCGGCCACAACCACGGCACCTACGATAACCCGCAAGACTTGAGCGCAGAAACCTGGACGCTCATGCGCTTTACCGAGCATGAAACCGATGCCGGCAACCTCGAATGGCTGATCCGCAAGGACGGCTGCATGCATTGCGCCGAGCCCGGTTGCCTGGCCGCGTGCCCGAGCCCCGGCGCGATCATCAAGCACGCCAATGGCATCGTCGATTTCGATCAGGATCACTGCATCGGCTGCGGTTACTGCATCACCGGTTGCCCATTCAATATTCCACGGATCTCGCAAAAGGATCACAAGGCTTACAAGTGCACCTTGTGTTCAGATCGGGTGGCGGTAGGGCTGGAACCGGCCTGCGTGAAAACCTGCCCGACCGGCGCCATCGTCTTCGGCACCAAGGAAGACATGAAGGAACACGCCGCCGAACGCATCGTCGACCTGAAAAGTCGTGGTTTTGAAAACGCCGGTCTGTACGACCCGGCAGGGGTTGGTGGCACGCACGTGATGTACGTGTTGCACCACGCCGACACCCCAACCATCTACGCCAACCTGCCGCAGGATCCAGCCATCAGCCCATTGGTGGGCCTGTGGAAAGGCATCAGCAAACCCCTGGGCCTGCTGGCCATGGGCGCGGCGGTGCTCGCCGGGTTCTTCCATTACGTGCGCATTGGCCCGAATCGCGTCGAAGAGGACGAACATCCAACGCCACCCGACACCTCGGTGCATGTCGTCGATCCGGCGGTGCATACCTTCGATCCACGCGGGGAGGACCGGCCATGAGCAACAAGACGATCCTGCGTTATACCGCCAACCAGCGCACCAATCACTGGCTGGTGGCGATCCTGTTTTTCATGGCCGGGTTGTCCGGGCTGGCGTTGTTTCATCCGTCGCTGTTCTGGCTGAGCAACCTGTTCGGCGGCGGGCCGTGGACGCGGATTCTGCATCCGTTCATGGGCGTGGCGATGTTTGTGTTGTTCCTCGGCCTGGTGTTCCGTTTCTGGCGTGCGAACTTCTTTATCGACAACGACTGGAAATGGATGCGCCGCATCGATCGGGTGCTGGTCAACGATGAAGAAAGCGTGCCACCCGTAGGCAAGTACAACGCCGGGCAAAAGCTGCTGTTCTGGACTTTACTGCTGTGCATGCTCGGCTTGCTGTTCACCGGCCTGGTGATCTGGCGCGCCTATTTCAGCGCGTTTTTCGGCATCACCGTGATTCGCTGGGCGATGCTGTTGCACGCATTGGCCGGGTTCATTCTGGTGCTGAGCATCATCATTCACATCTACGCCGGTCTGTGGATCAAGGGCTCGGTCGACGCGATGATGCATGGCTGGGTCAGTCGCGCCTGGGCAAGAAAACACCATGAGCTGTGGTATCGCGACATCACCCGCGATGAACGTCACCCGGATGCGCCGGAACGACCGATCACTAAAAAGGGCTGACCTTTGGCAACCATTCTGGAACCCGGAGAAATCGAAGCGGCGGCGAGTTCGCCGCCGTTTCTGCACTTGCCACCGCACAACCTGTTCACCCTGCGCGCTCAGCGTCTGGAGCAATTGGCCGAAGGGCATCCGTTGGCCGACTATTTGCGTTTGATCGCCGGTTTATGCCGGGCGCAGCAACAAGTGCTGGACGATCCACCCTCGACAGAAACCGTCGATCAGCAACGGCTTGAGCTGTGCCAGCAGCACGGCATGCCGCCGTTCGCTGCCGATACCCTGGTCCGCGAAGATGATTGGCAAGTCTGGCTGGACGCCTTGCTGCAACGCTACACGCCGCCTGCGCAACCCGCCGTGATGGATGCGCTCACCACTCTGCGCAGCGCCAGTCACGGGCAACTGCGCGCCTGGGCTGTGGCGCTGGTCAGCGGCCAATATTCAATGGTGCCGGCGGCATTGGTGCCGTTCCTCGGCGCGGCGCTGCAAGCGGCATGGAGCCATTGGCTGCTCAGCGTGGCCAACCTGCAACTGACACCCGGCAACAGCCTCAGCCAATGCCCGGCCTGTGGTTCACCGGCGATGGCCGGGGTCATTCGCCATCGCGGCAAACACAACGGTTTGCGGTATCTGGTGTGCTCGCTGTGCGCCTGCGAATGGCACGTGGTGAGGGTCAAGTGCGTGTACTGCGAGTCGAGCAAAGGCCTCGATTATTTCAGCCTTGAGGACGACCGCCACGCCGCCAATCAGGCACCGCTGCGCGCGGAAGTCTGTCCGAGTTGCAACAATTATCTGAAATTGCTTTACCTGGAGAACGATGCCGAAGCCGAGGCATTGTCGGCGGATCTCGGCAGTTTGCTGCTGGACATGCGTCTGGCCCAGGACGGCTATCAGCGTCTGGCACCGAATCTGTTGCTCGCACCGGGAGACGAATGACCGCAGCGTCTACACTCGCCGGACAGTCTTTTGTTTTTGGGAGTGGCTGATGTCTGCGAGCGGTGCCCTGCGTTTACCTTCCATTGATGGTTTATTGCGTCATCCCGCCTGTTTGCCGTTGGCCGAGCGTTACGGACGTGAGGCGTTGTTGGCGTGCCTGCGGCAACTGCTTGATGAACTGCGCCCTGGCGTGTTGAACGGGCAGTTGTGCGCAGTGGAAGTCAGCGCCGAAGTGCTCGCCGGCCGCGTCGGTGAGCGCCTTGCCCAGCAACAGCGCAGCCATGTGCGGCGGGTGTTCAACCTGACTGGCACGGTGCTGCACACCAACCTTGGTCGGGCCTTGCTGCCCGAAGAAGCCATCGAAGCGGTGCAAATGGCCGCACGTTATCCGCTCAATCTGGAATTCGATCTGGCCAGCGGCAAGCGCGGTGACCGTGACGACTTGATCGAAGGCCTGATTCGCGAATTGACCGGCGCCGAAGCCGTCACCGTGGTCAACAACAATGCCGCTGCCGTGCTGCTGACCCTCAACAGCCTCGGCGCGCGCAAGGAAGGCATCATTTCGCGCGGTGAGCTGATCGAGATCGGCGGCGCGTTCCGCATCCCCGACATCATGGCCCGTGCCGGCGTGCGTCTGCATGAAGTCGGCACGACCAATCGTACGCATGCTCGCGATTACGAAGCGGCGATCAGCCCACGCAGCGGCTTGATCATGCGTGTGCACGCGAGCAATTACAGCATTGAAGGATTTACCGCGCGGGTGCCGACTGCGGAACTGGCCGAGTTGGCGCATCGGCATGGCTTGCCGTTGCTGGAGGATCTGGGCAGCGGCAGTCTGTTGGATCTGACGCGTTGGGGGCTGCCGGCGGAACCGACGGTGCGCCAGGCACTGCTTGATGGCGCAGACATCGTCACGTTCAGCGGCGACAAGTTGCTCGGCGGGCCGCAGGCAGGATTGATTGTCGGGCGCAAAGAACTCATCGCGAAAATCAAGAAGAACCCGTTGAAACGTGCGCTGCGAGTGGACAAGTTGACCTTGGCGGCGCTGGAGGCGGTGCTGGGTTTGTATCGCGATCCGGATCGACTGGCTGAACGTTTGCCGAGTTTGCGTCTGTTGACTCGCCCGCAGGCTGACATCTTCGCCCAGGCTTTGCGCTTGCAGCCCTTGATGACTGAGTTGTTGGGTGAGCGCTGGCAGGTCAGTGCAGTGGAGGCCTTGGGCATGATCGGCAGCGGCAGCCAACCGGTGGCGCGCCTGCCGAGTGCGGCGCTGTGTTGTCGTCCGCAAGTGTCGAAACGTTTGCGCGGGCGTTGCCTGTTGCATCTGGAAGCGGCGTTGCGCGCCTTGCCGATTCCGGTGCTCGGGCGTATTGATGACGATGCGCTGTGGCTGGATCTGCGCCAACTCGACGACGAGCCGGCATGGCTGGGGCAATTGCCGCAATTGCAGGTCGAGCCGTGATTGTCGGCACGGCGGGGCACATCGACCACGGCAAGACGTCTCTGCTGCAAGCGTTGACCGGTCAAACCGGCGATCGCCGCCCACAGGAGCGCGAGCGCGGAATGACCATCGACCTCGGTTATCTCTATGCCGAACTTGAATCGGGCGCAGGGTTGACCGGGTTTATCGATGTGCCGGGCCACGAGAAATTCACCCACAACATGCTTGCCGGCGCGCAGGGCATCGATCTGGCGTTGCTGGTGATCGCTGCGGATGACGGCGTGATGCCGCAAACCCGTGAGCACCTGGCAATCGTCGAATTACTTGGCATTCCACGTGCGCTGGTGGCGATTACCAAGTGTGATCGGGTTGAGGCGGGCAGGGTGGCGGAAGTTCAGCGCCAGACCCTGGATTTGCTGGCGAGCGGGCCGTTTGCCGAAGCGCCGATTCTAACCGTGTCGAGCGTCACGGCGCAGGGCATCGATGAGCTGCGCAAGGCGTTGTTGCACGCGCAAAGCAACGTGCAGGCGCGCAGCCGCGAAGGCGGTTTTCGGCTGGCCATCGACCGCGCATTCAGCGTTGCCGGCGCCGGGATCGTGGTCACGGGCACCGCGTTGTCGGGCACGGTATCAGTGGGCGACAAACTGGCGCTTGGGCCTTTCGGCAAATCGGTCAGGGTGCGCGGCTTGCATGCGCAGAACCAACCTGCCGAACAGGCCTTCGCCGGACAGAGGGTTGCCCTGAACCTGAGCGGCGAACGCCTCGAACTGACGCAAATCCATCGCGGCCAATGGCTGCTGGCGGAGTGGTTGCTGGCACCCACCCAGCGAATCGACATCGAGTTTCAACTGCTGCCGGGTGAACGCACTTTCGAGCACTTTCACCCAGTACACCTGCACCTTGGCACGCAAGACGTCATCGCTCGAGTTGCATTGCTTGAAGGATCGCGCCTGAGTCCCGGCGAGCGCATGTTCGCGCAACTACTGATCAACGCGCCGGTTCACGCGGTGAAGGGCGATCGGCTGATCCTGCGCGACTCCAGCGCTCAACGCACACTCGGTGGCGGCCGTGTGCTCGACCCGTTTGCCCCGGCCCGACAGCGCCGCAGCCCCGAACGGCTGGCACAACTCAAGGCTTTGGCCCGCAGCGAAAGCTTCGAGCAGGTCTTGCCGGCAATGCTTGATCACAGCGCGGGCGGTCTTGATCCGCAACGGCTGGAACGGCAATTCAATCGCCTGCGCTCAACGTGGTCGCTGCCGGAAAACGTGCGCCTGATCGACACCCGCCAAGGCCCTGTGCTGTTCAACGTGCAGCGTTGGGGGCAGTTGAAATTCACACTGCTGGAACGACTGGCGAGCTTTCATAAGCTGGAACCCGATCAAATGGGGCCGGACCGTGATCGTCTAAGGCGCTTCAGCGCTTTGCCGCTGGAACGTTCGACCTTCGTCAGCTTGCTCGATGAATTGCGCGACGCCGGCGCGATCACCGCCAGTGGCCCGTGGCTGCACCTGCCGGATCATCAAGTGCGCCTGAATGCCGAGGACGAAATCCTCTGGGAACAGCTGCAACCGTTGTTTGAAAACGCTGGTTTCGATCCGCCGTGGGTCCGTGACGCGGCCCAAGTGCTCGGCCAGGACGACGCCGTGGTGCGCCTGCTGCTGCGAAAACGGGCGCGGCTGGGCTTGATGCATCAAGTGGTGCGCGACCTGTTTTTGAGTGACGTGCAGTTGCGCCGAATGGCCGAGGTGCTGCTCAAACTCGCCAGGGAAAATCCGCAGATCGAGGTGACAACCTTCCGCGATGCGCTAGGCTTGGGACGCAAACGCTGTATTCAGTTCCTCGAATACTTTGATCGCCTGGGCCTCACCCGGCGTATGGGCGAGTCACGGCAAATCCGCTACGACAATGCGTTGGCCAGCGCCGACGCGCACTGAGTTAAAGGAAGGCAATCGCGCCCGGTGGCGCGGCCGGGCTTCAAACCCGGTTGGGGACGGCATCCGTTCCCGGGCAGGTTCGACTCCGGCTGCCTTCCGCCAGTTTTTACATGAGTGAAAATTTGGAACTTGGAAAAGTTACTTGCTGAATATTAGTGTTGCATTTCAGAAAAGTGCTTCCTGATTAATCTATAGTAATTTATCAGCACCCTTCTTCAAGTAGTCGTTCTACTTGAGATTTATACCTGTCTTGAATTTCAGCCGCGTGCAACGCGTGTGTGTGTTTGTCGATCCCTGCGGAAAGATTGCTTTCGTGAAAGCGATGTAAATGAGATATAGAATTCAAATAGACGGGCATGGCGCCACTTAGAATAAATCTTACAAATAGATCAAGGTCCTCAGCCATTTTAAGGTGCTCTAGGTAGCCGCCGACCTTTTGAAATAGTTCCTTCTTAAATAGTACGCTGTGTTGGATGTAATGACTTCCCCTGAAGATGGCAGCAAGCAAGTCTAGTTTTGACTTAAATTGCCAGGCGTAATAGTCGTAATTCGACTTGTATCTGAGGTTGCTATCAACGCAAATAAAGCCGGAAACAAACCACTTTGTATCTTTGTGTTCTAATGCAGTCTGCGCGAAATTGTAGATGGTTCTTTGCAAAATTAAATCGTCACCATCTAGCACAAAAATAAAATCCCCGGAAGATCTTTGAATTGCGATATTTCTACCAGCTGAAGGACCTACATTGTATATTCCACCAATGAATGTAATGTCGGGGCGCATTTTGGATTCTATGACTTCCCGAGTACCATCTGTCGATGCGTCATCATAAATGACAT
The DNA here is from genome assembly GCF_016650635.1 of Pseudomonas sp. TH43. GTDB lineage: Bacteria > Pseudomonadota > Gammaproteobacteria > Pseudomonadales > Pseudomonadaceae > Aquipseudomonas. The sequence goes on from NZ_JAEKFI010000001.1 coordinate 315,802, forward strand.
GTTCAACTTTAATGGCAAGCGGCTCTAGTCTAAGCATTTGAACGCTATTTATGCAGTCTTCAATATAGTCTTTGCAATTGTATGTCGTTGTGATGATTGAGATTTTCATTTTTTTGAATGATCTCCTTGAAAAGCCTCTCGTATTTTTCAATCATTATCTCTTTGGTGAAGTTGCGTTCAAATCGCTGCCGGCAAGCTAATCTCATTTTCAAGTAATCTTTCTCTGGCATTGCGTTGATCCTCTGAACGGCCTCCTCAAGCCCTTCGACACCCTTTTTTTTGATTGTCCAATTACCTTCTACATTTCCATCTTCGGGACTGACCAGAAAACCGGTGACCCCATCGTCAATGATTTCGGGTAGAGAACCGATTGCGTAGCCTATGATCGGCGTGCCGCATGCTAGCGACTCTGCAAGAACCAGCCCGAATGGTTCGTTCCATCGACACGGGAAGATAAAAAGCTTCGAATCGGCGACCGCTCGCGCAATTGTTTTTTGTGGTACATGGCCGTGCAAACGAATTGTATCGCCTTGGTCCAATATAAAATTCAACAGCGATTGCTCGTCGGTAGTTCCGAAGATATCCAGTTTCATATTAAGTTTTCTGCTGACAATTGCGGCTGTATCAGTTCCTTTTTCGCTGTTGACTCTCCCAACAAATACCATGTTTGGATATTTATTTTTTTCTTGAAAAGGGAATGCTTTTGCGTTAATCCCGTTATAAATCACCTGATCAAATCTGATGAAATCACAGTTTTTCTCTTGGGATTGAGAAATGGCCACATAATGGTTGGGTTTAATTATTTTTTGGGGCCATATCCTCTCAAATTTCCAAGCGCCCGCGCCGTGATAAGCACTTACAATTGGTGTATCTATTAGGTTTGCAAAAAAACCCGAATCAAAGGTATGAAATGAAAAGATGATTTCATATTTCTCAGTTTTGTTTTTTTCAAAGCAGAACGAGGTCAGGATCTCATCATAAGCTTTGTAGTCAAACTGATTGGGCAATAACTCATATTTCATTGAGCATTGATCCCAAATGCTTTCTAATTTGGCGCTAGTTGTTGAGTCGCCACTTGCATACAGCGTCACATTGTGACCTTTTTCAACTAGTCCTTCAGAAATATTACTGATGAGTTCATGTATTGATGTGCTCCAGCCTCGAGGTATTCCTGTGTTTAGTGGTGGCGTGGGCATCGTATTTGAACTAATTATTGCGACCTTCATTGTTGTTTAATTCCATGAAATCTCAGAATTAGCAAGCGTGAGTGTTACATTGCAACCGTTCTATGGTGTGTTGCAGAGCGATATCGCTGTGGCTTTTCACGGAGCTAAAGCGAATATGTTTCATGCTTGTCACCTAGATAAAGTCAAGGCCCGCAATGGACATCAGATAACAAGCGGAAGCGTTTGGCCACTGTCAGATCTGACAGGTGAGGACGTTTGTTCGACGAACGGTAATGTTGAAGAGGGAAGATCTGGCTACTGGCGTCTTACCGAAGACTACGCCTAGGTCAGCAGTTGGCTCAAAGAAGATAATCGCCCTCATTGGAGACGGTATCCGTTCCAGGCAGGCTCGACTCCGGCTGCCTTCCGCCAGTTTGCCAAAAGCAAACGATCGCGGCCTTCCGCGGCTCCTACACCGATTCATGTAGGAGCCGCGGAAGGCTGCGATCGTTTGATGCGCAATGCTGGAAAAACCTAGTCTGGCTCCGTTTAGTCATTTGGAGACACGTGTTGGCTGTGAGGCCGCCTTCGTCCGATCGCCGCTCGGAGCAAGCTCGGCTCCACAGGTTCGGAGTGTAAACACAGGTTTGTGATAGACCCCGATCCCTGTGGGAGCGGGCTTGCCCGCGAAGACGTCAGTAGCCACGGCGACTCATTCGGAATGCGTTATCGAGGCGCGCTACCGCGGCAACTCCAGATTATCCATCACCCGGTTTACCGCCAGTTCGCCCAGCATTATCAGCTGTGCAATCCCCAACAAAGTACGACGCTGCGACGCGGGTATGAGATGGGCGAAGTCATGGGCGATGGTTCTGGCTGAAGCGAGCGTTTCGCTGGCATCGGCCAGCAATTCCTCGTTTTTGAAGTCCGCGTTAACGGCGTACATCCGGCGGGTTTTGGGTGGCGGTGGGGTGGAGCCGGGTGGGCAGAGATAGTGGTCGAGGGCGCGGTCGGCGGCTTCGTGGAGTTTTTTTGAATCGAGGGATTCGTAGGGCGAGGTGAGGTCGGTTTCGGGTGGGTTGGGCGTTGGTTTGATCATGGTGAAGCTCCCAGAGTCTATGAAGCTGCCACATTTCGCTGCGATACGAAAAGGAGGTGGCAGCTATACGCGGGTCGCAGACCGGGACTCTAGAACCGGCAGACCCGAAGGTCTCCCACGTACAGCCGCCATAAACAAGCGGGTGTTGTGCGTCCAGAGATCGACGGGCTGCGAGACCCGATCGCTGATTTGTCAGCGACCGATCCACGATAGAGACCCGGCCCAAGGCGCACAAGCCGGCGGATTCTGGCGTAGCTGTAGGCAAAGGCGCAAGGATGTGTAGCCTTGTAGGTGTATCTAGAGGTGTCTTTTAAACACCGAAGTTTAAAAAGCAAAAAATCGGGCGACTGGCTGGGTGCAAACGTGGTCTGTCCCTGTTACGAACCCGTCAAACGACACGAAACCAGCGAATTTTCCTCATCCCCTGTGGAATGAGCCTGCTCGCGATAACGCTGTGTCAGTCAGCATGAATGTTGCTGAAAAGACGCTATCGCGAGCAGGCTCACGCCTACACGGGATAGCGTTTCAAATCGGGATGGGCGGTGGGTTAGAAACCAACTGGGTACTGGATCACCACGTAAATCCGGTCAATGTCATCGCCGGCCTGCGCTTCATTGGCTCGGTGCGATACTTGCGAGACCTGCACCGACAGATCCTTGGCCGCGCCCGACTGCACGACGTATTTCAAATCGATATCCCGTTCCCAGTGCTTGCCGCCGTCACCTTGCTGCGGCTGGTAACTGCCGCTGTCCGGATCAAACGGGTTGTAGGCGCCGCCCTTGGGCGCGTGGGTGCCGTCGATATGGCTGCCGCTGACGTAGCGGGTCATGAAGCTCAGGCCGGGGATGCCCAAGGCGCCAAGGTCGAGGTCGTAGCGCGCCTGCCAGGAGCGTTCGTTGGCGCCGTTGAAGTCGGCGTATTTGATCGAGTTGGCGAGGTAGATCGAGTCGCCGCCGACGAAATCGAACGGCGTGTCGCCATTGATCTTTTGCCAGCCGAGCATTACCGCATGGGGGCCGAAGGCGTATTTGCCGGACAGGCTGAACGCGGTGTTGTCGATGGAACCTGCCAGCGCCCGGCCGGTGTCGCGGGTGTGATAAAGGTTGGCGTCGAGAAGCACGCCGGACTGCTTGAAGTGCAGGTTGCCGTAGTACTGGTGCCAGGTGTCGCTGAGGTCTGAGGCGTACAGCGCGCCGCCAACGGGGCTGTCGGTGAACAGATCGGCGCCAAGAAAACTGATCCCGCCGGCCTCGGTATTGGCGCCATAGCCATAGAAATCGCCTTTTCCGGATGAGCTGTCCTGATTCTTGAACGCGGTGAAATGCCCGGCCACCAGATTGATGTGGTCTAACTCGGCGCTGTTGAGCAGAAAGCCGGTGGCGTACTCGGGCTGCAGGCGTTTGTCGGAGGTGTCGAATACCGGTGTTTCCACGGTCATTTCACCGAAGACGAGGGTGGTGTGCGAGGCCTTCAACTTAAGCGCAGCGCCCGCGCTGGAGTAGTCGTTTTCGCTGCGGCCATCGCTGTCGACCGGCAGCAAACCCGTCCCCGAATGCCCCTTGCCACCGTCCAGTTTGAGCCCGGCGAAGGCATGCGCATCAATACCGAACCCGACTATGCCGGGTGTGAAACCGGATGAGAAAGTGCCGATAAAGCCTTGAGCCCATTCCTGTTTGTAATTTTTGCCGGACGCCGAGGGCGAGCGGTAATCGTTGCTCAGATAGAAGTTGCGGCTGAGCACTTCGCTTTTTGCATCGTCGAAAAAACCGCTGGCGAGGGCGGTGGTGGTCAGACCGCAGAGCAGCGAGAGGAGGGTGAAGCGCGAGGGGGCGCGGTCGATCATGGTCAGTGGCCAGCGGCAATTAAGATGGCTGGGATGATCAAGCGATTGCAGGAAGTAGGATTGAGCGGATGTGCTCAATGAACGGCATTACACAACCCCCTGTAGGAGTGAGCCTGCTCGCGATAGCGGTGTGTCAGTCTCGATAAATTTAACTGACACACCGCCATCGCGAGCAGGCTCACTCCTACAGTTTTAAAAGCGTTACGCCAGTGGCGGGGTGCGGGGCGGGATTTGGCGTTTGTTGCCGGTTGACTCGAACGCCGCGGCCAGACGCAGCAGGCTCGAATCGTCGTAGGCGCGACCGGCGAAGGTCAGGCCGACCGGCATGCCGATGTCGGCCATGATGCCCATCGGCACGGTGACGGTGGGTACGCCGAGGTGACGGATCGCCAGGTTGCCGTTGGCCACCCAGATACCGTTGCTCCAGGCAATGTCTGCCGAGGCCGGGTTGACGTCCGCATCTGCCGGGCCGACGTCGGCGACGGTCGGGAACAGCACGGCGTCGAGGCCCAGCGAGTCCATCCAGTCCTCGAGGTCGATGCGCCGGGTCTGTTCGAGGCCGCGCAGGCCGTCGGGCACTGTGGAAATTTCATTCCACGGCGTGATGCCGCGCTCGGCCATGCGCACGTATTCATCCATGCCCGCCACCAGATCACCCTCACGGTTAGGCAGCGTACCCGGTTCGTGGGGGAAGATTTTCGCCCCGTCGACGTCGACCAGACGATTGAGTTTCGGGTCGCCGTTGGCTTGCAGGAAATCGTCGAACGCCCATGCGGTCAGGTCCCATAACTCATGGTGAAGGAACTCTTTCGAGACCAGACCACGGGTGAATACAGTCGGCGCGCCGGGACGATCGCCTTCGCAGTTGGAGACCAACGGGAAGTCGGTTTCGATGACTTCGGCACCGGCCGCTTCCAGGGCCTGGCGTGCCTGTTTCCACAAATCAATCACCGAAGCGCGAGTGTTGATACGCTGGCCGGTCGGGCCACCGATGCCCGGGGCTTCGCTGGTGCCGGCTTCAGGGTCGGCATTGATGAACATGCGCGGGACGGCGAAACGCTTGCCGGCCAGCGCTTTGGCGTCAGCGGCCAGATCAGCGTAAGCGGCAGGGCGCACCTCGTTGACGCTCGGGATCGGCACCCACGGTTGCAGGCGCCAGAGGTCGCCACGGGTGTCCGGGTCTTCGGCAACGACGATGTCGAGGACTTCGAGCAGGTCGGCCATGGTGCGTGCGTAAGGCACGACGACGTCCATGGTCGGCGTCAACGGCCAGTTGCCACGTACCGAAATCACGCCGCGCGACGGCGTGTAGGCGCACAAACCATTGTTCGACGCCGGGCCACGCCCGCTTGACCAGGTTTCTTCAGCCAGACCGAACGCGGCGAAACTGGCGGCAGTGGCGGTACCGGCACCGTTCGACGAGCCGGAGGCAAACGGCGCGGTGAGGTAATCGGCGTTGTAAGGGCTTTCGGCGCGACCGTAGACGCCGCGCTGCATACCGCCATTGGCCATCGGCGGCATGTTGGTCTTGCCCAGGCAAATCGCCCCGGCGCCGCGCAGGCGTTCGATGGTGAAGGCATCGCGATAGGCGACCAGATCAACGAAGGCCGGGCTGCCGGATGCAGCGGTCAAGCCCTTGACCAGATAACTGTCCTTGGCGGTGTAGGGAATGCCATCGAGCGCGCTCAGGGTTTCGCCTTTGGCGCGGCGAGCGTCGGCGGCCCGCGCTTCGTTCAGCGCTTCGGGGTTGCGCACGACCACGGCGTTCAGCGCCGTCGGGGTGTCGGCGCCGTCGTAGGCATCGATGCGGGCGAGATACGCCTGCACCAGTTCAACCGACGTGGTCTGACCAGACTCCAGCGCTGCGCGCAGGTCGGCAATGGATACTTCGGTAACTTCGATCATGCGGTCACCGCCGTTGGACGTACGGTGTTTTTCCTGGAATGGGAGTTCATAGCGGTTCTCGTTGCACGGCTTCAAGCGACAAGGTTAAGACTGGCGCCTATTTAACACCAAGCCGAGTGCGGAGTAATCGGCGAGATTGATCTTTGTCCGCCCTGACGCCGCGTGCAGCCCTTTCGCGAGCAGGCTCGCTCCCACAGAGGAACGCATTTCAATTGTGGGAGCGAGCCTGCTCGCGAAGGCGTCCGATCGGACAAACCATCACTCCAGCTAGAGAACGCCGTACTCACGGGCCGTGCGATCCACCGCAATGCGCGTCTTGTCGATCAGCTCATCAAGCTCCGCACGGCTGGCAATCAGGGCAGGGGCCATGATCATCCGGCCCAACGTCGAGCGAATGATCAACCCCTCCTCAAAGCCGATCGTGCGGCAGCGCCAAGCAATATCGTTTTCATTGGCAAAGCGCTTGCGGCTGGCCTTGTCTTCAGCAAACTGCAACGCAGCCACCAAACCAACGCCCTGAATCTCACCCACCAACGGGTGATTGCCAAACACTTCGCGCAAGCAATTCTGCAGATACGGCCCGGTGTCGGTTTTCACCTGAGTGACCACGCCCTCATCACGCAAGGCCTTTAGGTTGGCAATCGCCACGGCAGCCGCCACCGGGTGCCCGGAATAGGTCAGGCCGTGGGCAAACACGCCACCTTTCTCGACCAATGCTTCAGCCATGCGCCGTGACAGAATCAAACCGCCCATGGGGATGTATCCCGAGGTCAGGCCCTTGGCGATCGACAGCGTGTCGGGTTCAAAACCGAATGCCTGATGGGCGAACCATTCACCGGTGCGGCCGAAACCGCCAATCACTTCGTCCGCACACAGCAGCACGTCATATTTGCGGCAGATGCGCTGAATTTCCGGCCAATAAGTCGCCGGCGGAATGATCATCCCTCCCGCACCCTGAAAAGGTTCGGCGACGAACGCGGCGACCTTGTCGGCGCCCAGTTCGAGAATCTTCTCTTCCAGTTGCCGCGCGGCTTGCAGGCCAAATTCTTCCGGGCTGAGATTGCCTTCGTGGGCGAACCAGTACGGCTCATCAATGTGCGCCACATCAGGAATGATGCCGCCCATTTCGTGCATGAATTTCATCCCGCCCAGCGCCGTCGCGGCCAGGGTCGAGCCGTGGTAGCCGTTCCAGCGGCCGATCATGATCTTCTTCTCGGGCTTGCCCATCACTTGCCAGAACTTGCGCACGGTGCGGATCAGCACTTCGTTGGCCTCGGACCCCGAGTTGGTGTAGATCGCGTGGCTGTAGTGCTTCGGCAGCAGGCTGAAGAGCAACTCGGACAGCTCGATCACCTTCGGGTGAGTGGTGTGAAAGAACATGTTGTAGTAGGGCAGTTGCTCCAGCTGCGCCGTCGCGGCGGCGGCCAGGTCCTTGCGCCCGTAGCCGAGGTTGGTGCACCACAGGCCGGACATGCCGTCCAGATACCGATTGCCGTCGTTGTCCCACAACGCGAGGCGATCGCCGCTGACCATCACTCGCGGGCCTTCTTCGTTGAGGGCCTTCTGATCGACGAACGCATGAATGTGGTGGGCGGCGTCGGCGGCCTGGTAATCGTGGGTGCTGCGGGTCTGATCGAATTCGGCGGACATGCTGATCTCCAGATAAACAGGGCGAGTGAGTGCGTTCGTTGCAGCGGTGCACGGCTAATGTTTGTCACTTTAAAATATTTTTGTAAAGAAAATATTTGTCGGTAGAAAAACAAATCCGTAGGCTGATGCGCATTGGCAAGGCACGGCAGGCAAGGTATGAGCGGACTCAGAGAACGGCAGAAGGAACAGCGCAGGGAAGTCATCGCGCAGGCAGCACTGGAGCTGTTTATCAGCAACGGGTTCGGCGCGACCACGCTTGAACAAATTGCCAATGCAGCGGCGGTTTCCGCGCCGACGGTGACCAACTATTTCGGCGGCAAGCAGGAGATTCTGCTGGCACTGCTCAAGCAACCGGACGAGCAGGCCATGCGCGAGGCGCGGGCCAATCTCGATGACGATAGCGATCCGCTGGAGGCGTTGTGCGAGTTCGAAGGCCTGATGACCGATTACCAACTGCAAGCCATGCCGGCCTCACTATGGCGTGAACTGGCGCCGTTTCTGCTTACCGGTGAGCTGGCTCAGGCGTTGAGCCCGTGGAATGCGGCGGTGATCGAAGAAACCAAGGCGTTGCTGGTGCATTTCCAGGCACTGGGCAAAGTCCGCGAGTCCGTCGATATCGATGTGGCTGCGATTTTGTTCAACCAGTACGCGAACATGGCGTTTATTCGACTGGCGACCGAAGCGGCGCCGGATCGAGAAGCGCATGCCGGGCATATGCGCAGTGTGCTGGGGCTGATCTGTCACGGCATTCTGAGCCTGGCGCCGGAGCCGAAGGACAGGTGATCAACCGTGGCGAGGGCGCTTGCTCCCTCGCCACGGGGGTCTTCAACATCGAGAGGTCAGGCTTTCGGCAACCACGGTTGCATCTGCTCCAGCAAACCACGTCCGCCCCGGCGCAATCCTGCCGCCAGGCTCAGCCATGACAGGTCGGTCATGATCACCTCGCAGGCGCGCAGCAGGCGAACTTCCCCAGCCGTGCCGCCGGCAGTCCCGCCATCAGGCATGTACACCGTCATCCAGTCGCCGACACTCTCCACCACCAGACACAGGCGCCAGCCTTGCTCTTCGGCGATCATGCCGACCTTCGTCCCCTCGGCGTGCTCCATGCCGGCAAACCGCGCCGTGGTGTCCTTGAGCAACTGATAACCCGGCAAATTGCTCAGCACTTTGTCTTCGGTGGCTTCAATCGCCCGGGCCGCCGCCGAGGTCTTGGCCAGAAGGCCGGCAAGAAAACACAGCACGATCAGGCCCACCAGCGTGGCTAGCGTCACCACTGTCACACCCGCCACATCATGACCTTCGAACATCGGCAGCAACTTTTGCACCGGCCCGCGCAGCAGATGAATGGCTTTCTCGATCAGGATGAAGATCAGCACCAACGGCAGAATAAACAGCAGTCCGCCGATCACGGTGGTTTTGATGAACTTGAACATGACGGCTCCTTGATGACGATCAGCAATCAAGGCTAGCTGATAAAAATCCCGGGGCAGGGGTGATATTGAACTTGCGTGGGACCATGGCGGCCGGATGTTTGCGAAGACCGACAATGGCTGGCTTGACGTCTGTTTCTACTGTACCCGGCCCCTGAATGGACGCGCAGGCTTGAAGAAACCGAATGATTTTGTGGCGAGGGAGCAAGCTCCCTCGCCACAAGGTGGTGGATTGTTTACTCGTTGATTCGCGGGTGTTGCTGCACCAGATTTTTGCGCTTGGCTTCCAGCTCAGCAATTTCAGCGTCGATGTCTTCGATCTTCTGCTCGATGTTGTCGTGATGCTCTTGCAGCAGCTCTTTGGCTTCCTCGAGGTCAGAAGCCGCTGGCGCCGCGCCTCGCAGTGGTTTGTTCGCGGTTTCTTTCATGGTTACGCCAGTGACCAGCCCGACCACGGCAATGACCATCAGGTAATACGCCGGCATGTACAGGTCGTTGGTGCTTTCCACCAGCCAGGCGACGACAGTCGGGGTCAAACCGGCAATCAGCACCGAAATGTTGAAGGCCGCGGCCAAGGCGCTGTAGCGGATGTGCGTGGGGAACATTGCCGGCAAGGTCGAGGCCATCACGCCGATGAAGAAGTTCAGCAACACGGCCAACATCAGCAAGCCTGCGAAGATCAGGCCGATCTTGCCACTGTTGATCAGCATGAACGCCGGAATGGCCAGGATGAACAGGCCAATACTGCCGACGACGATGAAGGGTTTGCGGCCAATCTTGTCGCTGATAAAGCCAATCGCCGGTTGCACGAACAGCATGCCGACCATGATCGCGATGATGATCAGCACGCCACGGTTTTCGCTGTAATGCAGGTTATGCGAAAGGTAGCTCGGCATGTAAGTGAGCAGCATGTAATAGGTGACGTTGGTCACGGCCACCACGCCGACGCAAGTCATCAGGCTGCGCCAGTGCTTGGTCGCGACTTCCTTGAACGACACTTTCGGGCCGCCGGCGAGGCCTTCGCGATCACCTTGTTCGAGTTTTTCGACGTGTTGCTGGAACGCCGGGGTTTCTTCCAGCGCGTGGCGGAGGTAGAGGCCGATCATGCCCAGCGGCAGGGCGAGGAAAAACGGCAGACGCCAGCCCCATTCTTCGAATTTCGCTTCACCCAGCGTCGTAGAAATCAACACCACCACGCCAGCACCGAGAACGAAACCGGCAATCGAACCGAAGTCCAGCCAACTGCCGAGGAACCCACGCTTGCGGTCCGGCGCGTATTCAGCGACGAAGATCGAAGCACCGGTGTACTCGCCGCCGACCGAGAAACCCTGGGCCATTTTCGCCAGTAACAGCAGGATCGGCGCCCAGATGCCGATCGAGGCATACGACGGAATCAGGCCGATGGCAAACGTGCTGAGCGACATGATCACGATGGTCGCGGCGAGGACTTTCTGCCGCCCGTACTTGTCGCCCAGTGCGCCGAAAAACAGACCGCCCAAAGGTCGAATCAGGAACGGCACCGAGAACGTCGCCAGTGCAGCGATCATTTGCGTGCCCGGATCGGCGCCCGGGAAAAACACCTTGCCGAGCACATAGGCCACAAAGCCATAGACCCCGAAGTCGAACCATTCCATGGCATTGCCGAGCGCCGCCGCCGTAATGGCTTTGCGCATCTTGGCGTCGTCGACGATGGTGATGTCTTTCAGGCCGATCGGTTTGACGCTGTTTTTACGTGATTTCATCCGGGTTTTCTCTTTACTGATCCATCTTGCCGCGTTGATGCCATCTAATTGATGGCGCGTGCTCTTTGGGTCAGATACATGAGGACACGAAATAATTCACCGCTGACTGCTTTTTTTCCGTGTAGGCGCTGCCGAAGGCTGCGATCTTTTGATCTTGCCTCGCGAAAACGACAAAACCCGCCATCCCGATCGAACAGGATGGCGGGGTTCTTCTGCCTGATGGAATTGCGTTACTTACTCGGCAGTCTTCGCGAGCAGGCTCGCTCCCACAGTTGATCGCGTTCCAATGTGGGAGCGAGCCTGCTCGCGAAGGGGCCAGAGGAATAACTCAGCAAGCGTTCACAGTCGCGGCCTCAACCCGGCACCTGCAGATTATCCAGCACCCGATTCACCGCCAGTTCCCCCAGCATAATCAGTTGCGCAATCCCCAGCAGCGTCCGGCGTTGTGAGGCGGGTATGAGATTAGCGAAATCATTGACGATGGTTCTAGCTGAAGCGAGAGTTTCGCAGGCATCGACCAGCAGCTCTTCGTTTTTGAAGTCTGCTGTTACGGCATACATCCTGCGGGTTTTACGGGGCGCTGGCACAGACCCGGGCGGGCAGAGGTAGTGATCTAGGGCGCGGTCGGCGGCTTCGTTGAGCCTTTTCGACTCGATGGATTCGTAAGGGGAGGTGAGGTCTGTTTCGGGCGGATTCGGCGTTGGTTTTATCATGGCAAAAGCCTCTAGAGTAATGAAGCTGCCACCGTTCGCTGCTAACGAAGGAGGTGGCGGCTGTACGCGGGTTAGCAGACCAGGACTCTAGAACCCGGCGCACCGAAGTGCCCCACGCAAAGCCGCCATAACGACAACGGACCTTGTGCGTCTAGAAGATAACCCGGGCTGCTAAACCCGATCACTGACATCTCAGCGACCGCACCACAATAGAACCCGCCCCCTAGGCGCACAAGCCGGCGGATTCTGGCGTAGCTGTAGGCAATTACGCAAGGATGTGTAGCCTTGGGCGCGTGTCTGGAAGTGTCTTTTAAACGTGTCCGTGTAGATCAAAAGATCGCAGCCTTCGGCAGCTCCTACATAGGCCGGTGTAGGCGCTGCCGAAGGCTGCGATTTCTAACGCAACGCCTAATTCGTCAGCGAAACGACGATATCCAGCGCATTGATCGGCAGGTATATCAGGGTGACAGTCGTGTAGGCCTTGCGTGATTTCGCCGCGAAAGCACACAGCGGAAGAATGATCATCAACACATCCAGCACACCCCACAGCGCAATCGGCGAGGCTTGAAACAGGAACACGTTAACGATCAGCCCGAGAAACAGATACGTCGACAACGAGAGCAGGGCGTAGCGGCCGTCCTGTTCGAAATAGACCCGCAAGCCGTTCTGTTCATCTTCGCTTCGACTCGGCAGCAACAGCGCCGAAGAGACGAACAGCGACAGCGCCAACAGCACCAGCAACAAAAACTCCGCGAAGGAAAAGGTCGACTTGATCTGCGGCAGCGAATTGACCGCCCACCAAAAATCCAGCTGCGTGGCGAACAGCGTAACGGCCCAGACCAACGCCACCCAATCCGGCGCCGCCACCCGGCGGATGCGGAACACCGTCAACGCACCGAGCAGCAGCCGAGTGACCGACAGCCCCAGAATCATCGAGAGAATTGTCGCTACGATGGGGAAATTGCTCATCACTGGCCGTGTTCCGTGTGCTGCCAATACATGCATTTCACGTTAGACGAGAAAACGGCCGCACTACCGACGAATCGCTCCATATGATTGCCCCAGATCACTGGCCCAGCCATCCAGCACCCCTTTGACGTCATCCGCCGTCAGCACCTGTTTGTCGTTTTCCAGCGCCACACCGGTGCCTTTGCGCACGACTTCGGCAACCACTTCGCCGGTCGAGCCATCCTCGAACGAGACTTCGGTGGCTATTTCACTGTCCTGATCGCGAATGCCGGCAGCGGTGCTGACCCCGGCAGCCACCAAAGTGACCGGCAACCATTCATAAAAGCGCAACCCCTGAGTGCTCGCGGCGACCCGGGTAATCGCGGGCCTGACGATCAGCGTATCTGGGCCGGGCATGGACACCAGTTGCAGGACTTTGCCCAGTTCGTTTCTCAGGGCCGCGTCGTAATACTCGGTGACGCCAGACAGCGTGCTCAACGGAATACGCCCGGTCGGCTCGAAGCCGGGGTAAAACTGGCTCGGCGCCAGATACACTTTGGTGTAGCGGCCCCTGGCCAAGGCCGGGCTGACCCAACTCAGGGCGTTGTGCCCCGACGGTGATTGGTGCTCCTTCAGAACGCTGTAATCATGCAGAAACCCCGTCTGTTCAACGTTATTGCTGCTGCACCCGGAGAGGCTCAGGGACGCGGTGCACAGCAACGACATCAGGCAATGGCCTCTCATCAACGCGCTTCCTGTTGCTTGGGCGTGGAGTGGTCCGAGCACTCGATGTGCAACTGGCCGTGACGCATGATCCATTCGATAAGGTCGGCGGCGGCGATACTGTGGACATACTCGACCCAGTGCGCACTGGTCGGGCTGAATTGCTCGAAGTAGCGGCGCAGGACGATCCGGCTCTGATCGCTGGACACGCCCAGGCATGATTCCTGAAACACAACCGGCGTGTCGGGGCCGAGCGCGGCGGTACGCTGGCTGAGGATCAAGGGACGATTGCTGTGATGTCCCTCGGTGCTATGGCTGTTGTTCAATACCTTCATGCGAACCCCCTGGATTGGAATGGCTGCAGAGTGCCCGAGGGGTTTTGCCGGACGATGTCCGCTTGATGTCTGTCATGCAGGAATGTTGCTCGATTGAAATAAATGACCCGGGCGGCGAAATGGCTTTAGATAAGCTCTTTTTGGTCCATGGATCCTGTAACCGTGAGCAGACTGCTGATCGTCGACGACGACGTGGAAATCCTCTCGCTGCTGAAGAAGTTTTTCATCCAGCACGCCTATGAAGTCGACGTGGCGCCACACGGCGAAGCCATGTGGGCGGCGATTGCGCAGCAGCGCCCGGACACGATCATTCTTGACCTGATGATGCCCGGCGAAGGCGGCCTGAGCCTGTGCCAGAAGGTGCGGGCGCAGATGGCGATTCCGATTATCATGCTCACCGCCATGGCCGAGCTGAGTGACCGCATTGTCGGTCTGGAACTGGGTGCGGACGACTACCTGACCAAGCCGTTCGCCCCACAGGAATTACTGGCCCGCGTGCGCGCCCTGCAACGCCGCGCCGGCGAACAGCGGAGCCCGGTTGAACCGTCGCGGCCGGTGATCGGCTTTGCCGGTTGGCATCTGGATATCACCTGTCGCGAGCTGCGCTCACCGGACAACGTGATGATTCCGCTGTCCGGTGGCGAATTCGATTTGCTGGTGGTGTTTCTTGATCATCCGCAGCGCATTCTTACCCGCGAGCAGTTGATCGATCTCACCCATGGCCAGGGCCACGACGCTTTCGACCGCAGCATCGATGTGCAGGTCAGCCGCTTGCGGCGCAAGATCGAACCGGACTGCAAACGCCCGGATCTGATCCGCACCGTGCGCAATGGCGGTTATATGTTCACCGCCAAGGTCAGCCGCTCATGATCCGCTCCATCCTGCGTCGCGACACCCTGAGCCGACGGATTGCCCTGACGATCGTGGCGGCGATGCTCACTTCGCTCGCGCTCAATGCACTGTTTGTGCAGGTCGCTGGCATTTGGGCCAAACCGCCAATTGAACGCACTGGCTTGCTGGAGCAGATAGCCGCGACCACCAAAGTAATCGAAGCGGCACCGGCCGGTTTGCGCCCACAACTCGCCGCCGCGGCGACCAGTCTCTTGCTGGAGGTCACGTGGAGTGCACAACGCGCCGGGGTGGGGTTGCCCATCGGCGGCGAGCCGGTCAAAGCGGGCAGGGTGCCGGTGCTGCATCAATTGCTGGGTGATGATCGAAACATTCAGGTATTCAATCCGGCCGACTGGCCCAGTGACAACCCGCGCGCACGCTATGCCGCGCTGGTGCAGTTGAAGGACGGCAGCTGGTTGTCGTTTTCGCCGCCGGAGCGTTCCTGGGGAGTGGACATCGGTACACGGATCGCGGTCATCATCGCCCTGGGTTTGATCGCCACCTTGCTGGTTGCCTGGATTGCCACCCGCCAACTGGCCAAGCCCCTGCAACGTTTCGCCAACGCCGCCAGACGCTTTGGCGGCGATCTGCGCGCGCCGCCCATCAAGATTGAGGGCCCGGACGAGATCCGTCAGGTCATCGTTGCCTTCAACACCATGCAGGCACAGATTCAGCATTTCATTGGCGAGCGCACGCACATGCTCGCGTCGATTTCCCACGACTTGCGCGCGCCGCTGACCCGCATGCGCCTGCGCAGCGAATTCATGGAAGACCTCGATCACCAGGGCAAACTGATTCGCGACATCGAAGAGATGCAATCGATGATCAACGCCGCGCTGGCGTTCTTCCGCGAAGACACCCGGCCGGAGCAACGCACTGCGTTCGACCTGTCGGAGTTGCTGCACACCATCGTCGATGACTATCGCGATCAGCACATCGCCATCGACTACGACGGCCCGGCGCGCCTGGTGTACGAAGGCCGGCCACTCGGCATCAAACGGGTGATCGTCAACTTATTGGAAAACGCCGAGAAATACGCCCAGCACCCGCGTATCGAGTTGAGCGCTGATGAGCGCTTGATCCGCATTGACGTCAGCGACGAGGGCCCGGGCATTCCCGAAGAGTCGTTGCAGCGCGTATTTGATCCGTTCTTTCGCCTCGAAGCCTCACGCAACCGTCATACCGGTGGCGTCGGCCTCGGGCTCTCGGCAGCGCGGGCGATCGTGCGCGAGCAGGGCGGAGAGCTGACTTTGAGTAATCGCAGCGGTGGCGGGCTGTTGGCGCGGGTCGAGTTGCCGCAGTAAAGGGCGGGCGACGATTGTGCGGATAACTCTGTAACACTTTGAAACATTCATGGGGCGCGGGCGGTCAACAGGTCACATTCCTGATAAGAAGCGTCCATGAAAATCCCACGGCCATCCGCACGCCTTGAACCGCTGTCGCAACTGCGCAATCTGAAAATGGCCCGCTCGGCGCACGCTTATGTAAGGGGCAGCACCGTGCAGTTTTACGAGTGGCTGCACAGCCAGCCGGGGCGCAGCCTGCCCAAAGGCCCGGCGGTGTGGATCTGTGGCGATTGCCATGCCGGCAACCTAGGGCCGACCGGGGATTTGAAAGGCAAAATCGACATTCATATCCGCGACCTCGATCAGACCGTCATCGGCAACCCGGCGCATGATCTGGTGCGTTTGGCGCTGTCGCTCGCCACTGCCGCCCGAGGCTCGGATTTGCCCGGTGTGGCCACCGCACGCATGCTTGAAGAAATGATGCGCGGCTACGAGCAAGCCTTTGAAGGTGATCTGGATGAAGAGCCGCCGCGCCCGGCTCAGGTCAAAGCCGGGATGCGCAGCGCGGTGCAGCGCACCTGGAAGCATCTGGCTCAAGAACGCATCGAGAACACCAAGCCGACGATTCCGCTAGGCAAGCAATTCTGGACGCTGTCCCGGCCTGAACGGGCGGCGCTGAAAGCGCTGTGTGCCACACCAGAAATCCACAAACTGGTGACTTCGCTGAAGGGCCGGTCAAAGGACGATCGGGTAAAAATGCTCGACTCGGCGTATTGGGTCAAAGGCTGCAGTTCGCTGGGGTTGCAGCGCTATGCGGTGTTGCTGGGTGTGGGCGAGGAGGACGATCAGGAATATTGCCTGCTGGATGTCAAAGAGGCCGTCGGCGCCGCCGCACCACGGGCAGCACGCGCCTCGATGCCTCGCGACAACGGCAAACGTGTGGTCGAAGGGGCGCGTTTTCTGTCACCGGGGCTGGGCAATCGGATGATTGCGACACGTATGCTTGATCACGGATTCTTCATCCGAGAGTTGCTGCCGCAGGACATGAAGCTTGAACTGGATCAGTTGAGCCAACGCGATGCGATGCTCGCGGCCGGTTATCTGGCGCGGGTCGTGGGGCTGGCCCATGCGCGTCAGATGGATCTGTCGACGAGAGCCTCATGGATAGGCGAGCTGCAAGCCTGCCGTTCGAAAACCCTGGACGCGCCGTCGTGGCTGTGGACGAGTGTGGTGCAGTTGGTCGGTAATCATGAGCGCGGGTATCTGGAGCATTGTCGTCGGTACGCGCTGCAGCACTGATTACTGGGCCAGCCTCTCTAAGGTGATACCTGGGGCAGACGCAGCGGTGGATTTGACCTGATTGCGGTAACTCTGCGCACTGATGCCGAAATGCTTTTGAAAGGCGCGGCGCATGCGTTCTTCGCGACCAAAGCCTACGGTTTCGGCAATCCTTTTGATCGGTTCATCGGTGGTTTTCAGCAGCCGACAGGCCGTTTCCATGCGCAAGTTCTCTACCGCTTGCGCAGGTGTTTCCCCGGTGGCGGCGACATAAGCGCGAGCAAAGTGGCGTGGGCTCATGCCAAATTGCTCGGCAAGCCGCTCGACCCGCAGATCACCGTTCAAATTCCCGGCAATCCAGCCGTGCAGCCGGGCCAGGCGCACGTCCTGATCGGTGCGCAAGGCCTTCGATTGCGCATTGAGCGAGGCGCTGAGCTGCGGCTGCTCGGCGCTGCGCCACAGGAACACGGTGAAATAGCGCGCCAGCGCCAATGCGGCGTGGGCGCCGAGATCCTGTTCGACCAGCCCGAGCGCCAGATCAATACCCGCCGTGGCACCGCCACACGTCCAGAGATTGCCGTCATGCAGGTACAGCGCTTCGGTCTGACAGTGCAGCGCCGGGTAGCGCGCCTGTAATTCATCGGCGAACTTCCAGTGCGTCACCACGTTGCGGCCATCGAGCAGGCCCGCTGCGGCGAGGGCGAAAGTGCCGGTGCCAATCGAGCAGAGGCGGCGGATTTGTGGGGCGCGGCTGCGCAGCCAATCGCAGGCGTGTTCGTCGGCTTCGAGGGCGGCCATGCCTGGCCCACCGGCGACGATCAGCGTATCGATCACGGGCGCCATTTGATCGATCTGCTCCAGCGAGCAGGTGGTGACGGTGATACCGGAGACCGACATCACCTGACCACCCTGCGGCGAGGCCACGAGTAACCGATACGGCGGGTTCGTTGCAAAGTCACCGGCCAACACGCGCGGTATCGCGGCGAACACCTCTAGCGGCCCGGCCGCATTCAGCAGCAACAGATCATCGAACGCCAACACCACCACCGTGCGCGCAGGCAGCGGCGGTATGTCAGGCATGGCAGCAAAGGAGGGGTGTTTGGCATGGAGCGGCACGGCGGGCCTCGACATACTGAAATCAATGCATAAATGAGGGCATGACAATGCCGCTAAAATTTCCTGCTGCCAAGCACCCGCTGCTGACGCGGTTCAAAGCGCTGCTGTGCTGCGCCGCGTTGGTGCTGGCGCATCCGGTGTCTGCTGCCAGCGAGCCATTGAAGATGGGCGACCAAAGCGGTCTGATTCAGGCGCTGCTGCACGCAGCGGGAGAAGACAAGGATCTGCCGTATGCGCTGTCGTGGCATCCCTTTCTGGCCGGAACGACGATGCTTGAGGCGCTGAGTGCCGGAGCGATCGACGCCGGTGTGGTCGGCAATGCGCCGCCGGTGTTTGCTCAGGCGGGCGGTTTCGATGTGCGCATTATCGGCGTGGCCAGCGGCGCGCAAAATAACAATGCGCTGCTGGTTCCCGAGGATTCTCAAGTCCATAACGTGGCGGATCTCAAAGGCCAGCGCATCGCCGTGGCCAAAGGCAGCAGCGGTCATTATTTATTGCTGGCGGCGCTGCAACAGGCAGGCCTGACACCGCGTGATGTGAAGATCGCCTACGTCAGCCCGGTGGATGCACAGAATGCTTTTGCCAGCGGCAAACTCGACGCCTGGGCGGTGTGGTATCCCTTCGTCGGCCAGGCCACTTCCCGTGGCGCGCGGATTCTGCTCGATGGCAGTGGCTGGCCGGAAACCGGTCTGAACTTCACCGTCGCCAGCAAGCGCGCACTGGCAGATGCCGAGCGAGCAGGGCAGGTCGGTGATCTGTTGGCCAGACTGGCCCGCGCCCAAGCCTGGGCCACCGCGCATCCCCAGGACTGGGCCGAAGTGTTCGCCCAGACCACCCGACTGCCTGTCGAACTGGTGCAGGAAATGCTCGCGCATCAAGACCTTCGCTATGTGCCGATCCAGCCGCCAGTGATCACCTCGCAACAACGACTGGCAGACATGTTTGCTGCCGAGCGACTGATTCCCAAACCCCTGCAAGTCGAGCAGATCTTCGACGATCGCTTCAACGCCTTGCTGCCAACACCCCAATAACCCCACGACTTCACCTTGCCGCTTGACTGTCGGCCGGGTTCCACACGCCTGGAGAAAAGCCATGCCCAACCTCGAACGCACCACCCTCAAACGCCGGAAAACCGGGCTGATCGCTGTCGATCATGCCCGCAGTGCCGGCGGCTATACGCTGTTCGCCCCGCAAACGGCCGACGGCAACGTGTTCTTGATCGACCTTGACGGCGAGATCGTCCATCGCTGGAAGCTGCCACAACGCCCCGGCCGCGACGCGGTGATCCTGCGCAACGGCAACCTCGGCTACAACGGCAACCATCCTGATTCACCGGACCTGTTTCCGGGCTGGTCGGTATGGCATGGCGGGGCGTTCAGCGAAGTCACCCCGGAAGGCGAGGTGGTCTGGGAACACACTGATCTGCTCCATCACCACGACGCGCAATGGCTGGACAACGGCAATCTGTTGTACACCACCGCCGAGCCTCTGAGCCCAGAGTTGGCCCGTCGTGTGGTCGGTGGCATTCCCGGCAGCGAGGCGCCGGGCGGTGTGATTTATGCCGACGTGGTCAAGGAAGTCGATCGCCAAGGCAATACGGTCTGGGAATGGCGCAGTTGGGAGCATCTGCGTCCTGAAGAGTATCCGTTGCACGAGTGCTTCGAACGCCATCACTGGCCGATGACCAATGCGGTAACGCCGGGCCGTGACGGCAAGGTGATCCTCAGCCTGCGCAGCGTTTCGTCGGTGATCGCCGTGCAACGCGGCAGCGGCGAAGTGTTGTGGCGTCTGGGCCACGATCTGGTTGCCCAACAGCACTGCCCGAGTGAACTGGATAACGGCAACGTGCTGGTATTCGATAACGGCATCTTCCGCCCACACATCAGCATGCCGCACTCGCGCATCATCGAAATCAACCCGGCAACGCAACGCATCGAATGGCAATACGCCGACACGCCGGGCTATGCCTTTTTCACCCCGTTCATGGGCGGCGCGCAGCGGTTGCACAACGGCAACACACTGGTCACCGAAGCCAACTTCGGCCGTTTATTTGAAGTGACACAAGAAGGCGAGGTGGTCTGGGAATACGTCAATCCGCACTTCGCCAGCTATCCCGATGCGCCGTCGCGACGCTATTTGCCGGGCGACAACAACGCGATCTTCCGCGCGCATCGCTACCAGCGCGAAGACCTGCCATGGCTGCGTGCCTGATCACGCGCCGACCTCCAACCGCAACGATCGCGCTCACGCAAGCCACGCGCAGCGAAGTATCGACTCCTCTCGAAGAGCGGCGTGAAGCCGCTCCAGGAACCACCGATGAATCTTCTTTATTCGCGCAACTTTTCCGCGGGCGCACTGGGCCTTTGTTCACTCATGCCGTTGCTGCCGGCAACGGCCAGTGATCTGCCCGCCGCTACGGATGTTCTGCAAACGGTTACTGTCGAGGCTCGCCGCCGCAGCGAAGATGCCCAACAAGTGCCCACTGCGATGAGCGTGCTGGGCGCGCAAACCCTTGAGGAACAGCGTCTGTATCGCCTGCAGGATTTGCAACAGGCGATGCCCAGTGTGAACGTCGCGTTCATGCACGCGAGGCAATCGAGCCTGTCGATTCGCGGTTTGGGCAACAACCCGGCCAGTGACGGGCTTGAGGGCAGCGCCGGGATCTATCTGGACAATGTCTACCTCGGGCGCCCCGGCATGGCCGTGTTCGACTTGCTCGACGTTGAGCAGATCGAGCTGTTACGCGGCCCGCAGGGCACCTTGTTCGGCAAAAACACAACGGCAGGCGTGTTGAACATCACCACGCGGCGACCTTCTTTTACGCCGCAGGGCAGTTTTTCGACTTCGGTGGGCGAAGATGGCTACACGCAAAATCAGGCGAGTTTTTCCGGCCCACTCAACGACACGCTGGCGGGGCGCATCGCGGTTTATCGAACCCATGAAAATGGCTACGTTAAAAACGACTACGACGGCCACACGCTGGGCGGTGGCGTGCGTCAAGGCGCTCGCGGGCAACTGTTATTCCAGCCCAACGAGGATTTCAATCTGCGCTGGCTGGCCGATTATCACGAAGAAGACTCCAGCGCCGGCACCCGCTCATTGTTCAGTACCGGGCCGACCATCAATGGCGTCAACCGATATGAACAACGCGCAGCGGCGGTGGGCGCGACCTTGGTCAACGGGCGCCACGTCAATCTGGACGCCGATCAAAGCGTAAAGGTGTTCCAGGGCGGCACGTCGCTTGAGGCCAACTGGAATCTGGCCGGCGACTACACGCTGACCTCGATCAGCGCCTACCGCTGGTGGGATTTCACCCCGCGTAACGACGATGAACTGAACGTCGACGTAATGCACAACGTCGGCCAATCGGCACGCGACAAACAGTACTCGCAAGAGCTGCGTCTGGCTTCGCCGGTCGGGGAACACTTCGACTACGTGCTGGGCGCGTATTACTTTCGCCAGGAAATGAGCAACAAGGTCTTCACCGATTACGGACCCTTGGCGGACACCTGGAATGGCACCCCGCAGGGCGCGCTGAACAACGTCACCAGTGTTGGCCAGGGCGATGTCGACACCGACAGCTTTGCCACGTTTGCCCAGGGCACCTGGCACCTGACGCCGCAGCTGGATTTCAGCCTCGGCGTGCGTGGCACTTATGAGCGCAAACTGGCCCAAGTTACGCGCAACGCACCCGTGGGAGGTGTCGGCGTCAGCGGCGCAGCCGCCGCAGCAAGGGCGGGGAGGGTTGGTGCTTACGACTCCGGTGACTTGAGCCTCTACAGTTTCAGCCCTTCGGCGCTGGCCAGCCTGGCCTGGCATGTGAACGATCGGGTGCTGGCGTATGCCTCGCTGTCCCACGGCGAAAAGTCGGGCGGGGTCAACCTCAGCGTGGCCAGTGCGCCGGTCGCGGGTGCCGATTCCTTGTTGATTGGCAGTGAACGGGCCAACGATGCGGAACTGGGGATCAAGACCACGCTGCTCGACCAGCGCCTGTTGCTCAATGCCAACCTGTTCTGGACCGAAGTGCATGGCTACCAGACCAACGCCTACGATGACGTCAACCTCTCCAGCTATTTGACCAACGCCGGTTCGGTACGCAGTCGTGGGCTCGAAGTTGATAGCAGTTGGCGTCCGCTGCGAGGGTTGACCCTCAACCTCAACGGTTCGTGGAATGACGTGCGTTATCTGTCTTACGAAGATGCACCTTGTCCTGCCGAGGTGGCGTTGCGTGCGGGCGCGCCGGCAGCCTGCGACCTCAGTGGGCATGCGGTGGTGGGTGCGTCGAAATGGATCTTCAACAGCAGCGCCAGTTATCAGTGGAATCTGGACGATGGCCTGCAACCGTACGTCAATGGCAACTACGCGTGGCGCTCCCCCGCGGTCGGCACCGTCGATGATTCACGGGACGCGCAGTTGCCGGGTTATGGCTTGGTCAATCTTTCCACCGGTGTGCGCGGCGACTGGGGCAAGGGACAGTGGGATATGTCGCTGTGGCTGAAAAACGCCTTCGACAAAACCTACTACACCACGCTGTGGAATTCGCCGAACGGCGCCTATACAGGGGTGTTGGGCACGCCGCGAACGTTGGGCATGACGGCGCGATATGATTTTTGATCGCCTGGCGCGCGGCGACCTGCAGGTTGCCGACGCAGCCGAGTGCTGGGGTGATTTGAATGTTTCGGGTTGCCGGCGTGAAATTTGTTCTGTAGATTTTCATGAAATTACAAGAACAGAATTTCATGAGGCCGCGAATGTTTCAGCAATCCCGTCAGCATGTCGCCAGTTATTACGCCCACAGTTGCGCCGATATCCTGAGTACCCGACCAGCGCTGGAGGGCGAACATGACACGGAAGTGGTGATCATCGGCGCCGGTTTCAGCGGCCTGCACACGGCGCTGCGCCTGGCGTTGGCCGGCAAACGAGTGACGCTGCTGGAGGCCAGTCGAGTGGCGTGGGCCGCTTCCGGGCGCAACGGCGGGCAAGCGATTCTGGGCTGGTCGTGTGACATGCCGCCGCTGGAAGCTGCGCTGGGCCATGAACGGGCGAAACGGTTGTGGGACGGCATGCGCTGGGCGGCGGAGGAACTGCGTGAACTGCCGGGGCTGCATGGTTTCGACTGCGACTATCGGCCCGGGCATCTGTGGACGTCGGTGATGCCGCGCCGGGTCAGCCTGCTCACCGAATGGCAACACGAGGCCAGCCACAAGTGGGGCCACGATGCCTTGCAGTTCATCCCACGTGAACATCTGCCTGAATGGGTCGCCAGCGAACGTTATCAGGCCGGCCTCTATGACCCGCAAGGCGCGCACCTCAATCCGCTGAAACTCGCGCTGGGGCTGGCCGCCGCCATCGAGCGCGCTGGCGGCCGAATCCATGAGCAAAGCAAGGCGCTGAGTTATCAGGAGGAGGGCACAGGGTTTCGGGTAAATACCGAGCGTGGAACGGTTCGCGCCGATGTGCTGGTGCTGGCGTGCAATGCCTACCTTGATGAACTCGATCCACAACTTGCCCGTTGCATCCTGCCGGTGGGCACTTATCAAGTCGCCACCGCGCCGCTCACGCCGGAGCAAGCCAGCGCACTGTTGCCAAGCAACGTCTGCGTCACCGACAACCAGTTCGTCCTCGATTACTTCCGCCGCACCCCGGATAACCGTTTGCTGTTTGGCGGCGGCTGCACTTACTTGGGCGGCATGCCCAAGGACATCGCGGCGGCAACCCGGCCGTTTCTTGAACGGGTGTTCCCGCAGCTCAAAGGCGTCGATCTGGAGTTTGCCTGGGGCGGGCACATCGATCTGACCCTCAATCGCACGCCGGACGTTGGCGGCGGGGGCAATCGTTACTGGCTGCAAGGCTACTCCGGCCACGGCGTGCTGCCGACGCTGGCCGCCGCCCGTGCTGTGTCTGCTGCAATTCTCGGCGATGCCGACGAATTGGCGTTGTATCAAGGCCTGAGCAATGGCCGTTTCCCCGGCGGCAAATACCTCGCCGCGCCGCTGGAAGCCATCGGCAAAGCCTGGTACCGACTGCGTGACAGCGTCTGATGAAACACTTTTCGGAATCCCGGCCATGAACAAGCAAGAAGAAATCGCCGCGCTGGCGATCCTCATCCACGACCTGCGCAAGCACAAGAAATGGACCCTGAAAGAACTGGCCGACAAGATCGGTCGTTCGGTGGGTTTTCTCTCGCAAGTCGAGCGCGGTTTGTCGCGGCCCACGGTCGCGGATCTCACCGCGATCAGTGAAACCTTCGGCGTGCCGACCACCTATTTCTACAGTTTGCCCAAGCCCAAAGAGCTGCCATGGGTGACCCGCCCGGACGAACGCCGCACGCTGTATTACGCCAATGGCATCACCGATATTCTGGTGTCGCCGCAGATACGCGCGTCGTTCTCGATGCTCGAAAGTCATCTCGAGCCCGGCGCCAGCAGCGGCGACCGCCACTTGACCGACAGCTCGGAGCAGGGCGGCTACGTGCTGGAAGGCGAACTGACGTTATGGCTGGGCGATGACGAAGATCCGGTCACATTGAAGGCCGGCGACAGCTTTCAATTCGACAGCCACACCCGCTGCCGCTACGGCAACCTCACCGAGCAGCTCACCCGCGTGCTCTGGGTCTACACCTGATAACAAAAAAGGATGAACACGATGGACGTTGTCTGCGCTGATCTGTTGGCTGAAGTGCGTGCTTTTCGTCAACGCTACCCTGAGGTGCGTTATGTCGACCTGATTTCCCTGGACATTCCGGGGCACTTCTACGGCAAGCGTTATCCCGTGGACATGCTCGAAAAAGTCGCCGCTGGCAGCGCCCTCAAACTGCCGCAAAACTGCGTGTTGCTGGGTGTGCAGGGCGGTTTGTTCGAGATTGGCGATTACTGCTTCAACGATGGCGACCCGGACGCCGTGCGCCGCTTGGTGCCCGGCACCTTGAAGCCGGTGACCTGGGAAGCGCAGCCGCTGGGGCAGATGCTGATCACCTCGGACGGCACCGAAAAACCGATCGAATTCGAACCGCGTGAAGTCCTCGCGCAGGTACTCAATCGTCTTGCGGGCAAAGGCATTCACCCGGTCGTAGCGTTCGAACTGGAGTTCTACCTGTTCGATAAAAAGCTGCGTGACGGCCTGCCGCAATTCCCTCGTGATGACTTGACCGATGACGCCGACGATCAACCGAACATGCACATCGAACGCCTGTCGCGCTTTGCGCCGGTGCTCGATGAAATGGTCGAGGCCACGCGCGCTCAAGGCATCGACGCCACCGTGATCACCGCAGAACTCGGCCCCGGCCAGTTCGAAATCAACTTCGGCCACTTCGACGACGGGTTGCGCGCCGCCGACTGGGCGGCGCTGTTCTGCCGCAGCACCCGAGGCGTCGCGCTCAAGCATGGTTATCGCGCCAGTTTCATGGCCAAACCGTACTTGCAGCATCCGGGGAGCGGCATGCATGTGCACGTCAGTCTTTACGATTCGGCGGGCAACAATCTGTTGGCCGCGAACGCCCAGCAACCGCTGCGCCACGCCGTCGCCGGGTGCCTGGAATTGCTGCCGCACAGCATGCCAATCTTCGCACCGAACCAGAATGCGATGCGACGTTTGGGCGGCACGGTGAACACCGCGACCAAAGCCAGTTGGGGCTTTGAGGACCGTGATGCGTGCCTGCGCATTCCGGAATCGGACGCGAAAAACCTGCGCGTGGAATATCGCCTCGCGGGCGCGGATGCCAATCCGTATCTGGTGCTGGCGGCGATTCTGGTGGGCCTTGAGCATGGGCTGGCATCGGGCAAAGAACCGATTGCGCCGCTGAATGAAGATCGCAGTAGCGGTATTGAATTTCCCAAGGAGATATTCGAGGCCGTGAGGGCGATGCAGCATCAACCACAGTTGCGTGAGGGGTTGGGCGCTGAGTTTGTCGATGTGTATTGCGAGAACAAACGCCAGGATCATCTGGCGTTCATGCAGGAGATCAGTGCGCGGGAGTATCGCTGGTATTTGTGATGCAGGCGTCGATGCGCGCGGGACCTTGGAAGGCTGTTTTCAGCCAACAGCCTTTTTCCTTTCGTTGCGTAGCGAGCCAATGCGGGAAGTGTTCCAATGGCGCCATTCCCCGACATTGATTGAAGGTAATCCGCAATGAACGATACAACCGATGACGCTTTCTACGATCGCGCAGACGCGCACATAAGCCTGTCGAACGAGCAGCTCAAAGCGTTCGAAAACCTCGGCAAGGTCAGCGCATCGATGATGTTTGGTACCACTCGATTCAACGCCTGGGTAAGCGCGCGCAGCTTCAAGTCGGGCGAAGAAATGGCGCAGGCGCGCGAAGCGATGTTGAAATACTTTTGTGAACAGTACCGGATGATGCTCGAGGACAACCTTGACGACCATATCAACAATTTCAGCCAGTACATGACCGCCAAAGACGCCTGATCGCCAAGGGGCTTGAGCGTTTGAGTTAACTCAATGAAGAAATGTTGCGTGCGTAAACAAACCGATCGGTCGCAACATTGATGCGTTTCGGGAGGCGGTCACCGTTCTCCGTGAGCACTCATTCAGGCTTCCACAATTCATTCCTTTGCATCAAATCACTCACCCAGTCAGTGACTGCCCTGACGCGAGCGGACAAGTGCCGGGTATATGGATAGACCAGTGAAAGGGTAATCGACTCTAGCCTCCAATCCGGGAGAACCTCGGTCAATAACCCCTGCTCAATAAGTGGCTGCGCTTCCGCCCTCGGTACAAAAGCGATTCCCAGTCCGGCAACCGTAGCGGCGGTATGCGCGCTACCGTTGTTGAAGTACATCGATACCGGCACATCCAGGCTGAATGATTTGTCACCACGAAACATAGTGGGCAGGTACCGCCGGTTGTTAGCCGAAAATCTGTAGCCCAAATTACGATGTTGGAATAAATCTTCCGGCACCGAAAGGCTCGGGGCTTCTCGCAAATAGTCAGGAGAGGCACAGAGTGCCAGTTGAACTTGCCCAATGATCTTGCAGACCAGGTTTGGGTCCGTTACGACGCCGCCCCTGATCGCGCAATCAATGCCTTCTTGTACCAAGTCCACTACTCGATCGCTACAGCCTATATCCAGATGGATATTGGGGTACTGCACGGTGAATTCACGCAGTGCCGGGACGACTAGCAGCAAGCCAACCCCCGCTGGCATTTCAATGTGTACCCGGCCACGCGCAGCGCTGCGGCTCAAAGAAACGGAGGCTTCCAGATCGTCGACATCTTCTAGAACGGCTCTGGCACGCAGGTAGTACGCGGCCCCTTCAGTAGTGGGGGAAACCTTTCGGGTGGTGCGGTGCAACAGCTTGATCCCCAGTAGTAACTCCAAGGCCTGGATTTGTCCCGAAACGGTCGTTTTCGCAAGCCCCAATGACTCGGCGGCACCGCCGAAGCTTCCTATCTCGACGATCCTGCAAAAGGCCCGCATTGCTTCCAGTCGATCCAGCGCCATTATCCGAGTTCTCGTATTATAAAACCGATTTTGGCTAGATTATCTCGTGTTTTCGTTCAAGTAAACTTCCCAGCCTTGATAGGTGGTCCTTACATGGCAGGCCTATACATCAACTAGCTATGTTCAATGTTGTCTGGAAAAAGTTTATGAACAGTGTTTTGAAAGTGTTTGCTATTGCGTCTTTGATCGTGGTCCCTGTCGCGAGTTTTGCTGCTGATGGTGCGGAGGCGCTTCAACGGCATCATGAACGTAACAAACAACGGTTTAATGAAGCTGAAAGGCGGGTAGAGAGTAAACAGGCTATTGAAACAGATAAGCCTGATGTTTCTCGGAAGGAGAATAAATCTTCAGCCGACGTGGAAGAAGCTAATACACGCGCGGCTAAAGAGGCAGGCTGATACCGGCTTGGTTAGTCGGCAACTTCTGGCGAAATTACCAATATTGAATTGAATGTATTAGTACATAGGACACTTATGAGTAATCAGGTTCGAAAAGCACTTATCGTTGTCACTCACCCCGTTCCAGGTTCCCTCAGTCATGTTATTGCCGTTCGTATCAGCGAAGACCTTGTCGGGCGGGACATCGAAGTAGAGATCGCGGACCTTCATGCGGAAGGCTTTTCGCCGGCAATGACTGCAGGGGATGTAATGCTCTACCGCGGGGTCGGTGAAGTTGCCCCTGAGACCGCACGTGAACAGGCGAGGGTAGATCAGGCTGACATGCTCGTGTTCGTTTTTCCTGTTTATTGGTGGTCTGTCCCCTCGATGCTCAAGGGATGGTTCGAGCGCGTATTTAACGGAGGATGGGCTTATAGCGTCGATGAGAAGGGGCGGGTTGTTGGCACCATGCGCGACATTCCCGTGCTGCTTGTCGCAACGGCAGCCGGCAATGAAAGTGGCTATGAACGCCATGGCTATGCGAAGGCGATTCAGAATCAGATCGTGGAAGGTATCTTCGGATATGTCGGCATGAAAAATACGCAGGTCGCCTATTTCTATGACGCGGACAACGCCACGAACGAGCGGATTGAACAGTTCGTTGAAGCCGCAACCCCGCAGTTGGAAAAAGCGCAGCTTCTGTCCACGGTGTGACGGTCAAAACCGTCACAAGGCATCGGCTCATCGTAAAGGAGATAGCATGGAAAAAGTACTGATCCTGGGCGCGACCGGCAATATCGGCGCCCTTGCAGCAGACCGGCTCGTTCGTGAAAACGTAAGTCTGCGCCTCGTGTCCAGCCGCGAAAGCGGCGTCAAGTCGCTCCGTGAACGTTTTCCCACTGCTGAGGTTCAGCAGGCGGATTGGTATGACCCCGCGAGCCTGAAAGCGGCGATGCGAGGCGTGGATCGGCTGTTCATCGTCACGCCAGACTTCGTGACGGACGAAACGGTGGTGACACCTAACATCATCGATGCTGTCCGGGAGGCGGGCAGCGTTTCGCAGATCGTGCGCCTGACCGCGATACCACCCGGTTTGAAGGCGACGGATATTTCCAGGGAAGTGCTGGCAACCCGCTGCGGTGCAGCCCAGCATATGGTTGCCAAGCCGCTCCTGGACGCAAGCGGATTGCCGATCACCTATCTTAATGTCGCTTGCTGGATCATGTTCAACTTGTCCTGGTACCTGGCGGAACCGGTCAAGACCCAACAGCAGCTTCTTATGCCGGCTGTGACCGATGCACGCCGCCGTTGGGTGTCCGAGGAAGATATCGCTGATGTTATCGCCAGAATACTCACGGACACACCGGAGGAGCATATTGGGCAGGACTACCTGATGACCGGTGCGGAGCAATTCGATTACCAGGATGTTGCGCAATTACTCAGCGATGTGACCGGCAAGACAATCACTTATGTTGACGATGATTCAATGTTAAAGACTTCGATGGGTGACTATTTCGACGCATTGATGACTTACTACACCCACGAGTCGCGCGATTATCTGTCGGTACCGGCCAGCGATGCGAAGTTGAAGATTTTGGGAGTACGTCAGACGACGCTGGCGGAATACCTGGCTCAGAATATTGCTATGTTTATCTGAAGCGTCTGCGCGCGTATTTGATTGAAGCGGCATAACTTGATTCTGGATTAGTAGCTTTCGGCCGTAAATGGTCCCGAGGTGAATGTCAGCTAATGGCCGATAGCCGCCAGTCAACTATCCCACGACATCGGCTTGTCGCCCCCAGGAGGCAAGCCAAACACCCTCCGTATCCCATTAAGAGACGCCCGATAAGGTCACCCCAAAAACAACATCATCAAAGCCGCGCTCAGCGTGCCACGCACCAGCCCGATTCCGACGCACCGCTGAAGGCAATGATCGCTGCATAGATCGGCACCTGGAAACTGACGACCTGTCATGAGCGTGCAGAAACGTGGTTGTCCCGTGCTGACCTATTGATTCAACATACCCGTAGGTTGCAGCGCTGAACAAATGGCGGCGAATGTCGTTCATGTTTTATCGCAAACAACGCAATAGCGCGGATGACTTCAGGAGCGAACCATCAAGACCTTATCGATTGTGCGGCCCAGTGGAGGGCGAATCGCTTCGGGGGAGAAGACCCTCGAAATTCGCCGTTGGCATCCTGACCTGGATCCTGGTGAAGACCTTTTGATCGTTGAAAACGGGCGCTTTCTGCACACCGAGGGTGACGAAGACGCCGACGGCGTGGCTGTCGCCATCGTGCGGGTAAAAGCTGTTCGCCCGTTTGTCCTCGCTGACATGCAAGCGGCCTGTGCGAATTACTTCGAGGAGGGTTGGCTCGCTTGGGAGTTGAGTCATGTAAGGCCGATCACACACCCTGTGAACGTCCGCGCCGCCCGCGGTATCTACGAGGTGGACTTCGTGCTTGCCGATAAAGCTTGATCATCAAGCGAAACGTGTGGGCTATTGGCCGATAGCCGCCCGGATAAAAACACACTTTTTCACAAAGCCCTCCTCGCCACCATTCAATGGCAGAATCCCCGCAACTTGAAAGTTTTGGAGATCACCATGCTTCGTGTGTTCGAACGAAGACTCGACCCTTTTCCCCCTGACGAGGTCCCGCCACCGCCCAATGGCCTGGCGCGTTTTCTTTGGGCCTGTACGCGGGGCGCTCGCGGTTACATCCTGGTGCTCGCGCTGCTGAGTGCCGCTGTGTCGATCTATGAGGCCTGGCTGTTTTCCTTCCTCGGGAAGGTCGTGGATCTGCTCTCGACCTGGCAGGCCGGTGGTGAAGCCTCGGCGCAGGAAAGTCGGGTGTTGTGGGGCATGGGCATTGTCATGGTGACCAGTGTCGGGCTGGTGGCGTTGCGCACGATGGTGCAGCACCAGATATTGGCGATCAATTTGCCGCTGCGGCTGCGTTGGGACTTCCACCGGCTGATGTTGCGGCAAAGCCTTTCTTTTTTTTCCGATGAGTTTTCCGGTCGCGTCACGACCAAGGTGATGCAGACGGCGCTCGCGGTGCGCGACGTGCTCTTCACCCTTATCGAGATCCTCCCCGGGATTGGCGTGTATTTCATCGCGATCATCGCGCTGGCTGGCGGCTTCGCCTTGAAGCTGATGCTGCCGTTCATTGGCTGGGCGGTGTTGTTCGCGCTGGCCATGTGGTACTTCGTGCCGCGTTTGGGCAAAGTCGGGCAGGAGCAGGCGAATGCGCGGTCGATGATGACCGGGCGTATCTCCGACGCTTACACCAACATCACGACGGTGAAGCTGTTCTCCCATTCCAATCGTGAAGCGCACTTCGCGCGTGCGGCGATGGAAGATTTCAAACTCACCGGTTTTCGCCAGATGCGTCTGGTCAGCCTGTTCGAAATCGTCAATCAGGCATTGGTGGTGGGCTTGATCATGTCGGCGGGTGGTTATGCCCTGTGGCTGTGGCATCAGGGCGACGTTGGCGCCGGTGCCGTGGCGGCGATCACCGCCATGGCGTTGCGCATCAATGGCATGTCGAACTGGATCATGTGGCAGATGACTTCGCTGTTCGAAAGCATCGGCACCGTGCAGGACGGCATGGCGACGCTGACTCAGGGCGCCAAGGTGCAAGACGCACCGGATGCTGGCGTGCTGGTGACCTCCGGCGGTGCGGTGACCTTCGACAAGGTGCGTTTCAATTACAACGGCGAGCGCCAGGTGCTCGATGGCCTGAGCCTGAGCATTCGCCCGGGCGAAAAAATCGGTCTGGTCGGCCGCTCTGGCGCCGGCAAATCCACGCTGATCAACTTGCTGCTGCGCTTCTATGACATCGACAGCGGGGAGATTCGCATTGACGGCCAGAATATCGCGCACGTGACGCAAGACAGTCTGCGCAGTGCTATCGGCATGGTCACGCAGGACACTTCTCTGTTGCACCGTTCCATTCGCGACAACATTGCCTACGGCCGTCCCGACGCGACCGATGCACAGATCCGCAGCGCGGCGGCCAGTGCCCAGGCCGATGAGTTCATCAGCCAGCTCAGCGACCGCCAAGGCCATAGCGGCTATGACACGCTAGTGGGCGAGCGCGGCATCAAACTGTCGGGCGGCCAGCGTCAACGCGTCGCGATCGCCCGGGTCATGCTGAAGAACGCGCCGATCCTGCTGCTGGACGAGGCCACCAGTGCACTCGACTCGGAAGTCGAAGTGGCGATTCAGGAAAGCCTCGACGAAATGATGCAGGGCAAGACCGTGATCGCGATCGCCCATCGGTTGTCGACCATTGCGGCCATGGATCGGCTGATTGTCATGGACGACGGACGCATCGTCGAGCAGGGCACTCACACCGAATTGCTGGAGAAAAACGGCATCTATGCGCGGCTTTGGCAGCATCAGAGCGGTGGGTTTCTGGGTGAGGACAAGGGCGTGGTCGAGGCGATGGATCAGGTGTAAACGGACAGTTGCCATTCGTCCATTGGCAGGCACTTACGGTGACGGATCGTCCTCTCACGATGAAGCGCGGAATTTCCGTGCTTCAGCAGGAGAGCCAGCATGCAAATTGATGAAAAAGCGCCAGGCAACATCTCTCAGCAGGAAGTCACTCGCACAACGGACAATGAAACCGGTCACGACCCATGCCGCGACGAGCCTGAAGGCACACTGCCGGCGGATGACGAAGCGTCCGTTGAAGAAGACATGAGCGACGTCGATGCCAACAATTCGGTATCAAGCGAGCATCCGTAGTCGAGAAAATCGCGTGATTGAAAACCAGGCCTGGCGCTTATCCAGGATGACTCTGTCACTGTGGCGAGGGAGCGCGCTCGCTCGCCACAAATGACTTTTGGTTTTCACTGTTCCTGGCTCAACGGCCCAAGATCAGAGTGCCGCTTTCACCTGCAAACCAAACACCAGCGCATTGTCGATGTCTTGCCCGGAGAACGCGCCCGGCTCGATGATGTATTGCACATTCGGGCGCAACGTCAGCCAAGGCGTGGCTTGATAACCGTAGCCCAGTTCAATCAATTGCTCAGCGCTGTCCAGGTTCGGGAACGCGGTGCCATTGTTCAGCGCAGCGTCTTGCTGCACGTCGCGACTGCGCGGGTTCGGTACTGCACGGCCGTAGCCCAAGGCAACGGTGTCACGCGGGCGTCCTTCGAACGGTTTGTACAGAACCACGCCAGTGCCATACCACTTGCTGAACGGCGAGGCCGCTTCGCTGGCCGCCGAGTATTGGCCGAAGGCGTGCAGGCTGCGACCCTCGGAAGTAGGCGAACTCCACACAGCCTGATCGATCAACAGGTAATGACCGCCGCGACCGGACACTTGCTTATCGCTGCCGATGCGTTTCACGTCGGAGCTGTCGTAGTAGTAGCCGACCTTGTATTCGCCGGGCAGATCACCCGCGTGCTTGTACACCAGCTCGATCGGCACCACGGTGCCTGTCGTGTGTTTCGGGCCAAGATGCCAGGCACGGCTGGAGTTGCCGTTGCTTTCCGGGTCGACGTTGAACGCCGCCACGCGCAGTTGCCAGGACGGCGACAGGTCGTATTTCACCCGCACGCCCAAATGGGCATTGGGGTAGTTGGTCCAGCCACTGCCGCCGGACATGTTCAGCGGATGCCCGCAGAAACCGGCGTTCATGAAGTTGCAGAGGATGCCGCTGTCGAGGCCGCCGAGGTCGTTGCCCATGGCCATGTAACCAAGCTTTACATTCAGCGACGGGGTAAACAGGCTGCGCTCGTAACTCAGTTCGGTCAGGCGCGTGTACAGCCCGCCGTAGTTTTCCTGGATCGGCAGACGGTTGCCGACGAGGTCTTCCGAGGCACTGTTGCCGCGTCGGTCATTGATAGTCAACTGGACCTTGCCGGCATTGTCGAAGCCGTACAATTTGCTCAGATCGAACTGCACCCCGAGCTTGATGTTCTGCGAATAACGCGCCGAGCGATGCAGGCCACCGTCAGCGTTGTAGGCGGTTTCGCCGCTGTAGTCGCCAGTGAACTTGACGCCTTCTTCGTCCATCTGGTGACGCAAGCCACCCCAGTCACCGGTGAGGGTGCTGCGGGTCAACAAATCAGTATCGTTGTCGGCCAGCGCGGGGAGGGTGGTGGTGCAAGCGAAGCCCATCAACAGGCCTTTGAACAGGTCAGAACGCGAAAAACGAACAGCCGATAGCATGTAAATCTTCCTGCAGAAAACTTGAGCAATAGGGGAAAAGCAGCGCGGCACCCGAAGGTGCCGCGCTCAAAGCAAGCGTCCGCGCTTAACGTGGACGCAGTGGCTTACGGCAGGGCATACGCCATCACGTAATCGCCGCGATCCGTCGACTGGCGAGCGCCGCCGGCGGTGATGACGATGTACTGTTTGCCGGTCTTCGGCGAAACGTAGGTCATCGGGCCGCCCTGGCTGCCGACTGGCAGACGCGCCTTCCAGATCTCTTCACCGTTGCCGCTGTTGAACGCGCGCAGGTAGAAGTCCTGGGTGCCGGCGATGAAGATCAAGCCGCCCTGGGTCGACAGGGTGCCGCCGAGGGTTGGCAGGCCGATTTTGATCGGCAAGTGCATACGAATGCCCAGCGGGCCGGTGTCCTCAACAGTCCCCACCGGAACCTGCCAGGCGACTTTCTGAGTCTTCATGTCGATGGCGGTCAGCGTGCCGAACGGTGGTGCCTGGCAAGGAATGCCAGCAACCGACAGGAAGCGGTTTTTGTTCACCGCATAAGGTGTGCCTTTGAGCGGTACAGCGCCCATGCCGGTATTCAGCGCTTCGCCACCAGAAGAGGCTTGAGCTTTGTTTTGCGACGGGATCATCTGAATCCACAGACCCAGGCGCATGTCGTTGACGAAGATGAAACCGTGCACCGGATCAGTCGAGATACTGCCCCAGTTCATGCCACCCAACGAACCCGGGAAACTCAGGGATTTGTCGGTGCCCGGCGCGGTGTACAAGCCGTCGTAGCGCATGCCCTTGAAGTCGATGCGGCAGAGCAATTGATCGTAAGGGGTTGCGCCCCACATGTCGGATTCGGTCAGGTGCTGAGCACCGATTTCGGGCATGCCCACCGATTTCGGCTGAGTAGGGGAGTACGGTTCGTTCGGGATGTTCGCCGCTTTGACCGGGACTTCTTTAACGTCGGTCAGTGGTTTGCCGGTGGCGCGGTCAAGCACGTAGATCTGCCCGGCCTTGGTGCCGATGACCAGCGCAGGGATGCTTTTGCCGTCCTTGGTGAAGTCGATCAGGCTCGGCTGCATCGGCAGGTCGAAGTCCCAGAGGTCGTTGTGCACGGTCTGGAACACCCAGCGCTCTTCACCGCTGGTAGCGTCGAGCGCGAGGATCGAGGCGCCGTAGGTGTGATCGAGCTTGCTGCGTTCGACACCATAGATGTCGGTGGACGAACTGCCCATCGGCAGGAAGACCGTGTTGGTCGCCGGGTCATAAGACATCGGTGCCCAGCTGTTCGGCGTGCTGCGCACATAGGTGCTGCCGTCGGCCGGTGCCTTTTTATCCTGCGGATTGCCCGGGTCGAACGCCCAGCGCATGGCGCCAGTCATCACGTCGAAACCACGGATCACGCCACCTGGCATGTCGGTCTGCACGTTGTCGGCCACGCGACCGCCAACCACCACGGTGGTGCCGGCCATCAGCGGCGCGGAAGACAACTGATAGTAGCTGTCCGGCACATCACCCAGACCGGCCTTCAGATCAACCTGGCCGTTGTTGCCAAAGCCCTGGCAGAACTCGCCGGTGTCGGCATCGACCGCAATCAGGCGAGCGTCGATGGTGTTGGTCAGCAAACGACGCTGGCAATTGGCGGCCGGCGCCGGTTTGGCTTCGATGATGGTCGAGTTGGACGGCTGAGCGATCTCTTTCGTGGCGTCGAAATAGGCCATGCCACGGCAACGCTGCCAGACTTTCGACTGCGCGTTGATCGGGTTCTTCCACAGCTCTTTACCGCTGTCGGCATCGAGGGCGATCAGGTTGTTGTGCGGGGTGCAGATGAACACTTTGTTGCCGATCTGCAGCGGGGTGAGCTGGTCTTCGGCGCCGTTGCCATCGCTTTCTGCGACGTCACCGGTGTGATACGTCCACGCAACTTTCAGCTTGTCGACGTTGCTGCGATTGATCTGGTCCAGCGCGGCGAAGCGGCTGCCACCTTCGGTATTACCATAGTGTGCCCAGTCTTTTTGCGCCGTGGCCGGCTCAACCGGGGTCAAGCCCGGGCCTGTGCCGGTCGCCGCCACGGTAGGGTGGGCGACGAACATATTGCCGGCTGCCACAACCACGCCGACCGCCAGCACCGCAGCCACGGCGTAGGCGCCGCGACCGGCAACGCCACCGTTGGCACGCTTGAGCAGCGGATAGACCAGCGCCACGACCAGGCCAATGACACTGAACATGAACAGGCGCGAGAACACCGGCCAGAACACCAGCCCGGCATCGCTCACCGCCCAGATCGCCGTGCCTACCAGGAAAGCCGCGAACAACCAGGCACCGGCCAGTTTGAAGCGCGCGATCAGCAGACCGGAAGCAGCCATCACCAGACCACCGACCAGGAAGTACCAGGAACCTCCCAGGCTGACCAATTTCACGCCGCCAGCGGCCAGCGCAAGGCCGAGCAGGGCGATGACGACGCCCAGACCGACCAGAATGAATTTTGATATGCCCGAGAGGCGTTGACTCTGCTTCACGTTGAATGTCCCGTTGAAATGAGGCGCGCATTATATAGTTAGGTAACTACCTAGTTAAATCACAAATTTCAACGTGAAGCGTAGTTCGCGCTTTTGACTCGTGCCTGAGAGGGCTCAGATGGTGAAAAGTCTGTCGAAATGGGTTCAAAAATGGCTGTTCTGTAGGGTTTATTGCGATTTTTGACAGATTCAGGATGCCGCGCTCTCAGGCGTAAATCATTTGGGCCAGGTTGTAAATGCGACGAATAACCGCCTGGCATGCCGATCCAGAGCGGTCAGCGGACGCATCGAGCTATATGGATATGCTTTTTTAATCTTTGAATTCGCCCTGGTTTACCGCTCAACTGGCGCTTTTTTGATAGGTGGCTATTT
Organism: Pseudomonas sp. TH43; assembly: GCF_016650635.1. Classification (GTDB taxonomy): domain Bacteria; phylum Pseudomonadota; class Gammaproteobacteria; order Pseudomonadales; family Pseudomonadaceae; genus Aquipseudomonas. The sequence goes on from NZ_JAEKFI010000001.1 coordinate 352,833, forward strand.
ATGTCCGAGCGATGCGAAGTGGTGGTTCTGGGCTTGGGCGCGATGGGCGCCGCCACGGTTTATCAGTTGGCGAAAGCAGGTGTGAAGGTTGTCGGTATTGATCGGCATCACCCGCCGCACAACCTTGGCTCAAGCCACGGCGACACGCGCATCACTCGGCTTTCAGTCGGCGAGGGCGCGCAATATGTGCCCATCGTGCGCAATTCTCATCGCATCTGGCGTGAACTTGAGGCGTTGAGTGGAGAATCGCTGTTCGAGCAGTCGGGGCTGCTGGTTCTGACATCGAGCGCCGATTTCGATCCTCAAGACCAGACCGACTTCACCTTGCGCACCATCAATCTGGCGCAGACCTACGGCATCGAGCACGAAATCTTGTCCGCCGAACAGATTCGCCAACGCTTCCCGCAATTTGCCAACGTGCACGACAGCGCAATCGGTTACTTCGAGCCCGGCGGAGGCTTTGTACGCCCCGAACGCTGCATCGATGTGCAACTCAAACTGGCCGAGCAACACGGCGCGACGCTTTATAAAGGCGAGACCGTCACCGCGATCACTTCCAGCGAGGAGGGTGTCACGGTCACCACCGACCGCCGCACGCTGTTTGCCAACAAACTGGTGATCAGCGCGGGCAACTGGAGTGGTGAATTGCTCGGTGAGCCCTATGAAAATCTGCTCAGTGTCTACCGGCAGAAGCTGTTCTGGTTCGAACTGGAGGAGGGTGCCGGGCTGGTCGGCCACTCCCCGACATTCATCCTCACCCATGGCCGGGGCGACGATAAAGTCAATTACGGCTTTCCTGCGTTACCCGGCGAAGGCAGCCTGAAAATTGCCACCGCGCAGTACCACACCTCATCGTCGCCGCAAACAATCGAGCGAACGGTTTCGGCCGCCGAAGCGCAGGACATGTATGAACATCAGGTGCGCGGCCGCCTCGCCGGCGTGACCTCGAAGGTGCTCAAGTCGGCGGTCTGCGCCTACACCGTCACGCCCGATCGCCACTTCATCATCGACGAGCATCCGTCGCTGCAACACACGCTGTTCGTCTCGGCGTGTTCCGGTCACGGTTTCAAACATTCCGCCGCATTGGGCGAGGCGTTTGCCCAGTGGTGCACGCGCGGCTCGACCGACCTGGATCTCTCGTCTTTCTCCCTGAAACGCTTTGAAGGAAAACTATCGTGAAACGCGTTGCGCTCTCCGTAGCACTGCTGGTGGCCGCCATGGGTAATGCCTCTGCCGAAACCCTGAAAATCGCCGTGGTGCCGGTGCCCCACGCCGAGATCCTCGAATTCTTGAAACCCGAGCTGGCCAAGGAAGGAGTGACGCTGGATGTCAAAGTCTTCTCTGACTACATACAGCCGGACCGACAGACCGATGAAGGCTTGCTCGACGCCAACTACTTCCAGAGCAAACCCTACTATGAGGCCTACAAAAAGGATCGCCCAAGCAGCGATCAAGTGCCGATTGTTGCCGTGCACATCGAACCTTTCGGTGCCTATTCGAAGAAAATCAAATCGATCAGCGAACTGAAGGACGGCGCCACCATCGCCATCCCCAACGACCCGACCAACTCCGGTCGTGCGCTGTTGTTGATCGCCCGGCAAGGTCTGATCACCCTCAAGGATCCCGACAACATCATGGCCACGCGCCTGGACATCGTCAGCAACCCCAAGCATCTGAAGTTTCAGGAACTTGAAGCGGCCATGCTGCCGCGCGTGTTGAATCAGGTCGACATGGCGTTGATCAACGCCAACTACGCGCTGGAAGCGAAGCTTGAACCGCACAAGGATGCTCTGTTCATCGAAAGCTCCGAGTCGCCTTACGCCAATTACCTCTACGTGCGTCGCGACAAAGCCAACGCGCCGGCGGTGCAGAAACTTGGCGCGTTACTTAACTCACCGCAAGTGAAGCAGTTCATTCTTGAGCGTTATCACGGTGATGTGGTGCCAGCGTTCTGATGCACTCGGGAGCCGGCGGAAACCCTGACGGCTGCTTAGGCAATATCTTCAATCCTGCGCACGTCCCCCAATGAATCACGCTGCATCGACTGCAGGTTTTTCTCAATGGTTTCGCACAGCGCCTCCATCTGAATCTGATGCTCGCTGTGGCGAAACGGGCTTTGCAGATCGGTGCCGATGCGTTCGATGGCCAGCAACATGAAACCGACCACGGTGGAGGCCAGCGGGGTGAACCAGCCCAGCGACTCCACCAGCCCCACCGGTACGATCAGGCAGAACAGCGAAATAAACAGTCGCGGGAAATACACATAAGGGTAGGGCAGCGGCGTATTGGCGATCCGCTCCATACCGCCCTGGCTGTTGGACAGATCCACCAGGGTCGACTCCAGCCGTGCCAGGCGGATGCTGTCCAGACGCCCGGCCTTGTATTCGCGCGCGAGCAGCGCAGCGGAACCGGTCAGGATGTCGTTGGCAAAGTTATTGGTGGTGCCACTGCGGGCGAATTCGTCAGCAGGAATGAATGCACGGATCTCATCAGGGCAAGGCTGGCCTTGCAGATGCGCCGCCAGGCAATTGACATACGCAACGTGGCGTCGCAGCAGGGTCGACTTGACCGGGTTCACCTCACTGCCGGGATCATCAAGCAGCGTCAGCACTTGCCGGGCGAAGCTGCGCGAGTTGTTGATCATCGAACCCCACAGCGTCCGCGCTTCCCACCAACGGTTGTACGCGCTGCTGTTTCGAAAACTGATCAGCACGATCAATGCCGAACCCAATAAAGTCAGGGGCATCAGCGGCAAATTCAGCTTGGCGTTGAGAAACAGCATGAAGTCCACAGTGACCGCAATGTCCCAGAGCAACAGCCAGAACAAGGCCCAGCCCACGTAGCCCATGGTCTTGATGATCAAACGGTATTTTTTGACGATGGCAGCTTTCAAACGGAAACCTCGTGGCGAGCGGGAAGCATTGATGCCTTAGCTCGGACGGTGTTTCCGTGGGAAAGGTTCGCTGATCGCTTTACACAATGTGTCCGGGACGCTGAGCGATCTGCGTGAAATCACTCAACCATCACCTCATCCAGCGCCTTCTCAAGCGTACTGACCGTGCGTTCGATATTGTGCAGTTTTTCCAGCCCGAACAGCCCGATACGGAAGGTCTGGAAGTCGGCCGGCTCGTCGCATTGCAACGGCACGCCGGCGGCGATCTGCAGACCGTGATTGGCAAATTTCTTGCCGTTTTTGATATCGGCATCGTCGGTGTAGCTGACCACGACGCCCGGGGCCTGAAAGCCGGCGGCGGCTACGCTTTTAATACCTTTGCCAGTCAACAGGGCGCGCACCCGATCGCCGAGAGCCTGTTGTTCATCGCGAACTTTGTCGAAACCGTAGGCTTGCGTCTCTTTCATCACCTCGTTGAATCGAGCGAGGGAATCGCTGGGCATGGTCGCATGGTAGGCGTGTCCGCCCTGTTCGTAGGCTTGCATGATCTGCAGCCACTTTTTCAGGTCACAGGCGAAGCTGCTGCTTTGCGTTTGCTCGATACGTTCCAGTGCCAAATCACTGAACATCACCAATGCGCAGCAAGGGGAGGCGCTCCAGCCTTTCTGTGGCGCGCTGATCAGCAGGTCGACGGCGCATTTGTGCATATCAACCCAAAGCGTGCCCGAGGCGATGCAGTCCAGCACGAACAGACCACCCACCGCATGCACGGCGTCGCCGACGGCCCGCAGGTAGTCGTCGGGCAGGATGATCCCGGATGAAGTTTCAACGTGGGGCGCGAAGACAATCTTTGGCTTTTGCGCAGCAATGGCTGCCAGCACTTCGTCCAGCGGCGGTGGGGCGTACGCAGCCTGGTGAGCGCTTTCCACCGGCCGGGCTTTCAACACCGTGGTGGCCGCCGGGATGTTGCCCATCTCCAGGATCTGGCTCCAGCGATAACTGAACCAGCCGTTGCGTATCACCAGGCATTGCTGACCGCCGGCAAACTGTCGCGCCACCGCTTCCATGCCAAATGTGCCGCTGCCCGGAACCACCGCAACCGCCTCGGCGTTGTAGACCTGCTTCAGCGTCTTGGAGATATTCTTCATCACCGCTTGAAAGGACTGCGACATGTGGTTCAGCGAGCGGTCGGTGTATACCACGGAGTACTCGACCAACCCCTCGGGATCGATACTGGGATAGAGCTTCGACATGGCGTAATTCCTTTGGCAGAGATGTCAGTGGGTTCGACCCTGCCTCAAGCCATGGCAAATGACAAGTTGGCCGGATTGAATGGCGACTTCAGTCAAGCGGCATTCAAAAGGTCGGGTGAACATCATTGGGACGCAAGTGTAGGCAAAGGGCAGGGAGGTGCTGATGCAATTGCGCAAATGCGGTTAGAGTGCTCGCCAAAGTCCTGATCGTTGTGTGAAGAATGAATCCCTCGCTGTTTATTTCTCTGGATGGGCCCAAAGGCACCGGCAAAACCACACTGCTGGAAGCCGTGACGGCAGCCCTGAGAGCGGACAACCAGAAAGTCATCCGGCTCTGCGAGAGAAAAAGCGATCCCTTCAGGGCTGAAACCATGGCCCTCGTTAACCAGCTCGCCAGAAATCCTTCCCCGGAACTCGAATGGGCTGTGTGTCAGCGTTTTGCCGATAGCCGAAGCTGGATCTCCCAACACGTGCTGCCTAAACAACCGCCGAACAGCATCATCCTGATTGATCGTTGGTATCCGTCGGATGCCGCATTTCGCCACACCGTGCCGTTTGCAGAGATTCTGCAATTGAACATGGAGCGCGACGTGCGAGTACCGGATCTGCATGTCGGCGTTATCACTGCACCGGATATTTCATGGGCGAGGGCGACGGCACGATCGCGAGGACTGGGCGGCACCGTGATCCAGAAACACGCCGAGCATGTTGCGTGTACCGAGATGTTCGAACAGGCGGTTGCGGATCACGGCTGGATGTTGTGCCGTAATGAAGGAACCATCGAAGAGGCGACGATGCAGGTGGTTTCCGAGATCTATAAAGTACTTCGGTGATTATCGACATCAGGGGCGAGGGCGCTATAACGCTTCGTTGCTCAACTCAAGTTGCCGTTGAACCTGCCTTTGTCCTGCGCAGGTCGACTTGGCCGAAACATCCACTGACTACAGAGACCCGAAATGATCACACTTCATCACCTCAACGCTTCTCGCTCCCTGCGCATACTCTGGCTGCTGGAAGAGATCGGTCAGCCCTACACACTGATTCGTTATCAGCGCGACCCTGCCACGCATCTTGCGCCACCCTCGCTCAAAGACATCCACCCACTCGGGAAGTCGCCAGTGATTGAGTTCGAGGGGCATGTGCTGGTTGAATCGGGCGCTATCGTCGAGTACCTGATCCGCCGGTTCGCACCGCAGTTGGAGCCGGCGTTCACTTCGCCGGATTACCTTCAATACCTGCAATGGATTCACTTTGCGGAAAGCTCGGCCATGGTGCCGGTGCTGCTGAAGATATTCACCCAGATCGAGGCGAGTGCCGGTACTGAGCTGAAATTTCTCAACGGTTACACCCAGACCGAGTTCGACAAGGTCTTGGGCTTTCTCGACAACGTACTCGCGGACAAGTCCTTTATCGTCGGTGAGAAATTGTCCGGGGCAGATTTCATGCTGGCTTTCGTCGCTATCACCGTTGTCGAGCAGTTGGGGGCAGGGGCGCAGTATCCGCATCTGGCGGCCTACCTGCAGCGCCTCACCGCGCTGGACAGCTGGAAGCGCGCGCTGAAACTGGAACAAGAGGTCGGCTGAGCAATCAACTTCGGCGTGATGGCTGAATCTGCATTAGCGACGCCAGAGTTATTCGGGATCGCTTTTTGCTGTCGAGTTGGCCTCAGGATTCGACGCTGGATAAAGTTCGTCCAGCACCATCATTAGCGCACGTTTGCGCGGGGTTTCCAGGCCGAGCCAGGCCACGCCGATGCCAGCGCCGCTCATGGGCAACGTGAGTGGTCGAGTCACGACACCGACGGGCAGTGCCGACGCAGCGCCGCTGGGCAAGATGCCGATGCCTAAGCCCGCGGCCACCAACGCCAGTTGGGTCGTGAATTCGCCCATTTCCCGGGCGATTGTCAGGGTCACTTTGCGTCGGTGAAAACCTGCCAGCATCTGGTCATACAAGCCGGGAGCGAACTTGCGCGCCAGCACCAGTACCGGACACCCAAGCAAATCCTGAGGCTTTATACGACGCAAGGTGCACAGCGGATGGTCTTGCGGCAGCGCAACCACCAGTGATTCTTCGAACAGCATGCGCGTGTGCACGCCAGGCACATTCAGTGGAAGACGTACCAGGCCAAAATCCAGGGCATTGTCCATCAAGGCCCGTGCCTGCGGTAACGAGGGCATGTCCTTGAGTTCCAGTTCGATACGCGGGTAGCGCTCTTCCAGCGTACGCACGAGCAATGGCAACAAGTGCGACAACGTTGAAGACACAAATGCCAAGCGCAATATCCCTACCTCTCCGGCCGCCGCTTGCTGCAACACCTCGCGAGCGCGCCCGGCCTGACGCAGGGTCGCCAGGGCCTCGGGCAGAAACAGCATTCCCTCCTCGGTCAACTCGACTCGGTGCCGATCACGCTCGAATAACTGCGCGCCGACATCTTCTTCCAGCGCACGTATCTGCGCACTCAAGGCCGGCTGGACAATGTGCAGGCGCGCCGCCGCACGGCCAAAATGCAGCTCTTCGGCCAAGGTCGAAAAAGCCCGCAGATGCTTGAGTTCCACTATTCACTCCCGATAAGACGCAGGTTTGGTGATCACGATCAGTGATCACGACATCACCATAAACGATTGGCACGCCAGCGCGATAGCGGTCGAAAGTGGGGCCATTGCCAGCTTGCGAAGGGTAGGGAGATGCGCATGATCGACAGTTTTCGTCTGAACGGGCGCAGGGCGCTGATCACCGGCTCGGTGCGCGGTATTGGCCTGGCCCTGGCTCGAGGGTTGGCACAAGCGGGTGCTCAAGTGGTGATTAACGGACGCGATGACAAACGCGCTCAAGGCGCCTGCGCGCTCTTGCGCGATGAAGGCCTGGAGGCGGAGTACTCGGTGTTCGACGTGACCGACCATCAAGCCGTCGCATCGGCGGTTGATGCACTGGAAAACCACTTGGGCCCCATAGACATTCTGATCAACAACGCCGGGTTGCAGCATCGTCAGCCACTCGAGGATGTCAGTGCAGAAGATTGGCACAGGCTGATGGGCACCAACCTTGACGGTGTATTCAATGTGTCCAGGGCTGTGGCCCGTCACATGATCGCGCGCCGGCGCGGCAAGATCATCAACATTGGCTCGGTGCAAAGCGAATTGGCCCGACGCTCCATCGCACCTTACGCCGCCAGCAAGGGCGCCGTGCGCATGCTCACGCGTGGCATGTGTGCTGATTGGGCAGGCCATGGTCTTCAGATCAACGCCCTGGCCCCCGGCTATTTCCAGACCGAACTGAACCAGGCATTGGTCGACGATCCGGCGTTCTCCGAATGGCTGGTACAGCGCACTCCCGCAGGGCGCTGGGGCAGGGTAGAGGAACTGTGCGGCGCGGCCGTTTTCCTCGCCTCATCAGCGTCCGACTTCGTTAACGGTCAGACCCTTTTCGTCGATGGTGGCTTGACCAGCGTCGTCTAACTTTCGCAAAGGACTCCACGATGCCTCAATCCCTGCCAACCCTCTGTGGCTCAATCATGGGCTCGCCGTTTTCACTCTCGGCAAAGATCCACAATGCCGCTTACGCAGCCTTGGGCCTTGACTACACCTTTGTCTGTTTTGGCGTCGAAGATCCGGTTGCCGCTGTGGCGGCCATTCGCGCTTTGGGCGTGCGCGGCATGAACGTTTCCATGCCCTACAAAACTGCAGTAATGCCTTGCCTGGACAAGATCGACGACTCGGCCCAAGTGATTGGTGCGGTCAACACCATCAACAATATTGACGGCGTATTGACCGGCTATAACACCGACTACCTGGGCGCGACACGTGCCTTGGAGGAGGTTACCGAACTACAAGGCAAACGCATTGCTGTGATCGGTGCCGGCGGCGCTGCTCGTGCGGTGGTTTACGGTTGTCTACAGGCGGCGGCCGAGGTCACGGTATTCAATCGCAGTGCCGAACGTGGTGCCATCCTGGCCGAGGATCTGGGTGCCCGCTGGGGCGGCAGCGTCGAGGCGTTCACGGCCGAGACTTTCGATATCGTCATCAATGCCACCTCCGTTGGCTTCAAACAACCAGACAGCAACCCGCTGGACGGCCGACTGGCCCGTCACCTGATCGTCATGGATGTGGCGTTCATGCCGGTGCAGACCGCGTTGCTGTTGCAGGCCAAAACGCTGGGGTGCCGCACCGTGCCCGGCACCCGCATGTTGGTGCACCAGGCCTGTCGGCAAATCGAGTTGTACACCGGCAAAGAAGCGCCCATCGACATCATGGAGCAGGCCATGCTCAAGGAAATACAGCGGTTGAAACTGTAAGTAATCCAACGACCTTTCAATAACAAGATGCCGTAAAGGCACCTGGAGAGACTCCATGACTGACGATCATTCAGTAGCCAACATTGCCTCGCCCGAAGCAGTACAAGTGCATAAGAAAGATCTTCACCGCGCGGCTTGGGCCTGCTCTCTGGGCAGCGCACTTGAATACTACGACTTTGCGCTTTACACCCTGGCGTCGGCGCTGATTTTCGGGCCGCTGTTCTTTCCTGAGCAGACTCGCGCCATGAGCCTGATTGCCAGTTTCGGTACCTACTTTTTGGGTTTCGCGATACGGCCGCTGGGCGGGGTACTGTTCGGCATGATCGGTGATCGCGTCGGGCGCAAGTTCGTGTTGGCGTCGACGGTGCTGTTGATGGGTATTTCCAGCACGCTGATTGGTGCATTGCCAACCTTTCATCAAGTCGGCTACCTGGCACCGGTGCTGCTGGTGATCCTGCGTCTGCTCCAAGGTTTGGGCGCGGGTGCCGAACAGGCCGGTGCCGCCGTGATGATGACCGAATATGCCCCCGAGGGCCGGCGTGGTTTCTATGCGGCGCTGCCATTTCTCGGCATCCAATTGGGCACCATCCTCGCAGCGCTGGTGTATTTCCTGGTGGTCAGCGGCAATGACAACGTGATCGAAAGCGGGCTGTGGCGTGTGCCGTTTTTCAGCAGTGTGGTGATCGTTGCATTGGGCTTGTACATGCGCCTGTCGCTCAAGGAATCACCGACCTTCATCCGCCTCAAGGCGCTCAAGCGCGTCTGCGAAAATCCGCTGAAAAGCGCAATGAAACACTCCAAACCCACCTTGCTGATCGGCATCGGGCTGCGCCTCGGGGAAAACGGTGGTTCATCAATTTACCAGGCACTGGCGGTGAGCTACATCGTTGGCGTGGTGGGTCTGCAAGGGCCGGTGGGTGTGCTGACCCTGATCTGCGCGGCCAGCCTCGGCGCACTGACCGTACCGATTGCGGGCAAGCTCAGCGATCGTTTTGGTCGAGTCGTGGTGTATCGGGCGTTCGCGCTGGTGCAATTGGCGTTGGCGTTCCCGGTGTGGTGGATACTCAGCCTCGGCAATGTCGTGGCGAGCATTATTGCCATCTCGATCGCACTGGGCATCGGCACCTGGGGGATGTTCGGTACCCAGGCGGCGTTGTTGCCTGAGTTGTTCGGCTCACGCCATCGTTACATGGGTGTATCCATCGCTCGGGAAGCGTCGGCAGTGATCGCCGGTGGCATTGCGCCAATGATTGGGGCCGGAATCATTGCTCTGGTGGTGGCGAGCCATGACGGCGACACCAACGCCGGTATCGGCGCCTGGCTGCCGATTGCCTGCTACTTGACGCTACTCACACTGATCACGCTTTACAGCACATTCAAGACTCCAGAAACACTTAATCGCGACCTGGATGAACCGCGTGATGCTTGGGAAATAGACCGTGCCGGAGCGGCGGTACCGGTCGAGCCTGGAAGCAGCATACAGGGCTATAGTCACGAAGCACCGTGAAGGCGTTTCGAAGCTGAGCACGTTCAAGCAACACGCACGCAAGGAGATAACAGCTGGAAGGAGCCAGATATTGGCTGGTTCGGCCAAGCGCTAAAGGTGATGAATCAGCCGCTGGTCCAGCTTCGAACTTGGCAGCAAAAATAAACCTATCTCAATTGAAATCAAAAGGTTGCTGAGAAAAGGGTTCCGGTCAAATTTCAACGCTAACGTTCGCAGATATCAAAGGGCATGTGCACCAATCGCGATTTAAGTGGAAAGCCCCAAAGCCCCGTGTTTCCTAGGCCAAACCGAGCCCTTCGATAAATGAGTGGAATCATTTATGGTTTTTCCGCTGAAGAAACAAAATAAATCGTGATTTTCCACCAATTATTTTCACCAGATTCGTGATTTTCCGCTGATTGATTTAAGCGATTTTTGAACCAATATGTACGTAATTCGCGTGAAGTTTTCAGCTGGACGAGATGGGGTAGAGCGGGTCACTGCCACGCTTTTCCCGGAGCTGGCTTCCATCTCCCAGTGATGACATTATTTCGCCATCTATAAATATCGTTGGTGGAGAATGGACTTGCTGGATCTTAAGGATGACGAACAGCTGAGGACTGGGTGTATTAGCCTCCAAGAGCAGGTAATGTCCTTGGCGGGTAATCAAAGCTGGATCGCCGAATTCCAGAAATGGTTGGTGCGTGTCAGGGATGTGTCTCATGAGGAGTTCCTAAGCAAGGACTTCCAGCTGGCGCTCTGGGACACCGAGGCTGTTTCGGCAACAGGCATGGGGCGCATCAACATTTCTGCGGTCGCCGATAATCCGGCAATCGCAGAGAGCCTCTGGCATTTGAAGCAAAAGTACGCGCAGACAAACGATCCTTCTGAGAATGAGATGCTCATCGCTGACGCCTGGGCTCAAATTGCATCCGCGGTTGCTGGGCTGACCAAAAGAAACCCTCGACTCAAGATGTACCGTGTTTTCGCATTGCTTTGTCCTGGCGCTTTCACGTCGATAGCGCATCATCGAAAACTGCGCGAGCTGGCTCATGCCTTGGGGCTTCCACTGAGCGGTCAGAGGCGTCATCTGCACCGCCTCGTATTGAACCGGTTAGATGACGTGCTGGGGGAGGTGGCTGACGTCTATTCCAGGGAGGGCGTCTCACGTTTGACGCTGCCTTGGCTACTGTTTGTCAACTATGTTCAGAACCCAGAAGGCGAAGCCACCGAAATATCCGACCTGGAGACAGGTGACGAAGTACTCAAGCCCTTGCCTCCTGAGAGAAGGAGGCGCGGTCTGCTGGCGATTGGCGGAGGCACAGCCACCATTCAAAGCATGATCGACTTTGCAACAGATGGATGTACACGTGAAGACTTCATCCAACACTTGCAATCGATCAGCCCTCAATCAAAAACGTCGACTTGCAATACTCAGCTGAACGCTCTGATCGCCGAGTGGGGCGTGTTACGTGCCAACGCAAATAACCTGCAATTAACGCCTCGCGGCGAGGCATTCCTGGAGTCGGGTGATCCAGATGAGATCATTGACTGGATGATCACCCGCATCTTGGGGTTTGACTATTTGCTAGCGGCATTGCGTGACACACCCTTATCTAACCGTGACGCCATCCTCACACTCAGAAAGGCAAACCCAGGATGGACGACTGATTTCGCCCCATCAGCGATTATTGGTTGGTTCAGGTACCTTGATCTGGTCACGATCTCCGAGAAAGTGCTCAGCCTTACCGAAAGGGGTAAGCAGTGGGTTAATCGCATTCACTGGGAGCCTAAGGGGCTTGCGAGCATTCCAGGTCTCAGCCCGTCCTTGGCTCAAGTAGCCCCAGTCCAGCTCGATATCGAAATTGAGAGGCCAAAGCTGGGCGCCGTGATTGCCCGATTTGATCAAGAGTTTCGCTTTCCAGAAGAGCTGATCGGACAGCTTGATGCTGGATTGTGGGGGCACCCGAGGCGTCATTTCGCGGTGCTGACAGGCTTGAGCGGGGCGGGAAAGACGCAACTAGCCCGTAACTATGCGCTGAGTCTGTGGCAGGACGATCACCAGCCAAGTGAAGGGCTGCTGATCGTGCCTGTCCAGCCAGGCTGGCATGACTACACGAGTCTGCTGGGTTACGTTAATCCTCTGGAGTCAGACGCGTATGTGCGTACTGGCGTCCTGGATTTTCTCCTGCAGGCAAGCGCCAACCCGACGAAGCCCTACACACTGGTTCTTGATGAAATGAACCTCTCTCATCCGGAACAATATCTGGCGCCTCTGCTTTCAGCGATGGAAACCGGCGAAACGATCGTCTTTCACGGTCAAGTCGACGAGATCGATGGTGTTCCTCCAGGCATTCCGTATCCGAGCAACCTAGTGATCATCGGCACCGTGAACATGGATGAGACCACTCATGGGTTGAGCGACAAGGTGCTTGATCGAGCGTCTGTGATCGAGTTTTGGGACATTGAGGTCAAAGCATTTCCTGGCTGGCAGAAGAGCTCGCTTGAGGATGAACAGATTTCAATCGTCAGAAATCTCATGTCCTCACTCATGGATGTGCTTCGTCCAGCTCGACTGCATTTCGGGTGGCGCACGCTCAACGACGTGATTGGCTATCTGCAGCAAACACAGGCGGGTGGTGTCATCGAATTCTCACGTGCTCTCGACCATGCCATTTATTCGAAGATACTCCCCAAGTTGCGTGGCGAAGATAGTCCGCGACTTCAGCAGGTGTTCACTTTGCTACATGCCACGCTCAAAGATGCGGGGTTGGGTATGTCGATGCGTAAGGTTAAAGAAATGGCCGACGACCTGGCTCACTCCGGCTCGACCAGATTTTGGCGGTAGACCATGTCGATCATCTTGCAGGTAGAGCAGGGCGATGCTCGATTTGACGTGCACCCAAGTCAGTTGAACCCGGGTTTCATGGAGAAGAAGGCTTATCGTTTTAACGCGCTTGAAGGGTTTTCCTTCTACATCGATGACATCTTGATCGAGACGGTCGACCAAAACGGCGCGTGTGCGTGGTTATGGTCGCCAGGCTTTTATGCAGGAGAGGTCGCGGCAGAGCTTCTGGATGACAAGGGGCGGACTGCCGCCATTTACCGGCTGGACGTTTCAGCAACTGATAATAAGCTCGGCGGCCAGGCATTCGCTGCCATGGTTGACGCTATTCTGGATTTCGACCCGGCTCTCGTTCTGGGCACAGAAGAGGCTCAGTTTGGAGTTGGCCATGATGGAGCACTAACCAACCCGCATCTGCAGTATGCGAGGCTGAGACGCTATGGGGATCGGCTTCACCGCGCACTCAAACAGATATCTCAGCGGCCGTTAACAACCTTGATGAGCGACCGCACCTCGGTGAGTGCGCACACGGTCAAGCGGTTGGACTCCGCATCCGTGCATAAGGCACTCAGAGGGCCGACGGGGCAGGCACTGTTGCATCCTGCTAGTACTCAGCGTCCGGCCTTGAACACTGTACGCTTTGAGGTCAGCAGATCTTACGAGGAAGAGGACAACCCAGCGAATCAGGCCGTTGGACTTGTTCTCTTCGATGTTCTTAGACGTTGCCGGCAGGTGGTGAGGGGACTTCAACATGCCGCTGCAACTGAGGTGGTCAGCGAAACCCGATCAGCGTTAACGCCAAGGCTCGTACGTCGAATTGCGTTCACCGAGTCGCTTGCTCGCAAGCTTGAACGGCTTCAACGCGCGAGACCTTTCTGCATCGTGACTGCCAGACGTCTATCGGCTGCGGGATTGAATGCGATCTCTGCTCACCCTGCATATGCACGAGCTTATCGGTTTGGTTGGTACGCGTTGCGTTCAGGGTGGTTGGGGAAGGATACTGATGAGACTCTGTGGATCAGCCCAACATGGGAGATCTATGAGCGGTGGTGCTTTGTGACGGTTGTCTCACAGCTGCAACGTCAGTTTCCTGAACTCGTATGGAGTCGTGAATATCGATCATTGGGGTTAAAAGAAATCGTATGGCGGGGGAAAGCGGCTGATGTGACCGTTGAGGTGTGTTACCAAGTCCGATGCCCTGCGATTGATCAACCTGCGCATCGCGGTTTCCAAAGCTTATCGCGAGAGCGATATCCGGACATCGTCGTGACGTTGGACTCGCCTTCGGCGAAGCGCTTCGTGGTTTTCGACGCGAAGTATCGCAGCGCCCGCGCCAGCGTCCTGGATGCAATGGAGTCAGCGCACATATATCACGATAGTCTCCGGTGGAAGGGCATCAAGCCTGACGTTTCGTTGCTGCTGATCCCTCGGGCAGACAACGTAACGCTGCTTGCCAGCCCGACCTATCATGCGGACTATGGGGTTGGAGCTTGGCAAATCGGAGCTGAATCAGAAGGGGAGGCGCTGGGGGGCGAGATCAAACGTATTCTGACTGCGGTACCAATCGCGGCCGCTCCGGTGTGTTCGATTGTTACTGGAGCGATGACGTAAGCGATCGCGCGCGCCCAGCCTGAGTGCAAATTCCTACCGGCTCCTGTGAGAGCTCAAAATACGTCTTCGCGCGGACGACACTGGGCAACGGCTTGATGCGGTAGCGGGTGCACCGGATACCGATCTGCTCTGTCCATCGTCTTCTCTGCCATCAAAATCGGGCAGGATGTTCAGTGTAACGGCAGCAGATCAGATCTGCGCCAATGACAGGGATTAGTGCTCTTCATGCACGGGGCTCTTGAGGATCTCGGCGCTTCCAGCCGCCGGGATATCTCATTCTCGTCCAGTGACAGACCAGGCTGAATACGGTTGCGCCTCAGTCGCCCTGCCAAGGAATTGCTGTCGCTGAACCCATTTGATTTCGGAGAGTTGAACGATGGCTGCATCAGTAATCTGCTCCCGGGTAGTTCTTCAGGATTTGAAATGCATGATGGGTTGTCTGTATGTATATACAGTATTTGTTTTGCCAACGTACAGAGCGGCATCCCAGGACGCTTTAGAGGAGGGCGCTCGTATCAGCACAAAATCGTTATAAATGCCTGGAGCGTCCGGAATCATTGGGCTTCAGGGGGTTTAAGGCTTCGTGCGCTCACTGAGTAGAGCCTCAGCTGAAGGAAGGGTGCCGTATTTACGGGGCAGAGCCTTTAACTGTATGCACATACATTGATTCTGGATTTTGGCGTTTCGCTTCGCATTTTCGCTCGATTTGGTGACTAGGCGCTTCGCATCGGGTGGTGTACGTTGACCATCCTGGATCACCTCACGGTACGACTCAGGCTTGATCAACTCGGAGAGCAGCGGATGCGAAGGAAGGGACGCCGGCAGAGGGCTCGGGCAGGGATAGCAAGAATGATCACCAGGATCGAACGCCTGGAATTGAACAGAGTAGGGAAGCAGAGTCTCCGGCTCCGACTGTGGGGACACATGACTGACCTGGTGCGCAGCATGCGGCTGGCGCTGATTGGCGTTAGACCCGTTGGCCAGGCCCAGCGAGGGGGTTGACGCAGGGGCGCGCGTAGGGACGGCGCCGTCAGTTTTAGAACTCGTGTCCCAGGCCGTTGTTTCGTTTGACCCGGGCCAGAGCGCTCAGAAGAGAAGGGTGCTCGTACTGGTCACATCAAGATTTGGAGATCCAACGCTCCATCTCAGCTTCAAACCCCTCACCGCAAAAGTCCAGGTTTGGCCAGTAGTTCTGGTAAACATCGTAATCGAGCTCTACTGCGTTCGCACGGTTCTCGGCATTCAGGACACTCCAGGCCCGGTACATCCGGTGCTGCCAATCTGTCTCGATGACCAACTGGTACGACGTGTCCCATGACCAACCGTCTCTCATGAGCGTCGTCATGAAGAAATCCGCAGCCGCATTCGCACAGCTGGCGTTGTGGGCAATCATCCTGTCCAGGATCGAATAAGAAATGCCAATGGCCTGGAAGATGGATTCCCCTTGACTGTCCAGCTTGTCACCGAGTTGTGGAGAATCCGAGGTTTGAGGCGGCTGTGGGATGAAGACGAAAATTTCAGCGGTCGGGGAGGTCATAGGTCTACCTTTATTGTTGTTGTTTGATTTCATGATGCCCATGGAGCAAGCGTCGCTGCAACGCGTTGCATGGCGTCTGCTCTTCATTCCTCAATCAGTGAGCTCCAGCCTGACTCTCCAGCGGGAAGACACGCGTGTGTCTTGTGGCTAAAATCAGCACGCCAGTACTGGCCATAGGCAATCATTGCTTTGATGATCGGCCACTTTAGGAATGCTTACAGGGGGATACATGGAGTCAGTTGTTCCGAGAGACCGGTCGATATCCGATCTCTTATCGCGTGCCGCATCAGCGGATCTGGAAGTCTTGGCCGACCTGATCACCGACAATGGCAAGGGCAGGATTGCCCTCGACAGCGACGTGAAGGCAACCATCATGACCCGGAAGGTGCAGGGCCGCTTGCAATCTATTTCGAGCCTGCTTGAAAAGGAAATTTGTGCGTTCGGAAGCAACACCATTGTTTCCGCAATCAAATCGGAGAGCATCGACTACCTCGAGGTCGCGACGGATGTCGCCAAAAAGCTGGACGGAAAACCCTCCGCGCAAGATGACATCTTCGCCATTGAGGAAATCATCATCCGCCAGGCCATGGACAAATACATGGGAGACGAAGCGCTCAAGGACTATCTGAGCGGGGGCAATCTCGCTGGCTATATCAATGAAATGGTGAAAACGCTGATGTTGTCTGCCGGTAGCCTGGGCGGTATGGCTGCCACTGGTGGCGGGGCGGGCTTCGCCAGCGCATTAGGAGGCCGGGTGCTCTCAATGGTTGCAGCTCCACTTGCTATCGGAGCCGCAGGACTCGCGATTTACCAGGCTTCGTCGCCTGCGTTCCGGATCACCATTCCTGCCGTGCTGCAGATCGCTAAGCTACGGCGCGCACGTTACGACCAGGACTTCGAGGCCTACACGGAGAAACTGAACGCATGTTTGTAAACATCGACGCGCTTGTACGCTCCTTGCCTGATATCCCAGATGTCCTGGCCAAACTGCATAGCGGAGATTACACGCTTTGGGGTGGCGTAGTCCGACACTCAAAGGGAACCGAGAAGGCTGGCCAGATCGTCGGGCACCTCCTTTTTCCGGGCGACTCAGGGCATGTCCAAGAGAGCCTAAAGAACCTGCAATCCACTCTATCCAGTGGCCTGGGGTCGCTTCAAACTGGCATGGATCAAGTGCAGCAGAGCATGAATGTGCTCCAGGGACTACAGTCGGCCAATCTCGTAATGAGTGGGCTCAACCTCGCGGTGACTACCGTGGGCTTTGTCATTGTGTGCAAAAAACTCGACAAAATTAGCCGGGAAATGGAGAAACAATCAAAAACGATCGCAGAGACCTGGCAGCTGGTGAGCGAGGCTCACGAACGGTACCTACTCGCTGATGAAGCTCGCTTTCGAGGCCTACTACGCACCGCAATACAGTTCTGCGAAGAAGGCGATGCTCAGCAGCTCAGGATATTGATTGGATCTTTCAATGAGCAGTATGAGTTCACCAGGCTTCTCCTGGAACGGCATTCGCGGATGGCTACCAGCAACGTTGCATTCTTTGACCAGGTTTCACTGCTGCAAAACCGATTAGTAAACCTTGGTTTGATGATGTCCCACGTTCAGTTGAAGGCTGGTTCTCACAAGTACGCCCGACAAAGCCTGACGGAGCTTGCTACCGACATCGCCAACCTCAACGCTTCTCGGGTAAAGGCTTTGTCCAACGATCGCAGTGTTGCGTCAACGATCACTCATGAGCAATTCGCTGGTCTGACTCGTTTCCTGCAGGACGGAACCAAGATGACGCCGTCTCTGACCTACCAAGCTGATCTCATTGAGCTTGAAGTGAAACATCCTGGGCTGCTTCAGCATGCGACCGAGGCGCGGGAAATTTTGCTGATAGCCGCGTGAGCTATTAGTCCGGTCGCCGCCAACGAAACGCGATGCCCGAAGCTGCCATTAATGCCGGGGAGGGCAGTTGCAAGCGCAGCGCGTAGGCCTTTGGCCGTAGGCACGAGGATGGAAGCCCGCAGGGCCAAGACCCCGACTCAGTCGGGGCTTGGTTCACGACAGCCGTGCCCAGCCTGGTGTACTGCGTGTGATGCCACCGGTGGCGCATGGTCGCAGTCAGAGCGACGGCCCACCTGCATGCTTGCGCAGCCACTGGGACGCCGGCATATGCTTTCGGATTCCAATGTCCGGCCAAACATCTTCATCATGATGTGGCATAGCGATACTCACAGCCTTGGAGGCCCACCCGGCCTTTTTGGCCGACGCCCTCAACTCAAGGAATGTGATCGAGGCTCCAGCCTTAAGATGACCGCAGTCGCGCCAGTGGGCCTTCTCAGCCAACGGACTTTGCTGCAGTCGCGTCAAAATGGTGGTCGTGAACCTGCTGAATAGATCGATCATGGTATGGCTCGCGTAACCAGCACTACCATCCATCAAAGGCAGCAGCAGGCTTTGCGGGGAAAGATCCGAATTCTGGCTGTGCCTGAACTTGGCATAACGGCGGAAATAGGCAGCGAACTCAGAAGCCAGCGGATAGCGCAGGCGAGGGTAGTGAGGGCTTTCGAACCATGCTGGGGAAGTCTGACTTGAGCCTGCCTCTGGAGAGCTGGCCTCGTCGGCTTTGAAGCTTGAAAACCTCAATTTAAGGGCCGATGTTGACCCCAACGCACGCAGTGGAGCGTCAGAGTAGATGGCCACGACCGCGACGAGGAGCCATGGCTGCCACTGATTATCGTTCTGGGCCAATGACGTGGCTATTGATATCAGATCAGCCAGTTGTACCGGTGTGAAATTCGTCCGGGCTATCCCTTGGCGAACCTCGAAATCTCTAGGCTTTAGGGCACCGAACGGATTAACTGGGGTTGTAGTCCGCAGGGCGCATAGGTAGTCGAAAAAATCCCTCCCACCATGCAGGAAGATATTGCGGTGCTGATCAGTTCCGACTGCGAAAGTCGACGCGGAATTGTCCGCCAGCTGCTTTCTGACTATCGGACGCCAATTCTCATTAATCGGCTTAACAGCGAATTCCGTCTTGGTCTTCAGCAGGTAACGTGACCCGCCAGTCTTCGAGATCCACGACATCGGTAGGCGCATGACGAAGTGCATGAACTCCCTAGCATCCGTTTCTTGCCATTCTTGGATCGGCTTGCGCCGAATAGACCAGCTCCAATGCATCATCGTCTCGAGCACTGGGCACACGATCTTGTAGTGCCTCGGGGTGAACTCCGGCCGTTGGCACTGCTTGGCCAGGAAGTCGATGCCGAGGCGCCAAGTTTGGAATGCTTCCAGTGCGGGATCAAGGGTACCGAGCCGTGCGCGGACGTCATTATTGATTGGGCGCTCCAGGCCTTGGTGGTCGGTTAAGAGCACAATCGGCGGGAACAACGGATACGGCACGAAGGAACCCGTGGGGTTGGCTGGCGCTGGCGATTCGCACGGCGGGGTCGGCGCCGGCTTAGGCCGTGGTTTGCGCGCTGGGTTCTTAATCGATGTCCGCGCTGACTTCATCATGGCGCAAAGCTCCTCAGCCGCCGGTTGAGCGACTGTTGAAGGACAACCCTAATCGTGGCGGTGGCCGTAAAACACACTGAGGCCACTAGGCACGCAGCGTGGTCGGATCACCGGCTGTGGCTGCCTGCAGGCGTTCTAATCTGGCAGCCTGGCCCAAGCTGCATAGACGCCAGAACTCGGCCGTGGAGTGCCAGCGCATGGATGTAAATTGTAGACGCCGAAGCATGTTGACGGATGCGGAATCAGATTTAGGGCGCTTGAGGCGCGGGGATCAATGGTGAATAGGCTTGGGGCTGACTTGAGCGCTGGCTTACGCGATGTCGCCGATCGTCGAGCAAAGCTCCGGTATGAGAGGAGAAGACTAAACTGAGGCAATCGTCGGCTCAGTTCAGTGAAGCTTCAGTTTCAACCGTAGATCGAGAGCGTTGGCTGAACTAGACGATAGAATTTCGGATGGGATCTCTAGCTGCTGGATTATGGTTTTCAAACCGGGCAATCAGGGATGGCGGGGCTGGTGAAGCTGAGGAGGTACTGGAGAGATGGAATGTAACGGGTTGATTCGAGGGGTGTATGGTCAATTCAGGCAAAGTCTGGTTTTCGGGGGCTGGTGACACCTGGATGGCTTCTGACATAACACATGATTTAACATAATATACATTACACGTAACAATATGTTTCTGGATTAGCCCGTTTGCCTAGTGGATTTTGTCGAGATTTTTTAAATATGCGAATAAACAGCTAAATATGAAACGGTAGAAAAATCAGATTTTTAGCGAGCTCTGCGCCTCAGCATTGCTTAGAAAAATATTTTTTAATTATGCGAATCAGGCCTAGATTACTTGGGACTGGAAGACCTCATCACGTCTGCGTGTGAACCAAGCCTTTTGTCTCTTTGGTGGTTTTCTTTCGGATCACTTGCCCGTTAGCCATTTGCATTCTAGAAGCTCTAACGCTGTCCTTGCTGCATTCGTCGCTTGTGATCGTTCCGCATGAACAACGCATCCGGCAACGTCACCAATCACCGCGCTGTGTGAAATCTGCGGCTTTCGGCATGGTATTAGTGCACAGATTTCAAGGGCTGGCACACGGGAAATGGCCAGCGCTTGGGCGACGCTATCTAGAACTCTTAACGATGCGTATACCCAGAATGGCTCTAAAACTATTTAAATATGAATCAGTCGCCAAATTTAAGCGCACTTTCCGGCAAACGGTACTGCTCGCTCTGACTCGTTGAGCATTCCTGGATTGGAAGATCGCCTGGCAGCATGACCTCATTTAATGCTCTGTTACCGGCGACAACGATTTCGTACCAAGCTATCTTCGGTATGGCTCGGGGGTCGAACATTACGCGGTTCTGAGCGGCACCCAGAAAGACACCATCGCCTTTCGTTTGGCTTCCGGGACAATTGACATGCTCATTAAAATCTAAAACGCGAGCCAGTAAGTAAGTTTTTTTATCATACAAATCGGTATCGAATTTATAGCTAATTACCAAGAGCGATGCCCCTCCGATAATCAGTCCCGATACAGCAAACAGAAATGCCTGAAGCTCTCGTTGTGCACCTGGAGCGCCGACTAATATGTAATAGGTAAAGGCAGCTGCACCCCATGTAGTGAATGCGATGAAGAATGGTTTTGCCAATATGAAAATGTTCAACAAGGTGAGCAGCCTAAATGTATTTGGAAATGCCAACTCGCTTAGGCCGAATACGCGGTTAAGAGCGGATGCGGCGTCCACCGAACTGGCAAACAACGCAATAGCGATAAGTGCTGTAAGTGCCGCTCGTGACGCAAGTTCGCCCCCTAAAACTTTCGCAATCTTTGAGTTGGCGACAAAAAGAAATGAATACATCACAAAGGTAACGATGCCTAAGAGTACCGTATAAGGCGCCAAAGCTTTTAAAAACTCAACATCAGTTCTTGCGAAAGCTGATCCCAGAACAAAAAGAAGCAGGAAGCCGGCTACTCCTATTCTGGTTATCCATCGTTGCTTTTCATCAATGGCCTTTTGAGCTTCAGTTTTCTCGTCGCGCATTCGTTTTCCAAGCATGAAAGTTATTAGATTAGCTCCAACTCAACTAAATAGATGTTTAGTTGAGTTATAGTTTGAGCCAGTTGGTTGTACTTGGCAGTGACACTCCTCACTTCTTTACTGCACAACACGGCACGGAGGCAACATAAGAAGCTCAGTGCCATCCAGGATCAATCGTAAATAAGTTGTTTGCTTACCCGCACCACGGATACACACCGACTCGTTAGTGTCAGCACCGGCGTCCGCGCCTTTGAATTGGTGGCGGGCGGATTTTTGGGTGCGCGGTGGACGCCCCTCGCTGGAATGCCTGCGTGCTACTTCAACCTATCTGTAACTATCACGGTTCTTCGGTATTAACTAGCGACCACGCTCTGCTGAAGCTACAGGGCGATTCGCTGCCAACACTGTCTACAAACCAAGGTACGACCTAGGACCGTTACGGTACCCCTACGGCAGACGCTTTACCTTATTGTTTAAACAGATCTGAAAGCTAGTGAAGCGGGTAGATCGCTCGTGCCACCTTCACACTTTTTTCCGCTTCCTTACCGATTTTTCTCACTTCTCGCTGGGCAAATGCCCCGATCTTGATTTCACCCGCTACTGCTTCCAGCTGTGCCAAGCCCGCAGGTGTTAAGTAAACAGTGCAGCCTTCTCCCCACACAGAATCACTACCAATGTCGACGGGACCTGCATCACGCCACCATTGAACCTCAGCTACCAAAGTTGAACTGGCGTCGTGATAGACGCTAGGGTCATTCAAGTTGCTCCACTGCAGTCGGCGCAACCAATTCGGACAAAGTGTAATTCGATAAGCGGGTGCAGATCGGTCGAAGGAGCTAACGTAGCGCCGGACCAAGGTCGGCGACAGCTCGTCATCGAAAGCGACATCCTGGCCCAACCAGCAAATAGCTGGCAGCATACGATACGTGTCCCAGAACGTGTCAGTCTCGGTATCTACCCATGGAGCACGAATACGCTGTTGCCGATACTCGTACTGTCTGGGCTCTACAACGACGAACTGGGAAACTTCCGCCAAAACGAGCTCATCGATGCTCCCTCCCCAAGAAAAAACATCGTTTTCGACTTGGTCCAACCAGCACTGATCCCTTTCATGCCATCCAACATTCTCCGGTGTAAGCGGGCGAAGAATACCCTCCGGACGACATTGGGGCGTCGCTAGCGGCTGCGGCGGCAAAGGTGTGTTCAACTGCTCCAGTATTGATGGAAGGTAACGTTCCGCAAGCAGGCGTGCACGGTACAGCTCCCCGGCCACGTGGCGAATGGCGATAATTCCTACCCATGCATGTGGCTTGAGGTAGGTAATCTGCATGTCGAGCGTACGCAAGTGAGCCTCTAACCTTTTAATGGCAGGTAGACCAAAGGCATCAAGCCCTCCCCACTCGCGTATCAGCATGGCGGCCCGTTGTCTGAGATTAACCCCGTCAATTCCTGTCGCTTGGACCAACTCCTCGATGACAGACTTAAGCATGCTGGTCCATCCCAACGCACTTTCAACGCGCATTGCGCCACTGTCCTCATCGACCAGTGCCCTGCCCTCGCCGAATCCGTCATCCAGTGATAACTGATACACCAAAGGCAAAGGTTCCGAAGTCGCCGAAACTGGAAGCTCCCAGCGTAGCGCAAGGTGCCGGGCAGCTACAGCTACCGAAAGATCACGATGATTTACCAGAGAACCGACCACTGCTCCCAGGCGGGTAGCGTGTCGGGGGGCATCTGCCAGTAACAGCATTTGCATTCCTTGCCACGGCTCATCAAGTTCACCGGCCAAGAGTCGAGCAATCGTCAGGAGAAAGACCTCTCTGCCAAGGCCATGTCGCTTGCCCAATTGCAGCGCGCAGAGCTGCGCGTGGCGCCTGACATCTGTTACGGGCAAGCGGAACGCCTGGTAGAGTAATTCTGCCAGTAGCTCGGTATCGTCAAATGGTGCTTGGGAAGGCTCAAAGGGCCGGCCGATTCGGTATTCGCGGGTGGACTCCATCTGCTCGGCGAGTAAGCTCCAGATCGCTGGCCAATCAGTCTCTGCACAGATGATGGGCAAGATAGACTCAATTTCCGCAAGCAATAACATGCTTGCATCTTCACCTGTCACCAGTGAATCCACGAAGCTTGCAAAAGCAACGGGGTGCACCGCAGGTCCTTCCAGTGCAAGGCGGGCTTTAAAGTAGTAGTACTGCTCCCCGCCCATCCACTGGCTCCAAGAGCTGCGTTGCGTGGCGCACGCGGCATATTCTTCCACTAATCTACGGGCACGACCTTTGTCTCCCGCTTGAGCAAGCCGCTCCACAACCATGAATCTGCAGCGCTCACTTGTTTGTAGCGTCTCCCATTGCTCGTACATCTGTACGACCTGCTCAAGCGGGGCCGTTTCGGCTAAAGCCAAGAAGCGGTATGGCGCATGGAAATCAAGTTTCGTCGCGTCCGCTACAAATGCTTGCTGTAACTCTTCGAGGCTAGAGGCGTCATCGTATTTCTGCGGAGTGCTGTAGTCCCGAGTGGGTGGCGCCTCAGCTTCCCATCGTCGAATGGCAGCATCCAGTTGCTGACTCTGATAGCCATGCCGAGCAGCGGCATTTCGAAGACGTATCAGCAACGGCAGCCGCTCCTGCGCTCGGCTGTCCAGCTCAATGGCACGCTGCAAGGTCAAGACGACATCGTTGATCGACTGCCCTCCTGCCACAGCGGCGGCGACATCAATGAATGCACCGATATGTTTCGGAGATCGATAGTGCGGTTCTGCGTAATAGGGTAAACACAACCCGCACCATGCCGCCACGCATGCATGTAATAAGTCTGGGCGTCGGCGGAGCATTTCGGTCGTGAGCACGTCAATCCGACTCGACCAACCAATGAGTTCCCACTCCCCTAGAGACTGGGCAACCTCATACCCATAGCGTGCGCTGGAGCGCATCGCCTCTTCAATCAAAACCCTCGCGAGACGATAGGCAGCGGATGCACCTTCGGTCTCTTTCATGCCTTCAACCTGCCGCATCAACTGCGCAGTGCGTGGTGCCCGTTGTCCGGGATCCGCTGCGTTAGCGTTCACAAGGACATTGTGCCAAACAGCGTACTGAGGATCCTTTTTCGCGGCGGCCGCATATCCCAGGCAATGCTCAGGTACCGTCGCCAACAGTTGCCGAGCTCGTCCTAAGTCCCCGATCGCGGCAAACGCTACTACAAGGTCGGCGAGCCCATCCAGTTGCTCACTGGGCGTGTCTGCGACAAGTTCAGCCACCATTGGCTCTAACCGACGCGCCGCACTCTCACGATCGCCGTCGATGCGGTAGGTCGCCAGCGCGACCTCACGCCTTAACAGCGATGAGCGCTGAACCGTAGAGCTGGCTATCAGATCATCGATTTCCCGTAGCATGGCTCGGTATTCCCCCTCTTGGCACCGGGAACCAATTTGAATCAGGCTACGAACGAGCAAAGGCGACGCGGTGATGGCGAGATGAGTAAGGTAGAAATCGCTGCCGCCGCTGGGGCTAAGACGCAGTATGTACTTCATCACATTACGGCATAGTCTGTGTACGCTACCTTCCTCGACGGGCGTATCAGCGAGGCTCACACGCCCCAACAGCATCCCCACCTTAGTCGCATGATCCTGCAGGGGGCGCAGGATCGCATGCCTGGAACGCGCGACCACAGGCAGTGGTTTGCCAAGGACGGTGGCTAAATGTGCGTGCTCGAGAACCGCTTGCACCAACCAGGAGGGGCTGGTGTTATGGAGTTCATCGTCCCCCATAGCTATTGCCGGTGGAACGAGGCGGTCGAAGAGTTGGATCGCCAGATCCTGATCACCAGAAATGGCAGCGCGGAGGGCAATCGCACGCCGGCAACTGTTTGGCAGTTCCGCAAACTCCGACATTTGAACGGCTGAACGGAACAGCACGAGCGCCTGGGCATTATCGCCTCGGGAACTCAGCGCAAGTCCGGCCTGCACCGTCAGACTCGCAACGTCAGTGGGCGCGATGTCCAACTGATCACAGATATGGGAGAGGTCAACACCCGGTTGATGACTCAAGATGCCCTGCGCAACTTCCAGCTTGAGTTGGACGCTTAATGAATCGGTCGATTCCTCCATTGACGTTACATAGGACTGTAGTTGACTCTCGGTTTCCAAGTGGTCGATTGCCAGGCGAATTTGCTCAAAGTCGCGAAAATGGAAGACCCTGCGTGCCCATTTTTTAAATTCTTGAACATTGTGCGGCTGTCCATGGTTTTGAAAACGCGACGTGTGAAGCTGTGATAAAGGTTCGAGGTGCTCAAAGAGCTCTTTGGCTCGGTCGTAGTCGCCCCTCTCGAGCAAGGCATCGACTACTTCATAGCCCTTGGCCGGAAAATCACGCACGTAGGCATGCGCGGTGTTGAGCTCTCCCGCGGCCAACATCGCCAATGGCAATTGCTCTGCATACTCTAGGGCGTTCGTTCTTCTGGATACCTCGTCTCGGCACAGTAATAAACGAGTTATTACGGTGCCGTCAGACGTTGTACGGGCTGCTAATAGGGCAAGCCGAATGTCAGATTCGATGTCCGAAATGGCACGTCCCTGCCCAAGTTGATTCCGGAAAAGTTTCGGCGTAGCCAGTTCCAATACCCGCTGATGATCTCCCGCGCGTGCCCGGTAGCGGAGCTCTAACCACTGTTGCGAGGATATCGCCGGGGCCGTGATTGCTAACTGAGCCAGTTCTCGATAGATACTCGACGAGTAGGTTGGGTCAATGGCACCTAAAACGGATGCGCGGCTTAGATAGGACAAACAGGCGGAAGCTGTTATGGAAAATGCTCCAGCCATCTGGTTTCTCACGTAAGAGATGGCGGGCCGTGACGAGCGCCCGCTCAATTGCCCGCTCTTCAACGATAGTCGCGAGCAGCGCTAGGGGCATCGGGGCCTCCGCTCGGGCTATGAATGCTAGTGCATGCATGGCTTCAGGATCGCTGTTGATCTCACGCCAGGCGGAAGCATAAACGGTATCTATATTCTCGCCGTACTCAAGCCCCCCCTCCAACAAGCGAGTTCGCAACGACTCATCGGCCCCCATCAACGCCTGAATCAAGTAGCGGGTAGCCAGTGGATGGCCGTGACTCAGTTCGTATAAACGGAGGCGTGGAATGGCCGGATCCAGGTTCAGCGCATCTGCTATTTTGGCGACAGCGGCCCGTTCTAGCGGACGCATGGTCACAAGCCGCGCGGGCTGTTCAGCCTGTTCCTGTACCGCGGGTTTCATGAAGGCCAGATCTAGGCGTTGAGTACCGAGCACAAAGACGACCCCTTGGGGAACGGCGCTGGGTAGGGGAAGCTCTGCCAGAAGCGAGTGAAGAGGTCTCTCCTCACGCGGTATATGGTCAAGTCCATCTAGAACGATCAGTGTGCGCACGCCGTCGGCACGATAGCGTTCGCCCGCCTGCTTTAGCACCGTTCCGAATTGTTCGCGGCGTTCATGCAAGGAGTTGTCTTTCAGGCGTAGACCCCGTAGACCGGTCTGGCGCAGCTGTATGCTGATATCTTCAAGAAAATCTTCCGCCTCCCCTCGCCCAACGCCTTGAGCAGAACCAGGAACATATGCGAGATACCGGACCAGCCGGACCTTGGGTTCCGTGGCTAGTGCTGTTTGAAGCAAGGTGGACTTGCCTGAGCCTGGCGGCCCGATGAGCGCAACATATCCTTGTCCCGCAGTGCGCAGTGCAGTGAGCAGCGTGAGTTCGGTATCCCGATTACGTTGGACATGAGCTCCGATGGGAAATTGATGAAGGTGCCGCACTCTCGAAGGATCGTTCCATCCGAGTTGCTCCAAAAGCTCGGCGCGTGTCCAGCGGTCTTTGTTGCATCTGTCCGCTACGAGTTTGGGCAGCAGCGCGGCGATTTCGGCCGCCAAACGTGCTTGTTCCACACCCAGCTTGTGGGCTAAAACAAAATCGGCCGCGGAGCTGTGGACTATCCGCAGCGCCCACAAAAACTGCTCGAACTGGTCCTCCCGCAAGCCGGAGGCGCGGTAAAGGCGGTCGATCAAACCGCGCCAACTACTATCCCGCCACTCTTGCAAAGAACGATGAGACTCCCGCTCGAAATCGTCGAGAAACGCCGCGCTGTGTGCTGGGGGGCTGTTACCTGGGCTATCACTGGTGGACGGGTAATCATTGACGACCAGCCGTATCTCAATACGTGCTGCGGGTTGGTTGCTACGTAAGGTTTGCCATGCCTCGACGAGGGGCTTCAGCAGCCCGTTTGCGCCTGTTAACAGGGTTTCCACAGTAAAGGATGCGGGAAATCGGGATGTTTTGAATTGGTGACCTACAACCAACCCATCAAAGCCGAGCACCAGATCATCGGCGATCCCGGCATTTCTATCAGCTACACCGATCCACAACAATTGGCCGCGTTCCAGCTCTGAGTAGATGGCAGCGCCGGCTCTATCGTATTGGCCCAAGTAACCGCGTATTGCCCGCCTCTCGCCCTCGGCCGGAGCTAATGTCTTGCCCTTCACTCCCTTATCTTTGGTCACACCTGAATCCCTGGTCTTTGGCATAAACATCACTCGAGAGGACACACACGACGGTCGCTTTGAAGATAACAAAGAAACTGACTAGCTAGCAGCGGATGATTGCCGTCGCAGGACTGAACGTATGCGACGCTCTCGACTGAAGACTTCCCAAGCCTGAGTTTCGGCCATCTCCCGCAACGCCAAGTCGACGCTCCGGCCACCACGTCCCAGTCGAATCAGATCCTGGTACAGCGGGATGGTCAGCAATTCAGGGGTTTCATTCTCGGCCTCGGTGGCTTTCGCTGCATACTTTTCGACAGTTGCCCGAGTTTTAACTCCCAATGCCTCGGCGATTGACTCCCAGGGGACACCGGTATCCAACAACGTCTTGGCGGTGGACCATTTCACATAGTTGTTGATACGTTTGGCCAGCGGCCAGGAACCTCGATCAATCTCGGTGAAGATCACCCGGTACAGGGTGAGATCAGTCTTATGTTGCTCTATGAAGGCCACGCATGCGGCGCGATTTTCGCGCTGCTCCACTGACAACGGAATGCGCAGTTTTTGCGAAATTTCGTAGGCCAGATCCAACTGCTTGTTCAGCGGCGACTTCACCGAGCTTGGCGTAAAGCGGTCCAAATGCGCGAACACCGCCAGAGACAGAGGGCTGTCTTTTTCCAGCACCGGCGTATCTGCGGATAAGTGGGCGATCAGATTCGCACAACTCAGCGGCAGTTGGACTTCGATCGTGTGCTGACCGATGGTGAGTTGCCCCGTACAGTGCCAAGGCTGGGCTTCATCGAGATCATCCTGACGGTTATCGCCTTGCGACCAATGATCATCTTCGCCGCGCAGAACTCCTTGATAAACACGGTGTTCGCGCATGAAGGTCAGCGTATCGGCGGGAGTCCTCGACACGTAGCAACAGCCTTGCGCGTAGTCACCTTCAACCACTGCGGAAGCCGCACGACTATCAAGATCGGCGCGTAGGAACGCGCCCCATAAACCGCCTGGCAGCATGAGCAACAGCCATTCGGGGTATTCACAGGTTTGCGCCAGAAGTTCCACGTGTTGTCGTTCGGTCTCCGTGGAACTGAACGGTGGCAGCACCGCGAGTACTTCTTCCGGAGTGGGTTGGAATGGTAGCCAGCGCTCCAGACCCTCGCACATGAACTCCTCAGTGGTCCACCAGACTCGCTGTACTTCATCCCACTCGACGAAAAATTGTTTGGCCTCTTCTTTTTCTACGAAGGGCACGGCTAAATCGATACGTTTGGACATTTCCTTGATCCTACCGGTTAGTACGGCCTAGCGCTGGCACGGGCTGAATCCGCGCATTGTACCTTCAGGGTGTCAACGTGCCACCACTCATCCGCGCAGAGCTTCGTTACCCTCCGCAACCGTCTGGCGGTGAAAAAGTCGGGCGAGCATCTCTGCGGCACGCTAGTCGTTTAGATGTTTCAGCGCTGCTTACCTCGCCAATGGCGCTGCTGCGATCAGAATGGGTTTTTTGTACCGCCTGGTAGGTCGGTAGTAGAACCGCCACGGGAATGCTACCTGGAATCGAACAGTGTCGACGCTTCAGATAGATGCTGAACGACGGTGCCCCACTAACGGGGGGGCTGAACCCAGCAGCGATGCCCCGACAATGAGTGGCGACTATGGGTTTCGTTGTATGGTAGCTATGAGTCTTTATCCGCCTGCCAGGAGGAGTAGCAGCCAGAAAGTATTTGATAGAAAATTTTTAATAGTTTTTTGTGCACGGCCTATCGTTCTCCACCGTCGAGCGGAAATGCTTGCACCTAAAGATATATGCAAGCAAATGAACTGGCCCGCTTTCAGTCTCAGGCCATTTTTCATTAGTATCGGGCCATGCGAGAGATAACCCCACTCCCCTATCAGGGCATGCCGCACGATGCGGTCGTGACTACACGCGATTATGCCGACGGAACGCTGTTCCCCAAGCACGATCACCCGTGTGGACAGTTCATGTATGCCGCGTAACGCTGGGCAGAGCCGATTGCCAACCGGCCCACGGTGATTCGCGGCCAGCGTGTCAACAGAGCCTGGGGTGACAAGGCAAGTCAGGTGCCCGAGCGCCACGGGGCGGATGATCTGGCCTGAGCGCCTGGTGCGAGACGTGTCACAGGTGATTCAGGCAGTGACACGGCACACTATCCGTCGTTCAGTTCAGGGAGCGGCAATCATCAAACCACGTTATGCAAAGGCCGGGGTCAGCCACCGATGCATGTGTCCGCGATTCATTCGCCAGAGGGCGATTCGGGGTACATCGTTATGGCCGGAAAATCGCTTGACCAACACCGGGTGCCTTTTGAATCGTAAGCGCTCCATAAACCCCACCGAACTCAATATGGCTGGCGCGCTCAGCTAGCCGATGCGGGTGAGCAGTTCCACGGCAGCAGGGCTTCGTAATCTTCAACCGATGTCGCCGTTGGCAGGCGTTCGAGTGCGTGGCGCAGCCACGCATAAGGCTCTTGGCCGTTGGCTTTGGCAGTTTCGACCAGGCTGTAAAGTTGAGCACTGGCTCTCGCGCCCTTGGGCGTATCGCTAAACAGCCAGTTCTTTTCTTCCGATCACGAAGGGGCGGATCGCGCGTTCAGCGGCGTTATTGTCGACTGGCAGGTAGCCTTCCTCGACGTATCGCTCCAGCTTGCTCCAGTTACTGGCGAGGTAACTGATGGCTTTGCCCAAGGCATTCTGAGCGGTCAGGACAATCGCTTCGTCCGTCACGTCGGGCGACGTTTTGAAGCGCTCTGACTCCAGGCGTTTGAGCCAGAGGCAGAAGCCGTTGCGTTCCCAGTACAAGATCTTCACGCGGTTGCGTGGCTTGTTGAGCCCCGGCCAGTCCGACGACGTTGCCCTACTGACCGCAAGCGACGAACTTTCAGGTCCGTTCATCGAGCTGTCGTGGTCGGCACCGCAGCACTGGATACTGCGTGAGATCGTAGGCCGTGCGCAGGAATGGGCGGCAGAATCCGACACAGGAAAGATTGCCAGTAGCGCATTCGATCTGTGATCGCTGATGATATGCAGGGCAACGGGGCAGCCAAGATTGACGGCCCCTGGATACGGCCTCAGACCTTTCTCTTGGCCAAGGGGATATGATTTTCCGATACTAAAATGATCGATTCAGGGTTGCCAATCTGGATATATTTCAAGCACTCAGGCAAGGCAAATTCTTCTCGCATGATTTGTTTTATCCTGGCCGGCGTCAGCCCGGTGACAGTGCTGGTGTTATGAATAATTTCTTCATGCCAGTTTTCACTTAGGGGATCCAGTCGATTACCTGAGTAAAAATTCAGTCGAGACTTTACCTTGGCGTCAAGATTGAATTTATTCTTGAGCAAGTCAAAAAACTCGCTATAAAAAGTTCTTTTTATCATTCCGGACACAAAACTCGACCAGCGCACACTTATACCGCTATTGTTGTCGAGGCGTTTTGGTAAATATAATTTTATTCTAAGTAGAAGGCGCGCGATAAATGTAGATGCTTCATCGCTGAATATGGGCAGTGCACTCGCCAACACTGTTTTTGCACCACAAAGGAGAAATGCGGCGGCGGTAGAATTATGATTCCTGTCTATGGGGCTGGTATCACAAGAACTAAGAATGACGATAGGAGAAGCGTTAAACTTTCCAACCAGATCGTATATGGATACTAGTTCATCTCGCAGTTGTAATACACCGGAACCATTTTCACTGTGACCTCCATGCAAATCAAAAATCGTGATTGCACAATCATTACTTTTCAACTGCTCCAGCAGATCCTCCGAAGTAGCCACGTTGCACCACTCTATTTTCATGTCCAGAGGATCATAGGGGGGCACATCTGGCGAAACGTTATGAAACTTCAGCTGCTCATACAGCTTCCCAGTGTCAGCTATTGAGTCCAAAAATAATGCCACTTTGTTCTTTAAATGATCTTTGATTTCATCATCATCCTTGAAGGAGCTGATGATTTTTATTTTTGCAACAGAATCGATGGTCAGAGAAATTTGCTCACTATCAAGCAGTGCATGCGTTGCTGCCACACCTGGAGAAACCGGAATTCTACTTACTTCATGCCGAACCATCAGCGGCAGGCCATTCTGATTTGCCCACTCGATGGGCAGATTTGAAATGATTTTAACACTGGATGTGTAGGCATTCTGTATCGTTTTCAGCAAGGGTAGCGTATTTCTTGAAAGCTCATCAGTGAGCGAAAGCACTACCTCGTTAACATCTTGCCGGTTGTTTTTTCTATCCAGTATTCCGACATTTTTTAATGCGTCATGAATGGAGCCATTTACCAAGGGCAATTTGATGCACGGTATCGCGTAGCTGGAGGCGTACACTGAAATCAATGCTTCAATAAGGTTTCTTTCCTGGTGATAGCGTTCTAAATAAACATTTCTATTTGCACCGCAGTTTGTTTGGTTGTGATTGATTAAGCTGATCGCTTCGCAAAGCGCGTCGGCGTCGTTGTACCCCTCTTTCTTTAAATGATTTTCGGTATACAGGTCTGGCCGAACCAAAGTATTGAGGTCGCTGGACAGATCACTGATCACAATATCATTGAAAGGCAACCATACTTTGGGCGTAATTTTTTCTAGAATGTGAGCCCTGATCCGGCTGACGAACTGCCTAGGCTCAAACACTCGCCCTTGATCATAATCACCACTTACTTCTTTAAAATCGTAATCAATTCTTAAGGAACTCAGCACGCTCATGCTTGCCGTATTAAATATGCTTTTTTCAAAAGTATGATTCAGGTTCAGTCTCTTGTCACTGGCATTGAAGTCGCAAGCATCTTTAATCTCAAGAAATATCTTCTTGTCATCGGAATTCAGTCGATCTGCATGAGCGTTGACTTTTTGTAGTAGGCTTGAGGTATTTAAGTCGCTAAAGCTTATTAAGTCATTATCAGCAGCCCCTCTGTGATTACTTAAAACCCCTATCGTATTTGATGGGAGCTCGGCAATTTGATCCGGGTGCTGCATAAATACAACGTTAAATTTGTACGGAGAGCGCCACACATCTTTGCAGGAGGACAGGAGCTGTATTTTGTATCCATTGAAAACACCGCTCAGGCGATTGCTGATCATGTGTTCTTTATCGTAGAAGAACTCAGACAAATCCTTGGGGAGCGTACAGATCTTCTCTAAGATTTGTACATTATCAATAAGGAACTGATCATATTGATTGAAGAATGATTGCGCGCCATCCTTGTTCGTGATGATAATATAGCAAAGGGTGTTGACAGTAAGTATATTCAATGCGCACCTATCCTTTTATGTGATATCTATTGGGATGTAGCCGTCCTGACCATAACAAAGACCAAAAGAATAATCCCCAGTAAAGGGGTTTTGCCAGTATGAGGTGAACTTCGAATTGTAATTGAAATGCAGTGTGGTTTTCTTTGGCGACCCTGCAATTATTCTAGCAATCGCCTCTTTGTCTGGATGCTTGAACTGACTGCCATTTGTCGAAACGGCCCAGTTACTGCATTGCAAGGCTTGAACAAGCTCCAGCGAAGTATTCCCTTGGCTTCCATGGTGAGAGGCTTTGACGAGAGAGAATCCCCCGAGATCAGGGTGCATTTTTCGATAAAGAGCCAACGAATCCAAGAGTCGCTGAACGTGGGCATCACCTGTCAAAAGAACATGTTTACCTTCGAACTCAGCAACGACCGCGATGCTGGTGCCGTTCGGTTTGGCCGAGTCTTTTCTAAATACTTTACCCGCAAGGAAATCTATATCTATTGGAGGGGGGTTTCCGAACGCCTCCCAGCCTTCAGGCGCTTCCTCCAGCGCATAATCCCAGGACTTTATAATCGCCGAAAGCTGTTTGGGTTCAGGAGAAAGGACGGTTAGTATCAGACCGCCGGGAAGGAGTATGACGGGGAGAACTTCATCCAATACAGCCACGGGTTTGCCATTGGTAAACTGATTATTCGGTATCTGATATTGTTTGATTAGTCGGCTTAGTCGCTCGCCATCTCGTGGCCCAAACTCCTCGTATCCCGGCGCAAGTGGTTCTTGTTCGAGATCAAACCTGGAATTAAACCAGACCTCTTTTATTAGCTTTCTCGAATTTGTATTTTTTAGCAGCTCAACCGCACCTTCGATATGATCGCGATCGATGTGCGTAACAATTAGCAATTCGAAAGCACCCTCTTTCAGTTGGTGTTGATCGACATACGCGCTGATACTTTCAGCGGTTGCTGAACGCCCACCGTCGATAAGGATTCTTCGAATAGTTTCATTGCCCCAGCTTAAAATCAGACAGTCACCTTCACAGGCCGGAAGAAGTTCTAGTTTAAACATCAGTCTCTCAGCAGTGGTAGCTTCAGTGAATGTTTTGGAATTTTAACGCTAAACGACTCTTGTTTGTTCAAGCGCTTTGTCTGAACCGGAGCAAGGCTAAGCGACTTATTGATCGCGGGCTTTTTTCGATAGTACGGTGAAGACGAACCATATGGACGATACTGGGAAATAACGAATGAAGTAAATGCTTGCTCTAGATCCACAGATCTTGCAACGCCACGAATCATTTTCAAATATTTATCACAGGTCGAGCAGCCAATAGACGTCTGTTCCAGGCCTTCAATCAACCAGGTAATTCCAATTGTAAAAAAGGGGATGCCGCGCTGAATGGAACCATAAAGTAAATCATGAGCTTTGCTTATGTTTTCTATTCCTCCCTTGCGCAGCAACCATCTGGCACGAAGGATTGCACCGTCGGGAAAGTCTGGAAAACGCTCAGAAAGATTACTTAACCACCATGGCCAATCTTCAGCTTCATCATCCTGTTCAGTGGACATCAGTATGTAGCCACCCACTGCGGCAGCAAGGGGGTTCTCGGCCTTTCCAAACAAGGCGTCTTTTGCCTGCTTGATTATTTTACTTGCCAGATATAGCCGGCCACTGCTCATATACGCCAACAAACTGCCCCAGCGGGCATCGATCAAAAGTGGCGTGCAGTGCAAGCGTTCTCCATTAGTTTGCGCAATGATTTCAAACTTTTTTGAACCAGGTCTTGTGCCAAACTCACCCCATGGCCACGGGAGAGAGACTATGCGCGATTCATGTGCGTTACTTATTTCTATATATACTCTTTTGCCCCCGACATGGGCCGAGTTGAATTGTCGCCTTTCCTGTGAAATTAAACTGATGCGCGCAGACAGTCCGTCGACACCTTCTTCTTGTTGAACAGTCAATCCGGTTTCACTTTCTTGTAGCGAAAAAATATCGGCATTAAGATCCTCTCGATGTTGATATCGATTCATTAGCAATTGAAACCAGTCTCTCCATTTCGACGGATCGAATGTGCTCTGTGTACTTTTGCTGACTAGCATGCTTCCAACAGAAACCTTTAACTCGCGATGCAGCTCATGGCTTGGCTCATCCAGAGATTTTCTAGGGCGCTTTTTCGGAGGTGATCCACGCTCTGCAAAATTTGATCCGTTATTGAAATTGGTGGATGTGTTGCATCCAATTAATACAACCTTGTGTGTTTTACCCGGCTTAACGTTGAGTTCTGCAGAGAGGTGTTCGCCGGAAGGAAGGATGGCTTCAATATCGTACTCACCGACTTCCAGGCTCACCCTCGTATACATGTCAGAATCCATGGAAATAGGGGCGATGGAAGTCATCATTTTACGATTGCTATCACCGCGCCGACCGGCGCTGTCATCCAGAGATTCAGTTACAGGGCGAAACTGGACTGGCACGCCAAAAAGAACCTCTTCCCCGTCATGCAACTGAACACGCAGCTCTACCTTCCCTTCTGTTCTTGCTGTCATGTCAAGCTAGCCCTCTTCCATGTTGGCGCGGAACGTTGCTGTGTTTTGGCAATTTCTGTTTCGCCCTGTTTTAGAGTGAAGCTATATCTGCCAAATGGAAGTTCCAACTCGATTTCATAGTCGTTGGCATTGCACGATCGAATCTGCGGCTTACCTCGGAGTTCGTAATGAATATCACCAGGCCCACAAGCCTCTCCCCCCGTTCGAACAAGGTATACCGGCGAGACCGGATTTTCACGCAGGTAATGGAAATCGAATGCTCTAGCCTCACCACTCTGAGGCTGCTGTGGGGTTTTGAAGTGGGGTGACGTCAATCGAATTGATTCATGCGCCATCGCCTCTAAAAGCGAATAGTTGTTCACTCTCCAATCCGTTTCTCCATTGTCATCACGTGCAGCCATACCGCGCATCGACTTCAAAAAAGCGGCAGTAAAAACACTGACACCATGCTCTCGAGCAAGTGCGGGCAGTTCGTCTCCGGTCGAGAAGATCAGCGGTGCATTGACCCGGGTTGTAAATCCTTCTCGTGGGTCTGCCTTTGCATGGACCGGGGTGCGCCCGATAGCCGCATCCGGTGCGAGCAGCGCACCGTGAGGTCGTCGACAGGTATCGATGAAATAAATCTGTTCTGCGGCCGCACAAGTGGCCATCCCGGATACGAATGCACCGAGATCTAGTGCGCTATCCCATCGGGCGCGACTTTTAAAATTGAAGTCGGACATCAATAGGGATGAGATTCTCCCTTGACCATATCCATGTCCGCAGAAGACGAAAACCAGTCGGTTACTTTCGTCAGTATTCCCTCGCTCATACCATGCATCAGCAGCTTTAGCGAAATTGTCATAATCAGGTTTTGGTAGCGCCCAGTTTCCAGAGGCTGTCTCGAAAGGCACATCGGCATCGTCACTGATGAGCAACGCGACGGAACCGAGCGGTGCCGGTGGATAGTGATATTCGTCAATGAACCAACGTGCCAAGGCTCTGGCCGAAGCAGGAGGGGATGAGAGTTGTCCAAGTTCGGCTTCTTCAAAAGAATCAGGACCACCATCGATGAAATAGGGATAGTGCCCTACCCCGACTATTAATACATGAGTGCTCGGCCAAACACTTTTGGTGTCATGTACAACGCAGTCTGATGCAGTGCTGATCGGGAGGATTCGTTGCTCGTCTTGTGGCCCATGCTCTTGCATTTGGTCAGCGTCCATTACTAGCCTCTTCACATAAATCTTTCTTTGCCTGCATCCACCGTGCTCCAAAGGCCCTTTAGATGCTAGCACATTGAGATTGCGGCATTGAAGAGCATCACTCCTCCCAGACAATTACGACTAATTCACTCTTCTAACTGTTGAATAAACAATCTGCCCGGGATTTGGTAGGTCGAGCCGGCCCTACGCCTGATCGACCTGCAACCCTCACCTCGGTGACCCTTACGGAACCGTGCTCGCCACTACGATGCGACCGCCCTGCAGGCGCGGCATGACGACTTCCGTGTGGCTGGTCTATAGCGTCAGCTGGTGCGTCTAAAGTTGCCGTGGTAACGCTCCTCGATCATCCGCGGCGGTGACTGAGCTTGCCTCCTTCGAACCGACTGAGGGAGTGATGATCCCGTCGCCGCCTGCGGCCCATCATGTGCAGAGGCCCTAGAGGGGGTTCAGCCTAATCCCAGCGATGCGGACGCCTACCGCTTCAGTTCCGCGCCAGGATCCGGCACAGCGGGGTATTGATCGCTGCGAATGACGTGATGACACCGTCCAGCACAAAATCAAGTGCAAGACCGTATCCCTGGTGTAGGGACGCACTGTCGAACCCTTGGTCCTGGAGTTTTTGCAGGGACTCGCCCACAGAATCGTGTGCATCGGCAATACGCAGGTCGTTGGCCACGAACAGCATCGCCAAATCAGCATTGCGATCATCCCAGCCTTCGGGCGGCTCAGCGCGCTTGAAGGCGTCAACCGCCTCTTCGTCACCCTCCAAACGCTGCACGATATTGAGCAGCGTTTGCAGCAATTTCAAGCTGGCCCTATTGGCGATTTGGGCGCGAGGTATACCTGCCGAGTGTAGGAGCTGTTTAAGGAAGCCGTTGGGTAGCCGCTGCCAGAGCTCATGGATAGACTTACATCGCGCCAAAAACGCCTGCTGTGTCATCGCTAACGGGGCAACTTGGGCGAGCTTTTCCAGCTGAGGGTAATGTAACCAGCCATTGTCTTTGATTTCGTTGCGCTGAAAGCCGATCAAGTCTTCAGCGGCCTTCGCGATGCCTAGGTGACTCGCAAGTGCGGACAGGTTGTCGGCCAAGGTCAGCAGTTGATCCAATAACCGGCCCACCTTGGTGACGATGTGTTCAACGCCTAGGTCAAGGGCGTCAATCTGGTTGGGCGTCAGCGCATGGACATGCGCATGCAGAATTTCCCGGTCAGGCACACCTTTGTACAGGTCGCGCAGTTGTACCCTGATCAGATTACGGCCGACGCGCTCGCAACCGGTGAACGCCCACTGCCCCAGATAGGACGGACTGCAGTGCCAGAAACCGTGGAGGTTGACCGGTGTTGTGTCGTAGAAGTGGTTCTGCTCATATCGCTCCAAGAATCGGTCATCCAGATAGATCGTGGCGGCATTGAAGATGTCGTTGGCCCGAGCGTGCGTGACCGCGCCTTGGACGCCCGGCCAATGCAGACCTTCGGCGGTCTGTTGCGGTGACAGCTGACAGGATACTGCCTCAACTGTAGCCCACACCTGCAGGAGCAGACCGCTACCGTTCGCACGGACATCCCCTTCCAGCCAGCTTCCAGGTCCACCCAGTTCAACGAATGGGCGTCTGTTCATCCAGGCTCGCAGTTCCGCTCCATCCTCAAGCTGGGCTTTGTAATAAAACTGCCGAACGCCACGTCCCCCACGCAGCCACAAGTAGCGGCGCAAGTAGTCATTGGACATACGCCATTGCACATGCCGGGAAGCCTTGAAGTAGTATTGTGCGGAGATCTCACCTTCGGCGACGTTAAACTCGGGCAGTCCCAGATCGTCGTAGGCTAGACGCTGTTTTTCATTGCCGAAACAACGCGGAGTCAGCCCTAACGCCATCCAGACCTTTTCCGCCAGG
This sequence comes from Pseudomonas sp. TH43, assembly GCF_016650635.1. Taxonomy (GTDB): domain Bacteria; phylum Pseudomonadota; class Gammaproteobacteria; order Pseudomonadales; family Pseudomonadaceae; genus Aquipseudomonas. Next base: position 391,686 of record NZ_JAEKFI010000001.1, read on the forward strand.
TGATAGCTGTAGAACGATCCATCGCTCCAGGACGCGACGATGTAGTCGTGGCCGCTCACGCTTGGCGAAAACCCTTTTTCGCTTCCCTTGTCGCGCAGGATCGGGGTCGAAAAAGCCACCTGACCTTGATCAGTGTGCAGGTTCGGCATGGGTTGCCCATCGTCAGGAACGACAGCCATGAGCATGTACACCGCTTCCTGCGCGCCGTGTTGGTAATTGTCTGTGAAACAACTGACTTCGACCCGCAGCTCGGGATCGGTCCCGACGGGCAGCAGCAGCTCGCGCAAACGCGCCGGCAACAGGTGCTCTGGAAGCGGAAAGGCAGCAAGATAATCCATCATGGGAGGGTCCTTAATCGCCAAGCACGGTGCTCGGCCTGTATCTCGGTTGAAGTTGGTCGCTTGGCTTTCGGCCATCTCAAGGGCTTGCCATCACTCGGCGCGACTAAAACGTCTTGCTCGGTCGCAACCGACCACTGTAGCAGGGGGGCGTTCGCGGTAGCGATCAGTTGTTTGCTCAAGATGCGGAATCGGGATGGACCGATGCCGCTTGCTCGCACATATAGTTCAGTTCACCCTGATCATCGCTTGACAGCGCGCCTCACGCGTAGGCGACGCGCTGCAACCGCCTATTCAGGCGGCCAAAAACGTCAGACCCGGCACGGCCGCATCGGTAGTCGGATGGGCTCGCGATACGGGGCAGTTGCCAGGGTTCAAGCTGCGCTAATCATTCCACTCTGCAGTCTCGCTTCGCGCGGGGTGGGCCAAGGCTTCTTTGACCAATCCTAATATCTGCGATGCGTCGGCACTCAACTCACCTGTGTCGAGCCGCGCGACCCAATCCGCACAGCACTCCTTTCCCAGCAACTCGTCCAGTGAGTGCAGCGATATTTCGTCGATATGGGTCACGCCATCGCCACTATACCGACTGCGAGTGTTGACCAACGTTTGTGCGAACTGGAGAAATCGTGTGGTCGAGGTGATGTGCCTCTCGCTCCAGCGACGCCCTTCGTCCCCACCCTCACCATAGCGATTCAGGTCGTACAGGTAGGACTCGAAATCCGGATTCGCCAAGAAGGCCTCAGGGTCGCGTTCGGCTAACTCGCGTAAGTTGCAGAGATAGGCACTTTTCAACTGCTCTAGCCCAGCATCATCCAGACAGCCGAAATCAGCCTTGCGCCGAAGCGCATATTCAGATGCTAAAAGCTGCTCCACGACGACGAGCCCTGGGCCAACCGCAAAAGCCTCGATGACTAGTTGGCTGCGTGCGGCCTCGTCGTCATGTCGCAGCAGAAACAGCCGCAGCAGACGAACGACCTGTTGGCGAGGCGACCAGTTGGTGAAGGACATACGGCGACCCACTACGTCTCCTGCCTGCAACAACGTCTGCACCACCGCCAATGACAGTTCGAGGGGGAACTCATCCACCAAACCGAACAACCGCTGAAGAATCTCCGCTTGGCGATCCTCCTCATGACTTGCCAGAAGTGTGGTGAAGGGCCCTGAATCGACGATACGTCGAGCCAACTCGTGCAATAGCGAATTAGGCACATCTTGCTCGGGCACTGACAGTTCGAAATAGCGATCAAACACGTCATCGCAGCAGACCCGCGAATTGATAAGCCAGCGAAGCTGTGTCTGCCGGTCGTATTCAGTGTTTTTGAACACCCAGTCCAGAGTCGGAAACATTTCCTGCAGCAATTGTCGGGTGGCAGGCTTATGAGTGGACGGGGCCAAAAAGACCAAGTGGTTGATCACCTGATTGATACGGGCCCGCTGCGGCTCGTCCTGTCGCGCAAATGGCTCATTGTTGGTCAGCAATGCTTTGTGCCGAGGCATATCCGCATAGGTCTCCGGGGCAAAAACGCGCAAGCACTCCAGAGCGAACAAATCTACCGCGTTGACCTCGGCCACCTCCGTGCCGCGCAAGAGACGGCAGTGGAACGCCAAGGTCGACGCGTAGCGGTAGACGTGGCGTAAGTTGCCGAAAAACGGTCGCATTCCGCGCTGGAACATCTGATCCCAATAAGCTTTATCGAAGCGCTGCTGCAATTGCTGCTCATTGGCCAAAATCGCATCCAGTTTGCCAGACAGGACCGCCTCCAACTGCCCGGAAGAAATGGCCGGCACACTGAACGGAACCTGAATGATCTTTTCCAGGTAGTCCGCGCCGTCAAAGCCCGCTCGCTGTAGCCCTTGCTCGACGGTGTCGCGCTGGAACAACAGGAGAAACACCACATTGGCAAAATCCATGTGCGCCTTGACCAACTGGAACATAGCTTTCAACTGTTCAGCCGACAACCGATCCAGATCGTCGAGCACGATCAAAAGCGGCTTCTGCCGCGCGCTGAGCAACTTCTGCAGCTCCGCGCGGATCTGGCTGAGTGTCAGCTCGCTGTCTTTGGCCTCCTGATCGAGGTTTTTCGACCGCTTCGTGCACCATTCAGCAGCCTGTTTCAACCAAGGAGCAAGGCTGCCGAGCCAGCTGACGGCGCTAACCGTCCAGATAGTCACCTGCGCAGCAGTCCCCTCTGCCACACTGCCCAACGCGGTTGTCACCAAGGCTGAGCCGAGCAGTATCGGCGCCCATTTGGCGGTACCGCTGAGCACGGCAGCGCCGGCATTCAGGCGATGCTCATAACGACGCAACACCTTGGCCAGTTGCTTGTCAGCCTCGGTAGGATTCTTGCGCTGAACGACTCGAGAGATTTCCTCGAAGAAGGCGCTGCTCAATTTATCTTGACCGGCCCACTGCCAAGGGTTGAATTCGATCACCTGGGAACCTTGGATTGCAGCCAACTGTTCAAGGGCCATATTTTTGATGGAGCTCTTGCCGCTCCCCCAACTGCCCGTCAGGCTAATGACCAGGCTCTCCTGATTCTTCCAAGAGCTGATTGCCAGCGCCAGGCGCTGGGCAAAGCCTGCGCGGTCGAGCAGGTCGTGTTGTTGCATCGCGATCGGCCGGTCATGGGCAAACTGCAGGTCATCATTGGTCATCAGCGGCTCCTAGGCAAACCTTGGTTTCATGTCGTTCGGTGCGGCGACACTGAGGTGGTGCCGCCGATCAAGGTCGATTGCGCTGATCCTTGCTCTGCAATGTGTCTCGCAATTGAGCTAACTGAGTTTCGAGGGTGTCAGCGCGCGCCTGTTGCGCAATGGCGTTGCGCTGAGCCTCGGCTAGCCCCTGCTGCGCCGCCTCGGCGCGTGCTTGCAAGGCGGCTCGTTCCTGGCCGCCCTGTTCCGCCGCGAGTTCAGCGCGCGCTTGCTGGGCTGCGGCCTCGCGCTGACACTCGGTCAGTGCCGTGCGGCAGACTTCCAGCGTTTGCTGAATATCCTTCAACTGGCGCTTCAGTTCGCGCATCTCTACCTGGCGCGACTTGCCTTCTTCCCGCGCTCGGTCGACTTCGCGATACGCTCGCTCCTCAATGCCGCGCACATACAACTCCTGCGCCGCCCGCTTCTGGTCGGCCTGCTGCTGCAGCATTTGCAGCTGCAGTTGCGAAGCTTGCACCTGACCTTGTGCTTCGGCGCAGGACTGCTGCAGGCCACTGCGCTGCTCCTGCAGATCTTCAATCTGCGCCGTACGCTGTTCCAGCAACAATTCCAAGTCCGCCAACCGAGTCTCGCTCACTTGCTGTGCCGTCTGTGCGGCGACCGCATGTTGCCGAGCGAGTGCGGCGTCCTGACGAGCCTGGTCCTCCACGACGGCAACTCGCTCGCGCTCGGCGACCAAGACCTGACGTTGTTCGGACAACGCCTGCTCAGCAACGCCCTGTGCCAGATGGATCGCCTGTTGCCACACGGCGACAAAGGCCTGCGAGACCTCCGCCGGCAACGTCGGCAGGCGAGTCTCGCCGCTCAGCCTTTCGGACAGCCTCGCCCACCATTGATCGAGCAAACCACCGACGCGAGCCGGACTGCCGCGCCCCAGCTCCAGGCGGACACGTTCAACCGTTGGCCGTTCTCCACGGGCCAACACCGCATCCGCGGCGGCAAACACGTCGTTTTCCGGTACCCCTACCGCCATGGCTCACCTCTGGCTATATTAGGTCTGATAATTAAAGATTATCCGACGTTATTTATTAATTTATGGATTTATCATACGTTGAACGTATTAAATATTACAGACCAGTTGCCCTTGGTCGACGAATCGCCGCTGGACCTGCATGTTCTTGCCGAAAACGCCCGGTACGCCGCAGCCGCCTTTATCGCCGCCGGCACTGCGACCAACACCGTGCGCAGCTACCGCAGCGCCCTGACCTACTGGTCGGCGTGGCTGCAACTGCGCTACGGTCACGTGCTGGGCGATGCGCCACTCCCCGCGACCGTGGCTGTGCAGTTCGTCCTGGATCATCTGGCCCGGCCGCTGGCCGACGGTACCTGGGCGCACATGCTGCCGCCGGCGGTCGACGCGGCGCTAGTGACCGCGCGAGTCAAGGGCGGACTGGGGGCGCTGGCCTTCAACACCGTCAGTCACCGCCTTTCGGTGCTCGGCAAATGGCATCAGCTCAACGGCTGGGACAATCCGTGCGAAGAACCGGAGCTGAAGACCTTGCTGCGCGACGCACGCAAGGCCCAATCACGCCAGGGAGTCAGCGTACGTAAGAAAACCGCGATTGTGCTTGAGCCGCTGCAGGCACTGCTGGCCACCTGCACCGATGGCGTGCGCGGGAAGCGTGACCGCGCCCTGCTCCTATTAGCCTGGAGTGGTGGTGGCCGACGACGTTCCGAGGTAGTTGGCTTGCAGATCGGCGATGTGCGTCGCCTGGATGCTGACACCTGGCTGTATGCCTTAGGCACTACCAAGACCGACACCGGCGGCACCCGGCGTGAAAAACCGCTGCGCGGCCCCGCCGCTCAAGCGCTGACCGAGTGGCTGAAGGCTGCGCCTGCAGAGTCGGGGCCGCTGTTTCGACGCCTGTATAAGGGTGACAACGTGGGAACGGCAGGCTTATCAGCTGACCAAGTGGCGCGCATCGTTCAGCGTCGTGCAAAACTGGCTGACTTGGACGGCGACTGGGCAGCGCACAGTTTGCGCTCAGGGTTCGTGACCGAGGCCGGTCGCCAGGGGGTACCACTGGGTGAAGTGATGGCGATGACCGAGCACCGCAGCGTGAGTACGGTAATGGGCTACTTTCAAGCCGGTGCACTGCTCGAAAGTCGAGCCACGACCCTACTCAAGTCATCCACCGCTGATGACGAAGAACCTCCGGAAGGTAATCACCCAAGGTGAGTGGGCGGAACACTTACTATCCCAATACCGACTAATCAGTTGATCGTATCGGTGGTGCGCAGTTGCAACAGTCAACAATCGGCCAGAAGCGCCCCTAAGGCAGCAATACCCTCGGCCATTAAGGCAGGTACCAGTCAACTGCCCGGATTGGACCATTTTGCAACTATGTCAGCGGCCTTTTCGCTGGTTAGCGCTTCAAGTTCCACGACCCGGTCAGCAATCTGTGAAAGGCCGCGCGCCGAAATTTCGTTGGGATGATTTATGGCGTCCTCATAAGAAATGCCATCCTCCTGGCGACTTCTCGTGTCGTAACGTTTTTTCAGGACGGACTCAGGACAAGTGAAATGAACATGCGTGACTACTGATCCAAAGTAGTCGCGAAACAGTCTGACCTGTTCCGCTTTTCGCACCGAGTCCACGACCCAAAGGTGTTGCTCAGGCGTCGCCGCTATCTGAGGGAGGGCGACATTTTTCACGATCCAACTGTATTGAGTCTCTAGGTCCAGGGCATCGCCTAGGCTCTGAAGGTTAGCTCGTTCGATGGTAATTCCCCGGCGTTCCGCGAGTTGTCTAAGGTAGGGACTTGACTGCACGGCAGCATACCCATGCCGGGCGATCAGGGCCTTGCGGATTGAAGTTTTCCCCACCGCCAGTGGCCCGCTGATGAGAAGGACGCAGAGATTGTTCATCGCGGCTATACGCCTATGTGGCCCAAAACGGTTTGCCCCTGTATCGAACGAACCTCGATCACATAGTCCTTGATGTTCGGGATAGAGTAGTCCGTGACCACTTCCACCACCTTCTTGACCGGTGCCCCAGACCTGGGTTTTACCGGGTAGTCACTGATGCTCATGAAATCCTCAAGGCCTCGCGCGTGAGGCATGGGAAACGTGTTACCCGAGTTCATGCGGCACACCATGATTTTCTCCGCGTAATCTCTGACCAGCGACGCCGTATCGATAGTCAGCACGTCATGGGTGAGCCTTTTGTAGCTGCGCGCATTGAGCAGTTTGAACAGCCGGTGTTCCTCTGCCCACATAAAAACTTTGCTGTTGATCAGCTTGTACCATTGGCTTGGCGTGGTTCCATCGATCAGCGCGTCTTCAAGGCGCTTGGGCGGCATAGGGATCTGATCCCTGAGCACGATAGCGTTGCCTAGTGGCCCTACCGTAACCTTGCTAGGCCGGTGCTGGGCCTCCAAAACCAGGCGTTGAGGCCCAGCAATACCATACCGATCCAGCACTGCGAGGGTGCTCAGCAAGCCGTGCTGTTTAATAGAGGGCCAGGTGCCGGCTTCGGCCATGTGGTACAAGCGAGGGTAATGGGCGATAAAGGTCTCTAGCTGCATGATGATCCTTGGTTACCACATTCTTCTATCAATGATGTTTCTTTCATTAAACGCGGTTGAAATCATGGAAACAGGAATTCCACTGACCTTCTCGATCTCTTCAATAAAGCGCAGGGTTTGGTCAGAAAGCTGCTCATAGCGAAAGGCAGTTCGGTTCTTGATATCGATGTAGTCCGCAAAGGTTAAGGCGATATCCGTCGGACCATTGAGGATCAACGACCTTCTCAGTTGGGCCCAGTCAAACTCCGCGACTCGGCGTGGCCGATGCGACACCGAGCCAACTTCCGTTTGCGCGAACTCTGCTACCGGAATGCCTGAACGTTCGGCGATGTCGCTGAATTCGATGGGTTGGCTCATGAAACCGGAAGACATTCCCGTCACCGAATCACCGACACGGATGGGATAGGTTCGGCAGACCATCATCACCTTTCTCACGTGCCTGGGTGACAAGCCGGCTTCGGATAAGCACGCGGCGGCCGTCGTGGCCCTGGAGGTCACGTGCGGGTAAAAGCCGTGGTGAAGGCTGAGCGAGGTCCCTTGAGTCCCTTCAAGCATCACCCTTTTTCCGCCCGACAGGCAGGTTGCAAAAAACTCCACGGAGTCTCGTATGTAATGCTTAAGGCGGGGAATATCTTTAGCCAGGCGAACTTTCGAATCGGGGACCCTCTCGAGGATTTTCCTGGCCGTGGCACTCCCAATCCCTTGAGCCGTCGAGCCAATCGCCGTCTTAAGAACCTGCTCCTCCCACACAATGTCCGCCTGGTCAATAATCATCGCTTGTGGATCAATGATCACCTTGTCAAAGGTGAGTGCCAGCTCGGTTATTTCTCGCAGCAGCACGTCCAAGCTGATCACGGCGCCGGCGCCGATGACTAGGGTGGCGTCTTTATTGCCCAGCGCGCCGGAGGGCAGCTGCCGAAAGGTGTAGGGCTGGTCGTCAATCCGATAAACCTTGTGCCCAGCATTGGGACCACCGACGCGGACGAGCACGTCGTACTCAGGGGCCAGATAGTGGGCAATGTTGCCTTTGCCCTCGCTCCCGTATTGCCCGCCCACCAACACATCGACCATGGGCTGCGCAATGATGGGACGGTTTTCCAGTCGAGCAATCACTCGCGCGTAGACGTCGTCACGATTACAGCGATCACTGTCAATCACCACGTCTGCGATTTTCGCCAAGCCGTTAGAGTGACGCTCGGTCGAAAAACCCGCCACTTCGTCATAGCCAGCCGTCTCTGCGGCGCTGCCACGTTGCTCATAGCGATTGGCAAGTACGTGCTCACTGGCCTGCAGATGAACGTGGATCACCAACCAGCCGCTATGCCGTAGAAACTTAATTTGCTCAGCCGACCTGACCGCATCGACAACCACCAGGGTCAGGTCTTTGTCGTTGATCAAACGTGAGCTGAGCGTATTGGCGAGCCAGCCACCGTTGGTCAATCGGTCAAGCCTTAGGCCCGCATTATGGCGAGCTCTGCGAGAGGTGCCCGTGCTCGGGATAGCGTCCTTAATCAAGTCTTTCGTCTTGATCAGTTTTGCCCCCGCCTTCGCTACCAAGAGCTGAGCTAACGTAGTTTTCCCGGCGCCGACACGGCCAGATAACACGATGGCTTTGGGTTTCATCCGACTTCCTTGACGGTAGGCTCAAGCGCTTAGGCTTAGGCAGGCAGTTGATAAACAGTTGTTCGAACGCCCTTGTCAACCAACTCTTCCGTGATGAGCTCTTTAATCACCTCCCAGTTTGCCCCCCCGTGCCCTGTCCCGACTCGGGGCATATGGACAGAGGCACCAATCTCAAGGGCTTTTTCTCGCACTTGGGACAGACAGGAGGCGAAGGCGGCATAGCTCAGACGCTGGCCTTTTATCGTGCCGTACCCTTTCTGCGCCACCATGTGCGCAAAGCTGATCCCATTACGATGTGCCCCAATGTAAACCTGGCCAAGTGCAGGAATGCGGTCTGCGGCCACGGTTTCTGACTTGTATTGGTTCCAGACGTTAGGGAACTGTTTTTTTACCTGGTGCGCAAACCCACGTCCGCCCCATTGTGCTGGAGTGTTAGGCACCACATGGGCGATAAGCCTCGGGCCGCTGCCGTGGGGTGACAGGACATCCCCCACCACTTCACTTAACGACGGATGATTGAACTCGGTGTCTTGATTGGGACGAAGAATACCGACGACTCGTGGGACCAGGCTTCCAGGGTAGGGAGCGAGGCCCATGCATTCGATTCGGTAACTATTGCCCTGCAGCTCTTCGTCGCCAATCGACGTGAACCCAATTGCACTGGCTTCAGAGACGACGCCTTCGTTGGCAAAGGATTGCCCGGGTCTGATCGGGCAACTCCAGCCTGGGGCCGGAATGACGTAATCGACTCGATAGGCATTATCCTCCGGATGGAAAGAGGCGCAAAACGCCGCACTGGGCGATGTGGCGAGCTTAATGCTTCGTATAAGGCACGCCTCGACCGATACATCGAAGGTTTTTCTGATCTCTGCCACTTGGCGAATGGTCGGGACACTGTCCGCCAACTGGGGAAAACTTCCCAATGGCATCAGCAGCTCTGCGGCGCCGATATTGCACAGCACTTCAAGCTGCCAGTTGTCTCGCCGACTCGCCGTGTCGCCGTTACGGTGGCGGACTTCTTCACTGCAGTCGGCAAACAACGAGTGAGCGACTTCGTGGGCGATGGAGAATCTCAGCCGGCCGCGAGGACGCATGGGATTGTACTCCAGCACCAGGTGACCACTGTCGAGTGGGCGCAGACGGGCGTCGGGAATATCTCCGCGAGCTTCCGTGCGGATATTGAGCAAAGTGGCAAGCGCGAGAGGGTCAAAGGGGGGGCCGCCCCAACCATCGTCCATTGCCTGAAGGACCAGTTGGCGGGCGCGACTTTCCATCGCTATGACAGGATCTTCACCCTCGGCAAAGCTGAGCACCGAAGGGTTGGTCCAGGTAAATTGGGCAGTCATAGAGAAACGCTTCCTGAGGGCTGCAGCTGAGTCGACACATCCATTGTCGCTTGTCTCCATAACTGGGTGAAGTGCTCATATGTCCGTATCAATCGCCCGCTTCGGCGAAAAGCCTTGCCACTGAATTGCCCAGCCGCACTGTTCGGGGGCTGTGAGCGAAAAAGGTCAGCGCGTCGACAATGCCAGATCGGACTGGGTTCCGACAAGCGGTTCTCGCTAGCCAAGGATCCGGCGCGGGGTGACCACGCGAGGGCTTGCCAGCGCGCCGGCGGCGATCAGCCAACGCCCCGCCTGCTATTCGCCCCGCGCCTTGTTAAGCCACGTCCGCTTCACCCCTCAAGCCCCTTGCTAGCAACGTCGATTCATCCTGGGAGCGAAGCGCCGGCATTGTTAACACTCCATTTTAGCCCGCCGCTACGCCGGCGAGTTGTCCAAACGCCGCAAGATGTTGTTCAAAAGCTCCAGCAGCGCTTTGCGCCTGTGTTCGTTCTCTCGAAGACGGCGAACGTGGCGATTATAGGTTCAGTGACGATCGGTCAGTCGTTTGGCCTCCCAGAACACTTGGACCAACTCACATGGAAGAACCAGATAGCCCAACCTGAGCTGCGGTGAGAGAGCTTTGGAGAAGGTACCGACATAAATGACGCGAGCATCCGCACCTTGCTTAAGTCAACTGCCCTCGAATCGTCTCAAAAAGCTCTTCCAGCGTATCGCCTGACTGAACCCTAAAACATTCTACAAGCAGGCTTAGGGGGTGAACCTCCATCCTGTCTGCGAGCTGGGTCACCTTTTCCAAGGTGACGCCCTTCATACCTCGCTCCAAACTACTGATGTAGGTTCGGCTGCTGACCAGGCCAAAGTCTTCTTGCGTGAGCCCTTTGCGTAATCTCATATTCCGTAGGGCCTCTGCGAATGCTTCCTTCAATTCCATTTTGCTCACCATGCAAAAGGAACGATGAAGCCTTTTTGAATCCTATAGCACTACAATCTATAGGGCTCATTGAGGATTGATTATGGTTAAGCCAGCAAATACGAAAAGCGCTTTGCACGAGACGGCTCGTGTCTACGTGGCAGTGCTAGATGAGTTAGATCGCGACGCCCGCGTCCAGATAAAGGGTTTTGATTGCAGCACTGGATTGGTGAGATTCTTAGATGATTGCAACCGCGATGGCTCTCAATCTTGCATTGTGGATGTTCAGATGGCGTTACCGCCTTGGCTCAATGCTACAGGCCGTTGGATCGTCCAACCTCTCATAGCCATAGCCCACGGGCGGTTCCAGGCACCGGGTGGACGCGTGCGAACGAAATACATTTTCCAGGTCACCTCCGGATTCATGTATACCGACGACGCGCTGGTTTTCCCTTTAAATATCCAAGAGTGCACAATCTTATACAAGATGGGTGATCCCCCAGGCTTCGGTCAGCAACCGCACCTAGAGCCACACCAGCATCAAATATCCGCACTCATCGAAAGATCATTAAACGCAGCTAATGGCGTTCAATAGATACTCATTGCAGTCGCCACCCCCACCCTTGCGCGGGGTGAGCCGCTATGCACCTTAGCAAGTGCCGGCAAGCACGGTGATTGAGCAACGACTGCGGGGGGCCTCTCAATGGCATCGCCAATTTGTACTTACAGATCGATCAAGCGACTCCGTACCCTGGCGTCATCTGGAGCAATGAAGCCCCTGGTATTCGGCGAAGTTGCGGAGACTGAGGAATCCCAGAGTCGCTTAGTGATTAATGCCCGGCCGGATGCCGTCTACCCCAGAGCTTCTGAGGTCCTCATCTTCAGAATCCGGCCACCATTTCCAGCATTTTCCCGGGATCGATGAACTGTAGTTGCTGCAAAAGAGCAATACTGATATCACGTGTTTTTTTGAGATACTGGGTCCATGAATCTAGCCGGAGCGCTCTGGCGCTGGGCCTAGTGGCTCATGGTGCGAAGGAAGTAAGGAACAGGAATGGCAAGGATTGATCTAAAAGTCCCCTTTGCAGAAAAAGACGAAGCGAAATCGCTCGGGGCCAAATGGGACGCAAGTCAAAAGACCTGGTACATCCCCGAAGGCGTCGATATTGGTCCACTGGCTCAATGGCTGCCGGTCACACAGCACGAAGATCTAGAGCACGGACCTGAATACAGCGTCAGAGCACCCTATTACTATGTCATGGAGTCGATATCGGACTGCTGGGGATGCTCCAATGTAACCCGCGTATATTCGTTCCAGCTGCCGGAGCAGCACGAGGAGTTCGACTACTACATCAATGAGGACTCAGATTTCGCACTGACCAGCAACCTTGGCGAATGGAAGTCCCACGGGTATCGCGGCACAGTTTCCAACGTCGACAGCATTTCCCCCTTGGTCACGAAGCAAATCCATCGCTTCACCAACCACTTCAAGCTGGCGTACAGCAAAGCCGTGGGCAGCCGCTACTGGATGAATCACTGTGAAAACTGCGGCGTGAAGCTCGGCGATTTCTTCATGCACAGCGAGCCTGGTGGGGCCTTCTTCCCTACTGCGCCTCATGAGGCTGAGCGGATAGCCCTCACCAGAATCAACGAACGGTTCGACGCACACTGTAGCGTTGGCTATGCATCAGAAGATTTTTTCGACTGGATGCAAATTCGCGAGCAACCCTGATCCCCCTACCCAGCTCCGCATTTTCCGAGGACCTGGCGAGATTCAGGTCCGCCTGCGGTATTGGAACCAGTAAGTAGAAGGCGCTGTATCGATGGCAAGGATGATTCCGGATAACGGACCACGCGGCACTGAGAGCAAAGGCGAGCGAGATCTCTACACCATCCTCAAAGCGGAGCTACCAAATGACTACGTTGTCATCCATAGCCTTCCCTGGCTCAGCTCCGCCGTAACAAAAGTTGACCCGCAGGCCAAGCCGACCGGTGAAATCGATTTTCTGATCATTCACCCTGACAAAGGGCTGCTCGTGCTCGAAGTTAAGAGCGGTGAATACGGCGTCAAGAACAACCGGTTTGTTCACCTTCACAAACAGTTTTCGATTGATCCCATCGGCCAGACGCGCAATAACGTCCACGGAATTGCCAAGTGGTTAGGGGCCGACCCGTTACTCCGATTACGTATTGGCTACGGATTTGTCTTCCCAGACTCCGATTTCGCAGGTAAGCCAGCGACGCCTGGAATGTTCGACATGACGTCCAATCCCCCGCATCCGCTCTATATTGACCATCGAGGGATGCTTAACGTGACGAAGCGCATCGTGGACCTAATGGACTATTGGAAAGTCACCCTGCGCAATTCTGACCTGGGCGAATATCGCGCTGCTCGCGTCATCGAATATCTCACACCAGAAATCGACGGCAAGCGCGGGTGGGCTAGTCGAATTTTCTACGACAACAAGGACTGGCTCCAACTAACCGAGGAGCAAAGTACGGTAGTCACCAGGGTGCTGAGGAACGAGACCTCGCTCGTGACCGGTTGGCCGGGCACCGGCAAAACGCTGATCGTCATCGAAACCGCTCGGCGATTGGTCTCCCAGAGGAAGAAGGTGCTGGTGGTTTCGTTCAACAACAAGCTCACGGACTACGTCCGCACCCAACTGGTTGATGCAAAGGGCTGTGATGTAGTGACCTGGCACGGTCTATGTGGGCAGGCGCGCAACGCTTTGGGCCGGACCAGTGAGCCTGGGCAAGAAGATGATTGGTACAGGCAGCAATGCGTGCTCGATCTGAAAGATGCCATTGAGCAAGGCCGCATGGCAGGTTATGGCGCATTGCTTGTCGATGAGTCTCAAGCCCTACTCCCCTCATGGTGCGAAACCCTCACCGATTGGTTCCATGACAAGCCTAAGGCGTTCTTCTGCGACGAGACGCAGGTCTTCCCGTACGAGCGTGAGAATATCCCCCTGCAAGGCTTGAGTAAGCTGCTCGGCGTAGATCCGTTTCCACTCACCATCATCCTACGGATGCCCAAGGCGGTGACAAGCATCCTGGAAGAGGTCGTGCCACCGAAACTTCAGCATTCGACTCCAAGGACGTTGGAGCACGACACCGCAGTCGAAATAATTAGCGCAGATCCATGCAAAGAAGCTTCCGACATTAGAAGAAAACTCATTGACAGCGGAGTTTCACCTGAAGACATTATTATTTTGCTGCCGAAATTCATTACCAGACAATATATCGAGTATTTGAAAAAAGAGCGTCCACGTTGTGAATACGTGACGAAATTCCGAGGCTTGGAGGCGCCGGTCATCTTGATCCTCGGTGCGGAAATGCTCGACACCACTGAGCTTTTCAGTGCCTATTCCCGTGCAACGTCAAAATGTATCGCCATTTACAATGCCTCCAGTGAAAGCTGGTCTAAAGCCGAAGCTTTCAGAGCCAGATTGAAAAGCATTCCTGCAAACCAAATACTTTTGCAAGAAGAAAAAAGTAAGCTGCGTATCGATAGCAGGGTGGCCCGCACCACGGAAAAGACGTCGCTGAATCTCGTCAGCCTTAACATTTCATGGGCCGAATCTTGGCGAGCCTGGCTAGTAGAATCCGACGACGATCAGTCTCTGGTGAAAATGTGGATCGCTTACCTGACGCACAAACTGCGTCAACCCATCTTTTTCTGGCCGAAAGGCTCGACGACTAATTTCTATTTAGCTAAGGCTAATACGTCATCGCCAGACTTTTCTGACTCCCCCGACTCTTATTCACCACAGAGCTTGACCTTTTATTCGTGCGAAGATTGCGGCGACTTAACCCCACACACGGACATCGTCAACCCGATCTGTAAGCTGTGTGAAACCAAGGAAGATAGGACGCCCTATCCAGATCAATCTGTCATGGATGCAATCCGTATGATGGATGGGTTGGTGTCTGGTGAGTTGGCTAAAAATCGTATCCGTGAACTGCAACCCGACTTGCCATTGAACATCGCCGCAGCAGCTTCGCTATTTCGTGCCGAACGAAAAATGATGCGTTCGAATGTACTCAAGGTCCAATTACCCGAAGGGCGTAGATTCTATTTGATCGCCTATATTTTCGTTCAGGTGCGAATTGCTACCGCAAAACCCAGAGCAGTAATGGACGTAAATGCCCTCGCAGACGAAATCTATGGCCGATTCAACAAGCTTCAATCCATTTCATCAGCTGAGTGGAGAAAGTTTTTCGCTAGCGCTATGGGCACGTTCTACTCAAAAGGCTACATGATAAAGATCAGCAAGGGCTTCTATTCCCCGGTTGAAGACGACCAAGCACCTGTACCCCAGAGGAACCGATTCGGCGGAAACAAGGCCACGGGAGACGATGGTATCGATGAGGATGGTGTGAGTGTGGTTAGCCACCACGAACTAGCCCCAGAGAGAATTGTAGAAGAATAACCCCGCTAAGGCGTATTACATGACCTATGTGAGGGCCCGCCCCCCACTTGGAAACTTCGACCTGGCCCAAGGCAGAGGCGCTCGGGCGTCACTGAGCAACAGCATCATCAAGAAAAAAGGGGAAGGCTCTTGATCAAATCTGAGCCTTCCGGCACTGAACTACCGATGCAAGCTCTAGCCCAAAGACCGCGAGGCAATCTGGCACGAGCTCACTCTTTTATAGCGGCCTGATCCCGAATCGCGGACGCTAGTTCCCTGAGGACATACACTATCCTTGAGCGCTCGCGCGGATCCTGCTCAGCTACGCTCTCGGCCAACCGTTCGGGTTGCTCCAGCAAGCGCTCCAGCGCGTCCCAGTCGTTAGCATTAAGCTCCAGCTCAATCAATAATTTGCGCGTCATAACACCCCCTAATAAAAAGTCACAAGTTCCTGCTCCGCGGCGTCCCGGCCAGCGACACCCAGTATGCGGGATACGCTCGGTTTACGTAGCCTAACGATCGAGCAGGTAGTGGAAGTGAGCACGCAGAGGAGCGCACCAGCACCCTGAGCGTTGTTGAAACCAAGCCAGATAACTGGGGACTCGCACCGCATCGCATAACATCCCCCTCCAAAGATGCTCAATCTGCCAATTATTGGGTTCACGCTGGCCGAGATACCAGATATGTGCGCACTTCGGCAACTTCAAAAACAAGCCGAGCAAGGCAAACATGGCCATACGGATGTCAGCGTTATGTTCGCGTATGTCTAGGCACAAAAAAGGCTCACAACCTGCTTCTGGCGACAGATCCGAGCGAAGAGAACACCACGATTTAATACCCAGGAGCTGGGCAATGTAGGAGCGTTGATCAACCGGATAGCTGCGCTTTTTGCCGATAATCGCTAGGACATCTGCCATGACCAGCTCGACCTCTGCGACACTCGCTGCAAGATCCACGTCACCAATGATGAAAGTTCTGCGCTGAACTGACGCCAGATACCACTCCTGAAAAGCCGAAGCCATCAGCAGCAGCCGTTTAAACATATCCCGACCCAGGTTCGACCGACGCTCAATCCGCCCTGAGAGCCTCCACCCTGCGAACGATAAATTTCGTAGGAACGATACCAACGCTGTTGGAGCCGAGGTACTGTCTTCTTCGTACAAAAGCAAACCGTGCACCGGGCACACGGTAAACCACCAGTAGAACCAAATGATTCGCGAGGTCGGCTGACGATCGCAGCAGAAATCATTGATGAGGCAAGCCATGCAAAACTGCCGGCGTTCCTCTGCTGGTGCTTTAAGCCAATCACTAGGCAAGGAAAATGTCCGTAGCAAGGACTCGCTTGTCAAACCCAAAGCCTCGGAAAAATCCTTCAACGCCTCCTCGGAACAAGGAATGTTTGCGTCCTGTATACCCCAGCGCTCAAGACAATCTGCGGCGCGCCTAAAGGGTGCAGGACTTTTGGCGCGCAGCCCCCTCCCCAGCCATGCCGAAAAAGCTTCACCAGGCACCGGTTTGAGTAGTCCGCCAAAGTGCGCATTACTCCTCATCGTCGAAGCGTTCAAGATAAGGCGGGATTTCCGCGGCCTTCTCCAGGCACGCTACGTCGATTTTTTCCTTGCAATCCAGAATGGCCCACACTGCCCCCCGGGTAATTCGCTTGACGATGGCATCGGTTATGCCGTCCGTGGCGTTGATGAGGAACTTAACCTTATCTTGCTGCCACAGCTCCGACGACTGCCTTAATGGCAGAGTGCCTTCGTAACCGGTTAGGAACGCTCTAAAGCTGTCGTTTTCTCTCCAACGTGGCAAGTCATACATCTGGAAGCGACGTTCAAGCTGAGCATCGCTACTGATGGCGTGCACGGCATCATCCACCCCGAAGGCAATGATCGACAGTGACATCGGTGGGCTACTCAGAGCCCGAAGGAAGGCCAAGTTCTTTCGTTGATCAATCCGTCCGGCGTTAAGCAGATTGTGCACTTCATCAATCAACACCAGGCGCAGCTTCCTCAAATGAGCCAGCATACAAAACGACTCAGGTACCAAACCGTTACGGATCTTACCAATTGGGACACCGAGCGCTTCACTGATGCTGTTCTCAAAGCAGTTCAGTGTAGGGTCAGAGGCCAAACTGAAGGAAATGCAGCTATAGGAGTCTGCATGTCTTTTTCTGAGAGTCGTCATGTCCGACTCTATTCTTTTGAAGAGGCTGGTTTTGCCCATACCAGGACGCCCGGAAATCATCATGCACTGCGCTTGGATTTTCGGTGGCATCTCATAGACTGCTCTGACCGCAGCTCTTATGGAAGCCACTTGAGGGTAGTTCACCCAGCAATCCTCATAAATATTTCTGATCCGCTCACTATCTCCGAGTAGCGCCAGCTGGCGACGGCTTGCTAACAGGTGTTCAAGGTTGAACTTGTCTTTCATCGATGCCTACCTCGTCAGCGGCCAATATCTCACTCTTCGACTGTATACGGCTCAGGCTTAACGCTGTAATTCACTGACTCAGGACTAGAAGGAAGCGCGACTTTTTCATTAAGGGGGTGGCCCGCATCGGTCGAGCGATTTCTTTTCCGCTCTCTCGTTTTTCGAACCTGCTTGTTCTTTGCAATGGAGGCATTAACTAATGCTTCATTTTTTGCGACCAAGTTAAATACTTCCGTCGCTGGGACCCTGCGCTCGCTCTCATCTTTGAGTTTTGCCCTCAGCCGCTTGAATTCCGAAAGCGTGGTGTTCGGCAATCGCAAGTCGGCATAACCCAGCTCTATGTAAGTTTGCTCCCCAGCGGGAAGCACCCACACTTTGCTTAATGACTCGGGGTCGTATCGAACAGTGCACTTTGTCCCGATGTCAAAGCGCTTCAGGGTCGAGGAGTAATAATCTATGGTATTAAGCCTGATGCCCGCCCTGCCGATTACTCGTTTCTTGACTGGCATAAAGTCAACCAGTAGGCGCATTCGATCTTCGACAATCGGCGGATACCAGTAGCTTCCATCTTTCTTTTGGAAATGCTTCTCCCACCTAAGCAGTGGCGAACAGCCGAGCGCAGAATGCGTCGTCTTGTGATAGATCTCGACCTCTCGGATGAACCACTCGCGAAACTCTGTAAACGACAAAGTCGCATGTCGCTCACTCTTGTAGTGGCCTTTTTCTTTGGCGGAGGACATGGTTGTGCCTGGCAACATATGAACTTTTCCCATCAGCGTGCCGATCAGGCGTTCGATGTGGGCCCCATTGTGGGGAGTGCCCCTAGGCCTGAACGTCAACTCTATCCCGTACTTCCGGCAACTGTCGGATAAATTCTTTGACCTGAACTC
Source organism: Pseudomonas sp. TH43 (assembly GCF_016650635.1). Lineage (GTDB taxonomy): Bacteria > Pseudomonadota > Gammaproteobacteria > Pseudomonadales > Pseudomonadaceae > Aquipseudomonas. The sequence goes on from NZ_JAEKFI010000001.1 coordinate 409,883, forward strand.
TTTTGCGTTATCAACGTGGATTCTTTTCGGCATGCCGTAGAACGGATACTCCTCACCCGTAAACCCATATGCCTTTAACCAGCGTTCCTTAGGGAGTATCGAATGGGAGATGCACAGCGCTACCGACATTGCCGACGGGTACGACAAGGACAAATAGAAGCCGAGTATCACCCGTGTATACACATCGATGGCGATGGTCACCCAAGGGCGCACCAAAGGGAGGCGTTGCTCGCTGTCTACGATGATGCAATCTACAAGGGCGTGATCTATCTGGATCAGATCCAATGGTGCCTCAGGCTGTACTTTTCCTCCCCGAATTTCGTAAGCCTGCCGTGCAGCTTTTGTTCCAGACTTCTTCGCCAGCAACGTACGTGGTCGGTGTGCTTTAATTCTGTTCGCAATGGTGGTTGGGCTTGGGGCCTGGATTGACATAGCCAGGCATCGCTCCGTGACTATGTCGATGATGCGCCGAGAGGTCACCCCAGGACCTCTGTAGTCCTCATCGATGGCTTCCTGAATGATGGCCTCGGCGTTCGCGTCGATTAATTTAGTTCCCTTAGATCTGCCGCGCTGCCGCGGTATCAAACTCAACGGCCCCAGATTAGTGTCTATCCTTGCTAAAAGCCGGTATACCTGTGCTGCGCTAAGTTTTAGTGCAGCCGTACACCGCGCCATCTCATCCTTAGGAATGAGCCTTTTGCCGGCTAGAGGTAATAGGACGGCAAACCGATCTGATGCCAACTTCAGATGGGTTTCATCTACATCCTTGATGCACGGTGCACTCCGTGCGGGATCATTCTCTTGGCACAGAGAAGTTGGAGGTCTTTTTAGCTCGAACTCGATTTCGCCAGGCGACACCGAGACCACTTCCCCTGAATTAATGTCGACGGCCTTTATCTTGGTTGATGATACCGCGGCGACAATTTCCAGCTTTTTATTGCCAACCAGTATTAGAGCGCCTTTGGTTATGCTTATTTGTTGCATGGGCTTACCCCACAGCAAAATATGCAAAAGTTGGAATGAATGTAGTTAAATCTGCAAAAACATCAAGAAGTCAGGCATAGCTGGCATTTGGGCTGTGTAAAACTCATGTTTTCCAATAGGATAAAGCTTTCGCGACATTAATAAATCTCGACAGATTTCAACCTACAGAATCGACCTGAATCCGAGCTACGGCGTTTCCTTGATTTCGACGCCGCTCAACCCTCACCACGCGTCAGCTTTTCAATCAGCGTTCGATGCTGTGGGAATTGCCGCGTGAGTTTCTGCCGATCAGCCATTTCCATATCGGCAAAATCAAATCCTGGCGAAACGGCTTCGCTGATCAGCCCAAATCCGTTCTCGCCGTCGAGCAACCGTGAAGCTTTCCAGATTCCACCCGGTACATGTAATTGCAAAAGCTGTCCTGCCAAAATGTCGCTGCCCATCACTAATGTCTGTAACGAACCATCCGCATGGATCAGGCTGTACTCAATGGCGTCGCCTATGTGGAAATAATGCAGGATGTCGGATCGATTGAAATGAAACTGGCCCACCGGTGATTGCCGATCCAGAAGATAGTAAATCGAGGTCATCAGATACCGTGGGCCGCTGGGGGTTTCGAGTGGGTCGCGATGATCTGCCTGATAGGTTCTACGGAAAAAACCACCTTCAAGGTGAGGTTCAAGATTCAACGTTTCAATGACGGCCTCAGCCTTGGCGCTAAACTCAATCATGGTGCCTTCTCCGTCGAATATGCTTCTAATTTCGTGTTAACTCGACTAAACGGCTATTTAGTAGAGTTATAGAAAAGCACGTCTGTGCCGGCCTTTTCGGATGTTTCCGGTGCATATTCGATAATCGCTGATCGCCAGAGTAAACAGCAATACTACAAGCTGTTACTCGACCATGGATTCAAGCGTTCTGGCCCATTATCAACGCTTTTCCGCCAATTCGGCCTTCAACACTGAGCGAGCCCTGAATAGCCTTCTGGTAGTGGCAACTTCAAGGGAAGTGTTGACTCTTGGCGACATCGAGATTGGCCTGACTACGTCACCCAGTTGAAAATCGGCACGTTGGTTGAGGGGATGAAGCCCCCTGCCCCCTGCCCCTCTACGAATAACTGACCGAGGTCGCGCGGCAGACTATTGCTCAATGGCATTACCGGTTTAGCCATTCTTCTTGCTCCCGAAGAAGCGATTTCCCACCCGTTGCAGCCCGAGATTTTCCCGCAGGCTGCGGCCTTCGTACTGCGTGCGAAATAGCCCGCGCCGTTGCAGTTCAGGCACCACCAGATCAACAAAATCATCGATGGCGCCCGGCAGATGAGTGAACAGCACATTGAAGCCATCCGCTGCATATTCTTCATACCAGGTGGCCAGTTCGTCGACGATCTGCGCCGGCGTGCCAACCTGAACCTTATGCCCACTGGCCGACAGGCTGCGCAGCATTTGCGCGACTGTCGGACGCTCGCGACGGATCAGTTCGACCACCAGTTGCTGCCGGCTCTGGTGCCGTTGCGTCGGTGCGAGATGTTCCGGCAACGGCACCACGGCGTGCAATGGCAAGGCCGACAGATCAATGCCAAGGTCTAGCAGCCAGGACAAGCCCTTGAGCATCACTTCGGGGTCGAGTAGTTCTTGCAACTGTTGGTACTTTTCTTCGGCCTCGTTGAGGGTTCGGCCGACGGTCGGCGCAATGCCCGGAAAGATCTTCAGTTGCTCGATGCCTCGCCCGTAGTGCGGCAAACGCTCCTTGAGGCCGGCGTAAAATGCTTTGCCCTCCTCCAGGGTTTGCTGGGCGGTGAACACCAGTTCAGCGCTGCGCGCCGCCAACTCTCGACCCGGGCCAGACGAGCCGGCCTGAGCGATCAGCGGCCAACCTTGCAGGGGGCGCGGCGCGTTCAACGGACCGCGAACCTGGAAGTGTTGGCCGTGATGTTCAAGCACGTGCATCTTCTCGGTATCGAGCCAGGTGCCTGTGACCTTGTCACGCACAAACGCATCATCGGCCCAGCTGTCCCAGAGCCCAGTTACCACGTCGAAAAACTCTTCGGCCCGGACGTAACGATCAGCATGCGCCAAGGGCTGGGCATGATTGAAATTTTCGCCGCCAATCAAACCGGTTACCAGGTTCCACCCGGCTCGACCACCGCTCAGGTGATCGAGTGAAGCGAACTTGCGCGCAACGTTGTAAGGCTCGTTGTACGACGTATTGACGGTGGCGATCAGGCCGATGTGTTCCGTCAACACCGCTAGTGCCGGCAGGAGCGTCAACGGGTCCCAGCGCAGGCTGTAAGACGTGCGGCTGAGCACCCGTGGATCGAGGTTGCCCACCGCAACATTGTCATTGAGAAACAATGCATCGAAGCAGCCTCGTTCCAGCGTTTGCGCGTAGTGCCGATAGCGCTGAAAATTCAGCGAAGCATCGGCATCCGCCTGTGGGTGACGCCAACTGCCACCGTGCGCGCCGGAGCCGGACAGAAAGGCCCCAAGGCGTATTTGCCCCGGACGTTCAGCCATGCCCCGACCCTTCTTCGGCGAGTGCCTGCGCCGTTTTTGCCCTGCGCAGCAACCACGCCACCGAGGCCCAGACACTGAGGCTGGCCACCGCTAGAAACACCATCACCGCACGATAGCCATTGAGGAATGCGCCCTGCACATCATCCAGCGGCAGTGCGGAAAAGTGATGATAGATCCCCACGCCGAGCGCCAACCCGAGACCGCCACCCACGTTGTGCAACGTCATCAGCGACCCCATGGCTACCGAACCGACCTGTTGCGGCACCGACGAAATCCCCAACACCGTCGATGGCCCGAGAATGCTCGCCCAGCCCAGGCCCATGACCACGAACGCGGCCAGGACATAGGCCAGGGACGTCTGGCGATCAAAGCCTGCCTGCAACAACGCCGACACCACAAACAGCAGTAACCCGGTCTTGATCAGCAACGCCGGCCCCTTGCGATCCACCAACCGCCCCACAAGCGGTGACAATACCGCGACCCCAAGTGTGGTCGGCAACAGCAACAGACCGCTGGCCTGAACGTTTTCCCCGCGAATCAACGCCAGGTAAAGCGGCATGACAAAAAACGCCACGCAGTAAAACAGCGCCAAACCGAAACTGGCGGTCACCGCGGCCACGAAGCGCCGGTTGGCGAATAACCGCAAGTCGATGATCGGCGCCGCGACACGTTTTTCCACCTCGATGAACGCCCAGAGCGCCAGCACCGCCAGACTGATCAAGCCCAGCGTAAACGGCGAACGCCAACCCCACGCTGCGCCTTGCACGATCACCAGCACCAGGCTTGGCAGCCCGACCAGCAGCAAAATCGCTCCCAGCCAATCAAGCCGGGCGCCTGTCTGCTCAGCCCGGGACTCATCGACGCTGACGCTGCAAATCGCCAGGCTGAGCAGCACCAACGGCACGTTGATCAGGAAGATCCATTGCCAGCCGAACACACTGGTAATCACTCCGCCCAACACCGGCCCGATGGCCAGCCCGACGCCATTGACGCCGAACAGCACACCAAATGCCTTGCCTTGCTCGGCGCTGTCGAACGTGCTGGACACAATGGCGCCGGACGCGGTGTAGAGCACCGCGCACGCCAGACCTTGCACGATGCGCGCGGCGATCAACTGGTCGATGTTGCCGACCAGGCCGGCCGCCAACGAAGCCAGGCCAAACACGCTCAGGCCGATGAACAGCACGCGTTTGCGCCCATGCACATCCGCCAGCCGCCCGACCAGCACCATAAAACTCGACAGCGCCAGAATGAAACCGTTGATGACCCACTGCAAACTGTCGACGTCCGCCCCCAGATCCTGCTGCAACGCCGGCAGTGCGGTGTTGACGATGGTGAAATCGACGCAGCCCAGAAAACTGGCAATGCTCACTCCGAGCAATGCCCACCATTTGCGTTGCTGTTGCGCAAAAACGCTCATGGAAACTCCTTGTTCAATTGAATAAAAACAGCGGTACGGTGATGCACTACGGCAGGAGCGCTCGCTCCGCCGTTGTCTTCAAATCGCGATCGCCCCACTCGACCAGTTCGGGTGAATTACCCCAGGCAGCGTGAAGGGAATCGGGATCCCGCGTTTCTTGAATTTCAACGGCAACCAGCGCACCCGGTCCGGGCTGTGAGGCTCGATCAGCAGATCGCGGCTGGTGGCCATCGCGGCGGTCATCTGCTGCGGATACAGCACGTAGTCGTAACCCTCGGCAGCCCATAGCGGCAAAATGATCGGGATTTCTTCGAGGATGTATTCGCGGCACTGGTTAGCGGCGCGCGTGATGTCGGCGTGTTCGTCACGCAATCGCAAACGGTCGGTAAACACCGCGATGGTGCTTTCGATCGCTTCGCGCAACTCATGACGCTCGTGGTAGATCACATTGAGTTGCTGGCGCAGTTCGGCGTATTGGTCGCTTGCCAGTTCCTGGTTCCAGCGGGTGATGTGATAGGGCACGCGCAAACCGTCGAGAATCTGCTGATTGCGTGCCAGCCAGGCGTCGCCGTCGCGGATGGATGCCGACAACGCTTCGCCGGGGGATTTGCCGTGCTTGTTATGGCGCTGCAAGGTGTCGGCGACCACGACTTTGACGTGGCTGAAGCCCGACTGATTGATCAGGTGGATGGTCGAGCGCAGCTTTTGGTCCTCGTGATACTCCTGGCCAACGCTGACCGCCAACACCACCCGCTTACCTTCAAATTCGTGCTCTTCGCCACCCTTGTTGAAATAGGCCTTGAGGTTGATTTCCTGTGCGTTGCTCATGAGTTAGCTCCAGTAGGCCAAAGGCTGGTGTTCGCCGTAAAAACCGATAAAGACGCCGAGTGTCACGCGAGTGCTGCTCGCTGAAGGGCGCACCGCATGGATCAGCCGCGGGTTGAGCAGGATCAGGTCGCCAGGCTCGGGCTTGATCACAAAGTCCGGTGGCGGTAGCAAATGCCGCTCGATGCCGTAGGCGCGGTCGCCACGCAGGCGCTGGTATTCCTCCTCGTCCGGCTCGATGCCCCAGATCTCGAGTTCGCCACCGTCCTCGGGGATTTCCAGATAGATGTTGGTCGACAACTGCGTGAGCAATTTCGGGTGGTGCCCTTGAGGGGCATTGCGTTCCAGATTGTCAGTGTGGGGCGTCAGGTCGACGCCGCTGCCCTGGAAGCGCGCGATGCCGACGAAGCATTTTTGCCCATCCACTTGCAGCAGGTGCGCTCCGTGGGGCCAGACTTCATCGAGCAGCAAACGCAGTTCGTCGATCGGTGATGCCAATGGCCGGAACAAGTTGCGAATCCGGCGGATATTGGCGTGGGCCTGAGCGTGATAGTCGGCACGGCTCTGCTCATCCTGGATTTCGATGTAGGCCTTGCCGATCCGGACAAATTCCTGCTGCTCGGTAAAAGCGCTGCGTAATTCGGGGCGGAATAAATGATCGCGTGCGACCTGCAAGGTGTCCGGTGGACAAAAGCCTTTTAGTTGCACGCCGTAAGAGCGTTTTTCCACGACATCAAGAATATGCCGTGCTTCAAGTTGGTCGGCAGTAATCACTGTAAACATTCAAGCTTCCTCATTCCCTGGAAGTAACGACGGGACAGACCGGGCAAATCTTTCAAATTGTTTCAAGGCAACCTTAGGTAATTGCCTGAGGCTTGTGAAATATCGTTTATCTCTAACTACCCAACTAAAAAATGTATCAAAAATCAGGCAAATAGAACCCTGCACAGACCATTGACGGATCGTGTCAAAGATTATTAAAAATACTGATAATTAAACTAAGTAACGCACATTATTCGAACTCTCTAATTGATCACCTTCCTTCAAACAGTCATCAATTTGGCACGTCGTTAAATTGCTCATCAAAGTAAGTCGGCGCATTAAATGAATTCTGGATAATGCCCTCCTCTCGATAAAGATCGGCGGTGTGTTGCACGTCTTCAACGACCGCTGGCGCAACCGGAATACGGTGCGGTACGGCGAAGCGATTGGAGCGTTCGTGGATTTCCACCGGCAAACCGCTGTAGCCCGCCTGGATTTTCGAGAACGCCTCCTGATGCTGGTTAGCCCAGGCATAGGCGCGATCAAGCCGTTTGAGCAGATCACGAATTTGCAGGGATTTGTCACGGATCGCGTTGTCATTGGCGACCAACAACATGTGCCCGGCAAACAGCCCTTCGCCACTGACCAGCACCCGCGTGCCGCCCTCCATTTGCACCATGCTGGTGTAAGGATCCCAGGTCGACCAGGCGTCTGCCTGACCGTTGGCCAGCAAGCTGCGGGACTCGCCGGGTTGCAAAAAAATGAACTGCGCATCACGGCCGTGCAGCCCCGCCGAACGTAGCGCCGCCAGTGCCATGAAATGCCCGATGGAGCCACGGGTGGTGGTAATGCGCTGGCCCTTCAGGCTCGCGGCGTCCGTCAGCGGCGAATTCTGATTGACCACAATCGCCACCGCGGTTTGCGTCACGTTGACCTTGATCACCCCGACCGTTTTGATCGGCGCTCCGGTCGCCGCCGCAAACACGAACGGCGCGTCCCCGAGGCTGCCGAGGTCCACCGCGCCGGCCGCCAAGGCTTCGGCGGTGGGCGCGGCGGCGGCGAACGAGGCGAACTCGATCGGGTAAGGCAGATTCTCCAGCTCACCGGCCGCTTGCAGCAAGATTTTCAGCGACTGCTTTTGGCTGGACACACGCAAGGTGTCGTCGGCCACGACCGGGGTGCTCAAGCCCGAAATAATGAGCAGCAGCGTCAACAGCCCGCCGAATTTTGCAACCGCGTTACGGGCCTTATCTCCTGCAAGCCGGCGCCCACGGATTGGGCTGGCGCCGCCAACATCGTCGGTGAAACGTTCGTTGCCAGCAGATGTGCGTTGGCTCATCGGTCAGAACGCCAGGCTGACGCGGCTGTAGTAATACCCGCCGCCCAGACCGTACGGCGAGAACATCCCGTATTCGTAGGTGCCGGCCCAGGCCTTGAGGCCGATCTTGTCCGGGTATTCATCGAACAGGTTGTTGGCGCCCAACGCCACGGTGAGGTTCTTCGTGACGTCGTAGGCCACGTCGATATCGGTGATCCACTTGGCGCTGTAAGTGCGATCGTTGGCCGGGATGTTCGAGCCTTCGGTGTACTCGCCGAACCGCGTCAGTTGCAGGTTGGTGGTCCAGTCGCCAACCTTGTAGTTGGTCGACAGAATCCACTTGTCTTTGGGCGTCGACTTGGTCAGGTCGATCTGTTGCTGGCGGTCGAACAACAGGTAGCTGGAACCCAGCCGCGACAGGGCTGCCGGGGTGTCGGCCAGGTCACGGATCGTGGTTTTGTTGTGGTTGTAGGCGATGCTCCATTTCGCCGTGCCGTACTCACCAAACGACTGGCTGTAATCGGCCACCAGGTCCACGCCTTTGGTGCGGGTGTCGGCGGCGTTGGTGTAATACTGCCCGGCGAGGTTCGGTGCCAGTCCGTTTTCGACGAGGATCTGCGAGACGGCGGTTCCTTGCAGCAAACCGGTCTGCAGAATGCGTTTGTCGATATCGATCAGGTAAAAGTCAGCGGTAAAACGCAGGCGTTCGGCAGGCTCCGCCGTAAAGCCCAGGCTGTAGTTACGCGAGGTTTCCGGTTCCAGGTCTTTGGCGCCCAGGGCAATCGCTTCGGCCGAATCCGGACGCATTTGCTTGGTGCGCACTGAACTGGTGGTGCCGTTGGCGCCGAACTGGGTCACGGTGCTGGTGGTGGAGAACACACTTTGCGCCAGCGACGGTGCGCGGAAGCCATTGCTGACCGCGGCCCGCACTGCGTAACCCGGCAGGAACTCGTAACGCGTGGTCAGCTTGCCGCTGGTGGTGTCGCCCACGCCCAAGTTGTACTTTTCATAGCGCCCGGCCGCACCCACGTACCAGTTGGGCGTGATGTTCAGACCGAAGTCCAGATAGGCCGCTTCGCTGTGACGCTGCAAGTCATAGGCGTCATCCGGTGTTGTGCCGTTTACCGAAAACAGGCCCGGGTCCGGACGCACGCCGGCGAATCGCCCGACTGCCGGCACATAACTGCCGTAGTTGTAGGAGTTCGGTTCGCCCTCCTCCAGCGCATACTTCTCCCATCGATATTCGACGCCGAACGAGGTCTCCAGCGGGCTGCTCCAGCCGATATCCAGCGCTTGGGTGAAGTCGAGGTTGTTGGTCCACTGATCGAAAATCAGATTGCCCAGGTGAAAGTCGTGCTGGCCGTAAGGGCCGTTGGAAATGTTCAGGTTGTTGTCGGTGTCGAGCACCGCGCGATCCTTGCCGTAGGTACTCGACAGATCCCAATCCCAGTTACCGAGCGCGCCCTTGGCGCCACCGGCCACCTGAAAGTCCACCTCGTGGATCTCCCGTCGCGCCTGCCCGCCATTGGGGTACGGCGCATCCGGCACACCGTTGAGGCTGGTGATGTCGGTGGGTTTGCGGTGCCCCAGGTCCTTGTTGCTGTTGCGGTAGCTCAGGGTCGAAAACGAATACAGCTTCAGATCGTCCTGCAACGGCAACTCGGCGTTATAGGCGACGCTGGTGGTGCGATCGCGGCCAAGCCCGTACTCGGTGCCCCAGCCTTGGCGATTGCTTTCACGTGGGTCGGGTGTGCCGTTCGGCTGATTGAAATACAACTGGCCGGTGGCAGCACTGGAGCGCTCGTAAGGCTCTTGCAGTTTGCCGTCCCACGACAGGTTGAAAAAGCCGCCGTTGTCGCCCAGCGCCGAGCCCCAGTTGAACGCTTCATGTCCGGTGGTGCCATCGCCGTCGTAGTACTGGCCGACACTGGTGTCGGACGTCAGGCCTTCGGCATTGCGCTTGAGGATGATGTTGATCACCCCGGCAATGGCATCGGAGCCGTACTGCGCCGCTGCGCCGTCACGCAGCACTTCAATGCGCTCGATGGACGCCGTCGGAATCAGGTCCAAATCAACTGGCACCGAGGCGTTGCCGACGCGGGCGCCGTTGTTGATCAGCGCCGAGTTGTGGCGACGCTTGCCGTTGATCAGCACCAGCACCTGATCACCGCTGAGGCCACGCATGCTCACCCCGCGCACCAGGAACGCAGTACCGCCGCCGTTGATGGTCGGGACGTTGAACGAGGGCAGCAGGCGCCCGAGCATTTCTTTCAGGCCATTCTGGCCGATAGTGCGCAGTTGCTCGCTGTCGATCACATCGATCGGCGCCGGGCTGTTGGTGACAGTGCGCTGCTGACTGCCGCGGACCCCGGTGACCACCACGGTGCCCAGGGTTTCATCGGCGGCGAACAGTTCGGGGGGCACCACCATGCCGAACAGGCCGAAGCTCAAAGGCGCCGCACCGAACAGGGTTTTATGCAAAATTGAACGCATGACAAAGATCCTTTTCTGACGGCGCTCAGTGCGACCTGGCGGCAACGGTTTCGACTTCGATCAGGGCACCGGGCAACACCAGCCCGGCCACTTGCACGGTGGTTCGCGCGGGTTTCAACGGTTGTTGTTCGGTACCGAAAAACTCGCGGAAGGCCACTTGCAACCCGTCGAAATCCAGCTTGCCGCCCAACGCCGGGTCGCCCACCAGATAGATCCGCAGTTGCACCACGTCGGCCAGTTTCAAACCCTGGCTCGCCAGAATGCTCTCGACCTTGCGCAGTACCACGCGGGTCTGCGCTTCGGTATTGCCGACGGCACGCACCTGATCTTTCGGGGCTTTGGGATCGACCGGATCGGGCAGCAGGCCCGAGAGATACGTGACCTCGGTATTCGCGGCGAGGGTTACCGATTGCAGAATCGGCGAATTGGGGTACGTCGACGGCACCCGCGAAATCGAAGCGGCCTGGGTGTTGCTGGCCGCAAAGAGGATCCCCATCCCCAACAAGGTTTTTTTCAAAGACATGCAAAGACACTCCAAGGTTATTTAATGCCAGCCTCGGAGGTCCGCTACCTGGCAAATCGTGTGTGGCTGTTTGAATGAAAGCGCGGCTTTTTCAGGCCGTTTGCTTGATAGGCGAGCTTTGCGCCCGCTCGAAAAGATTGCGCACTACACGCCGCGCCGCGCCGGCCGCCGCTTCCTGCCAGATCCCCACGCCGCTGTGCGCCAGGCCGTCACTGGTCAGGTACACCCGACCCTGCGGCTGGTTGAGCAAGCTGTAATCGGGTTCGGCCACTTCGTGATTGATCCACGGACCGAGGTTGTACGGAATTTTCGCCCAGGCAATAGCCAGGGGTTTGCGCAGTTCATGGCCGTGGCCGGGGTGCAGCAATTCAACGGCCTGACGGGAAATCGCTATTTGCTGATCAAGGCTTTTCTCGCCGAACTTGCGCGCCGTTTCGCCATTGTTATAAGCCGCCACCAACACCCCTTGCGTTTGGTTGAAACCCCCGCTGGGATACCACAGGCCCGAGGCTTCCTGATTGATAAACGATAGACCGCCGTAAATCTGATAGTCGCTTTCCCAGAAGCGCCGCGACTGCCAGGCGACTTTGTTGGCGTAGCCGAATTGCACGGTGGCGATGGCTTGGCGGACCGGTGCTGCGAGGTTGCTGTCGATCTTCGCCAGCAGTGGCAACGGCAACGCGCTGATCAGGTAATCAGCGCGAATTTTTTGTTCGTGGCCACTGCGTCGGTCCAGATAAGCGACCTCGACGAAATCCGCGTGATTAGTGATCGAGCGCACTTCGGCGTTCAGGCGCAGCGCTGCTTTCAGGTGCCGCGCGAATGCCTTGGGAATGCGGTCCATACCACCCACCGGCTGAAACATGGTCGGCGAAAATTCCGGGTACTCATCAATCATCAACGCGGTGGTCAACGCCGGGTTGAGCAACGTCTGCAGCGGCAGCGGGTCTTTTTTCTGTGCGAGTTGATCACCGGCACCCGGCCATACCTTGTACCCGGAGCGAGCAGAACCGACGTACTCGAGTTTGTCCGAGAGATCGCCCCAGGTCTTGAGGAAACTCAGCAGGTTGCTGCGGTCTTCGAGGCTGAGTTCCTGATCCAGCGCGTGGCGATTGACCGCTTTTGCCAGCAGCTCGGAGAAGTGCCCACGGCTGTCGTTCACGGCCTGGCGAATCTGGATCGCCGGTTGATTCAGGTCGGGCCGCACCAGTGCGTTGCGGCTGGTGTTGACCAACACTTCCAGTTCCACCCCGAGCTCGCGGCAATAGCCGAGCATCAACTGATGATGGCTAGGCAGACGGCCGGGGCCGGCGTTGAGGTAGAAGCCGTTGTCGAAGTCCGCGACCTGCACGCTGCCGTCGGTGTACTCGACACGATCACCCCCACGAACCGTCCAGTTGCGCCCGCCGACCCGATCACGGGCCTCCAGCAGCGTGACGTTGAAACCGGCCTTTCGCAGTTCATAGGCGCTGACCAGACCACCGATGCCGGCACCGATCACCACCACGCTGGCACCTTGCCCCACACGGGCGGTGGGCAACGCGGCATAGTTCTCCGCAGCGGCCTGCGCCGTGTCGGTCACACCGAGCATGCCCATCACCGCGGAGGCCGCTTGAAGACCGCCGACGGCGGCCACGCGGGCGATCAATTGTCTTCTGGTCAACGGCATTCAAGCGCTCCCTGCCTGGCGGATAGATAGTGCATTCGGTTATAGCCCAGCGACTTGTTCAGTCACTTGGGTCTATGCGAAGCCATCCTAGGGGGCGCTCTTTAATAAGAGAAATACATTTTAAGCATATGCAAATATTAATTTGTATCATATTCGCCAGAGGTGATTCTGCGGCGATTGCATAGTCACATCGTCAGTCGATCCAAGCCGATCAATGTGCGCGCTGCGCCTCGCTCAGCACCCGCAGCAAATTTCCGCCCCAGATCTTCGCCACATCACTTTCGGTGTAACCCGCCGCCAGCAAACGCTCGGTAATCCGCGGCAACTGCGACACATCACTCAAGCCTTGCACCCCGCCGCCACCGTCCCAGTCAGCACCGATCCCGACGTGATCCGCGCCGACGACTTGCAGGATGTGCAGCAGATGCCTGATGAAATCATCCAGGTTCGCTTGCGGCTGCGGATAGCGATTTTCCACCTCGCGGATACGCGCTGCCAGGTCCGCCACCTCGGCCGTGCTGAGACTCGCCGCCAGGCGAAACTCGCGGTACAGCGGGCCCAGCGCCTTGTCGCGCTCGGGGTTGGGCTCGCGGTTGATCAAATCACTGGGAAAGCTGTTGACCTGCACCACGCCGCCCTTCGCCGCCAACCGGCGCAAGCGCTGGTCGTCGAGGTTGCGCGGGTGCGCCGTGATCGCCCGACTGCTGCTGTGCGAAGCAATGATCGGGGCACTGGACAGCTCCAGCACTTGATCGAACACCTGATCCGAGGCGTGCGACACGTCGAGCAAAATCCCCCGCCGGTTGGCCTCCGCCACCAGCGCTCGACCGGCCGGGCTCAAGCCGTGCCATTGCGGCAACGCGGTGGCTGAATCGGCGAAATCGTTGTTGGCCGCATGAACCAGCCCGAGCATGCGCAACCCCAGTCGGTAATAGGTCTGTAATCGTTGCGGATCAGCCGCCAGCGGCTCGGCATTTTCCATGCTGATAAACACCACCCGCTGCTGGCGCGCGACGATGGCCGGTACGTCTTCGGCGCGCAACGCCAAGGCAAAATCCTTGGGGTGCGCCGCAACCATGTCGCGAATGCGCGTGATCACCGCCAGGCCATGTTCGCTGGCCAGTGTCCGGCCTTCCGCGGTAAGCGGGCCCTGCGGGGTGAATATCGCCCAGAAGCCACCGTCCAGCCCGCCCTCCTTCATGCGCGGCAAGTCCACTTGGGACAGGTCGGTGTCGAAGCTGTGCCGCTGGGTGATGTCCCAATCCGGACGCGCCAGTTGCATCGGAGTGTCGAGGTGGCCGTCGAGGACGGTGAGGCGCTGGTGAAGTTGCGTGACGGTTTCCCCGGCGTCGGTGAAAGCGCTGATCAGGCACAACAGCACTGCACAGCAGCGCGCAAAAGAAGTGAGCATGCATGCCCTCCCTGGCAAGTGTCGGATGTGGAAATGCGGGTTCAGCTCCAGTGAAAACTGCGGTCCCACAAACCGGACACGTCGAGCTGCTGCGGCAACACCCCAGCCTCGAAAAACAGATCGGCGACATCCTGCTGGGATTTCACCGCGGCATCGTCCACCGGTTGCAGCAAGCGCGGGCCACTCTGGGCACGATACTGGGCCAGGAACACTTCCCGTGGCATGCCAAGGATCTTCGCACTCTTGGTTGCCCACTCTTCGGGATGCGCCGCAATCCATTGCCAGGCACGGTACTCGCGCAGGATGTAATCGGTAATCGCCTGATGTTTGAGCGGGTCGGCAATGCTGTTCTGATTGGCGGCGATCACGTAATTGCCGGACAGATAGCCCTGACCGGTTTTCAAGACACGGGCCCCGGTGCGTTGCTCGGCGAGCTGGATGAAGTAGCCAAAACTGACCCAGGCATCCAGCGCGCCGTTCTGAAACGCGGCAAAACCGTCCTGCGGCGTCAGCGCCATGGGCACGATGTCATTGAACGTCAGGCCCTGCTCCTTCAGCGCTTTAAGCAAAAAATAGTGTGAACTGGTCGAGCGGATGTAGCCGATTCGCTTGCCCTTGAGTTGCGCGATCGACTGCACGTCAGAGCCTTTGGGCACGATAAACGCCTGGTTGTTGACGTCACCGGTCAACACCGCAATGAGCTTCACTGGCGCGTGATTCTTGATCCCGAATATCGGCGGTATCTCACTCATTGGCGAGATGTCCAGGGTGCCGCTGACCAAGGCCTCAAAACTCAGGTTGCCGCCCGTGAACTCGGCGTATTTGACGGTGTAAGGCGCAGGCTCGATTCCTGCTTCGGCGAAGAATGTCGGAGCCGCGCCTTTGTAGGTCGCCACGTTCAGCGTGACCCCACGCAAGTCGTTGGCGGCCAGGCCGAAGCGTGGCAGGCCGACGCTGAATGCGCCGAGGCCGGCCAGCGCCGAAAGTTCGAGAAAACGTCGACGGTGCATGGTGCAACTCCTTAAGTCAGAACATCCGGTTCTGCGCGCAAAATCCGTTCGCGAAACGGCTGGAAGCTGAACCAACCGCCAAATTCAGTACCGACCTGTCTGGCCGTGTGTCGCGCAACGTCATGCGGGATAAGCCGTGGTGAACCCGCCGCTTCGGCGAGCAGTTGCGTGCGTGCCGCGTTGTCCATCGCGATAAAACGCCAGACGGCCGCTTCGACGGTTTGGCCAACGGTTAGCAGGCCATGATTTTGCAGGATCAACGCGTTGTGTTCGCCAAGGGTCTGGGCAATGCGCGCGCCCTCTCTGGTGTCCAGCACCACCCCGGAAAAATTGTCGAACAGTGCGTGCTTTTCATAAAAGGCACAGGCGTCCTGGGTCAGCGGGTCCAGCAAACGTCCCAGACTCGACCAGGCCTTGCCGTACAGCGAATGTGCATGCGCCGCGGCGATCACCTGCGGGCGGGCTTCATGCAGCGCGGCATGGATAGCGAACGCGGCCAGGTTCAACGCGCCCTCGCCTTCGAGGATTTCGCCGTCAGGATTGACCAGCAACAGATCCGACACCCGCAAATGACCGAAATACACGCCCACCGGGTTGACCCAAAAGTGATCCGGCCGTCCTGGGTCGCGCACCGTGATGTGCCCGGCGCCGCCCATATCGAACCCTTGCAGGGCAAACACCCGGAACGCGATTGCGAGGCTCTGTTTGCGCTGCAAGCGTTCCTGCGCAACGCTCTCGTGCTGCGGCGGATGCTCCCAGCGAAACACGGTGTGGCCGTCGCGCGGCAAGTCGTACACCCCCGGCCGGTGAATTGCGTTGGCTGTGCTCATGGCTGACTCCTTTCAATATCCACGGCTGATCTCCACCGGGTTTTCCAATGGCAGCCCTTTGCGCTGGCGTTCAATGTTGCGCGCCAGCAAACGGGCAATGTTGAGGTACACCTGCGGCGAATTGGCCGAGGTGTGCGGTGATAAATGAATGCGTCGATGACGGTAAAACGGGTGCCCCGCCGGCAGCGGCTCCGGGTCGCTGACATCCAGACTCGCCAAGCCGACTTGCCCGGCATCGAGGGCGCGCAACAACGCGTGCTGATCGATCAGCGCCCCGCGTGCTAGGTTGATCAGATGCAGCCCCGGCCGGGCTGACGCCAGCACCGCTTCGCTGACGATGTGCTGTGTCGCGGGCGTGACCGGTGCCGCCAGCAGCACATGATCGGCACGGCCAAACAACTCATGAATGTCCGCCACTGCGCGCACGCCGGGCACTTCAAAGGGCTGCTCGGAGTGACGCAGCGCGAGGACGTGCATCCCCAATGCCTGCGCTTTCGGCGCCAGGGCCTGGGCAATACTGCCGAAACCGAACAGCCCCAGGGTGCTGCCGGACACCGAAGCCAGCGGCCGCTGCTGCCAGTGCGCCGCGTCGTTGATCCAGACGTCCGGCAGTTGCTTGGCGGCCGTGAAAATCGCGGCCAGGGCAAACTCGGCCATCGTCTCTGCGGTAGTGCCTCGCGCACTCGCCACCGGCAAACTGTCGAACAGCCAGCGAGGGAAATAATCGAGACCGCTGGTCACCAGTTGAACCAGCCGCAAACCAAACGGCCAACCGGGCGGCGGCGCCGACGCATCCCGAAAGTCGGCATGTGGGGCGGCGAGCAACACCTGAACATCCGCCGGCAGATTCGCTGGCAAACCCCGCGATAACTCAAGCACTTCAACATCAGGCAATTGCGCTCGCAGGTGTTGATTGAACGCCGCGTCCAACTGACTGGCGATGCGCGTCATGCCTGGGCGCCCCGGCTCGGCAAAGCGAATGCGGCGCGGCCGACGGCACCGAGGATCGCGTCGTTCTGCGGGGTGTGAATCCGGCTGCACAACACGTCGCGGTAATGCCGCTCGATCGGATTTCCACGGGCCAGGCCCGGGTTGCCGATGGCTTCGATCCCCAATTCGACGGCGCTGATGGCGTTGCTGGTGACCAGGTATTTGACCTGTGTGGCTTCGCTCGGATCGACCCGTCCTTGTGCCGCAGCATCCAGCAGCACGCGGTTGGCAAACAGCAGCGCGTCGATGCGCCCGATCAGTTCATGAAACCGCGGCAGGCTCGACAGCGGCGCCCCCAGATTGGCCGGCGTGCGCTCGGCAAGCCAGCCCACTAACCAGTCGCGGGCGGCGCGGGCTACGCCGTCGTAGATCGACGAAAGCAGCACTGCCAGCCACAACACGCCGGTACTGTCCAGTTCAGAGGGACGCGGGACGCTGGCCGGCAGAATGTCCACGGCGTATTCGCTGGCGACGAACACGTCTTCGAAAATCACATCGTGGCTGCCGGTAGCGCGCATGCCCAAGTGATCCCAGGTTTCCTCGATGCGAATCCCCGGCGTATCCCGATGCACCAGCCAAGTGCCCACGTGCGGCTCGCTGTCGTCACTGCGCGCCCAGACTGCCAGCCAGGTCAGGCCGGGAATGCCGGTGGAGTAAATCTTCCGGCCGCTAAGCAACCAGCCACCGTCCACGCGTCGCGCAATGGTGTTGGGCAAGCCGCCACGGGCCGGTGTGCCGAGATCCGGCTCGACCCGCAACGCGTTGATCAATGCGCCCTCTTCCACTGCTTCGCGTGCCAGCCGTTCGCGCAAGTGCAGCGGCCAGGCCTGATTGCCTTGCAGGCGCGTGTGCTGCAGGTATTGCATCACCAGCACCAACGCGGTGGACGGTTCGCCGCGAGCCACTGCGCTGACGACCCGGCGCGCCTGGGCCAGTGTCGCCTCGCTGCCACCCAGACGGCGCGGCACCGTCAACGCCAGCAAACCGTGCTCATGCAATCGCCGCAGATTGGCGTGGGGGAACTCGCTGTGTTTGTCGTAATAAGCCGCCGTCGCGGCGAATTCGTCGCTGAGCGCTTCCAGCCGTTCGGCGAATGCCGGAGCGTCGAGATCGGGTTGCCGAGCCTGATGCTCGGCGCGGGGTTGCGCGGTGGATAAGCTCATCGGTTGCCGGTCCTGCTCAAGGGTTGGGAATCGTCAGCGGCACTGGCAACGTCGGGATCGCTGTCGATCCCGAGCAATTCCAGCAGGCGCGCACGCAAATCATGGAACGCCGGCGTCGCGATCTGACGCGGGCGCGGCAAGCGAATCTGGATCTGTTCGGCGATGCGCCCGTGGGCCAACACCACCACCCGATCTGCCAGCAGGACTGCTTCGTCAACGTCGTGCGTGACCAGCAACACCGCCGGGGTGTGCACTCGCCACAACGCAATAATCAGTTGATGCATGCGGATGCGCGTCAAGGCATCGAGGGCGGCGAACGGTTCGTCCAGCAGCAACAGTTTCGGCTCACGGACCAGTGCCCTCGCCAGCGCGACGCGCTGCGCTTCGCCTCCGGACAAAGTGCCTGGCCAGGCATTGAGCCGATGCTCCAGGCCGACCTCAGTCATCGCCGCCAATGCGCGCTCTTTCGCCCCTTCGCCACGCACCCCGAGGGAGACGTTGCGCCAGGCGCGTTTCCACGGCATCAAGCGCGGCTCCTGAAACACCGCCGCCAGCGCTTCGGGTACCTTCAACCGGCCTTCGTCGATCCGGTCGAGCCCGGCCAGCGCTCGCAACAAAGTGGTTTTACCCGAACCGCTACTGCCCAGCAGGGCAACAAATTCGCCAGGCGCAATCTCCAGGTCCAAGTGATCGAGCACCGCCTGGCCGGCAAACCGGCGCGTGACCTGTCGGCACTCGACGGCTGGCAGTGGGGGTTTGGCAAACAGCACAGTCATGGTCAGCTCCTGATAAAGGTCGGGCGCCAGGCCAGCGCAAACCGTTCAAGCAAACGCACCAGGCCGTCGATACCCAGCCCCAGTACGCTGTAAATGATCAGGCAGATGACGATGACGTCTGTACGCATGAAGTCCCGCGCATCGTTGACCAGGTAACCAATGCCGGCGCTGGCGTTGATTTGCTCAACCACCACCAGCCCCAGCCAACTGATGCCGAAGGCGTAGCGCAAACCGACAAAGAATGCCGGCAAGGCACCGGGCAAGATCACGTGGACGATCAGTTCCCAGCGTTTGAGCCCGAGCATCGTTGCGGCTTCGACAAGCTTGGGGTCGAGGCCGCGGATACCGGAAAACAGCGTGAGATAAATCGGGAAGGTAGTGCCGAGGGCAATCAAGGCGATCTTCGGCGTTTCGCCTACGCCAAACCACAGAATGAACAGCGGCACGATGGCCAGGAACGGCAAGGTTCGGAGCATTTGCATCGGCGAGTCGATGGCGATCTCGCCGCGTCGCGACAACCCCGCCACCAGCGCCAGGACGGTGCCGACGCTAACCCCGATCGCCAGGCCGCTGAGGGCGCGTTGCAGGGAAATCCACAAGTGGCCGGCCAACTCGCCGCTGCCGAGCATCTGCCACAGCGTGGCGCCAATCGCACTGGGCGCAGCGATGATGCGCGGTGGCAACAGTCCCGTGCGCGAGGCCAGCTCCCACAGCAGCAACAGCAACAACGGGCTGAGCAAGCGCGCAAGCAGATCGCGCCCGGCGGGCCATTGGGCGATGGACTTGAGGCGATCCAGCGGTGTAACGGGGGGTTGCGCAGACATTTCAACTTCCCTGATAAAGCGCGTCGAACCCCATGCTAACTACATAAAAACTGTCCGTGAAATTCGTTTTAGTTCTAATCTAATATACAAATAATGCATCTATTCAAATCCACGATATGCAATAAACAACCAATCCGGTCAGTGCTTGCCCACCCGAGCCGCGACCATTTCGCCAAATACGCTGACCGGTTCTTGCAGGTTGCCGAGGAAACGCGGATGGATCAGCCACAAATCAATCACCGGTTTGAAGTCCGAGACCGGGACAATTTCCAGTTTGTCGCGATGGCTGCTGTTTTCCAGCAACGGCAACGGCACCAGACCATAGCCCAGGCCATTGGCGATCAACCCCAACTGCAATTCGGTGCCGAACGTTTCCAGGTTGATTTGCAACGACAACCCCTGCGCGCTCAAGGCCCTTTGCAGGCCGGCGCGGAAACCACAGCCGTCAGGGTTGAGCACCCAGCCGCGCTGATAGCAATCGGCGAGTTTGCAGTTGCGTTTGCGTACCTCGCCTTTGGCGGCGACCACCACCAGGCTCATGCTGGCCAGCGAACGCCCGACCACCCCCTCCGGAAACACCTTACCGGCGGGAAACAGCGCCGCGACCACGTCCAGTTCGCCGTTCTCGACCTTGCCCAGCAAATGGCTGCCCCAGCCTGTGGCCACCGACGTCTGTAATTGCGGGT
Organism: Pseudomonas sp. TH43; assembly: GCF_016650635.1. GTDB lineage: Bacteria > Pseudomonadota > Gammaproteobacteria > Pseudomonadales > Pseudomonadaceae > Aquipseudomonas. The sequence goes on from NZ_JAEKFI010000001.1 coordinate 430,083, forward strand.
AGAGGGCTTTCAATTGGCTCAGGGCATCCAGCAACACCACATCGCCGATGGTCTGCGGGACGCCGATGCGTAACGCACCACTGGGCGGGCCGTCGCTGGCCACCAATTCGCTGAGGGCATCAATGGTGCGCAGCACTTCCAGGCACTGCCCGTAAACCCGAAGGCCCATGCTGGTCGGTTTCAGCGGTTTGGTGTTGCGGTCGAGCAACTCGACGCCCAAGGCTTCCTCGAAGTTCTGCACCCGCCGGGTGATCGCCGGCTGGGTCAACTGCAAGGAATCAGCAGCCTGGCTGATGGTTTGGCAGCGGATCACTGCCACGAACGCGTTCAGATCATCTATCTTCATTCTTTTTTCGCATAATAAATGACTGGAAAAATGTGCATAAAGAATAATACCTTTTAGCTCGCCCGTGTAGTTCGCGTTTATTTCAGTTTCCACGGAGGGAGCTCATGCCCCAGAACCTTGTGTCCAAACCACTCGCGCCACCTAACCTGGCGCGCTTGCGCCAGTTCATCGAACAACTGGCCACGCTGCTCGATGAACAGCCCGGTGAAACAGCGATCCTTGAACAGGGCGGCCGCTTGCTGCAGCAACTGGTCAGCGTCGATGACTGGCTGCCGGAGGCATTCGCCCGGCCTGACCCCGAACGTTACCAGCAGTTTTTGCTGCACGCTGATTCCCGGCAACGCTTTTCCATCGTCAGTTTTGTCTGGGGGCCGGGGCAACGCACGCCGATCCATGATCATCGGGTCTGGGGGCTGATCGGCATGTTGCGTGGCGCGGAGTATTCGCAAGGATTTGCCCGGCAACCCGATGGCGCATTGGCAGCGGCCGGAGCAGCGCTGCGCTTGGATCCGGGCCAGGTCGAAGCGGTGTCGCCAACAGTGGGTGACATTCACCAGGTGGCCAATGCCTACAGCGATCAGGTGTCGATCAGTGTGCACGTGTATGGCGCCAACATCGGCGCGGTGAAGCGCGCGGTGTATGGCCTGGACGGCACTGAAAAACCTTTCATCTCCGGCTATTCCAACAGCCTGTTACCAAACCTCTGGGATTTGTCGAAGGAGCTCCCGCAATGACCGATTTCGCTATCCGCCGTTACGCCGATATCCGTAAAGCTCTGCTGGCACGCGAGGAACTTGCATTGCTGGACGTGCGTGAAGAGGCGCCGTTTGCCGAAGCTCATCCGCTGTTTGCGGCCAACATCTCGCTGTCCAAACTCGAACTGGAAGTGTTGGCACGGGTCCCACGCAAAGACACCCGGGTAACCGTGTATGACGATGGCGAAGGCTTGGCCGCCATCGCCGTTGAACGCTTGCAAACGCTGGGTTACACCGATGTGGCGCTGCTTGAGGGCGGCCTGCAAGGCTGGCGTGATGCCGGTGGCGAGCTGTTCAAGGACGTCAATGTACCCAGTAAATCCTTCGGTGAACTGGTGGATGCCGAACGCCACACCCCGTCCCTGGCAGCGGAAGAAGTGCAGGCGCTGCTCGATGCCAAGGCTGACGTGGTGGTGCTGGACGCCCGACGTTTTGACGAATACCAGACCATGAGTATCCCCGGTGGCATCAGCGTACCTGGCGCCGAACTGGTGTTGCGGGTGCGCGAGTTGGCTCCGGACCCGCAAACGCGGGTCATCGTCAATTGCGCCGGACGCACCCGCAGCATCATCGGCACCCAGTCACTGGTCAACGCCGGGATTCCCAACCCCGTGTCCGCCCTGCGCAATGGCACCATCGGCTGGACCCTCGCCGGCCAGACCCTGGAGCATGGCCAGGACCGGCGCTTCAAACCCGTCAGCGCTCACAACAAAAACCTCGCCATCGAAGCCGCCCGCGCGGTCGCCAAACGCGCCAACGTGAGCCGCATCGGCCTGGCCGAGTGGCGACGCTGGCAAGCCGACCCGGCCCGCACTACGTATTTGTTCGATGTGCGCACGCCGGAAGAATTTGCTGCCGGCCACTTGCCGGGCTCGCGCTCCACACCCGGCGGACAACTGGTCCAGGAAACCGATCATTTCGCCAGCGTTCGTGGTGCGCGCCTGGTGCTGGTGGATGACGATAATGTGCGGGCGAACATGAGTGCGTCCTGGCTGGCACAGATGGGTTGGCAAGTGTCCGTACTGGATGACTTGAACCCGAGCGACTTCAGTGAACAAGGCCCATGGCAGCCCCCTGCCGACCGCCCCCGCAGCCGAAGAAATCAGCCCGCAGACGCTGGCGGACTGGCTGAAAGAGCCGGGCACGGAGGTGCTGGATTTAACCGCCAGTGCCCTTTACGTACAACGGCACATCCCCGGCGCGTGGTGGGTATTGCGCAGTCAGTTGCAGTCAGCGTTGGCGAACATTCCGCCGGCCCAGCGTTATGTCTTGACCTGCGGCAGCAGCTTGCTCGCCCGTTGGGCTGTGCCGCAGTTGCAGGCACTGACCCAGCGCCCGGTGGTGGTGTTGCGCGGCGGTACAAGCGCCTGGATCGAAGCTGGACTCCCGGTGCAAGCAAGCCCGCAGCATTTGGCGTCACCGCGTATCGACCGCTATCGCCGACCGTATGAAGGCACCGACAATCCGCGCGAAGCCATGCAGGGCTATCTGGATTGGGAATATGGGCTGGTGGCACAGTTGGGCCGTGACGGAACGCACGGTTTTTTCGTGATCTGACCGTTCGGGACAGGGTCGACCCGCTCGGCCCTGTTTCAGCCCTTTGCGCACCCTCCGACAATTGCGCGATTGGTCGTCATACCGTCAACGTCGGCGATTGGCCGCTACGCGCAAACTGGTTACGCCCCAGTGCCTTGGCGCTGTACAGCGCCTGATCCGCCGCTTCGATCAATCCCTGCAAACCTTCCAGTTGCGCGCCTGTCGCCGTGGCGATGCCAATGCTCACGCTCAGGCGCCCGAACGGGCTGGCGCTGTGCGGGATGTTCTGTTGCGTCAGGCGATCGAGGATGAGCTGAGCCACCACCGCGGCGCCGTCAGCATCGGTATTCGGCATGATGACGCCCATCTCCTCGCCACCATAGCGCGCCAGCAGGTCTGACGGGCGTCGCACACAGTCCTGCAGCACGCGGCCAACGGTCTGCAGGCAGGCATCGCCGGCGACATGCCCAAAGGCGTCATTGAACAGCTTGAAGTAGTCGATATCGATCATCAGCAATGCCAGCGTGCTGCCGTCACGTTGTGCCCGCCGAGCTTCCATGGCGAGGCTCTCGTCAAAGCAGCGCCGATTGGCCAGACCTGTCAGGGCGTCCTTCATTGCCAGCAATTCAAGCTGGCGATTGGATGAGAGCAACTGCTGCTGCGTTCCGCGTAACTGGTCCTCGGCCTCGGTACGCCGGCGGATATCCACAATCAGAAACCAGCCGATCAGACTGGTCAGCCCGAGCAGCCCGGCCACCACCACTGCCGACAGCCACGCTTCCATACGCCACGCCGCCAGTGCCTCGCGTTTGCCGAGGGCGACGGTGGTGATCAAGGGCAGCCGATCACTCTTGCGAAAGGCGTACAGCCGCTCAACGCCGTCCAGGCTGGAGGTGAACGACGCTGTGCCGACTGAGCGATCGACCAGATACTTCGCATAGATGGGCGACTTGGAAAAGTTGCGCCCCATGTCCTGCTCGCGAAAGGGATAGCGAACCAGCAACGTGCCATCGGTATAGGACAAGCCGATGGCGCCCTCCTGCCCGACGTCGATCTTGCCAAACAGGCGCAGGAAGTTTTCGACCCCCAGTGTCACCGCCACCACGCCCGCAAACTCGCCGCGAGCGTCGTTGAAACGGCGGCTGACCGTTATCACCCACTCTTGATTGGAACGGCTTTGAATCGGTGGCCCGATGAAGGTTTCGCGGGAGGGATCATCACGATGATGGATGAAATAGGCGCGATCACTGCTGTTCGCCCCGGCGGGAATCGGCCGGTTCGAAGACATCAGCCAGCGTCCCTGAGTATCGTAAATGGTGATGCCACTGAGCTGCGGCATCAACGGTTCCTGGCGCATGACCAGGGCACTCAGCCGCTGAATCTGCGCGGGGCCACTGCCTTCGGTCTCCAGACGTTCGACGAGGCCGAGCAGCAGCAATGAACTCTGGCGCACGATACCTTCGGAGTACGTCGCCAACGCCTGAGTCAGGTTCAAGCCATGGACGTTGACTTCTTCCAGTGCGCGCTCTCGAGAAGCCAACACTTTCCACACCGTCAATGACGCGAGGGAACAACCGATCACCGACAACAAAAGCACAACCAGATGAATATCACGCTTCACATTGCTACCTTTTGGAAAGTCCGGTTTTCCTTGCCAGCGACCCATGACCGACGCAATGGTTGCAGACTCCTGCGCTTGCCGCGCGCAAGGATACAAGCAGTGATGAAACGTTGCAGCAACAGATTATGCAGCGCGAAAAAGTACCTGACCTCGCCTCACATATCAGATCAACCAGAAGATGTTCAGCGGCCTTCACTTCTATAGGCGAACCAAGACTCGTGCGCAACGAATGACTTGTACGATGTCCTACCACAAGGTATTACTACGTCTCCAAAAAATAATAAAACCACGGAGATCGTTACATGGACTCATTCCTGTCCGCCAAGCCTGAAAGCCTTGACCGAGCGCAAGGCAATACCCGCCGCAGCTTCCTGAAAAAGTCCCTCGCTGTTTCTGCCACGCTCGCCACCGTCGGCAGCGCCGCACTGAGCCGCATCTCCGAGGCCGCCGAACCCTTGAGTCAGCGTTACCCTGATCCACTGATTCAGATCCTCGACGACAGCTTCCTCGAACTGCGTATTTTCAACGCCAGTGTTGAAAAACTTGCCACCGGCATGCGCTGGGCCGAAGGGCCGGTTTGGGTCGGTGATGGCCGCTATTTGTTGGTCAGCGACATCCCCAATAATCGCATCATGCGCTGGGACGAGATCACCGACACCTTCAGCGTGTACCGCGAACACTCCAACTTTTCCAACGGCATGTGCCGGGATCGCCAAGGTCGCCTGATCGTCTGCGAAGGCTCGACCACCACCAGCGAAGGCCGGCGCATCACGCGCACCGAAGCCAATGGCACGATCACCGTGCTGGCCGACAGCTATGACGGCAAACCCTTCAACTCGCCCAATGACATCGTCTGCAAAAGTGACGGATCGATCTGGTTCACCGACCCGCCCTTCCAGACCGGCAATAATTATGAAGGCCACAAAATCACCCCGACCCAACCCCACGCCGTGTACCGCATCGACGGGCAGAGCAAAAAAGTCACCCGGGTCATCGACGACCTCAACGGTCCCAATGGCCTGTGCTTTTCTCCCGATGAAAAAACCCTGTACGTGGTTGAAGGTCGCGCCAAACCCAATCGCCTGATCTGGGCGATTGCCGTGAAGGACGACGGCACGTTGGGTGAACGCCGCAAGCACATCGAAGGGCTGGAGTATGCCGCGATCGACGGCATCAAATGCGACGAAGCGGGCAACCTGTGGTGCGGCTGGGGCGGCAACGGTGATCCCAAGGCCGACCTGGAAAAACTCGACGGCGTGCGCGTTTTCAATCCTCAGGGCAAGGCCATCGGGCACATTTCGCTGCCAGAGCGTTGCCCGAACCTGTGCTTTGGGGGACGCGAAGGGAATCGGCTGTTCATGGCCAGCAGTCACTCGATCTATTCGCTGTTTGTGAACACTCGTGGGACTACGTTTGCGTTGTAAAAGCGAGGTTCGTCTGGCGATGGATTCGTGAGAATCGGAACAGTAGCCTGCCGCGCATCCGAGGATGCGCGGCATTCAAGCATGTGTTGATCAGCAATGGCCTTGGCTGCGCGGGCCTTGATCAAAGGCTCTTGCAGCTACGCCAGCCTGGCTGTTTCAGCCTGAGTCCTGTTGTCAGAGAGGACAACGGAATCGATAGCTTGAAACTGTACACCGGGAGTTTGTTACACCACTGCCGCTTCAATCGTTCTGGTTCTGGAGCGCCAGGCAAACACCAGCACCATCAGCAATCCCAGGCCCGCCATCGCCGCACCGGCCAGGGAAATTGCCGGATAACCCAGCCCGCTATTGATCACCGCACCGCCCAGCGCCGCGCCAATCGCATTGCCGAAGTTGAAGGCGCCGATGTTCACTGCCGAGGCTAGATTGGGCGCGTCCTTGGCCGCTTCCATGACGCGCATTTGTAGCGGTGGCACCAGGGCAAAGCTGGCAATACCCCAGATCAGGATGGCGACGGCAGCCGGCAGCGGCCAACGCATCAGTAGGGTGAACGCCAGCAAGACGAGAATCAGCACGCTCAGCGAAATGATCAGGGTGCGATCTATCGAGTGGTCTGCGGCTTTGCCGCCCCACAGGTTGCCCAGCGTCAACCCGACACCGTAGAGCACCAGCATCGCGGTGATGTAGGCGGTTGACGCATGGGTCTCGTTGCTGAGAATCGGCGCGATGTAAGTGAAGACGGTAAACATCGCACTCGAACCGACGACGGTGAGCGCCAACGCGCCCAGCACCGGGCCGCGCGCCAATACCCGAATCTCCGCCATCACCCCGACGCTTTGCGGCGCCCGCACATTGGGCAGGGCGAACCACAGCGCGGCCATGGTCATCACGCCCAGGCCGGTAATGCCCCAGAAAGCGGTGCGCCAGCCGTACAATTCGCCAAACCAGGCGGCCAACGGCACACCGCCGATGGTCGCCAACGTCAGGCCCATGAACATTGCAGCAACCGCCCCGGCACGTTTCTGCGGGGCGACCACGCTGGCGGCGACAATCGAGCCAACGCCAAAAAATGCGCCATGGTTCAGTGAGGTCACCACCCTGGCGACCATGAGGCTGTAGTAATCGGTGGCCAAGGCTGACATCAGATTACCCAGGGTGAAAATCGCCATAAGCCCGATCAGCAGATAGCGCCGGGGAATTCTCCCGGTGGTCAAGGTCATCAGCGGCGCGCCAAGCAATACGCCCAGCGCATAAGCACTGACCAGCAAACCGGCGGCGGGAATTGAAACGCCCAGATCGGCGGCGATATTCGGCAACATGCCCATGGGGGCAAATTCTGTTACGCCGATGCCAAAAGCACCGATGGCGAGTGCGACAAGTGGTGGATTGATACGCATGGAAGGCTCCTCATCTATGCCGCTGATGCTACGATCCAATCCTTCAGGGCGGTAGACAGCATTTTTGGCAATCACCTTTGCTTGGGAGGCACAAGTGGATTTCAACGGCAGGTCAGGTGAAATGAGCGTGTTCATCACCGTGGCGCAGGAAGGCAGCCTGTCGGCCGCCGCGCGGGCATTGAGCCTGACTCCCTCGGCAGTCAGTCGGATCATCGCGCGTACCGAACAACGTCTTGGCACCCGCCTGCTGTTGCGCACCACCCGTGCGATCACCTTCACGGCCGAGGGCGAAGCGTTCCTGCGCGGCGCCCGACGTATCCTCGCCGACATGGATGAAGTCGAAGACGCCATCGCCGATCAAGGCGTACCCAAGGGGCGATTACGGATCAGTGCCGCCCTCGGTCATGGGCGGCTCGCCATCGTGCCCTTGGTCGCAGCGTTCAGCGCCCGTTACCCGAACATCGTCGTCGACCTCACCCTCGGCGACGAAGTGGTCGACATTCTCGGCGGGCAGGCCGACGTCGCGGTGCGCTTTGGCCATCTGCCCGACAGCCCGCTGACCGCGCGCCGGATCGGCTACACCGGCCAGGTCGTGGTGGCGTCGCCCGAGTATCTCCAGCGCCATGGCATCCCTCAGGAACCGCAAGACCTGCTTAAGCACAACTGCCTGCGCTTCAACTTTCGGCGTGCCGAGTCCAACTGGCCGTTCATCGGCGATGGAAAAGAGTTTTCCCTGAAGGTCAGCGGCAACATCGAATGCAGCAGTGGCGAGGCGCTGGCACAACTCGCGCGAGTAGGCGCGGGCATTGCCCGTATCGGTGAATTCAGCGTGCGCGAGGATCTGCAGCGCGGCGAGTTGATTGCGCTGCTGGAGGCCTGGAATCCCGGGGATCAGGAACCGATTCATGCGGTGTTCGTTGGCGGCGCGGCAATGCCGGCGCGGGTGCGCCTGTTCGTGGACTTTTTGCTGGAACATCACCGGATGTAATCGTTGCCAGTCAGAGCAATGAATGGTGCCCGATAACACCAGCGTTCCGGCGGCCGCAACTCCGTTAAGGATGATCCTGCGCGTACGACCTTTTTTGTGACGGGAGCAATACCTGCCACTCCCACTGATTTTTAGCGGCGCAACTGTTTAAACAAACGAAGCGTAAAAGTTGCGACTTGGTGCCAAAGTTCGCGAAATTCAGGGAACTAATAACTTCCGCCCATGGACAGAGCTGCGATCGCGACGATAATGCAAAAGTCGCAACTAAAAATTTCTACAATAAATGGAGCGGATAATGGGCCGTGCACGCAGTGAGTTTGAATTCTGGTGGGATACGTCCGGAGAGTGGGTCGAACCGCCGAATGTGCGCCGCAGCGGCACCAGTGGTGTCCAGCTGATTGTGAAAGATGACAGGACGTTCTTCGTGAAGCGTCAAACCGGCCATCTGTTTCGCAGTCTCCGTTACCCCACTGGCCGCCCCACCGCTCTGCGTGAAGGCATCGCACTGTCCAGGCTCGAGAAGCTGGGGGTGAAGGCGCCAAGACCCGTGTTTTATGGCGCGAGAAAAGTCCAAGGTGTTTGGCAAGGTGTCCTGGTGACCGAAGATCTCGGCGGTTTTATTGATCTGGATACCTGGTATGGCCAGGGTGCCGCGAGCCTGTTGACGACAGAGCAGCACCAGCAACTTTTAGAGCGTCTGGCGCAAATGCTGGCGCGGATGCATTCGGGCAAATGGCAGCACGGTTGCATGCGTTCCAAACACATATTTATCAAGGCGTCGATGACTGGCGAGCAGTTTGATTTCGAACTGGCGCTGCTAGACCTGGAGAAGTCTCGCGGTCGTGTTACTGCAATAGGGGCGGCGCGTCACGACATCCCTCAACTCAGACGGCATTCTTACTGGGATCAATCGCAGTGGCAGCATTTCCTTGCTGCCTATGAGCAAGCCATTGGCCGGACCCTGTAAGCCGTTGCGCCTAAAGCGGTCAGCTTCCCTCACGACTTCCCGGTATTAAACTCCGGGGAGTGTGAGGGACGGTAACGATACGGTGGGCCTGGCTGGGTACGCCCTACTTCCTGGCTCAGCGACGCAGCAGACGATTGACCAACAGCAGCAAACCCGCGCCAATCGCGAGTGCGGCGACAGGTTTCTCTTTAACGAATGTCGAGACGCTGTCGAGTGTATCGCCGTAGGTTTTGGTCAGTTGGCCAGCAGCCTGGCGTCCAGCGCCCTCTGCTTCCAGTGTCGAATCACCGATCAGTCTACCGACTGCGCTCTGCGCCTTGCCGGCCAGCTTCTCTGCTACACCTTCTACTTGTTCGCTCTTCATGATTCATCAAACCTGCGTGTGTGAGTGGGGAAATCCGACAGCCCTAACCGCGTGGCTGGCAGCACGACATTAGGGGCGCGCGCCGGATGATTAGTTCAAAGGGATGTGCCCCGACAGTTTTCCCCTTTGGCAGTAGAACCCCTCCCAGTGAGAGGGGTCTGCTCTTGAATCACTCTCGGGAATCGATCCAATGTCCGCGCAACGCAGCCTTGTCATACTCGCTCGGGGAGGCTATGCCGCTCGAGGGATGCTTTATCTGATCATCGGTATCTTCGCACTGCTGGCAGCGCATGACTCGACAAAACCCAAGGACAGCCACAGGAGCCTCGAAGCGTTGCTGGCGCAGCCATTCGGTTATTTTCTGGTGGAGCTTGTGGTGGCAGGTCTGCTGGCTTTTGCCGCGTGGCGTTTCCTGCAAGCGACCCGCGATGTCGACCATCACGGCAAAAATCTCAAAGGCTTGGTGATTCGCGCAGGCCTGTTCGCAGGCGGTTTGGTCAACGGTGCTCTGGCATTCTTTGCATTGGGCCTGCTGATCAGCGGCATTAAAAGCTCGGGCAATTCCGGTGGCCAAACCAAGGACTGGCTGGCGCATCTTTTATCCTGGGAATACTCGAATTTACTGGTGTACCTGATCGCGCTTATTCCGCTGGGCGTGGGAATTGCGCACATCATCAAAGGCTGGAAGGCGTCATTCGAGCAATACTTCGAGGCCGACGAAGACGTCATGCAGTACGTCCGCCCAGTGTCTCGGTTCGGTCTGATCGCCCGTGGCGTGGTGTTTATCGAAATTGCCTTGCTGCTGGCCGTCAGCGGCTCCGCGTATAAAGCGATGGATCCGCCGGGTATGAAGGAAGCCCTCGACGCCCTGCAGAACCTGCCAGCGGGATGGCTGATGTTGATGGTGATGGCCGCGGGGCTGATTGCCTTCTCGGTTTACAGTTTCTCTGAAGCGTTCTGGCGCAAGATCAATATGGATGTGCCGGGCATATCGAGGCCGTAGGGAATCGCAAGAATGACCAGTCATTGGCAGCTCGCATTCAGTGGGACGGGTAATCCGACGCCTTGTCTTTTGCAGCGCCAACGATGAGTTGCTGTCTTACCCTGAACTCTGAACTCTGAACTCTGAACTCTGAACTCTGAACTCTGAACTCTGAACTCTGGCCTGCCTGCGTCCCGACGTCGCAGCAGACAGCTATTGGCAAATCCCTCACAAGCCTTAGAATTCCGCCCGCTCTTGCAGCGGTAGAAGCCTGAGGCTGAAGGCACCACTGACACAAAAGCGCGTACTTGAATGGCTGGCCACGCCTCCCCACGTGTGTCCGACACAGCCGCCCTGCCCGATCGGCAGGCACTTGCACAATACAAACACTTCGGCCTGGCAATCGCATGCGCAGAGGCGCACGTTCCGCTGTTCGATCTCTAGAGGTTTTTATGTCTCCGCGTTTGCTGGCCATGGCGCTGGCGCCCCTGCTCGGGCTGTTCATTGTTGCGCTGGGCAACGGTTTTCTTTCTTCGCTGACCACCCTTCGCCTCGACGCCGCCGGTGCATCAACCACGATGATCGGCATCGTGTCATCGGCCTATTTCATTGGTCTGACGCTGGGTGCGGTGTTCAACGACCGTTTGATTCTGCGCATCGGGCATATCCGCGCCTACGGCAGCTTTGCCTCGCTGATCGCGGTGACCATCCTGTTGCAGGGATTGTTCTATGACACCTGGGGCTGGTTTGCCCTGCGCCTCGTCAACGGCTGGGCCACGGTGGGGGTCTTTCTGGTGATCGAAAGCTGGTTGCTGCTGGCAGGCGACGCGAAGATTCGCGGACGCTTGCTCGCGCTGTACATGATCGTCCTGTACGGCGCCGGTGTATTGGGTCAGGCCACGCTGGGGAAAATCACCGGGTTGAGCGACAGCGCGCCGTTCATGGTTGCCGGCATGCTCGCTTCGTTGTCGGTGCTGCCGATTGTGATCCTGCCGCGCGTGTCGCCACTGCTTGATCAGGTTGAGCCGCTCAAGCCACGGCAACTGTTGGGCGTCACGCCGACCGGGCTGGTTGGCTGTTTCGGCTCGGGTGTCACCATCGCGGCGATTTACACTTTGCTGCCGCTGTACCTGCAGCGCAGCGGTCTGAATGTCGGTGAAGTCGGCAGCATGATGGCCTGGACGATCCTCGGCGCGATGCTCCTGCAATATCCGGTCGGGCGCTGGTCCGACCGCAAGGATCGCTTGCAGGTGCTGACCCTTCTGACAGTGGCGTGCACTGTTTTATCGCTGGTGATCGTCCTGCTGCCGTTGACGTCGACGATGCTCGCCGCGATGTTGTTTCTGCTCGGCGGCGGCGTCTTCGCGCTGTACCCGGTTGCCGTCAGCCATGCCGCCGACCGCGCCCCGGCGGAAGCGTTGGTGCCGATGATTCAGGGCTTGTTGCTGATCAACTCGCTGGGCTCGGCGATCAGCCCGATGATGATCTCACCGGTCATGAATTCGTTCGGCGCCAACGGTCTGTTCTGGGTATTTGCGCTGGTCAATCTGTGCATGGTCACGTTCTTTCTGTGGCGACGCGGCAAGCGCCCTGTCCCGGCCAACCCCGCACCTTTTGCAGCAGCGGCAACCTTCTCGCCGACCGGCGCGGAACTGCGGGTGACCGAAGACTTGCGTCAGGCGGTGCAGGATCACCCGCCCATGGTTGATGCGTTGAGCGGCGAGTCTGCGCCGCACTGTGAAACGCGCTGAGCGCTGCGTGTCTTTTGGCCGGCAGGGCAAAAGGCGCGCCGTGAACAAGTAAAAAAGCCAGTGCGGCGCTTGTCACACCCCACTGGCAACGTGTTAACGCGGTGGCCCGCCATCAGCTATTGATGCAGCGAGCTGCCAGCGTTATCGATCTCAGCGTTTAACGCCAAAACAGTGCGAGAGTTCAGGGAAGCTGCCATCGCGAACCTCCGCTGAAAACTGGCCAACCGCATCGCGGATGACCGCATGGACGTCGGCATAACGTTTAGCGAAGCGCGGCACAAAATCACCGCCAAGCCCCAGAATGTCCTCGATCACCAGAACCTGGCCATCGCACGCCGGCGATGCGCCGATGCCAATCGTCGGCACACTCAGCGTTTCGGTCAGTTCGCGTGCGAGCGGCTCTGCCAGCCCTTCCAGCACAAAGCAAAAGGCCCCGGCTTGCTCCATCGCCGTGGCGGCTTCACGGATAGCGTTCGCCGATGACTCGTCCATGCCCTGAGCGCGGAATCCGCCCATGGTGTTGACGAATTGAGGCATCAAGCCGATATGCGCCATCACCGGGATACCGCGCTCCACCAGAAACTGCACAGTGGGAGCCATGGCCGCGCTACCTTCCAGTTTGACGGCGGCGACATTGGCCTCCTGCATCAACCGTGCGGCACTGCGGAAGGCTTGGACCGGTGATTCCTGGTAGGAGGCGAACGGCAGATCGGCCACGACGCAGGCTCGGCGTGTCGCCTGAACGACAGCACGACTGTGTTGAATCGTCTGATCCAGGCTGAAGTGCAGTGTGTTGGGCTGCCCGTAGGCAACCATCGCAGTCGAATCCCCCATCAGGATAACGTCGACGAATTCGTCAACGATCTCAGCGAGCGAGCGATTGTGCGCGGTCAACGAAACGATCTTGCGTTTGCCCTTGCACGCTCTGATGTCCGGCACTGATAGCCGACGGGTTTCACTTGCTGCAGTACTCATGGCGTGAGCTCCTTGCCAATGGCGATGAAGGAAATACCTTTTAAAGCGACGCTGACGCGAGTTCGGCCCTGGGCGAGGTGCCCGTCATCTGGCCAACGAATTCGACGATCAGGTCAAGTGTGTGCTCCGTCTGATCGAGATGCGGAGAGTGTCCGCAATCCATCAGGCAATGCCGGGTGACCACTGCGGGTATCTTTTGCTCAATGGAATCGAGTTGTGCCAGCGTTCCGTATTCGTCCCGATCGCCCTGCAACACCAAGACAGGGCAATCGATATCGGCCAGGCAATGCTCAATATTCCACTCAAGAAAATCATCGGAAGCCCAGACACTGCTCCATCCCTCGAATACGGCTTTGGGGTCGGGATGAAACAGCGCCAGTTGTCGTTCCAGGCTCCCGTCCAGGAACGAATTTCGTGCGGCGGCAATGCCGCTCAATGTGATCGACTCGACGAACACATGCGGCGCAAACAGCACCAGCCCGGCAACAGGAAATCTGCTCGCGTGGAGTAACGCGATGGAGGCGCCATCGCTGTGCCCCACCAGCAGTGGGTTGCGTAACTGCAGCTTCTCCAACAGCTCCGGCAATACCTGCTGCGCCTCCACATGCATATAGTCTGATCGGCGTGGCAACGCTGCGCGAGATGAATGGCCATAGCCGAAACGGCTGTAAGCGAGCACTCGACGCCCGGTCATGGCTGCCAGTCGATACGGCACACGTCGCCACATCGCAATGCATCCGAGGCCCTCATGCAGCAGCACTAGCGGAGGACGATCGGCATCACCGTCGATCAGCAAATAATCAATGTCACCACCACTTAGCGAGATCGTCGCCATCATTCACGCTCTACTGCAATTGCCAAATCCGGCTCCGGCGCTGAACCCAGCGCCAGCACCGCACGGCTACTGAAAATGGCCATCAGCGTCACTAACCCGCCGAACAAACCGATGGTTGAAGACATCTCCCATACGGACAACAGCAGGCCCACCCCGACCACGGGCACAATCAACCCCAGATAGGCCGCGACGAAAAACGCCGAACTGACTTCCGCCATGCGATCGGCAGGCGACAACATCGTCACCAGCCCCAACCCGCCACGCAGCACCATGCCCGCGCCCATCCCGCCCAGTACCGCGCCACCGAGAAATAACGTCAGGGAGGTAAATTCAAAGGCCAGCCAGACACTGGCCAACGCCACGGGCAGCAACAATACCCCCACTGGGACAACCCGCCGGGGCGCCATGCGCAACACCAACAACTGGCCGATGGCAGCACTGCAAAACGCCAGGAATACAATGCTGCCGCTCAACAGAATGCCGCTTTGATGCAACCCGACCGCCAGGAAACGACCAGCCAGCGCGGCGAACAGACCGAGAAAACTGAAGCCGCACAGCACCGACATCGCCACGGCCATAAAGGCCTGCCGCATCTCGCTCGGTATCCGCAGGCGCTGCAACCGCAGCGGCGGACGAGTACCGCCATGGATTACCGTTTCCGGCATCCAAGGCAACAGCACCGCGGGCAACAGCATCAACAGCAATACGGCATAACTGGCGTGGAGCGGTTGCGCCGCCTGCTCTGCCACCCAGCCAGACAATAATGCGCCCAAGCCGAGCCCGCCCATGTTGCTCAAGCTGGCGATCAGCGCCGCGAGTGACCGATTCCCCAGCAATTCGGCCAGATAGGCAGTGGTGGCGCCCACCATCAACCCGACGGCCATCCCCGATAACAGGCGACCAACGAACAAGCCGACTAACGTGGGCCAGAGCAAAAAGCTCAGCAGGCTCGCCAGCGTCAATCCGATCCCGATCCCGAGCACCACGCGTCGGCCAAGCAGATCGGACAGTCGGCCAGATATCAGCAGCTTGAACAGTATCGCCAGTGCGTAGGACGCAAAGACCAACGTCACCCAGAACGGCGACAAGTCCAATTGCCTGGCGTAGAGCGGATACAGAGGCGTCGGCAACGTGCCCACCATCATCACCACTAACAACAGATAAGTGCTGAGCCAGACGGCGCGGTTGAATCGGTGCGAAATCCCCATGAACCGTTACCAGTCAATCTGTCGTGTATCGAACAGATTGACCCCCAACTGGGCTTTGCCCAAGTACTCGAGACAATCCATCGGTTTGGCTGGCATGACGCTGCAAAAAAACGATTCGCGCAGCAATCGTTCCAGTGGCCGACTGCGATTCAAGGTGCTCGCACCACAGATCTTCACCGCCGCCATGGCCATCTTCGGCGCCAGTTCACCAATGAAGTATTTGGCCGCATGCACAGCGGCATTCGCCTCGATCGTTCCACGCCGTTCCACAATCAGTGTGCCTGCATGATTGAGCAGCGCGCGTCCGGCGAGCAGCTCAGCTGACAGCCTGCCGACCTCCTGATGGATTGCGCTGGATTCGCGCTGGGAAGGCGTGGCGCGCACGCCTTCGGTGATGTGTTGCAGCAACGCAGTGGCGATCCCAAGATAGACGCCGGTATAGCCGGCAATCATCCAGTGGGGCTCACGTACCAGTTTGAATAAAGACATCCCTTCGACGGCCAGAAACAAACGCTGGCGGCTGAGCAGCACATTCTCGAACGTCATGCTGGCGGTCTGGGTGCCGTTCATGGCAAACCCGTCCCACACCTGACCGCACTGCACACCTTCGTCGTGGCGTCCGACCACGAAGTGGCTGATCTCGCTGTCGCTGTCGTTGCCTTCAGGTTTTGCCGTGACGACGATGTAGTCCGCAGCGCCCGCCAACGACACGAACGACTTGCTGCCGTTGAGCAGAAAGCCGCCGGCATGCGCCCGATAATGGGTCTGGATACCTCGCAAGCGCGCGCCACTGCCCAGCTCCGACGTCGCCGAGGCGAACATCTTGTTGTGCGCGATCACCTCGTCGAACACCCAGGCGCGGAAGGCATCCGCTGCCACTGACAGCGTTTTCCCCGCCGACTCGCACAACGAGCCAAGCGCCACGTTGTGCATGTTGAAGCCCAGCGCCGTCGCCGCGTCATACTGGGCAAGTCGCGCCAGAACCTGGCTGTATTGCAGATAATTCAGACCTGCGCCCCCAGCCTCGCGAGGGATCAGCAAGCCTAAAAGACCCGAGTCCTTGATCAGTTGATAGCTTTCGCGACTGTCCGATTGCTGGTTATCCACCAACGGCGCCAAGTCGACCAACTGCATACCGATGCAATCTACCAACGCGAAAATTTCATCGATTTGATCTGGCAAAGCCATAGACGTTGACCTTCTATTTTTTCAGAAGCGCAAAGCGCTCAGTTTTCGACGGGCAAACCAGCCTGGCGCGCAACGCTGATTCGGAGCAGATCGTTAACCCCCGCATAGGTCATTGAAGCCAGTGGGCTGATGAGATCGATCGCGCGACCGGAATCGCCAATGTAAGAGCGCACGCCACCCAACTGAGCAGCCAACTGCGACAGCCGCGTAAAGTCTTCGGAAACCGATATCTTGACCATCGCCGCCTCACCGCTCAGTTGGCGCACCGTCACCCCGGCGTCGAGGCGTCGCGCAATGCCGTAGAGCAGTTTTCGCGAGCGATAGAGGTACAGGCTCATGTCGGCCACGTGCCCCGCCACCAGGTGACTGGCGCTCATCGATCGACCGAAGTGCGTGCGCTCCCGGCTCCACGCGACTGTCTGATCGAGCATCCGGCGCATCGGCCCCAGCGCATACCCCATCAACAACGCGCGTTCCCACGTGGTGGTCGCGGTCATCACAGAGAAACCCGCGCCCTCGCCGCCCAGCAGGCTGTGCTCCTCCAGCCGCACGCCGTCAAAGGTCAACACACCCATGGGCACGCCGGGCAACGCGGTCTTGTCCAGCGGAGCACTGCGCACCACGCCTGGCGCCGAGAGGTCAACCAGTGCAACGGACAAGTCGAAGGGAGATCGGCCCTTGCCGGTACGGACGAACACCAACGCGTGATCCGCCACCGGGGCGGCGGTGATGAAGCGCTTCTCGCCCGTCAATCGATAGCTACCATCCGCCTGACGTTGTGCCACGGTTTCCATCGACATCGGATCACTGCCGCCATGTGCCTCGGTCAGCGCGTGACACAACACGGTCTCGCCGTCTTCCAGGCCTGCCAGTTGCCTGCGCTGCTCGGCGTTCAGCCAGGCCTGCATCGGCAATTGCATACCGAACAACTGTGACGCCAGCGCATAGCAAAGGGCTGGACTGATGCCGCTCAAGCCCAATCCTTCCACCATCGCCAGCTTGTTGGTCACCGTGCCAGCCGAGGCGCGTAGCAACCCGGTCCCGGCGGCCAGCAACCATTGCTCGCGGAAGGTTTTGCCTGCCAGTTCAGGCAGCAACGCCTGCCCTTGCAGGCAACTCTCCTGCACGGTTTGCTCAACTGTTTTGTCTTCGTTTACGAACAGCATGACTCGCCCTCTCTGTTATCTGCACAGACTCAAGCGAGTTCGACACGGTTGGCTTCAATCACGGCCCACAACGTGGCCGGCGTGCGAAACGAAGCGGCGATGACTTTTTCTTCCGGAAACGCGATGCCGAACTTTCTCTCGACGTCGGTGACGATGGAGATGATTGTCAGAGAGTCCAGCCAGCCCTCCTCCAGCAGCGCCGTGTCGGGCAACACGGTAAGGTTTTCACCTTGGTATTGGGTCAGCAGATTTGCCTGGATCAGCAAGCACAGCGCTTCAATGTTATTCATTGCCTATCTCTTCCATGTTTACGCTCAACATGCCCAAAGCACGTCGATCTATTTTTCCGTTGGCCGTCGCGGGCAGCTTTCGCGCCATACGAATGCCATCCGGTTGCATCCTTTTGGGTAATGCACTGTTCAAGCCGCGAAGAATGTCTGCGCGACTGGCACCGGCACTCACCGCATGTACCCAGATTTCGGCCTCCGGCGTTGTGCCTTGGCGAACCACGACCGCCGCCGTTTCAATGCCGGGCAACGCCAGTACCGCACTTTCGATGTCGAGCAGATCGATACGGTGACCGCGGCGCTTGACCTGATGATCACGGCGGCCCTGCAAATGAAAACGACCATCGGCCGCCTGATAGCCGATGTCCCCCGTGCCGTAGGCCAGCCTTTGCACGCCATCGCGGAAATACACACTCCTGCGGGCATCGCGGCAGATGCCGTCGACCAGATAACCGGCGAACACCGTTGGGCCGGCGACGAAAATCTCACCCTGCGCAGCCGCGTGACCGTCCTCGCCGATAATCTCGACGTCCACCCCCTCGATTGCCCAGCCGATTGACGGTAAAAGCGTGTCGACACCCGCCAGGCTCACCTGTTCTGCGGTGCACACATTGGTCTCGGTGGGGCCATACAGGTTGTAAAACGTCAAGTCGGGGAATGCTTTCAGATAGCGTGCCAGCAACTGTGGCGGGAACGGTTCACCGGCGTACAACGCAGCGCGCAGAGCCGAGGGCCGCGCCTGCTCGATTGCCCCCTGCTGCAACAGCATCTGGTACAAGGTGGGGACGGCGTAGAACACCGAGATACGCTGCTCATCCAGCCAACGCGTCACATCGCGAGGAAACATCTTCAAGAAATCTGGCATCAGGCAAAGACAGGCTCCCGCCAGTGCGGTCGAGAACAGGTCGAAGGTCGTCAGATCGAAGGTGAGTGCCGCTTGTGAGCCCACCCGATCCTCGCAACTCAGAACCACCGTGCGGGCTGCCCAGGCAGAAAAATGCAAGACGTTGGCGTGGGTCAGGCACACGCCCTTGGGCGAACCCGTACTGCCCGAGGTAAACAAGACATAACCGCCCTCGTCCCCGGCATGTCGTTGCGGTTGCCCTGGCAAGGGAAACAGCAATAGCCCGTCCACTGTGCGAACATCGCCAGCCTGACCATGCATGGCAACCACCCTGGCCGCTGCGGCCTGACTTGCCGCCGTTGCCAGCAAAAAATCCAGGTCGGCGTTGGCCAACATGCGTGCGCCCCGTTCCGCGGGGTCCTTGATATCCATCGGAGCAACTAATGCGCCCAGCCTCAATGCGGCATAAATGGCCACAACAGCACTTGCACTTTTGGCGATATAAATGCCTATTCGATCGCCCGGCTGAACGCCTTGCGCCCGCAGCAACTCACATAACTTATTAACTGTTTCGTTAAGTTGTTCGTAGCTGAATGTGCCATCTTGCGCTTCCAGTGCCGAGCTCTGCGGATAACGCTGTGCAGCCGCAACCAGTGCCTGATCAAGCCGAATACAATCATTGAACACGGTTGGCCTCTACTTCCAAATTGATATGTCCTGTCGTGGCACCAGGGCAATTGGGGTGGCGATAGTAGAAGGATTCTTCCAACCAGAGTGAATGAACAATTTTTATAAACACTATGCGGAAATGGCATACAAGATGGATCTGAAAAACTTACGCTACTTCGTCGAAGTGACGGAGCATGGAAGCTTCTCGAAGGCCTCCCACAATATTCATGTCACGCAACCGGCGCTGAGCAAAGCGGTGCAACAGCTTGAAGAAGAACTGGGCTCGACGCTGCTGGTGCGCAGCCGTCCAGGCGTGCCATCCCGTTTGACGCCATCGGGTGAAGTGGTTTTCCACCACGCCAAACGCATACTCAGTCGCAGCAAGCAAATGCTCACCGACGTCAACCTGCTCAATAGCCTCGTCACCGGCGTGCTTAAGCTGGGCCTGCCGCCGTTAGGCAGTACCGATCACATTGCTTTTGTATTGACCGAGTTTCGGCAGCGCTTCCCGCAAGTGGAACTGCAGTTGCGCGAACAAGGTGGGCAAGCGCTGGAAGACGCTGTGCGCAAGGGCGAAATAGAACTGGCAATCAGCCTGCGCCCGGATGACGAGGAGCTCGCGTGGCTGCCGATTTGCGAGGAACCGCTGGTTGTCGTCCTGCCGCCGCGCCACCCACTTGCCAGCCGCCATCGGCTGAGTCTGCCCGATCTGGCGCATCACCCATGGGTCCAGTTACAAGGCGCGTCCATCCTCAATCACCGCATCAAGCTCTGTTGCCCTGACCTGGACGTCAGCCGTCTGCAGGTAGCCAAGAGTGACAACCTGGCTTTTTGCCTGTCATTGGTGGCTGCGAATGCGGGCCTGATGGTACTGCCCAGACTATTGGCGCAACACCATATTCCGCCCGGTGTGGAAATTGTGCCGCTTGAATGCGCCGAACTTCAGTGGCAACTGGTCGCCATCTGGCGCAAGAACTCGCAACTGTCGGTAGCGGCACAACAATGGCTTGAATTGCTGGCCAATCAAGGGAGCAATAACCTGGAATAAAGTCGTGATCCAACGATCTGCAGGCATTCAGCAAAGTTCGGATTCGATACTTGAATCACCCATGTTTACTCGTTGTTTTCCAAGAATATAAAAGGACAATAACGATTTCCTGTTTGAAAGCCCGTCCCTGGGCTTTCGCTCAATTACAGCCACTCAGAAATCCACAGTCGCCGACAACAGATAAGTTCTCGGTGTCGACAGGGTCAACCCCGGTTCACTGTCATCCGAAGCCCCCGCCGAACTCCAATAACGTTTATCCATTACGTTCTCGACATTGGCGCGCAAGGTGATGGTTTTCTGATCGACTTTGAACGCGTAACGCGTACCCACATCGAAGCGCTCCCACGAGTCGATCTCCTTCTCGTTGGACTGATCCAGATACTGCGAGCTGGAATAAATCCCGCGCCCGGTCAGCGTCAGTCCCTGCACAGTCGGCACGTCCCATTCGGCGCCCAGATTGACGTTGTATTTCGGCGTTGCCGGCGCGCGATTGCCGTCGAACGTGCCGTTGGTGGTTTTGGTCAGTTCGCTGTCGATGAACATCACACCGCCCAACAGCCTGAAGCCATTCAGCGGCTCGCCGAACACGCTCAGTTCTACACCATCGTTCTGGCGCTTGCCGTTGGGGCCGAAGACGCGTGTTGTGGCATTGGTTTCGTAGGCGGGTTGTTTGATCCGGAATACTGCTGCGGTCAACGCGTAAGAACCGGCGTCGTACTTGGCGCCGACTTCAACCTGGCGACTGATGAACGGCGGGAAAATTTCGTCCTCGTTGATCGAGGTCGAAGGGGCGATCTTGCCTTGGCTGAGGCCTTCCATATAGTTGGCGTACAGCGACAGTTTGTCGGTCGCCTTGAACAGAATACCGCCCGAGGGCGAGACTTTTTCCTCGTCGTAGGCCGTGTCGCCTTTGACGTCATCGCTCCAGTCATCGACTTTCACCCGCTGCCAGCGGGCGCCCAGCGTCAGTAGCAGTCGATCATCGAAGAATCCCAGCGTGTCGGATAACGCCACCCCACTGAAGCGATTCTCGGTGTAGACCTTGGCGTCATTGCGCGTTGGCGTACCGGGTTTTGCCGTTTCTACCGGCTCATACAGATTGCTGCGACCCGCCGCATAACGCGCGCCACCGTTCTCGAAATCCATATAGAAATAGTTGGCCGCCAGATTAACTTCATGGCTCACCGGCCCGGTGTGGAACCAGTTGCGCACACCCGCCGTGGCCGTGCGCACATTCTCGTCGCGGGTGAAATCGCGCGGCAGAACGCTGAAATCACCGGCGTCGTTGGTCACGGAAACGGCGTGGCGCAAGAAGTCATGATTACTTTTGCGCGCACCGACGCCGCCGTACAGCATCACCGATTCATTGACGTCAAACTCAGCGTTGAGCGTGCCGAAGGTGTCCTCGGTTTTCGCCTGGCTCCACGGTTGCGCGTAGTTGCGATGCACATTGTTCGCGCTTGGAACCTTGGCATTGGCCGCAACCTGCACGCGTTCCTGCGGCGCATCGGTGTCGCGTTCGGTGTGGCCGATATCGGTCGAAAGGCGCAAGCGTTCACCGCGAAAGTCCAGGCCGAGCACGGCCATGTCGCGGTCGACGCTCTGATGGTCCCACTCCGTGTCACCGGACTGTTTAACCCCATTGAAGCGCAATCCAAACTGGTTGTCTTCGCCAAAACGGCGACCGACATCCACGGCGCCACCGACCTGATTGTTGGAGGCGTAATTGGCGGTCAATGAGGTGATCGGCTGGTCGCTGGCGCGCTTGGGCACCACGTTGATCCCGCCCCCTACACTGCCCCGCGGGGAAATGCCGTTGATCAGTTGGCTCGGGCCTTTGAGGATGTCGACCCGATCGGCCATTTCCATGTCGATCGTGTAGGTCGGCAACACGCCGTAGAGCCCGTTATAAGACACATCACTGTTGAACAGACTGAAACCACGGATGGTGAACTGCTCATAGCGGCCGCCCGCCGGGTTGGTCGCGCGCACTGACGGGTCGCTGCCGATCAGATCACCCAGGGTGCGCGCCTGCTGGTTCTTCACCGCTTCGCTGGTGTAAGTGGTCATGCTGAACGGGGTTTCCATGAAGTCCCTGGCGCCCAGCAAACCCTGTGAGCCACGGCGCGCCACCTGACCACCGGCAAATACATCCGCCTCCGTTGTGCCGGTCGCACCTAGAATCGAAGTCGGCGCCAATTGCAGGCTGCTGCCCTCGGCGGCAGGAATCAGCGTGTAAGCATGATCGCCCAGCGCTTGCAGTTGTAGACCGGAGCCCAGCAACAAGCGGCTGAACCCCTCCTCCACGGCAAACTCACCGGACAATCCGTTGCTGTTGCGGCCACTCACCAGCGCCGGATCCACCGACAGATTGACCCCGGCCAACCCGGCAAAACGCGTCAGCGCCGCACTCAAACTGCCGGCGGGCACCTGATAACTGCGCCGGGCGGCGTCATCGGCCCAACTGGATTGAATCAACAAAGGGCTGGCACTCAGGCTCAGCACGAAGCTCAACTGCAACAACGGACGCAAACGACCTGGAAATACTGCGGGCATTGGAAGAAGCTCTCGATTTTGTTCACTTGCCTGGAATGACCAGCGAGGCGAAAAAAAGGGACAGGCTTCAGACGATATTTTTTCGCGGCGTCAGCGTGACCCAGAAACGCGTGCGCGAATGCACCTCCAGCGGCAGGCTCGCGGCGAGCAGCGCCAGCACTTTATCGGTGTTGTCGAGACGGAAACTGCCGGTGATACGCAGACTTTCCAGGGCCGGCTCCCAACGCAAAAGCCCTGAGCGATAACGGCTCAACTCGCGCAAGAAGTCGCCCAGTGGCTGGTTTTGCGCCATCAATACGCCTTCGCGCCAGCCGGGCATTTTTGCGTCGAACGCCGAGACCGGGCCGGCACCGGACGCTTGCAGATTGATCTGCTGCCCGGCCTGCAACAGCAACGCCGGCCCGTGCAACGGTTGCAACTGCACCGAACCACTGACCACCGCAACATTGCACTCACGCTCATTGAGGCGCACACAGACTTCGCTGCGACTGAGCATGATCCGGCCGTAAGGCGCATTGATCGTCAATGCTGCGCCGCCGAGCACATTGAGCGCCATTTCACCGCGCACCAGCGTCAATTGGCGGCTGGCCAGATCGACGTTCACCGCGCTCGCGGTATTGAGTTGCAGGATGCTGCCGTCGGCCAACAGTGTCTGTTTGTGTTCGCCGGTGTCGGTCTGCAAATCGGCGCGCCAAACATCGAGCGGCAACTGGCGACTGATCAACCACGCCGTTGGCACCAGCGCCGCCAGACCCAGCGCTCGCTTCAGTGCCGCACGCCGCGCCAGATCCGGGCGATCCAGCGTGGCCATGGCCAATTCTGCCGGCAGGCTGGAAAAGCGCTGGCGCAGCGATTGGATCTTCTGCCAAGCGTTTTCATGGCGGCTATCGCTGTCTCGCCAGATCTTCAGCTGCACGTGATCGGCTTCACTGGCCTCGCCGGATTCGAGCAACGCTAACCACTGCGCGGCGGCACGCGCCACTTCGCGGGCTTCGGTGCCGGGCGCCACGCGCATCATAGATCCAACATCAAGCAATGCTCGTAAGCCATTGCCATATATCGTTTTATTGTTCGCTCCGAGACCTGCAGACGCTCGCCGATTTCACGGTAACCGAGGCCTTCGAGCTGACTCCAGAGAAAGGCGCGACGCACCGCTCGGGGCAAACCGTCGAGCAATTCGTCCAGCGCTTGCAGGGTTTCCAGCAGCACCCAACGTTGCTCGGGCGAAGGCACGCATTCTTCGGGCAATTGCGCGAGGGCTTCGAGATAGGCTTTTTCCAGGCTGCGGCGGGTATAGAAATTGCTCAGCAGACGTTTGCCGACGGTGAGCAAATACGCGCGTGGCTCGCGCATGTCGGCGATCGGTTGCGCACTGCACAGTACGCGCAGAAAGGTGTCCTGACTGAGATCAGCTGCATCCCACGCATTGCCCATGCGCCGCCGCAGCCAGGTTTCCAGCCAGCCACGATGATCGCGATACAGTTCGTGCAGGTGCTGCGGCGATGGCGTCGCTGCGTCAATCATCTAAAGAGGCCCTGGGCGAAGTCAGTTTCAAATGAGACTGATTCTAATTAACTTAAACCTCGACACAAAGGTCTTTTTACTCGTCGGACCCTGCCCGGTGAAAAATGCCCGTCTGCAGCAGACTTTTTCTGTCACGTTTTAACCATGGCCTGGCTGTAATTTCCGCAGCGCTTCCTTCTCTAGCGGGTTTCATCACCTCAAAGAAAAGGTAAAACCATGAACACTTGCACGCTGTCCCGCTGGCTTTCGAATGATCTCGAGATCAGATTGATGCGCTGGACGCTGGTCCTGATTTTCGCGATTTTTGGCTACAGCAAATGGTTTGCGTACGAAGCCGAAGGCCTGATTCCGCTGCTCGCCAATAGCCCGCTGCTGAGCTGGATGCACAGCGCGTTTGGCATTCAGGGCGCCAGCTATGCCTTGGGTGTAGCGGAATGGACGATTGCGCTCGGTTTGATGGTGGGGGCGTGGTTTCCACGGATTTCGCTGTGGGCCTCAGCCGCATCAGTGATCACCTACCTGACCACCCTTACCCTGATTTTCACCACGCCGGATGCATGGGAAGCGTCTGCGGGCGGCTTCCCGGCAATGGGTGGCGCCACCAGTTTTCTGCTCAAGGATGCCGTTTTGCTGGTGGGGTCCATGATGTTGCTCAAACACAGCCTGCTGACGATGCGCCGGACTTCGGCAACCGCCTGACAGAGAAGCTGCGCGCCCGCAGAGCCGGGCGCTGCCAGTTCAACTCACTCGCGGGCGCTTTAGCGTCTCGCTCGGCAACTCCTTGAACAACGCCCGATAACTGCTTGAAAAACGCCCCAAATGCCAGAACGACCACTGCATCGCCACTTCCGCCACCGTGGTTTCCGTGGGCCGGCACTTGAGCAATTCGCGGTGCGCGCTGTTCAGGCGGCGCAGGCGCAACCAATGGCTGGGTGTCATCCCGGTGTAGGCCTTGAACGCTTGTTGCAGTTGGCGCAACGACACGCCGGCGACGTTGGAAAGCTCCAGGAGATTGACCGTGTCTTCCGGCGAATCAGCGGCCCATTCACCGACGCGTTTCATGATGGTTCGCTCTTCAGTGCGCCGCTGCAATCCTCCACCGTCCAGACACACCCGCGCATTGTCGAGGATGAACAGACAGTCCTCCAACAATTGATTTGCAAGAGCATCTTTATCAAGCGGATCAATAGCTTGCGACAACTTCGTGAGAGTCGAGCTTAACCAGCGACTGAACAAGGCGTTCTGCCCGCAGTTGAGCTGGGTCATGAACAAGCCTTCGAGTTTCGCCACATCCAGACCGTGTTGGCGGACAAATTCCGGGCCGAAGACCACGGCGATTTCCTGGTAGTTCTCCGGGGTGATCCAGATGTTGCGGCTCTCTTCATTGAGCAGGTACAGCGCGTTATCGCTGCGATCAAAACAGAACGCCAGCGCACCGGACGGCGCACTGAAATTCTGCTCGACCCGAGTGTTCATCTGCTCTTCATAGACCTCGACACCCTGCAAATCCAGATAGCGGATCTGCCCGGCGAAATGGCCTGGCGACATCTGTTGGTAATGCTGGACCCAGCCCGGTGTGGCACGGACCTGCTCGGCCACATCAGCGGTGTTGAATGCTTGAACCTGGAGCGGATTGCACGTTGTCATGGGGTGACCTTGCGCACTCTTTTGGTGCGCTTTGGTGCTGCTTAAAGTGGATAGATGGAACTGCAAGGCTCGCCCAAGATAGTCGTCAACGCGCCACAGGGGAAGGGGCGGAAGATGAAACCCGCCCTCCCCGGCGTCTATAAAACCAATAACGAGGTCTTTATGAATGCCCCTTTCGATCAGCTGTTCACGTGGCTGAAAGATCACAAGATTACCGAAGTTGAATGTGTGGTCAGCGACCTGACCGGCATTGCCCGCGGCAAGATCGCACCGACCAACAAGTTCCTGCATGAGCGAGGCATGCGCCTGCCGGAAAGTGTGCTGCTGCAAACGGTAACCGGGGATTTTGTCGACGACGACATCTACTACGACCTGCTCGACCCGGCCGACATCGACATGGTCTGCAAGCCAGTGGCTGACGCGGTCTACGTGATTCCATGGGCCATCGAGCCGACCGCCATCGTCATCCACGACACCTTCGACAAGTTCGGCAACCCGATCGAACTGTCGCCGCGCAACGTGCTGAAGAAAGTCTTGCAGCTGTACACCGACAAAGGCTGGAAGCCCATTGTTGCGCCGGAAATGGAGTTCTACCTGACTCAACGCTGCGAAGACCCGGACTTGCCGCTCAAGGCACCACTGGGCCGTTCGGGCCGCGCCGAAAGTGGCCGACAGTCGTTCTCCATCGACGCCGCCAACGAATTCGATCCGCTGTTCGAAGACGTCTATGACTGGTGCGAACTGCAAGGTCTGGATCTCGACACCTTGATCCACGAAGACGGCCCGGCGCAGATGGAAATCAACTTCCGGCACGGCGATGCGCTGGATCTGGCCGACCAGATCACCGTGTTCAAACGCACCATGCGCGAGGCCGCGCTCAAGCACAACGTCGCCGCGACGTTCATGGCCAAGCCGATTGGCGACGAGCCGGGCAGCGCCATGCACATCCACCAGAGTGTGGTGGAAATCGCCACCGGCAAACCGATCTTTGCCAACGCCGACGGGCAGATGAGCGAGCTGTTCCTGCACTACATTGGCGGCCTGCAGAAGTACATCCCGAAAGTGCTGCCGATGTTCGCACCCAACGTCAACTCGTTCCGCCGCTTCCTGCCGGACACCTCGGCGCCGGTCAACGTCGAATGGGGCGAAGAGAACCGCACCGTCGGCCTGCGTGTGCCGACCTCGAGCCCGGAAGCCATGCGTGTCGAGAACCGCTTGCCGGGCGCCGATGCCAACCCGTACCTGGCCATCGCTGCGAGCCTGCTCTGCGGCTACATCGGCATGGTCGAAAAGATCGAGCCGAGTGCCGGGGTCGAGGGCCGTGCCTACGAACGCCGCAACCTGCGCTTGCCAATCACCATCGAAGAAGCACTGACGCAAATGGAAGAGTGCGAAACCGTCGCGCAATACCTGGGCGACAAGTTTGTGCGTGGCTACGTCGCGGTGAAACGCGCCGAGCATGAAAACTTCAAGCGCGTGATCAGCTCGTGGGAGCGCGAGTTCCTGATGCTGAGCGTCTGACCCAAATCTGTACAAATCCCTGTGGGAGCGAGCCTGCTCGCGAAGGCGTCAGCACAGTCACCATTGATGTTGCCTGACCCACCGCTTTCGCGAGCAGGCTCGCTCCTACAAGGGAATAGCGAACCACCTGAAAAATCCAAAAAATTAGAGGTGTCGAAATGCGTCTGTTGAAATCCGTACTCCCGGTCGCCCTGAGCGTTCTGTTCAGCGCCGTAGCCCACGCCCAGCCACAGGTCAGCGTCTACAACTGGACCGACTACATCGGCGAAACCACCCTCGCTGACTTCCAGGCCAAAACCGGGATCAAGGTGATCTACGACGTTTTCGACTCCAACGAAACCCTGGAAGGCAAACTCCTCGCCGGCCGCACCGGTTATGACGTGGTCGTGCCGTCCAACCACTTTCTCGCCCGTCAGGTGAAAGCCGGCGCGTTCCTTAAACTGGATCGCGAGCAACTGCCGAACTTCAAGAACCTCGATCCGAAGCTGCTCGAACTTCTGGAGAAAAACGATCCGGGCAACGCGCACTCGGTACCGTACCTGTGGGGCACTAACGGCATCGGCTACAACGTCGACAAGGTCAAGCAAGTGCTGGGCATTGATCACATCGATTCCTGGGCCGTGTTGTTCGAGCCTGAGAATCTGAAAAAGCTCACCCAGTGCGGCGTGTCGATGATGGACTCCGCCGACGAAGTGTTTCCCGCCGTGCTCAACTACATGGGCATGGACCCGCGCAGCGAAAACCCGGAAGACTATAAAAAGGCTGAAGCCAAACTGCTGAGCATTCGCCCGTACATCACCTATTTCCATTCCTCGAAATACGTGTCGGACCTCGCCAACGGCGACATCTGCGTGGCCTTCGGGTATTCCGGTGACGTGTTCCAGGCCGCCAACCGCGCCAAGGAAGCCAAGAACGGCGTGAACATCGCCTACGCCATTCCGAAAGAAGGCGCCAACCTGTGGTTTGACCTGTTGGCCATCCCGGCCGACGCCAGCAACACCAAAGAAGCCCACGCCTTCATCAATTACCTGCTCGATCCACAAGTGATCGCCAAGGTCAGCGCGTCGGTCGGTTACGCCAACCCTAACCCGGCCGCCAAGCAGTACATGGATCAGGCGCTGGTCAACAACCCTGAGGTGTACCCACCTCAAGAAGTCCTCGACAAGCTCTACATTTCCACCACCCCGCCCCAAGCGATCATGCGTCTGATGACCCGGTCCTGGAGCAAAGTGAAGTCGAACAAATGAATCAGCACACCCAAGAACACGCCCGCTCCTACTACGCTGCTTCGGCGCGGGCGACCACTCCCTATCCAGTGCTGGACGGTGACCTCAGCGCCGATGTCTGCGTGATCGGCGGCGGGTTCACCGGGGTCAACACCGCCATCGAACTGGCACAACGCGGGCTCTCGGTGATCCTCATCGAGGCGCGCCGGATCGGCTGGGGAGCCAGCGGTCGCAATGGCGGGCAATTGATTCGTGGCATTGGCCATGATGTCGACGGCTTCGCCAAGTATGTCGGGCAGGAAGGCGTGCGCTATTTACAGCGCGCTGGCATCGACTCCGTGGAACTGGTGCGCCAGCGCATCGGCGACAACGGCATCGAGTGCGACCTGCGTTGGGGGTTCTGCGACCTGGCCAACACCACAGCGCAGTTCGATGCGTTCAAGGATGAATTGGTCGATCTCGCCGCACTCGGTTATGCCCACGAAACCCGACTGATCGGCCCGCAGCAAATCCGCCAGCAAGTGGTCAACTCCGAGATCTATGCCGGCGGGCTGGTGGACATGGGCTCGGGTCATCTGCATCCGCTGGATCTGGTACAAGGCGAGGCGCGACTGGCGGCATCCCTCGGCGTACGGATTTTCGAACAGAGCCAAGTGCTGGAGATCATCCACGGCGCGACGGTGCAGGTGCGTTGCGCCCGTGGCACGGTGCGCGCCGGCAGCCTGGTACTCGGCTGCAATGCGCATCTGGATGAACTCGAACAACAACTCAGCGGCAAAGTGCTGCCCGCCGGCAGTTACATCATCGCCACCGAGCCGTTGTCCGAGGAGCGTGCCGCGCAACTGATCCCCAACAATCTGGCGGTGTGCGACCAGAAAGTCGGCCTCGATTACTACCGGCTCTCGGCCGATCGGCGTTTGTTGTTCGGCGGTGCCTGCCATTATTCCGGGCGCGATCCTGCGGATATCGCTGCTTATATGCGCCCGAAGATGCTCAAGGTGTTCCCGCAACTGGCCGACGTGCGCATCGATTATCAGTGGGGCGGCAAGATCGGCATCACCGCCAACCGTTTTCCGCAGGTCGGCCGGCTCAAGCAACACCCGAACGTGTTCTATGCCCAGGGCTATTCCGGGCACGGCCTGAACGTCACCCATTGGTGCGCGAAACTGCTCGGCGAGGCGCTTCATGCCGGCCACAGCCAAGGCCTGGACGTGTTCAGTGGTGTGCCGCACATGACCTTTCCCGGCGGCCCTGCCCTGCGTTCGCCACTGCTGGCACTGGGCATGTTCTGGTATCGCCTGCGCGAACTCCTCGGCTAGCAGAACAAACCGCGCTGCCGCGATCTGATCGTTCCCACGCTCTGCGTGGGAACGATCAACAGGGTTTCGCTTATCGCTGATACACATTTGCTCTATCGCCAAGCACTTCTATATTGATGAAGTGCTTTTGCGTTCCTGACGCTCAGTGCCCCATCAATCGAGGAGGACATGGATGAAGTCGTCAGCCGCCGACGAGCCACGAGCACCGGGCCAGGCCCCGATCAAAACCCGCCGCTTTGGTATTTCACTCGTTTGGATCGTGCCGATTGTCGCCGTGCTGGTGGGCATCTCGCTGGTGGTGCACAACCTCCTGCAGGAAGGCCCGACCATCGTGCTCACGTTCAAGACTGGCAGCGGTCTGACGGCGAACAAGACCGAGGTCAAGTACCGCAACGTGGTGATCGGCCAAGTCACGGATGTTGAACTGAGCGACGACCAGAAAAGCGTCAACGCCACGATCAAACTGGCCAAACAGGCCGAAACCTTCACCCGCGAAGATTCGCAATTCTGGGTCGTACGCCCACGGATCGGAGCCGGTGGCGTTTCCGGGATCGACACATTGCTTTCCGGCGATTACATCGGCGCCGACATCGGCCAGTCCAATGGCCGCGCCAAATACTTCAAAGGTCTGGAAAACCCGCCACCGATTACCTACGGTGAACCCGGCAAGCGTTTCATGCTGCACGCCCCGGACCTGGGCTCACTGGACATCGGCTCGCCGGTTTACTACCGCAAGATCCCGGTCGGCCAGGTCGTTACTTACGCCCTCGACCCGGATGGCAAGGGCGTCAATATCGAAGTGTTCATCCACGCGCCAAACGATGCCTTTGTCACCGAAAACACCCGTTTCTGGAACGCCAGCGGCATTGATATCAATGTCGGCGCCAACGGTTTTGCCGTGAAAACCGAGTCGTTATCGACCTTGCTGGTCGGCGGTATTGCCTTCCGCGCCCCCGATTACAGCCCCAACGACGTTGCCGCCGCCGACGACAAGGATTTCGATTTGTTCGCCGACCAGCAAACCGCCCTCGCCCCGCCCAACGGCAAGGCGCAATACCTGAGTTTGCGCTTCGATCAAGCCATGCGTGGGCTGAAGGTCGATGCCCCGGTCGAGTTCCTCGGCATGGAAATTGGTCGAGTGGTCGCAATCAATCTTGATTTCGACCCGCAAAAACGCAGTTTCCCGGTCAACGTCGGCATCGTCATCTATCCGCAGCGCCTCGGTCTGGCCTATAAAAAGATGCTCACCACCTTCAAGCACGATCCCAACGACGAAGCCGCCGGCATACGCCTGATGGGCACTTTCATCGACAATGGCCTGCGGGCCCAGGCCCGCAGCGGCAACCTGCTTACCGGGCAGCTGTACATCGCCCTGGACTTCTTCCCGAAAGCCGAAAAAGTGGCGTTTGATCCGACCCTGCGTCCGGTGGTGATCCCGACCGTTCCGGGCAGCCTCGAACAGTTGCAGGAAAAACTCGAAGCGGTGGTCGACAAGATCAACAAACTGCCGGTGGACCGCATCGCCAACAACCTCGACAGCAATCTGGTCGAACTGCGCAAAGGCCTGACCCAGTTCAACGCCAGAACCTTGCCCGGTGTGCAGAACACCCTTGCCGATGTCAGCAAGACATTGCAGTCCGCCAGCTCGACCCTGGCCGAAGACTCGCCGCAACGCGAGAAGCTCAACGAAACCCTCGACGAACTCGGACGCATGTCGCGCTCCCTGCGTGAACTCTCGGATTACCTCGGTCGCCACCCGGAATCGCTGATTCGCGGTCGCCCCGACAACGCGGCGCCACTGGATCTGAAAGGCCCGCCACGCAATTGAGCACAGGAGCTGAACCATGGCTTTACCGCTAAAGATCACCGTGCTCGCTGCGTGCATGCTGCTGGGCGCCTGCCGTAGCGACCCGATCAGCTTTCACACACTGACGCCGGTGCAACTGGGCAGCACCCGCGCTGGTGCGCAGATCCCGATTGAAGGCATCAGCGTGCCGCCGCAGGTCGACCGCCCGCAAATTGTCATCCGCCAAGGCAACAGCGGCCTGGCCATCCTGGAAACCCAATGGTGGGGCGCGAGTCTCGCCGATGAGTTGCGCAGTGCGCTGACCGATCAGCTGAGTAATACCAGCGGTCGCGGCAACGTCTCGGTGCGTATTGATGTGCAGCGCTTCGACTCGATCCCCGGCCAATACGCGCTGATCGATGCGAAATGGCGCTTGCGACCGCTGGGCGATGGCGACAACGGCCTGTTGACCTGCCGATCCACTCTGCAAACGCCATCAGGCCCGAGCATTGATGAGTTGGTCAGCGCCCAGCAGAACAACGTCAAGCGTCTGGCCGCGCTGATCAGTCAGGGCGCAGGAAACCCGCGTGTTTGCCCACCCTCCTCCTGAGCCAGCATCACGGTAAAACGACAGCCATTGGGCTCGCGGGTGGTGAGTTGCACCTGCCAGTGTTGCTGGCTGCAGATCCGCTGCACCAGCGACAGCCCCAGCCCAAGCCCCTCGCCGCGCTGTTGCTCGCCGCGCACGAAGGGCTGGAACATCGCGTGACGTTGCTCCTCCGGGATGCCGATGCCGCTGTCTTCGACCACAAAACTGTTGTCGCCCAGCGTCAGGCGTACGTAGCCGTGGTCGGTGTAATGCCAGGCGTTGCGCAACAGGTTGCCCATCACCGATTGCAATAACGTCAGGTTGTACTGCTCCGCAGCGGCGTGTTGCGCGTCATAGACAAACGTCAGACCTTTCTCGCGGATCAGCTTCCCCCAGACTTCAACCTGGGCATCGGCGACTTCTTTGAGTGTGCACGCTGACTCAATGCCCATCTCTTCAGGCTTGCGCGCCAGCATCAGAAAGGTTTCCACCAATTGGCGCATTTCATCGCTGGCACGGGCGATGCGGTTGACCTGCGCGGTCGAACGAGCCTCCAGCGAGGGATTGGCCAGGAGCAACTCGCAGGAGCTGGCCAGCACCATCAGCGGTGTGCGCAGTTCGTGGCTGACGTCGCTGGTGAAGAGTTTTTCCCGGCTCAGGGTTTGTCGCAGGCGTCCAAGTGTCTGATCGAACGACAACGCCAGTTCGCCCACTTCATCGGCGGCGTAGTCCGGGTGCAAGGGTGGCGCCAGGTCGATGAGCTGGTCGCGATGACGAACCTGTTGTGCCAGGCGAATCACTGGCGCCATCACCCGCCGCGCCAGCAGTCGGCCCAGCACCAGGGCGAGCATGATGCTCAGGATGAAACCGATGATCACCACAATGAACAGCAGGCGTTCGCGCTGCTCAAGACTTTCCTGGTCACGCAACAGCACATACTTGCGCCCCGCGATCGATTCGACCATCGCGTAGAAATCATCACCGTGAAATTTGATCTCCTGAAACCCTGTGGGCAGCGCAGCCAGTTGCGTGGTCATTGCCAACGGCCCCTGACCGCCCTCAACAAAGAACAGCTCGCTTTTTTCCGGCTGGTGGCTCCATTGGCTGACATCGTCCATCGCCAGCAATCGATGCAGGCCGCCACTGAGCGTGGTGGTGGTCAACTTGCGTTCCACAAGGTGCACGGTGGCGACAATGCCCAGTGCAAACACACCGGCGACAAAAGCGCTCATCAAGGCGAATACGATCACAATCCGTTTTGTCAGGCTGTGTTTGAGATCCATCCGGCTGGGCGACTCCACTGCTGTTGTCAGGCACACAGGCAACCATAGACCAGCGCGACGCTGGCGCAAAGGCTGCAGCTTCACCTCGACCACTGCGCGATGTTAAGTCCCGCTGGCAAACAAAAACGCCATTTGCGTTTAATTATCAAATAGCCGTTTTAGTTCGAGCATTCAAACGCTCGCATTTTTTTCACATGTTCTTCACTGCGCCCCGACGAAGCGACACGTAGTGTTCAGCCTGCATTCAAGTAGACCGTCGTAAAGTTGCTCGCTGCCTGAGCGTTACGTTGCTTTGAATGACAAGTCGAAAGTTGAAAGGGGCAACATTTGTGGCGCAATTATTTCAATTAAAAAGTTTATCCAAGTCACAACGATCGCCTCGTTTGCGCCTGCTCATTGCGCTGGCTTGCGTCGCCTTGGTGGCCATACTGGTCAGTGGTTTTGTCTGGTGGCCACGCTCGCCGACGGACCTTGATCACGCTGACCGGCGCATCACTGCCGAGTGGATGGGCGCGTGGCA
This sequence comes from Pseudomonas sp. TH43, assembly GCF_016650635.1. Taxonomy (GTDB): domain Bacteria; phylum Pseudomonadota; class Gammaproteobacteria; order Pseudomonadales; family Pseudomonadaceae; genus Aquipseudomonas. The sequence goes on from NZ_JAEKFI010000001.1 coordinate 464,405, forward strand.
GGCAGGCGAAGTGGTCGCGCTGGTACGTCATACCGAACGTTGTGATCGCTCAAGCAACACGTGCCTGGGGCCGGCTGACGGCATCACTCGGGCCGGCAGCCTGGCTGCCGCCGACGTCGGTCAGGGTTTTGTTCGGCTCGGCATGCAACAGGCGCAAATCGTCAGCAGCCCACTGACGCGTACGGCGCAAACCGCGCATTACATGTTCGGCTTTGAGGCCAGCACTCAAGACTGGCTTGCCACCTGTGGCCCGACCCTGCGCGACGAAATCATCGCGCACAAAACAGCGCAGCAGAATCTCGTGCTGGTCACTCACAGTGGTTGTATCAGCGACCTGGAAAAACAGAGCGGTTTTCCCCATGCAATTGCCGCCCAATACGGCAGCGTATTGCTGGTGCGTATTAACAGTCAGCAGCAACTTACAGTCCTGGGAATCATCAACCCCGCGTTTTGGCAAACTACACTGAATAAATAACGCTAAACAAACCCGAAGTTCGCACCAGACACTTCTTTCGCGCCAAGGTCCAGTCATGACGTCTGATAACAAACCGCTGCGCCACGCTGCCCGGCTTTTATCGCCAGCCCCGTCGATAATCGAGCGCTGGGCCATCCCGGGGCTGATTTTCGCCTTCGTGCTGTTTTATCTGTTGCCACTGATGAGCCACGGTTTGTGGATCCCCGATGAAACCCGCTATGGCCAGATCAGCCAGGAAATGCTTCTGAGCGGCAACTGGGTTGCGCCGCACTTCATGGGCATTCGCTACTTCGAAAAACCGATTGCCGGTTACTGGATGATCGCCATCGGTCAGGCGATTTTCGGCGACAACCTGTTTGGCGTGCGCATCGCTTCGGCCCTGAGTACCGGCGCCAGCGTCTGGCTGACTTACCTGATGGCGCGGCGTTTGTGGAACAGCCCGCGCATCAGTGCCGCCTGCGCCTTGCTGTACATGAGTTTCGGCCTGATCGCCGGCCAGGCGGGTTATGCCAACCTCGATCCGCAGTTCACCTTGTGGGTCAACCTCAGTCTGGTCGCGGTGTGGTTTGCCATCGACAGTCGTACACCGCGCGCACGGCTGGGCAGTTGGGCCATGTTGGGCGCGGCGTGTGGCATGGGCCTGATGACCAAAGGGTTTCTCGCGCTGTTGCTGCCGGTACTGATCGCCGTGCCCTACATGATCTGGCAGCGGCGCTTCGGCGAATTGCTGCGTTACGGCCCCGTCGCCGTACTGGTCGCGGCGCTGGTGAGCGTACCGTGGGCGCTGGCCGTGCATTATCGCGAGCCGGACTTCTGGCGGTTTTTCTTCTGGCATGAACACATTCGCCGGTTTGCCGCGGGCGACGATGCCCAGCATGCACGACCATGGTGGTTCTATCTGCCGTTGTTGTTCGCCTCGACGTTGCCGTGGGCGGTGTTGCTGCCCGCGACGCTGGTCCGCACCTGGCGCGAAAAACGTCAGCCGAAAATCGCCTTTCTGGCGCTGTGGTTTCTGCTGCCGCTGGCGTTTTTCAGCCTGAGCAGCGGCAAGTTGCCGACCTACATCATGCCGTGCCTGCTGCCGCTGGCCCTATTGATGGGGCACACCGTGGTCAGTTGGCTGGAGCAACGCAACACCCGGGTTTTACGCCTCAACGGCATCATCAACACGGTGCTGGCGAGTGTCGCGCTGGTTGCCCTTATCTATCTGCAAGCCAGCAAAGAGATCTACGAAAACACCGAGATGTTCAGCCTGTCGCTGGTGTTTATCGTGCTGATCGGCTGGATCATCGCCAACGCTCTGCAAGTCATGCGGCCACTGACGTTGTGGGCGATGCCGGCGCTCGGCATCGGTTTGTTGATCGCGTTGCTGCCGGCAGCGATGCCAGCGCAGATCGTCAACAGCAAAATGCCTGACCAGTTTATTGCCGAACATCAGCAGGCGTTGAGCGAAACCTCCTCGCTGCTGAGCAATGACCTGGGCGCTGCCTCGGCACTGGCGTGGCGCTTGAAGCGGCCACAAGTGGACTTGTACAACACCGTGGGCGAACTGAAGTACGGCCTCGACGATCCGGCGATGGCTGCACGCAAAGTCGGCATGGAGGATGTCGGGCAATGGATGACCGAAGCCCGCAAAAAAGGCTCGGTCGGTGTGCTGATGCGCGTCAACAGTACCCAGGAGGCGCAAGAGCTTGAGTTGCTGCCGGTGGACGGCAAGCACTACCAGCGTGGCAACCTGCAAATCTACATTTTTGCCAAGAGCCAGCCATGACCGCGAAGGCAAATGAGCGCAAGGCGTTATTGCTTCTGCTGGCCTCCACTGCCCTCATGCTGTTGTTCGGACTGGGCAGTCGCGAACTCTGGGGCGCAGAAACCCGCTGGGCCAACATCGCATTGCAGATGCTGCAAAGCGGCGACTATTTCGATCCTTATCTCAAGGGCGGGCCTTATTACGACAAACCCTTGCTGTCGTATTGGCTGATTACCGCCAGCGCTTGGCTGACGGGCGGTCTGGGGCCGTGGTCGCTGCGTTTGTCTTCGGTCATCGCCGCGTGGTTGAGCGTGTGGCTGGTGTATTTGCTCGGCGAGCAGCTGTTTCGCAAAGGCACCGGACTGATTGCCGGCTGGATGCTGGCGACGACCTTCTATTTCGTCTTCTGGGCACGGGTTGCGACGGCGGACGTCCTGACCGTGTGCGGCGTGCTCGCGGCCGTCTGGTGGTATTGGCGCGGGCCGGACGACACCCGGCTAGGACGCTATGTGGTGTTCTTCGGATTGTTGTCGCTGACCTCACTGTTCAAAGGCCTCATCGGTTTTATCTTGCCGGGGCTGGTGTTGCTGCCCCACCTGCTCCATGACGGCCGCTGGAAACGCCACCTCAATCTGCGCCTGTGCATGGCGCTGCTGATTGCCGGGGCGTTTTACATGCTGCCGTTCCTGCTGTCCCACCTGTATGGCGCGCCGAACTACGGGGAGAGCGGCCTGGGACTGGTGCTACGGGAAAACGTCGTGCGGTTTTTCCAGCCATTCGACAACATCGGGCCGATTTACACCTACTTGCTGTACTTGCCGATTTACACCTTGCCTTGGGCCCCGTGCTGGTTGATTGCATTGTGGGTCGCGATAAAAAACTGGCGGCAGATCGAACCGAATACCCGCTGGCTGATTCAGGGACTTGCCCTGCTGTTGATCTTCTTCACCGCCAGCGGCAGCCGTCGCAGCTATTACGTGCTGCCATTGGTGCCGTTCGCGCAATTGCTCGGCGCCTGGTGGATCACGCGACGCATGGCCCTGCGCAACGTCGAAGGGCGCGGACTGACAATCGGCTTCGCTATCGCCACCGCTGTATTGGTTGGCGTACTCGGCGTGCTGTATCCCTGGACCAACAGCGGTGGCGGCGTGATCCGCTTTGGCGAAACCGTGCGCGAACAAGCCGGCCGACAGGCACCGCTGGATCAGTGGCGCATGGTCATGGTCGAGGTCGACAACAAAGTGCCGATGTACCTGCAAACCGGCGGTGCGCCTTTCTATTACGTGGCAGAAACCGAGGACTTCCCGCGCACCGGCAACAGCGCGGCGATGATCGCCTGGCTCGAACGCACCAGCGGCCAGCCGTGGAATCCGCAGCGCACCATCATCGTCGCTCAATACCGCAAGGGTGACCCGCTGCCGCTCGACTACCTCAGCGCCGACCACCAGGTCATCACCACCACCGCCACTCGCGGCGAACAAGTCTTCCATGGCCGCGAAGACCAGAGCGTCGCCTACCTCCCCAATCCCTCCTGAAAGCATGACGCTGGATGACGCACGGCAATCGTGCGTCACCGAGTCGCTGCTAATCTGAATGGCAATGACATGTATTAACGGTTTGTTTGACGTTTTTTTCTCATTTGCTTCTCTACATTGCCGGCGGCCCAACATATGCAAATCATTCGCATTGAGGTCCGCGCGCGAATGCCTGCACATAACGTCTGAAAAATCAGGAGCGTTCTCGACATGAATCCACTGTTTCCGTCCTTTCTGAAGCGCGCGTTGCTGGCCACTGCCCTGCTCGCTGCCGGTCAGGCCTTTGCGGCCGACAGCGTTGGCCTGGTGGTCTACAACGCCCAGCACGAAAGCCTGACCAAGGCCTGGGTGGCCGGGTTTACCGAAGAAACCGGCATCCCGGTGACGATCCGCAATGGCGATGACACCGAGATGGGCAACCAACTGGTGCAGGAAGGCGCGGCATCACCGGCGGACGTGTTTCTCACCGAAAACTCACCGGCCATGGTCTTGGTCGACAACGCCAAGCTGTTTGCCCCGATCGCCCCGGCGACCCTGGAACAAGTCGATTCGGCCTACCGCCCGGCCCACGGCCAATGGGTCGGCATCGCCGCCCGCTCCACCGTGTTCGTCTACAACCCGGCCAAACTGGCTGAAAAAGACCTGCCAAAATCCTTGCTCGACCTTGCCAGACCCGAATGGAAAGGTCGCTGGGCCGCCTCCCCGGCAGGTGCTGATTTCCAGGCCATCGTCGCTGCCGTGCTGGAGCAGAAAGGCGAAGCCGCCACCCTCGACTGGCTCAAAGCAATGAAGACCAACGCCACCGTGTATCGCGGCAACAGCGCGGTGCTCAAAGCGGTGAGCGCCGGGCAGATCGACAGCGGCGTGATCTACCACTATTACAGCTTCGTCGATCAGTCCAAGACCGGCGAAAACAGTAACAACACCAAACTGCACTACTTCAAGCATCAGGACCCGGGCGCGTTTGTCAGCACCTCGGGCGCCGGCGTGCTGGCCTCCAGCAAACACCCGCAGGAAGCGCAGGCACTCGTCAAATACATCACCGGTAAAGAAGGCCAGGAGATACTCCACAGCGGCACGTCCTTTGAGTACGCCGTCGGCAAGGACGCGCAGTCCAATCCGCAACTGGTGCCCCTCAAAGACCTCGATGCGCCGAAAGTCGATGCGTCAAAACTCGACAGCAAAAAAGCCGTCGAGCTGATGACCCAGGCCGGAATCCTGTAAGTGCTCCCGGAAAACTTGCCGGCGCAAGTTGCTGCGGCCTCATCCGCCCACCTGCCCCGCAGCGCCCGCACCCTCACAGGGCGCGGGCGCTCGTGGGTGGTGGCGTTGGCGATCAGCGTTTCACTGTTGTCGCTGCTGCCGATCGCGTTTGTGATCGGTGTGTCGTGGGCCACCGGCTGGGCAACCATCGAAGCCTTGGTATTTCGCCCGCGGGTCGCGGAGTTACTGATCAACACCGTGCTGTTGGTGCTGTTCACCCTGCCCCTGTGCATCGTACTCGGCACTACACTGGCCTGGTTGACCGAACGCACCAACCTGCCCGGCCGGCGCTGGTGGTCATTACTGGCCGTGGCGCCGCTGGCGGTGCCGGCGTTCGTCCACAGTTATGCATGGGTCAGTCTGATTCCCTCGATTCACGGTTTGCCGGCCGGTGTGCTGGTGTCGGTGATCGCCTATTTTCCGTTTCTCTATCTGCCGATTGCGGCGACCTTGCGGCGTCTCGATCCGGCCATCGAGGATGTCGCCGAATCCCTTGGCCTGAAGCCCTGGGCGGTGTTTTTCCGGGTGGTGTTGCCACAGTTGCGCCTGGCCATCTGTGGCGGTGCGCTGCTGGTGGGGTTACATCTGTTGGCCGAATACGGCCTCTACGCGATGATTCGCTTCGACACCTTCACCACGGCGATTTTCGATCAGTTCAAATCGACCTTCAACGGCCCGGCCGCGAACATGCTCGCCGGCGTATTAGCGTTATGTTGTCTGGCGATGCTCACCGTCGAGTCCGCCGCCCGTGGCAAGGCACGGTATGCCCGCGTCGGCTCTGGCAGCGCTCGCGAACAACGCACCGTGCTGTTAGGCAAAGGCACCGTCGCCCTCGGCCTGAGCCTGCAAACCCTGACCTGTCTACTGGCCCTCGGCGTGCCGTTGCTGACGCTCGGCCGCTGGCTGATCGCTGGTGGCCTCGACGTCTGGGAAGGTGGCGAGCTCCTGCCTGCGTTGCTGCAAACCCTGTCGTTCGGCGTGGCTGGCGCGGTGTTGACCAGCCTGGCGGCAATTCCGATTGCGTGGCTGTCGATTCGTGCGCCGGGTAAATTGCAGCGCCTGCTGGAAGGCTGCAACTACATCACCAGTTCATTGCCGGGGATTGTCGTGGCGCTGGCATTGGTGACCGTGACCATCCACTACGCCCGGCCGATCTACCAGACGACCATCACCGTGCTGTTGGCTTATTTGCTGATGTTCCTGCCGCGCGCGCTGGTCAGCCTGCGCGCCGGTTTCGCCCAGGCACCGGTCGAACTGGAGAACATCGCGCAAAGCCTCGGCCGCTCGCCGCTGCGCGCGTTGTGGCTGATCACTTTGCGTTTGGCCGCACCGGGGGCTGCTGCGGGTGCAGCGCTGGTGTTTCTGGCGATCACCAATGAATTGACCGCGACCTTGCTGCTCGCCCCCAACGGTACGCGCACCCTCGCTACCGGCTTCTGGGCCATGACCAGCGAAATCGACTACGCCGCCGCCGCGCCTTATGCGCTGCTGATGGTTCTGCTGTCGCTGCCGCTGACGGCCATCCTCTATCACCAATCCAGGCGCACCGCTGGCCGATGAACGCACTCGAACTGATTTCTCTGAGCAAATCCTTTGGCGCACAGAAAGCGCTGGATAACATCTGCCTGACCGTCCCGACCGGCAGCCGCACGGTCATCGTCGGCCCCTCTGGCTCCGGCAAAACCACGCTGTTGCGGATGATCGCCGGTTTCGAATTCCCCGATGCCGGCAGCCTGACCCTCAACGGTCAGGTGCTAGTCGACAACAGTCACGCGGTGCCCGCCTATCAGCGGCAAATCGGCTACGTGCCGCAGGACGGCGCACTGTTTCCGCACATGACCGTTGCCGCCAATATCGGCTTCGGGCTGGCACTGACGGGCGCAGCGCGGAACGAGCGCATTGCGCAGTTGATGGACAGCGTTGCGCTGGACGCCAACATGGCGGGTCGCTGGCCGCATGAACTTTCCGGCGGCCAGCAGCAGCGGGTTGCGCTCGCCCGGGCATTGGCTCAGCAGCCACGATTGATGCTGCTCGATGAACCGTTTTCCGCGCTCGACACCGGCCTGCGCAGCGCCATGCGCAAAATGGTCGCACGGCTGCTCGAAGGCGCTGGCGTGACCACCATTCTGGTGACCCACGATCAGGGCGAGGCGTTGTCGTTTGCCGACCAACTGGCGGTCATGCGTGCCGGGCGGCTGGTGCAATCGGGGCATCCGATGGACCTCTATCGCTACCCGGACGACGAACAGACCGCGCACTTCCTCGGTGAAGCCGTGGTGATGCCTGCCCGCATCGAATCCGGCGTGGCTCACTGTGACCTCGGCCCGGTGCCGGTGAACAGCAACGGTTTTATCGGCGATGCGCAGATCATGCTGCGCCCCGAGCAACTGCAAGTGTCCGACGCAGTGATCGGCACCCAAGGCTGTCACGCCGTGGTCACTGAGCGCGACTTCGCCGGCAACACCTGCACACTGACGGTCGAACTGTGCTCAGCCACCCAGCAGCGCTCAGGCCGTTCGCTGCTGGTGCGCAGCTCCGGCATGCACGCGCCATCGGCCGGCAGCGCGGTGCAGCTATCGGTGCTCGGCGCCGCCCATGTATTGGATATGCCCTGATCAGAGATCGAAACGATCCACCGCACGCCGCCGCTCGTTGTCGTCACGCACATCGTAGTTGGCAGTGGTCTGGATATTGCTGTGGTGTGCCAGCTTCTGCGCGATCGACAGATCGTGCTCTTCGATGACCCGCGTGATGAACGAACGACGGAAGTCGTGGGGCATGATCTTCACCCCGACCTGTGTACCGCGCTGGCGAGCGATGTAGTAGATCGCGTGCTTGGTGATGCGCTCACGGGTGATATGGCTGCCGCGACGAATGCGGTTGAACAGAAACCCATCGTCACTCTCGCCTTCCTTGAGCTGCGAACGACGCAGTTCCAGCCAGGCATCGAGTTTGGCGAAGGCCCAGGCGGGCGCGTACTTGATCAGTTGCTTGTTGCCCTTGCCAGTGACGGTCAGGCTGCGTTCGCGGAAGTCGACCTGATCCAGATCCAGGTCCACTGACTCCGACTTGCGCATCCCGGTGCCATACAGCAGCGCAATCACCGCAGCGTCGCGCAGCCCTTGCGGTCGCGGGTCAGCGGCGCAGACTTCCATCAGCTCGTGAATCAGCGTGCGCTTCAGATTGCGTCCTTGCGACAGGCGTGTCCCGGCAATGCCTTTCACCGAGCGCATCTTCAACAGGTGATCCTGACTGATCAGGCTCATGCGCCAGGCTTCGTTCATGACCCCGCGTACCGCATTGACATACAGCGAAGACGTATTCGGCGCGTAATTGTCTTCGCGTAAAGCGGCGACCAAGGCGACAACATCTTCAGGTTGTAATGCATGCCAGGGAATGTCCTCGACATTCATGTCTTCAAAACCGAGGCGGTCGGCAGCGTCTTGCAAGACATAACGCATGGTCAACTGACTGGAAGGCGCCAGGCGCGCCAGATACAGCGTCATCGGATTGGTTTTGCGGGTTTCCTGCGGGACAGCGGACAAGTCAATCAAACGTAAAGGCCTTGAGTAAAAACAATTCAATACACTAACTAACAACTGCAACATTCCCCGTCTACAGGGAATACTTCTGTAGGACTTTTCTACTAAGAATGACGATAAGCGGTAGAAGTCTGAACAGCGGCTGTATGAGTTTCAGATAAACGATTCGCCGACCGGTTTTTCATGTTCCTTTCACAAAAACGGGCATAACCTTAATTCCAACAGATTCCGTGTCGGCCCTGCCCAAACTGCCGCGCGAAGCCACAAAAGTCAACCAACCTCCGACGGTAAGTCTTCTCAGCAACTTATTGATGCACGGCTGTTTTTTGCGTCTACGCTGAAACTGGATCCTGTTTAAAGAGTTGGTTTTCTTCTGATTGTTTGTGATGAGGTGTCCATGAGTCAGGCGTTTCTCCCCTTCTCTCGCCCCAGTATCGGCGATGAAGAAATTGCAGCCGTAGAACAAGTACTGCGTTCCGGCTGGATCACCACCGGGCCAAAAAACCAGGCACTCGAAGAACAATTCGCGCAGTACGTTGGCTGCCGGCATGCCGTGGCACTTTCTTCGGCCACCGGTGGCATGCACATCGCCCTGTTGGCATTGGGCATTGGTCCGGGCGATGAAGTCATTACTCCTTCGCAAACCTGGGTTTCGACCGCCAACATGATCTCGCTGCTCGGCGCCAAACCGGTGTTTGTCGACGTCGACCGCGACACCCTGATGACCGACGCCGGGCGCATCGAAGCCGCGATCACCCCGCGCACAAAAGCGATCATCCCGGTGCATTACGCCGGTGCCGCGTTTGATCTCGACCCGCTGTATGCGCTGGCCGACAAGCACGGCATCGCGGTGATCGAAGACGCCGCCCACGCCGCCGGCACCCGTTACAAGGGTCGCCACGTCGGATCGCAGGGCACGGCAATCTTTTCCTTTCACGCGATCAAGAACATGACCTGTGCCGAAGGCGCGATGTTCGTCACCGACGACGAAGCCCTGGCCAGTCGCGTGCGCATGCTCAAGTTCCATGGCCTGGGCGTTGACGCCTACGATCGCCTGACCGGTGGCCGCAAGCCGCAGGCACAGGTAATGGAGCCCGGTTTCAAATACAACCTCGCCGACATCAACGCCGCGATCGCACTGGTGCAACTGGAACGTCTGGAGGCGATCAACGCCCGCCGCACTGAACTGGCCAGCGCCTACCGGCAAAAACTCGAAGGCCTGCCGGTACAACCGCTGGCTGTGCCGGACTACGCGCAACAGCACGCCTGGCACCTGTTCATCCTGCGCATCGACAGCGAGCGCTGCGGCATGGACCGCGAAGCCTTCATGAAAGGCTTGCAGGACCAAGGCATCGGCACCGGTATCCATTTCATCGCCACCCACCTGCACACCTGGTACCGCCAGCGTGATCCCGACCTGTATCTGCCCAACACCGAATGGAACTCGGCGCGGCTGTGCTCGATTCCGTTGTTCCCCGACATGACCGATCAAGACCTTGATCGCGTGGTCGGGGCCATCGCCAACCTTATGGACAAACGCCCGTGAAACCTTACCCAATCCGCTGCGTGTCGATCGTCATCCCGGTCTACAACGAACAGGACAGTCTGCCGGAACTGCTGCGCCGCACCGAAGCGGCGTGCCGGATGCTGCGTCACGACTTCGAGATCGTCCTGGTCGATGACGGCAGCCGTGATGAGTCCGCCAACCTGCTGGAGGAAGCCGCCAGCCGTGAAGACAGCCCGTTCGTGGCGGTCATCCTCAACCGCAACTACGGTCAGCACGCGGCAATCATGGCCGGTTTCGAGCAGTGCAAGGGCGACGTGGTGATCACCCTCGACGCCGACCTGCAAAACCCGCCGGAAGAAATCCCGCGGCTGGTCGCTGAAGCCGAAAAGGGCTACGACGTCGTCGGCACCGTGCGCGGCAACCGTCAGGATTCAGCGCTGCGTCGCTATCCGTCGAAACTGATCAACCTCGCGGTGCAGCGCTCTACCGGCGTCGCCATGAGCGACTACGGCTGCATGCTCCGCGCCTATCGCCGCACCATCATCGACGCGATGCTTGCTTGCCGCGAACGCAGCACATTCATCCCGATTCTGGCCAACAGCTTCGCCCGCCATACCACCGAAATCGTCGTGACCCACGCCGAGCGTGAACACGGTGATTCGAAATACAGCCCGATGCGTTTGATCAACCTGATGTTCGACTTGATCACCTGCATGACCACCACGCCGCTGCGTCTGTTGAGCATCGTCGGTTTCACCATGGCCGGGCTCGGTCTGTTGTTTGCCTTTGCGCTGATCGTCATGCGCCTGGCCTTTGGTTCCGGCTGGGCCGGTGATGGCATGTTCGTGCTGTTCGCCGTGCTGTTCGTGTTCACCGGCGGCCAGTTCATCGGCATGGGCCTGCTCGGCGAATACCTGGGACGCATGTACAGCGATGTGCGCGCCCGCCCGCGTTTCTTCATTGAAAAAGTGCTGCGCAGCCACGCCGTTACCCCGGCGCCTGCCGTCACTGTTGATGGTCTCTCCTCTTCCTCTACTTCCGGTCAGGTTCACTCATGAGTGCAAAAACTGTTGTCTTCGCTTACCACGATATTGGCTGCGCCGGCATTGAAGCCCTGCTCGACAGCGGCTATGACATTGCAGCCGTGTTCACTCACGCGGATGACCCGAAAGAAAACGCTTTCTACGCCTCTGTGGCACAACTGTGTGCCAACAAGGGCATCCCCGTGCACGCGCCGGAAGACGCCAACCACCCACTGTGGATCGAGCGCATCGCCAAACTCGACCCTGATTACATTTTCTCGTTCTACTACCGCAACCTGCTGAGCGAGCCACTGCTGGCACTGGCCAAAAAAGGCGCGTTCAACCTGCACGGCTCGCTGCTGCCACGCTACCGTGGCCGCGCCCCGGCCAATTGGGTGCTGGTCAACGGTGAAACCGAAACGGGTGTCACCCTGCACCGCATGGTCAAGCGCGCCGACGCTGGCGGCATCGTTGCCCAGCAACGTGTTGCCATCGAGCGCAGCGACACCGGTTTGACCCTGCACGCCAAGCTGCGCACCGCCGCCGCCGACCTGCTGCGCGACACGTTGCCCGCCATGCTCCAGGGCAAGATCAGCGAAACCGCACAGGACGAATCGAAAGCCACGGTCTTTGGCCGTCGCTCAGCGGCAGACGGCAAGTTGGTCTGGGCCAAACCGGCCGAAGAACTGTTCAACCTGGTGCGCGCCGTGACGCGTCCTTACCCTGGCGCCTTCTGCGCCGTGGGCGAGCACAAGTTGATCGTCTGGAGCGCCGAAGTCGTTAAAGGCAACGACGGTCAGGCGCCGGGCCGCGTGATCAGTGTCGATCCGCTGCGCATCGCCTGCGGGCAAGACTCGCTGGTGATCAACGCCGGTCAGCGCAACGATAACGGTCTGTACCTCAGTGGCCCGCAACTGGCCAGCGAACTGGGCCTGGTTGACGGCTCGCTGCTGCGCGGCGCCGAGTCCGGTCGTGCGCCACGTCGCACTCGCGTGCTGATCCTCGGCGTCAACGGCTTCATCGGCAACCACCTGTCCGAGCGCCTGCTGCGTGACGACCGCTACGAAGTCTACGGTCTGGACATTGGTTGCGATGCGATCGAGCGTCTGCGCAGCCACCCGAACTTCCACTTCGTCGAAGGCGACATCAGCATTCACTCGGAGTGGATCGAGTACCACATCAAGAAGTGCGACGTGGTGCTGCCGCTGGTGGCCATCGCCACGCCAATCGAATACACCCGCAACCCGCTGCGCGTATTCGAACTCGACTTCGAGGAAAACCTCAAGCTGGTGCGCTACTGCGTCAAATACAACAAGCGCGTGATCTTCCCGTCGACCTCGGAAGTCTATGGCATGTGCCAGGACAAAAACTTCGACGAAGACAGCTCGAACCTGATCGTTGGCCCGATCAACAAACAGCGCTGGATCTACTCGGTGTCCAAGCAACTGCTCGACCGCGTGATCTGGGCGTACGGCGCCAAGGGCCTGAACTTCACCCTGTTCCGTCCCTTCAACTGGATGGGCCCGCGTCTGGACCGTCTGGACTCGGCGCGTATCGGCAGCTCCCGCGCGATCACACAGTTGATCCTCAACCTGGTGGAAGGCACGCCGATTCGTCTGTTCGACGGTGGCGAGCAGAAGCGTTGCTTCACTGACATCGCTGACGGCGTTGAAGCACTGGCGCGCATCATCGACAACGACAACGACGTCTGCAACGGCCAGATCATCAACATCGGCAACCCGGACAACGAAGCCAGCATCCGTCAGCTGGGCGAAGAGCTGCTGCGTCAGTTCGAAGCTCACCCGTTGCGCAGCAACTTCCCGCCGTTCGCCGGTTTCCGCGACGTCGAGAGCAAGGCGTTCTACGGTGCCGGCTATCAGGATGTCGAGCATCGCAAACCAAGCATTGCCAACGCCAAGCGCCTGCTCGACTGGACGCCGACCGTGGAAATGCGCGAGACCATCGGCAACACGCTCGACTTCTTCCTGCGTGAAGCCATGCTCGAAATCGCGGACAAGCGTTGATGCAGGCCGGTCTACGCATTGACGTCGACACCTTTCGCGGCACCCGTGAAGGTGTGCCGCGTTTGCTGGAAATGCTCGACGAGGCGCAGATCAAGGCAACGTTTTTCTTCAGTGTCGGCCCGGACAACATGGGCCGGCATCTGTGGCGCCTGATCCGCCCGCAGTTTCTCTGGAAAATGCTCCGCTCCAATGCTGCCGGCCTGTATGGCTGGGATATTTTGCTGGCCGGCACGGCGTGGCCGGGCAAACCGATTGGCCGCGAACTCGGGCACCTGATGCGTCAGGCCCGCGACGCCGGTCATGAGGTTGGCCTGCACGCCTGGGATCACCACGGCTGGCAGGCCAATGCCGGGCGCTGGAGCGAAGCGCAACTGGTCGAGCAGATCCGTCAGGGCGTCGACACCTTGAGCGACATTCTTGGCGAGAAAATCACCTGTTCGGCCGCTGCTGGCTGGCGTGCCGACGAGCGCGTGATCGAGGCTAAACAAGCGTTCGGCTTTCGCTACAACAGCGATTGCCGAGGCTCGCGCCTCTTCCGCCCGTTGTTGGCTGACGGTACGCCGGGCACGCCGCAGATTCCCGTCGACCTGCCGACCTTCGACGAAGTCGTCGGCCCCACCGTCGCGGCGCCGGATTTCAACGCCTTTATCCTCGACCGGTTTCGCCCGGAAAAACTCAACGTCTACACCATCCACGCCGAAGTAGAAGGGATTCTGATGGCTCAGGATTTTCGCCAATTACTGGCCGATGCACGCCAGCGCAACATTGAGTTCACCCCGCTGGGTGAATTGCTGCCCGAGTTCTTCAACACCTTGCCCGTAGGTCGCGTACAACGCGGCGCTCTCGATGGCCGCGAAGGCTGGCTGGGAGTGCAAGGCGCATGACTAAGCGCTGGACATTGCCGCTGCTGTTGTTGGGCATCTGTCTGCTGGCTTACTGGCTGCCGCTGGGTAGCCATGGCCTGTGGATTCCCGACGAAACCCGTTACGCACAGATCAGCCAGGACATGCTGCTGAGCGGCAACTGGGTGTCGCCGCATTTCATGAGCCTGCGTTATTTCGAGAAGCCGATTGCCGGCTACTGGATGATCGCGCTGGGCCAGCAATTGTTTGGGCAGAACCTGTTCGGCGTGCGTTTCGCTTCGGCACTGAGCACGGGGCTGAGCGTGTTGCTGTGCTACCTGATCGCCCGGCGCTTGTGGCAAGACCCACGCAAAAGCTTCGTCTGCGCCCTGCTCTACATGAGTTTCACGATTGTTGCCGGTCAGGCCGGCTACGCCAACCTCGATCCGCAATTCACCTTCTGGGTCAATCTCAGTCTGGTGGCGCTGTGGTTTGCCGTCGACAGCCAGACCAGCGGCAAACGCATGGCTGGCTGGGCGGTGCTCGGGCTGGCGTGCGGCATGGGTTTCATGACCAAGGGGTTTCTCGCCTGGCTGCTGCCGGTGCTGATCGCCTTGCCGTGGATGCTCTGGCAAAAACGCTGGCGTGAGCTGCTGATGTACGGCCCGGTCGCTATTGCCGTGGCGATCGTCATCAGCCTGCCGTGGGTGTTGTCAGTGCACGCGCAGGAACCTGACTATTGGCGGTTCTTCTTCTGGCATGAGCACATTCGCCGCTTTGCCGGTGATGATGCCCAGCACGATGCGCCGTGGTGGTTCTACTTGCCGCTGCTGGTGGCTTTCAGCCTGCCGTGGGTCGGTTTGATGCCGACCGCGTTCAAACAGGCGTGGCAGACCCGCGCCCAGCCCAAAGTGGTATTTGTGTTGCTGTGGCTGCTGATGCCGCTGCTGTTTTTCAGCCTGAGCAACGGCAAGCTGCCGACCTACATCCTGCCCTGCCTGCTGCCGATGTCGCTGTTGCTGGGCAGTGCCCTCGCCGACCGTTTGCGTCTGGAGCAAGGTCGTGCGCTGAGCGTCAATGGCCTGCTCAATCTGTTGCTGGGCGTGGTCACGCTGATTGCGCTGGTGTACCTGCAATTGACCAAACCGGTATACGACCACGAACTGCACAGCATGGTGCTGGTGTTCATTGCCCTGATCGGGTGGATCATCGCCAACCTGCTGCAAGCCTTCCTGCCGCTGCAATGCTGGGCGGCACCGGCCTTCGGCAGTCTGTTGCTGATTGCCGTGCTGCCGGCGGCACTGCCCAAATCGGTGGTCGCCAACAAGATGCCGGATCAGTTCATCAAGCATCACGTCAGCGAACTGGCGCAAACCACGCACCTGCTGAGCAACGATCTGGGCGCGGCGGCGGCGTTGTCCTGGCGCCTGCATCGCCCGCAAGTCGCGTTATACAACACGATAGGCGAATTGAAATATGGCCTTGCCTATCCTGACGGCATTCAACAGCGGGTCGATCCCGATCAAGTGCAACAGTGGATGCGCGAGGCGCGCCGCAGCGGTTCGGTCGGCGTGGTGATGCGCGTCAAGGGGCAAGACGAACTGGACGAAATCGACAGACTGCCAAAGGACGGCATCCGTTACGAACAGGGCAACCTGGTGATCATGATTTTGCCCAAGGTGGCGTCATGAGCCTGTTGCTGCTGTTGGCCGCGTGCCTGCTGACGTGCCTGGGTCAGGTCGCTCAAAAATACGCCGTGGAGAGTTGGCGCGGTGTTGACTCTTCATGGGCCGACAAACTGCGTTCGCCATGGTTGTGGGTGGCGCTGGTCGCCCTCGGCTGCGGCTTGCTGGTGTGGTTGCTGGTCCTGCAGCGCCTGGAAGTCGGCATCGCCTACCCGATGCTCAGCCTCAACTTTGTGCTGATCACCCTGATTGCGCGTTTCGTCTTCCGTGAACCCGTCGACCGCCAGCATTGGCTGGGTGTCGCGTTGGTGATCGGCGGTGTGGTTCTGCTGGGGCAACAGTCATGAACCCGCGTCGCGGCATCACGTTCGCCCTGGGCAGCGTTTTCCTCGTCAGCGCGGCGCAACTGGGCATGCGCTGGAGCATGACGCGCCTGCCCGTGCCGGACCAATGGCTGCTCGTCGACAGCATCGACTGGCGTGCGCTGGCCGTTGTCGTCGCGGCCATTATTGCCTACGCCCTGTCGATGCTCTGCTGGCTCGCGGCCCTGCGCGATCTGCCGCTGGGCCGCGCATATTCGCTGCTGAGCATCAGCTATGCGCTGGTGTACCTGCTGGCGGCCAGTCTGCCGCTGTTCAACGAATCCTTCAGTTTCACTAAATCACTCGGCGTGGCGCTGGTCATGCTCGGGGTCATCACCATCAACACTCGTCCGGCTCGTGCGCCCGAATTCAGGAGTGCTCCATGAAAATCACAGTATTTGGCAGCGGTTACGTCGGTCTGGTGCAAGCGGCTGTGTTGGCCGAGGTCGGCCATGATGTCGTCTGCATGGACGTCGACCAGAAGAAGGTCGATCTGTTGCGTCAGGGTCACGTCAGCATCTTCGAACCGGGGCTGTCCAGCCTGGTGCGCGAAGGGCTGGATTCGAAACGCCTGCACTTCACCACTGATGAGAAACTCGCCGTGCAGCACGGTCGGGTGGCGTTCATTGCAGTCGGCACACCGTCGCGTGAAGACGGTTCGGCCGATCTGCGTTACGTGCTCTCGGTCGGCGACGCCATCGCTCGTCATCGCGAACAGCCGCTGATTCTGGTGGAAAAATCCACGGTACCGGTGGGCACCGGTGACTCCCTGCGTGCGCACATCGAAAAAGCCCTGATCAAGGTCGGCCGGTTGCTGCAATTCGATATCGTCTCCAACCCGGAGTTTCTCAAGGAAGGCTCGGCGGTTGCCGATTGCCGCCGTCCGGATCGCATCGTCATTGGCTGCGAGGGCGATGAAGTGCGCGACGTCATGCGCGACCTGTACTCGCCGTTCAACCGCAACCACGACCGCATCATGTTCATGGACCTGCGCAGCGCCGAGCTGACCAAATACGCCGCCAACTGCATGCTGGCGACCAAAATCAGCTTCATCAACCAGATCGCCGAGCTCGCCGAGCACCTCGGCGCCGACATCGAATCGGTGCGCCAGGGCATCGGCGCCGACACGCGCATCGGTTACCACTTCATCTATCCAGGCTGCGGTTATGGCGGTTCGTGCTTCCCCAAAGACATGCGCGCGCTGATCCACAGCGCTGAAGAGGTGCATTGCTCCAGCGATTTGCTGCAAGCGGTCGAGGCGATCAACCAGCGGCAGAAACACAAGCTGTTCGAGCGTATCAACGCGTTCTACAAAGGCGATTTGCGCGGCAAGACCTTTGCCTTGTGGGGCCTGGCGTTCAAGCCCAACACCGATGACATGCGCGACGCGCCGAGCCGGGTGCTGCTGGAGGAATTGTGGGCGGCCGGCGCCAGCGTGCGTGCGTTCGACCCGGAAGCCATGCAGGAAACCCAGAATCTCTACCCGGACGAATCGAAACTGATGCTGATGGGCACCCCCGAATCGGTGTTGCCCGGTGCTGACGCCTTGATCATTTGCACTGAATGGCAACAGTTCAAAGCGCCTGATTTCGACTTGATCAAACAGCGCCTCAACACCCCGGTGATCTTCGACGGGCGTAACCTCTATGACGCCGAGCGCCTGGAACGCAACGGTTTCCATTACTTCCCTATGGGCCGTGGCGAATCGCGCAAACTGCCGATTACGCTGCAACAATGGCCGCACGCGTCCGACGTCGCTTGATCACGTTATCGCCTGACATTCGCCGGCAGTCCCTGATCGCAGGGCTGCTGGCGTTTTTATTGTTCATGGCCGGGGTCTACGGGCAGGCCCCTATCGGTTTCGATTCACGCTTTGTGCTGTTCGCGCAGGAAATGCTGCGCCACGGGCCAACGGTGTTTCCGAGCACTTATGGACAGCCGTATGCCGATTACTCGGCGTTGTCGACGTTGTTTATCTGGCTGCTGTCATTGCCGTTCGGGGCCGTCAATGCGTTCACTGCATGGGCACCGAGCGCCATCGCCGGCGCGCTGATCGTGACGTTGATGTATCGGCTGTTGGCACCGTATTCGCGGCGCTGGGCGCTGATCAGCATCGCGCTGTTGCTGCTCACCAGCACATTCCTCACCGAAGTTCGCGCGGTGTCGCAGGACTTGATGCTCGCAGCGGTCGCATTCGCGGTGTTCTATCTGGGCTATGCCCACGATCACTTTGCGGGCGGACGCCGTGGGTGGTTGATCTTCGTGCTGCTGTTACTCGGTTTCGGCATTCGCGGCCCCATTGGTCTGGTGGTGCCGACCGGCATGCTGTGCAGTTATTACTTGCTCAATCGACAGTGGCCGCGATTGCTGGTGTTTGGCGTGCTGGCGTCGGTGTTACTCGCGGCATGCGTCGGGCTGTTGTTGTGGCTGGCGCAACTGAGCGGTGGCCCGGCATTCATGCAGGACGTGATTCGCATGCAGTTCATGGGGCGCATGGATGGCAGCGAAGGCGTCAGCGGCTCGCTGTATTACTTCACCAGTTCGCTGGGCAACTATGCGCTGGCGTATCCATTGGCTTTGCTGGCATTGGCAGCCGCGTGGTTGAGCAAACCGCATCAGCGGGAGCCGGCGTTGCGGCTTGTGCAGTATTGCGCGGCGGCGGGACTGATCGTGATGGTTGGCCTGTCGATTCCGCAGGCGAAGAAAGCGCGGTATTTGCTGCCGATGTTGCCCATGGCGGCGATCATTGCGGCGTATCCCTTTCAGGTTCTCCACGGTTGGGTGTTCCGTTGGCTGCGCGGTTTGATGTTGGCGGTGTGGCTGCTGACACCGGGGTTACTGCTGGTGGCTCTGCTGGTCGCGCGGCGTCGGTTCCCCGAGCAATTGACCGACATCACGCTGATTTTGCTGGTGCTCGGCGTGCTGCAACTGGCGGCGCTCTCGCGGTTGTTGATCCCGCGTTGGCGTGCCGAAGTGCTGGCGCTGTGTTCGGTGCTGACGTTATGGACGGTGTATGCGGCGGTGTTCGAACCTGTGGAACGGCGCCTCTATGACACGCAGACTTTCAGCCGCGCCGCCTTCGCGCAGGTTAGGCAAAACCCTGCGCCGCTGGTGCTGCACGGTATGGGCAAGGACGCGAAGGCGATCAAGTTCATGGTCAACATCGAGCAGGATCTGCAACCGCAGTTCACCGACTCGGTGCAGCAACTGGAAGCCCTCAAGGGCCCGACGTGGCTGATGATGGATCGCAACGACTTCCAGGCCTTGAAAGGTACGCCACTGGAAACCCTGCAACCGCTGGTGAGCGGCCGTTTCGATAAAAACGACTACGTATTGCTGTACGTGAAACCCTTGTAGCAGCTGTCGCAGGCTGCGATCCTTTGGCTTTTGATCGTTCCCACGCTCTGCATGGGAATGCAGCCGGGGACGCTCCACGTCCCGAAATCAAGAGATCGCAGCCTGCGGCACTCCTAAATGAAAATGCTCATTCGTCTTGCACGTTCCGCTGACGCGGCCGCCCTTCCCGCTATCGAGCGCTCGGCCGCCGAGTTGTTTCGTATCGATCCCACCCTTGCCTGGCTTGCCGATACCGACGTGGCGGACGCCGCGCAACATCGACACGCCATCGAGCATGCTCACGTATGGGTTGCCGAAAGCGCCACCGTGCAACTCGCCGGGTTTGTTCGCGCGCTGACCATCGGCAAGCAATTGCACATTGAAGAACTCTCCGTCAGCCGTTCCTTTCAGGGCCAGGGGGCGGGCCGTCAATTGATCTCGGCAACGATTGCCTATGCACGCCGGCAACGCCTGCGAGCAGTGACGCTGACCACGTTTCGCGATGTGCCGTGGAATGCACCTTTCTATGAGCGGATGGGCTTCGTGGTGGTCGAGCCGGATGCCAGCGAAGCGTATTTGATCGATGCCTTGCAAAAGGAAGTCGAGCACGGCTTCCCCGCCGAACGCCGCTGCGCGATGCGCCTGCCCCTGAGCCATCCCCGGTAGGAGTTGCCGAAGGCTGCGATCTTTTGATTTTGCTTTTAAAGACAAGATCAAAAGATCGCAGCCTGCGGCAGCCCCTACAGGATAGGGGGGAATTATTGGGTTTGACCGGCGGCGTGTGCGCGGCGAGGATGGCGTACGCCCGCACAGCATTTGAAATAAGGACATTGACCTCTTCGTGGCCACTTACTCCCGCCTGATCCGCCGACTGATGGTCACCTCGCTGACCGTCGTCGTCAGCCGTGCCCTGATCAGTCCGCTGCTGACCCTGTTCCTCAGCAACAAACTCGGCCTCAACCCACAGGATGTCGGCTTGCTGCTGGGCATCGCGGTGTTCAGTGCCACGCTGCTGTCGCTATATGGTGGCTACATCATTGATCGGCTCGACAAGCGTCAGTTGCTGATCGTTACCATGCTGTCGAGCGGTGTTGGCCTGACGCTGCTGACCTTTGCGCAGAACCTGTATCTGGTCACGCTGGTGTTGATCATCAGCGAAACCGCGTCGGCGCTGTTCCTGATCTGCTCCAAGGCAATGCTCAGTGAAAACCTCCCGGTGGGCCAACGGGTCAAGGCGTTTTCCCTGAACTACACGCTCACTAACATCGGTTACGCGATTGGCCCGATGATCGGCGTGGTGATTGCCGGCATCGAGCCTTCCGCGCCCTTCATCGTCGCTGGAGCCATCGCCATTGGCAGTATTTTCCTGCTGCTCGGCGCCGGCAAAGACGCCAATTCGAACGCACCGGTTGGCCAGCCACAAAGCTTTCTGAAAACGCTGATCATCCTGAAGAACGACCGCACGATGATCCTGTTCACCCTCGGCTGCCTGCTCAGCACCCTGGTTCACGGGCGTTTCACCCTGTACTTGTCGCAATACCTGTTGGTCACCCACAGCCAGCAGCAAACGCTGGACACCATGGCCGCGCTGCTCGCCTGCAACGCGATCACGGTGATTTTGCTGCAATACCAGGTCGGCCGGTTGCTCAAGCGTGAACACTTGCGCCACTGGATTGCCGGTGGCACGGCACTGTTCATTGTCGGGCTGATCGGTTTCAGCCTTGCCGACAGCCTTGTGGGCTGGTGCGTGGCGATGTTCATCTTCACCTTGGGCGAGATGATCATTTACCCGGCAGACTTTCTGTTTGTCGACACGCT
Organism: Pseudomonas sp. TH43; assembly: GCF_016650635.1. GTDB lineage: Bacteria > Pseudomonadota > Gammaproteobacteria > Pseudomonadales > Pseudomonadaceae > Aquipseudomonas. Next base: position 485,566 of record NZ_JAEKFI010000001.1, read on the forward strand.
CGCCCCGGAAGAACTGCGCGGCAGCTACTACGGCGCGCAGAACCTGGCGGCACTCGGCGGCGCGGCGAGCCCGGTGATGTGCGGTTTTCTGTTGATGCACACGCCGGCCCCCAGCATGTTTTATGCGCTGAGCGTTTTGGCCGCATTAGGCGGTTATTTGTGTGTGGTCAGCGGACGTCGGGGCGCTTTAATTCAAAAGTAATGCACTAAAACTGCATTTATATGAATTTGTCAGCATCGAAATAGATCGGCAAACTGTGCGCGTTCCTCCCCCAATGTTGGAACACTTCGAGGGCTTTCCGGATTGCCGGACAAGTCCTTTTTTTTGCCCTGAATTTGCTGCAAGGATCGGATTCACATGCTCGCTCGCTGGTTGCCCGCCGCCATCAATACCCGCCCCTCCGAATGGAGCCGCGCCGCCATCGGCATGGCTTTGGGGACGCTGTTTAGCGTGTGGTTATGCGCTCAGGTGTTTGGCCATGAAGTGGCTTACCACCTGATCGGCCCGTTGGGTGCTTCGGCGGTGTTGCTGTTCGCCGTGTCGTCCGGCGCACTTGCCCAACCGTGGTCGATCATTGGCGGTTATCTGTGTGCTGGCGTCGTCGCGCTGCTGGTTGCACACGTGCTGGGACGAACCCTTGGCAGTGCCTGTCTGGCGGCGGGCATGGCGCTGGTTCTGATGTGCTGGTTGCGCTGCCTGCATCCTCCCGCTGGCGCGTTGGCGTTGACCTTGGTACTGGCAGATCCGGCAACCATCGCCATGGACTGGAAAGCCATGGAACCGGTGATGCTCGGTGCCGCGTGCCTGTTGCTCAGTGCTTTGGCCTACAACAATCTGACGCGCATTCGTTACCCGAAACGCCCTGCCGAACCGGCGCCATTGGTTGCTCCAGTGGACATCCAGGCAATCACCGCTGAAGACCTCAAGCTCGCGCTGGCCGACATGGAAGCCTTCATCGACATCACCCCCGAAGACCTCGAGCAACTGATTCACGCCAGCGAACTGCACGCCAAACGCCGCAGCATCACCACAGCCTTCACCTAACCCCTTATGTAGGAGCTGCCGCAGGCTGCGATCTTTTGATCTTCTTAAAGATGCACAATCGCATTCTTTGGCAGCGCCGATATAATCGCTTAGTCCGGCATAGACCGGATGATATCGGCCAAATCATCCTTAGTGATTTCATTTGCCTTTATTGCTTCAGCGACATCTTTCTTTGAGAGCGGGAAACGTTTAAAAATCTCCTTCAATGTATCTGCATCAACATTTGTCAGCCAGAGAGGATCAATTAAAGTGCCGCCATACTCAGGCTTCATAGGCACCTCATCACCCGCAATAACGCCCTGATGATTAAAATAAACCATATAACGACTGAATCCCTCGGGATAGCTTTGATCATAATAAAGCGTGGTACCTCGAGGCAGCACGTAATAATTTTCATCATCGCCGCGCCCGGCAATCATCAAAGGTTCTCTTGTCTTAACCATATCCATGCTTCGACTCCTTATCAAACCAGTAGAAATAACAAAAAATAGTGCACCAATATTGATCAATGTCACTGAGATCAAAAAAAGTGACAACCTACCTTTTGTAAATATTTTTCTTATCATTGCGTGCCTCAGTGTTGCCTTCGAGCATGGCCTGAAAATCTGCCGGCATGAATATTCCATCCCGAGGAGAGCTTTGAGTGTGCGTCGCTTGTCTTTCCACCCAAGAAAGCCCCCTCAGCTCTGCATACTGCTCGGGGTTTTGTATGATTGCCTTTCCTGAAACCTTAGCCCCGCTAATGGTCATGGTTGTACAGTTGTTCGTCGTTGGCTGATAACTCTCGGGCAAAAGATATCGAGTCGAAGTGGGAAACTTATTTCTCAATTCTTTTTTTCTCGCAATGACGCCATCGAAGTACGCATTCACCGCCTCGGCTTCTTTATTACCCAGATGATAAACAAAACCCGTTGTAGTCCTCCCGTAGCGGTTTTCGTTCGCTATGTACGCATTGAAAGATGTCCATACATTGAAGATACCCTCTCCTTCACTTTTGAAAGGCCCCATACCAGCCCATACCGCCCGAAGTCGTAGGTGATGTCTTTATTACCCACAACAACGCGCAAAGCAGCGTGACCGTAAGTATGGTCCTCTCCTTTTAACGTATAGGGGCCTCCGATTAGAATCTTTCCCTAACCCAAAGACATGCGGGGCGCCTGTTGTTATGGGATTGCTGCCGTGAATCGGACAGGAGTAGATATCTCCTACCAAAGCCACGGGCATTGAGTTAACAAAAATCGGGCTTGATCCAGTAGTGATATTCTCATCGTGACTGCCCGGATCTCCTAGTCGTGCGACTGGCTTTCCTGCCATCGTTTAGTCTCCTTCCAACATCACGAACTGTCGTGATGTTAGCTGATCTTCGATGGTTCCTGAACAAATCAAAACTATACGGGAACTGGCTTACACCATAAGAAGCCTTCTCCCACGCACCGCCGGTTGACTGACCTTTGCTCACTGCCTATCGATGTGATGGATGTGCGCGGCCGACAGATTCTGAAGCGGATTTGACGCAAGAGCTGTTAAATACGGCGAAGTTGCGACTTTTTTATCTTCAAAAAACACGATCAAAAGATTGCAGGCTGCGACAGCGCCTACATGAGCCCGCCTACATGTTCGACCAAGGTAAAAATGCAGACAGGCGCTGCACATATCCCCGTTGTACACGACAAATTTGCACTGTTACGATCCGGTAACGCTCGCGCGCGAGCTTCTCGAATAAAGACAATAAAAGCAGGGAGTTACTGATGACAGCTCAGGCTTCATCCCCGCGGACACAGTCCATGGATGCCACGCAAGACGACGTGCTGGCCGAGGTTCGCAACCACATCGGTCACCTCACTCTCAACCGCCCCGCCGGCCTCAATGCCATTACCCTCGACATGGTGCGCCTGCTGCAACAACAGCTCGACGCCTGGGCGACTGACGCCAATGTCCATGCAGTAGTGCTGCGCGGTGCTGGCGAAAAAGCCTTCTGCGCCGGCGGCGATATTCGATCGCTGTACGACAGTTTCAAAAGCGGCGACACGTTGCACGAAGATTTCTTTGTCGAGGAATACGCCCTCGACCTGACGATCCATCACTACCGCAAACCGGTGCTGGCGCTGATGGACGGTTTTGTCCTCGGCGGCGGCATGGGCCTGGTGCAAGGTGCCGATCTGCGCGTGGTCACCGAGAAGAGCCGACTGGCGATGCCGGAAGTGGCCATCGGTTATTTCCCGGACGTCGGCGGCAGTTATTTCCTCTCGCGCATTCCCGGTGAACTGGGGATTTATCTGGGCGTCAGCGGCGTACAGATTCGCGCGGCCGATGCGCTCTATTGCGGCCTCGCCGACTGGTATCTGGACAGCAGCAAACTGGCGACCCTCGACGAAAAACTGGATCAACTGGAATGGCAGGACATGCCGCTCAAGACTCTGCAAAACCTGCTGGCCAAACACGCCGTGCAAACCCTGCCCGATGCGCCACTCGAAGCCTTGCGCCCAGCCATTGATCATTTCTTCGCGCTGCCGGACGTGCCGAGCATGGTCGAGCAACTGCATGCAGTGAACGTTGCCGACAGCCACGAGTGGGCGACCAGCACGGCGGATCTGCTGCAAACCCGCTCGCCGCTGGCCATGGCCGTGACGCTGGAAATGCTCCGTCGCGGTCGGCATCTGAGCCTGGAAAACTGCTTCGCCCTCGAGCTGCATCTGGATCGTCAGTGGTTTGCACGCGGCGACCTCATCGAAGGCGTGCGCGCGCTGCTGATCGACAAAGACAAATCACCACGCTGGAACCCGCCGACCCTCGCTGCGCTGGACGCTGCGCATGTCGCGAGTTTCTTCCACGGTTTTGCTGAGAGCGGGAGCTGAGCCATGCACGATCTCGAACTGACTGAAGAACAAGTGATGATCCGCGACATGGCCCGGGATTTTGCCCGCGGCGAAATCGCGCCCCACGCGCAAGCCTGGGAAAAGGCTGGCTGGATCGACGACGCCCTGGTGGCGAAAATGGGCGAGTTGGGCCTGCTCGGCATGGTCGTGCCGGAAGAGTGGGGTGGCACTTACGTCGACTACGTGGCGTACGCCTTGGCGGTCGAAGAGATTTCTGCCGGCGACGGCGCGACCGGTGCGTTCATGAGCATTCACAACTCGGTCGGCTGCGGCCCGGTGCTCAACTATGGCAGCGAAGAGCAGAAACAAACCTGGCTGGCGGATCTGGCCAGCGGTAAAACCATCGGCTGCTTCTGCCTTACCGAGCCGCAGGCCGGTTCCGAAGCGCACAACCTGCGCACCCGCGCCGAGTTGCGTGACGGCCAGTGGGTCATCAACGGCGCCAAGCAATTTGTCAGCAACGGCAAACGAGCGAAACTGGCCATCGTGTTTGCGGTGACCGATCCAGATCTGGGCAAGAAAGGCATTTCGGCGTTTCTGGTACCGACCGACACGTCGGGGTTCATCGTCGACCGTACCGAACACAAGATGGGCATCCGCGCCTCCGATACCTGCGCGGTGACGCTGAACAACTGCAGCATTCCCGAGGCCAACCTGCTTGGTGAACGCGGTAAAGGCCTGGCGATTGCCCTGTCCAACCTTGAAGGCGGACGCATCGGCATCGCCGCTCAGGCTCTGGGCATTGCTCGGGCAGCGTTTGAAGCGGCGTTGGCGTATTCCAAGGATCGGGTGCAGTTCGACAAGCCGATCATCGAGCACCAGAGCATCGCTAATCTGCTTGCTGACATGCACATGCAACTGAACGCGGCGCGGCTGTTGATCCTGCATGCGGCACGGCTGCGCTCAGCGGGCAAACCGTGTTTGTCAGAGGCGTCGCAGGCCAAGTTGTTTGCGTCGGAAATGGCCGAGAAGGTCTGCTCGTCGGCGATTCAGATTCATGGCGGGTATGGGTATCTGGAAGATTACCCCGTCGAGAAGTACTACCGCGATGCGCGGATCACGCAGATTTATGAAGGCTCGAGCGAGATTCAGCGGATGGTGATTGCACGGGATTTGAAGAACTATCAGCTCTAAAAGCAAAAGATCGCAGCCTGCGGCAGCTCCTACACCAGAGTCTCTGTAGGAGCTGCCGCAGGCTGCGATCTTTTGATCTGGCCTCAAAAGCTTCGCGAGCAGGCTCGCTCCCACAGGGGATTTGCGTACAACGCAGAACCAATGTGGGAGCGAGCCTGCTCGCGAAGGCGTCAGCCGGGGCGACGCATTACTTACCCTTGAACGCCGGCGCACGCTTGGCCACAAACGCCGCCATCCCTTCCTTCTGATCCTGGGTGGCAAACGCCGCATGGAACACCCGGCGCTCGAAGCGCACGCCTTCAGTCAGATTGACTTCGAAGGCACGGTTGACGCTCTCCTTGATCATCATCGCAATCGGCAGCGATTTGCTGGCGATCACCGCCGCGACTTTCAGCGCTTCATCGAGCAATTCGTCACTCGGCACAATGCGCGCGACGATGCCGCAACGCTCGGCTTCCACCGCATCGATCATGCGTCCGCTCAGGCACATTTCCATGGCTTTGGCCTTGCCCACCGCACGGGTCAGGCGCTGCGTGCCGCCCATGCCCGGCAGCACGCCAAGGTTGATTTCCGGTTGGCCGAATTTGGCGTTGTCACCCGCCAGAATGAAGTCGCACATCAGCGCCAGTTCACAGCCACCGCCGAGGGCAAAACCGTTCACGGCGGCGATGATCGGCTTACGACGGTTGGCCACGCGGTCACTGTCGCTGAACAGGTCATCCATGTAGATCTGCGGGTAGCTCAGCTCGGCCATTTCCTTGATGTCGGCACCGGCGGCAAAAGCCTTTTTCGAACCGGTGAGGACGATGCAGCCGATGTTGGCGTCAGCTTCCAGTGCATCGAGCGCCTGGTTCACTTCGCTGACCAATTGCGCGTTCAGGGCGTTCAGCGCCTGCGGGCGGTTGAGGGTGATCAAGCCAACGCGGTCGTGGATTTCCAGCAGAATCGTTTCGTAGTTCATGCATAACTCCTCAATTCGCCCCCTGTAGGCGCTGCCGCAGGCTGCGATCTGTTGATCTTGTTTTAAAAAATCAAAGTCAAAAGATCGCAGCCTGCGGCAGCTCCTACAGGGGGTTGGGTTTATAGGTTGCGCGAGATGACCATGCGCTGAATGTCGCTGGTGCCTTCGTAGATCTGGCAGACGCGCACGTCGCGGTAGATGCGCTCCAGCGGGAAGTCGTTGAGGTAACCGTAACCACCGAGGGTTTGCAACGCCATTGAACAGACCTTCTCGGCCATCTCGGAAGCAAACAATTTTGCCATCGATGCTTCAACCAGCGCCGGTTGCCCACTGTCTCGCAGGGCCGCCGCGTAATGCACCATCTGCCGGGCAACGGCGATCTGGGTGGCCATGTCGGCGAGGCGGAACGCGACAGCCTGATGCTCAATGATCGGCTTGCCGAAGGTGTCACGCTCACGCGCGTAATCACGCGCCGCTTCGAACGCCGCGCGGGCCATGCCCACCGATTGCGAGGCGATGCCAACACGCCCGCCCTCAAGGTTGGCCAGAGCGATTTTGTAGCCTTCGCCCTCCTCCCCCAATCGATTGGCCACCGGGACTTTGACGTCCTCGAAAAGAATCTGGCAGGTGTCGGAAGCGTGCTGGCCGAGCTTGTCTTCGACACGTGCAACTTTGTAACCCGGCGAATCGGTCGGCACGATAAACGCGGAGATGCCGCGCTTGCCCGCACTCGGATCGGTGACGGCAAAGACGATGACGATCCCGGCGTTCTGCCCGGAAGTGATGAACTGTTTGCAGCCGTTCAGCACGTAGTGATCACCTTCGAGGCGCGCGCGGGTTTTCAGACTGCTGGCGTCGGAACCGGCCTGCGGTTCGGTGAGGGCGAAGGCACCGAGCATCGCACCGCTGGCCAGCGGTTTGAGGAAGCGTTCGCGCTGATCGTCGTTGCCGAATTTGAGGATTGGTACGCAGCCCACCGAGTTGTGCACGCTCATGATCGTCGAGCAGGCGCCATCGCCGGCAGCGATTTCTTCCAGGGCCATGGCGTAGGCCAGATAACCGGTGTCGCAACCGCCCCACTGCTCCGGCACGAGCATGCCGAAGAAGCCCAGTTCGGCCATTTCAGCGATGGCTTCCTTGGGGAAACGGTGCTCGCGATCCCACTCGGCGGCGAACGGCTTCAGCCGTTCCTCGGCGAACTGCCGGGCCATGTCGCGGATCTGGGTTTGATCTTCGTTGGGAATCATGGTGAATCCTTGGTTATCAAAGCCCTTGCAGGAGCAAGGCTTGCCCGCGAAATCGGTGGTTCAGCCGATGAACATGCTGAATGTTACGACGCCTTCGCGGGCAAGCCTTGCTCCTACAGGGGCGATTTGTGAATCAGTAGAGGCATTCCACGGCCATGGCCGTTGCTTCGCCGCCGCCGATGCAGATGGCCGCGATCCCGCGCTTGAGATTGCGCTGGCGCAACGCCGAGAGCAACGTCACCAGAATCCGCGCACCGGATGCGCCGATCGGATGGCCCAGCGCACAGGCACCGCCATGCACGTTGAGCTTGTCGTGCGAAATCTCAAGATGAGTCATCGCCGCCATGGCCACGACGGCAAATGCTTCATTGACCTCGAACAGATCCACCTGATCCAGCGACCAACCGGTCTTCTTGATCAGCTTGTTGATCGCCCCAATCGGCGCCACCGGAAACAGGCCCGGCGTGTCAGCAAACGCCGCATGGCCATGAATCACCGCCAGCGCTTTCAAACCAAGTTTCTGTGCCTGCGATTGACGCATCAGCACCAATGCTGCCGCACCGTCGGAGATCGAACTGGAGTTGGCCGCCGTCACCGTGCCGCCCTCGCGGAACGCCGGTTTCAGCGAGGCGATCTTGTCCAGTTTGGCTTTTGGCGGCTGCTCGTCATGGCTGATCAGCACCTGCTCTTTGCCAACGGTCACGGTCAGCGGGACGATTTCGTCCTTGAAGCTGCCGTCCTTGATTGCCTGCTGCGCGCGGGTCGTCGAGGCGATGGCAAAAGCGTCTTGCGCTTCGCGGCTGAAGTCATTGGTTTCAGCACAATCCTCGGCGAAGGTGCCCATCAAACGGCCCTTGTCGTAGGCGTCTTCGAGGCCATCGAGGAACATCGAATCGAGCACGCGGCCGTGGCCCATGCGATAGCCGGCGCGGGCACGGTCGAGCAGATACGGCGAGTTGGACATGCTTTCCATGCCCCCGGCGATCACCACGTCAGCGCTGCCGGCAATCAGCATGTCGTGCGCGAGAATCGTGGTTTCCATGCCCGAGCCGCACATCTTGTTGACGGTGGTGCAACGGGTCGACTTGTCCAGCCCGGCGCCCAGCGCAGCTTGACGCGCAGGTGCCTGGCCGAGGCCGGCAGGCAGTACGCAACCGAACAGCACTTCATCAACCGAGTCGCTGGCAACGCCGGCACGTTCAACCGCAGCCTTGATCGCCGCGGCGCCAAGTTGTGGCGCGGTGAGGCTTTTCAGTTCGCCCTGAAAGCCGCCCATCGGGGTGCGCACGGCGCTGGCGATAACAATTGGATCGTTGGAAATAGTCATGACAAATCCTCCTTACTTGGCGGCCATGCGCAAGGCGCCGTCGAGACGGATCACCTCGCCATTGAGCATGCTGTTTTCGATGATATGCCGAACCAGTGCAGCGTACTCGGCAGGCTTGCCCAGGCGCGGCGGGAACGGTACGCCGGCGGCCAGCGAGTCACGCACTTCCGGGGTCATGCCGGCCATCATCGGCGTTTCGAAAATGCCTGGGGCGATGGTCATCACGCGAATGCCAAAACGCGCCAGTTCGCGCGCGGCCGGCAGGGTCAGGCTGGCGATCGCACCTTTGGACGCCGCGTACGCGGCTTGACCGATCTGGCCGTCAAACGCCGCGACTGAAGCGGTATTGATGATCACGCCACGCTCACCGTCAGCATCTGCCGCAGATTCCGCCATCGCCGCAGCGGCCAGACGCAGCATGTTGAAACTGCCGATCAGGTTGACGTTGATCACCTGGGCGAAGCTGCTCAACGCATGCGGGCCGTTCTTGCCGAGGATCTTCTCGCCACGCACGATACCGGCGCAATTGATCAGGCCGTTGAGGCTGCCAAACGCGGCGACCGTCGCTTGTACGGCAGCTTCGGCGGCGGCTTCGTTGCTGATGTCGGCGACCACGCTTTGTGCGCCCAGCCGCTCGGCTTGTGCGGCGACGGCTTCAGCGTTCATGTCCACCAACATCACCTTGGCGCCGGCACTGACAAGCAATTCAGCGGTGGCGGCACCCAGGCCAGACGCGCCGCCGGTGACGATAAAAACCTTGTTTTCGATCTGCATGACAGTTTCCTTCAATTCAAGCTGAAACGTTGTGCGCCGCGGCCTCTTGAGCCTTGGCGATTTCCTGGTTGCGCAAGATAAAGCGCTGCAATTTGCCACTCGGGGTCTTGGGCAATTCGCTGACAAATTCGATTTCACGCGGGTATGAATGCGCGGCGAGACGCTTGCGCACGTGCTGGCGCAACTCTTCGGCCAACTCTGGCGCCGCGCGGTATTGCGCGCTGAGCACGACGAAGGCTTTCACCAGTTCGGTACGCTCCGGATCCGGTTTGCCGACCACGGCCGCTTCGACCACCGCGGGGTGTTCGATCAGCGCGCTTTCGACGTCGAACGGGCCGACGCGATAGCCGGAGGTAGTGATCACGTCATCGCTGCGGCCAACGAAGCTGATGCTGCCGTCCGGGTTCCATTCCACGGTGTCGCCGCTGAGGTAGTAATCGCCGACGAAGGCTTTGGTCGGCGCGCCTTCATAGCCGCCAAACCAGCACATCGGCGATTGAGGTCGATCGATGGCAAGGATCCCGGGCTGGCCGACCCCCAGTTCGTTGTATTGGTCGTCGAGCACGACGATGCGATGGCCCGGCGAGGCAAAACCGGCGGCGCCGACGTGTACCGGATGGTCGAAACCGTGGTGATTGCACAGCACCATGCCCAATTCGGTCTGGCCGTAATGATCATGAATGACCACGTCGAGATTGTCGGCGAACCAGCGAATCACTTCGGGGTTCAGTGGCTCACCGGCGCTGCTGACGATGCGCAACTTGCCCTTGATCGACCTGGCGAACTCGTCGCCGCCGGCAATCAGTAGGCGATAGGCCGTCGGCGAACCCGTGAGGTTGGTGATGCCGTACTTGTTGATCACCCGGCAGGTGCTTTCGAGGGTGAACGGACCATCGTAAAACGTGATCGGATGGCCCATCGACAACGGCCCGGTGACGCCGAAATAAATGCCATAGGCCCAGCCCGGATCAGCGACATTCCAGAAGGCATCCTGCGGGCGCAGATCAACGGCATCCCGGGTGTAGCTCTGGAATGCGACGATGGCTTTGAGCGGTACGGAAAGCGCTTTCGACGGGCCAGTGGTGCCCGAAGTGAACATCAGCAGGAACGGATCTTCGCCGGTGAGCAGAACCGGCTCACAGACGTTGGAGTGATTGGCCAGTTCGGCCCAGAAACTGAAATCGCCACGGACGATGCCCTGGCCTTTGGCGCCACCGACGGTGACCAGGGTCGGGCAGTCGACGACTTCTGCGAGTTTCGGCCGATTGACCGCGTCGGTCACCACGACTTTGGCGCCTGAACTGTTCAGGCGATGTTCGAGTGCTTTGGGGCCAAAAGCGGTGAACAGCGGCTGATAGACCGCGCCGATTCGCCAGGTGGCGAACACGGTGATGAGCAATTCGACGTTGCGCGGCAGCAGGCCGGCGACCTTGTCGCCCTTCTGTACGCCCTGGGCGAGGAGAAAATTGGCGAAACGCGCGGCTTTGTCCTGCAAGTCGCTGAAAGTGTACGTCGCACTGGCGCCGTCGCGGCCTTCCCAGAACAGCGCAATGCGTCCCGGCAATGCATGGCGGTCGCAGCATTCGACGCAGGCGTTGAGCGCCGCCAGCGTACCGCTGAGCGCGGCATCCACGGTGTGCTGATAGTTGAACTGTTCAGTGGCAGACAAGTAATCGCGCATTGCCAGAATCCCTCTGTGTTTTTATTAGGCTGGGAAGCGTAAACAACAGGGGGATAGTCGCGCTGTGGGGCTGTGGCGGCAATGGTCAAAGCCATCAAAGTGGCTGACTGGTTTGGCCAGGGTTCAGATCATTTGGCGCCTATCAGGACGCCATCGCTGGCAAGCCAGCTCCCACAGGGTCAGCACAAATCCTGTGGGAGCTGGCTTGCCAGCGATGGGGCCGGGCCCGGCGACAACTAATCCGGATCAGACTGCTTCGTTGAGGATCAACGTGCGGTAGTGCCCGGGATTCGACCCCGACCACTTGCGAAACGCCTTGTAGAACGAACTCGCATCGGCGAACCCCAACCGCGCCGCGATCTCGACAAAACTGATCGAAGGTTCCGCCAGCCAGACAATCGCCAACTCTTTGCGCACGCTGTCCTTGAGCCCTTGATACGTCTGCCCTTCCTCGGCAAGACGCCGGCGCAAGGTCGAGGCCGACATGCACAATTGCTGCGCCAGGGCGTCGGTTTCCGGCCATTGCTCGGCGGGTAATTGCCGCAAATCCTGCTTGATCCGACTGGCCAGGCTTTCCGGGTCGCGGTACTTCACCAGAATGTTCGCCGGCGCCTGGGCCAGAAAGCGCTTCAGCTCGTCGGCTGTGCGCTTGATTGGCAGGTCGAGGCAATCGGCCGAAAAGATCATCCGCGTGCGCGGCCGGTCGAAGCGCAGGTTTTCCGAGAACATCACCCGATAGTCGTCAGTGAAGTCCGGCGCCGGACAGCGCAGTTCGATGGCCAGAATCGGAATCCTGCGCCCCGCCAGCCAGCAGGCGACGCCGTGGACGATCATCCAATAGGTGAAATAGGTGAAAGCGCGACGCGGCTCGGGGTCGTCCTCCAACAGGACGATTTCCGCCAGGCTCTGCTGGTGCACCAGTTGCGCGGGCAGGCGCTCGAGCATCAGTGACAGAAAACTCAAGCCACTGCCCAAGCCGGCCGCGAGCGTCGGTTGCGCCATCGCGCTGCGGCAGAGAAACTCCAGACTGCCGGACTTGAGCTTGCGCAAGTCCATGCCGAAAAACTCGTCATCGCCGCGCCGGGCCAGCAAGCGCCAGAGTCTGGCGTACTGCGAGGCCGGTACCCGACCGTTTTCGGTTTGCAGCAGCGCCGGATCGATGCCGACCTTGCTCAAGACTTCTTCCGTGGCCACGCCCGGGGCACAACTTTGCAACAGTGCTTCACGCACCAGTTGAACGGCGATGGTGTCTTTTTCCGACATGGAACCCAGCAAATCCTGTTGTTTTTCGAATGACCCGCATCTTACCCCAACCCACACAAATCCCCATGTAGGAGCTGCCGCAGGCTGCAATCTTTTGATGGCGATTTTAAAAAAACCAGATCAAAAGATCGCAGCCTCGTTGCACTCGACAGCGGCTACAGGGTTTCGAGCAACGCGTGGATGAGAATCATTGTTCTTCAAGTTGTTCAGCTACCGTTCAGCTTCATGTCAATGAATGTCATGTGAGAATGAGTGTCATTATGTTACAACTTGTAACCTCTTCGAATGACTTAGTGGATGTCGAATGCTCGTTCCCTTTCTGATCATGCTGCGCGAAGGCATTGAAGCCGCGCTGATCGTTGGCATCATCGCCAGCTACCTCCAGCAAACCGGCCGTGGCCAATGGATGCCGGCCGTGTGGATCGGCGTATTTCTGGCCGCCGCCCTCGCCCTGCTGGTCGGTGGCGGTCTGGAACTGGTCAGTGCCGAGTTCCCGCAAAAGCAGCAAGAGCTGTTCGAAGGCGTGGTCGGACTGGTGGCCGTGGGCATTCTCAGCTCCATGGTGTTCTGGATGCGCAAAGTAGCGCGCTCGATCAAACATTCCCTGCAAGCCTCGCTGGATCACGCCCTGACCTCTTCGAAACACCAGGTCATCGCGCTGATTGCCATGGTCTTTTTCGCCGTGGCGCGTGAAGGGCTGGAGACGGTGTTCTTCCTGCTCGCGGTGTTCCAGCAAAGCGAAGGCCCGGGCGCGCCTATCGGCGCCCTGCTCGGTCTGATCCTGGCGATCATCGTCGGTTTCCTGATCTACAGCGGCAGCATGCGCCTCAACCTCTCGGCATTTTTCAAGTGGACCGGGTTGTTCATTCTGGTAGTCGCCGCCGGGATTCTCGCCAACTCGGTGCAGGCGCTGCATGAGGCCGGGCTGTGGAATCACCTGCAAACCGTACTCTTCGACTTCAGTGCGACGCTACCGATGGATGGTCCGTTGGGCTCGGTGCTGGCCGGCATGTTCGGTTATCAGGACACGCCGACCGTGAGCACCCTCGGCGCCTATCTGATTTATCTGCTGGTGGCGCTGGTGATGTTCTTTTATCCCGCCGGGGCCGCGCCCGCTTCAGCAAAAGCCGCCAAATCGTCTTCAGCTTCCAGCCAATAAGGGCATTCATGTCAAAGCCTAACTCTCCTCAGGCCACCCCTCCCCGTGCCTTGCGCTGGGCGCTGGCCGGCTCGGTGGTCGTGATGATCGCTGCCGGTGGCCTGTTCTGGTACGCCTCGAAAATGGCCGCGGCCAAGCGGCAGCACAACCACGATGAAGTGGTGGTCAACATTCACCCCGGCAGTTGCGAGCCGAATGAACTGAGCGTGCCCGCTGGCCGCGTCAGTTTCCGCATCGTCAACCGCTCCGAGCGCGCAGTGGAATGGGAAATCCTCGATGGCGTGCTCGTGGTTGAAGAGCGCGAGAATATCGCCCCCGGTTTAAGCCAGGTGATCAACGCCAACCTGCAACCTGGTGATTACGCGATCACTTGCGGTTTGCTGAGCAATCCGCGCGGCACCCTGCACGTAACGCCGACCGCCGCGTCCGACGCCGCCGCCAAAGCCAAACCGTCGATGGTCGCATTCGTCGGGCCGTTGTCAGAGTTCCGCGTGTATCTGGCCAGCCAGAGCAGCGCGCTGATCAAAGCGGTGAGCGCACTCGATCAAGCAATCGCTAGCGGCGATTTGAGCCAGGCGCAAGCACTGTACCTGCCGGCCCGCGCCGCTTATCAACGTCTGGCCCCAGCCGCGCAGCGCTTGGCCGAACTGGATAACAACATCAATGCCCGCGCCGACTATTTCGAAAAACGCGAACAGGACCCGACCTTCGTCGGTTTCCACCGCCTCGAATTCGCACTGTTCCAGCAGCGCACACTCGACGAACTGGCGCCGGTTTCGCAGCGGCTGCTGAGCGACGTCACCACACTCAAAACGCAACTGCTCGCCCAGACCCTGCCGCCGGAACAACTGGTCAACATCGTCGTGCGCAACCTCAATACCTTGGCCGACGTGCGTGCGGCCAGCGGTGAAGAGGAGCGCTACAGCCACAGCGACCTCAACGGTTTTGCCGCCAATCTGCAAACCGCGCACAAGGTCGTCGATCTGCTGCGGCCAATGCTGACCAAGTCTGCCGCCGACCTGTTACCGAAGATCGACCAGACGCTCGCGGACTTCGACACCGAGCTCGACCACTACAAGATCAAGGACGGCTACGCCAGCTACGACTCCGTCAGCGGCGAACAACGCAAGCAGATCGCCGACAAGGCCCAGGCTCTGGCCGACGCACTTGATGGCATCGATCCCGCCCTAGGCCTCTCCGGCCTGTAAGCAGAAGACGAGTACCGATGAAAGATTCAGAACAACTCAACCTGCAACGTCGCCGTGTCCTGATGGGCATGGGCGCCGCCGGTGTTGCCCTGGCAGGTTCAGCACTGAGCTGCCCGGCCATGGCTGCGGCACCTGCGCAAGTTACCGAAGCGCCCAGCAGCGACAAGACCGAAGACCGCCACGACTTCCACGGCGTGCATCAGACCGGCATCGTCACCCCGCGCCCGGCCTCGGGCATGTTCGTATCGTTCGATGTGCTGGCCAGCGATCGCGAAGACCTTGAGCGGCTGTTCCGCACCCTCAACGAGCGCATCGCGTTCCTGATGAAGGGCGGTCCGGTGGCGCAGATCGATCCGAAACTGCCGCCACCGGATTCCGGCATCCTCGGCCCCAATGTGACCCCGGACAACCTGACCATCACCGTGTCTGTCGGCGAATCGCTGTTCGACGAGCGCTTCGGCCTCGCCGATGCCAAGCCCAAACGCCTGATCCGCATGGTCGGTTTTCCCAACGATGCGCTGGAAGCCGATTGCTGCCACGGCGACTTGAGTTTGCAGTTCTGCTCGAACACCACCGACACCAACATTCACGCCCTGCGCGACATCGTCAAAAACCTCCCGGACCTGCTGCTGGTGCGCTGGAAGCAGGTAGGCAGCGTGCCGCCGCAAGCCCCGGCGAAACCCGGCGTACCGGCGCAGTCGGCGCGTAACTTCCTGGGTTTTCGCGACGGCTCGGCCAACCCCGATTCCAACGACAACAAAACCATGGACAGCATTGTCTGGGTGCAACCGGGCAGCGATGAACCCGCCTGGGCGACCCACGGCAGTTATCAGGCAGTGCGGATCATCCGCAACTTCGTCGAGCGCTGGGATCGTACGCCGTTGCAGGAACAGGAAAGCATCATCGGTCGGGTCAAAACCAGTGGCGCGCCGATGGGCGCCCAGCACGAAACCGAGGTCCCGGATTACCACAAGGATCCAGAAGGCAAGCTGACCAAACTCGATGCGCACATTCGCCTGGCTAACCCGCGCACCGCCGCGAGTCAGGCCAACCTGATCCTGCGCCGGCCGTTCAACTATTCCAACGGCGTCAACAAGAACGGCCAGCTCGACATGGGCCTGCTGTTCATCTGTTACCAGGCCGACCTGGAGAAAGGCTTCATTACCGTGCAGACCCGCCTCAACGGCGAACCGCTTGAGGAATACCTCAAACCGGTCGGCGGCGGTTACTTCTTCACCCTTCCGGGTGTTTCGGGCGACAAGGATTTCATCGGTCGCTCGTTGCTCAACGCCACACAACCTAAAACAGCTGCATAAAATAATCTCAACACTGGAGCCGCCCTCATGAAAAAGACGCCACTCGCGTTATTGCTGACCCTCGGTTTGCTCAACACCCCGCTGTCGGCGTTCGCCGCAACAGCACCGCTGGACCTGGTGGGGCCGGTGTCGGACTACAAGATTTACGTCACCGAGCAACTCGATGAACTGGGCAGTCATACCCAACAGTTCACCGACGCCGTGAAAAAGGGCGACCTGGCCACCGCACAAAAGCTCTACGCCCCGACCCGCGTCTACTACGAGTCGATCGAGCCGATTGCCGAGCTGTTCAGTGACCTCGACGCGTCCATCGACTCCCGCGTCGACGACCATGAGAAAGGCGTGAAAGCTGAAGACTTCACCGGCTTCCACCGCATCGAGTACACGCTGTTTTCGGAGAAAAGCACTCAGGGCCTGAACGAGCTGGCGGACAAGCTCAACAGCGACGTCAAAGACCTGCAAACCCGTGTGGCCGGCCTGACCTTCCCGCCTGAAAAAGTCGTCGGTGGCGCTGCGGCGTTGCTCGAAGAAGTGGCCGCGACCAAGATCTCCGGCGAAGAAGATCGCTACAGCCACACCGACCTGTATGACTTCCAGGGCAACATCGACGGCGCGAAGAAAATCGTTGATCTGTTCCGTCCGCAGATTGAAAAACAGGACAAGGCTTTTGTAGCGAAGGTCGACAAGAACTTTGCCACCGTCGACAAGATCCTGGCCAAGTACAAGACCAAAGACGGTGGTTTCGAGACATATGACAAGGTGAAGGATAACGACCGCAAGGCGTTGGTAGGCCCGGTGAATACACTGGCGGAAGACCTGTCCACATTGCGTGGCAAGTTGGGTCTGAACTGAGTTTTTTAGCGTCTGGTCTGGCCCTATCGCGAGCAGGCTCACTCCTACAGTTGGAATGCGTTCCCTTGTAGGAGTGAGCCTGCTCGCGATAGCGGTTGTATGACCGCTACAAATTTAAAACCTTACAAAATCCGGTAGAGCAACCGCTCGATCCGCACCCGACTCACACGCTTGAGAAACTTCGCCACACCGCTCGGGTATTCCGGCAACGTTTCCAGGCTCTGAAAGCTGTCGATCCGCGTGGTATGGCGGAAAATCTCTTCCAGCTCCTGCGCCCGCGGCGCCAGCCAATCCCCCTTCGGATCATCGATCAGCAGCGCGTTTTCCAGATCCAGACGGAACGCCCGTGGATTGAGATTGTTGCCGGTCAGCAGCGTATAGCGCTGATCGATCCACATGCCCTTGAGGTGATAGGTGTTGTCGCCATCACGCCACAGGTGCAGGTTCAACTGGCCGCTGTCGATGTTTCGCTGATGCCGCTTGGCGAAGCGCCGCAGGCTGATTTCGTACAGATACGGCAACGCCGCGATCACCTTGAACGGCTCGCTCGGCGGAATGTAGAAGTCGTTGGCGGTCTTGTCGCCGACCACAATGTCGATCTTCACACCACGGGCCAGGGCACGGTTGACCTCGCGGATCACGCCGAGCGGCAGGTTGAAGTACGGCGTGCAAATGGTCAGTTGCTGTTGCGCGCTGGCGATCAGTTCGAGAATCGCCCGGTTCAGCGGGTTGTTCTTGCCCACGCCGAGCAATGGACTGACCGACAGACCCGTGTGCGCCGTGCTGCCGGCGCTGGTGTCGTAGGTTGCGTATTTGAGCCGACTGCGCAGGTCGCCGATGTCGTTGCGCAGGCTGCGCGTAGTCGGCAGGTTGGGCAGGTCGAGACGATGCACCGCTTTCGATTCGATCAGACCGTGCTTGACCAAGTGGTGCATCGAGTCGGCCAGTTCGTGGCTTTGCAGCACGTGGTAACGGTCGAACCGGTACTTGTCGAACTTGTGCAGGTAGACGTTGTTAAGACTCGCACCGCTGTAGACCACGCAATCATCGATCACAAAGCCCTTCAGGTGCAGCACGCCGAACAGCTCGCGGGTCTGCACCGGCACGCCGTAGACCGGCACCTCGCTCTGATGCGTGCGAGTCATTTCCTGATACCACGCCGCGTTGCCCGGCTGCTTGCCGGCACCGATCAAACCACGCTGAGCGCGCAGCCAGTCGACGACCACGGCAATTTCAAGCTCTGGGCGCTTGAGTTTGGCGGCGTGCAAGGCATCGAGGATTTCCTGACCGGCTTCGTCTTGCTGTAAATAGAGCGCGACGATGTAGATGCGCTGGGTCGCCGCAGCGATTTTCTCCAGCAGGCAACGACGGAATTCGGCGGCACCGGACAGAATGGTCACGGCCTCGGCGGTCAGCGGAAAGCTGCGCAATTTGGGCAGCAAGGAACGTTTGAAAAGCAACGGCATAGGGCTCGCAATGGGTCGAATCCGAAGAACCCGAGAGCTTACACCATCGTATCCCTCGGGTCTTGTTAGTGTCCGTAATGACCTCTTCGCGGGCAGGCTCGCTCGCACATTTGAAATGCGTTTTCCTGTGGCAGCGAGCCTGCTCGCGAAAGCCACTTCGAAATCAACGCTTGACCAAGGAGAACAATCGTTCTACTTTTCACCCATGAACGAAATCACTAGCAACGACACACGCGACATCATTCTGGATGTCACCGAAAAGCTGATCTATAAAAGTGGCATCGCTGCCACCAGCATGGATCTCCTGGTGAAAACCGCCGGCGTTTCGAGAAAAAGTATTTACCGCTATTTCGCCGACAAGGACGCACTGACTGTCGCCGCCCTGCAACGCCGTGACGTGCGTTGGATGCACTGGTTTAAAAGTGCCGTCGATCAGGCCGAAACACCGGCCGATCGCCTGCTCAACCTGTTTACCGTGCTCAAGGCGTGGTTTGCTTCCGAAGGTTTCCGCGGCTGCGCGTTCATCAACACCAGCGGCGAAACTGGTGACCCGCAGGATCCGGTGCGTCTGGTCGCCAAAGAGCATAAACAGAAGCTGCTCGACTACGTGTGCGAGCTGTGTACTGAACACGGCGCCGAAGATCCGCAACTGCTGGCCAAACAGCTGCTGATCCTGATTGATGGCGCCATTACCGTAGCGCTTGTGATGGGTGATCACAGTGCCGCCGATAATGCGCAATGCATGGCGCGAAAGTTATTGGACCTGTAACGCCTTAATAAGCCTGACACGTTGTTTAAACGTTAACTTTTTCGGGAGACTGAATATGTCTACTGCAGCCCAGGTGCGTCCACCCTTGCCACCCTTCAACCGTGAATCAGCCATCGAGAAAGTTCGTCTGGCCGAGGACGGCTGGAATTCCCGCGATCCGGAAAGGGTCTCGCTGGCCTACACACTCGACACGCAATGGCGTAATCGCGCCGAATTCGCTCATGACCGCGAAGAAGCCAAGGCTTTCCTGACCCGCAAATGGGCGAAGGAACTGGATTACCGCTTGATCAAGGAGCTCTGGGCTTACTCCGATACGCGCATCGCCGTGCGGTATGCCTATGAATGGCACGACGATTCGGGAAACTGGTTCCGCTCGTACGGTAATGAAAACTGGGAGTTCGATGAAAACGGGCTGATGTTCCAGCGTTATGCCTGCATCAACGACATGCCGATCAAGGAAAGTGAACGCAAGTTCCACTGGCCGCTGGGCCGTCGCCCGGATGATCACCCCGGCCTGTCCGACCTCGGTCTGTAACAATCGACCCTGTAGGAGCTGCCGAAGGCTGCGATCTTTTGATCTTGATCCTAAAAAAACAAAATCAAAAGAGCGCAGCCTTCGGCAGCTCTACAGGGGATGTGTGGTGTTCAGGCAACAGCGGCGGTTTTTTCGGATTCGAGTTCGCGCACCAGCGGCAACACGCGCTTGCCGAAATACTCGACTTCTTCCTGAAAGTGCAGAAATCCCGCCAGCACCAGATCCACGCCCACCGCTTTCAACGCGACGATTCGTTCGGCAATCTGCAACGGTGTGCCGATCAGGTTGGTCTTGAAGCCGTCGTTGTACTGAACCAGATCCTCGAACGTCGACTTCGCCCAATTACCTTCGCCCTCCGGTGAAGCCCGGCCCGCCTGTTTCGCGGCATCGCCAAACGCGTTCACCGCTTCCGGATCGGCCTGCTCGATGATCTGCGCCAACACCGCCCGCGCCTCTTCTTCGGTGTCCCGAGCGATGACAAACGCGTTGACGCCAATCTTCACCGAATGATTGTTCGCTGCAGCCTTCTGCCGAATGTCATCAACCTGCGCCTTGATTCCTTCGACGCTGTTGCCGTTGGTGAAATACCAATCCGACACTCGCGCCGCCATGTCCCGCGCCGCGCGGGAACTGCCGCCCTGAAAGATCTCCGGGCGCCCCAGCGGTTTCGGTTTCAAGCTGTAATTGTCGAAGCGGTAGAAGTCGCCGCGAAAGCTGAAGTTGTCCTGACTCCAGACACCGCGCAGCGAGCGAATGAACTCTTCGGAGCGGCGATAACGCTCATCGTGTTCCAGCCAGTGTTCGCCAATCGCCTGAAACTCGCCTTTGAACCAACCGCTGACGATATTCACCGCGATGCGCCCGTTGGTGAGCTGATCGATCGTAGCCAGTTGCTTGGCGGCCAGCGCTGGTTGCCAGGGGCCGGGCAAAATCGCCGCGATGACTTTGAGTGTGTCGGTGGCAGCCAGCAAGGCATGGCTGAACGCGACCGACTCATGCTGGAACTCGGCCCCATAACCGGCAGTGAAGCGGATCTGCGTCAGCGCGTATTCAAACCCGGCAGCTTCGGCGAGTTGCGCCAGTTTACGGTTGTAGTCGATACCCCAATCGGTGCGTTGTTCGATCTTGCTGACCACCAGTCCTCCGCTGACGTTTGGCACCCAGTAGGCAAATTTCACGGCTTGCTGACTCATTGGCGTGTCCTCGGGACATTTGGGAGATGGGAGTGGTAGAGCAGCAAGCGTGCCAGCCTTGAAATGCCCGGTTTTGTTGGGCTTTTGCCTGGGAATGATGTTTTCAGGAAGGGTATTTGTTGATCGGGTGTTGGATCGGCAACAGTGGATGCTCCTGTAGGAGCAAAGCTTGCTCGCGAAGGCGTCACCCGACTCGCTGCAACCGCTGGATGTCAGGAAAACGGGAGGGCCTCTTCGCGGGCAAGCCTTGCGCCTACAGGCGATGGCGTCCGATGGGTCGCCGCAACAGCAGGAAATGAGTAACATGACCGCCCTCCCCGCAGCGATCACCTGCGCCTTGCCGAATAAGCCGATTCCATGCCTTTCGAACTCAGCGTTGACCTCACCACTCTGGCCATTCTGGCTGTTGTCGCTTTCATTGCCGGTTTCATCGATGCCATCGCTGGCGGTGGCGGTCTGTTGACCACGCCTGCATTGCTGACGGCCGGCCTGCCGCCACATCTGGTGCTGGGCACCAACAAACTCAGTTCGACCTTCGGCTCGGCCACCGCCAGTTTCACCTTCTACCGGCGCAAGCTGTTCCATCCACGGCAGTGGGTGCACGCGATTGTCGGGACCCTGGTCGGTGCACTGACGGGCGCCATCGTCGCCCATTACCTGCCCGCCGAATGGCTGAACAAGATGCTCCCGGTGATCGTCTTCGCCTGCGGTCTGTACCTGTTGTTCGGCGGTACGCCAAAAGCGCCGCTGGACAGCGACGCTCCGATCAAAAAGAAATGGCAATCGACCCAGGGCTTCAGCCTCGGTTTCTACGATGGCGTGGCCGGGCCTGGCACCGGCGC
Organism: Pseudomonas sp. TH43; assembly: GCF_016650635.1. GTDB lineage: Bacteria > Pseudomonadota > Gammaproteobacteria > Pseudomonadales > Pseudomonadaceae > Aquipseudomonas. The sequence goes on from NZ_JAEKFI010000001.1 coordinate 507,214, forward strand.
GTTCTGGACGGTGAGCAGCTTGCTGCTCTACCCGATCGATCTGGTCAAGGCCAGCGGCGTCGCGCGCAGCATGAACTTCGTCAGCAACATTGCGGCGCTGTCGGTGTTCGTGTTTTCCGGGCAAGTGGACTGGATCATCGGCCTGAGCATGGGCCTGTCGGTGATGGTCGGCGCTTTCTTTGGCGCGCGCACCGCGATCAGCGGTGGCGCCAAGTTCATTCGCCCGGTGTTCATCACCGTGGTGCTGGGTTTGACCGTGCGCCTAGCCTGGCAGCACTGGTTCAGCGTGGCCTAAGCGCCGCGCAACGTAGACGTCGATCAGGTAACGGGCAATCGACTTTGACGCCGGCAACGGCGGCAGGTCGTGCACGTTGAACCACTGGGCGTCTTCGATCTCGTCTTCCTGACAGATGATTTCGCCGCCAGCATATTCGGCATGGAAGCCGAGCATCATCGAATGCGGGAACGGCCAGCACTGGCTGCCCAGGTACTGAATATTCTTCACCTCGATGCTGACTTCCTCGCGCACCTCGCGAATCAGGCAATCCTCCGCCGACTCGCCCGGCTCGGCAAAACCGGCCAGCGTACTGTAGACCCCGGTGACGAAACGCGGTGAGCGCGCCAACAGGATCTCGTCGCCACGGGTGATGAGCACGATCATGCTCGGCGAAATCCGCGGATAGCTGCGCATATCACACGGCTGACAATACATCGCGCGCTCACGCGGCACCTGCGTCATCGCCTGCCCGCAATTACCGCAGAAACGGTGTTCGCGGGCCCAGGTGCCGATCTGTGCGGCGTACCCCAAGACTTTGTAAAGGGTGTGATCGCCGTCGAGCATGAACGCCCGCAGACCTTTCCAGTTACAACCCGACACCTCACTGACGCTGCGCAATTCCAGCAGGTACACCGGCTCGCCATCGAGATGGCCGATGCCGTGCTCGGCGAGGATCGACAAGTCCTGACGTTTAAGCCATTCCCGTGGGAACAGCGCGCCGTTGTCATCGAACAGAAAGCCTTCGGGGCTACGCGCCACGGCCCAGCCGCCGGGTTGATCAGTGTCCAGTACTGCAGTGGTCCAGCGAGATGTCATGGTTTCTCAATCCAGAAATTCAGGTTTCTGTTTGCTCATATGGGCGGCCATGGCCACGCGCAAATCGGTGGATTGCAACATGGCGGCGTTCCAGGTGGCAACGTATTCGAGACCGTCGTCGATGCGATGGTCGCGCATGTAGCTGATCATTTCCTTGGTACCGGTGACCGCGATCGGCGATTTCGAGGCGATGTCGCGGGCAATGTCGATCACGCCTTCTAGCAGCGCTTCTTTATCGCTGTAAACGCGATTGACCAAGCCGATGCTGCGAGCCTCTTCGGCACCGAAGGTGCGACCGGTGTAAGCCAGTTCACGCAGCATGCCGTCTCCGATGATTCGCGGCAACCGTTGCAAAGTGCCAACATCGGCGGCCATGCCGATATCGATTTCCTTGATCGAGAATTGTGCGTCTTCGGCCGCGTAACGCATGTCGCAGGCGGCGATCAGATCGATTGCACCACCGAGGCAATAGCCCTGAATGGCCGCAAGCACCGGTTTACGGCAGTTGTCGACGGCATTGAAAGACGCTTGCAAGGTGAGGATCTTGCGGCGCAGCAGTCGCGCATTGCGGCCGACATCCTTGCCCAGTTCATTGGCGACGCCAGCGAGCATCATCAGATCGATGCCCGAGGAAAAATGTTTACCGTTGCCGCTGAGCACCACTACGCGAACTTCATCGGTGTCGTCGATCCACTGGAAAATCTCGACGATCTCGCTCCAGAACGCCGCGTTCATCGAATTGATTTTTTCCGGGCGATTGATCTGCACATGGGCGATGTTATCGGCCAGTTCGACGCTGAACGCGGAGTATTGAGTCATGGCAGTGATCCTTTACCGGGCTGAAAATGAGGCCCGAACTATACCAAGGCACCACGATGGCGGTTCGGCCAAATGCGGGACTATCACACTCCCCCCGTAGGAGCTGCCGCAGGCTGCGTCCTTTGATTGTCATTTTTAAAAGACCCGATCAAAAGATCGCCGCCTGCGGCAGCTCCTACGGGGATTTTTGCGTGACGAAGGCTGCAGTTTCGTAAGGGACCGTGAGCACATCCTTGCCGCGCAATTCAGGCTCGGACGCAATCAACGCACGAATCTGCTCATCAATCTTCGCCCGCTGTGCCTCCGGCAGTGCCGCAATAAAACTGGTCGAGCGCACCCGATTGAAAATCACATCCTCGGGCGAGCCGGTATGGCCGTTGTGAAACTGCTGCAATTGCAATGGGCCGAATCGCGGATGGGGGAACGCCTTGCGCCATTCGCCGGTGTAGTAACGCGGCGTGTCCCCCTCCAGCGCATTGACGATGGCATCGAGCTTAGGCACCCAGCTCACCTGGGTATCACGCAGGTTCCAGATCAGTCCAAGCTTGCCACCAGGCTTGAGCACCCGGGCAATTTCGGTCAACGCCGCTTCACTGGCAAACCAGTGAAACGCCTGGGCGCAGACCACCACATCGACCGACGCGTCCGGTAACGGCAGATCCGTTGCGGTACCGCTGACGGCCAGCACCTCAGGCCAGGCCTCGGACAGTTTCTCCAGCATTTGCGGCACCGGTTCGACAGCAATCACCTGCGCGCCCGTTGCCAGCAATCGTCCGGTGAACTTGCCGGTGCCCGCGCCAAGATCAATCACGGTTTTGTGACTGTCCAGCCCCAACGTAGCGGTCAGCCAGCCACTGACTTGCGGCGGATAGTCCGGTCGTCCTTTGACATAGGTGTCGGCGACGGTCTTGTAGCCGGCAGCTGAATGGTGAAGCTGTTCGTTCATGGCAGTTTCCCCTTATGGCAAAGCATCGGATCGACGGCGGACGCTCACGAGCATAGCGCTTGAATTTACCGAGACGTTGAACAGTCACTGACAATGCAATGAATAAAATTTCACCCTCGGGTGTTAACCGTACATTGCCCAAGAGGATGACCCATGAGCGTTACGACCACTGATTTGCCCGTCCGTTACGACCGACTGACCATGGCCCTGCACTGGCTGACTGCCGCGCTGGTCATCGGCCTGTTTGCCTGTGCCCAGATCTGGGAGCAATTGCCCAAGGGCACGCCACTGCGCAAGGAGCTGCAGGCATTGCACATCTCCTGCGGCATCTTGTTGGCCGTCATTGTTGTCACCCGGGTGCTCTGGCGTTTGTTCAAGGGGCGGCGGTTACCGCCGGCCAATCAGGGCGCATTGAACATTCTGGCGAAAACCGCACACCTGGCGCTGTACGCGCTGCTGTTGAGCCAGATCGTGCTGGGTTTTTTCCTGCGCTGGGCCCAGGCCGAACCTTTCAACTTCTTCGGGCTGTTTGAGGTCCCAACGTTGATTGCCTTCGATAAAAGCATGAAGTCGGTATTTGGCGGCCTGCATGAACAAGTGGCGTGGGCCATCATCATCCTTGCGTCTTTGCACGCCATCGTGGCGCTGGTGCATCACTACGGCCTGCGCGACAACACCTTGCGCCGCATGTTGCCGGGACGTGTTTCCAACTGACGCGACACTTTCTCACTGGAGCCTTGCCCATGACTATCCGTTCCGTTATGTTCGCCGCCCCGTTGCTGCTGGCGGCTGCCATGTCCAGTCATCTGGCCTTCGCCAATGGTGACGAAGACGAGCCGGTGCAGAAGCCTGAATGCCCGAAAGGCCAGGTCTGGGACAGCAAAACGCAAAAATGCGTATTGCAGACCAGCAGCCTGTTGCCCGATGCCGATCGCACCGATTACGCCTATCGTCTGGCCAAGGCCGGCCGCTACGAGGAAGCATTGGCGTTGCTCGACACGCTGCAACAGCCGAACACCGCCAAGGCGCTGAATTATCGCGGGTACGCCACGCGCAAACTCGGGCGTACCGACGAAGGCATCAGCTATTACCTGCAATCGGTGAAACTCGACCCGCAGTACGCACAAGTGCGCGAATACCTCGGCGAAGCCTATGTGATCAAAGGCCGCGTCGACCTGGCGCAAGAACAGTTGCAGCAGATCCAGTCGATTTGCGGCACGGCGTGCGAGGAATACCAGGACCTGGCGCAAGCCATTAACGACTCATCGAAAACCTGACCATCAAGAGTAGAGGCCATCATCGTCAGCGATCAGGCATTCAGAACGGAACTCGGACAGCATCTGGCGCGATTGTGGCGCTACGGTCTGCTGCTGTCGCGCAATCGGCATGTCGCCGAGGATCTGGTGCAGGCGACGTGTGTGCGGGCGCTGGAGCGTTCTGCCCAGTACATCGCCGGCACACGCATGGACCGCTGGCTGCTGAGCATCCTGCATTCGATCTGGCTCAATGAAGTGCGCGCGCGGCGCGTGCGTCAGGGCGCAGGTCAGGTCGATGCCGACGGCCAACTGGCATTCGATGGCGAATACGCCGCGCAGACCCATGTGTTGGCCGCGCAAGTGATTCGCCGCGTCGATGCCCTGCCCGAGACCCAGCGTGAAACGGTGTACCTGGCCTATGTCGAAGGCCTGTCATACCGCGAAGTCGCCGAGATCCTGCAAGTGCCGATCGGCACGGTGATGAGCCGTCTGGCCACCGCCCGCCTGAAACTCGCCGAATACCCGCCGCTGCAAGCGGTGCCGAAAACCACCGAAGGAGACCGGTCATGAACACACCTTCGGATGAACAACTGGTCGCCTACCTGGACGATGAACTAGACCGCGAACAGCGTAGCCAACTGGACAGCGACATCGCCGACGATCCGCTGCTCAGCCTGCGCGTGCAGTGGTTGAGCCGCAGCAATCTGCCGTACAAAGCCGCCTACGATGAATTGGCGCAGCAGGCGCCGCTGGAACGCTTGCAGGCTCGCCTCGACGGTATTCCGGCGCCGGAGACTCCGGGGCTGAGCCGGCGCTGGTTTATCGGCGCGGCGGCCGCGACTCTGGTGGCTGGCGGCGTCCTGGCTGATCGGTTGTTCCTCGGCTGGCAAGCGCAGCAAGACCACAGCTGGCGCGAGCTGGTCGGCGATTACATGGCACTTTACGTCCCACAGACGCTTGATCATCTGCCGGCTGACGAGGCGAACCAGCGCGCGCAGTTGCGTACGGTCGACGCGCGGCTCGGCCTGAGTTTGTCGCCGGCAACGCTGAAACTGCCCGGCGCCGAGCTCAAGCGCGCGCAAATGCTCGAATACGACGGCGTGCCGATCGCGCAAATAACCTATCTCGATGCCAAACATGGCCCCATGGCCCTGTGCGTCACCCGTTCCAACAGCGGCAGTCAGCCGTTGGCTCACGAACGGCGGCATGCCATGAATGTGGTGTATTGGACCGAGCGCGAGCACGCGTGGATGCTGATCGGGCACAACCCGGCGTCGGAGCTTGAGGGCCTGGCCAAGCATTTGATCGAACGATTTAGCGCATGACGGCCGCTGCCACTATCCTGTGCGGGTGATTATCCAAGGAGGAACACCGATGCAGATTTCACCACGCAGCGCTCTGTTGGTCATCGACGTGCAGAACGACTTCACTCCTGGCGGACAGTTGGCCGTACCTGAAGGCGATCAGATCGTCGCGCTGATTAACCGTCTCGCCGGCCACTTCAAGCAGGTCATCATTGCCCAGGACTGGCACCCTGCCGGTCATGCTTCGTTCGCCTCCAGCCATCCCGGGCGCAAGCCTTACGATGTGATTGAGTTGCCCTACGGCCAACAGACGCTGTGGCCGGATCATTGCGTGCGCGCCACGCCCGGCGCCGAGTTCCATCCAGAGCTGGATCTGCCCCACGCGCAACTGGTGATCCGCAAAGGCTGCAACCCGGACATCGACAGTTATTCGGCGTTTCTCGAAGCTGACCGCACGACGACGACGGGGCTCGCCGGTTATCTCAAGGAGCGTGGCATCGACACGGTTTATATGGTCGGACTGGCGCTGGATTTCTGCGTGATGTTTTCTGCGCTGGATGCACGCACGGCGGGGTTCAACGCATTTGTCGTGCTGGACGCCTGCCGGGCGATTGATCTGCAGGGATCGCTGGCAGCTGCAATCGAGCGGATGCAACTCGCCGGGGTCGGCCTGATCCAGTCAAACGACCTCGTCTAACCCCTGTAGGAGCTGCCGCAGGCTGCGATCTTTTGATGTTGTTTTTTTAACATCAAGAGATCGCAGCCTGCGGCAGCTCCTACATTGGTTTCAGGTGGCGGTGGGTAGCCATAGCCGGAAGCGGGCGCCGCCCAATGGAGAGGACTCCACGGTGAGCGTGCCGCCCTGCGCTTCCAGTGCCCGGCGGCTGATGGCCAGTCCCAGACCAAACCCACCCGTGGCCCGATCGCGGCTGCGGTCCAGACGGTAAAACGGCTCGAAAATCCGTTCTCGCTCATCATCCGGGATACCGATTCCGTCGTCGTCGACCCAGATCTCACACCCTTCGCCATTCACCTGCACGCCAATCTGAATGCGTTTTTCGCAATAGCGCATCGCATTGCGCAGCAGGTTCTGGATGGCGCGGGCGGTCAGGCGCGGATCCAGCGAGAAGCGTTCGAGCTGGCCATGCAACAACACGTCGATGACGATTTCCGGCGACTCCAGTTCCTCGTCGACGCTGCCCAGAATGCTGTCGATGAATTCGTCCAGCGAGACTTCAATCTGTTCCGGCAATTGCGCCGGGTTCTGCAAGCGGCTATAGGACAGCAGCTCAAGCACCAGCTCGTCGAGCTCACGAATGTGCGCGACCAGGCCCTGCAAGCGCTCACGGCTGGCGGCCGGCAAATCGTCGGACAGCGCCAGCGCGAGGCCGAAATCGAGGCGCGTCAGCGGTGTACGCAGCTCATGGGAGACCGCGTTAAGCAGGTCGCGTTGCTGATTCAGGAGGTTTTCGATGTCGCCGGCCATGGTGTCGAACACGTTGGCCAGACTGCCGATGTTCGAACTCTGGGCGATTTTCGTGCGTTCGCTCAAATGGCCTTTACCGAAGCGTTCGGCAGTGCCCTTGAGGCGTTCGAGATCGCGCCAGTGCGGGCGCAACCACAGCAGCAGGCACGCCAACAGGCTCGCGCCGATCAACACGTTGATGCTCCAGTACAACAGATTGACGTCCATCGGGTCCGGCGGTACGACCATTTGCACCGCCATGTCGTCATTCAGCGGCGTCACCGCCAACGTGCGCCAGCCCCAGTCGCCGATGCGCACCACGTTCTCGCCACGGCGTAACCGTTGCTGCTCGATCGCCGTGAAGTCGGCGTTATCGATGCGCGCGAGGGCGATGTGCAAGGGCTGGAAATCCTTGTCCATCGACGCCGCAATCGCCGGCCATTGATCGTGCGGCGCAGCATGAAACTGCTTGGTGATCAGCGATTGCAGGCCGCGCGAATAATCCAGGTTATAGGTGACGAATCGATCGCGGAACGCCATGACCACCAGATCCGGCACCAGATAGATCGCCGCGCTGTACGAGACAATCGTCACCAGGTACAGACGAAAGAGGATGCGAAACATCAGCTCAGCATTCCCACTCGGAACGGCTGAACAGATAACCCTTGCCCCACACGGTCTTGATCTTGCGTGCTTCGCCGGCGTGGTCGTCGAACTTGCGCCGCAGCTTGGAGATCGCGACGTCCACCGAGCGGTCGGTGCCGTTGAACTCGATGCCGCGCAAACGTTGCAGAATCTGGTCTCGGCTCAGCACTTCGCCGGCATGCCGGGCCAGCACCACCAGCAAGTTGTACTCACCGCTGGACAGTTCCACCGGTTGATCGCGCCAGCTCACGGTACGCTCGGACAGATCAATGCACAGATTGCCCATGACGATGCGATCGTTGACCGTCAACGGCTCGCCGAGGCTGCTGCGGCGCAGCAAGGTACGCACCCGCGCCAGCAAGACGCGCGGCTCGCACGGCTTGGTCACGTAATCGTCGGCGCCCATTTCCAGGCCCAGCACCTGGTCGTGGCTGTCATCGCGGGCGGTGAGCATCAGGATCGGCAGCGTTGCCGAGTCGGCACGCAGCAAGCGGCACACCTGCAGACCATCGAGGCCCGGCAGCATCAGGTCGAGAATCACCAGATCCGGCGGATTGACCCGCGCCCGCTCACGTACGTGATCGCCACGGCCAATGACGCTGACGGAATAGCCGTTGCGCTCCAGGTAGCTGGAAATCAGTTCGGCGAGGGCGGTGTCGTCTTCGACCAGGAGGATGTTGGGCATGGGTGATCCAGAAAGTGCAGTGGCAACATTGAAGGCCTCATCGCGGGCAAGCCCGCTCCCACAGTGTTCTCGGGTGTTCACATGATTCGTGTCCACAACCGATCCCCGTGGGAGCGGGCTTGCCCGCGATGGCGATGCAACTGTCGCAATAAATTTCAAGGCGTAAAGGATATACGCCCTCACCCGTCCCTGAGTAAAACCCTTACACAATTTCACACAGCGCCTACAAAGCTTCACCGCTACTCTGCGCGACTGGCCGTAGGATGCGCGCATCAATATTGGGGGTGGTAAATGTCGAACAAACTGTTGGCCGGGCTCGGCCTGATCGCAATGGCGCTGACGCTGAGTGCCTGTGACTCGTCCTCGAAAGCCGAGGAACAGGCGCCGCCAGCCACTGTGCGCATCGAAACCATCGAGGCCCATCCCCTGTCGATCAGCAGCGAACTGAGCGGGCGCATCGCCGCCCCGCGGATCGCCGAAGTACGCGCCCGGGTGGCAGGCGTGGTTCTGCAACGCACCTTTCGCGAAGGCAGTGACGTGAAAAAGGGCGATGTGCTGTTCCGCATCGACCCGGCACCGTTCAAGGCCGATCTCGACAGCGCCGACGCCGCTTTACGCAAGGCTGAAGCCAATGCGTTTCAGGCAAAACTGCAAGAGCAGCGTTATGCGCAATTGATCGACGACAAAGCCATCAGCGCGCAGGACTACGACAATGCCCGCGCCAACGCCCGACAGACCGCCGCCGACGTCGCAGCCAACAAAGCCGCCGTCGAGCGGGCCCGACTCAATCTGGGTTACGCCACCGTCACCGCGCCAATCTCCGGGCGTGTCGGGCGTGCGCTGGTCACCGAAGGCGCGCTGGTCGGGCAAAACGAAACCACACCATTGGCGCTGATTCAGCAGCTCAATCCGATCCACGCCGACGTCACCCAGTCGACCCGTGAGCTGAACGAACTGCGCCGCGCGTTCCGCTCCGGTCAGTTGCAGCAGGTTGGCCAGGATCAAGTCAAAGCCACACTGATTCAGGACGACGGCAGTCTTTACCCGCTGCCGGGCAAGTTGCTCTTCGCGGATATCACGGTTGATCCGGGCACCGGGCAGATCATTCTGCGCAGCGAGTTCCCCAACCCGGACCTCGATCTGCTTCCGGGCAGTTTCGTGCGCGTGCGACTTGAGCAGGCAACCATCAAAGATGGCATTACCGTGCCGCAACGCGCGGTACAGCGTGACAGCGCCGGTATTGCGCAGGTGCTGACGGTCGATGAGCAAATGCGCATTGCCCAGCAACCGGTGCAACTGGGCGCGGTGCAAAACGATCGCTGGATCGTCACTGGCGGCCTCAAGCCCGGCGACCGCATTGTCATCGAAGGCCTGCAACACGCCCGTCCCGGCGAGAAAGTGCAGATCGACGACACCCCTCTTCCACTTGCCCAGACTTCTGGTCAGTAAGCAGGACGCTTTTCTATGCCGCAGTTCTTTATCGACCGCCCGGTATTTGCCTGGGTCGTTGCGTTGTTCATCCTGTTGGCCGGTGCGCTCGCCATCCCGCAATTGCCGGTGGCGCAATACCCCGATGTCGCGCCGCCGCAGATCGAAATCTATGCCGTGTACCCTGGCGCGTCGGCGCAAACCGTCGATGAAAGCGTGGTCAGCCTGATCGAAGAAGAGCTCAACGGTGCCGATCACCTGCTGTACTTCGAATCGCAGAGCAGCCTTGGCAGCGCCACGATCAAAGCGACCTTCCAGCCCGGCACCAATCCGGAACTGGCGCAGGTCGACGTGCAAAACCGTCTGAAAGTGGTCGAGTCACGCCTGCCGCAAGCGGTCAATCAGCAAGGCTTGCAGGTGGAGAAAGTCTCTTCCGGTTTCCTTTTGTTGATCACCCTGACGTCCAGTGACGGCAAGCTTGATGATGTGGCGCTCAGCGATTATCTGGCGCGCAACGTGATGAACGAGATCAAGCGCCTCGACGGCGTCGGCAAGGCGCAGTTGTATGGCGCCGAACGGGCCATGCGCGTGTGGATCGATCCGCAGAAACTCATCGGCTTCAACCTGACGCCGGCTGACGTCAACGCCGCCATCGTCGCGCAGAACGCCCAGGTTTCCGCCGGCAGCATTGGCGATTTGCCCAACCCGTCCAGCCAGGAAATCACCGCGACGATTCTGGTCAAGGGCCAGTTGTCGACGCCGGAGGAATTTGCCGACATCGTGCTCAAGGCCAATCCGGACGGTTCGACCGTGCGCATCGGTGACGTCGCACGGGTCGAGGTTGGCAGTCAGGAATATCAGTTCGGTACACGTCTCAACGGCAAACCGTCGACCGCCGTCGGCGTGCAGCTGTCGCCAGGCGCCAACGCGCTGAACACCGCAACACTGGTGCGGACGAAAATGGACGAATTGTCGCGCTACTTCCCGGCTGGCGTGGAATACAAGATCCCGTACGACACCTCGCCCTTCGTCAAAGTCTCGATCACCAAAGTGGTTTACACCCTCGGCGAGGCAATGTTGCTGGTGTTTGCGGTGATGTTCCTGTTCCTGCAGAACGTGCGCTACACGCTCATTCCTACGCTGGTGGTGCCAGTGGCGCTGATGGGCACTTTCGCGACCATGCTGGCGCTGGGCTTTTCGATCAACGTGCTGACCATGTTCGGCATGGTTCTGGCCATTGGCATTCTGGTGGACGACGCGATTGTCGTGGTCGAGAACGTCGAGCGGATCATGGCCACCGAGGGTTTGTCGCCCAAGGAAGCCACACGCAAGGCGATGACGCAGATCACTGGCGCCATCATCGGCATCACCCTGGTGCTGGTGGCAGTGTTCATTCCGATGGCGTTCATGCAAGGCTCGGTCGGGGTAATCTACCAGCAGTTCTCGCTGTCGATGGCCACCTCGATTCTGTTCTCGGCGTTTCTCGCCCTGACCTTGACCCCGGCGTTGTGCGCAACGCTGCTCAAACCGATCGCCAAAGGCGAACACCACGAAAAACGCGGTTTTTTCGGTTGGTTCAACCGCCGCTTCGAACAGTTGACCGAGCGCTATCAGGGCTGGGTCGGTTATGCGCTGAAACGCACCGGTCGCTATCTGCTGATCTACGGGGTGTTGCTGGTCGGCCTGGGCCTGCTTTTTGCGCGCCTGCCCTCCTCGTTCCTGCCGGTCGAAGACCAGGGTTACACCATCACCGATATTCAACTGCCACCCGGCGCGACCAAGAACCGTACGGTGCAGGTGGCCGAACAGTTCGAGGCGCATAACGCTGGCGAACCGGGGATCAGCGACAGCGTGGTGATTCTCGGCTTCAGCTTCTCCGGCAGTGGGCAGAACGCCGCGTTAGCGTTCAGCACACTGAAAGACTGGTCGCAACGCGGCAGCGACGACTCGGCAAGCTCGATTGCCGACCGCGCCAATATCGCCCTCAGCCAGATCAAGGACGCCATGGCCTTCGCCGTGCTGCCACCGCCGGTTGACGGCTTGGGCACATCGAGTGGTTTCGAGTTCCGCTTGCAGGATCGCGGCGGCCTCGGCCACGCAACATTGATGCAGGCGCGCTCGGAACTGCTAGCCGCCGCCGAGAAAAGCCCGGTGCTGATGAACGTGCGTGAAAGCGCACTGGCCGAAGCACCGCAAGTGCAACTCGAAGTGGATCGTAAGCAGGCCAATGCGTTAGGCGTGTCGTTTGCCGATATCGGTAGCGTCCTGTCCACCGCTGTGGGCTCGAGCTACATCAATGACTTCCCCAATCAGGGAAGGATGCAGCGCGTGGTCGTACAGGCCGAAGGTAATCAGCGCAGCCAGGTCGACGACCTGCTGAAGATGCACGTACGCAATAACAACGGAAAAATGGTGCCGCTGTCGGCATTTGTGCAGGCCAAATGGATTCAGGGCCCGGCACAGTTAACCCGTTACAACGGTTATCCGGCGATTGCCATTTCCGGCGAGCCGGCTCCGGGCCACAGCACTGGCGAGGCCATGGCGGAGATTGAACGTCTGGTTGCGCAAGGCCCGAAAGGCTTGGGCCAGGAATGGACCGGGCTGTCATTGCAGGAACGTCTGTCCGGCAGTCAGGCACCGATTCTGCTCGGGTTGTCGTTGCTGATCGTATTCCTGTGCCTGGCAGCGCTGTATGAGAGTTGGTCGATTCCAACTTCAGTGTTGCTGGTGGTGCCATTGGGCGTGTTGGGCGCGGTACTCGCGGTGACACTGCGCGGGATGCCCAACGATGTGTTCTTCAAGGTCGGCCTGATCACCATTATTGGCCTGTCGGCGAAGAACGCGATCCTGATCATCGAGTTCGCCAAGAGCTTGTATGAAGAAGGGCATGACCTGATCGATGCGACGTTGCAGGCAGCGCGTCTTCGCCTGCGACCGATCGTGATGACGTCGCTGGCGTTCATTCTCGGTGTAGTGCCGCTGGCCATCGCTACTGGCGCCAGTTCGGCGAGCCAACAAGCCATCGGCACCGGCGTGATCGGCGGAATGATCACCGCGACGCTGGCGGTGATCTTCGTGCCGGTCTTCTTCGTCGTCGTCATGAAGCTCGTACAACGATTGACTAAACGCCACTAGCCCCAATGCGGGAGCGAGCCTGCTCGCGAGGACGTCTTCAGATTCGACATCAATGTTGGCTGATCCGACGCATTCGCGAGCAGGCTCGCTCCCACAGGTTTATTGCAATCACCCAGCGTTGTGGTCATATCCGCCATCGCTAAGCTAAGGTGTCTGAACCACCTTCGCCCATCGAGTCCCCATGCGCTTTCTCGCCCGTACCCACCCTCGCCTGTCCGCCGCCGCGCTGTTCGGACTCGCCACCGGCCTGCTTGTCCCGGCTGACTCGATCATCAGCAAAATCCTCATCGGCTGGAACGCCGGCGTCTGGACTTACTTGATCCTGATGTTCTGGTTGACCGTGCGCGCCAGGGCGCCGGACGTTAAACGCATTGCCGTCATCGAAGACGAGAATGCCGGGCTGGTGCTGTTCGTCGTGTGCATCGCGGCATTGGCGAGTCTCGCCACCATCACCCTGGAACTGGCCGGCAGCAAAGATCTGGAAACCAGCCGCAAACTCATGCACTACGGCTTCACCGCCCTGACAGTCATCGGTTCGTGGCTGTTGATCGGGGTGATCTTCTGCGTGCACTACGCCCGCCTGTTTTACACCTGGGATGGCAAGGAACCGGCGCTGCGTTTCGCCGAAGGGCTGACCACGCCCAACTATTGGGACTTTCTGTATTTCTCGTTCACCATCGGCGTGGCGGTGCAGACGGCAGATGTTGGCGTGGCAACGCGCGATATTCGCAAAATCGTATTGGCGCAATCGTTGATCGGGTTTGTGTTCAACACGGCGATCCTCGGATTTTCGATCAACATCGCAGCCGGGCTCTTCGGGTGAGTGCACAAAAAAACGCCCCGGCAGCTTTGCACGGGGCGTTTGTTGTTTCAGCGCATCAGAAGAAGTAACTGACTCTCAAGCTGCCGCTCCAGTCCTGGCTGACGGTGTTGCCCTTGCTGCCGCCAACCTGACCGGAAACCTGCCAGTTGCGTTGCGTCGGCATCCACTTCAGACCAGCGCCATACTCCAGGGAGCTGCTCGCACGGTCATCATCGAAGCTGTTGTCGTTGATTTTGACTTCGTTGGTCTTGACGAATTCATGATTGAAAGCCGTCGACACACTGGGCTCAAGCAGGCTGCCGTTATCAAGCGTGATCACCCGGCCACCACGAACCCCCACTTTGCCCTGGAACGAGCGCAGGGTATCGGCTTTGACCTGCAAGCCATTATCAAGACGGTACTCATCGCTTTGGACAACGCCGGTTGATAGCTGAACCTGCGGCTCGACGAAATAGGCATTGCCAAGCTCAATATGCTTGCCGACCGCCATCGAACCGCTTGCGCCCAGCGCCTTGTAATCGCCCTTGGCGCGAGAGCCATCGCTCATGGTCACCTTGGCTTTGTTATCGAACTGGTTGACCTTGGCCATGACATTGACGAATACACCGCTGGCAACATCAAAAGTGCTGCCGTAGACACCTGCATTCAGACTATCGACAGTGGCCTCGGAACCATACTTCAGATCAATGTTGGTACGACTCATCCCGAGGAACCCACCCACGACCCAAGGTCGCCCGCCAAGCTCGACGAGTGTGTCGGCCCCGCCTGTGATGCCCGTCTGGTTCTGTGTGTAACCATCGCCAAAAGCATTGGCGACGTTGTACTGGTTACCATAACTGCGCACCCAGACGCTGTGACTCAACTTGACCGAACTGTCATCCATCGCCCGCAGCGAAGCTTCAGGGCGAACGCTCATACTGCGATCGCCGATCTGGTCAGTGAGCATCGCAGCCTCGGCGTTGAGTACGCTGCGGGCGCTGCCGGCCAACGCCAGTGCGGTATTGCTGGAAGTACTGACGGTTTCCTTGTCCGGGTTCAGATACAAACCCTGACCTTCCCTGGTCAATCGATAGACGAACGCGCCGGCATCCACGGTTTCACGTCCTCCCAGCGAAAAACTCGCATCGCCAGCTGCGATATTGCCGACCTTCACGGCTTCGGCGGTGACGGGCGTCGTGCCGGTCGCGGCGATTTGCAGTTGATGTTGCCCGCTCGCGTTGCCGGTGACATTGAGGAAATCGGTATTTCCATCGCCCAAATCCGTGCCCATCAAAAACGTACCTCGACCGGAGAGGTCGCCCATATTCAGTTGCTGGAACTGCTCGGCCGTGCCCATGCGAACAACGCCGCTATCGAGGGCAAGACGTTGCACAGTGTTGTCGCCGGTCATCACCCACTGCGCTGAATTGTTGATCGTCAGGCTGGCCGAATTGTTGATCTGCCCGGTCAGCACAGAGGCATTATCAAGCAGCACACTGCCGCTGGCAGCCGTGATGATATCGCCCGTAAGACTGCTGCCGTTGTTCAATGCAAGGCTCGAGACGTTTTCGACATTGCCATTGATTGCCGAACGGTTGTCCAGCGCTACACCGCCATGGGTGTCCGTCAGCACATTGCCGGTCATCTGACTGCCATTGCTCAGCGACAGATTGGCTACGTTTGCAACGTTACCATTGAGAACGGCGCTGTTGTTCAGGTTGACCGTGGCCGCCGTGCCTGCAACTGAACGGACATTGCCATTCAGGGTGCTGCGCGAGTCCAGATCAACCTGTGTCACGTTTTGCAAATCACCTGCCAGCGCGGCGCCATTCTGCATCCGTAGCGAGATTGAGCTGCCGGTATCCGCAACGACATTGCCGCTCAACTGGCTTGCATCAACAGTGAGATTGGCAGTGGAACGGTTGGTGGCTTGCAGAAGATTGCCGTTGCCACCGATCAATCGGGAGTTGCCCAGAACATTGATGGTTGCAACCGTACCGGCAGTGCCAGAAGAGCCCAGCAAAATCGCCGCCCCTGTACCACCGGTCACTCGCGAATCGCTGAGCGTTACAGTGCTGGCGTTGATACCTGTGGTGTCGGTTACCACTTGCAGGCCATCCTTTACCCCGGAAAGGGTGCTGCCCTTAGCCGACAGCGTTGCACCACCGAGCTGCACACCGTAGCTGGTTGCACCGGTGCCTTGGATGGTCGAATTTTCGATGTTCAATACCGCAAAACCTACTGTGTTCGCGCCTCCCGCAGCGCCAGAAATCACACTGCCACCTTTCACTGTCGCAGTCGATGACGCCGGCGTGTTGATATTGCGCCCCAGTAGAAGGCCGAAACTGTTGGTGCTGGTGATGGTGGAGCGGTCAATGGTGGCTGAGCTATCGATCAACTGGATGGCCCCTCTACCGGTCACGCTATTGACGTCAGCTCCAGACATGGTCAGCACCGAAGTGTCCGCGCTGATACGTTGGCTCTGGCCACCGTTGAAGACGACATTGGCAGTCTGAGAATTGATGGTCAGCGCTATCGCGTTGTTGATCGTCAGCGTTCCACCTTGAGACACCACCCATGCCTCGGGTGCGGGAGGATTAGTGACTACTTCGCTTTCACCCGGCAGGAGTGTTCGGCTGTAGGCCTCTGGCACGGTCACAAGCGCGCTCGCAAGTGTGCTCGCGATCAGTGTTTTTTTTATAGCGTTCGGGTTTTTTAGACTCGAAAACAAACGCATGGGAAACTCCTCAGACCTACAAAATTACCGATACTGTTTTCTAGCCGAGTGAAGAACCCGACCCAGAAACGACCGGCAGACTAATCAGAAAAACAAAAATCTTATGTAGGAAAAGTCCTTTAAGCGTGGCGAATTATCTCCAACTTACGTAATCACCCTCATATAAAATCTTTTCTCATCGTTAACAAGATCGCGAAGGAGATCTTCAATCTCCCCCGCGATAGTCAGGCCAATCAGTTCAATCAAGGAGCCGTGACAGGCGCGACTGCCAGATCACAGTAATTGAAACTATTACTAATAGTATCCAACGGTTTAATGACAGGTGCGGAGGTCTGCTGACCATTAATATCGGTTGTATACCAGTACTTCCCAAAGGCAATTGCACCTCGTGCCGGTTGCGCCGTTTTGAAAACCGCTGGACTGCCAACTGGCGCAACATCTGGCAAGTCGGCTGTCTTGATAACGTAATCCTGCGAGCTCTCTGTACCAGTAATTAACTGAGTGCCCGCCAAGTCGCGGTAGGCAGCAAAATGCGCTGTGATGGTTTTACCCGGCGGCAGGAGCCGGTCTTTGGGAATTTGCAACCCCAGAATATAACCACTGGTGGGGCTGATCATCCCGAAGCACTCGATGAAATCACGGTTGGCAGGGTTACGGATTCTAATTGTCGGCAAAGGCAGGGGAATGGGAACGCCACCCACCAGGACGATTTGCGGCAGGGACGACATAACGTTTTTGTTCGAGCCAGACTTTTGAATCGTCCAATGCGCGTTAGTTTGCGGGGTAGGCAGGGCGGCACTCACACTTGCCGGAAAATTGACTGTAAACTTATTCTCATTTGTAAATGGAACATACTCGGCAATCAAAATGTTGTTTATGTAGCATTTTGCTGTCTGCTCCGGCGTAATTTCCGGATCCGTTAGCCCAAACACCACCTCGAAGGTACCAGGTTGATTGCGATCCCCGGGCAATAAACTGTTCGATGTTTTAGAAGCGCCAGTGACAACAGGGAGCTGCATTTCCCGGTTTACCAAATCCGGAAGATTTGGATTCGTTGGGCCGGCATAGTCCAGTGCCAATGTGAAAGTAGCGTCTGGTGATTGAACGTCGGGGGTCAATCCCGCTCGGGTAATTGTAGATCTGATCGTGACATTTTTTGGCTCGGTGGCATCAGCGAATACTTTCGCAAGATCTGCGTACAAAAGAGGAAACGTCAGATCCGCATTAGCCCAAGGCTGTGGAGGGAGATCGACAAAGTTGGTCACGTCCCCCGAATCCTCGATAGTCACGTGGATTTGGTCGCCCACCTCCGCGTGTTCGATAAACGCATTTTGAACAATCGCGGAAATGCCTGCGGCAAAATCGTCCAGAAAAATTGCGGTGCTGTAGTTGGGATCGGTTTTTGGCACAAGAGGCGCTTTGTTGAGCAGCGGTCTCTGTGCGAGTGCCAGGGTTAAAAATGCGGTGGGTACGGACATCAGGCTTTGATTACCTGGCAAGTCTCTCCAGTCAAATTCAACATTGACGCGCCCGTTCGGTAGTTGACTGAATACTGTATTGGCGAACGAAATTGCACCGGTGGCAGGGACGGGAGCGTCCCAGACCTGAATTCTTTGGGTGCCAGACACTAGCCAGACACGCAGATGATCATCCAGACGGCGCAGGGCATAACCAACGTTCATCGTGATATTCACATTTGCGTTAGCGGGCAGTGCTCTCCAGGCTTCGTTGACCGTCACTTGCGCGTCTGCTGGTCTATTGACAAAAACAGGCGCCGGATTCGGCCTTACATCCCGTCGAGGGTTTTTTAGATTGAATGGTGCAGTCTGGTCGATTACAAACTCTACGATATTCGAAGCCTCCTCGTTACCGCCACCGCCTTTATAAAGTTTGATCTGCGCCGTATAAATCGTCGGAGCCAAGGGGGTAGGTTGTTCTGGAAACAGACTTGAGGGTACAGTGAATGCAATACGGGTCGGTGGTCTACCAGCAATTGGACCCAAGGCAAACGTTCTCCCATAGTCGACTAAAGCTTCACCTTTTACACCGGACGAGAAATCAAAATCATCACCATCAAGCTCATCAGGCGTTCGCTCAAAGAAGAACGTCAGGAACCCGCTATCCCAAACACTTTTTGCGATGAAGCCTTCAGTCAGTGTATCTATGGTGATCGCCGAAAAAGGGCCAGCGTCACTAACGCCAATACCACTAACGCCAATGCCACTAACGCCAATAGATAGATCCCTTTGTTTCTTAGGTATCGTCTGCAGTGCCATTTTCATCTCTCCTTGTGTACTCAGGCCAAAAGGGCCGCTTTCGCCAGGTGTTACTCTGTCTACTTTCACCAAATTTTCTTTCGACTCGCCAAGTAATCTGGCGCCTCTAAACAACTGCCAACGGACGAGTGCCGAATCATTATCAACAAGCAACCTTACATATGGATCAAATGGAACAACCGCTCTATAGCCACGATCGACATCCTGCTGCTGCAATATTTTTTCCGACTCAAAATATGTACCAGCAACCGGAGGACCGCTTCCGTTGAAACTGGCATAGCCTTGCCAATAAACTTTGGCAACATCGCCGGCTTTTGCCATCTCTTTTGAAGCAGGAATTGCAACGGTCGCTCCGGATGTCAGCGGGGGAATTGTTTTGTTGTTTAAATATCCCCATAACGTGGCATGCGGAAATGTTGCATCCGTCAGGACTACAGGTCGCGTGTGATCGATTGTCAGTGTTTTTTGCGGTGAGGAATCATCGTTCCCTCCCGCCGCCTTCCAGATCTGGTAGTACAGAAAGGCAATGCCATCAGTTGCCAAGTGCTCAGGTGTCAAATTGAAATACAGCACAGGACGTTGTGGCGGACTAATAAACGCCTCGTATAGACGTGTTTCTTTGCCGTTTTGAAGAAGCGATATCCAAAGTTCATCATTCATGAACGGGCTTGGCCAGTACGGAATAGCAATGCGAGTGCCATCACGCAGAATATTCAGCGGTACGCGTCCCTCAATATCAGCGTCATCAATACCTTCAACTGTTAGCGGTAACGCATATACGCCTATGCCTGAATTCGCCAACTTTTTTTCGGCCATTGGATTTACGCTCGTGATTCAGAAACCGGGGCTAGGTTTCTCGCTGTTCCTAGACGGATTAGGCGCTTAGCCACTGCTCATGCCTACTGTCAGATCTGACAGGTACGACTACCGCTCGTCGGGATACAAAAAATTCTCCTGCTCGCGCGGACAAACGCGCCTTGACGAAAGTGAGGCGTTTGGTGTCTCCTGAAACCGGTTTCAGCGAAACCCGATGCGAATTCCAACAACAAGAAAACCAATGCCATGAACGACTTCTCCGCCGCCCAACGCAGCCGCGTGACCATGCTTGACGTCGCCGAACGCGCCGGCGTGTCCAAGGCCAGCGTGTCGCGCTTTATCGGCGACGACCGTGCCCTGCTCTCCGATGCCATCGCCCTGCGCATCGAGCAGGCAATTGCCGAACTCGGCTATCGCCCCAACCAGATGGCGCGCGGCTTGAAACGCGGGCGTACGCGCCTGATCGGCATGCTGGTGGCCGATATCCGTAATCCTTATTCAATTGCCGTGATGCACGGGGTGGAAACCGCTTGCCGTGCGCACGGCTATAGCCTGGTGGTGTGCAACACCGACCGCGATGACGAGCAGGAACGTCAGCATCTGGCGCTGCTGCGCTCGTACAACATCGAAGGGCTGATCGTGAACACGCTCGGCCATCACCGTGACGAACTGCATGAGTTGCACCGCGAAATGCCGCTGGTGCTGGTCGATCGCAAGGTCGATGGCCTCGACAGCGACATGGTCGGACTGAACAACCCACAAGCCGTTGAGATGGCGTTGACGCACCTTGAACAACGCGGCTATCGCCACGTGTTGTTGGTGACTGAGCCGTATGACGGCACCAGTTCGCGGATCGAGCGGGTCAGCAGTTTTCAGGCGCAGACAGCCCAACGTTCACGATTGACCGGGACCGTGCTGGAAACCAGTGATGATCTGGGCGCGCATCTGCAAAACTTCCTCAACGCGCCGGCAGCCGGACCAAAAGCGTTGTTCTGCACCAACGGCGTGGCGGCGTTGGCCGCGACACAGGCGTTGCGCGAGATTGGTTGCCGGTTGTTCGAGGATGTCGGGCTGATTGCCCTGGATGATCTCGATTGGTATCCATTGGTGGGCAGCGGGATTACCGCGCTGGCGCAGCCGACGCAAGAGATTGGTGCACGCGCGTTTGACTGTTTGCTCAGGCGTTTGCGTGGGGATGTCGACGCGACGCGGGTGCTGGATTTTGCGCCGCTGTTGATTGAGCGTGGGTCGACCCTTGGAGGCGGTGGTGGTTGAACTGACGCTATCGCTGGCAAGCCAGCTCCCACCGTTTGCGGGTCATACACAAAAGTGTTGTACACCCCTCAACCGGTGAGAGCTGGCAAGCCAGCGATGAGGCACGAAAAAACACCGCGGAAACATCCCATATTTTTTTGAACAAAAATGAAACCGGTTTCAGAGGTCAATAACAATGAATAAACCCGACGTTTCCATCAGCCTGTCCAGCTACGGCGCCGACCTGGTTCGCCAGCGCGGTCAAGGCTCTTTCATCGAAGTGCTGGCGAGCGCCGGGGCGAATCGCATCGAATGGCGCGAGGAACTGCTGACGCGCGAAGAGCCTGCGCAACTGGCTGAGGCCAGCCAATTCCATGGCCTGCAAAGCATCTATTCGTCACCGACCGAACTGTGGCTCGCAGGTCAGGCGCGACCCAATCCCGAGTTGATCACTGCCCTGCAACAAGCCGAAGCATTCGGCTCGAAATGGCTGAAGGTGTCGCTCGGTTATTTCACCGACAACAATGATCTGCAGGCCTTGGCTGAGCGCCTGCAACACAGCCCAGTGCAATTGCTGGTGGAAAACGATCAGACCTTGCACGGCGGACGCATCGAACCGTTCCAGCGTTTTTTTGCCGCCGTCGAGCAACACAACCTGCCGATCAAAATGACCTTCGACATCGGCAACTGGCAGTGGCAGGACCAGTCCGCCGCCAGCGCCGCACGCCTGCTCGGCCGATATGTCGGCTACGTGCATTGCAAAGCCGTGGCGCGGCGCGCTGACGGCAAGCTGGTCGCCGTGCCGCCCGCCGTCAGCGATCTGCATTTGTGGGAACAACTGCTGCGGCACATGGCCCAAGGCGTTATGCGCGCGGCGGAATATCCGTTGCAGGGCGATGATCTGGTCGAGTTGACCCGCGAACACGTCGCCGCCCTCGCCCACCTCGGCCAATCGCGTCTGGAGCCTGCTCATGTCTGAGATCGATATTCTCTCGTTCGGCGAAACCATGGCGATGTTCGTCGCCGAGCAAACGGGTGACCTGGCGGCAGTCGAGCAATTTCACAAGCGCATCGCCGGCGCCGACAGCAACGTTGCCATTGGCCTGTCACGCCTGGGCTTCAACGTCACCTGGCTGAGCCGGGTCGGTCAAGACACGCTCGGGCGTTTCGTTGTCGAAACGCTGACAAAAGAAGGTCTGGATTGCGCTCATGTCGAGGTCGACAGCGCCCACCCGACCGGTTTCCAGTTCAAGTCTCGCAGTGACGATGGCAGCGACCCGCAGGTCGAGTATTTCCGTCGCGGCTCGGCGGCCAGCCATCTTTCGCCGCAGTCGATCACCGCACAATTACTCAGCGCCCGGCACCTGCACGCCACCGGTATTCCTCCGGCACTGTCAGCCTCGGCGCGGGAGATGTCCTTTGAATTGATGAGCCGCATGCGCAACGCCGGACGCAGCGTCTCGTTCGACCCCAATCTGCGCCCGAGCCTGTGGGCCAGCGAGCGCGAGATGATCACCGAGATCAACCGGCTCGCCGCCCTCGCCCACTGGGTGCTGCCGGGGCTGAGCGAAGGTCGCTTGCTCACCGGCTTCGACGACCCGGCCGACATTGCGGCGTTTTATCTCGATCAAGGCGCGGAAGCCGTGGCGATCAAGCTAGGCCCGCAAGGCGCCTATTACCGCACGCAGCTGGCGCAGGGTTTTGTTGCCGGCGTGCCGGTGGCCCACGTCGTCGATACGGTCGGTGCCGGTGATGGCTTTGCCGTTGGGATGATCAGTGCCCTGCTGGAACGACAGAGTTTTGCCGAGGCGGTGCAGCGAGCGAACTGGATTGGCAGTCGCGCGGTGCAGAGTCGCGGGGATATGGAAGGCCTGCCGACGCGCCTTGAATTATCCGTTGAATTCGAAACTGCTAATCGCGAGCAAGCTTTGCTCCTGCAAGGGTAAGCCGTGCGCTCGCCTTTGTAGGAGCAGAGCTTGCTCGCGAAGGCGTCCTTTGACTCGCAACACAGTTTGAACCGTTACCTGCTGCGACAAAAACAACAAGCTCAGGAGCAAGACCATGACAACCGCAAACCTGGCCAGCCGTCGCTGGTGGTACATCATGCCGATCGTGTTCATCACTTACAGCCTGGCGTATCTCGATCGCGCCAACTACGGCTTCGCCGCTGCATCGGGCATGGCCGCCGACCTGATGATCACGCCGGGGCTGTCCTCATTACTCGGTGCGCTGTTCTTCCTCGGCTACTTCTTCTTTCAAGTGCCGGGCGCGATCTACGCGCAAAAACACAGCGTGAAAAAGCTGATTTTCGTCAGCCTGATCCTCTGGGGCGCGCTCGCCACGTTGACCGGTGTGGTTTCTAACGCCTACTGGCTGATCGTCATCCGATTCATGCTCGGCGTGGTCGAAGCGGCGGTGATGCCGGCGATGCTGGTGTACCTGTGCCACTGGTTCACCCGTGCCGAACGCTCACGCGCGAACACCTTTCTGATCCTCGGCAACCCGGTAACGATGCTGTGGATGTCGGTGGTCTCGGGTTATCTGGTACAGCATTTCAGCTGGCGCTGGATGTTCATCATCGAAGGCTTGCCGGCGGTGCTCTGGGCGTTTATCTGGTGGAAACTGGCCGATGATCGTCCGTCCGAGGCCAAGTGGCTCAGCCAACAGGAAAAGCACGATCTGGAAAGTGCCCTGACGGCCGAGCAGGTCGGTATCAAAGCCGTGAAAAACTACGCCGAAGCGTTCCGTTCGCCGAAGGTGATCATTCTGGCGTTGCAGTTTTTCTGCTGGAGCATTGGCGTCTATGGCTTTGTGTTGTGGCTGCCATCGATTCTCAAGGCCGGCGCACAAATGGACATGATCGAGGCCGGCTGGCTGTCGGCGCTGCCGTATCTGGCGGCGGTGATCGGCATGCTCGCCGTGTCGTGGGGCTCGGACAAACTGCAAAAACGCAAACGCTTCGTCTGGCCGCCGCTGTTGATCGCTTCGATCGCTTTCTACGGTTCGTACGCGCTGGGCGCTGAACATTTCTGGTGGTCATACACGCTGCTGGTGATTGCCGGCGCCTGCATGTACGCGCCGTACGGGCCGTTCTTTGCGATCGTTCCGGAGATTCTCCCGGCCAACGTCGCCGGCGGCGCGATGGCGCTGATCAACAGCATGGGCGCGCTCGGTTCGTTCGGCGGCTCGTATCTGGTCGGTTATCTGAACAGCTCCACCGGTTCGCCCGGCGCTTCGTATCTGCTGATGAGCGGCGCGTTGTTGCTGTCGGTGGTGCTGACGATTTTCCTCAAGCCCGGCGCGAGTGATCGCGTGGTGGCCAAAGCCGTGACTGCGCGCCGCGTACCGGCCCATTCCTGAAGAGACTTTTGCCATGAAAAAACACGTCGTATTGTACAAGAAACTCTCGCCAGCGCTGATGGCGCGCCTGCAAGAACAGTGCGAGGTAACACTGATCGAAAGCCTCGACGCCGACGGCCTGATGCAACTGCGCGACGCCCTGCCCCGCGCCCACGGTCTGCTCGGTGCCAGTTTGAAACTCGATGCGGCGTTGCTGGATCTCGCGCCGCAACTGCAGGCGATTGCCAGCGTTTCGGTGGGCGTCGACAACTACGACATCGACTACCTGACTCGACGCAAAGTCGTCCTGACCAATACCCCGGACGTGCTCACCGAAACCACCGCCGACACCGGTTTCGCCCTGATCCTCGCAGCCGCGCGGCGCGTGGTGGAACTGGCCAACATGGTGCGCAACGGTCAATGGAACCGCAACATCGGGCCTGCGCATTTCGGTACCGATGTACACGGCAAGACGCTGGGGATCATCGGCATGGGCCGCATTGGCGAAGCGTTGGCCCAGCGTGGTCATTTCGGCTTTGGCATGCCGGTGCTCTATCACAGCCAGTCGCGTAAACCGGCAGTCGAGGAGCGATTCGATGCGCAGTACCGCAGCCTCGAAGATTTGCTCAAACAGGCCGATTTCATTTGCCTGACCTTGCCGCTGACGGCGCAGACCGAAGGTTTGATCGGTGCCGAGCAGTTTGCATTGATGCGCCCGGAAACCATCTTCATCAATATCTCGCGGGGCAAGGTGATTGATGAGGCGGCGCTGATCGATGCCTTGCGCAATAAGCAAATTCGCGCGGCGGGGCTGGATGTGTTCGAACGTGAACCACTGGATCAGGCGTCGCCGTTGTTGCAGCTTGATAACGTTGTGGCGACGCCGCACATGGGCTCGGCGACGCATGAGACCCGTGAGGCGATGGCGCGCTGTGCAGTGGAGAATCTGATGGCCGCGCTGAAGGGAGAGAAGCCTGCGAATCTGGTGAATCCATCTGTCTGGCGGAGCTGAGATTTGTAGCGTTTTCGCCGCCGTCTTCGCGAGCAAGCTTTGCTCCTACAGGTGCGACGCATGCCTTTTGTGTAGGAGCAAAGCTTGCTCGCGATTGGGCCGGTACAGACAATGCAGATCCATCAGGCACTGCGCGCTTGTAAAAGCTGCGCCGCGCACAAGGCAATCCGCGCACAGGCATCGGCCAGTTTCACCCGGTCGACCACCAGCCCAAGACGAATATGCCCCGCCGCGCTCGGCCCGAACGCTTCACCGGCCAGCACCGACACGCCATAGCCCTCCAGCAACCGCTCAGCAAATGCTTGGGCGCCGAGCCCGGTCTGGCGCACATCGACCATGACAAACATGCCGCCATCGGGACGAATCGGATACAACCCCGGACAACCCTGCAAACGCTCGCACACCAGATCCCGACGCAAACGATACTCTTCGCGCATCTGCGTGACCTCCGGCAGGTCAGACTTCAGCGCAGTCTCCGCAGCTTTCTGGACAAAGTCCGGCAGGCCAAACAGCATGCTCAATGACAGATTCACCAAGTGTTCGGCCAACGGCTTCGGCCCAATCATCCAGCCGATACGCCAGCCGGTCATGGCGTGGGATTTCGACAGGCTGTTAATCGTCGCCGTACGCTCGGCCATGCCCGGCAAACTCGCCGGGCTGATATGTTCGCCTTCGTAGAGCAGGTCGCTGTAGACCTCATCGCTGATCAGCCACAGGTCATGCCGAATGCACAGCGCCGCCAGTTCCTGCCAGATCAGCAGTGACAGGCTCGCGCCGGAGGGATTGTTGGGGCTGTTGAGCAGCATGGCGCGGGTCTTCGGCGTGATGCGCGCGGCAACATCGGCAGGGTCGACCCGAAAGCCGTTTTCCGGTTTTACCGGCACCGGCACCACCGTGGCCCCGCAAGCGCCAAACACACCTTCATAGGTGACATACATCGGTTCGGCGACAATCACTTCATCGCCCGGATCCAGCAGGCATTGCGCCACCGAATACACCGCGCACTGCGCGCCGGGCATGACAATCACATGGTCGGCCTCGACCGCCTGACCACTGCGTCGCCGATGCCGTTCGGCAATCAACTTGCGCAGCGCCAGTCGGCCACGGACTTCGGAGTAATGGGTATCGCCCGCCAACAGGCTGTCGATGGCGCCATGAACGATCGGCAGTGGCGTATCAAAATCCGGGTCGCCCACGCTCAGCAGCAGGATATCGACACCCTCGGCGCGCAACTCCAGCGCTCGGTCGTGAATCTGCCAGGCCGCTGCTCCTTCCCCGGCGATTCGTTGGGTCAAGGCTGAATAGCGCATTTACGTCTCCTGATTGCGCGGTCTCCAGCCTTCACCCTATCTCAAATCACAAAACGCGCCACCATGGCGTTCAAATCCACCGCAAGGCGCGACAGTTCATGCGTCGCAGCGCTGGTCTGGTTGGCCCCGGCGGCCGATTGCGTGGCCAGATCGCGAATGTTGACCAGGTTGCGGTCGACCTCGCGCGAGACTTGCGCCTGCTCTTCCGAGGCGCTGGCGATGACCAGATTGCGCTCGTTGATCTGATGGATCGACTGGGTAATCTGCTCCAGCGCGACGCCGGCCGCGCGGGCCATTTCCAGGGTCGACTGAGTGCGCTGGTTGCTCTGTTGCATCGACGAAACCGCTTCGCCGGTGCCGTTCTGGATGCCGGCGACCATTTTTTCGATTTCCTGAGTCGACTGCGCGGTGCGATGGGCCAGTGCGCGCACTTCGTCCGCGACCACGGCAAAACCGCGTCCGGCCTCACCGGCACGAGCCGCTTCGATGGCCGCGTTGAGCGCCAGCAGGTTGGTCTGTTCGGCGATGGCACGGATCACGTCGAGCACTTTGCCGATGTCGCGACCTTGCGTGGCCAGGCCTTCGATCATCTGCGCGGTGTTCTGCACGTCGTGGGTCATGGTCTGGATCGCGTCGACGGTTTTCACCACTTGATCGCGACCTTCACGAGCGGCCTGGGTCGACTGGTTCGACGCTTCAGACGTCGACACCGCATTACGCGCGACTTCTTCCACTGCCGCGGTCATCTCATTGACGGCAGTGGCGGCTTGCTCGATTTCATTGTTTTGTTGTTGCAGGCCACGCGACGCTTCTTCGGTGACGGCGCTGAGTTCTTCGGCCGCGGCGCCCAGTTGCGTGGCGGAGCCGGCAATCTGTTCGATGGTCTTGCGCAGGTTTACTTGCATGCTCGCCAGGGCTTCGAGCAGGCGCGCCGGTTCATCCTTGCCGTCGACCTCGATGGTTTTGCTCAGGTTGCCGCCAGCAATGGTTTGCGCGGCGGCGACTGCGCGGTTCAGCGGGGTGACAATGCTGCGCGTCAGCAGCAGGGCCAGCAAAACCGTGGCCAGCGCAGCCACCACCGAGACGACGATGATCCCGGTGATGGCGCTGTCGTAATGTTCACCCGCTTCCTGGGAGGCGCTCTTCGCATCGGCAGCATTGATTGCGATCAGTTTGTTGAGCTGCTCGCCCATCTGGTCAGTGCCGTCCTTGATCCGCGTATTGATCAGCGTACGCATCTCATCGACCTTGTCCTGTCGCGACAACTCCATCATCTGGTTTTGCGCTTGCAGATAACTGTCGAGCGTCGCGGCAAACGCCCGGTATTGCGCAAGCTCTTCGCCGCCAGCAGGCAGTGCGGCGTAGCTGGCTTGCGCGCTGCGCACCTTGTCGACCAACACACCGATGCGGGTCTGCGCTTCCTGCAAACCCGCCGGATCGCGGTTGACCAGAATCCGGAACGAGAGGATGCGCAAGCGCAGGACGTTTTCCGTAACGACGCCCAGGTAACCGACGCTAGGCAGTTGGTTGGTCTGCATGTCGACAGACGCCTGGCGAATGGTCGTCATGCGGTTGGCGGCAAACACGCCGAGCAAAATCACCAACAAGGCGATAAAAGCAAAACTGAGAAAGGCACGCGGGGCGATATTCAGGTTACGCAAAGACATAGGAGGACTCTCGAATGAGGTAACTGCGAGCGTCCTTGCCGTAATCACTGGCCCGTAAACGGGTTCAGCCCGGCGTCACTGTTCGAAGGAGTCTTTGTGCGCCTGTTAGCTATATCGGCCAGGCTTTAGGAAGGTTTGGGGTCAAGCGAAAATATTTTTCAATGTGTTACAGCGATGAAACGCCCCCGCCTCTCAAGTTTTGCTTTTACCTGTAGGAGCTGACGCAGGCTGCGATCTTTTGATCTTGCTTTACAAAAGCACAGCCAAAAGATCGCAGCCTGCGGCAGCTCCTACAGGGGAGGTCAGGATTTGGCGGCGAGTTGCCAGACGCGGGCGATATCGGTGGCGCGTTCACGCAACAATCGCGGCGCCTCGCTACAGGCTTGCTCCAGCGTCATCGGCCCGCTGGTGACAGCGAACGCGGCGTCGATGCCGTGTTCGTAAAGTGCCTGATAACCCTCGCCCAACGTGCCGGCAATAACAATCACGGGCACGTTTTGTTGCTTGGCAATTCGCGCCACGCCGAATGGCGTCTTGCCGCGCAAGGTTTGTGCGTCGAAGCGACCTTCGCCGGTGATCACCAGATCGGCACCTTTTACGGCTTCAGCAAGACCGACCAGCTCGGCAACCACTTCAACCCCGGCCTGGAATTGCGCGCCCAGAAACGCTTTCGCCGCGAAACCCAGACCGCCCGCCGCCCCGCTACCCGGTTCATCACGAACGTCTTTGTCCAACGCCTGCGCGCATAGCTCGGCAAAATGCCCCAGCGCCTGATCCAACTGCTCGACCTGCGCTGGCGATGCGCCTTTCTGCGGGCCGAAAATCGCCGAAGCACCGTGCGGGCCACACAGCGGATTGTTGACGTCGGCGGCAATGTCGAAGCGCACTTGCGCCAGCCGCGGGTCGAGTTCGCTCAAGTCCAGTCGTGCCAATTGCGCCAGCGCCAAACCACCCGGCGCCAGCGACTGCCCTTGCGCATCGAGCAATTGAACGCCAAGCGCCTGCATCGCGCCGGCGCCACCGTCATTGGTCGCACTGCCACCAATCGCCAGAATCACCCGATGCGCGCCAGCATCCAACGCTGCACGAATCAGTTCGCCGGTGCCAAACGTGCTGCTGATGCAGGCGTCGCGCTGCCCCGGCGGTACCAGTTGCAAGCCACTGGCTTCGGCCATTTCGATGATTGCGGTGTGGTTGTGTGGCAACCAGCCCCACGCGGCCTCAACCGACGCGCCCAACGGGCCGCGCACGCGGGTACGGCGCAGTTCGCCTTCACAGGCAGCGAGAATCGACTCGACCGTGCCTTCGCCACCATCGGCCATCGGGCATTTGACCAGCGTTGCCTGCGGCCAGACCTGCGTCAGGCCTTGGGCAATAGCCTCTGCGACGCCTTGGGCACTCAGGCTGTCCTTGAACGAATCGGGGGCGATGACAATCTTCATGATGATTCTCCAGTTCCAATGCCCCTCATGCTGCCAGTCGGCATGCGCATTGACGCCTGTCCGCTGCACAATTTGCACAGACGTTTATTGTTCATTTCAACAAAAGGCTGGCCTGACCTGTAGGAGCAATGCTGATTACGCACATCGCTTGTAGGAGCAAAGCTTGCTCGCGAAGGCGTCGGTGAGATCACCCTTACCGGCAAGCCGTGCGCCTACAGTTAGGTTTGCGGCAAAAGCTGCACGCCCAGATACAGCGCCAGCATGCCGTCCAGCCGCAGCGGGTCAACGCCACTGAGCTCGGCAATCCGCTCCATCCGATAACGCAGGCTGTTGCGGTGAATACCCAACGCATCGGCGCAGGCCTGACTTTGCCCGTCGTGCTCACACCAACTGCGTAACGTCGCCAGCAATTGACCGTTGTTGTCCTTGGCGATCACCTTGCGCAACGGTTTGAGCAACTCATCGAGCGCATCATCGTTGCGATGGCGCCACAGCATTACCGGCAATCGATAGCGATTGAGGGTCAGCAGCCGTGAGCGCGGC
Organism: Pseudomonas sp. TH43; assembly: GCF_016650635.1. Classification (GTDB taxonomy): domain Bacteria; phylum Pseudomonadota; class Gammaproteobacteria; order Pseudomonadales; family Pseudomonadaceae; genus Aquipseudomonas. The sequence goes on from NZ_JAEKFI010000001.1 coordinate 537,188, forward strand.
AGCACGTCGCGACCGTAAGCGAGCAAGTCACCGACCCGGCGATAACAGCGACGCAGCCCGAGCAGCCCTTCGGCTTGCCCGCCCACGGCAATGCGCAAAATATTCCAGCCCAAGCCGTCGAGTTTCTCCAGCAAACGATCATGTTCGACGTTGTGACTGGCCGGCCGACACCAGAGCAGTGATGATTTCGCCGAGCTCACGCACCAACTGTCGGGATAACGCGACGTCAGCCAGGCACTCAGCGCATCGACGGTTTGCCCCGGCCCATGTTCAAGACCCAACTCGAACAGATAAGGCACCCGCGCCAATTGCGGCTTGAGGCCCATTTGCTGTGCCTCATCCACCAAACGCGGCGAATCCCCCGCCTCACTCAACAGCAACGCCAGCAAATCATCGCAACGCTGACGTCGCCATTGCTGTTCGGCTTGCTGGTTGCGCTGGCCGACGAGCATCTCGGCCGTCATCCGCACCAGCTCGGCGTAGGTGCGCAACTGATCCGGCTCGCCGGTGATCCCGAGTACGCCGATCAAGCGCTGATCGAGCAGCAGCGGCAGATTGATCCCCGGCTGCACACCCTTGAGGTGCGCCGCCGTCTGCGCGTCGATCTCCACCACGCGACTGTTGGCCAGCACCAGTTGCGCGCCCTCATGGCGGGTGTTGATGCGCTCCGGCTCGCCGCTGCCGAGGATCAGCCCTTGGCTGTCCATGACGTTGACGTTGTAAGGCAAAATGGCCATGGCCCGGTCAACGATGTCCTGAGCGAGGTCGTGATCGAGTTCGAACATAGTGTGTAAATCCTTGAAAACACGCGCGGACGGTTGTTCACCCGCACAGGGTCTGGCGGCAAACCCTGTGCTCAGGCACAAAGACAATCCTGCCAAAGGTGGCCGAGACTCTCAGGGCGATCAACGTTACCCTTTGCATCGCAAAAAATCATAATAAAGAGAGAGCCGCTATGTCGCACAGCGCCGCAGCTACCCAGACCAAAGAAGACGATAAAAATGCCGTTTATAAACGCGTTACCCTGCGTTTAATCCCCTTCATCTTCATCTGCTACTTGTTCAACTACCTTGACCGGGTCAACGTTGGATTTGCCAAACTGCAGATGCTCGACGCGCTGAAATTCAGCGAAACCGTATACGGCCTTGGTGCCGGTATTTTCTTCATCGGCTACGTGCTGTGCGGCGTGCCGAGCAACCTGGCGTTGACCAAGTTCGGTCCACGGCGCTGGATTGCGGTGATGATGATCACCTGGGGCACGCTGTCGACCTGCCTGTTGTTCGTCACAACCCCCACCGAGTTCTACACTCTGCGCCTGTTTACCGGGGCCGCCGAAGCCGGGTTCTTCCCGGGTGTCGTGCTGTATCTCTCGCAGTGGTTCCCGACCTTCCGCCGTGGCCGGATCATGGCGCTGTTCATGTCGGCGATCCCGGTCTCCGGTCTGCTCGGCAGCCCGTTCTCTGGCTGGATTCTGAATCACTTCGCCGCGGGCCAGGGCGGACTCGCCGGTTGGCAGTGGATGTTCCTGTTGCAAGGTATCCCGACGGTGATCCTCGGCGCCCTCGCCTATTTCCTGCTCAGCGACAGCTTCGCCAACGCCAAATGGCTGACCCCGCATGAACGCGCAGTGCTTGAAGCGGATCAGGCCGAAGACCTCGCGAACAAACCGAAAACCACTACAGACTCTCTGCTGGCGGTGTTCAAGAACCCGGCGATCTGGGCGTTCGGCCTGATCTACTTCTGCATTCAGAGCGGCGTCTACGCGATCAACTTCTGGCTGCCGTCGATCATCAAGAACCTCGGCTTCAGCGACAACCTGGTGATCGGCTGGCTGAGTGCGATTCCGTATCTGCTGGCGGCCGTGTTCATGCTGGTGGTCGGGCGTTCGGCGGATTTGCGCAAAGAGCGTCGCTGGCACTTGGTGGTGCCGATGTTGATGGGCGCTATCGGTCTGGTGATTGCGGTGAATTTCGCGGCTAATCCGGCGATTGCCATTCTCGGCCTGACCATCGCGACCATGGGCGCGTTGACCGGTTTGCCGATGTTCTGGCCGGTGCCAACAGCCATGCTGAGCGCGGGCGCTGCTGCTGGTGGGTTGGCGCTGATCAACTCGATGGGGCAGATGGCCGGGTTCCTTAGCCCGTACCTGGTGGGCTGGGTCAAGGACAGCACCGGCTCGACGGACGCGGCGCTGTATCTGCTGGCGGGAGTGATTGTTGGCGGGAGTCTGTTGGCGTTGCGAATGACGCGGACGTTGCGGGCTTAATAGCAAGAGCAGGATCAAAGATCGCAGCCTTCGGCAGCGCCTACAGTGGAATACGTTCTGCGTAGGAGATGCCGGAGGCTGCGATCTTTTGCGTTTAAACGGCGCAACAATTCACTTTGCGCCCTGTTACGCATCTGTTATTTGTTGGGGTTTCCACCGACCAGAGGATTTCCGCATGAGCTATCGCACACTGGGGCATTCGGGGTTGCAGGTGTCTACCCTCACCCTCGGCACGATGATGTTTGGCGAGCAGACCAGCACTGAAGAATCCCTGCGCATCATCGACAAGGCCTGGGACCAGGGCATCAATTTCATCGACACCGCCGACGTCTATACCAACGGTCGGTCAGAAGAAATCGTTGGCGAAGCGATTGCCGGCAATCGCCATGAATGGGTGCTGGCAACCAAGGTCGGTTTCGGCCCGGTGGACGGTGTACCGAACCGCAGCGGTTTAAGCCGTAAACACATTTTCAACGGCCTCGACGCCAGCCTGACGCGACTGGGCACCGACTACCTCGACATCTATTACCTGCACCGCGAAGACCACAACACGCCGTTGGAGGTCAGCGTCTCGGCGATTGGTGACCTGATTCGTCAAGGCAAGATTCGTTACTGGGGCCTGTCGAACTACCGCGGCTGGCGGATTGCCGAGGTGATTCGCATCGCCGACCAACTCGGTGTTGATCGGCCGGTAATCAGTCAGCCGCTGTACAACATCGTCAACCGTCAGGCCGAAACCGAGCAGATTACTGCTGCGCAGACGTATGGTCTGGGTGTGGTGCCTTACAGTCCACTGGCCCGTGGCGTGCTCAGCGGCAAGTACGCGCCGGACGTGACACCGGATGCCAATAGCCGCGCCGGGCGCCAGGACAAACGCATTCTTGAAACCGAATGGCGGGTAGAGTCACTGCGCATTGCCCAGCAGATTCAGCAATACACCGAGGGGCGCGGCGTCGGCATGGTCGAGTTCGCGATTGCCTGGGTGCTGAACAACAGTGCGGTAACCTCGGCGATTGTCGGGCCGCGCACTGAGCAACAGTGGGATGCTTACACCAAGGCACAAGCCGTGAAGATCACCGCGGAAGATGAGGCGTTTATCGACTCGCTGGTGACACCGGGGCATGCCTCGACACCAGGGTTCAACGATGTGAGCCATTTTGTGTCGGGCCGCAAACCGCATCAGGCCTGACCCGATTCCTGTAGGAGCTGCCGCAGGCTGCGATCTTTTGATTATTTTTCGGATCAAGATCAAAGGATCGCAGCCTTCGGCAGCTCCTACAGGATGGAAGGAGTGTTGAAAATAATGGCCATCCGGCCAATATTCAGCACAAAAACCACGTATCCTTCGCGCCCCGTTTGACCACCCACCCGCGAGGACAGTTTGTCTAAAGGTATCGCTTTATCGGTTTCGGCCTCAGTGCTGTTTGCCGTCATGTATTACTACACCTCGTTGCTCACTCCGTTGAGCGGCGTGGAAATTTTCGGCTGGCGGATGTTGCTGACCGTACCGTGCATGACCGTGTTCATGCTGGTGTCGGGTGAATGGCGACGAGTGCTGGAGTTGGTTCGCCTGATGGCGGCGAAACCGAAACTGATTGCCGGGCTGATCGTCTCGGCCGCCCTGCTCGGCGTGCAACTGTGGCTGTTCATGTGGGCGCCGCTCAACGGCTACAGCCTTGATGTCTCGCTGGGATACTTCCTGCTGCCGCTGGCGATGGTGCTGACCGGGCGAATTGCCTACGGCGAAAGCTTGTCTTATCTGCAGAAAGTCGCGGTGTTCCTCGCGAGTCTGGGCGTGCTGAATGAGTTGTATCAGGTCGGCGGGTTTTCCTGGGCAACTCTGGTGGTCGTGATTGGCTATCCACTGTATTTCGTGCTGCGTAAATACCTGAAAACCGACCACCTCGGCGGCTTGTGGGTCGACATGACCCTGATGCTGCCGGTGGCGTACTGGTTTGTGCGCGGCGGCGAGCAAGGTTTTGGCGTGTTCGATCAATACCCGGGATTGATGTGGCTGATTCCACTACTGGGCCTGATCAGTGCTTCAGCGTTGGTGGTGTACATCATTGCCAGCCGTTTGTTGCCGTTCAGCCTGTTCGGTTTGTTGAGTTATGTCGAACCGGTGCTGTTGCTCGGCGTGGCGTTGTTGCTCGGTGAGAGCATCAAGTCCGGTGAGTGGCTCACGTACATTCCGATCTGGCTGGCGGTGATTGTGCTGGTGTTTGAAGGGTTCAAACATCTGATGCGCCAACGTCGGCCTTAACGGCAAAAGATCGCAGCCTTCGGCAGTTCCTACCTGTATTCCCTGTAGGAGCTGACGAAGTCTGCGATCTTTTGATTTTGAAAAAAATCCCGGCTCTGCATCACTGCAGGCCGGGATTTTTCATTTCAGTAACGGATTACTCGGTAGCAAGCACACCACGGCGGACTTGATCGCGCTCGATCGATTCGAACAACGCCTTGAAGTTACCCTCACCGAAACCATCATCGCCCTTGCGCTGGATGAATTCGAAGAACACCGGGCCCATCAGGGTTTCCGAGAAGATCTGCAGCAGCAGACGCTTGTCGCCCTGCTCCGACGCGCCATCGAGCAGAATGCCGCGCGATTGCAGTTGATCGACCGGCTCGCCGTGATTCGGCAGGCGACCTTCGAGCATTTCGTAGTAGGTGTCTGGCGGCGCGGTCATGAAGCGCATGCCGATCTTCTTCAACTGATCCCAGGTCTTGATCAGGTCATCAGTGAGGAACGCAACGTGCTGAATGCCCTCGCCGTTGAACTGCATCAGGAACTCTTCGATCTGCCCGGCACCCTTCGACGACTCTTCGTTGAGCGGGATGCGGATCATGCCGTCTGGTGCGGTCATCGCTTTCGAGGTCAGGCCGGTGTATTCGCCCTTGATATCGAAGTAGCGAATTTCACGGAAGTTGAACAGCTTCTCGTAGAAGTTCGCCCAGTAGGCCATGCGGCCGCGATAGACGTTGTGGGTCAGGTGGTCGATGATTTTCAGACCGGCACCGACCGGATTGCGGTCAACACCCTCGATGAACACGAAATCGATGTCGTAGATCGAACTGCCTTCACCGAAACGGTCGATCAGGTACAGCGGCGCGCCGCCAATGCCTTTGATCGCCGGCAGGTTCAGCTCCATCGGGCCGGTTTCGATGTGGATCGGCTGCGCGCCGAGTTCCAGTGCGCGGGTGTAGGCTTTTTGCGAATCCTTGACGCGAAACGCCATGCCGCAGACCGACGGGCCGTGCTCGGCCGCGAAGTACGAAGCGACGCTGTTGGGTTCGTTGTTGAGGATCAGATTGATCGCGCCCTGACGGTACAGGTGCACGTTCTTGGAACGGTGGGTCGCGACTTTGGTGAAGCCCATGATCTCGAAGATCGGCTCCAGGGTGCCGGGTGTCGGCGATGCGAACTCGATGAACTCAAAGCCCATCAGGCCCATTGGGTTTTCGTATAAATCTGCCATGGTGACGCCTCATCATTTCTTATCAATTAACCAGGGTTATTTGTCAGTCATGCGAGGTTGCTGGGTGGCGCACAGGAGATGCCACGCACACTGCGGGCGAGGAAGTCACCGTAGATCAGTTGAAACCCGAATATCTTCATTGTCGACCCAAGGCTTTTGCGGGCGAGGCTTCTGCTGCCAGAAGACGATTATTATTGTATGCGTAACCCGATTCTACACAGCGTAAATAGGCTTGTCTGCTCCCTCTATAAAATCCGCTTTTTTACGCCCTGTGCAAGGGGTTTGTTGCACAGGTAAATACCGCTCAGGATCAGCGCACCCCCGAGCCACATCACCGGCGTCAACTGTTCACCGAGCAACAGTGCGCCGAAGATCACTGCGGTCAACGGGTTCAAGGCGATAAACACGCCGGAGCGTGTCGCGCCGATTTTGCGCAAGCCGTCGTAGTAACCGATGTAGGCCAGCGCCGAACCCAGCACGCCGAGGTAAAGCAGGCTCAGCCACTGTGCCGTGCCGAGCGCGCTCAGCGCCGTCCAGCGCAACTCGCCGCGCACGGCGGCCAGCGCCCACAGCAGAAGCGTGCCGATCAGTATCGAATACGTCACCGTCTGCACCGGGCCGAGCGTCTGGTTCAGATTGCGGGAAAATAGCGAGTAAACACCCCAGCCCAGCACGCAACCAAGAATCAACAGATCACCGATCCACGCCTGCGCGGTCGCTGCCAAGAGTTGCGGATTGCGACTGACGATCACCAGGCACGCGCCGCCAATACAGATTGCGATGCCGGCCACTTTCAGTCGACCCAGGCGTTCCTTGAACAGTAGCCACGACGCGAGGCCGATCACCGCCGGATTCAACGCGACAATCAACGACGCTCGCGACGCGTTGATGTACTGCAAACCGTAAAAGAAACACAAGTTGTAGAAGAAAATCCCGAAGAACCCCAAAAGCATCAATTGCAGCCATTGCCTGGGCGTTGGTCGCTTCAATGGAATTCGTGCCAGCCACAAAAAGCCGAGTAATGCGGCACTGGCCAACAAAAATCGCAAACTGGCGGCGAACATCGGGCTAAGACTGCCGGCCAGAAAACGCCCGGCAACAAACGTCCCACCCCAGACCATGGTGACCGCCGCCAAGGTCACATAAACCGGCATGTCGGAAGACGCTACAGGGATTCGCTCAAGTTACGCATGATGCTCCAGCCGGTAATAACAGAAGAATGGCGTATCATTCACCTCATTCTTCATCATCGTAAAATGAGCAATTACTCATGACCCTCACGCAACTGGAAATCTTCTCGCGGGTGGCCGAACTGCGCGGTTTTACCCTCGCCGCCCACCGTTTGGGGATTTCCCAGTCGGCGGTGTCCCACGCGATGAAGTCACTGGAGCAGGAATTGGGCGTCGAATTGCTGCGTCGGCATCAGTCGCAAGTCGAACTCAGCGACATTGGTGAACAACTATTGCTACGCGCCCGGGCAATGCTCGGGCTCGCCAACACGCTGCGTCAGGAAGCGGCCGATGCTCGCGGCATGAAGAGTGGCACCTTGCGCATCGGCTCGTTCGGCCCGACTTCGTCGATCAAACTGTTGCCGAAGATTCTCCAGCGCTTTCGCCAGGCACATCCGGGTATCGAGGTACACATTGATGAAGGGCCGGATCGGCAGGTCACGCAGTGGCTGGAAGAGCGGCGGATCGATGTGGGTTTTGTGGTGCTGCCCGAGGAGCGGTTCGACACCTTTGCCTTGATCGAAGACCAGATGGTCGCCCTGCTCCCGCTTGACCATCCGTTGGCAATGCGTTCAGCCGTGAGTCTGAAAGACCTGTGTGACGCCCCGTTCGTGCTCACCGAAGCCGGCTCGGCGGAACTGGTGTCGCGGTTGTTCATGGCGGCGCGCCTGCAACCCAACGTCCGCTACCGCTGCTCGCAATTGCTCAGCACCCTCGACACGGTCAGTCGCGGCGACGCGATCACGATCGTCGCTGAAGGCTCGTTGCCTGACGATGCTACGCCGCGTTACCTGAAGAAACCGTTAGTGCCTGCCGTGCAGCGCACGGTAGGCCTTGCCGTGCTGGATAAGCGCCAGTGTTCACCCGCCGCGCTGGCGTTTATCGAATTGGCCACAAACATGAATCATCAATGAGCAGCACAAGTTTCATCGGCCATCTATCCTCCCTTCTGGCTCAACTGTTTTTTGGCCGCGCGCCATTGCCCGTCCGGCATTTCAGAGCGCTATACCTTCGCGACAGGATGCGCCCATGCCGTTAACCGTCAGATCCCGCCGCAAGCGCAGCACTCGCATCATCGTGACACTGCTTAGCGGCCTGCTCCCGGTAGTGCTGGGCTGCGCAATTCTCTATATGCAGGCCGAACGCACCCTGCAACAGAGTGCTCGGCAAACCGCCGAAGAAGCCTTGCGCCAATTCGAATTGATGCTCGACAACACGGCGCAAGCTGCTCACGAGTTGCTGCCATTGGCAGGAAAAACCTGCGAAGACGTGAAGTTGGCCCTGCGCGAACAAGTCACCCGGCGCCCCTTTGTGCGCTCGACCAATTTGGTATGGGACGACAACCTCTATTGCAGTTCGCTGTTCGGTGACTTCAAGGAAGCCGTGAACTCGGGCGATTACCACAAAGGCAAACTGTGGCTGATGAACGGCAATCCGGTAACGCCCAATACCGCGCTGTTGGTGTATCGCCTCAGCGACGGCCGTGGCGGTGCGCTGACCACGCTGGATGGCTATCACCTGAGCAACATTTTGCGTTTGATCGGCCGACAGACGCTGCTGTTGCTGCAGGTCGGTGATAACTGGCTGTCTGCCGACGGTACCGTACATCAAGGCACCCCGCCCGCTTTGCCAGTTGCGCAAAGCATGCTGGTATCGCCGCGCTACGCCTTCAGTGTTTCGGCAGGTTTCCCCGAGGGCGAAACCTGGCGCTACATGGCAAACCAATATCCGCCGCTGTTCAGCCTGTTGATCTTTTTTGGCGTGGTGTCCGGCGCGATCGGCCACATCGTGCAGAAGCGCTCAACGTCGCCAAGCCATGAAATGCTCCGTGCTCTGGAAGCCGGCGAGTTCATTCCCTACTTTCAGCCGGTCGTGCACGGAGACAGCAAAAAATGGTCGGGCACCGAGGTGCTGATGCGCTGGAATCACCCCAAAGAAGGCTTGGTGCGACCGGATCTGTTCATCCCGTTCGCCGAACACTCCGGGCTGATTGTGCCAATGACCCGCGCCTTGATGCAGCAGACCGCTGCGCTGCTCGGGCCACAGTCTTCGAGTTTCGCCGCGCCGTTCCACATCGGCATCAACATCACCGCAAGCCATTGCCATGATCTGGAACTGGTTGAAGACTGCCGACAGTTCCTCGCAACGTTCATCCCGGGCAGCGTCAGCCTGGTACTCGAACTGACCGAGCGTGAGCTGATCGAACCCACCGATATCACCCATCAACTGTTCGAGCAGCTGCACAGTCTGGGGGTGAAGATCGCGATCGACGACTTCGGCACCGGTCATTCGAGCCTCGGTTACTTGCGCCAATTCAATGTCGACTTCCTCAAGATCGATCAGAGCTTTGTCGCCATGATCGGCATCGACGCTTTGTCGCGGCATATTCTCGACACGATTATCGAACTCTCGGCCAAGCTTGATCTGGGTATTGTTGCCGAAGGTGTCGAAACTCAGGCGCAAGCCGAATACCTGACCGCTCATCACGTTAACTTCATGCAGGGCTATCTGTTTGGCAAACCCATGCCTGCCGCTGATTTCATCAGCGCATTAAGTCACCATTAACTAAGTGCGATTAAGCCGGGTGCGCAGAGGCGGCGCACCAAATTGATACAAAAGACCGCAGTTGTTACATGAGGACAAGATCAGGATTTACTCTTGGCGCATTAACTACTACAATTTTTTCAACCTGAGCAAGATTGGCAGGTGAGCCATTTATCACCGAGTCGCTTCAAGGCTCTTGGCTTATAGCTTTGTTTGCGGTTGGTATCAGCCAAACACACTATTGGAGTAAAGATATTGTCCAGACTCGCTGAATTTCGTGCAGCCGAAAAGGCCCTTCAGGAACAGCTCAAGCAGCTGGAGTCGCTGAAGAACGATGCCGGGCTCAAGAAAGAAATCGAATTCGAAGAAAAGCTCCAGGGGCTGATGAAACATTACGGCAAAGGCCTGAAAGACATCATCGCCATTCTCGATCCGAATCCGGCCAAATCCGGTCTGCAAACCTCTGCAGCACCTAAAACCCGCCGCGCACGCGTGGTCAAGGTTTATCACAACCCGCACACCGGCGAACTGATCGAAACCAAGGGCGGCAACCACCGTGGCCTGAAAGCCTGGAAGGAACAATACGGTGCAGCCACCGTTGATTCCTGGTTGCGCGGTTAATCCCACGCCGTCAACAAAGCCCTGCCTGATGCAGGGCTTTTTTATTGACAATATCTAACAAATGAAATGATTTTCACCGAACAAGTTGCGCATTGCCTGTAACGTTGCTGAACCGCGCCCCTAAACATTTTGCTGCGCGATGTTTCGCAAGCAGCCAATATTTAACTTTGTGCTTAATCCATTCGGGTATCTAACCGAGCCAAAATAGAACAGACCGTTAAAGTTTCAGGCTGTTTCTCACCGCCACTATTTCGTCAGCGCTCGCCTTATAAACCTCTGCCTGTCCGGCGTACGAAAGAACATAAGCCTTATCCGCTTCAACCGCCGCCACCAACGTTTGCGACAACACATGCCGGCCGTTCTCGGTGATCGTACAAGTGGTTTCCAGTCCAGACAAAGAGCCTAGCGTCGCAGGGTGCACTTTGTTGCAGACGCTCTGATAACCGCCCTGGAAAAAGTCTTTCTGTATCGATTTGCGCATCTCCAGCAGCACACCCTGCAAATTGACCTGATGGCCCGCCTCAACCTGAGTCATGGTCAATTCCATCACCATGACCTGATTGCCATCCGCATCGTTTTTCACCGCCCGTTGCCGGGACACCTGCGGCGATGCACCCGGCAGCACCTCGACTTCCCAGCCCGCCGGCCAAGTGATGGTTGGCTCGTCCGCCGACACATAAACGGCAGCGACAGACAACGCAAAAAAAACAAACAGGGATTTGAACAGTCGGATCATTGCCACACACTCGCAGATTGAACGCAAAGTCTGAGCCCCGCCCGCACGCAGGGCAAGCCCGGCCCGCCCTTTCATTTGGCGATGCTGGCAGGCATGCGTATCATTGCGGGCATTCACTCGCCCATAGTTATTGGAGGGCCCATGAGCCTGCACGAATTGAACACTTTCCCCGGCGTAACCGCCGCACCAGACAGCGCAACCCGCAACTTCGTCTTCAACCACACCATGTTGCGTGTAAAAGACATCACCAAATCGCTGGATTTCTACACCCGCGTGCTGGGTTTCTCGCTGGTCGAGAAGCGTGACTTCGCTGAAGCCGAGTTCAGCCTGTATTTCCTCGCACTGGTCGACAAGGCACAGATTCCGGCCGATGCCGCTGCTCGTACCGAGTGGATGAAGTCGATCCCGGGCATTCTGGAGCTGACTCACAACCACGGCACCGAAAACGACGCGGACTTCGCCTACCACAACGGCAACACTGATCCGCGTGGTTTTGGCCACATCTGCATTTCGGTGCCGGATATCGTGGCTGCCTGCGCGCGTTTTGAAGAGCTGGGCTGCGACTTCCAGAAACGTCTGAGCGATGGCCGCATGAAAAGCCTGGCGTTCATCAAGGACCCGGATGGTTACTGGGTCGAAATCATCCAGCCAACGCCGCTGTAACTGACAGCACAAGGCATAAAAAAACCCATGATCGCTCATGGGTTTTTTCATTTCTGGCCTCGCGCTTACGCCGGAGCCGACGTGCGGATCAAGTGATCGAATGCGCTCAGCGAAGCCTTGGCGCCCTCACCTACCGCGATCACGATCTGCTTGTACGGCACAGTGGTCACGTCGCCGGCAGCGAAGATCCCGGGGATCGACGTCTCGCCACGGTTGTCGACGATGATCTCGCCACGCGGTGATAGCTCGATGGTGCCTTTGAGCCAATCAGTGTTCGGCAACAGTCCGATCTGGACAAAGATCCCTTCCAGTTCGACCGTGCGCAGTTCGTCAGTGTTGCGATCCTTGTAGCGCAGACCGTTGACCTTCTCACCGTTACCGGTCACCTCAGTGGTTTGCGCACTGGTGATGACGGTGACGTTCGGCAGGCTGTGCAGCTTGCGTTGCAACACGGCGTCAGCACGCAGTTGCACGTCAAATTCCAGCAAGGTCACGTGAGCGACGATACCGGCCAGGTCGATGGCCGCTTCAACGCCAGAGTTACCGCCTCCGATTACTGCAACACGCTTGCCTTTGAACAATGGACCGTCGCAGTGCGGGCAGTACGCCACGCCTTTGTTGCGATATTGCTGTTCGCCAGGCACGTTCATTTCACGCCAGCGCGCGCCGGTCGCCAGAATCACGCTCTTGGCTTTGAGGCTCGCGCCACTGGCGAAGCGGACTTCATGCAACTCGCCGTTTTTGCCAGGGATCAACTTATCGGCACGTTGCAGGTTCATGATATCGACGTCGTACTGCTTGACGTGTTCTTCCAGCGCCGTCGCCAGTTTCGGGCCCTCGGTTTCCTGTACGGAAATGAAGTTCTCGATGGCCATGGTGTCGAGTACCTGGCCGCCGAAGCGTTCAGCCGCAACACCGGTACGAATGCCTTTGCGAGCGGCATAGATAGCCGCCGAAGCACCGGCTGGACCACCACCGACTACCAACACATCGAACGCTTGCTTGGCACTGATTTTCTCGGCTTGGCGCTCGATAGCACCCGTATCCAGTTTGGCGAGGATCTCTTCCAGACCCATGCGGCCTTGACCGAAGTTCTCGCCGTTGAGGTAGATACTCGGCACGGCCATGATCTTGCGATCGTTGACTTCGTCCTGGAACAGCGCGCCGTCGATGGCGACGTGGCGGATGTTCGGATTGAGCACGGCCATCAGGTTCAGCGCTTGAACGACGTCCGGGCAGTTCTGGCAGGACAGCGAGAAATAAGTCTCGAAGCTGAACTCGCCTTTGAGCGAACGGATTTGCTCGATCACCTCAACGCTGGCTTTCGATGGATGGCCACCGACTTGCAACAAGGCCAATACCAGCGACGTGAATTCGTGGCCCATCGGGATACCGGCAAAACGCAGACTGATGTCGGCGCCCGGACGGTTGATCGAAAACGATGGCTTGCGTGCATCGTCACCGCTGTCGATCAGGGTAATTTGGCTCGAAAGACTGGCAACGTCTTTCAGCAGTTCCAGCATTTCACGGGATTTCGCACCGTCGTCGAGGGATGCAACGATCTCGATCGGCTGGGTGACCCGTTCCAGGTACGATTTCAACTGGGCTTTAAGATTGGCGTCCAACATACGGGCGATTTCCTTTATTTGAGGCGAAAAAAAGCCCGAGCGAATCTCGCCCGGGCTTTTCTATTGGGCGGTGCAGCTTACTTAAGTAGGTGCGGCGTACCGCCCTGAGTTGCGTGTCACAGACTTAGATCTTGCCGACCAGGTCCAGGGACGGTGCCAGAGTGGCCTCGCCTTCTTTCCACTTGGCTGGGCAAACTTCGCCTGGGTGAGCAGCAACGTACTGAGCAGCCTTGATTTTGCGCAGCAGCTCGGAAGCGTCACGGCCAACGCCGCCATCGTTCAGTTCAACGATTTTGATCTGGCCTTCAGGGTTGATCACGAAGGTGCCACGGTCAGCCAGGCCAACTTCTTCGATCAGCACGTCGAAGTTGCGGGAGATAGCGTGGGTTGGGTCGCCGATCATGGTGTATTCGATTTTGCCGATGGCTGGCGAAGTGTTGTGCCAGGCAGCGTGGGCAAAGTGGGTGTCGGTGGAAACGCTGTAGATCTCTACGCCCAGTTTCTGGAAGGCAGCGTAGTTGTCAGCCAGGTCTTCCAGCTCGGTTGGGCAAACGAAGGTGAAGTCGGCTGGGTAGAAGAACACGACCGACCACTTGCCTTTCAGGTCAGCGTCCGAGACTTGAACGAAGTCGCCGTTTTTGAACGCGGTAGCTTTGAACGGTTTTACTTGGCTGTTGATGATAGGCATTGATGACTCTCCGTCAGGGTTGTGAATTCGATGGGTGAATCCTACCCACTCGCTCGACGGATGGCTCATTGGCAAACCTGATGCTGCTGATTTGTTTTCGCTATTAGCTGACTGTATTAATAGAAGAAAACGATCTCTAGGGTGTAACCGGTTTATCCGTAATCCGAGCCATCCCCTGGAATGGGCTGGCCTCAACATAGCGCATCGCGGACTTCATGTCCTTCCAGCCGACATAACTCATCAGCGATTTCAGATCCCAGCCACTTTGATGTGCCCAGGTTGCAAAGCCTCGGCGCAGCGAATGGCTGGTGTAGTTTTCAGCGGCAATCCCGGCGCGCTGCAATGCCTGGCGCAACAAAGGGATGATGCTGTTGGCATGCAGCCCCTCCTCGTTGAGGTTGCCCCAACGGTCGATACTGCGGAAAACCGGCCCCCGTACCAACGCAGCTTCGGTGATCCAGTCGATGTAGGCCTGCACCGGGCAGAGCTTGAGCAGCGCCGGGGCTTGATAGGTCTGCCCAAGATTCTCCCGGTCACCCTTGCTGCGCGGAAGGTACAACGTGATGCCGCTGCCGGCGCTCGCTTGCACGTGTTCTATTTGCAAACGGCATAACTCATCGCTGCGAAAACCACGCCAGAACCCCAGCAGAATCAACGCACGGTCACGGTAAGCCTTGAGCAGTAACGGACGATCCTGCTGCTCGCGCGCGGTGTGCGCTTCTTGCTCAAGCCAGTCGACGACTCGCTGCAGATCCTGCAACTGCAACGGCTCGGCTTGCTTCTCCTGCGCCGGATGCAGCGCCCGAATGCCTTTGAACACCTTGCGCACCACCGGCGCCTTGGTCGGATCGGCAAAACCCTGACTGTTGTGCCACTGCGCCAGCGCGGACAGACGCAACTTCAACGTATTGATCGACAGCTCGCCAGCGTGCGCCACCAGATACCGCGCCACGCTATCGGCCGTGGCCGGCAGGAACCCGCCCCACTTCACTTCGAAATGTTCGATGGCCGCGCGATAGCTACGGCGCGTGTTGTCACGGGTGGCGGCTTGCAGATAGCGATCCATATCGCTCATGGGCTGTTTTCTCGCAGGTGTACTGATTCAGGGATCAAAAAAGCAATTTAATCATCTGACATTGGGTAATACCAGTATATCCCGCTTGTTAATAATCAAGCATTTAACTTTATTTTCAGCGTGGTACACTGCGTACTTAAGTGGCATGTACCACAGTACGAAACCGTAGGAGTTCACATGGCCCGTGGCGGCATTACCAAAGCACTGGTGCAAATCGCGCGCACAGCGATTCTGGCTCGCGGCGAACACCCGAGCATCGATGCAGTACGCATTGAAATGGGCAACACCGGCTCGAAAACCACGATCCATCGCTATCTGAAGGAGCTGGATGACGGCGCCGCGCCGCTGGAAGCTTCCGCAGAGCCGATCGATGACGAACTGACCGCCCTGGTTTCACGGCTCGCCCAGCGCCTGAAAGAACAGGCGCAAGAGCCAATAGAACAGGCTCGCGAACAGTTTGAAGAGCAGCGTGACGCGCTCGAAACGCAGCTGCAGCAGACTCGCCAGGCACTGGAAAAGCTGGAACAGGAGCATGAGATTCAAGGCGCGGCGCTGGAGCGCGAATCCGAAGCACTGGGCAATACCCGCTCGATGCTGCAGACCGAACAGACTCGCAACGCCGGGCTGAATCAGGCTTTGGCCGACTTTGAGTTGCGCTTGCAGGACAAGGACGAGCAAATCCGCTCACTGGAAGAAAAACACCTGCACGCCCGCGATGCACTGGAACACTACCGCAACGCCACCAAAGAACAGCGCGAACAGGAACAGAGCCGTCACGAAAGCCAAGTGCAGCAAATTCAGGCCGAATTGCGTCAGGCTCAGCAAAGCGCACTGGTGCGCCAGGATGAGATTACTCAACTGCATCGCGACAACGAGCGCCTGCTCACGGAAAACCGTGGCACTCAACGCGAGCTGAGCCTGATCCAGGATCAACTCAAGCAGAGCAATCAGCGTCAGGATCAGTTGCTCGAACAAGTCACTCGCGCAGACAGCGAGCGCACCCTCCTCCAGGAACGCCTGCGCGTGGCCACGCTGGAAAGCCAGACACTCAAGCAAAACGTCGAGGAGCAGGCGCTACTCAATCAGTCACTGGAAAAGGAATTGAACAAAGCACAGGCAAGCCTGGAAGAAAGCCAGCGCCTGGCAGCCACCGTTGCGGCAGCGCCAGACTCAGGCAAACCGAAAGACGCTTAAGCGCCGACCGGTGTACGCATGGTGACAAACTCTTCGGCGGCCGTCGGGTGTACCCCGATCGTGTCGTCGAAGTCACGCTTGGTCGCGCCAGCCTTCAGTGCGATCGCCAGACCTTGCACGATCTCGCCGGCATCCGGACCGACCATGTGGCAACCGAGGACTTTATCGGTCTTGCTGTCGACCACGAGCTTCATCAGCGTTTTCTCCTGACACTCGGTCAGGGTCAGCTTCATCGGCCGGAAGCGGCTTTCGAAGATCACCACGTCGTGGCCGGCTTCGCGCGCTTCTTCTTCGGTCAAACCGACCGTACCGATGTTCGGCAGACTGAACACTGCCGTAGGGATCATCTTGTAATCCACCGGACGGTATTGCTCCGGTTTGAACAAGCGTCGCGCCACCGCCATGCCTTCGGCGAGAGCCACTGGCGTCAATTGCACGCGACCGATCACATCACCCAGCGCCAGGATCGACGGCTCAGTGGTTTGATACTGCTCGTCGACCTTGATAAAGCCTTTATCGTCGAGCTGCACATCGGTGTTTTCCAGCCCCAGATTGTCCAGCATCGGACGGCGACCGGTCGCATAGAAGATGCAATCCGCTTCCAGCACGCGACCATCCTTGAGCGTGGCTTTCAGACTGCCATCGGCCTGCTTGTCGATACGCGCAATGTCGGCGTTGAACTGCAGATCAAGGCCACGTTTGGTCAACTCTTCCTGCAAGTGCTTGCGCACCGAGCCATCGAAGCCACGCAGGAACAGATCACCGCGATACAGCAGCGTGGTGTTCGCACCCAGACCATGGAAGATCCCGGCGAATTCGACTGCGATGTAACCGCCGCCCACGACCAATACGCGCTTGGGCAGTTCTTTCAGGAAAAACGCTTCGTTCGAACCGATCGCATGCTCGTGCCCCGGAATCTGCGGAATCTGCGGCCAGCCACCGGTGGCAATCAGTATGTTTTTCGCGGTGAAGCGCTCGCCATTCACCTCAACCTCGTGCGGGCCAGTGATCTTCGCGTGTGCCTCATGCAAGGTCACGCCACTGTTGACCAGCAGGTTGCGATAGATGCCATTGAGGCGATTGATCTCGCGATCCTTGTTGGCAATCAGCGTCGCCCAATCGAAATGCGCTTCGCCCAGGCTCCAGCCGAAACCGGATGCCTGCTCAAAGTCTTCGGCAAAATGCGCGCCATACACCAACAGCTTTTTCGGCACGCAGCCGACATTGACGCAGGTACCGCCCAGATAACGGCTCTCCGCTACCGCTACTTTTGCACCGAAACCGGCAGCAAACCGCGCAGCGCGCACACCGCCGGAACCGGCACCAATCACATAAAGGTCAAAATCGTAGGCCATTTCTATCTCCTCGGCAGGCGATCAGCATACCTGCAGATGCTCATTGAGCAAGCCTCTACGGTTATGCAGCTGCTAACACCGAGGGCTCGAGCAACAAACGTTTGATCAGTGACATTCTGCCGGTTCAGTTAACGGTAACCGCAGCTTTCGCCAGGCGATCAGAATCGCCATCAACGCCAGACCGAACGCGACCCACGAAACCAATTCAATTCCGCCTTCAAATGCACGTCCCGCCTGCAGCATCAACTGTAGCGCCTGATCACCCACCAAGCCGGACGCGACATGATGAGCGCCTGACAGCGTTTCACTTGCCAGCGTCGCCTGAATATCACTCAAAAACGCTGGAAGCTGCAGGCCAGTGCGATAGTAGGCCGTGACCAAGCCGCCGAGCAGAGTCGTCCCCAGCACCACGCCCACTTCATAAGCTGTTTCGCTGATTGCGGAGGCTGCTCCCGCCTTTGCCGGAGGCGCGGCCGACAAAATCACGTCATTGGACACCGTCGCGATAGCGCCCACTCCGATATTCAACAATGCGAACGCCACCAACACCGCGAGACTGCTGCCGATGCTGGCCACCAGTAAAAACGCCGCACCAGCGAAAGCCATCAGGACCGGTATCAGTACATGCACAGGCATACGCTGCGCGACCGGAACCACCGCCATTCCAACCACAATCGCCATAATTTGCCCCGGCACCAAAGCCAGACTCGCACTCAAAGGCGACATCTGCAGGACAATCTGCAAGAACTGAGTCGTGAAGAAAACGAAGCCGACGAGGAAGGCAAGGCTCATCAGATTGATCAGAATAGAACCACTGAAGGTGCCGTTGCGAAACAGGGTCATGTCCATCAGGGGTACAGGCAGACGCAGCTGCCGCCGCACGAACATCCAGCCCGCCAATACACCGACCAGAAAGGTGCCCAGCATGATCCCGTCGACCCCCTCACTGGCACCATGCTTGATGCTGTAAACGATACCTCCCAGTGCGACCATCGACTGGAGGATGCTGATAGGGTCCAGCGAACCCGACCCATCACGCTCCGATTCAGGGAGCAACAACGGCCCCAACACCAACAATGGAATCAGGACGGGTACCGCCAACAGAAAAATCGCGCCCCAATCAAAGAACTGCAGCAACACCCCACCCACCAAAGGCCCCAGTGCCGAGCCGACGGTCAATGTCGTTGCCCAGATCGCTACTGCCAGTCTGCGCTCTTCTCGATCCTCAAATACCGAACGTATCAATGCCAGCGTGGAAGGCATCAGCATCGCGCCGAAAATCCCCATACAAGCCCGCCCGATAATCAGCTGCATGGCCGTTTCGGAATACGCTGTCAGCACCGAGACCACAGCAAAACCCAGAGATCCGACGAGCAACAACTTACGGTGCCCGACCCGATCACCCAGGCTGCCCATCGATACCAGCAGCCCCGCCAACACCAACGAATAAGCGTCGATCATCCACAGTTGCTGACTGGCAGTCGGACGCAAGGCTTCGGCAATTTTTGGTAGCGCGAAGCCAAGCACGGTGTTGTCTACGGTTACCAGCAGCACTGGCAGCATCAAAACGCCGAGGCCGAACCAGCGTCTTGAGTTTGGTTTGTGACCGGGAATCCTGGCTGTAAATGCCACGGGCAACACTCCTTATTGCAAACAATGTCTTTACGGCGCGGCTGGAATGGACCGTAAAAAATTTTCCTTCGCGCATCCCTGGCGATGGCTCGTCAGTTCAGCAGCGAAAATACCTGCCGACAATTGATCATTTGTTTCATTTTGCATCCCGAATATTCCTTCACCCGAGAGTACCTGGCGCCTGCAATGCCCACTTTTTCCCGCCACAAAAAAAACGCCCCGAACCAGTCGGGGCGTTTTTTGACCTTCACAAGATTTACATCGTGCGAAGGCGCTACAGACAGATCAAGCGCTCTTAGTAAGCCTTGCCAGTCTTGTAGAAGTTTTCGAAGCAGAAGTTGGTCGCTTCAATGTAGCCTTCAGCGCCACCGCAGTCGAAACGCTTGCCTTTGAACTTGTAGGCCATCACGCAGCCGTTCTGGGCTTGCTTCATCAGGGCGTCGGTAATCTGGATTTCGCCGCCCTTGCCTGGCTCGGTTTGCTCGATCAGGTCGAAGATGTCCGGAGTCAGGATGTAACGACCGATGATCGCCAGGTTCGATGGCGCATCTTCCGGCTTTGGCTTCTCGACCATGCTGTGAACACGGTAGATGTCGTCGCGGATCATCTCGCCGGCGATGACGCCGTACTTGCTGGTTTCCTCAGGGTCGACTTCCTGAATAGCGATGATCGAGCAGCGGAACTGTTTGTACAGTTTGACCATCTGGGTCAGTACGCCGTCGCCGTCGAGGTTTACGCACAGGTCGTCTGCCAATACCACGGCGAATGGTTCGTCACCGATCAGCGGGCGGCCGGTCAGAATCGCGTGGCCCAGACCTTTCATTTCGGTCTGACGGGTGTAGGAGAACGAGCACTCGTCCAGCAGCTTGCGGATGCCGACCAGGTATTTCTCTTTGTCGGTACCCTTGATCTGGTTTTCCAGCTCGTAGCTGATGTCGAAGTGGTCTTCCAGAGCGCGCTTGCCACGACCGGTAACGATGGAGATTTCGGTCAGGCCAGCGTCCAGAGCTTCTTCGACGCCGTACTGGATCAGTGGCTTGTTTACCACCGGCAGCATTTCTTTAGGCATGGCTTTAGTCGCTGGCAGGAAGCGAGTACCGTAACCGGCTGCTGGGAACAAGCATTTCTTGATCATATAAGTCCTTGAAAGGGCTGTGTGTACGAGTTTCGGCGCAGTCTAATCAGGCGGCGTGCACCTTACAATGCCCCGCACTGGCTAACCGATGCCAACATAGAGAAATATTCTCGCCGATAGTTCCGTTGGTGCGTTCAGGCAGCGAAATCAGCTTAGCTCAAAGTCGCCGAGAAACTACTTCACCATACGCTGATCATCCCCCAATGCGAGCATTTGCCGGTATCATGGCGCCTTTGAACCAGCGAATGAGACAGACTAGATGGCCGCGGTAAAAATCATCAACGGGTATGTGATCGACAAGAAAGACGGCAAGTGGACGCTGACCACTACCAATGGCGAACACATCGCCGGGCCTTTCGACAGCGAACAAATGGCGACTGATGTAGCGTCGGTGTTCACCGACACCCCGGCATCGGCGAAGCGCCGTGGCAAAGATCAGGACTGATCAGCTGCGAAACGCCCGGAGCCCTGCCCTTGTGCAGGGCTTTTTTGTACCCGCGTGCAAACAAGTGGCCTATCGCTATAACCTTTTCAACGCGGCGCTGTCAGAGCGTCTAGTCCCCCCTCGCTGAAGACCTACATCATGAACCTGAACAAATTGCTGCCACTGATCGCGATCCTGGCGCTGGCCGGTTGCGCTACCTCCGAAACAACCTACCTGAACAACGGCGAACAGGGCCTGACCATCGATTGCTCGGGCGAAGCCAATTCCTGGGCTACCTGCTATGAAAAGGCTGACGCCTCCTGCGCAGGCACCGGTTATCGCATCGTTGGCACGGATGGCACCCCCCAGCCAAAGGAAAGCGACAAAACACTGGGTGTCGACGTCGGCAACTACAAGACCCGTAACGTAGTGGTTGTCTGCAAATAGCGCTTACATGTGGATTTCGGCGAACTTGATCCCGAGACCCCGCACGACTTCGATGAGATCGTCGAGCCGATTGAAAGACTCGACCTCGTCGTTATCGTCCACCAGAAAATAGCTGCGCCCGGCGCTTTTCTTGAAAAACACGATCCATTCCCCGGGATTCGCCGGATTCTGAATCACATGGGTAGCAGAGATCAGGCCCTCTATGTGGCGCTCCCGTACTTGCTCTCGCTTCATCGCGACTCCAGATATGAAAATGCCGCCACAGCACCACTGTGACGGCATTGATGCTGATGACCAACAGTCTATCAGCCGGAAATACACGCGTTGGCCGCGTTACGCACATCCCGCGGGCGTACGGGTACGTTGGACATGCGCTCATGCAGCTTGATGCTGCTGCCGCCTGAGCGATCTTCGATATCAAAAACGGCGGCGGGCCCCGAGGACAGTTTCCCCGGAACGATTACCCGAACCCCATCCTTGTGCGGCTGCATCTGCAAGGCGCCGCGGCTGTCCGCGAGCTTTTCAGTCAGGCACTGCGCATATTCTTGGGGCTTCTTGCCGGAGATCACGCTCATGGTCGGCAGCGTCTCATTGATTTCGGAAACACTCGCGCAACCACCCAAAGCCAGAACCAACGACACACACACCACACCCCACTTCATACAAAACCTCCGTTAAAGACCGTCCGACAGCACAAATGCCGTTTTTCTCCGGGGCCTTCTGCATTTAACCCGCATCCGATTGCGAATATCTGTTCAAAATTGTCAAACCAACGCCCGACGGCCAGATAATAACCCGTGCGGGCTGATAAACTGCGCCCAATCGACAAGCTATCGTTTTGATTTTGTAGAAAAAGCCCTTCTGGAGGCGCCCATGAAATTTATTCACCAGCGCGAGCACCTCAACGAAGACGACATCGTCGTCATCCAATGCTCGCAAATGTGCAACATCCGTCTGATGAACGACGCCAACTTCCGCAGCTTTAAAAATGGCGGTCGCCATACCTATCACGGCGGCGCTTTCGACACGTTCCCGGCCCGTATCACCGCGCCGAGCACTGGTTTTTGGAACATCACCATCGACACCGTCAACCGTCGCCCGATCAGCGTTACACGCAAACCGACATTGACCCATTCGATCAAGATCATCCGCCGCTCCAGCACCAAACTCAGCTGAGCCGCTCCGCCCATTCAGACAGGTAAGCATGACCGTGGCCCAAACGACCAAATACGTCATCAAGTACAAGCTAAACGGTGAGCGCCGCTTCGAGTTCGCGCAACTGGTAGACGGCACCGAGGCAGAAGCCGAGGCCGAGCTCGCCAAACTTCATGATGCACAAGATGTGATCAGCGATATTGCTGTCAGCAAAGCCCTGTAACACCCGCCAGGAATTCGACCGCAAGCGGCGGAGTGTTCTGCCGCTACGCACTGCCCAGAATGACCACCTCGACCTTGAGTCAAGGAGTCAGCATGTCGATGTCCCCTGCCCGGCTGGAAACGCTCGATTGGGCAAACCTGGAACAACAGTTGGATGAGCACGGCTGCGTCATCATTCGCTCGCTGCTGCTGGGCGAAAGCTGTGATCGCTTGAGCGCGTTGTATCCGCAGACCGAACCGTTTCGCTCGCAGGTCATCATGAGCCGTCACGGGTTCGGTCGTGGCGAATACAAATATTTCCGCTATCCATTGCCCGCTGCAGTTGAACGTCTGCGCACAGCCCTGTATCCACGCCTGGTGCCGTTGGCGAATCGCTGGTACGAACGGATGAGTTTGCCCACCCGCTTCCCCGCAACCCACGCCGAGTTTATGCAGCGCTGTCATGCAGCTGGACAGTTGCGCCCAACGCCGCTGTTATTGCAGTACGGCCCGCAGGACTACAACTGTCTGCATCAGGACTTGTACGGCGAATCAGTCTTTCCGCTACAAGTGGCGATTCTGCTGTCGGAACCCGGGCAGGACTTTACCGGCGGCGAGTTGGTGCTGACCGAGCAGCGCCCGCGCATGCAGTCCCGCCCACACGTGCTGGACCTGAAGAAAGGCGATGCGGTGATTTTCGCGGTGAACCAGCGCCCGGTCAAAGGCACGCGCGGCGACTATCGGGTGACCATGCGTCACGGCGTGAGTCGCCTGCACAGTGGAAATCGGCATACCCTAGGCATCATCTTTCACGACGCTTCATGACGACCATGCAACCGAGCCATTTCGATTTGTTCGCCGACCACGAACCCGAGCAACAACCGCGTGCCGAGCAAATTGGCGAGCAGTCGTGGCTGCTGCGCGGCTTTGCCCTGCCGGTGATCGAGCAACTGTTACCCGCGCTGGAGGCGATTTTGCTCGCAGCCCCCTTGCGTCACATGATGACGCCGGGCGGCTTCAGCATGTCGGTCGGTACCAGCAGTTGTGGGGCGCTGGGCTGGATTACAGATCGCAACGGCTATCGCTATTCAAGTGTCGATCCACTGAGCGGATTACCCTGGCCGGCGTTGCCGCCGGTGTTTGCCGAGCTGGCACATTCGGCGGCGGCACGAGCAGGCTTTGCCGGATTCAACGCCGACTCCTGCCTGATAAACCGATACGTCCCCGGCGCCAAGATGTCATTGCATCAAGACAAAGACGAAAAAGCCTACACAGCACCGATCGTTTCGCTGTCGCTTGGGTTACCGGCGATATTTCTGTTTGGCGGTTTCAATCGTAGCGACAAAAGCCAGCGTATTGCGCTGCTGCATGGCGATATGGTGATCTGGGGCGGAGTTGACCGCTTGCGCTTCCATGGCGTGTTGCCGATCAAGCAAGGTCGGCACCCGCGCCTCGGCGAACAGCGGATCAACCTGACATTCCGCGTCGCAGGATAGATCGCAAAAGGATCACTGGCAGAGTTTGACCGCAAGGCCCGGAGTGTTGCGACCCGCGCTGCTGGTTAACCTGAATCAAACAGGCCAACGGACCACCCCTCATGAAAACGCTTTCGACCACCCTCAACATCGAAGACGATCCACGCTGGGCCGCCGTGATTGCGCGGGATCCTCGGGCGGACGGACAGTTTGTCTACGCCGTAAAAACCACCGGCATCTATTGCCGTCCGAGCAGCCTGGCACGCTTGCCGAAACCGCAGAACGTCGAGTTTTTCAACACCGCCGAACAAGCGGAGGCAGCGGGTTACCGGCCGAGCAAGCGCGCCGGCAAGGACCAAAGTGAGGTGGCGGCGCAGCACGCCGCAATCGTGGCAACGGCGTGCCGCCAGATCGAATCTGCCGAGACGTTGCCAGCGCTCAATCAACTGGCGGAAACCGCCCGACTGAGCCCGTTTCACTTCCACCGTATATTCAAAGCCGCCACCGGCCTGACACCCAAAGGCTATGCCGCAGCCCAGCGCTCGCGCAAAGTGCGCGAACGCCTGGCTGACGGTGGCTCCGTGACAGACGCGTTGTATGACGCTGGGTTCAACTCCAACAGCCGCTTCTACGAAGCTGCCGATCAATTGCTGGGCATGAAACCGGGTGACTATCGCGCTGCCGGGCAAAACAACGACATTCGTTTCGCCGTCGGGCAATGCTCGCTCGGGGCTATTCTGGTGGCGCAAAGCGAACGCGGGGTGTGTGCAATTCTGCTGGGTGATGATCCGCATCAACTGGTCTGTGATCTTCAGGATCAGTTCCGTAAAGCCAACCTGATCGGCGCCGATGATGGCTTCGAACAATTGATTGCCAAAGTCGTGGGGTTTGTCGAAGCACCGGCCATTGGCCTGGATTTGCCATTGGATGTCCGCGGCACGGCATTTCAGGAACGCGTGTGGCAGGCGCTGCGGGAAATCCCCGCCGGCAGCACCGCCAGTTACGCCGACATTGCCCAACGCATCGGCGCCCCAACGTCCATGCGTGCCGTAGCCCAGGCTTGCGGAGCCAATCGACTGGCAGTCGCGATCCCCTGCCATCGCGTGGTGCGCAGCGACGGTAATCTTAGTGGCTATCGCTGGGGGGTTGAGCGCAAACGTCAGTTGCTTGAGCGCGAGCTGACTTAGCGGATGCCGATATGGATCGCGACTGACTCGGGACCTGTGTAGGTTTCGAAATCAGTCGCGTAGCGGCGCTGAATCTGCGGGTTTTCCTCGAAGAACGTCCAGACTTTCCCCCAGGTGGCGATTACTGCGTCAGGCAGCGGCCCCTGCGCTTCGAACACCAGATAGTCGCCCGCTTCAATGGTGACTGACTGAAAATCCGCAGAGGCCTCGTCCACCGCGACACCCGCGATGACATCGAAATGCCCGGAGGCATCGGACTCGTAAGCCGAATACACGCCGTAAACCGGAGAATCGGCGCGCTTGCCTTGAATACTCTCGGTAAATCCCTTGCCGAAAAACTCCCCCCACATCGAGCCGATCTTCGCCGTCTCAGGATTGTGTTCCGCCGCATTGGTCGTGCGCACGCTCAGACCGGACACCGTGAACGCATTGATCTGCTGCCGTTTCAAGTCCATCGAAAGTTTCGCTCCCTGCCGATTGAGGGCGCCTGCGTAGCGCCGCAATGGCGCTCACTTTGTCAGCGATTGACGTCGACCACAACCCGTCCGCGCAGCTGTCCGGCAAGCAATTTTGACGCTGCGCCGACGGCTTCGCTCAAGGCGATTTCGTGACTGATCAGTGACAACAGGGCGAAGTCCAGATCCTTGGCCAAACGATCCCAGGCTTGCAAACGACGCGCTTTAGGCTGAGTCACGCTATTAATGCCAGCCAACGTGACGCCGCGCAAAATGAAGG
The DNA here is from genome assembly GCF_016650635.1 of Pseudomonas sp. TH43. Taxonomy (GTDB): domain Bacteria; phylum Pseudomonadota; class Gammaproteobacteria; order Pseudomonadales; family Pseudomonadaceae; genus Aquipseudomonas. Next base: position 563,054 of record NZ_JAEKFI010000001.1, read on the forward strand.
GCGCCACGGAAGCAGGAAAATCCATGCCTTGTGCCAGACCACAGGCGGCGACGGTGCCTTCTGCACGGGTACTCGCGCAGGCATTCGCCAATGTGTGACTGCCGACAGAGTCAATCACCGCCGCCCAACGCTCCTTGGCTAAGGGCTTGCCCGGCTCGGACAACGTGGCGCGGTCAATGATTTCGGCGGCACCCAACTGCGTCAGATACTCATGCTCTGCCACTCGCCCCGTCGACGCCACCACGCGATAGCCGAGTTTACTAAGCAACGCGATCGCAAAGCTGCCGACACCGCCATTGGCGCCCGTAACCAGCACCTCGCCCTGTTCTGGCGTCACGCCATTGCGCTCCAGCGCCAGAATACACAGCATTGCCGTGTAACCCGCGGTGCCGATGGCCATGGCTTGGGCCGCGGTGAAGGCTTTGGGCAACGGGATAAGCCAGTCGCCATTGAGTCGAGCTTTTTGTGCGAGGCCGCCCCAATGCGACTCACCGACGCCCCAACCATTAAGCAGCACTTGATCGCCGACTTTATAGTCGGGATGCGAACTGACTTCGACAGTCCCCGCCAGATCGATCCCCGGTACCATCGGAAACTTGCGCACGACAGGACTGCTGCCGGTAATCGCCAGACCGTCCTTGAAATTCAGCGTGCTGTAAGCAACTCGCACCGTTACATCGCCCTCCGGCAACTGATCTTCGTTGATCCGCTGCAGTTCGGTGCGATAACCGCTGTCGTCTTTGTTGATCACAATGGCGTTGAACATGATGGCCTCGCATGACGGTTTTTCAGAATATCGTGCCTTGAAATACCACATCGCAACACATTGCCACACTCGACTTTGCGCCAATCCGCGAATCGGCCGGGTATTTCCATGGCGGGCGACTATGCTTTTTCGACTGCCGTAAGTTCGCGATTATTCCTCATGAAAACGGCCTGTCGATGGAGCTGACGATGTCTTACCCCCGTGCGTTGTTTGTGATGTTGATGCTGTGTTTTTTGACAGTTGGCAACGCGTGGGCGGCGACCGCCCCGAAGACGGCTGATGCTGCGCCGAGCGAACCGACATGGCCGCAAGTCATCACCAGCGGCAAGTCGAAATTGACGGTGTATCAACCGCAACTCGACAGTTGGGATGGCTACACCTTGAACGCCCGCGCTGCCGTCGAAGCGACCGGCGCCGATGGCAAGTCCACCTTCGGGATTGTTCAATTCAGTGCCCACACCCTGGTCGACAAGGCCACTCGCTGGGTCGCGCTTGACCAGTACCAAATCGTCAAAGCCGATTTCCCGGCAGACGCCAGTCAGTCCGAGACCTGGCTCGCAGCCCTGCAAAAGGATGCTCAAAGCCGCAAGAAAACCATATCGCTGGATCAGCTGGAAGCGGCAGTCGGCGTTCTCTCGGCCGAACAAAAGGCCGACGGCGCGCCCCTGGAAAACACACCGCCGACCATCATTCACTCCGATGTTCCGGCATTGCTGGTATATGTCGACGGCGAAGCAACCTATCGCCCCGTCGAAGGCACCGATTTGCAGCGGGTCATCAACACGCGTCCGCTGCTACTCAAAGATGCACAGGGCAAACACTACCTGCACGTCTTCGATGGCTGGATGGTTGCCGATCAGTTGAACGGTGACTACGCCCGCCTGCCCTCGCCCCCCGCCGATCTGGAGCAAGCCAAACAGATCGCGATCAAGAGCCGGCAAGTCGACCTGCTGACCGGTCAAAGCGATCCGAAAGACAAGGTTCCCAGCCTGGCCAAACCGCCTCAGCCAAAAATTTTCGTCGCCACTACGCCGACCGAGTTGATTGTTACTGACGGTGCAGTGCAATGGTTGCCGATTCAGGGCACCAGCCTGTTGTACGTGAGCAACACCACCGGGCACATTTTCAAGGAAATAGGCGATCAGAACAGTTACGTGCTGATCTCCGGGCGCTGGTTTCGCGCCAGCGACATGAATGGCCCGTGGACGTTTACCCCGGCGGACAAGCTGCCCGCAGACTTTGCCAATATCCCGGACGACAGTCCGAAAGAGAACGTCAAAGCCTCGGTGGCCGGCACCCCGCAGGCCAGGGAAGCCGCCATCGCCGCGACGATTCCACAGACTTCGGCGATCAAGAAAAGCGCGGTGAAGATGACTGCGCCAGAGTTCGATGGCGAACCGCAACTCAAAGCCATCAACAGCACGCCATTGCAATACGTGGTCAACAGCGCCACACCGATTATCCGCGTCGACAACGACAACTGGTACGCGGTTGAAAACGGTATCTGGTTCACCGCCACCACCGTGAACGGCCCATGGAGTGTGGCCAGTTCCGTGCCCGCGGTGATCTACTCGATTCCGCCCAGCTCGCCCATGCATTACCTCACTTACGTCAAAGTCTACGAGTCCAGCGGCGACACCGTGGTGGTCGGTTACACGCCCGGTTACCAGGGTTCGAATCTCGATCCGGCCACCGGCGTCGTGGTTTATGGCACCGGTTATCCGTACTCGCCGTGGGTGGGCAGTGTCTGGTACGGGCCGCCCGTGACTTACGGTTTTGGCGTCGCCATGCGCTACACGCCGTGGACCGGTTGGACATTCGGTTTCGGCTTCGGCTGGAGTTGGGGCGGCAGCACTGCTGCGATGGGGTGGGGCTGGGGCGCGTATCCGTGGTGGGGTAACTACGGCTGGGGTTATGCCTGGGGCCCGCACTTGTATCCTGCGCCACTGGCGTGGGGCGGCGCGGCTTACGGTTATCACGGTGGCGCTGTAGCCTGGGGCCCCGGGGGTTGGGCGGGTACCACCGGCAACATTTACCATCAATGGGGAGACCGCGCCACCGTCAGCCGCTATGGCGCCGGTTACAACGCCTGGACGGGGAATCGTTGGGCCGGTCAGGTCGGCTCTTCCTACAACTCGCGTACCGGGGTTGCCGCTGCCGGGCAACGCGGCGCGGTACACAACGTCTACACCGGTAACTACGCCGCCGGGCGCAGCGGCACGGTGGTCGGCCCGAACGGTGGCGCAATTGCCGGCAGTCAAGTCACCGCAGGCAATGTGCGCAACGGCACGCAAGTGACCGCCAATCGCGGCGCGGTCTACAACCCCAACACTGGCAACACCACGCAATACGGCGGTGTTCGCGGGCGCAACAGCGCTGCTGCGCACGTCGGTGACAACGTTTATGCAGGCCACGACGGCAATGTCTACAAGAAGACCGACAGTGGCTGGCAATCGATGGTCGGGGGCGGCGCGACACGAACTGCCCCCATCAACAACAACGCGCAATTGCAGAACCTCAACCGTGAATCCGCTGCGCGCAATATGGGTAACCAGCGCACCAACAACTTTCACAACTCCTCGCAATTCATGAACCATTCGTTTGGAGGAGGTGGTGGTGGCGGATTTCACCGACGCTGAAAACCTGAACAAGCGGTTCTGAATTTCGAACTGGCTCTGGGTCCGGTTTTGCTGTTAAAAAACCGGCTCTGCCGTCCCTGCCCGTTTTGTTGTTCGGAGAACCGCTGTCATGAGCCAATGGCCAGATACCCGCATTCTTGACCTTCTCGGCATTGAGTTGCCGATCATCCAGGCCCCGATGGCCGGTGCGACAAACTCATCCATGGTAATCGCCGTGTGCAACGCCGGAGGCCTGGGCTCGATGCCTGCGGCGATGTTGAGTATCGAGCAATTGCGCGAAGCACTGCAGACCATTCGCCAACACACCGCCACCCCCTTCAACGTGAATTTCTTCTGTCATCAGCCTCCAGCGGCGGATGAACAACGGGCGCGTGACTGGAAAAATTTGCTCGAACCTTATTACCAGGAACTTGGCGTTGATTTTGATGCGCCGACACCGGTGTCCAACCGCGCCCCGTTCGACGCAGCGGCGTGCGAAGTGTTGGAAGAGTTTCGCCCAGAGGTGGTGAGCTTCCACTTCGGCCTGCCGGAGCAATCTTTGCTGGATCGGGTCAAGGCCACAGGGGCGAAAATTCTCTCTTCCGCCACCACCGTTGAGGAAGCCGTGTGGCTGGAACAGCGCGGCTGTGATGCGATCATCGCCATGGGTTACGAAGCTGGTGGCCATCGCGGGATGTTTCTCAGCGATGATCTGTGTAGCCAGGTCGGCACTTTTGCCTTGGTCCCGCAAGTGGTCGATGCGGTGAGCGTGCCGGTGATTGCTGCCGGCGCAATTGCCGATGCTCGCGGCGTTGCAGCAGCCTTTATGCTGGGAGCATCGGCGGTGCAAGTCGGTACTGCCTATTTGTTTACCCCGGAAGCGAAAGTCAGCGCCGCGCATCATCAGGCTCTGCGGTCTGCCAAAGAAAGCGAGACCGCCGTCACCAATCTTTTTACCGGACGCCCGGCTCGCGGTATTCTCAACCGCGTCATGCGCGAGCTGGGTCCGATGTCGGCCAATGCTCCAGCTTTTCCACTGGCCGGCGGTGCGTTGATGCCATTGCGTGCCTTGCGTGAGGCTGAATTCGCCAATCTTTGGGCGGGTCAGGCACTCACTCTCGGTAGAGACGTCGGCAGTGCCGAGTTGACGCGGCAATTGGCCGAGGGGGCCCTCGCGAAACTGAATCGAGGTTAAGTTCCAGTAGGGTGGGAATTCAAACACCCCGCGCTGTTTTTGCAGAGCTCTTCCTGTTTAGCGGCATTTCGCTATATATTCCACTATATAGCGATTCACCCCTCGCATCGGCGCAGTCCATCCCCAATAACAACTGCCCACTGCACCCGCCAACAACGGAGCTGTTACATGACCATTCGTGCCTCACGTTTTGCCCCAACCTGCCTGGCTTCCCTGCTCGCGGTATTCGCCATTGGCGCCGCTCAGGCTGATGAAGTGCAGGTGGCAGTTGCCGCTAACTTCACCGCGCCGATCCAGGCGATCGCTGCCGATTTCGAAAAAGACACCGGGCACAAACTGGTCGCTGCTTACGGCGCCACAGGCCAGTTCTATACCCAGATAAAAAACGGCGCGCCGTTCGAAGTATTCCTCTCGGCTGACGACACCACTCCGGAAAAACTCGAAAAGGAAGGCGACACCGTCAAGGGTTCGCGCTTCACCTACGCCATCGGCACCCTGGCACTGTGGTCGGCGAAAGAAGGTTATGTCGATTCGAAAGGCGAAGTGCTGAAAAAGAACGAGTACCAGCACTTGTCTATCGCCAACCCGAAAGCCGCGCCTTACGGCCTGGCCGCGACACAAGTACTGGCAAAACTGAACCTGACCGAAGCCACCAAAGCCAAGATCGTTGAAGGCCAGAACATTACCCAGGCGTACCAGTTTGTTTCCACCGGCAATGCCGAGCTGGGCTTCGTGGCCTTGTCGCAGATCTTCAAGGACGGCAAAGTCACCAGCGGTTCGGCGTGGATCGTGCCAGCCAGCATGCATGACCCGATCAAACAGGACGCAGTCATCCTCAACAAAGGCAAAGACAACGCCGCCGCCAAGGCACTGGTTGAATACCTCAAAGGCCCGAAAGCTGCTGCGGTGATCAAGTCTTACGGCTACCAGCTCTAAATGTCGCTGACGAGTGCCGATTTCGCCGCAATCTGGCTGACCCTTAAACTGGCGTCCCTGACCACCGCGATCCTGCTGGTTGTCGGCACTCCGATTGCCCTGTGGTTGTCGCGTACCCGCTCATGGTTGCGCGGCCCGATCGGGGCGATCGTCGCCCTGCCCCTTGTGCTGCCCCCCACCGTCATCGGTTTTTATCTGCTGTTGATGATGGGGCCGCACGGTTTTCTCGGCCAATTCACGCAATGGCTGGGGCTGGGCACCCTCACGTTCAGCTTCACCGGCCTGGTGATTGGTTCGGTGATCTATTCCATGCCCTTCGTGGTGCAACCGTTGCAAAACGCGTTCTCGGCGATTGGCACCCGCCCACTGGAGGTGGCCGCAACGTTGCGCGCCAACCCATGGGACACTTTTTTCAGTGTGATTCTGCCGCTGGCGCGCCCCGGATTCGTCACAGCGGCGATCCTTGGCTTCGCACATACCGTCGGCGAATTCGGTGTCGTGCTGATGATCGGTGGCAACATTCCCGACAAGACTCGCGTGGTATCGGTGCAGATTTACGATCATGTCGAAGCGATGGAGTACTCCCAGGCGCATTGGCTGGCCGGCGCGATGCTGGTGTTTTCGTTCCTGGTGCTGCTGGCTCTGTACTCCAGCCGCAAGACCCGCGCAGGCTGGAGCTGATCGATGATTGATGCACGTCTGAAACTCGCTTACTCCGGCTTCGATCTCGATGTCGATCTACATGTGCCCGGCCGTGGCGTCACCGCGCTGTTCGGCCACTCCGGTTCCGGCAAAACCACATGCCTGCGCTGTATCGCCGGGCTCGAACGCGCCGAGCAAGGCTTCGTGCAGATCAACGACGAAGTCTGGCAGGACAGCGACAACGGCATTTTTGTCCCTCCGCATAAGCGTGCATTGGGTTACGTGTTTCAAGAAGCCAGTTTGTTTCCTCATCTGTCGGTATTGGCCAACCTGCAATTCGGCCTCAAGCGCATCGCCAAGTCCCAGCGCCGGGTCGATATGGCGCAAGCCACCGAGTTGCTCGGCATCGGCCATTTGCTCGAGCGCCATCCGCAACATCTGTCCGGCGGCGAGCGCCAGCGTGTCGGCATCGCCCGCGCCCTGCTGACCAGCCCGAAGCTGTTGTTGATGGACGAACCGCTGGCAGCCCTGGACAGTCAGCGTAAAAACGAAATCCTGCCTTACTTGCAACGCCTGCATGACGAACTGGATATTCCGTTGCTGTACGTCAGCCACGCGCAGGACGAAGTGGCACGTCTGGCCGATCATCTGGTGTTGCTCAGCGAAGGCAAAGCCTTGGCCAGCGGCCCGATCGGCGAAACTCTGGCGCGTCTGGACTTGCCGATGGCGATGGGCGACGACGCGGGCGTGATCATCGAAGGTCAGGTCAGCGCCTACGACCCAGACTATCAACTGCTGAGCCTGCAACTGCCGGCCACCGAGATGAACATCCGCGTGACGCACGCACCGATGACAGTGGGCCAGGCGCTGCGCTGCAAGGTGCAAGCGCGGGACATCAGTCTGACGCTGCAACACAACGAATTCAGCAGCATCCTCAATCGTCTGCCGGTCACGGTGGTCAGCGAACAGGCGGCGGACAACAGCGCCCACGTGCTGATCCGCCTCGATGCTGGCGGTACGCCGTTGCTGGCGCGGATCACGCGCTTCTCCCGAGATCAGTTGGGCGTGTATCCCGGCCAGCAACTGTGGGCACAGATCAAAGCCGTCGCGGTGCTCGCGTAAATCATTCGGCACGACGGCAACGGCGTGCGGTCAATCGTTTAACAGACCGCCGCGCCACCGAAGGAAGCCGCCATGCCCGACACTGCGCTGACCGACGCACTGCCCTCCGACCTGCACTATGTCGATGACACGCAGCCCGGTATCACGCGCAAAAAACTGCGCGGCAAATTCAGTTATTTCGAGCCGTCCGGCCAGCGCATCACCGAACCGGACGAAATCAAACGCATCAACGCCCTCGCCGTGCCCCCGGCCTACACAGACGTATGGATCTGCACCGACCCGCGCGGCCACCTTCAAGCCACCGGCCGTGATGCCCGTGGCCGCAAGCAGTATCGCTATCACTCACGCTGGCGCGAAGTGCGCGATGCCGACAAGTATTCCCGTCTGCGCGAGTTCGGGCTGGCGTTACCGAAACTGCGCAAGCAGCTGGAAGCGTTGCTGGCCGCACCCGGTTTCAGTCGCGACAAGGTCATGGCCACGGTAATCACCCTGCTCGACGCCACCCTGATTCGCGTCGGCAATACTCAGTACGCGCGAGATAATCGCTCTTACGGCCTGACCACTTTGCGCAGCCGCCATGTTGAAGTGAACGGTAGCGCGATCCTGTTCCAGTTTCGCGGCAAGAGCGGCATCGAACACCAGATCACCGTCAAGGATCGACGTCTGGCGCGCATCATCAAACGTTGCCTGGAGATTCCCGGGCAAAACCTGTTTCAGTATCTGGATGAAAACGGCGAGCGACACACTGTCAGCTCATCGGACGTCAACGCTTACCTGCAAACCCTGACCGGCGCCGACTTCACCGCCAAGGACTACCGCACCTGGGCCGGTAGCGCCCTGGCATTGTCGGTATTGCGCGAACTGCAATGGGCGTCGGAAACCGAAGCCAAGCGGCACGTGGTGGAAATGGTGAAAGGCGTTGCCAAACAACTGGGCAACACGCCTGCGGTGTGCCGCAAGTGCTACATCCACCCAGCGGTCGTCGAAAAATTCATGCTCGGCGCCCTCGCCGAATTGCCACGACCGCGTGTGCGCAAAGGCTTGCGCGCCGAAGAGGTGGCGCTGGCAATGTTTCTCGAACGAATGAGCGAGATGACAGACTCGCCTTGATCGACTGCGCATCGTCGTCTAGGCTAGCCACCTCTCCCTCCTCAGGACGACCGCAGAAGTGAACAACCCGGCCTTCTAAAAATGTAATCGCGACACGCCTTGAACGGCGCTTGTCAGTTTTCACGACATTTTTCTGGAGGTGCCGATGACTCACGTCTCGCGTACGCCCGCACTCGTTTCCCTGAATCAATTGGTTTTTCAATTCGATAATGGCGAGACGATTTTCGACGCACTGAATCTCAAATTCGATCATCTGCCGACCGCCATCGTCGGGCGCAACGGTGTCGGCAAAAGCGTGCTCGCACGCCTGATTGCCGGACAACTGCTGCCCACCGCCGGCACTGTGGTAAATGCGGTGCCTGTGCTTTATGTCCCGCAAGTGTTCGTCGCCACATCCGGGCAGACGGTGGCCGAGGCAACCGGCACAGCGCCGGTACTCGCGGCACTCGAACGGCTGCATCGCGGTCAGGTCACTGGCGACGATTTCGACATCATTGGCGACCAATGGGATCTTGCGGAGCGCCTGCGTCAGCGCCTCGACGAAGCCGGGCTCAACGACATTATTGCGGCGGATTTGACGGAAAACCTCAGCGGCGGTCAGCAAGCCCGGATCGCCCTGATTGGCGCACTGTTGAGACAGGCTCAATTGCTGATACTCGATGAACCGACCAATCATCTGGACAGCGCAGGCAGGCAATGGCTATTGAGCAGCCTCAAGCAATGGCGCGGTGGCCTGATTGTGGTCAGCCATGATCGGCAGTTGCTGGAACACATGCAAAAGATCGTGGAACTGACGCCGCTGGGCGCGACAGTGTTTAGCGGCAGCTATGCGGATTTCGTCGAGCAGCGCCGACGCCAGCAAGCGGCGGCTCAGGCGCAGCTCGATCAAGCCCGCGCTGAGCGCCAGCGTGAACGCACACGACTGCAACGTGAGCACGATACGATCCAGCGCCACGCCGCCGGTAGTCGGCGCAACGCGCAAACGGCTAACGTAGCCAGCTTCGAGCGCACGGCCATGAAAGCCGCCGCTAGGGAAATCATGGGTCACGTAAAGGCCGGTCATCAGGCGCGCAAGTCCGATCTGGACGAGCGCGTTCGTGAGGCGTACGCGAAGGTCCTGCCTGATGATGGTGTGCTTATCAATCTCTCGGGAAGTGTCGTTCCGAATGGCCGCCAAGTGTGCACATTGATGGATGCCGTTTTGCCGTGGCTGCCATTCGATGCACCGCCGACCCACGTGAACCTGAACCTCCATGGGCCGATGCGCGTTGCCATCAGCGGCCCGAACGGCTGCGGCAAATCGACCTTGCTTAAAATGCTCGCCACAAAACGGTTACCGGTGAGCGGTGTGTGCAATACCTATGTGCCATTCGCCTTTCTCGATCAGCAATTGAAGATACTTGATGATCAAACCAGCATTGTCGAACAGTTGCAGGCGCAGCAGACGCAGCTGGACGAGGGTACTTTGCGCAGTTACCTGGCACACCTGCAATTGAACGCACAGCGGGCTACCCAGCCCTGCGCCTCACTCAGCGGCGGTGAACGCTTGAAAGCTGCGCTGGCCTTGGCCCTATGGCGCCAGATACCGGCGCAACTGCTGTTGCTTGACGAACCCACCAATCATCTTGATCTGCCGTCCATTCAAGCATTTGAACGAGCGTTACAGACCTTTCCCGGCGCGATTGTCGCGGTTTCTCACGACCATGCGTTTCTCCGGGCTTTAAATCCCACCCACTGCCTGACGTGGCACCCCGAGGGCTGGCAGTGGCAACCGACGAGCTGAACTGTGTATTTTTTGCACGATCGTCAGGGACTTCTATAGTTGATCTGACACGAATCAACTGCGGTGACGCCATGGAAGACATATTCGTCGTGAAGCGTTGCAACAAGATCATCATTCACGGTCGACGCGCCGGAGATAGCCAGCATGATCCTGCCGAAGCGAAAAGCTGGTTCCGCATCCGCGACACGCGCACCGACGGTTTCATCGGCGATGGCTATGACGCGCAAGACGACGCCGAGCGCGAATGCAAGCGCCTCAACGCAGCCAGTTCACCCTTACCAGCCCGCCAGTTCTCCGGCTGATGCCGATCATAAGCGGGTCTATACTGAAACCAGCTGAGGGAGCAGCGCCCCAACGGCAAAAGGCTCGCACTCGCGGGCTTTTTGCTGCCGCTCAGCGGTTTCATCGAACGGAGGTGTTCCATGTCCGAAAAAGAGTCCATCACCACCCTCCTCACCCTTCTCGACGTCCGGCAGGCGCGCCTTGCGGCCGCTTGCAAAGAGATCGCCGACTGGGTTGATCATCAAGGCGGGCACCCGACCGCCCTGCGCATTCGCGATCGCCTGAACGACATCGAGAAAGATACACCGCTGATTCGCAACACACTGTCAGCGCTCAAACCTGTCGATAGGCCGCTACCGCGCTTCAGGTAATTTAACGGCCTCTGGATCAAGATCAAAAGATCGCAGCCTGCGGCAGTTCCTACAGGGGATCAAGAGACCCGGCTGAATGTGCAACCATTGTGGTGAGGGGATTTATCCCCGTTCGGCTGTGCAGCAGTCGTAAACCCGATGCACAGAGTGTGTTTGATGTACCGGGTTCTAAGGTTTTGGGGCTGCTTCGCAACCCAGCGGGGATAAATTCCCTCGCCACAGGGTGAGGCTTGGGGTTTGGCGGAAGCTGGCGGCCAGGCGATTCCAGCTTAGGGAGCCATCATCTCGCAGCATTTGTCACGGGGCGAAGAGCGGCGACTGTAGCGTCACCGAGAGACGTCTTGAGCGGCTTTTGTATTCCTCGCGCGGCAACCTGGTTCTTTTCACATAACCATCACATCTGCGCGCCTACAGTGAACCCACTCCTTTTGATATCCCCTTAACACCCGCCCGCATGCGGGTGTTTTTTTGTTGGTCGTTTACGTTGCCGAACACTGTGGCCTGTCAGTTGTCATAACTGTTACACGTCACGAAGGAGACTGTTCATGGTTATCCATTTCAACGTCGACGGGCATTTGGCCTGTGGCCATAAAGGCCAAAACCTCAGCGCCAGTCGCGAACTCAATCGCGTGAAATGCCGCAGTTGCCGTAACACTGATGCCTACAAAGAGGCGAGAAAAGAACAACGTAACGCCGCTCGCCGCGTCACTCGACAGGCGAAAGCCACGCACCACGCCGTTAACTGGCGTGCTGAGTGGACTGACCGGTTGACCGCAATGGCAGGCCTGCAACGCTTGCCACGGGGCTTTGCCCATCAATCTTTCGTTTAGAACTGCGTAAAAAATGGGCCGATCAACATCGGCCCATTACGCATCAGTTATTGCCCTGAACGTCTTTAACTGTTTTCAGAGCCCTGTTCGTCAAATCAATACACTTCTGCGTATCCCCTGCCTTTTGCGCGGCCTCGGCATCCTTGCGCGCTTGTTGAATTTCACCCAATGCAGGCTGCCCCATGACTGCCGTCTGTTTGAGATCGTGTAGTTTCTGTAGATTGATCGCGCACAAATCGTTTGCGGCGAAAAGTGGCGTGGCGACAACGAAAGATGCGATTAAGAGAACTAAGCGCTTCATAGTGAAACCCACCTGCTGGACTTGGGAATTTCACTATAGATGCAGATCGGAAAGTGCGACGGCCAGTCTGGATGCCCGCCATGTTGATGAGGTGAAGGTGGGCCGGATAACGCGTGATAAAGAGGAGCATGCATGACGCAGTGGCGAAACCAAAGCTTCTGGACCAAGGTAGCGGGCTATGCCTGGCTGGCGCTTTTAATCTTAATGATTCCCGACGGTTCAAATCTAAGCTTACCGGGCGGAGGCTCATCCAATCGCAAGCGGGTCTTTAGCCCTGGCTTCGTTGTTCTCTGCGTTTTCGTGGCTATGTTTGAACTGATAGCGCTACACCACTTCTATGGGAAGAGCGGCTAGATGACAGATCTTATACAAGGACTCGACGGCCCCAGGACAGCACAGCAGGAACTGTTTTACGACCTTGAGGATGCGACCGCCGTTGTCGGCTGGGCAGTGGCCCAATTGACCAACATGGCCGGCCGCGGCAAGTCCCCAGATGAGGCCATTGAGCTTATGAAGATCTCCGCTCTACTGAAGGACCAGCAAGACAAGATTCGCCGCTACGCTGACGAGGTAAAGGCGGGAACGATTGTGCGAACGTAATTTAATAAAATCACTTCGTGGCACGTGCTGGCCCCGACAAGGCTGAATCAAGCGGCGACATCATGCGGGGCAAGGATCAACTTGGGCATACCACCGTGGTGATGACCAAGTACATTCGCGATCGCAAGGGTAAAAACTCATGCCCACAAAGTGAATGGCGGGACAAGGTCAAAATAGCGGACCAGAAACAAACAAGGGTTTGCATCAGCTTTCGCCCGCAAACCCTTGATTTTAGATGGTGCCCGAAGCCGGAATCGAACCGGCACGCCCTTACGAGCGGGGGATTTTAAGTCCTAGGAGAAAACCAAGCGGGCTGAGGCTTTCAGCCTGTTTTCCGGGTCGCAATTACTCTCTAAACACCCATGTTTCGCCCAATGTTTTCGGATATTGAAAATTCATTGCGACCCGAAATTCTCTATCAAATTGGCGGCATCCCGGAGGTGATCGCTGCTATTTCGTCTTCCAGCATCATGCCTGTTTTGCATAATCCAACTCGCGGCGTTCCGCCGACAGATCAACCCCCCCCCTGCTACTCTGGTTTCGTTCAAAGAGGAAACCAAAAATGCCCAACTCCGACCTGCTCCCTTCCCGGCTCTTCAAGATCAACGAAAACCAGCTCGCCCTCGAAGGCGCCTCTACAATTGGCGTAACCGTGTAATCGCGTCGGTGATTGCTTTCGCATTTGTGTCCAGGGTTTCCATGGCCACGATTGCGTTCTCCGCAACAATTTCTACGCCACTCTCTGAAAGCCATTTCGTGACCTCCTCTATCGCAGCCCCTAGCGCATGCTGGTTATGCAGAAGCAATGTCAGTGCATCCGCTGTAGCAATGTTGGAGTCTGAGTTATTTGGCATGGAAGTCATCCTTGAGGTCAGGTGGCGCTAGCCTAGTCACTTTCCTACATTTCGTCGCCTCCTCCTCGTCTGCTCGCCGCACCTATATTACTGTACATAAATACAGCATTTGTACAGCGAACCTTGCTCCATGAATTTCGACCAAGCGAAAACCCTCCGGCTCAAGCAATGGCGCGCCACACTCGACGACCAGGGCTTCCGTATGCAAAACCCTGAAGGCCACCGGGAAACACTCCATGAGATGGCAGCAGCTCTCCATCGCGAAGGACTGATTGATCAGCTTGAGCGGTTCGACATGGGCGAAATGGCAGACGCCGCGTACTGGCATGCAGTTGAGGAGTTGCAGAACTCGCCGGGCCAGTACCGCGGAGCGTCGACCTATGACGTCGTGCGGATCGACAACGGAGAGTTGCTGGGCACGATCAGCCGCTCAATCTTCTACTTTGCAACTACCGAGCCGCGCTGCGCATTATCTTCCTATGACGGCAAGGTTTACTCGGGCCCAGAGGGGATACACCTGAATCTGGGGCTTTCCCGAAATGTCGGCAAGGTCACAGGGCTGATTTTGGAGATGCACGGGCGGCGGTACCAATTGATCGAGACGCAGCGGATGATCCGCGGAATCTGCCACACCCCCATCGACGACCCGGAAGCTTACCGAGCACTGGTTGATGCGGCTCAGATTACCCAGGAGGACCGGGATCTGCGCGTCTTTGAAAAAGTGCGCCCTCACATCGAGTTGGCGGCCTTTTGCATCTGCCCCACCTGCCGTGATTGCTTTGGTGAGCGCGACGATTGTTCGACCTGCGCCGGACAAGGGTTCGTCAAAAAGCTGATCCCAACTGCCCTCACTTGAAAGCTCAACAATGGAAGCGGATGCCAATTGGCCCCCACCGTTAAATTTCAGCCAAAGAAAAGCCCGCGAAGGAGCACGCGGGCTAAAGGTGTTGCAGGACAAATTCAACTATAGCCAACCCTTTCAAGGTCGCACTAATTTTTCATTGAGTCATTCGAAACTGTTGGCGCAGTGTTTCCTGTTATGACGTAAAGAATATCCACACCAACCTTCGCAATTTCAGCAAGGTAGTCTGCTTTTGGAATCCGAAGACTACGCTCGTATTTGTATTGCGCATCCGTCTTCACCCCGCCGATTGAGCCGAAATCTTGCTGGCTCATATTGAGTCTCACACGCTCTTGGCGAAGCCGATCGCCGAGCGTAACGGCTGTATCAGGGCTTACTGAAAAGCGACCATCCGTCATCTTGGCATCCTTTTTTTTCTGAGGCTTTTGGGATGCTATCAACTTCTCTCTGGGCAGAAAACAGGCTGCTGCCAGCGGCTCTACGCTGACAGAACCATGAGATGAACGAGCGTTTTGGTCAAGCGCCCCGGTTCATGAGCTACGCGACAGCGTTTTCAGCCGCTCCACCAGCGCAGCTTCAAAAATGATGTACAGCCTTTCAGCATCACCGGAGCGCAAAGCCCCGCCGGTTTCCAGACCAAGCACGAAGCCATCAGCCCGTGCCCCCGCCTTCACAGCGATGATCATCGAATCCGCCCGGACAATCTGCGCCAGCAGCCGATCTGCTTCTCGCTGCATCTTTTCGCTCAGCACCACGCCTTCCACGTCAGCCCCCATTACATTCACTACGACATCCAATAAATGACTGCAACAACCACTGAAACCCAGATAACCGTCATCACGATTGAGTAGCCAGCCAGTTGTTTGTCCATTCCACCAGTCATCCAGTTCGAAACTGAATAATGGTTCACGACTGGCAGCATCGCAAGAATGACTTGGAGCAATCAGTGCTGCAGGTTCCTCAAATAGTCCTGACAAGCCTGTAGCGCGATCAATCCCCGGTCACCTTCACCGGTAATGGCGATAATTCGTTGAGCATGCGCTGGGTCAAGTCGGGCTCGTACGGCTGCATGATCCACGCCGCCGGCGCCGGAGGTGGCTGGCACGTCGCAGCCTTTAGCAACGTCGGTTGCGTCGAGGAGGACTGACAAGCGGACATCAGCAGTAGCAAGGCGATCGCGCAGGCGATCTTGGTCACGTTGAGCATCAGTCATTTTCCTGAAGTGGGTTTGCTCGCTGGCTGCCAAGCGCTGCTCGAGCGCCAGACGTTTGTCCTGCTCGGCCTGCTGAGCGGTGGCGGCGGCCTGGGTCAGTTGATTGAGGGATTCGGCGTGCAGTTGCTCCTGCTCGGCGACTTGGCGGCCATAGCGCCAGTCTTGAAACTGCCAGGCACTACCGGCACCGATCAGCACCAGCGCCAGCGCTCCGATCAAGCGCCACGGTGCGGTAATCACGGCACGTCCTTGAAGAAGACGTGCCCACCCAGCCTCAGCGTCTGCTTTGCCTTCGCTGCCCACGCCGGCGGCGTCTTCATGCTGAGCGCGTAATAGTGCGTCGCGCCACCAGCTGGATCTGACACTTTGCCGTCGATAACCTGGTCAGCCGCGATTCGACATTGCGCCAGCTCGCGGAGCGGGATCTGCTTCACACCAATCAGGAACTGATAGTTCGGGTCGGTCTTGTTCCAGCAACTGAACTGGTATGGCTTCTGGCAGACACCGGCATACCCCTCACCCCACCATGACTTCTCCTTGCCATCGAACACGCGGTTGCGGACGGTCCATGCAACGGCTATTTGGCCGGCCGTTCCTTCTCCGCGCGCTTCGCCCCAAATCGTACGGGCGAGGATGTCGCGATCTTTATCGGTTGCAGTCATCACTTTTCTCCAGGCAAAAAAATACCCGCTCGATGGCGGGCTTGAAAATTCAGATTAAGGGCAGCGTGCTACCATCAGCGCTCAAATAACGCTGGATGGAAAGTTGCGGAAATGAATCGAGACACGTCTTACTTGAACGGCATCCGGGCCTTCGCGGCTTTTTGGGTTGTTACCGGACACTGTTTCATTTGGGGCGGTTCATGGTTGGAAATGTCGGTTCCTGCGCCAAAGATCGCTGTTGACCTCTTTATGGTGTTGTCCGGATTCCTGATGGCCTACACCGTTCAAAACCGTGAAACGAGTGAGCCAATGTCCAGCCCTGCCAATTGGTTGCGTTTTTACGTCCGCCGTTATTTTCGACTGGCCCCTGCGTATTACCTCTGCCTGTTCCTGGTAGTCGTATTGGCCCCGATTTATCTTGGCGGATACACGCACTTACGCGAACTGAACCCAGCCCTCTGGCAAGGTGACTGGGTCTACGATCCAGCAAGAACAAATTACACGATTGGCAATTTGCTCCTTCATGTCTCGTTTCTATTCGGCCTGTTCCCCACTTACTCTTTCTCGACGTTTTTGCCGGATTGGAGTCTCAGCCTGGAGATGCAGTTCTACATTGTATTTCCATTTATCTATCTCGCGATGAAGCGGTTCGGGGCTGGCAAAACAGCGGTCGTGCTTGCACTCCTTTCCTACGGGTTCATGTGGGTGTTTAACCAAGCGGTAGTAGCTGGCAAAGCAAATGCCTTTTTTGAGCCTTCAATGCTGTTTTTCAAGCTGCCGATCTTTCTCGCTGGCGTGCTGATTTACCGGGCGGCATCAACTGCAACCACATCGAATTGGCATCGACTTGCTTACGTTCTACTTGCCTTGCTGATGTGCGCGAAGCTTGAGGATATCTACCACGGCCAAGTAATTTACCTCGTTGCGCTGATTGCATTAATGTCTGTCATGGCCATACCGTACCGTCCTGTTGCGCGCCACCTGACCGGCCTCGAAACACTATGTCGCACCAGGATCGTCACATTCATGTCGGATGTTTCATACTCGGTCTACCTGTTCCATGGCCTGTTCCTAGCGATTGTTGGCTCGCAAATTGGCATGGCGGCAAAAGCTGCCGGTCTGCCTCTTATTGTTGGCACACTTGCGATCTGGCTGGCCGTAATCGTACTAACCTATGCATTCAGTTATCTCGTATTTCGCTTTGTTGAGCTGCCCGGAATTTCGCTTGGAAAATCGATAATTGATCGATTTAACACCGCGAAAGTTTCCATAGCGGATAGTCGATAGGTAACTAAAGAAGCCTTACATCGGGTTCAGCTGAGTGAGCGTATGGCATCCGGACAGAGGGTCTCAACAGCGAGTTTGGGCGTTCAGTCAAGGTCAGCTCGCAAAGGCTTCTCCAAGTAAAGGCGCGGCGATGATCTCAGGAGTCGCGGGCTCCGTGGGCCATACGGGCGCCTCGTACCACGTAGGCTGCACCGTGACCTTTCCCAGTGCGAACTTGTACGTTTTCCACGCCTTCAGGTTGAGCAGCAATGCGGCCTGTTCGGCTTCGTCCTCTACGGTTGCCTCGCCGATATCGATGCCGAAACCGATCGTATCGATACGGTCTTGAATGCGGGCGATTTGAGTGATCGCTTTAACATTGCGCGTCGCGAGATCGGCCTTGGCCGCGCTCAATTGAGCAGCCTGAATCGCTGCATCCTTCATCGCCTTGGTGACGAGCTGGCTCCAGTCAATATTCATTGCTGCAATTCCTCTACAGGCTCTGGTAACGGTTTCGGAAATGCGACTGGGCCGTCGGCGACATCGAGCAGAGGCAACGGAAAGGCCTGTTCAGGACTGAAATTTTCAGGAATCGGCAAGATCAACGTGAGTTCGAGCTCCTTATTGATATTCTCGACCTTATCGAAAAACCATTCTGAATTAATCGCCGAGGCTGGCAATGTATCGCCGTCCGCGATCGGTGAAAAGTCGAAGTCTTCGCCATTCACGGTCAATACGTTTCCAGACTTGAGCACGACCAAAGACTGATCGCGTCTTTGAGGTGAAAGGATAATCTTCATTAAAACCATCTCCCTATAGCGATTCGCGAAAGCCTTGCACCTGTAAGCGTTTTCGCAACTTCTGCAAACGGGTAACAAGCTGGCCATGCGGTGGCACTGGCCGCACCAGCAGGGCCGCTCCACGAAGCTCCTGTACCTTCGAAAAATTGAATAGTGGCTGGCGTGCTTACGAATGCCACCGCGTAAGCAACAGAGGGGGCTGGGGATGCAAAAAATATGTAGCCTGACGCGCCGGTGATGGCGACGCTAGCGAACGTGTCTACTCTCCAGCAAATTTGCGTGCCATCGGCATAACGAACAAATTCGCCATTCGCGTTGCTGCCCCTTTCCACTATCGCCCCTGTCGGCACCCCTCCAGATTGCGATACCGTCCCAACGATCGCGGCGACAGCGGCTGATCCGAGACCTAGACCTGTTCGGGCGGCGGCTTGAGTTTTTCCGCCTGTCCCTCCCATGGAAACAGGAACAGCAGTAGTTAAGGCTGTGAGTGAAGTTATGTCATTATTTGCACCGGATTTGGCGGCGCCAAGTGTGGCTCGAGCAGCTGCCGCATCAGCGTCATTCAATAAGCCTTCAATGAAAACAGACAGATCCGTAATACCAGTGCCGCCCTTGCTTGGCGGCAGGATTTCGTAATTGCCGGTGGTGCCGAGAGCCGCCAGCTTTTCGCCGTAGTCATTGAGGATCGCGCGCACCTGATCAGACAGGTCCTTCTGATAGCCCTGCACCGGCATGATCGAGTAAAAGCTACCGGTAGCTGTAGGGCCTTCGTAATTCGGAGAGATCGACAGAGCGGTGTTGCTGGCGATGTTGGTCACCTCGTACCAGCGACCGTCCGGCCCGCGGAAACCATCGCCGACACGGCTATTAGCAATGAAAGCGGTGCCAGTACCGATCACCGCATTGGAATTTTGGGTGACAGAAACCGTTCCTGATTTATACCAGGGCATGGCGGCATCCTATAAAGAGAGAAGTTAGACGGCTTGCTTGGCGAAAACCGCTGGGAGGAAGAAGTTGAACGGGTTGTTGGCGGCAACAGTTACGGCGTAGAGCGTGCCGGTGGAAAAATCCCAAGTGCAATAGAGCTGTCGGGGAATCGCGCCACCCGAAACCATTTTCATGCCGAAGTTGTTGATCAACATAAACTCGTTTTGCGGGAAGTTGAACGGCACTGAATAGTAGTTTCGGTACAGCCCCTGATCGGTTAGGTCGGATTTCACGTACGTCCAGTTTTGGAAGGCGCGTGTGAAAGTGGCGTTGGGTGTTCCTGAGTCGAAAAGCATTTTGCCTGTGCCATCCCAGAGCCGCATGCCGTACTGAGCCACTGCTTGCGCGGCAAAAGCTCCGACGAAATAGCGGCCATTAGGCTGGGCGGCTGCGGCGCTATACGCCCGAACATAGAACCCAGTCCAGTTTCCCGCCGAGCCGATCAGGCTCATGTTGCTCAGGCCGGCAATCCCCGCGACGGTGTCGGGCCTCACGAATACGAGTGGCGGCTCCTGCGATGTCGCTGCCCTTGCAAAGTAGGTCGTTGACCCCATTCCCCCCTCTTCCGTCGGAGCGTATCGGCCGCTGGCAATTACCATCAGCCTGGCAAACTCCGAGTCGATGGTGACCACGTTGCTGTTATTGGTGAACTCGAGTCCGAAGGACATTAATTGAACCTCATGACGATCAGTCGCATCGTCCCTGACGCAGCGTAGCTCGCGGCATAACCCCTAGTGTGGTTGTAAACCCGGGCTACGTTGTCGACGAGCTCGGTTTCAAACTGCTGCTGAAGGTCAGTGTAAGGACCGACGGGCACGACGATGGCACAGCCATTTCCAGGCCCGACGCCCGGCACCGAAAAGTCCTGATTGGTCTTCGCAGCATTGCTGAAGGTAACGAGTGTCGAGAGCACCACTCTGATCGTGAAGGAGTTTTCATCGACCTGGAGCACGCCATCGGCACCCCAGATCCGCATTCCATGTGCCATTGATCACCCCAGATAGCCAAGACGGACACGCAGCACGCCGTTAGCGTCGTACACGGAGACGTTCAGCGAGTTGATCACCAGCCGTCCCTGTCCGGGCACGATGCCATTGATCTCCAGCGTTCCGTCTTTATTGAGAATCCAGCCTTGCTGGCCGGCGATGTAGTTGGTGGAGCTGATGTAGCTGCCGATCTTGGCGTTGGTGATCGTGCCGTCAGCGATGAACGCCGAGTTCATAAACACCTGCCCACCCTGCACCGCAAAAGGAACCGAGATGGCCCCGCCTGCAATGGTGTTGACGATGGCAAACCGGTCAGCGCTGACCAGGAACTGGCTTTGCAGACCAGCACCTGTGTTCTCGATCCCTAGCCCGATACCCGCTGCGACATATTGTCCATTCGCCGTGACCTGCATCTTCACTGACCACATGGTGCTCAGCTTGCCGGCGGTGTCCGCGTAGGCCGAAGATGTCTGCTGAATAGCCGCAGAGTTGTCGCCTACAGACACATTTAACTGTTCAATCTTCGTGGCTGTAGCCGACTCATTGGTAGCCACCACCTCTTCAAGCTCGGTGATGTTCGCCGCGTTCTCGCCGATCCTTGCGTCAAAGGTCGTTACGCGCCGTGCCATCGCTTCATTCTCAGAGGCGCGCACCTTTGACTCGGAAGCGATCGCGGCCGTACTGGTATGGCTTTTGATCGCGTCGGCCAGATCGCCAGCCCCGTCATCGTCTCGAGAGGAGGCGCGAAGAGCCTCGAACGCTGTTGCCTGCGCCGTCACTACTCCGTCGAGCTCGGTAATCTCGGCGGTGTTGGTCGCCACCTGCTGAGCCAGGCCATTTGCCGTTTCCACGGTCTGGCCAACGTCGAGCCAGTAGGCAGGGTTCGGCGGTGGCGTATCGAGCGGTACCGGGCCGGTGGCCTGGTAGATGCGCTTGCCCACCACTACAAGGTCGTACTCCTCGTAGGTCGCTTCCGGGTCGTAACCCTTCAGCCCGTCGAGTGCATCGATCTGCGCCTGCAAGCCAGGAATCTTGTCGATTTCGTCGAGGATGTCCTTGCCCAATTCGGTGCGGCCGATTTCGCCGGCGATCATTTCCAGAATCGCAGCAGCGTCAGAGCTCGACTGCCCCTGCACGCCCATGCCGATAGGGTACCAAGGCCCGATGTTGCCGATCTTGTCGACGATCCGCCCCCAGAAGTAGAACGTCACGCCGGCGCGCAGGCCGAGCATGGAGAAGTCGCTCTGCGGGTAAGCCAGGTCGGTCAGTTTTGTGGCTGCATCCAGTTGAGTCGTCGGCCCGTACCAGATTTCAGTGCGCTGGCTATCCTCTGCACCTGGTGGGAAACCCCACTTCAGGTAGATACCGAAGAGCAGCGGCGTAGCTGTCAGGTAGCTGAGTGCCGGCGGTAGGCCCTGCTTGCCCTTGAGGTTGGTCAGAATCGAGTTGCGCCAGATCGACGTGATATCGAATGCACTCACTGCGCGCACCCGGGCCACGTAGGCTCCTGCGTAGATGCCGACCACGTCGACGTTGGTCATGCCGGTGCGCTGCAGCTTGATCCAGTTTCCGCTGTCCTTGCGCCATTCGATGTCATAGCCGACGGCGCCGGGCACGGCTGGCCAACTGATGGTCATCGTGGCCACGGCCAGGCCCTGAACGATCGCCGACGTCGAAACGACGGTCACGCTCGCCGGCGCCGGCACAACGGTGATCGGGATCACGCTGATGGGCCGCTCCTCCAAGCGAGCGCCGGTGTCGATGTAGGCGAACTTGCTCGGCTCGTATTGCAGCGCGCTGATCTCGAAATCGCCCTCGGTCGTGCGCCTGGTGCGCAGCACACGGTACAGCGGAATGGCGAGGTCATCGGCGTCGAGCGCCCATTGCAGTTGCGCGATCGGCGGCTCGCTGTAGTTGGTGGTGACGGTGACAGCGCGGCCATTTACGCTCTGCACGGTGCGGCCCTCTGCACGTCCGCCCGGCAAGTTGATGATCAGGCGATCACCAGCCTTAGCCTGTGTGTCGCGATCGAGGGTCACTACGCGACCGGACGCTGACGAGATTCGCCCACCCACCTCGCGGCCCGCCAGCAGCGAATCCGCCACCGGGATGATATGCCCCGGCAGCGGAATGACGCCTTCCATTCCGGTCTTGAACGACACAGTGCGATCTTGGTTGTTGCTCAGGATCGCCCACTTGCCGCGGCGTTGGGCCTCGGATGCGCGAGTGCAGCCAATGGCACTCAGCTCGGTCGGCCGGTCGCCGTAACGGCGCTGCAATTCCAGATCGGCGAAAGGGATAACGTCGGTGTCGTAGTTGTTCGCCGGGTTGTCGTAACTGACCAGTGCCCGGGTGAACCGCGTCTTCGCCGAAGCGCTTCCGTAGGAGAATTTCCCGTCGATGACGTTGGCGCGGGTGAAGACATAATCGAAGTCTTGCGCGCGCGGCATGTCGGCCTGCATCACCAACTGGCCTTGTGCCCAGTACGTCATGCCTCGGTAAATGCCGGCGATATCACGCAGCAGCGACCAGGCATCCGCCTTGCCTTGCAGGTTCATGTCGCAGAGGAATCGCGGCTCGACGCCGCCAAGACCGTTCGGCACCAGCTGGTCGCAGTACTGCGCGATGCGGTAAAGCTCCCACTTGTCGACCATGAATGGCTTGATACGCTTGCCCAGGCCGAACCGGTCTTCGGTGCACACGCCGTAGGTGATCCACGCCGGGTTGTTCGTCCACGCAGATTTCATCGAGCCATCCCACGTGCCGGTGTAGGTGCGCAAGATCGGGTCGTAGTTGCTTGGCACCATCCAGCGGCGCGCTTTGCACTTCACAGTCACGGCCGGAATGTTGGTGAACTGCTCGGCGTCGAACTCAATGTAAAGCAGCGCGGTGTTCGGGTAGCGCAGCTTGGCGTCGATCACTTCGGTGTAACCGGCGACCAGCATCGTGTCGGCGATTTTGTTGCTGTTCTGGTTTGGCGTCAGGCGGCGGACGCGGATCTGCCAACCTGTAGTGGCGTCCGGCAAGTCGATTCGGCGCGAACGCTCGTAGCGGGTCGTGGTTTTGCCATCGACAGCGTCCACCAGCACCTGCTGATAAGCGCCGCCGTCAGTGGCTACATCGATCGCGTACTCGATGCGGTAACCACCGATATTCCCTTCGTCATCAGCGCGCTGCAGGGCTGGCCACGCCAGGCGCATGCGTACCGCCGATAGTTGAATGTTAGTGATCGAGCGGACCCAAGCCGAATCGCTGCGCAGTTCGACGTTCAGTGAGGTCTCGTTCTCGACTGCCGGGATGCCCGGAATGTAGCTCTGATTTACCGAGCCTGAACGCCAATCCCACCGAACATTTGGGAAGTTGTAGTTTCCGCTGGCATCACGGATCGGCGTGTTGTCCAGGTAGATGTCGTATTCGGTCGGAACGCTGTCGAACTCGCCCTCGCCCACCGCAATGAGCAGCTTTGCCAAGTTGGTCGAGCGCAGGCTGTCGCTGGCTTCGACCGGCGACTTCGGCTTGCTGCTGCCGCCCTTCTCGCCGTGGATCTCGATCTGTGCTGCTGCGCCCATGCTTTCCTCCAGGCATAAAAAAACCGCCTCGCGGGCGGTTGGTGTGCTGCTGTTCTGATTACGTTTTGTCTTCAGCCACGATCGAGGCCGAGATGATCATTCCGCCCCACCGACGTTCGCCGATGCAGATTGGTACCGGGTTGCCACTGGCCGTAGTGTTCTTGGCGCTGCCGAAAGCGTAGGACGGGGAGTTCTCGGGGGATGCGCTTTGCTTCAGGCCAGAGGCTTGCGGGCTGAGCATTTGGATAACGCCGCCGGCAATAAGTCCAATACCCGCCGGGGTCAGATATGGCGCGGTAAAAGGAAGCGCGTACGAGATGGCCAGCAATACCACGCCGACGACAGTCTGCAAAACCCCGGCACGCTTACTGCCTTCGACGACTGGCACGATCCTGATTTCCCGAGTGCCGCCGAGATCCAAATCCGGCTCGCCAACATTGACGCGGTTTCTGAATACCGCAAAACGCATACCCAATGCGGCTAGCCGCCTGATTTCAGATTCAAATCCATCGATTGTGCAACTCAAAGACTTGAAAGCCTCACGGCTTGAGCCTGAATCGATTTGTTTGGAGTGAACTCTGCCAAACTTCTGCGCGAGAGATCCTGAAAGCTTTATGACCGTCATGCCGGTCTTGTGAGGGAATTCTGCCACTCTTGAGTCCACCCATAAAAAAACCGCCTCGCGGCGGCTTTAGATTATTTGCATTTCTGAAGCGACTCTCTCAAATCGCCCCTTCCGATTTGAGACCAAGCCACTCGCTGATAGAGCTTCGCAACGGAGCCCGTTTTGGCGGAAGAGATATCGAGCACATCGTCTGTTTGTTGAGCAAAACCGTTAACAAGCCTGTAACCACTGGCTGTTTCACTCATGCTTGCGTTCGAGTTGTGCTCCTGCCATGCAGGGAAAACACACAGCGCGATCGCTTTCGGGGTCTTCGCCGAAGAGACGGTTATCGACGGCGCCGACGCCATCAAGTCAGATGGTGAAGAGCACCCCGCCAACAGCGCTACCGCCAGCGCTCCTACGATCAATTTCATGCATATCACTCCTTTATGGACGTGACACTGTAGCGCGACACTGTGCAGGCATCCAGTGTGGACGAACTGCCAGTGGCGAATTTGGGATCATTGATAGTAGGGTCGCCAGTTTCTGAACTTGAGGAAAATCGGCAATGAGCGAAGAACCCCTGGCGATAAACGATCACCCTTTCAAGGGGGTAAAAGTGTGCTTCGTGCCGAGGGCATCTATCTCAAACACCCTTGAAAATTTGGAATTAGTAGGAACGACCTGCGAGTACGGCGGTGCAATATTTACGCGCATCAACAAGTTGACCTGCGACCGCTACTTCCCGGCAGGATCATTTGTAGCACTCAACGAAAGCGGAAATATCGAAAGCATTCACACGTGGTCAGATATTGGACAGCTCGATTTCGCATTCAATGACTATCTGAATTTCCTAATGGACGTTCGCCGGATCTATGAAGTGCCGGGGGCGGAAGAAGATAAGATACGGGCAATTGAATGTCTCGCCTTGGGAACCGGTAGGCAAGGGCATTCCCACGGATACTTCGTCGCCAAGCACGGAGGCGCGCGCCGCCTTCTTGAGAAATGCGAGCAGCGAAAGTACTAGCCCACATTTCCTACACCTCTTTGCCGAAGAACCATGCGCGTACGGTCGAGCCAAGGCCCACCGAAGCCGCTTAAACTCAGTCTGCTGACGTCACGAAAAACAGCCGCCACACCCTCGGCCTCAGGCTCTCTGGAGGACGTCATAGTCAGCGTGAGGTTGTACTTGCGATCCACCATTTCAATGGTCATCGAAGCTACGCAATTGTGCTCGAAAAAGAGTTCGTTTAAGCAGGACAGCTCCATTCACGACTCCGATTGCAAATCCGGTGATGCGCACAGCGCTACTGTTCAAAATAGCAACTCCAAGTGCGCTTGCGGTTTCGAGTCAGGGATCGACCTTCTCATCGAAAACTATCTGATACTGTTTTCTACCAGTGCCCTCAAGTAGGTCTTTCAGAGCCTGGGCTCGACGGTCTAAGCAAGCTTTAAAACCTGAGCTTTCAGGGGGGCCGAAATCTAAGCAAGGATCACGATTATCAAGTGGTTGTCTCTTGTGGGTGCACCCCAACAGGAGCGCTACCGCCAGCGCTCCTACGATCAATTTCATGCAGGTCACTCCTGTGGAAATGCGGGCAATGTAAAGCACCCAATGAACCGATGCAAAAAGCCCAGCGTTAGACAGGGATCGGCGATGCGCCTCACCTGCGTGCGGTGGGCTCCGACTTCTCTGTCAACAATGAGTCGATGACTTTGCCTGAAGAATCAAACCGTGCGGTGAACGCTTGACTCTTATAGCCGACCCCTAAAAAACTCGACCGAACATAGACCCAGGTAACCATCTTGTTTCCATTTGCGTCTTCGCTAAGTAGATAGGGTGGCCCAAAGCGATTCAGAAGCTCTTCGCGAGTGGTAACCCCTTTAGTCACTTGATCAGTGTCCGCAGGGGATATAGGCCGCCCGACTTTGGTGCAGGCAGATAAGACGCACACCAAAGCAAACACAAGAAACTGACGCATCAACGCTTTCCGATTACTGAAGATAATCTCCAATTATACCGGTAAAGCTTGCCCTAGCCATTGCCACTGTCCGGGCATCCAGCGTGGATGAAATCCCAGTGGCACGGAGTGCTTTTTGCGTAGTAGCGTTGAGCCATGTGGAGCTGGAGTCTAACGGGCTGGCTCAAAGAAAAGACCTCAAGGGAATCGCTTCATGGCAGCAAAAAAAGCAAGATTTTACGCGGTGGAGGCTCGGAACGGGCACGGTCCATACACTTTTATAGTCCCCGCGCAGAGCAAAGACGATCTCCTTAATACGCTGAGTATTCCAGGCAACGAGGTATTGCTTGGGGTAACGCACCTGAAGCATCACGAGGTTGACGCCCTACCTGATGAAGACAACGGTACAGTCGAGTTCAGAGCTCAAGTGAACGGAACTCCATGCACTGTAACTGTGGGACAGCAAGGCCACGAATACCTAACACGACAATTCCCAAAGAAAGTTAAAGAAGTTGAAGATTATTACAAGGAGCGTTACGCAGATTACAACGAGGATTGATCGAGAACCCCCAGCCCTTTGCCTGCAAGCCCAAGGACTGGGATTGCGCCAATATCGGCGCGTTTATGACCTGGAGGTCAATGTGGCATACGAAGTAAAACCTTTTGAACACGGCGTTCTCATGGCGCTTTTGTCGCTTACTCATGCATTGAAACAGACACCAGGGTTCAATGAAGAGGCGCTGCAACGCGCAGCACAGTTTTTCAGAAAGGTGCCTGCAGGTGGATGCGAAAGCGGCGAAGCAAGAGACGCTTACGAATGGCCGCTTGAGGTCATTCTGAAAGACGTTTCCTACATCGAAAAAATGCTGGAAAACAAAGGCAACTAACCCTTTGTTAGCCGCCAGACCGGTTCGCCACTGGCGGTTTTAGCCGCTGACTCAATTACACTCTGCATATTTTTCTCCCGCGGCGACGCCGCATCACGTAGTTGGTTGTGCATCTCTGTGCCTGAGAATCAGCCGTGTTCGGTCGAGCCAAGGGCCACCGAAAACGATGACGTCGGACGGCTTGCCGTACAGGTGGTGCAACAGGAACGGCCCGGGGCCGAAGGTCGCGGCATCCTCCCCGGGCAGAGCCGGATCGACGCCGAGGAAAATTCCGGCATGGTTTGGGAAAACCGTCCGCCCTACTTCCATCACGATCATGTCGCCGCGCTGCGGCTGGTCGACGCGATAGAAGCCGGCCGCCTCATAGTTCGCTTCGTACAGGCTGGTGTTGTCCTTGCTTTCCCACCAGCCATCAGCCCGCTTGAAGGTCTCGAACTCCAGTCCCCACTCGCGCTTGTACCAGTCGGCGCAGACCTGCCAGCAGTCCCAGGCACCGTGCACGAACGGTCGTTTCAGCAGCGGCACTTCGCCGGTCGGAACAATGGTTCGCAGATCCCCTTCCGGCCAGCTCAGGATGTGCCAGGGCATCGCCGTCGCTTCGCACATGGCGAGGTCACGCGGTGACGGGCGGCTGGTGGCGTCCGGATGCGAGTGCACCACGCCGATCACTTCGCCGAGGTCTTCGGCCGCCGCGTACTCCTCCGGATCAATTCGGAACTCTTCGTTCGGCTCGGTGGAAACATTGCGGCACGGGTAGTACTGCTGTTTGCGACCGACGGCCAGCAGCAGCCCGCACGATTCGGCGGGATAGCACTGCTGCGCGTGCACTTGGATCGCGCTCAAGATGTGCTTGCGCATTGTCAGCTCCTGGCAATGAGGGAAACTGCGGGAAATCCACCGAACGGATAGGCGTTTCCCTCGCCGAAGCGCGGGATGCAACCTTTGCCCAGCGTGGCGTCACACTCGTCCAGTTCCGGGTTGTCGGTGACCACGCCGTCCTTGGTTACATACGGGCCGGTGTAGCCGCAGTTCGGCCCCCGATATCCGCCAGTGAGGCACCAATGGCAAAGGGTCGTGGCCTGCCTGCCGATTGATTCATTGCCTACGTCGCCCGGGCTGGCCAACTCCCAACTGACCGTCTCCCCGTCCTCGTTTGTCTTCTGGTCGATGTACCAGACTTCAATCGTCTCTTGTGTCGGGTCAGCAGTTGGGTTGCCGGCGGGGAAGTTCGCTGCGTCGAGATAGGTGCCGAGCGTATGCCGCATCGTCAGCTTGAACTCGAGCAGATCCTCGAAGGCCAAGCACAGCGCAGTGATGCGCCCGTTGACGTTGCCGACCGAAAGCGTGGGCCGAACCGCTGTGCCATCGCCATTCGCCTCGATGCCGTCGATCTGCATCGGCCAGGCGCTGTACTCGTTGCCCTGCCAGTAAATCGCTTTCGCCGGCAGCTGGTCCGCGTCGTCGCCGGCGGCGATCAACTCGGCCGCCGTGTGCGGAATGGCATGCCCGTGGAAGCGCAGAACGTCTGCGCCGTAGTCCGTGCCGTCCAATTCAAAGAGCAGCACTTCGCTGCCAGGCTCAAGCACCTGGATGTCACTGATCAGCGGCATGATTGCCCCTTATGGTTGGAATGCACGCTCGAACGTGGCTGTGAGTTTGAACACGCCCCCACCCATTGGGGTTGGAGCGGGATTTTTGCAGGTGAACAGACCGAGTTGGCCGAGGGGCGTTGTCCAGAGAAACGCCTTGGCCCCGGCGTGCCGATCGAGGAAATCCATGATCTCCAGCACCTTGGCCTTCTCACCGGTGAAGGTGATCGGGTAGGAGTCCTCCTTGCTGTTTGGCCCGTCACCGACGTTCTGCGCATATCCGCCGCCGAATTGGGCGGTGCGCACCCGATAAGCAATCTCGGGTGTGCCGCCGCGCTCGGTTGGCCACGTGAATTTTTCGATGGCCATCAGCCTCTCCCATTTGTCAGACGCCAGATCGAACCGCCTGGCTGTAGCGCTCGGGCGATTGCGGTTTCCGCTTCGGTTTTTGCAGCCTGCTGGATGCCTTTGCCGAGCTGGTTCGATGCCTCTTGCGAGACCCCGCCGCCCTCGCCGGCCGACGTCTGCACCGAGACCGCCACAGGGAAGTTGTAGGTGTTGCCGCCACCGGTACCGGACATTGCGGCAAGCGCTGGCCCGCCCCCGGAAGTCAGAGGTGTGACGCTACCGCCGCTCGCGCCAGTCATGAGGTATGACCTGCCGCCCTGATTGAAAAGCTCAGGCCCCTTTTCGTTCACCTCATAGAAAGTGTTCGGTTCAACAGCACCGCCAACAGCGCGACCGCCACCGAAAGACACCGATGCAGAACTGGCATCAAACTGACTGCCAAAACTCTGAGCCCCGGCCTCCGCCCCGCCTGCCGTTGCAGACGCTGTGGCCCCGCCTCCCGTGAAGTAACTTGTAGCGGCGCCCACCAGACTGCTCAGCAATGCCGAACTGGCCTGCCGAGTGGCAATGCGCGCCATGTCCGCCAGAATCGATTTGGTGAAGTCGGCGAACGATAATTTCCCGCTCATGGCGAAATTGACGATTGCGTCTTCCATTGAGCTGAAGGCGTTGGTGAAAAGGCTTTTGGTTTGACCGGCGACATCTCGGGCCGATTCCAGGTAGTTCTGCCACGCCGACGATGCGCCAGCGCTCCAGTCACCTTGAGCCGCCGTCATCTCGTCATAGTTGGCTTGAACCGTGTTGTGCAGATCCTTCTGCGTGGCTTTGAGCGCCGCCAGTTTTTGGGTGTACTCGTCGAGGCTCATGCCGCGCGAGCCATCGCCATACTGGTTGGCCAGTTCGAGCTTCTGCGAGTTGAAGCGGTCGTCGATGGCGTTCTGCTGATCCGTCAGCCCTCGCTGCCGATCACCCTGGCCAAGTCCCGCAGCGGCGCGCTGGCCTTGTTCGCGCAAGGTATCAACTTGCTGCTGCAATGCGTTGGTGTAGGTCTGAACCGCCTGCTCCTGCTTCCTGAGCCGGCCTTGTTCGTTCTTCGCCAGCACATCCAGTTCGCTGTCCGCCGCCTTTTGTGCCCTGACCATATCCGCGCGTGCATCTTCGATCTTCTGGTCGAGTTGAATACGCTGCTCGGCCGTGGTGCTGGCCTTGGCCTTCGCCGCTTCAAGCGCCGCAATCTCGGCCTCGTAAGCAGTCGTGACCTCGTCCGTTTCGTTGCCGATCAGCGCCTCACGCTTCAGCAGATATTCCTGCTGCGAGATCAGCCCGGCCTTCTGTGCGGCATCCAGTTGTTTCTGGGTGCTCGCGTATTCGGCCTGGATTTCCTTGAGGGCATTTTGCGCGGCGTTGTAACCGGTAAGGTCAACGGCGCCAGCAGATGGGGCCTTGGGATCTTTGTACTTGTTCTTGATGTTCTGGATATCTTGCGCGACCAGCTTCTCATCGAGTAGCGGGCTCGCCGCATTATTCTTCCGCAACTCCTCGACGCGTTTTCGGTAATCCAGTATTTCCTTGTCGCGCTTCTGTTCGTTGCTCTGGAAGCTCTCGCGAACTTTGCCAATGTGCTCTGCCGCCGAAAGAGCTTTCTGTTCCTGCTGCTGCGCAAACCCCTTCGCGGCGGCCCGGCGATCCTGCTCACCCTTTTCGAGAAGGAGCTGGGTCTTTTCGGCTTCAAGCTTCGCAACGCCATTCGCCGCAAGGGACGCACCATAGCTCCCGCCGACGCTCTCACCCTGCGCCTTGAAGTCGGCAATGCGCCTTTCAAGGTCTGACATCTTGTCAGCAAAGGACTTCTCTCGACCGACATTAAGCATCGCATCCCAAGCACCTTTGGCGCCGTCCGCGACGTCCTTCCAAGCAGCCTCAATAACGCCGAGGTTCGCTTTCACGTTCGCAGAAACAGTGTTCAGCGAATCCGCATAAGCCTTGCTCGCAACTGTCGCAGCTTCTTGAGTTCGCCCTTGGCGCTCAAGCGAAGTGATCTGCTCATACGTGCTGACCGTGAGGAAGTTCATCGACTCGTTGAGGGCAATGACTGCCTTCACGGGGTCTTTGGCGATCTTCTCAAAGTTGGCTACGGTTTCTGAGGCAGCTTTGTCAGTGGCGTCCTCAAAGTTTGCGGCAGCGGTGGCAATCATCTCGAACGAGGTGACCGGAATCCTCGTCGACGCTGCGAGCAGTGCCAGACTCGCAGCGGCTTCATTGATGGTGCCGTTCGACTCGGATACAGATTTGGCCATCACGCTGAGTTGAGCGGCCGTTGTGCCAGCAGTATTTCCCGTCATCGCCAGCGCAGTAGTGTAAGCGGTGGACTCAGCACTGCCCTGCTTGTACGCGAGACCCAAAGCCGCAATGGCTGCGGCCGCAACGACGGCACCGCCAAGAATCAACCCAAGCCCAACCCCTAGCGGAGGTGTTGCGGCTCTGAGAGCGTCAGTAGCTTCCTTGGCATTTTTAGTCGCGTCAGCTGCGGTGTTTGCGCCTTCGGCCAGATCAGACAGACTTTCGCCTGCTTTCCCGGTGTTCTCGGCCATATCCTTGGCGTTGACAGCTATGCCGGCAAGCGACTCCCCCAGAACCGCCGCTCCGGCGCCGCCAGAGAAGATGGACTTAATTTTTGCCCCGAGGGCATCAAAGGTAGCGCCCACACCACCGAACGAATCCTTGATCTGCCCCCC
Organism: Pseudomonas sp. TH43; assembly: GCF_016650635.1. Lineage (GTDB taxonomy): Bacteria > Pseudomonadota > Gammaproteobacteria > Pseudomonadales > Pseudomonadaceae > Aquipseudomonas. Next base: position 594,933 of record NZ_JAEKFI010000001.1, read on the forward strand.
CTGCTGGATGAGCACCAAGAGCGGGTTTTGTCCGCCGGCCAGGCTGGTAAAAATATCCGTGAACTGCGCAGGCAATTGACGCAGCGCAGCCTCGGTTTGCTTCGAGCTGACACCGGTCTTTTTCAGGCCTTCATCAAAGTCGCCCAGCTTCTGCCGAGAGGCATCCATACGAGCGGAGTACTCCCGGAACGTATCAGCATCGATCAGCCCTGCAGCCTTGTACTTCTGCAACTGCGCCTGCTGCTGATCCAGCTTGTCGAGCGCGGCAATTGCAGGATTGATCTTTCCCAGCAGCGCTTGCAGGCCTTCTGCCTGAACGCCGGTAGCTGCGGCCGACTTCTTCGCCGCCTCTGCCTGTTTTTCAGTCGAACCAACCAGCGCATCCGAATCAGCCTTCAACCGGCGAGCAAGTGCCGCCAAACTGCCGGCCGAGGAGCCGGTAGCATCCATCGCCGCCGAATTGGTCTCCATGCTGGTGGTCAGGCGCTGGTAGTACTCGCTCGACTCCAAAGACGCTTTGGCCATTGCCAAAAGACGACTTTTTGCATCCTCGGACGACTCTCCCAACTTCACTTCAGCAGTGCTGAGTTCAGTAGTTGCCGCCGTAGTGGATTTCAGTCCCTGCGTAACCTCCGCAAGCGAGCGTCCCACCGTCGCCATCAGTTGAGCGGTGGTGTCCTGCTTCGCGTTAAGAGCCTGCAACTCTTTCACGATCTGCTTGGTGTCACCTGCCATCCCGGCAAGGGCTTGCTCCCAGGCTGAGCCAGTTCGCTTTGCCGCTTCCTCCGCGTCCTTGCCCGCATCGACCAATTTATCCAGGTCAGTTGCAGCCTTGACCGCATCGCCCGAGTCAACCTCGATGCCTAACTGCGCGATAGTGCCCGACATGAGTGCTCCATTACTTTGATTCGCTCATGACGAGCAGGGCCTCGACCTCCATAGCCTGAAGGTCTGGGAAGATCTCTCTGAGTTGTTTTCTGGATGTGCCGACAAAGTCGGAGACGTCTCGAAGAGCCGTGTAATCAAGGCCGGTAGCCCCGCCCATGCCTGTTCGCCACTGAGTGGACATGGCGTTGAAGAGCACGAAGGCCGGCCAGTTTTCGGCCAGCACTTCGCACTCTTCCTCAGGAATGTCAGAGATGGACAAGCCGAATGCCGCCAGATCTGCCTCAGACGGACCAGGCTCGTACATCAGGCGGGCGACCTTCGTCAGTTTCCCAGCCGGGCTGCCGAGAAGGCCTTTTGGTAAGCATCGACAATCGCGTCACCGGCGCCGGCCGAGGTTTCCACCAGGGCTCGAATCGATTCGGGGCTCAGCTTGTCTTCAAAGCCCCAGCCGGTGACCAGTTGAGTCACCTGCTCGACCTGCCGCTCGACGTGAGAGTCGGTGATCTCGATCAGAGTGAGGTCGTCACCCTTGGCCTTGAAACGCTCTTGGTCTTCCTTCGCGCTTTCCTGCCAGCCAGCGAAGAGCTTTGCGAGCTCCTTGCGATCGCGATACTTGAATTCAAACGGCACCTTGATAGTGGTACCGCCGACGCGAGGAATATCCACGTCAGCTTTGAACGTCGGGTTTTGGGCGATCTTGAATTTAGCCATGGGTTACACCGCCGCCGCGTAACGAGTCGGGCGCGCAGCCAGCGACAGCGTGATGGTGCGGGTCATGATGTTGTTGCGGGACAGCGTCGGAGTCGAGGTGATCGACACGTACGCGTTGTAATAGATGACAGACCCGTTAGGCAGGGTCAGACGCAGCACTCGGGGCGCGCGGTCTTCGTCGGCAGTCTCCACCACGGCCACGTACGGCAGATCCGGATCATCTGCAACGGTGATGGACATGCTGATCGGCGACTTCGTGGTAGGCAACTGACGATCGTCGGATTCTTCCAAGAAACCGAAGGTCGTGAACTGCTGCTCGCCACCAGAACTCGAGCTATCGGTGATCTGGCTGATTTGCGCCCAGCCACTCGCGGCGCGCACCGATCCGGCGCCCGCGCCCGCAGTGTAAACAACGGTATTGGTGGTGTTGATGCCTTCGAGCTCGAACGTGCCCGAATCGGATTCGGCTATCCGCGCGATTTTGTCATTCAGACGGGTCCAGCCGGACTTAACGACGATCACATCGCCGTCCGCGAGGCCGTGCGCTGCCGCAGTGGCGACAGCCGGATTGGCGTTGCTGATAGCAGTTACTGGCTTCAACGCACTGAAAATCGCGGCGATCTCGAGAATGGAGCCGTTGGGGAGAATTGCGCTCATGGGTTTTCCTCTTTGCAGAAATGACAAAACCCGCTCAATGGCGGGTTCCGGGTTTGCCCAGTGGGCGGATTAAGTTGTGGTGTCAGCGCGGTACTGGAAGGACACCGGCACTATGAAATTTGTGTCGCCGGGAATGCCCGGCCCCTGATCAACCGGGGTCAACGTCACAACGGTGAGTGCCCCTTTCGTGTTTCGCTCATACAGCGGGAAAAGCGCGGCGATCTGATCCGCCAGCGCTCCAGCTGCGCCGCGGTACTTGCCTGAGGGCGTCACGATGCTGACCTGAAATACTCCAGTGAAGAGCCTGTGATCACCGCCGAGTGTGTTGCTCGCGGTGTCGGCCGGTAGCGTGAAAGCCCTCAGGTAAGTGGCGTCGTCGCCGGGAGTAAAGGCCTCGTTCTCGACCACGACCTTCAGCGGATTCGGCAACGCTTTTGCCCAGGCGATCAGCTTGGCTTCGTAGATCGAAGCAATGACGTTGTGGCTCATACCTGATTGTTCCTGATGGCCTCAAGCACGATCTGCTGGAAGCGAGCCACAGTGATGCGAACCATCCCGCCCGGCGCTTGGGTGGAATGCCCGAACTCCAGGGGAATCGCGTAACCAAGGCTGTTGGTGATGTAGCAGGTATCCCCTGCTTTGAACTCAATGGCACCGGCAACGATTCGCGCCGTTGATTTGGCACCGCTCGGATCGACTTCTTCCGTCGTGGTGCTGTCGGGCGCGCCGATGCTGAACATCCAGTTGCCGCGGAACCGGCCGCCGACGTAGCCCTTGCCAGCCACCAGGCCATTAACATTGAAGTTCTGTTCACGCTCAGCCTTGGTCAGCGGCTTGGCGTATTTCACACCGCTGCGGAGCTTGCCCGCCTTCGTGAAGTTCGACTCATCGAGATTGATGATCGTGTTGCGAATATTGACCTTGAAGTCGTAATCGTCTGCCGCCCGGGTGTTCGCTTCGCGATGAACGACGTTTGCAGCCCAGATTTCTGGATTGCCCACTGGAGACATGCGGATGACGCTGTTGCCAAGTTCGATGATGATCTCGCGAAGACTGGCGTCGATGGCTTCCGTGGCTTTGGCTGCGAATTCGGCAAGGCTCAGTGCAAAGCTACCGGACTGTCCGCCGTACTTGGATGCCATCTTCAAACCCTCAGTTGAATTGTCCAGGTGGCGCCAACTGGGTCCTGGCTGACGTTCAGAGCGCGCTTTCTGTCGATGATGTCGCCGATTTTCGGCTCGGCAATCATCGCTGTCGGCACTCCCTCAACAGTGAGGTACAACTCGTTCTGCAAGATCAGCAGCTTTTCGTCGGTTGTCTGGATCAATGACCCGTCGATTTCCTTGGCCAAGTAGCTGCCAAATACTCCACGACCGCCGAAGGTGGTGGTCACTTCGGGTGCACCGCCCAGATCAGGGTCATACTCGCCCGCAATCTTGCGCACACCTGTCACTGGCTTCACCGCATCGGCAAGGCCATCAGGATCATCGAACGCTTCAGCCATTTCAGCCTGGAGCTCTTCGCGCATGCCCATGATCAGATCCTCTTGAGCATCATTACGCCGGAGCGCTTGATCCACGGATCGAGCAGTGCCAAGGCGAAATTTACGCCCGCTGACTGATCGGTAGAGCCAGCCACGTAGGTCTTGCTCACTGACGTGCCGGACTGAGCCGATACGGTCTTGCTCTGCACTTCCTTCTGCGTGGACGTGTACAGCTTGCCCGCCGCCGCCTCTTTGGCGACCTGAGCGCCGGCTGTTTTGATCTCGGCCGGAACCGGATCTGGAACAGCCCGCTTAATCTTGGTCGTGAGCCAGGCATTGGCCATGGTCACGGCAAGGGCCGGATCACCGGTGCCAGCCCAGCCAGGACCAAGCTGGGCGTCAACATCGGCGACGGTGATGAAGTCGGTCATGTGCTCGTCCTTATTCCGCCGGCACCAACGCCTGCAGGTCTTCTTTCTTGGCGGTTGCGTCGAAGGTGATGCCCTTCTCGGTCAGCCATTCTTTCAGCTCGGGAACCTTCATTTTCAGAGGGTCGGTTTCCGGGGCTTCCTGCTCATTGCCGTCCGAGACCTTGATGCCAGCCGCTTGGTAGGCATCGACGATATCCGGTGCATCGCCATCGACGACCACCTCGGTGGCGGAGCCGATGACACCGAAGAATTCGCTCAACAGGCGATAGCACACGCCGCGCTCTTTGCCCGGCTTGTCCGTGTAGATCACTTTCATAAGTCACCTCAAAAGCATCCCGGCGCCAGACGGGCGCCAGGTTGTGCGGGCCGAGTTACGGCGTGGTGGTACCGCTGATCACGGCGGCGAATGGGACCTGCTTGCGGCTGAACACGCGCTGCCAGTTGGCGGCGGCGGCGTATTGGGTCGCGGTCGGGCTGGCGTTCTGAGCTTCAGAACCTTTCCAGCTGAAACCGGCAGGCTGGAGGATGTAGGTCTTCCGCTCCCAAAGCACTTCCGCACCGCCACCGTTGCCGCCACCTGGCTTACGCTCGAGTTCTACCGGCACCTTCGGCGTACCTTCGCCATAACCGAATGCGCCTTGGCCGAAGAACACGGACAGGTATTTGCCCGCGCCATATACCAAGGCATCGTCCATGAACACCGGCTTGCCCAGGTAAGTGGCCAGAATGATCTTACCGTCGGAGTCGCGCAGGTACTCGATGAGATCCTGTTTGACCATCTGGTTCATCACCACCGAGTGCACGCCGATCGCGCCAAACTGGTCGGCCGCATCACCGGCGGTGAACGCAGCATCCTGGAAGGCGTTCGCGCTGATGGTCGCGCCCGCGTCGATGACCATGTCACCGCCGTTATTCGCAATGTTCGAGGCGATGATGCCGCGAGCAGCTCCCAGGGTGTAACGCTGCCACTGGCGAGTCCAGTAGGTGCCGAAGCGGTTGCGGATCTGCTGCTGTGGTTCGGTGTTGGCCAGCTCTGCGGTCAGGTCGGTAACGCCGTAGCCTTTGTTGAGGTAAAGAACGCGGGCACGCATGCTGTCCTGCTCGACTTTGCCAACTTCGCCTTGGTCGTTCGGGTCGTCGTTGCTGATGTTCGGGGCTTCATCAGCGTTGAGATCCTGCCAGTAGCTGATCTCCGCGGTGCCCTGACTGCCGGAGGCGATCGCGTCCAGCACAGGCGAGCGGGTCACAATGCCCGATTCGTAAACAGCGGTCTTTTCCGGGCTGTTAACCGGCGCCAAGGAGGCGTAGTAGTCGCCGACGAAGATGTCGGTCAATTGGGTAGTTGCCATGGATTAGGTTCCTTTGGTGGCCTGGAGTTTTTTGAATGCGTCGGGGTTGTCCCGGGCCAGCGCGGCGCGCTCCTGCTCGGTGTACTCGCCCCATTTCTTCGTGGCCTTGCCACCTTGATCGCCGGTCTGACCGGCACCCTGAGCCCTTGGCCAAAGGTGTGTTGCTGTTTCACGCAGCGATTCCGCCCATTCGAGCGGCGACAGCGGGGTTTTCCCGTCCTTCCCGTAAACGACCTCGCCGTCACGGTCGGTGGCGATTGCCTCGCCGTCTTCACTGAGTTTGAAAGTGCCCCGGGCGCGCAAGATGATGTCCTCGGCAGCCTCTGGAAGCGCGCCGGCCTTGATGGCGGCAGCGCGGATGGAGTCGGCCAGCACTTTGTCGCTGTACTTGGCAGCGAAGGCTTCGGCCTTGTCGGCACGCTCGTTGGCGGCTTTGATTTGCTTCTCGGAGTCGGTGCGCAGGCGCTCGGTGCGGCGGTTGATCACCTCGTCGAGCTTGCCCTCTGCAATCAGCTTCGTTTCTTCGTCCTGACCGACCTTGACGAGCAAGCCTTTAACCGCGTCGATATCCAGGCCTTCAAACTGACCTTTCAGCTTGTCCAGTTCGGTTTTGATGGTCCGGTTGGAGCCCAACAATTCCTGATTCTTGGACTTGAGCCCGTTTACTTCCTTGTCCAGATACTCCTGAACTTTTCCGCCAAGCGCCTCCTGGAGGGCTGCAGTCTGAGTTGCATCGAGGGTGAGGCCAGCGGCGGCTGGGTCAAATTCAAATGGCATGGGTATCCCCTGGGGATTGGTTGGCCCGCCTGGCGGGCATAAAAAAACCGCCCATTGGGCGGTTTGGTGTGAATTCTGTGTTTTACCGGACTATTGAAAGTCCGCGCATGACAAGGTAATCAGCGAACTGCGTCCTACTCGGCGCGTATGGCGGCGGGCGCATGCGAAAGCCCGGCGTATCGCGATTGAGCCGCGTCCGCCGGCCGTTTGGTTCAGTGCAGTGAGTTGGCTCTTCGATCTGGAAGCCCTGTTCGGCAGCGTATAACCCAACTGCCAGCCGTACTTGGCCCCACTCAAGCTCAAAGGGCACGAACGTGTCGGACAGCGTCTGATATTCGATCTTGCAATCGCGCCGTGGCCGGGCCATGGCCTGATTCGTATTGGCCTTGCGTCCTTTCCATTGGCGAGCGTTGATATCGGCTGCAGCGCGCAGCAGAAGTTCGACCTGGTCAGCCTCTGCTTCAGGTATCTGGAACCCGTAGTAGTCACGGTAGAAGGTCAGCTTATCCAGCGGCACGAAGCTATTGGCGTCCGGCCTACCCTTCCCGTCCTCAACGATAATCTGCATGCGCTATCTCAACCTGGTTGAGCGCCGAGTGTAACGCCTGCTCGGATGAACATGTCAGGCTCTGCTTCCTTCAACTGCGCCAGCGTCAGCGGCTTGAACGACTTGTCGAGCTGCAGCTTGGCGAACTTCTCAGGAGTCAGCCCCCCATCGCGGAACAACTTGGCCCGCACAGGACCGAGAGCATGATCCTGAAAGCTCGCCGGCTGCGTTGCCAGCCACTCGTAATAGTTCAGGGCGGCGTCGACCTGGGCCCCGCCGCTATCGCCCACCGAGGCGCGCGTGGCGTCCTTAGCGAACATCTCCGAAAGCCTGGTTGTCGGCACCGTGGTTGAGCGGCAGTTGATGTGCGCCGGCGGCAGCGGCCCTTTACCCAAGTCGAAGCGCATGCCATCCAATCCTTTGCATTGCTGCGAGGTCTTGCGGTCGAGTGTCGAAACCCATCGATAGCCTAAAATCACATCGCTATTGGCCTTGAGCGTTTCCATCCGCGCCGTGGTGGCCACATGCTGGATTGCCGTCTGCACCACAGAGGCGGCGTTGCGATTGCTCACCGCAAGGATGCCGTCCGTGAAGTTCTGCGTAGCGGTTCCGCGAATCGCCTGAATGATCTGGGCGTTGGTCTGGCCCTGGCCGAAGCCGAGCCTGATGGTGTTCGTGACTCGCATCGTCTCGGTGCGCGTCCAGCCACTGACGAAGCTCTTCAACAGTTTGCCGCCGTCGATGCCCTTCACCTGCAACGGATACGAAAAGATCGCAGCACGGATGACGGTATTGGTCGGAACGACCGCGTCAATTGACAGCGCATTACTCAAGCTCTTGGCTTCAAAAGTCGATTCGTACAGCGCGATATCGGCCAGATCGGTCTGCACCAGGTCGCCATAAGCCTTGTAGATCTCCAACAGTTTTCCGTCCACTCGCGCCAGAAACTGTTCGAGACGGTCGCGACTGTAGGTGGTCAGCTCCTTGCGTGTCAGTTGCTCCCGCACCAGCTTGTCGATCTGGCGCAGATACTTCTCGAATTTCTTTACCTCACCGGCCTTAAGCCGCTCCAGCATTACCGAGTGGCGGGTCGTCTGCTCCAGTAGTTGGCTGTCCGCCTGCGCCTGGCTTGTCGTTGGCATCTTCTTTGTCCAGGTTGATGCCGGCCGACTCGCGCTCATCGCTGATCAGGTCGGCTTCATCTTCATATGGGCGGTCCGGCAGCTTGCCGGTGGTGAGGTACTGCCAGTAGGTATCGGCGCTGATCGTTCCGGCCATCACACCTTTCAGCAGCTCGGCGAGCACTTGCGCGTCGACCACTGGGGTCACGAATTCAGGGGTCACCTTGAACTTGACCTGCTTGGGGTCGTAGCCCTTCCACTCGGCGGCGTACCGCAGGCCTTGCTCCACCGCCTCGGCCACCGTGATGACGATGCTGTGCAGCGTGGCATGCTGGTCGTTTTGGCGTGTTTTTCGCGCCTCTCCCGACTCAGTACCGCCCACGTCCATAACCTTGGCGCCAGCCTCAAGCGCGGCGTTCTTCTGGTCATCCATGGCTTTGCGGACTGCTTCAATGCCGGCACCTTGGAACTCCAGGTAACCGCACTCGCCATTCGGGCCCAGATCCCAAGCAGCAGATGGCCCGGTCACGCTGAGCTCTACAGACTCATCAAGTCCAGACACCCACGGTTGAGGGTGGCTGGTCTGGTGCAGGGCAGTGAAGTAATCAGCGCTCAGTTGGTAGGACTTCAACGCGGCGCGCGCCATCGTCAACAGCGGCACCTCATCGACGTCCGGCGAGTTGTCGGTCGATCCGCAGTAGATCACCGGCAAGTACGACAGGCCTTTGACCAGGCGGTTGTCCGTTCCTGTGGTGCCCAGCGGCTTTTCGTTCTCGACCAGCTCACCGCCTTCATTCCGCACGGCGGTGTAGCAGACCTCGTTGAGCATGAAGAACTCACGGAACACGGTGTCGCAGTCATGACTGTATCGATCGCCGCCCTTCTTGCGAAACTCGCGGAACACCGAAAGGACCAGGTCTTGCCGACCGCCTTGATCAGCGGTGTCCCAGTTGATGGCGTTGCGTGTGGCATACGTCGAGAAGTACGGCTCGCCGCGGTCATCGATGTTCACCACCAGCGGCACCCGACCGTGCGAGATAGCCTGGCGCACCATGCGGAAGAACAGTTGCTTCAGACCGAAGCCGTCCGCAGTTGCGTTTTCCTCCAGTCCTTTCAGGCCGCCGGGCAGTTCGATCTCCGGGATCAACCGAGATACCAAACCCATCATCGAACGCAATGAGTCACGCACCCAGTGTTCGTATTGAGCGCGGTCGGTGTAGTTTTGGTACAGATACTTGTTGCCGGCGCCATCCAGCTTTTCGGCTTCGACCATTCCGCTCGGCTTGGGCAGATTGCGCTCGTTGCGCTTCACGGCGCACTCACCCTCGAGCGCGTCGTCCATCATCTCCCACTCCGCGATGTGCGCGTCGTAGTCGGGGTTTGTCGATTGCACTGGCATCAGGCCAAGCCTCCAATACGGCGGACACCGCCTGTGCGTTTACGTCTGCCCATCGAAACAGCGAAGTAGCGAAATGCATCCGCGCCGTGTGATGACCAGTCGTGTAAGGGTTTGTCTTTCCAGCAGCCCCGCTTGTCGTCCCACTCCTTTCGGTAATTCTCCAGACAGGAGATACCCAGTTCGCACTTGGACTCATCGAAGGCGCAGGCCGGAAGGATTTCCCGAACCTGTTCGATGCCTTCGTCGAGACCAAGCTTTGGAACAACGCTGAACTTGAGGCTGTATTTCTGCCCGTCGATCTCGTAGCCCTCGCGTGCCAGCTCGCGGCGAGTCTTGCCGTCGCTGCCGAACTCTCGGTTATCGATGTCGTGCGGCCCCCAGTGATCGCCATACGTGTATTTGCGATCCTTGAGCACTTTCATGTAATGCCGAAGGCCTTCACCGCTGTTCTCGTAGAAGTCGATGACGTGGTATTCCTCGCCGACGATCCGGACAAACCAGATCGCCGTAGAGTCGCCGACGCCGATATCCCAGATCGTGTGCACCGGCAGATGGCTGTTGTCGGGTAGTGCGCCGATGCGCTGAGCGGCGTAGAGCTTCGTAAATTGCTTGGCGTAGTAGGCGCCCTCAATCGACTGCTGAAAGGCCTCCGCCGGCAGAGACGGATATTCCCGCTTCATGTCGTCGCCGAGTGTCTTCTCCTTGGCGGCGTACCAGGCGCGCTGGCCCGGGTTCGTCTCGATGCCGTGCTTGGCGAACAGCTCGTTGAAGTAGTCGGTCAGGCGCTGCGGGATGACCGCGTCGGTGGGGTCAAGCCAGTACGCCTTGTTTTTCCACCAACTGAAAAAGAAGAACTTCCAGTCCAGCTTGCCGAGCGGCGTGCCTGACAGCAGCTGCTTCTCGGCAGTCTGGGAATAATCGAAGAAGTAGCCGGCCCGGCCCTCAGCCGTGGATTCGATCGTGACAAAGCAGTCAGTCGCCACCGCCTCGAAGGCGCCGGTGACGATCTCGCGCGCCTTGTGCGGAAATTTGGCGCAAATCTTCCCGAACTCGGAGACGTGCAAATAACGCAGGGTACCACCCCGAAACGAGGTGCTGACGTAGAGCGAACCGCCCTTGCTGAACACCAACTCACCGGCGGAGTCGTTGCTCGCAGGGTTGGCGGCGCGGATCTCTTTCGGCAGGTTGTCGTAGGCGTACTTAACCTTCTCCCGGAACAGGCGCTTGGCGTCGTTCAGGGTGTGGGCGATCAGCGCGCACTTGGCCGACTCAAACAGAGCGGCGTCCAGCTGGATGATGCAGCACTCAGTCGTGAAGCCGAGCTGCCGAGCCTTGAGGATGATGTTCCGGGTGTGCATCCCGTCGAAGTATTCAATCTGCTCGTCCGTCATCCGGAAGCGGGTTTTCTTACCCTGCTTGTCGGTGATGAAGTAGAGATTGTTCAAACGCCAACGCTTATCCCGGAGCAGCTTCATGTGCTCGGGCTTCATGTCAGGCGTCCTTCGATAGTTCGTCCATCATCTTCGAGAGTTCGTCGGCTTCGTCCGTCTTCTCCTTCTCGTCCAGGCTGTATGCCTGACGCTCCAGAACCTGCAGATTCTTCATTGCAGAGGAAAGCTGGAACAATGTTTTGGAATTGCTGGGCAGCGCTACGGCGGCGAGCATCGAGGCCCGGCGCATGCCGTTGTTGTCTTCGGAGGTTTCATCCTCGATCGCGTCTTCGATGTCTTCGCGGCGCTGGATGGTGATCATCAAATCATCCATCAACAGGTTCGCAAGGATCGTCGCCTTGCGAATGTCTCGCCGGTGGCTGCGAACCACCCGGGCACCTTCTTCTGCGGCCTCTTCGATGATCTCGGAGTCGAGTTCGCAGTTCGCGCCTTGGTCGTTGCGAACCTCTCCGCGAACCAGCTTGCTGCGAACCTCTTTCCGTACCTGGTCAGAAAGGTCTCTCGCCCATCCAAGAGCTTTGGCCTTCTTCCTGATTGCGGTGTCGCTCACGCCTTGGCGCTCCGCGATGGTTCTGATGGAAAGCGAGCCGGCCCGGTAGGCTCGTTTGATCGCCTCCCAGTCGGGTTGCTTGGTTGTCATTGAAACTCTCTGGCACTTGAAAAGGTGGCCTGTTGCCGGTATTGGTGCAGGCCATGTTATGAATGGACCAGAGACCTGACCCAATGATGTCGACCATCCAAATAGTTGCCGCTACCTCTATGGCCTTTATTGCACTGCTCTTCACGATTGCTAGGGCCACACCAGAAGAAACGTCTAAGGTGATCGGATGGGGGCGGCAAAGCGCATATTTCGGACTGCTTATCCTGCTAATTGGGGTGTGCACGTACAACATCATCAGTTTCGTGATCGGAGTCGGCCAGCCTAGTAGGGTAGAGATTGCCAATTTTGTGGCTGCCACCCTACTTTCGATTTGGTACACCTACCTGCTCTTCGCCCACCTCATTGACATCCGCAGAACCAAGCACAGGAAAAAAATCGAAGAGCTTGAATCCGAACTTGCTGAAATTAAGCAGCAGGCTCTTACACTCGAAATTGAGGCAAAAATAACAGAGAAGCTGTCCGTACTTTTCTCTGCGCTGCTGCAACCTCCGGCTAAAGATGCCGGAGGGCCAGGCAACGATAAGTCTTGTTGACTGCGCGAAAATGGCGATATCCCTGCTTTTTCCTTGTAGCGACACAATTTACTCATTTGCGAAACGTGTCGCGGTCTACTTGGATCGTCGCTCAATCCCGCCCGGCGCCTTTTCACAGCGCATGCAGTGCTCACAGTTCAGCGTCCGGCAGAGCAAGGCCTTCACCCGCTGCCACCAGATGACCATGAAGATGTGGCGCATGCCGGCCAGAGCCAGCGAGACGTGCAGCGTGATCCCGGCCGTGGTCGGGCCCATCATGAAGATGTTCTGCGCCCGGCTCATCACAACGAAACCGCTGATGGCGATCGCCGAATAGATCAGCTTGCCGATGACGCCGTCCCGCACTCGACCGCTCAGAACACACCAGGTCGCCCACAAGGCAATCAAGCCGCAGGCGATAGAGTTGATCAGTTCAAGACTCATGGTGGATTGCCTCCCCCGAACCGCTGGCGAATGAGCGCCCAGAGATCAGCGGCTTTGATGGCTCGATTGATGGCCGCGAGCAGCGAACCGCCGAAGGTGCCCAGCAGGAAGCCAATGCCCGCAACGATCTTCGGCTCGGTTACACCCAGATAGGTGCTGACCATGCTCGTCAGATAAAGAGAGCAGGCAATGCCGGTGACCAGAAAGATCATCCAAGCACGCCAGTCAGCCAGATCGTCTTTGTGCCACCAGCTTGCGACGACAGCGCCGACCAGTCCTGCGATCAGCAATTCAAACCTGTCGATCTTTTCGAGCAGGCGCTGCAATAACTCCATGCGCTCGACTCCTTGGGATGGGCATGAAAAAGCCCAAGTCATTGCTTGGGCTTGGAAAAAGAACTCTCAGGTGCTATCACTACATTTTCAAAAAATCAGAGAAACTAAATATGGGAAATGAAAAGGACGTCAGCTCTAGAACGTTTTACTTTGCGCCCTATGCGCCAGAGATCGAAGGAAGGTCTCCGAAAAGCCAAAACGATTTTATGTACAACTTCAACCGATCTGTATCAAAGGAAAAAATCAGCCTCGCCCACAAGATCTTGAAAGGAGCGTTGATATCCGACAACTCCAACAAGGGACTGGAAGAGAAGATTGAAAGAGCTCTTAGTGCCAATCTTGGACGGAAAATTGATCACCTCGTAGATAAGTCAATCCCTTATGGCCAAGCCGGTCGATGCACCTATGGGATAGTCGTCTGCTTCGAACGCCTTCCCGATGAACTGGAAATAGGGGAAGAGTGGGTTAGAGTGCCTACCGAAAATATCCCCCTGTATGACCAAGAAATAATTTGCGTTTCAAATAAATAACAAAAAACCCGGCTCGGTGGCCGGGTTTCGAAGTTGTCGTGCGCTGGAGGTAAGTTGCGCAGTGTGGGAAAAGTACATCAAATCCCCCACCATGGCAATATCTTTATGCCGCATCCTCTGAATTTTCTGCGTGAATAACCTGCCACACAGGTTGTTGAGCCTGAATATCCACTTCCTCAATAGCCTTTCGCAGGAAATTCCAGATGTCGAGCCAATCGCGATCCCAGTGCTTTGGCTGGATGGCGATCCCGTACAGCTTCATCATGGCGCCGGACACTCGAGCCGGCCCCCACGCATCGCCGCCGTTCGCCTCGGCCTTGTAGGACTGCAGGGCACAGGTGATCAGGCAATGCACCTTCGCCGCCTTAACATCGGTCAGCGCACTGAAGTCGGTATCCGACCAGATCAGCTTCTCGGCGTTGAGCATGTGAACGACTGTCATGCAGGGGTGGTAGAGGTAGTGTCCCAACTGCTGCACCTGGAACGGCAACGACTCGATCGCCTTCTGGACCTTCCCCATGGTCACCAGGTGAGCGGCTCGATGTGTCGATCGGCCAATAGGCGTGCGGCGCGTCTCGGCAATGTGGATCTTCTGGCGCACAGCCATGATGCGTTCTTCCTTGTCCTCGCCCTGGGCGGCAAAGATGACCTCTCGAAGCGCGGCCTTTTCCTTCCGGACGACAGTCGCGGATTTTGCCCGGTCAGCCGCTGCCGCACTGATTGAGGCGTTCGACTCATGCTGTGCGTCTGTCCACGCTTGACGTGCGTTGATCAATTTCATGCTGCCTGCCCCTTTTTCAGTTCGCGGGTCTTGGCCCGGTATTCGGCCTTGATGGTTTTGATTTCTTCGACGGTGTACTTGCGGGGCTCATGAGGCCCTTCGAGCCATTCCACTGTTTCGGCGCCGATGCGCTGCACCAACCGGATGCGGTACTCGACCGCGTTGCCGGACAGGTTCCGATTGCACTTCACGCACTGGCGGTGGATGTTCAGCGGCTCGAAACGCAGTTCCGGACAGGCGCCGACGGATCGGTAGTGGCCGGCGTCCCAACGGCTACCCGTCATCAGGTCGTTGTCGTTCGGCATTGAGTCGCAGCTGATGCACGGCAAGTGCGCGTCTCGCAGGCGGACGAACTCGTTGACCGCCGCTTGGGCTTCACGGAGGTGATCCGCCCTGCTCTTCAGCTTCTCCTTGCGGACTTTGATCTCATGGCGCTCGCATTGACCGATGGCTTTACGGGCTTTCTCGCTGTTCGCCGGCGCGTGAGCCAGCGCGCATTTCGGACTGCACACCACCTGCGTGGTGTTGAACATCGGAGAGAACTTGTCGCCGCAGGCCTTGCACGTCTTCTGCTTCGCTTCCTTGAGGGCTACGCGCATGGCTCGGCCTCCTTCGGTACGATCACGGCATTCACCCAGCGAGGGCTGTGTTCGCCCATCACCACCATGACTGTGTAATCCTTGAAACCAAGGCGGAAGGTTTCGCCAATTTTGGGCGGCGTCTCCTCCGCCGTTTTGATGATTGCCGTTTTGCCGAGATACCAGGTGGTGACGTACTTCGTGAGTGCGTCGGCGATGGTGAAAGTTTTGGCTTCTCGCATCAGTACCGACCTCCCCACTTGTCCTGTTCAGTCCAGCGCACGTCATGCTCGGCGCCGAAGGCATGCATCAACTCGAACAGATCGCTGAACCACTTCTGCGACTGCTTGCGGGTCGACACGGCCATGACCACGAAGCCACCGTCGAGGCCAGGCTCGGCGCGCTGCTTCTCCAGCGAGGCACTGAAAAGGCACTTCCAGTCCTCACTGGTCAGTTTCTTGCCGTGCCAGATGACCTGGTCCGAAACATCCTTGAGCATTGCCCACATCTTCCGGTTGCAGACGTCGGGGCGCTTTTCGTCGCGGATCACCACGACCTTCGGTTTGCTCAGGTCGATTGCATGCAGAACACCTGCCACGCGGTTGGCGTCGCGGCGATCTCGGATTGTGTATTCGGGGTTCATGGCTGTACCGCCTTGCTCAAGGCGGTGTCGAGGATCGCGCGAGTTCCTTCAAGCCCCGCGTATTCATCCCAGTATTCGCGCTGCACAGAATCACGAACGCCACTCAGCGCATTACGCAGCGCCTCGTTCTCGGCCAGCAGCTCAAGCGCGACCTCCTCCACGGTCTTCTCGCCGAGGAATTCCTGCAGGGCCTCGGTATTGCGCTTCCAGTCGGCGCAGTCCGCGCTCCACGATGCGGCTTCAGCCCACAGCAGCTTCTGGAGTTTTTGTTTATCGATGCTCATTGAGCCGCACTCCTTGCTTCCAATTGTTCGGCCTGCTGAATGAGCAGCGCCCGGCGATCCGCCAGCTCATTGGCTGCCAGAATTCGCAGTTCTGTTTTTTCCTCGGCCGATGCTTTGCGCATGGCCAGCATTGAGCCCTTCACCGCTGCGAGCTTCTCGCGCAGTTTTGGCGAAGGCCGCGCTACATCACCGGTCAGCAACGCGACGACAGCCCGTCCGTCTTCTGTGACCGGCGCGACACTCAAGTCGGCCAGGTACTGCTGAGCGCGCTCCTGTGGGATTCGCTCCATTTGCAGGGCTTTGGTAATCGCCTGCGTGCGGCGGTTGGCGTCGAAGCCGACAGACACATGCCAGTTCACCTCTTTGCTGTCCTCCCGAGCCTGCCCCACCAGACGCTCGTAAGCGCTGTTGAACGCCATGCGCGCACCGACCTTATCGCCAGCGTCGAGGACAGGTTTCGCAGCTGCCAGTGCAAGCTGGATTTCGTCGGTCAGCACCACGGTTTCAAACTCGTCGTTCGTAGTCATGGCGATTGCCCAAGCTTCGTCCTTGCCCGGGCGGCCGTCAGCGGCCTGCACGCGCTGGAGAATGTCAGCCATGGCCAGCTTGCCTTTCACCTCGAAACGGCAGGCCTTCAGCGCAGCTTTCACGGTGGGCACTGAGTAAGCGCAGAGGTCTTCCGCCATCATCGCCGCGGTGCCTGGGTTCATTTCCTGACCCATGGCCTCAGCGGTGGCGCAGATCGCAGCAGCCAATCCGGCGACCTGTTGATCATTCATTTCAAAGGTACTCATTGCGCTCTCCCGCTTGGCGCTTAGCCAATACCATTTGCGCGGCCTGCTCGGCGGCGGAGACGTTCGCTTCGGTCCGTTCCATCTGGCGTGCTGTCGTGCCGTTGATGCGCTGACCGGTCACCCACTGGGTGTGGTAGCTCTCGGCGTTGGCCAGCAGTTCGTTGAGGCTGTGGCACTTGCGCAGGACGGCGGCATCGCTGGTTTTCAGGTAGTGCGCAGCGACACGGTGGGCAACATCGGCACCGAGGCGGTCGACCAGTTGGCCAAGCTGGCCACCGACCTTGGCGTTCCACACCGGCCAAGCACCGTGGTAGCGCTTACGGTAGGCCATGGCGTAGTTCGCCCAGACCTTGAAGGTTTTGCAGGACTGGTCTTTAGGGCCTGGCATGTCGGCAGGGATCTCGACCCGTGGCGCATCGGTTCGATCAACCACCAGAACCAGATTGCGGGCCGGCTTGTCCGGGCTGCCTTGCAAGTCCTGACTGGTATCCTGATTGGTACCCTGATGATTGGTATCCTGATTTGTCGGAGATTTTTCCGACCCTTGCTCGGATTTTTCTCCGACCTTGCTCGGATTTTTTTCCGAGGTAGATCGGAGATTTTTCCGACCTTCGTTCTTTGGTGGGGTCGGATATTTTTCCGACCCATCCAGTTTCTGGTTCCACTCAATCGCCTTCTCGGTCAGGCGAAACAGGGTGATGTTCGACGTGCTGGAAAGCTCAATCAAACCCGCCTCTTCCAGGGCCTTCAGCATGCGATAAGCAGTGTCTGGCTTGTCAGTGAGCAGTGGCAGCTCCTCAGTGATCTTGGCCTTACTCAGCGCGAAGAAGATCCCGTCGTCAGTCTTGATTGGCTTGGTCCAGCTCGGGCAGCCGTAGACGAAGGCGAACAGCAGGGCCTGCTGAGAGTTCAGCCCCCACTCCAACGCCTTCACCTGATTGATCGTGACGGTGAATTGCATATCAGGCCTTCCCGACCAGTTTGGCCAGCTCAGGGAAACGATCCACGTACCAATGCGGCTGTGTTTCGCGGGGGCATTGAGGACTGGTGAGGTTCTTGCCGTAGGCCAGGCCTTTCTCGGTAACCGACCAGAATTCGACCGTCTCCTGCTTGGAGTTTTTGCGCTGCATGGTCTTGAGGAAGCCATGCGCCGCCAATGCTCGGTTGAAGCCTGGCGCGGTGCTGCTGATGGCGTTGTCTTTGATCAGTGCGGTAACGGCCTTGGTTGGCATGGATGAGCCGCCCACAGCGTCTGGTGCTGCGTCCACGGCATAGCCCGGCAAGAACTTGGCATCGAGCCCGTTGTTGGCGGCGATCTGGTTCAGCATCATCACCTGGCTGGATGGCGCAGGTTTCAGCAGGCGCGTGAAGCATTCTAGGATGGCGAGCTCGCCGACAACCTTGGTCCCGCTGAGCATGACCTGCTCGCGGGCGCCCTGCTGCTTCTCCAGTTCATGCCAGCGGCGGATTACGGCGAGGCGCATTTTTGCGCTGTAACCAGTGAGCAGTGTGTCGGTGAGTTCGCGGTTGAGGTTGAAGCATGGAAGTGAGCGTCCGGTACTGTCTTGGTACTGAGCCGAACAATCGGCCCAGTCAATTTCCAGCTCCTTCAACATTGAGCGAATGTCCGAAAGGACATGCTTGTGCGCTTTGCCGGTGAGCTTGGCAATCTCGCGGGACGACATGGTGGTGCGCGACACGCTTTCAGAATTTGTAAAATGTGTCGCGACACTGTTGGGGGTATTGACGTAAGCATTCTGTGTATTCATTATTGCCTCGCAGATGTAGCAATGAGCCAGGCCACGAACCTGGCTTTTTTGTGCCTGCGATTTATGCGCGGGCTTTATGCAACTGAATTACCGCCCCGATAGCCTCGAGGCTCGCCGACATGTATTTGGCGTGCAGGGCGCGGATCTTTTTTGCTTCGTTCGAATCGATCTCGCCGTCTTCCAAGGCGGAAGCCACCATCTGATCGAGAGCGCCACGCTGTGCGGATGCAGCCAACGAGCGTTGGTAAAGGTCGACGTTGTCCAGCTCCCCCGCCTCCGGGATCTTCACGAACACACCGCCGTACATGGCGCAGATGTAGTCCGGCAGGTGCTCAGTCTTCGTTTCGCTTTCCAGCACGAAGATCTCGGCATCGCTCAAAGGCTTGCACCCGGCCGTTTCGTAAATCTGGTTTTCAAGGCGCTTGTCCTTGATGCCAAGGCGAGCAGCTGCGCAATCCATCCCGCCAGGGAAAGCATTGGACACGGCTGCCATTACTTGGCGACGGGTCTCTAGTACGGGCGTTTTCATGTCCTAGTTTTACCTTGGGTCGGTTGCGGTCAAGATGGCTTCAATGGAACGGCGGACAGGGTTTTCAGGCGGCGGATTTGGCGTTTTTCTGGGGGGTGCATAGCTCGCGCGCAGTGATCTTTCCGCCAGTCAACTCTTCTGCCTTGAATGCTTTTTCGGCGCGCATCGGGTGAATACCGGCAACCCAGTACGAAACTGCTGCTTGAGATACGTCGAGTGCTGAAGCGGTTTTTGTTTGCCCGCCGAAGAAGTCGACGAGCCTTTCGATAGGGGTCATATGAGAGTCCTCCTGATAAGCCTGCTTATATCCTAATTAGTAGCAGCCTTATTTGCAAGCCAATAAGGGAACTTATAAATTCATGTGCATGAGCACACTTGCAGAACGACTAAAAGAAGCGCGAAAGCACGCCAATCTGACCCAGGCAAAACTGGCGGCAGTTTCCGGCGTCGAGCAACCACTGATCTCCCAATTGGAGACAGGGAAAAACCTCCAGAGCGCGCACCTTCCAAAGTTCGCCCACATATGTGGCGTCAGTGCGATTTGGCTTTCGGACAACATTGGCCCGATGATTGCGGAAACGAGAGAAGTCTCGAACGTATCTACGGCTGCGCAGCCCTCCCAAAGCTACCGTTACCCGGTCATCAGCTGGGTGTCGGCCGGCTCCTGGGCGGAGGCAGTAGAGCCCTACCCGAGCGGGATTTCGGACACCTACGAGTTTTCTGAGTACGACGCTAAAGGCCCGTCCTTCTGGCTGACGGTCAAAGGTGACTCGATGACCGCGCCCTCCGGCCAGAGCATCACCGAAGGCACGCTGATCCTGGTAGACACAGAAGCAGAGGTCGCACCAGGTAAGTTAGTGGTGGCCAAACTGCCTGACAGCAATGAAGCCACATTCAAGAAGCTGGTAAGCGATGGCGGCAAGCTGTTCCTAAAGCCGTTAAACCCGAGCTACCCAATTGAAGCGGTCGACGAGAACTGCCGGATCGTGGGCGTGGTTGTCCAGGCGTTGCAGAAGTTTTACTGATGTCATCCGCCCTTGGAAAGCCATCGACCTCATGGCGGGAGCAGAGCTTCTGGAGCAAGGTTGGGGTATGGGCTTGGTTGGCATTGCTCATGGTGATTCCCTACACTTCCGACGCGGGGTGGCCGGGTGGCGGCTCATCCTATCGAAAGCGAATCTTCAGCCCTGCCTTCGTTGTGCTCTGCACCTTCGTGGCTGTGATTGAGTTGATAGCGCTGAGCCATTACTATGCTCCATACAGCTGAGGGCTCACTTGAGCCCTCCTAATACATGAAAACCCCGAACTAATATAAATGGACTTATAATGAGCCTCTTACTTCAAACCAACTTAAAAGGCCGCCTTAGAAACACCTCACTACCAAAAAGCCACGGTCTTCTTCCGGTATTTGAGGCAATTGTAAACTCTATTCACTCAATAGAAGAGAAAGACAATCTTGATACGGGACGAGTTATTTTAGAAATAAATCGATCCCAACAATCAGCTCTCGAAATAGAGGCCGGGTTGGAGCCAATAGTTGGATTCACGATTTCTGATAATGGCTGTGGATTCAATGATACAAATTTCAACTCATTCCAAACCCTTGACTCCGACCACAAAATAGACAAAGGCTGTCGCGGCGTCGGAAGGCTGATGTGGCTCAAGGCTTTTGACAAAGCAGATGTTGAAAGCTTCTATTATGATGGCGAAAAGTTGCAATCCCGCTCATTCAGTCTAGACGAATTGAATGGAGTGAACAACTTATCACAACTTCCTAGGGAAGGCACTGGAAGTGGTTCAAGAATAAAGCTTTCTGGATTTAACGAAAGTTATCGAGACTCAACGCCAAAGTCCGCCGCGGTAATCGCCAACCAATTATTGGAGCACTGCCTCTGGTATTTCGTGCGTCCAGATGGGGCTCCGAGAATTCTGGTTAAAGATGGCCAAGACACCATTGATGTGTACAGTCTATATGACACCAATATGATGTCGGCAGCTACTCATGAGAAGATCGAAATCCTCGGTATAGATTTCGAATTGACACATATAAAATTTAGATATTCAACGTCTAGAAAGCACCAGATTGCTCTTTGTGCAGCAAATCGTCTAGCCAAAGAAGAAGGCATACAGGGAAAAATACCTGGGCTAACCGGAAAGCTGACAGACTCAACAGGAGACTTCATTTACAGCTGTTACGTTTCATCTACCTACTTAGACGAAAACGTGAGGAGCGAACGAACCTCCTTTAACATAGCTGAAGATTTCAATGGGATTTTTTCGCAAACTGAAATAAGCTTGCGGATGATACGAGAGAGGGTTTTAGACAGGGCTAAACTGTATCTTGAAACTTATTTAAAAGACAGCATTGAAGCTGGCAACAGAAGAATTGCGTCGTTCATAGATAATCAAGCACCACGCTACAGATTCATTACTCGCTATGCCTCACAAGAGGATCTCATCGTATCCCCAGACATCACTGACAAAGATCTAGACCTGCACCTTCATGAAATCTGGTATGACATCGAAAGGCAGCTTGTAAGTGAAGGCCACGACATTATGTCTCCTGCTAAAAATGAATCACTTCTAGATTACAAGGAGCGGCTAAACAATTACATAAGCAAGGCGGAAGACATTAAGAAGTCCGACTTAGCCAATTATGTTTCTCACCGCAAAGCCATCATAGATATTTTAGAGCAATCAATAGTTCGCCTAGAAGACGGAAAATACGCCAGGGAGGATACAATCCATGAGCTGATTTTTCCTATGGGTAAAGACTCAGACTCTGTAATGGCTGACGGAAGCAACTTGTGGCTGTTGGATGAGCGCCTATCGTTCCACGCATACTTAGCATCTGACAAAACGCTAAACTCAATGCCTATAACTAATAGCTCGTCAACAAAAGAGCCGGACATTTTGAGCCTCCGGGTTTTTGACAATCCTATCCTTGTTAATGACGGGGGCTCTTTCCCCATGGCTTCTCTTACTATTGTTGAAATCAAGCGCCCGATGCGAGACGACATGAGAGAAGGAGAAGATAAAGACCCGATAGATCAGGCTCTAGGTTATCTAGATCGTATCAGGGATGGTGGGATTATGACTAAGAGTGGTAGGCCGATCCCCGGAAACAAAGAAATCCCTGGCTATGTTTATGTAGTATGTGATCTCACACCGACGATGAAAAAGCGTTGCAGGCGAGCAAATTTAAGGATCACGTCTGATGGCCTAGGTTACTTTGGCTACAACGAACCAAGCCATGCATACGTTGAAGTAATATCATTTGATCAACTTGTAAAATCAGCAAAAGAGAGAAATCGTTCATTCTTCGATAAACTTGGCTTTCCTACACACTAGGAGTTGGGATATTGCCTTGCATTTTTTGAGTACGGCTCACCGACAAAATGGTGTAAAGAGGCTTTAAATTTTCACCAAACTGCAACAACTCTTCAGCCTTGGTCCTATCTGTAGTTACATGCTCTCCTAGATAGAACCATGACCAAGCAACTGGCCTAAGCAAAATCCCATCAGAAAGATGCGTCTCTCCTGATGGAGTTTTGCATCCGCGTGAAATATCGTCGATGCCCACGAGGTTCGTATCATTTTTAATAATAACAATGTCTTCGAATACGCTCTTTTTTCTCATATACCCTCCGAAACAAGCAAGCACTGTTCATTCATACAGCAGAAAATAAAGAATGGCAACGTGAAGCTCATTGACGCGGACACCCGCTCGACGATAGGGATTGGCGAGATCTAGGAGTCTGGGCCAGGGCTTGAGCCCTTGTTTGCGCCCCTTTACACTCTTTTCACAGCTGAGCGCCTATGGTCATGCCAGCTCCTACTGAGCATCACTTTAAGCCCGGCCCCCCATCGCGGGCTTTTCTTTGCCTGCGTTTTGGAGGGCCGACACTCGCCCTCCCCGACTTACCCGACGACGGCTATACACGCCCACCTTCAAAATGACACGATAACGTCTCGCCTTCGTAAGTAGGAATACAGGATGTTCAGTCACGTAACCGTTGGGACAAACGATCTTGATAAGGCCTCGATCTTCTATGACGCGGTGCTGATCCCCTTGGGGCTCTGTCGCAGGCCTGTAACGCCTGATGGCGGACCACCTTCGGCATGCTGGATTAAGCCAGAAAGCTCTCTCCCTCGTTTTTATGTGTACAGCCCCTATGACCGCAATGAAGCCGGAGCAGGGAATGGCAGCATGGTGGCTTTCACCGCACCATCTCCAAATGCGGTAGACAGCGCCTATGCAGCCGGGCTTCTCGCGGGCGGATCTGATGAAGGTGAGCCTGGCCAACGTCCCCACTATGGTGACGGTTACTACGGTGCGTACCTACGTGATCCAGATGGCAACAAGGTACATATCGCTCATCGTGGGGATTTGGACTTGGCGGGGTAGCCGCCGCTCACCTATTCGGTTGAAGCCCGCCCAACGCGGGCTTTTTCATGCCTACCGAAATGCACTCACCATAAAATATGCATTTATGCATGAAACTTACGATCGCCCTCTTGCCAAGATATGTCAGCGCCAATACTGTGTATACATACAGTACTCGCAAGGAGCGAAGAATGATCCAAGCCCCCTACCCCACAACGAAACCGAGAAATTCCTACGAGCTTGTTGGCCGCCGCCTGCAAGGCTTGATCGCCTCTCCTCGGGTTCAGAGGATTCAGCTGGTCGAGGTATCCAGGCGAGACGACGAAAGCCCCGAAGCTTGGCACCAGGTCATCCAAGATATCGGTGACACCGAGGGCATAAGGGTCGAGCATCTGAATGACGGCACCGTCAGGATCGGCTGGCGTGAGTACTGCGATTCCTAAATGAGCCCGCCAGTGAGCGGGCTTTTTATCGCCCGCAGCAAAATATATAAGCATGCTTATTGACGAACAAAATAAGCCCGCTTATATTTCACCCGTCGCAGCGACTCACAGCCACTGCGAAGGGCCTCAACACACCCGCAGTTCTTTAGATCCACCGCTTCACCTTGCCGGATCACCACCGGCCCAGATTCAAAGGCAGCGATGAACCGGCCTCAACGGTTCAGAGGGTTGGCAACTGACCCGGGCGTGCAGCGTAAAACGTCGAAAGCAGTTATCCAGCGGGAGAACAAGCCGAAAGGCCCGCGGCTGGAGGAACAATTTGAATCGATCTGTACCGCGCCAGTAGCGCCGAAAGATCAGCGGAAAGTTTCACTGATGCGCCTGGTTGGCCGGGCGCATTGGGAAAATAACCGATCAAGCACGGAGCATCAAATGAGCGAACAAACACTTCAATCGCTGCTCGCCGAGCGCGTCACTGCTTTTGCAAACAGCGACAAGCCAGTCGAAATCATCGACGAGCAAGTCAAGAAGATGTTCATCAGCGTGATCGATAACTGCTTCGGCCGTTACGGCGACATGGGCAAGCAGGTCGAGGAGGCAATCAAGTCCGCACTGCCGGCCAATTTGACCGAAATCTTTGAGCTGACTCGCTATAACGCAATGATCGCTGCTGCTTTGAAGGAGAAGTGGGAAAACAGCGGCGTAGAAGCCGACATGGTGCGCTTGGCGCAAAAGCAGATTGATGAAGTACTGAACAAAGACGCGCTGCCTGAAGTGATCAGTTTGCAGGATCTACTGGAAGCCTTTGTCGAAGACCACAAAGAGTCAGCGGCCGAAGAGCATTGGGAAGCCCCGGACATCCGTTTCCAGCCATCCGACTACGGTGGCCTGCACATCTACTTCGACAAGAAGCCAAAGGATCACGGAATTTCGACCTACTCCAGAAGCACTGAGCGCAGCGAGTACATGCTCGACAACGCGATCCACATCAGCTTTGACCGTTACGGGAAAGACCGAAACGAAAAGGGTCATGAGGTTGGCTCGGTGTACGCCGCCAAAATCGACAACGAGAAGATCAGCCAAACACTGAAATTCCGCTCTCCATTCGAAAAGATGGTCGCTGCACTCTACTTCGGTAAATCCAAAATCATCGTCGACTGCGATGAGGATGAGTTTAGCTACGGCATCTACGACTGACTAATCAGCGCCACGATAGCCTGTCGTTAACTGCCTGATCCTCTCTATGAGAGCGCATCGGGGTGTGATCTGAGGCTAAGTCTCGGGCAGCGGATGAGCCAACCGGTCGCCTATAGGGCCACCCCTTCCGCCAAATGCCGGTTGAGCCCCGGCCAGATCCCACCCTGATGCGGACGAAACTGCGGTCTATAACCGCCCACCTGCATCGCAACCAACTACCGAGGGATGCTCGGCAGTTGCCTTCAGTCAGAGGAATGGCAGCCATGTAAAAGTGAGCGATTCACCTGCGCGGCGCGGCAAGCCTGAAGGCCGGCGCCCATCACACATACAGGCAGCGGACAGTAGGACGTCGATGTCACCGCGCATCGGCCGGAGTTTCCGGTAGTCCACCCCACGCACGTCGACAATGTGATGCTTCAAGCCCGGACCGACGCCAGTAGCGGGTCTGGGTGCTTTGCTGATCACTCAGTTAGAAAAATTGAATTAGCCAGTTGCCCGCTCGGTCAAGAATTATGAACGCAGAAAATCTGACGAGGTGACAGCAATGACTATCCAAGCAGAGACACTCGTACAACTGACCGAAGCGCTCCAAGAGCGAGGCATGAATCTGGTTTCAGATGTGCACTTCACTCGCGCTCCTTACCGTTACAACCACCGCTGGATCTGCATCGTAGAGTAACCCTGCTCAATGCCGGCGGCTCGGACTAAGACTCCACCGCCGGCCCCACTGCCCCGTTACACAGTTTCCTATGGCCTAACCCTGCCGCCGTATACCAGGTGAGCCCCGGCCAGGTCACACCCAGATGCAAAAGAAGCTGCGGATTACTCCCGGTCCTTTGCATCTCGAAAATAGCTATCACATACGACTTCAAGTAAATCTTGGGTGGCCTCGGTCCGCATGCGCAGAACAGTATCCTCAAGTTCTGCTTTGTGTTTTGGCTGCGAGGAATATTCCCTAATGTCGTTTGCCAATTTAGTCGACATGTGTGGATGTAGCGATATGTATTGCTCTAAAGAAAGTTCCTTTTCTGGATGCTTCTGTCCGCAGACTTGGTAGAGAGCTGCACCACCGACGGCCATCTCATGTTCGCTGGCAGCCTGTGCAGTCGACGCAAAAGTGCAGCCGATAAGTGTTGCGAATACGCCAGTACGCGCTTTATTCCACGGCATTTCATACTCCAGCTTTCATGTTTGGCATCATTGCCGACGCAAGCCTATCGGCTTAGTCCAATCATTTCTTTAACCCCGCCCCGCTGCCGACACCACCTGAATGCACTCACCTCCGCGCCCAACGGCAATCAGCGGAGCGGATGAGTGCATCCGAGTTTTGTTGGATCAACACCCGCCGCTCTGGAGGCAACCATGAACGCAGCAATGAATATCTGTCAGTCCATGCACGATGCGAAGTTGCCTCCGGCGGTGAGCGAACCGGACGAACAACGGGAGTGGCTGGAAAGCGCCGCCGAGCAGTTGGTGTGCGGCTCGGATGTGGAATGGAAGCGCCGATTTGGCCCGGTCCAGAAGGCGACCAAGGCGCAATATGCCGAACACCTACAGCACCACCTGAACCAGCGGCAGATTGACGGGCTGGATGATCGCGACTCGTTCGCCAACCTGGTGCTGGCCGTCGTGGTTGGCAGCCCCGCCGAAGCGCTAACGCACGCCAAACTCCTGCTTGGGAGTAGCAGCCCGGTGACGCAACTTGAGGCGATCGCCGCCGACTTCCTACGCCCGCACGCTGCCAACGCCGTAGCCGCGGAGCGCGAGACGGCCGAAGACGATGTGGATGGCGACTTGTGAGTCCTTACATCCTGATCGATCAAGCCCTTGATGGTGTGTCGGCGCCCGCCGGCGAAGAAGACATCAGCCTGCTGGTGCAAGGCTTGATCACCCGCCTGTTCACTGACGGTGCGATCACCACCGATGAGTTCAACCACTACTGCAAACGTCTGCGTGACACCTGTCAGCGGCGCAAGGAGGAAGCATGAGTACGGCACCGGTTAAATCGCTGATCGACGAGCAGCTCGAGGACATCGAACACAAGATCGCTGTCCTCGGCTTCGGCCTTCCCTTCAACGAGGTGATAGGCCGCAAGCGCGAGGATCTAGTCGCCAATCTGCCGCAGCGCCTGGCACCTTCCATGAAGGGCAAGCGGATTGCGGTGAGAGTTCGGCCGTGACCGCTCTCCAATGGGCGCGCCGCCTGATCATCTGGCGTGGCGCGTTCTCTTCCCTCGGCGTTTTCACCTTCTTGATGCTGCTCAGCGCACTCGCCGACCGCATCACTCAATAAACAAAGCATTCAATCGCTGCGCACCGCGCGGCAAGGAACAGTCATGTCCGCTCAAAGCGTGGCGCCGGTGGCGCACGACCGAAACCTTCACGTCCTTCCGCATGCAGCAACCAGCACCAGCGCTCTGGTGCTGGACGGTGACAGCCTGGACAAGATGATGCGCCTGGCTGAAGTCATGGCCACCGGCCGAGCCACACTGCCTAAGCATTTCAACGGCAACCCGGCGGATTGTCTGGCGGTCGTCATGCAATCGATGCAGTGGAAAATGAACCCGTTCGCCGTGGCGCAGAAAACGCACTTGGTCAACGGCGTGCTGGGCTACGAAGCGCAGCTGGTAAACGCGGTGATCACCACCTGCGCACCGGTGGTGGATCGCCTGCACTACGAGTGGTTCGGTGCCTGGGAAAAGGTGATCGGCCAGTTCGACATCAAGACCAATAGCGAAGGCAAACAATACCGTCAGCCAGGCTGGAAGCTTGAGGACGAGCAAGGTTTGGGCGTGAAGGTCTGGGCGACCTTTCGGGGCGAAGACGAGCCTCGGGTGCTTGAGCTGCTGCTGGCCCAAGCCCGCACCCGCAACAGCACGCTTTGGGCTGATGACCCTCGCCAGCAGCTCGCGTACCTCGCCACCAAGCGCTGGTCGCGTCTGTACTGCCCGGACGTGATCCTCGGCGTGTACAGCCCCGACGAGCTGGAAGAAACTGCGCCCACCATTCGCGACGTATCACCGGCGCGTAGCGCGGCACCAGCTGAACTTCCGCCCTACCCCGACGAGAAGCTCGCGGAAAACCTGCCCAAATGGCAAACCGCGGTCGACGCCGGACGCTCCGCCCCTGATCACCTGATCGCAACCGTCAGCAGCAAATTCATCTTGAGCGAAGAGCAGATCGCCAAGATCAAAGCGCTCGCGCCAATTGAAGGAGACCACGAATGAAAATCCACAATGTCGCTCAGGGCTCCGAAGCCTGGCATGCGCTCCGCGCCAACTACTTCACTGCTTCAGAAGCGCCGGTGATGATGGGCGCCTCGAAGCAGATGAAGCGCACCGAACTGTTGCACGCGAAAAAGACCGGGCTCGATCGGGACGTGTCGTGGTGGGTGCAGAAGAACTTGTTCGACAAGGGGCACGAAGCCGAGGCACTTGCTCGACCGATTCTCGAAGGACAAATTGGCGAGGACCTGTTTCCCGTCGTCGGCACCGAAGGTGATCTGCTCGCATCCCTCGATGGCTGCACAATCCTCGGTGACGTGCTGTTCGAGCACAAAATGTGGAACGAGCAGCTTGCTGCCGACGTTCGTGCCGGCAGCCTTGATCCGCACTACTACTGGCAGCTCGAACAGCAGTTGCTGGTCAGCGGCGCCGAGAAGGTAATTTTCGTCTGCTCCGACGGCACCGAGGAAAACTTCGTGTCGATGGAATATGCGCCGGTACCGGGCCGGGCCGCGACACTCGTCGCAGGCTGGAAACAGTTCCACGCCGATCTGCAGGACTTCACTCCCGCCGAGGTGGTGCCGGAAGCTGTAGGTAAAACGCCGGAATCCTTGCCAGCACTGCGCATCGAAGTAACCGGCATGGTAACCGCCAGCAACCTGGAGCAGTTCAAAGCCCACTCACTGGCTGTCTTCGGCTCGATCAACACCGAGCTGGAAACCGATCAGCACTTCGCCGACGCCGAGAAAGCGGTCAAGTGGTGCGGCGATGTCGAGGAGCGCCTCGAAGCTGCCAAGCAACACGCCCTGAGCCAAACCGAAAGCATCGACGCACTGTTCCGCACTATTGACGAGATCAGCGCCGAGGCCCGCGCCAAGCGTCTGATGCTCGACAAGTTGGTGAAAGCCCGCAAGCTCAGCATCCGTGAAGACATCGTCATGGATGCAGCCAAGGCGCTGCAGATCCACATCGGCCAGATCAATGCCTCACTGGGCGGCAAAGCGCGCATGCCGGCGGTGCCTGCAGATTTCGCCGGAGCCATCAAAGGCAAGAAGACGATCAGCAGCCTGCGCGATTCTGCCGATTCCGAGCTGGCCCGGGCAAAGATTGCTGCCAGCCAGGTCGGCGACAGCATTCGGAGCAACTTGGCCACCCTGGACGAGCTCGCAACCGACTACATGTTCCTGTTCAGCGACGTTCAGCAACTGGTGATGAAAGCAAACGACGACTTGGTCGCGCTGATCAAGGTGCGGATCTCGGAACATCAGACGGCGGAGGAGCAGAAAGCCGAAGCGCAGCGTGAGCAGATCCGTCAGGAGGAGCTGAAGCGAATCGCGGACGAGGCGAAAGCCAACGCACCGGTTGAGCCTGCAACGGTCGCAAGTCCAGCACCGGTGAGAGCCGCCGCTTTGGTTCAGTCTGCCTCGAAGCCGGCGACCTCAACTGCGGTGACGGTGAACCTGCAAGCTGAGGTGTTTGATCTGGAAGCGCTGATCCATGCCGTCGCTGGCGGTCATGCTCCAATCTCGGTTCTGACCGTGGACTGGGAGAAGCTCGACGCGATGGTCGCTGCTCAGGGCGCAAACTTCAGCATGGCCGGCGTGAAGTTGGTCAAGGTGGCCGCATGATCAGCAACCACCTAAACGACGTCGAACAGCGGCGCCAGGACGCCAGCGAGCTCTCCGAGCAAATCGCCCAGTTCCTGGTGGCCGGCGGAAAGATCGACGTACCAGAACCGGCGCCGATCAAGTTCACCAGCACCTCCGAGCGGAAGCATCCGCCAAGCTTTCAGCGACCGAAGGTGAAGGACGAAACGACCGCTCGCGTTGCGCGAATCCGAGAAATGGCAAAGACACTGACCCGGAACGAGATCTGCGAGCGGGAAGGAATTGCGCTGGCCACACTGAAGGCGATCGCCTCCAAGCACGCCATCAAGTTCCAAGTTCGGCAAAAAATCGGAACGGCGCCGAACAAGGTGCCGCCAGATGTGGAAACGCGATTGGTCAATCAGATCAAGGACTGCATCGCCGGCAGCTTGAACCGAAGCCAGTGCTGCAAGGCTCTGGCGATCAGTTACAACATGCTTGACCGGATCGTCCGCGACCACAAGATCGACTATCCAAAGCTGAAGTCCGCATTTCGATGAAACGAACAACCAACCGGGCGGCCACGCGCCGCCGACAAACCTGGCTTGACTTGCCGGCCAGCGGAATTGAAGAGGTATCCCATGGCCAAGAGCAACGCGGAACGCTCAGAGAAAGCCGCGGCGAAGAGGAAGAGCCGCGGCGAAGTAGAGGTTCGGTTCCACACCCTGCCAGCTACTCGCCAAGCCCTTGCTGAGCTGATGGCCTGGAGCGGCATCGAGGAAACGGGCGAGGCGATCACACTGATGATTCACCACTTGCACGGCCTTGGCCCGGGTGGCGCCCTTCCCTTACTGACACCTCCGCGACACGAAATCACGGTCTCGCCATCTGTGGCGCGGAAGCTTCAGCAGTTCAGCCAGCGCGAAGCTGGCCGCATCACTCACGACTAATCGTTATCTCAGGCGTGAGCCGATGTACTTCAGGTACTCCGCGGCCTCTGTCTTTTGCTCCGGGCCGCCGGGACCATCGCTACCGAACAAAGATGCGTTCGCCCGTTCTATAAGCTCGCTCTTGGGCACGCCGTTAGAGATGGTGCTGTTAAGCACCGCAATCAGCAAATGTTCGATCGCATCGACTTGCGCGTTGTTACTCATCACCACTCCTTGATCCGGCCGCATGCCGGGCCATCAAGCAATAGCTCACAAACACATATCTCGCCACCACCGGTCACGGAGGGCGGCGCCTGACTGGAGATAATCCATGGACAAGAACACGAAGATCCTGATCCCGGAGATCCCTGGTGAGTGGACCCAGCGGCAGCGTAAGGGCAGCCTCAACGTGTGGAACGGTAAGGATCATCACCGATTTCACCGTACCACCACTGACCTGCCTGAAGTCAGACTGCAGCCCCCGGAAAACGGACTGTACGCCGAGCGTATTGAGGGAGCTTGGTATTGGGTGTCTGGCTGCGCCAAGTGCAACGGAACCGGTGATAAGTACAGCTACTCGGTGTGCGACAAGCACAACGTTTGCCGCCTGTGCGGCACTCACCGATCGAAGCTGACGGAAACACCGTGGGGCCATCCGGACGGCTTTACGTGCAAACCCTGCCAAGACGCCGAAGACGCAGTTGCCAAAGCACGGGCGCTGGCCAAGGTTGCCGAGAGCGACTACGACGAGTGGGACTATCGTCTTCAAGACGAATGCAAGTGCCCGCATTGCGCAACCGTGATCCACATCGAGTCGGAAGACTACGGCAACAAGAACATGACCTGCGACACCTGCGGCGGCGAATTTGAGTTGGTCACCGAGTACACCGTGCAGTTCACCACCACCGTGATAGGCGAACACATCACCGCCTGATCCGGCCTAATGCTGGACCGGACACAAATATTCAAATTTTTACAATGAGGCCAGATTCGCGCTATTTTTTTTGCAGGTACCAATCATAGAAACATTTCCAAAAGCGTCCCGGTCCTAGATAGATGAAATAGAGCGAAGCCAGCCAGTATCACAGGGATTATAAAATCAACAACAAGCCAACGTATATTTTGGCTAATCAAAAACATATGAAATCTTCTGTCAAAGATTTTCAGCGAGTCGTTAACCTGTGAAGATTCGTAGGTTTTCAACGCTACTTTGACAGACCCCTCAATACCGGTGAGTTGATTCCGTATATCGTGCAACTCAATGCGCACGCGATCTAGCTTACTATCATGCCGATCTCGCAGCACTTCCAATATTTCTTCTGGTATCTGGCCAATCTTTTCGCTGCAATCCTGCAATGTCGAAGATAGATCGCCAATGCGTGCTGCTTGTGTAGTCCACCAAAAATAGAGAGTCGACTGCCGAGGGTCGGAAGGCATTGAAGGACGGAACGTTTCTTCGATGTCGTGCCTAATGACTGGGGCAAACGCTTTTTTGGTTCCGGTTGTACGGATCTCCCATTCCTGGAGGGCGTCGTAACTCATCCAAATAAAGTGGATAACCATATAAGTTATAATTATGAATAAACCAAACCTTATAGCTTGCTCAGTGAGCCCAGTAAACTTAAAACCAAAAAAAATAGAACCTTGATCTACATGCACGCCCCCCAAGGTTAGAAATAATGCAATGAAACTCAGGATCATTAAATGCGTTTTTATTTTTAAAGATGAATCATCACTGATTATAAAGATAGGGTTTGCGAGTATTTCTTTAACTTGGTTATGCGTTTCCATGCATTTCACTCTGAATGTGTAGGTGCCTCGAAAACCGACAGCCCTCGAAACAACCATCCGGCTCAATTCATTCGATCTTATCACCACACCGCCCGGGCATGCCCCGATATAGGACGCCCCATGCCCACAGAAAACAAACCGGCCGAGCCGCTGAAGGTTGAGCGCTCGACTGTGACGAAGCTGGTCATCACCGGCGCGCCGCGACTCGACCCGATCACCGTGTTCCTCGAGGACTTCGGCCGCCGCGACTGCCCTACTGAATCCGACCCGAGCTATCAGACCGCCCAAGGCAAGATCACCATCAACTGCTGGGACCGGAGCTGGAACGCCTACTGGGGCGGCATGGGGCCCCGCACGGTGGCCGAGTTCGTGGCCGACTGTGATTGGCACTACGTCCTGAACTGCCTCGACCGCGGTATCAGCAGCACGCGGTTCAGCGGGAACGCCTTTCACGCCTTCGCGAAAAAGTGCATCGTCCAGCGCCGCCGGCAACAGACCGGCCGACACGACTGGGAGTGGCATCGAAAGCGCTAACGAGTGCTAGCATCAAAGCAGGCTGCTTACCGAATTGTTCGGAGACGAGTGGCACTACGCGCTAGATGGAAAGGCTCTCGAAGAAAACCAAAAATTCACATTTTTGCAACGAGTCGTCGAGGCGGTGCAGCAGGCGCTTCGAAAGTAACAATAACAACTGGCAAAATCTAGGTAGCGAATACCCGAGTTTTTACTAAAAATGAATACGTCTAATTTCACGAGCTAACCCATCGAGATCCGGAAATAGAGAGTATTCATTTACTCCCGCAATTAGCAGAAATCTTCTTGCATCAGCAATAGCCCGCCTTGGGATCAAAATTTTTCTAACTGCTTTGGGTGCAAGTTCATCTAGAGACGTTCTCGAATCCATATGAATGGTAAAATGTGATTTCTGGCTAAAGGCTCGTGGATGGTGACGCCCTGGCGCAGCAGCAACCACTGAGCCGGACAACTTTTTATCCCTATCGATGAATATAGTCTGATAATCACCTACGATATCCTTCATTGTAAATAACGTCGGATCTTGTGATAACTCTCTATTCAACTCATATGGATCAAGCATCCATACACAAGGGACCTCTCGCCCTTCATCCCTAAGCGCAAAATAGAGAGCCACGGCAAAACTATCAGTCCAGTCTAGCAATCTTGTAGGTATACCATGATGCTGCATAGATATCGCTAACGACCAAGGATTAATACCCTCCGGAAGTAGCGGCCCAGCCATTGTTTGATAATCAAAATATATAGATTTTTCAGTTGAGGGCGATACGCGCGTACGACCAATGCCTGGAATCAGCTTCCATTCGGCATCCCGATGCCCCCTAAAAAGTAGCCCGAACGGACCAGCATCTTCAACTAAAGCAGCAACCTCTTCGTATATTTTATTCCAAACCAAAATCACAACTCCATTTTCTGATTATACGTCTTACCGCACATTTCAACATAGGTTAGCTGGAAGCGCGCAACCGCTCCATCTAAAAACTCTACTCCCTTCAAAGTCAGCCGCTATAGCGGCAAGGACGAAGTCATGCCTGAAGAAAATGAAATTCGCCTGAACAGCGCTGCGCGGGATGTCATGGCCGAGCGACAACGCCAAGTGTCCGCCGAGGGCTTTTCGCTGTATCGCGACGACCTGTACGTGAATGGCGAACTTGCCGAAGCAGCATCCACCTATGCAAGCCTCGCCGGGAAGCCGCGCAGCCTGAGTACGGCCTGGCCCCGTGTGATCGGCGAGTTCAAGCCGAGTGCTGATCGGCGCCGCGACCTTGTGAAGGCAGCGGCGTTACTGCTGGCAGAGATTGAGCGCGTCGATCGCGTCGGCCTGATCAAACACTGGCCGGTAAGGCGGGATGAAAACGGGATGTTCCAGCACCCCGATATGCCCGACTTCGACGAGGGTGATGGCGACAAATGCAAAGCATGGATCGCTGAGCAGGGCCTGACCGTGGCCATGGTAAGTCTTGAGTCCGCTGAGCCAGCAATTGCCGACCGCTACTTCGAATCACACGATCCGAATTGCAGCTACTGGGAACCTGACCGCCCCGACGGCGAAGGATGGTTCTGCCTGGCTATTCACGATACCGACGATGGCCCGGTCTGCTGGTGGGCACGCCGCGAGGTGACGCCATGAGCCAGGTCAAGGAACGGCCGATCCTGTTCTCGGCGCCGATGGTGCGCGCCATTCTGGATGGCCGGAAGACGGTCACGCGGCGGCCAGTGAAAACAGATTGGATTCAGTCGGATCGAGCGCCGCTCAACACCGCTCCCGGCCTTTTCCACTTCTGGTGCAGTGGTGAGCACGTCTGTCCTTATGGTGAGCCTGGACAGCGGCTATGGGTTCGCGAGACCTGGTACTGCGATCACGACGACGTCATGCGCGGCCCATACCTCGAGCCGGATAACTTGGATGTCCGCGAGGCGCGCGAGGACGGCACGCTGGTCTATGCCGCCGATGGCCTGACGCCTTACGAACAAGAGCAGCCTGTCTGGAAGCCGAGCATCCTCATGCCGCGCTGGGCCTGCCGCATCCTGCTGGAGATCACCGACGTTCGCGTCGAACGCTTGCAGGACATCAGCGAAGAGCAGGCCAAGGCCGAAGGCTGCTTCTTCACCGACCACGGCAAAGCCTGCTTTCACAGCGGCAAAGGTGTCAGAGACGCCGCGCATTGTGAACTGCCGGAATCCACTCACCAGCAGCGCAATGGCTGGATGTGGGACCAAACGACCAGCCACGAACAATGCCTTGGTTCCGCTCGCAACGCCTTCGGCAACCTGTGGCAAACGACTGGCGGCGACTGGGCCGCCAACCCGTGGGTCTGGGTCATCGAGTTCAAGAGGGTGACGCCATGATCTTCGCCCCGCTCTACATGGCCTACATCATCTACAAGGGGCCGTGGCGATGACAGAACAACACCGCATTCTGGTCGGTGACTGCGTCGACATGATGCGGACGCTGCCGGATAAGTCAGTTCACACCTGCGTTACCAGCCCGCCCTACTTCGGCCTGCGCGATTACGGCGTAGACGGGCAGATCGGCCTGGAGGAAACCCCGGGCGAGTTCATTGCCCGACTGGTCGAAGTTTTCCGCGAAGTGCGTCGGGTACTCCGCGACGACGGCACTGCCTGGGTGAACATGGGCGACAGTTATGCCGGCAGCTGGGGCGCGCAAGGCAAACGCGAGACGCCCGCCGCGATTAGTCGGAATAGCATCAGCAATCATCCGAAGCGCGCCGGCACGGGGCGCCTGACTGAAGGCTACAAAGGGAAGGATCTGATGGGCATGCCCTGGCGCCTCGCCTTCGCTCTGCAGGATGACGGTTGGTATCTGCGACAGGACATCATCTGGAACAAGCCAAACCCGATGCCGGAGAGCGTGCGCGACCGTTGCACCAAATCGCACGAATATGTGTTCCTGCTCAGCAAGTCGAAGAAGTACTACTTCGACCAAGCGGCGATCCTTGAGCCGTGTTCGCCCAACACTCATGCCAGGCTGTCGCAGGACGTACAGGCGCAGATCGGCAGCGAGCGGGCGAATGGCGGAGCCAAGAGCAACGGCAACATGAAGGCGACCGCGCGGAAGACCAACGGCGTTGGCTGGGGTTATGGAAGCGATGCTGATGAGCGCCAGCGCGGAAGGGTCAAGGATAACGAGTCGATGAATTCGGCACTCGCGATCATGCCGACGGAGCGAAACAAGCGCAGCGTTTGGACTGTGGCCACACATAGCTTCAAGGGCGCCCACTTCGCCACCTTCCCGCCTGATCTGATCCGCCCTTGTGTTCTCGCCGGCGCACCCCGCGGCGGCGTGGTTCTCGACCCGTTCGGCGGCGCCGGTACCACTTCGCTGGTGTCGATGCAGGAAGGTCGCCGTTCGATCATCTGCGAGCTGAACCCCGAGTACGCCGCAATGGCCCGGCGCCGGATTGACGCGGCCTGGCTCGACGGCGCCGCGCAGATGGACGTTTTCCACGACGCTGCAAACGCCTAACCCCTCCCCCAACTCAACAGCCTGCCGGTGTACGGCGGGCGAGGAATTCTGCATGCCAAAAGTTATGCGGTCCGTCGCAGACTCAAGCGCGGAACACGGCTTCCGAATCGAGCCTGCGACATACGAGCAGGCGGAAGAACTTGCGGGTTTCCGGCTTGATCGCCGACGCAAATACTGGATCACCGAGGACGGCGAGGTTGAGAAAGACGGCGTCGTGACGCTGTCGTGTAGCGGGTGCAGTTGCGGATGTGAGGGTGGCTGCAGTTGCGGCCCATCGTCCGGATGCAGCGAGTGCGGCTACACGGGCAGGCGGCGCTTTCACTTCGGGTACCCCGCTCAATCCCCCGAGCAACGAAAAGAACTTCGAAACCTTTAACCACCTTCTGCCGCCACGCGCGGCATGGATAGCTCATGAACATTCAATTTTTATCGCATGAGGAGGTTTGCGAGCTGACCGGCGCGCGGACCAAGGCAGGACAAATCCTGAATCTAAAGAAAAATGGGATCCGGCATTCAATCAAGCGCAGCGGCTGGCCAGCAGTGACGGCCTTGGCAGTCACCGCCGTCGGATCGTACGAACCAGAAAAACCTGTGTGGACGCCAAGAAAGGCCAGTTGAGATGGGAAGAAGACCAATGAAGCCGGGTTCCATAGCCCGGCTGCGGGAACGTAAAAAGGCAAGTGGCCGGATCTACTATTACTACGAGCTGGGTGGAAAAGACCGTAAGGAAATAGCGTTGGGCAGCGATTACGGCCTGGCGATCATGGAATACGCGAAGCTGGAGCGTGATCGAACCGCGGTTGAACTGGTTGCCAAGGTCGTCACGTTTCGCTACGTGGCCGAGAAGTACATGATCGAGGTAGTGCCAACCAAGGCAGAAAGCACTCAGAAGGACAATGTGCGCGAGCTAAAGAACCTGATGGCGTTCTTCGATGATCCGCCGGCACCGCTCGAGACAATCGAACCGCTCCATGTCCGCCAGTATTTAACCTGGCGAAAATCTGCACCTGTTCGGGCAAATCGGGAAAAGGCTTTGCTGAGCGCGATCTGGAACTACGCACGAGACAAGGGCTACACGTCGCTGGCCAACCCTTGCTCCGGAATCAAGGGCAACAAAGAAACGGGCCGGGATACCTATGTCGAGGATGAACTGTTCAAACGGGTACATGACAAGGCTGACGCCGGATTGCGCGACGCCATGGACCTGGCCTATTTGACCGGACAACGAGTGACAGACACGCGACTTATGGATGAACGAGACGTGCGCGACGGCCAGATCTGGGTGCTCCAGGGGAAAACGAAGGCCAAACGACGGATCGAGGTAACTGGTGAGCTGAAAGTTTTGATTGATCGAATCATGGCCCGGAAGTCCGGACACAAAGTCCGCTCGACGCGGCTGATCGTGGCAGAAGACGGCACTCCGATGACGGAGGCAATGTTGCGCAGGAGATTTGATGTGGCCAGGGAGGCCGCAGGCGTTGAAAAGGCCGAGTTTCAAATGCGCGATTTACGCGCCAAGGCTGGTACAGATAAGGCTGAATCGAGCGGCGACATCATGCAGGCCAAAGATCAACTTGGGCATACCACCGTGGTGATGACCGAGCAGTACATCCGTAATCGTAAGGGTAAAAAGGTCATGCCCACAAAGTGAATTGCGAACCACTGTCAGAATTGCGACCCGGAAACAAACAAGGGCTTGCATCAGCTTTCGCCCGCAAACCCTTGATTTAAGATGGTGCCCGAAGCCGGAATCGAACCGGCACGCCCTTACGAGCGGGGGATTTTAAGTCCCATGCGTCTACCAGTTTCGCCATTCGGGCGGTAGCGCGGTGTTGCTCTCTTCAGTCGTCGAGTCGCGATCCTCAAAGGATGGCAGGCTTGAGCAGCAGAGCGGGAAATATATACATCAGTTCCCGGTGAAGCAAGTTCGCAATGGCCTTATTCAAGACTAAATCTTGCAGCGCACTGGAAATAAAAAAGCTCCGTAAATCATGGATCTACGGAGCTTGTTTATAGTGGAGGCCGAGGTCGGAATCGAACCGGCGTAGGTGGATTTGCAATCCACTGCATAACCATTTTGCTACTCGGCCTCAAAACGTTTGTTATCAGTAGCACAACAACAAACGCGTTTTAACTTGGAGCGGGAAACGAGACTCGAACTCGCGACCCCGACCTTGGCAAGGTCGTGCTCTACCAACTGAGCTATTCCCGCTTGGTGATGCGCATTTTATAGAATTAAGAAGCTCCGTCAACCCCTTGATTCAAAAAAGTTTTATTTCTTTTCAACATCGGTCTTCAGATGCGGCCAGGCGGCGCGAAGGTATTGAACCATCGACCACAAAGTCAGGCCCGCAGACACCATCAGCAAGGCATAACCCAGAACAACCCAGAAACTGAAATCCCTCGGGTTGGCCAGCAGAATCACCAGCGCGAGCATTTGCGCGGCGGTTTTCCATTTACCCAGGTTGGACACCGCGACGTGGGCACGGGCGCCGAGTTCGGCCATCCACTCACGTAATGCTGACACAACAATCTCGCGACCGATAATCACCGCTGCGGGCAGCGTGAGCCAGAGATTGCCGTGCTCTTGCACCAGTAGCACCAACGCCACTGCCACCATCAGCTTGTCGGCGACCGGATCAAGGAACGCGCCGAACGGCGTGCTCTGCTCCAGTCGGCGGGCCAGATAACCATCCAGCCAGTCCGTTGCAGCCGCAAAGGCAAACACCGAGGCGGAGGCCATGTAACTCCACTGGTAAGGCAGATAAAACAGCAAAATGAAGATCGGGATGAGCAGGACGCGTAGAACGGTAATCAGATTAGGGATATTCATCGGCACAACTGGCTACGAGGTGAGGGGGCATTCTACTCGCTATGCAGGTTCGCATAAATCGACTCTGCGAGCTTTTTACTGATCCCCGGGGCTTTGGCGATCTCTTCGATGCTTGCACGAGTCAGTTCCTGCAATCCACCAAAATGTTTCAACAAGTCGCGACGTCGCGTCGGCCCTACTCCCGCAACGCCTTCCAGCGTTGAGGTGCGACGGGTTTTGCCACGGCGCGCACGGTGTCCAGTAATTGCAAAACGGTGGGCCTCGTCACGGATCTGCTGAATCAGGTGCAGCGCCGGCGAATCACCCCGCAGAGTAAATTCGTGAGCTGCATCATTCAGATACAAAGTTTCAAATCCTGCCTTTCGAGTCGCGCCCTTCGCTACACCGAGCAAAATCAGATCTGGCACGGCCAGTTCGTTGAGCACGTCACGCGCCATCGACAGCTGGCCCTTGCCACCGTCCACCAGGAGAATATCGGGCAACTTGCCCTCGCCGTCCTTCAGTTTGCTGAATCGTCGAGTCAGGGCCTGGTGCATGGCGGCATAGTCGTCACCTGCCGTGACACCTTCGATGTTGTATCGGCGGTAATCCGATTTGATCGCACCTTCCGGGCCGAATACTACGCAGGATGCAACCGTCGCCTCACCACTGGAGTGACTGATGTCGTAACACTCCAGGCGCTGCGGTGGCTCATCGAGATTAAGCACTTCGGCCAACGCCTCGAAGCGTGCGGCGGTGTGTTGACGATTAGCCAAGCGCGCGCCCAATGCCTGTTCGGCGTTGGTCACAGCCAATTGCTGCCATCGCGCTCGGGTACCGCGAACCCGGTGGCTGATGACCAGTTCACGTCCACGCAGCTCATTAATCGCCTCGATCAGCGTCGGAAAGTCTTCGTGCACCACGTTGACGATAAGCTCGCTCGGCAAATCGCGTTCCGGGCTGCTGATGAAGTACTGGCCGAGAAACGCCGCCATGACTTCAGAAACGTCCTCTTCAATTCCCACTTGCGGGAAGAAGTTCTTGCTACCCAGCACACGCCCGCCACGGACACTGATCAAATGCACACAAGCGCCGCCCGGGTTGACGAATGCCGCAATGACATCGATGTCGCCCGTACCACCTTCCATACTCTGTTGATCCTGCACACGGCGCAGCAAAGCGATCTGATCGCGCAACTCGGCAGCGCGCTCGAACTCAAGGTTGATCGCCGCCTCTTCCATTGCCGTGGACAGTTCATTGGTTAGCGCATGACTGCGTCCCTCGAGGAACATTACCGAGTGACGCACATCTTCGGCATAGACCTCAGGTTCCACCAGGCCAACACAGGGGGCCTTGCAGCGTTTGATCTGGTATTGAAGGCACGGACGAGTCCTGTTCTTGTAATAGCTGTCCTCACACTGGCGAACGAAGAATGTCTTTTGCAGCAGACTGAGACTTTCGCGTATGGCCCCGGCGCTCGGATACGGGCCAAAGTACTTACCTTTGGCTTTCTTCGCGCCGCGATGGATGCTCAGACGTGGGAACTGGCCGTCAGACAGAAACACGTAGGGATAGGACTTATCGTCGCGCAACAGAATGTTGTACGGCGGACGCCACTCCTTGATCAGCGTCTGCTCAAGCAGGAGCGCCTCGGTCTCATTCGCCGTGATGGTCGTTTCGACCTGCGCTATGCGCCCAACCAGCGCAGCGGTTTTCGGCGCCAGCCCGGTCTTGCGAAAATAACTGGCCAGACGCTTTTTAAGATTCTTGGCCTTGCCGACATAGAGTAGACGCGCATCGCTGTCGAACATGCGATAGACGCCAGGACGCCCGCTGACGGTCGACAGAAAAGCACCAGAATCAAATGTTTCAGTCATGATCAGGCGCTGGCATCGACCATGCCGTGGCGAACCGCTAACAGCGTCAACTCAACATCGCTACTGATCGAAAGCTTTTCGAAAATACGGTAGCGGTAGGTGTTCACGGTTTTCGGTGACAGGCACAACTTGTCGGAAATGATCTGGACCTTCTGACAGCCGACAATCATCAAAGCGATCTGAATTTCCCGCTCGGACAAGGCATCGAACGGCGAATCGTTGGTAGGCTGAAAGGACTTGATCGCCAACTGCTGAGCGATCTGCGGGCTGATATAGCGCTGGCCAGCGAATACCAGGCGAATGGCCTGCACCATCTCCGGCAATCCTGCACCCTTGGTCAGATAGCCCGCGGCGCCAGCCTGCAACAACCTTGTAGGGAAAGGATCTTCCTCACAGACCGTGACGGCAACTACCTTGATATCCGGATGACTGCGCAACAGCTTGCGCGTCGCTTCCAGGCCGCCAATGCCAGGCATTTTGACGTCCATCAGGACAACGTCGGGTTTCAACTCACGGGCCTTGATCAGGGACTCTTCCCCGGACTCGGCCTGGCCGACCACTTGCAAGCCATCGATATCGGCCAGCATACGTGTAATGCCTGTACGAACGAGATCATGGTCATCGACCACTAGCACCCTAATCAAGCAGACACCTCGCGATATGGTCTTATTGGGATGCCGGACACCTTAGCAAAAAGAGCCAGACAGACCTAGCGGAAAGCCGCATTTAAAAAGTTTCAATTCATCTTTCAGAGCTTGCCGGCCGTGGGTTTCAGAGCACAGGCGTTCTCAAATCAAGCTGCATGCGCAAGAAACACTCGTCCTTACCTTGAACCTGTAGTCCTTTTCTCTGATACAAATTTTTAGCCGGATTATTTTCGAATACAGTGAGGCGCAGCGCCGGACGACGCTCCTTGCGGGTTATTTCAATAACCTGATCAATTGTCCAGGAACCGGCCCCCTGCCCCCGAAAGGCTTCAGCCACTTGTAATTCCCGGATATACAAAGCTCGCGCATCGCGGCTAAGGCTGAAAAACCCTATCGTCACATCGCCTTTATATACCAACCAGCTCTCACGCCCTGACCACGCCACATCGAACGCTTCGTCCTGCCACAACAAATCATGCTGAATGTAGTAACGCAGCATGTTTTGACAGGTGAGCGCCCTGGCGAATGCCAGATCCTCAGGCAAAGCGCGACGCATCTGGAAAGACATTACCCGTGCACCACAGGCACTACATCGCCCTGCCATGCCCCATCGATCCGCCGGGCGATAACCAAACAATCCCCCGTACCAGAGGCCGACGCGATCAGCGTTCCATTCGCGGACCAGATCACGCTGCGGCCTGCCGACTGCCACCCGCCGGTAACGCCTCCATGGTTGGCCATCAGCACGGTCATAGAGTGTTCGCGAGCGTAGCCTTGAAGCACCGCTGCATCTGCTGCGTAGCCAGCTTCGCTGATCAATACTCCAGCGGCATATACGTCGGCACCCTGGGCCGCGGCGTTAACAGCATGGCTGGCGTGAGAAAAGTCCGCACAGACGGCCAGTGCAACGGTGTCGCGGCCGAATTTCAACGTGGATCCGCCGCTTCCAGGGGTAAAAATCAGTTCTTCGCCCGTGTGCAAATGCTGCTTGCTGTATACACCGAGCGAGCCATCGGGTCTCAACACCAGCGCACCAATCAACACCGCAGGATTTTTCCCCAGCCGTATTGGCATACCAACGACAGCGGTCACGCCGAGTTGGCGAGTCAAATCTCTTAGCGGTTGAAGAACATCATCGTCTGGGTCAATCGCCAGTGCGGCGGCCACCTCGCCTTCATAGCCGGTCAGCGACAACTCCGGGAACACCAAAAGCTCAACGCCCTGCTCCGCTGCCACCTTTATAAAACGCTTGTGGCGAACGATATTGCCGGCCAGATCACCGGCAACGGATATCGATTGAGCAGCGGCAATGGTCAACGTCGACATGATGCGTCCCTAGTCTTAGGCAAAACAGCGAGTGTGTCACAGCGCTCGCAACACTCAAGCGATAGGTAAATTCCTCAGCGCTCGATAGCATTTTCTGATTGCTGTCGCGTATCGGCGTCGAGTAAGCTCGGCGCATTCAACGGAGACAAACCATGTTCAATGCACTTTCACAGCTTCATACCGCCAGCGCCCTGCGCTCGGTTTTGGCTGCGCGCATGAATGACGTTTGCACTCCTGCCAGCTTTTATTTTGGGTATTGGTTTAGCCACTAGCGCGCCTGATACCCAAAAGGCGCCCATAACACGGGTCGCCACCAGAGAATTCTCAACCCCCGGTCGGCCTCCCGACCGGGGGTTTTGTTTTTTCAGGCCCAAACTTTCAGCAACACTCCAGACAATTTGAGGGATCCCCCAATGAACTACGCCACTTATTACCGTTACGACAGCTTTACCGCCTGGCGATTTACCAGCCTCCGCTCGGGACAGCCTGCCGCCTCCGATCGGTCACCCACAGGTGGCAAGCACACACACCTAGCCAATACGGCCAATTGTCGAACACCCCAGTAGGGCCGAGTGAGCGGGAAGCACCCGCCATCAGCCCAGGAAGACCGAATATGAACTCCTCCGTTTCTGCTCTGCCACTGTCATCCCTCGATTGCGCCAACGAAACGCTGACGCTGCGTCTGCCCACTTCGTTGCAGCTCAAGCAGCAGTTGCCTCTGAGCAATGCCCTGACATTGCAAATCGCTGCTCATCGCCAAGCAGTTCGCGCAATTCTCGATGGCGAAGACCCGCGCTTGCTGGTAATCGTCGGTCCTTGCTCGATCCATGACCCTCAGTCCGCCCTCGAATATGCCAGCAAACTGGCTCGACT
The DNA here is from genome assembly GCF_016650635.1 of Pseudomonas sp. TH43. Lineage (GTDB taxonomy): Bacteria > Pseudomonadota > Gammaproteobacteria > Pseudomonadales > Pseudomonadaceae > Aquipseudomonas. The sequence continues at coordinate 638,719 of NZ_JAEKFI010000001.1, forward strand.
TGCCGACGAAGTCAGCGATGAAATGTTGCTGGTCATGCGTGCCTATGTCGAAAAACCGCGAACAACTGTTGGCTGGAAAGGCCTCGCTTACGATCCCCACCTTGACGGCAGTGATGACATGGCCGCAGGCCTTACGCGTTCCCGTGAACTGATGCTGGGAATGATTCACCTTGGCCTGCCGGTTGCCACCGAACTGCTGCAACCTATGGCCGCCGGCTACTTCGACGACCTGTTGAGCTGGGTCGCCATCGGCGCCCGTACGACCGAGTCGCAGATACACCGCGAGATGGCCAGCGGATTGAATATGCCGGTCGGCTTCAAAAACGGCACCGACGGCGGCGCGGCCATTGCTGTCGACGCGATGCGCTCCGCAGCCCATTCGCATCGACATTTCGGGGTCGATAGCCAGGGCCATCCTGCGATCATTCAGACGTCCGGCAACCCAGACACTCATCTGGTCCTGCGCGGCGGCCACCAAGGCCCAAACTACGATCAGTTCAGTGTCGAAAAAATCAACGTCGAGTTGGCCCGCCTGAAAATCCCGGGCCGGATCATGGTTGATTGCAGTCATGCCAACAGTGGCAAGGACCCGCTGCGTCAACCAGCAGTGTTCAATGATGTGCTCGAGCAACGCCTGCAAGGCAATCCATCGCTGATCGGCATGATGCTGGAGTCGCACCTGTTCGAAGGTTGCCAACCATTGAAGCCATCACTGCAATACGGCGTATCCATCACGGATGGCTGCCTCGGCTTCAGCGCGACAGAACGCTTGTTGCTGGACGCTGCGCAACGCCTGAAAGATCAGAACCGAGGCTGACTCAAGGTAAGTCTTCCGGCGCATTCAGCGCCGGAAGATCGGAGCTTTACTCGACACGTACGTGTGTCACCCCTGATGCCTGACTTACATCATCCGAGCGCTCTACCGAGTAGGCTATCCGCACGGTCGTCCCTTGATGCTCGCGCCAGAAACGATGAGGGACGATGAAGACCAACGGCTGTCCCGCTGAATCGCGGGTGATTTCGCGGTCGTCGCGGTGATTGAACAACTCACCATCGCACTTGAGATACACCAGCTCACCCTCTTGCGTCTGGGCATTGCCAATCACCACGGTAACGCCGTCAGTGGAATCTTCCACGTCGAGCATACCCGCTTGAGCCTCCAAAACATCCGGGGCGTCCAGCGCTCCCCGAATCAGTGAAGCGATGACAATTTTTGCAGGCTCGGAATCGCGCGCTTCGCCGTTTTTCGGCTCAACCCGATAGCGGACGGTCGCTTCGCTACCAAGGTGTGCAGCGAAACAACCTGGTGGCACCCAAAACGACAGAGGCTCTCCGACTGCAAAGGCTTCAACAACCAACGCATCGTTGAACACTACGTCCGACGCGAGCCCTTGCCAGCTCAGCAGCACTCGATCACCTTCGGCCATGCGCGCATAAGGCTGGAGAGTGACGCGCGCACCCTCGGGAAATCTTTCGGGATCCAGAACACCTGCGACCGTGTCGTCAATATAAAGAGCACGCAAATACGGTCGAACATCTCCCACATCCAGTTGCAGCCGCCCGGAACTAGCCGGCTCCATGTACATCGCACTGTGAAGCGTCCAATACACTTCGAGCGATCCGCCATCCAGTGCCGCGACGTGTACACCTTTGATGACGAATACGACTTCCTTGCCTACCAGCCCCTCACTGACGAAACGGGAAGCTTCGTGCTGATAGGCAAACCCTTCGATATCCAGCCCCTCCCAGTGCAGTAACAGCTTGTCGCCACAGGTCATGCCTGGATAAGGCGCGATCCGCACAATGACTCTCTTCACAGAAGGATCAAGTACAGCGTCTGCCACAGACTCAAGGACGGGTAGCGGCAGCAGGACAGTTGCCGCACCGGTATCGACGGCCTCGCCTGCCTGATAACAAAACTGCAGAGAGGTTTCATCCGCCCTGAAACTCAGCCAGCCCGGTCTATTGAGCTTAATACAGCCCTCCCGCGATGCGCCTGACGATCCATCGTTTTGATGCGGTGACGGTATTTGCGGGTGTGCCTCATACATTGTCATCGGAGCCTCCAGTCCTTGGAAAAAACGCGCGCTTCAAACACCGCGTCGACAGCCCATATTGAACGCTAACGAGCAACGCACTGATGTCAGCCGATACGCCGAATAGAAGGGGCAATGACTACGAGCAAGGTAGGCAAACAACAGGAAATCAGCTTTAGCCTTGCAGTAGACGGCGGGAGATTTGTAGGTGGATCTCAGCATTATCCGAAAATTCGTACACCTCTTAGTCCAGATTCAGTCAACACCTGAAGCCCCTTCGTACTTCGCCGAGTGAATGACTGTTTTAGAGTGGCAAACAGATTCCACCGAGAACTCCTGCAAGAAGGTAAATGACATGCAACGGAATGCCACAACGCACTACCCGATCTTGCTGGTACATGGTCTGTTCGGATTCGAGCGTATCGGCCAGTTCGAGCTCTTCCACAAGGTCCGAGAGGCACTCGTAACGACTGGCAACCGCGTGTTTGTGCCGCACCTTTCTGCGGCCCATGACAATGAAGTACGCGGTGAGCAGTTATTGTTGCAAATCGATAGAGTCCTCAAAGGCACAGGAGCTGGCAAAGTCAACCTTATCGGCCACAGCCAAGGTGCACTCGCCGCACGTTATGCTGCTGCGCTTGCACCACACAGGGTTGCGTCAGTGACATCGGTCAGCGGTCCGAACCAGGGTTCCGAACTGGCCGATACCCTGCGACTGGCACTTATCCCCGGACGACTGCGGGAACATGTCGCCAATAACGTGGCCATCGCTTTTTCAGATTTTCTGACCGTGATCAGCGGCAATCTGACCTTGCCGCAGAATGCGTTATCAGCACTCAATGCCCTGACCACCGAAGGCGTCGGCCGTTTCAACGCCAAGTACCCGCAAGGTCTGCCCGCCACGTGGGGAGACCACGGGGCGGCACTGGTTGACGGTGTTCGCTACTATTCCTGGAGTGGCATCCTGGCGGATCACGCCTCGTACAGCCTTGATCCGGGCAATATCGTCTGTCGGGCGATGTCCAGGCATTTCAGCAAGGAAGCCGGGCAAAACGACGGATTTGTCGGTCGTTTCAGTTCCCACTTGGGTGAGGTGATCCGCTCGGACCTTCCGCTCGATCACTTGTCGACTCTGCGCGGCACAGCGACTGTCGGCGCGGTCTCGCCCGATCCGATTGACCTCTATGTAGAACATGCCTATCGCCTGCAAGCGGCGAAACTCTAAGACGGCGCGACATCGGCAAGGGAACTTTGCCGAGAAATCGCCCACTGAATCCGGTAGGCTCCGCATTTTACTGAAATAGATTGGAGAGTTTCCTCATGGCTAAAGCCACTGCCCGCCACATCCTGGTTGCAAGCGAAGACAAGTGCAACGAACTCAAGTCCCAGATCGAAGGCGGCGCTGACTTCGCTGAAGTCGCCAAAGCCAACTCCACCTGCCCGTCCAGCCGTCAGGGCGGCGACCTGGGTTCGTTCGGTCCTGGCCAGATGGTCAAGGAATTCGACACCGTGGTTTTCAGCGCGCCGATCAACGTCGTGCAAGGCCCGGTGAAAACCCAGTTCGGTTATCACCTGCTGGAAGTCACCAGCCGTCAGGACTGATCCCTCGTCCGGTTTGCTGTGCAACGGCCCGCCCTTTGGTGGGCCGTTGTGTTTGAGTTACACGATTGGGCTGGCGACTGACGCGCCTCTCGCGTACAAATTGCGCATATCGATCACCCGGCTTTAAGGCTGACAATGCGACTGGCTTTTTCCACATTGATGTTCACTGCCGTGGCTCTGCTGTTGAGCGCCGCTGGTGTGAACGCCGCACCGCAACATGCGTTGACCGTCTACGGCGAACCCGCCAAATACCCGGCCGGCTTCAGCCACTTCGACTACACCAATCCGCAGGCCCCGAAAGGCGGGACAATGCGCCGCTCGGCGGTCGAAATCGGTCACTTCGATCACATGCTGCCGTACATCGACAAAGGCATCGGCGTCACCCAGATCGACGGCATGCTCTATTCCCCTTTGGCCCAGCGTTCGATGGACGAGCCTTACACCGTCTACGGCCTGGTCGCACAGCAGATGGAGCGCTCGGAGGACGGTTTGTCCTTGCGGTTCTTCATCAACCCCAAAGCGCGTTTCGCCGATGGCAAACCGATTACCGCCGAAGACGTGCGTTACACCTATGAGCTGTTGATGACCCAGGGCAGCCTGCGTTATCGCACCCAGTTCGCCGATGTCAAAGGCGTTGAAGTGGAAGCACCGCTGACGGTGCGTTTCGATTTCAAAAGCAATGAAAACCGCACCTTGCCGCTGGACATCGCCACCCTGCCGGTATTTCCCGAGCATTGGTGGAAGAGCCGTGATTTCGCCGGCGGTGGCGGCTATGAACCCCCGCTGAGCAGCGGCCCGTATCGTGTCGGCAAGGTCGACTCCGGGCGCAGCATCACCTTTGAACGCAATCCCGACTGGTGGGGCAAGGACCTGCCGGTCAGTCGCGGACTCTACAACTTCGACCATTTCAGCATCGAGTACTTCGGCGACACCGATGTAGCCCGCCAGGTGCTGCGCGGCGGCGCCTATGATTACAACCGTGAGTTCTCTGCCACCGGCTACTCCATCGGTTACGACAGCCCGGCCCTGAGTGACGGGCGCCTGCAAAAGGCCCACTTGGCCACCGAGGCACCGCAGTCGGCGCAGGGCTTCGTGTTTAATCTGCAACAACCGGTGTTTCAGGACCGCCGCGTGCGACAGGCGCTGGCCATGCTCTGGGATTTCGAGTGGAGCAACCGGCAGATGATGCGCAACATGTACATCCGCCAGCAGAGCTACTTTTCCAACTCCGAGCTGGCGGCGCGGCAACTTCCCGATGCGGCAGAGCTGAAAATCCTCGAACCCTTGCGCGGACAGGTTCCCGACGAGGTCTTCACTCAGGTCTTCCAAGCCCCGAAAACCGATGGCAGCGGCCTGATTCGCGACAAGCAGTTGCAGGCCCTCGCACTGCTTGAGCAGGCCGGCTGGAAACCCGATGGCGATCAACTGGTGAACGCCGCCGGAAAGCCGCTGAGTTTCACCTTTCTGGTCAGCCAGAACGGCATGGATCGTTTGCTGTTGCCTTACAAGCGCACGCTGAAACAGATCGGCATCGACCTCAATATTCGTCGCATCGACTCCTCGCAATACGTCAATCGACTCATGAGCCGTGACTACGACATGATCGTCACCGGTTATCCCGTCACGACGTCTCCGGGCGGTGAGCTGCTCAACTACTTCGGATCGATTTCGGCCAATGATCCCGGTGCCAACAACTACATGGTGCTGAAAAATCCGGCGGTCGATACCTTGATCAACGGTTTGATCCGCGCCTCGACCCAGAGCGACATGCTGCATTACGCGCATGCGCTGGATCGGGTGCTGCAATGGAACTTCTACTGGATTCCCAACTATTACCCACCGGGGACTTCCACGGTCTGGTGGAACCGTTTCGGCATACCGGCGGTACAAGCGAGCAACGATGAAGCCATCGAGAGCTGGTGGGAGATCAGCAGCACGCCGCTGACCAACCAACAGATGACTGCCGAAAAAATCGCTCGCGGCAGACCTGGAGGCGCGCACTGATGTGGGCTTACATACTGCGGCGTCTGCTGCTGATCATTCCGACGCTGGTAATCATCCTGCTGGTCAATTTCGTGATCATCCAGGCCGCGCCCGGCGGGCCGGTCGAACAGGCCATCGCCCATTTGCAAGGCATTGGCGGCGCCAGTGTCGGCGGCAGTTCCAGCGAGACCATGAGCAGCACCTCGCGCGCCAGCCGTGGCCTCGATCCGCAACTGATCAAGGACATCGAAAAACAGTACGGTTTCGACAAACCGGCGCACGAACGTTTGTGGCTGATGCTCAAGAACTACGCGCAGCTGGATTTCGGCAAAAGCTTTTTCCGCGGTGCGACGGTCACTGATCTGATCCTCGAAAAAATGCCGGTAACCATCTCCCTCGGGCTCTGGGCGACGCTGATTACTTATCTGGTGTCGATTCCCTTGGGCATCCGCAAAGCCGTACACCACGGCAGCCATTTCGATATCTGGAGCAGCACCGCGATCATCATCGGCTACGCCATGCCGGCGTTTCTGTTTGCGATGTTCCTGATCGTGGTGTTTGCCGGTGGCACATCCCTGAACTGGTTCCCGGTGCGCGGTTTGGTGTCGGACAACTTCGAATCGTTGTCGACGTTGGGCAAGATCGCCGATTACTTCTGGCATTTGGTGCTGCCCGTGACGGCGCTGGTGATCGGCGGATTTGCTACCTTGACCATCCTTACCAAAAACTCGTTCCTCAATGAAATAACTCGCCAGTACGTGGTCACCGCCAGGGCTAAAGGCCTGAGCGAGCGCCGCGTGCTGTACGGGCATGTGTTTCGCAACGCGATGTTGCTGGTGGTATCGGGGATTCCACAGGCATTCATCAGCGTGTTCTTTGCCGGGTCCCTGCTCATTGAGGTGATTTTCTCGCTCGACGGCCTCGGTCGCATGAGCTACGAAGCGGCCGTGTCGCGGGACTACCCGGTGGTGTTCGGTTCGCTGTTCATCTTCACCCTCTTCGGACTCTTGATAAAACTGATCGGTGACCTTTGCTACACCCTGGTCGATCCGCGCATCGACTTCGCCGCGAGGAACGCCTGATGTTCAAGCTCTCGCCCCTGGGCCGTCGTCGTTTCGAACGTTTCAAGAAAAACCGCCGCGGCTGGTGGTCGTTGTGGCTGTTTATCGGCCTGTTTCTGCTAAGCCTCGGAGGCGAACTGATCGCCAACGACAAGCCGTGGGTGGTCAGCTATCAGGGCCAATGGTATTTCCCGGTGCTCAAGCGATACACCGAGCAGGAGTTTGGCGGGCAATTGCCGTTTCAGGCTGATTACCGCAGCGACTATGTGCAGAACCTGATCCGCAAGGACGGTGGCTGGCTGTTGTTCCCGCCGATTCCGTTCAGTGACGACACACCCAACTACGACCTCAATCAACCGGCCCCGAGCCCGCCGTCATCGGTCAATTGGCTGGGCACCGACGATCAGGCGCGGGATGTATTGGCACGGGTGATTTTCGGCGCCCGGGTGTCGATTCTGTTTGCGTTGATGCTGACCTTTGTCAGTGCCTTGATCGGCATCGCCGCCGGCGCCCTGCAAGGTTATTACGGTGGCTGGGTCGACCTGATCGGACAACGCTTGCTGGAAGTCTGGAGCGGCTTGCCGGTGCTCTACCTGCTGATCATTCTCTCGGGGTTCGTCGAACCGAATTTCTGGTGGTTGCTCGGGATCATGGCGCTGTTTTCGTGGCTCGCTCTGGTGGACGTGGTGCGCGCCGAGTTCTTGCGCGGCCGCAACCTGGAATACGTCAAAGCCGCGCGGGCGCTGGGTTTGAGCGACCGCAAAGTGATTGTCCGGCACATTCTGCCCAACGCCATGAACGCGACGCTGAGCTACCTGCCGTTCATTCTGACCGGGGCGATTTCCACCCTGACAGCGCTGGATTTCCTCGGCTTCGGCATGCCCGCCGGCAGCGCGTCCCTGGGCGAGCTGATCGGTCAGGGCAAACAAAACCTGCAAGCACCGTGGCTCGGGTTGACGGCGTTCTTCACCCTGGCGCTGATTCTTTCCCTGCTGGTGTTCATTGGCGAAGCACTGCGCGATGCCTTTGATCCACGCTCCTGACGCGGTTAATGACATGACGGACAACCTGATCGAAATCCGCGACCTCAACGTCGCCTTCCACGGCCAAAGCGCAGTGCGCAACCTGTGCCTGGACATTCGCCCCGGCGAGTGCCTGGCGCTGGTCGGCGAATCGGGCTCGGGCAAATCGGTGACGGCTCATTCGATCCTGCAACTGCTTCCCGAGGGCGATGCGCAAACCACCGGCAGCATCCGTTATCGCGGCCAGGAGTTGGTCGGCTCGGACCCAAAGGTCTTGCGCGAGTTACGCGGCAACCGTATCGCGATGATCTTTCAGGAGCCGATGACCTCGCTCAACCCGCTGCACACCATTGAAAAGCAGATCGGCGAAACCCTGCTGGTGCACCGTGGAATGGGCGGCAAAGCCGCGCAACAGCGCATCCTCGAACTGCTCGAACTGGTCGGCATCCAGAAACCCGAAGAACGGCTAAAAGCCTATCCGCATCAACTCTCCGGCGGGCAGCGGCAACGGGTGATGATCGCCATGGCCCTCGCGTGCGAACCGGAATTGCTGATTGCCGATGAGCCGACCACTGCACTCGATGTCACCGTGCAGCGCAAGATCCTGCTGCTGCTCAGATCCCTGCAACAACGCCTCGGCATGTCGTTGCTGCTGATCAGCCATGACCTCAATCTGGTGCGCAGCATCGCCCAACGGGTCTGCGTGATGAAGGCCGGAGAAATCGTCGAACAGGCGCCGTGCGAAACGCTGTTTACTGCGCCGAAGCACCCTTACAGCTGCGTCTTGCTCAATGCCGAACCGGACGGCGAAGCCCTGCCCCGGGACGAGCGCGAGAACGTGCTGGAGGTTGATGATCTGCGGGTCGAGTTTGTCGTCGGTGGCGGGCTGTTTCAGCGCAAGCAGTACCTGCGCGCGGTCGATGGCATCAGCCTGAACATCCAGCGTGGCAAGACCCTGGGCATCGTCGGCGAATCCGGCTCAGGCAAATCCACACTGGGGCAGGCGATCCTGCGTTTGCTCGACTCCGAAGGCAGTATTCGCTTCCAGGGCCAGGCCCTCGACGGTCTGGATCAGAAACAGCTGCGGCCATGGCGCCGACAGATGCAGGTGGTTTTCCAGGATCCTTTCGGCAGCCTCAGCCCACGGATGTCAGTGGCGCAGATCATCAGCGAGGGCCTGGAGGTGCATTGCCAGTCCACCGCCGAGGAATGCGATGAGCAAGTCATCCGCGTGCTCGAGGAAGTCGGCCTCGACCCGCAGAGCCGCCACCGCTACCCCCACGAGTTCTCCGGTGGTCAGCGTCAACGCATTGCCATCGCCAGAGCACTGGTGCTGAAACCGGCGCTGATTCTGCTCGACGAGCCAACCTCGGCACTCGATCGCACTGTGCAGAAACAAGTGGTGGCCCTGCTCCGCCAGCTTCAGGAAAAACACGGCCTGACCTACCTGTTCATCAGCCACGACCTGGCAGTGGTGCGCGCCCTCGCCCACGACATGATCGTGATCAAGGACGGCAAAGTGGTCGAACGCGGTGCCAGCCATGAGGTGTTTGATACGCCACAGCATCCGTACACTAAAGAGCTGTTGGCGGCGGCGCATCCGGGGTAAGCATCCTCTCGCGCCTGCCTTGGGATCGAGTCGCCTCTATCGCGGGCAGGCTCGCGCCTACAGGGAATGCATTCCAAATTCAGGAGTGAGCCTGCTCGCGATGGGGCCGGCATTGGCAACACATAATCAGGATCTGCCGTCATGAACACCACCGAAAGCCTCAAGGACTACCAACGCGTTCGCACGCTGGCGATCCGTTCGTTGTTCGAGATCATTGAGCAGTCGAGCGAAGGCACGGTCATTGTTGATCGCGACGCGAATATCGTCTGGATGAACGAGCGTTACGCGCGGCGTTTTGGTCTGCAATCGGCGGAAGGCGCCATCGGCAAGCCCTGCGAAAGCGTGATTCCCGGCAGTCTGTTACGTGACGTCGTACGCACGGGGCGGCCGATTTTGCTGGACATGCAAGACACGCCAAAAGAGCCGCTGGTGGTGATGCGCCTGCCGATTCATGACGACGCCGGCAGCGTGATTGGCGCCATTGGTTTTGCCCTGTTCGATGAGTTGCGCACATTGTCGCCCATGCTCAAACGTTACTTGAGCATGCAGGAAGAACTGGCCTCGACCCGCTCCCTGCTGCGCGCGCGGCAGACTAAATACAATTTCGCTCATTTCATCGGCACCAGCGCGGCCAGCCTGGAAGTCAAACGCCGCGCCCGGCGCAGCGCCAGTGCTGAGTCACCGGTGTTGTTGCTCGGCGAAACCGGCACCGGCAAGGAGTTGCTCGCCCAAGCGATTCACAGCGCGTCGCCTCGGGCGCACAAGGCGTTTGTCAGCATCAATAGTGCGGCGATTCCAGAGGCGTTGCTGGAGGCAGAGTTTTTCGGCACGGCGCCCGGCGCCTTCACCGGCGCTGACCGCAAGGGTCGCACCGGCAAATTGCAGATCGCTCAGGGCGGCACGTTGTTTCTCGACGAGATCGGCGACATGCCGCTGCCGCTGCAAAGCAAACTGCTGCGGGTGCTGCAAGAAAAGGAATTCGAACCGGTCGGTTCCAATGAGGTGATTCAGAGTGACGTGCGGGTGATCGCTGCCACTTCCACGGATTTGCAAGCGGCAATCAAGCGTGGCGAGTTCCGCGCCGACTTGTACTACCGCCTCAATGTGCTGCCGATCCAGGTGCCGCCATTGCGTGAACGCCTTGATGATCTGCCGGCACTCAGCGAAGCCATTCTGGAAGAGCTGCGCAGTCAGCATGAATTGCACCGCGATGCGCTGGAACTGCTCGGACAGCACGCGTGGCCGGGGAACATCCGCGAGCTGCGCAACGTGCTGGAGCGAGCGGCGCTGCTCAGTGATGACTTGATGCTCAGTGAACAGGACATTGGGGCGGCCATCGGTACGTTTACGCCGGTTGAGCGTGCGCCGACGCCGATGCTTGAGCCGCTGACTAACGAGACATTTGCGCAGGCGCGCGAGCGTTTTGACCGACAACTGATTCAGTCCACCCTCGCGCAATGCGCGGGCAAGGTACCGGAGGCTGCGGCTCGACTGGGGCTGGGGCGCTCGACGCTGTACAAGAAAATGCTGGCGTTGGGGATTGCAGAGTCTCAATAACGAGACTTTATCTCTTATTTGAGATTGGCCATTTCGAGATCAACAGATCGCAGCCTTCGGCAGCTCCTACAAGGGGTTCACATGTTGCCGATGCAGGGGGCGCCGGAGGCTGCGATCTCTTGATCTGTCAACAAAGTCTCCAAACGGAGACAATCCATCGAACAACTCTTCATATATCCAATTTAAAAGCTTATAGATCAACAGCTTACGCATCTGGCACAGATCTGGCTTTACCCTCTCCCAGACCCGTTTCAACCACAAAAATAACAATCCCTGGAGAACACACCATGAGTGTGATCATTGCTTTGGCAGCCCTCGCGCTGCTGATGCTCGCCGCCTACCGTGGCTACAGCGTTATCCTTTTCGCCCCGATCGCCGCCCTCGGCGCTGTCCTGCTCACCGACCCTTCTGCCGTCGCCCCTGCGTTCACCGGGGTGTTCATGGAGAAAATGGTCGGTTTCATCAAACTGTATTTTCCGGTGTTCCTGCTCGGCGCCGTGTTCGGCAAGTTGATCGAGCTGTCGGGGTTCTCGCGTTCGATTGTCGCTGCTGCCATTCGCCTGCTTGGCACCCGCCAGGCGATGCTGGTGATCGTACTGGTCTGCGCCCTGCTCACTTACGGCGGCGTGTCACTGTTTGTTGTGGTGTTTGCGGTGTATCCGTTTGCGGCGGAGATGTTCCGTCAGAGCAATATTCCTAAACGCCTGATCCCCGCGACCATCGCCCTCGGCGCGTTTTCGTTCACCATGGACGCCCTGCCCGGTACGCCGCAAATCCAGAACATCATCCCCAGTACCTTCTTCAACACCACTGCATGGGCGGCGCCGTGGCTGGGTGTGATCGGCACGATTTTCGTGTTCTGCGCCGGCATGCTGTTCCTTCAGCGTCAGCGCAACAAGGCGCAACGGGCCGGCGAAGGGTATGGCACCGAACTGCGCAACGAGCCGGAAACTGCTGAAGACCTCAAGCTGCCAAACCCATGGATCGCCCTGTCGCCGTTGCTGGCGGTGGGCGTCATGAACCTGTTGTTCACTCAATGGATTCCGCAGTGGTACGGCAAAACCCACAGCCTCGCGTTGCCCGGCATGGCCACACCGGTAACCACTGAAATCGCCAAATTGACCGCGATCTGGGCCGTTCAAGCGGCGTTGCTGATCGGCATTCTGATGGTGTTGGCGTTCGGCTTTAAAGCGATCCGCAGCAAACTCGCAGAAGGCAGTAAAAGCGCCGTCAGCGGCGCGCTGCTGGCGGCGATGAACACAGCCTCGGAATACGGTTTCGGCGCGGTGATCGCTTCGCTGCCGGGCTTTCTGGTGCTGGCCGACTGGCTTAAACAGATCCCCAATCCGTTGGTCAACGAAGCAATCACCGTGACCTTGCTGGCCGGTATCACCGGTTCGGCTTCGGGCGGTATGAGCATTGCGCTGGCGGCGATGTCCGAGCAGTTCATCAGCGCCGCCCACGCCACCAACATTCCGCTGGAAGTCCTCCACCGCGTGGCCGCGATGGCCAGTGGCGGCATGGACACCCTGCCGCACAACGGCGCCGTTATCACCCTGCTGGCGGTCACTGGCCTGACGCACCGCGAAGCCTATAAAGACATTTTCTGTATTACGCTGATCAAGACCCTGGCGGTTTTCGTAGTGATCGGCACTTTTTACGCCACTGGCATTGTGTGAGGTATTGATGACGACTCTTTCAGGCAAGACTGCACTGGTTACCGGTTCCACCAGCGGCATCGGCCTCGGCATCGCGCTGAGTCTGGCCAAGGCCGGCGCCAATGTGATTCTCAACGGTTTCGGCGATGCCTCCAAAGTCATCGTCGACGTCAGCCAGTTTGGCGGCAAGGTCGGCCATCACCCGGCCGACGTCAGCGACCCGGCCCAAATCGCCGAGATGATCGCCTACGCCGAGCGTGAATTCGGTGGTGTCGACATTCTGGTCAACAACGCCGGCATTCAACATGTCGCCGCCGTGGAGGAGTTCCCCGTCGAGCGTTGGGATTCGATCATCGCCATCAACCTCTCCTCGGTATTTCACAGCACTCGTCTGAGCCTGCCGGGCATGCGCAGCAAGGGCTGGGGGCGGATCATCAACATCGCCTCGGTGCATGGGCAGGTCGGTTCGACCGGCAAGGCTGCCTACGTGGCGGCCAAGCACGGGGTGATCGGTTTGACCAAAGTGGTCGGCCTGGAAACCGCGACCAGCAACGTGACCTGCAACGCGATCTGTCCGGGTTGGGTGTTGACGCCGCTGGTGCAGAAGCAGATCGATGATCGCGCGGCCAATGGCGTCGATCCGCAGCAGGCGCAACATGATTTGCTGGCAGAAAAACAGCCGTCGCTGGAATTCGTCACGCCGCAGCATTTGGGTGAACTGGTGTTGTTCCTGTGCAGCGAGGCTGGCAGCCAGGTGCGGGGCGCGGCGTGGAATATCGATGGTGGGTGGTTGGCGCAGTAGTCCACCGGCAGTCCGCGCCATCGTTCATCGCGAGCGAGCCACGCGATTGGATCTGAAGATAAAACAAGAGGCAAACAATGTCCGACATCCTTTGGCAACCCGACGCCAACCGTATCGCCCAGTCGCGCCTGGACACTTTCCGGCGCGCCATCAACGAGCGCCACGGGCTCGACCTGGCCAGTTACGACGACCTCCACACCTGGAGCGTCGAACAGCGCGAAGCCTTCTGGCAGGCGATCGTCGATCAATTCGACATCCGCTTTCACAGCCAACCCGATGCCGTGCTGCGCGAGGGCTTACAAATGCCCAGCGCCGAATGGTTTCCCGGCGCTACCCTGAATTTTGCCGAACACCTGCTGCGCCGCCGCGACGATGCCGTAGCGGTGGTCGCCGTCGCGGAAAACGGCCAGCGCGAGCAACTGACCTGGGCCGAACTGGCGCAACACGTCGCCGGCTTCCAGAACAGTTTGCAAGCGGCCGGCGTCGGCCTCGGCGATCGGGTGGCAGCGTGCATGCCCAACACTTGGCAAACGTTGGTGGCGATGCTCTCGACTACCAGCCTCGGCGCTATCTGGTCCTGTTCGTCGCCAGACTTTGGCACCCATGGCGTGATTGACCGTTTCGGCCAGATCGAGCCGAAGGTGTTGATCACCTGCGCCGGCTATCGCTATGCCGGCAAGGAGATTGACCAGACCGGCAAACTCAATGAAATCCTCCAACAACTGCCCTCTCTGCAGCAGTTGATCATCGTCCCCTACGCCCGTGCACAAGCGCGCAGCGAGGATTACCGAACCAGCGCCAACGTCACGCTATGGAACGACTTTTATCAGCCCGGCGACGAGCCGCGGTTCATCCCGGTACCGTTTGATCACCCGCTCTACGTGCTGTATTCCAGCGGCACCACCGGTGTGCCGAAATGCATCGTTCACAGCACCGGCGGCGTGTTGTTGCAGCATGTGAAAGAACACGGCTTGCACGTCGATCTGGGCCCCGGCGACCGCTTGTTTTATTACACGACGTGCGGCTGGATGATGTGGAACTGGCTGGTTTCGGCGCTGGCGGTGGGCAGCGCGGTGGTGTTTTACGACGGCTCACCGTTTCATCCTTGCAATCGGCGCCTGCTTGAGTTGATCGACGATGAGCGCATCAGCGTGTTCGGCACCAGTCCCAAGTTCCTCGCGACACTTGAAAGCAGCGGCGTCATACCGCGCGCGGAGCACGACCTGAGCAGCCTCAAGACGTTGCTCTGCACCGGCTCGGCGCTGTCGCCGCAGAGTTACGATTTTGTCTACCGAGACTTCAAGGCAGACGTCTGCCTCAGCTCGATGTCTGGTGGTACCGACATCGTGTCCTGCTTCGTCAACGGTAATCCGCTGTTGCCGGTACGGCGCGGTGAAATCATGGGCAAGAGCCTGGGCATGGCGGTTGAAGTGTGGAATGACGACGGGCGGCCGGTGATCGGCGAAAAAGGTGAGTTGGTGTGTACCCGGCACTTCCCGGCGATGCCGATTGGCCTGTGGAACGACGCGGACGGCGCAAAGTTGCGCCAATCCTATTTCAGTCTGTTTCCCGGTGTCTGGGCGCAAGGCGATTACGCCGAACAACTGGCCCACGGCGGGATGCTCATTCACGGCCGCTCCGATGCCGTGCTCAACCCCGGCGGCGTGCGCATCGGTACGGCGGAGATCTATCGCCAGGTTGAAAAAGTCCCGCAAGTGTTGGACAGCGTGGCCATCGGGCAGCAATGGCAAGATGACGTCCGCGTGGTTTTGTTTGTCCGTCTCGAAGACGATGTCGAACTGGATGAAGCGCTGCAACAGCAGATTCGACAGGTCATTCGGGACAACACCACGCCACGGCATGTGCCGGCGCGGATCGTCGCGGTGAATGACATCCCGCGGACCATCAGCGGCAAGGTCGTCGAACTGGCAGTGCGCAATGTCGTGCATGGCGAGCGAGTAAAAAACACCGATGCACTGGCCAATCCTGAAGCGCTGGAGCAGTTCCGCAACCGAGCGGAATTGGCCGAGTAAGCGCCCGGATTTTCCCTGTGGGCGCCGGCAGCCGGGCGCCCACAGCGGCATGCCGTTCAGTCCATCAACCCCCAGTCTCCTGACGGCGATGACGCAGGCGTCGTCGCCGAGTCGGCATGCAGCTTCAGCCGCAGGCGCAGGTTGTTCACCGAGTCGGCATGCTTCAGCGCTTCTTCCTCGCTGATCGCGCCTTCGATGACCAGTGCGTACAGCGCCCCATCGAAGGTCTGCATCCCCGCCTCAGCGGACTTCTCCATGATGCCCCTGAGTTCGTGGAGTTCATTGCGCCGGATCAGGTCGCTGACCGTCGGCGTGCCCAGCATCACCTCGACCGCAGCCCTGCGCTGTCCATCGCGGGTTCTGACCAGCCGCTGGGAAACAAAGGCCTTGAGATGGTTGGCCAGCGCATGCAGCAACGGCGGCCGGCGCTCTTCGGGAAACATATTGATAATGCGATCGAGCGCCTGATGGGCGTTGTTGGCATGCAGGGTCGACAGCACGAGGTGCCCGGTTTCGGCGAACGCCAGGGCGTGCTCCATGGTTTCGCGGTCGCGGATCTCGCCGATCAGCACCACGTCCGGCGCCTGACGCAGGGTGTTCTTCAATGCGGCGTGGAAGCTTCGGGTGTCGACGCCGACTTCACGCTGGTTGATGATCGAGCGCTGGTGCCGATGGATGTACTCGACCGGGTCTTCAATGGTGATGATATGGCCGCTGCTGTGGCGATTGCGATGGTCGATCAGCGCCGCCAGCGAGGTAGACTTGCCGGAATCGGTGGCACCGACGAACAGAATCAGGCCCTGCTTGAGCATCACGCTTTCGAGCAGCACCGGCGGCAGCCTGAGGTCATCGAAACGCGGGATATCGAGCTTGACGTTGCGGATCACGATCGATACATCGTTGCGTTGTTTGAAGATGTTCACCCGGAAGCGCCCGATACCGGTACGCGAGATCGCCAGGTTCATTTCCAGATCCCGGTCGAACTCCTTGTGCTGCTCGGCGTCCATCAGAAACGCGGCGATGGCCGCCACCTCGCCGGGCTTGAACGCCCGCTCGCTCAACGGCGTCAGCACGCCGTCGAAACGGGCGCTGGGTGGCGCCCCCGTCGACAGAAACAGATCCGAGCCGTGCTGACTGGCCAGACGAATTAACAGCGCGTCGATTTCCATGGCAAAAAGCACCTGCAAGGCATTCAATTGGCAAACATGGCTCACTGTCGTGACACAACGAGCTTTTAAGCGTCTATCGTCCTGCAAGCATAGTAGACGCCGCCCCACCGACTTACGCCCAGGATACAAGTGATGAACGCTGCACCCACCAACGACGATGCCACGGCACTGATTGCCCGCACAGACTGGAGCAACAGCCCGCTCGGTGAGGCCGGTACCTGGCCGCAGAGCCTGCGTACGGCGGTGGACATCGTGCTTCACTCGCCGATGCCAATGCTGCTGTTGTGGGGGCCGCACCTGACGCAGATCTATAACAATGGCTTTGCGATGCTCGCCGGCAGCAAGCATCCGCACGCTTTCGGACAGCCGGCGCACCTGATATGGCCAGAACTTCGCGACTTTACTGACCCGATTTACAGCGCCGTCCTACAAGGCCAAGTGCGCACCTACAGCGAACGGCGCTTTACCCTGCAACGTGATGGGAAAGAATCCGACTTCTGGCTGGACCTCACCTACAGCCCGATCCGCGACGAAACCGCGCAAGTGGCCGGCATTCTGGTCACGGCCATCGAAACCAACGAACGGCGACGCATCGCGCTGGAGCTGCAACAACGCTCTGATGAAAGCCTCAGGGTTCAGCGCGAAACCGAAGAGCGCCTGCAATTGGCACTGGCGGCCACCGACGCCGTCGGCACCTGGGATTGGGACATCGGCGAAGACCGTTTCATCGCTGACGCGCATTTTGCCCAGTTGCATGGCATTGATCCGGCGCAGGCTGGCCAGTTGCCGATCAGCGATTATTTACAGGCTGTGCATCCTGAAGACCGAGCGCTGATCGCACGCAGCATCAAGCACTGCATCACCCATGGCACCGAATACGCCGAGGAATATCGCCTGCTGCAAACCGATGGCGAGATACGCTGGGTGTTCGCCCGCGGGCGTTGTTACAAGGACCACCATGGTCGGCCGGTACGCTTTCTCGGCGCGGCACTCGACCTGACCGAGCGCAAACATACTGAACAGGCATTGCGCCAAAGCCAGACGGAATTGCAGCTGATCATCAACGCCATGC
This sequence comes from Pseudomonas sp. TH43, assembly GCF_016650635.1. GTDB lineage: Bacteria > Pseudomonadota > Gammaproteobacteria > Pseudomonadales > Pseudomonadaceae > Aquipseudomonas. The sequence goes on from NZ_JAEKFI010000001.1 coordinate 656,323, forward strand.
CGATCCTCATCAGTTACGTCGACCACGAGGAGCGTTTCCGTCTGAACAACGCGGCATACCTGGAGTGGTATGGGCTGACGCCGCAGGAACTCTATGGCCGCACGATTCGCGAAGTGATCGGTGAAGAGGCCTACTTTCTGCGCTCGCCGTTTATCGAAGAGGCACTGGCCGGGCGACCCTGCTCGTTCAGCCTGTCCACACCACACCGCGATGGCAGCAACCGCCACGCACTGATGAATTACCTGCCGCGCCACGGCGCCGACGGTGCGGTCAACGGTTTCTACATTTTTGTGATCGATGAAAGCGAACGCAGAAAAACCGAAGAAGCGCTGCGCAATCTCAATGAAACCCTTGAGGAACGCGTCACCGCGCGCACCGAGCAATTGGCGCAGGCCAATCAGCGCCTGCAGAACGAGATGTTCGAACGCGAGCGCGCCGAAGACGCCCTGCGCCATGCGCAGAAAATGGAGGCGGTCGGCCAGCTCACCGGCGGCATCGCCCACGACTTCAACAACATGCTCACCGGGATCATCGGCAGTCTTGACCTGATGCAGCGCTACATCGCCAACGGTCGCGCCAGCGAAATCGGTCGCTTTACTGAAGCAGCCGTGGCCTCGGCCAATCGCGCGGCAGCGCTGACCCATCGTCTGCTGGCGTTTTCCAGGCGCCAGTCGCTGGACCGCAAACAGCTCAACGTCAACGAACTCATTCATTCGCTGGAAGACCTGATCCGTCGCACCAAAGGCGACCCGATCGACCTCAAACTGCGCCTGGCCGATGACTTGTGGCCGGTCAGCACCGACGTCAGTCAACTGGAAAACGCTCTGCTCAATCTGGTGATCAACGCCCGCGACGCCATGCCTGAGGGTGGCGAGTTACTGATCGAAACCGCCAACGTCTACCTCGACGGCAGTGACATCACGACGCTGGAGCCGGTCAAGGCCGGCGATTACCTGATGCTCGCGGTCAGCGACAACGGCACGGGCATGACGCCGTCCGTCAAGGCCAAGGCGTTCGATCCATTTTTCACCACCAAACCCATCGGCCAGGGCACCGGCCTGGGTCTGTCGATGATCTATGGATTTGCCCAGCAATCGGGTGGCCATGTAAGCCTCGACAGTCTGCCGGGGCAAGGCACCAGCGTGCGCCTGTACTTGCCGCGCCTGTACGGCCTGCAGCCGCAGGACCCGTCAATCGAACCGATCCAGCCCACTCCGGCCACGACGACCGGAGAAACCGTGTTGGTGGTCGAGGACGATCCGGCGGTGCGCATGCTGGTGCTCGACCTGCTCAAGGAGCTGGGTTATCAGGGTCACGAAGCCGAAGACGCCAAGACCGCCCTGCCGTTACTGGAATCCGGGCTACGGGTCGACCTGTTGGTAACGGATGTTGGCTTGCCGGGCATGAATGGCCGGCAACTGGCGGAAATCGCCCGCCAGCATCGCCCGGGTCTGAAGGTGTTGTTCATGACCGGTTACGCGCAGAAAGCCGCTGAGCGCCAGGGTTTTCTCGAGGATGGCATGGACATGGTCGCGAAACCGTTTTCGATTGAACTGCTGGCCAGCAAGATCCGTACGATGATCAGCCAAAACCCGTGACTTGAGGCATAATCGCGCGCCCCGCCGTCACCCCGTTATCAGGTACCGCAAGATGAAAGCCCAAGCCCGCCACATTCTGGTGAAAACCGCCGAAGAGGCCGAACAACTCAAACAGCGCATCGCCAAGGGTGAAGCCTTTGATGTGTTGGCCAAGAAATTTTCAACCTGCCCGTCCGGCAAGCGCGGCGGTGATCTGGGTGAAGTGCGACCGGGGCAAATGGTCGGAGCGATTGATGCGGTGATCTTCAAGAAACCACTGCGCACGGTGCATGGGCCGATCAAGAGCAAGTTTGGTTATCACCTGGTGCAGGTGTTTTACCGCGATTGAGCGTTTCGGCCTGAGGGCCCTGTCGCGAGCAGGCTCACTCTTACAGAGGAACGCATTCCAAATGCAGAGTGAGCCTGCTGGCGATTGATTGCGCAGCACTCAGACTATTTCGGGATCAACGCCCCAGGCACCTGAATCACCTGGCTGGCCAAAAGATGCCCCGCCTCGGCCGCTTCAGCGGGACTCGCGCCCAGCAAGCGACTCGCCAGATACGCCGCGCTAAATGAATCCCCCGCCGCCGTGGTATCCACTACCTTCTCGACTCTCTGCACCGGCACTTCTAAAGCCTCGCCATCACAACGAATCAAGCACGCCTCGGCGCCCCGTTTCAATACCACTTCCGGCGTGCCGATTTGCGCATACGCGGCGAACACCGCCTCGCAATCGGAAAACTGAAACAGCGCCTGCTCGTCATCCACCGTCAACAATGCCAGATCAACGTGCGGCAAGACGCTGCGATAGGCCGCCCGCGCCTCCTCCAGCGATGCCCACAGGCGCGGCCGATAGTTGTTGTCGAAGACGATGCGCGCATTGCGCTTGCGCGCTTCGATCAAGGTCTGGATCAGCTTTTCCCGACCTGTGACGCCCAGCACCGCAAGGGTGATGCCGCTGAAATACAGCACGTCGTAATCCGGCAATGCCGCCAGAATCGGTTCGGCCGCCGGGGTGGTGAAACAATCACGCACCGCGGCTTCGTTGCGCCAATAGAGAAAGCGCCGTTCGCCAGCGGCATCGGTCTGAATGCAGTACAGGCCCGGCAAGCGCCCGGGCAGGCGTTGCACTTGTTGCAGGCCAATGCCTTCGGCAGCCCAGTTTGCGCACATGGCGTCGCTGAAACTGTCGTCGCCCAACGCGGTGACGTAGTCGACTTGCGCTCTGTCGCCCAAGGCGCGGGACAGGTACACGGCGGTATTGAGGGTATCGCCGCCGAAGCTTTGTTGCAGGCTGCCGTCGGCGCGTTGCTGGAGTTCGATCATGCATTCGCCGATCAGGGCGATGCGCGGGGTGTTGGGGCCCAATGGGCTCAGGCTGGTCATCTTGTGGTGTCTCTGCTGATTCGATGGTGTCTGGTCTGGCCTCATCGCTGGCAAGCCAGCTCCCACGGTTTTTTGGTGTACACAACATTTGTGAACGCCCGAAGAACCTGTGGGAGCTGGCTTGCCAGCGATGGCCATTACACGGTTTCGAGACTTAGAAACAGGTTTCCATGCTTTCGATCACCGACAACTGCTCGTCCACCAGCAATCCCACACGCCACTTGTCGAACGTCAGGCACGGGTGCGAAGTACCGAAGGAAATGATGTCGCCTACGCGCAACTCAACCCCCGGCGCCACGGTCATGAACGCGTGCTGGTCCATCACCGCCGTGACCTTGCATGCGCCGACGTCCTCGCCGACTGCCGGCACAGCTCCAGCCTTGTAACGCAGCAACGGCACCGGCAACCCGGCGTCGTACGCCACGTCGCGCTTGCCGAGGGCGATCACGGCAAACCCCGGTTCCGGCAGCGACTGCACGTGCGCCCAGACTTCCAGCGCCGGGCGCAAACCTTCGTGCAGATCGCTGCGGCGATCGAGCACGCAGCATTGCGCGTCTTTGTAGATGCCATGGTCGTGCGCCACATAGCTGCCGGGACGCAGCACGCTGAGGAAACGTCCGCCGGCATTCTGTGCCTCGAACGATTCGGCGATCAGGTCGTACCAGGCCGAGCCCGAGGCGGTGATGATCGGTTTGGCGATGGCAAACGCGCCGCTGTCCTGCAGTTGCACCGCCAGGCGCACCAGCGACGCGGCGAATTCACGAATGCCGCTGACGGCGTGATCGCCGTGAATTACACCCTCGTAACCTTCAATGCCAGTCAGGGCCAGCGCCGGTTGCGCGTTGATCGCCTTGGCCAGCGCAATGACTTCCTGCTCACTGCGGCAACCGCAACGGCCGCCGACCACGCCGTATTCGATCATCACATTGAGTTTTACCCCGCGCGAAGCGAAGTAGGTCCCGAGATCGGCGACATTGTCCGGGTGATCGACCATGCAATAGAAGTCGAACGACGGGTCCGCCAGCAGATCGGCAATCAACGCCATGTTCGGCGTGCCGACCAACTGGTTGGCCATCAGTACCCGACGTACGCCGTGCGCATAGGCCGCGCGGGTCTGCGTGGCGCTGGCAAGGGTGATGCCCCACGCGCCGGCGTCGAGCTGACTTTTGAACAGGGCTGGCGTCATGCTGGTTTTGCCATGGGGCGCGAGTTCCGCGCCGCTGTCGCTGACAAATTTCTGCATCCAGCGAATGTTGTGCTCCAGCGCCTCGCGATGCAGCACCAGCGCCGGCAGGCTGACGTCACGCACCAGTTGCGCGCCGATGGCTGCATTGCCCTTTTCCACAGCAGTATTGATGGCAGTCGTCATGCTCGAATTCCTCACAGTCGCGGCCGCAGGCAGCCGCTTTTATTCGTTGATTCGCCGGGCGAGGCTGTTGGCACTCTCGATCAGTACCCGGCGATAGTCGTGATAATTGTTCTTCGCATCAGCCCGTGGGGCGACGATGCACAAAGTGCAAATGGCCACGCCGTTGCGGTCTTTGACCGGGGCGGCGAAGCAATGGGTGAAGGTGTCGGCGACACTGTCGAAGGAGAAGAACCCATCGATGCCAGCCTGACGGATTTCACCGAGAAACGTCTCCAGCGGCAGGCGTTCACCACCGGGCAAAATGAAGTCGTCGGTGTCGATCAGATCGACAATCTGCTGATCGCTCAAATGCGCGAGCAACAGCCGACCGGAAGCCGTCCACGGGATCGGTGCGTTCTCGCCGATATCGGAAGAAATACGGAAATGCCGCTCGCCTTCCTTCATCAACGCCACGGTGTATTTGCGCCCGTTGAGCAAGCACATCTGCGCGGTCTCGCGGGTCTGGCTGACGATCTCCTGCAAGGCGTGATCGGCCTCGCGACTGAGGTCGAAATGGCGCAAATGCGCCTGGCCGAGAAAGTACAACTGACGGCCGAGATAGACGTGCCCGTCCTTGCCTACCGGCTCCAGAATCCGCCGTTCCACGAGGGACGCGACCAGTTCGTAGACCGTGGATTTCGGGCTGCCGATGCCGTTGGCGATATCGTTCGGACGCAGCGGCTGACCGATTTCCTTGAGGAAATCGAGGATATCGAACGCCCGGTCCAGACCGCGAGCCCGGCGTTTGATGGTGTCTTCGGTCATGTCAGTGGATTCCCATAAAAGATGCCGGGATGGTAACTGGGCCATCGTGTTGTGTCAGCGTGATTGCGGCCCTCACCCCCCGCCCTCTCCCAGAGGGAGAGGGAGCCTGACCGCATCGATCCAGATGCCTTTGTATGACATCTGAATCTGCATCGACGGAGATCAGTCCCCTCTCCCTTGGGTTAGGGTTAGGGTGAGGGGCTGCGGCCGAAGCAACCACGCAACTCTCAAGCCTTCTTCTTGTAAGCGATGCAGTCGATCTCGACCTTGCAATCAACCATCATGCTCGCCTGCACACAGGCGCGCGCCGGGGCGTGCTCCGGTTTGAAGTACTCACCGAAGACCTTATTGAAACTGCTGAAATCCCGTGGGTCGTCCAGCCACACGCCTGCACGAACGACATCTTCCAGGCCATAACCGGCTTCTTCGAGAATCGCGATCAGGTTCTTCATGGTCTGGTGGGTCTGCTCGACGATACCGCCAACGATGATCTCGCCATTCACCGCCGGCACCTGGCCGGAAACGTGTAGCCAGCCATCCGCTTCAACAGCGCGAGCGAATGGACGTGGCTGGCCACCAGCGGCGGTGCTGCCGGTGCCGTAACGGGTAATGCTCATGGGTACTTCTCCTGATTACAAAACGAAAGGCTAAAACCGCGTGCTCTTGAGAAACTCAGCCAGCCGCGGTGATTGCGGGCGCTCGAACAAGTCCTTGGGAGGCCCCTGCTCTTCGATCCGCCCTTGATTCATGAAAACGATTTTGTCCGAGACCTCGAAAGCAAAACGCATCTCGTGGGTCACCAGCAACATGGTCATGCCGTCCTCGGCCAGGCCCTTGATCACGTTGAGCACTTCGCCGACCAGTTCCGGATCAAGGGCCGAGGTGACTTCGTCGAACAGCATCAGGCTCGGGTTCATCGCGATGGCCCGGGCAATCGCCACGCGCTGTTGCTGACCGCCGGACAACTGACCGGGGAAGTGATTTCGCCGCTCCAGCAAACCGACCCGCTCCAGCCATTTTTCGGCGAGCACCACAGCCTCGTCCTTGTGCATTTTCTTGACCTTGAGCAGGCCAAGGGTGACGTTCTGCAACGCCGTCAGATGCGGGAACAGGTTGAACTGCTGGAACGCCATGCCGGTCATCGCACGATGGCGAGCGATGATTTTTTCCGCGTGGCGCACGCGTTTGCCGTTGACCTCGTCATAACCGATGGATTCGCCGTCGAGCAGAATCTGCCCGCCCTGGAATTCTTCGAGCATGTTCACGCAGCGCAATAGCGTGGTCTTGCCCGAGCCGCTGGAGCCGATCAGCGTCACGACGTTGCCGCGCTGCATGCTCAGGTCGACTCCCTTGAGCACTTCGACCGCACCGTATTGTTTGTGCAGGCCACGGATATCCAGCAATGGCTGGGCGTTTGGAGCGTTGGAAACTTGAGCGTCAGTCATGGCAAGGCCACCCGCTTTTCAATGTGCCGGCCGAGTAACTCGATGCCGTAGTTGATGACGAAGAACAGAAAACCGGCGAACAGATAGAACTGCAACGTCATGAAGTTGCGGGCGATGATCTGTTGGGTACTGAGCAGCAGTTCGGCGACGCCGATCACCGAAAGCAGGGTCGAGGCCTTGACGATTTCGGTGGACGAGTTGACCCAGGTCGGCAGGATCTGCCGCAGTGCCTGAGGCAACAGCACGTAGCCGAGCGATTGATAAAACGTCAGGCCGATGGCCTTGCTGGCTTCCATTTGGCCATGAGGCAAGGCTTGCAAGGCTCCGCGCACAATCTCGGCGACATGGGAGCCGCAGAACAGCGTCAAGCCCAAAGCACCGGCCTGAAACGCGCTGATCTGCCAACCGAGTGCCGGCGCCATATAGAAGCAGGCCAGCACCAGTACAAACACTGGCGTGCCGCGAATGATGTCGACGTAAAAACGGAACGGCGCGCGCATCCAGAACTTGCCGTAGGTGAGGACCAGACCGGTCACCACGCCAAGCACCGTGCCGAGCAAAATCGCCAGCGCCGAGACTTGCACACTGGTCAAAAAGCCCTGCCAAAGCGGCTCGCGTGCTACCCATAATTCATGCAACCAACTGGGAGATTCGTACATCACAGCCTCCTATCGGCGGATCGCCAGACGCTGCTCGAGGTAACGCAGCAGCATGGCAATGAGGTAACAGGCCGCGACATACAACGCCGTGGTCACCAGCCAGGTTTCGATCACCCGGTAGCTCTCGACGTTGATCTTGCGCGCGTAATAGGTCAGCTCCGGCACCGCAATCGCAGCGGCCAGCGAGGTGTCCTTGAACAGCGAGATGAAGTTGTTCGACAGCGCCGGCAAAACGTTGCGCAACATCACCGGCACGGTGACGTAGGCCTTGACCTGCCATTCGCCCAAGCCGATGGCCAGCCCCGCTTCGCGCTGACCTTTGGGAATGCTCAGCAAACCACCACGGAACACTTCGGTCAGGTAAGCCCCGGCATACAGCGACAACGTGATGATGAACGAGGGGATCTTGTCCAGACGAATCCCCAGGCTCGGCAACGCAAAGTAGATCAACAGAATCAACACCAGAATCGGCGTGTTACGAATCACCGTGACGTACACCGAAGCCAGCACCCGCAAGGCGCGATGCTTTGACAGCAAAGCGAACGCCATCAGCAGGCCGATCACGCAGCCGATGGCGATCGACACCAACGCCAGCTCAAGACCCAGACCGAGCCCCGCCAGCAAGGTGTCGAAATCGCGCCATACGGCAGCAAAGTTCAACTGATAGTTCATGGTCAGCAGTACCTTGAGCGGGGCGACATGGATCGCCCCACTCTCACGGGATCATTTGAATTCGACAGGGAAACCGATCGCTGGCGATGGCAAGTCAACGCCAAACCACTGTTTGAACGACGCCGCGTAAGTCGGGAATTCAACGCCCGTCATCGCCTCATGCAACGCTGTGTTGACGAAATTCAGCCAGTCCTGATCGCCACGTTTCACCGCACACGCGTAGGTTTGCGGGCTCCACGCATAGGTCGGGCTGCGGTAGCGGCCAGGGTTCTGCACCATCAGGTATTTGACCGAGGACTGGTCGGTAGCAGCGGCGTCGGCGCGGCCGGAGTTCACTGCCTGATACATCAGGTCGACGCTGTCGTACTGGTCGACTTTGGCTTTGGGCAGTGCCTGGTGCACCAGCTCTTCGGCGTAGACGTTTTGCAGCACCGCCACGGTGACGCTGTCGCCGGCGGCTTGCAGGTCTTCGATTTCCTTGTACTTGCTGTTGTTCGGCAGCAACAGGCCAACACCTTCGCGGTAGTACGGCAGGGTGAACGCAACTTGCTGTGCACGGCTGGCGGTCACGGTGATGAACTGGCAGCTCATGTCGACCTTGTCGGTGAGCAGGTTGGGAATTCGCGCGTCAGACGACTGCACCACGAACTCGACCTTGGTCGGGTCGTTGAACAGACCTTTGGCGACGATCCGCGCGATGTCGATATCAAAGCCCTGCAACTTGCCATCCGCGCCCTGGAAGTGCCACGGCGCATTGGTGCTGCCGGTGCCCACGATCAATTTGCCACGGGCCAGCACACTGTCGAGCTTGCTGTCGGCGGCCTGGGCCATACCCATGACAGCGGAAGAAGCCGCAAGAACAAAAACACACGCTTTGAACAACGAAGGACGGCGATGCATGGCAAGCACTCCAGGATGGTGTTTATTCCGCTATACCGGAACATGGTTTGTTACTACGGAATAGACAGCAGAAAGTGTGCCACAGCATCCGCAAGGGATCTGCAAGGAATTGAAATGTTTTTTGAATCAAGGGGATGCGCGTGGTGGGGAAGAAGGTGTTGATGAGGGCGCTGAACGGATGCGCTACCGATGGCCACACTCTGCGGGTATTGGGGCCACATTTCAGTGCGCCCGCATCAGCGCAGCGCGTTTTTTCTTAACACGCACCTGTCAACTCTGACAGTAGAAGGACAGTTGCTGCTGGTTTACCGTCAACGGCACACAAAAGCTATGACCGGAGGTTGCCATGAGTTCGACAACTCAACGTTCAGATCTACCCTCCCTCTACCGCAAAGCCCTGAAAACCTGGCGCCCGGTAATCCTTTATTTCGCCAACGACCACTGCTCCGCGTGCGAATGGGCAGGGCCGATTTTCCGCGAGATAGCCGAGCCTTACCGGCATCGCGCCAACATCTACATGCTCAACACCAGCGAATCGCCCCGCCATCCGCAGGTGACCGGCACGCCGACCGTGCTGTTCTACAAGGACGGCAGACTGGTGAAGAAACTCAAGGGGATTGGCACTGAAGAAACCCTGGCGGTGGATTTTGTCCGACACATCGGCAGAACCAAGGCCCCCGGCACTCATTTGAAACCACGGCATGATCTGCCGTGGTTGCGCCGAACGTTGAGCGGGCTCTGCACAATCACGCGCGCGCATCGTCGGCTGATTTGAGGCAATGCATTTCCCGTAATCGTTGCGGCGTCTGAAAAATCGCTTTCGCGGGCAAGCCCGCTCCCACAGAGGTCAACGTCGTTGACAAATTTCGTGTACGACGCGGACAGTGTGGGAGCGGGCTTGCCCGCGAAGGGGCTGGCACTGTCAGCGCCAGCGCTGGATTTACGCGGCCTCACGCACCAGCAACACCCGCGTCACTCGCCGTTCTTCAACTGCCTTGACGGTCATTTGCCAGCCTGCATATTCCAGACGATCACCCACCATCGGCAGCCGATCCAGCAAGCTCATCACCAGGCCGGCCAGCGTTTGATAGTCCTCGGTCGGCTCTGCACCAAACCCGGTGCGCTGGCGCACGCGCATCAGGTTCAATGCTCCGCTGACCATGAACCCACCCTGCTCCTCGACCACGTCCGGGCCTTCGACTTCACTGGCGTCGGGCAGCTCGCCGGCAATCGACTCCAGAATGTCGGTCATGGTCAATACGCCGACAAAATCGCCAAACTCATTGACCACAAACGCGATGTGCGTCGATGCCGCACGCATTTGCTCCAGTGCATTGAGGATCGAGTAACTGTCGAGCAGATTGATCGTCTTGCGTGCCAAATGCTCCAGATCCGGCTCTTCGCCCGCCAGATATTCCTTGAGCAACTCCTTCTTGTGCACGAAGCCCAGCGGTTCATCCACCGCACCGTTGCGAATAAGCGGCAGACGCGAGTAGGACGAATGCATCAGTTTGGTACGAATGGTCTCGGCATCGTCGGCCAGATCGATGGTGTCGACATCGGCACGCACGGTCATCAGGGCGCGGATCGGCCGCTCTGCCAGTTGTAAGACGCCGCTGATCATCACCCGCTCGCGACGGTCGAACAGTTCCGCAGTCGGCGCATCACCATCATCCAGCAGATCGGAAATCTCCTCGCCAACCTCCTCCACCGCCAACTTGCGACCGCCGAGCAAGCGCATCACCGCATGGGCCGTGCGCTCGCGCATCGGCCGCAGGCCCTGCATCGAGCGTTTGCGACGAGCCCGGGCGATCTGGTTGAACACCTCGATCAGGATCGAGAAACCAATGGCCGCATACAGATAGCCTTTCGGGATGTGGAAACCCAGACCTTCAGCGGTCAGGGCAAAACCGATCATCATCAGGAAGCCCAGACACAGCATGATCACCGTCGGGTGTGCGTTGACAAAGCGCGTCAGCGGCTTGCTCGCAACAATCATCAGACCGATGGAGATGATCACCGCGATCATCATCACCGCCAGTTCATCAACCATGCCCACTGCGGTAATGACCGCGTCCAGCGAGAACACCGCGTCGAGCACCACAATCTGCGCCACGATCGGCCAGAACATCGCATATGCGGTGTTTGTCGAACGCTCGCCAATATGGCCTTCCAGGCGTTCGTGCAATTCCATGGTGGCCTTGAACAGCAGGAACACACCACCGAACAGCATGATCAGGTCACGGCCGGAGAAGCTTTTGTCGAATACCTCGAACAATGGCTGCGTGAGCGTGACCAGCCAGGAAATACTCGCCAACAAGCCCAAGCGCATGATCAGTGCCAGGGACAGGCCAATGATTCGCGCACGGTCGCGCTGATGCGGGGGCAGTTTGTCCGCCAGAATTGCGATGAACACCAGGTTGTCGATGCCCAGCACCAACTCCAGCACGATCAATGTCAACAGGCCTAACCAGGCCGTGGGATCCGCTAACCATTCCATAAACGTCTCGATCTCTATTCAGTAAATTCAGACTGCCAGATACGGCAAAGCACAACGCGCAAGCTCTGTGGCTGCGTTGTCCAAAACAGTCGGGGGTCGAAATACTGGATGTTGCGAGTGCGTCAAGACTGCGCCGTGGCGCCTGGAAAACGGATAACTGGGAGGCTCCGAGAGGGTGTTCATGTAGATCCTGAAGGAAAAATGGCCTTCGAGAATACAGGCTGTAGCGAAAAGCCCTGCACGCGCAATTATTTCAAAGTTTGTAGGACAAAACCGAGGTCTGATCCGCTGTCGTCGCAGCGACGGCAGCAGATCCCGGGCTCGCAATACTCAAAGACCCGCCAGACTTCTCAACTGCGCCAGTGTTTCCACGTCCAGCAGAATGCCGTGCTGCAACGATTTTTCCCGCTGCAAATGCCGGCGATCACCCGGCAGGCGCTTAAGGCCAACACCGTGCATTTGCCGCACCAGTTCATGACTGCGCTCAGCGAAACTCTGCCCGGCGGCCTTGTCCGGATCGATCACGATCAATAGCTGACCGGTCCAGGGCGTCTTCGCCCCCGGGTGGTTCTTCCAGTCAAACTCGAAGGAAAAATTACCGCCGGTCAACGCCGCTGCGAGCAATTCCACCATCATCGACAGGGCCGAACCCTTGTGGCCGCCAAACGGCAGCAGCGCGCCACCTTCAAGAATGGCTTTCGGATCCTGAGTCGGCTGCCCGAGACTGTCGACCCCCATCCCAGGTGGCAAACGCTCGCCCTTGCGCGCCGCGATCTGCACGTCACCGTGGGCGATGGCGCTGGTGGCCAGATCGAAAACGATCGGCGCTGCACCTGCACGTGGCGCCGCGAAGGCGATGGGGTTAGTGCCGAACAGCGGCCGGTCGGCGCCATGCGGCACGACGCACGTCATGCTGTTGACCACACTCAGAGCCACCAGACCTTCTTCGGCGAAAGGCTCGACGTCCGGCCACAACGCCGCGAAATGATGCGAATTGCGAATCGCCAGAACAGCGATTCCGGCACTGCGGGCCTTCTCCACCAACAACCTGCGTGCCGCCTCCAGCGCTGGCTGAGCGAAACCGTTGCCGGCATCAACCCGCACAAACCCCGAGGCGACGTCCTCGACCTGCGGCACGGCTTGGCCGTCGACCCAGCCACTGTTGAGGGTCGACACATAACCGGGAATACGGAACACGCCATGGCTGTGGGCACCGTCTCGCTCGGCATTGGCGCAGTTAGCTGCGAGGGATCGTGCAACGGCGGCGGATGTGCCGTGGCGCAGGAAAATCGTTTCAAGCAATTGCGTCAACGCCTCAAGCGACAGCGTTGACGAGGCAGCAGCAGACAGGTGATCGGATGGCGCAGACATCTGAAGCTCCAGATTAATTATTGGAGGGAACAACAGCGTACGAACTCGCGAACCGATTAATCACGTCGTCAAGGCAACGTGTCAACCCTTGAACGGGGTGATCGGGCAACGGCGTCGCAGATAGGCACATTGCGCCACGCAGCGTGCGGTAACTATGTACCACCCGACGCTCGCTGCAGACTCATACCCTTGGGCCTCAATCTATCGGCGCTGCAAATGCGCCCCGTCGAGGCTCGATCATGCCCGCAGTTATTTCCCCATTGTTGTTTCCCGAAACGTTGAAGTCGCCTGGGCTCTGGGACGAGTTGGGGTCAATGCATGGGTTGTCCCGCGAGGACTTCGACTGGCTGGCCCATACCGAATTGGCCTCGCAATCCATGCGCAGCCAGCAAGTCCCGTCGATGCTCGCCCAGCGCATCCTGCTCAGCACAACGGGGCTGCCCGCTGTGCCGTTGGCCGGCAGTTTCACGCTCGGTTCCACAGCGGATAAAAATCGGGAGATTCTTTACACACCCTATCAAGGCATCCAGAAACACCCCAGCCGCGCAGACCTCAAGAAGGAATTGGAAAAACGCCTCAAGACGCCCGACGTTGCTCGACGTTTACTGGCCTTCCTACCGATAGCTCAACGCAAGCATCTGCTGGAAGCCGATGCTATCCAGATCACCTTTGAAACCATTGCCGAAGATCTATTCGATGATCAGCGTTCCGTCATCACTCAGGCTCAGCGCATAAACGCCGAAGCGCTGCTGGTTGAACTGAAGCAACTGCCCTCCCTCGCCTCGCTGATCGAAGATGTGCTGCAACAGTTGCTTCAGCCCACATTTCCCGATCTGCAACAACGCCACACTCGCGTCAGTTTCTACAGCAGCCCCGACAACGGCATCACTCGACACTGGCTGGAGTCCATGAGTCTGAGCGATGCCGTGCTGATGTATTTCCGACACCAGCACTGGCCGCACGGCCAGTTACACGAGTACTCCAATTCGGCGAGGTCGCCGCAGACGACGGATCAAGCCCATTGGGAGAACGCGGTGATCAGCGCTTCAAGCAAATTGACCGCGTTGCTGTTTGAACGTCTTGAAACCTATTGGCAAGCGCCCTGCGCCGACGGCTCCTCTCGTCGTGCGTTTTTTGCTCTGGCACTGGAAGACCAGGCCCGCGCCGAACTGCTGCTCAAACGCGAAACCAATGTCATCGATGCTGCGCAGTTCACCACCTTGCATGAAATGATCGAGCCGCTGCCGTCCGCCTCTCGCCGCCCCACGCTGGAGACCGTGCGCATGTGGGAGTACCAGCCCAACTACGTGGAGCTGGCAGGTTCGGTGATGATCAGCCACACCAATGCCTACCTGTATACGCCGACCCAGGGCCTGCAAGTGCTCAAGGACTACCAGGATCTCAAGCAAACCCTGTTGAGCAAGTTCAAGACTGCCGGCCACAAAGACGAACTTTACGGGCTGTTGAGTCTGGAGGAGCGCAGCCGCTTTATCGGTTTCGACCAACCGCAGGTGACAGGCGACGTCATATCCGGCGAAATCTTTGAAGTGCTGTTTGAATTCATCATCACCAAACAACGGGGGAACACCGAATACGCCTTACAAGTATGTCGCCACAGTGATGGCGCCGTAGACGCACATGCCTTGTACGACAAAGCCCTGGATATCCGCACGATGCTCCATGAGCAGTTGCTCACGCTCGATGCCGGCGAGCGCTGGAGCACCCGCCCGATATTGCTCGGCCGGGAGCAACCCTCGCAGGTGTTGGCCGACAAAGCGACGATTGCAATCAAGTCGTTCCGCGACGTGAAAGCGGCGCTGCTCCTTGAGTTCGCCGCCCAGCCACTCACCACCGCAGCCACTCAGCGCGATTATCTGGAGAACATGAAACCAAGGCTGGCTCATTCCCTGTATGTCGGCGTGCATGGCGAAGCAGAGCTGAGGGTCACTCACGGCACATTGCAAAACACCCAGCGGGCCATTGTCGATACCGTGTTCAACGCTGACCGCCCCACCCGAAAGGATCGGCACTCACTCAACGGCTTTCGCCCCGATGCCTGGTCGCTGACGGTGAGCGTCTCCGGGGAGGAAAAACCATTGCCGCTCGATCAGTGCGTATTGCTGACAGAGCGCGGTGGCCTCGACGCCGACTATTCCGGATGGGTGATCTTGTGGACACCGGCCCTGGGACTTGAGGCGTTCGAAAACATTCTCAGTGCCCGCCAGGCGCTGAACCGGCGGCTAAAAGACAGCGTTCAGCGACTCACCCTTCTGGAAAACCTGCGCCCCCAACCAGAACTGCTCCATCGCCAATATTCGTTGGGCCCGCTGCAGTTGATCGAAGGAAATGTACTCGAGGCCTGCATGCAGTCGGCGATCGAGCTTTATCTGGCTCGCTGCGAACAACTGCGTACACAGCTGAAAGATCCCGCGCACCTGGCAAAGGCACTCACTTCACTTGGCAAAAACCTGCTGGAAACCAACCTGCAACGAGCGACCGACATCGCTCAGGCCATCAAGCAGCAGCAATCACTGGCGGCCTGGCTGGGTATGGCGCCGATTGCCGAACAACAACTGCAGCTCGAATTGTTGGAGCGATGGCGCAACAGCGTCATCGATGACAAGGACTACCTGCACGGTATTCCGTCCCTGGTGCACTACGTGCGCGAGACGCTGGCGTCGTTGCTCAAGGCTCGATTTTCGGCGGGTCAGGTTGATCCGCAACAGATTGAGATCATCCCGAACCTGGCCCTTGCCGGGCCGCCGCGCAACCTCGTCGAGTTCGCCTTGAACCACGTCAACATCGCTCAGGGCACCGGCTTCAAAGTGGCGTCGAAAACCACCCAGGCCCTACCCGCTGGCCTTGATCAGCAGGTTGTTCGACAGTTGCTGCTGTCACTGGCGATTCCGACTGTCTACACAAAACAAATCACCGATGTGCTCTCGGAAAAAACCCCTCAGGCTGACTCGCGCAAACAACGCTTTGTACAGCAAATACCTTGGCAATTGCTGCAACACGCGCACGCATTAAAACTGCAACAGCGCCTGTCCGGGCACTCCTTCGATCTGCTCAGCCAAGTGCTGGACATGCCAGATGGCAAGGCACGCGCCAGCGTTGAGGGCGCCCATGCAATCGTGTCACCCCTGGCGTTGATCAAGACTGCTGGCGCTGCGCCTGTCGAGATTCAGGCAATGTATGTGATCGGTACTTCGCTGCCGGGTCCACGGGTGCTTTACACGCCCTACGCCGATGAAGTTTTTCGTCAATTTGCAAGCGAGGCTGACCTCGTGGCCGCTCTGAATACGCCGGGGTTGCTGCAGGATCTGCTGATTCGACGCTCGCCCGAGAGTCAGCAAGCTTCATTGCGCGGGTTATTGGCGTCGAGCGTTGGCGAAGTCAGCGAAATGACGCTGTCGGTCAAGGCTATCGAAGAAAATTTTCTTTCGCGTTTATACCGCGACAACCTTGCCCTGCTGCCGCACCTGCTCGCCAGTCAGTTGCAAAGTACTGCGCAGGCCGATTGGGAGGCGGCAAAAAACCTCTTCAGCGAAGGCGTCAATCTGGTCTCCGGCCTGTTGCCGGGCAAACTCGCCTATGTGCCATTCCTCTGGAATAGCTACAAAGCGTTCAAGGACTCCGCCGAGGCCTTACAGGATCACCATTGGAAACGCGCACTGAAGGCGTTCATGACGGGCGCCGTGCAAATGGTCAGCATGGGGCGTCTGTCGATGGAGTCATCCTCGGAAACGGTGACGGATGCCGAGTCAGCACTACAGGAAACGCCGTTGGCAGCCCCCCGCCGCGACCAGATCAACCCGACCGCGCCCTCACGCACTGAACTGCAACCGTTCGAATCCACGACGGTCGCACTGACCCATCTCACCCATGATCCCGTCAGCGGAATCTACACCAACCCCATCGACAAGCGCACGTATGCAGCCATTGCCGGCAAGGTCTATCGCGTCGACAAGCCAGGCGTCGTTTGGCGAATGGTCAATGAGCATTCGTACGGCCCGACCTTGCGTAAAAATGCTACGCAACTGGTGCTGGATCCGGATCGACATACCATCCATTACGGCAAGGCCCTGTCGAAAATGTACAACCGTTATGCGGCCGACCGTGAACGCCGGCTGGTGCTGAACATCGAAGCACAGGGCATGGAAGACATTCGTGCCAAACACCCCGACAAGGCTCGAATGCTGCTGCAGTCTGTCGAGATGGCCCGCCATTACGCGTTCAACAGTTTGTACAATCTGGCCCTGTTCAAAGGCGAACGCTCCGGTAGCCGGCTGGATAACTTCCTCAAGCTTTTTTTTGATCTGGACGAGATCGACAACGCAGTCATCGGCAAAGTGAAAAACGCGATAGTCCCGCTGTGCACCGCGCTGGTGGATCCGATGGAAGACTTGATGAATACCGACCGTTTCGTCATAGGTTCGAACAAATACCCTGAGGCCAATCTGATTGCTTTTGTTCTGGATGACGACGAACAGCGCAAGGTGCACTTCACCGAGAAGTTTTTCAATCAGCAACTGGACTGGTACAAATCCTCCCTGACTGAACCCTTCAATGTCGACGGACATGCCCAGGCATCCACCTTGATTCACGAGTTCGCGCATCAAATCTGCAAGGCCGTGGACATTGCCACGCTGGAAGCTCGACGACCGTTTACCGATCTGATCGAGACAATCACCGGGCATGGCGCCGCAATGAAAAGCTCGCAGCAGGCGTTTCAACGCGACGCACTATCGCTGGCAACACCCAGGCAGGAGTTGTTTTCGCGCTGGAGTGACAAACATCAATCGTGGATCGACTACGATCAAATTCCTGAACTGTCGAGCGTCAGCAAAGCGATTCTCGACGCTACGCGCAGCCCCACCCTGGCGGCAGCACGCGATGCTTTCCTCGATCAGCAGACGCCGCATGCGCGCATTGACACCATCCTGCGCAATGCCGATTCAATTGCTTTCCTGATTTGTCAGCTGGGCAGACAACTCGATCCGGTGAGCAATTCTTCGCCGTAAGCAGGCAAAAAAAATGCGCAGGCGAACCTGCGCATATTCAGGGCTGTCGACAGCGCTGCGGATCAGTCTTTCTGATCCCTCAGTACATTGCCCGATGCGCCGTCGATGCGAAATTCGTAAACAACGCCATCGGCTTTGCGCCCCTCGCCTTTCCAGTAACCGTTGTTGTCGGCTTCGATTTCATAGACTTCGACATAACCGGCCTTGGTTTTGACGATTTCGATGGCTTTTTCAATGGTGACCCAGCCGGCACCTGGTTTATCCGCCAAAGCGGCACCCGCAGTCAGCAAACTGGCGGTGGCAATCACGGCTGCGAAGGTTCTTTTGATCATTTTTTCACTCCATTTGTGGATAGTAGTCAGTGGCGTCCTGCTTTTTGGGCGTCAGAGCGAAAAATAAGTTCCACTTTGATGGGTAATTGCCATGACGGATGTTCTCGGCAACTTCCCCTCAAGGTTAGAATGTGCGAAATCAGGACGAGTCAATGACCCAAGACACTCTCTCGGAAGCCGAATACGATGCGATCACCGATGCCGCCGCGCATTGGTGCATGCGTCTGCATGCCGCCGATTGCACGGATGGAGAACGTCGCGCATTCGAACAATGGCATGACGCTCATCCTCTGCACGCATTCGAGTATGAAGCCATGCTGGAAATCTGGGACGTCGCCGAGCACCTGCCGCGCCCGGAACCTGCCGCTGTGGTGCCAATCCGCCAACCTTCACGCGCATGGCGTCAATATGCGGTAGCGGCGGGTGTCTGTGCACTGGCCTTGCCGCTGGCGGCTTATGCCGGCTGGAATCTCGGCTGGTTGCCTGACAGCTATGAGCATTTCGCCGCGACCGACAATGTGCGCCAGGTCACCTTGAGTGACGGCAGCCAGCTCCAACTGAACCTCAACACTGACCTGACCTTCAGCAATTACAAGGATGAACGACGCGTTACCTTGAAAAAAGGGGAAGCGTTTTTCACTGTCAGCCACGACCTCAGCCATCCGTTTATCGTTCGCGCAGGCGAAGGCAGAGTTCGCGTGACAGGCACGCGCTTCAATGTCTGGATGTACGAAGATCAAGTGCGGGTGAATCTGGTCGAAGGTTCAGTGCTGGTCACCAGCAATTCCGCACTGCCGGGTGATGGCTTGCGTCTCGGACCAGCGATGCAGGCGCGTTATCGGCAAGGCGATTACATGCCACAAATCAGCCAGACGTACCCCGGCGACACGTCGCTGGCCTGGCTGAGCGGAAAACTGGTGCTGGACAATCTGGCACTCAGCGATGCGCTGCCGCTGATCAACCGTTACCTGAAAACCCCCTTGATGCTCGCCGACAGCAATACCGGCTCGCTTCGGGTCGGCGGCATTTACAACATCAAAGAACTGAACAACCTGGTGAGCTCCCTGCCCAAAGTGTTGCCGGTCTACGTGACGCGCAACAAGGAAGGCAACACCGTTATCAATACCCTGCCGCAACAGCCGCCAAAAAGCTGAAGGCCACATCCTTTAACGGAATGTGGCCTTCGGGTCTTGCGTAGAAAGCAATCTAATTATTGCGCTGCCACTTTCCCGCTCTTGTCTAGCGAATCACCGACTGTTTGCACTTGATACTGCGGGTCGGCCTGGATCTGCTGTTCAGTAAACGGCAGCACACTCCACTGCTTCTTCGAAAATGCCTCGGTCTGGTCCCGTGAGTATTTCGACGCCGGATCACTGGACAGCGAGAATGCCAGCAGTCCCTGCGCGTGTGGCCCCTTTTCATCGAACGTCACGACTTGCAGATAGCTGGTGCCACCCACCACCTCAAGCTTGCCATCCTCGCGCGGCACACTTTGAATCGCGTTGTAGATCCCCAACGTACCCGGCCCACCGTGGATCGGCGTTTGTTGGCCGCCACTGCTGACCACCTGGATATCGCCCCAGCGAGTTTGCGCCTTGAGGCCCATTTTGCTCGCCGACTCTGCCGAGGCCAGCATGGCTTCGCGCAGTGCCTTGGCCACTGCCGGTTGCTCGACAGCCAGGCCACGCGGCGTGTGTTGTGCATCTTTAGGGTCGAAGGCGACGCTCCAGATATCCGGCGATTGCTGCAACGCTTGCATGATGTGTTGGAAATGCACCAGACCCAGGCCCGAATCGAGGTTTGCCCGACCATCCCACGCCTTGAGGCTGGCACACACCGACTTCAATGTTGCGGCGTTGCTAGCCTGCTCGGCAGCACAGAACTTCAACAGATCCGGTACCACCAGCGTCGCCAGATACACCTGATCGTCCATGACCATCTGTTGCAGATCCTTGACGGCCAGTGGGCCTTTCTTGCTCAGATTGACCAAGCGATCCAAGGCAAAACGCGAGCGCAACCCCAGCGGTTGGCCTTCCTGACTGATCAATGGCGAGAAACCGGTCAGCGGCTGAGCCGGGTTGGCCAACCACGCGGAATCGTTGGAATGCTGGACAAAGTCCTTGCGCAGCAATTGCGGCAATTGACTGGCGGCATAGATCCCCTTCTGCGCGGCCTGCGGATCAATGTCCCAGGCACAGCCGCTGTTGGCACCGTCCAGCACGATCAGTTGCAGACCGATACGCGGGTCGCTGCACTTGGCCAGTTTCTCGGCGCTAACGTTCGGCACCACCGACAGGTTCATGTACAGCGTCTGCCCTTTGTCATCCACTGCCAGGGTGTTCACCCAAGGGATGCCCTGAATCCTGTGTACCGAATCCTGCAGATCCTTGAGGCTGGCAGCCTGATTCATGGCGTACCACTGCTTCAGCACTCGGTCGTTGTCGAGATTGGCATCGCGCAGGCTATAAGCGTACTGCTTGTCCCAATCGAGCTTGCCCGGCCATTGCACAATCGGACCGAACTGCGAGCTGTAGACATCGCGTGCAACCGGCACCACTTGGCCGTCCGCCTGCTTGACCTGCACGGTGACGGTCTGCTTGCTCATCGGCAGCGATTTGCCGTCAAGCAGGTAATGCGTGGGATCCTTCGGATCAAGTTGCAAGCGATACAACGTGAAGTGCTTCGACGAATCGACGGTGTGAGTCCAGGCGAGATGCTGGTTGAAACCGATATTGATCATTGGCAGGCCAGGCAAGGCGGCGCCCATGACGTCGAGTTTGCCGGGAATGGTCAGATGCATCTGATAGAAACGCATACCGCCCACCCACGGAAAGTGCGGGTTTGCCAACAACATGCCACGGCCATTGAACGAGCGCTCGCTGCCCACGGCCACCGCGTTGCTGCCGCGATCCAGGGCAAAGCGTTGCTGGCGCGCGTCGGCCAGTTGGTAGGCGCGCTGGTCGTGCGTGATGCTCGCAGTCGCTTGCGGCGGTGTCGCGCCGGCCAAGGCTTCGGCAAACTGGCCAACGCCGCCCTCAACCAATAGACGACGCGTCAGCTTGACCAGATCCTCGGGCGCAATATCGCGCACCCACTCGCCCTGACACTGCTGCGGCAAGCCCTGCTGGCGACGCTCGGCAAGATAACGGTTGTAGCCTGCGGCGTAGCCTTCGACCAGATCGCGTACCTGAGTAGATTGCGCCTGCCAGAACGTCTGTACCGCCTCGGGCGTATTGAGCCAGGTGAAGAACACATCGCTGACGCGGTTTTCGCGTTGTTCGACCGTGAACTGATCGGGACCAAAATAACGTGAGCGCTGACCGTTGACCGTAACGATCTCGTTGGCCAGCAGGCAGAGATTGTCCTGCGCATAGGCATAGCCGATGCCAAAACCGAGGCCGCGTTCGTTTTCAGCGCGAATGTGCGGCACACCAAAACCGGTACGGCGGATATCGGCGCGGGCTTCAGTGGCTGGACTGAATGCATGGGCCGACAGACTCAGTCCGAGAAACATACCGGCAAGGGTCAGTCCGGTTAACTGCCTGGAAATAATCACGTTCGCTCCTGATCGAAATACCGAAGAGCGGATCAGACGTTGCCACGCGAATAGGACGGCAGCGGATCCGCTCTGGAAACGCCCACGCGTCCACGCGCAATGAGCCTGTCCTGAAAACGAAGCCGGAAGAAAAAAATTTAACCCGTTGAATGGCAATCCGGAGCCCTGAAAACGCAGAAAAGACGAAACAGCGACGAATTTTCTACATTTTTTCTTTCATGATTTGCCGAGCTGATACGTCTTGTTTAGAGAACGCAAAAAAACCTTTCCCGATCAGGTTCTGAAAAGGAGTAATCGCATGTACAACTCGCAACTACCAACGGACGGTAGCCAGGCGCCACAAGGAGCTTCCATGAGCCCACACGCGAGCGATTTCGGGCACAGTGTCGACCGTCACGGCAACGAACGGATCCGGCTGCTGCTGAAAAGCTTCGGGTTGCGCACCAGCCTGATCCGCCTGAAAGTCATCGACGCCCTGCTGGTCGCTGCTCAAACCGAGCGTCGCCTGGGCGTGCGCGGTGTCCACAGCCAATTGCTGGATCTGGACATTCCGCTGTCATTTCTCAGCGTACGCGAAGTTCTCAAGCGTCTGTGCGCCGAAGGCGTCATCACCTTCAATGCGGACAAGAGCTACAGCCTGCATCCACAGGCTGCGGCAGTCCTCAACAACGAGTGAAGCGCGTAGCGATCGCCGTCAGGGCTTGACCTTGCGGCGCATCACGCCGTTGATAATCACCACGACTACCGCAACACCAATTGCGATGAACTGAAACATCTTCTCCGTGATCATCCCGGCGTTTTGCAGCCAGGACAGACCTAACATGATCAGCAGTACGGACACGGCGATCACGATCGAATAAATCAAGCGTTGCTTGTGGGTCATTGCGGCTTCCTGAAACTTTGAAATGTATCCGGTTTGTATCCGTTTGCATGCCATGCGCTTACCGTGTTTCGGGGATGCGCCTGCGCAAACGGGGTCTCATGTTACAGCCGATGAAGAGTTTTGGCTTCATGACGGCATCACCATGAGGACTTTTGAAATGCTGCGTCGAATCACCTGGCTGATTCCCCTTCTCGCCCTGCTGACCCTGAGCGGTTGCATCATCTTCCCGCACGGCGGCTGGCACGACGATCACCATCGTTATTACCAGGGCGGTCCTGGTTATTATCAACATCGTTAGAACAGGATTGTTCGCCCTGCCCGCCTACCGATAATGCGCGCAGGGAAATTGACAGCCGAACCACTTCAAAGATGCCCGCTCCTAGCGGGCATTGTTTTTTCCGACGTCCACCGACAACGAACGTCGGATCCAATCAACATGGCGTAGCCGTTGACTTGGAAATACACGCTAATCGTTATGACATGCTGCTGAAAGACTGCGGGCTGGCACCCATGGAAGGTAAAGGGGGGGATGGCTGGCGCTGTTTCACCGCGGTTACCGGTTGCGCGAGCTGGCGTTAGCCTGCCCGCACATGCAGCAACTGCACGATCAGGCCCAACAGGAACTTGCCAATCACTTGATCGAGACACCGCCATCGCGCGATTGAACGCAGTGCCGTCATTCGACAACGGCCCGCTCAATGTCGAGCGGGCCACATTGAAGTCTCAAGCCTTGGCTTTGACGCCTTGGTCGACCGGTTTCGCCGCGTTGCCTTCACCGTACGTCTTGAGGTTCTGCAGTACGTAGATGGCTTTTTTGTACTCAGGGATCAGGGCTTTCCCGTAAGCGTTGCCATTGAGGCCATTGTTCTGGATCGCATCGAGCTGAGTCGCGAAATACTCCAGTGCGTTGAATTTGACATCAACGTCTTTGGTTACGCCGAAACGGTCGAATTTGTCGCCGGCATTCATCAGCGTGAAAGACGTGATCTCGGAGATCAGCCCTCGGCTGCGCAGCATGGCGCTGAGGTTGCCCATCTGTTTTACCGAGACGTTCGTAGGATCAAAGCCCTTGATGTTCTTGCGCAGGCCTTGCTTGTCCATTTCGGCGGTATTGATGGCGTTGGGATCGGTGCCGACCTTGGTGAGCATCTGCTGCACCTTGACACTTTGCGCAACCTGCTTTTTCGCGCCAGTGTCGCGCACCAGAACCCCTGCCTTGCTTTGCCATTGGCCGACAATGCCGATAGTCATGCGCGGACTCCCTGTGAAATGTGCATTGAATGTCCTTGTTGAACAACGTGAATAGCGCGGAGTATCTACCGGCCAACTGATAGCACCAACCCTTTTGGTGCACTTTTTTACAATTCTTGTACATTCTCGATACAAACAGGCAAACGCCCATAAATGCTGGTCTGTACGCCCTTGATCGAAAATCTTTCAATAGACCGTTTGCTCTAACGAACGAGCCCGAGAGGCTGCCTGTATCAGACCCGATACTGACCAGTCGTCGGTACGCGTATTTTTAGTACGCCAGTACCTAAAGCTTCTTTCAACGGCGACGATACGTTAGGGATACCCGCACTGTTTTATCCCCCGCCCCTAATAAGAATCGCAGCTCAAGGACCGGTCTCCATGCCCGCATTCCGCACCATTCAGGCTCGCTACACGCTGTTTCTGGTTCTGTTCATCTTGCTGTTGTCGGTGCTGACCGTGGTCGGTATCAGTCAACTGGTTGCGCCCAAACTGCGGCATACCGAAGAGCAGGTAGTGCTTAACCGTATCGCCGAAGTCGCCGAGCAGATTCAGGGCGAGCTGAACAAGGTTCAGTCGCAGCAACGCAGCATCACTCAGACCATCCCGCTGCTCGACAGCGCAGCCATCGACACGGTATTGCCGGGGCTGGTGGATCAGTACGGCGAGTTGAAGGTTTTTGGTGGCGGGATCTGGCCTTTGCCCGGCCAGCGTGAAGCCGGGCGCAACAAGTTCAGCACCTTCTGGCACCGTGACGCCTCGGGCAAACTGGCGGTGAACACCTTCTGGAACAGTGACGCGGCGCCCAACTATTACGACCAGAGCTGGTACAAGGGTGGCATGGCCACGCCTCGCGGTCAGTGCGCCTGGGCCGCGGCCTATAAAGATGACGCCAGCGCCGAGCCGCGCACCAACTGCGCCATGGCCATTCAGAAAAATGGCAGCGCGTGGGGCGTTTCGACCATTGACGTGACCCTGGGCTTTTTCAATGACCTGGTGGCGCGCAAGGAAAAAGACCTCAACGCCGAAATGCTCATCGTCGAGGCCGACGGCAAGATCATCAGCAACAGTTCGCGCATCAGCGGTCCGATCGTGTTGAAAAACATCAACGAACTCGCCGGGAGCTCGACGTTCGCCAGCCAGATCAAAACCGGCCTGCAAAACCGCGATCAAGCGCAACGCGTCGAGTTCGACAACAACGGTGAAGCCAGCACCTTCTTCATGCGTCCGATCGAAGGCACACCATGGTTCCTTGCCACGGCCCTGCCGACCAAAATGCTCACAGCGCAACGCGATGACGTGCTGAGCACCTTGAGCCTGTTGCAGATTCCGCTGGTGATCCTGCTGGTGCTGTTGCAGGTCTATGCGATTCGCCAGTTGGTTCAGCGCATGAAAGCACTCAAGGCCAACATCGATTTGCTCTCCAGCGGCGATGCCGACCTCACCAAACGGATCACCATCCGTGCTGAAGATGAACTCGGTGCGATCGGCCATTCGATCAACACCTTCATCACCTACCTGCAAAACATGATCGGTGAAGTCACCCAGGCCACCGGTGCCATGGCGTCGAGCCTCGACAACCTGCAACGCACGTCGGCGCACACCAGCCAGATTCTGCTGCGCCATGCTTCGGAAACCGATCAGACCGTGACGGCCATCACCGAGATGAGCTCGACGGCAGACAGCGTCGCGCAGAACGCCGCCGAAACCGCAGCGTTCACTCAGCGTGCCAACGAAAACGCCGACCGCTCGCGGGTGGTGGTGGGCGAAGCCACCAATAGCGTCGTGGCGCTGATTGATGAAGTGGCCAGTGCCACACACAAAGTCGAAAACATGCAACAGGACGCCCAGCGCATTACCGAGATTCTCGGGGTGATCGGCGCCATTGCCGGCCAGACCAATCTACTGGCACTCAACGCGGCGATTGAAGCGGCACGCGCCGGTGAACAAGGTCGCGGTTTTGCCGTGGTGGCCGATGAGGTTCGCGCCCTCGCCGCCCGCACCCAGGCCAGCACTTCAGAAATCAATGAGATGTTGACGCGCCTGACCCAAGGCGTGAGCTCGTCGGTTGCAGCCATGGAAAACACCCAGGCCAGCTGCCAGTCGGCGGCCGACGCGACCGCACGGGTCAATTCCGGTCTGGATGAAATGGCCGGTTCGGTCAGCCACATCAACAGCCTCAGCACGCAAATAGCGACGGCGGCCGAACAGCAAAGCGCGGTAACCGAAGAAATCAACCGCAGCATGGTGCAGATCCGCCACATGGTCGATGAACTGGTGCAGAGCGGCCAGGCCAGCGAGCTCAACACCCGCCAGTTGCTGGAAGCCAACAGCCGAGTGAGCGCGATCATGGGCCGCTTCAAAGTCCGCTAACCCGCCGCGTCCCCGTAGGAGCTGGCGCAGGCTGCGATCTTTTGATTTTGTCTTTTAAAAGATCAAGATCAAAAGATCGCAGCCTGCGGCAGCTCCTACAGGGCGACTGACAGATTTGTCATCTTGCGCTCAGTTATTTGTCAGCGTTGATCTACGATCATTCTGGCAGTCTGTCTTGTAGCAACTGGAAACACTCCGTTGATGCCAAGCAGGAAAAACCGGTCAAAATGCGTTCTTTTTGACCGCCAACCGAGTCGAGAACCCGTCATGCGAACCCATTTGCGTCTGGTCGCCCTGAGCGCCCTGTTCATCTCCTCCCTGGCTCAAGCGGCCGACCTGATCCCCATCGAAGTCCACCGCGATGCAAATTGCGGTTGCTGCAAAAAGTGGATCAGCCACCTCGAAGCCAACGGTTTCAAAGTCGAAGACCACGTCGAAGCCGACATGAGCAGCTTCAAGCAACAACATGGCGTACCGCCGCGCCTGGCGTCGTGCCACACCGCAATCATCAATGGCAAATTCGTCGAAGGCCACGTTCCCGCAGAACAGGTGCTGGCATTGAGCAAACGCGACGATCTGCTGGGCGTTGCCGCCCCGGGCATGCCGATGGGCTCGCCGGGCATGGAAATGGACGGCATGAGTGACGCCTATCAGGTCATCGGCCTGAAGAAAGACGGCGCGGATGTGGTGGTGGCGGACTACCCGGCCCATTGATCGGCGCTGCCTACACAGGGCTGTTCGTTGCCGCGTTTGGTGCGGCGACCCTGTTGCCGCTGCAGTCGGAGGCGTTGCTGGTCGGTTTGATCGTCAGCGACCGTTACTGGCTGTGGGGCCTGCTCGGCGTGGCAACGCTGGGCAATGTGCTCGGCTCGCTGGTCAACTGGTGGCTGGGCCGAGGCATTGAAAGGTTTCAGGAGCGGCGCTGGTTTCCAGTCAGCCACAAACACATGGCCAGCGCGCGCAAGCACTATGAGCGTTACGGGCATTGGTCGTTGCTGCTCAGTTGGCTGCCTGTGATCGGCGATCCGCTGACCTTGATTGCCGGCGTGATGCGTGAACCACTCGGGCGTTTCCTGTTGATCGTCACCTTCGCCAAAGGCGCGCGTTATGCGGTACTGGCGATGCTGACCCTCGGCTGGCTCGGTTGAACGATCAACCTGCAACATTGCCTGTGTTTAACGTCGCCCTAATCCAGCCGTTCCAGCATCGACCGATTTCCATGGAGTTTGCCCTTATGACCGTCACGCTTTCCCGCTGGCTGCCCGGCCTGTTCCTCAGCGCTGCCCTGCCGCTGTTCGCTCATGCCGCCACCGAGGCGGCGCCCGCAGAGGGCCCGGCGTACGGCCCGGAACTGCAAGGCTTCGAATACCCTTACACCCTTAAACACTTCGCCTTTCAATCCCAGGGTAAATCCCTGCAGATGGGTTACATGGACGTCGCGGCGCACGGCAAGGCCAACGGTCGCACCGTGGTGCTGATGCATGGCAAGAATTTTTGCGCAGCAACCTGGGACAGTTCGATCAAGGCTTTGAGCGAAGCGGGCTACCGGGTGATCGCGCCGGATCAGATCGGTTTCTGCACCTCCAGCAAACCGGACAACTATCAATACAGCTTCCAGCAACTGGCAACCAACACCCAGCAGTTGCTCAAAGCGCTGGGCATCCAGAAAGCCACCCTGCTCGGCCATTCCACCGGCGGCATGCTCGCCACCCGTTATGCGCTGCTGTTCCCCGAGCAAGTCGAGCAACTGGCACTGGTCAACCCGATCGGCCTCGAAGACTGGAAAGCCCTCGGCGTGCCTTACCGCACGGTGGATCAGTGGTATCAGCGTGAATTGAAAGTCAGCGCTCAGGGTATTCGCGACTACGAACGCACAACGTATTACGACGGCCGCTGGAAGCCTGAATTCGATCGCTGGGTCGACATGCTCGCCGGCCTCAGCAAAGGCCCGGGCAAGACTCAAGTGGCGTGGAATTCGGCGTTGATCTACGACATGATTTTCACCCAGCCGGTGTACTACGAGTTCAAGGACCTGAAGATGCCGACCCTGTTACTGATTGGTACTTCCGACACTACAGCCATTGGCAAGGACCTCGCGCCACCTGAGGTGAAAGCGAAAATCGGCCACTATGCGGTGCTCGGCAAACAAGTGGCCAAGCTGGTCCCGCAGTCCACGTTGGTGGAATTTCCCGGCATGGGCCATGCGCCGCAGATGGAAGAGCCCGCGCAGTTTCACAAAGCCCTGCTCGGCTGGCTGAGCACAACCAATCCCGTTCGTTGATGAGGTGAAGCTGATGGCGGTGCAGATTGCAGTGATCGATGACTGGCAGGACGTGGCCCGTGACGTGGTCGACTGGTCGGTGCTCGACAGCCTCGGTGAAGTGACGTTCGAGCATGATTACCCGGCGGACAACGCCACCCTGGCCGAGCGCCTGGGCCGCTATCAGGTCATTTGCGTGATGCGTGAACGCACGCGGTTCGATGAAGACCTGCTCAAGCGATTGCCCAACCTCAAGCTGCTGGTCACGGGTGGCATGCGTAACGCGGCGCTGGACATGCAAGCGGCGGCAACGCTCGGCATTCAGGTCTGCGGCACTGACAGCTACAAGCACGCCGCGCCGGAACTGACCTGGGCACTGATCATGGCCGCCACACGCAATCTGGTGAACGAGGCCAATGCCCTGCGCGCGGGTCAATGGCAGCAGGGCCTGGGCGCTGATCTGCATGGCCGGACGCTGGGCATCCTTGGCCTTGGCAGCATCGGCCAGAAAGTCGCACAGTTCGGGCAGGTCTTCGGCATGCGGGTGATCGCCTGGAGTGAAAACCTCACGGCTGAGCGGGCCGAACAGGCTGGCGTGACCTATGTCAGCAAGCAGGCACTGTTTGAGCAGTCCGATGTGCTGTCAGTGCATCTGGTGCTGAGCGAGCGCAGTCGCGGCCTGGTCGATGCGCAGGCCTTGGCCTGGATGAAACCGACGGCGCTGCTGGTCAACACGGCACGCGGGCCGATCGTTGACGAAGCGGCGTTGATCAAAGCCTTGCAGAAACAACAGATCGCTGGCGCCGCGCTGGACGTGTTCGAGCACGAGCCGTTGCCGGCCATGCACCCGTTTCGCACGCTCGACAACGTATTGGCGACGCCGCACGTGGGGTATGTCAGTCGGCAGAACTATGAGCAGTTCTTTTCGCAGATGATCGAGGATATTCAGGCGTGGTCAGCCGGCAGCCCTGTTCGTTTGTTGAATTGAGTCCTGGCTGATTGCGAGGGTGAATCGACCACCGTCATCGCGAGCAAGCTTTGCTCCTACAGAAACACGTTCCCTGTACCCACTGCCGTAGGGTGCGATCCTTTGATCATGATTTAAAAACAGGATCAAAGGATCGCAGCCTGCGGCAGCTCCTACATTGGCAGGAGGGCACCCATTTAACAAAGTGTTCGCACCACAACAGTGCAAGCGCTTTCCCTGCTAGCACGAAAACGTGACCGCCCGGTCACCGTTTTGATCCACTCCCGCAAAAAAACCTGCACTTCGTCGGTGCGTTTGCCCCAGCAAACCAAGGTTTCCGTTAACGGCAAACCGATTGTCGAACAATTTACCCATTTGCGCTCGCCCGCTCTAGGATCTGGCCTAGACTGATTTTTCGGGGACAAGACCTGCCGGTCACATCGCGGAAAAAAAGTCGAAACTTTTGCGTGAAGCGGCGGGTCATCTGAAAGGCGGGGCCAAAGCGGCTGGTGCAATCCTTGCAACGGCCCAACCACCCATTCTGCTTAAGCGTGTTGGGTAGCATTTGCTCACCGATGCGTGGCGCGTTTGCGCTTGCCATATGCAGGTGGGAGCTGCCGAAGGCTGCGATCTTTTGATCTTTCAAACGTAAAGATCGCAGCCTGCGCCAGCCCCTGCAGGGAATGAGACAAGAATCAGATCAACGACACGGGAGATTCATATGATCAGTGCGGCATTGGATATTCAGGGAGAGCGTGCTCAACAGTCGACAGGCGAATCGAGCACCGTCAGCGTTCCCGGCAGCCGAGCGATCAACGTCCCCGGCACCAAGACCCTGACACCAGTAGCAAGTCAGAATCCCAACAAGAAAAAAGTGTTGTTCGTGACGTCGGAAATCGCCGATCTGGTCAAGACCGGTGGCTTGGGCGACGTCTCTGCCGCTCTGCCCCGCGCCATGGCGCACTTGCATGATGTGCGCGTGCTGATTCCCGGTTACCCGCAGGTGATGCACAGCGAAAACCCGATTCACATCATCGGCGAACTCGGTGGCCACGCTGCGCTGCCGCCCTGCAAGATCGGCCGCATGGACATGCCCGACGGCCTGGTGATCTACGTGCTGATCTGCCCGGAACTGTACGAGCGCGAAGGCTCGCCGTATGGCGCCAACAACGGCCGCGACTGGCCGGACAACCATATTCGCTTCGCCCGCCTTGGTCTGGCCGCTGCCGACATCGCCGCCAACCTCGCGCAAATTCACTGGTGCCCGGATCTGGTGCACGCCCATGACTGGCCGGCCGGCCTCGCCCCTGCTTATATGCACTGGCGCGGGCAGCGTACGCCGACCCTGTTCACCATTCACAACCTCGCCTATCAAGGCGTGACCAGCCTCGGCTCGTGCCCTGAGCTGGGCATTCCCAACCATGCCCTGCAACAGGAAGGCATGGAGTTTTACGGCAAAATGTCGTTCCTCAAGGCCGGCATGGCCTATTCGAGCCACATCACCACGGTCAGCGCCACGTACGCGCAGGAAATCACCACCCCGGATTTCGGCTGTGGCCTCGACGGTTTTCTCGCCGCCAAGACCCAGCAAGGCTTGCTCAGCGGTATCCCCAACGGTATCGACGAGAGCTGGGACGCTGCCACTGATCCGCACCTGTTCGCACCGTTCGCCATTGGTGACTGGGAAGGCAAAGCCGTCAACGCCGCCCATGTCCGCGAGCTGTTCGAGCTGAATGATTCCGCAGGCCCGCTGTTTGCCGTGGTGTCGCGCCTGGTTTATCAGAAAGGTCTCGACCTGACCGAGGCTGTGTCCGAGTACATCGTGCAGAACGGCGGCCAGATCGCGATCATCGGTCGTGGCGAACCCGAAGAAGAGCAAGCCATGCGTAATCTGGCCTTGCGCTTCCCCGGCCAGATCGGCGTACGCATTGGCTTCAACGAAACCGACGCCCGACGCATGTTCGCCGGCAGCGACTTCTTGTTGATGCCATCCCGCTACGAACCTTGCGGCCTGAGCCAGATGTACGCCCAGCGCTTCGGATCGTTGCCGGTGGCGCGCAATACCGGGGGTTTGGCCGACACCATCGAAAACGGTGTCACCGGCTTCCTCTTTGACGAATCCACTGCCGAAAGCTATCAGGAAGCCCTGAGCCGCGCGTTCAAGGTCTTTGCCTTTCCCGAACTGCTCAACGCCATGCGTTGCCGAGCGATGGCCGCACCGTTCAACTGGTGCAAAGCGGTTGAACCGTACGCCGAACTCTACGAACAACTGGTGGCCAAGGCACTCGGTAAAGCGCTGCACAAATAACAGGGAGAATTGCCACAATGCCGTTACGGTCTTCTGAAACCTGGCCCCACGGCGCGATCATGCTGGATGCCGAGCACACGCAGTTTGCGTTGTGGGCGCCGGATGCGTTTTACGTCAGCGTCGAGTTGGA
Source organism: Pseudomonas sp. TH43 (assembly GCF_016650635.1). Lineage (GTDB taxonomy): Bacteria > Pseudomonadota > Gammaproteobacteria > Pseudomonadales > Pseudomonadaceae > Aquipseudomonas. The sequence goes on from NZ_JAEKFI010000001.1 coordinate 688,090, forward strand.
AGACGGCCAGTCTCTGCCCCTGCTACCGCAGGCTGACGGCTGGTTCGTGATCAAGGCTCGCTGTGCGGCGGGTATGCGTTACCGCTTCAACATCGATGGCGAACTGGAGGTCCCCGACCCGGCCTCCAGAGCGCAGGACGGCGACCTCGACCGCCAGAGCATTGTCGTCGATCCACTGGCCTATCAATGGCAACACAGCGCCTGGCACGGTCGGCCGTGGAGCGAAGCGGTGATCTACGAGTTGCACGTCGGTGCGCTGGGCGGCTTCGCCGAAGTCGAGCAACACCTGGCCCGCCTGGTGACCCTTGGCATCACCGCCATTGAGCTGATGCCACTGGCGCAATTCCCCGGGGATCGAAATTGGGGCTACGACGGCGTCCTGCCCTATGCGCCACAAGCCTCCTACGGCACGCCGGAACAACTCAAGCATTTGATCGATACGGCTCACGGTCAAGGTCTGGCAGTGATCCTCGACGTGGTCTACAACCACTTCGGCCCCGACGGTAATTACCTGAATCGCTACGCCAAAGGCTTTTTCCGCGAGGACAAACACACGCCATGGGGCGCGGCGATCGATTTTCGCCGCCGCGAAGTGCGCGATTTCTTCATCGAAAACGCGCTGATGTGGCTGCTCGAATATCGCTTCGACGGTCTGCGCCTCGATGCGGTACATGCCATCGAGGATCCGGATTTCCTCATCGAAATGGCCCAGCGCATCCGCCAGCAGGTTGACCCGAGCCGCCACGTCTGGTTGACCGTGGAAAACGAGCTGAACCAGTCGAGCCTGCTGGAATACGACTACGACGCGCAGTGGAATGACGATGGCCATAATGCCCTGCACGTCTTGCTGACCGGCGAAACCGACGCTTATTACGCCGACTACGCCTTGCAACCCACCGAGCAATTGGTCCGTTGCCTGAGCCAGGGCTTCGTGTTTCAGGGCCACATCACCCGTCATGGCGAACCGCGCGGCGAACCGAGCGAGCATCTGCCGTCGACGGCGTTTGTGTTGTTTCTGCAAAACCACGATCAGATCGGCAACCGCGCCTTCGGCGAGCGCCTGCATCAACTGGCCGATCCGCGGGCTTTGCAAGCGGCCACCGTGCTGTTGCTGTTGTCGCCGATGATTCCGCTGATGTTCATGGGCGACGAGTTCGCAGCGGAACAACCGTTCCTGTTTTTCACCAGTCACCACGGTGAGCTGGCCAAGTTGGTACGCGAAGGCCGACGCAATGAATTCGCCGCCTTCAGCGCTTTCGCCGATCCGCACAAACGCGAGCAGATTCCCGACCCCAACGCCGAACAGACCTTCCACGCCTCACAACCCAGGCTGATCGGCAGCGGCACTCAACACCAGCAGCAAACCCTCGCGCTGTACCGACAACTCCTGCAATTACGCCATCGCTACATCATTCCCAACCTGTCCGGCACTCAGGCGCTGGGTGCACACATGCTCGGTTATGGCGCGGTCAGTGCGCGCTGGCGCCTGGGCGATGGCAGCGAGCTGCGAATTGACCTGAACCTCAGCGACACGCCGGTGGTCAACCCTCCACAGACCGACGCCGTGTGGCTGTTTCAGCAGCCGCCCGCTGCGGCGCTGTCGGATCCGGGCGAACTGCCCGCGTATTGCGCGATTGTCAGCCTCACGGCCGCAACCCCTTTGCAACCTCTGGATGGAGAGCGCCTATGAGCGATGCGCAACTGGAAATTCTGGCCAGCCGAGCCGGCCTCGCCGTCGACTGGATCGACGCCAACGGACGCCCGCAAAAAGTCGCCCCGGCGGTGCTGCGCAATGTCCTCATCGGCCTCGGCCACCCCGCCAGCACGGCGCAGGAAATCGACGCCAGCCTGCTGCAACTGCAAGAAGTGCAACAAGACCGCCACTTGCCGCCGCTGTTGACCAGCGATGTCGGCGTCGGCGTCGATCTGGCGCGCTATTTCGAGCCGCACACCCCTTGCGAAATTCACCTTGAAGACGGCTCCCGCCTCAATCTCAAACTCGATGCAGAAGCCGTCCTGCCGGGCCTGATTCCTGTCGGTTATCAGCAAGTGCACATCGCCGATCAGTACTTCACATTGGCCGTGGCGCCGGAACGCTGCTTCAGTGTTGGCGATGCTGTCGACAATCCGATCCCGCGCGCCTGGGGCCTGAGCGTGCAGCTGTATTCATTGCGGCGCCCCGGAGATTGCGGTTTTGGTGACACTCAGGCATTGGAAGAGCTTGCTCGCGTGGCTGGCGAGCGCGGCGCCGAAGCCCTGGCGATTAGCCCGCTGCACGCGATGTTCAGTGCCGACACTGGCCGCTACAGCCCTTATTCGCCTTCCAGTCGCTTGTTCCTCAACTCCCTGTACGCCGCACCGGGCGCGATTCTCGGCGAGCGCGCCTTGCGTGATGCCATCGATGCCACTGGGCTGGCCGAGCACTTTGCGCAGCTCGAAGAGCTCAAACTGATCGACTGGCCGGCCGCCTCCGAAGCCAAACAGAAACTTCTGCACGCGTTGTACGAAGGTTTCGTGGCCGGCGACCACCCGTTGCATCCCGACTTCGCCAGTTTCCGTCACGCCGGTGGCGAGGCGTTGGAAAACCATTGCCGCTTCGAAGCGATTCAGGAAATGCGCGCCGCCCGTGGCGAAAACCTCGATTGGCGGCAGTGGCCGGAACATTGGCATGACCCGCGCGGTGCAGCGCTTGAAGCCTTCGCCGAAGAATATGCCGAACGCATCGGTTACTTCGCTTTTTGCCAATGGTTGATTCATCGTTGTCTGGAGCGCGCGCAAACGGCCGCTCGCGGTGCCGGCATGGGCATCGGCCTGATTGCTGACCTCGCCGTCGGTGCCGATGGCGCCGGCAGTCAGGCGTGGAGTTTCCAGGACGAATTGCTCGCCTCGCTGACCGTGGGTGCGCCGCCAGACATACTCAACCGCTCCGGTCAGGGCTGGGGGATTTCCGCATTTTCCCCGGAAGGCCTGATCCGCAATGGTTTCCGTGCCTTCATCGACATGCTCCGGGCCAATTTCGCCCATGCCGGCGGCTTGCGCATCGACCATGTGATGGGCCTGCAACGCCTGTGGGTGATCCCCAACGGTGCAGCCCCTGCCGACGGTGCATATCTGTATTACCCGGTCGACGATCTGCTGCGCCTGCTGACGCTTGAATCCCATCGTCACCAGGCCATCGTCCTCGGCGAAGACCTTGGCACTGTGCCGGACGGCCTGCGCGAAAAACTTATCGCCCGCTCGATCCTTGGCATGCGCGTGCTGCTGTTCGAACAAGACAACAGTCATTTCAGACCGATACTCGACTGGCCGGACAATGCGCTGGCGACCACCAGCACCCACGACCTGCCGACGCTCAACGGCTGGTGGCACGGCCGTGACATCGACTGGAATGCGCGGCTGGGGTTTGTCGACGCCAATGGCGAAATCGAATGGCGTCACCACCGGCAACGCGAGCGTGAAGGCCTGCGCAGCGCCTTGAGTCAGGATCCGCAGAATTTTCGCGAGGAGTCTCACGAAGCCGATCAAGTGGTCGATGCCAGCGTGCGGTTCCTCGGTCATACCCGCGCGCCTCTGGTATTGCTGCCGCTGGAGGATGCGCTGGGCATCAATGAACAGGCCAATCTGCCGGGCACCATCGACACCCACCCGAACTGGTCGCGGCGATTGCCCGGCACCAGTGAAGCACTGCTCGACGGCGTCGATGCGGCGCGACGCCTAGAGTTGCTGGCCTGCGCACGTCTCCAGGCTGCCGAGCGTGACCAATGAATCAAACGCTTATTCAGCCCCTGCGCGCGACTTTGCGCCTGCAATTTCATAAAGACTTTACCCTCGAAGACGCGGTGCCGCTGGTGCCGTACTTCGCCAGTCTCGGCATCAGCCACATATATGCCTCGCCGCTGCTGGCAGCGCGAGCCGGCTCAATGCACGGTTATGACGTGGTCGACCCGACACAAGTGAACCCGGAACTTGGCGGCGAAGCGGCGCTACGGCACTTGGTCAGCACCCTGCGCGAACACAACATGGGGCTGATCCTCGACATCGTTTCCAACCACATGGCTGTTGGTGGCAGTGACAATCCATGGTGGCTGGACCTGCTGGAATGGGGACGGTTGAGTCCCTACGGTGAGTTCTTCGACATTCAGTGGCACTCGCCGGACCCGTTGATGGAGGGCCAATTGCTGCTGCCGTTTCTGGGCAGCGATTACGGCGTGGCGTTACAGGAAGGCACGCTGAAGCTGCATTTCGATGCGCAAAAAGGCAGCTTCCACGTCGAGCATTACGACCACCACTTCCCGATCTGCCCGAGCGATTACGCTGAGCTGCTCACGTCCGACCAAGCGCTGAAACCCTTGGCCGATCGCTTCGGCGCACTCAGCTACCAGACCGATGCCCATTCGCTGGCGATTCCCCTGAAGGAAGAGCTGCGGCAACTGGCGAGTGATCCGCACATCCTCGAAGCGATTCAAACCAACCTCACTCACTACGACTCCACAACCGAAGAAGGCTTCGACAAGCTGCACCAATTGCTCGAACGGCAAAGCTATCGTCTCGCCAGTTGGCGCACGGCAGCGGACGACATCAACTGGCGGCGTTTTTTCGATATCAACGAGCTTGGCGGTTTGCGCGTCGAACGCCCGGCCGTGTTCGAAGCGACCCACGGTAAAATCTTCCAGTTGATCTCTGAAGGGCTGGTCGACGGTTTGCGCATCGACCATATCGACGGCCTCGCCGATCCGCGCGGGTACTGCCGCAAACTGCGTCGGCGAGTCGATCTGCTCGCGCCGGGACGCCACTTGCCGATCTACATCGAAAAGATCCTCGGCGCTGGTGAAACCCCACGTCGCGACTGGTCGGTGGATGGCACCACCGGCTACGAGTTCATGAACCAACTGTCGCTGCTGCAACATGATCCGGACGGTGAGTACGTGCTCGGTGAGCTGTGGCAACGCCGCACCGAACGCCCCGCCGCATTCATCGAAGAAGCACAACTGGCGCGCCAGCAGATACTCAACGGTTCGCTGGCCAGCGATTGCGAAAGCGTCGCTCAGGCGCTGCTGCAAGTCGCCCGCGATGACTTGATGACCCGCGACCTGACCCTCGGCGCGATTCGTCGCGCGTTGCAGGCGTTGATCGTGCATTTCCCGGTGTATCGCACCTACATCAGCGCAATGGGCCGCTCAGCGCAGGATGAAGTATTTTTCCAGCAGGCCATGGACGGTGCACGACAGACACTCGGCGAAGGCGACTGGCCAGTGCTCGACTGCCTGGCGGCCTGGCTCGGTGGTACACCGTGGCGGCGCAAACCGCGCGGGCGCTCGCGCAAAATCCTCAAGCACGCCTGCGTACGCTTTCAGCAATTGACCTCCCCGGCTGCGGCGAAAGCTGTGGAAGACACCGCGCTGTATCGTTCGGCGGTGCTGCTGTCGCGCAATGACGTCGGCTACAACACTGAACAATTCAGTGCGCCGGTCAGCGACTTCCATGCCGTCAATCAGCAGCGTCTGGCCGAGTTCCCCGACAACCTGCTGGCCACCGCTACCCACGATCACAAACGCGGCGAAGACACCCGCGCACGCCTCGCCATACTCAGCGAGCGCAGTCACTGGTACGCCGAGCAGATCGAATTGTGGCGTGCCCTCGCCCGCCCGGTGCGCAGTGACGATCAAGTGCCGTCGTCGGGTGACGAATTGATTTTGTATCAGGCATTGCTTGGCAGCTGGCCGCTGGAGTTACACGAAGGCGATCAGGCCGGGTTTGCCGACTACGCCAAACGCATCTGGCAATGGCAACAGAAAGCGCTGCGCGAAGCCAAGCTGCAAAGCAGCTGGAGCGCGCCGAACGATGCCTACGAAGACGCCGCCAAAGCTTTCACCGAAAGACTGCTCACCGGTGATGAAGGCGAACTGCTGCGCGCGGCGCTGGGCAAGACGGTCAACAGCATCGCCGCTGCCGGCGCGCTCAACGGTTTGGCGCAAACCTTGCTGCGCATGACCGTGCCGGGGGTGCCGGATCTGTATCAGGGCAATGAGTTCTGGGATTTCAGCCTGGTTGATCCGGACAACCGCCGGCCGGTGGATTACGCCGCTCGCAAGCAGGCCCTGACGGCGCAATTGCCGATCACGGAGCTGCTGGCGAACTGGCGTGACGGGCGCATCAAGCAAGCCTTGATCGCCGAGGTGCTGAACCTGCGCGTTGAACATGCCGAGCTGTTTCGGCGTGGCTCGTACCAGGCCCTGGAGGTGCTGGGCAGTCAAGCGCACAACGTGCTCGCGTTTGCCCGCGAGTACGAGGGGAAACAGGCCATCGTGATCGTGCCGATCCGTTGCGCGACGTTGCTGGAAAATAGTGCTGTACCTCAGGTGGATGCGCTGCGCTGGGGCGATACGCGGGTGGTTTTACCGTTCGCCGCCTCTGATACAAACCTGAAGGGACTTTTTTCGAGCGGCGCAGTCACAAAAAACAGGGAGCTGAATATCAGCGACGCGCTGGGGGATGTCCCGGTCAATCTCTTTATCCAACACTTAACGTAAGCACGAGTTCAGTTCAGGAGCATTGCGATGAGCACCGACGATAAACGCATCCGCGAATTCGCCTATCAGATCTGGGAATCCGAAGGGAAACCCGAAGGCCACGAGGATCGCCACTGGGAGATGGCGCGCAAATTGGCTGAAGCCGAAGCGTTGGCCCCGAAGAAAGCCCCGAAAGCGGCGGGCAGCAAAACCGCTGGCAAGACTGCTGAGGTCAAGGCACCTGCTGCCAAACCGAAAGCGCCGGCCAAGGCCAAGCCTTCCAGCGCCGCCAAGGTGATTCCACCCGGCGAAAAACCCGCCGAGAAAAAGCCACGAGCGCCGCGCAAGCCTTCGGCGATCTGACGCTTAACCCGACGATTGAATTGAACTGAATGACCGTGTGGCGGGCTTGCTCGCCACCGAGGGCCAACTCGCCCTCAAGAAACACACAAATCCCTTGTGGGAGCGGGCTTTTGTGGTGAGAGGATTTATCCAGTCACCACAAAAGCCCGCTCCCACAGGGGATCAGTGTCAACGAACTATCCCCGTTTTTTGCAGGAGCAATTATGACCCGTCCAAAGAAAGCCGAGCCCGCAACGCACACCGAGCCGTCGAGAATCCGTGAAGGCCTGCCCTTCCCGCTGGGTGCGACCTGGGATGGACTGGGGGTTAACTTTGCGCTGTTCTCCGCCAACGCCACCAAGGTCGAGCTGTGCATTTTCGACGACGCCGGCGAAGTCGAACTCGAACGCATCGAATTACCGGAATACACCGACGAGATCTACCACGGCTATTTGCCCGATGCGCATCCGGGGTTGATCTACGGCTACCGCGTTTACGGCCCGTACGATCCCGCCAACGGCCACCGCTTCAACCACAACAAACTGCTCATCGACCCGTACGCCAAACAGCTGGTGGGTGAGTTGAAATGGTCGGAAGCACTGTTCGGCTACACCATCGGCCACCCTGACGCCGACCTCAGTTTCGATGAGCGTGACAGCGCGCCGTTCGTGCCCAAGTGCAAAGTCATCGACCCGGCGCACACCTGGGGCAATGACCATCGCGTTAGCGTGCCGTGGGACAAGACCATCATTTATGAAACCCACGTGCGCGGCATCAGCATGCGTCACCCTTCGGTGCCGGAAAACGTGCGCGGCACGTTTGCCGGATTGATGGTCGACGACGTACTCGAACACATCCGCAAGCTCGGTGTGTCGACGGTCGAGCTGCTGCCGATCCACGCCTTCGTCAATGACCAGCACCTGTTGCAGAAAGGCATGACCAATTACTGGGGCTACAACAGCATCGCGTTTTTTGCCCCCGACCCGCGCTATCTGGCCAGCGGCAAGATCGCCGAATTCAAGGAAATGGTCGCGCACCTGCACGAAGCCAATCTCGAAGTGATCCTCGACGTGGTCTACAACCACACCGCCGAGGGCAACGAGCAAGGCCCGACCCTGTCGATGCGCGGTATCGATAACGCCTCGTACTACCGCTTGATGCCCGACGACAAGCGCTTCTACATCAACGATTCCGGCACCGGCAACACCCTCGACCTGAGTCACCCGTGCGTGCTGCAAATGGTCACCGACTCGCTGCGTTACTGGGCGAGCGAGATGCACGTCGACGGCTTCCGCTTCGATCTGGCGACCATTCTCGGTCGTTATCATGACGGTTTCGACGAACGCCACAGCTTCCTCGTCGCTTGCCGACAGGACCCGGTGCTGCGCCAGGTGAAAATGATCGCCGAGCCGTGGGACTGCGGCCCCGGTGGTTATCAGGTGGGTAATTTCCCGCCGGGCTGGGTCGAGTGGAACGACAAGTTCCGCGACACGGTGCGCGCGTTCTGGAAAGGCGACGATGCTCAGGTCGCCGACTTCGCCAGCCGCATGACTGCGTCCGGCGAGATGTTCAATCAGCGCGGTCGCCGGCCGTATTCGTCGGTCAATTTCATCACCGCTCACGACGGTTTCACCCTCAACGATCTGGTGTCGTACAACGACAAGCACAACGAAGCCAACGACGAGAACAACCAGGACGGCAGCAACAACAACCTGTCGTGGAACCACGGCGTCGAAGGCCCGACCGACGACCCGGAGATCAATGCCCTGCGCCACCGGCAGATGCGCAATTTCTTCGCCACGCTGTTGCTCGCGCAAGGCACACCGATGATCGTCGCCGGTGACGAGTTTGCCCGCACCCAGGACGGCAATAACAACGCCTACTGCCAGGACAGCGAGATCGGTTGGGTCAACTGGGATTTGAGCGAGGACGGCAAGGCACTGCTGAAATTCGTCAAGCGCCTGATCAAGTTGCGCCTGGCGTACCCGATCCTGCGTCGCGGACGTTTCCTGGTCGGCGAATACAACGAGGACATCGGCGTCAAGGACGTCACTTGGCTGGCCCCGGACGCCACCGAGATGACCACCGAGCATTGGCATGATGCGCACAACCGTTGCCTGGGCATGCTGCTTGATGGCCGCGCGCAGGAAACCGGGATTCGTCGCAAGGGTGGCGATGCGACCCTGCTGCTGGTGGTCAACGCGCATCACGACATCGTCAATTTCAAATTGCCGGAAGTGCCTGACGGCGGATTCTGGACATGCATGATCGACACCAATCAGCCATCGATTCGCGGGCAGGAGCGCTTTGATTTCGATCATCAGTATTCGGTGACCGGACGTTCACTGCTGCTGTTTGAACTACAACGTGATGAAGAAGACTGAAATGGACTTGGTACATTATCTCGCCCGTCGGCCGCCGGATTATCCCGACGCCGCGGCCCTCGGCCATTGCCTGCGGGCGCTGGTCGAGGCCGGGCTGGATCGCTTGCCATTACCCGGCAGCGGTCTGACGCTCGCGCGGTTGCAACGGCTGGCCGAGGTCGGCGGGCATGATCTGGGGTTGTGCAAACTCTACGAGGGGCATACCGACGCACTGGCGATCATCGAGCAACTCGGCGGTACGCCGACGCCCGGCAGCACTTGGGGCATGTGGGCAGCAGAACCGCCGCAAGCGCGGGTCAAGGTCAGCTCCAACGGGCACATGGTCGAACTCAACGGGCGCAAGGCGTGGTGTTCGGGCGCTGCCGTCCTCAGCCATGCGCTACTCACCGCATGGGACGCCGATGGCCAACAGCAACTGGTCGCCGTCGCGCTTGACCAGCCCGGCGTGACCGTCACCGAGCAAGGCTGGGCGGCGGTCGGTATGGCGGCCACCGGCAGCGTTGAAGTGCTCTTCGACGGCGCCGAAGGTCAGGCCATCGGCAGCCCAGGCGACTATCTGCAACGGCCGGGCTTCTGGCAGGGTGGCGTTGGCATTGCGGCATGCTGGTATGGCGCCACGCGGCAAATTGCCGAATCCTTGCGCCAGCACTGCGCGCAACGTGAAGAACCGCATGCCCTCGCTCACCTCGGTGCGGTCGACAGTGCCTTGCAGGCCGCCGCCGACGTGCTGCGCTTCAGCGCCTTGCACATCGATGCCCACCCCGAAGACAACGCGCAACTGCTGGCCCGTCGCGCCCGCGCTGTGGTCGAACAGACTGCCGAACAGGTGATTCGCGAAGTCGGCCGTGCGCTGGGCGCCGGGCCTTATTGCAAGGATCGGCACTTCGCGCGACTGATCGCCGACCTGCCGGTGTTCCTGCGCCAAAGCCACGCCGAACGCGACCTCGCTGCCCTTGGCAGCCTGATTGCCGGCCAATCCAGCGAGGTCTGGTCACTATGAGAGCCAATCCAATCGTCGGCCAGGGCACCTCGCTGCAACAGTGGCAAGCCTCGCGGCATCTGGCAGAACTGCCCAGCATCGACATCCTCAGTCTGGTGCCACCGGGCGCGCGGGCGGTGATTGTCGCCCCGCACCCGGACGATGAAGTGCTCGGCTGCGGCGGCCTGTTGCAAGTGCTCGCGGCCGCTGGCCGGCCCCTGCAATTGATTTCGGTCACCGACGGCAGCGCCAGTCATCCAGGCTCGGCACGCTGGCCGGTACAGCGCCTGAGCGTGGTGCGCCCGCAGGAATCTGCCGAAGCCCTGCGTCGTCTAGGCCTGCCAATGCATCGTTTGAAGTGGCTGCGCGGTGGTTTCACCGACAGTCAGGTGGCGGCGCAAGAGGCGCAATTGTGCGAGTTCATCGAACGCCATCTGCGTCCCCAAGATGTGCTTTTTGCCACTTGGAGTGAGGACGGCCATTGCGACCACGAGGCCGTCGGCCGCGCCAGTGCTGAAGCTGCGCGGCGCGTGGGCGCGAGCTTCCATGAGTTGCCGGTGTGGACGTGGCACTGGGCAACGCCCGAAGACGCGCTGGTGCCTTGGCAACGGGCGCGCAAGATTCTCCTGTCACTCGAGCAAATCGCGCGCAAACGCCATGCCGTGCATGCCTTCGCCAGCCAATTGGAAGGTGATCCCGACGCCGGTCTGACGCCAGTGCTGGCGCCCTATGTGCTGGATCGCCTGCTGCAGCCCTTCGAGGTGGTGTTTCTATGAGTGTCGAAGATCGCTATTTCGAAGGCCTGTTCGCCGGCAACGACGACCCTTGGGCCTTCCGCGAGCGCTGGTACGAGCAACGCAAACGCGCGATCACCCTCGCCGCCCTGCCCCGACCGCGGTATCGCGCAATTTTTGAACCGGGCTGCGCCAATGGCGAACTGAGCGCTGAACTGGCGAGCCGTTGCGACCGTTTGCTGTGTTGCGATACGGCCGCTGCCGCCGTGCGGCTGGCGAAAACCCGTTTGAGCCATTTTGACCACGCCGAAGTGCGGCAAAATCGCTTGCCGAGCGACTGGCCGGAGGAAAAATTCGACCTGATTGTATTTAGCGAAATCGGCTACTACCTGGATAGCAAAGATCTGACAGCCGTTATCCGTCACATCAGCAATTCCCTGACTGCGGACGGCCAATTGCTCGCCTGTCACTGGCGTCCACCGATTGAGGGTTGCCCGCTGAATGCGCGCCAGGTTCACGACTTGATTCATGAGCAATTGCAATTGCCACGCCTGGTGCTGCATCAGGAAGCGGATTTCATCCTTGAAGTGTGGAGCCGAGAGCCACGTTCCGTGGCGGCGCTGGAGGGCTTGAGATGATCGGCATCCTGATTCCGGCACACAACGAAGAGGACTTGCTCGACGCCTGCCTGAACGCGGCGTTGCGTGCCAGCAAGCATGGTTTGCTGGCTGGGGAACGCGTGGAAGTGCTGGTGGTGCTCGACAGTTGCACCGATCGTTCGGCGCAAATCGTCGCGCGTTACCCGGTCATGAGCCTGCCAATCGAGGCGCGCAATGTCGGCCAGGCCCGCGCTTGCGGTGCGCGAGTGCTGCTTGAGCGCGGTGCGCGCTGGATCTCCTGCTCGGACGCCGACAGCCGCGTGGCCGACGACTGGCTGGTAGCCCAACTGGGGCTTGGCGCCGACGCCGTGTGCGGCACCGTGACGGTCGAGCACTGGCATGACTCGTTCGATGAGGCTGCGCAGATCCGCTATCACAGCCACTATCAGGCCAGTGACGGTCATCGCCACATCCACGGCGCCAATCTGGGCATCAGCGCCGATGCCTATCGCTGGGCCGGAGGCTTTAAACCGCTGGCTTGCGACGAGGATGTGCAATTGGTGCGGGAGCTGGAACTGTGCGGCGCCAACATTGCCTGGAGCCATCGTCCGCAAGTCCACACCAGCGCCCGACTGGACAGCCGTGCACGGGGCGGATTTGGCGATTATCTGCGACAACTGACACAGCTTTGCGAAAAAAAACCGGATCAGCTGAATCTGTAACGCGACGAATGACAGTTCATGAGCAATACTCTGCTGCGCGGCAATCCAGGGTTCGGAGCGTCGCACGGCAATTCACCAGCCTTCACGGGTCGGCCACGGGCGTCATGTCTGTGCGCGACAGAGGGCCAGACACACAAGGACGTCGCTCACATGAAACTGTTATCCCTCAGCGAAAACAGAGCGCCAGCGCAGATATGGAACAGCGCCCGGCAACTCGACAACATTCCGGTCATCAACACCCGCAGTCTGGTGCCCGTCGGCGCGCGAGCCGTCGTCATCGCCCCGCACCCCGGCGATGAGGTGGCGATAGCCGGCGGCCTGCTGCAACTACTCGCCAACCTTGGCCATCCGCTGCAATTGCTATCGATCACTGACGGCAGTGCCAGCCATCCCGGTTCACGGCAATGGTCGGAGAAACGCCTGAGCGTGTTCCGTCCGCAGGAAAGCGTCGAAGCCTTGCGCCGCCTCGGTCTGCCCATGCACAGCCTGAAATGGGTGCGTGGCGGGTTTACCGACAGCGCACTGATCGATCAGGAAGCGCAGCTGACCGAGTTCATCAGCCGTTACCTGCGCCCCGGCGACGTGGTGTTCAGTACCTGGCGGGGCGACGGCAATAACGACCATGAAGCGGTCGGCCGTGCCAGCGCCAAAGCCGCTGAAATGACAGGGGCGACATTCCACGACGTAGCGATCTGGGCCTGGCACTGGCCGGAACGCGAACACACGCTGATTCCCTGGGAGCGCGCACGCAAGCTGCGCCTTGACAGCTGGACCGTCGCGCGCAAGAGCCACGCCACCCATGCCTACGCCAGCCAGCTCAACGGCGAGCCTGCGCTGGGCATCGCACCGATGATGCCCCCGGTGACCCTCGAGCGCCTGCGTTTACCCTACGAGATCGTGTTCGTCTGACCGCCACTAAATCGTTTATCCCCCTGTAGGAGCTGCCGCAGGCTGCGATCTTTTGATCTTGTTTTTAAAAACCAACGTCAAAAGATCGCAGCCTTCGGCAGCTCCTACACGGGAATCGGGAAGGAACTGCGTAGCCCTCGGATCTGTCGCATGAATAGGCAGACAGATTCAGAGGAGTGAACGTGTCCAGCGATCCCGAGCGTCACCACGTCGACGCACCCGTCATCCATCGCCTGCGCGTGCTGACGGTCAATACCCACAAAGGCTTCACCGCGCTCAATCGGCGTTTCATCCTCCCGGAGCTGCGCGAAGCGGTGCGCAGCACCTCGTCCGATCTGGTGTTTCTGCAAGAGGTGGTGGGTGAACACGAACGCCATTCGAGCCGCTACAACGAATGGCCACAGACTTCGCAGTACGAATTTCTCGCCGACAGCATGTGGAGCGATTTCGCCTACGGGCGTAACGCGGTGTATCCCGACGGTCACCACGGCAATGCCCTGCTGTCGAAATACCCGATCCGCGAATACCGCAACCTCGACGTGTCGATCACCGGCCCCGAACGCCGGGGCCTGTTGCATTGTGTGCTGGACGTGCCGGGGCATGCCGAGGTGCATGCGATTTGTGTGCACTTGAGTTTGCTCGAAAGCCATCGCCAATTGCAGTTGCAGTTGCTCTGCCAACTGCTTGAATCCCTGCCTGACGATGCGCCGGTGATCATCGCCGGCGACTTCAACGACTGGCAGTTACAGGGCAACGCCGCCCTCGCCCGTCGCGACTATTTGCACGAAGCGTTCGAGCGCCATCATGGTCGTCCGGCGAAGACCTATCCGGCGCGGTTTCCACTGTTGCGGCTGGACCGGATCTACCTGCGCAATGCCAGCAGCCACGACCCGCAGATCCTGGGCAACAAGCCGTGGACGCACCTTTCCGATCACCTCCCGCTGGCGGTCGAAGTGCATCTGTAATCGCGGCTCAGACAAGACCGCTGGTCAGACCTGCTTGAACCAAGGCAATAATCATCTACACCTAAGTCAGCTCAAGGAGTAGCGCTTTCAAATTGTTACAGCATGGATCTCACGTAGTGCATCAGTTGCACAGGAAGTGCCGATCCCATGCTTATCAAGGATGAATTCCCCGAATTTTGCCTTAGGGAATTGCCATGACGCGCTACATCCGCCAGTTTCGGGCCCTCCCGCACGCATTGCTTCTGCCTGCCTCGCTATTGCTGCTCACCAGCAATCCTGCCTCGGCGGCGTGCACGCTGGTTCCGGGCCCAGGCAACGACAACTTTACCTGCGACAGCGGCACCAGCGGTTCGCTGACTGATCTTGCCGGCAACAACAGCCTGACCTTGCCGGTCAATGGCACGGGCCGAATCAATGGCAGCGTGACCTTTGGCGCCGGCACCGACCGCGTCGAAATAAACTCCGGGGTGATTACCGGCGCGGTCAGCCAGGGCAACGGCATCGATGACTTCGTCATGACTGGCGGCTCGATTGGCTCCCTCGCCCAAGGCGACAGCCGTGACACCTTTCTCATGACCGGCGGCACCATCGTCGGCGCCTTTGAAGACGGCGATGTCGCACGCATGACGGGTGGCACGATCGGCCGCGTCGACATGAAACTCGACAACAATATTTTCGACCTGTCCGGGGGGCAGATTCTCGGCAATCTGGTCACGGGGTTCGGCACCGACACGATCATCGTCTCCGGTGGCCGCATCGGCGGCAATATCAGTGTCAGCGGCGGCAACGACAGCATCACCGTGACCGGGGGCGAAATCCTCGGCGAGATCCGCGCCAGTGTCGGTGACGACCGATTGCTTTGGGACGGCGGTGGGATCATTCGTTCGGCGATCCTGATGGACGTCGGCAACGACAGCGCCACCCTGCGCAATCTCGATGACAGCATTCTTGCCCTCACGCCGAGCGTCGACGGCGGTGTCGGCAGCGACACCCTGACCTTCGATAACACCCGCACGGCACTCCCCGCACGCTTTATCAATTGGGAAACAGTCAACCTGAGCAACGCTTCACAACTGGATCTGGGCTCAGGCAGCCTGGTACTCGGCGATGCCGGCACGGGCAGCGGTGCATTGAACATCGATGCCAGCAGTACGCTGTTTTCAACTCAGGGCACAGTATCGGCCGCGGTGGCCGGGCAAGCCGCGACGCTGACTAACTCGGGGGTCATCGACCTGACCCGTGATAACAGCCGCACCGACGACACCCTGACCGTACAAGGCAACTACGTCGGCAACAACGGCCAGTTATTGCTGCAAAGCGTCCTCGGTGGCGACAACTCACCGAGCGACAAACTCGTGGTCAATAACGGCAGCCTGAGCGGCGCCACGGTCATCAGCGTGACTAACCTCGGCGGATCAGGTGGGTTGACGCAGGTAAACGGCATTCAGTTGGTGCAGGCGCAAGGCAGCACGGTCAGTACTGATAACGCATTTACCCTGAGCAGCCGGTTGTCCGCCGGGGCCTACGATTACTACCTGTTCAAGGGTGGCGTCACCGCCGGCACGGAAAACAGCTGGTACTTGCGCTCCGCCGTGGTCGCGCCGCAAGTGGTCAGCGTGCCCAACCCCGATCCAAGCCTGCCACCGATTCTGGTGCCAGTGGTGGCTACGCCGATAGCAGCGGCCATCAGCCCCCTTGCCGTGGCCGCCGGCCAACCCGTACCGAGCCCAGCCTTGCCTGTCCTCCCGGCAGCCGTGCCGGGCGCCGAACCGATTCCGTTGTACCGCCCGGAAGTACCGACGTGGTCGGTGTTGCCACCCGCTGCCGCGCAACTGACGCTCAACGCTCTGGGCACGTTCCATGATCGTCAGGGCGATCAGCGCCTGCTCAGTGAAACCGGTGCATTCGGTGCCGGCTGGGGCCGGGTTTACGGAAAAAACATCGACCAGACCTGGGCCGGCACCGTTACACCGCGTCTGGATGGATCGCTCAACGGCTTTCAGGTCGGCAATGATCTGTACAGCTCACAGACGGCTGGCGGCCAGACTCAGCGTGTCGGTTTCTTCGTTGGCCACAGCCGTTTGCAAGGCGACGTCGACGGTTTCAACGAGGGCTTTGAGGACAACAGCGCCGGCAAGATCAAACTCGAAGGCGACAGCTACGGCCTGTACTGGACGCTGACCGACCCGTACGGCTGGTACATCGACACGGTGGTGATGGGCACCCGCTTCGATGGCGACAACCATTCTGATCGCGGGCTCAAACTCGACAATCGTGGACATGCCCTGACGCTGTCTGCCGAAGCCGGTTATCCATTGCCGATCAACGACACTTGGGTGGTCGAACCGCAAGCCCAGGTCATCCACCAGAAAATCTCCCTCGACAGTCAGGATGACGGCATCTCGCGGGTATCGTTCGACTCCGACGGCGCATGGACCGGACGCCTCGGCGCACGCCTCAAAGGCCGTTATCAGGTCAGCGGCCTGCCGATTGAGCCGTATGTGCGGGCCAATCTGTGGCACACATTTTCCGGTACTGATTCGGTAACCTTCGGCGACAGCGACGTGATTACCACGGAGCAAAAATCCTCGACGGCGGACATCGGCCTCGGTCTGGTCGTGACCCTGGATCGTGCCGTGAGCGTGTACGCCAGTACCGATTACAGCCGCAATATTGACAGTAATGACCTGCGCGGCGTGTCGGGCAACGTGGGCATCCGCATCAGTTGGTAAACCTTCCGTCGGTAATGGAAAGCCTTTGAGCCGGGGTATCAAAGGCGATTTTCCATGCAAACAATCACTTAGTTATGTAAAGAAAAACAAACGCTTGCACCGCACAATTTACCCCTACCGCTCATCGTCCAGGTTCTTGACGCGCGCAAGTACGTCTTCTTATCTCTACCTTACTACCCCCGGAATCACTGTCCGGGGCGAGCCTCCGGACACTCGCGAAATCGAGCGGCCACGACTCGCCCCGCTCCATTCGGTCGCCCCTCGTTCGGGGTAGGAGAGACGCCACATCGAGATGCCCAATGCGCCTGCAAGGTAGACCTCCATGAAAATTTCATTCACCCCACACGAGATCAAAATCACCTTTTGCACAGTGTCGAGTTCAATCTTGCTGTGCTCGTCCATGGAGGCCCAGGCCAGCCCTGCGGCGGATGAGACCGATCCGTGGTACCGAGAGAATGTGCCGGTGATGACCTTGCCCGCGACGGTGATCACCCCCTACCCGCAACGCTTCAGCCCTCGGCCGGATTTGCAGGGCACACGCTTGATCACCGAAGACCTCGCACCTTCGGCGTGGGATGAGTTATATGGGCGCAGTGCCCGTCAGGCGCAAACCGATGTGCTGTCGCCGGGGTTCGCCACACCGGGCAGCGACGCTTTCAAAGGTCCGGCGGTGCTGACGCTGCAAAGCGCCAGCCATACCCAGAAGATCGGGTTGATCGGCGGCCTCAATCAGATTCAGGCAAACGGCAATGGCTTGATCACTACCCGTGCCCTCTCCGACCCGACCACCGACACGTTGAACTTGCAGGGCCAAAACCTCGGCGCTTATTACAGCCTGATCGGTGCCCAGGGCTGGCACGTCGATCTGTCGGCCAGCGGTGGCCGGGTCAGCGGTTTCAGCCGCAACGAACAAAGCGCTCGGCAAGCCACCGAAGGCAGCGCGATGACCTTCTCCGTGGAGGGTGGTTATCCGATTGGCTTGAGTGAGAACTGGGTAGTCGAACCGCAGGCGCAATTGATCAATCAGCGGATTACCCTTGATACGCCGTATGCCGGGTCGGGCAATGCCTCATCGACCGATCTGAGCGCGTGGAGTGGCCGCGTCGGCGCACGGCTGAAAGGCAGTTACGATTTGAACGGTTTGCCGGTCGAACCCTACGTTCGCACCAACCTCTGGCACACGGTGTATACGGGCAACACGGTGACACTGGATCAGGTCGACAAGATCAGCAGCAGCCGCAAGTCATCGACCGTCGAGTTGGGATTGGGCTTGGTGGCGCGGGTGACGCCGGCTGTGAGCCTCTATGTGAGTGCCGATTACAGCAGCGATGTCGATGACAATGACCTCAACGGACTGATCGGCAGCCTCGGCGTGCGGATGCGCTGGTGAATCTGGATTTTTTAGAGTGTCCGGGCTGACGCCTTCGCGAGCAGGCTCGCTCCCACATTAGATTGCATTTCTCCAGTAATAACAGCCTGGAACGCGATTCCCTGTGGGAGCGAGCCTGCTCGCGAAGACGGTGGATCAGCCCATAGAAATGTTGAATGTCATGCCCTCATCGCGAGCAGGCTCGCTCCCACAGTGGATTGCATTTCTCCAGTGAGAACAACCTGGAACGCGATTCCCTGTGGGAGCGAGCCTGCTCGCGAAGACGTTGGATCAGCCAATGAAAATGTTGAATGTCACGCCCTCATCGCGAGCAGGCTCGCTCCCACAGTGGATTGCATTTCTCCAGTGAAAACAACCTGGAATGCAATTCCCTGTGGGAGCGAGCCTGCTCGCGAAGACGTTGGATCAGCCAACAGAAATGTTGAATGTCACGCCCTCATCGCGGGCAAGCCCACTCCCACAGTGGATTGCATTTCTCAATTGAGAACAGCCTGGAATGCAATTCACTGTGGGAGCGAGCCTGCTCGCGAAGACGGTGGATCAGCCAATTGGAAATGTTGAATGTCATACCCTCATCGCGGGCAAGCCCGCTCCCACAGCGGATTGCATTTCTCCAGTAATAACAGCCTGGAATGCAATTCCCCGTGGGAGCGAGCCTGCTCGCGAAGACGGTGGATCAGCCAATGGAAATGTTGAATGTCACGCCCTCATCGCGAGCAGGCTCGCTCCCACAGTGGATTGCATTTCTCCAGTGAGAACAACCTGGAACGCGATTCCCTGTGGGAGCGAGCCTGCTCGCGAAGACGGTGGCTCAGCCAATAACAATGTTGAATCTCATACCCTCATCGCGGGCAAGCCCACTCCCACAGTGGATTGCATTTCTCCAGTGAGAACAGCCTGGAATGCAATTCCCGTGGGAGCGAGCCTGCTCGCGATGGCAGCAACTCGGTCTCGGATCAACCCTCAGGCTTGAGGATCAATACGGCCAGCGGTGGCAGGTTCAGTTCCAGCGACAATGACTGACCATGGCTCGGCACTTCCTCGGTAAACGCCCCGCCGCCATTGCCGTAGTTGGAACCGGCATACGTGTCGGCATCGCTGTTGAGCAGTTCAGTCCAGCGCCCGGCAAACGGCACGCCGACCCGATACGCTTGACGCGGCACCGGCGTGAAGTTGGCCACCACCAGCACTGGTTTGCCCTCCTTGCTCCAGCGCAACCAGGCGTAGACACTGTTGATCGCATCGTCGCCGATCAGCCATTGAAAACCCTGCGGCGCGTCGTCCTGATCGTGCAGCGCCGGCTCCTCGCGATAGAGCCGATTGAGGTCGCCGACCAGTTTCTGTACGCCTTTGTGCTCGGAGTACTGCAGCAGATACCAATCGAGTTGCTGATCGTGATTCCACTCGCGCCATTGCCCGAATTCGCAGCCCATGAACAACAGCTTCTTGCCCGGATGGGTCCACATGAAACTCAAATAGGCACGCAGGTTGGCGAACTTCTGCCAGCGATCTCCAGGCATTTTGTCGATCAGCGAATGCTTGCCGTGCACCACTTCGTCATGGGAGATCGGCAAGATGAATCGCTCTGACCAGGCGTAGACCAGGCCAAAACTCAACTCGTTGTGGTGATGCGCGCGATACACCGGATCCTGCTGGATGTAATGCAGCGAATCGTGCATCCAGCCCATGTTCCACTTGTAGGCAAAACCGAGGCCGCCCTGCTGGGTGCTCTGGCTGACGCCTGGCCACGCCGTGGATTCCTCGGCGATCACCAACGCGCCCGGCGCTTCCAGCTCGACCACGTCATTCAAGTGCCGAAGGAAATCGATGGCTTCAAGGTTTTCCCGGCCACCATGGCGATTCGGCACCCATTCACCGGCCTTGCGCGAGTAGTCGCGATAGAGCATCGAGGCGACCGCATCAACCCGCAGACCATCGATATGGAAATGCTTCAACCAGTGCAGCGCCGAAGCAAGCATGTAGCCATGTACTTCGGTGCGGCCGAGGTTGTAGATCAGCGTGTCCCAATCCTGATGGAAACCTTCCAGCGGATTGCCGTACTCATACAGCGCGGTGCCGTCGAATTGCGCCAGGCCATGGGTGTCAGTGGGGAAATGCGCGGGTACCCAGTCGAGAATCACCCCAATGTCGGCTTTGTGGCAGGCGTTGACGAAGTCACCGAACTGCTCGGGGGTGCCATAACGGGCACTCGGGGCAAACTGCGAAAGCAACTGATAACCCCAGGAACCACCGAACGGATGCTCCATGATCGGCATCAATTCGATGTGGGTGAACCCGAGTTCCTTCACGTATGGAATCAAGCGATCAGCCAACTCGGGCCACGTGTACTGACGGGCGACTTCGCCCAGATCATCCAATTCGCATTGCCACGAGCCGGCGTGCAACTCGTAGATCGACAACGGCGCCGAATGTTTCTGCCGATCCCGGCGGCTGTTCATCCAGTCGTGATCCTGCCAGTCGACTTGCAGCGGCGCGGCGACTTTAGACGCGGTGTCCGGCGGCAGGCTGGTGGCCAGCGCCATCGGGTCGGCCTTGAGCGGCAGAATCCCGTGGGCACCGAGAATTTCGTATTTGTACAACTCACCCGCTTGCAGGCGCGGGATGAACAACTCCCAGACCCCGGACGGATGCCGCAAACGCATCGGATGCCGACGCCCGTCCCAGACGTTGAAATCACCGACCACCGACACCCGCCGAGCATTCGGTGCCCACACGGCAAAGCGCACGCCATCAACACCCTCGACGGTCATCAGTTGCGCGCCGAGGCACGAACTGAGATCACGGTGATTACCTTCGGCGAACAGATACAAATCCATTTCACCGAGCAACTGGCCGAAGCTGTAAGGATCCTCCGCTTCCTGCTCGCCACCGGCCCAGCGGGTACGCAAGCGGTACGGCCGTGCGTGGTCGAAGTGCCCGACAAACAGCCCCGGCGTTTCGCTCTGTTCCAGCGCACCGCGCTCTTCACTGCTGTCCTTGTCCAGCACTACAACACTCAGCGCACCCGGTAAATAGGCGCGGATAAACTGCCCGCCGGCGCCATCACCGTGCGGACCGAGAATGGAAAATGGATCGGGATGTTCGGCACGTACCAGCGCGTCGATGTCTTTCGCCGACGGCAGCAGTGCCTCTTTGACCTGACCCTGTTCCTTGTTCGAGAAACTCATGACTACTCTCCACCAAGATCGGAAAAGGGTTTAAGCCCTGTCAATAACCCGTACAAACCGTGCAACGGCACGGGCAGCCACGTGGGGCGATTTTCGGCTTCATAGGCCACTTCATAGGCCGCCTTCTCCAGGCCGAACAACGCAAGCGCGGCGTCGGCGCCATCAGGATCTTGCCAGGCATGATCAAGACTAGCTGCCGCTCGGCGATATGCCTGAACAAATGCCTCACGCGCCTCGCGCAGATAACGTTCGGCGACACGTTGACGTGCGCCTTCGGATTCAGCGCTGTGATCAACGTTGTGTACGTTGATGGTCATCGCCGCTGCGTAATCGAAGGAACGCAGCACGCCACTGACGTCCTTGTACGGACTGTGTTTGCCGCGACGCTCGCTCAATGGCCGCGCCGGTTCACCCTCGAAATCGATCAGGTAGGCGTCGCCCTTGATCACCAACACTTGGCCCAGATGCAAGTCGCCGTGGACGCGGATACGCAGACCGCCGACGGCCTTCTTCGCCAGATCCTGCACGTGGGCGAGGATGGTTTTTTTCTCATCGACCAAGCGTTTGACCAGCTTCTGATCTGCAGCATTGAGCTCGCCCTGATGCTGCTTGAGCAACTTCAACGCATGCTCGACCTGTGCGGCGACATCCTTGCCGGTGGCCTGCATATCCTTCGCCGTACTGGCTTGCGGAGCGAAGTCGGCATTGTCGGTCGGGGCTGCGAGCACTTGATGCATCTCACCCAGTCGCTGCCCGAGCATGCCAGCGAAGTCCTTCAATTCGCTTAGCGCGTTGTAGTGCTGTTCCTGCTCGGACATGGCATCGGCCAGTTCGTCGCGCAACGCCCGTTCGAGGTTGTTCTGCGTCCATTCCCAAGCATCGCCCTGATTGCTCAGATAACCCTGAGCGATCATCAGCAGGTTGTCTTCGCCCTGCGCATCGCGGCGAATCACCGAACCGAGCAGCGGTGAGATATTGGCAAATCCGGCAGCGGTCAGGTAAGCGCTCATCTCCAGTTCCGGGTGGACGCCGGAGGCGACTTTACGGATCAGCTTGAGCACCAGGCTGTTGCCGATCACCACCGAACTGTTGGACTGCTCGGCCGACAGATAACGCACTTCGGACTCACCGCCGAGGTTGAGTGTGTCCAGCAGCGGCGTCGGCTCGAAGCGAATTTCGCCGTCGGCAGATTCCAGCACGGTGTTGTTCTGCATGCCTTGCAGTACGGCGCGGATAAACGCTTCGAGACTGAAGGCGTCAGTGATCAAACCGACCTGACGCACTCGACGCACGCGGGCCAGTGCCAATTGTTGCGGCAGCGCCGCGCCAACCTGATCTTCCGAGATAAAGCCGAACGGCAATTGATAACGGCTGGTCTGGCCGCCGCTGGTGACTTCGATTTCGCTGAGCAGCACCGGGTGCTGGGCATCGCCGAAGCGCACGCCGTAGGCCATATGCACCTTGTCGACGGCCGCGTCCTTGCCAGCGAACCAGCGCCGGTTTTGCAGCCAGCTCGGCAGAATGCCCTGCTCCAGCGTCGCGCGGGACGGCGCTTCGAGCAGTTCTTCCATGCGTTTTTTCAGCACCAGCGTGGTGAAGTCCGGCAGGCTCTGCGCCGGTTCGACGTGCCAGCTTGGCATCTGGTTTTCGGTAGCCAGGGCGAACCAGTAGAAACCGTACGGCGCCAGCGTCAGGAGAAAATTCAACTGGCCAATCGGCGGGAACGCGTTACCGCCGAGCATCTCCACCGGCACCATGCCGACGTACGCCGACAAATCCAGCTCCGCCGCTTGCGCACTACGCGACACGTTGGCCACGCACAGAATGATTTCGTGCTTGCCATCGGCATCGGTGAATTCGCGGGTGTAGGCCAAAATGCGTCGATTGCTCGGCGAGAGCATCTTCAGCGTGCCCCGGCCGAATGCCTTGGATTGCTTGCGCACGGCGAGCATACGCCGCGTCCAGTTGAGCAACGAATGCGGGTCACCGGCCTGGGTTTCGACGTTGACCGACAGATAACCGTATTGCGGGTCCATGATCGGCGGCAGCACCAGACTGGCCGGATCAGCGCGGGAGAAACCACCGTTGCGGTCGATCGACCACTGCATCGGCGTCCGCACACCGTCGCGGTCGCCGAGGTAGATATTGTCGCCCATACCAATTTCATCGCCGTAATACAGAGTCGGCGTGCCCGGCATCGACAGCAGCAGGCTGTTGAGCAATTCGACGCGACGACGATCACGCTCCATCAACGGCGCCAGACGCCGACGAATACCGAGGTTGATCCGCGCCCGGCGATCAGCGGCGTAGTAGTTCCACAGGTAATCGCGCTCCTTGTCGGTGACCATCTCCAGCGTCAGCTCATCGTGATTGCGCAGGAAGATTGCCCACTGGCAGTTGGCAGGTATTTCCGGGGTCTGGCGCAAAATGTCGGTGATCGGGAAGCGATCTTCCTGGGCCAGGGCCATGTACATGCGCGGCATCAGCGGGAAGTGGAACGCCATATGGCATTCGTCGCCATTGAGGCCGTGGGCGTCGGTGTCACCGAAATACAGCTGGGTGTC
The DNA here is from genome assembly GCF_016650635.1 of Pseudomonas sp. TH43. GTDB lineage: Bacteria > Pseudomonadota > Gammaproteobacteria > Pseudomonadales > Pseudomonadaceae > Aquipseudomonas. Next base: position 712,107 of record NZ_JAEKFI010000001.1, read on the forward strand.
TTCCGGCCATTGGTTGGCCTCGGCCAACAGCATGCGGTCAGGATAATTGGCGTCGATCTCGGCACGAATCTGCTTGAGGACGTCGTGGGTCTCCGGCAGGTTTTCGTTGTTGGTGCCGTCACGCTCGATCAGATAAGGGATAGCGTCGAGGCGAAGGCCGTCAATGCCCATGTCCAGCCAGTAGCGCATCACCGACAGCACCGCTTTCATGACTTGCGGGTTGTCGAAATTCAGGTCGGGCTGGTGCGAATAGAAGCGGTGCCAGAAATATTGGCCGGCGACCGGATCCCAGGTCCAGTTGGACTTTTCGGTGTCGAGAAAAATGATCCGCGTGCCGTCGTATTTCTGGTCGTCATCCGACCACACATAAAAGTCCCGCGCTGCCGAACCGGGTTTGGCTTTGCGGGCACGCTGGAACCACGGGTGCTGGTCGGAGGTGTGGTTGATGACCAGCTCGGTGATCACCCGCAAGCCGCGCTTGTGCGCCTCGGCGATAAAGCGCTTGGCGTCGGCCATGGTCCCGTAATCGCTGTGTACACCACGGTATTCGGCGATGTCGTAACCGTCGTCGCGACGCGGCGACGGGTAGAACGGCAGCAGCCAGATGGTATTGACGCCGAGTTCGGCGATGTAGTCGAGCTTGGCGATCAAGCCGGGAAAGTCGCCGATACCGTCGTTGTTGGAGTCGAAAAACGATTTGACGTGAACTTGATAAATCACCGCATCCTTGTACCAGAGCGGGTCTTTGATAAAGGTGGCTGCCTTGGGTTTCTTCGCCATGTGAAACTCCTGTTGAATTCTCTGACACCACAAAAATGCCGCTGAAATGAGGACACCTTGTGGTGAGGGGATTTATCCCCGTTCGGCTGCGCAGCAGTCGTAAATCCGGAAAACACGGTGCATCTGAATAAAAGCGGGGCCGCTTCGCAGCCCAACGGGGATAAATCCCCTCACCACAATGTTCCGTGCATTAGTTCAATCTGTAGTAATCCGCCAGATGCCGAACGGCTGGTAAGCCGGGTCCAGGCGCATGAACTGATATTTGCCGTGCCAGTCCCAGCGATGCCCGCTCATCAAGTCTTCGCCATGGGTCGTTGCATCGTCCGGCAGGCCCATTTCCCACAACGGCAGCTCAAAATTCGCCTCCTGCACGTTGTGCGGATCAAGGTTGACCGCCACCAGGATGAAATTGCTGCCATCGGCGCTGCGCTTGCCGAAGTACAGAATGTTGTCGTTCCAGGCGTTGTAGACCTTCAAGCCCAGATGGGTGTGCAGCGCCGGGTTCTGCCGGCGGATGCGGTTGAGCTGGGCGATCTCGGCGATGATGTTGCCGGGTGCCGTAAAGTCGCGGACGCGGATCTGGTATTTCTCCGAATCAAGGTATTCCTCCTTGCCCGGCACCGGCGCTGCCTCGCACAGTTCATAACCCGAATACATGCCCCACAGGCCCGAGCCCATGGTTGCCAGCGCCGCGCGAATCAGAAAACCGGCACGCCCGGATTCATGCAGAAACGCCGGGTTGATGTCCGGCGTATTGACGAAAAAGTTCGGCCGGTAGCATTCGCGCCAGGGTGATTCGTTGAGTTCGGTGAAGTAAGCGGCGAGTTCCGCCTTGGTGTTGCGCCAGGTGAAATAGGTGTAACTCTGCGTGTAACCGACCTTGCCCAGCCGCGCCATCATTGCCGGCGTGGTGAATGCCTCGGCAAGGAAGATCACTTCCGGGTACAGCGCCCGCACATCAGCAATCAGCCATTGCCAGAACGGCAGCGGTTTGGTGTGCGGATTGTCGACGCGAAAGATCTTCACGCCCTCCTCGACCCAGCCGATGACGATGTCACGCAGCTCGACCCAGAGGCTCGGAATTGCGTCCGGCGCATAGAAGTCGACGTTGACGATGTCCTGGTATTTCTTCGGCGGGTTTTCCGCGTATTTGATCGTGCCGTCCGGCCGCCAGTTGAACCAGCCCGGATGCTGTTTGAGCCACGGGTGATCCTGGGAACACTGAATGGCAAAGTCGAGGGCGATCTCCAAGCCATGGTCAGCGGCGGCCGCCACCAGTCGGCGGAAGTCTTCGCGGGTGCCGAGTTGCGAGTGGATCGCCTCGTGGCCGCCCTCCTCGCTGCCGATCGCATAAGGGCTGCCGGGATCATCCGGGCCCGCGGTGAGGGAATTGTTGCGGCCCTTGCGGTGCGCACGACCAATCGGATGGATCGGCGTGAAGTACAGCACGTCGAAACCCATGTCCTGGATCATCGGCAATCGAGAATGCACGTCGTTAAAAGTGCCATGACGGCTTGGATCGTCGGTGATCGAGCGCGGAAACAGCTCATACCAACTGGCGAACTCGGCCAGTTCACGCTCGACATCCATGGGGAATTCGGCGCTGACACTCAGGTAGGCGCGATGATCAGCCTCAGCCATCAGTTGCGCACTGTGCGAGTGCAGGAACAACGCAACCTGCTCGGTTTCGAGCAGGCCGGACAGTTCGTGATGCAGGGCCGCGAGTTGTTCGCTGAGCTGGCCTTCGCTGCGTTCGGCGGCCTGTTGCACCATCGTTCGGCCTTCTTGTAGCTCCAGCGAAATCGGCACTGCAGCGCTGTGCTTCTTCTCCAGTTCGTACTGAAAACTGGCGAAGTGGTCGATCCACGCCTCGATGCAATAGAGGAAGCGCCCCTGATGCTCGGGGCGGAACTGGCCTTGCCAGCCGTTATTGCCCTGGTCGGCCATGACCTCGCTTTGCCAGACCTCCTCGCCTTCCTCGCGCCAGCGAATGCGTACCGCCAGTTTGTCGTGGCCGTCGGCGAAAACCTTGCAGGTGACCACCACTTCACGGCCGGCAATCGATTTCACGGCAAACTGCCCGCCATCGAGAGTCGGCATGGTGTTTTCAATAGCAATGCGTGGCAGCAGCAACGCCTGCGACAGTGGCATGTGCGGGTTGTAGCTCAGTTCAGACGATTTTTCAGCAGTCATTGAGCATCTCTCCTTAACGCCCCAAGGACGCTCTTGTGCCGGATCAGTGTTCACAACAAGACACTGGCCCCGTCATGAACTCGCTTAGGTTCCGAGCAACCCGCGCCGGGAAAAGTTCAGATGAAATTACTGCGCCGCACCAGCGGATCGAATTCAGCGCGAGGCGGTCAATCCACTTAAGCACTTCTCACGCCATGTGCCACACGGAGGTCTACAGATGAACAACCCATTTCCGGCCGAAACGCCCGATCCGAACATCGACAACCCGACGATTCCCGAGACCGAACCGCAACCAGTCCCTGAGCAGGAACCGCCAGGCACGACCCCACCGCCGAAAGAAGAGCCGCCGACGACCATGCCGCCCGTGATCGTCTGAACAACCCCGTAACGACCATGCCGCCGGTGGTTGTTCCCCCCGGTAGGAGCTGCCGAAGGCTGCGATCTTTTGATTTTGTTTTTAAGATCAACATCAACAGATCGCAGCCTTCGGCAGCTCCTACACGTTGTCCGGTTACAGATGCGGTTTTTTCTGTTCGTCCTTCTCGAACAGCCTGACGATGCGCGGCATCACGCTGAAGATCGCCAGTGCCAGAAAGGTACTGAACAGCGCGGTCGCCTCCTTGCCCAAACCCGCCGCGACGCCGATGGCGGCCGTCATCCACAGACCGGCAGCCGTGGTCAGGCCTTTGACGTGGCCTTCATCGCCCTCGCGGTTCTTCAGAATGGTGCCGGCACCAAGAAAGCCGATCCCCGCAATCACACCCTGCAACACTCGGCTCATCGCGTCGGACTCCGCACCCGAAGTTTGCGGCACCAGCACAAACAGCGCCGCGCCCAGCGCCACCAGCATGTGCGTGCGCACCCCGGCAGCCTTGCCCTTGTGTTCGCGCTCGAACCCGAGAATCCCGCCGAGTACCGCCGCCATCAGCAGGCGCACGGTGATCCGCGTCAGTTGCGACGCATCGCCAATGTCGGCGAATTCCTTTTGCAGCGTTTCCCACACTTCATGCCACCACGCGTTCATCGGGTTGTCCTTGTTATTGGCTCGATAAACGATGGACAGCGCCGACCATTAATCAGTTGCGCAGAACCATCGGCAAACGCTGCCCCCTAACCCTTTAGACACCCCCTGTAAAAAAGGACTGCCACCATGTCTCTGCGAGTTGATAAATCCAATCCCGAGCAAGAAGTCTGTTTTTTCACCGTCGAAAATGGCGAAGAAATACGTATCTGCGACACCCTCGAAGTCAAAACCGATAGCGACAAAGCCATGTCCTTCGTGGAAATCGAAGCGCGGCGCGTCTACATCACCGAAGCAGAAGCCGACGCCTTGACCGTTGCCGGCGCGAAGGACGGCCGCAAGCATTTGAAGGCCGACGAGAGTGATTCGGTTATTTGACTGACCTCGGTCAATGCCCGCCGCAAACGCCTGCGATAGGCGTTTGCGCCCCGCCACCCGGGCTGCTTCAAGTTGTCGCAGGGCTTGCGCAAAAACGCATCTGATACGCTTTTTATTGAAATAGCTGAGTCTGTTATGCAAACAGATCGGCGCTCATAGTTCATCGGCCTGATGGAGGCTGATGAGCGAATAACCATGAGCGAACAAATCCCCGTCCGAACCGTAGAAGCATCGCCAACGATAGCGCCTCATATAAAGAAGGTGCCCGCACGCCCAATGAAGCCGACGGCCAAATCCAGCGACAGCCAGATCCACACCCGCAGTTTCACCGGCCTGTTCCGCACCTTGCGCATGAGTGGCGCGGGTTTTCTGTTTCTGCTGTTTTTCGGCACCGTGTGGCTGAACTGGGGCGGACGTCAGGCGGTGCTCTGGGACCTTTCCGAAAGCAAGTTCCACATCTTTGGCGCGACCTTCTGGCCACAGGATTTCATCCTGCTCTCGGCGCTGCTGATCATTGCCGCGTTCGGTCTGTTCGCCATCACCGTATTCGCCGGACGGGTCTGGTGCGGTTACACCTGCCCGCAGAGCTCGTGGACATGGATCTTCATGTGGTGCGAGAAAATCACCGAAGGCGAGCGCAATCAGCGCATCAAACTGCAAGCCGCACCGTGGGGATTGAACAAGCTAGCCCGCCGCGCCGCCAAGCACACACTGTGGCTGGCGATCAGCGTGATGACCGGCCTGACCTTTGTCGGCTACTTCACCCCGATCCGACCGTTGGCCGAGGAACTGCTGACCCTGCAAATCGGCGGCGTCAGTTTGTTCTGGGTGTTGTTTTTCACCGCCGCCACTTACATCAACGCCGGCTGGCTGCGCGAAGCGGTGTGCATGCACATGTGCCCGTATGCGCGATTCCAGAGCGTGATGTTCGACAAGGACACCCTGGCGATTGCCTACGACGTGGCGCGCGGCGAAAACCGTGGCCCGCGTAAACGCGACGTGAAACCGGTCGAGACCGGGCTCGGCGACTGCATCGATTGCCAGTTGTGCGTGCAGGTCTGCCCGACCGGCATCGACATCCGCGACGGCTTGCAGATGGAATGCATCGGTTGCGCCGCCTGCATCGACGCCTGCGATTCGATCATGGACAAAATGAACTACCCGCGCGGTTTGATTCGCTACAGTTCCGAGCGCGAACTGCAGGGTGGCAAGACGCATCTGCTACGCCCGCGATTGATCGGTTACACCGTGGTGTTGCTGGCGATGATCGGCGCATTGGCTTTGGCGCTGGTCGAGCGGCCAATGGTCTCGCTGGACGTGACCAAGGATCGCGGGCTGTTCCGCGAGAACGGCCAGGGCCAGATCGAAAACATCTACAGCCTCAAAGTCATCAACAAGACCCAGCAGCGCCAGGACTACAACCTGAGCCTGGTCGATGGTGAGGGCTTCCAGCTGCAAGGTAAAACCGAACTGAGCCTGGCGCCGGGTGAAATTGTTGATGTGCCGGTGTCGGTGGCGATGACCACGGAACGCCCGAGCAGCAGCTCGCAAACCTTGAGTTTCAAGATTGCCGACAGCGACGAACCCGAGGTTTATAGCGTGGCAAAAAGCAGGTTTGTGGCACCGATGAATCGCTGAACCGCTAGAATCCTCCCCCTCACCCCAGCCATCTCCCCGAGGGAGAGGGGCCGACCGAGGTGTCTGGCGCTATACATCGAACTGACAGACCGAGTCGATTATGGATTCAGCAAAGCAATTTCAGGTCGGTGCATTTCGCAGCATCCCTCAATCAGTCCCCTCTCCCTCCGGGAGAGGGCCAGGGTGAGGGGCCGTTCTTTGACACCCCGCACAACCAACACACACCAAGGGCCCCGATGAAACGCTACGAAAAATTCGCCGATGACATCGCTGAACTGATCCGCTCCGGCGTCCTCGGCCCCGGCCAGCGCGTGCCTTCGGTGCGCTACGCCAGCCAGACCTACGGCGTCAGCCCGTCCACGGTGTTCCAGGCCTATTACCTGCTCGAACGCCGCGGCCTGATTCGCGCCCGACCGCGGTCCGGCTACTTCGTCAACACCCACGCACCGAGTCCGTTTTCAGAGCCGGTGATCAGCAGTCACGTCAACGACTCTACCGAAGTCGACGTCAGCGAACTGGTGTTCTCCGTACTGGATTCGATCAAGGACCCGAGCACCGTGCCGTTCGGCTCGGCATTCCCCAGCCCGACCCTGTTCCCGTTACAACGCCTGTCGCGTTCGCTGGCCAGCGCCGCGCGGGAGATGGATCCGCGCATGGTCGTCACCGACATGTCGCCGGGCAACCCGCAACTGCGCCGGCAAATTGCCCTGCGCTACATGGTCGGCGGGCTGATGCTGCCGATGGAAGAATTGCTGATCACCAACGGCGCACTGGAAGCGCTGAACCTGTGCCTGCAAGCCGTCACCGAACCCGGCGACCTGGTGGCCATCGAAGCCCCGGCGTTCTACGCCAGCCTGCAAGTGCTGGAACGTCTCAAGCTCAAAGCGGTGGAAATCCCCGTACACCCGCGCGACGGCATCGATCTCGGCGTGCTCGCGCAGACACTGGAGCGTCACCCGATCAAGGCCTGCTGGTGCATGACCAGTTTCCAGAACCCGATGGGCGCGACCATGCCCGAGGCGAAGAAACAGGAGTTGGTCGAGCTGCTGCGCCGCCATCAGGTGCCGCTGATCGAGGACGATGTCTACGCCGAACTCTACTATGGCCAACAGGCACCGAAACCGGCCAAGGCGTTCGACACTGAAGGTCTGGTGATGCACTGCGGCTCGTTCGCCAAGAGTCTGGCTCCCGGTTACCGCATCGGCTGGGTTGCCGCCGGGCGCTACGCGCAGAAGATCGAACGGCTGAAGCTGATGACGTCGTTGTGTGCGTCGATGCCCGCACAAGCGGCGATTGCCGACTACCTGCAACACGGTGGGTACGACCGGCATTTGCGCAAACTACGCTACGCGCTGGAGGAACAGCAGAGCGCGATGCTGGCTGCCATCGCTCGTTACTTCCCGGCGCAAACGCGCGTCAGTCAGCCGGCGGGCGGCTATTTTCTTTGGCTGGAACTGCCACCGCAGATGGATTCGTTGAAGTTGTTTCAGATGGCGCTGGCACAAGGCATCAGCATCGCACCGGGGCCGATCTTCTCGCCGACGCAGCGCTTCAGGAATTGTATTCGCCTCAACTATGGCAGCCCGTGGACCGAGGATTCGGAGAAGGCCATGGAAACGTTGGGGCGGATTGTGCGGTCGTTCTGATAGTTCTGAGCTGTATGGGCTATTGCCTTCGCGAGCAGGCTCGCTCCCACATTGGTTTTGTGTCGTGCACATATCCAGGGTGGAAGCGAGCCTGCTCGCGAAGGGGCCCGATCGGATAGCGGAATTCTCTGGACTTAGCGCCCGCCACCCAGATCGACAAACGTCCCGGTGGCATAAGAAGCCTTGTCCGACAGCAACCAGACAATCGCCTCCGCCACCTCGTCCGGCCGCCCCCCACGGGCCATCGGAATCGCCGACTCGAGCTTGCTGACCCGATCCGGATCGCCGCTCAGCGCATGGAAATCGGTATAGATGAATCCCGGACGTACCGCATTGACCCGAATCCCCTCGCCCGCCACTTCCTTGGACAAACCGATGGTGAAGCTGTCGAGCGCACCTTTGGATGCCGCGTAATCAACGTACTCATTCGGCGACCCCAAGCGCGAAGCCACCGATGACACGTTGACGATACTGCCGCCCTGCCCGCCGTGTTTGGGCGACATGCGCAGGATCGCGTGCTTGGCGCAGAGGATCGGCGCCAGGACATTGGTTTTCATGATCTTGAGGATGCGGAATTCAGACATCTCGTCGACCCGCGACTTGTGGCCGACGGTGCCGGCGTTGTTCACCAGCGCGGTGACCCGGCCCAGCTCGGTGTCGACCCGATGGAACATCGCGACCACTTCGTCTTCGATGCTGACGTCAGCACGCACGGTGATGGCTTGTGCGCCCAGCGCGCGGACTTGCTCCAGCACGCTTTGTGCGGCCTGTTCGTCAGACTGGTAATTGATGCAGATCCGATAGCCCTGCTCGGCAGCCAATAACGCCGTAGCGGCGCCAATTCCGCGCCCGCCACCGGTGATCACAATGACTTTATCCATGCTGGCCTTTCCCCCCAATGCACACGTAACAGTCGGGAGGGAGAATAACCGCCATTGACGGCTTTTGCATGGGTTGTATCAAAGGCTGAACCTGCGACAAAACCATTTTGAGATTTGCAGCAGCTCTTGTCGCGGGGGAGCCTGCTTCGCTTGGGTGCGTAGCACTCACCAGGATGTGGCGGCTGCTGCGCAACCCAGCGGGACGGTGCGACGATTCGACAAGCTCGCTCGCCACAGGATTTGTCCCAGCCTCGGCTCCGCGTGAAGTCAGACTGTCGCCAGTTTCTCTCCCCGCGCGATGTCCTGCATGAACTGCTCGGCCGGCATCGGATGCCCGAGCAGGTAACCCTGCAACGAATCACAGCCCAACTTCGTCAGAAAGTCCTGCTGCACACCTGTCTCGACACCTTCGGCCACAATCCGCAATCCCAACGCCTGACCCAACGCCACAATCGCCGAAACAATCGCTGCGTCATCACTGTCATGCTCCAGATCACGCACAAACCCTCGATCGATCTTCAGCTCGTTGGCCGGCAGACGCTTGAGATACATCAGGCTCGAATAGCCTGTACCGAAGTCATCGATCGATAGATCGACGCCCATGTCAGACAACTCCTGCAACACCGTCATGCTCGCATCGGCATCGCTCATCGCCGTGGTTTCGGTGATCTCAAGCGTCAGACTGTTGGCCGGCAAATGGTGAACGGCCAACGCCTTGGCCACGCTTTGCACCAGCCCGGTATGGCAAAACTGCAACGCCGACAGATTCACCGCGATACGCCAATCGGTGTAGCCGAGCACATACCACTCGCGCATCTGCCGGCAGGCCTCGTTAAGCACCCACTCACCAATCGGGATGATCAGACCGCTCTTCTCCGCAAGATCGATGAACTTGTCCGGCATCAGCATGCCATGCACCGGATGCTGCCAGCGCAGCAGCGCTTCGGCACCGATCGCACGGCCATTGGCGGCGTCGAATTTGGGTTGGTAATGCAAACTGAACTGGCTGTGTTCCAGCGCCGCACGCAGATCCTGCAATAACTGCAACTGCTTGCGCGCGTTGCTGTTCATCGACGCATCGAAGAAGCTGTAACCGTTCTTGCCACCGCCTTTGGCGTGGTACATCGCCGCGTCGGCGTTCATCAGCAGTTCCTGAGCGGTCAGGCCATTGCCTGGATACAGGGCGATGCCGACGCTGGCGGAAATCTGCAAGTCATGCTCAGCCACGCGGAACGACCGGGCGATAAGACCGACCTGGCGTGCGGCCAGGCTCAACGCGTCATTGGGTTCGGCCAAGCGAACGAGCAAAGCGAATTCGTCGCCGCCGATCCGTGCCAGCGTGTCGAGACTGCGCAAGTCATCCCGCAGACGCAATCCCACCTCGCGCAACAACTGGTCTCCCATGTGGTGACCGAATGCATCATTGACGGGTTTGAAGCCGTCCAGATCGATGAACATCAAGGCGAAACAGCCGCCCTGTTCGTGGACCTTTTTCATCGCCTGATTGATCCGGTCGTCGAGCAGCATGCGGTTCGGCAGGCCGGTCAGCGTGTCGTGCAGGGCCAACTGCGTCAGTTCGCGGTTGGCCACGGTCAGCGAGTGCGCCAGATCGGCGGTGCGTGCTTCGAGACGGGCGTCAAGAATCGAGGTGAGCAAGGCAATGGAAAGCACCGCCAACGTGGTGATCAACACCAGACTGTCGAGGCCGTTGCCCTTCAAGCCATTGAGCGTCGCGCCGCAGAAGCTGCCATCAGGAAACTGTGCAGCGGCCATGCCGGTGTAATGCATGCCGACAATGGCGATACCCATGATCACCGCAGCGCCGCCACGGATCAGGCGCACATAGGGCGAATGCTGGCGCAGGCGAAACGCGATCCACAGTGCGGCGGCTGAAGCACCGACAGCAATCAGCAGTGAAGCGCCGAACAGCGTTGGGTCGTAGTCGATCCCCGGCGTCATGCGCATCGCCGCCATGCCGGTGTAATGCATGGCGCTGATACCGGCGCCCATGATCAATGCGCCAAACGCCAATTGCAAAATCGGCAGTTTCGGTTGGCTGACCAGCCACAAGGCAAAACCGCAGGACAACACGGCAATCAGCAGCGACAGCGCGGTAATGACGATGTCATAGCCCAGATCGATCGGCAGTTTGAAAGCTAGCATGCCGATGAAGTGCATCGACCAGACGCCGACCCCCATGGCCAACGCACCGCCTGCCGTCCAGAAATGCACGGCACGTCCCTTGGCGGTGGCAATGCGCCCGGTCAGATCGAGCGCGGTGTAGGAGGCGAGGATCGCCACACACAGCGAAATGAACACCAGGGTGAAGGAATAACTACCGATAAGCATGGAGACTCTCGTGGACACCCAATCCGTACTGCGTCCTTTCTCGGCCGGGCAAATGCGCCGATTGTACTGATTGCACAAAAGAACGCACTGACAAAGTGAGCAAATTGCCATCAAGCCGATGAAGCGCTTGTTCGATCGTCCTACAAGGCTCTGGCCCGCGTGTCATAGCAATTATTGAACACTTGTGGCGAGGGGATTTAGCGAAACGTCGCACCACAGGTTTCCGGCACTCACTTTTTGTTGTCGCTTACTTCCAGATCGCCATCCCAACCACCGCCCAGCGCTGCAATCAATTGCACGCTGGCAATCAATCGGCTCTGCAGAATGTTCAGCACGGTCCGCTCGTTGCTCAACGCCGTGGCTTGCACCACCACCACATCGATATAGGCAATCAGGCCGGCCTTGTACTGGTTCTCCGTCAAGCGCAGGGAATCACGCGCGGCGTCCAGCGCCTCTTGACGCACCGCCGCTTCGTCCTCGTAGACTTTGAGCTGCACCAGATAGTTTTCCACTTCGCGGAAACCGTCGAGCACGGTTTGCCGGTACTTGGCCACGGTCTGGTCATACACCGCCTCGGTGCGATCAACCTCGGCCGAACGGATGCCGCCGTCAAACAGCGGCAAGTCGAGTTTCGGCCCGACCGACCAAAAGCGGTTTGGCAGACTGATCAGGTCTTTCGACGTGCTGCTGCTGTAACCGCCACTTAAACTCAGGGACAGATCCGGGTAATACGCCGCTTTCGCCACGCCGATATTGGCGTTGGCGGCGATCACCGAGCGCTCGGCCGAGGCAATGTCCGGGCGCCGTTCCAGCAGCTGCGATGGCAGGCTCAACGGCACCTGCGGCAGGTTCGGAATGGTCTGCGTTTCCGCGATGTTGAAATCCGCCGGGGCCTGCCCGGTTAGCACGGCGATCGCGTTCTCGAATTGCGCGCGCTGCCAGATCAGATCGACCAGATCAGCCTGGGTGCTCTTCAACTGCGTTTGCGCCTGGGCCACCGCGTCCCGCCCGGAAACGCCCGCACGGTACTGGTTCTGGGTCATTTTCAGCGATTTTTCGTAAGCCGCCACTGTCGACTCGAGCAGACGTTTCTGCTGGTCGATCACACGCAATTGCAGGTAGTTCTGCACCAACTCCGACTGCTGGCTGAGGCGCATCGCCGCCAGATCGGCAAAACTTGCCTGGGCACTGGCCTGATCCGCCTCAAGACCGCGCCGCAGCTTGCCCCAGATGTCCGCTTCCCAACTGACGCCCAATTGCGCGTTGTAGGTGTCACGGATACCGCTGGAAGAGCTGCTCAAACTCGAACTGCTGCTGCCGGTGCCCTGACTGGAACGGGTCTTGCCCAGGCTCAGGTCAACATTGGGGTAGAACGCCCCGCGCGCACTGCGCACCAGAGCTTGAGCCTGCCGGTACTGGGCTTCCGATTGCGCAACCGTCTGGTTGGAACTGTTGAGTTTCTCGATCAGCCCGTTGAGTTGCTGGTCGCCGTATAACTCCCACCACGCGCCACGGGCCAGGGAATCGCTCGGATTGGCCTGACGCCAGCCCTCGGCTTCCTTGTATTGAGCAACTTCAGCAGTCTGCGGGCGCTGATAGTCCGGGCCGACGGCGCAGGCACTGAGCAGCGCCACGCACAGCGACAGGCTCAGCAGACGCGAACCGCGAACAGTGGCCAGATTGATAAGCGAACGGTCAGTCATAGCGGAGTTTCCAAAGCGGCGTCAGTACGCACGCCACGCCATTTGTTGAAACGATGGCGCAGCTTGTCGAGATAAAGGTAAACCACAGGTGTGGTGTAAAGCGTCAGCACCTGGCTGAAAATCAGCCCGCCGATAATGGTCAGGCCCAGTGGCTGGCGCATTTCCGCGCCCTCCGCCCGGCTGAGCAACAACGGCAGGGCACCGAGAATCGCTGCCAGCGTGGTCATCAGAATCGGACGCAGACGTTGCAGGCAAGCACTGCGGATCGACTCCAGCGGAGTCATGCCCTGATGCCGTTCCAGTTGCAGCGCCAGGTCGATCATCAGAATGGCGTTCTTCTTCACCACACCGATCAGCAGGAACAGCCCGAGCAGCGAGATCAGGCTGAACTCGCCGCCGAGCAAATAGATCGACAGCAACGCCCCGACACCGGCCGACGGTAACGTCGAAAGAATGGTCAGTGGGTGAATGTAGCTTTCATAAAGCACACCCAGCACCAGATACACCGCCAGCAGTGCTCCGAGGATCATGAACGGCTGACTCTTCTGCGTGGCGGCGAAAGCGTCGGCGGTGCCGGCCATTTTCGCAATAACGTCTTCCGGCAGACCGAGCTTGGCAATCGCCCGCTCGATGGCAGCGCTGCCCTGCTCCACCGTCACGCCTTCGGCCATGTCGAAAGAGATGTCTTCCGAGGCAAACTGGCCTTCGTGACTGACGCGGTCGTCTTCCAGGCTGTTTTCGTAGTGAGCGATGGTCGACAGCGGAATCCGTGCACCGTCAGCCGTGATCACTTGCACCTGCTTGAGCGTCACCGGGTCCTGGGCGTATTTCGGATTGACCTCCATCACCACCTGGTATTGGTTGAGGCTGTCGTAGATCGTCGAAATCTGCCGCTGGCTGTAAGCGTTGTTCAGCACTGCGGTGACCATGTTCATGTCCACACCCAGGCGTTTGGCCTGATCGCGATCGACAATCAACGTTACCTGCTGCGCGCCCTTGCCTTCACGCGCATCGATCGCCGTCAGCTCGGGCAAGGCCCGCAGCGCGGCAACCACTTTCGGATACCACTCACGCAACTGACCCAGATCACCGCTCTGCAGGATGTAGCTGTATTGCGACGTGGTCTGTTCACGACCACCGCCGAATTGCAGGTCCTGGTCGGCCATCAGCATCAATTGCGCGCCCGCTACTTTGGGCATTTCCTTGCGCAGACGTTCGATGACTTTCTGCGCCGACAACTGGCGATCCTTGATGGGTTTCAAGCGCACCAGCATGAAGGCGTTGTTTGTGCCGTTGGTGCCGCCGATGAACCCGGCAACACTTTCCACCGCTTCGTCTTTAAGCACGGCTCGGCGGAAAGTCTCCATTTTCGGTTGCATCACGCTGAACGACAGACCGTCGTCACCGCGCACGAAACCAATCAGTTGACCGGTGTCCTGCTGTGGCATGAAGGTTTTTGGCACCACTACGTACAGCGCAACGTTCACCGCGACGGTAATCAGCAGGCTGAGCAAGGTCAGGCGCCGATGGCGCAGCACCCAATCGAGGCTGGTGGCGTACTTGCCGACCATCCAGTCGTTGGCCCTGCGGCTCCAGCGTTGCAGGCGATTTTCCTCGCCCGGGGTGTGCGGCTTGAGCCAGCGGGCGCAGAGCATTGGTGTCAGGGTCAACGAAACCACCAGCGACACGACGATGGCTGCGGCCAGGGTGATGGAAAACTCGCGGAACAGGCTTTCGACGATACCGCCCATGAACAGAATCGACAGAAACACGGCGACCAGCGACACGTTCATCGACAGGAGCGTGAAGCCGACTTCCTTGGCCCCGAGATAAGCCGCCTGCATCGGTTTGACGCCTTCGTCGATGTGCCGGGAAATGTTCTCCAGCACCACAATGGCATCGTCCACCACCAAGCCGGTGGCCAGGATCAGCGCCATCAGCGACAGGTTGTTCAGCGAGAAGCCATAGAGGTACATCACCGCAAAGGTGCCGACCAGTGACACCGGCACCGCCAGCGTCGGAATCAGCGACGCGCGGAAGTTACCGAGAAACAGGAACACCACGAGGATCACCAGCGCCACGGCGATCAGCAAGGTCATCTCGGCTTCGTGCAATGTCGCCTTGATCACCGGCGAGCGATCCATCGCCAGATTGAGCTTCACACTGGCCGGCAATACCGCTTGCAGCGCTGGCAGTTGCGCCTTGATTTCGTTGACCGTCTCGATGATGTTGGCACCGGCCTGGCGGTTGATCACCAGCAACACCGCTGCGTCGTCGTTGAAGAAACCGCTGTTGTAACGGTCCTCGACGCCATCGCTGACCTTGGCCACGTCCTTCAGGCGCAACGCGGCGCCGTCGGCATAGTGAATGATCAGCGACTCGTAATCCTTGGCCTTCTCCAGTTGATCGTTGGCCTGAATCTGCCACAGCCGCTGGCCGTCCTCGACCGAGCCCTTGGGCCGGCGCACGTTGGCGTCGGCGATGGTCTTGCGCACATCGTCGAGCGCCACGCCATACTGGTTCAGCGCCTGCGGTTCGAGTTCGATGCGCACGGCCGGCAGCGAGCTGCCGCCGATCTGAACTTCGCCGACACCCTGCACCTGCGACAGGCTCTGGGAAAGAATGGTCGACGCCAAATCGTAGAGCTGACCTTTTTCAAGCACATCCGAGGTCAGCGACAGCACCATGATCGGTGCCTGCGACGGGTTGACCTTCTTGTAGGTCGGCATGCTGCGCATTCCGCTCGGCAACAGGTTGCGCGAGGCGTTGATGGCTGCCTGTACTTCCCGCGCGGCGCCGTTAATGTCGCGATCGAGGTCGAATTGCAGGATGACCCGCGTCGAACCCTGGCTGGAGCGGCTGCTCATGGTGTTGACGCCAGCAATGGCGCCGAACGAGCGTTCCAGCGGTGTCGCCACGGTGGACGCCATGACCTCGGGACTGGCACCGGGCAGACTCGCCTGCACGACAATGACCGGGAAATCCATTTGCGGCAGCGGCGACACCGGCAACAGACCGAAGCTGACACCACCGAGCAGCATGATCGCCAGGCTCAGCAGCATCGTCGCTACCGGGCGCTTGATGAAAGGACCGGACAGGTTCATTGACCAATATCCCAGGATTCACACTGAACCACTGTGGGAGCGAGCCTGCTCGCGAAGAGGCCGTCACATCCAGCCTGTGTAGCGACTGAAACGCCGCATTCGCGAGCAGGCTCGCTCCCACAAGGGGTTAGCTGTAGGGCTGAAGTCATACCGAGACCTCTTCGGCG
Organism: Pseudomonas sp. TH43; assembly: GCF_016650635.1. Taxonomy (GTDB): domain Bacteria; phylum Pseudomonadota; class Gammaproteobacteria; order Pseudomonadales; family Pseudomonadaceae; genus Aquipseudomonas. Next base: position 727,967 of record NZ_JAEKFI010000001.1, read on the forward strand.
TCCGCATTGGTCTTGCCAAAGCGCCGGCCCAGACGATCGAAATACAGGTAGATCACCGGCGTGGTGAACAGCGTCAGCACCTGGCTCACCAACAAACCACCGACCATCACCAGACCCAGCGGTTGGCGCAGTTCAGCGCCGGAACCGGTGGCGAGCATCAATGGCACAGCGCCAAACAAGGCCGCCAGCGTTGTCATCAGAATCGGTCGGAAACGCAGCAGCGCCGCCTGATAAATCGCCTCCTCCGGCGCCATGCCCTGGTTGCGTTCGGCATCGAGGGCAAAGTCGATCATCATGATCGCGTTCTTCTTGACGATACCAATCAACAGAATGATGCCGATGATCGCGATCATGCCCAGGTCGTTGCCGCTGAGCAGCAATGCCAACAACGCGCCGACCGCCGCCGACGGCAATGTCGAAAGTATGGTGATCGGGTGGATGTAACTCTCGTAAAGCACACCCAGCACGATGTACATGGTCACTACCGCCGCCAGAATCAGCAGCAAAGTGCTCGAGAGCGAAGCCTGAAACGCTTCCGCCGCGCCCTGGAACTGGGTCTGCACGCCCACCGGCATGCCGATGTCTTTCTGAACCTGCTCGATCACGTCGACCGCATGCCCCAGCGCCACGCCGGGCGCGAGGTTGAACGACATCATCACTGCCGGAAACTGGCCGATGTGGGTAATCGCCAGTTGCGCCTGACGTTCCTCGACATGGGCAAGACTCGATAACCGTACCTGCGCGCCGTCGGTGGTCTTGACGTGAATCTGATCCAGCGCCTGCGGGCCGATTTTCTCCCCGGCCTGTGCCTGCAGCACCACGCGGTACTGACTGGCCTGGGTGTAAATGGTCGAGATCTGCCGTTGCCCGAAGGCGTCGTACAAAGCGTCAGTGATATTCGCTACCGAAACGCCGAGGCGCGAGGCGGCATCACGGTCGATCACCAGATAGACCTGCAAGCCCTTGTCCTGCAAGTCGCTGGCAACATCGGTCAGCTCCGGGCGTTGCGCCAACGCTTCGACAAGACGACTGCTCCATTGGCTGAGCAGTTCAGAGTCCGGCGAGGACATGCTGAACTGGTATTGCGTGCGGCTGACACGGTCTTCGATGGTCAAGTCCTGCACCGGCTGCATGAACAGACGAATACCGACCAGTTTGTCCAGTTGCGGTTGCAGGCGTGCGATCACTTCAGTGGCAGTCAGCTCTCGCTGCCCGTGAGGTTTGAGGTTGATCAGCAAGCGCCCGCTGTTGAGCGTGGCGTTGTCGCCGTCGACACCAATGTAGGACGACAGGCTTTGTACTGCCGGGTCTTCGAGAATGATTTTCGCCAGCGCCTGCTGCCGCTCGCCCATCGCCGCGAAGGAAATCGACTGCGGTGCCTCGGAAATACCCTGAATGACCCCGGTGTCCTGTACCGGGAAGAAACCCTTCGGCACCACCATATAAAGGAACACGGTCAACGCCAGTGTGCCGATGGCCACCATCAATGTCAGCGGCTGATGCTTGAGCACCCACTGCAATTTGCGCCCATAGGCCGCAATCATCCAGTCGATCACCGCGCCACTGGCCCGATAGAAACGGCCTTGCTCATGTTCTTCCGGCTCACGCTTGAGCAAGCGCGCGCACATCATTGGCGTCAGGGTCAGCGAGACGACAAGCGAAATCAGGATTGCTACCGCCAAGGTGATGGCGAACTCGCGGAACAGCCGCCCGACCACGTCAGCCATGAACAGCAGCGGTATCAGTACCGCAATCAGCGACAGGGTCAGTGAAATCAGGGTAAAACCAATCTGTTTGGCGCCCTTGAGCGCCGCCTGCATCGGACTATCGCCCTCTTCGATAAAGCGCGCGATGTTTTCCAGCATCACGATCGCATCGTCGACCACGAAACCCGTGGCGATAGTCAACGCCATCAGGGTCAGGTTGTTGACCGAAAACCCGGCCAGATACATCACGCCGAAGGTACCAATCAGCGACAGTGGCACCGCCACCGACGGAATGATCGTCGCACTGGCGCGACGCAGGAACAGGAACGTCACCATCACCACCAGCGCGATGGCGATCAGCAGTTCATGTTGCACGTCGGTAACCGAGGCGCGGATGGTTTGAGTACGGTCAGTCAGCACCGTCACTTCGAGACCGGCCGGCAGGTTGTCGGTGATGCTCGGCAGCAAAGCCTTGATCCGGTCGACCACTTCAATCACGTTCGCACCCGGCTGACGCTGGATGTTCAGCAACACCGCCTGATTCAGGTTTGCCCACGCGGCCAGACGCTCGTTTTCCGCACCATCGACGATTTCCGCAACGTCCTTGAGCCGCAGCGGCGCGCCATTCTTGTAGGCGAGGATCAGGTTGGCGTAATCCTTGGGCGAGGTCAGTTGATCATTGGCGTCGAGCATCGACACCCGGGTCGGGCCGTCAAAGTTACCTTTCGGCTGGTTGACGTTGGATGCACTGATCAAGGTGCGCACGTCCGACAGGTTCAGGCTGTTGGCGGCCAGGGCTTCCGGGTTGACCTTGATCCGCACGGCCTGCCGCTGGCCGCCGGCAATGCTGACCATGCCGACGCCGCTGATCTGAGCGATTTTCTGCGCCATGCGCGTATCGACCAGGTCATTGAGTTTGGGCAGGAGCATGGTTTTCGAGGTAATGGCCAGAGTCAGCACCGGGGTGTCGGCCGGGTTGACCTTGTTGTACACCGGCGGCGCCGGCAAGTCGGTCGGCAGCAGATTGGTTGCCGCATTGATCGCCGCTTGCACCTGTTGTTCGGCGACATCCATGTTGATGTCGAGGCTGAAACGCAGGGTCAGCACCGAAGCGCCACCGGAGCTGGTCGAAGCCATCTGCGTCAGCCCCGGCATCTGCCCGAACTGACGTTCGAGCGGCGCGGTGACGGCGCTGGTCATCACGTCCGGGCTCGCGCCGGGATACAGGGTCATGACGCGAATGGTCGGGTAATCGACCTGCGGCAGCGCCGAGACCGGCAGCAAGCGATAAGCGATCAGGCCGGCCAGAACAATGGCCAGCATGCTCAGGGTAGTGGCTACCGGACGGAGGATGAACAGCCGCGAAATGTTCATGCGCCCTTCTTGGCCTTGTCGGTGACAGCAGTGTCAGTCGGGGTCGCGGCGAATTTACCTTGCAGGTGTTCGGTCGGCGTGGTCGGCACCTGATTACTGTCATTGACCACTTCCACTTCGCTGCCTTCCTTGAGGCGGTCGGTGCCTTCCAGCACCACTCGATCGCCGGCGGCCAGGCCTTCGGTGATCACGGTGTTCTCACCGTCACTGGCGCCGATTTTCAGTTGTCGGATGGTGACTTTCTTGTCGCCGTCCAGCGCATAGACGAAGGTGCCGTTGGTGCCGAACTGAATGGCCGCCGACGGTGCCAGCACTACGCCTTTCAGCGTATCAGCCAGCAAGTGCACGTTGACGAACTGATTGGGGAACAGCGATTGATCGCGGTTATCGTAACGCGCCTTGAACTTCAGGGTGCCAGTGGCGACGTCGATCTGGTTATCGAGGCTTTGCAGCACGCCGGTGGCTTGCAGTTTGGCATCGCCGCGATCCCACGCTTCGGCGGGCAGTTTGGCGCCGCTGCGGTAGCGGGCGAGCACGGTTTCAAGGCTGTTTTCCGGCAGTGTGAAGGCGACGCTGATCGGTTGGGTCTGAGTAATCACGGCGAGGAATGTGGTGTCATTGGCCGCCACGAGGTTACCGACGTCGACCTGACGCAAGCCGACACGACCGGCAATCGGCGCGCGGATTTTGGTGAATTCCAGATTGAGCTTGGCGTCGTTGACCGCTGCCTGATTGGTCTTGACCGTGCCCAGATACTGGCCCACCAGCGCTTCGGCGGTATCCAGAGTCTGTTTGGCGATGCTGTCCTCTTTGAACAGACCGCGGTAACGCTCAACGTCGACCTGAGCATTTTTCAGCTGTGCCTGGTTCTGCAGCAAGGTGCCTTCAGCCTGCAGCAAGGCATTCTGATAAGGACGCGGATCGATCTCTGCCAGCAGATCCCCGGCCTTGACCATCTGCCCTTCTTCGAAATTGATCTTCACCAACTCGCCGCCAACCCGGCTGCGTACGTTGATGGTATTGAGCGCCGTCACCGTGCCCAGTGCCTTGTAATACAGCGGGAAGTCCCCTGTGACCGCCGGCGCGACCCGCACCGGAATCGGCCCGGTGCCACCACCGAAGCCCGGCCGCATCATCCCCGAACGCCCGGTATGCCCGGCCGCCTTGTCAGCGCCCTCTTTGTGGGCCGAACCGGCGGGCCAGAATTTCCAGCACAGGACGGCGATAACCAACAAGACAAGCAGGCTGATCAGCCAGCGACGGGAGTTGCGTGGGGACGATTGCATGGATTGATTAACCATTGGGCGCGTGGGCTTCTTTTTACGGGAGGCTGAACGATAAGCACTGACGAGACTTAAGCAAAGCAGCTTTACCGGCTATTTACTTTCAACTTACGTTTCAAGGTGTGTGGCAAAGCACTGATACACAAATGAAAACGGCCTGGACAGTGCCAGGCCGTTAACAATTGTAAAGCGTTTGTTTCAGAACACTTATTTCAACACAGCCAGTGCCGCGTCGTAGTTCGGCTCTTCAGCGATTTCCTTGACCAGTTCGCTGTGCAGGACGTTGTCGTTTTCGTCCAGAACGACCACAGCACGGGCGGTCAGGCCTTTCAGCGGGCCGTCAGCGATGGCTACGCCGTAGTTTTCGATGAACTCGGCACCGCGCAGGGTCGACAGGTTCTGGACGTTTTCCAGACCTTCGGCGCCGCAGAAACGCGCTTGGGCGAACGGCAGGTCAGCCGAGATGCACAGCACCACGGTGTTGGCCACTTCGTTGGCCTGAGCATTGAACTTGCGCACGGAGGTGGCGCAGGTCGGAGTATCGACGCTTGGGAAGATGTTCAGCACTTTGCGCTTGCCGGCAAAGTCTTTCAGGGTGACGTCGGACAGATTGCCGGCAACCAGGGAAAAGGCTGGCGCCTTGGAACCGGCTTGTGGCAACTGGCCGTTGACTTGAACCGGGTTGCCTTTGAGGGTGACTTGAGCCATGACTTGAGTCCTTCTGAACGTTGTTTTAGAAAATCACGCAAGGGCCGAAGTTAACCACGAAATTGTTCGACAACCTATGCCTGAACCGAAATTGTCATGCTCTTGCCGTGAAATTGCACACAACCCGATCACCTGTGGGAACGAGCCTGCTCGCGAAGGCATTCTGCCAATCAACGCTATGCTGGATGTGCTGCCGTATTCGCGAGCAGGCTCGCTCCCACAGGGATCTTCGGAGATACCGGATCCGCGTCGTTTATTTTAGAGGCTGTCGATTCCTGACCTGCTCATTCGACTAAGCAATGAATCCCTCACACTCTCTGGAGTAACCGCCATGCGATTCATGATCTTTGTCAAAGCCAGCGCCGATTCCGAGGCCGGCATCATGCCTAGCGAACAATTGATTACCGAAATGGGCAATTTCAACGAAGAACTGGCCAAGGCCGGCATTCTGGTCGATTGCGATGGCCTCCACCCAAGCCGCAAAGGCGCCCGTGTTCGCTTCTCCGGCGAAAAGCGCACAGTCATCGACGGCCCCTTTATAGAGACCAAGGAGTTGGTCGCCGGCTATTGGATCTGGGAAGTGAAATCGAAAGAAGAAGCCATCGAATGGGTCAAACGCTGCCCCAACCCAATGCCTGGCACTGAGTCCGAAATTGAAATCCGCCAGATATTCTCCGCCGAAGATTTTGGCGCCGAATTCACCCCGCAAGCGCGGGAACAGGAAGAGCGTGTGCGCGAACAAGCCAAAAAAAACGGCTAATGCCAACCCCGCTGGAGCAACTGGATGCCACTCCTGCGGGGTACTAACCAATTAGGACATGAAACAAGCGAGACTTTGCTCACAAAACCAAAGAATTAATCCATTCGACTGGCTAACTCCGAATTTGCTGCTAGCGTCATTCAGACGTGTCCTACAGGGTTGATAAGAAAGGGATTACGCCGTCAACGGCCGCCAAGTGCCGAGTTATCCAATCAGCCACCAGGGAATCGGGGAATGGTTTTGAATCAATGGGGATGCTGCGCCTTGCTGTTGGCGAGTTCGCTGACGCCCGTAGGTTGTGCCTGGGCGAATAACGCGGAGGAAGCCAACAAGAGCAACAACCCGCTGAACCTGGCGCCCGGCGCCAACCTTCAGGACTACTACACACCCAAGCTCTACGACACCAATGTCCATACCAACGACGCCCTGTTGCGCGGCACCTTGCCGATTGCGCCGAACGACTTCATTGGTGTGCCGCAATTGCTCCGCGCAACCATGCCGGTCAGCACCCGCCCCGACCCGCACGGCGGTTATAGCAGCGGCATCGGCGATCTCAATCTGTTCGATATCTTCCTGCTCAAGACCGATGGCGTGCAGTTGGGCATCGGCCCGCAAATCACCGCACCCACGGCTGCCGAGGACGAACTGGGCACCGGTAAATGGCAGGCCGGCCTTGCCGCGATAGCGATTGACTCTTCACCGCGCGGGCTGCTTGGCGCACTGGTGCAGTACCAGAGTTCGTTCGCCGGCGATCATGATCGGCCCCACGTCGAAACGGCGACGATGCAGCCCTTCATCATCCATAACCTGGAAAAAGGCTGGTACCTGCGCTCCACCGGCACCTGGACGTTCGATCTGAAAAACGACACCCACTACATCCCGATCGGCCTCGGCGCAGGCAAGGTGTGGAAATCCGGCAGCAACATTCTCAACGCCTTTGTCGAGCCGCAATGGACGGTCGAACGCAAAGGCGAGGGACTGCCGCAATTCACCCTGTTCGCCGGTATCAACGTCACCTTCGGTAAATAAGGATATTTCATGCATATCGCTCTTCGCGCGGCCGCTTTCAGCCTGATGACCCTGTTCGCCAGTTGCGGCGTCGGCGCTCAGGATCTCGATGCGCGCATCGGCACGATCGCCATGCAAGGCGAGCCGCCTGCGCAGACGTCGCTCACCAGACTCGGTGGGCGCAGCGGCGAGTGGAAGATGCCGTTGCTCAACCCGGTCAATACCCAACAATAAGCGGAGTCTGTGATGGTCAAGCCTAACGTTGTGCGCCCGATACTGGCGCTGTGCATGCTCGGCAGTCCGCTGCTGTACGCCACCGAAGGCGGAGTGGGTAGGCCCATTACCGGGCAACAGGTGTATTCCAATGCGGGGGTGATACCACCGGAACCGGGCTGGGTGGTTTCAGTCACCAGCATCTGGTACGACGGTTCGCTGAAGGGCAGTCGTGGCGCGCCGATTTCCGGTGAAGTCAGTGCCGGCATCGACATGAAAGTCTCCTACACCATGACCAACCTGACGCACATCTGGGACACCGGCAAAGGCCCGTGGAACTTCGCTTCAGCCATTGGTATTCCGGTGCAATACACCGACATCGACGCCGCTGTCACCGGCCCGCGTGGACGCACCCTCGGCACCAGCGATTCCGGTACCCAGTTCGCCGATCCGCTGATCACGCCGATTGCCGCCGGTTATCACTTCGATGCACTGAACCACATCGCGTTCTCCCTGCCGATCTACGTACCGGCCGGGGCCTACAACGAAAATCGCCTGGCTAACTCCGGGCAGAACAATTACACGTTCATGCCGACCGTGGCCTTCACTCATCTGGATGGCAAGGGTGGCGAGTTCACCCTGTCGAGCGGGCTTGAGTTCTACACCGAGAACGACGCCACGGACTATCGCAACGGTAATATTTTCACGCTTGATGCGCTGTGGACCCACGGTTTCGGTAATGGCTGGAGCGCCGGGCTGGCCGCCGGTTACATTCAGCAGATCAGCGATGACAAAGGCGATACTGCCGATGCCTTGAATGGCTTCCGCGGGCGCTCAGTCGGTGCCGGACCGGTGATCGGTTGGGCCGGGAAGTTCGCCGACGCCCAGGCCAACATCAGCGCGCGCTGGGTGCCGGAGTTCGACACCAAGAACCGCCCCGAAGGCAATGGCGTCAGCGTCAACATGACCCTGGCGTTTTTCTAGAAGGAGCCAGGGATGGCCATTTCTCGTTGTTTGACCTTATGCAGTGCGCTGTTCAGTGGCCTCGCCTGCGCAGCGGGCGACTTGCCGACCCTTGGCACCCCACCGACGCCGAGCACTGCCAAGGGCGACCCCGAAACCTGCCACCGCCTGCAACAAGACTTCGACATCGACCTGAAAAAAGTCGTGGCTGCCGGTTGCGACCCGTCCACCGAACAGATCGCCAAGTTGATGGACAACCCGGTCGGCAACCTCGTGCTGCTGTTCAACCAATACGACTACACCGCGCTCAAAGGCCCGAACAGCAACGGCACACGGATGCTCGGCAAGTACAGTTTCATGCCGACCTTCCCGATCTCCCTCGGGGAAGACTGGAACCTGATCAACCGCTTGCCGATCAGTTACGTCAGCGCCCCGGTCAACCGCAAGGCCGGCAATCTGATCGGCATGGGCCCGAACGAGTTGCTGCACGATCGCGGCGACTTCACCTCGGTTATTCAGGATCCGTTCGACCGCACCAGCGGTTTCGGCGATCTGGCCTATGTCGGCGTGTTCTCGCCCAAGGAGCCGATCCGCTTCGACGGCGGCGGCAAACTGGTCTGGGGCGTCGGCCCGACGGCGATGTTTCCCACCGCTGAAGAAGACGTGCTCGGCACCGGCAAATATTCGCTGGGCCCGGCGTTCGTCGCCGCTTACCTCGGCCCGGACTGGACGCTCGGCGTGTTTCCGCAGCACTGGTGGTCCGTCGGCGGCGACAGCAAACGCAAGGACGTCAGCCTGACCAACGTGCAGTACTTCATTCAACGGGCGATTCCAGGGCCGGAACAATGGCGGATCGGTATGACGCCCAACGTCACCGTCAACTGGAAAGCCGACGGCGGCAACAAGGTCACCTTCCCCATCGGCATTGGTGCCGGGCGGATTTTCAACTTCGGCAAATTACCGGTGCGCATCTCCGGCGAAATCCAGTACTCGGCGATCCACCCTGACGACCTGATCAGTAGCCGCTGGAATTTCCGGCTGTCGTTCATTCCGGTCATTCCGACGTTCATGTTTTGAGAAGGAAGCACACGCCATGACAGCACTCAGCGACCTTAATGCCCTGCAAGCAAGCATTGCCGAATCGGTGCTCGGCCAGGATCAGGTGATCCGGCAGATCCTCCTCGGCCTGCTGGCCAACGGGCATTTGCTGCTGGAGAGCCTGCCGGGACTGGCCAAGACTCGCACGGTCAAGGCATTGGCCAAACACCTCGACGCGAAGATGAGTCGCATCCAGTTCACGCCGGATCTTTTGCCCTCGGACATAACCGGTGCCGAAGTCCTGCATCAGGTTGCGGGCCAGAACGAAATCCGCTTCCAGCAGGGCCCGCTGTTCGGCAACCTGATCCTCGCCGACGAGATCAACCGAGCGCCCGCAAAAGTGCAGGCAGCGCTGCTCGAAGCCATGGAAGAGCGGCAGATCACCGTGGCTGGCAACAGTCATCTGCTGCCGGAACTGTTCATCGTCGTCGCCACGCAAAACCCGATCGAGCAGGAAGGTACTTATCCGTTGCCGGAAGCGCAGATGGACCGCTTCCTGATGAAAGTCCTGCTCGATTATCCGAGCGCCGACAACGAAGGTCAGGTCCTGCGATTGTTGCGCGCCGAGGAGTTCGCCCAAGGCGCCAACACCGCGCCAACCAAGGGTTTCAGCCTGTCGCAGGAGGTGATTTTCGCTGCGCGCAAGGAAGTCAGTGCGGTGCATGTATCGCCGGCCATCGACACCTATCTGATCGACCTGATCAACGCCACCCGCCACCCCGCCGATTACGACGAAGACCTTGGCCGCTGGATCAGCATTGGCGCGAGTCCGCGGGGCGGCATCGGTCTGGATCGCTGCGCGCGCGCCGATGCGTGGTTGCAGGGTCAGGATTTTGTTTCGCCGGACAACGTCCGCGCCGTGGTGCATCCGGTACTGCGGCATCGCCTGCAATTGAGCTATGACGCGGTGGCTGATGGCGTGACGGCCGACCAGGTGCTCGACCGGATTCTCGACAAAGTGGCGATTCCGGCCTGAGGTTGCATATGAACAGCACGGATGGCCTGGTTTACGTCTCTCTCGCGCAATTGATGGCGCTGGAGTTCAAGGCCCGTGACCTGAGCTTTCTCGCCCGCTAACCGCAGGGCAGCATCCTCGCCGGCAACCATGCCTCGCGCCTGCGTGGCCGTGGTCTGAACTTCGATGAGCTACGGCGTTATCAGCCGGGCGACGATCTGCGTCACCTCGACTGGCGCGCCTCGCTGCGCACCGGCAAACCGGTGGTGCGCACCTTCACCGAAGAGCGCGATCGCCCGGCGCTGATTGTGGTTGATCAACGCATGTCGATGTTTTTTGGCTCGCAACGCAGCTTCAAGTCTGCACTTGCCGCCGAGTTGGGCGCACTGGCGGCGTGGATGGTGTTCAACGCCGGTGACCGGGTGGGTGGCCTGGTGTTCAATGATCAACGCATCGACAGCGTCGCGCCATTGCGCAGCCGCAAGCGGGTTGAGGCGTTGCTCAGCCGCATCACCGAACAGAATCAAGCGCTGAACGCCGCCAACCCCGATGCTGAAGACGAAGATCAGCTGGATAAGGCCTTGCAGCGCTGCCTGGCATTGGCCGGCCATGATCATCTGATCTGCATCGTCAGCGACTTTGCCGGCGCCGCAGAGCGCACCTTGCAATTGATGCGGCAACTGCGCGCGCACAACGATGTGATCGCTCTGCAAGTCTATGATCCGCTGGCGTTGAAACTGCCGAGCAATGGCCGGTTGCTGGTGACGCAAGGGCAATTGCAGGTAGAACTGGCGGTTGAAAAACGCAGCGTGCATCAGCCGTTGGGCGATTACCTTGGCGGCCGACTCAAGGACGTCGCCATCCTGCTGCGGCGTAGTCAGGTGCCGTTGCTGATGTTCAGCACTGCCGAAGAGGCGCATGCACAATTGCGTGCCGAACTTGGCAAAACCGCCGGCCCACGGCGATGAATACGAATATCCCGAGCATCGATCAGCTCAAGGAGCTGGGCTTGCCAGCGCCTGTGAGCTATGCGCCACAGACGTGGGGCTGGTGGGTGTTGCTCGCGGTTTTGATCTTGTTGGCGCTGGTTGTCTGCGTACGCCGCCATTTGCAATGGCGCCGCGATCAGTATCGCCGCGAAGGCCTGGCCCGGTTGGCGCAACTGCGTGATCGCAGCGATGACCTCAGCGCATTGCGCGAGCTGCCAGAGCTACTGAAACGCGTAGCCCTCTCGATGCCCACACAATCCCCGAGCTGGAACCCGATCAATGTGGGAGCGAGCCTGCTCGCGAAGAGGCCGGCACATTCAACATCTGTATTGTCTGGCACAGCGCTTTCCCGAGCAGGCTCGCTCCCACAGGGGGCGGCGGCGTTGGGGGGATTGGATTGGCAAGACTTTTTACAGCGGTATAGCAAGAAGCCGCTCCCGGCGGACTTCAGCGAGCAACTCGCCCAGTTGGCCTACGCCCCCGACGACTCCTTGCGCGCCCTCCCCGCCGAGCAACGCCTGGCGCTGTTCGACACCTGCCAATACTGGGTGGAGCATCATCATGTGGCAGCTTGATTACCCATGGCTGTTGCTCCTGCTGCCATTGCCCTGGCTGGCTTACCACTACCTGCCCGCTTACAACGAAGCTCGCAGTGCCGTGCGCGTGCCGTTTTTCGGCGCCATGAGTCGCGCGGTCGGTGAAGCACCGGCCAACGCCGGCACTCGCCGCAATGCCTGGCAAGTGCTGCTTAATCTTTTGGTCTGGGCACTGATTCTGCTGGCTGCGGCGCGCCCGGTGTTCGTCGAAAAACCCATCGAACGCCAGCAACCGGTGCGCGACCTGATGCTCGCCATCGATATCTCGCAATCGATGGAAACCGAAGATTTCACCAACGCCAGCGGCCAGAAAATCAATCGTCTGGCAGCGGTAAAAGAAGTCGTGCAAGGCTTCATCGACAAGCGCAAGGACGATCGTCTCGGCCTGATCGTGTTCGGCAGTGGCGCTTATCCGCAGGCACCGCTGACCCTCGATCACGCGAGCCTCTCGCTGTTGTTGGCTGACACCGGCATCGGTATGGCCGGCCCCAATACCGCCATCGGCGACGCCATCGGCCTGAGTCTGAAGCTGCTCGATCAGGCCCACGAACAGGAAAAAGTGCTGATCCTGCTCACCGACGGCAACGACACCAGCAGCGCGATCACCCCGGATCACGCCGCGCAAATGGCGGCCAACAAAAGCGTGGTGATTCACACCATCGGCATTGGCGATCCGAGCGCCTCCGGCGAAGCCAAGGTCAATCTGCCGGGCCTTGAGCAAATCGCCAAAACCACGGGGGGCCAGTTCTTCCGCGCCGAAGACCGCACCGCGCTGGATCAGGTCTACAGCACCCTCGACCGCCTCACTCCGCATCAGGTGAAAACCCTCAGCCATCAACCGCAACGGGAGTTGTTCTACTGGCCGCTGGGCGCGGCGATCGTGTTGTTGGCGCTGTATCACCTCGGCGCGATGTTGCACCTGCGGTTGTCTTTCGCCCGCCAGCGGCAGGAGGCCTGAGATGGAGATCAATCTCGGTGACTTGCATTTCCTGCGCCCGCTATGGTTGCTGGTAGCGCTGCTCGGCGCACTGCTGCCGCTGATCTGGCGTCACAGCCGTAACCTGCAACAGCGACTGCGCGGCAACATTGCCGAACACCTGCTGCCACACTTGTTGGTCACGCCACAGGATCACCACCGCCTGCGTCCGGTGCATCTGTTGTGCGCGGTGTTGATACTCGGCGCCATTGCGGCGGCCGGGCCGACTTGGGAACAGGATCGCCCGGACTTCCTCGAAAATCGTGCGCCGCTGATCGTCGCCGTCGATCTGTCGCCGTCGATGGATGCCAATGATGTGCAACCGACACGCCTGGAAGCGGCCAAACACAAGCTGCACGACCTGACCCAGCGCCGTGCTGGCGCCCGCACGGCGCTGATCGCTTACGCTGGCAGTGCGCATCTGGTGTTGCCGCCCACCGATGACCCGGCGCTGCTCGACACCTTTATCCAGGCCTTGGGCACCGGGCTGATCGACAAACCGGGCAAGGACGTCGGCGCCGTGATCGATCAGGCCAAACGCCTGCTCAGTGCTGAAAAGACCCCTGGCAGCCTGTTGCTGATCACCGACGGCGCCGACACCGCGCAACTCGCAGGCCTCGATAAACAGCTGAGCGGCAGCCAGTTGCAAGTCCTGGTACTGGCGGTTGGCAGTGCGGACGGCGGGATCCTCCACGATACCAATGGCCAGCCGCGCACTGATGCCAATGGACGCCCGGCGCTGGGCAGTTTTGATCAGGCCGCCCTCAAGCAACTGGCTTCGGCGCTGGACGCGCCGCTCGGCAGCCTGACGCTTAATGACGATGATCTGGACTGGGTCGAACTGCACGCGCAACAGCACTTCCAGAGCGCCAGCGCCGAACAGCGCGAACTGCACTGGAAAGACGCCGGATATTGGCTGTGTTGGCCGTTGTTGCTGTTGGCGCTTTTCAGCGTTCGCAAAGGCTGGAGTGTGAATTGGATGCCGGCGCTGGCGCTTGCCGTGGGACTCGGCTGGCCGGCAGCCCCGGCGCAGGCTAACGCGTTGACCGACGCGTTTTTCACTCGCGATCAGCAAGGGCGCTGGGCTGTCGAGCATGAGCATTGGCCGCAAGCTGCTGCGCTGTTTGTCGACCCTTACTGGAAAGGCGTCGCGGCCTATCACGCTGCCGATTACGACTTGGCATTGGCGACGTTTGCGCGACTGGAAACACCGCAGGCGTACTTCTATCTAGGCAATATTTACGTGCGCCGCTTCAAGTTTGATGAAGCGATTGCTGCCTATGAGCAGGCGTTGAAACTGCAACCGCAATTTCCCGAAGCGACGGCGAATCTGGCCTTGGCGCAGGCGTTGCTCAAAGACACCGACAGTGCCGAGAAAAATGCGCCTGAGACCAAGCCGGACGAGGTGAAATTCGACAAGGCCCCGGGCAAGGGGCAGAGCAAAGCGGTCGAAACCGAGCAGGCGACGTCGGATGCGTTGTGGTTGCAGAACCTCACGACCTCCCCGGCGAAATTCCTCAAGCAGAAGTTCAGCTTGCAGGATCAATCGGGGGCCAAGCCATGAACCGGATTGAAGCATTCGCGAGCAGGCTCGCTCCCACATTGGTTGTATGTACCCCGCAAATCTACTGTGGGAGCGAGCCTGCTCGCGAAGGGGCCAGATCAATCAACACAAGAATCAGCACTGTATTCTTGGTCAGCCTGCTCAGCCTCAATGCCTTTGCAGCCGAACCCCAACTCAAAGTCCAGGCCCACCTGCAACCCGCTGACGGCGCCATGGTTGGTGGTCTGGTCGAGTTGCAAGTCGACGTTCTTACCGACACCTGGTTCACCCGTGCCGCCACCCTGCCCGACCTCAAGCTTGACGGCGCACTGGTCATGCCGCCGGACAGTCAGGCGCAGCACCTCAACCAGACCATCGATGGTCAAGCCTTCAACGGCATGCGCTATAGCTACCTGATCACCCCGAACGTTGCCCGTACCTTCGACATTCCGGCCCTGACCGTGCGAGCCACTCCCGCTCAGGCCAGCGCTGAAATCAGCGCGCAGACCGAGCCGTTGCAATTTCGCACCACCCAACCTCCCGGTTTTAAGCCCGGCGAAGTGCCGTTGGTGGCCACCGCAGTGCGCTTCAACCAAACCGTGACCCACTCGGCCACGCCGTTGAAAGTCGGCGACAGCATCACCCGTCAACTGACCCTGCAAGCCGACGGTGCACTGGCCATGGCCCTGCCGACCCCGACGCTGAGCGATGTCGCCGGCCTCAGTCGTTATGCGAAAAACCCGCAAGTCACCAGCCTCGATGATGGTCGCGGCGACATCCTCGGCGGTCAGCGTATCGACAGCGTGACCTACCGCATCGACAGCGCCGGCTCGCACACGCTGCCCGCCATTGAAGTGCAATGGTGGGACTCAGGCACCCGGCAATCCCGCACTGCACAAGTCCCCCCAGTGACCTTCGACGCCGCCACCGACAGCGCTTACAAACCGGTGTTCTCGATCGCTGAAGACCTGAAGCAACTGGGCCGCAATCGCCTGCATCTCTCCACGCAATGGCTGCTGTGGGTGTTCGTTCTCGTAGCACTGCTAGCGCTCGGTTACCTGAGCCGAGCGCCGCTCACTCGTGCCCGCCTCGCGATGCAAGCACGCAAACAGGCACGCCACGCCGCGTGGCTGCAATCACCCGACTACGCCTGGCAACAAATCAATCCGCAACTTGCCGCCCGACCCGCACAGTTGAGCGCGCTGTATCTATGGCTGCGCCGCAGTCGCCTCGGCTTGAAACTGGTCGATGCCGGCCCGCGTCTGCAAGGGCTGATGCGCGGGCTCTACGGTCGCGAACCGAGTACTGAAAAAACCTTGGCCCAACTACGCCAATCGTTGACTACGCTTCACAGTCAGGCCGAACAACAGCAGCAAAAATCCACACCGGCCCTGCGCCCGCTCAACCCCGTTCACGAGAAGGATTTCCCATGATCAACCCGATGGTGCACCGCCAACGTTTCGGCCTGGCCCTGTTGTTCGGCCTGGCTTTACCGCTGTTGGCTCAGGCCAGCGAACCGTTGCCGTCGTGGAACGACGGGCCGGCGAAAAAGAGCATCATCGAGTTCGTTCAAGCGGTCACTGACCAATCGAGCAAGGACTTCGTCAAACCCGCTGAACGCATCGCCGTGTTCGATAACGACGGCACTCTGTGGAGCGAGCAACCGGCGTACTTCGAGCTGCTGTTCGCCTTTGACGAGATCAAGCGCAACGCGCCGCAGCACCCGGAATGGAAAACCACGCAGCCGTTCAAGGCGGTGATCGAAAACGATCACAAAGCCCTTGGCGAGGCCGGCATGGACGGCATCCTGAAGATCTTCGGCGCCACCCACACTGGCATGACCACCGAGGCGTTCGATGATTACGCCAAGACCTGGCTGAGTCAGGCCCGCCACCCGAAAACCGGCAAGCCGTACACCGAGATGATCTTCCAGCCGATGCTGGAAATGCTCGACTACCTGCGCAGCCAGAACTTCAAGACCTACATCGTTTCCGGCGGCGACACCGCGTTCATGCGCGCCTTCGCCGAAAAGGTCTACGGCATCCCGCCGGAACAGGTGATCGGCACCACGTTTGTCACGGCATTCCAATACAAGGACGGCAAGGCCACGATCCTGCGCACGCCAAAACTGGCGCACAACGACGACGGCCCCGGCAAACCGGAAAGCATCGACGCGGTGATCGGCAAACGACCGATCCTCGCCTTCGGCAACTCCGACGGTGACCTGCAAATGTTGCAGTGGACCGCCGCAGGGCCGGGCAAGCGTTTCATGGGCCTGGTGCATCACACCGATGCCAAACGTGAATGGGCATACGACCGCAAATCTCAGGTCGGCAAACTCGACAAAGCCCTCGACGAAGCAAATTCCCGGGGTTGGACGGTGGTGGACATGGCGGCCGAATGGCGCCGCATCTATCCGTTCGATCCACCGGCAACCGAGCAAGTGCAATAACAAAAAACGTCACGCAGGACCGCAGTAAACGTAAGTCGCAGCAAGCGACACCCCCGCGCAAAAGGAGCAAGTCAGATGACTCGCATACGCAAGTGGCTACCGAAATTCGCCCTGGTGGCAACCTCGGTGATGGCGCTGTCGGCAACCGCCACAGCGGCTGAAAAACCCAACATTCTGGTGATCTTCGGCGACGACATCGGCCAGACCAACATCAGTGCCTATTCGATGGGCGTGGTCGGTTATAAAACGCCGAACATCGACCGCATCGCCAAAGAAGGCATGATGTTCACCGACTACTATGCGGAGAACAGCTGCACCGCCGGTCGTTCCTCGTTTATCACCGGGCAGACGCCGCTGCGTACCGGTCTGTCGAAAGTCGGTATCCCCGGCGCACCGGTAGGTCTGCAAAAACGCGACATCACCATCGCCCAGGCACTGAAGGGCCTGGGCTACGCGACCGGACAATTCGGCAAGAACCACTTGGGCGACAAGGATGAATACCTGCCGACCAACCACGGTTTCGACGAGTTTTTCGGCAACCTCTATCACCTCAACGCTGAAGAAGAACCGGAGCGTCCGTACTGGCCAAAAGACGATGCCGAATTCGTCAAGGCCAACACTCCGCGTGGCGTGATCCACAGCTTCGCCGACGGCAAGATCGAAGACACCGGTGCGCTGACCACCAAGCGCATGGAAACCATCGACGACGAAACCACCGCTGCCGCGCAAGCGTTCATCGAGAAACAGGCCAAGGCCGACAAGCCGTTCTTCGTCTGGATGAACACCACGCGCATGCACGTGTTCACCCACGTGCGTGATTCGATGAAGGGCCAGAGCGGCATGCCCGGCAACGAATACGCCGACGGCATGCTTGAGCACGACGCCGATGTCGGCAAACTGCTGAAGACCCTCGATGACTTGAAAATCACCGACAACACCATCGTCGTCTACACCACCGACAACGGCCCGAACCAGTTCTCCTGGCCGGACGCGGCAACCACGCCGTTCCGCAACGAGAAGAACTCCAACTGGGAAGGCGCGTACCGGGTGCCGGCGATGATCCGTTGGCCGGGCAAGATCAAACCGGCCGAGGTGTCTAACGAGCTGTTCTCGGGCATGGACTGGTTCCCGACCCTCCTCGCAGCGGCGGGTGATGCCGACGTCAAAGGCAAGCTGCTCAAGGGCTGGGCGCCGACTGCCGGCGGTACCAATTTCAAGGTGCACCTGGACGGTTTCAACCAACTGCCGTACCTGACCGGTCAGCAGCCTAAAGGCGAGCGCAAGGAGTTCTACTACTTCAACGACGACGGCGTGCTGGTGTCGATGCGCTTCGATAACTGGAAAGTGGTGTTCTGTGAGCAGCGCGAACCGGGCGGTTTCCGCGTCTGGAGCGAACCGTTCGTGTGCCTGCGCGTACCGAAAATCCTTAACCTGAGGATGGACCCGTACGAGCGTGCCGACGTGGTATCCGATCAGTATTACGATTGGCAGACCAAAAACGTTTACCTCGCGGCGCAAGCGGTACAGAAGTCAGCAGCGTTCCTGCAGACCTTCATCGAGTACCCGCCTAGCCAGAAACCGGCGAGCTTCAGCATTGATCAGATCCGTGCTGCGGTTGACGCCAAAATCGCTGAAAAAATGAAAGCTGCACCGGCTGCACAGTAAGACGCTCGACCGCCGCCCGCCCTCACCGGCGGGCGGCCCTGTTTTCGATCTGGGACCGAGTTGGCCACAATCGCTGGCAAGCCAGCTCCCACAGGTATTGTGATTGTTCACGAAAGATGTGTTCGCCAAAGCTCCCTGTGGGAGCTAATTCAGGGATCTTGGTGAGCAGAGTTTTTGTGAACTACCAAAGTACCTGTGGGAGCTGGCTTGCCAGCGATTGGTCCGAACAGTCGCAGTTATTTCTGAACTGGAACAAGGCAACCGCAATGTCCTCACGTATTGCCAGCAAGCCGTCGGCCATACCCCTCTCGCAAGCCGCTTCACCAGCGCTGTTGATCCCCGCCCTGCTGCTGTGCATTTCCGGCGCCGCAGCGCTGGTGTATCAGGTGTTGTGGATCAAGCAACTGTCATTGGTGGTCGGCGTCGAGGTGTATGCGATCACCACCGGCATCAGCGCTTTTTTTGCCGGCCTGGCCATCGGCGGCTGGCTGTTCGGGCGCTTGGCCGATCGTTTGCAGCAACCGGTTCTGCTGTATGCAGGGCTGGAAGTGCTGGTGGCGATATTGAGCGTCGGCGCGACGGTTGCGATGAGTCTGGCGGCGAGTCCGTTTGCCTGGCTGCAAGGTCACGTCAGTCTGTTCGCATGGGTTTTGCCGTTCGCACTGGTGGGCCTCCCCGCGATACTGATGGGCGGCACCCTCCCGGTGCTGGTGCGCGCGCTGGCGACAGATCCGGGCAAGGCCGGCGGCCAGTTGTATGCGGCGAACACCCTGGGCGCGATTATCGGCACCCTGCTCGCAGCGTTTGTGCTGATCGCCGCCCTCGGCGTGCGCGGCAGTGCGCTGTTCGCCGCGATGCTCAATCTGCTCGCTGCCGTCGGTGCGCTGTGGTTCGCACGTCAGCAGCCAACCTCGGTGACAACGCCAGTCAAACATCACAGCGCGAAACCTGCGGATCGCACCGCGTTGTGGCTGTACTCCATCGCCGGTGGTGTAGCGCTGGGTTATGAAGTGGTCTGGTCACAATCAATCGTGCAGTTCATGAGCACCCGCACCTACGCGTTCGCCGTGGTGCTGGCGACTTATCTGACGGGTCTGTTTATCGGCAGCGCCCTGCTCGCCCGTCGCGTCAATCGCATCCGTGACCCGTGGGGAGTATTCGGATTGCTGATTGCCGGCGCCGGATTGATCGCGCTGCTGGAAATTGCCCTGCTCGGGCGTTGGTTGGTGTTTGCACAAAGTCAGGCCGAGAGTTGGCTGCTGGCGATGGGCGCCAGCGAATTAGCCGGTATGAGCGCACGGTTTGCCGTGGCGGCGTTAAGCATTGTGTTTGTGCCAACGTTGTTGCTGGGCGCGGCGTTTCCGCTGGCCCTGCGTTTGAGTGTTGGTCAGGAACGCGTCGGGCGTGATGTCGGCGCGGTGGTCGCGTTCAATACGTTCGGCGGGATCATTGGCGTCATGCTGTGTGGTTTCCTGCTGATCCCGTGGCTGGGGCTGGTGCGTACCTTGGGGCTGTTGGCGATCATCGCTGCCAGCATCGGTTATTTCGCTGTGCGCAAGGGCCACCACGTCAAGAAAGGCCGACGTCAGGCGGTAGTCGCACTAGGCCTGGCCGCTGTTTTATTAGCCGTTTTGACGCCGGCCGACAAGCTTGCCAGCCTGCTGCCCGGTGCGCGCAACGGCACGCTGGCGTTCTACGAAGAAGGTCGCGGCGGCACCGTTGCGGTGGTCGCTCAGGGCCGAGGCGAAAACACGTTCCACCGTTTGTATATTCAAGGCGTGTCGAACACCGGCGATGCCATGCCCTCGCTGCGCTACATGCGCATTCAGGCTCTGCTGCCGCTGCTGATCCATAACGGCGAACCGCGTTCGACGCTGGTGATCGGTTTCGGCACCGGCATCACGGCCGGGGCGATGCTGCGCTATCCGGGGCTGGAACACCGGGTGGTTGCCGAGTTGCTGCCCTCGGTGGTCAAGGCTGCGCCGTTGTTCAAGGGCAACTTCAATGCCGCCAGTGATCCCGGCGTCGACGTGCGTCTGCGCGATGGTCGCCAGGAACTGCTGCGCAGTCCACAGACCTATGACTTGATCACGCTGGAACCACCGCCGCCGTCCGCCGCTGGCGTGGTCAATCTGTACTCACGAGACTTCTACCAATTGGCCGCCAGTCGCCTGGAGAAAAAGGGCATCGTCGCGCAATGGCTACCGCTGCCGACGCAGAACATCGATGACTCGCGCTCGCTGGTGCGCAGCTTCCTCGACGTGTTCCCGTATGCCTCGCTGTGGACCAGCGAGTTCCACGAGATGTTGCTGGTGGGTTCATTGGCGCCCATGGAGCTGGACGCGGCAAAAATCACCGAACGCTTCCAGCAGGACAGCGTACGCAGCACGTTGCAGGACGTCGGGATTGGTTCGGCGGCGGCGTTGCTGGCGACCTGGGTTACCGACCGCGCCGGCCTGGAACGTTTCGCCGCTGATGCACCGGCGGTGACTGACGACCAGCCGCGTATCGAATACGCGCCGTGGGTGCGCAGCAAGGAAATCACTCGGGTGCTGCCGGCGTTGCTGGATCTGTATCAGGTGCCGACGCTGGTGAATGCCGAT
This sequence comes from Pseudomonas sp. TH43, assembly GCF_016650635.1. Taxonomy (GTDB): domain Bacteria; phylum Pseudomonadota; class Gammaproteobacteria; order Pseudomonadales; family Pseudomonadaceae; genus Aquipseudomonas. Next base: position 748,859 of record NZ_JAEKFI010000001.1, read on the forward strand.
GCTGGATTCACTGAACGCATGAACGCCCATCGGCAACGGCTGATGCAGTTCTACCGGGCGAGCCTGCATGCGTACGACGGCGATCGGGATGCGTGGGGGCGGGATATGCAGGAGGTGATGCGTTGGGATGGAGGGAATCCGTATTTCCGCTGGTTTACCGGACAATGATGTTGCGTGTGGCACACCGCTGTCGCTAGCAGGGCTAGCTCCCACACTGGATCCGTGAATGCCACGAATCCCCTGAGGGAGCCAGCCCTGCTGGCGATGAGGCTATCAGCCTCAGTGTCTTACCTGGCCTCTGCCTTGAGTTTGAGATACGACTGATGCAGGTCCGAAGCCCAGCCATCGATAACGCCTTTGACGTCATCCGTCTTCAGCACCTGAGTGTCGTTTTCCAGCGGTTTGCCGGTGCCTTTGCGCACCACTTGTGCCACCACTTTATTGTTACCGCCGTCGATGAACACGGCCTCGGTGGCCAGTGTAGTTTCCTGATCACGAATGCCGCTGGCGGTGCTGACAGCCGCCGCCACCAGTGCAATCGGGATCACTTCATAGGGTTTCAGGCCTTCGGTTTTGCTGCTGACGGCCGTGATCGCGGCACGCACGACGATGACGCCCGGGCCAGGACCGGTGGCCAATGGCAGATCCTTGCCGATCTCACGCTTAAGCGCTTGATCGTAATAGGCGGTGAGGCCATTGAGGGTCTGTTGCGGAATCTTCGCGGTCGGTTGTGGTTTTGGATAGAGTTGGGTCGGTTCGATGTACACGCTGGTGAACGTGTTGACGTTGATCTTCGGATCGATCCAGCGCATCACTTCGGCACCGGAGGGGGATTGGGTCTCCTTGAGTTGACTGTAGTCCTTGAGAAACCCGGAATATTCATCGGGAGCCACGGTTTTGCTTGAACAACCGGTCATGCCGAGGGTGGCGATGCACAGTGTGCCCATGATGACTGCTAGCTTCATGCTGTAACTCCTGTCAGAAAGCCTGAATGTGTGACTTGGGGGTGCTACAGGTATAGCTAAAACATTGGTAATTGCGATTGAAAATCGCAAAATTCACACAAGACTGCGCGGCACCTCACAACCGTCATTTGACAGACGCCGGGCATCCGGCAAAGCTGCACCAAGCTTGAACGCACGCCAGACGGCAAATGCACCTGGACTACGGAAGTCGCAATGCCCAAGCATAAAAATAAAGCAGTACAACCTGACCCTGAATCGTCTCCTTCTGCAATTTCCCGCTATCTGTTCCCCGTCACCATCGGTGTGCTGTTGGCCGCCGTGGCCGGGATCGGCTGGTTTCTCTTCAGCCCTGCTCCGGCGCCAGTCAAACCCGCGCCGATCAGTACGCCCGTTGCCCGGCCTGCGACACCGCAACCCGTCATCGCGAGCAAACCGGCGACCATGGTTGATGAGCAGCAATGCCAGGGCTGCCACACCGAGCAGGTCAAGGATTGGCAAGGCTCTCACCATCAATTGGCGATGCAACCGGCGACTGCCGAGACCCTGCTCGGCAATTTCAACAACATCACTTTCAAAGCCGAAAACGAGACCACGCGTTTCTCGCGCAAGAACGATGAGTTCTGGGTCAACACGCCCGGCATCGACGGCAAGAACGCCGATTTCAAAGTGGCCTACACCTTCGGCATCGCGCCGCTGCAGCAATACTTGATCGATGTCGGCGAAGGCCGGTTGCAGGCACTCGGCGTGGCGTGGGATACCGAGAAGCAGCGCTGGTTTCACCTCTACCCCGGCCAAGGGGTGAACTTCAAGAACCCACTGCACTGGAGCAAGCCGAGCCAGAACGCCAATTTCATGTGCGTCGAATGCCACACCACCGGCTTCAAGCGCAATTTCGATGCGGCCAGCAATACCTTCAACAGTCAGTGGAACAGCCTCGGCGTCGGCTGCCAGGCCTGTCATGGCCCGGCGTCGAATCACCTGGAGTGGACGCAGAAAAAGGGCGACCTGATCCATCAAGGTTTTGACGTCGATCTGAAGGACAAGAACGCCACCGTCGAGATCGAAACCTGCGCTCGCTGCCACGCTCGCCGCGCCCCGCTGGGCGATGGCTATACCGTTGGCAAGCGCTTGATGGATGATTACCTGCCAAGCACCCTCACCCGCGAACTGTATGCGCTGGACGGCAAGATCAAGGACGAAGTGTTCGAACACGGCTCGTTCCTGCAAAGCAAGATGTTCGACAAAGGCGTGCGTTGCAGCAACTGCCACAACCCGCACAGCACTGAGCTGAAAGCACCGGGCAATGCGGTGTGCCTGCAATGCCACAACACCGCTGGTAAAACTTCGGTGGAAGGCGTCGACGGCAAGGGCCTGCAAGCGAAGAACTACGATTCCATCGAACACACTCGCCACACCATGGGCCAACCCGGCTCGCAGTGCGTGGATTGCCACATGCCCGGCAAGTTCTACATGGGCAACGATTTCAGGCATGACCACAGCTTCAGCATTCCCAAACCCGAGCGTGCGCAGAAGCTCGGTACGCCGGACGCGTGCCTGACCTGCCATCAGGGCAAGGCTGGCGACAAGGTCACTGCGCAGTTCAAGTTGTGGAGCGCTTCAACTGCCCCGCAAGCCCCGCGTTATGACGAAAGCCTGTGGCTGATTCGTAACGGCCAGCCCGGCGCCGCCGACGCGTTGTACACGCAATTGCAGCGCAGCAATCTGCCGGCGATCCAACGCGCAACCTTGCTGGCGGAATTGCCGCTGTATCCGAGTGAGCAAGCGTTGAAACTGGCGACTCAGGATTTGAAAAATCCAGCGCCGCAGGTTCGTGAAAGTGCCGTGCGGGCGATCAGCGCATTCTTGCCGCCCGCGGAGCGCGCGCCATTGTTGTCGCCGTTACTGGGTGATCCGGTGAAAGCCGTGCGCATTGTCGCGGCCAGAGATCTGTTGAGCGTCGCGCGCAACAATACTCTGGGTGCAGCGCAAGCCAACTGGGACGCGGCGATTGCCGAGTATGAAGCGGTGCAGAAAAGCCTGGCGGAACGCGCTGAGGCCAACCTGAATCTGGCGATGCTCTATCAGGCCAGTGGGCGCGGATCGGAAGTCGAGGCGCTGCTGCGCACGGCGCTCAAGCGCGACCCGGATTTCTACCCCGCATTGGTCACGCTGGTGCAATGGCTTGAAGCGAATGGTCGCGGTGAGGAAGCGCAAAAGCTGCTGACAGATAGCCTCAAGGAACATCCGGAGGCGGCGCTGTTGCAGCACACCCGTGGCCTGTCTTTGATCCGCGCCGGCAAAACCGCCGAGGCCATGGCCCCGCTGAAAAAAGCCGCCGAACTGGAACCGCAGAACGCGCAGTACGGTTACGTGCTGGCGGTGGCGTTGCATGAAAGCGGCAAGGTCGATGAGGCGTGCGCAATACTCGAACGCCTGCTCAAGGCACAACCGGCGAACCGCAATGCGCGGCTGTCGCTGATCCAGTGGTATCTCGACAGTGGACAGGAACCGAAGGCGCAGGTGCTGTTGCAAGGTTGGAAGAAGATGAACATGGGCGATCCGGCCCTGAAATAACGGCCTCTACAAGGTTTTGTGCAACTAACTCAGACTTCACTCACAACGCAAAAATCGTAGGAGCAAAGCTTGCTCGAGAAGCGGCCGTATCAGTTAACCCCGTGGTCGACTGAAACACCGCTTTCGCGAGCAAGCTCGGCTCCTACAGGGTTTTGTGCTGGTAGCTCAGATTTCATTCGCAACACAAAAACCGTAGGAGCAAAGCTTGCTCGCGAAGGGGCCGTGTCAGTTAACACCGTTGTCAACTGACACACCGCTTTCGCGAGCAAGCTCGGCTCCTACAAAGGTTTGTGCTGATGGCTCCGGCTTCATTCACAACGCAAAAACCGTAGGAGCCGAGCTTGCTCGCGAAGGGGCCGTGTCCGTTAACACCGTTGTCGACTGACACACCGCTTTCGCAAGCAAGCTCGGCTCCTACGAGGTTTGTGCGGGAGGCTGCTTTACCAGGAAGAGGATTCGCCGCTGCGCAAGGCCATCTCGCGCCGGCTATTGGCGCGCATTGCCTTGATCAGCGACACCGTGCCTACCAGCAAGATTGCCGCGCCAAACAGAAAATCGATGTTGTACAGCTGGAAGTCTTGCACTGGCCCGATCAGCAGCACCCGCACCACCGCAATACCCACCAGCGTGGCGAGGAAGTCGATCCCCGGTTCATCGCGGTAGAACACCAGCAGCAACGGCAGGCACAGCACCAGCAGGAGCAACAGCACAACCACCTTGAACGAACCCTTGCGCTCGACACTGAAGGCACATTCGTGCGGCCCGTAAGCCGTGTAATCTTCGTCGCGAATCATCGAGTTTTTCTCGTTGATGTAGTCGACGCGGTTGTACTTCTGGATCGGCGTAAAGGTGTTGGACATCTCCATCAACGTGGTGATGTTCTTGAAGCGCAGGTCGATACGCTCGCTGCCCTTGAGGTAATACAGCACCGGTTTGTAGCCGTAACGATAGGTGTCGAACGGAAATTCGGTGACCTGACCCTGCACGCCGATCGGGCGTGGTTCAAGTTCGGCGTAGGCGCTTTTGTTGGTCGATGACAGGTTGCGACTCAGTGGCTGAACCTTGACTTGCTCAAGGAAGATCGGCGTGACGCCATAGGACCACTGCAATGGTTCCAGACGCAGGCGCAGCTCGTTGCGGCTCAGGTCATAGCGGTTGAACGTGCGTTCGGAAACCACCAGTGAACCACTGAGCATGAACTCGCCGCGCAAGTTGTTGGTGACGCGCAAGGTCAGTTGATCCTTGCCCAACAGCGCCGCTTCAGTGGAGGGCGGCGTGCCGCACCACGCGGTGCTTTCACCGGCGCCGCCGAGCTGACCGTCACGGTTCTCTTTGAAAATATAAAAGTAACTGGCCCACAGCGTCATCATCAAAAGCAACGCTGTGAGACCGAGGATTTTTTTGCCCGGACTCACTGATCAGACTCCCTTCTTCGGTTCCATCGTCCAGCCGAAAACCCGCTGGCGACGGCGACTCTACCAAAAGGCCACCATCGACCCAAGGGAAAATGCCTGATTCATGTGCGTTGTAGGGGTTTCCCCTGCATGCGAAACACCAAACCTGTGGCGAGGGGATTTAGCGAAACGTCGCACCGCCCCGATCGACTGCGCAGCAGTCGCAACCCCAGCAAACGCGGTTGACCTGTGAGAGCCGGTTGCCAGTTTTCAGGGCCGCTGCGCAGCCCATCGGGGCGGTGCGACGTTTCGCTAAATTCCCTCGCCACAAGGTTTACACACCACAGGCAGTCAATCCCGCAATCAGCGTCTTCGGAACAGGGGCCTTGGTTCGATGACTGAGCGGCCGTACAGCACGCTCATCCCCGCCAGGCCCTTCAGTGCATCCTCGGCCGATTTGTCCTCACGCACCGCGAAACTGTCAAAACCGCACTGGCGCATATGGCTGAGTTGATCGCGCAGCACATCGCCAATCGCCCGCAACTCCCCTGCCCAGCCGAAACGACTGCGCAGCAGATACGCCTGACTGTAAGCACGCCCATCACGAAAACTCGGGAAATCCAGTGCGATCAGCGGCAGTGACGCCAGCCACGGGACAAGGCTTTCAACCTCATCGTCGGGTCCCAGCCATACGGCATGGGTCGAAGGTGATTCCAGCCAATGAGCCAACGGAAGGATCAGCAATCCCGAAGGCCTGGTCAAAGCAGGCTCACGCACCAGCGTCCACGGATCGTCCACCTCAATCCGCGCCACACCCTGCTCCAGCCGCAGCAGATTGTTCATGCCGGCACCTCCAGCACCTTCGGGTAGACCCGTTCCTTGAACGGCTCCAGGCCGATCCGCGCCAACGTATCGACAAACAGCTCCTCGCTCTCGCGATAGCGCACAAACGTGCCGATGATCCGTTCGATTACCTGCGGTACTTCGGCAGCGCTGAACGATGGACCGATGACTTTGCCCAGCGCACTGTTTTTGCCCTGCGCGCCGCCGAGGGTGATCTGGTACCACTCGCTGCCGTTCTTATCGACGCCAAGGATGCCGATATTGCCGATGTGGTGATGGCCGCAAGCGTTTATACAGCCCGAGATGTTCAGGCTGATGTCGCCCAGATCGTGCAGGTAATCGAGGTTGTCGAAGCGCGCCTGAATCGCCTGAGCAATCGGGATCGATTTGGCGTTGGCCAATGCGCAGAAGTCACCGCCGGGGCAAGCAATGATGTCGGTCAGCAAGCCGACGTTGGCACTGCCCAGATCGTGTTTGCACGCCAGTTGCCACAGCGCATGGAGGTCTGACTTGGGCACATCCGGCAGGACGATATTTTGCTCATGCGCAATGCGGATTTCGCCAAAACCAAAACGCTGCGACCAGTCCGCCACTGCCAGCATCTGTACGCCCGTGACATCTCCCGGCGGCGAGGCCATACCCGGTTTGGTCGACAGCACCACACTGGTGTAACCCGGTTTTTTATGCGGCTGCACGTTACGCGCGACCCAACGGGCGAACGCCGGGCTCTCGGCCAGACGCGTGCCGAAGTCCAGATCGGTGTCGGGCAAGGTGTGATAGATCGGCGGCACGAAAGCACTGGCGACGCGCTGATATTCAGCCTCGGTCAACTGCGCGGGGCCGTCCTTGAGGTGCTGCCACTCTTCTTCGACTTCCTTGGCGAAGGCCTCTATGCCCAGTGCCTTGACCAGAATTTTGATGCGCGCCTTGTACTTGTTGTCTCGACGACCGTGGCGGTTGTAGACCCGCAAAACGGCTTCGACGTAGGACAGCAAATGCTGCCACGGCAACCCTTCGCGAATCTGCAAACCGAGAATCGGCGTGCGCCCCAACCCGCCGCCGACGATCACCCGCAACAGCATTTGCCCGTCACGACCGGGGTAAAGGTACAGACCGATGTCATGCATCATGATCGCTGCGCGGTCCTGTTTCGCCGAGCAGATGGCGATCTTGAATTTGCGCGGTAAAAAGAGGAATTCCGGGTTGATCGTCGACCACTGCCGCAGGATTTCGGCGAGCGGTCGCGGGTCGATCATTTCGTCCGCCGCAACCCCGGCAAAAGCTTCAGTGGTGATGTTGCGCACGCAGTTGCCGGAGGTCTGGATCGCATGCATGTTGACCTGCGCCAGGCGTTCGAGAATGTCCGGTACTTCAGCCAGTTCGATCCAGTTGAACTGCATGTTCTGCCGCGTGGTGAAGTGACCATAGCCACGGTCGTAATCGCTGGCAATGCTCGCCAACGTGCGCATCTGCTCAGCGCTCAACGTGCCATAGGGGATCGCCACTCGTAGCATGTAAGCGTGCTTTTGCATGTACAGGCCGTTTTGCAGACGCAGCGGCAGAAACTCTTCTTCGCTCAATTCCCCGGCCATGAAGCGCTCGACCTGATCGCGAAACTGCGCAACGCGTTCGAACACCAGCGCCCGGTCGTAATCATCGTACTGATACATGCAACTGCCACCTCATCAGGAATGCGCACAATTCCTGTAGGAGCAGAGCTTGCTCGCGAACGCGGTGTGTCAGACACACCGCGTTCGCGAGCAAGCTCTGCTCCTACAGATTTGCATGCACTATGCCCATGCAGCGCAGTTCATTACAGATTCACCTGAAACGATAAAAACCGTATCAGGGCGCGGCAGAACGCCGCAGGCAGCACTTCAATCTGATCCGCACAAATGAATAATTCCTGAGCCTGTTTTGTTTCTGGCGGTGTTCCTACAGTGCAGTCCATGCCAGACCGGGTGGCCTGGCAAGACTTGCAACCGTGGATGAACTGACCATGAGTACAGCAACAATCGGACAGGCTTATAACTACAAGGTCGTCCGCCAATTCGTCATTGCGACTATTTTCTGGGGCGTCGTGGGTATGGCGATGGGTGTCTTTATCGCCTCGCAACTGGTATGGCCGGAAATGAATCTGGACCTGCCGTGGACCACCTTCGGACGCCTGCGGCCATTGCACACCAGCCTGGTGATTTTCGGTTTCGCCGGCAGCGCACAATTCGCCGCCAGCTACTACGCGGTGCAGCGCACCTGCCAGGTCCGGCTGTATTCGGACAAACTGGCCGCGTTCACGTTTTGGGGCTGGCAATCGGTGATCGTGGTCATGCTGATCACCCTGCCGATGGGCTACACCACCACCAAGGAATACGCCGAGATCGAATTCTCCGGCGCGGTGTGGATGGCGGTGGTCTGGGTGGCGTACGCCGTGGTGTTCTTCACTACCGTGGTGCAGCGCAAGACCAAACACATCTACGTCGGCAACTGGTTTTTCGGCGCGTTCATCCTGGTGATCGCCATGCTCCATGTGGTCAATCACTTGTCGATCCCGGTCGACTGGTTCAAATCGTATCCGGTGTATTCGGGCGCCACCGACGCCATGGTGCAGTGGTGGTACGGGCACAACGCGGTGGGGTTCTTCCTGACCACCGGGTTCCTCGGGATGATGTATTACTTCGTGCCGAAACAGGTCAATCGCCCGGTGTATTCGTACCGGCTTTCGATCGTACACTTTTGGGCGCTGATCACCCTGTACATATGGGCCGGCCCGCACCATTTGCACTACACCGCGCTGCCGGACTGGGCGCAGTCGCTGGGCATGGCGATGTCACTGATTCTGCTGGCACCGAGCTGGGGCGGAATGATCAACGGCATGATGACCTTGTCCGGGGCCTGGCATAAGTTACGCACCGACCCGATCCTGCGTTTCCTCGTGCTGTCGCTGGCGTTCTACGGCATGTCGACCTTTGAAGGCCCGATGATGGCGATCAAGACCGTCAACGCCCTCTCCCACTACACCGACTGGACCATCGGCCACGTTCACGCCGGCGCACTCGGCTGGGTGGCAATGATTACCTTCGGCGCGACCTATCACATGGTGCCGAAAGTCTTCGGACGCGAGCAGATGTTCAGCACGCCGCTGATCAACCTGCACTTTTGGCTGGCGACTATCGGCACCGTGCTTTATATCGCTTCGATGTGGGTCAACGGCATCACGCAGGGCCTGATGTGGCGGGCGATCAATGAGGACGGCACGCTGACCTACTCGTTCGTCGAGGCGCTGCAAGCGAGTCATCCGGGGTTCATCGTGCGCTTTGCCGGCGGGGTGTTCTTCCTCAGCGGGATGTTGTTGATGGCCTACAACGTATGGCGCACCGTGCGCGTTGCGGACGTGGCGCTGGCCAGCCGTGAAGCGCAGATCGCCTGAGGCAGGGAGCCGCAGATGATGGAAGTTTTCTTGAATATATTGGGAGTGGTGTTTCTGTGGCTGGCGGTGGAGTACTGCTTGCGCCATCAGACCGCAGAAAGCCTTGATGACGCCAGCATGGTGCCGTTTGCCGATGATCCGGAGGTGGCGCGGCGGGTTGAACTGGCGACTGGTAAAACCGTAACCGCGGTGGCGCCGGAAGTCGCCAAACCGGGGTGGGGCAATCTGGATATGTGAGGAGAGTCAGTGGGATGCCCCTCACCCTAGCCCTCTCCCGAGGGAGAGGGAACTGACCGCGTTGTACTTTCGAGGTACGCCGACCTGTAACATCGAAGTTGAATGCAATAACAGCAACAACGTCGATCCGCTCCCTTTCCCCATTGCCCCCCAGGGGGAGAGGGAACTGACCGCGTTGTACTTTCGAGGTACACCGACCTGTAACATCGAAGTTGAATGCAATAACAGCAACAACGTCGATCTGCTCCCTTTCCCCATTGCCCCCTGGGGGAGAGGGAACTGACCGCGTTGTACTTTCGAGGTACACCGACCTGTAACATCGAAGTTGAATGCAATAACAGCAACAACATCGATCCGCTCCCTTTCCCCCTCGCCCCCCTGGGTGAGAGGGAACTGACCGCGTTGTACTTTCGAGGTACACCGACCTGTAACATCGAAGTTGAATGCAATAACAGCAACAACGTCGATCTGCGCCCTTTCCCCCTCGCCCCCTGCGGGAGAGGGAACTGACCGCGTTGTACTTTCGAGGTACACCGACCTGTAACATCGAAGTTGAATGCAATAACAGCAACAACGTCGATCTGCTCCCTTTCACCCTTGCCCACCTGGGGGAGAGGGAACTGACCGCGTTGTACTTTCGAGGTACACCGATCTGTAACATCGAAGTTGAATGCAATAACAGCAACAACGTCGATCTGCTCCCTTTCCCCCTCGCCCCCCTGGGTGAGAGGGAACTGACCGCGTTGTACTTTCGAGGTACACCGACCTGTAACATCGAAGTTGAATGCAATAACAGCAACAACGTCGATCTGCTCCCTTTCACCCTTGCCCCCCTGGGGGAGAGGGAACTGACCGCGTTGTACTTTCGAGGTACGCCGACCTGTAACATCGAAGTTGAATGCAATAACAGCAACAACGTCGATCTGCTCCCTTTCCCCCTCGCCCCCCTGGGGGAGAGGGTTGGGGTGAGGGGGTAAGCTTTTGATCTTAACCGCGGTCGCGGGGGATCAGGCTTTGCAGTTGCTGGGCGAGGAAGTTGGCGTCAAAGGCAAACGTGTCGGGGTCTTTCAGGCCATTGGTCTTGCGCCACTGCCACTCGCCGTCCGGCAACCCCACCAGCGAAATACTGCCGTAGCGCGCCGCCGTCAGGCCCATCACCGCCAGTGAAATCTGGCCAGCATTGCCCATCACATCGGGCACGAACTCCACCGGTTTGCCGGCGATCACGATGCTCAGCTTTTCAGTCTTGAAGGTCGAAGTCTCCACCGGGGTACTCGGGCCGAAAGCTACATACGCTTCGCGACTCACTTCCAGCAGATGCGGCGCCTGAACTGGTTCCAGCCATTGCTGGATGTGGCTGAACAGTTCGGTGATGCGTGTTGCCCACGTCTGTGACTGGGTTTCGAACAATTGCTTCTTGTGGGCTTCACTCTCGGCATAGTGACGAAGCATTTCGCCCAGCTGTTGTACGTCTTTCATCGGTACGTTCCTTGGTGAGCCTGCGTTCCCCGATAGTGACAGATCGAAGCGCCGACGTACGTTAAACCTCAGAAACCGACACCGGGACACTTTGCAAAAGGATCAACGGTACAGTTTGCCTGGCACTGGCATGCGCTCGTGAACAAATGGACACTCTGCCGAAGACCAACCTTAATAACCAAGGGAAATCCAATGCGCACCATCGGCCTGATCGGCGGCATGAGCTGGGAGTCCAGCGCCGAATACTATCGCCTCATCAATCAACAGGTTCGTGATCGTCTCGGCCCGTTGCGATCGGCACAACTGCTGATGTACAGCGTCGATTTCGGCCCGGTCGAACAGGCCCAGCACGCCGGACGCTGGGACGACGCAGCAGCGATTCTGGTGGATGCGGCGCGCAGGCTTGAGGCCGGCGGTGCCGAATGCGTGGTGCTGTGTACCAATACCATGCACAAGGTGGCGGAGCAGATTAAGGCGGCAATCACTATTCCATTCCTGCACATTGCCGAGCCGGCGGCGCAGGCAGCGTTGGCGATTGATGCGCGTACGGTCGGGCTGCTCGGTACGGCGTTCACCATGGAGCAGGACTTTCTCAAGGAGCGTCTGATTGCTCAGGGTCTGACGGTTCTGGTGCCAGACGAAGCGGAACGCAAGGATGTCCATCGGATCATCTACGACGAGCTGTGTGTCGGGGTGATCAGCGAGGCATCGCGCAAGATTTACCAACAGATAATCGAGTCGCTGACGGCGCGTGGTGCCCAGGCCATCATTCTCGGCTGCACCGAAATCGGCCTGCTGATCAAACCCGAACACAGTGCCCTGCCCCTGCTCGACACCACCGAACTGCATGCACAGTCGGCAGTGGCGTTCGCGCTGAACGACTGAGTCAGGTGTTTGGGCGGTTGCGCAGACGGGCCATACTCAGGGCGTCGACCCATTGCCCGTCGCGCACGGCGTAATCGCGGAACAGGCCCTCGGTCTCGAAACCGAACTTGCGGTAGAGACCGATGGCCGCCTCGTTATCGGCGTACACCGACAGCTCGACACGGTGCAGATTCATCCAGTTGTCGGCGACGTCCAGCGCCGCTGCCAGCAATGCCGAACCCACACCCTTGCCCTGCCACGCCACCGCAACGGCCATGCCGATGCTGCCGGCGTGGCTGCGGCGAATCCGCGAAAAGTTTTCCAGGCCCAGATTGCCGATCACCCCACCCTGATGCAGCGCCACCAGCTGCAACACGCGCTCGTTGTCTGGCATCAGTCGCTTGCGCCAGATCTCGGTGGATTGAAACGGCATTTGTAGCACTTGCCGGGTTACAGCCGGATCGTTGTAGAGCGCAGTGATGCCCTCGACATGAGATTCGTTGAAACGCTCGATATGAATGGCGGGGTTGTGCTCGGGCATGACGGATCTGTCCGTGATCGATGTGTGGCCGACCACTCTAAACCGCTCTATCAAATACATACAAACTGTAGGAGCTGCCGAAGGCTGCGATCTTTTGATCTTGTATTTTAAAAATCAAAATCCACATCAAAAGATCGCAGCCTTCGGCAGCTCCTACAGGGGAATGGGGCATTGGGGTCAGGTCTGAAACCATTCCTGGCGTTCGTTGAAGGTGTGGTGGATGAGTTCCACCAGCGCCTGCACTTCGGCCAGCGTTTGCGACTCGGCATTCACCGCCAGCCACGCCTGCAACTGCATCGACTCCTCGAACAATCCCGGCAATGCCACCAACCCACGGTCATAGCGGCTCATGTACATGGGCAGCAGGCCGATGCAGGCGCTGCAACGGATCATCTCCAGCATCAGCTCGTAGGACTGCATTTGCACCACCCCGGCCAAGCGTTGTTCGACGAGGTTGTTCCACGGGCGGAAGCTGTCGATCTGACGATCGTGCTGCCATTGCACCAACATGAAATCGGCGAGATCGTCGGGGCTCTCCGGGCGCGCAGTGACGCGCGAATAGCGTTTGGCGATGTGCGGAAGGTAATCCAGTCGCGCAAGACGCTGCGGTTCGCTGGTGGCGAAAGTCGGGCCGGGATGCGCAGAGTCGCCGTGGGCGAGCCAGAGGACAATGTCGGCGCTGACCGCACGCAGGGACAACTCGCTGTCGAGAGCGATGATCTCCAGGCGCACGCTGGCGTTGCGCCGCAGCAACGCGATCAGGTCACGACCGAGAATGTCATGCAGGATCGATTCGGCGACGGCCAGACGGATCAGCGGCTGCTCGACCACCGGCAGTTTGCGCTCGTTGGCCAGGGCGACCAGTTTTGCCTGGAGTTGCTGACCTTCGCGGGTCAGGCTCAGCGCACTGCCCTGAAAGCTGAACAAGGTATGTTTCAGCTCCTGCTCCAGTTGCGCCAATTGTTTGCGCAACAAGGTCGAACGCACATTGAGACTGCGCGCTGCCTGCATGAAACAGCCGCAACGGGCACTGACCAGAAAGTATTGCGCAACATCGCTGTCGATCGTCGCGGCGTGCGCCAGCCACGGTTCGCTGTTGTTATGTGGCCAACGAAAGTCGGCGCTGCCCTGTCGTCCTGCGGGTTCGGTGAATGACATCGATGACTCCCTGTCGATCTTTGTATTTGTCTTAACGCAACTCCCCTGTAGGAGTGAGCCTGCTCGCGATAGCGGTGGGTCAGGTCAGTCATTGTCAACTGATCCACCGCTATCGCGAGCAGGCTCACTCCTACAGGGGCAATGTGTGTCAGTTGCCCAGGACTTTGTTGAGTTCGGCGCCGTCGATGCTCAGCGTTGCGGTGTTGAGCATGCCGTCCAGATACGCTTGAGCGATTTGCTCCTGCCGCTGGCCACGCAAGGCCTGGGTCAATTGATCGCGCAATTCATCCAGCGTCGCCGTGCGCGCTGGTTGCTGCTCGGTGAGTTTGATCACATGGAAACCGGCCGCGCTTTGCACAGGGTCAGACACGGCGCCGACCTTCAGCCGAGCCACCGCACCGCGCACTTCCGGCACCAGTTGCTGCAACGGTTGCAGGCCGCTATCGCCGCCCTTTTCAGCGGTCAGGCGATCCTGCGAATACTGGGTCGCCAATACGGCAAACTCCCCCGGCGCCGCCTGCGCTTTTTTGCTCAGCTCGGTCGCTTGTTTGCGCACAGCTTCCAGACTCTGCGCATCCGGCACCGCCAGGAAAATCTGGCTGACCCGATACAGCGGCGGCGTCATCCAGTTAGCTTTGCCGGCGTCATACGCCTGCTGCAACTCGGCCGCACTCGGATAGTCGGCGGGCACCTGGCTGACCGACTGCAAATAATCGCGAAAGACAATCTGTTCGGTCGCCGCACGGGTCTGACGCAGGACTTCCGGGCGCTGTGCCCAACCTTGCGCGTCGGCCTGCTCCAGCACCGCTTTCTCCGCCAGTCGCGCACGAATCCAGCGCTCCAGTGCGTCACGATTGCCGCGCAGTTGCTCACGGGTCTGCTCCGGCACTGTCGCCAGCAATGTCTGCAACTCCGCAGGCGTTACCTGCTGATTACCCAAACGCGCGACCGCCGGCCCCGTAGCAACCGCCGCCAGCGGCGACGATTGCTGGGCGGCGACCGGGTCATTGCCCGGTCGCACGGCCAACGCCACGGCCACCACCAACAGCGCTACAGCGGCAGCGCTGATCACCATGGCAGGCTTTTTCACAGCGCGACTTCCTCTTGCTCGGTCACGGCGACTTTAGCCGTCTGTGCCGCCGCGCCGTTCTGGGCGAAGTCGCGCAGATAGACGATGAATTCCTGCAACAGGCGATCCCACAATTCGAGGTTGCCGCGCAGGTGATCGTTGCTGACCCCAGCCGCAACCACCACGTCCATTTCCATCACCAGAAACTCGCCCTGCAATGACAGACGCGCGAAACGCCGCGAAGCATTCCATCGCTCGGCGACACCTTCGGGCAACTCGCCCTGCACCCGCAGCGCGCAGCTGAAGGTGAAATCAACGTAGCTGCCCTGCTCCACCGCCGGGTTGCCGAAACGCACGGCATAACCGATGCCCTGGCTGGCACTGAGCAACTGCACGATGCCGTTCTGCTCGGTCTGGTTGACGCGATAACCGGCCGCTTGCAGGACTTCGGTCAGGGATTGCGGGGAAACGTGGCTGATCAATTGAGTCATGACTTCTTCCTTGTTCATCAGTGTGCGAGCGCCGCTTGTGGCGCATCGAATTGGGTCTTGTAGAGGTCGTCGCCAAAACCCTGGGCCAGTTCATCGAACTTGACCCGAGCGCTGCCCGCGAAGGGCTGGCGGATCTTCATCACCTCGGCCACATCGATGTTTTCGTAGGCGGTGAGGATCTGCTTGGCGACGCCGTACATCTGCTGATTCTTGACTGAACATTGCTGCACTTGTGTGTCACGTTCAGTCAATTGCGCTTGAAGCTTAGACCGTTCTGCCTCTTTGGCACGGGCCATGACCAATAGCTCGTCATAGGCCTTTTTGAACTTGCCGGTCTGCTCGGTGCTGGCCGCGACTTGCGCCTGGGCCTGGCTGTGCAGGCTTTGCTGCTGCCCGGCCAGTTGCTCGGCAACGCCCTTGGCTTTGGCCAGTTCGGCGGTCAATTGCTTGATTTGCGCCTGCGCAGCCTTGGCCTCGTTCTGCGCCGCCAACTGCGCTGCGCTGGCCTGCGCCTGCTGACTTTGCAAGGCCTGCAACTGTTGAGTAGTGCTGCGTAACTGGGTGCGCAAGCGCTCTTCCATGCCTTCGGCACTTGCCCCGGTGGCGATCAGCAAGCCAAATCCCAGCCATAACACACGCGTTTTCATAACCCTCTCCCGGCGCTTTAGAAGCGCGTGTTGATCTCAAGCTGCAAGACGTCGATGTCGAACGGCGCGCCGTACACCGCTTCGGTGCTCAACCAGCGACCCGTTGCATAAACGTTCTTTGCCAGACCGTAGTTGCCGCCGATGAAATAGCCTTTTGCGTTGGTGCCGCCGAGGTGGAATGAGGAATCGTTGAAGCCGTCCGGCAAGGCATCCGGCTGGATGTATTTGTAGCCGGCGAACATGTTCCAGTCGCCCTGCTTCTTCAGCTCCAGCGCGCTGCCGAGGGTGAACTGCACCATCCACGCATTGGCGCCGCTTTCGATCTGGCCATTGCTGTCGAGGTTGTTGACGATCTGCCCGGCGGAACGCTTGCGCATGTCGCCTTCGTCGTAGCTGAGGTTGTGGATGTAGTTACCCTGGCTGCGCAGTTTGAAGTCTTGCGGCAGGTCGGCATCCCAGACCACGTTGAGGTCGAGCAAGTTGAACTCGGACGCGAGACCGACAAACTGCGGTTGTGGCGTGGTGCTCGGGTTAAGCGGGTTCGGCGTGATGTCACGCAACAGGAACACGCTGTTGCCCTTCTGCATGAACGCCGCACGCGTGCCATCGCTGTCGCAGCCCGGCGCGCCGGCCCACGGTTCGCAAGGGCTGGAGCGTTCGCCCTGGATGTCGTCGAAACGGTAGTAAGCCAACGCGCCTTTCAAGCGGTTGTTGCTGTTGATCGCCCACTTGGCGCCGACCTGCGCGCCGTACAGCCATTTGTTGTCGCTCTCTTCCTTGTCGAAACCGTTGCTGCTGGTGGTGTCGTTGGTGTAGTCCACCGGGAACGCGCCGACGGTGCCGAACACACCCCAATCGCGGTTGAGTTTGTGGTCGAAAATCGCCGCCACGCCGTCGAAATTCAAGTCGTTGGAATACAGCATGTCGGTGGACATGAACGGGTTGGCGAAACGGCCACCGGTCAGCGTCAGTTCATCCGTCGGCTTCCAGTTCAGGTAACCCTGATCGAGCCAGATGTCCTTCTTGGCGAAACCACCGCCGAGGCTTTGCGTGGTCGACACCGGGTTGTTGTCGGAACCGGTGCCGATGCGGATGCCAGCGGTCCATTCCGGCGAGATCACTGCTTTCATGCCCAGCCGTGCGCGAATGCGGAACTGGTTGGTGCGGTCTTCGCGGGTATTGAGCAGCGGCGGCAGGCTGGTGCTGCTGTTCGGATTGACGTCGTAGGGGCCATTGTTGTTGAGCTTGGCGAAGTCGACGATTTCGTTGCTGTTGTTATCCGAGTAGTAGCGCGATTCGTCACGCAGGCGAATGTCGCCGTCGAAGCTGATGCGCGAGGCCCAGTCCGGGAAAGTGTTCGGCGCTGCCCAGTTTTCCTGTTTGGCAGTGGCCATGACTTCGGCTTTGACCTGATCGCGGATCTGGTCACGCACAGCGGCCGGCACGTATTGCACACGCACATCGCCCGGTGCCGCAACAGGTCCGGCGGCCACTACGGCGCTGGACGCGGCAGCCTGCTTGGCCTGCGCCGCTTCGTTCTGCGCCTGAGCGATCAGGGCGTCGGCCTTGTCCTGTTTCAAAATGCCCTGCTCGACCAGCAAGCGGATCAGATTGATCGTGGCGTTTTCCGAGGGCGCAGGCGCTGCCACGGCCTGACCGACCAGGGTCGCAATGACCATGCCGACCGCCAGGGACAATCGATTCACGTTGGAAATCATCTGCACACAACTCCTTTTCATACAGCTCTATGAATTCGGTTAACCCGGACGTCGCCCTTGCAGGGACAGGCGCACAGGCAAAGTGATGGAGGCCGGAGGCCGTTCGCTCAGGGCCGGCGCACCGCGCAGCGCGGCCAGCACTTGCGTATCAATTTCGGGATTGCCGCTGGACTTGATCAGCTCGACCCGGGTGATCTCGCCGACGCTGCTCAGCCAGACATCGGCCTGCAGCGAAAACGCCAGGTTGCGCAGGTCGGGGTTTTCACGCAGCAGACGCTGAAAAGTGAACGCCAGGAACTGGCTGTAAGTGCCGGTACCCAGTCGCCCGCCCCCGGCGCCGGCCATGCCGCCGCCCTTGCCCGCGCCGATGTTGAAAGCGTCGTTGCCGGATTGCGCATCACCGTCCATTTGCATCGGGTTAGCCAGATCGTCCGCCGGTGATGGCGGCGCTTCTTCCTCGGGCTTGACCTCTTGCGGCTCCGGCGTTGGCTCGGGCTCGACGATTTTTTCTTCCACCGGGGTTTCCGGCTCCGGCGGTTTCTCCGGCGGCGGAGGTGGCGGTGGCGGCAACGGAATGATTGTCGGCACCTTCGGCGCTTCGCGGCGGATGCCACTCACGTCGTTGGCCCACTGCCACAGGAACCACGCGGCGAGCGCGCCGATGATCAGCCCGGCGCCCCACTTCGCGTACCGCAGCACAGGCTTCTGCACGGGCAGCGGCTCAATCGGGAGTTGTGCGGTCATGACTCAGCCCTGCGTCGGTTTGCCGGTCACCAGACCGACCTGAGACAGTTCGAGCCGGCGCAACAGATCCAGCACTTCAATGACTTTCTGGTATTGCACCGTCGCGTCGCCGCGCACGATCACCGGGAAATCCGGGCTCTGCGCCTTCTCGATGCGCAGGCGTTCTTCCAGCTCGGCCAGCGTCACCGGGTAGGCATCGAGGAACACCTGACCGCCGTCGTTGACCGAAATCGCCTTGGTCTTGGCCTCCGACAGCGACACCGAAGCGCTGGCCTTGGGCAAATTGATCTGAATCCCCGAGACCTGCGCGGTGGCAGTGAGGATGAACATCACCAGCACCACCATCAGCACATCGACCAACGGAGTGATGTTGATGCTGTCTACCGCGGCATCTTCGTCATCGTCGTGGGAGGCATTTACGGACGCCATGTCAGTGCTCCTCAGGCCGGTACGGAATGGTTGGCGTGATGGCCGCGCGGGTGCGACGCCTCACTGAATTGGCTCTCGCCGTGCATCTCCGCCAGACGCGTGATGAACTCGTCGACGAACACGCGCATGTCAGCGCTGACTTCCTTGTTGCGGGTGATCAGGCAGTTGTAGCCAAACAGCGCCGGGATCGCGACGAACAGGCCCATGGCGGTGGCGAGCAAGGCGGCGGCCATGCCCGGGGCAATCGCATTGATGTTGACGTCGCCGGCCATCGCCGTGCCGAGGAACACCACCATGATCCCCATCACCGTACCGAGCAGACCGATGTATGGGCCACCGGCGATGGCGTTGGACAGGGTCGAGAGTTTTGAGCTGAGTGCCTGATTTTCGCGAGTGCGCACGCCGTCCATCGAGCAGCGGATCGCTTCGATGGTGGCCGCTGAAACCGACGAGGTATCGGCGCCCTGTTCGCGGCGAGTGCGGATCTCTTTCACCGCTACCAGATAGAGGCGCCACAGCGGCGAATGCTGCAAACGCTGGGCGAGTTGCGCGTCGTCGGCGAACATCTCCAGACGCGTGCCGACCTTGGCGAACTGCACGCGGAAGTCTTCGTTGGCCTTACTGACGCGGCCTAGGGTGCGGTTCTTGCGCAGCATGATGATCCACGACTGGAACATCATCAGCACCAGCACGGCAATGATCACCCAAGCGTCGATGGGCACGGCGTTGAGCAGGAAGCCGAGGCTGCCGAAACCGAAACCGGATTGTTCTTCATCGACGCCGTAAGCAACCAGTTTCGACTCGGCGCCTTGCGAAGTGGCATCGGCCAGCAACAGCGGCGCCGGACGGGCGACTTTCGACAGGCGCAGTTCGTCGATGGCACCTACGAACGGTTGATAAGGGCTTTCGTGCAGGTCAGCACCGATGGCCATGACCGAATTGAACGCCGGCATGGCTTGCGCCAGTGTCGCGCCTTCGCGACCGTTGATGTACAGGGTGACTTTGGAGCCTTCGGCGGTCAGCGCGACGTGCTGCCATTGGCCGGGATTCAGCAGTTGCGTGGCGATGGCGCGCTGGCCGTCGATTTCCACGAATGGCACGCCCTGATTGACACCGATCAGCAAGCTGTTGGCACCTTCACGACGCGCCAGAATCAGTTGCTCGCCATTGGCCTGATCCAGGCGCAGCCAGGCACTGAAGGTGAACGCACTGCCAGCGTTGTGCTGGAGCGATGGACTGGCCGGCAGCAGCAACGGCTGGTTGCTGAACTGCAAGGCTCGCCCGACAACGCCGTCAATCGCCGCACCGGTCGCACTTTGCGCGGTGTTGCCGTAGGCAGTGGTGTCTTTGGCGGGAGTGCCGGTGGCGCCGTCGAAGTGATAGAGCGCGGTGTAATTCGGGTCGAAGGTCAACTGACCGTTGCCGGTCGCCGGGGCCTTTTGGTTGCCGTAGTACATCCAGATGTCCTGGCGCTGACCGCCCTCGACATTCGGCACATCGACCCAGATCAGCGCCATGCCCATCAGCGCGTCGAAGCTTTCGATCTGGTGGTTGAGCACGGTCTTGTCATCGGCGGCGACGAAGCGCAGATCCGAGCCATCGTCCTTGACGCCATCGAAGGTGAAATTGCCGGTGTGCAGGCGCACCAACAGCGCGGTGCGGCCCAATGGCTGATTGATCGCCGCGCCCTGCGGCGTGGTGTCGACGGCGATCTGTTTGCGGTAATGCCAGTCGTCCTGCCACCAGGCCTGAGCCGTGGCCGGGAGCACGAAGCCCAGGCAGATCAACAACGAAAGGAAGAGGCGCTGCATGAACGTGCTCCTTGTCAGAAAGTGGCTTGAAGGTTGAAGTGCAGGCGCGATTCCTGTTTCGAGGTGTTCGGCCCTTCGAGTAGCGGGTAGCCCCAGTCGAGGCTGCCGGACAGCCATTTGCTCAGGCTGGCGCGGGTGCCTAGGCCGACACTGGCCAAGGCGTAATCGGCGTCCTGATCCGGCAGTTCATCGCGCAGATAAAGCTGTGCGCCTTCGGCAAAGGCATAGAACCGCCAGTCCTGCATCCAGGTGCCGGCGTACTTGGCCAGCGATGGCGTGCGAATTTCCTGACTGAGCAGCACACCGTCGTCAGCGGTGCGCTCGGCAGCCAGATAACCGCGCACCGAAGTGGCGCCGCCGGCAGAGAACTGTTCGTTGGAAACCAGTGGCCCGGACGCTAACTGGAACGCGGCTTTGCTCGCGCTCTGCCAGTCGCTGTCGAAGGTCCAGGTGTAATTGCCGTCGCCCTTGAGCACGGCGAAGCTCGGTTTGGCGCGGTAGCGTTTGTAGTCGAAGTCTTCGTCGGAACTGCCGTAACCAAAGAGGCTGCGGGTAGCCGCGACCAGGCTCAGGCCGAGGCCGAGCTGGCTCTTTTCGGTATAGCGATAGCCGTTGTAGGCGAAGGTGAAGGGCGCGTACTTGAGCGGCACCTGGTCGCTTTCGCCGGACAGGGTCAGGCGTTCGTCGAAGTCTTTGAAGTCGACGCCGGCCGACAGCGAGTTCGACCAGTTGCCGCTGGAGGGCAACGTGTAGATCGCCGATACGCCGTAAGAATGACCTTTGCCGAGCACGTTGCTGCCGCCGATGGTGGCGACGTTGCTGTCGGACTGGTAACCGGAGAACTGCACGCTCCAGCGCTCGCTCAGCGGCGCGGTGTAGGAACCCGACCAGACCTTGGCGTTGTCGGTGTCCTGCGGCGCGGTGAAGAACGTCAGGTTGACGCTGTGGCCGAGTTGCCAGAGGTTGTTGTAACCGAGGCTGGTGACTGCGCGCAGCTTTTCGGTGTCGGCGCTGTAGTCGTTGTTGAGGCCGACGCTGGCCGTCCATGGGTTCTGATCTTCAACCTGCAAATCAACGTCCATGGTGCCTGGGCGCTGACCTTCGCGCACCAGCGGCATGACCTGGCGGCCCGGGGTTTTGTTGAGCTGCGCCAGTTCGCCCTGAACCTTGGCGAAGTCTGGTACCTCGCCTTCCTTCAGCGCCGGGACGTTGTCGCGGATGTCCAGCGGTGAGTAATGCTTGGCGCCGACCACACGCACCCGGCCAACCTTGGTTTCGCTGACTTGCAGGTAGACGATGCCGTCGGCCACCGCTTGCTCCGGCAGCTCGACAAACACCGACTGATAGCCGCGTTCCTGATAGGCCTTCTGCAACGCATCACGTGCGCCCTCGATGTCGTTCATGCCTTTTTGCGGGCCGAGAAACGGGTACACCGCTTCTTCAATCGCCCGTGCATCAAGCACGGTATTGCCGCGCACGAAGTATTCGTTGACGTCGACCAAACGTTGCGACGCCGCTGTTTGCGCAGCCTCTTCGGCCAATGCCGGCTGCGCGCCTGCCGTCACCAGCAGCCAGCCGCACAGCGCCAGCCGTGACTTGAAAATCGGTTCCACACTACCCCCTGAATTCGCGATGACCTGTTGGCGTTTCAACGCCCGGCGTGTTGCCGCTGTTAATTGCTGACGTGCGGGGCGCAGGCGTGCTTGCCCAGCCAGGTGTGCAACAGCGCGAAGTTCAAGGAGAACTCGGGCATTTGCAGCAAGGCACCGCAGAACACTTCGCCGATGATTTTCTGGATGAGCAGCACCGCACGCGGGTTATTGAGCAGCGTGGCGATGTCGCGACTGAGGATGTTGAAGCTCCAGACTTTCTGATTCAGACCGAGGCCGACGAACCAGCGGAACAGCAGGTTGTAATTGAGCTGTTCATAAAGCTGCTGTTCGCTGGGCACCGAATAGAGCAGTTGCAGGAGCAGGATGTGCATGACCGTTTGCGCGGGGATGAGCATGCCGGGCTCGGCATTGAGGTCGTGCAACAGGTCGCGATGGGCGTCGAGCAAATCGTCGATCTGCGGACGCAGCAGCACCAGCGAATGACCGGGCGGAATGTAGCTGGAGACCTCTTTCAAGGCGCCCTGCCAGTCATCCTGCGAGACAATCCAGACCCACGGCGCGCCGTAGCGATACACCGAAACCGGCTTCTTGCGCGCGGCTTCGACGATCTTCGACAAGCGTTGATCGAGTTCCTGCATGCCCACTTTCGAGTAGCGTTCCATAGTCCCCATTGCCTCACTCCCGGCGTCCCGCCTCGGCTTGTGAAAAGCGCCCCGTTGGGCCCCTCAAGCGCGTTACATAGGCATGACCGGACTGGCGATGTGCTACCGAACTTTTGTCATAAAAGCTTCATTACAGAATTGATCGGGATTTAACAGACAACACAAAACCCTGTGGGCGAGCCTGCTCGTGAATGCGGTGTGTCAGTCAGGTAGAAGGTAACTGACAGGACGCTTTCGCGAGCAGGCTCGCTCCCACAGGGGGACGTGGTGTTTGGACTAATGGGTTTTCAGGTGTAGACGGGCCAGGTGTCGACGATCTTGCCGTTGCGCACGGCCAGCAGATCGCCGAATTGCAGGAGCACCGCTTCGGTCTGGGTCGGGCGCAGGAAGACCTGGTCTTCTATGGTCAGGCCGACGGTGCTGGAACCGTTGACCATTTCCTGATTCGAACTGCGGCCGTAGACACTGTTGCTTTGTAATCCGGACGGCGATTCGAACTCGGCCATCCAGTTGCCGCCATAGATGAAAAAGGTCTGGCGCTGATTTTGATCCCACCACGAAAAAAGCTTCGACTTGTCATCCAGTGCCGGGATGTTCACCGCCCCCGTGCTTTTCAATACCGGCGTGGCGATATAGGCCGCCGGCACATGGTCGACCAGCGACGTCAAATCATAGTGGGTCGGCTTGAGCATCGCCGTGCCCACCGACACTTCCGTGCTCAGCTTTTCGTTTTCATGCATGCGATAACTCGGGCTGCCGGCGGTGTTCAGGCACAAGCCGTCGTGCCACAACTGCGGAAACTGCTGGCGTGTGAAATCGACGCAGCGCTGATAGATCGCCATGACCTTGGCAAACAGCTCTTCCGGCGATCCGAGAATCCCCGGCACGCCCATGCCCACGAACGGGTCATAACCCATGAACCCGGCGAACTCCAGGTGCTGCGGGTTGGCGTTGATCAGCGTGAGCATCTGCCCCAACACATTCACATCACTGACACCGCCGCGATGCAGGCCAACGTCCAGTTCGATGTTGATGCGCAGCCGCGTGCCCAAACCCTGCGCCAGCGCGAGGTATTGCTGCAAACGTTCGGGGCCGTCGAGCAACCATTGCAGTTGCTTTGCCGGATCAAACGAGCCTTTGTGGGTTTGATAGAACAGCTCTGCCGAACGCACCGGCAGTGGCTTGCCAAGCAAGATGTCGGACTGTGGAAACGTCACGGCATCGTGATTGAGAAACGGCTGATGGAACGACATCAGTTTTTGCGTCCCTGCGCGTTGAGCGATGTAGCTCAACAACCCCGGCGACGGCAGCGACTTTTCTACCAATCGCAGTTGCTTGCCTGCGCGTCTTACCGATTGCATCACCACATCGATGTTGTGATCGAGGCGATCCAGATCGATCAGCAGCACCGGGCGCATCGGGCCTTTGTCCTTGAGTTCACGGTTCAGCGCGCGGAAATAGTCACTGTACGGCGCGCCACGATCCCCCGGCCGCAGCCACGCGCCAACGCCCACCAGTAACGCGCCGACCCCCAGTGTGCCGAGGAGGAAGTTACGTCGATTGACAGCCATCAGCTCACCCCCAGAATTGACGACAGATGCGCATTGAGAAACTTGCCGCTGGGATCGAGCGCCTGGCGCACCTCAACAAATTCGCGCCAGCGCGGATACAGCGGTTGCAGGTTCTTCGCGTTGAGCGTGTGCAACTTGCCCCAATGCGGCCGCCCGTTGTACTTCCAGAAAATCGGCTCCACAGCCGCGAAGAAGTTGTGATGGTCCATCTGGTAATGCTGGTGCACCGAGATCGAACAGCTGTCGCGGCCCTCGAACATGCTCAGCGGGATGTCATCGGCCTTGACGTAGCGGTACTCGATGGGAAACCAGGTTCGTAGATCCTTGTCCTGAATCAGCTTGAGAATTTCACGCAGACACGCCGGGCCGTATTCGGCGGGCACCGAGTATTCCATCTCGTTGAAACGCACCGTGCGCACGTTGGCGTAGATGTCGAACGAGTCGCCCACACGGTCATCGAAACTCGCCAGATGGCGCAGGCTGTTGAGCATCGTCCGGCGCAGGTCGGGGAAGTCGCTGGCGTACTTGTCGATCTTTTCGATCAGGGTGACGAACTCGTTGCCGCCCTCCTCTTCAGGCGGAATCGGCGGCGTGGCCGGATCGTCGGTTTCGTTGAGCGCAATGGACAACGCATAGTCGGAATGGGTGACGACGAGCATTTCCCAGTGCTGATTCTCGCGTGTGTTCTTGTCGAGGTCTTCCAGCAGCTCTTCGGTTTTGGCAATCCATTGGCGTTCGCGCAAGCGGTAGGCCGGGCGGTTTTGCAGGCGGATTTTTGTCGCTACACCGAGGGCGCCAAGGGACACGCGGGCAGCGTTGAACACCTCGGGATGGCGCTGGCTGTCGCAGTCGAGCACCTCGCCGCTGGCGGTCACCAATTGCAGGCCGCAGACGTGCGCCGAATAGGACTGAAAGTTTTTTCCGGTGCCGTGAGTCGAGGTCGAGATCGCCCCGGCGAGGGTCTGGTAATCGATGTCGGCCATGTTCTGCAGGGCCTGGCCGATGTCTTTCAGTGGAGCACCCATGCGCGACATTGGCGTGCCGGCGGCGAATTCGGCTTGCAGGGTTTTCGCATCGTGATCGAGCAGACCGTTGAAGTAACTCAGCGAGAGCAACGTGCCGTCGGTGGGCACCAACGCGCTGAAGGAATGCGCCGAGCCGACCGGACGGATCTTGCCTTGCGCCTGCCTGATGACGGTCGTCAGCTCATCGAGATTCTTCGGCGCCAGTCGCGCCGCCGGCAGGCAACTTTGCCCGCCCGACCAGTTGCGCCACGGAATCAAGCGTGGCGCGCGCAGTAATTGGCTCAACGCCGGGTTGCTCGTCAAGGCACTGAACGCGCCGACGATGCTTGCCCGCTGCAACAACTGACGCCGTGTCAGATCCATGGTCATGCCGGGCACCTTATTGTGGGAGGGGCTGGTCGGCCATGAAGCCGATCAGTTGCAGGAATTGCTCTTCGCTGCATTCAACGCACTGGCCCATCGGCGGCATGCCGTTGTAGCCGTTGATGGCGTGATCGAGCAGCGTGTCAGTGCCCTGCTGGATGCGCGGTGCCCAGGCTTTGCGGTCGCCAGTGAGCGGCGCGTTGGCGGCGGGATTGGCGTGGCAAAGCTGACAGCTGTTGGCGTAGATCTGCGCCAGGGCCGGGTCTTTGGGCACGGCGTTGTTGGCGATGCTGGAAGTGGTCGCCGGTTTGGCGTCATCGCCACAGCCGGCCAGTGCGATGGCCAGAGTCAGCAATGCGATGAATCGAATTGAACGCATGACGTTCCTCGTGTGGGGGTGCCGCTTATTGTTGTGATCACACCTTAAGACAGCGACAGACAACGGTTGAGGGCATTGCGGGACAACGAGGGGGGCAAACGGGGCCAGCCATTGTTTCGGGCGAGCCCCCCTGTAGGAGCTGCCGAAGGCTGCGATCTTTTGACTTTGATTTTAAAAACAAGATCAAAGGATCGCAGCCTTCGGCAGCTCCTACAGGGATTTCGGTTCGGCCAGCCGCCCTCTGCTCTGCGCCTTTGCGTGACATTCGAGTGACATTTGCGGGTTTAAATTTCGGCGCATTCAGGCGTATAACCTGTACAGACTTTTCAATTGCACGCCGACTTCAAATACGGGGTAGCGACATGACCACAGCAAACATCCTTGGCAACCTCTTCCCTTCTGTCAGCGACATCCCGGAAAAATACCGCCTCGACGGTCAGGTCGAGCAACGCGAATACCTCGTCGATGGCGAGTTACGCCGCTGGGACGGCCCGCTCGCCACGGTGCGCAGCCCGGTTTATCTGAAGGGTGACCATGGCGACGAACAAGTGATCCTCGGCAGCACGCCGCTGCTCGATGCCGACACCGCCCTCACCGCTCTCGACGCCGCCGTGCGTGCCTACGATCGCGGCCAGGGCCTGTGGCCGACCATGCGCGTAGCCGAGCGCATCCAGCACGTCGAAGCCTTCCTCGGCCGCATGCGCCAGCAACGCGACGCCGTAGTCAAACTGCTGATGTGGGAAATCGGCAAGAATCTGAAGGACTCGGAAAAAGAGTTCGATCGCACCTGCGACTACATCGTCGACACCATCAATGCCCTGAAAGAACTCGACCGTCGCTCCAGCCGTTTCGAGCTGGAACAGGACACCCTTGGCCAAATCCGCCGTGTTCCGCTCGGCGTCGCCCTGTGCATGGGCCCTTACAACTACCCGTTGAACGAGACTTTCACCACGCTGATCCCCGCGCTGATCATGGGCAACACCGTGGTGTTCAAACCGGCCAAGCTCGGCGTTCTGCTGATCCGTCCGTTGCTCGAAGCGTTCCGCGACAGTTTCCCGACCGGTGTGATCAACGTGATCTACGGCAGCGGCCGCGAAACCGTCAGTGCCTTGATGGCCAGCGGCAAGATCGACATCTTCGCCTTCATCGGCACCAACAAAGCCGCCAGTGACCTGAAGAAGCTGCACCCGAAACCGCACCGTTTGCGCGCCGCACTGGGCCTGGATGCGAAAAACCCCGGCATCGTTTTGCCGGAGGTCGATCTCGACAACGCCGTCAGCGAAGCGGTCACCGGCTCGCTGTCATTCAACGGTCAGCGCTGCACGGCGCTGAAAATCCTCTTTGTGCATGAAGACGTCGTCGACAGCTTCATCGAGAAATTCAACGCCAAACTGGCCACACTCAAACCGGGTATGCCGTGGGACAGCGGTGTGTCACTGACGCCATTGCCCGAGTCGGGCAAGGTCGATTACCTGCATGGCCTGGTCGCGGACGCGCGCAGCAAGGGCGCCGAAGTGGTCAACCCGAATGGCGGCGAATCCCGCGAATCGTTCTTCTACCCTGCCGTGCTCTACCCGGTGAACCCGCAGATGCGCGTTTATCAGGAAGAACAGTTCGGCCCGGTGGTGCCGATCGTGCCGTACCGCCATCTCGACACGGTGATCGATTACGTTCTGGAATCGGATTTCGGCCAGCAGTTGAGCATCTTCGGCACTAACCCGGTAGCGGTCGGGCGTTTGGTCGATACGTTCGCCAACCAGGTTGGCCGGATCAATCTGAACGCCCAGTGTCAGCGCGGGCCGGATACTTATCCGTTCAATGGCCGCAAGAATTCCGCCGAGGGCACGTTGTCGGTACACGATGCGTTGCGGGTGTTTTCGATCCGCACGCTGGTGGCGACCAAGTTCCAGGACAGCAATAAGGATTTGATCAGCGAGATCATTCGCGGCCGCGATTCGAGCTTCCTGACCACTGATTACATCTTCTGATCGGTAGACGGTGGGACAGGGATCTCCTGTTTAAAACAGCCAAACCCCGGTAAATCAGTGGCTACACTGGTTTCAGCATCCATTGGCCCGGGACAGATGAAGCGAGGTTCGCACTGAGTACTTACAGCTCCCACCGACTGCCACCGCTATTGCGCCGTGTTCTACGTCCATTGCTGGACCCGTATCGGCGCTACCGACACGCACGGCTGATTCACGCCGTGCGCGTGGCATTGGGTTTGCTGGCGACAATCCTGCTGACCACCGGCATCAACCTGCCCCACGGCGAGTGGGCTTCGGTGACCATGCTGGTGGTAATCGGCGGCTTGCAGCACCACGGCAACATCGGCAAGAAAGCCGCTGAGCGCGCCACCGGTACGTTGATTGGCGCAGGCGTCGGCTTGTTGTTGGTAGCACAGCAGGCGTGGCTCGGCATGCCGTGGCTGACCTACTTTGCGATGGCGGTGGTCTGCGGATTTTTCTCCTATCACGCCATTGGCAAGGGGGGTTACACCGCCCTGCTCTCGGCGATCACCGTATTCATTGTCGCCGGGCATGGCGACAACCCGATCACCGACGGCTTGTGGCGCGGCGTCGACATCCTCATCGGCATCGCCCTGGCCCTGGCGTTCTCTTTCGCTTTGCCGCTGTACGCGGTGTACTCGTGGCGCTACAACCTCGCCGATGCCTTGCGCGATTGCGCCACGGTGTACGGGCGAATCATCAGCGGCCAGCCGGTCAGCGCCGATGAGCATCTGAAACTGATGAGCCGTTTGGGCGCAGTCATGGTGCAACTGCGCTCACTGATGCCGTCGGTGTCCAAGGAAGTGAAGATTTCCATGACCGAACTCGATGCGATCCAGCGCAACCTGCGCATGTGCATCAGCACGCTGGAGATCCTCGGCAACACCCGCCCGGACGCCAATGACCCGCACGCCATGGCTCATCTGCAATCGGCGTTGAAGGCCGAACATCGGCAGATCCGTGTGCAGTTGATCGGCATGGCGCGGGCGTTGAAGACCGGTGCCGCCCAACGCCTCGACCGGCCACTGGAACTGCCCGACGCCAGCCTTGACGAGCCGGTCTACAGCCCGCTTGATGGCTACCGATTGCTGACCCGGCAACTGGCAGCCAACGTTGGCGAAATGCGCCAGCGCCTGGCGAAAACGGCACCACGCTGGAACATCTGAACAGCGCTGCATAATTCTCATGTAACAAAGCCGACATGATCACTACAATGCGCCACCGCAACGTAAAAGTGACATGGATGCACACATGCAGTTCAGGAAGAATATCAATGCGTTACGGGCACTTGCCGTTCTCTCGGTGGTGCTCTTTCACTTCAGGATCCAGGGCTTTGGCGGTGGGTTTGCCGGCGTCGACGTCTTCTTCGTAATCTCCGGATTCCTGATGACTGGAATCATCTGTACGGGCCTGCAACAACAGAAGTTTTCCCTCCTCGGATTCTATGCCTCCAGAGCACGGCGGATCATTCCTGCGCTGCTGACGTTGTGCGTCGCACTGTTGATCTTCGGTTACGTGTATCTGCCACTGGATGATTTCCGCGAGTCGATCCGCACGATCAAAAGCAGCCTGCTGTTCAGCTCGAACTTCCTGTTTGCCAAAGATGGCAACTACTTCGATGCGCCCTTGCACGAGAACTGGCTGCTGCATACCTGGTCATTGTCGGTCGAGTGGCAGTTCTACATGCTCTATCCCGTGCTGATCATGGCGCTTTACAGATACTTCGGCGCGCAGAAAACCAGGTATGCGCTATGCGCGCTGGCGTTGGTTTCGTTCGGCGCATCAGTGGTTCTGAGCCAGACATCGCCGATTTTCGCGTTCTACATGCTACCGGCGCGCGCCTGGGAGATGATCGCCGGCGGCCTGGTCTTCCTGTTTCCGCTGCACCTGAAGCCGCGCAACGGTTCGATCTGCGAAGGCCTCGGACTGCTCGCCATATTCATCAGCGTGGTGTGCTTTTCGGAGGACGACCTTTGGCCAGGCTACCTTGCGTTGCTGCCCGTGCTGGGGACGATGCTGGTGATCCATGGCAACACGCAGTCGATGTTCAGTCGCAGCACCATCCTGCAGTTTATCGGGAGCATTTCCTACTCCGTGTACCTCTGGCACTGGCCGCTGGTGGTGCTGCTGTACCTTTGCGGCCTGTTGAGCAGTTGGCCGCACGTTGTGGGTGCAATCGCACTGTCATTGCTGTTGGGCGCGCTGTCCTTCTACTGGATAGAGTCGAAGGTCAAGAACGTCACGACGGCCCCGCGAACGCTCTTCAAATTCGCCTCACTGACGGTCGGCGTCATTGCGGTGGCAGCGATGACGTCGTCGCTGGTCAAGCAATACCCGGCCGCGCGTCTGGCGTTTGTCGACCTGGGACAACCCGAGTACACCAGCAAGCTTTACCCGCAGGAGTGCTACCCCAACGCCCACACCGCCGCAGACTGCAAACTGGGCACAGGAGACGTCTCGGTCATTCTGTTCGGCGACAGTCATGCGCAATCGACCGCTGCCGCCGTGCAGATGGACAACCCGCAAGCTGCCCTGTCCTGGTCACTCGGCGGCTGCCCGCCACTACTGAACTTCGAGATGCGCGACAAGAATTTGCAAAACAAATGCCGCGCGTTCAATCAGGAAAAACTACAGGTGCTGAAGCAATCGTTTCAGGGCGTTCCCGTGGTTCTGCTCAGTCGTGCAGCGCTGTACGCCGACCCGAGCAGAAACAACAGCTACCGCATTCATTTTCCCGAGCAAGCGGCGGCCGGCGACTCTGGATTTGTCGATGCCTACGTTGCCGAGTACAGCAAAACCGTCTGTGAAATCGCGCAGAATCATCCGGTCTATATCGTCAGACCGATTCCGGAAATGCCCTTCAGTGTGTACAAAGGCCTGAATCTGAATCAGCGTTTGTTCCAGCAGGCGTCCGACATTTCCGTGCCGCTGGTGGATTATCAAAAGCGCAACAGGATTGCCAACTTCACCATTGAAGCCGCCGCACGCCAATGCAACGCGACCGTGATCGATCCGACCCCTTATCTGTGTCCGGACGGCAACTGCCGGGGGTCCGTGGACGGCGTGCCGCTGTACTTTGACGACAACCACCTGATCGATGCCGGCAACCAACAGTTGAAAGGCCTGTTCAAAGACGTGATCAAGACTCTCTAAGGGCGCGCCGCAATGCGCCTTCTCGACTTGAAGCCCCAGCCCTGTTGCATGCCCGCGGCCGCCAGCAGAATCGCGCCGACGCCGATCCATTGCAGGGTTTCCAGGCGATGGCCAAAGGCGAACCAGTCGACCAGGATCGCCGCGATTGGGTAGATGAACGACAGCGCGCCCGTCAGCGCAGTCGGTAATTTCTGAATCGCGCCATAAAGCAGCACGTACATCAGGCCAGTGTGCACAACGCCGAGCGTCACCAGGCTGGCCCAGGCACTCGGCGCTTGTGGCAGTGCGGAAAAATGCGCGAACGGTGCGAGCAACAACACCCCGGTGCACACCTGAATCAGCGCAATCAGGTGGGGTGGCGTACCGGTCAGGCGCTTGATGATCAGCGCGGCAATCGCGTACAGCAGCGCCGCGCCCAGCGCCAGGCCAATGCCCATCAGATAGTCGTGACCGCTCTCGCCTTGCGTGC
The DNA here is from genome assembly GCF_016650635.1 of Pseudomonas sp. TH43. Classification (GTDB taxonomy): domain Bacteria; phylum Pseudomonadota; class Gammaproteobacteria; order Pseudomonadales; family Pseudomonadaceae; genus Aquipseudomonas. The sequence goes on from NZ_JAEKFI010000001.1 coordinate 780,494, forward strand.
CGTGGGCGCTGACGATGGCGAGCATCCCGGTAAACGAAACGCCCAGCCAGAACAGCTTTTGTACGGTGATTTTTTCGCCCAGAAACAGTGCTGCCAGTCCCACCAGCATGAACGGCTGTACGTTGTACACCGCGGTGCCGATAGCAATCGAGGCCCGCGAGTACGAGGCGAACAGCAGTAACCAGTTGCCGACAATCGCCACAGCGCTGAGCACGGCCAGCAGCAACGTTGTGCGGGTGAGAATTCCCGGCCGCAGAAAGCCGAATGCCGCGCAAATCAGCAACAAGGTGCCGGCACCGAATACACACCGCCAGAACACCACGTCCAGCACTGGTTGCCCGGAAACCAGCACGAACCAGCCGATCGTCCCGGATATGAGCATGGCGGCGGTCATTTCAACTGTGCCTCTAGGGAGTGTTTTGTCCATTATTGATCTCCTGTGGTCGTGGCAAAAGTATGCCGATCCCGCCTTTCAACTCTCCAGCGCTAAAAGCAGGCTAAACTCGATATTTTCCTTTTTTATCGCGGGTAATTTTGCTTGATTGCCTAATACTGGAGTTTGTTCATGACCGACGATATTGATCAGATCCTCATCAACGCATTGATGGAGGATTCGCGGCGCTCGCTGAAAGCACTGGCACAGCTCAGTGGATTGTCTTCACCTAGCGTGGCCGAACGTCTGCGGCGGCTGGAAGAGCGTGGCGTGCTCAAAGGCTACACGGTCGAAATTGACCCGAAATGCTTTGGTTATCAGTTGCAGGCCATCGTGCGAGTGCGGCCACTGCCGGGACAACTGCAAGAAGTCGAACGGCAGATTCAGTCCATTCCCGAGTTCACCGAGTGCGACAAGGTCACCGGCGAGGACTGCTTCATCGCCCGTTTGCATGTACGTTCGATGGAGCAACTGGACACCCTGCTCGATCGCCTTAATACAATGGCTGAAACCAACACAGCGATCGTCAAAAAGACCCCGGTCAAGCGTCGCTTGCCGCCGATGGCGTGAGTGCTTTTTCCGCACGTTCGGCGTAGATTGAGGTTTTTCCGGCGAAGGATTGGCGGTAATGAAAATACAGGCAATGCTGCTCGCATCGTTGATGCTGGCCGGCTGCGGCACGGTGCAGACCGTTGCGCTGAGTGATAAAGACTCTGCGCAAAACCTCAAGGAGAAGAAGACCTATTGCGGAGCCGTACCGCGGATCTACAGCGGCGTGACGTATGACTTCTGCATGATGCACGCCGAACTGCGGGACGGTGTCGATGCCTTTGACTATAACAATGCGAATTTCGGCATGCTGATCGATGTTGGCGCGTCTGGAGTGCTCGATACCTTGCTGTTGCCCTACACGATCTACAAACAACAGGCCGACGGCAGCATCGAGATCAATTGAGCTGAGCGCCTCCGCACGCCCATGCGTACGGAGGCGGCAGCGGTTTACTCCAGCAGTTGCTGCAGGCTCGGGTCACGTATGACTTTTTGATGAGCCTCTGGCGCGGCGTTGCTTTCCTGCGACATCTTCAGCTTCATGCTGGCCGCTTTGGTGCAGGCGTTCTTGCCGTCCTCGTAGATACCGCCCATGTCGCACTTCCATTCATAGAAATTCACCAGACCACCCGACAGCTGCAGGCTGTAGTCGGTGCTTTGTGCACTCGGTGTGAAGGCATGGCCTGCTGGAATGTTCTGGAACCAGCGCATCCATTCAGGTGATCCCGGCTTCGGCGCGTTGCTCTGAAAAGTCGGGTTCATGATCGCCAGTTGCGGCGACTCGGCGGTGGCGTGGCAGCTCAGACAGGAGCTGTTGGGATTGTCCACCGGGCCGTTGAGGCGACCGTTCCAGCCCAGATGAGTGGGTGGCAGTTCCTTGTCGGCGTTGATGGCGGTCTGTTGCAGCGCACTATTGATCTTGGTAACGGTTGGCTCCGGGTTGGTGAAGTCATTGCCGATTTCTTGCGGATCATTGCCCCACATGATCCCCACCGGTACCAGATTGTCCCAGCCGGCCTTGCCGGTTTTCTCACCGTTGTACTGGAAGGTACCGAAAATCCAGCCTGTATCGCTCATGCGCGTGTCACGCACGGCGATGTCCATCTGGATCAGCGCGACATCTTTGATCTTGCGATTGACGGAAGTAAACGTGTCGGTGATGTAGCCCTGCCACAGAACGGGGTTAACCAGAAAAGGCACGGTGTTGCGGTCGATGTCGGCGAACAGGGCTTTACACACGACAGTGCCGTTGGCAAAGCTGTTCGGTTTCGAGGTGTACTTGGGATCGGGGTTTTGCGGGTCTTTCCAGACCTCGCCGATGGTGTAGGCACCGATATCGTTGTAAATGCCCACCGCATAGGTCTGGCCGGTGGCGACCTGGGTTGGCGCCAATTGCTTGGCCTTGATCTGCGCTTCCTTGGTCAACCCATGAATACCTTCGCGGCCCAGTGGGCCATAGTGTTGCCAGGGCATGTGATACCACTGACGCACCTTGTTTTTCTGTACATCCCAGTTGTTATCGACGTTGCCTTCCAGGCAGTAATTTTTCACTTCCTCCATGTAGCCGCGCCAGGTCTCGAAATTGTTATCCGGCTTGGCCGGCAGTTTCTTGAAGAACTCCGGTAGTGGGCCTTTTGGCGCCGTTGCCGGGTAACTCTGGCTGAGTACGAATTTTTCGCCAGTGTAGCTGGCGGGCGGTGCATACCCATAATCGGGATAGACACCGGCACTGGACGCTGCACTGAACAGCGCTGCTGATACTGCGACTACTGCAAGCTTTGATTGGGGCTGGTTCATCGATCGTCTCCTTGACTGGGACAACGCCTGCCATGGCTCGAGATTCACTCCTGCCTTGCAGAGCCTCCATTATTTTTATGGCATCAGGGTCCCGGTTCGATAGCCGGGATACGGTCAGGGTTTAAGCCGATTCTTACCTCTTGCACCTCCTGGGTTTTGCTGGGCGAACGAACACACTCAACCCGGCCAGTAGCCGGTTTACGTTAGTGCTGGAAGTAAACGAGAGAGACGCGAGGGCCGAGTGGGAGCTGCTGCATACCGACTCCTGTCGATCAATTACCGTCCTTCCTTGCTTACAGGTGTAGGTCATCTCAATCAAAGCGCCAGACTTTTTTCTCTATTTTGTAAGTAAAAGGCCATCACTCGTTTTACAGGCAACAAAAAACCCGCCGAAGCGGGTTTTTTGTTGAAGCGGCTGACTATCAGTCATCGCGGCTCATGATGCCGAAGATCTGCAACAAGCTGATGAACAGGTTGTAGATCGATACATACAGGCTGATGGTCGCCATGATGTAGTTACGCTCGCCGCCGTGGATGATGGCGCTGGTCTGGAACAGAATGCAGACCGACGAGAACAGCACGAAACCTGCGCTGATCGCCAGTTGCAGACCGCTGATCTGGAAGAAGAAGCTCGCCAGCGTTGCACCCAGCAACACGAAGAAACCAGCAGTGATGAAACCACCGAGGAAGCTCATGTCCTTACGGGTGATCAGCACGTAAGCCGACAGACCGCCGAACACCAGCGCCGTCATCGCGAACGCCGAGCTGACCACTTCAGCGCCGCCCTGCATACCCAGGTAACGGTTGAGGATCGGGCCAAGCAGGAAACCCATGAAACCGGTCAGCGCAAACGCGGACACCAGGCCCCACGCGGAATCACGGAGTTTGTTGGTGAGGAAGAACAGCCCGTAGAAGCCGATCAGCACCACGAAAATATTCGGGTAGCCAACACGCATCTGCTGAGCCACGAAAGCCATCACACCGCTGAATGCGAGGGTGAGAGCCAGTAAGCCGTAAGTGTTGCGCAGGACGCGGCTAACCTCTAGCTGCTCAGCCTGCACGCTGTTATTAACTGCGTAATCCTGTTCGCGCATGGCGACACTCCTGTTGGTTTGAAACGTTCAGTCGCAAAGATCATAACAGACGCTCTGTAACAAGCCATGCAGAGAGTTTGACAGTGTGTTTCATTCAGGTATTATGGCGCCCGCAACGCAACGGAGGTGTGGCCGAGTGGTTTAAGGCAACGGTCTTGAAAACCGTCGACTGTAACAGGTCCATGAGTTCGAATCCCATCGCCTCCGCCATATTTGTACCGACAAAGCCCTGATTATTCAGGGCTTTGTCGTTTCTGGGATTTACGAAAATTTCCGTCTTTCAGAATGTGTTCCATAACTCGACCTGCTTTCTGCCTTCTCTGCCGCCCTGCCAAACGTAAAACACTCTTCATGTAACCCGGTCCTACGCTGGGTCTTTCACGGAGGAGCGTTGAGTGCCAATTTCAGATCTGCTCCCTTCCCTGCCCTTCAAAATAACGAAAACAAATTCGCACTAGAAGCCGCCATCATGGAGCTCACGAACTAGGTCGCGCGGATTGGCCGACGTCGCAGAAAACGTCCGGCTGACGACTTTGGGCCAAAATTGTCATTGTGGAGAGACCCAGGAAAACCGACAAAAAGACACGAGAACCCAATGGACCCCATCTTCGATTTGATAGCTCACCGTGTTGGTGTTCCCTTGATGTAGAGCGACCAAGAATGGTATTCATCGGGGTTACTGAGAGGCCTGAATGGACTCTCTCCCCTGAGGACACACGGAAATGAGTGCGGGAAAAATTTTGGTCACCGGTGCTGCGGGCAGAATCGGCAGTGCTTTTTGGGCAGCGTATGGCGATGAACTGGATTTGCGTTTAGCCGATGTCGACGTCAATAGTTTTCCGGATTCAGTCGAACACCTCGCCCTCGACATCCGAGATCTGCACAACTGTCTTGCGGCCTGCGAAGGAATAGAAACCGTGATTCATCTAGCGGCTGATCCTAATGCAGATGCTGACTTCATGACCTCTGTCCTGCCGGTGAATATTGTGGGTACCTACAATATGCTGGTCGCCGCGAAGGCTCAGGGTTGCAAGCGTTTCATATTTGCCAGCAGCGCCCAAGCCATCGAAGGTTATCCAAAAGATGTGCAAGTACATGAATGCATGGCGCCCAGACCTGGCAATCTTTACGGCGTCGGCAAAGCGTTCGGGGAGGCACTGGCGTCGATGTATGCAAATGATGGTCTGATGACGACCGTCGCGGTGCGCATCGCCAACGTGGCCGAATTTCATCCCGGGGAGACTCACAGTCCCAGGGATGTCGCTGCGTTTATCAGTTACAGGGATGTCGTCGCGCTACTCAAAAATTGCGTTGAGGCCGAGCTGAGCGGTTTCCACGTCGTCCATGGTGTTTCGAACAATAGATACAAGCGCCTTTCTATTGATAAAACGAAGGATGTTGTTGGGTACGCACCCCGTGATGATGCATTTGCAATTCTGGAGGGGCACCCTGTTTCGTAACTGATGGGGGCGGGTTCTGACAGCACTTGGAAATTTCAACATCCAGACGTCATCATTCGCCGCTACCGCATGCCGAGTATTTTTCGGCTACAGCCCCATTGGAATGACGGTTGAATGAAGGCTTCGATCCTCGCACTCGCCGCACTTTCTTGCATGGGCACAAATGCAGCATTTGCGGCTAGCTCGCAGGCGACAAGTGACACGCTCACCGGCCGGCATCGCCGTAGCTCGGCCGATGAGTGTCCCGACGCCTCCACAACCCAGTAAGAGTGATGCCGCGACGCCTCTCGTTGCGGTGTTCTGATCTTGTTTGTTGCGACTGTTTGGGCGGCATGCGCGAGAGCCGAGAAAAATTTTGCCTGGCGGTGCATCCGCTTGCGCTCCTGCTCCGTACATTCAATACCCTCATACGAAGGGTCGAAGAATCCAGGAGACTCAACATGCACTCGCTCATCAAACGCCTCGCTATCACTTGCCTGACACTGCTATGCCTCGGTGCTGGATCCAGTTTTGCTGCCGATACCGTGATGGTCGGCGGCGCTGCCATGTATCCGACCAAAACCATTGTCGAAAACGCGGTCAACTCCAAAGATCACACGACACTCGTCGCCGCGGTCAAGGCCGCTGGATTGGTCGACACGCTCAACAGCAAAGGGCCGTTCACCGTCTTCGCCCCCACCAACGAGGCCTTCGCAAAACTACCTGCCGGTACGGTCGACACCTTGGTCAAACCGGAACACAAGGCTGACCTGACGAAAATCCTCACTTACCACGTGGTGGCCGGCACTCACACCTCAAAACAGCTGATGGATGACGCCAAAATGCACGGCGGCAAAGTGATGCTGAAAACCGTACAGGGCGAATCTCTGACCGTCATGCTGCACGACGGCAAGTTATGGGTGCAGGACGCTAAAGGAGGCAAAGCCGCCATCACCATCGCTGACGTCACACAGTCCAACGGCGTCATACACGTGATCGATACGGTACTGATGCCGAATTGATTTTCATGGCCGCGGCGGACGCGAAAATGCTCGCGTCCGCCTCAGACAGGGTTCGGCGATCTCTAGCATTGAAAGATTCAAGTATGCGCCTGACAGGCCGATAGACAACGCACCTCAGCGGGACGCGATTCCCCTCCCGCGCGTCTATCAAGGAAGACTCGTCATGAAAAGACTGCTACTTGTCCTGGCCTCCGCCGCCATCCTCACCGCGTGCTCCGATGACGCCGGCAAACAGGAGATAAAAAGCATCCTTGAATGCTCGATGGCAGCCAAGCTCGTCGGTCAGACGGACAAGATCGACATCATCTCCAATCACGCCAATTGGGCATCGGCAAAAAGCGGTTACCAGCCATCGATTGCCGACGCAAAACAGATGCACGATGAGATCAAAGCCAAGTGGAGTCTGAGGTCTCTGCCCAGAGCGGATCAGGACGCATTGCTCGTCGGTATCTATAATTCTGATCACTGCGCAAAACTCCACGAGGGTGCAGCAATCACGGTGAACGACGTACCACCCGATGCGTGATCGCACCGCTGGCAGATAACACAAAGCCCCGATTATTCGGGGCTTTGTCGTTTCTGGCGGGCCAATTTTTTGGCGACTGAAATCTGCTTCAACACAGCGTTACGCAAACCAATAAAATATTGGCACCTTTGCACAACAAGTTGACCTGCAAAAGCATGCCACGGCCCATCGATATCATTAGAGTATGCGCCCTTCGAAAGGAAAGGATTCTCGATGACTCGATCACTCTCACGGCGCGTTGTGGCGATTACTGGCGCCTTGGGGAATCTCGGCGAGACCCTCGCTGAAATGGCAGCCGCCCAAGGTGCAGACCTGGTGCTGATCGATCAGGCGCCTATCGCGATTCCTTGCTCGGCCAAACGATTGATATTGTCGGGAGTCGATCTCACCTCCTTTGCCGATTGCCAGGAAGTCGCTCAGCAGATCAACGACCATTACGGCCGACTCGATGCGTTGGTCAACGTCGCGGGCGGCTATGCATGGGAACCCTTGCTCGGTGGCGCGATAGAAGCCTGGGACCGCCTCTACAGTTTGAACTTGCGCACCGCGCTGAATGCCAGCAAAGCCATGTTGCCGCTGCTGCTGAAATCTTCCGCCGGGCGCATCGTCAATATCGGCGCGAGCATGGCGGCCAAGGCCGGGTTGGGGATGGGCGCCTATGCTGCCTCGAAATCCAGCGTACTGCGCCTGACGGAAAGCCTTGCCGAGGAACTCAAAGACATGGACATCACGGTCAACGCGGTGCTGCCGAGCATTCTCGACACGCCGCAAAATCGCGGGGCCATGCCGGACGCCGACCATCAGCGCTGGGTGACGCCGGCGCAACTGGCCGCCGTCATCCTGTTCCTGATCTCGGAACAAGCCTCAGCGGTCACCGGCACGGGTATTCCGGTGATGGGTCGCATGTAGCGTCGATTGACGCCGTGCGCTCTCGCGACGTCGCCTCCTTCAAATTTCGGAAAAGCAAGATCACCGGATTACCGGACTTCCCCGCCTCCCATGCGACCCGCCACCTCCAGCGCTGCATTCGTCAACCACGTCCTTGATGTCGCCGAGCGACACGGTTGCGATGGCGATTGGCTGTTGAACCAGATCGGCCTCGCCCGCGAACAACTGGCCGACTCCATGCTGCGCGTGCCCATGCGCCATGTGCGCGCGCTTCTGGACCTGACGGCGCGCGTCAGTAACCTTGCGCATTTCGGCCTGCTGGTCGGCGCGGCGGTGCGCCCCGGCACCTACGGCGCGCTCGGTTATGTGTTGATGACCAGCCCGACGCTGGGTGAATCGATGAACATGATTCTGCGTTTCGGCAAAATCGTTTACGACTGCCCCTCCAGCCAAACGCGGATCGTCATCAGCGACGGACGCGTGACACTTGAACATCAACGCATCAGTGAACTGGAACCTTATTGCGCGCTGCATCAGGAAGCGTTGCTGGTCGGCTGGGCGGCGTTCGGACGCTGGTTGATCGCCAGCAACGCGCCCATGCTCGAAGTGCGCATGATGCATTCGCCTATCGGTGATACGGCCCTGTATGAACACTTTTTTGGCTGCCCGGTGCAGTTCGATGCTGGCAGCAATGCGCTGGTGTTTGCCGAGTCACTGCTGTCGAGCAGGATCCACGGCGCCGATCCGCGCGCCCATCGCAACATGCTGCTGGAGGCTGACTGGCAAATGTGCCTGGCCTATCCAGCGCTCACCGCCACCGATCGGTTGCGCGCCCTGCTCACCGAACAACTGCCGAGCGGCGATTTCAGTTTGAAAAGTCTGGCGAGCCAGTTGGCCATTTCACCGCGCACCCTGCAGCGCAAACTGGCGGTCGAGGGTGAAAACTTCAATCAGGTTCTGGAAAACCTGCGCATGGAACTGGCCGATCATTACTTGCGACGCACCGACTCCAGCATCATGGACATCGCCCTGCTGCTGGGCTTTTCTCAAGCCAGTTCTTTCAGCCATGCATTTCGCCAGGCGCATGGCATCTCTCCGGCGGAATATCGCAAAACCCTTCGCGCCAAACCGAATACCACCGCGGCAAGAGTCGACATGGATCGCCAATCGAGGGCTTGATCTGGGTCAATGGCGCCGCGCGGCAAACGCTCAAAATAGTCGCAGAAACTGAATCAGTCGCTACGCAGCGAACTGAATGGCCAACAAGGCCAAGGCGGCAACATGCATCGCGCGCGGATTATCGGGGTAAGCGTCTTTCTGGCAATTCTCAGTGTGGTGGTTTCACTGGGGTTGGCGTGTTACCTGGCGTGGATGCTGGCGATCAATAGCACTCATCAACGTCTCGAAGCCCTCGCCCAAATCGCTTCGCATCAGGCAGACGTCACACTGCGCGAAGCCTCCACGGCGCTCAAAACCTTAGCGGCGTTGCCCCTTGCACCGTGTACCGCCGAGGGCATCGATCAGATGCGTCTGATCGCACTCAACGTTCATTCGGTGAAGTCGGTGGGCTATGTCGAAGAAGAAGTCTTCGTTTGCAGTTCCTGGGGCACCGTAGGTAAACACGTGGCGCCATGGCCGGAAGACTTCACCACTGCGGATGGCGTGCGTGTCTCGGTCAATGTCGAGCCCAGAATCGCCCCGTCAAAACCGATGATGGCGCTGCAATATGCAGCCTTCAACGTGCTGGTCGACCCGAAGCAGTTTCTCGAAGTCGCACTCGATGACAACGTGAAACTGGCGATCGCCGCCAGCAGCGGGCACTTGGTCGGCGCGTCTAGCGCAGGTCTGGATAAAATCCTTGCCCTGTTCCACGGCGGCTCGCATGCCGGGTTGGCGGACGGCTATCTGTACGCCCTGGTCGGGCGCGGCGACTGGATTGCCGTCGCCGCCGTCTCGCGGGACGAGATCTGGAGCGACCTGCGCCGTGCCGAATGGTTACTCCTGCCGTTCGGCGCGATCACGGCAATGCTGTTGTTGATCATGATCTGGCGGGGGGCCAAGCGCCAATTGTCGCCGCTGGCGGAGCTGAAACGCGCCGTGCAGCAACACGAATTCGTGGCGCATTACCAGCCGATCATGGACCTGTACAACGAACATTGCGTCGGCGCAGAGGTGCTGGTGCGCTGGCAGCAACCGGACGGCAATCTGGTCTCGCCATTACAGTTCATCCCTTTGGCTGAGCACAGTGGTTTGATCCTGCCGATTACCGATCAGGTCATCGACGAAGTCATGCGCGACCTGGGCCCGGCACTGGCGGCTGACCCGCGCCTGCACGTGTCGATCAACCTGTCAGCCGCCGATGTCGACAGCGGACGCTTTATGCCGGTATTGCACGCCGCCATGGGCAAATCCCGGGTGCGCCCCGCGCAGGTCTGGCTGGAGGTGACTGAAGGTGGCCTGGTCGACATCGAACGTGCTCGCCACGTTCTCGAAAACGCCAGAGCCAGCGGTCACTGTGTGGCCATCGATGACTTCGGCACGGGTTATTCGAGCCTCAAACATTTGCAGGAATTGCCGCTGGATGTCTTGAAGCTCGACAAGGCTTTCATCGACCGCATCAATAGCGACGGCCAGCCCTGCCCGGTCACCGAGCAGATCATGCAAATGGCTAACAGACTGGGTTTGGAGATGGTGGCCGAAGGCGTCGAGCAAGCGCACCAGATCGACAGCCTCAAGGCGCACCATGTCCGTTTCGCCCAAGGCTGGTATTTCGCCAAAGCCATGCGCGCCAGTGAGTTCCTGCGTTTTTATCGCGAGCACTTGCCGAGCCCTGAGCCGCTTGCGCTCGCTACAAGCGCCTGATGCAGGATTGTGCACAGATGACCCGCAGACGAAAACGGTCGCCTCAAACGCCGTCACGAACCTGCATCAGTGCAAACCCCAACAGATTCAGGCCTTCCCACAGGTTGGGATCTTTCGCCTTCGCGTCATCCTGAGTCAGACCAATGCCCCAAATGTTATCCACCGGACTTGCCTCGACAATGATTCGCGATCCCGTCTCCTTGAGAAACGCGTTCATCTCGGGGTTTTGCGCGAACTTGGCCTGATTGGCGCGCACGACAATCGCATAGCGCTGTTGCAGCCAATCCTGATCGTTGAATCCGCGCACCTTGCGGCCCAGTGCTTTGGCTTCGTTGGGCGTGGAGGCCTGGAGCACTTGCGCACGAATGTCGTCATCACCAAACAGCGCGGCTTTCTCAGCCATCATGAAATGTTCGGCGGTCAGGTAACGTTGCCCATCGACCGTGAATTCGGCGTTGTACCATTGGCTGAAGCACGAAGCGGTCACGCCACTTTTGCTGCGTTGATGGCCCCAGAAAAAAGTAAACTCGAGTTTCTCTCCCGAATTGAAGCGAACGCGAAGCTCTTCAAGATATTTAGAGTCGTGCAATGATGCCTCCTCGGCGACGGCTTGTTTATGTGCGCGATTTAACACGACTGGCGCGGATAAATCTCGATTCACGGGTTAACTCGAGTGAGTAAAGGATTGATCAATGGCGAACAAACAAACAGTCAGTAACGACTCGGCGACGGCCACTGAAATCGAGCGTTCTATTCTGGCCTTGAACAAAATGGCCGAACGCCTGTGGGGCGAAGGACGCGAGGCAGAAGCCAAGGCCCTGCTCGATGCACTTGATGCATTGAACCGGGCACTCGACAGGATCCGCATTGGCGAAAGTCGCAGAGTGGTCACCCTTCATTGAGTCTGCCGCTCAGCTCAGAGATTGCAGCTGTACTGATACTCGAACGGGTAGAACGCTGCATTAACGCCGGCAACACCAGATAGTCACTCCGATCAAAACGGTTCATCCCTACACTCAGGACGCTTCATCATGCATAGGATTGCTTTGTGTCTCGCGGTACTTTCAAGTCTTGCCGGCTGCACTGACTACAAATGGGGGCATAACTGGAAACCCGACGCCCACGCTGGCTGGGTCGATGAAACCTCCCCTCGCGGCAACACCATTGTAAAAACCGTTTGCGCCGCCGAACCACTGCGAGTGACGTTGCATCAGGTGGGTGAAACGTCCGTAGTCGCGCTGTTTATGATTCCGTTGTTTTACTCATCGCCCGATGACAATTACCGATCTTTCGCGATCGTCACCAGCCACCCGACGCTGGACAACTGCGCTGTACGCAATCCGCTGGTGGTAAAAATGGATAACCAGGTGATCAAGAACCTCGAGTGGTCGTCTCGAAGCAGCAAAGGCATGTGCATCATCCAGATCCCCGCGAGCGAGATGGAGGGCGAATCACTTTCGATCGAAGTCGATCAGAACGTTCTGCCCTGCACGACAGCGCCCATAACCTTCAAGAAAAAAAGCTATTTCTGTCTGCGTGATACCAAGTTCGGAGGATCGCCCGCCTGCGATGACTAGTCGGGTTGGCTGCAATCGAGCAACCACTGCCTCAAGGCCTGAATTTTTCTCGAATCGGCCGTTTCATGTGGCGTCACCAGATAAAAACCCAAGGGATCTTGCAGGCGCAGACTGAAGGGCGCGACCAGACGCCCCGCACGCAGATCATCGTCGACATAGGTCGAACGGCCGATGCACACGCCCTGCCCATCCACGGCCGCCTGCACCGCCATCAGTGCGAGGTCAAAGGTCAGCCGTGGCCCGGCAGCCAAATGCGATGGTTGGCCAGCCGCGCCCAACCAGGTGCTCCAGTCATCGGCCGTCACGCCACTGACCTGCAACAGAGTGTGGTGAGCGAGATCCGCAGGTACGTTCAAGGCTTTCGGGCCGCTGAGCAATGCCGGGCTGCACACCGGGAAGATTTCATCGGACATCAGAAAATCAGCGCGCAGGCCTTTCCAGTCGCCACGGCCGTAGCGAATCGCCGCATCGATTGCGCCCTTGCGAAAATCCACCAGATCGGTGGATGCACTGACTCGCACATCGATCTCGGGAAATGCCTGCTGAAATGACGGCAGCCGCGGCAGCAACCACTTTGACGCTACCGACACCAGCGTACTGAGGGTCAACACGCTGTTGTTGCGCGACGCCAGCAGTTGCTCCGTTGAATAGCGCAACTCATGAAACGCAGCCCGAAGGCCAGGAAAGTACGCCTGCCCGTCGTCGCTGAGCGCCAAGCCATCCTTGAGCCGCAGAAACAGCTGCACGCCGAGCTCGTTTTCAAGGCGACGAATCTGATGACTGATCGCCGTTTGCGTGACATTCAGTTCTTCGGCCGCTTTGGTAAAGCTCATATGCCGAGCGGCGGACTCAAAGGCTCTCAAGCCGTTCAGGGAAGGAAGTCTGGCGATCATTGGCAATCCTGCGCTCATGAGATTTTGTCATACGCTAACAGCACAAATGACCTTTGCGAATCCCCACGCCGCAATGGATTCTGGCGCCTCCTCCTTACCAGGCATTGCCATGAAACTGTATTTCGCACCCATGACCTGCTCGCTGTCGCCGCACATTGTTCTGCGCGAGCTGGAGTTACCCTTCGAACTGATTCGCGTGAATAACCAGAGCAAGTGCACCGCCGATGGCCGTGACTTTCGTGACATCAATCGCAAGGGCTACGTCGCAGCGCTGGAACTGGACAATGGCGAGGTGCTGACGGAAGGGCCGGCGATCCTGCAGTATCTCGCTGATCAAGTTCCCGGCAACACGCTGGCACCGGCACAGGGCACTTGGGAACGCGTACGGTTACAGGAGCATCTGAATTTCATCAGTTCGGAAATTCATGGTGGCAGCGCACCGTTGTTCAATGCGGACTTGCCGGACACGGTCAAAACGATGTTCAAGCAGAAGCTCTGCAAACGGCTCGATTTCCTCTGTCACCAGCTCGCAGATCAGCAATACCTGATGGTGACGTTCGGTGTGGCCGACGCCTATCTGTTCACCGTGCTCGGGTGGCTGCCGACGTTCGATATCGATATCGGCGATTGGCCGGTGCTGGCGGCCTACCTGCGCCGTATCGCCGCGCGCCGCAGTGTCGTTTCGGCCATGGCGGCTGAAGCGGCGACTGCGCCGGTCTGATCGGGATTTACAGCGGATTTGCCCTGAACGGGCCATGCCGGCGGGGAATCTGTAAACTGGCGCGATCCTTATCCGCTCAAACAAGAGATGACCATGGCCCACCAAGACATCACCTTCACACCCGATCCGGACGCCGACTCGATTTCTTCCGACGTCGCGACGTTCGGCGGGATCATGGTTTCCACGCAGATCCCGACCCATGCCGATGGCAGCCTGGAACTGGGCGACATCACGCTGCAGAGCGAATGCACGCTGCAAGCGCTGAAGGTTGCGCTGGAACGCGCCGGCAGCTCGATGGATCGCGTCATGCACCTGACCATCTACCTCACCGACATGGCTGACCGCGCCGCGTTCAACGAGGTGTACAAACGCTTCTTCGCCAAACCCTGGCCGGTGCGCGCCGCAGTAGGCGTGGCCTCCCTGGCCGTCGAAGGCATGCGCGTGGAAGTCACCGCCATGGCCGCCAAAGCCTGACACCCGCGAAATCCTCTGTAGGAGTTGTCGAGTAAACGAGGCTGCGATCCTTTGATCTTGAAAATCAAAGCCAGAATCAACAGATCGCAGCGTGCCGCAGCTCCTACAATGTTTTGCGGTGCTCCAGAAATCCGCGACAACGCAAAATCCTGTAGGAGCCAAGCTTGCTCGCGATAACGCCGGCACAGCTTGCCAGGCTGCTGCCTGACACACCGCTTTCGCGAGCAAGCTCTGCTCCTACGAATTTTGCGGTGTCCCCGGAACCCGCGACAACGCAAATTCCTGTAGGAGCCAAGCTTGCTCGCGATGGCGCCGGCACAGCTTGCCAGGCTGCTGCCTGACACATCGCTTTCGCGAGCAAGCTCTGCTCCTACGAATTTTGCGGTACTCCAGAAATCCGCGACAACGCAAAATCCTGTAGGAGCCAAGCTTGCTCGCGATGGCGCCGGCACAGCTTGCCAGGCTGCTGCCTGACACACCGCTTTCGCGAGCAGGCTCTGCTCCTGCAGGTGCGCAGTGGAGAGTGACGCCATCGGGCAGCACGGGCGTGCCGGGCGCGCGTTTCGGGGGTAGAATGCGCGCCTAACCGTGACAGCCTGACTAAAAAAACTATGTCCTTGCCCAAGCATCATCTGGAATTGCTCAGCCCTGCCCGCGATGTGGCCATCGCCCGTGAGGCGATCCTGCACGGCGCCGACGCCGTCTACATTGGTGGTCCGAGCTTCGGCGCCCGCCATAACGCCTGCAACGAAGTGAGCGAAATCGCCGATCTGGTGGAGTTCGCCCGCAAGTATCACGCGCGGATCTTCACCACCATCAACACCATCCTCCACGACAACGAACTGGAGCCGGCGCGCAAGCTGATCCATCAGTTGTACGACGCTGGTGTCGACGCGCTGATCGTTCAGGATCTGGGCGTGATGGAACTGGACATCCCGCCGATCGAGCTGCACGCCTCGACCCAGACCGACATTCGCACCCTGGAGCGAGCAAAATTCCTCGACCAGGCCGGTTTCTCGCAGCTTGTTTTGGCCCGTGAGCTGAACCTGCAAGAGATCCGCGCCATCGCCGACGAAACCGACGCCGCCATCGAATTCTTCATCCATGGCGCGTTGTGCGTGGCGTTCTCCGGCCAGTGCAACATTTCCCACGCGCAGACCGGGCGCAGCGCCAACCGTGGCGACTGCTCGCAGGCCTGCCGTTTGCCGTACACCCTTAAAGATGAAAAGGGTGGCGTGATCGCCTACGAAAAACACCTGCTATCAATGAAAGACAATAACCAGAGCGCCAACATCCGCGCCCTGGTCGAAGCCGGCGTGCGCTCGTTCAAGATCGAAGGTCGCTATAAGGACATGGGCTACGTGAAAAACATCACGGCCTATTACCGTCAGCGCCTCGACGACGTCCTCGAAGATCGTCCGGACCTCGCCCGCGCTTCCAGCGGCCGCACCGCGCACTTCTTCCTGCCGGACCCGGAAAAGACTTTCCACCGGGGCAGCACCGACTACTTCGTGACTGATCGCAAGATCGACATCGGCGCGTTCGACTCGCCGACCTTCACCGGTCTGCCGGTCGGCACCGTCGAAAAAGTCGGCAAGCGTGACATGCAGGTCGTGACCCACGAGCCACTGTCCAACGGCGATGGCCTTAACGTGCTGGTCAAACGTGACGTGGTCGGTTTCCGCGCTAACATCGCCGAAGCCAAGGGCGAGTTCGAAGAAGACGGCGAGAAGCGCTACCGCTACCGCGTCGAGCCGAACGAAATGCCGGAAGGCTTGTTCAAGCTGCGCCCGAACCACCCGCTCAATCGCAACCTCGACCATAACTGGCAACAGGCACTGCAAAAGACCTCCTCCGAGCGTCGTGTGGCGTTGAGCTGGTTCGCCCGTCTGCGCGAAGAGCAGCTGGAAATCACCGCCACCAGCGAAGAAGGCATCAGCGCCAGTGTCACCCTGGACGGCCCGTTCGGCGTGGCCAACAAGCCTGAGCAAGCGCTGGAACAGTTGCGCGATCTGCTCGGTCAGCTCGGCACCACGCAGTACCACGCCACCGACATCAAACTCGATGCGCCACAGGCATTCTTCATCCCGAACTCGCAGCTCAAATCCCTGCGTCGTGAAGTGATCGAAGCGCTGACTGCAGCTCGTGTTGCCGCGCATCCGCGTGGCAGCCGTAAAGCCGAAACCAGCCCGCCGCCGGTGTACCCGGATTCGCACCTGACGTTCCTGGCCAACGTGTACAACCAGAAGGCCCGCGACTTCTATCACCGTCACGGCGTGAAGCTGATCGATGCGGCGTATGAAGCGCACGAAGAGCCAGGCGAAGTGCCGGTGATGATCACCAAGCACTGCCTGCGTTTCTCCTTCAACCTGTGCCCGAAACAGGCCAAAGGCGTGACCGGTGTGCGCACCAAAGTCGCGCCGATGCAGTTGATCCACGGCGATGAAGTGCTGACGCTGAAGTTCGATTGCAAGCCGTGCGAGATGCACATCATCGGCAAGATGAAAGGCCACATCCTCAACCTGCCGCAACCGGGCAGCGTGGTCGGCCACATCAGCCCCGAAGACCTGATGAAAACCATCCCGCGCGCACCGCACTGAGTGCAGAGCCTGCGCGGTGCCTCGGCGCCGCGCAGGCCATCCCTGCTCTGCCAGGCCAAATCGCAGGCATAAAAAAACGCCAACTTCTTGCGAAGTTGGCGTTTTTTCGAATATGGCAGGGGCGGCTGGATTTGAACCAACGCATGGCAGGATCAAAACCTGCTGCCTTACCGCTTGGCGACGCCCCTACAGCTCTTGTCAGCGGCTCCGTGAGGATCGCTGCGAGAACGGGGCGTAATTTACCAACATTAGTTTGGTTTGTGAAGCACGAATTGAAATATTTTTTGTTTTAAAACAGCCACTTATTATTTTTGGCCGATTCAGGCCAAGGATCAGGCCGTTTCGCGCCGTGCATCACACTGTGTACCAACCCCGCCGCGATACAGCGACACTCAACAACGCCCCACTTCGACACAGGCCAGACAAGTCCCGGCGCTCAAATGCACCCACGGTTTGAGGGATAAATTGGGAGCGCTGGCCAGCGACGTCTTTGATTTCATGGACGCGCTGAAGATCAAGCAAACGAAGCTCGGTGGTTCTGCAGATTCTTTGCCTGAACTGGCGTCATCGCGAGCAGGCTCACTCCTACAGGAGAACGCATTCCAAA
Organism: Pseudomonas sp. TH43; assembly: GCF_016650635.1. Classification (GTDB taxonomy): domain Bacteria; phylum Pseudomonadota; class Gammaproteobacteria; order Pseudomonadales; family Pseudomonadaceae; genus Aquipseudomonas. Next base: position 797,976 of record NZ_JAEKFI010000001.1, read on the forward strand.
TGTAGGAGTGAGCCTGCTCGCGATGAGGCCCGACCAGACACCCACAAACCCACTAACGTGCGTAATTACTCGGTTGGCACAACAAGATCCAACGCCTTGTTCACCGCCAACTCTCCCAACATGACCACTTGCGCAATGCCCAGCAGCGTATGGCGGTTTGATCCCTCCAGCATCCCGGCAAAATTGCCGAGCATGACCGAGGCGGACGCCAAGGAGCCGCAAGCGTTGGTCAACAACGACTCAGTGTCTGCGTGCGGATTGGCCATGAACAGAGCGTTGGGCGTGTAGGGTGTGGCCACGATCGCGGCAGGCAACAGGTAATGATCAAGCGCACGCTCGGCCGCTTCGTGGAGCTTTCGTGAATTGGGCGATGCGTACGGGGACGCCGGATCGGTGATCGGTGGTTCGGGTGTCTTGGACATCAGCTGAAGCTCCAACAAGAACCGGTTCAGGTTCCTGGATAGAAAGCGTTCGCGGACGCTTCCGTGCAATGAGGGGGCACGCCCCCTCACCCATCTACACCGCGACTAGTGCGGCAAGCGCTGGTTGTCCAGGACTCGGCCCACGACCAGCTCACTGAGCATGATCACCTGTTGCAGGATCAGCATCTTTCGACGCTGCGAAATGTCTATCGAATCGGCAAGCTCACGCGCCATGTCACTGGCAGAAGACAAGGTTTCAGTCGCCTAAACGAGCAGCGTTTCGTCATCGACCGTCGGGTCGATGAGGTAGATCCTGCCGGTCTTGCGGGTGGGGATTGAGGTCTTTAGTGCTGAGGGATTGAGGTAAAAGTTGATTGCGCGTTCTGTGGCCTCTTTTATGTTCTGAGGTTCGAGAGCGGCGTCGTAGGGGATTGGGTCGGTTTCTGGTGGGTTGGGCGTTACTTTGAACATTTATCTAATTCCAAAAGTAGGGCCGCGCCCCTTCTCTACTAAAAGAAGGGTGGCAGCTGTGCGCAGGTTAGTAGACCGGTGGAATTAGCAAAACCGGCGCGCCCGAGAGCGCCCTGCGCACAACCACCATCAAGTGCAAGAAAAGACTTACCTGACTGAATGGGACTCGTGCGCTTACTAATTCTATCCGAGCTACTAAACCCGACCACTGATGGGCAGTGGCAGGTCAACGATAGAGCCCGAGGGGCAAGCGCACAAGCCGGCGGATTCTGGCGTATGCGTAGGCAACGGCACAAGGTGTTGTAGCCTTTATGGCGTAACAGTTGGTGTAAATTAAACGTGTTTGCAGAATCGTGTTTAAGCACTGCGACGATAGTGAATCCCTCGCCCACTTTTTCGGGGGGCTGAAAGCTTGGCTATCGGCTGTTTTGGCGGCATCCGGTGTCAGGATAGTTGTCGATTTACTCTTGTAGCATCACCATCGAACCTGTCCGGCCATCCGGTGGTATTCGACTTGAACTGCGCATCCGGGATCAGCTAATCACTACCCTCTTTGGACCACTCGCAATCAGACTGGAACTCTTTCCAGATTCTTACTAAGGACAAACCACGCTTAAAAATATTCAAAAACGTGATCTGTCCCCGAGAAATGCCGGCGAGCGTCTTTGGTGTCCGGCCAGTCAGATCCCCCCCGATCAGCCCGACGTTTTTCAATCCCTCGCGCATGCCTTGATCCGTCTGTTCGCATCACTGCTTGAACGTCAGGTCCGATGGCAAGTTGGCCTCCAGTTTCTGGTATTTACCTTCCGTCAGCACTTCCCCTTTGCGACTGTTGGCTTCCCGGTGGCCGTCGGGGCGCACGCTGGCGACTCGTTGGTTGAGCACGTCGTACTCGTGCTGCCAGATTGCGACGGTGGGCTTTTCCAGTCCTAGGTAATGCTGGTGCTCGCGCAGCAGATTGCTGGCCGGATCGTGGAACCATTGCAGACGGCTATCGGCGTTATCGGCCAGCACCTGGTTGCCGTTGCCGTCATAGGCGAAAGTTTCGCTTTGCGACTAGTCGCCCAAGGTGGCGCGACGCTCGGTCAAACGGCCCATCGGGTCGAAGCTCAACGAGATGACACGTTGGCCATTGATCGATTGCGCGAGGCGTCCGGTGAGTGGGTCGTACTGATAGCGCGTGCTGCGGCCGTCGAAACCGCGTTCCTCAAGCAGGCGACCGACCGGGTCGTAGTGGAAGTGCGCACGTTGTTCGTTTTCGTTTTCCAGTGTCGTTAGTCGTCCGAGACGGTCCCAGCGATAGCGCAGGGTCTGCTCGGCAGCATCGACACGTTCGGCGATCAAACCGGCAGCGCTGTAGCTCCACGTGGTGCAGCGATCGAGACCGTCGACGTGGGACGATAACCGGCCTTCGGCGTCACGCTCAAAGCGCTCTTCGGTTTTGTCCGGGTGCTTGAACAGTATCAATTCAACGCTACTTAAATAGGCGCGCAGCATAAAACGCGACAGCGCATCGCACTGGCTCGCCTTTTTAAGAATATATGTCCAATCGTGGCTGAAATCCGGTGGCGCAAGCTGTCGGGAACGTCCGTAGTCTCGCACCTCACCGGAGAGAAATACGAGGGATCTCGACAATCTCTACACAGTCATCGAACCGAAGCCTAATTCTGACCAGCTGACGCCATTGCCCTCCACACCTCCTTATTCCTTTAGGCGTCAGCGGCAAGTTTCGCCTCACAGTGCCACTACACTGATCCTTGCCTAGCGAACTTAAATTTCATTTAAATTCAAAATACTCAATCATCATTCTCATTGGCATTGTCATATCAACTTTCAAGAATCCCAGCACCTCAAAAAACCATGAAAGATTATCTCCCATTACAGAAACATCATCTTCATCATTTGACAGCAGGCAGATAGCTAGCCGCGCCAGTAATACGTCCTTATCTTGAAAGTCACGTATTGCGCCTATCTCATCGATTTTCGCCCACCAAACCGAAGCCTCGGCCTTACAGACTTCAATTGGGATCTTGCCTTCCACATAGTCTTTAGCAAGACGCAAAGGATCATTCTCACAATCAGAGAATTTGATATCCAAAGCATCCACAACCTTGACCAAAAATCCGATCTGCTGCTTGAGCGCTTCGCGATTGTCAGATGGCCGAATAATCGCGCCAACGTTATATTTCTTAAAATCAATTTGATTCATACGACGTTAACCTTGAAATGTTGTAAAAGGTCGGCACACGAGGAGCAGGGAGCCTTATTTGTGCCATGACCATTTCCGGAGCCACCAATATTAACGGTCCGAATGGTTCCTCCAGCAGGATCAATACCTGCATTCATAGCTTTATCCAAGCAAACCACCTCGGCGCATCCGCCGTGCCATTGGGCGCGTTTATCTGCTGGCGTACCCATCAGCCCCGCTGTTACCTGGGAATTATGCGGCACTTTTTCACCGCTTACACCCGTAATAACATGGTCTCCTTGGCGGAACTCAGATGCCGCCCCAGATGTTTTCCCTCCTGCTACCGCAGCGTCTGCTGCACCCTCGGCAGTGTTGGTTTTTTTGGAGCCAGATGTAGTGCCTTTTCGAGACAGTCCCAAAGCATCGGTCCAACCTATCGGATTCGGTGCGTACTGATAAAGGTTCAACCCGGCATCGTAACTGAGCGGATCCTTACTGATGAACCGCCCTACTGTGGGATCATAGTACCGATACCGGTTGTAATGCAGCCCCGTCTCATGATCGTGATATTGCCCCTGAAAACGTATCGGGTTCATCACGCCATGCTGCCGTGCCCATTCCGAACGCTGTTCCGTCACCTGCCCCCACGCCTTGTACTGCGCGGTCCACGCCATGTTGCCTTGTGAATCAGTCAGCTCTTGCGGGGTACCGAGGTGATCACATTGGTACCAGGCCAACGCATCAAACGGTAATGCCGTGGCCTTGTGATTCCACAACGGGTCCTCATCCAGACTGTACTCACCGCTATAATCCGGCAGCCCAATCAGATCGATTGGCGCGTGCCGTACAGCCTGTGCAACAGGGACAAAAGTCCCCGGTTCGAAGACGTAGTGCACCGTGCGACCCGGCTCGCCATCGCTCTGCGCCGAGCTGCTTTCCCAGGCGAGGTTGTCGCCATCCCAGCCGTATAAGGTGAAGCCACAGCCAAGCTCGCGTTGTTTGCGTGCGTGCTCGTTTCTGTTCCAGAGAGAGCCTGCTTCTGGACGTTGCTTGTAATGCGCGCGCGAGTTTTTGTGCAGGCGGCGTCCCAGTGCGTCGTAGGCGAAATCCACGCTCAGGCGCGGGTCTTCGAAATTCACCAGTCGATCAAACAGGTCCCAACGCATATCGGAACGTTGGCCGTTGTGCCAGCGCTGAATCTGGTTACCGCGTTCATCGTAGTCGTAATGCGTGCCGGCGTATTCGTGCAGTATATTGTCGACCAGTTGCTGCGCGGGAATTTATAAGGGATAGACTGGATTTAAACAGTATTAAAAACGTGATCCGCCCCTTAAAAATTCTCAGAGGCAGGTTACGTTTAATCAATCCTCAAAAACGTGGCCTGCCCCTGATAAATTTCGTGGGCTTTTAGAGATTAAAACGTGACTATTCCGCTGCAACTTGACCGAGAGTCAACCTACACACGGAAGGCCTCATTTAAGCCAACCTCTTCATTCTCGCCCCCATCCTCAAGACACCTGAAATTTCTTCCCTTTAGTGCTGTTTTAAATAGGGTGTAAAGTTCTGCTGATTGGAAATTCACTTGGAGCCACAGGGATTCATCATCCCCATAAATGAGACGAGCATCGTAAGCTCCACTGCTATTCAACGAGTAATCCTTTAAATAAAGATCACCGTCTTCCGCGTAAACACAAGCACTACTGGATTCAATTACGTCGATGACATGCCGGGCTGTAGAGTTGTCGTCTAACACCAATTTGTATTCATAACTCATGATCCACGCGACCTCCCTCGGACAGCCACAATCGACTGAAGCGCCATGAATGGTGAAGTATCTAAGACTCTTCATAACTTGAACCCCAGGGCTCACGCTTTATAAACATCAAAAAACGGTGCGCCCTGAGGGATTATAGAAGTGTTATTGCGCCCTGACCCATGTGGAAATCATTTTCTTTATTTCATCCATCAAGGATAGTTTTCCAAATATAACAAGCTCACATCCCGCTTCCTTGTCGTTGTACGAGAAAACCTCATCGACCTCCTCGTCTAATACAATTCTAAGAATCTGACCATTTACCTCATTTCTTACAGAAAAAATCGGATTTCCGTCCATGAACGGCGTGCCGTTTGAAAAGAATGTATTGTAAAAAGGCGCCTTGAATACTTCACTAGCGACTTCGTTTTTCTGAACCTCTAGATAAAAGAATTTATAAAAAACCTGCTCTAGCTGGAAATAGCTGTCTTTGTTACTCAGGTAGGCATCAAAAATTTTTCTCTACTCCAAAAATGCTTTGCCAGTAACTAACTCTTTTCATTCAGTAGCTCCTGAAAAAACCGTACAAAATCCTGTCGAACATCAGGAAATATCTTTTTCAACATGACGAAATACAAATAAATTGGTGTTAAATCATCTGAATCTTCTTCCCCCCAACCCCCTAGAGTTCCAAAGCAAAAAAGAGAGCATTTAGCCATGATGTAAGTTTCGGAGCTGGGAGTTTCGCACTGCGCCTCAATAGCACATAGCAGAGCGATAATATTCTTTAAACAAGTATCTTCCCTGTCAATGCATTCCCGTGATATGGCTTCTGATAGAGCCAGGGTGATCGTTTGTAAATTCTCGGCTGAAATGGTCCCTAGCTTCCCCTTAATTATCAACTCTAGTAAAAAATTGGCTAGGTGACGCCTAAGCCTGTCAAAAGAAACACCGTCCTGAAGCAGTTGTTCTTCCAGGGCGTCAATCACTTGTGCGTCTTGGTTGTGAGCCATTCTGGAATCCCGGCATGATCCCTTTAATGCGGTGGAGTTCGGACCGTATTCATACAGATGGATCACCCACCGTTAAAGATGACCGTTTTATATAAAGCAAAAATGATGCAAAAATAAATCCGTCCCCATTATTCCATCCTTCCTGAAACGGCATATCAAGCAAGAGGCTTGATAACATGAATCAAGAGAGAAGTATCAGGCTTTGGATCATATATGAACGTCAATACCTCGCTCCGCCGAGACTGAATCTGGAATGTCAGGCACGCGTCTGCCTCAAACGTGTCGGCGGCATCAAACACCACCAACTTTTCAGCCCACTCAACAACCAGATTTTCGATGTAAGATGGACTTCCAAATATAACAAGTTCACACACCTTATCCTTTTCGTCTTTTTCCCTTTCATGACTTTGGTGCTCTAGGCTCGGCTTGGTCTACCTGAGCAGCGACACCATAGCTTCTCATCTTTTGAGTATATCTCCGTAAAAAAACATATCATCAAATGAAAAAATGACTCTCAAGTTTTTGGGAATTAGCACTATTGAATTCTCGTCAGAAGGGTGAAAAATCATTCCAAGATTTTAAAAAAACTTCACGCGGGGCAATTCCCGCCGATCTTGTTAGGGGCAAACCGTGCTTGTTAGTTTTTGAAAACATGATCCACCCCTTTATGCTCCCGCAAGATTAACCTCAAGCCCGCACAATCAAGGCTTTCTTTCTTTGTAGTTACACTCCGCCACTCTTGCGACGTTCTCGCTTTCATCATTGAGCAGCTTTTCAAGAATTTCAATAGGTGTTTTTCTATTTGCAGCTATTGCACCTCTCACAACAGAGCAGGGATCCAGGGAAAGTCGCTTGAACAATGCATGTGATAATTTTCGCTTGGATGCAACGAAACGTCGGACACTGACATCGAACGCACACAGCTCTTCAAGAATCTCCAGTGGCACTGTTTTATTGTGCGCTACCCATCTTCTATGCTCAGGAAATCTTTCAATTACTTCGCGCCATACTGAAAGAGGAGCTTCTTCCATTGCTGCTCGATCATAATCGATTTTGATTGCACTATCGCGCAACGCCACAAATTCTTCAGCAGACGTAATCATTTTGCATCCTTACACTTCAAAGATTTAAAGTTTATATTTTTCCCTGTCTCACTCTTATGTTTGCTCATGTAGTCACCGTAGGTATCAGCGTCAGCAATCCATACTCCTTTTTGGTCGTAGACCTTCCACGCACTTTCACCATGACCCGTTTTATCCTCCGACCACCATGTGTCGGTTTTAGTGTCGTGATGGTACTTCGCGTAACCAACGCCAGCCACGTTCCCCTCACAAACTCGATCATACCGATTAACTTCCCATTTTTTCCTGCACGGGCATTTGGAGTTTTGATTTGGTTTATCAGACGTAGGTTTTCGCCCCGCACCATTTGGCGACTTCGTCAAACCAAGTGGATCGAGCCAGCTAAGAGGATTAGGCGCATAAGCATACAGATTCAAACCGCCCACGTAGCTAACTGGATCCTTACTAATAAACCGCCCAACCCCCGGATCATAGTACCGATGCCGGTTGTAATGCAGCCCCGTCTCATGATCGTGATACTGCCCCTGAAACCGTATCGGGTTCATCACACCATGCTGCCGCGCCCACTCCGAACGCTGCTCCGTCACCTGCCCCCACGCCTTGTACTGCGCGGTCCACGCCATGTTGCCTTGTGAATCAGTCAGCTCTTGCGGGGTACCGAGGTGATCACATTGGTACCAGGCCAACGCATCAAACGGTAATGCCGTGGCCTTGTGATTCCACAACGGGTCCTCATCCAGACTGTACTCACCGCTATAATCCGGCAGCCCAATCAGATCGATTGGCGCGTGCCGTACAGCCTGTGCAACAGGGACAAAAGTCCCCGGTTCGAAGACGTAGTGAACCGTGCGACCCGGCTCGCCATCGCTCTGCGCCGGGCTGCTTTCCCAGGCGAGGTTGTCGCCATCCCAGCCGTACAAGGTAAAGCCGCAGCCAAGCTCCCGTTGTTTGCGTGCGTGCTCGTTTCTGTTCCAGAGGGAACCTGCTTCAGGCCGCTGTTTGTAGTGGGCACGGGAGTTTTTGTGCAGGCGTCGCCCCAGCGCGTCGTAGGCGAAATCCACGCTCAGGCGCGGGTCTTCGAAATTCACCAGTCGATCAAACAGGTCCCAACGCAGATCGCTGCGTTGGCCGTTGTGCCAGCGCTGGATCTGGTTGCCGCGTTCGTCGTAGTCGTAATGCTTGCCAGCGTATTCGCGCAGCAGGTTATCAACGAGTTTGCTGCGTGGTGGGGTCAGGTCCAGTGGGCGGCGAATCTCTGTCGCTTTGTCGTCGAGCAGGTTGCCGGCCGGGTCGAAGGCGAAGGTTTCCACGCCTTGGCGTGTGGTGGCGCTGAGCAGTCGGCCGACGGGATCGTAGCGATAGGCGAGTGGGCCACGACGGCTGTCGTTGATGTCGGTGAGTTGGCCCGCGGCGTCGTAGGTGTATTCGCGTTTGAGCAGTGTGGGTTTGTCGTCGCTGCGGCCCAGCAGTTGCTCTTGCAAACGGCCGGCCGGATCCCAGCTCTGGGTTTGCAGCAGGTGGTTGCCTTGATGGCGGGCGACCTCGCGGTGCAGGTCGTCGCGCTCGTAACCGATCAGTTCGTGGTCGTCCAGGCGCAGACCGAGCAGGTGGCCGCTGCCGTAGGTCAGCCAACTGACGCGGTGGCCGTCGGGGCGCACGGTGGCAACACGCTGGTTGAGCACGTCGTACTCGTGCTGCCAGATGGCGACGGTGGGTTTTTCCAGTCCGAGGTAATGTTGGTGTTCACGCAGGAGATTGCCGGCCGGGTCGTGGAACCACTGCAGGCGGCTGTCGGCGTTGTCGGCCAGCACCATGTTGCCGTTGCCGTCGTAGGCGAAGGTCTCGCTTTGCGACTGGTCGCCCAGGGTCGCTCGACGCTCAGTCAAACGGCCCATTGGGTCGAAGCTCAACGAGATGACGCGTTGGCCATTGATCGATTGCGCGAGGCGTCCGGTCAGTGGGTCGTACTGATAACGCGTGCTGCGACCATCGAAGCCACGCTCTTCGAGCAGGCGTCCGACCGGGTCGTAGTGAAAGTGCGCGCGTTGCTCGTTTTCGTTTTCCAGTGCCGTTAGCCGTCCGAGACGGTCCCAGCGATAGCGCAGGGTCTGCTCGGCGGCATCGACGCGTTCGGCGATCAAACCGGCCGCGCTATAGCTCCAGGTGGTGCAGCGATCAAGACCATCGACATGGGCCAACAAGCGACCTTCGGCGTCGCGCTCAAAGCGTTCTTCGGTCTTGTCCGGGTGCTTGATCAGCACCAGTTGCCCGGCCTTGTATTCGTATTCGGTGGCGTTGCCGGCGGCGTCGGTGAAGCAGATCATCTGCCCCAGCTCGTTGTATTCCCAGGCGCTGGTTTTGCCTGAGCAATCGACGTACTCGACCAGTTGCCCCGCGTCGTTGTAGTCGAGGGTCTTTTCGTTGCCGTTGGCATCCTTGATCGCGGTGGGCTGGCCGGACTTGTTGTAGGCGTATTCGGTTTTGTTGCCGAGCGGATCGAGCGCTTCGACCAGGTTGCCCTGATCGTCATAGACACGCTGCCACTGACCACCCTCGGCATCGCGGATTTTGATCAGCAGATCCTGATCGTCGTAGGCGTAGTGCATCACGGTGTGATCGGCGCGGATGTGCTCGAGCAGGTTGCTGCGCTCGTCGTAGCTGTAGCGATCGGTGCTGCCGTCGGCATTGACGTGGCGCACGATGTTTTTCGCATCGTCGCGGAAGAACCATTCCGAACGTTCATCGGCGTAGCGAATGCGATAGGTGTAGCCAAGGATGTCGTAGTAGTGCCAGGTCTCGTTGCCGAGCGCATCGGTGACGTAGGTCAGACGGATGTTTTCGTCCCACTCCAGACGCGTGTCGAAGCTGCCGTCGTCCGCCCATTCGCGGATGGCTTTGGCCTTGGCGCCCGAGCCGTCCCACTGCAGATTCATGCCTCGGCCGGTGCGGTCGGTGTAACGGGTGATCAGGTGATGTTGGTACTGATACGACCAGACTGCGCCGTTCTCGTCCTGCGCCTGAATCAGATCGCCATAGGCGTCGTACTGGTAGGCACAGAGTTGTCGCAGTGGAGCACCGTCAACGATTTGCCAGAGACCGATCAGCCGGCCCTGATCGTCGATCATCGTGCCGAGGTGCAGATGCACTTTGCTGAAGTCGTTTTCCTGATAGGTGATCAGGTCAGAGAGCACCGAGTGTTCGCCGTGACGATGCTCGTAATGCAGCATGATCCCGGCGCCGTTGCGCAGGGAAATGTTGGTCAGCACATAGCGCTGGCCACGGCGGATGTAGGTTTCCTTGCGCTCGAAACCACGGCACAGCAACAACTGATCTTCGCTGTTACGGACCAGCGTGATGTTTTCGATCGCGTCGTAGTGAAACAGGCCGACTTTGGGCAGCGGATAACTGTGGTCGCGACCATCGGCGCCGTAGAACGTCAGGCCATCGTCCACGCAGTCGAAACGCGTGGTGAATTCGTTGATCCAGCGAGCCCCGAGTTCGCTGTGATCGTAGGCATCGAGGCGTGAGTTGTAAGTGCGTGCCCACTCGACCGGAAATGGGCCGGGCAGGCTGAAATCGGTATGGCTGAGGCTTTCCGAACCCAAAGAAAAACTGATGCTGTGACCGGTACTGGAACAGGCGCAGTTTTTCTTCGGCTCGGGCGCGCCTTTCGCCGGAGCTTGTTGGCCGCTGGATCCCAATTGACCATCGGACGCCGTGTGCTTGGCCTGACCGGTCTTGTCTGGATGGACGGCGGCGCTCTGGCCATGAGCATTGCGTTTGCGCCACAGGGTCACGGCGCTGGAGAGGATCAGCAGCAACCAGCCAATGGAGTTCTGCACCGACTCATCGTCGAGTTTGCTCAACTGCGTGCGCAGCTCCGGACCCATCGTCCGCAGTTTTTTGGTTTCGTCGGAAACGGTTTTTTTGAAGTCGTCAGGGACGAGGTTCTGCGCCACGCTGTTGGCCAGGCCCTTGCCAGCCGCTTTATAAGCACTCGCGGCAGCTCCGAATACATTGCTGAATGAGGCCAGCGGATCATTCTTGAATTGATCGACTGCGGCGCTCGCCTGGGCGCTGGCCGCATTCAGATCACCTTTGGCATCCAGATTGCCGAAAGCCACCGCTTCGATGCCTTTGGCAATCTCGTTGATGACGTCTTCACCGAGCTTGCCAGCGTCCGCGAGGATGCCGGGCAACTTGCCTTTGGCCTGTTCAACAAAATCGTCCAGCGTGCCGATAATCGAGGCGTTCAGGTGACCGACCAGCACTTCGATCACGGAGGTGCTGAGCAACAATTTGCTGCTGGCCTTCATCTCCTGACGCACCAGAAACAGCGTCGGGCGCAGGGTCATGCGTGCTGCCGCCATCGCCGGAGGCAAAGGTAATACACCGATCAGGTTGATGCCAAGGCTGGCCCACGCGAGCAAATCGCGCTGCTTGGCGTTCGACAAGGTGACGATGTCACCCAGCGCATCGACCAGCGCCATGATGTTGCCCACCACCGGCAAGGCACCGGCGACGTTCTTGATCCGGTCGAGGGTGACCACACCACCGCTGGCCGATTGCAGCCAGGCATCGAAGGTCGCCGCACTGCTGGCGACGTCCTGAATATCGATGGCATTGAGTGGAACGATGGCGACTTGGGGCTCACGTTTTGCGACAGCAGTTTCAGTGGTCATTCACAGCATCTCACCCGCCAACAAGGCCCGGGCATGGAGGAAAAAAGGTCAAGGCTTCAGCAAGAGGACGACAAAAAGCCGCCTCTCTGAGGCACGCATCAAAGAAAAAATCCGGATTAGCTGACGACAGCCCCTTTCGGGCCACTGGCAATCAACGCAGCACCGCAGGCGGTTTTCATGCCGTCGAGGGCGATGGGCGTGCCATCGACGGTGTAGGTACTGCTGCCCTCGGCAATAGGGAATATCCCTTTGCACAATGGGCAACTGACTTTGTGACCGACCCCGGCAATGGGCTTGCCGTTGAGGTCGGTCCGGGAGAAGGCTTCGAGGACTTTGCCACCGTGGGTGGTGGAGTCGCCGAGGCGAATGGCGTCTTTCATGGTGTCACTCCTTTGACCAGATCACTGAAACTCCAAATTGATCCGAGGGATCAATCAAACGTGAAACCGGTGGTGAACCGGCTTCAATATTTCTTACTCAGCCATCCAGACATCTTCATAGCCGGCTGTATCGATGATGAATTTTGCGCCGGTGGGCAGACAAAGATAATTCACAGTCTGGGGCAACATTTCACTTAGGTGGTGAACATGGACAGGCTTGTAAAAGTCATCTGCCGCCGAGTACTCACCGCAGTGAATGAACCAACTGATATTGCCGTCCTCGGGCAATTGCACTCTTGTGCCGTAGATCGGCGACTGGCCAAGCGAATCAATAGCAACCGCGACCATCTCTTCGGGCGGTTGCACAGGCATTCCATACTTGCTACAGATTTCTTTCTGCGCTTCGTCCGGATAAACAGCTTCAGCCTTTTGCATTAATCAGATCCCCAGCTTGGTTTTCATACATTTTGAATACGATGATGCATGCCCACCTTGTTTCCTTGAGCAGACGGGGCAATGTGATTGCACCGCCAACAATGAGGACTGATGCGTCACATCGTTAGTACCCGTTCGATAATACTCCACCACCAAAGCATCTTTGTGGTCAGCAACCATTTTAGGCGCCACGGTTCCACACACCACACAAGGAGCGCCTTGTACCGAAGCAGTTTGCGCCGCAGTAGGCCCACACGCCGAACTTCGAGCATAAGGCTGAGTGATGCCCGGTTTTGGATCAAACTGACTCTTGTCGGGGATACCCAAATTGCTCACCGGAACGGTTTTCCCGGTGCCGTCGGTGGTATTCGTCAAGCCTAGGGGGTCAACCCAGCCTGTTGGGTTGGGCGCGTATGCGTAGGTGTTCAAACCACCTGCATAACCCACCGGGTCCTTGCTTATGAATCGACCGACACTAGGGTCGTAGTAGCGATGGCGGTTGTAATGTAGGCCGGTCTCGACATCGTGGTATTGCCCTTGGAAACGTATCGGGTTAGCCAATCCCAGCTGTTGAGCTCGAGCGGAGCTTTGCTCACGAACCTCTCCCCATGCCTTGTAGTGAGCATTCCAGGCAATATCACCATTCTGATCAGTGAGTTCTAATGGTGTACCTAGTCGATCACACTGGTACCAGGCAATGGCATCGAAACCATGTACTGTTGGCTGATGATTCCACAGGGGATCGTCGTCTAGTGTGTAGTCGCCAACATAATCGGGCAGTCCTGACAGTTGAATCGGGCCGTTGGAAACAGCCTGGGCTACCGGGATGTAAGTGCCAGGCTCATAGACGTAATGAACTGTTCGACCCGTTCCACCATCTGCTTGAGCAGGACTGCTTTCCCACGCGAGGTTATCTCCGTCCCAGCCAAATAAAGTGAATCCGCAGCCAAACTCTCTCTGTTTACGAGCACGTTCGTTGTGATTCCACTGAGACCCTGCCTCTGGACGCTCCTTGTAATGAGCATTGGAGCTCTTGTACAGGCGCCGGCCCAACGCGTCATAAGCGAAATCGACACTCAAACGTGCATCGTCGAAGTTCACCATTCGATCAAACAGATCCCAGCGCATGCGGCTGTAGCTTCCGTTGTGCCATCGCTGGATGAGATTGCCACGCTCATCGTACTCATAGTGAGTACCGGCATATTCACGCAGGAGGTTGTCGAGCAACTTGCTGCGCGGTGTGTCCTGATCAAGCGGTTTTCGAACCTGTGTAACCGCGTCATCCAATAGATTGCTGGCCGGATCAAATGCAAATGTTTCAATGCCTAGTCGGCTGACGGCACTGACGAGACGGCCAACCGGATCGTAGCGGTATGCCAATGGGCCGCGCCGAGTGTCGTTAATCTCGGTCAACTGGCCCACCGCATCGTACTTGTACTCGCGCTTGAGTAGAGTCGATTTGTCGTCAGTGCGCCCCAGTAGCTGCTCCTGAAGACGCCCTGCCGGGTCCCACTTTTGTGTTTGTAGCAGCTGGTTACCTTGATGGCGTGCCACTTCACGGTGCAGATCGTCACGCTCGTATGCAATCAGATCATGATCGTCCAGCCGCAATCCCAGAAGATGGCCACTTCCGTAAGTCAGCCAGCTCACCTTATGCCCGTCTGGCCGAACCGTCGCTATGCGTAGATTGAGAACGTCATACTCATGTTTCCAGACAGCTACAAGAGGCTTGTCGAGATCCAGATAGTGCTGGTGTTCCCGAACAAGATTGCCGGCAGGATCATGAAACCAGTTCAGGCGACTGTTGCCGTTGCTGGCCATGACAAGACGGCCATTTCCGTCATAGGCATATGCTTCACTTTGGGACTCACCACCGAGGTTTGCACGACGATCGGTCAGCCGCCCCATGGAGTCGAATTCGAACTTGATGACACGCTGGCCATTGAACTTGCTATCCAGGCGCCCGGTTTCCGGATTGTATTGATAGCGAGTCGTGCGTCCATCAAACCCCCTATCCTCCAACAATCGGCCAAGCGGATCATAGTGAAAGTGGGCGCGCTGTTCATTTTCGTTCTCGAGGGCCACCAGACGCCCCAAGCGGTCCCAGCTGTAACGCAAGGTCTGCTCGGCGGCATCTACACGCTCACTGACGAACCCTGCGGCGGTATAACTCCAAGTCGTGCATTGCCCCAGTGCATCAACGTGCGCCAGCAATCGACCCTCCGCGTCCCGCTCGAAACGCTCTTCTGTTTTGTCAGGATGTTTGATCAGCACCAACTGACCATTTCTGTATTCGTATTCGGTGCTTTGCCCGGCGGCGTCAGTGAAGCAGATCATCTGGCCACGCGCGTCGTACTCCCATGCGCTGGCCTTGCCAGAACAGTCAACGTATTTGGTCAGCTGACCGGCGTCGTTGTATTCGATTGTTTTTTCATTGCCGTTGGCATCTTTGATAGCCACCGGCAACCCGGCCTTGTTATAGGCGTACTCCGTCGTGTTGCCTAAAGGATCTATTGCCTCCACAAGATTGCCGTGATCGTCATATCCTCTCTGCCACTGACCACCTTCTGCGTCACTGATTTTGATCAGTTGATCATGGTCGTCAAAAGCGTAGTACTCGACGCTATCATCCGGGCGGATGTGTTCAACCATGTTTCCGCGGGCGTCGTAGCTAAAGCGATCGGTAGTTCCATCCGTATGAACATGACGAACCAAATTTTTGGCCTCGTCACGGAAGAACCATTCAGAGCGCTCATCTGAATGACGGATGCGATACGTGTAGCCAAGGATGTCGTAGTAGTGCCAGGTTTCGTTGCCGTATGCGTCCGTCACATAGGTCAAACGAATATTGTCATCCCACTCAAGACGCGTATCGAAGCTGCCATCGTCAGCCCATTCCCGAATAGCTCTTGCGTCGGCGCCACGCCCCTGCCATTCGATGTTCATGCCCCGGGCGGTTCGATCGGTATAGCGAGTGATCAAGTGGTGCTCGTACTGATACGACCATACGGCGCCATTCTCATCTTGGGCCAGGATCAGATCGCCGAAGCTGTCGTATTGATAACTGCACAGTTGACGCTGAGGCACCCCATCCTTGATCTCCCACAAACCGGTAAAGCGTCCGTGATCATCAATCAACGTCCCCAGATGCGACAGCACTTGAGTGACTTCGTCCTGATAAGTCATCAAGTCTGACAGGATCGATTCGTCACCGTGACGATGCTCGTAATGAAGCATGATCCCGGCACCGTTACGAAGTACAACGCCAGCCAACAGATAGCGACGCCCATGACGGACGTAGGTTTCCTTGCGCTCGAAGCCGCGACACAACAGCAACTGATCTTCACTGCTGCGGATCAGGGTGACGTTCTCTACAGGGTCATAGTGAAACAGTCCGACCTTGGGAAGTGGGTAGTCGTGGCTTCTGCCATCCGAGCCAAAGAAGACCAAACCATCATCCCGGCAGTCGAAGCGTGTACTCAGTTCGGTTACCCAGCGTGCACCCAATGAGCCTTGGTCATAGGCATTCAATCGAGAGTTATAGGTTCTCGACCACTCGATTGGAAAAGCACCGGGCAGACTGAAATCGGTATGACGAAGAAGCTCTGAGCCCAGCGAAAAACTAATACTGTGGCAGGTACCAGTACAAGCGACGTTCTTGTTTGGATTGGCTGCACCTTTGGCCGGTGCTTGATGACTGGAGGCCTCTAATTGACCCTCCCCGGCCTTGTGCTGTGCCTTGCTGGTCGCATTGGGTTTGACGCTCGCGCTCTGACCATGCCCACGGCGCTTGCGCCACGTCAAAACGGCACCGCTGAGCATTTGCAATAACCAGCCAATCGAATGACGTGTACCTGGATCCCCCAACTTGCTCAGTTGGGTTTTTATCTCAGGCCCCATGGCTCTCAAGGTTCCGGTATGCGTCAAAACCAGCTTTTTAGCCTGATCTGGAAGCAGGTTCTTGGCTGCACTGTTGGCGACGCCCTTACCTACGGCTTTGTAAGCACTGAAGGCGGCGCCAAAAATGTTACTGATGGCCGCTTTAGGATCATTGAGCAACTGATTGCCGGCAGCCGTGATTTTCTGGCCAGCGGCGCGAGCATCACCCTTCGCATCAAGCTTGCCGTTAACAACGGCCTCCAGTCCCTTTGCGATTTCCGTCACAGCGCTTTCGCCCAGCTTGCCGGCATCGGCTAGAATGCCGGACAGCTTGCCCTGCGCCTGTTTTACGAAGTCATCAATCGTACCAACGATGGTCGCGTTCAAATGACCGACCAATACTTCGATCATTGAATCGCCCAACAGCATTTTGGCGCTGTTGCGCAGTTCCTGACGAACTAGAACCAAGGTCGGACGCAAGCTCATGCGCGCCGCAGCCATCGTGGGAGGCGCGGGTAATACACCAATCAGGTTGATGCCCAAACTCACCCAATCGAGTAGTTCGCGCTGCTTGCTTTTGGCGAGGGTCACGATATCGCCAAGCGCATCAACCAGCGCCATGATGTTGCCGACAACAGGCAACGCTCCAGCTACACCTTTGATACGATCCAGCGTAACAACATCGCCACTGATAGATCGCAGCCAGGCATCAAATCGGGCCGCACCGCGCCCAACATCCTGCACATCCAGAGTGTTCAACGGTACAACGGCGACCTGTGGTTCACGCTTTTGCCCGGCTGCATCGGTCATGACAAAACTTCTCCAGTCAGTAGGCTTGGAGTCTTAACAACGGATTTCGGTATCGTCGGCGCCGGCAGACTCGGCAACTTGCCGGACTTGTTCGCCGCCCCCAAAATCCCCGACGCACTCGGCATCGCAGCGCTCGCCAGCTTCGGCAACCCGGCCACACCGCCCTGCACCACGCCTTTCACTTGCTGTGCTGTTTGCATCGCACCTTGCGCCGTCTGCACCGCACTCATCCCTGTTTGTGCCATGTCCTTGCCCTTCTCCAGCATGTCCCAGCTCTTGCTCGGCAAGACCTGCGCGACCATCGCCTGCACCTGGCTCGGCACTTCTTCAGCCCCCGGCGGGTTCAACGGCCATTCCGGTTTGCCGATGTAGCTGCCATCGCTCCAGGTGTCCGCCGGATCCTTGCCGAACAACACGCGCGCCGGCCCCGGTGCGGCGCCCGCGACGCTAGCGAAACCTTTGCCGTCGAGCTTGCCCTTGATGCTTTTGCCCAGGGCGTCGATGACTTCGTAATCTCCTTCCTTGATGCCCTGACGCCCAGCGTACTGGTTGAACAGTTCCAGATTGCCCTTGCCCGGTTTCGGCGGTTCCGGGAATACACCGGCCAGACTTTTCGCCCCGGTGTAGGCGAAATTCGCCGCGTGCGCGGTGTACGGGCCGCTGGTGGCGTGGGTGATGCCACCGGCGTTGTAGGTCGTGGCGCTGCCGCCGCCCTGAATCACCAGTTCGGTTTTCGCGGTGATGGTGATGCGGTCGGCGTTAGCGGTGATGTTGAGCTTGGCCAGCAGGTTGATGCTGTCTTTCAGCGCACGCACGTCAATGTCGCCGGATGCTGCGACCAGCCGCCAACCCATGCTTTGCACGAAAAGACGCATGCCACGACTGGCACTGGCCAGCAGGCGTTTGCCGATCGACAGGCTGGTGTGGCCGGTGCTGCTCAGCGCCAGGTGTTCGCCAGTGGCGATGTGACTGGAGCGCGGCGTGGTCAGGGCGATGCCGGCCGGGCTGGCGAGGACCAGATGCGGCTCGGTAAATTCCGGAAATTCGTTGGCGGTGAGGTTGGCCGGGCCGCTGCCGAGCACGCCTTGATGCTGGGCGTGCAGCGCTTTGGCCACGTCGTCCTGATCGCCCGCTTCCTGCGCTTGCAATTCCTTGGCCTGCACCGCGAAGCCGTCCTGCTGATCGCTGGCGGTGGCGAGGCGTTCGGCGGTTTCCGGCAGATCCTTGTGGTGCTTGGATTCATTCGGGCGCGGCTCGGTGGTAATCAACAAACCGGCAGCGGCACGTACGGCACCGTGGCGATCGGTGCGCAGTTCAAAACCTTCGCCGCGTGGCTGGCCGCCGCTTGGACGCGGATGAGTCAAATAACCGAGGTTGATCGCACTCGCACCGTGGTCACTGCGCAGCGCAATACTGATCTCGCTGGTGGTGTCGTCGATGCGCAGTTCGTTGGCGCGGCTGCCTTTGTATTCCTTGCTCTTGACCGTGGCCAGGGTCTTGAAATCCGGCAGTTTGTACGGCGGCAGATTGGCGCCGTGGTACAGGCAACCGGTGATCAATGGTTGATCCGGATCGCCTTCCAGGAAGGTGATCAATACTTCCATGCCGACCCGAGGAATATTGATCGAACCAAAGGTCTCGGCGGCCCAGCTCGATGCGACGCGCATCCAGCAACTGGTCATGTCGTCGTGCTTGCCTTCGCGATCCCAGAAGAACTGCACCTTCACCCGGCCATACTGGTCGCAGTAGATCTCTTCGCCTTCAGGGCCACAAACCACCGCGCTTTGTGTGCCGAGGACTTTTGGTTTCGGGTGATCAAGTGGCGGACGGTACGGCACGTCCCACGGGATCGCGCTGAAGCGGTTGCGATAACCCTGATGGAAATCGTCCTTGTTGTCGGTGGTGTCGCTGGTCACCGACTCTTCGAGCACCTGCGGCTGCTTGCCTTCGTGGAAAATTTCAGTGAGCAGCCACAGGTCATTCCACGTCGGGTTGGCGTGGTCGGTCAGGGCGAGGAAATGCCCGCTGACCAGAATCGGCTGATCACTGTTGCCCTCGGCCAGACGGTAGTCACTGCGATGGCGTTCCAGGGCGCGATTGGCCAGGTGTTTGCCGCGCTCGCGGTCAACGAAACGGCCCGGGTAATCGTAGTCTTCCAGATCCGGCTGGGCGCTGCTTTTGGCATCGCTTTCCAGCTCGATTTTCGGTTTGACGAAGTCGTAATCGCGGCGCGTGGTGCGGCTGGTGCGGGTGGCCAGACGCAGGCCGAAACGCTTGACCACCGGTTTGTCGGCAACCAGTCCTGAATCCTGCTGATAGGCCACCGGCGCGAGTTTCGGGAACACCGTCTGGTCATCGCCGAAGGTCAGTTTGTGGCCGCTGGCGGTGTGCTGGAAGTGGTAGTGAATCCCCTCCTCTTCGCACAGACGCTGGATGAAATCCAGATCCGACTCGTCGTACTGCACGCAGTAGATCCGTTCCGGATAAATTGCGCTGAGCTGGAAGTGGTAGTCACTGGCGAGGATGCCGTGTTCTTCCAGGACCTTGCTGATGATCTGCTGCACGGTCATCTGCTGGAAGATGCGCTGGTTGACCCGGTGCGCGAGGTACGCCAGTTGCGGGCGCAGAGAGATCTTGTAGCGCGTCAGGCGCTTGCCCGCCTCGCCCTGGGCGATGCTGTAGACCAGCCCGTGAATGCCGCTGCCGCTCGGCGACAACTGAAGAAACGCCAGTTTGTGCAGCACGCTTTCGAGGTTGATCGAAGCCTTTTCGCTGACCAGTTCCAGTTCGAACTCGAAGGGGGTATTGAGTGCCTCTCGACCGGTGAACGACAGCACTTGAAAATCGCTGTCCACGCCATCGACGGTCAGATTGAAATGAGGCTGATTGGCCGGTGAGAACATTCCCTTGTTCCTTGCGCAGTGCTGCGACGCGCCTCAGATTGCAAGAATCTGACGCGATAAATTCTTTAAAAGTGAGTGCGCCCCGACCAGCGATGCCGGCCGGGGCGGTACAACCATCAGCCGTGATTAAACGACTGGAGCACGCCAGTCATCGGAACCCGAAGTACCGGATACTTCGTGGGTCCAGGTGATTTTGCGGTAGGTGAATTGCACTTCTTCCAGGTGCGTGAAGTGCGCGTTGGACGGGTCCTGGCAGTTGTGCATTTTGTTGTTGATGGCGACGATGATCGCGTCTTCCAGTTTGGTGGTGTAGTAGTGCTCTTGGGTGCCTTGAGCCGAAGTGCGGTACCACTGGATAACGATTTCGCTCATGCGCTCGCCCGAGGTCAGCGCCGCTTGCAGCAGAGGCGAAGCCTTGTCGTAGACCTTGGTGATCACAACTGGCTTGTGTACGCGCTGACCGGTTGGCTGACCGGATTGCGGGTCACGCGGGATGATCACGTCGTGGGTGAATGCCTGAACCATGACCTGGTCTTCATGACCTTCCTGGTAGGTGTTGCCAACGGAGTCGGCGGTGAAGGCGCCTGCAGTGATCAGGCCTTGTTTTTCGCCGGTAACCGACATGTACGCTGGTGTTGCCATGGGGATGCTCTCCTTGCTCAAAAAGACTCACTCGACAGGCACCATTGCCCATCAGAGTGGCGATGAGCTATCAAACTTCATGCCAGATACCACAAAGCCCTTTCGGATCAATGCTTTGAGCTGGACCCAGCGCATTCCTACGTCGTTTAAACCAAAATAAACAAAGAAAAGTGCGCAACTTCTTGCGCAGTGGTGTGCAAGAAGTTGCGCACTCGTCTGTACAGAACGGATTACTTGGCCTGGAGAGATGTGTCCACAGGGTTATCCACATTTGAGTGCGCAAGAAGTTGCGCACATTGGTGTGAGGGCCAAAATCAGGAATCCAGAGCCCCTCACCCTAACCCTCTCCCGGAGGGAGAGGGGACTGACCGGGGTGTTTGGGGGAGGTACGCCGACGTGTGAAACCGTGTTGAACTCGGGTTAATAGACGGCTTGTTATTTAACCAGCCGTTTTTCTTTCGACGGTCGATAGCCGAAATACGAGCTGTAGCATTTACTGAAATGGCTTGGCGAAACGAAGCCACACGCCACCAGCACTTCCACCTGCGACAACTCGGTGTGTTGCAGCAAGCGTCGCGCTTCGGTGATGCGCAGCTCCAGGTAATAGCGCTGCGGCGTGGTGCCGAGTTGCTCCTTGAACAAGCGCTCCAACTGACGCCGTGAACGACCGGCGTAAACCGCCAGTTGCTCCAGCTCCAATGGTTCTTCCAGATTGGCGTCCATCAGCTTGACGACTTCGCGCAACGGCGCACTGACGCAGATGTTTTCATCCGGTTTGATCCGCCGATAGCGCGATTCCTCGAACGCCAGAATATCTTCGATGCCCTCGACCAACGCCTTGCCGTGCAAGCCTTTGATCCAGTCCAGCGCCATGTGAAAAGCGCCAGAGGGGCCCGACGCCGTTAGCCGGTCGCGATCGATCACGTAAGGCTCGCTGCTGACCTGGGTGGATTTGGCGATTTCGGTGAGCGCCGGGCGATGTTCCGGGTGGATCGCGCAGCGATAGCCGTCAAGCAACCCGGCGCGCCCGAGAAACCACGCGCCGTTCCACAAACCGGCGAGGGACACGCCCCGCTCCGCCGCCGCCCGCAACAGGCTGGTTAGCTCATCCGTTGCCTTCAGCTCGGTTCGGTAACCGCCGCAGACCACCAGCAGATCCAGATCATCCAACGCCGCCAGATCAATCCGTGCGTCCGGACGAATAACCAGGCCCAGATCGCTGATCACCTCAGCTTCGCTCAAGCCAAACGTGCGCGACGCAAACAGCTCGGCGCGCAACAGGTTGGCGGTGATGATCGTGTCCAGCGCCTGGGTGAAGGCCGGCAACGAAAAGTGTTCGAGCAGCAGAAAACCGGTGCGCGTCATGCGGGTGTCAGCCGATTGCTCATTCAGATAGCGGAGGTTTTTCCCCTTCATGCCTCCGCTGAATTGGCGTCGTTCGATCAAGGTCTGGTCCATCGGTCATGTTGTTATCCGCCGATAGTTGGCCCGATCCGCCGCAGAGTCAATCACGCCTGTGGCTGGTGACTGGTCACACAGTGAATCCCGCCGCCACCCGCCGCAATCGCATCGATGTTGAGCTGGACGATTTCACGATCCGGATACAGCTTGGCCAGCAGATCAAAGGCCTTTTGGTCCGCCGCTTTGTCGCCGAACTCCGGGGCGATGATCGCGCCGTTGATCACGAAATAATTGATGTAACCGGCGGCGAAGTCCGGGTTGTTCTTGTTGAATTTGGTGGTGCGCGGTTTGAGCGGCGGCGAGATCGTATGTATCTGCAGCTTGCGGCCATCAGCGTCAGTGGCGTTTTTGAGAATCTCCAGGTGCGCCAGCGTTACCTTGTGATCGTAGGACTCCGGGTCGGTGTCGAGGTTGGCGATCACCACGCCCGGTTTGATGAAGCGTGCGTAGAAATCGACGTGGGCGTCGGTGATGTCTTTGTTCTTGATCCCCGGCAGCCAGATGATTTTGCGCAGACCCAAGCGCTCCTTCAATTCTGCCTCGACATCAGCCTTGCTCCAGTCGGGGTTGCGGTTGCTATTGATCCAGCTGCTTTCGGTCATGATTCCGGTGCCATGGCCATCGACTTCGATACCGCCGCCCTCGCCCACCAGTTCGCTGCGCTGATAAGTCGCTTGCGCATCGGCAGACACCAGTGCGGCGATTTTCGCGTCTTTGCTGTGCTGCTGTTTGTTGCCCCAACCGCTGAAGTTGAAATCCACGGCACCCAGCCCGCCCTTGTCGTCGATGACGAAATTGGCGCTGATGTCACGCATCCAGATGTCGTCCAGCGCTGCAGTCACGTAGGTGATGTTGCGGGTGCCGCAAAACTCTTCGGCGAGACTCCGCTCGTTCTTGCGGCAGAACACGGTGATCGGCTCATAACGAGCAATGGCCCGAGCGATGCGACCGAGGGCTTCCTGGACGTCTTCGGTGAAGTCTTCCCAGATCGCATCCTGCGCGCCGAAGGCGATATAGGCTCGCTCGTGTTTGTCACCCTCGTCGGGCATGAACCAGCGTTCCTGTGCAGCCGCGAGCACTGTGCGCGGCGACAGGCCAAGGCTCATGACCGCGGCACTGACACCGGCAACCACCGAGGCCTGTTTAATGAAATCGCGACGAGTCGTCATGGGTGCTTTTCCTGAATATCGGTGAGGGCCGGCGATGGCTCGCCGGCCGTGGATCATTGGCCAGTGGCGGTTTTGAATTTGGTCCAGGTGCGCATGCGGGCACGCATGTCGGCCTGGGAAATGTCCTTGCCCGCAATCAATCGAGAATAGGTCGCTTCATCAAGATAGATGTCCGGGTTGTCGCGCATCACCGCATCGACGCCCGCCCGCGCCCTGGCGCTGGACGTCGGGTAACCGGTGGCATTACTGATCGCGGCCATGTTCTCCGGACGCATGACGAAGTTGATGAACGCGTAGGCGTATTCCGGGTGTTTGGCGTCTACCGGAATGGCCATGGTGTCCATCCATATCGTCGTGCCTTCGCGGGGCACTCGATACTGAAATTTCGTGTGCTTGCCGGCGCTGTCGGAGGTGCGCTGCGCCTGGGTCATGTCGCCGCTGTAACCGAGGGACAGGCAAAGGTTGCCGTTGACCAGATCGGTCACCGGTTGCGACTGAAATTTGCGGATGTAGGGGCGCAGTTTCATCAGCAAATCACTGGCTGCGGCCAGATCTGCCGGTTTGGCGCTGCGCGGATCGCGGCCGAGGTAATTGAGCACGACGGCCAGCACTTCATCCGGCGAGTCGATCACGGAGATACCGCAGTTGGCGAATTTGGCCGCCAGTTCCGGCTTGAACAGCATGTCCAGACTGTTGACCGGCGCATCGGCCATGCGCTGTTTGATCTGCTCTTCGTTGTAGGTCAGGCCGATGGTGCCCCAGGTATAGGGCACTGTGGCTTTTTGAGAATGCTCGTAGTGGCTGCGCAGTTTCTGCAAACCGGGTTCGATGTCGTCCATTGCCGTCAACTTCGATTGATCCAGCGGCATCAGGCTGCCGGCGCGCATCAAGCGCTCGGCCACCGTGTCGCCGGGAAAAATCAGGTCATAGCCGCTGCCGCCGGAGAGCATTTTCGCCTCTAACGTTTCGCTGCCATCCAGAACGTCGTAGATCACTTTGATCCCGGTTTCGGCGGTGAAACGGCTCAGGGTGTCTTCGGCGAAATAATCGGCCCAGTTGTACAGCCGCAGGGTTTTGTCTTCGGCATGCGACGACGGCATGAAGCAGGTCAGTGCCAGGCCTATCGCGCCGAGCAAGCGTTTGTGGTGGGTAACCATAATCAAACCCCTTGAGTGTTCCAGCGTGCATGAAGGTGGCGACCGTCCTGACTCAGCAGCGGCCCATACATTTCCGGACGTCGATCGCGGTAGATGCCCCAGCTCAAACGCTCTTCGCGCATGGCTGCCAGATCGAGGCTGTGCAGCAGCACGCCGGTGCTGTCGCGGTCGGCTTCGGCGAGCAATTTGCCTTTGTGATCGCAGATGAACGACGAGCCGTAGAAGCTCATGTGCAGATCTGGATCGGTGGTCGCGACTTCTCGGCCCACTCGATTCGACGCCACCACCGGCAGCAGATTGGCGGCGGCGTGGCCGCGCATGGTCATCTGCCAATGGTCGCGTGAATCCAGCGCCGCGCAGCCAGGTTCCGAACCGATCGCGGTGGGATAGAGCAACACTTCAGCGCCCATCAAGGCCAGGCAACGCGCCGTTTCGGGGAACCACTGATCCCAGCAGATACCGACGCCGAGGCGCCCGAACGCGGTGTCCCAGACTTTGAAACCGCTGTCACCGGGGCTGAAGTATTCCTTCTCCTGATAACCGATGGCGTTGGGGATGTGGGTCTTGCGATACACACCCGACAGGCGCCCATCGGCATCGGCCACGGCCAGCGAATTGAAGTAGGCGTTGCCGGCCTTTTCGAACCAGCTCAGCGGCAGCACCACACCCAACTCCCGGGCCAGCGCAGCGAAGCGAGCGAGTACGCGGCTGTCGCGATACTCCTCGGCCAGCGCCATGTGCTTATGGCTTTGTTCGATGCAGAAGTACGGCGTGGCGAACAATTCCTGCAACAGGATGACTTGCGCGCCCTTCTCCGCAGCCTCCCGCACCAGACGTTCGGCCTGATCGAGATTGCCGGGTAAATCCCAGGTGCAGGGCATTTGCGTAGTGGCAATGGTCAATAACGTCATCGCTCAACCCTCCAGCGGCCAGGCTGGCTGTTGCTGGGTGATGCAATGCACCCCGCCGCCACCATGCGCCAGATGATTGATCCGCACCGGCACCACTTCACGACCGGGGAAGGCTTGCTCCAGCACTTTCACCGCAACGTTGTCTGCCTCGATGCCGTACGCCGGCATGATGATCGCGCCGTTTGCGATGTAGAAATTGGTGTACGAAGCGCAAAACACTTGGGCTTCGGTGTCCACCGCCTCGGAGGCTTCGTACAGTTCGATCAGCTCGAACTTGCGGCCATGGGCATCGGTTGCCAGTTCCAGCGCGCGACGGTTTTCCCGTGCCACTTCGGCATACACCGAGCTGTGATCGTGAGTCGCATCGACCAACAACACACCCGGACGGGCGAAGGCGCAGACGCCGTCGACGTGGCCGTCCGTGACGTCGCCAGTGACGTAATCCGGATCGCCCGGCAGCCAGATGGTTTTTTTCACGCCGAGCAGTCGGCTGAAGATTTCTTCCATCTCGGCTTTGCTTACGCCCGGGTTGCGATTGGGGTTGAGCAACACCGATTCAGTGGTGATCAACGTGCCTTCGCCGTCGACATGGATCGCCCCGCCCTCGTTGCTCAACGGCGTGCCGAAGCATTCCAGGCCCAAGTGATTGAGCGCGCGGCGCGCCACGCTTTCGTCCAGATCATGGGCCGACTTGCCGCCCCAGGCATTGAAGCGCCAGCTGACGCCGGCCAGGCCTTGTTGCGGGTGGCAGACAAAGCTTGGGCCGGAGTCACGGAACCAACTGTCGTTGACCGCCAACGGAATCAGCTCGATGTTCGGCCCGCACAACGCTTTGGCGCTGGCGACCGCCGACGGATCGACGACCAGTTTCACCGGTTCGAATCGGGCGATAGCGTTGGCGACGCGAGCGAAATCTTCCTGCACCTGCGCCAGGGTCACGCCCCAAACCGACCCCCACAGAGCCTCGTTGTGCGGCCAGACCATCCACGTTGCGGCGTGGGTGACCCACTCGGCCGGCATCATCCATCCGCTGTTTTTATTGTCGTTGTACTGCATGATAAGCCTCGTAAGTTAAGCTGCTGTGTTCAGAGCGCTCATGCTACGAGCCGTAAATCCAGCAGACAAACGATGGATTTTGCGGATAACTGATTAGAGGAGCTTATCGATATGCTTAAACACTGGCCGCCGCTCAGCTCTCTGCGCGGCTTCGAAGCGGCCGCGCGACTGGGCAGTTTTCACAAAGCCGCCGGTGAGTTGCACCTCACGCAGTCGGCGATCAGTCAGCAGATCCGCAGCCTTGAGGCGTATCTGGAACAACCGCTGTTTTTCCGCAACGGTCGCAGCGTGGCACTCACCGATGCCGGCAACGATTTGCTCAGCACCACGCAAGCGATGCTGCAGCAATTGGCGGTGGGGATTCGTCGGTTGGGGCAGTATCAGAAGCCCAATCAACTGGTGCTCAACACGACGCCAGCATTCGCTCGGCATTGGTTGTTGCCTCGATTGGCAGATTTTCGCGCGCAGCATCCCGAGGTCGATCTGTGGATTTACAGCACCGATGAAGTGCCGGACATGACCACCCAGACGATTGATCTGGCGGTACGTGACGACATCAGTTCCCAGGCCGAATGCAGCTTCAAAGTGCTGCATGCCGACCGCCTCTACCCGGCCTGTCATCCACGGGTTTTGGCGCTGCCCGTGACGCAACGCACCACCCTGCACGGCGAGCGCGAAATGGACTGGAGCCACTGGGCGGTGGAAGCCGGAATCGATGTCGGCCAACAGGATCAGGGCTTGAATTTCTCCGATCCCGGGTTGCTGCTAGAAGCCGCCAGCGCCGGGCTTGGCATCGCCCTGGTCAGTCGACTGCTCAGCCGTCAGGCGCGGGCTGAGGGCCTGTTGCAGCCGCTGGTCGAGGACACTATCCGCGGGCCGAACTGGGCGCTGCTGACCCATCGCGACAGTGAGCATGATCCAATGGCACGCCGTTTCAGCGAGTGGTTGCTCAGTAACCTGAGCGATCAATAACCGGAGCGTGCTGCGCCATGACCTCGACAATCCAGTCAATGAACACGCGCAGTTTGAGGCTGACATGGCGGTTCGGCGGGTACGCCACGTAAAGTGGCATCGGATCGAGTTGCCAGTCTTCGAACAGCGGGACCAGTTCACCCTGAGCCTGGTGAACGGCTGACATGTACTTGGGCAGCCACAGCACGCCCATACCGGCCAGCCCTGCCGCGAGGTAAGCATTACCATCGTCGACCGCCAACACATGACGACCTTTGATGTGCAGGTTTTCGCCGGCGCGGTGCAAGGCGTACGGCACGGGTTTGCCGGTGCGAGCCCAGAGGAAACCGACCACGCGGTGATGGGAGTCTTCCAGTTCTCGGGGATGCGCCGGCGTGCCCTCGCGAACCAGGTAAGCCGGTGCAGCAAACACACCCAACTGAAGATCGGCGATCTTGCGCGCCATCAATGACTGATCCAGCAACTCGCCGCCTCGCACCACGCAATCGACGTTCTCATCGATGATATCGACGATGCGGTCGCTGACGCCCATGTCGATCTGAATGTGCGGATAACGCACGTGAAATTCGGGCAATGCGGGAATCAGGATCAACCGCGCCAGCGGGCTCGGTACGTCAACGCGCAGTCGACCGCTGGGCAATGCCGCCGCGCCGGGCAGGCTGGTTTCGGCATCGTCGAGGTCGGCCAGTAACCGGATCACCCGTTGGTAATAGGCCGCGCCATCGGCGGTGACATTGACCTTGCGCGTGGTGCGGTTGAGCAATTTGACTCGCAGCCGCGCTTCCAACTGCTGAACCAGCTGGGTCACGGTGGTCTTGCTCATGTGCAAGGTTTCTGCGGCTTTGGTGAAACTCCCCGCCTCGACCACCCGCGCAAAAGCCTGCATTGCATCGAAACGATCCACACTCGCCCCTTGATTGTTTGGTTTTTACAAACAGTGAACGCCAAGCTTGCGCGTTTATCGCCCGACTGCAAATACCTAAAGTGGCCTCATCAACTCAAATGATGGAGGCACCCCATGACTCAGCGCGATGTTGTTTTCCCACCGGCCCGGCGAGCGCTTTACGAGCGTCATCGCTACTCGCCCGCGGTACGTTCGAATGGCTTTCTTTTCGTTTCGGGGCAAGTCGGCAGCACCGAGGACGGCTCACCCGAGCCCGATCTGCCAACCCAGGTCCGGCGAGCCTTCAGCAACCTGAATGCGATCCTCGACGAAGCTGGCTGCAGCTTCGACGACGTGGTCGATGTGACCGTGTTCATTGTCGATCCGCAATCGAAGTTCGAAACCATCTGGAATATCGTGCTGACGGAGTTCTGGGGCGATGCGCCGCATCCGACCGCGACCGCTGTGGGCGTGACCTGGCTGTATGGCTTTGATGTCGAGATCAAGGTGATCGCCAAGCTTCCTGAAGCAGCCTGATCGTCAGGTCGATTTGCAGCGCGGGCCGGCAGTCTTCAAAGTGTTGGCCCTTCAATCTCTCTCGACATCCCCCATGGCTGATCCATTGCTCAAACCCGCTCTACCCGGCATCGCCCTGCGTCGTTGGCGCTTGTTGCATCGCGTAAAGCAAAGCCACGCTGGCGAGATGTTCAACGTCACCCAATCGACCATTTCCCGTTGGGAAAGCGGTATTCAGGCGATTGACCCGGTAGCGTATCGACAGCTGGAGCAACTGCTCGCCGCCCGTCTCGATACAGCCGCCGATCAAGCCCTCGCCCGGCTGGTGAGCGAAAGCACACGACCGGTGCATCTGGTCTGCGACCTGACCCACCGTTTGCTGGCCTGCTCTGCTGCCCGTGCCGCGCAATTCGCCAGTCCGTTGAGCCAATTGCTCGGGCGATCACTGTGGCGCTTCGCGACCGCGGAAATTGCCCGCAATGAACGGGCGCTCGACACACTGGGCTGGCGTGAACTCCAGGTAGCGCCGGCGCTGGAATTTGTCACCGGCAGCAACGACTCCGACCTCGTACCGATCCGCCAGAGCCTGTGCCGCTGGACACGTATTCCACTGTCCGACGGTACATTTGCGCGGCTGGTCGAGACGCTCTGAACGCATACTTTATGCGTGGACGCTCAAGCGCATCGGCTCTAGGCTTGTGACTCTGTTCCACCACCGGGTACGTGTATGGACCTCGAAAAAATCAGCCGACGCCTTGAATTCCTCCGTGAAGCAGAAAAGCTCAAGGACGTCCTGAGGAGTGCGCACACCTCTGGCGGCCGCACCGAAAGCACTGCCGAACACAGCTGGCGCCTATGCCTGATGGCAATTGTCTTTGCCGATGAGCTGGCCGGGCTCGACCTGCTGAAGGTTCTCAAGATGTGCGTGATTCACGACTTGGGCGAAGCTATCAATGGCGACATCCCGGCAGTCGTTCAGGACGCATTTCCCGACAAAAGCGAACAAGAGCGCATCGACCTTCTGCTGCTCACCGACTCGCTCGATGATGCCCTGAGAAGCGAAATTCTCGCGTTGTGGGACGACTACGAAAACGCCCGTTCTGCCGAGGCCAAAGCGGTCAAGGCACTGGACAAGCTGGAGACCCTGCTGCAACACACTCAGGGCTTGAACCCGGTGGATTTCGACTACCACTTCAATCTGACTTACGGCAAAAAACACACCAGTGCCGAACCGATCTTCGCAGCGCTGCGAGCGCTTATCGACCTTGATACCCAGGAAAGAATCGACTTGAACATGACAGACCGTTCGTAAATATTCGGATACACCCATTCGTTTGCCATTTCAGCGGTCGTTTGTTTGCATGCTCGACCATCAGCAATCTGATCATGGAGACGATCAATGAAGATTTTGGTGGTGGGTGCCAGCAAAGGCTTGGGCAGAGCTTTTATCGAAGGCTTGGGCAACGCTGGAGACACATTGACGGGCGTTTCTCGCACACGCCCGAACGATTTCCCTCCCAGCCATACTCGACGAGCGCTTTTAACCGCGCACACCTGATGGCGCTGGCCTTTGTACGCATGAGTACGTATAAACTCGCCGATTCGTCTACCCTCACGTAGCGCCCTTTTTCAGCTCTTCACCTATTTTCACGCCGATGAAATGGAGATTTCTATGCTCAAGCGAACCCTGGCACTGACCGCCGGCCTGGCCCTGTCCTTTTCTGCGCTGGTGGCACAGGCCGCCGATGTATTGCGGGTCAGCGCGATTCCCGATGAAGCGCCGACCGAACTGCTGCGCAAGTTCGAACCGCTGGGTGCCTATCTGGAACAGCAATTGGGCATGAAGGTGCAGTTTGTGCCGGTGGCCGATTACCCGGCAGTGGTTGAAGCGCTGGCGACCGATCGCCTGGACATGGCCTGGCTCGGCGGCTTCACGTTTGTGCAGGCACGCTTGAAGACCGATGCCACGACTCCGGTGATCCCGCTGGTGCAGCGTGAACAGGATGCGCAGTTCACCAGCAAATTCATCACCGCCGACCCGAATGTGCATAGCCTCGCCGATCTGAAAGGCAAGACTTTCGCCTTCGGCTCCGTGTCGTCGACTTCGGGCAGCCTGATGCCGCGCTATTTCATGCTGAAAAACGACGGCATCAAGCCTGAAGCCTATTTCAGCCGCGTCGCCTACTCCGGCGCCCATGACGCCACCGTGGCTTGGGTGCAGGCCGGCAAGGTCGATGCCGGTGTACTCAACGCCAGTGTCTGGCAGAAACTGGTCGATGCCGGCAAAGTCGACACCACCAAGGTCAAAGTCTTCGCCACCACCCCGACCTACTTCGATTACAACTGGACAGTGCGCGGCACGCTCGATCCGGCGCTGGCGGCGAAGATCAAGAAAGCCTTCCTCGATCTCGACCCGGCCAACCCTGAGCAGAAGAAGATCCTCGACCTGCAAGCGGCCAGCCGCTTCATCGACACCAAGCCTGAGAACTACAAGGGCATCGAGGAAGCCGCCCGCGCCGCCGACCTGCTGAAATGACCCTACGCCTCAACCAGGGCAGCCTGCGCCACGCCAATGGAGTCGACGCCCTGCGCGGCGTCGACTTACAGATTGGCGCTGGCGAACAGGTCGCCATCATCGGCCCGTCCGGGGCCGGCAAATCGAGTCTGCTCAACCTGCTGGCCACGGCCCTGCGGCCCAGCAGCGGTGACATCGAAGTGCTGGGTGAGCGCGCCTGGCACTTGTCCGCGCGTCAACGGCAACGTCTGCGTGCCCGAATCGGCCTGGTGCATCAGGCACCACCGCTGCCGCCGCGCCAGCGCGTGGTCACCGCGGTGCTGGCCGGGAAACTGGGCCAGTGGAGTCTGGGCAAAAGCCTGCTGAATCTGTTGCATCCGCTCGACGTATCGGGCGCACGCGCGGCATTGGCGCGGCTGGATCTGGGCGACAAACTGTTCGCCCATTGCCAGCAATTGTCCGGCGGCCAGTTGCAGCGTGTGGGCATCGCCCGCGTGTTGTATCAGGCACCGGAAATTCTGTTGGCCGACGAACCGGTGTCGGCGATGGACCCGGTCATGGCCGCGCACACACTGTCGATCCTGTCGCGCCATGCGCGCGAGCACAACGTCACGCTGGTGGCGAGCCTGCACGCGGTGGATCTGGCGCTGTCGCACTTCCCGCGCATCATCGGTTTGCGTGACGGGCAGATTCTGTTCGACAGCCCGTCCGATCACGTCAGCCCCGAGATGCTCGATGCGCTGTACGCCAACGAAAAACTGCAATCGCCGACCGCTGCGGTGGCCCCTTTGACTGTGCAGATTCCACGATGCTGAAGGCCGATTCACGGGATCCGGCCGCATGGCCAAGATTACTGCTGACGTTGTTGGCGATTGCTTTGCTGGTGCCGGGCATCCAGCTCAGCGAACTGAACCTGGGCGTGCTGCTGCCCGACAGCCAGAACGAAATGGGCCGTTTTGTCGCGCAATTCTGGCCACCGGCGCACGACGAAGCCTTTCTCCAGTTACTGCTCAAAGCCACCCTGCAGACCCTGGCCATCGCCACGGCCGGCATGGCGTTGGCGCTGTTGTTGGCGATACCGGCCAGCCTGATTGCCAGTCGAGCGCTTTCGCTGTCCGCGGCGTCCAGGGGCGGCGTGCCCAGTCGATTGGGCCGTCTGCTGCGCTGGCCGGTGCGCGGTTTGCTGATCTTTCTGCGCAGCGTGCCGGAAATCGTCTGGGCGCTGTTGTTTGTGCGTGCCGTTGGCCTTGGCCCGGCTGCGGGTGTGCTGGCCATTGCGATCACCTACAGCGGCATGCTCGGTAAGGTCTACGCGGAGATTTTCGAGTCGACCAATCAGCGCCCGGCGCACGCATTGCTGCAGGCCGGCAGTGGTCGACTGGCGGCGTTTGCTTACGGCACGCTGCCCAATGTCGCGGCGGAACTGCTGTCGTACACGGTCTATCGCTGGGAATGCGCGATTCGTGCTTCGGTGGTGATGGGTTTTGTCGGTGCCGGTGGGCTCGGCCAGCAGATTGACCTGTCGATCCGTATGTTCGCTGGCGGTGAAGTCGCCAGTATTCTGTTGGCCTTTCTGATTCTGGTCTTGGGCGCCGATCAACTCAGCCGTTTGCTGCGCTGGAGGCTGACATGAATCGCCTGATCAACCTGCTGCTGATCGCCGCCATTGGCGTGGCCGTCATCGCGTCCTTCAGCTATCTGGGGCTGGACCTCGGTGAGCTGGGCAGCGCCACCAGCCTGAAACAGATGAGCGCGTATGTGCAGCGTTTTCTCAGCCCGGACTTGAGCGCCGATTACCTGAAAGCGATCTTCCATGGTTCGATGGAAACGCTGGCCATGTCGGCCCTCGGCACACTGCTCGCGGCGGGATTCGGCATCGTCATTGCCCTGCCTGCCGCCGGGCGTTTCGGCTGGCCACTGCAAAGCCTCGCGCGGCTGCTGCTCAATGGTCTGCGGGCGATTCCGGAACTGGTCTGGGCGGCGCTGATGGTGCTCGCCGCCGGGCTCGGCCCGAATGCCGGCACCCTCGCCCTCGCCCTGCACACCACAGGCGTACTTGGGCGTTTGTTCGCCGAAGCACTGGAAAACACCCCGCCACAACCGGCCGAAGCCATTCGCTTGCAGGGTGGCAATCCGGTTCTCGCCTTCTGCTACGGCACCCTGCCGAACCTTGCGCCGCAATTGCTCGCTTACATTCTGTATCGCTGGGAAAACAACATCCGCATGGCCAGCGTGCTCGGTTTTGTCGGCGCTGGCGGCTTGGGGCAAATGTTGTATGTGAGCCTGAGCCTGTTTCAGGAAGCCCAGGCCAGCACAGTGATCCTGGCGATGCTGGTGCTGGTGTTCGTGGTTGACTGGTTGAGTGCGTGGAGCCGCCAGCGCTGGGTTAAAGCGTAGGCGGCCCGGCCCGGCCCGGTCAGTTCAGCGAGAGGTTGTGTTGGGTGGCCGTGTCGACGTTGATATGACTGAAGCGCCCATGGTGATCGAAGAGCAAGTAATCGGCGCCGACACAGCGCACCTGCGCACCGTGCAAAGGCCATTGCAACGTGGCGCAGAGTTGGTCGCTGCCGCGATGAATGAAATGCCAGCGCATCTCCTGATCGTTGATCAAGTAACGAATCAGCATCCATTGGCCATGCAAATACACATCAAGCGAATCGAATTCTTCGCCATCCAGCCCCGGCAATCGATAGCCCTTGCGTCCGCCGATCCACTCCACCACCAACACAGGGTCTTCATTGTCGGCCAGTTTCAGTTGTGCGCCGAGTAGACGACCATCAGTGTCGAGCACCTGGAAGCTGCCCACTGGCACGGCCGGCATCAAATCCCGAGTGATCAATCGACGCTCGGGCAAGCGGTAATGCCACAGATACAAGCCTTGGTCCGGGTGAGTCAGCCACACCAGTTCGTTTTGCGCATCATCTCTCATGCCGCAGACCTGACCCGGCAAATCGCTGACATGCCACAGCGTTTCGAATCCATGATCGACATCGACTACCCGCACCTGCCGACCGCGGCCGATGGTCCAGGTCAGGCCATCGAATGACCGGGCAAATACATCGAACATCTGCACACCCAGATCCGTCGCGCTGCGCGTGACCAGATCGAGCTTGCTGATGCGCCAGACATCATCGCGCCGGGCCAACACCAGCACGACCTGTCGGTCATGGGCCAGGACGATGTTGTGTGCCGGCACCGGGAAATGGCACTGGGTCTGGCCGTGCGCATCGATGACCACCGCCCCCGCCTCGCCCAACGCGAGTAAATAACGCCCATCCTCCAGCGGCACCGCGTCGAGAATCTTGCGGTTGCCCATGAACGGAGCTGTCCATTCCAGTGGCTCAGCCACCTTCGACAGCGGCACCTTCGCGGCGAGTGTCGGCAACGCTCCCGGCAGATCGGCCTGCAACAGTTTGTCCTTGCTCATGCTGACGAGTGCCTGCAATTGCAGTTGCGACAAGCGCCCATGGCCGTCGTTTTGGTCCGCCAGCACCGCGTGCACCATGGCTGCGGCCAGCCATGCCAGGGCATTCACGTGCGTCTTGTGCTGCAACAAAATCTCCGCCAATGCCGCGCGCTCGGCGTGACGCGCCGGATCATCGCGCAGTTGCTCGACCCACTCGGCATACGCCTGCAAGGTATCGGGCAACAACGCCGCCCGTTTGACCAATGCACCCAACGCCAGCGTGCCGCCCGCTGCTTCGGCATCCAGCAGCCACTGGGCGGCGCGCTCGCGCTCCGCACGCAGCGGCCAGATCACTTCGACGGCTTGCAGCCAGAGGCCCTTGCGGGTCAGTGATTCGGCCCATTCCAGACGCAAACGGTCGGCGCTCTCCGGCCACTTGCCTTGCAGCAATGTCACGGCGGCCGCAAACGCGTCGTCACGTCGGGCAACCAACAAGGCACGCTGCCAGTTATCGGCCAGACACAACAGACGCACGATCATCGCGGACGGCATATCCCAGGCCAGCGCGAGGTCGGCGGCTTGTTGCAGGCGTCCGTGCTTCTCCAGATAGTCGAGCGACTCCTGACGCACCTTTAGCAGCTCGGCGAGCACGAAGACCGCTTCCTCGATGCGACCCGCGCGATCGAGGCGCTCAAAGGTCTGCCGGTAGATCAATCGCAGATGCGCTTCCATGTCGTGTTCGAACCTGATCGAACGCGTGGGCCCACGGCTGTGGTCGATCATCAGATCCTGACGTCGCTGCGGCGTACCGAATGATTGCTCGCCGCTGCTCTGCTCGCTGCCCAATGGAATCGCGTGACGCAGCGCCTCTTCGAAGTTGCCGTCCTCGAACATTTCGAGCATGCGCCGCATGTAGGCGGCCTGACGCTTGCCATACAGTGCCGACAGACGCGAGTTTTCAGTCAGGCGCGTCACCCAGCGCCGCCAGCGCGACGGCTTGGTTTTGGCCGGTGTGGCGCGGGCCTCGATGCCGGGTTCGGCGGCACGGGGAGCCGAAGGCTGCACCGGCACCGGCCGGCGCAACACATGGCGCAACCCTGCCAGCAACAGGGTCAGGGCGATCCCGCCGATCAATGTGCTCACCACCACGCCGCCGATTTGCACCGACGTCGATGGAGTGTCGGGCATGGTCATGCGCTGCATGCCGGTTTTCTCGCCTTGCGACCCCATCCAGAACAGCGCCACCAGAATCACCAGCGTTACGCTGAGTTTCAGCCACGGCAAGGAAGTGCCTGGCGTCTGCGTCCAGGTGCTGTTCTGCGTCGTATTTGCCTGAGGGGGCGGCACCTTCGACGCATTTTGCTGACGTTCCAGCAACGCTTTCATGACCTGCGCCTGCTCTGGGCTGACCGGACGCAACGCGTCGCCGAGAATTTCCCGGACGTCGGTGACCACGGCCACGGGCTCAAGCACTGGCTCCGGCAGCACGTTGCGACAGTCATAGGTGTCGAGCAAGGTCAGGCCGTTGATGTCGAGCCAGTCACCTGGTGCCAATGCCACGGCATCGCGTAAATGCCGGGCACTGACGTGGCTGCCGCGCACCAGCCAGAGGTCGGCGGTGGGCAGGTTGCGCACTTCCTGTGGGTCGAGCACAGCGGAACACAGCACATTGCCTTGGCGAATCAACGGCCAGCCGAGCATGTCCTCGCACTGCACCGCCACCGGCTGGCGTAAGCGCAACAGATCGCCGTCGGCAAAACGGTAGGCGCTGGCGCCGGTTTGCCATTGTTCGAGAATCAGCTTTGCGCGCTCGTCAGGCGTGAAGCGCTCGGCGGCAAACCACAGCCCTTCAATGTGCTGGTGGCCGGTCAACAGCGGGCGGCGGATCAGTGCAGCGTCCAGTTCAAGCATCGCTGCTGTCCTTGTTTTCCGGTTGTTCATTACAAAACACCTGCAAGCGCATCAGCCGTTTGGGCACCGAGTACACCAACAATTCACGCGCACTGGTCAGTACCGCAACCAGACCGCTCAACGGGCAGAAGCTGACCTTGGCAATCACCGCGCTGGTGGTGAACAGGGTTTCATGGTCGTCACCGTAGTGCAGAGCGATGGCTTGCTGACCAGGGCTGATCAACAGCAACGAGTAGTCCTCGTCATCCTCTTGCAGCAAACCGATGCCCTTCCAGCCTCGGGCCAGATCGATCCGCTGATTTTCGAACGGCGCCCCCTTGACCGACACTACCCGCCAACTTTCACATTCATTTTTTACGGTGAGCAACGCGCAGCCGCCAAAGCCGTTGCGCCACCGGTAACTGGCGGCAAACAGCACCTGGGTGACGCCCTCGGCAATCCCCACCACATGCGCAGCGTTGCTGTCACCGGAGTTCGAGTTGATCGAGTAGGCATACAGCCGATCACCTTCGCGGCGCACATAGGCCATGGCGTCGCCAGACACTTTGGCCATCGCCATCACCCCTGCCGCCAAGCGCTGGGTGCCCCGGGGTGCAGGCGTCGCGGTGTGTTTCTCTTTTTCCACCACCCAAAAGGCCAGGTGCCCTTGAGTATCGAGCAGGTACAAGCGGTTGGCGAAGTGACCGTGCAAACCTACGGCGGGAAGGAAATTAGCCGTACCCGGCGGCAGCTTCAATTCTTCCAAACTCGGTTTATCGACCGGATTCAGACCAGGGATATTCCAGAACGACAGTTGTAACTGGTCACTCAGGACAGCGCCGATTGCACGCCCGACGAACAGCACCGTCAGCGGTGTGCGGCAGGCGCTCCAGAGGTTGCGGCGCACTTCCAAGGACTTTTTCTGGTTCTGCGCCGGCAACTTGATGACCACCATGCCGGGCTCATCGAGCATCTTCAGGGCGACGTGCGTACCGGCACTCGAAATCACCGGCTGCAACGTCAGCGAGACACGCGGCACGAGCCCTTTGGCGGACGGCGCGGCCTGCACGACTTCGCCTTCAAAATGGCCTTTGAGCAGTTGCACCGCCAAGCGCTCGTCCGGAATCGGCAGGCTCACACGCCGGGTTTCACCGGCCTGCATCTGCACCGACAAACTTTGCCCTTCAAGGCTGCGCGACACCTGCACCCGATGTGTACAGGTGTGCCGGTCAGTCACGGGCAAACGTTGCCCCACCAGCCAACACTCGCCGACGGGCATAGGCTCGTTTTGCAGCGATTGCCGCCACGTCTGCCAATGCGCGTCGTTGACGGTGGTAAAGGTTCGCGCACTGAGCAGGCGCTTGAGTTGCGCCACCGAGTCGAGCTCGTGCAGCAGCGGTTCGTGCTGCAAAATCCCCCAACGCAGTTCGGCGCCAGCCTCTTTGGCACGACGGGCCAAAAGGATCAGCAGCGCCATGTGTACCAGGCGTGCGCTGCCCAATTGCAGGGGCCCGGCATCGAACAGTACGACAATCAGGCGGCTGGCCTGTTGGGCGCGATACTGCGGCGCGAGGAACATATGTTCGCCCACTACCGCCCGACGCAGAAACTCGTCGGGCACTTCATCGGCCAGCAGCCATTCACTGGAGAGCAAGCGCTCATAAGGCCCGCGCCGCTGCAAGTCACCCAGGCCATCCGGCTCAGGCACACCGCCCTGTTGCAGACCGCGCAAAGGGCCCAGCATCGGGTTCAGCCGACCGAGCAGATCGGCAAACAGCGGCAGTTGTTCCGGGGCAAACCATTCCAGCCATTCACGCCAGGGTTGCAGGGAGTCCGGTAATTGCATCAGCGCCCCGTCCAGTAAGCATTGATCCGCTGCAAATGCTGCGCGGTCACCGGCAATTGCCGGTCGAGGGGCACCACGGCCGGTGGATCACGCCACAGCAGCAGCGGCGTGCGAGAGAATTTTTTGGCTAACGCCTGACCCAACAGGTCGCTCGGCACATCGGGTTCCCAACTGGTGGGCAACCACAAGCCCGGCGCACGATCGTCCATCGCTGCATACGCCACGCCGTCGACCCACGGCAGATCCGCCGCCGCACCGGCCACCAGTAACACATCACGATTGGCCGTGGCGTGCAGGCGCGATGCCTGTTCTTCGGGAATCAGCAGCAGTCGTGCATGCAGACGTCGCGCGACGTCGCCCCACGCCACAGCCGCCTGCGGTGCGGCAGGCGCCTGCCGAGGTCGCCAGGCCCAGCCCATCGCGTTACCACTCATGCGGCCGACGTCAACAGACGGGCGACCTGACCACGCACAGCCTGCAACGACGCCGGAATCGTCATGTCATTGAAGTTGGCGTCAATCTCCCGCAGCAAGCCTTCCAGCAGAGCACTGGCCGGTGGCTCACTGCGCGCCAGATAGTCCTCGGCGGTTTCCACCAGGCGGCTGACACGCGACATCGGCTGCAGGGTCGCCTCTTCCACTGCACTGAACAAATGGCTATTGCTGGACTGCGCGAAGATCTCGCGCAGCACTTCGCGGCCATGCTGTTGGGTTTCCTTGGTCGGCAGCACATACAGCAGCGGCCACAGGTCCGCGTCGCTGGCCTCCAGACGTCCGCCGAGCAATGCCGCTGCGGCGATCAGCCGTTGCGATTTGACGATGCGTCGATCCGACAACTGAATGCCGGCCTCGCGCAGGCGGCGAATGGCCTGAGCCAGTGCCGGGCGAACGGCCGTCAGGTCGACGTTTTTCAAGGCCTGGCCGAGGGTGTCCAGTTGGCTCAGGCCCAGCAACTGCTGAACCGGGTGCTGCTCGGATTGCCAGCCGCCGGCCAGCATCGCTTCGAGCTGATTGTCCGGCACCGACTCGACAAACAGGTGCAGCAGGAAACGGTCGCCGAATGCCGCCAGTGCTTCATCATCCGGCAGACCATTGGAGGCGCCGACGCAAACCCGCAGCGGGCACTGGATCTGCGTGTGGCCACGGCGGAAGCGGCGCTCGTTGAGCACGCCGAGCAAGGTATTGAGGATGGCCGTCGAACCGAGGAACACCTCGTCGAGAAAGACGATGTCGGCTTCCGGCAGCATGCCGCTGACGTCGGTTTCAACCGTGCCTTCGCGAAGCTTTTTCAGGTCGACCGCGCCAAACAGCTCCGAAGGCTCGGTGAAGCGCCCCAGCAAGTACTCGAAATAACGCCCACCCATCGACTGCGCCACGCGCCGCACCACAGCACTTTTAGCCGTGCCTGGCGGGCCGATGACCAAAATATGCTCCTGCGCCACCGCTGCCAGCACGATCAGTTCGGCCAACTGTTCACGTCCCACCAGACCTTCAGTGGCGACCCGGACGGCCTGACGGATTTGCGCGGCAGCGCTCTGCAATGAAGCATTCATGGGCATCTTCCCTGAAAAGTGGATTCTGAATTGGGCTGGTCGGCAGCTATCGGCCGTCGGCGAGCGATCTTTAATCGACCGTGCCCGCAGGACGCCGAGTGGATATCCCGCAGAAGCTGATTATGCTTTAGAGAACCTTGCAGCCATGCGAGGCCGTCAGACGGTGAAAGTTTCACGCGAGAGCAATGGCGGCATTTGCCCAAGGCCAGAGTGCGATAAGCAGTAACGGGGGACTCCGGCCCACAACAATAAGCACGACGGAGAACACCCATGGCCACAATTTCCACAGCATCCTCAGGCAGTCCACCCCGCAGCGGCGGCATCACCAAGGAGGAGCGCAAGGTCATCTTCGCCTCGTCCCTGGGCACGGTGTTCGAGTGGTACGACTTTTACCTCTACGGCTCACTGGCGGCGATCATCGCCAAGCATTTCTTTGCCGGCGTCAACGAAACCACAGCGTTTATCTTCGCCCTGCTCGCCTTCGCAGCGGGATTCGCGGTGCGGCCGTTCGGCGCGATCGTGTTCGGCCGCCTCGGCGATATGATCGGGCGCAAACACACGTTCCTGATCACCATCGTGATCATGGGGATCTCGACCGCCGTAGTGGGTTTGCTGCCCGGTTACGCGACCATCGGCGTCGCGGCACCGGTCATCCTGATCACCCTGCGCTTGCTGCAAGGCCTGGCGCTGGGCGGTGAGTACGGTGGCGCGGCCACTTACGTCGCCGAACACGCACCACCCGGCAAACGTGGCTTTTTCACCTCATGGATTCAGACCACCGCGACCCTCGGCCTGTTTCTCTCGCTACTGGTGATCCTCGCCTGCCGCACCGCGCTGGGCACCGAAGCGTTTGAAGCCTGGGGCTGGCGGATTCCGTTTCTGTTGTCGATTCTGCTACTGATCGTCTCGGTGTACATCCGCCTGCAATTGAGCGAGTCGCCGGCATTCCAGAAGATGAAGGCCGAAGGCAAGACATCCAAGGCGCCGCTGACCGAGTCCTTTGCTCGCTGGGACAACCTTAAGGTGGTGATCATGTCGTTGCTCGGCGGCACTGCCGGGCAAGCTGTGGTCTGGTACACCGGGCAGTTCTATGCGCTGTTCTTTCTGTTGCAGACGTTGAAGATCGACCCGCAAACCGCCAATTTGCTGATCGCCGGATCGCTGCTGATCGGTACGCCGTTCTTCGTGATTTTCGGCAGTCTTTCGGATCGTATCGGCCGCAAGCCGATAATCATGGCGGGCTGCATTCTGGCGGCGCTGACCTACTTTCCGATCTTCCATGCGCTGACCCAGTACGGCAATCCTGACGTGTTCATCGCTCAGGAGAAAAACCCGGTGAAGGTGATCGCCAATCCCGATCAGTGCTCGTTCCAGTTCGACCCCGTGGGCAAGGCCAAATTCACCAGTTCCTGCGACCTGGCGAAAACTCTGCTGGCGAAACGGGCGA
Source organism: Pseudomonas sp. TH43 (assembly GCF_016650635.1). Classification (GTDB taxonomy): domain Bacteria; phylum Pseudomonadota; class Gammaproteobacteria; order Pseudomonadales; family Pseudomonadaceae; genus Aquipseudomonas. The sequence goes on from NZ_JAEKFI010000001.1 coordinate 839,417, forward strand.
TCCCATATGAAAACGTGATCGCCGAACCGGGCACCGTCGCGCAAGTGCGCATCGGCGACAAAGTCGTCGAAAGCTTCGAGGGCAGCGCCCTGCCCGCCGCCGACTTCAAGACCCGCAACGACGCCTTCACCGCGACCCTCGGCACGGCACTCAAGGACGCCGGTTATCCGGAAAAAGCCGATCCGGCGAAAATCAATTACCCGATGGTGCTGCTCATGCTGACCATCCTGGTGATCTACGTGACCATGGTCTATGGCCCGATTGCCGCCTGGCTGGTTGAACTGTTCCCGACCCGCATCCGCTACACCTCGATGTCGCTGCCGTATCACATCGGCAACGGCTGGTTTGGCGGATTCCTGCCGACGGTGGCGTTCGCCATGGTCGCGGCGACCGGCGATATTTACTACGGGCTGTGGTATCCGATCGTGATCGCAGTGATGACCGCGGTACTCGGCATATTCTTCCTGCCGGAAACCAAGGATCGCGACATCCTCAAAGACTGAAGCCACGCAAACGACAGCTCCTACAGGCATAGGCTTGCAGGAGCAAAACTTGCTCGCGATGGCGCAGGTTTGGTCAGCTTGTTTGGTGACTGAAACAACGTCTTCGCGAGCAAGCTTTGCTCCTACAGAAGCGAGAGCCGCATGGGGTGATGCATCGTTCTGTAGAAAAATCGAACGCTCGCCGCAGCGGCACCTCCAATGTTTACACCACTGGAGGTCAACGATATGAACAGCAATGATGACAAAACCCCGAACGCCCCAGCCACCGACACTTCCGGGAAACCGGTGAACGTCGTCGAGCGCGATCTTGAGGACAGGGACAATGACACCCGGGCGGTGGACGAGGTGATCACCCCCACTTCAACCCGCGTCAAAGAGCAGGATGCCGAAACGTTGCAGCGCAAGGTCGACGAGATCGAACGCAAAGTGGCAGACGGCAACTGAGATTTGTGGTGTTTGTTGAATTTACCCCCTCACCCCAGCCCTCTCCCTCAGGGAGAGGGGGAAAGGGAGCCGATCGAGTACAGTTCAAAACCTGAGTTCGCTTCGAAATCTCGTATCCGCACACCGCGAAAGAACACCACGGTCAGTCCCCCTCTCCCTCTGGAGCAGTGAGCTGAGCGGGTGTAGTTAAAAACATTGGTTTCCCTCGAAATCTCAGGTCGGCGTACCCCGAAAGATCACCACGGTCAGTCCCCTCTCCCTCTGGGGCCATGAGCTGAGCGGGTCTAGTTCTAAATCTTGGTTTGCCTCGAAATCTCAGGTCGGCGTACGCCGAAAGAACACCACGGTCAGCCCTCTCGCCCTCCAGGGCAGTGAGCTAAGCGGGTGTAGTTAAAAACCTTGGTTTCCCTCGAAATCTGAGGTCGGCGTACCCCGAAAGAACACCACGGCCAGTCCCCTCTCCCTCTGGGGCCATGAGCTGAGCGGGTGCAGTTAAAAACCTTGGTTTTCCTCGAAATCTCAGGTCGGCGTACCCCGAAAGAACACCACGGTCAGTCCCCTCTCCCTCTGGGAGAGGGTTAGGGTGAGGGCTTCGACGTATTCAGCTTCACCGCTTCACGAATCAATGCCACCAGGGCATTTTCATCAATCACTTCGTCTTTATGCACATCAATCGCCCGCCTCGTATTGCCCTCAAGGCTTGCATTGAACAATCCCGTCGGATCCGCCAGCGATGCGCCCTTGGCAAAGGTCATTTTCACCACTGACTTGTAAGTCTCACCCGTGCAGATAATCCCGCTGTGCGACCACGTCGGCACACGCCATTTCCACTCTTCCACCACGTCCGGATCAGCCTTGCGCATGATCAAACGGATCTTCGCGAGCGTGTCGCCGCGCCAGTCAGCCAGCGCCTCGATGCGCTGATCGATCAGCGCCGACGCTGACTCCGTGCCTTCTTCCTGCTTGTCCTTGTTCATAACGAGTCCTCTGCGGATACGCGTGGAAGAACTCTAGACTCGACACTTTCCTCACGCCAGTTTCCGGCCTCAGCGCACGTTGCGGTACAACATCAATCGCGCACTTTCGTGCAAGCCTCGGGTCAGCTCCACCAGCCGTTGAAATTCCTGCGGATTTTGTTCGGCGACGTTGTCCAGCGGCGTTGAGGAGCGCAAATCGTGCAAGGTCGGCGCGCTGCCGTTGTGTTGCATTTGCAGCAGATAATCCTCGGTCACGCCGCCGATCAGCGGGAACGTTCCTTCGCGCAACACCAGCGGCACCACACGCTCACCTTCCGGCGCCGGCTGCTGGACGTCACGGCCCATTGCCCCGTTGGTAAACGCTATGCCGGCCATCCCCGCGACAGTCGGAAGCAGATCCGCCAGGCCCACGGCTTCATCAATCACCCGAGGTTTGAGCAACCCCGGCGCGTGAATCAACATCGGCACATGGTTGCTTTCAAGGCCCAGCAGTTCGAAGGCCGGCGGCATGTGCGGGATCTGGCTGATGCGCGTGTTGTGATCGCCGAAGAACACGAAAATCGTGTTGTCGTAATAACCGCCGGCCTTGGCCATTTCCATCAGCTTGCCAATGTTGAAGTCCAGCAGGCGCACGGCGTTGTACTGTTCGACACTGCGCGATCCGGCAGCCTGCACCTGTTGCAGCGTGAGACTGCTGATCTGGAAACCATCATTGTCTTCAGGGATGGTGAACGGCCGGTGGTTGCCCGAGGTTTGCACGTAGGCAAAGAATGGCCGGTCCTTGGGCAAGTCCCGCAAGATATGGTCGCTTTCCTTGAACAGGTCCAGATCGGAAATCCCCCACACGTCCACCAGTGGCGAACGCCAATCGCTTTCCTGATACAGGCGCACGCCATTGATGCTTTGCTGGATCAGCGCATTGATGTTTGCCCACCCGGCGTTGCCGCCGATCATGTAGAGCTTCTGATAATCGCTGAACGCGTTGATCAGCGTGTGCTGACGGGTGATCAGCGGATGGCGGGTTGCGGTTTCCTGACGCGTGACGTCGGGGACGCCAGTGATGCTCGCCCAGACGGTTTTTGCCGTGCCGGTCACCGGAACGTAAAAGTGTTTGAAGAACCAGCTCTCGCTGGCCAGTCGATCAAGGTTCGGCGTCGGATTCAACGGATTGCCGTAAGCACCCACCGCACTGGTGCCGAGCGATTCGAGCATGACGAACATCACGTTCGGCGTGCCGGCAACCCGGTACGGCTGCACGCCTTGCTGACGGACGAAGGTCAGGGTCTGCGCATCTGGCTGATCGACGCCCAGATAGCGCGCCACCGCCGGGTAATGTTCGCGCACCTTGGCTTCATCGAACTGCGCTTGCCCGGTCTTCAGCGTGTCATAAAGGAACAGCACGGGGTTGAGGCCCAGGGCGGCGATTTGGCTGTTACCGGAAAAAAACGCGTCGCTCCAGCGCAGCGGCACCGGGTTTTCCAGGTTGAGGTTGTCCACTCGACCGAGCAGTGCGAGCAATACCGCCACCATCCCGAAACCGCTTCCGAGCGCAAGCGAAGTGCGCCCGATCACCTTGGCTTCACGCGCCAGGGTCAAGCGCTCCAGGCGCACAAATGCGTAAAACCACAAGCCGAGTACTGCCAGCCAACCGAGGGCAATCGACAGCACCGGATAGGTTTCCCAGACCATCTGCTGCGAGATCTGTGCGTCCTGCAGATAACGCAGCACCGTGGCGTTGATCCGCACCCCAAGGTAGGCGTAATGGCCAAAGTCGATGATGTAAATCAAACCGACCACGCCCAACGTCAGCAGCCAATACAACCGTGCGACACCGCGCAGCCATGGCAACCGCGTCAGGTTCCAGCGCGGCAGCCATGCGAGCACCGCCAACGGCAACATCAGCAACACCGCCAGACGCAGGTCGAAACGCAAACCGATGCCGAGGGTCTGCAGCCATTGCGGGTTGTCGGCAAATTCATTGAGATCAACGCCGGAAAAACCGAGGACAAACACCAGCCGGAGCGTGGCAAACAACAAAAACGCCAAACCTGCCGCGCCCACGCCATAGCGCAGACGTCGCGATTGCAACCAACCCATCGTTGACCTCTGTGTCATTCGTTCAAATAGAAGCTGTCGCGGCAACCGGGGTACGCCGTAGGCGGCGCCCGATGGCGTGGATCAACAGCGAGCAGCCGGCCACCAGGCAGTAGCCCACCAGCAGCGGATCGATCAGATAGTCCCAGTAGTTTTCCGACGCCTTGAGGCGTAGCGCGAAGGCCAGTGTGCCGAGTACCAGCAGGGTGACGGCCAACGTATTGCCCAGCCACAACAGTGCCAAAGCCAGCACACCGACGCCGACAATCATCGGCCGCGGATTGAACCCCCAACGGTAAGGATCGGCATAGGTCAGGCCCATCGTCGCCGGGTACAGAATGGCCGCCAGGACCACAAACAACACCAGCACCTGAACCCGCGTCAGCGTTGCCAACGGCTGAATCACGCCCAAGCGCAGCAGGCTCACCCAGCCGAGCAACACCAGCGTGGTGATCGCCAGATCATCGGTAAAGCTGCGCACATACGCCGCCAGCGGCAGGTCACTGATCGGGATGAAACTGACCAGCGCCAACACTGGCAACAACCATGGGCGCCAGCGCTGGGTGAAGCGAAATGCGCTCAGTAAAACGAAACCGAGCAGGATGAAACTCAAATGGGCTTGCCAGAGCATCAGCATCACAGGCGCTCCTCCAGCCAGGCTTCATTGAAGCTGACATGTTTGATGAAGGTGTTATTCCACGAATACACCAAGTGATAGAGGCCGTCCGTGCCACGGCTGAAGTACGGGTATTCGTACTCGAAATCACAGCCCTGCGGCTTGCACACGCGGTAATCCAGGTTGCTCAGAAAACGCTGTTCCAACGGTAACCGCCGGGCACCGCTGGAGGCGCGAAAGCCTTCACCGATGATTGCCTTGTAGGCCTCAGGCGCGAACGGCTGGCCGAGCGGGTCTGGCGATTGATCGAGTTCGATCACGCTGCGCCAGTCGTTGAGGTTGGCATCGGTGCCGTACAGACTGAGCTTGAAACGACCGTCCTGCAGGTCATTCAACGCCACCAGCAGACCGTTATCGTGAGTGCCGACGGCCGCCAGCGATGAGTTCGGGTTGGCCGGTTCCAGCGGGTACGGTTCGCTCCAGGTTTGCCCGGCATCTTCGGTGCGGCTGGCCAGCACGCGATGGTGAGTGTCACCGGCATAACGCAACATCGCCACCGCGCGACGCCCGTCGAGGGGCACGATGGTCGGTTGCAACGAGTGTTTGCCACGGCTGATACGGAATTTGTCGACCACCGCGCCGTCGGCGCTCAGGTACAGGTATTCGGCGAACTTGCCCATGAACTCGTGGTAGACCGGCAAACCGATCGAGCCGTCGGCATGGAACACCGGCGCGGCGCGTACCAGCGTGCTGATGTTGAAGAACGGCGAGGTGATCAGTTGCCGAGGCGCCGTCCAGTTGCGGCCGAGGTCATCGGAGACCATCACGTTGATCGCACTGGTGGCCCAGCCGCCCACGGACACCGAGACGTAGAACATCCACAAGCGCTGATCCGGCGCGAGGGCGATCACCGGGTTGCCGAGTTTGCGGATGTACCGCCGGGTGCCGTCACGCGTCGATTCACGGGTCGCGAGCACTTGCTCGGCGCCCCACTCGGCAGTTTTCGCATCGTAGCGCGCGGTGCGAATCTGTACGTCGGCGGCGCCCTCACGCGAGCCGGCAAACCACACCGCCATCAAGTCACCGCCGGGCAGCGAGGTGACCGATGAAGAGTGGACGAAATCGTTCAGTTCCGAGGACACGAAACGGCTGCTGTACATCGGCTCGGGGGTTTGCAGCGCAGCGTCGACCGGGGGTGTCGACAGCGCAAACGGTGACAGTACGTGAGTGGGATGACTGCGCCACGCAGCCAGAAAAACCAGGATCACTGCCAGGCTGCCGAGAATCATTTTCAAGCGAAAGGACAACGCACGCATAGTGGGCTCGAGACAGAAACAGGATGGAAGACGTACGGCAAGACATCCTTGTCAGCGCGTCGGATCGTCCGGTAATCGGCGACGGCGTCCTGTGAGCATCGACAACGGCAAGTTGTCGCGAACCTGAAAACTTTCAAACAGCGCAGCGGCGATATGGATGCAAACCAGCACCAACAGGCCATCGGCAGCGGTTTCGTGCACCTGTAACGGCCAATCGGCTCCCCACAGGGCATCGACCTCCTCCATGGCCCAACCGCTCAGCCCCACAGTCAGCAACGCCAGCAACATCACAATCATCACCAGCGCGCCAATCGGTGAGTGGCCGAGGCGGTGCTCTGGCCGTCCGGCGAGCAGTGAGCGTGCATGTGCCAGCAATCGGCTCGGCGTCGGCCAGAAGTCCGACCAACGCGCGCTGCGCGGTCCTGTGAAACCCCACACCGTGCGCACCAGCAGCCAGCCCATGGCGTAGTAACCGAGCCATACATGCCAGTCGTCACCGGCTTCGTTGAAAAAATAATTGGCAACGAAAACCCCCGCGATGGACAGATGAAACAGTCGCACCACGGGGTCCCACAGGCGCACGGACGCGCTCGGCATCAGCCCTTGATCTCGGTTTTCACCGCTTTACCGCTGACCGGATCGTGGTAGATCTCGACCTTGCGCTTGTCCTTGTCGAAACCGTAGATCTCATAGCAGTTGCCGTCAGTGACCTTGAACTTGCTGATCTCGTAACCCTGGGCTTTCAGTTGTTCCTGAAAGGCTTTCTGGTCTTGCCATTGTGAGCGCTCGGCGGTGGTGCATTGCGGACCGGCGACGGCCAGCGGGCTGGCAACGATGAGGGACAACAGCAGCAGTTTGCGCATGGAAACACTCTCGCTAGTTGAGGAAGGCCCCACTGTGCAAAAGCAACCTTAGCGAAAGCTTAGTTGGCAACGAGTGGTTACATCTTTCCCGTCGGGCGGGCTGCCACGGCGGCCTGCGCAGCGGCATCATGCCGCCGACCAACCCCCTTATTTCCTCTAGAGAACTTCCATGCGCCTGCTTCTGGTCGAAGATGATCGTGCCCTCGGACAAGGCATCCGCGTTGCGCTGAGCAGCGAAGGTTATGCCCTCGACTGGTTGCAGGACGGAGTCAGCGCCTTGCATGCGTTGCGCACGGAAAGCTTTGATCTGCTGCTGCTCGATCTTGGCCTGCCACGCCTCGACGGTCTGGCGCTGTTGCAGCAATTGCGCGGCAAGCAACATGACTTGCCGGTGCTGATTCTCACCGCCCGCGACGGCACTGCCGAGCGCATCGCGGGGCTCGATGCCGGCGCCGACGATTACCTGATCAAGCCCTTCGATGTCGATGAGCTGAAGGCACGCATCCGCGCCTTGCTGCGACGCAGTCAGGGCCGCGCGCAACCGGTGCTGGAGCATGCGGGGGTAAGCCTCGATCCGGTCAGCCAGCAAGTGACCTGGCAAGGCAGTGATGTGGTGGTGACGCCGATGGAGTATCAGTTGCTCCATCAGTTGATGGCGCGCCCCGGCAAAGTGGTGACCCGCGAACGCTTGTCCCGGGCGTTGTATGGCTGGCAGGAGCGCGTCGAAAGCAACACCCTTGAAGTGCTGATTCACAACTTGCGCAAAAAACTCTCGGGCGAGTTGATCCGCACCGTGCGCGGCGTCGGCTACGTGCTGGAGCTCAAGCCATGAACTCGATACGGACACGGATTCTGCTGCCGGTGCTGATGCTGGTGTTGCTGGGCGATGTGCTCATCAGTTGGCTGGTGCTGCGCGACAGCCACCATGAAATCGAAGAGGTTTACGACGCGCAATTGGCGCAAAGCGCGCGCCTGCTGCAGGGCGTGCTGGCGCAACGTGCGCCCGGCGATGACGACTGGCAGCGGCTTCATCAGGCCTTCGACCAGGCGATGAGCCGGGTGGGCGATGGCGAGGCAGCGCATCCCTATGAGACCCGTCTGACGTTTCAGGTCTGGCGCAGCGACGGCCAATTGCTGATGCGTTCCGCCGAAGCGCCGGAGCTTTCGGCGCCGCCGACCACCGTGGGCTCTCACGATATTCTCGAGAACGGTCGCGACTGGTGTGCCTTTCTGCTCAAGGATCCTCAACAGGGATTGCTGATCTGGGTCGGTGAGCGTGACGACATTCGTCAGGATCTGATTCAACGCATCGTTGGCCATACGTTGTGGCCGAGTCTGATCGGGGTGCCGGCGCTCGCGGCACTGATCTGGCTGACCATCGGTTGGGGCCTGCAACCGCTGCGCGCGATGGCGCAATCGATCCGTGGACGCACTACCGAAACACTCAAGCCACTCAATCTCAGCCCCCTGCCCCACGACCTCGAACCGATGCAGACGGCGCTCAATCGACTTTTGCAGCAGATCGACAATTTGCTCGCGCGGGAACGGCGCTTCATCGCCGACGCGGCCCATGAATTGCGCACGCCGCTGGCGATTCTGCGCATCCATGCGCAAAACGCGCAGCTGGCCAGTACCGCGCAACAGCGCGACGAAGCCCTGGAGTTTCTGCTCAGCGCGGTGGATCGCGCCACACGCATTGCCAGCCAGTTGCTGACCATGGCGCGTATTGAACCGCGTCTGGCCAACCCACAGCGAAGCCCGGTGGAACTGACCGCACTGGTGCGTGAAGAAGTCGCCGAGCTGGCGCCGCTGGCCATGGCAAAAGACATCGAACTGATCCTCGACAGCGACCACCACTGCCCGGTCGAAACCGACCCGGTGGCACTGGCCATCGCCCTGCAGAACCTGGTGACCAACGCACTGAACTTCGCCCCGCCCGGCAGCGAAGTGCGCGTTCAGGTGCAGCCGCAAAGTGATGGCTCGGTGTACATCAGCGTCGAGGATGCCGGCCCGGGCATCAACGAGACTGATTACGCGCGACTGTTCGAACGTTTCTACAGCCAGGGCCACGCCAATGGCGCCGGATTGGGCCTGGCGATTGTGCAAATGATCGTCAGCAAGATCGGCAGCACCCTGCAGCTGTACAACCGGCCGCAGGGCGGCTTGTGCGCTGAGCTGCGGATCAATCAGGCGCAACGCTGACCATCACAGAACATATTTTGTGTGCCGAAAGGACGTGGCTTGTGGAAAGGCCTCTGGATCTCTTGGTTGAGGGGAGCGTGTTCCAAGCACCACAAAAGCAATTCCCCACTGAAAAAGCAGCATCAGAACGCCGACATTTCTCTGCGCTTTTGACAAAATTTTCATGTTTGCCCGCATAAGATCCGCACCCTCGTTGGGGAGTAGCCTGTTTCCGAGCCTTTCGGAAGCGTTCGTATCAACATTCTCGGCAACATGCCGTGGTGCGAACACCTTTTGGTTGGTGAGACCGACGACACATCCATGCCTAAAGTCGGGCGTGTGGTTGTGTCGTTGACTCATAGCCCGACTGGAAGTACACCACCGTGAATCCCGTTTCCCTCATCTTCCTCGCGCTGGCCATGTCCACGGATGCGTTTGCAGCCGCCATCGGCAAAGGTTCCAGCCTGCACAAACCGCGCCTGACCGAAGCCCTGCGCACCGGTCTGATCTTCGGTGTGATCGAAGCCATCACCCCGATCATCGGTTGGTTGATCGGCCAGGCTGCCACTCGCTGGGTGTCCGAATGGGACCACTGGATCGCCTTCACCCTGCTGCTGATTCTCGGCTTGCACATGATTTACAACGGCCTCAAACACGAAGACGAAGCAGAGGAAAAACCGGGGCAACATTCCTTCCTGATCCTCGCGGTGACCGCGTTCGCCACCAGCATCGATGCGCTGGCGGTCGGTGTTGGCCTGGCGTTTGTCGACGTGAATATCTGGGTGGCAGCGGCCGCGATCGGTCTGGCAACCATGACCATGGTGACCATTGGCGTGATGCTCGGTCGGGTGCTGGGTGCGGTGGTCGGCAAACGCGCCGAAATCGTCGGTGGCGTGGTGCTGATGATTGTTGGTGCGACGATTCTTTATGAGCACCTGTCGGTTTGATCCGACGCTATTGATGAGCTCTCCTCATGGGTCTATGCAGCGCCAACTCTATTGTTGAGCGGATAGCCGCCCTATAAGGTGCTGCATTCACTAGAGGAGAGACGCCATGCCTACCCCGTCCGACGTTATTGTCGTCATCGGCGCCGGCTCGATCGGTCAGGCCATCGCTCGCAGAGTCAGCGTTGGCAAACACGTCGTAGTGGCGGACTTGAAGCAAGAAAATGCCGATGCCGCTGCCCGCGTCCTGCTCGACGCCGGGTTCGCCGTCAGCACCGCTGTGGTCGACGTGGCTTCGCGCGAATCGATCGAGGCGCTGGTGCGCACCGCCACTGCACTGGGCCCAGTCACCGGGGTCATTCACGCCGCCGGTGTTTCACCTTCGCAAGCGCCTGTGGCAACCATTCTGCGCGTTGATCTGTATGGCACCGCCGTAGTCCTTGAAGCGTTTGGCAACGTGATTGCCCCGGGCGGCAGCGCGATCGTCATCGCCTCGCAATCCGGGCACCGTTTGCCGGCCTTGAGTGCCGAGCAAAACAAGGCGCTGGCGACGACTCCTGCGGACGATCTGTTGGCTCTGCCGATGCTTCAGGCCGATCAGATCACTGATCCCCTGCACGCCTATCAAATCTCCAAACGCGGCAATTCATTGCGCGTGATGGCCGAAGCGGTGCGCTGGGGCAAACGCGGTGCACGGGTCAACACGATCAGTCCGGGGATCATCTTCACGCCACTGGCGCGCGACGAATTGAATGGCCCCCGCGGTGCGGGTTACCGCCGCATGATCGAACTGAGCCCGGCCGGACGCGGTGGTACACCTGATGAAGTCGGTGCCGTTGGCGCGCTGCTCATGGGACCTGACGGTACGTTCATTACCGGCAGCGACTTCTTGATGGATGGCGGCGTTACCGCGGCCTATTGGTACGGTGATCTGGCGCCGCAATGATGCTCTCGTGAACCAGCGTCAAGGCGTTTCCGAGCGCTGCGCCGCTGGCGGTGTTGTCAAAAATGCACCAGGTGGTTGCGCCCGCCGCCACCGCGGTTTGCAAGGCTTGCGCCAGTGTTTGCAGAAAGGGCAATTCGTAAGCGCTGTGGTAAATGCGCGGTGAGCCGTGCAGTCGCCAATAGCGCAAACCGTCCCAGCCACCCACAGTTGCATCATTGCTGATGCGTGACGGATCGACGACTGCCTGGGCGATCTGGAAAGTGACGAGTAATGGCCCGGCATTCACCCACGATTCATGCCGGGGCTCCAGCACAACGGCGCCGTTGAAACGTTGACGCAACGCCTTGAAAAAGCCTTGGGCAATTGACGCGTCGAACGCCAGTGAAGGTGGCAGTTGCACCAGCAGGCACCCCAGGCGCTGACCCAATCCGCCGCATTGCGCGAAAAACTCCTCCAACGCGGCTTCACAATCTACCAACCGCCGTTCATGGGTGATGTGCCTGGGCACCTTTACCGAAAACCGAAACGTCTCTGGAACCGAATCGGCCCAACGCTCGTAAGTCTGTCGACGGTGCGGGCGATAGAACGAACTGTTGATTTCCACGCCGTCTAAGCGTGCTGCGTAGCGTTGCAAGTGCGTGCCTTCAAGCGGAAACACTGGCCAATATTCTCGCCCAAGACTCCATCCGGCACAGCCAATAAAAATCAAAACCCACCTCCAAAACCCACCTCCAAAAGCCACCTGCAAGCGTTGCCCAAGGCCAGGGCCGCGATCGGCGGATCTTTTGATTCCGGTTTTAAAAAACAAGTCAAAAGATCGCAGCCTGAGGCAGCTCCTGGAGGGGTATCCGTTTAGTGCGGAATCGGGTTATTTTTTGCCTGGCAGGACTGAGCTCAGCACCTGCTTGGCGGCTTGCACGATGATGCCCGCTTCGTCCGGATCGCCCTTGAGCAGCGTCGTGGCGAATTTCTTCGCCTGCTCAAGCTTGATGTGCGGCGGCAGCGGCGGCACGTTCGGGTCGGTTTTGAACTCGATCACCACCGGCACATCCGACGCCAGAGCCTGCTCCCAGGCGCCGGCAACGTCTTCTTCGCGATCGACGAAAATACCTTTCAGGCCGATGGAAATCGCAAACAGGTGGTAAGGCACGTCCGGAATGCTCTGCGAAGCCTCGAATTTCGGATCGCCCTCCATCACACGTTGCTCCCACGTGACCTGATTGAGGTCTTCGTTGTTGAACACCGCACAGATCCATTTCGGGCTCTCCCACTGCCGCCAATATTTGGCCACGGTGATCAGCTCCGCCATGTTGTTCATCTGCATCGCGCCGTCGCCCACCAAGGCGATGACCGAGCGCTCGGGATAAGCGAATTTTGCAGCAATCGCATAAGGCACCGCCGCGCCCATCGAGGCCAGTCCACCGGACAGTGAGCACTGCATGCCTCGGCGGATCTTCAGGTCGCGGGCGTACCAGTTGGCACAGGAACCCGAGTCGCTGGTGATGATGGCCTGCTCCGGCAGGCGTGGCGACAGTTCGTACACCACTCTTTGCGGATTGATCGGGTCGGCTTTGGCCATGGCGCGTTTTTCCAGGGTTTTCTCCCAGATGCCGCGCCAGCCTTCGACCTTCTTGCGCCATTTGCCTGAGGTCTTCTGCTCCAGCAGCGGCAACAACGCCGCCAGGGTTTCCGCCGAATCCCCGACCAGATTGACCTCCATCGGATAGCGCAAGCTGAGCATGTCGGGCTGCAAATCGATCTGCACACCACGGGCGTGGCCTTCCTTGGGTAGAAATTCGGCGTACGGAAACCCCGAACCGATCATCAGCAAGGTGTCGCATTCGTTCATCAATTTGTAGCTGGGCTCGGTGCCGAGCAGGCCGATGCTGCCAGTGACCCACGGTAGATCGTCGGGTAACGCAGCTTTCCCCAGCAGTGCTTTGGCGACCCCGGCACCGAGCTTCTCCGCCACCGCAATCACTTGATCGGTCGCCTGCAAGGCGCCGGCACCAACCAGAATGGCGACCTTTTCACCGGCGTTCAAAACGTCGGCGGCACGTTGCAGATCCGCTTCGTAGGGCAGCACTTTCGGTTTCGTGTAACCGACCCCGGAATGCGCCGTGCCATGGGCGCGGGCCGGCGCTTCGTAAGGCAGATCCTGCAAATCGTTGGGCAGAATGATCGCCGTCACGCGGCGCTCGCCAACGGCCGTACGGACCGCACGGTCGAGAAGATGGCGCACTTGCGACGGCACCGAAGCCTGCTGCACAAAGGCGCCAGCGACGTCCTTGAACATCGAGACCAGATCAAGCTCTTGCTGGTAATGACTGCCCAACGCAGTGCGCGCCTGCTGACCGACAATGGCCAGCACCGGCATGTGATCCATTCGCGCGTCGTAGAGCCCGGTGATCAAGTGCGACGCACCAGGGCCTGAGGTAGCGATGCAGACGCCCAACTCCCCCGTGAACTTGGCATGGGCCGAGGCCATGAATGCGGCCATTTCCTCATGGCGCGCCTGGACGAATTCAATCTTGCCCTTGGCCCGACTGAGCGCGCCGAACACGCCGTTGATGCCATCGCCCGGATAGCCAAAAATCCGCGTAACGCCCCATTCACTGAGCCGCTCAACCAGAAAATCTCCCACTGTCATCGTCATTTCGATCCTCATCCTTCACCAATGCATGGAGCGTTCCCGGCAGAACATTGGCCGGGAGGTGTAAGGGTCTGGACAGCCGCGCTGACGGCGAAGTTTCGATTGATTTGCGCGGCGCTGGCATAAAATGCGGCCGCTTTGCGCCCCAGCGGGAGCAAGCTCCCTCGCCACACTTGCCGGCAACACCCGTTACCGAGAAGCAAACAAGCGCCGGATCGCCTTTTATCAGTTGCTCGACGAGTTTTTCTGAGGCGCACGCCCTCCTTCGCTGTCCACCGATCACTGCAGAGGAGAGATGACGATGACAGAAGCACGTGCGGTGTTGGTGCAAGCCTTGCGGCTTGAGTGCAACGACTGGGTGCCCAATAACCAGCGTTTGCCGGTATTGATTTATCCCAAGTCGATTGCCATCGAAGGGGACGAACCGGCGGCTCTGTTCGAGCACACCTTCGACGCCAACGACTGGCCCAGCCAATGGCGCTATGGAATTTACGATTTCCATCATTATCACACCGAAGGCCACGAAGTATTGGGGGTCGCCGTGGGCCATGCGCGGCTGATGCTCGGTGGCCCGCAAGGGCATGTACTGGACGTCAGCGCCGGCGACGTGTTGCTGCTGCCCGCCGGCACCGGCCACTGCAATCTCGGCTCCAGCGCGGACTTTCTGGTGGTTGGCGCCTACCCGCCGGGGCAGCACGGCGATATTTGCCGCGAAGCGCCGAGCAAGGAGCAATTGGAGAATATCGATAAGCTGCCGTTTCCCGAGCGGGATCCGGTGCAAGGCGCACACGGTGCAGTGAAACAGTATTGGCTCAAATAGGCTTTCAGCGATGCGGATGTACGGTCCATGCGACCAGTTTGATCACGATGGGCCGCACGACGAGAATGCACAGAAAGGCAATCGGCATGGCCAGTTTGTAAGCGTTCAGCACATTGCGCAGGTATTCGTTATCAATCCCTGAGTTGGCCGCCGTGATCACCAGCGACATCAAAAATGCCATGATCGTCGCCATGTACAGGGCAAATACATACGGTGTGGCGCGCGGGGACAGTTTGCGACGGCTGACATAAGTGGCGGCGGGATTTCTTTGATTCATGGCTTTTCCATCCATTGACAGGGAGCCGGCACCTTAACAAAGCCCGATAGGGCCAACTAGACGGCCAAACGCAGGTGCTTTATAAAGCACAACTTACGAATCAGTCCTTCTCGCAGGCCACGGATGAATCTGTTAGCGGCGATTGCCAGTTTTATCAAAGTGGTCGAATCCGGCTCGATTGTCGGTGCGGCCAAGACGCTGGGCGTCAGCGCCGCCGCTGTCAGCCAGACCCTCAGTCGCCTGGAAACACATCTTGGTGTACGTCTGTTGCGACGCACTACACGCAGCATGGCGCTCACCGAAAATGGCAGGGTGTATTACGAGAAGGTCAAACGCATTGCAGCAGATCTGGAGTCGGCTCAAAGCTTGATCAACGACGACGACAGCGAGTTGCAAGGTCGCCTGTGCATCGCATCTACCTCTGCGTTCGGGCGACATGTATTGGCGCCGCTGATCGCCGGTTTTTCGGCGCAGCACCCGCGCCTGTTGCTTGAACTCTCCACCACCGACGGCAAGATCAGTCACATCCAGGACGGCATCGACCTGAGCCTGCGAATCAAGCCGCAACTGGAAGATGGCATCGTTGCGCGCCGGATCGTTTCGCTGCCCTTCGTCCTTTGCGCCTCGCCCGCCTATCTGCAACGCGCGGGCCGGCCGCAGTCGCCTGACGACCTGCAAAATCATGCCTGTCTGGCGTTTCGATACCCTCTGGACGGGCGTTTTCTGCGCTGGAGTTTTATCCGCGACGGGCAGCGCTACGACGCACCGGTCAATGCAACGGCCATCAGCGATGACATCGACGCGCTGGCGCAAATGGCAATCAACGGCGCCGGCATCACCCGTCTGGCAGAGTTCGTCGCTGCGCCTTTCCTCGCCAGCGGTCAATTGCTGCCGCTGTTTGAACAGCACGCAGGCACGGCGCAAGCGGTCGTCGAACCGATGGAGATCTACGCTTGCGTGCAGGAACGCGCGGCACTGACGCCGAAGGTCAAAGCCTTTCTGGATTATCTGACGCAGCACCTGGCCACGCGCTGGCCAATGACAGACGCCTGAAACCGCGAACCTCACATGAAGAGACAAGCCGTGACTGAATTACGCTATGTAAAGGGCTCAGGCCGCCCCCCGCTGCATCTGGCCTCGATTGACTCGTCTGGCGCTGTTGCCGGCGATCTGGTGTTCACTTTGGCGAATGCCGCCGTGCTGCGCATTGCCTTCGCTTGCCACACTGAACGGGTCGGCATGCTCCAGCGCTTGATCGCTGAGCGGGTGCCCTTCGCGGTCGGCGGCATGTGTCCGGGGCCGGCAGACGAGGTCGGTTTGCTGATCGACAGTGGAGAACTGACCGGCCCGCACCTCGAACTGTCCTGGTCGGGGCCGCAACAATGGGTGGTGCGCGAGATCGCAAAGAATGCACACGAATGGCTGCCGGAATCTGACATCAGCCAGATCACCAATCCCAGCTTCGATCCACATTCGCTCAGCGTCGATTGATGCCAGTCAGGACACACGCTTCATCCGTAAAATCCAGGCATCCGGCCCAGACATATCAAATTGCACATAAGCAACATGTTCTCCGCGACATGGGCGCGACGGGCTCGCGTCCCTAGCATGGGTCACGCACTCGTTGTCCGTCCGGCTGACCAAGCAGCCATCGGATCGCTCGCGGACGCACTGCACTTCAGTGCCGATCCCACCCTAAGGAGAACTGAACATGACCCTGGCCGCCATCGCCTGCAAGGACATCACCTGGAACCCGATCACCAAGTCCAGCACCTTCACTGAACACGATCGTGAAATCCTCAAACACCATTGGCATCCCGTCGCTTTCTCGGCAGACGTTGCCGATAAACCGTTTGCCGTCACGCTGCTCGACGAGCCCATCGTGCTT
Organism: Pseudomonas sp. TH43; assembly: GCF_016650635.1. Taxonomy (GTDB): domain Bacteria; phylum Pseudomonadota; class Gammaproteobacteria; order Pseudomonadales; family Pseudomonadaceae; genus Aquipseudomonas. Next base: position 855,939 of record NZ_JAEKFI010000001.1, read on the forward strand.
TATCGCACCGGCGAAAAACTCAATGCTGCCCGTGATATTTGCAGCCATCGCGGGGCGCCGCTGAGCAAGGGTTGGGTACAGGGCGAAAACATCATTTGCCCTTACCACGGACTGCATTTCGGCACCGATGGCCGCTGCACGCGTATTCCTTCGGAGCCGAACGCCAACCTCACCGAGCGCCATCGCATCCAGATGTATTCGACCCGCGAAGACTACGGCTTGATCTGGGTCTTGATGGCGGGCAGCAGTGCTCCCTTCGCTGAAATGCCGTCGTGGCATGACGAAGAATCCCAACGTATTCTGCCGCCGTCGCTCGACATCGCTGCCTCGGCCGGGCGTCAGGTAGAGGGCTTTATCGATGTGGCGCACTTCGCCTGGATTCACCACGAAGCGTTTGCCGAGCGCGACAATCCGGTGGTGCCAACGTACAAGGCCGAGGTCACGCCGTACGGCGTCCACGCCGAGTACGTGAGCAATGTCAGCAACTTCCCCAAGAGCATGCAGCACCGCGCCCCGGAAGATTTTTTGTGGAAGCGCACGTTCGATGTGTTTGCACCGTTTACCGCGCGCTTGACCGTGAACTTTCCCGATCCGCAGCACCGTTTGGTGATCCTCAACGCCGCCAGCCCGATCTCGGCACGCAAGACGCGGATGTTCTGCGCGATCACGCGCAATTTCGACCAGGAGATGCCGCTGGAGGATGTCTACGCGTTCAACCAGCAGGTGTTTGAAGAGGATCGCGACATTGTCGAACTGTGTCGCCCGGAAGATCTGCCGTTGGATCTGTCGCTGGAAATCCATATTCCCGCCGACCGTTCTTCCACTGCCTATCGCCGCGCCCTGAGCGCCCTTGGCCTGGGACGCGCGTTCACCAGCTGAGGCTCGCGTTGTTTCCCCCATCGATAGGAGTGAGCAAAATGTTCAAGTGGGAATGTCTGGTGTGCGGTTTTATTTACGATGAAGCGGCGGGCCTGCCGGAAGACGGGATTGTGGCGGGCACACGTTGGGAGGACGTGCCTGAGGATTGGTACTGTCCGGAATGCGGCGTCGGCAAGTCCGACTTCGACATGATCCGGATACCGGCCTCGGCCGAGCCCAATCGCCCGGCAGCGCAACCGGATTCGGTCGTCATTGTCGGCTCAGGGCTGGCGGGCAACACCGTGGCACGCGAGCTGCGCAAGCTGAACGCCGAGACACCGATCCTGATCGTCACCCGCGATGGCGGCGAGTTCTATTCAAAACCGGCGCTCTCCAACGCCTACCAGACCGGGCGCTTGCCCGATCAACTGGTCACCGCCAGTGCTGAGCAGATGGCCGCGCAGTTGCAGGCGCAGTTCAAAACGCGCACCTCGATTGAGCGTATCGACACCCTCGCGCAGTTGATTTATCTCGACGGCCAGCCGCTGCGCTATGGCTCGCTGGTACTGGCGCTGGGCGCTGACGCTCGCCGCCCGGAGCTGCAAGGCGATGGCGCGGCAGCGATCATTACGGTCAACGATCTGGAAGACTACCGGCGTTTCCGTCAGCAGATCGGCGTCGAAAGCCGCATCGCCATTTTGGGCGGTGGTTTGATCGGCTGCGAGTTCGCCAATGATCTGCGCCATGCGGGGCATGAGGTTTCGGTTATCGACCGCGCGACCTGGCCGCTGAGCCGGCTATTGCCGGTGGAGGCCGGTGATGCCATGGCCAGCGCGCTGCAATCGATCGGTGTCCACCTGGAACTGGGCAATGCGCCGATGGCTGTGCGCCGCGCCGACAGCGGGTTCGAGTTACAGCTAGCCGATGGTCGTGTGCTTGGGGTGGATCATGTGCTCAGCGCAATCGGTCTGGAGCCGCGCGTCGATCTCGCGCGAGCTGCTGGCATTGCCGTGGCCAACGGCGTCATTACCGATGCCTGCCTGCGCACCAGCACGCCGAATGTGTATGCCTTGGGCGACTGCGCGCGTGTTCACGATCTGGTCTTGCCGTACGTGATGCCGATCATGTTGCAGGCCCGCGCTCTGGCCCAGACCCTCGCGGGGCGGGCAACACCTGTCGCCTATCCGGCAATGCCGGTGACGATCAAGACCAGCGTCCTGCCGACAATCGTAGCGTCGCCGCTGGACAGCGCCGGGCTGTGGTCGACCAAGTGGGCTGAGCGCTGCGACAAAGGCATCGCCAACGTCAAATCGCTCTACCACGATCCGCAGAGCCGCATGCTCGGCTTCGTGCTGATGGGCGCGGCGACGCAAGAAAAAGCCGAATTGCTGAAATCGCTGCCCGACTGGCGCTGACTCATTCTATTCACGGCCGAGCCTTTGCATAGACGCTTCCAGGCGTATCGCTATATAGTCATTTATATAGCGATACGCTTTTCACCCTCAGCCACTCAGGGACATGGACCGATCTGCAGTTGGCCGCCCAAGAAGAGAGCCTGCCGTGTCTAACGCCGTCCCCAACTGCGATGCACAACTGATTCGCACGCTATACACCTTGCTGACTGAATGCAGCGTTTCGCGTACGGCAGAGTTGCTCGGCCAATCGCAACCGGCGATCAGCGTCGCCCTGCGCCGGCTGCGAGAGCTGACCGGTGATCAACTGTTGGTGCGCAGTGGCAGCCGCATGGTGCTGACCACCCACGGGCTGACCCTGATCGATCCCGTTGCACAGGCGCTGAATGGCATCGAACAGATTCTGCACCCGGTCGACCGGTTCGACCCTGCCACTACCCGGCAAACTTTTCGCATCAGCACGCCGGATTATCTGAGTGTGTTTTTTGTTCCGGCGATCATCGAACGTTTCAACGCGCAGGCGCCGCTGGCCACGTTGGAGCTCAAGCACTTACAAGCCGAGGGCGGCTATTCGCGCGGACTTGAGGATGGATTTCTCGATCTGGTGATCGGCAATTGGCGAGCACCGGCAGAGCATCTGCACCTGCAAATGCTCTGCGACGATGATCTGGTGTGTCTGTTGCGCGAGGAACACCCGATCCCGCCCGGTGGCCTGACGCGCGAGGCTTACATGGACGCCGACCACTTGGCCGTCATGACCCACAACTCATCCGGCCAAGGCACCATCGGCGCCGAACTGGCCAGGAACGGCCTGGCCCGGCGAGTGACCACCACGCTGCCGTACTTCTGCATCGCGCCGTATGTGCTGGTGAAATCGAATCTGCTCTTCACCACCACACGTTCTTTTGCCAAGCACTACAGCGATTTGTTGCCGCTGCGCATCGAGCCCTTCCCCGTGCCTGCGCAACCGCTGCGCTATTACCAGTTGTGGCATGCGCGCAAACATCGCTCGCAGGCCTCGAAGTGGTTACGCAGCGTGGTGCTCTCTGCGGCCAGGGCGATTGCACCTGAGCCAACGGCAGTGAATCAGCGCGAAGCATCCGGGCAATCTGCTTAACTGACTCATTGCTGTTCTTCAACCCGGAGGCCTGCAATGAAATCCAGATATCCACTCACGGCGTTATTGATCGCAGCAGGCCTGTTCGGCTGCGCCACATCGTCCAACCCTGGCGTGAACGTCACGCTCACCGCCACCCGGCAGAATGTCGGACAGATTGGCAACGTCAGCCTCGCTGACTGGGGCAAGGACACCGGCTTCAGCTTCTTCATCAGCGGTGCGCCCAGTGGCGCCTCCCTGCCCTTGCGCCTGTATGCCTTCGTCAATCAAGGGAGTTGCGCGCAACCCGGGCCGGTGGCTTATGCGATGAACGATAAAGTCACCACCGAACGTCAGCCTGTACGCGGCTGGGCATTTTCACGAAGTGCGCCGGTGGCCTTGTCGACATTGCTCGCCGCCGAGCATTCCGTGGTCGTGCGGACGGCCGCGACCGATGGCAGCGTAGACATTTTCTGTGGGGACATTCGCCAGGCCAACGTGAAATAACGTCGATCGCGCTGGCACGCGAGGAGAATTTTTCATACGGTGTCGGTCTCTTATCCGTCAGCATTCGACGAGGCCCACTACATGAGCAAAGCGCCCTACGTACCGCCCAAGGTCTGGAAAAACGATGCGCCGTCCGGCGGCCAGTTCGCCAGCATCAATCGCCCGATTGCCGGGCCGACGCATGAGAAAACGCTGCCAGTGGGCAAACACCCGCTACAGCTGTATTCACTGGCCACGCCCAACGGCGTGAAAGTGACGATTCTGCTCGAAGAACTGCTGGCGCTGGGACACACCGGCGCCGAGTACGACGCGTGGCTGATCCGCATTGGTGAAGGCGATCAGTTCTCCAGCGGGTTTGTCGAAATCAATCCGAATTCGAAGATTCCGGCGCTGCTGGATCGCAGTGTCGAGCCGCCTGTTCGGGTATTCGAGTCGGGTTCGATTCTGCTGTATCTGGCAGAGAAATTCGGCGCCTTGCTGCCCAAGGACCTGGCGGGACGCACCGAAACGCTGAACTGGCTGTTCTGGCAAATGGGCGCGGCGCCGTATCTGGGTGGGGGCTTCGGGCATTTCTATGCTTATGCGCCGGAGAAACTCGAGTACCCGATCAACCGCTTCACCATGGAAACCAAGCGTCAGCTCGATGTGCTCGATCGCCGTTTGGCTGAAAGCCCTTACCTGGCAGGCGACAGCTACACCATCGCCGACATCGCCGTGTGGTCGTGGTACGGGCAACTGGTGCGCAACACCGTGTACTCGGCCGCCGAGTTTTTATCGGCGCAGGAATACACGCATGTGCAACGCTGGGCGGAAGACATCGCCAATCGGCCCGCAGTGATACGCGGAATGCGCGTCAACCGCACCTGGGGCGACGAAGCAACGCAAGTGCCTGAAAGGCACCAGGCGCAAGATCTGGCCTGACCTCCTCCCCTGCGGTAAATCACTGTAGGAGCTGCCGAAGGCTGCGATCTTTTGATCCTGCTCTCTGCGAACGGGCCAAAAGATCAAAAGATCGCAGCCTTCGGCAGCTCCTACAGATGACTTGGGGGCTGGGAAGCTATTTTCTGTTTGCAGGCTGAGCGTGCTGTCATTTTACAGATGTGAAAATTTCGTTAACTAACTGACTCGTGAAGCTTTCTTCAGGCAATTCAATCTGACATGCTAATGCGAATACTTCTTGTATGCGCTTGCATCAGATTCGTTTTGGTATTACCTGGGGAAGCAGATTGATGTCGTTTCACACCATTCACCGCCGTTCGAACCTTTCACCCAACCTGTTGGCACTGGCGATCTGCATCGCCGCTGTCGCACCGGTTGCGGCAGACGAATCTACGCAAGACCAGCCTGACAACGTCGCTCCGCCGACCACGCTGGAGTTGGGCGCTACCGAAATCGGCGCCACGCAGATGGGCAGTACCACCGAAGGTACGGACTCCTACACCACCGGTCCCATGCAGACCGCGACCAAACTGTCGCTGACCATGCGCGAAACACCGCAAGCGGTGACCGTTGTCACCCGCCAGCGCATGGACGATCAGGCCATGACCAGCATCAACGACGTGGTGAAGGCCACGCCGGGCTTGTTTCTCAACCAGTCAGGCGGCCCGGGGCGGCAGACTTACAGTTCGCGCGGTTTCGACATCGACACCATCATGTACGACGGCCTGCCCAGCTCGTATCAGGCCTACTCGATGGCGGTGCAGCCGAACCTGGCCATGTTCGACCGAGTCGAAATCGTCCGCGGTGCAACCGGCCTCGTCACCGGTGCCGGCAACCCTTCAGCGGCGATCAACATGGTGCGCAAGCGCCCGACGGCAGACCAGCAAGTGACCCTCACTGGCGCGGCCGGCAGTTGGGACGATTACCGTGGCGAGATCGACGCCTCCAGCCCGCTCAATGAAAGCGGCACGTTGCGTGGCCGGGTGGTCAGTTCCTATCAAGGCGCCGACAGTTTTCGCGACAAAGAACAAAACGACCACGGCCTGTTCTACGCCATCGGTGAAGCCGACCTCAGCGACAGCACCACGGCCACGCTTGGCTTCTCTCGCCAAAATGAACAGACCAACTATTTCTGGGGCGGTTTGCCACTCGGCACCGATGGCCACCACCTCGATCTGCCGCGCTCCACCTACCCCGGCACCGACTGGGAAAACAAGAAGCTGCAGATCGACACCGTGTTCGGTGAAGTGGAGCATCGCTTCGACAACGACTGGAAACTGCACGTTGCCGGGACTTCCTCGACGCTGAATGGCGAGTTTTCCGGCACTTACCTGTCGCGCTACAACGGCCCGCTGGAAACCACCGCCTATCAATCGCATAACACCGACAAGCAGACCGCACTGGACGCCTTTGCCAGCGGCCCGTTCGAAGCCTTCGGCCGCACTCATGAACTGGTCGTCGGTGCGAGCAACCGCGTCTACGATGCGACCTCCAAGGAATACGACCCGTACACCACCGCGTGGCCGATCGGTGCGCCAAAACCTGACTTTGTCCGTGACAGCAAAACCCGCACGGTGACTACGCAGGATGCCGTCTACCTGACCTCCCGCCTGAGCCTCGCCGACCCACTGACCCTGATCCTCGGCGGCCGCCTCGACTGGTACGACTACGACGACCGCACCGGCGACGGTGATTACAAAGTCACCCGCAACCTGACGCGCTACTCGGGTCTGATCTACAAGCTCGACGATCACCATTCGCTGTACGCCAGTTACACGGACATCTTCACCCCACAGACCTCCAAAGACCTTTCGGGCAAGGTGCTGGACCCGATCGTCGGCGAAAACTACGAAGTCGGGATCAAAGGCGAATACTTCAACGGCGCTCTCAATGCCAGTCTGGCCGTGTTCCAGATGGATCAGACCAATCGCGCGGCCCTTGCCGCAACGCAATTGGGTTGCCCGGTCATGACCTGCTATCAGGCTTCCGGCAAGGTTCGCAGCCAGGGCGTCGACATGGAGCTGCAAGGTGCGCTGACCGAAAACTGGCAGGTCGGCGGCGGTTACACCTACACCCGCGCCCATTACATCAAGGATGAGAACCCGGACAACGATAATCAGCGCTTCAAAACCGACATCCCCGAGCACCTGTTCAAACTCTCGACGATGTATCGCCTGCAAGGTCCGCTGGAGAAGTTTCGCATCGGTGGCAACGTCTACTGGCAGAGCCGCTTGTACAACGATGTTCCGGTTGCCAACAGCACCTATCGCGTCGAACAGGGCAGTTACGCCGTCACTGACCTGATGGCCGGTTACGAGGTGAACAAACACCTGGACCTGCAAGTCAACGCGAACAACATCTTTGACCGCGTCTACTACTCCTCCATCGGCTACAACACCACCTGGGGTGCTACCGACAACTACGGCAATCCGCGCAGCTACATGCTGACGGCCAAATACAGGTTCTGAGTCCGACGCATTAGTCATGGCTGGCAATAAGGGATAGTCTTTGCCTCGATACCCTCTCGAAGCGCCAGCCCATGACCAACCCAGCATTCTTATCCGACATTGAAGCCATCCGCAGCATCGACGCGGTGCCGGTCATCCTGAGCATGGTCAAACACCTTACCGGCATGCGCTTCGCGGCGGTCGCGCGGGTCACGGACAGCAACTGGGTGGCGTGCGCCGTCGACGACTCGATCGAATTCGGGCTCAAGCCCGGCGGCGAGCTTGTACTCGAATCGACCATCTGCCACGAGATCCGCCAACACAAACAGCCGGTCATCTTCGGTCATGCCAGCACGCACGCGATCTTTTCTGCGCATCACACGCCGAAAACCTATGGGCTGGAAAGCTACATCTCCATTCCGATCGTCAAAGCCAACGGCGATTTTTTCGGCACGCTGTGCGCCATTGATTCGGTCCCGGCGAATCTCGACGAGCCGGCCATCGCGAAAACGCTGACCCTCTTCGCCCAACTGATAGCCATGAGCCTCGACACGCAAAGTCGTCTGCAGGCAACGGAAGTCGAACTGAGCAACGCCAATGAGCTAGGCCGCCTGCGCGAACAGTTCATTGCTGTACTCGGCCATGACCTGCGCACGCCATTAAGTGCCGTGCGCATGAGCACCGACCTGCTGGAAAGTAAAACCGAGGACAAACGCTCGCTCTCACTGATTTCGGCGATCCGCAACAGCTCGGTGCGCATGGGCGTGCTGATCGAAAACATCCTCGACTTTGCTCGCGGCCGTTTGGGGGGCGGGATTCCGCTTCAGCGAAAACTCGTGGATGACCTGCAACAAACCCTGCAACTGACCCTTGACGAGGTCAAGGCGTCCCACCCGAATGTAACGTTCGTGCACGCGCTGGACGTTCCGGGCGGCGTCTATTGCGACGCGTTGCGCATCAGCCAGTTGCTGTCGAACCTGTTGGGCAACGCAGCCACTCATGGCTCGACCAGTGCGCCGATCACCCTCAAAGCCTATTCGGAGAATGATGAGATTGTCATCTCGCTGACTAATCAGGGCACACCTATTTCAGCGCAGTTGCTGCCGCTGTTGTTCGAGCCTTTTACCCGATCCGAAGCCGGTCAGCGTTGCGAAGGACTGGGTCTGGGTCTTTACATCGCGTCGCAGATCGCGACTGCGCACAATGGCACCTTGAGCGTCACGTCGAACATCGAGTCGGGAACCTGCTTTGTGGCGCGCTTCCCGGCTCAGTTCAAATGGCTTTAAGCAGACGCTCCGCGCTTACACAGTCTGCCGGCGCATCGTCAGAATCGCTGCGCCAAAACCGATGAATGTCGACCCGACGATCCGGCTTACCCAACGCGATAGCGCCGGACGGGTCAGCACGCCCTTGGCGCGAGACGCCAATGCGGCATAGATAGTCAGCGAAGACACCGACAACGCCATGAAGATCGAGGTCAGAATCAGGAATTGCGGCAGCAGCGCTGCGCCCTGATCGATGAACTGTGGAAACAATGCAGTGAAGAACATCGTTGCCTTGGGGTTGGTCACCGCCGTCAGGAAGGCCGACTTGTACAGTTTGCCGCGCGTTGGGCGGACCTTGCTCGCCTCACCTTCAAGCCCCTCTGGCAGCATCGGGCCCTTTTTGAACAGCTGTTTCACGCCCAGGTAAAACAGATAACCGGCACCGAGAATCTTCACGGCGTTGAAGAGGATTTCCGAGCTGGCCAACAACGCTCCCAACCCAAGCATCGCCGCCGCCGACAGACAGAACAAACCACTGGCATTGCCAAGCGACGACCATACAGTGCTGCGTTGCCCGTACGTCAGGCTGTTGTTGATCGCCATCAACGTCGCCGGTCCCGGGCTGGCAATGGCAATCGCGCCAACCAGGGTGAACGTCAGTATCGAGTGAGAATCCATTTTCGCTGCTCGTGGTCAATGTGGTGCTGCATGTTACCGCAGCCAGGCGATCTGTCGCCTGCTCAGCTATACCTTCTTCGCTGGCACTGAAACCGGGAAGGACGCCATGACAGATTGCCAACGCCTGCACCGCCAAGGCTACGCCCTGCTCCGTGGGGCCATTCCCGCGCAATGGCTGGGCGAGCTCCGCGCCGCGTTCGATGCGGGTGTGAAGCCTTCGTCGCAATGGCCAACACCGCGCGGGATGGACTGGCGTCATGCTCAATTGGATCTGGATCCGCAGATTCAGGCGACCTGTCGTCTACCGCAAGTGTTGGCGGTCGTGGGCGAACTGATTGGCGAGCGTTTCTTTCTTGCGCAGGTAGAAGGCCGCGAACCCCTTGGCGGCGGTGGTCATCAACCCTTGCATCGCGACATGTCGGCGCAACGGCCAGGAGACATGGTCAATGCTCTGGTCTTTCTCGACGACTATGGCCCCGACAATGGCGCAACGCGCATCGTCCCCGGCAGCCATCGGCCTGAGCCGGGAGCGCCACCCCTCGATATCAATGAGCCGCCCGGCTGTGTGCAGCTAGCAGGCCGCGCGGGCGACGTACTGCTATTCGATGTCGATCTGGTGCACGCGGGCAGTTTGAATCACACCGGTGCACGCCGCCGCACCCTGCTGATCAGCTATTGCGCTGTGGCGCTGTACGACTCACAGCTGCAAACGGCGCATCTGCGAGGCGTGCGAATGGACATCGGCGACCGCTTCGAACCATCGGACTTTGCCTACAACCTGTGTCCCGTTTCGGGGGTCGACAAACCTGCCTTGCGCTCCCAACATAGCGCTTTCTCTGAACATGACAGCGAGGCGTTGTAATGAGCCAACCGACTATCCGTGCGTTGATCCTGGATGACTACGCCCACAACGCCTTCCGTGAAGCGCACATCGAGCGCCCCCAGCCTCAAGCTCACGAAGTGCTGGTGCGGGTGGTGGCCAGCGGCGTCAACCCGATCGACTACAAGATCCGCTCCGGCAACGCGCCCTACGCGATGCCGGAGCTGCCAGCGATTCTCGGCACCGACATGGCCGGGGTGATCGAAGCTGTCGGTGCCGACATCAAGCACTTGGCTGTCGGCGATGAAGTGTACGGAATGGTCGGCGGCGTCCGTGGTTTGCCGGGATCGCTGGCGGAATACCTCGCGGTGGATGCCGATCTGGTAGCGCGTAAACCGAAAAATCTCGGGTTTCGCGAGGCGGCGGCAATTCCGCTGGTGTTCCTCACCGCTTGGGAAGGTCTGGTCGATCGTGCTCACGTCCAGGCCGGGCAAAAAGTCCTCGTGCATGGCGGCGCCGGCGGCGTGGGCCACATGGCAGTGCAAATTGCCAGGGCGCTGGGCGCCGAAGTGTTCGCCACGGTTTCGCCGGGCAAACGCTCGATTGTCGAAGGCTACGGCGCCACGGCGATCGACTACCGCGACGAGCCGGTTGCGCAATACGTGAACCAGCATACCGGCGGCAAAGGTTTCGACGTGATTTACGACACCGTCGGCGGCCAGAGCCTCGACGATTCGTTCGCCGCCATTCGTCTCTATGGCCACGTCGCCAGTTGCGCGGCGTTCGGCACCCACAACCTTGCCACCGGCTCGCTGCGCAGTGCAACGCTGTCGGGGATTTTCGTGTTATTGCCAATGCTCACTGGCGTTGGTCGCAAGCACCATGCCGAGATCCTCGGTTACGCAACGCGACTGATCGAAGAAGGCAAGGTCAAGCCGCTGATGCATCCGCAGCGCTTCAGCCTCGGCGAAGCACGCCAGGCCCATGATGCAGTTGAACAAGGCACTGGCATCGGCAAAGTGGTAATCGACATCGCTTGATCCCACAGCAGATTGAGCCCTTTCTGGAAGCAAAAAAAACCCCGCGACCGAATGAAGGCGCGGGGCAAAGAATTGGTTGGTTGCGGCCAACCAAAGGAGCTCTGTTACATACGTGTACCGGGCAGAATCAGATGCAGTCTTGCGCAGCTCGTTCAAAACTCGATGGCAGGTAGTTCGAGGCCAGCAGGTGGCGCTCGTAGAGGAACACCTTGCCGCCGGTACCCGCCTTGTAGGCTTCGAGTATGTTGTCCGCGGAAATCTTGCTCGGTACCACGATCCGGTAACTGCGTTGGGTCTGCGAGACCGTTGGGGTCAGCGCGCTGCCCTGCAGCTTCGGCACCACACAATCGGCGTACTGCGCAGGGGTTTTGCTGGTCTGCAAAACCAGGGTCGGATTGTTCGGTGTCGAGGCACAACCGGCGAGCAGCAAGGCAGCGACAGCCATGGCAGGCACAAATAAAGGACGCATAGGGGTAATCCTGAAAATAAAGGTTCTGTTCAACCGGCAACGGTTCAGCCTCACGGAGCTGCCGTCGCCATTTATGTTTTAAGTGTTCAGCTCGACGCCACCAGCGCCTTGAGCGACACATCGAATTGCTTCAAAGCGTTAAGCTGCAAGTCGCGTTGCTTGTCGATCTGCGCAGCAATTGCCGCTGCCGCCTGGTTGTGGACCCACACGGAAGGCAGCTGTTTTTCCACCGCCCCTTCAGCTTTGCCGATGTATTGCAGGTCGGCGTCGTAGAAACGTGCGGTGAAGCGCGCTTCGACCAGACTGTTGCGTTGCGTCAGCAAGCGGTTGAACGTGTCGAGTTTCACCACGATGTCTGGATGTGCCTGGACCAACGCATCGAGGCTGTCGTAAACGGTGACGGACAAAAACTGTTGCTGCAGCGAACTGATCAACCAATCGATGGCCAGTTCAGGATCGGAGCTGCCGACGAAGGCCTCGCGAATCCTTGAGTCCAGCGCATCTTTGGCACCGTTGGCGGCCATGTCGTGGTAACGCTCAAGGTATTGCAGGTTTTCCAGTGTGTTCTCGCTGTACAGCACGCCGACGCTTTGCGAGTGTCGCAACGTCGCGCTGCTGCCGGCGATGGGCTGGAGATGACACGACCGGGCGTCGTCTGCGTAGGTCGGTGCAGCGGCAACCGCTCCGCCCATCAACAGGGCGACCAGAGCCAGTCGGGTCAAAGTGTTCATCGCGCAAATTCCTTGAGCTGCGTGTTCGATGGAAGCGATTTTCCGCCCATTGGCGACAAAGCAAAACTTGCGTTTCGTGATGGTCACTATTACTTCTAGCAATAGTTGCGCGACGTGCAGACTGATACACACTTCAATACAACTAGAAAAAGATGAAAGAGGATCTCTCTTTGAGAACATTCGACCTGATCCGTGACGCCGTTTTGCCCGACTTTCGCGAGCGAGTGGCGGAATACCTGGTCCAGTACGAGACTGTATTGCTAGCCGACAACCCCGGCGACACCCAGCTGATCCGCAACACCGCCCACCAGTTGCTCGGTTACCTGCGCGGCCTGAACACCACGCGAGTGCTGGGCATGGCGGACTGGGAAGAGCTCGATCGGCGGGTGGTAAACACCTGGCTAGCGCCGCAGCAATGACCGACTAGACTTGCCGGGCTGTTTCCGACTGTCGAACCGGAGGTGCCCCATGAGCAACACCGAACCCACTACTTTCAACGGCTGGGCGGCCACCGCTGCCGGCGCACCACTAGAGCGTTACAGCTACGATCCCGGCGCATTGGGCGAAGAAGACGTCGAAGTCGCCGTGGAATACTGCGGCGTCTGCCACTCGGATCAATCGCTGATCGACAACGACTGGGGCATCAGCCGCTATCCGTTCGTGCCGGGCCACGAAGCGGTCGGCAAGATCGTTCGTATGGGCTCGCAGGTACGTGGCTTGAAAATCGGCCAGCGTGTCGGCATCGGTTGGTACAAGGGCAGTTGCATGCACTGCTCATCCTGCATCTCGGGCTCGCAGCAACTGTGCGGCACCGCGCAGCCGACCATCATCGGCAGTAACGGTGGCTTCGCCGATCGCTTGCGCTCGCACTGGGCCTGGGCGATTCCGGTACCTGACAACCTTGATCCGGCGATGGTTGGGCCATTGTTCTGCGCAGGTTCGACGGTATTCAACCCATTGCTGCAATTCGGCGTGAAACCCACCGACCGCGTCGGCGTGGTCGGCATCGGCGGCCTTGGTCACCTGGCGCTGCGCTTTCTGAATGCCTGGGGCTGTGAAGTCACCGCGTTTACCTCATCGCTGAACAAGCAGGACGAAGCCAAACGCCTCGGCGCGCACAATGTCGTCGCCTCAACCGACAGCAATGCGTTGAAAGCCATTGCCGGTACGCTGGATTTTCTGCTGATCAGTGCCAACGCCGACCTCGACTGGAAGGCCATGCTCGCCACTCTGCGGGCCAATGGGCGGCTGCATTTCGTCGGCATCGTGCCCAGTGCGATTCCGGTTCACGTGTTCGATCTGATTCCGCAGCAAAAATCCCTGTCCGCCTCACCCGTTGGTTCGCCGGGCACCATGGCGACCATGCTCGAGTTCTGTGCGCGGCATCAGATTCTGCCGCAGGTCGAGATGTTTCCCATGAGCAAGGTCAACGAGGCCGTCGAGCATTTGCGCAGCGGCAAGGCGCGTTATCGCGTGGTGCTGGACGCCAGTCAGTGAGCAATCGGCGCGGCGGTTGATGCCGCTCGCGCCCTCCCCCAACGCCAATGGTCTGCGCGGCAACAAGGCCCCTGCGAAAATCCTTGGCGAACGCTTACAATCGCCCGTCTAACCGCCCACCAGACAGGCCCGCCCAGAAATGCCGCTCGACCCTCCGACGATGCTGACCCTTTCCATCGCCCTCGCAGCCGCTGCCGCGCTGTACCTGGCGATCGAGTGGCGGAGCATCCGTGAACCCTCGCTGCTGTTCTGGAGCGCCGGTTTCGCCACCATCACCGTGGGCTCCACCCTCGCATTGCTGCGCAGTAGCGGCTTTTTGCTGATCGGCATCTGGTTCGCCAACGGCCTGCTGGTGACCGCACACTTCCTCTTCCTGCTGGGCGTTGCGCGCTTCACGCAGATACGTCTGTCCCGCGGTTGGTACCTTATCTTCCTCACCTGGCTGGTGATGTTGTTATTGCCCGACGGGCCACTGTGGTCAAAAGTCATGCTCGCGGCCAACTCGCTGCTGGTGGCGCTGGTGACGCTCAAGGCGAGCACGCTGCTGCGCCCGCATGGCAAATCGCTGAGTGTGGGCGCGGTGCAACTGCGCTACGTTCTGCTGATTCACGGAAGCTTCTATATCGCCAAGGCCCTGACGGTGGTCATCCCCGGCACGCTGATCGATCTGGCCGCATTTCGCGGCGAGATCATCCAGATTTCGCTGGTCGAAGGCGCCATGGCAATCATGTTGATCGCGCTGTCGATGACGGGCACCGAACGTTACCGCCGGGAAAAAGAGATCGCGCGCCTCGCCGAACGTGACCCGCTGACCGCCCTCTACAATCGCCGCGCCCTGGAAAAACGCGCTACGCGTCTGCTCGCCGACGTCTGCGCAGAACGCCCCGGCGCCCTGCTGCTGATCGACATCGACAACTTCAAACTGGTCAACGACCAATACGGCCACACCGCGGGCGATCGTCTGTTGATTGCATTGAGCGAAATGATCCGCTCGCTGCTGCCGCGCAATGCATTGACCGCACGCCTGGGCGGCGACGAGTTCGTCATTCTCCTGGGCGGCGCCTCAAGCGAGCGCATCGTCGAGCTGGGCAACAGTTTGCGCGAACAGTTTCTGAGCACCACCTCACAGACATTCCCCACGCCCGAGGCCGTCACGTTGAGCATCGGCGCCAGTCTGTTCGAGCAACCGCCCGCCAGCCTCACGGCGTTGATCGAACAAGGCGATGTCGCTCTCTACGAGTCCAAACGCGGCGGTCGCAACCGCCTGCGCCTGACCGGGCTCCCCACACAAGGATGACCACAATCATGTCCAGCCTCGACAGTTCTCTGCAAGACAGCGCCGCGCCAGAAGGCGTTTGCTATGGCTGCGGCAGCAGCAACCCCCATGGATTGCACATTAAAAGCCACTGGCATGAAGATGGCGTGCACGTCCTCGCCGAGCACGTGCCAGACGCCAAATACTGCGGCTGGCCCGACCTGGTTTACGGTGGACTGATCGCGATGCTGGTCGATTGCCACTCCAACTGGACGGCGATGGCCTACCACTATCGCGCCGAACAGCGTGCCCCCGGCAGCCTGCCGCGCATCGACTGCGTGACCGGTAACCTGGGCATCAAATTCATCAAACCGACACCGATGGGCGTACCGTTGACCTTGCGGGCCAGAGTTGATGGCGACGTCGGGCGCAAGACTCGGGTGATCTGCGAGGTATATGCAGGGGATGTGCTGACGGCGGTGGGCGATTCAATTTTTGTGCGCGTGGACACCGGGCAACTGGCAGCGGTTGCGCACGGGCGCTGAAACCGGCGCGCTGGTATCTGGCACTCGGTAGCCAAACAAAAACGCTCGCGATCAGCGAGCGTCTTTGAATACGGATAATCAGGTGAGCCTTTCTTACAGACCGACGCGCTTCAAGCCCTGACGCATGCCTTCGTCCGCCTGTTCGCACCATTGCTTGAGACTCAGCGACGCCGGCAGGCCGGTTTCGAGCTTCTGGTATTCACCCTCGACCAACACTTCGCCCTTACGGCCTTGCGCTTCGTTCTTGTCGCCGTCCTTCTTGTTCACTGGACCCGGCATACCCTCAACGAAGGCAGCCATCTTGTCGGCATTCGCAGTGCTGTCGGCTTTGAGGAAACCCTTGTCGACGCAATGTTTGATCAGCCCGGTGGTGTTACGACCCGAGTCATAAACGCTTTTCAGCGTGGCAGCATCGATTTCTTCGGCATGGGCGAGACTGGACGCGCCGAAAGCGGCGGTCATTGCGAGGATCAAAGCGGTGTAATTCATATTTATTCCTTTAAATGTGCAGCCACGGTTTCATTGATGAATTCGTGCGAGCGAATATCCAATCGCTCAAGCAAAAAAACAAGCGGTATTGCGCAACGATAACGCCGGAGTTTTTGATCTGGCCGCCTTACGCTTCAATCGCTAAAAAGAGCGCCTGATACGCCTCCACCAGGTCCCCTTGGGTGAACGCTAGATTGCGTCCACTCGGATTAGGCAAAACCCACACCGGGCAACCACCGAATAACTCGGCCTGACGCCCCCACGGCACTTGTTTTTGTCCCGACAATGCGGCGTACGCGGCTTTGCCCAGAAACGCCACAAAACGCGGCGCACAGCGTTCGATCTTCGCCTCGAAACTGGCGGCGACTGCATTGAATTCATGTAGCGCCAACTGATCCGCCCGTGCCGTCGGCCGCCCGACCACCGCCGTCAAACCACAGCGATGGTGCAGAATCGAGCGGTCGTCCTCCGCGCGGATCTCCTGCGGAGTAAACCCGGCCAGATGCAACGTGCGCCAGAAACGATTGCTGCGGCCGGCAAAGTGATGCCCTTGCGCAGCGGCCTTGAGCCCCGGATTGATGCCACAGAAAATCACCGAAAGATCATCAGCCAGAATGTCCTCAAGCCCTTCGCCCGCCATATCGCCTCTCGATTAATCATCCCCCCTCAACTTACCCTCTCCCAGAGGTAGAGGGGACTGATTGCGGGATATTCAGGATAAACACCGACCTGAACCTGCTCTAGCGAATCCATTATCGACTCGATCGTTCCGGTCGGTGGATGACGCCAGACACTGGCGTCGGCCCCTCTTCCTCCAGGAGAGAGCCGGGGTGAGGGCTTTGCTGCGCGCTACTTGAAATTAGCCCGCGCCGTGTGCAGTTTCTGGTAGCTCTCGATCAAGCGCAGATGCCGGTCAAGACCTTCCAGCTTCATGCTCGTCGGCGTCAAGCCGTAGAAGCGTACGCTGCCGTTGACCGAACCAATCGCTGCATCCATGCGCTCGTTGCCGAACATGCGGCGGAAGTTGGCTTCGTAGTCTTCCAGCTGCAGATCGTCGTCCAGCTCCATCTCCAGTACCACGTTCACCGCTTGATAGAACAAGCCGCGCTCGACGGTGTTGTCGTTGTATTGCAGAAACGCTTCAACCAGATCCTTGGCCTCATCAAACTTCTGCAGCGCGAGGTAGATCATCAGGCGCAGTTCCAGAATAGTCAGCTTGCCCCACGGCGTGTTGTCATCGAATTCGATGCCGATCAGCGTGGTGATCTCGGTGTAATCGTCCTGCTCGCTTTTTTCCAGGCCTTGGGCGAGGTTGCGCAGGCCGACCTTGCTGAGGTTATGCAGGTTGAGGATGTCGGCGCGAAATTGCAGGGCTTTGTTGGTGTTGTCCCAGATCAGATCTTCGACCGGGTAGATCTCCGAGTAATCCGGCACCAGAATCCGGCAGGCCTTGGCACCGATGTGCTCATAGACCGCCATGTAGACTTCTTTGCCCATGTCTTCGAGGATGCCGAACAGGGTGGCGGCCTCCTCGGCATTGGAGTTTTCGCCTTGGCCGGAGAAGTCCCACTCGACGAATTCGAAATCCGCTGCAGCGCTGAAGAAACGCCACGACACGACACCGCTGGAATCGATGAAGTGCTCGACAAAGTTGTTCGGCTCGGTCACTGCCTGACCGGAGAAGGTCGGCTGCGGCAAGTCGTTCAAACCTTCGAAACTGCGGCCCTGCAACAACTCGGTCAGGCTGCGCTCCAGTGCCACTTCCAGGCTCGGGTGTGCGCCGAACGAAGCGAATACGCCACCAGTGCGCGGGTTCATCAGGGTCACGCACATCACCGGAAATTCACCGCCCAGCGATGCGTCCTTGACCAGCACCGGGAAGCCCTGTTCTTCCAGGCCCTTGATGCCGGCGAGGATGCTCGGGTATTTCTCCAGCACTGCTTGCGGCACGTCTGGCAGCGCCATTTCACCTTCGAGGATTTCGCGTTTCACCGCACGCTCGAAGATTTCCGACAGGCACTGTACCTGCGCTTCGGCGAGCGTGTTACCGGCGCTCATGCCGTTGCTGAGGTAGAGGTTTTCGATCAGGTTGGACGGGAAATACACCACTTCATTGTCCGACTGGCGCACAAACGGCAGCGAGCAGATGCCCCGCTGGGTATTGCCGGAGTTGGTGTCGAACAGGTTCGAACCGCGCAACTCGCCGTCGCGGTTGTAAATCTTCAGGGTGTACTCGTCGAGAATTTCGCTCGGCAGTTCGTCTTTTGGCCCCGGTTTGAACCACTTCTCGTCCGGGTAATGCACGAACTCGGCATTGGCAATCTCTTCACCCCAGAACTGGTCGTTGTAGAAGAAGTTGCAGTTCAGGCGCTCGATGAACTCACCCAGCGCCGAGGCCAGCGCGCCTTCTTTGGTCGCGCCCTTGCCGTTGGTGAAGCACATGGGCGAATGCGCATCACGGATGTGCAGCGACCAGACGTTGGGCACGATGTTGCGCCACGAAGCGATTTCGATCTTCATCCCCAGGTCGGCCAAAATGCCCGACATGTTGGCGATGGTCTGCTCCAGCGGCAGGTCCTTGCCCGCAATGAAAGTGCCAGCGTCCGAACCGGCAACCGGCATCAACAAAGCCTGAGCATCGGCATCGAGGTTTTCGACTTCTTCGATGATGAACTCAGGGCCGGTCTGCACGACCTTCTTCACCGTGCAGCGATCGATCGAACGCAGAATGCCCTGGCGATCCTTGTCGGAGATGTCCGCTGGCAACTCGACCTGGATCTTGAAGATCTGGTTGTAGCGGTTTTCCGGGTCGACGATGTTGTTCTGCGAAAGGCGAATGTTTTCCGTGGGGATGTTGCGCGTGTCGCAGTACAACTTCACAAAGTACGCCGCACACAACGCCGACGACGCCAGAAAGTAGTCGAACGGCCCCGGTGCCGAGCCATCGCCCTTGTAGCGAATGGGCTGATCGGCGATCACCGTGAAGTCGTCGAACTTGGCTTCAAGTCGAAGGTTGTCGAGAAAATTGACCTTGATTTCCATGCGGGATTACCAGAATACGGCTAAACGAATGGGCGCCATTATCCGGTTTTTGCGCGGGAAGTCTTGCCCTTTCGGGATTGGCCGCTGATCGGCGCGCTGCACCCGGGGAGGCAAATCACGCGGGTTTCACTACGCTTTCAGTGCAGTTGCCCAGAAGAATCTGAACATTGCGCCCGCGCCGTGGTTCTAGATTCAGAAGACAGCGGATCAAGGACGAGCACATGGATCTTTCCAGCTATGCAGCCCCGCTTCCACCGCGCCAGAACGCCGTCACCCGCCGCCTCGCCTTCGCGGTCGGTGCGCTATTTGTCAGCGGTGTGATTGCCGCAACGGTGGCCTTGCTCGGTATTGCCGAACGCCTCGACAACGACGAAATCAGCAAAACCCGCTTTTACTCCGCTCGCGCGCTGGAAAACCGCATCACCGCCTCGAAAAACTACATCACCAGCTACGCCTACTGGACTACCGCCTACGAGCATTTGAGCGGTCAGGTCGATACTGACTGGGCCTACACCGAGCAGAATGTCGGCAAGACCCTGTTCACCACCGACGGTTATGACGGCGTCTTCGTGCTGAACCGCGAAGGCACCCGCTATGGTGTGGTGCGCGGGCAAATGGTCGATGCCGAGCTGTCCGCGTTTGTTCAGGTGAGCGCCAGCGCGTTGCTCGATCAAGTGCAGGGGCAAGCTGACCTGACCAAACCGGTCAGCCGTTATTCACTGTTCGAGGGTTGGCCGGCGCTGGTGTCGGCGGCGGCGATCATTCCCAACGATGAGCGCCCCCTCGGCGATCCGCAAAAAACCTCGGTGCTGGTATTTGTCGACAAACTCACGCCGACCAAGCTGCGCCTGATCGGCAGCGGTTACGGCTTGAACAACCTGAGCCTGGCACTGGACGAGACGCTCGACCCGCAACGACCTCGTGTGCCGCTGGACAACACCGGTTACAGCCTGATCGCTGATCTGGAGCGGCCCGGGCAACATTTATTGTGGTCATTGCTGCCGCCACTGGGCGCAACGATAGTGGTACTGATGCTGCTGACCGCGTACTTCTTCCGCCACGCTTTGCGTTCATCGGAGTACGTCGACCAGAGTTTTGCCGTCATGCAAACCGCCAATCAAGCGCTGGAACACGCCAACCGTGACCTCGAGGCGAGCGAAGAACGCTTTCGCGCGGTGGCCGAAGCCGCGTCGGACTGGATCTGGGAGGTCGATCGCGCCCTCGCGCTGACCTACCTCTCGGCGCGCTTCAGCGAAGTGACCGGTTACCCGCAAACCCTGTGGCTGGGGCAAGACATCGGCCAGTTGCTGTTTTGCGACACCACGCCACTGGAACTGTGGCTGAGGAATCTCATCGAGGAAGACAGCGCCAGTGATTTACGCTGCACCTACCGTGACCACGCCGGCCAGCAACGCCATTGTCGGCTGTCGGCCCGGCCGATTTATCAGCAGCACGCGGTCATTGGCTATCGCGGCACGGCCAGTGACATCACCGACGAAGTCGCCGCCCACGCACAAATCCAGCACCTGTCGATGCACGACGCACTGACCGGCCTGCCCAACCGCAACAAGCTCGCACGCTATCTGGATGACGCGCTGCTGCTCAATGAACACGCGCCGGCACTGTCGCTGTTGATGATCGATCTGGACAATTTCAAACCGATCAACGATTCGCTCGGTCATCCGGCCGGCGACGCGGTGCTGCAGGAAGTCGCCGTGCGCCTGCGTGAATGCACCCGCGAACATGACCTCGTCGCCCGGCTGGGCGGTGACGAATTTGTCGTGGTGCTCAACGGCATGGACAGCCGCCACGAGATCGACAAGTTCTGCACCCGCCTGATCGGCAGCCTGCACCAGCCGATCGTCTTCGAGCATCATCCGCTGCACGTCGGCGCCAGCATCGGCATCGCCCTCAGCCGTCGCCACGGTTACGTGCCCAGTGAACTGATCCGCTACGCCGACATCGCGCTGTATCAAGCCAAATCCGAGGGCAAAAACACTTGGTGCTATTTCGAAGCGCACATGAGCGACCAGATCCAGACGCGCCGGCAAATGGAAGACGACCTGCGCCATGCGCTCCAGCACGATGAATTCGTCCTGCACTATCAGCCGCGCTACAAGGTCGATGGCAAGCAGATTGTCTCGGTCGAAGCGCTGGTACGCTGGCAACATCCGAGCAAGGGCCTGCTCGGCCCGGACCTGTTTATTGCGCTGGCGGAGCAGACCGACCTGATTGTCCCGCTGGGCCGCTGGGTATTGCGCGAAGCCTGCGAAACCGCGCTGGCCTGGCCTGAAGACATACTGCTGTCGGTCAATCTGTCCCCTGCGCAGTTTGCCGCCAGCGACGTGGTCGAGGAAGTCCGCGAAGTGTTGATCCAGACCCGCTTCCCGGCCAGTCGACTGGAACTGGAGATCACCGAAAACGTCATGCTCAACGATACCGACGGCGCCCTGACCACCATGAATGCCCTGAAAGAACTGGGCGTGCGCCTGAACATGGATGACTTCGGCACCGGTTATTCATCCCTCGGCTACTTGCGTGCCTATCCATTCGACGGGATCAAGATCGACAAGCGCTTTATCGCCTCGATCAGCAGCGGTACCAATGACCGCGCGGTGGTGCAAGCGATCATTGGGCTGGGCAAAGCCATGGGCCTGACTGTCACCGCCGAAGGTGTAGAGACCGAGGAACAACTGGCAATTCTCGGCAAGGATCAGTGCAACGAAGTGCAGGGATATTTCATGAGCCGGCCGATCGACAAGGCCGCCTTTACCGATCTGCTGAATAGTTCCAGAGACCCGCGTTCGGCAGGCTCTGCCACCAGCCGCAAAGGTCGCGTAACCTGAGCAGCGACCAGCGCTATTGCGTACCGGTGAAGATACTGCCCGCATCGCGCACCAACTGGCGCCACTCAGCGCTGGTGATTAGCCCCTGCTCTTCCATTTCGTCAGCGGCTTTGAGCAACTCGTCATATTGCTCTTCCGGATCCAGGCGCATCTGCGGTTGGGTTGCCAGTTTGCGCCATGCCGCCAGTGATTGTTTTTTTTGCTGATCAAACATAGGGTCTCTCTCGCGAAGGCTTATTCGGTAGAGAGAGGTACGTTCGCGGCGTTCAGCGCAATCGACGGATGGCGCCGCGGTGCCTTGCCGTCATGGGTATTTTCAAACGTGCTCTTCCATGCGCTCCAGTCGCTGGGACTGCCCTTGCCACTGCATCGCGTCGGCACAGCGAAAGGCGTGGCGGCCGTTGATTTCCAGCGCCGAGGTGAAGAAGAACTGCCCGACCGTGAGTTCGCCCACCGCATGGATCTGCCGTGTGCCTGCAGCCCGGCCTTGAAGGCGATAGCTGTCTGGGTCGACGCATATGCCGCCCATCGCATGCGGCGTGGCCGTGCCGTTCTTGATCAGCGCAGCAAGCAATGCCGAGTCGAGCAGTTGCGCATCGCGTGGGAAACCTGTGGCGTGGATCAGTCGATCGTAAACGTGAGCCCAACCTGCGCCCTGCAAGGTCAGGCCCTGCGAATCTGCCTGCGGTGAAGCAAACGCGCCGGCGACGAATTCGAGCTGGCCGTTGCGCAGATAACTGAGGATCTTGCGCGCATTTTCGCTTGGGATCGATACGCGATACGCCATGAAGAAGCTGAAATACTCACTCATGAACCGCGCCTGCGCGCTGGCGTCCAGCGCCTGCCACACGTGCTCGATAAAGCCGTTGGTGGCGTAGAGAATGGCCTGCCAGATGCGCGGCGCCCGGGAGACGTTGAGTTCGTCCTCGATAAAGCGGATAACGTCCGGCGGCGGCGCCGGCATCGGGATCACCGCCGTGGTCGACGCCGGGTCATGTGCGGCCAGTTCCTTGCGAAACAACGCGACCAGATCACTGATCTGCAGCGGCCCGTTTTGCGCAACGAGCGCACGCACGCCCTCGCGTGTCAGGTGCTTGAGTTCGACGCGCTCCTGGGTCCCGCGCACCACCGGAAAATAGCCGCTGCGCGAGTGCATGCGAATCGGCCCACGGTGCCCGCCCTCGATCAAGGCAATCACCGTGTCGATGGCGCTCAAACGCGCACCAATCACCGCTACGCGCTCGTCCGGGTCGATGACGCTAAGCAGGCGCGACACTGGATAAGGCGTCGACAGAACGCGTGCATCGTGCCGGGCCGGGTCGATCTTCTTGCCCAACGGCCCACAGAACAGCAAGACCTTTTGCGTGGCGATACTCACCCCGCAACGCGTGCGCACGGTCTCGGTGCCGTCGATCGGATCGATGGCGCAGACTTCCGCGTGCATCAGCACGATCTGGCAGCCGAGTGACGCGCCACGCAGGACGATTTTCCTGATCTGATGTTGCAGGTAAACCCCAAACAACGCTCGCGGCGCAAAGCTTTCCGCCGCCGGTTGAAACGCGGGGAAAGCGCTGCGCCAGGCGCTCGGGTGTTCTTCCAGCCAGCGTTGAAAATGCCCCGGATGGTCGGGGAAAGGCGTGATGAAAGCGGTTTTGGTATTGAGAATATTGCTCTGCAGATCGGCTTCATAAGCGGCGCCAGGGCCAAAGTCCTGGCGTTTTTCGAACAGGTAAATCACCCCGGCCGGTGCGCTGCCGGCAGCGACGCGATCGAGATGACGTTGCAGGAATGCGACAGCCGTCGCGCCGCAGCCGACGATTGCAAAGGCACTTTTCATCAAGGTATTTCCTTATAGTGAACCGCTTCCTACGTTGGCTTCAGCGCCCTGCCCGTACGTTGTCACTCCAGGGCGCTGAGGAACGCTTTCAAGCGCACGGCGCCGGCCTGGACCTGATCGGGGTCGCCCGAATAGGACAATCGCGCATGGCCCGGCGCGCCGAAAAAACTCCCCGGAATCAGCGCCACGCCGTACGCCTCAAGCAGCATCGAGCAGAACGCCTCGTCGTCGGCGATCAATTGACCGCGCAACGATTTGCCGAGCGCCTGGCGGATGTCCATGAACAGATAGAACGCCCCCCCAGGCGAGCAAAAACGCAGATGGGGCGCGTCATCCAGCGCGTTGATCAATGCCAGGCGTTGCGCGGCTAAACGGTCTCGGGCCGCGAATGAAAATTCCTGATCGCCGTTGAACGCCGCAGCGGCGGCGGCAGCGGGAATCGGCGGGATGTTCGAGATCGAATTGGAGTTGAGCGTGGTCACCGCCGTGGCAATGCGCTCGTCCGCCGCCAGCAGGCCGACCCGCCAGCCCGGCATGCCATAGAGCTTGGAAACGCTGTCGATCTTGATGATGCGCGCGCCGAGGTCCGGCGCGACAGACAGCAGGTTCGGACAACTGTCCATTTCGTAGACAAAGCGCTGATAGACGTCATCGGAGATGATCCACACGTCTTTCTTGCGCAAGACCTCGGCCAGTTCCGCCAGCTCCTGCGCCGAATACACCGCACCGGTAGGGTTGCCCGGCGAGTTGAGCATGACCACGCGCACGCTGTTCGTCAGCGCCTGTTCCAGCGCCTGCGCAGTCATCTTGTAGCCGGTATCGGCGGTGCAGACGACATTGACCACGCCCGCCCCGACCAGGTCAGCGATGTCGAAATAGGTCGGCCAGCACGGTGTTGAAACGAGGATCTCGTCACCCGGGCAAATGATCGCCCGCAAGACGCTGAACAACAGGTGCTTGGCGCCAAGACCGGCCACCAGATTCTGCTTGGCATAATGGGTAAAACCCTGCCCGTGCAAGTAACCCAGATACGCCGAAAGCAGCGCTTCATCACCTTGGCTTGAGCCGTAGCCGCCAGAGTGCTCGCAGGCGGCATTGACCGCCGCTTCGATGATGTGCGGCGCCGGCAGAAAGCCCGGCACGCCAACACCGAGATCGATCACAGGGTGCTCGGCTTCCCTGACTTTCTGCACAACACCGAGGATGGGACAGAACCGCGCAAATTCAAGATCTGGCGAAAGAGCAGGCATACAAGTCTCTCCGTGAGCCGAGGTCAGGCAGCGCGTTCGGCGACGCGACTGCGCGCCATGAGGGCGGCCATGTGCGTGGCCGTGGCGGTGATGATGTCGAGGTTGCCGGCGCTCGGATCGAGGAAATCTCCCGCCCCTTCCACCCGAACCATGGTGAACAGCCGACCTTCGCTGTAATGCAGGTCGACGATCACTTCATAACCCGGCACCGCAGACTGCACTTGGCTCACGGCGCGCTCGACTTCGCGGCGTGTCGCGGTCAGATCGATGTCTTCGATCAGCGCTGACACTGCGGTCTGCATGTACACGTTCGGCTTGGCCGGATTGATGTTGAGGATCGCCTTGACGTCGCCACAACCAGTGAAATGCTTCAGCGCATTCTCGGTGGTGGTGATGTAGTTGCTGAGGTTGCGGCGCGTCGCAGGACCTGCGCTTTCAGCACTGATCGACGACACCACTTCGATGTAGTGCAAACCCGGATTGGCCCGAGC
Source organism: Pseudomonas sp. TH43 (assembly GCF_016650635.1). GTDB lineage: Bacteria > Pseudomonadota > Gammaproteobacteria > Pseudomonadales > Pseudomonadaceae > Aquipseudomonas. The sequence continues at coordinate 881,453 of NZ_JAEKFI010000001.1, forward strand.
GATGGCGGCGGCGAGCGGGATCGACGCTTGGCCGCCGCAAGTAATCATGTTGACGTTGGTCGCCTCGGTCAGCGCCAGACCGTTGAGCGATGGCACGCACAGGCTGCCCAGTGAGGCCGGGGTCAGGTTGATGATCGCCTTGCCGGCGTCGATCAGGCGCGGTGCATGGATTTCATGGTCCGTCGCCGACGTGGCATCGAACACCACGTCGAAATCGTTGATGCGCGCAAACAGCCCTTCGATACCGTCGGCGGTCGTGGCGACGCCGCGCTCACGGGCGAACGCGAGGCCGGCCGATTGCGGCGAGCGCCCGGCCACCAGTGTGCAATCGAGATCCGGGTGGGCAAGTACTTTACAGAGGATGTCGCAGCCAATATTGCCGCTGCCGATAATCGCGGTTTTCAACGTCATGTGGGGCTCCAGAGTCAGGCGACGGCAGGTTGAGAGAGGCGGCTGGCGACCGAAATAATCAGGTCTTCCTGACCGGCCACGGCGTTGCAGCGGGCCAACTCTTCATAGATTTTCCGCGGTTCGACGCGAAACTCGGCGGCGGCCCGGGCGACGTGCTTTTCAAAGCCGCTGCACACACCGTAGAGGCCGCTGATCAGGTTGGCGGTCTTGACCACTGTCGGCGTCCTGACCGGGGTGAATTCTTCCAGGCTGTCGACGGCTCGGCACAGCCCGAAGACGTCCACGCCGGTGTCGAACTGATAACGTTCGAGGACGGCGCACAGCACTTCCAGCTGAGTGTTGCCGGCTCCGGCACCGAAGCCGCGCATGCAACCGTCAATGATGGTCGCTCCGGCCTGGGCCGCCGCCAGCGAATTGGCCACCGCCAGGCCGAGGTTGTTGTGGCCATGAAAGCCCACCGGAATCGACAGTTCGCGCGCCAGCAGGCCAATCTTTTCGCGGGTGCTGTCCGGGTCGAAATGACCGGCCGAATCCATCAGCACCAGCGCGTTGGCACCGTAGCCTTGCTGTTTCAAGGCCTCTTCGAGCAGGCGCTCGGCACTGGCCATGTGGGTCATCATCAGCACACCGTGGACGAACGCACCTTTGGCTCGCGCATGTTCGATGTAGCTTTCGGTCACGCTGGCCTCGGTGCAATGCGAGGCGATGCGCAGCACCTCAACGCCGATGCTCAGGGCCGTGTCGATGTCGCTCAAGCGCGCAAAGCCGGGGATCATGTGAATGCCCAGTTTCGACTGCGTCAGGTTGGCCCGCGCGGTTTCGAGCATTTCCGTGTCTTTGTAGCGTGCCAGCCCCAGTTGCAGCGATGACGCACCCAAACCGTTACCGTGGCCGACTTCCACCACATTCAGCCCGCAGCCATCGACGGCGCGGCAATACGTGGCGATGTCTTCAAGGCTCAGCGAATGGGACACCGCGTGATTTCCGTCGCGCAGCGTAGGGTCATGAATTGCAATAGCAGTCATCGAGATCAAATCCTTGTCATTCGAAGGTAGGCAGCCGTTATTGCTCGGGCTGAGGTTGTTCCTGCAACAGGCGCTTGGGCAAAAACACCGGGGAAATGTGGATGATCGACATCCGCACCACGTGGTTGAGCATCACGAAGGCCGGGTCGAGCTTGAGCAGCAGCGCTGCGGCGGTCATCACTTCGACGCCACCGGGCACCCACGACATGAACAGCGTGAGGAACGGTTTGCCGGTCAGCTTGCTGAAGACGAACGCCACCAGCAGCGTCGTGCAGAACGTCAGGGCGGTGACCACCAGGCCAGCGCGGATGTAACGCACGACATCCTTGAAGGAGATGTCTTTGAGACGAATGCCGATCAAGCCACCGAGCAGGATCAGCGCGACGATGGCGAAAGGATCCGGCACGTGCAGGTTGGCCTGCGGAAACGCGACGTTGACCCCGGCCGTGCAAATCAACCCGGTCAGCATGTATGGCGCCGGCACGTCGAAACGCTCCAGCAGATAACCCAGCGCCACGGCGGCAATCGCTGGCGGGATCACGCCCAGGTAGTTGTCCAGAGTGCCCAGCACCGGCGTGACGCTGTCGGCGTGGCCGCCGGCGATAATCGTCACCACGGCGAGCAGCGCGAGCAGTCGCACGATGTGCACGAACGCGATGCGCCCGGACGCCGGCCCCTGCTCGCCCGACACGGTCATCACCGCCGCCATCGCTCCGGGAATCGAGCCCAGCAGGCTTTCGATGTGGCCCCATTTCTCCATGCGTCGCAGCCAGTTGTAGCCGACGAAAATCTGCGTGGTCATGCAGATGACCAGGCCGACCAGAATGCTGAAGTCACTCAACTCCTTGATCATCGAGCCGGTGACGATGGAGCCGACGCTGATACCCAGCAGCAGTTGCACCGTGGCCACGAACGGATACGGCATGCGCATCGGCACGCCGAACTTGCTCAGCGCGGTGACCGCGCAAATCGCACCGATCAAGTCGCCGAGGGGAAATCCGGTGAGGTAGCCGAGCCATGCGCCGAGCGCCGCCACAGGAATCGGGATAAGGCTTTCGATCACTTTGTTCATGGGATATCCACTTTTCTGAGGGCGTGACCGTACCGTCCAGCACGGAAAGGTCAGCTCAATTGATGTCGGAGGAATCGGCGCCGCGGTCTAGACCAGGGCGGCAACGGCGCTGGTGGACCAGTCGCAACTCTCGTGGAACCAGCGTTCGACCTGCCGCAGGTTGTCGCGCAGCTCAGCCTCGTTGCGCCCCGCCACAATGGCGTTGAGGATCTCCGAGTTGGTGAATTCCATGCTCGAATAAGACGTCATTTTCTTCGCCGAAATGCGGTATTCGAGGACGCTTGGCAGCGTGCAGGTGTGCGGCACGTCACGCAGCAGGCCGACACGCGGCGGGATGCTGATATGCCCGACCATCTGCAACGGCTCGACCATCGGCTCGGGGCGATAGGTCGGATCCTGCAACGCACGCAGGAAGCTCATGCGCGGATCAATGCCCCAGGCATGGGTCAGTTCCTGATTGAAGAACACCCCGCCCAACCGCGAAGCGATTTCGCAGAGGACGATTTCACCGTTCTCGGTAACGAACAACTCCAGGTGAAACAGCATCGTCGGATCCGAAGGCAGCACGTCTTCGACCAGCGAACGGGCGTAGTGAACCAGCCGTTCGCGCATCGGATTGCTCGCATCGAGCATGTGCAGGTCGTGGGACTTGCCGCCCAAAAAATCCAGCGCCGAGGTCATCACGCGCACCGGTGACACGAGGATCGGCTGACCCTCGATGTACAAACCATTAACGATGTAATGGCTGCCGCGCACGAAGCTTTCGATCATCAGGTTGTGGAAGGTGGTGGACGGACGCGCGGCCAGCCACTGTGTCAGTTGTCCGAGGTCCTTGAGCACTTCGACACCGTTGGAACCACGGCCATCGCGCGGTTTGACCACCACCGGAAAACCGTGGCGTTCGCTGAAGCGCACCGCTTCAGTGGCATTGTGGATTTGGGCCATTTCGGCAATCGCAAAGCCACACTGTCGGGTCCGCTGTTTCATCAGGAACTTGTCCCGGTAAAACATCGCGCGTTCTTCGGCGCCCTGGGTGATGCCGAGGCGATCATTGATGCGCGCTACCCGCAACACGTCGATCTCGGCCAATGCGACGCACAGCGGCGCATGCAGTTCGCGCGCGATTTCGTAGACATCGATCTCGACCAGCGCACTGTCATTGAAATTGTCGAAGAGCTGGAAGTGCACGCTCTCGCCCAAATGCGCGGCGATTTCCGCCATTCGCGATGCACAGCTCAACAGGACGCCCTCACGACCCAGCGCGGCAGACCAGCTTTCGGCGCTGTGCTGGAGAACAATTTTCGGCGGGCAAAAAACAATGAGCTGCATACGGCCTTCCTTGCAATCTTGCGGGATTTGTCGAGCTTCGGGCCGGCCGTGCGAGGCCGATCCAAAGCCACAACATCTTGATAAAAACTTGCTGCGCAGGCCAATACCGATTCCGTCGTTATTGATACTTTGCACGACGTTTCAACGATTTTCGGTTACTTAAGCCAGATGTTCCGCACAATTTCGCATCACTGCGGCCTTGCGTTGCAGGTACTCGCTGAAGATTTCCTGCGCCGCCGCCTGAACCACGGCGATGCCCATGACATCGACAAATTCCTCGACCGCTGCCACCGCGTGGGCGAAGTGATTGCTCTCGGTGCCGCCGGTGTGCACGGTCACCCAGGCGACCGTCGAACGCACCTTCGCGGCCGGCACGCCCATGTCGCGTTCGAACCATTGCTTGAACAGCGGATGGATGAATTCCACTTCGCCGTGGGTGTAGACCTCATGCACCAGCGTGGTCAGCAGGCCTTCCAGCAGATCGCGATCGCGCAGTCGTCGGCTGTCCGCCCAGTCTTTGAAGGCCTGTGCCGACGGCAGGCAGTTTTCCTTGAGCAACCATTGATCGTCGCCGCAGATCGGTGTGGCCATGTTGTAGAACAGCTCTGAGTGCAGAATATTGCCCAACGCACCAAGGTCTTCGTCGGTAATCCTTTGCAGGCTGCTGCACACCTGATGCAGACGTTGCGCCGACTCCCCGCCCTGCTCCGATCGCGCCAGCAAGGTGATCCGGTTGGCCAGCCCCGAAACGCTGGCGGCCGAGTTGTTGGTTTTCGACCAACTGCCGAAGAAGGTGCGCAACGGCACGACGTCATGGCGGCGTGCAGTGAGCAACTGGAACGACGCTTCGATGTCCAGCAGGGCCGCCTCTTCGCTGCGGAATGTCGCCACCAGCGCCTGCTTCAAAACACCGTCAGGCATGTCCTCGAGCACCGGCTCGATCACGTTCAACAACTGGCTTTGCAGCGTCTGCAGGTTACTCACGGTCATCTCACTTTTTCCTTGTTGGATGTTGAATCGAGCGCGTTCAGCGCGTGTGGGCCGGCGATCACCGGCAATGCAGAGACTTTCCAGCCGCTGCGGATCACCAGCAGTGGCAACACCTGGAACATCACGATCAGCGCAATACAGGCGGGCCAGCCACCCAGTTCCCACAGCGTGCCCGGCACGAAAGCGCCGAAGCTGCCGCCCAGGTAATAACTGGTGAGGTACAAGCCGACGGCGCCGGCTTTGTCTTGCCGGGCGTGGGCGGTGATAAAGGCATTGGCGGCGGCTTGTGCGAGGAACACCCCGGTCGAGCTGAGCGCCAGCCCCAGGACGATCAGCCACAAGGACGACGTCAGCGTCAGCAGCGAGCCGGTCACCCCAAGGCACGCCGCCACTTTGATCAAATCGCTGCGCGGCCGCGCCTTGCCGAGGCGTCCGGCAACCGGCACCACCACCAGCGCCAGCAGAAAGACTGAATAAATCGCCCCAAGCTCACCCGTGCTCAACGAAAACGGCGCATGGCTGAGGTGCAAGCCGACGTAGGTAAACATCGCGATTTGCGCAAACAGCACGCAAAAGCCCACGGCATAAGCGGCCAGCAACGGCTTGCTGAATCGCTCACCTGTTATGGCCTTACGGTCAGCGGGGGTTGGCACAGGCGCGGGTGGGTTGCGCGGCAACAACCAGGCAATCGCCAGGCCGAGGACCAGGCTCAGCCCGGCGAGCAATGCCAGCGCCATACGCCAATCGGCAAGCTCGGTGGTCCAGCCGGTGAGAAAGCGTCCGCAAAAGCCGCCCAGCACGGTGCCGGCGACGTACACGCTGGTCACTTCCGTGACCGCGCCGTCCTTCCAGCGCACGCCGATGTAGGCAATGCTGGTGGCGAACACCACTGGAATGAGCATGCCCTGCACGGATCGCCAGAGAAGAAACTCACTGAAACTACTTGCCCATGCGGCCAATAACGCCGGCAGCGCCAGGAGGATAGCGGCCAGGGCGATCACCCGGTGCTGCTCGGCCCGCGCACTCAATCGACCGACAAACAACGCTGTCAGGGCGACGGCCAGGGTGGTGACGGTAATGCTCCAGCTGGCTTGCCGCGCTGACACGTCAAAATCAGCGGCCAACTCGTTAAGCAGGCCTTGTGTGGCATAAAGGTTGATGAAAGCCGCGCATCCCGACAGAAACAAGGCGACCCGAGGACACAACACGCGAAGATTCATGAGAAAAGTTCGTAATGATTTCAAACACTTTTATAAGATGGGCTGTCGTAACGATCCAATACCTATTTCCGACCGATTGATACCCAAGGATGAACATGATCGATCTGCGCCGTTTGCGTTACTTCCTGGTCGTCAGCGACGAACTGCACTTTGGCCGTGCCGCCGCGCGCTTGCACATCGCCCAGCCGCCGCTGACACGGCAGATCTCGGCACTGGAAACCGAATTGGGTTTTCGCTTGTTCGATCGCAGCACGCGCAACGTCACGCTGACGTCCGAGGGCCGGCATTTTCTGCCCTATGCCCGGGCGGTGCTGGAGCAGGTCGACCTGACCGCGACCATCACCAGCAAACTGGCGGCCGGTTCAGCCGGCCATCTGGCGGTGGGCTATGCGAGCTCGATTGCGCTGTCGGATATCTTCAGCCAGACCATCCAAACGTTTTGCTCGTCGTACCCGGACGTGCAACTGACCGTTGAAGAAGGCGCGTCCAGCACGCAATGGGCGCAGATCATCGAGGGCCGCCTCGACATCGGCATGAGCCGCATGCAACCGCCCGGCGATGATTCCGAGGTGCAGGCGATTTGTCTGGACAACGAACCGCTGGTGGCCGCCATTGCCAGCGACAGCCCGCTGGCCCAACAGGATCAGGTGACCCTGGCCGAGTTGAGCGCGTACCCGTTGATCGCCTTCCCCAGCGATTACGGCTCGGGCCTGAACGACATCATCGCGGCGCTGTACCACCGCAACGGCCTGACACCGCTGCCGGCGCCGACCGGTAAACAGATCACCTCGATCATTGCGCTGGTCGCTGCCGGCCGTGGCGTGGCGGTGGTGCCGCAATGCACGCAGACCCTGGTCAAACGCGGCGTGACCTATCGCCCACTGGCCGAGCCTGGCGCAACGGCGCCTTTGCTGGTGCTGACACGCAAGCGCGAGCGCAGTCCGCTGGTGAAGGCGTTTGTCGAGGTGATCGAACAGACGTTGCAGGCAAAGTGATGAGGCCTTATGGCACACTTCGCCGCTGATTTTGATCTTGCAAGGAACGCCCGTGGAATTCTTTAAAAAGCTGTTTGCCTCGAAGAAAAAACCCGAGTTGCCGTCTGCGCAGCCCTTCGACGAGTCACTCTCGGAGATCGACCTCAGCGAGGCGGAGAAAGCCAACCTGGCAGCGCGCGAAGCCAGCCAGGCTTGCCTTGATCGACACTGGAATGCGGTCGGCTTGAGTGAGCGCGATGTGCTCGGCTACATGATCAGCCCGAGCTTCATGGGGGGCCCGGACTGGCCTTCGACCCGCCAGGCGTATCGCATCGTGCGCCGTGGCGATTCGATCATTCTCGCCAGCGAAGGCCTGTCGGATCCGTTCGATGACGCTGAAGGCCTGGGCAATGGTTTCGAGATGGAATTGTTCATCGAAACCGCCGACATTCCCGAGCACGCGCGCGGCGCGCTGGGCGATGTCGCTCCACTCCAGCAAAGCTGGGCCTTTGAATTGCTCAAGCACATCGCCGCGACGGTGGCGAACGCCGGCGGAATCACCGGCCAGTTGCAAAAGTACGGTGCACTGTCCCTGGAGCTTCCGGGGTTCAGTCAATCGCATTACATGAGCGATCAAATGCCTGCCCATTTCGTCACCGAGGATGACATGGTCGGCGTCCTGCTCGGCGCGCCCGACGCGGACTTCCCTTCGGTGCTGAATGACATGCCGCTGTCGCCGGTGAAGCTGGTGTCGGTGGTACTGATGACCGCCGCCGAACTGGAGTACGTCCGCGCAGGCGGGCAAAAGGCGCGCGAAGATCTCATTGTTCGCTTGCAGGCAGCAGGCGTCGGACACATCAACACCTTCAACCGCACCAGCGTCGTATAACCGAAAACACTCCAGCCTGTAGGAGCAAAGCTTGCTCGCGAAAGCATAGGCCCAGCCAATACTGATGCTGGATCTGCCGCCCCCTTCGCGAGCGAGCTTTGCGCCTACACAGCCACCGTTGCCGGGCAAAAGCAAAATTGCCATGTGTTTCCTTCGTTCTTTGTTACGTCGCACTGTTCATTGCCCGCCCCTTGTTTGCTGGAGTTTCCCCATGCCGTCGCCCAAATCCCTGCCCACCGCCCTGCTGGGCCTGGCCCTCGCCTGCCCGGCGATGGCCGAGACTCAAGGTCTGGAGCTTGGGCAAGTATTGATTTCGGCCGATGAGCGCAGTGGTTCCGATGCAAGCATTGAAGAAGCCAAGGCCCGGCTCGAACAGGTGCCCGGCGGCACCAACCTGGTCGACATGCGCAAACCCTTGCAGGGCCGTGTCGCCAGTAACCAGGACGTATTGGCCTATCAGCCGGGCGTCTATGCGCAGTCGGCGGGCAACGAAGGCGTGAAGATTTCCATCCGTGGCTCGGGCATCAACCGCGCGCCCGGCGCCCACGCGTCGGGGCTGTACACGATGCTCGACGGCTTGCCCCTGACCGGCCCCGGCGGCACACCGTATGAATTGCTCGAACCGTTGTGGGTCGATCACGTTGAAGTGCTGCGTGGCGCCAACGGCTTCGACCGTGGTTCGCTGGCCCTGGGCGGCGCCATCGATTACGTCAGCCACACCGGCTACAAAGCGCCGAAACTGCAAGTACGCTACGCCACCGGCAGCCACGGTTATCAGCAACGTCAGGTCAGTTCCGGGCAAGTGCTCGGTGACTTCGACTACTACGTATCGCTGACCGATTCCAACGCCGACGGTTATCAGGATCACACTGCCAGCGAGAGCAAAGGCCTGATCGCGAACTTCGGTTATCGCTTCAACCCGAACCTGGAAACCCGCTTTTATATCCGCTACCGCGAGACCGACAACGACCTCGCCGGCCGCGTGACCAAGCACTCCATCGAACACGACCCACGGGCAGCCAATCCGTCCTACGTTTCGCGCGACGACAGCCGCAAGCAACCGGGCAGCACCTTCATCGGCAACAAAACCACCTTCTACATCGACGACGATTCGAGCATCCAGACCGGCCTCGTCTACCACGACTACCCGATGGATTTGCGTGAAGGCCCGAACCGTTTGAAGGTCGCTTACACCGACGTCAGCGGCACCTTCGACTACAAACGCCGCGACACTGTTTTCGGCATGGAAAGCCGCAGCAACGTGGGCCTGCGCGTGACCAAACACCTGCCCAACGATGGCGCCAGCGAATTGGTGCGCATCCCCACCGGCAACACCGCGGGTTACGCGCCCGGCACGCACATGCGCAACTTCACCTATCAAGGTTCGGACACCGTTCTGCACTTTGGCAACGAACTGGAAATCGCCAATGATCTGTGGCTGACCACCGGCCTCGCCGCCATCTACACCCGCCGCGAGAGCGACGTCACCTACCCGCAAAGCGGCGGCAAAACCAGCATGAACGACTGGGACTACGCGCCGCGACTCGGTCTGCGCTACCAGATCAACCCGGATCTACAGGTTTTCGGCAACCTCAGCCGCTCGGTCGAAGCACCGCATCCGTGGTCGCTGATCTACAGCTCCAACGTGCGCTTCCCGGCCGCCAGTGGCCCGGCGAGCGGCACCCAGAAAGACCCGATCAAACTGCAAAACCAGACCGCGACCACCCTCGAACTCGGCGGCCGTGGCGACAGCGCCATCGGCGAATGGAGCCTGGCCTGGTACTACGCGCAAGTGCGCCATGAACTGCTCTCGGTACTGCCGGACGCCAACGCCACCACGCCCTACGAGCTGAACGCCAGCCCGACCGTGCACCAAGGCGTCGAGGCCAGCCTCAACAGCAAACTCTGGTCCGCCGCCGACGGCCGTCAACTGAGCCTGCGCCAAGCCTACACCTTCAGTGATTTCCACTACCGCGACGACGAGCGCTTCGGCGACAACCGCCTCCCCGGCCTGCCGATGCATTACTACCAGGGCGAATTGCGCTACGACTGGCCGCAGGGATTCTTTGCGGCAGTCAATACGCAACTGGTGTCCAAAGTAGCCGTGGACTACGCCGACAGCTACTACGCCGACCCTTACGCACTGTTCGGCGCAACGCTGGGCTATAACGCGCCAAAGGGCGACTGGCAAACGTGGCTGGACATGCGCAACCTGACCAACAAACACTATGCGGCGACGGTCACGCCGGGGTATGACGACAAGGGCCTCGACGCGGCGCGGTCAACGCCGGGTGAAGGCATGGGCGTGTATGTCGGGGTCTCGTGGAGTTTGCTGTGAGCCCGGTGCTAAACCGATCCTTACTGAGCAACTGACCGAGGTTGAGATGGACAGCCATTCGAAACTGGAAATCGACAGCGCCGCTTATGAGCACTTTCTCAGCCTGTGGGAACTGGGCAAGTTTGAGGGGCAGCGTTTGGGACAGGCCTTCTATAACCATTTCCGTTTGCATCGGCTGTCCGACCAAACACCGTTGCAGTGACTGTATGCAGCGGACGGTAAGAAGGCGCTGAAGGTGATTGGCGAAGTGATTCAGATAAAGTAAACGTCTGTTTTCAACAGGGGCACCATTGATAAATCCGACGCTGCACACAGCAGCCAATGGGCACTCGGTGCTCGAATTCAATGAGTTATCAGATTCTGGCTGGCTAGTGCGGGAGAGCTTCTCGCAAGTTACAGCCCCCGACCGACAGCGTTCAGGCCGACGCATCATTGGCCGCCTGTGCTCAGCACGCGGGTACTGTTGATTCGGCACTCAGGAATACACGACGCCGGGCGCCAATCTGATACCGCACAACGCCCGGTAGCAAACGCCATTGCCATAGACCAGGCACTTATCCTCGGCTTGAGCTTTAATCGTCAACGCCCGCAACCGTTGAATAACCCGCACGGCTCGACGCCTGAATAAAAGTGGCCTCAGGGGCTGTTTTTCTTGCCGTGGGTACTGGATTTCACCGAGATATTCTCGCCAGCTTATTGGTCGCTGACTCAGCGCTGTTTCAAGATCGCGCAAAATTACCAATGCGTCATCCAGATCATCGGCGCTCACGCGGAACTTCACATTGATGGAGTTGATGCCTACCTTCGGATCCCGCTGGGCATAACGTGCAAAAGCAGAGGCTATGAGTGAAAAATAGCCTAGCGAATGAAAATTGTCAGTCCTGAAAACAAATCGGTCTAGAGGGTCTAGCAGCCATGAATGCTCTGTTTTTTTCGGGGTATATAGGCCGACTACGTGACGCATGGTGACTGTACCTGACTACTGACATGCTTATGAGGGATGACAGCGCCCCTCTTGTGAGGACTTAGCGTAACAGCTGCGTGCGATGTATTTGCCAGTGGCTATGGCCTTAAACAGTTCGTTGCCTGGATCGCTGTCGGCCATAAGCAGTCATTCAAGGTGATTCGAACCCAATCACACCATTCTGCGATTGATCGACCAGCAATCTATCTGATAGGCGCACTTTCAACTCATGGGTACCGCGAACACCGCGCTGGCGAGTGCAACTGTTCGCTCACCGACATGCAGGCTGACGGCGGCAAACGCTAGTTGACGACCCTTTTTCGAGTGTTCAAGGCGCACTTCCAGCCATTCATTGATTTGAACTGCGCCGAGATAATCCAGGGTCATGCTCGCCGTGATCAATGGCTGCGGAGGGTCGCTGGCAAACGCCATGGCATAGCCCATTCCGACATCGGCCAACGTCGCCAACACCCCTCCATGTAAAGTGCCACGGCCATTGGCATGGCGTGAGTCCGTCAACAACCCCAACTCCAGTTGCAGCCCACTGCCTCTGGCGTAAATCGGGCCGAGCAAATCAAGCAACGGGCTACTGCGGGTAAACGGAGTGAAACCCTCGGGAATCGCGGTGGTGTCCATAGTCTCTCCTTGTGCCGGCTACTGACTGGCATCATTGACTTGTACTTCGACTCACTCGGGGTTTAGGGGGAATCACACAATGGGGCAAGCACTATACGATTGCGGAATTTGCATTGATAAAACGGCAAACAATCCGCGGTGATGACCGCTACAGCCTCCCGACCGCTAGTTTCACAGAGCAGGCTCTATTGTTGAAATCCGTGCTACCCGTAAAGCATCGACCGTGGGTCAAATGCGGCCAAAGGTTGTCAGATGAACACACAAAATGGCTGAACCCGTTTGTTGCTCTAGCGACTACAGGAGATGTGATGTGCCTCTATTCCCGCACCCCATGCATCGGACTGCGTTTGTGGCAGACACCACTGCGCTGATCCTGTTTTTCACCACCACCGGCATCATCAATGAACGTTTCATCGCCGGCATGACTTGGGATCAGGTTCTTCACGCGCGCCTGCTGGGCGCCGCCCTGATGATTCCGGTCGCGAGACCTTACGGTTTATGGCGGGACTGGGTGATGAGGCGAGCCAGTCAGCGTCTGGCTTCGAGGCTACTCTGGGACAGTATCGCCCTGGTCAGTTTCCAGGTGCCTATCTATGCAGCAATCATCGCTTTCAGTGGTGCCTCAGGAGACGGCCTGGTGCGCGGCACTCTCGGCGCGTCGTTGATGATGCTGGTTCTGGGACGACCTTATGGGGCGTTTCTTAACGGGGTACGGAAGCTTTTTGGCTTGCCTCCGGGGGGCGATAAGCCGATGTCGTTGAACAGTTGAGTGAGTGCTTTCGGCCAGAAGCGGGCATTGGGTGGCACATGGCGATATATTCCGGGCATAGCAATCCATCTTCATTCACGATACTCGCTAAAGACAATGGTCAGAAAAGACATGAACTTCACCGACGAATTAGTAGCCGCTTTCCCGGCAAGCAATCCGGTACCTCCAGTATTACGACAGACCATGGAATTCCTGGAAGCACTAGGCTGCGTCCGTCGCTATCGGAGCGGGGGGCGCTACATGACTTTGCATCCCGAACCGGAATACAACAACAGCGCTATCACCGCCTTTCACGTTCCGGACTCCGCCGATACTGCTCGATGGACGGCCTGCGAAGATCCCAGAGTAAACGAGCGGCTATCAATATTCCTCAGGACTGGTGGCGATGGATCGTGGGCAGGGTTATGGCTGGACGACCACGATCAGCAGCGAATCGTTCATCTTGGCTCGGGCTCGGGATCAGACATGCTCTGCGTCTTGACTAATAGTACGCAAGACCTGATTCGCTTACTGGCCATCGGTTACAACGAGCACTGCTGGCCAGAGGAGTTTACGAGAACACCGGCCGAACTGCGGGAGCAGCAATACGCAGATGATGACTACCCAGCACCACCTAGGGCATTGCGCGCGTACGTGGAACGCACGCTTGGCCTCAGCGTCCCGGCGCGCGCATCAGATCTCATCTCAAGCACAACAAGCATGGACGCGCATGAATCCAGTGATCCTTTCTGGAACTGGCTCAAACAGGTAAGAAATGATTGAAAGGTCCCGTCACGATCTCGACCACCAGAAGGTCAGAGAATCGCAGGATTTTTCATCAAGCCTGGGATTAATTGGCCACTCGCAACGGGCGTAGATCAGCAAAAAATCGACGTTAGACACGTAATCGCGAGCTGCTTAATCCAAGCTTCGAAGCTAGGATAGGGGAAAGATATGGCAGGAGGGAACATCATCTGCGGCACCTTCCAAAGTGCTGACAAATCCGGATCAGCCTTGGAAGCTGTTTTAGAAGCACTCCCGTTGCAGGCTCACGAACTGGTCGAAAATGTTAAACAGCAACTCGATACAGCAGAATTTGTCCTCATAGAGATTGAACAAGCGAAAAGCTTGCTTCCATTCTTACAGGTCTACCAGGCTCAATTGATCGCTGAGATCGGGCACAATGATTGGGCTCGCGCAACGCAGGAGGAAGAGTCTTCGCTTGAACCTGTCGCGGCAAAGTGGGGATCAGGTAAGGGATGGAGGCTTTACTGTGTGCGAGATCTCGTAAGGGCCTGTGAAAATTCGTTGGTAGAGATGGAACCAGTCTGCATCACGTTTAGTTAACTGCTTCCAGCTCGTTTTCACACAACCTGGGTCGATAGCAGCCCTTTGCCAAAGGCAGCCATCGACCAACAGCACCCTCTGGGCTACTTCCGCGTTGCGGGTTCAACAAAGGCGAAACCGCTCCGCAAAGACACCCAGGGGTAAAGCACGGCCCTTCGGCCGATGCTTACAGACCGACCGCTATCGGCCAGAAGCGGCCATTCGCGAATGACTTTCGACTATTCAAGCTGCCTTTCTCGGATGTACCTGGCGACCATTTGCCCTTGGTGCCCTCCAACGCCAGTGGAATGCTGTTTGAAAGTCTGCGATAGTTTTTTTTGGTGATAAAATTGCGCCTGCTTAAACCATAAAACGTCAAACAAGCGATCTTTCTTTATTAGTTAAAGCATGATACAAAAATGGCTACCTTTCGCCTAAAAGCGTCTAAAAAACGTGGGCAAAAAAGGTACTTAGGAGAATAGAATGCATGTCTACCGGTATCGATCATCAAACTTGCTTTCACAGAAAGGCTTACTTTACGATGAATGGTATTTCGCCTCAAAGGAAGAGCTCAACGATCCTATCGATATGCAGTCAAAATTTGAATTTTCAGGCGACTGGACACGAACACTAACAAGCCTATGGGAGAATGAGCATGAAGCAAAAATTGCTGCGGCTTATTTATCTAAGATAGGTCAAATTTCTTATGAGCAGTTAATAATCGATTTTGACCTTCATAAAGAAAAAATAATAGAGCGAGTTTTCAGTGATAGGCACATCTCACTCATGGAGCTCTCCAAGCTAGAAAACTCGCTGGAACACCTATTGGCACTGCTAAACCTTTATGCCCCTGGCTCGGGATACTCCATCTCATTATCTAGAACAAATTCAGACATGTTGATGTGGTCTCACTATGCCGCGAGTCATACGGGATTTTGTCTGACTTATAGACCGATAAATGGCTGCCTAAATCAGTGTCCAATTAGGAAAAAAGACTCATTAGCTGTTACAGCAAACCACCTCTCATCTGTTAGCGCTGCTTTCGAAATCGAAGATATCAATTATAAAGACCAGCTTCATCCGATAGATGCATTTTCATTGCTGCCAGTAATCTACACAGGCTATAGCTTCGAATCAGAATCATCAAGACTGGAGTATCATAAAAAAATTAGAGAGCAATTACTTACCAAAAACAAGTGCTGGCAGTACGAGCAAGAATGCAGGCTAATGTTGCGTCAGCCTACTAAGTGGATTTCCGGCTGCTCGGCCTATAACAGTTTGCAACGTTTGTTTTATTATGATTTCAGTCAGGTTTCTGGAATAATATTCGGTGCGCGAATGTCATCACATGACAAAGAAGCAATACGAAATATTATTAGTCATAAAATGCTAGATAAATACAAAAGTATTCAGGGCAGAAAAACCTATGTTTTTGATTTTCTCTATCAACAGGCAGAGATCTGTCCAAGTTCGAGAGCTGTAAAAATTGTAGATCTTGATTTATATCTGATGGGGTCAATATTGAAGCCCGGTAGTGCGCAGTATGCAGATCGCTTGGATAGGTGGAGGAGAGGAGAAGGAATGGCTATCGAAAACGGAAATTTTTCTTATGAGCCTATACCCTGAGTGGAAAACTCATTATCCGCCCCCCTGTAACTAGGAGTCAGTAATGTTTACGCTAGTTAAGCGATGGCAGCCACTCGAGTACTACAAGTTGGAATGGTGCGAGAGGCTTCAGATCTTAAGTTTAGTTGTGTAATACGATTAGGCCGGCTTTGCTGTTCATAGGTAATTTTATAGGGGGTTATATGTCAGTGGATCTTGAGCTACCAGTTGATACCGAACAGCTGCTGAGGAAATGGTATACCCGGTGTAGTACTGTAGCCGTTGGGCATTACAAATCTGCTGAATACTACACTAAAATGCACGCGCGATTATCTGGCTCGGCAGCAGTGCTATCTGCTATAACCGGTACCACTGTATTCGCGACGCTGCAGAACCAACCCACATTGTGGTTGCAGATAATGCTTGGCTTTTTTAGTATTTTAGCAGCAGTCCTAGCAACATTTTCCGCCTCGATGGCTTATCAGGAAAAAGCAGAAAAGCACAGAAGTGCGGGGTCTAAATATAACTCCATTGGAAGAGAGTTTGAACAAATCGGATTAGCGACGCCGATAACTCAGGAGCTAATACACAACGTCCGTTCTCGTCTTGATGCATTGGCAGAGGAGGCTCCGCACATTCCACGGAAGATCCATAAAAAAATCGCCAACCCTGCCCAACTCTCAAACTGGAGCAACTAAAATTTTTATTTAAGGCGAAGAACTGAAGTTCAGTTTGTAATTTCGCACCCTCGAGCGTCCGCTTTTGGCCGAAAGCAGCCGCTCAAAGCGCACATCCAACCCAACAGTCTTAGAACGAGGCCAAATAAGATATCTTGTTGATCTACCAACCCGCTCGCCATCTTAGGGAAGCCATGCTGAGTTCACTTGTGTTGAATGGCCAGTCTCCAGCATCTGACCGCTCAGACCTGATGGTGCCGTGGTGGAGTTTTACGAAAACGGTTCTGGCGGCGACTGCCCTGACGTTGGTGCGTGACGGCCTGATCAGATTGGACGACCCGATCCCTGATCAACCTTTCACGTTACGCCAACTATTGCGCCATGAAGCAGGTCTCGCCGACTACAGCGAACTGGCCGACTATCACGCCGCCGTCGCTGACAATCAGGCAGCCTGGCCCGCCGACGAAATGATGCAACGCCTTGACGGCGAGCGGCTTCGATACAGTCCCGGAAGCGGATGGCGTTACTCGAATGTCGGCTACCTGCTCATCGGCAGACTGATTGAACGAGTGACGGATCTGTCGCTTGAAGACGCCGTGAGTCAACGTGTATTCAACGCTTTAGGCCTGTCGAACGTTCGCTTCGCTAAAACGCGAAAAGATTTGCAAGAGACCCATTCAGGAAGCAGCTCGAATTACGACCCTGGCTGGGTCTACCACGGTCTATTGATTGGCCCGCTTTCGCAGGCTGCTTTATTACTTGATCGACTACTTGCCGGCCACCTCCTCCCGCCGGATTTACTCGAAGAAATGCAGACAGCAAAAACATTGGGCGGACCGATTCCGGGACGTCCATGGGTTACGCCGAGGTATGGGCTGGGTTTGATGCAGGGATTGATCGAAGGTGGTTACACCCTCAGCGGGCACACAGGTTGCGGGCCTGGCAGTGTGATTGCCGTTTACCGCATCAGCGACGGCGACGCATCGGTTTGTTGCGCAAGTTTTGATGCGGGCGCCAGTGAAGGTGCGGTCGAAACGTATGTCGTTGGAAGATTGATGCAGGCCTTACGCAGAGCGAGCGTTTGAAGTAAAACGGCCTTGCCGTGAGCACTTCAGAAACCGAAATACACTATTGTCACTACTTTATAAAAGCAGGAACGCCGATACATGACCGAACCTCAGACCGTTGAGCAAAGCAGTGCCTGGTCGGTGTTTCTGATCTTTCTGCGCCTCGGACTGACCTCCTTCGGTGGTCCGGTGGCGCACCTGGGGTACTTCCATAATGAATTCGTTCTCAGGCGCCATTGGTTAAGTGAACGCAGTTATGCGGATCTGGTAGCGCTCTGCCAATTCCTGCCCGGCCCGGCGAGCAGCCAGGTCGGCATCGCCTTGGGCATGTTGCGGGCCGGATACCGTGGTGCGTTGGCGGCGTGGGTGGGGTTTACACTGCCCTCGGCGACTGCGTTGATTGTGTTTGCGTTGGGCATCGCCCACTACGGCACCGCTCTTTCGCCTGGTGCCCTGCATGGGCTCAAAGTGGTCGCCGTTGCGGTGGTTGCTCAAGCCGTGTGGGGCATGGCGCGCAATCTGTGCACGGACGTGCCGCGCATTGCCCTGATGGCGATTGCCGCGTGTGTTGCATTGCTTGCGCCGTCGGCATGGGCACAGGTGGCTGTGATTTTCGCCGCAGGTATCGCGGGCCTGCTGCTGTTCAAACCGGTGGAGCGTGCCGAGCACGACGCTCTGCCGATCACCATCAGCCGGCGAACCGGTGCGATCTGTTTATCACTGTTCCTGATATTGCTAGTGGGCCTGCCGTTGCTGGCCGAACTACATCCCGATCAACGCGTGGCATTGGTGGATGCGTTTTACCGCGCCGGCGCTTTGGTATTCGGAGGTGGCCACGTCGTTCTGCCTCTGCTGCAAGCGGAAGTTGTTCCCACTGGCTGGGTCAGCAATGAAGCGTTTCTGGCCGGCTATGGCGCCACGCAGGCGATGCCCGGCCCTTTGTTTACGTTCGCCGCGTTTCTCGGTGCTTCGATGAACGTCGCGCCTTCAGGCTGGGCAGGTGGCGCGATCTGCTTGATGGCGATTTTTGCCCCCTCGTTTCTGTTGATCATCGGTGCCTTGCCTTTCTGGGAGCGGTTACGACGCAGCCTGCTTGCGCAAGCCGCTCTGGCTGGGGTGAACGCCGCGGTGGTTGGCCTGCTGTTGGCCGCGCTTTACCAACCTGTCTGGACGAGCGCCATTATCAAACCACAAGATTTTTGTCTGGCGCTGGTTGCCCTGATCGCGTTGATGTTCGCAAAGCTGCCAGTGTGGTTGGTTGTGGTCGGAACAGGCTTTGCGGGGTGGGGTTTGAATGGTCTGTATTGAGCTCAATCATCGGTGGTTCAGCGAATGATGCCCTGAACGCCTTCCTATGATCAGCCGCCAATCCACAACATGGTCTGAACCGTAATATGCGGATGACTCTCCAACGGCTCCCACTCATCGACAAAAGCAAAACCTTGCTTCAGATAGAAATTCGCGGCCCTGGCATTGTCCGGTGAGACGTCGAGATAAACCCGATCGAAGCCCTTTTCCAACGCACGAGACTTCACCGCTTCGACCAGTTGCGTAGCCACGCCAGAACCGCGTGCAGCGGGCTCAATCCACATTCCGATCAAGTTGAAGCGGTTGGCGCTATTGATCGCCGCGCCGATCATGCCCACAGGGCGGTCTTGCTCAATCGCCAGCCAGAACGCGCTGGTGGCTGACGAAGCGCGGGCTTGCCACTGTTGATCCGTGTAGCCGGCGGCGGTTTGATAGCTCACACCGAAGGCCGTGGGCGCGTCCCGCAGCGCGGCCAGCCGGACGTGTTTGAGCAGCGTCCAATCCTGGGTTTGCGTGAGTCGAATGGTCATGATCGTCCCTGAAAAATAAACAGCGCCCTCAACGTCTCACATGGACGTCGAGGGGGCAATTTGATTTTTAGGCGCGTTTGGGCAGCTTCCAGTTCGGGCGGATGAAGTGGCAGGTGTAGCCATTCGGTATGCGCTCGAGGTAATCCTGGTGCTCCGGCTCCGCTTCCCAGAACGGACCCGCCGGCTCGATTTCGGTGACCACACGGCCCGGCCACAACTTGGAAGCGTCGACGTCGGCAGCGGTATCCTCGGCGACATCGCGCTGCGCTTCGCTGAGGTAGTAAATCGCCGAACGATAGCTCGGGCCGAGGTCGTTGCCTTGGCGGTTGGGTGTGCTCGGGTCGTGGATCTGGAAGAAGAACTCAAGAATCTGTCGGTAGCTGATCACGGCCGGGTCGAAGACGATTTCTATGGCTTCGGCGTGATTGCCGTGGTTGCGATAAGTCGCGTTCGGCACATCGCCGCCGGTGTATCCGACCCGCGTCTGCAGCACACCGGGATAGCGCCGCAGCAGATCCTGCATGCCCCAGAAGCAGCCGCCAGCAAGAATGGCAGTTTCGGTTTGCGTGGTCATGGTGTGTCCTTCCTCTCGGGGACGTGGGTATAGCTGATGTTATGAGGGCGTATTGGCAAATTCCAAGGTTGCGTGTAAACAAGCTGACCGGCGCCGAAAATGACGCATGGGCAGAACATCACGGAAGAATGAATGAGCCGACGGATTAGCAGACTCCTCTTGACCGGTGCGTGCCTGTTTGCCGGCTGCGCCATGGCTGAACCGCGATGCGCAGACTTCCTCGCGAAACTCAGCGACAAACCTCAATTCGTCGAGTTTGTGGAGTGCACCCAAGACATCGACGCACAGGGAAAACCTTTCATCGCGCGCTACCGCGTCAAAGGCACCGATGCCCTTGAGGCCGAGCGCTACCTGAACCGCCGTTTCGGATTGCCAATGCTGCGGTACATCTGCTGCGGCTGGGATTCGACGTTCTATTCCTATCGGGATAAAAAAACCCAACACTGGTATCTGCTGGGCATGGGTTCCGAGGAAACGTCCGTCAACACGCGGGAGGCGTGGCCGCAGATAAAGTACTTCTACCTCCAGGTGTCACTCGCGACAGAAGATCCTTAAGCGTGATTGCACAGCCATTCATGTGATTTCAATCTCAGCTATGCCGAAGACTCAGGGATCATGGAATGCGAGTCATCGGCAAGGTCCAGGCGCTGAAATCCCACCTCAACCAAGGAAGATAACCCCATTGAAAATTGCTCTCGGTGTCCTGCTGTTAACCTGCCTGGCGAGCCACGCTCTTGCTGACGTCAACGCGGTCGGCATTCAATCCCTGAAACTCGCGGACACGCAAAATCAGCGGCCGCTGGACTTGATCGTCTGGTACCCCACGGCCGCCAAAACCCCGGCTCAGATGATCGCCGATGACGTGGTGTTTGTCGGTGCAGCGGCCGTGCGCGACGCGCCGCCGGTGGCGGGTGAGCATCCCCTGGTGGTGCTCTCCCACGGTTACCGAGGCAATTGGGGTAATCAGATCTGGCTGGCAAATGCATTGGCCGAAAAGGGTTACATCGTTGCCGCGGTCAACCACCCAGGCACCACAACCCATGACCGCAGCCCGCAAGCAGCCGCGCAGCTATGGCAGCGCCCTGTTGATGTGGGCCGGGCCATTGAGGCCGTCACCTCGCAACCTGCAAAATTTGGTGCGGTCGCGCAGCGCCAGATCGCCGTGGTGGGCCACTCACTCGGCGGCTGGACTGCCCTGGAGATCGCCGGCGCGCGCTTCGACCCGGATCTTTTTGACCGTGACTGCGAAACTCACCCGCAACTGAGCAGTTGCACCAACTATCGAAAGATCAACCCTGCGAGCACACCGGCATTGAAGGCGCATCTGGCCAGCGACTTGCGCGATAAGCGCGTCACCGCTGTGGTGTCATTGGACTTGGGATTGTCACGCGGGATGACCGACGAGAGCCTGGCAACACTGCCGGTGCCAGTACTGGTAATCGCTGCCGGCGCACCGTCGATGGATCTGCCTGCGCAATTGGAGTCCGCCAACCTGGCCCAACGCTTGCCCTCGGCCTCGAGCCGTTACGTCGAGATCACTGACGCCAGCCACTTCAGCTTTTTGCAGAGATGCAAAACGGGAGCAGTAGACCTGCTCGAAGAAGACGTTCCCGGCGACGGAATCATTTGCGCAGATGGCGTCGCGGCGCGTCCACGGGAGGTGATCCAGCAGCAGGCGACATCGCTGATCAGCGAGTTTCTGCAGCAGTCGTGGCGACAGCAAGACGGTTTGGTAAACCGTTAAGAGAACGGCAGAAGAAGCCGTTTATCAAGCGCTTATGTGGGTGAGTGTGTGGGGATGGGCGAAGCAATGCCATTGAAGTGCCATCACCTAAATAGTATGTTACTCAAAATCCATCCCCCCGCTTTACCCCCCACAAGGAAGACTTCATGTCGCTCAAAGGGAAGATAATCTCTGGTTATCTCGTCATCGGCCTGATCTACGCGCTCTATTCCTGGCTGTTCAGCGCCTACTACTCCCACGCAGGCTTTTTCTACAACCTCGGCCGGGGCCTGATGTGGCCAGCGGCGATGTTTCCAGCCTTCGGCGCATTTATCGGCGGCATCTTGCTGGTCATCATCGCGTGCGCATTTGCTCTGAATCGCCGCTAAGCCTCTGCACATCCAAATCATTCAAGGACAAATGCTCATGAGCATGAAAAAGCTAACGCTCGCTGTATTGTTGGCAGCGGCACTGGCAGGTTGCGGCGGCAGCAAGGACAAAGCGCAAGAGTTGGTTGAGGCCAGTGGTTTGACCAAGCAATACGGCAACATCGTCGAGATCGCAGCCAGGGGCTACGCGACCCGCTACCCAATGCTGGAACACGAGCAGATTCGCAACGTCGTGCGCGAAAACCTCGATGCTGATGACTTGAAAGACATGGTCGTCGAGATCTACGCCGACCACTTCGACAACGATGAACTCGACCTGATGATTCGCGCCAATCAGCATCCTGATCAGGCCATGGCGATGATCATCACCTCCAAGAGCGGTCGCGATCTGGCGCAAAAGATCATGACGATCCAGACGACCATTGCCAAAGACATGCAAGAAGCGTTGACCGACAGCGACGAAGCGATCATCGATGCACTGGATGATCTGAAGGACGAAGCGCAGGGCTGAAACCCAGTAGCTCGCGCGGGCGGATTCCGTCTGTTATGACAGACGGTATCCGCCCCACTAACACCTGATCTCAGGATGCCGTTTGCGGATAGCTGCAGCCTACATACAGATCGACATCTTTGTCTTCGGTAGAAAGCACACGCAGCGTTGCGCCATTGTCGAGGCTGCGCTGATAGTCGAAGTAACCGCCGTTATCCAGAACTTTTTTCAGTTTCAGCGTGCTGGCGAGCTTCTCTGCGTCTGCCGCCGGGCTGCTGCTTTTGGTCTGGAGGAAGAAGCCGAAGCGGTCAATCATCACCGCCGTGGACGAAGACACACCGTTGACTGACAGCGCGGGCGTGACCTGCCAGGCACCGCCGCCCCACGGGGTGTGCGCGGCATCTTTGGCCAACGTCAGCTGCTTGGCATCCACCAGCGCATTGAACTCGCCGACCTGCTGCGCATTGCCTTTGCACTCGGCCAACGCCTGGAACATTTCGCCGTGACTCGGCGCCGCCGCAGCGGAAAAACTGAACAGACACCCAGCGAGAGTGAAAAGACCCAAAGCGACTTTCATGACGACTTCCTTGTTGAGTTGAACCCGATGTAAAGATCACCGGAGTTCCATGGCTAATATCCCGTATTGCGCGACTTGCCCAATAGCACACGACCGCGCAACGGGCAAAAGTTTGCCATGTTACAAACCACTAAGCGATCAGGGAATCCCTTAAACCGCGCCCATTAAAAAGCGCACGCAAGTCCTGAGACTGCACGTGCGCTTTTTTAAAGCTTTGTGTTTAGTGCAAAGTAATCAACGCAAAACCACACCCATCCCATTAGGCAGCTCAGCGAAAGCGTGGCAAAAAGATGCGCTTCATCTGACCACCCTTTGCGCACGCTACTGCGTCACCACAATCTTGCCGATCATCTGCGGATGCAGCGCACAGAAATACTCAAACTCCCCCGGTGTATCGAACACCCAGGCAAAACTGTCATCGGTATCCAGCGCGCCCGAGCGAAACACCTTGTGGGTTTCCGCCACGGTGTGCGGAATCTGGTCGTCATTCACCCATGTCACCTTGGTGCCCACGGCCACGGTCAGATCCTTGGGGCCAAACATGAATTCCTTGATGTCGATCTTCACGTCCTGCGCCCATGCCGGTGTCGACAACATCAGGCACAGCAGCGCTAACAGTCGCGTTTTCATACCACCGCCCTCCCCTTAAACCAATGTCGAATCGATCAGCGCCAACGGATGATCGCCCTGTGTCGCGCGCACATCGGTGAGCCCCAGATAATTGCGCAACTGATCCGCCGCGACGGTCATCGGCCCTGGTGACGGCGCCGCGCCGGGTGCTGGTTGCGGGTAGGCCGTGCCACGGGCGGTGTGGAAGGTGATGTTGCCTTCGACTTTCTGAATTACCTGATGAATGTGCCCGTTCAGCACCGTCACCGAACCGTACTTGCGCAGCATCGCGATCGCCTGATCGCCATCCTCGGTGCCCCAGCCCCACGGCTGATAAATCGTCCACAGCGGAATGTGCGTGAACACGACGATGGGCGTACTGCTCGACACCGCGCGCAAGTCATCGGCCAGCCAGGCGAGTTGATCGGCGCCCAGATTGGCTTCACGCCCGGCCTGAAAATTGAAGACGTTCACCAACGCAATGAAATGCACGCCGTGGTCGTCGAAGCTGTACCAGCCATTGCCTTTGGTGCCCTTGCCGTAGCGCTCCAGATACAGCGCGCCGCCACCCGCATCGAGGGTGTCGTGCTCGCCCGGCACGTAATGCACGGTGGCCGGCAGGCCCTTGAGCAACTGCGCCGCAGTGTCGAACTCCTCGGCTTTCGACAGGTGGGTGATGTCGCCGGTATGCAGGATCAGCGACGGTCGTTTCGGCAGCGCGATGACCTTGTCGATCGCCACTTGCAGCGTCTTCACCGGTTCCGGATTGGCCTCCTTGTTGAAGCCGATGTGCGAGTCGCTGATCTGCACGAAGTGAAAGGTGCTGGCCAGCGCTTTGGGATCGCTGACATTACCCGCCTCGTCCAGCGCAAAAGCTTTCGGAATGCCGCCGTGCAGGGCCCAGATCACTCCAGCTCCGGCCCACGCCGAGCACTTGAGCAGCGTGCGCCGGTCAGGGTTGAGCAAACCGTCGGTGCGACGTTGAGGTTTTGTGTGCATGTCCATCGGTATGTCCTCGCGGGCGGACTACAGTGATGTAGCTGACACGAGGTAAACCTTGCGGGCTGCGAGTTTATTCCGCGTCGAAAAATAAATACTTTCGCGGGAATAAACGCCCACGCAGCACGGTTATAGAGGTGTGACGGTGCGGAACCGACCATGAAGCGATTTGAGGAACTGATAGCGCCCCATCTGGACGCCGCTTACAACCTCGCGCGCTGGCTCACCGGCAACGACAGCGCCGCGCGCGACGTCGTGCAGGAAAGCGCCCTGCGCGCCTTCCGGTTTTTGCAGCGTTTCGCCGATGGCAACGCCAAAGCGTGGTTCCTGACCATCGTGCGCAACGAAAGCTACACCTGGCTCAAAGCCTCGGCCGGGCGCCATTGGGTGGCTATCGATGACGACATCGGCGAGCACGAAGGCGCGCTCAGCCACAGCCAGACCCCGGAATTGCTCGCCATTCACACGGAAAACGCTGCATTGCTCCAGCAAGCCCTGAGCGCTCTGCCGCCAGCGTATCGCGAGGTGATCGTGCTCAAAGAACTCGAAGACCTGCCCTACAAAGACATCGCCCTGGTGGTCGACATCCCCATCGGCACCGTCATGTCGCGACTGGCCCGGGCACGCGCGATGCTCAAAGTTGAATTACTGAAGTTGCACGATCATGAATGAACTTGATTGCCCGGTGTGCCGGGAACGGTTGCAGGTCTATGCGGACCAGGAGCTTGAGCCTGCGTCGGCTGCGGATGTGGCTGCGCATTTGGTTGCGTGTATTGAATGCTCACGGGTATATGAAGAATTGAAAGCGCTGAAGGTCAGCGTGAAGCGCCATGCCGCGTATTACCCGGCGCCGGCATCGTTGGCCGCCAATCTCTTTGCGCCTGAAACACCTGCGATTGGCTTTATGGAACGCTGGCGCAAGTGGTTCGCCCCAGCGTTCTCCGCGACGGCGTTAGCGCTAGCGGTGATGCTTTACATCGCCACGCCGGGCAGCGAACAACCGTTGATGGACGAAGCTGTTTCCAGCCACGTGCGCTCGCTGATGGGCGAACACCTCAACGACGTCGTCTCGTCTGATCGCCACACCGTCAAACCATGGTTCACCGGCAAACTCGATTTCTCGCCGCCGGTGTTCGACTACACCGCGCAAGGCTTCCCGCTGCTCGGAGGACGTCTCGATTACCTGCAGCACCAAACCGCCGCTGCCCTCAGCTACGGCCACGCCAAACACATCATCAACGTGTTCATACTGCCCACCCCCGACGCCGACAAACCGCAGCAAGCCCAGTCAATCCGAGGCTTCAACGTCGTCTCATGGCAAACCAACCACATGCGCTACGTCCTCGTCTCCGACGTAGAAAAAGGCGAACTGCAAACCCTCAGCCACCTCCTGCAAAACGCCCCTTAACCACCATCCCCCTGTAGGAGCTGCGGCACGCTGCGATCTTTTGATCTTGTTTTTACAATCCAAATCAAAAGATCGCAGCGTGCCGCAGCTCCTACGGGGGGGCAGCCTGGGATGTTGGTGGTGCGAAACGTCAGACGCCGCCAGTAGCGATCCTCAACATCCGGGAAAAGTATGAAATCGCCAGATGAATTTCATCCTGAGTATCGCCATCCCAATCCTCAACCGTCGCCAACTCTGCCCGCAGCGCGTCAATTCGATCGCGTATTTCAGCCACCTCTTCGTCCCCACACTGGTGCGCAATCGCCGCCCATTTCTCATCCGAAATACGCTGCTGCACGGAAAGCCCCGTACTCGCTTGCGCGATCATTGCTGACAATTGGCTCATCAAATATCCCTCCTCTATTCCTTGCAAACCGTCGGCCCGATGCTGCCGCCGGCAACAGAAATGATGTAACTGGCCGTGCTCACGCACACCGCTTCATTCTCTGAACGGACGACCAATACCAGCGGGTTGATCGAAACACGATCGACGTCGACACGCAGTCCGGGGTTGGTGCGGAGTGTCAGGGTCAGCTCCGTCCAGTGGCGATCATCAGGGGTTTTGCTGTCACCGTCAGAATCGATATTGCAACCCGGGCCCCATAGGTGCTCGGCAACGAGGTAGTAAGCCGGTAGCGGCCCTTCGGGGCTGATTTCAATGAAGTAGTCCGTCGACATCGTTGGGCTCGCGAAAATTCTGAATCTGAAGAAGCGTCATCACATCAAGGCTACAACTGAACGCGCTTCTGCCTACAAATCTTGAGGAAGTGGCTGGCGTGCAGGCTTCTGCTTCAGCCTTATCTTCCTATTGCGCGTTTTGCTGTCTGAAATCCGGTAAGCCTCTAATCAACAACCTCAACATAACTCGACTCCCCGCCCCCACTCGCGCCCGACAACCAGCCCCACACAAAGCTCAAAGTAGTCCGCCCCGCCTCATCCACACCGACAATGCCACGCGACCAGCCGGACAAAATCTCATCCTCAGTCGTCAGGCAATGAAACAGCAGCTCAATCGTGTCAGGCCCCGTCACACGTCCCACTTGGTGGCCCAGACGAATCCGGCCACCCTGATAAGTGCTCGAAATCCCCACGCCATCAATACGGTAGTGAAACACCGTCCCACTACCCGACAGCCCCTGCGTGTTATCCGCTACCGCGAATCGACGGTCGTGCAAGCGCTCGCCAACTTGAGAAAAGAGGGTTTCCATAAATATCGCGTCCTTGGTCGAGAGGGCCTATTCCGGTGTGCGAGCATCCTACCCCATCGTTTCGCGGCAGCGACCATTTCGCCTGCGTCAGTGCCCCGCCACCGCAGGTCGCCCGGACCCGCGCGGCCCGGACTTGAAGCCATGCCCGCGCGCGCGCCAGGCAATTGCAAACCCTACGGCGACCAGCACCACCATGGCCCATGGAAACGAGGCGACACCCCAACGGTCAAGCAACACGCCGCCGACCACGCCGCTGCCGGCGATCGCGCTGTTCCACGCCACCACATTCAACGACAACGCCACGTCTGCGCCGTCACCTGCCGCATCCGCCAACGCCGTTTGCAGCAACGTCGCCGCGCCGCCAAAACTCAATCCCCACACCGCCACACCGATGTAGATCACCTCCGGCAGACGGCCAAGAAAACCCAGCGCCACACACACCAGCGCAAACGTCGCCAGGCTCGCCAACGTGGTTTTGCGCAACAGCGGCTCCACCAGTTTGGCCGTCAGCCAGATCCCCACCAGCGCCGCGATACCAAACACCAACAGCACCAGATCCACGCGATCCGCCAACCCCGCGGGCGCCACAAACGGTGCGATGTAGGTATAGAGAATGTTGTGCGCCAGCATCCAGCTGATCACCACCGCCAGCACCGGACGCACACCCGGCATGGCCAGAACGCTGCGCAGCGACAGGCGCTGATGCGCGGGTTGCGGTGGGTAGTCAGGCACTTTCACCAGCACCCAGACAATCAGAATCAAGGTCAGTGCAGACATGATCCCGAACGCGGTGCGCCAGCCCACAAGGCCACCCAGCCATGTGCCGAGGGGTACACCGAGCGACAGCGCAATCGGCGTACCGACCATGGCCAGCGCCAACGCCTTGCCCTGTTGATCGGGCTCGACCATGCGGCGGGCATAGCCGGCCAACAGGCTCCACGCGAGCCCTGCCGAGACACCGGCGAAGAAGCGCGCCACCAGCGTCACACCGTAGTGCGACGACAACGCCGTAATGGAATTGAACAGCAGGAAACCGACGATGGTCAGCAACAACACATTGCGCCGGCGCCAGCCGCGAGTGGCGATAGTCAGAGGGATAACCGCCACCACTGAACCCAGCGCGTACGCGGTCACCATCTGCCCGGCCATCGACGGAGAAATCGCCAGACCTTCACTGATCAATGGCAACAAGCCGGCAGGCAGGGTTTCGGTGACGATGCAAATGAAGCCCGTCATGGCCAGCGCGAGCAACGCGCCGATGGGCAGGCTTTTCGGCGCTGCCGATAAAGTGAGTGAGGGTGTCACGGGGTACTCCTTGAGAAGAGAATTTCAGACTTAAATACCGATCGATATAAAATACTGGCGGCAGTCGCCGGTCGTTGTCAACGACTTATGTATCGACTAGTATCCAAATCACTTTCCGAGGAGTGTTTGATATGGCGAGAACCGGTCGCCCCCGCGCATTCGATCGCGACGACGCCGTCGACCAGGCCATGCAATTGTTCTGGCAACACGGCTACGACTCGACCTCCCTCGCCCTGTTGAAGGCAGAACTGGGCGGCGGCATTTCCGCGCCGAGCTTCTACGCCGCGTTCGGTTCCAAAGAAGCCCTGTTCGATGAGTGCGTGCAGCGTTACCTGGCCACCTACGCCCAAGTCACCGAATGCCTGTGGGACGCAACCCTGCCGCCACGCCAAGCCATCGAAACTGCCCTGCGCCAATCGGCGCGCATGCAGTGTGACGACGGCCACCCCAAGGGCTGCATGGTCACCCTCGGCGTGATGAGCGCGCCCAGCCCGGAAAACGCCGGCGTCGTCGAAGCCCTCACCCAGTCCCGCGCCCGCACGCGCGCGGGGATGCTGGTGTGCGTCGAGCGCGGTATCGCTGCCGGTCAGTTACCCGACCAACCTGAATCCCGCGCCCTTGCGACGGCGTTCGACAGCTTCCTCCAAGGCATTTCTATCCTCGCCCGGGACGATACGCCGCTTGAGCGCGTTGATGCGGCGATCACCCAAGTCATGCGGGCGTGGGATTTCGCCGCGACCATTGAGCTGTCAGTGGATTGCAGTGAGTGAATGGCCTGCCTCTATCGACCCACCTGATCTACTCCCATCCCGCCCAAGGCAGTAGGCCGTCCTAACCATCCAGGACGCGCCAAACCCTTGGGCGTTTTGTAATCAGGAAGAAGACATGCCCACAGCGGTATTGGTCGATGGCGCCTTTTTCATCAAGCGATTTAGAACGTCAATGTCACGCCGTTTCAAGCCAACCCGCTCGCCCAAAGCCTCTGCGACCATTACCCTGCTCTACGTGCTCATCAACATCCTGGACATGCTTATTTCGTTTGCCAATTGACCATGCCGCCAATCAAAAACAATCCCGGCTCCAAAGGCTTAACCCGTTTGCGCTTCATTCGACTGCCGTTCTTCCTGTTTTCACAAGCGCGTGAAAAACTGCTCACGGTACTGCCACTGCAAGGAAGAATTATGAAAGTCAGTCACGACAACCGGCCTGAAGCGTTCCAGCGACTGGAACATCTCCTCTACGGCTACAACTACGAGGTATGGGTAAACGTTTATGGCCCGCTCGATGCGAGTCAGCCATTAGTCGATGCCCTCGAACATGCCGTCTCACGGCGCAGCGTGGTTGCCAACATCACCGCCATGTCAGTTGCAGAAGTGCAAACGGAAGTGCTCGAAATGCTGCTGTATGCCGGCGATGAAGGCAGCGGCCCCGAAGACCTTGACGTCAAGCGCGATGAAATCAACCAACTTGCCAGCGAAATAATGCAACTCGCCCACGTCAATGAGGCTGACCACATCAGTGCCTTCCGATACGTAGAGGGGCATCCGGCTTATCCGGTTTTCTGGGAGTTTGCCTACGACATACACGCGCAAGGCAAACGCTGGATTCTGCTAGGGTGCAGCAGCGACTGACCTGCTCTGCCATTCACTCACTGTCTGTTTTTATGGAACGAACGATGGACATCACCCATACCCAGAAAGAAAACGCCCTCGAACAATCACTGCGCCTGGCGGCGGATGAGCCTGCGCACCGACCCGATTTTCTCAAAGCCCTGTTGGGCTCGACGATCTACGTACTCGGCACCACCGGCACCGGCGAAGGCCCGGCCCACCTTGAGGCGGGCAGCAATATCAGCATCGCGCATTGGCAAAAACCCGACGGCTCCGCGGTCATCCCGTTTTTCTCTTCACTGCAAACCCTGCAAAAGTCCATCGACAGCGAACAGTCCTACATAGAAATCCCGGCCAGAGCCCTGTTCGAAATCACCTTGGGCGCGCAACTTTTTCTCAATCCAAAGTCGCCGTATGGCAAAGAGTTCTACCCGGAAGAAGTACGCAACCTGCTCTCCGATGAAATCGGCCAAATACCAACACAGCGCACCGTCGAAAAAGACACCCAAGTGCTGCTCGGCCAACCGTCGCAGTATCCGACGAAGATGATCAATTCGCTCACGCAACTGCTCGCCAAACATAGCAACGTAAAACGTGCGTTTCTGGCATTGATGCATGACGCCTCGACGGATCAAAAGCCTCACCTGATCGTCGGCATCGAAGCGGACGGCGACATTGAACGGGTCATGCGCGAAGCCGGAAACGTCGCAGGGGACACCGCGCCGGATGGCGAGCCCGTTGATCTGTACCGCGTCAGCGAAGGCGAAACAGGCCTGAGCGACTATTTCCTCAAACAAACCGCGCCCTTCTATGAGCGAAAGTCGACAGGCTGGCTGCGTTCATTGTTTGGTTTTGGCAAAGCATGAGCGAGCGCAACACCAAACTGACCGCAGACCAGGCGTGCGCAATCGTACTCGCGCTGTTTGACGGTGCCATGAGAGATGGCAAACCCGAGCGCTTTGTCATTCAGAACTGTGAGCTGTCCGCCAACGGGGATTACTGGGTCATTCGCTGCAACAGCGAGGATTACGTCGTCCACGGCATGACGGAGTTCTGCTATGTCGGTGTTAATGCGCACTTGATCAACGTCTTCACGGGCGAGCGTGAGATGGTCGTCAGTTGCATCACTGTCGAGGAGTATCTGCAGGACAAATACGACCTGGAGGCGGCGGCGGGCAAACAATATGTACTGACCCCGGCACTGGACCGGGCTGATAAACCGGCGCTGATCAATCTGCGCCAAAAACTGCAGTGCACCTACCCGCAAACCCTTGCGTTGCTGACGGGCCAACAACGGTTATGGCTCACGGGTACACGCATGCTTCTGAAAAACGCACAGCGACTGCTTGGCGAACAAGGCATCACCACGCAAATCGAGTTGTTGCCAGATGCCGGTGAAGCCGTCGTCATCGGCGTCGAAACCTGGCATATCGAAGCGGTGCTGAAGGCAGTGCGCAAGCGGTTGTGCTGAGGGACTGCGCACGGGCGCCGTCCCTCGTTGCGTGGTGAAAGGACACTTCGCACCCAAGCGGGAGCCAGCTCCCTCGCCACAAATTGTTAGTCGCTCAGCCTATTTCAGGCCGGTACCAGGCTCTGTAACCGACTGCTTCAGTTCGACGTTGTCCAGCGCCTTATTGACCGCCAATTCCCCCAACATCACGACTTGAGCGATGCCTTGCAAGGTGTGACGGTTAGGCCCCTCCAGCATCCCGGCGAAGTCACCGAGCATCACCGTCGCCGAAGCCAGGGATTCGCAAGCGTTCGCCAGCAATGACTCAGTATCGGTTTGCGGGTTGACCATGAACATGCTGCTGGGACTGTAGGGCGCGGCCATACTCGTGGCTGCCGGCAAAAGGTAATGATCGAGGGCACGTTCGGCAGCTTCGTGGAGCTTTCTTGAACCGAAGGATTCGTACGGCGATATCGGATCTGTAACCGCCGAAGGGGTTGTGGTTTCAGACATCAGGAACTCCAAACAAGTACCCATCGGGCACTTCGCGAAAATGACCACCGCGGAATTGTCGACCCATGTAGGAGCTCCCGGAGGCTCGGACCGAGTTCGGACGATCTTTTGAAAAAGCAGATCAAAAGATCGTCCGAACGCGGCCCGAGCCTCCGGCAGCTCCTACACGGAATTCAGGGCGATGGCATTTGTGTATTGAGGGGCAAGCCCCCTCATCCACTAGCCTGCCGACTAGTTTGGCAAACGGCGACCATCCAGCACTCGATTGACCATCAACTCACTCAGCATGATCACCTGATGCAGCATCAGCATGGTTCGGCGTTGTGAGTTGTCGACGACATCGCTCATGTCACGTGCCATGTCACTGGCGGCGGCCAACGACTCGCAGGCTTCGAGGAGGAGAGTTTCTTCGTCCACGGCGGGATCGATGAGGAAGATCTTGCTGGTTTTGCGGGATGGGATTGAGAGCTTCAGTGAGCCGGGGTTGAGATAGAAATTGATGGCGCGGTCGGTCGCTTCTCTTATCTTTTGAGGTTCGAGCGTTGGGTCGTACGGGATCGGATCGGCGTCCGGTGGGTTTGGGGTAACTTTGAACATAGATGAAGCTCCTAACACATTTAATGGAGGCTTCACCCTTTCGCTACCAAACGAAGGGTGGCGGCCATGCAGAGGTTGGTAGACCGGGTGTTAGGATCCGGCGCGCCCTAGGACGCCCTATACATGGCCACCATAATCGAGCGAGAAATCTCGACGACAGTGGGCTGTACAACTAACACCGGGCTACCAAACCCGATCACTGTTTTGCAGTGACAGGGAAACGATATAGCCCGATCGATAGTCGTGTATGCCGGCGGATTCTGGCGTACGCGTAGGCAACGGCGCAAGGCGTTGTAGCCTTTGTGGCGTAACGGATTGTGTAATTTAAACAAGCTTGCGAGGTTATGTTTACGCGGGGGAAACGCCTGCTTCCTAAATGGTTTTTGCCTACTGACGGGAAAAGGGGATGGATTTATTTCAGACAATAAGCGCATCCCCTTTTACGATCCCGGAATAAACGCAAATTGCTACCGGAGGACTGGTAGCTTGCGGCAAACGTTGGGCCAGGAACTTGAATCAGTCCTCTTTGAATCCCGATAGGCCGTTAGCAGCGCGCCATTCGACCCAAAAGCAGCCACACACTGAAGCTTAGTTTGCGGAGCAGCAGAAGCTCCCGGAGAGCGAGACGAATCACTTGGACTACGTTTTATAGCATTTCACTTCGCACGAAACTGCCGAATAAGCTCACTTGCCTTTATAGATGCATAAAAAATTAAAATCACACACGCTATAGCAGCTAGCGTCGGGCCGATGGAGTTTATACCTACTGTGATTTGTACATATATAGATATAAACAAAAAAAGGACTATGTAGCTTATGGCGACCTTGTTAAAGGCGGCCAGCAATAGCGGAATTATTGAAATAATAGTTGAGTGAGCTGTAATGGTTAAAAGTATCTCCATAATCAGTCGAAGAGGAACGCCGCCAAACTGTGCTTGCGCAATTGCAATCAAGGGTTCGTACAAAAGTGTCTGTAATACCCCAACGACAGCCGCGCTGATTCCAATAAAGGGCAAGGTTGTTTTTTTCGTAATGTTCATTGTACTTCCGCTGACTCCTATAACCCTTATTAAGGACATCGTTATTTCTTAACATTTCTTGCTACACGCTAAGACGTAACTTTTCTTGGATCCTATCATGACAAATGCGGATCTGAGCAGAGAAAAACGTGATACGAACCTGGCCAGATTGCCGCGTTAGCAGTCAACGGATAGCGGGCTATGGACTCGCTGACAGGCTGTTCAGTGGCGGCTTCTGGCCGAAAGCCGCCCTTCAAGCATGGCGAATTCTGACCGAAAGCAGCAGACCTAACTCAATCAAGCCGATAATCATCCAGCGCTCAAAAAATATCTGAATTCACGAGTGCAAACCTCACCCCTTCTTCTTAAACAACTTACTCACGTAATACCTCAAACTCCACCGATCCTTCGGCCGCGGCTTATAGTGCGTTTTATTCCTCTGCCCCGGCTCCCCACCCACCCCACTCGCCGTGTAGTAATAAAGCGCAATCGACCGCCGCGTAATGCCTTCCGGCGTAGTCAACGGCTCCGGATGCCCGTGGTTGCTGTCCTTGTCCGTATTAAAAATCACACAGCGGTTATAAACCGGCAGCACCTTCTTCAGGCATTTCTTCATCCCTACATCCCAAAGCTCCAGGTTGCCGCCGTACGCCTCCTGCCAATCCTCGGTCAGGTAAACAATCACGTTCAAGCGCCTTTCAACATTGAGCTTTTTGTTCAGGCGGAAATCCGAGTGCACGCCCAGGAAGCCGCCGGTTTTGGTTTCGTGTAATCCGCCGCCTGCGAAATAAGGGTCAGGAATCAGCCCTTGAATGCCGGTGAGTTTTTCGAGGAACTCCAGCATGGGTGCGGAGTTGAAGGTGTTGAACACGTTCTTCAGGTACGGGCTGCAGGCGTTGGGGCTGATCTGGCGTTTGAGTTGGCCTTTGTAGCCGCGCTCGTAGATTTGTTCGTTGTTGGTCGGTTCGACCGGGAAGTGTTCGCGGATGCTGGCGATGACGTCGGCGTGCAGGAAGTTGTCGATGACGATGTGCGGGAATGGCGTGGCTTGGGTGTATTCGCCGGTCAGCGATTCGCCGAAAGCGCTGGCGGCGGTTTGGTCGAAGTCGAGTTCCGGGGTCAGGGTGATGGGGAGTGTTTGCGTGTTGGCTTGCATTGCCGCTCCAATGTTTTTTAGGCTTTCAGGGCGGGTCAAACAAGGCCTGGGGCTTGGCGCGGGGCCTGTGTTTGCTCGCTGAGTACAGTGGCGAGCAGGTTGCCATGTCGGCAATGGCCTGCCGAGTGTCCTTTGCTTAGACGTGGCGCGGCGGTGTTACGGCATGTTTCAGGCTGTCACAAACGCGTCATATTTCCTCTGCTAGTCTTCTCGGCGCCCTGCCCCACACCCCTGTCCTAGAGCCCCCAACCGAAGTTGCCGCCAAGGTGTTTCCGTCTCCCGTTCGCCAGCAAATCATCCTGCGCTCCGACAACCTCCGTTCGGACGACTTCGGTGCACTTTTTTCGAAGTTGTTTGGTAATCGCTATGCGGACAATCCGCCGCTGCCGGCGAACATCATCATTGGTGGGGTTTATGGGCGGCATGAGGGGGTGAGTTTTCGGCGGATGCATTATCGCGGGGATTTTACCGTTGCCTTCCCCGACCCACAGGATGAGATCACGTTCGTCATCCCCACGGCCGGCAAGATTGTGTTCAACCACGCGACCGAGTCCATCGGCGTTCGCCAGGTTGGTTTGGCGATCGATAAGGCTGACATCCGCTCGATGCGCTTTTTTGATGGCCACGCGCATCACGGGATGTCGATCAATCGGCATCAGCTCACTGAGCGGTTGGCGGCGTTGTTGGGTAAACCGATTCTGGAAAGGATTGTGTTTGAGCCGAGTGTGAATCTGGATTCGGCGGCGTTTCAGGGGATCAAGGCGTTGATTGATCTGGCAACGGGGACGGCGTTTGATTTGTTGATCAACAGCGGGACGTTGATGCCGTCGCGGTTGCGGGAGATGTTGATTGATGCGGTGCTGGAGGCGTGGCCGCATAACTTTTCCGAGGCGCTGCGGCGGCCTACGGCGATGGTTGCGCCGCGACATGTGAAGTTGGCGGTGGAGTTTATTCAGGCGCATCCGGAGCAATTGGTGAGCGGTGTGGATCTGGC
This sequence comes from Pseudomonas sp. TH43, assembly GCF_016650635.1. Taxonomy (GTDB): domain Bacteria; phylum Pseudomonadota; class Gammaproteobacteria; order Pseudomonadales; family Pseudomonadaceae; genus Aquipseudomonas. The sequence goes on from NZ_JAEKFI010000001.1 coordinate 917,222, forward strand.
GCGCTTGAGCAATGTGAGTCAGCGGGCGTTGCAGGAGGGGTTTCGGCGGTTTGTCGGGATGTCGATTGTGGGGTATCAGCGGCAGGTGCGGCTGGAGCGGGCTTATGAGGTGTTGAAGCACCGGGATTCGGGGTCGGTGACGGAGGTGGCGTTGCGGTTTGGGTTTAGTAATGTGGGGCGGTTTTGTCAGTATTTTCAGGGGGCGTATGGGGTGAGTCCGGCGGAGCTTCGGGCTCGGGGTTAGGGGTAACAGTTTGACAAGGTAACTTGTGGCGAGGGATTCATTCTCGTTGGACTGCGTAGCAGGCCTGATTTTTTGGGGCCGCTGCGCAGCCCAACGGGGATGAATCCCCTCGCCACAGGGGTTAGGGTAATTTTCCAGATTGTTGGTTGAACCGCAAGGCTGCAGAGTCAGGCTGATGGTTTTGGGGGGATCAATTAGTGGCTTGGAACACCATTGTGGCGAGGGGATTTATCCCCGTTGGACTGCGTAGCAGGCCTGATTTTTTGGGGCCGCTGCGCGGTCCAACGGGGATGAATCCCCTCGCCACAGGGGTTAGGGTCATTCTCCAGATTGTTGGTTGAACCTCAAGGCTGCAGGTTCAGGCTGATGGTTTTGGGGGGATCAATTAGTAGCTTGGAACACCATTGTGGCGAGGGGATTTATCCCCGTTGGACTGCGTAGCAGGCCTGATTTTTTGGGGCCGCTGCGCAGCCCAACGGGGATAAATCCCCTCGCCACAGGGGTTAGGGTCATTCTCCAGATTGTTAGTTGAACCTCAAGGCTGCAGGTTCAGGCTGATGGTTTTGGGGGGATCAATTAGTAGCTTGGAACACCATTGTGGCGAGGGGATTCATCCCCGTTGGACTGCGCAGCAGGCCTGATTTTTTGGGGCACAGGGGTTAGGGTCATTCTCCAGATTGTTGGTTGAACCGCAAGGCTGCAGAGTCAGGCTGATGGTTTTGAGAGGATCAATTAGTAGCTTGGAACACCATTGTGGCGAGGGGATTTATCCCCGTTGGGCTGCGTAGCAGGCCTGATTTTTTGGGGCCGCTGCGCAGCCCAACGGGGATGAATCCCCTCGCCACAGGGATTTGTGGTGTTTTTTGGATTTGGGTCGTGTTATCCCTTCTTTTAGAACGCGTAGCTGGCCTTCAGCCCGCCGCTGAAGCCGTGGCTGTCGCCGCCGCCATTGGCGCCCACTTCTGCGCCCAGGCTCAGGGCGCCAAGGCTGGCCATGACGTTTACCCCGCCGCTGAATTGGTCGCGATTATCAAACGCGGCGCGTTGTTCGATGTCGAGCCCCAGCAAGTGGCTTTGGCTGTCGACTTGGTTGTCGCCCAGTGTGCGTTCGTAGCCCACTTGCACGCCCGGCACCAATTGCCAACTGCCCATCGCCACGGGCGCGAAGGCGACGTTGAGGTTGGCGACGGCGCTGCGGCGGGTGGCGGTGTTGTCGTCGACGTCGAGAGCCAGTTCGCTGCCCTTCTCTTTAAAGCCGTTGAGGTCGAGGTGGCTGACTCGAAAGCCCAGGCTCGGCTCGAAGGTCATGCCGTTGACCGGGGCGCGGTAGCCGAGGGCTAACGTGGCGCCGGTAAGGTTGCCGTGGGTGTTGCCCTTCGCGGTGCCGAGGCCGCCGCCGAGGTCGCGTTTGCTGTCGTAGTCGATGTAGCCGGCGCTGGCGTTGGCGTCGAGGAAAAGACCTTGTTCCAGGCTGGTGAAGCCGTAGCGGGCGCCGACGTTGAGGAAGGTGAAGTCGGTATCGGCTTCGCCACCTGCGCCGCCGACGGTGCCTTTGCTGTAGCCGAAACCGCCGCGTGCGCTGAGTTGTTCGCTGAAGCGTTGGGTGATGCCGACCATCAGGCCTTGGCTGTGCTCGTTGCTGCTGTCGGCGTGGGACGAGCCGTCGGTGCCGAGGTAGCCGGCCAGCGCAGTCGTCCACAAGCGGTATTGGCCGACTTTGAGGTCGCTGCCGCTGGCGAACGGTGCGGCGGCTTGTTCGATCAGCGCGTTTTGGCGCAGCAGGTAGCTGGCGGCGTCGGCGTGTACCTGGCCGCCGACCTGGGATTCGACTCCGCCGAGGGTGCCGGCGTCGATCGCCGATTGCAGGTAATAGTTGTAGGCGCTGTAGGTGCCGGACAGCTCGGTGTTCTGCAATTCGCGGAGCAATTCGGCGCCAGCGGCGGCGTTGCCGATCAGCGCGGCCTGACCCGGCAGGCTGTTGTATTCGACGAGTTTGCCGCGCAGCACGTAAATGGTTTCCTGGGACAGGCCGAGGCCTTGTTTGAGGTAATGGTCCATCGTGCCGTATTGCGCGGTGACTTCGTCGAGGCCGGCTTGCAGGTAGCGGGCCTGGACGCCGAGCAGTGGGCCGTAGACGGCGGCCATGCTCGGTGGCATCGCCTTCAACGTGGCGGCGACTCGGGCAGCGGTGTAGTCGTTGGTCGCGAGGTAGTTAGCCATGATCGTCGCGTTGTCGACACCGGCGATACTTTGCAACACGGCGGCGGTCCAGCCGGTGCGGTCTTTGCCGGCGGTGCAGTGGAACAGTTGCGCGGCGTCGACGCTGGCGAGTGCGTTGAACAGGTTGCCGAACTGGCTGCGCATGCCGGCGTCGCTGACGAAGGCGCGGTTGGTCTGTTCCATCATGGCGATGGCGTCGGCGGCGCTTTTGAACGAGATGTTGGTGATGTTTGAGCCGGAGGTGGTGTCGCCGATGATGTCGATGTTCTGGTAGGTCGCGCCGGTCAGCATGGTGTCCGGTGTGCCAGCGATTTCACTCGGGGTGCGCAGGTCGTACACCGCTTTGATGCCGAGGCTGTTCAGCGTGGCCAGATCCGCTGCCGATGGCGTGATCGCATTGGAGCGATAGAACACGCCGCTGCGCATCGTGCCGTCGTGGGCCGTGGAGTACGCGGTGGTGATACCGGCGATATCGCGGAAGTTGTCGATGCTTTTCAGGCGCGGCGTGTCCAGGGGCGCGGACTCGGCAGCGTGGGCGGCGGCGACGGACAGGCTCAGTACGGACAGCGAACACAGAAGACGTTGAAACACAGTGCAGCCTCATTGGATTAGCGTTGGGCTGGTCACTATGGGTAAGCAAGTGATACTGAATATGACAGTTTTGCTTTGAAAGGAAATGGCTGCGCGATTGGGCCGTGGGGTGCGTGATCTGTCCACGTGGAGGGTGATCGTGGTGCGTCCGGGATAGACGGGTTGGCCAATCGGACGCCTTCGCGGGCAAGCCCGGCTCCTACGAAGAGCTGGGGGCGCAGGCTATCTGTAGGAGCAAGGCTTGCCCGCGAAGGCGATGAGTCAGGCAATGGCGATGCTGGCTGACTCAATGTCATCGCGGGCAAGCCTTGCTCCTACACAGTGAGGTGTTTGGGATTGTTCTCGTTCATAATCGCGCCTCAAATTTGATGACACAGGGAGTGCGAGATGGACACGACTCAATGGCTGGGCTTATTCGAACGAGCCTTTCGCGATATGGAAAAGAGTCTTGAGCAAGTGCTGCAACTCAGCAGTTGCCGTGAACACTGGATTCAAGCCCAGATCAGCCTTCATGCCTGGTTCAACGATGAACTGGACATCTGGACGGACCTGCCAATCGGCGATCGACGCAAAGCGGATCTGTATGCGCTGGGTGAAGACGGTAAGCCAACGATGGTCGCTGAAGTCAAATGTCTGGGCGATGTTTCCTACGCCAAGTGCCTGGACGGCGATTGGTCCGTGCGGGCCGATGTCGAACGGCTGAATGCGTTTGAGTGCCCTACCCGGCTGTTTATTCTGGTGATCGCCAAAGGTGCTACCGAGACGAGTACCGGCCAACGCCTTCGTAACGATGAATGGGTCGCTGGCCGCCAGAGCATCAACGTAGATCTGGACTTTGCGCTGGTGCGAATGTGGGCGCTGTGAGCGCCTGAAGGGCTTAAGCGAAAAACCGCGTCTACTGGGTAGGCGCGGTTTTTTTATACCGCGACTGGCCGCCTTGGCCATTGCAGCCCGCCTGACGGTTTACTTGCGTGGGCGCTTTATGATTTCATCTGGCGAAGGCACAAGTAGCCTCCCTGCTGCGATGGGAAATACGAAAAATCCAAGTGAACTTACCACTTGTTTAGCCACTGCAAGCAGCATGCTGGTCGAGGCACGTCTTCGATTTGGCTAAAGGAGTGATGCTATGAACCCTTCGAATGCTGCGCAGTGCCTGGATGATTTGAAGTTGCTTGCCAAAGTGTCTGTTATCGGCGAGTACACGTATTGCCAGCGACTGACCCATCTCAGCAAAGAATTCGGCTTTAACAATCTCCATCATTTTCAGAAGGTGGTTAATCATCTTTCTGAAGACATGATCGCCAATATTTCCACGACGCTGATGCGCCACTACTGCGAAATCGCCCAGCCCAAGCCGGGCATTGCCTACTACGAATTTCTCTCGGTCAACAACGACACTCGCTTGCGCTTTTACAGCCAGTGGGCCGGGTGGGACGTGTTCGGGCAGGAAGTTCGTGTGCCAAGGTCGCTCAAAGGCGATTCGGCCCCTCGCCTGCGCAAGTCGCTGAGCAAAACGGTGTACATCGTTGAAAATGATCGGCAATTGCTTGCCTGGCGCCATCGCTGGCATGGCCTGTGTTATGTGCCTAAAGACCTCTGCCAAAAGCACATGGGCGAAGCGTTCGAGCGCAAAAACGCCGTCGTAGAGGGTGATCGCAACGAAGAATTTCCGTTGCTGAACGCGTTCAATGACAACTATGCAACGTGGTATCCCGTCATTGAATAAACGCCCTCGCGGCGATACCGGGGCACGTTGATCCTGAACAGAAAGGGCGCGTGCCGAACCCAAAACCCTGTAGGAGCTGCGGCACGCTGCGATCTTTTGATTTTTCACATCAAGATCAAAAGATCGCAGCGTCCCGCAGCTCCTACAGGTCGGGATTTGGTTAATCCACGATGAATAATTTTGCGCCGGTGGCGGTGGACGAACGATGACCTTCGGCATCATTGCCCACTTGGTAACTCATGCCCGCCGTCAGGGTGAACTGTCGGCCGTCTTCCAGTTCTGTCAGCAACTGCCCTTCAAGGCACAACAAAATGTGCCCTCGCCAACACCAGTGATCGGCCAGGTAGCCGGGGCTGTATTCGACCATCCGCACACGCGTCGAGCCGAACTGGCAGGTGCGCCAATAGGCCGTGCCGATCTCGCCGGCATGCGCCACTGGCTCGATGGTTGACCAATCGGTGGTACCAAAAGGGATGGCGGTGAGATCCATGGTTGCCTCATCGAAATTCAGGGAATGCGACCGTAGCAACCTGGAAAAAGCACCGATAGACACAGATCACGAGCATTTACGGCATACAGGGCAGAACCTTGCGCATGAACACCCGGGCAAGACCATCCTCCGGGGCGCGATGGGTTTCCTGATACCCGAGCTTTTTGTAGAGAGCGATGTTCTTGAGCGTCAACTCATGCGCATACAAACCATCGCCTCGTGCCTGGCGCCGCAAGCCAACGACGGCTTGCGGCCAGCCCTCACGCCGTTTGCTTGACCACGCGAATCTGCGTGATTCCGACGATCTCCGCCTGTTGCAGAATCTGCTCCGGCGTGGCGTCTGCCGGGGGCATGATCAGGCCGTTTTCGGCGTCGCCGACGTGCAGTTCCAGCAGGTGCATTGCGGCCTCATGTTCGGCGAGTTGCGCCTCTTTGACTTTGAGCACGTGGCGGCGCGGTTCGCCGTTGAACAGGTATTCGAGCAGAAAGTTGTGCATGGGGTCACCCGTGTGTGATGGCGTTATTATCCTGACGAGCCAGTCAGTTTTTAGTTCAACTGCAACGCTGTGTGCAAAACAGTCATCGCTCAAGGCAAACTTTTTGCGCCACGGGGCGTCATCTGTTTAACGGCCGACATGGCTTGGCTTCCCCAACAGCTGACCTCAGCTAAGGACTGGCGATGACCTTTTTCATTTTCCTTCTGGCTTGCGCCGCTGCGGCGACCACAGGCGTCATGTTCAAGCCGGGCGCCTGGTACGAGTCCCTCGTCAAACCTGGATTCACTCCGCCGAATTGGGCATTTCCGGTGGCCTGGACGGTGATTTACCTGCTGCTGGCGTGGGCCGGCTATCGCTTGACCCTGATCCCGGGAAGCCAGATGGTGTTGGCGTTATGGGCCGCGCAGATTGCGCTGAACACCTTGTGGACGCCGGTGTTTTTTGGCGCCCATCAAGTGCTGGCAGCGATGATCATTCTGGCGTTGCTGTGGCTGGTGGTGGCGGCCATGGTGGTCATGGCGTTGCAACTTGACGTGATTACTGGCTTGATCCTGTTTCCCTATCTGGCGTGGCTGTGTGTCGCCGCCGCGTTGAATTTTTCCATTCTTCTCAAGAACCGCTGATGACCGACTTTACAGGGAGTAATCCGGCACCTTGGCCACAGGGCGAGCGCGAGTTGGCGCAGGTGCGCGAGTTCAACAAGAAGCTTGCCTGGTTGCCGCGTTTTCGCATCCGTAATCGCATCACGCCACGGTTGATCCAGGCGTTGTTGCGGGCCAGTCAGTTCGTCAGCCCCAGCCTGCTGCACAAGCATGGCCTGAGCGCTGAACGGAAGATGATTGAGGGCGGCGCCGTTCCGGTCGCTGTGCGGATCATCCGGCCCAAGGGCAAAGCCAAAGGCGTTGTGCTGGATTTTCATGGCGGCGGATGGGTGATCGGCAACGCGCAGATGAACGACAACTTCAACATTGCCATCGCCGATACCTGCGAGGTCGTGGTGGTGTCCGTCGATTACCGGCTCGCGGTGTCGACACCGATTGAAGGCCTGTTAGAAGATTGCCTGCACGCCACGCGCTGGTTGCTGAGCGATCCAGCGTTCGCGGATCTGCCCGTGGTGGTGGTCGGTGAATCGGCCGGGGCGCATCTGGCGGCAGCGACGTTATTGGCGCTGCAAACATCGCCCGATCTCCTGCAACGCATCAGCGGCGCGCTGCTCTATTACGGCGTCTACGACCTGACTGGAACGCCGAGCGTGCGCTCGGCGCCCGCTGATACTTTGCTACTCGATGGCCCAGGCATGGTCGCAGCGTTGCGCCTGCTGACGCCGGGGCTGAGTGACGAAGAGCGTCGTCAGCCACCATTGTCCCCGCTGTATGGCGACTTCAGCGGTTTCCCGCCGGCATTGCTATTTGCCGGTGAGCTCGACCCGCTGAGGGACGATACCCTCGACATCGCCAAACGCTGGGCAGTCTCGGCACCCGTCGAGATGCACCTGCTGCCGTCCTGCCCCCACGGTTTTATCCACTTCCCGACGGCCATTGCGCAGAGCGTGTTGGCCTACAGTCGTCAATGGATCTCCGCGCGCTGCTTGCCCTGAGGCAAGCAGCTTGTTCACGGTGGCTTACGTGCCGCTTTTGACTTTGCTCCAGACCCGCGTGCGAATGCGCTCGATCTTCAGCGGCAACGGCTGCGCAGGAAACAGCGTCGCCAGGGTCGCGGCCGGTGGATAGACGTCCGGATTATTTCTCAAACCCTCATCGACGTAGGCCAGCGAGCTTTTGTTGCCGTTGGGATAGCCCAAGTAGTTCGAGCTTTTGGCGATGACCTCGGGCCGCATCATGTAGTTGATGAAGTTCAGGCCCTGCTGCGGGTGCGGCGCGTCCTTGAGCAGCACCAGGGTTTCCATCCACACCGAGGAGCCTTCGCGCGGGATGCGATAGGCCAGGTGCCGACCGTTTTTGGCGCGCTCGGCGTTGGTCTTGGCGTCGAACACGCCACCGGACCAGGCCACCACCGCGCAGATATTGCCGTTGGCCAGATCGGTGATGAACCGCGACGAGTCGAAATAGGTGATGTACGGGCGGATTTTCAGCAGCAGCGCTTCGGCTTTGGCGTAGTCATCCGGATTGCTGCTGTCGGGTGGCAAGCCAAGATAATGCAAGGCGATCGGGATGATTTCGCCGGGCGAATCGAGCATGGCGACGCCGCACTGGCTGAGCTTCTTGATGTTTTCTTCCTTGAAGATCAAGTCCCACGAATCCACCGGGGTCTCGTCGCCAAAGATTTTTTTCACCTGATCGACGTCGTAACCGATCCCCGTGGTGCCCCACAGGTAAGGGATCGAGTAGCGATTGCCGGGGTCGTTCTGCGCCACTTTGGCGAGAATGTCGGGGTCAAGATTGGAGCGGTTGCTCAACTGGCTGTTATCGAGTTCTTCGAGCACGCCAGCCTTGATCAGGTTGGGCAGCGCGCTGTTGGTAACCACGACCACATCGTAGCCGCTGCGGCCGACCATCAATTTGCTTTGCATGACTTCCGCGCTGTCGAAAGTGTCGAGCAGCACCGGTGTGTTGGTCTCCTTCTCGTAGTCTTTGGGAGCTTCGGGGGCGATGAAGTCGTACCAGTTGTAGAAGTTGACCGTAGGGCCTTCGGCCCAACTGACTGCTGCGCCCAACCCGCAAACAGTGAACAAGCCAAGGTGCAGCAAACGCTTGAGTTTCATGGGTAGCTCCTGGCGAATCGGCCATCGGTTGGCAGTACGCCGCACTATTGTTTTTATTGGAAAGCGAGACCGGTTTCAGCGCTCAGGGGATCAACAGTTCGCGGCGACCGTCCGGGTGTTCAGTGACCGCAGCGGCCAGCTTCAGGCGCTTTTCTGCGCGGTAGTCATAGAGCGCGCGGGACGGTGCGATCTGCGTGAGGTCCAGGTCCAGCACGTGCCGGCATTCTTGCGCGCCGGCTTCAAACAGGCGTCTGCCGAACGGGTCGACGACGGTGCTACCGCCCGCGAACACTTCGCCAACGCCTTCGCCCACGCGATTGACCATGGCTGCAAACACCTGGTTTTCCTGGGCACGGGCGGCGACGGCGGTGTGGTGCAGATGGCCGTAGGGTTCCATGTTGCCGTCGGTGATCAGGATCAACTGCGCGCCGAGCGCCGCCAGTGCGCAGGCGCTTTCAGGGAACTCGATGTCGTAGCAGATCAACAGACCGATGCGCACTCCGCGCCATTGCACAGTGGTAAAACGGTCGCCGGGCAACACCAGGCCAGGCTCGCCAACCCACAAGTGAGTCTTGCGATAACTGAGCGCAACGCCCTCGGGCGTGATCAACAATGTGGTGTTGTAGAAGCGTTCTCCGTCACGTTCGATCAACCCGACGACCACCGCGACGTCGCGCTCGCGCGCCGCTGCGCAAATCGTCTGGACACTCGCGCCGTCCACCGCTTCGGCGCGTTGGGCAATGTTGTCGTGGTCGAGAAAACCGGTGATGAACGACTCGGGGAACATCACGATATCGCTGCCCGGTGCGCTGTCGGCGATCGCCCGCAGAATGCGCTCCAGGTTGTAAGCGGTATCGCCATCGCGCGCCGCCATTTGTACGAGTTCTAATCTCATCGTCAGACCTTCAGGTGAATAACGCCGTGTCCGACCAGTATGCGGATCGTGGCAAAACTTCCTATCACTCAGAGTGAGTACCCCCAAAGGGTTAGTCCCCCGATCTCCCCTCCCCCTGTAGGAGCTGACGAGTGCAACGAGGCTGCGATCTTTGCAGTGGTCAACTAATTCCGGACACCTCGATAGGTGGTTTTGACGCCATCGCCCGCTCATAGACGGTCGGTGGCAGATATCCCAGTTTCGAGTGAAGCCGTTCGTTGTTGTAATACCCAACGATGTACTCGGTGATGTCGCGGATCGCTTCGGTATGATTGGCGTAGTCACGTCGCCATACCCGCTCCATTTTCAAGCTCAGGAAGAAGCGTTCCATCACCGCATTGTCCCAGCAATTACCTTTACGGCTCATGCTCTGCTGCATGTCGTTTCTTGCCAGTAACTCTCTGTAAGTTGCACTCGCGTATTGGCTGCCACGATCCGAGTGGGCAATCAGGCCTGGCGGCGGTTGGCGCTGTGCGATGGCCAGTTGCATCGCAGTGCACACCAGCTCTGCCGGCATGTTCGGAGCCATCGACCAGCCCACGATCTTGCGTGAAAACAAGTCCAACACCACGGCCAGATACAGCCAGCCACTGCGGGTGCGGATGTAGGTGATGTCTGCCACCCAAGCCTTGTTTGGCGCTGCCGGATCAAATTTTCGGCTCAGTACATTTTCGGCAATCGGCAGATCATGATTGCTATCGGTCGTGTGCACAAACTTGCGCTTCCAAGCCGAACGTAGCCCATTGGTACGCATTAAACGGCGGATTTTATACAGCCCAACAGACAGGCCTTTGCCGCGCAAAGCGTCGCGCAAGGGCCGGCTGCCGTAGCAGCCACCACTCTCGGCAAAAGACGCCTTGAGTTGCAAAACGACAGGACAACTCTGCCGGACGGGCGCATCAGCACGCTTTTGCGACTCATAGAAGCCCGAGCGACTGATGCTCAGTAACCGACAGACATGTGTCACTGAGTAGGCCTTCTGTTGCAGCTGCCGAACCAGTCGATACCTTACTTCAGCTCGCGGGCAAAGAAGGCCGTAGCCTTTTTTAAGATGTCGTTATCCATCTTGAGCTGGCGATTTTCCTGTTCCAATTGCCGGATGCGCTGTTGCTCTGCCGTCAATGGCTTGCCGATTCCGGCCTGCCCCAATTGCTCTGCCTCGTACTGTTGAACCCAGCGTCGAACGGCTGTCTCACCAATGTTCAGATCTTGGCAAACCTGCGTAACGGTTAGCCCCTGATCCTTGATCATCTTCACGACTTGCAGCTTGAAGCTGTCGTCGAATGCCCTGCGTTTTTTGGTCATGAATAACTCCTCGATAGATGTATTTTCCACCTATCGGGGTGTCCGGGGAAATTAGACCACTGCACTTTTGCCACCCAACATCAAAAGATCGCAGCGTTCCGCAGCTCCTACATAGGTGCGTGTGTGGGGGCTTATGATCTGTTCCCCCTTTGCCTGTCGACCCGGAAGCTGCACAATTGGCGACTTTTCGCGACAGGATGTCTTTTGATGCAACGGATTGTCAGTGCCCGCCATCTCGGTCGAGGCAAATCCATCCTCGCGGCGTTGCTGTTCTGCGTCACCTCGTGGGGTGCGTTGTGGATGGCGTCGCAATGGTGGGAAAAAGCCCTGGCTGAGCCTTCGTATGAACCGAAGTTCAGTCCCAACGGCTGCTATTGGCTCCAGGAATTCAGACCGTACTGGATATTGCCCGGCTTTTTTCATTCCAACACTCACCCCGACGATACGGTGTCTGAGACTTGGCCTGGCTCTTGGGAATCTCCGGCTTTCTTCCGTTTGTACGATCGCCGCACTTACAAAGTATTGGGCGAAAGCAACATCTACGATCTGGTGAGTGTGGGTGGTCCGGTGAGTTGGGATTACGACGGAGGCCCTTCCGCTTATGTCGGCATGATCCGAATTGAATCCGATTCGCCAGGCTGCGTCGCTAAAAAAACCGACTCACACTGAGCACACCTTCTACATTGCCACGCCAACACCACAAAGGACTGTATCGAATGAGCGAAAACCAAACCCTCGACTACACCCAAATCCCCGAAGGCCTGCTGCCGTTCCCCAACGTCGATGACGTGTTTGTCGCTGATCAACCGGAGCTGGCGCACCATCTGCACGCCCTGTTCAGCATTGACCTGAGCAAGGTCAATGCGCAGTGGTCGGGCATGGCGCACATGCTCAGTCCGCTGGAACCCTACGAGTCTTTTGTCGGCGAACTGACCGAGTGGGATGGTTATCACGGCGACCTGCTGAAAACCAACTGGATCGGCTTTCAGATCGAGCAAGGGCGCTATCGCCTGTGCGGTGATCCGCGCTACTTCTTCCTGCACGAAGGCAACGCCGATCTGGCCGATCCGCATCCCGGCGCCAGAGCGGATCTGCAGCAACATTACGCCGAACAGCAAAGCGCGTTCGCCGCCGCATCCGAAGGTTTCAAACGCAGCGGCAGACTGGCGCGCATGGATTGGGATAGCAGCAGTCCCATCGAGTTTGTGCAGCAGTTGGGGGGTGAAGTGGATGGCCGGGCGAACTGGGTGGAATCGGTCGAGTTCCCGATGGACATCGTCGAAATCGACGCTGACGAGGGCGACACGAATGTCTATCCGCTAAGCCCGACCGGCAACCGTTTTTACCACGTCGCCAGCGTGCCCGGCTGGCACTACCGCTCCGCAGGTGCCGACCTGATCGTGATGTTTTACGAGCCTGTCGAAGGGTTGGTGTTGTTCACCTTCGACTACAGTTGAAGACGGTCGGTTATGATCGCGAATAACCCGCCTCACCTGGACCCACACTGATGCCCGCTTCGCAGACCCGACCTACCGCTGCACCATTGCTTAAACCGGGCGAGACCGTCGTGCTGTTCGATGGCGTGTGCAAACTGTGCAATGGCTGGGCGCGGTTTCTGATCCGGCATGACCGCCAGCGACGCGTGCGCCTGGCGGCCGTTCAGTCGCCCGAGGGCCAGGCGCTGCTGGCGTGGGCCGGTTTGCCGGTGGATCAGTTCGACACCATGGCGGTGATCCGCGACCGGCATTACTGGGAACGTTCGGATGCGTTTTTCGAAGTCATCGGCCAGTTGCCTGGCCGCTGGCAACCCATCCGGTGGCTGCGTATCGTGCCGCGCACGCTGCGTGATTGGGCTTACGACCGGGTGGCGCGCAATCGCTATCGATTGTTCGGTAAATACGACACCTGCCTCTTGCCGCATCCTGATCATGAGCAGCGTTTCTTGAAAATGGCCGCCCCTTCCAGCGTTACCCCAGCAGGCTGAGCCACTGCGCTGGCGTCAGCTTCGTCACCATCATCAGCACAATCACAAACATCCCGACAAAACCGACAACACCCATCCAGAACCATTTCCGGTACACGGAGTGGAAGTCTTCATCAAGCACGCCCCCTGCCACTTGCGCATTCGACGCCATCACGTACAGGCGCTTTTGCAGCACCAATACCGGCAACCAAAGTAAGCCCACGCTGAAAAAGATGATCAGCGAAATCAGCACCCATTCGGTACTCATGGGCAGTCCCGAGACTCTCAGCAACAGGTAACCGGTGATGATCTGCGCAAAGCCTGCCGGCGTGGTAATCCACGTATCGAAGCGCACAACCATGCGCGCTACATGCGCGATCACTTGCGGGTTGGCCGTGCGGCTGGCGGCGATCAGGTAGAGGAAAGAGCCCATGCCAAAGCCGAACAGAAAAATCGCCGCGATGACGTGCAGGTACTTCAGGCACAGATAGAGCATGTTCAGCGTTGCCCGTCAGAAAATTGCACGGACAGGCTGAGGTTGTCCGGGTCGTTGATGGCCGCCATGTATTCATCGACGGTGATTTCGCCCACGCAGGGTCGCGCGCCAGCCTGTGGCACATACCCTTTAGCCATTTTCGCGGCCAGGGCGACGGCAGCGCAGCTGGGAATTTCCGGGCCCTTGTCATTCAGGGCCGTGAGTTGCACGGTCATCGACAACGGTTTCGCATCAACGCCAATGCCTCGCACGTCGATGTACATCGCGCTTTTGCCATCGCCGAAACGTTCGAAGCGCGTGCCCACGCGGTGCAGTCGTGCGGCCCACAGAACATGGTCGCGCACCAGGCCAAACCGCCGAGCCTGAGCCAGCAGATAGTTGGCAACACCGCCCAGTTTCAGACCCGCGCCAGCCTTAAAGCTCAGGGTGTGCGCACCGTAGCGGCCGGCGAATATATCCATGTCCGGCACATCGACGTTAGCCAGCAAGCGCGTGCCCATCTGCGGCATCTTGCGCAGGGTCAGATCCTGCCAACCCAGCACCTCATGCACCTTGCCGTTCTTCAGTTGCCTGATCGGTTTGCCCGCGTAGGCAAGCACGCCTTCGATCGTCGACAGGCCGGGCATTTTTGCCGATGAAGAAATGCCATGCTCGATCGAATCAATGCGCAAGAAGCGATGACGCTGCTGATCGATGATCGCGGACGACAGCGTCGGCACTGAACTGCACCCGCTGAGGATCGCCACGCCCGCCTGTCTCGCCTTAGCATCGAGCACGCCAATGCCATTGACGAACGTGCGGCAGTCAGCCAGATCGCAGTAGTTCACGCCGGCTGCAATGCAGTTCTCGGCCACCGCAAAGGATTGCCCCTGAAACGGGCCGCCGGTATGGATGACCAACTGGATCTTCAGCGAGATCAACGCGGATTTGAACTCGGCACCCATGGCGTCGCCACACCAGCCTTCGGCGACTGTACCTGCGTGGCTGTTCAGCTCATCGACCTTGCGCTGCAACTTGAACCGATCGCGCCCCGAGAGCAACAGCTCCACACCCGGCATGACCGCCAGATGCCTGCACACGATGCTGCCAAAATTTCCGTAGCCACCGACGACCATCACCCTGAACGGCATGCAATTCTTCCCTAACAATTCGATCACACGGGCGTGAAGGATATAGGGCTAAACGTCGGCGAGCTATCACAGGCAAAAACCGCTCTGGATTGCGGTGACTAACACCAAGCCCTCCACTGGCAGCATTGACGGCTACAAAACGCACCGACAACCAGCGCCCACACCGTGTTACGCCCACCCCAATCTGTAGGAGCAAGGCTTGCCCGCGAAAACGGCAGCACATCCAACATCACCTCAACAGGCACAACGCCTTCGCGAGCAAGCTCAGCTCCTACACTGTTTGCCGCCCCCCCAATCTGTAGGAGCAAGGCTTGCCCGCGAAAACGGCAGCACATCCGAAATCACCTCAACAGGCACAACGCCTTCGCGAGCAAGCTCAGCTCCTACACTGTCTGCCGCCCCCCCACCAATCGGTAGGAGCAAGGCTTGCCCGCGAAGAAGGCAGCACATCCGAAATCACCTCGGCAGGCACAACGCCTTCGCGAGCAAGCTCAGCTCCTACACTGTTTGCGGCCCCCCACCAATCTGTAGGAGCAAGGCTTGCCCGCGAAAACGGCGGCACATCCAACATCACCTCAACAGGCACAACGCCTTCGCGAGCAAGCTCACCTCCTACACTGTTTGCCGCCCCCCCAATCTGTAGGAGCAAGGCTTGCCCGCGAAAACGGCAGTACATCCAACATCACCTCAACAGGCACAACGCCTTCGCGAGCAAGCTCAGCTCCTACATTGTTTGGCGGCGCTCCCCAATCTGTAGGAGCAAGGCTTGCCCGCGAACACGGCGGCACATCCAACATCACCTCAACAGGCACAACGCCTTCGCGAGCAAGCTCAGCTCCTACATTGTTTGGCGGCGCATCCAGGATCACCCTGACAGGTTGCACGGAGGACTGAATCAGTTGGAGACTTGCTCAAGGAATATCAGTTGCAGCGGCGTTTCCAGCAGGTCATCTGCCGTGGCCGCAAAGTGCTGGAAGTACGGCATGGCGAAATGCGCATCCAGTGCCGCTTGGTCTTTGAAAGCCTCGCGCATGTAGAACGTGCCACGCTGGTCGCGCAGCTCAAACAACACATAGTCGAGATTGCCCGGCTCTGTGCGCGTCGGCTCAACCAGCGCCAGCAGTCCCTCTTGCAATGCCTGTTCCTGGCCTGGTTTGGCCTTTAGTACCGCAATTGACACCAATGTTTCTGTGGACTTGCTCATGCTCAATACTCCCGGAATCGCGAATCTGAAGTGAAACGCCAAGGTTCAATGCTGCTGATCAATCAGCGGGTCGGCGCCGGCGCCGCGTAGATTTTCAGACGCAGCAGGCTGTAAGGTTTTTGCCGCTGATCCTGCCCCGAGCGGAATGCCGCCTGCCGGTGCAATTGGTTGGCAATGAAATACAGATAGCCATCCGGGCCGATGGACAAGGTGTCAGGCCACAGCAAGCGCGGGTCATGCACCAGCGTTTGCCACTGGCCATCCGGCAATCGCTTGCGGATCGCGTTGTGCTCGTAATCACCGGCGTAGATCGCGCCGTCGGCGTCGGCCTCCAGACCATCGGATGCACCTTTCTCGCCCAGATCCTGCACGGCCGCCGCCAGTTGTTGCTCGCTGAAGTTGGCATCGCGTAAAAGTGCGGTGGAAACCGAGTACAGATGTCGACTCGACAACGGCGTGAAGTACAGCGTCTTGCCGTCCGCCGACAGGGCGATACCGTCCGAGGCCACACCCAGCGGTTTACGCTGGCCGTTCGCAGCCTCGACCGTGACCGGCAAACCTTCGACCACCGGTACAAATGTCGGGTCAACCGAGGTCGCCGGCACTCCGCTCAAACGGCGCATCGCATGGCCGCTGGCGATGTCCATGACGATGATCGCGCCGGGGCCGCGCAATGAAGAATCGGTGAGATAGACCGTGCCTTGCGCGCCAGTACGAAAGTCGAAACGCATGTCGTTAACGTAGGTGCTGGGCAACATGACGTTGTCCGGGAACACCAGGCGTTTGACGACTTTGTTGGTAGCCAGATCCACCGCCAGCAGTTTCGCGCCTTTGGGTTTCGGATCTGCAAAGCCCGGCGCTGCCGTGTCGAGCAACCAGACACGGCCCCGACCATCGGCCACCACGCTTTGCACGCTGATCAGGCCATCGCTCGGGTCGCTTGGATTCTCCTGGTTGATCGCCGCGTTCGGATAGGCCACGACCTTGCCAGCGCGGATCTCGCCCACGGTGAACGGCACGTTGTCGCCCCAACGCGGGAAGTTGACGAAGATCCGCCCCGTCTCGGTGACCGTCACGCCGGTGGGCATTGCATCGTAGAACGCATGCACCTGTTCGAGCTTGCCGAAAGAACGGTCGGCCGGGGCATCAGCCGGCAAGGCGACAGCGTTGATTGCATGAGCGAACGGCACCGTGAATGTGACGGCCGAGACAATCGCCATGACTGCGGGAAGGGTTTTCATACGCATGAGCAGCTCCTGACAGGCCCGCCAGCAGGCCCGTCTGAATGAATGAGTGAAGTCAGAAACCTTCGAGAACGATCTTGCCTCGGGCCTTGCCGCTTTCGACCAACGCATGGGCACGGCGCATGTTCGCCGCGTTGATCGCGCCGAAATGTTCGCCCACGGTGGTGTGCAAAATGCCTTGGTCAATCAGCGCTCTGACGCGATCGAGCAGGTGATGCTGATTGATCATGTCCTCGGTTTCGTACAGCGAACGGGTGAACATCAATTCCCAATGCAAAGACAGCGATTTGCGCTTGAGCGGCATCACATCGAGGCTGTCGGGATCGTCGATCACACCCAAACGCCCCTGTGGTCGAAGCACATCGATCAATTGCGAAAAGTGCTGCGAGGTGTGCGTCAGGCTGGCGACATAATCAACCTCGGTCACGCCCAGTGCTTGCAACTGAGCGAGCATGGGCTGGCTGTGATCGATGACGTGATGCGCACCCAACTGCCGAACCCAGTCAGCAGTTTCCTTGCGCGAGGCGGTACCGATCACGGTAAGCCGGGTCAACTGGCGGGCCAGTTGCACCAGCATCGAACCGACGCCGCCCGCCGCGCCGGTGATCAACAGGCACTTGCCCTGCCCCGAGCCTTCGGCGATACCGAGGCGCTCGAAGAGCAATTCCCAAGCGGTAATCGAGGTCAACGGCAACGCCGCCGCATCGGCTGCACTCAACGAGCGTGGTTTGTGCCCGACGATTCGCTCATCCACCAAATGGAATTCGCTGTAACTGCCGGAACGCGCAATCGAGCCCGCATAGAACACTTCATCGCCCGGCTGAAACAGTGTCACTTCACTACCGACCTCGCGAACAATGCCGGCCGCATCCCAGCCAAGGATTTTTGGTTCCTTGGTGAAAGTGCCGGCGCGGACTTTGGTGTCGACCGGATTGACCGAAACCGCGCGCACTTCCACCAGCAGATCCCTCGGGCCAGGCGTGGGCACTGGCAGATCGGTGTCGATCAATGCTTGCGGATCATCAATGGGCAAAGCGTGTTGCGTAAAGGTGATGGCTTTCATGGAAACTCGCTGTCTGAAGAGTTGACGTGCTCACTTGCCGCCATCTTCGACTTCCCATGCACAAAGAAAAACCAGCAGAATGCGCCAACACTTTCACTGCAGGAGTGAAAATGATCCGCATCGATGATCTAGGTTTGTTCACCCGCAGCGCCGCGCTCGGCAGCTTCACCGCAGCCGCCCTTGAGGCCGACTTGTTGCCCGGCCAGGTCGCCGCCGCTATCAAGCGTCTGGAGCGCGAACTGGACGTGCGCCTGTTCGCGCGCACCACGCGCAGCCTGCGCTTGACCGCCGAGGGCGAGCAATACTTGCCCACCGCCCACTCGGTGCTGGAGGCGCTGAAGCAAGGCAGGGACAACCTGCGCGGTGAAAACGCCACGTTGCGCGGCGTGTTGCAAGTGACGGCACCGTCAGATCTGGGGCGCAATATTCTGCTGCCGTGGCTGACCCAGTTTCGTCGCCAGCATCCGCTACTGACCTTGCGTTTCGTTCTGTCGGACCAGATGGTCGACCTGTTTCGCGACCCGGTGGACGTGGCCATTCGATACGGCGCGAACGAGGATGCCAACTACGTTGCGTTGCCGCTAGCGCCGTGGAATCGCCGCGTGCTGGTCGCCTCGCCGGACTATGTACAGCGTCACGGCCAGCCGCAAACACCGGACGATTTGCGCAATCACCCTTGCCTGCTCTATCTGCAGAGCGGCCGGGTTTACGATAAATGGAGCCTTGGCGGCGCGACGATCCAGGTCTCGGGGCCGCTGTTCAGCGACGACGCCGATGTTGTGCGGCGCTGGGCCCTGGACGGCGAAGGCATCGCCAACAAATCATGGCTGGATGTCAGTACGGACGTGACTGCGGGACGACTGATCGTGCTGCTCAAGGATTATCCCGGCGAGGCCTCGCCGTTGAGTCTGGTGTGCCCGCATCGCAAGCAGATTACCCCAGCGGTGTCTCAGCTCTATGCGTGGTTGAGTGCTCAGTTTGCCGCGCTGGAGCGAATCTGAAATCGCAATATCAAGCTCCCCTCAAAACGTTATCTGTTGCCCCGTGATCTGCGGCTGTCACAACTGCACGCCGTGCACGGAAACCGCATGTTCGGCATCCCTTCAGACAACTGCCGTCGGCGCTCGCCAGCCGTCAAGTGGCGCAGGATCAGGCCAGACCATTCAAGGTCCTGCACAAAAAGAAATGAACCCACCGCACTACACGCCACCTAACGCATAGACCATCAGGAGGTAGCCAATGCATATCGAAACCGTGTGGATCGTACTGGCGGCAGTTCTTCTGCTTATCGAGCTCTGGGCCATCAATCGGGTGCGTAAGAGCGAGGGGAAATCCAGCAACAAAGGCGTGTGGATTGTGCTGATCGTGTTTGTACCATTGTTCGGCCTTATTGCGTGGGCATTGGCGGGACCCAAGCACGTCAGTCATGGGCCTGCCTGATATTGCCGAGCACCACTACTTCCGGTTGTAGTACCGTCATCGGTCGACAATACGGAGGTGGCGGGTATGGGCAAGGGAGCAAACAAACACGTCGTGGTCATTGGCGCCGGCATTGTCGGCGCCTCGCTGGCGTATCACTTGGCGGCGAAAGGTGCGCAGGTTACGGTGATCGAGGCTGGAGAGGTGGCGAGCGGCGTGACCGGGCGTTCGTTTGCATGGATCAACGCCACCCACCCCGGGCCCGATCCGATCGCGCAGTTGCGCGGTACGGCCATAGAGGCCTACCAACGCCTTGAAACAGCGCTGTCGGCGCTGCAAATCCGCTGGACGGGCGCGCTGTCCTATTCCGAAGAAGTTATGCAGGCCTGCGCTCAGTCGCTTTCGGCTTCGCTATTGTCGCGCGCCGAGATTCAACGCCTTGAGCCGAACCTCAAACATCCTCCCCAGCAAGCTTTTTACAAAGCCGAAGAAGGATCGTTGGACGCGGTAAAGGCAACCCATGTGCTGATCAGCGCCGCTCAGGCACTTGGCGCGAAATTACTGACGCAGACAACGGTGTCGGGGTTCACAACGCACAACTCCAATGTGACCGGCGTCGAGACCGCTGCCGGCTGCATCGCCGCCGATACGGTGATTCTCGCGGCGGGCACCGGCACCCGCCCTCTGGCGGCAATGCTCAACATCAGCCTGCCGCTTGCAGAGTCCCCGGCGATATTCATCCGCTACAAGGCTCGGGCTAACCTGGTGAACGGCATCATCTCCAGCCCTGCCATGGAAGTACGCCAAGGCGCCGATGGAACATTGCTGGCCGCAGAAGACTACTTGAGCGATGCGCCCGAGCATCAGCCGATGGCCATCGCCCGGCAAACCGCCAAAGCCATTCAGAGCGAACTTCGCGCAGCCTCCACCATGGAACCGGAAACCGCGTGCATCGGGCTCAGGCCCATGCCTGAAGACGGCGTGCCCATCGTCGGTTATCTGCCCGGCATCGGTGGCGTCTACGTGTGCGTCATGCATCCCGGCGTCACGCTGGCGGCGACGGTGGGTCGTCTGGTTAGCGAAGAGATCGTCGGCGGGACGCTCGCTGCGGCGCTGGTGCCGTGCAGTCCGCAACGATTCCTGGAAAAATCGACAAGTGTTTGATTTACACTTGCGCACGTTTTCAGCAAGGGATTTGCACATGCAGCGCATCGTGATTCTGGGCAACTCGGGCATTGGAAAATCCACCCTCGCCCGAGCCATTGGCCAACGCCTGGATCCGCCCCGGCATCGAGGCCATGCGCCGGACCATCAGCCCGCAGATCCCGGTAATTCACCTGCGCACGGCGCGGCAGATTTCAGCGTTTCTGGAAGGCCTTTCAATGGGGCCGCAAGCCGCTGTCAGGCCGCCGCTGGCCAGCTGAAAAACCTGTCCACCCATAACTAAAAGAGCATGCACATGGACGTCTTCAAGCAATTACAGCCCGCCGACTGCGCGGACATGCAGGACATTCGCCGCGAAATCGATCGTCTTGATCAGGCCGTAATCGAGTTGCTGGGCCAGCGTTTTCAGTACGTGCTGGCGGCCTCGAAATTCAAGACCTCGGCGACGTCGGTGCGCGCGCCTGATCGCTTCAAGGCCATGCTGGCGACCCGTCGCGAATGGGCCGAAGCCGAGGGCCTGAACCCGGATGCCATCGAGAAAATGTACAGTGATCTGGTCAACCATTTCATTGCTGAAGAAATGAAACATTGGGCGGCGCTTCAATCGGCCTCCCCTGAGTAGACCGAGCACTCAACGATGAAAATCTACTGCCCAATGTTCTGGTCCCTGGATCAAGGCATTGACTACAGCGCGCCGATTATCCACCTCGCGGACATTGTGCCGCGCGCAGGTCAAACGACCTTTGCGTACTTTGATCGCAGCGACACGCTGCACATCGGTGAAACCCTGCAGCTCATCTGGTGCCCGCCCGTCTCGGACTTGAATGGCTGGAGTGAACAACCGCGTACCTCGCGACGGCCGATTAAATTCGAAATGGAAGTCTTCTCATGCTCGAACGCAACAAACTGGTTCCGGAACTGATGGTCAGCGACCTGCATGGTAGCCTGGCATGGCTCTACCCCAACCCAAGGAGACTTATCCAGCATGGATGAAGCTATTACGTACCGAATCGCCACGGCGCAAGATGCCCTGACCATGTGTGAGTTGGGCCAACTGCTCAACTCGGTACACCACGACGCCCGCCCCGACATCTACGCGGCCGCCACCGAAGACTATTCACGTGACTTGCCGCACTGGTCCGGTATTTTCGAGAAGCCGGGTCAGGTGGCGTTTATCGCCACCGTTGACGGTCAGGCCGCTGCGTTCATTACCGCCAACCTGTCGGCCAGCTCCGGGCCGCTGATGCAGCCGCAGAATGTCGTGCGGATTGGTTCGGTGTGCGTCGCCGAGCCGTATTGGGGCAAAGGCCTTGGCCGCGGGCTGATACAACGCGTCAAGGACTGGGCCATCGAGCATGACGCTCAGGATTTGCGACTGACCGTCTGGCCGTTCAACGAACGCGCCATACGGATTTACGCGGAGTTCGGCTTCGAGCACCGCGCCATCGAGATGGGCCTGCGCTTGTCATGACCCGCAGGCTTTGGAGATGGGTCTTCCGGCGCAGGCCTCCGAGCAGCCCTAACCAAGCCATTAATCTGGCGCACAAGGCCGCGATGAAGGAGGAGAACGCACGGCCGATAAAGACGTGTGAATCTGATCGCGCTGTCGGACTTTGCGGATACGTCTACGCTCACTCCACCGCCCCCCGCCTGGAGCCATCGACGTGACGCGCCCGCTGCTGACCGCTCTTTCCTTGCTCGCCCTGAGCCTGCCGGCCCATGCCGACGTGACGCCCTTCCCCGCGACCTTTCACACCCAGGAGATCAAGGCCGACGGGGCGACGATGCATGTGCGTGTCGGCGGCAAAGGTCCGGCGGTGGTGCTGTTGCATGGCTTCGGCGATACCGGCGACATGTGGGCGCCGCTGGCGGCGGATCTGGCGCGTGATCACACGGTGGTGGTGCCCGACCTGCGCGGCATGGGGTTGTCGTCGATCCCGCAAGACGGTTACGACAAGAAGACTCAGGCGGCGGACATTCGCGCCGTCCTGGCCGCACTGAAGATCGAACACTCGGTGGTCATCGGCCATGACATCGGCACCATGGTCGCCTTCGCCTATGCCGCGCGCTATCCGCAACTCACCGATCGGCTGGTGGTGATGGATGCGCCTGTTCCCGGCATCACCCCGTGGAACGACATCGTTCGCTCGCCGATGCTCTGGCACTTCGATTTCGGCGGCGCGGATATGGAGCGTCTGGTGGCCGGACGCGAGCGGATCTACCTCGACCGCTTCTGGAACGAGTTCGCCGGCACCCCCGCCAAGGTCGACGAAGGCACGCGCAAGCACTACGCTAAACTCTACGCCCGGCCCGGTGCCATGCATGCAGCGTTCGCGCAATTCCGCAGCATTCGCCAGGACGCCATCGACAACGCGCCAGTGCTGCAGCATAAATTGAGCATGCCGGTGCTGGCCGTCGGTGGTGAAAAGTCCTTCGGCAACAACGAAGCGATCGTGATGCGCAACGCTGCGGACAATGTCACGGAGGTGGTGATTCCAGCGGCGGGACACTGGTTGATGGAGGAAGCACCGATGCCGACGATCAAAGCCGTTCGAGACTTTATCTCGATGTGAGGATTTGCCGTTGCCTCGTCCCGCGCCATGCGTCAGGATTCCGCTCTTTTGATCGGAAGGAGCGAACGTGGAACGTCTATTCGTTTATGGAACCCTGGGCCCAGGGCGCCCGAATGAACATGTCATGCTGAATATTGGCGGTACGTGGCAACCGGCCTCGCTCAAGGGTCGCCTGACTCAGGCGGGCTGGGGCGCAGAAATGGGTTTTCCGGGACTGGTCATTGCGGATGATGGCGACGTTATCGACGGCTTCGTATTTTCATCGGAAAACTTCCCCGCCCACTGGGTCGACCTCGACGCGTTTGAAGGGGCTGAGTACCAGCGGGTTCTAACCCCGGTGACATTGGCGGACGGTGCGGTCATTGACGCTTATGTGTATGCGCTTCGCTAGGCAATAATCGGTCTCGCCGCCTAGCCACTGCGCCGATTCACGCTTACCATAGCCACAACTCGTATTACCGCGGCTGCTGAACCCGGTACTCACGAGGACATGACCATGGAAAGAACCCGCGCCTGGCGACGTCAACAGGCCCGAAAAAACGGCAATGGCAAAGCGGCCGATCCGCTGAAGTTCAAGCCGCAAAAGAACTGGAAGCTGATGTACACCCGTGGCGACAAGCTGATCAGGGCACGCCAACTCGGTATGAGCTATCCCATTCGCTCCACTCGCCAATTGTTGGATCAAGCGTGACCAATCTCCTGTTCGTCTGCAGCCGCAACCAGTGGCGTAGCCCCACGGCAGAAGCCATCTGGCGCCGCCGTGACGGCTTCAATGTCCGCTCGGCAGGCACAAGCCCGAACGCACGCAAACCGATCGGCCCGGCGGATATTCGCTGGGCCGATTTGATCTTTGTCATGGAACGCAAACACCTCAATCGCCTGCACGCCGAATACGCCCGCCTGCTTGAGCACAAACGGATCTACTCGCTGGATATCTCCGACGATTATCAGTTCATGGATCCGGAGCTGGTGGACATACTGGAAGATGCCGTGAAGCCCTACCTCAACGCGTAAGCTTCAGGCGCAAATCGCTGCCTTCATTCAAGATTTTCAAACCGAGCAGAACACATGAATCGTCAAAAAAAGCTAAAGCAGTTGTTCAAGGAAAAGGCCAAAAAGGCCAGCGCCAAACTGGCACCGAAAAAACCTAAATACATCAGCAAGGCTGACCGGGCGAAACTGGCTGCTGAAGAAACGCCCGAGTCGCAGGATTCTGTGCAGAGCTGATCACCCCTGCCGTCATAGAGTGCTCCAGCGCTTTACCATTCACGGTGCCCTCTAAAGCCTCTGCCAATCCCGCATAATTTTTATGCCTGCAAAGCATTGCACGCGCAGGCGTTGCCCACCGCTCATATTCCGCAATCGAATAAACCACATATTTTTAAGTATTTTATTTCCCTGACCACACGTCGCTATATCTGCGCCTTCGATCCGGCACCTCGCTGGAATTTGCAGGAGCATCCGCGTGATTCGAACGACGTCATTAAGCAGAATCTCTCTCTCCACAGCCGCGCTGTCCCTCGCTGCCCTGTTGGTCAGCGGTGCCGTCATGGCCGATCCGGTCAACGAAATCCGTATCGCCGTGCCGGACATCAGCGCCGGCCCGACGCCCAGCGGCGCCGGGATTGTCGATGTGCTGCGCGATCGCCAGGCACTGGAAAAAGAGTTTGAGAAAGACGGCATCAAGATCCGCTGGGACTTCTTCAAAGGGGCGGGCCCGGCGATCAACGAAGCACTGGCCAACAATCAGGAAGACTTCGCTTACCTCGGCGACTTGCCGGCGATCATTGGTAAGGCCGGTGGCCTCGACACCCGTTTGCTCAGCGCGACCGCGCGTGACGTCAAACTCTATCTCGCGGTGCAACCGGGCTCAGGCATCACCACACTCGAAGCACTGAAAGGCAAACGCGTGGCGATCTTCCGCGGGACTGCCACGCAGCTTTCGTTCGCCTCAGCGCTGGCACATCAGGGTTTGAAAGAGAGCGACTACAAAGTGGTCAACCTCGATTACAACGCCGCCAACGCGGCACTGGCCGCCAAGCAGATTGACGCCACGTGGTCCGGCGCCGGGGTGATTGCGCTGAAGGCGCGCGGCCTCGCGGAGCTGCCGCTGACCACCGTCGACCTTGATGGCGCCGGCAGTATGCAAGCGGTGCTGTTGGGACGTGGCGCTTTCGTCGATGCGCACCCGGAACTGGTCGCGCGACTGATCAAGGCGCAGCAACCGGCAATCACTTGGTTGCGCAACGACGACCACAAACAGGACTACATCAACCTCGTTTCCAAACTCGCCAGCTTTCCGGCGGACATCCTGACCACCGATGCCAAAGACCAATCGCTGGTGAAGATTTTCGCCCCGCAACTCGACGCACCGTTCCTCGACAACTTGCAGCGCAGCGTCGATCTGGCGCTCAGCGCGAAGCTGATTCGCAAGGGGTTCGACGTGAAGAGCTGGGCCGAACCGAAATTCATCGAGGCCGCGCTGCAGCAGACCGACAGCGCTTCGCAAACCCCACAAGCCAGCCGCTAAACAAGGACTCTCCATGACCACCCTGTTCATTTTTCCCGGTGCCTGCTCGTTCGCGGCCCATGTCGTGATTCACGAGTTGCAACTGCCGATCAAGGTCGAGCGCGTGACCCTCGGCGACCCGAACTCGCCGTATCGCCAGATCAACCCGACCGGTCGCGTGCCGGCGCTGTTGCTGGATAATCAGACGCTGCTCACCGAGAACACCGCGATCCTGCCGTACCTCGCCGATCTCAAACCCGGCAAAGAATTGTTCGCACCGGCAGGATCGGTCGAGCGCGCGCAGATTCAAGGCTGGCTCGGTTACGTCGCGACCGAAGTACACGTCGGCGCGTTTCGCCCGATCAATCGGCCCGAGCGTTACAGCGCTGACGAAGCGGCATTCCCGGGCATTCGCCAGCGAGCGCTGGAACAACTGACCAACGCACTGAAGCCGATCGAAGCACGACTGGCGCAGACCGAGTATCTGGTCGGCGATCGTTTCACCGTGGCTGACGCCTACCTCGGCGTGTTCCTTGGCTGGAGCGCCCGTGTCGGTGTACTCGACGATTTCCCTGCGCTGCAAGCTGCACTTGGTCGCTTCCGCGCCCGTGAATCGGTGGTGCAGACATTGGCCGCCGAAAGCCTCGCCTGAGTCACCCCGAGGACGGATAACCGCGCACGCCGGAGAATCACCATGCCAAGCACCGATACCATCGCCACCTGGGCCCAGGTCATCGCCCGCACGCTGGAAGCACAGGGCATCGACGCCGCCCCGCTGCTGCACGAGGCCGGTATCAGTCGTTGTCATCTGCATGATCCCGACCAGCGCATCGCACTCACGGCCATGAGTGCGTTCTGGCGCGCGGCGCGGCGCATCAGTGATGACGAATGCTTTGGCCTGCAAGTGGCGCAGTACAGTTATCCGACGGACTTTCATGGGTTGTTCTTTGCCGCGCAAAGTAGCGCGACGGTAATCGAAGCGTTGCAGCGCGGCGTCCGGTACGCCGCAGTGATCACCACGTCGGCGGCGATGAGTCTGGTACGTGGCCCGCACACCACGCGCATGGTCTACGGCGTGGCTGTCGGCGCCGAGGTGGAGCAGATCGCCACCGAAGCGTCGATTGCCTGCGCGGTGCGCTTCACCCGGCAAACCTGGGTGGATCTGCCCATCGTGCACGGCGTGCGATTGGCGCGCCCTGCTCCGCAAGATCCACAGCGCTGGACGCGTTTGCTCGGTTGCCCGATCCGCTTCGACGCTGGCGAAAACGCCATCGAATACAGCAACCGCTGGCTGGATGCGCCGCTGACCACGGCCAATCACGCCGTGGCCCAGGGACTGGACGGCGTACTCAACGATTACCTGCAACGGCAACGACGCTTGAACCTGCCGGAGCGGGTTCGCGGGTCGATTATCCGTGACCTGCCACTGGGCGAAGTTCAGCAAAGTCGTGTCGCCGATGACCTCGGCATGAGCGTGCGCAACCTGCATCGGCACTTGCTCAAACACGACACCAGCTTCAAGGCCTTGCTCGACGATTGCCGCCGGCAACTGGCGTTCAGTTACCTGCGCCAGACCGACTGCTCGATCAACGAAATCTGTTATCGACTGGGTTTCAATGAGCCGAGCAGTTTCAATCGCGCGTTCCGTCGCTGGACCGGCGAAAGTCCCGGCAAATGGCGCCGTGACGATGTGCCGTTGCAGCCTGAACGCTACGTGCCTCGGCCCGCTGTTTTAGCGGCCGAGCGAGCGCTGTCAATCGCGGTTTGAATCACTTGTCTGCGACGGACTACAGGTTGTCCGCGCAGGCCCCTTTTCCCTTCATCACACGCTCTAGCATGGCACTCCTACCGAGCCCGACCGATAGCGTCGCGCGGCAATAAAAGGAGCTCTGCGTCCATGCTTTTACGTTACTCGGCCACCACGGCCCATCGCCTCAAGCCCTTGAGCTTTTCCTTATGGCTGGCGCTGCCCGGTGTCCTCTGCTCGACCCAGAGCTTCGCCGCTGATGAAAGTGAATCGTCTGCAACGACGTCAGCTCAGGCCGACAACTCGGCGCCCCGGCTCGAACAGGTCACCGTGACCGCGCGCCGTCGCGAGGAACAGTCGCAGGACGTGCCGACGCCGATCACCACCCTCAGCGGCGCCAACCTGGAAAGCCAGCGCATCTACAAGATTCAGGATCTGCAACAGGCCTTGCCCAGCGTCAACGTCGCCTATGTACACGCCCGCGTTTCCAGTTTTGCGGTACGCGGGATCGGCAACAACCCGGCCAGTGATGGCTTGGAAGGCAGTGCCGGGATTTATCTGGATAACGTCTATCTCGGCCGCCCCGGCATGGCCGCTTTCGACATGCTTGATGTCGAGCAACTGGAGCTGTTGCGCGGGCCGCAAGGCACCTTGTTCGGCAAGAACACCACGGCCGGCGTGCTCAACATCACCACCCGTGGCCCGACGTTCACGCCCGAGCGCAGCCTCGAAGTGTCGGGCGGTCAGGATGGCTACTTTCAGGGCAAAGGCACGGTGTCCGGGCCGTTGACCGATACCCTCGCCGCTCGCCTGTCGTTCTATCGCACCCGCGATGACGGCTACCTGAACAATCGCCATGACGACCGCACGCTGCTGGGCGGCGAGCGCGAAGGCCTGCGCGGACAATTGCTGTTCAAACCCAACGATGATTTCAGCCTGCGCTGGATCAACGAATACAACACGGAAAATTCCAGCAGCGGCAGCAGCGTGATTTATGGCGCCGGGCCGTTGTTCTGGCGCCGCGCGGCACTGGTCGGAGCCAATCCACAGGTAGGCGAAAGCAACATCGATGGCCGGCAAAACGTCAGCGTGCACCAGAACGCCAGTTCCGTCGAAGCCAACTGGAACCTCGCCGGCGGCTATACGCTGACCTCGATCAGCGCTTACCGCAGTTGGCACTTCAACCCGGCCAACGACGCTGACCAATTGGAAGTCCCGGTGATCAATGACTTCGGCTACGAAGTCCACGACCGTCAGTTCTCCCAGGAGGTGCGTCTGGCCTCACCCAAAGGCAAATTCTTCGACTACGTGGTCGGCGCCTATGCGTTCAAGCAAGACCTCGGTAATCGCATCTTCACCAATCTCGGGCCGCTGGCGGACCTCAACCTGATTGGCGCCAATCTCAATGCACTCAACAACGTCAACAGCAAGGTCAACGGCAAGATCGACACCGAGAGCTTCGCGCTGTTTGCCCAAGGCACCTGGCACCTGACACAGCGCCTGGATTTCAGCGCCGGCATACGTGGCACCTATGAAGAGAAAGAAGCCAACGTGAAGCGCTTTGCTCCTGTGGGTGGTGGCGCGCCGGTAGTGATACCGGGCGTGGTCGACGGCAACGCCATACGTGCAGGCCAGGTCGGCGCTTATGACACCGGCGATTTGCACCTGTATAACGCGGCGCCGTCGTTTCTGGCCAGTTTGAGTTATCACTTCAGCGATGACGTGCTGGGTTACACGTCGCTGTCGCACGGCGAAAAATCCGGCGGCGTCAACCTTGCGGTCGGCTCGGCGCCAAGCGCTGGCGCCGAGTCGTTATTGGTCGGCCCGGAGCGGGCGAACGATGCAGAGCTGGGCATAAAAAGTCAGCTGTTCGACCAGCGCTTGCAACTCAATGCCAACGTGTTCTGGACCGGCGTGAACGGCTATCAAGCCACCACTTACTACCAGCCGCCCGGCTCATTGACCGGTTACCAGTTGCTGACCAACGCCGGCACCGTGCGCTCGCGCGGCGTCGAGTTCGAAGCGACCACCGTACCGGTCCGCGGCCTGACGTTGAACGTCAACGGCTCGTTCAACGACGTGACCTACCTGTCATTCAAAGACGCGCCCTGCCCCGCAGAAAATCCGGGACAAACCAATTGTGACCTGAGCGGCCAGCGCGTGGCCGGCGCCTCGCGCTGGATCGGTAACGTCAACGGCGAATACAAATGGCCACGCATCGACCGCATCGAACCCTACGCCACCGGCAGTTACGCCTATCGCTCGGCCAGCGAAGGCACGCTCGACAACTCTGACCTGGCGAAGATCGACGGTTACGGCCTCGCCAACTTCTCGCTGGGTGCACGCGTGGACTACGGCGACGGTTTGCTGGACGCCTCGTTGTGGGTCAAAAACGCTTTCGATCGAGAGTATTACCTGGCTGTTGGCAGTGGCTCCAACGGCCTTTACACCGCCTCGCCGGGCCAGCCGCGCACCGCCGGCGTGACCCTGCGTTATGACTTCTGAGGACACTATGAAAACAGCACAAATGAGCCTGGGCGCGTTTCTCATGAGCAGCGGCCATCACCTCGCCGCCTGGCGCCACCCGCGCGCATGGGCCGGCGGCGGACTGGATTTTCAACACTTCAAAAAGCTCGCCACGACCGCCGAGCGCGGCAAGTTCGATGCAATCTTTTTTGCCGACAATCTGGCCCTGATGGGCTCTCCGGAGCTGGGCCAGTTCACCACCGCCGGCGATGTCTTCGATCCACTGGTGCTGCTTTCGGGGCTGGCGGCGGTGACCGAGCGCATCGGCCTCGTTTCGACCGTATCCACCAGCTACAACGAACCTTATTCGCTGGCGCGCAAGTTCGCCTCCCTCGACCATTTGAGCGGCGGGCGCAGTGGCTGGAATCTGGTGACCTCGGCAACCGACCTGGAAGCGCTGAACTTCGGTCGGGACAAACATTTCGAGCACGGCGACCGTTATCAGCGCGCCGAAGAGTTCATCGATGTCGTGACCGGTCTGTGGGACAGTTTTGAAGACGATGCCTTCGTGCGCGACAAAACCAGCGGCGTGTTCTTCCAGCCGGACAAACTGCATGTGCTCAATCACCACGGCGAAAACTACCGAGTACGCGGGCCACTGAACATTCCGCGTACGCCGCAGGGTTACCCGGTGCTGATTCAGGCGGGCTCCTCGGAACCCGGCAAGACACTCGCCGCGCGCACCGCCGAAGTGGTGTTCACCGCGCAACAAACACTCAGCAATGCCCAGGCCTTTTATGCCGACGTCAAAGGTCGCCTCGCCGGTTACGGGCGCCGCCCTGATCAGTTGAAAGTCATGCCGGGGATTTCGCCGGTAATCGGCCGCACGCAGAGTGAAGCGGAGGACAAATACCAACAGTTGCAGGACTTGGTCGAGCCACGGGTCGGCCTGGCGATGCTCGCGGGCATGGCCGGAGGTTTCGACCTGTCCGAATATGATCTGGATGGCCCGTTGCCGGAGCTGCCACCGAGCAATTCGATGCAGAGCCGTCAGGCCCTGTTCATTGATCTGGCACGACGGGAGAACCTGAGCATTCGCCAGCTGTACCTGAAAGTCGCCGGCGCCCGCGGCCACCACACAGTAATCGGCACCGCGAAAACCGTTGCCGACACCCTCGAACAATGGTTCGTCGAACACGCCGCCGACGGTTTCAACATCATGCCGCCGTTTCTGCCTGAAGGGCTGGATGACTTCGTCGACGGCGTGGTGCCGTTGCTGCAACAGCGTGGGCTGTTCCGTCACGAATACAGCGGCAGCACATTGCGCGATCATTTGGGCCTGGAACGACCGGGTAATCGCTACCGGCGCTGACCCGAAACGCGGCGCATCACAACGGCAACGGACGATCCTGCACCACTCGTTTCATCACCGGCGTCGAGAGGCTGTCGCCGCCGGCAGATCCTCAGTGCTGCGTGCAGCGATCGAGCTACCGGCTTTCAAAACAGCACATCTGCAGCTTCTCTCATGAAAATCTCGACAGTCTTGGGGCCAATCCCGTCGAACTCGGACAAGCGCTTTTCGAACGCCTGACGATCGGCGCTGGCCGCCACGATGTTCGTTACCTTGGCGGCGTATTCATCGTTGAGCTTGTTGGCTAGCGCCAGCAAGCGCGATGCCGTTGACTCGTCGTAACGCACGTAGTGAGCCTGACCGAGCATGGCGACCAGTTGCCGATGCGTGCAGCGCGCGAGTTTTTGCGGGGTATCTTGCTGATGCTGTTCGACGATCACCTGATACGCCCTGGCGGCGATCTCACCCTGAATTCTTTTGCCCATCAGGAAGCTGGCGACCAGCCATTTGAACAGGCCCGCTTCGTTCGCACCGTCGAGGTCGATCTGCAAGTCCTGGGCGCTGATGATTTTTGCCATTGAGCCGTCCACGAAAAATGTAAAAAAGAATTTCAGAGACTCAGTGTGGTCTATTCAATACCCACATCAAGAGTCAGCAACCATGAATTTTGCACGTTTCTGCCAAGCGCTTTCCAACTGGGCCGGCAGCTCGAAAACTTTTCTCCTGGCCATCGCCTTGATCGGGATTTGGGGTTCTACCGGCCCCTATTTCCACTACAACGATACCTGGCAACTCATCATCAATACCTCGACGACCATCATTACCTTCCTGATGGTGTTCCTGATCCAGAACACGCAAAACCGCGACAACGACATCCTGCACCTGAAGATCGACGAGTTGATACGCGCCACCACCGATGCGCAGAATGCGACGTTGTGCCTGGATAAAATGGGCTCCCGAGACCTTCGAAAGCTTCGCGACCGATACAGCTCGCTGGGTGAGAATGATCAGGTGAATCTGCAACCGGAACCGGCCTCGACCGGCGAATGACAGTGGAACCCCACACTTCTGCGATTTGGCTCCGTCGATTACACGCGCATTGGACCTTTTCTTAAACATCTGCGGCCCTAGACTGGATTCAGTCTCTCCGCTCATTTGCAAAGGAAGATCCACATCGTGCGTGACTTTGATTGCCAACCCGTTTTGTGCGGCCCCACGTTAAGAATCAGGCCGCTGACCGCGAGTGATGTCGAGGGCATGTTTTCAGCGGCCAGCGATCCAGAGATCTGGATTGACCATCCAGCCAGGGATCGCTATCAACGACCGGTGTTCGAAAGCTATTTCGCCGCGCGATTGGCCACGCGCCAGGCACTTACAATCTTCGATGTCGACACTGAGCAGATTGTGGGGATGTCGAGTTACTACACGCCGCCGGATCTGCCCGACAGCATCGCCATCGGATACACCTTTCTGGTTCGGGAAAAATGGGGGGGTGAAGCCAACCGCGAACTGAAACGGCTGATGCTGGAACATTCCTTCAGCGCCTACGACACCGTTTACCTGCACATCGCGCCCACGAACATTCGTTCGCAAAAAGCGGCGTTGAAGATAGGCGCGGTGCACTTGTATGACGCCGAGTTGAACCTGTCCGGGGTGGCTGCTTTGTGCAGGTGTTATGGCGTTACGCAGGCGCAGTGGGCGGCGCCAGAACACGGGAATCGGTCGTCTGAGTGGATATCTACCCGACCTGAGTAGCGGAAAAAGAGCAAAGCAGCCCCTCACCGATGCCGTGCTTTCAGTTTCTGATTTCGCTCAAAAACGCTTTGATTTTTTCATGCTCTTCAAAGGTCAAAACATAAGTAAGCTTTATTTTCTGAGCGGGCAACGGTTTAGCCGCAAGAAGTTTATGTAAAAACTGCCATGCTGCCACCATCAGAATCAAAGCCGCCAGATAGGCAAGGAGATAAAAACTGAAGACAAATATAAGTTGCGGGGCATCCTTAAAATCCAGCAGCGTCGAAAGGTATATCAAGGTGTCAGTGACAACGATGAACAGAAGGATAAAAACCCATAACAAAAAACTCCTGACTCCAGTTGCAAGCTTCATACTCTTTACTCTCTATTTTCAGAACAACTAACGCGGCGACTCAACAGCCTTTATAGCTCATCACCCTCTTTGCCGTGCAACGATCAAATACCTGCATCTACATAGTACCAACCCCCACTCATATCCGTGACACTGGCTTTTTCCGCCTTATCGGGCTGGTATGCAGCCAGCGGCGAATAGATATACGAGGCATAACAGTAGAAGCACGAAAGATGGATTTGCGCGAACGAAACAGTGCCTTTCTCAGATAGGACACTGATTCTGATTGGGGTTATTCCAGCCTTTTTTGCAGCCGCTCTGACCTTGGCAAAAATCTCGTTTCCGCGACCATCGAAGGGTTTGGCATTGTCGCCATCACCGCAGGTCGAGGCAGGCGAGCTGGCATAGTTACCCGTATCGACAAGCAACGCTTCACACCAGTCCTGATCCTGGAAATAAACAACCTTATAATCATTGGCAGTGGCAACCAACGCATTTAGCCGAGGCACCATATCGGAGCTTGTCGAATCAGCAGTTGCGTAGAGAACAACCAAGAGGACAGTCACAATCGCCGCGACACCCAGCACGAGTTTAATCAAAACTCCAACCAGGTAGGTAAAAGTTCCCCACAGCACACGACCCAACGATCTCATGGAGCGCGTCATGACGACTTTGATGCGCCTGCCGGCAGAGCCGTCGCGGCCGCAATTATCCGGGGTGCGTTTGGGTATCTCAGGGTTGGGGGCGCTTGCCTTTTCGCTCATGAATCATCCTTGCTCTTCCTTGAAAATCCCGTCCTGAAACTTTGCCGAACTGCAGGACAAAAAAACTCCGCGCCGACGAGTCGGATCCTTGTCACGCGCAGCGGCGGAAGGATAACACCAACAGCTTCCATTCAAACCGTTCTACAGGTTAGCCACGGCCTGCAAATGTTGCGGCAAGGCTTGCAGCATTGGCTCTCGATGAGCAACTTCGCTGAAGCATTCGCCCGATGTTTAACCGTTTCTGGACTGGTGTTTAAACATCACGTCGTCCCATGCCATATAAGCCACAACACCTTGCGACTTTGCCTACAACTCCGCCAGAATCCGCTGGCTTGTGCACTTGGTGGTCCGTCGATAACGTGGCTGGTGTCGCTGATCGACACATTTCAGCAGGATCGGTGTTTCACATTCAGAGCGTTTTTAACCAAGGAATGACCCAGGAAATCAAGGATTCAGATTAATGTCATTTTCCGTCGCGAGTTTCTTCCACCCTTATTCAAAATTCCTCCATGGCGCCGCCTACAATCTGCACCAAAATCTGGAAGGCTTGGGCGCTGTGTCATCGAGCTTCACCGAGCGTGATGAAGCGGGAAAGGTCATAGCAAGCTACTGGTCGCCCGATCAAGCCATGGTGATCACGCTGGGCTTTCTGGTGATGCTGGCACTGCTGCTGATTCCCTTACTGTCGGCAGCGGCCTATACGGTGGGCAAGAAACGTGGCCTGTTCTGCTTCTTCGCACTCCTGATCCTGCCGGGTGTATTGAACTGCCTTGGCCTATTCCCAATCATCAATTACCTGCCCACTCGTTACGCAATCAATGGAGTGGGTAAGCTGGGCAGCGAGGTCGGGCTAATTCCCCTTTTGATGCTGTGCGCTATCACTGGATGGGGCGTCATGGTTCTCCTGTACGACAACCTCAACCTCACTGAACGCTTCCGCCAGATCTACGATCACTTCTGGTTTCCTCTGGCTTTGGTTGCAGCGGTATTTTTCGTGGCGGACAACGGCGCCAACGAAGACACCGCATTGCTGAAGGGGGCAACGGTGAACGTCCAAGACGCCAGCGGTTACTTGTTGAGCCAAATCAGGCGCTACGACGATTACTGTAAGACCAATGGCCTGGATGACCTGAGGTCGTGCCAGTGGAGCCGCGATTCGCAGTGGACTTTCACTCACATCAAGGAAGGCGAAGCCGGCTACTTCATTGAATTCGCGCCAGATGACTCCAGAGGTTTTTACGCCGCGAATCGCCGAACCGTGAGCGATGATGATGTTTACGCCATTCGCAAAGAGATCGCCGAATACAATCAACGATTGTGTCCTGTGAAGTACTTTTCCAGTGATATCTCACGGTCATCGCCGCTGTCTAGCACGTGTGAGTACGTGCCTTACCACTATTGCTCGGCCAGACCTGATGGTCCGCCGGGTATTGTGGACGAGGGTATCGGCAGCCACACAGTCGCCTTGGCCAGCGAGTGCATCATCCCCCGGCTTGCCGCCGCCAAACCATACTTGAAGCAGTTGTCGGCGTTGGTAAGCCAACATGAAAAAGCCAAGAATCATCGTTGGCTGTATTTCCTGGCTGTTGCTTTAGCGATCGGCGCAAAAGTGGCCCTATCCACCACCAAGCTATGCCTGATTGAAGCGCGCCCCGCAGTTGGCAGACGTCTTATCCTACGGGCTGTGCGCTACCGCGCTGGCCAGTGCGTCCGTTTTATGAAGCGTCTGCTGGTTGATTGCGGCCAATGGGCAGGGTTCGTTGCAATTCGCGTATTCAAGCGTTTCAAACGTGGCTAGCCCGAGCCTACTGACATTTTTTGCCAGTAGGCGTAAGACCGCCTCGCCCTACATCCGTCACGGCTCCAGTTATCGTGTTATCTGCGCCAACGCATGAATGACATCCGCAGCAATCTTTTCAGCAGCGCCCTCCCCGTCAATCCGCAATACCGCAGCCCGTTGCTGCGCAATCCACGCCTCATGCCACGCTCGGTTGCGGCCTGAAAAGTCTGGATCGTCATACTGCGAAGCCCATTCGCGGAAGGCCACATGGATCTCATGCATGTCACCGCCGGGTGCAATCCGATCACCGAAGCGCGCCTTTTCGCGGGCAGCCAGGCGTTCAAGGCGTACGGGCGTGGGTGTCACCACGAACACAATCAGATCAACCGCAGTGATTAGCGCCTCTCCCCAGCCCATACAAGAACCGGTCAGCAGCCAATCGTTGTCACCGAGGTTTTCCTGGATCATCGACACACGCTCACCGACAGGCCGTTTGGTGGTGAACGGAGGATTGGTGGGCATCCAGAAGAAATCGTCGACGTCGACGTGTCGTACGTCGAGCAGACGGGCGAGGTTTTGACCCAACGTGGTCACCCCCGCACACGAAGCACCTGTGATGAAAATTCGCACCGTTTCCTCCATGAATACACATCTGTTTCGAGGTCGGCAGGATATCCGATATTCCCCCTGACAAA
This sequence comes from Pseudomonas sp. TH43, assembly GCF_016650635.1. Taxonomy (GTDB): domain Bacteria; phylum Pseudomonadota; class Gammaproteobacteria; order Pseudomonadales; family Pseudomonadaceae; genus Aquipseudomonas. The sequence continues at coordinate 953,605 of NZ_JAEKFI010000001.1, forward strand.
TCGATCCGCCGATGATGATCAGGCGATTCGCGCTCGACGACGGGCCAACATGCCTTGCAAATACCCTGAACCCAATACGATCGCCACCAGCACCAACAGGATCAATCCCCAATCCGCAGCGCTCGGATGTTGGCCAAGGATAACCATCGAACTGAAGATGCCAAACACCGGTATCAGCAGCGACAGCGGTGCTACGCGGGAGATCGGGTATTCGCGCAGCAGCAGGTTCCAGCCCCAGTAACTGAAGTGCGTGGCGGCATACACCTGGAACGCGAGTGAAAACAGGGTCATCGCATTGAGTTGCGCAGGCAGCGCAATGAAGGGCGCCGAGCCGTGCAGTGACCACGTCAGCAACATCAGCGGGATGGGCGGAAACAGGCTGGCCCACACCACGAACGCGAAGATCTCGCGCACCTTCGACACTTTGATGATGACGTTGCCGACGCTCCAGGCCATTGCGCTGCCAATCACCAACGCCAGCCCTGCCCTCGACGCATCACCCGGGCTGCACAATACGATGCCCAGCAACCCGGCGGCAGCCAACAGCGCGCCGATCAATTGTGGCCGCCCGAGGCGCTCGCCGAAAAAAATCACGCCCCAGCCCAAGGTAAAAAATGCGCTGCACTGGATCAGAAGCGACGCCGTGCCAGGGGGCACTCCCCACGCGATGCCCTGATTGATCAACGCCCACATTGCAACGCCAAATATCATCCCGTAAGCAGCCAGCCATCGAAACGCTACCCGTGGGCGCTCCACGAAAAACACCCAGGGCAACGCAGCCAGCGCGAAACGCAACGCGGTCAGCAACAACGGATCGATGTCCGCCAGGCCCAGCTTGGTCACGGGAAAATTCAGTCCCCACACCGCGGTGACCAGGATCGCGAGTAGAAGGTGTTTCTTTTGCATGATCAATCGTTCCCGACGCCGAGCGGAAGTGCTCGTATCGAGACAAATATGCAAGTAATCGTGATGGCCCGCTTTCAGTCACAGGCCATTTTTCATTAGAATCGGGCCATGCGAACAATGACCGGTCATCCTTACCAGAACACAGCACGCGATGCGGTCGTGACCGCCGTTGATTACGCGGACGGCACGTTGTTCCCGCTGCACGATCATCAGCGGGGTCAGTTCGCCTATGCCGCCAGTGGCGTCATCACGGTATTCACCGATGACGGCAACTGGGTCGTTCCGCCCCAGCGCGGTATCTGGGTTCCTGCACAACTCCCTCACTCCATGCAGATGCGTGGGCCGGTCACCCTGCACAACACCTACATCCGTAAACAAGCGGCGAAAAAACTTGGGCTGTCGGCGCAATGTCAGGTCTTGGAAGTTTCACCGTTGCTGCAGCATCTGCTTTTGAAAGCCATCGACGTGCCCGCGCGATATTCCACTCAAGGGCGCGACGGTCATCTGATGAGTTTGTTGTTGCACGAAATCGCCGCGATGCCCGCGCTGTCGCTCAATGCGCCGCTGCCGACGGAGCCGCGTCTGGCGTTGGTGTGTCGCGAGTTTCTGAATCAGCCTTCGCTGGAAGTGAGTATCGATGACATGGCCGAACGTGCGGGAATGAGCCGACGTACCTTTACCCGGCATTTTCGACTGCACACCGGGATCAGCTTTATCGAATGGCGACAACAGGCTTGTCTGCTCGCAGCGGTGGTGATGCTGGGCAAAGGTCAGTCAGTCACTCAGGTTGCGATGGCGTTGGGGTATAGCAGTTCGAGCGCGTTTGCTACGGTGTTCAAGCAAACACTGGGGGAAGTACCGAGTCGGTATGTCGTCGAACAGCGTGTTTAAAGATCAAAAGATCGCAGCCTTCGCAGCTCCTACACTTGGAATGCGAATACCTGTAGAAGCTGCCGAAGGCTGCGATCTTTTGATCTTGTAATCCCACGCCCCTCAAACGCGCAAATGCATGTTGTCCGCCGCCCTCCTGCGCAGCAGATTGATCACTAACAGAACGCAGGCCACGATCCCCTGCGAACCGCACAAAAACCCGAACAGACCCGTACGAAATATCACCCAGGCCATCATCCCCATCAACAGCGTCAGCATCAGTCCGAACACTGTCCATGGCAGATGACGCACCGCAGGAATGTCTTCCAGCCCGTCAGCAAAAATGCTCCAGCACGCCCATTGTGAATACAGCGACGCAACCATCAGCAGCAAGCCCCACTCGGCACCCGCCAGCGTTTGCGAAGTCAGCAGCCCCGTCAGCAAGCCGAGTACATAGCAGAGGATAAAGCCGATCGTCGCGCTGGCGGGCACGGTGTAGGCAGGCAACGCGAGGCCGATCTGGATCAGCTTGAGAACTTGCAATCGAGTGATCACGTCGCGCACTCCTGGCGAGTCGCAATGGCCGAATCCGCTGGCCGACTGAGTGACTATAGATCAGCCGTAGAACCTCGTAGGGCCGCGCTCAGACCGCCTTACACGTCAGCCAGGCGCCCCAGAAAAGACTACTGAAAAACCGTGTCGCCTGACCAAACCCGGTGTCATCCAGCAACTGCTGAACCGCCGCCTCGGAGTGCGGAGGATCGGCGCCCTGCAGAATCTTCCCCAGCTTGGCTTGCACCTCCTGCGCACTCGCGCCCTGCTGCCGCCAGCGCTGCCCCCAGGCCTCAAGCAACAATGGTTGGCTGGCGTAGGCGTAATGATTGCCCGCCACAATCAATGGCGCGCCCGGCTTAAGCCGAGCCTGAACCGCACGCAGGATTTGTTGCTTGGCAGCATCGCCCGGCAGGTGATGGAGCACACCGATCAAAGTCGCTGCATCAAAGGATTCATCCTCTGGCAGATCCTCGACCTGTCCCAGATGCACCTGAGTTCTGTGTAACAGATCGTTAGCCTGTAATTGCTGCGTCGCGGCCTCCAACATGGGCGCGGAAGGATCGACTGCGGTGAACGTCCAACCCGGCTCCAGCGCGCCCATCGCAATGATCTCCTGCGCCGTACCGCCCGCGCCGACCACCAGCACCTTGGCCGATCGAGACTGGCCGAGGCTGGCGGCCAACATGCACGCGGCCAGATCGTGACAGGCGTCATAACCGGCCAGGGCGATGCGACTTTGCTGGGCGTATTCGTTGGCGCGGGCGGTGTCGAATTTTTTTGCAGAGGTCGATTGCATGGCGTTGCTCCTTGTTATGCGAGCAACTTACGCCGTGGATAGCGATAATAAAAATTCATTAATTTTATGCGCTGCATTCCTCTGAGGAATGCGCTGTCCGGCTAAACTCCGCAGCCTGCTGACACCGCATCCAGAGGTAGTCCTAAGTGATGAACCGCTATATCGCCTCTCACGAGAGGATGACCGTGGATTTAGGCCATGCGCGTTTACTGGTCGGCCAGACACTTCGCGCGCTGATGCACGACCAGTATTACTTCAACGGTGAACCGAACTCGCAAGATGTTGGTTCACTGCTGTGGCAGTTTGGCGAAGATCAAACCCTTGCGATGTACCTGCTCAGTGATGGCGAAAGCGTCGGTGCCGATCAAGCGGAGCTGCAATTGCCGGCATCTTTTCGCATTGAAGAAGATGGCGAGTGTTCGTGGCGGCGGGAAAATTTGCTGGCCGAATTATCCAGCCTCGCAGTGGCAGACAAGCTCATCACACAGGTTCAAGGCGTTATCGACAAGTGGCCGAATCAGCACAGCCGGCTGGTCGCTTTCAAAATCGCGTTCGAGACCGGCGACTACTTGATCTATCTGAACCGTGGGGATGATGCCGTTGTGCTGATCAACGAAATGCCCCCGGAGGTGGTGGGTGTCGACACGCGACTTGAAGTAATTGTTTAAGGATTTTCGGTTGGTGTTTGAAGTACACAGCGCGTAACGCCATGACGGCTAAAACGTCCTGCGCCAATGCAGACATCGGTACTGAATCGTTGCGGGTCAACGCGTGTAGAAGATCAACTCCGGCCAGATTTTCCGCCATCTCTTGGATTGAACCCGGTCAAGGAACAGCGCGTATTTTTCAGTGCTGAATCGCTCGGTTGGCCGTACCACCAACGAGAACAGATCCTCCAGCCCCAGCGGTGCCGATACTTCTATTTCGTCGTCACGACCCAGCCTGACGCCAACCGCCGTGGCGGTTTCCGGCCAATAGGTCATCGCATCGGTAGCCGATTGATAGGCCGCATCGGCGTTGCGCTGATGCATGCGTGCCTGATTCTTCACCGACCAGCTCACTCCGCTGCAAAGTCGCGACAACTCGCCTTCCAATGCTGAATCCGCGTCCTTGCCAACACGCGCCGCGTCGAACCAGATGACATCGATATCCTCGGGCAACGTTGAAACCTTGCGCTGATGAAGGTGATCCCAGACCAGACTTCGCACAAAACCTGCCGAGACCCAGCAGTCTGGCAAATCAAGGCCACGTACCATCTGCAGAACCTGCATCCGCACCCGATCTTGAGCGAGCAGAGCCTTTAGCTGCGCTTCGTGGTTCATACGGCGCCTTCCATTATCCATGGCTGTGCAGCGTCAATAGCTGACCTCACACGCTGTCATTCGCAGCTTTGCCAAACAAGCTTTGCTACTCTGCCGCATCCACTTCATCAGGACAAACGGCAGATGGAAATTGCCCCGCAGTTTATTGTTCATGAAACCGACCACTGGGTTATCAACCACCATCAGGCGAGCGCCCTCCCCGGGTATCTGATGCTGGGTTCCAAGCTCGAAACATCTTCATTGGCTGACTTATCGACTGAAGCCTTGGCTGAAATGGGTGGCCTGCTCGCCAGGACCCAGCAGCTCATGGAGCAGCTCTTGAGCCCCAGGCATCTCTACATTGGCCGCTTTGGTCATCAACCGGGCTGGCCCATTCACTTCCATTTCATGCCGGTCTATCACTGGGTCGAAGACTTGTTCTGGAAGGACGAGCGCTATCGGCAACTGGCAAATTTTGCCTACGCTGAAAACGCCATCGCGGCGACTGACGGTGCCGAGCTGACGCTGTTTATCTGGAGAGAGTTTGGGGAAAACCCGACACCTCCAGAGACGCCGGGGCTGTCGGTCGAAGAAGTGATCACCCAACTACGTAATGCGTTCCGGTGATCAAAAATCGCGGTTCGATGCGCTGTCCTTACTTAGATGAAATGGCATCTCTCCCTAATTTCAAAGTGTTCGAGAGCGCCGCACGCTTGGGCAGTCTGGCGGCGGCTGCGCTTGAGTTGCACGTCAGCGTCGGTGCGGTCGCATCGCTGACGACCGTCATTGTTTAACATTTTTTGCGTTGTGTTTAAGGACACCTGACGTTACGTCCGAAAGGCTACAACGCCTTGCGCCGTTGCCTACGACTACGCCAGAATCCGCCGGCTTGTGCGCCTGGCATGCCATCGGTAACTTGATTCGCGTCACTGAATTTCAGTGATCGGGTTTAGTAGCCCGCGGTAAATGAAAGTGCACAAGCGTCTGTCAAAAAGGTATTCACGTACCTGCACTTGACGGCGGCTGTGCGTAGGGCGCCCCCGGGCGCGCCGGCTTTCTTCTTTTCCCCGGTCTACTAACCTGCGCACCGCTGCCACCCCCTGTTTAGTAGCTCGGCGCGGCGGCCACATAACAGGAAAAAGAAGAACATGTTCAAAATAACGCCGAACCCGCCGGACAATGATCCGGCCTCTCCGTACGAATCACTCGATTCCAGAAAAATGCACGACGCGGCTGAACGCGCACTCGATCACTATCTCAATCCCGCTGACACGATCATGGCGGCGCCGTATCAAGCGAGCACGATGTTTCTGGTTAATCCGGAAACAGATACCGAGTCATTGCTGGTCAACGCCTGCGAATCGCTGGCCTCGGCCTCCATTATGCTGGGGGATGTCGCGGGGTTGGTGGATGGACCGATTCGCAAGACATTGCTGGGTATTGCGCAGGTTGTGATGCTTGGGGAGTTGGCGGTGAATCGGGCTTTGGACAGGGTTGAAATTACAGAGTAGGTCCATACCGTTCAGTGGCGATTTGGCCGTCGCCACTGAACGATTAGATTTTGAATGCTTGTGAATGGCTGTTTTCGGCCAGAAGCAGACATTCAGCATGGTTACGTTTTCTCCCGATAGTGAATGCCAACTGCAAGCGACCGCATTTCCAAATGCCATTCGAAATTTCCATTTATGCCTAAACAGTCCTTTCTCCTCTGCTTGTGCACTATCACCGATTTCCTTCGCTTCGCCCCAGTTTTCAGGGACTTTAAATATTACAAATACGTCCTGATTTTTTGAAAGCCTTCCCCCGCTTTCTATAGTGAGTACGCAGGTCACAACGCGAAACGTTGTTTTCTCCCGGCGAACGCCAGGGAAATCACTATGAAAAAGGGGCTTCACAATGTCTCAATCCGATATCTGGTCCGGCACAGTCGATGCAAAGCTGGAGAGCGGCACAAAGACAGGTTTCAAGGTCAAGAAGGGAGACGTGATTACGATTATCGGCTCGGGATGGGTAGAACGTGGCTCAGGAAGGGCCTACGGTCCTCAAGGGGATGAGAGTCTCGTTGGTTCGTACAAGCCTGCCGGGTTGGTCTATCCGGATGGACTTGTCGGTGCGCTCCTGATGAAAATCGGTGATGACTATCTCACCCCGATCAATAACGGAGTGTTCCGCTGGACAGTACCGACCGACGGAGAGCTCACCTTTCTCATCAATGATCTGGCGGGCGATTACGGGAACAACAGCGGCTCATTCAACGTCAGCGTCGAGAAGAAAACGATCAACACCGAGCCGACAGCCGATGTGCTCAAATATGGCGACAAAGTCCGCTTTCTCAACGGTTATGCCAATTGGAACGGCGGCTATCTCTCTGTGTATGACAGTTCCAAAGAGGTGGGTGCCAAGTACAATGTTGTGTCCGTTCTATCACCTGAAAAAGAAGGCCCCATCGACACCTGGTTGATCGGATCCGCAACGGGTAAGCCAGACGGTGACAGGGTGCGCTCCGGGGATACCATCAGGCTATTGAATCTGTACGGAGACGGCCCGGGATACAGCGACAAAAACGGTGGCGGCTACCTCGACACGAACAATCACGCCGCTGCACCTGAGCTTTACAATGTCTCTACTGCGGAAAAAGCGAACCGCGGCGTTGAAAAAACCGGCCAAAAAACTCTCGATTGGGTCGTCATATACGGTGCTGTCGGCTCACAGATCCATATCGGGGACCCGGTCAGCCTCCGGAACGAATACAACAATTCTCAAGGTGGATACCTAGATACCTGTAATCACTTCGCAGGAAGAAAGACCCTTGGTTATCACGTCTACACAAACCGCTCGCCGAACAGGGCCGGTGTCGGCACCGGAAGCTGGAAAGTCCTGAGGGCTATCACCTCGGGTCCCAACGCTCGATAGACAATGCTCTTGTTTCCGAGAGTCGGGATTGCAACGCCCTGTCAGAAGGGCTGACTCAAACGGCCCCTTGGTTACAAGGGGTCAACTCACCTAGCGATGCTACCTATGGTCAAATCTATCAAAAATAGAGCGTATCGCACGCCCGCTTATGGCCGATAGCGGCCATTCGCAAACGCCTCCCCCCCAAGACAGCTCTCTTATAGAAACTTTTCCGCTTCACTGCATCCATCCCCGCACCTGCTCCGTAAATTCATCACCCTCACTCGAAGGGTCGAAGAGTTCAGGAGGTGCATCATGGACACGTTCATCAAACGCATTGCCCTTACCTGCCTCACAGTGCCGAGCCTTGGCGCTGGACTCGTTTCGCCGCCGATACAGTGATGGTCGGTAGTGCCGCCATCTATCCGACGGAAACCCTCGTCGAAAACGCCGTCAACTCTAAGGATCACAAGACGCTCGTTGCCGCAATCAAGGCTGCCGGACTGGTTGATATGCTCAACAGTAAAGGCCCATTTACCCTTCGCCCCTACCAATAAGGCCTTCGCCAAACTGCCCGCCGGGACTGTCGATACGCTGGTAAAACCGGAACACAGGGCAGACCTGACGAAGATCCTGACCTACCACGTTGTCGCCGGCACCCACACCGCCCAAGCAGTTGATGGATGACGCGAAAGTGCACAGCGGCAAAGTGATGCTGAAAACCGTTCAGGGCGAATTGCTGACCGTCATGTTGCACGATGGCAAGTTGTGGCTGGAGGACGCCAACGGAGGCAAGGCTGCAATCACTATCGCTGACGTCATGCAATCCAACGGCGTGATTGCATGTCATCGATACGGTGCTGATGCCGAATTGATTTTTAACGGCCGGCGGACGTTCTTCAGAGCGCTCGCCATGGGTTGGAAGTGGCTCAGCAAACGCGATATATCGTTTGAATGACATCCGCGCCAAAACCACAACCTGAAGTAGCCAGGGCGCAAAGCCCTGGCAGGCAGCAGAGACTACTTTTTCTTCTTCGCCGGCTTTTCGGCCTTCTCTGATTTCTCGGATTTCTTGGCCTTTTCGGGCTTGCTATCAGCTTTCTTGGCAGACTTCTTCGGTTCGGCGTCTTTCTTCTTGTCTTTCTTATCCTTGTCGGAGGATTTCGAAAGAGCCGAAGCCGCCGCAGCCTTCTTCGTCGGTGATGACTTCTTGTCTTTCAGTTCCTTACTGGCTTTGGAAGCTTCACCTTTGCTTTTCTTATCGTCTTTAGCCACGTTGACCACCTCTCGGAGCATGCCGGTATTGGCAGATCGCCTGTGGAATTATCCATGGGCTAATCATTAGGTGAGCGTCTCCGGGAGCGGTTCAAATTCTTTTGCAGTGTCTTGAAAGGAATTTGCTCATTGGTGAAGGTGTGTTTTCGGCCAGGATTGGACACCCGATTTATTCACGCCAAGCATGAGGGATTGTGCGAACTATTGTTTGAGAGCGATCCACTCGATAGGCTTGCCACCTGATAGCGGTCGACGCCTGAGGATCCGGCTTGCTCCTCGATCAAGCGGAACGGTTCATCGCGTTCCAAATCGACACGGATCGTGATCATCAGCACGTTGTTGCCGTGAGTCATGGGAAGACGTGTCCGCTCATCAGAACCAGAGCGTCGCCCAGCGAGGCACTGGCAAAGGCTTTGCCGGGATTGCTTTGCAAATCAGGCGTGAAGTCCTTGCGAAACGTTATATGAACGTCGGGATATCAGCCAAGAAGGGAACCAGTGAATCTACAACTTGAAATTGAGAGGATCTTCGCGGGGAAAGCATTTGCCCGCCCACTGTTCTATTCCCATCCGGGAGGTCTGCGATTTGAACTCTCTGAAACGGGTGGAATGATTGAGCAATTTCTGACAGCAGTGAGCAAAGCAACAAAGATCTGCCGCGATATCTTCGTTGATGACGCGAAGCTTGTTGCTTGCCTGCGCATTCATTCCGGTAGCAATCGATTTGCTCATCGGCCCCAGATTCACGCTCTTCGGTCTGCCGGCATCAATCTACCTAGGGGGTGCTCAATCTGGAGTGAGATGAGAGACCGGGATGAATGGTTTTGCGAAAAGGTGCCGGAGTTTTGGGTCAACGTCGCCTTCGAAGCGCCTGCGACTTTGCTTCAAGCATTGCTGTGGTGTGCTTTGGCTAAGGACTTTGGCGTTATCGAGCCAAAGCCCAAGTGCGCCGTATTCCTCTTCAATTTAAACAAGCACGCCATGGTTTTCCCCTACGACGACAGAGGCATGGACGTGGTCGGCCCCAACAAAGATCTGCTTTCACAGCTGTATCGTCAGCATCATAGCTGGCTGCTGGATCACGACCGACACACGATGGACAACACCTTCGCATAGCCAACGCGCTAGCTTCATTGCGTACAGTCGCGCTCAGTGACTGGTTTGGCACGCTGAGATGCAGGGATTTTCGAATTCTCTGGCCATCATCAATACCCTTTAGCCAGGCGCGTTTGCCAATCGCCGCCCTGAATGTTCTGACACTCTTGCTCCGAGTCGAAGCGGACATTGCGATCGTTAAGCTCCAACTCGATACCAGCCTCGTTCAACGCGATAGCCGTCAGCTCAAAGATCCGCACTTTCGCCTCAATTTGGGCGAGTTGTCTGTCGGCCAGCGTTTCAAACACCCAGATTACTTTCAGGGTTTGAGCCACTGCATTCAGGTCACCCGTGTGGGTAAGCCAGGTGAAGCCTTTGATTTCACCTTTTGCTGTTTCACACGCTTCGGTCAGCGTGGTGATCAGCAGGCGCTCCAACCGCGCCAGTTCACGTTTGCCTGCAGGCATTGCAAGTTCCTTCCAAAGATCAACAAGGGAGGCGGCATCCCGGGTTTTCTGATCGAGAAGTATACCGACGATATCCTTCATCAATGTTGATGCCCGCGAGCTGAACACTGCCCTCCCGGCCAACCTGCTAATCTCTCCCCGATGAAAACCGCCATCATCTCCGACACCCACGGACTCCTCCGCCCCGAGGCGCTCACCGCGATCCAGGGCGTTGAGCTCATCCTCCACGCCGGCGACATCGGCAGTCCCGAGATCCTCAGCCAATTGGCGCAAATCGCCCCGGTCCGCGCCGTTCGCGGCAATAACGACCTGGATCTGCCGTGGGCCGCCGATATCCCCGACCACCTCACTCTCAACCTGAATGGCTGGCCAACCCTGCTGGTTCACGACATCGCCGACGTTCCCGCCCTCCTCGACAGCCACACACGACTGATCATCACCGGCCATTCCCACAAGCCCTTGATCGAATGGCGTGGTGATCGGCTTTACCTGAACCCCGGCAGCGCTGGGCGCCGTCGTTTTAAACTGCCCGTCACCCTCGCCCTGCTCGACGTGGGCGCTGATGTTCTGCAACCGCAACTGATCCATCTTCTGCCCTGAAACTTTCCGCCCCCATCACTTCACGAACTCACAGGATGGATCTGCTCTCGCCCCAGCGCCTTCGCCATGATGATCGTGCGCTCCGCCTGATGGTACTCATCCCGGACTTTCTTGAAGCCCAGCGCTGCGTAGAAGCCTTCGGCGGTAATCGACGAGGGCACGCGCAGCAGGTCGATACCTGCGCTCAGGGCGACTGTTTGAAGCTGCTCCATGAGGTGTCTGCCGACAGCCAGCCCTTGATGACGGGGATCGACAAACACGCTGCGAACAACGTCGTGATCAAGGCTCGCTGTTGCGACGATATGACCGTCGAGCGTAGTCACGAAGACCTGACGCCGGGCCAACAAGTCCAGAACCGCTCGCGGTGAGAAACTTTGCTCCACCTGATCAATGATGTCGGATGAGTAGTCCAGCGCGTTGGACTCGCGAAGGGTATGGATGATGGTCCGGCTGATCGCCGAAGCATCTGCCGGGGTCGCGGTGCGAATCAGGTAATCCATGCTGATAGGTCCTCCCAATCATTGGCCAGACGAGTGCCGCACAGACAAACGACAGCCATTACGCCGGTTTAGTCTACAAACGCGACACTACCGTTGAGCCCAGGCTCTGGCTGATATAGAACACTTTGGCAGCTTTTGCCGCCATTGCTCATTCCGTACCTGCCGTGAAACTTTTCCGCCCCATCGGGCCTGATCACCTAACCTCTTAGATTGTGTGTTAATCGAGAGTCGGCCTGCCCCATGCGCAACACCTTGAAGTCGTTGTTTCTTATCGTATTCATGCTGCTCGCCAGCGGCAGTCCATCGCTATGGGCCGCTGATCTGCCGGCGCCTGCCGCGACCGCTGCCGCCCCGCTCCCGGTGATCTCGCAAAGTGACTTGCAGGCCCTGCAACAACGCCTCGACGGGCTCAAACAGCAAATCTCCTCCGCGAACAATTACAACCAGCTCGAAGGCCCGCAGGATCGGGTGCAGGCATTTACTCTGGACGTCGATAAGTTGTCGGCAGCGTTGTTGCCGCAGCAGGCGCAATTAACTGTGCAATTGGGCGTGTTGGGCGCGGCGCCAGATACGGACATAGCGGCCGAGCAGGCGGATATCGTCGCGCAGCGAGCGGCGCTGACGGAGCAGAAAAACAAGGTCGATGGCACGCTGAAGAGTCTCGCGGCGTTAAAGCAGAGCGCGGCGGAGCTGATCACGCAGATCGCCGGTATTCGCCGCACATTATTGGAGAGCGAACTGACCTTGGGCACCGACAGTGTGCTCAGCCCGGACTTCTGGTCGCCATTGGTCAGCCCTTCGCCGGATGATCGCCAGCGTTTGCAGTTTTTCGTCGAGCAGATCGGTGAAACCTGGGCCACGGTGTGGGCGCCGGGGCAGCATTTTTACACGGTAGTGCTGGTGTTGCTGGCGCTGGTTATCTGGACGGTCGGACGGCGGTTGGCCGAGCGTGGGCTGACGTGGATTTGCATTCATCGCATGCCCGAAGGCCGTTTGCGCCGCAGTGCGCTGGCGTTTGCCTCGGCTCTGGCGACAATCGCGACCACCGCCCTGGCCCTGCATGTGCTGTTCTACGCCCTTACCCGTCACGCGCCGTTGACGCCAGTGTTGTCGACGTTTTCCGAGGAGTTCGAGAAGGTCGTCTATGCGTGCGTGCTGATCACCGGACTGAGTCGTGCGTTGCTGTCGACTCAACATCCGTCGTGGCGGTTGCCGGCCATTGCCGATCCGGTGGCGCAAGCGTTGAAGCCGTTTCCACGCATTCTGTCCTGCACCTTGCTGTTGTTGGTGACGCTGGTACAGGTCAGCAATGCCACGGGCATGAGCAGTCAGATTGTGCTGGCTGGACGCGGCGTCATTGCCATTGTGGTGCTGGCGATTGTGCTGACGATGCTGTTGCGCGTCGGTAAGGTACGCAAGGCGATGATCGCCGCCAATGACGCGGCGGCAGCGGGCAGTACCTTCGCCGGGGTGGTTTACACCGTCGCCAGTTTGTCGATGTTGGTGGCGGCGCTGGCACTGCTCACGGGTTACGTGTCGCTGGCGCGGTTCATCACCTATGAAATGGTGTGGGCGTACATCGTGCTGTCGGGATTCTATCTGCTGATCCAGGTGGTGAAGGACGGCTGCGAGCATGCGTTTTCGCCCAAACATGCAAGCGGCAAAGCACTCAAGCAGTTGTTGGGAGTTGAAGATCGACGGCTCGATCAGTTCTCGATTCTGCTGTCCGGTTTCAGTCGCGCCGCCCTGTTGTTGCTCGCGGTGATCGCGTTGTTCGTCGGTGGCATCGGCACCACGCTAGGTCAATTGGCGACCAACATCATGGCAATCCTCGGTGGTGCCGGGTTGCGCAAATTCAACATCGTCCCGGCGCATTTGCTCAACGCGGTGCTGGCGCTGTTGATCGGGATCTGGCTGATCCGCGCTCTGAGCCGCTGGCTCGACAATGAGTTCCTGCCGAAAACCGACATGGACCCGGGCATGTGCGCGTCGCTGAGCACGCTGTTTTCCAACCTCGGCTACGCGGTTGTGATTCTGCTGACGCTGTCGTCGCTGGGCGTGCAGTGGACCAACCTGGCGTGGATCGTCAGTGCGCTGTCGGTGGGGATCGGTTTTGGTTTGCAGGAGATCGTCAAGAACTTCGTCTCGGGCCTGATTCTGCTGACTGAGCGACCAGTGAAGGTCGGCGACTTGATCAGCATCAGCGGCGTCGAGGGTGACATCCGCCGGATCAACGTGCGCGCCACGGAAATCCAGCTCAGCGACCGCTCGATCGTGATCGTGCCGAACTCGCAACTGATCTCGCAGAACCTGCGCAACGTCACCCTCGGCGGCAGCGCTCAAGGGGTGGCGTCGCTCGAGTTGATGTTCCCGCTGGATATTGATCCTGAGGAGGTCAAGGAACTGTTGCTGGGCACCTACCGCGAGAACGAGACCGTCCTCGACAAACCGGCGCCGTTTGTGCGCTTCAGCAAGCTGTCGCCGGACGGGATTACCTTGACGGTGACGGGCTACGTCAGCAGCCCACGGATTGTCGGGGGGACCAAAAGTGATCTGTTGTTCGAGATCCTCAAACGCCTGGGCGCGGCGGGGATTGCGTTAGCCAATCCAACTGCGACAACTTAGCCCCTCAATGAGTGCCAAATAGCGTAGGAGCAAGGCTTGCCCGCGAAGGCGTCGATTCAGTCAACCATGTGTTTGACTGGACTGACGCCTTCGCGGGCAAGCCTTGCTCCTACGGTGAATGGTTGTTTATTTTTTATGTGTTTCTTATTCCATAACTCAACTAATGCACCACTTTTTAATCTTTTATTGCTATTAGCCTCTACCTCTACAATCGGCTGCATCTGCAATCACTTTGTATAAGGACGTTACATGCAAAAAAGTCTGTTAACGGTAACCCTGTTCCTCGCCCTCGCCGGTTGTGCCAGCCCTCCTCCTGCGTCCGTTCACACTCATGATCCCGTCAGTTCAACCCTGCAAGGTGATGCCTCGCGCCCGGCGCAGGCGCAGTGGCTGCGCACCGAGTTGTACTTCTCGGTGGGATCGATTGATGGCAAGGAAGGCGCGGTCAGCCCGGCACGCTGGCGCGAGTTTCTCGACAAGGAAGTCACGTCGCGGTTTCCCGATGGTTTCACGGTGCTCGATGCTTACGGGCAGTGGAGCGATCATGGCGCGAAGGAGCCTGAGCGCTTGAGCACCAAAGTCATTGTGATCCTGCATGAGAACAGCCCCAAGAATGCGGGCAACATCGAGGCGATTCGACTCGCGTACAAACGTATTACCGGCGACCTCTCCGTCCTGCGTCTGTCGCAACCGGCGGAGGTGTCGTTTTAAGAGCCCCTCACCCTAACCCTCTCCCAGAGGGAGAAGGAACTGATTGGGGGATATTGCGGAATTGCGCCGACTTGAACATGCTTTGCCGAATCCATAATCGGCTCGTTCGCTCAGGTCGATGGATTACGCTGCACACTTCGGTCAGCCCCTTCTCCCTTAGGGAGGGTGAGGTAACTGATTGGGGGATATTGCGGAATTACGCCGACTTGAACGTGCTTTGCCGAATCCGTAATCGGCTCGTTCGTTCAGGTCTATGTTTTACGCAGCACACTTCGGTCAGCCCCCTCTCCCTCAAAGGGGGTGAGGTAACTGATTGGGGATTATTGCGGAGTTACGCCGATTTGAACGTGCTTTGCCGAGCCCATAATCGGCTCGTTCGTTCAGGTCGATGGATTACGCAGCACACTTCGGTCAGCCCCCTCTCCCTCCGGGAGAGGGTTGGGGTGAGGGTTTGCCGTTAAACGACTCAATCCAGCCAGGACCAGAGCGCCAACCAACAAGACCCCGATCCCCAAAAACGCGCCATAGCCCACCACTGTCACGCTGGAATACAGCATGTACAGGCACAACCCGAAAAACAGCAACGGTAACAGCGGATACAACGGCACCTTGACCGGTCTCGGCACGTCGGGAAATCGTCGGCGCAGGATGATCAATGCCACGCTGCTCAGGCTCAGAAACAGCCAATACACCGGGGTCAGGTACTCGACCATGGTGTTGAAGCCGCTTTGGGTGAAGCTACCGAACAGCACCAGCAGTAACGCCACCGCGCCCTCGGCGAGCAATGCTTTGCGGGGCACCCCGTGACGATCATCCCAATCACCAAAACTGCGCAATTGCGGCACATCGCGGGCCGCGGCGTAGGTCGTACGGGCACCCACCAATAGCGTCGAATTGATGGTGGCGATGGCGGCAATGCCGACCATCAGCAAAATCAGCACCACGCCGGGAGCACCGAATGCGCGGTTCAACAACTCCACCGCCGGTGCGTTGCTCGCTGCCAGCCCGGCAAAACCCAGGCCTTGAACGAACGCCCAGTTAAGCGCCAGGTATATGATCATCAACACGGTCAGGGCACCGAGCATGGCGATGAAAATGCCTCGTCGTCCGTCGCGCACTTCCGCCGATAACGTCGCGGCATCGCTCCAGCCGCCGAACGCCAGAAACACGAAAATCATCGCCGCAGAGAACCCGGCCATGCCGGTGTGTTCTGCTGCAACCGGGCTGCTCGACGCGGGCGGTTCGATGCCTTGCCACGCCAAAAAAACACCGGCGCTGGCAATGCTCAAAAAGCCCAGTGCGAGCAGCCCGACCAGCAACGTCTGAGTGATGAAGCCGATGTGTTTGCCGGTGAGATTAAGCAGCACCAGTGCCGCAATCACCGCTCCGGCAAACAGCCCCGAGCCGTACGGCCCCAATGGCACCACGGCATTGAAGTAATCGGCAAACATGAACGCCGACAACGCAATCCACCCCGTGTGCATCACCGAAAAACGCGACCAGGCAAACAAAAATCCCATGCGCTCGCCATACGCCGTGCGCAGAAAGTGATAGTCGCCGCCAGGATGTGGAAACGCCGTGGCCATTTCGGCAAAACACAGCGCGCCGATCATCGACGCCACACCACCGAGCACCCACACCAGGTAGAAATGCTCGGGGCCGACGTTAAGCGCCACGGTCGGCGCGGTTTTCAGGATGTCGGTGGTGATCACCATGCCAAGCGTGATCAGCAGCGCCTGAAAAACCGCCAGATGCCGCCCCGGCCCCGCGTTAGAAACCATACGTGGCGCGGGCGTAGTAATAAGCGCCGTTGGTGCCGATTGGCGAGAGCACATCGTACGGCAGGTTGCCGCCGTAGTTGATCGCCGAACCGGAACGTTCCGGGTAGTTGTCGGTGAGGTTGTTGCCACCGACGGCGAGGTTGAATTTCGGCGTGAACTTGTAGGTCACCTCGGCATCCAGTTGCCACACCGCACCGTAGGTTTGCTCGGGTTGCGAATCGCCGAAATCGAACACGCGGGTGGTCTCGCCCTGACGAGTCAAACGGCCGAGCAAGCCCCAATGTTCGCTGGCCCAGTTGGCGGAAAAGATGAAGCGATCCTTGGGTGCGGCGTCGGTCAGGGTATTGGTTTCCTCGACACCGACCAGCGCGTCATTGCCGATGCCCAGTGCGGTGAGTTGCGACGGCGTGCCCTTGGTGCTGGTGACTTTGGTGTGGTTGTAGGTGTACGCCGTGGTCAGGCCCAGTTGCCCTTCGTACAACGGTTGATGGTAGTTGAGCACCAGTTCGGCGCCGTGGGTGCTGGTGTCGGCGGCGTTGGTGAAGAAGTTGACGTCGTGCACGCCAGCCACGCCGAAGTTGTCGTTGATGTAATTCTCCAGCGCGTCGCTGCCAATGCGTTGCGACAGGGTGATGCGGTCTTTGACGTCGATGCGGAACACGTCCAGCGACGCATCGAAGCGTTCGTTCAACTGGAAGGTCAGGCCGAGGCTGAAGTTCTTCGAAGTTTCCGGATCGAGTTTTTCAGCGCCCAGCGCGCGGGCAATCGGGTCGTTGACCGAGAGCACGCGAATGTCGGTCAGCGTGCCGCCATCACCGAAGTTGCTGGTGGTGTTCTGGAAACCGCTTTGTGCCAGCGAAGGGGCGCGGAAGTTGTTCGACACCGCACCGCGCAAGGCCCATTGCTCGGTGAGTTTGTAGCGGCCGCTGAGTTTGCCGGTGAGTTTGCTGCCGGCGTCGTCGTAATGCTCCCAACGTGTGGCGGCATCGACAAAAAAGCGGTCGGTGAGATCGCCGGACAATTCGGCGTAAGTGCCAAAGACATTACGATCCAGATCCGACTCTTCGCTCGGCCGCAGACCGTTGGCGCCGTCCGCACCCGAGCCGATGTAGGAAGCCTCGTCGCCCGCGTAAGTCAGGTAGTTTTCGTAGCGGTACTCGCCGCCGACCGCGAGCACAAACGAACGCTCGCCAAGGCGCAATTCTCGGCTGAAATCGAGGTTCGACGTCGTCTGGCGCATTTCGTAATCACCGGTATCGAACTTCGTCGGCGAGTCTTCGCCAAGGCTGACGTTGAGGGTACGCCGGGTGGAGCCATCGAAGCGGTTGCGACCATGGGTGACGCTGCTGTCGAAGTCCCAGTCGTCGCCGATCAGACCTTTGAAGCCGGCGGTGGCGGAGATGTCCTTGTTGTCGCCCAGCGATTGCGGCAAGTAACCGTTAGGGTAGAACTGCGGTTGTTCGTAGGGGTAACGGTAGAACTCGGCGCCCGTGGTGTGACGCTGGTTGTAGGTGCCGAAGCTGTAGGCCTTGCCGCCGGCCAGCGGCAGTTCGCTGTTGAACCACAGGTTGACGTCCCGCGCGAGGCCGTCGCCCATCACATAGTTGCGCTGGTTCGGGGTCTCGTCAAAACCGTCGAAACCGGCGCGGTTGGTCGGGTTGCGATCCTTGTATTCGGTGCCACCGCGAATGAAGCCGCCCTCTTCGCCGAGGCGCGTGCCGATCTTGGCGGTAGTCACGCTGTTCTGGCCGTCGGTGGTGGTTTTGCCGATAGCGTCCTGATGGGTGTGAAAGGCGCCGTAACTGGTGGAGACTTCGCCGCCCTCGGGAGCATCGTCGAGGATGATGTTGATGACCCCGGCAATCGCGTCGGAGCCGTACTGCGCACCGGCACCGTCACGCAGCACTTCGATGCGTTTGATCGCGCTGATCGGGATCGAGTTGAAGTCCACCGGCGCGGTACCGCGGCCGATCTTCGACGAGTCGTTGACCACCGCCGAGGTATGCCGGCGCTTGCCGTTGACCAACACCAACACTTGATCAGGGCTCATGCCGCGTAGTTGTGCCGCACGCACATGGTCGGCACCGCCGGAGTTGGATTGGCGCGGCAGGCTGAAGGATGGCAGCAGCGTCTGTAGCGCCGCGCCCAGTTCGCCGTCAGCAGCGCCGGCAGATTTGAGGTCTTCGGCGGTGAGGACATCGACCGGTACTGGCGAATCGAGCACCGTGCGAGCGGTACCGCGGGTGCCGGTGACCAAGACCGTGTCCAGACGCGCGTCATCCTCGGCACGCACAGACGTTTCTTCAGCTTTTGCGGGAAGTTGCCAAATGGCCGTCACAACAGCGGCCGCCAGCAATGAACGGGAACGGTAATGCATGTAACAGCTCCTTGAATCGCAGCTAATACCCGGCCCTGCCGACAAAAAATGGTCGGCAATCAGTGCACGGCAATGTCTGCTGTAGTTTTAGAAATGCGCAAGGCAGAAAAGTGCTTAGTTGCCAGACAGGCAAGCACTCAAGTGGATGAACTCCAAAGTCAATAAACGCCCCATGAGCCCATGCTAGAGGAGCGGCGGGTTCGCTCAAAAGAACCAATAACGCTTAGGTTATATCGCCCTTATCGACTGTATACAGAGCAACACAAGTGTTGCTGGAGAAACACTGAAAGCAACTAACCGGCAAACTCCAAAAACCAGCAATTTGATCATCAACGGCATCAATCATCCGGTCACTAACAGTGATTGGACGCCCTGTAAAGTTACCTATAACCTGCGCTGATCCGCCGTTTTAATTGCAGCTTTCACTGCGTCGAGACTGTCATGTCAAAGCGCGTCATCAGCGATGGTTACGACCGCAGCGTCGACTGTCCGGACAGGTCGGTGACCGACCGCTGCGACTTCCGCCATTTCGCTGCTTAACCGGGATCGCACAGCATGATCGTCAGACCCAAGGTCAATCAGTTCGCCATTCTCTTCACCCTCAAGGGTTCGATTGCCAAACGCATCGCCCTGCGCACGCTGATGGTCACGCTGCTGGCTTCGGCCATCGTGCTGATCGAAATCCTCCACCCGAGCAATTTCACCAAGGTCAATGCCACGCCGTTTACGCTGCTGGGCTTGTCGTTGTCGATCTTTATGAGCTTTCGCAACAACGCCTGCTACGACCGCTGGTACGAAGCGCGCAAAGCCTGGGGCGAAGTGATCGTGCACATTCGCTCGGTGATTCGCGAAACCCACGTCATTCGCGAGTCCGTTCAGCGCAAACCGTTATTGCTCAACCTGTGTGGATTCGCCCACGCGCTCAACGCACGCTTGCGCAGAGAAAGCGAAGCCGAGGCCAGCAGCGCCTGGGTCATGCCGATACCGGATGCGCAAACACCGGATTACAGCGCACGGATCCTGCAGCAGGTTGGCCAGCAATGTTCCGATTTGCATGAACGCGGCGATCTGAGCGAATGGCGCTACATGCTGTTGGCCAACCACCTGACCAGCCTCACCCAGGCACAAGCAGTGTGCGAGCGGATCAAGACCACGCCGCTGCCCTTCCCCTACACCCTGTTGCTGCACCGCACGATTTATCTGTTTTGCATCCTGCTGCCGTTCGCCATGGCCGAGCCGCTGGGCTGGTTGACGCCGCTGTTCACCGCCATTGTCAGCTACACATTTTTTGGCCTGGATGCGATTGCCGATGAGCTGGAAGATCCGTTTGGCCGCGATGAAAACGATTTGCCGACCGATGCACTGGTACGCACCATCGAGCGCGATATTCTCGCGGAACTCGGTGAAGAGCTGCCGCCGGCGTTGAAACCGGTCGACTACATCTTGAGTTGAGCGCGTTGCACAGCGCCATCGACGCTCAACCCGCTGAGAATTACACCATTGGCCTGCACTTCAGGCAGTTCCGCCAACGCGCTCAGCGCCTCATGTTTGAGTCGCGCCAGAATCAGCAACTTGCCTTCCTGATGCACCCGCAGGAAAAACTCTTGCAGCGCCTCGATGCTGGTGCCATCCAGATCCGGTGATTCTTCCAGACTGAGGATCACCGCGTGCAACGGTTCCTGCGAATGCCGCACCAGGCGCAACGCCGCACCGAGAATACGCTCGACGTTGGCGAAGAACAGCGCCTCGCTCGGCCGCACGATCAACACGCCCGGCTCGGAAGTCGCAGTCGGGTGGCGTTGCACATCGACAAAATCATGCCCGCCATCGATGCGCCCCAGCACCTGGATATCCGCCGCCGACAGCTGTTTGAGCATCAGCAAGACGCTGATCGCCACCGACACCAGCAACCCATCGAGCACGCCAAGCACCAGCACCGCCGCCACCGCACAAATCACCAGCACGCGATCCCGTCGCCAGACGAAGTAGCGCCCCAGCGGTTGCAAACTCAAGCCTCGACCTAATGCGTGCATGACAATCGCTGCCAGCACTGGCTCCGGTGTCAGGGCAATCCACGGCAATACCGTCAGCACGATCACCAACACCACCAACGCGGCCACCGCACCGGCCCAACGTGACGTAGCCCCTGCCGCCTCGTTCGCCGACGTCGCCGAATACCCCGCCCCCGCTGGCATGCCATGAAACAGCCCGGACAACAGATTCGCCGCCCCCAGCGCCAGCAAGTCACGGTTGGAGGTCACGCGGTCGCCGTGTTTCAACGCAAACGAGCTGATCGAGCCATAAGATTCCGCGTACAGAATCATCACCAGGGCAAAACCGACTTCGCCCAAACGCAGCCAGTCGGCGAACGGCAAGGCCGGCAGGTTTGGCAGTTCCAGGCTCAGGTCGATAACGCCGATCAGCTTCACGCCATACCCCGGCAGGTTCAACCATTGCCCCGCCGCGATGCCAATCACCACCACCAGCAAACCGCCCGGCAAACGTGGGAACCGCGAAAACAGGCCTAGCAGCACTAGCGCCATCGCCGCGACGCCCGCAGCCGGCCAGTTCCAGTGCGGCAATTGTTCCAGTAATTGTGGGGCGAAACGCACCAGATTGGCGTCGGTCAGGTGCACACCCACCACGCTGGCGACCTGCTTGAGGATGATCGTCAGCGCCAGCCCGAAGGCAAACCCGCGCAGTACCGGTTTGGCGATAAACGCAGTGACGCTGCCAAGCCGAAAAACCCCGGCCAGCAGAAACAGCGCACCCGTGACCAATACCAGACCGACCGCGAGGGTTGAACGCAGCTGCGCATCACCGCTGGCCAGCGTCGCCGTAGCCGCCGCCAGTACCGCCGCAGAAGAAGATGTCGCCGAAACAATGGCGAAGCGGCTGGTGCCAAACAGCCCGTAACAGAGCAGTCCGGCAAACAGCGCAATCACCCCGGCTTGGGGCGCCAGCGCGGCGATGGTCGAGTACGCCACCGCCTCGGGCAGAAGCAGACCGGCAATCGACAGACCGGCGAGCACATCCTGCCAGCGGTTGGGGGGGTTAACGGATGGCGGGACGCTCGACAATCCACTGTCTCCAGACGAAAAAAAGCCGCTGCATACGGTGTATGCAGCGGCCACTTTAGCTGAAATTCAACAGATCGCCGGGTGTGATCTGTTGATCTTGCCTCAGGCTGTCAGCGAATAAATCAACGCAGAGATCGCCACCAGGCCCACCGCGGTGACAAACACGTTCGACGCCTGGCCACGATAACGCGCCATCGCCGGCACTTTACGAATGGCGTACATCGGCATCAGGAACAGAATCGCCGCGATCACCGGGCCACCGACGGTCTCGATCATGCCGAGAATGCTCGGGTTCAGGGTCGCCACGATCCAGCAGATAATCAGCATGAACGCCGCGACGATGATATCCAGTGCCTTGGCGCTCGGACGGTTGCCGCTCTTGATGATCAGGCCTTTCAGACCTTCGCTCGCACCGATGTAATGACCGAGGAACGACTTGGAGATCGCCACAAATGCAATCAACGGCGCCGCGAAGGCGATGGTCGGATTGCTGAAGTGGTTGGCCAGGTAAGACAGGATCGACAGGTTCTGCGCTTTCGCTTCCGCCAGTTGCTCCGGCGACAGGGTCAGCACGCAACTGAACACGAAGAACAGCACCATCAGCACCATCAGCGCATGGGCACGAGACAGGATCTGCGAGCTGCGCTCTTCAGCGTGAACGCCGTAACGGCGCTTTTGATCGACCGCAAACGCCGAGATGATCGGCGAGTGGTTGAACGAGAACACCATCACCGGAATCGCCAGCCACAGCGTATGCAGCAAGGCCGACGGTGCGGGCACGTGCGAAGCGGTGGCGAGGATGCCGCCGTTCCAGTGCGGAATCAGGTAAATCGCCAGGAACAGCAGCGCGACGATAAACGGGTAGACCATCAGGCTCATGGCCTTGACGATCGCCTGCTCGCCGCAACGCACCACGGCCAGCAGGCCAAGGATCAGCACCAACGACAGCCAGATGCGCGGTGGCGGCGTGATGTGCAGTTGGTGCTCAAGGAAGCTGGCGACGGTGTTGGTCAGGCCGACGCTGTAGATCAGCAGGATCGGGAAGATCGCGAAGAAGTACAGCAGCGTGATCAGCGCACCGGCCTTGATGCCGAAATGCTCCTCGACCACTTCCGTGATGTCGGCGCCTTCGCGACCGGAGAGCACAAAACGGGTCAAGCCA
The DNA here is from genome assembly GCF_016650635.1 of Pseudomonas sp. TH43. Taxonomy (GTDB): domain Bacteria; phylum Pseudomonadota; class Gammaproteobacteria; order Pseudomonadales; family Pseudomonadaceae; genus Aquipseudomonas. The sequence continues at coordinate 976,597 of NZ_JAEKFI010000001.1, forward strand.
CGGTGCGCGAAGAACGTCATCGGGAACGCCAGCAACGCGAGGATCACCAGCGGCCAGAAGCCACCCAACCCTGCGTTGATCGGCAAAAACAGGGTGCCGGCGCCGATGGCCGTCCCGAACAGTCCCAACATCCAGGTGGTGTCCTGGCGATTCCAGCTCGACAGCTCGGCTGGTGCTGCTGCTTCAAAGCGTTGGTCGACGCTTTTGGCCTGATCATTCATCCGGTCGGATCTCCGCATTCCGGTCACTTGCCACTCGGTCAGAACGCGTCGGAAAAAACCGACAGACATGCTCCGGCCGAAACAGGGGCGCGATTCTCCGCGATAAATGAGCAGAAGCAAAGACTTAGCTGAGGAATGGTTGTGCGGAGCAGATCAGCGGGATGTCGTTTTTGGGAAAATATCTGTCGGCGCAAGGTATGTGTGGTGTCGTTTTCTGGCAAGCGCCAATGCCGAATGAGAGAAGAAGGTTTTGATCAGATCAATCGAGCCAGGATGAATCCAAGTGACATGCAAAAGATTCCGAAAGCCAGCATGCCCCAGACTGGATACATGTCGGCCTTATTCTTGAGACGCACTCTTTCAGCCCATTCATCGTGCTCTCGGTCTGATCGCTCCATCATGGCCTTACGGTCAAATGTGTTCATGCTGATTCCTGTTTGAGTCATGGATCTGATTGTTGTGAGGCGCCTGCTCAAAACTTGAAAAAAACACCCGCTACTGCCGTGACTGCAGTCACCACGCCACCTAATACTGCAAGCGGATACAGACTTGTTTCCCTTGTTAGTTTTTTGGCCTCCGCCAGCAGCTTTTGCCTTTCCGCCACAAGTTTGCGTATTTCATTCATTAGCCTTCGAGTTCCAGGTGTTCTCGGTCGTTCTGAAGCATGCGCCTTCCTTGGCTGTTGGCAGTGACTGCCAGGCCTACTTTGTACCCCTCCATAGTTTCGTATTCAGCACCTGCCAGATAGCGGATGAATCCGGCAGTTTTGTAGGCAATATCCGGGAGTCAGGTAGGCCGACTCATACAACGTCGCTGTAGAGACTGCTGCGGTGCCAATCGCCCCGCCGCAAGCCAGGCCTACTCCGTCGGCAGCCATTGATCGAGCACTTGGTTGCAAGACCTGATACCCATTCAAGCCGTTAAACTTGACGCTTCATATCACTGCCCAATGCAAACGGTTCTGGATTTAGTTCGGGTGCTGCTTTGACCTTCCATCGAAGGGTCTCCCTGAACATCAACACTTTCGGTGGTATTACATTCTTGCATGGCAGGTTTTGCGGTTTGTTGCTGCCAATTTCGATCCTGCTGAGCCTGCCAGTCAGCCGCCGCTTTCTTGCGCTGCTGATCGGAGATCATCATGCAGTTTGCAAAGGCAGTAGAGCCTTGGGCGTAGCCATAATTCGAACAGGTTTGCCGATCTTCCGCCGCTTGTTGCTCAGCGCTGATGCACCCGCTTAGCGTGGCAAAAGCACAAACGATAATGAAACCTGAAGTAATCGATAACACCGCAGACCGATAAGACTCATTCATATCAATTTACCCGAGATACGATCAGTAAAAGCCTCAGGGGCTGCACGTCCTGTTCCGCTTTCCTGATGCCTGTCCAAGGGCCGCATACCTATTTACAAGCAAAAATCCACAGCGTCGGCGCTGCTGGGCAGGTCACAAAATTCGGTATAGTACAGCCAACATGCAAACATCTACCGCCGGGCGATTATTAACGGCGAGCAGGAGCAAATCTGACGAGTGGCAATTATCGCGCCTGCTCGCAAAAGCCTCCGGCCCAACACTGAATACTTTCAATTTAGCCAACATCATCTAGCGTGAATGAGTCCCCTATCCACGGAGCCGTCTCATGCCTCTCGTTCGCGTCGAAATCAGAAAAAACCCCGATCCCACCTTCGCAAAACGCATCGGCGAGCAGATCTACGCCGCCATGCGCAGCGCGATCAATGTGCCGGAGCACGATAACTTCCAGATCCTCAACGAACACGACGGCGAGCATTTCATTTTCGATCCGCAATACCTGGGCATCCAGCGCAGCGACCAACTGATCATCATCCAGATCACCCTCAATGAGGGCCGAACGCTGGAGGCGAAAAAAGCTCTGTACCAGACCATCGCCCACAACCTCAATACGCAACTGGGCGTTCGCCTCGAAGACGTGTTCATCAATCTGGTGGAAGTGAAAAAAGAGAATTGGTCATTCGGCAACGGCATCGCCCAATACGCCAGTTGACAGCCCGTGGACGCCGCCAGCATGATCAGCCCCATGAACCTTCGCGCGCTGCACCTCACCCGCACCACCACGACCGCCACCGGCGGGTCGTGGTGTTTGTGCGTGAGGTAAATCCAGCGCAGCAAACCCAAGGCCCCGCCAGCAATGGACGGGGCCTTGTTGTTTCTCCCGTCCGTGCGGCAGCTTTTGCCAACCAAGGAGAAACACCATGTCCGCAGCACTGTTGATCATCGATATGCAGGTCGGCCTGTTCCATGGCCCGGAAAAACCTCACTACGGCGAACGGGTACTCGCCAACATCCGGCAGTTGATCGCAAAGGCGCGCCAGCACGATGTGCCCGTCTTCGCCGTGCGCCACACCGGCCCCGAAGGGTCACCAATTGCGGCGGGCAGCCCTTTCTGGCAACTGTTGCCGGCGCTTGAACTGGTCGCGGACGTCGACCACCTGTTCGACAAATCCAGACCCAACGCCTTCCACAACACTGACCTTGCGCAGCAGCTCACCAGGCAAGACATCAAAGACCTGTACCTCGTCGGCATGAAGACTCAGTTCTGCATCGACAGCACCTGCCGCGCCGCCGCCGATCTGGGATTCAAACCTGTACTGGTAGCCGACGCCCACACTTGCATGGACACTGCGGCACTGCCTGCCCAGGCGATCATCGACCACCACAACGCAACCCTCGGCGGCGCGTTCGCCCGATTGATCAACAGCGCCGACGTGACCTTCTGACGAAGCGCCCGCGCGCTCCCCGTTTCAGCTCCTACACTGGCTGAAACGGGGCAACGCTCGGCCATTGCCAAACCGCTCTGGAATCAGCACTCTGCAACGACTTTCGCGACCTAACCGCCATTGATCTCAGGAGCCGCGCAATGCCCGCAACCGTTCTGGTACTGGTTGAAACCATCAATGACTATCTGCCGATTCTCGAAAATCAGGGCTTTCACCTGATTCTCGCCCCCACGCCTGCCGAACGCGCGCAAGCGATCAATACTCATGGCTCGCGCATCGATGCTGTGCTGACCCGCGGCCCGCTGGGCCTGACCGCCGAAGAAATCGCCGCCCTGCCCGCGCTTAAAATCATCACGGTGATCGGCGCCGGTTACGAACACGTCGACCTGCAAGCCGCCAGTGATCGCGGGATCACCGTGACCAACGGTGCCGGAGTCAACGCCTCTTCGGTGGCCGACCATGCGATGGCGATGCTACTGGCGCTGGTGCGTGATATTCCGCGCTGCGATGCGGCGGTTCGCCGTGGCGAATGGCCAAAGATCATGCGCCCTTCACTGGCTGGCAAACGCCTGGGGATTCTCGGGCTCGGCGCGGTCGGCATGGCGATCGCCAAACGTGCGAACCTCGGCTTCGACATGGACATCAGCTACCACAGTCGGCAACTGCGCAGCGACGTGCCCTACGCGTTCTGTTCCACGCCGACCGAACTGGCCAGGGCTTCGGATTTTCTCATCGTCGCCACACCCGGCGGCATCGGCACCCAGCATCTGGTGACGCGCACGGTGCTCGATGCGCTCGGCCCGAAAGGCTTCATCGTCAACATTGCCCGCGCCAGCGTGATCGCCACGGCGGATCTGATCACTGCGCTTGAGCAACGGCGAATTGCCGGCGCCGCGCTGGACGTGTTTGACCATGAGCCGAAAGTACCGGATGCGCTGAAAATCCTGAGCAACGTGTTGCTCACGCCTCACGTTGCGGGCCTGTCGCCAGAGGCCACGCAAGGCACGGTGGAGCTGGTCGGCAAAAACCTCGTCGCGTTTTTCTCCGGGCAACCGGTCCTCACCCCGATCGCCCTCCCGCCAAGACTCAGCAGCCAGCGGGTGCACTGACGCGTAGGAGCTGCCGCAGGATGCGATTTTTTGATCTTATAAAAGCAGAATCAAAAGATCGCAGGCTGCGGCAGCTCCTGCATGAACGGTGTCTTGTGCCTATTCGAAACGCTGATTATCCGGCAACACGCTAACCTATAAGACCGCCCCGCGCTTGTGACCGCCCGAGCGCGCCATTAGATTAGCCAATGATGTCTGGCCTCCAAAATAAGCAGAAGGGATAAGCATGGCGCTTACTGACCAGTCCACCCGTATCCGCTCTGGCGAAGAACTTGATGCCAGCCTGATCGATCCGTACCTCAAGGCACACATTCCGGGTCTTGGCGGATTGCCTGCAATCAGCCAGTTTCCCGGCGGCGCGTCGAACCTGACCTACCTGCTGGAATACCCGGAACAGGAGTTCGTCCTGCGTCGTCCGCCATTCGGCCACAAAGCCAAATCCGCCCACGACATGGGCCGCGAATTCCGCATTCTCAATCAGTTGCGCGACGGCTTCCCGTATTGCCCGAAAGCCTACGTGCACTGCACCGATGAGTCGGTGATCGGCGCCGAGTTCTACGTGATGGAACGAGTCAACGGCATCATCCTGCGCTCGGAACTGCCGCCGGAACTGGGCCTCGATTCGGCGAAAACCGAAGCGCTGTGCAAGAGCTTTATCGACCGCTTCGTCGAACTCCACCGGGTCGACTACAACGCCTGCGGCCTCGGCGATCTGGGCAAACCGGAAGGCTACGTCGCCCGCCAGATCAAAGGCTGGAGCGAACGCTACGAAAAAGCCCTGACCCCGGACGCGCCGCACTGGGAAGCGGTAAAAACCTGGCTCAACGAGAAGATGCCGGCCGACCACCCGACCTCGAGCATCGTCCACAACGACTACCGTTTCGACAACGTCATCCTCGACCCGCACAACCCGATGCAGATCATCGGCGTGCTTGACTGGGAACTGACCACTCTCGGCGATCCGCTGATGGACCTGGGCAACACCCTCGCCTACTGGATCCAGGCCGACGACCCGGCGCCGGTGCAACTGATGCGCCGTCAGCCAAGCCACGCCCCGGGCATGCTGACTCGCCGCGAATTCGTCGATTATTACGCCGAGCGCTCGGGCATCCAGATCGATAATTTCGACTTCTACTACACCTACGGCCTGTTCCGTCTGGCCGGCATCGTGCAGCAGATCTACTACCGCTTCTACCACGGCCAGACCCAGGACAAACGCTTCGCGCAGTTCATTCACATGAACAAACTGCTGGAGCAGATGAGCCTGCAGGTCATTGCGAAATCGAGCCTCTGACGGCCCACACCCAGGAACCCTTATGTCCAAGACTCAGTTGTTCGACCTCGACGGCAAGATCGCTTTCGTCTCCGGCGCCAGCCGTGGCATCGGTGAAGCCATCGCCAAACTGTTGGCCCAGCAAGGCGCGCATGTGATCGTCTCGAGCCGCAAACTCGACGGCTGCCAGCATGTCGCCGACGCGATCATCGCTGCTGGCGGCAAAGCCACTGCGGTGGCGTGCCACATCGGCGAAATGGAACAGATCAGCCAAGTGTTCGCCGGGATCAAGGAACAGTTCGGCCGCCTCGACATCCTGGTCAACAATGCCGCGACCAACCCGCAGTTCTGCAACGTGCTCGACACCGACCTGGGTGCTTTCCAGAAGACCGTTGACGTGAACATTCGTGGCTATTTCTTCATGTCGGTCGAAGCCGGCAAGCTGATGCGCGAGAACGGTGGCGGCAGCATCATCAACGTCGCGTCGATCAACGGCATTTCGCCGGGGATCTTCCAGGGCATCTACTCGGTGACCAAAGCGGCGGTGATCAACATGACCAAAGTCTTCGCCAAGGAATGCGCGCAATTCGGCATCCGCTGCAACGCCCTGCTGCCGGGCCTGACCGACACCAAATTTGCCTCGGCACTGGTGAAAAACGATGCGATCCTCAAGCAGGCGTTGACCCAGATTCCGCTCAAACGCGTGGCCGACCCGAGCGAAATGGCTGGCGCGGTGTTGTATCTGGCCAGCGATGCATCGAGCTACACCACGGGCGTCTCGCTGAATGTCGACGGTGGTTTCCTGTCCTGACCCCCACTGAAACACGAACCTGTAGGAGCTGCCGCAGGCTGCGATCTTTTGATCTGTCTTTTAAAAACAAGATCAAAAGATCGCAGCCGGCGGCAGCTCCTACAGGTTATGGGGTCAGACTTGCACTTTGGGCAATTGCCAGCCGAAGTGCACCGAGAGCAAGCGCAAGGCTAAACACACCGCCCCCGCCAACAACGCCGCCGCTACCGGCGAAACACCCAGCCTGCGGCCGATGATCAACACCGCTGCCCCTACAAACGCCGAACTGGCATACAAATCCGCCTGCAGCACCACCGGTATCCGCGCCAGCACGATGTCGCGCAACACCCCGCCACCGACGCCCGTGACCGTGCCCATCAGCATCGCCACAAACGGCGTGATCCCGAAGTTCAGGGCCTTCTGCGCCCCGGCCACAGCAAACAGCGCCAGCCCCGCCGCATCCAGCACAATCAGCGTCGAACCGGACCAGCCCAGCACCTGTTGATGACAGACAAACGCCAGGCCACCCATGAAAAACGCCAACGCCGGATAGCGCCAATCCGCCACCGCATTGGGTGGCGTGGCGCCGATCAACAGATCACGGGTGACCCCGCCGCCGAGGGCAACGATGAACGCAATCACCATCACCCCAAGCAAGTCGAGCTGACTGCGCATCGCCGCAATCGCGCCCTCCACGGCAAACACCGCCGTACCGGCCAGGTCAGCCACCAGCACAATCCGCTCAACCCGGGACTTACGCCCAGCCGGTGCTATTGCGTGACGCAACGGGTAGTGGTGATGTGACGAGTGACTTGCCCGTCGACGTACATATCGCCGACGACCTCAGTGTTTTCCAGCACCTGACACGTGCGTTCCGGTGGTGGTGGAGGCGCTACGGGTGGAGGCGGTGGCGGACTGGCACAACCCGCCAACAACACAGCAAAAAAAGCCAACGGCAACACGCGTTTCCCAAGATTGTTCATAGGACGACCCGCGAGAAATGAGAGACAAACTCCCGCAATCAAACCGACCACGGAAGACCTGACCACTCATTCTTTATAGCCGAGGTGGCTGCAAGCGCCAGAAAACCGGGTGGATTGGGGGAAGTGGCTGTCGATTTCGGGGTGGGGAGCGGGAATTTGTTTGACCGTTGCGCCGCCATCGCCAGCAGGCTGGCTCCTACAGTTGGATTGAGTGCATTCAGATAGAAATGGGGCGGCCCGAAGGACGCCATCGCTGGCGAGCCAGCTCCCACAGAACAGCGGAAGCAACAGATCGCAGCCTCCGGCAGCTCACACAGGATGAGCGTTAGCTCGGCTGCAGCTCTTGATCCACAGGCCCCGTCGGCAGGCTGAGTGGAGGGGTTGAACCGGGGGGTGGGAGCGCAGCGACCGTTTGGCGCAGCCAAACACATCGAGAGGAGGTGCAGCGCAGCAAACCGTAGGCGATGCCCCCCGGATCAATCCCGGAGCGAAGGAAACCCGAGCTTTAGCGAGTGGGCCGAACGTTGGGGCAAGCGTTTTTTGCTTACTTTTTTAGGCGTTTGAAAAAAAGTGAGTCGCCGTAAGGGCGAAACCCTAAGAAGCCATTACCGCAGCAACGGATCCACCCCCAAAAGCAACAGATCGCAGCCTTTCGGCAGCTCCCACATGGGTTCAAGCCAGGTCGGGGTCTCGGGAGGAGCGCAGGGAATTGCTTTCGAGCTCATAACGCAGCTCTTCAATTAAAGCTTCGACAGACTCAGGCGTACGCAAGCCATTGAGTTTCAACCCGCTGATCACCAGATCCACCTGCCCTGACACCGGATGATAAAGCTTCACCGTCAGCGAATGATCACCATCCACCAGACACTCACACGCCAGCGGCGAAAAACTCTGCTCGAGCTGAGCGCGCAACTGCGCAAGGTTCATCATTGAGGTTGTTCCTTTAGCGGCTTCGAAGGGACACGATCACGCAAAAAAAGACACGCACCGTACCCCACCAGACTAAGAACCACCCGCCCCCATCAGAACCTCAATTTGCACCGGATCAACTAGTGCATTTGCACCCTAGCGCTGCCCCCGCCACTCACCGGAAAACAACCCTCGTTCCCGAGCCCAGACAATCGCCTCGCTGCGGCTGTGCACATCGAGCTTGGAATACACAGTCGCCACGTGATTACGCACCGTGTTCGGCGCCAGTTTCAGCCGCGCGGCGATCTCCTTGTCTGCCAGCCCTTCACAGATCAAACCCAGCACATCACGCTCACGCGCCGTCAGATCGGTGAACGACACGCTCGGCAATTGCGGCGAGTTGACCTTCTTCACATTGGCCAGTTTTTCGATCAACGTGCGGCTGAACCATGAGGCGTCTTTCATCACCTCTTCAATGGCAGCCACCAACTCAAGCTCGGTGCGTTTGCGCTCGGTGATGTCCATCAGCACCAGCAAATAGCAAGGCACATCATGAATATTCACCATGTCGGCCGACAGCGCGCACTCCAGCAAGTCGGCGTCTTTGGTGCGCACCCGCACATCCACCCGATCCACCCGGCCGTTTTTCTCAAGCGCCGCGAGCAAACGAGTACGTGCCCCGTTGTCATCGATAAAACCGATCTGCGTCACGGTTTTACCGAGCACATCGTCACTGTCGAATGTCAGCGTATCGAGAAACGCCTGATTGACGTCGAGCACTCGCTGCTCATCCGCCGTGCAGATCAGAATCGGCACCGGCGTCAGGCGAAACGCCTTGGCAAACCGCTCCTCACTCTGGCGCAGCGCCACTTCAGCCTTGTGCCGCAATTCCATGTCGACAAAGGAAAACAGCATGCAGTCTTCATCGTTGAGCACCAGCGGCTGCCCGGCGACGATCACCTGTTTGCTGCTGCCATCGGGCAAGCGCAATTCAGCCTGCATCTGCGGAATGGTCTCGACATCGCGCAGTCGCTGAATCGCCAGATCGCGCTTCTCCGCCTGCTCGTAGATATCGATCTCATAAGCCGAAGTGCCGATCACCTGTTCGCGGGTATAACCGGTCATCTCCAAAAAACCCGGATTGACCTTGATGTAACGCAAATCGCTGATACGACAGATCACCGCCGGCGCCGGGTTGGCATTGAAGGTCTTTTCGAAACGCTGCTCGGCGTTGGCCCAATCGGTGACGTCGCTCATGATCAGCACCAGCGACTCGGGCTGTCCTTCGCGGTCAGTCAGCACCATGCTGCGCACGCTGTGTACCCAGACGCGTTCGGGGTCATCCACGGCGAACACTTCAATCAGCACATCACTGAACGCCTCGCAGCGGGCCACGCGGCTGATCGGGTAATTCTCTGCGGTCAGCGAGTGATTATTGCGATAGCGCAGACTGAAGCGTTGCGCGTACTCGGTGGCGTTGTGGCCCAGCTCACCGATCTTGCTGACACCGTGCATGGCCAGCGCCGCTTCATTGGCCCAGAGGATGCTCTGATCCAGTTCCAGCAGAATCACCCCGTCGGACAGCCCGGCGATGATCTGCTGCAACTGGCGACGATTGGTTTCGGTGGTCAGGACTTCCTGGCTCATTGGATCTCCACAAGTGTTGCGCCCATGTGAAGAGTACGACCGCAGCCGATCGTGATCGTGCACCTCTATTCGCAGACAACACATCCCCCTGCGGGGTGGGGTTCGATCAGTTCTCGGAGGGTATCGAGGAACAGTTTGAGCACTGGCGAGGCATCGTCGGCGCGATAGGTGGCGTACAGCGGCACTTCCGGCAACGCTGGGGTCAGCGACTTGAACACCAGACCCGCCGGCGCCAACTGTTCGATGGACGCCGGCAACAGCGCCACGCCAAAACCGGCACGCACGAGGCTGAGCAAGGTCTGCACCTCGATCACTTGCTGACGAATCTGTGGTGTGAAACCCGCCTGAATACAACACTGATAAAGAAAGTTGGCAAACCGCGACTGCTTCAGTTCCAGCGCCACAAACGGCTCCTGCGCCAGATCCGCCGGGGCCAGCACTTCGCGTTGCGCCAGCGGATGATCCGCCGGCATCACCACATGAATCGGCTCATAGATCAGTAGCTCGTTGCGCAACAACGGATCGTCATAACCCACGCGAAACACGCAGGCATCAATACGCTTCTCCTTCAACGCCTTGACCTGCGCTGCCGGGGTCATCTCGTGCAGGCGCCAGTTGACCTGCGGATAACGCTCGCGAAACAAATGCAACGCCTTGGGCAGCACGCCGACCATCACCGAACTGATCATGCCGATTTCCAGCTCGCCCAACTGCCCGCGACCGGTCTGCCGAGTCAGATCCAGCGCCCGTTCGAGCTGCTCGAACACCAGCGGCGCCTGCTCCTTGAGCATCTGCCCCGCCGCTGTCAGCTCGACCCGATGATGGCTGCGCTCGAACAACGGCGTGCCGAGTTCCTCTTCCAACAGACGAATCTGCTGGCTTAGCGGCGGCTGGCAGATGTGCAGGCGCTCGGCGGCACGACCGAAGTGCAGTTCATCGGCCAACGCCATGAAATACCGCAGCAGGCGCAAGTCCATGGCGATTTATCCCAGACTCAGCGGCGTAGAGCGTTGGCGCACGCCCGTCAACGCGAAGAGTGCGTTGGCGATGGCTGGTGCTACCGACGGGCTGCCCAGCTCGCCAACGCCTCCAGGTTTACTCGGCTCACCGTCGAGCACGACGATGTCGGTGGCGGGCATGTCGGACATGCGCGTGACACGGTAGTCGTGAAAGTTGCTCTGCACCACCCGGCCCTGTTTGATATCGAGCCGGTCGAACAACGCGTGGCCGAAGCCCCACATCAGGCCGCCGTAGATCTGCTCTTCGACACCACCGGGCGATACCGCCAAACCGCAATCGACTACGCAGGTGAGCTTCTCGACTGTTGGCTTGCCCTCGACCGTCGCCACCCGCGCGACCACCGCGATAAAACTGGTGTAACCCTGATTCGTGGCGATCCCCAACGCCGTGCCCGGTGGCAACGGCTGGCCCCATCCGGCGCGCTCGGCAGCCTGTTTGAGTACCGCCACATGCCGTGGCCGCTCTTGCATGTTGGCCAGGCGGAACGCCAATGGATCTTCGCCGGCAGCATGGGCGAGTTCGTCCATGAAACTCTCGACGGCAAACACGTTGGGAATAAAACTCACCGAGCGGTACCAGCCGCTCGGCACCTCACTTTCGTGCTTGACCCAGTTCAGTTCCAGGTGCGGCGGGCGATACGCGAAGTCCCACGCGGTGATCGCCTCGGTGGTGCTGTAGTCCATGTGATCGGGGCGCTCGAAATAACCCGGCTCCCACTGTTCCGGCGAGGCCGGAGACACCGCGTGCAGTTGCAACGCGCTGAGTTTGCCTTGGGCATCGAGCGCACCTTTGACCCGGTGCAAGGTCGCGGGATGATTGAACAGCGCGTGCATTTCGTCTTCGCGGCTGTTGAGCAGCTTCACTGGCACGCCGGTTTTCTGTGCCAGATACGCGACTTCAAACAACCAGTATTTCGCCTCCCGCGCACCGAAACTGCCGCCGGAGACCAACTCATGAATGGTGACGTTGGCCTTGTCGATCCCGCACACGGTCTGCGCCGCTTCCAGCGCCGAGGACGGCACCTGCACGCCGCCCCAATAAATGATCGTTTTGTCCTTGACTTGCGCGGTGATGCAGATCGGCTCCAGTGGGTTTTGCACCTTGTAGGGCATGGTGTAGTCGGCTTCGATCAGCTTCGCCGCGCCCGGCCATTGCCCGGCGACATCACCGTGGGTCATGGCTTTGACGGTTTGTACTGTCGGATCGCCGATGGCTCTGGCTTGAGCGCTGGACAACTGCTCGCTGTCGAACCCGGCCAGCGGCGAATCGCTCCACTGGATGGTCAGCACTTTGCGCCCTTCCTGCGCTGCCCAGAACGTATCGGCCAGCACCGCGACACCCTCAAGGTTGCCGCCGAGAACATCGGGCCGCCCCGGAATCGCCAGCACCTTGCGCACCCCCGGCACCCGCAATGTTGCCGCCGAATCGATGTCGAGCACTTTCGCCCCGACCACTGGCGCGCGCTGGATGACTGCCACCAGCATGTCTGGCAACTGTACGTCGATGCTGTACTTGAAACGCCCGCAGACCTTGGCCGCCGCATCACGTTTGTGGCGCAGCTTGCCGATGTATTTGAACTGCGCCGGATCTTTCAGCGTGACCTTTGCCGGGGCTGGCAGGTGCGCGGCCACACCGACCAGCTCGCCGTAACTCAGGCTGCGTTTGCTTGAGGTGTGAACGACCCGGCCTTCTTCGGTGGTGCAGCTGTCGGGGCTGACTTTCCATTGCTTCGCCGCCGCCGTGATCAACAACGCCCGAGCCGTGGCGCCAGCCATGCGCAAGCGATCGTATTCCAGCGAAACGCTGGTGCTGCCGCCCGTGGAGAAGACTTTCCAGATCGGATGAATGTAGGTCTCGAAGAACGGATCTTCCGGGGTGATCACCTGCACGGTCATCGGGTTGACGTCCAATTCTTCGGCCACACATGCAGCCAGTGCAGTCTGCGTACCGGTGCCGGAATCGTGCTTGTGCACCACCAGTTTCACCGTGCCGTCGGCAAAGATGCGAACCCAGGCATTGGGCTCGAATTCTGTCGCCGCAGCAGGGGCTTTGGGGTCGGCGGCGGCGACGCCAGTAGGCAAATACAGGGCAATCGCCAAGCCTGAGGCGACAGTCGCCGCTTGCTTGAGAAACACCCGGCGTGGCAGTTCGATACGAGTGTCGTCGATGAGGCTCATCACGCCTCCTTCGGCGCATTCGCCGCACGTTTGATCGCCTTGTTGATGCGTCCGTAGGTGCCACAGCGGCAGATATTTCCGGACATCGCATTGCGGATCGAATCGTCCGTCACCGCCGCACCCGTGTTGAGCAACGCGGCGGCGGACATGATCTGCCCGGATTGACAGTAGCCGCATTGCGGCACATCTTCGGCGACCCAGGCCAGTTGCAGCGGATGGTTTTCCGTCGCCGACAAACCTTCGATGGTAGTGATGCTGTGGCCCGCGACGGCCGCCACAGGCAACTGGCAGGAACGCACCGCGACTCCGTTCAGATGTACGGTGCAGGCGCCGCACAGGCCCATGCCGCAGCCGAACTTGGTGCCGGTGAGTTTCAACTGATCACGCAACACCCATAACAAGGGCATGGAGGGGGACGCCTCATCCAGCTCGCGTCGTTCGCCGTTAACCGTGAATGCAATCATTGTCAGGCTCCAAAAGAGCGGCCCGTCTTTGTGCGGGCCTGGTGATCCGATTATTGGAAGCCACGGCAATCCCCGGCCAGCGACGATTTCTGCCAACCGGTGTAAGCAGGACTAACAACATGTACAAGCGATACCCGTCGGTGCAGTCCATGAGCGCGTTTATCCACGCGGCGCGCAGCGGCAGTTTCTCCAGTGCTGCGCGCAAACTTGATCTGACCCATAGCGCGATCAGCCAGCAGATCCGCGCGTTGGAAGATTTCATCGGCCAGCCGCTGTTCGTGCGCGAAGGCGGCGGCAGCAATCTGACCGATGCCGGGCAGTTGTTTGCCAGCGTGTTGTCGGATGGTCTGGCGCAGATTGATCGGGCGATTTCCTCGGTGAAAAACCGCAGCGTGGCGCAGCGCCTGACCCTGGATGTCGACAGCGAACTGGCACAGAGCTGGCTCAATCCACGCTTGCCGCAGTTGCTCGATGGCTTACCGGATTTTGAGGTGACGCTGCTGTCGATGCCGCGCAGTGATCGCAGCGCGTTCGAGCGGGTGGATCTGGCATTGCGTTATGGCTATGGCGATTGGGACGACTGTGAGATGACGCAGATTTGTGGCGATCGGGTGCTGGCCGTGGCCTCGCCTCAGTTGCTGGAGCGCTACGGTTTGCAGGTGCCGCTAAGTCCGGCGCAAATTCTTCAATTGCCATTGTTGGGGTATACGCGGCGGTCGTGGATTCCGTGGCTGGATGCGGCGGGCATGCCTGCTAGCGAGCCCGCGGCGCGGGTGGTGTTTGATAACGCGGCGAATCTGATTGCGGCGGCAGAGGCCGGAGTCGGCGCGGGATTGGTGCGGGGACTATTGGCGGCCGATGCGTTGCGCAGTGGGCGGCTGGTGGCGCTCAACGAAGCGCAGATTGCCGCGCATTACAACCTTTACGCCGTGTGGCCGCATGGGCAGGCTGAGCGGGTGGCGCCAGTGGTTGAAGTGATCAAGCAGTTGGCTTTGCACACGCAACACTGACGCCTTCGCGAGCAGGCTCGCTCCCACAGGGTTACGCATTCCAAATGTGGGAGCGAGCCTGCTCGCGAAGAGGCCATTACCCCCACCACAAAACCAAAACCATATCGCCCAAGTATCACCACCGCGCCCAATTAATATTGTACGAACCCAACCCCTCTTTCCAATACTCGCCCTCAGCAACCACCCACCCGGGCCGGATGCGAACAGGCGAGGGAATGCGCGAGTCTTGCGCATAGAAACGGCCGATTGCCCGGGACGTGGATGCCGAGAGCCGCAAGGCTCCCTTCCCCGCTATCAGGAGATCGACTGCAATGATCATCGATATCAGCTGCTATCCCACGGATCTCGTGGACCTCGCCTGGAGGCATGACGGTGACCCGTTCACCGGCGAGCGTCTGCTGGAGATGATGGATGGCCCGTACATGGTCAACGGCAAGCCTCGCCGCATTGACAAAGCCTTCATCCAGCCGCCGCAAGGCAACACCATTTACACCTGGACCGATGGCGACCTGAGCGGCCGCGAATCCATCGACGCCTACATGGCCTACACCCTGAAAATGGTGCAGACCTACCCGGATCGGTTCATCGGCTGCTTCGTCTACAACCCGCGCTGCGGTGTGGAGAACGGCGTCGAAGCCATCGAGCGCTACGTCAAGGAGCACGGCTTCGGCATGGTGCAGATGCAAGCCAACATGCACGCCTACCGGCCCGACCGCGCACTCGACTGGGTGCGTCCGTGCTTCGAGAAGTGCGCCGAGCTGGGCATCCCGGTCAAGCTGCACACCGGCGACGGGCCGTACAGCATCCCGTCGGAATGGGTGCCGATGATCAAGGAGTTCCCTAACGTCAATTTCATCATGGCCCACTTCGGCGTACAGACCGGCGGCGTCTACGTGTTCGAACCGATGCAATGGGCGATGGAGTTGCCCAACGTCTACTGCGAATCCGGCTGGTGCCTGCAATCGCGGATCGTCGAGTTCGCCAAGGTGCTGCCGACGCACAAGATCCTTTTCGGTACCGACACCCCGCCGAACGAACCGGGCATGTGGCTGCGTCTGCTTGAGGTGCTCTGCCACGAACCACCACAAGGCCTGAACCTCGACGAGGACACCCTTGAAGACTATCTGGGCAACAACACCGCGCGAATGATCGGCCTCGAACCGACCCCGCCACCGCGTTCCGTTTCCGAAGCAGAGGCGCAACTCAAGCGCCCCGTCACCACCCAATTGGCCAGGAGCTGAACCGATGATTATCGATACCCATCTGCACCCCACCAATCTGGTCGACGAGGCCTGGCGCCACACCGGCGAACCGTTCACCGGCGAGCGCATGCTCAAGTTGATGGACGGCCCGTACATGATCAACGGCAAACCACGCCGCATCGACATGGGCTTCATCCAGCCGCCACCGGGCAACACCGGCTACCGGGACGGCAACCGCCGTGGCCGCGAGGGCGTGCGCGACTACATGTCGTATATCGCCGAACTCTGCATGAAATACCCGGATCGCTTCATCGGCAACTTCAACTTCAACCCGCGCTGGGGGCCGGAAAACGGCGCGGCAGAGCTGGAATTCCACATCAAGGAATATGGCTTCAAGATGCTCAAGCTGCACGCCAACATGCACGGCTATCGCCCGGATCGGGCACTCGACTGGCTGCGTCCGGCGATGAAGGTCTGCGCCAAGTACAACATCGTTGTGCTGATCCACACCGGCGACGGCCCGTATACGATTCCGACGATGTTCTATCCGATCATCCGCGAGTTCCCGATGGTCAATTTCATCATCGGCCACTTCGGCATCCAGACCGGCGGCAACTACTCGTTCGAAGCGTTCTGGATGGCGATGGACACGCCGAACGTTTACTGCGAATCGGGTTGGTGCTTCCAGTCGCGGATCGTCGAGTTCGCCAAGGAACTGCCACGCAACAAGATCGTCTTCGGCACCGACTCGCCGCCGAACGAACCGGGCATGTGGCTGCGTGAACTGGAGGTGTTGTGCTCACCGGCACCGCAAGGGTTGGGGATTGACGAGGATCATCTCGAAGACTACCTGGGCAACAACATTGCCCGGCTGTGCGGGATCGAACCGACACCACCGCCCAAAGACCTGGCCGAGGCCGACATACGCCTGACCACCACGTACCTCTAGATAACGCAGGCCCTTGGGGTAACAAGGAAACCCTGTGGTGAGGGGATTTAGCGAAACGTCGCACCGCCCCGTTCGGTCGCGAAGCGGCCCCAAATCCTGCAATCGCGCTGCATCAGGCAACCCGCGTTTGTCGGTTTTACGACTGCTTCGCAGCCGAACGGGGATAAATCCCCTCGCCACAAGGGATCTGTGCACAGAGCACACAGCGACTTTACAGGCACGAAGATGACCCGGCGTTCGTTCGACCGGCAGGCCAACGGCTGGCCGCGCGAACGCCCTCTCACCCCTGCGTGCCTGCTTTTTACGAGGTGACACCATGACCCGTTCGACACTCGGCGATTCTCAGGACTTTCACGTGTTCATCGACGCCTATCGC
Organism: Pseudomonas sp. TH43; assembly: GCF_016650635.1. Taxonomy (GTDB): domain Bacteria; phylum Pseudomonadota; class Gammaproteobacteria; order Pseudomonadales; family Pseudomonadaceae; genus Aquipseudomonas. Next base: position 993,480 of record NZ_JAEKFI010000001.1, read on the forward strand.
CGTGAGTACCCGGACGATGTGCTGACCCTCACTCAACCGATTTCTGCCGATCAGGACGTCACTGCCCTGGTCGACGCCCTCGCCGCCCAGGGACGCGATCCGCTGCTGATCTGCGAACACGTCGGCAACCTCGGTGTGCCGGTGGCGACCAATCTTTTCGCCTCGCGAACCCGCATCGCCCGGCTGTTCGGCGTAACCCCTGCGCGACTGCACGAAACCTTCCAGACCCGCGCCAACCAGCCCATCGCACCGCGCTATGTGGAAAGCGGGCCAATCCTTGATGAAGTCTTCGAAGGCGAAGCGCTGGACCTGGCGTTGCTGCCGATGCTCAAGCATTTCGACAGTGACCGCGGGCCGTACATCACCAACGCAATCATCGTTGCCGAAGACCCGCGGACCGGCATCGCCAACATGAGCTATCACCGCTCGATGCGCCACGCCCGCCAGGCCCTCGCCACCAGCCTGCATTCACGCGGCCACCTATGGCGCATGCTGCAAACCGCCCGCGAGCGAGGCGAAGAATTGCGCGTGGCGATGGTCGTCGGTGCGCATCCGCTGTTCATGCTCGCTGCCGCAGCACGTTTGCCGTATGGCGCCGATGAACGCGCCGTTGCTGGCGGACTGTTCGGTGCGCCGCTGGAATTGGTGAAAACGCCGCGCTACGGCATTGGTGTACCCGCCTACGCCGAGTTTGTTCTTGAAGGCGCCATCGACCCGGCGGCTTACGCTGAAGAGGGTCCGTTCGGTGAATTCAGCGGCTACTCCTCGGACCGCTCGACCAACAATGTGCTGCGCGTCGATACCCTGTTAAAACGCAAAGACGCCTGGCTGGTCGACGTCATGGGCGGCCGCTACGCCGAACACCTGACCCTCGCCCGCCTGCCGCGCGAAGCCGAGATGAGCGAGAAACTCAAAGCGCGATTCCCCGCCGTCACCGCCGTGCATTACCCCAATTCCGGCACGCATTTTCACTGCTACGTGGCGCTGGATCAGAGCCGTGACGGCGAGGCGCGGCAGATCATGCTGGCGCTGCTCGGCTGGGATCCGTACCTGAAAACCGTGATTGCGGTGGACAGCGATATCGACATCAGCGACGACAGTCAGGTGCTGTGGGCGCTGGCCACGCACTTCCAGCCGCACCTGGATATTTTCATGATCGACGGTTTACCGGGCAGCCCGCTCGATCCTTCGTCGTCGGTCAATGGCACCACGTCGCGCATGGGTCTGGATGCCACACGCGGCTCGGGTTTTGACGGGATCAAGGCGCAACTCGATCAGGAAGTTCTGGAGCGAGCGCGGGTTTTGCTCAAAGGTCTGGAATCGTGAACCGGCAGCGGATGGTCGTCGGCATCAGCGGCGCGTCCGGTTTTATCTATGGCGTGCGTTTGCTGCAACTGCTCGCCGAACTGGACATCGAAAGCCACCTGATCATCAGCCGCGCGGCGCTGCTGACCATGGCCCACGAGACCGACTACAAACTGGCTGACGTCACCGCGCTGGCCAGCCATTACCACCGCGCCGATGACGTCGCCGCCGGGATCGCCAGCGGTTCGTTTCGCTGCCTCGGGATGGTGGTTGCGCCGTGCTCGATGAGGACGCTGGCGGAGATTGCCACGGGCACTTCGTCAGGGCTGATCGGACGCGCCGCTGACGTCACTCTCAAAGAACGCCGCACGCTGGTGCTGATGGCCCGCGAAACCCCGCTGACCCTCGCCCACCTGCGCAATATGACCGCCGTCACCGAAATGGGCGGAATCATCGCCCCGCCGGTGCCGGCGTTCTACGCCCGGCCCGACAGCCTCGGGCAAATGGTCGACCACAGCCTCGGCCGCGTGCTTGACCTGTTCGGCCTCGATGCCGGCGTCTTACAACGCTGGCGAGACCCTCAATCAAATACATCACCTGAGACAAACACCTGTGGCGAGGGGATTTATCCCCGTCCGGCTGCGAAGCAGTCGTAAAACCGGCAACCGCGGTCTGTCTGATGCAGCGCGTTGGCAGGATTTGGGGCCGCTTCGCAGCCCAACGGGGCGGTGCGACGTTTCGCTAAATCCCCTCGCCACAGGGTTTACACAAAAAAGCAGCATTACCCGAATTCAGTGTGCACCGGTTAATCAAAGGAGCCTCACCATGAACACCCCATTCAACGCGCCAACCCCAAACACCAAAATCCCCGTGACCATCCTCACCGGTTTCCTCGGGGCCGGTAAAACCACCCTGCTCAATTACATTCTCAAAGAAAACCACGGCCGCAAAATCGCCGTGATCGAAAACGAATTCGGCGAGGTCGGCATCGACGGCGACCTCGTCCTCAGCTCGGAAACCGAAGAAATCTACGAGATGGTCAACGGCTGCGTCTGCTGCACCGCCGAGGTTCGCGAGGACCTGGTGCGCATCGTTCGCGAGCTGGTGGCGCGGCCGGTGCGGCTTGATCACATCCTGATCGAGACCAGCGGCCTGGCCGACCCGTACCCGGTGGCACAGAGCTTTTTTATCAATGACCCGATCGCCGATGAAGTGGAACTCGACGCCATCGTGACCATGGTCGATGCCAAACACATCGCCCAGCATCTGGAGGATCTGCAACTCGACGGCGTCGACAATCAGGCGGTGGATCAGATCGTCTGCGCCGACCGGATCGTCATCAACAAGGTCGATCTGGTCAGCGCTGAAGAGTTGGAAACCCTGCGCGGCAAGATCCGGGGGTTGAATGCCACGGCGGATCTGGTGACCTCGACCCACGCGCAAATCGACCTGGCCAAGATCCTCGGCATCGGCGCTTTCGAGTGCACGCAGAAGCTGATGGAAATCGGCGCGGATCAGCACGATCACGATCACCACGACCATGACCATCACGCTGAAGAGGCCGACCACGAGCACGACCCAAGCGTTTCTTCGGTGGGCATCGCCGTCGATGGCGCGGTCAACCTGATGGCGTTCCATCGCTGGATCAGCGAGCTGCGCTCCTCCCAGGCCGACAACCTCTATCGCATGAAAGGCGTGCTCGCCGTCGCCAACGAAGACCAGCGCTATGTACTGCAAGGCGTGCACAGCCTGGTGGAATTCCGAGCATCAACCGCGTGGGGCACGGAGCCCCGCTCGAGCAAGATCGTGTTCATCGGCCGCGACCTGGATCGCGCGGCCCTGAACCAGGGCTTCGCCGCCTGCCTGGCAGGCTGAAACAAGGCATCGGAGCCGGTGGATGGCGGCTTCGCAGCACGAATGACTGATGCCCAATGGGCCTTGCAAATCTGTGAAGTGAACCCTGTATGAGGTTCTGAGCTGAGGCAATTTCCCTGTGGGGAGGCAGTTAATTTGTGGCGAGGGGATTTAGCGAAACGTCGCACCGCCCCGCTGGGGTGCGAAGCGCCCCCAAAACCAGAACTCGCGGTTTATCAGAAAAACCGCAAGCACTGGATTTGCGACTGCTGCGCAGCCGAGCGAGGCGGTGCGACGTTTCGCTAAATCCCCTCGCCACAGGTTCTCCTCTGAACAGTCAGGCTCATTTCAGCAAGGGTTCTTCAGTGCTCCCGGATCCAAAGGCATCAGACGAATACCCCTCTCTACCGCATAAAAACAGCCAGAGGTGTTTCCCCATGTCGTCAGCCACATCCCCATCAAAAACCGCTTCCTCCGTGCATCCCGTCGACCGCATTCTGCCGGTGCGACAAATGCTCACCCTCGGCCTGCAACACATGGCCGTCTCGTACATCGGCGCCATCGCCGTGCCGTTGATTGTCGCCAGTGCCTTGAAAATGTCCCACACCGACACGGTGGTGCTGATCAGCACCACGCTGTTCTGCTCGGGCATCGCCACCCTTCTGCAAACCGTCGGCTTCTGGAAATTCGGCGTGCGCCTGCCGATTCTGCAAGGCGTGGCGTTCAGCAGCGTCGGCCCGGTAATCGCCATCGGCAGCAACCCGGAGGTGGGGTTCGCCGGGGTCTGCGGGGCGGTGATCGGCGCGGGGATTTTCACCATGCTGATGGCGCCCTTCGTCGGTCGATTGCGGCGATTTTTTCCGCCCGTGGTCACCGGTTGCATCGTCACCGTGATCGGTTTGCAACTGTTCCCGATTGCCTATGAATGGGTCGGCGGCGGGCGCAATGCGAGCAACTTCGGTGCTCCGGCATTCCTCGGTGTGGCGGTGGTGGTGTTGCTGACGATCCTGTTGGTCAACCGCTATGGCAGTCCACTGCTGCGCAACATGGCGGTGTTGATCGGCATGCTGATCGGCGCCGGTCTGGCCTACGGTCTGGGCATGGGCAATTTCCACAGCGTTGAAGAAGCGCCGTGGCTGACCGTGCCCTACCCGTTCTACTTCGGTTTGCCGACCTTCAGCCTGATCCCCATCGCGACCATGGTGGTGGTGATGATCGTGCAGATGGTCGAGTCGATGGGACTGTTCGTGGCCATCGGCGACATCGTCGAAAAACCGGTGGAAGACAAACAGGTGATCAACGGCCTGCGCGCCAACGGTCTGGCCAGCACCATCGCCGGTATGTTCGCCGCGTTCCCGTTTATCGCCTTCATGGAAAACGTCGGCCTGGTAATCCTCACTGGCGTGCGCAGCCGTTGGGTGGTCGCGGTCAGCGGCTTGCTGATGTGCTCGATTGCCCTGGTGCCGAAGGCCGGCGCGATCATCGCCTCGATGCCGACCGCCGCCCTCGGTGGCGCCGGCATTGCGATGTTCGGCGTGGTCGCGGCGGCGGGCATTCAAACGTTGGCCAAGGTCGACTATGAGCGCAATCGCTACAACGTGCTGATCGTCGGTTTCACCATCGCTGCCGCGCTGGTGCCGGTGCTCGCTCCCACCCTGTTCAAACAACTCCCCGAGTGGTCGCAGCCGTTCCTGCACAGCAGCGTGGTCATCGCCTGCCTGGTGTCGGTATTGCTCAACGCCGCGCTGAATGGCGTCAGCGTGCCGGAAACCACCGCCAGCAAATCCGCCTCGCACATCCTTTAGTTTGGAGCTGCCCATGACTCAACTTCAGAACATCCTGATCAAAAAACCGGTCGCGGTGATGACCGGCCTGCGCGGCCCTCGCGCGCGGGCCGGCGCCGTGGACATCCGCGTGGTCAACGGCCGCATCGCTGAAATGGCCGCGAACCTTGAGCCACACCCTGGCGAACGGGTGATCGACGCGCGCAATTGCGTGGTCTATCCGGGCTGGATCAACACCCACCATCACCTGTTCCAGAATCTGCTCAAAGCCGTACCTGCAGGGCTGAATCAGGATCTGCAAGGCTGGCTGGCGAGCGTGCCTTACCCGCGTCTGAACCGCTTCACACCACCACTGGCGCGGATCGCCGCACGGCTGGGCATGGTCGAGTTGTTGTTGTCCGGCGTCACCACGTGTGCCGACCATCATTACCTCTATCACGCCCACGGCAGCACCGAGACCGGCGACTTGCTGTTCGACATGGCCGATGAATTCGGCCTGCGTTTTGTGCTGTGTCGTGGCGGTGCACTGGAGTCGGCCAGCGCGCATCCAGGTTTCTCGAAGACCGCGCTGCAACCGGAAAGCCTCGAGCAGATGGTCGGCGATATCGAACGGTTGAAGTCGCTGTATCACCAGGACACCGCGGACGCGATGCGCCGTGTGGTCGTGGCTCCTACCACACCGACCTTCTCGTTGCCGCCCACGCTGCTGCGTGAACTGGCGCACACCGCACGAGGCCTTGGTTTGAGGCTGCACACGCACCTGTCCGAGACGCAGAACTATGTGAATTTCTGCCGCGAAAAGTACAACTGCCTGCCGGTGGAGTTCGTCGCCGAACACGAATGGCTCGGCCCCGACGTCTGGTTCGCCCACGCCGTGCACTTGCAACCCGGCGAAATCCGCATGCTCGCCCAGACCGGCACCGGTATTTCCCACTGCCCGGTGAGTAACGCGCGACTGGGTAGCGGTGTCGCGCCAGTGCCGCAGATGTATGAGGCCGGCGTGCCGATTTCCCTCGGCGTCGACGGCGTGGCATCGAATGAATCCGGGAGCATGGTCGGCGAGGCGAACACCGCGTGGCTGATTCACCGCGCCGAACAAGGTGCTTCGGCAACCACAGCAGAAGATGTCATTCACTGGGGCACGGCGGGTGGCGCGCAGGTGCTTGGACTGGGCGCGGTCGGCACGCTGGAAGTCGGTCAGGCAGCGGATCTGGTGGTCTACAGCCTCGACCATCCACGCTTCTACGGCTTCCACGACAGCGCCGTCGCGCCGGTGGTGGCAGGCGAACCGATCACGGTGAAATACAGCCTGGTCGGCGGCAGGATCGTGGTCGATAACGGCGTGATTCCAGGCCTGGACATCGAGCGCATGCGCGCCGAAGCGTGGGAAGGCGTCCAACAACTGATGAACGTCGACGACTGACAACCCCTGTAGGAGCTGCCGCTGGCTGCGATCTTTTGATCTTGTCTTTTTGAAAACAGAGTCAAAAGATCGCGGCCTGCGGCAGCTCCTGCACAGGTGGTCCAGTTCGCGCTTCATCGCTTTGTCGACTAAGGTTATCCCCTCATCGGATTGAGCCCCTGCCAGCCACACCGGGCTCTTCATCAAGGAGAGACTGATGACGTCGCGTCGCAACATCGAACAGACCTATCGCACCTGGTCCAGCCCCATTCTGCTGGAGCTGAAAAAACGCGAACACCAGATGGCGCCAGTCGAGCGCCAAGCGCTGGAGAACGTCCTGGTGGAAAGACGGTTGCTGGACGTCGGCAACCCAAAGGGCCATGACCGCCGCACAAAAACCACCACCCCGGATTAATCCAATACCCCTTGTAGGAGCAAAGCTTGCTCGCGAACGCGGGGTGTCAGGTAGCAGCCTTGCAAGCTGTGCTGGCGCCTTCGCGAGCAAGCTCGGCTCCTACAGGGTTTTGTGTTGTCGCAGATTCCGGGAACACCGCGAAACATTGTGGGATCTGGGCTTGCTCGCGAAAGCGGGGTGTCAGGTAGCAGCCTTGCAAGCTGTGCCGGCGCCTTCGCGAGCAAGCTTGGCTCCTACAGGGTTTTGTGTTGTTGCAGATTTCGGGAACACCGTGAAACATTGTGGGATCTGGGCTTGCTCGCGAAAGCGGGGTGTCAGGTAGCAGCCTTGTAAGCTGCGCCGGCGCCTTCGCGAGCAAGCTCGGCTCCTACAGGGTTTTGTGTTGTTGCAGATTTCGGGAACACCGCGAAACATTGTGGGATCTGGGCTTGATTGCGAAAGCGGGGTGTCAGGTAGCAGCCTTGCAAGCTGTGCTGGCGCCTTCGCGAGCAAGCTTGGCTCCTACAGGGTTTTGTGTTGTTGCAGACTCCGGGAACACCGTGAAACATTGTGGGATCTGGGCTTGCTCGCGAAAGCGGGGTGTCAGGTAGCAGCCTTTGCAAGCTGTGCTGGCGCCTTCGCGAGCAAGCTCGGCTCCTACAGGTTTTTGTGTTGTTGCAGATTCCGGGAACACCGCGAAACATCGTGGGATCTGGGCTTGCTCGCGAAAGCGGGTGTCAGGCAACAACAGTCCAAGCAGTGCCGGCGCCATCGCGAGCAAGCTCGGCTCCTACAGGTTTTTGTGTTTTCGCAGACTCCGGGAACACCGCAAAACATTGTGGGATCTGGGCTTGATTGCGAAAGCGGGGTGTCAGGTAGCAGCCTTGCAAGCTGTGCCGGCGCCTTCGCGAGCAAGCTCGGCTCCTACAGGGTTTTGTGTTGTTGCAGACTCCGGGAACACCGCGAAACATCGTAGGAGCAAAGCTTGCTCGCGAAAGCGGTGTGTCAGGCAACAAAAGTCCAAGCTGTGCTGGCGCCTTCGCGAGCAAGCTTGGCTCCTACGGGGTTGTGTGTAGGCCCAGTTTGAGTAGTTGCTTGCGCAGTATTGACGGGGTGAGGACGGCCAGTCCTGCGTGCCAGTCGAGTGTCAGCAGTTGACTCAGATTCTGTTGGCTGGGTAGTGGCTCTGCCAGTAAACAGCTTTTCCGGTCGCGAATGCTGATGAGGTTTAGCAGCCAGTCTTCGCCCTGCTTCGCCATCCAGTGGCTGATCGTCGTCCGGTGTTTTTGCAACAACGCATCGGCATCCCACACGGTCATTTGCGCAAAGATCTGCGGCAGATTGCTTTCGGGTTTCATCCGTTTCAAATCCACTGCCAATGCACCGACAAGGTCTGATTCGATACTGGCCTGGCATTCGAGGAAATACTGCTCGGGCCAGTCCTTCGTCAGTTTCGCCCGTGGCGCGAGGTTGGCGTAGGCGTCGATGTCCGCTGGCGTGGTCATCTGGCTGGTGAAATTCAGGGTGTTGTCGAGAATCGCGGTGGCCAGGAGCGCGGCGCTTGGCTGACTGATTCGATGCAGCAAGTCGGCCGCCAGCCAGCGCTGAAATACCTGAGTCGCCGCTGCGCCGATCGGGCGGATGTCGGCGGCTAAACCGAGTTTCTTTGCCCAATAATCTTCGTAACCCGGATGATGGTCGATGACTTCCACAACCTGATCGAGCAGGACCATTGGATCAAAGTGGTGATAGTCGGAAACGTCGACCAAGACAAATTCGTCGCTGGGCATCGGTGCCGCGTCGTGCAAGAAATTGCCCCAACCGAGCGCGGTGCTGGAAACACTGGCGTTGGGTTTTGCGCTACTCACGGCGCGGGCGGGAATGCCTTGCAGATTGAGCAATTCTGCGTAGGCAATGCAGCAGGCGTAGGCGTCGATGTCCAGATAGGACGCGCCAGAAGTGATGATTTTCATGGGCCGGCAACATCACACATTTCCATGACATTTGGGTGACAGGCAAAGATCGCAGCCTGTGGCAGCGCCTACACAGGTCTGCGATCTATTGATGTTTATGCGGCGGCTTTACCGGCCGCGACCATCGCCGAAGCCGCCAGCATTGCCCGCAACAACACTGCACAGCCCGCCGCCAGATCGTCCGGCGCAGCGTTTTCGATTTCGTTGTGGCTGATCCCGCCTTCACACGGCACGAAGATCATCCCCGCAGGACCGAGTTCGGCGAGGAAAATCGCGTCATGCCCGGCGCCGCTGACGATGTCCATGTGCGACAGGCCCAGGCCTTTCGCCGCGCCGCGCACGGCTTCGACGCAGCCCTTTTCGAAATACAGCGGCGGGAAGTCGGCGGTGGGCGTGAGTTCATAGGTCAGACCATGTTCTTCGCAGGTGGCTTCAATGACTTGCTTGACCTCGGCGATCATCGAATCCAGACGCGTCGGTTCCAGATGGCGGAAGTCGAGGGTCATGCGCACTTCGCCGGGGATGACGTTGCGCGAGCCGGGATAGGCTTGCAGGCAACCGACGGTGCCGCACGCGCGCGGCTGATGGCCGAGGGCGGCACGGTTAACCGCACCGACGATCACCGAGGCCCCGACCAGTGCATCTTTGCGCAGGTGCATCGGGGTTGGGCCGGCGTGCGCTTCGACGCCACGCAGCTTGAGGTCGAACCACTTCTGTCCCAGCGCGCCGAGCACTACGCCGATGGTTTTCTGTTCGTCTTCGAGAATCGGGCCTTGTTCGATGTGCGCTTCGAAATAGGCGCCGACCTTGTGCCCGCTGACTTCGCGTGGCCCGGCGTAACCGATGGCATTGAGCGCTTCGCCCACGGTGACGCCCTCGGCGTCGACTTTGGCGAGGGTTTCTTCGAGGGTGAATTTCTCGGCAAACACGCCCGAACCCATCATGCACGGGGCGAAACGCGAGCCTTCTTCATTGGTCCAGACCACCACTTCCAGCGGTGCTTCGGTTTCCACGTTGAGGTCGTTGAGCGTACGCAGCACTTCGACGCCAGCGAGTACGCCGAAGCAGCCGTCGAACTTGCCGCCGGTGGGTTGCGTGTCGATGTGGCTGCCGGTCATCACCGGCGGCAGGTTGGGATTGCGACCGGGACGGCGGGCGAAGATGTTGCCGACCTCATCGACCGTGACGCTGCATCCGGCGTCCTTGCACCATTGCACGAACAGGTCGCGGGCCTGGCGGTCGAGGTCGGTCAGGGCCAGGCGACAGACGCCACCCTTGACCGTGGCACCGAGCTTGGCCAGTTCCATGAGCGACGCCCACAAGCGGTCGCGGTTGATGTGCTGATGGGTCGATTGCAGAACGTCTACGGCTGCGTTCATGGGGATCTCCTCAGGCTGCGTTTCTTATGGATATTTCTCTGGTGTCTGGTAGATCGCTTTCGCGAGCAGGCTCGCTCCCACAGGGGAAATGCATTTCAAATGTGGGAGCGAGCCCGCTCGCGAAGAGGCCGGCCGCTACACCGCTGTTTTCACGGCAGAAGGCTGCGCGCGCATCACGCACAACCCGTAATAAATAATCCCGCCCAGCGCCGAGCCGGTGAACCAGCCATAGCTGTAAAACCAGCTGAACGCATCGCTACCCAGCGACAACAGGGTCAGCACCACCGGCACCCCAAAGGCGAGAAAACCGGCCCGATTCCACGCCGGATAAACGTCATCGCGGTACAACCCGGCGAGGTCCAGTTGCTGTTTCTTGATCAGGAAATAGTCCACCACCATGATCCCGGCAATCGGCCCGAGCAGGCTCGAATAACCCAGCAACCAGTTCGAATACACGGTTTCCAGGCTAACGTCGGAAACGATCAAACCCAGCTTCTTCAGTAACTCATGGGCCATCAACGCCAACCCGACAAACCCGGTCAGCAACACCGCTTTGGTGCGGTTGATCACCTTGGGGGCGATGTTCTGGAAGTCGTTGGTGGGCGAGACGATATTGGCGGCGGTGTTGGTCGATAGTGTGGCGATGATAATCAGCGCCATGGCCACCGCAACCCACACCGGGCTCTGGATATGACCGATCAGGCTAACCGGATCAGATACCGTTACACCGACCAGTTTTACCGACGCCGCGGTCATGATCACGCCGAGGGAGGCGAACAGAAACATCGTCAGTGGCAGGCCGAAAATCTGCCCGAGGATCTGATCCTTCTGACTTTTGGCGTAGCGGCTGAAGTCCGGAATATTCAGCGACAACGTTGCCCAGAACCCCACCATCGCCGTCAGCCCGGCAGCGAAGTAACTCACCACACTGGCGCCTTCAGGACGTTTCGGTGGGATCGCCAGCAGTTCAGTCATCGACACATTGGGCATCGCCCACACCAGCAAGCCGATGCCGACCGCCACCAGCAGTGGCGCCGACAAGGTTTCCAGCCACTTGATCGACTCGGCGCCGCGAATCACCACCCACAGGTTCAACGCCCAGAAGATCATGAAGCCGATCACCTCCCCCGTGCCGCCGAGGGATTTCCAGCCCTCGAACACCGAGCCGAGAAACAGGTGAATCGCCAGGCCGCCAAACATCGTCTGAATCCCGAACCAGCCACACGCCACCAATGCGCGAATCAGACACGGCACATTGGAACCGAGGATGCCGAACGAGGAACGCAGCAGTACCGGAAACGGGATGCCGTACTTGGTACCGGGAAAAGCATTCAGGGTAAGGGGAATCAGCACGATGACGTTGGCAAACAGAATGGCCAGCAGCGCTTCACCGACACTCAAGCCGAAGTACGCCGTCAGCACGCCGCCGAGGGTGTAGGTCGGCACGCAGATCGACATGCCGACCCACAGCGCAGTGATGTGCCATTTGTTCCAGGTTCGTTCGCGCACCTTGGTCGGTGCCATGTCGTGGTTGTATCGGGGGCTGTCGAGGACGTCGCTGCCGGCTTCGAGCTCGAACAAGCCGTCGCGCTCGGTTACTTGCGATCTGTTCTGTTGCATGGCTGCTCCACGGTTTTTTTTGATTATTTTTGCTCATCGGGCTGGTAGGCGGACGCGCCGCACACCGGGCGATGGCCGGAGTACTTGCATGTGAACACGCACTTCACGAACCGGCCTGGCTTATCAGCGCCAGCACTCAATAAACGTGCCGACTGTTGCGCCGAGTTTCCCGACCTGTCCGTATAGCGCTTTCAACTGTTTGATGTTTAAACGCTTTTATTCAAATTATTGAGCCATATTGCTTACTTGTTTCATCTCTCAGGCAAAAGACCAAGACAAGTTACTCGAACAGCCAGGTTCAAAGTGGTGCACGGTTATTTTCAGCAAAGCGTCTGGGCCGCGACTCTTTAGCGTTCAAGCAGCTGATTTACCATGACAAATCTCGCTCAAATCTGGTTCCTGTCAAGTGCGTCAAAATGGTGAAAGCCCTCACCATTTTGGTGATTTATATTTTTAATCCTTATATTTCAATATCTTATGTACGTTATAAGCTTATAAAAAATAATCTTGCTCATTCGATTAACACCAGCTAGTTTTTATTCCTGACAGCGCTGGCAGGAATACATCTTCCAGCATCGACGTCTTATAAAACATATAGAACCGGTATAAGCCGGTCATGCCTGCGAGGAAGCTGCAATGTCTCTGTTGATCCGTGGCGCCACCGTTGTTACCCATGATGAAAGTTATCGCGCCGATGTCTATTGCGCTGACGGCGTGATCAAAGCCGTGGGTGAAAACCTCGACATTCCCGCAGGCGCCGAAGTGCTCGACGGCAGCGGCCAATACCTGATGCCCGGCGGCATCGATCCGCACACCCATATGCAGCTCCCGTTCATGGGCACCGTGGCCAGCGAAGACTTTTACAGCGGCACCGCTGCGGGTCTGGCCGGTGGCACTACGTCGATCATCGACTTCGTGATTCCCAATCCGCAGCAGTCACTGATGGAGGCGTTTCATCAGTGGCGCGGCTGGGCAGAAAAATCCGCGTCCGACTATGGCTTCCACGTTGCGATCACCTGGTGGAGCGATCAGGTGCGCGAGGAAATGGCCGAATTGGTCAGTCATCACGGGATCAACAGCTTCAAGCATTTCATGGCGTACAAGAACGCGATCATGGCCGCCGACGATACTTTGGTCGCGAGCTTCGAACGCTGCCTGGAACTCGGCGCGGTGCCGACCGTGCACGCGGAAAACGGCGAGCTGGTCTATCACCTGCAACGCAAATTGATGGCCCAAGGCATCACTGGGCCGGAAGCGCACCCGCTGTCGCGCCCTTCGCAGGTTGAAGGTGAAGCGGCGAGCCGGGCGATTCGTATCGCCGAAACCATTGGCACGCCGTTGTATCTGGTGCACGTTTCGACCAAGGAAGCCCTCGACGAAATCACCTACGCGCGCAGCAAGGGCCAACCGGTTTACGGCGAAGTGCTGGCCGGGCATTTGCTGCTCGACGACAGCGTCTACCAACACCCGGACTGGCAGACCGCCGCCGGTTACGTGATGAGCCCACCGTTCCGACCACGTGGCCATCAAGAGGCACTTTGGCACGGCCTGCAGAACGGCAATTTGCACACCACCGCCACCGACCATTGCTGCTTCTGCGCCGAGCAGAAAGCCGCCGGGCGCGATGACTTCAGCAAGATTCCCAATGGCACTGCCGGTATCGAAGACCGCATGGCCGTGCTTTGGGATGAAGGCGTGAACAGCGGTCGTTTGTCGATGCAGGATTTCGTCGCCCTCACGTCCACCAATACCGCGAAAATCTTCAATCTCTACCCGCGCAAAGGCGCTATCCGGGTCGGCGCCGATGCCGACCTGGTGCTGTGGGATCCGCAAGGGACCCGCACCATCTCCGCCAAGACCCACCATCAACAGGTCGACTTCAACATCTTCGAAGGCAAGACCGTGCGCGGCGTGCCGAGCCATACCGTCAGCCAGGGCCGTGTGGTCTGGGCCAATGGCGACCTGCGCGCCGAGCGTGGCGCCGGGCGCTATATCGAACGGCCGGCGTACCCGGCGGTATTCGATTTGCTGAGCAAGCGGGCAGAGTTGCATAAGCCAGTTGCCGTGAAACGCTGAAAACGAGGCCTTCGGCCTTCGCGAGCAGGCTCGCTCCCACAGGGGAATGCATTCCAAATGTGGGAGCGAGACTGCTCGCGAAGGGGCACGTCCAGACACCACAAAAACCACTGCCCATCAGAGGCAGAGAACCTCAAATAACCGTGAGGCAAAAAACCGTGATCGAGACCCTGAACCATCTCCCCCATCCGCACGAAAGCGCGGCCGCCCTCGCCGGCCACTTCACCGATCTGGCGCCGCCGCTCAACGCCCGCCAGGCGCATCTGGAGGCCTCGCGCTGCCTGTATTGCTACGACGCGCCGTGCGTGAATGCCTGTCCGAGCGAGATCGATATTCCTTCGTTTATCCGCAATATTCATCAGGACAACGTGCCCGGCGCGGCGCAGAAAATCCTCTCGGCGAACATCCTCGGCGGCAGTTGCGCGCGGGTGTGTCCGACCGAAATCCTTTGCCAGCAAGCCTGCGTGCGCAATAACGCCCACGAATGCGCGCCGGTGTTGATCGGTCTGTTGCAGCGCTACGCCGTGGACAACGCACACTTCACCGAACACCCGTTCCAGCGCGCCGCGGCCACCGGTAAACGCATCGCCGTGGTCGGCGCCGGGCCGGCAGGCTTGTCCTGCGCCCATCGCAGTGCCATGCACGGCCATGACGTGGTGATTTTCGAAGCGCGGGAGAAAGCGGGAGGCCTCAATGAATACGGGATCGCCAAGTACAAACTGGTCGACGATTACGCGCAAAAGGAGTTGGATTTCCTTCTGCAAATCGGCGGCATCGAGATTCGTCACGGGCAGAAACTGGGTGACAATCTGACCCTCAGCGAACTGCATCAGCAGTTCGACGCCGTGTTCCTTGGCCTGGGCCTGAATGCCAGTAAACAACTGGGGCTGACCCACGAAGACGCCCCCGGTCTGCTCGCCGCCACTGACTACATTCGCGAACTGCGTCAGGCCGATGACCTCACGCAACTGCCGCTGGCCGAGCGCTGCATCGTCCTCGGCGCAGGTAATACCGCCATCGACATGGCCGTGCAAATGGCCCGCCTCGGAGCCCGCGACGTCAATCTGGTCTATCGCCGTGGCGCGGCCGACATGGGCGCGACCGGGCACGAACAGGACATCGCCAAAGCCAATCAGGTACGCCTGCTGACCTGGGCGCAACCGGAAGAAGTGCTGCTCGACGAGCAAGGGCATGTGCGAGGCATGCGTTTCGCCCGCACCGATCTGGTCGACGGTCGCCTGCAAGCCACTGGCGAAACCTTCGAGCTGGCCGCTGATGCAATCTTCAAAGCCATCGGCCAAGCCTTCGACTCCGGCGCCCTCGCCGACCCGCTGGCCCGCGAACTCAAGCGTCAGGGCGAGCGCATTCAGGTCGATGAAAACCTGCGCACCAGCATTCCCGGCGTTTATGCCGGCGGTGACTGCACCAGCCTCGATCAGGACTTGACCGTGCAAGCCGTGCAGCACGGCAAACTCGCCGCCGAGGCGATCAACACGCAACTGATGCTCAAAGTGGAGGCTGCGTAAATGGCCGATCTCTCGATAGTCTTCGCCGGCATCAAAGCGCCAAACCCTTTCTGGCTGGCCTCCGCGCCCCCCACCGACAAGGCCTACAACGTCGTCCGTGCCTTCGAAGCAGGCTGGGGCGGCGTGGTCTGGAAAACCCTCGGCGAGGACCCGGCAGCGGTCAACGTCTCGTCGCGCTACTCGGCGCATTACGGCAACAACCGTGAAGTGCTGGGCATCAACAACATCGAGCTGATCACCGACCGCTCGCTGGAAATCAACCTGCGTGAAATCACTCAGGTGAAGAAGGATTGGCCGGATCGCGCACTGATCGTCTCGCTGATGGTGCCGTGCGTCGAGGAATCGTGGAAACACATCCTGCCGCTGGTCGAAGCCACTGGCGCCGACGGTATCGAGCTGAATTTCGGCTGCCCGCACGGCATGCCGGAGCGCGGCATGGGTGCGGCGGTCGGTCAGGTGCCGGAGTATGTCGAACAGGTGACGCGCTGGTGCAAGACTTATTGCTCGCTGCCGGTGATCGTCAAGCTGACGCCGAACATCACTGACATCCGCGTCGCCGCCCGCGCCGCACATCGCGGCGGCGCCGATGCGGTGTCGTTGATCAACACGATCAACTCGATCACCAGCGTCGACCTCGAACACATGGTCGCCTTGCCCACGGTCGGCAGCAAAAGCACTCACGGCGGCTATTGCGGCTCGGCGGTGAAGCCGATTGCGCTGAACATGGTCGCCGAAATCGCTCGTGATCCGCAGACTCAAGGCTTACCGATTTGTGGGATTGGCGGCATCGGCAGTTGGCGCGATGCGGCGGAGTTCATGGCGCTGGGCAGCGGCGCGGTGCAGGTGTGTACGGCGGCAATGCTCCACGGTTTCCGCATTGTCGAGGAGATGAAGGACGGCTTGTCGCGGTGGATGGACAGTCAGGGCTACGCCAATATCGCCGAGTTTTCCGGGCGAGCCGTGGGCAACACTACGGACTGGAAGTATCTGGATATCAACTATCAGGTAATCGCGAAAATCGATCAGGAAGCTTGCATTGGTTGCGGGCGCTGCCACATTGCTTGCGAAGATACGTCACACCAGGCAATCAGCAGCCTGAAACAGGCGGACGGCACGCATAAATATGAAGTGATCGATGACGAGTGTGTGGGCTGTAATTTGTGCCAGATCACCTGTCCGGTGGCGGATTGCATCGAGATGGTACCGACGGAAACAGGCAAGCCGTTTCTGGACTGGAATCATGATCCGAGGAATCCCTACCATGTCAGTCTTTGAGGTCGACGGCGGCTGAACCCACGCTTTCGCAAGCAGGCACGCTCCCACATTTGCAATGCATTTCCCTGTGGGAGCGAGCCTGCTCGCGAAAAGACTAGCCCGGTCACCACAAGACTCAGGGTTCTAATCCGATCCCGCGCAGGATCACACTCGTCACCGTCTGCACCGCACGCTCGAACTGCATGTCCGACAGCGGCTGGTGATCATTCAAGATATTCACCTGGTGATCAAAGTCAGCGTAATGCTGGGTCGACGCCCAGATCATGTACAGCAGACTCGACGGCTCCACCGGCAAAATTCGTTTGTCTTCGACCCACTGACGAATCTTCGCTTCCTTCATTTTCGCCCAGTCATACAGACTGACATCCAGCGCCTCGCCCAACGTCGGTGCGCCATGGATGATTTCGTTGGCCCAGACTTTCGAGCCGTACGGCCGACTGCGAGAATGGTTCATCTTGGCGCGGATGTAGCTGCTGAGCACCACGCGCGGGTCATCGAACATCTCAAAGCACAGCGCGTCCTGCTTCCACACCTCCAGCAGGTCGAACAGCACGGCGCTGTACAACTCGCTTTTGGTCGAGAAGTAGTAATGCAGGTTGGAACGCGGCAGTTGCACTTCGGCGGCGATGTCGGCCATGGCCGTGCCCGCGAAGCCTTTTTCGGCGAAGACTTTTTCCGCTGCCAGAAGGATTTTGTCGACATTACTGCGGCGGATTTCGATCTTGTGATTGCCCATGTGGGCTCCCTGACAACAACGTTGTTGAAGACTAGCATCCGCTCTGCCACCGGGGCGACCGCTGCAAACAAAACTTCGTACTGGCGTGGCCGGATGGCTAAACTGGCAGCTTCTTCGATCCTGCCTCAGAGGTATCCGCGATGCTGTTCAAGAACGTCCTGACCACTACTGCCCTGCTCGCCTCGCTGTTCGCCGCTTCGTCGGTATTCGCCCACGCCCATCTTAAAAGCCAGACCCCGGCCGCCGACAGCACCGTCGCTGCCCCGGCCGATTTGCGCCTGACCTTCTCCGAAGGCGTTGAGGCCAGCTTCACCAAAGTCGCCCTGACCAAGGATGGCGCGCCGGTCGCGGTGAAAGCGCTGACCACCGAAGGCGACAAGAAAATCCTCATCGTCACCCCGGCTGCACCGCTGACTGCTGGCGAGTACAAAGTCGAATGGCACGCGGTATCGGTTGATACACACAAAAGCGAAGGCGCTTATCAGTTCAAGGTTGGCCAGTAATTCATGAGTGAAGCGCTGGTGCTGTGCCGGTTCCTGCATTTCAGCGTGGTGTTGATGCTGTTAGGGGCCTGGCTGTTCAGGCCGTTATTGCTCAAGGCTGACGCGCCACAAGTGGACCGGCACCTGGCGCGACTGGCGCGTTGGCTAACCGCGATCGCGCTGGTCAGCGGGATTGCCTGGGCACTGTTGATTACCGCGAGCATGGCCGGGTCGGCAGAGGCGGCGTTTGATCCGGACACGATTGCGCTGGTGCTGGGCAATACGTTTTTCGGTCAGGTGTGGCGCTGGCATCTGCTGATCAATGCCGCGCTGTTGGCGCTGCTGTTTACCCCGTGGCGCTCCAGCATGCCGCTGCGGTTGGGCTTGAGTGGTTTGCTGCTGGCGACGCTGGCACCGGTCGGGCATGGCGCGATGCTAGATGGTTTGAGTGGGCAGTTGCTGATTCTCAACCAGATCATTCATCTGACCTGCGTCGCCGCATGGCTGGGTGGACTGTTGTTGCTGGTGATGATTTTACGTCAGCCGAGTGAGCCGATGCCGGCGATTTTGCGCCGTTTCAGCGGTGTCGGGTATGCGTTGGTGGCCGGGCTGCTGATCACGGGTTTGATCAACGTGCGCGTGCTGACCGGGCAGTGGTGGCCGACGCCGTTGTTCAGCGGGTTTGCCTTGATTCTGTTGATCAAGGCAATGATTGTGCTGGGGATGCTTGGGTTGGCGTTATTCAATCGCTTGCGCATGGATGATTGCGAACAGCGCATGGGCGCGCTCCGGCACAGCGTGATGCTGGAGTGGTTGCTCGGAATTGGCGCCGTAGCCGCCGTCTCGCTGCTCGGCACCCTGCCCCCGATGATCACAACCTGAAAATCAAAAGATCGCAGCCTTCGGCAGCTCCTGCAGAGTCCCCATGCAGGAGCTGCCGAAGGCTGCGATCTTTTGATCTTAATGCGGTTGGGTGTCGCCCGCGGCGGTGTCGATGCTGACCACCACCGACATCCCCGGCCGCAAACGTTCCTCCTCCTGCTGCCCCTCATCAATGGTGATCCGCACCGGCACGCGCTGGGCGATTTTGACGAAGTTGCCGGTCGCGTTATCCGCCTGCAACAAGGCAAACTCAGACCCCGTCGCCGGCGAAATATGCTGCACGTGCCCGGTGAATTTGCGGTGGTTCAACGCATCGACGGTGAAGCGCACCGGTTGCCCGACCCGTATGTTGTCCATCTGCGTTTCCTTCATGTTGGCGATCACCCACTTCTGGTCCGGCACCAACGCCATCAACTGCGCCCCGGAGTTGACGTAAGCGCCGAGGCGCACGCCGATCTGCCCGAGCTGACCGTCACGCGGCGCAACGATCCGCGTGTTCGACAAATCGATCCGTGCCAATTGCACCGCTGCTTCGGCGCTGGCCACCGCCGCCTCCAGCGAGCCACGATTGACGATCACGGTTTGCAGATCCTGCCGGGCGATTTCCAGATTGGCCTTGGCCTGCGCCACGGCAGCAATGCCTTGGGCATTGGCGGCCAGGGTTACGTCCATTTCGCGCTTGGAAACGGAGCCGTCGCTCACCAGTTCCTTGTTGCGGCGTAAATCCGCCTCACTCTTGCGCAGTTGCGCCTCGCTGTCGGCCACTGCGGCCTGGCGCAGTTTGATCGTCGCCTCGGCGCTGTTGCGCTGCTGCACGACATTGGCCAGTGCCGCTTTCTGTACCGCCAATTGCGCCAGCGACTGATCGAGACGCTGCTGATAAATACGGTCGTCCAGCCGCACCAGCAAATCCCCAGCCTTCACGTACTGGAAATCCTGCACCGGCACTTCATACACGTAGCCGGCGAGCTGCGGGCCGATGATCGTCACTTGCCCGCGTATCAAGGCATTCTCGGTGGTCTCGACCGCACTGCTGAACGGTGGCAATTGCCACGCATACAGGACGATCAACACGCCGACAATGGCAATCGCGGCAAAGCCCATTGAGGAGATGATCCGCACCCGCAGTGAGCGCGGCTCAGTGTTCGGCGATGATGGCGGCGCCACGCCCTCAGGGGTGGCGGCGATGGCATTGGTGGTTGTGGTGGTCGGTTCGGTCATGAAGAAGTGGCACCGCTAGAAGGTACGGAAGGCGCTGCGGCAACGGCTTTGGTGGTACTCATCAGCCACAGTGCGCGAATGGAAATCCAGATCATGGTCAGCACCGCAATCACCGCGATGAGCATGAACACATCGTTATAGGCCAGCACGTTCGCTTCGCGAGTGGCCGCGTTGGCCAGGCTGCGAATGCCGGCCAGATTGCGCAGGCTCGGGTCGGCCAGCAGCGAGCCGTAGGCCGAGCCACCGCTCTGCACGCGCGCGGCCACCAACGGGTCAGACAACACCAATTGCTCAACGATGTGGCTGGAGTGAAATTTCTCCCGGACGATCTGGAACGTACCGAGCAACGCCGCGCCGATCAAACCGCCGAGGTTATTGCAGATACCAAACAGCACGGAAAAACTCACCAGGTTACGTGGATTGGTCAGCACATTACGGGTGCCCAGAACCATGGTCGGGCCGAGGAAAAACGTGCTGCCGAACGCCAGCAGAAACTGGCTGAGATAGAGGTTTTCCGGGCGCGTCAGATTATTGGAAAAACTGTCCATGACCGAACCGGTCGCCATCAGCGCCAGCGAGATGATCAGTGGCATGAGCAGGTGTTTCGGGTTGATGGTCAGCGCACTGGTTGCCAGGCCGGCAACGCTGCCGATCAGCATCACCACGTAAAGGCTGTGCAACTGCTCGCTGCTCATGTTGAGGGTCTGCATGAAACCCACGGCGCCGGTGGATTGCTCGGAAGTGACCATGCGAATCAGCACCACCGCCAGCGCCAGACGGATCATCACTCCACTGCCCAGCCAACGCGTCATCAACATCGGGTTGCTGCGATTGTGCTCAATGGCCAGGCCGGTGAGGATCAGCGCAATCGAGGCGGCCAACGCCACGCCGATCCAGTTGGCCTCCAGCCACCAGTCGATCCGTCCCAGCGACAACACGGCGCACAGCAGCGCCACGCCCGTGGCAAGAATCGCGAAGGTCAGGAAGTCGAGTTTTTCGAAGGTTTTGAAGCGATCGCCCGGTGGCAACTTGAGCATCAAGACACAGCCCAGCGACAACAGCGCCATGCCCAATTCGAACAGGTACAAACCGCGCCATTCAGCAATCTGCAGCAGATCTTCGGAAAACAATCGCGCCAGTGGCAGCGCCAGTTGTGAAGTACCAAGACCGAGCACCAGCGCCTTCATCCGCCATTTCGCCGGGAACGCCTGCACCATGTAATACAGACCCAGCGAACTGAGCGCCGCGCCGACCATGCCGTGGGCGGCACGCACCGCCACGGCCGAGTTCAAGTCGTTGACGAACAAATGGCCGAAGGTCACCAGCGCATACAGCACCAGAAATACCTCGGTGAATGCGCGCAGACCGAACTGCTGGCGAAACTTCACCAGCAACAGGTTCATCGAGACGTTGGTCATCACGTACGCCGCCGGCAGCCAGGCCATTTCTGCGGTGGTCGCGCCGAGTGCGCCTTGCAGATAAGTCAGGTTGGCCACCACCAGCGAGTTGCCCAAACCACCGGTCAACGCCACCAACAGCCCGACCAGCGCATAGGCCAGGCGCTTCGGATTGGAGTGCAAGGGCGTCGAGGGGGAACCGGGCAGGCTGGGCTTCTCGTGCGGCTGCCAGTTGCGCGGGGCGTAGTGATCCATTGAATAGCCTTGTGCGAAAGGTGATTGAAGTTTGCCGCAAAATCACCGGCAACACACATCCCATGGACAACACAAATCCCTGTAGGCGCTGTCGAGTGAAACGAGGCTGCGATCTTTTGATTTTAAAAAAGCCAGATCAAAAGATCGCAGCGTGCCGCAGCTCCTGCAGGGTTATCGTACAACCGAGGGTTGACTTTCCCGGGAAACGTAGGAAATATCCGCACCAGCGTTGTACGACGACGTATAACGAATAATAAAAACAACAAATGAATCAGGGAGCGTCACAGTGAGCACACTCGTCTGTAATTCCGTCCGCCCTTCCCGCTTCTCCAACCTCCGCCCGCGTTCCACCCTGAGCCTGATCAGCTGTAGCAGCCTCGCCCTCGCCTTGCCGATGAGCGCCGATGCCGAAGGCTTTCTGGAAGACAGCAAAGCCACGCTGAACCTGCGCAACGCCTACTTCAACCGTAACTTCGTCAACCCTGATCATCCGCAGAGCAAGGCTGAAGAATGGACGCAGAACTTCATTCTCGACGCCAGATCCGGCTTCACCCAAGGCACTGTCGGCTTCGGCCTCGACGTGCTCGGGTTGTATTCGCAAAAGCTCGATGGCGGCAAAGGCTCCGGCGGCACGCAGTTGCTGCCGATTCACGATGACGGGCGTCCGGCGGACAACTTTGGCCGCCTCGGCGTGGCATTGAAGGCCAAGGTCTCGCAGACGGAATTGAAGGTCGGCGAATGGATGCCAGTGCTGCCGATCCTGCGTTCCGACGACGGCCGCTCTCTGCCACAGACTTTTCGCGGCGGCCAGATCACCTCCACCGAAATCAACGGCCTGACGGTTTATGGCGGCCAGTTCCGTGGCAACAGCCCGCGTAACGATGCAAGCATGGAAGACCTGTCAATGAACGGCAAAGGCGCGTTCACCTCGGACCGCTTCAACTTCGGCGGCGGCGAGTACACATTCAACGACAAGCGCACTCTGGTCGGCGTGTGGTACGCCGAACTCAGCGACATCTATCAGCAGCAGTACTTCAACCTCAGCCACAGTCAGCCCGTTGGCGACTGGACGCTCGGCGCCAACCTCGGTTTCTTCACCGGCAAGGAAGACGGCAGCGCGCTGGCCGGCGATCTCGACAACAAGACTGCATTCGCCTTGCTCTCGGCCAAATACGGCGGCAACGCCTTCTATGTCGGCCTGCAAAAACTCAGCGGCGACGATGCGTGGATGCGCATCAATGGCACCAGCGGCGGCACTCTGGCCAACGACAGTTACAACGCCAGTTACGACAACGCCAAAGAACGCTCCTGGCAAGTGCGCCACGACTACAACTTCGCCGCGCTCGGCGTTCCCGGCCTGACCCTGATGAACCGCTACATCAGCGGCGATAACGTGCATACCGCAACGACCACCGACGGCAAGGAATGGGGACGCGAGTCGGAGCTGGCCTACACCGTGCAGAGCGGGTCGCTGAAAAATCTCAACGTGAAATGGCGCAACGCGACCATTCGCCGGGACTTCAGCACCAACGAGTTTGACGAGAACCGGATCTTTATCAGCTATCCGATTTCGTTGTTGTAAAGCCAGCCGCCACACCGGGTTTCACCCTGTGGGAGCGAGCCTGCTCGCGAAGGCGGCGTATCAGTCGACATAAATTCCAAATGACACAGCGCGTTCGCGAGCAGGCTCGCTTCCACAAGGGATTGCATTGCAAATACGGAACTGTGGTGATCGAAAAGAGGAATAGCCCTTCCGTCATTTACACCGAAAGTCGCGTTGACAAGTTCCGGAAACCCTACCGATACTTCAGCGCAGTCATACGACAACCTACAACAAACCTAATAACAACGTGTAAGGGATTGCCATGACGTCTACCTCTACTCCCCGCGCCCCGTTCAACCGTCTGCTGCTGACCGGTGCTGCCGGCGGCCTGGGCAAAGTTCTGCGCGAACGCCTGCGCCCCTACGCCAACGTGCTGCGCCTGTCGGACATCGCCGCCCTCGCCCCGGCCGTCGATGATCGCGAAGAAATCGTGCTGTGCGACCTCGCCGACAAACAGTCGGTTCATGAACTGGTCGAAGACGTTGATGCGATCCTGCACTTCGGTGGCGTGTCCGTTGAGCGGCCGTTCGAAGAGATCCTCGGCGCCAACATTTGCGGGGTCTTCCACATCTATGAAGCGGCGCGCCGCCATGGCGTGAAGCGGGTGATCTTCGCCAGCTCCAACCATGTCATCGGTTTCTACAAACAGGACGAACAACTCGACGCCAGCTCCCCTCGCCGCCCCGATGGCTACTACGGCTTGTCCAAATCCTACGGCGAGGACATGGCCAGTTTCTACTTCGATCGCTACGGCATCGAGACCGTCAGCATCCGCATCGGCTCCTCGTTCCCCGAGCCGCAAAACCGCCGAATGATGCACACCTGGCTGAGCTTCGACGACCTCACGCAATTGCTCGAGCACTCGCTGTACACGCCGAATGTCGGTCACACCGTGGTTTACGGCATGTCCGCCAACAAGGACGTCTGGTGGGACAACCGCTTCGCCGATCACCTCGGTTTCGAGGCCAGGGACAGCTCCGAAGTGTTCCGCCAACAAGTCGAAGCGCAGCCATTGCCGGCGGACGATGACCCGGCACGAAACTATCAGGGCGGCGCCTTCGTCGCGGCTGGCCCGTTCGGCGACTGATCACTCTGACAACGACACAAGGGAATGAATATGCAAGCCGAATTGATCGTCGATGCCCGCAACGCGGTGGGCGAAAGCCCGGTCTGGGTGCCAGAGGAAAATGCGTTGTACTGGGTCGACATTCCTAATCGCGGACTGCAACGCTGGAGCGCCGACACCGGCCATGTGCACGCCTGGAAAGCCCCGCAGATGCTCGCCTGCATCGCCCGCCATCGTCATGGTGGCTGGGTCGCGGGCATGGAAAACGGCTTCTTTCATCTCAAGCCGGACAACGATGGCAGCCTCGACAGCGAGCTGCTGGCCAGCGTCGAGCACGGCCGCGCAGACATGCGCCTCAACGACGGTCGCTGTGATCGTCAGGGCCGCTTCTGGGCCGGCAGCATGGTATTGAACATGGGCTTGAATGCGCCCGAAGGCCGGCTCTATCGCTATGGCGCCGGACAATCCGCAGTAATCGCCGCGCAACTCGACGGTTTCATTGTGCCCAACGGCCTCGGTTTCAGCCCCGACGGCAAGACCATGTACCTGTCCGACTCGCACCCCGACGTGCAATTGATCTGGGCTTTCGATTACGACACCGACACCGGCACGCCGTCGAACCGCCGTGTTTTCGTCGACATGCATCATTTCCCCGGACGCCCGGACGGCGCGGCTGTCGATGCCGAGGGTTTCTACTGGATCTGCGCCAACGATGCCGGGCTCATCCACCGTTTTGCGCCGGACGGTCGACTCGACTTTTCGCTGGCCGTACCGGTGAAAAAACCGACGATGTGCGCTTTCGGTGGCAGCCGGATGGACACCCTCTTCGTGACGTCGATTCGCCCCGGCGACGACCACGATCCGCAGTCGCTGGCCGGCGGCGTATTCGCCCTGAACACCGGCGTCAAAGGCCTGCCGGAACCCCAATTCAACGATTTGCTGTAACGCCCGCCTGTGCTGCACCGCTGCGCCTTGAACACAACAATAACAAGACTGGAGAACCCCATGGACTTCAAACGCACCTTGCTCGCCGTCGCTCTACCGTTGGCCTTCACCTTCACCAGTGCCGCCCAGGCGCTGGAGATCAAATTCGCCGATGTGCATCCCGCCGGTTATCCCACCGTGGTCGCTGAAGAGAGTATGGGCAAGACCCTGACCAAGGAAACCAACGGCGAACTCACCTTCAAGTATTTCCCGGGCGGCGTGCTCGGTTCGGAGAAAGAAGTCATCGAGCAGGCGCAGGTCGGCGCGATCCAGATGACCCGCGTCAGCCTGGGTATCGTCGGCCCGGTAGTGCCGGATGTGAACGTGTTCAACATGCCGTTCATCTTCCGCGATCAGGCGCACATGCGTGCGGTCATCGATGGCGAAGTCGGCGATGCGATTCTCGACAAGATCAGCAACTCCGAATTCGGCCTGGTGGCCTTGGCCTGGATGGACGGCGGTACGCGCAATATCTACACCAAAAAACCGGTGCGCAAACTTGAAGACCTCAAGGGCATGAAGATCCGCGTGCAAGGCAACCCGATGTTCATCGAGACCATCAACGCCATGGGCGGCAACGGCATTGCCATGGACACCGGCGAGATCTTCAGCGCCTTGCAGACCGGGGTGATCGACGGCGCGGAAAACAACCCGCCAACCCTGCTTGAACACAACCATTTTCAGAACGCCAAGTTCTACAGCCTGACCGGGCACCTGATCCTGCCCGAGCCCATTGTGATGTCGAAAATCACCTGGGAAAAACTCACCCCCGATCAGCAGACGCTGGTGAAGAAAGCCGCCAAGGCTGCGCAGGCAGAGGAGCGCGTGCTGTGGGATGCCAAATCCGCCAGCAGCGAGGAAAAACTCAAAGCCGCAGGCGTCGAGTTCATCACCGTCGACAAGAAACCCTTCTACGAGGCCACCGCCTCGATTCGCGAGAAATACGGCGCGCCTTACGCCGACCTGATCAAACGCATCGAAGCCGTTCAGTAACCCTCCCGACCCTCAACGAAAGGCCCGGCGGCGCTGGCGTGCATTGACGCCCGCGTCCGCCCGGTTACGGTGGAACCCGATGAAGAATTCGCTGCTGCGCCTCAACGACATCTTGTACATGACCTGCATCTGGGTCGCCGGCCTGTCCGTGCTGACCATCGCCCTGATCATTCCCTGGGGCGTGTTTGCCCGTTACGCCCTCGGCACCGGTTCGAGTTGGCCGGAGCCCACCGCGATCTTGCTGATGATGGTCTTCACCTTCATCGGCGCCGCCGCCAGTTACCGCGCGGGTGCCCACATGGCGGTGGCGATGGTCACCGACCGTTTGCCACCGAATCTGCGCAAAACCATGAGCATCGTTTCCCAATTATTAATGGCCACCATCTGCCTGTTCATGACGATCTGGGGCGCCAAGCTGTGCGCCTCGACGTGGAACCAGTTCATGAGCGCCCTGCCGACATTGCGCGTGGGCATTACTTACATGCCGATCCCGCTGGGCGGCGCGCTGACGCTGATTTTTGTCTTGGAAAAACTGCTGTTCGGCGACCAGAGCAACCGTCGGGTTGTGCGGTTCGACATGGTTGAAGAAAACGAAGGGGCTGCCTGATGGACGCATTGATTCTGCTGGGCAGTTTTATCGCTTTGATCCTGATGGGCATGCCTGTCGCCTACGCCCTCGGACTGTCGGCGTTGATTGGTGCGTGGTGGATCGACATCCCGTTCCAGGCCCTGATGATTCAGGTCGCGGGCGGGGTGAACAAATTCTCGCTGCTGGCGATTCCGTTCTTTGTGCTGGCCGGGGCGATCATGGCCGAGGGCGGCATGTCGCGCCGGCTGGTGGCATTTGCCGGCGTGCTGGTCGGGTTCGTGCGTGGCGGTCTGTCGTTGGTCAACATCATGGCCTCGACGTTTTTCGGCGCAATCTCCGGTTCGTCGGTAGCCGACACCGCGTCGGTAGGCTCGGTGCTGATTCCGGAAATGGAGCGCAAAGGTTATCCACGCGACTTCTCCACGGCGGTGACCGTGAGCGGTTCGGTGCAAGCGTTGCTGACACCGCCGAGCCACAACTCGGTGCTCTATTCGCTGGCAGCCGGTGGCACCGTTTCGATTGCTTCGCTGTTCATGGCCGGCGTCGTGCCGGGCCTGTTGATGAGCGCGTGCCTGATGGTGCTGTGCCTGATCTTCGCGCGCAAACGCGACTATCCGAAAGGCGAAGTCATCCCGCTGCGCGAGGCGCTGAAAATCTGCGGCGAAGCGCTGTGGGGGCTGATGGCGATGGTGATCATCCTCGGCGGGATTCTCTCGGGGATTTTCACTGCCACAGAATCGGCAGCGATTGCGGTGCTCTGGGCGTTCTTCGTGACCATGTTCATCTACCGTGACTACAAATGGCGTGAACTGCCGAAACTGATGCACCGCACCGTGCGCACCATTTCGATCGTGATGATCCTGATCGGCTTCGCCGCGAGCTTCGGCTACATCATGACCCTGATGCAGATCCCGGCGAAAATCACCACGCTGTTCCTGACGCTGTCGGACAACCGCTATGTGATCCTGATGTGCATCAACGTCATGCTGTTATTGCTCGGCACGGTGATGGACATGGCGCCGCTGATCCTGATCCTCACGCCGATTCTGATGCCGGTGATTCTCGGCATCGGCGTTGATCCGGTGCAGTTCGGCATGATCATGCTGGTTAACCTGGGGATCGGGCTGATAACGCCGCCGGTGGGCGCGGTGTTGTTTGTCGGTTCAGCGGTGGGAAAAGTGAGTATCGAGAGCACGGTGAAAGCGCTGATGCCGTTTTACGCGGTGTTGTTCCTGGTGTTGATGCTGGTGACGTACATTCCCGCCATTTCCCTGTGGTTACCGCACTTGGTGTTGTAAAGCCCTAAAAGATCGCAGCCTCGTTTCACTCGACAGCTCCTACAGGAATCGTATTCCCATGCAGGAGCTGCCGAAGGCTGCGCTCTTTTGATCTTGCCCACACTCACGCCCGCAACAACATATACCCCGCCACCACCAGACAGACACTGGCAAACCCCACCTGCAAGGCCCGCGCCGGCACTCGCGCGCACAGCTTGCGCCCGATGATCATGCCGACAACGCTGGCAACGATAAACGCCACCCCCTGACTGTCGATGCGTACGCCTGCGTGGAACGAGCCGATAACGCCAATCACGGAAATCAGGCTGATCACCATCAACGACGTGGCAACGATGCCGCGCATCTGCACATCGGTCAGTTGCTTGAACGCCGGCACAATCAAAAAGCCGCCGCCGACGCCAAGCAGTCCGGAAACCACCCCGGTAATCGCGCCCAATGCCGCCAGGGTCGCCGTGCATTTCGCGGTCCAGTCGAAGCGCCCGGTTTCCTCGTTGAGCATGCAGTTTTTCTGGCCCCAACTGGCGTGACCGTGATCGCTTGGCCCTTCCTGCTGGCGCTCGCGCCGCAACATGCGCCAGGCCACCATGACCATCAGCAGGCTGAACAGAATCATCAGGATCTTTTCCGGCAACTGGTGCGCGCAGTAGATTCCCAGCGGTGAAAACACTGCACCAAGCGCCGCGATCAGCAACGCCGCGCGATAGCGCACCAGACCATGACGCAAGCCATCAATCGCCCCGACCGCCGCCGCGCTGCCGACCGCAAACAACGCGACCGGCGCCGCTTGCGTCATCGTCCAGCCAAGCCCGAGCACCAGCGCCGGTACTGCAAGAATACCGCCGCCGGCGCCGGTCAGACCGAGCACCAAACCCATCACCACGCCAAACAGACTTGCCAGCAACATAGGGTTTTCTCAGTCGACCTTGGACAGACTTGTCAGCCACTCGCGACCCTTGAGCATGCCGTTCCAGTAGAACCACGGCAGCAGCGTCGCCTTGAGAAACCACGCCGAACGCCGCGCCACGGTCGGGTCCAGAGCAAAGGTCGGCAGCAACTTGCCGGCGTAACCGAACTCGGCGAGGATCACCTTGCCCTTTTCCACCGTCAGCGGGCAGGAGCCGTAACCGTCGTACTTCAGCGGCAGCGGTTGTTGCTTGCGCAGGGCGAGCAGGTTTTCCGCGACCACGACGACTTGCTTACGCACCGCTGCCGCGGTTTTCGCATTACTGGTGCCGCAGATATCACCCAGTGCGAACACCTCGGGATAACGCGGGTGCTGCAGGCTGTGCGGATTGACTTCACACCAACCGGCCGCATCGGCCAAAGGGCTGTGTGCGATGAAGTCCGGCGAAACCTGCGGCGGTACCACGTGCAACAGATCGAAGGTTTTCGCCTCGCGGGTGACGTTGCCGTCGGCGTCCCTGATCTCGAACCATGCGGTTTTTGCCGGGCCGTCGACCTTGACCAGGTTCGAGTTGAAGGCCAGTTTCGCGTTGTACTTTTCGATGTACTTCATCAATGGCGGCACAAACGCCGGCACACCGAACAGTGCGGCGCCGGCCAGATTGAATTCGACGTTGATGTTGTTCAGCACGCTGCTTTTAAGCCAGTGATCGCAGGACAGGTACAGGGCTTTTTGCGGTGCGCCGGCGCATTTGATCGGCATCGCCGGTTGGGTGAACAGCGCCTTGCCGCCGCGCAGCTTCTGCACTTGATCCCACGTGTATTGCGCGTGCTGATAGCTGTAGTTGGAGGTGACGCCGTGCTGGCCGAGGCTGTCCTGCAAGCCTTCGATCTTCTCCCAGGCCAGGCGCAGGCCGGGGCAGACGATCAGGTTCTGATAGCTGACGGTGCGCTGATCGTTGAGGGTGAGTTGTTTTTTGTCGGGGTCAATGCCGGTGACGGCTGCTTGAATCCAAGTGGCTTGGCGCGGCAGCACGTTGGCCATCGGCCGGACAGTGTCTTTGACGTCGTAGGCGCCAGCGCCGACCAGCGTCCACGCCGGTTGGTAGTAATGCTGGGCGCTGGGTTCGATGACGGTGATTTTCAACTGCGGATCACGCTTGAGCAGGCTGGCGATAAAACCGATACCGGCCGTGCCGCCCCCGATGACCACGATATCTGCACTGATGGATGGGCCCCAGTGTTGATCGTTCATTGCTTGTTCCTTTTGCTGCACGCAAGGATTTTTCCGAGTCAAACCACTAAACCTGGGGGAGCTGGCTTGCCAGCGATGGCGGAGTGTCAGTCGCCATCAATGTCGGCTGACACGCCCTCATCGCTGGCAAGCCAGCTCCCACAGGGTATGTGGTGTGTTGGCTGGCATTTATTGAAGTCCCAAATTTTTCAGCACTGCCCCGCAATAGAGCCCGGACAGGGTCTTCATCACTTGAATCACTTCGTGGCTGGCCAGGCCGTAAAAAATGTACTTGCCTTCACGGCGGGTCGCGACCAGCCCCTCATCACGCAAGATGCCCAATTGCTGGGACAGCGTCGGTTGGCGCACGCCCGTCATGGTCTCCAGTTCGCCCACATTGCGTTCGCCCTGAGTCAGTTGACACAAAATCAACAGACGATCTTCATTGGCCAACGCTTTGAGCAACGCGCAGGCTTTGGACGCCGAGGCGCGCAGCTGGGCGACTTCACATTCGGTCAGACTGGATTGCATTTGCACGATGCCTTCAAGGTCACTTAAGCTGCGAACATTATGTTTTTACATAAAGTGTTGCAACCCCGAATGCCTTTTCGCCCACTCGTACAGGTTTGTGTCCATGCCCGCGCTGATTGAAGCTTTCCTCGACCCCGCCTCCTCGACCTACAGCTACGTGGTCTATGAAGCCGATGGCGGACAGTGCGCAATCGTCGATCCGGTGCTCGATTACGACGGCGCCGCCGGACGCACCTGCACCGCCCAGGCCGACAAAATCATTGCTTTCGTCCACGCGCACAACCTGCACGTGCAATGGCTGCTGGAAACCCACGCCCACGCCGACCACCTGTCTGCGGCGCCGTATCTGCGCCGGAAGCTGGGCGGCAAAATCGCCATTGGCGAGTCGATCAGCAAAGTGCAAAACGTATTCAAGACGCTGTTCAATCTGGAGCCGGAGTTCTGCGTGGATGGCTCGCAGTTCGATCATCTGTTTGCACCGAACGAGTCATTCCGCATTGGCAACCTCAAGGCTACCGCCCTGCATGTGCCCGGGCACACGCCGGCGGACATGGCCTACTTGATTGACGGTGAACAGATATTGGTCGGCGATACGCTGTTCATGCCGGATGTCGGCACCGCGCGGTGTGACTTTCCCGGCGGCAACGCCAATCAGTTGTTCGCTTCAATCCAGAAACTGCTGGCGTTTCCGGCGAGTGTGAAGCTCTACGTTTGCCACGATTACCCGCCTGAGAACCGCGAGTCGCAATGCCAGACCACCGTCGGTGAGCAGCGCAAAAACAATATTCACGTGCATGACGGAGTTGATGAGGCGGCGTTTGTCGAGATGCGCACGAAGCGTGATGCCGGGCTGGGCATGCCAACGTTGTTGCTGCCGGCGATCCAGGTGAATGTGCGCGCGGGGAATTTTCCGGCTGCCGAAGGAAATGGCGTCACCTACCTGAAGATTCCGCTCAACTCGCTATAAGAAAAAATCCCTGACTCGCAACCAGCGGAGTTTTTCCTACATCTTGTAGCGATAGTGATGAACTGGTGAAAGAACCGTAATTGAGCGAACTTTATTGGGCATACATTCAATGGAGTTTTCACAATATGGATATTCGTCGTAACCACCGTGACATGACGCCGGCACAGAAGTCTGCGTTCATCGAAGCGATTCTGAAGTTGAAGAACGAAGTGCCCAGCATTCTTCGACCGGGCCGCCAGAGTCGCTATGACGACTTTGCGCAGATTCACAAAAACTCGATGGGTCTGGGCGATCCAATCATCCCCAATCCTCACCGCACGCCGCTGTTTTTCCCCTGGCACCGGATCCTGATTCGTCAGTTCGAACGCGAGTTACAAGCAGCAGCCCGTGACCCTGGCATCACGATCCCTTACTGGAACTGGAGCATGGTCGGGCCAGACAACCCCTTTACTGCAGACTTTCTGGGTGGCAACGGTGACCCTTTTCGAGAACAGCGGGTCAGCACAGGCCGGTTTGCGCTGGAAGAACAGCGTTTCCAGATCAATGTGTGGGATACCCATAATGGCGATCCCGGTTTGCAGCGCAACTTCGGCAACGCACCCGACGAGCCCCTGCCCTCGACTCAAGCCATTGATACGACGATGAGCCGGACACCCTTCTGGTCTCATCCACTGGGGTGGGCAAACCACGCCGAAATGGAACTGCATAACCCTGTCCACTCATGGGTTGGCGGCAACATGGCAAGAGCCTCCTCGCCCAACGATCCGGTGTTCTTCCTGCACCATTGCTACCTCGATTTGCTGTGGGAACGCTGGAAGCGTCAGCACCCGACAGAACCGCCCTTCTCCTCGGCGCCCGACTTCGAGCATGCACGCATGAACTCGACATTGATTTTTCAGGCAGAAAACCTGACCGCTCCATGGCCGCAAACCTGGACCGTCATGCAAACCCTTGACACAGAAGAGCTCAACTACCGTTATGAATTGAGAGATCTGGAATAAATTCTAGGCGCCCAATACCAGCCCGTTTGCCGGTAGTGGCAGCGCCGTCTTGTAACGCACTTGTTTCAAGGCAAAGCTTGATCGGATGTTCGCCACCCCAGGCACTTTGGTCAGAAAGTCCATCATGAATCGTTCCAGCGACTGAATGGTCGGCACGAGGACCCGGATCAAGTAGTCCGGGTCTCCGGCCATGAGGTAGCACTCCATGACTTCTGGGCGATCGGAAATCGCCTCCTCGAAATGCTGCAACGCCTCCTCCACCTGCTTCTCCAGGCTGACATGAATGAACACGTTGACGTGCAGCCCCAGCAGATCGGCATCCAGCAGCGTCACTTGCTCGCGAATCAGCCCTAACTCCTCCATCGCCTTGACCCGGTTGAAGCACGGCGTCGGCGACAGATTTACCGAGCGTGCGAGGTCGGCGTTGGTGATGCGCGCATTCTCCTGAAGGCTGTTGAGAATGCCGATGTCGGTACGGTCCAGTTTGCGCATGAGACAAAACCACCTGTTTTTTATGTTTATGCAGAATTTCTATCTGCAAATCGTCTCCAGCGCAACGAAACAGAGAGAAATATTCTTCTTGCCCGGGCCTATGATTGTTGTAGGACAAGATTTCCTCTACCGAGGAATGACTGCCAGCTCACTACAAGAAATTCACAAGATCGAGCGTAGAAGCCATGACCCAAGCGTATGAACCGCTGCGTCTGCACGTCCCTGAACCTTCGGGCCGTCCAGGCTGTAAAACCGACTTCTCCTACCTGCATTTGACCGATGCCGGTACGGTGCGCAAACCTCCAATCGACGTAGAACCCGCTGACACCGCCGACCTGGCGCGTGGGCTGATTCGTGTGCTCGACGATCAAGGCAATGCCCTCGGCCCATGGGCCGAGAACGTGCCGGTCGAGATCCTGCGTAAAGGCATGCGCGCCATGCTCAAGACGCGCATTTACGACAACCGCATGGTGGTTGCCCAGCGCCAGAAAAAAATGTCGTTCTACATGCAGAGCCTTGGTGAAGAAGCCATCGGCAGCGCCCAGGCTCTGGCCTTGAACATCGACGACATGTGCTTTCCGACCTACCGTCAGCAAAGCATCCTGATGGCCCGCGAAGTGCCACTGGTCGACCTGATCTGCCAACTGCTGTCCAACGAGCGCGATCCGCTCAAGGGCCGCCAGTTGCCGATCATGTATTCGGTTAAAGAGGCTGGTTTCTTCACCATCTCCGGCAACCTCGCCACCCAGTTCATTCAGGCGGTCGGTTGGGGCATGGCTTCGGCGATCAAGGGCGACACCAAAATCGCCTCGGCGTGGATCGGTGACGGCGCCACCGCCGAGTCGGACTTCCACACCGCCCTCACCTTCGCCCACGTCTATCGGGCGCCAGTGATCCTCAACGTAGTCAACAACCAATGGGCAATTTCGACCTTCCAGGCGATTGCCGGTGGTGAAGCCACCACCTTCGCCGGCCGCGGCGTCGGTTGCGGTATCGCCTCTTTGCGCGTTGATGGCAACGACTTCTACGCGGTTTACGCCGCCTCTGCCTGGGCTGCCGAGCGCGCCCGTCGCAACCTCGGCCCGACCATGATCGAATGGGTCACCTACCGCGCCGGCCCGCACTCGACCTCGGACGATCCGTCGAAATACCGCCCGGCCGATGACTGGAGCCACTTCCCGCTCGGCGACCCGATCGCCCGTTTGAAACAGCACCTGATCAAAGTCGGCCACTGGTCGGAAGACGAGCACACCGCCGTCAGCGCCGAGCTCGAAGCCGAAGTGATTGCCGCGCAGAAACAGGCCGAACAGCACGGCACCCTGGCCGGCGGCCAGATTCCAAGCGCCGCGACCATGTTCGAAGACGTCTACAAAGAGATGCCGGAGCACTTGAAGCGCCAGCGTCAGCAGTTGGGGATCTGACATGAACGATCACAACAACAATATTCAGTTGGAAACCGCCATGACCACGACCACCATGACCATGATCCAGGCCCTGCGCTCGGCCATGGATGTGATGCTTGAGCGTGATGACAATGTCGTGGTGTTCGGTCAGGACGTCGGCTATTTCGGCGGCGTGTTCCGTTGCACCGAAGGCCTGCAGACCAAATACGGCGCCTCGCGAGTGTTCGACGCGCCGATCTCCGAGAGCGGCATCGTCGGCGTTGCCGTCGGCATGGGCGCCTACGGTTTGCGTCCGGTCGCCGAAATTCAGTTCGCCGACTACGTTTACCCCGCTTCCGACCAGATCATTTCCGAAGCCGCGCGCCTGCGTTATCGCTCGGCCGGCGAGTTCACCGCTCCGATGACCCTGCGCATGCCTTGCGGCGGCGGCATCTACGGCGGCCAGACGCACAGCCAGAGCATCGAGGCGATGTTCACTCAGGTCTGCGGTTTGCGCACCGTGATGCCATCCAACCCTTATGACGCCAAAGGCCTGCTGATCGCCTCCATCGAAAACGATGACCCGGTGATATTCCTTGAGCCAAAGCGCCTGTACAACGGCCCGTTCGACGGCCACCACGACCGCCCGGTAACCCCGTGGTCGAAACACCCGGCCGCGCAAGTCCCGGACGGTTACTACACCGTACCGCTGGACGTTGCCGCGATTACCCGTCCGGGCAAAGACGTGACCGTGCTGACCTACGGCACCACCGTTTACGTCTCGCAAGTCGCTGCTGAAGAGTCCGGCGTCGACGCCGAAGTCATCGACCTGCGCAGCCTGTGGCCGCTGGACCTCGAAACCATCGTCAAATCGGTGAAGAAAACCGGTCGTTGCGTGGTGGTTCACGAGGCCACCCGCACCTGCGGTTTCGGTGCCGAACTGGTGTCGCTGGTGCAAGAGCATTGCTTCCATCACCTGGAAGCGCCAATCGAACGCGTCACCGGTTGGGACACCCCCTACCCGCACGCGCAAGAGTGGGCGTATTTCCCAGGGCCGTCCCGAGTGGGCGCGGCGTTGAAACGGGTTATGGAGGTCTGAATGGGCACGCACGTTATCAAGATGCCGGACATCGGCGAAGGCATCGCAGAAGTAGAATTGTCGCAGTGGCACGTCAAGGTCGGCGATCTGGTGGTTGAAGATCAGGTGCTGGCGGACGTGATGACCGACAAGGCGATGGTCGATATTCCATCGCCGGTACACGGCAAGGTCATTGCGTTAGGTGGTCAGCCGGGTGAAGTGATGGCGGTCGGCAGTGTGCTGATCAGCATTGAAGTCGAGGGGGCTGGCAACCTTAAAGAGTCCGCCGCTCCCGCTCCTGTAAAAGAAGCACCGGCGGCGCCGAAAGTTGAAACCGTAGTGGAAAGCCAACCTGCTCCAGCCGCCCCGCGTCCGGCTGCGGTTTGCCAAGGCCCGATGGTTGCTCGTGAAGCGGATGAACGCCCGCTCGCCTCCCCGGCCGTGCGCAAGCATGCGCTGGATCTGGGCATTCAATTGCGTCTGGTGCGCGGTTCCGGCCCGGCCGGTCGTGTGCTGCACGAAGACCTTGAAGCCTATCTGGTGCAAGGTCAGTCAAACGCTTCGGCGCCGGTTGCTGCCGCTTATGCCCAGCGTAACGACGAAGAACAGATTCAAGTCATTGGCATGCGCCGCAAGATCGCCCAGCGCATGCAGGACGCCACTCAGCGAGCCGCACACTTCAGTTATGTCGAAGAAATCGACGTCACCGCGATTGAAGAACTGCGCGCACATCTGAATGAAAAACACGGTGCCAGCCGTGGCAAGTTGACCTTGCTGCCGTTCCTCGTCCGCGCCCTGGTCGTCGCCCTGCGCGACTTCCCGCAGATGAACGCCCGCTACGACGACGAAGCCCAGGTCATTACCCGCCTCGGCGCGGTGCATGTCGGCGTCGCCACGCAAAGCGATGTCGGTCTGATGGTGCCGGTGGTGCGTCATGCCGAAGCTCGGAGCCTGTGGGACAGCGCGGCGGAGATCTCGCGTTTGGCCAACGCCG
This sequence comes from Pseudomonas sp. TH43, assembly GCF_016650635.1. Lineage (GTDB taxonomy): Bacteria > Pseudomonadota > Gammaproteobacteria > Pseudomonadales > Pseudomonadaceae > Aquipseudomonas. The sequence goes on from NZ_JAEKFI010000001.1 coordinate 1,030,156, forward strand.
CACGTAATGGCAAGGCCAGCCGTGATGAGTTGTCCGGCTCGACCATCACCCTGACCAGCCTCGGTGCGCTGGGCGGCATCGTCAGCACGCCAGTGTTGAATCTGCCGGAAGTGGCAATCGTCGGCGTCAACAAAATCGTTGAACGACCGATGGTTGTGAAAGGCCAGGTGGTGATTCGCAAGATGATGAACCTCTCCAGCTCTTTCGATCACCGCGTGGTCGACGGCATGGACGCGGCGCTCTTCATCCAGGCCATTCGCGGCTTGATCGAACAACCCGCAACGCTGTTTGTGGAGTGATGCAATGCAGACTTTGAACACCACGCTGCTGATTATTGGCGGCGGCCCTGGCGGTTATGTCACTGCGATTCGCGCCGGGCAACTGGGCATTTCGACGATTCTGGTCGAAGGCCAATCGCTGGGCGGCACTTGCCTGAACATCGGCTGCATCCCTTCGAAAGCACTGATTCATGTGGCTGAGCAGTTTCACCAGACCCAGCATCACCATCAGCATTCGGCGCTGGGCATCAGCGTTTCGGCGCCGACGCTCGACATCACTAAAAGCGTCGAGTGGAAGGACGGCATCGTTGATCGCCTGACCACTGGCGTTGCGGCACTGCTGAAGAAAAACAAGGTTCAGGTCATCAATGGCTGGGCCAAAGTCATCGACGGCAAAACCGTAGACGTCGGCGACACCCGCATCCAGTGCGAGCATCTGGTGCTGGCCACCGGTTCGACCAGCGTCAATCTGCCGATCCTGCCGATTGGCGGGCCGATCATCTCCTCCACCGAAGCACTGACGCCAAAGTCAGTGCCGAAACGTTTGGTCGTGGTTGGCGGTGGTTATATAGGTCTGGAATTGGGCATCGCTTATCGCAAGCTCGGCGCCGAGGTCAGCGTGGTCGAGGCGCAGGATCGCATCCTGCCGGCCTACGACGCCGAACTGACGCAGCCGGTGCATGACGCGCTGAAGCAACTGGGCGTGAAGCTCTATTTGAAACACAGCGTGCTGGGTTTCGACGGCACGTTGCAGGTGCGCGACCCTGAAGGCGAAACGCTGAACCTGGAAACCGATCAGGTGCTGGTGGCCGTCGGTCGCAAACCGAATACCAAAGGCTGGAACCTTGAAGCGCTGAATCTGGACATGAACGGTTCAGCGATCAAGATCGACAGCCGCTGCCAGACCAGCATGCGCAACGTCTACGCCATTGGCGATTTGAGCGGCGAGCCGATGTTGGCCCACCGCGCCATGGCGCAGGGCGAAATGGTTGCCGAATTGATCAGTGGCAAGACCCGCGAATTCCACCCGACTGCCATCGCCGCGGTGTGCTTTACCGACCCGGAACTGGTGGTGGTTGGCAAAACGCCGGACGAGGCCAAGGCTGCGGGCCTGGACTGCATCGTGTCGAGCTTCCCGTTCGCCGCCAATGGCCGGGCGATGACGCTGGAGTCGAAAAGCGGCTTCGTACGCGTAGTCGCTCGTCGGGATAATCATGTGATTGTCGGCTGGCAGGCTGTGGGTGTCGGGGTGTCGGAGTTGTCGACAGCCTTTGCGCAAAGCCTGGAAATGGGCGCGCGGCTGGAAGACATCGGCGGCACCATTCACGCGCATCCAACCCTGGGTGAGGCGGTGCAGGAAGCGGCGCTGCGTGCTTTGGGGCATGCGTTGCACCTGTAGGCCCCTTCGCGGGCAGGCTCGCTCCCACATTTGGAATGCATTTCCCTGTGGAAGCGAGCCTGCTCGCGAATTGCTGAGGTCAACACGAACTATCTGTCTGTCATCCGATAGTCCGGGCTGCGAAACCGCTCAAGAATGAAGTATTGTTGTGCCCATCCAAAAAACGTCAGAAGCCTTGAACCGTTTCGACAGTTGTTCAGTGATAGAGGGTGTCATGGGTAACGAAAGCATCAATTGGGACAAGCTGGGTTTTGACTACATCAAGACCGACAAACGCTATCTGTCGTACTTTCGCGATGGCGAGTGGGACAAAGGCACCCTGACCGAAGACAACGTGCTGCACATCAGCGAAGGCTCGACTGCCCTTCACTATGGCCAGCAGTGCTTCGAAGGCATGAAGGCCTATCGTTGCAAGGACGGCTCGATCAACCTGTTCCGTCCGGATCAGAACGCCCTGCGTATGCAACGCAGCTGCGCGCGTCTGCTGATGCCAACGGTCGACACCGAGCAGTTCATCGAAGCCTGTAAAGAAGTGGTTCGTGCCAACGAGCGCTTCATTCCTCCGTACGGCACCGGCGGCGCGCTGTACCTGCGTCCGTTCGTGATCGGCGTAGGTGACAACATCGGCGTGCGCACCGCACCCGAGTTCATCTTCTCGATCTTCTGCATCCCGGTCGGCGCCTACTTCAAGGGCGGCCTGACCCCGCACAACTTCCAGATCTCCAGCTACGACCGCGCTGCCCCACAAGGCACCGGCGCAGCCAAGGTCGGTGGCAACTACGCAGCCAGCCTGATGCCGGGCTCGAAAGCCAAGAAAGCCAACTTCGCCGACGCGATCTACCTGGATCCGATGACCCACACCAAAATCGAAGAAGTCGGTTCGGCCAACTTCTTCGGGATCACCCACGACAACAAGTTCATCACCCCGAATTCGCCTTCCGTTCTGCCAGGCATCACCCGCCTGTCATTGATCGAACTGGCGAAATCGCGTCTGGGCCTGGAAGTGGTCGAAGGCGACGTGCTGATCGACAAACTGTCGGACTTCAAAGAAGCCGGCGCTTGCGGTACCGCTGCGGTGATCACCCCGATCGGCGGGATCAGCTACAACGATCACCTGCATGTGTTCCACAGTGAGACTGAAGTGGGTCCAGTGACTCAGAAGCTTTATAAAGAGCTGACGGGCGTACAGACCGGCGACATCGAAGCGCCAGCGGGCTGGATCGTCAAGGTTTGATTTGACGGCTGCTGATGCACGAAAGCCCCCCACCGAGTGATCGGTGGGGGGCTTTTTTGTTGTGAAGATGAAGATCAAAAGATCGCAGCCTTCGGCAGCTCCTACAGGAGATCGATGTAGGAGCTGCCGAAGGCTGCGATCTTTTGATCTTTTATTTCAACGCAATACGTTTACCCGAACGACTGGCAATCCCGCTCGCCTGGCCATCCTGCTGTTTGCCCATTCGTGCCTGGGTGATCAATCCGGGAATCAACTCACCCTCCGGCAGATTTTTCCAGAACCGCACCGGTAGATGCCCCTGCATGACCTTCTCGTTCAACCGCGCCGGGTTGAAGATGTGGCTGTAATAGGTCAGCCACAATTCGCCATGCGGATCGTCGACGTTCTGCGCCAGTTGTTGCCATTCCCGCGGACATTGACGCTGATGGATCAGTTGCTCGCCATCGTAATAAACCCCGTCACGCGGCGTGGCGATCAGCCAGCGGTGCTGGCCCATGCGCCCGACAAAATGCTCGCTGGCGCTGTGCAGAATGTCGTGGGCCGGTTCGTGCCACGCCACATATTGCGGGCCGACACTGGATTTGGGACGCTCGATGAATCGGACAAAGGCATGCAGGTGATGAGCTTCTCGGCGCACTTGCTTGATTCGCCGCTGCAACTCGCTACCGAGTTTGTCACCGGCCATCATTGCCGTGCGATCACCGTGGCTGACGCGCCACAGCACTTCGTACAACAGACTCCAGCGTTGATCACCCCGATATTGCGCGGCTTGTTCCAGGGTATCGAGCAGCACGCGCGGGATCTTCGCCATAAACGGCCCCTGCCCTTCAGGTACCGGATCATCATTATTGGCAAACAGATCTCCCACGCCTTCCGACGCCCAACTCACCAGACTCGGGTCGACTTCATGGCTGAGCAGCCAACGCGCCTGCTGTCGCCAGGTGTCGAACAAATCGTCGCAATCGAGATTGATCATCCCCACAACCCCATCTGTTGCGGCATCGGCCGGTCGCGCAGTTGCTGATAAAGCATATGGCTGGTGACCTCAGCCTGCTGCGGGTGGTAGTCGCTGGTGATGATGAAGGGTTTGGCCTTGGCCAATACGCAGCGCATGCGCGCGACATCTTCGTAGCGGATCCGTCGTTGCCGACGCAGCTCGACCAGACGTTCAGTGGTACGTAGCCCGATGCCGGGGATGCGCGCGATCAACGAGGCTTCGGCGCGGTTGAGATCCAGCGGAAACACTTCGCGATTCTGCAGCGCCCACGCCAGCTTCGGGTCGATATCCAACGCCAGATTGCCCGGCCCCTTGAGCAACTCGTCGGCGCTGTAACCGTAACTGCGCAAGAGGAAATCGGCTTGGTACAAACGGTGCTCGCGCATCAGCGGCGGCGCGGCCAGAGGCACGCTTTTCGGGCTGTCGGGGATCGGGCTGAACGCCGAATAGTAAACGCGCCGCAAGCGATAGTTGCCGTACAGCGACTGGGCACTGTGCAAAATCGTGCTGTCGTCGGTGTCATCGGCGCCGACGATCATTTGCGTACTCTGGCCGGCGGGCGCGAACTTCGCCGAACGGGGTTCGTTGAGTACTGTTTGTACGCCGGTGTAGATGGTGCTCATTGCTTGCTTGATCGAACCGATGTCCTTCTCCGGCGCCAGGGTTTGCAGGCTAGCATCGGTGGGCAGTTCGATGTTCACGCTCAGGCGATCGGCGTAACGCCCGGCCTCTTCGATCAGCGCCGGGTCGGCCTCGGGAATGGTCTTGAGATGGATGTAGCCGCGAAACTCGTGCTCTTCGCGCAGTAACCTGGCCACCCGCACCAGTTGTTCCATGGTGTAGTCCGCCGAACGGATGATGCCGGAACTGAGGAACAGCCCGCTGACGCAGTTGCGCCGGTAGAAATCCAGGGTCAGCGTGACGACCTCTTCGGGCGTGAAGCGTGCCCGCGGCACATCGCTGGAGCGGCGATTGACGCAGTATTGGCAATCGTAGAGGCAGAAGTTGGTCAGCAGGATTTTCAATAGCGAGACACAACGCCCGTCGGGCGTATAGCTGTGGCAAATGCCCATGCCATCGGTCGAGCCCAGACCGCTCTTGCCCTCGGAGCTGCGCTTGGGCGCACCGCTGCTCGCGCAGGAGGCGTCGTACTTGGCGGCGTCGGCGAGGATGCTGAGCTTGTCGATGATTTGCATGGCGCGGGCTCTTTACTGTTTGGATATACAGTATAGAGTCCTGAGCGTGGGCACAAGGTGAGGTATGACCCCTCGTCGGCTCGGAGCGAAGATCAAAAGATCGCAGCCTGCGGCAGCTCCTACATGGATTCTTTATCGGGTGTGCATACTTCCTGAGGGAGCCGTCGCAGGCTGCGATCTTTCGATCTGGCGGTTTTCAATTGGCAACGCCAGGCCAAACCGCACGTTGAGTTCCTTTCTGCCAAGCGCCGTCAACGCCAACGCCCGACTGTCCAGATCCTGCGTTACCCATTTGCGCTTCAACGCTGCCTGCAACAACGCCGCCCCCAGCGACCCACCGAGATGCGGCCGGCGCATGCTCCAGTCCAGGCATGGACAGGCAAATTTGCGCCGCAACGTACTCAATTCCTCTACCTCAATCCCCAGCGCCAAGAACAACGCGTCGCCACTGCCACTCAAGCGATACGCCTGCTCGTCGGTCTCCACCAGCCACCCCGCTTCGATCAAACGGTCATGCAGCAACACCGCCAGCGTCCCGGCCATGTGGTCGTAGCAGGTGCGAGCAAATTGCAGGCGATCCGGCGTGTGTGGCTTGAAGGTCGGTGCGGCGTTTTGACCAATCACCATCAACGCTTCCAGCGCCTGCGCCACGCGCTTGTCGGCGAGGCTGTAATAACGATGGCGGCCCTGCACATGCAGGCGCACCAGGCTCAGATCCTTGAGTTTGGCCAAGTGCGCGCTGGCGGTGGAGGCGCTGACTTCAGCGATGGTCGCCAACTCCGTGCTGGTGCGCGCGTGGCCGTCCATCAACGAGCAGAGGATTTTAGTGCGCGCCGGCTCCGCAATGGCAGCGGCCACCTGCGAGACGCCGATGTCTTGATGTTCTGCGTGCATATTTCGCTCCCGGACGAATCATCGCCGCTGTGGACTGAAGATACTCGCATCACTTTCCTCACGACAAGGCTGTGAACCATGGACCCGATCATCGCTGCGACACATGCCGATCCTTATCCTTATTACGCCGAATTGCGTGCACAGGGCGGGTTGACCTTTCATCATGGCTTGAAATTGTGGGTCGCCAGCAGTGCGCGCGCGGTGTGTGCGGTGTTGGCGCACGCCGATTGTCGGGTGCGTCCACTGCTGGAGCCAGTGCCCAAGGCGATTGCTTCGGGCACGGCCGGAGCAGTGTTCGCGCAGTTGATGAGGATGAACGATGGCGAGCCTCAGCGCTGCCCGCGTTCGGCGATTGAGCCCGAGCTGGCGCTGATCGATCTGACGGCAGTGAACACATTGGTGGCGGCGCGTCTGATCACGGTAGACGCCGATGGCTTATATAAAGCCATGTTTCGCGGGCCGGTGTGCGTGGTCGCGGCGCTGCTTGGCTTCAACCCGGCGCAGGCTCGGGTCGTCAGTGTATTGACCGCTGACTTCGTCGCATGCCTGTCGCCGTTGAGCAATGACCTGCAACGGCTGGCCGCGCATGCCGCCGCTGAGCAGTTGCGTGGATATTTCATTGAGTTGCTGGCGAAGACGGATAGCGCTTTGCTGGCGGCGATCAAGCAGCGATTTGAAGGCGATGCAGACACGATGATCGCTAACCTGATTGGCCTGTGTTCGCAGACCCACGAAGCTACCGCTGGTTTGATTGGCAACGCGTTGGTGGCGTTGCGGCGTCATCCTGAGTTGCTCGGTGCGTCGATGGATACGCTGATGGCCGAAGTGCAGCGCTTTGATCCGTCGGTGCAAAACACGCGGCGGTTTGTGGCTGCCGCTTGCGAGATCGACGGTGTGCGGGTCGAGGCCGGCGATGTGATTCTGGTACTGCTGGCCTCGGCCAATCGCGATCCGGCGCTTGATGAACAGCCAGACAGTTTTTTACTGGATCGGCCGAATCGGCGCAGTTTCAGTTTTGGCAGCGGGCGACATCAGTGTCCAGGTCAGGTGCTGGCGATGGAAATTGCCTGCGCGACTGTCAGGGAAATCCTCGATCACGGTGTGAATCTGGAGCGACTGGCCTGGCATTACCGGCCTTCGCTGAATGGGCGAATTCCACTGTTCAATATCGTCGGTGACTGATCGTCCGCCTTCGCGGGCAAGCCCGGCTCCTACAAAGGTTTCTTGCACACCCCGAGACACTGTAGGAGCAAAGCTTGCTCGCGAAAAGGCCCGGAAAAACAACGCATCATTTCGACATCATCCACCGGGCTACAGCGCCTTGCGCCTTTGCCTACAACTACGCCAGAATCCGCCGGCTTGTGCGGCTTGGGGGTCGCCGGTAACTTTGTTCGCATCACTGAATGTTAAGTGATCGGGTTTAGTCGCTCGGTGTACACAAGCTGCACGCAGTCCGTTATCTCAGGATTTTTTTGGCCTGTACTTAATGGTAACTGTGCGCAGGGCGCCTTCGGGCGCGCCGGTTTGCTTGTGGCCGGTCGACTAACCTGCGTACAGCTACCACCCTATCGTTTAGTCGCGATCAGGCCTCGGCCAGCATCATGCTCAGCGACTTCGCCGGCCTGCTCGAAACGCCCTACCGCAACACCCTGCTCGGCATTCAGCAAGTGGTGATGCTCGGCGAACTCGCCGTCAACCGCGCGCTCGACAACCTGGAGCCGCCGACCAGAAATTGAAGTGAGTTGATGAGGTGAGGGAGTGCGCTCAAAGATCTGCGTGCATTCCCGCTTGATGCCCGAAGGGCTGCGGGTTTTCAGTTGGATCTTTTGCAACAGGGTGAAGAACCTTTTGATTGGCGTCCCATGAAAACCATAGGCCGTGGCGTCAACGAAATCAGGATCACTGAGGATTCAGGAGCGTTTCGGGTGTTTTATGTGGTCAATCGGCCTGAAGCCATTTATGTGCTGCACGCCATGCACAAGACCACACGAAAAACTGAAACGCGAGATATCGAACTGGCTCGCGCCAGATACCAGGAAATAGGTTAGGCCATGAAGGATCATCAAGACCCATCCCTGCGTTTTACAAGCGTCTGGGATGCACTGGAAGACACGCCGCAGGACGCAGCCAATATGCGTCTGCGGGCCAAACTGATGCGTACGCTTTGCGAGACCATTCGCGCTTGGGAGCTTCCATAAAAGGAGGCAGCCAAGCGTCTGGGCATTACTCAGCCACGCCTCAATGATGTACTCAACGGGAAAATCGACAAGTTCTCGCTCGATGCCTTGGTCAATATTTCGGCAGCAGCAAAGTTGGAAGTAGACATCTGCTTTCCGTCCGGGCCACCGTTGCAGTGGGCCTGAGGACCACTCAGCCCGCCAAGGATTACTTCAACGCGTGCGTTGACGAAACTCCGAAAGGATAAAAGGTGTACCGGCTCCGGGTTAACCTTCGACATCCTCCAGCGCCACCAAAGGCTCACTGGAGGACTCGACAGCGCCTGCACTCAATCCTCCCGCGTCAAAACCTCCAGCAACTCAATCTCGAACAGCAGATTCGAATTCGGCGGAATCTTGCCCATCGTCCGCTCGCCATACCCCAAGTGCGCCGGCACCAGCAACTTACGCTTGCCGCCCACCTGCATGCCCATCAGCCCCTGATCCCAGCCCTTGATCACGCGGCCCGTGCCGATCACGCACTGAAAAGGTTTGCCACGGCTGTAGGACGAATCGAACTCGGTGCCGTCTTCCAGCCAGCCGGTATATTGCGTGGTGATCAGCGCGCCTTTGACTGCGGCCTTACCCTCGCCCACCTGAAGATCGATTACCTGCAGTTCATCATTCATGTCATTTCACTCTATTGTTCAGCAGGCCGCCGTTTTCCCAGAAATGGCGGTTATTGGCAACCAGTACACGAAGATCGCCCTGTATCCGAACCGAGTGACGAAGCATTAACATAGCCAACCGCCATTACTCCTCGGATAGATCCGCCATGCTGGCAGCACGCTAATGACTCAGCTCTGGATCGGTCTAGCCCTTGGGGTTGTCTTGCTGGCCGTGATTGGCGTGCTGAGCTGGCGCGAGCGCGATTTGCGCCGGCAACTCGCCGAATACCGTGACCTGCTGAGCCGCGCCGCTGAAGGCCGCAACATTCATCAGGACGGCGACGCCGAGCGCTTCAAGCGCAGCCAATACTTCGCGCGCATCGGCACCTGGGATTGGGAAGTCGACACCGATCGGCTGTATTGGTCGGACGCGATCTACGGCATGTTTGGGTTCAAGATCGGTGAAATCACCCCGTCCTACGCCCTCTTCTGCTCCTGCGTACACCCGGATGACCGCGTGCGGGTGCGCGACGGTGAACTGCGCTGCCTGAAAACCGGCGAAAACCACGACGAGGAATACCGCGTGGTCTGGCCTGACGGTACGATTCGCTGGCTGCGCGAGACCGGCAATGTGGTACGCAATGACCACGACACGGTCATCAAAATGATGGGCGTGGTGCGCGACATCACCGAAGAAAAAGCCTCGGCCAGTTACCTCCAGCACCTCGCCCACTTCGATCCATTGACCGGATTACCCAATCGTCTGGTATTGGAAGAACGCTTGTCCGAAGCACTGGATCAGGCCCGGCAGACCAACACGCGAGTGGCGCTGGTGTTCGTCGACCTGAACGGCTTCAAAAATATCAACGACCACTACGGCCATGCCGCCGGCGACCGCGCGCTGATCACCACCGCTACCCGCCTCAAACGCATCCTGCGCGCCACCGACACCGTCGCGCGGATTGGCGGTGACGAATTCGTGGTCATCCTGCAAGGCTTGGCACTGGGCATCGACTTGCAGGACGAAGCCCGCAGCATCTGTCAGAAGATTTTCATCGAGCTGTCGCCGCCGATCAGCATCGGCAACGACCAGCGCCATATCGGCAGCAGCCTTGGCGTCGCGGTGTTTCCCGACCACGCACCGACCATGGACCGCCTGCTGCACATTGCCGATCTGGCGATGTATGAGGCGAAACGCAGTGGCAACAATCAGTATCGGTTGGGCGGTGGGCAGGTTCTGAGTCACAGCCGAATGGAGTGAGGTCAGCCAGCTGTCTTGCCAAACACAACGCCGTTGAAGGTGTGAGTGCAGCACTGACAACTCGGCGTCATGTCCGCGGCTTTCAATTCGGGATTGACGATTTGCAGAAGGTTTTGCTCATCGACGTACAGGCCATTGAAGTAGCTCGACTCACCCAACCGGACGATGTCACTGCGCTCATCTTCCTGAATGGCAACCATCCAGAACAGCGGATCGGGACAATCGAGGCGCGACACCACTTCACTGAAAATCTGATCCCAACGACCACCCACCCGGGACAATAAGAAACGGAACAATGGCGTGTAATCCAGTCCGTATCGTTTGCCGGAATGCATCGAACCTCGCGATGCTTCGCGGCGGCTCTCGCTCTTGGTATTTCGTTGATCGCGGTAATGGGCGACCAACTCATTACGTCGCACACCCCAGGTGCGCGTGTTGACTTTGCGGTAAAGCGGCTTCTTGTCCAACCCATTGCTCCTGACATCCAGTCACTCGAGACGCCCACGGGTTTTACCCGAATGGCGCTCGATTGCAATCAACCGTCCATGGCTAATTATTGCCGGGGTTTAACGCGGGACTTGTTTCATCTCGACAATGGTGCCGTTGGTGATCATCACCATGACGTATTGGTCATTGATCTGCACCCACTGCGCCTGATCGACCGGTTTTTTCAGGCCTTTGGCTTTCCAGTCGAGGGCTTTTTCGCTGCGTTGATAAATATCCGGGGCGCGGTCATTGACCTTCAATTCGCGGTCGCTGACCGGGGATTGTACGGTTGGATCGCTTGAGGTTTGCGCCGCTTGAACAAGTGGGCTGATCCCGGCAATGCCGGCAACGAGGGCCAGGCTGGCGATTAGGGTTTTGCTGTTCATCGGTGAACCTCCATTGATGTGTGATACCTGAACTCCGACTGCGCGGCTCGGGAATCATTCCTTGTTTTTTTGTGCGGGTTGGCTGGGGGATTGTAGTCGTCTGCCGGGCCGCCATCGCTGGCAAGCCAGCTCCCACAAGATTTTCATGTGAGCGCAAATTTCACCCACACAACAAAACCTGTAGGAGCCGAGCTTGCTCGCGAAGGCGTCGACACATCCAACATATTGATCGTCTGAGACAACGCTTTCGCGAGCAAGCTCGGCGCCTACAAAAAGCAAGCGTCGGGCGGATTGATCCGCTTTGCGCATCAATCCATGCCAACAATGCAATTAACATATTGTTACACCTGCGCCACCATCCGCCCCAATAACATCCGTGCGCTGACTCTCCGTGGCGCACGTCATAAAAGCGGTGGAGTACTTTGCTATGACAGCCTCAATCCCAAACGGCGGCTCGCGGGCCGGCGCCATTTTCCGGGTGACCTCGGGCAACTTCCTCGAACAGTTCGACTTCTTTCTGTTCGGTTTCTACGCCACGCAGATCGCGTCGGTGTTCTTCCCGGCGAGCAGTGAATTCGCCTCCCTGATGATGACCTTCGCGGTGTTCGGCGCGGGCTTTCTGATGCGTCCTCTGGGGGCCATCGTGCTCGGCGCGTACATCGATGACGTCGGCCGCCGTAAAGGTTTGATCGTCACTCTGTCGATCATGGCCAGCGGCACGATATTGATCGTGCTGGTGCCCGGATACGAAAGCATCGGCCTGTTTGCGCCAGCCTTGGTATTGATCGGACGCCTGTTGCAAGGCTTCTCCGCCGGTGCCGAATTGGGCGGGGTTTCGGTGTACTTGTCCGAGATCGCCACCCCGGGCCGCAAAGGTTTCTTCACCGCTTGGCAGTCAGCCAGTCAGCAAGTGGCGATCATTGTCGCCGCCGCATTGGGCTTCGCGCTGAACGCGTGGATGGCGCCGGACGTGATTGCTGATTGGGGCTGGCGGATTCCGTTTTTCGTTGGCTGCATGATCGTGCCGTTCATCTTTCTGCTGCGCCGCAATCTGGCAGAAACCGAAGAGTTCGCCGCGCGCAAACACCGTCCGAGCATGGGCGAAGTGTTCCGCACCCTTGGCCAGAACTGGGTTGTGGTACTCGGCGGGATGTTGATGGTCGCCCTGACCACCACCGCGTTTTACCTGATCACCGTGTATGCGCCGACCTTCGGCAAAACCGTGTTGCACCTGAGCACCTCGGACGCGTTGCTGGTGACGTTGCTGGTGGGGGTATCGAACTTCTTCTGGCTGCCGATTGGCGGCATGTTGTCGGATCGCATCGGCCGTCGTCCGGTGCTGATTGCGATGTCGCTGTTAGCACTGGCCACCACTTATCCGGCGCTGTCGTACCTGGTGCAGGCGCCGAGCTTCAGCCACATGCTGATGTCGCTGCTGTGGTTGTCGTTCATCTACGGCATGTACAACGGCGCGATGATTCCGGCGCTCACCGAAATCATGCCAGTGGAAGTGCGCGTCGCCGGTTTCTCCCTCGCTTACAGCCTGGCGACGGCCATTTTCGGCGGCTTCACCCCGGCGATGTCGACCTTCCTGATTCAATACACCGGCGACAAAGCGGCGCCGGGTTACTGGATGAGCATCGGTGCGTTGTGTGCACTGTGCGCGACGCTGTACCTCTATCGCCGCGCGGGCGGCCGCCTGCAACCGGTCGCCGCATAAGGAACAATGACCATGAAAAAACTCTTCAACTTCACCGCCATCGCGCTCTTCGCTTTCAGCACCCTGGCGCACGCAGAACAACTGAACGTGATGACCTCCGGCGGCTTCACCGCCGCCTATAAAATCCTCGGCCCGAAGTTCGCCGCCGCCACCGGCAACACCCTCGACACCCAACTTGGCCCGTCGATGGGCAAGGCACCCGAGGCGATCCCCAATCGCCTCGCGCGCGGTGAGCACGCCGACGTGGTGATCATGGTCGGCTACGCCCTCGATGACTTGATCAAGCAAGGCAAGGTCGACCCGGCGTCCCGCGTGGAACTGGCGGATTCGCGGATCGGCATGGTGGTGCGCGAAGGCGCGCCAAAACCGGATATCAGCAGCGTCGACGGCCTGAAGAAAACCCTGCTTGATGCACAGTCGGTGGCCTATTCCGACAGCGCCAGCGGCGTGTACATCGAGCAGCAGTTATTCAAGAAGCTGGGCATCGAAGAGCAACTGAAACCGAAAGCCAAAATGATCGCAAAAATCCCGGTGGGCTCGGTGGTTGCCACTGGCGATTATCAACTGGGCTTTCAGCAGGTCAGCGAATTGCTGCCAGTGCCGGGCGTGAGTTTCGTGGCGAAGATTCCGGAATCGGTGCAGTCGGTCACGCGTTTTGCTGCCGGCGTCCCGGTGGGCGCGCAGCATCCACAGGAAGCCAAGGCGTTGCTCGCCTACCTCGCCGCGCCAGCCGCCCAGGCGGATGTCCAGGCCACCGGGTTGGACTCGGTCAAGCACTGAGGTTCGGCGGCTGCACTTTCATTTCCACCACCAAACGCTCCAACTCCAACGCTGCCGGGGTCAACGTACGATCCCGGCGCTTGATAATGCCCACGCTGCGCATTACCTGCGGATCGGTCAATGGCACCCGCGTCAGGATCGGATGATCCGGCCCGGGCATCGCCATCAACGGTACCGCCGCCACGCCCAAACCCGCCTCGACCAGACCGATCATGGTCGTCACATGCTTGGTTTCGCAGATGCTCTGGCGCTGCGGCACCACCGTGCTCAGGGCTTGATCGAGCAAAAAGCGATTGCCCGACGTCTTGTCCAGCGAGATGTAATCCTGCTGATAAAACTCGTCCCACGTCACGCTGCTGTGCCCGGCCAATGGGTGATCGCGGCGGCAAGCGACGACGTAGCACTCCTGCACAAGCGGTTCGAAGTCGACTTTGGCATCCTGCGTACCGAGGAAACTCAAACCGAAATCCGCCTCGCCGTTGACCACCGCGCTGAGCACGTCATGGGCGCTGGAGTCGAGAACTTTGACCTTGATGCGCGGGAATTGCTGGTGATAGCGGGCAACCACGCGCGGCATGAAGTAGTACGCCGCCGAGGGCACGCAGGCGACGGTGACATGGCCCAGACGGGTCGAAGCGACTTCGCTGATGCCGAGCAAGGCCACGTCGAGATCATCGAGCAAACGCTCGACACTGGGCATGAAGCCGCGCCCCGCCTGGGTCAGACTGACCTTGCGCGTGGTGCGCTCGAACAGTTTTACGCCGAGGGCGTCTTCGAGCTTCTCGATGCGCCGGCTCAGCGCCGGTTGTGACAGGCGCACGGTGTCGGCGGCCTTGCGGAAACTGCCCTGCTCGACCACAGCGCGAAAGGCTTGCAGGTCGTTGAGGTCGAAATTGATGGCCATGGTCGGTCTCGAAATGATTGATTCGCTGTCGCTATCAATGTAACCAATTGATGCGAAATTTTACAGAAACGATGAAAATCCCCTGTAGGAGCTGCCGCAGGCTGCGATCTTTTGATCGTGCTTCTTTGAAATCCAAAGCTAGATCAAAAGATCGCAGCCTCGTTGCACTCGTCAGTTCCTACAGGGATCTTCGGTGGATCTTGAAACGATTCAGCCTTTATCCTTGTCGACCCCCGCCGTACGCTGTCAGGAGTAAACCCATGCCCCATGAAGGCAATCTGTTGCAAGCCGCTGTCGTGTTTCTGTTCGCGGCGGTGCTCACCGTGCCTTTGGCCAAACGTCTGCAATTGGGCGCGGTGCTCGGTTATCTGTTTGCCGGGGTGATCATCGGCCCTTCCGTGCTGGGCCTGATCGGCAACCCGCAAAGCGTGGCGCATATTTCCGAATTGGGCGTGGTGCTGCTGCTGTTCATCATTGGCCTTGAGCTGTCGCCGCGACGGTTGTGGGTGATGCGCAAATCGGTGTTCGGCGTCGGCCTGGCGCAGGTGTTGCTGACGGCTTCGGTGATTGGTGTGCTGGCTCTGTCGGTGTTTGGCCAACCACTGAACAGTGCGATTGTGCTGGGCCTCGGTCTGGCACTCTCCTCCACGGCGTTCGGCCTGCAAAGTCTGGCCGAGCGCAAAGAGTTGACCAGCCCCCACGGGCGTCTGGCGTTCGCGATCCTGCTGTTTCAGGACATCGCCGCGATCCCGTTGATTGCACTGGTGCCGATGCTCGCTGGCGGCGCGCAAAACACCAGCAGTGCCGAGAGTCTGAATCACGCGTTGCAAGTGCTCGGCGGTATCGCTGTGGTGGTGGTTGGCGGGCGCTATCTGTTGCGTCCGGTATTCCGCGTGGTGGCGAAAACCGGCCTGCCGGAAGTCTCTACGGCCACGGCGTTGCTGGTAGTGATCGGCACAGCGTGGCTGATGGATCTGGTCGGTGTGTCGATGGCTCTGGGGGCGTTTCTCGCCGGGCTGCTGCTGGCGGATTCGGAGTATCGGCATGAGCTGGAAGCGCAGATCGAACCGTTCAAGGGCCTGTTGCTCGGGCTGTTTTTCATCAGCGTCGGCATGGGCGCCAACCTCAGTCTGCTGCTTAACGCGCCGATCACGGTGCTCGGGCTGACGCTGCTGCTGATTGGTCTGAAGCTGCCGCTGCTGTTTGTGGTCGGGCGCCTGGCCGGTGGGTTGAACAAGATCAGCGCCATTCGCCTCGGCATCGTCCTCGCCGCCGGTGGTGAATTCGCTTTTGTGGTGTTCAAGATAGGCCGCGATCAGGGTCTGTTCGAGCCGCGCCTGTATGACTTGCTGGTGCTGACCATCACCCTGTCGATGGCGCTGACGCCGTTGCTGCTGTTGCTCTGCGCGCGCTTGGTGAGCCCGAAGGTACAGCCGGTGGAAGTGCCGGAAAAATTCCGCGAGATCGATACCGACACGCCGCGCGTGGTGATTGCCGGCATGGGCCGGATGGGGCAGATCGTGGCGCGGATTCTGCGCGCGCAGAACATCAAATTCGTCGCACTGGACACCTCGGTCGAAACCATCGAACTGTCGCGCAGCTTTGGTGGCGTGCCGGTGTTCTACGGTGACCCGATGCGCCCGGAAATCCTCCATGCGGCCAAGGTCGGCGAAGCGGAATACTTCGTGATTGCCACGGACGATCCGGAGACCAACATCAAGACCGCCGAGGTGGTGCGCAAGCTCTACCCACACATGAAAATCATCGCCCGGGCGCGTAACCGTCAGCACGTTCACCGCTTGGTGGATGTCGGCGCGGAAGCGATTCGCGAGACGTATTACTCAAGCCTGGAAATGAGCCGGCGCACATTGGTGGGCTTGGGGCTGACGCAAGCCCAGGCCGATGCCCGCATCAAGCGCTTCAAACACCATGACGAACAGGTGCTGGAGGCGCAACACGCGATCTACGACGACGCGGCGAAAGTCCTGCAAACCGCCCAGGAAGCCCGGGCGGAGCTGGCGCGGTTGTTCGAGTCCGACCAGCTCGAAGAAGAATCCCGCAGAACCTGAGCCATACACAAAACTCCATGTGGGAGCGAGCCTGCTCGCGAAAGCGGTGTGTCAGTCAACACATTCAGGACTGACAAATTGCCTTCGCGAGCAGGCTCGCTCCCACAGGGGATCTGAGTCAAGCAGGCTCTAGCGTGCGCTCTGGTTTGACCGGGGCTACTTCGAAGCGGTCCGCCAGGAACGGGGTGATGTCCAGCGGCAGCGGCTCGTCGTTGACCAGCTTGTCCAGCAGTACGCCGGTGATCGCCGAGGTCAGGATGCCGGTGCGGAAGTGCCCGCAGGCATTCAGATAACCCTCCACGCCACGCATCGGCCCGAGAATTGGCAATTCATCCGGTGAGCCCGGACGCAGCCCCGCCCAGGTTCGCTTCAGATTGACGTCCTTGAGCTCCGGCAGACAACGCACGGCACCCTGCACCAGCCCGGCGATTTCCGGGTAAGTGGTGGTGACGTCGAAGCCTTTGTCCTCGGTGGTACTGCCGATCAGGATCTCACCGTTGTCCTTTTGCGCGACGTAGCAATCACTGGTGGTCAGGCAGCCATTGAGGATTTTCGGCATGCGCTCGGTCAGCAGAATCTGGCCTTTCACCGGTTTCACCGGGATACGAATGCCGGTCGCCCATTCGCTCAGATCCGCCGCCCAGGCGCCGCCCGCGTTGATCAGCGTTTTGCAGTGGAACACGCCCTCCTCGGCGGTCTGCACGCCAGTCACGCGCGTACCGTGATGCAACACGCCGGTGACGTTGGTGTTGACGTAGATATCGACACCGTTCTGTCGCGCGCCCTCCATGTAGGCATCGGCGAGACGGAACGGGCTGACCTGATGGTCGCAGAGGAATTCCAGTGCACCGCGCGCTTCATGGCTGACGCTCGGTTCGGCCACGCGCAGCTCAGCTTGATCGAGCCAGCGCACCTGATCGGCCAGATGCGGAATGCACCCGACGATGTGCTCGGCGTAGAGGCGGTCTTCATCGTCATAGATGACGAATTTCAGCCCGGTCTTTTCGAACTTGAAATCCATGCCGTGATTGTCTTTCAGCTCGCGGTGCAGCGCCGGATACCGCGCGTTGGACTGCAAGGCGAAATCGAAGAACGACTCTGGCAGGATGTGCGGTGTGCTGGAGTCCACCGCCACCGCCGCGCCCTGGGTTTCGCGCTTGCGGTTGGCCGACATCATGCGGAAGAAAATCACCCCGCAACCGAGGCCGACCGACTCGCCGATCGCCCACAAGCCACCGGCCGACGCACGGGTTGCGTTGCCCGGACGTTTCGCATCGATGACCGCGACCTTGAGGCCCTTGCGCTTGGACAGTTGATAGGCACAAGAAGCACCGATCACGCCGCCACCCGCGATGATCACATCGTAGAACTTACTCATGGGCAGCGGCCTCCGTGCCGGCATTGTGGAACGCGGAAAAAGGAATCGGATCGATCGGGAAGCGCGGACGCAGCCAGCCAACATCCTTGCGCCCAGTGGCCTGGCGTAAACGGTCGCTGCAGTAGCCGACGCACATCCGTCCCTGGCAATCGCCCATGCTCACGCGGGTACGCATTTTCAGGCTGGCGATGTCTTGCACACCCTGCTCCAGCGCCCGATCGATGTCGGCGCGGGTCGCGTGTTCGCAACGGCAGATCACCGTGTCGGCGGCGGGCAATGCTGTCTGGCCAACGCCGCGTTCGGTGTAGCGATCGACGGCGGCGCGGAAGCGCACGATGGCTTTGAGTTTGCTCAGGTAACGGTCGCGGCGCACGCGAGCCAATTCTTCTTCAAGCACACCGCGTTGCAGCAGGATCGACGTCGCAGCAATCTTGCCCGCGAGCATCGCCGCTTCACCGCCGCGAATCCCGCTCATGTCACCGGCCAGATGCACGTGAGGTTCGTTGCTTTGCTGCCAGATGTTCGAGTTGGCGCGCAGGTAACCGTCGTCACTGAAACCGTGATCCAGGCCCATCTGCTGACTGAGTTGAGTGCGCGGAATGAAGCCATAACCGACCGCCAGGGTCTTCGCTTCGAAGCGCTCGACGCGAGACAGGTCCGGCTCCCACGTCGCCGAGTACGGCGCGACGCTGACGCTTTTCAACTCGCCCTCGCCGTGCGCTTCGACCACGCCCCAACCGTAGTTCATCGGGATGCCGTGCAATTTCAGGTAGGCGAGCATGCTCAAGCCATCGAGAAACAGCTGCGGCTTGTTCAGCAGCGCCAGGCTCTCGCGGGCGATCTTGCCGAACGCACAGGCCTCATAGACGCCGGCCACGCTGACGCCAGAGGCGTGCAACTGCGTCGCCACCAGCGGCAGCAGCGGCCCGGTGCCGGCAATGATTACCGGCCCTTGCGGCTTGACCACGCCACTCTTGATTTGCAGTTGCAGGCCGCCAAGCATGATCACCCCCGGCAGCGTCCAGCCGGGAAACGGCACACTGCGCTCATGGCAACCGGCGGCTAACAGCAATTGCGGATAGTCAATCTCGTGCAATTGCTCATCACCATCGAGCACCACCAACGCACGGGTGCCTTCAGCACCGATCACACGGTGGTTGAGGCGGACATCGATCAGTCCGGATTGCTCCTGAAAATCACCGTGCAGTTTGCTCAATGCTTCGGAATAACGCGGGCCCAGATAATCCAGTTGCACGCCATCACGCAGCGGCCCGCGATAGACCACACCGCCAAGACGCGAAGCTTCTTCAAGCAAGGTGCAACGCACGCCATGGCGCGCCAGTTCGATAGCCGCGGCCATCCCCGCCGGGCCACCGCCGACGATTACCGGTTGCAGGTTCATACGACCTCCTGCGCGGTGATGCGGTTGACCCGGGTTTCAATCTGCATGCCATCGCGCACCACCGTCTGGCAGGCACGACGTTTGTGCCGACCATTGATTTTGACCAGGCAGCACTGGCACACGCCCATGCCGCAATAGGCGCCACTGATCTGGTCATGATCGTTGCGCGCGATCTGGCGCACGCCGAGGGATTGAATAACGCTGAGGACGGTTTCGCCGATGGCGGCAGTGACCGCCTGGCCGTTGATGTGGACAGTCATATCCGCCTGCGCCAAAGGCTGGATATCGAAGGATCTTTCTAGGCAGTGCATTGCAATTTCATCCGTGAAGGTTCGGTTGAGGTTGTGTCAGCTCCTTGCTGCACTACACCGTAGTCGACGCTTTTATTACTGTGTTTGGGACGTCGACGCGGGTACTCCGTCAGCGCAAACAAGGTGCGCGGGAAGCACTGTAGCTCATACCTCAGCAAAGGCCTGGTTCATTTACGTTAGGCGATATCGCCAATCGAAACATTGATCCAGGCCAGTGAAAACAGTCGGATTGTTCAACGATCAGTTGGAGAAGACGAACTGCCCTTTGAGCTTCTTCGCACCGATGAATCCCAGATCGGGGAACAACAACGATTTGACCCAGGCAGCGTAAAACACCACAGCGAAGGTGATGCCAACGGCGATCACGGTGGACAGCGGATCCTCTTCATAGCCCTTGAACATGCGCGAAACCTGACTGATGTTCAGGAGAATGAAGACGGTATAAGCCGCCGCGACGTTCTTGTAGAAATACCAGGCAAACAACAGCGGTACACCGCCAGCGATCAGCATCATGGTCAGTGCCAGGCCGGCGCTGACCTCGAAAAACAGAAAGAACCCGGACACTGCGCCGATAAATGCCTGAATACAGATCAGCACGATCAACAGCGTGACCTTGAGTGAATGCTTTTGTCTGAGCGCCGGATCCGGGCGACCTGCTATCCACGCCGCTAACACGCGATCCTTGACCTTGCCGCCCGACAGCGCTTTGAACGTCTCGGTTTTCGAACGCCCGGCCTCGAGCATTTCCACCAATTGTCGTTTGATTTCCTTCTTGTCCAACGCGTTCATCCTTAAAGAGAGGTAAAGCGGCCAATCCACTTCCGATGGCGATTCTCGCCGCTGTCCCCGCAGAAAGCAAAAAGCCGCTTTCACCCGAAGGTGAAAGCGGCTGAGGCAAACGCCTCAATAGAGCAATCAGTGCACGAACAGGGCGATCAGGATGATGATCGGGATCGGTACGCCGAGGAAAAACAATAGGAGTGAGCGCATGGTGAATCTCCTTATTTAACGGACCGGAGTGGTCGTGGTGTAGGTGTCGACTTCAACGTACTCGACCGCGTCCCGACGACGACCACCGAAGGTCGCGGCGAAGCTGGCAAAGAACGCGCCGGCCAGCAGCGCAACGAACATCCACAGCGAGGTCAAGGCAGCGACTTTGGCGGCGGTGTCGGCGGCTTGTTGAGCTTTCAACTTGGCGTCGGCGATGGCTTTCTGAGTGCGGGCGTAGATCTCGTCGACACGACGTTCAGCGTCGGCTTGAGTCAGGTTGGTACGCTGGGCGACCAGTTGGGCGAGATAGGTACGGTCTTCGGCGCTGAGCTGACCGTTAGCCAGACTCTGGGCGAAGATGCGGGTGACCGCGCCATGGGCAGCGTCATCGCTGACGGCAGCAGGACGGTCATCGCGGAACAGGCTATCGACGAAATAACCGTATTGGTTGCTGTCAGTGTTCGCTGCTGCAGTACCGGCCGCTTGGGTCATGGCGCTGGCAGCACCGCCAGCCACACTGGCACCGGCTTGCACACCACCACTGATCACGCTGCTGACCGAACCGACCACGAGGATCGCGGTCACCAACGTGGCTACGCACCAGGCGAGGAAGCCGTGTGCGGTATCACGGAAATACACTTCATCACCGTGCATGTTCGCCCACTTCACCCGCAGGCGACCGGCTATGTAGCCACCCATGCCGGAAGCGATGATTTGCGTCGCCGCCAGCCAGACTATCGTTGATATACCCAGGCCCTTGGCACTGATGCCCTCCCCGGCCCACGGTGAAACGGCAGAGAACCCCAAACCGAAACCGAGCAGCACCAAAATCATCGACAGGGCAGCGGCAGCCGCGGCACCTGCGAAAATTGCGCCCCAGGACACACCTGACACGCTGCTCGACTCTTCGAAGGCAGGATACAACCCATCAGAGGATCTATTCATTGTTGTTCTGCTCCAGGCATGAAAAATGGTGTTACAACTCGACATCAGAGGAATTGCAGCGACCGTGCCAGTTGCCAGAATTTAATAAACCTATGTTTATCAATAACTTAGAAAAGATGAACTTCCTAAGACCATGCAAATTGCAACAAAGGGTCGATTTCAGCGGGTTTTCTGCACTGGAAAATAAATCCGCCGATTTGCGTTTTTGACAGCTACAACATGAAAGTTAATTTAAAGCGTCACGGAAATTTCTTGGCAAAATGCTGCCATTCCGTTTGAACCGATCAAGGCCTGCCCTATGACTCGTATATTGACCATCGAAGACGACGCCGTAACCGCTCGGGAAATCGTCGCCGAACTCAGCAGCCACGGTCTGGACGTCGACTGGGTCGACAATGGCCGTGAAGGCCTCGACCGCGCCGTGAGCGGCAATTACGACTTGATTACCCTGGACCGCATGCTGCCGGAACTCGATGGCCTGGCCATCGTCACCACGCTGCGCACCATGGGCGTGGCCACGCCGATTCTGATGATCAGCGCCCTCTCCGATGTCGATGAGCGTGTGCGCGGCTTGCGCGCCGGTGGTGATGATTACCTGACCAAGCCGTTCGCTACCGATGAAATGGCGGCGCGGGTTGAAGTGTTGCTGCGCCGGCAGAACAGCGTCGCGACGCAAGCGACAACCTTGCAGGTGGCCGATCTGCAACTGGATTTGATCAGCCACGAAGCGCGCCGCGCCGAGCAGGTGCTGACGCTGTTGCCGACCGAATACAAATTGCTCGAATTTCTGATGCGCAACAGCGGCCAGATTCTTTCGCGGATGATGATTTTCGAAGAAGTCTGGGGTTATCACTTCGACCCGGGCACCAACCTCATCGACGTGCACATCGGCCGTCTGCGCAAGAAAATCGACGCGGTGGGCAACGTGCCGCTGATCCGCACCGTACGGGGCTCAGGTTATGTCATTGCCGAACCCGTCTGACGGTTGGCGCTCTTCCAGCAGCCGTTTGCTGGCGCTGTACAGTTCGTTGTTCGTGGCCTGGAGCGCGATCCTCATGGGGGTCATGTATTACGAGGTTTCCGGCTACCTCGACAATCTTGCCAAGCATTCGCTGATGCAACGTCAGCATCTGTTTTCACACTTTCGCGGTGAGCAACTGGAAGAGGCGCTCGCCGCGAGCATGACCTTCGACATTCGTGGCATCGACGCTTATGGCCTGTTCGATGCGCAAGGCACTTACCTCGGCGGCGCGCTACAGCAGATCCCCGAGGGCCTGCCACTGGACGGCAAGATCCACATGCTCGCCGACTGCGCCGACTCCGATGATCCGACCCTGCCCAATGACAGCTGCGATGCCGTCGCCACGCAAACCCGCGACGGTCGTTGGCTGGTATTGCTGCGCGACAACGGTTCGTTGTTCGCGGTAACGCGGATCATTTTGCACGCGTTGTTCTGGGGCGTGTCGCTGACGATTCTGCCGGGGATTGCCGGTTGGCATTTGTTGCGCCGGCGGCCGTTGCGGCGGATCCGGGCGATTCAGGCCAGTGCGCAGTCGATTGTGGCCGGCGACCTGACTCACCGTTTACCGCTGTCCAATCGCCGTGATGAACTGGACATGCTCGCGGCCATCGTCAACGCCATGCTTGAGCGCATCGAGCGTTTGATGAATGAAGTCAAAGGCGTGTGCGACAACATCGCCCATGATTTGCGCACACCGCTGACCCGCTTGCGCGCGCAGTTGTATCGCATGCAGCAACAGGCTGGTGAAGGTTCCCAGGAGGCGGCACAACTTGATCTGGTGCTGGCCGAAGCGGACACGCTGATGGCGCGGTTTCGCGGGCTGTTGCGGATTTCGGAGCTGGAAGATCGGCAGCGTCGCTCAGGGTTTGTCGAGCTGAATCCGGTGTCGTTGCTGGAAGAATTGCACGAGTTTTATTTGCCGCTGGCTGAGGAAGGTGAGCTGCGTTTCGAGCTGAACATGCCGGAGACGTTGCCGCCGTTGAACGGTGATCGGGCATTGCTGTTTGAGGCACTGGCGAACCTGTTGAGCAACTCGATCAAATTCACCCCTCCGGGCGGTACGGTGATGTTGCGTGGCGTGAATGCCGGTGGCCAGACGCGGATTGAAGTGCACGATTCAGGGCCGGGCATCCCGGAGGCTGAGCGTGAGGCGGTGTTCCAGCGTTTCTATCGCGCCGAGGGTGGGCAACCGCAGGGTGGTTTTGGTTTGGGCCTGTCGATTGTGGCCGCGATTGTCAGTTTGCATGGCTTCAGCCTCGAAGTCGGCAGCAGCGATTTGGGTGGGGCAAAACTGGTGCTCGATTGCCGACAGAGCCTGATCGAAAATTCCTGAATACAGAAAGCACAACCCCTGTAGACGCCGAGCTTGCTCGCGAACACGCCGTGTCAGCCTGCATCGTTACTGACTGCCCCAACGCCTTCACTGTAGGAGCCGAGCTTGCTCGCGAAGGCATTGGGTCAGGCTGCATCTTTGCTGAATGACACGCCGCTTTCGCGAGCAAGCTCGGCTCCTACAAAAAGCTGTGGTGGCGGTTTGTCTGATACACCGCTTTCAACGTAGGAGCTGAGCTTGCTCGCGAAGGCATTGGGTCAGCCTGCATCTTTGCTGACTGATACGCCGCTTTCGCGAGCAAGCTCGGCTCCTACAAAAAGCTGTGGTGGCGGTCAGGTTGGGTAGTTGGCGCGCAGCGCTTCCAGGCCGCCCTGGTAGATGCCGTTGAACAGCGCCACGACTTCTTCATCGCTGACGCCTTTGGCGTTGAAACGGCCTGACCACGTCACCCGTGCGCCCTGCCCTTGGGCCTCAACTTTGATCGTCGCCAGATAATCGGTGGCCGGGAACGGCGCCTGTTCGATCGAATAGCTGTAGGTCTTCGCCGTGTTGTCGAACGCTTGCAGGCGCTCGATCACCACGCCGCCATCGGCGGTTTGCAGGGTGCGCACGCGCCCGCCTTCGCTCAGTTCACTCTTGGGAATGAACGGCAGCCAGTCCGGCAGCGTGTTGAAACCGCCGATCAATTGCCAGACCTGATCGGCCGAAGCCGGGATGTCGATGGTTGCAGATGCTGTTGGCATAAATATACGTCTCTCTTGAAGAATTCGAATTCAGATCGTCAGGCTGTCGACCACACCACCATCGACGCGCAACGCCGCGCCAGTGGTCGCCGAAGACAGCGGTGACGCAATGTAAGTCACCAGGTGCGCAACCTCTTCAACGTCGGCCACGCGCTGGATGATGGAAGTAGGACGGGCCTTGCGCACAAAGGCGTCGGCCTCATCGCGCAGCGTGCGGCCCGATTCGGCGGCGGCATCCTTGAGCATCTCTTCCAGGCCATCGGTAAACGTCGGACCCGGCAGGATCGCATTGACTGTCACACCGGTGCCAGCCAGACGCTTGGCCAGACCGTGAGACACCGCCAGATTGGCGCTTTTGGTCACGCCATAATTGATCATGTCTGCTGGTGTGGCCACCCCGGATTCCGAAGACAGGAAGATCACCCGTCCCCAGCCCTGCTCGACCATCGCCGGCACGTAGTGCCGCGCAAGGCGCACGCCGGAAATCACATTGACCTCATAGAAGCGCGTCCACTCGCTGTCCGGCGCCTCAAAGAAATCGACGTCATTGAAGATGCCCAGGTTGTTCACCAGAATGTCGGCACGCGGCTCGGCGGCGAACAACTTGGCCGCACCTTCGGCGGTGCCCAGATCCGCAGTCAAACCACGCAACTGCGCTCCCGGCACCTTCTGCCGAATGCTCGCCAGTGCTTGTTCGACCTTGCCGGTATCGCGGCCGATGACCACCACCGTGGCCCCGGCCTCGGCCAGCGACTGGCTGATGCCCAAACCAATACCCGCCGTGCTGCCACTGACTATCGCCAGCTTGCCACCCAAATCAATCTTCATCACACACCTCCCATGTAGGAGCTGCCGTAGGCTGCGATCTTTTGATCCGGCAACGGCGCCCGTTCAGAAACCAGTTTCGCTTCACGCAATGCCTGCCAGAACCCGGCTGGAATCACTGCCGACAAAGCCGCCACATCCTCAGCAATCCGCCCCGGCTTGCTCGCGCCAGGAATCACTGCCGCGACCGCCGGATGGGCCAGCGAAAATTGCAGCGCAGCGGCTTTCACATCAACGCCAAAAGCAGCAGCGATGCGTTTGATCTGTTCAACCCTGGCAACGACTTCAGGGCTGGCCTGCTGGTATTCAAAGTGCGCGCCACCGGCAAGAATCCCCGAGCTGTAGGGTCCACCGACAACAATTTCAACGTTCTGCGCCAATGCCGCATCCATCAGGCGCTGCAACGGCCGTTCGTGATCGAGCAGCGTGTAGCGCCCGGCCAAGAGGAAACCGTCAGGCTGCGCTTCCGTCAGATCCAGCGTCAGTTCGCACGGCTCGACTTTGTTCACGCCCAGGCCCCAGCCCTTGATCACGCCTTCTTCGCGCAAACGCGTCAGCACCTTGAACGCACCGGTGCGCGCCTGATTGAAGTATTCCAGCCATTGATCGCCGTAAAAGTCCTGGGCGATGTCGTGCACCCAAACGATGTCGAGGCGATCGGTCTGCAGGCGCTTGAGGCTGTCTTCGATGGAGCGCAGGGTCGCGTCGGCGCTGTAGTCGTTAACGATCTTGTTCGGGCGACCGTGCTCGAACACGCCGCTTTTTTCGCCGAGATCGCGGGCAGCGGCGTCTTCGACTTCATCGAGAATCACTCGGCCGACTTTGCTGCTGAGTACATAGTCATCGCGGTTGTATTGCTTCAAAGCTTCGCCGAGGCGGATTTCCGACAAGCCCGAGCCATAAAACGGCGCGGTGTCGAAGTAACGCACGCCGGCAGCCCACGCGGCATGCACGGTGGCTTGCGCTTCTTCCTCGGGAATCGCGCGGAACATGTTGCCCAGTGGGGCAGTACCGAAACCGAGTTGGCCGGGCAATTTGTCTTTCAAGCTCATTGGATGTTCCTCATAGGTTCAGGGTCTCCGTGACCGTTGAGCAGATCCTAGATTGCGACACCGAGACCGTCCAAGACATAATGTGCAGTACTTGAGTCCCTACAGGTCTGACATGATCGACATTCGCCAATTGCGCTACTTCGTTGTAGTCGCCGAGGAAGAGCACGTCGGCCGCGCCGCCGAACGGCTGCATATTTCCCAAAGCCCACTCAGCCGGCAGATTGCCCAGCTAGAGGAACGCCTGGGCCTGACGCTGTTCGAGCGCAGCCAACAGCGCATTCGGCTGACCCGTGATGGTCAGACATTTCTCGCCGAAACCCGTGCCCTGCTGACCCACGCCAATCGCCTCGAATCCCTCGGCAAACGCTTGGGCCGGGGTGAGGAAGGCGGTTTGTGCATCGGCTATATCGAAAACGCCATGCACGCCGGCGTCCTGCCCAATGCCTTGCGGGTACTGCGCATCGATCGACCGAATGTGCATGTCGCGCTGTACAACCTGAGTTCGGCCGAGCAACTGGAGGGCCTGCGTCAGCGTAGTCTCGATATCGCCCTGGTGAGCGAGCCGCCGACCGATGACGACCCGGACTTGCTGGGTTTTCAGGTGCTCGATGACCCGATGCTGCTGGCCCTGCCGGAGCACCATCCGCTGGCGCACCAGGCAACGTTGAGCCCGCAGGATCTGGCCGGGCAGGAATGGATCGGCGTGCAACCACGTCAGGATGCGAGTGATGAGTTCGTCAGCGCGTGCATCCGCGCCGGTTTCACCCCGGATGTGCGCATGCAGGCAACCGAGCCGTTTACGGCGCTGGGGCTGGTGGCGTCGGGGCTTGGGATTGCGATGATTCAGAAAGGCTTGAGCCATAACGCGCCGCCGGGTGTGGTGTTGCGCGAAGTGCCTTGGCTGACGCTCACCACACCGTTATGGGCGGCGTGGCACCGGATCAACTTGCGGCCGTTGGTAGAAACCTTCCGCAAAGTCCTCACCGCCGCCCCCTTGTAGGAGCCGAGCTTGCTCGCGAAGGCGGCGAGTCGATTAACGCAGATATCGACTGATGCACCGCTTTCGCGAGCAAGCTCGGCCCCTACAGGTTTGTGGCGGATCTACACTCATCGCATCAGCATTTCGTTGCGAGATTGCCATGAGAATGTCAGCGCAAATGACCGTTGCCGCGGTACTCGCCAGCCTCGCCTACCTGGGTCTGGCGGTGTGGGGGATCGGTGGTGTGGCGATATTTTTCTCCCACGGTTCGCTGGTGGTAGTGGCGCTGGCGACGGTGGCAATGGTGATCGCATCGCTGTTCACCGAGGTCAACCTGAGTGCCGGCGAACGCGAGGACCGGGCCAATCGCTGGGTGCTTCCGGCGTTTGGCGTGATTGGGCTGGTCAGCGGTTTTCTGCCGGCCTATTGCGACCGCGTGAGTTTTTGGACATTCGGTGGCGAAGGCGTGCGCTGGTTGGGAGCGTTGCTGTTCATTGTCGGCGGTGCGCTGCGGCTGTGGCCGGTGTTCGTGCTGGGGCGACGGTTTAGTGGTTTGGTCGCGATTCAGCCGGGCCATCGGCTGGTGACAGATGGCATCTATCAGTACTTGCGCAATCCGAGTTATCTGGGCCTTGTGGTGAATGCCGTGGGTTGGGCGCTGGCGTTTCGTTCCAGTGTCGGGTTGTTGCTCGCGGCGCTGACATTGATCCCGCTGATCGCCCGCATTCATTCCGAAGAAGCCCTGCTACGCGCACAGTTTGGCGGCGAATATGACGCTTACTGCGCACGCAGCTGGCGCCTCATCCCAGGCCTCTATTGAATCCACACAGCTCCTACAGGTCGGGGTCAGTTGGGTTGGAGGTGGAGCTTGCCGTCGTTGTCGATTTTGACGCTGATGTCGGCGTAACTGGCCAATGTCGCGTGGCTCGTTTGCAGCGGATGTTGATGCGTCGTGGTGATGATCATCAACGCAGCGCCAGCCGCTTCGGCAGCCTGAATGCCGACGGTAGCGTCTTCAAAAATCAGGCAATCGCGCGGTTCAAGACCCAAGCGTCTGGCGGCCAGTATGTAGCCGGCCGGGTCGGGTTTGCCGGCCTTGACGTCCTCAGCGGTAATCATCACCGCCGGTTCGGGAATCCCTGCGGCAGCCATCCGCCGCAGCGCCAGATCGCGCGGCGCTGAAGTCACCATGGCCCAACGATCGGCAGGCAAGCTATTGAGAAACGCCGCCGCACCGGGAATCTCGACAATGCCTTCGACGTCTTCAATTTCCGCTTCGGTGATAAACGCCGCTTGCGCCTCGGCGTCCACCCCCGGCAGGTTCAGGCGATTGACCGTGTCGATAGCCCGGGCACCGTGAATGGTCGGCAAAAACGTGTCGACGTCCACGCCATGACGCACGGCCCAGGCGGACCAGATCCGCTCGGCGGCGGCGATGGAGTTGAGGACGGTGCCGTCCATGTCAAACAGGAACGCGCCGAACGCGCGTTCAAAAACACAAGTGTGAGCAGGCAAAGGGTCGCTTCCTCTGGCAAGGGCCGGGCAATTTTGCCCGGCAATGTAGCACTTGTCAGTGCAGGCGCGGTGCCTTGGATTTGAAGGCGCTGTCGACACAATCGAGCAACTGACCGATCGCCCAGGGCTTCTTGATGAACGCCACCGAATGCTTGACCCCGGAGGTCTCGGGGGTTTCGTAGCCAGACATGACCATCACCGGTTTGTCCGGCCAGCGATCGCCGACCAGATTCGCCAGGTCGGCGCCGTTGAGGGTGCCGGGCATGGTGATATCGGTGAGTAACAACGCCACTTCCGGCGCGTGTTCCTCAAGGTATTGCGATGCGGCGTCGGCGCTGGTCTGCGGCTCGACCTTGAAACCTTCCTCCTGAAGAATTTCGCAGAGAAACTCCAGAATCAACGGATCATCCTCAACTACCAGAATCAACCCGCCAGGAAGGTGCGTGCTCGCCGTTGGTGTTGGGCACATGAACTGGCACTCCCGGAACTGCATTAACGATTTAGCGGTTTGAATCCGCTGCTTATCTGGTATGAGCGGCGCGTTCTGCAGAAATTCATTTTTGATACAGCTCTTTTCTGAAAGGTGAAACTGGCCGGTCCGCGACAAGCGTTCGCGACGGTGCAATTGTGGTTAAAATGCTGGCCCTTTTGCTTGCCGGCCCTGACCGATGAACCCTGAAGCCCTCGCCACCCTCCACGCCCATCTGCTGCCTGCACTCGCGGCGGCGCCGAGCGAAACCCGCCGTTTGTTTCACGGGCGCGGACGTTGCTGGCCGGGGCTGGAACAACTGACCGTGGACTGGTTGCAGGGTGTGGTGCTGGTGTCGCTGTTCAAGGAGCCGGAACCTGAGCAGTTGGAAAACCTCAAGCGCTTGCTGCTCGACATCACCGTTTCTGAGCAATGGCAGCAGTGCGGCGCAAAGACCCTGTTGATCCAGCATCGTTACCTGCCGCAAAGCACTGCCGAGTGGCTGCTGGGCGATGAAATCGATGAAATGACCATCGTCGAGGGCGGATTGCAGTACCGCGTCGATCTGGGCCGCAAGCAGAATACCGGGCTGTTTCTCGATATGCGTTATGGGCGCGACTGGGTGCGCGAACAGGCCAGCGGCAAGCGAATCCTCAACCTGTTCGCCTACACCTGCGGTTTTTCCGTGGCGGCCATCGAGGGCGGCGCCAGCCATGTGGTCAATCTGGACATGTCGCGCGCAGCCTTGAGTCGCGGGCGCGATAATCATCGCTTGAACGGCCATGATCTAAGCAAAGTCAGTTTTCTTGGCCACGACTTGTTCAAATCCTGGGGCAAGGTGATCAACAGCGGCCCTTATGACTTGGTCATCATCGATCCGCCGTCGTTTCAGAAAGGCAGTTTTCTGCTGACCAAGGATTATCAGCGGGTACTGCGCCGTCTGCCGGAGCTGCTGACGGCGAACGGCACGGTGCTGGCGTGCATGAATGATCCGGCGTTCGGCCCGGACTTCTTGATTGACGGGGTGACCGAGCAAGCGCCCGGTCTGCGCTTCGAACAGCGCCTGGAAAACCCGCCGGAATTCCCCGACATCGACCCGCAAAGCGGCCTGAAAGCCCTGGTCTTCCAACGCATCAGCTGACCCCGTGCAGGAGCTGCCGCAGGCTGCGATCTTTTGATGTCGTTGAAAAATTCAAAAGATCGCAGCCGCGTTTCACTCGACAGCGCCTACCAGTGATCATCCATCGCGGTTTTGGCGCAGCACCAGGGCGAACAATTCGCCGTGTCCGCTGACATTGAGCTTGTGATAAAGATTGCGCCGATGGACTTTGACCGTCTCCGGCGAAATACCCATTTGCTGGGCAATCGCTTTGCTGGAGAAGCCCTGCAGAATCAACCGTGCGGTGTCGACTTCGCGCGCGGTCAACCGCGCATCGAAACGATCCAGCAAGGTCGCCAGATCCCCGATGCCCACCTCGGCAATCGTCCCCTGCGGCGGCATAAGCTGCACGTGCCGGCGCATCGCCGCCAGCACCCAGTCGCGCACGCACAGCAGCCTGCCCTGCTCGACCATTTCGAACGCCGTCGAGCGCCCCAATGACAAACCCAGCACGCCGCCATCGACATTGATGATGAACTGCAACTCGTCCTCGCCCACCACCGAGCGAAAGTAACTCTGGTAGTACTCGCTGTGCAGGAACTGATCCGGCGCCACCGAGGCCAGGCTGTGCAAGCCATCGGCAAGGCCGGTGGTCGCGGTTTGATAGAACGGATCGAGCAGGTACATGCCGTCGGTGTAACCCGCCAATTCTTCCTGCTCGTCGGCGCGGCCCTTACTGTCGACATCGATCAACAATTGCGGCGCCTGCCCCGCTTTCATCACCGCGACCAGTGCGTTATCCAACGGCACCAGCAACCGCAGGGTGTCGACCAATGCACGCCAGAACGCATCCTGCCCGACACTGGCAAATACCCGCGCCAGGCTTTGATGCACCGGCAATTCCTGCAACAACGCGTCCACGCACTACCCCTTTTGTATAACCCATGAAGGGAATGGGTCAGGCGTGGTCGGCCCGGTAGGCTGACCACAGTTGTTCATCACCGGCCACACGCCAGCAGAGCCGCATCATGCGCAAGCGTTGTGGGGATATCAACAGGGGGATGGCACACCAAAACAACCCGGTACATCCCCTGTAGGAGCAAGGCTTGCCCGCGATGGCGGTATTCAGCCGGCAGATGCATCGATTGGGCGGACGTCTTCGCGGGCAAGCCTTGCTCCTACAGATTTGGTGACAACGCTGACATTAATCCAAGAGACAGATATCGATGAAACCTCGTGCACGTGACCTCAATATTCTCATCGGCCAGATGCAGCCCGGTCCGCTCAACGCCATCACCGATGTACCCGGCATCCGCGTCGGCCACAGCAATGTGCGCGGTCGCAGCAGCGCGGGTCGCGACATCTGCACCGGCGTCACCCTGATCGAGCCGCGGCAGGGCTCGACCAGCCAGCAACCGTGCTTCGCCGGGGTGCATGTGCTCAACGGCAACGGTGATGCCACGGGGCTTGAGTGGATTCGCGAAGCCGGATTGCTGACCAGCCCTATCGCGTTTACCAACACCCATAGCCTCGGCGTGGTGCGTGACGCGCTGATTGTGCTGGATCGCGAACAGCAACCGGATGATGGTCGCCTCTACTGGAACATGCCGGTGGTGCTGGAGACTTACGACGGGCTGATCAATGACATCAACGGCTTTCACGTCAAGCCCGAGCACGTCGCCGAAGCCATGCAAAACGCGGCCGCCGGTCCGGTACAGGAAGGCGCCGTGGGCGGAGGCAGCGGCATGATCTGCCATGAATTCAAGGGTGGCATTGGCACGGCATCACGCCGTTTGAGCGATGTTCAGGGCGGTTGGACGGTGGGTGCGATTGTGCAAGCCAACCACGGCATTCGCAGTGAATTGCGGGTCGACGGTTACCCGGTCGGCCGCTACATGGAACAGGTGGACTCGCCCTTCTTGCGCGCATCGTTGCCGCATCCCGGCATGGGTTCCATCGTGGTCTGCCTGGCCACCGATGCACCGCTGCTGCCCCATCAATGCACGCGTCTGGCGCAGCGCGCCAGCCTCGGCCTCGCGCGTACCGGCGGTGGTAACGAGGATCACAGCGGCGACATTTTCATCGCGTTCGCCACCGGCAACGATCACGTTCCGCCCGCGGCGTATGAAGGCAAAGGCGCGTCGACCTGCGATGGCTTGCGCATGGTCAACAACGACCACATCAGCGAACTGTTCCTCGCCGCCACCGAAGCGGTTGAAGAGGCGATCATCAACGCCCTGCTTGCCAGCGAAAGCACTGAAGGCAATGGCCACGCTGTACCGGGACTGGACGAAAAAACCCTGCTCGCCGCCCTCGAAAAGGCCGGCTGGCCCGGCGCCCGCTAACCCCAAAATCCCCCCGCAGGAGCTGACGAGTGAAACGAGGCCGCGATCTTTTGATCTTCAAAAAACTCAAAAGATCGCAGCCTGCGGCAGCTCCTGCAGGGGTTATTTGAACATCTGAGCGCCGAGTTCACGCGCCGCTTTCAGTGGCAACTGCGGACCTCGTACTTGCGATTCCGGCAGCCGCGTCGAACTGACGTCAAAGAGCCTTGAGGCAGATTTTTTGTCGGCGTTTTTTGCTTGCTCCCTTCAATGCAGGGTCAGGCGCTGGCGGACAAATTCCTCGGTGTGACGGGTGGTCTGATCGAGATGGCGGTCGCGCTGCTTCTCGGCGTCGAGCATCGCCCGTTTGCCATTCTTCTGTAGCAGATACGTGTGAATCTGCTGCACTTCCAGCGATCGGTAAATCGGCGTGGTGTCGATAAAGCCGCGCAGGCCATTGCTGCGGTAATGCCGAGTACTCATGAGTACTTGCGTCTCGCGCGCAGCGATCACCTCAAAGCCCAACGCTTCGAAATAAGGGACTTTGCCGACGGTGCAGGCCAGTTCGGCGTGCGGATAACGCCCGACCATTTCGCCAATCAACGCCCGCGCCACACCCTGACGTCGATGCCCTTCACGCACGGCCATGTAAGCCACGCTGCACGCCTCCCAATCGCCCTGCACCGGCAGGTACAAGAGGAAACCGATCACTTGCTCCGGATCCTCGTCATCGCTCGCGACCAGCAATTCCACCTCGGTACCCTTCTCGCCATTCAACGCTTCCAGATACAGATGCACCTCATAGCCGACTGCGTACTGATAGACGTTGTACAGCAGGTTGCTCGGGCCGAGACCGATCGCGCTGATGTCGGTCAGGTAGTCGACCACCATTTGCAGAATCTGGCTGTTGACGCCTTCGGGGCATGGGGTTTTGTAGTGGGTGATGCGTGGCATGACAAACGAACTCCGACAGAAAACCGCAACATCATACCCTCTCCCGACACCAACCCCCTGTAGGACCTGCCTCAGGCGACGATCTTTTGAGCTTGATCGAGCAAACCAGGCGCCAAAAACCGCAGCCTGCGACAGCGCCTACCTTGAAGAAAATTTCATCTGCGGCCAATGGGATGTTTGCCTTTTGAAGCGTCCAATTCTTCAGCTGCGTTAACTTTTCAACGCAGGCCTTGAGGAGTTGTCATGAGCGTTTTGCGTTCCCTGTCCAAATGGCGAAAAACATTGCTGCTGGTGCCTTTGACCCTGGCGGCGCTGGCCAGCACGCCGGTGTTTGCGCAGCAGGTGGTGATTGTCCAGCAAGCGCCTCCGCCGATGCGCATGGAAGTGATGCCCGGCCCGCGCCCCGGTTATGTCTGGGATCAGGGCCATTGGCGCTGGCAAGGCCGAGGTTATGTGTGGATGCCCGGCCACTGGCAGCCGGTGCGATACAACGCGCACTGGAAGCCGGGGCATTGGCAGGCGCGCGGGCCGAACTGGTTCTGGGTTGAGGGGCATTGGGTGCGTTGATTGCCCGGCCTGCCATCGTCATCTATCGAGAACATCACCATGTCGAAAACCGTTAAAACGTTGCTCGCCGCCACGCTAGTGGCCATCACCCTGTCCGGCTGCGTCGTCGCCCCCGCCCGCCCGCACCGGCCACCGCCGCCCGTGGAAGTCGTGCCGGTGATGCCGGCGCCGGGTTATCACTGGGTCGCCGGTCACTACCGCTGGGGCGGCAATGAATGGCGCTGGGTGCCGGGCCACTGGCGCGCCTATTGAGAATGGCGGGCGGATGTCATCTAGCTAACACCAGGACAACGCCCGCCCCACTCACTTGATCCGGTAATGAAAGGTGTTGCGCACGGCCGGTACCGACACCGCGACACCTTCAATCACTCGCGGCTGATAACGAAAGGTTTGCGCCGCGGCCAGAGACGGACGGATGAACAACGGATGACAGCCGTCCAGCACTGTCGGGTTCTCCACCCGGCCTTGCGGGTTGACCGTGTACTCCACGGAGCAATCGCCCTCGATGTTCTTATCCAGCGCCCGCTCCGGATATTCCGGTGCCTCTTTGCTCAACGGCAGGTATTGGCGGCTGTCGGCCAGTGCTTGCTGACGCGCGCGCTCGACGCTTTGTGCCTGTGCTTGCGCCTGACTGGCTTGTTGTTGCGCAGCCTGCTGTTGTGCCACACGTTGCTGCGCAGCGTCCTCTGCATGCTTGCGCTGCTCGGTTTGCTGGCGCTGTTGCTCGGCCAGTTGCTCGCGTTTGCGTTCCTCGACCCGCTTGCGGGCCAGAGCTGACTGCTCGACTTTTTGCGCCTGCGGTTTCGGCTCGGCCTGCGGTTTTACCGGCTCGACCGGTGCTGCAACCACCGGCTCGGCGATCGCTACCGGAGCCGGAGCCGGAGCCAAAGCCGGTTCAGGCTGTGGAGGCTGAGCCGCCGGGGCGACCATCACCAGTTGCGTGGTCAACACCCGTGGCGGCTTGAGCGGCGGAGCCGACGGCGCCCAGGCATTGATCAACAACAGCAGCACCCCGGCGTGCAACGCCACTGCCAGCGTCGCCGCAAAACTGTGCTGCCAGAAGTCGTTGCGCGATAGCGGCGCTGAAAGCGTTGCTGGACTGTGCATGATCATCGCCGTCATTGCGGGGCCTCGGTCACCAACCCCAGATTGCTTACCCCGCCCT
Organism: Pseudomonas sp. TH43; assembly: GCF_016650635.1. Classification (GTDB taxonomy): domain Bacteria; phylum Pseudomonadota; class Gammaproteobacteria; order Pseudomonadales; family Pseudomonadaceae; genus Aquipseudomonas. The sequence goes on from NZ_JAEKFI010000001.1 coordinate 1,065,656, forward strand.
GCTGCAACGCCGACATCGCGGCGACCACGCTGCCATAACCGGCGTCCTTGTCGGCGCGGATATACACCTGCATATCCGGGTGCTGCGCAACAATCTGCTCGACCTTGGCACGCATCTCGTCAAGTGCCACGGCACTGTCGGTCTGGTGTTGGGTATCGAGTTCGCCGCCCAGATTCCAGAAGTAACCGCCCTCAGCCTTCACCGACAGCGTCAGAATCTGTTGGCGCGTGTCAGTGGCCAGGGCTTCGCTGGCGATCTTCGGCAGTTCGACTTTCACCCCCTGCGTGAGCATTGGCGCGGTCACCATGAAAATCACCAACAGCACCAACATCACGTCGATGTAAGGCACCACGTTCATTTCAGCCTTGGGTCCGTGCTTGCGTTGCGGCCTGACTAGCATGGTCGTTCTCCTTCTCAGGCCGCAGCGGCTAGGTTCATCGGCGTGCCGTGCAACTGGCGGTGCAGACGCACTTGCAGTTCGTTGCCGAAGGCGTAATAACGCGTCAACAAGGTCTGGCTACGCGCGGCAAAACGGTTGTAGGCGATGACCGCCGGGATCGCCGCGAACAGGCCGATGGCGGTGGCAATCAGCGCTTCGGCGATACCTGGGGCGACGGTCGACAGCGTCGCCTGCTGCACCTGAGACAAACCGAGGAACGAATTCATGATCCCCCACACGGTGCCAAACAAACCGATGTAAGGACTGACCGAACCGACCGTGGCGAGAAACTGCAAACCCTTTTCCAGTTGCAGTTCCTGTTCGCTGATAGCGACATGCAACGCTCGCTCGACACCTTCCTGCACCGCATCGGCGTTGCTGCCCGTGTGCTGATTGAGATGACGAAATTCGGCGAACCCGGCGTTGAAGATCGGCTCGACACCAGCCTCGGCGTCTTGTACTTGCGCGGTTTCGCGGTACAGCGGCAGTAACTCGGGCGCCTGGCGAAAACGCTGGATGAAACCGTGCAACTGCCGGTCGCGGCGTTGCAGCACGCGACTGCGCTGGAGGATCAGGTACCAACTGACGATCGATGCCAGCAACAGTGTCAGCATCACCGCTTTGACCAACAGACTGGCGTCGCTGATCAGCCCCCAGATAGTCATGTGTTCGAGCGTGGCCTGCATGGTGAAACTCCTTGTGGGCAATGGCCGGTACTGCCGAAGCAAGCACCGCGCCGCTATTCGATGAAAAAGTCATGACCGATTGATGACGACTCAGGGCAATTTCAGTGCTTGGGTCACCTCGGCCCATGGTACGAACTTGAAGTTCTGGCTTTGCTCGGGCATGCGTTTGCGGCCGTCCTGCACCACCAACAGGCCTTGGCTCCAAGGCCCGCCGAGGTTGACCGAGGTCACTTCCAGGCCGTCGGTTTCCGAGGCACCGTCAATACCGGCAGCGGCGTTGAGCCCGACCCGAAAAGCGCCGTGAACGGCAAACGGCGGTTCGGCGTCCAGCACCAGATAACTGTCATTACCCTGGCTGGACACCACCAGATAGTCGCGCGCCGGGCTCTGATACAGCGCCAGCCCTTCGACATCCGCGTGCAGCGGCCCACCGACCTTGATCACATGGGTGAGGGTCGCTGGCTGATCGGCGCGGGCATCCACCGCCCAGACGCCAACGTCCTCCTCGCCAATAAACAGCCGCTGCCGCTGGTCGTCGGCGACGCAGCCTTCCGGCTGGCTGTCGACCTTGAAGCGGCGGACCAACTCGCCGGTAACCTTGCCGCTCGCAGCGCCGAGGCGGTATTGCAGAAAGGTGCCGTCCTTGTCGTTGGCAATCGCGTAGATCTCACCGCTGGCCGGTTGAAACAGGCACAGGCCGTAGATGTCTTTCAGCGGTGTCGGCACTTCGCCGATGTCGCGCAACTCGCCGCTGCTACGGTCGATGGCGAACAGGCTGAGGCTGTTGTGATCGCGATGACTGGCCACCGCCAGATCCACCGTCTGTGCGCCAAATTGGAAGTTGGGCCGCACATCGACGTTGTTCAGGCGTCCGACCGGCAATTCCTGCACTTGCTTGCCTTGCAGGTCATACACCAGCAGACCCTGCTTTTTATTGGTGCCCAGTACGCGGCTTAAGGAGGGCTGCTGCGGATGCACCCAGATCGCCGGGTCGTCTGCTGCATCGCCTTGGCGCGCGACCGGATCGCTCTGCACGTGGGCGGCGACATTCGGCAGCTTCGGCGGCAATGCCAGCGGCGTCGCTTGCCAGTCGAGGCGGCCCTGATAGGCGCGGCCATCGTCATCGTCGCGGATCAGCACTTGCAGGCCTTGCGCGGTTTTGCGCACGGCGAGGTTTTCCGGCTCTTTCAAGCCGGCCAGCGGCAACGTCGCTTGCGCCGTCCAGCCCTCGTCCCGTTGTTGGTAGAGGTGCAACTGCGCCGCTTTCGGGTCGAGCCCGATCAGCCCGCCCGGCACCAATGCGATGGCACCGGCCTCGCCTTTGATCTGGCCGAACGGCTCGCGCAGGGCCACCGGCGAGCGCTGCACATCGGCTTCGGCGTGCGCGGGATAAGTCCACCAGCCGACGTTCTCTTCGTTGACCAGCAATTGCTCGGCGGCATCATCGACCTGGCAAAACTGCGCCGACGGCGGCAGTGGCAAACCGCGCACCCGTTGCGCTTGAGCATTGAGCGTGGCGCCGTTACCTACCAGCCATTGTTCGCCCTTGCCCTCCTCGCCGACCAGAAACACGAACAGGTTGTCGGCACTGTCGCGGTACAGGCACACGCCGTTTACCGCGAAATCCCGCGTCGGCAGATACAGCGGCGCACCCCATTGGCGCTGGGCCAGATCCAGCCCGACCACCAGCGCGCGCTGACTGGCATTGTCAACGCTGGCGACCCATGCGTGACGTTCGTCAGCGCGGTTGTCGAGGCCGCTGAAAGAACCGGGCAGGCGCGCCAGTTCCGTGCCCTGGCCGTCAAGCAACAGCAAACCGTTGGCAGCACTGACGCCAAGACGTCCATCCCCGGGCAAGAAACCCAGCGCTTCGAATTTCAGCTTCGGCGCCCACGGCGTCAATACCAGGCTCGGCGTGGCGGCCAGCGTCTGGCTGGCGCCAAGGGCGATCAGGGCGCCCAGCAGCCAGCGTTTGTGTCGCAAAGAAATACTCATGAACCGGCAGAATCCTTGTCGTGTGTGGATCGACGGCGGCACCCGGCCGCCCTCCGAGGCTTAGAAATGGGTGAAGGTCAGGCCAAGCTTGTAGGTCGGGCCGTATTCTTCGTATTGGCCGTTGTAAGAGCGATGGCCGGTGTAGACGAAGTACGGCTCGTCGGTGAGGTTTTGCGCCTCGAAGCTCAGTTGCAGGCTTTTCGTCAGCGAATAACGCGCGCTGAAGTCGACGAAGGTTTGCGCATCGACGTGCAGGTCGTGGGCCTTGTCGTTGATTGAGGCCAACTCGTAGAGATAGTCGGATTTGTAGTTGGCCGAGACGCGCAGGCTGAGCTTGTCGTTCTCCCAGCCGAGCATCAGGTTGCCGACTGTGTCGGACTGGCTCGGTAGATCGATGCTGCGTTTGCGATTGCGACCACTGGCGGCATCGAAACCTTCGATGTCGGCGTCGGAGCGGCTGAACGTGGTGTTGGCGCCCAGCAACAAACCGTTCCACGGCGCCGGCAACCAGTCGAATTTCTGCGAGTACGCCAACTCCAGGCCATAGAGTTTGGCGCTGTCGCCGTTGGCAAAGGTGTGGGCTTCGGAGAAATTCGTCCAGGCACCCGTGCCAGCGAGGTCGGTGTTGTAGACGAAGTTTTTGATGTCCTTGTAGAACACGAAAGCCGACACCGTGCCCGCCCGGCCCATGTAGTGCTCGATACCGAGGTCGAGGTTGCTCGATTCCAGCGGTTTCAGCTCAGGGTTGCCGAACGTTGCCTCATCGCCGTCGATGACAAAACCCGGCGCCAGTTGGCCGAAGGTCGGGCGCACCACGGACTTGGTCCACGCCGCACGAACCTGAGTGTTTTTGTCCAGTTGGTAGCGTGCATGCAGGCCCGGCAGCCAGTGGTGATATTTGCGTTGGGTCTCGGTGGGTTCGAAGTCGCCGTCGGTGGCGCCGGTGCCTTTGGCTTCGAACTCGGTGCCCTCGTAACGCAGGCCGGCGATGAAGCGCCAATCATCAATATCGACGGTGTTCATCAGGTAACCGGCGTTGATGTCCTCGCGCATCGTGAAATCGTTGACGGCTGACTCGGTCGGGTCATAGAAGTCATCGCGGTTCAGCCCGCCGATCAGGTTCTTGATCGCACTGCCGCTGATCCCTGGTCCGAACTGGCCGAGACGATAATCCACCGAACCCTTGGCGAAGCGGTTGAGGTTGAGTTGCTCGTCGCTGAAGCCGAGGTCATCGAAGTCCTCGTAGACCCAGGCGTCGAGGTTGTTGTCCTTGTTGCGGCGGCTGACCTTGCCGCCGAATTTGACCTGCGACGCGTAGCCACTCAAGTCATAGTCTCGGGCCAGATCCAGACGCAGGTTTTTCTCGGTGTCGGTGGTGTTCTGCTTTTCCCAGTCGACCTTGTCGAGGGTGAAATTGTTGGCGTTGTAGAAGCCCTGGCCGATGATCGGGCGCGGCTTGTCGTTGCTGTAAAAACCACTGTCGGCGAAATCGTCATTACCATCGAACGCGGCGTTGGCAATGTGGCCTGGGCTGTCTTCGCTGGAGCGGCTGTAGCCGGCCTGACCGCTGAGTGTCCACAGGCCGAACATGCGCTCGCCACCGAACACGTAGGACTGGATTTCCTGGGTCTCTTCGCGCTGTTTGAGTTTGCGTTTGCCTTCAGCGTCGCCCAGCACACTGGCGGCTTGCGGGTCGGCGAACTCGAAGCTAATGGAGTTGCGCGTTTCGCTGTCCTTGTAGCGGCTGTACAGCGTGCGCAGGTAATAGCTGCTGAGGTCGTCGGGCTTGTAATCGAAGTTCAGACCGCCGCCGGTGCGTTCGCGGCTGATGTCGTAGTCACGCTGTTCGAACTCTTCCAGTTGGGCACCGCGGGCGAAATCCCAGGCGCCGCCGGTTTCGACATTGTCCGAACCGAAATCACGTTTCTGCCAGCTCAACGCAGCGGCAACCCCAAAATTGTCGATGCCATCGCCGAGGCTGAAACGGTCGCTGACCGCGCCGGAGAATTTCGGGCTGGTCTGATGGCTGTTCTTGTCGTAGCTGGCTTCAGTGCCGCCGGTGTAGAACAAACCTTTGTGATCGAACGCCGACAGGCTTTTCACATCGACGGTGCCACCCAGCGAGTTGGCGTCCATGTCCGGGGTCAGGGTCTTGATCACCGACAACGATTGCACCAGTTCCGACGGCAATACGTCGAGGGCGACGGCGCGGCGTTCGCTTTCCGGCGACGGCACCAGCGTGCCATTGATGGTCACGCTGTTCAGATCCGGTCCCAGACCGCGCACGCTGACAAAGCGCCCTTCGCCCTGATCACGTTCGACGCTGATGCCCGGCAAACGCTGGGCCGCTTCGGCGACGTTTTCGTCCGGCAACTGCGCCATGCCATCGGCGTGCACCACGCTTTCGATATTGTCGGAACGACGCTGCTGCTTGAGCGCCGAATCGATGCTTGCGGCTTGGCCGACCACCTCAACGTGCTCGACATGGGCGGCGCCATCGGCCGCCTGCAGCCGCTCGCTGGCCATCGCCATGGCCAAAGCGGTCAGGGTGAAACTGAAGAGCCCGACGGTGCCGCTGCGCGGATAACTGCTGCGCTGGTACATGTGTGTCCTCCCCCAAAGAGTCCGGTCAGGCCAGGCAAGTGGCCCGGCAACTGGAGGGGCAAGCTAGGGGTGACGCATGACGCTTCTGTGACAAGGTCGGCGGTCGAGCCCTGTAGACCGGGCATTTGCCGAGAGGCGCAGCGATAAATGAGCTGAAATGACCCCTTGCACCCACTACGGCCCCCTGTAGGAGTGAGCCTGCTCGCGATAACGGTTTGCCTGTCACCCTTAATATTCGCTCATCCAGCGCTATAGCGAGCAGGCTCGCGCCTGCAAGGGACGGGGTTTTCTTGAAGAAATAGAGCGCTGGGCGATGAGCTGATTCGACCTCCCCCCTCCGTCACCTGCCTGTCACAAACATCTGCTGTGCTGGCGCGCATTGCTTCTTCGCCAAAGGATCGCGGCCATGTTCTCAGTGCTCAAACCCCACCGTTGGAAACTCGCCGCATTGTTGCTGGCGGCGAACCTTGGCTTGTTGCTGTGCCTGGCGTGTGGGGATCTGAAATCGGTCAGCGAATGGGTCTGGCTGGACATCATCGGCGAAGGTGGCTCGGCGTTGCTGGCGTTGGTCTGGCTGGGGCTGGTGCTGAAAAGCCGTCCTGCCGGGCGGGTTACCAATTATCTGGCGCTGGGGCTCAGTTGCATTTTCTTTTCCTGGTGGATCGACAGCCTCGACGAGTTTATTCGCCTGCCCGACAGCATCACCTGGGATCACTGGCTGGAATCCGGGCCGATGCCGGTGGGCATGGTGCTGCTGACCATTGGCATCTATCACTGGCACCGTGAGCAACTGGCAATCAGTGCGCAGATGGAGAAACGCGAACGGCTGTTCCGCGAGCATCGGCTGTTCGACAAACTCACCCCGCTGGGCGGCGCCGATTATCTGAAACGGCAGCTGGCCGACAGCCTCGCCGAAAGCCTTGCGCAGCAACAACCGCTGTCGTTGCTGGTGCTCGATCTGGACAACTTCGCCGCCATCAATCAGGCCTACGGGCATACCGAGGGCGACGCTGTGTTGCAGGCCCTCAGCCATGTGCTGCTGCTCAACCTGCGCCGTCAGGATCTGCTCTGTCGACTGGCCGGCGACCGCTTTGTGGTGCTGCTGCCCAATACCGGCGAACGGCAGGCGCAACTGCTGGCGCAAGAACTGCGGATCGCCGTGCAAGCGCTCGCACACAAGACCCGCCAGCATGGCGAACGCTTGCAACTGGCGGCCAGCACGGCGGCCGTCATGGCCCTCGATGAGACGCCCGAAGCGCTGCTCAAACGCCTGAACCTGGCACTGGCGCGCGCCAAGTCGCCGTTGGCCAAAAGCGCCTGAGGCCGACCATGACCGTCAAAACCACTTGGTACGAAAACGACAGCCGTTTCATTCCCGGGCATTACCAACCGGCGACGCTGATCGACCTGGCGCTGTCGCGTGACATCGACAGCCATCGCCTGTTGCGCGGCACCGGGCTGTTTCATGAAGACATTCTGGCGGGCCAGACGCGGCTCAGTCCGCAGCAGTTTCTCGGGCTGATCGGCAACAGCCGCCGCTTGCTCGACGCTGACGACAGCAGTTTCCTCTTCGGCCAACGCTTGCTGCCGGGGCACTATGGCGCCGCGAGTCATGCGTTGCGGCATGCACAAAATCTGCATCAGGCACTCGATACGTTGGTGCAACAACAAGCCTTGCTCAGCCCCCTGATGACCCCGCGTCTGTTACTCGATGACAGCTTTGCCTACGTTTACTGGCTGGACAGCTGTGGCGCCGGCGAGCAATGGCGGTTTCTGCTGGAAGCCGGAATGACCTCGCTGGTGGCCATGAGTCAGTGGCTCAGTGGCCAGCGCCTGCCGTGGGAATGCAGTTTCAGCCATGCGGAACCGCGTTATGTCGAACAGTACTGGGTGCATCTCGGCGAGCACACGCAGTTCAAGCGACCGCTGGACCTGATGCGCATCCCGCGCGAGTGCCTCGCCCGGCCATGGCCTGGTGCATCGGCCACGGCGGGTCAGGTCGCGCGTCAGGAAGCCTTGCTACAAATTGAACAACTGGGGTTTACCGCCAGTTTCACCGATTGCCTCTACCGTTACTTGCAGGATCATGTGCGCCAGCCACCGAGCCTGGAACAGGCGGCGCAGGCATTCGCCATGAGCCCGGCGACCCTCAAGCGCAAGCTGCAAAAGCACGACAGCGGGTTTCAGCAACAGGTGGATCTGGTGCGCAAACACGTGGCGCTGTACCTGTATCAGGTCAAGGGCATGAGCAATGAGGCCGTGGCCGAGTATTTGAGTTTCACCGATGCGGCAAACTTCCGGCGCTCGTTCAAACGCTGGACCGGCAGCACACCGAACCTGATCCGCCAGTTGTTCGGCAGTCACTGAGGCACCGGGTTGGCGTCACTGCTGTGGCGCCACCACTTTGAATTTGATGGCGATGTCTTTGGAAACCACGCTGTCCGCCCACTCCCCCGCGCCGAGGCCGAACTCATCGCGTTTGAGCACCAGTTCACCGTCGAAAATGCCGATGTCACTGTCGGGTTTCAGTTCCACTGGCACTTGCACCTCGCGGGTGATGCCTTTGAGGGTCAGTTGGCCAGCGATCAGATAGCGATGCTCGGCGACCTGAGTGAACCGACTCGATTCGAACACCGCCACGGGGAATTTTTCCGTATCGAACCAGGCCGGTTTGACCAGTTCGGTGTTGGCGTCTTCGCTGCCGGCATCAATGCTGTTGAGGTCGATGTGCAAAGTCGTGTGGGCGCTGGCGAGGTTGTCGGTATCGAAGTCCAGCGTCGCCTCGAACTTGCCGAAGGTGCCGTACATCCGCGAGCCCATCTGGTTGTAGGTGAAGCTGATCTGACTGGCGGTGGTATTGACTCGGCTGTACTCGACAGCGTGCGCGCCAGGAATGACACACAGCGAACACGCGGCAGCCAGCAGCAATCGGATCGACATGGGATTCTCCGGGCGAGGCTAGCCGTCGAGGGTCTCGATTGACTTAAGCAAACATCCACCGGTTACGCCAGCACCGACATCCATGCCCCCTTGTAGGCGCTGCCGCAGGCTGCGATCTTTTGATGCTGGTTTTTTAAGATCCAGATCAAAAGATTGCAGCCTGTGGCAGCTCCTACAGGGATCAGACGAGGCGTTCGATTTTCTGGTGTTGCCAGACCAGTTTGTAATACAGCGTCTGCAGCACCAGCATCGCCAGATACGCAACGGGAAACGCCATCCACACTCCCTGCAAGCCATACTGACTGTCCAGCCAATACGCCGCCGGCAACTGCACACCCACCACGCAGATAATGGCGATCACCACCGGCACCAGCACCGTGCCACTGGCGCGCATGATCCCGCCGATGATCGCCTGGAAACCGAACACCAACAGACTCCACAACATGATGTGCAGCAGATGTTCCGCCATCGCCCGGGTCGAATCCTCGGTCAGGAACAGCCCCAGCAACCAGTGCGACAACAGGTAACCGAGCACGATCAAACCGCCGGTCAGACAGACGTTGATCCACAGCCCGGTGCGCAGAATCGGCCCCATGCGCTCCAGCCGCCCCGCCCCGATGGCCTGCGCGCCAAGGATCGACGCGGTGATCGCAATCGACAGCGCCGGAAACTGCACATAATTGACGATTTGCGTCACGGCACCGTAAGCCGCTGTCGCTTGTGAACCGTGCTGATTGACCAATGCCAGAATCACCAGCTCCGACAACGACAGCACAATCATCTGCACCCCGGTCGGCAGACCGATGCGCAGCACTTTGCCTAGAATCGCCCCGTCCAGTTTCAGGGCCGCGAAGAACTCGCGATCCGGCGCCAACGGATGGCCCTTGCGAATCAAACGCCACGCCAGCCACGCCATCGCCGACAGGGTGCCCGCCAGTCCGGCATACGCCGCGCTCTGAATGCCCATCTGCGGCAAACCGAACCAGCCGCGAATCAACGCTGGCGTCAGCGCCAACCCCACACACGTCGATACCACCAATGCCAGCAACGGTGACAACGTATCGCTGACCCCGCGCAACAACTGGGTGAACAGCACAAACACCAACATCGCCGGCAAGATCCACATCATCACATGCGCATACGCCACCGCATCGTCGAGCACGTCCGCTGGTGTGCCCAACCCGGTCAATGCCTGCCGCGCAAACACACTGCCAAACACCGCCGCCACCAAACCGATCAACACCCCCAACAACAACGTCGCCCCGGCAATGGCTTTGACCATATGCGGCTCACGCGCGCCCCAGGCCTGACCGATCAACACCCCGGCACCCGCACCGAGGCCGATCACCAGCGCGATAAAGAAAAACACGATGGGAAACATCCCCGACACCGCCGCCAACGCCTGAGTGCCGAGCATCTGACCGATGTAAATGCTGTTGACCGTGCCTGACATTGACTGCAAAAAGTTGGACAGCACCATGGGCGCCAGGAACAGCAGGTAGGTTTGCCAGAGGGGTTTGGTGGGGCTGGGGGTTTGCATTGACTGGAGGTCCATCTCGACGGCGGGAGGGCTGATAGAGGATAGCTTCGATGAGTTGCGAGCGGGGTGCAATTAACATTTCGGGATCAGCTCGGAAGCACCTATTGTAGGAGCCGCCGCAGGCTGCGATCTTTTGATCCGCAACCCTGAACGCCCAACCTCGGATACGCAGGGGGCGTGCATTCAATTTCCGCCCAGGCAATCGCAATGGATGGGTAGGTGCAAGTTCGCCGCTGTGGTAAACAACAGCCCTGCCCATTTTCATTGAACGAGGCTCGGTTCATGCCCCACCTTCCAAACCTGCTGACCTGCACCCTCCTCACTCTGGTTGCCACCCTCGCGAACGCTGGCACACCCGCTGCGCCGCCGCAATCCCTGAAGCCCCTGCTGGAAACCCTGAACGAACGCCTGAACATCGGCGATCTCGTCGCCCTGACCAAATGGGACAGTGGCAAGCCGATTCAGGACAGCCCTCGGGAAGCGCAAGTCATCGCCAATGCCCGCGCGTTGGCTGTCGAGCGCAAGCTCGACGCGGAGGATGTGGCGCAATTGATCGCCGCGCAGATGGAGGCTAACAAGTTGGTGCAATACGGTTTGCTTGCGCAGTGGCAAGCGGCCGGTGCAGCGCCGGACACGCCACGGCCGGATCTGGGCAAGCAGATCCGGCCGCGACTGGACGAACTGCAAACCCGTCTGTTGCAGCAATACGCTGAGTTCGCACCGTATCGGCATGCTCCCGATTGCTCGGTGTGGCTAGCCAAAGCGCGCAGTGGTTTAGCCCTTGATGCGCTGCATGAGTTGGCGCTGACTCGGGCTACCGGGGAGTTGTGTGTTCGGTCGGGGAAGGCGGTTCAGGATCAGGTTTAGAGGATCGCAGCCTTCGGCAGCCCTTACAGAGGGCAATGATTGGCGGCGTGACGGGCGTCAGTGAGCCAAACGCAGTTCCATAAAAAACCCGGCCTTGTCAGCCGGGCTTTTTTGTATTCGACCGTCGCTTATTGCGCGGTTTTCAGCTTGACCACGTCACCGGAAATCTTGGTGGTGTAGCCGGTCAGGACCCAGGCCCAGAACCAGTTTTCCTGGACTTGGGTGTTGATCATCGCGTCGCCGCCCTTGGCTTTGATCGCGGCGGTCTGAGCGCGGACGAAGCGGCTGTTCTGCTGGATCGGGATGACGCCGAACAGCAGCAGGCCGGTGGCGGTGGCTTCGCTGTGGCCAATCACGGTGTATTGGCTGCTGTCGTATTGCTGGGTCTTCATCGGGGTGCCTGTGCAACCTGCCAGAACCACACCAAACAGGGCGGCGGCGACTACTTTGCTGAGGTATTTCACTGTAAAACTCCATAGGAAAACGCCCGGGATCCATCTCTCGGGCGGCGCACACCTTACCGAAACACGTGGCGGGTTGGTATCAATCCCGACAAGTTTCATCTAGCGCTTTGCTGGCAACCCATCGACGATGTCGCCTACCATGGCGCCAAGCCAATAAGGACAGCCATCGCCCATGCTCAAAGCCAGTCTGCGTAGCCATCTCACTCTGTGGTTTACCGGTTTGTCATTGCTGACGCTGCTCAGCGTGGGTTTCTATGTCGGCCATATCGCCACCGAACAGATGAAGCAGGCCAGCGGCAATGCCCTGTTGAACACTGCGCGTTCGGCGGCAACCTTGCTGGGTGAGCAGTTGCGCGAGCGCCAATTGGAGGTGTATCTGCTCAGCCGCGCACCGCATCTGGAGCGCGGCGATCTGGACAACCCGGCAATTCTGAAGTCGATGCAACTGCGCACTGAAGCCCGAGCCGAGTACGCGTGGATGGGCGTGACCGATGCGCAAGGCAACGTCCACCAGGCGGTGAACAGATTGTTGGTCGGTCAATCGGTGCAACAGCGGCCGTGGTTTCAAGCCGGGCTGCGTGGGCAGTACACCGGCGACCCGCATGAGGCCGTGCTGCTGGCCAAATTGCTGCCGGGCACACCAAACGGCGAACCGCTGCGCTTCATCGATTTCGCCGCACCGATCCACAATGCCGAAGGTCAGGTGATTGGCGTGCTCGGTGCCCATGCTCACTGGAACTGGGTGACGCGCATTGTCGAATCGGCGACGTTTTCCCATAAAAATGCTGCGCCGGATGTCGAAGCGCTGATCGTCGATCACGACGGCAAAGTGTTGTACCCCGAGGCCCTGATGGGCCAGCAACTGGCGATGGACGAAGCAAAAGCGCCGGGCTGGTCGGTGGGTAACGGTTACCTGACCAGCATGGTCACCGTGCCGACGCCACCCAGCACGGCGCTGTCGTGGTCGATTGCCGTACGCCAGCCACTGGAGACGGCGCTGCAACCGGCGCGCCTGTTGCTTTACAAGCTGTTGATGCTGGGCGTGTTCGCGGCAATGGTGTTCGGCTTGGTGGCGTATTACCTGGCGCTGTACCTGAGCCGTCCGATCGAGCAGCTTGCGAATTCGGCCAAGCAAGTCCAGAACAACCAGCCCGGCGCTCACTTCCCGCTGCAACATCCGGTGCGCGAAATTGCTCAGCTCGGCCAATCGATTGATGCGATGACGCAATCGTTGCTCGCCAAAGAGCGCGAGCTGCAAGAAGCCAATGCCTCACTGGAGGCCACTGTGGCGCAACGCACCGCCGACCTCATGCAGGCCAACGCCGAGCTGCTGAACCTGGCCACGCACGATGCGCTGACCGGCGTGTTCAACCGCCGTCGTTTCGACGAAAAACTCACCGAATACAGCTTGCTGTCGCGGCGCACGGGGCGCCCGTTCGCACTGTTGTTGATCGACGCCGATCACTTCAAACGCATCAATGACACGCACGGCCACGCGGTGGGTGACGAAGTGCTCAAGCAGTTGGCCCAACTGATTCAGAGCAGCCTGCGCACTACCGACTTCGTGGCGCGTTACGGCGGTGAAGAGTTCGCCGTACTGCTGCCGGAAATCGCCCAACCCGACACCCCGGAAGTGGTCGCGGAGAAGATCCGCGCAGCCATTGCCGATGCCCACTTCCCAGCCGTCGGCCAGGTGACGGTGAGCCTCGGCATCGGTCTGGCAGACCCAGCGGACAACAACCCTACAGCGCTGATCAAACGGGCCGACCAGCAGTTGTATCAGGCGAAAGCGGCAGGCCGTAATCAGGTGGCCTGATCAGGCCTTTTTCACTTCACAGATGCCGTGGGCCTTGTTCTTGCCGGTATACGACAGCGCTGGCGAACCATCGGGATTGATGCTCAGGGAAATGGTCACGCCAGCGCCTTTGGCTTCGAAGTAGTTTTCGTTGAATTTTTTCAGTTTGCCTTCCTTGCCATTGATGTAGATCGGTCCGCCTTCATCGGCATGTACTTCGATCTTTCCCGGGCAGGTGGCGTTGAGCATCGGAATGGCGGCGTGGGCCAATCCTGTGACGAGCAACAGCGGTGCGGCCAACAGCAAAACTCTCATGATGTACTCCCTGGTTTCGACGGTGTGCCGAGCACTTCGCCGGCCACCCCATTGTAGGAGCTGCCGAAGGCCGCGATCTGTTGATCTTGTCTTTTAATAGCAAGATCACAGATCGCCGCCTCGTTTCACTCGACAGCGCCTACATGCTTTTGGGGGATGGTCAGGTGTTGGTTTTCAGCTTGGTCCACAAGCGTGTGGACAGACGCGCAATGGCTGCTGGCAACTCTTCCACGGTGAACAGTTTTTCCATCACGCTCTTCGGTGGGTAGATCGCCGAATCCTCTTTCACGTCGGGGTTGAGAAACTCGGCAGCCGCTGCGTTGGGGTTGGCGTAATGAATGCTGTTGCTGATGTTGGCAATCACCTTGGGGTCGAGCAGGTAATTCATATAGGCGTAGGCGTTTTTCTCGTGAGGCGCGCTTTTGGGCATGACCATCATGTCGAACCACAGGGTCGTGCCCTCGTCCGGGATCGAGTAGGCGATGTCGATGCCATTCTTCGCTTCCCTGGCGCTGGCGGCAGCCTGGACGATGTCGCCGTTGAAACCGATCACCACGCAGACATTACCGTTGGCCAGGTCGCTGATGTATTTCGAGGCGTGGAAATACTGGATGTAGGGGCGGATCTTCAACAACGCCTGTTCGGCCTTTTTGTAATCCGCCGGCTCGTGGCTGTGCGGTGGCAGGCCCAAATAGTTGAGGGTGATCGGCAACACCTGCGTCGGGTTATCGATGAACGCCACGCCGCACTGGCTCAACTTCTTGATGTTTTCTTCATCAAACAACATCTTCCACGAGCGCGTGACATCGGTGTTGCCGAAGATCGCCTTGATCTTCTGGACATTGTAACCGATGCCGGCAGTGCCCCACATGTACGGGAAGCCGTACTGGTTGCCGGGGTCGTTGACCTCAAGCTTCTGCATCAACACCGGGTCGAGGTTTTTCCAGTTCGGCAATTGCGACTTGTCGAGCTTCTGGATCGCCCCGGCCTTGATCAGCCGCGACAGAAAATGGTTCGACGGGCTGACCACGTCATACCCGGTGTTGCCGGTCATCAACTTCGACTCCAGCACTTCGTTGCTGTCGTGAATGTCGTAGGTGGTCTTGATGCCGGTGGCCTGGGTGAAGTTGGCCAGGGTGTCCGGAGCGATGTAGCTGTTCCAGTTGGAGATGTTGACGGTTTCGTCGGCGAGCGCCGCAGTGGAAGCGGCTGCGAGCACAACGGTCAGAGAAAGTGGATGAATGCGCATGTTCTGTCACCTGAGTTGAGTGGCTTTTATTCTTGTGCGATAGGCGAAATTTCAGATTTCTGTTCTGGCTCTGACTGCCTCCACGCGCATGCGCAGCATGGCACCGATATCGAAGAAGGGACGCGGCGGCAGCCAGCCGGGTTCGGCGCGCTGCATGACCGATTGCAAGAGTGGCGAGTCAACGCCCGACGCCAGCTCCGCCAGCAAGCGCCCCCACAACGTCCCCCGGGCAACGCCGGAACCATTGCAGCCGGCGACGGCGAAGACGCCCTCTTCAACCCGATCAAAAAAAGCCTGGCCGCTGCGCGTCGCACTCAAGTGGCCAGTCCAGGTGTACTGAATGTCCTGCTCGCCGAGGAACGGAAAGCGCCGCTGCAAGCCTCGCACGTGATGTTGCCGACGCAAGGCGAGTTGGCTGTTGGAAAGGTCGCGCGTGCGGTATTCGGCAGTGTTGCGGATCATCACCCGGCGATCAGGCGTCAGCCGTACCGTGGCGCCAAGCGGACGAGTCGACAGCACGCCCCAAGGCTCGACCGCGCCGATGGCTGCAAACTCCTGATCGGTCAGCGGTCGCGTGAGGCTGGCGCTCAGCTCCATCGGGAAGGTGGCGCTGTCGGTGATGCCGACGCGCGGAATGAAGGCGTTCAGGCACACCAGCACCCGTTTGGCTTCGACGCTGCCATCGACCGCATTGGCGCGCAGCCGTCCCTGGCTCAGGCGCTCGATACCGGTGATGTCAGTGTTTTCGTAAAGGGTGATAGTGCCCGGCAGTGCGTTGAGCAACCCTTTCACGTACTTGGCCGGTTGCAGCAACGCGTTGCCGTGGCCGCAATAGATCGCCGCTTCGTAGTGGCGAGTGCCAAGCGTCTGCGCCAGTGCAGCGCCATGCATAAACTCCGCGCGGGCACCGAGGGCGCGCAGCGTCGCCAGTTTGGCGTCAACCTGGTCGAGTTTCGCCCGGTCGCTGACGGCAAAGTAATAACCGCTGTCGCGAAACTCGCAGTCGATACCATGGCGAGCGATGCGTTGACGCACTTCTTCACTGGCAGCGCGGGAAATCATCGTATCGGTTTCAAACCCGGCAAAACCTGAAGCGCCGAGCAACTCGCTCGACGCCGGATGTTCATGGGCCACGACGAACCCCGAGTTACGCGCCGAAGCGCCTTGCGCCGCCCGCTGCCGATCGACCACGACAATACGTGCCTGCGGGTGCATTTCGGCGAGCGTATGCGCAGCGCTGAGCCCGGTAATCCCGCCACCGATCACCAGCCAGTCGGCTTTTTGCGCACCACTCAGGCGACCGCGTTCCGGCGAACTGCCGGCCTGCGCGATCCAGCCACATACATTTTCCATGCATCACCTCATCGACTCTCGTTCTGCGGCTTGCTTCTGCCCGTCGAGCATGCGTGAATCGCATGCGCAACTTGAGAAGATCGTCGCCAGAGCTAGAATCTATTAGGTCTTCGCCTCACCGACCAACGCTATAAAATCATCGAGCCATTCTGAAACCGCATGGATAAAATTCGTCACCTTCCTTCCCTGCAAGCTCTGCAAACGCTGGTCGAAGTTGCCCGCTGCGGCAGCTTCACCACGGCTGCGCAAAAACTGTGTCTGACCCAAAGCGCGGTAAGCCGACAGATCCAGCAACTGGAGAGCCACTTCAATGTGGCGCTGTTCATCCGCACCAGCCGCAGCTTGCGACTGACTCCGGAGGGAGAGCAGGTTTTGGCCAGCGCGCGCAGCATCCTCGAACAACTGCAAACCCTCGAAGAACGCCTCGCCCCACAGAAGCGCCCCTTCCGCATCCGCATGCACGTGTCGCTGGCGGTGCGCTGGCTGCTGCCCAAACTCAGCGATTTTTATCTGCGCCATCCTGAGGTGTCCCTGGCCATTGAAACCGTCGCCACTGAAGTGGTTGAGCCGGCGAGTGACAGTGATGCCTACATTCTTTATCTGCCGCAACCGAGCAGCGATGCAGACTGCCTGACGCTATTTGAAGAAGCGCTGGTGCCGGTGTGTTCACCCACCCTCGCGCACGCACCGCGCTCGATCGACGAGTTGCAGCGTTTTGCCTTGCTGCACCGCTCGGCCGATCGCCAGGCGTGGATCGAATGGCTGGCGGCAAACGATGGAAAACCGCTGGAAGATTACCGGCACATCCCGTTCAACCTTGATGAGCTGGCTCTGGATGCGGCCGCACGAGGATTAGGCGTGGCGGTGACGGACATGACACTGGCGGCGGAGTCGATCGAGCGAGGGGTGTTGGTGGTGCCGTTCGGCGAACCATTGCGCACGGGAGGGATTTATTCACTGAGCCTGCAACCGGCGGCAGCATCGCACCCCGCCTGCGCCGTGGTCATGGCATGGTTTGCCGACCAGACAACAAACCCGAGGCACCTGCACCAAAACACGCCATGAACACTCCCATGTAGGAGCTGCCGCAGGCTGCGATCTTTTGCTCTTGCTTTCTACAAGCAAGAGCAAAAGATCGCAGCCCGCAGCAGCTCCTGCACGGATTACTTGAAGGCCTGCAGATAGGCCAGCAGGTTGTCGAGTTTTTCTTCGTCACTCAGCCCCCCGAAAATCATCCGCGTGCCCGGTACGACGCCTTTGGGATCTTTGAGATACGCCGTCAGTGTGTCGCGATCCCAGGTCACGCCGGAGTTTTTCATCGCATCGGAATACACGTAGTTGGCCGAGGTCCCGGCGGGTCGGCCGAAGATGCCGTTGAGTTGCGGGCCGAACCCCGGGCGAGCTGATTCGCCGACCTGATGGCAGCCGCCACACAAGCGCGGAAAGATTTTCGCGCCGGCCTCCGGGTCGCCTGCTGCGTGGACGCCTGCGCTGAAAAAAGCAGCGGTGAAGATCAGGGCAAAAGACAGTGACGCGGTGTTTTTCATCGGACGATCCAGGACGGTGTAATGCAATTGAGGCAAGGCTAACATTTTGTGGCGAGGGAGCCCGCTCCCGCTGGATTGCGAGGCGATCCCGAATGTTGGGCCAGTTGCGCAGTCCAGCTTAAGCGAGCTGCCTCGCCACAGGGTTTTTACCGAGATGGTTTTACAGATAGGCAGCGATGATCTTCCTGACGGTGATCAATGCCTGGCGCAACAGCGCCATGTCCACCGAGCCCAGCGCCAGACGAATCGCGTGGGGCACGTGCGTCGACACCGAAAACGGCTCAGCCGTGGTGACCGAAATCTGTTCATGCATCAACTCGACGACGATCTGATCGGCGCGCACGTCTTCCGGCAGCGGCAGCCACACAAAGTACGAGGATGGATGACCGATGCAGGTCAGCCCCTGGAGCAACTCGACTGCCAATGCCTGACGCGCCTTGGCATCGTTGCGTTTTTGCTCTTCAAGCTCGATGACCGTGCCGTCATCGAGCCACGCGCACACTATCGCGGTCATCACACCGGGCGTGTTCCAGGTAGTGGCGCGAATGATCCGCTCCAGCGCCGGCACCGTTGGTAGCGGCGCGGCAATGAAGCCCACGCGCAGGCCGGTGGCAATATTCTTGGAAAGTCCCGAGACGTAAACAGTACGCTCCGGCGCCAGTTCGACCAGCGCAGGCGGCGGGTTTTCTACCAGAAACGCGTAGGCCGCGTCTTCGATGATCGTCAGTTCATGCCGCCGGGCAATCGCCACCAATTGCTCGCGCTGCTCGATCGGCATGACCCAGCCCAGCGGATTGTGCAGCGTCGGCATGCTGTACACGGCGCGTACCGAGCGATGCCGACACAGTTTGTCCAACGCCAGCAGATCCGGCCCCTGAGCGCTGACCGGGATCGGCACGATCTCCACATGCAGCGCCTCGGCCAGCACCTTGAACCCGGAATAGGTCAGCGCGTCCGCCGCAATCACATCACCGGGCTTGAGTATTGCCATCAGCGCCACCGCCAAGCCTTGCTGGGCGCCATTGACGATCAGCACTTGCTCGGCATCGACATTCACCCCACGGCTCAGCAGGTGCCGCACGACCGAGGCGCGTTCGTGCGCGCGGCCTGCATGCGGTTGATAGCGCAGCAACGCTTCGAGGTCGCCGGACAGCGCCAATTGCCTTAACGCCGTGCGCAGCAACTCGGCCTGACCGGGCAACGACGGATAATTGAAATTGAGGTCGATCATGCCGACCGCGACGTCTTTCTGATCAATGCCCTGCCCCGGCGACAACGAGGTTTCGCGCACAAACGTGCCGCGCCCGGTTTCGCCGCTGACCAGCCCCATCGCCTCCAATTCGGCGTAAACCCGCGAGGCGGTGACCAGCGCCAGTCCATGCGCTGACGCCAATTGCCGGTGGGTGGGCAGCCGCGTACCCGGCGGCAATCGACCGGCGCGAATGTCCGCCGCGTAGGTGTCGACAAGCGTCTTGTAGCGAGCGCGCGGCATAGGGCGATGTATCCATGACAATTCTTTGATTGTCCTGATTCTCATCCCTAGGATGACTGCAACGCAACCCACCTCTGAGCGCGAACTCGTATGGAACGAACCTCAAACCTGGCCCAACCGGCCCTGGAAAAAACCAGCGGCTGGATCAACGGTTTTATCGGCGTATTGATCTTCAGCGGCTCATTGCCAGCCACGCGAGTGGCGGTGCTGGAATTCGATCCGGTGTTTCTGACAGTGGTGCGTGCAGCTATTGCCGGGGTGGTGGCGTTAGCCTTGTTGGGGTTGTTTCGCGAGCGTCGCCCGGCGCGACATCAATGGCTGTCGCTGTTCATTGTGGCGATGGGCGTGGTGTTCGGTTTTCCGTTGTTGACCGCCCTGGCATTGCAGCACGTGACGTCGGCGCATTCGATTGTGTTTGTCGGATTGCTACCGCTGGCGACGGCGATTTTCGGCGTGCTGCGCGGTGGTGAGCGGCCGCGCCCGGTGTTCTGGATTTTCTCGATTCTGGGCAGTGCTCTGGTCGTGGGCTTTGCGCTGTCGCAAGGCCTGAGCGCTTCGCCGACCGGCGATCTGCTGATGCTCGCGGCCATTGTCGCCTGCGGCCTCGGTTACGCCGAAGGCGCCAAACTGTCGCGAACCCTCGGTGGCTGGCAGGTGATCTGTTGGGCGCTGGTGATGTCGCTGCCGCTGATGGCCCTGTTGAGTCTGTGGCTGGCGCCCGCCTCGTTCAGCCACATCAGCCTGTCGGCGTGGTTGTGTCTGGCCTATGTCTCGCTGTTCAGCATGCTCATTGGCTTTGTTTTCTGGTATCGCGGACTGGCGCAGGGCGGGATCGCTGCGGTCGGGCAGTTGCAACTGCTGCAACCGTTTTTCGGCCTGGCGCTGGCGGCGACGCTGCTGCACGAGCACGTCAGCCTCGGCATGCTGGCGGTGACACTTGGCGTAATTCTGTGTGTGGCCGGGGCGAAAAAGTTCGCCAAATAACCTTCAGGCGTCAGCCTTCCACGCGTGAAAACCGAGCCCGGTATTGCGGTAAAACAGCGGAGCAACCGTGGCACCGGTAAAGTTGGCGGTCTTCGCCACAAATCGTTTTGTCTGCGCCATCGTGTCATGATGCCCAAAGGCCCGAAAATCTGCTTCGCAACGAAGCATCTGGCGTGCTGGAAAAAAACAGCAGCGGCAAGGGTCTTTCATTAGAAGCTGACGTCAGGAAAGACACTCCCGCATGACAGACTGGTTGCAAAACGAAGGCAAGATGGCCGATCTGATTCGGCGGCACGACTGGGCGAAAACGCCCCTCGGCCCATTGGAAAACTGGCCCGACGTGCTCAAGACAACAGTCTCTCTGAGTCTCGGCTCGCATTTTCCGCAGGCCATCGTCTGGGGCGCGGAACTGGTGACGTTGTTCAACGACGCCTTCGTGCCCATTCTTGGCGACAAACCGCAAGCGCTGGGCCGTCCCTTCAGTGAAGTCTGGGAGGAAGCCTGGACCGAAATCAGCGCGATTGCCGATGCCGCCTTCGCAGGCAAGGCCACTTACATCGAAAACTTTCCGTTGCAAGTCGAACGTGGAAGCGGCCGGGAACAGGCGTACTTCACCTTCTGCTACAGCCCGATCCGCGACCCGCTGGGCAATGTCGTAGGCCTGCTCGACACTGTCACTGAAACAACCCAGACCGTATTTCTCAACCAGCGACTGGCGGTGCTGGAGGCGATTGGCAATACCGTGGCCAACGCCACCGATGCGCAAGCCATTCTGGCGGCCAGCACGCGACTGATGGTCGAGCACTTGCAACTGTCCAACTGCGCCTATGCCGACATGGACGCCGATGAGGATGGTTTTACCATTCGCGGCGATTGGGCGGCGCCGGGCTCGCCGAGCATTGTCGGCCATTACCACTTGCGCGATTTCGGCGACAAAGCCGTGATGCTGTTGCGCGCCGGTGAACCGCTGATCATCCACGACAACCGCACCGAACTGCCACCTGAAGCGTCCGCCACGTTCCAGGCCATTGGTATCAGCGCAACCATCTGTATGCCGCTGATCAAACAGGGGCGACTGACCGCGCTGATGGCTATCCACGACAACGCACCGCGCGCCTGGTCGCCCTTCGAACAGACACTCTTGAGTGAAGTCACCGAGCGTTGCTGGGCGCACATCGAGCGCGTGCGCGCCGATGCCGACGTGCGTGCAGGCCTGACGGCACTGGCGGAGTTGAATGCGACGCTGGAACAACGCGTCGAAGAACGCAGCGTGCGTCTGGCTGCGGCTGAATCCGCGCTGCGGCAATCACAAAAACTCGAAGCCATCGGCCAATTGACCGGCGGTGTCGCGCACGATTTCAACAACCTGCTGACGATCATTCGCTCATCGGTGGATTTTCTGCGCCAGCCCGACCTCGCACCAGAACGCCGCCAACGCTACATGCGTGCGGTGTCCGACACTGTCGAACGCGCGGCCAAGCTGACCAGCCAATTGCTCGCCTTCGCAAGGCGTCAGCCGCTGAATCCGCAAGTGGTCAATGCCGGTGAACGCCTGGCAAACATCGGTGAAATGCTCGAATCCGTCACCGGCGCGCAGATTCATATCAGCGTCGAACAGCCTGAACAGCCCTGCTACATCCATGTTGACCTGAGCCAGTTCGAAACGGCACTGATCAATATCGCTCTGAATGCCCGAGATGCGATGGAGGGCCAGGGCTCGCTGAAGTTGTGCCTGGAGGGCGGCAAGCCGCTGCCAGCGATTCGTGGGCATGCCGGTTCGCACAGCCTTTTTGTGGCGATCACGCTAACGGACAACGGCTCGGGCATCGACACAAGAACCCTTGAGCACATTTTCGAACCGTTCTTCACCACCAAGGAAGTCGGCAAAGGCACGG
Source organism: Pseudomonas sp. TH43 (assembly GCF_016650635.1). Lineage (GTDB taxonomy): Bacteria > Pseudomonadota > Gammaproteobacteria > Pseudomonadales > Pseudomonadaceae > Aquipseudomonas. Next base: position 1,087,821 of record NZ_JAEKFI010000001.1, read on the forward strand.
GGCTCGGGCTGTCGCAGGTGTTCGGTTTCGCCAAGCAGTCCGGCGGCAACGTCGATGTCGCCAGCGTGATCGGCGAAGGCACGGTGTTCACCCTATACCTGCCACAAGTCACGGCCGCTGACAGTACCGCCGCACCCCCCGTGGACGCAGGCGACCCGGCACCCGCGGAGCGCAACAGGCATCGGATACTGGTGGTTGAAGACAATCTGGAGGTCGGCCGCTTCGCCAATCAGATCCTGCAGGACCTTGGTTTTGAAACCGCCTGGGCCAGCAACGCTGAACAAGCTCTGCAACTGGCCGGCGCCGACGCAATGGCGTTCGACGCGGTGTTTTCCGACGTGGTCATGCCGGGTATCAGTGGCGTCGCACTGGCCAAAGAGTTACGGCGGCGGCGCCCCGACCTGCCGATAATTCTGACCTCCGGTTACAGCGAGGAACTGGCGCGCAGCGGTTATGAAGGTTTCGAGTTTCTTGCCAAACCCTACTCCGCCGATCAGGTCTCGCGCATTCTCGGCAAGACCTGGCGCAAGGACTGAGCGCCGCTCAGTCGTGCGCGACGCCGGCACGCTTGAGCAGTTTCTTGCACCGTTCCGACAGATGAAACACCTGCAAATGCTTGCCAGCCTTCGCGTAACGCTCGCGCAGGGTTTTCAGCGCGGCAATCGCCGAGTAATCGACAAAGCTCAAGTGCCGGCAATCGAGCGTTACCTTTTGCGGGTCATTGGCTGGGTCGAACTGGTTGAGGAACGGCGTCGTCGAGGCGAAAAACAGCGTGCCGTGCAGGCGATAGAGCTTGCTGCCGTCAGCTTCCAGATGCTCATCGGCATACAACTCGCGGGCTTGTTGCCAGGCAAAATTCAGCGCAGCAATGATGATGCCGCACAGCACCGCCGTGGCCAGATCGGTGAATACGGTGATGGTGGTCACCGCGATGATCACCAGCACATCGTTGAGCGGCACTTTGTTCACCACCCGCAACGACGCCCAGGCGAAGGTTTGCTGCGACACCACGAACATCACGCCGACCAGCGCCGCCAGCGGAATGCGCTCGATCAGCGGCGACAGAAACAGAATGAACAACAGGATCAACACCCCCGCCACCACACCGGACAAGCGCCCGCGCCCCCCGGAGCTGAGGTTGATCACGGTCTGGCCGATCATCGCGCAACCGCCCATGCCGCCGAACACGCCCGAAACCATGTTCGCCGCGCCCAGTGCCACACACTCGCGATCCGGGAAGCCACGGCTTTCGGTGATTTCATCGGTAAGGTTAAGGGTCAGCAGGGTTTCCAGCAGGCCGACCAGCGCCATCAGAATCGCGTAGGGGGCGATGATTCGCAGGGTTTCAAAATCCCATGGGATGTCCGGCAACGCGAAGCTCGGCAGGCCACCGGCAATGTGCGCCATGTCGCCGAGGGTGCGGGTCGGCAGGCCAAACAGGTAGACCAGCAGGCCAACGCCGAGAATGGCGACCAGCGCGGGCGGCACCGCTTTGGTCAGGCGCGGCAGCATGTAGACGATGGCCATGGTCAGCGCCACCAGCCCGGCCATCAGGTACAACGGCGTGCCGCTGAGCCATGCTTCGCCGCTTTTGAAATGCTCCAGTTGTGCCAGCGCAATAATGATCGCCAGGCCGTTGACGAAACCGAGCATCACCGGGTGCGGCACCATGCGCACCAGTTTGCCCAGACGTAACAGCCCGAACGCCAGCATGATCAGGCCGCCAAGCAGCACCGTCGCCAGCAGATATTGCACGCCGTGTTGCACCACCAGCGCAACAATGACGACCGCCATCGAGCCCGCTGCGCCGGAGACCATTCCCGGCCGCCCGCCGAACAAAGCCGTCAACGTACAAATGATGAAGGCGCCGTAAAGCCCCATCAAAGGATTGAGGTGCGCCACCAGCGCAAACGCAATGCATTCGGGCAACAAGGCAAACGAGGTGGTGAGTCCGGCCAGGACATCGGCGCGCAGACGGATCGGTTTCATGGCTTACCTGATTGAGCGGCCAACGAGCATGGCCGCCGGTGTTCGGAAGAAAAGAGGGTTGCGGATGTTACGGAATTGTCCCGGATCGGGCCAGTGTCGCTGACACCTGGCGACGCGGGCTTTATGCTGGCGCGTTTCTGTATTCGCCGAGTTCAACATGTCTGAATTTCTGACTGCCCGCGAAGTTTGCCAGCGCTTGCGCGACGCTGCGTTGGGCGTACTTGCCTGCAAAGTGTGCGAAGCGCCGACCGAGGCCGGACTGGTCACGGTCGATATCGAGGGTTGGCGCCTGCTGCTGGATTTTACCGATGGGCGTTTGCATCACTGTGAATACGCCCGCCACTGCGACGGGCAGGAAGGCGCGCTGGAGACATGGCAGCGTTATGGCACTGATCCGGTGAGTTTGCTCAGTACCTGGGAATTGGCGCAGATCGAGAACTTGCTGATGGCTCAGATAAACAAGGTTGCTCGATGATGGCACTCTGCCCATAATTCGCCTCCCTACCTATCCACGCAAGGAACTGCCGTGAAGAAGTCGCTGTTGTTGATCCCGATGTTGGCGCTGTTGCTGCAAGGGTGTGGCATGACCATGCTGCGCTACGAGCCGAATTACGAGAACGTCCAGAAGCTCAAGCAAACCCCGCCGCTTCATGCGATCAGCAATCCGCAGGTCACCGCTCAATCCGGTGAAGGTTCGCTGACAGTGCGCGCCAACCCGATTCGCTCGCCATCCGGCAGCATTCCGGCACACATTCAGGATGCGATCAGTGAAGAACTGCGCAAGGCCGGTCTGCTTGACCCGCAAGCTCAGCGTCATTTGAAAGTGCTGGTGGTGAAGAACGAAATGACCGCAGGCATGGGCACTGGCAACGGTGAACTTGCCGCACGTTTCACGCTGCTCAACGGCAATGATGTCGTGTACGACGCAACCAAGGATGTCAGCAGTCAATGGAGCAGCAGCTTCTTCGGGTTTATCGCGATCCCGAATGCGGTCAACGCTTACAACCCGATGTTGCGTGATCTGCTCAAAGAACTGTACAGCGATCCGCAGTTCATTCAGGCGTTGAAGTAACCGACAAAAAAAGAGCCGCAATCGCGGCTCTTTTTTTGCTTCAGGCCCGCGGGGTGCGGGTTTCGAGTGCCGAGTATTTCAGGCTGTTGCTCTCGACCACTTGCTTGAGCAGCGCGTTGACCTGACGGGTGAACGTATCACTCATAGCCTCTTTAGGCGTGTTGGCCATCAGCGGGATGAACCAGATACCGAACCAGGTGCCAATCGCATCGTGATTGCTCGCGGTCGTCAGCGCCTGGCCTTGTCCGTCCACGGCTTCCAGGCTCATGGTGTACTGATCGGTGCCGTAAGCCGGAATCACCATCATGCTGAAACCACTGATAAACGCCAGCGCCATCGAGCCGGCGTTCGGCGGATGGTTGTACACCTTCAAGCGCAGGTTGTAATCGCCAGGCTGCTTCTGGAATTCGTCGAGCGTGACACGGCCGAACAGACCGGAGTCAGTGAGAATTTTCTGCAATTGTGGCTTGAGTTGGTCGCGCCCTTGCGGCACTTCTACCGCAGAAGCACTTTTAGGCTCACCGACGTAGAAGTCGAAATCGACGTAAACATTTGGCTTGTTGGCGTAGTTGGCCATCGACGGCAGAGTCACCGGCGCGACTTCGTCTTTGGTGAAACTGGCGCAACCGCCCAGCGTCAGTACCAGGCCCAACGCTAGGATTTTCCCGAATTGCATGATGTCCGTCCCTATATGAACACAGCCAAATGATGGCAATGAGCCTCTACTTCAGAAGCCGGGCGGATTCTAGAGAGAGCGAACGTCTTGGGAAAGACCGAATGGGTGAAATCGGCAAAAATATTTGCTCAGCCCTGACGCAAATCGAGCAGGTAAGTGTAATAACCCGTGTCGCGCACATACCCCAGCGACACGTACAAACCCTGTGCGGTGACGTTGTCGGTGGCGGTTTCCAGCATCAGGCCTTTGGCGCCGGTCCCCAGGGCAAATTCGCGAGCGGTATTCATCAACAACCGACCAACGCCGCGACCACGGGCAGTCGGCGCGGTGAACAGGTCGCTGAGCAGCCAGGTGCGGTGGGCGTCGATGGAGGAAAACGTCGGGTACAACTGCACAAAACCCAGCGCCTCTCCCTGCTCGTCCAGCGCGAGAAAAATCGCCGACTCGTTGCCCGCCATGCGCTCGGCGATGAAAGTGCGCGATTGTTCGATGTTTGAGGGTTGCAGGTAAAAACCTCGATAGGCGTCGAACAGTTGGGCGACTGCGTCCAGGTGTGTCGCATCCGCTCGCAGTGCCTGAATGTTCATATTCCCGCTCCGTTTCTTATAAATGATCGAAACATCATAGCGCTGTCCGTCGAGTACGCTGGCCTCACCGCTATATAGTTTTGTATATTGCGAAACCGAAATCGCCAGAACCTTTCCATGCCGTCCATCCATTCCGTGTTTCCATGAGCGCCATACGAGTCCGCAACGAGCAGTTGATCCTCGCCGCCGCCAGCGAAGAATTCGCGGCGAACGGCTTCGACGCCACCCAGACCCGCGACATCGCGGCCCGCGCCGGGGTGCCCAAGGCGAATCTGTATTACTACTTCCAGACCAAGGAAAACCTGTACGGCAAAGTGCTGCTGGGTTTTGTCGAGCCGCTGCTGGAGGCTTCGGCGGTGCTGCGCGAGAGTGACGACCCGTTGATTGGTCTGCGCGCCTACGTCGCGGCGCGCATCCGCATCGCCCGTGAGCATCCGGCGATTGCCAAGGTGTTCAGCGGCGAGTTGTTGCTCGGCGGTCGACAGTTGCCAGACGAGTGTCGCGACCTGTTGCACGCGGAAGCGCGGCGCAATGTCGACTGTTTGCGCAGTTGGATCGAGCGCGGTTTGCTGGCGCCGGTAGATCCCGAACACTTGATGCTGTTCATTTGGTCGGCGACGCGTACGTACACCAATATTGGCTGGCAAATGGGCTGCATCACCGGGCGTGCCGAGCCGCAGGATGAGGATTATCAGACGGCTGCAGAGACGATTACGCGGATGGTGCTGGAGGGCGTGGTGGTAGCGCCCCGGGTTGGGGAGATTCGTGGGGTTTTGTTTGCGACTTGAGGGTTGGAGTTGCTTGAGGGGATTTGCGGGCTGCTGTGCAGCCCATCGGGGATGAATCCCCTCGCCACAGGGATTGTGTCGTAGCAAGGGGCGGGGTCAGGGCATGAATTCGATGGGCCGATCGAGATTGGTTTTCATGCGTTCGCTCCAGACTTGCAAGGCTTGAGGCAGGCGGTTTTTCCACTTCGGTTCATTGGTGTAATAGCGCAGGCGCGATTTGCCGCCATCGTATGTCACCAGCAGTACCCAGAAGCGCGCGCCGCCGGCACGCATGACCACGCCGGTCCCGCCCAGACCGCGCATCCACATCTCGGTGACCTGACTGTCCGGGACGTCGGATGACGGTTCAGCGGTCATCAACGAACCCGACATTTCCACCGCCCTTTGGTAGTCGTTTTCAAGTAGCGCGTGCAAGGCCTGGTTGTCGGCGGGCGTTCGCGCCAGGCCCAGGCTGAGCATGTCGTAATCCAGGCTCAGCCGCTGCTCCGAGGCGATAAAGCGGCCGGTGTAATACACGCCCATGCCGGCGCTGCAATAACCGCCAGCGTCCGTTTGCGAGATATCCAATACACCATTGATCGGCGTGAGCAACAGGGTGCATTCGTCCTCTGAGTAGATCGCTTTGCCGTCCTTGAGCGTGGCGACGCCCTCAAGATCGCCGGAGTTGCCGCCCTCAGCCGCCTCTATGCTGACGATGATGTGCGTGGCGTCGCGGCGCTGGGTAGTCGCGGTCGCCGACGTTGAGGTGCCGGGCGGAATCAGTTGCCAGGTCGCGTCCCAGTTGAAGGGTTGAGTGGCGTGCTCAAGTTCGGCCAGACGCATCAAATATTGACGGCGCAAGCAGGCCGTCAGATCGACACAGCCGTTGCGATTTTTCAGCCATTGGCGTTGATCGGTCTTGAGCGCCTTGGGATCGGGGACGCCGGCCAGCGTCGCGCGCCAACGCTCTGCGAGCTGCTCGTCGAGTCGCGAAAGATCCGCATCGGCACAAATGGCTTTTTCAGATTTGCTGCCAGCGCTGGCGCAATCGAAACTGCTGGCGTGGACGACAGAGGTAAACACGAGGGCCGTCAGCGCCAGGGCATGACGGAGGGTCAAGGCGAACATCGATAGATTCCATTCTTCAGACGGCGCGCATTATGCCAGTGATCCTCGTTGCCCGAACCGGCGCTTTCGCGAGCAAGCTCAGCTCCTACAGATTTTGGGGATGTTTGGGGAGTTGTGGTCATGCCGAGCAACGGTAGGAGCAAAGCTTGCTCGCGAAGACTTCGGCACAGGCAACATCTGCATCGTCTGAACCGGCGCTTTCGCGAGCAAGCTCCGCTCCTACGGGTTTGGGGGGTGTTTGGAGGGTTGTGGTCACGCCGAGCAACGGTAGGAGCAAAGCTTGCTCGCGAAGACTTCGGCACAGGCAACATCAGCATCGTCTGAACCGGCGCTTTCGCGAGCAAGCTCAGCTCCTACGGGTTTGGGGGATGTTTGGGGAGTTGTGGTCATGCCGAGCAACGGTAGGAGCAAAGCTTGCTCGCGAAGACTTCGGCACAGGCAACATCTGCATCGTCTGAACCGGCGCTTTCGCGAGCAAGCTCAGCTCCTACAGGTTTTGGGGATGTTTGGGGAGTTGTGGTCACGGCGAGCAACGGTAGGAGCAAAGCTTGCTCGCGAAAGCGCCGGCACTGCCGGCATCGTCAGTAATGCGGTGTTGAGCCTTCAAAGAAAGGGGCGGACGCGAGCCCGCCCCGTTTTAACTCCCTCAATAGCCCAGTGACAACCCGGTATTGCGCCGTGGGTCGTTGGCGCCGTAGAAGCGGTTTTTCCCTACCGGTTTACCGCCCAGCGACGGTGCACCGACCAGAATCGCAGCGATGTGGTTGGCATCTTGCGGGCCGGCAAACTTGTGGCCCCAACTCTCCAGAATCTTCCGGGTATCGGGACTCGCGGCGAAGTCTTCGAGGTTGGTTTCCTCCGGCATCCATTGCTGGTGGAATCGCGGCGCGTCGACTGCTTCCTGCAAGCCCATGCCGTAGTCGATGACGTTGAGCATGGTCAGCAAGGTCGCGGTGATGATCCGGCTACCGCCCGGCGTACCCACCACCATGACCACTTTGCCGTCCTTGGTGACAATGGTCGGGCTCATCGACGACAACGGCGCCTTGCCTGGGGCGATGGCGTTGGCTTCCCCCTGCACCAGACCGTACATGTTTGGCACGCCGACCTTGGAGGTGAAGTCATCCATTTCGTCATTGAGGATCACCCCGGTCTTGCTCGCCATCACGCCCGCGCCGAACCAGTCGTTGAGGGTGTAGGTGACTGAGACCGCATTGCCCCACTTGTCGACGATCGAATAGTGCGTGGTGTTGCTGCCTTCATGGGGTGCGACGCCGGGTTTCAGTTCCGCCGATACGCCAGCCTTCTGCGGCTGGATCGCGTTGCGTAATTTGGTCGCGTAGTTTTTGTCGAGCAGGTGCTCAAGCGGATTTTTGACGAAATCCGGATCACCAAGGTAGCTGTTGCGATCGACGTAAGCGTGGCGCATTGCTTCGATCTGGTAATGCATGCCCTGGGCCGAATGGAAGCCCAGATCCTTCATCGGATAGCCTTCGAGAATGTTCATGATCTGGCAGATGACCACCCCGCCAGAGCTTGGTGGTGGTGCCGAGACCACGTGATAACCGCGGTAGTCGCACTCCACCGGAGCCAGTTCGCGAGTCTTGTACTTGTCGAGGTCGGCCTGGGTAATGATGCCCTTGTTGGCCTGACTGGAGGTGACGATGGCGTCGGCCACCCAGCCTTTATAGAAACCGTCAGCACCTTTTTCGGAAATGCTGCGCAGGGTCTTGCCGAGATCCTTCTGCACCAGTTTCTGCCCAACCTGCATCGGCTCGCCGTTATGCAGGAAGATCGAGCCGGAATCGCGCATGTCCTTCTTGAACACATCGGTGGCGTACTCAAGCAACTCGACGTCACCCTGCTCCAGTTCGAAGCCGTCCTCAGCCAGTTTGATCGCCGGGGCGATCATGTCCTTGCGCGGTTTGGTACCGTACTTGCTCAGCGCCAGCTCCATACCAGAGACAGTGCCTGGCACGCCGACGGCCAGGTGCCCGCGTGTGCTGAGGTCGGGAATGACATTGCCTTCTTTGTCGAGGTACATGTTGGCCGTCGCCGCCAACGGGGCTTTTTCGCGGAAATCGAGGAAGGTCTTGCGCCCGTCCGCCAGTTGAATGGTCATGAAACCGCCACCGCCGAGGTTACCGGCCGCGGGATAAACCACCGCCAGCGCATAACCCACGGCGACCGCCGCATCCACAGCATTGCCGCCGTTTTTCAATACATCGACGCCGACATGAGTGGCCAGATGTTGCGCGGTGACCACCATGCCGTTTTCTGCAGCAACCGGCGCTACCGAAGCAGCGTGAGCCATGAGACAGCTGAGTGCCAATGAGGTCGCTATCAGCGATTTGGCCAAAGGTTCGTACTTCATGAGTCGATCTCTTTTTTTGTTTTAGGGTCTGTGCAAAACAGAGGGGAGCGCTTCAAGAGCAACAAGCAGTATGGTCGGCTTTGCGGTTTGCGCCTCCCCGATCAGGCAGTATGCTGAGCGCTGTTGTCGTGCTGATCCGGAGCCTGCTGTCATGCCTTACACGTTCATCACCCTGCCCTCGCCGGTCGGCGAACTGAAGCTGGTCGCGAACGGTTCAAGACTGGCAGCCATCCTCTGGGAAAACGACAAACCGAGTCGGGTGCGTCTCGGCTCGATGAGCGAAGCGCGGGACAATCCGATTCTGCTCAAAACCGCTCGGCAGCTTGAGGAGTATTTCGCCGGTACGCGGGATCACTTCGATCTGGAGCTGGATTTTGTTGGTACCGATTTTCAAAAACAGGTCTGGGCAGCGCTGCTGACCATCCCGTTTGGCGAAACGCGCACATATAGCCAGATTGCCGAGCAGATTGGCAACCCTTCCGCGGTGCGGGCGGTCGGTGCGGCAAATGGGCGAAATCCGATTTCCATCATTGCACCGTGCCACCGGGTTATTGGTGCTTCGGGAAAACTGACCGGATTTGCCGGGGGGCTTGCGGCGAAGGAACGGTTGTTGAGGCTGGAGGGTGGTGACTGGGCACAGGTCGGTAAACCGGGGATTTGTTTTAGTCAGTTAAAACAGATCAAGAGATCGCAGCCTTCGGCAGTTCCTGCCCTGGAATGCGTTTTCCTGTAGGAGCTGCCGAAGGCTGCGATCTTTTGATTGATCAGGTAAACAGGTTATTCATCGCCGCATACTGCAAGAGCATGATGGTCTTGGCATCGCAGATCTCGCCGCGATGGAACGCTGCCAGCGCATCATCGAAAGACCATTCCAGCACTTCCAGCTCTTCGGTCTCTTCTTCCAGACCACCACCGTCACTGACCTTCGATGACGTGTCGTATTCAGCAATGAAGAAATGCAATTTTTCGGTCACCGAGCCCGGACTCATGTACGCCTCGAACACCTTCTTTACATCGCTGACGCGGTAGCCGGTTTCTTCCTCGGCTTCCGCACGAATGCGTTGCTCCGGCGCTTCACCTTCAAGCAAGCCCGCCGCCACTTCGATCAGCAATCCGTCATGACCGTTGACGAACACCGGCAAGCGGAACTGCCGGGTCAGCACCACGCTGCGCTTCTCACGGTTGAACAACAGTATCGCCGCGCCATTACCGCGGTCGTAGACCTCGCGAGTCTGGCGCTGCCACTCGCCGTTATTGCGGTGATAGTCGAAGGTGATTTTCTTCAACAGATACCAGTCGTGGGACAACACCTGAGTGTCGACGATGTTGACCCGCTCGGCGGTATTGGGCATGACGTTCAGTCCTTTTTCTCATCAATAAGCAGCCATGGTCGAACAATCGCGCCCACAAAAAAAGCCCGGCAGCGCTACCGGGCTTCTTTATTTACAGCTAACCGGCGAGGGTTCCGTGAATCAGCGGGCCATACCGCCGGCTGAACTCCCAGCTGTACGGCACATGATCCTTGTTAGTGCCGTTGTCCCAATTCACCGACCAGGTCATCAGACCCTTGATCGGTAGCCCCTTGATCGCCAGACGCTTGAGCACGTTACCCACCACGGTCTTGTCGATGACATAACCGGTAGCAGCCGCGTCGACGTTGGCTGGCAGACCGATGACAAACTTGTCCGATGGGATCTTTGTGAACCCCCGCGTCCCGGTCACCAGACTTTCGGTCAGGTAGTAGAGGAAATCCTCCTTCAGCGCATCGTTGTTCTGCGCGATCCACGCACCTGCGCCATTGTTGGCTTCCGGTACCCAGACACCATCGCCGCCTTGGTTATAAAACTGCGGGGCAATGAAGTCGTAGTAGCCCTCCAGTGCTTGCAGGTAACCGACGTATTTGCCGGTGCTGGTCAGGTACGGAAACTCCGGGGCCATGCTGATGATGAAATGCTTGCCCTGGCCTGCGTAGTGATCCTTGACCAGTTTCAGTGCGGCCGGCAGCACAGTCTTGTTGGCAGCGAAATCAATCGCGCTCTGTTCAAGATCGATGTCCAGCCCATCGAAGCCGTAGGTTTCCACCAGACGGATGATTTCATTGGCCAGCGGTTGCTCCTGACCGGCGCGCAGTTCGATGTGTGCGTCAGCGCCACCCAGGGAAATCAGCACCGCCCGCCCCTGACTGTTGAGTACGCCGACCTGACGGCGAAACTCGGCGTCGGAAACGTTGAACGGCTTGAAGGTCGGAATACCGCTGCCCTTCATGAACGCCACCGCGACCACGTTGTATTCCTTGGGCACATCTTCCAGCGAGAGGCTGGCGAAGCGCCCTTGACGGTAACCATCACTCGGCCCCGCCGGCCAGTTATGCCAGAAGCCCATGAGGATCTTTTTGCCGGCAATGCTCGGCATCAGCGAAGCTGCATCGCTCGCCGGGTTTTGCATCAAAGAGAAGTCGATTTTTGACATGTTCTAATCCTTCAGAACGTATGAGTTCAGCTTCGCCGCCTTATTTGAAGTCGACGTCGAAGGCCTGATAGAAAGCGTTGCCGGTGTTGGCGACAATCCACATCAGCACGATGACGTGATGACCTTTTTTGCCGTCAGGCAGTTTCACCGAGTGATTGACCTTGGCTTTCAGCTCATTCGGATAGCTGTAATACGGCACTTGGGTGTAGAAGTCCTCGAAGAACGGCTGCGCTTCGAGTTGCGCGCGGCTGATGCGTTGTTTCGGGTCCCAGCCATCCTTGGTGATCAGCCAACGATAGCCGCGAGTGGTGTGCGGCGCGGTGTATTCCCATTTGACTTCGAGGACCTGCCCCGGGGTGACATTCAGCAGCGGCCAAGTAAAAGGCCGGCCGAGTTTTTTGCTCATTTCCTCGCTGGTGAAGTTCACACAATCGCGGGCATCGGTCTTGCCACCGCTGAGAATGTAGCCATCAGCCGGCGGCGCGACACTGGCCGAGTCGGTCTGGTATGGCGCAGGAAACGGACCGGCCACCAGTGCCGGGAAGTTCTTGCCTCCCTCCATTTCGTTAACCTGCCAGGCGCCGAGCAATCCTTGCTCGATAGCGACCGCACCGCGGCTCGCCGGGGAGGTAACGCGACCGTGTCGCAGTTGGGTTTGTGCTTGTGGTTGATTCATGTTTTTCACTCCGTTGATTTAAGAACTCTCCCTTCCGAGGAGAGGCCTTCAAGCTAACGGAGGTGGTTTTTTTGTCCATCGGCGCTTTTGTCGCACTCAGACAAGACACACCCCACAAAATCACGAAAACACTGGATGGATGAACAGTGTATTGCGAGCCGTCGCACTCGGCGTGTAGGCAAAGGCGTACACGCCGAGGCTACGAAAACCTGCATTCAGCGATTTACGGCAGTTGCGCCTGGAACTCTTTTTCGTATTGCCCGGCGAGTTGCACTTTCTGCTTTTCGTCGAGCAATTTACCGGCCATCTGGAAGAATTTCTGTTCCTCTTCCTCAAGGTGATGGTGAACCTTTTCCGACAATTTTTTCGCCGTGGCCAGCCAGGCAGGGCTGGACATCTCGGTCTCGTCGAGTTCCTCCATCATCTCGTCCATTTCGTGGTGTTCGGAAATGGCATGGCGACTGAGATCGACACCGTTGTCGAACTCCATCAACGGAATGTAGAAGTGGCGTTCTTCGGCGGTTTCGTGGGCTTGCAGTTCGGCTTTCAACAATTTGTAAGCCTCCACCCGTTCCGGGGTGTCACCGCTGGTTTTGATCAGGCTTTTGGCGTAGGTACGCTGGCGGTCATGGCTTTCGCGAAGGGCTTCGAAAATGTTCATGGGATGTCCTCATCAACCGCGTTCTGGAATGACGCTGTAAAGGCTAGACCTCGGCATTTGCGCAGCGGTTCCACCGGTTTTGCGCAGGGACTTGGAACGCGACCGTCGAGCAGGATAGTCTGGCGTCCCAGACCACAAGGAAGTCATGCATGAACTTGCGTATCGAGCTGTCGCAGAACCCCAACGAAGAACAACGCAACGCGATTCTGGCACCATTGCGAGCCCATAACGTTGCCAAGGCCGGGCCGTCGAAGCTCGAGCCGTTGGCGCTGTTGGTGCGCGATGAGCACGACGCGATCCTGGGCGGCCTGTATGGCCACACGTTTTATCGCTGGTTATTCATTGAACTGCTGGCGGTGCCGGAACAAGGTCGCGGGCAGGGCATCGGATCGCAACTGATGCAGATGGCTGAAGACTTTGCACGCAAGAACGATTGCGTCGGGATCTGGCTCGATACTTTCTCGTTTCAGGCGCCGGAGTTTTACCGGAAGGTGGGATACGTCGAGTGTGGCGAGATTGTCGATTATCCGCTGGGGCATAAGCGGCATTTCTTCCAGAAGCGGCTTGTAGGCTGACCGGAGCGACCCTATCGCGAGCAGGCTCACTCCTGCATTGTTCGTGTCGTTCACAACTCCAATGCAGAAGTAAGCCTGCTCGCGATGGCGGCGTTTGTCTCACAGCATTCTCAGAGGCAGGTTGCCAACGCCGCCAAACGCCGCTTGGCAACAAAATCATCCTTCTGCGCGTAGTAATTCAGCGTCGTGCCCGAGGGCTCGGTGATGACATCGACAAACGATTCAGCGGAGCGCGTATACACCGTGGTGCCACCCGGCTTGCGTGGCTCCAGGTAAGCCCCTGCATCCACACCGAACACCGCCTCGTCCTGCCAGCCAAATTGCACGCACTGGGAAACGACTTTCTCGGCTTTGTCCGAAGTCAAAACCCTGGAAGGTGTTTTAGTGCGAGCATCGTCCATCACCGATCCCGCGCAACCGGCCAGCAGCGTCGCCGCCAGCGCTACCATCAGCATTCGCATTGCATTCGCTCATTCAGAAAAAAGCGGACTGTATCACCGCAGCAGCCGGAATCGTTCTGCTTTACTGCATTTATAGCGCGACACGCACGCACCGCTGCGGCAACCTAAGGTCATCAGCCTCACAAGGAAAACCCATGGCGCCTACCGATCAGCGACATGAACACGCCCTGAAAAAGTTTCTCGACGCGCGGCCTGACTTGCGCGAAACCCTCGACCATCTCAATCCATTGCTGGCCCAGGCCAAAGGCGAAACCCAGGCACAGTATCGTGAAGAGCGTCTGCACGAAGCCTTTGAGGCGGAAGCAGAACATCTTGGATTGTTCGCCTGGGAACTGACGCTGCAACTGACCGCTGATTCGCCTGAGGAGTATCAGGCGCAGCGTCTGGAAGTGCACCGTGAAGTGGCGGAAATGGCCGGGATGGACTGGCTGGAATACTGCGAACTGTATGGCATAGAACCGTAACCGCCACTCAAGGACTCTTGTATCGATGCTGCCCTCGACCTCAACCCGGCATGCCAGCCCCGGTCATCTGCACACGCAGAAATGGCGCGGTCGCGTGGGACTGGCGCTGGTCGCGAGCCTGTCGGTACTGGCTGGGATGACCGACGCCATCGGTTTCATGGCCAGCGGCGATTTCGTCTCGTTCATGAGCGGTAACACCACTCGATTGGCGGTGGCGATCAGTGATGGCGACTGGGGGCTGACGTTGCGCCTGGTCATCCTCGTGGCCACGTTTATAGTCGGCAATGCCTTGGGCGTGTTGATCGCACGACTGGGCGGCCGGCGCACGTTGCCGTTGCTGCTGTGCATCGCCACTCTGCTCTGCGCAGCGGCAGCCTGGCCTGCCGACGCGCAGTTGCCAGCGCTGCTGGCGGCGATTGTCGCGATGGGCATGCTTAACGCAGCCGTCGAAGAAGTGAACGGACTGCCGGTGGGGCTGACCTACGTGACCGGGGCACTGTCGCGATTCGGCCGAGGACTGGGGCGCTGGATGCTCGGCGAGCGCCGCAGCGGCTGGCGGGTGCAACTGGTGCCGTGGAGCGGCATGTTTGTCGGGGCGATTCTGGGTGCAGTGCTGGAACATCATCTGGGGCTCAAGGCCTTGTTCGTCAGCGGCTTGCTGGCGGCGACGCTGGGCGTGCTGTCGCTGACTATCCCGCGGCGCTGGCAGTTGGGCTATATGCCCCGCTGAAAACGCACTTAATACTGTAGGAACTGCGGCACGCTGCGATCTTTTGATCTTGTTTTTAAAAAGCAAAATCAAAAGATCGCAGCCTCGTTTCACTCGACAGCTCCTACAAGCTCATGCACTCAGGCAACTTGGGTTTCGCCGCTACACCGATAAAGCTTTATCATGGCCGCAGTTTTGCAGATCGAGTCCGTCATGAAGTTTGCCATCGCGCTGTTTTCCGCCGCCCATGCGCCCTCCTCGCGCCGTGCCCTGCTGTTTGCGCAGGCGGCACTGGCCGGCGGGCATGAAATTGTCCGGCTGTTTTTCTATCAGGATGGCGTCTACAACGCCTCCGACGCGGTAGTCACTCCGCAGGATGAACTGGACTTGCCCAAGCAATGGCGCAGTTTTATCGCCGAGCAGAAACTGGATGGCGTGGTGTGCATCGCCGCCGCGCTACGCCGTGGCGCGCTCAATGCTGAAGAAGCCAAGCGCTATCAACGAGAGGCTATTTCGGTGAGCGCTC
The DNA here is from genome assembly GCF_016650635.1 of Pseudomonas sp. TH43. Lineage (GTDB taxonomy): Bacteria > Pseudomonadota > Gammaproteobacteria > Pseudomonadales > Pseudomonadaceae > Aquipseudomonas. The sequence goes on from NZ_JAEKFI010000001.1 coordinate 1,102,955, forward strand.
CGTGGGAATTATCCGGCCTTGGTCAGTTGCATGACGCGGTGCAAGACGCCGACCGTCTGCTCTGTTTTGGAGGCGCATGAGATGGCCAAATCCCTGTTGATCATCAGCCGTCAATCGCCGTGGTCCGGCCCCGGTGCCCGCGAAGCCCTGGACATCGTGCTCGCTGGCGGCGCGTTCGATCTGCCGATCGGCCTGCTGTTTCTGGATGACGGCGTGCTGCAACTCGCAGCCGGGCAAAACGCCAAGGCGTTGCAACAAAAAGACCTCAGCGCCAATCTGCAAGCGCTGCCAATGTTTGGCGTCGAAGAGTTGTTTTATTGCGCCGACAGCGCCGCCACTCGCGGTCTCGCCGATCTGTCCCTGGACGCGGCGCAGCCGCTCGCAGCCGAGCAAATCACCGCGCTTATTGACCGTTACGACCAGGTGATCACCCTCTGATGTCGACTTTGCATGTATTGTCTCATTCCCCATTCGGCGACGATCGCCTCAACAGTTGCCTGCGCTTGCTCGGCAGCGCTGATGCTGTGTTGCTGTGCGGTGACGCAGCCTACGCGCTGCAACCCGGCACCGCGCCGTTCCTGGCGCTGCAAAGCCGCCAGATCAAATTACTCGTGCTGACCGAAGACGCTCAGGCGCGCGCCGTGCAGGTCCCGGACTGGGCCGAAGCCATCGATTACCCGGCCTTCGTCGAACTGTCGATCCACCATGACAAGGTCAACAGTTGGCTATGAACTCCATGACCGTCGACGCCCGCGCCATCGAACTGGACAAGGACGGCTTCCTCGTCGACCTGAGTGATTGGTCGCACGATGTCGCCAGCGCCCTCGCTGCTGCCGAAGAAATCGAGTTGACCGCCGAACACTGGGAAGTCCTCGAACTGCTGCGCAGTTTTTATGCCGAATTCCAGCTGTCCCCGGCCACGCGGCCATTGATCAAGTACACCGCACTCAAACTTGGCCCGGACAAAGGCAACAGCCTGCACCTGAACCGACTGTTCAAAGGCACCCCCGCCAAACTCGCCGCGAAACTGGCGGGCCTGCCCAAACCGACGAATTGCTTATGACCGACTTTCCAGCACTGACCCTCGAAACGCCCGCCGAGCATCCGTTCGCCCAATTCGTGCGCATCCTCGGCAAGGGTAAACGTGGCGCCCGCGACCTGACCCGTGAAGAGGCCCGGGAAGCCATGGGCATGGTGCTCGACGACAAGGTCGAAGACACCCAGTTAGGTGCATTCCTGATGCTGCTGCGGCACAAGGAAGAAAGCGCCGAGGAAATGGCCGGTTTCACCGAGGCCCTGCGCGAACGCTTGCGGGCGCCAGCCCTGAATGTCGATCTGGACTGGCCGACCTATGCGGGCAAAAAACGCCATCTGCCTTGGTATTTGCTGGCGGCTAAATGCCTGGCACAGAACGGCGTGCGCATCTTTATGCACGGCGGCGGCGCGCACACCGCCGGGCGCCTGTACAGCGAGCAATTGCTCGGCGAATTGAACATCCCTTTGTGTCGCACCTGGCAGCAGGTCGGCTCAGCACTGGATAACGGTGGTCTGGCGTTCATGCCGTTGCTGGACTGGGCGCCACAGCTGCAGAACATGATCGACCTGCGCAACACCTTGGGTCTGCGTTCGCCGATTCATTCGCTGGCGCGGATTCTCAACCCGCTGGGCGCACGTTGCGGCCTGCAAAGCATCTTCCACCCCGGCTATCAGGCCGTGCACCGTGATGCCAGTGGCTTGCTCGGCGACACGGCGATTGTGGTCAAGGGCGACGGCGGCGAAATCGAGATCAACCCGGATGCCGACAGTCACCTCTACGGCACCACCGGCGGCGAAAGCTGGGACGAGGAATGGCCGCAATTGTCGGCGCAACGCCACGTCAAACCGGCATCGCTGGACGTTGAGCATTTGAAAGCCGTGTGGCGTGGCGACGTGATCGACAGTTATCCGCAAATGGCCCTGATTTCGACCATGGCCCTGGCCTTGCGCGGCCTCGGTCAATCCCGTGAACAGGCTTTCGAAACCGCCGAACAATACTGGGCCGCACGGGATAAATCGATTTAATCGATCATAGGCGCCCGATCTTTGCGCTTTTCGTTCGAACTCATGGGCATAGACTCGGCTCCAACGTTTATTGGATTGTGGAGTCTTGATCATGGGTTTACTCGTTGATGGCCACTGGCAGGACAAGTGGTACGAAAGCAGCAAGGACGGCGCGTTTCAGCGCGAACAGGCAAAACGGCGCAACTGGGTTACCGCTGACGGCCAACCTGGCCCAAGTGGCGAAGGCGGTTTTGCCGCCGAAGCCGGGCGCTATCATCTCTACGTGTCGCTTGCCTGCCCCTGGGCGCACCGCACCCTGATTCTGCGCAAACTCAAAGAGCTGGAAAGCCTGATCGACGTTTCGGTGGTCAGCTGGCTGATGCTGGAAAACGGCTGGACCTTCGACAAGGCTCACGGCTCGACCGGCGACAAGCTCGATGGCTTTGACTTCATGCACCAGCGTTACACCGCCGACACTGCCGATTACACCGGTCGCGTGACGGTGCCAGTGTTGTGGGACAAGAAGCTCAAACGCATTGTCAGCAACGAGTCAGCGGAGATCATCCGCATGTTCAACAGCGCGTTTGATGGTTTGACTGGCAACGAGCTGGACTTCTACCCGGCGCCGTTGCGCGGGGAAATCGATGCGTTGAATGAGCGGATTTATCCGGCGGTGAACAACGGCGTGTATCGCGCCGGGTTTGCCACGTCGCAACAGGCTTATGAAGAAGCGTTTGATGAGGTGTTTGCCGAGCTTGATCATCTTGAGCGCGTATTAGGCGCCAACCGCTATCTGACCGGGGAATACCTGACTGAAGCAGACATTCGCCTCTTCACCACGATCATCCGTTTTGATGCGGTGTATCACGGGCACTTCAAGTGCAACCTGCGGCGGATTGCCGATTACCCGAATCTGTCGAACTGGTTGCGTGAGTTGTATCAGTGGCCGGGGATTGGCGAGACGGTGGATTTCCAGCACATCAAAAATCATTACTACGGCAGTCACAAGACCATCAACCCGACGGGGATCGTGCCGAAGGGGCCGGAGCAGGATTTCACCGTGGCCCATGATCGGGCGCGGTTGGCTGGGAAAGAGGTTTGGCGACAAGGTTGATTGATGCGGTGTTTTTGCAGGCCTCTTCGCGAGCAGGCTCGCTCCCACACTGGATCTGTGTCGTGCACAAATCCCCTGTGGGAGCGAGCCTGCTCGCGAATGGGGCGACTCGGTATTCAGACCTGCGCCTGAGCGCCTTCGAACCAAGCCAGCTTTTCGCGCAGTTGCACCACTTCACCGACGATCACCAGCGTTGGCGCATGCACTTCATGCTCCGCCACCAGTCGCGGCAAATCGGCCAGCGTGCCGGTGAAGACCCGCTGATTGACCGTGGTGCCCTGCTGAATCAGCGCTGCCGGGGTATCTGCCGAACGCCCGTGCTTGATCAACTCCTCACAAATCACCGGCAACCCGACCAGGCCCATATAGAACACCAGCGTCTGCGCCGGCGCGACAAGGTCGGCCCACGGCAGATCGGTGGAACCGTCCTTCAAGTGCCCGGTAACGAAGCGAACTGACTGCGCGTAATCACGATGGGTCAGCGGAATCCCGGCATACGCCGCGCAACCACTGGCCGCTGTAATGCCCGGTACCACCTGGAAGGGAATGCCGTGAGCTGCCAATTCCTCGATCTCTTCGCCGCCGCGGCCGAAGATGAACGGATCACCGCCCTTCAAGCGCACCACGCGCTTGCCGGCCTTGGCCAGATCCACCAGTTGCTGGTTGATCTGGTCCTGCGGCACAGCATGTTCGGCGCGACGCTTGCCGACGTAAACCCGCTCGGCATCACGACGGCACAGCTCGATAATCGCTGGGGCGACCAAACGGTCGTACAGCACCACATCGGCCTGCTGCATCAATCGCAAGGCCTTGAAGGTCAGCAGATCCGGGTCACCCGGACCCGCGCCAACCAAATACACCTCACCGGTGGTGACTGCCGCCTCGCCATCAATCTTGGCTTGCAGCAGACGTTCGGCTTCGGCGCCCTGCCCGGCCAGTTGCCGATCGGCAATCGGGCCTTGAAACACGTCTTCCCAGAACCCACGACGTTGCTGCACATCCGGAAACAGGCTTTTCACCTGGTTACGAAAACGTGCAGCGAGTCCGGCCAATTGGCCGTAAGTTGACGGAATCCAGGTTTCAATCTTGGCGCGAATCAACCGCGCCAGCACTGGCGCATCGCCGCCGCTGGAAATAGCCACGATAAGCGGCGAGCGATCCACAATCGCCGGGAAGATCACGCTGCACAAGGCAGGCGCGTCGACCACGTTGACCGGTACACAGCGGCGATGAGCATCGGAAGAAACTTGTGCGTTCAGCGCTTCGTCGTCAGTGGCAGCGATGATCAGCCCGCAACCGTCCAGATCCGCTTCGACGTAACCGCGCAACAGGCATTCGCCGCCAGAGGCGACGACCAGTTCACGCAGTTGCGCTTCGATTTCAGGTGCGACCACCCGCAGCAGCGCACCGGCATCGGCCAGCAGGCGGGATTTGCGCAAGGCAATTTCCCCCCCACCGACGACCAACACACGACTGCCGCGCAGGTTGTGAAACAGCGGCAGATATTTCATTTAGCCGATGACCTCAAGGCCACCCATGTACGGCTTCAGTACGTCCGGCACACGGATCGAGCCGTCAGCCTGCTGGTAGTTTTCCAGCACCGCAACGAGGGTACGACCCACCGCCAGACCGGAACCGTTGAGGGTGTGTACCAGTTCAGGCTTGCCGGTTTCCGGGTTACGGAAACGTGCTTGCATGCGACGGGCCTGGAAGTCGCCGCAGTTGGAGCACGAGGAGATTTCGCGGTACTTGTCCTGGCTCGGGATCCACACTTCGAGGTCGTACGTCTTGACCGCGCTGAAACCCATGTCGCCGGTGCACAGCGCCAGGGTGCGATAAGGCAGACCCAGCAGTTGCAGGACTTTTTCGGCGTTGGCGGTCAGGCCTTCCAGCGCTTCCATCGAGGTCGATGGCTCTACGATCTGGACCATTTCAACTTTGTCGAACTGGTGCTGACGAATCATGCCGCGAGTGTCGCGGCCCGACGCGCCGGCTTCGCTGCGGAAGCACGGGGTATGGGCGACGAACTTGATCGGCAACAGTTTCGAGTCAACGATTTCGCCAGCAACGATGTTGGTCAGCGACACTTCGGCCGTCGGGATCAGGTACAGATCGGCTTCGCCTTCGCGCGCGATCTTGAACAGGTCTTCTTCGAACTTCGGCAGTTGACCGGTGCCTTGCAGGGCTGGAGCCTGAACCAGATAAGGCGTGTAAGCCTCTTCGTAGCCGTGCTCGTTGACGTGCAGGTTGATCATGAACTGCGCCAGTGCGCGGTGCAGACGCGCGATCGGGCCACGCAACAGCGCGAAACGTGCGCCGGACAGCTTGGCGGCGGTTTCAAAGTCCAGCCAGCCGAACTTCTCGCCCAGGGCAACGTGGTCTTTCACTTCGAAATCGAACGCAGTCGGGGTGCCCCAGCGGCGCACTTCGACGTTGTCGTCTTCGTCTTTGCCGACCGGAACGGATTCATGCGGCAGGTTGGGGATGCCCAGCAGGATCGAGTCCAGTTCGGTCTGGATCGCGTCCAGCTCGACTTTACCGGCACTCAATTCGCCCGCCATACGCTCGACGTCCGCCATCAACGGCGCGATGTCTTCGCCGCGCTGCTTGGCCTGACCGATGGATTTGGAACGCGCGTTACGCTCAGCCTGCAGTGCTTCGGTGCGGGTCTGGACGGTCTTGCGCTGTTCTTCCAGCGCTTCGATGCGCGCGGTATCCAGGGCAAAGCCACGGGAAGCCAGGCGGTCCGCTACGTCCTGGAGGTTGCTACGTAACAGTTTGGAATCGAGCATGTCGGTTTCTCGTTATCAAAGTTTGGTCAAAGACAGGCCAGCCCACGTCGCGAGCAGCCCGCCGAATACGCTGAGTGCCGCATAGCCCAGGGCTAGCGGCACCTGCCCGCTTTCCAGCAGGCGCACCGTATCCAGTGAAAAGGATGAAAAAGTCGTCAGCCCCCCGAGGAAGCCGACCATCAACCCGGCGCGCACCTCGATCGGCACTTCCGGGCGTATCAAAAACAGGCCGTACAACACGCCAATCAGCAGACAGCCCACGATATTAACGGCCAGCGTCGCGGTATAGAAGTGCCGCGGCCAATTGGCGTTGATCCAATTGCCGGTGGCGAAGCGCAACAACGTGCCGGCAACCCCGCCGGCGGAGACCGCAATGATCAATGGAAGCACTATTTTCTCCGCTGCCGAGGGCTTAAACGGTCAAGTTGCGCGAGGTGGTTGAGCTTCTCGCCGATCTTCAATTCGAGGCCGCGCGGCACTGGTTGGTAGAACGGGATCGGCTCGAGTTCTTCCGGAAAATAGTCTTCACCAGCGGCGTAAGCGTCCGGTTCATCGTGGGCGTAGCGGTATTCGTCGCCGTAGCCCAATTGCTTCATCAGTTTGGTCGGCGCATTGCGCAAGTGCAGCGGCACTTCCAGCGAACCGTGTTCGGCGGCAGCGCGCAGGGCGGTTTTGAACCCCATGTACACCGCGTTGCTTTTTGGCGCGCAGGCCAGATAGGTGATGGCTTGAGCTACGGCCAACTCGCCTTCCGGGCTGCCGAGACGCTCTTGCACTTCCCATGCGGCGAGGCAAAGGCTCAGCGCGCGGGGATCGGCGTTGCCGATGTCTTCGCTGGCCATGCGTACCACGCGCCGCGCCAGGTACAGCGGATCGCAACCGCCGTCGATCATCCGCGCAAACCAGTACAAAGCGCCGTCGGGGTTGGAGCCGCGTACCGACTTGTGCAGCGCCGATATCTGGTCATAGAACGCTTCGCCGCCCTTGTCGAAACGCCGACGCGTATCGCCGAGCAGACTTTGCAGGAGCTCGGTACCGATCTCGCTGTTGTCTTCGGCCAGATCAGAGGCGTTTTCCAGCAGATTGAGCAGACGTCGGCCATCGCCATCGGCGGCCGACAGCAGCATCTGGAAACCTTCGTCGTTGAGCGTCAGGTTGCGTTTGCCCAAGCCGCGCTCTTCGGTAAGGGCGCGGTGCACCAGTTTGCGCAGCGCCGCCTCGTCGAGGCTTTTCAGCACGTAGACGCGGGCACGCGACAACAAGGCGTTGTTGAGTTCAAACGAAGGGTTTTCGGTGGTAGCGCCGATGAAGATCAGCGTGCCGTCTTCAACGTACGGCAGGAACGCGTCCTGCTGGGATTTGTTGAAACGGTGTACTTCATCGACGAACAGAATCGTGCGCTTGCCGTACTGGCCGGCCTGCTGCTTGGCGATTTCAACGGCCTGACGGATCTCCTTGACCCCGGCGAGCACTGCCGAGACCGTTTCGAAGTGCGCGTCCGAGACTTCCGCGAGCAACCGTGCCAACGTGGTTTTACCCACGCCCGGCGGGCCCCAGAAGATCATCGAATGCAGGGCACCCTGCTCCAGCGCCTCACGCAGAGGCTTGCCGCGAGCGAGTAAGTGCTCCTGACCGACGTACTCATCCAGATTGGTCGCGCGCAAACGCGCGGCCAGTGGCTGGGCAATCGGTGCACTGCGAAACAGATCCATCACGTAACGTTGAAACCTCTGATTTTCTGAACCCCGGTGGAACCCTGTGGCGAGGGGATTTATCCCCGTCCGGCTGCGAAGCAGTCGTAAGACCATTCTACGCGGTACGTCTGACTCAACCGGGTTGCAGGTTTTGGGGTTGCTTCGCAGCCCAACGGGGATAAATCCCCTCGCCACAAAAAGCCCCTTGGCAACGCCACTGGTCCGGGATTTATTCCTGGATCACGTCCGCACCCTTGGGGATGTCGAACTTGAATTTCGAGGCTGGCACTGGTTCGTTGGCCTTGACCCCGGTGAACAGGATGTTGGTGCGCTGGCCGACACTGTCGATCAGTTGCATGTCATTGAGCAGACCGTTGCGGAACGACAGGCGCAGGTTGTCGAACAGGGTGTCCTTGGTCTTCGGCTTGAGGGTGAAGTCGATCACGCCGCCCGCCTCTTTCGCGCTGATGTCGAAGCTCTGGCTGATCTTCGACACGTCACCGGACAGCAGCAGCGCCGGGGTCTGGGTCAGACGCTCGTCGAGCTTCTTGATGGTCGCCTGTTCCAGATCCGGATCCCACAGGGTGACCTTCTTGCCGTCGGAAACCATGGTCTGCTCGGCCGGCGCATTGGTGTGCCAGTAGAACAGGCCCGGACGCTGCAGGGTCATGTCGCCGGTAGTTTCCTGCAACTGAGTGCCGCTGCCATCGAGGGTCAGCTGCGAAAAGTTCGCGCTCAGGGTCTTGGATGTTTCCAGCAGTTGGGTCAGACGAGCCACGTCCTTGTCATCGGCGTGGGCCGTGAGTGTGGTCAAAGCCAATACTGGCAGCAGCATGCGGATAAGACGCATGGGAGTCCTCTTGAATACTCGTTGGGAGAGCGGCGGCACATCATTGTCCCGCCTCTTGCTTTTGCAATCAGTCGCGTACCGGGCCCGGAGCCAGGACTTCACGCGAACCGTTGGTGTTCATTGATGTGACGACCCCAGCCATTTCCATGGCTTCGATCATCCGTGCCGCGCGGTTGTAACCGATCTTCAGCTTGCGCTGCACAGCGGAAATCGAGGCGCGACGGCTTTCCAGCACGAACTGCACGGCTTCGTCGTACAGCGCGTCGGTTTCAGGATCATCGCCATCGCCGCCACCGCTGCTGCCTTCAAAACCGCTGCCCGCCTCTTCGACACCGTTGAGGATGTCGTCGTTGTATTCCGGTGCGCCGCGCAGTTTCCACGCCTCGACCACACGGTGAACTTCTTCATCGGACACGAACGCACCGTGAACGCGGATCGGCAGGCTGGTGCCTGGCGGCATGTAGAGCATGTCACCGTGGCCGAGCAGTTGTTCGGCACCGCCCTGATCGATGATCGTACGGGAGTCGATCTTGCTCGACACCTGGAACGCCATGCGCGTCGGAATGTTGGCCTTGATCAGACCGGTGATCACGTCAACCGACGGCCGCTGGGTCGCAAGGATCAAGTGAATACCGGCGGCACGCGCCTTCTGAGCGATACGGGCGATCAGTTCTTCGACCTTCTTGCCGACGATCATCATCATGTCGGCGAATTCGTCGACGACCACGACAATGGTCGGCAGCTTGGTCAGCAGCGGCGCTTCGTCGTGGATGCTTTCGCGCTTGTACAACGGATCAGTCAACGGTTCGCCGGCGTCCTGGGCTTCCTTGACCTTGGCGTTGAAGCCGGACAGGTTACGCACGCCCATTTTCGCCATCAGCTTATAGCGGCGCTCCATCTCGGCAACGCTCCAGCGCAGGGCATTGGCGGCGTCCTTCATGTCGGTCACGACCGGGCAGAGCAAGTGCGGAATGCCTTCGTAGATCGACAATTCCAACATTTTCGGGTCGATCATGATCAGCTTGGCGTCTTCCGGCCCAGACTTGAACAGGATCGACAGGATCATCGCGTTCACGCCCACCGATTTACCGGAACCGGTGGTACCGGCCACCAGCAAGTGCGGCATCTTCGCCAGGTCGGTGATGACCGGTTTGCCACCGATATCGTGCCCCAAGGCCAAGGTAACCGGCGATTTGAAGTTGTCGTACTCGGGCGTCGACAGCACTTCGGAGAAGCGCACGATCTGCCGGTCTTCGTTCGGGATCTCGATACCGACCGTGGTCTTGCCTGGAATCACCTCAACCACACGCACACTGGTCACCGCCAGGGAACGAGCAAGGTCTTTCGCCAGGTTAGCGATACGGCTGACTTTGACGCCGGCCGCCGGCTGGATTTCGTAACGGGTAATCACCGGGCCCGGATGGATCGAATCCACCGTGACCTCGACGCCGAACTCCTTGAGTTTGATCTCCAGCAAGTGGCCGACCGCTGCCAGGGATTCCGGCGAGTAATTGAGTTGTTTCTTTTCCGCAGGATCGAGAATCGAGATCGGCGGCAAAGTGCCTTCAACGGCGCTGTCGACGAACAACGGCGCCTGCTTCTCTTTTTGCACGCGCTTGCTTGGCTCCGGCGCCTTGACCGGCGCCGGGGCGATGACTGGCGGGACCTGCTTCTCGCGGTCGGACATGTGCTTGCTCAGCGCCTGCTCACGTTCGATCAGGCGTTCTTTGACTTTGGCCTGCTCACGCTTGTCAGTCACCGTCGGTGCGACCACATCGTGCACGCGGTCATCGACTTCACGCAGTTGCGCGACCAGTTGTTTGCGTTCGGTACGCGCCGACCACCAGCGATTGAGCGCGCCCTGAAACAGCTCGAACAGGTCGAGGGTGATCTTGCCGGTAATGTCCATCACCTTGAACCACGACAGGTCGGTAAACACCGTCAGGCCGAACAGGAACAGCGCAATGAACAGCAATGTGCTGCCCTGAATGTTCAGCGCATTCTTCGCCAGATCGCCAAGGCTCTCGCCCAAAGCGCCACCAGCACCTGCCGGCAGACCGGTCGCGGCATGGAAATGGATGTGCGCCAGCGCAGCGCCGGACAGCACCAGAAACACCAGACCGATCAGGCGCCAGGAGAACAGCCAGCCGCTCCACTGCCACGGTTCATGGCGCTGACGGAAGATCTGATAGGCCTTGATCGCCAGCAGCAACGGGAAGATGTAAGCGAAATAACCCAACACCATGAACAGAATATCGGCGCTGTAGGAGCCCGCCGGGCCGCCGAAGTTCTGCACGTCGTCGATCTTGCTGTTGTGGCTCCAGCCCGGATCGTCCTTGCCATAGGTCAGCAAGGCCATCATCAGGAACAGGCACAAGGCGCCAATGGCGATCAATGCACCTTCCTTGAGCCGGTAGTGCAACTGTTGGCGCCAGAGCGGAACGACTGTTTTGGGTGCTGCGGTGGATTTCTTCAAAACGCTACTTTTCCTGCGCCCGAGGCGCGTCCATCTATTGAATGACGATAAAAAACTGCCCAATCCAGGCAGGTAAAAAGTTGACGGGCACAACTGAGACTACTTTTAACACTGCGCTGCAGCTTTTATAAACACGGCGCGCGGCGAATATTCTGTAACAGCCCGGCATTGTACGGGTTTGTGCGTCCGATGCCATGCTTCAAACCCCAGTGTTGAGCATAGTCAGACTCGCAGAACCTGCGACTCAATTTGAGCATGCATTACCTTTTGTGACAAAGGCTTATGAGGTGTATTTGATGAACGTAGCGAAGCATTCACGCTTGATCATTCTCGGCTCTGGCCCTGCAGGCTACAGCGCCGCCGTCTATGCCGCCCGCGCCAACCTCAAACCCGTGGTCATCACCGGGCTACAGGCCGGTGGCCAGCTCACCACGACCGTCGAAGTCGACAACTGGCCCGGCGACGTCGAAGGCTTGACCGGCCCGGTGCTGATGGAGCGCATGCAGAAACACGCTGAACGCTTTGCCACAGAGATCGTTTACGACCACATCCACACCGCCAAGTTGCAGCAACGCCCGTTTGAACTCATCGGCGACAGCGGCACTTACACCTGTGACGCGCTGATCATCGCCACTGGCGCCTCGGCGCAGTATCTTGGCCTGCCCTCGGAAGAGGCCTTCGCCGGCAAGGGTGTTTCCGCTTGCGCGACCTGTGACGGCTTTTTTTACCGCAATCAGGTTGTCGCCGTAGTCGGTGGCGGAAATACCGCCGTCGAGGAGGCACTGTACCTGTCGAACATCGCCAAGGAAGTGCACCTGATCCATCGGCGCGACAAATTGCGCTCGGAGAAAATCCTCCAGGACAAACTCTTCGAGAAAGCCGCCAACGGCAATGTCCGCCTGCACTGGAACCAGAATCTCGACGAAGTGCTCGGCGATGCCAGCGGCGTCACCGGCGCCCGCCTGCGCGACAGCCATACCGGCGCAACCCGCGAAATGGCCTTGGCAGGCGTGTTCATCGCTATCGGTCACAAACCCAACACCGACCTGTTCCTGGGCCAGTTGCCAATGCACGACGGTTATCTACGGATCAAGGGCGGCAGCGACGGTGACGCCACCGCTACAGAGATCCCCGGGGTGTTTGCCGCCGGCGACGTCGCCGACCATGTCTACCGCCAGGCCGTGACCTCGGCCGGCGCCGGTTGCATGGCCGCACTCGATGCCGAGAAGTATCTGGACGACATTCCGGTCATTTAACGGCACACTTTAGCGCGGGCCAAACGGCCCGTACCGCCCTCCCCTTCTGCAAGCCTGGATGCCATGCTGACTTGGTTACAACGTAATTCCCTGACGTTTCCGCCACTGGAAAAGGCCATGCGCGAGCCCAACGGATTGCTCGCTGCGGGCGGCGATCTGTCCGCCGATCGATTGATCCAGGCTTATCGCCATGGTTGTTTCCCATGGTTCTCTGAAGGCCAGCCAATTCTCTGGTGGTCGCCGGATCCGCGCACAGTGCTGTTTCCCGACGAACTGCATGTCTCGCGCAGCCTCGGCAAATTACTGCGCCAAGAACGTTACCAGGTCACCTTCGATCAGGACTTTGACGCGGTGATCCGCGCCTGCGCCGCGCCACGGGACTACGCCGACGGCACCTGGATCACCGAAGCCATGCAGAATGCCTACATTGAATTGCATCGACGCGGGTTCGCCCATTCTGTGGAAGTCTGGGATCAAGGCGAACTGGTCGGCGGACTTTATGGCTTGGCGATGGGCCAGCTGTTTTTTGGTGAATCCATGTTCAGTCGCGCCGATAACGCTTCCAAATATGGCTTCGCCACCCTGGTGCGCCACTTGAAAGACTCGGGTTTTGTGTTGATCGACTGCCAGATGCCGACCGATCATCTGCACAGTCTCGGTGCGCGGGCGATACCCCGCCACGCATTCGCGGACTATCTGGCCCGGCACCTCGATCAACCCAATCACGCCACTTGGGTTTGCTGAGCGACTTTTGCGCGCGTGGCTTACACTTAATTCACCAGCTTATCCCGAGGGTTGATCATGACCGAGTTGGCGCGTCTGAAGTTCTATGCCACTCAGCCTCACTCTTGCAGTTATCTGCCGGAGGAGCAGGCCACGACCCTGTTTCTCGATCCGAGTCAGCCCATGGATGTGCATGTCTACGCAGACCTGTCGGAAATGGGCTTTCGTCGCAGCGGCGATCATCTGTATCGACCTCATTGCCAGAACTGCAATGCGTGCGTGCCCGCGCGCATTCCGGTGGCGCAGTTCACCCCCAATCGTCAGCAGAAGCGTATTTTCAAGCGCAATGCCGATTTACAGGTGCGCCCGGCCAAACCCAAATTCAGCGAAGAATATTTCGATTTGTACCAGCGCTACATAGAGCAGCGCCACGCCGATGGCGATATGTACCCGCCGAGCCGTGATCAATTCTCGACTTTTCTGGTGCGCGACCTGCCCTTCTCGCGGTTTTATGAATTCCGACTCGACGGACGGTTGCTGGCGGTGGCGGTGACCGATTTGCTCCCTAACGGTTTGTCAGCGGTGTACACGTTTTACGAACCTGATGAAGAGCGCCGTAGCCTGGGGCGCTACGCGATCCTTTGGCAGATACGCGAAAGCCAGCGCCTGGGGCTTGAGGCGGTTTACTTGGGGTACTGGATCAAGAACTGCAAAAAGATGAATTACAAAACCCAATATCGCCCTATCGAATTGCTGATTAATCAGCGCTGGGTCATCCTCAACTGAACTCAAGCCGTAAACCCCTTGGCGTAAACCCCATTTTTCGGGCACAATGCACGCCGCTTTTGCCTGGCGCAGTTGCACCGGGCCATTCATTGGATACCGAGGGCTTTACTGCATGTCGAAAGAAGACAGCTTCGAAATGGAAGGCACTGTCGTCGACACCCTGCCCAACACCATGTTTCGTGTGGAGTTGGAAAATGGGCACGTCGTAACCGCGCATATTTCCGGCAAGATGCGCAAGAACTACATTCGTATTCTTACCGGTGACAAAGTGCGCGTCGAGCTGACGCCCTATGACTTGAGCAAAGGGCGCATTACTTACCGCGCTCGTTAATCAAGTCAATACAAGACGCCCGGTTTATGCCGGGCGTTTTTGTATGTGGGGTTTGGGTTTGGGTTTGGGTTTGGGTTTGGGGCATATCCGTTTTTTCGGGTGCTGCCGCTGGCGGTTTCGCTCTTACAGCGAGTCACCTTTTCCAAACGCCGAAAAGGTAACCCAAAAGGCTTGGCCCCGGCGTACGGCACTTCGCTGAGGCTCAGTGTTCCCTCGCTACGGTGTCCATCCGGGGGCATCGCCTACGGTTTGCTGCGCTGCACCTCCTCTCGATGTGTTTGGCTTCGCCAAACGGCGCTGCGCGCCTACCCCCCGGATGAACACCTCCGCTCGGCCTGCCGAAGGGGCAAAAAATCAAAAGCCAAAGCAAGATCAAAAGCCAGCGCCAGATCAAAAATCGCGGGCTTTGGCAGCTGAGGGGCTTGGCGGGTAAGCCGTGATAACCAATGTAGGAGCTGCCGAAGGCTGCGATCTTTTGATTTGTTTGTCTTTGGGGTTGGTGGGTTGGGGGCATATCCGTTTTTTCGGGTGCTGCCGCTGGCGGTTTCGCTTTTACAGCGAGTCACCTTTTCCAAACGCCGAAAAGGTAACCCAAAAGGCTTGACCCCGGCGTACGGCACTTCGCTTAGGCTCAGTGTTCCCTCGCTACGGTGTCCATCCGGGGGCATCGCCTACGGTTTGCTGCGCTGCACCTCCTCTCGATGTGTGCGGCTACGCCGCACGGCGCTGCGCGCCTAATCCCCGGATGAACACCTCCGCTCGGCCTGCCGAAGGGGCTGAAGATCAAGAGCCCCTCACCCTAGCCATCTCCCGGAGGGAGAGGGGACTGATCGAGGTGTTTGGGAGAGGTACGCTGACGTGCGATATCGCGTTGAACTCAGACTTGAAAAGCATACCAATCGTCCCCCTCTCCCTCGGGAGAGGGCTAGGCGGGCGGCGTTCCGATGAGAGGCAAATCCACAGCAAATCCAAAGCCGAATACCCGTGCTCTTCACCACTCAATAGGCCGAGTGTCAGCTCGCCTGCTTTTGATCCTGATCCACGGGCGACGTCGGAAGGCTGAGTGGAGGGATTGATCCGGGCGTGGGAGCGCAGCGACCGTTTGGCGTAGCCAAACACAGCGAGAGGAGGTGCAGCGCAGCAAACCGTAGGCGCTGCGCTCGGATCGATCCCGGAGCGAAGGAACCCCGAGCCCCAGCGAGCGGGCCGAACGTAGGAGCAAGCGTTTTTTGCTTACTTTTTTTGGCGTTTGAAAAAAAGTGAGTCGCCGTAAGGGCGAAACCGTAATAAGCCACCACCGCAGCAACGGATATACACCCAAAACCCAAAAACACCAGACAACAAAAAGGCGCCCGAAGGCGCCCTCTTGATCTACAGCCGTCAGGCCATTTCCGCGGTAGTCTCGAAGTCGAAGGTCATCTCGCCATCCTTGATGTCGATGTGAACCACGCCGCCATGCTCGGCCAACTCGCCAAACAGAATCTCCTCCGCCAACGGGCGCTTGATCTTGTCCTGAATCAAACGCGCCATCGGACGTGCGCCCATCGCCGAATCATAACCACCCGCCGCCAGCCAACTGCGCGCAGCATCGGTCACTTCCAGCAACACACGCTTGTCTTCCAGTTGCGCCTGAAGCTCGGTAAGGAACTTGTCCACCACACTTTTGATGACCTCATGACTGAGGCGACCAAACTGGATAATGGTGTCCAGACGGTTACGGAATTCCGGCGTGAAGCTCTTCTTGATCACTTCCATCGCATCAGACGAGTGGTCCTGATGGGTGAAACCGATCGAAGCACGGGCTGCCGTTTCGGCACCGGCGTTGGTCGTCATGATCACGATCACATTGCGGAAGTCCGCCTTGCGCCCGTTGTTATCGGTCAGCGTACCGTGGTCCATCACCTGCAACAGCAGGTTGAAGACTTCCGGGTGCGCCTTCTCGATTTCATCGAGGAGCAGTACGCAGTGCGGCTGCTTGGTGATCGCTTCGGTCAACAAACCACCCTGATCGAAGCCGACATAACCAGGAGGTGCACCGATCAGACGCGATACGGTGTGACGCTCCATGTACTCGGACATGTCGAAACGCACCAGTTCGATGCCCAACGCCTTGGCCAATTGCCGCGCCGCCTCGGTTTTACCCACACCGGTCGGCCCTGCGAACAGGAACGAACCCACAGGCTTGTCAGGCGACTTGAGGCCCGCACGGGACAGCTTGATCGCGGTCGACAGCGAATCGATCGCCGCGTCCTGACCAAACACCGTCAGCTTGAGGTCGCGCTCAAGGTTACGCAGCAACTCCTTGTCGGAGCTGGTCACGTGCTTCGGAGGAATACGCGCAATCTTCGCCACGATGTCTTCGACGTGCGGCACTTCGATGCGTTTGGCACGCTTCTCGACCGGTTGCAGACGCTGGTAGGCACCCGCCTCGTCGATCACGTCGATGGCCTTGTCCGGCATATGCCGGTCATTGATGTAACGCGAGGCCAGTTCAGCAGCCGCACGCAACGCCTCATCGCTGTATTCGATGTTGTGATGCTGTTCGAAACGCCCTTTCAGACCGCGCAGGATACCAATGGTGTCTTCCACCGACGGCTCGACGACATCGACCTTCTGGAAGCGCCGTGCGAGCGCACGATCCTTCTCGAAGATGCCGCGGAATTCCTGGAACGTGGTCGAGCCGATGCAGCGAATGTCGCCAGACGACAGCAGCGGCTTGAGCAGGTTCGAAGCATCCATGACACCACCGGACGCAGCACCCGCACCAATAATGGTGTGAATTTCGTCGATGAACAGGATCGCTTGCGGACGTTTTTTCAGTTCATTGAGCAGCGCCTTGAAGCGCTTCTCGAAATCACCGCGATACTTGGTGCCCGCGAGCAGAGCACCCAGATCAAGGGAATAAACAACGCTGCCGGCCAGCAGGTCAGGTACCTGGTTGTCGACAATGCGCTTGGCCAGACCTTCGGCAATCGCGGTTTTACCCACGCCAGCCTCGCCTACCAGCAGCGGATTGTTCTTGCGACGACGCGCCAGAATCTGCGCGACACGCTCGACTTCCATTTCGCGACCGACCAGCGGATCGATACGACCCTGGCGCGCGAGTTCGTTGAGGTTGCTGGCATAAGCATCCAGAGGATTGCCTGAAGAAGAAGACTCACCGCCCTCGTCGTCCTGCATATCTTGTTCACCTTCAGAGTGATCGCCATGCCCCGGCACTTTGGAAATGCCGTGAGCGATATAGTTGACGACATCGATGCGCGCGACGCTCTGCTGTTTCAGCAGAAACACCGCCTGACTCTCTTGCTCACTGAAGATTGCAACCAGCACGTTGGCGCCGGTTACTTCGCGTTTGCCCGAGCTCTGTACGTGGAACACAGCACGTTGCAGTACACGCTGGAAGCCCAGAGTTGGCTGGGTTTCGCGATCTTCGTCATGAACGGGGATCAATGGCGTGGTGGAGTCGATGAACTCCTGCAGATCATGCTTGAGTTTGTCGAGGTTTGCGCCGCAGGCACGCAAAACGGTGGCGGCAGCCTCATTGTCCAATAGGGCCAGCAAAAGGTGTTCGACGGTCATGAATTCATGACGCTTCGAACGAGCCTCCTTGAAGGCAAGATTGAGGGTGACTTCGAGCTCGCGGTTTAACATAGCTTCACCTCATACCCAAGTGGTCGGCGATTAACCGTCCTTCTCGATTTCACAGAGTAGCGGATGCTGGCTTTCCCTGGCGTACTGGTTGACCTGCATTGCCTTTGTCTCGGCGATGTCGCGGGTAAACACTCCACATACTGCCCGTCCTTCTGTGTGGACGGCCAGCATGACCTTGGTCGCCAGCTCGCGATTCAGGTTAAAAAACACCTCGAGCACTTCGACGACGAAATCCATCGGTGTGTAGTCATCGTTGAACAAAACCACCTTGTACATCGGCGGCGCCTGTAACGCAGGCTTTGCTTCCTGAACAGCAACGCCTGCCGAATCGTCGTCGTGCTCCTGTGGAAGATCCTTTTGGAGAAGCGGGCGATCCTGATTGAATGTTAGTCGAATCTGGCTGATTGCATGCATGGGAAAGAAAGGTTCGTCAGTTGTGCAAATACAGTGGTGGGGGCGGCTGTTCACGTTTTCAACTCCGACTGCCCGGTCAGCTTGACTATCGGGAAAACGGTGTTACAACCAATAGAGCCCACAGTGGGTAAAAAAGATCCGCGGAGTCAATTCTTTTAACGAATTAGATTGCGGATGAATTGGATGATACTCCAGCGATGGAGTCTGTTGCAGAGGGATTTGAGCATGGCTGTCGGCAAGGTGAAATGGTTCAACAATGCCAAGGGATTCGGCTTTATCAATACCGACGCCCGCGAAGGACGTGATGAGGACGGCAAAGACATTGATTTCTTTGCGCACTATTCGGCCATTGAAATGGACGGGTACAAAACCCTCAAGGCTGGACAAGACGTGAACTTCGAAATCGTCCAAGGCCCCAAAGGCTTGCACGCGGTGAAGATTACTGCAGCGATGCCTGTTGCTAGCCTGGCGGCCGCACCTGCCCTTCACCCGGAAGAGGTGTCAAGTTGACGCGACCGGTCACCCAGTCATGAAAAAACCGCCCGAAGGCGGTTTTTTTTGTACCTGTCTTTCTTACATGTGCGAGATCAGCGCATCGCCGAAGCCCGACGACGACACCAGTTTGGCCCCGTCCATCAGACGCTCGAAGTCATAGGTCACGGTCTTGGCCGAAATAGCGCCGTTGGTGCCCTTGATGATCAGATCCGCCGCTTCGATCCAGCCCATGTGGCGCAGCATCATCTCTGCCGAGAGAATCAGCGAGCCCGGGTTGACCTGATCCTTGCCGGCGTACTTCGGCGCGGTACCGTGGGTCGCTTCGAACATTGCCACGGTATCGGACAGGTTGGCGCCCGGGGCGATACCGATACCGCCTACTTCTGCCGCCAGCGCGTCAGACAGATAGTCGCCGTTGAGGTTGAGGGTCGCGATCACATCGTATTCGGCCGGGCGCAGCAGGATCTGCTGGAGCATGGCGTCGGCGATGGCATCTTTGACCACAACGTTCTTGCCGGTTTTCGGGTTTTTGAACTGCATCCACGGACCGCCATCGAGCAGGGTCGCGCCGAACTCTTCGGCAGCCACTTCGTAGGCCCATTCCTTGAAGGCACCTTCGGTGAACTTCATGATGTTGCCTTTGTGCACGATGGTCAGCGAATCGCGGTCATTGTCGACCACATATTGCAGAGCCTTGCGCGCCAGACGCTTGGTGCCTTCCAGCGATACCGGCTTGACGCCGATGCCGCAGTTTTCGTCGAAACGGATCTTGGTGACGCCCATTTCTTCTTTGAGGAATTTGATGACTTTGGTGGCTTCCGGCGAGCCGGCCTTCCACTCAATGCCTGCGTAAATGTCTTCGGAGTTCTCGCGGAAAATGGTCATGTCGACATCGCCAGGCTTTTTCACCGGGCTAGGCACGCCTTCGAACCAGCGCACCGGGCGCAGGCAGACGTACAGGTCGAGTTGCTGACGCAGGGCGACGTTCAGTGAGCGAATGCCGCCACCGACCGGGGTGGTCAGCGGGCCTTTGATGGAGACCACGTAATCCTTGACTGCATCGAGGGTTTCCTGAGGCAGCCAGGTGTCCTGGTCGTAAACCTGAGTGGCTTTTTCCCCGGCGTAGACTTCCATCCAGGAAATCTTGCGCTTACCGCCGTATGCCTTTTGAACTGCAGCATCGACAACCTTGATCATCACCGGGCTGATGTCGACACCAATGCCGTCACCTTCGATGAAGGGGATGATCGGGTTATCAGGAACATTGAGAGAATGGTCTGCATTGACGGTGATTTTGTCGCCGACGGCTGGAACCTGAATCTTCTTGTAACCCATGCTGAACTCCATTGTTTGGATTGAACATCTGGCTTGGTTCGAGCGTAACCCAGTTAAATCAACACGCAAACCCTCTGTTCCCGGCATTCGCACAACTCGTTTCGTACAAGCCTGAAAGCAAAGGGAAAAGCGCCAATCTCAAGCATTCTCGGCGACTCTACGCGCCACCCCGACCTGCGACCTTTAGACCAATGGACGAGATTGGTTGCATATGAACCATCGGCAGATTGCCAGCTACCTATGTATAATGCCGTCCGCTGACCACAGGGTCACGACGGCTGGCCTCTCTAGAACGAGACTTTCCGCCTGATTGGTCGGGTTGTTACCGCAGCCTGACTGCTTGACGCTCTACTGATGCACCCAACATCACCGCGAAGAATCTCGACATTCGGTTCATGGATGACTTTGAACGAACGCGCTTACCCGGCGCCCCTCGAGTTTCTGCGCACGCTTTAGCAAAGAAGAGAGAGTTAATCCGAATATGCCCACCCGCTCGAAGATCATCTATACCTTCACCGACGAAGCTCCAGCCCTCGCCACCTATTCCCTGCTGCCGATCATCGAGGCTTACACCGCCTCGGCCGATATCGCCGTGGAAACCCGCGATATCTCTCTTGCAGCGCGTATTCTGGCCAGCTTCCCCGAGCAACTGGGCGACAAAGCCGTAGCCGACCACCTCGCCGAACTGGGCGACCTGGCCGTTACGCCTGAAGCCAACATCATCAAGCTGCCGAACATAAGCGCTTCGGTGCCGCAGCTGCAAGCCGCGATCAAAGAACTGCAAGCTCAGGGTTACAACCTGCCGGACTACCCGGAAACCGTGACCAGCGACGCCGACAAAGACGCCAAGGCGCGTTACGACAAGGTCAAAGGCAGCGCCGTGAACCCGGTTCTGCGCGAAGGCAACTCTGACCGTCGCGCTCCGCTGTCGGTCAAAAACTACGCTCGCAAGCACCCGCACAAAATGGGCGCCTGGGCCAAAGACTCCAAGTCCCACGTTGCTCACATGAGCACCGGCGATTTCTACGGCAGCGAAAAAGCTGCCCTGATCGACGCCGCTGACGCTGTGAAGATCGAACTGATCGCTAAAGACGGTACCGCTACCGTCCTGAAAGAAAAAACCACCGTTCAGGCCGGCGAGATCCTCGACTGCGCCGTGATGAGCAAAAACGCTCTGCGTGCGTTCATCGCTGCTGAAATCGAAAGCGCCAAGGCCCAGGGCGTGCTGCTGTCGGTTCACCTGAAAGCGACCATGATGAAGGTCTCCGACCCAATCATGTTCGGCCAGATCGTTGCCGAGTTCTATAAAGACGCGCTGACCAAGCACGCTGACGTGCTGGCCCAGATCGGCTTCAACCTGAACAACGGCATCGGTGATCTGTACGCACGCATCAAGGCCCTGCCGGCCGAGCGGCAAGCACAGATCGAAGCTGACATGGCTGCGGTCTATGCCGCTCGCCCATCGCTGGCGATGGTCAACTCCGACAAAGGCATCACCAACCTGCACGTGCCGAGCGACGTTATCGTCGACGCTTCGATGCCAGCGATGATCCGTGACTCCGGCAAGATGTGGGGCACCGACGGTCAGTTGCACGACACCAAGGCTGTGATCCCGGATCGTTGCTACGCGACCATCTACCAGGCTGTGATCGAAGATTGCAAAGCCAATGGCGCTTTCGATCCGACCACCATGGGCAGCGTGCCAAACGTTGGCCTGATGGCGAAGAAAGCCGAAGAGTACGGCTCGCACGACAAGACCTTCCAGATCAAGGCTGACGGCGTGGTTCGCGTAACCGACAGCAAAGGCACCCTGCTGATGGAGCAGGCTGTTGAAGCTGGCGATATCTTCCGCATGTGCCAGACCAAAGACGCGCCGATCCAGGACTGGGTCAAACTGGCCGTCAATCGTGCTCGCGCCAGCAGCACCCCGGCGATCTTCTGGCTCGACCCAATGCGCGCTCACGACGGCGTAGTGATCGAGAAGGTTCAGGCTTACCTGAAGGATCACGACACGGCCGGTCTGGACATCCAGATCATGGCGCCGGTCGACGCAATGAAGTTCACCCTGCAGCGCACCCGCGAAGGCAAGGACACCATTTCGGTGACCGGCAACGTACTGCGCGACTACCTGACTGACCTGTTCCCGATCATGGAACTGGGCACCAGCGCCAAGATGCTGTCGATCGTACCGCTGATGAACGGCGGTGGTCTGTTCGAAACCGGCGCCGGCGGTTCGGCTCCGAAGCACGTGCAGCAACTGGTTGAAGAGAACTTCCTGCGCTGGGACTCGCTGGGCGAGTTCCTCGCACTGGCAGCGTCTCTTGAGCATCTGGGTGTGAACTACAACAACCCGAAAGCGCTGGTGCTGTCCAAGACCCTGGATCAGGCCACTGGCCAGTTCCTCGACAACAACAAGTCGCCATCGCGCAAAGTCGGCAACATCGACAACCGCGGCAGCCACTTCTACCTGGCGATGTACTGGGCTCAGGCTCTGGCCGCCCAGACTGAAGACGCTGCACTGCAAGCGCAGTTCGCGACTCTGGCCAAGACTCTGACCGAGAACGAAGCAACCATCGTTGCCGAACTCAACGCCGTTCAGGGCAAGCCAGTCGACATCGGCGGTTACTATCACGCCAATGCCGAGCTGATCAGCAAGGCCATGCGCCCAAGCGCAACCCTCAACGCGGCGATTGCTGCGCTGGTTTAAGGTTGTAGTGGGAACATCACAAACCCCGGCCTTGTGCCGGGGTTTGTGTTTCCGAATACAACACAACCCTTGTAGGAGCAAAGCTTGCTCGCGAACCGGACACCGCGGTCTCCCTGCCTGAACCGCGGTGATACCATCGCGAGCAAGCTTTGCTCCTACATTGAATCAAGGTGGAATTTATGGAATGGCTCCCCCACATCACCGTCGCCACGATCGTCGAAGACAACGGCCGCTTCCTGATGGTTGAAGAACACAAAGCCGGACGCAACGTACTCAACCAGCCCGCCGGCCATCTCGACCCGGACGAAACCCTGATCGAAGCCGCCGTGCGTGAAACCCTTGAAGAAACCGGCTGGGACGTCGAACCCACCGGCGTCATCGGCATTTACCTGTACACCGCCCCAAGCAACGGCGTGACCTACCAGCGCGTCTGCTTCAGCGCCAAAGCCTTGAAACATCACCCCGACTACCAGCTCGACGACGGCATCGTCGGCGCCAAGTGGCTGACCCGCGAAGAATTAATGGCTCAACGCGACAACTGGCGCAGTGAACTGATCATCCGTTGCATCGACGATTATCTGGCGGGCAATCACTTCGACCTCGAACTGATCCGCCCTTCTCTTTAGCCTTGAGGCCGTGAGCCTGATAGAATCGCGTCCTTTTTCAAGACACTCATTGAATCCCTATGCGTGATCCAGCCCCTTCTGACACATCCAAGAAGCGCGTCATTGTCGGCATGTCCGGCGGCGTGGACTCTTCCGTTTCCGCTCTCCTGCTGATCGAGCAGGGTTATGAGGTGGAAGGCCTGTTCATGAAGAACTGGGAAGAAGACGACGGAACGGAATACTGCACCGCCATGGACGACCTGGCGGATGCGCAGGCTGTGTGCGACAAGATTGGTATCAAACTGCACACCGCCAACTTCGCGGCTGAATACTGGGACAACGTGTTCGAACACTTCCTGGCCGAATACAAGGCCGGGCGCACGCCGAACCCGGACATCCTGTGCAACCGCGAAATCAAGTTCAAGGCGTTCCTCGATTACGCCATGATGCTCGGCGCCGACCTGATCGCCACCGGTCACTACGTGCGCCGCCGCGACATCGATGGTCGCACCGAATTGCTCAAAGGCCTCGATCCGAACAAGGATCAGAGCTACTTCCTGCACGCCGTCGGCGGCGAACAGATCGCCAAGACCCTGTTCCCGGTCGGCGAACTGGAAAAGCCGGAAGTGCGCGCAATTGCCGAGAAATACGAACTGGCGACCGCCAAGAAGAAGGATTCCACCGGGATCTGCTTTATCGGCGAACGACGCTTCAGCGATTTCCTCAAGCAATACCTGCCGGCGCAACCGGGCGAAATCAAAACCACCGAAGGCGAAGTCATCGGCCGCCACCACGGCTTGATGTACCACACCATCGGTCAGCGTCAGGGCCTCGGCATTGGCGGCTTGAAAGACGCCGGCGATGAGCCGTGGTACGTGCTGCGCAAGGACCTGGACACCAACGAGCTGATCGTCGGCCAGGGCAACAACCATCCGTGGCTGTTCTCCAGCGCCCTGCTCGCTTCGGAAATCTACTGGGTCAACCCGATCGACCTGAGCCAGCCGTTACGCCTGACGGCCAAGGTTCGCTATCGCCAGAGCGATCAAGCCTGCACCCTGGAAAAAACCGCCAGCGGCTACCGCGCCGTGTTCGACGAACCGCAACGCGCGGTAACGCCGGGCCAATCGGTGGTGTTCTATGACGGTGAAATCTGCCTCGGCGGCGGCGTAATCGAAGTCGCCGAGCCGTGGAGCGGCCAGGCATGAGCCCGACTCAGGAGCAACTGACGGCGCTGGGCGGCGTGTTTCTGGCCGCCGTGCTGGTTGACCGGATCGCCAAGACCGGGCAGACCAGCGAAGCCGGCCTGAGCTGCATGCTCGGCAGTCTGCTGGTGCGCGACCCGAAGGACACGCTGGACGTGTACGGCGGCGACGATCTCAATTTGCGCGAAGGCTACCGCGCATTGATCGGCGCGCTTGAACGCGACCCGAGCACTTTGCAGCGCGAACCTTTGCGTTATGCACTGTCGATGCTCGGTCTCGAACGCCAACTGGCCAAACGTGACGACATGCTCGACACCATCGGCAAGCGCCTGCCGCAGATTCAGTCGCAAGTCGAACACTTCGGCCCGGCCCACGAGAACGTGGTCGCCGCCTGCGGTGCGCTGTATCAGGACACCTTGAGCACCCTGCGCCAACGCATTCAGGTGCACGGCGACATGCGCAACCTGCAGCAGCCGAGCAATGCCTCGAAGATCCGCGCCCTGCTCCTCGCCGGCATCCGTTCGGCACGCTTGTGGCGACAGCTGGGCGGTCATCGCTGGCAGTTGGTAATCAGCCGGCGCAAGCTGCTCAAAGAGCTGTATCCGTTGATGCGCAGCGAGTAAATCGCTGCGCAATAAAAGTTTTGTAGTCTGTAACGCGTAATACGCCGGTCAGTTGGCAACGGACCGGCGGATTTTTTCATGTATGATACGCGCCCCATTTCGTTGCCCGACTGTCCGAGAACACCCCATGCAGCTTTCTTCGCTCACTGCGGTTTCCCCTGTTGACGGCCGCTACGCCGGCAAAACCCAGGCCCTGCGCCCGATTTTCAGCGAGTACGGCCTGATCCGTGCCCGCGTTCTGGTTGAAGTGCGCTGGCTCCAGCGCCTGGCCGCCCACGCTGGCATCCCTGAAGTGCCAGCCTTCTCCGCCGAGGCCAACGCCGTTCTCAATGAACTGGCTGAAAACTTCTCGCTGGAGCACGCCGAGCGCGTCAAAGAGATCGAGCGCACCACCAACCACGACGTCAAAGCGATCGAATACCTGCTCAAAGAGCAGGCGGCCAAGCTGCCGGAGCTGGCCAAGGTCAGCGAGTTCATCCACTTTGCCTGCACCAGCGAAGACATCAACAACCTGTCCCACGCCCTGATGCTGCGCGAAGGCCGTGATGACGTGATGCTGCCGCTGATGCGCCAGACCGCCGAAGCCATCCGCGAACTGGCCATCCGTTTCGCTGACGTGCCAATGCTCTCGCGCACCCACGGTCAACCAGCGTCGCCGACCACTCTGGGTAAAGAGCTGGCGAACGTGGTTTATCGTCTCGAGCGTCAAATCGCTCAAGTCGCTGCCGTGCCACTGCTGGGCAAGATCAACGGCGCTGTCGGCAACTACAACGCGCACCTGTCGGCCTACCCGCAGATCGACTGGGAAGCGAACGCCCGCGCCTTCATCGAAGGCGAGCTGGGTCTGGGCTTCAACCCGTACACCACGCAGATCGAGCCGCACGACTACATCGCCGAACTGTTCGACGCGATCGCGCGCTTCAACACCATTCTGATCGACTTCGACCGTGACATCTGGGGCTACATCTCCCTGGGTTACTTCAAGCAGCGCACCATTGCTGGCGAAATCGGTTCGTCGACCATGCCGCACAAGGTCAACCCGATCGACTTCGAAAACTCCGAAGGCAACCTGGGCATCGCCAACGCACTGTTCCAGCACCTGGCGAGCAAACTGCCGATCTCCCGCTGGCAGCGCGACCTGACCGACTCCACCGTACTGCGCAACCTCGGTGTCGGCTTCGCCCACAGCGTGATCGCTTACGAAGCCAGCCTCAAAGGCATCAGCAAGCTCGAGCTGAACGCTCAGAAGATTGCTGCCGACCTCGACGCTTGCTGGGAAGTATTGGCCGAGCCGATCCAGACTGTGATGCGCCGCTACAACATCGAAAACCCGTACGAAAAACTGAAAGAACTGACCCGCGGCAAGGGCATCAGCCCTGAAGCGCTGCAGACTTTCATCGACGGCCTGGACATGCCAGCCGAAGCGAAAGCCGAGCTCAAGCAACTGACCCCGGCCAACTACATCGGCAACGCTGTAGCGCAAGCCAAACGCATCTGATCGACCGTTTGACCCGTTTGAGACGCCCGGCCGCGCCGGGCGTTTTTATTCCCGTCTGAAAAGTGCTTTTTTTCAATAGGTTACATATGAATCCCGATATTCCTCTTCAACTTCTGGGCGGCATCACGGCGCGCGAATTCCTGCGCGACTACTGGCAGAAAAAGCCACTGCTGATCCGTCAGGCAATTCCTGACTTCGAAAGCCCGATCGACGCCGACGAACTGGCCGGCCTGGCCCTGGAAGAAGAAGTCGAATCGCGCCTGGTGATCGAGCACGGCGAGCGCCCTTGGGAACTGCGTCGCGGCCCGTTCGCTGAAGACGAATTCAGCAAGCTGCCGGAAAAAGAGTGGACCCTGCTGGTTCAAGCCGTTGACCAGTTCGTCCCGGAAGTCAGCGAACTGCTGGAAAACTTCCGCTTCCTGCCGAGCTGGCGCGTCGACGACGTGATGATCAGCTTCGCCGCCCCGGGTGGCAGCGTTGGTCCGCACTTCGACAACTACGACGTGTTCCTGCTGCAAGGCCACGGCAAGCGCAACTGGAAAATCGGCCAGATGTGCGATTCCGAGAGCCCGCTGCTGCAACACGCCGACCTGCGCATCCTCGCCGAATTCCACGAAACCGAAGAGTGGGTGCTGGAACCGGGCGACATGCTTTACCTGCCGCCGCGTCTGGCCCACTGCGGTGTAGCCGTGGACAACTGCATGACCTACTCGGTCGGTTTCCGTGCGCCAAGCGCTTCCGAAGTGCTGACCCACTTCACCGACTTCCTCAGCCAGTTCCTGACTGACGAAGAGCGCTACACCGACGCCGACGCCAAGCCAGCCGTCGATCCACACCAGATTCAACATGACGCACTGGATCGCCTGAAAAGCCTGCTCGCCGAACACATGAGCGACGAGCGCCTGTTGCTGACCTGGTTCGGCCAATACATGACCGAGCCGCGTTACCCAGAGCTGGTGGTTGGCCCGGAAGACGTCGAAGAAGAAGATTTCCTCAGCGCTCTGCAAGATGGCGCCGTGCTGATCCGCAACCCGAGCGCACGCCTGGCCTGGTCGGAAGTCGATGACGATCTGCTGCTGTTCGCCAGCGGTCAGAGCCGTTATCTGCCGGGCAAACTGCGCGAACTGCTGAAGCTGATCTGCGCCGCTGACGCCCTGCACGCCGACAACCTTGGTGAGTGGCTGAATGACGAAGACGGTCGCGGCCTGCTGTGCGAGCTGGTCAAGCAAGGGAGCCTGGGGTTCGCCGATGAATAAGATTCGCGTACGTGTCGCAGACTGGCAGAAGGACATCGCCGAGATCCGGCGCATTCGTGAAACGGTGTTCATTGCCGAGCAATCGGTGCCACCTGAGTTGGAATGGGACGCGGATGACGCGACCGCCGTGCATTTTCTGGCGTTTGAAGGCGACTTTCCGATTGGCACTGCGCGCTTGCTGCCGGACGGCCACATTGGCCGGGTTTCGGTGCTGAAAGACTGGCGCGGGATGAAGGTCGGTGATGCGTTGATGCAAGCAGTGATTGCCGAAGCTGAAGCGCGCGGCTTGAAAGAGCAAATGCTCAGCGCGCAGGTGCAGGCCACGGCGTTTTATGAGCGTTTGGGCTTTAGCCTGGTCAGCGAGGAATTCCTCGAAGCCGGGATTCCGCATGTCGACATGGTTCGTCATTCGGCCTGATTGGCAGAGATCCTGGGATCCTGGGATCCCTGTGATTCTGTGATCCTGAGTTCCTGAGTTCCTGAGATCTCTGTGATTCTGTGATCTCTGGTGATTCTGTGGCGAGGGGATTTATCCCCGTTGGACTGCGAAGCAGGCCCAAGTTTTTTGGGGCTGCTTTGCAGCCCAACGGGGATAAATCCCCTCGCCACAAAGGCCCGCAAGCACATCACAAAACGCCCCGCCATTTTCGGATGCCGGGGCGTTTTGCTGTCTACGATTCAACTTGCCCCACCCCGGGCCGACAAACTGGCAATATCAAGCCTTTCGAAAGCGGAGATAACGGACATGTCCCTACGCACCCTGCTCACCACCCTGCTGCTCGCGTGCAGTTTTTCGGTGATGGCAGCCACAGAAATCGTCCCCCTCAATTACCGCACCAGCACCGACATGCTGCCGATGGCGCAGGACTTCATCGGCAAGGACGGTCAGGTCAGCGCCTACGGCAACCAACTGATCATCCAGGCCGAGCCGGACAAGATTCAGGAACTCAAGGCACTGATCACCCAGCTCGACACCGCACCCAAGCGCCTGCTGATCACCGTCGACACCAATGAAAACAACGGTCGCGGCGATGAAGGCTATTCGGTGAACGGCGCCCAGACTCGCATCATTAGCCGCAGCACCACCAGCCGCAACGGTGGTATTCAGCAAGTGCAGGCCAGTGAAGGCGCGCCCGCGCTGATTCAGGTCGGCCAAAGCGTGCCAATCACCAGCAGCCAGAGCAACTCCTACGGCGATTACAGCAGCCAGACTCAATACCGCAACGTGACCCAGGGCTTCTATGTCACTGCCAGCGTCACCGGCGACATCGTTCACCTGGCAATCAGTACCAACCGTGACCGAATGAGCCAGGAACGTCCCGATGTAGTGAACGTGCAAAGCACCGACACAACCGTCAGCGGACGCCTCGGCGAATGGATCACCCTCGCCGGCGTAAACAGCCAGACTCAGGCCGACAAACAAGGCCTGGCCCGCAGCTACTCGACTCAAGGCCGGGATGACATGACCTTGCGAGTGAAAGTCGACGCCTTGGACTAAAGCACCGAAAACTGACTGATTAGTCGTATTAGACGAAAGATGTAGTGCTTGAAAAAAAGCACTACAAAACGTTTGACGAGCCAAAAAAGCGAAGGCATGATGGCCTCGCTCCCGCTAATCAGAGGCCCTGGCAAGGGCCTTCGAAGCGATGTTCGCACCTACCCCGCGAACCGCTTCGTGTCTGTACCGCCCACAAGGTGTGTTTGACGAGGTTGCCGACTGGAACGAAGTTGTCCCGAGGGACGGAAGCGTAATTAGGTAACTCGGCATCACACTGTAGTTCGTATAAAGGCCCACGACGCCCGCATGCGCCCACAGTCCGCCACTACCTGCTCACTTCCCCTCGAGCCCATCGTTCATCCCGTCGCCTACCCCGCCAAATCCGACTTGACCACCTAAGCTTCTGGTCAGCGAGCGCAGGAATTTTCCACCGCAGAACAACTTTTCATAAAAGACGCGACGAGGTTTATCTCCATGGCACTGACACGCGAACAGCAAATTGCAGCCCTCGAAAAAGACTGGGCTGAAAACCCGCGCTGGAAAGGCGTGACACGCACTTACTCCGCTGCTGACGTCGTCCGTCTGCGTGGCTCGGTTCAACCTGAGCACACCTTTGCAAAAATGGGCGCCGAGAAGCTGTGGAACCTGGTCACCCAGGGTGCCAAGCCAGCCTTCCGTCCTGAGAAAGATTTCGTCAACTGCATGGGCGCCCTGACCGGCGGCCAGGCTGTTCAACAGGTTAAAGCCGGTATCCAGGCGATCTACCTGTCGGGCTGGCAGGTTGCTGCGGACAACAACTCCGCAGAATCCATGTACCCGGACCAGTCGCTGTACCCGGTGGATTCGGTTCCAACCGTGGTCAAGCGCATCAACAACTCGTTCCGTCGTGCTGACCAGATCCAGTGGAAAGCCGGCAAGAACCCGGGCGACCAAGGCTACATCGACTACTTCGCGCCGATCGTGGCTGACGCTGAAGCCGGTTTCGGTGGCGTTCTGAACGCTTACGAGCTGATGAAGAGCATGATCGAAGCAGGCGCCGCCGGCGTTCACTTCGAAGACCAACTGGCTTCCGTGAAAAAATGCGGTCACATGGGCGGTAAAGTACTGGTTCCAACTCAGGAAGCCGTACAGAAGCTGACCGCTGCACGTCTGGCGGCTGACGTTGCCGG
Organism: Pseudomonas sp. TH43; assembly: GCF_016650635.1. Lineage (GTDB taxonomy): Bacteria > Pseudomonadota > Gammaproteobacteria > Pseudomonadales > Pseudomonadaceae > Aquipseudomonas. Next base: position 1,133,470 of record NZ_JAEKFI010000001.1, read on the forward strand.
TACCCCGACCATCATCCTGGCTCGTACCGACGCTAACGCTGCTGACCTGCTGACCTCCGATTGCGACCCGTACGACCAGCCGTTCGTGACTGGCGAGCGCACTCAGGAAGGCTTCTACAAGGTACGTGCCGGCCTGGATCAAGCCATCGCCCGTGGCCTGGCTTACGCGCCATACGCCGACCTGATCTGGTGCGAAACCGCCAAGCCGGATCTGGACGAAGCCCGTCGCTTTGCTGAAGCGATCAAAAAGGAATACCCGGACCAACTGCTGTCGTACAACTGCTCGCCTTCCTTCAACTGGAAGAAAAACCTGGACGACGCGACCATCGCCAAGTTCCAGCGCGAACTGTCCGCCATGGGTTACAAGCACCAATTCATCACCCTGGCCGGCATTCACAACATGTGGCACAGCATGTTCAACCTGGCGCACGATTACGCCCGCAACGACATGACTGCCTACGTGAAGCTGCAAGAGCAGGAATTCGCTGACGCCGCCAAGGGTTACACCTTCGTGGCTCACCAGCAGGAAGTGGGCACCGGCTACTTCGACGACATGACCACCGTGATTCAGGGTGGCTCGTCCTCGGTAACCGCGCTGACCGGTTCGACCGAAGAAGAACAGTTCCACTGATTCTGCTTCGCCTGAGCAAACGGCCTCTGCGGATCGTATAGAAAGCTAACCGCAGAGCCGCAAAACTGACGCCCCGACTGGTTCGGGGCGTTTTTTTGCCCACAAGAATCTCAAAGACACTACAAATCCCTTGTGGGAGCGAGCCTGCTCGCGAAGGCTTTTTGTCAGTTTGCACATGCGCCGACTGATCCACCGCTTTCGCGAGCAGGCTCGCTCCCACAGGAAAAGCGTCAGCGGCGAGACAAAACATTGATCCAGAGCGGTATGGACGTCAGAAAAATCGGCTAAAACGGGCGCCGTCGCTACTTGTTGTAACGTGCAAGTAAGACAACTTCCCAATACCCCACCCGTTAAACAGTTACAAAATCGCGCCAAACAATATTGATTATCATTTAGCAGCAACTATGCTCGTTACATTCTCAACAAAACATAATTCACTAAAACCCGGCTAATGCCCGCAACGCATGGGCTACGGGGCAGCCGAGGTGCGCTATGTCCTTATTCCAATAAATAATTTCGCTATAGGAATTTTACTTGCAGGGTGTTTAGCCATAAAATCAGCGCGATTGATTGCTGCGACATATCGTCACTGCCTTATTTCTTTATCAAGCTCAGAGACCTTTGCTCTCTGTTAAGGATTACCAGCATGCCCGAAGCGACAGGACTCATGGCCCACAACTGGGGCTTTGCCATTTTCCTTCTGGGTGTAGTCGGCCTGTGTGCCTTCATGCTCGGCGTCTCCAGCCTCCTCGGGTCAAAAGCCTGGGGCCGCAGCAAAAACGAACCGTTCGAGTCGGGCATGCTACCTACCGGTGGCGCCCGCTTGCGGCTCTCAGCCAAATTCTATCTGGTCGCGATGCTGTTCGTGATCTTCGATATCGAAGCCCTCTTTCTCTTTGCATGGTCTGTGTCCGTCCGCGAAAGCGGCTGGACCGGATTCGTCGAAGCTCTCGTTTTCATAGCAATTCTGTTGGCAGGTCTTGTCTACCTGTTCCGAGTGGGCGCCCTTGACTGGGCTCCGGAAGCTCGTCGCAAGCGGCAGGCGAAGCTGAAACAATGAGGCTTTGGCAATGCAATACAATCTCACCAGAATCGACCCCGATGCTCCTAACGAGCAGTATCCGATTGGCGAACGGGAAACCGTTTCCGATCCGTTAGAAGATCAAGTTCACAAAAACATTTTCATGGGCAAGCTGGAAGACGTGCTGAACGGTGCGGTCAACTGGGGACGTAAAAACTCCCTGTGGCCGTACAACTTCGGCTTGTCGTGCTGCTACGTGGAAATGACCACTGCCTTCACGGCGCCCCACGACATCGCGCGCTTTGGCGCCGAGGTTATCCGGGCATCGCCGCGTCAGGCCGACTTCATGGTTATCGCCGGTACCTGCTTCATCAAGATGGCGCCGATCATTCAGCGTCTCTACGAGCAAATGCTCGAGCCGAAGTGGGTTATTTCCATGGGTTCGTGCGCTAACTCCGGTGGCATGTACGACATCTACTCCGTGGTTCAAGGGGTGGACAAGTTCCTGCCGGTGGACGTCTACGTACCTGGCTGCCCGCCCCGTCCGGAAGCATTTCTGCAAGGCTTGATGCTGTTGCAGGAATCGATTGGACAGGAGCGTCGTCCGCTTTCCTGGGTCGTTGGTGATCAAGGCGTTTATCGCGCCGACATGCCTTCGCAAAAGGAACAGCGCCGCGAACAGCGAATCGCAGTCACCAACCTGCGCAGCCCTGACGAAGTCTGATCCAGATCTGTTCTTACAAAGAAACGAGAAGCTGGCTTCATTCTTTACGTTGACCGAAAGCGAAAAAATAACCATGACTACAGGCAGCGCTCTGTACATCCCGCCTTATAAGGCAGACGACCAGGATGTGGTCGTTGAATTGAACAACCGTTTTGGCCCTGAGGCGTTCACCGCCCAGGCAACCCGCACCGGCATGCCGGTGCTGTGGGTGGCCCGCGCCAAACTCGTCGAAGTCCTGACCTTCCTGCGCAACCTGCCCAAGCCGTACGTCATGCTCTATGACCTGCACGGCGTGGACGAGCGTCTGCGCACCAAGCGTCAAGGGCTGCCATCGGATGCCGAGTTCACCGTGTTCTATCACCTCATGTCGCTTGAGCGTAATAGTGACGTGATGATCAAAGTCGCCTTGTCCGAGAGCGACCTGAGCTTGCCGACCGTCACCGGTATCTGGCCGAACGCCAACTGGTACGAGCGTGAAGTCTGGGACATGTACGGCATCGACTTCAAAGGCCACCCGCACCTGTCGCGCATCATGATGCCGCCGACATGGGAAGGTCACCCGCTGCGCAAGGACTTCCCGGCGCGCGCTACCGAATTCGATCCGTACAGCCTCACCCTCGCCAAGCAACAGCTTGAGGAAGAAGCCGCGCGCTTCCGCCCTGAAGACTGGGGCATGAAGCGTTCCGGGACCAACGAGGACTACATGTTCCTCAACCTGGGCCCGAACCACCCTTCTGCGCACGGTGCGTTCCGTATCATCCTGCAACTGGACGGTGAAGAGATCGTCGACTGCGTGCCGGACATCGGTTACCACCACCGTGGTGCCGAGAAGATGGCCGAGCGTCAGTCGTGGCACAGCTTCATCCCGTACACCGACCGTATCGACTACCTCGGCGGCGTGATGAACAACCTGCCGTACGTGCTCTCGGTCGAGAAGCTGGCCGGCATCAAGGTGCCCGAGAAGGTCGACGTCATCCGCATCATGATGGCCGAGTTCTTCCGCATCACCAGCCACTTGCTGTTCCTGGGGACTTACATCCAGGACGTTGGTGCGATGACTCCGGTGTTCTTCACCTTCACCGACCGCCAGAAGGCGTACACGGTGATCGAAGCCATTACCGGTTTCCGTCTGCACCCGGCCTGGTACCGCATCGGCGGCGTCGCTCACGACCTGCCACGCGGCTGGGACAAACTGGTGAAAGACTTCGTTGAGTGGCTGCCAAAACGCCTCGACGAGTACACCAAGGCTGCCCTGCAAAACAGCATCCTCAAGGGCCGTACCATCGGCGTCGCTGCCTACAACACCAAAGAGGCCCTGGAATGGGGCGTCACCGGTGCCGGCCTGCGTTCGACCGGTTGCGACTTCGACCTGCGTAAAGCGCGTCCATACTCCGGCTACGAGAACTTCGAGTTCGAAGTACCGCTGGCCGCCAACGGCGATGCCTATGACCGCTGCATGGTTCGCGTCGAAGAGATGCGCCAGAGCATCAAGATCATCGACCAGTGCATGCGCAACATGCCGGAAGGCCCGTACAAGGCGGATCACCCGCTGACCACGCCGCCGCCGAAAGAGCGCACGCTGCAGCACATCGAAACCTTGATCACGCACTTCCTGCAAGTTTCGTGGGGCCCGGTGATGCCGGCCAACGAATCCTTCCAGATGATCGAAGCGACCAAGGGCATCAACAGTTATTACCTGACGAGCGACGGCGGCACCATGAGCTACCGTACCCGGATCCGTACTCCAAGCTTCCCGCATCTGCAACAGATCCCTTCGGTGATCAAAGGCAGCATGGTCGCGGACTTGATTGCGTACCTGGGTAGTATCGACTTCGTTATGGCCGACGTGGACCGCTAAGCATGAACAGCACGCTTATCCAGACAGACCGTTTCACCCTGAGTGAAACCGAGCGCTCGGCCATCGAGCACGAGCTGCATCACTACGAAGACCCGCGCGCGGCGTCGATCGAAGCCCTGAAGATCGTTCAGAAAGAACGCGGCTGGGTGCCGGATGGCGCCTTGTACGCAATCGGCGAGATCCTCGGCATCCCGGCCAGCGACGTTGAAGGCGTGGCGACGTTCTACAGCCAGATTTTCCGTCAGCCGGTTGGCCGTCACATCATTCGCGTTTGCGACAGCATGGTCTGCTACATCGGTGGCCACGAGTCGGTGGTCAGCGAAATCCAGAACAATCTGGGCATCGGCCTGGGTCAGACCACCACCGACGGTCGTTTCACCCTGCTGCCTGTCTGCTGCCTCGGCAACTGCGACAAGGCACCGGCGCTGATGATCGACGACGACACCTTTGGTGATGTACAGCCTGCTGGCGTCGCCAAACTGCTCGAGGGCTACGTATGACCCTGACATCTTTCGGCCCGGCCAACCGCATCCAGCGTTCGGCCGAGACTCATCCGCTGACCTGGCGTCTGCGGGACGACGGCGAAGCCGTGTGGCTCGACGAGTACCAGGCCAAGAACGGTTACGCCGCTGCGCGCAAAGCCTTCGCCGACATGGATCAGGACGCTATCGTCCAGACCGTGAAAGACGCAGGCTTGAAAGGTCGCGGCGGTGCAGGCTTCCCCACTGGCGTGAAGTGGGGCCTGATGCCCAAAGACGAATCCATCAACATCCGCTACCTGCTGTGCAACGCGGATGAAATGGAGCCGAACACCTGGAAAGACCGCATGCTGATGGAGCAACTGCCCCATCTGCTGATCGAGGGCATGCTGATCAGTGCTCGCGCGCTGAAAACCTACCGTGGCTATATTTTCCTGCGTGGCGAATACACCACCGCCGCCAAGCACCTCAACCGTGCCGTGGAAGAAGCCAAGGCAGCGGGCCTGCTGGGTAAGAACATTCTGGGCAGCGGCTTCGATTTCGAGCTGTTCGTCCACACTGGCGCCGGGCGTTACATCTGCGGTGAAGAAACCGCACTGATCAACTCCCTCGAAGGCCGCCGCGCCAACCCGCGCTCCAAGCCGCCCTTCCCTGCCGCTGTTGGCGTGTGGGGCAAGCCGACTTGCGTGAACAACGTTGAGACCCTGTGCAACGTGCCGGCGATCATTGCCGACGGCGTTGACTGGTACAAATCGTTGGCTCGCGAAGGCAGTGAAGACATGGGCACCAAGCTCATGGGCTTCTCCGGCAAAGTCAAAAACCCGGGCCTGTGGGAACTGCCATTCGGCGTCACCGGTCGCGAGTTGTTCGAAGACTACGCCGGCGGCATGCGCGACGGTTTCAAACTCAAGGCCTGGCAGCCAGGTGGTGCCGGTACCGGTTTCCTCCTGCCTGAGCACCTCGACGCACAAATGTACGCCGGCGGCATCGCCAAAGTGGGCACCCGTATGGGTACCGGCCTGGCCATGGCGGTGGATGACAGCGTCAACATGGTGTCGCTGCTGCGCAACATGGAGCAGTTCTTCGCTCGCGAGTCGTGCGGCTTCTGCACCCCGTGCCGTGATGGTTTGCCATGGAGCGTCAAGCTCCTGATGGCCATCGAAGAAGGCCGCGGTCAGCCAGGCGACATCGAGACCCTGCTGGGTCTGGTCAACTTCCTCGGCCCAGGCAAGACCTTCTGTGCTCACGCACCGGGTGCCGTGGAACCGTTGGGCAGTGCCATCAAATACTTCCGTCCAGAGTTCGAAGCCGGTATCGCGCCTGTCAGCGCCGCCGTCCCGCCTCTGGCAAGGCCGATAGTAATCGGCGCGTAAACGCTTAACAGGTGAAGGGCCTGGGCCCTTCGCCTCCTGCGATGACGCCTTTCGAGGCTGGTTTGATTCGCACGGATAACAAGATTCCATTAGCCACGCCCGCTGACACCGGGCCAACGAAGACCTTTGAACCATGGCCACTATCCACGTAGACGGCAAAGCGCTCGAAGTCGACGGGGCAGACAACCTGTTACAGGCATGTCTGTCGCTGGGCCTCGACATTCCATATTTCTGCTGGCACCCCGCGCTTGGTAGCGTCGGGGCTTGCCGCCAGTGCGCGGTCAAGCAGTACACCGACGAGAACGACACCCGTGGTCGCATCGTCATGTCGTGCATGACGCCTGCCACCGACAACACCTGGATCTCCATCGAAGATGAAGAATCCAAGGCGTTCCGCGCCAGTGTTGTTGAATGGCTGATGACCAACCACCCGCACGACTGCCCTGTGTGCGAAGAAGGCGGTCACTGCCACCTGCAAGACATGACCGTGATGACCGGCCACAACGAGCGCCGTTATCGCTTCACCAAACGCACCCACCAGAACCAGCAACTGGGCCCGTTCATTTCCCACGAAATGAACCGCTGCATCGCTTGCTACCGCTGTGTGCGTTTCTATAAGGATTACGCCGGCGGCACCGACCTCGGTGTGTTCGGCGCCCACGACAACGTGTACTTCGGTCGCGTTGAAGACGGCACCCTCGAAAGCGAGTTCTCCGGCAACCTCACCGAGGTCTGCCCGACCGGTGTGTTCACCGACAAGACTCACTCCGAGCGCTACAACCGTAAGTGGGACATGCAGTTCTCGCCGAGCATCTGCCATGGCTGCTCTAGCGGTTGCAACATCTCCCCGGGCGAGCGTTACGGCGAGCTGCGTCGCATTGAAAACCGTTTCAACGGTTCGGTGAACCAGTACTTCCTGTGCGACCGTGGCCGTTTCGGTTATGGCTACGTCAACCGCACCGACCGTCCACGTCAGCCGCTGCTGGCCGACGGCACCAAACTGGGCCTGGACGCTGCACTGGATAAAGCCGCTGATCTGCTGCGCGGTCGCAACATCGTTGGTATCGGTTCGCCGCGTGCCAGCCTTGAAAGCAACTACGCGTTGCGCGAACTGGTGGGCGCCGAGCACTTCTACTCGGGTATCGAAGCGTCCGAACTGGAACGCATCCGTCTGGTCTTGCAGGTGCTGAACGACAGCCCGCTCCCTGTGCCAAACATGCGCGACATCGAAGATCACGACGCCATTTTCGTCCTCGGTGAAGACCTGACCCAGACCGCCGCGCGTATGGCGCTGTCGCTGCGTCAATCGGTCAAAGGCAAGGCTGAAGACATGGCCGAAGCCATGCGCGTTCAACCTTGGCTCGACGCCGCGGTGAAGAACATCGGTCAGCACGCGCTGAACCCGCTGTTCATCGCCAGCCTGGCGGAAACCAAGCTCGACGACATCGCTGAAGAATGCGTCCACGCCGCTCCGGACGATCTGGCGCGCATCGGTTTCGCCGTTGCTCACGCGCTGGACGCCAGCGCTCCGGCCGTTGAAGGTCTGGACGCCGAAGCACTGGAACTGGCCAAGCGCATTGCTGATGCCCTGCTCGCTGCCAAACGTCCGCTAATCATCGCCGGTACTTCACTTGGCTCCAAAGCCTTGATCGAAGCCGCCGCAAACATCGCCAAGGCGTTGAAGCTGCGCGAGAAGAACGGTTCGATCAGCCTGATCGTGCCGGAAGCCAACAGCCTCGGCCTGGCCATGCTCGGTGGCGAATCGGTGGATGCTGCGCTTCAAGCCGTCATCGACGGCAAGGCTGACGCGATCGTTGTGCTGGAAAACGATCTGTACACCCGCACCGCCAAAGACAAGGTCGATGCCGCACTGAACGCTGCGAAAGTAGTGATCGTTGCTGATCATCAGAAGACTGCTACCACCGACCGCGCGCACCTGGTACTGCCAGCGGCAAGCTTCGCCGAAGGCGACGGTACGCTGGTCAGCCAGGAAGGTCGCGCCCAGCGCTTCTTCCAGGTTTTCGATCCGCAATACCTGGATGCAAGCATTCTGGTTCACGAAGGCTGGCGCTGGCTGCACGCACTGCGCTCGACGCTGCTGAACCAGCCGATCGACTGGACGCAACTCGACCACGTGACCGCTGCCGTTGCTTCGAGCACCGCGCAACTGGCACGTATCGTCGACGCAGCACCGTCCGCGGCGTTCCGCATCAAGGGTCTGAAACTGGCGCGTGAGCCGCTGCGTTATTCCGGTCGCACCGCGATGCGCGCCGACATCAGCGTTCACGAACCACGCACCCCGCAAGACAAAGACACCGCGTTCGCCTTCTCCATGGAAGGTTACTCGGGTTCGGTTGAACCGCGTCAGCAGGTTCCTTTCGCCTGGTCTCCGGGCTGGAACTCGCCACAAGCGTGGAACAAGTTCCAGGACGAAGTCGGCGGTCACATCCGTGCTGGCGACCCGGGCACCCGCCTGATCGAAAGCACCGGTGATTCGCTGAACTGGTTCGCGGCAGCGCCGCGTGCGTTCAACCCGGCAGCGGGCACCTGGCAAGCCGTGCCGTTCTTCCACCTGTTCGGCAGCGAAGAAAATTCTTCGAAAGCCGCGCCGGTGCAAGAGCGCATCCCGGCCGCCTACGTGGCACTGGCGAAATCCGAAGCGGATCGTCTGGGCGTCAACGACGGTGCTCTGCTGAGCCTGAACGTCGCCGGTCAGACCCTGCGTCTGCCGCTGCGTATCAATGAAGAACTGGGCGCAGGTCTGGTGGCATTGCCTGCGGGCATCGCCGGCATTCCACCGGCATTCGCCGGCGTATCCGTCGACGGTCTGCAGGAGGCAGCGCAATGACCTGGTTCACCCCTGAAGTGATCGATGTGATCCTGACGGTCATCAAAGCTATCGTGATTCTGCTGGCCGTCGTGGTCGCGGGCGCGTTGCTCAGCTTTGTCGAACGTCGCCTGCTGGGCTGGTGGCAGGACCGTTACGGTCCGAACCGCGTTGGCCCGTTTGGTATGTTCCAGATCGCCGCCGACATGCTGAAGATGTTCTTCAAGGAAGACTGGACCCCGCCGTTTGCCGACAAAGTGATCTTCACTTTGGCACCGGTGGTGGCCATGTCCGCCTTGCTGATCGCGTTTGCGATCATCCCGATCACCCCGACCTGGGGCGTCGCGGATCTGAACATCGGCTTGCTGTTCTTCTTCGCCATGGCCGGTCTGTCGGTCTACGCGGTGTTGTTCGCCGGCTGGTCGAGTAACAACAAGTTCGCCCTGCTCGGTGCCTTGCGTGCTTCGGCGCAGACCGTGTCCTACGAAGTGTTCATGGGCCTCGCGCTGATGGGCATCGTAGTACAGGTCGGCTCGTTCAACATGCGCGACATCGTCGAGTACCAGGCACAGAACCTGTGGTTCATCATTCCGCAGTTCTTCGGCTTCTGTACCTTCTTCATCGCTGGCGTCGCCGTGACTCACCGTCACCCGTTCGACCAGCCGGAAGCGGAACAGGAACTGGCCGACGGTTACCACATTGAATACGCCGGTATGAAATGGGGCATGTTCTTCGTTGGTGAATACATCGGCATCATCTTGATCTCGGCGCTGCTGGTCACCCTGTTCTTCGGTGGCTGGCACGGTCCGTTCGGCATCTTGCCGCAACTGTCCTTCCTCTGGTTCGCACTGAAGACCGCGTTCTTCATCATGCTGTTCATCTTGCTGCGCGCTTCTATTCCGCGTCCGCGTTATGACCAGGTGATGGATTTCAGCTGGAAATTCTGCCTGCCACTGACCCTGATCAATTTGCTGGTGACCGCTGCGGTCGTGTTGTGGAACACGCCTGCAGTCGCGGTTCAGTGAGGATTTGACCCATGTTCAAATATATTGGCGACATCGTTAAGGGTACTGGTACCCAGTTGCGCAGCCTGGTCATGGTCTTCGGCCATGGCTTCCGCAAGCGTGACACCCTGCAATACCCGGAAGAAGCGGTCTACCTGCCACCACGCTACCGTGGTCGTATCGTCCTGACCCGCGACCCCGACGGCGAAGAGCGTTGCGTAGCCTGCAACCTGTGCGCCGTGGCTTGCCCGGTGGGTTGCATCTCGCTGCAGAAAGCTGAAACCGAAGACGGTCGCTGGTACCCGGACTTCTTCCGTATCAACTTCTCGCGCTGCATTTTCTGCGGTCTCTGCGAGGAAGCCTGTCCGACCACCGCAATCCAGCTGACACCGGATTTCGAGATGGCCGAGTTCAAACGTCAGGACCTGGTGTACGAGAAAGAAGATCTGTTGATCTCCGGCCCCGGCAAAAACCCTGATTACAACTTCTATCGTGTTGCAGGTATGGCAATCGCTGGCAAGCCGAAAGGCTCCGCACAGAACGAAGCCGAACCGATCAACGTGAAGAGCTTGCTGCCTTAAGGAAGAACGATGGAATTCGCTTTCTATTTCGCATCGGGTATCGCTGTTGTGGCCACGCTACGTGTGGTCACCAACACCAACCCTGTGCACGCCCTGCTCTACCTGATCATCTCGTTGATCGCTGTGGCCATGACCTTCTTCGCACTCGGCGCGCCGTTCGCCGGCGTGCTGGAAGTGATCGCCTACGCCGGCGCCATCATGGTGCTGTTCGTGTTCGTGGTGATGATGCTCAACCTCGGCCCCGCCGCAGTTCAGCAAGAACGCGCCTGGCTCAAGCCCGGTATCTGGGCAGGGCCGGTGATTCTTGCCGCGCTGCTGCTGGCCGAACTGCTGTATGTGCTGTTCGCTCACCAGAGCGGCCAGGCCATCGGCCACACCACCGTAGACGCGAAAGCCGTGGGCATCAGCCTGTTCGGCCCGTACCTGCTGGTGGTCGAACTCGCCTCGATGTTGCTGCTTGCTGCAGCCGTCACGGCGTTCCATTTGGGCCGTAACGAGGCGAAGGAGTAAGTCATGCCTGCTATCCCTCTCGAACATGGATTGGCCGTCGCCGGCATCCTGTTCTGCCTTGGTCTGGTCGGCCTGATGGTCCGCCGCAACATTTTGTTCGTGTTGATGAGTCTGGAAGTGATGATGAACGCCTCTGCACTGGCGTTCATTGTTGCGGGCGCCCGTTGGGGCCAGCCGGATGGACAGATCATGTTCATCCTGGTGATCAGCCTTGCAGCCGCCGAGGCCAGTATTGGTCTGGCGATCCTGCTGCAACTGTATCGCCGCTTCCACACGCTCGATATCGACGCTGCCAGTGAGATGCGCGGATGAACCTGATCTTTCTGACTTTCGTATTCCCTCTGATCGGTTTCCTGCTGCTGTCGTTCTCCCGTGGACGCTGGTCGGAAAACCTCTCGGCGCTGATCGGCGTGGGTTCCATTGGCTTGTCGGCGATTGTCGCCGCCTACGTCATCTGGCAATTCAACGTTGCGCCACCCGAAGGCGGTCACTACACCCTGGTGCTGTGGAAGTGGATGGCGGTAGAAGGCTTCAAGCCTGACTTCGCCCTCTACGTCGACGGCCTGTCGATCACCATGCTCGGCGTGGTGGTTGGTGTCGGTTTCCTGATCCACCTGTTCGCGTCCTGGTACATGCGCGGCGAAGCGGGTTACTCGCGCTTCTTCTCGTACACCAACCTGTTTATCGCCAGCATGCTGTTCCTGGTACTCGGCGATAACCTGTTGTTCCTGTACTTCGGCTGGGAAGGTGTGGGCCTGTGCTCTTACCTGTTGATCGGTTTCTACTACAGCAACCGCAACAACGGTAACGCCGCACTCAAAGCCTTCATCGTGACCCGGATCGGCGACGTGTTCATGGCCATCGGCCTGTTCATCCTGTTCCAGCAAGTGGGCACGTTGAACATCCAGGAACTGCTGGTGCTGGCACCGCAGAAATTCCAGGTCGGCGACTTCTGGATCACCCTGGCGACCCTGATGCTGCTGGGTGGTGCGGTCGGTAAATCGGCGCAACTGCCACTGCAAACCTGGCTCGCGGACGCGATGGCTGGCCCGACCCCGGTGTCGGCACTGATCCACGCCGCAACCATGGTGACCGCTGGTGTCTACCTGATCGCCCGTACCCACGGTCTGTTCACCCTGGCGCCGGAAATTCTGCACCTGGTCGGCATCGTGGGTGGTGTGACGCTGGTTCTGGCAGGTTTCGCCGCACTGGTACAAACCGACATCAAACGTATCCTCGCCTACTCGACCATGAGCCAGATCGGCTACATGTTCCTGGCGCTGGGCGTTGGCGCATGGGATGGCGCGATTTTCCACCTGATGACCCACGCCTTCTTCAAGGCCCTGCTGTTCCTTGCTTCCGGTGCGGTAATTGTTGCCTGCCACCACGAGCAGAACATCTTCAAGATGGGCGGTCTGTGGAAGAAACTGCCACTGGCCTACGCCAGCTTCATCGTCGGCGGCGCGGCACTGTCTGCCTTGCCACTGGTCACCGCAGGCTTCTACTCCAAGGACGAAATCCTTTGGGAAGCGTTTGCCAGCGGCAACCACGGTCTGCTTTACGCAGGTCTGGTCGGCGCATTCATGACTTCGCTGTACACCTTCCGCCTGATCTTCATCACGTTCCACGGTGAAGCCAAGACTGAAGCCCACGCCGGTCACGGCATCGCTCACTGGCTGCCACTGTCGGTACTGATCGTACTGTCGACTTTCGTCGGCGCCATGATCGTTCCACCGCTGCACGGCGTACTGCCGGAAAGCGTTGGCCATGCCGGCGGCGAAGCCAAGCACAGTCTGGAAATCGCTTCGGGCGCCATCGCCTTGGCCGGTATCCTGCTGGCAGCGCTGCTGTTCCTCGGCAAGCGTCGCTTCGTCACAGCTATCGCCAACAGCGGCATTGGCCGTTTCCTTTCGGCCTGGTGGTTCGCTGCCTGGGGCTTCGACTGGATCTACGACAAACTGTTCGTCAAGCCTTACCTTGCGATCAGCCACATCCTGCGCAAAGACCCGCTCGACCAGACCATCGGTCTGATCCCGCGTATGGCCAAGGGTGGTCACACTGCCCTGAGCCGCACCGAGACCGGTCAACTGCGTTGGTACGCTGCTTCGATGGCTGCTGGTGCCGTGCTGGTTATTGGCGCCATCGTGCTGGTAGCGGTCTGATATGAACCTTGCGAATTTGCGAAAGGAAACGAGCCCGTCATGATTCTGCCTTGGCTAATCCTGATCCCCTTCATCGGCGGCCTGCTGTGCTGGATGGGTGAGCGCTTCGGCGCTACCCTCCCCCGCTGGATTGCGCTGTTGACCATGACCCTGGAACTCGCCCTCGGCCTCTGGCTGTGGGCCCACGGTGACTATTCATTTGCTCCGGCGCCTGGCGCCGATCCGACCTGGGCGCTTGAGTTCAAGCATGTCTGGATCCAGCGCTTCGGCATCAACGTGCATCTGGCCCTCGACGGCCTGTCGCTGTTGATGATCCTGCTGACCGGTCTGCTGGGTATCCTCTCGGTACTCTGCTCGTGGAAAGAGATTCAACGTCACGTTGGCTTCTTCCACCTGAACCTGATGTGGATCCTGGGCGGCGTTGTCGGCGTGTTCCTCGCCCTCGACCTGTTCATGTTCTTCTTCTTCTGGGAAATGATGCTGGTGCCGATGTACTTCCTCATCGCGCTCTGGGGTCACAGTTCTTCGGACGGCAAGAAAACCCGGATCTACGCAGCGACCAAGTTCTTCATCTTCACGCAGGCTTCCGGCCTGATCATGTTGGTGGCGATCCTCGGTCTGGTACTGGTCAACTTCAACAACACTGGCGTGATTACCTTCAACTACGCCGACCTGTTGAAAACCAAGATGTCGATGACCACCGAGTACATTCTGATGCTCGGCTTCTTCATCGCCTTCGCGGTCAAGCTGCCGGTCGTACCGTTCCACTCGTGGTTGCCTGATGCGCACGCCCAGGCGCCGACCGCAGGTTCCGTCGACCTCGCCGGTATCTTGCTGAAAACCGCTGCTTACGGTCTGCTGCGTTTCGCTCTGCCGCTGTTCCCTAACGCCTCGGCCGAGTTCGCGCCGATCGCCATGACCCTCGGTCTGATCGGGATCTTCTACGGTGCGTTCCTCGCTTTCGCGCAAACCGACATCAAGCGTCTGATTGCCTTCTCTTCCGTTTCCCACATGGGTTTCGTGTTGATCGGCATCTACTCCGGCAGCCAACTGGCCCTGCAAGGTGCAGTGATCCAGATGCTCGCGCACGGCGTGTCGGCAGCCGCACTGTTTATCCTCAGCGGTCAGTTGTACGAGCGTCTGCATACTCGTGACATGCGTGAGATGGGCGGTCTGTGGTCGCGTATCGCTTACCTGCCGGCGATCAGCCTGTTCTTTGCAGCCGCGTCGTTGGGTCTGCCGGGTACCGGTAACTTTGTCGGCGAGTTCCTGATTCTGATCGGCACTTTCGCCAGCGCTCCTTGGATCACTGCGATTGCCACGTCCGGTCTGGTGTTCGGTTCGGTCTACTCGCTGATCATGATCCACCGTGCCTACTTCGGTCCGTCGAAATCGGATTCGATCCTGCACGGCATGGACGCTCGCGAACTGATCATGGTGCTGGGCCTTGCGGTACTGCTGATTTACCTCGGCGTTTACCCGCAACCGTTCCTCGACACTTCTGCCGCCACGATGCATGGCGTGCAGCAGTGGCTCGGCACCGCCTTCACTCAACTCGCTTCGGCCCGGTAAGAGCGCTATGGAATTCACGATTCAACACTTTATTGCGCTTGCGCCACTGTTGATCACCAGCCTCACCATTATCGTGGTGATGCTGGCAATCGCCTGGCGCCGCAACCACTCGCAGACCTTTCTGATCTCGGTCGCCGGTCTGAACCTGGCCTTGCTGTCGATCCTGCCAGCCCTGAAAGTCGCGCCTCTGGCCGTGACGCCATTGCTGCAGATCGACACCTTTGCCTGCCTGTACATGGCGCTGATCCTGGTCGCCACTCTCGCTTGCGTCACCCTCGCCCACGCCTATCTGGGCGATGGCGGTTCGGGTTACCCGGGCAACCGTGAAGAACTCTACCTGCTGATCCTGATGGCCGCCGCCGGTGGTCTGGTTCTGGTCAGCGCGCAGCACCTGGCCGGTTTGTTCATCGGTCTGGAACTGCTCTCGGTACCGGTTTACGGTCTGGTGGCTTACGCCTTCTTCAACAAGCGTTCGCTGGAAGCCGGCATCAAGTACATGGTGCTGTCGGCCGCCGGTTCCGCGTTCCTGCTGTTCGGTATGGCGCTGCTGTACGCAGACGCCGGTTCGCTGAGCTTCACCGGTATCGGTCAGGCCCTGGCGGCTACCGGTCTGCCAAGCCCGCTGGCCCAACTGGGCCTGGGCATGATGTTGATCGGTCTGGCGTTCAAGCTGTCGCTGGTACCGTTCCACCTGTGGACGCCGGACGTCTACGAAGGTGCTCCGGCACCGGTGGCTGCGTTCCTCGCGACCGCTTCCAAGGTTGCGGTGTTTGCGGTGATGGTGCGTCTGTTTCAGATCTCGCCTGCCGCAAGCAGTGGCGTACTGAGCGACGTGCTGACCGTCATCGCTATCGCTTCGATCCTGTTCGGTAACCTGCTGGCCCTGACCCAGAGCAACCTCAAGCGTCTGCTCGGTTACTCGTCCATCGCGCACTTCGGCTACCTGCTGATCGCACTGGTGGCGAGCAAGGGTCTGGCGGTGGAAGCCATCGGCGTGTACCTGGTTACTTACGTGATCACCAGCCTCGGCGCGTTCGGCGTGATCACCCTGATGTCCTCGCCGTACAACGGCCGTGACGCCGACGCACTGTACGAGTACCGCGGCCTGTTCTGGCGCCGTCCGTACCTGACCGCCGTACTGACCGTGATGATGCTGTCGCTGGCCGGTATCCCACTGACCGCAGGCTTCATCGGCAAGTTCTACATCATCGCTACCGGTGTTGAATCGCACCAATGGTGGCTGGTCGGTTCGCTGGTACTGGGCAGCGCCATCGGCGTTTTCTACTACCTGCGCGTGATGGTCACCCTGTACCTGATCGAGCCAAACCTGCGTCGCCACGATGCGCAACTGCACTGGGAACAGAAGGCAGGCGGCGTGATGCTGCTGGCCATCGCCCTGGTTGCGTTCTTCCTCGGTGTTTACCCGCAGCCGTTGCTGACACTGGTTCAGCAGGCGGGTCTGGCGGGCTGATAGCTCCGCTGGAACTGGCAACAAATGAAAACGGCACCTTCGGGTGCCGTTTTTGTTTGTTGCAGATCATCGGAATTACGTGCCCCCCTGTAGGAGCTGCCGAAGGCTGCGATCTTTTGATCTTTACCCCAACGTCTTCACCATCGGCACGCACGCCAGTTGCAGCCCTGAAGGTGATTGGTAAATCGCACTCCCCTCCCCCACATAACCGCAGCGCCGATAGAAATCGACGGCGTTCAACGTTGCATCCAGACACACCTCGGCCAGCCCCAGATCCCGAGCCAGATCTTCAAGAAAATACAGAACGCGCGTGCCCAACCCCCGCTGCATGAAATCAGGAAGAATAAAGATCGCACCGATTTCACGATGCTGCAGATCAAGCATCCCGGTCGCTACCGCCTCACCGTCCACACACCCCAGATAGAAATGCTTTGCCATGAGTGTGTCGTAACCGTCCTCGGCCGAACCTCTCGTCCAATCGAGCATCTGCTGCTCGCTGTAGGCACCGATGCATTGATGCCGAATCGCTTGTCGGCGAATGTCGAACGCTATTCGCGCATCGTCCAGTGTGGCTCTTCTGATTTCGAACATTTCTCTCTCCATGAGCCACGTGCGGACGGTGCATGAAAAAGCCCCGTCCATCACTGGCGGGGCTTCGGGTAACACGTCAAATGGCAAACACGTATGACCTTATGGCCCGCCGGAAGCGGTCATAGAGGAACACATCATGGTCATTCGGTGTTGGGTATTCATGACTGGATAGTGCTGTGGATTGTTCCGACTCGTCAATCGCGAAGTTTCCCCTAAACCCATGTGGCAGCGTGGCTTGCCCGCGATGGCGCCGGCACATTCAGCATCATCATTACCTGACCCAACGCTTTCGCGGGCAAGCCCGCTCCCACAGGTTTCAGTGGTGTTCATAAATCCAGGTATACCCGCATGGCTTGGCGTTACAGCCACATGACGAAATTGTAATTGCCCCATCACCTTGGCGTTATCCGCAGCTTGCAACGATGTGACCCGGCGACCAATGCCGGCGGGCGCCTGCCCGTCGAACAATAAAACCCACGCCGAAGCACGTTCCCGTTCTGCCGAACCCAAGGAGTGTTTGATGGTTAACAATACAAAAATGTCGATAGCCGCCTTAGCAGTGATGGTCGGCTCCGGGCCGTCCATGGTCTTTGCAGAAGACAAGCCTGAAGGCTTTGTCGAAGGCAGCAGCCTGACGGTGCTCAACCGTAACTTCTACTTCAATCGTGATCACCGCAACGGCCAGTCCAGCCCTACGGGTAACGGCTATTCCGAAGCGTGGGCGCATGCGGTGATCAGCAAGTTCGAATCCGGGTTTACTCAAGGCACCGTTGGGGTCGGTGTTGATGCGTTTGCCATAATCGGCTTGAAACTTGATACCGGTGACGGGCGCAACGGCGGGCGCAGTTCGTTCGATGTGCTGCCGGTCAACAGCGACGGCAAAGCGCGGGACGAATACACCAAGTTTGGTGGCGCGGCCAAAGTGCGCGCATTCGATACGGTGGTCAAAGTTGGCGATGTGTTCCCGGCCAACCCGGTGGTTGCCGCTGGCGATTCGCGCTTGCTGCCGGAAAGCTTTCGCGGCGTGACAGCGACCAACACCAGCATCGAAGGACTCTCGATTCAGGGCGGTCGATTGCACGCGATGAGCCAACCGGTGTCCAGCGACATGCGCGAGAACTTCGCGACCTTCTACGCCGGCCCGGTCAATTCGCCGTGGATCGCTTACGGTGGTGGCGATTATGCGCTGAACAAGAACCTCAGTTTCAGCCTCTACTCCAGCCGTCTCAAAGACGCCTGGAATCAGTATTACGCCGGTACCGCCTGGACCTATCCGCTCTCCGATGACCTGTCGCTGTTCGGTGGCCTGAACTATTACAAGGCTGTCGATGAAGGCAAACAACTGCTCGGCGAGTTCGATAACAACATCTGGAGCGGCCGCGTCGGCGTGAAACTCGGCGCGCATTCCGTGGCCCTGTCGCACCAGCGCAACAACGGTAATGACGACTTTGATTACCTGCGTCAGTCCGACTCGATCTTCCTCGACAACTCCATCCAGTACAGCGACTTCAACTCACCCAAGGAACGTTCGTGGATGGTCCGTTACGACCTCGACATGAGCGCTTACGGCGTACCAGGTCTGTCGTTCATGACCCGTTATGCGCGCGGCACCGACGCCGACTATTCCAACGCCAACGCCGTGTACATGCGCCGCGATGCCGAGGGTAATCCGCTGACCGACCAGAAGCGTTGGGAGCGCGATGTCGAAGTCAAATACGTGGTGCAAAGCGGCTCGATGAAAGACCTGTCGCTGCGCTTGCGCCAGGCCACGACCCGCGCCACGGCGTTTGAATCGGACCTTGATGAGGTGCGGGTGATTGTCGAATACCCGCTGGCAATTCTCTGAATCCACGAGCACAACACATTCACCTTTAGAAGCTCCTTGCTCCTTTGGTAAGAGGTGAATCTTTTGGCGTCCTTCGGGGCGCCTTTTTTATGCCCGGCATTCACCTGCACATGTGGCGTTTAATGAATTCGGCATCGCGTTCTTGACCAACCCGCAGGCCACCTGCCATCGTCGCGGGCGCTGAATAACAAGAATAATGAGGAACCGATGGGTAGCCGTAAAAATCTGGAAATCGAGTACTTGCGAGGGATCGCTGTCGGCATGACCTTTTTTTGTCATGTCACGATGATGCTGCCGTTTCATACCGACACGCTGCTGAGAATTTTCTCGATTTACATGCCTTGGAGCGGAGTCGACCTGTTCTTTTGTATTTCCGGTTTCGTTGTCAGCAAGGCTTATCTGGACTACTTCGACAAGCACCGCACACAAGGTCAGTTCGGGCTGGCAGCCGCCAGTTTCTGGTTGCGCCGCGCCTATCGTCTGCTGCCGACTGCCTGGCTGTGGATACTGATTCCGTTGTTCTTTTCCATCGCCTTCAACCAGTCCAACGCCTTCGGTTCGTGGTTCGACAATCTGCGCAATGCCACCGCTGTGGCGACATTCAGCGCCAACCTGGCGAAGCACTACAATTTGATCGGGCCCAGCCCCCAATACTGGAGCCTGGCACTTGAAGAGCAGTTCTATTTCCTGTTCCCGTTTTTCCTGCTGTTTATCACGGCTGCGCGCTGGCGCGTGATTGCTCTGATCGCGCTTATTGCCTTGCAATTCGGCCTGGATCGCAATCCTTATGGGGCGCCCCTCGGCGCGATGCTCGGTGACTTCCGCCTGGATGCGTTGTTATGGGGGATTCTCCTCTGCCTGTTCACCCGCACCCGTCTCTATCAACAGATAGAACCTCGCGGACTCGGTCAGGGCGTACTCAAACCCCTGCTTTGCACCTTATTTCTGCTGTACATGCTGGGCGCGGTTGCGATCCAACTGATAGCCCTGCCGATCGCCGTCGGCATGGTCGCCATCGTCTCGGTGATCATTGTCTGGCTGGCGAGTTATCAGAACGGCTACATCTACTGCCCAGCCGTTTTGCGCGGTCTCATGCAATGGCTCGGTTCAAGATCCTACGCGCTGTACGTCATCCACGTTTTCACCAACCATCTGAGCACCGAAATCTGGACCCGTGTCGCCGCCAGCCAAGGCGTACCGCTGGATAGCAGCTTTACCGTTGAATTGCTGGCGACGTCGATCGGGATATTGCTGGTGTTGAGCGAACTGAACTACCGCTTTATCGAAACACCACTGCGCAAACGCGGCGCAGAGATTGCCCAGCGCAAGTTAAGGAACGAAGCGCAGCCCGTTTCGGCCGTTGCAGGCACAGCGCCATTGCCTTTCAAGTAGAGCCGCAGTAGCGGCTCTTCCCTTTAGGAACCGCTTAATCGCAAAGGCCACTCGCCAGAGTTCCCCGTTTGCAAAACGGGACACGGACGCTGCCGAAGGCTGCGATCTTTTGACTTTGGCTTGTTAAAAAACCAGATCAAAAGATCGCAGCCTTCGGCAGCTCCTACAGAGGGTTGCGGGGCCTTAGCCACCGCTGTTGCGGCAGACACCCGCCACGCTGTATTTGAGGGTGTTGAGCTGTCCGTTCGAATCTTCGTAGGTCATGGCCGTAGGGACGACCGCGCAGGCTGGCTGGGGCTTCACGACGCTGACTATTTTCACCACGTCCAGCTTCATCCCGTACTCGTAATCCCTCACAACCGGCGGCGCTTTACCCTGGTTGGCGGCGTATTGCTCCATCGCTTTGGCGTTGGCGCTAAAAGCGCGGTCGAACGTGCGGTCACCACCGCCCTCCGCCAATACATTCGTAGACATCGCCATGACGCCGGCGAGGGTCATCAACTTGATCATCTTCATGTTTGCTCCTCCATAAAAAAGCCCGGCATCGATGCGCGATGACAGGCTTGTTCCAGCACGACGCGTTTACAGGTCTTGAGTCTTGTCGTCTTTCTTTTCATTGACGACGACCGGATTGCCAGCAGCGTTTTCCTTAGCGACAAACAGCTCTACAGAGCGGTCGTTGGCGCTCATCATTTTCTCGAAGGTGCGGTCACCGCCGCCTTCGGCCATGGCCAGGGACGACATCGCCAGAGCGGCTGTAAAAGCACTGATTTGGGCAAATTTCATCTTTGATTCCTCGTTTAAGTAACTGACGGGATCAAGGTAACAAGTCGAACCTTGCGTGACGGTGGCGTGGAAATTACATATCCGTTATGTGGCTGAACAGAAAGGCGCTCAAGAGGTTTTCAGGCTGAAGGAATAACCAGTGGCGAGGGGATTTATCCCCGTTGGGCTGCGTAGCGGCCCCTCTCTTTTGAAAAAGCAGGGGACTGCTGCGCAGTCCAACGGGGATAAATCCCCTCGCCACAAAGGCTCCACACCACTGATAAGTGGGGAGGCTGAAAGTCTCAAAGGTCCTCACCACTGATAAGTGGGGAGGCTGAAAGCCAAAAAGGCTCCTCACCACTGATAAGTGGGGAGGCTGAAAGTTGATTACTGGGTGGGCGTTGGATCCTCATCGCGGCGATGGGCGAGTTGGTAGAGGGCTGGCAAGATCAGCAGTGTGAGGATGGTTGACGACAGGATTCCGCCGATGACCACCGTCGCCAATGGCCGCTGCACTTCTGCACCCGTGCCCGTCGCCAGCGCCATGGGGATGAAGCCCAGCGACGCCACCAACGCCGTCATCAACACTGGCCGCAGTCGCGTCAACGCACCGATGTTGATCGCATCCGTGAGAGAGCGCCCCTCCTCGCGCAGATTGCGGATAAACGCGATCATTACCAAGCCGTTGAGCACCGCCACACCGGACAACGCGATAAACCCGACGCCCGCCGAGATCGACAGCGGAATATCCCGCAACCACAGCGCCATGACCCCGCCAGTCAACGCAAATGGAATCCCGGTAAACACCAGCAAACCATCCTTCAGATTGTTGAACATCATGAACAACAACCCGAACACCAGCAGCAACGCCACCGGCACGACGATTTGCAAACGCTTGGCCGCCGATTGCAGTTGCTCGAACTGCCCGCCCCAACTCGTCCAATAACCGGCTGGCACTTGCACGTCGCGCTCAATCACTGCGCCTGCTTCACTCACGAACGAACCGATATCGCGCCCACGCACGTTGGCGCTGACGATCACCAGGCGCTTGCCGTTTTCGCGGCTGACCTGGTTCGGCCCGAGCACCAGATCGAGGCTGGCGACTTCCTTGAGGGCGATAAAACCGATCTGCCCCGCGTCGCCGTTCACCAGTGCAGGTACCGGTATCAACAGCGCTGAGAGCCCATCGATATCCTTGCGCATGGCATCGGACAAACGCACAACCATGTCGAAACGCCGATCCCCTTCATACAATGTTCCCGCCTTGCGCCCGCCCACTGCGACCGCAATCGTGTCCTGCACATCGCCAACGTTGAGCCCATAGCGCGCGGCCTTGTCGCGATCGATGTTGATGGTCAACACCGGCAGCCCGGTGGTCTGCTCGACTTTGACTTCAGACGCGCCGTTGACCTTTTGCATGGCCGCAGCAATCTTTGCGGCCGTGGCGTTGAGTACGTCCATGTCATCGCCGAACACCTTCACCGCAACATCGCTGCGCACGCCGGAGATCAGTTCGTTGAAGCGCAACTGGATCGGCTGCGACAGTTCATAGTTGCTGCCCGGCAGCAACGCGGCGGCGGCTTGCAGTTCGGCCATCAGGGTTTCCCGGGACTTGCCCGGGTCTGGCCATTGGTCCTTGGGCTTGAGCATCACGTAGCTGTCGGAGATGTTCGGCGGCATCGGGTCGGAGGCGATTTCCGCCGTGCCGGTACGGGCGAACACACGCTCGACTTCCGGCACTTTTGCCAGAATCAAGGTCTCCAGCCGCTGCTGCATATCGACTGATTGGGTCAGGCTGGTGCCCGGCACGCGCAAGGCCTGCAGGGCAAAGTCGCCCTCGCTGAGGCTTGGTACAAACTCGCTGCCCATGCGGCTGGCGAGCGCGCCGCTGAGCACAATCACGCCCAACGCTGCGCCCACGGCAACGGCTCGATGGGACATCACCCAGGCCAGCGCCGGGGCATAAACGCGACGCGCGCCGCGCATCACTGCGCCCTCTTCTTCCTTGACCTTGCCGGTCACGAACAGCGCAATCGCCGCCGGAACGAAGGTCACCGAAAGCAACATAGCGCCCAACAATGCGATCACCACGGTGAACGCCATCGGGTGGAACATTTTCCCTTCGACGCCACTGAGAGCGAAGATCGGCAAGTACACGACCATGATGATCAACTGACCGAAAATCAGCGGTCGCCGCGCTTCTTTCGCCGCCGCAAACACCTCTCTGAAACGCTCGGCTCGGGTCAACAATCGCCCGTGATGCTGCTGCGCGTGAGCGAGCCGGCGCAGGGTGTTTTCGACGATCACCACCGCGCCGTCGACGATGATGCCGAAGTCGAGCGCGCCGAGGCTCATCAGATTGGCGCTGACCTTGTTGCTGAACATGCCGGTGAAGGTGAACAGCATCGACAGCGGAATCGCCATTGCCGTGATCAGCGCCGCACGGATGTTGCCGAGGAACAGGAACAGAATCGCGATCACCAGAATCGCGCCTTCGATGAGGTTTTTCTTCACCGTGGCGATGGCTTTGTCGACCAGGTGCGTGCGGTCGTAAACCGGCACGGCGACGACGCCTTGCGGTAAGGATTTGTTGATCTGTTCGAGCTTGCTGGCGACCGCTTGCGAGACCGTGCGGCTGTTTTCGCCGATCAGCATGAACACCGTACCGAGCACCACTTCGCGGCCATTTTCAGTGGCGGCGCCGCTGCGCAGTTCACGGCCGATGTCTACGTTGGCGACATTCTTGATGCGGATCGGCGTGCCGTCGACATTGGCCATGACGATGTTGGCGATGTCCTCGGTGCTCGCCACTTGCCCCGGCGCGCGGATCAGCAACTGCTCGCCGCTGCGCTCGATGTAGCCGGCGCCAACATTGGCGTTGTTGCGCTCCAGCGCGGTGACCAGATCGGTGAGGGTGAGCTTGTACGCGGCCAGGCGTTTCGGGTCCGGCGCAATCTGATATTCCTTGGCAAAACCACCGATGGTGTTGATCTCGGCGACGCCCGGCACGTTGCGCAATTGCGGCTTGATGATCCAGTCCTGAATCACCCGCAAATCAGTCGGCGTGTACGGCGTGCCGTCGTCCTTCAGCGCGCCCTCCCTGGCCTCGACCGTCCACAGGAAAATCTCGCCGAGGCCGGTGGAAATCGGCCCCATGACCGCTTCCGCGCCTTCGGGCAATTGCTCCTTGGCGATCTGCAAACGTTCGTTGACCAGTTGGCGGGCAAAGAACAAGTCAGTGCCGTCCTTGAAGATCACCGTGACCTGCGACAGCCCGGAGCGCGACAGCGAACGCGTCTGTTCCAGCGCCGGCAAACCGGCCATCGCGGTTTCAATCGGGAAGGTGATGCGCTGCTCGGTTTCCAGCGGCGAAAAACCCGCCGCGCCGGTGTTGATTTGCACCTGGACGTTAGTGATGTCAGGCACGGCATCGATCGGCAGCTTTTGATAACTGGCGATGCCGAGGCCGGCCATGAGCAGAACGGCGAGCAGCACGATGATGCGCTGCTCGATGGCAAACTGGATCAGGCGTTCGAACATGAGGGCCTTCCGGGATCAGTGAGAGTCTTCAGCGTGCTTTTCAATGACTGTGCTCGGCCGAAGCTTTGCCCAGTTCCGATTTGAGGACGAAGCTGCCGGCGCTGGCGACTTGTGCGCCGGCGTCCAACCCTTGGGTGATTTCCACAAAACCATCCGCGCGGCTGCCCAGCTCCACGGCTCGCGTCTCGAAGCCGTCGTCGGTACGCACGAACACCGTGGGTTTGTCCTCGACGGTCTGGATCGCGGCTTCCGGCACGGCGACTTTCGCCTGACGGCTGTCGGTGGCCACCAGCGCGGTGACGAAAAGCCCCGGACGCCATGAACCCTGCGGGTTCTCCAGGGTGACGCGAACGGTCGCGGTGCGGGTTTGTTCGCCGAGCAAGCTGCCAACGTAAGCCACGCTGCCGGTAACGTGCGCATTCAATTCCGGGGCGCTGACGGTGACCGCTTTGCCTACCTGCACCTTGTTCAAATCCTTGGGCGAAACGCCGAACGTCACCCAGACTCGCGACAGATCCGAAAGCGTGAAAGCCGCGCTGGTTTCATCAACCACCTCCCCCGGCGTCAGGTGTTTTTCCACGACAACGCCGTCAAACGGCGCACGCAATTCATAGCGATTGCCACCGGTGGCGACGACACTGCCGCTAAGCACGCTGATTTTTTGCCGAGCGTTGTTCACGGCGATTTCGGCTTCTTCCAGCGCCTGGCGCGCCTGGAGGAAATCCTGCTCGGCGGAGATCTTGTCTTGCCAGAGTTTCTTCTCACGTTCGTAGGTAGTGCGCGCCAAGGCCAAACGACGTTGCGCGGCCGCCTGTTCGCTGCGCTGATCGGAGATCTGCTGACTGGCGATGACGGCCAGCAACTGGCCCTTCTTCACCGCTTGGCCGAGGTTGACCGCTACCGACTCGACCACGCCGGGCACACGCGGCACGATGTGGGCGGTGCGGTCTTCGTCGAAGCGTACTTCGCCGGGAAACGGCAGGCCGAGACTGATGGTCTGCGCCCGCGCTTGAGCCAATTGAATACCAGCCGCAGTGACCTGCTCGGCGCTCAATTCGATGTGCCCTTCCTCGGCATGCTCGCCTTCGGCAGCGGCGCCCTCCTCGGCGTGATCCGCGTGATCGGCATGTTCCGAGGCCTCATCGGCGTGCGCGTCGATAGCGCCATTGCCCGGCCACATCGAGCCGATGCCGATGCCCAATGCCAGCGTCGCCGCAGCGACCACGATCAGTTTTTTATCCATGGAAACTCCTCTGCGCCGAACCTGCGCGCAGTGATTTGAAAAGTGAAATTCAAGGGCTGACGGCGAGGTCGCCGA
Organism: Pseudomonas sp. TH43; assembly: GCF_016650635.1. Classification (GTDB taxonomy): domain Bacteria; phylum Pseudomonadota; class Gammaproteobacteria; order Pseudomonadales; family Pseudomonadaceae; genus Aquipseudomonas. The sequence goes on from NZ_JAEKFI010000001.1 coordinate 1,159,135, forward strand.
AGATCCGTTCGATACGTACGCGGGCGTCGGTCGCTTCGCTGACGGCCTGGATGTATTGGCTACGAGCGCTGATCAATGTGCGTTGCGCGTCGAGCACATCGAGGAAGCCGAACTTGCCCATTTCAAACCCACGGGTGGCGCTTTCAACGGCGCTCTGCGCGGCGGGCAGGATGGTCTGGTTGAACGCGCTGACTTCGCCATTGGCGGTCTGCCATTGCGCCAGCGTGGTCTGGATTTCCGTGCGCAAACGCAACTCGGTGGCGTTGCGCAGATCCCGCGCCTGATCGCTGCGCCGCGCCGCCGCCAGCACGTTGCCCTGATTGCGGTTGAACAGCGGAATCGGCATCGACAGCCCGACCACGTTGACCCGCTCGCGCTCGTTTTCGCTGTATTGGCTGCCAATGCTCACGGTGAGATCGGGAATGCGCTGGGATTTTTCCAGGCCTAAAGAGGCTTCGCGCTGATCGATCTGCAACTGCGCCAGACGCAGCTCGGCGGTCTGGTTCAGACGCTCAAGCAGCCGGTTTGGCGGCGGCACGTTGATGAGGTTTTGTGTGGCGGTTTGCACCGTGGTCGAGGTCGGTAACGGCGCTCCCATGACCTGCGCCAATTGCTGATAGGCGTTGGCCTGATCGCGTTCGGCGCGGCTCAACTCCAGGCGTACTTCGGAGAGCTGCACTTGCGCCCGCGTGCCCTCGACCGGGGAAGACTTGCCGGCCTCGATCCGCCCTTGCGCCACGCGCAAACCGTGTTCGGCCAGTTGCATGGATTGGCGCGACAACTGCAAGCGTTGCTGCGCGGTCTGGGCGCTGTTGAACGCCTGAATTACGTCGGCGCGCAAGGCGTTGCGTTTGCGCTCAAGCTCGATGCCGGCGGCGTCCTGCGCACGGCTGGCGACGTCAATGCGCGCACCGCGTTTGCCGCCCAGTTCGATCGGCTGGCTGAGCATCACCGTGGTGGTGCGCGAGTTGCGGCGGGTGTCTTCAGCCTCCCACGAGACTTCGGGATTGGGGATCAGGCCAGCCTGTTGGCGGTCGCCCTCGGCGATGCCGATTTCCCATTGTGCAGCGGCCAGATCCGGGTTGCCGGCCAAGGCCGTTTGCAGGGCCTGATCGAGAGTCAGGGTCGAGGCGCTCGCGAGGCTGGTACTGGCCAGCAACAGAATGCCGCTGGCTGCTTTTTTCAGGCGTGATCGCGCCGTCAGTTGTCTTGAACCGGGCAATGGAAGACTTCCTTCATTGAGGATTTTCGATGCCGCCACGGTAGGGTTTTGAACTTATCGACAAGGTGACTGGAACATTACAAATCCGTTATCCACGGTTCCGCCAAGTTGTTTTGTTCTAGGATGCGAAGTACGAATACAGTTACTGCAATACATGGAAACAAATGCGCATTAGTTATCTGCTGAACAGCACTTGCTTGAATCGAACTAATGAGAACTCTGCCATTTTCACTGCGACCGACTGTCGCAGAGTACTGTTTTACACCGCTTGCTCGTTGACCCTGTAGTCGCTTCAACCTTTATTGTGCCGTCCCCCTCACCCCAGCCCTCTCCCGGGGGAGAGGGAGCCGACCGAGGTGTCTGATACTTTCCATCGACCTGTTAAATCAAGTCGATTATGGATTCAGTAAAGATGCTCCACGTCGGTGTAGTTCTGAAGCATCTCACGTTCAGTCCCCTCTCCCGCTGGGAGAGGGTTAGGGTGAGGGGCTTCTTATCGTTATTGAAAACGTCCGGAAGACCTTACAAAAACAACAACTTTCCCGGTCACCTTAATTACTTTTCCATTCAATGAAAGTGGTGATTGATCATGCGAATCCTTGTCGTCGAGGACGAGCTTAAAGCTGCCGAATACTTGCATCAGGGTTTGACCGAAAGTGGTTATATCGTTGACCACGCGGCCACTGGCGCGGATGGTTTGCATCTGGCGCAACAACAAGCGTACGACCTGGTGATTCTCGATGTGAACTTGCCGGAACTCGACGGTTGGGGCGTGCTGGAACAACTGCGTCGAACCCATTCAACGCGGGTGATGATGCTCACCGCACGCGGGCGTCTGGCGGACAAGATTCGCGGCCTCGATCTGGGCGCCGACGATTATCTGGTCAAGCCGTTTGAGTTTCCCGAACTGTTGGCGCGGGTGCGTACCTTGATGCGCCGCAGCGAAAATATTCCGGTGCCGCAGGTGCTGAAAGTCGCTGATCTGGAGCTTGACCCGGGGCGCCATCGCGCATTTCGCGGCGAGCAGCGCATCGACCTGACCACCAAGGAGTTCGCCCTGCTGCACCTGCTGATGCGCCAGTCTGGCGAGGTGCTGACCCGTACGCAGATTATCTCGCTGGTGTGGGACATGAATTTCGACTGCGACACCAACGTGGTCGAAGTATCGATCCGCCGCCTGCGCGCAAAAATCGACGACCCGTTCGACAACAAACTGATCCACACCCTGCGCGGTGTCGGCTATGTGCTGGAGGCGCGGGAATGAAGCCGGCCAGCCTGTCGATGCGCCTGGGTTTGACGGTGAGTATTCTCGGCGCGCTGCTGGTGGTGTTTTTGGCGATCCTCGCCTATTTCGCCCTGACCCATGAGCTGAATGCGCTGTCCAGAGACAGTCTGGAAAAGAAGATGGAGCAGGTCGAACACAGCCTGGCGTTGTACGTTGACGCCAACGAAGTCACGGGCAAACCGCACATCTTGCTTGATCAGGTGATGGGCCACGACAACCTCACGCTGACGATTTACGACCGCGTCAATCAGCGCTCGCCGCTGCTCAAGTCCGGCAGCGGATTGAGCGACCCGCGGGTCGAATTGAAAGCCGTGCGGGCAACCACCGATCAATTGGCTTATTCAGAGAGCACCGACGCCGAGGGGGCGAAATTCCTCACCGTGTCGAAGCTGATTCGCCTCAAGGATGGCAGCAGCGTGCCGGTGCTGTTATCGATCGATAACGCCCACGATCAAGCCTTGCTCAGCGCGTATCTGCGCTCGACGCTGATTGCCTTGCCGTTGCTGCTGGTGTTCATCGGTCTGACCGCGTGGGGCGCCGTGCAGCGCGGATTGGCGCCGATGCGTGAATTTCGCAAAGTGGCGGCGATGGTCTCCACGCAAGACCTCGATCATCGCTTGTCGGTGGTGAACATGCCGCAGGAATTGAGCGAACTGGCACAGGGCATCAACTTCATGCTGCACCGGCTCGATGCGGGCGTGCAGCAGTTGTCACAGTTCTCCGATGATCTGGCCCATGAGCTGCGCACACCGATCAACAACTTGATGGGCAAGGCGCAGGTAACGCTGTCGCGCGAACGCTCGGTGGATGAGTACAAAGATGTGCTGGTGTCGTGCACCGAAGAGCTCGAGCGCGTGGCGCGGATTGTGTCGGACATGTTGTTTCTGGCGCAGGTCAGTCATCCGTCGGCGCTGGCGCCGTTTGAGTCGGTGGCGCTGGAGGTTGAAGCGGCGAAAGTCGCCGAGATGTTTTCGTTGTCGGCGCAGGACAAGCAGATTCGTTTGAATGTGGTGGGGAGTGCCTCAGTGCTCGGGGATCGATTGATGATTCAGCGGGCGATTTCGAATTTGCTGTCCAACGCTTTGCGGCATTGCCCTGGCGGGAAAACCGTGACGTTGCTGATTGAACAAGGCGCGGCGCAGACCTCACTGCTGGTCAGCAACCCCGGCGCGGGAATCGAGGCTCAACATCTGCCGCATTTGTTCGACCGTTTCTATCGGGTCGACAGCAGTCGTTCGCGTTCACAGGGCAGCACTGGGCTGGGGTTGGCGATCGTGCGCTCGATCATGAGCCTGCATCAGGGTGTAGCGGACGTTAAAAGTTTGCCGGGGGCGATGACCGTGTTCAGGCTTGGGTTTCCTGCGGCGACACCCATGGCCCCATCGCTGGCAAGCCAGCTCCCACAGTGATTTCGACTGTTCCCAGGTTTGGTCAGCACCGCTGAAACCTGTAGGAGTGAGCCTGCTCGCGATGGCGGTGGGTCAGTCGATATCTTTGTTGTCTGACACACCGCTATCGCGAGCAGGCTCACTCCTACAGTGATTTGCGGTGCATGCGGAATTTGTGGCCACCACAGGAATCTGTGGGAGCTGGCTTGCCAGCGATGGCGGTGGGTCAGTCGATATCAATGTTGAATATCAGAAAGCAATCGCTGGCAAGCCAGCTCCCACAGTGATCTCGACTGTTCCCAGGTTTTATCAGCACCGCTGAAACCTATAGGAGTGATTGGTGGTGCATGCGGAATTTGAGGGCTACCACAGGAACCTGTGGGAGCTGGCTTGCCAGCGATGGCGGTGGGTCAGTCGATATCAATGTTGAATGTCAGAAAGCAATCGCTGGCAAGCCAGCTCCCACAGGATCTGCGATATGCCCGGGGTGTGTGGGCACCGCTGAAACCTGTGGGAGCTTGCCTGCAAGCGATGGCGGTAGGTTGGGCCCCATAAAAAACGGCACCTTGCGGTGCCGTTTGCCTTTCACATTGCCACGATCACTTGCGCGCATCCGCCCAGGATTTCAGCAGTTCGTTGTAGCTCACGGTCTCGCCCTGCGGCTTCTCGTTGGCCAGTTTCGGTTTCGGTGCGCCCGGTTGATCGAACCAGTATTGCGCATCGCGTTCCGGGTTCATTTTCGGCGCGCACACCGCTTGGGCTTTGGAGCGTTCGAGGCGCGTCATGATCGCGTCCTGATCCTTGGCCAGGCCATCCAACGCCTGTTGCGGAGTCTTCTCGCCGCTCGCCGCTTCGGCGATATGGCTCCACCACAACTGCGCCAGACGCGGATAGTCCGGCACATTGGTCCCGGTCGGAGTCCATTGCACGCGGGCCGGGCTGCGGTAGAACTCGACCAGACCACCGAGTTTCGGCGCCAGATCGGTCATCGCCTGCGAGTTGATATCCGACTCGCGAATCGGCGTCAGGCCAACGATGGTTTTCTTCAGCGACACGGTTTTCGAGGTGACGAACTGCGCGTACAACCACGCCGCGAGTTTCTGTTTCTCAGGTGTGGACTTCATGAACGTCCACGATCCCACGTCCTGATAGCCGAGCTTCATGCCCTGCTCCCAATACGGCCCGCGTGGCGACGGTGCCATGCGCCATTTCGGCGTACCGTCGGCGTTCATCACCGGCAGGCCTGGCTTGGTCATGTCGGCGGTGAACGCGGTGTACCAGAAAATCTGCTGAGCAATGTTGCCCTGCGACGGCACCGGGCCGGACTCGGAGAAGGTCATGCCCGCCGCTTCCGGTGGCGCGTAAGCCTTGAGCCAATCGACGTATTTCTGCGTGGCAAACACTGCCGCCGGACCGTTGGTGTCGCCGCCACGGGTCACGCTGGAGCCGACCGGGTGGCAATCCTCGACACGAATGCCCCACTCGTCCACCGGCAAACCGTTGGGCAGACCCTTGTCGCCGCCACCGGCCATGGAGAACCAGGCATCGGTGAAACGCCAACCCAGCGACGGGTCTTTCTTGCCGTAGTCCATGTGCCCGTAAATGCGTTTGCCGTCGATTTCCTTGACGTCCTCGCTGAAGAATTTGGCGATGTCTTCATAGGCTGACCAGTTCACCGGCACGCCCAATTCGTAGCCGTACTTTTCCTTGAACTTGGCTTTCAGATCGGCGCGCTCGAACCAGTCGGCGCGGAACCAGTAGAGGTTGGCGAACTGTTGATCAGGCAATTGATAGATCTTGCCGTCCGGCGCGGTGGTGAACGAGATGCCGATGAAGTCCTTGATGTCGAGGGTCGGCGAGGTGAAGTTCTTGCCTTCGTTGGCCATCAGGTCGGTGATCGATTCAGTCTTGCCGTAACGGAAGTGCGTGCCGATCAAATCCGAGTCGTTGACCCAGCCGTCATAGATGTTCTTGTCGGACTGCATCACCGTCTGCATTTTCTCGACCACGTCGCCTTCTTGCAGCAGGTCGTGGGTGAGCTTGATCCCGGTGATTTCGGTGAAGGCCTTGGCCAGCACTTTCGACTCGTATTCGTGAGTGGTCAGGGTCTCGGAAACGACCTTGATTTCCATCCCGCGAAACGGCTCCGCTGCCTTGATGAACCACTTCAACTCTTCGAGTTGCTGATCGGCCGTCAGGGTCGACGGTTTGAACTCACTGCCAATCCACTTTTTCGCCGCGTCTTCGTACGCATCGGCCCAGGCGGCTGCGCTCAAACCGCTGAGTGCGAGCATGGCTGCCAATGAAATGCTATGTCGCAGCTTATTGTTTTTGTCGAACATAGAGACCTCCTGTTTAAGTTGTGGAGCCAAGTTGTCGAGCGATTCGACTAGCCCCAACGCATCACAGCCAACAGCCACACCAGGGACAACGCGGACGCGACCCAGATGCTCCAGTCGGTGACGCCGATTACCAGCAGATGCAGGTAGGCGCTGCCGAGAAGACCGATAAACAAGCGATCACCACGGGTGGTGGCAATCGGTAGAAGACCTCGCCGCAAAATGCTCGGCGAGCGCAATTCCCACGTGGTCATGCCCACCAGCAGCAGACCAATGGCGATGAAGAACCCCGCTGTCGGGGTCGTCCAGCTCATCCATTCCATCATCAGCTCCTCAGACCCGGCCGAGGGCAAAGCCCTTGGCCACGTGGTTGCGAACAAACCAGATCACCAGCATGCCCGGCAGAATGGTCAACACCCCCGCCGCTGCCAGCACGCCCCAATCGATGCCCGATGCTGAAACCGTGCGCGTCATGACGGCGGCAATCGGCTTGGCGTTTACCGAGGTCAACGTGCGCGCCAGCAGCAGCTCGACCCAGGAAAACATGAAGCAGAAAAACGCCGTGACGCCGATGCCGGAGCCAATCAGCGGAATGAAAATCTTCACGAAGAACTTGGGAAAACTGTAGCCGTCGATGTAGGCGGTTTCGTCGATTTCCTTCGGTACCCCGGACATGAAGCCTTCGAGAATCCACACCGCCAGCGGCACGTTGAACAGGCAGTGCGCCAGTGCCACGGCAATGTGCGTATCGAACAGGCCAATCGACGAATACAGCTGAAAGAACGGCAGCAGGAACACCGCGGGCGGCGCCATGCGGTTGGTCAGCAACCAGAAGAACAAGTGCTTGTCGCCCAGAAAGCGGTAACGCGAAAACGCATAGGCCGCTGGCAACGCCACACTCAGCGAGATAACGGTGTTCAGGCTGACGTAATACAACGAGTTGAGATAACCGTTGTACCAACTCGGATCGGTGAAAATCACCTTGTAGTTGTGCCAGGTGAAATCCTGCGGAAACAGCGTCAACCCACCGAGGATTTCCGTGTTGCTCTTGAACGACATGTTCAGCAGCCAGTAGATCGGCACCAGCAGGAACAGGATGTAGATCAGCAACGGGATAAGCTTTCTTTTGCTCATGGCCGGGCCTCAGCGGTTGGCGTCGGAGTGCGTCATGGCGGTGTAGAACAGCCAGGACACCAACAGGATGATCAGGAAGTACACCAGCGAAAACGCCGCTGCCGGACCGAGGTCGAATTGGCCTACCGCCATTTGCGTCAACGTCTGACTCAAGAAAGTCGTGGCGTTGCCCGGCCCGCCGCCGGTGAGCACGAATGGCTCGGTGTAGATCATGAAACTGTCCATGAAGCGCAGCATGACCGCGATCAACAGCACGCTTTTCAGTTTGGGCAATTGAATGTGGCGGAACACCGCCCAGGCCGAGGCCCTGTCTATGCGCGCCGCCTGGTAATAGACGTCGGGAATCGCCCGCAACCCGGAGAAACACAACAGCGCCACCAGCGAAGTCCAGTGCCAGACGTCCATCACCAGCACCGTCACCCAGGCGTCCATGGTGTTCGCCGCGTAGTTGTAGCTGATGCCCATCGCGTTGAGGCTCGACCCCAACAGACCAATGTCGGCACGGCCGAAAATCTGCCAAATGGTGCCGACTACGTTCCACGGGATCAGCAGCGGAATCGCCAGGATGATCAGCACCAGCGATGACCAGCGACCCTTGGTCGGCATGGTCAGCGCGACGGCAATGCCCAGCGGGATTTCGATCAGCAACACGCAGGCCGAATAGATGAACTGGCGCAGCAATGAGTCGTGCAAGCGTGGATCGAGCAGCACTTGCCGGTACCAGTCAGCACCGACGAAGTAGCGGCTGGACTGGTCGAAGATGTCCTGCACCGAATAGTTGACCACGGTCATCATCGGGATCACCGCACTGAACGCCACCAGCAGGAACACCGGCAACACCAGCCACCAGGCCTTGTTGTTCTGCACCTTGTTCATGGCTGCACCTCGCTGCTGTCGGCTTCAAGGAGGAATTCATCGGCATAGACCATCAGCCACTGCGCCGGGAAACTGATATGCGCCGTGCCTTGCGGCACCGGTTTGTCTTCCGCCAGGCGCACTTTCAGCGGCGCGCCGTCGAGGTCGAGGGTCATGATCTTGTAGGTACCGAGGTCTTCGACGTGTACGACCTGTGCCTGCATCGCGTCGTCAAACGGCTCGTCCCATACATGAATGAATTCGGGACGGATGCCGACCTTGAGGTTTTTCCAATGACCGTGTTCGATATGCCGCTGCATGGCGTCGGACAACGGCAGGTGCGTCGAGGCGAAACCGACGCCGCCGGGCTGCGGCTGCACTTCGATCAGGTTCATGCCGGGGCTGCCAATGAAGTAGCCGACAAAGGTGTGGCTTGGCCGCTCGAACAGTTCCCGTGGCGTACCGAACTGGACGATCTGCCCGCCGTACATCACCGCGATCTTGTCGGCGAAGGTCGAGGCCTCCAGTTGATCGTGGGTGACGTAGACCATGGTGATGTTGAACTGCTCGTGGATCTGCTTGAGCTTGCGTCGCAGTTTCCATTTCAGGTGCGGGTCGATCACCGTCAGCGGCTCGTCAAAAAGGATCGCCGAGACGTCGTCGCGCACCAGGCCACGACCCATGGAGACTTTCTGTTTTTCGTCGGCGGTGAGGTTGCGCGCCTTTTTGCTCAGCAGGTTTTGCAGGTCGAGGACTTCGGCAATTTCCTGCACCTTGCTGTGCACTTTCGCCTCGGCCATGCCCTGATTGCGCAGGGGAAAAGCGAGGTTATCGAACACGGTCATGGTGTCGTAAACCACCGGAAACTGGAAAACCTGAGCGATGTTGCGCTTCTCCGGCGTCAGGTCATTGACCGCTTTGCCGTCAAACAAGACATGACCTTGCGAGGGGCTGAGCAATCCGGAAATGATGTTGAGCAAGGTCGACTTGCCGCAACCCGACGGCCCGAGCAAGGCGTAGGCGCCGCCCTGTTCCCAGACATGATTCATCTCGCGGATCGCGTAATCCTCCGCGCCGCCTGGGGTTTTGCTGTAGCTGTGGGCGAGGTGCTGCAAACGGATTTCGGCCATCAGGCAACCCTCGCGACACGTCGGCCGGGGGCTTGCACCAAGCGGCCCTGCGCATCGAAAACGAACAGTTTGTGGGTCGGGATGTAAATGCGGATCGGCGCATCGACGTCGTATTCGTGAACACCGGACAGGTGCAGTACCAACAGGAAATGTTCGTTGCGCACATGCAGGAAGGTTTCCGAACCACTGATCTCGGCGACTTCCACGGTGACTGCCAACTCCAGATCGTCATCGTTGCTTGGCACCAGCGAGATATGACTGGGGCGTACGCCAAATCGAAACTCACCCTCGCCCACCGGACGCAAATCGACGTTCAACGGAAAGTGCACGAAGTTGGCGAAGCTGACTTCGTTGCCGGCGATGCGACCGGGCATCAGATTGATCGGCGGTTCGGAGAACAGCTCGGCGGCCAGCACGGTTTGCGGCTGGTGATAGACCGAGGTCGACGCGCCGCTCTGGATCACCCGACCTTCGTGAAGAATGGTCGTGGTGCCGCCCAGCGCCAACGCTTCGTTGGGCTCGGTGGTGGCGTAGATCGCGATGGTATGGCGCGCCTTGAACAGCTCGCGCATTTCCTGGCGCAGCTCTTCGCGCAGTTTGTAATCGAGATTGACCAGCGGCTCGTCGAACAGGATCAACTCGGCGTCCTTGACCAATGCGCGAGCCATCGCCGTGCGCTGCTGCTGGCCGCCCGAGAGCTCCAGCGGATAGCGTTGCAGAAACTTCTCGATGCGCAGCATCTTCGCGGTTTCCTGCACTTTGCTGTGGATGATCTCTTTGCCGATCCCGGCCTGACGCAGTGGCGAGGCGATGTTCTCGAATACGGTCATGGTCGGGTAATTGATGAACTGCTGATAGACCATCGACACGTTGCGCAGACGCACCGGGCGCTGGGTGACGTCGACGCCGTTCATCAGGATGCGGCCGCTGTCGGGCTTGTCCAGACCGGCCATCAAACGCATGAGACTGGTTTTGCCGGACAGCGTACGACCGAGCAAAACGTTGAAAGAACCGGGTTCGAATTTCAGGCAGGCATCGTCGATCCAGGTCTGGCCCTCGACGGTGCGGCTGACGTGCTCCAGGGTGAGTGACATGGCTCGGCCTTTTTATTATTGGAGTCAAGCGACCTGTACACGGGAGCGAGTTTCATGCCAGAAATGGCAAGTGGTTGATTTGTCGTGAAAATCGTTGAAAGCGCGGTGATTGAGCATTCATTGCTGAACACATTTGAACAGTCGGGCGATTGACAATGAACAATAGTGAACAACACTCTATGAACGCCTTTTGCCCGATCCTGAATGCGAAATAGATCCCCTGTGGGAGCGAGCCTGCTCGCGAAAGCGCTGTGTCAGTCAATGCAACTCTGTCTGATAGACCGCTTTCGCGAGCAGGCTCGCTCCCACAGTTGATCTGTGTTGTGTTCAGGATTTGGGTTCATAACAACAATAAAAATCGCTGTATCAGAGGCCCACTGCCATGGCCGCACCTGCCCCGCCGTTGTCCCACGACGCGATCGTCCAGACTTCCTGGCAACGCTGCCGCGCGTTCGGTCTTGAGCACCAAAGCACCCCGGCTTTCGATCAGTTGCCCAGCGCCGGCATTGCCCATCTGCTCGACCGCCATCACTCTCTGGTGCAGACCACTCACCAGGAAGTGCTGCCCTACTACGAAAACATCCTCAGCAACTCCAATTGCCTGATCATGCTCGCCGACAATCAGGGCCAGGTGCTGACGTCGTGGGGGACGCAACGCTTTATCGATCCGAATCTGGCTCGCGGCTTTCAGGCCGGAGCGAGCTGGATGGAGCGCTCCAGCGGCACCAATGCCATCGGCACCGCGCTGGCTTGCGAGCAGGCAGTGCATATCGAACACGATGAACACTTTCTCAAGGCCAACCGCTTCATGACCGGTTCCGCCGCGCCGATTTTCGACGCCGAGCGCAAGGTCATTGCGGTGCTCGATGTCTCCAGCGACAGCTACCTGCCGCCCTCGCACACGTTGGGCATGGTCAAGATGATGAGCCAGACCGTGGAGAACCGGCTGATCCTCAATCTGTTTCACGGTCAGCACTTTCAACTGACGTTCAATACCGGGTTGAACAACCTCGACAGCCAGTGGGCGGGTTTGCTGATTTTTGATGAGAGCGGCCAGGTGCTGTCAGCCAATCGCCGCGCGGACAATCTGCTCGGTGTGCGTTTGTCGCGGGTCAGTGTCGAGAGCCTGTTCAACGTATCGCTTCTGGAATTGATCAATCAGCCGGATGACTTGCCGTTTGCCTTGCAGACGTCCGGACGCAACCGTTTTCAATGTTTGCTGAAGCGGCCGAAACAGGCGCCGATTCAGCCGCGGCTGTTTGTCACTGAGCCGAAACCCGCCGCACCCAGCGCGATCAGCCTCAACAGCTTGCACTTCGGCGACAGTCGCGTAGAAAAAGCCGTGCGCCAGGCCGAGCGCTTGCTGGAGAAAGACATACCGCTGCTGATCCATGGTGAAACCGGCGTCGGCAAGGAAGTCTTCGTCAAAGCCTTGCACCAAGCGAGTTCGCGCAGCAAACAGGCATTCATCGCCGTCAACTGCGCAGCGATTCCCGCCGAACTGGTGGAGTCCGAGCTGTTTGGTTACGAGAAAGGCGCGTTCACCGGCGCCAACCAGAAAGGCAGCATCGGCCTGATTCGCAAGGCTGACAAAGGCACGCTATTCCTCGATGAAATCGGCGACATGCCGCTGCCAACCCAGGCGCGGTTGTTGCGCGTGTTGCAGGAGCGCTGCGTGCAACCGGTGGGCAGCAGTGAGTTGTTCCCGGTGGATCTGCGGATCATCTCGGCGACCAACCGCTCTCTGCGTGAACAAGTGCAGTTGGGGCGGTTTCGTGAGGATTTGTATTACCGCATCGGCGGCCTGACATTGGAGTTGCCGCCGCTCAGAGAACGCAGTGATAAACAGGCTTTGTTTAAACGACTCTGGGAACAACACCGTGAGCCGACGCAATGGGCGGGGCTGAGCCACGAAGTGTTGGCGTTATTTGAAAGACATCCGTGGCCGGGGAATTTGCGTCAGGTCAGCAGCGTGATGCAGGTAGCGTTGGCCATGGCTGAGGAACAACCGGTGCGGCCGGAGCATTTGCCCGATGATTTTTTTGTTGATCTGGAAATGGAGCCGGTTGAGAGCGCACCGCCGCTGGGATTGGATTTGAATGATATTGAAGCGTTGAACCGGGAGTTGAAGGCGGCCGGGGGGAATATCTCGCATTTGGCCAGAAGGCTGGGCGTTAGTCGCAATACGCTTTATAAGCGGCTGCGGCAGATTGAAGGTTGAGTGAACCCCTTCCCCTCATCGGAACGCCGCCCGCCCAGCCCTTTCCTCCTGGAGAGGGAGCCGAACGAGGTGTCTGGCGCTGGCCATCGACCTGAAACAACCAGTCGATTATGGATTCAACGCATCACGTTCAAGTCGGCGTATCTCATGAGCATCCCCCATTCAGTCCCCTCTCCTGGGGGAGAGGGCTAGGGTGAGGGCGAAAAGACCGACTCAACACGCGCAGTTGAAACAGCCGCCAATGTGCGCAGCCCAATCAGCACAACCCCAATCATCATCACCCCCGCGCCAATCGCCACGCCGAACCCTGCTCGTGCACCAAAAGCATCAATAACCACCCCCGCCAGCATGCCCCCGAGCGCAACGCCAATGCTGATGCCAGTGGTCATCCACGTCAGCCCTTCGGTGATCCGCGCCGGCGGGATGATGATCGTCCCCAGCTTCATGACCACGACCATCGTTGGCGCAAACGAAATGCCGGCGATAAACAGCGTCGCTGACAGGACATATACGTCCGCTGCAAAAATCGGCAAAACACCGGTGAACGCCGTGACCAATATCCCGATCAGGAACTGTTTTTCAATCGCCAGCGAAACCCTCAACGCACCGAACGTCAGGCCGGCCACCAGTGAACCGAACGCATAGGCGGCGAGGATGAAGGTGGCAGACGCTGGCCAGCCTTGAGCATTGGCGAAGGCCACGACCGCCACATCGATCGCTCCACCGATGACACCCATCGCCAACAGCGCGAGGACAATCGTGCGAACGCCGGGAATCAGCAGGGTTGAGCCGGTATTGCGGGTATGGCCCACGACAACTTTAGGTTCAGTCTGGCGCTGCAGGAGAAACGCTGTCACCCCGACAGCCAGCAGCGCCACCGCCACCAACGGCCCGGCCTCGGCGAAAAAGCTCACGCTCAAGCCGATCGCCAGTGGCGGGCCGATGATGTAGGCGAGTTCGGTCAGAACCGTATCCAGCGAGAACGCCGTGTGCAGTTGCGGCTTGCCCCGAAACAATTGCGTCCAGCGTGCGCGGATCATCGAAGGCATGCTCGGCATCGTCCCCGCCAGTGCCGCAAGAACAAAAAACAACGCGGCGGGCGCTCTCAAGTGAACGGCGAAGATCAGCGCCAGCAACATGACGATGCTGAATGCCGTCACCACGGGTAGCACTCGACTCTGACCACGCTGATCAACAAGTTTCGAAATGCGCGGGCCAAGCAATGCATTGGCCAGGGTAAACGTACCGGCGACTGCGCCTGCCAGCCAGTAGACACCGGTTTGCTCCACCAGCATGGTGATGATGCCAATGCCGATCATTGCTTGCGGCAATCGGGCAATGGAACTCGCGAGCACTAACCCCGTGGCGCCGGGTGTTGTTAGAAGCTCGCGGTAGTGATTAGCCATGATTCCTCCCTTGATTCGTCGCTGAGCAGCATCCCGCTACCGCGTCAGACATCAAGACCTACGCGGACACCAAAAGCAACCGCGAAAAGATCCCCTCACCCCAGCCCTCTCCCAGAGGGAGAAGGAGCCGACCGAAGTGTCTGGCGTTGTACATCGACCGGAGAGATTGCGTCGATTATGGATTCGGAAAAAATCTTTCAGGTCGGCGTATTTCTTGAATATCCCCCATTCAGTCCCCTCTCCCAGAGGGAGAAGAGGCCGACCGAGGTGTCTGGCGTTGTACATCGACCGGAGAGATTGCGTCGATTATGGATTCGGAAAAAATCTTTCAGGTCGGCGTATTTCTTGACCCCCCCCATTCAGTCCCCTCTCCCAGAGGGAGAAGAGGCCGACCGAGGTGTCTGGCGTTGTACATCGACCGAAGAGATTGCGTCGATTATGGATTCGGAAACAATCTTTCAGGTCGGTGTATTTCTTGAATATCCCCCATTCAGTCCCCTCTCCCAGAGGGAGAAGAGGCCGACCGAGGTGTCTGGCGTTGTACATCGGCCGGAGAGATTTGCGTCGATTATGGATTCGGAAACAATCTTTCAGGTCGGCGTATTTCTTGAAGATTCCCCATTCAGTCCCCTCTCCCAGAGAAAAAGGGGGGCCGACCGAAGTGTCTGGCGTTGTACATCGACCGGAGAGATTGCGTCGATTATGGATTCGGAAACAATCTTTCAGGTCGGCGTATTTCTTGAATATCCCCCATTCAATCCCCTCTCCCAGAGGGAGAAGAGGCCGACCGAGGTGTCTGGCGTTGTACATCGATCGGAGAGATTGCGTCGATTATGGATTCGGAAACAATCTTTCAGGTCGGCGTATTTCTTGAATATCCCCCATTCAATCCCCTCTCCCACTGGGAGAGGGTTAGGGTGAGGGGCTCTTCTCGCAGCCAAACAAAAACCCGCACAAGGCGGGTTTTGTTTGTAGCAAGCACAGCAATCAGTCAGCCAGACGCCAGGTCGTGCCGCCTTTGCCGTCTTCCAGCACCACGCCCATGGCGGTGAGCTGGTCGCGGATGCGGTCGGATTCGGCCCAGTCTTTACCGGCCCGTGCCGCCAGACGTGCAGCAATCAGCGCGTCCACTTCAGCTGCATCGACACGCCCTTCGGCGCCTGCTTGCAGGAAGTCATCCGCCTCAAGCTGCAACACACCCAGAACACTCGCCAGCTCTTTCAGACGTGCTGCCAGACCGGCCGCGGCATCGAGATCGCTCTCGCGCAGACGGTTGATCTCACGCACCATCTCGAACAGCACTGCGCAGGCTTCCGGCGTGCCGAAGTCGTCGTTCATCACCGTGGTGAAACGCTCGACGAACGCTTCGCCGCCCGCCGGCGCGACGCTCGGCAGGCCTTTCAATGCGTGGTAGAAACGCTCCAGGGCGCCTTTGGCGTCCTTGAGGTTGTCTTCCGAGTAGTTGATCGCGCTGCGGTAGTGGCTCGACACCAGCAGGTAACGCACGACTTCCGGGTGGTACTTTTCCAGCACGTCGCGAATGGTGAAGAAGTTGTTCAAGGACTTGGACATCTTCTCGCCATTGATACGGATCATGCCGCAATGCATCCACGCGTTGGCGTAGGTCTTGCCGGTTGCCGCTTCGCTCTGGGCGATTTCGTTTTCATGGTGCGGGAACTCGAGGTCGCTGCCGCCGCCATGAATGTCGAAGGTCTCGCCCAAGCAGCAGGTCGACATCACCGAGCACTCGATGTGCCAGCCCGGACGCCCGGCGCCCCATGGCGATTCCCAGCTCGGCTCGCCCGGCTTGGTGGCTTTCCACAGCACGAAGTCCAGCGGATCCTGCTTGGCTTCGTCGACTTCGATCCGCGCGCCGATGCGCAGGTCTTCGATCTTCTTGCGCGACAGCTTGCCGTAGCCCATGAACTTCGCGACGCGGTAGTACACGTCGCCATTGCCCGGGGCGTAGGCGTAACCCTTGTCGATCAAGGTCTGGATCATGCTCAGCATGCCCGGAATGTGATCAGTGGCACGCGGTTCCATGTCCGGCTTGAGGATATTGAGGCGCGCCTCGTCCTCGTGCATTGCCGTGATCATGCGCTCGGTCAGTGCGTCGTACGGCTCGCCGTTTTCGCGGGCGCGATTGATGATCTTGTCTTCAATATCGGTGATGTTGCGCACGTAGGTCAGGTTGTAACCGCTGAACCGCAACCAGCGGGTCACCAGGTCGAACGCGACCATGCTGCGGCCGTGGCCAATGTGGCAGTAGTCGTACACGGTCATCCCGCAGACGTACATGCGCACATTGTTGCCATCGAGCGGCTTGAAGATTTCTTTGCTCTTGGTGAGCGTGTTGTAAATCGTCAGCACTTTTAATTTCCTTGACGCTGAATCACTGGCCCCACGAATCACGCAGGGTCACGGTACGGTTGAATACCGGCTGACCTGGTTTCGAGTCCTTCAAATCAGCGACGAAGTAACCTTCGCGCTCGAACTGGAAACGGTCTTCCGGCTGTGCATTGCCAAGCGATGGCTCAGCACGACAACCGGTGAGTACCTGCAGCGAATCAGGATTGATGTTGTCGAGGAAACTCGCGCTGTCTTCGGCCTTCTCAGGGTTGGCCGAACGGAACAGACGATCGTACAGACGCACTTCGCACTCGACGCTGGCGGCAGCCGGCACCCAGTGGATCACGCCTTTGACCTTGCGGCCTTCCGGGTTCTTGCCGAGGGTTTCCGGGTCGTACGAGCAACGCAGTTCGACGATGTTGCCATCGGCGTCCTTGATCGCTTCGTCGGCGCGGATCACGTAGCTGCCGCGCAGGCGCACTTCACCGGCCGGTTCCAGGCGCTTGTAGCCCTTCGGCGGCTCTTCCATGAAGTCTTCACGGTCGATGTAGATTTCCCGGGCGAACGGCAGAGCACGCACGCCCATGTCTTCTTTCGGGTGGCGTGGCAGTTCGAGGTTCTCGACCTGGCCTTCCGGGTAGTTGGTGATCACGACTTTCAGCGGACGCAGCACGCACATGGCGCGCGGCGCGGTGTGGTCAAGGTCATCACGGATGCTGAACTCGAGCATGCCGAAGTCAACGACGCCGTCGGAACGGTTGGTGCCGATCATTTCGCAGAAGTTGCGGATCGATTTTGGCGTGTAACCACGACGGCGGAAGCCCGACAGCGTGGACATGCGCGGATCGTCCCAGCCATGCACATGCTTCTCGTCCACAAGCTGCTTGAGCTTGCGCTTGCTGGTGATGGTGTAGTTGAGGTTCAGACGGCTGAACTCGTACTGACGCGGGTGCGCCGGCACTGGCAGTGCGTCGAGGAACCACTCGTACAGCGGACGATGGCTTTCGAACTCCAGGGTGCAGATCGAGTGGGTGATGCCTTCGATGGCGTCCGACTGACCGTGGGTGAAGTCGTAGTTCGGGTAGATGCACCACTTGTCACCGGTCTGGTGGTGATGGGCGTGGCGAATGCGATACATGATCGGGTCGCGCAGGTTCATGTTCGGCGAAGCCATGTCGATCTTCGCGCGCAGCACGCGGGCGCCGTCCGGGAACTCACCGGCACGCATGCGGGCGAACCAGTCGAGGTTCTCTTCTACCGAACGGTCGCGGAACGGGCTGTTTTTGCCGGGCTCGGTCAGGCTGCCACGGTATTCCTTGGCTTGCTCAGGGGTCAGGTCGTCGACATAGGCCTTGCCGGCCTTGATCAGCTCAACGGCCCAATCGTGCAACTGGTCGAAATACTGCGAGGCGTAGCGCACTTCGCCGGACCATTCGAAGCCCAGCCATTTGACGTCGCTTTCGATCGCGTCGATGTATTCCTGATCTTCCTTGGCCGGGTTGGTGTCGTCGAAACGCAGGTGCGTGACGCCGCCGAACTCCTGGGCCAGGCCGAAGTTCACGCAGATCGACTTGGCGTGGCCGATGTGCAGGTAGCCGTTGGGCTCAGGCGGGAAACGGGTGACGATCTGGGTGTGCTTGCCCGAGTCCAGGTCTGCCTGGATGATCGGCCGCAGGAAGTTGACCGGCACGGCAGGGCCGGACTTGGCATTCGAGGTAGGGTCGACAGTGGGCTTGCTCATTAGGATCCTTGACTTACATGTGCGCGGCCGCAGAGGGGGCCAGACAAAACAAAGCCGCTATCATAGCCGATGCTGTCAAGGGGCTGACAGAGCGGGGCCTATAAAGGAGCGCATTTAATCGCCGGGATTTGAAAAACAGCCTCGAAATTCGCGCCTGTCACGCTAAACTGCGCACCTTGGCCCATGGGCTGAACAGGTGACGGGGCGAAATGTCCCATTACCCACGAATTCCTTATAAAACGCTTCATTGAAAAAGAGCACCGATCATGACTCAAGTCAAACTGACCACCAATCATGGCGACATCGTCATCGAACTGAACGCTGAAAAGGCGCCGATCACCGTCGCCAACTTCATCGAATACGTCAAAGCCGGTCACTACGAAAACACCGTTTTCCACCGCGTCATCGGTAACTTCATGATCCAGGGCGGCGGTTTCGAGCCAGGCATGAAAGAAAAGAAAGACAAGCGCCCAAGCATCCAGAACGAAGCTGACAACGGTCTTTCCAACGAAAAATACACCGTTGCCATGGCCCGTACCATGGAGCCGCATTCGGCTTCCGCGCAGTTCTTCATCAACGTCGCCGACAACACCTTCCTCAACCACAGCGGCAAGAACGTGCAAGGCTGGGGCTACGCAGTGTTCGGTAAAGTGACCGCCGGCACCGACGTTGTCGACAAGATCAAAGGTGTTTCGACCACCATGAAGTCCGGCCACCAGGACGTACCAGCAGACGACGTGATCATCGAGAAAGCCGAGATCATCGAAGCGTGATATTGCTGATTTCAGATTTGCATCTGGAAGAGGAGCGCCCGGACATAACCCGGGCGTTTCTGAATTTGCTCGCCGGACGCGCCCGCTCGGCGAGTGCGTTGTACATTCTCGGCGACTTCTTCGAAGCGTGGATTGGCGATGACGCCATGACGCCCTTCCAGCGTTCCATCTGCCAGGCCCTGCGCGATTTGAGCGACAGTGGCACGGCGATCTTTCTGATGCACGGCAATCGCGACTTCCTGCTCGGCAAGGCTTTCTGCAAAGAAGCCGGCTGTACGCTGTTAAAGGATCCGAGTGTCGTGCAGTTTTACGGCGAACCGGTGTTGTTGATGCATGGCGACAGCCTCTGCACCCGCGACGTTGGCTATATGAAGCTGCGGCGCTACCTGCGTAACCCGATCACGCTGTTTATCCTGCGCAACCTGCCGCTGAGCACGCGCCATAAGCTGGCGCGCAAACTGCGCAGTGAGAGCAAGGCGCAGACGCGGATGAAGGCCAATGACATCGTGGATGTCACGCCCGAAGAGATTCCGCGGATCATGCAGGCATTTGGCGTGAAGACGTTGATCCACGGGCACACCCATCGCCCGGCGATTCACAAATTGCAGCTCGGTGAGCAATCGGCGAAGCGCATCGTGCTGGGTGATTGGGATCGTCAGGGCTGGGCGTTGCAGGTGGATGAGAACGGCTATGCGTTAGCGCCGTTTGATTTTGCGCCGCCACTGGGTTTGTCGCACGGCTAAATGCTTTACCCCCTCACCCCAGCCCTCTCCCCCAAGGGGGCGAGGGGGAAAGGGAGCCGATCTTCATGCCTTTCAAGACCTGAGTTCGACTCGATATCTCAGGTCGATGTATCCCGAACATCCACCGCGGTCAGTCCCCTCTCCCCCAGGGTGGCGAGGGGAAAGGGAGCCGATCTTCATGCCTTTCAAGACCTGAGTTCGACTCGATATCTCAGGTCGATGTATCCCGAACATCCACCGCGGTCAGTCCAGCCCTCTCCCCCAGGGTGGCGAGGGGAAAGGGAGCCGATCTTCATGCCTTTCAAGACCTGAGTTCGACTCGATATCTCAGGTCGATGTATCCCGAACATCCACCGCGGTCAGTCCCCTCTCCCCCAGGGTGGCGAGGGGAAAGGGAGCCGATCTTCATGCCTTTCAAGACCTGAGTTCGACTCGATATCTCAGGTCGATGTATCTCGAACATCCACCGCGGTCAGTCCCCTCTCCCCCAGGGTGGCGAGGGGAAAGGGAGCCGATCTTCATGCCTTTCAAGACCTGAGTTCGACTGAAGTCTGTCAGGTCGATGTATCTCGAACATCCACCGCGGTCAGTCCCCTCTCCCTCCGGGAGAGGGCTAGTGAGGGGTTTTTGACCTTAGTGCCCGGAAGCCGCCGGGCCTGCCTTCGCGGCAAACGGCGGTTTCGCCAGCCACACAATCAGAATCAACCCCATAAAGCCCCAGCCCAGCAACGTGAAGTAATCCACGGTGGAGAGCATGTACGCCTGACTGGTCAGCACATGATCCAGTTGCGCATACGCCGGATTACTCGCCCCGCCCAACTGGTTCAGCGCCTCTCGCGTCGCCGGTTCATAGGCGCTGATGCTTTCACTCATGTACGCATGATGCTGATCGGCCCGGCGAATCCAGATCCACGTGGTCAGCGACGCCGCAAAGCTACCGCCCAAGGTCCGCAGAAAAGTCGCAAGCCCGGCGCCGTCAGCGATCTGGCTAGGCGGCAGATCCGACATCAGGATGCTCAACGTCGGCATGAAGAACAGCGCCACACCAATGCCCATGAACAGCTGCACCAGAGCGATGTGCTGGAAGTCGACTTCATTGGTGAAACCCGCCCGCATGAAGCAGCTCAGACCAATCGCCAGAAACGCCAGCCCGGCC
This sequence comes from Pseudomonas sp. TH43, assembly GCF_016650635.1. Taxonomy (GTDB): domain Bacteria; phylum Pseudomonadota; class Gammaproteobacteria; order Pseudomonadales; family Pseudomonadaceae; genus Aquipseudomonas. The sequence continues at coordinate 1,179,971 of NZ_JAEKFI010000001.1, forward strand.
AGTAGGCGCAGGTCGAACTTGTTCGCGTACTTGCCGACAAACGGCGACAGCAGCACCGGCAGAATCCCGATTGGCGCCACGGCCAGGCCCGCCCAGGTCGCGGTGTAGCCCATCTGCGTCTGCAACCACTGCGGCAGGATCAGGTTGATGCCAAAGAACCCCGCGTAACCCAGCACCAACACCAGCGTGCCGATGCGGAAGTTGCGATGCGCGAATAGCCGCAGATTGACCACCGGGTGCTGATCGGTCATTTCCCAGATGATGAACACCGCCAGCGCAACCACCGAAATCGCCGCGCCAATGATGATGAAGTTCGACTCGAACCAATCCAGGTCATTGCCCTTGTCGAGGATCACCTGCAACGCACCGACGCCAATGATCAGTGAGATCAAACCGACATAATCCATCGGCTGGCGACTGGTCACTACCGGCCGCTTGGCCAGTTGCGAGCGCACCACCATGACCGCAAAGATGCCGATCGGTACGTTGATGAAGAAGATCCACGGCCAGCTGTAGCTGTCAGTAATCCAGCCACCAAGAATCGGCCCGGCAATCGGCGCCACAACGGTCACCATCGCCAGTAACGCGAGCGCCATGCCGCGCCTGGCGGGCGGATACACCGCGATCAACAGGGTTTGCGTCATCGGGTACAGCGGCCCGGCGACCAGACCTTGCAGGACACGGAAGCCGATCAGTTCCGGCATCGACGTGGAAATACCGCAGAGAAACGAGGCCAGGACGAACAGAATCGTCGCCCAGAGAAACAGCTTCACTTCACCGAAACGCCGACTGAGCCAACCGGTCAACGGCAGCGCAATGGCGTTACTCACGGCAAACGAGGTAATGACCCAGGTGCCCTGCTCCGAACTCACCCCGAGGTTGCCGGAAATCGTCGGCAACGCCACGTTGGCGATAGTGGTGTCGAGCACTTGCATGAACGTCGCCAGCGACAGGCCGATGGTGCTGAGCAACAGGCTGGGCGGCGTGAAAGAGGCGTTATTGCTCATTGTGAATCCTTTGAAGCCGGGTTGACGCTGCGTCTGTCACAGACGCGGCTGCCCATGCGGAAAACAATCTATGGGATAAGGAAAACTACTGTGGCGAGGGGATTTATCCCCGTTGGACTGCGCAGCAGTCCCGTCTTTTCCTGATCCAAAGAGGGGCCGCTGCGCGACCCAACGGGGATAAATCCCCTCGCCACAAGGAATTCCTTTTCCCAGATCAATCCCTGTACCTCAGATAAATCCCCTGACCACAGCTGCTATCTCAGCGTTGCGCGGTTTTGCTGACCGCAGCGCTGTTGTCGTGGATCAGCTGCGCAATCATCGCGTCGGCTTCCGCCAGTTGCTGGTCGTAAACGTTGGTGCTGAACGACGCCTTTTGCGGCGGTTGCTGCGCCAGCACCGGGCCGCTTTGGTCGTGCAGGTTGACCTCGACGTTGGTCGACAGGCCGACACGCAACGGGTGTTTGGCCAGTTCTTCGGCGTTGATGTGAATCCGCACCGGCACACGCTGAACAATCTTGATCCAGTTACCGGTGGCGTTCTGCGCTGGCAGCAAGGCGAACGCGCTGCCGGTACCGGCACCGAGGCTGTCGACGGTGCCGCTGTACTTCACGTCGCTGCCATAGATATCGGATTCGATATCGACCGGCTGACCGATGCGCATGTCACGCAGTTGAGTTTCTTTAAAGTTGGCGTCGATCCACAGTTGATCCAGCGGAATCACCGCCATCAGCGCAGTGCCCGGCTGCACGCGCTGACCGAGTTGCACGGTACGTTTGGCGACGTAACCGGTGACCGGCGCGATCAAGGTGCTGCGAGCATTGGTCAGGTAAGCCTGACGCAGATCAGCGGCGGCCGACATCACTTCCGGATGCGACGACACCACGGTGTCATCGACCAATGCGCTGGTGGTTTTCAGCTGCTGTTTGGCGTTGGCCAGGGCGTTCTGCGCCGAGGTCAGGTCGTCGCGAGCATGCGACAGTTCTTCCTGGGAAATCGCGCCGCCAGCAGCAAGATTCTTCCGGCGGTTGAAGTTGTCCTGGGCTTTCTGCACTTCAGCCTGTTGCGCGTTGACCTGGGCTTTCATGCCATCGACGTTGCTGTACAAACCACGCACCTGACGCACGGTACGCGCCAGTTTCGCCTGAGCACTTTGCAGACCGACTTCAGCGTCGTTCGGGTCGAAGTTGATCAGCACCTGACCTTCGTGAACCAGATCACCATCGTCAGCACCGATGCTGACCACGGTGCCGGTCACCAGCGGGGTGATTTCCACAACGTTACCGTTGACGTAGGCGTCGTCGGTGCTTTCGTTAAAGCGTCCGATGAATTCGTGATACGCCCAGACGCCAGCGCAGGCGAGAGCAACCACGACGGCCAGCACCAGCAGCATGACTTTGCGCTTGCGCGGGTTGCCGGTGTCCGGGGTGTTGTCTTGAGCTTGGGTGTTTTCGGCAGTGGCCATGACAATTACCTTGAATTAGTTGTGCGGCGTGGCTGGGGTGGCGTTGGCTGCGGTCAGGGTTTGACCCTGGAAGCCGCCGCCCAGCGCTTGCATCAGTTGAATCGACAGGTCGATCTGCTCGGCATTGAGGTTGGCCAACTGACGCTGGGCCTGCAGCAATTGCTGCTCTATGCTGAGCACGTCCAGGTAGTTGCCGATGCCGGAACCGTAACGCTGGACGACGGTGTTGTAAGAATCCTGGGCAATCTCGGTGGCGTGTTGCTGCGCACCGATCTGCCGGCCGATGTCACGCAACTGATTGATCGTGTCGCTGACATCGCCGAGTGCTTTCACCAGGCTTTTGTTGTACTGCGCCACCGCCAGATCGTAATCGGCGTCGCGCGCATCGAGGTTGGCGCGCAGGCGTCCGCCATCGAAGATCGGCACCGAAATGGTCGGGGCAATGTTGAAGAAGCGACTGGCCGAACCGAACATCGCGTCACCCAACAAAGATTCGGCACCGGCCGAGGCCGACAGGTTCAAGTTGGGATAGAACTGGGTTTTCGCCGAGTCGATGTCTTTGCTCGCGGCCTCTACACGCCAGCGCGCGGCGACCAGATCCGGGCGACGACCCAGCAGTTCCGCCGGCAACACCGACGGCACCGCTACGGCACTGGCTTGCAGGACTTTCGGCCGGGCGATTTCGTTGCCGCGATCCGGGCCCTTGCCGAGCAGCACGGCCAGCGCGATTTTGGCGCTGTTGAGGCGTTTTTCCGCATCGATCAGGCTGGCTTCGGAACTGGCTTCCAAGCTTTGTGTTTGCTGGAACTGGTACTGGCTGTCGATCCCGGAACTCAGGCGACGCTGGCTCAGATCCAGCATCTGTTTGGTGCGTTTGAGGTCATCGTTGGCCAGGTCATAAACGATGTGTGCCTGGCCGAGATCGCTGTAAGCGCGAGCGACATCGGCGGCGAGGGTCAACTGCGCAGCCTGGCGATCGACTTCGGCGGCGCGGGCCTGGCCGAGTGCGGCTTCCCACGCATCGCGCTGGCCGCCCCACAGGTCGAAGTTGTAGTTGAAGCCAGCACTGACGTTACGCACGGTGGCATAAGCATCGCCCTGCCCCAACGGATCCTGATCCTTAGCCAGGCGCGAACGGCTGATGCCGGCGCTGGCGTCGAGGGTCGGATAACGGGCGGCGTCGGCGGCATACGCAGCGGCGCTGGCCTGATGGGCGCGCGCGGCGGCGATTTGCATGTCCGGGCTGTCGTGCAGGGCTTCGCGGATCAGGCCGTCGAGTTGCGGATCACCGAGGCTGGTCCACCAGTCGCTTTTCGGCCAAGCGGCCGGCGACAGGGTCACGCCGTTGAGGGACTGGCCGGTTTTCAAGCTCGCCGCGTCAAGGTTTTTGCCTTGAGTGGCGAGGCCGCTGTAGTTGGCGCAACCGGCGAGGATCATCGCCGAGAGCACCAGGGTCAGGCTGCTGCGCAAGGTTTTACCGCTCATTGTGTTCACCTAGCCGCTGGATAGTGATCGGGTCACCGGCTCCCAGCAGAATTTTCTTGAGGATGTATTCCAGGGTTTTCAATTCGTCCGGGGTAACGGCGCCCGCCAGTTCATTCATCGCGTCGGCGCCGATGTGCGGCAGGCGATCGGCCAGTTGCTGGCCCTGCTCGGTGAGCTTGAGCTGCACCTGACGACGATCGCCTTCGCTGCGTTGGCGAGCCAGGAAACCTTTCTGCTCCAGACGATCAAGCATGCGCGTCATCGAACCGCTGTCCAGCGACAGATGCCGGCACAACTCGGCCGGGGTATCGACGCCGTACTGGGCCATGATGATCAACACCTTGAACTGCGCGGCGGTGATGCCGTGGGGTTCCATGTGGGTGTCGATGATCCGGTCCTTGAGCAGTGCAGCACGACCAAGCAACAGGCCGAGATGGCAATGTTTGAATTCGTCCGGGGTGAAATGCTTCATGTGCTCACCTAATAACTGCCTAGGCAGTGAATGTATGTCGAGATGTTACTGCCTAGGCAGCGAATGTCAATGAAATAGTTAGGAGGCTTGGTAATTATTTTACCAGTGGACTGGGGTTTTGTGGCGCGCACGCGGATGCTTTCGCGAGCAGGCTCGCTCCCACAGGAGATCTCCAGCGGACACAAATTCTGTGCCGCTCAGAGATCCAATGTGGGAGCGAGCCTGCTCGCGAAGGCCGCGATGCGGTGTAAGTTCGGTCAGGACTTGTCGGAAGGATGCACAGGCGGCGGTTGCACAGGATGCACCTCGCGCCCACGCAAGGCAGTCGCCACATACCCGCAGGCACGTTTGGCCCCCGCGTACAGGCCATGCCAGCCCGGCGGTGCCGGTTCGATGGCCGCGTGCAACGCCCGCGCGTAGTCGAGCACCAGCCCTGGCGTCCAGGCCATCACCTCGGCGCGCTTGCGCACCTGCGCCGCCACCCAGAACTCAGGGCTGAAGATCACTCGAGCGAAATCGCGCATGCTCGAATGGCCTCGATTCATTGCCCCTTCAAGCGCCGCTTCGAGGCTATGGGCGACGGCACTGGAACAATTGCGGCTGGTCAGGTTGTAAGTGCTGTTCTGCCGATATTGCGCCCAGAACGCATTGAGTCGTCGGGCGTCGTAGTGGGCAAAACTGACCTGCACCGAAGACGGACACCAGTCCGCCACCTCCTCCGCATAATCAGGCAGAAACCGGCCGGCAACATCGTTGTTCGGCGTCGCCCGCAACAAGCGCACGAAATCCCCCGCCGAACGATCAATGTCGTCCAGCGGGTAATGGCTGATGTAGATGTCCGGGCCACATTCCAGTGCCGCGTGCCCGGCGGAGATCACGCCGTTGATGTCGACCGCTGCGATATAGCGGTTGAGCAACCGGTTGCGCACCAGTGTGTCGTCAACCGTGCCACTCGGTGTCCAGACGTGAATCACCAGCGCAGCGCTGGGAGCCGGTGCACTGACGGAAAAGGGGCTGACCGGCGACTGCCAGTTTTTGAAACGCACGGACTGCCGCAACAAGGCGCAACCCGAGAGAAAAATGCTCATGCCAATGCAAAACGGCACCGTGCCTTTATAAAGCGTCGGATACGGCTCAAGGATGAACACGCCAAAGCCGATTTCGAACAACCCCGTCAGCAGCGACACTTGCCAACCGACAAAACGCACGACCACCGCCGCTGCCAGGCGAAAGACGCCATCGAGCATGAAAGCCCCGCCAAACAGCACCGCCAGAATCAGGCTGGCAGCATGTTGCCTGTCGATGATCAGCAGCCCTAGCAACAGGAAAACCAAACCGCGCGATTTGCGCAAAGCCGCGGCGGTACCGGTTTGTGGTGCCGGTACAAACAGAATGATCAGGGCTTCGAGCAACAGCAGATAGCCGAAGACATGCAGCGGGAAATACAAAACGCCGTCCAGTGCGTCGATGAATATAGCCACGCCGGCCGCGCCCCAAACGATGCCGGTCAGCGCCAGCGCTGACCAACGCTTGCGGACAAAGTCATTACCCAGCAAGACCATACTCAAGCGAACCATAGGCGTCCCTGTTCTCTTCGGACAGCCGCAAACCGCGCAGCTTTCGAGCTGCGGTGAGTCTAATACATTCTGCAAAAGCCGGATCGCAGCGTTGCGCTCCGGCTCTTCGCGACGCCTTTAGAAATCGCGCTTGTAGAAGATATCCAGCGAGCTGGCGACGCCGCTGGCAGCTTCGACATACACCTTCTTACTCAGTTTGTAGCGCAGCGCAATGGTGCTGGCCGGCTCGAACACACCGACGCCGTAACGCAAACTGAGCTTCTCGGAGATGTTGCCGCTGGCGACCACGCTGGTGGTGTTGCCGCTACCCGCCGTGTCGAGCTGGAAGTCCTGAATTCCCAAGTCCTTGGCCAGACTGCTGGTGACCCCGGAGCTGCCCATCAAGCCCAGGCCCAACGCTGCTTGCGCAAGCATGTTGTTGTCTTCGCCGTTGGTGCTCAGCGGACGGCCGAGTACCAGATAGGACAACGCCTGTTCCTGGCTCATCGCCGGCTCGGAGAAGATCTGCGTGGTGGGTTGCTCGGCGCTGCCACTGAGGCGGATACCGGCGATCACGTCGTCGGTCTGGCGAATCGCTTCAATGTCCAGATACGGCTGATCGATGGGCCCGGCGAACAACAGACGCGCGCGGCGCACTGACAGGCGCTGGCCGTAGGCACTGTAGCGGCCGTCGTTGAGCCACAGCTCGCCACGGGTGTCCATGTTGTCGCCAATGTGCACATGACCTTGCACGTTGGCGGTCAGACCAAAACCGGCGAAGGCGAGTTTGTCATCACCGACCACCACGTCGATGTCCATTTTCATCGCCATCGGTGGTTTGCCCTCTTCGGTCTGAGCACCGACGATGATCGTGTCATCGGAGACTTTCACCGTCGATGGCGGCAATTCACGCACGGTGATTTCGCCTCGCGGCACCAGTACTTTACCGGCAATCTTCAACTCATCACCGGCCATGGAGATCTTCAGGTCCGGTGCCACTTCCAGCTTGGCATACGGCTCGACCGTGACCGGCAATTGCGTGCCCTTGAGCGCCAGATCGACCATCAGCGCCTGGCCCCAGGCGACATTCCCGGTCAAGTTGCCCTGCCCGCTCTTGCCACTTTTCCAGCCGCCATCGAGGCGCACCGATTCGCCGGCAATCACGGCGGTGAGTTGTAGATTCTGCAACTCCATGGGCAATTCGGCACCGGACACTTCGCCGTCACTGAGTTGCACGGTGCCGTTGACCAGTGGCGCCAGCAGGCCGCCGGAAATCGTGCCGCTACCGTTGAGGCGTCCAGTGAGTTTTTCGACCATCGGCACAAACGGCCGCGCCACCGACAGATCCAGCCCGCTGAGACGGAACGAGCCGCTCAGCGGTTTGTTTTTCGGCAGCGGATTGAGTTGCGCCTGCACCATCAACTCGCCGAGTTTGCCGCCGACGAAGTTGAGCTCAGTGTCGACGCGCTTAGGCGTGAGTTTGCTGGTGAGTTTCAGCGTTTGGTACGGAAAGTCCAGCCACTGATCCTTTTCCTTCATGCGCAAGGTGCCGCCGCTGGCGTCAATGCTGACCACGCCGTTCGGGCCGCTGGCCGGCAAGTCCAGTTGCAGATCGGCGTTGAGCTTGCCCTGCCAGGCGAAATCTTTCGGCAGCCACTGCGCGAGGCTTTCAATCGGGAACTGCTTGAGGTGATAGCGCAGCTTCGGCTCCGGCATCAGCCGTTGGTCTTCACCGCACAGGCTGGCACTGCCGGACATCCAGCAATGCGCGCCGAAGTTGATCTTGCCATCAGCGAGGCGCTCAAGTTTGGCCGGGTTTTGCAGTTTCCAGTCCTGACCACCGGCCTGAATGTCACCGCTGGCCAGGCGACCGCGCCAGTTGCCCTTGTCGAGATTGCCGTCGAGACCGAGGGCCAGTTTCAGCTTCGGCCCGATCAGGTCGAGGCTGAGTTTCTGGTTCTTGATGTCGCCCTGCGCACTGGCCGTCAGCGTACCCAGCGAGGTGTCACCGGCCTGAATGCCGCTGCCCTTCAAATCAATCTTCGCCCGTTGCGCGCTGTCGAGCGTGGCGTCGAGGTTGAGGCTTTGCAGGCGATTGTCCTGGAAGGCCAGTTGCGAACCTTGCAGGCCAAGTTTGCCCTGCGGTGCTTTCAAGGTACCGGCGACGTCGGCGCGGCCATTGATCTGCCCGCGCAGTTCTGGCCACAGCTGGGCCAGACGCGCGAGTTTGATGTCGATCTGCCCGGTGAGTTTCTGTTGCAGGCTGCCCTTGCCGCTGATGCTGTTATCACCAAGGCGGATTTGCAGGGCATTGAGGTTCCACTGTTCGCCAGCGCCGTCAGCCTTGGCCTGAAGGATCGCCGGTTGCCCGCGCAGTTTGCCTTTGAGGTCGAGATCGGCGGTGAGGCTCAGGCGTTCATTCTTCATTTCGCCTTTGCTTTTCAACGGCCCGGCCAAGGTGCCCGGCAGTTCTGCAACCCAGTACGCCGGATTGAGCGCTGACAGGTCCAGCGCCGTGTCCCAGGCAATGCCGTCGGCAAACTGTACGTTGACGTGACCTTCAGCCTTGCCCTGCCCGGCTTCCATCTTCAATTGCGGCAAAGCGATCTGTTTCAGATTGCCGCTGAACGGACTGCTCAGGCTGAATGCTCCCGCCGGGCCATCCAGTGCGGCGGCAAAGTTACCGAGGTATTGGCCGTCGGTGTAGGAAACCTCACCAGTGAAGGTGCGCAAGGCGACTTGTGGCTCGTCGATTTCGTTGTAGAGGCGATGCCACGGAAAGTCCTGCCAGTTGATACTGGCCTGGGCGCTGAGGCCCTTGCTCCAATCGACGTTGCCGGTGAGTTTGAGGCTTTGCTTGTCGTTGGCCGTCAGGTCGAGGCCGGCGATCTGCGCGCCGCTGGCGTCGACTTTACCGTTGAGCAAAAGCGCCACCGGGCCTTTATCGGCGGGCAGCGTGGCATTGCCATTCAATTGATAACCGTTTTTCAGGTTGCCTTCGCCAGTCAGCACCAACTGATTGAGTTGCAGCGTATCCGGCAGATCAGCGCTCGGCTTGAAGGCCTCACTGGTGATGCGCACCTTGGCCGGGAGGTTTTCCACCAGCGGTTGCAACTCGCCGCTCAACTGGCCGTCGAGGTAGCCGTGGCTGTCGGCGTGCAGGTTGAGGGTTTTCAGCAGGTCGCCGTCGATTTTCAGCGCCAGCGTCCAGGGATCAGTGCTTGGCGACGGCAGGGTCAAGTCGCCGGTGATGTTCAGCGGCCAATTGCCGGTCGGTGCGAGTGTTCCGGACAGGTTCAGGCTGAGGTCGTCGCGCTGCAATTTGATGCTTTCAATCTGCATGCCTAGGGCTGTCCAGTGCGCCGCCAGTTGCAAACCTTTGAGCTGCTCACTGCCGTTGAACAACAGGCTGCCGACCTGCACGTCGCCCAACTCGATGGCCACCGGCAATTGCAGATCCGGCAGTTTGATCGGACCGCTGTCAGTCGTCTCATCGCTCGGCGGGAATTGCACAATGACCTGATCAGCCTTGAGCTGTTCGATGCACAAGGTCATGCGCGTCAGGCACAGCGGCGACCAGGCGAAGATCGCCTGGTTCAGTTCGACGCGGCTGCTGTCCTGCTGCCACAACAGATGATCGGCGCTCCATTGTCCACCGAGTCGGCCCTGGAAATTCTCCACCGTCAGGCCTGGTACGAGGCCCAGCACCCAACGGCTGCCAGCCTGCGTGCCGAGCACGGCAGTAATGCTCAGGACAATCAACAACAGCAACGCCAGCAGCGTCAGTGCCGCTATTTTCAAACCACGCTTCACAGCTCAGGCCCCATGGAAAAGTGCAGCCGGATGCCGCCATCGTCGTCGAGTGCGTGGGCCAGGTCGAGGCGGATCGGCCCGACCGGCGAGACCCAGCGCACACCAATACCGACCCCGGTCTTGAGGTTCGGCAGTTCGAGTTTGTTGAAAGAGTTGCCTTGGTCGACGAAGGTCGCCACACGCCACTTTTCGGCGATCGAGTATTGATACTCCACGCTGCCGGCCACCATGTAGCGGCCACCGATGCGGTCGCCGTCGGAGTTTTTCGGCGACAGGCTCTGGTAATCGTAACCGCGCACGCTCTGATCGCCACCGGCGAAGAAACGCAGCGACGGTGGCACCGAGTTGTAGCCATTGGTGGCACTGCCGCCGACCTGCACGCGACCGAGGAAACGGTGTTTGTCGAACACCGTGGTCAGGCCTTTGACCAACGCCGTGCCATAGACAAGGTTGTTGTCGGAACCGAGGCCTTCCTTCGCCACTTTGCTTTCGAAGCTCAGGCGATAGCCGTTGTGCGGGTCGATGCGATTATCGCTTTTCAGGTACGAGTAACTGATGCCGGGCATCAACAAGGTACTCAGGCCCGAATCGTCGCCCAGCTCGTATTCCTCGCGCTGCCATTTCAGCGAGATGACCCGCTGCCAGCCGCTCGGCAACTTGCTGTGCCATTCCGGGCCGAAGGTCAGCAGTTTGCTCAACGTATCGGAGCCGTCGATGTCTTCAAATTGATAACCGCCCGCCCAACGCAATTTGTCGGTGAGTGGCGGATCCAGCGGAATGTCGTAGAACAGGCCGACGTTTTGCCGTGGCGCCGAAAGCTCGGCTTCCCAACCGTAACTGTCGCCTTGCGGGTTGACCCAATGCCGCGTCCAGTTGGCCTTGACTCGCGGGCCGACGTCGGTCGAGTAACCGAGGCCCAGGCCCATGGTGCGTGGCTTGCGCGTGTCGAGTTTGACCTCGACCGGGATCACATCGTTTTTCGCTGCAGTCGGCGCCGCATCGACGCGGACGCCTTCGAAATAGCCGCTCGATTGCAAGTCGCGGTTGAGTTCGGCGATCAGCTCGGAGTCGTACGGCTCGCCGGCCTTGAACGGCACCATGCGTTGCAACAAGTCCTCATCGAACGGCGTGTCGCCCTCGAAACTGACTTTGCCCAGCGCATAACGCGGGCCGCTTTCGTAGATCAACTCGACGTCGGCGACACCGGCGCGGGGATCGACCAGGAGTTTTTGACTGGTGAAATGGCCACTGAAGAAACCGAAGCGCGAAGCCTGATTCTGAATAATTCTTTTGGCGTCTTCATAACGCCCATGGTTGAGCGCCGCGCCGGGTTTTAGCGTGTCGCTGTTGGGCACTCGAAAGGATTTCAGCGAGGCCGCCGGGCCGTCGACGCGAATGGTGACGTTGCGCAGGCGAATCGGTTCGCCGGGATCGATGTTCAGCACCAGGCGCGGTTTTTCACCGCCCTTCACGTTACTTTCGATCTGCGGCTGGTAATAACCCAACGCCTGCGCGGCTTTGCGCGCCTGCTCTTCGGCGCCGCGACTGAAGCGCTGCAAGGCTTCTTCGTCACGATCGCCGAGGCTGCCGATATACCCTTCTATATTGGCCTTGAGTTCGTCGTTGGACGGTTTGATCCGCACGTCCAATTCACTTTGCGCCAGCGCCGCGCAGCTGGTTAACAGCATGAGCACGCCACTGGTAAATCTTCCTGGAAACTTCATAGGCGCGGATGCTATCACGGGCTTGGGAGCGTGATAGAACAGGAAATTTCCCAAGAAGTTCGATTGTTATGCTGTTGCAGTTTGTAACACCTGCGGATTGGCGTGAAAAAACACATGCTCGCGCACCGGCCCGACAGCCACTTCGCCGATCTCTTCGTAGCCCTGTCGTTTATAGAATTCCAGGTAACGCGGGTTGCCGGTATCAAGCACCACGCCTTGCGAGGTTTCGTCCACCGCGCACCAATTGTGTACCGCTGTCAGCAGTTGTTCGCCGAAGTGTTTGCCCTGGAACTGCGGGTGAATCCCCAGCAGCGGCAGCATGTGCACGGAGTCACTGGGCACGCACGCGGCCACGGCATCGTGGTATTCCAGATAACGCCGCGTGCAGCGAAAACCGGTGCTGAGCACCATGCGCAGGCGCCACGCCCAACTTTCGGTGATGCCCAAGCGGCGTTGTGGTGGCGCGATCAGGGCGATGCCGATCAGGCGATCGTTGACCAGCAGGCCGATGGCGGGCAGATCCTGCAGGAAGTGTTGTTTGACCAATTCGCGAACCGTCGCCCGCACGCGTTGTTCATAGCCGGGACGCTCGGCTTCGAACAGATAACCGAAGGTTGGCTCGTGGCGATAGGCCTGATACAGCAAGGATCGGGCTTCGCGCGAGTAGCCGCGGTCGAGCATATGAATGTCGGCGATGGCGGTCTGGGTTTCAGGCATGACAGTGATTCTCCCCGAGGCGCGTCCAAATGGCGGCGCTCTTGTTGGTACGAACCCTTTTGCGTTGGCACAGTTCCCCACAGGTATAGACCAACCATGGATCTTCATCGACCGTTCTGGCCTCATCGCTGGCAAGCCAGCTCACACAGGGTCTGTGTCGTACACAATATTCATATACATCCGAAAAACCTGTGGGAGCTGGCTTGCCAGCGATGGGGCCCTTTCCGGCAACCTACATCCCACAGGCCAAAATGTTTTCTCCCACCCCACACTGGCCCATCTCCCCCATGTCAGCTAGCATCGCCCTTTTGCCAGGACTGCCGACCATGAAGATCGTTTCCTTCAACATCAACGGACTGCGCGCCCGTCCGCATCAGCTGGCAGCGCTGATCGAAAAACACCGGCCGGACGTGATCGGCCTGCAGGAAACCAAGGTCCACGACGACCAGTTCCCGCTGGAAGAAGTCCGCGCCCTCGGCTATCACGTGTATTACCACGGCCAGAAAGGCCATTACGGCGTGGCGATGCTCTCGCGTCAGGAACCGATTGCGATCCACAAAGGTTTCGCCACCGACGAAGAAGATGCCCAGCGCCGCTTTATCTGGGGCACGTTTGCCGACGCCAACGGTGTGCCGGTCACCATCATGAACGGCTATTTCCCACAGGGCGAAAGCCGCGACCACCCGACCAAATTCCCCGCCAAGCAGCGCTTTTATAGCGACCTGCAAGCACTGCTGGAAAGCCAGTTCCACAATGAACAACCCGTGGTGGTGATGGGCGATGTGAACATTTCTCCGGAAGACTGCGACATCGGCATCGGCCCGGACAACATGAAGCGCTGGCTGAAAACCGGCAAATGCAGCTTCCTGCCGGAAGAGCGCGAGTGGATGGCACGCCTGAAGAATTGGGGCCTGATCGACAGCTATCGTCACCTCAACCCGGACGTGACCGACATGTTCAGCTGGTTCGACTACCGCAGCCGTGGCTTTGAAGATGAGCCTAAGCGTGGGCTGCGCATTGACGTGATTCTGGCGTCGCACGGCTTGCTGCCTCGAGTGAAAGCGGCAGGTGTGGACTATGAATTGCGTGGGATGGAGAAACCTTCGGACCATGCACCGATCTGGCTTGAACTGGCCTGACCTTGAAGCCACCACAGAATCACATTCGACAATGGGGTTCTGTGGTCGGCTGACCTGTGGCGAGGGGATTTATCCCCGTTGGGTGGCGAAGCCGGCCCCTGCATACTTCCAGACAAATCAGATTTACAGACTCCACGACTGCTTCGCAGCCGAGCGGGGATAAATCCCCTCGCCACAAAGGCTCCTCTACATTGAATCACTGTCATGTTTTGGTCATGCGCCTGACTTAATCTCCCCGGCAATCCCCTTGGCTTGATTCGGTGCCGGCATGACCCTGCGTGTTCTGTTCGTTTTTCTGCTGAGCGCATGGCTGACTGTGTCTGCCGCTGGTTTGCCAGTGCCGGACGACGGCCCAGCCTTGCGCATTCAAGGCTCCAATACCATCGGCGCCGAACTTGGCCCGGCGCTCGTTGAAGGGTTATTGCAGGAACAAGGCCTGCTGAAAATCCACCGCGAAACCCCGGACACCGCCAACGAACAACGCATCGTCGGCCAGACCGCCCAAGGTAAGCGGGTGATCGTTGAAGTCGCCGCCCACGGTTCCAGCACCGGCTTCACCGCCCTGAAAAACACCAGCGCCGACCTGGCTGCTTCTTCCCGAGAGATCAAAGACAGCGAGTTGCTCAGCCTGCAAGCGCTGGGCGATCTGAAAAATCCCGCCGCCGAACAAGTCATCGCCATCGACGGTCTGGCGATCATTCTGCATCCCGACAATCCGCTGCAACAACTCGACACCGAACAACTGGCACGGATCTTCGCCGGCGAAGTAAAAAACTGGGAAGACCTCGGCGGGCGTGGCGGTGCGATTCATTTATATGCGCGCGATGATCAGTCCGGCACCTACGACACCTTCAAGGAATTAGTCCTCAGTCGCCGTGGGAAGAGTCTGAGTACGTCAGCGAAAAGGTTCGAATCCAGCGAACAATTGTCCGACGCGGTGAGCAGCGATCCGCAAGGCATCGGGTTCATCGGTTTGCCTTACGTGCGTCAGGCCAAAGCCGTGGCGATTGCCGATGGCGCGTCGCAATCGATGTTGCCGCTCAACAGCCTGATCGCCACTGAAGACTATCCGCTGTCGCGGCGGTTGTTCTTCTATCTGCCGCCCGACAGCAACAATCCATGGGCGAAGGCGTTGGTGGTGTTTGCACAAAGTCGTCAGGGCCAGGAAATTGTCGCGCGCAACGGCTTTATCAGTCAGACCGTGCACGCCATGACCGTCGCACCGAATGCGCTGATGCCCGAAGGTTATCAATCCCTCAGCCGTCACGCCCAACGTCTGACAGTGAACTTCCGTTTTGAAGAAGGCAGCGCGAGCCTGGACAACAAGGCACGCCAGGATCTGGCGCGGGTGTTCGACTATATAAAGCGCCACGACAAAAGCGATCGCGCGGTGACACTGGTGGGCTTTGGCGATGCCAAGGACGACCCGGCACGCGCCGACCTTCTGTCGAAGCTGCGGGCGATGGCCGTGCGGCGGGAACTGGTGAAGAACGGCGTGGTGTTGCGCGAGGTCCGCGGTTTTGGCGCGTTGATGCCGGTGGCGACAAACAGCGCGGATGAGGGGCGGATCAAGAATCGACGGGTTGAGGTTTGGGTGTATTGAGCCTGATGTTGATGTGTTTAGCCTTTAGGCCTCTTCGCGAGCAGGCTCGCTCCCACAGGTTCTGTGGCGTTCACAAATCCAATGTGGGAGCGAGCCTGCTCGCGAAGGGGGGCGACGCGGTCTTAGTGACCGCTGCGCAGCATTTCCTTCGGCACGTATTTGCCGATCTCGAATTTGCCGATCGCCGCGCGGTGCACTTCGTCCGGGCCGTCGGCCAGACGCAGAGTGCGTTGCATGGCGTACATATAGGCCAGCGGGAAATCGTTCGACACCCCTGCCCCGCCATGGATCTGGATCGCTCGGTCAATGACCCGCAATGCCACATTCGGTGCAACGACCTTGATCTGCGCAATCTCACTCTTCGCGACCTTGTTACCGACGGTGTCCATCATGTACGCCGCTTTCAGCGTCAGCAGGCGCGCCATGTCGATTTCCATCCGCGAGTCGGCGATCTTGTCGACGTTACCGCCCAAACGGGCCAGCGGTTTACCGAATGCAGTGCGGCTCACCGCACGTTTGCACATCAACTCCAGGGCACGTTCGGCCATGCCGATCGAGCGCATGCAGTGGTGAATCCGGCCTGGGCCAAGGCGACCTTGCGCAATTTCAAAGCCGCGGCCTTCACCGAGCAGAACGTTTTCGTACGGCACGCGCACGTTGTCGAAGAGCACTTCGGCGTGACCATGCGGTGCATCGTCGTAACCGAATACCGGCAGCGGACGGACGATTTTCACCCCGGGGGTATCGACCGGTACGAGGATCATCGAATGCTGGGCGTGGCGCGGCGCATCGGGGTCGCTCAGCCCCATGAAGATCAGAATCTTGCAGCGCGGATCGCAAGCGCCGGACGTCCACCACTTCTTGCCATTGATCACCCACTCGTCGCCATCACGTACGGCGCGGGCAGCCATGTTGGTGGCGTCGGACGAGGCAACATCCGGTTCGGTCATGGCGAACGCCGAACGGATTTCGCCGCGCAGCAACGGTTCCAGCCAGCGCTGTTTTTGCTCTTCGTTGGCGTAACGCACCAGCACTTCCATGTTGCCGGTGTCCGGCGCCGAGCAGTTGAACGGCTCTGGCCCCAGCAGCGAACGGCCCATGATTTCCGCCAGCGGCGCGTATTCGAGGTTGGTCAGGCCGGCGCCGAGTTCCGACTCAGGCAGAAACAGATTCCACAGGCCTTCGGCTTTGGCCTTGGCCTTGAGTTCCTCCATGATCGCGGTGGGCTGCCAGCGATCGCCTTCGGCAACCTGGCGTTCGAACACGGCTTCGGCCGGGTAAACGTAAGTGTCCATGAACGCGGTCACGCGCTCACGCAGTTCTTGCACCTTGGGCGAATAAGCGAAATCCATGAGCAGCTCCCGATGGTTAAGGCAGTTCTTGAGCAGAGGTTGTTTAGGTCATGCAATCGATGCTAGAACAGCGCTCATAATTTACCTAGCCTATTCTCGGCGTGTATTAACATTCATCACCGATATATGATCGACTGATCGCAAACCCTTAAAACACCCGCCCTTAAAAACAAGAGAAGCCGCGTTATGAATCTGAGCAAGGTCGATCTCAACCTTTTCATCGTCTTCGACGCGATCTACACCGAAGCCAACCTGACCCGCGCCGGGCAGATTGTCGGCATCACTCAGCCGGCGGTGTCCAACGCATTGGCGCGGTTGCGCGAAACCTTCAACGATCCGCTGTTCGTGCGCACAGCTCAGGGCATGGTGCCGACGCCGATGGCACAGAACATCATCGGCCCGGTACGTAACGCGCTGTCGCTGTTGCGGGTGTCGGTTCAGGAAAGTCGCATTTTCAACCCGGCGCAAGCGGTGAAGACCTACCGCATCAGCATGACCGACCTCACTGAAGCAGTGATTCTGCCGCCGCTGTTCCAGCGCCTGCGCCGCTTGGCGCCGACGGTAATCATCGAAAGTTTCTTGTCCAAGCGCCGGGAAACCACCAAGGAACTGGCGGCCGGGCGTCTGGATTTCGCCGTGGATGCGCCACTTAACACTGATCCGCAGGTGCGCCACGTCAAGCTGATGGAAGACCGTTACGTCTGTGCGATGCGCAAGGGACATCCGATGGCGGGCAAGGAAAAGCTCTCGCTGGATGATTATCTGTCGCTGACGCATATCCACATTTCCAGCCGCCGCAGTGGCCTGGGTTACGTCGATCTGGCACTGGGCAAAATGGGCATTCAGCGCAAAATCGCCCTGCGCTCGCAGCATTATTTGATGGCGTCGCAGGTGATGCAGCAGACCGACATGGTCATGACCGTGCCGGAACGTTTTGCCCGTCGGCATGAGCTGCAAGCGTTCAATCTGCCGGTGAATGATGTGCCGCCGGTGGAGACTCATCTGTATTGGCATGAAAGCACCGATCAGGACCCGGCGAATCGCTGGATGCGCGAGCAGATGATCGAGCTGTGCCAACAGGTGACCGCGCAGGAGAAGAAGCTCGATAAGGTGTAAGGTTTTTCACCGCGTTATCGTTCTTCGCGAGCAGGCTCGCTCCCACAGTGGATTTGTGAACGCCACAGAACCTGTGGGAGCAAGCCTGCTCGCGAAGAGGCCAGCACTGACAACGAAGATCATCGCCCTTGACGTAAACGTCAACCTGCCATTAGCTTAGCGCCAAGACCTTTTCCGAGCGCGCCCATGAGCAGCCAGACCTACAGCATTTCCGACCTCGCCCGCGAGTTGGACATCACCACCCGGGCGATCCGCTTTTATGAAGAGCAAGGCCTGCTCAGCCCCGAGCGTCGTGGCCAGGAACGCATTTATTCACCACGCGACAAGGTCAGCCTGAAACTGATCCTGCGCGGCAAGCGCATCGGTTTCTCGCTGGCCGAGTGCCGCGAACTGATTGAGCTTTACGATCCGTCCAGCGGTAACACCAAACAGCTCAACAGCATGCTGGCGAAAATCACCGAGCGCCGTGAACAGCTTGAGCAGCAGCTGCTCGACATCGAGCAGATGAAGCTGGAACTCGACACCGCCGAAGAGCGCTGCGTGCAAGCGCTGGAGCAAACCCTCAAGAGCCAGCAGGCCTAAATGTCCGTTTTGTAGGAGCACAGCTTGCTCGCGAAAGCGCCCGTTCATTCACATTGATGTCGACTGACCTGACGCTTTCGCGAGCAAGCTCTGATCCTACAGAGGGCTTTGAACATTCAGATAATGACAACAGGTCAACCGCCATGTCCCTCCCCTCCCAAGTACGCCTGATCGAAGTCGGCCCGCGCGATGGCCTGCAAAACGAAGCCCAACCCATCAGCGTTGCCGACAAGGTGCAACTGGTCGATGCCTTGAGCGCCGCTGGCCTCGGTTATATAGAAGTCGGCAGTTTCGTCTCGCCAAAATGGGTGCCACAGATGGCCGGCTCCGCCGACGTGTTCGCGCAGATCCAGCGCAAACCCGGCGTGACCTACGGCGCGCTGGCGCCGAACCTGCGCGGCTTTGAAGAGGCGATCGCCGCTGGCGTGAAGGAAGTCGCGGTGTTCGCCGCCGCGTCCGAAGCCTTCTCGCAGCGCAACATCAACTGCTCGATCAGCGAAAGCCTGGCGCGCTTCGCCCCGATCATGGATGCCGCGAAACAACACGGCGTTACCGTGCGCGGTTACGTGTCCTGTGTGCTCGGTTGCCCGTATGAAGGCACCGTCGCACCGGAGCAGGTGGCGATGGTCGCCCGCGAGCTGTATGCGATGGGCTGCTATGAAGTGTCTTTGGGCGACACCATCGGCACCGGTACCGCTGGCGCGACCCGGCGCTTGTTCGAAGTGGTGTCGGCGCAGGTGCCACGGGACAAACTCGCCGGGCATTTTCACGACACCTATGGCCAGGCCATGGCCAACATCTACGCCAGCCTGCTCGAAGGCATTTCGGTGTTCGACAGCTCTATCGCCGGCCTTGGCGGCTGCCCGTACGCCAAAGGTGCGAGCGGTAACGTTGCTACCGAAGACGTGGTGTACCTGCTCAATGGCCTCGGCATCGAGACCGGTATCGACCTGGACGCGTTGATTGCCGCGGGTCGGCAAATCAGTGCAGTGCTCGGCCGCCCGAGCGGTTCGCGTGTGGCCAAGGCCCGTAGCGCGCAGTGAGGGGGGGAAGGTGTTACCGCTGTGTCTGGAATGTGGGCTTAAGCGAGTAACACGGAAACAAATTGTCTGGTTTTGTCTGGCCGTAAAAATCTCGTAAAAACACAAGCTATTGATTTATAACGATTTTTTAAAGTTGGCACGCGTAATGCTATCTCTATGGCATAACAAGAATAAAAAGCAGCAAACCAATAAAAATAAGACGTACCGACTCTGACATAACAAAAACAACACGGCAGAGACGCAGCTAACAGATTTTTTTGGAGAAGGTGTGCTTTTCAGGGTGCTCTCAGGAGTGACCCGCAACCGGGCAGAGAACAATAAAACTACCTTCAGGTAGCTCCCGAATCGGTTGGATCGCTTAGCGAGAAAGCAGATCAGCGCTCAAAAAAATACGTTTGCTCTTGACCCCGGATGGGGGTCGCCAAAAACAGCGGTAAAGGGCCACGGTTGCCAAAAACAACAACAGACCGACCCTCAATAATAAAAAAGAGCACGCGACGACAAAATTAAAGGGGAGCCTCGGCTCCCCTTTGTGCTTTCTGCGATTCCTGAATTCCCTCAAATCCCGGTGGGAGCTGGCTTGCCAGCGATTGCGGTAGATCATTCAACATTGATGCTGGCTGATCCGACGCCATCGCTGGCAAGCCAGCTCCCACAGTGTTTGTGTTCACCGCTTGATTGTTTTCAACTCTTCAATGCTGATCTCGCGCATCCTGAATTTCTGAATCTTGCCCGTCACCGTCATCGGAAACTCCTCGACGAACTTGAAGTGCCGCGGCGTCTTGAAGTGCGCGATGCGTTCCTTGCACCAGGTTTGCAGCTCCAGCTCGGACGCATTGTGGCCGGGGTGGAATTTGATCCAGGCGACGATTTCCTCACCGTAACGCGAACACGGAATGCCGATCACCTGCACGTCCGCTACCGCCGGATGGGTGAAGAAAAACTCCTCCAGCTCTCGCGGATAAACGTTTTCGCCGCCACGAATGATCATGTCCTTGTTACGCCCGGCGATGTTCACGTAACCCTCCTCGTTCATGCTCGCCAGATCACCGGTGTGCATCCAGCCTGCCTCGTCGATGGCCTCGGCCGTGGCTTGCGGGTTGCTCCAGTAACCGAGCATCACGCTGTAACCGCGCGTGCAGAGTTCGCCAATGGTGCCGCGCGGCACGAGGTTGCCGGCGTCGTCGATGATCTTGCTTTCCAGTTGCGGCTGAGTGCGGCCGACCGTAGTCACGCGTAATTCCAGCTCGTCGTTCGGACCGGTTTGCAGTGAAACCGGGCTGGTTTCGGTCATGCCATAAGCAATCTGCACTTCGCTCATGTGCATCTCGCTGATCACTCGGCGCATCACTTCGATCGGGCAAGTGGCGCCGGCCATGATCCCGGTGCGCAAGCTCGACAGGTCAAACTCGGCGCGTTGCGGCTGATCGAGCATGGCGATGAACATGGTCGGCACGCCGTACAGCCCGGTGGCTTTCTCTTCGGCAACGGTTTGCAAAGTCAGCAACGGGTCGAAGGCATCGTTGGGATAAATCATCGTGCTGCCGTGGGTAATACAGCCGAGGTTGCCCATGACCATGCCGAAGCAGTGATACAGCGGCACCGGGATCACCAGGCGATCGGTCGGGGCCAGGCCGATGCTTTCACCGACCATGTAACCGTTGTTGAGAATGTTGTAATGACTGAGGGTCGCGCCCTTGGGGAAACCGGTGGTGCCGGAGGTGTACTGAATGTTCACCGGCTGATCGAAATGCAGGCTTTCGCCGCGTTCGCTGAGTTGTTGCGGGGAGATGCTCAAAGCCATATCAGTCAGTTGCGACCACGGCAAAAATCCTGACGGTGGCTGCGCGTCGAGACTGATCACCCCGCGCAACTCCGGCAGGCGTTCGCTGCGCAGTTGACCGATGGATTGTTCGGCCAGCTCCGGCACCAGCCCCTGCAACATGCCGTGATAGTTGGAGGACTTGAACGCCCCGGCGCAGACCAGCCACTGACAGCCGGATTGTTTAAGCACGTATTCCAGTTCAGAACTGCGGTAGGCCGGGTTGATGTTGACCAGGATCACGCCGATTTTTGCCGTGGCGATTTGCGCGATGCACCACTGCGCGCAATTCGGTGCCCAGATGCCGAGCCGGTCGCCAGCCTGCAAACCCAATGCGAGCAAGGCTCTGGCATGCACATCCACTGCGTCGGCCAATTGTCGCCACGAGTAGCGCAACTGCTGATGGCGCACCACCAGCGCTTCGCCTTCGGCGTACTGCGTGACGGTCTGGTCGAACTTCTGCCCGATGGTCATCGCCAGCAAGGCTTTGTCCTGAGAACCGCGGCTATAGCTGCGCTGCGGATTTGCACTGGGTTGATCCATGACGACCCCTATTGTCTTTATTAGTGGGTTTACCGGATTACACTTTTTGTGGGAGCCAACTGTGGCGAGGGGATTTATCCCCGTTGGGTGGCGAAGCCGCCCCTGCATATCTTCAGACAAATCAGATTTACAGATTTCACGACTGCTTCGCAGCCGCACGGGGATGAATCCCCTCGCCACAAAAGTCCGCTCCCACAAAAAAGTGATCCGTTTTCAATCTTGAACTGCCCCTACTCTCGCTCAAGTTGACGTTAACGTAAAGGGTGATTGACAGTCATTCGTCGCAGGCTTACGTTAACGTAAAGGTGAGAACTGCAATGCCACTCTCCCCGCCCTACAAAAAAGCCAAAAGGTGACCCATGAGCTATCCATCCCTGAACTTCGCCCTCGGTGAAACCATCGACATGCTGCGCGATCAGGTTCAGTCCTTTGTCGCCAAGGAGATCGCTCCGCGCGCCGCGCAGATCGACAGTGACAACCTGTTCCCCGCCGACATGTGGCGCAAATTCGGTGACATGGGCCTGCTCGGCATTACCGTGCCGGAAGAGTACGGCGGTGCTGGCCTGGGTTATCTGGCGCACGTGGTGGCGATGGAAGAAATCAGCCGTGGCTCGGCCTCGGTGGCGTTGTCCTACGGCGCGCACTCCAATCTCTGCGTCAACCAGATCAACCGCAACGGCAACCACGAACAGAAAAGCAAATACCTGCCGAAGCTGATCAGCGGCGAACACGTCGGTGCCTTGGCGATGAGCGAGCCGAACGCCGGCTCCGACGTGGTCTCGATGAAACTGCGCGCCGACAAACGCGGCGACCATTTCGTCCTCAACGGCAGCAAAACCTGGATCACCAACGGCCCCGACGCCAACACCTACGTGATCTACGCCAAGACCGATCTGGAAAAAGGCCCGCATGGCATCACCGCGTTCATCGTCGAGCGCGACTGGAAAGGCTTCAGCCGCAGCAACAAGTTCGACAAGCTCGGCATGCGCGGTTCCAACACCTGCGAGCTGTTTTTCGATGACGTCGAAGTGCCGGAAGAGAACATCCTCGGCGTGCTCAACGGCGGCGTGAAAGTGCTGATGAGCGGCCTCGATTACGAGCGCGTGGTGCTTTCGGGTGGCCCTACCGGGATCATGCAGTCGTGCATGGACCTGATCGTGCCGTACATCCACGACCGCAAGCAGTTCGGCCAAAGCATCGGCGAGTTCCAGCTGATCCAGGGCAAAGTTGCCGACATGTACACCCAGCTCAACGCCAGCCGCGCCTATCTCTACGCGGTTGCCCAGGCTTGTGAGCGCGGCGAAACCACACGTAAAGATGCCGCCGGGGTAATCCTCTACAGCGCCGAGCGCGCCACGCAAATGGCTCTCGACGCGATCCAGATTCTCGGCGGCAACGGTTACATCAACGAATTCCCGGCGGGGCGTCTGTTGCGCGACGCCAAGCTGTATGAAATCGGCGCGGGCACCAGCGAGATCCGGCGCATGCTGATCGGTCGCGAACTCTTCAACGAAACGAAGTGAATTTCGTCAGCGACAATCTGCAAGTCCCAAGCTGCAAGAGGACCGCGCTCTTGCTTCAACTTGTAGCTTGTAGCTTGCAACTCGAAGCTGCTACGGAGTAGCCCCATGATTCTGCACACTCAGCTCAATCCTCGTTCAGCGGAGTTCGGCGCCAACAGCGCGGCGATGCTCAAGCAAGTCGACGCCTTGCATACCCTGCTCGCCCAAGTGGCGCAGGGTGGCGGCGCAAAAGCTCAGGAACGCCACACCTCGCGCGGCAAACTGCTGCCGCGTGAGCGCATCAACCGTTTACTCGATCCGGGCTCACCGTTTCTCGAAATCAGCCAACTCGCTGCCCACGCCGTTTATGGCGAAGACGTGCCCGCCGCTGGCGTGATTGCCGGGATCGGCCGGGTCGAAGGCGTCGAGTGCATGATCGTCGCCAACGATGCGACGGTGAAAGGTGGTTCGTACTATCCGCTGACGGTGAAAAAACACCTGCGCGCGCAAACCATCGCTCAGCAAAACCGCCTGCCATGCATTTATCTGGTGGATTCCGGCGGCGCCAACCTGCCGCGTCAGGACGAGGTGTTTCCGGATCGCGAGCATTTCGGGCGGATCTTCTTCAACCAGGCCAACATGAGCGCCATGGGCATTCCACAAATCGCCGTGGTCATGGGTTCATGCACCGCGGGCGGAGCTTACGTGCCAGCGATGGCCGACGAAGCGATCATGGTGCGCAATCAGGCAACGATTTTCCTCGCTGGCCCGCCGCTGGTGAAAGCCGCAACCGGTGAAGTGGTGAGCGCCGAGGATCTGGGCGGCGCCGATGTGCACTGCAAGATTTCCGGGGTCGCCGACCATTACGCCGAGAGCGACGAACATGCGCTCGCCCTCGCCCGCCGCAGCGTTGCCAACCTCAACTGGCGCAAGCTCGGCGAAGTGCAACAGCGCACACCGATTGCGCCGCTGTACGCCAGTGACGAGTTGTACGGCGTGGTTTCCGCCGACGCGAAGCAACCGTTCGATGTGCGCGAAGTGATTGCGCGGCTGGTCGACGGTTCGGCGTTCGATGAATTCAAGGCACTGTTCGGCACGACTCTGGTGTGCGGTTTTGCGCATCTGCACGGCTATCCGATTGCGATCCTCGCCAACAACGGCATCCTCTTCGCCGAAGCCGCGCAGAAAGGCGCGCACTTCATCGAACTGGCTTGCCAGCGCGGCATTCCATTGCTGTTTTTGCAGAACATCACCGGCTTCATGGTCGGCCAGAAATACGAGGCCGGCGGCATCGCCAAGCACGGCGCGAAGCTGGTAACGGCGGTGGCGTGCGCCAAGGTGCCGAAATTCACCGTGATCATCGGCGGCAGCTTCGGCGCCGGAAACTACGGCATGTGCGGGCGTGCTTACGACCCGCGTTTCCTGTGGATGTGGCCGAACGCGCGGATCGGTGTGATGGGCGCCGAACAAGCGGCTGGCGTGCTGGTGCAGGTCAAGCGCGAACAGGCTGAACGCAGCGGCCAAACCTTCAGTGCCGAGCAGGAAGCCGAGATCAAACAACCGATCCTCGACCAGTACGAGGAGCAGGGTCACCCCTACTATTCCAGCGCACGACTGTGGGACGACGGCGTCATCGACCCGGCGCAGACCCGCGATGTGTTGGCCCTGGCCTTGTCTGCGTCGCTGAACGCGCCAATCGAACCGAGCCGCTTCGGCGTGTTCCGGATGTGATGCTTTTTTGTGGGAGCGAGCCTGCTCGCGAAGGCTTCAGCGCGGTTTACCGGTACGACCGCGTAACTGTTCTTCGCGAGCAGGCTCGCTCCCACAGAAACCGTGGAGACGGATGAATATGAGCGACTTCAATACCCTTGAACTGCAGAACGACCCACGCGGTTTCGCGACGCTGTGGCTCAACCGCCCAGAAAAAAACAACGCGTTCAACGCCGAAATGATCCGTGAACTGATCCTCGCTCTGGACAAAGTCGCCAGCGACGCCAGCCTGCGTTTCCTGCTGCTGCGCGGACGTGGCAAGCACTTCAGCGCCGGCGCTGATCTGGCGTGGATGCAGCAATCGGCCGAACTCGATTACCACACCAACCTCGACGACGCCCGCGAACTGGCTGAGCTGATGTACAACCTCGCCAAACTGAAAATCCCCACCGTGGCCGTGGTGCAAGGCGCAGCGTTTGGCGGCGCGCTGGGTTTGATCAGTTGCTGCGACATGGCGATTGGCGCCGATGATGCGCAGTTCTGCCTGTCGGAAGTACGCATCGGTTTGGCGCCCGCAGTGATCAGCCCGTTCGTGGTGCAGGCCATCGGCGAACGCGCCGCACGTCGCTATGCCCTGACCGCCGAACGCTTCGGCGGCCAGCGCGCTCGGGAACTCGGTTTGTTGTCCGATAGCTATCCAAACGCGGAACTTGAGCAACACGTCGAACAATGGATCGACAACCTGCTGCTCAATAGCCCCGCTGCCATGCGCGCCAGCAAAGATTTGCTGCGTGAAGTCGGCAACGGCGCGCTGACTCCGGCGCTGCGTCGCTACACCGAAAACGCCATCGCCCGCATCCGCGTCAGTCCTGAAGGTCAGGAAGGCTTGCGGGCATTTCTGCAAAAACGTCCGCCGAGCTGGCAAGCCGCAACCAAGGAGCCGCATTGATGAGCGCACCTGTTCTCACCACCCTGCTGGTGGCCAACCGTGGCGAAATTGCTTGCCGCGTGATGCGCACCGCCAAGGCTTTAGGCCTGACCACCGTGGCCGTGCACAGCGCCACCGACCGCAACGCGCGACACAGTCGTGAAGCGGATATCCGCGTCGATCTCGGCGGCAGTAAAGCGGCCGACAGTTATCTGCAGATCGACAAACTGATCGCGGCGGCCAAGGCCAGCGGCGCGCAGGCCATTCATCCGGGTTATGGCTTTCTGTCGGAGAACGCCGGGTTTGCCCGCGCGATTGAAGCGGCCGGATTGATTTTCCTCGGCCCGCCCCCCTCGGCCATCGACGCCATGGGCAGCAAGTCCGCCGCCAAAGCGCTGATGGAAACCGCCGGTGTGCCGTTGGTGCCGGGTTACCACGGCGAAGCGCAGGACCTCGAGACCTTCCGCAGTGCCTGCGAACACATCGGCTATCCGGTGCTGCTCAAAGCCACAGCGGGCGGCGGTGGCAAAGGCATGAAAGTCGTTGAGGACGTCAGCCAACTGGCCGAAGCATTGGCCTCCGCCCAGCGTGAAGCGCAGTCGTCGTTCGGCGACTCGCGGATGCTGGTGGAGAAATACCTGCTCAAACCGCGTCACGTGGAAATTCAGGTGTTTGCCGATCAGCATGGCCATTGCCTGTATCTGAATGAGCGTGACTGCTCGATTCAGCGTCGTCATCAGAAAGTCGTTGAAGAGGCGCCAGCGCCGGGTCTTTCGGCAGAATTGCGGCGGGCGATGGGCGAAGCGGCCGTGCGTTCGGCGCAGGCGATTGGGTATGTCGGCGCAGGCACCGTGGAGTTTCTGCTCGATGCCCGTGGCGAATTTTTCTTCATGGAGATGAACACTCGGTTGCAAGTCGAACACCCGGTGACCGAGGCGATTACCGGTCTCGATCTGGTCGCCTGGCAGATTCGCGTGGCCCGTGGTGAGGCGTTGCCGATCACTCAGGAGCAGGTGCCGCTGAACGGCCATGCGATTGAAGTGCGGCTGTATGCTGAAGACCCTGCAAATGATTTTCTGCCGGCTACCGGGCGCCTCGATTTGTACCGCGAATCGGCGCCAGGGCCGGGGCGTCGAGTGGATAGCGGCGTTGAGCAAGGTGATGAGATTTCGCCGTTCTACGACCCAATGCTTGGCAAGCTGATTGCCTGGGGCGAGGATCGCGAGCAAGCGCGCCTGCGGTTGTTGAGCATGCTCGATGAATTTGCGATTGGCGGTTTGAAAACCAACATCAACTTTCTGCGGCGAATC
Source organism: Pseudomonas sp. TH43 (assembly GCF_016650635.1). Classification (GTDB taxonomy): domain Bacteria; phylum Pseudomonadota; class Gammaproteobacteria; order Pseudomonadales; family Pseudomonadaceae; genus Aquipseudomonas. Next base: position 1,206,857 of record NZ_JAEKFI010000001.1, read on the forward strand.
ATCGCGCATCCGGCGTTTGCGGCGGCGGAACTGGATACCGGCTTTATTCCGCGTTATCAGGAGCAATTGCTGCCGGCTCAAGGTGAGTTGAGCGATGCGTTCTGGGAAGCTGCGGCGCAGGCATTTGTGCAAAGCCTGCCAGAGGTTGCGCGGGCGGATGATCCGGGTTCGCCGTGGGCGCTCAACAGCGGCTTGCGTGCGGGGTTACCGCAGGAAACCACTGTGCATTTGAGTTGCGAGGGCCAGGATCGCGCACTGACGTTGGGTTCGTCGGGCAATGCCAAACTGTCGGGTGATGCATTGGTGATCGAGCACCAGGGCGTGCGTCGTGCGCTGCGCGCGATTCGTCAGGGCGATTCGCTGTATCTGCAATGGCAAGGCGAGCTGCGCCGCGTTGCAGCGTACGACCCCATCGGTGCCGTCGAGGCCAGTCACAGCCACCAGGGCGGCCTGACTGCGCCGATGAACGGCAGCATCGTTCGCGTATTGGTCGAGGCGGGCCAAACGGTCGAGGCCGGTGCGCAACTGATGGTGCTGGAAGCGATGAAAATGGAGCACAGCATCCGCGCGCCGCACGCTGGCGTAATCAAAGCGCTGTATTGCCAGGAAGGCGAAATGGTCAGTGAAGGCAGCGCTTTGGTTGAACTGGAAGAAGCATGAAAGGAGGATCGATCCTACATAAAACGAGGATCGATCTGACTAGAAACGCGCCGTTGCCAGCACTACCACGCCGATGATTCGACACTCATCGGTAAACAGGGCTTTCGGCCACGTCGGATTGAGCGGTACCAGATAACGCTGGCCGCCCTCTTCGTCGAGCTTGCGAAAAATCGCTTCATCGCTGTCCGACCATTGGGCGATCACCAATTTGCCAGGCACTGCCTGCGCCGCCGTATCGATCAGGATCAGCATGCCTTCGGCAATGCTCGGGCCGCTGGGAGCGGTCATCGAGTCACCCGCCACCGTCAGCCAGAACGCCGCGCCAAGGGCGTGGTAATCCGTCAGTTCGAAACGCTGCTTGTCCTGCGCCTTGCCGTAGGGTTGCGGCTGACTCTCGCGCACCTCGAATGGCGCATTCCAGTCGTTCACCGGATAGCGGAAGTACGGGTTGTACTTCTGCGCCAGAGGCATGTCCTCGTCGGGTGTTTGCTGCGGCTCGCGAATGACCATCGCGACTTCGAGGAAATCCATGCCCAGCGCTTGCAGCACTCGGTTCATTTCCGTTACGCCCGGTTCACGACGTTTGTTCAGCCAATGGCCGATGCCGCCCTGGGACATGCCAACACGCTCTCCGAGCTCTGTTTGAGTGATTTTGAGTTCACTCATTTTGGCCTTGACCAACTCAATCCATTTATCCATGTGCGGCACCTTACGCGGACACCTTCGGCCGGCAAAACACATATTGTAGTATTTAAATCCTGGTCACAACTACGGGCCGTACTATGCTGCTCAAACGGATTTCCAATCGAACAAGGAGTGGCCTTTCACCATGAATATCAGCAGCAAAGACTTGCCCGATCTGCAGATCGACACCACCTTCACCTCGCCACAAGGTAACGCCGCTGCGCAGCGAGCACTGGACTATTACTTGAAACCAACTGTGTCAGAGCCCGAGGTCGACGAACGTTTTTTCAACGTCAGACGCCAACTCAGCGGAGAGGAAGCCCTGGTGCACGCGTCAGACTTGCTGCGATGCGCAGCCGCCACCGCGTTCAAGGCAGCCGAAAACCTGCAGGGCGCGAGCCGCGATCTGGCGTTTTCAGTGGTGCATATGGTGGATATGGCGCGGGCGATGGTCGACCATTCGCTCGATGGCGATGAGGTCTGAGACACGGGCGTTCGAACGGACAGGAAAGAATTTTCCAATCGCGCAGATAAAAACATTTGACTTGCAAATGATAATGATTATTATTGCATGCAGCTGGTCGCGAGATCAGTCGATGGACCAGAGACCTTAGGTCGGTCTTCTGGACTATCTCCTCATCAGGCTAATCACGGTTTTTGACCCGGCTTTTTGCCGGGTCTTTTTTTTGCCCGTTTTTCGGGCTTGTGGCTTCAGGCTAATGAAGTCTTTAGGTGCTGCAAATTCGATGGCGCGGATAATATCAAAAGAATATCGCTTGGCAAGCGGAGCCCGGCCACATTGGCGCAAACTAATGACAATTAGCACTTGAGAATCAATCGCATAGCGCCTAAGCTGCGTCCGCGTCATGGAAGACGCCCCCCGCCACACCCGGCAATTTCCCTCGGTTTCACTCAAGTCTTGCGTGTAAAGTAACGGCCATAAAAATCATATTCAGGAAGCGATTATGACCGTGGCCAAATCTTCGTTCGACATCAGCGCCAACTTTGACAGCGGCAACATCCAGGTTATCGACATCAGCAATCCGCTCAACCCGGTTCTGGCCATTCGTCCGGACACCCGCAGCGCCCATTTCCAATGGTTCCACTTCAAAGCCAGCGGCCTGCACGTCGGCCAGGAACACTGGTTTCGCCTGAACAACGCCAGCCAGTCTTCCTACAACAAAGCCTGGGACGGTTATCAAGCCGTGGCCTCCTACGATCACGTCAACTGGTTCCGCGTGCCGACCATCTTTGAAGGCGACTGCCTGCGCTTCTGCCTTGAAGCCACCCAGACCCACGCCTGGTTCGCCTATTTCGAACCGTACAGCCGTGGCCGCCATGACTGGCTGATCGAGCAGGCGCTGACCAAGGCTGGCACCGAATTGCTGGCCACCGGCAAAAGCGTCGAAGGCCGCGATATCCAGTTACTGCGCAAAGGCAGCGGCGCCGAAGGCCAGCGCAACATCTGGATCATCGCCCAGCAACATCCGGGCGAGCACATGGCCGAATGGTTCATGGAAGGCGTGATCGAGCGTCTGGAGCGTCAGGATGATCCTGTGCTGAACAAATTGCTGGCCAGCGCCGATCTGTATCTGGTGCCGAACATGAACCCGGACGGTGCCTTCCACGGCCACCTGCGCACCAACGCCATGGGCCAGGACTTGAACCGCGCCTGGCAGAGCGCCAGTCAGGACACCAGCCCAGAAGTCCTGTTCGTGCAGCAACAGATGGAAAAGTATGGCGTCGACCTGTTCATCGACGTTCACGGCGACGAAGAAATCCCCCACGTGTTCACCGCCGGTTGCGAGGGCAATCCGGGGTTCACGCCGCGCATCGAGAAGCTCGAAGAGCACTTCCGCAACCACCTGAAACACACCACCAAAGATTTTCAGACCAAGTACGGCTACACCCGCGATGAACCGGGCCAAGCGAACATGACTCTGGCCTGCAACAGCGTCGGCCAGAAGTACGACTGCCTGTCGCTCACCCTGGAAATGCCGTTCAAGGATCACGACGACCACCCTGACAAGGAAACCGGCTGGTCGGGTAAACGCTCGAAACAGTTGGGCAAAGACGTGCTCACCACCCTCGCCGACATGGTCGATACGCTGCGCTGATTCCCCTCCTCGTCTGGGCAAAAGATCGCAGCCTTGCTGCGATCTTTTGCTTTGTGCAGTCCACTGCTTCGCGCAATCAGGTTGCAAAATAAAACCACATTGCGATAAGGTTTTATTTTGAAACCTAAAAAGGACTGAGGCCATGAAATCTCTAAGCAGCGGTGCCGTTTTGCTGTTCTCTGTGGCATGCGGTCTCGCCGTCGGCAACGTTTACTACGCTCAGCCGTTGCTCGATGCGATGGCCGAGGCGTTTGGCCTGTCTGCGGCGTCCGTTGGCATCGTCATCACCTTGACTCAGGTGGGTTACGGCGTCGGATTGGTGCTGTTGGTGCCGCTCGGCGATTTGCTCAACCGTCGCCGTTTGATCGTCACCCAGACTCTGCTGTCGGCGGTAGCCTTGCTGATGATTGCGCTGGCACCCAACAGCCTGTGGCTGTTGCTCGGTATGACGTTGACCGGTTTGCTCGCAGTCGTGACGCAAGTGTTGGTGGCTTACGCCGCGACGCTGGCGATTGCCGCCCAACGCGGTCGAGTGGTCGGCGTGGTCACCAGTGGCATCGTTGTCGGGATTCTGCTGGCGCGCACAGTCGCTGGTGGGATGGCTGATCTGGCCGGGTGGCGGGCCATCTATTTCCTCTCGGCGGGCCTGACGTTGTTGATGGCATTGTTGCTGCTGCGCGTGCTGCCCAGGCATGAAGCCGCGCAACCAGTGACAACCTATGGCGCACTGATCGCCTCGGTATTCAGCTTGTTCAAGGAAGAAGCGGTGCTGCGTCAACGCGCATTGCTCGCGCTGCTGACCTTTGCCAGCGCCATGGTGCTCTGGACGCCGATGGTGCTGCCACTCGCCGCTCCACCGCTCTCGCTTTCCCACAGTGAAATAGGACTTTTCGGACTTGCCGGTGCCGCCGGTGCACTGGCGGCCGCGCGAGCCGGACATCTAGCCGATCGCGGTTTCGGGCAATGGGTCAGTGGCCTTTCGTTATTGCTGATGCTGGCGTCGTGGTTGCCAATCGCCCTCACCCAATCCTCGCTGTGGGCATTGTTGCTCGGCGTGATCGCCCTGGACCTCGGTCTGCAAGCCGTGCACGTCACCAGCCAGAGCATGATCTACAGAGTGCGCCCGGAAGCGCAAAGTCGTCTCACCGCCGGCTACATGCTGTTTTATTCGATCGGCAGCGCGCTGGGCTCAATCGGTTCGACAGCCATGTACGCGTGGGCTGGGTGGATTGGCGTGTGCTGGCTCGGCGCCGGAATCAACGCCGTTGCCCTGGCGTACTGGTGGCTGACCCTGAAAAGTGGCGCACCGGCCCAGTGCGCCACGCCAGCCGGTTAACGGCGATCCTTGCCTCGCAACATGCTATCGAGCACCTCGTCGCGGCGCACCCAGCCATGAAACAGCGCCGCCGCCAGGTGCAGCAGCACGGTCAGAAACAGCAGATACGCCAGATACCCGTGCGCCTTGCGCAACAACGCAAACAACTGCGCATCGGCCGGCACAATCGACGGCAACTGCAACGCGCTGCCGAGCATCACCGGTTCCCCGGAGGCGCTGATCATTGCCCAGCCGAGTAGCGGCAACACCAGCATCAACGCGTACAGCAACACATGCGAAGCCTTGGCCGCCATCACTTGCCAGTCCGGCAGATCTGCTGGAAGCGGTGGCTGGCGGGTGGAAAATCGCACCAGCAAGCGAACAACGACCAGCGCCAGAATCGCGATCCCCAGTGGTTTGTGCAGATGAATCAGCCATTCATGCCGCTCTGAAACCGAGGTGACCATACCCGCACCGATAAACAGCATGGCGATGATCATAACGGCCATCAGCCAGTGCAGCAGCCGCGCCAGCAGGGCGAAATGCGTCGGTTGAGTGCTCATGGGCGAGCCTCCTGTTTGGCGGCGGGCAGTTGGCTGACTTCGCTGGTGCGACGCAGGTAGGAATCGGCATAACCGGCGGAACGCGCCGCAAGCAATGGGTCGTCGCTGCCCTGAATCCCCGCCGGCAGCACCAGCGGGTCATAGTTGATGTCGCGGCACTCACCGCTCAATTGCGGCTGAGTCTTTTCCAGCACCAATGTCCCGGCGTTCAGCACTTTGCGCCCGGCGGGCCAGATTTTGCTCGCATCGTTCAGCGGATCGTCGGCATTCGCCAACGTGATATTCAACTGAAAGCGCAGCGGCGCAGCGGCCAGGCGTTGCACCAGATCGTTTTCGAGAAAATCACTGCCCTGCGGTGCGCTGGCACCTGCAGCGTCCTGCGCCAGCGGAGTCATGCTCCAGCGCACAGCCTGCTTTTTGCCACTGGCGTCCACCAGATAGAAGGCATTGATGCTGTTGTAGGTTTCTGTGGCGTAACTGGCTGACGGCTTGGCCGTCTTCACCCAGGTCAAAAACGGCACGGCTTCCGGGTGTGCGGCAAAGAACGCCGGCACCTTGCTCGGGTCAGGTTTGCCCGTGGCCGGATCCGGCGACTGCGCCTGCTGCAACTGATAGAACGCCTCAGGCGTGCCCACCGGGAACACCGGCATGCTGTTCATCCCGGTGCGCCATTGCTGCCCGTTGGCCTGGGTGAAACGCAACGCCAGACTGCGAATCGGCACGCTGCTGTCCGGGGCATATGGGTTCCCCGCCGGCAGCGCAAAGCGCCCGACCACCGGAGTACGCGATTCGTTGAACACCTGCGCGCTGGAATACGCCCGCGCCTCGCCACTGCTCTCGAAATGCCCGATCACGCACACGCCTTTGGCGTGATTGCGACGAAACCCGGGATGCACGCCGTTGTTCTTCTCCAGCACATCGACCAGCGCTTTTGGCGTCAGCCGCTGTGGGTCAAAGTTGCCATGTACGTAGGCAAACGCCCCTGCTACGGCGGCGACGACCACGGCAATCCCGCTCAGACGCAATATCAGACTTGCCGCACCCAATGGTGGGCGCTGTGGCCCGCCTGGCGGTGAAATGGGCGGTGAGGTGCGATCAACCATGAAAAACTCCAGGGCCATCGGCCATAGGGAAAGGTGCTATGAGACGTACGCCTCGTAGGATTATTCCCTTTGAACTGTAGTTTCTTTCACCTCACTGCGCAGGACGAAGCTACGAGCAGATTACATCTGCTCAAAACGTGGTTCGCGCTTTTCCAGAAACGCCCGCATGCCTTCCTTTTGCCCAGGTGTCGCGAACAGGCCATGAAACACCCTACGCTCGAACAGAATACCTTCGCGCATCCCGGACTCCATCGAACGATCCACCGCTTCACGGGCAGCCCGCGTTGCCGTTCGGGGAAAACCGCCGATGCGCTGCGCAACAGCCAAGGCTTGCTCAAGCAAATCATCGGTGGCTATCACCCGTGAAACCAATCCGGCCTGTTCGGCTTCTCGGGCGCAGATCGAGCGTCCGGTCAAAATCATGTCCATGGACTTCGCTCGGCCGATCAGTCGGGTCAGCCGCTGGGTTCCACCCATCCCCGGCATCACCCCGAGGGTAATTTCCGGCAAGGCAAAACGCGCGGACTCGGCGGCGATGATCACGTCACACATCATCGCCAACTCGCAACCGCCACCGTAGGCAAACCCCGCAACCGCAGCCACTTTCGGCGTTCTGAAGGCGGCGAATGCGTCCCATCCGGCGAAGTAGTCTTCCTCGATCATCTCCAGGCAGGACTTCGCAGACATCTCTTTGATATCGGCGCCAGCAGCGAAGTACTCCTTCGTACCGGTGATCAGGAAACAACCTACACCCGGATCGTTATCCAACCCGCGCAGAGTCTCCAGCAACTCGGTCATCAACTGCGTGCTCAGCGCATTGCGCGCCTGCGGGCGATTGAGCCGAATCAACACCACGCGCCCCAGTCGTTCAATCAAAATGTTCATGTTCATCTCATTCCTTGCATAAAGTGTCTGTGGGAAAAATCTCGGCTCGGCGTCAGGAATCCCAGATGGCGCCGTAGGCCGGAATACCACGAGATTCCATTTCCTCGACCACGCGTTGGGTCAGGGTCTGGTTGGAAATGCAGATCACCGCTTCTGCGCCAAATGACTGCACAGCGGCATACGCCAACTTGACCAAATCGGGTTTACCCGACACATCGGTGTCCCAGATCAGGGCATCGGGTTGCGCCGCAAGGATTTCATCCACCAACGAATCGCCATAGGTCTTTCGCGGACTGCGGGTCGACCAGATCAGGCGTATGGGCACTTGTCCGGCCAACAGATGCGGCAACACCGGGCCGATGCCGCTGCCAGTGGCGACGTACACCACCGATTTGAACAGCGTTTCAATATTTGCCACGCCCGCCGTGGTGATGCCCTTGACCCAGACATGGGTCGGCGCCTGCTCGATGAATGTGCCAGTCCAGTCACCCGCCCGAGAAATTATCAGTCGGAAACCTTCCTCTCCGGGTGTAGGAATATTGGCGAAGGAATGCCACTCCCACAGCGGATTGCGGCTGATCGCCGTGGCGGATCCGGCGAACGGCGTGTGGTGATCGAAGCGTGCCACCACCGCATGCGCCGATGGCCTGAGCAGGCTGACCGGGACTTTGCGCAAACGCAGCCACGGCAAGGCGATGCTCAACGTCAGCAACAGCAACATCCAGAACGAAGCCGAGCGCAGGAGAACATCGGTCAGCGCCAACGTGGGATTCTGCTCTTGGGCAAAGACCAGCGTCATCGCCCAGAACATCGCCAATGCCGCCCAACCGGCGAAACGGTGAGTCCGTTCGAAAGCGTTGTGAAAACGCCCGCGTATGCCCGGCAACGCCATGATTGCCACCAGCAACAGCAGCCCGAATAACCCACTGCTCAAGCCGATCAGCGTCAGCGAAACGCCGCCCGGCCCCTCGAAACGCTGCCAGGTCATCGAACCCAGCAACGCCGCAAACCAGGCAATTGCCGCCATGGCGCCGCCACTGTGCAGCCCGCCGAAGTGGTAAACCTTGGCCAGCGTCCGGCGAATCGCCAGTGGCCAAGAGGTGGGCGCGCGGGTCGCCAGCCAGAACAACAGGTTGATCAGGTATTGCTGACGGATCAGGATCGCCATCGACAGATTTGCCACCACCAGACCCGACAGCGTCGGCAAGGCAACACCGTGGGACGTCCACCAATTGCCAACGTGCAAGCCGTACACCAGGGCGGCGAGGTTAAAGACGAACACCGACACCACCAGACGGTTGTAATGCGAACACATCGGCAGCGTTCCAAGGCGCCGCCAGAGTGCACGTTTAGGCGGCAATACAACGTTCGGAGCCACCTCGTTCATGCCGTCACCGATTGTTCGACACGAGCGTTTTGCGCCTGATGCGCCACAGCCCAATCAAGCAACAGGCGTTTGTCGACCTTGCCACGGGATGTCAGCGGAATAGCCTCGACGGCCAGGATCAGCGATGGCACGCAATAATAGGCGAGCCGTTCTTCGCAACAGCTGCGCGCCAGGTCAACATCGGTGGACGCCGGATAGACGAATGCCACCAGATGGCGACTGTCGAGCTTGAGCGTGACCGCGCGTTCACAGCGAGGTGTCGCTTCCAACGCCGCAGAGACCGAATCGAGCTCAACCCGAAAGCCTCTGACCTTGACCTGATCATCGACCCGGCCCAGGTGTTCAAGCTCACCGTCCGCCGTCCAGCGCCCGAGATCACGGGTGCGGAACATCAGCCGCCCGTTCCCGAGAAACGGATCGGGCTGATAACGTTCGGCGGTCAACTCGGGATTGCCCAGATACCCCGCCGTCACGCAGTCACCGCCCGCCCACATTTCGCCCTGTTCACCCGGCCCGCAAAGCTGTCCCGCCTCATCGAGAACATAAACCGTGTTATTGGGCGTCGGCTTGCCGATCGTCAATGGCCCGATACCTTCATAGTGCTGCATGGTATTGACGATGGTGGTTTCGGTCGGCCCGCAGGCGTTATAAAAAGTGCAAAACGCCGCCCAGCGATCCGCCAACGGTTGCGGGCAGGGCTCACCGGCCAGCGCGACCACTTTCAACTGATTGCACCGGGCAGGATCAAGCGTGGCGAGAATCGAGGGTGTCGCGATCAACACGTCGCATCGCTCGGCGGTCTGCGCAATATCCTTGCCACGGATCAACAGCGTTGCTCCGTGGGCCAGACACCCCAACACTTCCCAGGCCGACATATCAAACGCGATATTGAGGATCTGCCCGACCTTCAACCCTGGGCGCATGCCAAGGTTGCCGGGCGCCGTCAGGAGAATATTGCAGAGGTTGCGCTGAGTCACTCGCACGCCATTGGGCAGCCCGGTGGTGCCGGACGTGAACAGCACAAAGCACAACGAATCAGGCGATGACGCTGTGCTGCCAATGTTCCGATCATCGGCAGCGACACTGTCGGCGCTGATGAACGCATCGAGGTCGATGCACTGTTGTTCCGTGGTCAGCGGTAGTGCCGATGCCAGATTCGCCAGCGTCAGTACGACGCGCACTCGGGCGACGCAGAGGATGTGCTGCAACTGCGCGGCCGGGGTAATCCCCACGTGTTGCGGAATATAAGCGGCGCCGATTTTCAAAACCGCCAGCATGCCCACCAGCATCGGAATCGAACGCTCGACAAACAGCGCTACATGATCGTCCGCCACCACACCTTGCTTGAGCAAGGTCGCGGCAAGCCGATTGGCCTGGCGATTCAATTCGCCATACGTGATGGACTGGCCCTGATGTTCGGCCGCAATAGCTTGAGGCCGGGCACTGGCCTGTGCTTCGATGGCGCGGTGGATCAATGTCTCCTGTGGCTCGAGCCGCGGGCCACAGCCAAAGCGCTGCCATGAATTCGCTTCAATGGCCGACTTCGGCGAGCTCGATGCGCTACGGTTATTGCTCAAGAATGCTTGCACTGGATTTCCCCTTTTTACCCTGACAAATTTTTTCAGCCACATCTGAGCCAGCAACCTGGGCTGCACCGGCAGTCAAACGCGTCTGTCAAAACGGTTGAGCGGGGAAATTTGCTTCCATTACAGGGACTACAGAACGCGGCGAACTTTCCTACAACGCATGCGACAAAAACTTTCAGAACCCTGGATGGAATAATCGGTGCGCGGCGACGTCTTCCGTGGCAATACTGCGTTTCAGGTCTCCAGACATGTCCTCCGTCATCAGTGCTCCGGCATGACACCTCACCATGAATGATCTTGACGAACAGCTACGTGAACTGATCCCGCGGCTGCGCCGCTTTGCCGTGTCATTGACGCGCAACAGCAGCAGCGCCGACGATCTGGTGCAGGCCTGTCTGGAGCGAGCCCTGTCGAGTTGGGGCGCCAAACGTGCCGACGGCGACTTGCGCGCCTGGCTGTTCGCGATCCTGTATCGGCAATTTCTCGATGCCCACCGCCGCTCCCGGCGCTATGCGCGAATGCTCGAGTTTTTCACCGGTCGCGACGATGCCCAGCCCTCGACGGAGCGCACCGTGATCGCGCAATCAACCCTGCAAGCCTTTGATCGCCTGCCCAGCGAACAGCGCGCCCTGCTGCTGATGGTGTCGGTCGAAGGCCTGACTTATAAAGAGGTCGCCGAGATTCTTGGCGCCCCGATCGGCACCGTGATGTCGCGCCTGTCCCGCGCCCGCCAGGCCTTGCGCCAACTCAGCGACGGCGAAATCAACAGCCCTTCTTTGCGGATACTCAAATGATCAGCCTGCCTCCCAGCGAGCGTGACCTGCACGCTTACGTCGACCACCAGCTAAGCGACGCCGACCGGCGTGTACTGGAAACCTGGCTGGCCAATCACCCGGATGAAGCCGCGCAGGTGCGCGCCTGGCAACAGGATGCCCAGCAATTGCGCGCGGCACTCAGCGGTGCATTGCAGCAACCGGCCAATCCGGCGCTTGACCCGGCCGTGCTGCGCCATCGCCGCCGGCGCCAGTCACGCCGCCATCTGGCCAGCGCAGCGATGTTACTGATCGCTGTCAGCCTCGGCGGTTTCAGTGGCTGGCAGGCTCGCGAGATGACCCTCGTGCGTTCCTCGGTGTTGCCGATGACCGATGCCTTGCAGGCTTATCGATTGATCGCTCAGCAAGGCATGCTGCCGGCGGATTACAAGGTTGAGAATGACGGCGACATGCAGCGTTGGCTCGACCGGTATTTCTCCCGTGCCAGTCGTTTGCCGGACCTGACAGCTGCCGGGTTTCAAGCGGTCAGCGGACGTCTGCTGAGCACCGATGAGGGGCCGGCGGCGATGGTGATGTATGAAGATGGCAGCGGCCACAAGGTCAGTTTTTATGTCCGCCCGCCGGGGCCGAAAAACACCTTTTTGCCACGCGGCAAACGCAGCGACGGGGATTTGCAGGCCGAGTACTGGTCGGGTGAAGGCTACAACTACGCAATGGTCAGCCCGACCGATTCCCCGGCAGCGCCATCCCTGCCATTCTGAAACCACTGCGGTTCCCTGTAGGCGTGAGCCTGCTCGCGCTTGCAAAGGATCGCGTGACGTCAGAAACCGACATCGAGCACGACGTTGTCCAGGTAGGTGCCGGCCGGGGGCGTGGTCTGGTCGGTGTAGATCTTCGCGTTGTAATTGAAGATCTGGCTGCCAGTCCCCAAGCCGTTACCGGGGTTGACCTCGGCGTCGGTACTCGCCCGCCGTGCCGAGCCGACGCTGCCCCAACGCGTGGTGCCAGCGCTTTTGAAGATGTCATACGCCAGATAATTGCTGCCGAAAATCATCCGCCGTCGCCCGCCGACGCTGACCGGGTTCTGCCCGTCGCTCAAGCCGACGGTGTAGGCGCTGCCCTTGGTGCAGGCCAGATTGATGGTCAGCCCGGTCACCGGGGTGAAGGCGCTGATCACCGGCGCATTGCCGAAGGCAATGTTCGGCGCGGTAATCGTGCAATCGTTGGACACGGTCAGGTTGACCGTCAGCGTGGTGGTGCCGCTGTTGATATCGCGGCCGAGGCAGACCGCGCCGATGCCGATCCCGGAGCAGTAATTCCAGTTCCAGAAGATGCTCAGGGTTTCGCTGTAAACCCCGGCGGCGACATTGCTGCCGATGGTCGTCCCCAAGTACAGCGGCACGGTTTTCGGTGTCGTACCGCCAAGCAGACCCAAGGCATCGATGATGCCATTGCGCGCGAAGTCAAAGGCCACGCCACGTGTGACCGGATAGCTGGTGCTGTTATTGGCGTAGAGGGTGTAACCGATGACATCCCCGGTCGGCCCGAGCAGGCCGCTCTGGGTCGAGCTGATGGTGGCGTAGAAGTGATCGTTGCTGGTCAGCAATGACAGCAGCGAACCAGTGCAACTCAACCCGCCATTCAGAGTTGAGCTGGGTTGTGAGGTGGTGCGCAAGGCAATCGAGCTGATCGAGCCGAAAGCTGCCGGCGAGGTGCTGACCACCGAGCACAGCGCCTGCGCCGCCCCCGGCAGCATCAGCGCCAGCCACAGAAAAATGCGCGCGCCCGTCATTGGCACACCAGCGGGCCGATCAGCGGAATCTGGGTTTGATTGATGTCGATGCTGAACTGCGCCTGGCAGGTTTTGCCATCGGCCAGCGTGACCTTCAGCGAGTTTTGCGCCTGCAAATTTTCCAGGTACACCAGACCGTCCCAACCTACCACCGTGCGCGCGCCGCTCTGCTCATGCAACACCCCGGCCCCCAGCGGCAACTGATGTTGTTGCGCATCCACCAGCACGATACTCGCGGCGATGACCCGGCTCAGTGGAAACTCCAGCAAATAGCCGCTGCCACGCCGGACGGCGATACGTTGTTCGACATTCGGGCTGCGCACGTCGGCTGGCAGATTCAGCGGATCGATTTCGTATTTGCCACGGTAATAGGCGCTGCTCCACGGCACCAGCAAATGGCCATTCTTGTCGGTCTGACCCACCTGCTGATTCTCGTAACGCACGGGAATGTCGGCAAAACCGTCGGTGCTGACCACGACAAACGCATCGTCAATGCGATTGGCGGCGAACACCTGCCGGTCCATCCACACCAGCGAGCCACTGGCGTCGGCCCAGCGGGTTTCGGCATCCGACGTCCCATAAACCCCGGCCTGCAATTGCACCGATTGCAGGCGCCAGGTCACGTCGGCCTGACGGTAATCGGCGCCATCGCCCTTGGCGTAACCGAGGTTGTAGCCGACGCCACCCTCGGTCGGCACTGCGCGGCTGTAGTTGACGCGCTGCTGACTCTGGCCGTTCTGGTTGCGCTCGCTGCTGATTGCCAGGCTGCCGCGCAAATCGAACGGAATCACCAGTTGCGCCTGCACGGCCCAGTTGCTGTCACCGATTTCGCGGTTGGCCGACAAGTACACACTGCTGTTGCGCCACAGCGGTTTGCTCCAGCTCAGGTTCAGCAACCGGGTACGCGAGTCGTCCGCCGCACGCACATCGAAATAGCCGAAACCGAGGCTGCCCCAATTGTCGAGACTGACGCTCAGGGTTGCCTGCTCACTGCGGCGACTGAGGCTGATTTGCGGGCTGTCGATCACGCTCAGGTCGGCGTATTGATCACGGCGTTGCAGACGTTGATAGGAGAAGCTGTAGCGCTGGCTGCTGTATTGATAACCCAGGCTCAATTGCTCACCGCCATCGCCATCGAAACGGCTCTGACTGACAGCACTGTTGAGCACGCCGAAGTTGCCCAGGCGCACGTTGCCACCGATCCCGCCGAGGGTCAGCGAATCAGAGGCTTCAGCATGGCTTTCGAGGGTAAAGCTATCGCTGACGCCATAACGCAGGCTGCCGGATGTCACCCCAGGCCCGTAGTTGAAATCCTTCAGGCCATAGTCGCGGCGCAACGTACCGGCGGCCACCGAAAAATCGCTCAAGCCTTGTTGCAGCAGGCTGCTGGTGACATAAAACGGCACCGTGGTCGACACCTGCCGGCCCAGCGCATCGGTGGTCACCACCACAGCTTCGCCAGCACCGTTGATGAAGGGAATGTTGGTCAGCGTGTAAGGGCCCGGTTGCAGCTCGGCGCTGCTGGATTTGTAGCCATTGATAAACAGATCCACCGAAGAAGGCACCGCCGCTTCCCCGGCGAACTGTGGCAGCGGATACGTCACCAGATCCGGACGCACCGCAAAGTCGCGCGAGAACTGCACACCGCCCAGACGTACCGAACTGCTCCACGGCAGAGCGCCGCTGATGACATCGCCAGCCTCGTACGTGAGCATTCGTTCGTCATCGGAAAAACGCCACGTCGTGTCGTAACGCAGATAGCCGTTGTTCAGCGTATTGGCTGCATCCCCGGAAATCGTGCGCCGGTACTGTCCGGTGTTGGACAGCGTGCCCCAACTGTCGAACACCCGCACCTCATTCCACGCCGCCAGGTACGTGCCAGCATTGTCGGTGTCATTGAGGTACAGATCGTAATTGAACAACGCGCCGAAACTGCTCAGTGCCGGCGTGCGCGGGTAGGCTTGGCGGTTACCGATGAACTGCTCGGGAAGCCACTCGGGCGGCACATCGAGCAGCAGACGCTGACCGACGCTGTCGTAATCGCTGTGCAGGCCCGGCAGGCTGTCGAGATCGACTTCTGCGCCGACCGTTTCGGGCAGCTTCATGCCGGTTTCACGCAGCGCCGTTGCAGGCAGAAACAAATGCCCTCCGCGCTGATCAACTGCGACCACCCGCCCGGTATTCATTTGATTGACCACCAGTTCGAGGAACAACTGTGCATCACTCACGGCCTCCATGCCGCTGGGCGGTGGCGGCAGTTCGCCGGCCGTTGATGGTTGAACGAACACCAGGCAACACGCGCCGGTGATCAGCCACAGCGGACGCTGAATACGGCGAGCCCATCCTCGGCTCATACACGCTTTACGTCCGTCAATGGACTCAATCCTCCTGATACATCCACCCTCGATGGCAGGCTGGCCACGCCCCTGTGGCCTCTGACCACGAATTCATCCGGCACAAAACCAGGTCGAGCCTTTACTTCGCCGGGGTGATGCTCTGCACCTGCGGCGCGCCGTT
The DNA here is from genome assembly GCF_016650635.1 of Pseudomonas sp. TH43. GTDB lineage: Bacteria > Pseudomonadota > Gammaproteobacteria > Pseudomonadales > Pseudomonadaceae > Aquipseudomonas. The sequence goes on from NZ_JAEKFI010000001.1 coordinate 1,222,239, forward strand.
GACCCGTACTTGCAACGCCGAATCACCCGACAAGGCGCCCGGTGCTGGCCAGCGCATCACTGCGCCCGGCAGCACATAACCGAGCAGTCCTTCTGCCAATGGTTTGCTCTGCGCACCTTGCTTGATTGCCACGTCGGTCAGCCGCGCATGCACCGCGCCTTGATTACGCACTTCAACAAAAGGCTTCCCGTCCACGGCAACCGTGCGCCAGCTCAATTGCGGCAAACCGATACTTTTCGGATCACGTGGGCGGGTGCTGTCCTCTTTGCTCCACAGCCCGGCACCGTAAGCAAACAGCGGCACTGAATAACGCATCTGGAAGCGAATGGCCGCAGCCGTTTTGCCACCGTCGGCAGCAGGCGGTTGAGCCGCCGGGATTTCATCGATGATGATCCGGTAAGCCAGTTCCTGCCCCGGCGGTACTTCTTTGGTTCGGGTCAGACGCACCAGTTGCCGCTGGCCCGGCTCGATCTTCGCCACCGGTGGACTGCCGATCACGTCGCGCTGGTTCTGGTATTGCTCTTCAAAACCGTTCTGACTCCAACCAAACACGCGGATCTGCAGGTTGGCGGTTTCATTGCCGCGGTTCTCCAGCCACAGTGCGCTGGCCTGCTGATCGGCCTCCAGCACCGGATCGATCGGCCAGATCAGCACCGAACTGGCGGCGCAGGCGTGGCCTGCCCCCAGCATGACCAGCGCCAGCATCGCGCACTGAATGAACGGATGCCGTGACGTAACTGCCCCCATAAAACTGCTCCTTGTCGGCAAATCGAACTTCGCCTCACCACGACAATTGCACCTGCAACACATCGCTGTACGTCCCCCCAGGCTGATTGCCCGGTAATTGCACCTGACCGTAAATCGGCAGGCTGATATTGTTCGCATCGCTATAGGCGACCGCCACGCTCTGGCCAATGCCCAGGCTCTGGCTGTACGCCGCATCGCGAAACAGCGAATACGCCACGCGCGCGCTGCCGCTGTTGACCTGCATGTGCCGCCCGCTGCTGTTGTACTGGCCGCCATCAACGGTCATGTTCAGCGTTACGCCCGGCGTGCATTGCAGCTGCACGCCACCGGTCAACGCCACTTTCACCGTGTTGGTCGCCAGCGCCGAATTCGAACCGAAATTCAGTCCGCCATAGTTCGACACCCCGCCCACCACCAGACAACCCGCCGTCACCGTGGCACTGACCTGAAAGCTCTGGCTGGTCGCCGCCGTCAACGGTAACGGCGCACTGCCCGCCCAGAGCAGAAGCAGCGCGGCGCAGCCATGGCGAGGCATGGCATCAGAACGTCAGCTGAACGGCGATGGTGTCGGTGTAAGTCCCCGCAGGCAGACCGGCCTTGCCCTTCGCCTGGCCGTAGATGTTCACCGTCTGCGCGGTACCGGTGCTGGCCGCCAGGTTGATCGTGCCATTGACCGGCAGCAGCGTCGAAAACCCGGAGTCCGTGTACAAATCGTAGGGCACGTAGTTGGCGACCCCGTCGTACAGCGCACGGGCGCCACCGGTCGATTTACCGTCATTGGCTCCGGCCCCTACCGTGATCGTCGGGGTCGTGCCATTGGAGCAGAGAATCGACAGCGCCCCGCCGCCACCTCCCAGCACCTGCCCGGAAGCCGTGGTGAACAGGCTATTGGTGGTGCCGAAGTTCAGAGCACCGAAGTTCAGACCAGTGGTACCGCCGGCGCCGTTGACCTGACAGCTGCTGATCAGGATCAGGCTGGAGGTGATCTGGCCGGTGACCGTGGTGGCGGCGTTGGCACTGGAAGCCAGCGCCAGACCGAGCAACGACAAACCTATCCTTGATGCAATACGCATGTGTCCGTCCTCTACGGGTTTACCAGTCGAGCGTCACCGTCAGGGTGTCGGTGTAGACCCCTGCCGGAACCGCGCGGGTATTCGCCACCACCGAGCCAAATACCGGAATGGGTATCTGCGCACCGCTGGTAACAGCGAAATTGTGTGTCTGACCAATGCTGTAGCTCTGACTGCCGGAGGCATCCAGAAACAGTTGATAGGGGATGGTCTGGCGGCCATTGCTCAAGCGCCGCGTGGTGCCGTCGCCGTGGGCGCCGCCGTTGATGGTGACGGTGAAACCGGTCACCGAAGGATTGCAGGCGACATTGAGTTTGCCGCTGCTGTCAGCGTCGAGGCTGGCCTTGATCGGTGCGGTCCAGGTGGGGCCCTGCTCGCCGAAATCGAGAGAACCGAAATCGCTCACCGGGCTACCGGGGCTGGTGCCATTGGTCACTTCGCAGCCGGCGATCAGGATAAGTCGTGCATGGATTTGCCCACTGACTGCCGCCTGTGCATCTTCGGCGAGCATCAGTAGCGTACCTGCGGCGATGACCATCCAGTACTTGCCTGTCATTGCGCCTGTCCCTACTCCTTCAGGTTCATCCGACCATTGCGTTCTTTGAACGCCCCTTCCGTGCACAACCCAATCCTGCGGGTTGCTGACTAAAACCTGCGGTCACCACGTGACCGTCACCTTGATCAGATCGGAATAACGGCTGACCCGCGGCACTTCAGCCAGTTGTTCGATCCGCGCATACAGCGGCAACTCCACCGTGCCGCTGTCCGGCACCCGTCCACTGATCGGTGCATCCACCACCAGTGGCACCCGCCGTGCGGCGTCCTGAAATAGACGATAGGGAATCGGCTTGCTGCCAGCCGCTCCGGCCATATAGCGCACCTCTCCCACACCGCCATGCAAACCGCCATCGACCCGCATCTGATAAGGCGTGTCCGGATTGCACTCCAGGCGCGGCAAGCGTTGATGGGTCAACGCCGCTCCCAATGGCCCCGCCGGGTCGTCGAGCCGCGCCGTGCTGCCGAAATCAAGCACGCCGAGCTGCTCGATACCGGCCCCGCGCTGCTGGCCGATCAACTGGCAGCCGCGCAGCACGTCAACGCGCACTTCGACCTGCAGATCCGCCGCATCAACTGGCGCTATCAGCACGACCAGCAGACCCATGACCCCACGTACATTCACTGCCTCACTCCTTGTGAGGGACCGTCCGGATGTCGTTACTGTGTTTCAGGTTAGCAACGGTCGACGAATCCGCCAGTCGTATTGGATCCATCTATCGCCGGGATATGTTTCGAAAGGTTGGCAACCCAGCAAACGATGTCGCGCAAAATAGCCAGACGTCTTACGCAATCCTGTTCAGTGATCGCCCAGTCTCGCCTGGCGGTGCTGGAAGGACGATTCCACGTCTGGTTACACTGTGCCGCCGCGCTCGGTAAGCCGGCTTGACCCACTCGGAGTAATCGGACAGTGCCCGTTCGACTGCCAAAACGTTCGCGACTGACCCAGCGCTGGCCGGCGTTGCGCCGCTTGTTCGGCAAACATTTGCCCGCCAATGTGGGCCATGACGCCAGCGCCCAGTCGATCCGCGATTATTTCCGCAACAAGGCTCACAGCCAGGGTTACACGCTCAGTCACAGCCAGCAGCGGGTCATCGACTGTATGGCGCAGCAAGCCAGCCTGCTGTTCGCGGCCACCGCACAAAGACCGCCAAGCCTTTACTTGTACGGCGCGGTCGGGCGCGGCAAGAGCTGGCTGCTCGATGGATTCTTTCAAGCGCTGCCGATCACGCAGAAGCGCCGCCTGCATTTCCATCAGTTCTTCGCACAATTGCATCAGGGCATGTTCAGCCATCGCGAGCAGGACGACGCCCTTGCCACCACGCTCGATGAGTTGCTGCAAGACTGTCGCGTGCTGTGCTTCGACGAATTTCATGTGCATGACATCGGCGATGCGATGCTCATTACCCGACTGTTCAAGGCGCTGTTCAAACGCGGCATTCTGTTGCTGGTGACGTCTAATTACGCCCCTGAAGGGCTGTTGCCCAACCCGCTCTATCACGCGCGTTTCAAGCCGGTGATCGACTTGATCAATGCGCGCATGCAGATCATGGAAGTGGGCGGCGAGCACGATTACCGGAGTCAGGCGCGCAACCGGGTGCATCAAGTCTTTACCCATGGCCATTACGTGTGGCCGGGCACAGCGGCGCAACGCGCGACCCTGAACCTGCCGCCGCGGGATGCAGCGCCACGCTCGATAATGGTCGGCACACGGCATTTTCAAGCGCGGTTTTGCGAGGGCCGGCGTATCGGTTTCCGCTTCGATGATCTGTGCGAGCAACCGACAGCGGTGATGGATTATCTGGAATTGTGTCAGCGTTTCGATCACTGGATCATCGACGACTTGCCCGAACTGGCTGATTGCTCGATCGCCGCGCAACAACGCTTCATCAATCTGATCGACGTGCTCTACGATCAGGACAAACACCTGACGCTGCTTGGTCGGTTGTCGCTGTGCGAAAGCCTCGGCGGCGATGCCATCGACATGGGCCGCACGCGCAGCCGGTTGGGGCAGTTGCAGGTTGTCCCCCCAATAGCCTGACGCCAGCATCTGGGGGCGCTGTCGAGTGCAACGAGGCTGCGATTTTTTGATCCTCGGGGCCGCCAAATCAAAAGATCGCAGACTGCGGCAGCGCCTACACCTGCATCGGCATCTGCCGTTATCATGTTGGCCATTTCGGCGCCTTGCGCTTGTCCTTTTCAAAAGTGAACACCTACATGCACACCCTTGCTCAATTACGTGCCGGCGAGTTGTCGGGCATCACGCGCCTGGATCTGTCTTGCGGGCTGACCGAGTTTCCGCGCGAGATTTTCGAGCTGGCCGAGACCCTCGAAATCCTCAACCTCAGCGGCAATGAACTCAGCAGTCTGCCGGATGATCTGCATCGCCTGAGCCGCCTGCGCGTGCTTTTTTGCTCGGATAATCCCTTCACTGAACTGCCCGCGTGCCTCGGTCAATGCCCGTCGCTGACGATGATCGGCTTCAAAGCCAACCGCATCGTCAAGGTACCCGGCGAGGCGCTGCCACCGCTGCTGCGCTGGCTGATCCTGACCGACAACTGCATCGAAACCCTGCCGGCTGAACTGGGCGAACGCCCCTATCTGCAGAAGCTCATGCTGTCGGGCAATCGTCTGCAAGCGCTGCCGCCCTCGCTGAGCCAGTGCCATCGACTGGAGCTGCTGCGCATTTCGGTCAACCAGTTCAGCGAACTGCCGCAGTGGCTGCTGAGCTTGCCGAGCCTGACGTGGTTGGCCTACGCCGGTAATCCGCTGGAAACCGAAGCCGACGCCGCCGCCCTTGAAGCCACGCCGCTGATCGATTGGTCGGCGTTGCGTCTGGAGCAGAAACTCGGCGAAGGCGCCTCCGGGGTGATCTCCCGGGCGAGCTGGCAGCAAGCCGATGGCTCGCAGAAAGCGGTCGCGGTGAAGTTATACAAAGGTGAAATGACCAGCGACGGCTCGCCGTTGCACGAAATGAACGCGTGCATCACCGCCGGGCTGCACCCGAACCTGATCCGCATTGAAGGGCGTATCAACGGCCACCCCGACGGCCAACAGGGGCTGGTGATGCAGCTGATTGATCCGAGCTTTCGCAATCTCGCCGGATTGCCGAGCCTGGCGTCGTGTTCGCGGGATGTGTACGCCGATGATCTTCGCTTCACGGCCGACGTTGCCTTGCGCATTGCCAAGGGCATTGCCTCGGCGGCCGAACATCTGCATCAACAAGGCATCACCCACGGCGATCTTTACGGGCACAACATTTTGTTGAACGACCGGGGCGATTGCCTGCTGGGAGATTTTGGCGGGGCGTCGTTCCATGCCACGACGGATAACCCGCAGACGCGGGCGCTGCAACGCATTGAAGTGCGCGCATTCGGGATCTTGTTGGGGGAATTGCTGGCGCGTATCGATTCGGGGCTGAGTGCCGAACAGCGTTTACATTGGGAGGAGCTGGAACGGCGTTGCTGCCAGGCGCAGGTGCTGGCGCGACCGGGGTTCAGTGAAGTGTTGCGCGATCTTGGAAATCTGTGACCGCTACGCGGTCAATCGCGGGCAAGCCCGCTCCCACAGTGTCGGTGTCGTGCACAAAAATATGTGAACTGCGCAAAAACCTGTGGGAGCGGGCTTGCCCGCGATGAGGCCATCACTGGCGAAACAAATCAGCCGGCCAGACCGACAAACATGTCCTGCACGTCGTCATGGTTGTCGAGGCCTTCCAGGAACGCCTCGACTTCAGCCATTTGCTCGTCGCTCAGGCCAGTGACCGGGTTCTTCGGCTGATAGCCGAGCTTGGCCGACAACACCGTGAAACCTTGCTCCGGCAGGGCTTTCTGCACAGCGTCGAGGTCAGTCGGGTCGGTCAGGAACAAGGTCGCACCCTCTTCACCCGGTTCAAAATCCTGGGCGCCCGCTTCGATCGCGGCCATCTCCGGATCGGCGTCCGGGGTGTCCGGCGACGCTTCGATCATGCCCACATGGTTGAAATCCCAAGCCACCGAACCGGAAGCACCCAGTTGGCCTTTACGGAACGCCACGCGGATTTCCGCGACGGTGCGGTTGACGTTGTCAGTCACGCACTCGACGATCAACGGCACCTGGTGCGGGGCGAAACCTTCGTAGGTCACGCGGTGGTATTGCACTGCTTCACCCAGCAGGCCTGCGCCTTTCTTGATCGCGCGGTCCAGGGTTTCTTTCGGCATCGAGGCTTTCTTGGCCTGCTCAACCACCAGACGCAAGTGTGCATTGGTGGCGGTATCGGCACCGTTGCGCGCAGCAATGGTGATTTCTTTCACCAGTTTGCCGAAGATTTTGCCCCTGGCGTTGGCTGCCGCTTCTTTGTGTTTAACCTTCCACTGTGCGCCCATTACTCACTCTCTTGATCTGTGGCGCCGAGACATCTATTGGCCGACGCGTGGCGCCAAGTTTATACGGCCTAAAGTCGGCAATCGACCAAAAATATTGATTGGCGAATCGACATCTTCACCAGACCTTGTAGGGCGATTCTGAAAACCCCTTTTGCGGTGACTATTCAGCGCCGTGGTTTCGTACCCTCTGCCGTCCGTATTGCCTGACAGAACCTGTGCGAATGCTCAATGACAAGGAAAGTCCGTTCACCCTCACCCTGACCGATAGCGGGTTATGCCTGCCGGTTCTGCGCTTTCGTGGCGAGGAAGCGCTGAATCAGCCGTTCCGGTTCGAAGTGGAAGTGATGGGCCTGGCGCCTGCCGTCACGCCAGATACGCTGCTGAATCAGCCGGCGTTTCTGCGCATGGGCGAACATCACGGCGTGCATGGCCTGATCCACAACGTCTCGTGCGAACATCGCGGCACCCACCGCGTCGGCTATCGATTGGTGCTGGTGCCCTATCTGCAAGGCCTGGCGCAGGCGCTGCGACGTCGCCTATTTGTGCAGTCGAGCGTGCCATCGATTCTCGCGCAGTTACTCGTCGAACATGGCCTGCCGGCAGGCAGTTGGCGCATCGAGATGAGCGTCGGCACCTATCCGTGTCGTGAGTTCTGTATCCAGTACGAGGAAAACGACCTGGCGCTGTTGCAACGGTTGTGCGAGGAAGAAGGCATTCACTATCACTTTGAACATGGGCCCGGCGGGCATGTGGTGGTGTTTGCCGACGACAGCCTGAGCCTGCCTCAAGCCCCCACAATGATCCCCTTCAATAGCGATGACCAAAAGCAATCGCCGGGTGTCAGCAGCCTGTTTCAACGCCATGACAGTACCCAGCTCACGGTCCTGCATCCGGTGCGCAACCGCGGGCAACAGGCCGTCAGCGAAGATGCCGCCAATCAAACCGTGGCCCAGCCAGGTGCGACGTCGGTGTCTGCGCAACAACGCCATGCGGAACAACGCAGTCGTCGCCATCTCGAACGCCAGCGCTGCCAATATCGTTCGATCCATGGCCGCAGCGACGCTACCGATTTGCGCAGTGGTCACTTGCTGCAAGTCACCGACCACCCTGTCAGCGGGTTCAACGAACAGTGGTTGATCTCCGAACTGCGCCACAAAGGGCAACAGCCGTCGATTCTTGACCCGACGCCCATCGCGTATCGCTATCACAACGACTTCACCGCCCTGCCCTGGTCAACGGATTTTCGCCCGGCGCTTAAACAACCGCGACCGAGCATTCCCGGTTATCACCTGGCCCGCGTCCTCGGTGCCCTTGGGCAGCCGACCACGCTTGATGAACAAGGACGAATCCATGTCAGTCTGTGGCCAGCACCAACGGCACGGTGTGAGGAAGGGATTTGGCTGCCAATCGCCTTGACCACCGCCCATGGCCGGATTGCTGCCCACGAACTGCCCCGCGCAGGCAGCGAAGTCTGGGTGAGCTTTCTCGACAGCGACCCGGATCGACCAATTCTGTGCATGGGAGCGCTACGCGACGACCCACCGAGGGAGGCGCCGCCAGCCAGCGACAGCAGCTTGTTACTCGAGTGGCTGATCAACCGCTCCTGAATCCACGCAGGAGCAGGGTTGTGTTTATCGGCGCAACGCGGAGCATTTTTTGAGTGTTTACAGCGCTCAGCCTTTGTCGGCTTTGCCGGCAGCTGCCGCAAATTTTGCCAGGCGCACGTCCAGATGACGGGGGCGCCGGCCGTGGTCTTCCGCATGTTCCTTGCGGCGGATCGCGTTGCGCACCATCAGCGAACCGAGGTAGCGGATCGGCTCCGGCGGGAAATAGCCCAGCGGGCCGTTGATAAGCGGTGAGCGGGTCCACGGGTTGTTCAGGCCCTGCACCAGCGAGGCGAGAATCTGCCCGCCCATGTGGCACGGACCGACGCCGCTGCCGGAATAACCAAACCCGTAAAACACGTTGCCGCTGCTGCTCATCTGACCGAAGAACGGTAAACCGGTGACCGAGCGATCCGACGGCCCGTTCCAGGTCGCATCGACTTTGACATCGCTGAACGCCGGGAAAAAGTCATCAAGGCTGCGCTTGAGCAATCCGGCATACGGCGACGGCTGATCGAACACCGGCGACATTCGCCCGCCAAAGGCAAACGTATTGCCACCCTTGCCGAGCATGATCCGGCCGTCCGGGGTGTTGTGGTAGTAGTGCACGAAGATCCGCGAATCGAGCACGGTAACGCCGCTGGTCAAACCGATTGCCTGTAACAGATCCGGGCGCGGTTCGGTGATCAGCATGTCGCTGGAAACAATCGCCACGCTGCGCTCGAATTGCGGGAAGGCGCGCGCCATCCAGGCATTCATCGCCAGCACCACGCGGTCAGCGATCACGCTGCCATTGGGGGTCTGGATGCGCGCCGGGCGCCCCTCCTGCAACCCGGTCATGGCGGTGTTTTCGTGGATTTTCACGCCCAATTGCAACGCCACCCGGCGCAGCCCGCGCACCAGTTTGCCCGGTTGCACGCTGGCAGCGGCCGGTGAGAACCAGCCTTCCACATGTTTGGTGGAACCGGCCATCCGCTGCACATCCGCCACCGGGCGCTGGCTGAATGAGTTGATGCCGTTGCGCTCCAGCGCCGCGATCACCGCGTCGGTCGAGCCGACCTGCGCGCGGTTGGTCGCGGTGTACAGCGTGCCGTCGAGACGGTAATCGGCATCGACACCGTACTGCTCGCAGAACTCGCCGATGGCATGGATGCTGCGCTCAGACTCTTTGACCAGTCGCACCGCTTCCTCGACGCCAAACAAGCGCTCAAGGGTGAAGTACTTGGCCGACCATGACAGCGCGCAACCTCCATTGCGCCCACTGGCGCCGGCACCGCAAATGTCGGCCTCGATCAGCAACACCTCCAGTTCAGGGTTCTGCTGCTTGAGCATGATCGCCGTCCATAACCCGGTGTAACCGCCACCGACAATGCACACGTCGGTGCGCACTTCGCCCTGCAGCGGCGGGCAAGTTGCAGAGGTATCGGCCAGCAAGGCCTGCTCCAGCCAAAAAGGTCTCATGGCACTTCTCCAGTCAGTTGGCCACGCCACAACCTGCCGCGAACGCCGCAGCAGGCCGCGAGGCTAAGGGTTTCAAGAACGCAGAGGTTTGATCGTCAACCGGCAATTGGGGATAGACGCACGCGGCTCCATCACACCGACCGGACGGCTGTTCCAGTGCGGAATCAGCACCAGCGCCGAGAACAGTGCGCAGCCGGCGAAAACGATGAACACCGTCACTGAGTCGAAGTAGCCCGGCAGCAAACCGCCGAGCACTGCACCAACCGAACCACAGCCGTTGACGAAGCCGGCGGCAGTGGCGCCGGCCTTGGCCTTGCCGAAATCAATGGCGGCAGCACCGCTGATCATCGAATCAGGGCCGTACAGGGTCAGGCCCATGACAAACAGCAGCGCCACGACGAGCAACACACTGCCGGTGTGCAGGGCGCCCATGAACAGCGCGAGGGTCACGGTCAGCGCCAGCAAACTCAGGACGCACGCTGGCATGCGCCGGGCGCCGAACAGTTTGTCCGAGGCCAGGCCAATCAGGATCGGCCCAAGCAGCCCGGCCAGTTCGAACGAAGTGGGAATGATCGCTGCACCGACTTTGCCAACACTGGGCATCTGTTCAAATACGATCACCGGGCCCCATAGCAGAATCGCGTAGCGCGCCGGTTTCAACATGAAATACGCCAGGCCCAGAACCAGCACCGTGCGGTTGCGCAGGATTTCCTTCAACGGTTCCCAGACGCTGAGTTTGCTGTTGGCTTCGGCTTCTTCAGCGCTCAGTTCCGGCTCCGGTTCTACCGCTGGCAAGCCAACGTCTTCCGGTTTGTCGCGCTGGAAGATAAAGAACAATACCGCCACCACGGCGACCACAGCAGCACTGGAAATAAACGCCGCGTGCCAGGTACCGACCAGTGTATACGCCCACCATCCAGCAAACGGTGACGCCACCAGACCACCAAACGCATAGCAGGAGCTCCACAATCCAAGCACCCGCCCGCGTTGTTTAGCGGGGAAGAAACTGCCGAGGTTTTTACACAAACCCGACCATCCGGTGGACTGCGCCAGGCCCTGAATCAACATGCAGGTGGCGAAGATCGGCAAGGTGGCGAAACTGCCCATTACCAGTGCTGCGGCGGCGGAAATCAGCAATCCGCCGAGCACCACCACCCTGGGGCCAAAGCGGTCGGCGAGCATGCCCCAGGTGAATTGGCCCACGGCATACGCCGCCAGATAAATCGCATCGAGGTTGGCCATGGCCATCTTGTCGAGCATGAAGGTCGGGTCTTCGGCGATGCCCAGTTTGGCCACCGAAAAAGCTTTGCGGGTGAAGTAGAAAGCGGCGTAAGCAAGCCAGGTAATCGCAAAAATCTGCACGCGCCAACGTGCAATGGTGCCGATGTGCTTGTTCATGGTGGTTCTGACCTCAGGGTGTGAGTGTGCCGGCAGAATCGTTAAGTAAACGCCTGTGTTTTTTATTGTTGAGCACTGCGATATCGCTCCATCCCTAAGGCGATACCGGTCAGATGAGTCCTGCTGTTGCACGCACAGGCTCATGGGCCACTGCCGCTGCTCGGTCAAGCAGGCAGCGATGGCGTGAGCCGATCAAAGCAATTACTGTTTAATAAATAAAATCGATTTATCGTATTTCACACATAAGCTCAGCTTGTTACTGCTTGTTTAATCAGGAGGCTACATGTCGGTGTCCCACGCCCAGCTCAAAGCCTTCCACGCGGTGGCCGTGCATGGAAGCTTCACCCGAGCCGCCGAGCGCCTTTTCCTCACGCAACCGGCCATTTCCGACCAGGTGCGCAAACTTGAAGAACGTTTTGGCGTCTTGCTGTTTCACCGCAATAAGCGTTCCGTGCGCCTGACGGACCTCGGCGAGCGGTTGCTGGCGATCACCCAGCGCCTGTTTGTGATTGAGGCAGAGGCCCAGGAGCTGTTGCAGGAGTCCCAGGCCTTGCAGACTGGCAGCTTGATTCTGGCAGTGGATGCGCCGGTGCACGTGTTGCCGCAGATCGCGCGGTTCTGCGAACGCTATCCGGGCATCAGCGTGAAAATCGAAACCGGCAACACCGATGAATCGCTGTTTCGCCTGTTCAACTATCAGGCGGATCTGGCGTTGCTGGGGCGCGATGTCAGCGATGAACGCTTGCTGTGCGTGCCACTGCGTAATGATCCGATGGTAGCGTTCGTGTCGCGCAATCATCCGTGGGCCGAGCGTGAATCAATCTGCCTGGCGGATCTCGATGACACACCGCTGGTGTTGCGTGAGCACGGTTCGGTGACGCGGCAGACACTGGAAGAGGAAATGGCCCGGGCGGGATTTCGCATTCGTCCGGCGATTCAGGTCGAAGGCCGAGAAGCGGCGCGCGAGGCGGTTGTCGTCGGCATTGGCGTCGGGGTGGTGTCGGCGGCAGAATTTGGTGCGGATTCACGGGTGTGTGCGTTGCCCATCATCGACTGCACCCGACGGCTGACGGAGACGCTGGTGTGTTTGCGTGAGCAGAGTTCGCGGCGAGTGGTGGCGACGTTTCTCGACATGGTTCGCGAGAGTCTTGTGTAATCAGGACCCGCCCCTTCGCGAGCAGGCTCGCTCCCACGTTGGAACCGGTTCCTCCAGAAAAAACGCGGTCGAATGTGGGAGCGAGCCTGCTCGCGAAAGGAGCGCCACGGTGTTTCAGGCTGGGGCCAAGCCGAAGAAGGCCTGAATCAGGCGCAACTCCCGTCGCCGCTCCATGCACCCGATCATGTGCCGATTGACCAGGCCCTCGCCGACAATCGGAATCGCCACCACCCGCGGGTCATGACTGACTTCCACCGATGACACCACGCCAACGCCCAACTCGGCGGCAACGGCCTCGGTCACCGCCTCGCGGCTGTCCAGTTCGAGCAATACCCGTGGCTGAATCGCGGCCTGCGCGCAGGCCTGGTCAAACGTGCGCCGGGTTATCGAACTCGGCTCACGCAGCACCATGATCACTTGATCGAGCTCTTTGAGTTTCACCTCACCGGCCCGAGTCGCCCACGGGTGCGCCGCCGGCACCAGCGCGCAAATGCGCGATTCACTCAGCGCCTGCAAATGCAGACCTTTGCGCGGCTCGACCTCGGTCAGCACGGCAACGTCGGCGTGTTCCGACAACAGCGCCGCTAGGGTTTCCTGGGCATTACCCAAGCGCAGATTGACGGTGATGCCCGGATAGCGTGCGCGCAGGCTCGCCAACATCGGCATGACCATGTGCGGCCCGTCCGCCGCCACTTCCAGACGCCCGGTCAGCAACTGCCGATTGGCCTCGAGCATCGCCTGCGCTTCTTCCGCCAAGCCGAACATCGCCCGAGTGATTGCTGCCAGTTTGGTGCCCTCCTCGGTCAGTTCCACCCGTCGCGCGGTACGCCGCAGCAGGGTGATCTGATAGTGCTCCTCCAGCGCCTTGATGTGTCCGGTGACCGCCGGCTGGCTGATGAACAACCGCGCGGCGGCGCGGGTGAAGCTGCCTTCGCGGGCCACGGCGTCGAAGGCGCGCAGTTGAAACAGGTTCATGAATAACTCTCGCTGATGGCTGGCATAACAACAAACAATTTGATTGATGCAACGGCGAATTGCAACGTATGCCCCGTAGCTTCATCCCACAGCGCAATCCGAGGACACACGAATGAGTATCGCCGAACCCATCCTGCTCACTCCCGGCCCGTTGACCACTTCGGCCCGCACCCGCCAGGCAATGATGGTCGACTGGGGGTCATGGGATGACCGCTTCAATCAACTGACTGCCAGCCTTTGCGAACAATTGCTGGCGATCCTCAACGGCGCCGCCACTCACCACTGCGTCCCTCTGCAAGGCAGCGGCACGTTCGCCGTCGAAGCGGCCATCGGCACATTGGTGCCGCGTGACGGCAAAGTGCTGGTGCTGATCAACGGTGCCTACGGCAAGCGTCTGGCGAAGATCTGCGAAGTGCTTGGCCGCTCGTTCAGCACCTTCGAAACCGCTGAAGACGAACCGACTACCGCCGCCGACGTCGACCGCCTGCTACGTGCCGACAGCGACATCACCCACGTCGCGCTGATCCACTGTGAAACCAGCACCGGCATTCTCAACCCGCTGCCGGAGATTGCCCAAGTCATCAAGCAACACGGCAAACGCCTGATCATCGATGCCATGAGCTCCTTCGGCGCGCTGCCGGTGGATGCGCAGCAAGTGCCGTTCGACGCGCTGATCGCGGCGTCCGGCAAGTGCCTGGAAGGCGTGCCGGGGATGGGGTTTGTCTTCGCCCGCAAAGAGGCGCTGGCCGCAGCCGCCGGCAATTCGCACTCGTTGGCGATGGATCTGTTTGACCAGCACGCTTACATGCAGAAGACCGGTCAATGGCGCTTCACCCCGCCGACCCATGTGGTCGCGGCGCTGCACGAAGCCTTGCTGCAATACAACGAGGAAGGTGGCCTGCCGGCGCGGCATGCGCGCTACGCCGCCAACTGTCAGGCACTGATGGAGGAAATGGGCAAACTCGGTTTGCGCAGCTTCCTGCCCGCGGCGATCCAGGCGCCGATTATCGCCACGTTCCATGCGCCGAAAGATCCGCGTTACCAATTCAAGGACTTCTACGAACGGGTCAAGGCCAAGGGTTACATTCTCTACCCCGGCAAATTGACCCAGGTCGACACCTTCCGCGTCGGCTGCATCGGCCACGTCAGCCCGGACGAAATGCGCCAGGCCGTCGCGGCTGTTGGCGAAGTGCTGCGCGAGATGGAAGTCCTCGACATCTGATTACCACCACAAATCCCCTGTGGTAGCGAGCCTGCTCGCGAAAGCGGTCGCACATTCAACATGGATGTCGACTGACACGACGCCTTCGCGAGCAGGCTCGCTCCTACATTTGAATTGCATTGCCAACTCAGGAATTGATTGCCATGAACTATGTAAACCCAAGCAAGCTGCAAGCCGCCATCCTCGACTGGGCCGGCACCGTCGTCGATTTCGGTTCCTTCGCACCCACACAGATCTTCGTCGAAGCCTTCGCTGAATTCGACGTGCAAGTCTCCATCGAAGAAGCGCGCGGCCCGATGGGCATGGGCAAGTGGGATCACATCCGCACCCTGTGCGATCAACCGCAAGTCGCCGAGCGCTATCGCAAAGCGTTCGGCCGCACGCCGACCGACGATGACGTCACCGCGATCTACAACCGCTTCATGCCGCTGCAGATCGAGAAAATTGCCGAGCATTCGGCGTTGATCCCCGGCGCCCTGGAAACCATCGCCAACCTGCGTCAGCAAGGCATCAAGATCGGCTCCTGCTCCGGCTACCCAAAACAAGTGATGGATAAAGTCGTCGAACTGGCCGCCATCAACGGTTACGTCGCCGACCACGTGGTCGCCACCGACGAAGTGCCGAACGGCCGCCCATGGCCGGCTCAGGCCCTGGCCAACGTGATCGCGCTGGGTATCGACGACGTCGGCGCTTGCGTGAAGATCGACGACACCGTACCGGGCATCCTCGAAGGCCGTCGCGCCGGCATGTGGACGGTGGCGCTGATCTGCTCGGGCAACGCGCTGGGTCTGGATTACGAGGGCTTCCGCGCACTGGGCAGTGATGAACTGGCCACTGAACGCAAACGCATTCACGCGCTGTTCGAGGGTTCGCGCCCGCATTACATGATCGACACCATCACTGACTTGCCGGAAGTGATTGCCGACATAAACAAGCGCCTGGCCAAGGGTGAGATGCCGCAATCGAGCTGATTGCCCTGCCCGCTGCAAACAAAAACGCCAGCGTCCACACGACGCTGGCGTTTTTTTTGATGAAACCCGTGATTCAGAGCATTGAAAGTCCGATCAGCTTCAGGCAAATCCGCCAAAGCGGATTACAGTTAAAGCATGCCGTCGCACAAGAACGGCCGGTATCGACCCTGATCTGTGAGGAAACACCGTATGCCGTGGACAAGCTCCGAATCGCGTTACAGCACCGTGTCGGTCCTGTTGCACTGGCTGATGCTGGTGTTGTTGGTGCTGGTCTACGCCAGCATGGAATTTCGCGGCATCTTTCCCAAGGGCAGTGGCGGGCGCACGCTGATCCGCGAAGTGCATTACATGCTCGGCCTGACCGTGTTCGTGCTGGTATGGTTTCGCCTGCTCGCGCGCAGCCTCGGCCCGGCGCCGAAGATCTTCCCGGCTTCGCCGCAATGGCAGACCGTGCTCGCGCGGCTGATGCACTGGGCGTTGTACCTGTTCATGATCAGCATGCCGATTCTCGGCTGGCTGATCACCAGCGCCGAGGGGCATCAGGTGATGTTCTACGGGTTCGACCTGCCGCTGCTGGTCAGCGAAGACAAGGCCTTCGCCAAGCAAGTGGAGCACTGGCATGTGCTGATCGCCACCATCGGTTACTGGCTGATCGGCCTGCATGCGCTGGCGGGGATTTATCACCATTACGTGGTGGGCGATAACACGCTGCTGCGGATGATGCCCAAACGCGGCTAAAACGCTTTTGAAGCCTGCTGGATTCATTGTGAAGAGGGGATTTATCCCCTCTTCACAATAAATCCTCTCATGACAGAGATACGCTGCAATCAGGGGACGCGGTTGAATCCCCGGCGCCCTTGCAATCCGCCGGTATGGACGAAAATCAGCCGAGTGCCGCAGGCAAATCCGCCCGCCTCGACGTGACTTTTGAGCGCCAATAACGCCTTGGCGGTGTAAAGCGGTTCCAGCGGCACACCGCTTGCCTGCTCGCTACGGTCGATAAATTCAAGCAGTCCGGCATCGACCTTGGCAAAACCGCCACGACTGGCATCGATCAATTCATACCCTGCATTGGCCATCCCTGCTTCCAGGAGGATTGCCTCAACCTGCGGCGCCACACCGTGAGCCTCCGGCACCGCCAACGCGCCATACACCGGGTGCTCACCGGCCTCGGCCAGCACCAGCCCCGCCAATGTCGTCCCCGTGCCGCAAGCCAGCCACCAACCGTGGTAATCGCTCCAGCCCAGATTGCGCAATTGCGCATCGACCTGAACCTTAAGCGCTGCGCAGCCCAATGCCCCGGGTAATCCGCCGCCACCCTCCGGCACCGCGTACAACGTCGGATAGTGCACCTGCCACGGTTCCCAGAACCCCGGCTCATGCCGCGCTCGATAGCCGGCGTAACCCAGCCAATGCAACTGCATGCCAAACGCCTGCAGATCCGTCACGGTCGGCGTTTCCTGCGCATGCCCACGCAACAGCCCCACGGTTTTGAACCCCAAGCGTTTACCCGCCGCGGCCAATGCGTGCAGGTGATTTGAATGCGCACCGCCAAGGCTGATGATGCCTTCAGCGCCGACACGCTTGGCAGCCTTGAGGTGTTCAGAGAGTTTGAACCATTTATTGCCGCTGATCAGCGGATCGATCTGGTCCAGGCGCAGGATCGCCACTTCAACATTGGCGGCGGCCAGCCAGTCGAGCGAGAGTAATTCGAGAGGGGCTTGGGGTAGCCAATCGGAGGGAGGCAAAAACATGAGCGTCGATTCGATCTGGACAGAGCCAGCATTCTAGTCGCTCATAAGCAGCCATCGCGAGCAGGCTCACTCCTACATTTGAAATGCGTCCACCTGTAGGAGTGAGCCTGCTCGCGATAGCCATTGGCACGCTAGGCCTGCGAAATCAAAGTTCGGCTGCCAGACGCGAGCCTTGGTTGATCGCGCGTTTGGCATCCAGCTCGGCCGCGACATCCGCGCCGCCGATCAGGTGCACGTTCTGCCCGGCCGCAACCAGCCCATCGTGCAGTTCACGCAGCGGATCCTGCCCCGCGCAAATCACGATGTTGTCCACCGCCAACAGCTGCGGCTCGCCGGTTTCGCCGATGCGGATGTGCAAGCCTTCATCATCGATGCTCAGGTACTCAACGCTGTTGAGCATTTGCACTTGCTTGTTCTTCAAACCGGTACGGTGAATCCAGCCAGTAGTCTTGCCCAGACCGTCGCCGACCTTGGTTTTCTTGCGCTGCAACAGGAACACTTCACGCGCCGGTGCATGCGGCGCCGCTTTGATCCCGGCCACGCCACCGCGTGCTTCCAGTTGCGTATCGATGCCCCATTCTTTCCAGAACGCGGCGCGATCCTGACTGGTGGCCACGCCTTCGTGCACGAGGAACTCCGACACGTCGAAACCGATACCGCCAGCACCAATCACCGCAACACGCTTGCCCACCGGTTTGCGCTCCAGAATCACGTCCAGGTAGCTCAACACCTTGGCGTTCTCGACGCCTGGAATTGCCGGTACACGCGGCGCAATACCGGTGGCGAGGATGATTTCGTCGTAACCGCCCTCCACCAGTTTCGCCACGTCGACGCGAGTGTTCAGGCACACCTCGACATTCGTCGTCTGCAACTTGCGCTTGAAGTAACGCAGGGTCTCGAAAAACTCTTCCTTGCCCGGCACACGCTTGGCGATGTTGAACTGGCCACCAATTTCGCTGGCCGAATCGAACAACGTCACCTGATGGCCACGTTCGGCGGCCACGGTCGCAGCGGACAACCCGGCAGGGCCGGCACCGACCACGGCGATTTTCTTGATCTGCTTGACCGGCAGGTAGTTGAGTTCGGTCTCGTGACAGGCGCGCGGGTTGACCAGGCAGCTGGTGAGCTTGCCACCGAAAGTGTGATCCAGGCAGGCCTGGTTGCAACCGATGCAGGTGTTGATTTCGTCGGCGCGACCTTCAGCCGCTTTGTTGACGAAGTCCGGGTCGGCGAGGAACGGCCGCGCCATCGAGACCATGTCGGCATCGCCTTCAGCAAGAATCTGCTCGGCGATTTCCGGCGTGTTGATGCGGTTGGTGGTGATCAACGGGATGCTCACCGAACCACGCAGCTTGGCCGTGACCTTGCTGAACGCCGCGCGCGGCACTTTGGTGGCGATGGTCGGAATCCGCGCTTCGTGCCAGCCAATGCCAGTATTGATGATGGTTGCGCCAGCCTGCTCGATGGCTTTGGCCAGGGTAACGATCTCATCCCAGGTGCTGCCGCCCTCAACCAGGTCGAGCATCGACAGGCGGAAGATGATGATGAAATTCGGGCCGACGGCCTCGCGGACACGACGAACGATTTCCACCGGCAGGCGCATACGGTTTTCGTAGCTGCCGCCCCAGCGGTCGGTGCGGTGGTTGGTGTGCGCGGCGAGGAACTGGTTAATGAAATAACCTTCCGAGCCCATGATCTCGACGCCGTCGTACTCGGCGGACTGCGCCAGTACCGAGCAAGTCACGAAATCACTGATCTGCTTCTCGATGCCCTCTTCGTCCAGCTCTTTGGGCTTGAACGGGTTGATCGGCGCCTGAATCGCGCTCGGTGCCACCTGCTTCGGGCTGTAGGCATAACGCCCGGCATGAAGGATCTGCATGCAAATCTTGCCGCCCGCGTCGTGCACCGCGCGGGTGACGATGCGGTGTTTGAGCGCTTCTTCTTCGGTGGTCAGCTTGGCCGCGCCGGAGTACACGCCGCCCTCGTCGTTCGGGCCGATACCGCCGGTGACCATCAGGCCGACACCGCCGCGCGCACGTTCGGCGAAGTACGCCGCCATACGTTCAAAACCGCCCGGTTTTTCTTCCAGGCCAGTGTGCATCGAGCCCATCAGGGTGCGGTTGCGCAGCGTGGTGAATCCCAGGTCCAGCGGGGCCAACAGGTGCGGGTAATGAGCGGCGGTCATCGGTAACTCCACAACGAGCGATCACGGAAAAAGTGCGGGAGCTCTTTGTCCCCCGTCAGTCATGTTCGACAGACTAAGAGTCGCACCGCTGTCACTCAATGACCGTAACTGACAACTTATTGATCCAAATGCGCAGCGCCCCTTGGCAAGCACGGCCATGGGCCCTACCCTAGTCGCCACACCCTGTACCCGGCTGTTGTTGGTTTTCATGCGCAAACTTTTGTACCTGTTTTTTTCCATGGCCATTGTCGCCGCCCTGACCACCTACGCCATGTGGGCGGCAGACCGGCCGGCGGGTCATTACCTGTCGGACCTGCGTATCAAACTCGCGGTCGATGAGGGCACCCCCGCCGACCGTGGCAATCTGCTGGGCATCCAGCCCGAACTGTTTCCCACCGACTATCAAAGCCCTGAGCGCCTGCACCGCAAACTCGCGGCTTATTTGCAGCAAGCGCAGGATCAGGGTTTGTTGAATGACAAAACCGTGGTGGTGCTGCCGGAACATGTCGGCACCTGGCTGATGATCAGCGGCGAGAAAGACGAGCTGTATCAAGCGCCGACCCTCGCCGAAGCGATGAACTGGCTGGCGGCGAGCAATCCGCTGCTGTTCGCCCGCGCCTGGCTCAGCGCCAAAGGCAACAGTCGTCTCGATGATGCGCATCTGCGAATGAAGTCCAAGGCGATGGCCAAGGATTACCAGGCACTGTTCGGCGGCCTGGCCAAGGAGTTTCATGTAACGCTGGTGGCCGGTTCCATTGTGTTACCGGAGCCGAGCATCCGCGACGGCCAGCTCAAACCCGGCAGCGGCGCACTGTTCAATAGCAGCGTGGTGTTTGGTCGTGATGGCGTACCGCTCGGTCAACCACAGCGGCAGATGCACCCGATCTTCGATCAGCGCGATGTACTGGAAGCCGAAGATAAACACGCGATCAACGTGGTCGATACGCCCGCCGGGCGCCTCGGTATCCTTATCGGCAGCGACAGCTGGTACCCCGATAATTACCGCAAACTCGACGAACAAGGCGCGCAACTGGTCGCCGTACCGGCGTTCGTCGTCGGTCA
Source organism: Pseudomonas sp. TH43 (assembly GCF_016650635.1). Lineage (GTDB taxonomy): Bacteria > Pseudomonadota > Gammaproteobacteria > Pseudomonadales > Pseudomonadaceae > Aquipseudomonas. Next base: position 1,242,763 of record NZ_JAEKFI010000001.1, read on the forward strand.
TAACGTGTGGGATCAGCCGTGGGGCGGCTACAAAGGTTCGAGCACACCGGGCTCGGTCAGCCTCAAGCCCGGCGAAGTCAGCGAAGGCCAGGCCTGGCATCGTCTGACTTTGACCGCGCAACCGCCGAGCAGTCGGGCGATTGCCGGTGTCAGCGTGTTCTTGCGCGGGCAGTTCTGGGACAAGCTGAGTTCCGGGCAGAGTTTCCTCAGCAGCGACGGCCGGCAGTTTGCCGATGGCGACGCCCGTGGCGCGCGTTTACTGAATATCTGGTTGTAAGCGATGAAGCCGCTACCGATGCGTCTCGGGGATTTGTCGGTGGGTTTCGTACACAGCCTCGCCGATGCGGTGCGCAGCCATGACGCCGACCCGCAGCCGTTGCTTGAGCAATATGGGCTGGACGCTGCACGCTTGGCCGAGGCCGGCGCGCGGTTGTCGATTCCGCGTTACATGCGCCTGGGGCACGCGGCCATTCAATTGACCGACGACCCAGCGCTGGGCTTACGCATGGGGCAGCTCAGTCGGCTGAGTCAGGCCGGGCTGGCCGGGGTCACCGCCGCGCAAGCCCCGACCGTGCGCGAGGCCGCACGTTGCCTGATCCGCTTCGAACCGTTGTACGGCTCCAACTATCGCGGCCAGTCGAGTTTTCACGAAGACGCCAACGGCGCCTGGCTGCGCTTCTACTCGATCAGCCCGTACAACGCCTATAACCGCTTTGTGGTGGATTCGATCATCGCCGGCTGGCTGCATCAACTGTCGAGTATCAGTGGCGAATCGCTGCGGGCCGAGCGCATCGAAATCGAATTCGACGAACCGGATTACCGTGACGCTTACAGTGCCCTGGGTGACGGCCCGATCCAGTTCGGCGCCGAGCGTAATCAACTGCGCCTGAGCCTCAACAGCCTCGCCCAGCGCAATCGCGAACATTGCCCGAGCACTTGGCGGCACCTGCTGCAATTGTGTGAACGCGAGCTCGAACAACTCACACGCACCCGCAGCCTGCGCGAGCGCATCACGCAATTGCTGGGGCCGTTATTGAATGGTGGGCGCGAACCCGACCTGGAAGAAGTGGCGGCGCGCCTGAAGCTGCCGACCTGGACATTGCGGCGAAAACTGGCTGAGGAAGGCACACAATATCGCGCGATCCTCAATGACACCCGCCGCGATCTGGCCATGACCTACATCCGCGACACTGAACTGGCGTTCGGCGAGATCGCCTATCTGCTGGGTTTTGCCTCAGCCGAAGCGTTCCAACGCGCGTTCAAACGCTGGAGCGGCCAGACCCCTGGCGAATTCCGCCGCAGCCATCGCAAAACGGCATAAGAGCAGCTGCAAGCCTACAGCCACAAGCGGCAAGCAAACGCTTACAGCTCGGTAGCGTCTTCCGCAGGCTCTGGCGGATCCAGTTCAAAGGCCTGGTACTCGAGCAGTTCTTCTTGGTAATCGTCCATCGTGTAATCCCCCTTACTGCTCGCTGAAAAATGGCCTGATCAATCGACCCGTGCCCCGAGCATAAAGTGCCCGTATGAAGGAAAAATGAAACACGGCCTTCATCAATAAAACGTAGCAGACGGTCAGGAATTTATCGCGGGACTTTTGTCCGGAGAATGTAACGAAATACTCGCGTAGGAGCTGCGGCACGCTGAGATCCGTTGATCTTGTTTTTAGGACAAGATCAACAGATCGCAGCGTGCCGCAGCTCCTACACGGGATCGGATTACTGGCCGGACGCAGGCATCGCCGGGATCGGCTCGGACGGCGGTGGGATGTCCGGGTTGGCCGGCGGAGTGATGGTCTCCGCGGCAGGAGCTGGTTCAGCGACTGGCGCCGGGGTGATCGGCGCCGTCTCTGCCGCCGGAACCACCGGCTCCGAGCTCACCGGCGCCACTTCGGCCGGGGCCGGGGCTGGTTCAGCAGCCGGGGCAGGCGTTGCTGCAGGCTCGGCGGCTGGCGTCGGCACCAATGCCGCCGGCGCTGGCGCAGGCGCAGCTTTGGGCTCAGGCACACCCAGATCAGTCTTCGGCTTCTCTTCGATATGCGCCGCTTTCTTCGCATCGGCCGGCAGGAACAGCTCGACCAGGGTGAAGAAGCGTTCATAGAATTTCTGCGAGGACACGGTTTCGCTGGCAACCTTGACCATCGAATCGTCCGAGGAGCCGATCGGCATCGACACCGAGCCCAACACGCCGACGCCGAGGCTGGCAGAGTTGTTGGTCTTCTTCAGTGCGTAACGATCCTGCAGAGCATTGGCGAACATCGTCGCGTGGTGCTTGCCACTGCTGTCTTCGGCGCAGACCACATTGAAGCTGATCTCCATGTGCGTATCGCCGGTCTGCTGAAAGCTCTTGTGGCCGCTGATCAGCTTCGGATCGCTGCTGGTAATGATGTAGCCCTGACTCAGCAACGCACGACGCGCCGCTTCGCAACTGACAGCGTCGCTCACAGGGTAATTGCGCGAGAACGTACCCGAGTCATCGAAGTTCTCATGCTCATACATCGGCTTGTCCTTCGAACAGCCGGCCACAGCCGCCACCAACAACGCCAACCCGACAACACGCAAGGGAATGGAAATCAACATTAAACATCCTGAGGGAAAACAGTCCGGGGCGTATTGTGCAACAGATCACGACCCCGCGGCGTATGGATTAGTGTCTTGAAACGCTTACAACTCTATCGACCTTCAGTGGCGGGAAAAAGTCGCGCCGATAAATGATCGATGAAAACCCGCAATTTTGCCGTGGCGTGTCGACTTGACGGCCAAAGTACCCAGAACCGCCCGACATGCTCCAGATGGCTATCGAGCACCCGCTGCAAGCGACCCTGGGCGACGTCCTCATGGGTCATGAAATCAGGCAGACAGGCAATGCCCATACCGGCCAGCGCTGCGTGGCTAACCGCCTCGATGGACGAACTGACCAGCCTCGTCGGCAACATCGGCTCAATGCCGCCCTCCTCACGCCTGAACGGCCATGGCTCGAGCTTGCCAGTGGCGTGAAAGGTATGCCGCAAGCAAGCGTGATCGGCGAGATCCGCAGGACTCTGCGGCGTGCCACGCTGCTGCAGATAGACGGGGCTGGCCACGAGTACCATATGAAACTCGCCCAATGGCCGCGCCATCAATCGCGAATCCCGCGGCTTGCCGGTGCGAATCACCGCATCGAATCCCTCTTCGACCACGTCGACCATGCGGTCTGTCAGGTCGAGATCCAACTCTATCTGCGGGTACAGCGCCATGAACTCGGTCATGACCGGCATCACCAGGCCATGCACCTGTGGCAGGCTGATACGCAATTTACCGTGGGGTTGCGAGGCGGCATCACACAACTCGAATTCAGCCGCCTCGACCTCCGCGAGGATCTTGCGACAGCGCTCCAGAAACAGCGCGCCCTCGCTGGTCAGCGTGACGCTGCGAGTGGTGCGTTGAAACAAGCGTACGCCGAGCCGAGCCTCCAGCCGCGCAATGCTCTTGCCCACCGCCGAAGATGAAACGCCTTGCAGGCGACCGGCCTCGGTGAAACTGCGCGTGTCGGCGACCTGAACGAACACCGAAATACTGCCCAGGCTATCCATACCCTGCCTCCATTAACGACATCCGTGTCCGATATGTTCGGAACCATAACCTGTTTTTCGTTCGCGTGCAGCGCCCTACCCTGTGCGCTTCGTCAACACGGCACACGGATGCTCGCTCATGAACGATGCACAACTGACCTGTAACCCACTGCAAAACCCGGCCGAAACCCCCGACCGGTTACCCCTCGGCGCCCTGCTTGCACTGGCCACCGCCGGATTTATCACGGTGATGACCGAAGCCATGCCGGCCGGTTTGTTACCGCAGATGAGCAGTGGCTTGAATGTCTCACAGGCCTTGGTCGGGCAACTGGTCACGCTGTATGCGATCGGCTCGATCCTTGCGGCCATCCCGCTAACGATCGCCACCCGCAGCTGGCGGCGCAGACCCCTGCTGCTGTCAGCCATCGGCGGCTTCGCCATCGCCAACAGCGTGACGGCGCTCTCGGAACTGTATTGGCTGACCCTGATTGCCCGCCTCATTGCGGGGGTATTTGCCGGGCTGCTTTGGGCACTATTGGCAGGCTACGCGAGCCGCATGGTCGCCCCGCACCTGCAAGGTCGCGCAATCACCGTGGCGATGCTGGGCGCGCCCATCGCGCTGTCACTGGGGATCCCGGCAGGCACGTTGCTCGGCACCATGGTTGGTTGGCGGCTGAGCTTCGCGATCATGACCGGACTGACGGTGTTGCTGGTCGTCTGGGTGCGCTGGCAAGTCCCCGATTTCGCTGGCGAACGCGAAGGACAACGCCTGCCACTGCGTCAGGTATTTACCCTGCCGGGTGTACGATCGGTGCTGTTCGTTACCCTCTCCTACGTCGTCGCACACAACTTGTTGTACACCTACATCGCGCCGTTCCTGCAACCATCCGGGCTCGATGCGCAGGTCGACCGCGTGCTATTGGTGTTCGGGCTGGCCTCGGTGCTGAGCCTGTGGATCGTCGGCAACCTGATCGATCGATGGCTGCGCGAACTGGTACTGATCAGTGCGGTGCTGTTCATGCTGGCCTCGATTGCGCTGGGCATATGGCGTGAGTCGCCCAGCGTGATTTATTTCGCCACTGCTGTCTGGGGGCTGGCATTCGGCGCAATGCCTTCGCTGCTGCAAACCGCATCAGCGAAAACCGCAAAAGACGCCGCTGATACCGCGCAATCGATGCTCGTCACGCTGTGGAATGTCGGGATTGCCGGCGGTGGGCTATTGGGTGGCTTACTGCTCAACAATCCAGGCGTCGGAGCATTTCCGTGGATCGTCGCCGCACTATTGGTACTCAGCCTGTACGCGACGGCCAAAGCCAAAACCCATGGATTCCCGAGCGCAGGATGAGGCCAATGCCTGGTGGTGCCGAGCCTGATTGCGTGCATCCTGCCAAGAATTGGCGGGCGGTGAAACCCCCTTCGCGAGCAAGCTCTGCTCCTACGAAGATCAAAAGCTCAACCCGCAGTGCTCCTCACCACTCAACAGGATGAGCGTTAGCTCGGCAGCCGCTCTTGATCTTGATCCATGGGCGACGTCGGAAGGCTGAGTGGAGGGATTGATCCGGGGGAAGGAGCGAAGCGACGTTCGACGAAGTCGGACACATCGAGAGGAGGTGCAGCGAAGCAAACCGTAGGCGATGCCCCCCGTATCGATCCCGGAGCGAAGGCACCCCGAGCCTTAGCGAGTGGGCCGCACGTAGGAGCAAGCCTTTTTTTGCTTACTTTTTTGAGGCGTTTGTCAAAAAAGTGAGTCGCCGTAAGGGCGAAACCTTAAGCAGCCATAACCGCAGCAACGGATCTACCCCCCCTCAATCCAAACCAAAAAAACCCCGACTCACGAGCCGGGGCTTTTATAGGGAAGACTCAATCAGCAATCAATAACGCTTGATCTCTGCCTGAGCCTCCAACTGCTTGCGATACGCCGCGAAGTCTTGCTGACCTTCACGCGATGCCAGGAAGCGACGGTACTGAGCCTTCTCTTCCTCAGTCGGTGCAGCCGCTTCGTTAACGCCGTTCAGGCGCACGATCATCAGGCTGCCGTCCGGCAGGGTCACATTGCTGAACGTCGGCTTGTCCTTAGCAGCCGGCTTAGGCATGCGGAACAGCGCCTGCAGTACCGCTGGATCAACACCTTCCTGACCACGGGTGGCCGCTGCGGTGGTTTTCCAGTTCTGACCGTCAACAGCTTTGTCCAGCGCAGCCTTGCCATCGCGCAGATCAGCGATCAGCTTCTCGGCCTTGGTCTTGGCAGCAGCACTCGCGTGCTCTTTGGTCAGTTGAGTACGAATCGCCGCGCTCACGCTTTCCAGAGGCAGTTGCGCAGGCTTCAGGTGTTCCTTGGCGCGCAGCACGATCACGGTTTCCGGATCCAGCTCGATGGCAGTGCTGTTGGCACCCTCATCAATCACTTCGGTGCTGAATGCAGCAGTGACCACGGCACGGTTAGCCGCAACACCTTCGCCACCTTCACGACCGAATGGCTTGGAGGTGTGCACAGTCAGCTTCAGATCCGCTGCTGGCTGAGCCAGATCGGACGCTTCGAACGCGGAGTCTTCCAGTTGCTTGGTCGCCTCGACGAAACGCTGCTCGACCTGCGCGGCTTTCAGCTCGCGGGTCAGCTTGTCTTTCAGGCTGGCCAGGGTCGGCACTTCCGGCGCTTCAACACCCAGCAGCTTGATCAGGTGGTAACCGAAGTCGGTACGAACCGGCTCGGAAACCTGATCTTTAGCCAACGAGTACAGGGCTTTTTCGAACGCTGGATCATAAACGCCAGGACCTGCAAAACCGAGGTCGCCGCCATTGTTGGCCGAACCCGGATCCTGCGAGAACTCTTTGGCCAGCGCTTCGAACTTCTCGCCCTTGGCCAGACGCGCCTGGACTTCTTCGATCTTCGCCTTGGCCTGAGCGTCGGTGGTCTTGTCGTTCACTTCGATCAGAATGTGCGCCGCACGACGCTGTTCCGACAGGTTGGCGATCTCTTTCTGATACGCCGCTTGCAGGTCTTCGTCCTTGACGGCGACCTGATCGAAGAACGAAGCCTTCTTCAGTTCCAGATAATCGATGACCACTTGATCCGGGGTCATGAACTCTTTGGCGTGCTCGTCGTAGTAAGCCTTGACCTCATCGTCGGTCAGCTTGACCGCGGCTGGATCAGCCTTGATGTTCAGAGTGGCGAAATCGCGGGTCTGTTTTTCCAGACGGGCGAATGCCAGCACTTCGGCGTCGGTGACGAAACCGCTGCCACCGATACCGGCGCGCAGTTGGCCGATCAGCATTTCCTGAGCCAGCATCTGGCGGAATTGCATACGGCTGTAACCCAGCGAACGAATGACCTGGTCGAAACGATCAGAACTGAACTTGCCGTCCACCTGGAATTCAGGCGTTTGCAGGATCACTTGATCCAGAGCCGCTTCAGAGAAAGCGAACTTCGATTGTTCCGCGCCTTGCAGCAGCAGTTTCCGATCGATCAGGCCCTTGAGAGCCGATTCGCGAAGCATTTTTTCGTCGAGCAACGAAGCGTCGAAGTCTTTGCCCAGCTGTTGCATCAGCTGACGGCGTTGCATATCAACGGCCTGGCTCAGCTCGTTCTGGCTGATTTCTTCACCATTGACCTTTGCCGCGTCGTTAGAGTGCGTCGTGGCCTTGAAAATGGCGTCGAAACCGGTCAAAGCCATCAACAAAATGATGGCCCCGATAATGGTCTTGGCAATCCAGCCTTGTGAATTGTCCCTGATATTCTGCAGCATGCGTCCCCCAGAAACGGTTGAACTTCAAAATTTGGCAACCGTGGAGCGTGGGTAGAATCCGGATAGAAGAAAGGCGCATCCGAGGATGCGCCTTCTCGTAACTGGCGGAGCGGACAGGGCTCGAACCCTCGATCCCGGCGTTACAGGCGCCTGTTTCAGCGACCTGCTCTACCGCTCCGCTGCCAAGTCAGGGATGACCCCGACCCGGATGGGTAAAAACTTGTAACGAACTTAGTTAACCGCTTCTTTCAGTGCTTTACCGGCTTTGAAGCCTGGTTTTTTAGCAGCAGCGATTTGCAGCGTCTTGCCGGTCTGTGGGTTACGACCTACGCGAGCTGGACGATCAGTCACGGAGAAAGTACCGAAACCAACCAGAACAACGGAGTCGCCAGCCTTGAGAGCGCCAGTGACGGATTCGATTACAGCGTCCAGCGCACGGCCAGCAGCAGCTTTCGGGATATCAGCGGATGCAGCGATAGCATCAATCAGTTCCGACTTGTTCACTCTAAGTCCCCTTATATCTATTTTGAGATGATTCTAAGTTTTTTGGTGAAAGCAAAAACGAGTGCTGAATGGCCTACAGACACTTAAGAGCCGCTTTATAACAAGGGCTCTAAAAAGCTGTCAAGGAAGCCACCCAGGCAAAAGCATACTAATGCGTGCTAATTCTTTCCTTAGCATCAGACTCACGTTTTTCATCCTTGGCAACTATCTCCGGAGCCACATCCGGCAAGGGCTCCGGCGCGTATTGCAGCGCAATTTGCAGGACCTCGTCAATCCATTTAACCGGTTTAATCTGCAGATCCTGCTTGATGTTGTCCGGAATCTCCTTGAGATCACGCACGTTTTCTTCCGGAATAATCACAATCTTGATTCCGCCGCGGTGAGCCGCGAGCAGTTTTTCCTTCAGACCACCAATAGCCAGCACTTGGCCACGCAGGGTGATTTCGCCGGTCATGGCGACATCGGCACGCACGGGAATGCCAGTCAATGCCGACACCAACGCAGTGCACATGCCTACACCGGCACTCGGACCATCCTTCGGCGTGGCACCTTCCGGCATGTGGATGTGCGTGTCGCGCTTCTCGTGGAAATCCACAGGAATGCCCAGGCTTTTCGCGCGGCTGCGCACCACGGTCAGGGCTGCAGTGATCGATTCGACCATTACATCACCCAGCGAACCGGTCTTGATCAGTTGGCCTTTACCCGGCACGACAGCGGCTTCAATGGTCAGCAATTCGCCGCCCACCTGAGTCCAGGCGAGGCCGGTGACCTGGCCGATCTGGTCTTGCTGTTCGGCCAGACCGTAGCGGAATTTACGCACGCCGAGGAAGTGTTCCAGCGCATCAGCTGTCACTTTCACCGAGAAGCGTTTTTCCATAGCGTGCTCTTTCACAGCCTTGCGGCAGACCTTGGCGATCTGACGTTCGAGGCCCCGCACACCGGCTTCACGGGTGTAATAACGGATGATGTCGCGGATCGCTTCTTCGTCGAATTCCAGCTCGCCCTTCTTCAAGCCGTTTGCGGCAATCTGTTTTGGCGAGAGGTATTTGACGGCGATGTTGATCTTTTCGTCTTCGGTGTAGCCCGGCAGACGGATCACTTCCATCCGGTCAAGCAGCGCCGGAGGAATGTTCATCGAGTTCGAAGTGCACAGGAACATCACATCCGAAAGATCGTAATCGACTTCCAGATAATGATCGTTGAAGTTGTGGTTCTGCTCTGGATCAAGCACTTCCAGCAACGCCGACGCCGGGTCGCCACGCATGTCGCTGCCCATTTTGTCGATTTCATCGAGCAGGAACAGCGGGTTGCGTACACCCACCTTTGTCATCTTTTGAATCAATCTTCCCGGCATCGAACCGATGTAAGTCCGCCGATGACCGCGAATTTCCGCTTCGTCACGCACGCCGCCGAGGGCCATACGCACAAATTTACGGTTAGTGGCGTGGGCAATCGACTCCGCCAGCGAGGTTTTACCCACGCCCGGAGGACCCACCAGGCACAACACCGGGCCACGAATCTTCTTCACGCGCTTTTGCACGGCGAGGTATTCAAGAATGCGCTCCTTGACCTCTTCGAGACCGTAGTGATCGGCATCGAGAATGTCTTCAGCACGCGCCAGATCCAGGCGTACTTTGCTTTGAGCCTTCCACGGCACCTGCACCAGCCAGTCGATGTACGAGCGCACCACGGTAGCCTCGGCAGACATCGGCGACATTTGCTTGAGCTTGTTCAGCTCGGCAGTGGCTTTGGCCAACGCGTCTTTCGGCAGACCGGCAGCGTCGATACGCTTTTTCAGGTCTTCGATTTCGTTGTGGCCTTCGTCGCTGTCACCGAGTTCTTTCTGAATAGCCTTCATCTGCTCATTCAGGTAGTACTCGCGCTGACTGCGCTCCATTTGCTTTTTAACGCGGCCACGAATGCGTTTTTCGACTTGCAGCAGGTCGATCTCGGCATCCAGCAACGCCAGGACGTGCTCGACACGGGCCGACAGGTCGATGATTTCGAGGATTTCCTGCTTCTGCTCGATTTTCAGCGCCATGTGCGCGGCCATGGTGTCTACCAGACGACCCGGCTCATCGATGCTGTTGAGCGAAGACAGGACTTCAGCCGGGACTTTTTTACCCAACTGTACATATTGTTCAAATTGCGACAGCAGCGTGCGTACGAAGACTTCGGATTCGCGCTCGGCAGCGTCGACTTCTTCAATCAGCGAGACTTCAGCACGGCAATGGCCGTCGACTTCGCTGAAGCGTTCAACGGTACCGCGCTGCTCACCTTCGACCAGAACCTTGACGGTGCCGTCAGGCAGCTTGAGCAGCTGTAGAACAGTGGCGATGGTACCTACGCGATAGAGAGCATCTTCACCGGGATCGTCGTCAGCCGGGTTTCTCTGGGCCAGCAGGAGGATCTGCTTGTCACCCGTCATCGCTGCCTCGAGGGCTTCGATGGATTTCTCGCGCCCCACGAACAGCGGGATAACCATGTGCGGATAAACCACGACATCACGCAATGGCAGGAGAGGCAATTCGATGGTTGTCTTCATGATTTCGCCTCTACGGCGGCCATAAGGCCGTAATCAGATGGAATTGAGCTTGAAACCAAGATGGGGGCTGCTCTGGAAAAAAACAAGCGCAAAGCGGATGTAAAAAACGACATAAAAAAAAAGAGGCCCGAAGGCCCCTTCTTTGTTGCGACAGAGTGAACGCTTACGCGTCCGGCGCTGCCTTGGCTGTCGGCTCACTGTTCTCATAGATATACAGTGGCTTGGACTTGCCTTCGATCACGCTTTCGTCGATCACGACCTTGCTCACCTCGGACTGCGAGGGGATTTCATACATCGTGTCGAGCAGTACACCTTCGAGAATCGAGCGCAGGCCACGGGCACCGGTTTTACGTTCCAGGGCACGCTTGGCGACCGATTTCAGTGCGTCGGTGCGGAATTCCAGATCGACGCCTTCCATCTCGAACAGCTTGGCATACTGTTTGGTCAGAGCATTTTTCGGCTCGGTGAGGATCTGCATCAGCGCAGCCTCGTCGAGCTCGTCCAGCGTCGCAAGAACTGGCAGACGACCCACGAACTCCGGGATCAGACCGAACTTGACCAGATCGTCAGGCTCGACTTCACGCAGGGATTCACCGACCTTCTTGCCTTCTTCCTTACTGCGAACTTCTGCGTTGAAACCTATACCGCCCTTGGTGGAACGGTTTTGAATAACCTTTTCCAGACCAGAGAACGCACCACCACAGATGAACAGGATGTTACGGGTGTCGACCTGCAGGAATTCCTGCTGCGGATGCTTGCGGCCACCTTGCGGCGGTACCGAAGCGACCGTGCCTTCGATCAACTTCAACAAGGCCTGTTGCACGCCTTCACCGGAAACATCGCGGGTGATCGACGGGTTATCGGACTTGCGGGAAATCTTGTCGATTTCGTCGATGTAGACAATGCCCATCTGGGCTTTTTCGACGTCGTAATCGCACTTCTGCAGCAGCTTCTGAATGATGTTCTCGACATCTTCACCTACGTAACCGGCCTCGGTGAGGGTGGTTGCGTCGGCGATGGTGAACGGAACGTTCAGCAAGCGGGCCAGGGTTTCGGCCAGCAGGGTTTTACCGGAGCCTGTCGGGCCGATCAGCAGGATGTTGCTCTTGCCGAGTTCGACGTCGTCAGCCTTTTTGTCACGCTGGTTCAGGCGCTTGTAGTGGTTGTACACCGCTACGGCCAGAACCTTTTTCGCACGCTCCTGACCAATGACGTACTGGTCAAGGATGCCGCTGATTTCTTTAGGCGAAGGCAATTTATGCGCGCTGCTCTCGGCCTGGGCTTCCTGCACCTCCTCGCGGATGATGTCATTGCACAGGTCGACGCACTCGTCGCAGATAAAGACCGAGGGGCCGGCAATCAATTTGCGCACTTCATGCTGGCTTTTGCCACAGAAGGAGCAATAGAGCAGCTTGCCGTTGTCCTCGCCGTTGCGGGTGTCAGTCATTCGTTCGATCCAAATCCGATAGGCTTGCAACACAAGATGAAGGCTATTGCGGGCTTTTTCAAGCCCGCTGGCGAACAGACTCGCCGACCAAGCCTATTTTGAGCTGCTTATTTTAAGCGGGGCGCTGGTTGATCACTTCATCGATCAAGCCGTATTCCTTCGCAGCTTCGGCGCTCATGAAGTTGTCGCGATTGGTATCGCGCTCGATTTCTTCAAGAGTGCGGCCGCTGTGCTTGGCCATCAGCGTGTTCAGACGCTCGCGGATGAAGAGGATTTCCTTGGCGTGGATTTCGATATCCGAAGCCTGGCCCTGGAAACCGCCCAGTGGCTGGTGAATCATCACACGCGAGTTAGGCAGGCAGAAACGTTTGCCTGGAGCGCCTGCGGTCAGCAGGAACGCGCCCATGCTGCAGGCCTGGCCGATGCAAGTGGTCGATACGTTGGGTTTGATGAACTGCATGGTGTCGTAGATCGACATGCCAGCCGTCACCGAACCGCCCGGGGAGTTGATATAGAGATGGATGTCCTTGTCCGGGTTTTCCGCTTCAAGGAACAGCAGTTGCGCACAGATCAGGTTGGCCATGTAGTCCTCTACCGGACCAACCAGAAAGATCACTCGCTCCTTGAGCAGGCGCGAGTAGATGTCATAGGCGCGTTCGCCACGAGCAGATTGCTCGACAACCATCGGGACCAGGCCGCCTGCGGCCTGGATATCAGAGTTCTGCTGAATATACGAATTACGGAACATGCTCTGCAGTCACTCCCAAATAGTTATGTCTTGAATACGCATAAGCCAGCTCGAAGGCTGGCTTATGTGTGTACTTCTTAACGCAAAAACAATCAGTCGGCTTTTGGAGCTTCTACCGGCTTGACAGCTTCTTCGTAAGAGACCGACTTGTCGGTCACGCTAGCTTTCTGCAGAACAGTATCCACAACTTGTTCTTCCAGCACAACCGAACGAACTTCGTTCAGTTGCTGCTCGTTCTTGTAGTACCACGACACAACCTGCTCAGGCTCCTGGTAAGCCGAAGCCATTTCCTGAATCATTTCGCGAACGCGAGCTTCGTCAGGCTTCAGGTCGAACTGCTTGACCACTTCAGCCACGATCAGACCCAGCACAACACGGCGCTTGGCTTGCTCTTCGAACAGCTCGGCCGGCAGTTGGTCAGGCTTGATGTTGCCGCCGAACTGCTGAACAGCCTGCACGCGCAGACGGTCAACTTCGTTGGACAGCAGAGCCTTAGGCACTTCGATCGGGTTGGTGGCCAGCAGACCGTCCATTACCTGATTCTTGACCTTGGATTTGATCGCCTGACGCAGTTCACGCTCCATGTTCTTGCGAACTTCGGTGCGGAAACCGTCGATGCCGCTTTCCTTGATGCCGAATTGAGCGAAGAACTCTTCGTTCAGCTCAGGCAGCTTAGGCTCGGAAACAGTGTTGACGGTCACGGTGAACTCGGCGGTTTTGCCAGCCAGGTCCAGGTTCTGATAGTCCTCTGGGAAGGTCAGGTTCAGAACGCGTTCTTCGCCAGCCTTGGCGCCGACCAGGCCTTCTTCAAAGCCAGGGATCATGCGGCCGGAACCCAGCACCAGTTGAGTACCCTTGGCGGAACCGCCAGCGAACACTTCGCCATCAACCTTGCCAACGAAATCGATGTTCAGTTGGTCTTCGTTCTGAGCGGCGCGATCGGTCACTTCAAAACGGGTGTTCTGCTTGCGCAGGATGTCGAGCATTTTGTCCAGGTCAGCGTCAGCCACGTCAGCGCTCAGGCGCTCAACGGTGATGCCTTCGAAACCGGCAACGGTGAACTCAGGGAACACTTCGAATACAGCAACGTATTCCAGGTCTTTGCCAGCTTCGAGCGATTTAGGCTCGATCGAAGGCGAACCCGCCGGGTTCAGCTTCTGCTCAACCACAGCTTCGTAGAAGGAGGACTGGATCACGTCGCCTACAGCTTCCTGACGAGCGTCAGCACCGAAACGGCGCTTGATTTCGCTCATTGGCACTTTGCCTGGACGGAAGCCAGCAATCTTGGCCTTTTGGGCAGTCTGCTGCAGACGCTTGTTGACCTGGCTCTCAATGCGCTCAGCCGGCACGGTGACGCTCATGCGGCGCTCAAGAGCAGTAGTATTTTCAACAGAAACTTGCATGGATATTCCTCGTTGCACAGACGTTAGCCGGCCGTTTCCGACCCCAGAATCAAGGGCATGCATTCTAGTGGGTCAAACTCAAGAAGTCACCCTACTGAAAACGGGTAAAAAAACAGCAGGCAATTTATAGGGACCGATGCACGATTGCAGCGCGCCCCACAGGCGAATACAACCAATCACGCCAGGGCTCTGCGCCAACCTCTTCTATATATAGAAGGGACTGCCAATCACTCCCTGACGGCCGGACCTGCAAGCAAGCCCGGCGGGCAGCACGGCATCATCGAGCAACATAAATACGACGAAGCGCCCTGCCCCTGCGACCCAAAGACGGCGACGCCGACTTTTGAAACCGCTAAAACAAAAAAGGCGCCAGACTGTTAAATCTGGCGCCTTTCGAAATATGGGGTGGACGATGGGGATCGAACCCACGACAACGGGAGTCACAATCCCGTGCTCTACCAACTGAGCTACGCCCACCATATTGCGTAACAAAAAAGCCAAACAACTTCTTTGTTGAACTTCACCAGCCCGAAGGCATGAATGAAGCTTTAATTGGTGCGGATGAAGAGACTCGAACTCTTACGCCTCGCGGCGCTGGAACCTAAATCCAGTGTGTCTACCAATTCCACCACATCCGCAGATGAAGCTTTAAAACAAAAGCGCCAGACCGTTAAATCTGGCGCTTTTCGAAATATGGGGTGGACGATGGGGATCGAACCCACGACAACGGGAGTCACAATCCCGTGCTCTACCAACTGAGCTACGCCCACCATATCGCGTTACTTGTGCCAAAGCTGCCTAATGGCGCACCCGGCAGGACTCGAACCTGCGACCATCCGCTTAGAAGGCGGATGCTCTATCCAGCTGAGCTACGGGCGCCTTATTAATCTGTACTCTTAAAGGACTACAAACTAAGTGCTTCCAGCCTTCGCAGAATCGTAATCCTGCTCGACCTTCTTAACCAGTGCTAGGCTGTGCCCGACAAGTGCGACGAATAGTATAGAGGGCTCCCAAGGTCGTCAAATCTTTTTTGAAAAAAATTCATTTAATTAAAGGAGTTAGGGGAATTTGCTGACCAAGCGCCTTTGCCCTCACCGCCTGACATGCGAGAATGCGTTCTCATTTTTTCCCCTCTCGATGGTTAATCACGCGCAATGACTGCACAACTAATCGACGGCAAATCGATCGCCGCCAGCCTGCGCCAGCAGATCGCTAAACGAGTTGCCGAGCGTCGCCAGCAAGGCCTGCGCACTCCCGGCCTCGCGGTGATCCTGGTCGGCAGCGATCCTGCCTCTCAGGTTTATGTCTCGCACAAGCGTAAAGACTGTGAAGAGGTTGGCTTCCTCTCTCAAGCCTACGACCTGCCCTCTGAAACCACGCAAGACGCGCTGACCGATCTGATCGATCGCCTCAATGATGACCCTGCGATCGACGGCATCCTCCTGCAACTGCCGCTGCCGGAACACCTCGACGCGTCCAAGCTGCTGGAGCGCATTCGCCCGGACAAAGACGTCGACGGCTTCCACCCTTATAACGTCGGTCGTCTGGCCCAGCGCATCCCGCTGCTGCGTCCATGCACCCCGAAAGGCATCATGGCGTTGCTGGAAAGCACCGGCGTCGACCTTTATGGACTGGACGCAGTGGTCGTCGGCGCCTCCAACATCGTTGGTCGTCCGATGGCGATGGAACTGCTGCTGGCCGGTTGCACCGTGACCGTAACCCACCGCTTCACCAAGGATCTCGCCGGCCATGTTGGCCGTGCCGACCTGGTGGTCGTGGCTGCCGGCAAGCCGGGCCTGGTCAAGGGCGAATGGATCAAGGAAGGCGCAATCGTCATCGACGTCGGCATCAACCGTCAGGACGACGGCAAACTGGTTGGTGACGTTGTCTACGAAACCGCCCTGCCCCGCGCTGGCTGGATTACGCCGGTGCCCGGCGGTGTTGGTCCGATGACCCGCGCCTGCCTGCTGGAAAACACCCTCTACGCGGCAGAAACCCTGCACGCCTGAAGCGTATTTTCGGCAAAACAAAAACCCCGCCCTGTGCGGGGTTTTTCGTATCTGAGAAAAAACTATAACCGTTCGCCGGAAACCCCTCTTTTTACAGGCCTTTTCACGAGATTTTCAGGTCGTTCAAACAACCATCGACAGTTCTTCAGCCATACTCCTAAAATGCGCCGCTTTTAAGAAATAACCCGTTACAAACTAACGGAATATCCAACCTTTATGAGTTCGCCCGCGTGAAAATTCGTCTTTCGATTCTGAGCCTGTTTTTTGCATTTGCAGGCACATGCATCACGCCAACGATCAACGCTGCGGAAACCACCGCTGCCCCCCGTGACGCTTCAACGTTGAAGATCGCCTCCGGCAGCGCCCTGCTCATGGATATGCAGACCAATAAAGTCATCTACTCCAGCAACCCTGACGTGATCGTACCGATCGCTTCCGTCAGCAAGCTGATGACAGGCTTGGTAGTGGTTGAAGCCCGACAGAACATGGACGAATGGATCGATGTCGATATCAGCCACACCCCGGAAATGAAGGGTGTGTTCTCTCGAGTCAAACTGAAAAGTGAACTGCCGCGCCGCGAGATGCTGCTGATTGCTCTGATGTCCTCGGAAAACCGTGCCGCCGCCAGCCTCGCGCATCACTATCCGGGCGGTTATGCCGCCTTCATCGCGGCAATGAACGCCAAGGCCAAGGCGCTCGGCATGACCAACACGCACTACGTCGAACCCACCGGTCTGTCGGAGCGCAACGTTTCCACCGCCCGCGACCTGAGCAAACTGCTGGTGGCCGCGAACAAATATCCAATCCTCAGCGAGCTCACCACCACCAAGGAAAAGACCGTGTCTTTCCGTAAACCCAATTACACCCTGGGTTTTCGCAATACCGATCACTTGGTCAATAAAGCCGACTGGGACATCAAGATCACCAAAACCGGCTTCACCAATCCCGCCGGACATTGCCTGGTACTGGTGACCCGAATGGGCAACCGCCCTGTAGCGCTGGTAATACTTGATGCGTTCGGCAAATACACCCATTTTGCCGACGCCAGCCGTATCCGCAGCTGGATGGAAACCGGCAAGAGCGCCAGCGTTCCAGCGGTAGCTCAGCAATATAAAGCGGAGAAAAACCTCAAATCGCGCCAGAGCGGCGTGGTTGAAGCCTCGAAGTAGTCCAACACACCATCGGATGTCCCCTCACCTGTGGCGAGGGGATTTATCCCCGCTCCACAGCTAAGTGAATGGAGCCTCTTAACACGGAGGCATCCACTGCCCCAGTGAGAAGTCTCACGACCTGAAAGACTCAATCATTCGGCAACGGCATCTGATCATCATCAGGAATGCCATCCCCCTTGCTCGGATCGCGCACAGAATCCGGCGTCAGTACATTCGGCCGCGCCAGCGGATCACGCAGCGGACTGTCAGGATCCAGCACCGGATCAACCTCTGTCTCGGGCGTTGTCGGCACACTGTCGGGTTTTTGATCATCAAAGCTTGAATCGGTACTCATACGCACCTCACATCAAGGTTTCAGATTGGCTAACGGGTCATAGGGCTTCGCCGGCTTCTTGTCGTCCTCACCCGGCTTCACGTCTTTGGGTGCTTTGGCCGGGCCGACGGGATCGACCTGCGGATCATCGAGATCCGGCGAATCCGGATCGAAACCTAAATCGTCGCCCGTAGAGTGTTCGGACGAATGAGGGCCTTTTGGGGATGGGGAATCTGCCATGCTCGCCTCCTGATGCACCCGCGAAATCGGGTTATAGAGGTAAGAGGCCCGCCAGGCACAGACGTGCCCGGCAGATGACGAACGGAAACTCAGTGCGCAGCCAACGCCTTCCTGGCCTGAGCAGCTTCGTTTTCCTGACCGGCCTGCGCCAGCTCATCGGCGGCTTTGAGCCAACGCTGACGGTCGACGGCCGCGGGAATCTGCGACGGTTTCTGTATCAGAATGGCCCAGCTGCCAGACTTTTCGAAAGCCGATTCAAACGAGCTGAAGCTCATCAACTCACGACGATTCATGCCAGCGCGCAACAGTACCTTCTGCTTGTTACGGTCGTAACCGGAGAGAATGGCATAGCGCGGTTCTGCCCAGAACGCCGACCCTTCACTAAACCGCACCATCACCGGATAACCGGCGGCGACCTGCGTCAACAATGCCGGCAGGTTGCTGTCCAGCGGGTAGACGACCATGCCGTACTCGCGAGCGAGGTTCTGAAGGTTCTGCTGCAATTTGTCTTCAGCACCCGGCAAGTGCAGGGGTTTTTCCAGCAACCCGGGGGTTATCACGATGCCTTGCTGCGACAGCAGACTGGCCAATACTTGCGGCCCGCTCTGATTGGCCTGGCCGCGATAAAACGTGCCGCTGAGTTCGACTCGCTCAGGCAGACGCTTGACCTCAGGCGCAACGCTGCCCGCACAACCCGCCAATGCCGCCGCGCAACCGGCGATCAGCAACGCCGCACGAATTCGAGAAAATACCTGCACCATCGTCACTCTCTGTTCAGACGCCGGTCATCGTGTTCCGGCAACGCCTGCGATCATAGGGCCGCGCATCGTTGCGGTATAGCCTTAAACCGCAGACCCATTGATTGCATAGAGCGAACTGATTGGTCATCCGCGACCTTCGGTCAATAGTCTGAAACACCTCGTTGACTAGACTGTCACTGAAACAGAGCGAATTGAAAAAGTGAGCGCCCGATGCAGGGCAAAGAGGAGGCACTGATGAGCCTGACCATGACTATCGTAATGCTGATTGCCGGATGGCTGGCCGTGGCCACCGCCATGCTGTGGGGCGTGCTGCGCATTTCCCGCCGCCACCATCACCACCCGATCCAGCCTGCTGCGGTCGATAAAGCCGCGAAACACCACGCCCCTCCAGCGACAGCGCACTGAAATCCTGACGTGATCCCTGTAGCAAACAAAAAGGCCGCCTGGACTCAGGGAGTTCAGGCGGCCTTCAGTTTTATTGCCGGTTATGCCTGCGCAGCAAGTTTCTTCTGCCTGGCACGACGCGACAGCATGTTCAGCACCTCGATACCGGCCGAGAACGCCATGGCCGCATATACATAGCCTTTCGGCACGTGGGCACCAAAGCCCTCGGCGATCAGCGTCATGCCGATCATGATCAGGAAGCCCAGTGCCAACATCACTACCGTCGGGTTGTCGTTGATGAACTTGGCCAGCGGCTCAGCGGCAAACAGCATCACCAATACCGACACCACGACTGCAATCACCATGATCGGCAAGTGTTCGGTCATGCCGACAGCGGTGATGATGCTGTCGATCGAGAACACCATGTCGAGCAACAGGATCTGACCGATAGCGGCAGCGAAGCCCAGGGCCACGGTCGACGTCGCGGTCTTCGGATCATCCGGCGACGGATCCATGCTGTGGTGGATCTCGGTCGTGGCTTTCCAGACCAGGAACAGACCACCGGCGATCAGAATCATATCCTTCCATGAGAAAGCCTGCCCGAGGATCTCGATCACCGGCGCGGTTAACTGCACGATAAAAGCAATGGTGCTCAACAGCGCCAGACGCAGGATCAGCGCCATGCCGATACCGATGCGACGGGCCTTCTGCCGATGCTGCTCAGGCAGTTTGTTGGTCAGGATCGAGATAAAGATCAGGTTGTCGATGCCGAGCACGATCTCCATCACCACCAATGTGGCCAATGCAACCCAGGCAGCAGGGCTGGCGGCGAGTTCTAACAGATATTCCATGGGTCAGTCCTGACTCTGTGTAAGACGATTTAGATGGTTTTGGAGGAAGATTCGGATTGTTCCGCGTCTTTTTCCGGCGTTTGTTTTTTCTCGATCAACCCGCCGGTGGCGTCGCTGAGCGCCTGCTCGGCAGCTTTGTGGGTATCGTCGATGGCTTGCTTGGCGCTTTCCGCCGCCTTGCCCATCAACTGCTGGGCGCTTTTTTCAGCCTGATCGCAACCTGTCAGAACCAGTAAAGACGTAATCAGCAATAGTGCCGTGGTTTTAAGTTTCATGATGCTTCCTTGATAGAACAGACAGGGTCACCAGACCGGCCGTCGATGGCTGGGCATTCTAGGCAAGCAAACACTTCAGGAAAATTCGTATTTTTAGCGGCTATACTTCGATTTTTACGAATCCAGAAATTCAATGATGTGGGAGCTGCTGGATGCTTAATTATCGACAACTGCATTATTTCTGGGTGGTGGCGAAGACAGGCAGCATCGTGCGTGCATGCGAGCAACTGAATCTGACCCCACAGACCATCAGTGGGCAGATTTCCTTGCTGGAACAGACGTATGGCATCGAGCTGTTTCGCCGAGTCGGCCGCCAACTGGAACTCACCGAAGCCGGGCGTCAGGCCCTGCCCTACGCCGAGCAGATGTTCCAGCTCGGCGGTGAACTGGAGCTGATGCTGCGCGCCCAGCCCAACGAACAGCAGATCCTGTTTCGCGTCGGTGTTGCCGATGTGGTGCCCAAGTCCATCGTCTATCGCCTGATCGCGCCGACCATGGAACTGAACGAGCCGCTACGCATTACCTGCCGCGAGGACAAACTTGAACGGTTACTGGCGGATCTGGCGATCCAGCGCCTGGACCTGGTGATTTCCGACAGCCCGATGCCCTCGCACCTCGACATCAAAGGTTATAGCCAGAAGCTCGGTGAGTGCGGGATCAGTTTTTTCGCCACCGCCGAGCTGGCCGAGCGCTACGGGCAGGACTTCCCGCGCAGTCTGCACGGCGCACCGTTGTTGATTCCCGGGGCGGAAACCGTGGTGCGCAGCCGTTTGCAGCGTTGGTTTGCCGAGCAGCAGATCCAGCCGCAAATCGTCGGCGAATTTGATGACAGTGCCTTGATGCAGGCCTTCGGGCAGTCTGGAAGCGGGATTTTTATCGGCCCCAGCGTGATTGCCGAGGAAGTGAAGCGCCAGTGCGGCGTCGAGCTGATTGGCCAGACCGACGCGGTGACTGAATCGTTCTATGCCATTTCGGTGGAACGCAAGGTCAAGCACCCTGGCATCGTTGCAATTACCGAAGGCGCTCGACGCGAACTGTTTACCGCGTTATGAGGCCTCTGCGCACACTTCGCGCGGCTTGAGTGTCATCAGCACCATGGCGAGGAATACCGAGAGCAAAATGAATCCGGCGGCAGCAAAGCCGAGGAAGCCCAGACCCGCACTGTCGATGACCCGGCCACCGACCATTGCGCCCAGGCCGATGCCAAGATTAGCCCCGGCAATATTCAGCGACGCGGCAAAGGCTGGCGCTTCTGGTGCGGCTTTCATCAGGCGCACATGGCTGACCAGGAACAACGCGGCTTGAGTCACGCCCCAGATCCCCATGGCCACCGCCAGCCCCAGCGTCGAATGGATATTCGGCACCAGTGAGACCATGCCGGCAATCATGAACGCACAAAACAACACCGATGCTCCCAGTGGATGACGATCCACCGCACGGCCGCCCAGCGAGTTGCCGATCAGCCCGACCGCGCCGAAGCCCATCAGGCACCAGCCGACCACGGTGCCGTTGAAACCGGCCAGGCGCTCAAGAATATCGGCCAGGTAGGTGTAAGCCGTGAACATACCGCTGAACACCAGAATCGACAGCACGATATGGCCAATCATCAACGGGCTACGGAGGATCTTGAACTGCGAACGGAAGCTGACCTGATGTTGATGCAGGTTGGTCTTCGGCAAATAAACAAACAGCAGCAAGGCCTTGGCGAACGCGATCACCGCCAGAATGCCGAAAGCACTGCGCCAGCCGAACGCATCGGAAATCAGCGTGCCGACCGGAATGCCGAACACCGTCGCGCAGACAATGCCGAAGCCGATCTTGGCGATCGCGCGACCGGCGAAATCCGGGCCGACAATGTCCACAGCCGTCTCGCTGGCCAAGGCCCAGAACACGGGCAACCCCAGCGCCGGGATCAACCGGGCAAACGCCATCACCCAGATATTCGGCGCCAGCGCCGCCACGGTATTGGCCAGACCGAACATGATCAGGATGCTGATGAACAGCTTGCGTCGCTCGAAACGGGCGAAATACGCGGTCAAGAATGGACCGAACATGGCCACCGTAAAAGCGAATAGAGTCACCAGCAGCCCGGCTTGCGGGATGGTCACTTCGAGGTCTCGGGCAATCGCCGGCAGCAGGCCGACGATGACGAATTCCGTAGTCAGCACCGTGAAGCCGGCGGCGGACAACAGAAGGATGGGCAACAGCATGGGAAACTCCAACAAAACGACGACACCAGCGATGACCCGGAGGTCCGCTGGCAGAACTTGAAAATGAGGATGGAGAATCTTAACAGAGTGTGTCCGGACTGACTTGCACAAACCTGCCGACTTTGTTGCCTGATCCGGTGGCAGATCGTCACAGGCCTGAAGGATGAGGCCTACGCTGTGATAAAGTCCGCGCCCTGAAAAACGTACACCCTGGTCAGCAGCCAGCTTGATGGCGCTGATGTCGCGTCAGCCCTTTTGGTGAGTGACGATGGTCTGCCCGTGTTTTGCCATCGTTTCACGCAACCTTGCACCCTATAAAAAAACAGAGATGCCGCTATGACTGCTTCATCCCCTTCTCTCTTGCAACGCTTGAGCAAACTGAGCCTGGTCACGCAAATCGTGATCGGTCTGGTCGCCGGTATCGCCTTGGCGATGTTCGCCCCGGAAGCGGCGAAATCCACGGCGTTCATCGGCAAAGTGTTCGTTTCGGCGTTGAAAGCCGTGGCACCGATTCTGGTGTTCGTGCTGGTGATGGCCTCGATTGCCAACCACAAACACGGTCAGGAAACCCACATCCGGCCGATTCTGTTCCTCTACCTGCTCGGCACGTTCGCCGCAGCGGCAGTGGCCGTGGTCGCGAGCATGGCGTTTCCGTCTCATCTGGTGCTGGCCACCGAAAACGTCGCGGTCACCGCACCCGGCGGCATTAGTGAAGTGCTGCAAAGCCTGTTGCTGAGCGTGGTCGATAACCCGGTCAGTGCACTGATGAACGCCAACTTCATCGGTATTCTGGCGTGGGCAATCGGCATGGGCATCGCGATTCGCCATGCCGGCGACACCACCCGCGAAGTACTGGGTGATCTGTCCAACGGCGTGACCGTGATCGTCCGTTTGGTGATTCGCTTCGCACCGCTGGGCATTTTCGGTCTGGTGGCCTCTACGCTGGCGACCTCCGGCTTCGGCGCGCTGATCGGTTATGCGCACCTGCTGGCCGTGTTGCTCGGCTGCATGCTGTTCGTGGCGCTGGTGATGAACCCGTTGATCGTGTTCTGGAAGCTGCGTCGCAACCCCTATCCGCTGACCCTGAAATGCCTGCGTGAAAGCGGCATTACCGCGTTTTTCACCCGCAGTTCGGCGGCGAACATTCCGGTCAACCTGGAATTGAGCAAGCGCCTGGGCCTGCATGAAGACACCTATTCGGTATCGATCCCGCTGGGCGCAACCATCAATATGGCTGGCGCGGCGATCACCATTACTGTGCTGACACTGGCGGCCGTGCACACTTTGGGCATTGCCGTGGATATCCCGACCGCAATCCTGCTCAGCGTTGTCGCAGCGATTTGCGCCTGTGGCGCTTCCGGTGTGGCCGGTGGCTCGCTGCTGCTGATCCCGTTGGCATGCAGCCTGTTCGGCATTCCGAGCGAGATTGCCATGCAGGTGGTGGCGGTCGGTTTCATCATTGGTGTGTTGCAGGATTCGGCAGAAACCGCGCTGAACTCCTCCACCGACGTGCTGTTTACCGCCGCGGCCTGCCTGGGTGAAGAAGCGAAAGCTCAGCGCACCGCGTAACCCTGTAGGAGTGAGCCTGCTCGCGATTGCGGAATGTCAGACAAGTACCCGCTGGCTGACACACCGCGATCGCGAGCAGTCTCGCTCCTGCACAAAAGCAATAAAAAGCCCGCCAAGGCGCAAACCTTGGCGGGCTTTTTTGTTGCCGGTGTCTCGTCCTGAATAAGGTTTACACCTTCTGACTTATCTTCAGGAGGAATCAATGGATACGGGAAAAAGGCGCAGCCAGCGTGATTACACGCTGGGCTTTAAATTGGCAGTCGTTGATCAGGTTGAAAAAGGCGAGTTGAGTTATAAAGAGGCTCAACGGCGCTATGGAATTCAGGGTCGGTCGACTGTGTTGGTGTGGCTACGCAAGCATGGGCGGCAGGACTGGAGCCAGGGCGCCTCTATTCGCGCCCAGAGGAGCCGACCGATGGACGAACAAAGTTTGCCGCTGACGCCTGAACAGCGAATCAAGGAGCTTGAAGAAAAGCTCGCCCTTGCCAATCAGAAAGCCCAGTTCTTCGAGGCGGTTGTTGACGTGTTGAAGAATGATTACGGTGTTTCTGTCGTAAAAAAGCGATCCGGCAAGTCCTCACCCAAGGGCAAATCCAAGGCCTGAGTATTCGCAGGGCTTGCCAGTTTCTGGGTATTTCCCCGCAGGCGTACTACAAGCGAAACCGGGCTTATGACGCGCAAGTCAGCCATGCCCGAAAAGTGCTGGGGTTTGTCTTGGAAACACGCCTTCAGATGCCTCGACTGGGCACTCGCAAGTTGCATGGCCTTATGCAGTCCGAGCCGGAGCTATCGCGCACAGTCGGTCGCGACCGGCTGTTCGATATCCTGCGAGATAGTCGCCAATTGGTGCCACGCAAGCGCGCCTATCACAAGACCACTGACAGTCATCATCGCTTCCGCCGACATCCCAACCGGTTGAAACCTGGCCCCGATCAAGTGACCGCCACTGGTTCCGAACAGGTCTGGGTCGCGGACATAACGTATTTACCCACCGAGCAAAGCGTTGCGTACGTGAGCTTGGTTACAGATGCCTACTCTCGCAAGATCGTTGGTCATCACGTGCATGAAACCTTGCACGCCGAATCAGTCATTCAAGCGATGAACAAGGCTTTACGGGGCAGAAGAACCGATCAGGCGCTGGTGCATCACTCGGATCGCGGCTCGCAATATTGCTCTGACCTCTACCAGAAGCTGCATGCCAAGCATGGAATCCTGTGCTCGATGACCGATGGGTATGACTGTTATCAGAACGCCTTGGCAGAGCGGGTTAACGGAATCTTGAAGACAGAGTTTCTGCTTCACCGACCCAAGGATCTGGCTGAGGCGGTTCAAATGGTCGACGAGTCAGTAAACATCTACAACAGCAAGCGACCGCATCTATCGTTGAAATGCAAAACGCCCGATGCGGTGCATCGGGCGTTTTGAGAGCGAAATAGGTGTAAACCTATTTCAGGACTAGACACGGAAGTTTTAGAACGCGCCCATGTAATCGCGTTTGCCCACTTCAACACCGTTATGACGCAGCAGCGCGTAAGTGGTGGTGACGTGGAAGAAGAACTGCGGCAGACCGTAGGTCAACAGGTAAGCCTGACCGCTGAAGCGCTTCTCTTTCGGGGTGCCCGGACGAGTAACGATTTCGATGCCTTCCTTGCCATTGATTTGCTCTGGCTTGATCTCGCCGATGAAGGCCAAGACCTTGGCGATCAACGCTTGCAGGTCAGCGAAGGTGGTTTCTGTGTCGTCGTATTTCGGCAATTCGATTTCAGCCAGACGCGCGGAAACGCCTTTGGCGAAGTCGACAGCGATCTGCACCTGACGCACCAGCGGGAACATGTCCGGGTACAGGCGGGCTTGCAGGAAGGCGTTCGGGTCGATGTTTTTCTCGGTGGCGTGGGCTTCAGCCTTTTTCAGGACATCGCTCAGCGCGTTGAGCATTTGTTGAAAAACCGGGACGGATGCGGCGTACAGGGAAATGGTCATGGCAGTCTCGTGTAGTGGCTGGGTGGAACGTGGGGGCGATTATAGCCATGCTTGATGACCACACGGCTTGCCTTTTGTTTGGCAAGGATTAGGCTAAGCGCCTTCGACTGCAAAGGGAACGCGCGATGACCACCGAACAAGAATCCACCTTCGATGAGCCACGGCTCAACGCCACGGAAATCCGCATTCTCGGTTCGCTGATCGAGAAGCAGGCGACCAGCCCGGAAACCTATCCGCTGACGCTCAATGCGCTGGTGACGGCCTGTAACCAGAAAACCAGCCGCGAGCCGGTGATGAACCTGACTCAGGGTCAGGTCGGCCAGAGCTTGCGAGCGCTGGAAGGCCGCGGTTTCGCCAAGCTGGTCATGGGCAGTCGCGCCGATCGTTGGGAGCACAAGGTCGACAAAGCGCTGGAACTGGTACCGGCGCAGGTGATTCTGACGGGATTGCTGTTTTTGCGCGGCCCGCAAACCATCAATGAACTGCTGACCCGCAGTGGGCGCATGCACGACTTTGAAGATGCCGAGCAGGTGGTGCATCAGCTTGAGCGTTTGATTGCGCGGGGGTTGGCGGTGCTGATTCCGCGTCAGGCCGGGCAACGTGAAGACCGTTACACCCACGCGCTGGGCGATCCCGCGGACATCGAGGCGATCATGGCCGCGCGGCAAAATCCGGGCGAACGCACGAGCGGCGGCGTTTCAGTCGAGCGGATCGAAGAGCTTGAGGCGCGGATTGCAGCGCTGGAAGAGCGCTTGGCGCGCCTCGAATAATCCAACCCCCCACTGTGGGAGCTAGCCTGCTAGCGATAGCGGTCTGTCAGCGACACATCCTCTGAATGTGCCAATGTCATCGCCAGCAGGCTAGCTCCCCGGGACCCGCACGTTATTCGCCATCCCAGTAATCGACACCATCCGCCTGCCGCGCGACGGCGACAAAACCTGATGCATGGCCCTCAGCATCAACTTTGAAGTTATCCATCACCGCGTACTTGTTCGAATCCGGGTATTCGCAAATGTCCGGTTGCTGCTGAGTGCTGACCGCCAGATAACGCAGCTCGCCCGCGCTGGTATTGATGATCTGATGCGCCATTTCCGGGCCGCCCGCCGGGCAGGCAA
Source organism: Pseudomonas sp. TH43 (assembly GCF_016650635.1). Lineage (GTDB taxonomy): Bacteria > Pseudomonadota > Gammaproteobacteria > Pseudomonadales > Pseudomonadaceae > Aquipseudomonas. Next base: position 1,269,579 of record NZ_JAEKFI010000001.1, read on the forward strand.
TCACATCACCGGCGCGGATCGGAAAACGCTCCGCACCCAGACGCACTTCACCCTCGCCAGCCACCACGTAGAACATTTCTTCATTGACTCGATGACTGTGAAACGGGCTGCCACGCATGCCGGGCGGCAGCGCATATAAACGGTAACCCAGTTTTTGCGCACCGAGCTGCTGGCCGATCCGAGCCGAACGTTGCTGATAACGCGCGGCGGTTTCGCCTTCGGGAGACAGGGCTTCGGGCAGTGGCTGGAGTTCGACCTGATGCAGATTGAGGATGGGCGGATGCATGCTGAACCTCGGACACGTTTTTTGTGGAGGGGCAAGTCTGTGCTTGCTGGTGGGGCAGTATAGGCAGCAGGTGCAACCGAGGTGATTTCATCGCTGGCAAGCCAGCTCCCACAGAGTTTCGGGCGGCCCCAAAGACTCCTGCCCCCACTCGGTACCTGTGGGAGCTGGCTTGCCAGCGATGAGGCCAGTCAACTCAACACATCATCAGCTACGGGCAAACGCCACCGCCGCTGCAAACTGCGCCTCGCTCGGCCGTACGCCGGTGTACAGCACAAACTGCTCCAGCGCCTGGATCGCGATGACCTCAAGCCCGGTAATGACCTTTTTCCCCTCGGCACGCCCGCGCACGATCAACGGCGTCTCCGACGGAATTGCCACCACATCAAACACCGTCTCGGCGGCTTTGATCACTTCAGGCTCAAACGCCAGCTGCCCCGCCTCCGGCCCGCCGTCCATGCCAACCGGTGTGACGTTGATCAACATTTGTGGCCGCTCATCGCCCAGCTCTGCCTGCCAGCGATAGCCCAGAGAGTCCGCCAACGCCCGGCCCGCGCGCTCGTTGCGCGCAATGATCACGCCGTTTCTATAGCCGCCGTCACGCAAGGCACTGGCCACCGCTTTGGCCATGCCGCCACTGCCGCGCAGGGCGAACGTCGATTGCTTTGGCACCGCATGGGTTTCCAGCAACTGTGCGATGGCGATGTAATCGGTGTTGTAAGCCTTGAGATGACCATGGGTGTTGACGATGGTGTTGATCGACTGGATCGCCGCTGCCGACGCGTCGAGCTCATCGACCAAGGCAATGCAGGCTTCCTTGAACGGCATGGACACGCCGCAACCGCGAATGCCCAAGGCGCGAATACCACCGACCGCACCGCTCAGGTCCTGGCTGCTGAACGCCTTGTAATAGAAATTCAGGCCCAACTGCTCATACAAATGGTTATGAAAACGCAGACCGAAATTGCCTGGGCGTCCTGACAGGGACATGCACAGCTGAGTGTCTTTGTTCGGGTTCATCTGCATGAAACTTCTCCTTCAAACGCACTTTCGGATGGACGGGATTGGCCATGCCATCGGGTTCTGAACGATCATAGAGGCCTGTCTACCAAGGGTTTGGCGGCCATCGATTGGCCCGGTAAAGAAGCCGGTACAGACCTTACACAAAATTTACCCAGCGGCTGTGCTGAATTTCAGAATTTCGCTGTCATAGAAGTATCCCCGCGACAACTGTGGGCCTGGTGCAGGCCCTGCCGCCGGGTCGAAGAACCGAGGACTTATCATGATTCGTAAACTCCCTATCGTGGCCCTGCTGATTGGTGCATTCGCTGTCGCAGGGCAAGCAGAAGCCCATGGCGGCAACTATTGGCAAGGCCCTGCGGTGTTTGGCGCGATCGTCGGCTCGGCCATTATCGGTTCGGCGCTTATCAACCAGGATCGCCCTGTCTATGTGCAACAGGCGCCCGTGTATGCCGCACCACCACCGGTTTATGTGCAACAACCGCCGCCACCGGTCTACTACCAGCCAGCGCCGGTGTATGTGCAACAACCGGTATACGTCCAACCGGCCCCGGTGTATTACGGCCCACCGCGTGGCTACTATGGTCGACCACACTATTACGGCGGCCCACGCTGGTAATCTGAACAACAAGCCCCGCTTTTATAGCGGGGCTTTTTTATGACCGTTGGTCGGCCAAGGTCTGAAAAAATCTCGCCAAGGTCGTTGTCGGGACAGTTTGTGCAGCTAAAGTCGGCATGATGGCCTTGACCGTTGGCGGCAAAACATTAAACGGTCATCTATTTGTCATGACGGAACCGCAATCTGAATCCGTCCGTAAACAACAGGTTGATAACAACAAGGACGACTCAATGCCTACACAAAACCCGCACCGCATCGTCGGTTTGTGCACCTCAAGCAAGGTATACAGCGCGCTGACCGAGCTAAAGCACCTCGAAGGCCATCGCTGCGCCAAGCTTCTCTCCCTGCTGGCGGAGAATCTGGTGCACAAAGGTCTGCTCAATGAGCACGAAGTGATGCACATGCTCGACCAGGTGGTCGATTGAGCCAGCCCTCAACGGCGTCAATGACCACTATCGAAAACGTTGATTTTCCGTAGAGCCGGCGAGTCCTTAAGGTAGCTCCATCGATTGATGGAGGTACTTGTCATGGCTCAGGTTCAAATCATGTCCGTTATCGGCAGCGCCGTTCCCGCCTCGCTCAGAGCTTCGGGATTGCTGGCCTGTTGGTATCTGATGCGCGACGGCGAGCCAATCAGCGGCCCGCTGACTTCGCTGCCAGCGGCACAGGCGCTGTCTCAGAAGATCGTCGACGGTGCATTCAACGCTTAAGGCAGTTGCACCCTGGGTTTGGTTTCGACGAACAGCGCCCAGCTTGACATGAACAATGCGGCGATCAACGGCCCGATCACAAAACCGTTCAAGCCGAACACCGCCAGGCCACCCAGGGTCGAGATCAGAATCATGTAATCGGGCATGCGCGTGTCCTTGCCCACCAGTATCGGGCGCAGCACGTTGTCCACCAGCCCGATCACGAAGATCCCGAACAACCCCAACACCACGCCTTGCCAGATCATCCCGCTGAGCAGGAAGTAAATGGCGACCGGCGCCCAGACAATCCCCGCGCCCACTGCCGGCAACAGCGACAGAAATGCCATCAGCACCGCCCAGAGCAGCGCGCTGGGAATGTCGAGAAACCAGAAGATCGCCCCTCCCAAAGCACCCTGCGTGACCGCAACGACCAGATTGCCTTTGACTGTCGCACGCACCACCCGGTTGAACTTCAATTGCAGACGACGCTTGTGGTTTTCTTCCAGCGGCACCGCCGTGCGCATTTTGCGCGCCAGTTCGGGACCGTCGCGCAGAAAGAAAAACAGCAGGTACAACATGATGAAAAAACTCACCACGAATTCGAATGTGCCCTGTCCAAAACTGAAGGCCTGACTGGCCAACACCTGGCTGCCCTGCATCGCCGCCTTGACGATTTTCTCACGCAACGCATTAAGTTCACCGACACCAAAACGATCGAGCAAATGCTGAAAGTACGGCGGCAGGCTGTGTTTAAACTGCGCCAGATACGCCGCAATATCGAGTTCGCCGCTTTCGATGTTCTTGTAGACCGTCGCCCCTTCCTGCACCAACAGCACGCTGAGAATGATCACCGGCAAAATTGCAATCACCAGACAAATGCTCAACGTACACAGCGACGTCAGGTTGCGCTGCCAGCCGAACTTCGCCTGCAACCTGCGCTGCATCGGCGCAAACACGATGCCGAGGATTACCGCCCAGAACACTGCGCCGTAGAACGGCAACAGAATCCAGATAAAGGCTACCGTCACCAGCAACAGCAGCACGGTGAGGGATTTGAATTGAAGGCTTTTTTCGTTCATGTCCGATCCATGTCAGTCAGGCGCCACGCACGCCCGCCCAACTTAGTCAGCCGCCATCCGCGCGAGTGCCATCTTTGTTCATGGAGCATAGATCCAGATCAATAAAGCCTCGCCGCAGCTCGCTTACCCTGCCGCGCTTTTGCGACCGACACCGCCATGAACTCTAGCCTCGCCGCCCCGGAACTGCTGGCTCCCGCCGGTACCCTGAAAAACATGCGTTACGCCTTCGCCTACGGTGCCGATGCCGTCTATGCCGGTCAGCCGCGTTACAGCTTGCGCGTGCGTAACAACGAGTTCGATCACGCCAATCTGGCGCTGGGCATTCGCGAAGCACAGGCTCAGGGCAAGCGCTTCTACGTGGTGGTCAACATCGCGCCGCACAACGCCAAGCTGAAGACGTTCCTCAAGGATCTGGCGCCGGTGATCGAGATGGCACCGGACGCGCTGATCATGTCCGATCCGGGCCTGATCATGCTGGTACGCCGACATTTTGCGCAGATGCCGATCCATCTGTCGGTGCAGGCCAATACGGTGAACTGGGCGAGTGTCGAGTTCTGGCAGCAACAGGGGTTGAGCCGGATCATCCTCTCACGTGAGTTGTCGCTGGAAGAGATCGGCGAGATTCGCGAGCAAGTGCCGGGCATGGAGCTGGAGGTCTTCGTCCATGGCGCGTTGTGCATGGCCTATTCCGGGCGCTGCCTGCTGTCCGGTTACATGAACAGGCGAGACGCCAACCAGGGCACCTGCACCAATGCCTGTCGCTGGAAATACGCGGCGCAGCCCGCCACGGAAAACCAACTGGGCGAGATCGTTCAGACCTGTCAGCCCGAGCCGACGCTGGGCCTCGGCGCGCCAACCGATCAGGTGTTCCTGTTGCAGGAAGCCAACCGCCCCGACGAATTGATGCCCGCGTTCGAAGACGAGCACGGCACCTACATCATGAACGCCAAGGACCTGCGCGCGGTGCAGCATGTCGAGCGTCTGACCCGCATGGGCGTACATTCGCTGAAGATCGAAGGCCGGACCAAATCGCACTTCTATTGCGCACGCACGACGCAGGTGTATCGCCGGGCCATTGATGATGCGGTGGCCGGACGCGAGTTTGATCGCAGCCTGATGACCGATCTCGAATCACTGGCCCAGCGCGGCTACACCGAGGGCTTTCTGCGTCGACATGTGCATGATGAATACCAGAACTATCAGCACGGCAGTTCGGTATCGGAGCGCCAACAGTTTGTCGGCGAATTTACCGGCGAACGGCGCGATCGCCTGGCGGAGGTCAAGGTCAAGAACCGGTTTGCATTGGGCGATCATCTGGAATTGATGACGCCCAAGGGTAATTTTCACTTTGATCTGCATGAATTGCAGAGCATCAAAGGCGAAGCCATCGACGTCGCGCCGGGGGACGGGCATACGGTGTATCTGCCGATCCCGGATGCGGTGGATTTGCGCTTTGGTTTGTTGATGCGGGATGTGGGCACTCAATAACGACCCTGCCCCACCCGACACCTGCTCCGGCGTCGGCGCCTGCCGTCGACCGCAGCACCTGCGGCAGCTCCTACGTGGGGTGTGTCGGGGTCAGGTGAACTCTTCGCGCAGCATCGTCACGAACGCCTCGCGTGCCGGGTGTACCCCGGCATTTTCGTGCCAGTAAAACAGGTTGTCGATGGCCGTCAGCTCGGGGAACTCATAGCCCACGCAGCCGGCGCCTTTGGCATATTGATCAAACACACCCTTGGGCACCAACGCCACGCCGGCACCGGCGCTGACGCAACCGACAATCGCCCCGTAACTGGCAAGACTGACAATTGGCAGTGCCTCGCCCTGACGCAATAACCACTGCTCCAGCGCCGCCCGATAGGGACAACCCTGCGGCCACATGAATACGGTTTTGCCTTGCAGATCATCGATGCCGCGCACCGGCCCGAACGACGTTGAGGCGATCAGCAGCAGCTCTTCGCGATACATCGGCGTGCGTTTGAGCTGAGAGCGCTCGACGTCCACTGCCACAATCGCACCGTCGAGTCGATGACTGAGCGTGTCGTCGAGTAACTGGCCCCAGGTGCCGGTGGTGAGTTCCAGCGCCACCTGCGGAAAGCGCTTGTGAAACTTCGCCAACAATCGCGGTAATCGCCCGGTCGCCGAGGATTCGATGGCGCCTATGCGCAGCGGGCCGGACGGCTCCGCCGATGGATCGACGGCGCGTTTGGCTTCAGCGGTCAGCGCGAGAATTTTTTCCGCATAGGCCAGAAACGTCTGCCCCGCAGGACTGATGCGCAACCCGCGCCCCTCGCGCAGAAACAGCGCAACGCCAAGCTCAGCCTCCAACGCCTTGATGCGCGCGGTGATGTTCGACGGCACGCAGAACAGCTTTTCTGCCGCACGGGCAATGCTGCCAAGTTCGGCCACGGTCTTGAACATACGGATTTGCGCCAGCTCCATATCCATCACTCTGAGTGAACATTCAACGCAGTATAAGTCAGTTGTGGCGAATGATTGGCCGACCGGATACTCGACCCACCAAACCTTCCGGTGCCCGATCATGTCGCCCCCTACTCCTCTGAAAATCCTTTTGGCCATGGCATTTGTCGTCGGCTGCTGGGCGTATTCGCCGACCGGTATTCATCTCGGCCTGCAAGCCTACGATCCCGGGCATCTGGCGTTGTTGCGGTTTCTGCTGGCGTCATTGCTGATGGCGGTGATCGCGGCATTCAAAGGTGTTCGCTTGCCACAGTGGCGCGATGTACCACTGCTGTTTGCGTTGGGATTCTTCGCTGTCAGCCTGCATCACGTTGCGTTGAACATCGGCCAGCAAGGCGTCAGTGCCGGCGCTTCGAGTGTGCTGGCGCAATCGAGTCCATTGTTCAGCACGCTGCTGGCGCGCTTCGTGTTCAAGGATCAGGTCAGTGTCTGGCGCTGGGGTTGCGTGTTGCTCGGTTTCATCGGCGTAGTGATTGTGGTCAGTGGTGACACAGGCCTCGGCGCTATCGACGCGCATGGCTTGCTGATCCTACTGGCGGCGGTGTCGTGGAGCGTTTATTTCGCTTTGCAAAAACATCATGCCCGGCGTTACGACGGCTTCAGCCTGGCGTGCTACGCGGTGTGGTCAGGGACGTTGATGCTGATGATTTACCTGCCGGGGCTGAGCGAAACGGTGATGAAAGCGCCGCTGCGCGTGCAATGGGCGGTGTTGGCGCTGGGGGTATTCCCCAGTGCGCTGGCGTATCTGGCGTGGGGATTTGTGCTCAAGCACGTGGATTTGAGTCGGGCGACGATGACGCTGTACCTGATACCGCCGACGGCGATGGCGATTGCTTCGGTCGGGCTAGGCGAGCGACCGACGTTGATGGTGTTGGCGGGGTCGGTGGTGGTGTTGATCAGTGTGCTGGCGTTGAATCTGGAGCGGCGGGTTGGCGGGGTTCGGGCAGTTGGGGTGTGATCTGAGAGGGTGTTGAACCTGAAGCAGCTATCGCCAGCAGGCTCACGCCTGCAATGTCTGGGTGTACCCATATTTGGTGTACACCCCAGCACATTGCAGGTGTGAGCCTGCTCGCGATGAGGCCCTGAACGACAGCAGATCAATCAGACCAGACTTCGATCAGCGCCGATCATCCGACAATGGCGTCGGCTCATCCGCTGGCGGTACGTCATCGGCCGCTGGCGGATCCTTCCAGTCTTCCGGCCGGTCGGCATCGCTCAACGGATCGCGCCCCGGTGCCATACCCGGCGGCGCATCGTGATCCGCCAGTGTCGGCTCGTCGGTGCCGGGCATTGGCCGGGTCGGATCGGTCGGCAGAACACCACCCTGAAACAGCAAATCGTTAGCCATGACGCACCTCACCAAGGAGGTCCGGAATACCCGGGCCATAAACCTTGGAAGCTGCCCTGTGTGCGGCGTGCTATCGAACAGACCAACGGCGATCAGCTCTGCGCGGAAAAGCGATCGCGGCTGTTGGTCAGGTGCAGCCACATGGCCGCACGGGCCGCGTCCGCGTCCTGGCGCTTGATCGCGTTCAGAATCGCCTCGTGTTCCAGATTGGCCAGTTGCCCGAGCTTGCTCAGGTCCGCCGCACCACGCTCGGCAGCATTGACCCGCGTACGCGGAATCATCGCGCTGCCCAGGTGCAGCATGATTTCGCTGAAACAGATATTGCCGGTGGCCTCGGCGATCAACAGATGAAAGCGTCGATCCGCCTCGACGCAACTGTCGTTATTGGCCAGCAGACGTTGATAGTCATCCAGCGCCTGGCGCATCAGCAGCAGTTGCTGCTCGGTTCGCCGTTGCGCTGCCAATGCTGCCGCCTGAGTCTCCAGGCCCATGCGCAACTCGAGAATGCTGCGCACGCCCAGCGCCGTGTCGACATTCAGCCGCAACCCCTGCTCCGGCGCGCGCTCGATCACGAACGTGCCGATACCGTGGCGCGTCTCGACCAGTCCCGAAGCCTGCAATTTGGAAATCGCTTCGCGCACAACGGTGCGGCTGACGCCGTGTTCCTGAACGATCGAGTTTTCCGACGGCAGCTTGTCACCGGGCGACATCTGACCGAGCAGGATGCTCTGGGTAAGCTTTTCCACCAGGTCATGGGCGAGGTTGTGCGCACGTTTGCGGCCGGGGGCGTCGAGGTCTTCTTGCATGGTCGGTTCCGATGATCGGGGCTCGCGGATCGTAGCACCGCGCGGGGGAATGACGGGATTGATTCTAGCGTGGAAAAGCCAGTCAACTTGTATGACAACACTCAAATTCAAATAATTTAACGCCTCTGAGGACAGCACTTTGCCAATATTCAAAAGGCGCACCCTCAAAAAACGCCAGTAAGTCACCACCGACAAAACCCAATGAAACCTAGGAAAAACAACAAAAAGGCATAAGAGAATCAAGCGCCAGAGCAATTTATTCGATCAATGCCACTTGTAGGACAAAAAATCCAAGTTGTATGATGTCTATCAACACGCAACACCCAGCCCTGCCCCGCATAAAAATAATCAGTGGGAGAAAACCAAGTGAAAACCTCCGTCTCCGGGATGAACGAGGGCGTTGATGCAACGCTGGCGTCCGCCATCTCGAAAGTGAAACGCCACGTCCTGCCGCTCTTCGTGATCATGTTCATCGTCAATTACATTGACCGGGTGAACATCGGTTTTGTCCGCACCCACATGGAACACGACCTGGGCATCGGTGCCGCCGCTTACGGCTTCGGCGCTGGCCTGTTCTTTATCGGTTACGCGTTGTTCGAAGTCCCCTCCAACATGCTTTTGCAAAAAGTCGGCGCACGCATCTGGCTGACCCGCATCATGCTCACCTGGGGTCTGGTCGCCGCCGGCATGGCGTTCATCCAGAACGAAACCCACTTCTATGTTTTGCGCTTTCTGCTCGGCGTAGCCGAAGCCGGATTTTTTCCCGGCGTGATCTACTACTTCACCCGTTGGCTGCCCGGTGTTGAACGCGGCAAAGCGATCGCGATCTTCCTCAGCGGTTCGGCCGTGGCCTCGCTGATTTCCGGGCCGTTGTCCGGCCTGCTCCTGCAAATCAACGGACTGGGCCTGCACGGCTGGCAATGGATGTACTTCATCGAGGGGATGTTTTCAGTGTGCCTGTGCGTGTTCGTCTGGTTCTGGCTCGACGCCAAACCCCACGATGCGAAATGGCTGACCCGTGCCGAACAGGACGCCTTGGTCACAGCCATCGACGATGAACAGAAGGCCCGCGAAGCCGCCACACCCATCCGTCCATCGATGGGCAAACTGCTCAAGGATCGGCAGATCATTCTGTTCTGCCTGATCTACTTCTTCATCCAGTTGACGATCTACGCCGCGACGTTCTGGCTGCCGAGCATCATCAAGAAGATGGGCGAAATGAGCGACGTTCAGGTCGGGCTCTTCAACTCGATTCCGTGGCTGTTGTCGATCATCGGCATGTACGCCTTTGCCTCGTTTTCCGCCAAATGGAAACATCAACAGGCCTGGGTCGCCACTGCGTTGTTGATAGCTGCAGCGGGGATGTTCATGTCCACCACCGGCGGGCCGATCTTCGCCTTCGTCGCGATCTGCTTTGCGGCGCTGGGGTTCAAATCCGCCTCGTCGCTGTTCTGGCCGATTCCCCAAGCGTATCTGGATGCACGAATCGCCGCCGCAGTGATCGCGCTGATCAACTCGGTGGGCAACCTCGGCGGTTTCGTCGCGCCGACCACGTTCGGCCTGCTCGAAGAGCACACCGGCTCGATTCAGGGCGGCCTCTATGGCTTGGCCGCGACCTCGATCATCGCCGCGATCATTGTTTTCTTCGCACGCACCGCACCCAAACCCGCCGCTGAAATCGCCGTGGCCGACGCCGCGCCGAAACACGCCTGACTGGCGTTTTCGCAGACGACTCACAAGGACAACAACAATGAATGCACACGACAGCGCCAAAGCCCCGATCATCACCGACATGCAAGTCATCCCGGTGGCCGGCCACGACGGCATGCTGCTCAATCTGAGCGGCGCTCACGGGCCATTTTTTACCCGCAACATTGTCATTCTCAAAGACAACGCGGGCCACACCGGTGTCGGCGAAATACCCGGCGGCGAACGCATTCGCCAGACACTGGAAGATGCACGCAGCCTGGTGATCGGCAGCCCGATCGGCACCTATCAAAAAATCCTCAATCAAGTGCGCCAGACTTTTGCCGAGCGCGATGCCGGCGGCCGTGGCCTGCAAACCTTCGACCTGCGCATCACCATCCACGCGGTCACTGGTCTCGAAGCCGCCCTGCTCGACCTGCTCGGTCAGCACCTCGACGTACCGGTCGCGGCGCTGCTCGGTGAAGGTCAGCAACGTGATGAAGTGAAGATGCTCGGCTATCTGTTTTACGTCGGTGATCAGCGCGAAACCGACCTCGCCTACCGCAGCGAGCCGGACGCCGACAATGAATGGTTTCGCCTGCGCCATGAGAAAGCCATGACTGCCGAAGCCGTGGTGCGTCTGGCTGAAGCGGCGCAGGCGAAATACGGTTTCAAGGATTTCAAACTCAAGGGCGGTGTGCTCAGTGGCGATGCCGAAATCGAAGCGGTGACGGCGCTGGCCGAACGCTTCCCGGAGGCGCGGATTACCCTCGATCCGAATGGCGCATGGTCACTGAAGGAAGCGATTCGTCTGTGCCGTGATCAGCACCATGTGCTGGCTTACGCAGAAGACCCGTGCGGTGCGGAAAACGGTTATTCCGGCCGTGAAGTGATGGCCGAGTTCCGCCGCGCCACCGGGCTGAAAACCGCCACCAACATGATCGCCACAGACTGGCGTGAAATGGGCCACGCGATCCAGTTGCAGTCAGTCGATATTCCACTGGCCGACCCGCACTTCTGGACGATGCAGGGTTCGGTTCGAGTCGCGCAGATGTGCCATGAGTGGGGCCTGACCTGGGGTTCGCATTCCAATAATCACTTCGATATTTCCTTGGCGATGTTCACTCACGTGGCTGCCGCAGCGCCGGGCGACATCACCGCCATCGACACCCACTGGATCTGGCAGGACGGCCAGCGCCTGACCAAGGCACCGCTGCAAATCATCGGCGGCTGCGTGCAGGTCCCGAAGAAACCGGGGCTGGGTGTTGAGCTGGACATGGATCAAGTGGCCAAGGCGCACGAACTCTATAAAGGCATGGGCCTGGGTGCGCGGGATGACAGCGTGGCCATGCAGTTTCTGATTCCGGGGTGGAAGTTCGATAACAAGCGGCCGTGTCTGGTGCGCGGAACCTGATCTCCAATCCACCACTTTCCCCTGTGGGAGCGAGCCTGCTCGCGAATGCGGTATGACGGCCAACATTTTTGTCGACTGACACACCGTTTTCGCGAGCAGGCTCGCTCCCACAGGGGTTTTGCATTAACCAGAGATTTGCAGCAGCCAGTTTTTGAACGCAAGCATCGCCGCTGTTTCCGGGCGCGACTGCAACCGTGTCAGCCAATAACTGCCAGTGGTGATCTCGACAGCAAACGGCTGGCAAATCGCATCCGCCGCCAGTTGCCGGGCGAACATCAACGGCGGCGCCAACGCCACCCCGCCGCCCTGCAACGCTGCCTCCATCATTGCCAGCGACGAGTCGAAGACAATGCTTTGCGGCGGCGCCGCCTGGGTCGCCAGACCCGCTGCCTGAAACCATTCAGGCCACTCATCCGTGCGATAGGAACGCAGCAACGTCTGCTGTAACAGATCCCCCGGCGTGTGCAATTGCCGAGCGATTTCCGGCACACACAACACCGACAGCGGCGCATCGAGCAGTCGCGTCGCTTCGATGCCATGCCACGCCCCAGCGCCAAAACGGATCGCGTAATCCAGCCCTTCCGCCGCAACATCCACGCGATTGTTGTGGGTCGACAGCCGTAAATCTATGAGCGGATGTTTCGCCTTGAAATCGGCCAGCCTCGGCAACAGCCAACCGACAGCGAATGTACCGACTGCGCCGACGGTCAACATTTCGCGAGGGTGCCCGCCGGCAAGTCGTTCCAGAATCTGTGCGATGTGATCGAACGAGGTGCTCAGCACCGGCAACAGGGTTTCGCCTTCACTGGTCAGCATAAGCCCACGGGGCAAGCGTTTGAACAGCGTTACGTTGAGCTGCGCTTCAAGGCTTTTGACTTGATGGCTGACGGCAGCCTGAGTCACGCACAGCTCCACGGCCGCACGGGTGAAACTCAGATGACGCGCCGAGGCCTCGAAGGCGCGCAGCGCATTGAGCGGCAATTGAGGTCGAATCATGCCCAGTCCCAAATTTTTCTAATGGCTAATCCGAGATTTCATCGTTTGTCGATGAGTGCCAGACTGCCTAAATTGTCGGCGCTGATCAGCCGCCCAACGTTGCATTTGCCCGCAGTCTAGCGGGATAACACCCTCAACACTCATGGAGAGTGGTTCACTCATGTCATTCATCAACCCGAGCAAAGTCATTTCCTGCAGCGCTTTCGGCCTGCTCTTCGGCGCCGCCACCTGCATGGCCGCACCGCAAACCGACGAACAACTGCAAGCACTGGTCAACGCGGCCGTCACGCCAGTGATGCAACAACAGAATATTCCCGGCCTGGCCGTTGCACTGACCATTAACGGTAAACCGCATTACTTTAATTACGGCGTCGCGGCCAAAGACACCGGGCAGAAGGTCAGCGAAAACACCCTGTTTGAAATCGGTTCGGTGAGCAAAACCTTCACCGCAACCCTCGCCGGTTACGCTCAAGCCACGGGCAAACTGGACCTCTCGACCCAAGCCAGCAAACTCTGGCCGGAATTGAAAGGCAGCGCTTTCGACAACATCAGCGTGCTGCAACTGGGCACCTACAGCGCGGGCGGTTTGCCGCTGCAATTCCCCGCCGACGCGGATTCAGCGGACAAGATGCTCGGCTATTACCAGCAGTGGAAACCTGATTATCCGGCGGGCAGTCATCGCCTGTATTCCAATCCGAGCCTGGGTTTGTTCGGTTACCTGACGGCGAAAAGTCTGGGCCAGCCGTTTGATCAGGCGATGACGCAAACCCTGCTGCCGAAACTTGGCCTCAAGCACACCTACATTCAAGTGCCCGCAGCCGAAGAGAAACTCTACGCCAAGGGCTATGACAAGAAAGACCAACCCGTTCGGGTCAGTCCGGGCGCACTGGATTCCGAAGCCTATGGCATCAAGACCAGCGCAGTGGACTTGCTGCGTTACGTGCAGGCCAACCTGAAACCGGCCAGCCTTGAAGCGCCGCTGCAACAAGCCATCGCCGCGACCCACACCGGTTACTACACCGTCGGCGACATGACCCAAGGCCTTGGTTGGGAAAGCTATGCTTACCCGATCAGCCTGGAAAAACTGCAGAACGGCAACTCGACACCGATGGCGATTGAGGCGCACAAGGTCAAATGGCTGACTCCGCCACAGCCTGAACCGGCCAATGTGTTCTACAACAAAACTGGCGCAACCGGTGGCTTTGGCGCGTACGTGGCGTTTGTGCCGTCGAAGGACGTTGGCATCGTGATTCTGGCGAACAAGAATTACCCGAATGCGCAACGGGTGAAAATTGCCCACGAAATATTCAGCGCCCTCACTGAATGACATAAACCTGTGGCGAGGGGATTTATCCCCGCTGGGCGGCGAAGCGGCCCCAAAGCCATTCGATGCGGCGGGTCAGGCAAACCCGGTCGCTCGGATTCGGGGCCGCTTCGCAGCCCAACGGGGATAAATCCCCTCACCACGGGATTCTCTACTCACAATAAAAAATAGGCGATCTCATGAGGTCGCCCATTTCGTTTCAGCGTTTAAAGCTGCACGTGCAACCGCCAGCCGATGACATCGAAATATTCAGCGCCCTGACTGAATGACCTAAAACCTGTGGCGAGGGGATTTATCCCCGCTGGGCTGCGAAGCGGCCCCAAAGCCATTCGATGCGGTGGGACAGGCAAACCCCGTCGCTCGGATTTGGGGCCGCTGCGCAACCCAACGGGGATAAATCCCCTCACCACAAGGTTCTCTACTCACAATAAAAAATGGGCGACCAGCGTTTAAAGCTGCGCGTGCAACCGCCAGCCGATGACATCGAAATATTCAGCGCCCTCACTGAATGACATAAACCTGTGGCGAGGGGATTTATCCCCGCTGGGCGGCGAAGCGGCCCCAAAGCCATTCGATGCGGTGGGTCAGTCAAACCCGGTCGCTCGGATTTGGGGCCGCTGCGCAGCCCGACGGGGATAAATCCCCTCACCACAGGGTTCTCTACTCAGAATAAAAAATGGGCGATCTCTTGAGGTCGCCCATTTTGTTTCAGCGTTTAAAGCTGCGCGTGCAACCGCCAGCCGATGACATCGAAATATTCAGCGCCCTCACTGAATGACCTAAACCTGTGGCGAGGGGATTTATCCCCGCTGGGCTGCGAAGCGGCCCCAAAGCCATTCGATGCGATGCGGTGGGTCAGGCAAACCCGGGCGCTCGGATTTGGGGCCGCTGCGCAGCCCAACGGGGATAAATCCCCTCACAACAGGGTTCTCTACTCAGAATAAAAAATGGGCGACCTGTTGAGGTCGCCCATTTTGTTTCAGCGTTTAAAGCTGCGCGTGCAACCGCCAGCCGATGACATCGAAATATTCAACGCCCTCACTGAATGACCTAAACCTGTGGCGAGGGGATTTATCCCCGCTGGGCTGCGAAGCGGCCCCAAAGCCATTCGATGCGGTTGGTCAGGCAAAACCGGTCGCTCGGATTTGGGGCCGCTGCGCAGCCCAACGGGGATAAATCCCCTCACCACAGGGTTCTCTACTCACAATAAAAAATGGGCGACCTGTTGAGGTCGCCCATTTCGTTTCAGCGTTTAAAGCTGCGCGTGCAACCGCCAGCCGATGACATCGAAACCTTCAGCGCCCTCACTGAATGACCTAAAACCTGTGGCGAGGGGATTTATCCCCGCTGGGCTGCGAAGCGGCCCCAAAGCCATTCGATGCGGTGGGTCAGGCAAACCCGGGCGCTCGGATTCGGGGCCGCTTCGCAGCCCAACGGGGATAAATCCCCTCACCACAAGGTTCTCTACTCAGAATAAAAAATGGGCGACCAGCGTTTAAAGCTGCGCGTGCAACCGCCAGCCGATGACATCGAAATATTCAGCGCCCTCACTGAATGACCTAAAACCTGTGGCGAGGGGATTTATCCCCGCTGGGCTGCGAAGCGGCCCCAAAGCCATTCGATGCGGTGGGCCAGGCAAACCCGGTCGCTCGGATTCGGGGCCGCTACGCAGCCCAACGGGGATAAATCCCCTCGCCACAGGATTCTCTACTCACAATAAAAATGGGCGACCTGTTGAGGTCGCCCATTTCGTTTCAGCGTTTAAAGCTGCGCGTGCAACCGCCAGCCGATGACATCGAAATCTTCAACGCCCTCATTGAATGACCTAAAACCTGTGGCGAGGGGATTTATCCCCGCTGGGCTGCGAAGCGGCCCCAAAGCCATTCGATGCGGTGGGTCAGGCAAACCCGGTCGCTCGGATTCGGGGCCGCTTCGCAGCCCGACGGGGATAAATCCCCTCACCACAAGGTTCTCTACTCACAATAAAAAATGGGCGATCTCATGAGGTCGCCCATTTCGTTTCAGCGTTTAAAGCTGCGCGTGCAACCGCCAGCCGATGACATCGAAATCTTCAGCGCCCTCACTGAATGACATAAATCCCCTCACCACAGGATTCTCTACTCAGAATAAAAAATGGGCGACCTGTTGAGGCCGCCCATTTTTTTGATTCAGGCCATGCGCTCAATCGTCCGGCATTTCCGGCGGCTTGCTTGGTTTGGCGGGTTTGGTTGGCTTGGCACCTTTGGTACCTTTTGCCGGTTCTGGCGCAGCAGCGACCGGTGCCTGGGCAGCGGCGGCGGCTTCCTTCTCGGCCATTGGCATGGCGTCGATGGTGTCGAAGATTTTCTTCAGGTCGAGCGCTTTCGCCTCATCACCCGATGCCGAGAGTTTGGTCTCGCCGTCCTTGCCCACCAGGAATACTTTCGGATAAGCCCCGGCGCCGAGTTTCAGCGAGCGCAGCAGCGCCATGGTGTCTTGCTGGCCCATGTCCTTGCCGTCGAGTTGGCCGGACATGTTGAGGATGGTGTAGACCTTGATGTTACGGTCGGCGACACCCTTCTTGTTGGCTGGATCCTCCAGCGACTTTTTCAGGCTGACCCACACGGGGTCGACGGTGCTTTGTGCGATCACGATCAGCGGTCGGGCGCGGCCCATATCCCCGGCGATGGGCGAATCGTTGTCAGCGGCGAACAAGGGGCCGGCAATCGCCAGCAAGAGTGTCAGGGTCAGTGACCTGATGAGCATGCGCATCTCCTTTTGATATCCACGCTCTAATGATTGCGCATCGTGGCGATTGTTCCGGGCTGACCCGGCAAATATCTGTCGCCTTGTCAGAAGCTTAGGTCAGGCGCGACATTGCGCAACATATCCAGCGCGATCACAACGCGGATTTGATTACCTTTTATGACCGCATTAGGGTGGCTGTTCTTTCGACGGAATGGAGTTCCCCCCCATGCAGATTGAATACCTGTGCGATCACCCCGAATTGATTGAAGAACTGGCCGAACTCAACTTCAAGGAATGGGGTGAGTTTCGTCCGGGCGACACCCTTGAGGCGCGTACCGAACGCATGCGCGCGGCCTGTGGCAAGGGCGCGATTCCGAGCGTGGTGGTGGCGATTGAAAAAGGTACGTTGCTCGGAGGCGCCCTGCTGATCGACAGCGACATGAAAACCCGTCCCGAGCTGACGCCGTGGCTGGCCGGGGTGTATGTGAAGACTGAACAGCGCGGCCGCGGGGTCGCGTCGCAACTGGTCAAGCGCATAGTCGAAGAAGCTGCAGCGCTGGGTGTGCCGCAGTTGTATCTGTACACCGACGCGGCGCAGTCGTTGTATGCGCGGCTGGGCTGGGAGGTCATTGAGGATGTCGTGTACGAAGATTTGCCGGTAACGGTGATGAAGTACACCACACGGTCGCCGTCATAAGGCGGTCCCCTCACCACAGGGGGCGCCGGCTCAGTTCAGGGTTGAATCGAGGGCTGAGAGCAGCTGCGAAGGTTCGATTCGCTGCTCGCCCAGCTTGAGTTCGCCGCTGTCGAGATCAACACTCAGCATCACCGACGGCCGATCACCCGGATATTTGCGCAGCAGCAGTTCGAGGCTATTGGCCGTCTCGTCGGCAGTACCGATCAGATCCCAAAGACTCTCACTCAAGTCCAGCAACACCTGCTGACGCTGCTGATCAACCACAAGCGGCGCATACAGCCAATGGCTCATGCGCATTTCGCGTGGTTCAACGGTAATGGCGATGCGGCCGTCGCAATGCAAAGTGGTTTCACTCATGGCTTGATCAGAACGCCAGTTTGTAGCCGATCAGCACCAGCATCGTCGCCAGGCACGGGCGCAGCACTTCATCGGAAATGCGTCCGGTCAGATGGCTGCCGAGCCAGATACCCGGCAGCGAACCGACCAGCAGGAAGCCCAGCACACCCCAATCCATGTTGCCCATGCTCGCATGGCCCAGACCCGCAACCAGAGTCAGCGGCACGGCGTGGGCGATTTCGGTGCCGACCAGACGACGGGTCGGCAGCAGCGGATAGAGGATGAACAGTGCAACAGTACCGAGGGCGCCGGCACCGATCGAGGTCAGAGCCACCATGGTGCCGAGGATCAGACCGGTGATCACGGTCATCACATTCAGCCGTGAACCGCTCGGGTTGTAGTTGCCGCCGGCGCGTTTATGGGCGAATTCGAGCAAGCGTTTTTTGAAGAAGATCGCCAGCGCCGTGGCGAACAGCACGAAGCCCAGCGCCTGTTTGATGATGGCATTCATCGCATCCGGCGCGGTGTGCAGGGTGCTGAGGAACCACAGGGTCATCACGACCGCCGGCACGCTGCCGAGGGTCAGCCAACCGGTGATCGCCCAGTCGATGTTCTTGTTCTTGCGGTGAACCAGCACGCCACTGGATTTGGTAATGGCGGCGTACAGCAGGTCGGTGCCTACGGCTGTCGCCGGGTTGATACCGAACCACAGCAGGATCGGCGTCATCAACGAACCACCGCCGACACCGGTCATGCCGACGATAAAACCTACCACCAGCCCGGCAATCACCAGGCCGAAATTTGCCAATTCCATTAAGACGTCCAGAAAAACGACAGGAAAAATCTGGCCCGCAGCATAGCGATTTTTCTTATAACTACATATATCGATACGGTCTATCGTTATGCCATATCGCAATCACAATCGCTCTATTGTAGGAGTGAGCCTGCTCGCGATAGCGGTTTATCAGTGACCGATTCAGTGACTGACCCAACGCTATCGCGAGCAGGCTCACTCCTACAGGGGGGATTTGATGAGCCGCAGATTAGTGCTGGCGCCGTCCGGGTTTGAAGCTGTGGGTTTTGTTGATCCACACCGTCGCCAAAGCGATGAGGGACAGAATCAGCAGCGCCCACGGAAACGACATTGCCCCCGCCCGATCAAGCAGCAAGCCGCCGAACAAACCACCGCCGGCAATCGCTACGTTCCACGAGGTGGTGAGCATCGCCTGCACCACGTCGACATGCTCACCGGCCGAGTCCGCCGCCGAGGTCAGCAGCAAGGTTGCCGAGCCGCCAAAAGACAAGCCCCACACCGCCATGCAGGCATAAATGAGCAACGGTGAAGGCGTGATCAGCGCCAACACCAGTGCCGTCAGTGCAAACACCGCAAGGCTGATCAGTGTCAGCCAGCGCAACCAGCGATCCACCAACAAGCCGATGATCCAGATCCCCACCAGCGAACACAGGCCAAACACCAGCAACACCAGATCGACCCGGTCCGCGAGACCGGCCTGCATCAGAAAAGGTGAGATGTAGGTGTAAAGAATGTTGTGCCCGAGCATCCACGTCAGCACCACGAACAACACCGGCCGTACGCCCGGCAGGCGCAACGATTCGAGCAATGGCAGACGCTCGTCACTGGCCTGTCCCGGTCGATCCGGCACTGCAATGACGATCCACGCTGCCAGCACCAGAGCCAGCGCCGACATGATCCCGAAGGACGCACGCCAGCCGATCAGATTGCCCAGCCAAGTCCCCGCCGGTGTGCCCAACGACAGCGCTACCGGGGTGCCGAGCATGGCGATCGCCAGCGCCCGCCCCTGTTGATGCACCGGCACGATCCCGCGCGCGTAACCGGCCATGATCCCCCACGACAGCCCCGCCGCCATCCCGGCCAGGAAGCGCGAGGCCAGGGTCAAACCGTAATGGCTGGAAAACGTGGTGACGGTGTTGAAGACCAGAAACCCGCCCACCGTCATCAACAATACCCGCCGTCGTGGCCAGCCGCGCGTGGCGACGGTCAGCGGAATCGCCGCGACAATCGAGCCCAGCGCGTAAAGCGTCACCAATTGCCCGGCGAGCACCTCGCTGACATTGAGGCCCGCGCCGATTTGCGGCAGCAGCCCGGCCGGCAGGGTTTCGGTGAGGATGGCGATAAAACCGGTCATGGCGAACGCCAGCAACGCGGCATAGGGCAGTTTGTCCGCACGGGCGGTGCGGTCGACGCAGTTGAAATCGGCGCTTGCGGGGTCGGTCATGACGGGGGCTGCTCCATTTTGATCAATAGCGGTGACGGATTGTATACAAAAACCGCATTGGCTATTTGATCAATGTGGGAGCGAGCCTGCTCGCGAATGCGCTGGATCAGTCAATACTTCAGCGCCTGAAAGACCGCTTTCGCGAGCAGGCTCGCTCCCACACTGGATCTCTGCGCACCACAAACTCTCGTGGTGCGTTGACCGTCATCACCACCCCCGCGAACTCACTGCACCGGCAAAAAATTCAGGAACAGCAGACTCTGCGCGTAGTTAAGGCCGATCCGCCGGTAACGCTCATCGAGCATTTGCGTGAGCAGATCCAGGCGCGCGACGATTTTGCCGAACTCGGTGGCAAAACTCAGGTTGCTGCCCTCCTCCGAAATTTCATTGGAGAACAGCAGCGGCTGGCCTTCCTTGTTCTGTCGCTGAGACAAAATCCACGTGGCTTTTTCGATGTTGCGCGCGGCGTTGTGGACGAAGGTCGGGTTGATCGCATCGGTCATGTAGAACTCGACCCGGTTGCCATGGGCAGTCACCAGCATGCTGCCGATGGCATAGATGAACGCACCGACGCGATCACCGAGAAATTCCGGGCTCATCGCGTAGCTGAGCGCCTCCAGATCCTTGCGCCCGCCGAGCACCGGCAGTGGCTGTTGTTGCTCGATCGCCAGGCGTACCTGTTTCACCGCCGTGTTGATGTTGAGAAACCCGGATTTGCGCAACTCGTCCGGGTTACGCAAGTACAGCTTGCCCATCAATCGATAAAGACTGTTGAGGTTGTCGCGCATTGCCAGGGTGGCCATGCGGTCGACACTGGTCTGCAGGAACTCCTGAGGCTGACCTTCACGAATCTGGTTGATGAAGCCGTTGCCGTCCTGATGCGTGCAACCGCTGATCAACAGCGACGACAAACAGGCCAGCAACAGGCATGGGCGGCGAACTGAACGGGCGATCAGATGAAAAACTCTCGGCATGAATTCTCGAACGGGCACATTCCTGTGCGGCGGGAGTCACCGCATCCTGGCCATGGATAGAGCCGCTGAATTCAGAAAAGTGCAGTGCTGACGCCGCTTCCCGACCTTCGGCGTGACGAGCCCGATCATTTAGTCCGACTTTATCTTTGCAATAAACCTCCAATCCGCTATAAATTTTTACTCACACCACAAATAGCATGACTATTACCACCCATGTAGGAGCTGCCGAAGGCTGCGATCTCTTGATCTTGTTTTTAAACGGCCAGGTCAAAAGATCGCAGCCTTCGGCAGCTCCTACACGGGGAGTTGAAAACAACAACAAAAAGGAAGGTCAACCATGCTTCAATCCCGTCACCTGCTCTCCGGCCTCGGACTCTCTCTGATGATCGCCACCCTTTCCGCCAACGCGGCGGGCCTCAGCGCCGAACACAAAGCCTTCGGCAAAACCAATGACGGCACGCCCGTCGAGCAATACATCCTGCGCAACAGCCACGGCATGCAAGCCACCGTCATCACCTACGGCGCGACCCTGCAATCGCTGAAAGTCGCCGACAAGCACGGCAAGTTCGATGACGTCGTGCTCGGTTTCGATGATGTGCAGGGCTATCAGAAAGGCACCGCGTACTTCGGCGCGACCATCGGCCGTTTCGGCAATCGCCTGGCCGAAGGTGCCTTTGAACTCGACGGCAAGCGCTATCAAGTGCCGCAGAATGACAAGACCAATGCGCTGCACGGCGGCACACTGGGCTTCGACAAGAAAGTCTGGAAAGCGCAGGAAACCAAGGACAAGGATTCGGTCGGCGTGACCCTGACCTATCTGTCGGCGGATGGTGAAATGGGCTTCCCCGGCAACCTCACCACCGAAGTGACCTATCGCCTCACCGACAACAACGAACTGCGCATCGACTACAAAGCCAGCACCGACAAACCGACCGTGCTCAACCTGACCAACCACAGTTACTTCAACCTCGCCGGCGCCGGCAATGGCGACATTCTCAAACAGGTCGCCACCCTGCACGCCAGCCACTACACGCCGGTGACGGCCAAGCTGATCCCGACCGGTGAACTGGCGCCAGTGGCCGGCACACCGATGGACTTCAGCAAACCGACCGCGATCGGCACGCACATCAAGGCTGATCATCCGCAGCTGAAATTCGCTGAGCCGAAACAGGGTGGTTTCGATTTCAACTGGGCGCTGGATACCAAGGGCGACATCGGCAAAGTTGCTACTGAGGTGAGTGATCCGCAGTCCGGTCGTGTGCTGCAGTTGTTCACCACGGAACCCGGCGTGCAGTTCTACACCAGCAACTTCCTCGATGGCACGGTCAAGGGCAAGGGTGGCAAGGTGTATCCGCATTGGGGCGCGTTTACCCTTGAGACGCAGCACTATCCGGACTCGCCGAATCAGCCGAACTTCCCGAGTACTCGACTGGATCCAGGGCAGGATTACACGCACAGCGTGGTGTTGAAGTTCTCCGCCAAATAAAAGCTGAAGATCAAAAGATCGCAGCCTGCGGCAGCTCCTACAGGGGGAAATCCGAACCTGAAGCAGGAGCTGCCGCAGGCTGCGATCTTTTTGCTTTTTGAACCCCTGGGCTATCCTGCTGCCCACTAAAGGTATCGACATTTTCAGCTAGGAGGTTTGCATGCGTACCCTCGAATTGGCCGGCGTGCAGGTGCCGGTGATTGGCCAGGGCACCTGGCGCATGGGTGAAGACCGCTCCGCCCACAAGCGTGAAGTCGCAGCCCTGCGCACGGGGATCGAGCTGGGCATGACCCTGATCGACAGCGCCGAAATGTACGCCGAGGGCGGTGCCGAGACAGTGGTCGGCGAAGCCATTACCGGCCTGCGCGATCAGGTGTTTCTGGTCAGCAAGGTCTATCCGCACAACGCCAGTCGCAGGGGCATCGCGCAAGCCTGCGAGCGTAGCCTGCGTCGGCTCGACACCGATTACATTGATCTCTATCTGTTGCATTGGCGCGGCCAGTATCCGCTGGAGGAAACCGTCGAGGCCTTCGAACGCCTGCGCGAGGATGGCAAGATCGGCCGCTGGGGCGTGTCGAATTTTGATGTCGATGACCTGCAGGAACTGGCCAATCCGGCGTGCGCCACCAATCAGGTGCTCTACAACCTCGAAGAGCGCGGCATCGAATTCGATCTGTTGCCATGGTGCCAACAGCAGCGTATGCCGCTGATGGCCTACTGTCCGATCGGTCAGGGCGGCGCGATGCTGGCTGAACCGCTGCTGAACCAGATTGCCACTCGTCACGGCGTAACCCCCGCGCAGGTTTCGCTGGCGTGGATTCTGCGTCAGGATGGTGTGATTGCGATTCCCAAGGCTGTGCGACCGGAACACGTGCAACTCAATGCACAAGCGGCGCAGCTGCAACTGGAAGCCGGGGATCTGGCGGCGCTGGACCAGGCGTTTCAAGCGCCACAACGCAAGCAGCGGCTGGCCATGGTCTGAGCCGCTGCCGACTGGCGAGGGCTTCGCGATGAGAAGCACGGATCAGTACGACCCGTTCAACCTGCAACGTTTTGTTCAGGCCCAGGATCCGGTGTTCGAGCGCGTGCAACGCGAACTCGACGACGGCCGCAAACGCAGCCACTGGATGTGGTTCGTGTTCCCGCAGTTCGCCGGGCTGGGCGGCAGTGAAATGTCCCGGCGCTATGCGATCGGCGCGGCCGAGGAAGCCCAGGCCTATCTGGCGCATGAGTTGCTTGGCGCGCGGCTGCGCACGTGCACGCAGTTGGTGCTGAACGTGCAGCAACGTTCGATTGCAGAAATCTTTGGTCACCCGGATGACCTGAAATTCCACTCGTCAATGACGCTGTTCGCTCAGTTTGCCGCTGAAGACAGCCTCTTCCATCAGGCACTGGAACGTTACTTCCACGGCATTCTTGATGAGTGGACATTGCAGTTGCTTGACTCAAAACAGGCCCAGTTGCCCGCCGATCAGGGTTGAGAAGTCGTCATCGACAAACGGCAGAATCGCGTCTGCAATCGGTTGCAGTTGCCGGGTGATGTAGTGGTCGTAGTCGATGGCCGCGCGGCGCACTTCCAGCGGCTCCGGGCCAGCCAGGGTAATGACGTAGCTGATCCAGCCGCCGTTCTGGTATTGCCGTGGACGGCCGTGCTGCACGTTGTATTCGTCGGCCAGCCGTGCCGCGCGCACATGGGGCGGCACATTGCGTTCGTAATCGTCGAGAGTGCGGCGCAGGCGCTTGCGATAGATCAGTCGATCATCGAACTCGCCGGCCAACGTCTTGCGCACATAATCGCGCACGTAATCCTGATACGGCTTGCGCTGGAAAATCCGCTCGTAGAGTTCCTGCTGAAACTGCCGGGCCAACAGCGACCAGTCGGTACGTACGGTTTCCAGGCCTTTGTAGACCATTTCTTCCGTCCCATCGGCGCGGCTCACCAGCCCGGCATAGCGCTTCTTGCTGCCCTCCTCCGCGCCCCGAATGGTCGGCATCAGAAAGCGTTTGTAGTGCGTTTCGAACTGCAATTCCAGGACACTTTCCAGGCCGAACTCGTCCCGTACATGCTCGCGCCACCAATCGTTGACGTGCTTGACCAGTGCATGGCCAATCTCTGCGGCTTCTGCCTGGCCGTGGGGACGACGCAGCCAAACGAAGGTTGAATCGGTGTCGCCGTAGATCACCGCGTGCCCCTGCTCTTCGATCAGCTTGCGCGTGCGCAACATGATTTCGTGGCCGCGCAAAGTGATCGAGGAGGCCAATCGCGTATCGAAGAACCGGCAGCCGCTGGAACCGAGCACGCCGTAGAAGGCGTTCATGATGATTTTCAGCGCTTGGGACAATGGCGCGTTGTGCTCGCGCTTGGCGGTCTCGCGACCTTCAGCCACCCGGGAGACGATCGACGGCAGGCAATGCCGCGTGCGCGAGAACCGCGCGCCACGGAAGCCCGGCACCGAGTCGGTGTCGTCCGGGTGCTGCAAGCCTTCGATCAGCCCCACCGGGTCGATCAGAAAGGTGCGAATGATCGACGGATAAAGGCTTTTGTAGTCGAGCACCAGCACCGACTCGTAGAGCCCCGGGCGCGAGTCCATGACGAAGCCGCCGGGGCTGGCCTGCGGCGGATTAGTCCCCAGGTTCGGCGCGACAAAACCCTGGCGGTGCATCAACGGCATGTACAGGTGGGTGAACGCCGCCACCGAGCCACCGCTGCGATCCGCCGGCAGGCCGGTGACGCTGGCGCGCTCCAGCAGGAACGTCAGCAGTTCGGTCTTGGCGAAGATCCGCGTGACCAGTTCGCAGTCCTTGAGGTTGTACTTGGCCAGCGCCGGTTTGTCCTCGGCGAACATCCGATTGATTTCGTCCATGCGCTGATACGGCGTGTTGATGGCT
Organism: Pseudomonas sp. TH43; assembly: GCF_016650635.1. Lineage (GTDB taxonomy): Bacteria > Pseudomonadota > Gammaproteobacteria > Pseudomonadales > Pseudomonadaceae > Aquipseudomonas. The sequence goes on from NZ_JAEKFI010000001.1 coordinate 1,294,691, forward strand.
TTGCCCTCGCCCAGCAGCGTCTGGGCGACGTTTTCCAGGCTGAACGAGGGAAAACTCCAGGTCGCCGAGCGCAGCGATTCAATGCCATCGATGATCAGCCGCCCCGCTGCCGAGGCGAAATAGTGATTGCGGCTGCCGTGCTCACGCCATTGCATCTCTTCACCGCCACGGCCGATCTTCAGCGGCACACCGAGACGCCGGGCATGTTCGTGGAGGATGCGCAGGTCGAACTGCACGACGTTCCAACCGATGATCGCGTCGGGGTCGTGCCGGGCGAACCAGTCGTTGAGTTTCTTCAGGATGAGCGTGCGCGAGTCGCAATATTCGAGATCGAAATCGACGATGCTGGCATCACCGTTCGCGGTGCCAAGCATGTACACCTGACGCTCGCCGCAGCCTTCCAGGGCGATGGAATACAACTCACCGGTTTCGGTGGTTTCGATGTCGAGCGAGACCAGCCGCAGGTTCGGTCGGTAAGCCGGGGCGGGTTTGAGGTGTGCGTTGAGCAAAACCCCGTCGGCATCGGGCGTGCCGCTAAAAAACACCGGGGCGGTGATGAAACGCTCCATCAGATAGCGCTCAGGCGGGCGCACATCGGCTTCGTAGACGTCGACACCCGCGCGATTGAGCGCTGTTTCCAGGCGCATCAACTGACCATGTTGCTGGCAATACAAGCCGAGCACCGGGCGATGCTCGAAATCCTGCAGGGCCAACGGGCGCAGTTCGACGTTCTTTTCATCGTGCAGCAGGCGTTCAGCCGCTGCGCGCTGCTCGGCGGGGATAAACGCCACCGACGGCTGATGCGGCAAGCGCACACGGCGCGGCCCGGCGTCAGTCGCCAGCCAGAACTCGACTTCGGTGCCGACCGGCGTATCGCGCCAATGCCGGGTCAGGACGAAGCCCTGCGGTAAATCCACCACTGCAACCTCGGGAAACTGAATCTGGTGCGCATTCTACGCTGCCCCTTCATCGCCCGCGTTTTCAGTTTGGAATACTTTGTGGTGAGAGGGATTATCTGGGATGAAGGGATTTCTCTGGGATGAGGGGATTTATCTGGATGAGAGGATTTCTCTGGGATGAGGGGATTTATCTGGATGAGAGGATTTCTCTGGGATGAGGGGATTTATCTAGATGAGAGGATTTCTCTGGGATGAGGGGATTTATCTGGATGAGAGGATTTCTCTGGGATGAGGGGATTTATCTGGATGAGAGGATTTCTCTGGGATGAGGGGATTTATCTGGATGAGAGGATTTCTCTGGGATGAGGGGATTTATCTGGATGAGAGGATTTCTCTGGGATGAGGGGATTTATCTGTGGCGAGGGGATTTATCCCCGTTGGGTTGCGAAGCAGCCCCAAAACCATCCGACACGGTGTATCAGGAAAACCCGGTTGTCTGTTTTTGGGCCCGCTGCGCAGGCCAACGGGGATAAATCCCCTCACCACAGATAAATCCCCTCATCCCAGATAAATCCCCTCACCACAGATAAATCCCCTCATCCCAGATAAACCCCCTAACCACAGATAAATCCTCTCATCACAGATAAATCCCCTTGCCATAGGTTCATCTTTCACCGAGTGATGGGCATTTTGTTTGGAAATGACGTTTTTTGCGTGTTATCTGCCGCTTTGCCACCTTGCTCTGTACGTCAGCGTCTACGATGCTTGGATAACAACGACAACACCTGAGTAACCGCCATGAAGACCGTCGCCCAACTGCTCAAGCTCAAAGATCAGAAAAATCAGGAAGTGCACCAGATCAAACCTGATCACATGGTGCTCGAAGCACTGATGAAGATGGCCGAGAAGAACGTCGGCGCCTTGCTGGTGGTAGAAGACGACAAAGTGGTAGGCATCATCAGTGAACGCGATTACGCGCGCAAACTGGTGCTGCATGGCCGCTCATCGGTGGGCACGCCGGTTCGCGACATCATGGTGGCGAACGTGATCACCGTGGACACCCACCAGACCGTCGACACCTGTCTGGGCATCATGTCCGACAAACGCCTGCGTCACTTGCCGGTGGTGGAGAACGGCAAGTTGATCGGCTTGCTGTCGATTGGTGACCTGGTCAAGGAAGCGATTGCCGAACAGGCCGAGCTGATCAAACAGCTGGAGCAGTACATCCGCGGGGAATAAATCGCAAAACACTGTGGCGAGGGGATTTAGCGAGGCGTCGCACCGCCCCGATGGACTGCGCAGCAGGCCCTGTTTCTTTGGGGGTGCTTCGCGCCCCATCGGGGCGGTGCGACGCTTCGCTAAATCCCCTCGCCACAGGGCTCACTCCTGCATTTGGTTGTGTGGTGGGTTCAGGCTGGCCAATGCCGGGCAAACACCGGAGCCAACACCGGGTGCCGGTCAATCCTTTGCAACCACGCATAAAACCCCGGCCGCGTCTGGCGCAAGTGCTCGCGGCTGCCGGCCCAGCGCGTCACCACGGCTGCCAGCACGTCCAGCGCCCCCGGCGTTTCGTCGTCCAGGTACAACTCGGCGGAAAATTGGTCGGCAAACACCTCCCAGCTCCAGTGCAAGCGCTCTCGGGCGCCGGCCATCAGGTTCTGCCGTGACGCTTCGTCAGGCATCAGCAACCAGCGCTCTGGATAGTCGATAACGCCAATCGCCGCGTAGCAATTGCTGACGATGTAGACCAGACCGCGAATGGCCTGGTCGCGGTCCAGTGGATTGTCTGGCAGTAGGCCGGACTTGGGAAACGCCAGACCCAGGTGAATCAGAATGGCCGCGCTCTCGGTCAGCGCACTGCCATCGGGCAGTTGCAGGGTCGGGATCTGCTTCAGCGGATTGAGTTGCGCCAATGCGTCAGCAGCTTCGGCACTGGCTTCGGTATCGATAAAGCGGTAGGCAATCTGGCACAGCTCCAGCGCCGCTTCGATGGCGGCTGCGCCTGAATTGCGATGTCCGTAGAGCTGATACATGACTCCCCCTTCTCTATTGATGACCTGCGACGTTTCGCTGAATCCCCTCACCACAAAAGTCACACGCCACAGAATAGATGGCTGCTGTCCGGATGTAGAAATTTCTTGGCTGTGTATCCGTTTTGGCACGAATTTCCCATGCACTCGCCACTTGCGAATTCAACCCTCGCGAAACAGCGCTTACGGTGCCCATCCCGCACCAAGAGCAATCATCGAACGCTATCCGCGTTCTTGTAAGGTGCGATACCGAACCAAAAGTTCGCGTATCCGAGCTGGCAACAAGGAGTTCACCGCGTGAATCTTCAATCGTTCTGCCGCATCACTGCCTTTGCATCTCTTTACGCCAACAGCCGAGTTCATCTGAACAGCACCGGCCACCTGCGCGTTTACTGTATTACCTAACCCAATACCCCCACTGTGCTCGGCGATGAGTTATTCACCGAGCGCACAGTCTTATTTATTTTTTAAATACAACGCTGAATATCATTGCGCGAGCCATGCACTAATCAGTCTTCAGCTGGATTGTCAGACAATAACTTCAGCTATTTTATATTTGCACCAAAACTGCACCAACGACTGTAACTAAACAAAGATTCAGGCATTGATTTCATTTAAACAAGAACAAGGAACAGCCGCTGTGACCCGCTAAAACATTGACCCGCACCAAATCAGTCCGCCGCGCACCAGCAAGTGCCCCGACTGACACGAGAATTGCCGCTCTGCCTCGCCAATCCGCGAGATAGAGGGCACGGCCAGACTCGCCCTGAAAAAAGCCGCTGCGTACGCGGCGACGGGATTGTATGCGCCGAAGATAAACAGGCCAGCCAACGAAACTTATATAAATGCGACATGGGTAACATCAATGAAATAACCCACCTACATTCCAGCAACATTTGGCACAGCGGTTGCAAAACACAATTCGAGAAGTCTGCGATCTGTTGACCTTGATCTGATCTTGATCATTTAAAACAAAATCAACAGATCGCAGCCTGCGGCAGCTCCTACCTATAGAACAACACCAGGGAATGGGTAATGAACCGACGAAGTCGATGGCGCTGAGCCATTAAGTTGCACAAGCCTTGTTAACCGGATAGTTCAACTATCGGCTTCTGCACACCCAAAAGAAAGTTACACCCATCCACTCGAACATGACCCACATGTTCGGACGGCACCTTATTGCCCTTCATCAACCCGAGGGAGCTTTAATGAACGATGCGGTAAAGCACAGAACCCTGCCGGGGTTGTTACGGGACGCGCCGATCCCGCCAACTTCGGGCAGGCCGGCCTTTAAAGCCAATACCTCGCAACCGGGTGGTTTGAATAAACAGCAAATGGTTTTGCTGGTTGCCGTGTCGGCGCTGATACACGGCGGCGCCTGGTGGTTTCTCCAGCAGGGTAAAACCGAGCCGTTGCCGACGCCGCCGCAGATTCCGGAAATGACCGTCGAGTTGACCAGTCCGACGCCACCGGCACCGCCGACGCCGGAACCACCGCCGCCGCCCCCGCCTCCACCGCCGCCCGAACCCGAACAACCGGTGGAAGACGAGGATGCGGTCAAGCCGCCGCCAAAACCGGTGGAAAAGCCCAAGCCAATCGAAAAACCAAAACCGGTCGAGAAACCCAAACCGGTGAAAAAGCCGAGCCGCCGAAAGCCCCGCCCGCCCCGGCACAACCGGCAGCCCCAGCGGCACCGGCGACACCGAGCGCACCACCGGCTCCCGCGGCGGCCCCGGGCCCGGTCAAGGAATCGGCGGCGATTTCCGGTCTCGCCAGCCTCGGCAACCCGCCGCCGGAATACCCGTCGCTGGCGTTGCGGCGCAACTGGGAAGGCAGCGTGGTGCTGCGCATTCAAGTGCTGGCCAACGGTCGTGCAGGTTCAGTGACCGTGACCAAATCCAGCGGCAAGCCGCAACTGGATGAAGCCGCCGTCGCCGCCGTGAAGAACTGGAAGTTTATTCCGGCCAAACGCGGTGACACACCGATTGACGGCTTCGCCACCCAGACCATCGATTTCAAATTGCCGCAATAACCGAACGCTCAATCAACGCACAACCGAATAACGCAAGCGAGGTATCACCATGAACGATTTGTCTTCGATGATTGTCCCCGGCGTGCTCTGGGGTCTGGTGCTGTTTTCCGTGGTCAGTTGGGCGATCCTGCTGGTCAAATCGGCGCAATACCTGCGCCAGAAAGCGCAGAACAAACAGTTCAGCAAAGCCTTCTGGGGCGCGCCGGATCTGCTCACTGCCGCCGAACACGCCAGCCAGTATCCGGGCTCGCTGGCGCGCATCGCCAGCAGCGGTTTCGAAGCCCTGCTGGTGGAAGATTCGCCGCGCACCACGCAACAACTGGCGCACACCATCAACCGCTCGGATCGACTGGAGCGTAACTTGCGCCAGCAGATCCAGAAGGAACGCCGCTCGCTGGAAAACGGCCAGGCGATCCTCGCCAGTATTGGCAGCACCGCGCCGTTCATTGGTCTGTTCGGCACCGTGTGGGGAATCATGGAAGCGCTGAAAAGCATCGGCGAAACCGGTTCGGCCAGCCTTGAAGCGGTCGCCGGGCCCATCGGCCACGCGCTGATCGCTACTGGCGTCGGCATCGCCGTCGCGGTACCGGCGGTGCTGATTTACAACTTCTTCCTGCGTCGTCTGAAACTCGCCTCGGCGGACATGGACGACTTCGCCCACGACTTTGACGCCCTCGCCTCGCGCAGTGCGTTTTCCATCAGCCGCCAAGCCATTGCCAGCAAAACCACAGCCGCCGTGCGGGAGGCCAGCTGATGTCGTTCTCCACTCAAGACAGCGATGAAGTGCTCAGCGAAATGAATGTCACGCCACTGGTCGACGTGATGCTCGTGCTGCTGGTGGTGTTCATCGTCACCGCGCCGCTGATGACCAACGCGATCAAAGTCAATCTGCCGAAAACCGACGCCGTCGCCCCCGCCGAGAAGAAAGACCCGGTGGTGGTCAGCGTCGATCAGGACGGCAAGTTCTACCTCGCCAAGACCGAACTGGCGCCGGAATCGCTAGAGGCCAGCCTCAAAGAGGTCAAGGCCAGGGACGCCGAAGTACGCGTTCAGCTACAGGCCGATTCCTCGGTGAATTATGGCCAGGTCGCCAAGGCCATGGCGTCCATCGAACGCTCGGGCATCAGCAAGATTTCGGTGATGACCACCCACTGAGTGCGGTGCCGGGCGCGCGTTGAAAATACGCGCCCGGCACCGCTGAAGAAATCCCGTCGCACTCGGCCGACCGAAAAAACGCTACGCGTCTTCGGAGGGGATCGGCTTGCTTGAAGAAAGTGGTTTTTCGCGGCGCGGCACCACCGTGACCTGCGCAATCAGGGCTCACAAGGCCATTTCGATAACGTCTAACAAAGTCGGAAACAACCATGCTGATGAACACTCCACGCTTTACGCTGAAACCTTTGGTGGCGACGATTTCTCGTCACCGTTTTGTTCCGTTGTATCTGGTGGCCATGGGGATGGGCGCCGGGACTGTGCAGGCCGCGGAGGACGACAATGCGGCCGTCCCCGCAGCGGCGGCGGTGGTTGCGCCGACCACGCAACTGCAACGGGTGGAAGTGACCGGTTCGGCGATTCGCCGGGTCGATGCGGAAACGGCGGTGCCGATCACCATTCTCAAGGCTGACGAGCTGCGCAAACAGGGCGTGACCACCACCGCCGAACTGGTGCAGCGGATCACCGGCAGCCAGTCGATCAACAACAGCGCCGGCTCGGTCGGTGCGGCCACCGGTGGCGCCTCGTTCGCCGACATGCGCGGCATCGGCGCGAACAAGACGCTGGTGCTGCTCAACGGTCGACGCCTGGCCAACAACGCCTTGTCGGGGACCAACTCGGCCGGTGGCGCGGTGGATCTGAACATGATCCCGTTTGCCGCCATCGAGCGTGTGGAAGTGCTGCGCGACGGCGCTTCGGCCCTGTACGGCACCGATGCCATCGGCGGCGTGATCAACTTCATCACCAAAAAATCCATGACCGATGGCCAACTCACCCTTGGCGGCGAAACCCCGACCCACAGCGGCGGCGGTGCAACCAAAGACATGAGCGCCAGCTGGGGCTACGGCGATCTGGAGCAGGACCGCTTCAACGTCCTTGGCGTGTTCAACTACAACAAGCAGCAGAACCTCGACGCCAACGACCGCTCCTTCGCCCGCGACTACGATCCCGGGCGTGGCCTCGATCAGACCTCCGGCACCGCGTTCCCCGGCAACTATAGCCAGAACGGCAACGCCACCAATCCACTGGCCAACAGCAATTGCAACGGGCCGAACCTGGTGGCGCGCGACGGTTTGTGCCGCTTCAGTACCCGCGAATACATCGACCTGGTGCCGCAAACCGAGAAGACGTCGTTCTTCGGCAAGACCACCGGCAAACTCGCCGACGATCACAACGTCAACCTCGAATACTTCTGGTCGCGCAACAACAACGCCACCGCTGTCGGCCCAGCGCCACTGACCGGTTTGAGCCTCGATTCGTCGTCGCCCTACTACCCCGGCAACGGCATTACACCCGGCCCGAGCGGATTCGCCCTCGACCCGACGCAACCGGTTGATGTGAACTGGCGCGAAACCGCTGCCGGGCCCCGTGAGTCGAAAGACCAGAACACCAGTCAGCGCTTCTTGCTGAGCTTCGATGGTCTGGTCGGCGGTTGGGATTACAACGTCGGCGCCTCGTACAACCAGAACAAAATCGTCTCCAGCGTCACCAGCGGTTACGTCAGCGATCAGGCGATGATCAACGGTCTGGCCAGCGGTCTGCTCAACCCGTTCGGCCCGCAGTCTACGGCCGGTCAGCAATACATCGATGAAGCGATGTACCACGGCGCCTACTCCACTGCGGTCGGCCGCGTGGCCGGTTTCGACGGGCGTATCAGCCGTGAGATTGGCGACTGGTTCGGCGCCGGCCCGTCCGGTCTCGCGCTGGGTGGCGAGTACCGCAAAGAGAAATTCCATCAGGACTTCGAGTCGTTCGCCGGCGACATCCAGAGCCTCGGCATCGACCCGAACGGCAGTGTCGAGGGCGACCGCAGCGTGAAAGCTGCCTACGCAGAAATCAACGTGCCGGTGCTCGACAGCCTCGAACTGTCCGCCGCCGTGCGTCACGACAAATACAGCGATTTCGGCAGCACCACCAATCCGAAATATTCGTTCCGTTATCAGCCGCTCAAAGAGCTGGTGGTGCGCGGCGCGTACAGCGAAGGTTTCCGCGCACCGTCGCTGTATGAGTTGTATTCGCCGCGCAGCATCACCTTCACGCAGGGCTACTACAACGATCCGGTGCTGTGTACCGGCGGCGTGGTGCAACCGGGCGGTAACGGCGGCCGCGATTGCGGTCAGCAGTTCCTCAACCAGATTGGCGGCAACGAAGACCTGGCTCCGGAGAAGGCGCGCAACGTGACGCTGGGTTTCGTCTACCAGCCGATCAACAACCTGTCGGTAGGCCTGGATTTCTGGTGGATTCACATCTCCAACCAGATTCAGCCGTTCCCGGAATCCACCGTGTTTGATCAGGCCGGTTCCTACCCGGATCGCTTCGTGCGCAACGCCGACGGCACGCTCAATTACATCGTCACCGGCAACGCCAACCTCGGCATCGTCGAAACCAACGGGGTCGATGTGTCGCTGGACTATCGCTTCCCGAACACGCCGTACGGTCAATTCGGCCTGGGCCTGCAAGGCACCTATGTCGACGAGTACGACTTCCAGAGCACCATCAAGGGCCCGTTCACCGACAAGGTCGGCGACTTCGAGGGTGACGGCGTGATCGCGCGCTGGAAGCACAACCTCACCGGCAGCTGGACCTTCGGCGCGGCGCGAGCGTCGCTGACCAACCGCTTCACCACCGGTTACAACGACTACGACCGCGATACCCATGCGCGCGTGGCGTCGTATTCGGTGTGGGATCTGTCGGCCGGTTACACCTTCAACAAAGTGCTGGATGTCGATGCCGGGATGAAGAACATGTTCGACCGCAACCCACCGTTCTCCAACCAGGCCTACAACTTCCAGAGCGGCTATGACCCACGCTACACCGACCCACTGGGCCGCACCCTGTTTGCGCGCATGACGTACCACTTCTAACCCGGCAACACCTTAATCCCTGTAGGAATGAGTCTTGTGGCGAGGGGATTTATCCCCGTCCGGCTGCGCAGCAGTCGTAACCATTGATCGCGGTCTGTCTGGTCATTCGCGGTTGCAGGTTTTGGCGGTGCTTCGCGCCCCAACGGGGATAAATCCCCTCGCCACACAGGCTCACTCCGACAGGTTGAACCGTGATCTTTCAGGGGCTCAGGAGTGACTTCATGACTTTCATGCGCAACATGGCAGGCCTGCTGCTTGGCGGTGCGCTGCTGTGCAATGTGGCACCGGCGGTGGCCGCTGGCAGCTACGCGATGACGGTATACGGCGAGGCGCCGAAGTACCCGGCGGGTTTCGAGCATTTCGACTTCGTTAATCCCGACGCACCCAAGGGCGGTTCGCTCAGCCGCGCGTCGATGGAAATCGGCCAGTACAACTACATCGCGCCGTATGCCGATCAAGGCATCAGCGTGGTGCAGGTCAACGACTGGGTGTACTCACCGCTGGCGTTTCGTTCGCTGGACGAACCGTACACCGTCTACGGCCTGGTCGCGCAACAGATGGAGCGCGATCCCCAAGGGCTGTGGGTGCGTTTCACCCTCAATCCAAAAGCACGTTTCGCCGACGGCACGCCGATCACCGCCGAAGACGTGCGCTACACCTTCAACTTGCTGATGACCAAAGGCAGCCTGAGTTATCGGCAGCAATACGCCGACGTGCAGGACGTGCTCATCGAAGGCCCACGGCAAGTGCGCTTCACCTTCAAGAACAACCTCAACCGCACACTGGCGCTGGATCTGGCGACGATGCGGGTCGTGCCGGAGCACTGGTGGCAAACCCGCGATTTCGCCAACGGCGGCGGTTTCGAGCCACCGCTGGGCAGCGGCCCGTACCGCGTGAGCAAAGTCGACGCCGGGCGCAGTATCAGCTTCCAGCGTGATGCGGATTGGTGGGGCAAGGACCTGCCAGTCAGTCGCGGCCTGTACAACTTCGACACGCTTACGGTGAATTTCTACGGCGACACCGACGTCGCCCGCCAACTCTTGCAGGCCGGTGCGTTCGACTACAACCGCGAGTTTTCTTCGTCCGGTTACGTGGTCGGCTATAACAGCCCGGCCTTGCGCGATGGTCGCTTGCAACAGTCGATCCTCGCCCCGGAAAAACCGACGGCGGCGCAAGGCTTCGTATTCAACCTGCAAAACCCGATCTTTCAGGATCGCCGCGTCCGCCAGGCAATCAGTCTGCTGTGGGATTTCGAATGGACTAACAAGCAGATGATGCGCGGCTTCTACGTGCGCCAGAACAGCTTCTGGCCGAAGAGTGAAATGGCTGCCACAGCACTGCCTGATGCCGAAGAAATGAAGATCCTCGAACCGCTGCGCGGGCAGGTTCCCGACGAAGTATTTACCGAGGTCTATCAGGCGCCGAAAACCGATGGCAGCGGCTACATCCGTGACAAACAACTGCAAGCGCTGAAGCTGCTCGCCGAGGCCGGCTGGACGCCGCAAAACAATCGGCTGGTCAACGCTGCCGGCGAGCCGCTCGAGTTCACTTTCCTCGACGGTCAGGGCGGCTTCGATCGCATGCTGCTGCCGTTCAAACGCACCCTCGCGCAGATCGGCATCACGCTGAATTTACGCCGCATCGATTCGGCGCAATACGTCAATCGGCTGAACGCCCGCGACTACGACATGATCGTCACCAGTTTCCCGCGCAGCGGCGATCCGATCGTCTCCCCCGGCCGCGAGCTGTACAGCCTGTATGCCTCGCAAAGTGCCACGCAGGTCGGCAGTTCGAATTCGATGGTGCTGGCCAATCCGGCGGTCGATCAACTGATCGACGGGCTGGTGCAGGCCAACACCCGCGAAGCCATGGTGCATTACGCCCGCGCCCTCGACCGGGTGCTGCAATGGGGTTACTACATGATTCCCAACTACTACTCCAAGGGCACGCCGACGGTGTATCAGAACCGTTTTGGCATGCCGGCGCAGCAACCGCTTTACAACGAAGGGCTGGAAACCTGGTGGGAAGTCGCGGCCAAACCGTTGACGAGCCAACAGATGAACGCCCGACTCGCGGGAGGCCAGTGACATGCTGCGTTATCTGAGTCGACGTTTGCTGCTGATCATCCCCACACTGTTGTGCATCCTGGTGGTTAATTTCCTCATTGTGCAGGCCGCGCCGGGCGGCCCGGTGGAGCAAGCCATCGCCCGCCTGCAAGGCTTCGGCGGCCACAGCATGGGCGGCGGTGGCGAGGTTGCCGCGATTGGCGGTGCCGGGCGCAGCAGCCGTGGTCTCGACCCGGCACTGATCGAGGAAATCAAACACCACTACGGCTTCGACAAACCGATGCACGAACGCCTGTGGCTGATGTTGAAAAATTACGCGCAACTGGATCTGGGCAGCAGTTTCTTCCGTGGCGCCAAGGTCACCGACCTGATCGTGCAGAAGCTGCCGGTGTCGCTGTCATTGGGCTTGTGGGCGACGCTGATCACTTACCTGATTTCGATTCCGCTGGGCATTCGCAAAGCAATCAAAAACGGCAGCGCTTTCGATGTCTGGAGCAGTACAGCGATCATCGTCGGCTACGCGATGCCGGCGTTTCTCTTTGCGATTCTGTTGATCGTGGTATTTGCCGGTGGCAGCTACGTCAACTGGTTTCCGGTGCAAGGACTGGTCTCGGATAACTTCGACAGCCTCAGCACGCTGGGCAAGGTCGGTGACTACCTCTGGCACTTGGTGTTGCCGGTGACGGCACTGGTGATCGGCGGCTTCGCGACGCTGACGATCCTTACCAAAAACAGCTTCCTCAACGAGATCAGCCGCCAGTACGTGATCACCGCCCGGGCCAAGGGCCTGACCGAGCGCCGCGTGCTCTACGGCCACGTGTTTCGCAACGCCATGCTGTTGGTGGTCGCGGGGGTGCCGTCGGCGCTGATCGAGGTGTTTTTCGCCGGTTCGCTGTTGATTGAAACCATCTTCAACCTCGATGGCCTCGGCCGCATGAGTTACGAAGCGGCGGTCTCGCGCGACTACCCGGTGGTGTTCGGCGCGCTGTTTCTGTTCACCCTGTTCGGCCTGCTGATCAAGCTGATCGGCGACCTCTGCTACACCCTGCTCGACCCGCGCATCGACTTCTCGGCGAGGACTGCCTGATGTTCACACTTTCCCCTCTGGGCCGGCGCCGTGTCGCGCAATTCAAAGCCAATCGCCGAGGTCGCTGGTCACTGTGGCTGTTTATCGGTCTGTGCCTGATTTGCCTCGGCGGCGAGTTGATCGCCAACGACAAACCACTGGTGATTCGTTATCACGATGCTTTTTACTTTCCGATCCTCAGCGATTACCTGGAAACCGATTTCGGCGGCGAGCTGCCATTCCAGCCGGACTACGCCAGCAGCTACGTGCATAAGTTGATCGAGGATCAGGGCGGCTGGATGCTGTTTCCGCCGATCCCGTTCAGCTACGACACGGTCAATTACGACCTCAGTGAACCGGCGCCGAGCCCGCCCTCCTCCAGCAATTGGCTGGGCACCGACGATCAGGCGCGCGACGTGTTGGCGCGGGTGATCTTCGGCACGCGTATTTCGATTCTGTTTGCGCTGATCCTCACCGGCATCAGTGCGTTGATCGGCATCGTTGCCGGGGCGCTGCAGGGTTATTACGGCGGTTGGGTCGACTTGCTCGGGCAACGGGTGCTGGAAATCTGGTCGGGGCTGCCGGTGCTGTATCTGCTGATCATTTTGTCCGGCTTCGTCTCGCCGAGTTTCTGGTGGCTGCTGGGGATCATGGCGCTGTTTTCGTGGCTGGCACTGGTCGATGTGGTGCGCGCCGAATTCCTCCGTGGGCGCAATCTGGAATACGTCAAAGCCGCACGGGCGCTGGGCCTGACCGACAGCGAGCTGATGCGTCGGCACATCCTGCCCAATGCGATGACCTCCACCCTTACCTACCTGCCGTTCATTCTGACCGGCGCCATCGCCACGCTGACTGCACTGGATTTTCTCGGTTTCGGCATGCCAGCGGGCACGGCGTCGCTGGGTGAACTGATTGGCCAGGCCAAGCGCAATCTGCAAGCGCCATGGCTGGGGCTGACGGCGTTTTTTGCCTTGGCGTTGATTCTGTCGTTGCTGGTTTTCATCGGTGAGGCTTGCCGAGATGCGTTTGATCCGAGGAGCTGAGATGAAAGACCATTTGATCGAGATACGTGACCTGCGCGTTGCCTTTGGCGGGCAGGAAGTGGTGCACGGTTTGAACCTGGATATTCGTCGGGGTGAGTGTTTGGCGCTGGTCGGTGAATCGGGTTCGGGCAAGTCGGTGACGGCGCATTCGATCCTGCGTTTGCTGCCAGGCAAGAACGTCAGTAGCAGCGGCTCTATCAGCTACAACGGCGTGGACTTGTTGCACGCCAGCGAGCAGCAGATGCGCGGTTTGCGTGGCAACCGGATTGCAATGATTTTCCAGGAGCCGATGACTTCGCTGAATCCGCTGCACACGGTGGAAAAGCAAGTCAGTGAAGTGCTGGAGATTCATAAAGGCCTGAAGGGCCGCGCTGCCCGCGAACGGACTTTGCAGTTACTTGAGCTGGTCGGCATTCGCCAGCCTTTGCAGCGCTTGAAAGCCTATCCACATCAGCTCTCCGGTGGGCAGCGACAAAGGGTGATGATCGCCATGGCGTTGGCCAATGAGCCAGAACTGTTGATCGCCGATGAGCCGACTACCGCGCTGGACGTGACCGTGCAGCAGAAGATTCTCGAACTGTTGATCGAGCTGCAGCAGAGGCTCGGCATGTCACTGCTGTTGATCAGCCATGACCTCAATCTGGTGCGGCGCATCGCGCAGCGGGTCTGCGTGATGCGTCACGGTGAAGTCGTCGAAGCGGCTGATTGCGAAACGCTGTTCCGCGCGCCGCAGCATCCCTACAGCCGTTTGCTGATCGAGGCCGAACCGAGCGGTGCGCCGGTGCCGAGCCAGTTCGATCACAACCTGTTGGAGGTGGATGATCTGAAGGTCTGGTTTCCATTGCCCAAAGCGTTGTTCAGCCGTCAGCAGGACTACATCAAAGCGGTGGACGGCGTGAGCTTCACCCTGCAACGGGGCAAGACACTGGGCATTGTTGGCGAGTCCGGCTCGGGCAAATCGACGCTGGGCCAGGCGATCCTGCGATTGGTGGAATCGGAGGGCAATATTCGTTTCGGCAACAAGCAACTGAGCCTGCTCAATCAGCGTTTGATGCGGCCATTGCGGCGGCAGATTCAGGTGGTGTTTCAGGATCCGTTCGGCAGCCTCAGCCCAAGGATGTCGGTGCAACAGATCATTGCCGAGGGCTTGTTGACCCATGGCATCGGCACCGAGGCTGAGCGCGAGGCGGCAGTGATTCGCGTGCTGGAAGAAGTCGGGCTCGATCCGAAAAGCCGTCATCGTTACCCCCATGAATTTTCCGGCGGTCAGCGCCAGCGTATTTCCATCGCCCGCGCCCTGGTGTTGGAACCGGCGCTGATTCTGCTGGATGAGCCGACCTCGGCGCTGGATCGCACGGTGCAAAAACAGGTGGTGGAGCTGTTGCGGCAGTTGCAGATCAAGCATGGGCTGACGTACCTGTTCATCAGCCATGACCTGGCGGTGGTACATGCCTTGGCGCATGACTTGATGGTGATCAAGGATGGCAAAGTCGTTGAGCAGGGTTCGTCACGAGAGATTTTCGCCGCGCCCAAACACCCCTACACCCAGGAACTTCTGAAAGCCTCCAGCCTGAAGACTGACAAAAACCCCTGTGGGAGCGAGCCTGCTCGCGAATACGGTGTGTCAGCCACATAAGTGCCGACTGATCCGGCGCCTTCGCGAGCAGGCTCGCTCCCACAGGGAAGGTTAGTGGGGTTTGAAATTTATTTTTCGGGCACTGCATCCAAACGCCTCCGCCATGGGTAGTCCCTGTAACAGCCCTCTTCGGCTGTCAGCGGTTTACCCTTTTCGGAGAAACACACTGATGAACATTACCCAGCTGATTGGCCTCACCGGTTTGCTCGCTGTCACCTCGACGACCTTCGCTCAAAGCAGTTATCCCGACGCGATCAAAGTCCCGGATGGTCACAAGATCGCGATGGAAACCACCGGCGTTGGCGAGATCACCTACGAGTGCCGCGACAAGCCCAACGTCGCCGGGCAGACCGAGTGGACCTTCGTCGGCCCGAAAGCGGTGCTCAATGATCGCAGCGGCAAGCAGGTCGGCACCTACTTTGGTCCACCCGCCACCTGGCAGGCCAAGGACGGTTCTAAAGTCACCGGCACGCAATTGGCCGTGGCGCCATCGAGCCCGGGCAACCTGCCCTATCAGTTGGTCAAGGCCAACCCGGCCGAAGGCAAAGGCGCCATGACGGGCGTGAGTTACATCCAGCGCGTCGCCCTCAAGGGCGGCGTAGCGCCGGGCAGCGAATGCACAGCGGCGAACAAGGGCAAACAGGAAGTGGTGAAGTACCAGGCCGATTACATCTTCTGGGCCGTGAACTGATGCGTTGATTCACTCAATTCCTTGTAGGAGCCGAGCTTGCTCGCGAAGGCGTCGTGTCAGTCATATATTTTTTACTGAAAATACGCTTTCGCGAGCAAGCTCGGCTCCTACGGGGTGCGGTGGTGTTTGCTGGAATGTGAGCTAGATTGCACGACATGTCTTTGCCCGAATCCGTGTTTGATTACGAAGCCCGTCTTGCTGCCTGCGCGCGCGGCGAGCGTGCGGCCCTGCGCGATTTGTATGTGCAGGAAGGCCCGCGCCTGCTCGGCGTGGCCAAGCGGCTGGTGCGCGATACGGCGCTGGCCGAGGACATTGTTCATGAGGCGTTCATCAAGATCTGGAACGGCGCGGCGGGGTTTGATCCGGCACGCGGTTCGGCGCGAGGCTGGATGTTCAGCGTGACCCGGCACCTGGCGTTGAATCTGCTGCGCGACCATGGCCGGGAAACGCCGTTCAGCGAAGAACATGCAGCGCTGTCAGAGGATGATGGCTTCGACGCCAACGCACATTCGGCGCGTATTCACCGCTGCCTTGAACAACTCGATCCGCAGCGTCGGCGCTGCATCCTGCACGCCTATGTCGACGGTTATTCTCATGCGCAGATTGCCACACGCCTCGACACGCCGCTGGGCACGGTCAAAGCCTGGATCAAGCGCAGCCTCAACGCCTTGCGGGAGTGCATGGGATGACCACTGAATCGGCGCAAGAACGCGATGAACTGGCCAGCGAATATGTGCTCGGCACGCTTTCGGCCGAAGATCGCGCCGACGTTCAACGGCGCCTGCCGACTGATCCTGAGCTGCGTGCAGCGGTGGATGCCTGGGAGCGGCGGTTGCTGGACATGACCGACCTTGTCGAACCCCTTCAGCCGTCGCCTCATTTGTGGCCACGCATTGAGCGAACGCTCCAGCGACAAATACCAAGCCTGCCGATTGCAGCGAAAACCTCATGGTGGAATCTGCTGCCGTTGTGGCGTGGCCTGAGCGCTGCCGGATTGGCCGCGACGTTGATCCTGGGCGCGATCCTGCTGACCCAGACCACGCCGAAGCCGAATTATCTGGTGGTGTTGGTGGCGCCGCAGGACAAGGCGCCGGGCTGGGTGATCCAGGCCAGCAACTCGCGGGAGATTCAGTTGATTCCACTGGGAGTGGTCGAGGTGCCGGCGGACAAGGCGCTGGAGTTCTGGACCAAGGCTGACGGTTGGCAAGGGCCGGTGTCGCTGGGGTTGGTCAAACCGGGACAGGCGTTGTCGGTGCCGCTGGACAAGCTGCCGCCGCTGCAACCGAATCAGCTATTCGAGTTGACGCTTGAAGGTGCCAATGGCTCGCCAATCGGCAAACCGACCGGACCGATTCAGGCGATCGGCAGGGCCGTAAAAGTACTTTGAGGCTGACGCAGGTCTGAATGTTATCCCTGTAGGAGCTGCCGCAGGCTGCGATCTTTTGATCTTGCCCTTTCAAAACCAACATCAAAAGATCGCAGCCTGCGGCAGCTCCTACAGGAACCATCATTGCCGTCGATGTTCACCATCACGGCAATGAAGTTCTCATAAAAAATCCCCGGCGTAAGATCGGCTCCATACCAACCAACAACACCCCCGGAGCACACCATCATGAAACGCCAAACTCTTCTCAGCATCGCTTTCTCGGTTTTCGCAGTTAACGCTTTCGCCGCTGCCCCGACCCACACGATGATCGCCGCTGACGGCTCGGATCGTCTGTACCAGAACGCCGTAGCGGCTGATGGCTCCGATCGTCTGCAAGGCAACACCGTCGCGGCTGATGGCTCGGATCGTCTCCAGGGCAACACCGTCGCGGCTGATGGCTCGGATCGTCTGCAAGGCAACACCGTCGCGGCTGATGGCTCGGGTCGTCTGCAGGGCAACACCGTAGCGGCTGATGGCTCGGATCGCCTGCAGGGCAACACCGTCGCGGCTGATGGCTCGGATCGTCTGCAGGGCAACACCGTAGCGGCTGATGGCTCGGATCGTCTGCAGGGCAACACCGTTGCTGAAGGTGGTTCGGATCGTCTGCTTGAACGCCGCGCCGTTTGAATGGATGGCTTCAATGCAACAACCCAGAGAAACCCGGCTCCCGCAGCCGGGTTTTTTACGTCTGCGGGAATCAGCCAGCCTTGGCCATGCAGCGTTTGTAACGCTCGTCCACCCGTTTGGCGAACCAGGCCGTGGTCAGTTTGCGGGTGATTTTCGGGCTTTGCAGGACGATCCCCGGCAACACCGCACGCGGCAATGACTTGCCTTCGGCCTTCTCCGCCAACTCGAATACCCGTTGATAGAGTTTGGTCTCTTCGAATTCCAGGGTTTTGCCTTTGTCCAGTTGATCGCGAATGGTCGGATTGCGCATGCCCAACGACTTGCCAAGGGTGCGCACCGCCAGTTCCGTGCTGCCAGGCATGATCGAGTCGTAACGAATCAAATCGCCATCCAGCGCCAGCGGGATGCCCGAGGCACGGCTGACGGCATTCTGGAATGCCGCATTACGACTGGCGTACCACCCGGCATTGAAGTCGGCGAAGCGATACAGCGGTTCGCGGTAACTCACCGGGTAGCCGAGCAAATGCGCGATGCCGAAATACATGCCGCCGCGACGGCTGAACACTTCGTGGCGGATCGTGCCGTCCACCGGGTACGGGTAACCCTTGGCGTGCTGCTCGGCGAATTCGATGCTGACTTGCATCGGCCCGCCGGTGTGCACCGGGTTGAAACCGCCAAACAGCGTGCGACCCATAGGCACTCTGCCGATGAAATCATCGAAAATGGCGCTGAGTTCCTTTTCGCTGCGCGCGGCGCTCAGGCGTTCGCTGTAGGTTTTGCCATTGGTCGAGCGAACTTGCAGCGCGCCACTGACCAACAGGCTGGGGATGTGCACTTTGGCGGCGCGACGGTCGATTTCGTCACGGGCGATTTTGCCGAGGCCCGGCACGGTCGGATCGGCTTGAAAGGTCGATTCCTGTTCGGCCACCGCCAGCACCGAGCACAGGTTTTGGGTGGTCGGACTGATGTCTTGCGCGGCAAACGCTGCATAAATATCGGTGGCCCAGCCTTGTCGATCGGCAGTTTTCGCCGGCATCAGCCGCACGATTTCGGCCTTCACTTCATTCGGCGCACGCTGTGCGGGTTCATCGCTGCGCTGACTGGCGCAACCGCCGAGTACCAGCAGTGCGGCGAGCGTGATCGGTAATCGAAAGTTGTGCATGAAGCTTCATCCAGTCCGTTGTGCCCGGTTCACCATACGTTCAATGCCGTGGCGCAAGCTAGGACTGCAAGGTTCCAGCCCTGTTCCCTGGATGTTCACGCTCCTTCTTTGTCGAGGAGATTCAACTGTGGAGAAGGGATTCAACTGTGGAAAGGAGATTTATCTGTGAAGGGGGGATTCAACTGTGGAAAGGCGATTTATCTGTGGAGAGGGGATTTATCTGTGGCGAGGGGATTTATCCCCGTTGGACTGCGCAGCAGTCCCCTTGTAAGTCAAAAGAGGGGCCGCTTCGCGCCCCAACGGGGATAAATCCCCTCGCCACAGATAAACCCCTATACAACAGATAAATCCTCATACAACAGATAAATACCCACACCACAGATAAATCCCCATACAACAGATAAATCCCCACACCACAGATAAATCCCCATACAACACATAAATACCCACACCACAGATAAATCCCCACACCACAGATAAATCCCCACCACAGATAACGCCCCCACCACAGGTTTGCCCGCTCACTTAGAGGTTTCAGCGACTGATGACAAACTGATTGCAAAACGTTACTGAGAAAGCCTATCATTTGCGCCTGGAGTCGCATTTGCGCAAGGAGTTCCCGCGCCGCCCTTATTTTTTCCCATTGGCCGTGCGCCTCCAGGTATAAAAATGCCCGCTCCTGCTCGACTCGCCGTCCCTTTTCGCCCAACGCTTCTCGCCCTGCTGTGCTCCCTGACTGTCACCGCTTACGCCGCCGAAGGCGATAGCAACGAGCTGGTGCTCGACAACGTCAACATCAACGCCCAGGCGCCGACGCCAAATGCCTTGCCACCGGTTTACGCCGGTGGTCAGGTCGCGCGTGGTGGTCAGCTCGGCGTGTTGGGCAATCAAGACATGATGGACGTGCCGTTCAGCGCGGCGTCCTATACCGAGCAACTGATTCAGGATCAACAGGCCGAAGACGTCGCCGATGTGCTGCTCAACGACTCGTCGGTACGCCAGGCTTCGGGTTTTTCCAACCAATCGCAGGTCTTTATGATTCGCGGTTTGCCGCTGAACGGCGACGACATTTCCTATAACGGCCTGTACGGCGTACTGCCACGGCAGATCATTTCCACTGACGCGCTGGAGCGTGTGGAAGTGTTCAAAGGCCCGAATGCCTTCGTCAACGGCGTGACCCCGACCGGCTCCGGCATCGGTGGCGGCGTCAATTTGCAGCCAAAACGCGCCGGCGACGTGCCACTGCGCCGCTACACCACCGACATCAACAGCGAAGGCCGCATCGGTCAGCACCTCGATCTCGGTCAGCGCTTCGGTGAAGACAACCGCTTCGGCGCGCGGGTCAACCTGTCCCAGCGCGAAGGCGACACCGCCATCGACCACGAAAACCAGCGCTCGAAACTGTTCGCCATCGGCCTCGATTATCGCGGCGACGCCCTGCGCATTTCCGGTGACTTCGCCTACCAGAAAGAACGCGTCAACGGTGGTCGCAACTCGGTCAACCTCGGCACCGCCACGCACATTCCGGACGCACCGTCGGCCGACACCAACTACGCGCCGAAGTGGGGCTACACCGACATCGAAGACACCTTCGGCATGCTCCGCGCCGAGTACGATCTGAACGACAACTGGACCGCCTACGCCGCGGGTGGCGCCAAGCACACCCGCGAAGTCGGGCGCTACAACTCGACCACGCTGGTCGGCAACACGGGTGCGTCGACCACCACTGGCTCGTTTATCCCCCATGACGAAGACAACACCAGCGTCATGGCCGGCCTTAACGGCAAGTTCAACACCGGCGCCGTCAGCCACAAGCTGAATTTCGGCCTGACCGGCATCTGGGCTGAACAGCGCAGCGCCTATGACTTCGACCTGACCAAATACGCCAACAACATCTACCACCCGGTGGAAACCCCGTCGCCGGTCGGCAACTTCGCCGGTGGCGACAACAGCGATCCGGGCATCGTCGGCAAGACCTTCAACCGTAGCCTCGCGATCTCCGACACCCTCGGTTTCTTCGATGATCGCCTGCTGATCACCGCCGGTCTGCGTCGCCAGCAATTGGTCGTGCAAGGTTACAGCTACGCCAGCTATGGCAGCGGCCCGCGTTCTTCCAGCTACGACGAATCGATCACCACGCCGGTGTACGGCATCGTGTTCAAGCCATGGGAGCATGTTTCGTTCTACGCCAACCACATCGAAGGCCTGGCGCAAGGGCCGACGTCGCCGACCACGTCCGGCTCGCGCGTCGTGATCAACGGCAACGAAGCCTACGCACCGGCACGCTCGAAGCAGACCGAAGCCGGGGTGAAAGTCGACATGGGCACCTACGGTGCAAGCTTGGGTGTTTATCGCATCGAACAGCCGAGCGACGGTTACTCGGAAATCATCGACGCCAACACGTCGCGTTATGTGCGTGAAGGCGAGCAAGTCAACAAAGGCGTGGAAATGAACGTGTTCGGCGAGCCGATCAGCGGCCTGCGCCTGATCAGCGGCCTGACCCTGATGGACACCGAACTGAAAAATACCCAGAACGGCGCCAACGACGGCAACCGTGCGATTGGTGTGCCGACCTTCCAGTTCAACGCCGGCGCCGACTGGGACGTGCCCGGCCTGCAAGGCGTAGCGCTGAATGCGCGGATGCTGCGCACCGGCGGCCAATATGCTGACGCGGCGAACAATTTGAGCCTGCCGACCTGGAATCGCTTCGATGCGGGTGCGCGTTATGCGTTCAAGGTTTCCGAGAAGGACGTGACCGTGCGTCTGGGCGTGGAAAACCTGGCGAACAAGAAGTACTGGGAATCGGCTCAGGGCGGTTACCTGACCCAAGGCGAACCGCGCGTGGCGAAGTTGTCGGGGACGATCGACTTCTAAGCGTCACCGTCAGGAAAAAGGCTCCGCGGCTTTGATGGCTGCGGGGCCTTTTTTTGTTTTGCGGGGGATTTTCCGGCCTCATCGCGAGCAGAACTGGCCAGCCCGACCTTCTGATCCATACTTGCTGCACCCCGTGAGGAGAACAAACTCATGAACCGCAGCGACGTTCTGATCATCGGCGCCGGCCCCACCGGCCTGGTGCTAGCCCTGTGGCTGAGCAAACTCGGCGTGCGCGTGCGCATCATCGACAAGACTTCCGCACCTGGTACCACCTCCCGGGCGCTGGCGGTGCAAGCGCGGACGCTGGAGTTGTATCGGCAACTGGACCTGTCCGACACCATCGTGCGCAGCGGCCACCGGGTCGCGGCGGCGAATTTCTGGGTCAACGGCAAACCGGTCGCGCAACTGCCGCTCAATCGTATCGGCGAGGGCCTGACGCCCTACGCGTTTGTCGAAATTTTTCCGCAGGATCAACACGAACAGTTACTGATCGAGCGCCTCGCCGACTATGGCGTCAGCGTCGAACGCGAAACCACGCTGGACAGCTTCGACGAAACCGGCGACGGCCTCAACGCGCATTTACGTCGCCCCGATGGCGCGCAGGAAGTCTGCCAGGCCTGCTATCTGGCGGGCTGCGACGGCGCCCGTTCGGTGGTGCGCAAAGCCCTCGATGCCGGTTTCCCCGGCGGCACTTATCAGCAGATTTTCTACGTCGCGGACGTGCAGGCCAGCGGCCCGGCGATCAATGGCGAATTGCATCTGGACCTCGACGAGGCGGATTTTCTCGCGGTGTTCCCGCTGGCTGGCGCAGGCCGCGCAAGGCTGATCGGCACGGTGCGTGACGAACGCGCAGACCGTGCCGAAACCCTGGAGTTTTCCGATGTCAGCAGCCGCGCCATCGACCACTTGAAAGTGCACATCGAAGACGTCCACTGGTTTTCCACCTACCGCGTGCACCACCGCGTGGCCGAGCACTTTCGCGGCGGTCGGGCATTCTTGCTGGGCGATGCGGCGCATGTGCATAGCCCGGCCGGTGGTCAGGGCATGAACACCGGGATTGGCGATGCGATCAATCTGGCGTGGAAGCTGGCGGCCGTGCTCAGCGGTGCGGCAACGGCCAAGTTGCTCGACAGCTACGAAACCGAACGCATCGCCTTCGCCCGGCGATTGGTCTCGACCACCGACAAGGTGTTCAGCTTCGTCACCGCCGAGGGCCGCCTCGCTGACTTGCTGCGCACACGACTGGCACCGTTCCTGATCCCGAAAATGGCGTCATTCGAAGCGAGCCGTGAATTCCTCTTTCGCACCGTATCGCAAGTCACCCTCAACTATCGCGGCATGCCGCTCAGCCAGGGCGAGGCCGGCCATGTTCACGGCGGCGACCGCTTGCCGTGGGCGCATGATGGCGAGGGGGATAATTATGAACCGCTGCGCCAGCCGTGCTGGCAGGTGCATGTGTACGGTGACACCAGCGACGAGATGATCGCCTGGTGCCACGAACACCATCTGCCGTTGCACGTATTCGACTGGCGGCCGGCGTTTGAAACGGCGGGATTGGGGCGCAACGGCTTTTACCTGCTGCGCCCGGATACGTACGTGGCGATTGCCGACAACAGTGCTGACCCAAAAGTGATCGAACGCTACTTCCGCGATCACGGCATCCGCCCGTTCTTCAACAACCCCTGATCCACACTCGCCCCTTGTAGGAGCAAGGCTTGCCCGCGAAGGCGTCGTTGACTGACGCGACGCCTTCGCGGGCAAGCCTTGCTCCTACAGCGTTCTTCGTTAAATTCCGGCCAGGGCCAGGTCCATCGCAAAGTAGGTGAAGATCAGATCCGCCCCCGCCCGCTTGATCGCGCCAAGGCTTTCGCGTACCACACGATCTTCATCAATCGCCCCGGCCTGCGCGCCGAACTTGATCATCGCGTACTCGCCGCTGACCTGATAGGCCGACAGCGGCAGGTTCGAGGCTTCGCGAATATCACGGATGATGTCCAGGTACGCGCCGGCCGGTTTGACCATCAGTGCATCGGCGCCTTCCTGCTCGTCGAGCAGCGATTCGCGCAGGGCTTCACGACGGTTCATCGGGTTCATCTGATAGCTTTTGCGGTCGCCCTTCAGCGCGCTGCCACCCGCTTCGCGGAACGGGCCGTACAGCGCCGAAGCAAACTTGGTCGAATACGCCATGATCGGAATCTGCGTGAACCCGGCGGCGTCCAGCGCCTGGCGAATTGCTCGCACCTGACCGTCCATCGCTGCCGACGGCGCGATCACGTCAGCACCGGCGCGGGCTGCCGCGACGGCCTGTTTGCCGAGGTTGATCAGCGTCTGGTCGTTGTCGACTTCATGGTTGTGCATCACGCCACAGTGGCCGTGGTCGGTGTATTCGCAGAAGCAGGTGTCGGACATCACGATCATTTCCGGCACAGCATCCTTGGCAATGCGCGACATGCGCGAAACCAGGCCGTCTTCGCGCCAGGTGTCGCTGCCGTTGCCGTCCAGGTGATGCGATACGCCGAAGGTCATCACCGACTTGATGCCGGCACGGGCGTAACGCTCGATCTCGCCGGCCAGTTTGCGCTCGGGAATACGCATCACGCCGGGCATGCTCTTGATCGGCACGAAGTCATCGATTTCTTCCTCGACGAAAATCGGCAGCACCAGATCGTTCAGGCTGAATTCGGTTTCCTGGAACAGGCTGCGCAGGCTCGCATTGCGGCGCAGACGGCGGGGACGTGCTTCGGGGAACTGACTGGACATGGGGCCTTTCCTGAAAAAACGGCAGATGAGACGAAAGTCGTAGGGGGCGAAGCTTATGCCTTGCGGGGGTTGAGGTACAAACCTGGATCAATCAAGAGAGCATTACCGGTCGCGCAATAATCCTCCGGATTGTGCACATCCCTTGTAGGAGTGAGCCTGCTCGCGATGGCGGTGTATCAGTCAACGTTGATGTCGACTGATACATCGCCATCGCGAGCAGGCTCACTCCTACAGGGGTTGTGTGGGGTGTCAGGACGGGATGGTCAGGCCTCGGATGACCGCCGGCCGCGCCAGGAAGCGCTCCAGCACGCGAGTGACATTCGGGAAGTTCTGGATCCCGACCAGGTCGCCCGCCTCATAAAAACCAATCAGGTTGCGCACCCACGGGAACGTGGCGATGTCGGCAATCGTGTAGCGCTCGCCCATCAGCCAGTCGCGGCCTTCCAGGCGGGTATCGAGGACTTTGAGCAGGCGTTTGCTTTCGTCGACATAACGATCACGCGGGCGCTTGTCTTCGTAATCCTTGCCGGCGAATTTGTTGAAAAAACCCAACTGGCCGAACATCGGGCCAATACCCCCCATCTGAAACATCAGCCACTGGATGGTTTCGTAGCGCAGCGCACCTTCCTGCGCCAGTAACTGACCGCTCTTGTCGGCCAGATAAATCAGGATCGCGCCGGATTCGAACAACGGCAGCGGCTGATCTTCCGGGCCATGCGGATCGAGAATCGCCGGGATCTTGTTGTTCGGGTTTAGCGACAGAAACGCCGGGGACAACTGATCGTTGCTGTCGAAAGCGACCTTGTGCGGCTCGTACGGCAGGCCGATCTCTTCGAGCATGATCGAGACTTTGACGCCGTTGGGGGTCGGCAAGGAATAGAGCTGAATCCAGTCAGGGTACTGCGCCGGCCATTTCTGGGTGATCGGGAACGCGGACAGATCGGTCATGGGAAGCATCCAGTCACAAATTGAACCCCGATATTAATGTAGGAGCTGCCGCAGGCTGCGAACTTTTGATCTTGAGCCTTTCCTCACGTTAAAAAATCGCAGCCTGCGGCAGCCTCTACATGAACCGTAACATCCTGTGGCTAACCTTTGCCCCTGACGGTTATTCGGTGCCGCTACATTGCGCGGATCGAACCAAATCGGCCTTAAAGGACTCTGAGCTATGCACTTGTTGCAGAGGAAGCCGTTCACGACAGGGAAAACACCCGGTGCTGGGAGCCAGTGGTGTAAAGGTTTGTCAGCCTTAATCGAACTTGCTGAAGAACCCCTTATTCCATGACGAACCTGATAAGTTTCGCCAAACGTTTCAAACACCGCGCCTACGTGGTCCTGCCCTCCCTGCTGGCGGTCAGCGCGGTCTTTCTGTCACTCGAATCCAGCGAGAGCCGCGCGCAGCCGGTCGATGGCACGCAGACGCTGGTGTTCCTGCGCCACGCCGAAAAGCCCGAGGGCGGTCTGGGTCAGCTCAATTGTCAGGGCCTGAATCGCGCCATCGACCTGTCGACGGTACTGCCGGAGAGATTCGGCAAAGCCGATTACGTATTCGCCGCCAACCCGACGCGCAATGTCGAGGAAGGTGAGTTGGACAACTCCTACAGCTACATTCGCCCGCTGATGACCATCAGCCCGGCAGCGATCAAGCTCGGTTTGCCGGTGAACATCGAGTTTTCAGCCAACGACACCAGCGATCTGGCCCGTGAGTTGCTCGCCGACAAGTACCACAACTCGACGATTTACACCGCGTGGTCCCATGGATACCTGCCAGAACTGATCAACAAAGTCGCGGACAAAGCGGTCGGCGGCAAGCAGCACATTACCGATGACTGGTCGGGTGACGATTTTGATTCGCTCTACGTGCTGACCCTGACCTGGCACAACGGCAAGGCCAGCCTGCAGAGCCATAGCTACAAGCAGGGGCTGGATCATGGCAAGGAAACCTGTCCGACCTGAGTGTTGGGTCGCCTGCCCCGGCCCCTTCGCGAGCAAGCTCTGCTCCTACAGAACAGGCGTAAACCTGTAGGAGCTGAGCTTGCTCGCGAAGAGGCCAGCCACTACAACCTCAATCTTTCTGGCTCACCCGCTCGCGCAAATAATCGATCACCGCCGCACTCTCCCCGGCAAACTCGATCCGCCCGCCCTTCTTCTCTCGCTGAAACGCATACATCGGATCGTAATACTCACGCAGCAACCCCTCGATCCAGCCGCGATGCAGATCCACCGCCCCGCTGCGCCCCTGCTCGATCAAAGCCTCTTCCATCAACAGCAGCATCCGCCGATGGCGCTCGCCACCGAGGCGCTTCTGCACGTTGTTCAAGCTTTCCAGCAAGCGCTCGGAGAACAGCGCAAAGCCTTCCTCCCCGTGCACTGCCGCAAACTCGGCTGACAGATCCACCACGTAATCGCGCAGGATCCGCTCCACACGGTCTTCAAAACTGTCTTCCAGCCAGACCATCGGGTACTGCTGCATGCCTTGATACAAGGGCAGCGGCAAGGCGCAACTGCCGACCACCCGGCTCTCATCTTCCAGCACAAACTGCTCGATACCGGCGTCGCGTTTTTTCAGGACGTCGATGGCCAGGCGGTTTTCGAAATCGATGTTCGACGGCTGACCCGTGGCGCGTTTGCCGAAGCTTGAACCGCGATGATTGGCGTGCCCTTCCAGGTCCAGGCCGTTGCGCAGTTGCACCAGCACTTCAGTCTTGCCGGTGCCGGTCATGCCGCCCAGCAAAACGAAATCACACTGGGCGATGGCCTGTTCGAGAGTATCAATGAGGAAGTTGCGCAACGCTTTGTAGCCGCCACCAACGCGGGGATAGTCGATACCGGCTTCGTCACGCAGCCACTGCTGAGTGATCTGCGAACGCAAGCCGCCACGAAAACAATAGAGATAGCCATCAGAATGGGCCCGGGCGAAATCGGCCCAGGCCTGGATGCGTTCAGCTTTGACGTCGCCAGAGACCAATTGGTGGCCCAGCTCGATGGCAGCCTGCTGGCCGTGCTGCTTGTAGCAGGTGCCGATTTTCTGCCGCTCGATGTCGTTCATCAGCGGCAGATTGACCACGCCAGGGAACGCGCCCTTGTGAAACTCGACCGGCGCGCGGGCATCCATCAGCGGCCGGTCGTTGAGGAAAATATCACGGAAGTCAGTGCAGTCGCGGAGCATCAAATCACCTCGACTGCGTTCGTCTGTCGCTCAACCAGTTCGCCGATTGGCGCAAGAATCAGCCCCAGCTCGGCAGCGACAGTGAGGAACTCGTCATTGCCTTCAGGCGTCACGGCAACCAATAGACCACCACTGGTTTGCGGGTCGCAGAGCACCCGTTTGTGCAGTTCCTGCACGCGGCCGACCTTGCTCGCATAGCTGTCGAAATTGCGCAGTGTGCCGCCGGGTACACAGCCCTGATCGAGGTAATACTCGACGCTGTCCAGACGCGGCACACGGTCATAGGCGATGCGTGCGGTGAGCTTACTGCCATCAGCCATTTCCACCAGATGCCCGAGCAGGCCGAAACCAGTGACGTCGGTCATCGCCGTGACACCGGCGAGTTTGCCAAAACGGCTGCCGGGCTTGTTCAGCGTACACATCCAGTCGCGGGCCACGCCAACGTCGGCGGCGCGCAATTTGCCCTTCTTCTCGGCCGTGGTGAGGATGCCGATGCCCAGCGGTTTGGTCAGGTACAGCAGGCAACCGGCGGTGGCGGTGTCGTTGCGCTTCATGTGGCGTTTTTCCACCAGGCCAGTAACGGCGAGGCCGAAAATCGGCTCTGGCGCATCGATCGAATGCCCGCCCGCCAACGCAATGCCCGCCGCGTCGCACACCGCACGACCGCCACGAATCACTTCGCGCGCGACTTCCGGCGCCAGCACATTCACCGGCCAGCCGAGGATCGCAATCGCCATCAACGGATCACCGCCCATTGCGTAGATATCGCTGATCGCGTTGGTCGCCGCAATGCGGCCGAAGTCGAACGGGTCATCGACGATCGGCATGAAAAAGTCAGTGGTCGAAACCACGCCGCGCTCGGCATCAATCTCGTACACCGCCGCATCATCGCGCGAGGCGTTGCCGACCCACAGTTTCGGATCAAGGTTCTGCGCGCCGCTACCGGCCAGAATCACTTCCAGCACCTGCGGGGAAATCTTGCAGCCGCAACCGGCGCCGTGGCTGTATTGGGTCAGACGAATCGGCTCGCTCATGGGGGAGTCTCAGGCTGTTAATGAGGCGGATTCTAGCAGAGCACGAGGCAGCGGTTTTTTGCGCTGATTGACCGGCCCCTTCGCGAGCAGGCTCGCTGCCACATTTGCCGGCATTCCCCTGTGGGAGCGAGCCTGCTCGCGAAGGCAATCGAACAGTCACCACAGACATCAGGTTGCCAAAGAATTTGCAGGCAAAAAAAACCGCCCTTGCGGGCGGCTGAAAGTGCTTCGACCCTAAATCAGAAGCCCAGGCTGAAGCTGATGATCATCGCATGGTCATTGCTGTCTTTCGACAGTTGCCCCGAGTAACCGACCCCGAGCTTGCCGGTCGGGCTGATCTGGAAGTCCACACCTGCTTCGACCAGCGCGCTGTCTTTGGCAATCGGCACGCCCTGAGTGTGGAACGAGGCGCCGCCGTCGATAAAGGTCAGGTCAGCGTCAGGCTTGGTGTCGCCGAAGGCATGCCGCCAGCCGATGGCCGCGCGCGGGGTGAATTGCCCGCCGTTGGCCAGGGTGATGACTTTGCCGGCGCGCACGCCCAGGGTCGAGAAGGTGATGTCCTGATCGGCCTCGGCCTCCAGGCGCCCTACCCCACCCTTTTCCTTGGCCTTGTCGGAGTCGTAGTTGACGTACGAGAGGCCGGCAAACGGTTCCAGGGCAATGCCGGCGGCATCGATTGTGTAACCGACTTCGCCGAACACCTGGGCGCTGCGAGCATCGTAATTGGCCTTCAACCGGTCGTTGTAACTGCCGACGCTGACGTCGCGTTTGCTCTCGATGTCGTGCCAGCTGTAAGCCGCGCCGAGGCGCACAGCCAGTGCATCGAATTGCGAGTTGAGGTACGCCGCCAGGTGGTAGCTTTCAACGGTCGCATCCGAGCGCCGGTCATGCGCGTCGAGGTCGCTGCGGGTGTAACCGGCGGCCATGCCCACGCGCCACTGATCATCGAGCTGTTTGTCAGTACCGAGCATGAAGCCGCTGAGGTTGCGATCAAGTTTGGCGCTGTTGCTGTCGCCATCCGATTCACCCCATGCACCCAGTGCGCGGGCCCAGCCGACCATTTCACCGTGGCAACCGTTGCTGCTCAGTTGGTTGTCACTCGGTGCCAGGGCACGGCGTGGATCATCCGCTGCGCTGCACGATGGCTGGCGCATGCGGTCGTTGACCGCCTCACGTACATAGCGCGAATCCTCAAGGATCGCGCTGGCGGTGCTAGCATGGATTTCCCCGGACAGACTGTCGAAGGCATTGCGCGCCCCCGCCACGCTGAGATTAACGATCTGATTCTGCAAAGCAGCACCCGCCGCACCATTACGTGACAGTGCCGAAGCGGTGCCACGCTGGTTACCCGTGGCAGCGACATCGGTGAACGAGTTGCCGTTGCGGCTGACCGCCAGGGTCACCGAATCGGCACCGTAAACCAGTGAGCTGTCGAGGAAGGCGTACTGCGGCAGATCGGTGGAGCTGAAGGTGCCGGTCACGCCACCGCCCGCGGTGATCAGCGAGTAAACGGTGTTGCCGGTGAACGGTGCGAGCGAGTTCACTTGCAAGCCGCCGCCGAGGGCTGCCGTACCGCCGACCGCCAATGGCGTGGCGGTCGGCGAGCTGATGGTCAACGCCAATACACCGCTTGAGTTATTGGTCAGGTTACCCGCAACGCTCAGGGTTCCAGCGTCGCTACCGGAAGCCACGACACCATTGTTGACCACCGAACCGATGCTGCCGTTACCGCTCAGACCCGCACCGTTGACCACGGTCACTTGCCCGCCCAACGAAGCGCGCGCCGAACGGCTGCCGACTTGCAGCACGCCTTGATCGACCGCTACGGTGCCGCTGAACGGGTTATCACCGGTCAACAGCAAGGTGCCGGCACCACGTTTGGCCATCGCCCCGAGACCGCTGAGGCGACCGTTGAACTGACCATTGGCGTTCTGCTGGAACACCAGCGAGGCGTTGTTGAGAATGTTGCCTTGCAGGCTGGTGGTGTTACCGACCAGCGTACCGCCACTGACGGTGGTGCCACCGCTGTAGGTGTTGGCCCCGCTCAGCACCAAGGTCCCGGAATCGAGTTTCTCGATACCGCCCGTGCCCACCAGCGGCACGGAGATTTCTGCGCTCGCCCCGGCATTCACGCGAACCGGTGCGAGGCTGCCATCCGCGCCGTTGACCGGAGTCAGCGTGCCACCGGCGCCCGGCGTCAGGCTGTAGCCGCTGGTGAGGAATTGCAGGCCGGTAAAGTTCTGATTGCCCAGCACGGTGACCGTGCCGCTTTGCCCACCGAACACCGCAAACTGACCGTTCGAGGCCAACGCCTGCGTGCCGCTCGGGTCGGTCCAGTTGGTGCCTGGCCCCCACACACCACTGCCGCCGCCGATGCTGCCGTCAGGATTAGTGGTGCCGCCGTTCCAGAACTGCACCTCACCCGGCGTGCCTTGCACCAGCAAGTTGACTTGATTGGCGATGGCGGTTTGCAGGGTCAGATTGGCCGCCGACACCGGCAGGCTGCCATAAACCAGACCGTTGTCGGTCAGGCTGCCGCCGTAGCGGAACAGTTGATAGACGCCTGTACCGAAGCCGCCGGCGTTGCTGATGTTCAGCGTGCCGTCGAGGGTCAGGTTCCCCGCCACATTGACCACCGTGGTCGAACTGGTCGCCGAGCCGAGGCTGAAGTCCAGGTTGGTGCCCGAGGACAACGCCAGCGAACCGACCGACAACGGCGTCGCCGTGCCACCACCGACCAGCGTCGCGCCGTTAGCCAGTTGCACCGCGCCGCCGACTTGACCGCTACCGCCGATTTTCGCACCGCTGGCGACGTTGACGTTGGCACTGTTGAGCACGCCGTTGACGGTCAGGCCGCCGGCCTGAACCGAAGTGTTGCCGGTGAAGGTGTTGTTGCCGGTCAGCAGCAATTGACCGCTGCCGGTTTTGTTCAACGTACCGGCGCCGGTGAGATTGCCGGTGTAGCTGCCATCAGCGTTTTGCGCGAAGGTCAGTGTTGCGTTGTTGACGATCGCACCTTGCAGGCTGCTGGTGTCACCCGTGGTGTTGCCGCCATTCAGCGTGGTTCCGCCGCTGTAGGTGTTGGCACCGCTGAGCAGCAGGTCGCCAGTACCGTTTTTGAGCAGACTGCCGCTGCCGCTGACCGCACCGATCAGTGTGGTGTTCTGGTTGCCGGCGAGGGTCAGTTGCGCGCCGAGGTTGATTGCATTGGCCAGTTGCAGCGCCGAGGTGCTGTCGAGTGTCGAGTTGCCCGTCACACTCAATGCGCCGCTGCTGATCGCGCTGTTATTGCCGAGGATCAGCGTGCCGGCGTTCAGCGTGGTGCCACCGCTGTAAGTATTACTGCCGTTGAGGGTCAGGCTCGAAGCGCCGGTCTTGATCAGGCTGCCCGCGCCGCTGACAACGCCGCCAAGGGTTAGCGCGTTGGAGCCGGCAACGGTCAAACCACCATTGAGCACCACGCCGTTGCCGAGGGTGACGGCGGTGTTGCTGTCCAGCGCGGTGCCGGCGGCCGCGGTCAACACACCGGTGCCAAGGGCGGCGTTATTGCCAACCACGATCTTGCCGCCGTTGAGCGCGGTGCCGCCGGTGTAGCCGTTGGCGGCGTTGAGTACCAGCGTGCCGGTGTCATATTTGCCGAGTGTACCGGCGCCGTTGAGCGCCACACCGATCGTTGCGGTGGCGTTCGGATCGACGCGCACCGAAGCGTTGCCCATCGAACCGTTGACCAGATTCAGCGAGCCCGCCGTGCCGTTTTGCAGGCTGTAGCCATCGGTGACGAACTGCATGCCGGTGATGGTTTGTGCGCCGTTGACCGTGACCGTGCCCGCCGTGCCCTGGAACACCGCGAAGTTGTTGGTCCAGGCCTGATTGGTCGTGCCGTTGACGTCGGTCCAGTTGGTGGTGCCGGTGCCCCAGGTGCCGCTGCCGCCGTCCACCGAACCGTTGGCGATCAGTTGATTGCCGTCCCAGAACTGCACGGTGACGCCCGGTGCGGTGACCAGCAGATTGATCTGGTTGGCCAACGCGGTTTGCAGCGTCAGGTCGCCCGGCGTCACGCTGCCCGGCACCGTGCCGATCAGCATGCCGTTGTCGGTCAGGCCGCCGGTGTAGTTGATCAGGCGATACACGCCGCTGCCGAAGCCGCCGATGTCGCTGACGTTGAGGGTGCCGTCGAGGGTCAGGTTGCCGCCGACGTTGACCAGCGCGTTGCCGCCACCGGACACCGGAGTACCGAGGCCCACATCGAAGTTGGCGTTGGCGTTGAACACCAGCGAATTCACTGACAGGGTGCTGCCGGTAGCGCCGGCCAGATGGCCGCCATCGGCAACGGTCACTGCCCCGCCGAGCGCGCCGCTACCGGCCAGAGTACCGCCGCTGTTGACCAGCACACTGGCACTGTCGAGCGAGCCGTTGACGTTCAAGGTGCCGGCGTTAACGGTGGTGTTACCGGTCAGGCTGTTGATACCGGTCAGCGTCAGGGTGCCAGTGCCGAGCTTGTTCAACTCGCCGGTGCCGGTGAGCACGCCGTCGAAAATGCTGCTGGCGTTGTTGCCGCCGATGCTCAGCGTGTTGCCGCCGCCGATCAGTGCGGTACCGCTGCCGGTCAGGCTGGCGAGGCTGCCGGAGCCGCCGAGGTTGAGGGTCGACGCAGCGCCGAGATTGACCCCGGCGTTACTGCCCAGTGCCGAGTTGCCCAGCGTGGTCAGGCTGCCGGACTGCACATCGAAGGTGCCACTGAAGGTGTTGTTGCCGGACAGCGTCAGATCGGCCAGACCGTTCTTGATCAAGGTGCCTGCACCGGCGATCACGCCACCCAGCGTCAGATTATTGTTGCCGGCCACACTCAGGTTGGCATTGACGTTCATGTTGTTGGCCAGCACCAGCGGCGCAGTGGTGTCGAGGGTCGACGCACCCGCCACGGTCACTGCGCCGGAGCCCAGGCCCGCCGAGGTGCCGAGGGTCACGGTGCCGGCGTTCAGCGTGGTGCCGCCGCTGTAGCTGTTGATACCGTTGAGGGTCAGGTTGGAGGCGCCGTTCTTGATCAGACCGCCGGTGCCGCTGACCACTCCGCTGAGGGCTACGTCGCTGGTGCCGGTGTTGGTCAGGTTGGCGTTGAGCACCACGTTGTTGCCCAGCGACACCGAAGTGTTGCTGTCCAGCGCCGAGGCACCGGCCACGGTCAGGTTGCCCAGACCGAGGGCACCGTTGCTGCCGGCGGTCAGGGTGCCGGCATTCAGGTTCACGCCGCCGAGGAAGTTGTTGGCCCCGCTCAGGATCAGGTTGGCCGCGCCATTCTTGGTCAGGCTGCCGGCACCGTTGATGGCTCCGCTGAGTGTCAGATCGTTGCTGCCGACGATGCCGAGGTTGCCCGCCAGGTTGATCGCGTTGCCCGCCGTGAAGGTGCCGCTGGCATCCAGGGTGGTGCCGTTCGCCGCGTTCAGGGTAGCCGAGCCCAACGCGCTGTTTGACGCCAGAATCAGTCCGCCGGCATTCAGCGCCACCGGCCCGAGGAAGGCGTTATTGCCGCCGAGGGTCAGGCTGGCTGAACCGTTCTTGATCAAACCGCCGGTGCCGGAAATGACACCGTTGAGGGTCAGGGCGTTGCTGCCGAGCACGGTCAGATTGCCGTTCAGCGTGGCGGCGTTGGCCAGTGTCACGGCGGTGTTGCTGTCCAGTTGCGTACCGGCATTGGCGATCAACGCGCCAGTGCC
The DNA here is from genome assembly GCF_016650635.1 of Pseudomonas sp. TH43. Lineage (GTDB taxonomy): Bacteria > Pseudomonadota > Gammaproteobacteria > Pseudomonadales > Pseudomonadaceae > Aquipseudomonas. The sequence goes on from NZ_JAEKFI010000001.1 coordinate 1,328,996, forward strand.
CAGTGCGGTATTGCTGCCGACCACCAGCGTGCCGCCATCCAGTTGCGTGCCGCCGGTATAGGTGTTGGCACCGTTGAGCACCAAGGTGCCCGCATCGAGTTTGTTGAGAATGCCGCTGCCGTTGATGTTCACGCCGACCGTGGCGGTCACGCCCGGATCAACGCGCATCGCCGTGGTGCCACCGCTGCCATTGACGGCGGTGAGCAGCCCCGCCGTGCCGTTCACCACGTTGTAGCCATCGGTGAGGAACTGCATGCCGGTGAAAAGTTGTGTGCCGTTGACCGACACGGTGCCGGCCGTGCCCTGGAACACTGCGAAATCGCCGGCCCAGGTCTGGTTCAGCGTGCCGTTGGAGTTGGTCCAGTTGGTGCCGCCGGCATTCCACGTACCGCTGCCGCCATCCACTGTGCCGTTGGGGATTGTCTGGCTGCCGTCCCAGAAACGCAGGTTGGTGTTCGGCGCCGACACCACCAGGTTGACCTGATTGCCCAGGGTCTGCACGAGGATGTCGCCGAGGCCGTAGCCCACCGGAACACCGGCCACGGTCAGACCGTTGTCGGTCAGCGCACCGATGTAGTTGAACAAGCGGTAGACCCCGACACCGAAACCGCCGGCATCGGTGACATTGAGATTGCCGTCGAGGGTCAGGTTGCCGCCGATGTTCATCAGCGAGCTGGTCGATGGCGTGGCGAGGCTCGTGTCGACATTGCTGTTAGCTGTAAGGATCAGCGACGAGGCTGACAGGGTATTGCCCGAGGACAGCGCCAGATGACCACCGCTGTTGATGGTGATGAAGCCCAGTGCCGAACCGGTACCTGTGAGGGTGGCGCCATTGTTGACGTTGAGCTGGGAACTGGCCAGCGAACCGGTGAGATTCAGCGTACCGCCATTGACGTTGGTGTTGCCGGTGATGCCGCTGCTGCCGGTGAGGTTCAGCGTGCCGGTACCGACTTTGGTCAACGCACCGCTGCCACCGAGGTCGCCGTCGAAGGTGCTGGTATTGCTCACACCGCCCACGGTCAGAGTATTACCGCCGGCGATTTGCACACTGCCGCTACCGCTCAACCCGTCGAGGCTGGCGCTGCTGTTGAGATAGAGACTGGCACCAGCGCTGATATTCGCGCCGGAGGTGTTGCCGAGCGCCCCGCTGCTCACCGTGGTAAGGCTGCCGGAGGCGATGTTCAGCGCGCCGGTGAACGTGTTGTTGCCGCTGAGCGTAAGATCGCCAAAGCCATCCTTGGTCAGGCTGCCGGCGCCATCGATCACGCCGCTGAGGTTCAGGGTGTTGCTGCCGGCCAAAGTCAGGCCGGCGTTGAGGGTGATGTTGTTACCGACGGTCATCCCGGTGCTGGTATCCAGCGTCGAAGCGCCGCCGACGGTCAAGCCGCCACTGCCCAATGCACCGGCCGAGCCCAGTGTCAGCGTACCCGCGTTGAGCGTGGAGCCGCCGCTGAAAGTGTTGTTGCCGTTGACGGTCAGGTTGGCCGCGCCGTTCTTGATCAATTGACCGGTGCCGCTGGTGACACCGCCGAGGGTCAGGTCTTGGGTGCCGCCGACGCTCAGTGCCGCATTGAGCACCACCGCGTTGGCCAGACTGGCCAGCGGCGAACTGCTGTCCAGCGTCGCCGCGCCGCCGACGGTCAGGGCACCGGTGCCCAGCGCCGAACTGTTGCCGACAGTCACCGTACCGGCGTTGAGCGTGGTGCCGCCGACGTAGGTATTGGTGCCATTCAGATTGAGATTGGCCGCACCGTTTTTCACCAGGCTGCCGGCTCCGGCGACGGTTCCGGTGAGGGTCAGATCCGCACTCCCACCGACATTGAGCGCGCCGGCGAGGTTGACCTGATTGCCCAGGGTGACGGCAGTGTTGGTGTCCAGCGTGGTGCCGGCCGCTGCGTTCAATGCGCCGCTGCCGATCGCGGTATTGCTGCCGACAATCAGTTTGCCGACGTTGAGTGCGGTGTTGCCGAAGTAGGTGTTGGCGCCGTTGAGGATCAGGTCGGCGGGACCGCTCTTGGTCAGTCCACCGACACCGGAGACCACGCCGGCGAGGGTCAGCGCGTTGCTGCCGCCGATGGTCACGTTGCCACCGAGGTTGACGTTGTTGGCCAGGCTTGCTGCAGTGGAGGCGTCCAACGTAGTCCCAGCCGAGGCATTGACACTACCCGTGCCGAGGGCGGTGTTGGAGCCGACGATCAGTGTTCCCGCGTTCAGCGACGTGGCGCCGGTGTAGGTGTTGTTGCCGGTCAGCGTCAACGTCGAGGCGCCGTTCTTGATCAGGTTGCTCGCGCCACTGATGACCCCACCGAGGGTCAGCGGATTGGCGCCGCCCGCCGTGAGGTTGGCGTTAAGGGCAATCGCATTGTTAAGCGTGACGTTAGCGCTGCTATTGAGCGTGCCACCCGCGCCGCCGACGGTCAGCGTGCCAGTGCCGAGTGCTGCGCCGTTGCCGACGGTCAGGCTGCCGGCGTTGAGCGCGGTGCCACCGGTGAAAGTATTGGCGCCGTTGAGGGTCAGGTTGGCGGTGCCGTTTTTCACCAGTTGGCTGGTGCCACTGATTACGCCTCCGAGGGTCAGCGCGTTGCTGCCGCCGATTGCCAGGTTGTTGTTGAGCAGGACGTTGTTGTTCAGCGTCACCGCCGCATTGCTGTCGAGGGTCGCCGCGCCGCCGACGGTGATATTGCCACTGCCGAGCGCAGCATTGACGCCCGCCGTGATGGTGCCGGCGTTCAGTGCGATGGCACCGAGGAAAGTGTTGGTGCCGTTGAGAATCAGGTTGGCCGCGCCGTTTTTGGTCAGCCCGCCGCTGCCGCTGACGATACCGCCCAAGGTCAGGTTGGCGCTGCCGCCGATGTTCAGGTTGCCGCCGAGGCTGACCGCGTTGGTCAGCGCCACGCTGGTGCTGGCGTCGAGGGTGGTGCCCGTCGCTGTGGTCAATGCGCCAGTGCCCAGCGCGGTGTTGGAACCGACGATCAGCGTGCCGTTGTTGAGCGCGGTGCCGCCGGAGAAGGTGTTGTTGCCGCTGAGGGTCAGGTTCGCAGAGCCGTTCTTGGCCAAGTTGCCCGCGCCGCTGACGACGCCACTCAGACCTAACGCCTGAGTGCCGCCGATGGTCACCCCTCCCGCCAGTGCGACAGCATTCGCCAGCGTTACCGCCGTGGTCGCATCCAGCGTTGTGCCGGCCGCCGCATTCAGTGCGCCCGTGCCGAGTGCGGTGTTGCTGCCGACAAACAGGCTGCCGGCGTTGAGCACAGTATTGCCGGAGTTAGTGTTGTTGCCGGTCAACGTCAGGCTGGCGGTGCCGGATTTGGTGATACCGCCAGTGCCGCTCAACACGCCGCCCAGCGTCAGGGCGTTGCTGCCGAGGACGTTGAGGGCGCCGGTCATGCCGATGTTATTGGCCAGAGTGACGTTGGCGGTGCTGTCGAGACTGGTGCCAGCGGCGGTGTTCAGCGCGCCGCTGCCCAGCGAGTTGTTATTGGTCACCAGCAGGCTGCCGGCGCTCAGGGTGGTGGTGCCCGTGAAACCGGTGTTAGCGCCGCTGACGGTGAGGCTGCCAGTGCCGGTTTTGGTCAGGCCGCTGCTGCCGCTGATCAAGCCACCGAGGGTCAGTGCGCCGGTGCCGCCAGCCGTCAATGTGCCGCCGAGGCTGATGGCGTTGGCCAGGCTGATGGTGCCCGGTGCGCTCAGCGTCGTCGCGCCCGTGACATTGAGGGTGCCGGTGCTGAACGCCTGATTGTTGCTCACCAGCACCGTGCCGCCATTAAGCGTGGTGTTGCCAAGATAGGTGTTGGCCGCGCTGAGGTTAAGCTGGCCGGTACCGGCCTTGGTAAAACCGCCGCTGCCGGAAATCACTCCGCTCAAAGTGGTGGCATTGGTGCCTTGCACCGTAACGCCACCCGCACCGAGTGAGATCAGATTGCTGAGGTTCAACCCGGCGTTGCTGGCCTGCAAAATCCCGCCGTTGGAGGTGATCACACCGCTGCCGAAGGTGGCGTTGTTGTTGAACTGCGCAACACCGCCATTGAGGGTGGTCGCGCCGCTGACCAATGGCCCCTGCAAGGTCCAGGTGCCGCTGTTGAGGGTCAGGTTGTTGAAGTTGACGTAGGTCGCACTCGAAGCGGTGCCAGTGCCGGTGGTGCCGCCGCCGAGGCCTATCGGATTTTGCAGGATCAGGCTGTTGGTACCGCCCGCGCCGCCATCGACGGTGCCGGTCGGGGCAAACGTCAGGTTGATACCGATCAGGCCGCCAAGCCCCACCGAGACCTGAACACCATCACCGACTTGCACGGAAGAACCGGTAACGGCGGTGAAGGTGTTGGTGCTCGCCGCGCCCATCGACACGCCGCCGGTAATTGCACCGGCGTTGGTGAAAGTGTTGCCCGCCGCCGACGTCTCGAACGCGATCCGGCCATTGATCGTACCGGTGGCGCTGTTGGTCATGTTGACTCGCGAACCGCCATACACCCCGACCACCGGAGTGTCGGCCAGGGTAATCCCGCCGACCGACAAGCCGGTGGAAGTGATGGTGCCGTCGTTGGTGATGGTCGTGGTGCCGGCCGCCGCGTTGTTTACCGCAATCCCCAGGCCATCGACGCTGGTCAGGTTGAGGCCGAGCAACATACCGGTCCCGCGAATGATCCCGCTGGCATTGTTGACCACGCTCACCGCACTGGTGGCGCCGGAGCCAATGAACGCACCGCCGCTGAGCACCGACACCAGCCCCAACAGCGCCGGGTCGAGAGTGCCGGAGTTGTTCAGGTTGATGTTGGCCCCGGTCAGGTTGAGCACCTTGCCGCCGAGGGTGGCGTTCATCTGCGCACCGTTGGCGACATTGACCGTCAGGCCGCTGGTGGCACTGCTGTAGTCATTGAGAAACAGCGGCAGCGTCGGCACGCCCGAACAGGTAATCGTCGAACCTGCCGCCGAGCAGGTCGCAAACGCCTGCTCGCTGACCCCGCCGAACAGAAGCCCGGCGACGCTCAGGTGCACAGCAAGGGAAAGAGGAGAAAAACGCGATACGAGGGCGACACCAAACCTTGCTTCCACGGGCTACTCCTTGTCGTGGCCAATTTCTTCCTTGAAGGCGTGCGAAGCCTTGCTTATTCCACACGCGAATCAAGACTGCGACGGTCATCACAAAACCGTTGATTGGGGACAACGCTAGTAGACGCCCAGCATTGGGGCACTGATTAAATGGTGTTAATACTTTAAGACTAGAGGCGTCTGGAATAAGCATTTCAGCCCGTACCGACGGGCCTTTGACATGGCTTTTGTGGCGAGGGGATTTATCCCCGATGGACTGCGCAGCAGGCCCCGCTTTCAGGGGCCGCTACGCGCCCCACCGGGGATAAATCCCCTCGCCACAGGAGTCATACCCTCCGGCATTTTTGCGCTTTGAAAAATGTGATCGTTCTGTCAGAAAAACCGTTGAAATCGACGAAATATCAGAGATATTGAAAACATTGGTACGGCTTGTGCAAACGTTTGCGAACCGTCAATCCCGGCATTTTCCCGACAAACCCCTACAGGTCCGCAGAATCCGGGCCTCGATCCGCAAAAAAGGACTTTGAATGCACGCCGCAACCCTCTTTCGCGCACCTTTTGCGCGCACGTTTGCTGTTTCCTTGCTACTGACCGGCGTTACCGGACTTCTCAGCCACAGCGCTTTCGCCCAGCCCGCGTTGCCGGAAGAATCCGCCCAGGGTGAAGCCCTCAGCCCGGAAGCCAGCCCACCGAAAAAAGGCGCGTACCTGTCGGACTGGTACAACCAGGACCTGATGTTGATCGGCAGCAAAGACATCAGTTTCGGCCCGCAACCGTCCGACGATATCTACCTGGAGTACGAATACTTCGGCCGCAAGGGCCCGTTCGAACTGTACGGTTACGTCGACATTCCGAAGATCTTCAACATCGGCAACAGCCACGATAAAGGCGTGTGGGATCACGGCTCACCGGTGTTCATGGAACACGAACCGCGCATCTCCATCGACTACCTCGCCGGCCGCAGCCTGGCTATCGGCCCGTTCAAGGAATGGTACGTCGCGTTCGACTGGATCTATGACCACGGCAGCCGCAAGGAAAACCGCGCCAACACGCTCTACAGCGGTTTCGGCACCGACATCGACACCCATTCACGGGTCAACCTGTCGGCCAACCTGTACGGGCGCTACCAATGGGAAAACTACGGCGCGAGCAATGAATATTCGTGGGATGGCTACCGCGCCCAGCTCAAATACATCGTGCCGATCGACAAATTCAGCAACGGCGCGTCGCTGACCTACATTGGCTTCACCAACTTCGATTTCGGCTCGGACATCCACAAGGACAACCCGGCGCGCACCGCCAACGCGACCGTGGCGACCAACGTGTTGCTGTACTCGTTCACCCACTTGCGCTTCACCCTGGTCGGGCGTTATTTCCACAACGGCGGCAACTGGGAGGACGGCAGCGAGCTGAACTTCGGCGACGGTAATTTCCGCGCGCGCTCCAATGGCTGGGGTTACTACGCCGGCGTCGGTTATCAGTTCTGATCTTCAGGAGGTTTCATGCAAGCAATGACGCGTCTCACCCTGGCCGGTGCAGCCCTGCTCTCTTCCAGCGTTTGGGCGAGCGAAGCACCGATTCAACCGAAAGTCGTGCTGATCACCATGTTCGCTCCCGAGGCGCAGCACTGGATTGATCGCCTCGAATTGAAGCAGGAAATCCGCGTGCCGGGTCTTTCCGCCGAATACCCGAGCATCCGTTGCAATGCCCGGCAGGTGTGCCTGCTGACCACCGGCATGGGCCAGACCAATGCTGCCGCCTCGACCCTGGCGCTGGCCCTGTCGCCGAAATTCGACCTGCGTAAAAGCTACTTCCTGATAGCCGGCATCGCCGGGATCAGCCCCAAACACGGCACCATCGGCACCGCCGCATGGGCGCATTACCTGGTGGAATTCGGTACGCAGTGGGAGATCGATTCACGCGATGTGCCGTCGAGCTGGCCGACCGGTTACCTGGGCATCAACACCCAGGGCCCGAACGAGAAACCGCCGCTGGACTACAAGACCGAAGTCTTCGAACTCAACCCGAAACTGCAAGCCAAAGCGTTCGCCCTCAGCCACAAAGTCGAACTCAGCGAGAGCAAGGAATCGGCCGCATGGCGCCTTAAATATCCCTCTGCACCGGCTAATCAGCCGCCCGTGGTCACCCGTTGCGACACGCTGGCGGGCAACACCTGGTTCTCGGGCACGCGCCTGAGCGAACGGGCCGAGGTCTGGACCAAACTGTTGACCGACAACAAAGGCGAATACTGCACGACGCAACAGGAAGACAACTCGACCTATGAAGCGCTGCTGCGCGCCAGCCGCGAAGGTCTGGTGGATGTGCAACGCTTGGCCGTGGTGCGGGCCGGTTCCGATTTCGACCGTCCAGAACCGGGCGGGAGTGAAGTGAACAACCTGCTCAAGTACGCCGATCAGGGCGGATTCGTGCCGGCGCTGGAAAACCTCTATCGCGCGGGCAATCCGCTGGTGCAGGACATCCTCAAGCACTGGTCGGCATGGGAAAACGGCGTCCCCACCCCGTGAAAATCAAAATCGCACGCCCCAAACATTTGCAGGAGCAAGGCTTGCCCGCGAAGACGTCAATCCAGTCAAAACACTTATCGACTGACCTGGCGCTTTCGCGAGCAAGCTCGGCTCCTACAGGGTTTGCGTTGTCAGAGGAAGCGTCAGGGGATGAGGATGACTTTGTCGCCGCTGCCCTGGTTGACGTCGGCGTAGCGCGCCAGGCCCTCAGCCAACGGCGCCTCGACCAACCCTTGCGGCAACGGCAGCAAGTCTTCATCGAAGAATTTGCCGAACTGCTCGAGCATCGCCGCGCAGTCTGCAACGCCGTACAGCAGCGAGTTGATCCCGACCACCGAGCCGCCCTTGCGGTACAACGCCAGCGCGGGCAACTGCACATGACCGTCTACCGGCGCAGCGATGATCGCGATGCGACCGAACGTGGCCAATGCCGCCACCGAGGCCGGCAGCCAGAAACCGGTGGTATCGAAAATCACATCGGTGCCGCCGCGATACACCGCGTTGACCTGCGCGCCGAGGTCTTCGGGTTTATCCAGTTGAATCGTCTGATACCCCAGCGCCTGCAAATCCTTCACCTGCTCCGGTCGACGCGCCGCTGCCAGCAACTGCGCGCCGCGAACCTTCGCTAATGCCAATGCTGCCGTGGCCACCGCCCCGCCACCGATCACCAGCAAACGGGTTTCGCGATTCACAAGGCTGCGCTCCAACGCATCCCACGCGGTGGTGTAAGGAACACCGAGGCTGGCCGCTTGGGCGAAGCTCAAGTGCGTCGGTTTGGGCGCCACGCCATTGGCCGGCAGTTTGACGAATTCGGCATGAGAGCCATCGGCGAAAAAGCCCAGCTCACGGCCAGTGCCCCAGACTTCCTGACCGATCAGTGCCTGTGGGCCATCGACCACCACCCCGGCAAAATCCCGTCCGGGAATACGCGGCAGCGTGGTGTAAGGGAAACGGCCGAGGACGTTTTTGACGTCGCTGGGGTTGAGCCCGGCAGCCTTGATTTGCACCAACACTTCAGTGGCGCCGGGCACCGGGGTTGGCACTTCGACGAAGCGCAAGGAAGACAGGTCGCCGGTTTTATCGAATTGCAGTGCTTTCATGGACACCTCCACCGAATGGAAAAAAGGAAACTCAGGACAGCCAGCCCGCGACCAGTTGCCGGCCCATCGGCCACAATTGCTCACCGGCCAACATCCCCAGCAGACCGACCAGCGCGATGGCCGGAGGCGCGGGCGAACGGAAATCCAGCGCGCCGTAGAGCAGGCCGACGCCAAGGCCGATGGCCAGTGAAATCAGGTAGTTCATGGGGAGGAACTCCGCCCGTTGAAAGGAATGGGCAGAGTCTAGGGAATCGGCGGGAGCGGCATCGGCCAAGGACTTCTGAATTTCGGCCAAACCCACCGATATGACCGAAAGATCCTGTGGGAGCTGGCTTGCCAGCGAAAGCGGTATGTCTGTTACGAAGGTGCTGGATGTGTGGACGCCATCGCTGGCAAGCCAGCTCCCACAGGTTCGGTGCAGGTTGAGGAAATAGCGTCGTTACAGAGTGAATTGCGACGGGGCGACGCCGAGTTCGCGGCGAAACATGTCGCTGAAACTGCTCGGCGAATAACCCAGCTCACGGGCAATCACACTCACCGCTACCCCCTGAATCAACTCCGCCACCGCGGTCGCTAGTTGCACCTGGCGCCGCCACTCGGCGAAGCCCATGCCGAGGCTGTCCTTGAACAGCCGCGCCAGCGTACGCACGCTGGCCCCCGCGTTTTCCGCGTGCTGTTCGAAAGGAATAGCCAGCGAAGGCGCTGCCATCACGGCCTGACACAGATTCATCAGGCGACGATCGGAATCGTCCGGCATCGGGATTTTCAACTGCGAACGCCGTGCGCGTTTCAACTCGAGCAGCGCCAGCCCGACCAACGCTTCGTAATACTCCGGCGCACCATTGTCGCCCTGCTCCACCAGCCCGACGATCAGCTCACGCAGCAGACCGCCGACTTCGATCACCTGCACCGTCTCATCCAGCGTCGCCGCCAACGCCGGGCGCAGGTAGATATTGCGCATCTGCAAATCCGACACCACCCGAATTCCGTGCGGGACACCCGGCGGCAACCACACCGCCCGTTGCGGCGGTACCACCAGCGCCTCATGCGGGGTTTCGACCCACATCACCCCGCTCATCGCATACAGCAACTGGCCCCAGACATGCTCATGCGGCTCGATGAACAGCCCACGCGGATAGGTGCGCGCCAGCGGTTGCACAGGCACATCGGTGTCACTCAGATCGGGCGGGACGGCAAGGGCCATGGCGAGTATTCATTGGGGTTGGCAGAAGCGCCATGGTAACGAGTCAGTCATTTCGCCGCCAACGGTAGAAACCGTCGGACAATCCGAGTGAATTTTCCACGCGCGCCGCGATCCTTCTATTACCACAGGGAGGAATACGGGCTTTATGAACAACGCAAAACTCTATGTCATCGATTACACCCTTCACGGCACGCCCAAGTCGTTCATTATCCGCTCGGACAAAATGGACAACGCCGAGGCGTGGCACTGGGCGAGTTGCGACGCCGGCGTCGGTCGCATCCCTCGCTTTGGTCGGGAAAAGGTGCAAAAGACCAGCAAGCCGATGGCGGAAAAATTCGGCGTGGAAAACGTCGTGTGGCGACCGACCAGCTAAGCTCAGCCTGGCGATTGCGATCATTCGGGGGAATGCACCATGAGCACCATCAACAGTCCGGCGCATCTGGAATATGGCCTCGATACGCTGTTCGGGCGTATTACCAAAAGCGTGGAGTGTCGGGTTGGGCTGGAGGCGGTCGACGCTGATCCCTTTTGCTTCGCCCTGAGGGTCCCGGCGCCGTTACCCGAAAATCTGGACCAGGCGAAAACCGTGGTGGTCCGGGTTGAAGGTCGACGACTGCAGGGCACGGTGCGCCATACCGAGCGAATGGATGATGAAAGTCTGAAACTGGAAGTGGAGCCTGATTAGGCTCCACTTTTTTTGGGCTGTGTTTATTTGGGATGCGCGCAATGGCAGCCCTTGCTTGAGCACTCTTCGCCACTCTTGTGGTGGTGAGCGCAGGCTTCGCAGCAGTAGTGTTTGCCGTGCACAGCGTAGGAATGATCGCCTTCCTTGATGGTGCATTTACAGCCGGGGCAATCGCATTTTTTATCAGACATGGGACAGACTCCTTTTTGGGTGGTTGTCTGGGGCTTGGCGGGCAAGCCGTGATAACCAGTGTAGGAGCTGCCGAAGGCTGCGATCTTTTGATTTGTTTGTATTTGGGGTTGGTGGGTTGGGGGCATATCCGTTTTTTCGGGCGCTGCCGCTGGCGGTTTCGCTCTTACAGCGAGTCACCTTTTCCAAACGCCGAAAAGGTAACCCAAAAGGCTTGGCCCCGGCGTACGGCACTTCGCTGAGGCTCAGTGTTCCCTCGCTACGGTGCCCATCCGCTCGGCCTGCCGAAGGGGCAAAAAATCAGAAGCAACGTCAAGAGCCAGCGCCAGATCAAAAATCGCGGGCTTTGGCAGCTGAGGGACTTGGCGGGTAAGCCGTGAGAACCAATGTAGGAGCTGCCGAAGGCTGCGATCTTTTGATTTTTTTTGTCTTTGGGGTTGGTGGGTTGGGGGCATATCCTTTTTTTCGGGAGCTGCCGCTGGCGGTTTCGCTCTTACAGCGAGTCACCTTTTCCAAACGCCGAAAAGGTAACCCAAAAGGCTTGGCCCCGGCGTACGGCACTTCGCTGAGGCTCAGTGTTCCCTCGCTACGGTGCCCATCCGGGGGCATCGCCTACGGTTTGCTGCGCTGCACCTCCTCTCGATGTGTGCGGCTACGCCGCACGGCGCTGCGCGCCTAATCCCCGGATGAACACCTTCGCTCGGCCTGCCGAAGGGGCTGAAGATCAAGAGCCCCTCACCCTAGCCCTCTCCCGGTGGGAGAGGGCTGGGCGGGCGGCGTTCCGATGAGGGGCAAATCCACCGCAAATCCAAAGCCGAATACCCGTGCTCTTCACCACTCAATAGGCCGAGTGTCAGCTCGCCTGCTTTTGATCCTGATCCACGGGCGACGTCGGCAGGCTGAGTGGAGGGATTGATCCGGGTGTGGGAGCGCAGCGACCGTTTGGCGCAGCCAAACACAACGAGAGGAGGTGCAGCGCAGCAAACCGTAGGCGCTGCGCCCGGATCGATCCCGGAGCGAAGGAACCCCGAGCCCCAGCGAGCGGGCCGCACGTAGGAGCAAGCGTTTTTTGCTTACTTTTTTAGGCGCTTGTAAAAAAGTGAGTCGCCGTAAGGGGGAGTGTCATAAATTTTGTGTTCGGGCATAACATGCTGCAGAGGTGCATGTATGCCAACCAAAAAGAAACCGGCCCGTGAGGCCAAGCGTGACCTTCCGTCCATTCCAAAAGAGCTGATCGACCAGTTCCTCAGCGAGACGATGAGTGCCGAAGCGATTCAGGATGCCGCGATGGCGTTCAAAAAGGCGCTTATCGAAAGAGCCCTTGGTGCCGAGTTGGGACTTCACCTTGGCTATCCTCAGGGCGCGGAGCGCCCTGAGGATTCGAGTAACCAGCGTAACGGCAAGAGCGGCAAAACCGTGCTGACCGATGACGGCCCGTTGCGTCTGGATATTCCCAGAGACCGTGACGGCAGCTTTTCTCCGATTTTGATCCCCAAACACGAGCGGCGTTTTACAGGCTTTGATGACAAGATCATTGCCATGTATGCCCGCGGCATGAGCGTTCGTGAGATTCGTGCATTTCTCTCGGAACAGTACGCAACAGATGTCTCCCATGACTTCATCAGCACCGTTACCGACGCTGTTCTGGAGGAAGTCAGTACGTGGCAACAACGGCCCCTCGAGCCCATGTACCCGGTCATTTTCTTTGATGCGCTGCGGGTTAAAATCCGTGATGAAGGCGTGGTTCGCAACAAAGCGATTTACCTGGCTCTGGGCGTACTTCCGGACGGCACCCGCGACATTCTGGGCATCTGGATTGAGAACACAGAGGGCGCCAAGTTCTGGATGAAAGTCTTCAACGACCTTAAAACCCGAGGTGTCGAAGATGTCCTGATTGCGGTAACGGATGGTCTCAAAGGCATGCCTGAAGCCTTGAGTGCAGTGTTTCCTCAGACAGCGTTGCAGACATGCATCGTTCACCTGATCCGCAACAGCCTTGATTACGCGGCATGGGACAAGCGTCGCGAACTGGCCAAGGCCCTGAAACCGATTTATCAAGCACTCAACGCCGAAGTCGCCGAGCAAGCTCTGGATGCCTTCGAATCGGGGCCTTGGGGCAAGCAATATCCAACGGTGGTTGCAGCCTGGCGACGCGCTTGGGATCGAGTTATCCCGTTCTTTGTGTTCCCGCCAGCCATACGAAAGGTGATCTACACCACCAATGCCATCGAGAGTATCAACTCGCAGCTGCGCAAGATCATCAAGACAAGAGGTCACTTTCCAACCGACGAAGCCGCGACGAAACTGATCTGGCTGGCACTGCAAAACATCACCGCCAACTGGGGAAGCGCCGCCCATGACTGGAAAAACGCTATGAATCAATTTGCGGTTTTGTACGGGGACCGATTCATCAGGTCTAACTGGTGAAATGAAGGCCTGCCTGACGGCAGGCCATTAACGGCCCGCACACAAAAAATCTGACACTCTCCCGTAAGGGCGAAACCGTAATAAGCCATCACCGCAGCAACGGATATTCACCCCAAAAAATCACTCAACCCGACGCACACTACTGCGATACATAAACACCAAAGCCAACCCCAAACACACCATCGCCAAAACCCGACTCGAAGAAAGCTCGATAGCCGGATTCCCCAACCAGCCAAAATTATCAATCAGCATCCCCATCCCCAACTGCCCGACAATCACCGCAACCGTCGCCACCGCCGTGCCGATCCGTGGCACTGCGCCAACCATCACGATCATGTAGACCACACCGAACAACGCGCCACTGAGTTGCCATTTCGGCACGTCGAGCAAACCCACCGCGTGGGCTGGTTCGAAAAAAACAATCAGCAACCCGGTAACCAACGCGCCCACGGCAAACGTCAGCAAACTGCTGCGCAATACCCCTACTGTTTCACCCAGACGTCCATTGATCGCAGCCTGAACACTCAACACCGCGCCTGCCGCGACCACCACTGCCAACAAAATAATCAGATTCATCATCAACCCCGAGCAATCAAGACAAGTGCCGCAACAATCAGCAGCAGCGCCAGCCAGCGCTCCCCGTTGACCTTCTTGCGCGCCGCGCCGAACCAGCCGAAGTGATCGATCAACACACTCTTGCCAACCTGCCCGGAGAGAATCGCGATCATGGTCATGGCGATACCGATGTGCGGGGTCGCCAGCGTCAGCACCACCACGTAGATCGGCCCGAGAACACCACCGATCAACTGCCAGCGCGGCAATGTGTTCAACGCTGGCCCTGGTTGAGGACCGCTGAACAACAGCAGCAAAAACAGAATCGCCGAACCCACACCGAAAATGCTCAACGTCGCCCACAGATGCCCGACCTGCTCACCCAACGGCCCGAGCAACCCCGCCTCTATCGACAAGCCCATGCCCGCCAGAATCACCAACGGCAGCAACAACAAACGCAACCCGGGCTTGGCCACCGGCGGCGTTACATCTACTTCATCCAACGTCTGCATAAACAACCTTTCAGCCCAATAAACGATGGCGCGAATTATCGGCTGGCGCCGCTTTGCGATAAATGGGAGCATCCGGACAACACTTTTGCGCAAAACGCACAGCAGGATTCAGCATGCACGGGCTTAACGAACTCGGATTCAAGGCGCTACGGCTGTTTGTCGCAGTGCTCGACCACGGCAGTTTTTCCGAGGTCGCCCGCCGCGAAGGCGTAGCGCCCTCGTCGATTTCCCGGCAGATCCAGTTGATGGAGCAGGCGCTGAACCAGCAATTGCTCTATCGCCACACCCGCGCCGTGACGCCGACCGAGGCCGGGCGCATGCTCGGTTACCATGCGCGATTGCTGCTGGTGCAATTGGAAGAGGCTGAACAAGCGTTACAGGAACAACAAAGCGAACCCACCGGCCTGGTGCGCATCAACGCCCCGGTGGTGTTCGGTCAGCGGCATCTGACGCCGTGGCTCGGCGAGTTGTGCGCGCGTTACCCGAAGCTGCAACTGGATATCCAGCAGACCGACCACTACGTCGACCCGCTACAGGAAGGCGCCGATCTGCTGTTTCGCATCGGCCCGCTGCACGATTCGAGCATGCAGGCGCGGATTCTGGCGCCGCACCGCTTTCAGGTAGCGGCCAGCCCGGCGTATCTCAAGCGCCACGGCACACCGCAACAGCCTGAGGATCTGGCGCAACACCAATGCCTCGCCTACAAAGGCGCAACCGGCCAGCAGCGCTGGTTTTTCCGCCGCGATGGCGAGGACTGGACGCCCTACTCGGTCAAAGGCCCGATCACCGGCAACCACGCCGACACCCTGACGCAAGCCGCCGTGCAAGGCCTGGGGTTGGTGATGTTTCCGTCGTGGTTGATTGGCGAAGCGGTGCGCGAAGGCACGCTGGTGCCGGTGTTAAGGGAGTATCAGGTGTCGAACAGCCTGGAGCCGCAGCAGATTGCGGTGCTGTGGCCCGGGAGTCGGCGGCTGTCGGTGAAGGTGCGCACGGTGATCGACTTCTTCATCGAATGCTTCGGCGAAATTCCCTACTGGGACAGACCGTAAATCGCCCACAAATCCAAATGTGGGAGCGAGCCTGCTCGCGAATGCGCTATGCCTGATATCACATTGGCGGCACACACACAGCTTTCGCGAGCAGGCTCGCTCCCACAGGGTTGTGTTGCGGGCTGCAAATCGCATCAGATGCGGAACTGGCCTACGAGTTTGCCCAGACGCTGGCCAAGATCGGCCAGACTGCGCGAGGTCTGCGCGCCCAACTGCGTTTCATCGGCGACGTTATCCACCGCCACCGCAATCTGATGCACGCTGCGGTTGATCTCCTCGGCCACGGCGGTCTGCTCCTCCGCCGCACTGGCAATCTGCGCGTTCATCGAATTGATCGTCGCAATCAGTGACGCCATAGCATCCAGCGAAGCCCCGGCCTGATTGGCCTGCTGCGAAGTGCCATCGCCCGCCTCGCTGGACCGACGCATCGCCTCGACCGCCGACTGCGTGCCCGCCTGCAAGCGATCAATCATCCCCTGAATTTCCTGAGTGCTGACCTGCGTACGACTGGCCAGCGCCCGCACCTCATCGGCCACCACCGCAAAACCGCGCCCGGCCTCCCCGGCCCGCGCCGCTTCAATCGCTGCGTTCAGCGCCAACAGGTTGGTCTGTTCGGCAATCGACCGAATAACGCCGAGCACGCCGACAATCGACGAAACGTCCTGCTGCAAGCTGTCGAGGGACACACCGCTGCTGCGGATGTCATCGACCAATGCATGAATCTGTTTGATGCTGCCAGCGACCACGCGCTTGGCACTCTGGCCTTCTTCATCAGTCTGCTGGGCGGCGACGGCGGCGTTCTGTGCGCTCTTGGCAACTTCTTGCGCGGCGGCGGACATTTCGTTGATCGCCGTGGCCACCTGATCGGTTTCGTGGCGCTGACGCTCCATCGCCTGATCGGAACGCTGGGCCTGATCGGACACTTGCGTGACCAGCCCGGTCAACTGCGTGGTCATCTCGGTGATCTGCCGCACCAGGCCATGAATCTTGTCGACGAAGCGGTTGAACGAGCCGGCCAGTTCGCCGAGTTCGTCCTGGCTGGTGATGTTCAAGCGGCGGGTCAGGTCGCCCTCGCCTGCGGCGATATCGTCGAGATTGGCTTTCATCAGGGTCAACGGACGCAAAATGGTATTGGCCAGCAGCATCCCCGCTGCCGCGATCACCAACAGCACCACCACGGCCACGCCGACGATGCTGAGGATCACGCCTTCCATGCGCTCTTGAACCTGGGTCTGGACCAGCGCCACTTGCGCTTCGATGCCGTCGAGATTGACCGAAGTACCGACCGCCATGTCCCACTTCGCCAGGTATTCGGTGTAACCCAGTTTCGGCACCAGCACCTGCGCGTTGCCTGGCAGCGGCGAGCTGTATTGCAGATAGTGAGTGCCGTCCTTCGCCACTTTCACCAGACCCTGGTTGACGTAGACGCCGTTCGGGTCGCGGTTGTCCTTGAAGCTTTTGCCCACGCCTTCGGGGTCGTTGGCCTTGAACAGGCGCACGGTCTCGGAGTCGTAACCGAAGAAGTAGCCGTCCTTGCCGTAACGAATGCCCGAGAGCAATTTGATCGCCTGCGCCCGCGCGGCGTCATCGCCTGGGGCGGCTGCGTCATATAGCGGTTTGATCGTGGTCATGGCCACGGCGACGTAACTTTGCAGGGTGGCTTTGGCGTCGGCCAGCAGCCGCTCGCGGGTCTGCTCGACCTCTTTGTGTGCCTGTTCCTGCAGGATGAACAGCGTGGTCAGGCTAATGACCAGCGCAAAGAGCAATACCGGGAGAACGGCGAGGGACAGGACTTTAGCCTTGAGGCTCAGGCGCATGGGGTGCTCACTCTTTTGGTTTTATTGGCGTGGTTAAAGGCTTTAACGGCACGCAAAACCAAAACTGTAGGAGCACGGCTTGCCGGCGAAGGCGGTCGCACTGACGTCTTCGCTGGCAAGCCATGCGCCTACAAGGGCAGGCTCAACGCCATCGCCCCGACAAACCTGCAAACCTGCAAACCAGCAGCCAACAAACTGTAGGAGCGCGGCTTGCCGGCGAAGGCGGTCGCACTGACGCTTTCGCTGGCAAGCCATGCTCCTACAAGGGCAGGCTCAACGCTATCGCCCCGACAAACCTGCAAACCAGCAGCCAACGAACTGTAGGAGCACGGCTTGCCGGCGAAGGCGATCGCACTGACGCCTTCGCTGGCAAGCCATGCTCCTACAAGGGCAGGCTCAACGCCATCGCCCCGACAAACCTGCAAACCAGCAGCCAACGAACTGTAGGAGCGCGGCTCGCCGGCGAAGGCGGTCGCACTGACGCCTTCGCTGGCAAGCCATGCTCCTACAAGGGCAGGCTCAACGCCATCGCCCCGACAAACCTGCAAACCAGCAGCCAACGAACTGTAGGAGCGCGGCTTGCCGGCGAAGGCGATCTCGTTGACACCTTCGCTGGCAAGCCATGCTCCTACAAGTGATCGGTGGTGTTAGAGGACCATGGCGGCCACCCAGCCGAACGCCAGCAGTGGCAGGTTGTAATGCAGGAACGTTGGCACCACGGTGTCCCAGATGTGGTGATGCTGACCGTCGATGTTCAGGCCGGACGTCGGGCCGAGCGTCGAATCCGACGCTGGCGAACCGGCGTCACCCAACGCACCGGCCGTGCCGACAATGCACACAATCGCCAACGGGCTGAAGCCCAGCTGCACACACAGCGGGACGAAAATCGCCGCCAGAATCGGCACGGTGGAAAACGACGAACCGATGCCCATGGTCACCAACAGCCCGACCAGCAACATCAACAGCGCGCCGATGCCCTTGCTGTGATTGATCCACGACGCCGAGGACTCAACCAGCGTCTGCACTTCCCCGGTGGCCTTCATCACTTCGGCAAAACCGGAGGCGGCGATCATGATGAAACCGATCATCGCCATCATTTTCATGCCTTCGGTGAACAGATCATCGGTCTCGCGCCACTTGACGATGCCGGACACCGAAAAGATCAGAAAGCCCACCAGCGCACCGATAATCATCGAGTCCAGCAACAGTTGCACGATGAACGCCGAGGCAATCGCCACACCGGCAATCATCAGGCTCAGCGGGTTGTATTGCACCGCGACCTGCTCGACCTGCTCGATTTTCGCCAGGTCATAGACACGCTTCTTGCGGTAGCTGATGAACGCCATTGCCAGGCCGAAGACCATGCCCAACGCCGGAATGCCCATGGCGTGAGTGACATTGATACCGCTGATGTCGACGCCGCTGCGCGCAACGTTGGCCAAGAGGATTTCATTGAGGAAAATATTGCCGAAGCCGACCGGCAGAAACATGTACGGGGTGATCAGGCCGAAAGTCATGACGCAGGCAATCAGCCGGCGGTCGAGTTGCAGCTTGGTCAGTACATATAGAAGTGGCGGTACCAGCAGCGGAATGAACGCGATATGGATCGGCAGGATGTTCTGCGAAGCAATCGCCACCACCCACAACAGACCGATCAGCAGCCATTTGACACTGCCGCCGCCCGTCGCATGTTGCCGGTCGACCATCGCCAATGCCTTGTCGGCCAACGCATGAGCCAGGCCGGATTTGGCAATCGCCACGGCGAAAGCGCCGAGCAGCGCGTAGGACAACGCCACCGTCGCGCCGCCACCCAGGCCGCTGTTGAACGCCTTGAGCGTGGCATCGATGCCCAGACCACCGGTCAGGCCGCCGACCAGCGCGCCGACGATCAAGGCGATCACCACATGCACGCGGGACAGGCTGAGAATCAGCATGACGCCGACTGCTGCAATGACTGCATTCATTTCACTACCTCAAAAACACTGCGGTGGAAAAATCACCGCCAGACAGGATGAGTCCGCCAACGGAGTACCGGCGGATTTGCAAAGAGGGTCTTATTAGAAGGGCGCGCACTGTGCCGCAGAGTGGCGCCGCTGTCAAAACAACTGCCCACCATCCAGGGCCAGGCACAATCTCTGTGGCCACAACATGCGGCAATTCGCCATATTGTGTTTCCAGCATAAAGAAAGCCGAAACGCGGCCGTTACAGTGCAAAGTCTCAGATATTTATCGAATAAGGACGTCTCCATGTCGCTCAGACAACTTTCCATCCAATGGAAAATCACCCTGCTCGCCGGCCTCTGCCTGGCCGGTATCGTGACCCTGTTGGTGGGTCTTTCGCTGTATCGCATGGAGCACAGTTCCGAGCTGGTGAAGGCCTCCAGCATGGAGATGCTCACCGAATCGGCCCAGGCGCGCATCGAATCTCAAGGTGAAGTGCAGGCCGCCGGCATTCGCCAGCAGTTCATGGACGCCTATCAATACGGCCATGGCTTCTCGCGTCAGGTACTGTTCCTCCGCGAGCAGGCTGAAAAGCGCTTCCTCGACGCTTTCGACCTGCGCGAAGACATGACCCGTCAGGTCAAATCCGCCCTGCAAGCCAACCCGGATCTGCTCGGTCTGTCGCTGGTGTTCGAAGCCAACGCACTGGACGGCAAGGACGAACTGTTCGCCGGCCAAGCTGAACTGGGCAGCAACGACAAGGGCCGTTTCGCCCTGTACTGGTCGCAACCGACCCCGGGTAAAGTCACCTCGATGGCCCTGCCGGAAAGCGACATGGCCGACACCAGCACCGGCCCCAGCGGCCAAGCCGCCAACGCCTGGTTCACTTGCCCGCGCACCACGCTCAAACCCTGCGTGATCGAACCGTACTTCTATGTGATCGACGGCCAGAACGTGCTGATGACCAGCATCGTTTTCCCGCTGATAGTCAACGGCAAAGTCATCGCCTCGCTGTCGGTCGACATCAACCTCAACAGCCTGCAAGCCATCAGCCAGAGCGCGAGCAAAAAGCTCTATGACGGCCAGACCGCCGTGAGCATCATCAGCCCCGTCGGCCTGCTCGCCGGTTACAGCCCGGATGCGAGCAAACTCAGCCAGCGTCTGGATGCCGTGGACAAGACCAGCGGCAGCGAACTGCTGCGCATGCTGGCGGCAAGCAGCACTGTCAGCAGCCTGCACAGCAATGGCCAGTTGAAAGTGCTGTCGCCGTTCCAGCCGATTCCCGGTGGCCCGGCGTGGGCCGTGCTGCTGGATGTACCGGAGAAAGTCCTGGTGGCGCGCGCCGAAGCGCTCAAGCAGCAACTGGATGCGAGCAACAACTCGGGCACGCTGATCGAGTTGAGCCTCGGCGTCCTGGCCGCGCTGATCGGCCTGCTGCTGGTGTGGCTGATGGCGCGCAGTGTGACCAAACCGATTCTCGGCGTGGCGCACATGCTCGAAGACATTGCCAGCGGCGAAGGTGATCTGACCCGTCGCCTGGCTTACGACAAAAAGGACGAACTCGGCCAGTTGGCCGGCTGGTTCAACCGCTTCCTCGACAAGTTGCAGCCGATCATTGCCGACGTCAAACGCTCGGTGCAGGACGCACGCAATACGGCGGATCAGTCCTCGGCGATCGCCACGCAGACCAGCGCCGGCATGGAGCAGCAATACCGTCAGGTCGATCAAGTCGCCACCGCCTCTCACGAAATGAGCGCCACCGCACAAGACGTTGCACGCAGCGCCGCCCAGGCAGCCGAAGCCGCCAAGGACGCTGATCGCGCCACCCGTCAGGGCCTGACGGTGATCGACCGCACCACCGCAAGCATCGACACTCTGGCTGCCGACATGAGCGCGGCCATGGTGCAAGTCGAAGGCCTGGCCGCCAACAGCGAGAAAATCGGCACGGTGCTGGAAACCATCCGCGCCATCGCCGAGCAGACCAACCTGCTGGCGCTCAACGCGGCGATTGAAGCCGCCCGTGCCGGTGAAGCCGGACGCGGTTTTGCCGTCGTCGCCGATGAGGTGCGCAACCTCGCCCGCCGCACGCAAGAGTCGGTGGAAGAAACCCGCCAAGTGATCGAGCAATTGCAGAGCGGCACGCAGGACGTGGTCGGCTCGATGAACAACAGCCATCGCCAGGCACAAGGCAGTGTCGAACAGGTTGGCCAAGCGGTGACGGCACTGCGGCAGATCGGCGACGCGGTGACGGTGATCAGCGACATGAACCTGCAGATTGCCAGCGCGGCTGAAGAACAAAGCGCGGTGGCAGAAGAGATCAACAACAACGTGGCGACGATTCGTGATGTGACGGAGTCGTTGTCCGGGCAGGCGAATGAATCGGCGCGGGTGAGCCAGTCGCTCAATAGCCTGGCGAATCAGCAGCAGAGCCTGATGGATCAGTTCCGCGTCTGACGGCCCATTGCAAAACCCAATGTGGGAGCGAGCCTGCTCGCGAAAGCGGTGTGTCAGTAAACGATGATGTGTCTGACCCACCGCATTCGCGAGCAGGCTCGCTCCCACAAGGGGTTAGTGGTGTTTGGCTGATCAGCGTTTAGGCAGTTCGATCACCACCTTCAACCCGCCCCACTCACTCTCGCCCAGCACCAGCAACCCGCCCCACGTGTCGACGATGTCGCGCACAATCCCCAGTCCCAGGCCATGCCCGTGGGTCTGTTCATCCAGCCGCGTCCCCCGGCTGAACACCTGAGCGCGCTGTTCCTCGGGGATCCCCGGGCCGTCATCTTCCACGCTCAGGGCAAAACCGTCCGTACGCTCAATCACACTCAAGCGCACCTCGGCATCAGCCCACTTGCAGGCGTTGTCCAGCAGGTTGCCCAAAAGCTCCAGCAAATCCTCACGATCCCACGGCAATTGCAGACCTGCCGGCGCGACGTAACTCAGCGCCAGGTGTTCGCCATGAATCATGTTCAGCGTCGCCAGCAATCCCGGCAGTTCGGCATCGCAGTCGAACAATGCACCCGGCAGCGCATCACCGGACAGCCGCGCTCGATTCAGCTCGCGATTGAGCCGTTGCTGCACCTGGTCCAGTTGTTCCTTGAGGATCTTGCGCAGCTCGGGATGAGCGTCGAGTTTTTCACTGGACGCCAGGCTAAGCAGCACCGCCAACGGCGTTTTCAAAGCATGCCCGAGGTTGCCCAGCGCATTGCGCGAACGCTTGAGGCTGTCTTCGGTGTGCGCGAGCAAATGGTTGATCTGCGCCACCAACGGCTCCAGCTCCACCGGCACCTGCTCGTCCAGTTGCGAGCGCTGGCCTTGCTGCAATTGCGCAATCTGCTCGCGGGCCTTTTCCAGCGGTTTCAACGCGCGACGCACGGTGAGACGTTGCAACAACAGGATCAGCAGCAACCCGCCCAGGCCGAGGCCCAAACCGATCTGGCGCATGCGCTGAAAGCTCTCGCGCACGGGCGTGTAGTCCTGCGCGACGCTGATTGAAATCGACTGCCCGAGGCGCCGATAGTCCGAACGCAGCACCAGCAATTGCTGCCCGTCCGGGCCCAATTGCAGATTGCTGTGCAAACCGGCCTGTTCCAGCAGCGGCAGATCCTGATCCCACAGCGATCGGGAACGCCAGTGACTGTCGGCAAAATCGATGCGGAAATAATGCCCGGAAAACGGCCGCTGGTAGGCTGGCGACAAATGCCGCTCATCCAGCTGCAAACCTTGCGGGCCACGTACCAGCGCCACCAGCAGGCTTTCGCTGTCGTTGCGCAAACCGGCTTCGAGATAGCGCTGCAAACCGACTTCAAACAACCACAGGCTGGTTTGCGCCAGCACCAGGCCGACGATCACCATCACGCTGATCAATCCCAGGCTCAAGCGGCGCTGGATCGACCTCACGAAGCCTGCCCGCCGAACAGGTAGCCCTGGCCGCGACGGGTTTCGATCACGCTTTTGCCGAGCTTGCGCCGCAGGTGATTGACGTGGACTTCGAGAACGTTGGAATCACGCTCGGTCTCACCGTCGTAGAGGTGTTCGGCGAGGTGGCTCTTCGAGAGGATCTGCTCCGGGTGCAGCATGAAATAGCGCAGCAGACGGAATTCAGCGGCGGTCAGCTGAATGTCGGCGCCGTCGCGAACCACGCACTGGCGACCTTCGTCCAGATGCAGGCCAGCGGCCTTCAACGTCGATTGATTGGCCTGCCCCTTGGAGCGGCGCAACAACGACTGGATACGCAAGTACAACTCTTCGGGATGAAACGGCTTGGTCAAGTAATCGTCGGCGCCGGCCTTCAGACCTTCGATGCGCTCGGCCCATGAATCGCGCGCCGTCAGGATCAACACCGGGATCGCCAAACCGTCGGTACGCCACTGTGCCAGCACGTCGAGCCCCGGCACGCCGGGCAGTCCGAGGTCGAGAATGATCAGGTCATAGGGCTCGCTGCTGCCCTGATACAGCGCATCACGGCCGTCTGCCAGCCAATCGACCGCATAGCCTTGGCGTTGCAGGCCGGCGAGCAATTCGTCGGCCAGCGGTACGTGGTCTTCCACCAATAGCAAACGCATCGGTCAATCTTCCTTGTCTTTCACAAGTTCGCCGGTATCGGCCTTCAGATGCAGCTCGCGGGCCACGCCCTCGGCAGTCAGCAACTCGATTTCATATATGTAGACGTCGTGCTTTTCTTCCAGCTCGACCTCAAGCAGTTTCGCGCCGGGATAACGATCCATCGCCTGCTGCAGCACTTGCTCCAGCGGCAGGATCACGCCCTGCTTGCGCAGATTCAGCGCTTCGTCCGGACCGAGGTCGCGGGCCATCGCCGTCGAGCAAAACATCACCAGCGCCAACGCCGTGCGGCGAGTGGCGCGAACATTAACCTTCATTACGTATCCTGATGATCCTTGAGAACCTGCCCAGTCACCGCGTCTAATTCCAGATCCCATTCCTGCCCCTGCGGATCACGCATTTCGATTTGGTAGATGTACTTGCCGTACTGCTCTTCCAGCTCGGTGTCGGTGATCGTCGAACCCGGATGTTTGGCCAACGCGGTGGCGTTGAGCTTCTCGAAGGAGACGATAGTACCAGCGTCGCGCAGGCGCAGCGCTTCATCGGGGCCCAGATCGCGAGCGTGAGCGAGGCTGGCGGTGAGGCCGATGATCGAGGCGAGTGACAGGGCAGTCAGGGTTTTCATGGGTGTCTCCGTATTTTTTATGTGTTGCTTACGGCCGGCACCTTAGCGATTTGAACTTAACTGAAACTGAATTGCCATCATGCTCAGTCCACACCAATCCCCTTGCAGGAGCAGAGCTTGCTCGCGAAGGCGGTGGGTCAGACACATCGTCACTCAATGACACACCGCCTTCGCGAGCAAGCTCTGCTCCTACAAATTTTGCAACATGTGCTTATAATTGTTCGCTTGCTAACGATCGAGACCGGTATGACCGCCATCCACATCAAGTTTCCCGCCCTCACTCTCAAGGCCGGCCCACGGGCCATGGCGCGGATTCGCGCCCAAGGCCTGAACGCCGCTGATGTCGGCACGCTGCCCGGCGCGGCCGGTGGGCCGAAGGCATTGGGGATTCAGGGACTGGACCTGGCGTTGTTCGGCGAATGGCTCCCGGCGGCGCCGCGCGAGCGTTCGCTGATCGGTGCATCGGTGGGCTCCTGGCGCTTCGCCAGCGCCTGCCTGCCTGATGCCGCCGCAGGTATTCGCCGCCTCGGCGAGCTCTACGCCGAACAGAATTTCAACAAAGGCGTGACCATGGCCGAGATCAGTCAGAGCTCGCAGCGCATGCTCAATGATCTGCTCGACGGCCGTGACGAAAGCATCCTCAATAACGCCGATTACCGCTTGAACATCATGGTGGTGAAAAGTCAGGGGCGCTTGGCCGACGATCATCGCGGCCGTCTCGGGCTGGCGCTGGGCTCGGTGATTGCCGACAACCTGCGCGGTCGCGCACGGCTGTCGCGACACTTCGAACGGTTGATCATCCACGATCCGCGCCTCGCGCCGCCGGTCAATGCGCTGAACGATTTCCCGTCGCGTTTCGTCGCCCTCAACGCCGGCAACCTGCGCCAGGCATTACTGGCCTCGGGTTCGATCCCGATGGTCATGGAGGGCGTACGTGACCTGCCCGGCGCCGGTGCCGGCACCTTCCGTGACGGCGGCCTGCTCGACTATCACCTCGACCTGCCCTACAGCGGCGACGGCATTGTGTTGTATCCGCACTTCACCGATCGGGTGATTCCAGGCTGGTTCGACAAGACCCTGCCGTGGCGCCGCGCCTCGACCGAACGCCTGCAAGACGTGTTGCTGCTCGCACCGTCCAAGGAATATCTGGCGCGCCTGCCTTACGGCAAACTGCCCGATCGTAACGACTTCAAACGCTTTATGGGCGATGCGCCAAGCCGGCAGAAATACTGGCATGCGGCGATGGAGGAGAGCCGCCGGCTGGGCGACGAGTTTCTGGAGCTGGCCGCCAATGGTCGCCTCGCCGAGCGCTTGCTGACCCTTTAGTCAGCACGGCCAATTACAAGCTGGTAAACTCGCCGCCTGCCCGAATCGCTGCGGCGAACGCCATCTGAACAGAGCCGAAAATACTGTGGAAATCTTCAAGGAATTTACTTTCGAATCCGCCCACCGCCTGCCGCACGTCCCGGACGGCCACAAGTGCGGGCGTCTGCACGGTCACACGTTCAAAGTGGCGCTTCACCTGAGCGGCGACCTCGACCCGCACACTGGCTGGATCCGTGATTTCTCTGAAATCAAAGCGATTTTCAAGCCGCTGTACGAGCGCCTCGATCACAACTACCTGAACGACATTCCCGGCCTGGAAAACCCGACCAGCGAAGTGCTGGCGAAATTCATCTGGAATGAAATGAAGCCGCTGCTGCCGGAACTGAGCGCGATCCGTATTCACGAGACGTGCACCAGCGGTTGCATCTATCGCGGCGAATAACCCAAGACACCGCCAATTCCCCTGTGGGAGCGAGCCTGCTCGCGAAAGCGGTTTATCAGCCGACATTGATATCGACTGAGACGCCCTCTTCGCGAGCAGGCTCGCTCCCACAAGGAAACAGTGATTTGCCAGAGAACAGCCTTCACGGCTGTTTTTTTACGCCTATGCTTTTTGGCTCAAACCCGCCAAGAGGACAGGTCCATGACGGACTGGCTGCTGGATCAAGTCTTTGACTTCAAGGGCCGTCAGGTGCGTTACGCCGTACGCGGCGACGGCCCGCCGCTGGTCTTCGTGCATGGCACGCCGTTTTCGTCGTACGTGTGGCACCGAATCGCGCCGCACTTTTTTGCCACACACCGCGTGCATTATTTCGACCTGCTGGGCTACGGGCGCTCCGGGCAGCCTGACGCCGATGTCTCTCTCGGCGTGCAAAACCAACTGTTGGCGCAGCTACTCGATCACTGGAACCTGCAACGCCCGGACGTGGTGGCCCACGATTTCGGCGGCGCCACGGCCCTGCGCACGCACCTGCTCAACGGCAAGGATTACCGCAGCCTGACGCTGATCGACCCCGTCGCGCTGACGCCGTGGGGCTCACCGTTCGTGCAGCATATGCGCCAGCACGAAGCGGCGTTCAGTGGCGTGCCCGACTACATCCAGCGCGCCATCGTGCCGACCTACATTCGCGGGGCGATTCACCGGGATATTGCCGATGCGGAACTGGCGCCGTACGTGCAACCGTGGCTGGGCGATCCGGGGCAAGCGGCGTTCTATCGGCAGATCGCGCAGATGGATGAGCGCTATACCCGTGAAGCCGAGGGTCTGTACCCGATGATTCGCTGTCCGGTGCAGATTCTTTGGGGTGAGGAGGATCTGTGGATTCCCATCGAGCGTGGCCGTGCGTTACATCAGATGATCCCGGGATCACAATTCCACCCAATTCCCAATGCCGGCCACCTCGTCCAGGAAGACGCCCCGGAAGCGATCGTCGCTGCATTGCTGCGCTTTCTCTAAACCAACACGCATCCCTTGCAGGAGCGAGCCTGCTCGCGAAAACGGAATATGTCGCCTGAGACGCCGCCTTCGCGAGCAGGCTCGCTCCCACATTGGGCTCGGGTGCATTCAGGTGCACCGCTTTCGCGCCAATCGGCGCGACTGGTCTATACATAACCCGCGTCATCCGGCATTTGGCACGACCACTGCAACCCTCCCCCGCGTCTCCTCTACTCCAGCAAGGACCGCCCCATGACGCAGAACGATCCCGGCAACGATTACCCCCTCAGCGAAGTCCCGATGCACGCGCGCAAAGGCCTGGCCTCGACGGCGATGGTGCTGCTCGGTTTCACGTTTTTCACCGCAACCATGTTTGCCGGCGGCAAGCTTGGCGTGGCGTTCAATTTTGGCGAAATGATGGCGGTGATCATCGTCGGCAATTTGCTGCTGGGTCTGTATGCGGCGGCCCTGGGTTACATCGCTTTCAAGAGCGGACTCAACTCGGTGTTGATGGGCCGCTTCTGCTTTGGCGAAGTCGGCAGCAAACTCAGTGACCTGATCCTCGGTTTCACCCAGATCGGCTGGTACGCCTGGGGTACCGCGACGGCAGCCGTAGTGCTCGGCAAATACTTCGATCTGGATGAAGGCACAGTGCTCGGGCTGATGGTGTTGTTCGGGCTGATGTTTTGCGCCACGGCGTACGTCGGTTATCGCGGTCTGGAGATTCTGTCGTACATCGCCGTGCCGGCGATGATGCTGCTGCTAATGCTGTCGATGTGGGTTGCGACGGTGAAGGTCGGTGGCTTCGAAGGTTTGCTCGGCGTGGTGCCAACGGCGTCGATGGACTGGTCGACCGCTATCACGCTGGTGTTCGGCACTTTCGTCAGCGGCGCGACGCAAGCGACCAACTGGACGCGATTCTCCCGTTCGGCAAAAGTCGCGGTGCTGGCCAGCCTGATCGGCTTCTTCATCGGCAACGGCCTGATGGTGCTGATCGGTGCGTACGGCGCCATCGTCTATCAACAACCGGACGTGGTTGAAGTGCTGCTGTTGCAGGGCTTCGCCATGGCTGCGATGGCGATGCTGTTGCTGAACATCTGGAGCACTCAGGACAACACCATCTACAACTTCGCCGTCGCCGGTTGCAACCTGCTGCGCACCGGTCGTCGCAAGACCGTGACACTGGCCGGTGCAGTGATCGGCACCCTGCTCGCCTTGCTCGGCATGTACGACATGTTGGTGCCGTACCTGATTTTGCTTGGCACGGTGATTCCGCCGATTGGCGGGGTGATCATGGCGGACTTCTTCTACCGCTGGCGCGGCCATTATCCGCGTCTGGCCGACGCACGGCTGCCGGCGTTCAACTGGCCGGGCCTGGGGGCTTATGCGGTCGGCACCGTCGCCGCGTTCAGCTCGCCGTGGGTCGCGCCGCTGGTGGGGATCGCCGCTGCCGCGTTAACGTATGTCATCGTCACCGGTCTGCTCGGCGCCCGCAGCGCCAGCGCGCCACTACAAGACTTATAAAAAAGGATTCGCCTGATGCACATCATCAACGCTCGCTTGCGCAACCAGGAAGGTTTGCACGAATTGCACCTGGAGAACGGGCTGATCCGCAACATCGCCCGCCAGACTGAAGCGCCGTCGCTGGGCCCCGACGACCTCGACGCCGGCGGCAATCTGGTGGTGCCGCCCTTCGTCGAACCGCACATCCACCTCGACGCCACCCTCACCGCCGGCGAGCCGCGCTGGAACATGAGCGGCACGCTGTTCGAAGGCATCGAATGCTGGGGTGAACGCAAGGTCACCATCACCGAAGAAGACACCAAGACCCGCGCCAAGAAGACCATTCAGACCCTGGCCGCTCACGGCATTCAGCACGTGCGTACCCACGTCGACGTCACTGATCCGCAACTCACTGCGCTTAAAGCCATGCTCGAAGTGCGCGAGGAAAGCCGTCACCTGATCGACCTGCAAATCGTCGCGTTCCCGCAGGAAGGCATCGAGTCGTTTCGCAACGGTCGCGAGCTGATGGAAGAGTCGATCCGCATGGGCGCGGACGTGGTCGGCGGCATCCCGCATTTCGAGTACACCCGCGATCAGGGCGTCAGCTCAGTGAAGTTTCTGATGGACCTGGCCGAGCGCACCGGTTGCCTGGTCGATGTACATTGCGACGAGACCGACGACCCGCATTCACGTTTTCTCGAAGTACTCGCCGAAGAGGCACGCAGTCGTGACATGGGCGCCCTCGTCACCGCCAGCCACACCACGGCGATGGGTTCTTACGACAACGCTTACTGCGCGAAACTGTTTCGTTTGCTCGGGCATTCCGAGATCAGCTTCGTCTCCTGCCCGACCGAAAGCATTCACCTGCAAGGACGCTTCGACAACTTCCCGAAACGCCGTGGCGTAACGCGCGTGAACGAGTTGCTCGAAGCCGGCATGAACGTGTGTTTCGGTCAGGATTCCATCGTCGACCCGTGGTATCCGCTGGGCAACGGCAACATCCTCCGTGTGCTTGAGGCCGGGCTGCACATCTGCCACATGCTCGGTTATCGCAACCTGCAAAGTGCGCTGGATCTGGTCACCGACAACAGCGCCAAAGCCATGCACCTGGGCGAGCGTTATGGCCTCGAACAGGGGCGGCCGGCGAATTTGCTGATTCTGTCGGCGGACAGTGATTACGAGGTTATTCGCAGTCAGGGTTTGCCGCTGTATTCGATTCGTGGGGGCAAGGTGCTAATGAAGCGGACGATGCCAGCGGTGGAGTTCGTTTGAAGCAAGCAAGTCGCCGTCGCGTGACGTCGACTGAATCAACTGCATTCAAGCGTATTACGGGTATGGTTGGCGCGAACCTTATCGCCAAATAGTCGAGCAACCCTGTCAGATCTGACAGGCGACATGCTGCGCGTACAGATACACAGTGTCCTCTTGGGATCGATAGATCCGGAGAGGACGACCATGAACGTGATTTCATTGCTCAAGCTGCTTTTCCTTTGCCTGACCTTCACCGTGACGTTTTGCGCAAACGCTGCCGTGCGCAATGGCAGCGGCGAAGAGATCATGTTGCAAGGGTTCCACTGGAACTCCAGTCGCAATCCAATACTGTGGGATTCGGTTCTTCTGCAAAAGGCTGAAACGATCGGCAGCGACGGGTTCACGCTCATCTGGTTGCCACCGGCCTGGACCGACACCTCCAGTTGGAGCAGCGCGCAGAGCAGCGGCGGTGGTGAAGGCTACTTCTGGAGCAGCTTCGACAAAAACAACCGTTATGGCAGCGATCAGCAACTGAAACAGGCGGCAACAGCACTCAACGCCGCCGGGGTCAAAGTCGTGTACGACGTGGTCCCTAACCACATGAATGATGGCAAGGCGAGCGCTTCGCTTTTCCCGCGAGGGAGCGAGGAATGGCGCCATGACTGTCTTCAATGTGATGAGGGCGATGCGTTCATGGACGGTGCGGCAGATCTGAATACCGCGAATCCCACAGTATTCAATGCGTTCAAACAGGAATTTATCAATCTGCGCGATAACTATGGCGCCCATGGGCTGCGCTTTGATTTCGTTCGGGGTTACGCGCCAGAGACGGTAGACCGTTGGATGAACGCCTTTGGCAACCAGCAATTTTGCGTCGGGGAAAACTGGAAAGGCCCCGCCGAATACCCTCAGGGTGATTGGCGACACAGCGCCAGTTGGCAGGACGTTCTCAAGGACTGGTCTGATCGCTCGCATTGCGCAGTGTTCGATTTTGCCCTGAAGGAACGCATGCAAAATGGATCACTCGCCGAATGGCGCGAAGGCTTGAACGGCAACCCGAATCCTGCCTGGCGCGAGATCGCGGTAACGTTCGTCGACAATCATGACACCGGCTATTCGCCCGGCATCAACGGTGGCCAACATCATTGGGCTCTACCCGATGCGCAAGTCAATCTGGCTTACGCGTTTATCCTCAGCAGTCCAGGAACACCGACGGTGTACTGGCCGCACATGTACGATTGGCAGCGCGATCAGCTCATCCGCCAACTGATCAAACTGCGCAAGAGTGCCGGCATCAGGGCGGACTCCCCGATCCTCTTCAATCGTCAATATTCGGGGCTGGTGGCTACGACCTCAGGCACGCGTGGATCATTGGTGATCGCGCTCAAATCCGACCTGCAAAAATTGCCCGAGGGCATGGGCGCTCCGGTGCTGAACTGGGACAACGGAGACATCCGGATCTGGAGCACGCCTGCGCAGTCGGCGGCGGTCAAGGTCAGCATCCGTTGCGACAACGCCAAACCGCAAGCGGGCGAAGGGGTCTATGCCGTCGGCTCGTCGTTGGAGTTTGGCGCGTGGGACCCGCAGCACGGTATTGCGCTGAACTCCGTCGACAACGGCTGGAGCACGAGCATCGAAGTCCCCGCACGGCAGCAGCTCGAATGGAAGTGCATAGTACGCGGGCAGAACGCTTCGCCGATCTACTGGCAATCGGGACCGAACAACACATTCACCAGCGGATTGGCGAGTGACACCGTCGGGCGGTTTTGATCGAGATTCATCAGCGGTTCGTTATCCGTCGCGCCGTACCGAACAGTTGTACGCCATTCAACTCGCCCGCTTGCGCCAATAGAAGGACAGGCGCCGTGCCGCCGGGCATCACCACGTGAACTTCTCCGCCAGTGATCCAGCCAACACGCCAGGCCGCGCACGCCACGGCACTGGCACTGGTGCCGGAAGATGCCGTCGGCCCTTCGCCGCGCTCGAACACTCGAGCGTGAATGCGATCGACAGACTCCAGCGCCGCCCACTGCAGATTGACCCCGGCCGGGCACGGCTGACCGGCCCCGCTCGGAGGGGCATAAGCTATACGGGTCAGGTTTTGCGCCAATGGCGATTCGCACATTTGCTGATTGCTCGGGAGCGCGGCGACGTCCGTCAGCAGGGTCACGCAGTGTGGGTTACCGATGCGTACGAATTGGCTGTGCGTCCAGTGACGATCGAGTTGCGCCAAGGGCTGGACATGGCTCACGTCCCGACCGTTGAACTGAAGGCTTTCAACAGCCCGCGCGCCCACCGAATCCGGTCCGAATAGCGGTTGACCCAGGTCAAGCCAGAAACCTTGAATACCGTCGACTTCAGCCGGTTTCACCGAAGTTTCCACCATTGCGCCCTTATCGTGATGCACGCGCAGCAATGCGCCCGCCTCCGGCATCAACTCCTGCTCGGTCAGCGCCTGAGAAAATATCGTCAGACCGTTGCCACTGCGTTCCGCGAGCGTGCCGTCGGTGTTGACGATCAGCACATCGAACGGCGGCGAGGTCTGGAACGGGCCGATCAGCAGGCCGTCGCTGCGGTGGGATTTGCTGTTGGGTGGCCGCTCGCCTGCGGGCCAGTCACAGCACAGTTTGATTGCCGCGTCGCTCCACGTCTGGCGCGACGATGCGCATGCGCACGCGCTGGCAGGTAAATCAACGCCCGCTTCGCGCAGTGCCTCCGGCGAAACCACACCATAAATATTGCCCCGCGCATCATAAAACTGCGTCATCACTTTTAATCCCTGCTAACGAAGAATTCCACTGTAAACCGCAATCCCCTGTAGGAGCTGCGGCACGCTGCGATCTTTTGATTCGGATCTTGATAAAAAACACAGATCAAAAGATCGCAGCGTGCCGCAGCGCCTACAGGGATACGGGGAAGAAGGTAGGATGTCGGCTGCACGTTCTCGAATAAACGGTAATCGAACCTCGACGCCGTATCACTGTCCTTCGGGGACGCGAGTTTTTTGCCAAGGATTGATATGACCAGCCTCAACGCCCAAGACACCTTTGTCCCCGGACGCCTGCAACAGATGTCCACGCGCATCGCCTTCTTCATTGCCGGACTCGGCATCGCCGCGTGGGCGCCGCTGGTGCCATACGCCAAGGCGCGCGCCGGGCTCGATGAGGGCACGCTCGGTTTGTTGCTGTTGTGCCTGGGGGTCGGTTCGATTCTGGCGATGCCGCTGGCGGGAATTCTCGCCACGCAATTCGGCTGTCGGCGTGTGGCCACCGGCGGCACCTTGCTGATCTGCGCAGCATTGCCGTTGCTGGCGACGGTGTCGTCGATTCCGGCGCTGATCGCCACATTGTTCATGTTCGGCGCTGGCCTCGGCACGGTGGATTCGACGGTGAACCTGCAAGCGGTGATCGTCGAGCGGGCCAGCGGCAAGAACATGATGTCGGGGTTTCACGGTTTGTTCAGCCTGGGCGGTATCGTCGGCGCGGCGGGTGTCAGCGCCCTGCTCGGCCTTGGCTTGACGCCGCTCGCGGCGATGTTGGTAGTGGTCGTGGTGCTGATCGCGGCGCTGTTCAAATGCGTGCCGCACATGCTGCCTTACGGCAGTGAAAGCTCAGGCCCGGCATTCGCCATCCCCCACGGCATCGTGCTGTTTATCGGCGGGATGTGCTTTATCGTCTTTCTCACCGAAGGCGCGGCGCTGGACTGGAGTGCGGTGTTCCTCGCTCAGGAACGCGGGATCGACACGGCGTATGCGGGATTGGGTTACGCGGCGTTCGCGTTGACCATGACGGCGGGACGCTTGATGGGTGACCGGATTGTGCGGATCGTCGGCGCCACGCGGATCATTCTGTTTGGTGGACTGTTGGCGGCGGCGGGTCTGTTTCTGGCAACGTTCGCACCGAGCTGGGAAGCGGCGCTGGTCGGTTATGCACTGGTCGGCGCTGGCTGCTCGAACATCGTGCCGGTGTTGTACACGGCGGTGGGCAAGCAGACGGTGATGCCGGAAAGCATCGCGGTGCCGGCGATTACCACGCTGGGCTATGCAGGGATTCTGGCGGGGCCGGCGGTGATCGGGTTTGTTGCGCACGCCAGCAGTTTGAGTTTTGCCTTCGGCTTGATGGCGGTGCTGCTGGTCGCCGTGGCGATTGGCGGGAAAGTCCTTAAAGTCTAAAAACTTCGCGAGCAGGCTCGCTCCCACAGGAGCTCAGTGATCCATGTGGGAGCGAGCCTGCTCGCGAAGAAGCTGATGCGGTCTATCAGAAACCGACGCTGGCCTGCACAAAGAACGTGCGCGGCGCACCCACGTACATCCCCGAATTGTTATCGCTGGAACGCGTGAAGTACTGCTTGTCGAAGACATTCTTCACCCCCGCGCCCAGCTTCAGGTTCGACACCTGCGGCCCGAAGTCATAACCGCCACGTACGTTCCAGGTCACGTAACCCGGAATGTCGCCGTACTGCCCATCCGCCGTGCCTTCGGTGATGTAGTTGCCGTTGAAACTGCCATCGGCGTTTACCCCGGTGCCCGGCGAGCGCTGTTTCGACTGGGCGAAACCATCGATGTTGTAAGTCCAGCGGTTGATGTCGTAACGCAAACCGACGGTCGCCACCTGACGCGAATAGAACGGCAGATCACGGCCCTTGAAGCCCGGAATCTCGCCTTCATAAGTAGCGCGGGTGTAAGTGAAACCGGCGTTGGCAGTCAGCCCCTCAAGACGCGGATCCAGCGCCGCCATGTCGTAATGCACCGACGCTTCAAGGCCCTGGTGCTTGGTCGCGCCAAGGTTGGTCCAGCCGACATCGTTGCTGATGTATTGCAGTTCGTCATCGAAGTCGATGTAGAACAGCGTCACCTCACCGCCCCACACGTCATCGTTGTAGCGCGTACCGATCTCATAGGTCTTGGCTTTTTCCGGCTCCAGACCGTTGGCGGTCTGGTCACCCGAACCACCCTGGCCGAGCTGGAAATACTGCAGGCTGCCGAACGAAGTTTCGTAGTTGGCGAACAGCTTCCACGCGTCCGACAGGTGATACATCACGCTCAGGGCCGGCAGCGGTTCGTTGCTCTCGATGCTGCGGTTTTTCTCCGGTACGCGCTTGCCGGCGGTGTCTAGCACGGCACGGTCATGCCAGTCGGTGCTGATGTGTTCGAAGCGAATGCCCGGCGTGATAGTCCAGTTGCCGACGTCGATTTTGTTGTCGACGTAGACCGAGTTGGCCTCGGTGCCGCCAGTACGATCCTGGAACACGTGGCCGTCGGACGTCTTGGTGACCACTGGCTCGTTGTTGACCAGCGCCAGACGACTCGACTGTTCGTGCATCGCCTCTTTCAGATAGCGATAACCGACGCTGACTTCCTGACTGGTTGGGCCGACGTCGAACACCCGCGACACCCGTGGCTCGATGCCCAGCGTGTAATAGGAGCGCGGGTACGAGCTGAGGGTTTTCTGATCGCGGGCGGCGATGGTACTGCCACGGAAACTGTCGGTGTAGTAGGTCAGCACTTCAGCCTGAGTGCGTTCGTCGATCTGCCGAATCCACTTGAACGACACGTCTTTGCGGCGACCGCTGAAGTTGTCGTAGTCGCGCACCGAGTCGTAAGGTTTGTCGTCGTACTGTTTCTGCGTCAGGCCGCCGGGCATGTCGGCACTGGCGTCGTAGTAGTGAAAATTGAGGCTGAAATCGTCCTGATCGGTGGGCGCCCAGTGGGTCTTGAGCAGCACATCGTCGATGTCGTTGCCGTTGTTGCGCTCGCGGTAGCCGTTGCCGTTGACGCCGGAATACAACAGCGCCACGCCCATGCCGTTGTCGGCGGTGCCGCCGAGGAATGCCGTGTCGATGTGTTTCCAGCCACCGTACCGGGTGGTTTCCAGCGTAGTGCCGATTTCACCGGTGGCTTTTTCCGGGATCGCGCGGGTGACAAAGTTGATCACGCCACCGACGTTCTGCGGCCCATAACGCACGGAACCGGCGCCGCGCACGACGTCGATGCTGTCGAGGTTGCCCGAGGAAATCGGTGCCATCGACAGTTGCGGCTGGCCGTACGGCGCGAACGCGGCGGGCACGCCGTCTATCAACACCGTGGAGCGTGGCGACAGCCGCGAGGTCAGGCCGCGCACGCCGACGTTCAGGGCAATGTCGCTGCCGCCGGTGCCGTTGGAATCCTGCACCTGCACACCCGGCACACGTTTGAGCACATCACTGACGTTCATCGCGCCCTGCTCGACCATCGCTTCGCGGCGGATCACCGTGCGTGCGCCAGGGTGGTTTTGCACCACGGCGGCGTTGGCATCACCGAGCCAGTCACCGACCACTTTGATGTCAGTCACGCCCAGTTCCAGCGGGCCATTGGTGGCCGCGGAAGTGGCAGCGGGCGACAGGGTCACCGAACCTTCGTTGATCTGATAATCGAGACCGCTGCCTTGCAGCAACTGGCGCAGCGCCTGTTCCGGGGAAATGTCGCCATCCACCGCCGGGGCCTGTTTGCCAGCGACCAGATCGGGACTGAAAAACACTTGCAGTGAGGTTTGCTGGCCCAGTTCGCTCAAGGCCTGGCCCAGCGGTTGGGCGCGGATATGAATCGCTTCGCCGGCAAATGCCAGTGGCATCGCCGCATTGACCGCCAGCGCGAGGGCCAGCGGCAACCAAGGGGATTTTTTGTTGTTGGCAGTGGTTTTTTTCACGTCGAACGTAGTCCTGTGGATCGCAAGAGTGTGCGGCTGTTAATGCAAACCAGTTGCAGTTGAACAGGAAGACGATGAACTCGAAAAAAACCTGAATTTTATTTTGAAATTATTTCCTGACTGCCATCCGCGAGGGTACGAACGGCCACCGGCAGGATGCTCGGCAAGGCTTTGAGCAAGGCCTCGGTGTTGTCGGATTTGAACACACTGGTCAGGCGCAGATTGGCCACGGCCGGGTTGGCGACGGTCAGCGGTTTCTCGCGATAACGCGACACTTCAGCAGCCACTTCGCTGAGGCTGGCGTTGTTGAACACCAGTTTGCCGCCGCGCCACGCGGTCAGTTCCGCAGGATTGACCGCGTAGGCTGCCGCGACTTGGCCTTGAGCATCGATATGGGTGCCGAGGCCGGCAGTCAGACTGATGAATTCATTGTCCGGCGCATCATGCCCCTGCACTTTCACCGTGCCCTGCTCCACCGCCACGCGAGTTTGCGTGACATCGCGACGTACGTCGAAACGCGTGCCGGTGACCGTGACTTTGCCGCTGCCGGCCTCGACCACGAACGGGCGAGACGTGTCGTGCTCGACGCTGAACATTGCCTCGCCTTCGCTCAGTTCGATCAGTCGACGACCACTTTCATACCGCACCTGCAAGCGGCTACGGCTGTTCATATCGATCACCGAACCGTCCGGCAACGCCACGTGTTTGCGCTCGCCCAACGCGGTGGCGAACTCGGCGCTGTAGCCTGCGGGATGATTCAAACCGCTGAACAAGCCGAGCCCCAGCGCTACCGCCAATACACTGGCAGCGACGGCATAACGCACAAAGGGTCGACGCTGACGACTCGGCGGCGTTTCGACAAGGGCTTTCAGACGTGGCGCCGGCAACAGATCCGCCGCCGTCCACAACCCTTGCAGCAGCTGAAACTCGTCACGGTGCTGCGGATGTTCATTCAGCCAGGCGTCGAAGCGCTGCTGTTCATCGGCACTCACGGCCGGCTCCTGCAAACGCACAAACCAGCGCGCCGCGTCATCGCGCACCGTTGTTTGCCCGCACGCGCAATCACGAGTATCCATCATGGAATGTCCTGTCCGGCCGGGAATATAAAGACACACAACCCCCCGTAGGAGCTGCCGAAGGCTGCGATCTTTTCAACATCACACCCCATCACGACTGCAACCCATCCAGTCGATCACGCAGATGCCGCAGGGTGCGGATCATATACTTTTCGACCATGTTCTTGGACAGCCCCAGGCGATCGGCGATTTCCGCCTGGGTCAGGCCTTCGATCTTCTGCCAGACAAAGATCTTCCGGCAGTTGACCGGCAGCTCGCTGAGCGCACGTTCGATGGAGTCGGCCAGCTGGATCGCATGCATGTAATGCTCCGGGTCGCCGGACGACGACTCACTGTGATCGATCGCCTCCGACTCCATGGCGCCACGCCGATCCTCACGCCGATAACCGTCGACCGCGATATTGCGCGCGGTCTGGTGTAAATACGCCCGTGGCTGCTGCACCGCCGCCGAATCGGATTCAAGCACCCGCACAAAGGTGTCGTGCGCCAGATCCTCGGCCTGCGCGCGATTGCGCAGACGGCGAGTCCAGGTGCCGATCAACTCTTCGTAATGCTCGAAAAAGCCGGGTCTGCGGGGACGCATGGGAGTATGGGCGGTGCGCTGAGGTAAGGGGCGTGAATAGTAATGCTTCGTATTAAGGCGAAGCAATGGATTCCTCGTCCGAACATTCCGATAGCCACTCAAGCTCATCGTTTGATTGAAATCACACCACTCATGTATTCATGCAGATCGCGCAGATCCTTAATGCTCCAAGCGTGCGGCGGTATCTTTACTCCGTTCTCCCGCAACGTTTTGGGAATCAGGTTTCCGTTCGGGCGAAGTATGATCGACGACACAATGACGCCTGGATATTCACTCAATCGTTTCTTGAACGCGGACGTTGTCAGATCAGGTGTTGGCGGGGTGCTTTTGTGCGCCAGAGGTCCGGTGCCTTTTATATCTGCGCCGTGGCACACAGCGCAGCGCTGCGAATAGAGGTTTTTGCCGTTGCTGTTATCCGCGAAGGACACGGATGGTTGGGCGATCAACAAAGTCGCGAGTACCGCGACGAATGCCGTTTTCATTGTTTGCCTCCCTGGCGTCTTTAAGGTCGCGCATGATGCGCGAGATTTATCGCCTGGCGCAAAACAAGGTGGGAGCGAGCCTGCTCGCGAAGGCGCTACATCAGTCACTTAATGCATTGACTGACAGGACGCTTTCGCGAGCAGGCTCGCTCCCACAGGTTTTTTTGGTGGATGCGGGTTCAAGTGCATCCATCACTGGCCATTGGATCAGCCTTTCTCGTCGATCCCGGCTTGCAGGGTCTGGGTGTCCAGATGCCCGCTCAGGGTGACCGGGCCGACTTTCAGGTTGCCGTTTTCCAGGGAAACCTTCGGTGCGTTTTCCTCGGTTTTGTGCGGCAGATCAAGGCCCGCTTTCACGCCGTAGTCACGGTTACTCAGATCAGTACTGCTGACCTTCGAACCATCGAGATCCACGTTCCCTTGCGTCGCCGAAATCCGTGCTCCGGTCAGTTGCGTAGCACCGCCAACAGCCAGGTTCACGCCTTGGCTGCCGCTGATCCCGGACGCCTGGGCAACGCTGTCCTTGTGCGCATATTCACCCAGTGCCTTGAGCGTCGGTTTGTAGTCGGTGCCGGCGAGTTTTTCCTTGTCGCTGGGTGGATTCTTTTTCGCCGTCAGGCCCAGATCGACATCGACCTTGGCATGCGTCTGCGAGTTCTGACGGCTTTCGACAGTCAGGTCACCCGCAACCTTGCCACTGACCGATTGCGCATCGATCCGCGCGCCGCCCAACTGCGCATCACCAGCACTGTTCAACACCACAGTGTCAGCCTTGATCTGGCTGTTCTGCTGTGCGGTGCCTTGCAAGTAATCCACACCAACCTTGGCCCCGGCATTGAAGCCGTGATCGCTGCTGGCTTTTTCATCGGTCGCCGTTGGGGTTTTGCTGCTCAGGTTGCCACCCGCATTCAGCGCGACATTCCAGTTATTACGGTTGTCGGTGGACTGCGCCGACTCCTGCACATAACCGCCCTTCTGCGTATCGATTCTGACGTCAGGCGCGCTGACCTGGGTGCCTTGCAGATGCACCGATTCGCCGCTCAACGCAACACCACTCTGAGCGTTGAGTTGGCCACCGCTCAGGGTTTGCGAGTGCTCGTTAACCCGACCGATGTTGAAGTTCCCGCTCAGATTACCGCCCTGATCACGGCTCTTCTCGCTGCTGGTCTTGCTGCCGCCGCCCTTCAAGCCGCCGCCGAGATTACTGCCGGTCGCGGTGTGGGTGTCGGTGGCCGCTTGCAGATCGAGTTTGCCGTCGGCGTGCAGGTCAATGGCGCCCGCGTTAACCCTGGTGCCTTGCTGGACCTGATCGCCGCCACTGCTCAGTTGCACTGGGCCGTTGCCGCTGATGCTCGCCACGCGAGCTTGCGTGTCAGTGGTTTGTTTGCCGGTGTGATCGAGTTGGAACCCTGCGCCGAGATCGACGTTGGTGCCGTCGTTGCCCGGCAAGGTGCCGACCGTCAGCGAGCCATTGCCGCGCAGGCTGCTGTCGTTGCTGTTCTGACGGTCGTTGGCCTGATTCAGCGCCAGATCACCGCCAGTCTTGATGCTCACACCGCCCTGCCCGCCATCGAAACGGCTGCCTTCGAACTGCGCATCACCAGCCGCTTTGATGTTCACGCCCTGGCTGCCGGCATAACCGCCGACTACGGCGGTGGAGCTGTCCTTCGCGGACGTGCTGCTGCCACCCGCGCCGCTGCCGGCGACGTTCACGTCTTCACCGGTTTTGGTGTAGACGCGCACATCGACCTTGGCGTCTACCGCGTTATCGGAGTTGCTGTGGGTGTTGCTCGCGGCATCAGCGATCAGTTTGTCGGCGCTGATGTTGACCTTGCCGGCGCCAGCACTGTACTGGGTGCCTTGGTCGTGCAGCGTGCCAGTGGTTTTCACATCGACAGTTGCGCCGTCATAACGGCTGACCACGGCGTTGCTGGCTTGCTCGGATTTACTGGCGCTGCCATGCCCGATCGCCACGTCGATACCGACGTTCGGCTGACCGAGATTGCTCAGCGCCTCCTTGTCCGGCACCTTGCCGTTCAATACATCTTTAACCGCACCGGCGATTGGCCGGGCGATGTCCTTGTACTCGACGTTGGCGCCGATGTCCGCCGACCAGTTGCTCTCGGTGTGAGTGCTGCTGTCGGTGTTGCTGGCCGCACGGTTGTCGACTTCGTTGGCGAGCACATTCAGACCGTTGCCGGACTTCAGTTGCGCGCCCTCAGTGACGAGTTTGTCGGCATTGAGGTTGAGGCCGCCGCTGCTCTGCACGCGAGTGGTTTGCGCGGTGGTTTTGCTGGTGGTGTCCTGCGAGGTGCTGTGGGCGAAATCGACGCCACTGCCAGCGCGGTCGAGGCCGCCGGTGTAATAGAAACCGCCGCCGGTGCTGCTCTTGTCGGTGGAGGTTTTATGGCTGTCCTCTTCGGCCAGCAGCGCAACGTTCTTGCCGCTCAACGTCGTGTCGCCCGCGGTGGATTCCACTTGCGCGCCTTTGAGGGTCACGTCGCCGCCCGCCTTCACCTGAACGCTGGCGCCGCTGAGGCTGGAGCCTTGCTGGGTGACGTCGTTGCTGGTGACGGTTTGCTGTTTGTCTTCGTAGTGAACACCGGCGCGATATTGCTCTGGCGTTTGCTCTTTGGCGTAGGCATCGAAGCCACGCGTTTCATTGGTGGAGCTGCTGTCGTGAGTGTTCTGCGCCGAATGCACGTTCACATCACCCGCCGCATCGGCCGTCAGCGCACCGCCAGCCTTGACCGTGGCGCCGGCGACGTCAATGTCCCTGGCGCTCTTGAGCTTGAGGTTGCTGTCCGACACCAGCTCGCTGCGCACCGTGGTGCTGTCCTTGCTGTTCTGGCGTGACTCGTCCTTGGTGATGCCGAAGAACTTGCTGTCCT
Source organism: Pseudomonas sp. TH43 (assembly GCF_016650635.1). Lineage (GTDB taxonomy): Bacteria > Pseudomonadota > Gammaproteobacteria > Pseudomonadales > Pseudomonadaceae > Aquipseudomonas. The sequence goes on from NZ_JAEKFI010000001.1 coordinate 1,370,461, forward strand.
TGTCGTGAGTGTTGCTGTGAGTCGTGTCCTGCACGCCGTCGATCACCAGCGAACCCTTGTCGCTGATCACGCTTGCCTCAGTACCGCCGCGCACCTGGCTGCCACTGATGCGCACCTCGTCAGCCTTGACGATAAGTTTGCCGGCGGCGTTGATTTTGCTGCCCTGATGCTGGGTCTGGCCCTTGTCGGCATCGCCGGTCTTGCCGAAGAAACCACCGCCGACCAGGTCACCGGAGTAGCGGTTGTCGCTGCTGCGGTTGGTCCGCGTCGCCGTGGTGATTTCCACCTGTTTGCCGGCCAGTTGGACGTCGCCCGAGCTGCTCAACTCGGCGCCTTCGGAGCGCAGCAGTCCAGCGGTTTGCAGGGCGATGTTGCCGGCCTTCAACTGGCTGGTGACGCTGCGCTGTTCTTCGCTGCTGCTGTTCCAGTCAGCTTTCCACAGGTGTTTACGGTGGTTGCCCTGATCGGTCTGGGTATGGCTTTCAGTGGCGGCGGTCAGGCGCAGATCACCGCCGCTTTGCACGCTGAGATGCTTCGCGGCTTCGACCTTGGCAGCTTGCAGTTCAGTGTCTTTGCCGGAAGACAATTTCACATCGCGGCTGGCGACGATCTGGCTGCCGTGCTGGCGCGATTCGCTGTCAGTCTGGGTGCGATCGTAGGTTTCCCAAGTGATGCCGATGGTGCTGTTGTTCCAGTTCTCGCGCTTTTCCTGAAGCTTGCGGCTCTCGACCGTGGACAAGGTCAGATTGCGTTTGGCGTCGACCGTAACGTCGCGACCGCTGACATCGGTGGCGGCCAGGGTCAGATCCTTGCCGCTGTGCAGGCCGACATCGCCCTGGCTGCTGCGGATGCCCGCGCGGGTGACGTCGAGACTGTTGGCCACGGCCTCACCGCTGACACTGAGGTCACCGGCAGAACGAATCTGCACGCCGTCACGCCCGGCGACCTGCACTGCACCGACGCGCACACCAGCGCCTTCGGCGGTACTGACAATGTTGATGCGCCCGGCCTGCATTGCGCCGAACAGACTGGCGTCGATGCGTTGATCGGCAGTATTGCCGGCCGGGTCCACGTTTTTCACCTGACCGCTGGCGTAGTCGAGCTGATTGCGGCCGACGGTGAGGTTCAATTGATCACGAGCGCTGATCGCGCCCTGGCTGTCGATACGCGGGGCGATCAGGTTGATCGAGCCCTCCGCATTGCGCAGGCCGCCGCTCTGAATCTGCAACTGGCCGCTGGCGTCGCGGGTGTTCAGACCTTGCAGTTTGCCGTCGATCAATTCCGGACGACCGACCACCAGGTTGGCGTTCGGCGTGTTGATGAAACTGCCGCCGTTGACCGAAATACCGTTGGGGTTGGCCAGCACGTAATCGGCGGCGCGACCGAAGATTTCCTGCGCACCATTGATGGCCGAAGGGTTGCGGCTGATCACTTCGTTGAGGATCACGCTCGCGGCTTGACCCTGCAGCTGCGGGTTGGCCGCCAGTTGCCCGGCAAGCTGCGATTGCCCGGTCTGCAAGGCGTTGTTCAGCACCAGGCCCTGACGGTCGACGTTGTAATCGAGAAACTGGTTGTGCGACAGGCCCGAACCGTTGGGCGCGACGATGTTGACGATGGGCACACCGCCCTGGGTTTGCAATTGCGCGGTGCCACCGGGGCCCGGTGCGACGATGACACCGCCGGCCATCGCGCTCGGCAGGTGCACGGCGAAGAACAGGCTGGCAATCGCCCAGCGCAATTTGCCCCGTGGGGAAAGATGAAATGCAAAGGTGTGTGCTGGCATAAAAACGTCTCCATGTGAGTACGGCATCACGTCGCGCGTTTTAGTCTTGGCCGTGGCTGACGCGCTCAGATCCGACGGCTGTTTGTTCACTGCGTTAAAGGTTCAGGTAGCGCTCATATCTGCACCCCGACACGCATCAGCCAGGTTTCTGGCTCGTGCTGCAAGCCGTTCGGGGTGTTGAGGGCGCGCTGGTAATCGACGTCGACTTGCAGGTTCTTCCAGCCCAGATTGAGGCCGAGACTGGCACCACTCAGGCGTTGGCCCTGAGCGCCGTGATCAGCCTTGATCCAGCCATGGTCGAGGCCCACACGCGGGGTGATCTGTACCGGCCAATCACTGCGCAGCGGCAAGCGCAAGGTGTTGCGCCAGATCGCTCCGCTGGCGCCCGAGGCGCTGCTGACCCGATAGCCGCGTACCGCCGAATCGTCGGTGCCAAGCAATTGTTCGATGGCCGGCAACGGGTCGGGGCTGTATTGCAGATTGAGTTGGCTCTGCCACTGCCAGGTCTGCGCACCGAACTGGCCGTTGCGCCACTGACTGAGGCCGGCGCGGTACTTGCGGAACTGTGCCTTGGGCAAGTTGTTGATCGACTGTTGCGAATCATCGTCGGCACCGAACCAACGCAGGCCTTGAGCGTAATTGATGTCCAGGTTCCACACCGCGCGGTCGAGCCAGAACAGATTGAGCCCGGCCTCGGCCACGGTCAGGGTCGGGCTCTGAATGCCCAGCCGAACATTTTCCAGATAGCTGTCGACGTCCTTGTGTGCCAATTGCAGGTTGGCGCTGAGCTGGCGGCTCTGGTCGCGCCACAACACGCGGTCGGCGCGCAGGCTGAGCTGGTCGGTGATGCCGGCGCTGTGAAAGGTAATGCTCGGCAACTTGAACGGTGCGCGGTATTCGGCATGGCTGGCGAATACGCTATAGGTCCAGTAACCGTAGGGGATCGCGTAATACAGGCTGGCGTTGCGGCTGTAGCGATCGCCCTGATTGAGCGTGTCACTGGCGCTGACGCTCAGCAGGTCATTGAGTTGCAACGGGCTGTCGAGGCTCAGGCTGACGGTGTCGCGATCACGGCCGGTGCTGGCGCTGCCGAGGTTATCGAAACCCGCGTTCAGGGCCCAGCGCGACGGCGTAGCACCACGACTGCGCAGGATGATTCGCGAGGCGCCGGGTTGGCTGCCGGGAGCGATGTCGGCGGTGAGATCGACCGAGCGCAAGCGGTTCAACTGATCGAGGCCCTGCTCCAGATCGCGCAGGTTCAGCGGTTCACCGAGCATGTTGGGGAACGCCCCGCCAAGGGACACTGGCAGGCTCTGATCGGCCAGTTCGATGGACTCGATGTAGCCTTCGTCCACCCGAATATCCAGCGACTGCCCCGCCGCCGGGGCGCTGACCAGGTACGGCCGGCTGGCAATGTAGCCCTGCTCGACGTAGATCGCGGTGATGGTCGCCAGCAGATGATTGATCTGGCCGACGCCCATGCACGGCGCCAGCAGCGGTTTGATTCGCGCGTTGAGTTTGTCGCTGTCGATCAAGGTGACGCCGCCGATGCGCGTACCGCTCAATGGCCAGCAACGCTCATCGGCGGCAACGGTGGCCGGGGTCGCCGGAGTGACGGGCGCCGCACCGAACGCGCCGCGCTCCAGTTGCCGGCGGCGCTGTTCCAGTTGCAGCTCTTGCAGATCGCGCTGCTGTTGTTGTTGCTGGCGCAGCACCTCCTGACCCGGCGCAGAAGGTTCGGCAGCTTCAATCGAGGAGGCACACACACTCAACACAAAGGCCGCCAACAGCGGGCAACGCGTGAAACGACGACGAAAAACAACGCGAAACGGATACGGCACGCAACTTCCTTGCGATCATCAAATGGCGTAATGCCATGTCATCAATAATCGTGATAGTCGGAGCCCTCCTACACAAATGCAAGACGCTTCCTACAGTGCTTACATTTCTTAAACAATTGCTTTCACAGGCTTTATTGCCCGCAACAAGGCCACGGCGCTGCACCCTATCAGGGTTTCCCCGAGGGCCCGAGACCCACCGGCGAGCATCAATCCCGCGCCAAATAAGCTGCATTGGCGCAACCCTGCCGGCAACAAACGCTTGTTGCACCATGCTCCAAAACCTGAGCCCTGCGCGCGAATCGTGCCGCTGCAGCGGCTCAAGCAAGCAACTGACGACCGGCGATATAAATAAATTGCCAGCAAATATTACCTGCGTCATATTACGTCCGTAATAACGACTCGTTTCCGCAGGTATTACGCCATGACCAGCATGCCCACCCTCGAACCCGATCTCGCTGTTGCGGCCAAGACCCGACCTCCCCTGCTTAAACGCCTGCTGATTGCCGCCGCCGTTTTGATCGCGTTGATCTTCGCCGCTGTGTACGCCGTGCATTGGTGGGGCACCGGGCGTTTTCTCGAAGAAACCGACGATGCCTACATCGGCGGCGACGTCACGGTGATCGAACCGAAAGTCGCCGGTTACATCGACGAAGTGCTGGTCAGCGACAACCAGTCGGTGAAGGCCGGAGATGTGCTGATTCGCCTCGACGCTCGTGACTATCGCGCCAATCTGGCCAAGGCTGAAGGTGCGGTCGCGGCCGAAGAAGCGCTGCTGGCCAACCTCGACGCCACACAACAATTGCAGCAAGCCGTGATCGGTCAGGCCCGTGCCGGTATTGATGCGGCGGGTGCCGAAACCTCTCGCTCGCGCGATGACAATGCTCGCTACAAACGCTTGGTGACGACCAATGCCGTGTCAGTCGAAAGCGCGCAACGTGCCGACGCCACGTTTAAAACCGCGCAAGCGCTGAGCGCCCGCGCTCAGGCCGAACTGCTGGCCGCGCAACGCCAACTGGCAGTGATAGATACACAGAAACAACAGGCCCGCGCCGCCCTCCAGCAAGCCCGCGCCGAGCGAGACCTGGCGCAGTTGAATCTCGGCTATACCGAACTGCGCGCCCCGGTCGACGGCGTGATCGGCAACCGCCGCGCACGGGTCGGCGCCTATGCGCAGGCGGGTTCGCAGCAACTCTCTGTGGTGCCGGCCAGCGGCTTGTGGGTCGATGCCAACTTCAAGGAAGACCAACTGGCGCGGATGAAACCCGGGCAACGCGTGAGCATCCGCGCCGACGTGCTGTCCGGGCAGGAATTCCACGGTCGTCTCGACAGCCTGGCCCCGGCCACCGGCTCGCAATTCAGCGTGCTGCCGCCAGAAAACGCCACCGGCAACTTCACCAAAATCGTTCAGCGTGTACCGGTGCGCATCCTCCTCGATCCGGCCGATGGCGTGCTCGGTCACTTGCGCCCAGGGCTGTCGGTGACCGCTGAAGTCGACACCCGCGCCCAGCCTGAAACCAGCGCCGTGGCTGTCGCGCCATGAGCGCCACCCTCACCGCCCCTGCGCAACCGTTCAACGCGGCGGACATGGCGACCGCGACCAAGGTGTTCGCCTTTGCGACCATGTGCATCGGCATGTTCATCGCCCTGCTCGACATTCAGATCGTCTCCGCGTCGTTGCGCGACATCGGCGGTGGATTGTCTGCCGGCACCGACGAAACCGCGTGGGTACAGACCAGTTACCTGATCGCCGAAATCATCGTGATTCCGCTGTCGGGCTGGCTGTCGCGAGTGTTTTCGACGCGTTGGTTGTTCTGCGCCTCGGCGGTCGGTTTTACCCTTGCGAGCCTGCTCTGCGGCATTGCCTGGAACATCCAGAGCATGATCGCTTTTCGCGCACTGCAAGGTTTTCTCGGCGGCTCGATGATTCCGCTGGTATTCACCACGGCGTTCTTTTTCTTTACCGGCAAACAACGGGTGATCGCGGCGGCGACCATCGGTGCGGTCGCGTCACTGGCGCCGACCATGGGCCCGGTGATCGGCGGCTGGATCACCGATGTATCGTCGTGGCACTGGCTGTTCTACATCAATCTGGTGCCGGGGATTTTCGTCGCCGTGGCGGTGCCGATGTTAGTGAAGATCGACCAGCCGGAGCTGTCGCTGCTCAAGGGCGCGGACTATCTGAGTATGGTGTTTCTCGCGCTGTTTCTCGGCTGCCTCGAATACACCCTCGAAGAAGGCCCGCGCTGGAACTGGTTCAGCGACAGCACGATCCTCACCACTGCGTGGATCAGTGGCCTGGCAGGTCTGGCGTTTATTGGCCGGACATTGTCCGTGGCCAATCCGATTGTGGATTTGCGCGCATTGAAGGACCGCAATTTTGCCCTCGGCTGCTTCTTCTCGTTTGTCACCGGCATCGGCCTGTTCGCAACGATTTACCTGACGCCGCTGTTTCTCGGCCGGGTGCGCGGTTACAGCGCGCTGGACATTGGCCTGGCGGTTTTCTCCACCGGGGTGTTCCAGATCATGGCGATTCCGCTGTACGCCTTTCTGGCCAATCGCATCGATTTGCGCTGGATCATGATGGTCGGGCTGGGCTTGTTCGCGGTGTCGATGTGGGAGTTCAGCCCGATCACCCACGACTGGGGCGCGGGGCAATTAATGCTACCGCAAGCGCTGCGTGGGATTGCTCAGCAACTGGCCGTACCGCCGGCCGTGACGTTGACCCTGGGTGGGCTCGCACCGGCGCGGCTCAAGCATGCATCGGGGCTGTTCAACCTGATGCGTAACCTCGGTGGGGCGATTGGCATTGCTGCGTGCGCCACCATTCTCAATGACCGCACCAACCTGCACTTCACGCGATTGGCCGAGCATTTGAACAGCAGCAATGAGGCGATGAATCAGTGGCTGGAGCAGGTCGGCGGCAACCTCGCCGCGCTGGGCCAGAGCGGCGATGTCGGCGTCACCGCCGGTCTGCATCAGCTGTGGTTGCTGACCTATCGCGAGGCGCAAACCCAGACTTACGGCGATACGTTTCTGATGATCATGGTGTGCTTCGTCATCGCCACGGCGATGGTGCCCTTGATGCGCAAGGTGCAACCACCGCCAGGGCCGAGTGCTGACGCCCATTGACGCTTGTGACTCTCGTAGGCGCTGTCGAGTGCAACGAGGCTGCGATCTTTTGATCTTGGGTTTTAGCAAGCCAGATCAACAGATCGCAGCCTCCGGCAGCTATCTACAGGGGTGGGTCAGGCCTGTGGGGTTTTGCGGAAGCCGACGGCCAGGCGGTTCCAGCTGTTGATGGTGCTGATGGCGACGGTCAGGTCGACCATTTCCTTGGGGCTGAACTGCGCGGCGACAACTTCGTAGTCTTCGTCCGGGGCGTGGGTCAGGCTCAGTTGGGTCAGGGACTCGGTCCACAGCAATGCGGCGCGTTCACGGTCGCTGAAAAACGGTGCTTCGCGCCATGCCGTCACGGCGAACAGGCGGCGTGGCGTCTCGCCGCCCTTGATTGCGTCGGCGGTGTGCATGTCGATGCAGAACGCACAGCCGTTGATTTGCGAAGCGCGCAGTTTGACCAGCTCAACCAAAGTCTTTTCCAGCGGCAGTTTGGAGACCGCCGTTTCCAGCGCGATCATGGCTTTCAGAGCGTCAGGGGAAGCGGTGTAGAAATCGGTACGAGCTTTCATGGTGGGTTTCCGGGGCGAGTGAATGTGTGACTACGTTAGTCCTCACCTCGGGTTCATCAAATAGCCAATATTGCCGAAGATCAGGAGGCCACTCGCGAACACCCGCGACCGCTCGTCAGCCGACCGGCACCAAGGGTTCTGCGCGTCAGACCAATATCAGGTAAATCCCCTTTCTGGAGACGTACCATGATGACGCGCAAACTCACCTCGATATTGCTCGCCGGCCTGCTGGCTACGGCATCGGCCGCCAGCTTCGCCGCCAATGACGGCGCTGATGCGACCGGCACCAAATCCGGCGCAACCAGCGGCTCGACCATGCCGCCGGACAACACCCCCGGTGCACCATCGGGTGGTAACAGTTCCGACGGCGCCGGTTCCGGCACTGGCACCAATGGCGGCGCCAGCGGCTCAGGTTCGGGGGCGGGTGGCGGCACCGGTTCGGCCGGCGGTGGCACTGGCGGTGCAGGCGGTGGCACGGGTGGCTGAACGAATAAGAGTCATCCGTGGTAATGCCTTCCTGTAGGAGTGAGTTTGCTCGCGATTGCGCAGTGTCAGTCACTGATGTGTTGAATGGGCTGACGCCATCGCGAGCAGGCTCGCTCCTACAGGGGGTTATGTTGAGTTTTGATCAGCGATCGGAGCGCAGCAGCTCGGCGATGCCACCGTCCATCGACAACACCGCGGCGCGGTTACGCCCGGCATTTTTCGCTTGATACAACGCCGCATCGGCCCGCTGGATAAACACTTCCAGACTGTCATTGCCGCTCGGAATAAATGAATAACAACCCAGACTCACCGTCAGATAACCGGTCGGCGAGCCACTGTGCGCAATGTGTTTGTCGATCACGCTGCGGCGAATCTGCCCGGCAATCGCCAAAGCACCGTTGATGTCGGTGTCCGGCAACAGCACCGCAAACTCTTCGCCACCGTAACGCACCGCCAGATCAGCCTTGCGCTGGCAACACGTCTTCACCACCTGCGCGACCTGCGTCAGGCAGTGATCGCCGGCCACATGCCCATAGGCATCGTTGTAGCGTTTGAAAAAATCGATATCGAGCATGATCAGACTGACCGGGCTGACCTGCCGCGCGCCCCGGGCAAACTCAATTTCCAGCGAACGCTCAAACAAGCGTCGATTCGCCAAGCCCGTGAGGCTGTCATGCGTCGCAATCTGCTCCAGCGCAAGCTGTGCCTTGCGCAGGTTCTTCTCGATCCGCTCGCCGTTGCGCACCTGATGAATGAACACCCAGCCGAACAGACCGACACCGAGGATCAGCAGCGCAACGATCACACTGGACTGAAACGCGCGCGCGTACCAACCCTTGAGAATGGTGTTTTGCGAGGTTGCAGCGGACACCACCAGCGGATACGAGGCCAATTGCCGATAGCCATACAAACGCGTAACACCATCGACCACCGAACTGATCATCGCTGTGCCGGCCGTGGCTTCGGGCAGCAACTTGCGATAAATCCTGCCATTGGCCAACGAACTACCGATCAGGTTTTCTTCGAACGGGCGACGCGCCAGCAGCGTGCCGTCGGTCAAACCGAGGAACATGATGCCGTCGTCATCGAGGCTGAAGCTCTTAAAAAACTGGTCGAAATACGACATCTTGATCCCGGCCATCAACACGCCCTGGAAGTTGCCGGCGCGGTCGTTGATACGTTTCGAGATCGGAATGATCCACTCGCCGTTCTCACGGCTGCGGATCGCCGGGCCAATGTGCGCCACGGTCGAGACGTTCTGCTGATGGAACTTGAAGTATTCGCGGTCGGCCACGCCGTTGCCGTGAGGCAAGTCCGAGTAGGACGTAATCACCCACTGGCCCTTGTTGTCGAACAGGAACATGCCGTGCAACTGCTCGAGTTGCTGCACTCGACGGGCGAAGGTTTTCTGCAAACGCGGCCGTTGTGCGGCGCCGTAACCATCGTCCTCGACCCAGTCGACCAGACTGGTCAGCACCAGATCCGCCGCCAGAAACGTGTCTTCGGCCTGCTGCGCCATCGCCCGCGTCAGGTTGCTCGATGCCACCTGCGCCACCGCCAGATCCTGGCGCCGCGACTGCTCCAGTTGCAGGTACAGCAAACCAAACAGGCACAGACACACCGCGACGATGAACAACGCCGCGGCTTTGCGCAGCGGCAGCCGTTTAAGGGAGCCTCCGGGAGCCTGGTGCGGATCGTGAATGGGGATTGGCAAAAGCGTGTCCTGAGCAGGTACGACAAGGGCAAAGGCCCGAAACCCTTAGTTTTTGTGAGCGTAGTTCACCGAGATGCACCGGGCAAACGCCAGCGGCCCGCCAAGTTGTATCGGCGCGCGGCGAATTTGGATGATTGTTTGAAGAAAATATTTTCGAACGCCGTATAAACAGTCATAAACCGCACGAGCGCAGACGCGAAGTCTGCCGAACTCGAGACTCAGCAAGATCTGCAAAGATGCAAGCAACGCTAGCGTGATCAAGCCAGGCCGCCAAAACCCTGTGGCGAGGGACAAGCGCCCCTGCCACAGGTTCAGTCTTCAGTCTTCAGTCTTTTCAGCCTTTAGTGCTCAGCCGATTGGCTGTGGGCCATGTCAGCGCGAAGGCGGCACACGGATATCGCCCGCCCGGCACTGGGTTTTCACGCCTTTGCCGCACGCGCCGAACTGCAGATCCTTGCCCATGCACACGCGCACTTCCGACAGTTCCGGGCCGCTGCATATCACTGCAATGCCGTTGGCCGGAATTCCCGGATTGGCCTTACGGAACAGGTCTGCAATCTCCTGCGCCTCGAAGTAGTACGAGGTGCTGAACGGTTGCAATTCATCAGGGATTTTCACCGCCGCGACGGCTTTATCCGCTTCGTCCAGATAGCCCATCGCGCCGAGGCCGCTGCACGTGCCGTGCTTGGACCATTCGTGATCAAGCAGTTTTTTGGTCGGGAACAACGTCAGGCCTTTTGCGGTTTCCGCTGCCGACAGCGTAGTCAGCGGCGGGCAGGATTCCGGCCAGCCACCACCGGCGTATTGCGGCCACAGGCCATGCAGGACAAAGCCATAGCCCTTGCTGGAACACTGCACATCGTCCTTGTGGGTCAGACAAAATGTCGGCGACCACGACAGCGTCAGCAAGTAGTAATCGAATACCCCCGCCACCGCTTCCGCTTGCACTTTGCTCGACTGCGATTGCCGCGCCGAACTCAAACCGATGCTACCGACCGTCAGCGCAATCACTGCCAAAATTGTAAACAGCTTTTTCATCTACCCGCTCCTTGGGACGCCTGCGTCCGTGGTTTTCGATCCTGACCAGTCTTGGTCAGAGGTGATTTGGACATGCTTGTGTTGCAAGTGCATGACGCAAGGCAAGGCCCTACGCCGTTGAAAGGTCTACGATTAATAAGCAGACATCAAATACAGGGATCCGAAATGAGTAAAGCAGACGAACTCGCCGCGAAGCTCAAGCAAACCCAACCTGCCCATGCGGACGCGGCGCTGGAGATCGATTGCTGGCCGGCGCAAGTGTATGCCCTTTACCACCGCATCGAAGGGTGGCTGCTACCGGTCACCGAAGTTGGCCTGAAAATCCGGCGTAATCCGACCCACGTTTGCGAAACATCGCCGGATGGCGAAGCGCATGATTACGCCATCGACCAATTGGTCATCGAGGCGAATAACCAAAGCCTGACATTTGATCCCATCGCACGGTTTACCGAGGATGGCGCCGGACGGGTGCAAATCACCCTGCCGGACCGCAACACTTACCTGTTGCGAACTGTCGATGAACACCAAGAAAGCCACTGGTGGCTGCAGACCGTTGAAACCGGGCAACAACTGGATGCCATCGCGTTGACCGAAAATAACTTGCTGCAGGCGGTGCAGGAAGGTCTCGGTTTGTAGGTGCGATTACTGGCGCCGTGCCGAGCAAAAATCGACGATTGCCCGTGATACCGCGTCGATCATCTGCGGGTCGGCGTGGCCCGCGCAAAATAGACGAAACTGTGCATCCGGCAACACCGGCAAGCCATGCTCTTCACCCAGCGCAACCAAACCCTGACCCAGTTGACTTGCCGCCATCGGTGCCAAGGCAAACCCCGACAAGGCTGCCGCGCGCAACCCGGCCGTGCTGGAACAGAGCATGGCGGTACGCTGCGTGAGGCCGGCCTGAGCCAAACGGGTCAACGCTGCTTCACGGTAAGGACACGGCTCGGGGAACAATGCCAGCGGTATGGGGTTGGGCAGTTGCGTGACCGGTTGTGCCGCCCACGCCCACACCAGCGGTTCCTGCCAGAGCAGCAGCCCCGACTCACCGGTGTCACACAGCGAGCCCAGCACCATCTCCAGATCACCCTGTTTCATCAGGTTCAATAACGTTGCGGGGATGTTTACCTGCACATCGATTTCCATGCCCGGATGTTGCGCTGCGCACTCCTGCAACACCCGCAACAGCCGTGCCTCGACAAAATCCTCGGAAATGCCAATCCGCACCCGCCCCTGAAACGGCGTACGTGTGAGCTGCGCCCAGGCGTCGCGGTTCAGCGCGAGAATCGTCCGCGCATACGCCATCAGGCGCTCACCATCCGGCGTCAGTCGTTGTGATCGCGTCGTGCGTTTGAGCAGCGGCTTGCCGACCTGCTCTTCCAGACGCCGCAAATGCCCGCTGACCGCCGATTGCGTCAGATGGAGTTTCTCGGCGGCACGACTGAAACCGTCCTCGTCGACGACGGTGACAAAAGTCTTGAGTAATTGCGCGTCAAACATAGTGAGATACGTGATCAATGGCGGGTTTATTTACGATTTATAGTTAGTAGCGCGCTATGTTGCAATGCCTCGCACTTTCTCCCCGTCTGCCGAGGCTCAACGTGACCACCCTTCTGCACATCGAATGCTCACCGCGCAAACAACGCTCTGCCTCGCGGGAGGTCGCTCGGAGTTTTATCGAGCGCCATCAACAACACCACCCGCAGACACGCGTCGAAACCCTGGATCTATGGAGCCTGCACCTGCCGGAATTCGGTGAAGAGGCGATGAACGCCAAGTATGCCGGCCTCAGCGGCGTTGCCCGGACAGCGACCCAACAATCGGCCTGGGAGGAACTCGAAGCGCTCGCCGCTCACCTGCACCGCGCCGATATGCTGGTGTTGTCGGTGCCGCTGTGGAATTACAGCATTCCGTACAAACTCAAGCACTTCATCGATCTGGTGTCGCAGAAAGACATCCTCTTCAGCTTCGACCCCGAGCGTGGCCCGCAAGGTTTGCTGCAAGGCAAGACTGCCGTGGTCACCTACGCCCGTGGCCTGGATTTTTCCGCGCAATCGACCACACCCGCCGAGCGTTTCGACTTTCAGAAACCCTATGTGGAGGCGTGGCTGGAATTTATCGGGATCCGTGATGTGCACGCGGTGATTGTCGAGAAGACCATTCTTGGCGCAGAGATGGACCGCGACGCGCGGCTTGGCGCCGTACAACAGGCGCGGGAACTGGCCGATCGCCTCGCTGGATAAAGCGGCTGCGCAACCCGCCAGCGACGAGACACCGTGTGCAGCGCGACTCGTCCCTGGCGTTCGGTGACGGCCCTGATGACACCTGCGCAAACCATTCACTACACTGGGCCACCTTCCTTTTCAGAAGCCCGAGCGCAATGACAATTCTAAAAAGCACGACGATTCTTTGCACCGCGCTGGCATTCGCCACCGCCGTTCATGCCGAGGAAAACACTTCGCACCTCGACAGCATCCAGCAACGAGGTCAACTGCGCGTCTGCACCACCGGCGACTACAAGCCTTACACCTTCAAGCGCGCCGACGGCGACTTTGAAGGCATCGACATCGCCATGGCTCGCTCACTGGCTGACAGCCTCGGGGTCAAGGTGCAATGGGTGCAGACAACCTGGAAAACCCTGATGCCGGACATGCAGGCTGGCAAGTGCGACATTGGCATGGGCGGCATATCGGTAACCCTGGAACGGCAGAAAAAGGCGTACTTCAGCAACACCCTCGACACTGACGGCAAGATCCCGCTGGTGCGCTGCGCCGAGCAAGCCAAATACCAGACCATCGAACAGATCAACCAGCCCAACGTGCGCCTGGTGGAACCGGCCGGCGGCACCAACGAAGCCTTCGTCCACGCCTATCTGCCCAACGCGCAACTGGCTCTACACGACAACGTGACAATCTTCCAGCAACTGCTCGATAACCAGGCCGACGTGATGATTACCGACGCCTCGGAAGCGCTGTACCAGCAGAAACTCAAACCGGGGTTGTGCGCGGTGAATCCGCACCAGTACATGCAGTACGGCGAGAAGGCTTACCTGCTGCCGCGCGATGACATCAGCTGGAAACTGTATGTCGATCAGTGGCTGCACCTGAGCAAGGTCACCGGCAACTATCAGAAGGTCATAGGTGAGTGGCTGGCAGTGCCGCAGTAAGGGTTTTCAGCGCTGCGCTGGCCTCGCTGTCGGGTGCGGCGGACATGACGATGAGTCTGCGGGTCGACGTTGGTGCGCCTCTGCTCCAGAGGCGTGTAGTGGTCGAGAAAATGGTCGGGGTCTTCAACCTGATATTAACCTTAGGCCCGCCACTAAAGCTGTGGCGAGGGAGCTTGCTTCCGCTGGGTTGCACAGCAAGCCCCGCTCTTTTTAAAAGAATGGGACTGCTACGCAGACCAACGGGGATAAATCCCCTCGCCACGGGTTATGCGTCACTGGTCAATCGTCATGCAACATCCCGGAGCTGTACTGGTTGAGGCTATTGCCAATACTGTTCCCGCCAAACTTCAGCGTCGTCGCATTACTGCGCCCGTCCGGTGACTGACAATCAGCCGAAAAACAACTCGTCGTGGTCAATCCACCGGCGCCCGAACAAGCGCTCAACACCGATACAGCTGCAGCAATCAACAGCACTTTGACGACATTGGCGCTCATGGGCACGGCTCCCCTCGGGATGAAAAAGCAAGACAACACGACCTTATGCCACCATCCTAGTACCACGCCCAAAACGGCAACATGAAACTTCACCGACCGACAGCGCGGGTTCAGCTTGAGAAAAACCGCGAGACCAGGACAGCCCATGCAATTCCTTCCCCTGACCGAAGCCAGCCCCGACATCCAGGCTCACGTGCGCACCCTGCGCAATCAGCCGGACGTGCGCAAATACATGTACACCTCTCACGAAATCAGTGAACAGGAACATGCCGATTGGCTGACGTCCCTGCACGGCAATCCGGGCCAGCAAGTGTTCGTGGTGATCAAGGATGAGCAAGCGGTTGGGGTTGTTTCGCTGAATGCGATCAACGTTTTGCAGAAAACCGCTGATTGGGCGTTTTATCTGGACGTTGGCTTACAGGGCAAAGGCCTGGGCAGTGTGGTCGAGTTCTGGATGCTCGATTACGCGTTTGATGTCGCCGGGTTGGAGAAGCTCAATTGCGAAGTGCTGTCGATGAATTCGGCAGTGGTGAAAATGCATCAGAAGTTCGGGTTTGAGGTCGAGGGTGTCCGGCGCCAGAACGTGGTGAAGGATGGCGTGCGAATTGATGTAGTTTTGTTGGGCATCACCAAGCCTGAATGGCAGAGCAGACGCCCGGCGCTAGCCGCTGTTATCGAACGAATCACGGCGGGCTGAAGGAGATCAGCCCTTCAGCCACGCCCCCGAAGGAATCTGAGCCAATGCCTTGAACGCAGGCTTGGCAAACCAGAAACCCTGCATCAGATAAATCCCGCAATCGGCGAGAAAGTCTCTTTCCTCCGCCTCTTCGATGCCCTCGGCGATCACCTCCACGCCCAGTTCTCGGCACATGGTCACAACGTTTCGCACGATCACCTGGCGAACACGATCACGGTGAATATCGCGAATCAGTGCCAAATCCAGTTTGATCAGATCCGGCTGAAAATCCGCCAACAGATTCAGGCCGGAATAGCCCGCGCCAAAATCGTCGATCGCGGTCTTGAAACCAAACTCCCGGTACTCACGCAATATCGTCATCAAATGCTTATTGCTTTCAACGTGCTCGCCCTCAACCGCCTCGAAAATCAGCCGATCCAGCGGAAAACCGTGAACGCGCGCCGCTTCCAGCGTGCTGCGAATGCACAGCTGCGGACGGTAAACGGCGTTCGGCAAAAAGTTGATCGACAGATACTCGGCCATCCCTAACTCGGCAGCCGAGGAAATAGCCCGCACCCGACACAGTTGATCGAATCGATAACGGTTTTGATCGTCTATGCGCTCAAGGACAGACAACGCCCCTTCACCATTCACACCACGAACCAGGGCTTCATGGGCAAAGATCGATTGGTCGCGCAGGTCGACAATGGGCTGAAAAGCGAAAGCGAATTCCATATCCGGTTCGCCGGTATCTTTACAGCCCTGGCAGCCTCGGGGAGCGCCAGATGGTTTTGCAAAGTCGGTCATGACACCCCCTGAAAACGAGTTACAACCTTCCATGGTCGTAAATTATTGAACCGAGTTACCGGCAAACGCCACTTGAATGGTAATCCTCGGCGCTTGGAACTTTGAATTCAGCGCAGGCTCATCGTTCACTTGATCAGGTGCGAAAATGCGCGGTCATTCGTTGCAGGTCCTGCCCCAGCGACGCCAGCTCGATCGTCGCTGTCGCACTTTCTTCGCTGGCGACCGCCGACTGGTCGGCCACATCACGCACACTGACGATGCTGCGATTGATTTCGTCGGCCACGGCACTTTGCTGCTCGGCAGCGGCGGAGATCTGCAGGCTCATTTCCTGGATCGTCCCGATGGACTGATTGATCTCGGTAATTGCCAACTCGGCCTTCTGCGCCAGCACCACCGTATCGAGCGTTCGCTCGCGGCTGGAGACCATCAGCGTAGCGGCCGCTTGCGTGCGTTGTTGCAGAGTGATGATCAGCGCTTCGATTTCCTTGGTCGAGTCCTGTGTGCGCTGAGCCAGCGAACGCACTTCATCTGCGACCACGGCGAACCCGCGCCCCTGCTCGCCCGCCCGCGCCGCTTCGATAGCGGCGTTCAACGCGAGCAAATTGGTCTGCTCGGCGACGGCTTTGATCACGTCGATCACTTTGCCGATCTGCTCACTGTCCTGAGACAGCACGTTCATCGCAGTGCCCAACTCTTCAATGGCCACAGACAATTCACTGATCTGCACAGTCGCCTGCTTCACCACTGCACTGCCGTGACGAGCCTGTTGATCGGCCAAGGTCGCGGCAGCGGATGCATCGGTGGTGTTGCGAGCCACTTCCTGCACGGTCGAGGCCATTTCGTGCATCGCCGTGGCAACTTGATCCACTTCACTTTTTTGCTGACGCACACCCGCGCTGGTCTGCTCGCTCATGGCCGAGAGTTTTTCCGCAGAAGTGGAAATATGCGTCACGCCATTGCCGATACCCTGCACCAGCATGTTCAGGTTTTGCGCCATGTCCTGCATCGCATTTTGCAGATCGCCCAACTCATCTTTACGGTTTGATTTGGCCTGTACCGTCAGATCGCCTTTGGCAATACGCCGGGCCAGATCAACCGTCAGCGCCAGCGGCGCAGTGATCTGGCGCGAAATGACCACCGAAGCAAACAGCCCGACCACCAGCGCCAACACGGTCAACAGCGCAATCTGGATAAAGGCTGAGTGCTGATCTTCACGCGCCAGGCGCTGCTGGGTGTCCATCAGGCCGTTCATGATGCTGTCCATCGCCTTGCTTTCCTGATCGACCTGCTGGCGCATGCTTTGCTTCTGCTCAAACAGCCCGGTCACTTCTACCAATACTTCGCGATAACGACGCATACCGGCGTGCGCTTCTTCCAACTGACTCGACAGAGTCGCCGGCAGGCTGGCACGCGCTTGGGTGATATCGCTCAGGAACGTATCGATGGTCTCCAACAGCACTTTTTTGTTCACCTCGTCGGGCACCGCAATGTAACGACGCAACATCAGGCGAAACGTGGTCATGCCGTAGCGCAAGTCGGCCACGCTGCGCAGTTCCCGAACGCGCTCGCTATCGGCAGACACCAAGGCACTGCTCGTGGTGCCTTCAAGCATGCCGGCAAAAGTCTGCGCGTACTTGTCAGACAGCGCACCCAGCGGTTTCAGGGCATCCGTCGTCGACTTATCGGCATCGATCAGCCGCTTTACCTTCTGATCATAGGCAACAATCGTGGATTGCAACGCCTTCAAGGCTTGCTGGTTTTCAGCGCGCGTCAGTGTTTCGAGCGCTTTGCTCACAAGGCCCTGCAAAACATTCAGCTGAACGCGATAAGCGTCGGCGAAAGCTGCATCGGCGGCCGCTTCGTACTGTTTCTCGGACAGACGCATATTTTGCGTAGCGTCATTCAGCGTGCCGATCAGACGCGTCGTGCTCAAGCGATCCACCAGCACGTTGTTACTGTTATAGCCAATGAAGGCTACCGCCAGAACAGCCAGCAAAAGAATGCCGAAACCGGTTCCCAGCTTGCGGGAAACTTTCATGTCACCCAGGAAATTCGATGCAACTGCCATATTCAGCCTCAAACGCCCTGACGCTAAACGCCAGGCACAAAAAATAGATCTCCGGCAACCGCAGTCACCGTCCAGACATTCAGGGGTCGTCATCCAAGGCGTGCTACGGGACGCTCCAGCTGTCCCGGAAATGCAAAATGCGCCTGCTGGTTGTCACGTCCGTAAGAGCCCGGCGCGAACATCGACAGACAACGCCAACACATCGCAGAAAGGAGATCTGGATGCAGGGTTTATCGATTCAGCAGAGGTGTCTGGGAGGGATGCTATTAACTTTGCGAAAACTTGTACAACTTTTTATTTTTGTACAATCGTTGAACTTTTGGAGCTGCGTGATGACGCATTGCCATCACGATTTGTGGCACATCGCTACTGGTGTAGGACGACGCTGAAAATACCGTTGAAAATGCCCGTCCTGCTGAGTAGATGACGGCCCCCGGCCGCTCAATCCCTGGTCGATTTGGGTATCGCAATTCGGCTACTGGTCTTGACCTCACGCAAAGCCAGGCTGGACTGAATGGACGCAATCCCCACCTGACGCCTGAGCACTTGCTCGATGAAGTCACTGTAGCTATCAAGATCTTCCGCCAACACTTGCAACACATAGTCGGCATCACCGGTGATTTTGTGACAGGACAGCACCTGCGGCAATTGCGCAATCACCGCCTCGAAAGCGTCCGGCGCGTGATCGGCATGCGTGGAAAAACGGATGTGCACGAACGCCATGATATCCAGCCCGAGCATGCGTCGATCAAGGTTGGCCTGATAGCCTTTGATGACTCCCGCCTCCTCCATTCTTTTGCGCCGCCGCCAACAAGGGGTAAGGCTCAACGACAGCCGCTCACTGAGTTCGGCGTTGGAAATGCTGGCGTCCTCCTGCAATAACTCAAGAATCGCCAGGTCGGTCTCGTCAAGGCTGATGCGTTTGGATATTTTTTTCTGCATGACGCCATTCCTGAGTAAAAACGCCCGAATAATCCACCAAACCGCGAACACAAAGCAAAGAAAGCGCAGCCCGGCCGGAACAGAATATTTGCACTGGCTCACATTAACGGATGCGCAGAATGTTTACAGTTTTCAGTGATTCCCACCGTTTGCACCACGGCACCGAATTGAAAGACGGAGTGATCAAGCCGTCGTTCGAGCAACCGAGTCGGGCCGACACCGTGCATAACCGCGTCAAACAGGTCGGCCTTGGGCAAATCGTCGAACCGCGCGCGTTTGACCGCTCGTGTTACGTCAACGCGCACAGCGAGCGCTACGTCAGTTTTCTCGAAAGTGCCTGGAGCGAATGGTGCGTAACCGGTCGCACTCACGACGCCTTGCCGCTGGTCTGGCCAGTGCGCGATCTGGCCAACGAAGAGGTGCCGACGTTCATCGACGGCAAGCTCGGGTTCTATGCCATGGACGCCGGCTCGCCCATTACCGCGACGACCTGGCAAGCAGTGAAAACCAGCGCCGACATCGCCCTCACCGGCCTGGCGCTGATTGATGAAGGCCACGACAGCGTCTTTGCCCTGTGCCGCCCGCCCGGCCATCACGCCGCGCGGGAATACATGGGCGGTTATTGCTACCTCAACAACGCCGCCATTGCCGCGCAACAAGCCGTCACCCAAGGCGCCAAACGTGTCGCGGTACTGGACGTCGACTTCCATCATGGCAACGGCACCCAGAACATTTTTTATCAGCGCAGCGACGTCATGTTTGTGTCGCTGCACGGTGAACCGGCGGTGTCCTATCCGTACTTCTCGGGTTACAGCCACGAAGTCGGCGCGGGTGTTGGCGAGGGTTACAACCTCAACTACCCACTACCGAAAAACACCACGTGGGAGAGCTATCGCAACGCCCTGCTCCACGCCTGCAAAAAACTCCAGCAATTCGCGCCTGAGGTACTGGTGATTTCCCTGGGCGTCGACACGTTCAAGGACGACCCCATCAGCCACTTCCTGCTGGAAAGCGATGACTTCATCGGCATCGGTGAGCTGATCGCCAGCGTTGGCTGCCCCACCCTGTTTGTGATGGAAGGGGGCTACATGGTCGATGAAATCGGGATCAATGCGGTCAACGTGCTGCATGGATTCGAGAGCAAACGCGCCTGACTCAGCCGTTTGCATTACAGCCTTTGAATGACAGAACCGGAGAATAAAAACATGACACTTTTTATTGATGTCGACGATGCTGCACGCCTGTTCAACCAGGTCGGGATCCGCCGCGCCCTCCGTGAAATGGCCGGCTACATCGAAGCGGACTACGCACGCTGGGCGCAGTTTGATAAATCGCCGCGTACGGCCAATCACTCAACCGACGGCGTGATCGAGTTGATGCCCACCGACGACGGCCAGCAATACTCGTTCAAATACGTGAATGGTCACCCGGACAACGGCCACAGGGATTTGCTGACGGTCATGGCGTTCGGTCTCCTGGCCGATGTCGACAGTGGTTATCCAACCCTGCTCAGCGAACTGACCTTGACCACCGCCGTGCGCACCGCCGCAACCTCCGCACTGGTTGCGCAATCTCTTGCTCGTCCTGGCGCAAGCTCGATGGCAATCATCGGTAACGGTGCCCAGAGTGAGTTCCAGGCGCTCGCGTTTCATGAAATGTTGGGCATCAGCGAAATCCGTATCTTCGATATTGATCGCGACGCATCACTCAAGTTGAAGCACAACCTCGCGGCGTTCCCTGACATCAAAGTGATTCTGTCCAACTCCGTGAAGGACGCGGTCAAAGGCGCGGATATCGTCACCACGGTCACCGCCGACAAAGCCTACGCAACGATTCTGACGCCTGAAATGATCGAGCCCGGCATGCACATCAATGCGGTCGGCGGGGACTGCCCGGGTAAAACCGAACTGCACGCCGACATCCTGCGCAACGCCCGGGTCATCGTCGAATTCGAACCGCAAACACGCATTGAAGGCGAGATTCAGCAATTGAATGCCGATTCTCCGGTAGTCGAGTTTTTCCGGATTGTGCTGGGTGAAGTGGCCGGACGCGAAAACGATACGCAGGTGACGGTATTCGATTCGGTGGGCTTTGCCCTGGAAGATTTTTCGTCACTGCGCTACCTCAACGACTTGGCTCAGGCACAGCAAATCGGTCAGCACATTCACTTGGTGCCGACGCCCGCCAACATCAAAAACCTTTTCCAACTGCTGGATCCGCAACCAGCCAAAGCCTCGCGTCTGCGCACCGTTAGCTAATCAGTAATGACCGCCCCCAAACCACTTGGCGAGGGGGCCATTCACCCTCCAGGCACCGCTGTGATTGGCCGCTGCCTCTCTAACAAGAACGCTCGCCACCTACTTTCTGCCAAAACTCAAAAACATAAAATCAAGAGGTTTTGCAATGAAATCGAATCCCTCCGGGCTGCTTGAACAGCCCGCGCTGCAGCGCACGCTCAGCAATCGTCACATCCAGTTAATGGCCATGGGCGGTGCCATCGGGACCGGCCTGTTCATGGGCTCCGGAAAGATCATCGCCCTCTCCGGGACGTCGATCATCCTCATCTACATGATCATCGGTCTGTTCGTGTTTTTCGTCATGCGCGCCATGGGCGAGATGCTCCTGTCCAATCTCAACTTCAAAACCTTCGCCGACTTCGCTGGCGCCTACCTCGGCCCACGCGCGGC
Organism: Pseudomonas sp. TH43; assembly: GCF_016650635.1. Classification (GTDB taxonomy): domain Bacteria; phylum Pseudomonadota; class Gammaproteobacteria; order Pseudomonadales; family Pseudomonadaceae; genus Aquipseudomonas. Next base: position 1,391,847 of record NZ_JAEKFI010000001.1, read on the forward strand.
GTTCTTCCTCGGCTGGTCGTACTGGCTGAGCTGGAGCGTGGCGGTGATCGGCGACGCCGTCGTCGTTGGCGGATTCTTCCAGTACTGGTTCCCCGACGTACCGGCGTGGCTACCCGCCGTCGGCATGCTGGCAACCCTGTTCGCCCTCAACGTACTGACCGTCAGGCTGTTCGGTGAGGTGGAGTTCTGGTTCGCGATCATCAAGATCATTGCCGTCGTGACCCTGATCAGCGTCAGCACCGTACTGATCGCCAGCTCCTTCGTCTCCCCCAGCGGTGTCACCGCGTCCCTGAGTCACCTGGTGGACAAACAGGCGGCGTTCCCTAACGGCTTGTTCGGCTTCTTCGCCGGATTTCAGATGGCGATTTTCTCCTTCGCCGGCACCGAGCTGATCGGCACCGCCGCCGCCGAAACCCGCTCGCCAGAGAAGACCTTGCCGAAGGCAATCAACTCGATTCCGCTGCGGATCATCCTGTTCTATGTACTGGCACTGACCTGCATTATTGCCGTGACCTCATGGCAACAGGTCTCCCCGGTCAAAAGTCCCTTTGTCGAACTGTTCCTCGTCGCCGGGTTTCCCGCAGCGGCCGGCATCGTCAACTTCGTGGTCCTGACCTCAGCGGCCTCCTCGGCCAACAGCGGCGTGTTCTCATCAAGCCGCATGCTGTTCGGGCTGGCCAATCAGGACAACGCGCCCGGCATATTCCGCCGACTGTCGAGCAACAGCGTGCCGCTGCTGAGCCTGGCGTTCACCACGTTATTGATGCTGGTGGGTGTGCTGGTGCTGTTCATCGTCCCGGAAGTCATGACCGCCTTCACCATCGTCTCCACCGTGTCGGCGATTTTGGTGATTTTTACCTGGTCGACGATCCTCGCTTCTTACATCGCGTACCGCAAAAAACGCCCGGACCTGCACGCGATGTCGGCTTACAAGATGCCCGGCGGCGTGCCGATGGCGTGGTTCTCGCTGGCGTTCTTGGGGTTTGTGCTGTGTTTGCTGGCGTTGCGGCCTGATACGCGGATTGCACTGATGGTCATGCCGGGGTGGTTTGTTTGGTTGGCGATTGCTTATCAGTTGACGCGGTTGAGGAAGCCTAAATCTGCGGTTGAGTCGGCGAGTCAGTTTGGCTAGATCTGCGAGCGAAAGCCGTCACCTGAAAAGTGACGGCTTTTGTTCCCAGTGAAAGAGCATTTCACCTGCCCATGGCGGGACAGGCTTTACGCCTTCACCTCAACGCTATCCAACGCCTGATTCACCGCCAACTCCCCCAACATCACCACCTGCGCAATGCCCAGCGCGGTTTTTCGGTGTGAAAGATCGAGCGTTGCGGCAAAGTTGATGAGCATTTCCGAGGCAGAACCGAGGGTTTCGCTGGCGTTGGCCAGCAGGGATTCCGTGTCGTACTTCGGATTGGCGAAGTACATGCGCTCGGGTTCATTGACGCTGCCCATGATGTGGCCGGGCGGGAGGAGATAGTGATCGAGGGCGCGCTCGGCGGCTTCGTGGAGTTTTTTCGAGTTGAGGGATTCGTAGGGGGATGCGGGATCGGTTTCTGGTGGGTTGGGTGTTGGTTTGAACATAGATGGAACCTCTAGCGCGATTACTAAAAGAAGCCATCACCCACGCTACCAAACGATGGGTGGCGGCCATACGCGGGTTGGTAGACCGGTCGCACTAGAACCCGGCGCCCACGAATGGGCCCCACGCATGACCACCATGAAATCCGAGTCCTGGCAAAGCGACTGAATATGGTGACACATGCATCTAGACACGAAGCGGGCTACCAAACCCGATCACTGGTTTGCAGTGATGCGGGGACGATAGAACGTGCGGGCTAGACGTACAAGCCGGGGGATTCTGTCTTACGTGTAGGGGGCGGCGCAAGGTTGTGTAGGGCTAGGGTTGTGCCAACCTGATTCATTTAAACAAGTACGAGCATTGCTGTTTAAATCGACGAAAAATGTCGTGTGCATAGTCGCCAGTCACTGACCAAAGCAAGTCTGATACAGTCGGCAGCGGTTAATTCGATGACAGGAAGTCAAACATGGCAAAGCCAGCCGCATGTATCACATTGAAACCCCAGCCCCTCATGTACGAGCAGAACTCAAAGTCGTTGACGGCGTTTTCACGATGAAAACGAGCAAAGCCAATTTGAATCGCACAATGACTGCAAAAGATCGATATGACATCTACTGGGCATTGTCCGATGCGTTTGTCGACAATGAGGTGGACTACGAATCTATCGCCCGACAGACCGAAGATTACGACCCGCTAGAAATAAAACGAATGCTCTACGAGGAAGTCGCCCCTGTCTGCCACACGAATTTTGACTGCGTGATTCCAATCATCTGGTTGGCATTTAACCGAGAGCAATTAAATTCAGACATCGCGCAAATGTTGGAAGCCCGAGCAAGTAGTCGCTTTCGGCGACAGATAGACAAACTGTTAATCCGCTGGCTTGAGTTCCGATACAAATACATCTGGAGAGAGATCTCCGCGCACTATCGAAAATGAACTGTTTTAGGCACGATCCGGTGTAGACCACGATACTCAGCCGACCAGCGTCGGCGTGTCATCACTAAGCATGGCCACATCGATCAAAGTGCGTAAGGCTCGCCCCACCTCATTCCTGATAAACTCCCCCACCTTCGCCCCTCTGATCCAGATTCCCCCAATGCCTCTACAACCCGCCCCACTCTCCCGTCGCTTCTCCGTCGCCCCGATGATGGATTGGGCGTAGCCCCTCGTTTGCCCCCCGGCCAGCCTGACTCATCCCTACAGCACATAATGCTTTGTAGCAATTTTTAAGCATGCAGCAACTACAGCCCACCACAAGCACTAACGGTACTATGCTATTTCTTTTTCGAAAGGAGGCGATGCTATGGCAAACGAATATTCGTTGTCGGATGTGCTGGAGAGGATTTACCAGAATCAGCTCGGCTTGGAAGCAGCCTTGATGGAGCTAACGCTACATGCTGAACAACAAGGTTTGGCCGAAGTCGGGGACAACGTTCGAGGGGCTCTGTGGGTGATCGGTGAAAATGCTGGCCATATCAAACAGGGGCTTGCCCGGCTCAGAGGCAAAGCTTAGCTAGATAATCAGCAACGCTACGCTGCGCACTGACCACGAAGCCCCCACTAACTCAGTTTCCCGGGACCAATCACTACGTTTGTACCTATTTTATAAGATTGACTCGGAATCCTCGAGCACGGGCTCCAGCCTACCTACAGCTGTTCAACGTAGGCAACACACCTAGTCGATCAATCTGCGTCAATTAGACAAAAGCAGTGTATTTGGTACATATAGCTTCACTGCAAGCACCTTCAAGTTGGTGATATCGTGTGGCCACTGCCATAGGATGCACAGGCACCTTTCAAATCGAGCAAAACTATTGATGGAGCAATATCAATGAAGAATATCTATATTAATGAGATTGTTAATATAGAGTCAATGGACTCTCAAGTTGCTCAGTTCACGCACCTTACCTCTTGCATACGATCTATACTTCAAATAGCCGCCATATCCTCTTTAGAACTGATAAAGAACCATTCAAAAACAGCAGATGAATTTCAAGACTTTGAACATCTAGCTGTGCGCTTCCAACATCCATCAGATGGTTTACCTGTAGAAGTATTAGACAAGGCTATCCCACTTATAAGAAGCCTGATATGCCCTGAATTTTTGCACGGTTGGTATGAGCGATCTAAAAGCAATGAAACTCCTTTTGTTAAACTAATAGATAGCTGGGTTCAGTTCAGAAACAAAGTATTTCATGGTGCGCCAGACCAAAATGATATCAGAGAATGGCAACCAAAAATGCTTTCAATATTAAAAACAAGCGTCGAAGTTTTCGCAGATGCAATACCAATTTTCTCCGGAGAAAAAAAAGAATTGGCGCTAGGCTCAAATTACGCCAACTTAGCCATTAGCACACCATTACAATATGAAAACAAACCGATTGTTATCACAAAAGTATCCGCAAAAAAGGGCGTATGGAAAATACAGGCTAAGCAGGTATGCTGGACGCAATCGCTAGACATACTACTCGACATTGAAAGCTCTAATGTATTCAGAGAACAAAGCATCGACCGCGGCAGCAAATTCAATTATACAACATTATTCTTAAATAACCGTCGGCACGGCATCTTACAGAATATCCCAACGAGGCAAACTAGAACTTTTGAGGGCAGAAAGAAAGAGCTCGACACACTATTAGAATGGATCAATGAACCTGAAGAATCGAAATCCTGTTTGATTTATGGAGATGGTGGCTACGGAAAAACAACGTTAACACTAGAGTTTCTAAACAACATCCTCGACGGCCATACACAAATAATATCACCACCCGAAATCATTAGTTACCACACAGCCAAAATGACAAAATGGACCGATCAGGGCATGGTCCACTGCCGTGGCATTTCTAGTGCTATGGGTGAAAGCGTTAGAGAGCTAATGTACTGCTTTCAAGATGTACTTGGTAAAGAGTGGTACAAAGTCGACGGCCTAGAATTGATCAACAAAGTGCAAACAGAGCTTTTAGCACAAGGTTATAAAAGGGATGACATCCTATTAATCCTAGATAATACAGAAACACTTACATCGTCTACCTCTGACACCGAGGAGCTAAACCGCTTTTTTGAGCAGGTCGCTAAAAGAATAGGGCGAATCATTATTACCTCCCGACGGAGAGAAGACCTTGGCGCCAAGCCGATAAAGGTTACTCAACTCGCAGAGTCCGAATCCTTGCTTCTCATTACTCGGCTTGCGAAAGAGTATGATGCAAAACCTATTAAACAAGCAGGCGAGCCTAAACTCAGAAAGGCTTGTGCACAATTAATGCATAAACCGCTCCTTATAGATGCACTAGTAAAATACATCGCCAGAACTCCCATCAGCATAGATGAAGCTCTTAACAATGTTCTCCGCAAAACAAACGACCAGCTATTAGAGTTTCTTTACGAAGATGCTTGGCAACGAATGAATGAGGGACAAAGAAACGTATTTTTTATATTAGTCCTAATAACCTGCCCAGCAGATGAATTTTCTGTGGGATATGCATGCCAAGAAGTCGGTATTCCTCACGACGAATTTATCAACGGTCTTGAAGAGACTTACTTTGCAAATCAATCGAAAAGGGGTAACACCTACCAACTTGAAATAGTTGATTTGGCTCGTCAATTTTTCCAGCAGCAATTAGGAAAACTTTCAAAGGAAACTCTTGACAGTGTGAAAGCCCATGCAGAATCGGTTGACAACTTCGCGAGAGAAAAAGAGACTATAGAGCGAGAATATAAAAACGATCGGATCTCTCAGGCTTTCAAGGTTCAATATGCCAAAGCAGCAAAAGTCGCTTCCGAAAAAGGCCAAATTGAAGATGCCAAAGATTACTACGAACTCGCGATCCAGGAAGACCCACTCAATTCTGCCTTACATGACAGATTCGCCTGGTTCCTACTTCACAAGGCACATAATATTGATGCAGCGTTAGCAATTTCGGAAAAATCGATTGAACTTGACCCAAAAAATCCTGACGCACTTATTACTATAGCTATTATCCATTATCGCCGACATGAGTTAGAAGAGGGTGATAGCTACATAGCCAGGGCTTTCGCAGAAGGAAAATCAGAATCTCTCTGCTTCCTAAGGATGGGGATCGGTCGTTATCACTCTGCACGAATCTCACAAGATCCTAAAGTTGGACTTGCTCTATTAGCGAAAGCGATTGAATACCTGAGAAAAGCGGATCGATCTTTAAACCCAGCAGATAACTACTCAATGAAAAACGCGAGTGATATTAAAAGATTTCTTGCAATGGCACAAAATCTCACTTATACGCTTCAAAGCGCAAAACCGATCCCCCTTAACAGGGCAATTCGCATTAAAGACCTTGGGGGATTTGACCCAGCTTAATAACCAGCCAATATTTATACATTGGCATCAAGCGCTTACCCTTACCCTCGTTATCAGCTCCCAAGCTAATAACGAGGGTTCGGTTCCCTTCACCCGCTCCATTATTTTCAGGGCCTCCAGCCTACCCCGCGTCAACAAGCTGCCTGTTTCGAACTTGCACAGCATCCGAACAGCCTGAAACCGCCACCAGCGCTTAGACGCCCTCCATCTAATTCGCGCCCCCTGTAACTGGCCGTAAACATCATCACTATTTACACGACACGACCCAAAGCTGGTCCAGATTTGTCGTGTAACTCTGGCTCATAATCTCTCGCCGCATGCCCCAATCTGGATTGCTAGGCACACTCGCGGCCCGGAGCGTCCCTCTACCCCATCGTCCGTTGATTTCGTCCAACACCGCCATCACCCTAGTCGCCTCAATCGGCTGAGATGTGGCGAACAGGTCGTCCGTGTATTCACCCGGCTGGCATAGATTCAGCAGCATGACTTCCGCTTTGCTGTAACTGAATCCAGGACTGAACACGCGGTCAAGCGCATCGACTGCAGCAGTCGTTAGGAGCCGAACGTCATCCGTTGGATAAGGCAGATCCACCACGACACCATTCGCATATTTAGCCTCATCGGGGTTAAACATTCCGGTACGGATGCTGACCCGGATCTTCTTGCATAGTGACTTTTGTGCCCGTAGCTTTTCCGATGCCCGCATCATGTAGGTTGCCACGGCCTCCTTAATCGGCGGCAGCTCCTTCAGTCTTTTGCCGAACATCCGGCTGCAGCAGATCTCCTGCTTTGGCGGATCCGGTTCATCCAGCTCCAGGCACGGCGTGCCGGCCAATTCCCGGGCAGTTTTCTCGATCACCACGCTGAAGTTTTTTCTCAATGTCCACGGGTCTGCCTTAGCCAGATCCATGGCGGTTTTGATCCCCATGCCGTCCAAATGCATTTTCATGCGCCGGCCTACTCCCCACACCTCCGCTACATCCGTGTTGCGCAGCACCCAGTCGCGCTTGATGGTGTCGCAAATATTCACGACACCACCGGTTTGCGCCTGCAGGCGTTTGGCTGTGTGATTGGCCAGCTTGGCCAAGGTCTTCGTGTGCGCGATACCGACACCGACCGGGATGCCCGTACAGCGCAGCACCTGGCTGCGGATCTTGCGGCCGAGAGCGTCTAGGCCACCAATGCCGGTAAGGTCGACGAAAGCTTCGTCGATGCTGTAGACCTCAACGGCTGGCACCATCGCTTCGATCAGCGTCATGACACGTTCGCTCATGTCGCCGTAAAGCGCATAGTTCGAAGAGAACGGGACGATGCCGTGCTGCTTGAGCTTGTGCTTGATCTTGAAGTAGGGCTCGCCCATTTTTACGTAGGGCTTTGCATCATAGCTCCGCGCGATGACGCAGCCGTCGTTGTTCGACAGCACCACGATAGGCACCCTGGCCAGGTCCGGGCGGAAGACGCGCTCACAACTGGCGTAGAAACTGTTGCAATCGATCAGACCGAATACCGGCGGCACTTTAGACATGGCTGCGCACGCTGCCGATGATGACGCCCCAGATAGCCAGCTCATCACCCTCCAACACATATCGAGGCGGGTACTTGGGGTTTTCTGACAAAAGGATCACGTCCTTTCCCCGAATGCACAGGCGCTTGCACAGAGGATCGTTGTTCAACAGCGCCACGACGATGTGACCATGGGCCGGCTCCAGCGAGCGATCTACCACAGCCAAGTCGCCGTCAAAGATTCCTGCCCCTTGCATGCTTTCCCCGGTGATTTTCACCAGGTAGACATGCGGGGCGCGGATGTTCAGCACCTCATCCAAGGAGATGTGTGCCTCAATGTGATCCGCCGCCGGCGAAGGAAAACCAGCCGGCACTTGGAACAGACATAAAGGCAGCTTCCGGCCACCCCCTGCAATACGGCCTAAAATGAAATAGCTCATGACGCACGACTTCCGACACTGTACGAATGTACAGTTAACTTTCAGATAGCCTTGCGGTCAATTTTTGTAAGAGATATCTGACAGGCGGGCGAAGCGATGTGCGGACGACTTACGCAGTACGAAGGCATTCATGACTTTGTGGCGGCGCTGAGCATGCCCAACGCATTGGTGAACAACACCGGCGATCAACCCTTCGAGCGATACAACGCAGCGCCGAGTATGCAGCTTGCCATCTTCCATCAGGAAGGTGAGCACCTCCACGCGGACATGGTGCGTTGGGGGTGGCGGCCACACTGGGCCAAAGACCGCGCTCCGCCAATCAATGCCCGTGTTGAAAAGGTGGCTCACGGTCCATTCTTCCGAGCGATTTGGCCGCACCGGGCGATTATTGCCATCAATAACTGGTTCGAGTGGGTCGACGAAGGAGGCCCGAAAAAGCAGCCTTACCTCATTCGACGGAAGGACAGAACACCGATTCTGTGTGCCGCAATTGGACAGTATCCCAGTGCCGAACATCCACCAGCAGAGCACGACGGCTTTGTGATCATCACGGCAGACAGCGCCGGCGGCATGGTGGATATTCACGACCGACGTCCGGTGACGCTTTCGCCGGAAATGGCTCGCGAATGGCTCGACCCGGCCACGCAAAAGGAGCGCGCCGAGCAGATAGCGCTGCTTCAAGGTGAGCCAACAGAAGCGTTCGAATGGTTCAAGATTGACCGTGCAATTGGAAACGTTCGAAACCAGGGCGCCGATCTTATACGTCCCATTCAATAGTAAGTGCTATCCGGCTAAACCTGCACGCTTCCAAACGTTACGCGTAACGATAATAACTATGTCAGTTTACCTGCGCATTTTTCGAAGCGTTACGCGCAACGATAATAACCATGTCAGTTTACCTGCGCATTTTCCGAAGCGTTACGCGTAACGATAATAACTATGCCAGCTTACCTGCGCATTTTTCGAAGCGTTACGCGTAACGATAATAACTATGCCAGCTTACCTGCGCATTTTCCGAAGCGTTACGCGTAACGATAATAACTATGTCAGTTTGGCTGCGCTTTTTTTCGAAGCGTTACGCGTAACGATAATAATTATGCGACCCCCGCCGGGGAAAACATTGTCTCGACCCATCATAAAAACCGACAACCGGTTGTTTTGTATGGAATTTTACAAAGCCAATTCCCAACAACAAAAATAATGAATATCCAACCTTTCCACCACAAACAAAAAATGCAATGGATTTTGCTAAAATTTCAATTCAAAGCTTGACGCATACTCCATTGAACCACTAACTTAAATACAGCATCACTCCACGCCTCCTAACACCGCGCAACTCGGCACGGCATGTTTCTTTGCGAGATTGAAAAATGAATATAGTTTTTCTTTTGACGATAATAGTTGAGCTACTTATCAAACTCACCGAACTTTTACAGCTCTGGGGAACAGGCTGCCCAGGATTCACATCGTGGTAGTCAAAACAATCCTCCCAACGACTCTGGCGCCCAGTTCATGATCACCAACTCGCCGCTCACCTCGGCTTTGCCTTGCCGCTGGTTGGTATTGGAGTAACGGATGTCCAGTGTCTCGAAGTGAAAGCCTTCGAACACACGGCGGATGTCGGGGTGGTCGTTGATGCTAACCATCACTTTGCCTTTGCATCGGCGCATGAAATCAGCCATCCGTTCGTAGTTCTCAAAGGGAAAGTCCACGCCGTACCCGGCGGTCTGCCAGTAAGGCGGATCCATGTAGTGGAAGGTGTGGGCACGGTCGTAGCGTTCTGCGCATTCAAGCCAGGGAAGGTTTTCGACGTAAGTTCCGGACAGGCGCTGCCACGCGGCCGAGAGGTTCTCCTCGATGCGCAGCAGGTTGATGGCCGGGGCAGTCGTCGCCGTGCCGAACGTCTGACCGGAGACCTTGCCGGCAAAGGCATGGTGCTGCAGGTAGAAGAACCGGGCGGCGCGCTGGATGTCGGTAAGGGTTTCGGGGCGAGTCATTTTCTGCCATTCGAACACCTGCCGAGAACTGAGCGCCCATTTGAATTGGCGCACGAACTCTTCGAGGTGGTTCTGCACGACGCGGTAAAGCGTGACCAGGTCGCCATTGATGTCATTGAGGACTTCGACCGGCGATGGCTGAGGCTTCATGAAGTACAGCGCGGCACCGCCGGCAAAGACTTCAACGTAGCATTCGTGTGGCGGAAAAAGCGGAATGAGGCGGTCGGCCAGGCGGCGTTTGCCGCCCATCCAAGGGATGATGGGTGTAGACATAAAAAGCAAGACCTTTACTGTATGGATAAACAGGTGCTAGGCTCGCCGCGCTTTGTGCACGGAGCAAGAGCCTTGGCTGGACTTGCAGGGACCATCTGCAGGGACGGCGGTCGATCCGGATGTTGACGCATCCGGATCGACCGCTCTTTTTCACTTCGGTGTTGAGACTTCTTTGGCGTAAGCCTGACAGGCCGCGAGGGCAATCAGCCCCCGGTCACCGTCATCGGTGATGCCGATAACTCGTTGAGCATGCGCTGGGTCAAGTTCGGCTCTTGTGGGGCCATGAACCACGCCGCCGGTGGCGGTGGTGGCAGGCATCGATCCATTGCCGGCGCCGGTGGTGGCGTCGAGTAGGACTGACAGGCGCAGATCAGCAGTGGCAAGACGGTCGCGCAGGCGACCTTGATCACGTTGGACATCGCTCAAGGCTCGGTAATGGGTTTGTTCACTGGTCGCCAGGCGCTGCTCGAGCGCGAGGCGTTTGTCATGTTCGGCACGCTGCTGCGCGGCCGAGGCCAGATTCAGTTGGTTGAGGGTTTCGGTGTGTAGTCGGGCCTGCTCTGCGAGCTGTTTGCCGTAGCGCCAATCCTGGACATGCCAGGTGATGGCCGTGGAACCACCGACCAAGACGACCAGCAGTACACCTTTGGCGACCAGTCGATACGGCGTCGGCATCAGTTCGCCGAGACGCATAACACCGCCCTCGCCCGTCCCCACAGTTCCAGACGATCCTGCAGGCCGTTGAGGCCGCCGTTGATCTTGCGGGTGATGGCATTGAATTCGTTTTGATCTGCCAGTGCGTTCAACCCGTTCACCGACCAGAACCAAGCGGCCGACTCGGCAGCCCACTGCGGCAGCTCAAGCAGCTCGGGAGTGCGCAGCAATCGCTCATCGCCGAACAGCGCCAAGCTGCAGCGCAGATAGTTGTCGTGACCGGTCACCTGGATCAGACCGCGACCGCGATACCGCTGGCCATCGCCGTCCGCAGCGGGAGTGTTGCCCAGTTTCGCGGCCAGGTTGCCGGTGTCGTATTTGCTCAGGTACTGGTCGCCGCCCAGTTCCCGTACGTATTGCAGCTGTCCCGACTCGTGACCGACTTGCGCCAGAAACGCAGCTTGCCGCTTCGGCGTGTTGATCTGCCGATGCGCCATGGCTGCGTTTAGGGCGGATACAAAAACGCCCGCTTGGCGGCGGGCGTTCGGCATGATGCGTTGTAGCTGTTGTTCCGTGATCGACATAAACACTCCAGACATAAAAAAGCCGCTCGATGGCGGCGATGGGTTGGGTTACTGCTTCTCGACGTTGACCACCTTCAGCGGCGGCTTGGCGCCCTTCTTTTTCTTGCCCTTGCTCTTGCCTTCCTTGCCGGCATTGCACTCGACCGTCGTCGACCAGCCGGATTGGGTGAATACCTGCTCCACCGAATCGGCGAGGTACTCGCCATCAAGTCCGACCTTGAAACCCTGGGCGATGATTGGCCGCTCGGCGAAGATGTCTGTTCGGCCTGTCATCTCGAAACGCACATCAGCGGTCGAACGATTGAACGCCGCAAGACGGGCTTTAGCCGCCGCCTTGGCCGCGCTCTCGTTCGGGTAGATATGCCGATCGGTATGCACCGCCGGCAGGCCATCCGGCGAGTCGTCGTTATCGACGTTGACGACCGCGAGCTTGCCGGTCTTTTTGTCCTGATGCTTGGTCGCAACAGCCTTGTGTGAGTTGCGATCGCCGAGACTGAATTGCCAGCGGCTGAGGTCGCTTTTTGTCAGGGTGATTGCACCGAAGGCCTTGCCGCTTGCCGTCTGCCCAGCTTGGCGCGGCATCACCAGCAGCTTTCCGTCGGCCACCTTGGCGGTGCAGTCGTATTGCTTGGCCAGCCGAGTGATGAAATTAAAATCGGACTCGTTGAGCTGATCTACTCGGGGCACCTTGGTCGACACCGGGCACACCGGTTGCCAGCCATTGCGCGCGGCAATGTCCGCAACAATCTTCGACAGCGGCACGTCCTCCCAGCTTCCACTGCGGATGGTCTTGCCGCTGCCGCGCATGTCGCTGGCCTTGCCCTTGATCACGATGGAATCCGGTGGGCCGGACACCTCGACCGAGTCCACCATGTAACGGCCCATGCGCGCCAAGCCTGTTTCGGTATAGCCCAGATAGACCTCGATCGAGCTACCGCGTCTTGGCAGTTGCACCTGACCGTCGCGGTCGTCAATGCGCAGCTCAAACTCGTCGGACTCCATCCCGGGTTTGTCCGAGGTGCGCAGCAACAGAAGCCGATCGTTGATCTTGGCCGTGACGTCGGCACCATCGGCGACGATTCGAAACATCGGGGTCATGGATTCTTTCCAAAAAAAAACCCGCACAAGGCGGGTTTTGAAGGGGTGTAGCTGCAAGTGTCGCAAGTGCAACACCATAAATGTAGCTCATTAATCCCACAGCGAGATGCCTTCTTGAGTCGGAGTTGGCAGATCCGGCAACGTGATCAGCACCCCGACCCGGTAGGGCTGAGGCTCATCGGCCAGCCCCTGATTGGCATCAAGCACCGCCTCGGTGCTGCCGTTGAGGTGGCCGTAGTAGTTGTGGCAAATGACATCGAGCATGTCTCCGTCAGATGTCCTGCATGTCATCGCCATAGCGCACAAACTCCAGAGTAAAGCCCTGCTTGCGAGGGATGCCGCCGTGCAACAGCGCGCTTTGTTCTTCGTTGATGTTCTTCAGGCACCACGTCCCGATCACCTCGCCGTACCCCGTGGTCAGGGTCAGCGGCTGAAGCCTGGCGCCGATCGAGCGCAACGTGTCGAGCTGCTTAAGCCCCCCCTTGAAGCCCGGGTAGATCGTGCCCTTGAGCGTCATTTTTTCTTCACCCATGCCCACGGCCTGCTGCGCCGGCCGGCGCGACAAACGCTCCTGCGAGGCCCAGCGGAATTCGGTCGAGCGGCTCAGCTCGTCGAATGCGGCCGTGTCCAGGTTGAAGAAGTACGGCTGAAGTTTCGGGTCGCGCGGCTGGATGATCATCAGGTGCGGGAACGGCTTCACCGCCTCCGGCGCCGGCGTGGCGTCCACGGCAAAGGCGCTGGTCGGCACGATGTTGGCCAGCTTTGGACTGACCTTGCCGGCGACGTTGTTGATCGCCGTCGCCGCCTTGCCCGCCTGTTCCTTCAGTGTGCCTAACCGCTCCTGTACCTCAGTGGCGGCGCGGGTCGCTCGACCGTACACCGCCACCACCTGACCGACCTTGGCTTGCGCGGCATCCACACTGCGCATCACCCGCTGAAGCTTGGCGCCGATCGCTGGCCCCACGAACGGGATATTTTCCAGCTCGGACGCCGCGCCGGTCAGCTCGCTGATGGCGCCGTTGACCGGCGTCAACATGCCTTCAGCGCTGCGCCGGCCGGTCTCGGCCGCCTCGGTCAGGTACTTGAGGCTTGATTGCATCTGTTCCATGTAAGCCATGAAAGCCCCTTTAAATATGCGGTTCGTCGTACAGCTTGGCGGCATTCTGTTTCGCCGCGTCGGCCATCATTCGCTGCATGTGCGGCATCAGATCCTGAGCCATTTTCTGCGGGTCTTTGACATCACCCTGCACCGTGACCGGCATGTTCAGCGAGTATTGAAACTGCTGATCGACTTTCGCCGGTACCGGCTTTTCTGGCTCCTTGGCCTGGATCGCCAAGGCCACCGATTTCAGCGGCTCGGTGATCGCCATCGAGCGCGCGGCATCTCCAAGCACCGGGCCTTGCGGCGGCACCTGCGCCATCATCAGCGGGGTCGTCGGTACCGGGGCTTTTTCCTCGGGCTTTTCATCCTCGCCACCGAACAACGACTTGCCCAGGGAACCGCCCAGCGCGGCGCCGCCCTGGCTGCCGAGGTAAGCCCCGATCAAGCCGCCGATCGCTGTGCCGATGATCGGCACCACCGAACCGATGGCCGCCCCTGCGGCGGCGCCGGCCATGGTGCCCGCCAGATTGCCGGCAGCCGCGCCGTAACCCTCGGCCTTTTCGTCCTTGGTCTTGGCGTTCTCGAAGGTGTCATAAGCCATCGAACTGGCTTCCATCAGCGAACCGCCGGGAATGAACTTCCCGACCTTGCCGACCTTGCCGGCCATCTTCATCACGGTGCCCAGCTTGGACGCCGCCGCCCCGGGAACCGGCGGCACTGGCGGAATCGGCGGCCGTGGCACGGGCACCGGCGGACGGGGTACGGGCGGACGCGTACCACCGGCACGGCGGCGGGAGCGTCTCGACCCACGCGAACGTCGACGCGATTCACCCGGCCCGTCCGCACCACCCGCACCGCCGCCGCCCATGGCACTGGCGTTGACGACAAACACCTTTTTGACTTCGTCGCCGCCTCCGCCTGACTCGCCGTCACCGTCGCCATCATCGCCACCTGAGGCCGCTTCCTTGGCCAGCGAAACCACTTTGAGGCCGGTGGCGATCAGGTTGAATTTGCCAGCTTTCTTGTCTTCGCCCTCGCCGCCCTCGTCGTCGCCATCGCCTTCGCCGTCGATGGGCACGCCCTTGTACGCGGCCACGGCTTTGAGGCCGGTTTCTACCAGCGACAGCGCCTTGCCGGCCTTGCCCTTAGGTTCGGCCTCCTTGTCGTCGCCATCGCCGTCACCGTCCTTGGCGTTGGTCACAAAGACCTTCTGCACCTCGCCGGACTTGCCGCCGCCCAAGGATCCGCGCGCCAGATTGAACAGGCCTTTGCCGATCTTGAACGAACTGAACAAGCCTTTTAGGGCGATCAGGCCACCGCCGACCGCGACAACGCCCGTCACCACCCCGGGCGCGCTGTCAGACAGCGACGTGATGCCCTTGGTGACTTTGGTTAGCGAATCGGCCACCAGATCCGTGACCGGCCGCAACGCGTCCCCCACGCTGCGCATGGCGTCGTCCATCGACTGGGCCATTTCGGCCCACTTCTGCGAGGACGATTGACGCCGCTCGGCAAGGTTCTTGTCGAGGATCCCGGTCGCATCGCGCGAATCGTTCTTGAGCTGCGCATACAGCGCCTTGTTCTGCATGTAGGCCGACAGCGCGGCCTTGACCTGCATGTCAGCGAACAGGTCGCCGGTGCGCAAGGACTCCTCCAGCGAGGCCATCATGGCCTTGGCCTTGTCCGGGTTGGCTTCCTTGCTGATCTTCGACGTCGCTTCAGCCATGGCCGCCGCGCGCTTCGGATCCGTCGCCTGAATGTACTTCTGCGCCAACGCCATGCTGGTTTCGAGCGTCGACATGCCGTTCTGCAAACCGGTCTGCATCGAGCCCTTATAGTCGATACCGGCCTTCTCGTACGCCTTCACGGTGTCGGTTGAGCCGATTTTACCCATCCAGTTTTTCAGGTTGTTGGCCGCCTCGTCCGAGCTGCCAGCCTGCTTCATCTGCACTTGCAGCATGGCGCCCAATTGCGTCACCGCGTCCATGCCGGTGATGCCGTTGCTCGCCATGTTGGCCAGCAGCTCGGGGAACCACTTGGCCATATCGGCCGCTTCAAAGCTGCCCGCCTGACCTTGATAGGCGATCGCTTCAAGCGCCTGCTGCATCTCTTTGGCGTCGGTGATCTTGGCGTTCTGTCCCAGGGCATTGATCATCTTCGCCGTGTCGACACCGCTGGAGCCCTGCCCGACGACAAACTTGGCCGCGACCGGCGCGTATTCCAGCGCCTTGCTAAGCTCCATACCGGCGCCGACCAACTGGTTAACCACGTCGGCCACGTCGTTGCGCGCCATGCCGGTGTCGCGGGAAGTGTCGATGATCTTGCGCGACATCTCCTGTTCTTGTGGCTTGTTGGCAATGCCGGCCTTGATCGCGATGTCCCGCACGATCGCGCCAAAATCAGCGCTAACCTTCGTCGGCACCGCCAGGGCACCGATCCCCACAACCGCCGCACCGGCAGCGCCATTCATGCCTTTAACGCCGGCATCAAGCTGCTGCTGCCCCCGGGCTTTCTGCTCGGCCTTGTTCGCCGCCCGGCCCATCGACTGATAGGCCTTCTCCAGCCGACCGACTTCAACACCCTGCTTTTTCAGGCTGTCGAGATTGGAATTCAACCGGCCCAGCAGTTTCGACGCGCCAGCCGAACCACTGTCATGCGCCTTTTTCCACTCATCGCGCAGGCGGATGGTGTCGCCGATCGCACGTTGCAAAACGCGCGCTTTCTTGCCTTCTTCTTCAAGGCGCTTGATGCGCCCGGTGACGTCCTTGAACGCGGCGCCGACCGTCGAACTGACAGCCCCGCCAATGACCAGCCCGAGGGCGAGTTTGTTCGCCATGTCATGGCCCCCATGTGCCCAGCCTTATCGGAAAGCGGCTCAGTCCGTGAG
Source organism: Pseudomonas sp. TH43 (assembly GCF_016650635.1). Lineage (GTDB taxonomy): Bacteria > Pseudomonadota > Gammaproteobacteria > Pseudomonadales > Pseudomonadaceae > Aquipseudomonas. The sequence goes on from NZ_JAEKFI010000001.1 coordinate 1,408,297, forward strand.
CCACCACACCATTTCCGCGAAGGGCATTGCCTGGATTTCGGCGGCAGAGAATCCAGTCTCCGCCGCCAGACGTTTTGCCGCCCCCTTGATCACGTTGGGGTTAAAGCCCGTCGTCGTTGTCCATGCGAAAATAGCCGGCCTGCAAGCGGCTGAAGTCCACCAGCTTGAGATTCTCCAGATCCGCCACCGGCGCACCGGACAACGCCGAGAACAGCACCAACTCGCGCTGTTCTGCGTCGCCGCCGGCCTCGCGGTTGGCTTCGCGCACGTCACGCACGGTCGGCGAACGTAAGGCGAGCTTGTCGACCAGCACGTCGTTGATCTTGCTCGGGCTCGAAAACGTCACCAGCGCCTGATCGGTGGTAACCGACAGCCACGCCGGTTTCGATGCGGAGTAATCGGTGTCAGGCGCCAGAGTCGAATAGGCCGTTTGCACACGGCGATAGTCCGTCAGTTTGAGCCCTTCCAGATCCTTGAGCCCGACCTCAGTCAGGCCGGCGAACATAATCAGCTCGCGCTGCTCGTCGTTGCCGTTCGACGCGTGATCAGCGGCACGCACCGCGCGTACCGAGGGTTCGCGCATGGTCAGCGTTTCGACGTTGACGCCGTTGGCCTCACTCGGACGCGTGAGCGTGATCACGGCGCCGTCAGCGGTGATCGACAGCCAGGCCGGCAGTGGTTTATCAGTTACGTGAGTCATGTGGTTCTATTCCCTTAGAGGCCGAGCGCGGCGCGTACTTCCGCCAGTTGATCTTTGCCGTCGACGATTTGAATGCCGGCGACCATGTCGATTTCGTACATCAGGCGTCCGTCGATTTCGAGCTTGTAATAGGTGACCGCGACGGCGTGCTTGATCTCGGCCGCATCACCGGCCTTCCAGTCGCCCAGGTCGACCTCTTTGAGCAGGCCGCGCAAGGTGGCAACGACTGCCGTCACCGCGCCCTTCTGGCCACGGAAGGCACCCCGGAACGTCGCATTGAAGGCGGTGCCATCGGCGAGGCCGAAGTACTTAAGCGACTCACGGCGAACGCCCTTGGTGACAAAGCTCGCCTCCATCTTTTCAAGACCCTGATTCATCTCGATCGAGCCGGCCATGCCACCGCCGCGATACTCGTCGGTCTTGGTGGTCATCTTGGGCAGCGTCAGGCTCGGCACGTCGCCGGCAAAGTTCACGCCGTCGACAAACAGGTTGGTGTTAAACAAAGTCTGAGGAATCATTTGCTAGGCCCCCTTAGGCTGCTTCAAGCACTTCGGTCATCCATTGATCGGTGACCTCGAAAAGGAAATTCGGGTTTTCTGCCGGCGGCACGTCGGTGAAGCGGATGCGCCAATACACCTTGCCTTGGGCGATCTGGCTGGCCGTGTTCAGCTCGGTGTCCGGGAACACCTCAAAGTTGATGATCGCGCCCTGGGCTTTCAGGTCGGCCATAAATGCGTTGAGGCCGTTGGTCACGTCGCTGACGTAGGTCTTGGTGATCGAGCGATCGACCGCCCACTTGTGCCCGGCCTGTACCGCATCCATCAGGATGAACAGCGTGCGCACGCGGGTGACGAAAGCCCATTTCGGATCGCTCGACAGCGTGCGGTTACCCCACAAGCGATAACCGTCGTCACGGATGATCGTGGCAATATTGGCGTTATTGAGCAGGTTGGCCCGGCACGTCTCGTCGCCGTCCAGGTACTCGACCGCGCGGCCGGTGCCGGTGATGCCGGCGAACTCTTTGTTCGACGGCGAGGCCCAGAATCCGTACTCGGCATCCGTCCACGCAAACAGGCCCGCCGCCCAAGCCGAGCCGGGCGCGTCGATCGTCGCGCTGGTGACGGTGTCCCAGAACTGCACGCCCGGGTCGACCATGTACAGGTTGCGGCTGCCGAAGTTCTCGGCGTAGGCCATGGCGGCCTCATCGGTGGTACCCGGGCCGTCGAGGATGGCGATGGCTCGCAGCTTCTGCGCCACGCTGTCGATCGCCGTGGCCACCGCTTGAGTTCTGGTATGACCCGGCGCAATCAACAACCGAGGCTGTGCGTTGTACAGGCTCTTGCCGTCGATCAGCGCTTGCAGGCCGGTACGCTGGCCCGAGACCAGAACGCCGCCGATGATCGCCGAGGTTTGCAGTGCAGCGTCTTCAAGCTTGGGCACGCCGATGGCGACGATCACCGCCTTGGCTTTGACGTAGATCGCCTGACAGGCCTTGGTGATAGCCGAGTCAGCACCAAAGGCGGCGATCGCTTCGCGCTCGGTGGTGATCAACTTCAGTTCGCCGGCCTTGGCCGTACCGCCGCCGAGGATGCCCGGGGTGAAGGTGTCGCAAAGACCGATGATCGAAGACGACGGCAGCGAAATGGTGCGCGCGCCCGTCTTGATTTCGGTGGTCGTAACGCCGTGAAAGAAACTCATAAAGTCCAATCTCCAGAAACGAAAAAGCCCCGCATCCGCGAGGCTGTTGTGGGGTGTTCGTGTTACGCGTAACGGAAAAGAAAACGCCCCGTCAGTGCGGGGCGTCTATTGAGGCGGCTCGGTCACCCACAGCGGGGCAATCGGGCGATGATCAGCGAGCGGAAATTGCTCCCCTTGCGGCCAGTCGCGCAACTGCCGACGGTACGCCTGCAGCTCGGTATATTGCTCGGCGGTGATCGAGGTCGGATCACCCTGCTCGATCTCGTCGCGATTGCGGACCACCAGCGGATCAGTCAACGCCAATTGAACATCACGCCACATACGCTCAGCAGCAGCCAACTCATCAGAGGTAGGCAATTGCGGATTAGCCAACACGGGGACGCCATCATCTCCCCACTCAATAACCTTGCCCTCGCCCTGCCCAGCGAGCAGCTCGGCGTGATACTTGGCCGAGATTTCAATCACGTCCGCCGGCATGACGGCGTGAACTGCGGGGTCATAGAAACCGCGCTTTAGCTTCGAAGAATACATACCTACCCCTTAGTAGCCGATGGCAAGCCAGTTATGCACCAATGTGGCGGCCTGCGGGTTGTAGATGTTGAACCCGGTCAGCGTCTGCGTATTCACGCCCGTCATGTAATAGTTGGCTGGAGATGTCAGCCAGAACCCCAGAGTCACGCCCAGGCATGCATTAGGGAACGCCGTGTAAAACACCACCGGGTTGTTGCCCACAGTCGTCGACGCCGCTTTCACCCCCCACTGAATAATCAGTCCGCCGAGCCAACTCGGAAACGCGATATACCCATTGGCCCCCCGATTCACGGAGAAGCCGAATCGCAGTTTTTTCGGCGTGACGATCGTGGCGTCATCAACGCCCGCGTCTGTCAGCGCCTGCGTCGCGATCTTGGCTGTGCCGAGCTTGATCTCGGTGGCCTGCGTCGCCAATGCAGCGAGCGCCGCAATGTCGATGTTTCCCTGATTGATTGGCGCGTTCCAGGCCTTAAGACACCAGACCACCGCCAAGTTGCGCGGGCGGGTTTCGGTGCCGCCTTTTGCTGCTCCCGGCCCGAACACATTGGACGTAACAGTGGCCGGCAACACCCCGGCCCCAGCGGCTCTATTAGTCGGACTCAAATTACTGACTGCACTACCAACCACGTTGCCAGCTGTAGGGTTAGGCGTTGACCCAGACTCAGCAGAGAGGACCGCGTGAAAGTGGTCGACGAATGACTGATCTTGATAACTCCCGATCCCCCGCCCGGCATCCACACCGCGCCCATGATCCCAGCCACGCAGGAACTCGCCGCGCGATTCCGGCAAGCGGAAATTGCCGGCGCCCTCGTCGCCTTTGTTGAAGGCCGTGCCGAGGAATGCCGCCAGATCGGGATAGGCGGCAATGCTCTTGACGCTGCCGTCTAGCTCCAGAAACCCGGGCGCGACCTTGTCCACCGGAAACGCGACCATTGCACCCACCGGCAACGCCGAAGCCTGGGCAATCATCGCCTCGATCTCGGCCTTGGTGTAGCTGTCCTTGATCCCCATTTTCGCCAGCGTGTCGGGGTTGTCGCCCGAGACCACAATCCCGCGATCGTTGACCTTGACCCGCGTGTATTCGCCGGGCGTCTTGTTCTTCGGCAGCACTTCCAGAATGGCCGCGTCGACGTAGGCGCGCGAGGCCAGGACAATCGCCGGATCGATCTTGAGCGTGATGTTGCCGGTGCTGGTGACGATGAAATTCATCCGCACGATTTGCGTGCGGCCCGAGCCTTGCGACAGCAGCGGCTTGAAGCTCGGCGCGCAGTTGGCCACCGCCACCAGATCGCCGTCCGCATCGTACAGGCCGATTTCGCGGATCCACTTACCGCCCTCGTCGGCCGGGATAACCTGCTCGGCGATGATCACCGCCGGATTCACCGGGTCGATCTTCAATTGGTTCAGCGGCTTGCGGCGCCACTCGTTGATCAGTTTGGTTTGACCGACTGACGGCACCGGATTGGGCGGGTTTTCCAAGCCGGCCGGGTTGGCATCGCCAACGCCCATTTGGGTGATTAGCCAGGGAATGCCGAGCGCGTCGGCGTTCGCCTGCTTGGCCATCCCCACGTTCGTGAGGATCGCGAGAAACTGCGAATTCGCATCAATCATAATAAACGTCCAGGGTGTCTATGGTGTGTTCGCGACCGACCACGCCGAAGCTGCCGGTGACCTCGATGTCACGCATGACGGGTGGGTAAACGTCGATTTCGTCGCCTTCGTAGAGGGACACGGCGATATTCAAATCACCTTGTGTTTCGAGGCTGATCGCCAATCCGGTCAGTTGCCGCGTGACGGGCTTGGCGTCGTCGATCAGGCGTTCAAGCTCCTGATACATTTCCTCAGTGATACCGGTGTCGAGCACGCCGACCTTCAAGGCGAAGGTGCCCGGTACGCCCTCGGGCACGGTCTGGAACCACTCGATAATCTCGATCAGATAGCCCAGCGGTTCGACCACCCGACGCAGCGCGCCGATCGTGCCCTTGTGCTTGTGGATGTAGAACGATGCCTTGATGGCCGCGCGCTTGGTCGCCTCAGGCCATCGGTAGTCCCAGCGATCGACCGACCACGCCCACGCCAGATGCGGCAGCAGATGAACCGGACAGGTTTCGGCGTTGTACAGCTCACGCAGCGGGACAATCGTCTTCTCGAAAAAACCGGCCTCCATGGCCCGTTCCAGTTGCGTGCTGTTGATCGGCAGAAAGCTCTTCATGTCAGCCCGCCATCGTCAAGTTGTAGCCCGCGCAGTACGCCGCCTGCTCTTTGGTCGGGGCCAGATCCACCCAGTCGGGCAACTCCACCCGGGAAACGCCGGCAACGTGCAATTGCGCGTCGATCGCGGAACGCGCGACCTCCACACCCAGGCGCTTGCGGGGATTGATCCACGCCGCGAGCCGGGCTTTGGCTTCCGCCAGACTGGCATCCATTTCGGGGCCGGCGCCAGCCATGTGCAGAATGGCGTCAATGCGGTAATCAATGATTTCCGCACTCTTGACCGTGACCCGATCGCCGACCGGGCGCACGTCGTCATCGTTTAGCTCAGCCCGCACCGTGGCCAACAACTCAGGACTGGCCACACCGCGCCCATCACCCTCAGAACTCAGCACCGTTACCGTAACGTAGCAAGGCGCCGGGCTTTCGGCTGACGCATCCGCCACCAGCCCCGAGGCATTGCGTGCGTGCAGGATGTAGCTGTTACGCGGGCCGGCCGTGGTCAGGCCTTCATAGGCCAACTGGATGCGCTCGCGAAACGGGTCGTCTTCTTCCTTGACCTCGGGCACCGGTGGTACCGCTTGCAGATCCGCCGCCTGAATAACCAGGCGCTTCAAATTGACGTTGGCCCCGAGGTGATCGAGGTCGCCGGCAATGGCGTACGCCAGCAACAGGCCCTTGCCGGCGTCGTTGACCCGGGCGCGATTGCCGACCTTGATATAGGCGCCGGTCTCCAGAACCTTGACCACCGGATCACTCTCCAGCGAGGCCGTCCAGTTGTCGCCCATGTACCCGCGAAAGACCCCTAGCGTGTCTTGATAGGTGTCCTCGAAGTCGAGCGGCTCCAGAACGGTCGGCGCCGGCAACGCCGACAGATCCACGATATTCATACGGCCACCTCTAGCGTGACGCTGTCGCCCAGGTACTGACCGGCGATTTTCAGATTGATTTGCCCGCCGATCACCGAAACGACGCTCACCCGATCCAGCTTCAAACGCGGCTCCCAGCGGCCCAGCGCGCGCGCGACTTCCGCCTGCACGGAGCTGATCCAGCCCTTGTTAACGGGCAAGTCGATAAACCGCCGTATCTTGCTGCCGTACTCGGGACGGTGCCGCCGGCTGCCCAGCGGCGTGCCCAGAATGTCGGGGATCGACTGGCGCAAGTGAGCGATGCCGGAAATGGGTTGGCCGGTGTGGCGATCCATTCCGATCATCTATGTCACTCCAACGGTTCAAGTTCGGGATGCGCCTTCAGGAAGCTGACAGCCTGCTCATCGGACGCCGACACCTCGACCTCGTGCTTGGCCACCGCCAGCGTGCGATCCGTTCCAGGGATGCACAGCGTGCGCGAGGTATAGACTTTGTCGCGAAACTTCAGCAGCAAATCCGGCGCGCGCAGTGGAGCGGTAACAGGCTGGCGAATCGTCGACGGTAATTGCTCCTCGACAGACTGGTCATTGATCTTGGCCATGGGTTTTCTCCAGGTACAAAAAAGCCCGCACGCGGCGGGCTGGATGAATGTTTGGGTTAGTGCTTGTGGTGGTTGTCACTGTCGCCGACGGCCATTATGTTGCCGGCGCCGTCGATGTTGCCCGTTACGCGTAACGGGCCATCAATATTGACCGGACCCTTGATGTTCACGGTGCCCTCAAGATCGATCGTTCCCGACTTCACTGTCACCGCGTTATCCGTTACGACGACGTCCGTGCCGCCGACCTTGATCGTCACCGTGCCACTCGGCAGGGTGATGGTGTAGGACTTGGCCTGCCAGTCGTAGACCAGCGAGCCGCCATCATCGAACCGCCAAACCTCGACGTGATCGCGATTGTCCGGTGGTGGACCGGCATTGCCGTATAGGCCAGGCACGAACGTGCCTTGCGAGACGTCCCCGCTGGCACTGATCAAGGTGCCCTGCTCGCCCATGCTTGGCGCGCGCCAGTGGCGTGCCTTGCCGGCGGCGATGCTGTGCCAACGCACCCAGGCGCTTGTCCACTCGCCATCCGACACCCGACACGCCGGTGGGGAGGCGGCCAGATCCACCGCCACCACATAACAAGCCTTGACCACCCCTGCCAGCATGCGGTCATGTTGGGCCGATGCGTAACTCACGGTTCTTGCTCCGCATCGACAACCACCTCAACGGCGTAGTCTTCCAACAGGAGTTCACCCGGATGATCATCTGGCCATGGCCATTGTTCGGTGCCGAGGTAAATCTGTTGGTTCCACTCCACCAGCCAGACCGTATAACCATCGAGCTGCGGCTGGGTCCAGTCCTGCACTGCCTGGACAAACTCGGCGGGTTCGACAGCCAGGCCCCACGTCTGGGCGCGCAGCAGCACGGCCAATTGAGTCACCAATTGCACGGCCTGTTGGTGATGGTTCGGCTTGATCGGGTCGACGATGACGCGCGCCTCGAACTTGCAGACCAGCGAGGTTTCGCCGGTGCCGATATCCGTACCCGGCTCAATCTCGGCCAGTTCCAGAAATACCGCCGGCAGCACCACGCGATCCGCGATGTTCGGCCAGGCAGTGACGGCCTGCACGCCCGGCAAGTGGGTACGCAGATGCTGTTCTACCGCCCGATAAAGCTGGTCCAGGCTGAACGGTTCGTCAGACATTGCCGATCCTCTTAAGGTACTTCTGCAGCTCGTAGTTGAGTTCCTGCTTCAGGATTTCCAACAGACGTTCATCTGCCTTTTTGACCCAACTGTCGAAATGCGGCCGGGCTTGCTCCAGCGACACTTTGGCCTTAGCCAGTGGGAAACGACTGCCGTGTTCGGCGACCCAGCCAGAACTCGCCCCGCGACCGGGGGAGACCGTGCTGTCGGGATAGTCGTCCCCGTTGAAATGCTTGCTGGCTGTGCGGATCCAGATGTCGGGTTTGTTGCCGTAGACCTTCTTGAGGAAAGCTCCTTGGTAACGCCGCCCCGCCACTGACACGCCGCTACCGGTTTGCCGCGCCCGACCTATCCGGCTGGACTCGATGGCGTTCAAACCGAACCACAGTTTGCCGCTCGCGGCACCGCCGGAAACCGGATAGCTGCGCAAGCGTTGACGCACCGCCGCGACAGCAATGCGCTCTGAGCGGCTAACAGCCCGGGCAATGTGCGTGCGTAACCAGCCAAGCGTCTTGTTGATCGCACGCCGATGCGCCGCCGCTGCTGCCTTAGGCACCACCGCCGCGAAGTCTTGAAACGCCTGAAAGTCTGTGGCCGAAGACTGGATGGAGATCATCCCGCCGCCGGCCGAGGGTTTGAAATAGCTGCCGACGCTCATGGACGCAACCTCAGAATCAAGGCGACCAGACCGTCGCCGCTCGGTTCGAGCTGAATCAGGTCGTAGTCGCCGCCGCCATCCAAAGCCGGCAACTCGACGCTGACCAGCATGCCCTGTTCCAGACCTTGCGAATCACTGACGCGGATCTCGAAGCGAGGCTCGCGCAGCCCGGTGTTGAGCTTGCCGAACTTGGGTTGCAGCCAGGGCGCGGCAAACATGCCGAACACTGGCTCTTCGCGACCCTCGATCCGTGCGGTATCACCCAGCGTCTCGAACACCACCGCGTCTACCTCGGCGACCAGGTCGCGAAAGCCCATGGTCAGAGTTCCAGCAGGATCTGGGCACGCGGTCGAGTGCACAGGTGCAGTGGGTTGGACTGGGCTTCACCGGCCATGCCTTTGTTGAAGGGCAGCGGCTCGATCATGCTGTAGTACGGAATGCCCTGAGTGTTGACCGTTTCCATGTAGTCGGCAGGTGCAAACACGGAGATATACAAGTCCGGCACACCTTCGGGAACCAGCAGCGCCTTGTCGTCGTGGACAAAGGAAACGCCGGCGACCTTGCCACGGTAGCGCTCCCAGATGATGCCGCCGAACTCGAAGCTTTCCCGGGCGTCGCCACGCAGCGCTGCCGCTTGCTGACTGTTGAGGTAGGTCTCTTTGACCGACTTGTGAACAATCAGCTTGTTCCAGAAGTTCTTGCCGCAGAAAGCGCGCGAACCGGTACTGGTCACGCTACCCAGCGCATCCTCCTGCATGTCCAGCGCCTCACCGCACATGACGCGCAGCTCGGTATCGGCCTTAGTCAGCCCCATGGACATCTTCTGACGCTGCACACCGAAGCGCTCATAGAGATCCAGCAGTACGGTCTGGCCATCGGCGTCGAGGATCTGGCCGTTGAGTGCGCCCATGCGCTGGAACTCATGCGTCGCGTCCAACTGACGACGCGCCTTAGCCAGACGCGCATTGACCACGTCCTGCACCGCCTGCAGCTCAGTACGAGTGCCGAAGGCGCGGATGCCTTGGATCTCATCCGCCTTGATGGTGAAGCGCTCCGGCAGGTGCACGGTGTTAAACGGGATCAGGTTGCGCTTGCTCGCAGCAACCACCAGGCCAGAACCACCGCGCTCACCGGCCGGCACCAGTGCCAGGGTGTCACCATCCTTTTCAATCTGCACGGTCAGCGTGGTAATGCCTTCCTCGCGGAACAGGCCCAAGGCGCTGATGCGGCCAGGCAGGTAAGGTTGATCATTGAGTGCAGCGGTCAGCGAGGTAACGGTGAATGCTTCGTCATCAAAAATGGCGATATCGGCCATGGGTACTCTCCAGAAACGAAAAATCCCGCACGCGGCGGGATGCATAAAAAAGAAGGATCGACTTAGCGGACGATCACGAAGTGAGTGGCCAGGGCTTTCTCGGCAGCCAGATCGAGGCCGGTCAAATGCGCTTCGCTGACTTCGGCCAACCGCACCACCGCGCGACCGCGACGCACCACATCGGATTCGCCAAGCGGGCCGTAGAGAATGGCGACTGCGTTTTCAGTGCCGTCCTCAGCAGTCGGCTCGTAGGGTGCGAATTCGCCGGAGGCGGTCACCAGCCCGAGGATTTGTCCGGGCCACAATTCTGGACCGGCAGCGACGTTGATCGCTTCACGCGAAATATTGCCGGCGCCTTCGGAAAGCAGGAATTCACCTGCGTGGATCGGTTCCTGTTTGATGGTCATGCTCGTGCTCCTTTCGCGCTTTGCGCGGTTCCAGTTTGGGCCGCTTGGCGAGCAGCCCAAATCGAGTTGGGATCAGGTTGTTTGGCCAGCACCTTGGGCGCCAGGTCGTCCGCCAGCGGCAGACTGTTGTCGATTTCGAAACCCTTACCGCTGGTGACAATCTTGTCGAACAGACGCGCCCGCACCGCCGGCGCATCCAGACCTGCCGCGACATACTCGGCGCTGAATTCAGGCAGCCGCGCGGCCACGCAGAGGTCGTTAATCGTTTTGGCGCGTGCCAGACCCGCCAAAACGATCTCTTCACTTTCAAGCTGGGTGGACTTGAGCAGCGGCTCGATCAGGTTGCTGATGCCCGCCGCCGTGCAGCGCTGACTGACCATCAATGCCAACTTGGCCGAGTCTACGACGGGCGGCACCGGCGGCGGTTCGACAGGATCAAGATCCGGATCCGGTTCGGGTTCCTCGTCGAGCTGGGCCAGCAAATCAGCCGGTGCGTTCTGGAATCGTTGCAGCACCGCGCCCTGACCGAGGCACGCTTTGACCTTGACGCCGTCGCCCACTTCATCGGCCAGCCCCAATGCCACCGCTTCGTTGGCGGTCAGCCAGGTTTCAGCCGCCACCAAACGCCGCAGCTCCACCTCATCAATGTCGGGCGCTTTGGCCTTGTACGCCGCGATGATCGCTTCCATGGTCTGGTCGAGAACGTCGGCCACCTTGCGGAAGTCATCAGCATCACCGGCGGCGTAAGTCCATGGGTTATGGATCATCAACATCGCGTTGGAAGCGATCACCACGCGATGGGCACCGCACACAGCCACACTGGCCGCACTCGCTGCCAGTGCATCGACCCGGCCGGTGCAGCGCTCGCCCAGCCGCGACAGCGCGTTGTGCATGGCCAGACCGTCGAACAGGTCACCGCCGATACTGTTGAACGCGGCGACCACCGGCGACACACCATCATCCATGGCGCGCAGATCCTGCACGAACTGATTGGCGGTGATACCCCACGCGCCGATCTCGCCATAGACAAAGACTTCGATCACTCGCTCGGCGGCCTCGCCGCTGGCATGAACGGCGTACCAGGTCTTGTCCTTGACCTCGACGCGTTTGCCGGCGCGGTTGTAAATACGCGGTTTCGCGTTCTTGCTCATGGTTGCTCCTTGTCGTCGGTGTCTTCGACGGCATCCAGGGTGTTGTAGTTGAGGCCCAGCTCTGTGGCCCGCTTCAGATCGGCGGCGTTTTCCAGATCGACCGTTTCGGCGTCATAACCCGTGCGCAGGACCATCTCGCTGCGCGACGAAAAACCGGCTCTCACCTCCATCGCTCGTGCTTGTACGTCCTGAACCGGCTGGATATAGGCCCAGCCTTGCGGTACCCAGCGAGTGCGAAGGTACTGGCGGCGCTTCTGTGTGTAATCGTCCAGCACCAGAACACCCGACAGCACCGCCATGTCCATCCACGCGGCCCGTACCGGGCGGCAAAGTTGATGCACATACACGCTGAATTGCAGTTGTTCCAGGCGGCGCCGAAACTCGTTGAGCACCACACGCAGCGCCCGGTCATTGATCCCGCGCATGTCACCGGTGAGAATTTCGTAAGGCGTGCCGGACCCCGCTGCAGCAGCCATCAGTTGCTGCCGCATGAAGTCCGGGTAGTTGTTGCCGGCGTCTGGTGGTTTGGAGAACTCAACCTCCTCACCTGCCCCCAGCTCCTGCATGGTGCCGGGTTCGAGCGCGACCATAGGGGTGAAGCCGTCGCGGTCCAGATCCAACAAGGCGCCGGTGACTGGATCGCGTGGTGTCTGCCCCGACTCCGGCGCCGGCCGCTTGATGAAACCGGCAAACAGGTTGGCCACCTCTTGGCGGAACAGCACCGCGTCGTCGTAGTTGTCGAGACTGCGCAGGCGCTTGAGCACCGGCGACAATCGCGGGACACCGCGCAGTTGGCCAGGCTCGACCGGCTCAAAGATGTGCAGCACCTGCGCGGCTGGTACACGCACAAGTTGGTTGTAGCCAGCATTCAGCGAGGCAGCATCGCGCGGATGCGAAAGGTACATCCAGTACGCCACCCGCTTACCACCGGGGGTGAACTCGATGCCGGCGCGGATGACGTTACCGTTTTTGGTGCTCTCGAATTTGTCGTGCGGCACAAATTCCGGTGCGAGGATCTGCAGCTGCAGCGGTACCGCCAGACCTTCATCCAGACTGCGAGGACGCAACCGAACGAAGCATTCGCCCGATGTTTCCACAGTGCGCGCCACTAGCGCCTGCTGGCCATAAAAGTCGGTGCGGTCATCCGCATCAGACTCATCGACCCAATCTCCCCACAGCTCCTGCAGTAGTTTGCGCAAGGCATCATCGTCGGTCGTCGGCCGAGGGGTGATCCCGGTGCCGATCAGGTTGCTGACGCGCTTGTCGATGACGTTGAAGGCATACGGATCATTGCGAACCGCTGCCCGGGAGCGCGACCGCAAATTGCGCAGTGCCGGGGTGTTAATGCTGTTGATCCCGTTGTCGGGAGCGTCCCAGCCAGCGGATCGGCGGCCTTCACCAGCGCCTTCGTAACTGGCCTTGATGTTGGACGGCAGCACAAATCCGTTACGGGTCAGCGTTGGAAATTGTCGGGCCATCAGACCCCCTTCCCTGCATGGTACAGCCGGACCACGCGCGAACGTGGTCCGGCGGTGCTGGCCAGCGACGAGCGAATTTCTTCGCGCGCCTTGAGCAGTTCATCGACCGTGCGGTACTCCACGGTACGGTCGGTGTAGCGCACAGTTTTCTCACCGCGAGCAATGGCCGCCTCAACCGCGTCGAGGTGCTTTTTTGTAAAGGACATATCAGCGTCTCTTCAGGTAGCCGCTGGCAGAGCTGCGGCGTTGAGGGGATGCAGCAGCCGGTCGCGGAGTCGCGACTGGTGCGGCAGGTTGCGGTGCGGGTTGCGCAGTCGCTGCGACCGGAGTTGGTTGCGCTGATCTGGCGACACGTTCGCCCTGAACGGGCTTGATGCCTGTGGCGTCATCAAACAAACCGGCCTGTGCCAGTGACTGTCGGACCCGCTCCCAATCGTGTTCCTGATATCGATTGATGCCCAAGTAGTGAGCCATGGCCAGGCAGTACACCATCAGGTCGAGCGCTTCGTTGCGCTCGGCCTTGCCCTTGACCCACTCTATGCGCTTGTGACCGCGCACGTAGCGGGCGACCTTGCGTTCGGCCACGCACTGGGCGAAGAACTCGTCCGGCAGGTCGTTGGCAAAGTGCAGTGACCCCGGCCCATCCGGGAACGGGTAACGGTTGTAGATCCAGTCTTTGGCGGTGTCGGTGCCGACGAACCACAGCTCGGCGCCGTTGCGTTCGGTCTGGCCTTTCCACGTCACGTCGACCATGGACGGGCGCTGAGCGATCACCGGTCTACCCGGCTTGCTTGCGCCCTTGATGGCGAAGACGTTGCGCCAGCGACGGACGCGGCAGAACTGATAAACCTCGTCGGTGTGGTGACCGCCGGAGTCGACGCCGGTGGCGAGGATTGCCAAGCCGACGCCACAGGGATGCCGGTACCGCGCCTTGAGTTTTTCGTCCAACACCGCCCAGGTGCGCTCGTCGGCCGGGTCGCCCCAAATGATCTGGTGATCCACAACCCAGCGTTCCATGCCGACGCCGAAGCCCATCACCATCAGTTCCAAGCGGTTGGCCTGGACGTCGACAGCGCCGGTAAGCATCAGTACACCGACCGGCATCGCGCCGAGGGTGTAGGTTTCGAGACGCGCCCGAGCGATCAGCACTTCCGCCTTGGTCTGCTCGAGCGCGCTGTCCCAAACCTTGGCCAGACGAGTGTTGTAGAACACCTGCATAAGGCTAGTGTCGCCTTGTGACTGGGCTTTCTTCGCGTCCTCGAACTCGACGGCGAGCGAGGCCCAATCCATCCAGCCGGTCGGCGAATACAACGCACTGAGATGAAACCCGACGGTCTTACCATCGCCACGACCATGCGCACGCCATTCACCTCGGGCGAGCATGTCGCTTTTGTGGTGCTCCTCGATCAGCACGTCACACTCAGGGGCGGCGCACTCGTAATGCACGGTGGCGTAGTCCGCGCTGTAGTGCAGCCGTTCCCACTCCAGTACCTGCATATGACCGCAGGTAGGACATGGCACGTAGTAGTGACGCTGGTCGCTGGACTCGAACAAATCGGCGATACGCGAGGCGCCTTTGATCGTCGGCGAGCTGGAGAAATAGATCTTGGCGTTGCGACCGAAGTTGGTCGCCCGAGTTTCGGCCAGCCGGATGGGATCACCCTCCTGGCCAACATCGTTTTCCCAGCGATCGACTTCGTCGCCGTAGATGTATCGTGCCGACAGCTCCGACAGGTTGGCCGCAGAACCGGCGGTGGTGACGTACAGCGAACCACCTTCGAATTCCTTGGTGTCCATCGTATTGCGCGCATCCCGTGAGCGGCTCGTTGCCACGCGCTCGCGCAACACCGGGGTGGCCTTGATGGTCTTGCTGATCCGCCCCGAAACCCGCTTGGACAATCCAAGGCTGGGCAGCAAGGCCAGGATGTTCGATGGGGCCATGTGGATCAGCCCACCCATCCAGTTCAGCGCGATCTGGGTTTTCATCAACTGCGAGGCCACCATGGTGACCACCCGCCTGCAGGGGTGAGCCGGTGACAGGCAGCGCATCGGCTCGCGGGCATAAGGTGTGCGTGAGGTGCGGTACTGGCCGGGCTCCGGGGCGCCAGTGTCTCGCGGTATTCGCATGTACTCGTCGGCCCACTCATCAATCCAAAGATCTGGATCGGGGCGCAGTCCACGGAAGTAGTTCTCACGGTACACCTTTGCACCGTCAGAAAATTCCGTGTGCATGGTTTCAATCCGATGTCAGGGCATGTTCAAGATCTGCTGAGGAGAGGCGCTCGGCCTCTTCCAGCGTTCGTCGAATTGTCGCGGTTAGGTGCTTTTCGATCTGCCAGGGATCCGTCATTGCCGCCAGGTCATACGACAGCTGAGGCAGCGGGCCGAACAACTGATCGCGCAACAAACGGCCGGCGTCGTAGGCGCCGGTCTCCACGGCCTCCCTTGACACCAAAGAACCTTGCGCTTTGCCCAGTTCGATCTCGGCCAGTTTGGCCATGTTGTGCTCGCGTAGCGCGCGGGACTTTTGGTAGTCGGGATGCTTGCCGTCGACGGGTATCAGTTGCGGCGGCGCAGCCATGGAAGTCGGCTCGGTCAGAGGGGACAGTTGGCTGTAAACGTCACGCTGAATCCGATCCTGCTGGTGACGTTCGGCGACGGCGGCCTTGCTAGGGTCGCTGGTTTTATCGAGCAGCGCCTCCGTTGCCTCAAGATCGATTTTGCCGTTTTCGGTAAGCACCAGCCGATCTTGGCTGGCCAGTTTGGAAACATAGGACTTGGCCCAACCGCGCCGGGCCGCAAACTCCGTTTTGCTGATAACAGTCATGGTTAATTTCTCCAGTTCACCCCGCGAGTTCACCTGTTCACCCCCAGTTCACCTCAGTTCACTAAGCTGGTGAACCGCCCGCTAACACAATCCCGCGGGTTTCCGACCCCGTACCATGCAGATATCCCTAGGGTCCCCAGCCAATTTTCGCGCTCTACTAACAACAATTATTTGAAACCTTTCGCTTCCCTTTTCAGGCAAAAGCGCTCTTCAGCATCTCCTATCACTTGGGCGAAGTGCTCATCAAAAAACCCTCTCATATACAGCTTCATGTCGGGAACCAGTGGCTTTGGGAATCGAATGCACTTTTCCAACATGACGGTAAACTCTTCACACATCAAAATTGTTCTGTACACAACCATACCAAGAGCGGGCATAAGTGGAACCAGAATATTTGCATTCTTCTCATTTTCCGTCCAAATATCCATCTGATCGAAAGGCTTCAATGAACTATTAACTAGATAACCATCATCCGATGAGAATATTGTCTGCACTTGAGAGCCGTTGTGAATGATGTTATCTCGAAAACTCTTTACCAGTAAAAAAAAATCAATATGTTGCAAATAGAAATCAGCCCATACCGGCGGCAACCCAAATCTATACTGCAAGTCATGTAAAGTCGTTCGACGACCTTCATACCAAATCATGTCACCAAATGATTTCCGCAGTTTTTTCTTAGGAGACACGAAAGTTTCAAGCAGCTCAATCATCTCCCAAAGTTTCGCCGCAATCTCCTGTAGCAAATCCATCATGCTCCGACATACAGAAAAAAGGTACTCAATCTCAGTTATCACCATACGACCATCGCCAGATCCCAAGGAAGCTTTGGTCGCATGAATATGGGAAATTTTTGCAAGGCTCGCCGACACGTTGAAAAAATCATCCCGTAGCCCCATCAGAGGTTTTTGGATTTCTAAATAACTGGCTCTTTGCGCAATAAAATCCAAAAAATGCAAATGCAAGTCAGTCTTGAGCTCTGCGTGGCGTCCATAATAAAACCCTTCAGCAGGCCAAGCCTTAGTTTCGATAAACTTACCTTCGCCAATGGACATCCACATCCGCCAATCACCTGCGTCATAGAACATGGCAGAGCTGAAAAATCTTCCCGTTGCTTCGGACAGATCAAAAAAAGGGATTTCGTTCAGCCCAACAATCGATCCCATTGCCATATTGCTTCTCCATAAGCCAAGTGAGTGAACTGAATATGATCGCCATCCCACTTAAACCTTCATGATTCGTAGGTTTTTTATCGCGAACTAAAAGACAGACATCAGCATACAAACCTCGTGAGGGAGAAACCAGAAGTTCCGTAAACAGTGTAAGGGGCGGTTCTCGCGGAGGATCCGGAAAATCGGCCCCCTGGACGGCCTCGCTTCTAGGTGTGGTCGGCCGACGCCGACTCGGAAACACCCAACCTCTTGGCGACCCAGCGCTCGTACAACCCGATGGCAACATCCGCGCCGGCCATTGCCGTCAGGCAACCCAAGGCGCCGGCCGTCCAGAGCGTCATGCCCCCCGCGATCATCAGCATCATGGCCGAGACTCCGCAGACAATGCAGGCACCGGATCGAAGCGCAAGCCGGCGCATCAACACCCAGCCCCGGGCACCATCCTTATCTGCTCGCCACATCTCACCGGATACGCCGCCGACCAGAGCCAGGACGATCACCAACCAGATCGGCATTTCTGCCAGCGCTTGCTGCTCATTTGTCATGTTGTGCCTCACGTGAAGGAGCATGCCGAACACAAAAAGAAAACCCTGCCATAGGGCAGGGTTTTCAATGTCGCGGCATACGCCAGGACGAAGTGCACAGCACGTGCTCGGGGAAGCGCCAAGGCGCAGAATCCATATCTTGGGGACTTTTTACCCCCTGAGTACGGAACCGAAAAGGGGGCATTTTCGGTTATCCAACTTGACGCAACTTTGACGCAACTTTGAGGAGACCTTGAGGTAAAGCGCCCCGACCAACGGTAAGCCACTTGCGTGCGTCCTTGCGCTCGGCCAGTACCTCAAAGAGTCGGACATGAAGGCGGTGCACAAGATCGTAGTAGGTTTGCTTCGCCTTTGAGACGTAGCCCAGTTCGTGCATCTGCGCTGCCCATGTCGGTGCAGGGTCAAAGCCATAACGCATAACCGCCAACTGTTGCAGCCTTTCACCCCGACCATCTTGCCGGGCAATCTCGGAAAGGGCGGCTCCGATTTCCTGCGCAATTGCATCTGGACCCGCACCAGCGCCAAGAAGGATCCGGGAACCGGGTGTGCCCCGCGGCGCACAACCGCCCCACTCCATGATCGTCGCCATCGGGCTACCCATGCCTCCGGCTTCACCGGCATGCCGGCATTGCTCGCCCCAATGGTTCAGCAACAACTCCATCGTCTCAATCATTGCCCTGCCCCCGTAAAACCCAACCCGACACAGAAAATCCGCAACCCGACACAAAGCCAACACAGATAAATACCTTTAAATTCAATGCTTCAATCAAGCTTGAGTTGAGTGTGTTGGGTTTGTTGGGTTTATCAGTCTTCGCATAAGAAAAAATTCCCTCCGTTGAATTCGTTGCAAAGAACGTCATGCATGCGCGTGCGCGACACAAAACCCAACACACCCCACACAACACCCGCGCAGGCATGTAATTCGGGCACTCAAATTGTGCGGGGTATTCAAAATCAACCCGACACACACCCAACACACCCAACACACTTTTGAAAATAGTCATGCTGCAAGCGCCTTGATGTGATCCCAGCTGTCCACGTGCCAGCCCGCCAGCTTGGCCTTCGCCCGCCAGTTCTCCACCTGTTTGCCCAGCTCTGCCGCCTTGAGTGATGGGGGCGGGGAAGCATCCAGATCCACAGGAAAGAAAAACGCGCCGAAGCGACGGTTATTGCCGTCAGTCCAGGGTATCGCCCGCGT
This sequence comes from Pseudomonas sp. TH43, assembly GCF_016650635.1. GTDB lineage: Bacteria > Pseudomonadota > Gammaproteobacteria > Pseudomonadales > Pseudomonadaceae > Aquipseudomonas. The sequence continues at coordinate 1,426,802 of NZ_JAEKFI010000001.1, forward strand.
TTTATCCACCTCGGAACTGATGAATAGAGAGAACTTGGTCTGACTCATCACGTGCTCTTTGTTGCGCTGGCACCATTCGAGAAACAACGAATAGAGGTCAGTCGAAAGACACGGCCCCCAAAGCCCATGCCCCAGCTCGCTGTACTTCCACAGATGCAAGAATGTTTGCCAGCCGGCCCGACTCAAGGCCACCAAACGCTCACGCGCCTCGGTCGATGGCGGCCGCGTGCGCTGGTTGAAGTCCCCTAGATCGATCGACAATAACCAACCGTAGAGCGCCGCCACCCCACCCTGCTCCAGTTCACGACCAATCGCCTTTTGCCTTGCGACTGGCAGGGTCTCCATAGGCCACATGACCAGCATTCGTCGATCACTGTCGCTGATTGGCCACGGAAGAATCTCGTTGCTGAGAAACACCGCATTCATATGGTTGGCTTCTTCCCAGCCATTAATGAATTTCGACTCCATCCGCACCGTTTTACCAGTGATCAAGTGCTTGATCTTGCCCACCTGGTTGTAACGTTGATCGCGACTGACGACCTCTTCAAAGACCGACCACAATTTGCGGCTTTGCCACGCGTTGAAACTGCTTTCCAACTGCGTCTGACCAACAGTCGCCGCGTATTGGCCATAAAGCATGCCGAGCGCGTCAGCGAACAACAGGCTCTTGCCCGAACCTTCCATAATCGAATGCATCAACACAGCGGTGTCCATCTTGGCGCCCAAGTGCTGCAGCGGATACGCCAGCCAGCGAGTTAGCCAATCGGTTGCCGCTTCATCATGGTTACAAAGAAATGAGATCAGCCAACGCAGGTTGGCACACGCTGCATCATCCCTGACTGGCTCAAGCGGCAACCCATCAAAGGTATTGATGTACACCGCAGGATCCTTCGTCATGGTCGGATCAAACACGATGTGTTCAACATCGACGGTGCGGCGCTCGCTGCTGTTCAACCACAACGGATAAGTGTCTCCCAGAGCCATCTTCACCGCGCCCTCGGCTATGCGCCGCTTCTTTTCGCGATCCCAAACGTCTTTGGTGCCATCGATGTAAACGTAGCGATCAGTTGGAGACATCCCGAATGCGCCGCCTTTCTTCCCAGCCATGCGGCGCGCCTGCTCGATGTCGCGAACATGGTCGTCAGATATCAGCCTCTTTCCAGTGTCGTCCAACCAGGCTTTGGCCAGAGGCTTGCCCACACGAGCTTCGAAGGCGGACTTCTTCATTACCTTCGATTGTTCGCAATCCCACACGTGCGTGGTGCCCTCGACCAACGCAAAACGACGAAGAATATGGTCCAGCGTTATAACCTCCCCCGCCCCCCTGTCAGGAGCAGGAGCGGCCTCGCTGGACGGACATGTTTCGTTGGAGATAGGCCCGCTCAATTCGCCGGATGGGGTCTGGGGAAGATCATACGGATCTGGACGGGCAGCGTGCTGCATGCCCAACATTCGCGCAGCATCCTTCACAGCCTTCGACTGGTCGCCGCCGTGCTCGAGTAAGCAGAACACTTCAAAGGCATCGTTCTGATGTCCGTTCGCGAGAGGATCAGCACCGTGGTGCGAGTAAACCTTGCCCTCACTGATCGTTACCCCTGGCAGACCGGTGCTGCTTTGAGGGTACAGCCATTTACTGCCTCGCTTGATGTACCCATGGGCGCGAAGAAGCTCCGCAACATCGTGACAACGGTTGAATTCATCAATCACCGAGGGTCGTCTGCCGCCACCGAGTGCAGGACGCTTTGGGGCTTTGACCGGTGGCGTCGGTGGCGCAACCACCCATGGACACGCAGCTTCAGCATCTCGCTTAAAAAACTCCCAATTTTGCCAAATGGTAAGCAGTTCGTGGGTCAGCGTCGGCAGCCCCTCAGTGGCACTTGGTGCAGTTTTCCATATATAGGGTTTGCCGGTACCGGGATGTATCGAGGGTGGGAAAACGTCTTGCACCAATCCCGCACGTAATTCAAAGACCGTGAAGCGTTTGAACGGCTCGGCTTCGGCTCGCGCAGCAGCTTCTGCGGCGAGATCACCTTGCTCTTTCGCAGCTTTGGCCTTGTCCATCAGCTTTTTGAAAATCGAGCCGTAGGGGTCTTTTTCATTCGGCCATGAAAGTGAGTGACGCGTGAGTTCGATGCCTTCCGGCACCTTGAACACAACCCGGAATCGCAGCGGATTCCCGACGATAGTCGGGAACACCACTGCCATCGCATCAAGATCAAGGCCCAGCAGTTCATACAGAACATGTCGCGTCCATTGAACGTCATCAACATCCAATGAGCAAACGCGGCTCGGCCCCAGTACGACGCCGAGATTGTGATTAGGGTTTCGTTGCCAGAACGCCTCGGCTGTCTCGGAATCGGTGATATAGCCTCCGGGCTTATTCCACCCTAGGCCTTTCGGGGCCTTTTCACCTGGATCTATCGATACGAGTGCCAAATCAAAAGTACTGATGTAGCGCTTTGCCCATGTAGCGATGGCTGTTCCTTTGCCCGATTCACTCATCGCCGAGCCTCCCGCAACTCCTGACAAGAGACACAGGTTTCGCAACCTTCAACCTTCTGCTGTCGAAGCAACGGGATTGGTTCGTCGCAGTCGTCACAGAACTGCGCGCTAACGCGGCTCGTTGGCATGCGGCGACTGCGATGAATAGCAACATCAAGCAGGTATTGCGCCTGCTCGTTTGCGCGGTCGATATCATCAGCCATTGATGCGATCCTCCATCGCCTGACGAGCACCCGCCATGATGCCGAGGACTTCGCGAATCACATCCATTCCGTACTTTTCGAGATCCACGACTTCATGAAGCTCCCAGACGTTGTCCGCCGCGCCGTCGTGCATCTTGGCCACGAATTCACCGGTTTCCCCGAGTAGCTTACCAACCGCTTTCAAGGCATCACGGGTTGCCGGTACGGGCACGGGCTGGTACCAAACCGCACCTGCTGGTCGCATCAATGCGTCCAGCAGGCGAGGATCAGCGGTCAGCCTGATCACTTCCTCAAGCTCATCTGGATTCAGCCAGCGGCGTTCTTCATCGAGCTTTAGTTTCTTCTGGAGGGTGTCGTTGTCCAACACCATTTCAAAGGCAAGGGCGGTGATTCCGCCCTTGTAGTCACGACCAGCGCGATAAATCGCTTGGCGTAGTGGCAGGACCGGACCAGCGTCCGGCAAAAGATCTGTGCGACTCATAACCGTAAATCCCCTGTTTACGGTGTAGCAATAGCCTAGGGCAAACCCTATCCTATGACCACGACCGATGTGCATGTGCTGTGTATCGTCGTAGTCGGGCTGGGGGATTCTTTGGTGAGAGGCCCCAGCTCGACACCTTTTAAGCTGCCGACTTAAGATCGGCCGCTTCTTTCTCTTGGGTGTATAGGCATTCGATTGCCTTACCCGTTACGTATCGAACATCTGCACCTTTCGCGGCGCGATTGATAGTCGGCTGTGTTGTTCCTACGCGATCTGCAATAACTCTCTGGGACAAACCAGACCGCAGCAGCTCCGCAAGCATTTCTTGGATAGTCATATCGTTCACCGATGCGCTTTCGCATTGACCGCAACAATACACAAACGTATTGAATGATTCAATACACTTGCCGATACGTTTTTGAATCAAGGCATAGAAAAAGTGATCGGAGACCGCATCGCCCAGCGCATGCAGGAATTGGGGCTGTCAGAAGGCGAACTCGGCCGACGCTCCGGTGTTCCGCAACCGACAATTCATAGAATTGTGACGAACGCGGTAGCCAGTCCACGCCATGAAAATATCGAAAAGATCAGCAGAGCCTTGAAGGTCAGTAGCAACTGGCTTTGGAAGGGAGGCGAACACAAAGACCCGATTATTGATCAGGGCGCTCCATCTGCGAATGAAACTAACGTCGAACCTGGGCCAGCAATTAAAGGCTACGTCCCTCTAATTTCATGGGTTCAAGCCGGCGCATGGTGTGAGATTGAGGACGTTAGAACCCTTGATGATGCAGAGTTATGGCTGCCATGCGCCGCTTCCCACAGCAGCCAAAGCTATGCCCTTCGAGTACGCGGACTGTCCATGTTCAATCAACATGAACGGAGGTCCTTCCGAGACGGAGACATCATTTTTGTTGATCCCGCGAAAGATGCGGAAAATGGTTCTCTCGTGATTGCAAAACTCTTGGATAGCCAAGAAGCAACATTCAAGCAGTTAGTCATGGAGGGCAGCCGCCGGTTTCTAAAACCGTTGAATCCAGCATGGCCGGAGCCAATCATTGAGTTAGGGTCCGACGCCATAATTTGCGGCGTAGTATTCTCGAAGCTCGAAATTTTCTAATACATTCCACAAAAAAAGCCCCGCAGCGATGCGGGTTTTTTTTGGCACAAGCAAAAATCAATTCAAATACGTATTGACTCAGTCAATACGTATTTGTATCGTTTGCATCGTAAATCTCTCACCAAAGAGTACGATCATGCGAACCACACAGCACAGCAACACTCGCTGCCCGGTGTACCTACACCCTGCAGCTTGCACTAGCCCAGCAGCCGTTGAAGCGATTCAAAAGCACACCGGCCTACTGGTAATTGTCACGCCGCCGGGCACTCGCTTGGCACCTTCGAAAGCAAATGTCGTCGCTCACAAACCCGAACCATTCGGGGGTGATGCAGCATGAAGCCTCTATTAATCGGCCTCGCTGGCGTTGCTCGTTCTGGCAAAGACACAGCCGCGCAGCATCTGGTCAACCATCATGGGTTCCAGTCCTACGCATTCGCCGACCCGCTCCGTGACGGCTTGATGAATATCCTCAACTTGAGTCCGTGCGATTTCGAAGGAGAGCAAAAGGAACGAGTTCTACCGTGGCTGGGTCGCTCTCCACGCTACCTGATGCAGACACTCGGCACCGAGTGGGGCCGTGACAAAGTGCACCCCGAGTTATGGCTGCTACTGGCTTCGCAAAATCTCGACCTAATGGCCCGTACCTACGACACCGCTCGCGGCTTCGTAGTCAGCGACCTGCGATTCGAGAATGAAGCGTCATTCATCCGCCAGCGCGGCGGAATTGTGATCCATATCCAGCGCACCGCAGCAAATGCCGTGGCGCCGCATCGTAGCGAAGGCGGCATCTGGGGTACCGAGGGCGACTGGTTCCTACCGAATGACGGGACCATTGAAGCCCTTCAAATCAATCTCAACGAGATTGTGGACACGCTACACACACGCGCAGCAGTCGTCTGAGGATCGCACAATGACGAACCGCACCCTCGACGAAACAGCCGCATTGCTCGGACTCAAGCCCCGCGCCTTCCGCGCCAGGTTGCGCGAGCTGGGCATTCTCAACAGCAGTGGCGATCTAGCCAGCCAGCACCGTGATCGCGGCTATCTGTATTCGGATCCGCGCAGCACCCTGATTCCATCCCTCAACAAGTGCCGTCATTACTCCGTGGTGATGGTGAAGGAAGAAGGGATTGAATGGCTGGCCAAGAAACTTGGAATCATCATCACCAAAAAGGACGCCGCTGCATGAAAACAAACAACCTCAATGCCTACACGCAAGCCCTCGGCGCCCTGAAGCTGATCCCGATCTACTTGAACTGCCCGGGGGTAGTCAGCCGCGCAACGCTCGTTGGCGCCTCGACGGAAGCCATCCAATTACTAGAAAGCATGCCCGTACTAAGCACCGAGCTGGCCGAGGTATTTCGCTGCGTCAACAACGTGATCCTTGACGGGCAAGTCGCCTACGTTACGCCGACCAACTCGCCTGAGTTCCCATTCGGCGCGGTGGTGGCCGACGCCAAGGGCAACATCTGCGCGGCTGCCATGGGCAAAAGTAAAGAAGGCCTCGCCGAGCTGATTCGCCTCAAGTTGCTGCCCCCATCGGAGGGGTACGGGGAGAGCGCAGCGTGAGCAACACACTTGAACAATTGCGACGTCAGTTCGCTACTCCATGCCCGACCTTGGCAGCAGTTCGGGAACAGTACTTCGCACACATTCGCACCGACCGCTACCTACTGGCCGAGATCAAGGCAGGTCGTATCGCGCTGGTCGTGAAGCGTTTGCACGGGTCGGCTCGCGCACAACGAGTGGTGTACCTGCACGACCTGGCCGAGTTCCTCGACACCCAAGCGGCAAAGCAAGCGGCTTGATTTCAACGGTCGCCTCTGCCGTCCAGAGGCAAACAAATCGCACATCAATAGGCACAGCACATGAAACCTACGGATACGGCCGAATTCATCGGCGAACTCAACGCAGGCGTCTTCGCCAATCAGATCGGTCACGCCCTTTCTGAAGTGGCATCTGGAGTTGTTGATAACGGCAAAGTCGGCTCGGTAACTCTGACCTTCACCTTGAAGCAGATCGCCAACAGTCATCAAGTCACCGTCAATCACAAGCTCGCCTACAAGGTGCCTACCAAACGCGGCAGCCGTACCGAGGACACCACCCTCGACACCCCGATGCACGTCAATGAGGGCGGTCGCCTGACTTTGTTCGCCGAAGCCCCGCGCGCCGGTCAGCTATTCAACCGCGACGACGCACCGATTCACGCGAAGTCCTAAACCGTTCGATTCCAAACCTCTCACCAAAGGAAGTCGATTCAATGGAAGCCAAAGCAATTCAGTTGATTCAGGACACCGCCGTTTTGGCCTATGCCAAGCCGCTGGATACTTTCACCCCAGCGCTGGTATTGCCGTCTGATCAGAAGATCCACAGCATCGAGAAATTTCAAGCCGCTCGTAGCCGGTTCCGTGGCGCGCTCACTACTCACTCGCTGCTGGACTTCGGCAATTACGTAATGACGCAAAGTGCCGAGGTTGTCGCGTCTGGTTTTGTGGACGCCGAAGCAATGTCGTGCACAGTCATTTTCAACCTGGGCGACACCAAGTCACCAGGGCACGGCGACTTCACCGCCACCCTGAACTTGAGAAAAACTGCTGCCTTCCGGGCGCTGGAACGTGCAGCCTCAATTCAGTTCGCGCAGAAAGAACTCAGCGACTGGATCGAGGATTGGGCAGCGAATCTCCAAGCCCTCGCGGCAGATGATAGTCCCATCGATTTGCGTAAAGCCGCGAGCGCCATTCGCTCCATCAGCATCGAGCAAGCACGCAAGAGCGAACACGTCGTCGGCGACCTGAGCTCTTCTCGTTCAGCGATGGACCAGATCGAGGCTAAGTCCTCAGAAGGTTTACCTGCCGAATTCCTGTTCACCGTAGAGCCTTATGAAGGGCTAAAAGTCCAGATCATCCGCCTGCGTGTAGCCGTTCTCACCGGCGGAGACAAACCCCTGCTGCGTCTGCGTTGGATTGGAGAAGAACAGCTACGCGAAGACTTGGCACAAGAATTCAAGGAAGTCGTGCAACACGAAGTCGGGGGCGGCGCGCATCTGACTATCGGCAATTTCAACCTGGGCTAACCAAACCAATGCCTCCTCTCCGCCGGCCTCTCACCAAGTATCACGGCGGAGGGATCTACTGAGGTACACAGCACATGACCACAATTCAAATTAGCGTACTGATGAATGAGGAGGTCGTATGAATACGCTTTTCTTGCTTATGGCTCAGTATAACGCACAAGCAGTAATACCATTAGATAAGGTATGCAGTGATTATATGAATCTAACCGTTGAAAAATTCAAGTCAAAACGACTTAGCGGCGAAATAGATATTCCGATAACCCGACTAGGTGCACAAAGTCAAAAGGCGGGCCTAGGCATTCATTTAAGCGATCTTGCAAATTATATTGATCGCCAGCGAGAACTGGCAATCACAGAGCAGAACAAGCTATTTGGAAGAAAGTAATAAACATTCAACCCAGCCAATGGACTGGGTTGAAACTTAAATATCTACATGCCCTTCACTATAAAATCTTTCAGATTTTTGAACCAATTCAGCATCGTTAACGAACTCATCGCATCGACCAAATCTTCTAAAAAATCTATTCAGGTTGCATATGTAAATCGTATAACCACCCTTATCAGAACACTCAATATAAACCCTGTTAGCTCTCATAATGTTTTCGTCATACTCATCATAATGCGGATGCATGATTCTAAACGCTGCAGGGTTAACTGGATAATTCACTCGATTTGCAACCAGCACAGGCTCCACCAAAACTTCACGTTTGCCCTTATACTCGTTGCAATCTGGGCATATGACACACATATTTTTTGGCTCGAACATAAATCCCAAATGCTGAGACTTAGGAACAATGTGCTCGACCGGCGCTCCAAAAGCAGAGCGCTGAGAAACAGCGCCTTGACAGTAAACACATGTCAATCGTTGAACATCGCGATAATGATTTCTCACTTCACATCTTACAGATTCGAGGTCCGCGTCATTCCAACTTGTATGGCTAAAATCAGGATCGCTGGTTTTTGCCTCAATTATCGCCAACGACGCGTCACTCAACACCACGGGCGCGTTAATTATTGGCATATTTTTTACACACATCGGAGACTGACTGAATGAGCTCTTTGACGGGATCATTTGACTCTACCTGCTGATTCAGGTCCTGAAGTCTAGCCAACTCTTTTGCCGCATCTGCATCGACACATTTATTTGCCTTTACTTTCGCAAGCAAATTGAATGCGAGACGTGATATGTACTCATTCATAATACCTGGGGCATCGAACAGCTCTGCCAGCTGGTAATCTGCGGATCGGTGGTAAAACTCTTCAGCACGATAAACCTCACGCTTTGACAAAGAAGTAATAAAGCAGGCTTTATCTCTAAGTCTTGCGATGATTTGAGGGGAATGAGTAGCGACTATGAAATGACATCTTCTATATGCCGAAAAAGAGGTTGTGAGCAGCATCATGAACTGCTCCTGCCATCTTGGATGCAAACTAATTTCAGGCTCATCTATCAGAACTATCGAACCATCAGTGATATGACCCGCAATCCCTAGCATGAGCACCATCAAGCATTGTTCACCTGAGCTTGCTCTTTTGAGAGACATCTCGCCGTAACCAATTTTTTCGAGCTTAAGATCGATGAGACGCATCAAACCAGTATTCACTAATACTAGCATAGCCTTGATATAGGAATCGTTAGCTTCTCTACCATCCAAAGACGCAGAACCGCCCGAAAAATTCACCGTTAACTCTACGGCCTTTCGCTTCGTCAACATCCTGTGAACTTTCACAATTGCGTTAAACACTTCAGGCCGCTTCGAAACAGGAATCGACTCTAAAACCTGAAAGTACCTCTCATCAATTTGTATTTCATAATCACTCAATAAGCTCTGCAGATCAATCGCAAGACCTTTATCGCTTACCCTATTAGGGTCATATTCCTCGTAAGTTTTGGCTGCTCTTATATACCCCGGCTTAAAGATAAAATCTACCACCGGCCGAAAATTCAACGAGTCAAATACACCGAGTAAATTATGATTACTCTCTCGAGCAAGCAATTTATCGATCAACCCTTTTGCTGCGGATGCGATTAACGATACAGCGGAGGAAGGCTGATACATTCCCTCCCCACGCATACCTACATATCTATAGTTCGACTGTACATCTGGGTGAGGTCTTTTCTTGGGGTTGGGAAACTTATCAAACGGACTGGTAGATACCGCTATAACCTTTGACTCCTTATCGGATTCAAAACGACTCGAAAAAATGACAGAACCATCTTCTGGATCAACAAAATAAGCGTAATCAACGACTTTAGCTTTTACGATATCAGCTAACAACCGACTTTTACCTACGCCGTTTTTGCCCACTATTACTGAAAAAACATTCTCATTTTCACCTAGCTCGCCAGGTTTCATCAATGCAATCGAATGTCCGTCATGTTCAAACCACTCAACCCTAGACATTAAGCCCCACCCTCCATGTTTTAAAACAGAGTATTGCCATACATGTCATTTTGCAATCACGAAAAAACGTTGATTGAATGCCCGCCATTTACTCACATGAGGCCAACAATTGAGGCAACCATCTCCAAGACGAATAGATATCTCCCCGCCCTTTCAAATGCGTGTAACGACGTAGAGAGTTCCAATCTCTGTGCCCTGAAACGCTGGAAACCCTCGGAATATCCCAGTCCATCTCAAATAACCGACTCACCCCTTCATGTCGCAGGTCATGAAAATGCAGATCCTCGATGCCAAGCATCGGACATGCCCGAGTGAATGAGGCCGACACCGACTTCGCGTTGTAAGGGAATATCTCCCGCTCAACCTTTGGCATGCTCTGGAGAATTGCCCAAGCCTCGTCTGGCAGATGACACCAAACGTCGTTGCCGATCTTCTGCCCGGGGTTTTTCATATCGCGCACCAGGACAGACTGCCGAGACTCGTCGAGATCATCCCACCTGATCCGGGTTATCTCTTCCTGCCGGCGCGTCGAGAAAAGCGCAAAGGCGATTACCTTCGGCATGTCGATCTGGGCTTTGCGACGCTCCTGCATTTCAAAGAAGTGCGCCATAAGCTTGTCCAACTCCTCAAGCGTCGGCCGACGGTTACGCTCCTTGCTCTTGCTCACCATGCCGAGTTTGCGTAACACCTTGCGCGCGTCGGGCATTGCCAACGGATCCACCTCATAACCCCAAGCCGGCCGCGCAACGGACAGCACCGCACCGAGGTGCGACAGATCGTTGCCGACCGTCTGCGCCTGAACGCCGCCGCCCTCTTTGCTCATCCGCCATTGTGCGAACTCCACCAGTTTCTGACTGGTCAGCGCCGAGTCGTCGAGATCACCTAACCAGGTATCCTTGATCGCATTGAGTGTTGCGTTCTTTGTTTTACCCAATGGCCTGATCTTTTCGTACTCGTCCAAGTACTGCTCGATCATCTTTCTGATCGTCACACCCTTGCGGTTCGCTCGCTCGATTGCACCAGGCTCGGCCAGCTCCGTCTCACGCCGCTTGATCCATGCCTGGGCGACCTGCTTACGGTCGAAGGTTTGGCTTTCCTGATAAACTGTGCGCCCATCCCGATTGATCCGTATCTGCGCCGTGTAGGCCGTCGAGTTGTCCTTGCGCTTACGTGATGTGATCGTGCCCATTTCCAGTTGCTACATTGCCGAATTCACTTGCTACATTGTAGCAACCGCTTTCGAAAAACAAGGAAAAATGGGTAAAAACCGCTGTATAAAAGACCAGTATCAATGAATCTCGAAAAACCTGAAGCGCCCGTAAACACTAGACCCAACCGCTCCGAGCCGTCTCGCCGCTTCAGCGTGGCCCCGATGATGGATTGGACTGATAGGCATTGCAGATACTTCCTACGCCTCCTATCGAAGAACGCCCTGCTCTACACCGAAATGGTCACCACCGGCGCGCTGCTCAACGGCGATCACGAACGTTTCCTCCGTCACAACGAAGCCGAGCACCCTCTCGCGCTGCAGTTGGGCGGTAGCGTTCCGTTGGATCTGGCAGCCTGCGCCCGTATGGCGCAGGAGCACGGCTACGACGAGGTGAACCTAAACGTCGGCTGCCCAAGCGATCGTGTGCAGAACAACATGATTGGCGCCTGCCTCATGGGTCACCCGCAACTGGTGGCGGATTGTGTAAAGGCGATGCGCGATGCGGTGACGATTCCGGTCACGGTGAAGCATCGGATCGGTATCAACGGTCGGGACAGTTACGCGGAGCTGTGTGATTTCGTCGGCACCGTCCGCGATGCCGGGTGCACCAGTTTCACTGTGCATGCGCGGATTGCGATTCTTGAGGGCTTATCGCCGAAGGAGAATCGCGACATTCCGCCGTTGCGCTATGACATTGCTGCGCAGCTGAAGGCGGATTTTCCAGAGTTGGAGATTGTGCTGAACGGCGGGATCAAGACGATGGAGGCTTGCCATGAGCATTTGCAGACGTTCGACGGTGTGATGCTGGGGCGTGAGGCTTATCACAATCCGTATTTGCTGGCGGAGGTGGATCAGCAGTTGTTTGGCAGTTCGGCGCCGGTGATCAGCCGTGCTGAGGCGTTGGCGCAGCTGCGACCTTATATTGCCGAGCATTTGCTGGCGGGTGGATCGATGCATCACATCACCCGCCATGTGCTGGGCCTGGGCACGGGTTTCCCGGGGGCACGTAAATTCCGTCAGTTGTTGTCGGTAGATATTCACAAGGCCAAGGATCCGTTGGCGTTGCTGGATCAGGCTGCGGAGTTGCTGGAAGGCCGTTGATTGAAGGTTTGAATAGGCGGGCAATGCATGAGCGTTGCCCGTAGTTTTGTTTTGCTGACAGGATGTCTTTTGGGTATGCCCGCGTTTAACTTCTCCGGTTTCAAGCGTTACGCCTTTCTCGCCTTGTTTAGCCTTACCTCCAATGCTTATGCGCATTGCGATGGCTTTTGCATGGGCCAAACCGAGACGCCGTGGCAAGTTACGCAGTTTTCCGGCTTTTCGATCATGGTGCTGTTGCTGACGCCCTTCTCGGCGACCAATAACACCACCGAAAGCTTTAAACGCGTTTACTCCGCTGAAGAGCAGGAGGACGCACGTCTCTACCTCGCCAGCGACGGCATGCTGCAGGCAGCGTACTTCACGTCAGCGTTACAGCGTTTTCGCCAGGAGTCGCCCGACAGCGAGTTAAACGACCTCGCCGTCGCCGCGTTGATCAGCAGTCAGTAATCAGCTTGCCGCCGCCGCCGTCCAGTTGACCCAACCAAACGCCCACGTTGCCAGAATCAGCAGGCCGAACGCGATTCGATACCAGGCGAACGCGGCGTAGCTGTGGTTGGCAATAAACTTCAGCAATCCGCGCACGGCGATCATGGCGAAGATGAATGCGGTGACGAAGCCGAGGGCGAAGACCGGCAGGTCGCTGTGCTGGAACAGGTCACGGTATTTGTAGCCGGAATACACGGCGGCGCCGACCATGGTCGGCATGGCGAGGAAGAACGAGAACTCAGTGGCGGCTTTGCGCGACAGGCCGAAGAGCAGGCCGCCGATGATGGTCGAACCGGAGCGCGAGGTACCGGGAATCATCGCCAGGCATTGTACGAAACCGACCTTCAGTGCGTGGGACCAGCGCATGTCGTCGACGTGTTCGACGCTGATCACATGATTGCGCTGTTCGGCCCACAGCATGATGATGCCGCCGACCACCAAGGCCACGGCGACTGTGATCGGGTTAAACAGGTATTCGTGGATGGCGTCCGCGAATAACACGCCCAACACCACGGCGGGCAGAAAGGCGATCAGCAAGTTCAGGGTGAAGCGTTGCGCATTACGCTCGGTGGGCAGGCCTTTGACGATGTCGATGATCTTTGGTCGAAACTCCCAGACGACGGCAAGGATGGCACCCAGTTGAATAATGATGTTGAAGGCCATGGCGCGTTCACCGCCAAAGTCGAGCAAGTCGGCGACGATGATCTGGTGACCGGTACTTGAGATGGGCAGGAACTCGGTCAGGCCTTCTACTGCACCTAATATCAACACCTGAAAAAGAGTCCAGAAATCCATTAATCCTCCGTCAGAGCGCTCTTGGCGAGCGACCGGGCTATAACACTCAGGGGTTGAGTATCAGAAGTTAAACAATTGGTTTATTTGAAGATCAAAAGATCGCAGCCTGCGGCAGCTCCTACATTTGAAATGCATTCCCCTGTAGGAGCTGCCGCAGGCTGCGATCTTTTGACTTTGAAAGAATAGGGCTTATGAATTGCCACACTCAAGCCATGTTAGTAATCGTCGGCTGACGATCTAAACGAAGAATATTTAGGCCTTGCGCAGAAAAAAACTTGCCCCGCCAACAAACTGTGATCAATATCACACTATTCAGAGATGGCCAGACAGTGGCAAAAGGACATAAACAAAGCCATCGCAATAGACTCAAAATAGTGGCACCATTGCATATAGCCACCATCTAGTGACTAGTTCACCACCCCGAGAAAATCAACTAAAAGCTTGAAAAGCTTATTTATTGTTAGAAAACTCGGGAGACACGTCTAAAATCCGCGTAAATGTTACCAATTGTCAGTCACAGATGAGAACCGGTGCTTTAACATCCCGACGTCAGCACTAATTCGAGTCAATGCATGATGCTCTCAGGGAACTTAGCGACTAGAAGCCCGCGCCCGACAAACGACGAACCCGGTGTTCTCACTTTGGGTCGTACCCGTGGCGTGGCTGAACATTTTAGAGCGCTGGTCGCCAAGCACGTGCGAACTGATATGGCACTTGAGGCCGATGCGTACGCTAGTTCATATCAGCACAATGAACACTCTGGTTCGTATCGCGCCATCTTCCTCGTCATCGACAGCCCACAGGCCCTCGAAGACAATCTCGCGCTGGTGGAGAACCTGCGCAGCGATAACTTGAAACCGATCATTTGCGCGGTCATTACCGGGCGAGGCGCCTTCAACAAGATCAAATACTATCTTGCCGGGGCGGATGTCTGTATCAAGCTCAATACCCTTTCCGATGATGGCGCCGACTTGCTGGGCGAGTTCTTCAACAGTGAAGAATGGCAACGCGAGATCAACCTGACGCTTGATCCGACACGCATCTGCTTGATGGATGCCAGCCGGAAACTCGACATCTCATTTGCCGAGATGAAGATCCTGGAAGCGTTTGCGCAAACCGGTAATCACATTCTCAGCCATGATGAAATCGCCGGCATCATGGGGCTCAATACCAATTTCTACGACCCTCGAGCGCTGGAAAAATCGATCAGTCGCTTGCGTGGAAAAATCAAGGACATGTATGGTACAAACGCGATTCAGAGTATCCGCGGTTATGGCTATCGCCTGCTGCGGGGCCTGATATCGACTGCCTGACTCAAGGGCAGCCACCCTTTTGCATACGTACGAAGGATCGTCTGATGCAACCATATAGCCCTAGTTGTACTTCAAGCCTACCTATAAAAAAGCAATTGAATGAGCGCGACACCATAACAATAAACTTAACAACATAGCAGCAGATCGAGTGGAACTTATCGAGGGCCATTTCGGGCCCAGACCCTGCCTGTCGATTACTTCCAAGGAAGCAATTGCTCGCCTGCCGATTTACCTTTTAGCCAATTTTTGGTACGCAGTTAAGGAGAGAGACATGGAAACTAGTACAACCCTCCCCAGAAAATATTTTGTCGTCGTGACTCACAGTACAACGTCCCAGCGCGAACTTGAGAACCTCTTGTCCAGCGAGCGCTTCAATTCATTTGGCACGTCTCAGGCGCAAATGTTTGTTGAAGGTGTTGCTTCGCCCTCCTCCACTCCGATGGTGATGGAGTTCACATATCCCAGCGTCAGTCGAAAGAACGTCGCCCGCAGTATTGAACATGATACCCAGCGAATATTGGCCACTCTTGAGTCCGAATGGCTGGCCGCACAATCGACCAATCCTTTCCAGAGCATTCCGGTCATAACCGGCGAAAGCCAGACACCAGTGGCCATCGAAGCTGATATGCCTGCCAGCGAAACCTGGCATCTCGATGATGATCAGGGCGCACTGGTAAAAGACGATGTCGAGATCAGCCTTACGGGCCTGGAAACAGCGCTGGTCAGAAAAATGCTCAACCATGAAGAGCGTGTTGTCAGCCGCGACGATTTGATTCTGAGCATCGGTCGAGAGCCGGAACAATACCGTGGCCTGGAAATGTGCCTGAGTCGCCTTCAGGACAAATTCAAAAGCGCGAGTAACGGTGAGCGCTTGTTTCGCGCCGTCAGAAATCGCGGTTACTGCTTGATCCAGGAAATCGTCGCGTAATCTCACCCGACACCTGCAAACACAACAAACAGAAAAAGTGCGATTATAAAAACAACAAGAGCACTCTGTTTGGCTACACCTCCCTCATCAAGATTCCAACTCCCTGCTTCGACCCCTCCAACAGTAACAAATACAACATCATTTATTCACCCTTTGCTCTGCGACCATTTCTAACACTCTAATATTTAATTATTAAAAAGTTGGCACTTTGCCATCTTGTTAGAACTCGTCAGACACCATCCCCGCCAATAAATTAGTCTATTGACTGACGACAGTTCGACCTCTCGACGTTGTTACCTCAGGACACTTTCTACAACAAAAAAAATAAGTCTTCCTAACAACTCGGCTTTCAACTGTTGAAACCTGAATGGACGTCTTTTGGGGATATCGTATGGATCTTTCTCTTAGTATCAATCGAAACACGGGCCTCAAGGGACTGACCTTTTGGGGCCAATGGGCGCTGGCACAGGGCTTTGTTGTAACTCTGTTGTTCATACTCGCTGAACAGCACACCGGAACCGTCGCGTTCTACTACAGAATGTGCGCAACACTGGCGGTACTGGCCTCGGTGCCGGCTTACACCTTTAGCGGTGTTTATCGAAAACGTGACAATTATCTGACTGGCCTGGGTCGCCTGTTCATGGGTTGGGCGATGACCATGGCGGCACTGGCGTTCATTGCCTTTGTCTGCAAGGCCGATGAGTTGTTTTCGCGGCAAGTGATCCTGAGCTGGGCGGTGTACGGTTTCCTCGGTCAGGCACTGTTGTATGCGCCGCTGCATGCGTTTTCGAAGTTCTATCAGCGCTCGCGTAAAAGCGAGCACAAGACCCTGATTGTCGGGACAGGCGAACTGGCGCTGGGCTTGGCGAAGAAGCTCAGCCAACTGGAAAACCTGCCGTTGGTAGGGTTGGTCAGCAACGGCGATGTGCCTTCACTGAACGCGGATGCACCACGCATTGTTGGCGATCAGGAAGCGTTGCTGGAGCTCATCGAGGCGCATGACATCCGCCGCTTGTACATCACCCTGCCGCTGTGCGAAGCGGCGAAGATCGAAGCGATGTACGTCGATCTGCTGGGCGCCAACGTCGACGTGGTCTGGGTGCCGGATTTGAACGCGCTGACGTTGCTCAATCACTCGGTGAAAGTCGTGGATGGCCTGCCGGCGATCTACTTGAACGAAAGCCCACTGACCAGCCGCCCGACGGCTGCGCTGAGCAAAAGTCTGGTGGAAAAAACCGTGGCCCTGCTGGCGATCATTGCGTTGAGTCCGGTGCTGGCGATCATTGCGCTGGCGGTGAAGCTCACCTCGCCTGGCCCGGTGCTCTTCAAACAGGATCGCCACGGCTGGAATGGCAAGGTGATCAAGGTCTGGAAGTTTCGCTCGATGAGCGTGCACGATGACCGCGATGTGAAACAGGCCAGCCGTAATGACTCGCGTATCACGGCTGTCGGTCGCTTTATCCGTCGCACTTCGCTGGATGAATTGCCACAACTGTTCAACGTGCTGCAAGGGCATATGGCACTCGTTGGCCCGCGTCCGCACGCTGTCGCGCACAACCATTTCTACTCGGGGAAAATCCTTGCCTACATGGCCCGTCACCGGATTAAACCGGGGATCACCGGCCTCGCTCAGATCAGCGGTTGCCGGGGTGAGACGGATACCCTCGACAAGATGCAGAAGCGTGTGGAGATTGACCTGCAGTACATCAACAGCTGGTCGTTGTGGCTGGATCTGAAGATCCTGGTCAAGACGCCGTTTACGTTGTTGTCGAAGGATATTTACTGAGATCGAAGTTGCACTGCGCATGGGGACGAAAGTCCCCTTTTTTGTGCCTGGGATTTGGGCTCGACGCACAAGCCTGTCGGAGCTGGCTTGCCAGCGATGGCGGTGGGTCAGGCGACATCAATGTTGAATGTGCCGGCCTCATCGCTGGCAAGCCAGCTCCCACAGGGATTTGGGCGTGGCGTGGATTCTGGTTCCTCCACATAACGACTGCGGTGGGTCAGGCAACAGGGATGTCGACTGCTCGGACGCCTTCGCGAGCAGGCTCACTCCTACAGGGGATTTGTGGTTGGCTGAGGATCTTTGACGCGACAGATAGCCAATGTGGGAGCGAGCCTGCTCGCGAAAGCGCTGGGTCAGACAACGATGATGCTGACTGTATTGACGCCTTCGCGAGCAGGCTCACTCCTACAGGGGATTTGTGGTTGGCTGAGGATCTGTGACGTGACAGATGGCCAATGTGGGAGCGAGCCTGCTCGCGAAAGCGCTGGGTCAGGCAACGATGATGCTGACTGTATTGACGCCTTCGCGAGCAGGCTCGCTCCCACAGGTTACGGGTGTGCCTGAAGGATCGAATGTTACTCGGTGATCTTCTCGAAGTTGCGGTAGAACATGTCGCCTTCGCGGCTGTCGGTCATGGAGTGCAGCTGGAAGCTGCGGTTGAGGCGTGCGCCACCGTCACGGGTCAGCGGCGCCCACACCAGGTTGGCGCGGCGCATGGTCGACATGCTCATCATTTCGTCGAACGGAATCGACAGATACAGGCCCTTGTCGAAACTACCCTCGCCATACTCGGCACTGCCTGCGGTGGTGATCGTCGCCCAGGCGCCAAAGCGTACGCCATTGAAAAACTCGCGCGAAATGTCGACCGTCCCGCCCCAATCCCCGGCCAGATAACGTCCCACGCTGACGGCCGCCAACGTATCGAACGGCAAATCCGTATACCCGGTGATATGCCCGGTCACCACCGAGTAATCGCGCAGCGCAAACCCTTGATCAAAATCACGCTGGCGCACCCAGTTGATATCCGCGCCCACCGACCAGCGTTCACCGGTCGGACGGAACAACACCTCGCCGCCCACACCGGCAAACATCGACTCCAGATAACCGCCATACACCATGCCATACAGGTCTTTATCCAACTGCTCGGCGTGGCTGACCTGGAACAGCGGCATGGTCGTATTGGACGTGGTCAGGTACTGACGCAAATCCGTGCGCACACGCGGCAAACCGCTCGGCGCGTCGTAGGTGAATTTGTCGAAGTTGTTGACCAGGTTGGCACTGAGCAACCCGTTCCACCAGGTGTTGCGATTGAAACGATACTCGGCGTCGGCGTCGGCAGTGAATTGATAGAGCAAACCATCCGGGCCACCGACGTTCTGCTTGAAACCCAGCCCCACGCCATAACTGAAGTGTTGCGGCGCTTCGGTGTAGAGGGTTTTCTCGTTGTGCGGCATCGCCGGGTTGATCTCGGTGGTGCGGTGCAGCGACTCCAGCGGTTCCTCGTTGTTGATCACTTCGCGGAAGGTCTGGCGCGGCACGCTGGTCTCTTCCAGCGGCAGGTCGTAGCGCTTGTTGACCACGGTGAACCAGTCGATATCGTCGTTGACGCTGTTGTCGAGGATCCGACTCGCCCGGCCAACAGCCTTCGGCGCGTGGAAGTAACGCTGCTGCTCGCCATAGACGATCAGCTCGGAATCACGCTGCGCAATGCGCTCGACTTTGTAGCCGGCATTCTGCTGCAAGCGCTGCGATACGTTGGCCCAATCGACCTGTTCCATCGACGTAGTCGGCACCTTTGCCGGCAGCGGCTCAGGCGTCGGATCGTAGGTCTTGGCCGGCGCCTTGCGGCTGACGAAATTGGTGTGGAACGTCACGCCGAACATCGCCGTGTTGCCCCGCTCCCACGCCGCACTGAGGTCGATCGAATCAGTCACCTTGAACATCGCACCGAAGTTGATCGGCGAGTCCTGATTGATGATGTTGTCTTTGGGCTCGTGCTTGTAGTCGTTGCCTTCGTATTCGAGTTTCAGGCTGAGGCGATCCCAGGGCGTCTGGTAACTCACGCCGCCGAAGAATGATGGCTTGCCGCGAAAGTACGAACCCGAGTTGACGTCACCGGTGCCTTCAAGGGCTGGCCGGGTATCGAAGCGATCACTGACATAGCCCAGCGGGTTGTCGATGTCGCCGCGATTACCGAGGTAACCCCAGGCAATCCCGGCACTGAAATCGAAGTTGTCGAAGCGCTTGTTGGCGACGAAAAATTCGCTGGAGAACAAACCCGTACCGCCGACGTCTCGCATGCCCAGGGCGAAGTCGGGCAACCAGTGGCTTTCCTCCCACAGCCGGACTTTGACGTCGACCGCCTTATCCTTATAGCTTTGGCTGCCGCTCAGGGCCTCCGAACCGTAAGGCCGGTTGGTGATCGCGGTGTAGCGAAACGAGCCTTCGAGCCAGTCCAAAGGCTGCAACGAAACGCTATAGCGACTGTACGGCTCGGTGCGGTTGGCGTTGACGCTCAACTCGCCCGCCGGGGCCATGCGCGCCGTCGGCGTCTGCAACAGACCGGTGCCACCAAAGTCACTCTGAGTAATACGTGGCTCTGCGTGAGCCAAACCACACGGCAATAACAACACAGCTGCAAAACGTAACTTCAACGAACCACCTCGGCCAGCTGCGTGGCAATAAATTCGGCCAACTGCTGATTCAGCTCAGGGATAGGCGGATCAAGATCATCATTTTTTACCGGCACCAGAATCTTGCTGCCGGCCACGGGAAAGTGCCCGCTCTCGCGATTCCAGTGGGCAATGCCGACGCGCTGCGCAGCACCGTTGGGCTGGATCAGCCACAGGTAATCGGCCTCGGCATCGGCCAGAATCGAACAGCCTTGCAGATACTCACGGGCCTCTTGCAGCGGTTGATACGGCAAGTGGCATGGCTCGGCGACCGCGCCAAGAACCTGCACTTCATCCACCCGCGTTGGGTAGATCAGTCGATCGCCATCGTCGAGGCGGATGTTGCGCGCGAAACCCACCTCCAGCGCCACCGGATCGAGATCCGCGACCTGGCGCCCGGTGACCGGCATCTGCCGCACTTCTTCGGCGATACGCTGCGCCAACGCTGCACGACTCGGTCTGTCGAACAACATTGCCATGCGCTGCAACACGTCGAGATCAAACAACACGCCGACCTTGAGCCGCGTCTGCTGCTCCACCAGCGACTGACGCAACAAGGCGCCCGCCAGCCAATACCCCTCGGCGTTCGGTACGGCCTCGTTGATCACATCGAGCAAGCGCCCACCCGCCGGCAACTCGACCGGCCCGGGATTAGCAACATCGCCCGACACGATGACGGCCGCCTGGCTGACACTCGCGACCAGCATCAGGCCCGCCGCCAATATGCTCAGGCGCATCACGGCAGGTGCCTGCGATCAGGGGTCAGTTGCACGACCCTGACGCGCAACTGCGACGTCAGTTGCTGCTCGCTCTGCAAAATGAAACCGTCACGCGGGTCGACCCAGTAACGATTGGTCGCGCTCAGGCCAATGGCCGGGGCGTCAATCTGCTCATCGACACGCAGCACCGTGTACTCCTTGTCGAGAATCTGCAGGGTCTGTTCCGAACGGCGGGAAAAGCGGCTGTTAACGATCACCCCGACTTCCTGACCCTTGTAGAGATCAATCCAGCGCCGCGTGGTGAAACCGTCCACGACGTGCTGCAGACCTTGTTTGAACGGCGAGTCATCGGACAGCCGCGTGCCATCGAGATCGCCTTCCAGGCCCAGGCCGATGCTGCGCACGGCGAGGCCATTACGCAGCAGCAGGACTTGTTTGCCGGAGGCGACCCAGAACTGCAGGTCTTCACGCTCACGCACCAGCGCCAGTACCCCGGAGCCGGACGGTGTGGTCAATTTGAGTTGCGGATAGTTGACCCCGGCGACTTCGGCCGGCGTTACCTCCACTTCATCCGGGCCAACGACCGCTGCCTTGAGGTTGTTCAACGAAGCACTCATCAGCGGGTTACAGCCACACAACATCAGGGCCGCCATCAGGCAGACGCCAACTTTCAACGTGTTCACAGTCGGCGACCTTATTTGCTGTTGTTACTGTATTCGCTCCAGTTCTTCGCAGCGGAAGCGCCCGTGCCGACAATCGATGCCGAAGGCACCAATTGACTGATCAGACGGTTCCAGCGAGTCACGTTGGCAGGCCCGACATACACCACGTCCTGCGGGCGGACTTCGAAGTGCGAGGCCAGCGCCATGGCGGTCGGCGATTCGGCTTCCAGCTGATAGATCTTGGCCGGTTCGACATCGAGGTTTTCCACGCCACGAATGACGTACACCGCGTTGCCGTTGGAGGTGGTCTGGCTCAAGCCTCCGACCGAACCGAGGACATCGGTGAGATTCATGGTCGCTGTCTTGAAACTCAGCGCGCGCGGTTGGTTGACCTCGCCCATCACGTAGATGCGCTTGTTGTCGTTGTACGGCAGATAGAGCTGGTCGCCCCCCTTGAGGTAGACGTTTTGCAACTTGGAATCCTGCTGATTGAGCGAATCGAGATTCAACGGATAGGTGCGTCCGCTACGCGTCAGCAACAGCCCGGACAAATCGGCGTTGTTGGTATCGATACCGGCCGAACCGAGCGCCTCGACCACACTCAGCGGGTTGGTGGAAATTGCTTGCGGGCCGGCCTTGGCCACGGCGCCGGTGACCACCACCTTCTGACTGGCAAACCGCAGCACGGCAACATCGACTTGTGGCTCGGCGATGAACGCCGACAGTCGCTGCTCGATGTCCGAACGCAGTTGCTGGATCGTCCGGCCGGCGGCCTGGACTTCCTTGATGAACGGGTAGTACAGCGTGCCGTCGGAACGCACCAGACGGCCGTTGGCATCGATCTGTTGTTGCGCGCCCGAGGGTGCGGTCAGCTCAGGGTGATCCCACACCGTGATGTACAGGACATCATTGTTGCCAATACGGTATTCGGCAGGTGTCACCAACAGCTCCGCCGGCAACGACTCACGCTTTTGCGTGGCGCGGTTCATGGCGATCAGCTTGGGCGTAATCGGGATCAGCTCGACCCGGCTGCTCTCACTGGCGCCCTGGCGGGTGATGCTGCCGGTGCTGAGGTATTGACCGGGGGAAAACATGCAACCTTGCAAAGCGAGACTTGCCAACATTAAAAGATAAACACTACGAGTCATAATGGCACTACGCTATTCAAGGGCGAATCCAAAAACAAAGTCACCCGACTTGCGTCGGGCGACCTTGTACTGCACTAACAAATGTTCCTGTTAGTTGTGCGTGCCGGTGGTGCCGGTGGTACCCGTCGTACCGGTGGTACCGCCGTTGGCACTGCCACCACTGTTAGACGCCGCTACAGCACTGGCAACCATTGCAGTACTGGCTGCAGGCGCTTGAGAAGCCGCTACATTGCCACCTACATTGGTTACCGCTGTCAGCGGTGCTTCAGCAGCGGCAGCCCAGTTGCTCAACATCGACAACAGGGCAATTGCCATCACTTTTTTCATATCAACTCCTTTCTAACATTCGATCTGTTAAAAACTGATCTGTGCTAGAGGTGGTAGCGTTCAAGTCCGCAAAAAGCGCGAACAAGATCCGTTGTTCTTTCACAGTCTTACGCAACTGATAAAAGTCGAACGGCAGGTTTATATCTACGGACTTGCAAAAGGCATTGCCAGTGTAATTTCCCGACGTTATCTAACAACCTGACTGAAAATAACATTGGACTAAATGGCCATCATCGCAAGTAACCATTGGGATGATTTGATTGCCAGCGCCACGTGTCGGTGACCATGTCCTGCAAACTGCGCGTGGCTTTCCAGCCGAGTTCTTTGGCAGCCTTGGAGGCATCGGCCCAGCTCTCGGCGATATCACCGGAGCGGCGCGGCATCATGCGATACGGCACCGGTTGCCCACACGCCTGCTCGAACGCGTGCAGCACTTGCAACACGCTGTAGCCATCGCCGGTGCCGAGGTTCCAGGTGTGAATGCCGGTGCGTCCGGCGATCGACTGCAAGGCCTTCAAATGCCCGTCGGCCAGATCGACGACATGGATGTAATCGCGCACACCCGTGCCGTCGACTGTGGGGTAATCGTTGCCGAAGATCGACAGCTCTTGCAGGCTGCCGACCGCTACCTGGCTGATATAAGGCACCAGATTGTTGGGAATGCCGTTGGGATCTTCGCCCATGTGACCGCTGTCGTGAGCACCGATCGGGTTGAAGTAGCGCAGCAAAGCGATGCTCCAGCGCGGCTCAGCCTGGCTCAAGTCACGCAACACGTTCTCGACGATCAGTTTCGACTGACCGTAAGGATTGGTCGGGATACCCGTGGGGAAATCCTCGCGAATCGGCATCTGCTCAGGCTCGCCATACACGGTCGCCGAGGAACTGAACACCAGGCGAAACACCCCCGCTGCCGCCATTGCCTGACACAGCGTGATGCTGCCGCTGACGTTGGTCTCGTAGTACTCAAGCGGCTTGCGCACGCTCTCGCCGACCGCCTTCAGACCGGCAAAATGCAGCACTGCTTCGATGCTGTGCTCACGGAAAATCCGGTCAAGCAGTGCCCGGTCGCAGACATCGCCACGGATCATCCAGGCACTCTTGCCGCAGATGGTTTCAACGGCGTGCAATGCGCCTTCGCTGCTGTTGCAAAGATTATCCAGTACGACAACTTCATAACCTGCTTGCAGCAGCGCGAGTGTGGTGTGCGAGCCGATATAACCGGCGCCACCCGTAACCAGAATCTTCATAGCGAGGTCCGTCTTTGGATGAGTGACAAGTAGCGTGTCAAGCCTGACTTGCTGAAGATGTGTTGCACTCCACACAAATAAGGCGACAACAATCGAAAACAAAACTAGTTCAATGACTGGCAATAAATATTTTTGCAGGTCACACTGTATTGCCCGCTACTTATTAGCACTCCCTGTGCACTCATCACTATCAACAGATACCGACTAAAAATAACTAATAACGCACTGACCGACATCTCATAACATTGTCGGGTTAAACCGCGATGGTTGATTGCCATTAACAACCTGACTCAGGTATTAAAGCAATCGTTCAATACGCATTGAAACTTGCACGCACTTCATTAGTGCACGCAATCGTTGCCTGTGTTCCATGACTGTCCAGGATACTTTTATGATTCGTAAATGTTTGTTCCCCGCTGCCGGCTATGGCACGCGTTTCTTGCCGGCCACCAAAGCCATGCCTAAAGAGATGCTGCCAATCGTCAACAAGCCGTTGATCGAGTACGCCGTTGAGGAAGCGCGGGACGCCGGCCTGCAACACATGGCCATCGTCACCGGCCGAGGCAAGCGTGCGCTGGAAGACCATTTCGACATCAGCTACGAACTCGAACACCAGATCCGCGGTACCGAGAAGGAAAAATTCCTCGCTGGCACCCGCGAACTGATCGACACCTGCACTTTCTCCTACACCCGCCAAGTGGAAATGAAGGGCCTGGGCCACGCGATTCTCAGCGGCCGCCCGTTGATCGGCGACGAGCCGTTCGCCGTGGTACTGGCCGATGACCTGTGCCTGAACCTGGAAGGTGACGGCGTCCTGACGCAGATGATCCAGCTGTACAAGAAATTCCGCTGCTCGATCGTCGCCATTCAGGAGGTCCCGGCCGATCAGACTCACAAGTACGGCGTAATCGCCGGCGAGCTGATCTCCGACGGCATCTACCGGGTCAACAACATGGTGGAAAAACCGGCGCCGCAGGACGCGCCATCGAACCTGGCGATCATCGGTCGCTACATCCTCACGCCAGATATTTTCGACCTGATCGCCGACACCCAACCGGGCAAGGGCGGCGAAATCCAGATCACCGATGCGCTGATGAAACAGGCGCAGAACGGTTGCGTGCTGGCCTACAAATTCAAAGGCATGCGCTTCGATTGCGGCGACGCCGAGGGTTACTTGCAGGCGACCAACTTCTGCTACGAAAACGTCTACCTCAAGGGCCGCTGAAACGGCTCCAGAACCCGACGCCCACTTTTCACTTCAGGCAGGCAACCATGAACATTGCACAACATTCCGTAGAGATTGAACGCGAGGTGGGTAACCTTGGGGTGATGAGTTGGCTGTCACGCCATCAACCGTTGCCCAGCGCCAACGAATCCTGGCTGGGCACGATTCTGCTCGTGGAGCGCATCGGCGTGTTTCCCGCGTCCGGCGATATTCGCCGCACGCTGCGCAACCCCTATCCCCTGCTCGCCCATTTGAAAAGCCTGTACGCCGAGCAGGCACTGGAAATGGACGACTGTGATGGTCTGAAAGTGATCTTCAGCGACTGGCGCTTTCGCGTGCGCATCTGCTGCAGCGACCCGGCGGTGATCATCAACGTGGAAACCCGTTGCGATACACGCTTGATGCCACAGAAGCTCAAGGAACTGCTCGATCAGATCGACACGTTCACCGACGCCTGAACTGTCCCCTTCCTACAGGGCTAGTTATTGCAGCGCACGTTGGCGCCAGTGATCCAGGCGTAGAAGTAATCGGCAATCACCTTGCCGCCCGTGGCCGGCACGGGATGAATCTTGTCCGGGCCGATCATTGCCGCCGCGTAACGTTTGACGTTGGGGCCAAACGCGCATTGCAGGTTCGCGTACCCCAGACGGCGCTCACGCGCCCACGGCTCAAGCACCTGCGCATACGCCGACATCGGATAAGCGCTGGAGCGCGTGGTGTCCTGGCGCATGATCAGGTTGATGCTCGCCTGCGGTTGAATCTCGCGCAGCATGCCCACCAGCCCCTGAACGTTCTGTAGATACTGCGCTGGCTTCACGCCGAAGCCTTGGTCATTGCCACCGAGCATGATCAGGTAAACGTCCGCAGGGATCTTCGATACAGCGGCTTTCCACTGAATCTGCCACTGCGGATCCTGGTGATAAAAGTCTGCGGAGGCGGCACCGGATGCCGCCAGTTTCGAAACGCGCACGCCCTTCTGATCATTGCTCATCCACAGGCCGAACAACGTCGGTGCGCCCTTGACCACTTCCAGTCTGAAGGACCAGTCCTGCGCCGATGACAGTCCGGCCAGCGGCACTTCCTGAACGCCCGAACCTTCAAGCTTCAAGGGTTGCCAGTCTTGCGAGGTTGACCAGCGATAGCGGATCTCGCTGGATTCGCCGTTACCCAGGTAAAGCAGTTTTGCCTGGCTGACCGTCGTGTCGATCGCCGGCGTAGGACTGGCATCGACCTGCAACCATGCGCCCGACTTGCCCGTCACGGTGCGGCTGTCCGGGCTCGCCTGCCCCAGGCCTGAAACCTTCCAGTCGCCGCCAAAATACTTTTCACTGCTGCGGGTGTATTTGAAGTGGGTACCGCCCAGTGCCGCGCCATGGTTGAAACCGACGTAACCCGGCCCGGCAAAACCGACCTTTCCGGCCACGCGCTGCACCAGTTTGTTCAGATAGAAATCCTGTCCGGCGCTGTAGCTGTCGCCGATCACCGAGACGGACAAAACCTTACCGGCCTTGCCTTCACGCCACTGCGCAAAACGCTCACGGGCGTCGCCCACCTGAACCACCGACGCTGCAACGGGTTGCGCGTCATCTACTGCCAACATGCAAAATTCCTTTAGTCTGAAATGGCCCCTTCGCGAGCAGGCTCGCTCCCACAGTGGATCTGTGCAAGTCACACCATCCCCGTGGGAGCGAGCCTGCTCGCGAAGCTTTTAGCTGTTTTGCGTCTGCACCACCGGAACGATGGGCGTCGCCGATTTTCTGCTTGCCGCGCGCTCGCCGAGGAACAGCACCGAGGTGAAGTTGAAGCGACTGAAGATCAGCGACAGCACCACCGGCCCCAGCAGGCCGAAGGTCAAGCCGCCCAACACCAGCAGGCTTTCATCCTTTATGCCTAAACGCCCCAGCACAAACCGCGACGTCGCGGCGAACAGCACGTGGAACAGGAAAATCGCATAGGAATACCCACCGAGCCAGGTCAGCGCCTTCGAGCGCATATCACTCGACAGCAAAGCGATGCACGACACGCACCCCACGGTCAGGCCGATCAGGCTGCGACGATCAACAATCAATTCACGATCAATCGCCGCCACATACAACAGCGTCAGTGAAATCAACACAAACACCAGCGGCCCGATCACTTTGAACCGCTGTTTCAAAGCGTCGACGTTCTCCTGCCCAATCATTCCCGCGACAAAAAACGGCAGCAGATAGACGGCGCCATTAATCCCGAACGCGTCGAACTTGAAGGGCGGCAGCAGAAACAGTACCGCTGCAAAAACGAACAACCCATACAAGCGTGTTGCCGAACGCAGCATCCCGCGCCATTCCAGCAGCCCGACGAACATGAAAATGATGAACACCGCCTGCAAGAACCAGAAGTGGTTGATCGGCAGCCAAAACGACAACAACGCGTCGATCACGCCGACATCCTTGTTCACCCCGGGCCCCACCGCCTGCAACACCGAGAACGGCACACCGACGCAAAACAACGGCACAATCAAACGCCGCACCTTGCCGCTGAAAAACGCGGAAAAGTCATTGCCGCGAATTTTGTAGATGGAATAGATGTACCCGGAAATAAAGGTGAACAGCGGCATGCGCACGTACACCATCGAATCGGCGATCACCCGGAACGGCGAGCCGATATCGATCTTCAAACCACCGCCCAACGGCCCGATGACGTGATAGAGCACCAGCAGCAGGCACGCCAGGCCGCGCAGGGTTTCAATCTCCAGGGACTTTTTCTTGCTCGACATAAAGCACCTGCCTCAATTCAGAATTCTTGATTCAACCTGCACCGGTTTGTTCGCCCGCAACATCAATCCCAAACCGACGAACAGCACCGGCACCACCATCGAGAAGTGTCGGGCGAACGAGCCGAAATCCGGCTCGAACAAGCCTTGCACCAGCAGAAACGCCAGCGGAATCGCGATCAATTCCTTGGGTTTGGTCTGGATCGGCGCGCCCTTGTAATCGGTCGAGGTGATGACTTTGAACAGCAGCAGCGCGGTCATGATCATCAACGCAACGAAGATCACCTGGCCCGGCCCGGACAACAGAATCAGCTCCACCGGAAACGACAGCCGGAAGAAGATGATCATCGAGTCCAGCGCCTGCGAAACGAAGTCGCTGCCGCTGAGCCACGAGACAATCAACGATTTCGAGCCCTCTTCACCCGCCGTGCGCAGCTCGTTGTTGCTGGCGCGAATCGACGACACCGGAAAACCCAGCGCGAGCTGGATCGACATCGCCACGGCCAGGTAGAACAGGAACAGCATCAGGAAGAAAGTCGTGCGCGATACGTACTTCTTCATCACGCAGACGCCGACCCACGACAGTGAGAACAGAATCCAGTAGGGCCTGATCAATACACCGTAGATCACCGCCGAAAAGAAAAATCCGCCGCGATATTTGCGCGTCAACGAGCTGAGCAAAATGCTCAACACCGCGACCGACACAATGATTTCCTTGGTCAGGTTTTCCAGGAAGAACGAGCGAACGATGCCCCACAGACACAAGGTGCCGAAGATCGCCAACGGCATGCGCCGAAACACCACCACCGGAATCGCCGTGAGGAAAAAATTGCAGAACATGCCGTAGGCCCAGGCATTGGTCAGGTTGATCCCGGTGGGCCGCAGCAGGAACGCCGAACACTCGTAGGAGGAGCGATCCGGCGAGAACGGGTTCCAGAAGTTGCAGTTGTCGGCACGCGCGTAGGACGACCACAAGGTCATCGCATCCGGCCCCGGATCACGGGGGATCAGCAGCGGCATGGCCACCGACAGAAACAGCCCGGTGAAGAGGATCAGGAACGAAATCGACGAGTCGAGTTTCTTGCCTCGAAACTCGATGCACGGCAGCTTCAGGCCCATGACAGAGCGGCCTTTTTCGCAGCGGTTACACGGGTCAACACGGCAATCACGCCGAGCTGCACGATGATCGCAAAGACGTTGCCCCACGCGGCGCCATAGATCGAATAGTGCTTGATCAACACATAGCTGACGGGCACCGAGACCAGCAAGCAAATCGCTGCACTGGCCAGCGATACCCGACTGTTTTTCGAGGCAATCAATCCACCCCAGACGATGTCGCCAATCGCGCGCAAGGCAAAGGAGAAAATCAGTACGCCAAGGATCGCGTTGTCCGGGCGCGGAACGCTGGTGGCGACGTAATCGAGCACCACGTTGAAGAACAGATAAATCGCCACTGCCACCGCAGCCGACACCACCAGCGAGCGCATCACCCACTTGTTGATGAACAGTTGCTTGACCGTGAACGCTTGTTGATCGGCCTGAAAACGCTTGGCCAGTACCGGAATGCCCACCACCGCCACCACCGCATACGACAAAGCTTGCAAGGTGTTCGCCGCCGACCACGCATACACGTATTTACCGAGGCTGGCGTAGGGTTCCAGGTCGATGATCAGGAAACGCTCGGCGTACTGACTCAGCGCAATCAGCCCGGTGCCGAGATAGAACGGCAACCCGGCCTTCCACACGGTGGCCGTGGCCAAGGTGCCGGCGACGCGCCCATTGTGCACATTCACCACGATCAAATAACCGGCGATGATCACCATCACGTTCGCGGCGACCCACAACCACAAGACACTGGCGATACCCGACACCCAGCCGAGCATCATCCCGCCCACCGCCAACACCGCCCACAGGCCGGTCTTGATGAAAAACAGCAACGCACCGGCCGTGGCTTTCTGCGCGGAAAATACGAACGAGTTGATCTCGAACGACAGGTGTTCGGTGAGCAGCACCAGCGTTACACAGAGGATCAATGCAGCGGTCGCTTCAACTGTCTGGAACAGCGAATAAATCAGCACCGTCACCACCGACAGCACTAGCCCCACGGCCAGGTACAGCAGCAGGACTTTGTCGACGACCCGGCGCGAACTGCCGCCCACGCTGATCAACCGATTGATCTCGGAACTGAAGCCGACGCTGTAGAACTTCGAGGCGATCAGCGAAGCCGCGACCACTACGCCATAAAAGCCCAAGGCCTCATAACCGAGGTAATGAGTGATCGCCAACACCAGCAAAAACTTCGCGCCCAAGGCTCCGCCGCGAAGCAACAGCCGAAATATCATCGAACGACACCTTTGATGATGTCGTCCATGGCCACGGTTTTCGCTTCGATCTCACGGCAGGTATCGGTCAGGCGCTGGCCGAAATTCGACAGCGCATTCGGCGCGTAAACCGTGTTGATGATGGTGTCGACATTGATGTCGCCGCCGTTGATCACCCAGTCTTCTACGCCCATGTCCTGATAGGCGCCGAAGCCTTTGCGCTCATAGCTGATGTGGTACGCCGGCACGCCCGACAGCAGCGATTCGATAGCGCCGTGCAGCCGCACGGAGATCACCAGATCCGGCTGATATTTGGCAATCGTCGCCTTCAACGACAGCAAATCTTCAGTAATGCCCAGCTCGCGATAAAACGCGCCGTCATCGTTGCCGCGCACCGCGCTTTGTACGGCGCAGACCACTTTGCTTTTGTCCTTCAGGCGCTGCAGCAGCACCTTCAGGTTGGCGACATAGGCGAGCTTCTTTTCCTTGCTCCACTCCGGCGGCTTGCGCAGCACCACGCACACCGTTGCTGGTGACGAGGCGCAGCGGGTGAACTTGGGTTGCTGAAGAATTTTACTCGCCAGCGACTGCACCGCCAGATCCGGCGCGCGGTAGACGTTTTCACAGGCGTCGAAGATCGCCGAGGAACGATTGTCGCGCACGAACACCGCATCAGCGTTGGCGTAGTGCTCGACGATCTTGCTGCTCTCGCCGTGGAACGGGCCGATGCTTTGCGGCAGATACACCGACGGCACTTTGCTGAGGATCGCGGTTTCCAGTTGCTTGGCGTGGCCGAGTTTCAATTTGATGTGCTCGAAGGCGCTTTTCGAGCGCATGTAGCCGCCGCCGACGCCGACGATCAAATCGGTTTTCTTCAACAGATCGGCAAGGCCAGCGTAGGACTGGTTGAGAAACACCGCCTGCTTGACCCGGCCCAAACCCTTGGCCGCCATCACTGGCGCGTCAAAACGCGGATGCGGCAAGTAACTGAAAGAATCTGGATCGGAGGCCACGACACTGATCGCGGTGTCCTCACCAAAATTGCGCTGCACCAAGGCAATCGCCAGATCGACGAGCAGGCCGTCACCGGAGTTGGACGCACTGTAGCCATGCAAAATCGTTACGTTCATAAGCTTGAGTTCTACTTAATAAGTGGGGGCGCAATACAGGTCGTAGGTCTGGCGAATCATCAACGCGGCGCTGAAACGTTCGCGGACGATGCTGCGACCTTCGTTGCCGAGGTCGAGCAAGCGCGGCTTCTGGATTTTCGCCAGCACATCGGCCAGCGCCTGGTGATCGCCGGAGGGAAAGACATAGCCGGACACTTCGTTGGTGACCAACTCGGGCAGCGACGTGCAATTGCTCGCGATCACCGGCAAGCCCATGGCCATGCCTTCGAGCGGCACCATGGCAAACCCTTCCCAGCGACTCGGCACGATCAACGCATCGGCTTTTTGGTACAGCGCCTGCACTTCGCTCGGCGTGACCCACGGCAAATATTCAACCGCGGCCATCGGTGGACACTCGACCGAATCTTCATTGACCGCGCTGCCCACCACCGTCAGTTTCAGGTCGTTGCGCTGCACCTTGGCGAACGCCTTGAGCAACACGTCGAAGCCTTTCTGATAATCGAGACGGCCGACGAACAGCAGATGAATCGGCTCGGGGCTGCTGGCTTTCGGCGCGTCATCCTTGCGATGGATGCCGTTGTAAATCAGCTTCATGCGCTTGCGCTCGATGCCGAAACGCGCGGCTTTATCGAGCTCGTACTGGCTGACGCAAATGATCACGTCGGTGACTTTCTGCAGCACTCGCTCGATCCACGCATAGACTTTCTGCTTGATCGGCGAGCTTTCCATCAGGAATGAAAATGCATGCGGGCAGTAGACGATTTTCGGCTTGCGCCACGGGCGCAACAGCACGCACACGCAACGCCCGATCACCCCGGAAAAGGTGCTGTGCAGATGCACCACATCGGGTTTTTCCTTGAGCATCACCTGGGTCAGACGCCAGGCGAAGCGCAGCAGCGACGGCACATTGCGCCCGGTGCGAGCGAAGGTGCGGATCTGCTGCGCTTCGATGCCGTGCAGCTCTTTTTCCTGATCCTGCGGGACCAGATACACCAGCTCGTAGTTCGCCGCGTCGCCCTCGGGGGACGCCGATATCGTGCGAATAACGGTCGCGACGCCACCTTTGATCGTCTCGGCCACGTGCAGTATTTTTTTCACAAATCACCCACTTCAAACAGGAAAAAACAGTCGCTGACAGTCAGGATTTGTCGGACGCGTATTCGTAGTTGTAATAGCCGTAGCCGCCATTGCCGTAATAGCTCGCGGCACGCTTCTCGACGCCGTTGAACACTGCGCCTTTCAACTCGATGCCGTTCTGCGCGAAGCGGCGGATGGTCAATTCGATCTCCTTGGCCGGGTTCACCCCGAAGCGTGTGACGATCAGGCTGATGCCGGCTTCACGGCCAACAATCGCTGCATCGGTCACGGCCAGCAGCGGCGGCGTATCGATGATCACCAGGTCGTACATTTCGCTGAGTTGCGCCAGCAGCTCGCGGAAGTTGGCGTGCATCAGCAGCTCGGACGGGTTGGGCGGCACCTGACCACGGCTGATGAAGTGCAAATTGTCGACTTCGACGCGGTTGATTGCCTGCTCGATGCTGCAACGCTTGACCAGCAGATCGGACAAACCGTTGGTGATCGGCGTGTTGAGGGTTTTGTGCAGATGACCTTTGCGCATGTCGGCATCGATCAGCACCACGCGCTGACCACTTTGCGCCATCACCGCAGCGAGGTTGGAAGACACGAATGTCTTGCCGACCTGCGGGCTCGGCCCGGAAATCATGATGCGGTTGTTGGTCGAATCGAGCCCGGCGAAATGCAGGCACGTGCGCAGGCTGCGAATCGACTCGATGGACAAATCCGTCGGGTTGCGCAGCGCCAACAGATACGCCGGTTTATCGACACCGTCACGGGCGCGACCTTTTTTGCTGTCCTCTTCCTGCTGCAACGCGCTGTAGGGAATCGACGCGTACACCGGCAAGCCCAGTTGCTCAATGGCTTCGGGGCCTTCGAGGCCGCGACTCAGGGATTTGCGCAGCAGCACCAGCGCCACGCCAATGAAAGCGCCGAGCAGCGTTGCGATCAGCACGATCAAGGCTTTTTTCGGTTTGACCGGGCTGGTCAGGTCGACGTCCGCAGTGTCGATCAGGCGCACGTTGCCCACCGCACCGGCGCGGATGATGTCGAGTTCCTGGGACTTGTTCAGCAATTGCGTGTAGATCTGCGAGGCGACTTCAACGTCGCGGGTCAGGTTAAGCAATTCCTGTTGCGTGGCGGGCAGATCACCGACCTTGCCTTCCAGCGACTTCTGCTGCTGGACCAATTCACCGAGCTGGCTCATCAGTGCGCGATAGGCCGGGTGCTGTTTGGTGAACTTGCGATCCATCTCCGCCTGCTGCATTTTCAGCTCGGAAATCCGCGTTTCCAGCGCTACGGACTGGCCGAGCACCGATTGCGTTTCCAACGAGATGTTCACGGTCTTGCCGTGGGTCTGATAGGCGTTGAGCGCATCGCTGGCCTTGGCCAGATCACGCTTGACCTGCGGCAATTGGCTTTGCAGGAAGGCCAGGCTCTGGGCGGCTTCGGCTGAAGTGCGTCGTACATTCTGATCAACGTACAGCGACGCGATCTTGTTGAGAATCTTCACCGCTTCCGCAGCATCACTGCTGGCCAGGGCCAGACGAATGATCCCCGACTCCTTGCCCTGTTCGGAAATATCCAGCGCGTCCTGATACCCCTGAATGGTCACGATCCGTGGATTGCGCACCACTTCGAAACGGGTGCCGGGGTTAGCCAGTAACTGGGTGATTTGCCCTTCTACGCCGTCCTGCGCGAACGCTTCACCGACGACGCCGTCGACCAGCAGGTTGTCGTTGTCATCGAGCAACTGGAAGCGCTTCTGTTCACCCGCAATCAGGGTGAGTTTCTTGCCCAGCAGTTCTTTGGGCAGATTGAGCCGGGCAAATTCCAGACGCTCACCGCCCCAGGCGTAACTGCTCAGGCCGAAGCGCGGCGCGGCGACGCTGGTATCGGTTTCGCCGCGGTAACGCCGGGCGAGAAAGCCACCGATGACCGGGAACGTGTTGGGCGTGACATCGATATCCAGGCGCAGGTCGTCAACGGTTTTACCGATGACGGCGCGGGACTTGATGATGCCGATTTCGGTCACCGATGGCGATTGGCCGCCGAGCATGCTGTTGAGGTCGGAGAACCCGAGCATGTCGTTCTTTTTCGGTTCGACCTGCACCAGCGCGTTCGCCAGGTACACCGGCGTCGCCAGAACGGCATAGGCAACACCGGTGACCATAAAGGCCCCGGTCAATGCGCCGATCAACCACTTCTGATCGATCAGACTGCCAAATATGCCGAGCAGATCAATACTGTCTTGATCGTTGTCACGGGTGCCGATTACGGACGGTAACTGCATAAGTCTGTTCTTACCATTCATTGATCTGAAGAATATTCATCAACGCGCCAAGCGTTGCGCCCATGAGCTGACAGCATCTTCAATCAATGCATGGGCATGAATAAAAGCGGCCTTGCCTTGACGATACGGATCTTGTATTTCGCGCTCGCTTTGCCACTTGCCGAGTAGAAACACTTTGCCCCTCGCGTGAGAGGCAATCTTCAATACTTGATTTACATGCTGTTTTTCCATGACCAGAATCAAGTCCGAGTCATTGATGATGTCCGAGGTCAGTTGCCGCGCCTGGAACGCTTCGGCACAGTGTCCGTGGTTTTCGAGAACTGCGCGGGCCGAAGCCTCGACGCCCTCGCCGACTCTGGCCGACAGGCCCGCAGAGGACACCGTGATTGCCGAGGCACCCAGCGCATTACGCAACAACAGTTCTGCCGTCGGACTTCGGCATATATTGCCCACGCAAACAACAAGGATCTTTCTGAACAAGGTTTTACTTTCCTCTGTCATGTCAAACGGCCAACATCCCGAGGGCATTTGAATGAACCCTCAAGATCTTCCTGCACTCAGAAATAGATTCGCCCTGTTAGTACCGGAGCATTAAGTACCACAGCGTTTAAAAGCCCCCCAACCACAATTAGCGGACTAAAAATAACTGTGATTTTCAGCTGTTTGATTTCCGACAAAAAATAACATTCGTGCACTAAGTGCCATCATCCCTATCGAAACTTGGGTAACGAGATATTTGTTCGTAGTTGTCACTTCTCTTCGGGAGAGCAGACATGAAATCAGTCCATCTCAAAAAACTCGGCGCGCTGGCGCTGATGGTGCTGGGTGCAACGACTCAGGTGCACGCCAGCGAAACGTTTCCCAACCTTCCGGCCAAGAACATCGGCGTTCAGGTGAAGATTCAGAACTTCTCTGCCGCTGACGCCGCGCAAATCAAATCGGCAGGCTTCGGTTTTGTACGCTTCGGCGTGTGGAGTGACAGCCTGAGTGCCAAGGCTTATCAGAAACAGGTCAGCGATGCGTTTGCAGCGGCCCAGTCTGCGGGCCTGCCGGTCTTGCTGACGGTCCGTGCGATCAAACCGTTGCCCGCAACCTCAAGCGCCGAGCTGGCCACCGCCGGGGAAGGCTTCGCTAAAGCCGTGACAGGGCTGCAGCAGTCGTACAGCGAGCAACTGGTAGCGATCGAGCTTTGGAATGAGCCCGACCTGGAAACGTACTGGCCGACACGCAATTTCGACACGACGTTTGTGCCGTTCATGAGCGGCGTGTGCAAGACCCTGCAGGAGCAACCACAATCGACCCCGGTGATCGGT
This sequence comes from Pseudomonas sp. TH43, assembly GCF_016650635.1. Lineage (GTDB taxonomy): Bacteria > Pseudomonadota > Gammaproteobacteria > Pseudomonadales > Pseudomonadaceae > Aquipseudomonas. The sequence continues at coordinate 1,463,085 of NZ_JAEKFI010000001.1, forward strand.
TACGGCTTCGCCCGTCCACCCAGCGCTGGTTCAGCGTCCACCGTGGCGCTGAGCCGCATCGTCAGCGAATACCCCAAATGCTTGAACGCCGTGTCCTATCACCCGTATGGCATGACGGCCACGCAGATCAGTAATGCGCAGAACTTCATTCAGCAAAACTTTCATCTGCCGGGGGTGATCAGTGAATGGGGCATCTCGGCGCTCGCGTCCAACGGCGGCGCTGAAGGGCAAGCGAGCAAGATCGACGCGTTTATCGGCGATGTTAAAAAACTCAAGATCCCGCTGACCTCCATCTATGAATGGAAAAACAGTGATACGGGCAGTAATGATCGCGAGAAGAACTTCGGCCTGCTGACCTCTGACGGCCAGCCGAAACCGGCACGCCTGTCGGTCGAAGCCCTGTTGAACGCCGAATAGTCCCCGCGCAACCGGTCTGTACGCAGGTCGGTTGCTTTGAACCTGTTGGCGGTTTTGGCATCGTATTTATCGATAGCGCGCCCCACCTTTCAAACAATCGTTCTCAGGTTGTTGCCACAGGGGCCATCGATACACGTATGTACCCTTGAGTGGCTGTCAGCGCTCGGGTAATGTCATCAGACCCATAGGATAGAGCACGCCCATGACTTCCAAGCTGGAACAACTCAAACAGTTCACCACCGTTGTGGCCGACACCGGCGACTTCGAAGCGATCTCCCGGGTCAAACCGGTCGACGCCACCACCAACCCTTCCCTGCTGCTCAAAGCTGCAGCCATTCCGGCGTACGCCGAGCTGCTGAACGCCTGTGTCAGCGACTGCAAGGGCGATGTCGGCCTGGCCAGCGACCGTTTTGGCGTTGCGGTAGGTCAGGAAATTCTCAAAGTGATTCCGGGCCGTATCTCCACTGAAGTGGATGCGCGCCTGTCGTTCGACAAGGACGCCGTACTCAAGCGAGCGCATCGCCTGATCGAGCTGTACGACAAGGCCGGCATTGGCCGCGACCGCGTACTGATCAAGATCGCCTCGACCTGGGAAGGTATTCGCGCTGCTGAAGTGCTGGAGAAGGAAGGCATTCAGACCAACCTGACCTTGCTGTTCTCCTTCGCCCAGGCCGCCGCCTGCGCCGATGCCGGCGTGTTCCTGATTTCGCCGTTCGTGGGCCGCATCTACGACTGGTACAAGAAAGCCAACGGCAACGACTACACCGGCGCTGATGATCCGGGCGTGCAGTCGGTGACACGCATCTACAACTACTACAAGGCCAATGACTACAAGACCGTGGTCATGGGCGCGAGCTTCCGCAACCTCAACCAGATCGAGCAACTGGCCGGCTGCGACCGCCTGACCATCAGCCCTGACCTGATCGACAAGCTGGCGGCCGATACTGGCAAGCTTGAGCGCAAACTGGCGCCAGGGCATGCCGGTGAAGCGCGTCTGAACCTCAACGAAGCGCAATTCCGCTGGTTGTCGAACGAAGACGCCATGGCTACCGAGAAACTGGCCGAGGGCATTCGTCAGTTTGCTCGCGACCAGGAGAAGCTTGAGGCGTTGCTGCAGGCCAAGCTGTGATTTGAGTTAGCGACATGCAAAAAGGGCGAACCTCGTGGGTTCGCCCTTTTTTGTGGCTGCTGGGAAATTCTTGGTGATCTTGCGGCCGCTTTCGCGAGCAGGCTCGCTCTCACAAGGGATCCATGATCGACGCCGCATCAGTGTGGGAGCGAGCCTGCTCGCGAAGAGGCCAGGCCAGACACCATCACTTCATAAGATCAATGTCTTTCGAGGGCATTGACCAGATCATGAAACGCTTCACGATTGGAGTCGTTCAGGCCCATGAGGATCTTGTGCGCTTCAAGCACCTTGATTCGCACAACCTCTTCCGACTGATCCTGATCCGGCAGGTCGTCCAGGCACTCCGGGCAAGGCACGGGGTGGTTGACGATATTGAACACCTGCTCGAAACCCATCGATTGCAACAGACGGGTGATGTCATCGTGGGTGGTGACGACGGTCGGCAGCAGGCCGACCTTCTGCCGCGACAGGATCGACAACTTGGCCAACAGGCCCAATGTCGTGCTGTCGATGCTGCGGGTTTCGGTCAAATCGATCACGATCGCGTTGAAATTCAACGCGGTGAAGATTTTCTCAATAGTCGCATCCAACGCCGAACACAGGGTCAGGCGAACTTCACCGACGAACTTCAGGACGAAGGTGCCATCCTGCTCGGCGAACTGGATTCTACCGGTACTCATTAAAGATTCCTGCTCAACACCAACAGGGCGATATCATCCGGCATCTCCCCTAGCGTGGCCAATCCAAACACTTGCCGCAGACCATCCAGGCTGCCGCCCGCTGACTTCACCCGCTGGGGCAAAGCAGCTTCTTTTTCTTTGAGCGTGGGTTCTGGCAAAAGGTCCAGAATGCCATCCGACATCAGCGTCAGGCTGAACGTCGGCGGCAGCTCAAGCACGTGGTCTTCGTAGGTGGCTTCATTGAAGAGCCCCACCGGCAGACCACGTCCTTCCAGATAACGAACACTGTCAGGCGTGTACAACACAGGCAACGGCAGATGGCCGCCGATGCTATAGGTCAACAAACCGGTCTCCTCGTCGATGACTCCACCGACCATTGTGACGTGTTTACCCAGCTTACAACTGATCAGCCCCCGGTTGATATGACCAAGGACTTCCGAAGGCTTGAATTCCGGCAATGTGCCGTTGCGCTTGGATTCGAACAACAGGCGCGTGGTCATGAATTTCAGCAACACGGTAACAAAGGCTGAAGAAGCGCCATGACCGGATACATCCGCCAGGTAGAACGCAACCCGGCGCTCGTCGACACGGAAGTAGTCGACAAAATCACCCGACAGGTACAGCGACGGGATGATCTGGTGAGCAAACTTGAACTCGTCAATGCTCCACGGGCTTTCCGGCAGCATGTTCATCTGCACCTGGCGACCGGCATTCTGGTCTTCCTGGAGCAGGTTCAGGCTGGCCGCGAGCTCGCGGTTGGCCTTTTCCAGCTTCTCGCGGTAGCGCTGGTTTTCCAGCAGCAGGCGCGCACGATCCAGGGCCCGACGCACAGAGTGCTCGAGCACGGCCAGATCTTCTAGAGGCTTGATCAGGTAGTCCGCCGCGCCCAGGCGCAGGGCCTCGACCGCGTCGTTCATCACACCGGCACCCGAAACGACGATCACCGGTGTTTGCGGCGACAGCTCGGTGACCTGACGGATAAGTTCGAGACCGCCCATCTGCGGCATACGCAGATCGCAGATGACCAAGTCGGGCTTGTCTTGCTCGAATACCTGAAGACCCTGTTGGCCATTGCTGGCCTGCAGGACGCTGAAACCACTGTCTTCCAAATAGGCCGCGAGGCTCGCGCGCACTACTTCGTCATCATCGATTATCAGCAGCGTGGCACTGGTTTTTGGCATGTGGGCAAACGGCGCCAGAATTAGGTTGGCGTAGTTGGCGAGGCATTAGGCCCGGCGCAGACTACTGGATTCGCTTTCTAGCCTCTCTGCTGCACCGCTTTCGAGCAATGGCTCCGAACGCGAGTGCACCAGAGGTGCCCTTCTAAGGCGCAGACGGTACTCCCATCCGCGGGGCGTTTCAAGCATGCGCCGATGGTCGCTTGACGACTTTACTTGTCAAATCACCGAGAGTTATAAGAACAGCTCAAACCGTAACCCAATGGAAGGTTGAAGCCATGAGTCAAACCGGTCGGGACTACAGCGAAAAGCGCGATTTCATCCGTATGCGGGTCGATGCCGACGTCGTGCTGATTCATGAAGGCGATCAGGTTTCTGCCGTCTGCATCGACCTCTCCAGCAGCGGCATGCAGGTCGAAGCCCCCCGGCAATTCACAGTAGGCGACCGTTTGAGCGTGCGCATCGATTCCGAACACGCAGCACTCAGCGGCCTCGAAGCCGAGACCGAAGTAGTCTGGGTCAAGGCCAAGGACGGCAATAGCCAAAGGCTTGGCCTGACCATCCTGAAGATGAAATAGCCACTCACAAAAAAGGCGACCCTGAGGTCGCCTTCCTGTTTTTACCGGTCGAGATTAAAAATCGTCTTCGACCTGACCATCCTTCACCTTGAACTCGCGGTTCTGCAGGTAAGCGTTGCGGATGAAAGTGTACTTGTCGCCGCTGATCAGCTTCTCGCTCGACAGCAGGCTGGCGCGGGTGTCGACGATGTTCAGGCCGAAGATCGAGTTACGCACTGGCACGTCGTTGATGTAGCGGTACATACCGGTGTAGCTGTCGACATACTTGGAAGGCGCATCACGCAAAGTGCTTGGGCCCATCAGCGGCAGCATCACGTACGGGCCGCTGCCGACACCCCAGTAGCCGAGGGTCTGGCCAAAGTCTTCGTCGCTGCGGTGCAGGCCCATTTTGGTGCCGACGTCGAAGAAGCCGAGCAGACCGAAGGTGGTGTTGAAGATCAGGCGCGCGGTGTCGACGCCGGCTGCTGCCGGTTTGGCCTGCAAGATGTTGTTGGCAAGGTTGGTGACATCACCGACGTTGCGGAACATGTTGTGGATGCCGTCTTCCACGAATTGCGGTGTGACGAATTCATAGCCCTGCGCCAAAGGCTTCAGTGCGTAAGTGTCGACAAAATCGTTGAACTGGAAGATTGGGCGGTTAACGCTTTCCCAAGGGTCTTCTTCCGTTGCCGCCTGAGTGGCAAACGGAGCCAGCAACAGGCCGGCACATACACAAAGCTGAGCGAGCGGATTGCTCCAGCGCATAGAAAACTCCTTGGAATTGTACTGTCGCGGGCAACGAAGCTCGCGGTTCAAGGGCGACAGTATAAGCGTAAACGGCTTTTTGGGCAGTCCACCTGAATTGTGCCTGTAGGACGCGTCCTGCGAGGCCTGTCATCCAACTGTCACTGACCAGCCCTAGCCTTGACGCTATTTCAGGGACGTCTCCATGTCACAGGCCGAAATATTGCCCCTCGCTGTGCCCAGCCTGACTGCCGTGTTGTTCGGACTCAGTGGTTGTCTGGTGGATTTTGGCGCCCGCACCCGACAGCTCACCAGCGTCTTGCCTGAACACGCCGAAGCCACTCCCGGTGCGCTGGACAGTTTGCACAGCCTGCAACGCCAGCAGATTCCCTGCGCCTGGATTGACGAACTGCCCCCTGCCCTCGCCCTGCAGCTGTCGGCTGCTTTGCCGACTTGGGTGAAACCGTCGCAACATTCAGCAACAAACAATCCATGGCCCGCCCCCAGCGCCTGTTGGCAAGCGCTGATGGGCTTGAACGTCGATCGTCTGGACGGCTGCGTCCTGGTCAGCGGTGAGCCGCGACTGCTGCAAGCCGGCCTGAATGCCGGGTTGTGGACCATTGGCCTGGCCTCATGCGGTTCACTGTGCGGCCTGGCGCCGGCCGAATGGCAGGCCTTGACGCAGAAAGAACGCGAACAGCGGCGCGGCAAGGCGACCGTGCAGTTATTTGGCCTCGGCGTGCATTCGGTGATCGATCACCTGGGCGAGCTCGACACCTGCCTGGCGGACATCAGCCTGCGTCGTTGCAAAGGCGAAAAGCCCTGATCGGGATCATGCAGGTTGAACGAGAGTGGATTAATCTAAAGGTCAGCCATAGACCTTTGGCGCGCGGCTGCGGTCAATGCCAGTGCCTCTCGATAAAAGGAAAACACCATGCCCGCCCAAGAACTGCAAAAACAGCTCGATACTCTGCGCGAGCAGCTGGATCAGAATCCACCGCTGTCGGAAGTTGAGCGCGAGGATCTGCATGCGTTGATGGCGCAGATTGAATCGGAAATAAAACTGGAAACCGCCACGCAAGATGCGAGCATCGCCGACGGCGTGAACCTGGCGGTTGATCGCTTTGAACTTGAACACCCGGCCATCGCCGGCACCCTGCGCAATATCGTCAATGCGCTGGGCAGCATGGGGATCTGATTCCCAAAATCAAAAGATCGCAGCCTGCGGCAGCTCCTACAGATATTCAATGTAGGAGCTGCCGCAGGCTGCGATTTTTTGATCTTACTGACGCACCAACCGATGGTTCGGCAGTTGCACGTTTTCGGTGCTGCGATACGGGTTGATGTCCAGACCACCGCGACGCACGTAGCGTGCAAACACCGTGAGCTTCTCAGGTTTCAGCAGCCGCTGCAGATCAAGGAAAATCCGCTCCACACACTGCTCATGGAAGTCCGAATGCTGGCGGAAGCTGACGATGTATTCCAGCAAGCTCGCATGATCCAGCGCTGAACCACGATATTCCACCACCACCGTGCCCCAATCCGGCTGACTGGTGACGGGGCAGTTGGATTTCAGCAAATGGCTGTACACCGTCTCCTCGACGATCCGCGAATCATCGCAACGCAGCAGTTCCGGACGCGGATGCGCGTAGTCGCTGACGCTGATATCCAGATCATCGATGCACACACCCGGCAGCGCCACGACGCCTTCGGCCTCAACTTCTTTGAGACTGCGAACCCGTACGCCTACCGGTTTGCCGGCAGCGGCGGACAGATCTTTGACCAGCGTCGTTTCCAGCGTGGCGATGTCGGCAAACGGCGTCTGATTCAGCGAGTTCAGGTACAGCTTGAACGACTTCGACTCGATGATGTTCGGCGAATCCGCCGGAATGCTGAATTCGCCGATGGCGACCACCGGTTTGCCGGATGGCAGCAGCCACGACAGCTCGAAGCAGTTCCAGAAATCCACACCTTTATACGGCAGGGTTTCGGCGGTCAGGCCCAGTTCGGCCCATTTCGCGGTGCGCGGAATCGGGAACAGCAAGGACGGCGTGTACGTGGCGATGTATTCGCTGGATTTGCCCAGCGGCGAATGTTCGGCTGCGGGATGCATGGCGGAAACCTGACTGAAGAATCAGCGGATTCTACCAGCCTTTGCCCGCGCCTTTGAGTGCTTACTGACTGACAGTCAGTTTGCCGACCATGCCCGCCTGATAATGACCGGGAATGTTGCAGGCAAACTCCAGACTGGTGGCCTTGCTGAAGGTCCAGGTCAACTCGGCGGTTTTGCCCGGTTCGACCAGCACGCTGTTCGGGTCGTCATGCTTCATGCCATGGCCCATCGCGCCGTGATCCATGCCCGCCATATCGTGAGGCATTTCCTTCACGCCAGTAGGCGTAAGCATGCCGCTCTGCTGCATTTGCAACATTTCCTGCTGATGTTTGGCATGCATCGCTGCGTCGCCAAGGTTGAATTCGTGCAGCAACTGACCTTTATTCACCAACACAAAGCGAATCGTCTCACCGGCCTTGATCTGAATCGCCTTCGGGTCGAACGACATATCGCCCATCACCACTTCAATACTGCGCGTGGCCTTGGCAGCCGGCGCTGGCTGGCCGAAGTCATAGGTGTGCGCTGGCGCGGCTGACACTGGCGCACTCAACGCCAACAGACATGCGGTCAAAGCCAGGGATGTGCGCAAAAACATGGTCGTACTCCAACAAGATAAGGTTCAGCCTGTGGGAAACTTTAGCCGGCCCGTGCTGGCATCCACCTGACAGGCAGATTACAACTTTGTCAGTTTGGCGCCTGGCGCCGGCTCTCACGGTATAAAGCTTTCATTCCTGCAACCGAGTCCCCCATGAAACTGTTGATCGTCGAAGACCAAGCGAAAACCGGCCAATACCTGCACCAGGGCCTGACGGAGGCCGGATTCAATACTGAGCTGGTGGCTGACGGCAACAGCGGCCAGCAACTGGCGTTGAGTGGTGAATACGCGTTGTTGATCCTCGACGTGATGCTGCCGGGGCGTAATGGCTGGCAGATTCTGCACGCGGTACGCAGCGCCGGGCTCGATACGCCGGTACTTTTTCTCACAGCCAAAGACGCTGTGGAAGACAGGGTTCATGGCCTCGAACTCGGTGCCGACGATTATCTGGTCAAACCGTTCGCCTTCTCGGAATTGCTGGCACGAGTGCGCAGCCTGTTACGTCGCGGTAGCGCCTTGCCTCAGGAAACCAGCCTGCAACTGGCTGATCTGCGTCTGGACCTGATCCGCCGCCGCGTCGAACGCTCGGGCCAGCGCATCGACTTGACCGCCAAGGAGTTCGCCCTGCTGGAGATGCTTTTGCGGCGTCAGGGTGAAGTACTACCAAAATCGCTGATTGCATCGCAGGTCTGGGACATGAATTTCGACAGCGACACCAATGTCATCGAAGTGGCGATCCGCCGTTTGCGTCTGAAAGTCGACGACGAATTCCCCAATAAACTGATCCACACCGTGCGCGGCATGGGTTACGTGCTTGAAGAGCGTTGCGCCTGATGCGCCGTTTGTCCCTGAGTTCGCGCCTGGCCCTGCTGTTTGCTGCTTGCACCGCTGTGGTTTCGCTGTTCGCCGGTATCTTGTTCAACCGCGCCAGCGAAGCGCACTTCATCGAGCTCGACCAGCAACAACTGGACGGCAAACTGATCGGCCTGCGCCGCGCCTTGCAGGATGTGCAACCCGGTGAAAGTGCCGCGAGACTGGCCGACGAACTGAGTCGTCAGGCCGATCTGTCGCTGCGCATCACCGGCAGCGACGGCCAGCGTTGGTATGACAGTTCCATTCAGATTCCTGCGAACTTGCCGCAACAGCCCGGCCTCGCGACCATCAGCAACGATGACGCCGAATACCGCGTGCTCAACGCCCCGCTCTACCCGGATAAAACCGACTCGCCGAACTTGACGTTGCTGCTCGACATCACCCATCACCAGCACTTTCTGCAACGCATGCAGCACCTGATCTGGCTGACCGTCGGCCTTTCAGCGCTGGCCACCGCATTACTCGGAGCCTGGGCCGCACGCAGTGGATTACGGCCCTTGCGGCGCATGAGCGCGGTGGCCCGTGGGATTTCCGCACATTCGCTCAACGCCCGACTGCCGGAAGCGCAAATTCCACCTGAACTTGCGGAAATGGCCCACAGCTTCAACGCCATGCTCGCCCGCCTCGACGACTCTTTTCAGCGGCTTTCGGCGTTTTCGGCCGACATCGCCCATGAACTGCGCACGCCGCTGTCGAACCTGCTGACCCACACTCAGGTCACCCTCACCCGCCCACGGCCGATCGAGGATTACCGCGAAGCGCTGCACAGCAACCTCGAAGAACTGCAATGGATGGCGCAACTGGTCAACGACATGTTGTACCTGGCCAAGGCTGACCACGGTTTGTTGATGCCCAAGCGCCAACCGCTGGAGCTGGCGGATGAAACGGATGTGTTGCTGGAATTTTTCGCGCCGCTGGCGGAGGACGCCGGGGTCACGCTGACGCGTGATGGCAATGCGCGGATCGAAGGTGACCGCAATATGTTGCGCCGCGCTTTGTCGAACCTGCTGGATAACGCGTTGCGGTTTACCCCGGCTGAGGGTTACGTGAGCTTGCGGATCGTTGATCAACCGAGCGCTGTGCGCGTTTCAGTCGAGAACAGCGGTGAGGGAATTTCTGCGGAGTTGCTGCCACGACTGTTTGACCGGTTTTATCGGGCGGATCCGGCGCGACAGGAAGGTAGCAGTGAGCATGCGGGATTGGGGTTGGCGATTACTCAGTCAATCGTCCGCGCCCATGGTGGGCAGATTCATTGCGAATCAGCAGATGGATGGACGCGGTTTGTGATTGAGTTGCCCAAGGGAGATTGAGGCCAGCAGTTCCGGCCCCTTCGCGAGCAGGCTCGCTCCCACATTGGATCTGCGTGGTTCACAAATACCCTGTGGGAGCGAGCCTGCTCGCGAAAGCGGTCTAAACGATTACGAATATCTCAGGGCGTGAGCCGGCTCGATCTTCGCCGCTCGCCACGCCGGATACACCGTCGCCAAAAAGCTCAGAATGAAACCCGCCGAGCAGATCAACAACACATCCCCGGCCTGCAATTCCGATGGCAGATTGCTGACGAAATACACGTCCGAACTGAAAATGTGTTGCCCGGTGACGCGCTCGACCCAGCCGACCATCTCACTGACATTCAGCGCGGCGATCACGCCCAGCACGCCGCCGATGATAGTGCCGACAATCCCGATCACCGTGCCCTGCACCATGAAGATCGCCATGATCTGCCGTGGCGTGGCGCCGATGGTGCGCAGGATAGCGATGTCCGCGCCTTTGTCGTTCACCACCATGATCAGGGTTGCGATGATGTTGAACGCCGCCACCGCGACGATCATCAGCAACAACAGGCCGATCATGGTTTTTTCCATCTTCATTGCGCTGAACAGGCTGCCCTGAGTATGGGTCCAGTCGTCAGCCTTGAAGTCGGCACCGAGACCGCTGGCGATGTCCGAAGAGACTTTCGGCGCAGCGTACAAGTCTTTGACGGCCAGACGCACGCTTTGCACCTGATTCGGTTCCCAGTGCTGCATGGTCGCGGCATCGGCAACGTGGATCAGGCCCATCGAGCCGTCCAGCTCTGCGCCAACCTTGAACACGCCAACCACGTTCAAGCGCTGCATGCGCGGGGTAATGCCACCCGGTGCGGTGCTGACTTCCGGCACAATCAGGGTGATCTTGTCGCCGACATTCAGGCGGAAACGCCGTGCGGTGATTTCACCGATCACCACACCGAACTCACCCGGTTTCAAGTCGTCGAGACGACCCTGCACGATGTGCTGAGCAACGATCGAGACTTTGCCTTCCTGTGCCGGATCGACGCCGCTGATCTGGATCGGCTGCATCAAGCCCTTGTAGGAGAGCATGCCTTCCATCTCGGTGAAGGGCACGGCAGCGGTCACTTCGGGATTTTTCATCGCGGCGGCGGCCACTGGCTGCCAGTCATCAATCGGCTTGACGCCAACGATGGTCGCGTGGGGCACCATGCCGAGGATGCGCGAGCTCATTTCGCGCTGGAAGCCGTTCATCACCGACAACACCACGATCATCGCCAGCACGCCAAGGGCGAGGCCGATCATCGAGGTCATCGAAATGAACGAAACAAAGCGATTGCGGCGCTTGGCTCGGGTATAGCGCGCGCCGATAAAGATCGATAACGGTCTGAACATTCGCTGGGGCACCGTATAAAAATAAAAGACCCGAAGCCTTTTCAGGCGTCGGGTTTCGACCAATCAGATAGGGGTCAAGCGACCTTCCTGCAGATGCAGGACGCGATCCATCTGACGGGCCAGGTTCATGTCGTGGGTCACCACCAGAAACGCGGTGCGCATCGAAGTGCTGAGTTCCAGCATCAAGTCCTGAATGCCCTGGGCAGTGTGCGAGTCGAGGTTGCCGGTCGGCTCGTCGAGCATCACCAGGCCCGGTTTGTTAACCAAGGCGCGGGCGATGGCCACACGTTGACGTTCACCACCGGACAATTCCGCCGGCTTGTGCTCCAGACGATGGCCCAGCCCCACCCGCTCCAGCAATGCCGTGGCGCGCTGACGGGCCTCCGGGATTGGCGTCTTGCCGATCAACAGCGGCATGCAGACGTTCTCCAGCGCAGTGAATTCCGGCAGCAAATGGTGGAACTGATAAACGAAGCCCAGCGCGCGGTTACGCAGCAGGCCACGCTTTTTCTCGCTCAACGCGGACAATTCCTCACCGTCGAGCCAGACACTGCCCGTCGTTGGCGTGTCGAGGCCGCCCAGCAGGTTGAGCAAGGTACTTTTGCCCGAACCCGAGGTGCCGACAATCGCCACACGCTCACCCGGATTCAACTCCAGTTGCAGACCGGCCAGCACTTCTACCGACTCAGGGCCTTCCTCGTAGGATTTGCCCAGGTTGCGGCAGCTCAAGATTGCTTTTTCACTCATGCCCGACTCACTCATAACGTAGCGCCTCCGCCGGCTGGGTGCGCGCGGCACGCCAGGCTGGGTACAGGGTGGCGAGGAAACTCAGAACCAACGCAGCGGCGCAGACCATGACAACGTCCTGGCTCTGCACTTGCGAGGGAAGATAATCAATGAAATACACGTCAGCATTAAGGAATTTGTGGCCGATCAGCCCTTCGAGGGCGGAGATCGCGGCGCTGACGTTAAGCGCGGCGAAAATCCCCACCACCGCGCCAATCGCCGTGCCGACCACGCCGATCACCGTGCCTTGCACCATGAACGTGCGCATGATCGTGCCCGGCGTCGCGCCCAATGTGCGCAGAATGGCGATGTCGCCCTTCTTGTCGTTCACCACCATCACCAGTGTGGAAATGATGTTGAACGCGGCAACGGCGACGATCAGCAGCAACAGCAACCCGATCATGGCTTTTTCCATGCGGATCGCCTGGTACAGATTGCCGTGGGTACGGGTCCAGTCGCGGGCGTAGTAATGATCTTCGCCGAGTTGCTGGGCGATGTTCCACGCTACACGCGGCGCCTGGAACAGGTCGTCGAACTTCAGGCGGATGCCCTGCACCTGATCAGGTTTCCAGCGGTGCATCTTCGCCAGATCCTGCAGGTTGGTGACGCCCAGATAGCCATCGAGCTCACCGGCGCCAACATGGAAAACGCCGACTACGGTGAAGCGCTTCATGCGCGGGAACATCCCGGCCGGGGTCACGCTGACTTCCGGTGCGACGAAGGTGACCTTGTCACCAATGCCCACGCCGAGCTTGGTCGCAGCCTTGTCGCCGATGACGATGCCGAAGCTGCCCGGCGTCAAATCGTCGAGTTTGCCCTGCTTCATGAAGTTGTCGATGATCGACACATTGCGCTCGAGCGCGGGGTCGATGGCATTGAGCAACACTTTGGACACCTGACCTTTATTGGTCAGCAGGCCCTGCATCTGGGTGAACGGCGCAACGGCCGTCACCTGCGGGTTCTGCTTGACCTTGGTCGCCAGGCTTTGCCAATCGTTGATCGGTTCGGTGGATTCAATGGTCGCGTGGGGCACCATGCCCAGCACGCGGGTGCGCATCTCATGATCGAAGCCGTTCATCACCGAGAGCACGACGATCATCACGACCACGCCAAGGGCGAGCCCGATCATCGAAGTCAGGGAAATGAATGACACAAAATGATTGCGACGCTTTGCACGGGTATAACGCGTGCCGATAAATACGAAGAGAGGTCTGAACATGTCGGGGCTTGTTCGGAGGGAAAAGGAACGTCCTTGTGGCGGGGGTCGATAACCAGCTTTACACTCAGACCACCGCCGCTACCATGGGTTCGCCATGTCGACATTAGATGAAGAAGATCGCCGCGAATACTACCGTATCGAGGACACGATCGCACTGGAAATTCGGCCCCTGTCCGCTCCCGAAGCCGCAGGCCAGGAAGTGTTGCAGGATGCTTCCCCACTGTTCAACCTGCTCAGCGAACTGCACCTGAGCGAATTCGAGTCGCAACACCTGTTGCGCCAGATCAGCGAGCGCGACCGGGCCATCGCCGCGTTCCTGAAATCCCAGAACAAACGTATCGACCTGCTCAGCCAGGTGGTCGCCCTGACCGTGCTGGGCCAAATTGGCGAGCCACAGCCGGTGATCATCTCTGAGGGGGGGATCGACTTTCAGCACCCGACACCGATCGCCACCGGCGCACACCTGTCGATCAAACTGGTGCTGATGCCGCAGGCGCTGGGCCTGTTGCTACGCGCCCGCGTCACCCATTGCGACCCCAAGGGCGAGGGTTACGACGTCGGCACCGAGTTCGAACACTTGACCGATGCCCAACGCCAGTTGCTTGCCCGCTATATCTTGCAGAAGCAGGCCCAGGAACGACGTCTGGCCCGCGAACAGAACGAATCTGGCATTTAAATAAGGAAGCACCGTGACCCTCATCTACGGCCACCGCGGCGCCAAGGGCGAAGCACCGGAAAATACCCTGACCAGCTTTCAGGAATGTCTCAAGCACGGCGTGCGCCGTTGCGAACTGGATCTGCACTTGTCCAAGGACGGTGAGTTGATGGTCATCCACGACCCGACCCTCAAGCGCACCACCGAACGGCGCGGCAAGGTCGTCGAACACACTGCGGCGGATCTGGTGACCTACGACGCACGCAAGGGCGGCCCGGGCTGGATCAAGCCATGCCCGATTCCAACGTTGGAAGAGTTGTTCGAGAAGTGCGATTTCGAGCACTGGCAGCTTGAAGTCAAAAGCGCTTCACGCACCCGCGCGGCAACCACTGTGCTGGCCATTCGGGAGATGGCTCAGCGTCATGGCCTGCTGGACAAGGTCACAATCACCTCGAGTTCGCGGGAAGTATTGAAAGCGGCGCTGGATCTGGTGCCGGACGTGTCACGCGGACTGGTAGCCGAATACGCCTGGCTCGACCCGCTGAAGGTCGCCCAGAGTTATGGCTGTGAGATTCTTGCGCTGAACTGGACGCTGTGTACGCCGGAACGCCTGCAGAAGGCGCAGCGTCAGGGGCTGCATGTGTCGGTGTGGACCGTCAACGAGCCTGCGCTGATGCGCAGACTCGCCGACTTCGGCGTTGACAGCCTGATTACAGACTTTCCCGGTTTGGCCACTGCCACGCTCGAGAGTTGCTGAAATCGGTCTCCCCGGCCGGCTCAGGCCACCGGCCGGAGCCCGTCAAAAAAGCCGGTTGAGGCCGTCGTACGCCGCTACCCGATAGGCTTCGGCCATGGTCGGGTAGTTGAACGTGGTGTTGACGAAGTACTTCAACGTGTTCAATTCGCCCGGCTGGCTCATGATCGCCTGACCGATGTGCACGATCTCCGACGCCTGATAACCAAAGCAGTGAACGCCCAGCACTTCCAGGGTTTCACGATGGAACAGGATCTTCAGCATGCCTTGCGGCTCGCCGGCGATCTGCGCACGCGCCATGCTCTTGAAGAAGGCCTTGCCGACTTCGTACGGCACTTTGGCCTGGGTCAGCTCCTGCTCGTTCTTGCCGATCGAGCTGATCTCCGGAATGGTGTAGATGCCGGTCGGCACGTCATTCACAAAGCGCCAGCTGTTGTTATCGACGATGCTGCCAGCGGCCGAACGGCCCTGATCGTGGGCGGCACTGGCCAGGCTTGGCCAGCCGATCACGTCACCGGCACCGTAGATGTTCGGTACACAGGTGCGATAAGCCTCATCGACTTCGATCTGGCCACGGCTGTTGACCTTGACGCCGATGTTTTCCAGACCCAACTGGTCGGTGTTACCGGTACGGCCGTTGCACCAGAGCAAGGCGTCGGCCTTGATTTTCTTGCCGGACTTGAGGTGCAGAATCACGCCGTTGTCGACGCCTTCAACGCGGTCGTAATCTTCGTTGTGGCGCACGGTGATGTTGTTGTTGCTGAAGTGATAGCTCAACGCCTGGGATATTTCCGAGTCGAGGAAGCTCAGCAACTGACCACGGTTGTCCACCAGCTCAACCAGTACACCAAGACCACTGAAGATCGAAGCGTATTCACAGCCGATCACGCCAGCGCCGTAAACGATCAGTTTGCGCGGGGTGTGGCCGAGGCTGAGGATGGTGTCGCTATCGTAGATACGCGGGTGGTGGAAATCGATGTCCGCCGGGCGATATGGACGCGAACCGGTGGCAATGATGATGTGCTTGGCCACCAGTTTTTCGACCACGCCGTTGGCGCAGACGACTTCGATGGTTTGTTCATCGGCGAAGCTGCCGGTGCCGAAGAACACGTCGACGCGGTTACGGGCGTAGTAGCCGGTGCGCGAAGCGACTTGTTTGGAAATGACCTTCTCGGCGCTTTTCAACACGTCCGGGAAGGAGAACCAGCGCGGCTCGCCAATCGCCCGAAACATGGGGTTAGTGTTGAACTGCATGATCTGCCGCACCGAGTGACGCAGTGCCTTGGACGGGATGGTACCGAGGTGGGTGCAGTTGCCGCCGACCTGACGACGGCTGTCGACCATCGCGACCTTGCGCCCTGCTTTGGCGGCGTTCATTGCCGCGCCTTCTCCCGCCGGGCCGGAACCCAGCACCACCACGTCGTAGTTGTAGACAGCCATGCGTACTCCTCAGAACAGGCCGCGGTGCCAGCGGCACCTGCGGCTAAATCACGCCGAACGGCGGCGCGAAGGAACAATTGGGGGTCAATCAAGAACCCGGACACAGTCTATAGAAGCGTCAACGCCGCGCACATTAACCCTTGGTCGCGTCGTAGGCTACTTTTGCCTGCACTACAACGCCAGCTTTCGTATTGCCCTCAGTCAGTTTTTGCGCCACTGAGCCGCTCGAAAGCCTTGCTGGTGCGGATGACGAAACCTGTATCGGCACGAATGACAAAGAATGCACCTATGTCATGTTTTTCGGCATAGTCCCACGCCTTTTCGGGACCAAGAATAAGCAACAGCGTCGATAGTCCATCGGCCATCAACGCTGAAGGATGAATCACCGTGACTGACGCCAGGTTGTGTAGGACTGGTGCACCGCTACGCGCATCGAACGTGTGGGAATAGCGCCGACCATCCTGCAGGAAATAGTTTCGATAGTCGCCGGAGGTGGAGACGCCATAGCCGTCGACGTTGATGATGCGCTCGGCGACCTGCTGATCGTCACGCGGTTCTTCCAGAGCGATTCGCCAGGGTGAGCCATCGAGCTTTTTGCCCTTGGCCTTGAGTTCGCCGGTGGCTTCGGCGAGGTAATCGTCGATACCCATGGCGTCGAGCCGGGCCGCGATGGTGTCGACGGCATAACCTGCGGCGATGCTGTTGAAATCGACTTCGACAGCAGCGTCCTTGCACAACTGCTCACCATTGATGTGCAGATGCCGATACCCAACCCGCTGTAGCACTTCGGCCAGAGCGGCGGCATCAGGGACTTTCTCTTCACGACCTTGCGGGCCGAAACCCCAGAGATTCATCAGCGGCTCGACGGTGAGGTCGTAGGAACCGTCGCTTTGCACTGACAGTTCTTCGCCGACGCGGATCAATTCGAGCACCGATGCGGGCATCGTCTGACAGCTATTGGCGGGCAAAGCATTGAAGCGTTCGATGTCTGAATCATTGCGGTAGGTGGACAGCTGCCGATCGACTTCAGCGAGGATGCCTTCTACTTCCCTGCGAACTTGCGATGAATCGGGACCACCTGCATGACGCACGTACTTGATCGAATACGTGCTGCCCATGGTAGGGCCACCGAAACTCTCGATCGAATCGCCATTGCCACAACCGGCCAATACGCCAGCCAGCATCACAAACCCGCCCCATCGTCCAATGAACAATTCTTCATCTCCCCGTAAAACCGCGCCAGCCATTATGAATCAAAGGGCCCGCTCGCTCCCAACGGATGCAACGCGCTTCTAAAATCCAATAAAGAGTATCTAAAAATGTCCACTTCCACGGGCAAAGGCAAAGCGATCTTTCGCGTTGTCAGCGGCAACTTCCTCGAAATGTTCGACTTCATGGTCTACGGCTTCTACGCCACGGCCATCGCCAAAACCTTCTTCCCGGCCGACAGTGCCTTCGCTTCGCTGATGCTCTCGCTGGCCACTTTTGGTGCCGGCTTCCTGATGCGTCCGCTGGGGGCGATTTTCCTTGGTGCCTACATTGACCGTCATGGTCGCCGCAAGGGCCTGATCATTACGTTGGCGCTGATGGCCGCCGGTACGGTGCTGATCGCCTGCGTTCCCGGCTACGCCACACTCGGCGTTGCCGCGCCACTGATCGTGCTGTTTGGCCGATTGTTGCAAGGCTTCTCGGCGGGCGTCGAACTGGGCGGTGTCTCGGTGTATCTGGCGGAAATCGCCACACCGGGCCGCAAGGGCTTTTTCGTCAGTTGGCAGTCCGCCAGTCAACAGGCGGCCGTGGTCTTCGCCGGCCTGCTCGGCGTCGGCCTCAACCACTGGCTGAGCCCGGAACAAATGGGCGATTGGGGCTGGCGCGTGCCGTTCCTGATCGGCTGCATGATTGTGCCGGTGATCTTCGTGATTCGTCGTTCACTGGAAGAAACGCCGGAGTTCCAGGCGCGTAAACACCGCCCTACCCTGCGCGAAATCGTCCGCTCGATCGGCCAGAACTTTGGCATCGTCATCGCCGGCATGGCATTGGTAGTGATGACCACCGTGTCGTTCTACCTGATCACCGCCTACACGCCGACCTTCGGCAAGGCCGAGTTGCACCTGTCGGACTTCGACGCGTTGCTGGTGACGGTGTGCATCGGTCTGTCGAACTTCTTCTGGTTGCCGGTGATGGGCTCGGTTTCCGACAAGATCGGGCGAAAACCCCTGCTGCTGGCGGCGACGATTCTGGCAATTCTTACGGCTTATCCGGCGCTGTCGTGGCTGGTGGCGAACCCGAGCTTCAGCCATCTGCTGATGGTCGAACTGTGGTTGTCGTTCCTCTACGGCTCGTACAACGGTGCGATGGTCGTGGCGCTGACCGAAATCATGCCGGTAGAAGTTCGTACCACCGGTTTCTCGCTGGCCTACAGCCTGGCGACGGCGACCTTCGGCGGCTTTACGCCGGCGGCGTGTACTTATTTGATTCACGTGCTGGACAACAAGGCTGCGCCGGGGATCTGGCTCAGCGGTGCCGCGGTGCTGGGGTTGATTGCGACGCTGGTGTTGTTCCGTGGCAACAAGCACGCCCTGCGCACTGCGCAAGCGGCCGTGCCCGGCGGCGCCCGATAGGACGCCATCACGAGCAAGCTTTGCTCCTACAACGGGATTTGTGAACGCCACCTATCCAATGTAGGAGCAGAGCTTGCTCGCGAAGGGGCCAGCAGCGACAACACACCTCTAAAAGGCACACAAACAAAAACGCCCCGACCAAAGTCGGGGCGTTTTCATTTGCAGCTAAGGCTTAGCGCGGGAATGCTGGCGGGTTAACCCCGGCCATGTCTTCCATCACGCGGATAACCTGGCAGCTGTAGCCGAACTCGTTGTCGTACCAGACGTACAGAACAACGCGGTTGTCCTGAACGATGGTCGCTTCAGCGTCGACCACACCGGCGTGGCGCGAGCCAACGAAGTCGGTGGAGACCACTTCCTGCGAATTGACGAAGTCGATTTGCTTGTGCAGATCGGAGTGCAGCGCCATGTAGCGCAGGTACTCGTTCATCTCTTCACGGGTGGCGGCTTTCTCAAGGTTGAGGTTGAGAATGGCCATCGACACGTTTGGCGTCGGAACGCGGATCGCGTTACCGGTCAGCTTGCCGGCCAGCTCAGGCAGGGCCTTGGCAGCAGCGGTAGCAGCACCGGTCTCGGTGATAACCATGTTCAGCGCGGCGCTACGGCCACGGCGATCGCCCTTGTGGAAGTTGTCGATCAGGTTCTGGTCGTTGGTGTACGAATGAACGGTCTCGACGTGACCGTTGATGATGCCGAACTTGTCATTCACAGCTTTCAGCACCGGCACGATGGCGTTGGTGGTGCAGGAAGCGGCGGAGACGATCTTGTCATCAGCGGTGATTTCACCGTGGTTGATACCGTGAACGATGTTCTTCAGCTTGCCTTTGCCAGGTGCGGTCAGAACAACGCGGTCGATACCCGGGCACTGCAAATGCTGACCGAGGCCATCAGCGTCACGCCAAACACCGGTGTTGTCCACCAGCAGCGCGTCTTTGATGCCGTACTGGGTGTAATCCACCTCGGTCGGGTTCTTCGCGTAGATCACCTGGATCAGGTTACCGTTGGCGGTGATGGTGTTGTTTTCTTCGTCGATGGTAATGGTGCCGTTGAACGAACCGTGTACCGAATCGCGACGCAGCAGGCTGGCGCGTTTGGTCAGGTCGTTGTCGGCGCCTTTGCGCACGACGATGGCACGCAGACGCAGACCGTCGCCACCACCGGTTTTCTCGATCAGGATGCGCGCCAGCAGACGGCCGATACGACCGAAGCCGTACAGTACAACGTCGGTGCCTTTGCGGGCCGAAGCGTTTTGCTGGCCAACCACGTCAGCCATTTCTTCACGCACAAACTGCTCGGCACTGCGGCCATTGCCTTCGCTGCGGAATTTGAACGCCAACTTGCCCAGGTCTACCGAAGCCGCGCCGAGCTTGAGCTCGCTCATGGCTTTAAGCAGAGGGAATGTTTCGTGGACGGAGAGTTCGCTGTCGTCGGAAGAGCGGTGGCGCGCAAAGCGGTGAGCTTTGAGAATCGCGATGACAGACTGGTTGATCAGGCTGCGGCCATAGATCGAGCTCACCACGTTGTTATTGCGGTAGAGCTGACCGATAAGCGGAATCATCGCTTCTGCGAGTGCTTCACGGTCGATCCATTCACCAAGACACTGGTCGGGCTTCTGAGTCACGGTAACCTTCCACATGTAGGGGCAGAAAAAAGGGGCTACATTATGCCGCTCGCAACCTCTTGTAGCAATGTGCGCTTGTCGCGAAAACGGTAACAAAATTCCATTCGAAAAAATAACGCTCCTCGCGAGCCCAGTAAAACCGGGGCTTCCAGCGCAGTCAATTTTTCGACGACTGTTAGACGATGTCTGTAACCCTCCGTAACACCGAGCACTTTCGGCACTACATAACCACTAAAAAAGTGCTCGTTTTTATGGTTACCACTACATTTCGCCGAAACAGCGAAGATAGACGTAGTCTGCAACTGACAGGCAGTACCCGACGCCGCTACAATTACCGACTTTGTCGCAAAGCCTGGAGCTCAACCTTCCGTGCCTGTTCTGCGTCTACCGCTACTCCCTGCCGAAGCAGGTAAACAGCATTGGGGCAATTTGCCCGGTGCTGCCCTCAGCCTGGCGATTGCCGAGGCTGCCAGCGCTGCCAAGCGCTTCACCCTGCTACTGACCGCCGACAGCCAGAGTGCCGAACGGCTGGAACAGGAGCTGAGTTTCTTCGCCCCGGATTTGCCCGTTCTGCATTTCCCCGACTGGGAAACCCTGCCTTACGACCTGTTCTCGCCGCACCAGGACATCATTTCCCAGCGCATCGCCAGCCTATATAGGCTGCCGGAGCTGGAACATGGCGTGCTGGTGGTGCCGATCACCACGGCATTGCACCGATTGGCGCCGACCAAGTTTCTGCTCGGCAGCAGCCTGGTGCTCGATGTCGGGCAGAAGCTTGATGTCGAACAGATGCGCTCGCGCCTCGAAGCTAGCGGCTATCGCTACGTCGACACGGTTTATGAGCACGGCGAGTTCACCGTGCGCGGCGCGTTGATCGATCTGTTCCCGATGGGCAGCAAACTGCCGTATCGCATCGACCTGTTCGATGACGAAATCGAAACCTTGCGCACGTTCGACCCGGAAAACCAGCGCTCCATCGACAAGGTCGATTCGGTCAAGCTGCTGCCCGCCCGTGAGTTTCCCCTGCAGAAAGACGCGGTGACCCGCTTCAAGGCGCGCTTTCGTGAGCGTTTCGATGTCGACTTCCGGCGCTGCCCGATCTTTCAGGACCTGAGCAGCGGCATCACCCCGGCCGGTATCGAGTACTACCTGCCGCTGTTCTTCGACGAAACCTCGACCCTGTTCGATTACCTGCCGCAAGACACGCAAGTGTTCTCGCTGCCCGGCATCGAGCAAGCCGCAGAGAATTTCTGGAACGACGTGCGCAATCGTTATGAAGAGCGGCGCGTCGACCCATCGCGTCCTTTATTGCCACCCGCGGAATTGTTCCTGCCGGTGGAGGACTGCTTTGCTCGCCTGAAGAGCTGGCCGCGCGTGGTCGCCAGCCAGCAAGACGTCGAAAGCGGTGCCGGTCGCGAGCGCTTCCCGGCGCAAGCCCTGCCCAATCTGGCGATTGAAGCCAAAGCCACGCAACCGCTGGCGGCACTGGCAGGTTTCCTCGATGAATTCCCTGGGCGCGTGCTGTTCACTGCCGAATCCGCGGGTCGTCGCGAAGTGCTATTGGAGTTGCTCGAACGTCTGAAGCTGCGGCCGAAAACCGTGGACAGCTGGCCGGATTTCGTTGCAAGCAAGGATCGCCTGGCGATCACCATTGCCCCGCTCGACGAAGGCCTGATGCTCGACGAGCCGGCGCTGGCACTGATCGCGGAAAGTCCGCTGTTCGGTCAACGCGTGATGCAGCGTCGTCGCCGCGAGAAGCGTGCCGACGGCAACAACGATGCAGTGATCAAAAACCTTACCGAGCTGCGCGAAGGCGCGCCGGTGGTACACATCGATCACGGCGTCGGCCGCTACCTCGGTCTGACCATTCTGGAAATCGACGATCAGGCTGCCGAATTCCTCACCCTCGAATACGCCGAGAACGCCAAGCTCTATGTGCCGGTGGCCAACCTGCATCTGATCGCGCGCTACACCGGCAGCGACGATGCGCTGGCCCCGCTGCACCGCCTCGGCTCCGAGACCTGGCAGAAAGCCAAGCGCAAAGCCGCCGAACAAGTGCGTGACGTTGCCGCTGAACTGCTCGATATCTATGCCCGTCGTGCCGCTCGCGAAGGTTATGCGTTCGCCGACCCGAAAGCCGATTACGCGACGTTCAGTGCCGGTTTCCCGTTCGAAGAAACGCCCGATCAACAAACCACCATCGAAGCTGTGCGTGCCGACATGCTCGCGCCGAAACCGATGGATCGTCTGGTCTGCGGCGACGTCGGTTTCGGCAAGACCGAAGTGGCGATGCGCGCGGCATTCATCGCCGTACACGGTGGCCGCCAAGTGGCGATTCTGGTGCCGACCACCCTGCTCGCCCAGCAGCACTACAACAGCTTCCGCGACCGTTTCGCCGATTGGCCTGTGACCGTGGAAGTGATGAGCCGCTTCAAGTCGGCCAAGGAAGTGAATGCGGCGATCGCCGATTTGGCCGAAGGCAAGATCGACATCGTCATCGGCACGCACAAGCTGCTGTCCGATGACGTCAAAATCAAAAACCTCGGCCTGGTGATCATCGACGAAGAGCACCGTTTTGGTGTGCGTCAGAAAGAACAGCTCAAGGCCCTGCGCAGCGAAGTCGACATCCTTACGCTGACCGCCACGCCGATTCCGCGCACGCTGAACATGGCGGTGTCGGGCATGCGCGACCTGTCGATCATCGCCACGCCGCCAGCGCGACGCCTGTCGGTGCGCACCTTCGTCATGGAGCAGAACAAGAGCACGGTCAAAGAAGCCCTGCTCCGTGAACTGCTGCGCGGCGGCCAGGTTTATTACCTGCACAACGATGTGAAGACCATCGAGAAATGCGCTGCCGATCTGGCCGAACTGGTGCCGGAAGCACGCATCGGCATCGGTCACGGACAGATGCGCGAGCGCGAACTCGAACAGGTGATGAGCGACTTTTACCACAAGCGCTTCAACGTGCTGATCGCCTCGACCATCATCGAGACCGGCATCGACGTGCCGAGCGCCAACACCATCATCATCGAACGCGCCGACAAGTTTGGCCTGGCGCAACTGCACCAGTTGCGTGGTCGTGTCGGCCGCAGTCACCACCAGGCTTACGCGTACCTGCTGACGCCGCCGCGCCAGCAAATTACTTCGGACGCGGAAAAGCGTCTGGAAGCGATCGCCAACACCCAGGACCTCGGCGCCGGTTTCGTGCTGGCGACCAACGACCTGGAAATCCGTGGCGCCGGCGAACTGCTCGGCGACGGCCAGAGCGGGCAGATTCAAGCCGTCGGCTTTACGCTGTACATGGAAATGCTTGAGCGCGCGGTGAAGTCGATCCGCAAGGGCGAGCAACCGAATCTCGATCAACCGCTCGGCGGTGGCCCGGAAGTCAATCTGCGCGTGCCTGCGCTGATTCCGGAAGACTATTTGCCGGACGTTCACGCGCGTCTGATTCTGTACAAGCGCATTGCTTCGGCAACCGATGAGGAAGGCCTGAAGGATCTGCAAGTCGAGATGATCGACCGCTTCGGTCTGTTGCCGGAACCGACGAAGAATCTGGTACGCATCACGGCGTTGAAGTTGCAGGCCGAGCAATTGGGCATCAAGAAAGTCGATGGTGGCCCGCAAGGTGGACGTATTGAGTTCGAAGCGCAGACGCCGGTCGATCCGATGACGTTGATCAAACTGATTCAGAGCCAGCCAAAACGCTACAAATTCGAAGGCGCCACGATGTTCAAGTTTCAGGTGCCGATGGAACGCCCGGAAGAGCGCTTTAATACTGTAGAGGCGCTGTTTGAGCGCCTCCTCCCGAAATCTGTTTGAAGGACGCCAAATGCGCCTGTTTCGTTCACTGACCTTGCTACTCACTCTGGTGGCGCCTTCGGCCTTTGCCGATGACCTGTATCAGGTCGAAATGATTTTGGTACGCCAGAATGCCGTGCCAGCCATCGTCAGCCGTGCCGCGCCAGAAGATTGGGCTGCCGGTGCCCAGCGTTTGGGCGACGACAGCAAGCGCACACCTGCGCTCAATGACATTGTGACCAAGCTCACTGCCAGCGGCGACTACAGCGTACTGATGCACAAGGCCTGGCAGCAGACCCTCGGTGAGTCGCCGGCAAAAGTCGCGGTCAGCGAAGGTCAGGAGCAATTCGGCCAGTTCCCGATCGAAGGAACGCTGGGGATGAAACTCGGCCGTTTCACCGACGTGAGCGCCGACTTCTGGGTCAATCAGATCGACGCTAACGGCATGGTCACCGCCAGTGAACGCCTGAAACAGGACAGCCACACCAAGAACGGCCAACTCAACTATCTCGACAACGGTCACCTCGCCCTGCTGATCAAGATCACTTCCCTGACCGCGCCTGCGCCACGGGAAGCGCCTGAAGCGATTCCGGACTGATCGAAGTCCTTATGAACCCGCCGCTGAGTAAACCGTTGGCACCCTCCTGGGTCAGCCGATTCAAAGAGCAGAGCCTGGAGCGTGGCCGCCGCTACGCCTTGGAAAACCGGGTACGCATCGCCCAGGTCGGTGATGCGACGATTACCGCCAGTTGCGAAGGCTCTGGCGGTAACGTCTACCGTCAGACCATTCATCTTCGTGAGTCAGCCAAAGGCACCCTGCTGCTGGTCGATGCCGGCTGCACCTGCCCGGTTCGCACCAACTGCAAACACTGCGCAGCGGTGCTGCTGAAAATTCAGGAAACCCTCGAATACCCCGCCGCCGCCAAAGACGCCGAGTTGCTGGAAAAACTTCAGGCCGTGCTGGAAAACCGCAGCCCGAAAGCGCCGCCGCAAGTGCTGGTCGACAACGTACAACCACTGCCACGCCTGTGGCTGGCCAGCGTCGAATTCAGTGCTTTCGAACCGCGCAACGGCAAGATGCAGCGCTACATTCAACATCGCGCGGCGCTGTCGTTCAGCTATCTGGACGAATACGTCAGCGGACAGAAAAACAGCGACATCCTGATTCGTCAGGAGACCCAGACACTACGGATAAAACGCCACCCGGAAGTCGAACAGTCCTACCGCGAACAGTTACGCATCCTCGGTTTCCGCATCGCTACGCGCCAAAGCAAAGCGCTGCCGGAAAGCGCTGGTGAGCTGTATGAAATGGTCAACGACAGCGCCTGGCTGACCTTCACCCTCAACGATCTGCCGAAGCTGCGCAGCCAAGGCTGGGAATTGCAGATCGACGAAGAATTCGGCTTTGACCTGACCGCCGTGGATGACTGGTACGCCACGGTCGAACAGGCGCCGGAACGCGATTGGTTTGATCTTGAGCTGGGCATCATCGTCAACGGTGAGCGCCTGAGTCTGCTGCCGATCCTGCTCAACCTGATGCGCTCACACGCGGAAATCCTCAACCCGGAACGCCTTGCGCGCCGTCGCGACGACGAGCTGATTCTGGTCAACGTGCCGCAACGCAACCTTGAGCACGGGCCGCTGCAGGTTGCTCTGCCACTGGGTCGATTGAAACCGGTGCTGGCGACTTTGGGCGAGTTCTATTTGCAGGAACCGGGCGAAACCACGCTGCGCTTGAGCAAGGCCGACGCTACGCGACTCAACTCGCTGGAAGGCCTTCCGCTGCTGTGGGAGGGTGGCGAGCAGATCCGCACATTTGCCCAACGCCTGCGCGACATTCGTGATTTCAGCGCGCAGGCGCCAGAGGGCTTGAACGCGACGCTGCGCCCGTATCAGCTCGAAGGTCTGAGCTGGATGCAATCGCTGCGGCAACTGGAAGTCGGCGGGATTCTCGCGGATGACATGGGCCTGGGCAAAACCCTACAGACGCTGGCGCATATTCTCAGCGAGAAAAATGCCGGGCGCCTGGACCGTCCGTGCATGGTAGTCATGCCAACCAGCCTGATCCCCAACTGGCTCGATGAGGCGGCGCACTTCACGCCGCAACTGAAAGTAGTGGCGCTGTATGGCGCCAGCCGCAAGAAGCACTTCGACCACCTGGCTGATTTCGATCTGATCCTCACCACTTACGCACTGCTGCCCAAGGACGTCGAACGTCTGGTGAAGCAGCCGCTGCATGTGTTGGTGCTGGATGAAGCGCAGTACATCAAGAATCCGAACAGCAAAGCCGCTCAAGCCGCGCGCGAACTGAATGCCCGTCAGCGTCTGTGCCTGAGTGGCACGCCGCTGGAAAACCACCTGGGCGAGCTGTGGTCGCTGTTCCACTTCCTGCTGCCGGGATGGCTTGGCGACGTCAAAAGCTTCAATGCCGATTACCGGGTGCCAATAGAAAAGCGCGGCAGTGAAGTCAGACTTCAACACCTGAACGGTCGGATAAAACCGTTTCTGTTGCGCCGCACCAAAGAACAAGTGGCCACCGAACTGCCGCCAAAGACCGAAATCATTCACTGGGTCGATCTCAACGAAGCCCAGCGCGACGTGTACGAAACCATGCGCTTGGCCATGGACAAGAAAGTCCGCGACGAGATCACCCGCAAAGGCGTGGCGCGCAGTCAGATCATCATTCTTGAAGCGCTGCTGAAACTGCGTCAGGTCTGCTGTGATTTGCGCCTGGTCAACGACGGGACCCTGCCCGCTCGCGGCAGCACCTCGGGCAAGCTCGACAGCTTGATGGAAATGCTTGAGGAGTTGTTCGAGGAAGGTCGGCGGATTTTGCTGTTTTCGCAGTTCACCTCGATGCTGTCACTGATCGAAGATGAATTGAAGAAACGCAATGTCGCCTATGCGTTATTGACTGGCCAGACCCGCGATCGGCGTACGCCGGTGAAGGAATTCCAGAGCGGCAAGCGTCAGATCTTTCTGATCAGCCTGAAGGCCGGCGGTGTTGGCTTGAACCTGACAGAAGCGGACACGGTGATTCACTACGACCCGTGGTGGAACCCGGCGACCGAGAATCAGGCGACGGATCGCGCTTACCGGATTGGTCAGGAAAAACCGGTTTTCGTTTACAAGATGATTGCCCGGGGCACGGTGGAAGAGAAGATTCAGCACCTGCAAAAAGAAAAATCCGACTTGGCAGCAGGCGTGCTGGATGGGCGCAAGGCTGGGGACTGGAAGTTGCAGAGCGATGATATTGAAGCGCTGTTTGCGCCGTTGCCGGACAAGCGCGAAAAGCGTTGAGATGTTTTTCGCCTGCTAATTAGCTATCGCGAGCAAGCTTTGCTCTACGGGTGGACGCCGCTGATCCCTGTAGGAGCAAAGCTTGCTCGCGAATGGCTCACCTCGGTCTAACGGTTAAAACCCAGGCTCAACCCTTGGAAACAGGCAGCGGCGCAAACAGCGCCTCGATGTCACTCTGCTCCATCTTCCAGCCACCCGTCGTCCCGCCTTCCAGCACTGCACCAGCGAGTGCTGCCTT
This sequence comes from Pseudomonas sp. TH43, assembly GCF_016650635.1. Classification (GTDB taxonomy): domain Bacteria; phylum Pseudomonadota; class Gammaproteobacteria; order Pseudomonadales; family Pseudomonadaceae; genus Aquipseudomonas. The sequence continues at coordinate 1,490,466 of NZ_JAEKFI010000001.1, forward strand.
CTCCTGCTGCAACGCCTGTATTTTTTCCTCTACCGTGCCACGAGCAATCAGCTTGTAAACGAACACCGGGTTGTTTTGCCCGATTCGATACGCACGATCGGTTGCCTGATTTTCCACAGCCGGATTCCACCAAGGGTCAAAGTGGATCACCGTGTCCGCAGCGGTCAGGTTCAAACCGGTCCCCCCGGCCTTCAGACTGATCAGAAACAGCGGCACCTTGCCGCCCTGAAAATCCTTCACCGGCGTGCGCCGATCCTTGGTTTCACCGGTCAGCAACGAATAGGCAATGTCACGCTGCTGCAATTCTTCCTCGATCAAGGCGAGCATCGAGGTGAACTGCGAGAACAACAGGATCCTGCGTCCTTCGCCAAGCAGCTCTTCAAGCATCTCGATCAAACTGACCAGCTTGCCACTGCCGGAACGTAGCGCCTTCGCCGTCAGCGGCATGTTGAGCAAGCGCAAGTCGCAACAGACCTGCCGCAGTTTGAGCAAGGCATCAAGAATGATGATCTGACTGCGCGCCACACCACTGCGAGCAATTTCATCGCGCACTTTTTTGTCCATCGCCACGCGAACGGTTTCATAAACATCGCGCTGGCCATCGCTGAGATCAACCCAATGGATAATCTCGGTTTTCGGCGGCAATTCGGTGGCCACCTGATCTTTTTTACGGCGCAGCAAAAAGGGTTTTATCCGCGCCGTCAGATGCTGCATGCGCTCGGCATTGCCGTGTTTTTCGATTGGTGTGCGGTAATCACGATTGAAGGATTTGCTGTCGCCCAACCAACCAGGCATCAAGAAGTGGAACTGCGACCACAGCTCGCCCAAGTGGTTTTCCAGTGGCGTACCGCTCAAGCACAAGCGCTGACGGGCTTGCAGATCACGGGCCGCCTGAGCCGCTTTGCTGAGCGGGTTCTTGATGTTCTGCGCCTCATCGAGAATCAGCACGCTCCACAGTTGCGGCTGCAGAACCTCAAGATCCCTTGCCAGCAAGGCGTAAGTGGTCAACACCAGATCGTATTCTGCAAAACTGGCGAAGTCTTTTTTCCGTCCGGTGCCATGCAGCGCCAACACCTTCAACTGCGGCGTGAAGCGCTGCGCCTCGTCCAGCCAATTGGAGATCAGGCTGGTGGGCATCACGGCCAGTGCCGGAAGATCAAACCGCCCCGCCTGCTTTTCCGTCAACAGATGAGCCAGGGTCTGCAGGGTTTTCCCCAGCCCCATGTCGTCGCCAAGAATGCCGCCAACTTCCAGCTCACGCAGGGTTTGCATCCAGTTGAGGCCTTCGAGCTGATACGGTCGCATCTGCGCGTTGAGTCCGGCCGGCGCGGCAACTTGCGCATGAGTTGACTCACGCAGGCGCTGGGCAAAATTTCGCAGGCGCTCGCCGCCCTGCCAATCGAGCGACACACCGTCAAGCAAACTCAGTCGCGCTGCATCGGGGGCACTCAAGCGCAATTTATCGCCGAGATGATTGCCCAGATATAACTCGCTGAGCGTGGCCATCAGCGGTTTGACCCGACCGAAAGGCAGCGCGACTTTGCCACTGATTTTATTGCTATAACGACCAGCGCCCAACTCCACCAACAGCAGTTCATCATCGCCGCGCTGAGCGAGTTTCGCTGGATCGAGAAGCAGCGGCTGAGTGCGTAATAGATGCAGAAAAATCGGCAACAGGCTGTGGCGTTCGCCGTTAACGACAATCCCCAATTGCAGATCAAACCACTGCCGTCCCGACTCTTCCTCAACCTCGGCATACCAATGCTCGATCGGCTCTACGTTGAAATGAAAGCCAGGCCTGACGTCAACCTGCCACCCTGCCTCGCGCAGCACGGGAATCCCGTTCTGCGCAAATGCGAGCCAAGCTGAATCATCGGACAAATTAAACCGCTCACCCGGATGATCAACGCCACTTTTACGCGCTGACTTCTTCAAACCGTATTTCTGCAGTTGCTGACGCAATGCTTTTTCGGCGGCAGGCTGACGTTGAACACGCAGGGTTTCAACGCCAGAAAGGATCAACACTTCCGGGTTGCGATCTTCGGCAGGATGCCCGTCATAGGTGAACAGTAATGCCGCACGGTGTTCCGCTGGGTAACGCCAGGGCTTGGTGCTTTCGATACTGACAAGTGTCAGATGAGCCTTGGGCAACACATCGTCGATGATTCGTTCCGACAGCTTGTGTGGTGGGGCCACTTGAGTTGCCGCGCTCATCCGATGACTGAACTGCATTGCCTGACGGGCGGGAATTTCCGGTGCCAACGCCAGATGACAAGCGAGTTTCTCATCGAGCTCATTAAACAGTGGGCCGATTTGTTGCCGCTCGCGATCCAGATAATGAAGCGGCTCGAGCGCAAGCACGGTTTCTGCCGACGCCTCATCGCTGCTCCACTGCGGGCGAAAACTGCCATTGGCTTGCTCGGCCCAGGCGAACTGCGCGCTTCTTCTTGGGCCCGCATTCAGCGGCTGCAACGCTTCAAAATCCAGAAACAGTCGCGACGTTCGCAACAGCATTTCGAGCAACTCGGCGCCACTGCTGCCGTCTAGCGGATAGCCGCTGTAATACGCATGGTGGGAGTGCATGGCCACCAGCAACCGCGCAATCCGCAAATCGAGCTCGGTCAGATAACCGGGCTGACGCATTAACAGGTCTGATAGCGAGAACAACGGTTTAACGTCGCGCAGTTCGCCACTCTTGAGTTGGTAGACCTTGAAAATTTCTACCAGCCATTTGCCTGTAACCGGCGTTGCCTTGAGCTTGTAAAAAAGCCGGGTACTGGCCGCTTGCGAGGTTTCTTCAGCAGGCTGGGTCGCCACAGGAATACTGGAGAGCCAGTGCTCCAGTGATCGACTGAGTTGAACCGGGGCATCACTTTCAGGCGTTTTGTCGGCGCGAGCCTGCAAGTGAAAGAGTACCGCCGCACTGTGCTTGCAGTTGATCTCGACCGGGCAGGAGCAAAAGCAACGCAGACCGAATTGCTCGCGATGATCTTTAACCAGATAGATGACCTGTTGATAAACGTAATTTTCAGATCCGGCGCAGGCCGCCTCTATCATTTCGTCATCGACTGACTGAATTTCTATCCGATCCTCAACGGCGTAATCGCGAGCCTTGGCCAGAGCATTTCGGCTGAATGCCTCAGTCCACGGCAGCGAGTGAAGCTGTTCGATGATGATCGTCATGAGGTTTATCTGTCCTTCAACCCGCCAGCACCCGCGCCAACGTCGACTTCACCTTGCCCATCCCGTCATGCAGCGCCTGCTCGATCTCGGCCATGGTGATCACTTCCGTGGTCTTGCCCGCTGCCGGGTTCACTACCAGCGACAAACAGGCGTAGTCCAGTTCCAGTTCGCGAGCCAGCACCGCTTCCGGCATACCGGTCATGCCGACGATGTCGCAACCATCACGCTCCAGACGCACGATCTCCGCCACAGTCTCCAGGCGCGGGCCTTGCGTGCAGGCGTAAACGCCCTGATCGCTGAACTCACAACCTTCAGCGGCCAGCGCTGCAATCAATTGCTGACGCAGCGGTTCGCTGTAGGGGAAGCTGAAGTCGATGTGCGTGACATGCTCCAGATCATCGGCGAAATAGGTGTGCTCGCGACCACTGGTGTAGTCGACGATCTGGTGCGGCACACAAAAATGCCCGGTGCCCATGGCCGGGTGAATCCCGCCGACGGCATTCACCGCGATAATCGCTTCGGCGCCGGCCTGCTTCAGCGCCCACAGGTTGGCGCGGTAATTGACCTTGTGCGGCGGAAAGCGATGCGGGTGGCCGTGACGGGCAAGAAACAGCACTTCCTTGCCGGCGTATTCGCCAATCTGCACATCGGCCGATGGCGCGCCATAAGGCGTGTCCACCGCCAGCGATTGACGAATGCTCAGGCCTTCAAGCTGGGTCAGGCCGGTGCCGCCGATGATTGCGTAAACCGTCATAGCGAAAATTCCTTAATCGATCAGTTGAGCGTCTTTGAGCGCGCCGATGGCGGTGAGCCAGCGCGGATCCTGGCGATAATCGGTGCTGGCAAACGCCTGACCGCGCATGCGCGCGATGCGGGCAGATGGTTTGACCTTCATGCGCTGGGCAGCACTGAGGGCAAGCTCGGCAGCAGCGCGGTCGTTGCACACCAGGCCCATGTCGCAACCGGCCGTGAGTGCAGCTTCGATACGACTGGCGGCGTCGCCAACCACATGGGCGCCGGCCATCGACAAGTCGTCGCTGAAGATCACGCCGTCGAACTGCAACTCGCCGCGCAGAATGTCCTGCAACCAGCGACGGGAGAAACCGGCGGGCTGCGAATCGACTTGCGGATAGATAACGTGGGCCGGCATGACGGCGGCCAGTTGCTTGCTGAGTCTGGCGAATGGCACCAGGTCATTGGCACGGATTTCGTCGAGGCTGCGCTCGTCGTTCGGGATCGCGACGTGGGAGTCCGCCTCTGCCCAGCCGTGGCCGGGGAAGTGCTTGCCGGTGGCGGCCATACCGGCACTGTTCATGCCGCGAATAAACGCACCGGCAAGCAATGCTGCACGTTCAGGATCACCTTCGAACGAACGGGTGCCGACCACGGCGCTGCGCTGGTAATCCAGATCGAGCACCGGGGCGAAGCTCAAGTCGAGGCCGACGGCTAATACTTCGGTCGCCATGATCCAGCCGCACTGCTCGGCGAGGTATTCGGCATTCGGGTTGTCGGCGATGGCGCGCATGGCTGGCAAGCGAACGAAACCTTGACGCAGACGCTGCACGCGCCCGCCCTCTTGATCCACGGCCAGCAGCAGATCCGGACGAACCGCACGGATGGCTGCGCTGAGTTCACGCACCTGGCGCGGATGCTCGATATTGCGCGCAAAAATGATCAGGCCGCCCACTTCGGGCTGACGCAACAAATGGCGATCTTCGGCCGTCAGCCAGGTACCGGCGACGTCCACCATCAACGAGCCTTGCAGGCCAGCAGTCATAGAGATTCCTTGAAAACGAAAAACCCGATCCACAGTAAATCGCCACCGTGAGCAATGCTCGACAGGTTGGCAATTTCCATGGAGATCGGGTTCAGAACGAGAGTCGGCATGGGCGGCTAGCTTAGCGGATACAAGCTGCCGCGCCCACCCGTGCGCGGTTAAACCTTGGCGGCGACCGGCGTTGATTTGCTGCGCGGGCGCAGTTGTGCGGTGGCCATGGCCGCGTCGGTAACGCCGGTTTCAGCGCGCATGCCCGCCGCGAGGAACGGCACCATCAGACGCATGACTTGCTCAATGGAAGTGTTGACGCCGAAATCGGTCTCGGCGATCGCGCGCAAAGCCTTGATACCGGACATGCTGAACGCGGCGGCACCGAGCATGAAGTGCACGCGCCAGAACAACTCGATGGGCGGAATGCGAGGCGCAGCTTCGTTGACCAGCAACATATAGCGGCGAAATACCTTGCCGTACATGTCTTCCAGATAACGCCGCAAGTGGCCTTGGCTCTGGCTGAATGCGAGGCCGAGCAAGCGCATGAAAATCGACAGGTCGTTGCCGCTGCGTGGCTGCACCACAAGGGCTTGCTCGACCAGTATTTCCAGCAGTTCTTCGAGGGTCGGCTTGTTTTCAGGCTTGGCCTGACGGCGCTCCAGCTCTTTATCGAGACTGATGCAGAACGGCCCGAGGAAACGCGAAAAGACCGCCTGGATCAGCGCTTTTTTCGAACCGAAATGATAATTCACCGCTGCCAGGTTGACGCCAGCCTTGCTGGTGATCAAACGCAATGAGGTTTCAGCGAAACCTTTCTCCGCGAACAACTGCTCGGCAGCATCAAGAATGCGTTCAACGGTTTCCGACTGGGCCATGGCTACTCCGCCTGACAAACACTTGTTTGAAACATACGTTTCAGCCTGTGCGTTGTCAAGCCTGCCGGTTCGTTTTGGGAATGGTCGGTCAGCTATTTAACCACACAAGCCCGATGCATTAATAAGCACAGCGGCCGACCGTCTGGCGGCCTGCAAAAAAACGGGCATTGCCAAGACCGTTTCACTGTATATAATCCCAGTCACTGTATAAAAAGACAGAGCGATCAATATGCTAAAGCTGACGCCACGCCAAGCCGAGATTCTGGCCTTTATCAAACGCTGCCTCGAAGACAACGGCTACCCGCCAACCCGCGCGGAAATCGCTCAGGAACTGGGCTTCAAGTCGCCCAATGCTGCTGAAGAGCATCTCAAGGCCCTCGCTCGCAAGGGTGCCATTGAAATGACCCCTGGCGCCTCTCGCGGCATTCGCATCCCTGGTTTCGAGGCCAAGGCCGACGACTCGACGCTGCCGATCATTGGCCGAGTCGCCGCCGGTGCGCCAATTCTCGCCCAGCAGCACATCGAAGAATCCTGCAACATCAATCCCACCTTCTTTCATCCGCGCGCCGACTATCTGTTGCGTGTACACGGCATGAGCATGAAGGACATCGGCATTTTCGACGGTGACCTGCTCGCGGTTCACACCACCCGCGAAGCGCGCAACGGTCAGGTTGTCGTCGCCCGGATCGGCGATGAAGTGACTGTCAAACGCTTCAAGCGTGAGGGCAGCAAGGTCTGGTTGATCGCCGAAAACCCTGAGTTCGCTCCCATCGAAGTCGACCTGAAAGATCAGGAACTGGTGATCGAAGGCTTGAGTGTCGGCGTCATCCGCCGCTAAAGGAGGCTTTATGCAGTTCCCACACACACCTCAGCAAACACAACTGCCGTTGTTCGAAGCGTTTCTGGCGCAACCGATGGCGCCGATCCTGAAAGAAGTGGTCGAGCGTCCCTGGAATGTCGAACCCGACGTATTCAGTGAGCTGTCACTGCGTGGTGCCGCCGGGAACTGCCTGAACCTGCTTGCCCCGATCCTGCGCGAACTTAGCGAGGATCAGGATGCACGCTGGCTGACACTGATCGCGCCACCTGCGAGCCTCACACAAACGTGGTTGCGCGACGCTGGCCTGAATCGCGAACGCATCCTGCTGCTCCAACCACGGGGCACGCAAAGCGCTCAACAATTGGCGTGCGAAGCCCTGCGTCTGGGTCGCAGCCACACTGTCGTGACCTGGCTCAACCCACTGAACGCAAGTTCACGGCAACAGTTGATCAGCGCTGCACGCACGGGCGACGCTCAAAGCCTGAACATTCGACTAGGTTGATTTGATTTACGAGTGACGTGCGCTGCGTGAGGCGCAGGGCTTCTCCAGGGACAGAGAAGCCGATCTGATGCGGTAAAGACAGAAAACCGAAAAGCAGGCGCGGATCAATGAAGAACCCGCGTCCCCTCATCCTTATCAAACTCACCTTCGATCATTCGACCTGCCATCTGCACGCCGACGCTCAACATCGCTTTGGCGATTTCCACGTGCTGGCCCTGAAGGAAAGTCTTGGCATCCTCGGAGAAATCCAAAGTCACCAGAGAACCCTCGTCCTCAGCCCTGCGCAGTTCGATTCGGCCGTCTGGTAGCTCTACAATTTCTAGAAAGGACGTTGGCATATAGGTCTGTTCTCCACGAAAGGCAGGGATTATATAGACATCATTCAGGCTTCGCTCGGGATCTTGACCAGCAGCATGTTTCAGATTGCCACCGTGTCAATCACGCTCAGCACTCATTCAACCCTTCGCGAAAACGCAGCGCCAAGCCTTTGAGGTTCTGCCGCCAGCTCTCCATCTCCTCCCGACTCAACTCTTCTGGTGTCTCTTCCTCGTCCAGATTTACGGCCTGAATCAGTGGCTGTGTCACATCGCCCTTGGGCTTGTGCGGCACACGTGGCGGTTGAAACAACGCCGAATGCGCCGCCAGCAGTTTTGCCAGCCAGGTTTCACAGTTGCCCGCCAGCTCGATCATTTCAGCCAGCTCGGGAATCGCGATCGAATCCAGTACTTCACGGGTCAGCAACATCTCTGCGCGCGGCGCGTTGGCCTGCGGCAAACGGTAGAAACCAGCGATCTCATGGCAAAGACCCAGCAAAGCTCCGTACAAGTGAAACAACGCTGATTCACGCCCGGCCTGAATCAGCGCCAGTGAGTTCATCGCCCGCCCCTCTTCAGCGCGCGCCAAGGCTTCCAGCGACAGTCCGGCGAAATAGATCTTCTGATTGGTACGGGTATAGAGTTCGTGAGCCATGACGGCGCTCTCCACAACGAAATAATTGCTTCACACAGGCCGGACAGTGTCGTGGATCAGCCGAGTACACCGCAAGCACAAAACAAAAAGGCCGCATGAAAACCCGAGGGTTCTCATGCGGCCTTTTCAGTATCGGACTAGCGCTTACTCAGCCTTGGCCTTTGCGCTGCGCTTGTCTTCAACCGTCCACTTGCCACCGTCGTAGTAAGCCTTCCAACCGGTAGGCTTGCCGTCAACTTCGGTCTGCACGTATTGCTCCTTGGTCTTGCGGCTGTACCGGATCACCGCTGGCAGACCGTCAGGATCTTTCTTCGGCGCATCGCACAGGAAGTGGTACTTCGGATCGATCTCATCCTTGTGCGGCACAATCTCGATCACCAGCGGAGCACGAGTCTCGCGGTTTTTCGGGAACTGGCTGGCGGCGAGGAACAGACCGGACGCACCGTCGCGCAGGATGTAGGTGTCGTTGACCTTTTCGCATTTCAGCTCAGGCATCTTCACCGGATCCATCTTCGGCGGCGCCGCATCACCGCTCTTCAGCAGTTTGCGGGTGTTCTTGCACTCAGGGTTGGTGCAACCGAAGAACTTGCCGAAGCGGCCAGTCTTGAGTTGCATCTCGCTGCCGCACTTGTCGCATTCCAGGCTCGGACCTTCGTAGCCTTTGATGCGATAACTGCCTTCTTCGATTTCGTAGCCGGCGCAATCCGGGTTGTTACCGCAGATGTGCAGCTTGCGCTTCTCGTCAAGCAGATACGCATCCATCGCCGTGCTGCAGATCGGGCAGCGATGCTTGCCCCGCAGCACCAGCGATTCCGACTCACCTTCGTCGTCCGCAGCGATCTCATCGCCCGGCACCAGATTTACGGTAGCCTTGCAGCGCTCTTTCGGCGGCAGGCTGTAGCCCGAGCAACCCAGGAACACGCCGGTCGAGGCCGTGCGGATCTGCATCGGACGACCGCAAGTGGTGCACGGAATGTCGGTCATCACCGGCTGGTTGGCACGCATGCCGTTTTCCGGATTCTCGGCTACTTCGAGCTTCTTCTTGAAGTCACCGTAGAACTCGTCCAGCACACTCTTCCAGTCGCGCTCGCCTTGAGCGACGTCATCGAGGTTCTCTTCCATGCCGGCCGTGAAGCCGTAGTCCATAAGATTGGAGAAGCTCTCGGACAGACGCTCAGTAACGATGTCACCCATCTTTTCCGAGTAGAAACGACGGTTGTGCAGGGTCACGTAACCGCGATCCTGAATGGTCGAAATAATCGCTGCATAAGTCGAAGGACGACCAATGCCGCGTTTTTCCATTTCTTTAACCAGGCTGGCTTCAGAGTAACGCGCCGGCGGCTTGGTGAAGTGCTGGGTTGGATCAAGCTTGATCAGCTTCATCACATCGCCCTGCGCCATATCAGGCAGAACGTCGTCGTCGCCAGGCTTGGCAATTTGCGGCATGACGCGGGTGTAACCGTCAAACTTGAGGATGCGGCCCTTGGCGCGCAGCTCGAAGTCGCCAGCACCTACGCTGACCGTCGTCGACAAGTATTGCGCCGGCAGCATCTGGCAAGCGAGGAATTGGCGCCAGATCAGCTCGTAGAGACGCTCGGCATCACGCTCCATGCCCGCCAGCTTGCTCGGAATGGTGTTGGCGTCGGACGGACGAATCGCTTCGTGAGCCTCTTGTGCGCCTTCTTTGCTGCTGTACACGTTTGGCGTTTCCGGCAGGTACTTCTTGCCGAACTCGTCTTCGATATAAGCACGCGCCATCGTCACGGCATCGGCCGAGAGGTTGGTCGAGTCAGTACGCATATAAGTGATGTAGCCGGCTTCGTACAGACGCTGGGCCATCATCATGGTTTTCTTCACGCCGAAACCCAGGCGGTTACTTGCAGCCTGTTGCAGAGTCGAGGTGATGAATGGTGCCGACGGCTTGCTGCTGGTTGGCTTGTCTTCGCGCTTGACGATGCTGTAGCTGGAAGACTTGAGCTTCTCCAGCGCGGCCATGGCCTGGGCTTCGTTGAGCGGTTTAAAGGCCTCGCCCTTTTCGCGAGCCACTTCGAAACGTACGGTCGAGCCTTTGGTGGTGCCGAGATCGGCATGCACTTCCCAGTACTCTTCCGGGTTGAACGCACGAATTTCGCGCTCACGCTCGACCACCAGTTTAACGGCAACCGATTGCACACGACCGGCAGACAGGCCACGGGCGATCTTCGCCCACAGCAGCGGCGAAACCATGTAACCCACAACGCGGTCGAGGAAGCGACGCGCCTGCTGAGCGTTGACACGATCGATGTCCAGCTCACCCGGCTGGGAGAACGCTTCCTGAATCGCCTTCTTGGTGATTTCGTTAAACACCACGCGCTTGTAGCGGCTGTCATCACCACCGATGGCTTCGCGCAGGTGCCAGGCAATGGCTTCCCCCTCGCGATCCAAGTCGGTTGCGAGATAGATGGTGTCAGCATCCTTGGCGAGCCGGCGCAGCTCTTCGATGACTTTCTCTTTGCCCGGGAGGATCTCGTACTTGGCTTTCCAGCCATGATCGGGATCGACACCCATACGCGAGACGAGCTGCTTGCGCGCTTTCTCTTTCGGCGAGAGCACCGGACCTTCGCCCGCAGCAGCCTTGCCGCGCTTGGCGGCTGGCTCTTTGCTGGCGCTAGCCGAACCGCTGGTGGGCAGGTCTCGGATATGGCCGATACTCGACTTCACCACGTATTGGTTACCCAGATACTTGTTGATGGTCTTGGCCTTAGCCGGGGATTCCACAATGACCAGCGATTTGCCCATGGATCAGAAAATTCCTGAATTCTAGAAGTGAAAGGCGGTTGGCGCCTGACGCGGCACCGCTATATATAGTTGATACAAGGTGAGGTCAAGCACAGGGTTCTGTGCGCACTCGCCTTATGGCTTGGAAAAAAGGCTCGGTTCGGCTTGCACCAAAGCAAAGCGCGGCACCTGCTCGCCGTCAACCTCGACCGACTCGAGAAACATACTCAGAGGACGCACCCAAAAGCCGTAATCGCCATACAGGGCTTGGTAAAAGACCACTTCTTCTTCAGTCTCGGAATGCCGCGCAACATTGAATACACGGTACTGCGGACCTTTGTAATGTTGGTAGAGCCCAGGTTGTATCGGCATGCTTCGGCCCTCACTCAAATTTTTTCAAAAAAAAAACAAAAAAAACCACAAAAACAAAAACCGGGGCACTTGGCCCCGGCTTCCATCAACGAGACGCTTAAACGCGTTCGAAGACGGTGGAGATGCCTTGGCCGAGACCAATGCACATAGTAGCCACCCCGAAGGTGCCGCTATTCTGCTTCATCACGTTCAGCAAGGTGCCGGAAATACGGGCACCGGAGCAACCGAACGGGTGACCCAGGGCGATCGCGCCGCCATGCAGGTTAACCTTCTCGTTCATCTTGTCGAGCACTTTCAGATCTTTCAGCACTGGCAGAGCCTGCGCGGCGAAAGCTTCGTTGAGCTCGAAGAAGTCGATATCGTTGATGCCAAGACCCGCACGTTTCAGGGCTTTTTGTGTTGCCGGAACTGGACCATAGCCCATGATTGCCGGATCCACACCCGCCACTGCCATCGAACGGATCACCGCCATCGGCTGGATACCCAGATCCTGCGCACGCTGCGCCGACATCACGATCATGCACGAAGCACCATCGGTGATCTGCGACGAAGTACCAGCAGTCACGGTGCCGCCCTTTGGATTAAAGGCAGGCTTGAGGGCCGCCAGACTTTCCAGGGTGGTTTCCGGACGAATGGTTTCGTCGTAGTCGAACAGTTTCAGGAAACCGTTCTCGTCATAGCCCTGCATCGGGATGATTTCGTCTTTGAACTTGCCTTCCACAGTGGCCTTGTGGGCCAACTGGTGGGAGCGCACGCCGAAAGCGTCCTGCTGTTCGCGAGTGATGCCGTGCATCTTGCCGAGCATTTCAGCGGTCAGGCCCATCATGCCCGAGGCCTTCGCGGCGTACAGCGACATGTGCGGGTTCGGATCGACACCGTGCATCATGCTCACGTGACCCATATGCTCGACGCCGCCAACGACGAAGACGTCACCGTTACCGGTCATGATTGCTTGTGCAGCAGTGTGCAAAGCGCTCATCGACGAGCCGCACAGACGGCTGACAGTCTGGCCGGCAGAGGTGTGCGGGATCTGGGTCATCAGCGACGCCATGCGCGCGATGTTCCAGCCCTGCTCCAGGGTCTGGTTGACGCAGCCCCAGATCACGTCCTCGACTTCAGCAGGATCGACCTTGGCGTTGCGTTCCAGCAATTTGCTGATCAGGTGCGCCGACATGTCTTCGGCGCGGGTGTTGCGGTGCATGCCGCCCTTGGAGCGGCCCATCGGAGTACGACCGAAGTCGACAATCACGACGTCTCTTGGATTCAAGCTCATAAAATTTCACTCTCGCTCAAAAGTTGGGACGCTTAACCGAAGAACCGTTGGCCGGTTTTGGCCATTTCACGCAGCTTCGCGGTCGGGTGGTACAGCGCGCCCAAATCAGCGTACTGGTCAGCCAGGGCAACGAACTCGGCAACACCGATCGAATCGATGTAGCGCAGCGCACCGCCACGGAATGGAGGGAAACCAATGCCGTAGACCAGACCCATGTCGGCTTCGGCGGCAGTTTCAACGATGCCGTCTTCCAGGCAACGCACGGTTTCCAGGCACAGCGGGATCATCATCCAGTTGATGATGTCTTCGTCAGTGACTTCGCGCTGCTCGTAAACGATCGGCTTGAGCACTTCCAGCACCGATGGATCGGCGACTTTCTTCTGCTTGCCTTTCTTGTCAGCCTCGTAAGCGTAGAAACCCTTGCCGTTTTTCTGGCCCAGGCGCTTGGCTTCGTACAGCACGTCGATGGCCGAACGACGGTCATCCTTCATGCGGTCCGGGAAACCTTCAGCCATCACGTCACGACCGTGGTGACCGGTGTCGATGCCGACCACGTCCATCAGGTAGGCCGGGCCCATTGGCCAGCCGAATTTTTCCATGACCTTGTCGATACGGACGAAGTCCACACCGGCGCTGACCAGCTTGGCGAAACCGCCGAAATACGGGAACAGCACGCGGTTGACCAGGAAGCCCGGGCAGTCATTGACGACGATCGGGTTCTTGCCCATTTTCTTGGCGTAGGCAACGGTGGTGGCTACAGCCAGCTCGCTGGACTTCTCGCCACGGATCACTTCCACCAGCGGCATCATGTGCACCGGGTTGAAGAAGTGCATGCCGACGAAGTTTTCCGGACGCTTGAGGGCTTTGGCCAGCAAGCTGATGGAAATGGTCGAGGTGTTGGATGCGAGGATGGTGTCCTCTTTGACCTGGCCTTCAACTTCAGCCAATACGGCTTGCTTGACCTTCGGGTTTTCGACCACAGCTTCGACAACCAGATCGACGTGACCGAAGTCGCCGTAGGACAGGGTCGGACGAATGGCGTTGAGCACTTCAGCCATTTTCGCAGCGGTCATGCGACCTTTATCAACGCGGCCAACCAGCAGTTTGGCGGCTTCGGCCAGACCCTGCTCGATACCGTGCTCGTTGATATCCTTCATCAGGATCGGCGTCCCTTTGGAGGCCGACTGATAAGCGATACCGCCGCCCATGATGCCGGCGCCGAGTACGGCAGCCTGCTTCACGTCTTTGGCGATTTCGTCGTAGGCCTTGGCCTTTTTCTTCAGTTCCTGATCGTTCAGGAACAGACCGATCAAGCTCTGCGCAGCAGAAGTCTTGGCCAGCTTGACGAAACCGGCAGCTTCGACTTCCAGCGCCTTGTCACGACCGAAGTTCGCGGCTTTCTGGATGGTCTTGATCGCTTCAACCGGCGCCGGATAGTTCGGGCCAGCCTGACCCGCAACGAAACCTTTGGCGGTTTCGAAAGCCATCATTTGTTCAATGGCGTTCAGCTTGAGTTTTTCAAGCTTCGGCTGACGCTTGGCCTTGTAGTCAAACTCGCCGGAGATGGCGCGCTTGATCAGTTCAAGGGCCGCTTCCTGAAGCTTCTCCGGGGCAACCACGGCGTCGACGGCGCTGACTTTCAGAGCGTCTTCAGGGCGGTTTTCCTTACCGGAGGCAATCCACTCGATGGCGTTGTCGACACCGATCAGGCGCGGCAGACGCACAGTACCGCCGAAGCCTGGGTAGATGCCCAGTTTGACTTCCGGCAGACCGATCTTGGCCTTGGTCGACATGACGCGATAGTCAGCCGCCAGGCACATTTCCAGACCGCCGCCCAGAGCGATGCCATTGATCGCGGCAACAGTCGGAACGTTGAGGTCTTCGAAATCGCTGAAGATCTTGTTGGCTTCGAGATTGCCAGCAACCAGCTCGGCATCCGGCAGCTTGAAGTTCTCGACAAATTCGGTGATGTCGGCGCCGACGATGAACACGTCCTTGCCACTGCTGACGATCACGCCCTTGATCGAAGCATCTGCCTTGATGGCGTCTACCGCCTGACGCAGTTCGTTCAGGGTTAGACGGTTGAACTTGTTGACGGACTCACCCTTGAGGTCGAATTTCAATTCGACGATGCCACTTTCAAGAGCTTTAACCGTGATGGCTTTACCTTCGTAAATCATCAACTGATCTCCACGATATGGAAGCTGAACAGTACACGTCGGACGCAGGCGAATGGCTTGGCAGGACGTTTTTTCGTCGATGCTAACGCCAATCCACCCGGCACACCCGCCAACGCGATAGTCGGGATTCTGTAGGAGCGGTCAGTAAGACAAACGCTCAATTCATACGCCCGTTTGATTTGGGTACGTCACCTTCACGGAATTTCCGACAATTGTCAATCGCCCAAAATACGGGTTGAAATGCGACTTTGCGGTCACATCCGTACCACGAAGACCCGCAACACGCGTCTGCATGTAACGTCATTCATAGAATCAATAGTTAGAAAATTCGCCCTAATTCACGCCGCGCCATGTTTAACAGGCTACGCTGGCTGGACGACAGGGGAATACGCTGATGACTTGAAGCGAAATCAACTGAAAAAATTACCGGCCTGCCTGGCCAACCCCGCCCGATGAATCATGTCGGGCTTTTTATTGCTCGTCTGCCGGACGCTCCCCACCGTTGCAGTGGGAAAAGTCCGCGAGTCATGCCAGCGCTTTCAGCGTGGCGTCGATATCCTGCAAAACCGTGGCTTCGCCCTTCTCGCCCCAATACAGGGCGATCATTTGTTTATCCGCCTCGACCTTGAAGACATTGTCCGGCAATTTTTCGAAATGATTGAGCAGCGCGCGGTCTTCGCAGACTTCCTGCCATTGATTGACCCACACGCCCGGCGATTTCTGCCACCAGGTCCAACATGCCGGTTGCTTGCCACGACGTGGCCGATGGTACTGCGCGCACGGGTTCGGCGGCTCTTGAGAGAGCCAATGCGGCCACTCCTGAGGCGCCAGTTGCATAGCCAGGCCAATACGCCGTGCCTCCATGCGCAGGGCGATGCGACCGCTTTGCGCACGCGATGGACGCAACCAAGCCAGCGGACTTAAAACCACCAACAGGATTGACACCACCAACCAGACCGTCATATCTCTACTCCCAATTCTTGGTGAGCGCATTGTGTCACTTTGGAACCAATGCGCTTGAAACCAGCCATACTTAACAATATTGAAACCTCAGGAGGAGCACCTCATGCCCTACCACCACATCCTGGTCGCTGTAGATCTGACTGAAGAGTGCGACCCTGTTATCCACCGCGCCCGCGAGCTCTCGGTGAGCAATGGCGCAAAGCTGTCTCTGGTGCATATCGTCGAGCCGATGGCCATGGCGTTCGGCGGCGACGTGCCGATGGATCTGTCACAACTGCAACAGCAGCAATTCGATCAGGCCAAAGAGCGCCTCGAGCGCCTCAAGCTCAAGTATTCCGAACTCGAAGGCGCCAACTGCCACTTGACCTATGGTCAGCCACGTCAGGAGATCCATCATTTCGCCAAGGAACAAACGTGCGATCTGATCGTGGTCGGCAGTCATGGCCGCCATGGCCTGGCGCTGCTGCTCGGCTCCACCGCCAACGACGTGCTGCACGGCGCACCCTGCGACGTACTGGCCGTACACCTGACAAAACGCTGAAACACACTGATCATTGTGGGAGCGAGCCTGCTCGCGAAGGCGTCGACACAGTCAGCATTAATGCTGCCTGAGACACTGCATTCGCGAGCGGGCTCGCTCCCACATTAATCTGCACCCGCTTGTAGATCGCATTACATATGAAAAGCCCGGCGCTCATCACTGAACGCCGGGCTTTTTCACATCAGAGACAATCAGGCATCCAGCTCGGCCCAACGCTCCATCAAGGCATCCAGCTCAGCCGTCAACTGTTCCAGAGACGCAATCACCTTGGCCGTTTCTGCCGCAGGGCGCTGGTAGAAACCGGCATCCGCCATTTCAGCTTCCACCGCAGCGATCTGCTGCTCCTTGGCGTCGATGTCGCCCGGCAACGCTTCCAGCTCGCGCTGCAGCTTGTAGCTCAGCTTCTTCTTCGCCCCCGGAGCGGCAGCGGCAGATTCAGCCACCGCAGCAGGCTCAGCCGTTACCACTGCCGAATTCAGGTCAGCCTTGCCGGATTTGCTTTCAGTCACGCCCAGCAGACGCGGCGAGCCGCCCTGACGGATCCAGTCCTGATAGCCGCCGACGTATTCACGAACCTTGCCTTCGCCTTCGAAGACCAGCGTGCTGGTCACCACGTTGTCGAGGAATGCCCGGTCGTGGCTGACCATCAGCACGGTGCCATTGAAGGTCAACAGCACTTCTTCAAGCAGCTCCAGCGTTTCCACGTCGAGGTCGTTGGTTGGTTCGTCGAGCACCAACAGGTTCGCTGGTTTGCTGAACAATTTGGCCAGCAACAGACGCGCACGCTCACCACCCGACAGCGCCTTGACCGGCGTGCGGGCACGCTGCGGGCTGAACAGGAAGTCGCCGAGGTAGCTCAGCACGTGGCGGCTCTGACCGTCGATATCGATGAAATCGCGACCTTCGGCAACGTTGTCGATAACGGTCTTTTCCAGATCCAGCTGATGACGCAACTGGTCGAAGTAGGCCACGTCGATGCGCGTGCCCTCTTCCACTTTGCCAGAGGTTGGTTGCAGACCGCTGAGCATCAGTTTCAGCAGGGTGGTCTTGCCGGTACCGTTGGCGCCGAGCAGACCGATACGGTCGCCGCGCGTCAGCACCATCGAGAAATCCTTGATCAGGAACGGGCCGCCCGGGTGAGCGAAACTCACGTTCTCGAGCACCATCACCTGCTTGCCGGACTTGTCGGCAGTGTCCAACTGAATATTCGCCTTGCCGGTGCGCTCACGACGCTCGCTACGCTCAACGCGCAAGGCTTTCAGGGCGCGGACGCGGCCTTCGTTACGGGTGCGACGCGCCTTGATGCCCTGACGGATCCAGACTTCTTCCTGGGCCAGCTTCTTGTCGAACAGCGCGTTGGCGGTTTCTTCAGCGGCCAGCGCGGCTTCTTTGTGCACGAGGAAACTGGCGTAGTCGCCGTTCCAGTCGATCAGGCCACCGCGATCCAGTTCGAGGATGCGCGTGGCAAGGTTTTGCAGGAAGGAACGGTCGTGCGTGATGAAGAGCACGGCGCCCTGGAAATCTTTCAGCGCTTCTTCGAGCCAGGCAATTGCACCGATGTCCAGGTGGTTGGTGGGTTCGTCGAGCAGCAGCAGATCCGGCTCGGACACCAGCGCCTGCGCCAGCAGCACGCGACGACGCCAGCCGCCGGACAACTGCGCGAGGGTCTTGTCGGCCGGCAGTTGCAGGCGGCTCAGGGTACTGTCGACCAGGGTCTGCAAACGCCAGCCATCACGGGCTTCGAGGTCTTGCTGAACGTGCATCAGCTTGTTCAGGTCTTCTTCAGTGACGCAGTTCTGCGCAAGGTGATGGTACTCGGCGAGCAACGCGCCCACGCCATCGAGGCCTTCGGCAACCACGTCGAACACAGTCCGATCGTCGGCCACTGGCAATTCTTGCGGCAATTCGCCGATTTTCAGACCGGGGGCACGCCACACGGAGCCGTCGTCAGGCTTTTGATCGCCCTTGACCAGCTTCATCATGCTGGACTTGCCTGTGCCGTTGCGGCCGATGATGCACACCCGCTCACCACGGGCGATCTGCCAGGACACCTTGTCCAACAACGGCATAGCGCCGAACGCAAGGGACACATCGCTGAATTTGAGCAGGGTCATGAGCTTCTCCAAAAACCGGGCGCGCATTCTACCTGAGTTAGGGCATCAACAGGCCGCCAATTTGTCTGTGGAAGCACTCTGCACAACATTTGTTGCGAACTTGTGCTGCAAGGCCCGCAAAGCTTTCGCCGCTTGCTGGCAAAAGGCTAAGCTACAGACAATTCAGTGCTGACCGAGGTCGGCACTTGTCATGATTTCTCTGCCCGGATGTCTCATGCGCAGTCGCCTTTTCAGTGTTTTGTCCTGCTTGCTACTTACCGCCGCTGCCGTTCAATCCGCCCAGGCGGTGGACCTGTCCACCCAACGCCAGTATTACGATGAAGCCAAGCGCGCCCTCGCCAAAGGCGATACCGGCCCGTACTTCCGTTACAGCCAGGCCCTGGCCGATTATCCGCTGGAACCGTATCTGGCCTACGACGAGCTGACCGCGCGCCTGAAAAGCGCGAGCAACGCCGAAATCGAGAAATTCCTCGCTGAACACGGCGATCTGCCTCAGGCCAACTGGATGAAGTTGCGCTGGTTGCGCTGGCTCGCCGACCGTGGCGACTGGGCGACCTTCGTCAAATATTACGACCCGAAACTCAACTTCACTGAACTGGACTGCCTCAATGCGCAATACCAGATCAGCAGCAACCATAAAGCCGAAGGTTATGCCAACGCCGAAAAGCTCTGGCTGACCGGTAAATCACAGCCCGCGGCCTGTGATGCGCTGTTCGGCGTCTGGGCCGCTGATGGCCAATTGACCGAACAGAAACGCTGGGAACGCACCAAGCTTGCCGCTCAAGCGCGCAACTATCCTTTGGCCAACAGCCTGGTCAATGGCTTGACCACCCTCGCCCCACGCGGTCGCCTGTTGGTCGATGTCGCGCAAAAACCCGAGTTGCTCAACCAGCCTTCACGCTTTACTCCAGGCGATGAACCGATGTCCGACGTGGTCAGCCTTGGCCTGCGCCGCCTCGCCCGCCAGGATCCGGACAAGGCCATGGCGCTGCTCGACGGCTATGCCAGCAGCATGCATTTTTCCCGCGATGAAAAAGTCGCGATTGCCCGGGAAATCGGCCTGACCCTGGCGCGACGTTTCGACAGCCGCGCGCTGGACGTGATGACCAAATACGACCCCGAGCTGCGCGACAACACTGTTTCGGAATGGCGCCTGCGCCTGCTGCTGCGCCTGGCTCGCTGGGACGATGCCTATCAACTGACCAAACGTCTGCCGCAGGATCTGGCCACCACCAACCGCTGGCGCTACTGGCAGGCACGCAGTCTGGAACTGGCGCAGCCACAGAATCCAGAGGCGCAGACCCTGTACAAAAACCTCGCCCGCGAGCGCGACTTCTACGGTTTCCTCGCCGCCGACCGTTCGCAATCGCCGTATTCGCTGAACAACAAGCCACTGGTGCTCAGCCAGGCGCTGATCAACAAAGTGCGCAATACACCTGGCGTTCGCCGCGCACTGGAATTCCATGCCCGCGGGCAGATCGTCGACGGTCGCCGCGAGTGGTACCACGTCAGCCGCCACTTCAACCGTGACGAAATGGTTGCCCAGGCGAAGCTCGCCTACGACCTGAAATGGTACTTCCCGGCGATCCGCACCATCAGCCAGGCGCAATACTGGGACGATCTGGACATCCGTTTCCCGATGGCCCACCGCGAAACCCTCGTGCGTGAAGCCAAGGTGCGCGGTCTGCATTCGAGCTGGGTGTTCGCCATCACCCGCCAGGAAAGCGCCTTCATGGACGACGCACGCTCCGGCGTCGGCGCCAGCGGCCTGATGCAGCTGATGCCCGGCACCGCCAAGGAAACCGCGCGCAAGTTCAGCATCCCGCTGGCCTCGCCGCAGCAGGTGCTCGATCCGGACAAAAACATCCAGCTCGGCGCCGCTTACCTGAGCCAGGTACACAGCCAGTTCAACGGCAACCGCGTCCTCGCCTCCGCCGCTTACAACGCTGGCCCCGGCCGTGTACGTCAATGGCTGCGAGGCGCCGATCACTTGAGCTTCGACGTGTGGGTAGAAAGCATCCCGTTCGACGAAACCCGTCAGTACGTGCAGAACGTGCTGTCGTACTCGGTGATCTACGGCCAGAAACTCAACTCGCCGCAGCCGCTGGTGGATTGGCACGAACGCTACTTTGACGATCAATAACCGGTAATGCCGGTTACGCAGGAGCTGCCGCAGGCTGCGATCTTTTGATTCAGCTTAAAAAAATGCCCGCATTCTCATGCGGGCATTTTTTTAGATCAAAAGATCACAGCCTTCGGCAGCGCCTACAGGCGCCTGGAGCTGACGGTGCGTTAGCGGCTCATGCCCGATGCGAGCACTGTCCATCAGAGTTGATCAGCGGTTACTTTTCCATCATTGAACTGCAACGCCGCCAGCCGCGCATACAGCGGATTGCTGGCAATCAATTCCTGATGAGTGCCGATAGCGACGAGTTGGCCCTGATCCATCACCGCGATGCGGTCGGCATTTTTCACGGTGGCCAGGCGATGCGCGATGACCAGCGTGGTGCGGTTCTGCATGAGGCTGGGCAACGCTTCCTGAATCAGGTGCTCGCTCTGTGCATCGAGGGCGCTGGTAGCTTCGTCCAGCAGCAGGATCGGTGCATCCACTAACAACGCGCGGGCAATCGCCAGGCGTTGGCGTTGACCACCAGAAAGGCCGAGCCCGCCATCACCCAGATGGGTCTGATAACCGTCGGGCATTTTTTCGATGAAGTCATGGGCGTGAGCAATTTTCGCCGCGTCCTTGACCTGCGCCAGCGTCGCCCCCGGATTGCCGTAACGAATATTTTCTTCAACACTGCCAAAAAACAGCGCTGGCGACTGCGACACCAGAGCAAAGTGGCGGCGCAGATCCAGCGGATCGAGGCGGGTCAGTGGCACGCCATCGATAAGGATCTGCCCTTCCAACGGATCGTAAAAGCGCAACAACAGGTCATACACCGTGGATTTGCCCGCGCCGGAGGGCCCCACCAACGCCAGTGTTTCACCGGGTCTGATGGTCAGATTGAGGCCGTTTACCGCATAGCTTTCAGGGCGCGACGGGTAGGAAAAGCGTACATCCTGCAATTGCAATTCGCCCCTGACGCGCTCCGGCAATGTCATCAGCCCCGTGACCGGTGGCTGGATGATATTTTGCGAACCAAGCAGCTCCGCGATTCGCTCCGCCGCGCCTGCTGCTCGCTGCAATTCGCCGATGACTTCACTCAGCGTGCCGATCGCGCTGCCGACGATCAGGCTGTAAAAGACAAATGCAGCCAGTTCGCCACCGGTGATGCGCCCGGCGATCACGTCCATGCCGCCGACCCACAACATCACCGCGACAGCGCCCAACACCAGCACGATCACCATGGTGATCATCCATGAACGCTGAAAGATACGTTTGCGTGCCGTGTCGAAAGCGTCTTCAACGGTCGCCGCAAAACGTCGCTCGTCCTGTACCTGATGGTTATAGGCCTGCACGGTTTTGATCTGACCGAGGGTTTCCGACACATAGCTGCCGATGTCGGCAACGCGGTCCTGGCTCAGGCGAGAAAGATTGCGCACGCGCCGGCCAAAAATCAGAATCGGTGCGACCACGAACGGCAAGGCGATTACCACGATGCTGGTGAGTTTTGCGTTGGTGACGAACAGCAGGATGACACCGCCGATCACCATCAGCAGGTTGCGCAGGAACATCGACAGCGACGAACCGATCACCGACTGCAGCAGCGTCGTGTCGGCGGTCAATCGCGACTGAATCTCCGAACTGCGGTTGTTCTCGTAGAACCCTGGGTGCAGATAGACCAGATGATTGAATACCTCGCGCCGGATGTCGGCCACGACGCGTTCGCCAATCCAGGACACCCAGTAAAACCGTGCGAATGTGCCAACTGCCAGGCCCAGCACCATCAGCATGAAGATGCCAATGCTCTGGTTGAGCTGGTGCGGCGACTGGGTCATGAAACCCCGGTCGACCAGCAGTTTGATCCCCTGCCCCATCGACAACGTGACGGCGGCGGTGACGATCAACGCCAGCAGCGCACCGATAACTTGCCAGCGGTAAGGGGCCAGAAATCGACTGGTCAGGCGCAGGGCGCGACGGTGCCTTGAAGAAAGCTTCGGGGTCATTCAGGTACACATCCGTGTTGATAAAAGGGCTAGCCTAAACCTTCTATGGGGTGGAACTCTGTAAATCACAATGAGTCAGGTTAAATATGCCCCCAAAGACTAGGCCATAGTTGCTATTGGTCTAACGTCCCGGTTGAGACGAGCGGTCATTTCTGCTGGACTGGTGTGACCGTACGTGACAGACCGAAAGGCGTTGTCACAGCCTGGTCACGTGGCGGTTTTAATCTATCAATACAACCTGATGAGGAGACAGGCCATGTCCTTGCAACACAGCAGCGATGACAAGATTGAAGTGATCCGCACCAAGCCCGGCCAGACTCTGGGTTGCTCGATTATCGATGAGCAGGGCCGTGAAGTACCGATCACTGAAGACATGATCCAGAACGCTTGCCGCGAACTGGAGAAGCGATTGGTCAAGCCTGCCGAACAAAAGTGATATAGCCACCGTCTTCCTGACCCGGCCCCTTTTTGGCCGGGTTTTTTCTGCCTGCAGATCGGGGATTTGTGGTGTGGCTTTCGCGAGCAAGCTTTGCTCCTGCAGGGTCTCTGTACGCCGTGAGCTGACTTGCCAGCGATGAAGCCACCTCGGTCCCTAAACAGCCACCGCGCCGAGTGCTGTCACAATCTGCTGCAACGCCGGCGAATCGCCTTCGATCCGCACCTTCAGGCCTTCAATTTCGCGCCGAACCGGGTACTGCTTGCGCAGCACATCAAACGCCGCACGCTGTTCAGCGACATTGCCTACAAGGCTGCGGCGGAAATCCGCGTCATCGCGGCGCGGGTCGTACACGCCACGACACAACATCGCCAGCGCCCAGGCCGGATCGCTGTCGGCGTGCAGGGAAACTTCCGACAACCACGGCGCCGGCAGCAATTCACTGAGCTGGATGCTCGCCGGTTGGCCGATAAATTCGCAGTAAGCCTGATAGATCTGCGCCGTTCCACGCTGCTTGCCATCGAGGCTGTAACCGGCAATGTGCGGCGTGGCCAACACGCAAAGCTCGGCCAGCGCGACGTCAACCTCAGGCTCTGCCTCCCAGACATCGAGAACAGCCTGCAAGTCTTCACGTTCCAGCAGCACTTTGCGCAACGCGGCGTTATCGACCACAGGGCCACGAGCGGCATTGATCAGCCATGCACCGGGCTTGAGTTGTTGCAAACGCTGCTGATCAAACAGGTGCCAGGTCGCACCATCGCCACTGCGGGTCAACGGCGTGTGCAGACTGATCACATCACACTGCTCGATGATCTGTTCGAGGCTGACGTAGTCGCAGCCTTCAGTCGCCTGACGCGGCGGATCGCAGACTTTCACGTTCCAGCCCAGGCCTTTCAGGACCTTGATCAGCCGACCGCCGACCTCACCGGCACCCACAACGCCGTAGGTGCGTTGAGTCAGATCGACGCCTTCGATTTCGGCGAGGGTCATCAGACTGCCGAGTACGTAATCGACCACACCGCGGGCGTTGCAACCAGGTGCACTCGACCAGGTAATGCCGGCCTCATTGAAATAGTCGAGGTCCAGGTGATCGGTACCGATGGTGCAGGTCCCGACGAAACGAACCTTGCTGCCCTCAAGCAGCGCCCGGTTGATGTTGGTCACCGAACGCACAAGCAACACGTCCGCCTGCTCGACCGTCGCACGGTCGATGGAACGGCCCGGCACCCGGCGAATCTCGCCGAAACCGGCAAAAAAAGCATCGAGCAGCGGAATATTTTCGTCGGCAACAATCAGCATGGCAGGCTCCTTGGGCGGATCGGCAGTTTAGGTGCTGATGCACGGTTGGGCCAGCAAGGCTTTAAATCAACATTCAAAAGCGACACCGCGACAATCGTTGTCCTTTGACGGTTCGATTACCGATTACAAATCCGCAACAGGGATTTTTCCTGACCAAGGCGTCAGCGGCGTAGAATGCGGCGCCCTGCGCATCAACATCTGTGGACGCTCTGCCTGTGAATTCTGTTACTGACCAACCTCTCGCCGCCTCCCTCAGCCGCCCCGCGCGGATTCGCCTGGAGTTCAAGAACCTGCTGGGCCTGGCGCTGCCGATCATCATCGCGCAACTGGCGACCACGGCCATGGGCTTCGTCGATGCGGTGATGGCCGGGCGCGTCGGGCCCAAAGACTTGGCGGCAGTGGCATTGGGCAACTCGATCTGGGTGCCGGTGTTTCTGCTGATGACCGGTACCTTGCTGGCGACCACACCGAAAGTCGCCCAGCGATACGGCGCCGGTACGCACAGCGAAATCGGTCCGATTGTCCGTCAGGCCTTGTGGCTGGCCCTGGTCGTCGGACTGATCGCGACCGCCATGCTGGTCGCCGCCGAACCGGTGCTGCACTTGATGAAAGTCGATCCCGAGCTGATCGGCCCCTGCATGCAGTACCTGCACGGTATCGCCAGCGGCTTGCCGGCGGTGGCGTTTTATCACGTGCTGCGCTGCACCAGTGACGGCATCGGCCGTACCCGCCCGGCGATGGTCCTGGGTCTTTGCGGTCTGGCGCTGAACATTCCGCTGAACTACATCTTCATTTATGGTCACTTCGGCGTGCCGGCCATGGGCGGCGTCGGCTGCGGCTGGGCCACGGCGATCGTGATGTGGGTGATGGCGCTGGGTCTGGCCGGTTATGAGCGCTGGGCGCCGGCTTATCGTTCGAGCGAACTGTTCAGCCGTTTCGACTGGCCGCAATGGGCGGTGATCAAACGCCTGCTGTCGATTGGTCTGCCGATTGGCATCGCGGTGTTTGCCGAGTCGAGCATTTTCGCGGTGATCGCCCTGCTGATCGGCAGCCTCGGCGCGACGGTGGTGGCCGGCCATCAAATTGCGCTGAACGTCAGCTCGTTGGTGTTCATGATTCCTTACTCGCTGGGCATGGCGGTGACCGTGCGCGTTGGTCAGGCTCTGGGCCGCGAAGAGCCGCGTGAGGCGCGCTTTGCTGCGGGCGTCGGCATGGCTACCGCATTGGCCTACGCCTGCCTGTCGGCCAGCATGATGTTGCTGCTGCGCGAGCCGATTGCGGCGATCTACACCGCTGACCCGACCGTGATTCACATCGCGGCGATGCTCATCGTGTATTCGGCGCTGTTCCAGTTCTCCGATGCGATCCAGGTCACCGCTGCCGGCGCGCTGCGCGGTTATCAGGACACTCGCGTGACGATGATCCTGACCCTGTTCGCTTATTGGGGCATTGGCTTGCCGGTGGGTTACGCCCTCGGCCTGACCGACTGGCTTGGCGAACCACGCGGCCCGAGTGGTTTGTGGCAGGGCCTGATCGTCGGCCTGAGCTGCGCGGCGTTGATGCTATCGATCCGCCTGACTCGCAGCGCACGCAAGCGCATCCGGATCAGTCGCTCGATGGGCTAAAACCCTTACGCGGGACGAAAAAAGTGGGAGCGAGCCTGCTCGCGAATGCGGTGTGTCAGTCACCCTTATCAGTGACTGATGTAGCGTATTCGCGAGCAGGCTCGCTCCCACATTTGGTTTTACGTTTGCCTTGGGCTCAAGCCTGCTTTTTGCGGATCCAGTACAGATAAGTACCGGCCTCTTCGTGCTGGCCCACCAGTTCGTGGTCGAGAAACACACAGAACTTGGGAATGTCGCGACGGGTCGAGGGATCCGTGGCGATCACCTTAAGCAGGCCGCCGGGCACCAGATCACGGATGTGCTGGTGCAACATCATCACCGGCTCAGGGCAATTGAGGCCGGAGGCGTCGAGGGTGCCGTCGACCGGCGTGTCGATCATTTCACTCATGATTCACTCCTGAAACTGGCCGGCATTGTCGCGCATTGCCGGGTATTCGGTCATCTGTGGCTTTACATCATCTCCCCTGTGGGAGCGAGCCTGCTCGCGAAGGCGTCGTATCAGCCGACATCATTGCTGTAGCGGACAGCGCTTTCGCGAGCAGGCTCGCTCCCACAGGGTTTTTCAGTGTTTCAGCGGGATTTGGTTTTCTTGATGTCGTGTCGGCGCAGGTGGCAGGTGACTTCTTCGCGGTCGTGATACAGCTGCTTGCAGCCGATATCCACCTTGATTCCGCGCGCCTTGAAGCCGTCGGCAATGCGCTCAAGCAGGCGTTTCACTTCGGCATAACGCTGCTTCATTGGCAGTTTCAGGTTGACCACTGCCTCCCGGCAGTGCCCCTCGCCGATCCACTCTTCGAGCATCGCCGCGTTACGTGCGGGTTTCTCGACGATGTCGCAGACCATCCAGTCCACCGGCTGCTTGGGCTTGAAGGTAAAACCATCGGCCATCAAGTGTTGCACCAGGCCAGTGTCCATAAGGCTTTCGGCCATCGGGCCGTTGTCGATCGCGGTCACCAGCATGCCGCGATTGACCAGTTGCCAGGTCCAGCCACCCGGTGCGGCGCCGAGGTCAACGCCGGTCATGTCGCTGTGCAGGCGGTCTTCCCACTGATCACGCGGGATGAAGTGGTGCCAGGCCTCTTCCAGCTTCAAGGTCGAACGGCTTGGCGCCTCACGCGGGAACTTCAGGCGCGGAATGCCCATCGGCCACATTGCCGAGTTGCCGGCATCGGCCATACCGAGAAACACTTCGCGACCACTTTTGAAGGTCAGCAACAGACGTGGCTTGTCGGCGTCGTCGACCAGTTTGCCGGCGCCGGTCAGGGCCTTGCGCAGCGGGCCTTCGAATTTCTTGCAGAAGTTCGACAGTTCCTTGCCGTCGTTGGTGTCAACGACTTCCAGCCACAGACTGCCGCACAGCGGAAATTCGGCCATGTGCGCGAGGATCACGCTGATACGGTCGGTTTCCGGCAGATCGATAAACACTCCGCGCGCCCATTGGCGCGGGAAGATCAGCTCGGCGAAACGCTGACCGCGCATCAGGCGCTCGGCGCCATCTTCTTCGGTGCAGACAAACTCGGCGCAAGCGGTGGCTGCTTTGGCCTTGGCGTAGCCGGCCACGTTGAGTTGAGCGGCGAGGTCGGAAATCTCCGAACAGACTTCGCCTTCGAAACCTGGCCGGCAATGCATGAATAGGGTGTTCATTCTTACTCCTGGGCAGAGGGCGGACATTCGGCCCCTGCGCGATGCTCAAGCCTTGCGTTGCAGCAAAACCTGTCACGAAAACCGGCGCATGATAGCCGATGTCGGAACCTTGGACTTGCCCATAGAGTCCAGTTATTAGCCAGCTACCTAAAACAGGGCTAGGTTTAAAGCTCTATTCGTCCCCTCAATCCGTAGCCGTGCGGATTCAAAGGAGTGATCGTAATGCCGTCCCTCGATAGTCTGAAAACCCTTAAAACGCTAAAAATCGACGACAAGACCTACCACTATTTCAGCTTGCCGGATGCCGCGAAGTCCCTTGGCAACATCGACAAACTGCCAATGTCGCTGAAAGTTTTGCTGGAAAACCTGCTGCGCTGGGAAGATGAAAAAACTGTCACCGGCGCCGACCTCAGGGCCATTGCGGCCTGGCTCAAGGAGCATCGCTCCGATCGGGAAATCCAGTACCGCCCGGCCCGCGTCTTGATGCAAGACTTTACCGGCGTACCCGCCGTGGTCGACCTCGCCGCCATGCGCGCGGCCATGGCCAAGGCCGGCGGTGATCCACAGCGCATCAATCCACTGTCGCCGGTTGATCTGGTGATCGACCACTCGGTGATGGTCGACAAATTCGCCAGCCCGAGTGCGTTCGAGCAGAACGTTGACATCGAGATGCAGCGCAATGGCGAGCGTTACGCCTTTCTGCGCTGGGGCCAAAGTGCTTTCGACAACTTCAGCGTGGTGCCGCCGGGCACCGGCATCTGCCACCAGGTCAACCTCGAATACCTCGGCCGCACCGTGTGGACCAAGGAGGAAGACGGCCGCACTTATGCCTTCCCCGACACCCTCGTCGGCACCGACTCGCACACCACCATGATCAACGGCCTCGGCGTACTCGGCTGGGGCGTCGGCGGGATCGAGGCGGAAGCGGCGATGCTCGGGCAACCGGTGTCGATGCTGATTCCGGAAGTGATCGGCTTCAAGCTCACCGGCAAACTTAAAGAAGGCATTACCGCCACCGACCTGGTGCTGACGGTCACGCAAATGCTGCGCAAAAAAGGCGTGGTCGGTAAATTCGTCGAATTCTACGGTGACGGCCTTGCTGATCTGCCGCTGGCAGACCGCGCAACCATCGCCAACATGGCCCCGGAATACGGCGCGACGTGCGGTTTTTTCCCGGTCGACGACGTGACCCTGGAATACCTGCGCTTGTCCGGTCGGCCGGCGGAAGTGGTGAAACTGGTCGAGGCGTACACCAAGGCCCAGGGTCTGTGGCGTCTACCCGGTCAGGAACCGGTGTTCACCGATAGCCTGGCGCTGGACATGGGCAGCGTCGAAGCCAGTCTCGCCGGGCCGAAGCGTCCGCAGGATCGTGTCTCACTGCCAAATGTGCCGCAAGCTTTCAGCGACTTCATCGATCTGCAATTCAAACCGACCAGCAAGGAAGAAGGACGCCTTGAAAGTGAGGGCGGCGGTGGCGTCGCCGTGGGCAATGCCGATCTGGTCGGCGAAACCGATTACGAATACGAAGGCCACACTTATCGCCTGAAAAACGGCGCGGTGGTCATTGCAGCGATCACCTCGTGCACTAACACCTCCAACCCGAGCGTAATGATGGCCGCCGGGCTGCTGGCGAAAAAGGCTGTGGAAAAAGGCCTGACCCGCAAACCGTGGGTGAAGAGTTCGCTGGCGCCAGGCTCAAAAGTGGTCACCGATTACTACAAGGCTGCGGGGTTGACGCAATACCTCGACCAGCTCGGTTTTTCACTGGTGGGCTACGGCTGCACCACCTGTATCGGCAACTCCGGGCCGTTGCCGGAGCCGATCGAAAAAGCCATCCAGAAAGCCGACCTCACCGTCGCGTCGGTACTGTCCGGCAACCGCAACTTTGAAGGGCGTGTGCATCCGCTGGTGAAAACCAACTGGTTGGCCTCGCCACCGCTGGTGGTGGCTTATGCGCTAGCCGGTAGCGTGCGCACTGACATCAGCAGTGAACCGCTGGGTAATGATCAACAGGGCAATCCGGTGTACTTGCGCGACATCTGGCCGAGCAGCAAGGAAATCGCTGACGCCGTCAGCCAGGTCAGCACGGCGATGTTCCACAAGGAATATGCCGAAGTGTTTGCCGGTGATGAACAGTGGCAAGCCATCGAAGTGCCACAAGCGGCGACTTATGTGTGGCAAGACGATTCGACTTACATCCAGCATCCACCGTTTTTCGATGACATCTCCGGCCCGTTGACAGAGATAAAGGATGTCAAAGGTGCGCGGGTGCTGGCCCTGCTCGGCGACTCGGTGACCACCGACCACATCTCCCCTGCCGGCAACATCAAGGCTGACAGCCCGGCCGGGCATTATTTGCGCGAAAAAGGCGTGGAACCACGGGACTTCAACTCTTACGGCTCACGTCGCGGCAACCACGAAGTAATGATGCGCGGCACCTTTGCCAATATCCGTATTCGTAACGAAATGCTCGGTGGTGAAGAAGGTGGCAACACGATCTACATTCCGACCGGCGAGAAACTGGCGATCTACGACGCGGCCATGAAATATCAGGCCTCGGGCACGCCGCTGGTGGTGATTGCCGGGCAAGAATACGGCACCGGTTCCAGCCGCGACTGGGCGGCCAAGGGCACCAATCTGCTCGGTGTCAAAGCGGTGATCGCTGAGAGTTTCGAGCGGATCCACCGTTCCAACCTGGTGGGCATGGGCGTGTTGCCGTTGCAGTTCAAACTCGATCAGAACCGCAAGAGCCTCAACCTGACCGGCAAGGAAACCTTCGAGATTCAGGGGCTGACCGGGGTCGAGTTGACGCCGCGAATGAACCTGCCGCTGGTGATCACCCGTGAAGACGGACGTCAGGAGAAAATCGAGGTGTTGTGCCGGATCGATACGCTGAACGAGGTCGAGTACTTCAAGTCGGGCGGGATTCTGCATTATGTCCTGCGCCAGTTGATCGCCTCATAACGCCTGGATCCCCTGTGGTGAAGGGGATTTATCCCCGTTGGGCTGCGCAGCGACCCTGTTTTCCCCTTAAAGAACGGGCCTGCTGCGCAGGCCAACGGGGATAAATCCCCTCGCCACAAGTTCTTCCGTGGTTTTCCGGGGACGAAAAAAAACCCGCCGAAGCGGGTTTTTCCCAAGACCATTATCGACTCCCTGTCGGCAGCGATCCTTGCAATGGTCGATCATCCTTGATCCTGAAACACTCCCTGTGTCTCAGTTGATGTGTGTAGATTACCCACGGGATCCAATCGGTAATAGTCGACATAGCTACCATCGCGTGTAGGACATTCGCCATAGCAGCCCTTCCGAAAACCCCTAGGCATGTCAGGCATCGAGCATGGGCGCGGCGATTTTCGCGACTTTCAACTGCCCTGAGGCGTGCTCCAGCGCGTCATCCTCCAGGAACGACGCAGCGGACAGGCCGGCAAACGCCAACACCCATTGCAGCATCCTCCGGCGATCGAACCCGAACGCACCGGCAACAAACGGCTGCCGGGGGTAGTGATTGGCGCGCCGTCCGGGATGAGCGCCCCGCGTTTCAGTCACGGTTGGAAAATATCAGCCACCGTCACGCTCGCGAGCCTTGGCGCTTTCGGCAAGAAACTGTTCGAGCCGGCTCAACTGTTCCTCCCAACCACGACTGTCCATGTAATACGCCGCTTTCTGGCGGATGTCGGGGATATGCGCGAAGCCCGATTCAGAGACTTTGAGCAACGTGCCGCTGTCGTAATCCGTCAGTTCAAACCTGACCAGCGTCGTCGGCTCCTGGGAATAGTCGATCTTCGGATCGACCGCATATGGATGCCACCGAAACGAGAACAACTGCTGCGGCTCCACCCGCTCGATCAGCACATTCCACAACACGTGTTCATAACCGGGATACGTGACCTGCCCCTGCGTCCATTCACCGGCAATAAAGCGCCGCCCCTCCAGCGCCACACCAAACCACTGGCCAAACGCCTCGGCATCGACCAATGCGCGCCAGACATGTGAGCGCGGTGCCTTGAGCATGATTTTGCGTTCGAAACTATTGGGTACTGGTTTCATACGTCACCTCCTGTTTTGAACACTAGGCCTGTATGACCACATGTCCAATGTGAAGTTGTATCAAACCGGTGCAGCCATTCATCTGAAAGGAAACATCCGGCGGCATTTACCGAGCGCTGCCCCGGCAGTTTCAAGCGTCACCCAGGCAATGAAACTGTTACCTTTGCCCGCGAAATAGAATCAGACAAGGACGAATCATGCAGCCATCCCTTCCCGAACGTTATCGCGGTGCCCTGCTCGGTCTGGCTTGCGGCGACGCAGTGGGTACTACGGTTGAGTTCAAACCACGCGGTTCATTCCAACCGTTGACCGATATGGTCGGTGGTGGCCCTTTCCACCTGAAACCGGGGCAATGGACGGATGACACTTCCATGGCGCTGTGCCTGGCGGAAAGCCTGCTGACAAAAAACGCCTTCAACGCCGTTGATCAGATGGGGCGTTACCTGAACTGGTGGCAATGGGGTTATCTGAGCTCGACCGGCGAGTGTTTCGATATCGGCACGACGGTCAGTCAGGCATTGGCGAAGTACCAGCAGACCGCTGAACCCTTTGCCGGATCGACCGACCCGTATACCGCTGGCAACGGTTCGCTGATGCGCCTGGTTCCGGTGGTGTTGTTTTACTTTCCGGATGCCCGGCAGATCCGAAAGTTCGCCGCCGACAGCTCGCGAACAACCCACGCCGCCCCTGCCGCCATCGAGTGCTGCCAACTGTTCGCCGAGCTGATCGGCAAGGCTCTGCTGGGCGCTGCCAAAAGCGAACTGCGCACGCTGCCACCCGCCTCCTTCAGGCAACCGGAAGTCGCGGCGATTGCACGTGGTGATTACCTCGGAAAATCGATCCGCGAAATCCGTGGCAGCGGTTACAGCGTTGAATCCCTGGAAGCCGCGCTATGGTGTTTCCATCACACTGACAGCTTCGCCGCAGCGATTCTGCAGGCCGCCAACCTCGGAGATGATGCCGATACCACGGCCGCCATCGTCGGCCAGTTGGCCGGTGCCTATTACGGCGTACGGGCGATTCCCGCCAACTGGCTGGAAATGCTCCATGAAGGCGAAGAAATTGCAGCGACCGCAGATCGTCTTCTGACAGCCTCCAGACTGCGAGTACCTGAATAGAGGCGACACAAGCGCTACACTGCTTGGCACCTACATTCGACACAGAGAGATGCCCATGTCCCCGCGCCTGCTGCTGGCCCTGACACCCTTTCTATTCGCCTCCTTCGCCCACGCCGCCGTCGACTGTGCCAACGCCAGCGACCAAGCGACGATGAACCAGTGCGCCGGGCAGGATTACAAAGCCGCCGACAACGAGTTGAACTCGGTGTATCAGCAGATCACCGGGCGGTTGAAGGACAACCCGGACGCCAAGAAGCTGCTGGTCAGTGCGCAGCGGGCGTGGGTCGGGTTTCGCGATGCCGAGTGCAAGTTTTCGGCGTCCGGGGTCACGGGCGGGAGTGTTTATCCGTTGATTTACGCCAATTGCCTGACGGGGGTGACCAAAGTGCGGGTCGAGGCGCTGAAAGAGTATTTGAAGTGTGAGGAAGGTGACATGAGTTGCCCGGTACCCGGAGCCTGATTTTTCGGCGGTTTTGAGGGGCCTCTTCGCGAGTAAGCTCGGCTCCTTCTTTGTAGGAGCCGAGCTCGCTCGCGAAGGCGTCAGAACAGCCGCCGCAAATTACCGGACAAAAATCTGCGCCGTGGTAATCGCCATATCCCCCCCAGGCAACTTGATACTGCCGGTCTGCTTCATCGTCTCGGCATCAAAAATCGCCACGTCATTAAACGTCCCGGCCAGGTAGATCTTGCTGCCGTCCTTGTTGAACGAAATGCAATAGTAGGAATGCTCCAGCGTCGCCGCCTGAATCAGCTTCTTCTGCTTGATGTCGTACTTGGCCAGGCGGTTGAGTACCCCGAACATCAGGTTCGGATCCTTCGGCGAACGCATGCCGCTGAAGTAGATTTCGGTCAACGGGCCGAAGTCAGTGGTTTCGGTCTTGCCGGTTTTCAGGTCGATACTGAACAGGCCATACAGATACTCGGCGGTCGCCGGGTCCTGCTGCTTGTCCTTGAATTTCGCTGCGGTGTAGAGCAGTGAAAAATCATGGCGGTAAGTCTGCTGGTTCCACACATACAGCACGTCTGGCGCGCTGTAGTTCGCCCGTTTCCAGTGGCGGCTGGGGATCAGCACGTCGAACTTGCCACTCTTCACATCAACTTTGTAGACGTCGGCGCCCGCGACGTAGAGCGTGCCGTCATCGCCGCTTTGCATGATGGTCAATTGCCGTGGCGCCGGAAAACTGCGCACGGGTTTGGCGTTCATGCCGGCATCGGTGGCGTAGACATCCAGGCGCGGCTGTTTCACCTCGTAACGGTCATTAAGCATCTGCGTCGGGTTGGCAATGGTGTACAGCTCTTTGCCGTCATGGCTGACGGTGAAGGCAAACATCGAGCGCGCCTTCTCGCCGGGTTGCTGGGTGATGCTGGCGTGGAACACTTGTTTGCAGCTATCGAGTTCGACCCCATAAACGTCGGCGTAATGATTGTTCAGCACATACGCGGTCTTGCGATCCGGTGACAATTGCACGGTGCCGGGGCCGAAGGCGTCGGGCATCTTGCAGGTCTTGTACAGGCTGTCGGTGGCCAGATCGAGGACGTGCAGGTTGTTCGGGTAATTGGTGGTCACCATGTACTCGTGACCGTCTTTCAGCGCGGTGTTTTCATCGGCCAGAACCGAGAGCGAACAGGCGCTCAGAACCGCGATTGCGGCCAGGCCGCAGGCTTTGATGCTGTGCATGCTGGAATCCTTTTTCTTGTACGCGGTTTTCTTAAAGGCATCATTTGTCTTTCGGGAAGACCGTGCCCAGGTTGCGCCAGTTGTCGTTGGACGCTTGGGCATCCTTGTTCCAGTCCGGGTAGGTGCTCATCATGTCCGGCACCTGCGCCGGCCACCAGCACGGGTCGGAGCAGCCGTAGAGGTCAGCTTCCATCGGCTGGCACAACGACGACACGCCGCCGAACGCATCGATTTCCCAGCCCGGGTCGGTGGTCGAGGCGCAGCCCGCCACCGAACTCATCGCCACCACTTCTTCGATGCGGTTTTCCTCCGCGGCCTGATCGAGCTTCAACGCTTTGTTATTGATTGCCTTGAGATGTTTCATATCAGTGAGCCTTGCGCGGAGTGATGTAGCTGCTGATAAACGCAGGGTTATTGGCCATGATCCGGGTGTAGACCTCGATGCCGAAGTCGACCCAGTCACGCATCAGTTCGCAGTAGTGATAGGTCGGGTGGGTCGGGTCGCCGTAGCGCGCGTAGCTCTCGTGGTAGCAGCCACCGGAGCACAGGTTGCGGATCTGACAATCCTCACAACCGGTGTTGGTGCGATCCAGACGCTGCGACAGAAAGTCGTTCAATTCGACTTGCTTCACACCGCTGTGGACGTTACCGAAGGTCGGCAACGTTGAGCCGGTGAAGCGGTGGCACAGGTTGAGTTCGCCCTTGTGATCGACCGCCAGCATCTTCAACCCGGCGCCACACGGCAGGGCTTTTTTATGGCCCTCGTGGATGTCGGTGATCAACTGGTGCAGGTTGGAGAAACCGATGTTGCGGTGCTCCAGCGCCGCTTCCAGATAACGTCGACCGAGGCGCTTCATGCTGGCAAAGACTTCGATCAGTTCCTCACTGCTGAGGTTGAAACTGCTGATATCGCCTGACGTTACCGGGGCAAAACCGACCTCGGCAAAACCCAGTTCATTGAACAGGTGATCCCAGATGGTTTCGACGTCGGTGACGCCGGTGGTCAGGGTCACGCGCGCACCGACCGGGCGGCTGTTGTAGCGCGACAGCAGCATCTCGGCCTTGCGCCGCACCACGTCATACGTGCCCTGCCCACCCACGGTGATGCGGTTGCGGTCGTGCACGGTTTTCGGCCCGTCGATACTCACCGACAGCCCGAAGCGGTGAGCATTCAGGTAGTCGACGGTGTCTTCGGTCAGCAACGTGGCATTGGTGGTCATCACGAATTCGACGAACTTGCCGGCCTCGGCAAATCGCTTTTCGCAGTAATCGACCATGTACTCGATCAGCTTGCGGTTACTCAGCGGCTCGCCGCCGAAAAACACCACGGTGAAACGCTCTTCATCCGGCGATTCACGCAGGAGCATTTCCACTGACGCAATCGCGGTTTCGACGTCCATCTTCTTGCCGGCGGATGGCTTGTCGAGATCTTCCTTGTAGCAATATGTGCAGCTCAGGTTGCAGCCGGTGTTGACGTTGAGCACCACGGTGTTGATCGCGGTGCGTTCGACGCGTTTGACCGCGATGTCCGGGGTCAGCGGCGAACCGTCGCTGACCAGTTCCAGCGAGATCAACTCGCGCAGGGTTTCGTTGATTTCTTCGCCGTTGAAGCGTGCCGCAAGGCGTTCGATCAGGTCTTCCGAGGAGCAGCCGGGGCCGCGCAACGTATCGATGATGGTGCCGGTCAGCTCGTCGCTGGCGAACAGCGAACTGCTCGGGATATGAAACAGCATGCGGTCGGCATCGACGTGCACTTCGTGCAGATTGCGTTCGACCAGATTCAAGATAGCGCCCATTGCAAACCTCCTGTGCAGGCCCCGCTTGGCGGGGCTTGCGGTCATTCCGAAAAGTGTCTGAAGCGATGCAGCTCAGGACAACTCAAGGAATGGGTGGATTGTTCCAGCGTTGCACGGTGACGATCAGGTGGCCCTCACCGGTCAGGGCTTGCCCTGCGTCGTCGACGGCGGCGATCACCTTGAGATTGCCGGCATTGTTAGTGGACATCTTGCGCGTCGGATTCGGCCCGGCATCGCCCGGCGTGAACACGCCCGCGTCGGTCTGCATGGTGCCGGCGAACTTGACGTCCTCGTCCTCTTTGGCGCGGTCGTCGAAGGCTTCGACCTTCCACTGCGCCGGGAACACACCGATGCGATACGGCTTGCCGTCGGCGCCCTTGCCCCAAGCTACGGCGTCGAAACGTCCCTGCACCTTCGGCGTCGAACCACCGCCCTCGCCAATCCGCGCGACCGAAAATTCCGGCACCACTTTCACCGCGGCAATCTTGCTATACACCGACAGGCTCGGACCTTTCAGCGCGCCCACGCTGACGGCGCGCAGCCCCGGCTGGGCATTGGCGGTGGCTTTGACTTTGACCTTGATGCGCTCGGCGTTCTGTTCGATCACTTCGACGATTTCCACACCTTTGCCGAAGTTCGGCTTACCGCTGAGCCCGCTGCCGATCAGGGTGATTTCGGTCTCACTGCCGGCCTTCACATAACCCGGCTGCACCGCGAGCAAACGCTGCGAGCCTTGCCTGGCAGCGACGAAATCAAGACCCCGCTCATCGTGTTCAGCGTCGAACATGCGTCCCTGCATAGCGTTGCCTTGCGCAGCGAACACCTGGCGCATCGTCACGCCATCAACATTGACGTTGCCGCGCCATTCGTAGCCGCTGTAGAGGATCGCGCTGCCGTTGCCATTGAATGCACTGCCGTCGGCGTACTGGCCTTTGACGCTGACCTTGAAGGTGTCGTTGCCGTCGGCGCTCACGCTCATCACGCCAGCAAGTTCACCTTTGCCTGGGAGGTGGCCGCTGAAGCTCCAGTCACCGACCAGCGCTTCAGCTTTCGGCGCGGTTTTCAGCCATTGCTGCCACGCCGGGTTGTCTAGCGGATAGCGCTTGGCCAGCAGCGGCACCATGTCTTTGCGAGCGATATCAAACCAATCACGATCGCGCGCCAGCGCCTGATACTCCAGCGACGGCCATTGGCCGAGGTGGAAGTTGACCAAACGCTCCCATTCCTGCGCCGGACGCCGCTGTAGCGCCACCCGCGCACCGGAGTGGCAGCGGCCGCACATCTGGCTGGTTTTCTCGTCGAACTGCTCGACCGTGTTCAGCCGCCGTTCGAGCGCATAGCGCACGCCATCGGTTTCACTTGGCGCCAGGCCTTGGGTGTCCGCCAGGTACTTGACCAAAGTACGGCGGTCGTCATCGCTGATCTGCAGACCGTGCATGGTCTGCATCCGCGCAATGCTCATCAGCCAGCCTTCCGGAGTCTTGCGCTGGTGGCTG
Organism: Pseudomonas sp. TH43; assembly: GCF_016650635.1. Classification (GTDB taxonomy): domain Bacteria; phylum Pseudomonadota; class Gammaproteobacteria; order Pseudomonadales; family Pseudomonadaceae; genus Aquipseudomonas. Next base: position 1,528,035 of record NZ_JAEKFI010000001.1, read on the forward strand.
ATGCGGCTCAAGGCGTTATCGGCTTCAGGGGTGTGACAGCCCTGACAGGTTTCCTTGAGGATGGTCTGGGCATCGCGGGCTGCCAGGCTGTAAGGCGAATGCAGGGCCACGCAAGCGGCCACGGCCAGCAGGCTGGCGCTCATGCCTGATCGGAGTCTTCTCTTCATCAACGTCGAACCTCGCACGGTGCTTTCTTATTGTTGTCGCTTATCGTTTTTATGGTTTCTGCCGTCGGCGGCGGGCCGCGAACGGAGGCAAGAGAAACGTCTGCGATGAGCAATACACGGAGCGTGCCAGCTTGCGGATAAGCTTTTCAATCAAGCATTTACGTGAAGAGCACTGAGTTTCAGAGACAGCGGAGGTCGACCGGCGTCCAATTTCGCGACACCTGTTGCAGAGTGAGACAAGCATAGTTGTTGCGCAGTGGGGATGGTGAGTCAGCGAACAGAGTTGTCCGGGTGAACCTGATATCGCCCGCAAGATTCGCAGCACATCGGGCACGTCCCTCGAGGGCGCTCTTTGGCTGCTGACTCCCTGGACTTACGCTTGATGGCTTCGACCCGGTTCCCCCACCAAAGCGCAAACGCGGCAAGCAAAATCATGCTGAGCGACCACAGGGTAATGATCAGTATGATCATGATTTATCCTCCAGCAGAGCCATGCCAAAAGAAGCAAAAAGTATGAAAAAACTGCTGACAGCCATCGCTGCACTTGTTCGGATCGTATGAGCATCGCTCCACTGGCCAATTACCAGCGAAGCAGCCCCCGTCACCATGAATCCAGTACCAATGCCCATCATGAAATTGCTTGTCCATCGAATGCTGTTGTTGTTCATCGACATCCTTGTGAAGAATTGAATCTGCCGATTCCATGGCAGGAAAACTGAAAAACGGCTGCGATAAATCCATCAGCCCTCGGTGCCGAATGACTGCGCATCAACCCTCGATACGCCGCTGGATAACGAACTTAGCCCGAACCCTTTGAATACACCAGACACCCTAAACCGGCAGATCAGCGACCCTTCCTACAGCAGTTCGGCCACTGTTTGTCCGGAGCCTGCCGGGCCTGGTCCGATCCGTATCTTGCATCTCATGGCCTGTCGCTTTTTGAGACAAATTCACCACTTCGCTCGCTCTGTCATTCACCGCACATGCCCAACTTCAAAGGCTTGCGTGACGCGTTGGCGGATTTGGCACAGCCATTGCGAAAGCCCTCTTTACGACAACGAACAACAAGAGGCTTCGCCATGTCCCTCCCGTATCTGCTTCCTGCCACCTCGGCTTTCATCCAGCGCCCGCCGCGCATGTTGATCGGCGGCGATTGGGTCGAGGCCGCCGACGGCCAGACCATGCCGTTGCACAACCCCGCCACCGGTGAAGTGTTGTGCGTGGTACCGCGGGCCACGCCGGATGACGTCGACCGTGCCGTACTCGCCGCACGTCAGGCGTTCGACGATTCCGCTTGGAGTCGCACACGTCCGCGTGAGCGGCAGAACCTGTTATGGAAACTCGCCGAGCTGATGCAGCGCGATGCCGAACAACTGGCACAGCTGGAATGCCTGAACAACGGCAAAAGTGCTGCGGTGGCACAGGTGATGGACGTGCAATTGGCCATCGACTTTCTGCGTTACATGGCTGGCTGGGCGACCAAGATCGAGGGCTCCAGCGTCGAGGTGTCACTGCCGTTGATGCCGGGGGATGAGTTTCACAGTTTCATCCGCCGTGAGGCAGTCGGTGTGGTCGGCGCCATCGTCGCCTGGAACTTCCCGTTGCTATTGGCGTGCTGGAAACTCGGCCCGGCGCTGGCCACCGGTTGCACGGTAGTCCTCAAACCCGCCGATGAAACACCACTGACCGCACTGAGACTCGCGGAGCTGGTGCTGGAGGCAGGTTATCCGGAAGGCGTGTTCAACGTGGTCACTGGCACGGGAATCACCGCCGGTTCGGCGCTGACGCATAACCCATTGGTCGACAAGCTGACCTTCACCGGCTCCACGGCCGTCGGCAAACAAATCGGCAAGATCGCCATGGACTCGATGACCCGCGTGACCCTGGAGCTGGGCGGCAAATCGCCGACCATTGTCATGGCCGACGCCGATCTGAAAACCGCGGCGGCCGGCGCGGCCAGTGCGATCTTCTTCAATCAGGGCCAGGTCTGCTGCGCAGGCTCCAGGCTGTATGTGCAGCGCAAACACTTCGATAACGTCGTCGCCGATATCAGCGACATCGCCAACGCCATGAAACTGGGTAACGGTCTTGATCCGAGCGTGGACATGGGCCCGCTGATCTCCGCGCGCCAGCAGGAGCGTGTGTACAACTACATCGAAATGGGCCGCGAAAGTGGCGCGACCATTGCCTGTGGCGGCGAGCAGTTCGGGCCGGGGTTTTTCGTCAAACCGACAGTGATTGTCGATGTCGATCAGAAGCACTCGTTGGTCCAGGAAGAGATTTTCGGCCCGGTGCTGGTGGCGATTCCATTCGATAATGAAGCCGATGCGTTGCGCATGGCCAATGACAGCCCGTATGGCTTGGGCGCGAGCATCTGGTCGAATGATCTGGCGGCGGTGCACCGGATGATCCCGCGCATCAAGTCAGGATCGGTGTGGGTCAACTGCCACAGTGCGCTGGATCCGGCGCTGCCATTTGGCGGGTACAAGATGTCCGGGGTCGGGCGCGAGATGGGCTATGCGGCGATCGAGCATTACACTGAATTGAAGTCGGTGTTGATCAAGTTGTGATTGCCTCACCCTCAAGTCCGCTTTCGTAAGCAAGCTCGGCGCCTACAGATCCCCGTTTTTGTAGGCGCTGAGCTTGCTCGCGAAGAGGCCAGCCGAGTCAAGGCGAATATCCCTGACTCAACAACCATGCCCTGATCACCCTGCCCTGCGCTTCATTCAATCCCGCCAACACCTGCTCCGCCGGCTCGGCTTGCAACCGCCTCACCAACGGCGCCAGCTCAACCCCCTGCACATGCCAAACCCCCAACGGCTGATCCGTTGTAATCACCACCTCGGCTTCATCGACAAAACCATCCCGCAACACCGGCATCCGCGCAATCCGCAACGCTGCAAAATCCGCCTCGGCATGCGCCACCTGATTATCCGGCCACTGTCGCCGCGCCTGCCAAAACGGCCGTTCATGCCAGCGCTGTTCATCGGCATAAAAGTCGCGGCCGATCCGCGCGAAACGCCAGAACAACTGCTCCACTCGCTGCTGATGAAAGCGTTGCGCCAACGCCGCCCGCTCAGGTTTGCGCAGTAGCGTGTTGATCACCACTGGCGCCTGCAACGCCGAAGACAACGACTGGAAAATCCCGTTGCCCGACAGTGGGTCCACCGCCATTGCCGCATCGCCGACACGAATCCAGCGTTCACCGCATAGCTGTGGAGAAAGAATCGCGGTACTGCTGCGCGCGTGCAGTTGCAGATCGGCTTGCGCTGTATCGCCGAAAAACGCCTGGGCGACATCCGAGGCCTCTCGGCGTTGGCGACAATAATCGAGCAGGTGCGCCTTACCCGGTAATCCGGCGCTGGCCACGTCCACCGTCCATTGCCAATAACACTGCCCGTCGGCCCGGCGCGCCATCCACGCCCAGCCGTCCTCGAGACTCTCCACGGCGCTGGCGGTGGTACCCGGCGCTCCTTGCCAGCGATTGAGCAGACTGACCGTCTCCGGCCCGCGCAGGCCTTTGCCGAGCGCCGGCGCCTGGCGTCCGCGCGCCTCCACCAGAAAGTCCGCGTGCAGCGTCGCGCCACCGTCCAGTTGGATCCGGTGCCCATTGACCGAAGGTTGCACACTCAGCACTCGCCCTTCGATCAGCTCAACGCCGGCCCCGCGCAAAGCTTCACGCAAACCGCGATCAAAGGTTGGCCGATCCAATAAATATTCGATGTTTTGCGCGTGCTGTTGGCCGTTCCAGTTCACCTGTCGCTGCGAGGGCAAGGTCGCCTCCGCCAACGCGTGATGCAAGCCGGCACCGCTCAGTGCCTCCAGCACACGTTGCGACACACCTTCCAGCGCCGCGAAACGTCGCCATTCGCTGACCAACATCACCTCGTAGCCCAATCGTCGCAGCCCTAAAGCAACGGCCGCCCCCGCCGGGCCGGCGCCGAGAATCACCAGGGCAGTCATGGCCCGAGTCGCCGCTCAGGCCCACGATAGCGAGCGTTTTGCTTCAGCCACTCGACGACCTCGGCATTGCTCGCGCCAGGCTGCGCCAGTAGCAACCCGGCGATGTGCCCGCTCAACGCCGCACACCCGAGACTGGCCCCCGACTGCCCCGGATAAGTGCCATGCACACACGCCGCGAAATCCGCCTGCGCACTGTCGAGCCATGACCATTGTTCGTCGGTACAACGCGCATCGCCGGTCACCCGCAGCACCTGCGGATAGCTCGCCGGAAATACCGCCGCGCCCTGTGCCGGGCTGGATGCGCAGAGCATCACGCCGCGTGCCACAGCCGCCGCACAGGCTTCGCGCAACAGGCTGCGATCCTGACGCAGGCCGAGGCTCAGATTGATCAGCCGAACGCCCTGCGTGACCAGCCAGTCGATCGCCGTGGCGATCTGCAACGCGCTGGTCACGCCGCGTTGATCAAACACCTGCGCCACGCAAATCTGCGCGCCCGGCGCACGATGGCTGATCGCTTCGATCACCGCGCTGCCATGGCCCAGCGGATCGTCACGCAGATCACTCTCGGCCAAGCCGTCCTCAAGCAACGAAAAACGCCGCCCGACGATCACCTGTACGCGCTGCGCCGCCGAGTGGCCGCTGTCGACCACACCGATACGTAACTCAGGCTTCATGCAGCACCGTTTTCGAGGTCAATACGCCGTCAAGCAATTCAAAGCGCAGATCGGCGTCCGCCAGCGTCGACGGTCGGTGGCTGATGAGGATGCGCGTACGCCCGGCAAACAAGCGGTCGATGGCCTCGATCACTTCCCGCTCGGTGGTTTCATCGACGGCCGAGGTGGCTTCGTCGAGCACCAGAATCAACGGATCCTGCAACAAGGCTCGGGCAATGGCGATGCGTTGCTTCTGCCCGCCGGACAACTGCTGGCCACGCTCGCCCAACGGGCTGTCGAGACCTTCGGGCAGCGACGCAATCAAGCTGTCGAGTTGCGCCAACCGCGCGACTTCAGCGACGGCTTCACGACTGGCATCCGGCACCGCGTAAGCAAGGTTATCCGCGAGACTGCCGCGAAACAGCACGATGTCCTGGCTGACCACGGCGATGCGTCGACGCAGTTCGAACAGATCCAGTTCGCGCAGATCCACTTCGCCGAGCAGCACCCGCCCCGACTGTGGGTCGTGATGTCGTTGCAGCAGGTCGATCAGGGTCGATTTGCCAACCCCCGAGCCGCCGCTCAACGCCACTTTCAAACCGTAGGGAATCGTCGCTTCGATACCGCGCAACGTGCTCGGCCGGCCCGGATGACTGAAATGCACATTGTCGAAACGCAACTCGCCCGAGACCGGCACTGGCTGCGGCGAAACCGGCGAGCGCACCGTCGGCTCTTCGCCACGCAACTCCATCACTCGACCCAGGCTGACGGTCATCCGTTGAATGGCGACATACAATCCCAACAAACTCTGCACCGGCCCAACCGCCATGCCCAGATAGGTGGAAAACGCGATCAACGCGCCCAATTGCCAAGCGCCCTGTACCACCCAATAACCGCCGATCAAAAACGCACAGGCACGGGACAGCGAGGTCAATGTACCCGGCACTGCCTGAGTGAAAAACTCGGTGACTTGCAGGCGCAGCAACTGATTCATGTAGCCCTGCCCCAGGTTCTCCAGACGCCGTGCCTCACGCTGTTGCTGACCGGCCGACTGGATGAATTTCATCACCGGCAGCGTCTCGACCATGAACGACGACATGTCCGCCGAACGTTCGCGCAACTGGCGTACATCGCGCTCGACCTTGCGCCGCATCCAGCGCAGCCACAGCACGTCGAGTGGGATCAGCACCAGCGCCAGCAGCGAGAGCTTCCATGACAGCGTGAACAGCATGGCGATTGCCGCCACCAGCCCGATCACACTCGATACTGCCGAGAACAATGAGTCCACGGCAAAGCGCTGAATCTCCGCGACATCACCATCAAGCCGCGACATCAGATCGCCGATGCGCCGCTGCCCGTAGAAGCTTGGCGACAGGGTTTGCAGATGCCGATAAAGGTCATCGCGCAGGGCAAACAGAATCCTCCCGGACAGCCGTGTGTGCAGATAACGATTGATCCCCGACAATGCCGTACCGAGTAATCCGGCGATGATCATCAACACAGCGATCGTCACCAGCATCGGAAAATTGCGCGCCAGCAGACCATCATCGATCAGCAGTTTGACCAGCCATGGCTGCACCAATACCAGCAACGAGGCGCACACCGACAGCCCGAGCAACCCGGCAATCGCCAAGCGCTGCGGGCGAACGAAACCGTACAGCCAGCGCAACGCCGCTTGCAGTGCGGCGGGGTCGCGACTGTCGATCAGCCGAACAATCAGGCGCTGCATCAGACGCGCAACTGTTTGAGTTTGCGATACAGGGTCGCGCGGCTGATGCCGAGTGCCTCGGCGGCGGCCGAGACGTTGCCCTGATGGCTGTCGAGAGACTGGCGGATCATCTCCAGTTCGTTCTCGCGAATACTGCCGGGCTGGGGTTTTTCGCTGGCAGCGAGTTCGTCGAGCATGCTGTCAGGCAGGTGATCGAGTGTCAGCAGTGTCTCGCCCGGTTCACGCATGGCCAGCGCGGTACGCAAGACCATTTCCAGTTGGCGGATGTTGCCCGGCCAGTGATACGCGCCGAGCAGGCGGTCGAGGTCGTCGTGCAGCATCACGTTCGGTGCGTCGAGTTTGCTTAACAGTCTTGCGACCAGCGCGGCGAAATCCTCACGCTCACGCAGGGCCGGGAGCATCACACTGATACCGTTGACGCGATAGAACAGGTCTTCGCGAAACTGTTTGTCAGCAACCCGTATTTTCAGGTCACGGTGCGTGGCGCAGATCAGCGCGACATCGATGTCCTGCTCTTCGCCAGCACCGAGCGGCGCGACTTTGCGATCCTGCAACACCCGCAATAAACGCGCCTGCAAAGCCAGCGGCATGTCGCCGATTTCGTCGAGGAACAGCGTGCCGCCGTGAGCCTGCTGGAGGCGGCCGATCATGCCGCCACGGCGCGAACCGGTAAACGCGCCCTCACGGTAGCCGAACAGTTCCGACTCGATCAGGCCTTCGGGAATCGCCGCACAGTTCACCGCGACAAAGGGTTTGTCGCAACGGCTACCAGCCATGTGCAGGGCGCGGGCGATGACTTCTTTACCCGTGCCGGTTTCACCGAGCAGCAACACTGGCAACTCGTTGGCCAAGCCCTGACGGGCCATGCGCAAGGCACGGGCGTAGCGGGCATTGTTGCCGGCCAGCGCTTCGAGATCCGGTTGTGGTTTAGCGGCTTTTGCCACGCTGCGCGGTGGCCCGCCGAGGTTGACCGAACGCGCCGGGGCACGCAGGGTCTTGTAGAAAAACTCACCTTTGGCGGTTTGCAGACTGCCGACGCCGCCCTGTTGCAAACGACTGAGCAATTGCACGCCATCGACACCCAGAAACTCTTCACAACGCCGCCCGACCAGCGCCGAGCGCTCGGCCCGCAGCAATTGGCAGGCCTGCGCGCTGACCGCGAGAATCTGTCCGCCAAGACTGACCGCCAGCAAGCCCTGCCATGGCGATTCGAGATACTGCCGACGACTGTGAAATGCCAGGACGATCTGCTCGGGGAAGCTGTTGTTGAATACCCGGCTCTCGATCTGGCTGACCGCCATGCTCAGCAACGCGGTGCTGTCATGGACGCGCCCGAGCGGGCCTTCACGGGTCAGGTCAAGGACGCCAAGAATGTCACCCTGCGGGCAATGGATCGGCACTGAGGTGCAGGAGAAATCGCTGAGGCGATCAAGGTAATGTTCGCCGCAATCGATCAGCGTCGGCCGGGCCTCGACCAACGCGGTACCCAAAGCATTGGTGCCGCGCGCCGCTTCGCTCCAACAGGCGCCAAGGGTGATGTCTTGCAGGCCGCTGCCCTTGAGTCGGTCGGCACGTCCTTCGACCGCAAGAATGGTCGCATCGGAGTTGGCGAGGATGATCAAACCTTCCTTGCCCTGACGCTCGGCGAGGTAATCGATGGCCGGCATCGCTGCGTCGATCAGCAGTCGATTGCTCGCCAGCAGCACATCGAGGCTGGCGCTCGATTCGAGGCTCAGTTCGTGTTTGCCGTTGAAATGCACACCGTGGCTCAGGCTGCGACGCCACGAAGCATCGATCTCCGCACGCAGCACACCATCGGGCACCTGACCCTCCAGATGCAGCTTCTCCCGGGCGAGCCGGGCCTGGGGGTGAGACTTGGGATCGGTGGTTTTTATTAGAGTCATCAAGCGCTCCGCAGCGGTCCGCTCGGCGCTTTTATGAGTTCAGCGCCCTGACGGCAATCTTTACGTTAACGTCAGGACGATGGCAAGCACTGTGGGGCACTTGTGTTCCGCCAGGTGAATGAGCCCGGATCTTATCCATCTCCTGAGAACGCCCGAAAAGCTGCTGTGCAGGGCATTGCAGATGCCTTTAAGCACAATTAATTATTGCAAATCGATAATTTAGCATCGAAAATCAATCACTCTTACGACACAACCAGGAATTTTCATGAGTACTCGCATCAACGGCGTGGCGCTGCAGCGCATGCATTGGGTCGGACTGCTGGCAGCGATCCTTGTCTGGATCCTGGGCGCCACGGAGGTCGGCGGTAGCGCTACGCTCTGGATCTCTAAAACGGACGAAATGCTGGCAGCCTTGCTCTATGCGTTTGCTGAAAACTCGCCGCAATTACTTGACCCGTTTGTCGAAGGCGCGCTGCTCAATCCCGACACTTGGCTATCGCCGCTGGTCACTGCGCTAATCGTCTTTCTGGACTTCCTGCCCGTTGCGTTATCGGCCTACGCGTTATGGCTGACAGGGCTGTTTTTCCTGCGCTTGTCGCGCGGTGAAACCTGGACCGAACGCAATATCAGGCTCTTGTGGCGAGTCGGAGTACTGTGCATCATTTCTCCGGCAGCCTACCCGCTGGTAGAGACCTTGCAGGGTTTGACGTTGTCGATAGATCTGCCACCTGGGGAGCGGATTTTTCAATTCTCGATCGGCCTGTCTTCCTCTTCCGCCTACGAGATTGTCAAAGGCGTATTGCTCTGTTTGTTTTCAATTATCATGCGAGATGCAAAAGTACTCAGCGATGAGCAAAGTCAATACATATAGAACAATAGAATGACCATTATCGTCCGCCTTGACGTTGTCATGGCCACACAAAAAATTCGCTCGAAAGAGCTGGCCGCCCTGCTCGGGATCACCGAGGCCAATCTGTCATTACTGAAAAATGGCAAGGTCAAAGGCGTGAAGATAGCAACGCTCGACAAGCTTTGTGCCGCGCTCGATTGCCAGCCAGGCGATCTGCTGGAATTCCAGAAAGACTGAGCCTGCTCATGGCGGCGAGTTGTTTTTGGCAAGTCCCAACCGTTTAACTGTTACTCAATTCTTGGTTGTAAGGTTTCTATTTCATGTCCCGTTACTATTCCTGCGCGCTGTTATGGCTGACGGCGTTACTCAGCGGCTGCGCCACACAATTAGAAGTGGCACTCAATGCAACACCTGATCCGGACTATCAATTTGACCGCAAGGCCACTGTTCTTGTGACGTCTGCCAATGGCAGCGATGAAAGCGCACTGAATGCCCGCTACTATCTTCGAGACATGGTGAATGCGTTAAAAGAAAAGGGCTTTCAGGAGGTCTATACCGACACTGATCTACCCCAAAAGCATGCTCCGATCAAAATGACCGTCACCCTCGATGTCAGCAGCCGACAGGTGTCTTACCGCTATACCGCTACCGATTATGGGCAGGTGGCAACCAGCACCTCGACTGTGTGCAAGAACAGTAAGAAAAAAGATGACCGGCTGACCTGCACAAGCACGCCAAACACCACTTATGGCCCGGTAGGTACCTCGGAGCGAACCGGCTATACCACCCTCAGCACGTTCATTGCGACTGCCAAGGATGAAGTGAGCAAACGTGCGGTCTACCTGCTGCGGGCTTCGTCCTATAACGAAGACTGCCAGCCAGCCAAGGTCGAAACCTTCCTGGTAGAGCAAGGGCTGCAGAACCTGAATTTCGAGGACCGCGTACAACGCAACTACAGCGTCACAATGCCCGAGGGCTATCGCTGCAAATAGTGCGTTGCCCGACGAATCGTAACTCGCAGCTTCCAGCACCTGCTCAACTTGCATGAGCCAGTGCCAGGAAGCCGTTGCCGGTTTCAGTTAGACGTGCGGATCCCCCGGCGCTTTGCTAGGCGCGGCGTATTGCGGCTTGAGGTGGCCGTCCTGATCAAGTAGCCAGGCGTCCATGATCTGTCGCACCACGGGACCGGCGACGCGACCACCGGCCTCGCCGTTCTCGATCATTACCGCAATCGCGATCTTCGGATGTTCGGCCGGTGCGAAACCGACGAACAAGGCGTTGTCGCGGTGGCGCTCGAGGGTCTTCTCGCGGTTGTAGCGTTCGCCCTGTTTGATCGCCACCACTTGTGCCGTACCACTCTTGCCGGCGATACGATATTGCGCGCCTGCCGCTGCCGCGCGAGCGATGCCGCGGGCGTCGTGCATGACCATCTGCATGCCGTGGTTGACCTGCTCCCAGTCACGCGGATCCTTGAGCAGGATATTCGGCATCGGGTGCTCATCCACCGGGGCTACGCCATCGACGGTCTTCGCCAGGTGCGGACGGTTCCATACGCCTTTGTTGGCGATCAGAGCCGTGGCTTGGGCCAATTGCAGTGGCGTGACCTGCATGTAGCCTTGGCCGATGCCGAGGATTACGGTCTCGCCGGGGAACCAGGCCTGACGACGCGTGGCGCGCTTCCAGGCCTGGGACGGCATCAGGCCGGCCGACTCTTCGAACATGTCCAGCGAGACCTTCTCGCCAAGCCCGAACATCGCCATGTAATCGTGCAGACGATCAATGCCCAGCTTGTGCGCCAGATCGTAAAAGTAGGTGTCGTTGGAGCGCATGATCGCCGCGTCCATATCTACCCAACCGTCGCCGCTGTGGTTCCAGTTTCGGTACTTGTGATCAAAGTCCGGCAGTTGGTAGTAGCCCGGATCGAAGACCCGGGTCTGCGGCGTCACGACCCCGGCATCGAGCCCGGCGATTGCCACTTCCGGCTTGATCGTCGAGCCCGGCGCATAGAGGCCACGCAGTACGCGGTTGAACAGCGGTCGGTCGATAGAGTCACGCAGCGCCGAGTATTCCTTGGAGCTGATACCGGTGACGAACAGATTCGGGTCGAAACTCGGGTTGCTGACCATGGCCAGCACTTCACCGGTGGACGGGTCGAGCGCTACGACTGAACCTCGACGATCACCCAGTGCGGCCTCGGCGGCTTCCTGCAGTTTGACGTCGAGGCTGAGGACGATGTTTTTGCCGGGCACCGGATCCGTGTGCTTGAGCACCCGCAGTACACGACCCTGCGCGTTGGTTTCCACTTCCTCGTAACCGACGTGACCGTGCAGCTGTGGTTCGTAGAAGCGCTCGATACCGGTTTTGCCAATGGATTGAGTACCGCGGTACTCCACCGAGTCGAGGGTCTTGGATTCTTTTTCGTTGATTCGGCCGACATAGCCGATCGAATGGGCGAAATGAGCGCCGAGGGGATAGTGACGAACGAATTGTGGTTCGACATCGAGGCCGGGCAAGCGGAACTCATTGACTGCCAATACGGCAATCTGCTCTTCCGTCAGCTCATAAAACAATGTCACCGGCGTGAACGGATGACGGGACTGCTTCATGGCTTTGTCGAACACCGTGCGGTCTTCAGCGGGCAGGTGCAGAAGGCTGATGACCTCGTCCAGCTCCTCATTGACATCAGTGGCGCGCTCTCGGGTGATCGTCAGGTTGTAGCTGGGACGGTTGTCCGCGAGCAGCACGCCATTGCGGTCGTAGATCAAGCCGCGTGTCGGCGGGATCGGCAAGACGTGCACACGGTTGTTTTCGGAGATGGTCGAGTGATAGTCAAACTCAACCACTTGCAGAATGTACAAGCGTACGACCAGCGCGCAGCTGACGGCGAAGACGAACAAGGCGCAGGCAATCAACCGTTTGTTGACCAGACGCTTCTCTTTTTCGTGATCCTTGATCGGGATGGGTTCAGGCATTTCTACAGCAACTCTTTGACATAAATGAGTGCCGATCCGTGGGCATGACATCAGTCCGTTAAAAAACGAGCTGCACCATACCAAAAACTGCACGGTCACTTCAGAACGATTTGCTCCAATGGCAGCGCGTGCGACGGTTGGGGCCGTCATAAGGTGAAGAAGACTTTCCTGCAGGCAAAACAAAACCCCAACTGCTTTCGCAATTGGGGTTTCGGAATTTAATCTTGACGATGACCTACTCTCACATGGGGAAACCCCACACTACCATCGGCGATGCATCGTTTCACTGCTGAGTTCGGGATGGGATCAGGTGGTTCCAACGCTCTATGGTCGTCAAGAAATTCGGGTACCGAATCGTGGCCAGATGGCCTCGCTTCAGCAAATTGGGTATGGGATAGTTTTCGGTGTTTTGTGAACATCAAACTTTCGGTTCGTTTCGTCTTCACACACCGCAATCTGATGCTCTTTCGAGTACTCAAATTGCTTGGGTGTTATATGGTCAAGCCTCACGGGCAATTAGTATTGGTTAGCTCAACGCCTCACAGCGCTTACACACCCAACCTATCAACGTCGTAGTCTTCGACGGCCCTTCAGGGAACTCAAGGTTCCAGTGAGATCTCATCTTGAGGCAAGTTTCCCGCTTAGATGCTTTCAGCGGTTATCTTTTCCGAACATAGCTACCCGGCAATGCCACTGGCGTGACAACCGGAACACCAGAGGTTCGTCCACTCCGGTCCTCTCGTACTAGGAGCAGCCCCTCTCAAATCTCAAACGTCCACGGCAGATAGGGACCGAACTGTCTCACGACGTTCTAAACCCAGCTCGCGTACCACTTTAAATGGCGAACAGCCATACCCTTGGGACCGGCTTCAGCCCCAGGATGTGATGAGCCGACATCGAGGTGCCAAACACCGCCGTCGATATGAACTCTTGGGCGGTATCAGCCTGTTATCCCCGGAGTACCTTTTATCCGTTGAGCGATGGCCCTTCCATACAGAACCACCGGATCACTAAGACCTACTTTCGTACCTGCTCGACGTGTCTGTCTCGCAGTCAAGCGCGCTTTTGCCTTTATACTCTACGACCGATTTCCGACCGGTCTGAGCGCACCTTCGTACTCCTCCGTTACTCTTTAGGAGGAGACCGCCCCAGTCAAACTACCCACCATACACTGTCCTCGATCCGGATAACGGACCTGAGTTAGAACCTCAAAGTTGCCAGGGTGGTATTTCAAGGTTGGCTCCACGCAGACTGGCGTCCACGCTTCAAAGCCTCCCACCTATCCTACACAAGCAAATTCAAAGTCCAGTGCAAAGCTATAGTAAAGGTTCACGGGGTCTTTCCGTCTAGCCGCGGATACACTGCATCTTCACAGCGATTTCAATTTCACTGAGTCTCGGGTGGAGACAGCGCCGCCATCGTTACGCCATTCGTGCAGGTCGGAACTTACCCGACAAGGAATTTCGCTACCTTAGGACCGTTATAGTTACGGCCGCCGTTTACCGGGGCTTCGATCAAGAGCTTCGCGTTAGCTAACCCCATCAATTAACCTTCCGGCACCGGGCAGGCGTCACACCCTATACGTCCACTTTCGTGTTTGCAGAGTGCTGTGTTTTTAATAAACAGTCGCAGCGGCCTGGTATCTTCGACCGGCATGAGCTTACGGAGCAAGTCCTTCACCCTCACCGGCGCACCTTCTCCCGAAGTTACGGTGCCATTTTGCCTAGTTCCTTCACCCGAGTTCTCTCAAGCGCCTTGGTATTCTCTACCCAACCACCTGTGTCGGTTTGGGGTACGGTTCCTGGTTACCTGAAGCTTAGAAGCTTTTCTTGGAAGCATGGCATCAACCACTTCGTCATCTAAAAGATAACTCGTCATCAGCTCTCGGCCTTAAGATCCCGGATTTACCTAAGATCTCAGCCTACCACCTTAAACTTGGACAACCAACGCCAAGCTGGCCTAGCCTTCTCCGTCCCTCCATCGCAATAACCAGAAGTACAGGAATATTAACCTGTTTTCCATCGACTACGCTTTTCAGCCTCGCCTTAGGGACCGACTAACCCTGCGTCGATTAACGTTGCGCAGGAAACCTTGGTCTTTCGGCGTGGGTGTTTTTCACACCCATTGTCGTTACTCATGTCAGCATTCGCACTTCTGATACCTCCAGCAAGCTTCTCAACTCACCTTCACAGGCTTACAGAACGCTCCTCTACCGCATCATCCGAAGA
>NZ_JAEKFI010000002.1 GCF_016650635.1 Pseudomonas sp. TH43
ATTTGGCGCGGTAAACCGCCAGCGAGGCCTTATTCATCTTCTTCTGCTCCGCCGCTGTCATCGCTGTCGCTTGGGCTGGCTTCAGTGGCCGGACGCAAGATCCAGCCCTCGTCGTCGGCGGTGACGCTGATACCGGCCTGCGCCAAGGTGCTTTGCCACTCCTGATCATTACCGCCACGACGGGCGTCGCTGAGCAGACTCAGTTGCAAAGTGCCGTCGACAAATGCCAGCCGCTCGACACTGCCGGCCATCGACGGCATGCCGCTGCCGGCCTGCAACACCAGGCGATTGAAAGTCTGCGCCGGATCATCCGCCGCGCCCTTCTGCCGCGCCGCCAGTTGCTGACGGGCCTGTTGCAACGGGTTGAGAATCACCGGCAACTCGGGGAAGGCCTGTTTGACCCGCAGGTTCATCTGGGATTTCAGTTGCTGACCCTGCCCGGCTTCGCGGGCGGCATACAGGTTCAAACCGATCACCCACACCGCCACGGCCAGCGCCGAAAACCCAATCGCTCGGCCCCAACCACGATGCTCGGTGTTTTGCGTTTGCACCGCTCCATGCAGCCCCCAACCGGGTAACGGCCCAGTCCAGCGCTGCGCATCGGTCATCGGCAGTTCGGCGCCCGGCGGCGGTTGCTCACCGATCCAGTGCAAAGTCACACCCGGTTCCCACACAACACCGTCGAGGCCGTCATCGAACAACGGCTGCACCCGCGCGGCTTGCACGCTGTCGCGCAGCAACAGATGCCCGTCCTGCACGCAAGCGACGGTGCCGGGCAGCACCGGCAAACGGTACGGCGCCGGGTAGAGACCGCGCAGGTTCAGCCCAGCGCTTTTCAGCAACTGACCAAAGCGCAACAACGACTGCCGAGGCGCCCAGGCGATCTGCACCTGCCCGGCCTCGTCCCGCGAACTGTGCGCGATGTGCATCTCGCTGCTGTCGCCGAGCATCAGGGCCTGCGCCGCACATTGCACCGCCGCGACAATCTTGTTGGCGGGCAGCGGCGGCAAATCGAGACTCGCCAACAGGCTGTCAGCTGGGTGCAGAAAACACACCAGCGCCGGCAGTTTCGACTGCTGACTCAACTGACTCAAACTGAGGCGTTCTTCCCGCGTGACCTGGCCCTGACGATCCAGCCAGGCGCAGTGCAATTCACTGTGCAAATCCAGCTCCGCCAAGGGCGGCAACGCCACTTTCAACTGGCTCATACGCCCACCCGCGACCAGATCACTTGCGGCAAGCGGTCCTGACTGCGATGCAACAACGCCTCAAGACTGACCCGGCGCTGATCGCGTCGCGCCTCGCCGCGCAGGCGAAACCAGTCACTGGTGATGCCAACCTTGACGCTGGTCAGCTCCAGTTGCGGCATGCGCAAGCGGTTAACGAAATCGCCACGGTTGATAAACCAGCGCCCGGCATCGCGCTCGGCGATCAGCGTATTGGCACGCTCCAGCGACAGCCCCGGCACATAAGCCGCCAACACCGGCGCGGTGGCGGTATTGCCGTTGAGCCAAGTGGTCGCGGGGATCACCGTCAGGTACGGCGCCAGTTTGCCGATCAGCGCCTCATTAACGCCGTCGACACTGCGCAAATCATCGATGCTGCGCAGCATCGGCAGCGTCGGATTCTGTGGTTTGTGTGAAGCGTTTGGCGACGTCGCGCGGCCACTGTCGAAGCCGCTTTTCGGCGCCTCGGCAATCTGCGCATTCAGCAGTCGCGGGTAGGACGCAATCACCCGCTGACTGATGCGCTGACTCAACCCGGCGCTGACCCCGATCAACTCGCACAAGCGCTGAAACGCCGCCACCTGCGCCTCATCGACCCGCTCGTTGGCCACCAGATTGCGCAGGTTGAACTTGCCCTGCTCGTCTTCCAGTCGGCCTTCAAACCCCTGGACAGTCAGACGCTGCGCCCACGGCTGATCGAGCCGTGTCAACGGATCACGCTGACGTGCGTCCCAGAGCAATTGCCGGCTGATCTCCAGCCCACCCTGCACCACCCAACGCCCCTGCACGCGCTGCTGATCCGCCTCCAGCGCACGGGTCGACACGCTCTGGCGCGTCAACATGCCCGCCGCGATCACCGCCACCACGGCCGCAATCAACAACGCGCTGATAATCGCCATGCCCTCTTGCTTCGCCCCGTCAGGCGAACGGCTGTTCATGGCCGGCCTTACAGCTGCCAGGAACCGATATCGGCGTTCACGCCGTCGCCGTCAGGCTGACCGTCGGCACCGAGGGAAAAGATGTCGATCTCGCCGTTGGCGCCGGGGTTGAGGTACTGATAAGGACGACCCCACGGATCGTTCGGCAAGCGCTCCAGATACGAGCGCCAATTGCTGTTCTTCGCATCCGCCGGCCGCTCCACCAGCACTTTCAGGCCCTGACTCTGATTCGGGTAAGTGCCGTGATCGAGGCGATACAGCTTCAAGGCCTGCATCAACCCACCAATGTCCTGCTTCGCCGCCGTCGCCCGCGCCTGATCCGGCCGGTCGAGCACCTTGGGCACCACCATCGCCGCCAAAATCCCCAGAATCACCACGACCACCATGATCTCAATCAGGGTAAAACCCTCCTGACCACGCGGCTTGCGCAACGATTGATGAAGCGATTTGAAAGGTGCGATATCCATCTCGACATTCCCTGGCTTGATTCGATTCGACGCGCAGTGTTGCAAGAAGATATGTCAGGGATGTTGAAAATCCTCGGGTGTTTTCGTCGTCAAGCCGTCAAGGACGGGGGTTAGCGTCGAGGGCTGGGTTTGGGGTTTGGGCGGTTTATGCGTGCGCGTTCGCGGGAAGAGGGTTTCACGTTGATTGAGGTGCTGGTGGCGCTGGCGATTATTGCCGTGGCGATGTCGGCGGCTGTGCGCGTGGCGGGGTTGATGACGCAGAGTAGCGGGGTTTTGCGGGATCGCTCGGTGGCGCTGATTGCGGCGCAAAGCCGCATGGCCGAGCTGCGGTTGGAAGGTAAATTGCCGATGGGCATGAAAGCGCAAGACTGCGATCAGGGGCGGTTGTTGCTGCGTTGCGAACAGGTAATCGCAGCGGCAGAGAATGGGCGATTGCTGAAGATCGGCATTCAAGTATTCGACCGCAACCAGGATACGCCGCCGTTGGCCAGGCTTGAGACATTGTTGTCTCGAACGGAAAGCCCCTCACCCTAGCCCTCTCCCAAGGGAGAGGGAACCGATTCGGGGATATTCGAAAGCTAGACCGACTTGAAAGCTGATCATTGAATCCAAATTCGCCAAAGCTCAACAAAGCCCTGATCGAAAGCTCTTCACCAAAGCTAAAACCGCTAAGGTCCTTCACCAAGGCCAAAACCGCTAAGGTCGTTCACCAAAACCATAATCGCCAAAATCTTCCAGGTCGATGTACCCCGCAAGACACCTCGGTCAGCCCCCTCTCCCTCCGGGAGAGGGCTGGGGTGAGGGCCGCTTCTGCTCACGCCCCCCAGAATCACCAAAGCCATAATCGCCAAAATCTTTCAGGTCGATGTACCCCGCAAGACACCTCGGTCGGCCCCCTCGCCCCCCGGGAGAGGGCTGGGGTGAGGGCCGCTTCTGCTCACGTCCCCAGAATCACCAAATCCATAATCGCCAAAATCTTCCAGGTCGATGTACCCCGCAAGACAACTCGGTCGGCCCCCTCGCCCCCCGGGAGAGGGCTGGGGTGAGGGTCGCTTCTGCTTCCGAGGTACCAAGAAAGTACACCCGATCAATCACCACGCGATCCCTACATCCGCTCGATCATTTCCAAAGCCTGGCATCCACCAAAAGCAGTGATGGCACAACAATGGTATCGTCCACTCCTTTTCAACATTTCTGACAGTGTATGAACAAAACCAAATCCTCAATCCCGGCCGTTGCTCCCGCATCAGGCATCCCTGAATCAATGGATACCTGACATGGCCAACGCATCGCAGAACGCGAGATTAAACAAGCTGCTGGCTGACAGCGAAGCCAGTCTCGCCACAGCTGAATCCAATGCCGACCTGTTAAAGACGATCCATGAGTTCGTCTCATACAATGGCCCGCTAAAATTCAGTTTCACACGCGCATGGTGGTTTTTCGGCGTTGGCTCGTTATTGATCGCGAGCGCTGTGGCCTTATATGCCTATATGAATACCTACACCGTCGCTGCTTTTTTCTACCAGCGGGAAATTGATCCCACCTTGTTCGGCATGGCCACTGGTTTGCTTGGCGTGTTACTTGTCGGTGGAAGTCTGACATGGATGAAAACCAAATCTGATCGCCTGCCTTCGCTCAGTAGCAGAATGGCGCGACTGTCATCCTACTTCCACAACGGATTGTCCCGCCTGGAAGAAGACCCGCGCTACACCCTCAGTAAGCTGAATGCGCAGTTTGCTGATTACCGACGGGGCAACTACAGCCGCGAGTTGCTGCAGTCGATGCAAGGTGTATTTACCGGTCCACTGCACAACCTCACTTACGAGTACCACCGCCTGCACTACGTCGACAAACGAACAGTCAAAACCACTGTTAACGACGGCAAGGGAGGCACCAAAACAGAGACTCGAACGGTGTATGACCACTACGACCGCTACAGTCTGGTCATCGACTTTCCATGGGTCACCGGCGTATCGGTCAGAACTGATGGACAATCACAAAACGACTATCCGAGCCACATGGACACAGCGTCTCCGGATTTTAATAAAGCGTTCCGTTTAACCGGGCGCAGCGAGATGACCTGTGCGAAGTTCATCAAACCTTCGACGGTGCTGCACTTGCTGAAGGTATTCAACGTACTCAAGGTTCCGAACCTGGAGTTTGCCGACAGTGGAAAGCTCTGCCTCAGCTTCGCTACCAGCGACCTACTCACGTTCGTTAATCAATACTCACTGTCTTCACCCAACGAGTTTTACGCAGAAATTGCTGCAGGTATCAAACTGCCGCGCCTGGTGTCTGCGCTCCAATGGAGCCATGCACTCAGTGAACTGCACGATGACAACTTTGCCTCCTCCCCCCTAACAAGCCGCCAAGAGAAGTAAGCCATGGACACTACACTCACCCTCGCCATTGTTATTGCTTTAGTCATCATCGTAGCGGGCGTCATCATCTACAACGGCATTGTTGGCGGCCACAACCGAGTACAACGTGCCTGGTCGGACGTCCTCGTTTACGAACGCCAGAAGACAAAAGTGCTCGACCAACTGCAAAAAGTGCTCGCAGACTTCATGGTCTTCGAGTCCAGCCTGCTCGAAAAAATCGCCGGCCTGCGCAGCGCGATCCACAGCCTGCCTGCTAAAGCGGACGGCAATGCCCTCGCGACAGTAGAAACAGCTTCTAGAGAGCTGATGGGCGGCTTGCGCGTCACCTTCGAGGCTTACCCTGATCTGAAAGCATCCGAAGCGGCGAACAACATGATGCGTGAGATTACCGAACAGCAAGAAAACGTCGGCGCGGCCATCACCATCTACAACCGCAACGTCGAACTGTTCAACAACTCCATCGAAATGTTCCCAGGCTCCGTCGTCAATGGCCTGTTCAACAAGAAATCGCCGGTAATACCGTTCTCCGATGCCGAAGCGTCGCAAGGCTTCTCCTACACCCCGAATTTCTGATTCGCACAATGCGTCGACCATCAGCCATGAGGGTGATGGTCGACCACCTGCCTCCTCAGCCGAACACAATGTCCGTGCCCAACCTAAGCCCCTGTAGGAGTGAGCCTGCTCGCGAAAGCGCAAGAATGAACACCCGATCAATCACCAAGTGATCCCGACACCCGCCTTACCCCGGCAATTGCAAATTATCCAACGCCCGATTCACCGCCAGCTCTCCCTATAACTGAACACGGCAATCGCTCGAACATCGGCTTCCGCCCGCCCGATGACTGACCAACCAGCCATCCCTGCCAGACATTCATATGCCGATCAGCGTTGCGGATAAGGCACACCCAGCTCCCAACGTGATTGCCAATGCGCGATGTATTGACGCGAAACCTCCGGCATATCTCGAATCACCACCACGTTTTCCGAGTTGGCGGTTTCGGCGGACGGCGCGAAATTGAACGAACCGGTTTCGACCGTATTCCCGTCAACAATGATGGTTTTGTCGTGATGGAGATGGAAATGTTCATTGGTGCGCAGTTCCACGCCGTTCAAAACCACAAGGTCCATCGCCGCCTTACTGGACTTGCCCAGATTTCGCTTTTTATCGACCACTATGCGCACCTCCACCCCACGTTTCTGCGCATCAATCAAAGCCTGCACGATATCGGGAGCCTGGAACGCATAGGCGAGCATTTGAATACTGTGCTGCGCAGACCCGATGGTTTCCAAAACCAGCTTTCGCGCAGAGCCTTCCGGGGAAAAACCGACTTGAACGCTTGGTTCGGCATGGGATGTGGTCGCAATACTCAGCAAGATCGCCAGCGCGGCGCATTGCAATCCAGTCATGTTTGAAGACCTTGAGTTGAACAGGCGGGACGTTTTAGTTGCAGGATGTCAGTCCGTGTGAACGATAACATGGCCATTATTCGCGGCAACGAGGTAGCGCCGTGGACAAGTTTTTCTTTCTCCATCGCGAGGTATATCTGCCTCGTCTCATCACTCGATACACGCCACTCTTGGGGCATCTTCCATCCCCGAAAAGGTCAAGCAACATGCTCAATGGTAAATCTGCGCTGATTACGGGTGGCTCGTCAGGTATTGGCCTCGCCACAGCACGATTGATGCTGGTAGCGGAGATCGTGGTTGATGGCGGTCGAGCGGAGCTTTGAATCTTGCGACTGAATACTGATCTGACACGCCGCACCCTCGTTCATGGCGCATTGCTGCCGTGGGTCGCATCCCCGGCTGCGGGCGTCCAGCGGCGCATGCTTCATCGCGACGGGGAAGAAAAAGCCCAGGCGACCTCATTGGTTCGCTATGCGGCGGGGAGCACCTTCCGCCCGCATAGTCATCCCGGGGGTGAAGAATTTCTGGTGCTTGAAGGGATCTTTCAAGATGAACGCGGCGACTACCCCGCTGGCACCTACGTGCGCAATCCTCCCGGCAGCAGCCACACACCGGCATCAACCACGGGTTGCGTGATTTTTGTAAGGTTGCAGCAATTCGACAAAGATGATGTGCGCGAGTGCGTCGTCTGTCCCGACCAACATCAAACGCACTCTGACACCCGAACGCTCTTCAGTGGCCACGACGAACACGTGACCCTGCATGACTGTCCGGCAGGCACACTGCTGGAACTCTCCAACGAAGCCGGTATCGAGTTATTGATACTGTCCGGCTCTGCGGTTGAAAACGGCGACCTGCTCCAGCCTTTATCCTGGCTACGCCTGCCGCCGGGCATTGCGTTACGTGCAATGATCGGAAATGCCGGCGCTCGTATCTGGATCAAGCGCAGGCGCGCCACAGATTCAGTCGCCGAGCTTTCCTGAAGCTTGCGCAAGCAGCCATTCGCGGAAGGCTTTTATCTTCGCCAGATCCGCCACTTCGGGCCGATGAACGATGTAATAAGCGAACGCCAGCGGACAGCTTGCTTCGCCAAAGGGACGGACCAACCGCCCTGCCTCCAGGTCATCCCGCAGCATGACACTGCGCCCAAGCGCCAGGCCCTGCCCGTCAATCGCCGCCTGCAGCACGGCGGCAGAATTGTTGATGCGCAGCCCATGCTCGGCATTGATAGCGGAATGTCCCGAGGCGTCGAGCCATGTCCGCCACGTCGGATAATCGGGATCGGCAACCATCGACAAGTCGTGGATCAACGTCGCTTCGGCGAGTTTGCTGGCTGACAGTCGCCCCTGTTCAAGCAACGGATAAGTCGGCGCACAGACCGGGTACATCTCTTCGTCCATCAGCTTGATCGCCGTCAGCCCCGGCCAACGTCCGGTGCCATAACGCACGCCGATGTCCACGCCTTCGGCAACAAAATCCACAGGCCTGAGATTGGTGTCCAACAGGACATCGATCCGAGGGTGCGCCAACTGAAAACGTTCGATGCGGGGCAACAGCCATTTGGCAGCAAACGCCGGGCTCACTGCCACCGTCAATCCGCTGCTGAGCGAACCTTCCTTCAACCGCGCCAACCCCATGCGCAGGTAGTCGAATCCCTCCCGGATATCGGGCAATGCCTCCCGAGCAACGTCGGTCGGAACCAGCCGCGCAGAACCGCTGGAGGCCCGATTGAACAACGCGACCCCCAGCCATGACTCCAGCGTACGCACCTGCTGCCCCACTGCTGCCGACGTCACGTGCAGCTCAGTGGCAGCAGCCGAGAAACTTTGATGCCGGGCGGCTGCTTCAAATGCCCGGAGAGCGTTGAGATACATCGGCGTATTCATGGGTTAAAGATTTTCTTTAATGGATGAAAAAGAATTCTGGTTTGTGCGGCACCTGTCCGAAGCGAAGAATAGCAGCCAAGGCCAACGCTCATAAGGGCAACCGATAGACAGCCCCAATGAATGGCACAAACGCTCCTATCTTACTCAGCCACAGGACATCCTCAACATGAAAAGATTTTCTTCCAAAGTCGCTATCGTCACCGGTGGTGGTTCAGGTATCGGTAAAGAAGTCGCACAGCGCCTGGTTGCCGAAGGCGCGAGTGTGGTGATCACCGGTCGCGATGCAGCCAAACTCGACAAAGCCGCAGCCCAGATCGACCCTACCGGCAAGCACGTACGCATCCTGGCTGCGGACATTGCCAAACCCGCCTCTGCCAAAGCGCTGGTGGCGCTTGCGACTGCCGAGTTCGGCGGAGTGGACATTCTGATCAACAACGCAGGCGTGTTTAATCCGAAACCGTTCCTGGAGTTGGACG
Source organism: Pseudomonas sp. TH43 (assembly GCF_016650635.1). Taxonomy (GTDB): domain Bacteria; phylum Pseudomonadota; class Gammaproteobacteria; order Pseudomonadales; family Pseudomonadaceae; genus Aquipseudomonas. The sequence goes on from NZ_JAEKFI010000002.1 coordinate 8,782, forward strand.
AGGATGAATACGACGGTTTCATCGATATCATCCTCAAAGGCAAGTTCTTCATGGCCCAGGCAGCGGCCAAGGCGATGCAACTGCGTGGCGGCGGCGTCATCGTGCAAACCGGTTCCCTGTGGGCACTGCAAGCCATCGGCGCCACCCCTTCTGCGGCCTATTCGGCGGCCAATGCGGGCGTGCATGCACTGACCCGAAACCTGGCCATTGAACTGGCCTCCTCCAACATTCGCATCAACACCGTTGCGCCAGCCGTGGTTGAAACGCCGGTGTACAACACCTTCATGGACAGCGAACAGGTCAAGGCCGTACTGCCGACTTTCAACGCATTCCATCCGCTGGGGCGCAATGGCCAGCCAGCCGATGTCGCAGAAGCGATTCTGTTTTTGGCGTCCGAGCAAGCGTCCTGGATCACCGGTACCGTCCTGCCTGTCGACGGCGGCGTAACTGCCGGCCGCATTTGAGGAGCGCATCATGATGCTGGACTGGAATGACTATCGCGAAAATCTGCTGAACCGCGTCGGCGATCTTGCCAAGCTATCACCGGATACCGTTCGAGGCCTTCAAGTAATGGACGGCGCAGGTGCAAAAACCGGGCATCTGGACGCCAAGACGCATGAGTTGATCGCGTTGGCCGTAGCCATCACTACACGCTGCGATGGCTGCATCGCCGTCCACACCAAAGCAGCGGCCAGGCACGGCGCTACCCGTGAAGAAATTGCCGAAGCACTGGGCGTGGCCATCGCACTCAATGCCGGCGCAGCGGTGACCTATTCAGCTCGGGTTCTCGACGCCTATGCAGCGCTCGAAAACAACTGATCATTAATCCCGAAGCCCCCCGCACTCCCCAAAAACACTCCGGGCGTGCGGGTTTAGGCATGTCCCCGGAGCATGACCATGAACAACCTGAGGGTAGCGATTATCGGAGGCGGCTTGAGCGGACTATACACGGCCCGTTTGCTGACGCAGATGAACGTCGCTTTCGTATTATTCGAAGCCCGCGAGCGGCTGGGCGGACGCATCCTCTCGACGCCCGGCAACGGCCCCGCCCATGACCTCGGTCCTGCGTGGTGGTGGCCTGATTTTCAGCCTCGCATGGCGGCACTCATATCGGCGCTGGGACTTACCGTTTTCCTCCAGTACAGCGATGGCGCAACATTGCTGGAAAAGTCCCCGCATGAAACGGCCAAGCGTGTCCGCGGGTACGCATCAGGCAATCCCTCGATGCGCATCCAGGGCGGCGTCTCGCAACTGACACAAGCCCTCGCCGCACACATTGCCCCTGAGCGAGTCGTCTTGAATGCCCGAATCAGCGGCATGCGATTGTCAGACTCCGGCATCACGCTACACACAGACGCTGGGCAAGGTGTGAGCGAGCAATCCTTCACTCACGTCATCAGCGCTGTGCCGTTACGCCTGCTTGCACAAGACATCCACTTCGAACCCCGGCTGTCACCAGCGATTATCCAACGCTGGTCCGGGACACCGACATGGATGGCTCCCCATGCCAAGTACGTCGCCCTTTACGACCGCCCTTTCTGGCGCGACGAGGGGCTCAGCGGAACGGCGCAAAGTCATGTCGGACCGATGGTCGAAATCCATGACGCCTCCGATGCCAGTGGGAGCGCCGCACTGTTTGGATTTGTCGGTATCCCGGCAACAGAACGCCTGGCAATGGTCGAGGCCGCGCTGCTGGAGCAATGCCGCCTTCAGCTGGTTCGCCTCTTCGGCGGACAAGCTGCCACACCTGTTGCGCACTACATCAAAGACTGGGCCGCCGACCGACTGACCGCCTCCCCTGCTGATCTCGAAACCAGACAGCACCACCTCGCCACGGGTTACAGCAGGCCAGATCAGGATGCCTGGTCCAAGCGGTTACTGGTGTCAGGGACCGAGGCATCCATTGAGCACAACGGCTACATGGAAGGTGCACTCGATGCCGCCGAATCAGCGGTAGAGCGGCTGCGGATGTTGGTTGAGCAATGAACCTGTCGCGCTACCTATTCCCGGAAAAGATCATCAGCCGCACCAGCCAACTACCCTTCAAAGTCGCAATGTATCTGCATGCTCTCTGTCGGGTTGCGATGAATCTTGAAGCCGCACTGCATCAGCGCAGCCTTGACCTCGTTGAGAACGCTGAGATGTTCAGCCGCCCTGGTGTGTTGAAGGCTCGGCGATGTAAATACGCCCAACGGCAAAAATCGCAGTCTCCTGCCATTCAGAATGATGGAAACATCGACATGAGAGCCATCCACGTCATGCCCATTGGAGCCGAATATATCGCTCACTTCGTCTTTTCGGCCAGGGTAGCAAGCGCAAAACAACCGGATGCCCAGCCACCTCGACAAGAACCTGAATAACCCCAGCTGACTGCTTTTATTTTCATATCCCCGAACGAGCAGTAGTTGAACCGACGGGGGAAGCTTGGACTGCGCTTCAATCAATTTATGGAAGACATTTTGTTCAATGAGTACTTCAGAGGATGGCCAGCGAGGCTTGACCTTCAAGCCCTGATTCTCTCCCTTGAGAAGGGTCAACATAGCGTTCGCGCTCTACTTTCAACTATCTGATTTCTCAAAATTTAGCATGAGCAAGCATCCCTGCGCTTACAGACAAAAGTCCAGGCTGTCGGGCCGCCATCGCGGCCAAGCCAACTCCCCCAAGTTTCAGCGCCGGACACAAAATCCGTAACCAACCCAAAACCCCGTGGGAGCGAGCCTGCTCGCGAAGGCGCCAGAACAGACACCCAATCAATCACCAGATGTACCCGACACCCACATCAATCCGCCAATTGCAGATTATCCAGCGCCCGATTCACCGCCAGTTCCCCAAGCATGATCAACTGCGCAATCCCCAACAACGCCCGCCGCTGCGACGCCGGCAACAGACTGGCGACGTTCTGCGCAATGGTTTGCGCCGAAGCGAGCGTTTCGCTGGCATCGATCAGCAGTTCTTCATTTTTGTTGTCCGCAGTCACGGCGTACATCCCGCGGATTTTACGTGGGGGCGGCGTGGAACCGGGTGGACAGAGGTAATGGTCGAGCGCGCGGTCGGCGGCTTCGTGGAGTTTTTTTGAGTCGAGGGATTCGTAGGGGGAAACCGAGTCGGTTTCGGGCGGGTTGGGTGTTGGTTTGATCATGGTGAAGCTCCTTGATGACTGGAGCCGCCACCGTTCGCGGTCAAACAAACAGGGTGGCAGCTGTACGCGGGTTGACCGACCGGACATCAAGGAATCCGGCACACCCGAAGGTGTCCCACGCACAGCCACCGCGACATGATTTCAGACAATGCCTGAACACGTGCAGAACGCTGGCGCGCCTTGATATTGGGCGGACGGTCAAATCCGATCACTGATTCGTCAGCGACCGCACCACAATAGAACCCACCCCCAAAGCGCACAAGCCGGCGGATTCTGGCGTAGCTGTAGGCAAAGGCGCAAGGATGTGTAGCCTGGGAGAGTGTTTGGAGATGTCTTTTTAAACGTTGGTGTTTATCGGAATCCTCATTGCGTCTCGGATCCCACGACAGAGCCGTCCCTTGCCACAACAGACGCAAGCTTCAGGCGAACGCATCCCCCTGAAGCTGATATGGAGCCATCGCCTCCATTACACCGAGGCAATAGTGGTTATGCGAATTCTGTTCTTTGCATAATGACTGACCGGCCATGTTTAGGGTGCTTGTTATGCCAGCCTCCGCTGATCAAAACTCCGCTGTCGTTTTATGCGCAGCTTCCAATAACGACCTGGAAGAACTGGTAGCCATCAGGATTGAGGCAATGCGCGAAAGCCTTGAACGGCTTGGACGATTTAACCCGGATCGTGCGCGCGAACGATTTCTTGGTGGGTTCGACGTTAACAGCACACGCCGCATAGAAGTATCAGGTGATCTGGTCGGTTTTGTCGTAATCAAAGACCATCACAGCGAGCTACTGCTTGACCACTTGTATGTGATACCCAGTGCGCAAGGAGCAGGAATCGGCTCTGAAGTGCTTACTCGGATTTTCAGAGAGGCTGATGAGATCGGGCGTCCCATCAAGGTGGGTGCTCTGAAGGAAAGCGCTTCCAATCGTTTTTACACTCGCCATGGCTTCGTGTTCGTCGAAAGCGGTGAATTCGATAATTATTATGTCCGGGCTAGCGGTAATGCCGTTAATTTGGGCGACTAGGCAGATCTTGATACGGTGCCACGTCAGAGGTTGTACCGTTAGATGGGCATCTGCATTCAAAAGGGACGGATCTACTTTTCAAAAATAAATCCGTCCCCTTTTCCTCCTGTAGGAACTGCCGAAGGCTCAGGCAACGGAAACAACGTATGTGTCATCGCCATCGCTGCCAGCCCAGCTCCCAAAGGTTTTCAGCGCCGGACACGACATTCCTGACCAACACAAAACCCTGTGGGAGCGGGCTTTGCGACACCTTGCCAAGTACAGTGTCACTCGAGTGCAGATCTAGCGATAATGCCGTCATCACGTCTTACATCCCGCCCATACTTCAGGATCCATTCACCGTGAAGCTGCCCACTGCCCTAGCAAGCTACTTCGATGCCCTCAACGAGGAACGGCTTCAGATAAGTCTGCGTCGGTTGGAAGGCGACTTCAGCTGCGAAGGCGGAACATCTGACCTGATCACAGATTGTTTCCTAGACAACGACGCAACCCTATTCGAGAAAGCTATACCTTGGTTGCAGGAGGCCGTAAAAGAAGCAGCTTTCATGGACAGCATCCTGCGCTCAGAGCGCAAGAGGCTAGGAGAAGAATTGGAGCGGCTTCATATCCACCCAATCTATAACTGCAGAGAAATAGAGATCAGGAAGCGAGAACTCGATGATATGTGCCTCGAGAGTCTTCAAGAGCGAGCCCTGCGTTCTTACGACGATTTTTGCTCTACCTTAGTGGCCGCAAAGGACTTTACTACTCGCCAGTGCAAGAAAAACTTCTTCCTCACCAGCGTGCTGCGCATCCTGTATGAAGCGCACTGTACAGAGGAGCGCGAGCGACGCAGATACATGCGAGAGCCGCAAAGATCTACGCAACTCTACCAGTACTACAAGGCCGCGGATGTCGACTTGCTTGAGACCGACGCACAATATAGCAAGTACCACTTGTACTCAGCCACCGAGAATACAGAACTACTAATAGGAATACCCAATAGGATTTTCGACCCGCAACGACCGCTACAACTGTTTATCGAAAATACCCCAGAACATGTGCTCTGGCTGTTCGAGCGCTTGCGCAATGAGGGACTAATCAAAGATCTCGCACTGCTGGCCAGCAACGATGTGTTGATTGAAACGGACAAGCACATATTTGTCACGTTGGGCTATGAGATCGTCACTGTACCGCTAACGATGCACAATTTGCCCCGACAACCGGACGGGGCGGTGCTACGAACAGTACTCCGCAAAAGCAGTTCGCCGAACGATAGAACTGCCGTATCGCCCTCGGTTTCGTTTTTTTACGGGCCGGATAGTGAGGATAAGATTTGGTGTTCGATTACCGCGGACAGCATGACCTTTGAGGAAATTGCCCACGTCCCGGAGCTGCTTGAGGACTGCGCAGTGACTCGGATGATTCACTTGGAATATTTCATCGACGGAGGTCGGCTATTCGTTTCGCACATCGACCACGAATTCATTTTTTACACACACGAGGAGTTTGACCTGCGCGCCGACGATTTCAGTCAGAAAGGCAACGCTCGTAAACGTTTGAAGACTTTCAAGATCGATCGCTCCGCCATCCCCTTTATACTGGACGACGGCACTTTCTTCGTTCATACGCTCATTGATGCTTGTTTCGAAAGGCCGTACCTGCTCATGGACTTCTTACTCGACATGCTCGATCAGCGCAAATGATCTACGCGGCTGTCGGTATTCATCCATGACACGCCCCCATGCCCCCATCAATGCTAGCTTTCTCCCAGCAGCAAAATAGGGACGGATTTATCTTCCAGAAAATAGATCTATCCCCAATTTTTCTGGGTGCGATGCCGATCGCAGCAACAAAGTGGGCGGCGCTTCCCGAAGGTCCAGGCAAGAAGAATCACTATCCTCCGCAACCTTATGCCGAGTATTCGGACTTTTTATCGACCTACAAATCTGCGGGAGGAACTGTCCAATGAAGGTTTCAATCCTCGTACTCATCGCACTTTATTGCACGGGTATCAGCACAGCGTTTGCCGATGGCTCACAGGCACCATACGACAAGCGCGAGCCAGCAGGCATCGTCTTCGGTGAGCGTTTGGTTGCGGCCAAGTCGAAGCTCCTCAAGCAAGGATGGAAGCCGACGCAGATGCATACCAACGACGGCTATGAATACAGCGGCGTGGAGAAGGAACTGGCTGCACACAAGTTCTTCGAACTGGATACCTGCTCGTTTGATAGCTCGCGCTGCATCTTGTACTACGCGAAGAAAGGAACTTGCCTACGCGTCGATACGATAGGTGAGCAATTCAATGACATGTGGCTTACGCGATGGACCCACGAATGTCCCGATTCGCCTCAATAACCAAATGAAAACCGCGCAGGACAGTAACCGACCCGCTCCCACAGGTTTCAGCGCCGAACACGATACCCGTGACCACCACAAAACCCTGTAGGAGTGAGCCTGCTCGCGAAGGCGCCAGAAAGAACACCCGATCAATCATCGAGTAATCCCGACACCCACATCAATCCGCCAATTGCAGATTATCCAGCGCCCGATTCACCGCCAGCTCCCCAAGCATTATCAACTGCGCAATCCCCAACAACGCCCGACGCTGCGCCGCCGGCAACAGGCTGGCGCAGTCCTGCGCAATGGTTTTGGCCGAAGCGAGTGTTTCACTGGCATCGATCAGCAATTCTTCGTTTTTGTTGTCCGCAGTCACGGCATACATCCCGCGGATTCTACGTGGGGGCGGCGTAGACCCGGGCGGACAGAGGTAATGGTCGAGGGCGCGGTCGGCGGCTTCGTGGAGTTTTTTTGAGTCGAGGGATTCGTAGGGGGAAACCGAGTCGGTTTCGGGCGGATTGGGTGTTGGTTTGATCATGGTGAAGCTCCATTTTTATACCTGGTGGAACCACCAACACCCGTCGCTAAACAAGTAAGGGTGGCAGCTGTGCGCGGGTTAGCGAACCGAGAGGTATAAGACCCGGCAGACCCGAAGGTCTCCCACGCACAGCCACCATATCGTCGTCGCAAACGTCTGCGACAAACTGGAGCGTCGTTGTACTTATACCTGGTCGGGTCGCTAAACCCGGTCGCTGGGTTGCCAGCGACACGTAGACGATATAGACCAGGTACAAAGCGTACAAGCCGGCGGATTCTGGCGTAGCTGTAGGCAAAGGCGCAAGCGTGTGTAGCCTGAGAGAGTGACTGGAGATGTCTTTTTAAACGTTAGTGTTTATCGCCCCTCCACTACCTCACCCTAAATATATCTTTCCCTATGCGTATGTCCTTCTTCTATTCCAATAGTTTCGAGGAACGTACATCTAACGAAGCGGCTTCCATTGCGCGAACCGTTACGATGATAGCTCCTCGTGCCCGAACAATATCCAAAAGCAGGTATCCGCGAAAGCTGGATATCCACTGGCAGTAAATCCAAGCCCAAATCGGAAATCCTGCACTCCCATGAGACATTTATAAAAAACATCGACCACCAAACTAAATTAGCGCGAAAAATAAGAGGGGAATCGCGCAAGCACCGAAATTATCAAAGGTTGATACTCATTGATCGATTCCTGGGTCAAGCCCATAGGACTAACTTTAGAAATCTCAGTCGCAATCATTTTAACCACTTCCCGATCAGGATAATTTCCAGCATACAATCCGATTTCAATATCAGAACCCAGTCCGTATTTAAGACGACTCTGCAACCCGCGAAGGAGGATGACACAGTCGTCCAACATTCCTTTCACCTCAAGTATGTCTGCAACACCACCAACATAAAGCATCGCTTCGTAACCCAGAAACTTATCGCAAAACTCAATAATATTATCAATGGTCACCGCACGCTTTTGCTTACCCGCTTGGTAGTGGCCTTTCGATAATTTAACATACTCAAGCAACGCGTTATAGCTTTGCCCATTGATCCATCTAGATGCAATACCTAATGACAGAGCTTCAGGCATAATTTTGTGACCTATTGAACCTTGTGACAGTTGCATAACAAGAGTCCAAACCACCCGCAACGCATCTTCACAAGATTCCGAAAGACCAAGATCAAATTGATTATTATTTAACCACTCCTCTACAACCAACAACTGATCGATGCCTAACAACGAACGCCCGTAGCCTTTATAAAACTTCACATCCAAAGCTTTCATTTTGTCGAAAATATGGACAAACAATGCTATCAGACTATTTTGTTCATCTTCTGTCGCAAGGCTATATGCCAAGGTCTCTTTAGCTAACCCCTCAATATCAGCTACATCAGCATCCTGGTCATCACCGACATATGCAATAATATAGCTCTCCAACGCACGAAGCCGATCTATCCGTGAGTTCATTTCGAATATCAACGAATCAAAATCCCTTTTCCTATACTTGTCTTTTTCAACTGCCCGGAGATCAATCGCACGCTGTAGCCAAGAATGAGCGTTGGAAAGAAAATCCAAAACATCAATAGTTGAGCCAGGATTAGAAAATTTCTCTACCAAACCTTTTAGACTACTCAAACAGTCTAGAGCACTATCAAAATTCAAAAGCTCTTTAACCTGTCGCCATTTTTTGAACCCTGCGGTCGACCTACGATTATCAAAAATTTGTGGATCAGTAAATATTACATTCCCTTCTGTGTAATACCCAGATCGACCGGCACGCCCCATCAGATTTTGAAAGTCTCGAGTAGATATCGCATTACCAGCCTGAAAAGTACTCGTAATAAGAAGATATCGAATCGGCAAATTTACGCCCTGTGCTAGCGTAGACGTACAAACCACTAGCGAAGCTTTTCCATTCGACAGTGCCCACTCCACAGATGAACGTAGTCCTGCAGGGATATTTGAGCTATGCGGCATTACACCTATCTTAATCGCCTTTGCGTATTCACAACCCCCCATATGCAAAGACGCCAAATAATATAATTTCGCTACTTCTTCAGGGTCACCTGCTGACGCGGGCAATGGTAAGTCCACCCCCTTCTCAAAAATACTCACCAAGTCCTTACAAACAGATCTTACGACAACCTTAGTCCCACAAAAAATAGCAGCACCCCCCAACTCGCAAAGCTTCACTGCCAAGTAGGATGCGACCTCCCGACTATTTAGCCTATCGGGATAACTCCTGACCTTCCCCTTATTCTCTCTAATCTCAATAGGTTGTAATAGGCCGGGAACAAAATATTGATTACTGTCTAGCATCCCCTGATCGAAAAACTGAATACCGCCACCGCCTGGAGTACCCGACCAAGTAGCGAAGCCAATTGCTCTGACTGTCGGAAGAACTTTCGCCCCTTGGATTTCTATTCCTGCTTCAAAGTTAAGCCAGTCACCTATTGACTTAGCATTTGCCATTACTGCTGATATCATAACCTTTTGCGTCTCCGGACTCACTGCATCTCGAAGATAGGATATGAGTAACTCGTATGTAACTCCACGCTTGCCAGTGTCAAATTGGTGACCTTCATCAAACAGCAATAGGTCTATGCTTGCTGCCAACTCATCTTCATGCCGCAAAAGATAGGCCAATTTCTCTGGCGTTGTTATAAGCACACTTCCCTTGGATCGCTCTCTATACGCATCACCAAGTAGAAATTTAAAAAATTCCGAATCTGCCTCGGTAATTTGATTCAGGTCTGGAAGATCATTAATCAGAACGTCATCTGAAGCAAATGCAACTCTGAATGAATCCGATATCTCGGCACACAGAGCTCGAAATGGAGCAACCAAAATTATCAGTTTTGCTCTACCGGATAGTAAAGCACTTCGAACTATTAGTTCCATTGCTCTACTTTTTCCAGCGCTTGTAGGCATCTGCACGACAGCAGACACTCCTTTTAATACACCCTCTTCTCCCATCAAACGTTGAGCCGGCCATAGCTCCTTCATAAAACTAGATCTAGCTAAGATTGATCTCCACGCTTCCAAATCAAGCTCGGTATATAACGGCAGACAAATACGAGATGAATTCCTCATTTTCACCTGTACTACAGCACAAATTACGTCTATAAAAAGCAAGTCTCTGTCTGACCCAGCGCTGTACACCATTTCCCGCAGCTTAAGGGCGCTAGTGTTGACCTCAATATCCGATACTCCCCCCTCATAAAACGAATTTAAATTGTTCACCAGCCTAGTAGCACCTTCCGAAAAATAACCACCTGGCTGACGGTACCAACTATGTTGATGATCAGATTTCAGAACCCAAATCAACACCCCCTCCAGACGGTGAGTGCTCAGTTCGTAATCATATGGGATTTCTTTAGCTAACACGGAAGAGCTTCCTGGCATGTCAGCTAGGTAATATGCAGAAGCACCAAGCATTCTTAAGTACACGCCAGACTTATCAAGAAGACCCGATCCATCAAGTGAATCAAAATACTGTGCAACATCTACAAGCTGTTCTTTAAGACCAGCCAACTCCTTGAAATCTTCATTCTTCAGCGTTAGTGCAGCTAGTTGCCCTAATATGCCAATCGTCAAAATTATGAGCGCGAAAGGATCATCAGCCAATGGAGGATGAATATCCTCAGACACCTTCAACTCTTTCAGCTTCGCCGTCGCTTTAGACAGACCTAGCAATCTTTTAGATCGAGCCTCAAGCTTCATTCGCACCTCGCTCGTAAAGTGCATCAATCAGAGGTATCAAACTATCTCCGCGTATCACGAGCATTTCAACATTACCTTTATAAGGATGTGCGTTTGCCGTTGTCAAAGCGAGTTTCGTCAAATTAAAAGAGGATGTACTTACAACCGCGGCAGCGCCGTACCCCTTATCATATGGATGATCTGAATAATTTTGAAATCTAGCAATTGTTGATAATCCTTGAGCATCTCTCTTATCACCCAATCTTTGCCGCATCGCGTTTAATGTTTCAGCCAAACGGATATCATCCTTAGCTGAATCATCCACCGCCTTTTGTAGCACCTTAGCTCTACCTTTTTCCGATGCGAGCGCCTTAATTTCATAAATTAGTAAATGATCACTGGCACTTGGCGAGGAGTTATTCCACTTAAAGCCCACTACATCTGAACCCTTCGCCGATTCGTTCGCTATAATTTTTCTATCCCATCGTGTTCTAGGAACATCGTAGCCACGCAGGTACTGCATGTAATCCGCAACTAATATTTCAGCAAAATCCCCGGACCTAATACTAGGTCCTGGCTTTTTCGTTTTGGAGGGAAACTTTATCCCCATTAAATAATTGTAACTGGTAACATGAGATGGCTTGATATACTTTAAATCATCATCACTACAGTAATGGCGCCTAAAGTGCCCAGCCCAAGCCGACATTGTTAATTGGTCGGCTATATCGTGTCGAAGTTCAAAGATTGGAACGGTTCGACCACAGGCGGAACTGAATTGACCAGTATTCTTCAACCATCCAATGTGAATAAGACTCACGCTTCAGCTCCCTAAGATAACGTGCCATTCGAACGCGCACTGGCCACATGCCTCCTTTATTAGCCGAGTTTCGTCTTTTTATCCAGGTTCTTAATCTTTTATCACTTTGCAGATCTTTCCTGAGCCTACCCACTACCGGTGATACGCGCACGGAATCCCCTGACTGACGCGTGAGGACGATCGGGAACGTGAGCCATGGCCGACATGGCGTACATTGAGAATGTGATTCTTAACGTTCTGAACAAGAGGTTCAGGCATCCATGGGAAGCATGCTAAAGAATGCTGCTCCAGCAGAGGGCAAGGGAATCAGAGGCCGCTAACTATGAGTCATCCCTGTGAATTGCTGGCTCGAATATCCGATTTTATTGAAAGCAGACGCAAATACTCTGCTCCGGGCTTGCGGCTTTTTTTGGAACAGCACTTGAACCGTAATCATCTGAACGGCAAAAGCAACCGACCTCCTGTAATCACGGCCTCACCAACCTCGGCATCTCAACCCCCCCACCAACCTCTCCACCCCCAACCGCACCCTCTCCCCCCTGCTCAATCACCACCCCATCCCTCTCCACCGCTACCAACTTCACCCCAGGCCCCACCCTCTCCCCCTGCAAAAAACTCCTCGGCGGCCCATCGTTCAGGCTCAATATCGCCACCGCCCCCCGACTCCCCGCCATCACCCCGCTCACCTTGATATCCATCGGCGCTGTTTGATTGGAAAACCACTGCAACGCTGGGCTATCACTGCGCGCCGCCAGCAATTGCGGGGGCGCTGCCGGGGTGTGTGATTCGGCGGAGGTCAGCAGCAGCGACGACCACGTCGCCACGCCGACCAGCGCTGCGAGCAGTGCGAGTGCCTGGACCATTTGGGGTGGGGAAACGCGTGCGGTGAAGGTCATGGGTTGAATCTCCTTTTTATCCCTGCTGTCAGCCTACGCGGCAATTCTCTCCGTTTTATTTCACACGCCTTACATGTTGGCCGTGCAGGATGTTGCTCTACGCAAAGGAGCGCGCTAGCGATGAACAGGCAACAGGGTTTTACGCTGATCGAGTTGATGGTGGTGCTGGTGATCATTGGCATCGCCAGTGCGGCGATCAGCTTGAGTATCAAGCCCGATCCGTTGCAGTTATTGCGCAAGGATGCGGAGCGCGTGGCGCAGTTGCTGCAGGTGGCGCAGGCGGAGGCGCGCGCGGATGGCCGGCCGATTGTGTGGGTGAGTGATGCCAAGGGGTTTCGATTTAGTCGGCGCAGTGACAGTGGCAAGGGGTTTGATCATTTCGCGCAGGATCCGCAGTTGCGGCCGCGTGCCTGGCAGAGTCCGAAGATGGAGGTGCGGGTGGAGCCGAAACAGAGGGTGGTGCTGAACGCTGAGTGGATCAATCCGCCGCTGCAATTGACGTTGTCGGATGGCTTGAATCGGTTGAGTGTGCTGCGCGATGGCACGGGCCGGATCAGTCTGCAATGAAGCGCCAGCAAGGGTTTACGTTGATTGAGGTGATGGTCGCGATTTTGTTGATGGCGGTGGTGAGTTTGATTGCCTGGCGGGGGTTGGACAGTGTGACGCGGGCGGACAGTCATTTGCAGGCGAGTAGTGAGCAGAGTGACAGTTTGTTGCGGGCGTTGAATCAGTTGCAGCGGGATGTGGATATGCGGGCGGGGATTGAGTTGACCGAGCCGAAGAAGGTGGGGGTGGATGATGAGCCGCCTACTGCCCCGCCCGCGATTACTGTGCGTAGTAGCGACAGTCAGGGGTTTCGGCTGGAGATCATTCGTACGGCGGCGGATCAACCGGGGGCTTTGCAGCGGGTGCGTTGGTGGGTCAAGGGCGACACTTTGTACCGCGCGGTGGCTGAGGCGCGGAGTCGGTATCCGTTGCCGGCGCCTGGGAATGGGGTTGCTGTTTTGCAGGATGTGAGTGATGTGCAGGTTCGGGTTTGGGAGGTGGATAAAGGGTGGCGGCAGTTGAGTGGTAATCGGCGGGAGGATCCGTTGGGGTTGGAGATATACCTGACCCGCCAAACACCCCAAGGGCCTGAGAAATACCGTCAAGTGATTGGTCCACTGCAATAAACCAGCATCACAGCACAAGTCCAAGGGCGCGGTCTTGGATTCCTCACGCCCTTCGTCTTGGAAATGTCATTACGTTGACGGGCCGATGCAGACCGCGCTGGCCTTCATGGACTGATCGGCGTCGTAGGCGATTACAGGATGCCGCTCAGCACTTCTTCCAAGCTTTCACCATCTGAGTTCTCAAAAAGACCGCCCTCACCAAACAAAACCTGAATGTTGGCCTGTTTGAAGAAATCCGCTTCTGCAAAATCGGATGCTGTGCTCGCAGGCAGCACCAGGATGAGCTTGGTATCAACATCTCCGAAACGATGCCGGTAGTAGGCAAGCTGGCCAAATCCAGCGTAGAGCTGTGCTGACATGGCGCTGCTGGTTTTGACCTCAAAAATCACCTTGGCCTTTTCTGTGGCTCTGCTGACTAGCGCCAAATCGACACGGTGCTTGCCAACCTTGAGCTCGGAATTTCCCTTAACGAGTTCATCCAGCTTGCGATGGAGGGCATTACAGAGCGGGCCGTGTAGATACTGGTATTCGCATTTGTCCTGCCCAGGTACATAAGACTTGCTGCCCTCAAATTCTTCCCGCTCCCGCCACTTAGCGCCCGATTCGTCTTCGTCGTCGGGGGCCGGATCTGAGTTCTCGGCATCATCTCCAAGCTCCGCCTTTCTTTGCTCCTTGAGCCGCTTCACCTTGAATAGGAACTCGGCAATGTCATTCGCGATACTCGGGGAGTTTGTTGAGGACACAGCGATTACGTCTGCGTTCCGACCGTCGTCTGCTACCTCCATCAACCAATCCTGAAAGTGCTCGAGCGCATCTCTGCGGGGCACCCGGCCACGAAATGCCGTGAAGGTACCGCGATGACCAATTAGAGTTTCGCCGTCAGGACCAGCTATCAAAACCCCTGAAACCTTGCGGTTGAGGCCGTCAGGAATGTTGATCTCAGCGTCGGGAGAGAGTATCCCGCCCTCAAAACCCAGCTTGAACAGGTGTGCTTGTCTCCCATCCCAAGGCGGAGGAATAGCGAACAGCATTTCCCCAAGATCGGTTTCCAATGCATAGGTAAGGCAGGGTGCTCTATCTCCACTCGGAAATGCCCACACCTCTTCCCCGCGGGGCTCTGCCTGATCGATCAGAACCTTTTGAAAAGATCGAATGCCTCTACGAAGCCGAGCGTTCCCTGTAATTACCTGCACCAATCTCTCCCTTCGTTCACCTAGGAGGCCACCGGATCTTCGAAAGAATCAATGGCCCAAATTTCGCGATGCTAGCACTTTGACACGCCTCTATGTTACCTGCTGCTGCACAACCCAGAAGCCGTATTAGGCCAGTTCGCCTGCCCGAGAATAGGGCGGGCCCACTGATAACGGTATGACTGTAAGGAAGCCTTCGCGAGCAAGCTCGCACGGGGGTGGTGGTGGTGGTGTTGGCGGGTGTGGGTTAGCTGAGGACGACTACGCCGCCGGGTAGTTCGGTGCATTTGATGCCGTAGGCATCGCGGATGAGCAGTGCGACGCCGGCGAGTTGGTCAAGGCTAAAGCGAGCCTGCACCCGGCGTTGGCCGAGTTCGCGGTTGAGCAGCAGCAACATGCCGGGGCGGTAACGGTTGATTTCGTCGATCATCTGGCTGAGGGTCGCGCCGTTGAAGACCAGCACTTGTTGGCGCCAGTTCATCACTGCGGCTGTGTCGACGCTTTGTACGCTGCCGACTTGTCGCGCGTCGTAGGTCACCTGCTGTCCCGGTTCAAGACGCAGGCTACGCCCCTCAACATCCACTTCAACCGCACCATCAAGGCAAGTCACGCAGACTTGTTGATCAGTGTTACGCAAGTTGAAACGCCCCTGACTGGCCCGCAACCACCCTCCCCCAGCCTGCATCGCCAACGGCAACCGCGCGGTCTGCACTTCAACTTCACCACTAACCAGCTCAAAACCCTGAACACCCTCAGACACCGCACGCTGATTAATCCGCGTCTGAGTATTCAGCTCCAGGCTCACACCCTGCGCCGGTTCGAAACGACGCTGCTGGCCGACTTCAGTGATGTAGTCAGCGCCCAGCCCTTCAAAGCCACCGGGAATCGTCCCGCGCACCAGCAAAAACGCCGCCGACGCAGCAATCGCGCCACCGAGAAAAGCACGTCGGCCAAACCCGCGCGGTGCCTGCATCTGCTCCACGGCCGGTTGCAGTTGCTGCCACAACCGCTTGGCATCTTCGAACGCGCGGGCATGTTCGGCACTCCGCTCGCACCATTCGCGCAATGCGCGGGCGTCGGCCACGGTGGCGCTACCGGAGGTCAGCAGGACCAGCCAGTCGCGGGCTTCGCTGTGCAGATTGTCGGCCGCCGATGGCTCAGCAGGTGTCAGTCGAAAGATGTTCAAACGCGCAGATTCTCAACGAATTGATCGGGCACTATTCAGAAGACGGTTTTCCGGCCCCGCGACCGAACCGCTGAAACACTTTTCTTTCCAGTTTCGCGGCACAAAAGCCCAATGCGGCTTTGATTTCCTTCTCGACCATGCGCGTGGAAATGCCGAAACGCTGGGAAATTTCCAAGTGCGGCGCCTCTTCCAGACGCGCCGCAATGAAGATCTTGCGACGCCGTGCCGGTAGCTCGTACAAAGCGCTGAGCAGCGACTGGATTTCCTTTTGCCCGCCCACTACCCGCGCCGGGTCGAGGGCTTCGTCGCCGATTTGCAGCAGTTCCTCGACTTCCTCGCCGGTGAGCAGGCGCGCATCGGCCTGACGGCGGTCGGCGGCGATGTTCAGGGCCATGCGATAGAGGTAGGCATTGGGCCGCAGGACGTTCGGCGGCGTCTCCATGCGGTCGACGCGCAGGTAGGTTTCGTGCAGCACGTCGTTGGCCAGATCCTCCGAGCCGAGACGCCTGCGCAGGCGCACCCGAAAGTCCTCGTAGGACGTCAGGAACAGCTGGACCATCGAACCTTGTCCGGTGTCTTTCATCCCCCGGAAACTCCTTCCCATTTCGTGCATTCCATGCGTTTTCCTGACGACTCCGGTAACAACAGCAACGTGACTGGCTGACGCAAGGCGCTGGGCGTCGGCCGGTCGATCTTGAGATTGCGAAAACTTTCCACCAGCGCGTTGTCGCGCCGTATATCGCCGGTCGATGTGACCAACCGGTTGTGCTGCACCACGCCGTCGCGGCCGACCCACACCTGCAACACCGCGCGATAACTGCCCGGGCGGGTCAGCGGCGAGCGGCACAGGTTGCGCTCGATTGCCGCTTGCACCGCCGTGGCGTAACTGCGGTTGACGGCGACGCTTTCGGGCGTCTGTTTTTGCGGCGGCGTCGGTACGTCTTCGACCTGCGCCACTTGCAACGTGAACGCGTCGTCACGGGCATAACGCGCCATCAAACCACTGCCGCCGAGCAATCGACGCAGGGCATCGGCGGCGGTGTATTCACCGTCCACCGCCAACGAGCGACGACCGCGACTCAACTGGCTGTCGACCAGCACCGCAACGCCAGTGGCGTGGCTGTACTGATCCAGCGCGCGGGCCAGATCCTGTGCCGGAATGTGCAGCGTCATCCGCAGGTCCGCCGGCACCGCGTCGGCCATGGCGTGGCCCGCCGCACAGCCGAGCAGCCACCCCAGACACATCCGGCGTACAAGTCTCGTTGAACGCTGAAAACCGTCCCTGGAAATGCCTCGCTGCACGGCTGACGAATCCTTGGAAATCGTCATCCTGAGGGCTGTTTATGAATCTGGTGTGACGGGCGGTGCAAAAAAACCATCACGGGAATTGCGCAAGGCTTGCACTAGACTCAAGCCATAGCGCGGCCTCTCCGGGCCGGCCAGGAGGCGAGCATGAAAACACTGTGGCGATTGAGCCTTGGCGGGCTGTTGTTGATGGCGCTGTCGAGCACTTATGCCGAGCAGCCATTGGGCTGTGTGGAGGTGACAGTTGGTGGCTACAAGGCACCGAATTACGACTGTTTGAGCCAGCAGATGGGCAACAACCCTGAAGGCGCTGCGGCGGCGGAGAAGAATCAGGAGGCGCTGAATGTGCCGGTTAATAAGCGGCCGCCGAATCAGGTTGGCCTGGCGACACCGGCGGCGACCAGTACGCGGATGGGCAACACCTTCGGCACCTCGGTGAAACCGCAACGGCCGGCGAATTAAGTGAATATCGAGATTGGAAGATCGCAGCCTGCGACAGCTCCTACAGGGGATAAAAAACGCGACATCCAACTGACTGAAGATCCATTGTGGTGAGGGGATTTATCCCCGTTCGGCTGCGCAGCAGTCGTAAATCGGGTGCACCGGCTGTGCCTGATGTACCGAGTTCTGAGGTTTTGGGGCTGCTACGCAACCCAACGGGGATAAATCCCCTCGCCACAGGGGGAGTGTGTACGTTAGCCGCTTGGGGTTTGGCGGAAGCTGACGGCTCGGCGGTTCCACGCAGCCTGCGGCAGCTTCTACGGGGGATAAAAAACGCGACATCCAACTGACTGAAGATCCATTGTGGTGAGGGGATTTATCCCCGTTCGGCTGCGCAGCAGTCGTAAATCGGGTGAACAGGGTGTGCCTGATGTACCGAGTTCTGAGGTTTTGGGGCTGCTTCGCAACCCAACGGGGATAAATCCCCTCGCCACAGGGGAATGTGTACGTCAGCCGCTTGGGGTTTGGCGGAAGCTGACGGCTCGGCGGTTCCAGCTTAGGGAGCCTTCAAGATCAAAAGATCGCAGCCTGCGGCAGCTCCTACGGGGGATCAAGAGACCTGGCTGAACGAACAACCATTGTGGTGAGGGGATTTATCCCCGTTGGGTTGCGAAGCAGCCCCAAAACAATCCGACGTTGATCTGTCAGGTAGACCGAGTCCGCTGGATTGGCGACTGCTGCGCAGCCGAACGGGGATAAATCCCCTCGCCACAGGGGGAGTGTGTGCGTTAGTCGCTGGGGGTTTGGCGGAAGCTGACGGCCAGGCGGTTCCAGCTGTTGATGGTGGTGACGGCCATGGTCAGGTCGACCATTTCGCCTTCGTTGAATTGCTCGCGCGCGTGCTGATATACCTCATCCGGCACGCGGCTTTCCGCTAACAACGTCACCGCCTCGGCCCAGGCCAGCGCCGCACGCTCGCGCGGGTTGAAGAAGTTGCTGTCGCGCCACACCGCGATCGCAAACAGACGCCGATCGCTCTCCCCGGCTCGTCGTGCGTCGACCGAATGCATGTCGGTACAGAATGCGCAGCCGTTGAGTTGTGAGGCGCGGATCCTGATCAATTGCAGCAGCGGCTGCTCGATACTGAGGTTGGCGGTCAGCGCCTCCATGGCAATCATCGCTTTCATCGCCTTGGGCGAAGCGTTGTAGTAATCCAGGCGCGGGGACATGGCGGTTCTCGGTAGACGGAATAATGACTTCACCGTAAACGCCGAAAGCGGCGCATTACAGCCCCAATTGCACGGAAAACCGCTACACCATTGCCTCCTGCCCCTGCGCAGATCCCCTGTGGGAGCGAGCCTGCTCGCGAAGGCGTCAGGTCAGTCAGGCCATTTTTGAATGACACACCGCATTCGCGAGCAGGCTCGCTCCCACAGGGGTTAGTGACCAATTTGGAGTTTTTCGGGTAGGCAACTATTGCCGGTCCCACAACAGCGGTAATCTGGCGGGCACGCCTAATAGCCTCGGGAGCCTCGTCGGTATGGAACTTCATGTCGTGATCAACGGCCGCAAGGATCTTGCTGGTCAGTTGTATCAGCAGCTGCGCGGGGCCATCGAGTCCGGGCGCCTGGCCGCTGGCACGCAATTGCCGCCCAGCCGTTTGCTCGCCGAGCAACTGGGTATTTCGCGCAAGACCATTTCCGACACCTACGCGCAGCTGACCTACGAAAACTTCCTCACCGGGGTCATCGGCAAAGGCACTTACGTCAACGCGCGTCCGGCGCAGATTCAGCGCAAACAGAGTCACACCGAACTGGCCAGTGCCGAGGTGATCGAGAGCTGGCGCAATCTGCCGGTATTTCTGCGCCATCCGACGCTGGAAGGCTCGCTGCGCTACGACTTTATCGGTGGGGCGACCAGCAAGGGCCAGTTTCCGCAGGATGACTGGCGCCGCTGCGTCGCTCATGCGATGCGGCAGATGGGCCAGTCCAAAGGCTTCTACAGTGTTGCCGAAGGCCTGCCGGCGCTGCGCAATGCGATTGCCCGGCATATCGCGTTTTCACGGGGTATCAATTGCCAGGACGAAGACATCGTCGTGTGCAACGGCGCGCAACAGGCGCTGGACTTGATCACCCGTGTATTGATCCGCCCCGGCAGTCTGGTCGCCATGGAGGATCCGGGTTATCCGCCAGCACGTCTGTTGTTCGGCACCCATGGCGCCGAAGTGGTCGGGATTCCGGTGGACGCCGAAGGCATTCAGGTCGAACACATCCCCGATGGCACGCGCCTCATCTATGTCACGCCGTCGCACCAGTTCCCGCTGGGCATGCCAATGAGTCAGGCGCGCCGCGAAGCCCTGCTGGCTCGCGCCCACGAACTGGGCGCGATCATCATCGAGGACGACTACGACAGCGAGTTTCGCTACGAAGGGCGGCCTACCGATTCGTTGTTCAATCTCGACCAGCGCGGCATCGTCGCTTATGTCGGCACTTTTTCGAAAACCCTGTTACCCGAGCTGCGCCTGGGTTACGCAATTCTGCCGCCGGCTATCCTTGAAGCGGTAATCCGCGCCAAGCAACTCACCGACCTGCACGCCTCCACCCTGCCGCAATGGGCGCTGGCGAAGTTCATCGCTGAAGGCTGCCTGCTCAAACATATCCGCCGCTGTCACGCGATTTATGCGCAGCGCCGCGAGCGGATTCTCGCGCGGATGGCCACCGATCTGGCGCCATGGCTGGACGCGGTGCCTGCCAGCGCCGGCTTCCACATGGCGGTGTTCTGCAAGGTGCCCATCGACCTGCCGCTGGTGATCGAACTGGCGAAAAAAGTCGAAGTCGGCCTGTACTCCATCAATGGTTTTTATCATCAGCAGCCCGCGAAAAACGGCCTGTACTTCGGCTTTGGCGCCATCGAAACCCTCGACATCGATATCGCTCTGGATCGCCTGCGCGACATTCTGCAACAAGTTGCCTGAATGATTGGTCTGGGCGATTAACCGCCGATTGGTTATTGGTGATCAGCAGGTGCAGGCCTATTCTGCACAGGCGTTATCCCTCAGTGAGCAGGATTCGTCCGGCCTGATTCAGGAGTGTGAGCAATGTCCAACGAAGTGATCAATACGGTCCAGGTGCAGGCTGCCGCAGGCCGCTCGGATGAACTGGGCAGGCAGCTGCAGAAGATCGTCGAGACTCTGCGCGAAACCCCGGGCTGCGATTCCTACCTGGTCGACCGCTGCCCCGAGGACAGTCACCGCTGGACGGTCAGTGCGCGCTGGCAATCGGAAGCGGCGATGCAGGCGCACTTCAACCGGCCCGAGGCGCAAGGGTTTATTGACCTGATCGATAGCCGATTGGCCAATAGCGTCGATTTCAACAGCTTCCCTATCGTCTGATCTGACGCCATCGCTGGCAAGCCAGCTCCCACAGGGTTCAGCGTCGTTCGATAATTAAATGAACGACACAAAACCTGTGGGAGCTGGCTTGCCAGCGATGGCGTATCTGGAAGCGCTGAAAATCCACAGATTGGTCACCTGATCTTCCCGAATATTGGCCGTTTGAATGCACCTCCCCGCGGACTACTGTGATTGCACCCCCAACCCTCACAGGTAATCCGCCATGAAACGCCTGCCCTTGCTCGTCTCTGCCCTCGCCTTAAGCCTTTGCGCCTCGGCCGCTTTCGCCCACGACCCGTCCGAAAAGGTCACCGTGCTGCAAGACCAGATGCTGAAAAACGCTCCCGGCAAAAAAGCCATGATGATCGAGGTCGACTACAAACCCGGTCAGTCCTCCATCGCCCACAAGCACGACGGCACTGCGATGGCCTACGTGCTCGAAGGTGAAGTGATTTCCCAGGTCAAGGGCGAACAGGCGATCACCTACAAGAAGGGCCAGTTCTGGTACGAGCCCGCCGGCTCCGAACATCTGGTGTCGAAGAATGCCAGCAAAACCAAACCCGCCAAGTTGCTGGTGTTCATGGTGCTGTCCCCGGATGAGCAAGTGCTGATCCCGCTGAAAAACTGATGGATGTTTAATCAGCCTGTCTAGTCCTGAAATAGGTTTACACCTATTTCGTTCTCAAAACGCTCGATGCACCGCATCGGGCGTTTTGCATTTCAACGATAGATGCGGTCGCTTGCTGTTGTAGATGTTTACTGACTCGTCGACCATTTGAACCGCCTCAGCCAGATCTTTGGGTCGGTGAAGCAGAAACTCTGTCTTCAAGATTCCGTTAACCCGCTCTGCCAAGGCGTTCTGATAACAGTCATACCCATCGGTCATCGAGCACAGGATTCCATGCTTGGCATGCAGCTTCTGGTAGAGGTCAGAGCAATATTGCGAGCCGCGATCCGAGTGATGCACCAGCGCCTGATCGGTTCTTCTGCCCCGTAAAGCCTTGTTCATCGCTTGAATGACTGATTCGGCGTGCAAGGTTTCATGCACGTGATGACCAACGATCTTGCGAGAGTAGGCATCTGTAACCAAGCTCACGTACGCAACGCTTTGCTCGGTGGGTAAATACGTTATGTCCGCGACCCAGACCTGTTCGGGACCAGTGGCGGTCACTTGATCGGGGCCAGGTTTCAACCGGTTGGGATGTCGGCGGAAGCGATGATGACTGTCAGTGGTCTTGTGATAGGCGCGCTTGCGTGGCACCAATTGGCGACTATCTCGCAGGATATCGAACAGCCGGTCGCGACCGACTGTGCGCGATAGCTCCGGCTCGGACTGCATAAGGCCATGCAACTTGCGAGTGCCCAGTCGAGGCATCTGAAGGCGTGTTTCCAAGACAAACCCCAGCACTTTTCGGGCATGGCTGACTTGCGCGTCATAAGCCCGGTTTCGCTTGTAGTACGCCTGCGGGGAAATACCCAGAAACTGGCAAGCCCTGCGAATACTCAGGCCTTGGATTTGCCCTTGGGTGAGGACTTGCCGGATCGCTTTTTTACGACAGAAACACCGTAATCATTCTTCAACACGTCAACGACCGCCTCGAAGAACTGGGCCTTCTGATTGGCAAGGGCGAGCTTTTCTTCAAGCTCCTTGATTCGCTGTTCAGGCGTCAGCGGCAAACTTTGTTCGTCCATCGGTCGGCTCCTCTGGGCGCGAATAGAGGCGCCCTGGCTCCAGTCCTGCCGCCCATGCTTGCGTAGCCACACCAACACAGTCGACCGACCCTGAATTCCATAGCGCCGTTGAGCCTCTTTATAACTCAACTCGCCTTTTTCAACCTGATCAACGACTGCCAATTTAAAGCCCAGCGTGTAATCACGCTGGCTGCGCCTTTTTCCCGTATCCATTGATTCCTCCTGAAGATAAGTCAGAAGGTGTAAACCTTATTCAGGACGAGACAGCCATAAATAAAAAGGCGCAAATCATCGATTTGCGCCTTTTTATTTCTCGGCGCAATTAACCGAATCGGCTTACAGCAAATAAAACTATTCAACAGCAAACTTGACAGCAAATTGTCAGCTTGCTTACAGCCTCGCGGGTTTAGTCTGAATTAACGGTCAACAACGACCACCACTCAAACTTTCCGACTGATGTTGTTTCACGGGAGAAACACCATGAAACTTGCCTTTGCCAGTACCTTGGCGATATCGGTTCTAGCCTTGTCCGCCTGCTCGGTGCCCACCGCACCGAAAGCCGTTTCATCACTCGACACGCTGTTCACACAACCGATCGGCCGCAGCAGCGCCGGCCAGGTCAAAAGCGGCCCTGGCGTATCGCTTGGCGTGGTCTACAGCCCAAGCACGCAGAGCAACCGCGAATACCTGCGTGACTATCAGGCCAATGCCGGCACCGGTTTCGGCCAGAGCCTGCTGGTGCAACCGATCCATGACGCCTACGTTGCCACGTCAAAACCAGACATGGCGGTGGATTGGGTCAACGCCTCCCTGCAACGTCAGTTCGGTTCAGTGACGGTGTATCCGGACATGCAAAGCCTGCGCGCGGCCCGGCCGGACGTGGTCGCCATCGTCGACACCCACAGCCAATTGATCACCTCGCGCAGCTCCGATATCAAGGCCGATGTCAGTGCCGATTTTTATGATGCGCGGTTGAACTATATCGGTACGGCGAAAGGCTCGGACGCGAAAGAACTGACGCCGGTGTGGGCGGACTTCAAACGTTCGGAAGAGATTGTGGCTGATATTAATCAGCAGCAGGATGTGCAAGTTCGGGCGCTGCAGAAGTTTGACCAGTCGCTCAGTAATTTATTGACCAGGCCGACAGATAAAGTGTCGATGCTTGATAGTAAACAAGGTCAAAAGTTGTATTGATATAAAAGACGTCATCGCGAGCAGGCTCACTCCTACAGGGGGAGCGCATTTCACCTGTAGGAGTGAGCCTGCTCGCGATGAGTCCATAACAGCCACCTAAAAACCTCAGGCAGAAAAAAGCCCCGGCATCTCACGATACCGGGGCTTTTTCATTCAGCGCTTACTTAAGCCAGCTCAGGCTCGGCATTGGCAGTGACAGGTGCCACCACCGCTTGCCCACTCAAGGCCAGATCCAGCAGCTCACGGTTGGCCACCGCATACATGGCGTAGTCCGTGCCGCTCGCCGCACGAATTTCCACCAGCATGGCGCGCCAGCGCGAGATCATGCCTTCGTGCTGTTCCATCCACAGCGCCAGACGTGCTTCCACGTCCAGAGTGCCGTCGCCCTGTTGCAGGACGGAGATGGTGATCGCACGTTGCTGCCAATCGACATCGTCACGGAACGCTTCACGGGCCAGGGCTTGCCAGTTGTTTTCAACTGGCAGCGCGCTGATCTGTTGCAGGTACCAGGTGATGTCGAGCGCACTGCCCACGGCGAAGTAGGCTTTCGCCACTTCTGCAGGGTTCTGGCCAGTCACGTCGGAGGCTTCGATGATCGGCAGCAGGGTGTACAGGTGCGAGGTGCCCGCAACCATACGCGCCAGCAACTCCGGCACACCGGCTTCGACGTACGCCTGATAACGCGCCTGCCAGTTTTCACGGATTTCGCCGCTGAGCAGTTCGTCGAGCTTCAGACCCAGCTCTTTCAGGTGCGGACCGAAGTGCGCCGTGTCACGGGCAGCGTTCTGCTCGTTGCGACGGGCACGCAGGAACCAGCGCGTAGCGCGACGGCCCAGACGCATCAACTCGTCCATCAGCTCCAGCTGGACGTCAGCGCTGACCTGGTAGTCCAGCGCTTCGATCTGACGGAACCAGTGCGGGAGGTGGAAGATGTCGCGCACGATCACATAAGCGCCCGCCACGTTCGCCGGGCTCATGCCGGTCGACTCTTTGAGTCGTTGAACGAAGGTGATGCCCATGTGGTTGACCAGATCGTTGGCGATCTGGGTGCTGACGATCTCGCGTTTCAGGCGGTGACGACGCATGGCTTCGGAGAACTTGCTGACCAGGGTCGGCGGGAACGCCGTTTCCATGTCGCGGGTCAGGTAATCGTCGTCCGGCACCAAGGAGCCCAGCAACTGCTCCTTGAGGTCGATCTTGCTGTACGAGATCAGTACCGACAGCTCAGGACGGGTCAAGCCATGGCCATCGGCGATGCGCTCGGCCAGTTGCTCTTCGGTCGGCAGGAACTCGATGGCGCGATCCAGCTTGCCGCGGCCTTCCAGATCGCCCATCAGACGCTTGTACTCAGCGATGCGCTCGTAGGCACGACGCGCTGCCAGAGACAGCGCCTGAGTCTGCTTGTAGTTGTTGCCCAGCACCAGACCACCGACTTCGTCGGTCATGCTCGCCAGCAACTGGTTGCGTTGCTTGTCGGTCATGTCGCCGGCCTGAACCACCTCGTTCAGCAGGATCTTGATGTTTACTT
Source organism: Pseudomonas sp. TH43 (assembly GCF_016650635.1). Classification (GTDB taxonomy): domain Bacteria; phylum Pseudomonadota; class Gammaproteobacteria; order Pseudomonadales; family Pseudomonadaceae; genus Aquipseudomonas. The sequence goes on from NZ_JAEKFI010000002.1 coordinate 34,310, forward strand.
CGTGGTCGGAGCAGTCAACGCCACCGGCGTTGTCGATGAAGTCGGTGTTGGAACCGCCGCCATTCAGACCGAATTCAACACGACCCAGTTGGGTCATGCCGAGGTTACCGCCCTCGCCCACGACTTTGCAGCGCAGTTCGTTACCGTTCACGCGCAGTGCATCGTTGGCCTTGTCGCCAACATCGGCGTGGCTTTCAGTGCTGGCCTTGACGTAAGTACCGATACCGCCGTTCCACAGCAGATCCACCGGCGCCTTGAGCAAGGCGTTCAGCAGTTCGGTCGGGGTCAGCTTGTCGGCCTTGATGTCGAAGCGTTCTTTCATCTGCGCCGAGATAGCAATGCTCTTCGCGCTGCGCGAGAAGATACCGCCACCTTCGGACATGATGCTGGTGTCGTAATCGGTCCAGGCCGAACGCGGCAGCTCGAACATGCGCTGACGCTCGACGAAGCTGGTCGCCGGGTTCGGGTTTGGATCGATGAAGATGTGCAGGTGGTTGAAGGCCGCGACCAGTTGCAGCTTGTCGGACATCAACAGGCCGTTACCGAACACGTCACCGGCCATGTCGCCGACGCCCACTACGGTGATGCTGTCTTCCTGAACATTGATGCCGCGCTCGCGGAAGTGACGTTGTACGCCAACCCACGCGCCTTTGGCGGTAATGCCCATTTTCTTGTGGTCGTAACCCGCCGAACCACCGGAGGCAAACGCGTCACCCAGCCAGAAGCCGTAGTCGATGGCGATGCCGTTGGCGATGTCGGAGAAGGTTGCAGTGCCCTTGTCCGCTGCCACGACCAGGTACGGGTCATCGTCGTCATGACGCACGACGTTGACCGGCGGCACCAGTGCGCCGTCTTTCAGGTTGTCGGTGATATCCAGCAGACCCGAGATGAAAATGCGGTAGCAGGCGATGCCCTCGGCCGCGATCTCGTCACGGCTGCCGCCCAATGGCAAGCGACGCGGCAGGAAGCCGCCCTTCGCGCCCACTGGCACGATGACCGAGTTCTTCACTTGTTGAGCTTTTACCAGGCCGAGGACTTCGGTACGGAAGTCTTCTTCACGGTCGGACCAGCGCAGGCCACCACGGGCGACGTTACCGAAGCGCAGGTGTACGCCTTCAACGCGTGGCGAGTAGACGAAGATTTCAAACTTCGGCACTGGCTTCGGCAGTTCAGGGATCGCGTGCGGGTTGAACTTGAAGCTGAAGTACGACTTGTTCTGGCCGTTGGCATCAGTCTGGTAGAAGTTGGTACGCAGGGTCGCTTTTATCAGGTCAAGGTAACGACGCAGGATGCGGTCTTCGTTGAGCACCTGAACATCGTCCAGGGCGTTCAGAATCGCTTGTTCCAGACGCTGTTGCTTGTCTTCCAGATCGTCGTCGCTGAGTTTGCGCGCCAGATAGAAGCGAGTCTTGAACAACCGGGTCAGCTCGCGAGCGATGTCGGTGTGGTTGTTCAGGGTGCTGGCGATGTAACCCAGGTCGAAGCCCAGACGAATCTGCTTCAGATAACGCGCGTAAGCACGCAGCAGCGCGACGTCGCGCCATGGCAGACCGGCAGTCAGTACCAGACGGTTGAAAGCATCGTTTTCGGCATCGCCGCTGACGATGTGAATGAACGCGTCCTGCAACGTGTCGTTGAGCTGCTGGATGTCGAGGTCCAGGCCTTCAGCGGCAGTGAACGCGAAGTCGTGAATCCAGAACTCGCGGCCATTGGTGTGGCGCAGACGGTACGGGAACTCGCCCAGCACGCGCAGGCCGAGGTTTTCCAGAATCGGCAGAACGTCGGACAGCGCCAGCGGCGTGTCGGCGTGATACAGCTTGCAATGCAACTCGCGTTGGCCAGAGACCTGACCCAGCGGCTGATAGAAGCTCATCACCAGCGGATTTTTTTCGTTCAGGCTCAGCAGGTGCTGCATGTCGACCACGGCCGAATGCGCAGCGAAACGCTCGCGGTAGCCCGCCGGGAAGCCTTTCGGGAAGTCCGCCAGCACGTTGGTGCCATGGGCTTCGCCGAAGCTTTCGACCGTCAGTGCGGCGTAGTCGTCCTGCCAGCTGCGGCAGGCCTGCACGACTTCTTTTTCCAGCAGCAGCGGATCGATGTCGAGACGGTTTTTCGGGTCGACACGCAGGATCAGCTGTACGCGAGCCAGCACGGACTCAGAGAAGAATGTCCAGAATTCGCAATCGGACGCCTTCAGGCGTTCCATCAAGACTTGCTGGATCTTCTGGCGAACTTCGGTGGAGTAGATGTCGCGCGGCACGTAGGCCAGGCAGTAGCAGAAGCGACCGTACGGGTCTTTGCGCAGGAACACGCGAATCTTGTTGCGTTCCTGGATCTGCACGATCGACATCACGGTGCTGAACAGTTCGTCGACCGGGGTCTGGAACAGGTCGTCACGCGGCAGGACTTCAAGCACCTGCGCCAGTTCCTTGCCCAGGTGCGCCTTGGACTGGAAGCCGGAACGGTGTTCGATTTCAGCGACCTTGCGGCGGATGAACGGGATGACCCGCACGCTCTCGCCATACACCGAAGAGGTGTACAGGCCCATGAAGCGGTGTTCCTTGATGACCTTGCCGTCGGCGTCGATTTCACGGATCGACACGTAGTCCGGGTAGGCCGGACGGTGTACGCGGCTTGGGTGCGCAGCCTTGGCGAACGACAGCAGGGTCGGTTCGCGCAGGTAGTTGACGGCGTAGTCTTCGATGCGCAGGTCATCGTAGGTCAGGCCGGTGCGCAGCAGCTTGGTCAGGCCGAGGAAGGAGTTCTGGTCGTACTCGATGTGGCCGCCATCGGCCTGATCGGTCACCACGAACTCTTCGTAGCCGAGGAAGGTGAAGTGGTTGCCCACCAGCCATTCCAGGAAGCTTTTGATTTCGTTCTTTTCGTCGGCGTCGACGGCAAACGCGCTGTTGTCGAGCTGGGTGAGGATTTCCTGCACCTTGGCTTTCATCGGTTCGAAATCGGCGACCGCGACGCGGACTTCACCGAGAACCTGCTCCAGCTCTTTGCTCAGCACATTCAGTTCGGCCGCGTTGGCGCAGCGGTCGATTTCCAGGTACATCAGCGACTCTTGCAGAATGCCATCGCCCTGGGTGCCTTTCGGCAGAACTTCCAGCAGCTCGCCCTTGCTGCCACGACGTACGCTGAGCACGGTGGTTTGCAGGGTGTGGATGCTGTAGCCGCGGCGGTTCAGCTCGGTGCGGACCGAGTCGACCAGAAACGGCAGGTCATGGTGCAGGACTTCGACCGCGGTGTGGGTCGACTGCCAGCCATGACGTTCGTAATCGGGGTTGTAGACGCGCACTTGCGGTTGCGCGTGATCGAAGCGCTCAAGCAGGCGCCACGCAGAGAGAGTACAGCCAGCGAGGTCGGAGAGGCGACGTTGAGTCAGCTCGTCCAGAGAAATGATGCCGAAGAATTGTTCAGCGAACAGCGCCACTTGTGGCAGTGCCTGTTCACTGATGTGCTGCGCCAGTGCCGCTTGCAGTTGGTGCTGGAAGTCGGCTTTGCTGGCTGCGGTGAAGAACGCCATCTGTGGTACTCCGCTTAAGCTTGTTATTGATGGAAAGCGTCGCGTGCAACACCCCTTTCGGGGCTTGTGTCGCCCTGTTCCTGATTCTCGGGCAGAGGAAACAGGGGGACAGGTGGGTGAAGCTGGACGAGACACTCAGGTCACATTCACCTTCCATAGAATGGGCATCTGCAAAAACGACTGCCAGGGCTGCCGACAATGCCTTTACGGGTGCTCATCCGTTGCGCAGCTTAATGGGTGCGACAATGTGTCTGCTTGCGGTGCTGCGACATATTCGGTCATTGGCACGTAAACGAGGGCTTTCGCACCGGTAAACACTAGCACTCGTGGCGCAAAACGCTGGCCTGAATCCCCGTTTTTACGGTACATGCGTGCCAGAAATGATCATTGACCCACGTCTTGTTCACGACACATCCTCTGACACTCTCACATGCAGAAATTCCCGAGGGCTGGCAGAATCGCGCCCATTAGCGACCAACACGCCCCTTGAGGCAGGAATTGACCATGCAAATGACCACCGCCCTACTGATCGTCAACCCGTGCGACGACGAAGAAGACAACATGGCCATGCTCTGCTGCCATAGCGACAAGGGCGACATGTTCCTGATGAGCCGCTATCCGGACGAGGATGAGCTGGAGATTACGCTGGATGGCGAGCCTTCTACCCTGGAGGGCGTGAAAGTCACCCTGAGCAAGACCCTGCTGAAGATCGAAATCGCCGCGGCGGATGCCGATGTGCTGAATGGCGATGATGTGCTGGAGATCAGCTTTAACCCGGATATGGTGGATATGGATGAGGTTGAGGAAACCTTGAAGAACATCCTCGATGGGACGGGTACCTTCATTAACGAAATTTGATGTCGTCTGGGCTGGCCCTATCGCGAGCAGGCTCACTCCTACAGTTCGGTTGTACGACGATCCATTGTAGGAGTGAGCCTGCTCGCGATGGGGCCGGCACAGGCAACCAATCACTCCCCGCTACAAAAATCCAACAATTCCCCCAGTCATTTCCCGCACTTTGCGCAAAATGCCGTTAGTCGCCACCCCCCGCGATGGATTAAAGTAACGCCCCCAGCCCCGGCGTTATTCGAACGCCTGTGGCCACCCCTTTCCAGGAACAGTCACCGATGGAACATCGTGAAGCGCTGCTGGCGCTGCGAACCTTTCTTTCAACGCAGATTCTCGGCCAGGAAAAACTCATCGAGCGTTTGCTCATCGCCTTGCTCGCCGACGGCCACATGCTGGTCGAGGGCGCTCCGGGCCTGGCCAAGACCAAAGCGATCAAAGAACTCGCCGAGGGCATCGAAGCCCAGTTCCATCGCATCCAGTTCACCCCCGACCTGTTGCCGGCCGACATCACCGGCACCGAGATCTATCGCCCGGAAACCGGCAGTTTCGTGTTCCAGCAAGGGCCGATTTTCCACAATCTGGTGCTGGCGGACGAAATCAACCGTGCGCCGGCCAAGGTGCAATCGGCGCTGCTCGAAGCCATGGCCGAGCGTCAGGTCAGTGTCGGCCGCAGCACGTACGAACTGTCACCGCTGTTTCTGGTGATGGCCACGCAGAACCCGATCGAGCAGGAAGGCACGTACCCACTGCCGGAAGCGCAGCTCGACCGCTTCCTGATGCACGTCAAAATCGGCTTCCCCGACGCCGCCGTCGAACGCCGCATCCTCCAGCAAGCACGTGGCGAAGCGCTGAACGGTGAAACCAAGCCGGAACGCCGCGTGAGCCAGCAGGCGATCTTCGCCGCGCGCAAGGAAATCCTCGGTCTGTACATGGCCGACGCCGTGGAGGAATACCTGGTGCAACTGGTCATGGCCACGCGCACGCCGGCCAAGTTCGACCCGGAAATGGCCGAGTGGATCGCCTATGGCGCCAGCCCGCGTGGCTCGATTGCCCTCGACCGCTGCGCCCGCGCCCATGCCTGGCTGGCCGGTCGCGACTTCGTCAGCCCGGAAGACATTCAAGCCGTGCTGTTCGATGTGTTGCGTCACCGCATCATTCTGTCGTTTGAAGCCGAAGCCGCCGGCATCGATCAGGATCGGGTGGTGCAGCGGATTCTCGACGTCGTAGCCGTCGCTTGACCCCCATGAACGCCCCCCTGCCGTCCGAACCGGGCATCCGCATCAGCCTCACCGACCTGATCGAGATGCGCCACCGTGTGCGTGAAGTGCAGCTGTTTTCCACGCCGAGTCAGCGCAGCCCGCTGATCGGCCTGCATCACTCGAAATTCCGAGGCCGTGGGGTCGACTTCGATCAGGTGCGGGTCTATCAGGCCGGCGACGACGTGCGCACCATCGACTGGCGCGTGACCGCGCGTACGCAAGAGCCGCACACCAAGCTGTTCCATGAAGAACGCGAACGGCCGATCTTCATCATGGTCGAGCAAAGCACGCGGCTGTTTTTCGGCTCGGGACTGATGTTCAAATCGGTGCTGGCAGCGCAAGTGGCGGCACTGATCGGCTGGGCGGCGCTCGGCCACAACGACCGCGTCGGCGGACTGGTGTTTGGCGACAACGAGCACTACGAAATAAAGCCACGGCGTAGCAAACAGAGCCTGCTCCAATTGCTCAATCGTCTGGTCAAGGTCAATCAATCGCTACACAGCGAGCGCGAACCGGATCGCGATGCGTTTGGCGTCGCCCTGCGCCGCGCCCGCGAAGTGCTTCGCCCCGGCAGCCTGGCCATCGTGATCTGCGACGAGCGCGCACTGTCCGACAGCGCCGAACAACAGCTGAGCCTGCTATCGCGTCACTGCGATCTGCTGATGCTGCCAATCTCTGATCCGCTGGATCACGCCCTGCCCGCTGCCGGGCTTTTGAGATTTGCCGAACGTGGCGCGCAGCTTGAAATCGACACGCTCAACTTCGACCTGCGCCAGACCTACCGCGCGCAAGCCGAAGCGCGAATCGCGCGCTGGGAACTGCTCGCGCAAAAGCTGCGCGTGCTACTGATGCCGCTGAGCACGCAAAGCGAGATGGTCGAGCAGATGCGCGAGTTCCTCAATCCGCAGCGTCCGGGGAAAGGTCGATGAACGGCCTCGAACAACTGCAGCCGCTGATCTCGCCGCCACCGATTGCCTTCTGGCCACCGGCGCCGGGCTGGTGGCTGCTGCTGTTGTTATTGCCGCTGCTCGGTTTCGCCGCGTGGAAGCTGCGCCGCTTCATTCCCATGAAGAAACGCCCGATCGTGCGTGCCGAACAGCCACTCGACCCGGTGCGCATCGCCGCCCTCGCCGAACTGGCACAAATGCCCAAACCCTACGACGGCGCTCCGGCCGGCGCTTGGCTGCAACAACTCAACGGCCTGCTCAAACGTCTGTGCCGCAACCATTACCCTTACAGCCAGAGCCACACCCTCAACGGGCGTAAATGGCTGGCCTTCCTCGACAATCGCTGCCCGGCGGCCGGCCTGACGCGCTGGATGGTGTTGGTCGAAGGCGCCTACAAACCGGAATGCAAACTCGACGACAAAGCCATTGCCGGCCTGACTCAAGCCGTCGACACGTGGATTCGCAAACATGTTTGAGTTCGCCTGGCCGTGGATCTTTGTGCTGTTGCCGCTGCCGTGGGTGATGCGTCTGGTGCTGCCGGTGGCCGACAGCGGCGAGCCGGCGCTGAAGGTCAGCTTCCTCGCTGATCTGGAAGGTCTCGCCCGCCGCCGTGCCCGCGCCAATCTGCCGGCGTGGCGCCAACAAGCGCCGTTCATGCTTCTGTGGCTGTTGCTGCTGACCGCTGCTGCCCGCCCGCAATGGCTGGGTGAGCCATTACCGATTGCCGCCAGCGGTCGTGATTTGCTGGTCGCGGTAGACGTGTCCGGCTCAATGGACTTCCCCGACATGCAGTGGCAGGACGAAGACGTCAGCCGCCTCTCCCTCGTTCAGCATTTGCTCGGCGATTTCCTTGAAAGCCGCGACGGCGACCGGGTCGGTTTAATCCTGTTCGGCAGTCAGGCCTATCTGCAAGCGCCGCTGACCTTCGACCGACGTACCGTGCGTGTGTGGCTCGACGAGGCGCGGATCGGCATCGCCGGCAAAAACACCGCCATCGGCGACGCCATCGGTCTGGCGCTGAAACGCCTGCGCATGCGTCCGGCACAAAGCCGCGTGCTGATTCTGGTTACCGACGGCGCCAACAATGGCGGTGAGATCGATCCGTTGACCGCCGCCAGACTCGCGGCCAGCGAAGGCGTGAAAATCTACCCGATCGGCATCGGCGCCAACCCCGAGGACAGCGGCTCGACCGGCCTGCTTGGCGTCAATCCGAGCCTGGACCTCGACGAGCCTGCGTTGAAAGCCATCGCCGAGGTCACTGGCGGCCAGTATTTCCGTGCTCACGACGGCAAGGAACTGCAAGCCATCAAAGACACACTCGACCAGCTCGAACCAGTGACTCAACAACCGACTCAGGCGCGCCCGGCACAAGCCTTGTACCACTGGCCTCTGGCGCTGGCGCTGTGGTTGAGCCTGTTACTGGTCGCCCGTGAATTGTGGCCGGACAACCCGCTGCAACGCCTGTTCAGCAAGGAGCTTTATCTGCAAAGTCCGCTGCCTGACTGGCGCGAGCGTCTCAAGCGTTTGCGCCTGCGGAGGCGCCGATGATCGCGCTCTGGCCGCACTGGTTCCGCCCTTGGTGGTTGCTGTTATTGCCGCTGCTGGGCTGGTTGCTCTGGCAACTGTGGCACCGGCAAAAACGCGCCGGACGCTGGCAGATGATTCTGCCGCCGGCGTTTCACGCCACCCTGCTCAGCGGCGGTAACGGTCGCGACAGCAAACTGCCGTGGATCGCACTGGGCGCGGCGTGGCTGCTGACCATTCTGGCGCTACTCGGGCCGAGCTGGGAGCGCGTCGAACAGACCAGCCAGAAACCCGCCGATCCCTTGGTGGTAGTACTTGAACTGACCCCGGAGATGCTCGCCACCGACTCCCCACCGAGCCGATTGGAACAGGCACGGCGCAAGCTGTTCGACCTGCTGCAGGCGCGCAGCGATGCGCAGACCGCCATCGTCGTCTACGCCGGCAGCGCGCACACCTTGGTGCCGCTGTCGGATGACCTGGCGACCAGTCGTAATCTGCTCGATGCACTCAAGCCATCGTTGATGCCGGAAAGCGGTCATCGCGCCGATCTGGCGGTGAGCAAAGCGCTGGCCCTGTTGAAACAGGGCGCACTGGGTCAGGGGCGGATTCTGCTGATCGGCTCGTCCTTGAACGAAGAGGAACGTCAAGGCATTCGCCGTGCGCTCAGCGGGCAATCTGCACAACTGCTGATGCTCGGCGTTGGCACCGCTGAAGGTGCGCCGATTGCCCAGGAGGACGGTAGCTTCCTCAAGGATGAGCAAGGCGCAATCCGTGTGCCGCAACTCGACAGCCCTGGCTTGAGCGCTTTCCTCAACAGCGTCGGCGGTGAGTACCACCCGGCCCGGCTCGACGAAGCGGATCTCGGTGCGCTTGGCCTGCTCAACGGGCCGCGCAGTTTGCGCGACGATGGCCAGACCGTGCGCCTCGACACTTGGGCCGATCAAGGTTACTGGCTATTGTTGCCGCTGTTGCTGCTGGCGGCCTGTGCCGGGCGTCGTGGCTGGTTGTTCTGCCTGCCGCTGCTGTTCTGCCTGCCGCAGCCGAGCTACGCTTTCGACTTTGAAGATTTGTGGCTGCGCCCGGACCAACAGGGCCTGCACTTGCTCAAGCAGAAACGCCCCGCCGAAGCGGCGCAACATTTTGAAGATCACCAGTGGCAAGGGGTGGCGTTGTACGAAGCCGGCGACTACAGTGGCGCCGCCCAGCGCTTCGCCGAGGGCAGCGATGCCCGCGCCCACTACAATCGTGGCAATGCATTGGCAAAAAGTGGTGAGCTGGAAGCCGCGATAGACGCCTACGAGCAGGCGCTGGAACTGCAACCGGATCTGCGCCCGGCGCAGACCAACAAGGCTCTGGTGGAAAATCTGCTGAAGCAGAAAAACGCGCCACCACCCGCCGAACCGGACAGCAAACCGGACAGCAAACCGAACGAACAGAGTCTGCCGGGCGACGAAACACCGCCCGCGACTGCGCCGCCACCGGCAGTAAAAAGTGAAACGCAAAGCGACGCGCAACCGGCCGAGCCCGCCAGCGAGCCGCCGCCGACCAGCCCACCGCAGCCAGGTCCCAACGAGGTGCCGGGCAGCGATGAGGAAGAGCAAACGGACACCGTGCCCACGCTGCGCCCGAGCGAAAATAACCTCGAAGGCGAGCAGCGCCAGGCATTGGAACAATGGCTAGGCAAGATCCCGGATGACCCGGGCGAACTGCTGCGACGCAAATTCTGGTACGAACAGCAACAACATCAGGATCAGGAAAACACTCGATGACCCGCTTCACCGCTCTCTTGCTGCCCCTGCTGATCTGCTCGGCCACCGCCCAGGCGGCCGAGCTGACCGCCAGCGTGGATCGCAGTCGCCTGAATTCCGGCGAGACGGTCGAGCTCACCCTCGAAACCAGTGATGTCACGCAGTTCGGCAAACCCGACCTGACACCGCTGGAACCGCTGTTCGAAGTGCGCGGCACGCGGCAGGTCAACCAGCTCAACACCCTCAATGGCGACAACCGCGCAACCACGCGCTGGATCATCACGCTGCTGCCCAAAGAGAATGGCAGCGTGGTGATTCCGCCGCTGCAAATGGGTGATGTGCAGAGCCAGCCGATCACTGTGCAAGTGGTCGAAAGCGACACCCGCGAAGACAAAAACAGCCTCGACCCGGTATTCATCGAAGTCAGCCTCGACCAGCCCAGCGTCTACGTGCAGGCCCAGGCAATCCTGACCCTGCGCATCTATCATTCGGTGTCGCTGTACGACGACAGCAGCCTGACCCCGCTGCAAATTGCCGATGCGCGCATTGAACAACTGGGCGATACCCGCACCTACGAGAAAGACATCAACGGTGTGCGTCACGGCGTCATCGAGATGCGCTACGCGATTTACCCGCAGCACAGTGGGTTGCTGACCATTACGCCGCAGACTTTCAGCGCGACACTGGTCGATACTCAGCCCGCTCAAGACGCAAGCGCGCAAGGGCCGAAACCGGGCAAGCTGATGCGCGTCAGTTCTTCAGAGATCCCGCTGACGGTCAAACCGAAACCCCTGACCTACCCCGCCGATGCCCCGTGGTTGCCGGCGCGCAGCCTGAGCCTCAGCGAAAGCTGGAACCCGGAGCCTGAGCATACTCAGGTCGGCGATTCGCTGACGCGCAGCCTGACACTCAAAGTCGAAGGCCTGGCCAGCTCGCAACTGCCGGCGCTACCCGCCACCGACGTCAACGGCCTGCGCCGTTACCCCGATCAACCCGTGTTGACCAACCAAAGCAGCGACCGTGGCCTGATCGGCAGCCGCGAAGAACGCGAAGCGCTGGTGCCCAGCCGTAGCGGTGCAATCGAACTGCCGACGGTGGACGTGGTGTGGTGGAACACCTTCGAAGATCATCTGGAACACAGCAGCCTGCCGGCGCGCACCCTGCAAGTGGCGAACAACCCAAGCCTGCAAGTCGACACCCCGGCCGGCACCCTGCAACCGAGCGTCGTTGATAACGATGTGTTGTGGTGGTGGAAACTCAGCACCCTGATTCTGGCCTGCACCACCCTGCTCGGCTTCGGCCTGTGGTGGCGCGCACGCTGGCAACCGGCGGTGCATCGCGCCGCACAAACCGGCCCGAGCCCGCGCACGTTGCTGGATGACATCAAGCGTGCGAGCCAGGCCAACGACCCGCAAGCCACGCGGCAGGCACTGGATGCCTGGGCGCGGCAGCAGCCGGAGACATTGGCGGACATGGCGGCGCGGTTTGTGCCGTTGTCGGATGCCCTGGATGGGCTGAATGGGGCGCTGTACAGCGAAACCGGCCAGCATTGGCAGGGTGAAGATTTGTGGCGAGCGATCCGCACGATTCCGACCGCTGAGCGCGTACACGACCCAGTGGGCGACAGTGGCCTGCCACCACTTTATCCGAAGTAAAAAATAGCTGAGGAAAATCGGAATCGATAGTTGAATTTCGTTGGTACTTGCTCGCCTTCGCGATAGGAGAAAACAAAAGCCTTCCAGGGTTCACCGCGCTTGACTGCGTTGGCCTGTAATTCGTCTACCAGACGAAGAATGATCGCGCCGTTGATGTCGTTCTCGACGTTCTAGGCCTCTACGCCGTCCTTCTCAACGCACAGCTGCGTCTCAATATATCCTCACCCAGTTCGACACCATAACGAAACGCATCATAGCCATGAACTACGCCGGTTTCGACCAGCTGGAAAATTTCCTGGGTAGTTTTTATATTTTCAGTGATCACTCTATTTAGCCCCTGCCAATTTATTCACACTTGATCAGCTGCTCAGAGCTCTGCTTACTGCTCCACTCACGATTGACTTCCCATTTATTGACTTTCAAATCCAAAAAACTGCAATCGCTAAAAACCTCTCTATCCTGAAAATAAGAAACGGGAACGCTTCCCCATGCCTGACTGACCAAAGCGTCTCTCTCAGGCAAGTGAGCCCCTGTTTCCAATACAACAGCATTTCTATTGCTCATGAGAACGCGTTACAGATAACGGACCTGTTTTGAGAAGTGGTTTTTTCTATTTCCTGCAGCCTAAACATAGTCCATCCAGTCATCAGAATTAACAGAGCGTCCCTTTTCAAGGAAAGCCTTGTAGCGCTCCCTGTATTTATCTAGAGAAACATCTGCAACGTTTATGAAAACAAATCCGCTCTGTCTCTCTTCAACAGACAAAGACACTGGATCTATTTTTATCGGAGCACCGCTTACCACAACCCCCGACAATTTTGACCGATGAAATATAAAGCTCTTCCCTCCCGCCAGCGGAAGAATTAGCTCTGCAACAGCAAATATTATCTCCGGTTTTGAAATTTCATACCTATCACCTTCCTCATAGTTTTCCGAGTGGTTTTCCGGAATAAGAAACAATCTGTAATCTATAATTACCAACCATCCTCGCAAGTCAACACAATCGCCAACAGTCACTGTTACTCCCCACCCACAATAGCGCTATATAGAACCTAGACAGACAACCTTCCTTAACCGAGCATCTTCAATCATTCAATATTTGAAAAATAAGGGTCAACACCCTCACGGATCAATCGCTCCTGCAACTCAAACAAAAACTTAATAACCGCTTCCTCACCCATGGCTGCGGTCAGCGCTTCCTGTTCCGAAATCTCATCCTCACGCATGACATCCACGTGATTACCCGCGTCGTACTTGATGAAATAACTTTCGTGGCGCCGACAAATTTCCACATCGCGAAATTTGAAAAACAAATTATCCATGCTGGCTCACCCTGTACAGAACCACTTGCCGACTTCTGTTAAAGAAGGAAAAGCGTGCGGACAGTTTCCATGTCCGACTGGATAATCTCCAGCTATCGCCATCGACATCTGCCTCAAGCAGATTATCAACGCTGCACTTGCTGTAGGTCTGCACCAGAAGGTGAGGCAAAGTGAGGATTTGTAGCGGACGATTCGTACTATTCCGGCGGCGGAGCGGGTGCACGATCCTGTTGGGGATGGTCGGTTGCCGCCCTTACATCCAAAGTAGAATCGTCCCCGGCTTTGCTCAGTCGACGCCGGTAAAGTCCACATAAACAGCCTCGACGATGGCGCCTTCCTCACCGATATCAGGTGCGTAGAACCGCAGCCCCAAACGCTCCACGTTGAAGCCTGAGTTATTGAAAACCAGTAACTCACCTTGCCCCGTCAGGAACAGCTGAACGACAAGTACCTCTTCGCCTGCCAATCGCTGACCGCGCCAGGTGAATTGGGCCCATTTCAAAAACTCTACACCGACGACCATCAAGGCATCATCGAAGTAGACATGAAGTCCCAAATCATCATATGCGTCGGTCGGGACAACGGAACCCGGACCTTTCAAAAACTCGTCAAAGGGGCTTTCGAGCGCCGACCTCGCATCGTCACGGGTCATACCTGCGCGAATCAGCCCAAGGTCTCGAGGGCCGCGCAAGTCAAAATCAATGCTCATTCATTAAAGCCTTTCGAGTTATTGATCGATTACTACCGCTTCCGAAAGAATCTCCAACTCCCCCCAGAGAGCTGAAAGCCCGAGACGTGTTACATAGGTCCCGTAGTCAAAATAAGGCTCGACCCCGATAGCCTCCACTCCAAACCAGGTGGCATCACATTCCGGGCACAGAAACAGCTCTGTACCAGTAGTCTTGATTCGGACATGCGCGATGTAGTCCTGCTCACACCTTGGGCAAGCTTTCCTCACCTTCGGACTTGAAACCAAAATAAAGCCCCACTCATCTAATAATTTTATTGCAGCCTTGCCGGACAGCTTGAAGTCAAACTATCGAGCAGGGACACCAACAATTCGTAGGCCAATCCATATTCCCCCACCAGATCCAGCCACTCGCGAACTTTGGCCATCCTCTCAGCGTAACCCAAGATCCAGGTGGAAAGCTGGCTGCCAATTCTGACTGGGCTTCCAGTTCTTCGAGCACCCAAGCCGTCGTCAGATTTTCATACCCCATATGTCTCAAGAAACGCCTCGTCACTCGATTCAACGGTAAGCACTGCTTCCTCATACCCCTCGAGGTCATCGCTCAGCCAGGTTTCCCCTGGGCGCAGCAGATGAAACTTCACCGTCGCATCGAATTCGTCACCCGAAATGGCTCCCTGCAGAACTCCCGGCAGACCTGACTTGTTCCACGCCTCAAACACTAAAGACAAGTACGAGAGCGCGCATGCCAAAAAATCAGCGTTTACATAATCATCGGTATGGATTGAATTAACGAAACATTCATATCCCGTTCTATCTGGGAAACTCTTCAGGCTTACATGCTTCTGGAAGCTCACCAGACTCGTCAGAAAAACACAGCCATCCCGCTCCACGAAACCGGAGCTTGCGATATCCGCCAATTCGCCGTCCAGAGAAGCGCACCCCACACGAGCGAGCATTTGCTCCATTTCACTGTTAAGTTTCACACACTTCCCTCAAGCATCACGCCACTCCGCCAGGCACCAGGAGCTGCAAGGGTGTATCGTGCACGGACAAATGCCACTCATCCAAAGACGAGAGTTTTCTCGAAGTCCCATAAAAATCCGGCTCTTGCTCCACATCCTGAAGTCTCATGTTCCGACTCCCAAACTCAATGGCCCAACCTGGTAGAAAGTAATATCCGGGCCATAGTTCTGCTCTGAGTTCGACACCTCGACACAGAACACCTTCTCTGGAAACTTCTCTTTCAGCACCATGCGCCACGCAAAACCAATCACATTGCACAACTGAAGAAATACATCATCCGAAACATCACTGGCACCCTGGCCAAAAACGTCATAGATCCTCACAACATTCAATAACTGCTCAGTCTTTGGAAGATCACCGGAGGCCAGGACAAAACACCTGTCAAACACTTCATTTGAAAAATTTCGCTCTAAAAATACCCCACCCTTGGCGACCACAAAGTCCGGGAAGAACATCTTGGAAAACAACAAAACATGGTCGGGCCTGCATTGGTCAAAGATATACGAATGAACATCCAGACTTTCCTGACTCGACCATTGGTTTTTCCAGGAACCATACGCTTGGGTGTCAGTAACAGAGGGTATCGAATTGACCCGTTTCATTGCACTTGCTCCAAACTCTATCCCTGTGTGAGCTATCGTGGCGTGGAGGTTGAAGCCCGACAAAATCGCCCGCCCGCAAAATGATATCAATATAGTGGCTCGATGGTAGGTAATCGGCGTTGGGTCGTCAATTAATGGGCTCACCGAAATCATGGCCTTCACCTTCCGGACAAGCCCTCCGCTCGCAATAATCTGTAAACTCTCCCCTCTTTCGCCGCCCTTCATTTCCTCGCGGCCATCACCTCTTTAATTGTTGCGGAGTCCACCTTGCGTCTGTTTCACACCTCCGACTGGCACCTTGGGCAAAACCTGCACGGCCAGGAGCGCGATTTCGAGCATGCGTGCTTTCTCGAATGGCTGCTGGGCCAATTGAAACTGGCGCAGCCGGATGTGCTGTTGATTGCCGGTGACATCTTCGACACGGTCAATCCGCCGGTCAAAGCCCAGGAACGCCTTTACGATTTCATCGTCAGCGCCCATGAACAGCAGCCGTTGCTGACCATCGTGATGATTGCCGGCAACCACGATTCCGGATCGCGGATCGAGTTACCCGCGCCGCTGATGCGCCGTTTGCGCACGCATGCGTTGGGTCGGGTGCTGTGGCTGGATGACGGGCAATTGGATGCCGAACGCCTGCTGCTGCCGTTGCCGGATAAAACCGGCGAAATCGCCGCGTGGTGCCTGGCGCTGCCGTTCCTGCGCCCGGCGGAGGTGACCGGCGCGCACTTGGGCGACAACTATCTGCGTGGCATCGGTCAGGTACATGAATGGCTGATCGCAGCGGCCAACGCCAAGCGCCAACCGGGTCAGGCGCTGATTGCCATCAGTCACGCGCACATGGCCGGCGGTTCGGTGTCGGAAGACTCCGAGCGCAGCCTGATCATCGGCAACGCCGAAGCCCTGCCCGCCAGCCTGTTCGGGCCGAGCATCAGTTACGTCGCACTTGGCCATTTGCATAAGCCGCAGAAGGTCAACGGTGAGGAGCGCATTCGCTACAGCGGTTCGCCGATTCCGTTGTCGTTCTCCGAGATCAAATATGAGCATCAGATTCTCGACGTCCTGCTTGAGGGTGAAACCCTGATCAGCGTCGAGTCGAAACACATTCCGAGATCGGTTCAGCTACAACGCATCGGCCCGGCGCCGCTGGCCGAGATCCTGCTGCAACTGGCGGACTTGCCAAACATCGACCTGCTCGCCGAAACCCAGCGCCAGCCGTGGCTGGAGGTGCGCGTAACCCTCGACGAGCCGCAACCGGACCTGCGCCATCAAGTGGAAAACGCCCTGCAAGGCAAAGCCGTGCGGCTGGTGCGCATCGCCGCTGAATACGCCGGCAACCGAGGCGCTGACGGCGAAGAGGACGGCACCACGCTGATCGAACTAGACCAACTCACCCCGCAGGAACTGTTCAGCCGCGCCTGGCTCGACAACTACGGCAACGAGGTCGATGAGCAGACGCTGAAGGACTTCGCCGAACTGCTGCAAGACGTGCAACTGGAGGGCGAGCAGCCATGAAGATTCTCGCCATTCGCTTGAAGAACCTCGCCTCGCTGGCCGGGCCGTTCGAGATTGATTTCACCGCTGAACCGTTGGCCAGCGCTGGTTTGTTCGCGATCACCGGCCCGACCGGCGCCGGTAAAAGCACCCTACTCGACGCCTTGTGCCTGGCGCTGTTCGGCGCCGTGCCGCGCCTGAACAACACCGGCCGCGACGCAAAAGTCCCCGATGCCGACGGCGAAATCGCCACTGGCGACCCGCGCACCTTGTTGCGTCGCGGTACCGGCGAAGGTTATGCCGAAGTGGATTTCGTCGGTGTCGATGGCCGCCGTTATCGGGCGCGCTGGGAGGCCAATCGCGCCCGCGAGAAGGCCGGCGGCAAGTTGCAGGCCAGTCGTCAGAGCCTGCGCGATATCGATCAGGATCAACTGCTCGCCAGCCAGAAAGGCGAGTACAAGACGCAACTGGAAGCCGCGCTGGGCCTCAACTTCGAGCAGTTCACCCGCGCCGTGTTGTTGGCCCAGAGCGAGTTCAGCGCATTCCTAAAGGCTGACGATAACGACCGTAGCGAGTTGCTGGAAAAACTCACCGACACCGCGCTGTACACCCGCCTCGGCCGCCGCGCCTTCGATAAAACCAAAGAGGCCCGCGAAGCGCACAAGCTGTTGCAGGATCAGGCCACCGGGGTCACGCCGCTGGCGCCCGAAGCCCGTGCAGAACTGGATGAGCGCTTCAACGCCGCGCAGCAGCAACAGAAGTTGCAGCAAGCGCAACTCAAGCAGCTTGAGCAACAGCACAGCTGGCTCAGGGATCTGCGGCTTTTACAGGACGCGCAACAAGCCGCCACCGAACAATTGCACAGCGCACAGCAGCAATGGCAAGGTCTGGCCGGAGAACGCGTGAAGCTGACGCGTCTGGAGCAACTCGGCCCACAGCGGCATCAGTTCGCACGCAAAACCGAACTCGATGCGTTGCTGGCGCCGTTGGCGGCACAGATTGCCGAGCACACCCGGCAGCACGCCGAACTGACTGAACGCCAGACGCAACTTGAGCAGACTCTCGATGCCGCGAAAGTCGCACTGACCGACGCGCAACAAAGACAAAACGAAAACGCACCGCTGCTGCGTCAGGCCTTTGAAGAGCAAAGCACCCTCGCCCGTTTGGCCAGGGAAGTCGCCGCTTGTGCTGAAGCCAGAGCCAATGCGCAGCAGGCCTGTACCGATGGCCAGAGCGCCATTCAAACCTTGCAGGAAAAGCAGGGCCAGGTCGCCGAACGCTTGCAACGCATCGCCACCGAGCTGGAACAAAGCGCCCATCTGGCGCCGCTAAGCGACGCCTGGAATGCCTATCGCGATCGTCTCCAGCAATTGATGTTGATCGGCAATCGGCTGAACAAGGGGCAGGCCGAACTGGCGAACCTCGAACAAAACGCCACTCGCAGCGCCGAGGAGTTGACCGCGCAGAAGCAGCAACTTGAAGTGCTGTTCAACGAGGCCGGCGCCGAACCCGACGCCGTAGCTGAACAGATCGGCATCCTAGGCACGCTGCTGCAGGACAACCGTAAACAACTGCGCGCGTTCGAAGACCTGTCGCGCCTGTGGGCCACGCAGCAGGAGTTGGACAAGCGCGGCGCCGAACTGCAACAACGCCAGCTCAGCGCTCAACAGCAACGTGAGCGCCTGACCCAGGACGGCGTGAAAAGCAAAGCCGAACTGACCATCGCCGAGCAAACCCTCAACGTCACCCGCGAACTGCTTGAGCGCCAACGCCTGGCGCGCAGTGCCAGTGTCGAAGAGTTGCGTGAGCAGTTGCAGGATGACCAGCCATGCCCGGTGTGCGGCAGCAACGAGCACCCCTACCATCAGCCGGAAGCATTGCTGCAAAGCCTCGGTCGCCACGACGAAAGCGAGCAAGCCAATGCGCAGCAAGTCGTCGATCAACTCAAGGAAAAGCTCAGCGAACTGCGCGCCGACGTGGGGGCTGTCATTGCTCAGCAAAAAGAGTTGCTGCAACAGCAGGAACAATTGGCGAGTCAGCAACAGGCCCTCGCGCCGAGCCTCGACGCGCATCCGTTGTCCGCGCAGTTGCTGAATCAGCACGCCGACAAGCGCGACGCCTGGCTGCTGCGCCAGAACGAACAGTTGAACCAGAGCATCACTCAGGACGAACAACGCCAGAACGCCCTGCTCACCCTGCAACAGGATGCCGCGCGCCTGACGCAACAATTGCGTCAGGCGGAAACCGCGCACCAGCAAGCGGCGCAACACCTGAGTAATCAGCAACGCGAACTGAGCAGTGACCGTCAGCGCCTCGACGAAGAGCTGACGGCGTTCGGCAATCTGCTGCCCGCCGAGACTCTTGAAGCCTTGCGCCTGGAGCCGGCGGCGACGTTCATGCAGCTCGACCGGCAGATCGCTGAGCGCCTGGCGCAAGTCGATCAACAGAAAGAAGAACTGGCCGAGCAACAGCAACGCCAGCAGACGCTGGACAAAGAACAGGATCGTCAGCAAACCCGCGTGCAGCAGGCGCAAACGGCTGAGCAGCAGTTCAACGCGCTGGCCGGACAACAGCAAATCTGCCAGGAAAAACTCGCGCAATTGCTCGGCGAGCACAGCAGCGCCGAGCACTGGCAACAGCAGTTGGAACAGGCTGTAGAACAGGCGCGCAACGCCGAAACCACGACGGCGCAGGATCTGCAAAACGTCCGCACACAGCTCGTGCAGATCGCTGCCGAACTGAAGGCACAGCAACAACGTTTACACGCGCTGGAAAACGAAGATCAGGATCTGGCCGGCAAGATTGCTGACTGGCGCGCCCGTCACCCGGAACTGGATGACGGTGGCCTCGAAGACCTGTTACGAGTCGACGATGCGCAATTCGCCGATCTGCGCCAACGCTTGCAGCAAAACGAAAAAGCCGTCGAGCAGGCCAAGGTGTTGTTGCAGGAGCGCGATCAGCGCCTGCTGGACCATCAGGCCCAGCACAACGGCAACCTCGACGCCGAACAACTCGCCAGTGCCCTGACTGATCTGCAAAACCAATTCACCGTCAGCGAGCAGCACTGCGCCGAATTGCGCGCTAAACAGGTCGAGGATCAACGCCGGCAGAACGCCAATCAGGCGCTGGCGCAACAGATCGCTGATGCCTACGCCGAGTTTCAGCGCTGGGCGCGACTGAGTGCGCTGATCGGCTCCGCTACCGGCGACACCTTCCGCAAGATAGCCCAGGCCTACAACCTCGACTTGCTGTTGCATCACGCCAACGTACAACTGCGCCAACTGGTCAAACGCTATCGCCTGAAACGCGGCGGCAGCATGCTCGGCCTGTTGGTGATGGACACCGAAATGGGTGATGAACTGCGCTCGGTGCATTCGTTGTCCGGCGGCGAGACGTTCCTGGTGTCGCTGGCGTTGGCGTTGGGCCTGGCGTCGATGGCGTCGAGCACGCTGAAAATCGAATCGCTGTTTATCGACGAAGGCTTTGGCAGCCTCGATCCGGAATCCCTGCAACTGGCGATGGACGCGCTCGATGGCTTGCAGGCGCAGGGCCGCAAAGTCGCGGTGATCTCCCACGTGCAGGAAATGCACGAACGGATTCCGGTGCAGATTCAGGTGCAGCGTCAGGGCAACGGGTTAAGCACGCTGGAGGTGAAATGAACACGCTGTACTCCTTCCGCCGCTGCCCGTACGCCATGCGTGCGCGGATGGCGTTACGTTACTCGGGTGTACCGGTGGACATCGTCGAGGTCAGCCTCAAAGCGAAACCGGCGGAGATGCTGGCGATCTCGCCAAAAGGCACGGTGCCAGTACTGGATGCGGGCGGGCTGGTGATTGATGAGAGCCTGGATATCATGCGCTGGGCGTTGGCGCAGAATGATCCGGACAACTGGCTACTCGACGGGGACTCGTTCGGGGCGTTATGGATGGACAAGCTGATTCAGGGCAACGATCAAGTGTTCAAGGTGCACCTGAATCGCTACAAGTACGCCGAGCGCTATCCCGAACAGCGGATGGAGGTTTATCGGGCTGAGGGCGCGTTGTTTTTGCAGAAGCTGGATGAGTTGCTGACGGATCGCGATTATTTGCTGACTGATCATCCGAGTCTGGCGGATATCGCCCTGCTGCCGTTCGTTCGGCAGTTTGCGCACGTAGATCGCGAGTGGTTTGCGCAGGCGCCTTACCCGCGTCTGCAGGCTTGGTTGCACAATTTCCTCGAGTCCGACCTCTTCACCTCGATCATGAAGAAATAACCCCACCTCTCCTGTAAATGAGTAACCCTGTGGTGAGGGGATTTATTGTGGCGAGGGGATTTATCCCCGTTCGGCTGCGAAGCAGTCGTGAAACCATTCTATGCGGTGAGTCAGGCAAATTTGAGTTGCAGGATTTGGGGCTGCTTCGCAGCCCAACGGGGATAAATCCCCTCGCCACAAATGTGTATATCTCCAGAAAAGTGGTCAGCCTGTTATAGGTTAGGCCAACACTTGGCACATCCCGAGCGCCATGCAATCCACTTCGAAGGGGCCGAGGAAATTGGCGGCGGCCTTCACCGGTGGATTCCCCGCCATCAGCCCCAACGTATTCGCCCGTTCGATGTTATGCGCAATGGTGTGATTGGCCTCTATGGCCCGCGCCAGCCCGCCGACCGAGCCTTGGCCGATTCCCAGCAATGAAGCGCCGTTGGTCATGACCGCCAGACTGGCGATGACCCAAAGTCTGTAGCCTTTCATGCGCCGCCAACTCCCGCGAGTTCAGCCCGGTCGACCATCACGCTCTGCGAGCGGACTTCAAACTGGATGCCGGGGTGAGCGACTTCAATCGGTGCGCTGAAGCGGTGTTCCATTTGCGAGGCGATGCTGACGACCAGCACCACGGCCAGGTAAAGACCGATGGCCAGGTAGGCGCCAAGTTTGGCTGAATGAATGATTGCGCTGGCCATGGTGTTCTCCGTGGGCATGTTTCGATGGCCACAGAATCGATCAAAACAGCTGAGGCAACCACTCAGGGTTTGCCATAGTGAACATCAGCTTCGTTGATTATTTAGCCGGTCTATTTGCGCGGTTGAGAAAACCTATGACTGTGCTTCACGCACACGTGTAGGAGCTGCCGAAGGCTGCGATCTATTGACGTTGAAGATCAAAAGATCGCAGCCTTCGGCAGCTCCTACAGGGGAGTTTTGTGCAGACTTTCAGTGTTGGGCTTTGTGATCCAGGGCGGCGTAGAAATTGGCGCTCTGTTGCAGGTATTTCTGGGTGTAGCTCTGGGTGTGGGATTTTTTGCTGCTGATTTCAACGTTGGCGCTGGCTGGCAGAACCACGGTGGCAGAGATGGCGGAAGCGGCAATAACGGAGAAGAGATTGAAGTTCATGGCGGTAACCCTCGTGTTCGGTTGGCTTGCTTGCCCGGTTGGGCTGTGAAGCAAACTTAACGCTCGACGGTTACTTGCTTGAAATGCTTTGTAGCATTACCGGATATCAGCGCGATTAATACATAGAGACAGGCCCCGTAAACCGGGGCCTGTGGCTTATTGTCGCACCAGGAACTTGAGGTCGCTCGGCGCGTCCATCGGCAGTTTCTGCACAGTTTTGCCGAGCAGACCGGTCTTGCCATCGCGCTCGACGACGACAATCTGGTTGCTCTTCTGGTTGGCGATCAGCAGGAATTTGCCACTCGGATCGAGGCTGAATTCGCGCGGGTGATCGCCTTCCACCGAACGCTTTTGCAGCTCTTTAAGCTGAGCGGTCGCCGGATCAATGCTGAACACCAGCAACTGATTGGCAGTGCCACGGTTGCTGACGTAGAGGAACTTGCCATCCGCCGAGGCGTGCAGCGCTGCGCCAGCCTTGTCCGAAGTTGGCTGACCGGCAGCCAGATCGACCAGTTGCGTCTGGGTCAGCACACCGTCGTGGTAGTCGAACACCGCGACTTGCGCACTCATTTCCATGGTCAGCCAGGCGTGTTTGCCGTCAGCGCTGAACAACAGGTGACGCGGACCGCTGCCCGCTGGCAACGCAACAGAAGGCGTTTTCGCCGGGGTCAGCGGCAGATCCGGGTTGGCCTTCGGGTCGAATTGGTAGATGAAGACTTTGTCCGCACCGAGGTCGTTGGAGAACACATAGCGTCCGTCCGGCGAGGACACGGTCGAATGCACGTGGTTCGACGCCTGGCGCTCGGGATTGACCCGACTCGCCGGGTGCGCACTCATCTGCACCACGGGTTTGAGTTTGCCATCAGCCCCCACCGGCAAGACCGCGAGGGTTCCGCCCGGATCTTCCACCACCGAATAGTTGCTGACGAACAGGTGGCTGGCGTCACCGCTGAGGCTCGAATGCGTCGGCTCGTTGCCCAAGCTCTGCACCTGATTGATCAGGCTCAGCGCGTGGGTTTTCGGATCGATCGCATAGCTGCTGACGCGGCCGACCGGATCTTTCTGGCCCGGGCCGTTTTCATTGACCACAAACAGGCGATGCTGGTCTTTGGAGAGGGTCAGCCAGGACGGGTTTTCGCTCTTGACCACTTGCAGCGGTTTCGCATCGATCTGGCCAGTGGTGCTATCGAAGTTCATTCGATAGATGCCTTGGCTGCTGCCGGCGGTGTAGGAGCCGACCAGCAACTGGAAATTTTCGGCACTGGCGCTGGAAATGCCCATCGCGCCGACGCTGCCAGCCATCAGCAGTGGCCAGAATTTACGCATTTTCATCAGTTTCATCCTCATCATCGCTGCTGCTGACTACATCGCCGAGGCAGACAAGGCGGTGCTCGCCGGTGGTTTTGGTGTCGCTGGCATAACCAATGACCAGCCAGCTCTGCAGATCTTCATCAAACGTGGCCGCTTCAACCTGCGCGGGGGTGAACTCCCAATGCTTGGCCGCTCGACCATCGATGCATTCGATGTGCAGGTTGTCGTCTTCGTCGAGGGCGAATTCGAAGGCATGCAGGCCGTCGATTTCGACCATACCGCAGTGTTCGAGGGCGTTGAGAAGGGTTTGGGCAGTCATGGCAATCAAGTCTTTCAGGGGGAAACCGGCAATGATAGCTCATTGTCGCTGGAGAACCCTGTGGGAGCTGCGGTGCGACGATTCGACTTGCCAGCGATGGCGGCGGCACATCCAACATAGATGTGTCTGACAGATTGCTATCGCTGGCAAGCCAGCTCCCACAGGTTTTTGTGGTGTGACTTAAAGCGCATCGCGCGAAGGTTTGCCGTCCACGAGGCGCTGGACGCGCAACGGGTTGGCGTTTTTCAGCGGCTCCGGCAGCAAGCTGTCCGGGTAGTTCTGGTAACACACCGGGCGCAGGAAACGGTCGATCGCCAACGTACCGACCGAGGTGCCGCGCGCATCGGACGTCGCCGGGTACGGCCCGCCGTGCACCATCGAATCGCACACTTCAACACCGGTCGGATAGCCGTTGAGCAGAATCCGTCCGACCTTCTGTTCCAGCAACGGCGTCAGCTCAGGGAAGCGTTCGAAGTCCGCCAGCTCGCCGATAATCGTCGCGGTAAGTTGCCCGTGCAGCCCCTGCAACGCGGCGCTGAGTTGCGCCTTGTCCGCCACTTCGACGACCACCGTGGTCGGGCCGAACACTTCTTCTTGCAGCACTTCGTCTCCGTTGATCAACAGACTGACGTCAGCCTTGAACAGCTGCGGCTGCGCTTGATTGCCCTGCTGCGGATGGCCGGCCAGATGTTCGATGCCGGGATGCGCCAGCAGCTTCTGCAAGCCTTTGCCATAGCTGCCGAGGGTGCCGGCGTTGAGCATGGTTTGCGCCGGCTGATCGCCCATCAACCCGGCGACCTGCTGCACAAACGCGCTGAACTGCGGCGAGCGAATACCGATGACCAATCCCGGGTTGGTACAGAACTGACCACAGCCCTGCACCACCGACGCAGTCAGGTCGCGGGCGACGGTTTCCGAGCGTTCGGCCAATGCCTGCGGCAGGATGATCACCGGGTTGATGCTCGACATTTCGGCAAACACCGGGATCGGCTGCGGGCGCGCCGCAGCCATATCGCACAATGCCCGACCGCCCTTGAGCGACCCGGTGAAGCCAACGGCCTGAATCGCCGGGTGTTTGACCAGCCATTCACCGACGCCACCGCCGTAGATCATGTTGAACACGCCGGCCGGCATCGCGGTTTTTCCGCCGCGCGGATCAGTGCATCGGCGACCAGTTCTGCTGTCGCCATGTGACCGCTGTGGGCCTTGAACACCACTGGGCAACCGGCGGCCAGTGCCGACGCGGTATCGCCACCCGCAGTGGAGAACGCCAGCGGAAAGTTGCTCGCGCCGAACACGGCGACAGGGCCGAGGCCGATGCGGTATTGACGCAGATCCGGGCGTGGTAATGGCTGGCGATCCGGCAGCGGCAGATCAATTCGCGCACCGTAGAAATCGCCACGGCGCAGGACTTTGGCGAACAACCGCATTTGCCCGCTGGTGCGACCACGTTCGCCCTGAATGCGCCCGGCCGGCAATGCGGTTTCGCGGCAGACCACCGCAACGAAATCATCGCCAAGGGCGTCGAGTTCATCGGCAATCGCATCGAGAAACTGCGCGCGGCGTTCAGCGCTGAGGCTGCGATAGGCCGGGTAGGCAGCGGCGGCGGCTTTGGCGGCGGCGTCGACCTCTTCCATCGTGGCCTGAATGAAATCGTGTGGCAGTTGCTCGCCGGTGCTGGCGTCAACGCTGTGCAGTTTGACGTCGCCAGCAGCGCTGCGCTGACCGCCGATGTAGTTGTGACCGAGAATCTGAGTCATGGGATCTCCTTAAAGGGTGCCGATGCTGTCCGGTTCAAAAGCCGCTGCAATCGGCACAATGCCGTTGACCAGCGGTGCGCCGAATTCGCCCTGGCTGATTTCGAACACGTCACCCGGTTGGGTCCGAATGCCGTCGGCGAAGGACAGGGTCGCGGTGCCGAAGAAATGAATGTGCACGTCGCCTGGACGCAGGAACTGGCGGTATTTGAAGTGGTGGTACTCGAGGTTCGCCAGGCTGTGGCACATGTTCGCCTCGCCACTGAGAAATTCGTTCTGCCAGAGTACTTCGCCATCACGCAGGATGCGGCTGGTGCCCGCAAGGTGTTGAGGCAATTCACCGGTACGAAGTTCCGGGCCATAGCTGCAACTGCGCAATTTCGAGTGCGCCAGGTACAGGTAATTCTTGCGTTCCATGACGTGATCGGAGAACTCGTTGCCCACGGCGAACCCGAGGCGATAGGGTTTGCCGTCATGACCGATGACGTAGAGGCCGGCCATTTCGGGCTCCTCGCCGGCGTCTTCGGCGAACGGCGGCACCGGGAACGGCTGGCCCGGACGCACGACGATGCTGCCATCGCCCTTGTAGAACCATTCCGGTTGTACGCCGGCCTGCCCCGCCGCCGGTTTACCGCCCTCCACGCCCCATTTGAAGATGCGCATGGTGTCGGTCATCGTCGCTTCGTCGCCAGCCTGCTGGTGCATTTTGTCCCGCGCCGAGGCGCTGCCCAGGTGCGTCAGACCGGTACCGCTGACCAGCATGTGCGCCGGATCCGGGTGATCGAGTGGCGGCAGGATGCGCAGTTGCGCGAGCAGTTCGGCGTAGTCATGGCTGAAGCCGAGGCCGAGGGTTTGCACTTGCTGCTCCAGCGTGTGGCCAGCCTCGATGGCGGCCAGCGCCAGATCGCGCACGCTGCGCGCGTCCTGCACCTCGCGCACCAGACCGTTATCGACCACGCCAACGCGGCGCTCGCCGTTGCTTAACTCGAATTGAACCAGATGCATATTCTTCTCCTATTCCTTCGAAAACACCGCTGATCCCTGTGGGAGCGAGCCTGCTCGCGAAAGCGGTGTATCAGTCACCTCAAATGTTGAATGGGGCCGGCCTCTTCGCGAGCAGGCTCGCTCCCACATGGGGCCAGCGTTGGGCTGTCAGGTACGGGTGGCGCCTCGGGCGCTGGCGGCGAATTGCTCGACTGGCAGCACGTGTTTACGTTCCAGCACACGGTAGACGATGCCGGTCAGGATCAAGCCGAACACCATCACCCCGGAAAGGAAATACAGGCCTGAAGCCAGGTTGCCGGTGTACTCCTTTAACGCACCAATCACGAACGGCCCGATGTAACCGCCCAGATTCCCCACCGAGTTGATCAACGCAATCCCCGCCGCCGCACTCGCGCCGGCAAAGAAGCGCCCCGGCAAGGTCCAGAACACCGCCGTGCAGGAAAACAGCGCGAACGCCACCAGACACAGGGCCGCCAGTTGCGCCACCGGCAACGACAACCAGGCACTGAGAAACAGGCCAATCGCACCCAGCACGTAAAGAACGGCGAGATGCCCGTAACGATCATTCAAGCGGTCGGAACTGCGCGGCACGATCAGCAAACCGATGATCCCGAAGATGTACGGCACCGACGACACGAAACCTGTCACCACATCGCTGCCGCCAAACTGTTTGATCAGCGTCGGCAACCACAGACCGAGGCCATAAATGCTCAACGTCACCGGCAGATAAAACAGCGCCAGCAGCAACACGCGTTTGTCTTTCAGCGCGTGCAATGGATTGCCGTGACGGGTCTGACCGTATGCCTGCAGATCCTTTTTCAGCTCGCCGGTCAGCCAGTCTTTTTCTGCCTGATCCATCCACTTCACTTGCTGCGGGCCATCCGGCAGCCAGCGCAATACCGGCCAGGTCAGCAGAATCGCCGGAGTACCGATGACGATGAACAGCCATTGCCAGCCGTGCAGACCGAGGACGCCGTCCATGCCAAGCAAACCGCCGGACACTGGGCCAGTGATCATCATCGCGATCGGTTGGGAGAGGATAAACAGCCCGAGGATCTTGCCGCGATGGCGCACCGGGAACCATTGGGTGATGTAGTAGAGAACGCCGGGGAAGAACCCCGCCTCGGCCGCGCCGAGCAGAAAGCGCATCACGTAGAAACTGTGCGGGCCCTGGACGAAGGCCATGCCGATGGTGATCGCGCCCCAGGTGATCATGATCCGCGCGAACCAGCGCCGCGCGCCGAAGCGTTCGAGCATCAGGTTGCTGGGAATTTCGAGGAGGAAGTAACCAATGAAGAACAGCCCGGCACCGAGGCCATAGGCCGCATCGCCGATGCCGATGTCGGCGCCCATATGCAGCTTGGCGAAACCGACGGCGGAGCGATCCACATAGGCGATCAGGTACAGCAGGATCAGGAAGGGAATCAGTTTCAGCGTGATGCGCCGGATTAGCCGCAATTCCTGGCTCATGAGATCGGTCTCCGATTGTTGTTTTTATAGAACCTCGGGGGACGCCTCTCACGGAAAACCGTCAGGGCCATCCCTCCGTCGAAAACGACTATATAGTAATACTAATTACCCAACAACCACTTCCAAACCGCGGTTTTTGCGCTTATGTTAGGCCATCGCTGGAACACTATAGTCATACAATAAGAGAATCGATCATGTCTGATAAGAAACCCACCCTGCGCTCCGCCCAATGGTTTGGCACCGCCGACAAGAACGGCTTCATGTACCGCAGCTGGATGAAGAATCAGGGCATCGCCGACCACCAGTTCCATGGCAAACCGATCATCGGTATCTGCAATACCTGGTCGGAACTGACCCCGTGCAACGCGCACTTCCGCCAGATCGCGGAGCACGTCAAACGCGGGGTGATCGAGGCCGGTGGCTTTCCAGTGGAATTCCCGGTGTTCTCCAACGGCGAATCGAACCTGCGCCCGACCGCCATGCTCACCCGCAACCTGGCGAGCATGGATGTTGAGGAAGCGATTCGCGGCAACCCGATTGACGGCGTGGTGCTGCTGACCGGGTGCGACAAAACCACTCCGGCACTGTTGATGGGCGCGGCCAGTTGCGATGTGCCGGCGATTGTTGTCACTGGCGGGCCGATGTTGAACGGCAAGCACAAGGGTAAGGACATCGGTTCCGGCACCGTGGTCTGGCAGCTCAGCGAACAGGTCAAGGCCGGCACCATCACCATCGACGATTTCCTTGCGGCCGAGGGCGGCATGTCGCGTTCGGCGGGCACCTGCAACACCATGGGCACCGCATCGACCATGGCCTGCATGGCTGAAGCACTCGGCACTTCGCTGCCGCACAACGCAGCGATTCCGGCAGTGGATGCGCGACGTTATGTGTTGGCCCACATGTCCGGCATGCGTGCCGTGGAGATGGTGCGCGAAGATCTGAAACTGTCGAAGATTCTGACTAAAGAAGCCTTCGAAAACGCCATCCGCGTGAATGCTGCCATCGGCGGTTCGACCAACGCGGTGATTCACTTGAAAGCCATCGCCGGGCGCATTGGCGTCGAGCTGGACCTCGACGACTGGACGCGCATCGGGCGCGGCATGCCGACCATCGTCGACCTGCAACCGTCCGGGCGTTTCCTGATGGAGGAGTTTTATTACGCCGGTGGTTTGCCAGCGGTGCTGCGCCGTCTCGGTGAAGCCAATCTGATTCCCCACCCGAATGCGCTGACGGTCAACGGCAAGACGCTCGGCGAGAACACCAAGGACGCGCCGATCTATGGCGAAGACGAGGTGATCCGCACGCTCGACAATCCGATCCGCGCCGACGGCGGCATCTGCGTATTGCGCGGCAACCTGGCGCCACTCGGCGCTGTGCTCAAACCCTCCGCCGCGACCCCGGAACTGATGCAGCATCGCGGCCGTGCGGTGGTGTTCGAGAACTTCGACATGTACAAGGCGCGGATCAACGATCCGGAGCTGGGCGTCGACAAGGATTCGATTCTGGTGATGAAGAACTGTGGGCCGAAGGGTTATCCGGGCATGGCTGAAGTGGGCAACATGGGGTTGCCGGCCAAGCTGTTGGCCCAGGGTGTGACGGACATGGTGCGCATCTCTGACGCGCGGATGAGCGGCACGGCGTACGGCACGGTGGTTTTGCACGTTGCCCCGGAAGCCGCAGCCGGCGGGCCTTTGGCGACGGTAAAAGAAGGCGACTGGATCGAGCTGGATTGCGCGACCGGGCGTCTGCATCTGGATATTCCGGATGCTGAGTTGGCCGCGCGGATGGCGGATCTGCAGCCACCGCAGCAATTGCTGGTGGGCGGCTATCGTCAGTTGTACATCGACCACGTGCTGCAGGCGGATCAGGGTTGCGACTTTGACTTTTTGGTCGGCTGCCGTGGTGCGGAAGTCCCCCGTCATTCCCATTAAGATCAAAAGATCGCAGCCTGCGGCAGCTCCTACATTGGAATGCATTCCCCTGTGGGAGCGAGCCTGCTCGCTGTCAGTCAATATACAGTTGCCTGACCCACCGCTTTCGCGAGCAGGCTCGCTCCCACATTTGGCTTGTGTATCTGCCTCAAGATTGTGTCGTGCCTGCTATGATGCGCGGCATCTCCATCGCTCAGGATCGCGTCGTTCCCCATGGATTACCGCAAACCCTCCGACCGCAAAAGCATGCATTCGCGCATCGTCCAGGAACTGGGCATGCAGATCGTTTCCGGACGCTTCAAGCCCGACGACAAGCTGCCCGCCGAAGCCCTGCTCTGCGAGGAGTACGCGGTCAGCCGGCCGGTGCTGCGTGAAGCCACGCGGGTGCTGGTGGCCAAGGGGCTGGTGTATTCCAAGCCGCGCGTCGGCACGGTGGTCAAGGCGCGCCGCGAATGGCACATGCTCGACCCGGACGTGCTGCACTGGCTGATGCAAAGCAGCCCGCAGAATGAATTCTTCAATGTGCTGACCAGTGTGCGCAGCATCATCGAACCCGCCGCTGCCGCCCTCGCCGCCCAGCATGCGACCGAGGCTGACATCGCGGCCATCGGCGAAGCCT
This sequence comes from Pseudomonas sp. TH43, assembly GCF_016650635.1. Taxonomy (GTDB): domain Bacteria; phylum Pseudomonadota; class Gammaproteobacteria; order Pseudomonadales; family Pseudomonadaceae; genus Aquipseudomonas. Next base: position 64,732 of record NZ_JAEKFI010000002.1, read on the forward strand.
ACCAACGCATGGAAGCGGCGCCGACACCGGAAGCCTTGCTGCAACCGGACCTGGATTTTCACAGCCGAATTGCCGACGCGACCCACAACGACCTGCTGGCTAATCTTTGCAACATGTTGTCGGTGGCGATTGCCGAGGCGTTGAAGCATTCGAATCAGCGGCCGAATCTGCATGAACTGGCGTTGCCGAGGCATAAGGCTATTCTTACCGCGATCGAGAATCGTGATGCGCTTGGGGCACGGCATGCGACGTTGGTGCAGCTGGATGATGCCCGAAGTGCACTAAGTGTCGTGCTCGGAACAGAACTGTCTTAACGCTTGAATTCTCTTGCCCTCACCCTAGCCCTCTCCCAGAGGTAGAGGGGACCGACCGAGGCGTGCTTCGTCATACATCGACCTGAAAATCCGAGTCGATTATGGATTCAAAGCGAATCGTTCAAGTCGGCGTAAATCTCCAATCTCCCCCCAATCAGTCCCCTCTCCCTCAGGGAGAGGGTTAGGGTGAGGGGCTGTTGATCTTGAACCACAAAAAAAGCCGCAACCCTGAGGTTGCGGCTTTGTCGTTTCAGCCTTTCAGATCAGTGGGCAAACAGCGAATTGCCCTTCTGCCCCGCCAGTTTCTCCGGTTTGATCAGGAACTTGGCCAGTGCCGGCAGCAGCCACAGCGCACCGAACATGTTCCACAGCAGCATGAAGGTCAGCATCAGGCCCATGTCGGCCTGGAACTTGATTGCCGAGAAGATCCAGGTGCACACGCCGATTGCCAGGCAGAGGCCGGTGAACAGCACCGCTTTACCGGTGGATTTCAGCGTCTGGTAATAGGCTTCCTGCAACGGCAAACCGGCGCGCAGGAAACTTTCCAGGCGGCTGTAAATGTAGATGCCGTAGTCGACGCCAATCCCCACACCCAGTGCCACCACCGGCAAAGTCGCGACCTTCACGCCAATGCCCATGAACGCCATCAGTGCGTTACCCAGCACCGAAGTCAGCACCAGCGGCAAGACGATGCACAGGGTCGCTGCCCATGAACGGAAGGTGATCATGCACATCACCGCCACGCAGATGTACACCAGGATCAGGATGGTCAACTCAGCCTGTTTGATGACTTCGTTGGTCGCCGCTTCGATCCCGGCGTTACCGGCGGCGAGGATGAATTCCAGACCGTCCTTGTTGTTGTCCTTGGCGAATTCCTGCACCGCATGCACCGCACGATCAAGGGTTTCGGCCTTGTGATCGTTGAGGAACACCAGCACCGGCGCCAGCGAGCAACTGTTGTTGTACAAGCCGTCCGCCCTGGCAATCGAGTTGTTCAGTACATCGGGGTTACGCGACAGGGTTTCCCATTTCAGGTTGCCCTCGTTCATGCCCTTGATCATCTGCTTGGACACGGTCACCAGCGAGATCGCCGACTGCACGCCCTCGGTGTTCTGCATCTTCCACATCAGCTCATCAATGGGCGCCATGGCTTCGTAGCGCGAGCAGCCTTCGTCCTTGGTCTTGACCATGACCACCAACACATCGGAACTGGTCGAGTAGTTATTGATGATGAAGTTGTTGTCCTTGTTGTAGCGCGAATCAGGATGCAGTTCCGGCGCGCCCTGGTCGAGGTCACCGATTTTCAGATTCTGGCTGTACCAGAGGCCGCCACCGAAGGCGATCAGCGCCAGTGCGATGGAGATCGGGGCAACTTTCGGGCTGGCGAAGTTCGACAGCAGGCGCCAGAACGGATGTTCGCGATTCGCGTCTTTTTTGCTCTTGGCAATCGCACGCTTGCTGATGCCGACGTACGAAATGGCTACCGGCAACAGAATCAGGTTGGTGAACACGATCACCGCCACGCCGATGGATGCGCCGATGGCCAGTTCGCGGATCACGCCGATGTCGATAATCAGCAGCGTGATGAAACCCACCGCATCGGCGAGAATCGCGATCATCCCCGGCAGGAACAGTTGCCGGAACGTGCGTCGTGCCGCGGTCAACGCGTTGTCGGCCTCGCTGGATTGCAGGGCGATCCCGTTGATCTTCTGCACGCCATGGGAAATACCGATGGCGAAGATCAGGAACGGCACCAGCATCGAATACGGATCAAGTCCGAAGCCGAAAAAGTGCATCAGGCCCAGTTGCCAGACCACTGCCACCAGCGTGGTACTCAACACCGCGATGGTGCTGCGCAGGCAGTTGGTGAACCACAGCAGCAGGATCAGGGTGATGACGAAGGCGATGCCGAAGAACATCACCACCATCACCAGACCATCAATCAGGTCACCGACCTTCTTGGCGAAACCGACAATGTGAATCTTGACGTTGGGGTTCTGCGCTTCGAACTTGTTGCGGATCTTGTCTTCCAGTTCATGGGAGAACTGGCGATAGTCCAGCGCCAGCAACTTGCCCTGATCCTGCGGGTCCGGGTAAGACTCCAGCAGCGGAATGTCGACGATGCTCGACTTGAAGTCGTTGGCCACCAGACGCCCGACCTGACCGGACTTGAGCACGTTGTTGCGCAGCATGTCGAGGCTGTCCGGCGAGCCGTCGTAGCTTTGCGGGATCACTTCACCGCCGGCAAAACCCTCTTCGGTCACTTCGGTCCAGCGAACGCTCGGGCTCCACAGCGACTTCAGGCCGGAGCGGTCAACGCCAGAGATGTAGAACACTTCGTCGTTGATCTGGCGCAGGGTCTCCATGTACTCCTTGGAGAAGATGTCGCCATCTTTGGCCTCCACCGAAATACGCACGGTGTTGCCCAGGTTCGCCAGATCGTTGCGGTGCTCCATCATCTTTTCGATGAAAGGATGCTTGAGCGGAATCATTTTTTCGAAACTGGTGGACGGCCGGATCAGCGTGGCTTGCCAGAACAGGAAAACGCTCACCACCAGGCAGATCAGGATCACGGCCGGGCGGTTGTTGAAAATCAGGCGCTCAAGAAATGTCGCCTTGTCCTGATGATGAGAGCTCAAGGAAGTCATAGCTGCGCCTTCTTATTATTGACATCGGCACCATTGGGCAGCGTGGTATGGACGCCGCCCTGCCCGGTCAGAATCAGGTTGCCGTCACCCGCGGCGGTGACCGACGACAGGGAAATACGATCCGCACGGTTGAACACACTGAAGGTTTCGCCGTTGTCGCTGCTGCTGATCACCGACCCGCCGTTGCCGACGATCACGATGGAACCGTCCTTGAGCAAGGTCGCGCCGGACAGACCGAATTCCAGCGAACCGCGTGCAGCCTTGACGTTGATCTGGGTCCAGGTGCTGCCGAAATCGCTGGAGCGATAAAGGTTGCCGCGCAAACCGTAGGCCAGCAGCGTCTGTGGCTGGGCGGTACCGATCACGCCAAACAGCGAACCTTCATAGGGGCCCTGGATTTTCTCCCAGGTCTGGCCCCAGTCGGCGGAGCGGAACATGCTGCCCTGTTCGCCGACGATGAACAGCCCGGCGTCTTTGACGGCGGCAATGGCATTGAGGTGGAACTGGTCCTGGTTGTCGAGGCGGTCGCTGACGTCTTCCCAGTGTTTGCCGCCATCAATGGTCTCCAGCAGTGCGCCGTAAGCCCCCACGGCGAGACCGCTGTTGATGTCCTTGAACCAGACGTCGAGCAGCGGCGATTCACGTTTGAGGTCTTCGAACTGTTTGTTCCAGGTCAGGCCGCCGTCCTCGCTGGCGAGGATCTGCGCGTCGTGGCCAACCGCCCAGCCGTGCTTGTCGTCGACAAAATACACCGCCGTCAGCAGTTGCCGGCTCGGCACCTTGGCCTGGGTCCAGGTCTGGCCCTGGTCATCGGAATAGAGAATGTGCCCACGATCCCCGACCGCTACCAATCGCGCTCCGGCGTGGACGACATCGAGCATCAGGCTTTTCGCGGCTTTGGCTGACTCGGTGGCATACACCACGTCGGCCGGTGCCTCGGCGGCAATCACAGGTGCCGACAATGTGGCAAAGCCCAGCAGCGAGAGTGCTGTGGCCAGCAACGCGGTGTTGCGTAACGCCGGCGGGCGGCAACGACTCATAGACCTTCCCCTATTTATTATTGTTAGGCCAATTGGCCTTCAAGGGCGCCGCAAGGGTGCTCCGCTAGCGGCTGGTCAGAAGCATAGTCCTGAAACCCGCAATCCAGAGCCCCTTCGGAAGCTGGCTCATCCTATCGGGCTTTAGAAACGTCTGACAATCGGCGCCACGTTATCTTTTGTTAACCAAAAGCGGCCCCGTATTGCCGAGATATTCCCCCTGTAGGAGTGAGCCTGCTCGCGATAGCGGTGTGTCAGTTGGCGAATCCTTACCTGACACACCGCTATCGCGAGCAGGCTCACTCCTACAGGGGATCGTGGGGGCTTTGGGATTTGAATGCATGACCATTCGCCGGAGTGATGCGGCAAATGTTGCGAGGGGGACTTGCACGATCGGTATTATGGTATACCATCAGACGCACAGACACTCTCAATCCCTCAACGGAGCAGCTCATGAGTTTCGAAATTCGCAAGATCGTCAGCTATGTAGAAGAGACTTTCATTGAAGGCGGCAAAGCCACTGACAAGCCGGTGACCATGGTCGGCCTCGCCGTGGTGATGAAAAATCCTTGGGTGGGCAACGGTTTCGTTGAAGACCTAAAGCCGCAGATCCGCGCCAACTGCTCCGACCTCGGCGCGATGATGGTTGAGCGTCTGGTCGGCATCATTGGCGGTGCGCAAAAGATCGAGGCTTACGGCAAAGCGGCGGTGGTAGGTGCTGACGGCGAGATCGAACACGCCTCCGCCGTGATTCACACCCTGCGCTTCGGCAACCACTATCGCGAAGCGGTAAAAGCCAAGAGCTACCTGAGCTTCACCAACAAGCGCGGTGGCCCGGGCACGTCGATTCAGATCCCGATGATGCACAAGGACGACGAAGGCCTGCGTTCGCACTACATCACTCTGGAAATGCAGATCGAAGACGCGCCGCGTGCCGACGAAATCGTCGTCGTGCTGGGTTGCGCCGACGGTGGTCGCCTGCACCCGCGCATCGGTAACCGCTACATCGATCTGGAAGAACTGGCTGCCGAAAAAGCCCAGTAATCACAATAAAAGGCATTGCAGGAGCGCTCCATGATTCGGCTCACCGCTGAACTCACCCCGGCTGGCACCAGTTTCCTGGCGACCGGCCAAGGCCAGCCCGTGGTTTTGATCCACGGCGTGGGCCTGAACAAAGAAATGTGGGGCGGCCAGATCGTCGGCCTCGCCACGCAATACCAGGTGATCGCCTACGACATGCTGGGCCACGGTGCCAGTCCGCGACCGGCCAGTGGCACCGACCTGCTCGGTTATGCCGATCAATTGCTGGAGCTGCTCGATCATCTCAATCTGCCGCAGGCCGCAGTGATCGGCTTCTCCATGGGCGGGCTGGTAGCGCGGGCATTCGCCTTGCATTACCCGGAGCGCCTGCAAAGCCTGGTGGTGTTGAACAGTGTGTTCAACCGAAGCAAAGAACAGCGTGCCGGTGTCATCGCGCGTACGGCGCAGGCCGCCGAACACGGCCCGGACGCCAATGCCGAAGCGGCGTTGTCGCGCTGGTTCAGTCGCGAATATCAAGCTGCCAATCCAGCGCAGATCGCTGCGATCCGCCAGACCCTGGCCGGCAATGATCCGCAAGGCTATCTGACCACCTACGAACTGTTCGCCACCCAAGACATGTACCGCGCCGACGACCTGGGCAGCATTCAGGCGCCGACGCTGATCGCTACCGGCGAACTCGACCCCGGTTCGACCCCGGAAATGGCCGAGCAACTGGCCTGGCGCATCCCCGGCGCGAAGGTTGCCGTGCTGCCCGAGCAACGGCATATGATGCCGGTAGAGTCGCCGCGCCTGGTCAATCAGACGTTGCTGGAATTTCTCCAATTCGCACACTCCCGACAAAACCATATAAAGGGGATCGTTGCATGACACTCGCACGCTTCCAGATGTGCATCGGCGGAGAATGGGTCGACGCCCTCTCCGGCAAGACCTTCGAAAGCCTCAACCCGGCGTCCGCTCAGGCATGGGCGGAATTGCCCGACGCCGATGAAGCAGATGTCGAACGCGCCGTGCAATCGGCACAAAGCGCTTTCGACAGCCCGGCATGGCGCGGCTTGACCGCCACCGCGCGCGGCAAACTGCTGCGCCGTCTCGGTGATCTGATTGCCGAGAACAAGGAACACCTGGCGCAGCTGGAAAGCCGCGACAATGGCAAGCTGATCCGCGAGACCCGTGGTCAGGTCAGCTATCTGCCGGAATTCTTTCACTACACCGCAGGTCTCGCCGACAAGCTCGAAGGCGGCACGCTGCCGCTGGATAAGCCCGACCTGTTCGCCTACACCGTGCACGAAGCGATGGGCGTGGTCGCCGCGATCATTCCGTGGAACAGCCCGCTGTACCTGACCGCGATCAAACTCGCCCCGGCCCTCGCCGCCGGCAATACGATTGTGATCAAACCGTCCGAACACGCCTCGGCGACCATTCTTGAGCTGGCGCGTTTGGCCCTCGAGGCCGGGATTCCGCCGGGCGTGGTCAACGTCGTCACCGGTTACGGCCCGAGTACTGGCGCTGCCCTCACCCGCCATCCGCTGATCCGCAAGATCGCCTTCACTGGCGGTGCAGCGACCGCGCGGCATGTGGTGCGCAGCAGCGCCGAGAACTTCGCCAAACTGTCGCTGGAACTGGGCGGCAAGTCGCCGAACATCATCTTCGCCGATGCCGATCTGGACAGTGCGATCAACGGCGCGATTGCCGGGATCTACGCGGCCTCAGGTCAAAGCTGTGTGTCGGGTTCGCGCCTGTTGGTGCAGGACGAAATCTACGACGAATTCGTCAATCGGCTGGTCGAGCGCGCCCAGCGCATTCGCATCGGCAACCCGCAGGAAGACGCCAGCGAAATGGGCCCGATGGCCACCGCGCAGCAACTGGCGGTGGTCGAAGGTCTTGTCGCTGATGCCATCGCTGAAGGTGCGCGTTTGCGTACTGGCGGCAAGCGCCCGACGGGTCTCGGCGAAGGCTGGTTCTACGAGCCGACGCTGTTCGAATGCGACCGTAATTCGATGAAGATCATGCAGGAAGAAGTCTTCGGCCCGGTAGCTTCGGTGATCCGTTTCAAAGATGAAGCCGAAGCCCTGGCGATCGCCAACGACTCGCAGTTCGGCCTCGCCGCCGGCATCTGGACCCGCGACCTCGGTCGCGCCCATCGCCTCGCGCGCGACGTGCGTTCGGGGATCATCTGGGTCAACACCTACCGTGCGGTGTCGGCAATGGCGCCGATCGGCGGCTTCAAGAACAGTGGCTATGGACGCGAAAGCGGCATCGACTCGGTGCTGGCCTACACCGAACTGAAAACGGTGTGGATCAACCTTTCTCAGGCACCCATGCCTGATCCGTTTGTGATGCGCTAGGAGTCCTGCGAAATGATCGAACCCGGCATTTACAAAGACGTCATGAGCTCGTTCCCGTCCGGCGTCACGGTGGTTACGACGCTTGACCCGGACGGCGGCATCGTCGGCATTACCGCCAGTGCCTTCAGCGCGCTGTCGATTGACCCGGCGCTGGTGCTGTTCTGCCCCAACTACGCTTCCGACACATACCCGGTACTGCGCGACAGCAAGAAATTCGCGATCCATTTGCTGTCCGCCGACCAGACCGCCGAAGCCTATGCCTTCGCGGGTAAAGGCAAGGACAAGGCCAAGAGTATCGAGTGGCATTTGAGCGAACTCGGTAACCCGATCCTGGCCAAGGCGACGGCGATCATCGAATGCGAGTTGTGGCGTGAATACGATGGTGGTGATCACGCGATCATTGTTGGCGCGGTGAAGAATCTGATCCTGCCCGAGCAACCGGTGACGCCGATGATCTACCACAAAGGCAAGCTCGGCCCGTTGCCAACCCTTGCTTGAGAGAACAATGCAAAACCCTGTGGGAGCTGGCTTGCCAGCGATGACGTCGGAACATTCAACATCAATGCTGACTGAACCACCGCTATCGCTGGCAAGCCAGCTCCCACAGGGATTGAGGTGAGGCAAAGAATATGAGTAACGAGAAGTATGAGAAAGGCCTGAAGATCCGCACTCAGGTATTGGGCGAAGCCTATGTGCAACGCTCGATGGAGAACGCCGACGACTTCACCCGCCCCCTGCAGGAAATGGTCACTGAATACTGCTGGGGTCATGTCTGGGGTCGTGAAGGCTTGTCGCTCAAGGAGCGCAGCATGATCAACCTGGCGATGATCTCGGCGCTCAACCGTCCGCACGAACTCAAGCTGCATGTGCGCGGCGCCTTGCGTAACGGCCTGAGTCGTGAGCAAATACGCGAAATTCTGCTTCAGGTCGGCATTTATTGCGGCGTCCCGGCGGCCGTGGACAGTTTCCGGCTCGCCCGTGAAGCCTTCGCCGAAGCCGACGCCGAGGCCTCCAGTTAACCCCTCGGCTGTTTTGATGCCCGTCTGGCATGGACAGCCACAGTAAAGAGCGGACCCCATGAAACGCCAGCCACTCGACGACAGCTTCAAGGTCAATCGCAACCCCGTTACCCTGCGCGAAATCGTGCTGGATAAACTGCGTAGCGCGATCATGAATTTCCAGCTTATGCCAGGAGATCGTCTGGTCGAGCGCGATCTGTGCGATCGCCTGGGCGTCAGCCGTACTTCGGTGCGCGAAGCCTTGCGTCACCTCGAATCCGAAGGCCTGGTGGAATTCGCCGACGCCAAGGGCCCGCGCGTGGCGATCATCACCCTCGCCGACGCCGTCGACATCTACGAACTGCGTTGTGTGCTTGAAGGCCTGATCGTTCAGCTGTTCACCCTGCGCGCCAAAGCCAAGGACATCAAAGCCCTGGAGAAGGCCCTCGACGAGAACCGCAAGGCACTCAAGGACGGCGAACTGCAACAGGTGATCGACTCGGTGCAGGGCTTCTACGACGTACTGCTGGAAGGTTCGGGCAACCATGTCGCGGCGACTCAGCTGCGTCAGTTGCAGGCGCGCATCAGCTACTTGCGCGCGACTTCGGTTTCTCAGGAAAACCGTCGCGGCGCCAGTAATCAGGAAATGGAAAAAATGGTCGCGGCGATCAAGAGCGGTGATCCGCTGGCGGCGCATCAGGCCTGTGTTGATCACGTTCGCGCGGCGGCTGCCGTTGCTCTCGATTACCTCAAGCGCAAGCAGGAAGAGACCGGGGCTACCCCGCCGATCACCCTGCCGATCGCCTTGAAAGAACCCCGTATAGGTCACTGATATGTTCAGCCCGAGCTATTGCCCGAAATGCGGTGGCCCTGACCTCGGTCAGCAGATACCGGCGGGCGATACGCACGAGCGCCTGATGTGCCGCGGCTGCGGCTACATCCACTACATCAATCCGAAGATCATTGCCGGCTGCATCATCGAGCAGGACGGCAAATATCTGCTGTGCCAACGGGCGATCCCACCGCGCCCGGGCACCTGGACGTTGCCGGCCGGTTTCATGGAAAGCGGCGAAACCACCGAGCAAGCGGCCATCCGTGAAGTCTGGGAAGAAAGCGGCGTGCGCGCGGAAATCGTTTCGCCGTATTCGATCTTCAGCGTGCCGAAGATCAGCGAGGTCTACATCATCTTCCGCGCCATCGCGTTGGAGATCACCGGGCAGTACGGGCCCGAGACCCTGGATTACAAATTCTTCGCCCCCGAAGACATCCCGTGGGAGCAGATCTATTACCCGGCGATCCGGCAGATTCTCGAGCGCTATATCGAAGAGCGCCAGGCTGGGATTTACGGGATCTACATGGGCAACGACGACAGCGGCAAGATTCACTTTATCCGCTGAAAACGCAGTCCGCTCTTTGTAGGAGTGAGCCTGCTCGCGATAGCGGTGGGTCAGTCGTGATGATGTTGACTGATGAAACGCTATCGCGAGCAGGCTCACTCCTACAGGGGTTCTGCGGTGTCTGTTAGATAGGGGCGATGCCCTCGACGATGACGATCTGCGCCTTTGCCCATTCCTCGCGGTAGCTTTTCGCTTCCTGGTACGCCGCCGAGTGGTAGCACGCCACCGCTTTTTCGTAGCTCTCGAACTCGATCACCACGCTGCGTTGCGGCGTCTCGCGCCCTTCCATCGCTTCGCTGCGCCCGCCTCTGGCCAGAAACTTCGCGCCGAACTCGGCGAACGCCGCCGGCGCGCGCTGGGTGTATTGGCTGTAGTGATCGGCATCGGCTATATCCACATGAGCAATCCAGTACGCCTTCATAGTGACCTCTTTGTTGATTTTGTATTATGGTATACCAATATATTTCCAACGAACCCTGAGAGTCCAGCATGGCCTTCAACAGCATCGAAGAAATTATCGAAGATTACCGCCTCGGCAAAATGGTTCTGCTGGTCGATGACGAAGACCGCGAAAACGAGGGCGACCTGTTGCTGGCCGCCGACCGTTGCACGCCCGAGGCAATCAGCTTCATGGCCCGTGAAGCGCGCGGGCTGATTTGCCTGACGCTGACCGACGACCATTGCCAGCGTTTGGGCCTGGAGCAAATGGTGCCGGCCAATGGCAGCGTGTTCAGCACCGCGTTTACTGTGTCGATTGAAGCAGCGGTTGGCGTAACCACCGGTATTTCCGCTGCCGACCGCGCCTGTACGGTTGCGGCCGCCGTAGCAAAAGATGCGCGCGCTGAAGACCTGGTGCAGCCGGGTCATATCTTTCCGTTGCGTGCCAAGGAAGGTGGCGTGCTGACTCGTGCCGGCCATACCGAAGCGGGTTGTGATCTGGCGCGCCTCGCCGGTTTCACCCCCGCCTCGGTGATTGTCGAAGTGATGAATGACGACGGCACCATGGCTCGTCGCCCAGACCTGGAAGTGTTCGCTCGCAAGCACGGGATCAAGATCGGCACCATTGCCGACCTGATCCACTACCGCTTGAGCACTGAACACACCATCGAGCGAATTGGCGAACGCGAGCTGCCGACAGTGCACGGCACGTTCCGTTTGATCACGTTTGAGGATCGCATCGAGGGCGGCGTGCACATGGCGATGGTCATGGGCGATCTGCGCCGTGAAGAGCCGACGTTGGTGCGCGTGCATGTGATCGACCCGCTGCGTGATCTGGTCGGCGCCGAGTACAGCGGGCCGACGAACTGGACGCTGTGGGCGGCGCTGCAACGGGTGGCCGCTGAAGGGCATGGGGTTGTGGTGGTGCTGGCCAATCATGAGTCATCGCAGGCATTGCTGGAGCGAGTGCCGCAACTGACCCAGCCGCCACGACAGTTCAGCCGCTCGCAGTCGCGGATTTATTCGGAGGTGGGGACTGGGGCGCAGATTCTGCAGAACCTCGGCGTTGGCAAACTCCGCCATCTCGGCCCACCGCTGAAATACGCCGGCCTGACCGGCTATGACCTGGAAGTGGTCGAAAGCATCCCCTTCACCGAATAACCGTTACGAGTGATCCCCTGTGGCGAGGGGATTTATCCCCGTTGGCCAGCGTAGCTGGCCCCTAATCCTGCGAAAGCGATCCGTCTGGAATATCGCCTTTTCTGCTTTCAGGGCTGCTCCGCCGCCCAACGGGGATAAATCCCCTCGCCACAGTTTCATCCACTGCACATTTTCGGTGAAAGCCAAAAAACGCGTCTGCCAGATAACCGGTAAGGCAAAGTGCTTGCACAAAGCTTGGAATACCATAATATGATATTCCATAGACCGGACGCTCCAACGAACGTCCAGCTACTGCTCCCGTCAGGCGGGCAACAATGCAAGCCCGCTCAAAAACACAACAATGAGGGCGTAAAAATGGTGTTGAACAAAGCTGCAACCGCGATCTTTTTTGCGGGACTGCTCAGCGTCACCGGCCAGGCTGCAATGGCTGCCGAAAGCGTGAACTTCGTCAGCTGGGGCGGTAGCACCCAGGATGCGCAGAAACAGGCTTGGGCCGATCCGTTCAGCAAGGCCAGCGGCATCACCGTCGTGCAGGACGGCCCGACCGACTACGGCAAACTCAAAGCCATGGTCGAGAGCGGTAACGTGCAGTGGGACGTGGTCGATGTCGAAGCCGACTTCGCCCTGCGCGCCGCGGCTGAAGGCCTGCTCGAACCCCTCGATTTCAAAGTCATCCCGCGCGACAAGATCGACCCGCGTTTCGTCAGCGACTACGGCGTCGGCTCGTTCTTCTTCTCCTTCGTCCTTGGCTACAACGAGGGCAAACTCGGCGCCAACAAGCCGCAGGACTGGAGCGCCCTGTTCGACACCAAAACCTATCCCGGCAAACGCGCCCTCTACAAATGGCCAAGCCCTGGCGTGCTCGAACTGGCGCTGCTGGCCGACGGCGTAGCGGCCGACAAGCTCTACCCGCTGGATCTGGATCGTGCCTTCAAGAAACTCGACACCATCAAGAAAGACATCGTCTGGTGGGGCGGCGGCGCGCAGTCGCAGCAGTTGCTGGCGTCCGGTGAAGCGAGCATGGGCCAGTTCTGGAACGGTCGCATTCACGCCCTGCAAGAAGACGGCGCCCCGGTCGGCGTGAGCTGGAAGCAGAACCTGGTCATGGCCGACATTCTGGTGATTCCAAAGGGCTCGAAAAACAAGGACGCGGCGATGAAGTTCCTGGCCAATGCCAGCAGCGCCAAAGGCCAGGCCGACTTCTCCAACCTGACCGCCTACGCCCCGGTCAACGTCGACAGTGTCGCGCGCCTGGACTCGGTGCTGGCCCCGAACCTGCCGACTGCCTACGCTAAGGATCAGATCACTCTTGATTTCGCGTACTGGGCCAAAAATGGCCAGGCCATCGCGACACGGTGGAACGAATGGCTGGTCAAATGAAAATGGCAGCCATCGCGTCCCGTCCCTCCACTGCCACCGGGAGCGCGACCAGCGCTGCCGGTTCGGCCCACGGAACACAGGCGGTTGCGATGCAGCAAGCCCCGTCCCTCAGACAACGCTGGCGCGGCGCCGGCAACCTCGTCCCGGCGCTGTTGTTCATCGGCCTGTTCTTTCTCGCGCCGTTGATTGGCCTGCTGTTGCGCGGCGTGCTCGAACCGACGCCTGGCCTTGGCAACTATGAACAACTGTTCGCCAACTCGGCGTATGCCCGCGTGCTGCTCAACACCTTTTCGGTGGCCGGCCTGGTGACGCTGTTCAGCCTGCTGCTGGGCTTTCCGCTGGCCTGGGCGATCACATTGGTGCCGCGCGGCTGGGGTCGCTGGATCCTCAACATCGTGCTGCTGTCGATGTGGACCAGCCTGCTCGCCCGCACCTATTCATGGCTGGTGCTGCTGCAAGCGTCGGGCGTGATCAACAAGGCCTTGATGGCGATGGGCATCATCGATCAGCCGCTGGAAATGGTGCACAACCTGACCGGCGTGGTAATCGGCATGAGCTACATCATGATCCCGTTCATCGTGCTGCCGTTGCAGGCGACCATGCAGGCCATCGACCCGATGATTCTGCAAGCCGGCTCGATCTGCGGCGCCAGTCCGTGGACCAACTTCTTCCGGGTGTTCCTGCCGCTGTGCCGGCCAGGCCTGGCGTCCGGCGGGTTGATGGTGTTCGTGATGTCGCTCGGTTACTACGTGACCCCGGCGCTGCTCGGCGGGGCGCAGAACATGATGCTGCCCGAGTTCATCATTCAGCAGGTGCAATCGTTCCTCAACTGGGGCCTGGCGAGTGCCGGCGCCGCGTTGCTGATCGCGATCACTTTGGTGCTGTTCTACTTCTACCTGAAGCTTCAGCCGGAATCCCCGGTTGGCGCCAGTAACGCGAGGTAAGCCGACATGCTCCTGACTCCCAACGCGATGAGCCGGCGCATGCGCTTCGGCCTCTACGCCACCACCGGGCTGATCGGTTTGTTCCTGCTGTTGCCGATCGTTTTCATCGTGCTGCTGTCGTTCGGTTCATCACAGTGGCTGGTGTTTCCGCCACCGGGCTGGACGCTGAAATGGTACGGCCAGTTCTTCTCCAATCCTGACTGGATGAACGCCGCAGCCGCCAGCCTCAAGGTTGCCATACTGACGACAATCTGCGCCGTGGCCCTCGGTTTGCCGACTGCGTTTGCGCTGGTGCGCGGACGCTTTCCTGGCCGGGAAATGCTTTACGGTCTGTTCACCCTGCCGATGATCGTGCCACTGGTGATCATCGCCGTGGCGGTGTACGCGCTGTTTCTCAAGCTCGGTTACACCGGAACGATGTTTGCCTTTGTCGTCAGCCATGTGATCGTCGCGCTGCCGTTCACCATCATCTCGATCATCAATTCGCTGAAGCTGTTCGATCAGTCGATTGAAGACGCGGCGGTGATCTGCGGTGCCTCGCGCCTGCAAGCGGTGTTCAAGGTGACGTTCCCGGCGATTCGTCCGGGCATGGTCGCCGGCGCCCTCTTCGCCTTTCTGGTTTCGTGGGACGAAGTGGTGCTCAGCGTGATGATGGCCAGCCCGACCCTGCAAACCCTTCCCGTGAAAATGTGGACCACCTTGCGCCAGGATCTGACGCCAGTGATCGCCGTCGCCTCGACGCTGCTGATCGGCTTGTCTGTGTTGGTCATGGTCATCGCCGCCGCACTGCGCCGGCGCAACGAAATCAGCGCCTGAGCGCCCAGGAGTACGACATGAGTGCCGTGATCAAAGACGCTTCCCAGCAGAACGACAAACCCCTGGTCAGCCTGCGCAATCTGAACAAGCACTACGGCGATTTTGCTGCCGTCGACAACATCTCGCTGGACATCAAGGACGGCGAGTTCCTGACCTTCCTCGGCTCCAGCGGCTCGGGAAAAAGCACCACGCTGTCGATGCTTGCCGGGTTTGAAACACCGAGCAGTGGCGAGATTCTGGTCAACGGCCAATCGTTGGTGAACGTACCGCCGCACAAGCGCGACATCGGCATGGTGTTCCAGCGTTATTCGCTGTTCCCGCATCTGTCGGTGCGCGACAACATTGCCTTTCCATTGGCAATCCGCAAACTCGCCGCTGCCGAACGCGACAAGCGTGTCGACGCCATGCTGAAACTGGTACAGCTTGACCAGTTCGCCCATCGCCGCCCTTCGCAACTGTCTGGTGGTCAGCAGCAGCGGGTCGCCATTGCCCGGGCGCTGGTCTACGAGCCACGCATTCTGTTGATGGACGAACCGCTCGGTGCGCTGGATAAAAAGCTGCGCGAAGATCTGCAGGATGAACTGCGCCAACTGCATCGCCGCTTGGGCATCACCATTGTTTACGTGACCCACGATCAGGAAGAAGCCATGCGTTTATCACAACGCATCGCGATTTTCAGTCACGGCAAGATTGTCGGTTTGGGCAGCGGTTACGACCTTTATCAGAATCCGCCGAATGCGTTTGTGGCGTCGTTTCTGGGCAATTCGAATTTCCTCAAACTCAAGGCGCAGGGCAATGCGGCGGCGAGTTTTGAAGGGCAGTCGTTGTCGATAAGGCTGACGGCTGGCTTGCACACGGATCAGGATGTGCTGTTGATGGTGCGGCCGGAAAAAGCGCAGGCGTTGAGCGCACAGCAGGCGCTCAATGAGCCGTTGGCGGCGGGTTGGAATGAGGTGTCGGCGAAGGTGGTGGAAGTACTGTTCCTCGGCGAGAGTCAAACGTGCAGCGTGGTGACTTCGGGCGGGACTTCGATGACGGTGAAGGCACTGTCGGCGGCGGGCATGCCGCTCAAGGCAGGGGATCCGGTGAAAGTGCGCTGGGCCACTGCCGACGCCTGCGTCTACACCGAATGGACCGAGAGCGACCTCAACAAGGCTGCCGGTTCTCACTGATAGCGAGTTGTCCGTGAGAATTTACCCCCTCACCCCAGCCCTCTCCCCCAGGGGGACGAGGGGGAAAGGGAGCTGATCTTCGTGCTATTCAAAATCCGGGGCGACTCGGTATCCCACGTCGACGCACCTCGAAAGAACACCTCGATCAGTCCCCTCTCCCTCCGGGAGAGGGCTAGGGTGAGGGGAACAGACGACGCGGTATCAAACAATAGCGCGATAGCCTTCGATCTCATCCGGCCACGCCGTGAGGATTTCGAAGCCCGTTTCAGTCACCGCGACCATATGCTCCCACTGCGCCGACAATGAGCCATCCTTGGTCAGTACGGTCCAGCCATCCGGCATGTTCTTCACATGACGCTTGCCGGCATTGAGCATCGGCTCCACGGTAAAAATCATCCCGGCCTTGAGCTTCATGCCCTGATTCGGGAAGCCGTAATGCAGAATCTGCGGTTCATCGTGGTAGACCTTGCCGATCCCGTGGCCGCAGTACTCGCGCACCACGCTGAAGCCTTCCTTCTCCGCCAGCGTCTGGATCGCGTGACCGATATCGCCCAAGGTGGCGCCCGGTTTGACCACGCGGATACCCGCGCACATGGCCTCGTAAGTGGTCTTGATCAGGTGCTGCGCCTCAGGCGTTGCCTCACCGACCACGTACATGCGACTGGTGTCGCCGAACCAGCCGTCCTTGATCACGGCGATGTCGAGGTTGACGATATCGCCATCCTTCAACGGCGTGCCCGACGGGATGCCGTGACAGACCACATCATTGACCGACGCGCAGACGGTTTTCGGAAAACCGTGATAACCGACGTTGGCCGGCACGGCTTTCTGCACATTGACGATGTAGTCGTTGCACAGCCGATCCAGCTCATCGGTGGTGACGCCAGCCTTGACGTGCGGCACCAGCATCGCCAGCACTTCGGCGGCGAGTTTACCGGCAGCGCGCGATTGGGCGATGTCGGCCGGGGTGTTGATCTTGATCTGGTTTCTCATGCGCTGACGGCTTCCTGAGTCAGTTGTTGCAGATCCAGCCCGCCGTTCTGTTCGGCGCGGATCAGCAAGCGGCAAATGGCGCTGTGGTCGAGGTTGGGGTGCAGCTCGGCGAGCATGCCGATGCGCATCCAGTGCTCGGCCTGCGCGTTGATCGAGCGGCTGAGGGCGTTGCTGGAGATACGCAAGTTCTCGTGCATGTCCTCTGAAATCTTTACGATGCCCATATTCAAATCCGATACGAAGTGTATATGGATCGTATATTAGCCAACCACCACCCAGAATTGCAAACACGCACAACCTGTAGAAGCTGCCGAAGGGATTTCACTGAATTTCAGGCAAAAAAAAAGCTGCCAAAACTGGCAGCCGAAAACTTTAAGAACACGCGATGTATTGGCCCAAGCATAGACGCCAAATAATGACAGTGTCATGACAACCGACAATTCACTGAACCGCCCCTGTCCCGTCATCAGGATGTCATCAAGACAACGGCAGAATCCTCGCAAACCGTCTTGAGCCTTGAGGCGGATGTTTTGCAAGGACTCCCATGAAAGAAGACGCCTCGCTGTTTGCCGCCATCGACCTGGGTTCGAATGCATTTCGCATGATGATCGGCCAATCGGTGCGCAGCAGAAAGGGCTTCATGATCCAGGAAGTGAAAACCTTGCGTGAGCCTGTGCGGCTGGCCGAGGGGTTTGATGGCGGCGCACTGGACGCGTTGGCACTCGATCGTGGCTGGCAGGCGTTGGCGCGCTTCGGCAAGAAATTGCGTGGTTTCGAGGCGGGCCGGGTTCGCGCCGTCGCCACCAGCGCCGTGCGTGAGGCCGACAATGCGCAGCTGTTTCTGGCCAGTGCCGAGCGGCATCTGGGCTTTCGAATCGACGTCATATCCGGGCAAGAAGAGGCGCGACTGGTGTATGCCGGTGTCGCGCACACCTTGCCGGGCGCTGAGGATATGCGCTTGGTCGTCGATATCGGCGGCGGTTCCACCGAGCTGATTCTGGGTCAGGGCTCGCAGCCGTTGCTGACCGAAAGCATCGCCATCGGCAGCGGCACTTTGAGCACGCGGTTCTTCCGCGGTGGCGACATTTCTCCCGGCGCCCTGCAAGAAGCCGAACGCGTGGCCATCCTGCAATTTGAACAAGTCGCGCGGCGCTATCGGGCTCAGGGCTGGCAGCAGACCATTGGTTCCTCAGGCACAGCGCGCATGTTGGCCAAAGTGCTCAAGGCCAATCACCTCAATGACTTCGGCAAGGGTGGCATCACCTATGCCGGGCTGTTGCGTTTGTCATTGCTGTTGCTGAAGGTGAACAACGTTCAGCAACTGAAACTCGCCGGCCTGCAACCTCATCGCCAGAGCATCCTGCCCGGCGGCCTGGTGTTGATGCTGGCAGCATTCAAAGTCTTCGGCATCTCGCAAATGGCCCCCTCCGAACCGGGCCTGCGCCTCGGCGTACTGCACGGCCTGATGAGCAACCACTGACCTTTGTAGGAGCAGAGCTTGCTCGCGAAGGCGGCGTGTCTGACGACACTTGTCTCGCCTGACCCACCGCGATCGCCAGCAGGCTGGCTCCCACAATGTTTATGGGCAGAACCAAAAAACTGTGTGGCTGGCTCGCCAGCGATGCGGTTATTACATTCAAGGAAAATTGCGAACGTGCTGACGCCTTCGCGAGCAAGCTCGGCTCCTACAGGGTTTGGCGGCGTACACACAATCACTGTAGGAGCAGAGCTTGCTCGCGAAGGCGGCGTGTCTGCCGACGCTTGCTCGCCTGACCCACCGCAATCGCCAGCAGACTGGCTCCCCCAATGCTTGGCGGCGTACACACAATCACTGTAGGAGCAGAGCTTGCTCGCGAAGGCTGCGTGTCTGACGACACTTGTCTCGCCTGCCCCACCGCAATCGCCAGCAAGCCTGGTTTAGCGCTTCAAGCCAGTTCTTTGCGCAACTGTCGTGCAGCGGTCACCATGTGTACCAACGCTGCTTCGGTTTCCGGCCAGCCGCGGGTTTTCAGGCCGCAGTCCGGGTTGACCCACAGGCGCTCGGCTGGAATGCGTTTGGAGGCCTTGCGCAGCAAGTTGGCCATTTCCGATGCATCCGGAATGCGCGGCGAGTGGATGTCGTAGACGCCCGGGCCGATTTCGTTCGGGTAAGCGAAGGCTTCGAAAGCGTCGAGCAACTCCATGTCCGAACGCGACGTTTCGATGGTGATCACGTCGGCATCCATCGCCGCGATGGACTCGATCACATCGTTGAACTCGCTGTAGCACATGTGTGTATGGATCTGCGTTTCGTCACGCACACCGCTGGCGCACAGACGGAACACTTCGGTCGCCCAGTCCAGATAATGCTGCCACTGCGCCTGACGCAACGGCAGACCTTCACGGAACGCCGCTTCATCGATCTGTACGATCTTGATGCCGGCGGCTTCCAGATCGACCACTTCGTCGCGGATTGCCAGCGCCAGTTGTCGAGCCTGCACTTCACGGCTGACATCTTCACGCGGGAACGACCACATCAGCATCGTCACCGGACCGGTCAGCATGCCTTTCATGACCTTGTCGGTCAGGCCCTGGGCGTAGCGGATCCACTCGACCGTCATGGCTTTCGGTCTGCTCAGGTCGCCGAAAATCACTGCCGGTTTCACACAACGCGAACCGTAGCTTTGCACCCAACCGAAACGGGTGAACACGTAGCCGTCGAGTTGCTCGGCGAAGTACTCGACCATATCGTTGCGTTCGGCTTCACCGTGCACCAGCACGTCGAGGCCCAAGCGCTCCTGGATTTCCACCGCGTGGCGGATCTCGCTGTGCATCGCCTCGGTGTATTCGGCGGCGCTCAGCTTGCCTTGCTTGAACGATTGGCGTGCCAGACGGATCGACGCGGTTTGCGGGAAAGAACCGATGGTCGTGGTCGGGAACAGCGGCAGATCCAGCCCGGCGCGCTGCTTGGCGATTCGCTTTGCAAACGGCGATTGACGCTGACTGTCGTTGGCGGTGATCGCGGCAACACGCGCCTGAACGGCGGGTTTGTGAATACGTGGCGACGCAGCGCGAGCAGCCTGCACCGAACGGCTTTCGGTCAATGCGCGGAGCACTTTGGGCGCTTCCGGTTCGTTGACGGCGTGCGCCAGAACAGCCACTTCTTCGCACTTTTGCACAGCGAATGCCAGCCAGCTCTTCAGCTCGGCATCGAGTTTATCTTCACGTCCCAGATCCACCGGGCTGTGCAGCAGCGAGCAGGACGGCGCGACCCACAGGCGATCACCCAAACGCTCATGAGCGTGCTGCAAGGTGGCCAAGGCATTCTCCAGATCGCAGCGCCAGACGTTACGGCCGTTGACCACACCCAGCGACAACACTTTATAAGCTGGCAAGCGATCAAGAATGGTCGGGTATTGTTCCGGCGCACGCACCAGATCGATGTGCAGACCGTCGACTGGCAGGTTCGCCGCCAGGCCGAGGTTTTCTTCCAGGCCACCGAAGTAAGTGGCGAGCAGTTTCTTCAGCGGATCGCGCTGGATCTGGTTGTAGGCACGCTCAAAGGCGTTTTTCCATTCCTGCGGCAGGTCGAGCACCAGAATTGGTTCGTCGATCTGCACCCACTCCACGCCTTGGGCAGCAAGGCGCGCGAAAATCTGGCCGTACAGCGGCAGCAAACGATCGAGCAATTCCAGTTTGTCGAACTCGGCGCCTTTGGCCTTGCCCAGCCACAGATAAGTCAGTGGACCAATGATCACTGGCTTGACGTTGTGACCCAGTGCACGGGCTTCATCGACTTCTTCGAAGAGCTGATCCCAGCCCAGCTGGAACTGTTGATCGGCGCTGAACTCAGGGACCAGGTAGTGATAGTTGGTGTCGAACCACTTGGTCATTTCCTGTGCGTGGGCACCGCCGCAGCAACTGTCGCTGACGCCGCGCGCCATGCCGAACAGGGTTTGCAGGCTGGCTTTGCCATCGTGCGGACGAAAACGCTCAGGGATCACTCCGAACATCAGCGAGTGGGTCAGAACCTGGTCATACCAGGCGAAGTCGCCGACCGGCAGCAGCTCGATTCCGGCGTTCTTCTGCAAGTCCCAGTGCGCCTTGCGCAGTTCGCGACCGACGTCACGCAGGCCGGCCTCGTTCAGTTCTCCTTTCCAGAACGCCTCTTGCGCTTTCTTCAGTTCGCGGTCGCGACCGATGCGCGGAAATCCAAGGGAATGGGCCAGTGCCATAACAAACAACTCCAATGTCTTGTTGATGGCGCCATTGTCGGCATCGGCGACGAGTGAGACAAACTCATATTAATATTGATCATCACAAGTTTCTCTCATGATCGAATGATCGTTGTCTGCCGCCGGAAAAATTCCAGCGCGTGCCTGACCGAGCGGATTGCACTGCAGGATATTCGCTCATAGATCAAGCTGTTCGACGCCATGAAGACGCCCTTTGAATACTCAATGGCGCCTCGATATAAACGCGCTCGAAACAGCCACGCACACTCTTTGATTCGGTTCTATCGTTAGATCGAAATGGCTGTATTTGCGGCGGACTAAAGGTTGCGACAGAGGATGTCTGCGCCTATGTTGCAGGCGAGCTTTTCCCCCGCGAATGGAACGCGATCAACACCACAAAGAGGTGAAGAAATGTCTAAGGAATCACGCCCTGCCGTACTTGGGCTGATCGGCAATACTCCGCTGGTTCAAGTCACTCGCTTTGATACCGGGCCGTGCACACTGTTTCTCAAGCTTGAATCACAGAACCCCGGCGGCTCGATCAAGGATCGCGTCGGCCTGGCGATGATCGACGCGGCTGAGCGTGACGGTCGCCTGCAACCGGGCGGCACCATTGTCGAGGCCACTGCCGGCAACACCGGCCTGGGCCTGGCGCTGGTCGGCCGCGCCAAAGGCTACCGCGTCGTGCTGGTGGTACCGGACAAAATGTCCACCGAGAAAGTCCTGCACCTGAAGGCCATGGGCGCTGAAGTGCACATCACCCGCTCCGATGTCGGCAAGGGTCACCCCGAGTATTACCAGGACGTCGCGGCACGTTTGGCCAAAGACATTCCCGGCGCCTTCTTCGCCGATCAATTCAACAACCCCGCCAACCCCCTCGCCCACGAATGCTCTACAGCGCCGGAGATCTGGGCGCAGACCGAGCATGACCTGGATGCCATCGTCGTCGGCGTCGGTTCGGCCGGTACGCTCACCGGGCTGAGCCGCTTCTTCAAACGCGTGCAACCGGATCTGGAAATGGTTTTGGCCGATCCGGTAGGTTCGGTGATGGCTGAATACAGCCGCAGCGGCAAGATGACCACACCCGGCTCGTGGGCCGTCGAAGGCATCGGCGAAGACTTTATCCCGTCGATCACCGACCTCACCAGCGTGCGCCACGCCTACTCGATCAGCGATGAAGAAAGCTTCGATCACGCCCGGCAATTGCTGCGTGCCGAAGGTATTCTCGGCGGCTCGTCGACCGGCACCTTGCTCGCTGCTGCCCTGCGTTATTGCCGCGAACAGACCGAACCGAAACGCGTGGTGAGTTTCGTCTGCGACACCGGCACGCGCTACCTGTCGAAGGTCTACAACGACCAGTGGATGACTGATCAGGGGCTTTTGCAGCGCAAACGCTATGGCGATTTGCGCGATCTGATCGCCCGCCGTTTCGAGGATGGCCGAGTTATCAGCGTCGGTCCCGACGACACGTTGCTGACCGCGTTTCAGCGCATGCGTCTGGCCGACGTTTCGCAATTGCCGGTGCTGGTTGAGGGCAAGCAACTGGTCGGCGTGATCGACGAATCGGACATCCTGCTGCCGGTGCACGAAGACGCCGCACGCTTCAGCCAATCGGTCTCCAGCGTGATGACCGACAAACTGCAAACCCTTGCGCCCGGCGCCGCGCTCGCCGAGCTGGAAGCGGTGCTCAGTCGTGGCCTCGTGGCCATCATCGCCGATGCTTCAGGCTTCCACGGCCTGATCACCCGCACCGACATGCTCAACCAATTACGGAGATCCCTCGCATGAGTCAGCACGACGATAAATCCCAAGGCTTCGCGACCCGAGTGATCCACGCCGGTCAGGCGCCGGATCCGACCACCGGCGCACTGATGCCGCCGATCTATGCCAACTCCACTTATCTGCAAGACAGCCCAGGCGTGCATAAGGGTTTCGACTACGGCCGCTCGCACAACCCGACGCGGTTTGCGCTGGAACGCTGCGTGGCGGATCTGGAAGGTGGCACCCAGGCGTTTGCGTTCGCTTCCGGGCTGGCAACGATTTCCACGGTGCTGGAACTGATCGACGCCGGTTCGCACGTCATCTCCGGCAATGACTTGTACGGCGGCACCTTCCGCCTGTTCGACAAGGTGCGCCAACGCAGCGCCGGGCATCGTTTCAGCTACGTCGATCTGACTGACCTGTCGGCATTCGAAGCGGCGTTGCAGGACGACACGCGTCTGGTCATTGTCGAGTCGCCGACCAACCCGCTGCTGAGCCTGTCCGATCTGGCGGCCATTGCCCGTATCTGCCGTGCGCGCGGGATCATCAGCGTGGCCGACAACACGTTTGCCAGCCCCTATATCCAGCGACCGCTGGAGCTGGGTTTCGACATCGTGCTGCACTCGACCACCAAGTACCTGAACGGTCACTCCGATGTAATTGGCGGTATTGCCGTGGTCGGGCAGAACGCTGAACTGGCGGAAAAACTGGGTTTCCTGCAAAACGCCGTGGGCGCGATTTCCGGGCCATTCGATGCGTTTCTGACCTTGCGCGGGGTGAAAACCCTGGCGCTGCGCATGGAGCGTCATTGCAGCAACGCACTGGATCTGGCGCGGTGGCTGGAGCAGCAGCCGCAGGTAAAACGCGTCTACTACCCGGGTCTCGAGTCGCACCCGCAACATGAATTGGCCAAGCGCCAGATGCGGGGTTTCGGCGGGATGATTTCCGTGGATCTGAACAGCGATCTGGCCGGCGCGCGGCGCTTCCTTGAGAACGTGAAGATCTTCGCACTGGCGGAAAGCCTTGGCGGTGTCGAAAGTCTGATCGAGCATCCGGCGATCATGACCCACGCGACCATTCCACCTGAAACCCGCGCAAAACTGGGGATCGGTGATGGCCTGGTGCGTCTGTCGGTGGGCGTTGAGGACATTGAAGACCTGCGCGCTGACCTGGCGCATGCGCTGACTAAAATCTAAGTTTGCAAGAACGACAAAGCCCGCCATAAGCGGGCTTTGTTTGTTCGAGTAGGCGGCCAGTGCTGGTCTCTGGCTTACAAGGTTTATCGGGCTTCCCACAGTACTGGGCCAACGTGAAAAAAATTGGCGGCCTCAGCTGCTTCACACGGCGTAAGGGCTGGATCTCAGCGCGGAGATCTTTCTAACCGTGTACCCTTCGGAGCGCGCCCCACGCTCCCTTGCTATCCGCTTGCGCATCAGTCTGCGTCTTCGCCTACACCTTTGAGCCTAGCAAAAGGTCGCGAATACGGAGCAAGGTTTTTAGACTGATTTCAGCTTTGCCCCTCAAGTCCAGTAACTGAAGCACCTATCGCCCCTGACGCACTCTGGCCGGCTCAACGCCTGTGCGGTTTTGCCTGCATGGAGATGTTGGCTGTGCTGGCTTAATCGATGGCTTCAGGAAATCGCCCGCGAACTGGACATATCGCCGTTCACGGAACGCATCCACGTGTCGTCGCTGTTGCGCACACTCAACGTGCCCTCGCGCGCAGCCGCCGCCGTAAAATACACAGGAACCCTGTAGGAGCTGCCGCAGGCTGCGATCTTTTGATTTTGTTTTTAAAAGACAAGATCAAAAGATCGCAGCCTGCGGCAGCTCCTACATGGGGTTATGGGTCGACCTGGGCCATCAACTCCGGCACTGATTCCGGGCGCTTTGCGTAACGCTGGGCCAGCACGGCACAGACCATCAACTGGATCTGGTGGAACAGCATCAGCGGCAGAATCAGCACGCCGATGGTGCTGCCGGCGAACAATACCTGCGCCATGGGAACGCCTGTGGCCAGGCTCTTTTTAGAACCGCAGAACAGGATGGTGATGCGGTCTTCCTGACTGAAACCGAACACTTTGCCCAACAGCGTCGACGCCAGCAACACCAGCGCCAGCAGGATGCAGCAGACCACCACCAACCCCAACAGCTCGATGACCGGAATCTGGTGCCAGATGCCTTCGTTGACCGCTTCGCTGAACGCGCCGTAGACCACCAGCAGAATCGAGCCCTGATCGACAAATTTCAGCCAGTTTTTATTGCGCCCGACCCACGCGCCGATCCAGCGACGGGCGATCTGCCCGGCAATGAATGGCAGTAGCAACTGCACGCTGATTTTCAAGATCGCATCAAGGGTCGAACCGCCGTCGCCGTGGACGTCGAGCAGCAGCGTCACCAGCAATGGCGTGAGGAAAATCCCGAACAGGCTCGATGCGGCCGCGCTGCAAATCGCCGCTGGAATGTTGCCCCGAGCCAGAGAAGTGAAGGCAATCGCCGACTGCACGGTGGCTGGAAGTGCGCACAGATACAGCATGCCCATGTACAACTTGTCGCCGATCAACGGCGACAGCAGCGGTTTCAGCGCCAGGCCCAGTAACGGGAAAAGGACAAACGTCAGGCCGAACACCAACAGATGCAGGCGCCAGTGGCCGGCGCCGGCAATGATCGATTCACGGGAAAGTTTGGCGCCGTGCAGGAAAAACAGCAGCGCAATCGCCAGGTTGGTCAGCCAGCCGAAGCCAACCGCGACCTGACCGCTGGCCGGCAGGAAGCTGGCCAGCAGCACGACGCCAATCAGCGTCAGGGTGAAGTTGTCGGGCAAAAATCTTGGGCGAGTCATGGTGTTTTTATCCGGGGGTTGCCAGTGCGTGCTGACGACTCTAACGTGACTGTAAATTACCGACTAACGCCGAAGGGCCACAAGATGCCGCCTAAAGGACACGACAAAAGCATCCGGCGCAGTATTCCCGGGCTGCCCAGCCTGCCGCGCCCGCTCTACGGACGCACCGAATCGCTGCCCAATCGCGCCCTGACCCGCCGCCACAGCCACCCATGGGTGCAATTGTCCTACGCGATTCAGGGTGTGCTGGAAGTACAGACCAGCGCCGGCCGCTTCGTCGCGCCGCCAGAGCGCGCGGTGTGGATTCCGGCGGGTGTGCCGCATCGGGTGTTCAGTTCGCCGCAGACCGAGATGCGCAGCCTGTACATCGATTGCAGCGTTGCCGGCTGGGCGGTTGGGCACTGTCATGTGCTCGGCGTGAATGACTTGCTCAGGGAGCTGATTCGCGCATTCAGTCAGGTGCCGGTGGAATATGACCAGAGTGGCCCACATGGACGTCTCGCCCAAGTGATCCTCGACCAACTGGCCGACGCCCCAGCCATCGACCTGATGCTGCCGCTGCCCCAGGACGCGCGTTTGCGGCAGATCTACCAGAGCCTGGAGCAGCATCCGGAACAACAGACCACGTTGAGCCATTGGAGCGAAAAATTCGGCGTCACTGAAAAAACCCTGACCCGTCTGTTCCTGCGTGACACCGGCCTGACCTTCCGCGCCTGGCGCCAGCGCTTGCGCCTGCTTGGCGCACTGACGCCGCTGGAGAAAGGCGAACGCGTGACAGACGTGGCACTGGCCTGCGGGTACGACTCGACGTCGGCATTTATCGCCGCGTTCCGCCAGCAATTTGGCGAAACACCGGGGGAGTTTTTTCGTTGAGACTACTTGCAAAACGAAATGTCGGTGGTCATCGCTGAAGATGCTGCTCAGTGAGGGGTTGTGCCATGGGGCTCACCGGCTAAACAACGAAGATTGGGAGCGTGATCGCCCGACACTTCGTTTTTATCGAACTCTGCCGCAGAAATAAACGATTTTTCTTCCACGCAAACTCGTCGCTAGCATGAGCTCGACTGACCCCGAGCCCATAAAAGATCAGGAGCGTGCAATGTCAGCCCACGTCATCAATATCGGCGAACCCTGGATGTGGGGCGCCTTCATCGTCTTCGTTCTGGCCATGCTGGCATTGGATCTGTTTGTGTTCGGGGGGCGCAAGGCGCATCGGGTGTCAGTGCGCGAAGCCTTGTCCTGGGTCATTGCCTGGTGCTTGTTGGCGTTGAGTTTCGCCGCCCTGCTCTGGTGGTACCTGAACGGCACGTTCGGCACCGACATCGCCCGGCAGAAAACCCTGGAATTTCTCATCGGTTATCTGATCGAGCAATCGCTGTCGATCGATAACATGTTCATCTTCGTGATGATCTTTGGCTACTTCGCCGTACCGCCGGAGTTGCAGCGACGGGTGCTGCTGTACGGCGTACTCGGGGCGATC
The DNA here is from genome assembly GCF_016650635.1 of Pseudomonas sp. TH43. Lineage (GTDB taxonomy): Bacteria > Pseudomonadota > Gammaproteobacteria > Pseudomonadales > Pseudomonadaceae > Aquipseudomonas. The sequence continues at coordinate 91,713 of NZ_JAEKFI010000002.1, forward strand.
GTGATGCGCGCGGCGATGATTTTCGCCGGCGTGTGGCTGGTGTCGCAGTTCGAGTGGTTGCTGTATGCCTTCGGCGTGTTCCTGGTCATCACCGGAATCAAGATGCTGGTGTTCGCCGAGCAACAACCGGACCTCGACAACAACCCGTTGCTGCGTTGGGTGCGCGGGCACTTGCGCATCACCAGCGGCTTCCATGGCGAGCGGTTTTTCATCCTGCAAAACGGCGTACGCTGGGCGACGCCGATGTTTCTGGTGTTGGTGTTGATCGAGGCCAGTGACTTGATGTTCGCGGTCGACAGCATCCCGGCGATCTTCGCCGTGACCACTGACCCGTTCATTATCTTCACCTCGAACATCTTCGCGATCATGGGCCTACGGGCGCTGTACTTCCTGCTGGCGGACATGGCTGAACGCTTTCACTTGCTCAAGTACGGCCTGGCGATTGTGCTGGTATTCATCGGTGGAAAAATGGTGGCGATGCCGTGGTTCCACCTGCCGGTGGAATGGTCGTTGGCGGTGGTGGGTGGGGTCATCCTCGGCTCAGTCCTGCTGAGTCTGGTGACGAGCAAAAACAAAGCCCCCGGACAAAACTCAAACCTGTAGGAGCCGAGCTTGCTCGCGAAGAGGCCGGCACACCAAATATGAATATTGGATGTGCCGACGCTTTCGCGAGCAAGCTCGGCTCCTACAAAGGGCGGGTTTATTTATCGGACTTGATGCTGGTCCAGACGCGGGTGCGTACGCGTTCGAGTTTTTGCGGCAACGGCTGGACCACGTAGAGGGTTTTCAGGGCTTCTGGCGTTGGCGTCAGGTTCGGGTTGTCGGTGATCTCTTTGTTGATCAGCGCCATCGAATCCTTGTTCGCGTTCGGGTAGCCGAGGAAATCACTGATCGGTGCGATGACTTTCGGATCAAGCAAGGTGTTGAGGAACTCGTGGGCCTCTTCGACGTTTTTCGCGCTCTTCGGAATGGCAAAAGTGTCGAACCAGATCGGCGCGCCTTCCTTCGGCAAGCGCCAGTCGACCACCACGCCGTTGCCCGCCTCTTTGGCGCGATTGCCGAACTGGTAGAAACTGCCGGAGTAACCGATGGCCACGCAGATGTCGCCGTTGGCGATGTCGGTCATGTACTTGGCCGAATTGAAGTAGGTCACGTAGGGGCGAACCTTGAGCATCAGCTCCTTGGCTTTTTCATAGTCGGCGGGGTTCTGACTGTTCGGGTCGAGGCCGAGATAATGCAAGGCCAGCGGCAGGATTTCCGACGGCGAATCAAGCATCGCCACGCCGCAGGATTTGAGCTTTTCCATGTTCTCCGGTTTGAACACCAGATCCCAACTGTCCACCGGCGCGTTGTCGCCCAGGGCAGCCTTGACCTTGGCCGGGTTGAAGCCGATCAGCACCGTGCCGACCATGTAAGGCACGCCGTACTGGTTGCCGGGGTCGTTCTTGTCCAGCAGTTTCAACAGCGCCGGGTCCTGGTGACTCCAGTTCGGCAGCTTCGACTTGTCGAGTTTCTGGAACACACCGGCCTTGATCTGCGTGTCGAGGAACTGGTTCGACGGCACAACGAGGTCATAGCCGGAGTTACCGGTGAGCAGTTTGGCTTCCAGGGATTCATTGGTGTCGAAGGTGTCCCAGGTCACTTTGATGCCGCTTTTTGCTGCGAAGTCCTTGGGTACGGCCGGCAGAATGTAGTCGGCCCAGTTATAAACCCGCAGTTCGCGTTGCTCGGCCTGGACGGCGCTGGCCAGCAGCGTCAGTCCACACACGGTGGCACCCAGAATGCGTTTCATCGTGACCATGGTTGTATCCCCAGAATGCGGCGTGAGTTCGATGGTTTTTATGTTCTGTACACGGCAGCGGCTGTAAAGGTAGCCGGGGTAAAAAAGGTCCAGCGTCTAGTTGTGGCTTTGATTCTTGCCGACAGCGTAGACGGATCACAGTGGGGGATGGGCCAAAAGGGGATCGATGTGGCCAATATGAATGACCACCCGGATGCGCGAGCATCCCGCGAATCACTTGTAGCGAGGGGATTTATCCCCGATGGGCTGCGAAGCGGCCCCCCCGTTCAATCCTGGGGAGAAACGCATTCGCTGATTTGACGACTGCTTCGCAGCCGATCGGGGATAAATCCCCTCGCCACAGTTTTGGCTGCGGGGGGACTTAGTCTGTGTAGCCCAGTTGTGCCACCCTGCTCTGTTGAGCCTGGCCACGTGTCGCTAGGCAGTAATACAGCGGCACCGTGACCACCAGGCCGACCAGCCACGACAGATCCGCACCATCGACCAGGTTGGCGTAAGGCCCGACATACAACGAGGTGTTGGCGAACGGCAACTGCACGATGATGCCGATGAAGTAGGCAACGATCGCGTGCAGATTGAAACGACCATAAATGCCACCGTCAGCCTGGAAGATCGAGGCGATGTCGTAGCAACCGCGCTTGATCAGGTAGAAATCGATCAGGTTGATCGACGCCCACGGCACCAGCACCAGCAACAGCGCCAGAATCAGCCCGATGAACTGGGAAATGAAATCCGCCGAAGCTCCAAGCGCCACCACACAGCAACCCGCCAACACCACGCTCGACAACACCACGCGCACTTTGATGCTCGGCGTCCATTGACTGGCAAACGTCTGGATCGAGGTGATGATCGACAGCACCGCGCCGTACAGATTGAGCGCGTTGTGGCTGATGATATTGAGCAGAAACAGCACCATCAGAATCGGCCCCAACCACCCGGTCGACTGCTTGACCGCGACCATCGCCTCGGTGCCTTCCGGGGTCGCCAGCACCGCAACGGCGCCGAAGCTGAACGACAGAATCGTGCCCAGCGTCGCCCCGAGATACGTGGCCCAGAACGGCTTGGCGATGCCGATGTCCGCCGGCAAGTAGCGCGAATAGTCAGAGACGTACGGCGAGAAGCTGATCTGCCAGATGATCCCGAGCGACACCGTCGCCAACCAGCCCGACAGGTTGAAGCTGCCGCGCGTGAGGAAGTCCGTCGGCAAGTCATGGCTGAAGATATAGATGAACCCGGCCAGCAACGCGCTGCCCATCACCCAGGTGCCGATGCGATTCAGCGTGTGAATGAAGTTGTAACCGATCACACCAATCGCTGTGGCTGCCAACGCACCGACCAGAATGCTCAGCGGCGCCGGCACTGACGGCGCGATGCCGACAATGGACTTACCGGCAAGCACAATGTTGGAAATGAAGAAACCGATGTAGATGAGCGCCGCGAAGAACACGATCAGCAGCGCACCATAACGGCCGAACTGACCGCGACTCTGGACCATTTGCGGAATGCCCATGCGCGGACCTTGCGCCGAGGCCAGCGCAATCACCACGCCGCCGATCATGTGCCCCAGCGCAATCGCCAGCAGCCCCCAGAACAAATCGAGATGGAACACCTGAACCACCATGGCGCCGGTGACGATGGGCAGTGGCGCAATGTTGGTGCTGAACCAAAGGGTGAAAAGGTCGCGGGCCTTCCCGTGGCGTTCCGCGAGTGGGACGTAGTCGACCGTGTGATTCTCGATCAACGGATCTTGCCGGGACATCTGGGACATATGCATGAACTCGAGTTTGTCTGTTCTTATCGTTGTATGAAGCCAAACCGGGGGGACTCTCTGGCCGCCCCTCAGATGCCAACCATATTATGGTATTCCACACTTTGCACAAGACTGATCCGCTGATTTGCACGCTATCTGATCCGCTATCCTCGCTGAACCCGCCCTCCTTTAGCTAGACAAAAGCCCCGTAAACATTGCGTTTCTCACGAAAGTGGCACGTTTATCGGTTCACCTAAAAAGATCTTGCAAAGAAGGTATTACGGTATACCATCAGACCTACAAACAAATAAAAACCGAGTCAAAACACCCGAGGACCACCCAATGATCGATGCCGCCATCTACAAACAAGTCATGGGCTCGTTCCCGTCCGGCGTCACTGTTATCACCACGCTGGACGACGACGGTCAGATCGTCGGCCTGACCGCCAGCGCCTTCAGCTCGTTATCGATGGAGCCGGCGTTGGTGCTGTTCTGCCCCAACTACAGCTCCGACTCCTATCCGGTTTTAATCAAGAACAAACGTTTTGCCATTCATGTTTTGTCCGGCGGCCAGCAAACCGAAGCCTACGCTTTCGCCCGTAAAGGCAAGGACAAGGCGCAAGGCATCGAGTGGACATTGAGCGAGCTGGGCAACCCGATCCTGGCCAATGCAACGGCGGTGATCGAGTGCGAGTTGTGGCGCGAATATGAAGGGGGCGACCACGCGATCATGGTCGGCGCCGTGAAGAACCTCATCGTTCCCGAACAGATCGCCGGGCCACTGGTTTACTGCCACGGCAAAATGGGCGCCCTGCCCGTTGTGGCCTGATCCCCCAATCAACACATAGCCCATGTGGGAGCGAGCCTGCTCGCGAAGCGGTTGCGTCAGACAACAATGTGTTGAATGACACAGCGCCTTCGCGAGCAGGCTCGCTCCCACAGGTTTTTAGGGTGTTTGGGCTGGCGGGGTCAGGTACGGAACCGGCTCACCAGCTGATTCAACGTCTGCGACAACGCCGTCAGGTTCTGCGCATCCTGCCGCGTCGAATCTGCCAGGCTCGCGACCAACTGCGCATCGCCATGAATCTGGCTGATGTGCCGATTGATGTCCTCGGCTACTTGATGCTGTTCCTCTGCCGCTGTGGCGATCTGCGTGTTCATGTTGCGGATCACGTCCACCGACTCACGAATCAACCCGAAACTCGCCCGCGCCTCGTTGATCGACACCACGGTTTCTTGCGACACCTCAAGGCTGGCGTGCATCTGCTTGCCCATCTGATGGGTGCGCCGCGCCAGATTGCCGAGCAAGGCATCGATCTCGCCCGTGGAGTCGGCCGTACGTTTGGCCAGTGCACGGACTTCATCCGCGACCACGGCAAAACCACGGCCCTGCTCACCGGCTCGCGCGGCCTCGATAGCAGCATTCAACGCCAGCAAATTAGTCTGTTCGGCGATGGATCGAATGGTGCCGAGGATCGACTGGATATCGTTGCTGTCTTGCTCCAGTTGCTGCATCGACTCGGCGCTGTGGCCGATCTCCTGGCTCAGACGTCCGACGTTATTCACCGCCGCATCGATCTGCTGCTGCCCGGTACGGGCCTGCCGCTGACCGTTGTCCGCCGAGTCTGCTGCCTGACTGCACGACCGCGCGACCTCGTTGGAAGTGGCGACCATTTCATGAAACGCCGTCGAGACCATGTCCACCGCCTCGCGCTGGCGTGAAGCAACTTCGGCCATTTCCGCCGAGACTTCAGTGGCGCTGCCTGAGCTGCTGTGAATCTGTCCGGCCGCCTGACCGATGCGTTGAATCAACGTGCGAATGGCTTCGAGAAACTGATTGAACCAGCCGGCCAACTGCGCCGTTTCGTCCTGCCCGCGCACGTCAAGTCGCGCCGTCAGATCACCTTCACCTTGCGCGATGCCTTCCAGCCCGCTGGCCACCCCGCGAATCGGCTTGACCATCAACCCGGCAAACCACGCCCCGGCCACAGCGAACAGCAGCGCGCAAGCGACCGCAATAGCGGCGATGATCCAGGTCAGACGTGTCGCCCCGGCCATGACTTCGCTGGCCTTGACCACACCGACAAAGCGCCAGCCCAACACCTCTGACGGCCAGACCAACGCCATGTAACGCTCGCCGGCCAGTTCAACTTCCACAAGACCTTTGCCCGCCTCGGCCAGTTGTTTGTAGCCGTCGCCCAAAGCGTCAAGTTGCTTGAAGTTGTGCGCCGGATCACTTGGGTCGACGAGCACCGTATTGTCAGCTTCCATCAGCATCAGATAACCGCTGTCGCCGAGGCGAATTTGCTTGACCAGATCGGTCAGTTGCTTGAGCGACACATCGATATTCACCACCCCGGCATTGCTGCCCAGTTGGTTATTGAAGCTGCGCACCGTGCTGACCAGCACCACGTCATCAGCCGCCCAGTAATAAGCATCAGTGCGCAGCGTCTTGCCGGGATTGGCCATCGCGGTTTTGTACCAGGGCCGCGTGCGCGGGTCGTAATTAGCCAGCTTCGGATCGCCCGGCCAGAACAGATACCCGCCCTGCTCCGTGCCCAGCGACAGATAGGTGTACGCCGGATGCGCCTTGGCCAGCCCGGCAAACAGCTGGAACAGTTGTGGGTCCTGCGGCCCCATCGGCACCTGCGCCGCATCACTGCTCAGATAACGTTTGAGGCTGGCGTCGATGCCCTGCAATTGCGGATGCTCGGCCAGATACGCGACGTTCTGGCTGATGCCCTCGAAGAACAGCTGCATGGCGTTTTCGACCTGGCGTACTTCCCTCCCGGTGCTGTCGATAAAGTTGTCCCGCGCGCCATCCCGTACATTGAGGATGATCAACACAGCCACCAGCAACACCGGCAGGCTGGCGATCACCGCGAACGCCAGGGTCAATTTTTGTTTGATGTTCATCTACTGCGCCTTCCTTGTTCGAAGTGTCGGTCAGAAATATTTTGCGGATATTCCGTATTATGGTATACCAATATTCAATCAACCGACCAGCCGTCCTTGAAGGCGTGCTTGAATGGTGAGAAGACTTGCGAGCGTTCAGCGCTCATGCCAGTGACACAGGCCCGCAAACGACCGGCCATCAACAAAAGATCCGAGGTAGCGTCATGAAATTTTCCCTGTTCGTACACATGGAACGCTGGGACGAAAGCGTCAGCCACCGCCAACTGTTCGAAGACTTGACCGAACTGACCCTGATGGCCGAGGCCGGCGGTTTCAGCACCGTGTGGATCGGCGAACACCACGCCATGGAATACACCATCTCGCCGAGCCCGATGCCGCTGCTGGCCTACCTCGCGGCGAAAACCACGACCATCCACCTCGGCGCCGGCACCATCATCGCGCCGTTCTGGCACCCGTTGCGGGTCGCCGGTGAATGCGCGTTGCTCGACGTCATCAGCAACGGCCGCATGGAAGTCGGCCTGGCCCGTGGCGCCTATCAGGTTGAATTTGATCGCATGGCCGGTGGCATGCCTGCGTCATCCGGCGGCCAGGCGCTGCGCGAGATGGTTCCGGTGGTCCGCGCCCTGTGGCAAGGCGACTACGCCCACGACGGCGATATCTGGAAATTCCCCACTTCCACCAGCGTGCCGAAACCGATCCAGAAGCCCAACCCGCCGATGTGGATCGCCGCCCGCGACCCGGATTCGCACAACTTCGCCGTGGCCAACGGCTGCAACGTGATGGTCACGCCGCTGATGAAGGGCGACGAAGAAGTTCTCGATCTGAAGAACAAATTCCAGACCGCGCTGGACAACAATCCGGACGTGCCGCGCCCGCAGTTGATGGTGCTGCGCCACACTCACGTACACACCGCTGATGACCCGGACGGCTGGAAAGTCGGCGCCAAAGCGATCTCGCGGTTCTACCGCACCTTCGACGCGTGGTTCGGCAACAAGCAGACCCCGGTCAACGGCTTCCTCGCGCCGAGCCCGGAAGAGAAGTTTGCCGGGCGTCCGGAGTTTGAACTGGAAAGCCTGCACAAGACGGCGATGATCGGTACGCCGGAAGAAATCATCCCGCGCATCAAGTACTACCAGGAACTCGGAGTGGATGAGTTCAGTTTCTGGTGCGACAACAGCTTGCCGCATGAAGAGAAGAAGAAATCGCTGGAGCTGTTTATCAAGCACGTGGTGCCGGCGTTTCGTTGAAAAGCGTGTACTAGAGGCGCAATAAAAAGGGGCGAATTCATCGATATGAATTCGCCCCTTTTTGCACTTGTCAGCGAGTGAAAAACTAGCCCTGAACGGAGCCTTTTCGACTCCTGCGCAGCTGCTTCAACGTGAAACGCAATTTGCGCACCCCGTGAGCAATGCGCGGAAACAGCAATGTCCAGCGAGGATGCACCACCACCCCGCAATCACGGCTGTCTTGTCGAGTCATCGAAGTGATCTGCCGCGGCAACGGCACACCGTACTTGATGCACTTGGTGATCAGTGCATCGACATTGCGCTCCATGAAATTCAACGCAACTTCCCGCCCGGCATTGAACGACCCAACGTGTTTCTTCAACGCTGCCAGGGTGTCGCGGTACGCGGCATAACTGCCCATCACGTACTCGACATCCTTATGGCTTTGCGTCAGCGAGCCGCTCCTGACCCGTTGAAAGTAATAGTCCGCCGCGGTGGCAAACGTGGCGTGGCTGTGCAGATAAATGTTCATGCTGAACACATGATCTTCGTGAGCGCGCCCTTCCAGCCGCACCGCGAAACGCTCGCACACCGAACGCTTGAAAATGTACTGCCACGTCGCCGCGTGATACTTGCCGGAGAGAATCAGGTCCTCAAGCAAGTCGCGCCCGGCATCGAACCAGCCGCTACGGCTGGCGGCAGTGTTGCGACGCAGCATTTGCCTTTTGCCGTCAGTTTCGGTGAATGAACGCTTGGAAAAGTAAAACAGCTCAAGTGCAGGGTTCGCCTGGACTTGTTCGACCAGCGTACTGAACATTTCAGGGCTGACCACATCGTCCGGATCGCAGAAGAACACATACTCCCCGCTCGCCAGCGCCAGGCCGTTGCGCCGTGCTGCACCCACACCCTGATTATCCTGGGTCACCACTTTGACGTCCGCACGATGGCCAAAGCCTTCCTCAATGACGCCAAGTGTGCCGTCGGTCGAGCCGTCGTTGATCAGGATGATTTCATGCAACGGCACGGGCTGGTTGATCAGCGAATCGAGCGTTTCAGCGATGTAGGACTCAACGTTATACGTGGGAATGACAACGGAGATTTTCGGAACAGACACGTTGTTGAGCACCTGAAATGACGGCGTAGGCCGATAACGGGAATTATTGAGGCAAGGTTGACGTGCGGAGAACTCAGGAAGGCACGTTTAAACGACCCACGGCAAAGCGATGCCAAAATGATGGCTCATCATAAATGGTCACCGTTGGAGCGTCAAAGAGCGCAAGCAGCGTTACTGCGACATTTCGTTGCTGAGGTCACTGTTTACGTATAAATGACGAGCGATAAACGACGTGCCGGTCATGTTGTAAAATACCGACTGGTGTGAATCGCACCTACCTTTTAATAACGGATCCACTTTCCTGTAGGAATTAATTTCGGCGCATTCGGATCAACCAAATAAAGCCATTCTGGCTCATGCCCTACCGTACCGATCAAAACACCTAGCGTATCTGGATGATCGGGCATTGCGCCTGAATGTATAGCGCCTATGTAACTGTTTTCGCCATAAGGATTGTGCATCTGAAATCGCAAAGTACCATCCGCATTAAAAATCGCTGCATTGCTCGGATATCCGAAAAACCAAGAATTCTCTGAACCACTAAAGTTGTAAGGCTCTTTTTCAAAAACCACAAAAACCCCGGTTCTATCTGGCAATATATTTAGCACCTCTTGTATTGAAACATCAACCTCCACACCATTATCCAGCACCAAATACTGCCGACGCCTTACTACACAACGTCCTTTTGAATCGTGAATATATTGTTTTATATCTTCAAAACTAGTGCCTCCTCCATCCCAGGCATCAAAGCGCTCAAAAACGACACCATTGTCCAGTTCTACAACCGTTACAACCTTATCTATTAAAGTTTTCACTTTAGCGTACTCACTGCGATCTTGTCTCCCTCACAAAGCTTTTACAAAAAAGTAAAATAGGGAGAACTTTATTTTTTCAGAAGAATATCAAAGCCAATTCATGCTTCACTCGACATTCAGTAACGAATCCACTTCCCTGTAGGAATCAATTTCGGCGTTTCAGGATCAACCAAATAAAGCCATTCTGGCTCATGTCCTACCGTACCGATTAATACACCTAACGTATCTGGATGCTCGGGCATCGCACCTGTGTGTATAGCGCCTATGTAACTGCCTTTTCCATCGGGGTTGTACAACTGAAAACGCAATGTTCCATCACCGTTGAAGATAGCAGCATTGTGAGGGCACACAAAAAACCAAGGTGCTTCAGCAGAGCTAAACCTGTGCGGCTTTTCCTTAAACACCACCAGTACCCCAGTCCTATCAGGCAATATGTATGGGATACCAGCAGCGAAAAATACAACCTCTGAACCACTATCTAAAACTATATAATTTTTTTCTCTACAACCTCACTCACATTCACATGTTTAACTTGCGCCATTTCGACTTCAAAAGCGGTTCTCCTGCCCTGCCAATCACAATAGCGCTCAAAAACTGCTCCATCAGCATGCACCACCTCAGTCCTTATACATTCTACAAGATCAATCATTTCATCGACTTCAAACTGTAAAAAACGGCGAAACAAATGGGACGGATTTATTTTCAGACACATTCATCAAAAAACCAGCCCACTTCCACTCGATATTCAATAGCGAATCCACTTCCCTGTGGGAACCAATTTCGGCGCATCAGGATCAACCAAATAAAGCCATTCTGGCTCATGCCCTACCGTACCGATCAAAACACCTAGCGCATTTGGATGTTCGGGCATTGCGCCGGAATGTATGTCACCTATGTAACTGTTCTCTCCATAAGGATTATGCACCTGAAAACGTAAAGTACCATCCGCATTATAAATCGCTGCATTGTTAGGATACCCGAAAAACCATGGGGTTTCGCGACTACTAAGCTTATAAGGCTCCTGACCAAACACCACCAGAACACCGGATCTATCCGGCAGAATAATAATCGACTCATTTATGGGCATTTCAACTTCAACACCACTATCTAAAACCAAAGCCTGTCGCACACTGATCACTTTGTGCTCTTGAGCGTAAATCATATTTTTTTTTCGTTCTTCAAAGCTCGTACACGCGCCATCCCAACGAACAAACTCATGAAATGTGTGCCCACCTTCATATTCGTCCGTTAATCGAACTTCGCTAATTAAATCTTTCATTCTAGCGACCTCACCGACTTCATATTGACCTCATAAAGCTCCGGATTAGTTCTAGGTGATTTATCCATGAAATTCACCTGATGCCCTCCGCCAGGCAAGTGAACGCCATTGAGTTTATCCCACATATCGCCAACGGTTCCCTCGCGCGTGCCTACACCCGGCTTAATCGTAAATTCAATCTGGAACAGTTTTCCACTTTTAAACTCTTCAGAAACTGCGAGTTTATTCCTGACATCTGCTACTGAATTTATTGGCGTATCGGTTGCCCACGCCCCAAGAGCTGAGGATGGACTTCTACCATCCTTAAGTTCGTTCCGCATCTTATTAAGCTGACTTTCGTTGATAGTCATCGTCATCGTTCGCGGCTGATCCAATACCTTATCTGTCACGATTGTCCCCTCTTTCCAAGCTGGACGTTGTGTCCCCCAGTAAGGAGGATCTATTCCACCTGACTGCTCTTTCAGGAGCAGATCATTCGCTGTTTTCTGATCATCCACACGCGGCAGACCATCACGATCAGTGACCAGTCCAGCGTTGATATTCTCCGCACGATGCTCTCTCCCCGGAGCAAAGTCACGCTGTCCAGACAGTCCAAAACCCTCTGCATCGCGAGAGGCGTTGAATTCAACTCTAGAGACTTCAGATGTGGCGCCTGTGGCAGTGCCAGTCTTCTTCGGGGCCAAAACCAACGCCCCAGTCCCTTCGAGGTATTTCCCTGCACCTTTGAGCAGTATTAATTCAAGTGCGGCTTTTGCTGCTTCCGTCCCGTAGTCACGAAGCGGATTCACATCACCGGGGTATGTTGCACTGCTGAAGGACGCAAGTACCCTGTCGCCTTGGGTGTATTCGTAAGGTGCAAACAGTCGCCCGGTAGCTTCCCAGCTTTCCAGGAAGGAAGCGGCACCCGCTGCTCCGGACAGTGCCGGCAGAGTGCAACCAACGAAAGTGACGCAAGCAGGGCTTGTCAATACCGCCCCGCTGTAACCCGCTACAGCGCCGGCCCCGGCGAGTATCGCCTGGACGGCATTACCAGTACGTTGAGCACTTTCTTCATTGCGCACCAAGCCATCGTTGACCTGGTCCCATTTCGAATATTCGTCAAAGGCTCTGGTGGCGAAAAGCGCATTTTGTGCATCCTTGAACCCTCTGCCATCGGCCTCCAGTGCTGTCAGCGCCTCATAATTGGCTTTGTCATCGGGGTGAACCGAAGCACTGCAATGAACCAGGGCGCAAGCTGCCGCTCTGAGTTGGTACGCTTTTTCGGGGTTTTCTTTTTGCAGCTTTTCCAGCGCCAAGACTTCTTTTTGATGGAGCTGACGGTTGTACTGGTCAGCCATCAAAGCGACCCACGATGCCTTGTTAACGTCTCCGCCGGCCAATCCAGCGGCTGTCAAACCGACAATCTGGGAAAATGCCTCGCGCAACCTGGGCAGCGTGTCGAACGTAGAGTTGAGTGCTCCAGCCATGGCCTGACTGGCGCCTGCGGCCACCGCGCCGGTTTTGAAATCTCCACCGGTTGCGCTGGATATCGCGCCGCCCATCAACGCGTGCAACGCGGTGCGGCCAACGCCGCCCTCGGCCCACATTGCCATACCAGTCGTATCACCCACATCATGTGCCGCTTGCCAGTGATCCTGGGCGTAGCCCCCGACAAAGTTGAACGCGGTGGCGGCAGCCACATTGCCTGCCTGGGAAATCAGCCCTTCCTTCAGGTTCTGGCTATAGCTCCCCCCGCTGATCACGGTTTTTATGGCCCCGCCTGCAAGCCCCTGTGCACCTGCATGAACAGCGAATCCACCAATATCTTGAAGAGTGTTTAGGTCAAATCCTTTTCCAGTGAGGTGTTCGGGTTGGCCACCACGATGCCGTCGGCCTGCGCCCAAATCGGTTGCCAGAACATGACGTTCGCCAAGAGAAATGCCAGGCCGCGCTTGGGCATGCCCAGAAAGTGTTCGCGGTTTTTTTCGGCAGCAGCAGGCTGACTGGCCAGAAAGGCCAGTTGACGGATGTCCATGTCAGAATCTCGTGGCGAGCAGTTTTAGAGGAAGAATTCCAGGTGGAAATAAATCGGAGCTTCGCGCTCGGTCAGCGCATCCGGTCGTTCCAGAGAGTGCGCGAAGGTCACGCCAGCGGAGACATGCTGGCCACGGGCGAACAGGTCCAGCGAGTTGCTCGACATGCGGCCGTGCTGATCGCCGTTGTAGCGACCGTTCTGGATCACGCCCTGGTCGTAGCCCAGGCTGGTGCCGTATTCGGAGAACACCGGTTGCAGCCACTCGACAGTCACCGGACGCGTCCAGCGCAAATCGTTACGCCAGTAACCACCGCTGTCGCCGGACAGCGACTGGTCCTTGTAGCCACGAATCGATGGCGATCCGCCGAGGCTGGTGCGCTGCGGACTGAACAGCACGTCCTCACTGCGCTGGCCGGTCATCAGGCTGCTGAAGCTGAACGATTCGCCCCAGAGTTTGAACGGCTGCAAGTAGCTCAGGGTCGCGGTGTATTTGCGGTAGCGTGCGTCGGGTTCGCCCGGTCCCGGATCGTGGCTGCCTTGCGCGTCAAAGGCACCGATGCCTTCCTGCATCCCGGCATCGAAGTTGACGAAGGCACTGCCGACGCGGCGACCGTGGTTGAAACCGAACTGCGCTTCGCTGATGCGGTTGCTGCTCAGTCTGAGTTTGCTGTCTTCGATGAAGTTGTTGGTGCGCATGTACGACAGACCGGCGCTGAGAGACGTCTTGCTGACCGAGTCGCGATGGATCACGCGTTCAGCGCGAAACTGATGGTTTTCGCTGTCGCCGGTCTGCTTGAAGTTGTAGAGGTTGGCGGCGATTTGCGAGCGGTACTCGCTCTGGCTGTAGGTGTAGTTGAAGTTCCACCAGCCCCACGGCACGTTGTAGCTGAGCATGGCGTTGTTGGAAGTGTGCTGATGATCGGTCATCGCATCGTGACCGCCGCGCAGGCTCAACTGATCGGCAAGACCCAACGGGCTGTCCCAATCAAACGTCGTGCCCCACTGCTGTTCACCAGTGCTGCGCTGGCCGTCGTTATTGCGCGACAGGCCAACGCGCCACGGTTTCTGTGGAGTGTTGGTGACCAGCACTTCGCTGCCGCCGACGTTCTGCCCCGGTGCCAACTCCATTTTTGCCTGATTGGACGGCAGGCGATTGAGCTGATCGACCATTTGCTCGATCTCGCGCAGGTTGACCAGTTCACCAGTCTTGCCGGGAAACGCCATGGCCAGTTCGCGATCCGAGATTTTGCTGTTTTCGGCGCCCTTGAGGCCTTCGAGTTTGCCCTCGACCACCAGCACTTTCAGGTGCCCGCCGGACAAATCCTGTTGCGGCAGATAGGCGCGGCTGGTGACCAGGCCCTTTTCGATGTAGTAATCGGTGATGACTTTAAGCAACTCGTTGAGCTGCGGCACGCCGAGGCATTCACCGATGTAGGGTTTGAGCAGACGAGTCCTGGCGCTCTCCGAAAGGCTGTCGGCGCCCTTAAGCTCAATGTCTTTGATCGGGAAGCAACGGGTATCGGTCGGCGCTGCCGGTTGCGCAGGTTTGACTTCCTTGCCCGGCAAATCCTTGAGTTCTTCGAGGCGTCGCTGCTGCTCTTCGAGCAAGCGATTCTGACGTTCGCGAATCAGGTCGGTTTCACCAGGTGTGGGTGCAGCGAAAGCACTCTGGAGTGGAGAAAGGCACAGCAAAGCTACGCACAACCTCGTCACGAGGACGGGTGGGTACATGTTCGATCCCTTGAGACGGAAAGTGACATCAAAATAGTGGCGCGATATTAGATAGCCATCACTTTGGCGTCAAACAATCGTTTCAACCTTTTGTCGGGCTTGTATCAAGGATTGAACAATCGAAGCCATTGCGGCTCGCCCAGCACTGCTTTTGCCAATCAGTGCTCAACAGCCAAGCGGGTCGCTACATCCTCCGGTGCAAGCACACGACCATCGGCGGCCACCAATTCCAGCTTGCGAATCGGCTGGCGATTCTGCGCATCAACCATCACCGAGCCCGTCTCACCCGCCTCGTACATGAACTCCCCGCCCCACTGCGACAGCGCAACGATCACCGTCTGCAGGGCTTTCCCCCGTTCTGTGAGCACGTATTCCTTGTACGCGCCGCCATCCGCCGCCGGGACGGTTTGCATGATCCCCTGCTCCACCAGCGCCTTGAGCCGGGCGCTGAGCATGTTCTTGGCGATATCCAGGTTCTTCTGAAAATCACTGAATCGCCGAATGCCGTCCAGTGCATCACGGATGATCAGTAGCGACCACCAGTCGCCGATCAGGTCGAGTGTCCGGGCGACCGGGCAGGCGGCGCCTTGCAGGCTTTTGCGCTTCACGTGAACGTACTCCATCAAATCAATGGTCAGCCTGACGGCTCAGGGTTGCATCATACAACTCTGTCACGGGTTGGCGATCTTGCGCGGGTCAAACCTGACCCAGCACTTGCATACAAGTAGTGGAACGACTTTGCGCCGATAGTGAATGGAGCCATTTCGGCTTCACGAGCGATCCCTGACGCAAGGAGTTTGCATGAGCACGTTCTTCACTCAAGACGGCATCGAAATCTATTACAAGGATTGGGGCAGCGGTAAGCCCGTACTGTTCAGCCACGGCTGGCCGCTGGATGCCGACATGTGGGAATACCAGATGGAATACCTGAGCAGTCGCGGTTACCGCACCATCGCCTTCGACCGTCGTGGTTTCGGTCGTTCCGAGCAACCGTGGAACGGCTATGACTACGACACCTTCGCCGACGACATCGCGCAACTGATCAATCATCTGGACCTGCGTGAAGTGACACTGGTGGGCTTCTCCATGGGCGGCGGCGACGTCAGCCGCTACATCGCCCGGCATGGCAGCGAGCGCGTGGCCGGGCTGGTCTTGCTGGGCGCGGTGACACCGTTGTTCGGCAAGAAGGCCGACTTCCCGCAAGGCGTCGACAAGTCGGTGTTCGACGGGATCAAGGCCGGTCTGCTGAAGGATCGCGCGCAGTTCATCGCCGATTTCGCCGCGCCGTTTTACGGCACCAACCAGGGCCAGAGCGTTTCTGCCGGTGTGCTCACCCAAACCCTCAACGTCGCGCTGCTGGCGTCGCTTAAAGGCACCGTGGATTGCGTGACGGCGTTCTCGGAAACCGACTTCCGTCCGGACCTGGCCAAGATCGACGTGCCGACCCTGGTGATCCATGGCGACGGCGACCAGATCGTGCCGTTTGAAACCACCGGCAAACAGGCGGCGGCGCAGATCAAGGGTGCCGAGCTGAAGGTTTATGCAGGCGCACCGCATGGGTTTGCGGTGACGCATGCACAAGAACTGAATGAAGACCTGTTGGCGTTCCTCAACCGATAAACCCTTCCAAGGTTCCCGCTACCCTTGTGGCGAGGGGATTTATCCCCGTTGGACTGCGCAGCAGTCCCTTTTTGAAATCAAAAGAGGGGCCGCTTCGCGCCCCAACGGGGATAAATCCCCTCGCCACGATAATCACTCAGACATTGCTTTTTTGTACGCAATCTTCGTTGTTGATCTTCGAGGAAAGCGCCGTATTTAAAGGCTTTCAGCCCTCTGCATCAGAATTTTATCTTCACATCCCAGCTTAATAATATTTTACCGATACCCCCCTCCTCCCTAGTCTGACCGCAAGCAAAACGGACAAGCCAACAGCGCCCGAATCCAACTGCCTTGCTAGGAAGGATGTAGAGATGACCACTGAAATAATAAAAACAGACACGCTGATTGTGGGTGCCGGCCAAGCAGGAGTGGCCATGAGTGAACACCTGAGCAAACTCGGTGTGCCGCACCTCGTGCTGGAGCGCAATCGCATTGCCGAACGCTGGCGCACCGGGCGTTGGGACTCGCTGGTGGCCAACGGTCCGGCGTGGCATGACCGCTTCCCGGGCTTGGAATTCGATGATGTCGATCCCGACGGTTTCGCCCCAAAGGAACGCGTGGCCGATTACTTCGAAGCCTATGCGAAGAAATTCAATGCGCCGATTCGTACCGGCGTCGACGTCAAAAGCGTGGTGCGCAATGTGGGTCGCCCAGGCTTCACCGTCGAGACCTCCGAGGGCGTGATCGAAGCCAGCCGCGTGGTTGCTGCTACCGGCCCGTTTCAGAAACCGGTGATCCCGGCGATTGCCCCGCAAGACCAACGTCTGCTGCAAATCCACTCCGCCGACTATCGCAACCCGCAGCAACTGCCGGAAGGCGCGGTGCTGGTGGTCGGCGCGGGTTCGTCGGGCGTGCAGATTGCTGATGAACTGCAGCGCTCCGGCAAGCAGGTTTACCTCTCGGTCGGCGCCCACGACCGCCCGCCTCGCGCTTACCGCAACCGCGATTTCTGCTGGTGGCTGGGGGTACTTGGCGAGTGGGATCAGGCGGCGATGAAGCCTGGCCGCGAGCACGTGACCATTGCGGTCAGCGGTGCCCATGGCGGGCGCACCATCGATTTCCGTGGGCTGGCCCATCGTGGCATGACCCTGGTCGGCGTCACCGAGTCGTTCAACAACGGCGTGGTGACCTTCAAACAGGATCTGGTCGGCAACCTCAATCGCGGCGACGAAAACTATCTGGCGCTGTTGGACGCTGCCGACGCTTACATCGAGCGCAATGGTCTGGATCTGCCGGAAGAACCTGAAGCGCGCGAAACCTATCCAGAACCTGAATGCGTGAAAAATCCGCTGGCCGATCTGGATCTGGCCAAGGCAGGTATCACCTCGATCATCTGGGCGACAGGTTTTGCCGTGGATTACTCCTGGCTGCAAGTGAACGCTTTCGATGACAAGGGCAAACCGGTGCATCAGCGCGGTGTGTCGAGTGAGCCGGGGGTTTATTTCCTCGGTCTGCCGTGGCAGTCGCGTCGCGGTTCGTCGTTCATCTGGGGCGTATGGCACGACGCCAAACACGTCGCCGACCACATCGCCACCCAGCGCAAGTATCTGGACTATCGCGATGCAGAGCAGCGTGAAGCCGCCCTGCATACCCCTGCACACAGCAAAGCCGCCGACACCGTCGACGCTTGATTCCCCTCTTTGGCCCAGGCGCCGATTGCGCCGGGCAAATCATCTTCAGGAGCTGCACATGAGCACGCCAACCCACACCCGTATTCGCATGTTCAACACCAAAGACACCTACCCGAACCAGACCCTGGACAACGACCTCTGCCAGGCCGTCCGTGCCGGCAACACCGTGTATGTGCGGGGCCAGGTCGGTACTGATTTCGACGGCAATCTGGTGGGCCTCGGCGATCCTCGCGCGCAGGCCGAACAGGCCATGCGCAACGTCAAGCAACTGCTGGAAGAAGCCGGCAGCGACATGAGTCACATCGTCAAGACCACCACCTACCTGATCGACCCGCGTTATCGCGAGGCGGTGTATGGGGAAGTCGGCAAGTGGCTCAAAGGGGTGTTTCCGATTTCGACCGGGTTGGTGGTGTCAGCGTTGGGGCAACCACAGTGGTTGATGGAGATTGATGTGATTGCAGTAATTCCCGAGTAAGGCATCACACCGCGTTGTGGCTTTCGCGGGCAAGCCTTGCTCCTACAGAAGCAGATCTTTGTAGGAGCAGAGCTTGCTCGCGAAGAGGCCCTAAAGGACAACCATTTCCTCAAAAAGGATTAAAACCATGACCTTTTCAATCGCCGCCCGCTGCGCCGAAACCGGCCAGTTCGGTATCGCCATCAGTTCTTCCAGCATCGCCGTCGGCGCCCGTTGCCCATGGCTGCTGCCGGGCGTCGGCGCGGTATCGAGCCAGAACATCACCCTGCCGTCGCTCGGCCCGGAAGTCCTTGCGCTGATGGAGCAAGGCCTGGCGCCTGACGACGCGCTGGACAAAGTGCTCACGCGCAACGGCTACAGCCAGTACCGCCAGATCACCGCAATCAATCACCTCGGCCAGACCGCTCATTTCAGTGGCGCACAAACCCTCGGCGTCAACAATGCGGTTCCCGGCGAACAATGCGTGGCGGCCGGCAACATGCTCGCCGGGCGCTCGGTGATCGAGGCGATGGTCAGTGCCTTTGAAGGCGGCGAAGGGCAACTCGCCGACCGTCTGCTCAAAGCCCTGCACGCCGCTCAAGCCCTTGGTGGCGAAGCCGGTCCGGTGCATTCGGCAGCCGTCGTGGTCGTCGGCGAACAGACCTGGCCCATCGTTAACCTGCGTGTGGATTGGGCCGATGAAGACCCGATCGGCCAGTTGCAAAAACTCTGGGATGCCTATCAGCCGCAATTGCAGGACTACATCAATCGCGCCCTCGATCCCGCCAAGGCACCGGGCTACGGCGTCGCCGGTGATGATCGATGAACAGCGTCGAGTTGCTCAGGGCGCTGGTGGCGTTCGATACCACCAGCCGCGAATCCAACTTGCACCTGATCGAGTTCGTCCGTGATTACCTCGCCGGTTTCGACGTGCCGTGCGCGCTGATCTACAACGACGAGCGCAGCAAGGCCAACCTGTTCGCCACGATTGGTCCGGCCGATCAGCCGGGCATCGTGCTGTCCGGGCACACCGATGTGGTCCCGGTCGATGGCCAGCCGTGGACGCTGCCGCCGTTCGAGCTCAGCGAGCGCGACGGCAAACTGTTCGGCCGTGGCACGGCGGACATGAAGGGCTACATCGCTTGCGTGCTCGCCCTGGTGCCTTCGCTGGTGCAGGCCTCGTTGCGCATGCCAGTGCACATCGCCCTGTCTTATGACGAAGAGGTCGGCTGCCTCGGCGTGCGCTCGTTGCTCAAGGTTCTGCAACAGCGTCCAGTCAAACCGCTGCTGTGCATCATCGGCGAACCGACCGAGCTGCAACCGGTGCTCGGCCACAAGGGCAAACTGGCAATGCGCTGCGATGTGCACGGTCATCCATGCCATTCGGCCTATGCGCCGCTGGGGGTTAACGCCATCGAATACGCCGCCGAACTGATCGGCGAACTGGGTCGCCTCGGCCAGCAACTGAGAGCGCCGGAACTTCACGATGCGCGCTTTGATCCGCCCTACAGCACCGTGCAAACCGGGGTCATCAGTGGCGGCAAGGCGCTGAATATCGTTCCTGCCGATTGCCGTTTCGACTTCGAGATACGCGCCCTGCCCTCACAGGATCCGGCGCGGGTCGCCGAGGCGCTGCAAGCCTACGCCGAACGTGAGGTGCTGCCGCGGATGCGCGCGGTCAGTGAGCACAGCGCTATCCGTTTCAGCGAGTTGTCGGCATATCCGGGGCTGGTCACCGATGCGCAGAGTCAGGCTGCCGAGTTGATTGCGGCGTTCTGCGATTCGACGGATTTCGGCACCGTGGCGTTCGGCACCGAAGGTGGTCTGTTTGATGCGGTGGGCATTGCCACGGTGGTCTGCGGGCCTGGCAGCATGGATCAGGGCCACAAACCCGATGAGTTTGTCAGCCTCGATCAGTTGCACGCTTGCGATGAGATGCTTCAGCGCATGCTGGCATTTATCCGCGGTTGAAACCCGGCTCGACTGCGCTCACGCGTACAGTCGGGCCAACTCCTCACGGCAATGATCGACAAACAACTGCACCGGTTTGGTCAGTTGTACGCGCCGCAACCAAGCCGCCGACAATCCCGAACCGGTCACGGTTTCCGCCAGCGGCACACAGACGACTTTCTGGCCGTCGTAGGTGTAGTCGCTGAACGGTTTGGTCACCAGAATCGAAAAGCCGAAACCATTTGCCACCATGCCGCGCACCATCTCGATCGACGGCGAGCTGAAGACGATGTTTGGCGTCAGTCCGCGTTCTTCAAAAATGCTCACGAAATAGGTTCGGCTCGGCACGACGTCGAGCAGGATCATCGGCTCTAGCACCAGATCATGCAGCGACACTTTTGCCTGTTGCGCGAAGCGGTGGTCGGCCGGCAGCAAGGCGTACGGCTGTTGCGGCGGCATCAACGGGGTGGTTTCGATGGTGCTGTCGAGGTCGTGTTCGAACATCATCGCCACGTCGATGCTGCCGGCGGTCAGCGCCTGCACCAGTTCCTGTTGTTCGCCATCGCGAATGCGGATTTCCACCCCCGGCCAACGCTGCTTGAAACCGGCGATCAGACGCGGCAGGTAGAGCGGCGCGACGGTTTCGAAACAGCCGATATCGATCTGCCCGGCGACCACGTCATTGTCCGCCAGGGCGTTCTGTTCGAACTCATGAGCCACGCGCAACAGCTCCAGCGCCTTGCGATAGAAACGCGAGCCGCTGGGCGTCAGCGAAACACCCTGGGCATGGTGGCGGATGAACAGCTGCACGCCGAAGCTCTCTTCAAGATGCTTGATCGCGGTGGACACCGATGGCTGCGCGATATAGAGCTTGCGCGAGGCCTCGGCGACGCTGCCGCAGTCGGCGGTGGTGACGAAGTATTTGAGCTGACGCAGGTTGTAGGCAGCCATGAGGGACCTCCAGAAAGATTAAAAGATCGCAGCCTTCGGCAGCTCCTACAGTGAGCACCCTGTGTAACTCCTGACAGGAGAGAAGCCTGAACATACCGGAGCTGCGTGCTACCCGGAGCATATTTTTTTTAAGGTCTGTAGCAACAAACTTACTAATTTATCTATCCCGAGCCTTTGCACATGATCACTTCAACAAGAAATGCGCCGTCCGTGCCGGCGCTCACCGAAGTACGTCCACGTACTCATCCTTGCCTTGGAGTTCGTCATGGCTACCCCTGCAGCAGCATCCTCCGCTCCGCTGATTGAAAAACACACGATAGGATACGTGCCCCCCGAAGATCGCCACGGAAAGGTCAGGGATCTGTTCACGCTCTGGTTCGGCGGCAACATCGCGCCGTTGCCCATCGTTACCGGTGCGCTGGGCGTGCAGTTGTTTCACTTGAATCTGGTCTGGGGCATCGTCGCGATTCTAGTCGGCCACCTGGTGGGCGGCGTGTTGATGGCGCTGCACTCCGCGCAAGGCCCGCAGATGGGCATTCCGCAAATGATCCAGAGCCGCGCGCAGTTCGGCTCCCTCGGCGCCCTGCTGGTGGTGCTGATTGCCGGCGTCATGTACATCGGCTTCTTCGCCTCCAACATCGTTCTCGCCGGCAAGTCGTTGCACGGCGTGGTCGACAGCGTTCCGGTGCCGGTCGGCATCGTCATCGGCGCCATCGGTTCGGGGATCATCGGTATCATCGGCTACCGCTTCATCCACGTGCTCAACCGCATCGGCACCTGGGTGTTGGGGATCGGCATCGTCGTCGGTTTCGGCTACATCTTCACCCACATTCAAACCGATGACTTCTTCACGCGCGGCAGCTTCAATCTCTCTGGCTGGCTCGCCACCGTATCGCTCGCCGCGCTGTGGCAAATCGCGTTTGCACCGTACGTGTCCGACTATTCGCGTTACTTGCCGGCTGACGTAAAAGTCTCGTCGACGTTCTGGACGACGTATCTGGGTTCGGCGCTGGGCTCGAGCCTGGCGTTCGTGTTCGGCGCCGTTGCGGTGCTGGCGACGCCCGTGGGCATGGACACCATGGACGCGGTCAAACTCGCCACCGGTTCCATTGGCCCGCTGATGCTGGTGCTGTTCCTGCTCAGCGTGATCAGCCACAACGCCCTCAACCTCTACGGCGCGGTGCTGTCGCTGATCACCCTGGTGCAGACCTTCGCTTACCGCTGGATCCCCACCGCCAAGAGCCGCGCGGTGATCTCGGTCATCGTGTTGCTGGCCTGCTGCTTTGCTGCGGTAGGCGCGTCGAAGGACTTCATCGGCCACTTCGTCGACATGGTGCTGGTGTTGCTGGTGGTGTTGGTACCGTGGACGGCGATCAACCTGATCGACTTCTACGCGATCCACAAGGGCCAGTACGACATCCAGTCGATCTTCCAGGTCGACGGCGGCATCTACGGGCGCTACAACCCGCAGGCGTTGCTGGCTTACGCAATCGGCATCGCCGTGCAGATCCCGTTCATGAACACGCCGCTGTACGTCGGCCCGGTGTCGGCGCACATCAACGGCGCGGATCTGTCGTGGCTGGTGGGCTTGCTGGTGACGTCACCGTTGTACTTCTGGCTGGCCAATCGTGACACCTCCTACCGTCGGCGGATGATGGGCGGGAAGTTGGCGAGCGGCCTGTGATTTGATTCGATGAAAAAAGAAGGCCCGCCACGCGCGGGTCTTCTTCGTTTCGGTGTGGTATTTCTTCACGTCCGACGACTAGAGGGAGGCGAATCCAATGCTGCGAATACTCGGTAAGGCTTCATCGATCAACGTGCGCAAAGTGCTGTGGACCTGCGCTGAACTGCAGATTCCCTTTGAGCGTGAAGACTGGGGCTCGGGGTTCCGGTCGACGCAGACTGCGGAGTTTCTCGCGCTGAATCCATGCGCCATGGTGCCGGTGATCCAGGACGGGGATTTCACGCTGTGGGAGTCCAACACGATCATCCGTTATCTGGCGGCGCGCTATGACGGCGCGCAACTGTATCCGGTTGAGCCAATGGCCCGGGCGCGGGTAGACCAATGGATTGACTGGCAGGCGTCGGAGCTGAATCGCTCGTGGTCATATCCGCTGATGTCGCTGGTGCGCCAGTCGCCGGATTATCAGGACAGCGCTGCGTTGGCCAACGGTATCGAGCAATGGTCGCAGAACATGGCGATCCTCGATCGGCAGCTGGCCTCGACCGGTGCTTACGTCAGTGGCAATGAGTTCTCACTGGCGGACATCCCGATCGGGTTGTCGGTAAACCGCTGGTTCGAAACGCCGCTTGAACATCCGCACTTGCCGGCCGTCAGTGCCTATTACGATCGTTTGAACCAACGCGAAGGCTATCGCCTGTACGGCCGAAACGGCACGCCATGAAGTAAAAAACCTCTGATCCCGAAACCGGGATCAGAGGTTCTGGTCAGCCTGAAGGAATAATCAGGCCGGAACGCCCAGAATGATGTGCGAAGCCTTGATCACAGCAGTCGCGCTGACGCCTTTGGCGAGGCCCAGTTCAACAACGGCATCGCGAGTTACGATCGAGTAAACCTTGGAACCGCCGGCCAGTTCGATCACCACTTCAGCGTTGACCGCGCCATCAGTGACGCTCAGCACTTTGCCTTCCAGGCAGTTGCGCGCCGAGAGACGAATGTCGCTGGATTCGGTCATCAACATTACCCATGGCGCCTTGACCAGTGCGACAGCCTCTTTGCCGACGGCAATGCCGAGGTTCTTGATGCTTTCCATGGTCACGACGGCAACCAATTGCTCACCGCCCGACAGGGTCAAAACCACTTCGGCGTTGACGGCGCCGGCCTGAACATTGCTGACTTTGCCTTTGAATACGTTGCGTGCACTGACTTTCATGACGGGCGCCCTTTTTTTGACTTTAGAGTTAGGAAACGGCGTGCATCATCGAAGTTGACGCTATATAAAAACAACTACAGCGCTGCGCTCTGTTGTCACGCCTGCACGTAAACCCATGCATCGACCCCAGACTTTAGCAGCACGCTGACGCGTTTGTAGTCCGCCACTTCGTATTCATCCGCAGCAGCCAGTTCCTCTGCAGTAATTCGGAAAACCGTGCCGACAATCTCGTCGGCCGCATTGCCGCTTTCCTGCACGATCGGGTGATGGGTTTTGCCGCTGGTGGCGAGCACGGCAGGATCGGTAATCTCGACCATTTGCTGTCTGTAGCCCGGCAGACTGTCCGCGCGACCCTCCAACTCACGGCCAAAGTTGGACAGCTGCAC
The DNA here is from genome assembly GCF_016650635.1 of Pseudomonas sp. TH43. Classification (GTDB taxonomy): domain Bacteria; phylum Pseudomonadota; class Gammaproteobacteria; order Pseudomonadales; family Pseudomonadaceae; genus Aquipseudomonas. The sequence goes on from NZ_JAEKFI010000002.1 coordinate 116,283, forward strand.
GGCGCGATCCTGCAAAGTGCCGTAGGAAAACAGCAGCACGGTTTGGGGTGTCGGGTGGGTCATGAGGTTTCCTTAAATGAGCAAGTCTTCGTAAAACGCGCCGAACGGCCGTTGCGGGTGAGCAATCTGGATTTCCAGTATCCATACACCGGCATTCGGGGCCTGATCGAAGTCGCCCAGATCGCCGCCACGATGAATCGCATGAGGAAAGTCACTGACCCGGTGGCCCTTGATGTTGAGGTTCAGCACCCAACCCATCGCCTCGGCCTGGTCGCTGGCATAGCGGTACAGTTCGACACCGGAAACACCTTCGCGCCAGAAAGCTTCGACGCGGTCGAACAGTTCCTTGGCAGCTGCCGCACAGGCAATCATCTCCGGGTCGGAGCCTGTGGTGTAGGTCGCGCCCGCATCGCCTTCGTGCCCATGCCAGACCACGCCCATGTCGATAAAGAAAATGTCCTCTTCACCCAACACCGGATCACCCTCAGAGCGCTGTTTGAAGGTCTTCAGCGTGTTGGCGCCGAAACGGATCAACAGCGGATGCCAGATCCGGTCCATGCCCAGTTCAGCGAGGATTTCCTTGCCGCGGGCGATCGCTTCGGACTCAAGCATGCCGGGTTTGATCACTTTGGCAATGGCGTCGACGGCTTCCCAGGTCAGTTGCTGGGCACGGCTCATCGTTTCCAGTACAAAACGATCGCCGACCGCTTCCTTGCCGCTCAAGGCGGTTTTTTCGCTCAGGGCTGTGGTCATTTACGGGTTCCTCATGGCTGCGCTGTATAGTTTTTTATATTGCGAAACGCCGATAAAGATACAGCCATGACACAAAGTGTCAATTACTCTTCTGCACGCACCACGCCGCGCTCCTCCAGCAAGCGCACAAACATGCTCAAACTGCGCGACACCGTGCCCCGTCGCCACACCAGCCAAGTGGTCAGATAACGAAAGTCCGCCGCCAACGGCCAAACGCTGACCGTCGCACTGCCCGGCATGCTCTGGAGCATTTTGCGCGGCATCAACGCCAGCCCGGCACCCGCGCTCACGCAAGCGAGCATGCCGTGGTAAGACTCCATCTCGAAGATCTTGCCCGGCACGGCGGCGTCGGTGCTGAACCATTTTTCGAAGTGATGACGATAGGAACAGTTGGAGCGGAAGGCATAAATGTTCTCGCCGTTCACGTCCGCTGCGCGCTGAACGGGCGCGTGATGCAGCGGCGCGATGATGACCATTTCTTCTTCGAAAGCCGGCACGCCTTCCAGCGTCGGGTGCAGCACCGGGCCATCGACGAACGCCGCCGCAAGACGCCCGGACAGCACGCCGTCGATCATCGTCCCCGAAGGCCCGGTGGACAGGTCGAGATCGACTTTCGGGTGCAACTGGTTATACGCGGCGAGCAATTCGGGAATACGCACCGCCGCGGTACTTTCCAGCGAACCCAGCGGGAACGCGCCTTGCGGCTCCTCGCCCGCCACGGTCGCCCGCGCCTCTTGGACCAGGTCGAGAATGCGCCGCGCATACTCAAGAAAACTCCAGCCTGCCGGTGACAGGCGCAAACGGCTTTTTTCGCGAATAAACAGATCAACGCCCAGATCCTGCTCAAGCTGTTTGATCCGCGTGGTCAGGTTCGACGGCACACGGTGAATCTGCGCGGCGGCGGCGCTGATGCTGCCGTGCTCGGCAACGGCTTTGAAGATTTCCAGTTGCACCAGATCCACGGTCATTCTCCAAACGTGAAAGAAACGATCTTTATTATTCAGTTTCCAGAAAACAAATGCCACCCTACTCTAGGCCCATCCACTGAACACGCAGGACGACGCCATGAGCCAGATTTCCAGCCAGACCCACGCCATTTCGATCAACCCCGCCACCGGCAAGCAGATCGGCCACTACGCCTTTGAATCCGCGACCGCCCTCGACGCTGCGCTGACCCGCGCCGCTTACGGATTCGGAAAGTGGAAGCGCAAGCCGCTGCAGGATCGTTCGCGCTTGCTGAGCGCCCTCGCCGCCGCATTGCGCGAAACGGCTGAAGCGATGGCAACCATGATCACCCTGGAGATGGGCAAGCCGATTGCTCAGGCACGCGGTGAAATCGAGAAGTGCGCCAAGCTCTGCGAGTGGTACGCCGAACACGGCCCGGCCATGCTTGATGCTGAACCGACCCAGGTCGAAGGTGGCAAGGCGCGCATTGAGTACCGCCCGCTCGGCCCTATCCTCGCGGTGATGCCGTGGAACTTCCCGATCTGGCAAGTGCTGCGCGGCGCAGTGCCGGCGCTGATCGCGGGCAACACTTATGTGCTCAAGCACGCGCCGAACGTGATGGGCAGCGCCTATTTGTTGCGCGATGCCTTCACCCGCGCCGGTTTTGCCGACGGTGTGTTTGAAGTAATCAACGTCACCCCGGAAGGCGTTTCCAGCGCCATCGCCGATCCGCGCATCGCCGCTGTAACCCTGACCGGCAGCGTCCGCGCTGGCATGGCCATCGGTGCTCAGGCCGGTGCCGCGCTGAAAAAATGCGTGCTGGAATTGGGCGGTTCCGATCCGTTTATCGTGCTTAACGATGCGGATCTCGACGAAGCCGTGCAAGCCGCCGTCATCGGTCGCTACCAGAACTCCGGGCAGGTCTGCGCCGCCGCCAAGCGCCTGATCATCGAAGAAGGCGTGGTCGAGGAGTTCACCCGCAAATTCGTCGAAGCCACACGCAAATTGAAGGTTGGCGACCCGCTGGCCGCCGACACCTACATCGGCCCGATGGCGCGTTTCGATCTGCGCGATGAATTGGATCAGCAGGTGCGCGACACCCTTGAGGAAGGCGCGACCCTGCTGCTCGGCGGCGGCAAATCCGCAGGTGCCGGCAACTATTACGAGCCGACCGTGCTGGCCAACGTCACCGATCGCATGACCTCGTTCAAACAGGAACTGTTCGGCCCGGTCGCCTCGATCATCACCGCTCGCGATTGCGCCCATGCCGTGGCCTTGGCCAACGACAGCGAATTTGGTCTGACCGCCACGATTTACACCGCCAACGTTCAACTGGCCCAACAACTGACCAGCGAACTGGAAACCGGCGGCGTGTTCATCAATGGCTACTCCGCCAGCGACCCACGCGTGACCTTCGGTGGCGTGAAGAAAAGCGGTTTCGGCCGCGAACTGTCGCACTTCGGCGTACGCGAGTTCTGCAATGCGCAAACCGTGTGGCTGGATCGCAAGTAATCCGCAAACCCACAAGGTCTTGCGCAACGGACTCAGATCCATTCACAACACAAAAACCGTAGGAGCAAAGCTTGCTCGCGAAGGGGCCGTGTCAGTTAACCCCTTGTTGACTGAAACACCGCTTTCGCGAGCAAGCTCGGCTCCTACAGGGTTTTGTGCTGGTAGCTCAGATTCCATTCACAACGCCAAAACCGTAGGAGCAAAGCTTGCTCGCGAAGGGGCCGGTCAGTTAACCCCGTTGTCGACTGATAGACCGCTTTCGCGAGCAAGCTCGGCTCCTACAAAGGTTTGTGCTGTTGGCTCAGATTTCACTCACAACACCAAAACCGTAGGAGCAAAGCTTGCTCGCGAAGGGGCCGTGTCAGTTAACCCCGTTGTCGACTGATAGACCGCTTTCGCGAGCAAGCTCGGCTCCTACAAAGGTTTGTGCTGATGGCTCCGATTTCATTCACAACGCAAAACCGTAGGAGCAAAGCTTGCTCGCGAAGGGGCCGGTCAGTTAACCCCGTTGTCGACTGACACACCGCTTTCGCGAGCAAGCTCGGCTCCTACAAAGGTTTGTGCTGAGAACTCAGATTTCACTCACAACGCCAAAACCGTAGGAGCAAAGCTTGCTCGCGAAGGGGCCGTGTCAGTTAACACCGTTGTCGACTGAAACACCGCTTTCGCGAGCAAGCTCGGCTCCTACAAAGGTTTGTGCTGATGGCTCAGATTTCACTCACAACACAAAACCGTAGGAGCAAAGCTTGCTCGCGAAGGGGCCGGTCAGTTAACCCCGTTGTCGACTGACACACCGCTTTCGCGAGCAAGCTCGGCTCCTACAAAGGTTTGTGCTGTTGGCTCGGATTTCACTCATAACGCAAAACCGTAGGAGCAAAGCTTGCTCGCGATGGGGCCGTGTCAGTTAACACCGTTGTCGACTGACACACCGCTTTCGCGAGCAAGCTCGGCTCCTACAAAGGTTTGTGCTGAGGAATCAGATTTCATTCACAACACAAAAACCGTAGGAGCAAAGCTTGCTCGCGAAGGGGCCGGTCAGTTAATGCCGTTGTTGACTGATAGACCGCTTTCGCGAGCAAACGCAATCAGCATGGGCCTGCAGGTATTTCAATCAGGTGATGTCGCGGCGTCGGGCCTTCAGCGCCGAGAACCCGCGACCACAAAGCCAAAACCCAAACCCAATCGATATTGATTCCAAGAAAAGCCAACCTGTAGTCGTCAGCCAAGTTGCCCAATAGCCTCAGCCTTCTATAGTGATCAAGTCCCCCTGCCCTTGCGGCCTGATGTCGAGCGTTGTCCATGGTCAACACCGAGCACCTGATCATCTGTGAGCATTGCGACTGTGTGTATGAAAAAGTCGTACTGGCCAAACACCAGAAAACCCTCTGCGCCCGCTGCGGCGGTGTGCTCCAGCGCTATAACGGTTTGACGGTGGAGCAACGCCTGGCCCTGACTTTCACCGCGGCCATGTTGTGGTTGTTCGCCAATTTCTATCCGGTGATGAGCATCAGCCTCAAAGGCCTGAAAAACAGCGCCACACTGTGGGATTCGGTGCTGGCGTTGAGTCAGGGGCCGATTACGTTCATGGCAATGGTCGCGGCGATTTCGATCATCATTGCCCCGGCGTTTCAACTGGTGTTGCTGGTCTGGGTACTGAGTTTCGCCCTCCGCTCGCAACGCGCACCGGGCTTCAAACTGTGCATGCGCTGGCTGGAAACCCTGCGGCCGTGGAGCATGCTCGAAGTGTGTCTGCTGGGGGCGATGGTGGCGGTGTTCAAACTTGCCGGCCTGCTCGACGTGTTGCCCGGCATCGGCTTGTTCGCACTGGCCGTGCTGAGCTTGATGATGATCCGCATTGCCGGTCGCGACATCCGTGACCTCTGGGACATTCTATGAAGCGACCACCGACTGCCAGCGAACTCAATCTGTGCCTGTGCCACAGTTGCGGACTGGCCTGCGACATGTCCGACGAGCCGCACCAATGCCCGCGCTGTGATGCGCCGCTGCATCGGCGCAAGACCAACTCGCTGACGCGCACCTGGGCCTACATGCTCGCCGCACTGGCGTTTTACATACCGGCCAATCTGCTGCCGGTGATGAACACCAGCATGCTCGGCAGCGGTGCCGACAGCACGATCATGAGTGGCGTGCTGGAGTTTTGGGAAGGCGGCGCCTGGGACATTGCGCTGATCATTTTCATCGCCAGCATCGCCGTGCCGGGGATCAAGTTCGTCGCCCTGACACTGCTGCTGACGACCGTACAGCGCGACAGCGCCTGGGCGCGCAAGGAACGCTCGAAGCTGTACCGTTTCGTCGAGTTGATCGGCTATTGGTCGATGCTCGACGTCCTCGTCGTGGCACTGGTCGCAGCGTTGGTGAAGTTTCAGGCGCTGGGCGATATCGAACCGCGACCGGGCATTCTGTTCTTTGGCCTGGTCGTGGTGTTCACCATGCTAGCGGCGATGAGCTTCGATCCACGCCTGATCTGGGACAAGGACGTCGACACCTCGCTCAGCGACGAAGAACCTCAAGCAGCACCTGCAACGGATGGCGCAGTGCCTGATCCGACTGGCGCTTGACCTGGATGCGGCAGGAATAACCGGTGGCCAGTGCTTCGCCCTTCTCCGCCGGCGCCTCGACCTGACGCGCCCACGACTGCTCGTAGATCACCGCCGACGTTTCGCGGTTGCGCGCCTCATGCCCGTAAGTGCCGGACATGCCACAGCAGCCGGTGGCCTGCGTCGCCAGTTGCAAACCGACACGGTCGAACACCTGCTCCCACTGGCGGGTGGCGGCCGGGACATTGGTTTTCTCGGTGCAGTGCGCGAGCAGTCGGAACGACGCGGTTTTGGCCTGAAGTGCCTGCTCCGGCATGACGTTGAGTAACCACTCCTGCACCAGCGCGACTTCCGGGCATTGCTGCATGCCCGGCACTTTCAGGTATTCCTGGCGATACACCAGGGTCATCGCCGGATCGAGCCCGAGCAAAGGCACGCCAATGTCCGCCAATTCACGTAACTGCCGGGCATTGCGCAGGGCCGCGCGGTTGAATGCCGAGAGAAAGCCCTGCACATGCAACGGCTTGCCGTTGGCGCTGAACGGCGCCAGATAGACCTGATAACCGAGACGTGAAATCAGCTCGACCAGATCGGCCAGCAACGGAGCTTCGAAGTAGCGGGTAAACGCGTCCTGCACCAACACTACGCTGCGTTCGCGTTGCGCCGGGGTCAGCGTCGACAAGGTCGCCACCGTCGCCGGCCGCACCTGCCAACGACGCATCGCCGCATGGAAATCGAAACGGCTGAGCAAGGGCACATCGACCATGCCACCGACGCGCTCCAGAACGCCGCGAATCAGCGCCGCGCCCATCAAACCGTTGTACAGCGCCGGAATGCGCGCCATGTACGGAATGCTGTACTCCAGCGAGGCAATCAGATAATCCCGCGCCGGGCGCAGATAACGACCGTGATACAGCTCGAGAAAGCGCGAACGAAACTCCGGCACGTTGACCTTCACCGGGCACTGGCCCGAGCAGGATTTGCACGCCAGACACCCGGCCATGGCGTCATACACTTCATGGGAGAAGTCTTCGGTTTGCGTGCGGGTGTTGCGCCAGCGCTGCCACAACGTGCTGAAAAACGCCGGCTTGCGAATGGCCTCCGACAGCACGTCGACACCCGCCTCGCCCTGCAACCGCAGCCACTCACGGATCAACGAGGCGCGGCCCTTGGGCGACTGTGCGCGTTCACGCGTGGCTTTCCACGACGGGCACATCGCGTCATCGGGATCAAAGTTGTAGCAGGCGCCATTGCCGTTGCAATGCATGGCGGCACCGTAGTCCTGCCAGACTTTCTCGTCGATCTGCCGATCCAGCTCGCCACGCAGGGTCACCTCATCGATTTTCAGCAGCTTCGCATCGGTGTTGGCCGGGGTAGCGATCTTGCCCGGATTGAACTGATTGAACGGGTCAAACGCGGCCTTCAGCGCTTGCAGCGCCGGGTACAGATCACCGAAAAATGCCGGCGCGTACTCCGACCGCAGACCTTTACCGTGCTCGCCCCAGAGCAGGCCGCCGTAGCGCTGGGTCAACGCGGCAACGCCGTCGGACACCGGGCGCACCAGCGCCGCCTGCTGCGGGTCTTTCATGTCGAGAATCGGCCGCACGTGCAGTACGCCGGCATCGACGTGGCCGAACATGCCGTACTGCAAGCCGTGGCTGTCGAGCAAATCGCGCAGCTCAGCGATGTATTCCGCGAGGTGTTGCGGCGGTACAGCGGTGTCTTCGACAAACGGTTGCGGCCGCGCTTCACCGGCGACGTTGCCGAGCAGGCCGACCGCGCGTTTACGCATACCGTAAACCTTGCTCACCGCCGCTTGCCCGACTGCCAGCGTGTGACCCAATCGCTCGACGGTTCGATCGCTGCTCAAGTGCTCGATGAACGACTCGACCCGACGCTGCAGGTCTTCTGGGTCATCCCCGCAAAATTCAACGAGGTTGATGCCCAGGGTCGGCCGCTCGGCACTTTGCGGAAAATACTCCGCGACGCCGTGCCAGACGATGTCCTGCATCGCCAACAGCAACACTTTCGAGTCGACGGTTTCGATCGACAGCGGCTTGAGCGCCATCAGCGCCCGCGCATCGCGCAATGCGTCCATGAACCCGGCGTAGCGGATGTTAACCAGCATCGTGTGTTTGGGGATCGGCAGCACATTGAGCCGCGCCTCGACGACAAAACCCAGCGAACCTTCCGCACCGCAGAGCACGCTGTTGAGGTTGAAGCGCTGGTCGGCCTCGCGCAGATGCGCGAGGTCGTAACCGGTCAGGCAGCGGTTCAGATCAGGAAAGCGTTGCTTGATCAGTTCGCCCTGCTCATCAATGATCTGTCGCGCGCAACGGTAGACTTCGCCGACCCGATCTTCACGGGCACACAGTGCGCTCAGTTCGCTTTCCTCAAGCGGCAGACCGTGCAGACGCTCGCCGCCGCGCAGGATCATGTCGAGTTCAAGCACATGGTCGCGGGTCTTGCCATAGGTGCAACTGCCCTGGCCGCTGGCGTCGGTGTTGATCATGCCGCCGACGGTCGCGCGGTTGGAGGTTGACAGCTCCGGAGCGAAAAACAGCCCGGCGGACTTCAGCGCCGCATTGAGCTGATCCTTGACCACCCCGGCCTGCACGCGCACCCAGCGCTGCTCGACGTTGATCTCCAGAATGCGGTTCATGTGCCGCGACAGGTCGACAACGATGCCGTCGGTCAACGATTGGCCATTGGTTCCCGTGCCGCCGCCGCGCGGGGTGATCACCACCTGTTGGTATGCAGGCTCAGCGATCAGCCGTGCCACCCGCGCGACGTCGTCGGCATCCATGGGAAACACCGCCGCTTGCGGCAGGCGTTGATAGATCGAGTTATCGGTTGCGAGCACCACGCGACTGGCGTAATCGGCGCTGATTTCACCGCGAAAGCCGCTGGCCTTGAGGGCTTTGAGGAACTGCTGATAATCGGTGGTCAGTGCGGTGGCGGGCGACAGCTGGGCAATCATCGGTCGGGGTATCTCAGGTCAAAATCAGGCGATGTGGCGGTGAACAGTTGTACGCAACGAATGATTGCGTCAGGCTCCGCCATCTAATGGTGCCCATGTTCATTGCTGGCGAACATTGGGACAACCGTAAATTCCACCCGCTATTGATGACTTTTGCGAATGAATCCGCGCACGCTCACCCCTTCCATGTCGTTATTACTGGCCTTCGAGGCGGCCGCGCGCCACGAAAGCTATACCCGCGCCGCCCACGAACTGTCTCTGACACAAAGCGCCGTCAGCCGTCAGGTGCAGATTCTCGAGAAGATGCTCGGCATGCGCCTGTTCAGTCGTGAAGGTCGGCAAGTGGTGCTCACCGACGTCGGGCGCATGTACCAACGCGAACTGGCCGAGGCGCTTGGGCAGATCCGTAGCGCGACCCTGCAAGCCATGGCGTTTGGTTCAGGCATACACAGCTTGCGCCTGGCGACGCTGCCGACCTTTGGTTCGAAATGGTTGTTGCCGCGACTGAAGGATTTCTACACCGCGCACCCTGGCATGACCGTGCACCTGCACTCGCGCATCGAGGCGATTGACTTCGATACCAGTGAAATCGACGCCGCGATCTGCGTCGGCAGCGGCGAATGGCCGGGGCTGAGTGCTCTGCCGCTGCACACGGAAGAGCTGGTGGTGATCGCCAGTGCGCAACTGTCTGCCGCTGAGCGCAATGACGCCGAACAGCACATCGCCGGACAATTGCTGCTCAACGTCAGCAGCAATGCTCAGGCGTGGGCGGAATGGTTCAGTCATCACACGCTGCCGCATCGCAGCATGCGCATCGGGCCGAGCTTTGAAATGACCGCGCATTTGATACAGGCGGTGCGGGCCAATATTGGTGTGGGGCTGGTACCACGGATTCTGGTGGAAGATGAGTTGCTCAACGGCGAACTCCTGCAACTGGGAGAACCGATCACCAGTCGGCGCAGCTATTACCTGGTCTATCCGCCGCGCAACGAAACGCTGCCGTCGCTGAAGGCGTTTCGGGATTGGCTGATAGAGACGCTGTGAAAATCTTCTGCGGTCTCCGAGTCACCTTCGCGAGCACGCTCCGCTCCCTCAATGGCTCTGCGCGACTCGCAAAACCATTGCAGGAGACAAGCTTGCCGCGGCAGAACAATGACAACCCGCTGCCGCGCACGCAAAGGGTTGGCACCCAAGATCAGACTGATTACGCAACCACAGGAATCATCGGATCCGCCGCCGCGAGCGCACTCTCGCGATCAGCCGCTGGCGGATAAATCCACTGGGTGTTGATCTGAGTCTTCAGGGTTTTGCCTTCCTGCCTGACCAGTTTCACCTGACGATCCCAACCCTCGGTGTACACCGCACCCCAGGCACCGAGATCCAGACAGGTCACGTATTTCGGCTGGCTATACGGCGTCGGATCGACGCCGAGCAGCTGCGCCGCGACATTATTGCCCGCATGACGACCCAGCGAGATCGCGTGCTGGCAGGTCATCAGTGCGTAGTTGCCGAGGCTGTCGGTGGCAGCGTACGCCACGTCGCCCGTGGCGAAGATGTCGTCCTGGCCGATGACTTTGAGGTGGGCATCGACGTGCAGGCGACCTTGTTTATCGCGCTCGCCCGGAATCTGCTCAGTGAGCGAGCTGGCGCGCACGCCAGTGGTCCAGATCACGGTGTTCGCTTCGATACGCTGACCGTCCGACAGTGTCACGCCACCGGCATCGACCGACTGCACAGAAACGCCCAGGCGCCATTCAACACCCAGCTCTTCGCTGGCCTCGACGATGGACTTGCTGATCTCTTCGCCCATCGAAGCGCCGATCTTCAGTCCGCGATCAATGACGATCACCTTGATATCAGCGCCCTCAGCGAAAATCTCGCGCAGACGTCCGGGCAGTTCTGTCGCCGTTTCGATGCCGGTAAATCCACCACCGGCGACAACCACGGTATTGCGCGCCTGGCTGTGCGGCAGGTCTTTCAGGGATTTCAAATGAGCCTCCAGACGGATGGCCGCTTCTATGCGATCAACATCGAAGGCGTGCTGAGCAACGCCTGGAGTGCCCGACTGGGCCAGACCGCTGCCGCTGGCCAGAACGAGTTTGTCGTAGTGGAACACTTGATGGATGCCGGCGGCATCGCTGTAGCCGACGGTTTTCGCCGCCACGTCAATGGTCTCGGCGGCGCCTTTGATGAAGTGAACGCCGACCACTTCGAACAGTTCGTGGAGCGGCGCTGCCAGTTGATGAGCATTCGGCTCATAGAAGCGCGGACGCACGCGCAACTCTGCCTGCGGCGCCAGAACGCTGATCTCAACGTCTGCACGACCCTGAAGATCAACCAGCCGTGCCGCACTCAACGCCGACCACATACCGCCAAAACCTGCACCGATAACCAGAATCTGCTGCTTCATTGTGACGCTCCAAAAAAAACAAACCGTTGAAAGAGATGCCGAGAATTTTTCCGAACGGCATTCGCTGCCACTCCGATAGCTCCGACTCTATTGGTCGTACTTATAGCTAACAAGTCAGATAATTCGATTGGTTTAATCTATTTAATCGATACCGATAGAAAGCGGAGCACTAACAAAACTCAACGTTTCACTGGATTAAGGCGTTAAAACAGACACATCCCACGTAATCGGCAGATTGCCTGGTCGTATTCGGGCTGGTAGTATTTACGACAAATTCAGTCGGAATTAGATATGTCTCTTTACAGTGCTGGGGTCGAATACGGCATTCATTGCCTGGCCTTTCTGGTAGGCAGCGGCGGTGACAGCCGCGAGGCCAGCGTGCGCGATCTTGCGGAGTTGCAAGGTGTTCCCGTGGAATATCTGGCGAAGATCTTCACCAAACTGGCCAAGGGCAAACTGGTGGTGGCCAGTGAGGGCGTACGCGGCGGCTTTAGCCTGGCGCGGCCAGCCGATGAAATCACCCTGCTCGACATCGTCAACGCCATCGACGGGCGCAAGAACATTTTCGAATGCCGCGACATCCGCGGGCGTTGCGCCCTGTTTGAGGGCAATCCGCCGGAGTGGGCAATAGAAGGAACCTGCTCGATTCACGGCGCGATGATGACCGCGCAAAAGCGCATGGAAGAAGCCCTTGCCCAACAGACCATCCTTGACATTGCGAGAAAGGTCGGGCGCAAGGCACCGGCGGAATTCGGCCAGCAAGTGGAAAACTGGATTCAGGATCGGCGAGAGAAAAAAGGCAACGTTGGCAGCATCCCCCTGACCGATATTTCTGACTGAGCGCCGCCCGCGGGCATAAAAAAAGCAGAAACCGTTGCCGCGGTTTCTGCTTTTTTGTACCTGAAAACAGCCTTACAGGCAGTCGCGCACCGATTTACGCAACGAGCCGGACTTGGCCCAGGGCGGCCCCTGATACAACGACACCCGGCTGCCATCCTTGTATTTGACGACATCGAGGATTTCGTCGGCAGTAATGACGCTCGGCGCGGTGATGCGATAACCGTTGGAGATTGACGTTTGCGTAGTCTTGGCAACGTCTTGCTGCCACAACGGTAATACACACGCGGCATAGTCTTTGGGTGCCTTGCCGCTGGTCTTGCTGACATTCGGCTCACCCGGCACCAGTGACGCCGGCAAAGAGCACCCTGCCAACATAACCAACGCCAAACTACCGATCCACATCCGCATGGTGTTTCCCTGCTCTGAAAAAAAGCGAATGTAACGTGTAACAGGGTGCACATCCATCGTGGCGCTGCGTCTTTGTGCATGTTTGGACAATTTTTCACAACCGCTCGGCCCAATCACCGACAAGCCTTGCCCCGCAGGCACAAAATACGACTACTCTTTTCTACCGAGAACGTTCTGGAGGTGATCATGCGGCTCAATGAATACGAACACGAACTTCAGCGCGACCTGCAAAGCGTCGCATCGGACTTACGCTGGTCGGCTGTCGACCTCAAACGTATCGCTGAGCAGTTGCGCAAATCCGGCAACGAAGCGGATGCGCAAACTGTATTGAGATCCTGCGAAGTGTTGCAAAGCGATGAAGAGCGCTTGCAGCTCTATGCAAAGGAAGTGAAAGCACGCGCGATCAGTCGCACCAAAGTCCACTGATCGCGAACTGACCCCGCCCGCAAACAAGAAGCCCCGGCAATCCCCGGGGCTCTTTCGTTACCTTCAATCAGCGTGTTGTGTGACTTTGCACGCGTGCCGAGCGTTTTTTGTAGCCGGGAAGTGCTGCGGCATACGCCAGCGCCTCCTCTCTGTTGGCAAACGACGCGAGCCGGTCACCCTGCGTGCAAACACGCCACGGGCCGTTGTTCACACTGAGCACGTCATAGCCGTTCATGTGCATCTTGTTCAGCATCGGAATGCTCATGGGCACCTCCTTTTTGCTAACGGTGGGTTCAACTTCACGCTTTCACCTTACACCCGGAGCCCCATCAGGTGCCAACCAGGTATCGCCCTGCCCCCCCGGCGGGCCGAGGCGCAGGCACTTTTCACTCATGCACATGCTCCAAGTCCCGACGGAACCTTTGAATTCGGCCTCGGCTCGAATATTGCAAATTCATTACATTTTTATGACGCGTGGTAAACAGGTAACAGATGAAAGTACGTGCAACCGTCATTTGCGAACAGGATCGCCATGTTCTCCTGGTACGCAAACCCCGCTGCCGCTGGACATTGCCCGGCGGCAAAGTCGAGCCTGGAGAAACCCGCGCCGGTGCCGCCGTGCGCGAATTGCAGGAAGAAACCGGGTTGGATGCCGACGATGTGTTGTATTTGATGGAATTGCAAACCGGCAGCACGCGGCATCACGTCTTCGAAGCGTCAGTGCTGAACATTGACGACCTGCGCCCGCAAAACGAGATCATCGATTGCATCTGGCACCCACTGGACGCAGTGCAGAATCTGAATACCAGCGAGGCGACACTGCGCATCGTCCAGGCATTTCAAAGGCGTCTATAAAAGGTTAACAAGGAATCAGCCGGCGAAAGCCCTGCGCCCCGCACTGATTTCGGTGCGCAACTCACCGATAAAATTGGAAATGTCACGGATCGTGACGAGATGCTCCGGGGAAACGCCATTCAGCAGTAATTCCACGCGCCCGCTGCAGGGCTCGTAGACTTTGATCTGCAGCAGCCCTGGCGACGTCTCAATGCAGTCGCATTTGAACGCTGGAAAGCCGGACTCGACGATGTGGCAAATGTCGGTAATGGCAAGCATGGGCGCACGCCTCGCAGGCGGTGAATCGATCGATCCGTTGAGCATAGATGAGCTATTTGTGTCGTGCTCGACACCAGAATGCCAACTCGCTCACAACTTCCGCGCGCTTACTCAGTGGGCATCGTGATCCCAGACCCAGTTCCAGATACCCGGCAACTCCACTGCCTCCGAACTCTGCTGAACCGTGCGTGCCAGCGCGGCTTTCTCCAGTGCCACGTGATCATCATAAAACGGCTTGTCCGCCAGCCTCACGCCCGTGGTCGCAGCGCTGTCGAGGAGGATTTGCAGGTATTCACGGGTATGTCGCGCGGTGTAACGGTTAAGGTCGTGAAAGGTCACCACCACCGGAATCACGCCATCGACCGTGGGAAATTTCCCCAGCGCAATCTCTTCGCGCACGACCGATAGCTGACGCAACAGGTTCGCCCGACGACGCGGGCTGGCATTGAAACCCCAGATCTTGCCGTCATTGGCACTCAAATCCGTAAGCAACACATGCAAGCCATGCTGTTGATAGGCGGCGAACGTGCGCTTGTCGTAATTCCAGAACGGCGGTCGCAGCAACGTCGGTTGAGCGCCGGTAATAGCGGCGATATCAGCCGTGCCATTGGTCAACGACTCTTCGAGCTGCTGCGGATCAAGCGAGCGATGGTTGGTGTGCCAGTGGGTCGCGGTGTGGAAACCGAGAATATGCCCTTCAGCGTGCTCGCGGCGCATGATGCTGCGCCCAATGTCGCTGTTGCCGGCGCGGGGCGCGCGGGTCTGGACGAAAAATACCGCTTTTATGTTCGCTTGCAGCGGATTGTCCTTCAGGCTGTCGAGTACCGTCGCCGAAGGGTTCCAGAAACTCGAGGCACTGGGGCCGTCATCGAAGGTCAGCAGGAAACGCACTGGCGCCTGCGCCTTGAGGCGGGTTTCGGTTTGCGCGGTCATTTCGATCGGCGCAGCAATGCAGCCGGCCAGCCCGAGAGCAATCACCGCTGCACATACAAGTTTGAATCCGGAGGTCATGTTTTGCCTTGAGCCCGACCACTGTGGTCATGTTGTCGATTGGCAAAACTCCTTCGCCCTTATCCCTCCCTGCGCCCGGATCTGCGAGCCGGGGTTGGATAAGGTACACAGGGTTTGGTTCCGGCGCTCGTTCAGTTGGCCAACGCCTGTTCAAAAGAGCTGTCGATAATCCCCGCCGTGGCCAGCGGTGCCGGCAGCGCTTTGACTTTGAAGAGGAAATCCGCAGTGCTTTGCAGGTCTGCGGCGGCTTGCTGATCGACCGGCCCGACGGTCATGTGCGCCTGGCGCAACCAGTGCCGCGAAACCTGCTGATCGAGATTGGCCTTCTTCGCCCACAGGTCGGCGTACTCGTCGGTATGGCTGTCGACCCAGGCGCGCGCCAACTTCAAACGCCCGAGAAAATCGGCGATGGCTTGACGTTTACTGTCGATTGACGGGGCGGAGGCTGCGATAGCGCTGAGCCCCGGCATCAGATTTTTTGCCGTGAGAATCGGTCGTGCACCGGAGAACACGATCTGCTGGGAAATGTACGGTTCCCACACCGGGAACGCATCGATGCTGCCTTGCGGCAACGCGGCGGCGGCATCGATCGGCATCAGTTTGACGAAGTCGACGTAATTTTCCGGCAGACCGCCCTGTTCCAACGCGCGCAAGGTCAACTGCTGACTCCAGGCGCCTGGCCAATAGGCGACTTTCTTGCCCTTCAGGTCGGCGATGGTTTTTACCGGTGAATCCTTCGGCACCAGCAACGCAATGGTGTCGGGGTTCTGGCGTGACACGCCGATCAATTTCACCGGCGCCTGTTTTGCCGCCAGAAACAGAAACCCCGAATCGCCTAGAAAACCCAGGTCGAGCGAACCGGTTTGCAACGCCTCGGCCAGCGGTGCTGCTGCCTGGAAGTGTTTCCAGTCGACCGTATAAGGCGCGTCTTTCAATACGCCGGACGCTTCCACGGAAGCGCGGATGTTGTAGTAGTTCTGATCACCCACATGCAGAACCACCGGCTCGGCGGCGTAAGAAGAAAGAGGTGAGGCAAACAGTGCAGCGGTCAGCGCACCGCGGAGGAACCGGGAAATCTTCATGGCGAGTCCTGCAAAATAGGGATTGCATAGACCATAACGCTCTTGATATTCGATTTTTAAATTCGATTAATGCATAAGCTCATCACTGTCGATTTTTACTGTTTGCTCAGCAACAGCGGCTCACTGAAGTGTTCACTACGCAACAGTTAAAAAACCCTGAACAGCGTCCAAACCCACGTAATCCGGCCCTTCGGCACGCATGGCACAGAGCCTGCAATATTCCATTCATGCAGGACGCATTCGTTAAAAATATCTTTTTGGACATAAAAAACCTGTGCATTCGCCGGAGCGCCCCATGACATCGTTCATTCCTCGTTTTAAAACTCTGCTGGTCGCCAGCGCCCTGGCGCTGGCCTTGAACCCGGTCGCCCACGCGGCCGAAACTGCGCCGACGGAAGTACACCTGGATTACGCCTACTACTCGCCAGTGAGCCTGGTCTTGAAGAATTTCGGTTTCCTCGAAAAAGCCCTGCCCAATACCAAAGTCAGCTGGGTACTGAGCCAGGGCAGCAACCGTTCGCTGGAATACCTCAACAGTGGCGGCGTTGATTTCGCCTCCAGCGCCAGCCTCGCCGCCGTTTTGAGTCGCGCCAACGGCAGCCCGATCAAATCGGTTTACGTTTATAGCCGCGCCGAATGGACGGCGTTGGTGGTGCGCAAAGACTCGCCGTATCAATCCATCGCCGACCTCAAGGGCAAGAAAATCGCCGCCACCAAAGGCACCGATCCGTACCTGTTCACCTTGCGCAGCCTGCAACAGGCCGGCCTGAAAAAAGACGACGTTGAACTGGTACACCTGCAACATCCGGATGGCCGCACGGCGCTGGAAAAAGGCGATGTCGACGCCTGGGCCGGCCTTGATCCGCACATGGCGGCCAGCCAGGTGCAGGCGGGTTCGCGCTTGCTCTACCGCAACCCGGCCTTCAACAGTTACGGGGTGATCAGCGTCACTGAGCAATATGCCAAGGAGCATCCGCAAACCATCGAGACGGTGATCAAGGCCTACGAACAGGCCCGCGACTGGGCGCTGAAAAACCCTGACGCGTTCGCCGCCCTGCTCGCCAAGGAATCCGGACTGCCGCTGGACGTGGCCAAGTTGCAGTTGTCGCGCACCGACCTCAGCAGCCCGCAGCTCACGGCCAACGACATCAGCGCCTCCAAGGCTGCCGCGCCGATTCTGGTCTCCGAAGAGCTGGTGCGTCGCGGGGTGAATGTCGATCAGGTGATCGATCAATTGCTCGACAGCGGTGTGCAGCAAGCCGTCGCCCGCCAGTAATCGAACAGGCTCACCGCCAATCCGCGCGCGTCGCGGATTTGTCGTGAGCGGAGCCACATTCATGACGAGTCACAGCAAAGACCTGCCCGTACCACTCGCCGCGCCACGCCGGCAGCCAGCTCTTCTCAACCCGGCATGGCGGCGCCGCGGCAAAGGCCTGGCCTTACCGGCGCTGATCGTAGTGCTGCTGGAAATAATCGTACGCATCGGCTGGCTGCCGTCTTACCAGATGCCTGCGCCGAGCGAGATAGCCCTGACCCTCGCCGACCTCGCCGAAGGCGCTTTGTGGAAACACATCGGCGCCAGCCTGGTTCGCGTCCTGCTGGGGTTTGCCATTGGTGCCAGTCTGGCGCTGGTGTTTGCCGCGTGGGTCGGTTTGAGCCGCGAAGCCGAGGCGTATCTGGAGCCAACCTTCGCCGCGCTACGCGCGATTCCGAGCCTGGCCTGGGTGCCGCTGTTGTTACTGTGGCTGGGCATCGACGAGACCTCGAAAATCGTTTTGATCGCCATCGGCGCGTTTTTCCCGGTGTACGTCAATGTCGTCGCGGCCATTCGCAACATTGATCGCAAACTGGTGGAGGTCGGTCATATCTATGGCTTCAGCCACTTGCAACTGGTGCGGCGAATCTTGCTGCCCGCCGCCCTGCCCGGCCTGTTCACCGGATTACGCAGCGGCATGAGCCTGGCCTGGATGTTTCTCGTTGCGGCCGAGTTGATCGCCGCCACCAAAGGCCTGGGTTATCTGCTCAGTGACGGCCGCGAAACCTCACGCCCGGACATCGTGCTGGCGGCAATCATCGTCTTGGCCTTGCTCGGCAAGCTCAGCGACGGCTTGCTCGCGGTGCTTGAACGACGCTGGCTGACCTGGCGCGATGCGTTCACCGGTCAGGGCGCGCAGGACTAGTACAAGGAAGCGACTACGCTGAAATTTCCTACCGGAGATTCAGCCATGTGCGGAAGACTCTCGCAGTACCGAGGCATCCACGACTTCGTCGCCGTCCTGAGCATTCCCGATGCGTTAATCAATCATGTCGGCGATGCGCCGCTGAGTCGCTACAACGCCGCGCCGACCACATCGCTGGCCGTGCTCCACCAGCATGAGCAGGCATTATACGCCGACAACTTGCGCTGGGGCTGGCGCCCGCACTGGGCCAAGGACCGCGCCGCGCCGATCAATGCGCGGGTGGAGAAAGTCGCCCATGGCCCGTTCTTTCGCGCGATCTGGCGCCATCGGCTGATCGTACCCGTCGACAACTGGTTTGAATGGGTCGATGACGACGACAAAACCCGACAACCCTGGCTGATTCGTCGGGCAGATCAAGGGCCGGTTTTCTGCGCAGCCATCGGTCAATGTCCTACGCCCCAGGTGCAGGCTCGGGACGACGATGGCTTCGTGATCATCACCGCCGACAGCGTCGGCGGAATGCTCGATATCCATGACCGACGGCCCGTGGTGTTCCGCGCAGAATTGGTGCACGAATGGCTCGACCCGGCAACGCCTGCCGAACGCGCCGAACAAATGCTCCTGTTCGAAGGCGAAAGCCCGGAGGCGTTCGAATGGCACAAAGTCGGCAAAGCAGTGGGCAACTCACGCAATCAGGGCGCCAACTTAATTATTGAGCAAGCCTAAATATCGCCGAATGCCCCCCGTTTTCTCATGTAGGAGCTGCCGCAGGCTGCGATCTTCTGACTTTGATTTTTCGCAAAAAATATCAAGATCAAAAGATCGCAGCCTGCGGCAGCTCCTACCGGTGAGCCGGTGGTGTTACAGAGGGTGTTTCATTCTTGAGACAGCTTTAATAAAACAGTCGTTTGAGCGAACTAACCGCCTGTCTGACATTTCAATCGTCATACATACATTTAGAGGCGCTACGGATAGCATGCGCGCCGCCTTTCCGATTGACATACCAGTTGACCAAAGAGTCAACAGTCAGGAATCCCCTACAACTTTTACAAGCCTTGCAGAGAACTAAGTTGCGCGACGATTTTGCAATCAAACAGGTCGGTGGCCTGGAGTGTATTTATCTGTCGATGACAGAACGCTTTGAACTCGACTGTTTTATCGGCCACTACATCAAGACCCGAAACCTGCGTAGCGTTCCCGATATCGAACGCGTCCTGCGCAGCACCCTCGAAGGCTATCCAGGTCACCCGCCGGTGATGGTCAACGAGCTCAATGCCTGGATCGACAGAACGCTGGGATATCGGGCTTCACACCCCGATTTCACACAGCTGGACGATATCTGAAACGACGAAAAAGCCCCGCACCAGCGGGGCTTTCTTCGTATAGGAGCGATCAAGGTTTCAGATCCGGCCATGAAAGCTCTTTGCCGTCATCGTGCTTCCACGTCTGCTCCTTGCGTTTCTCACGCTCGATCTCTTCTTCTGTCGGCTCATCGACTTCTTCGTCGTCATCCGCCCGCTCTTGCTCGGTCGTCATGTGCACCTCGCTCCAGTTAAAAGACTGTACATGGACAAAGTGTAGAACAATTTTACCAGTGCAACTTACAACCACCAACGCAGTAAAAAGAAGAAGACCATGCTCAATAACATGCTGAGCAATGTATTACGGGTGTAAATGACCAGTGCTATGGCAACCAGCGAACTAAGCAGGTACGGATTATCCCACTGCAAATTCAACTGTTTGTCCGGCATAAACACAATGGGCCCGCAGATCGCCGTGAGCATTCCAGGCACCGCAAAACCAAGGAATTGCCGCGCATTACTGCTCAACCGAACCGGCAAACGCGGCTCGAGAAACACATAGCGATTGAGGAACACCAAAATCCCCATGCCGAAAATCACTGCCCAAACCATCATGTGCGCCCCCAATACAGCTTGTTGCAGATAAACCCGGCGGTCATCCCCGCCAACCCCGACAGCACCAGCGCCGAGCCCCACTGCCAATAGCTGAACAGCACCGAACAGAACAACGAAACCGCCACGCAAACCACCGTTGGCACGTTACGCACCACCGGCGTGATCAGGGCAATGAAGGTCGCGGCAATCGAGAAGTCCAGCCCCAGATGCTCCAGCCCGGGAATGCTGCTGCCAAGGACAATGCCGGCCAGGGTGAAGAGGTTCCAGGCGATGTAAAACGTCAGCCCGACACCCAGTGCGTACCAACGATTGAACTGCTGGCGATCATGCTGGCTGGTCAGCGCAAACAATTCATCGGTGAGCAAAAAGCCCAGGCCAATCCGCCAACGCCCCGGCAGCGGTGAAATCACCGAGCGCATGCTCATGCCGTAAAGCAAATGTTGCGATGTGAGCAGCAGCGTGGTCAGCAGAATCGAGAAAATCCCCGCGCCGCCCTTGAGCATGCCGATCGCCACCAGTTGCGCAGCGCCGGCAAAGACAATGCTCGACAAGCCCTGGCCTTGCAGTGGCGTGAGGTTGGCTTCGATCGCCATGGAACCGGCCAGTAGGCCCCAGGGCGCGGTGGCCAACGACAGCGGCATGATCGCCGCAGCACCGCGAAGGAACGCACTGCGCGGCATGAGTGAGTCAGACATAACGCTCTTCAACCGAGGAAACAGCCCACGACTGTGCCAGCAATCGGCGTTTTCTGGCTTGAACAATCTTGCGCACTTGCGGGAAATCGGCCAATCGCGGGCAAGCCATCAAGGCTCGCCACACGCAGGCGTTGAAGTGTCCCTTCGCGACCGTGCCTCAAGCAGTAACGCTCTGACTGGCGTAACATGACGCCCCTCGCAAACACGTCAGGAAGACACCATGCTGTACCGAATCGCAGCCGACGGGCTGGTGCTGTTTCATTTGTGCTTTATCTTGTTCGTGCTGTTTGGCGGGCTGCTGGTACTCAAGTGGCCGCGCCTGATGTGGCTGCATTTGCCGGCCGCAGCCTGGGGCGTTGCCGTCGAAGTGCTGCACTTGACTTGCCCGCTGACGTACTGGGAAAACCTCATGCGCCACGCCGCCGGGCAGACTGAATATGCGGGCGGTTTCATCGAGCATTACATCTGGCCAATCATCTACCCGGCTGGGCTTACCCCGCAGATCCAGTTAGCACTCGGCAGCGTAGTCTTGGCGATCAACCTGTTGGTTTACGGACGAATGCTCCGTGCGCGCAAACTTCGCCGAGCGCTGTAGGCAAACCTCTCAGCGCGATGCCTGCTTCAAGGCTTCCAGCCAGGCCGGATCCAGGCGCGCCTGATCGGTATCGAGACCGAGCGCCTGCATCCGCTCTTTATGCGCTTCGACTTCGCGCCACAGTTGCCCATGATCGCTGGAGTTACCGTCCAGTTCATGCATCTGCATCAACGCCAAATGATAGAAGCGCAGCACCTTCATGGCCGTCGGATCATTCTTCTCAACCGCGGCCGTCACCTGATGCATCACATTGGTGATGCTCATCAGGTTGCGCTTGAGCCGCCAGCTATAGACGGCCGGCGCCATCCACGTCTGATGCCAGAAACGCCCACGCAACAACCCCGCCGTCAGCAGAAACGCCAGAAACACTCCGCCCACGTTAAAGCGCAGGTTGTCACCGCCAGGCTCGCCGAACAGTGCCACTGCAACGCTGGAAAACAACATCGCCAGTACCAAAAACAGCACGGCAATAATGATCGTGCTGCGCCGGGTCTGCTGGCGAAAAGTGGCGGCATCCATCGGCTGAATTTCGAACATCACAAATGACTTCCTTGAGCGACAAAAGGGGCAATCAAAAAAACTCGCCGACGCATTATCGCCTCAACGAGGGATTTAGCTATGCTGGGGCTCCTTTTCATCTTTTCAGCGTCCAACGGGGACATGGCGGTACAGCGCAGATCGTGCCATCTTCATTCATGGATACACACTATTCGGATGCCATCCGCCTGGTTTTGGGATGACATCGTTTTAAGGATCATTGCATGACCCAACGACACGTAATCAATGCCTCGGTCAGCCCGAAAGGCAGCCTGGAAACCCTTTCTCAACGTGAAGTTCAGCAACTGAGCGAAGCCGGATCCGGCAGCACCTACACGCTCTTCCGCCAGTGCGCCCTGGCCATCCTCAACACCGGCGCCCATGTCGATAACGCCAAGACCATTCTCGAAGCCTACAAGGACTTCGAAATCCGCATTCACCAACAGGATCGCGGTGTACGCCTGGAGCTGCTGAACGCTCCGGCCGACGCCTTTGTCGACGGCGAAATGATCGCCAGCACCCGCGAAATGCTCTTCAGCGCCCTGCGCGACATCGTCTACACCGAAAACGAACTCGACAGCCAACGCATCGACCTGAGCACCTCGCAGGGCATCAGTGATTACGTTTTCCACCTGCTGCGCAACGCGCGCACCCTGCGTCCGGGTGTCGAGCCGAAAATCGTCGTGTGCTGGGGCGGTCACTCGATCAACACCGAAGAGTACAAATACACCAAAAAAGTCGGCCACGAACTTGGCCTGCGCAGCCTCGACATCTGCACTGGCTGCGGCCCCGGCGTGATGAAAGGCCCGATGAAAGGCGCGACCATCGCCCACGCCAAACAGCGCATTCACGGCGGTCGCTACCTCGGTCTGACCGAGCCGGGCATCATCGCCGCCGAAGCGCCAAACCCGATCGTCAACGAGCTGGTGATCCTGCCGGACATCGAAAAACGCCTGGAAGCCTTTGTGCGTGTCGGCCACGGCATCATCATCTTCCCGGGCGGCGCCGGCACGGCTGAAGAGTTCCTCTACCTGCTCGGCATCCTCATGCACCCGGACAACGAAGGCCTGCCGTTCCCGGTAATCCTGACCGGGCCGAAACATGCCGCAGCGTATCTGGAGCAGCTCGATGCATTCGTCATCGCGACCCTCGGCGAGGCCGCTAGGCAGCACTACGAAATCATCATCGACGACCCGGCCGAAGTCGCACGGCAGATGACCCAGGGCCTGAAAGCGGTGAAACAGTTCCGCCGCGAGCGCAACGACGCGTTCCACTTCAACTGGCTGTTGAAGATCGACGAAGGCTTCCAGCGCCCGTTCGATCCGACCCACGAAAACATGGCCAACCTGAAACTGCACCGCGACCAGCCACCGCATGAACTGGCGGCGAACCTGCGCCGGGCTTTTTCGGGCATCGTCGCCGGCAACGTCAAGGACAAAGGCATTCGCCTGATCGAAGAACACGGGCCGTATCAGATCCGTGGTGACGCAGCGATCATGCAACCGCTGGACGCGCTGCTCAAAGCCTTCGTCGCCCAGCACCGGATGAAGCTGCCGGGTGGCGCGGCGTACGTGCCGTGCTACCAGGTTGTAGCGTAACGCCCCTGCAGGAGTGAGCCCGCGCGCGATAGCGGGCAGGCTCACTCCTGCATTTTTCATATCCGCCCCGCCTAACCGATCCGTCCTGTTTTCTGACACAAAAGCCCCGCAGATTCCTCACGACAGCCACCCTCGGCTCGTAATAAGCTGCGCGATCGATTTTTTCAGGGACGAGTCATGAAACGGATTGTCGCGTGGCTGCTGTCATGCCTGGCCATGGGGGCCAACGCAGCCGATCTGCAACTGCTCACCGACAACCACCCGCCGCTGCATTTTCTGCAAGGCGAGCAACTGGTGGGCTTCGGCGTCGAGGTGGTGCAGGCGCTGGCGGAACAGACCGGCGACCGCATTCACCTGCAACAAGTACCGCTGTTGCGCGCCCTGCGCATGGCCAGTGAGACACCCGACACCGGCGTTTTCACCGTGCTACGCACCGACGAGCGTGATAACCGCTACCAGTGGGTCGGGCCGTTGATTGAAGTCGAAACCGCGTTGTACGCGCGCTCCAACAACCAGCCGCCAGTGCACTCACTGGAAGAGGCCGACCAACTGGGGCGCATTACCGTCCCGCGTAAATGGCTGATCTACAGCTACTTGCAACAGCAAAACCTGAAAAACCTCTACGGGGTCGAAACACAAGAGCAGATGATGCGTCTGTTCAGCCTCGGACGAACCGACTTTGTCGTTTCCGACACTTTGTCCAGCGCCGCCCTCGCCCGCGATCAAGGCATGGAGCCCGGGCGTTTGCAGTATCAGATCCCGTTGATGCGGCAAGACACCTACATCGCCTTCTCCCCGCAAACCGATCCCGGACAGGTCGCTCGCTGGCAAAAAGCCCTGGAAACCCTGCGCACCAGCGGGCGACTGGAACAGCTGCGTCAGCGCTGGCTGGTAGGTGCACTGCCAAGATAATTATGGCCATCGCCGGCAAGCCCGCCCCCAACAGGCACTAGTTATAGCCAGGAATCTAAGTGACACCGCAGAACCTGTGGGAGCTGGCTTGCCAGCGATGAGGCCCGATAAAACAACCTCAACCTGAAAGATGCGCGGCCAATGCCTTCGCCTGCAACGCAACATCCGTCACCGCCGTACTCTCCCACCACATCCCACGCAGCGGCGGCCCCATGGCGAACAACCGTTCGGCGGGAACCCCTTCCGCATCCAGTACCGCACCCTTGGCAGTCGCCGCAATCCCCAACGCCAACGGCCCCGGTTGCACCAACCCGCGAGCCAGCAGCTGTTGCGGCAAAGGTCGTGCGACACGGCGCCAGTCGTACTCGATGCCACTGGAATTGATCAAAGCCGCGCCATGGATCACGCAGGTTTCAGCCTCACCACGGCGACGAATACGGATACCCACGCCGTCCTCCGCTCGCGGCTCAAGCCCTTTGAACGAAGCCGCCTGAATCCGCAATCGACCTTCTTTGTGCAACCGCTCAACGAGCTCGGCACTCAGCGGCGGCGAACGATGGTGATGGCTTTCCCACCACGGCCGCACGTGCCGTACGAATTGTCGCCGTTGCACGTCAGTCGCCTGACTCCACAACCGCGGGATATGCACCCGGACGGTGTCCAGCGGCGCCTGCCAGTCGACGCCTTGGGCGATGGCATCGCGGCAATGCCGACGCACTTCGTGCAGTAGCTGTCGCGGCGTGCGAATACTCGGATCGTCACCCAGAAAATCCGCCCACGACGGCGGCTGCCGACGCACATGCGGCAGCAAGCCGTGGCGCGAAAACACCTCGATCGGCCCGCGATGCCCGGCCTGCTCCAGCGAAACAACGGCGTCAACCATGGTCAGGCCGGAGCCGATGATCAACACGCTGGATTGCGGATCGAGCTGGCGCATGGCGGTGACGTCCCAAGGGTCGAGCGCCGCGGCGTTAAGGCCACTGGATCGAGTTTGCGGCGTGCGTGCGGCGGGAAACATACCCGTGGCGATCACCGCGAATGCTCCCTGCAGGTTCTGCCCGTCGTTCAACGTGAGCCGCACCGAATCAGCGTGCATCTGCAGATCAACCACCTCTGCCTGCACGTGCTCGACTGTGGAACCGTGTCGAGCGCCAACCGCTCGCGCCTCGGTCAGACGTTGCTGCACGTAGACACCAAACATTCCGCGCGGCGGGAACAGCTCGCAGACCGGCACATTCTGCTCGGCAGACTGCGGCCAGCCCCCTGAGGCAATGTGTTCGGTCAGCCATTGTGTCAGGTCGTCAGGATTATCCGGATCGACGCTCATTCGTGCCGCATTGCCATTCAGCGTATGGCCCAACTCGACTGCGCTGTAGGCCTCGCCACGACCCAACTCGGCGCGCGGTTCGATGATCAGAATCTTGCGCTGACGAGGCAGGCGCAGCAATTGCACCGCGAGCATGGTGCCGCTGAGCCCACCACCAATAATCAGGATGTCCGCATTCTGGCTCATTCAAATCACCACATTACGCACAAACCGCGCCGCCACTTCACCATCGTTTCGATAGGCGTGCGGCTGGTTGCTGGCAAACATGAAAAACTCCCCGGTGCCGATGTGCTGTGGCTGATCACCCAACATCAGCGTCAGACAGCCCTCGAACACGTAGATTTGCTCACTCCAGCCGTCGGCATCCGGCTGCGATGGATATACCTCACCCGGTTGCAGGCACCATTCCCATTGCTCGACTTCACGGGTCGCGGTGGCTTTCGACAGCAATACAGCTTTACTGCCCGGGATGCTTCCGGCCCATGCCACTTCGTTGATTCGGCTCGGATCGCGCGCGTCGGGTGCCTGGATCAAGTCGCTGAAGGCAACGTCGAGTGCTTCGGCAACGCGATCCAGAGTGGTCAGGCTGACATTCTTTTCGCCCGCCTCGATCGCCACCAACATCCGCCGACTGACCCCGGATTTTTCCGCAAGCGCGGTCTGACTCATGTCCGCCGCATGGCGCAAGCGCCGAACGTTCTGGCTGACGTGCTGGAGGACGGACATTCTTTGGCTGGAATCTTTGGGCACTATATTGCTCACTCGGTGGGGTTGGGCAGTATACTGCGCAACGTTGGGCGCATTGTGCGTCCTGCCTTTTATAGTGCGCAAGGTCATGACGTCGGCGAACAACTCCCCCACTTCCCTCCGTTTCTCCCGTTTCAGCAAAGCCGAATGCGTGTTGGTGCTGATTACCATGGTCTGGGGCGGCACATTTTTGCTGGTTCAGCACGCGATGACCGTCAGCGGGCCGATGTTCTTCGTCGGCCTGCGCTTTGCGGCGGCAGCGTGCATCGTTGCGCTGTTCTCCTGGCGCCATCTGCGCGACTTGACCCTGTTTGAACTCAAGGCCGGCGCCTTTATTGGCGTAGCAATCATGCTCGGTTACGGCTTGCAGACAGTCGGGCTGCAAACCATTCCAAGCAGTCAGTCGGCGTTCATTACTGCGCTGTATGTGCCGTTCGTGCCGTTGCTGCAATGGCTGGTGCTGGGACGGCGGCCGGGGCTGATGCCGAGCATCGGCATCATGTTGGCGTTTACCGGGCTGATGCTGTTGTCGGGGCCGTCGGGCGCCTCGCTGAATTTCAGCCCCGGTGAAATTGCCACGCTGATCAGTGCCATCGCCATTGCCGCCGAGATCATTTTGATCAGCACCTATGCCGGGCAGGTTGATGTACGCCGGGTGACCGTGGTGCAACTGGCGACGACGTCGGTGTTGTCGTTTCTGTTGGTCGTGCCAACCGGTGAAGTGATTGCGGATTTCTCCTGGACGCTGCTGGTGACTGCGCTGGGATTGGGCGCGGCGAGTGCGGCGATTCAGGTGGCGATGAACTGGGCGCAGAAGAGTGTTTCGCCGACGCGGGCAACCTTGATCTATGCCGGTGAGCCGGTGTGGGCAGGGATTGTCGGGCGGATTGCCGGGGAGCGGTTGCCGGCGATTGCGTTGCTGGGCGCCGGGTTGATTGTGGCGGCGGTAATTGTCAGTGAGTTGAAGACCAAGGGTAAGGTCGTCGAGGCTGAGGAAGAGCTGGAGCGGGGAGTGTCATAAATTTTGTGTTCGGGCATAACATGCTGCAGAGGTGCATGTATGCCAACCAAAAAGAAACCGGCCCGTGAGGCCAAGCGTGACCTTCCGTCCATTCCAAAAGAGCTGATCGACCAGTTCCTCAGCGAGACGATGAGTGCCGAAGCGATTCAGGATGCCGCGATGGCGTTCAAAAAGGCGCTTATCGAAAGAGCCCTTGGTGCCGAGTTGGGACTTCACCTTGGCTATCCTCAGGGCGCGGAGCGCCCTGAGGATTCGAGTAACCAGCGTAACGGCAAGAGCGGCAAAACCGTGCTGACCGATGACGGCCCGTTGCGTCTGGATATTCCCAGAGACCGTGACGGCAGCTTTTCTCCGATTTTGATCCCCAAACACGAGCGGCGTTTTACAGGCTTTGATGACAAGATCATTGCCATGTATGCCCGCGGCATGAGCGTTCGTGAGATTCGTGCATTTCTCTCGGAACAGTACGCAACAGATGTCTCCCATGACTTCATCAGCACCGTTACCGACGCTGTTCTGGAGGAAGTCAGTACGTGGCAACAACGGCCCCTCGAGCCCATGTACCCGGTCATTTTCTTTGATGCGCTGCGGGTTAAAATCCGTGATGAAGGCGTGGTTCGCAACAAAGCGATTTACCTGGCTCTGGGCGTACTTCCGGACGGCACCCGCGACATTCTGGGCATCTGGATTGAGAACACAGAGGGCGCCAAGTTCTGGATGAAAGTCTTCAACGACCTTAAAACCCGAGGTGTCGAAGATGTCCTGATTGCGGTAACGGATGGTCTCAAAGGCATGCCTGAAGCCTTGAGTGCAGTGTTTCCTCAGACAGCGTTGCAGACATGCATCGTTCACCTGATCCGCAACAGCCTTGATTACGCGGCATGGGACAAGCGTCGCGAACTGGCCAAGGCCCTGAAACCGATTTATCAAGCACTCAACGCCGAAGTCGCCGAGCAAGCTCTGGATGCCTTCGAATCGGGGCCTTGGGGCAAGCAATATCCAACGGTGGTTGCAGCCTGGCGACGCGCTTGGGATCGAGTTATCCCGTTCTTTGTGTTCCCGCCAGCCATACGAAAGGTGATCTACACCACCAATGCCATCGAGAGTATCAACTCGCAGCTGCGCAAGATCATCAAGACAAGAGGTCACTTTCCAACCGACGAAGCCGCGACGAAACTGATCTGGCTGGCACTGCAAAACATCACCGCCAACTGGGGAAGCGCCGCCCATGACTGGAAAAACGCTATGAATCAATTTGCGGTTTTGTACGGGGACCGATTCATCAGGTCTAACTGGTGAAATGAAGGCCTGCCTGACGGCAGGCCATTAACGGCCCGCACACAAAAAATCTGACACTCTCCTGGAGCGGGAAACACAGGGTTGATGCGCAACATTTCAGCGTCTGCCCCAGCGCTTTCGTGAGCAGGCTCGCTCCTACATTTTGAAATACATTCCAATGTGGGAGCGAGCCTGCTCGTGAAAGGGCCATCTGCTACGGCATCCCTGCCCGCTGAAACAATGCCAAACAGTTAATTTCAGACTACTTTGTAGGATTCTGAGACATCCTGGCGTTTGGTGATCGGGGAGCTGGCACGTATGATGCTTCACAAACTTCCGCAGATTAGAAGCCTATGTCCCTGATAGTTCTACTGCTTCTGCCATTCATTGGCAGCTGTCTGGCAGCGGTGCTGCCACACAACGCGCGTAATACCGAATCCCTGTTGGCAGGTCTGGTCGCTTTGATCGGCACTGTTCAGGTTGCGCTGTTGTATCCGCAAATCGCCCATGGCGGCGTCATTCGTGAAGAGTTCATGTGGCTGCCCAGCCTCGGCCTGAACTTTGTTCTGCGCATGGACGGCTTCGCCTGGCTGTTCTCGATGCTGGTGCTGGGCATCGGCACCCTCGTCTCTTTGTACGCCCGCTACTACATGTCACCGGACGATCCGGTGCCGCGTTTCTTCGCGTTTTTCCTGGCGTTCATGGGCGCCATGCTCGGCCTGGTGATCTCCGGCAACCTGATCCAGATCGTGTTTTTCTGGGAGCTGACCAGCCTTTTCTCGTTCCTGCTGATCGGCTACTGGCACCACCGCGCCGACGCCCGACGCGGCGCTTATATGGCGCTGATGGTGACCGGCGCGGGCGGACTATGCCTGCTGGCGGGGGTCATGATCCTCGGCCATGTCGTCGGCAGCTATGACCTCGACAAGGTCCTGGCCGCCGGCGATCTGATTCGCGCACATGCCCTCTACCCTATTCTGTTACCCCTCATTCTCATCGGCGCACTCAGCAAAAGTGCCCAATTCCCGTTTCACTTCTGGTTGCCCCATGCAATGGCGGCGCCGACACCCGTCTCTGCGTATCTGCACTCGGCAACCATGGTCAAGGCCGGGGTGTTCCTGCTCGCGCGCCTGTGGCCGTCACTGTCCGGCAGCGAAGAATGGTTCTACATCGTCAGCGGCGCGGGCGCGTGCACGCTGTTGCTGGGCGCCTATTGCGCGATGTTCCAGAACGACCTCAAGGGATTGCTCGCCTACTCGACCATCAGCCACCTCGGTCTGATCACCCTGTTGCTGGGTCTGAACAGTCCGCTGGCGGCCGTCGCAGCGGTGTTCCACATCCTCAACCACGCTACGTTCAAGGCCTCGCTGTTCATGGCGGCGGGGATCATCGACCACGAAAGCGGCACTCGCGATATCCGCAAGCTCAGCGGCCTGATCAAACTGATCCCGTTCACGGCGACGCTGGCCATGGTCGCCAGCGCCTCGATGGCTGGCGTGCCGTTGCTGAATGGTTTCCTCTCGAAAGAGATGTTCTTCGCCGAAACCGTGTTCATCAATGCCACGGCGTGGGTAGAGATGTCCTTGCCGATTGTCGCGACCATCGCCGGTATGTTCAGCGTCGCTTACTCCCTGCGCTTCACCGTTGATGTGTTCTTCGGGCCGCCGGCCACCGACCTGCCGCACACGCCACACGAACCGCCGCGCTGGATGCGTGCCCCGGTCGAGTTGCTGGTGTTCACCTGCCTGCTAGTGGGGATTTTCCCGGCGCAAATCGTCGGCCCGCTGCTCGCGGCTGCCGCGCTGCCCGTGGTCGGTGGCGCACTGCCTGAATACAGCCTGGCCATCTGGCATGGCCTGAATGCGCCGATGATCATGAGCCTGATTGCCATGTCCGGCGGCATCGTCCTGTACCTGCTGTTGCGCAACCAGTTCAAACGCGGCCGCTTCAAATACCCGCCACTGGTGGGCCGCTTCAATGGCAAGCGCCTGTTCGAGCGCAGCCTGGTGGTGATGATGCGCATGGCCCGTCGTCTGGAGCGGCGTCTGGGCACCAAGCGTCTGCAAATGCAATTGTTCCTGATGGTGCTGGCGGCAGTGCTCGCCGGCCTGATTCCAATGTTGCACAGCAGCCTGAGCTGGGGCGACCGGCCGAAGATCCCGGGCTCCATCGTCTTCGTGACCCTGTGGCTGCTGGCGATTGCCTGTGCGCTGGGTGCCGCCTGGCAAGCCAAATATCACCGTCTCGCCGCTCTGACCATGGTCAGCGTCTGCGGGTTGATGACCTGCGTGACCTTCGTCTGGTTCTCCGCGCCGGATCTGGCGCTGACGCAACTGGCCGTAGAAGTGGTCACCACCGTGTTGATCCTGCTCGGACTGCGCTGGCTGCCACGCCGTATCGAAGAAGTCTCGCCACTGCCGAGCAGCCTGCGCAAGGCACGCATTCGTCGTCTGCGCGACTTGCTGTTGTCGGTCGCCGTCGGCGGCGGCATGGCGCTGTTGTCTTACGCCATGCTCACGCGGCAGACGCCGAACGACATCTCCTCGTTCTACCTCAGTCGCGCCATGCCCGAGGGCGGTGGCAGCAACGTGGTCAACGTGATGCTGGTGGACTTCCGCGGCTTCGACACCCTCGGCGAAATCACCGTGCTGGTCGCTGTGGCACTGACAGTGTTCGCCCTGCTGCGCCGCTTCCGCCCACCGAAAGAAAGTCTGCAATTGCCGGCCCAGCAGCGTTTGCTGGCACCGGACGTGGTTACCGATCTGGTCAACCCGCGTTCGGCCAGCGACACCGCGCTCGGCTTCATGATGGTGCCGGCGGTGCTGGTGCGGCTGCTGCTGCCGATTGCGCTGGTGGTCTCGTTCTACCTGTTCATGCGCGGGCACAATCAGCCGGGCGGCGGTTTTGTCGCCGGGTTGGTGATGTCGGTGGCGTTCATCCTGCAATACATGGTTGCCGGCACACAGTGGGTCGAGGCGCAAATGAGCCTGCGACCGCTGCGCTGGATGGGCACCGGATTGCTGTTCGCCACGGCCACCGGTCTGGGGGCGATGCTGGTGGGCTATCCGTTCCTGACAACGCACACCTGGCATTTCACCTTGCCGCTGCTCGGTGACATCCATATCGCCAGCGCACTGTTCTTCGACGTTGGCGTGTATGGCGTGGTGGTCGGTTCGACGCTGTTGATCCTCACCGCCCTCGCCCACCAATCGGTGCGGGGTCACAAGACCGCATCGCTGCCCAAGTCCGTCGCCAGCAAAGGAGCCGTCTGATGGAAGAAGTCATCGCAATCGCCATCGGCGTTCTCGCCGCGTCGGGCGTCTGGTTGATCCTGCGGCCACGAACTTTTCAGGTGGTCATGGGCCTGTGCTTGCTGTCGTACGCGGTCAACCTGTTCATCTTCAGCATGGGCAGCCTGTTCATCGGCAAGGAGCCGGTGATCAAGGACGGCGTCACGCAAGACTTGCTGCATTACACCGATCCGCTGCCACAAGCACTGGTACTGACGGCGATCGTCATCAGCTTCGCCATGACTGCGTTGTTCCTCGTCGTTCTGCTCGCTTCGCGCGGCCTGACCGGCACCGACCACGTCGACGGCCGGGAGCCTAAAGAATGATGGCGATGACTCACCTGATCGCCGCACCGATTCTGCTGCCGTTGCTGACCGCCGCCATCATGCTGATGCTTGGCGAACGGCACCGGCCGCTGAAGGCGAAAATCAACCTGTTCTCCAGCCTCGTCGGTCTGTTCATTTCGGTCATGCTGCTGCAATGGACGCAAACCACCGGCGTGCCAGGCTCCATCGGCGTTTACTTGCCCGGTAACTGGCAGGCGCCGTTCGGCATTGTGCTGGTGGTTGATCGCCTGTCGGCGCTGATGCTGGTGCTGACCGGGATCATCGGCGTCAGCGCTCTGTTGTTTGCGATGGCGCGTTGGGACGGTGCCGGTTCGAGCTTCCACGCACTGTTTCAGATTCAACTGATGGGCCTGTATGGCGCGTTCCTGACGGCGGATCTGTTCAACCTGTTCGTGTTCTTCGAAGTGTTACTCGCCGCCTCTTATGGCCTCTTGCTGCACGGCTCGGGCCGGGCGCGGGTGTCGTCGGGGCTGCATTACATTTCGATCAACCTGCTGGCCTCGTCGTTGTTCCTGATTGGCGCGGCGCTGATATACGGCGTCACCGGCACCCTGAACATGGCCGATCTGGCGCTGAAGATTCCGCTGGTACCTGAGGCTGACCGTGGCTTGCTGCACGCAGGCGCAGGGATTCTGGCGGTAGCGTTTCTGGCCAAGGCTGGCATGTGGCCGCTGAATTTCTGGCTGGTACCGGCCTACTCCTCGGCCAGCGCGCCAGTCGCGGCAATGTTCGCGATCATGACCAAAGTCGGCATCTACACCCTGCTGCGCCTGTGGACGCTGCTGTTTTCCGGGCAGGCTGGCGCGTCTGCATTCTTCGGTGGCGACTGGTTGATCTACGGCGGCATGGCGACCATGGCCTGCGCGGCGCTGGCGATTCTTGCTGCGCAACGACTGGAGCGCATCGCCAGCCTGAGCATTCTGGTGTCGGCCGGCATTCTGCTGTCGGCTATCGGTTTCGCTCAACCGAACCTGATTGGCGCGGCGCTGTTCTACATGGTCAGCTCGACCCTGGCGCTGAGCGCACTGTTTCTGCTGGCTGAATTGATCGAGCGCTCGCGCTCGGCCAACGAGATCCCGCTGGAAGACGAAAGCGAACTGCTACCGCGTCCACAAGAATCCCTGCAACCGCCCAAAGGCATCAACCTCGACGACGAGCAGAAAGCCGTGGTCGGTCAGGTCATCCCGTGGACCATGGCGTTTCTTGGCCTGAGCTTCATTGCCTGCGCCCTGCTGATCATCGGCATGCCGCCGCTGTCCGGGTTCATTGGCAAGCTCAACCTGATGGACGCGCTGCTGAATCCACTGGGCCTGGGCACCGGCGCACCGATCTCCAATGCGGCGTGGGCGCTGCTGGCGCTGTTGATCCTCTCCGGGCTGGCTTCGTTGATGGCGTTCTCGCGCCTCGGCATCCAGCGTTTCTGGACGCCCGAGGAGCGCCCTTCGCCGCTGCTGCGCAAACTCGAATGCGCGCCGATCTTTCTGCTGTTGGGGCTGAGCATCGCTCTGACCTTCAAGGCCGAGCCGCTGCTGCGCTACACCCAGGCCACCGCCGAGGCGCTGAACAATCCGCAGCAATACGTCATGGCGGTGCTCGGCACCCGCGCAGTACCGAGCCCGGAAAGCAAAGCCGCGATGCTGGAGGTGCAGCCATGAAGCGCGTGTTCCCTGCACCCTTGCTATCGCTGTCACTGTGGGCCTTGTGGCTGACCCTGAACCTGTCGATCAGCCCCGGCAACCTGCTGATCGGCGCAGTGCTGGGTTTCGCTGCACCGTTGATGATGCGCAAATTGCGTCCTAAACAGGTACGCATTCGCCGTCCGGGGACGATTCTGCGTCTGTTCCTGCTGGTTGGCCGTGACGTGGTGACGTCAAACCTGATCGTCGCCTGGGGCGTTCTCAATGCCGGTCGCCGTCCACTGCGCTCACGCTTCGTCAAAGTGCCGCTCGATCTGCGCGACGCCCACGGCCTGGCGACACTGGCGATGATCTGCACCGTGGTGCCCGGCACGGTGTGGTCGGAACTGTCGCTGGATCGCAGCATTCTGTTGCTGCACGTTTGGGATCTGGATGACGAAGCGCAGTTCATTGAGCACTTCAAAACCGCGTATGAGCGGCCGTTGATGGAGATTTTCGAATGAGCCCGTTACTGTCGAACGCCATTCTGCTAACGCTGTTTCTGTTCTCGCTGGCCATGGTGCTGACCCTGATTCGTCTGTTCAAAGGCCCATCAGCGCAGGATCGGGTCTTGGCGCTGGACTACCTGTACATCGTCGCCATGCTGATGATGCTGACCCTGGGCATTCGCTACGCCAGTGACACGTACTTCGAAGCGGCGCTGCTGATTGCGCTGTTCGGCTTCGTCGGCTCGTTTGCGCTGGCAAAATTCCTGCTGCGTGGCGAGGTGATCGAATGAATGCTGAATTATCTCTGTGGGTCGAAATTCCGGTGGCAATCCTGCTGGTGCTCAGCGGTATGTTTGCGCTGATCGGTGCGATCGGGTTATTGCGCATGAAGGATTATTTCCAGCGCATGCACCCACCGGCACTGGCCTCAACGCTCGGCGCATGGTGCGTGGCGCTGGCCTCGATCATCTGCTTTTCGGCGCTCAAGTCCGGGCCGGTAGTGCACGCTTGGCTGATCCCGATTCTGCTGGCAATCACCGTGCCGGTAACCACGCTGCTGCTGGCCCGCGCCGCATTGTTTCGCAAGCGCATGGCTGGGGATGATGTGCCGGCAGAGGTGAGCAGCCGCCGTACCGAAAGCGGCAGCTGAACCGTTAAAAGATCGCAGCCTTCGGCAGCCCCTACATTGATCCCTGTAGGAGTTGCCGAAGGCTGCGATCTTTTGACTTTGCCCTTTCTCAAACCCACGCCACCGCCAACAACCCCGCCCCTAACGCCAGGCACAACGGCGAATACACCCAGGTATCCAGTCGAGCAAACCGCGAGCCCTTCACTTCCTTGAAAAACCCCACCAGATTCGAATCACCAATCGCCCGGGCAAACATCAACAGCGCAATCGCACTGATCACCCACTGCAACGCTTTGTGACTGACCGCCGGCATCCCCCAACCAACCCGCATACACACCAACGCAGCAATCGTTAACAACGCAGCAGCCACCACCAGCGTCAGCCAGCCCGACGGTTTGAACGCCGGACGCACCGTTGCGACAAAACCGCGCACCGGCACCTGCGGCACCACCACTGCCGCCGCCCACTGCCCACCCAGCGCCCAATACACGTGCATCAAGGCGATCACCGCAAAAATTGTCACCAGCCATTGAGCCAATACAAAGGTCATGGTTGAAATCCTTGGAAAGGGATTTGAACAAATCATCCTAGTCGGCATTTTTTGAAGTGCACGACCGATCAGCGGTACGGTAAAGTGCCGCCCCATGAAATTCTCCCGTACCGATCGCTCACTGCTGGCCTGGATGCTTTATTGCTGCGTCCTGTTCAACGTGTTCGCGTGCAGCATCGGTCACGGACAAATGGTCGGCATGCAACTCAACGGCATCGGCGGCCAATTCTGTACAGTCGACCCGGCCACTCAAGCGCCGTTGGCATCCAATCCCACCGAAGAACAACTGCCGACCCTGTCCAAGGCGTTCGGTTGTCCGCTGTGCTCGGTCGGTGGTGGCATGGGGCCGGCGTTCAACTCCAGCCTGACCCTGGCGATCCTCCCGGAACAACACAGCCCGCCGCTGGCGCCCATCGTCAGCGCCGACCTCCCTGCCCGCTTCACCTGGCCCTCGGCCAACCCTCGCGCCCCTCCGCTCGCCTGAGTGTCCGTGCCTTTTGATTTGTCAGCCCACTGCGCCAACGCGCGGCGTTCGCCTGTGCGCTGACTCCTAGACAAGCATTCAGGATTCAACGATGAAACAACTCACTCTGCTGGCGAGCCTGTGCGGCTGCCTGTCCGTTAACGTCTGGGCGCAATCCACCGTGGATCTGGCGCCAATCACCATCGACGGCGAAGCCGGTAACGAGCCGGGCCTGAGCCTCGACCAATCCAGCGGCATGGCCTCACGCCTCGGTCTGAGCGTACGCGACACGCCCGCCTCGGTCGCCATCGCCAATCGCAACGACATCGAACGCCACGGCGCGCAGAACTTCCAGGACGCCGCCAACACCCTGCCCGGCGTAAACGCCAGCGCACCTCCGGGGTTTGGCGGCTTTGTCTCCTATCGCGGCTTCACCAGCAGCCAGATCACCCAGATGTTCAACGGCATCAACGTCTCCGGCGGCCTCGCCCGGCCGGTAGATGCGTGGATTTATGATCGAGTGGAACTGGTCGGCGGCCCATCGTCCTTGATCAACGGTGCCGGCTCCGTGGGCGGCTCGCTGAACTACGTGACCAAACTGGCCTCTCGCCAAGAGCAAGCCATTGAAGGCCGCGTCAGCTACGGCACCTACGACACCACCGAAACCGCTTTCGGCCTCAACCACGCGCTGACCGCCCCCGGCGCCGATGTGCAGCACTACGCGCGCCTCGACGTCAGCCACAACACCGGCAACGGTTACATCGACCGTCAGCAGCGCGATGCCTGGAGCGTGGCGTTCTCCTTGCTCAGCGACCTCACCCCGAACCTGTCGCACACCCTGGCATTGGAATATCAGGACGAACACGAGGACAGCCCTTACTGGGGCACTCCAGTGCTCAATCCCAAGGCGGGCGAGTTGAAAATCGATAAACACAACCGTTTCAACAATTACAACGTCGATGACGGCCGCTACGAACAGCGGACGATATGGGTGCGCTCGATCATCGATTACCGCATCAATGACAGCACCACGCTGCGTAACACGCTGTATCACCTCGACAGCCAGCGCGACTACCGTAATCTTGAAACCTACCAGTACAACGCTGACAACAGCGCAGTAAACCGTTCCACCGCGTATCAGGTGCGCCATCAGGGCGAGCAGAACGGCAACCAGTTCGAACTGCGCCACGACAACACGCTGTTCGGTCTTGATACGACCTGGTCGGGGGGCTTCGAGTACAAGGTCAATCAAACCACCAACTCGCCGCTGAATATCAAAGGGGCGAGCACGGTTGACCCGAACAACTACCGGCCGGGGTATTTTTATGACATTCCAGGCACCAACCCAACACTGATCAGCGACAAGACCAACGAAGTCACGACCAAGGCGCTGTTCGTGGAGAACCGTCTGGCGCTGACCGACAAATTGTCGCTGCTCACCGGCCTGCGTTATGACGACATCGACCTCGACGTGACCAACCACCGCACCGTGACCGCCGCCAACCCCAAGCACCTGAAACGCAGTTGGGATCCGGTCACCGGCCGCGCAGGTCTGAGCTATCAGTTCATTCCGTCAGCCAACGTTTATGTGCAATACAGCACGGCCGCCGAGCAACCGAATGGCACTCAGGACTTCGATGTCTCGACCGGCAAGCAATGGGAAATCGGCAGCAAATTCGACTACCTGAATGGCCGTGGCTCGGCGACGGTGGCGGCTTATACGATTGAGCGAAAGGACTTCGCCGTGACCGATCCACTCGATCCGACCGGCAGTATTCCGGTTGGCCAGCAGACGTCGAAAGGGATAGAGATCGCGAGTTCGTTGCGGATCACCGACAAGCTGTTGGCTGAAGGCAACTTCGCCTGGGTGAATGCGCAGTACGACGATTTCACCGAGAAAAACGCCGCAGGTGCGGTGGTTTCACGCAAGGGCAATACGCCCACCAATGTGCCGGATCGGGTCGGCAATCTGTGGCTGACCTATGATTTTTCGCCGCAATGGCAAGGTGGGGTGGATGCGCGGTACGTCGCGTCGGTGTTTGCCGATAGCGCCAACACCATGACCGTGCCGTCGTACACGTTGTTCGGCAGCTTCATCAGCTACAAAGTCGACTCGCACACGACAGTGACCGGGCGCGTGCGCAACCTGACCAATGAGGTGTACGCCGAATTTGCGCATGTTTCGCCAGCGTATTACCTCGGCACGCCGCGCACCTTCGAGTTGGCCGTACAGACCCGATTCTGAATCCCGACTTGTAGGAGCTGCCGCAGGCTGCGATCTTTTGATCGTTTTTTTACCAACAAGATCAAAAGATCGCAGCCTGCGGCAGCTCCTACATAAGCGGTGCGATTAGAGGTTGGCGGATACTTTTTCCGCCACATCCTTCGGCAACCACGCCTGCCACACGTCCGGGTGTGCCTTCATGAATGCCACCGCCGCATCGCGTGGCGCGGTGTGTTTCTCGCTCATCTCGGCCAGCGCCTTGTTCAACGGCTCGATCGGAAAATCGACCTTGCTGAAGAACTCGGTAATCTGCGGATATTGCTTTTGAAACGGCGTCGACACGCCAATCGACAGCTTGGAGGCCAGCGAACGCGTTGGTTTCGGATTGGGATTATCAGCGTCGGTCAGGGTCTTCCACGCCTCAGCATCAAACGGCGGCTCTTCCAGTTGCACCAGTTTGAATTTGCCGAGCAGCGGCGTCGGTGACCAGTAGTAAAACAGCACCGGTTTGCCGCGACGAATCGAGGAACTGATCTCGGCATCCAGCGCCGCACCCGAGCCACTGCGGAAATTGGTGTAGTCATCCTGCAGCCCATAAGCGGTCAGCTTCTGTTTATTGACCACTTCCGACGTCCAGCCAATCGGGCTATTGAGGAAACGCCCCTTGCTCGGGGCTTCCGGGTCCTTGAACACGTCCTTGTACTTTTTCAGATCACTGACACTGCGCAAATCCGGCGCCAATGGCTTGATGCCTTTGGCCGGGTCACCCTTGATCACGTATTCCGGCACCCACCAACCTTCAGTCGCGCCCTTGACCGTGTCGCCCAGGCTGACGACTTTGCCTTCGGCCTCAGCCTTGACCCACACCGGACTGCGCCCGGCCCACTCCTCGCCAATCACCTGAATGTCATTGTTGGCCAGTGCCGTTTCCAGGGTGATGGTGGTACCGGGTAGCGTGTCGGTCGGCAGTCCGTAGCCCTTCTCGACGATGATCCGCAGGACATCCGTGATCAGACTGCCGCTTTCCCAGTTCAGGTCGGCAAAATGGATCGGCGCCTCTGCCGCCATCACCGACTGCGCCGACGTCAGCAAGCCGAATGTGGCCACGCTCGCGGCCAACAACCGTCGAAATCCGTTCATGCATTGCACCTCATGCTGTTCACAGCAATAGCAGGATGGCCTGACAGAAGACCGCAAGCCTCTGAATACTCAGTCAACTGACTGTAGCCGAGGTTCCTGCTTTTTCCGGGGCCGAGCCCGGAAGAGGTTATGAATCAGACTTTTCCTGCAAGCTTTGCAGCTCTCTTCTGACCATGCTGGCGTATTCCGCGGGGCGCAACGTATAGAGCTGCGCTGCCACCCAGTTCAGCCACGTGCCTTGCATTTCGGCCTTCGCCGCGAACAAGCGCCGAGCCTCATCGCGCGCCGTGTCGAGGTTCTGCGAATGGAAATCTGCGCGGCTCACTCGCTGGCCTTGAACGTCACCAGTTCGCCCTTGCGCCACTTGGCGGCTTTGGCGGTGACGGCTTTCAGGGTTTTGGTCAGGCCTTCCTGCAGTTGCGCATGGGCGGCGAACACGGTCACCACGCTATGGCCTTCCTTGAACAGAATCGCGTGGCCATCGGCGGTTTCGACGAAGGCGTAATCGCCGATGCCATAAACCGTCATTTTGATTTCGCGAAAACGGATGTCCATCTTGCCGCCTTCACGGCTAGGCAAGACCGACGCACTGAAATGATCGCCAACCTTGAGCTTGAGCCCCGGTTTGTCATCGACCACCAAAGCGCTTTCGGTGTCGATTTCGGCAACGTAAATGCCTTCGGCGTTTTGCTCGGTGATGTAAACAAAACGCGACTGGAACAACTTGACCAGCTTTGCACGCAAATCACCCAGCACGAACAAAGCATGCATATCGAGGTTACTGACTGCCAAAGAAACATCCCCACATGTGGAAAAACCGTCCACGGAAAACGCGCACGGCAAAAATAACGGCAAGGCCGACGGTGCTGCCAAATGACTCAAATAAAAGCCCGAAGTGAGCAGAGTGCTCAATCGATCGCGAGGCGCGTAAGACTACTGGAATGTCACTCGCGAAACTCGTGCCGATGTCGCCAAACCTTGAAGGAAAAATCCTTGCTGGCGGCCAGAGAATACTGACTACAAACTTTAGGGAAAATTCTCACTAAAAAAAGCACTTTTCCGACATATCGCCCGTGAAAAATTGCTTTAGATAAGCACTGTCGTCAACAGGTACTGGCGATTCTAGAGCAGCAATGCTCGTTACGACTACCCGAAACGGCTTGTAAATATCAGCCGACCGATGAAAAGGACTTCACATGTGCACGTTGACTCACTTTGCCTCACACCCTGTCGCCTCGAGCAATTCGCCGTTTATCCTGCATATCAGCAACGTAAACGAGCTGCCGGTGCCCGCGTTGAACGTCCAGCCCCCCAAATTCAAGGTGATTCCGGCCGGGACAGCGTTCTTTCATATCCAGGAAACATCCACCGGACGCGTAAGAGGTTTCCGCAAAGATCACAACCAGGCCTGCGCCCTCGCCCGCTCATTAGAGTTGCAGATCGAACTCCTGGCCAGCGACTGCCTCAGATAAAGAGAATGATCGACAGCGCCATTCCGGCGCACGTAATAGGAGCACACGATGGATCTGGAAGCTTACAACTTGAAAACCCTGTTCGATCAATTGGGTCTGCCTTCGGACAACAAGGCTATCGACGACTTCATCGAAGCGCATCCACTGAGTCCTGACACCAAATTAGTCGATGCGCCCTT
The DNA here is from genome assembly GCF_016650635.1 of Pseudomonas sp. TH43. Taxonomy (GTDB): domain Bacteria; phylum Pseudomonadota; class Gammaproteobacteria; order Pseudomonadales; family Pseudomonadaceae; genus Aquipseudomonas. The sequence goes on from NZ_JAEKFI010000002.1 coordinate 157,545, forward strand.
CTGGTCGGCGAGTCAAAAACAAACGCTTGAAGAGTGGATTGGCAAAGACGACGACAGAGCAATCGTCTTCGACGAACTCAACGTGCGCCTGCACGACGGCAAGTAACCCTTATCAGTGCAGGCTGTCCCAAGGCTCGGCTTTCAACTGCGCGAGCCATGCAGCCTTGCACTCCTCTGCCTCGTCACGACTGGCAAACGCGGTGCCGCGTCGCTCACCATTGAGCAACACTACCCAGCAAACGCTTTGCCCCATCGCCCTTAAACCGGCAGGCACACCGCTGCCGATCATCACGGCAACATCGACTCTGCATTGCATGCGGACCTCTCGAAATCATTAGCAACCTAACTAAGTGGCCAGATTAATGCTTTCTTTCGAGAGGAAACAGCAACCCCCATGCACAGATTCATTGCATCTGAAGTAACAATCGATCAGCGCGCACGTTCAGGTTTATAGCCCAGACGCAAACCACCCCAATGCCGGCCCTTGATCATGATTGGCACCGAGAGGTCATGCATCAGCTCGCCGGTGTCGCGGGTGTAGGTCTGCAACAACACCGGTTTTTGGTGGCTGCCACAGCGAATGCCCGTGCGATCGGCAAACTTGCGTTTGGTGCGATTGTTGACCGCATCGACCTGCACATCACCGGTCAGCGGCTGACTAAACGCCTGATTGTGCGTCGGCACATAACCCTGCTGCGTGCAGGCAATGGCAAAAACCAAGCCTTCGTGACGCGGCAGCAGAGGCTCCTGAATCGCCGGCAGCACCTGGTCGGTGTAACGGTCGAACCGGGTTTGATATTTGGGCGGCTGGGTATTCGCGATCGCCTGATACTGGCGATCGAACAGATCTTCCAGGCTGATCCGCCCCTGCTCGACATCCGCCTCGAAGCGCGCCGCAATCTGGCTCGCCCCATCGCGCGCCAGGTCGTAGATGCGCTGGTGATAGTCATCCAGCCCGACTTCGGCCAGTCGCTCGCTGATCGTCTCGGCCTGCCCTTCCATCTGCACCGCCGCTTCGGCGAGGCGTCGGGTTTGCTGGTCGCTGATCGCCAGATCGCTGCGCATTTGCTCGATGGCTTTGAACAGACTGTCGAGTTGCTCGCGGTTGGTCTCCGCGCCTCGGGCAATCTCGCCGACCTGACCTTCCACCCCGGCAGCCAGTCGCGCGATGTTCTGCAGATGCTGACCGGTGAGCTCGACCTGCTCGACGCCTGTGTGCAGATCGCTGGACAGCTCACGAATCTGCTCCACCACCTGCGCGGTGCGTTGCTGAATATCGGCAACCATCTCACCGACTTCACCGGTCGCCGACGCCGTGCGCGCCGCCAGCCCGCGCACCTCATCCGCGACCACGGCAAAACCGCGACCATGTTCGCCAGCCCGCGCCGCTTCGATCGCTGCGTTCAAGGCCAACAGATTGGTCTGGCTGGCAATCGACTGAATCACCAGCGTCACGCGCTGAATGTCGTCGCTGCGCACGCTCAACGCCTCGATCAACTCGCGGCTGGTATTGGCGCGCTGACTGAGTTGATGCATGCGCGAAATCGAATCAACCAGTTCCGTACGCCCCGCCGCACTGCTGTGATGCGCTTCACTCGCGGCCTCCAGCGCTTCACGGCTGAGCTGTGAAGTGGCGTGTTCGGTGGCGATCATCACCTCGGCATTACTGACAATTCGCGCCGCCGCATCCAGTTGCGATTCGAGCTTGCTTGCCAGTTCCTTGACCGAAAACGCCACACCCGCCGCCGACAACGCGTTGTGGCTGGTGGTGTAGGAAAGGTCGCGGGTCAGATCGGAAATAGCGCTGCCAGTGTCGGCAGGCGGTACAGCGGGGACGGCTCGGGCGCGCAGGCGCGGCAGCCAGATAATCAGCACCGCCAACGGCATACCAACGTAAAGCGACCACTCACCCAGCGTCATGCCGGCCAACAACAGCATCAGGGCGATGCTTTGCAGGGTCGGAGCGATCCAGCGGTTTTTCGGCAAAAGCACTGGTGCAGGCAGAGCCCCAACCAGAGATCCATCTCTCGTCATTTCAACACCCCACGCTTGTTCTCATTGTTGTGACTGCATTAAACGCCACTACAACGCCACTACAACGCCATTATCCATGGTCCGTTAGTCGTGGGGTCTGCAGCAGGTCAATGAACCGCGTGGAAATATCACAGACGAGCAAAAACAAAGATCGCAGCCCCAACAACCCCAAGTGGAGCTGCCGAAGGCTGCGATCTTTTCCAGGTGCCCCCATTCAAAGGGTCACCCCACAGAATCAGGCCTGACGCTGGTGCTTATCGATCTGCTCGTGACGCTCTTGAGCTTCGATGCAGTACTTGGTGGTCGGGCTGATCAGCAGGCGCTTCAGGCCAATGGCCTCGCCGCTGTCGTCGCACCAGCCAAAGCTGTCTTCCTTGATGCGCTCAAGGGCTTGTTCCAATTGCGGCAGCATGCGCTGGTCGCGATCGATCGCGTTCACCAGCCAGGTGCGCTCTTCTTCAACCGAAGCCGCGTCCGCCGGGTCAGCCGGGGTGTCCAGGCTTTCGATGGCGATGCGGTTTTGCTCAATGCGCTCGTGGGTTTCGACTTTCATGTTCTGCAACAGCTCAGTGAAGAAAGCGTGCTGCTCGGCATTCATGTAGTCATCTGCCGGCATGGCCAGCAACTTGTCCTTTGTCATTGATATCTCTATAAAAAAACGTGCATTAAGGCGAATTAGGGAGCGTTTCGACGAACCGTGTCCGGTCGACGAAAAGGCATCGTTTATTGCAAACGCCACCCGGCACTCAATTTACGAGGGGCGGCAGTCTAAGGCCCGTTTGAGGCCTCAGCAACTGTAAATACAGGGAATCTGTCCAACAAAGCCCGGAAACTGCTCTGACACAGGCTTCATAGCGGTCATCGGAGTGCGTTTATAGCAAGAAATTCAGTCGAGCGGCTGTATATAGAAGACAAACGGCTAACAGAGCAATCTCGGATCGCCGCATTTTCATGCGCCAGTGCATCGTTTCAGCCAAGCAGACCCGCAAAAGCCCTCCTAATATCAGCCACACCGCAACCCTCCTGTGGCGAGCCAGATTGCTCCCTCGCCACAGGATGATCGATCAGCCCGAAGGATGACTTATGCCCCGCCCCGATCTGCCGGCCAATGAAGCGCAGCCGCTCGCCAGCCCCCCGATCAACGCCGAGCGCTTACTGCAACTGATCACCGAAGAATACGAAGCCCTGCCACGCCAGCTCAAACGCATCGCCAGCTACATGAGCCAGCAGAGCGACAGGATCATGGTCGATCGCATCAGCGACATCGCCCGAGAGTGCGAGGTCCACCCGTCCGCCATCGTGCGCTTCTCGCAACGCTTTGGTTTTAGCGGCTTCAGCGAAATGCAGGCGCTGTTTCGCAGCGCCTACACCCACAAAGCCTCGCCCGTGCAGAACTACCAACAACGCATCCGCAGCATGATCGCCAACCAGTCGCAGAAAGCCAGCGACGGCGACCTCGCCCGCGAATGCATTGACGCCACCCGCTCCGGCATCGAACGCCTGGGCCGTGAACTCGACGATGTTGCGTTCGAAACAGCCGTCGACCTCATCGCCAACGCCGACAACATCTACGTCGTCGGCGTACGCCGTTCCTTCGCCGTAGCCGACTACCTCGTTTACAACTTGCAACACACTCACAAGCGCATTCAACTGGTTTCCGGGCTCGGCGGCAGCTATCGCGAGCAGATGCGCAGCGTGCGCGCCAACGACCTGGTCATCGCCATCAGCTTCACCCCCTACGCCAAGGAAACCCAACACTGCCTGCGCTACGCCCGCCAGCAACGGGCCAACACGCTAATCCTCACCGACAGCCACCTCTCGCCCCTGGCAAAACACGCCAACAGCGTGTTGCTGGTCAACGAAGGCAGCGCCCTCGCCTTTCGTTCGCTGAGCGCAACGCTGTGCCTGTGTCAGGCGTTGTTCGTGGCAGTAGCCTATCGCCTTGAACTGAATGTCGATGAGATTCACGAACAAGCCGGATTCGACGACTGACATTTTCCTCAAGCTCGGCTAGGTTATGCCTTCCCATCGGATTGACTTGAAGGAACGCGTCATGAAATTGATCGGCATGCTCGACTCCCCTTACGTGCGCCGCGTAGCGATCTCCGCCAAACGCCTGGGGATTGACCTCGAACACGAGTCAGTCTCGGTGTTCCGCCACTTCGAGCAATTCCAGCAGATCAACCCGGTGGTCAAAGCGCCTACGCTGATCCTCGATGACGGCGTGGTGCTCATGGACTCGACGCTGATCCTCGACTACCTCGAAGCCAGTTCAGGCAAAAGCCTGCTGCCGAAAGAATTGCGCCAACGCGCCCACGCCCTGCGCCTGATCGGCCTCAGCCTCGCCGCCTGCGAAAAAGCCGTGCAGCTTTATTACGAACGCAACCTGCGCCCGGCCGATATCCAATACCAACCGTGGGTCGAACGCGTCGAAGGCCAACTCGCCGCCGCGTTTACCGCCCTCGAACAAGAACTCGAGCAAAACGGCCTGCCCACCGACGGCACCCTGACCCAGGCCGGCATCAGCCTCGCCGTCGCGTGGAGCTTCACCGACCTCGTCGTCCCCGACCAGATCGACACCCGGCGCTACCCCCATATCGCGCAATACACCGCCTACGCCGAAACGCTCGAAGCGTTCGTCAGCACGCCGATGAACTGACCGTGAGCACCACCGACACCGCCGCCCCGGCGTTAAAGGAAATCTTCAACGCCGAACGCCTGCGACATATCGCTGACGAAATGAGCGCCGTGTATCCCGCGTTCAAGGCCAAGGCGTTTCTCAAACATGCTCAGGACGGACTTGCTGAGTTATCAGTGATGCAACGCATGGCGCGTGTCAGCGAAAGCCTGCATGCCGTGCTGCCGCTGGGTTACGAAGATTCACTCGACGTGCTTTTTCAGCTAGCACCACGGCTCAACAGTGGATTCGTCAGCATGTGCCTGCCGCACTACGTCGCGAGCTACGGCGGGCACGCATTCGATACCTCCATGGAAGCCCTGAAATACTTCACGACGTTCGGCTCATCCGAATTCGCCATCCGCCACTTTCTGCGCAGCGACCTGGAACGCTCGCTTGAATTGATGCACGACTGGGCACAAGACGAAAACCACCACGTCCGCCGCCTCGCCAGCGAAGGCAGCCGCCCTCGCCTGCCTTGGTCGTTTCGGCTGGAAGCGGTGCAAGCCAATCCTCAGTTGGCCGCCGGAATATTGGATCGATTGAAGGCCGACGACAGCCTCTACGTGCGCAAGTCCGTGGCGAATCACCTGAATGACGTCACCAAAGAGCACCCGGAATGGGTGCTGGATGTGATTGAGGGTTGGTCGCTGGAGAACAAACACACCGCGTGGATTGCCAAGCATGCGTTGCGGAGTTTGATCAAACAGGGGGACGTGCGCGCGCTGACGGTGATTGGCGCGGGGGCGAAGGCTGAGGTTGAGTTGCTGGATGTGCGGGTTGAACCGGCGGTGGTGCAGTTGGGTGAGACGATTACGTTGTCGTTTACGGTGAAGTCCACCGTGGCGCATGAGCAGCGGTTGGTGATTGATTATGCGATTGACTATGTGAAGGCGAATGGCGGGGTTTCGAGGAAGGTTTTTAAGTTGAAGACGGTGGCGTTGGCGGGGTTTGGGAGTGAGGTGGTCCGGCGGAGTCAGCAGATTAAGGACTTCACTACGCGCAAGCATCATGTTGGGCGGCATGGGGTTCGGGTGATGGTTAATGGTGAGGTGTTGGCCGAGGCAGGGTTTGACATCGTCATAGGCTGATGGCTTTGAACGACTAGGGGGTGGGGCTGCTTTCTTGAATGTGGGTTGACTGATGAAATGCGTTTTGGCTATTCGAATGATTCGCAACGTGACAGATTTATTTTTTGAAGAGAGTGTCAGATTTTTTGTGTGCGGGCCGTTAATGGCCTGCCGTCAGGCAGGCCTTCATTTCACCAGTTAGACCTGATGAATCGGTCCCCGTACAAAACCGCAAATTGATTCATAGCGTTTTTCCAGTCATGGGCGGCGCTTCCCCAGTTGGCGGTGATGTTTTGCAGTGCCAGCCAGATCAGTTTCGTCGCGGCTTCGTCGGTTGGAAAGTGACCTCTTGTCTTGATGATCTTGCGCAGCTGCGAGTTGATACTCTCGATGGCATTGGTGGTGTAGATCACCTTTCGTATGGCTGGCGGGAACACAAAGAACGGGATAACTCGATCCCAAGCGCGTCGCCAGGCTGCAACCACCGTTGGATATTGCTTGCCCCAAGGCCCCGATTCGAAGGCATCCAGAGCTTGCTCGGCGACTTCGGCGTTGAGTGCTTGATAAATCGGTTTCAGGGCCTTGGCCAGTTCGCGACGCTTGTCCCATGCCGCGTAATCAAGGCTGTTGCGGATCAGGTGAACGATGCATGTCTGCAACGCTGTCTGAGGAAACACTGCACTCAAGGCTTCAGGCATGCCTTTGAGACCATCCGTTACCGCAATCAGGACATCTTCGACACCTCGGGTTTTAAGGTCGTTGAAGACTTTCATCCAGAACTTGGCGCCCTCTGTGTTCTCAATCCAGATGCCCAGAATGTCGCGGGTGCCGTCCGGAAGTACGCCCAGAGCCAGGTAAATCGCTTTGTTGCGAACCACGCCTTCATCACGGATTTTAACCCGCAGCGCATCAAAGAAAATGACCGGGTACATGGGCTCGAGGGGCCGTTGTTGCCACGTACTGACTTCCTCCAGAACAGCGTCGGTAACGGTGCTGATGAAGTCATGGGAGACATCTGTTGCGTACTGTTCCGAGAGAAATGCACGAATCTCACGAACGCTCATGCCGCGGGCATACATGGCAATGATCTTGTCATCAAAGCCTGTAAAACGCCGCTCGTGTTTGGGGATCAAAATCGGAGAAAAGCTGCCGTCACGGTCTCTGGGAATATCCAGACGCAACGGGCCGTCATCGGTCAGCACGGTTTTGCCGCTCTTGCCGTTACGCTGGTTACTCGAATCCTCAGGGCGCTCCGCGCCCTGAGGATAGCCAAGGTGAAGTCCCAACTCGGCACCAAGGGCTCTTTCGATAAGCGCCTTTTTGAACGCCATCGCGGCATCCTGAATCGCTTCGGCACTCATCGTCTCGCTGAGGAACTGGTCGATCAGCTCTTTTGGAATGGACGGAAGGTCACGCTTGGCCTCACGGGCCGGTTTCTTTTTGGTTGGCATACATGCACCTCTGCAGCATGTTATGCCCGAACACAAAATTTATGACACTCCCTTTTTGAATATTAAGCTATGCAGATCTATCTCTGCATAGTTCCCCGCCTCGCTGTTGTATAGAAAGATCGAGGACACACTCAGCTCAACTTGTAAAAACTCAACGAGCATTCTGAGACAGCGACTTGCAGGCATAGAAGTCGGCCATACTATCGTTGCTTTACCGAGTTCATCATCGTAAGTCCTAATATGAAGCTCATTCATTTCACTCCGAATCACATAGTTGAACCCGCGGTACTCATACCCCAAATATGGGTCAACATCATCAAAGCGTGCAATTCTTTCAATTTTCAAAGCAGTCTCCTGAAAGGGGGACGGATTTATTTTCAGAAAATAAGTCGGTCTCTTTTGATTCGCTGGTTTTGTGGCTAAGGAAGGTTCGCGCCTGATCAAGAGCAAGCTCCCTCGCCACAGATTGTTGCTCGCCCAGCCTATTTCATTCCGGTGACGGGCTCTGAAACTGGCTGCTTCAGTTCGACGTTATCCAACGCCTTGTTAACCGCCAATTCACCCAACATCACCACTTGAGCGATGCCTTGCAATGTGTGGCGGTGTGGCCCGTCCAGCGTTCCGGCGAAATCGCCGAGCATCACCGTTGCCGATGCCAGGGACTCGCAGGCGTTTGCCAGTAATGACTCGGTGTCGGTTTGCGGGTTGACCATGAACATGCTGCTGGGGCTGTAGGGCGTGGCCGTATTCGTGGCCGTCGGCAAAAGGTAATGATCGAGGGCGCGTTCAGCGGCTTCGTGGAGTTTTCTTGAACCTAATGATTCATAAGGCGATATCGGATCTGTAACCGCTGAATGGGTTGTGGGTTCAGACATCAGGAACTCCAAGCAAGTACCCATCGGGTACTGCAAAAAAATGATCATCCTGTAGGAGCTGCCGCAGGCTGCGATCTTTTGATCTTGATTGTGAAAAAACAAGATCAAAAGATCGCAGCCTTCGGCAGCTCCTACATGGAACTCTGATTTGTGTATGAAGGGGTGGGGCCCTTCATACGGTCTGTCGGTTAGTTGGGTAGGCGGCGGCTATCCAGTATTCGATTGACCATGAGTTCGCTCAGCATGATCACCTGATGCAGCATCAGCATGGCTCGGCGTTGGGAGTGGTCGACGACGTCGCCGATGTCGCGCGCCATGTCGCTGGCGGCTGCCAATGATTCGCAGGCTTCGACGAGCAAGGTTTCTTCGTCCACGGAGGGATCGACGAGGAAGATCTTGCTGGACTTGCGGGAGGGGATTGAGAGTTTCAGTGAGCCAGGATTGAGATAGAAGTTGATGGCGCGGTCGGTCGCCTCTTTTATCTTTTGGGGTTCAAGCGTTGGGTCGTACGGGATCGGATCGGCGTCCGGTGGGTTGGGCGTTACTTTGAACATAGATGAAGTCTCGTATCGAAATAAATAGGAGCCCTCACCCTCGCTACCAAACGATGGGTGGCGGCCATGCGCGGGTTGGTAGACCGGTCGATACGAAACCCGGCGCTCACGAATGAGCCCCACGCATGTCCACCAAAAAAACGCCGCCAAATAGAATGACGACATAGGGTGGCGCAATACGAACGTATCAAAGCGGGCTACCAAACCCGATCACTGTTTTGCAGTGACCGGGAAACGATATAGCCCGCCCCATAGCGGCGTATGCCGGCGGATTCTGTAGTAGGCGTAGGCAACGGCGCAAGCTGACGTAGCCTTTATGGAGTAACAGTTCGTGTAATTTAAACGTGCTTTAAGCGTTACGTTTACGCGCGGAAAGCGCCCGCCTCCTTCGTGGTGTTTTCCTACAAACCGTTAGTGATCCAGCCGCACAGGTCCCGGGGAGAAATCGGCGCCAGACCACGATTAAATCCTGCCACCTCGCTTTTTCCTTTATTGCAGGACGGCTTACCAACTCCCGTAAGGAATGCCCCACTTCTCGATATACCGTTTGGATTTCTCACTGACGGGATAGGCGTAGCGCCCTCCATTCTTGCCCTGACTCGGCCCCAGTGGTTCGATCTCAGCCTGTGCCCGAGCCACTTTGATCGCTTTATGGCAAGAGTCCTTGACCCAAGCCTGCACGACTCCGCCGGGAGCGAGCCCCAAGTAGACCGACGCCATAAATCGCGCTTCTTGATCAGGAGTTTCCGGGCATCGTTTGTGGATGGATGACGCCATCAGTTGCCTTGCTTGCTCAGGAATATCCACCCAGGCTTGCCAGGTTTTCTTTTCAACGATTGACTGCCACCGGACATAGATTCGGACGGGAAGACCGGCGCCCACCACTTGTTTACCACTGCCGTCCACGATTGACCAACCGCGCGCTGACTCGGTGCCGTCTTCAGGCTCACCACCCGCCGCAGAGCCACCATTTGCTCGGTAGTAGACCCTACCGGTGATGTCTTGGACGGAACTGTCCTCTACCCAAACCTGCATGTAATCCGGTTCGACGAAGGCCAGTTCCCACCATTCGGACTTGGGGTCATTCGTTCCGGAGAATGGGTCAGCAGATTGGCAGCCAGTCAAGAACAACACGCATAGCAGGGTCACAATTAATTTCATTACCAAAGCGTCCAATCAGGTACGTGAGGATGTTGCACGCGAATCGAGTCTGCCGTAGGAGCGTTGATGTAGACAGCTCTTATACCGCTACCATCTCTGCGCCCAAGAGGGTGGTTCCAGTTTGCAGAGGTGTGAATGTACTTCAGTTTCAGAAGCTGTTCTTCCTCAGAAGTGACGTTGTAGTCCTTGGCCAAGAACCGATCACACAGCGCTTGTAGTTCTGAGGGGATAGCCAGGTCTGGAGTGTCTGGGATGTCTTTAAACCGAACGCCCTTCTCTTTTGCCAATTGGTGCATTACTCGCAGATAAACCCTGGACAGCATGCCGCTTACAGGGCGTTTGAGCTGGACCGCAGCGTACACGCGCTTCATGCGTGGGCTGATCCCATTGGGCTGGCTATTTGGTAAAGGAGTCGCATCAGGCGTGACGATTTCCAGCATTTCTGAAGGCCAACCTTTCGCAAGCCATTGATCTTTGACTATCGCAGCGTCACGGTAAATCGAGGTAGCAGATACATCAGTGAATTGCGAAACATCAAGTGTTTGCATCGGGCTGATAAGCACGTTTTCTTGCGCTTCTTGGAGGTAACCACCACCCAGATCAGAGTGAACACCCGGCAAGGTGATTTCCAGATGATCGGGTTTAACACGACTCAGAGCGAAGTTGGCTCGACATTCATCGCGGGCTGTCAGTTGAACAACGTCGGAAAAAAATCGTCGATCCAAGTACAGCTTGATGCCCGTCGCGATGGAGCTTTTGATGTTGCCCAGATTGGACCAGCCAGCAATTGAGGGCACGGTGTCGAACAGACCAATAAAGCCCATATTGATGCTGCTTTTATATTGATCATTGAAGGTTGAGCTGAACCCTCTCGCGCTGCTCCGCAAAACCTCCCCGAGCGGCCCCTGCTTTCCACGGGCAATTTCATTGGCAAAATGTCGGGCGGCAGCAGCTCCACGACTGAAGCCAAACGTATCGAAAGTCAGAGAGGTGATTTCACTATTGGGAATGTTCGCTAACACGCCTTCGATGCGCAGTTTGATCTCTGAAAATGAGAACTGAACACGACCCGCAACGCCCGTTTCGCCTCGGCCTGTACCAGCCCCGAGAGTGCTGTCCTCTTCGCCTGAGCGGGTACCGATACCTTGGATATAGACCATACGGAACGCTTGCTTATGCGAGCTATCGCCTTCGGCATTTTGAGGCGCGTAGTACAAGTCACTAAGTTTTTGCACATTGCTGGTGTCGTTGCCATAGCTGCTGTCCGGATTTTTCATGAACGGCTTGCAACTGGCATCAATGTCTTCGGCGGCAATTGGATGATGGGCGCCGCACAGCAAGCCCGCAGCAGCATTACTAGCGTTATTGCCGGTACCGTCGAAGAACACTCCGATACGCAAGGCAATGCCGATTTTTTCACGCGCCGACGCAGGCTCTTTCCCGTGCTTCTCATACTCAGCCCAACGCTGGGCATGAATATCGACGGGTTTGGCTTCTGCGTAGCGATGGTTTTTTGGTGGGTTGGGGACGTAACCACTCAATCCTTGATTCCTTGTTCTGATCCTTGAAGAACGGCGCGAAGGGTGACAGTCGAGACTGCGTGGCACAAGCCGTGGCCCTGTGCCAGCGTTGTTCAGACCGCGTTTAGTGACGAGGGTTTCGCCTCGTTGCGGTGGGTGGTCAGAGGGCGATTTTTACGCTGTCCAACGCTTGATTTACTGCGAGTTCGCCGAGCATCACGTTCTGCGCAATGCCGAGCGCAGCCTTGCGGTGAGACATGTCGGACTCGGGGCAAAGTTGATGAGCATTTCACTGGCCGAACCGAGGGTTTTGCTGTCGTTGGCGACGGATTAATTTCGGAAAATACGTGGGTCTCGTTTGATTCGCTAATTTAGTGGCGAAGGGAGATTCGCGCCTCATTGGGAGCAAGCTCCCTCGCCACAGATCGTTGGCTGCTCAGCCTATTTCATTCCGCTGACGGGCTCTGAAACTGGCTGCTTAAGTTCAACGTTATCCAACGCCTTGTTGACCGCCAATTCCCCCAACATCACCACTTGAGCGATGCCTTGCAAGGTGTGGCGGTTCGGCCCGTCCAGTGTGCCGGCGAAATCGCCGAGCATCACCGTTGCCGATGCCAGGGACTCGCAGGCGTTTGCCAGTAATGACTCGGTGTCGGTTTGCGGGTTGACCATGAACATGCTGCTGGGACTATAAGGCGTGGCCGTACTTGTGGCCGCCGGCAAAAGGTAATGATCGAGGGCGCGCTCGGCGGCTTCGTGGAGTTTTCTTGAACCTAAGGATTCGTAAGGTGATATCGGATCTGTAACCGCTGAATGGGTTGTGGTTTCAGACATCAGGAACTCCAAGCAAGTACCCATCGGGTACTGCAAAAAAATGATCATCCTGTAGGAGCTGCCGCAGGCTGCGATCTTTTGATCTTGCCTTTGATTGTAAAAAAGCAGATCAAAAGATCGCAGCCTTCGGCAGCTCCTACATGGAACTCTGATTTGTGTATGAAGGGGTGAGGCCCTTCATACGGTCTGTCGGCTAGTTGGGTAGGCGGCGGCTATCCAGTATTCGATTGACCATGAGTTCGCTCAGCATGATCACCTGATGCAGCATCAGCATGGCTCGGCGTTGGGAGTGGTCGACGACGTCGCCGATGTCGCGCGCCATGTCGCTGGCGGCAGCCAATGATTCGCAGGCTTCGACGAGTAGGGTTTCTTCGTCCACCGCAGGGTCGACGAGGAAGATCCTTGTGGTCTTGCGGGAGGGGATTGAGAGTTTCAGTGAGCCGGGGTTGAGATAGAAGTTGATGGCGCGGTCGGTCGCCTCTTTTATCTTTAGGGGTTCAAGCGTTGGATCGTACGGGATCGGATCGGCGTCCGGTGGGTTTGGCGTGGACTTGCCCCTTCAAAACCGGACACCAACTCCCCGTTAAATTGATGCCACTGCCAAGCGCCTGAACTCCCTCGGTGAACGGTAGTTCAAGGCGCTGTGCGGATGCTGCTCGTTGTAATGTTCGAAGGCAATTGCCAAGTTACGCAGCGCCGTTTCTCGATCCGGCTTGGGCATGTGCGCCACGTAATCACGCTTGATCGTCTTCACGAAGCTCTCTGCCATGCCATTACTCTGTGGGCTACGCACCGGTGTGGTCACCGGCTGCAAGCCGATCTGTCGAGCAAACAGGCGCGTCTGTTCGGCGGTGTAGGCCGAACCGTTATCGCTGAGCCACTGCACCGGCGTTGCAGGCAGCTGATCACCGAAGCGCTTCTCCACGCTTTCCAACATCAAGTCGCGGATGTCATCGCCGCTGTACCCGGTTGGGCTGGCTACCCAGCCGATGGCTTCGCGATCACAGCAGTCCAGGGCGAAGGTCACGCTCAGTTTAGCGCCGTCCTCGCAACGGAATTCAAAGCCGTCCGAGCACCAACGCGTATCGCTGGTTTGCACCGCAATACGGCCTTCGTGCCGACGCGGCACGCCGGGTTGTTTGATCCGGCGTTCAAGTAGCAGGTTGTGATCACGCATCACCCGGTAAACCCGCTTCACGTTGATCGCGGGTAGCAACTGGGTTTCACGGACGCGACGCAGCAATCCCCAGACTCGACGGTAGCCATAGCTGGGCAGTTCGCTGACCTGTTGCTGGATTTCGGCCACCAACTCAGCGTCGTTCACAGGCCTGCTTCGCCGTGTCTTGGGCGATACCGATTGCTTGATTCGAACCGTTAATTGCGAGCGCGCCACACCGAGACATTCGCTGACCAGTTTCACTGGTCGTCCCCCGGCAACAAGGGTGAGTGCGCAATCCATTTTCGCGACCGGGCGATCTCCACGGCTTCTTTGAGGATTTCCGCTTCCATCGTTTTTTTGCCCAGCATCCGTTGCAGCTCACGGATCTGCTTGAGCGCATCGCTCAGCTCGGAGGCCGGCACCACGGCTTCGCCCGCGCTGACCGCCGACAGGCTGCCGTCCTGATACAGCTTGCGCCACAGGAATAATTGGTTGGCATTGATGCCGTTGCGCCGAGCGACGACCGACACACCTTGCCCTGGCTCAAGGCTCTCGCGAACCATGGCCAGCTTTTGCTCTGGGCTCCAGCGGCGCCGCCGCTCCTGGCCCAAAAGCTCCCCATTCTTATCGTTGCTGTTAGTCATAAACATAACCGTTTGCCTATCCCTTATCGTAAGGGGGAAACGGTGTCCTGTCTTTCATGGGGCTCGTTCATGGCGTTACTTTGAACACGGTGAAACTCCTAGTTAATTAAAAGGAGCCTTCACATTCGCTACCAAACGAAGGTGGTGGCCATACGCGGGTTGGTAGACCGGTAACTAGGACCCGGCACACCCGAAGGTGTCCTGCGCATGGCCACCATTGAGCAGCGACCTGGAGAGGTCTGCAAACGGTGTGCGATGCGACTAGTTATGGCGGGCTACCAAACCCGATCACTGTTTTCCAGCGACCGACAGACAATAGAACCCGCGAGCTAGGCGCACAAGCCAGCGGATTCTGGCTTAGTCGTAGGCAATGGCGCAAGGCGTTGTAGGGCTTAGGTGGTTGCTGGAGGCTTCGTTTAAACAGGAAGGTTATTTCCTGTTTAGTGGTCAGCGGCAAGGATTGGCTTGGCGCTTTCGGGTTTTGGCTGGGTTGGGATTTTTGGTGCGGCTGAAGGCGTTTTCGCGAGCAAGCTTTGCTCCTACGGGAGTATGGGGCGGTAGGGGTTTTGGGGGCGTCGGCTTGGAATGCGGCGCCCTGCACTTCTGCGGGTTTGCTATGGAAAGCGGTGTTGGAACGTGCGCCAGGCAATCGGAGACAAAGCCCCGTTCAAGGAGATGCAGGTGCTGTTTATCGACTCCTATGCGGCCAATTTGCAGGCGGATGAGCTCGATGCGGCGATTCGTGCCCACTTCAATCCCGAACAAGCCAAGAGCATTTTTGCTGACACACCCGACAGACCCGGGTTGTCCGTTTTGGCGAAGTGCACACTTCGTGAAGGACGGCCCGGTTTCAGCCGACGCCGCTTGGCTGATGGTTGGAAGCTGTCCGCCAAACTGCTCTAGCAAAATGGATCCGCCCTGGTTCCTTCGCTGTAGAACTTTGCGTTCAGTTGAATTTCCCGAGGTAGGTAAACGTTGCTGTGCTTTCTGGTGAGCGCACTGGCGACTCAACCTGAGTTGACGCCGAGCGTCTATCCCCCCAGATAGCATTCATCCCCACCAGAATGAGGTGGGTAAATGCTGTCGCTGTAGCTGCCACTCGTTCTCTCTCGGACGGGCTCTGGATCTGCGCGATGAGATCTTCCGGATTATTGGCAAGCTCCACGAAATCCGAGTCCATGTGGAACCCTAGCTCCTCTGATAACCGCCACGTCGGATTGCGCTCTTCCCATGCCGAGTACTCGCTGTCGGATGCTGTTTCGAGAGGCTGCGGCTCCCACTGTTCGAAAACAAATTGCTGTGCCTCGGCCTCACTGGCGAATGTCGCCCCGAAGAGATGGAAGGGCCAGTAATCCTCTTGCATGGCAAGGTCTCAACGCTTGAAAAGTGGTCGGGATAATAGACGAAAGGTGTTGAGAACGCCGGTTGTAGCGGATGCGCGCCTGCCGGTGACTGACGGGTTTCCAACAAGACCGCAAGGTATCCGCATGTCGATATCAGACACGATGGTGGCGTGATCAGGCATCTGAATCAGCAGAAAAGCCGGGTAAGGTGACGCGTCTTTTCATAAAAATAGCCGCATCGAAATGATCGGTTTGATAAGAACTGCAGCGTTTGAAGGGGGATCTTTCCAAGCTATTCGGCAGGCAACAACGATGCTCGGCTGCCCCTTTTCAACCCGCTTAAATGTCGATCAGCAGAGAATAAAAAAAACAATGATTAGCCCGAACTCCAAGGATTCGAGTAGCCAATTGGCGCAGGGCTTCAAGCCTCGTCACGTCACCATGCTGTCAATCGCCGGCATCATCGGTGCCGGTTTGTTCGTAGGCTCAGGACACGCCATCGCAGCGGCCGGTCCGGCGGTGCTGCTGGCGTATCTTTTCTCAGGGTTGCTCGTCGTTCTGGTCATGCGCATGCTCGGCGAAATGGCGGTGGCCAATCCCGACACCGGTTCGTTTTCCACCTATGCCGATCAGGCCATCGGGCGTTGGGCCGGTTTTACCATCGGTTGGCTTTACTGGTGGTTCTGGGTGCTGGTGATTCCGATCGAAGCGCTGGCGGCCGGCCATGTGCTGCACCAATGGTTTCCGCAGATCGATGCCTGGCTGTTCGCCTTGGTGTCGATCATTGCGCTGGTGGTGACCAACCTGTTCAGCGTGTCGAAATATGGTGAGTTCGAGTTCTGGTTTGCGATGGCCAAGGTCGTGGCGATCATTGGTTTTATTGGTGTTGGTTTTGCTGTGTTGATGGGCTGGGTGCCCGACCGGGAAGTCAGCGGGTTGAGCGGTTTGATGGCTGAACACGGTGGCTTTGCTCCTAATGGGCTGTCGGCGGTTGTCGGCGCTTTCATCACCATCATGTTCAGTTTCATCGGTACGGAAGCTGTGACCATCGCCGCCGCCGAATCGAATGACCCGGCGCGCAACATTGCCAAGGCAACGCGTTCGGTAATCTGGCGCATCGGCGTGTTTTACCTGCTGTCGATTTTCGTGGTGATTTCCGTGGTGCCTTGGAATGACCCGTTGCTGGCCTCGGTCGGTTCGTATCAGCGGGCGCTGGAAATCATGAACATTCCCCACGCCAAGTTCATGGTCGATGTGGTCGTGCTGATTGCCGTGGCCAGTTGCATGAACTCCTCGATCTACATTGCCTCGCGCATGTTGTACTCGCTGGGCCGTCGTGGCGATGCGCCGAAAGCGCTGAAGGCGACCTCTTCGGAAGGCGTGCCACGCGCAGCCGTTATCGCCAGCACGGTGCTCGGCGCGGCGATTACCGTGTGGAGCTACATCATGCCCGCCGGGCTGTTTGAATTCCTGCTGGCCAGCTCCGGGGCGATTGCGTTGCTGGTGTACCTGGCGATTGCGGTGTCGCAGTTGCGTATGCGCAAGCTGTTGCGTCAACGCAACGTCGAGCTGACCTTCCGCATGTGGCTGTTTCCCTGGCTGACCTGGCTGGTGATCGTGTTCATCTGCGCGGCGCTGGCGGTGATGATGCTCACCCCGCAACACCGCACCGAAGTCACCACAACCATCGGACTGGCGCTGGTGATTTCCTTCCTCGGGCTGGTGACGTCGCGTGACCCAGCGCAGGCTGCGCGAGTGACGTCTGCGGGGTAAATCGACGCAAAGGCTTCGGGAAATCACATCCAAATCTATCCCTGCTGTTGCTCGGCATAATTCGGCAGCTCGATGGCATCCGCTTTCGGCGAAAGGATTTTCCCGAACAAGCGCTTGAACCCCGGCGCGGTGGCCAATCTCAGCACCGCGTGGCCGAGGGCGATGCCAAGGCGCGAATGTGGCGAGGCCAGTCTGGGTGCGAACTTGGGCACGCTTTGCGCCTGATCGACGTAAGGTCGCATGAGTTTTTCGTAGGCCGCGAAGGCCTGAACGTGGTCAGCGTGGCGACCCAATTCGCCGGCCAGCACGTAGGCGCCGCAAAGTCCCAGGCTGGTGCCCATGCCGCTGATGGGCGAGGCGCAGTAGGCGGCGTCCCCCACCAGCACGACGCGCCCTTTGGACCAGCGGGGCATTTTGACCTGCCCTACCGCGTCCAGATAAAGATCGCTCGCCTGCTCCAGCGCTGCGAGCACGCGCGGCGTCTCCCAGCCGGCGTCGGCAAATATCTGTTTGAGCAATGATTTCTGTTCGGCCTGCGTGAGTTTCTCGTAGCCGCTCGGCGCTTGCTGAAAAGACAGAAAGGCCCGCGTGGTGCCGAGGTTGTCCGGGCGCAGGCAGACACAACGGCCGCCGGGGATGTTGTGCCAGCGCATGATCTGGCCGTCGCTCGGCTGCCGGGGCACGGTGAAATAAGCGGTGTAGAGATCCAGCGGACGACGCTCGACTTCGTCGCCGAATACCTGATTGCGCGTCGCCGAACCAATCCCTTCGGCGACGATGACCAGATCGTAGACCTGCTCATCACCCTGCTCGAAGCGCACCTGCACCTGTTCACCATCGTCTTGAAGAGTTGCGATGCTGTCGCCGAATCGGTAGCGGACCCGGTCCTGACTGTGCTGGATCAACAGCTTGGCCAGCTCGCCGCGCAGGATCTCCAGCTCGGCGATCGGCCCGTCACCGTCGAACGCGTCGACCGCAATAAACGCTTTGGTGCAATTGTCTTGGTCAACAAACGCGATGCCCTGCTCATGGGTGGTGTTCGCCCGAATCCGCTCCTCCAGGCCCATGCGTTGCACGACAACGCGGCCAGCGCCACGCACGTCGATCGTCTGCCCACCATCGCGAAACGCCGGCGCCCGCTCGACCACGGTGACGTCCATGCCCTGCCGGGACAACCAATACGCCAGCGCCGGGCCGGCAATGCTTGCGCCGGTTATAAGCACTTTTTGCGGTTTCATTGCGCGTCCTCACGGGTGGGTTCGGTGCTGCCTGGCAAGGTGCTGCGGTAGACCTCGATCACTTGCCCGAGAAATGCCTCGACCACGGCACGATCCTCACCTTCGAGGGCACCGAGCACCGTCGTCAGGCCATTGAGCATTGGCGCGATGTGCCGATAGGCCTGCGCCACTGAGTCGGGCAGCGGGCACACCAGCACCCGCCGCTTGTCATCGAGCTGGCGCTCGCGGACGACATGCCCGGCGCGTTCCAGTCGGTCGATGACTTGGGTGATGCCGGCGGTGGTCACTGAAAGTCGCGTGGCGAGTTCGGTTGGCGGCAAGGGGCCGTCAGTGATCAGATGCTCCAGTGCGGCCATGTCGGTTTGATTGATGCCGAGCGCGGTGCCGAGATTGCCCGCGGCTTTGCGCGTCAGGATGGCGATTTGCTGGAGCTGCTGGCCGACGGGGTCCGTGGCGATTTGCAGGCTGCGGGGGTCTTCGGCGGGGGTGACGATGGCTTCATGCGGGGTTGTCCGGGGTTTAGCGTGGGGTGGTTGAGGGGTGAACTTAGCATGTAGCTAACTTGCTTAGCTAGTTTTCCGGGGCCGTTGAGCGGAGATCAAAAGATCGCAGCCTTCGGCAGCTCCTACAGGGGGCGGTCGGGGTTGGAGCAGATGAATTCGTCGGGGGATAGGGAAATGGGTTGGCGTAGATGAGGCCTTTCGGGGGTTAGGGGATTGTGCCGGAGAAGATCGGTTCGACCGGGCCGCTCAGGGTGACGGTGTCGGTGCCGTTCCAGTGGACGGTGACGGGGCCGCCGTCGCATTCGACGATGACGGTTTGGTCGAGCAGGCCTCGGCGGATGCCGTTTACTGCGGCGCCGCAAGCGCAGGAGCCGGAGCCGAGCGGAATCGCGCCATTGCGTTCCCAGATGCGCAGGCGGATGTGGCTGCGGTCGATGATTTGGACGAAGTGCACGTTGGTTTTGTGCGGGAACAGCGGGTGGGTTTCGAGGGTTGGGCCGAGGGCGGCGAGGTCGAGGATGTTGAGGTCTTCGACGAAATAGGTGCAATGCGGGTTACCCATGCTGCACGCGGCGGGTTCGCCGGGAAGCGGCAGCACAAGCGTGTCGTATGCCTCGGCCAGGGGAATGTCGGCCCAGTCGAGCAGCGGTTGGCCCATGTCGACCGAGATCAGTCCGCTGGGCGTGCGTTCACAGTGGAGCACACCGCGTTGGGTGCGCAGGGTGATCGATTTTCGGCTGGCTTCGCGCATCAGTCGGTCGGCGGCGCCTCGGGTGGCGCTGCCGCACACGTCGAGCGCCGAACCGTCGGCGTTCCAGAACTGCAGCCGGGCTTCGGCATCCGCGCAATCGAGCAACACGGCGAGTTGGTTGAAACCGATGCCTCGGTGGCGATCACCCAGCTGTCGGGCCAGTTCGCTGGTGATCGGGTTGGTGGTGTTTCGCGCATCGACCACGACGAAGTCATCGCCGTTGGCGTGCATTTTATGGAAGCTCAGCGGCATCGGTGGCGCCTCGACTGCGGGTCATGTGAATGAGCGCTGAGCGACCGCCGTTCGGCGCCGGTCGCTCTTCGATGGCGAACGGCACGAAGCCGAGTTTCGGGTAGAGCAACAGACCGGCGGTGTTTTCGTTGAAGCAGGACAGTTGCACTTCGTTGGCCTGGTACTTTTCGAAGGCCAGTGCCGTCATCGTTTCGATGATGTATCGGGCGACGCCTTGGCCTCGCGCATAGGGCGCGACGATGACGTTGCCGATGCAACAGATGCCGTTGTGTTCAGCGCGGTAGAAATTGGCGAAACCGACGAACTCGCCGTTGGCAAGGAACACCGTGGAGTCGAAGCGCTGGCTGATCGCAGTGTGCATCTGCTCTGCCGTCAGCGGGTACTGCGCTTTCGGGAACATGAAGTACAACTCTTGAACACCCTGCGGAAAACCGCAGATGGTTGTGACATCGTCGGCCGTCACTGGCCGATGGGAGAAGTTCATGGCTGCCCTGCCCTCATTTTTTGTCCTTGGCCAGATGATGCGCGACCAGTGCGTTGGCATGGCCGTGGCCCATGCCGTGCTCATCTTTGAGCCAGGCAACCAGCTCCATGTGTTTTTTGTCGGTGACGCTGGCGAGCAGACTCAACCAGTGGTCGATGGGCTGGCCGTACTTCTTTTCGATGGACGGAAAGTAGGATGCCGGGCCTTTGACTTTGTTGTCTTCGCTCATGCTGCAAGCTCCCTGTGGTCGCGACGGAGAGTCGGCTGACGCTCCTTGTCGGCATGCCATAGAGTGGACGCGCGTCGTGGTCCCGGCAAGTGGCTGCAGTGCTTCAGTTCAAACCGACTTTGAGGGATCGCTCGGACGACCATGAATCCTGGCCTGCCGGCAATATCGGTTCGGCCGGAATGCGGTATTTGCCGAAGGCGTTGAGCACGACCTGGTCGACGTCAGCGTTGCCCGAGCTTTCGAGCACTGCGATGTGCGGCACATTCGAACCCGGTTTGCCTTGCACTTGCAGCGTCACCGGTTTGCTCGCGGTGCCGCGCTGGATTTGCTTCTTCAGGGCAATCTCGATGTCCATGGTCGTACGATTGAGACTCTTGCGACTGGTGTCGCTCCAGACGTCGTTGTAGCGCTGGGTCTGTTCAGGTGTCAGCGCCACTCCTTGAGCGCGAATCCGTTGAATACCCTGCCACGAGACATCGCCGGCATGCTGGCTGGCCTCAACGTAATACATCATTGCCCCGAACAGATCCTGTGGGCCACCACGGCCCTCTTCCATCAATCGGGCCAATGCGAGTTTGCTTTTATCGCTGTCGGTGTTGGTCAGCGCCAACTGATAAAGCCGTCGCGCTTCCACGTCGTTGCGCGGCTGCCCGTGGCCTTCCTCGGCCATGCGCGCGAGTCTTTCGTTACCGGCGCCATCCACGGCAGCGACCGATTCGTACAGCGATCTGGCCTTGCCGAAGTCTTGTGGCAGGCCACCGCGACCGGATTCGTACAAGCCACCGAGTTCGGTCTTGCAGCGCACGTTGCCGTTGTCGCTGGCGTTACGGACAAATTGCACCTCGTTCGCGGTGATTTCTTTCTTCCCGCCAATAAGCATGCATTGGATATTCGCAAAGCTCTGTTGCATGGGACTTTGTACCGGGGCGGTCTGACACCCGGCGATGACGCCTGTGATGGCCAGAACGAGCAATGCCTTTTTCATGTAATGCATCCGTGGAATCGTGTGAATGTAATCGGCTGACGTACGCAAAAAATGAAGCCCTGTAGGAGCTGCCGCAGGCTGCGATCTTTTGATCTTAAAACCGACAGGCCAGAAACCCGTCCCACACCTGCGCAAAGGAGCCATTCAACAGCAGTACATCAACCCTGACCTGCATGAAAACCCGGCGCGACGATTTCGACTTTGATCTTGTCCGGATCTTCACAGAAAAGCGCGTAGTGCTGCGGGCCGCCGGCGTATGGATGATCGCTCTCATAAAGAACACGAAATCCCTGAGCCCGCACCCATGCCGTCAGTTCGTCGACTTGCGCCTGAGAGCTGGCGTGGAAGGCGAGATGATTCAAGCCGACGCCTCTGCGGTTGAAGTCACTTTGCAGATCGCTTGCCTGAACAAAAACCAGGTAAGTGCCGTTGAGGATATAGCTGCGGCCGTCAGGCCAGTTCTGGTGCTCGGCATAGCCGAGCATCTCGAGCAACGGTCGCCAAAAGCGCAGCGATACTTCCAGGGACGTGACATTGATTTCAACGTGGTGAAGCATGCCGGTTTTTGGCATGTCGCTGCTTGAATGGCTACTGGTCATCTGCTGCATTTCCATGAGTTTCGTTAAGCGTTTTCAATAGCGTGTGCCGACTCCATGGCCCGCAGTATCTCGGCACATGCACTATCAATGGGGATCCACACCGTGCGTGTCATCGGGCGACGTCGTCATCCAGTGTTTCGATCAAGGCGTCCACGCATCCGCGTTCACGGCGCTTGCCTCAAGCCTGTGCAAAGCTTCGTGACCTGCTTCGAGCAATGACGACGCCGATCACCTTGGGCGCGTTGCGGCACACAGTATCTGATGTTCCATTATTGGCGGCCGTTCGTCACTCTCGCGAGTGAGTCGTCCATTTGGCGGGTATCTGCTTCGGCACTTGAACACTGCAACGTCTCGGGAACGGCCACCCAAAGCAGAATCAACGCGGCGGCGGCGACCACCGCCAGAGTCAGGAACGCGGCACTGTAGCCGGCGGCCTGCACCACGAATCCCGCAAGGCCGTTACTCAATGCAGCGCCCAGACCGAACGCAGTCGAGAGTGCGCCCAGGCTGACGTTGAAATGCCCGGTGCCCAACGTGAGGTCTTTCACCACCACTGGAAACAGCGCGCCGAAAATCCCCGCGCCCACACCGTCGAGCAACTGCACCGCGACCAGCCAATAAGGGTCGTCGGACCACACATAGAGCACGCCACGCAACGGCAAAATCAGGAAGCCTGCGAGCAGCAACGGCTTGCGCCCCCAGACATCGGCCTTGGCCCCGCACAGCAACGCGACGGGCACCATGACCAACTGCGCCGCCACGATGCAGGCGGAGGTCAGTGGCGTGGCCATCTGCAAATTGGCTTGCGCCAGTTTCTGGCTCACCAGCGGCAGCATCGCCGCGTTCGCCAAGTGGAACAACGCGCAGCACACGGCAAACATCAGCAGCGGTTTGTTCTTGAGGAGTACCGACAAACCAGAGGGTTGTGTGCCATGCCCGGCACCGCCGGGGTTCAGGCCCCGCGCCAGATCATGGTCGATGGCCTTTGGCGAAACAAAGGACACGGCGATGACACTGGCGAGCGCCATCGCCGCCATGAGATAGAACACCGCTACCGGGCCGAACAGGTAGGCAAACAAGCCTGCCAACAACGCCGCACAGGCGTTGCCGGCGTGGTTGAACGTTTCGTTGCGCCCAGTGCGGCGGGTGAACGCGCGAGGCCCGGTGATGCCCAGAGTGATCGCCGAAATGGCAGGAGCAAAAATCGATGCGGCGACAGCGCTGAGGGCTTGAGTCAGCGCCACCAGACTGAATGAGGTAACAAAAGGCAGCAGCAGACAACTGCCCGTCACCAGCAACGCCGCAATGACAATGATCGCCCGTTTGCGACGCGTACTATCGACCAATGCGCCTGCTGGGGTTTGCGTGATGAGCGCGGCGATTCCGGCAATGGTCATCACCAGGCCTATGCTGGCCGGGTCCCATTGATGAACCGCCAGCAGGTAAATCGCCAGATAGGGCCCGAGCCCGTCGCGCACGTCAGCGAGGAAGAAGTTCAGGCTGTCCAGTGACAGGTTGTTGCGACGATCAAGATGAGTGGCCACGGGCAGCGTCTTCGATATTCGAGGTCGTGCGAATTGAATCGACCTCCGCCAATTGAGTGACCTGTGGCTCAGCCAGTTAGTTGCATGGGCCAACTATCCTCGCCTGCGATTAAAACCAGAGCTGAAACACCCCTCCGTCCAGGCCTTCGCCCGGCACATCGTCCAGTAGGCCGAAGCGACGCATGGCGATTTTCTTCAGAACCTTGATCGAATCTCAGCGCATGCAGTTCATTCAATGAACTGCTTGGCCGGATCTATGCTCAAAGCGTCCAGAGCCCCGTCCCTACCCTTTCGGTCACCGCAACCCATGCTCAAAAACCTTTGGTACGTCATCCTTCCCTCATCGCATTTGACCCAAGAGATCGCGCCGATACGCCTGCTCGGCCAGGCGTTTGTCGCCTTCCGCGACAGCCACGGCAAGGCACGTCTGCTGTCCGATATTTGCGTGCACCGTGGGGGTTCGCTATCGGCCGGGGCCAAGGTCGGCGACAGCGTGCAGTGCCCCTACCACGGCTGGCGCTTCGACGGAGACGGCCGGTGCGTGCAGATTCCCGCTCAGCCCACTCTGCGGATCCCGGAGAAGGCGCGGGTTGATGCGTACCCGACAGCGGAACGCTACGGTTGGATTTGGGCCTTTCTAGGCGATTTGCCAGAGGCTGAACGCCCGCCGCTTCCTGCCCTGGATTGGCTCGATGATGCCAACGTTCGCGTGGTCAGTGGGCACTTTGACTGGGAAGCCAGTTGGGATCGGGTCATCGAGAACGGGCTGGATTTTGCACACGCGCCTTTCGTGCATGGTTCGACCTTCGGCGACCCGGCTCATCCGGAAATCGAAGCGTTCGACGTCGACAGCGATGCGTGGCAGGGTCAGGCCCGAATGTTGATGAAGCGACCCAAGCGCACCGGGCTGTTCAGGCGCAAATCAGCCACCGAGCAGGTCAGCGTGACAACCGTGCCCGGGTTTCATTTGTCAGGCCCCTGTACCACGCTGCAATTGCAATTACCCAATGGCTGGCGGATCTACATTGTTGCTGCCCATGTGCCAGTGGACGCCAACCGCACGCGCACGTGGTGGATGATGGGGCGCACGTTTCTACGCTCGCGCTTGCTCGACGGACGCTTCGTCGCCAGCAATCTGAAGATTTTCCGACAGGATCACGCAGTGCTGCGCAACGTGCGCCCGGAGCGCGTACCGGACTCCTGGCAGCAAGAAGTTTCGTTGAAGTCCGATGCGCTGCAGATCGCCTTGCGCAAACGCCTTCGCGAACTGGAACGCCTGGGCTGGCAGATCGATGAAGCACGGCTCGCCCGCGACTTTACCGGGCGCAAGGCCTGCGCCATTCCGTGCCCCGAACGACGCAACAGCAGTGCCTGGGCGATCGAACCGATTCCGCTGATCGACGTAACCGCCAACAGTTGAATCAGGGCTTTTTCTCGCATTCAGATCGACCGCTGATTGACCCTTGCCATCAACTGCTCGGCACTTTCCTTGCGTTCGGAGTAGCGGTCGACCAGATGCGTCTGCTGATCGCGCAATAACACGGTGAACTTCACCAGTTCCTCCATCACGTCGACCACACGGTCGTAGAACGGCGACGGTTTCATCCGTCCTGCCTCGTCGAATTCCATGTAGGCCTTGGGCACCGAAGATTGGTTGGGGATGGTGAACATACGCATCCAGCGGCCCAACACGCGCAGTTGATTGACCACGTTGAACGACTGCGACCCGCCGCAGACCTGCATCACCGCAAGGGTCTTGCCCTGTGTCGGGCGCACGGCGCCGAGTTCCAGCGGGACCCAGTCGATCTGCGCCTTGAACACAGCAGACATGGCGCCGTGACGTTCCGGCGAGCACCAGACCTGCCCTTCCGACCACAGCACCAGATCGCGCAGTTCCTGAACCTTGGGGTGGTCGACGGGCGCGTCGTCGGGCAGTGGCAGACCGGAGGGGTTGAAGATGCGCGTTTCGGCGCCGAAGTGTTCGAGCAACCGAGCGGCCTCCTCCACCAGTAACCGGCTGAATGAGCGCTCGCGCGTGGAGCCGTACAGCAACAGGATGCGTGGTTTGTGCTCGCCGGGCTTCGACGGTTTGGCGTTATCGAACAAGCTGGAATCGAGGTTTGGCAGGTGGGCTGACATGAGTGTTCCTTAAAGCGCGCCGATGCGATCGAGCGCAGTTTTCAATTCATCGCGGCTGAGGTTTTCAAAGGGCAGATCAAGGAAGGCCTGGCAGCGCTGGCCGATATGGGTCAATGTCGCGCGGAAAGCGGCATTCACCGAAGCCTCGTCACCGGCCACCTCAGAGGGATCTTCCAGTCCCCAATGGGCCTTGAGCGCCGGGCCGAAATACACCGGGCAGGCCTCGCCGGCGGCTTTGTCGCACACGGTGATGACGATGTCTGGCGGGTTGCCTTCGAAAGCGTCGTTGCCTTTGCTGTGCAAACCATCAATGGCAATGCCGGCCTGTTGTAGCGTCGACAGGCTGCGCGGCAGCACCTGGCCTTTGGGAAAACTGCCGGCACTGACCGCCTCAAATCCGGGCGGCGCCAAGTGATTGAACATGGCTTCCGAGAGGATGCTGCGGCAGCTGTTGGCCGTGCACATGAACAGGATTCGCATGGTTTTTCTCTCTCAGCAGCAGGCGGCTTCGCGAACCGGGCGGCCATCCATGTTTTGCAGACGGGCCGCGTTGTCCTTGAGCCAATCAGTGTTGGCCCCAGACGTCACCTGGAGAACTTCGCGAACCCAATCGGGCAGCTGCGGATTGAGGCGGTAGTAGACCCATTGCCCCTGACGGCGATCGAGCAGCAGGCCATTGCTGCGCAGTTGCGCGAGGTGACGGCTGATCTTCGGCTGGCTGTCGTCAAGCGCGCACATCAGCTCGCAAACACAGAGTTCACCTTGATCGGCAATCAGCAGGATGGCGCGCACACGGGTTTCGTCGGCGAGGCTTTTGAAGACTTCGGTGGGGGTGATCATGGAACGGCACCAATACATGCGGAAAATCGAATATACGGATATCCATATATAAATCAACCCGGATCAAAAGATCGCAGCCTTCGGCAGCGCCTACACCGCCCCTGTAGGAGCTGCCGAAGGCTGCGATCTTTTGACTTTAAAGGTTAAGCAACAACCCCTGCTCCGCCTCACACAGCCCCACCACATAATCCCAGACCACTCGCAGTCGCACCGATTTGTGCAACTCGCGCCGGGTGCTGATCCAGTAACTGCGCTCGATGCTTTCATCCGGTAGCAATGCCACCAGATCCGGATCGGACTCGGCCATGTAGCAAGGCAGCACCGCAATGCCCAACCCCGACCGCGCTGCCTCCTGCTGGGCGATGACGCTGGTGCTATGGAACACCACGCGAGGATTGCGGCAGAAACTGTTGAGAAACATCAACTCCTGACTGAACAGCAAATCATCCACATACCCGATCCAGGCATGCCGGCCAAGGTCTTCACGGCTTTGCAGCGACGGTGCTTTATCCAGATAGGCCTGACTGGCATACAGCGCGAGGCGGTAATCCGTGAGTTTGCGCGTCACCAGCATGTCTGCCGCCGGCCGCTCCAGATGAATGCTGATCTCCGCCTCACGATTGAGAATGCTGACAAAGCGCGGCACCGCGACCAGTTCCACTTCCAGTCCCGGATAGCGTTCGAACAAGCCGATCATGCGACTGGCAAGAAACTTGATGCCCAGCCCTTCGGTGACGCCGACACGAATCTTGCCCAGCGGCGCGGTGGATTGGGTGATCTCTTCCTGTGCCAGCAACGCAACGTTTTCCATCGCCTCAGCATGTTTGAGCAGCGCCTCCCCCGCCGGGGTCATCTCATAGCCTTGCGCATGCTGAACAAACAACGCAGTGCCGAGGCTTTTTTCAATGGCCTCGATGTGGCGGGCGACGGTGGCGTGGGTGGTGTTGAGTCGGCGGGCGGCGGTGAGCAGGCGGCCGCTGCGTTGCAGTTCGAGAAAAAACCGCAGGTCGTTCCAGTCGAACATGGCGGGTCCTTGTCGGCTATCGTCTATGAGTGCTGTTTAAAAACGCACAGCGGCTGCGCAAAAACTAACATTCTTTTGACGAAAGCTAACAACTAGAGTGTCCGACAATAAAAACAAAAAGCGAGGTCAGGGAATGCAGACTTCCCTCGATGAATATGACTACATCGTGGTCGGCGCCGGCCCTGCCGGGTGCTTGCTGGCCAATCGGCTGTCGGCCGATCCGCACCAGCGTGTGCTGTTGCTCGAAGCCGGCGGACGCGACAACTATGCGTGGATTCACATTCCTGTGGGTTACCTGTTCTGCATCGGCAACCCGCGCACTGACTGGTGCTTCAAGACTGAAGAACAAGCGGGCCTCAATGGCCGCGCGCTGAGTTATCCGCGCGGCAAGGTGCTGGGCGGGTGTTCTTCCATCAACGGCATGATCTATATGCGCGGCCAGGCCGGCGACTATGACGGCTGGGCGGCCGAAGGCAATCCGGGCTGGGCCTGGAATGATGTGCTGCCGCTGTTCAAACAAAGCGAAAACCACTTTGCCGGCGCCGCTGAATTTCACGGTGCCAAGGGTGAATGGCGCGTCGAACAACAGCGCTTGTCATGGCCGATTCTGGATGCGTTTCGCAGTGCGGCCGAGCAAAGCGGCATCGCCAGCATCGAAGACTTCAATCAGGGCGACAACGAGGGTTGCGGCTACTTTCAGGTCAATCAAAAGGCCGGGGTGCGCTGGAACGCGGCGAAGGCGTTTCTGAAGCCGATTCGTGACCGGGCGAATCTGACGGTGCTGACCGGGGTTGAGGTGGATCGCGTGCTGCTGGAGGGCGGCCGCGCATCGAAGGTCAGCGCCCGCCACGAAGCTCAGGTGAAAAGCTTCAAGGCGCGCAAGGAGATTGTGTTGTGTGCCGGTTCTGTCGGTTCGCCGAGCATTCTGCAGCGCTCGGGAATTGGCCCGCGTCCGCTGCTGGAACGCCTCGGCATCGGCGTGATTCATGAACTGCCGGGGGTGGGCGGCAATCTGCAGGATCACCTGCAATTACGCCTGATCTACAAGCTGGAAAATGCCCGCACGCTGAACCAGATCGCAGGCAGCGTGTGGGGCAAGATGGGCATGGGCCTGCGTTATCTCTATGACCGCAGCGGGCCGTTGTCGATGGCGCCAAGTCAATTGGGAGCGTTTGCGCGGTCGGGGCCCGAGCAGACGTCGGCGAATCTGGAGTATCACGTGCAGCCATTGTCACTGGAGCGCTTTGGCGAGCCGTTGCACAGTTTTCCGGCGTTCACTGCTTCAGTGTGTGATTTACGCCCGCAGAGCCGTGGACGCATCGAGATTCGCTCGGCGGATCCGGCGGAGGGGCCACTGATTCAACCCAATTATCTGAGCCACCCCGAAGATTTACGTGTGGCGGCAGACGCCATTCGCCTGACCCGCCGCATCGTCAGTGCCCCCGCCCTGCAAGCGTTCAAACCGGTCGAGTATCTGCCCGGTGCCAGCCTGCAAAGCGAAGAAGAGTTGCAGGAAGCGGCGGCGAAGATCGGCACGACGATCTTCCACCCGGTCGGCACGTGCCGCATGGGCAATGACGGTGAGGCGGTGGTCGACGCGCAACTTCGCGTTCACGGCGTGCCGGGTTTGCGCATTGCCGACGCCTCGATCATGCCGCGCATCACCTCGGGCAACACCTGTTCGCCTACGCTGATGATTGCCGAGAAGGCTGCACAACTGATCCTCAACCCCAACACCAGGAGCAGCACCCCAAAACCGGAGCTGGCCCAAACCCTGTAGGAGCTGCCGCAGGCTGCGATCTTTTGATTTTAAATTTTTGAAATCAAAACCAAGATCAAAAGATCGCAGCCTTCGGCAGCTCCTACAGGGGATATGCGTTTGATTCATGGACATCGAGCACCAGTGGAACAACAAAAACAATCACTGTGAGGGATACCGATATGTCAGAACACGCTCAGCCGCTGGACACCGCAAGCGGCGCCAGCACCCGTAACGACACGCAGAAAGTCATCTTCGCCTCGTCCTTGGGGACGGTGTTCGAGTGGTATGACTTCTTCCTCTACGGCGCCCTCGCGGCAGTCATCAGCAAGCAGTTCTTCGCCGGGGTCAACGACACCACGGCGTTTATCTTCGCGCTGATGGCTTTCGCCGCGGGGTTCGTCGTGCGGCCATTCGGGGCGCTGGTGTTCGGTCGGTTGGGGGACATGATCGGGCGCAAATACACCTTCCTCGCGACCATCATCCTGATGGGCATCGCGACCTTCTGCGTCGGCCTGTTGCCGACCTACGCCAGCATCGGCATCGCCGCGCCAATCATTCTGGTGGTGTTGCGCATGCTTCAGGGCCTGGCACTCGGCGGTGAATACGGTGGCGCTGCGACCTACGTCGCGGAGCACGCGCCGATCGGCAAACGCGGTTTCCACACCAGTTGGATTCAATCCACCGCCACCCTCGGCCTGCTGCTATCGCTGTTGGTAGTGCTCGGTTGCCGCTATTTCACCGGCGATCAGTTTGAAGTGTGGGGCTGGCGCATTCCGTTCCTGTTGTCGATTGTGCTGCTGGGCATTTCCACCTGGATTCGCCTGAGCCTGCACGAATCGCCGGCCTATCTGAAAATGAAAGAGGAAGGCAAAACCTCGAAGGCGCCGATCCGCGAATCGTTCGGCAAATGGGAAAACCTCAAAGTCGTGCTGATCGCGCTGTTCAGCATCAATGCCGGGCAAGCGGTGACCTTCTACGCCGCGCAGTTTTACGTGCTGTTCTTCCTCACCCAGTTCCTGAAAATGGATCCGGCGGTGGCCAACACACTGCTGATCATCAGCGTGGTGATCGGCGCGCCGTTCTTCATCATTTTTGGCTGGCTGTCGGACAAGGTCGGCCGTAAACCCGTACTGATGCTCGGCCTGTTGCTGGCGACGGCGCTGTACTTCCCGATCTTCAAATCGCTGGCGCATTACGCTAACCCGGCCATCGATCAGGCCAGCCGTCAGGCGCCGATCACAGTGTTGGCAGATCCGGCGACCTGCACGTTCCAGTTCGATCCGGTGGGCAAGGCCAAATTCGACAGCCCGTGCGATAAGGTCAAGACCTTCCTGGTCAAGCAAGGCCTGCCCTACTCCAGCGCCGCTGCGCCTGCTGGCAGCGCCGTGCAAGTGAGCGTCGGCGACGTCAAACTCGACGGTTACGACGAAGCCGCACTGCGCGGTGCGATTACCCTGGCCGGCTACCCGCAACAGGCGGATATGCAGCAGATCAACAAGCCGATGATTGTGGCGTTGATTGTCGCGCTGATCATCATTTCGGCCATGTGCTACGGGCCGTTGGCGGCGCTGATGGTGGAGCTGTTCCCGACGCGGATTCGCTACACCTCGATGTCGCTGCCGTACCACATTGGTAACGGCTGGTTTGGCGGGTTTCTGCCGACGGTGTCGTTTGCGCTGGTGGTGTACACCGGAGACATCTTCTATGGGCTGTGGTACCCGGTGCTGATTACCGGGGTGAGCCTGGTGGTGGGAATGATCTGCCTGCGCGAAACCAAAAACATCGACCTCGACAAAAACTGAGCCTACCCCCCCCTGTGGAGAGAGGGATTTATCCCCTCTCCACAGGTTGTTGATCTTAGTGAGTTCAGGCCTCGGCCTTGATCACCTCGAACTTCACTTGATCGGGGTAGAACGCCACGTAATCGCGTATCGGCGCGACCGACACTTTCGGATTTTCGTAAGTCCACACCGCGTTCGCGCCCTCATGCCCCGGCACTTGCAGGCTGAAGTAGTTGGCGTCGCCCTTGTACGGGCAGTAGCTGGTGTGGTCGGTGCGGGCGAAGTATTTTTCGTCGATGTCTTCGCGAGGAACGTAATACACCGGCGGATAGTTGGCCTCGTTGAGGACCATCACATGGGAAGAAGCAGCGACCTGAATGCCGTGAAACTTCACCAGCAGGCAGCCGGCGAGTTGTTCGAGGGTGATGACGGGGCTGAGGCCAGAGCTTTTCATGGGTTTCTCCTGAATACGGCAAAGAGACCGGTTCAGGTATAGCCCATAGGGTCAGGTCAGGGCGATTTTGCAGCCGAACGGCCAGAAGCCCCTCACCCCAAGCCCTCTCCCGGAGGGAGAAGGAGCCTACCGAGGTGTCTTTCGTTCTACACCGACCTGAAAGTGCTTCTTCGATTATGGATTCAGCAAAGTGCTATCAGGTCGGCGTATGTCTTCAGCATTCCCCGATCGGTCTCCTCTCCCACTGGGAGAGGGTTAGGGTGAGGGCCGCGTGTTCAGGCATCACGCAACAATATCAGTCGCCACCGCCTGCCCCACCACACCCACGGCAAAATCAACCTGCCCCTGCCCCGTCAGGTCGACCAGCAGCCCGGTCTGACCGTTCTGCGCGTAGTACGTCAGGATCGCATCGCCAGCATGGCCGGTGAAATTACTGACGAAGTTCAGCGTAGCGGAACCCGAAGCAAACTCGGCAATGCCCGACAGGTCGATCTTGTCCAGGCCGCTTTTGAAATCCATGATCCAGTCCGGCTGGTTGTTGGTCGAGTCGCTTGCCGCGCCGAACACGAAGATGTCCGCACCCTCGCCGCCCCACAGCACATCCGCGCCGCCACCGCCGTAAAGGATGTCGTTGCCGGCGCCGCCGAACAGATGGTTGATCGCCGCGTTGCCGATCAGCAGGTCATTGCCCGAACCGCCCACCGCATTCTCGACGGTCACACCGTAAGCAATGGAAACGTTACCCACCAGGCCGCCGACATCGGAGAACGAACCTTCATTGAGGTTGATCTTCTGGTTCTGGGTGAAACCCGAGAAATTCAGAGTGTCATCACCGCCCCCGTCCCACACCGAGAACACCAGTTTCGACGACGCCGACGTGGCGCTGTAGAAATCGCGCCCGGCATTGGAACCGAAACCGTAGGTGGTGTCGCCGGCACGGGTCTCGTAGTTAGCGCCGTAAAGTTTCTGCACCGCAACGATGTCGTCCAGCAGCGGTGCCGATGCATAGGCCCCGCTGCCGTCCTTGCTGAAGTTCTGGTCAGTGTTGGCTTCGCTCCAGTAGCTCATCAGGCTGTAACCACGGGTGTCTTCGGCGTACTTGGCGTCGTTGTAGGTGGGGTTGCCGTTGCCGGCGTTGTAGGCGCCCGGGTGCGACAGACCGAGGGTGTGACCAATTTCGTGGGTCAGGGTCTGACGCCCGTAGTTGTTGGTGTCGGGGGTCTTGTTGACCTGATATTGATTGTTGATCAGGTACCACGACTGACCGTCATAGCTACTGCCGCTCGGCAAGTAGGCGAACGCCGCGCCGCCGGTGCTGACATCGTAGTTGCCGAAGGTCATGTGGCCATCGCCGCCCTTGCCTTCGCTGAAGGTGACATTGGCGACGTCGGCCCAGGATTGCATGGCCAGCACGGCTTGCGCCTTTTGCTGGGCGCTGAATTCACTGAAGTTGCCCAGCTTGGCGTTGTAGTTCGCCGGTTTCTCGGTGAGGAAGTTGTAG
Organism: Pseudomonas sp. TH43; assembly: GCF_016650635.1. Lineage (GTDB taxonomy): Bacteria > Pseudomonadota > Gammaproteobacteria > Pseudomonadales > Pseudomonadaceae > Aquipseudomonas. The sequence continues at coordinate 190,726 of NZ_JAEKFI010000002.1, forward strand.
CTGAGGTCGATTTTGCCGTCAGCGTTTTTATCGCCCCACGACAGGCCCTTGCGGAGGATTTCGTCAGCGGCCTGGTCGGCGGTGAACGAGGGTTTGCCGTTGACCAGCGTGTCACCGCCACGGTCGTAGAGGTGGCTGAAGGTGTCGATGGCGGTAAACGCCGTGCTGGCGCTGGAGGATGCTTGAGGCATGGTGTACGTCCTTGTTTCAGAGTAGTCAGTGTCCGACAGACTACGGCGATCTCCTGGCGAGACCGTCCTGTCGCGCGCGTTGTTGAGACGCTGGGAACCTGACACACGCCCAGACAACGGCGCTAATCAATTTCTCGATAGAGCCGTATGCCGTCCCTGTATTGCCCGTCACTTGCGGCAATGCTTTTTATCTGTATATCCATACAGATAAAAGTTGCCCCTGGCGCCAAGTCCGGCCATTCTGTGCACCTGTTCCGACCTTGATCGACGATGGTGGTTATGCGGCTGTACCTCTGTGAAAAACCTTCCCAGGCCAAAGACATTGCGGCCGTGCTCGGTGCCCGGCGCCGGGGCGATGGCTGCTGGCTGGGAACGGACGTCACGGTGACCTGGTGCATCGGCCACTTGCTCGAAACCGCGCCGCCGGATGCCTACGACGCGCGCTACAAACGCTGGGTCCTGGCGGATCTGCCGATCATTCCGGACAAATGGAAGATGACCGTCAAGCCGCGCACCGCCAGCCAGTACAAAGCGGTGAAACGCCTGCTCGGCGAGGCCAGCGAGCTGATCATCGCTACCGATGCCGACCGTGAGGGCGAAATGATCGCCCGGGAACTGGTCGAGCACTGCCGCTATCGCGGGCCGATCCGCCGCCTGTGGTTGTCGGCACTGGACGAAGCGTCAATCCGCAAGGCGTTGGCGGCATTGAAGCCCGGCGCCGAGACATTCAGCCTGTATCACTCGGCACTGGGTCGCTCACGGGCAGATTGGCTGATCGGTATGAACATGAGTCGTCTGTTCACCCTCCTCGGCCGGCAATCCGGTTACCAAGGGGTGCTACCGGTCGGTCGAGTGCAGACGCCGACGCTAAGGCTGGTTGTGGATCGCGACCGCAGCATCGCCGACTTCGTGCCGGTGCCGTACTGGGCGATCGACGTGCAACTGCTGCACAACGGCACCTCGTTTACTGCGCAGTGGCGCGCGCCGTCGGATGCCTGTGACGATCAGGATCGCTGTCTGAATCAGGCGCTGGCACAACAAGCCGCCGCCGCACTCAACAGCGCCGCCAGTGCTCGGGTGATCAAGTTGAAGACCGAGCGTATGCGCGAAGTCGCGCCGCTGCCCTTCGATCTCGGCACTTTGCAGGAAGTCTGCTCGAAGAAGCTCGGCCTCGGCGCGCAGGAAACCCTCGACATCGCCCAGGCACTGTACGAAACCTACAAAGTCGTCACCTACCCACGCAGCGATTGCGGTTATCTGCCGCTGAGCCAGCACAGCGAGGCGCCAGGGATTCTCGCGGCGCTACGTCAGGCCGATCCGAGCCTTGAAGCGTTGAATGGGTTTCTTGAGCCTCAACGCAAGTCGCGTGCGTGGAACGACGCCAAGGTCAGCGCTCACCACGGCATCATCCCCACCGCCGCCGCGAAGAACCTCGAACGCCTGAGTGGCAAGCACCGTGCGGTCTACACGCTGATTCGCGCGCGCTATCTGGCGCAGTTCCTGCCCAATCATGAATACGATCGCACCCAGGCCGACTTCGATTGCAACGGTGAAGCGTTGCGCGCTGTCGGCAAGCAGATCATCGAGCCCGGTTGGAAACGCGCCCTGCCTGAGGCATTGGCACCGGCCAAGGGCCGTGAGGCGCCTGCGCCGCAAACCTTGCCGACATTGAGCCAAGGGGCTGAATGCGCTGTCGCGGAGGTGAAGTTCAAGGATCTGTGGACGCAACCGCCCAAGCCTTATACCGAAGGCGATTTGATCAAGGCGATGAAAAACGTCGCCAAACTGGTCGAAGATCCCCTGCTCAAGCAGAAGCTCAAGGACACCACTGGGATCGGCACCGAAGCGACCCGAGCGTCGATCATTCAGGGCTTGCTGGATCGCGGCTATCTGGTGAAAAACGGCAAGGCACTGGCCGCGACACCTGCCGCGTTCAGCCTGATCGACGCCGTGCCCCGCGCGATTGCCGACCCCGGCACCACGGCGATCTGGGAACAGGCGCTGGACATGGTGCAGAGTGGCGAGATGAGTCTCGAAGAGTTCGTCACCAAACAGGCCGCATGGATGAGCAAACAGGTGACCCGCTGCTCGGCGCTGAGCCTGACTATCAGCGGCCCACCACCGACCGGCAAAGCAGCCGCACCGTGGAAGAAAAAACGCAAATCAACGCGAAGCCCAACCAAGCGCACAGCCAAAACCACCGGCAAATAGAATCCCCTCGCCACAGTTTTGGGTTCAATCCAGACTATTGTGTCAGGAGTCTTATCGCCGGGAGTGAACGCCCAATGCCCATCATCGAACTGCACCCCGCCCAACGCGATGAACTACAAACCATCGAAAACCTCATGCAGTTCTACATGTACGACTTCAGCCAATGGCTGCCGCTCAAATTGGCCGAGCACGGTTTCTTCAGCATCCAGCCGAAAGATGATTACTGGCGCCACCCGGCCACTCAACCGTTCCTGATCCGCGTCGACGGCGAACTCGCCGGGTTCGTGACCGTCGACAACGAAACCCATATCGACGGTGCCGAACACAACATTGGTTACTTTTTCCTCACGCGACGTTTTCGTGGCCAAGGTGTCGCCCAGTTTGTCGTCTCCACCCTCTTGAGCCGCCTCCCCGGTCAGTGGCAAATTTTCCATATCGACGCCAACCTGCCTGCACAACTCTTCTGGGCACGGCTGATTCCTGAATTGAGCGGCGGCGATTTCACCCTTCAACAACGTGAAGTAGACGGTTATCCGTGTACGTTCTACCTCCTGCGCACGCCTTTTTCCGTTGCGTGAACGGATCCTTTCTCATTCCAAAACAGCTTTGTCCGACAATATGTAGTGCTCAAAAATAATCACTACAAAACCGTTGACGGCGTCGTTTTGCTTTTGCATGATGAGGACGTTCCCCGATCGGGAACACGGGTAACACGCTTGAGCAAACTCGTCTGACCGCCGAGTTGTTTTTTCCGGATACACGCTGCCCACAAGGCAGATTGAAGAAGCTGACCTGGCCTGAACGTCCAGTACAAGGACGAGAAGCGCTGGCGAAAATTCTCAAGACGCTTGTGGTCGACACTGAAAATGTCGTCAAGGAGCCTCCCGGTTTTCGCTGCTTCTCCTCGTTGTGACGCTATCGCGTAGCAGTTATTCAACACGACTACATGCAACAGATGCACGACCCCGTACTTCATACGGGCGACCGCTGACGTCCTGGTTTCGGTGCCAGGGATCAACTAACCGATGGGCTACTTGTATTAGCGAATCAACTTTGAAAGATCACCAGACTGGTCAAGGGGCAAAAATGATGAATCTGAACAATCAACCGACTATCGAAGAACTGGCTCGTATGTTCGCGGCGCAAAAAGACAGCCACGACAGCCATATTCTGTGGATCAGCAAATCGGGTCAGGTGCATATCGACTGCCTGGCACCGCACGCTGGTGAAGAAGAGTTCGACCAGAACAACCAGAACCTGCTGGCCCGCCTGAAGATGTACCGTCGCGGCCACGGCTATGTCGGCAAAAAAGCCGCCGCCGACAAGGACTTCATCGGGAATGTTCTGCAAACGCTGAAACAGGCGTGGGACTCGATGCAGAACAAAAACGAAGTACGGGTGATTGATCGGTTCTGCTGATTTACAACTTCAATAATCAAAAGGGCCTGTTCCTGCCAAGGAACAGGCCCTTTTTACATCCGGAATTCACCCCATAACCTGTAGGAGCAGAGCTTGCTCGCGAAAGCGGCGGATCAGCCAATAGAAATATCCGACCGGATTGACCTTCGCGGGCAAGCCTTGCTCCTACAAAGCGTATGTTTGCAGGACGAGGTGGGTGAAGGCCACGGCTGCGGCGCTGTGATAGTTGTTCTTGCGTCGTAACAATGCCGCCCCGCGCTGCGGTGCTTCGCTGTCGACCTGCAACCGCCGCAGCGCCCGATCTTCAGTGGCAATCGCCTGTGGCAGCATCGTCGCCATCGGCGCATGCCGGACCACCTCCAGCAACGTGCTCACTGAGTTCACCTCGATTCGCACCTTGGGCGTAATCCCGTGCTGACGAAAATACTCATCCACCGATAAGCGCGTGATGAAGTCCGGGGCCAACAAGGCGAAGTCCAACTGCGCGATGTCACTCGGCGTCAGTACTGACGCGCTGTCATACAACGGATGCTCGCGTCCGACCATCACCCCCAACGTCTCGACAAACGCCGGAATGCATTCGATATCCGGATTGCGCACTGGCGTAAACGCAATCGCAACATCCAGCGAATCATCCGCCAGCCCCGCCTCGATGTCGTCCATCGACAGCTCGAAAATCTCCAGATGAATCCCGGGAAACCGCGCCGCGAAGTCGCGCACCAAAGGCCCGACCAGATACGCCATGAACGTTGGCGTCATTGCCAGACGCAAGTTGCCACGGGACAAATCTTTCACGTCGTGCAAGGCGCGCTTGCCCGCCTCCAGTTCCACCAACACCCGCCGTGCACATTCGATGTAGGCCTCGCCGGCATCGGTGGCTTTGACCGTGCGTGAAGTGCGATCAAACAGCGTCACACCGAGAGTTTCCTCCAGTTGGCGAATCTGTTGCGACAAGGTCGGTTGCGAGACATGCAACGCCTCGGCCGCACGCGTGAAACCGCCGTGATCGGCAACAGCCAGTAGATAACGCAAATGTCGCAGCAGCATGGGGCACACCATCTATAGGCAGGACTTATGCGTTGCATTGTATATGGATCTTGGACGCTATGGATCAATCGGCAGAAGATCAATCCCACACAGCAAGCCAACCCCTGAAAGGAGTGACAACATGCAACAGTCCCACGCCTACAACGACACCCGCCTGGCCCTGACCACCCGTGTTCTCGACGCCAAGGCACGCAAAGATCTGTCGTGGCAGGACCTCGCCGAAGGCACCGGTCTTAGCCTGGCCTATGTCACCGCCGCCCTGCTCGGCCAACATCCGTTGCCGGAAAACGCTGCCCAGGTCGTAGGCGACAAGCTGCAGCTCACCCCCGAAGACGTCGCAGCGATGCAGATCATTCCATTGCGTGGCAGCCTCAGCGGCGTGCCGACCGACCCGACCATCTACCGCTTCCACGAAATGATCCAGATCTACGGCACCACGCTGAAAGCGCTGGTTCACGAACAGTTCGGTGACGGCATCATCAGCGCGATCAACTTCAAGCTCGACATCAAGAAAGTCGAAGACCCTGAAGGCGGCTCCCGCGCCGTGGTCACCCTCGACGGCAAATTCCTGCCCCTGCGTCCGTTCTGATGTGCCCCGGCCCGCACCTCGATTGCGGGCCTTCCCGATCTCCCTGCAAGAGGACACGCACATGAAAGCCCTGATCGACGGTTTCTTGAAATTTCAGAACGAAGCTTTTCCGCAACGCACCGAGTTGTTCAAGCACCTGGCGACCACGCAGCAGCCCGGCACCCTGTTCATCACGTGTTCCGACAGCCGTGTCGTGCCGGAACTGCTGACTCAGCAAGAGCCTGGCGAATTATTCGTGATCCGCAACGCAGGCAATATCGTGCCCTCTTACAGTCCGCATCCGGGCGGGGTTTCGGCAACGGTGGAATACGCGGTAGCGGTGCTTGGGGTGACCGACATTGTGATCTGCGGCCATTCGGACTGCGGCGCAATGACCGCGATTGCCCAGTGCAAATGCATGGATCACCTGCCCGCCGTCAGCGGCTGGCTGCAACACGCCGAGTCGGCGAAAGTGGTCAACGAAGCGCGGGCGCACGCCAATGACGCGGCGAAATTGAGTTCGATGGTGCGCGAAAACGTGATCGCGCAATTGGCGAATATCCAGACTCACCCGAGCGTGCGCCTGGCCCAGGAGAAAGGCCTGCTGAACCTGCATGGCTGGGTGTATGACATCGAGACGGGTTCGATCGATGCGCTGTCGTCGGATCGGCGCACGTTTGTACCGTTGGCGGAGCAGCCGGCGACGTGTGCGGTTTACGCAAACAGCGCTGACGCAGCCTGAAACACCCGTGCAGGAGCTGCCGAAGGTTGCGATTTTTTGATCTTGAAAACCAACATCAAAAGATCGCAGCCTGCGGCAGCTCCTACAGTGAGGGGTCTGTGTTGCCGGGGTATCAGCGTTTTACGCTGAGGTCGATTTGGCTCATGCGGCTGCGCACGGTGAACACACCGTCACCCGAAAGAATCGCACTGCGCGCAAACAACCGCCCGCTTTCCCAGTTCGAAAGCCCCAGCTCCGGCTTGTTCAACGCGTACTGTCCATCGACCCAACGGGTGATGCCGTTGCCCACGAACGGCGCATTGACCGCGTTATAGAAACGCTCCTGAACGGCGGCATTTTCACTGATCAGCGACACGGTGAATTGCGGGCTGTAACGGTTGAACAGCGCGATCGCCTGATCCAGATCGTCGACGATCATCAGGCTGACTTCCGGGGTTTCTTCCCACTCCCACTCGCGACCTAATGCTGATTCCGCCAGCGGTTCGGCCAGCGCTTCGGTCTGATAACCCTCGGCGCGATAGACCTCGACCGTCGCGTTCTGCCACTCGGTCGGCAAGCAGCTTTCGCTGCCTTCGACGAGGTGCAATTTGCAGCCCTGGCCGCGCGCAGTGCCGGCCTGTTGCAGCGCATCGAGGAACAGAGGCACCAGCTCATCTGCACGATCACGCTGAATCAGGCAGACGTTCAGGGTATTGCAGACTTTACGATCCAGCGAATTGCGCACCACCGCGGCGAAGCGCTTGGCGTCGGCCTCGCGATCAGCGATCAACCACGCACCACCAGTGCCATGCAGGCTGACGGCTGTGCCCGCCTGCTGGGCGATGCTGCCCAACTGGCTGACGGCCCGGCCCGAGCCGCGAGCCACTGCCAGCGACAGACGCCGATCGGCAAACATCGCCCAACCGGCGGCATGGTTGACGCTTTCGACCAACGACACCGCACCGACCGGCAAACCGGCTTCGGCCAGTGCCGGATTCAGGGCATGGGTGACGATGGCTTGCGCCGTGCCCAAGGCATCGCTACCGATGCGCAACACGGCAGTATTGCCGGTGCGCAATACCCCGGCCGCATCAGCGAACACATTCGGCCGACCTTCGAAGACAAACGCGACGATGCCCAGTGGCGAGACCACTTGCTCAACCTTCCAGCCATCGTGCTCGACGCTGCTGATGACTTTGCCACGGGTGGGCGCGGCATCGCGCCAGGCACGCAGGCCGGCGATCATGTCGCGGCGCATGCGCTCGTCGGCGAGCAGTCGGGTGGTGGAACGACCGCGCGCCTTGGCCCGTTCGATGTCGGCAAGGTTCGCCGCCTCGATCAGCACCCAGCACTCTGGGGTTTCCAGGCGTTGTGCGAACAGGTCGAAGAAACGGCTGATCGCTTCATCGGTCACCGCCGACAACGCGGTGAATGCAAACGCCGCACGCTCGATTGCCACCGAAGCCGCTTGTTGATCCGCTACCGGAATCAGCAGCAACTCGCCACTCACCTGCTCCACCAGCAGGTGGTCACCGGGCTGAAAACGCGCGGCCAGATCGGGGCTGACCACGGTGACGCGGTTACCGGCGAAAGGGATCGGCGTGCCAGCGACGAGACGTTCGAGTGCAAGAGACATGAAGCGGATTCACCATGCAGGGAGCGGCCGGAAAATGTATAGGAACACCCTCCCCCCAAGCAACCCAAAACGCTGTAGGAGCAAAGCTTGCTCGCGAAAGCGGTGGGTCAGAGGCATCTGTATTGCCTGATGTACCGCCTTCGCGAGCAAGCTTTGCTCCTACAAGGCGGATGCGGTGGGTCAGAGGCATCTGTATTGCCTGTTGCACCGTCTTCGCGAGCAAACACCCTCCCCCCAAGCAACCCAAAACGCTGTAGGAGCAAAGCTTGCTCGCGAATGCGGTGGGTCAGAGGCATCTGTATTGCCTGTTGCACCGTCTTCGCGAGCAAGCTTTGCTCCTACAAGGCGATGGCGGTGGTTCAGGCAATACTCATGCTGGATGTTCCGGCCTCATCGCTGGCAAGCCAGCTCCCACAGGGATTTGGGGGATTGGCTCAGAAGACTGACCAGCCGATCCGTGAACTGAGCATTTCCAGGGCTGCCATGCCTGCCAGCGAGTTGCCGGCGGCGTTGAGTTCCGGCGACCACACGCACACGGTGAACTGCCCCGGCACTACCGCGACGATGCCGCCGCCGACGCCGCTCTTGCCGGGCAGTCCGACGCGATAAGCGAAATTGCCTGCTTCGTCGTACAGACCGCTGGTGGCCATGATCGAGTTGACTTGCTGGGTCTGGCGCCGCGTGAGGATCTGTTCACCACTGTGCTTGCAGAAGCCATCGTTGGCCAGAAAGCAAAACGCCCGGGCCAGATCGATGCAGTTCATGCGCAACGCACAGTGGCTGAAGTAACTGCGCAAGACTGCTTCGACATCGTTATGGAAGTTGCCGAACGACTGCATCAGGTACGCCATCGCCGCATTGCGCGCGCGGTGCTGATACTCGGAGTCGGCGACTTTACCGTCGATCATGATCTGCGGATTACCCGACAGGCGCCGCACGAAGTCACGCATCGACAGGGTCGGGGCGGCGAAGCGTGACTGGTTGATGTCGCAGATCACCAGCGCACCAGCATTGATGAACGGATTGCGCGGGCGCCCGCGTTCGAACTCCAGTTGCACCAACGAGTTAAAGGGCTGCCCCGAGGGCTCATGTCCCAGACGCTCCCAGATCGACTCACCGGAATGATCGATGGCCTGCACCAGGCTGAACACCTTGGAAATACTCTGCACCGAGAACGGCGTTTCGGCGTCGCCGGCGCAGTACATTTCGCCGTCGTTGCCATACACAGCGATGCCCAATTGATTGGCCGGCACAGTGCCGAGGGCAGGAATGTAGTCAGCCACTTTGCCTTGCCCGATCAGGGGCCGGACAGCGTCAAGGATCTCGTTCAACAGCGCTTGCATGCCGGGTTCCGAAGTCTCGCCCCATGGGATCGCGGGGACACTGGGGCTAGACGCTGCGGATCACTGCCGAATCACACCGGCACGCACACGGACAATGTAGGAGCTGCCGGAGGCTGCGATCTTTTGATCTTGAAAAACAACATCAAAAGATCGCCGCCTTCGGCAGCTCCTACCGCGGCTCAGTTGATCAATGGGCCCGGTCGAGGCCCGCGAGCAATGCGCTGTCGCGGCTGTAGATGTCCGGCGCGTAACGCACGTGGCCATCGTTGCCGACTTGCGCCGTCCAGTAGGTCATCAGGATCGGCACGGGTGCCGAGAGACGGAACTCATGCGTGGTACCTGTCGCCAACAACGTTTCCGTGCGGGCCTTTTCCGCCGGGCTCAGCAGCAGATCACGCAGTTGCATTGGGTGCTCGACGCGCACACAACCGGAACTGAACGCTCGCGGGCCCTTGTCGAACAGTGCCTTGCTCGGCGTGTCATGCAGGTACACCGAGAACGGATTGGGGAAGCGTATGACCATTTGCCCCAGGGGGTTGCGCGGCCCGGCATCCTGACGCAAAAGGATGTTGCCCGGGTTGTCCCAGTCGATGTCCGCCGCCGCCAGAGGCTGGCCGTTGGCGTCGAGCACTTGCAGGTTCTGTCGGCTGAGGAAGGTTTGATCCTTGCGGATCGCCGGCAGTTTGTCTTCTTTCCAGATGGTCGGCGGCACCGTCCATGTCGGGTTCAGGGTCAGGCGCGTCACGCGGGATTTGAGCAACGGCGTCTGGCGTTCGGCGCGGCCGACCTGGGTGCGGGTTTGCCATACCGGCTGGCCGCCCTGATACAGGGTCAATTCGGCAGCGGCGACGTTGACCAGCAAACCATTGGGCTCCATGTCCTGGGCCATCCAGCGGAAGCGCTCGAGGTTGACGCGCAACTGTTCGCGGCGGGTCAGCGGGCTGATGTTCAGTTCGGCAATCGTCCCCGGCCCGACCACACCGTCAGCCTGCAACGAATGATTGGCCTGGAAACTCTTCACTGCCTCCACCAGCACGCCATCGTAGGCATTGCCGGGCGTACCGACGGCATGGGTCAGATAGCCTTCGCTGTACAAACGCTGGGCCAGTTCCGGCACGCGTTTGTCTTCCATTTCGGGACGCAGCAACGGGCCGTTGCCGACCGACTGCCATTGCGGCAAAGCCTTTAGCCTTTGCGCAGCGTAGAGATGACGCAGGTTTTGATATTGGGCCAGACGCGGACGCGCGAGGTCGAACGCCGCAGGAATGTCCTGCATGCCCGGCACGGCGATCGCCAACAATTCCGCCTGACGGTCACGCGGGGTGTCGTCGGCATGCCACAGCGGCTCGAAATGCGACTGCAGCAAGCGGCCGTAATGCAGATCCTGCAGGGCTTGCAGGTAGTAGTGGCTGATGTCGATATCGGCGCATAACTCGCCGTCCTGCGGAGGCACCGCCGCCACCGCATAGCGCTTGGGATTGAGGCCATCGTCGGCCAACAGTTGCAATTGCCCCTGCAAAGCCTGCAATCGCCCGGACTCGCGCGCCCACACCGGCATCCAGTCCTGCTGCTCATAGAACGCCTGCAACTGCACCAGCGCCGGGCCGTTGAGGTGCGCGGCAACGGCCGGACACGCCTGTGGCAGACTGAGCAACACGGCCTGCAACGGACTCTGCGGCTCGACCGGTAATTCCGCCGGTGGCGTCGGCAGTGTTTGCAGCGGCGGCAGCGACTCCTCGGCACAAGCGACAAACGGCGCTGCGAGCAAACAAATGCTCAAGTAGCATGCGTACTTTTTGAACAACTGCTTTACTCCAGTCCATGGCCGTCTTGATGACGGTCAACCTTACATCAGGTGCGCTGAACAGTCAGGCTCGATCTTTGGGCTTGGCGGGGTCGACTGGGAGTCAGGAGCCAAAGTGCCAAATGAGTAGCCAGTGAGGACACTTTATAAATGTTGACGTTTTTGCGCCGACTTCTGCTGACCACCGCAACCGTTGTTGCTGTGACCAGTCCAGCTTTTGCCGCCGGCAAGCCATCGCCGGTTCTCTTCACCAGCCTCGCGCACGCCGCGCCAGAACTCAATCCCCAGGCGCTGAAAGGTGCATTGAGCGCCATGCAATGCGCGGTCAACAACGGTGCGAAACCGTCCCGCCACCTGGCAATCATCGATTATTCGCAACCGTCCACCGCTCGCCGTTTGTGGATTTTTGACCTGACCCGAAAAAAACTGGTACTGCGTGACCTCGTTGCGCATGGCTCCAACTCCGGGGAAAACTTTGCTACGCAGTTTTCCAATCGTGAAGGCAGTTACCAGTCGAGTCTTGGACTGTTCCGCACGCAGGAAAGTTACAGTGGCACCCACGGTTATTCGTTGCGCATGGATGGGCTGGAGCCTGGTTTCAACGATATGGCCCGTGATCGCGCCATCGTCATCCACGCCGCCAGTTACGTGAACCCGTTGTGGAGCAAAAAACAGGGGCGCATCGGTCGCAGCCAGGGTTGCCCGGCAGTGCGACCGCAGGTTGCCAAGCAGGTGATCGACAAGCTCAAGGATGGTCAGTACATGTTCTCGTGGTACCCGGATCAGCACTGGCTGAAATCCTCACCCTACCTCAACTGTCAGCCGCAACAGGTGGCGAGCATCCTCAACACCCACGCCAGCTAAAAGACAGCGCAAACCTATGTTTGGCTTGCCGCTGATGTGACCAGCCAGCTCAACATCAAGGTTGACTGACAGACCTCTCCCACCATTTGGTCCTGGTTCGGCTGATGATCAGTGCCATGCCCATCAGCCCGGTGGCAACGCCAAAAGTGCTGTGCAAGCCGCTGGCGATCATGGCCGCAGGCGCCTCGGTCGGGTTGCCGGTGGCCAGGGCAAACACCGCCCCCATCGCCGCAGCGCCGGTGATCAAACCCAGATTGCGCGCCAGCCCAAGTAACGCAGACACCACACCACGCTGGTCCTGACCGACACCGGCCATCAACCCGGTATTGTTGGCCGCCTGAAACAACGCGTAACTGGCTGCGATCACCGTCATTGGCAGCACATAGGCAGGCAGCCCGAGACTCATCGGCAACAGTGCCAACAAGCTGCAACCGCAGACCATCCCGAACAACGCGCCCGGCACCATCCGTCGTGCGCCGAAGCGATCTACCAGACGTCCGGCCGGGACACCGCCAAGCGCGGCCAGCAACGGCCCGACCGACAACACCAGGCCGACCATCGCACCGCTGAGGCCCAAGCCACGGCTCAGGTAAAACGGCCCGACCACCAGCGTAGTCATCATCACTGACGTCACCAGCAACGTCAGCAGCAGACTGCTGCTCAGTCGCCGATCGGCGAACAGTGACAAGCGTATCAGCGGCGCCCTGGCTTTCGTTTCGACCAACACGAACACTCCCGCACCGCACAGGCTGACCATCAGCAACATCAGCGTCAGACCTTGCAGCGTCATCGCCAACGCATAAGCCGCCAGCGTCAACACCAGCACCGCGGTGCCCCAATAATCAAATGCAACCCGCGTGCTGGCGGTTCGATCGGCCGGTAGATAGCGATACACCAACCCTGCATTGAGTAAGCCCAACGGCACGTTGAGCAGAAATATCGACTGCCAGCCGACATGCGTCATCAACAGTCCGCCCAGCGAAGGCCCGAGGGAGGTGCCCGTCGCCGACATCGTTGCCAGCAGCCCCATCGCACTGCCCGCCCGCGTTTTTGGCACCGCATCTGCCACCAGCGCCAGCGTCAAGGCGAACATGATCGCCGCGCCGAGTCCTTGCACCGCGCGCGCGCCGATCAGCCAGCCAAGTCCGGGAGCCAGTGCGCAGCACAACGAGGCCGCGGTAAAAATGCCAATTCCGATCAACAGCAAGCGCCGCCGACCGAAACCATCGCCCAGACGCCCGACGCTGACAATCAACGTGGTGATCGCCAGCAGGTAAGCCAGAACGATCCATTGCACCTGCCGAAACGTCGCATCAAACGCGGCTGCCAGCGTCGGCAGCCCGGCGTTGGCAATGCTGGTGTCCAGCGACGGCATCAGCATCGACAGTGCCAGACTGGTCAGCGCCCAGCGGGCTGAAGTGCTCAAGGGTTCTCGGGGCATGGGGCCGCTCACAGTGCAAAGGTCAGGCACGCTAGCCTGAGCCTCGACAATACAAGGCGCAAGACGCATGCTTTGCACTCGATACCTGCACGGAACGCCATGTCATGCCTGCACCGGATCTGAACCTGCTGATCACCCTCGACGTGTTGCTACGCGAAGGCAGCGTCGCCCGCGCCGCCAAATGCCTGCGGTTGAGCCCTTCGGCCATGAGCCGCGCCCTCGCCCGCTTGCGCGAGACCACTGGCGATCCACTGCTGGTGCGGGCGGGTCGCTGCCTGGTGCCGACGCCCCGCGCGTTGGCACTGCGTGAACGCGTCAGTCAACTGGTGCAGGAAGCCGAAGCGGTTTTGCGACCTGCCGAGATACTCGATCCCGGCCAGTTGCGCCGCACGTTCACCTTGCGCAACACCGACGGTTTTGTCGAAACCTTTGCCGCCGCCCTGCTCGCCCGCATCGCTGAGGAGGCGCCCGGCGTGCGCCTGCGTTTCGTGCAGAAAGCCGACAAGGACAGCACACCGTTGCGCGAAGGCCGAGTGGATCTGGAGACCGGCGTGGTCGACGACAGCACCGATCCGACGCTGCACAGCCGAATGCTGTTTCAGGATCAGTGGATCGGTGTCGTGCGCGAGGGGCATCCATTGAGTTCGGGCAAGGTCAGCGCCGAACGCTTTGCTTCAGGCCAGCACATCCTGATCTCACGGCGTGGTCGCAACAGCGGTCCGGTCGACGAAGCGCTGCTCGCGTCGGGGCTGACGCGGGACATCGTCACCTCATTTGGCGGATTTTCGGCGGCGCTGACGCTGGTCCGCGAATCAGACCTGATCGCCACCGTCCCGGAGCGCCACACGCGTAAATTGCGCACCGGGCTGCACAGTTTCGCGCTGCCATTCGAGATGCCGCCGATCAGCGTCTCCATGCTCTGGCACCCGCGCATGGATGCCGACCCGGCGCACCGCTGGTTGCGCGATTGTCTGCGTCAGGTCTGCGCCTAACGCGCATCGCCACCCGCAGGTTTATAGAAGAGGAATTTCTTCGTCTCAGCGGTTTTGGTGTATTCCCTGGCCCAGCTCGGATGCACGTTGCGGTCATGGAAGTACAGCGCGCCGTGGGTGTGATCCGGTAACTGACGATTCAGCGCCTTGCCGGCGATTTCCTTGGCCAAGGCATATTCGGCGTCTTCCTTGACCTGATCCGGCTTGCCATCGCACCACCACGAGAACTGGCAGCTTTTGGTTTCCGAACCCTGCTTGACCACCTCGCAGACCGTGCCGGGAAACCCGTCGTGGCCGAGGCGGTTCATCACCACATTGGCCACCGCTTCCATTTCCGGAGTGTCCTTGCCCTTGGCTTCCCAATAGATACTGCGTGCCAGGCACGTAAGCGGATCATCCAGCGGCGCGGCGCCGGCCGGGTCCACCGCTTGCGCTTCGGTCGGCGTGATCGCTTCGGATTTTGGAGCCGGTGCCGCGCTGACTTTGTCGGCGGCTTTTTCTTCCAGCACCTGGGCTTTCTCTTCGGCCTTGGCCTTGATCGGGGCTTGGTCAGTGGCCAGTGCAGCACCTGCCAAGAGGGTTAATACGAGACAACCAGCCAACCATTTAAAACCCATGTCAGTTCTTCCGGCAGGGCCCGAGTCGGGCAACGTGTTACGTGGGGGAGACGCCCGGTTTGCGGGCTCTTCGCAGAGTGTAGACGGCAAATTCCGGCGCATCGTTCCGCAGAAAAAAGCGCCGAATGAAGAAAAAGACATTGCACCCACCGGGGGCGTTTCGCGCATCATGGGCGCATTCAGCCCAAGGGAGATTTCCATGCGCTTCATGCCATCCATTTTGCGCGTTGCCGCGCTGTCCGCAGGCCTGGCTTGCGCCGCCTCGGCCATGGCCACCGATGAATCGCAACTGGTCGAGTCGATCAACAGCTACCGCAGCCAACCGCAGCGTTGCGGCACGCAGGCCTCCAGCGAATTGCCGCCGCTGTCCGCCGATCCACGGTTGATCCTGCCCGCCAGTGGCGCCGTCGACCTGCAACAAGCGATGGCGCGCGCCAGCTATCCGATGGTCAACGTGCAGGCGATCACGCTCAACGGCCCGCGCGATGCGGCGTCGGCGATGACGGCCATTCAGGAGAGTTTCTGTCAGGTGGTGCTGGATCCGCAGTTCGTCGATGTCGGCGTCAGCCGCGCTGATCGCGACTGGCGTATCGTGCTGGCGCGACCGCTGCTGTCGGCCAAACTCAGCGATGCGCAAGGCGAAGGTCAGAAACTGCTCGAACAGCTCAACGCCGCGCGCAGCCAGCCTCGGCAATGCGGTGATCAAGCGTTTGCAGCGGCAGCGCCCTTGGCCTGGAACGCCATGCTGGGCGGCGTAGCCCAGGATCACAGCCGCGACATGGCCAACAAAAACTACTTTGATCACAAGGATCGCGACGGCCGCACGCCGGGCGACCGCGCCGAGTTGGCCGGTTACAGCGGGCAACTGGTCGGCGAAAACATCGCTGCCGGCCAGGACACCGTGCGCAAGGTGGTCGACGGCTGGATCGCCAGCCCCGGCCATTGCGCCAATCTGATGAACCCGCAGTACAAGGAACTCGGCGCAGCCTATGCCACCGACCCTAAAAGCGATGCGGGGATCTATTGGACGGCGATGTTCGGCGCGCAATAAGCGCCATCAACGCCGCTCTTTCACAGGGGCTGATGATCAGTTGGCGACTGGAATCCACGCCGCCCGCGCAACATTGGCCGTATCACCAAACGCCGGCAGCTTCTGCGCCAGATCACGGACGTTCTTCACATCCAGATCGAGCAACTGCTGGCGGGTGATCAGCGTCGGCGGCACCAGCACCTGGTGCCCCGGATTTTCCCCGGCAATCAACATTGCCAGACTGCGCACACTGATTGCCCCGGCGACTTGCGGATTGACTGCCGCCGTCGCCGCCCAGGCGCTGTCAGGTTCTTTCATGATCTGAATATCAGCGGTGGAAATGTCGGCGCTGTAGATTTTCACTTTGCTCGCCAATCCCGCTTCGTCGACGGCGATTTTCGCGCCTTTGGCAAACTCGTCGAACGGCGCGAAGATCACGCTGATCCCGGGATTGGCGCGCAGCACGGCGCTGGCCTGATCGGCCACCGAGTTGGCGATCGGTGGATTCAGCGTGCCAAACCGTGCCTTCTCGACGATCCCCGGATTGGCCTTCTTCACCTGACTCCAGATCTCGTCGCGGCGCTCCATCGGCGTGAAGCCGCTGATGTACACATAGCCCGCATCAAACTTCGTGCCGTTGTCCTTCACCGCCTGGTCCAGTGCCAGACGCGCCAATGCGTGGTGGTCCTGCTCCACCTGGGTCACTTGCGCGGTGTTGAGGTCGACATCGAAGGCGACGACTTTGATGCCTTTGGCGATGGCCCGGTCAATCGGCCCCTTGAGGGTTTCTGCCAGGCCTAGCTGCACGATGATGCCGTCCACGCCCAGATCAATCGCCTGATCGATCATCTCGCCCTGACTCGCGGCCTGCTGCCGCGCATCGAACACACGCAGATTGGCGCCCAGCGCTTCGGTCTGTTTCTCCACGCCGCGCAAATACGCTTCCGGGAAATCCCCGGAAAACAGATACCCCACCAACGCAATCTGCACCTGACCTTTATCGAAGGGTGCAGGCGCGCCGGGTAATGCCTTGGCCTGCGCGTTCAACGCCAGCGTCGACAGCAACGCTGTGGCGAGGCAATGGCGGGCGAATTGTTTGATTGAACCGTGCATACAACTTCCTTGACTGAAAGCGGCTCAACGCGCCCGATGCGCGAGGCCGAAGGTGAACATCAGGGCCAGCACCAACACCAGTCCCTTGACGAAATCCTGTGCGTAGTACGGCGCGTTGAGCATGGTCAGACCATTCAACAACGCAGCCACCAACAGCGCCCCGACCAGCGTGCCGAACGCATTGGGCTTCTTCGCACCGAGCACGGCAAAACCGATCAGCGCGGCGCCGAGTGCGTCCAGCACCAGACCGTTACCCGAACTGACATCGCCACGCCCCAGCCGCGCCGCGAGCAACAGGCCGCCCAACGACGCCAACAGCGACGACAACACATAAGCCAGCAGCTTGAAGCGCTGCACGGGCGCACCGGCCAATAGCGCGGCCTGCTCATTGCCGCCAATGGCATAGAACAAACGACCGATGCGCGTGCGCTCCAGAAACAGCCATACCGCCAGCGCGACCACAGCGGTGATCAACACCGGAATCGGCACGACGTCCCACAACCGTCCACGCCCCAACGCGAGAAATGCCGCACTGAATGTGCCCTCGGTTTCCACGCCGCTGGGCAACGTCATGCCCACCGCAATCGAGCGCCCGCCCGTGGGAATCAGTTGCACACCGATCACCAGAAACATGCTGCCCAGCGTCGCCAGAATGTCCGGCACCCGCAATTTGACGATCAGCCAACCGTTGAGCAGCCCGACCAAGGCACCGCCCGCAAGGCTGATCAACACCGCCGGCACCGCGCCCCAGCCGAGCACCACCATCACGTAGCTGGCGATCATCAGGCTCATCGCTGCCACTGCGCCGATGGACAGGTCGAGGCCGCCGACCGCCATGGTCAACGTCACGCCCAGCGCCAGCAGCGCAACGATCGACACCGACTGGAGCACGCTGAACAGATTACCGACACGTAGGAACGCCGGTTCGGCAACGCTGAAAAACACCACGATCAGCGCCAGCAGCCACAACAGGCCATAACGGATCAACGCCTGCAGCAGGCGCTCGGCGGGTGCCGGGGTGGTCGATAACAGGGAACTTGAATCAGGCACTCGCTCTGCTCCTTGAGGTGGCATGAAGGGGATTTTCAATGACGTCGGTGCCGGCCAGGGCGGCGACCAGATCGGCGCGGCTGAGTGCGGCGCGCGGGTACTCGGCGACCACCGCGTGATCGCGTACCAGCAGAATGCGGTCGGCGATTTCCAGGGCTTCGTCGGCGTCGGCGCAAATCACCAGAGTCGCTCGACCCTGGGCACTGTCGCGCAGCAGTTGGCCGATCTCCCGGCGGGCGCGGACGTCGACACCCTGAAACGGCTCGTCGAGGATCAGCACCCGCCCATCGCCAAGCAGCCAGCGGCCGAGCACGACTTTCTGCTGATTGCCGCCGGACAACGCCGCCATCGGCACATCAATGCCAGCGGTCTTGATCCCCAACGCTGCGACTTGCGCCTCGACCGCCGCCGCTTCGGCGCGATTGCGGATAAACCCACCGCGCGTGAAGCGTTGCAGAAACGGCAAGGTCAACGTGCGACGCAGGGAAAAATCCGCCACCAGCGACTGACTGGCGCGATCCTCGGCGGCGAAAAACACGCCGCTGCGAATCGCCTCGCGGGGCGAACCGGCCAGCCAGTCATTGCCGTCCAGTTGCAAGGTTCCGCCAGCGGCGGTGCGCAAGCCGAACAACACCTCGGCGATTTCGCTTTTCCCGGCGCCGAGCAACCCGGTCAGCACCACCACTTCGTTTTCGTGCAGGCTCAGATCGAAGGTTTTTGACCCGGGCAGGACTTTCATTGCGCTGAGCTTGAGCACTTCGTGCCCGGCCACACGCGGGACGTAGACATGTTCGGCCAGCGCCTGCCCGAGCATCGCCTGCACGGCCTCGGGTAATTGCCGCGAGGTGAACTCCCCGGCCAATCGTCCGTCACGCAACACAATCGCGCGATCCGCGACCCGTTGCAGATCCGAGAGCCGATGGGAGATGTACAGAATCGCCACGCCACGGCTGCGCAAGGTATCGATCAAGCCAAATAATCGCTGCGCTTCGGCATCCGACAGCGCCGCCGTCGGCTCATCGAGAATCAACAGGCGCGGCTGCAAAGCGAACGCGCGAGCGAGCACGACCAATTGCCGTTCGGCCTGACCGAGAAGCTCGATGGGTTGCTCCAGCGGCAAGGTCAGGCCAAGCCCGGCAGCAATCTGCGCGGCACGTTCCAGCAGACGTTTGCGATTGAGCCAGAAGTCGGCATCAGGCCGGCACAGTTCATCGAGCAGCAGGTTTTCCGCGACGCTCAATCCCGGCGCGATGCCTTCGTTGATCTGCTGATGCACCGCAACAATGCCGAGCCGTCGCGCCGACAGCGGCGAACTGAAATGTTGCGACTGAGCATCGATGCTGATCGCGCCGCCATCAGCACTCTGGCTTCCGGCCAGAATCTTCACCAGGGTCGACTTGCCCGCGCCATTGGCGCCAAGCAACGCCACCACTTCAGCGGGATAAATGTCCAGGCTGACCCGGTCCAGCGCCCGGTTCGAGCCAAACAACTTGCTCAACTCACGTACACGAATCAGCGGCTCACGGGCCACGGCGACAGGCGCACTCATAAAATTCCTTAACGTCGATGAGCCAGCGAACGCACCAGCCGATCGCCCAGGCTCTGCACGCCCTGAACGAGAATGACCAACACCACCACGGTGGCGACCATCACTTCATTGTTGAAGCGCTGATAGCCGTAACGGATCGCCAGATCACCCAAACCGCCGCCACCGATGACCCCGGCCATCGAGGAAAAACCGATCAGCATCACCAGCGTCAGCGTGATCCCCGCCAGCAATGCCGGCAGCGCTTCGGGCAGCAGCACTTTGAAAATCACGTGGCGAATGTCACCGCCCATGGCGAGGATCGCTTCGATACGGCCCTTGTCGACTTCGTCCAAAGCGTTCTCGACGATACGGGCGAAGAACGGAAACGCGCCGATGGTGATCGGTACCACGGCGGCGGTGCTGCCCAGCGTCGTGCCGACCACCAGCCGGGTCAGCGGAATCAGAGCAATCAGCATGACCACGAACGGCAACGAACGGCCGAGGTTGACCACGCTGCTCAGCGCCGCGTTGAAGCGCGGCATCGGGTACAGCCCGGTGCGGCGGCTGATGAACAGCAACACGCCCAGCGGCAGGCCGATCAATAGCGTGAACAACCCGGCGAGCAAGACCATGTACAGGGTTTCACCGGTGGCGTTGAACACCAGTTGGAGGATTTCATTCCAGTCGATGCTGCGGTTCATGAGTGCGCCGCCCTTACGCCGTATTGCTTGAGAAAGCTCAGCCCCGGCGAGTCATGGCCTAGGGGCAATCCGCAGGCAGGACGCAGCGAGCTGCCGAGCGGGGATTGCGCATCAGCCAACAGCCGAGGCACTGGCCCGGACTCGACCAGGCGTCCATTGGCCATGAACACTGCGTGATCGCAGATCGATTTGACCACGTCCAGTTCGTGGGTGATCAGCACGATGGTCAGGCCCAGTTGGCGGTTGATGTCGCGCAGCAGTTCAAGGATCGACGCGGTGGTTTCCGGGTCGAGGGCGCTGGTGGCTTCGTCCGACAGCAGATACGCCGGCTCCGCCGCCAAGGCTCGGGCGATGCCGACCCGCTGCTTCTGGCCTCCGGACAATTGCGAAGGAAAGGCTTGCGCCTTGTCGCTCAAGCCGACCAGTTCCAGCAGCTCGCGAACCCGCACGTGTCGCCACGGTTTGCCGACGTTGGCAATCTCCAGCGGCACGGCGATGTTGTCGAAGACGTTGCGCGAATGCAGCAGATTGAAACCCTGGAAGATCATGCCGATGCGCTGGCGTTGTCGGCGCAGGTCGCTGTCGGACAGGGTCAGCAGATCGACACCATCAATCAGAATCCTTCCGCTGTCCGGTCGTTCGAGCAGGTTGAGGCAACGCAGCAGCGTCGATTTACCCGCCCCGCTACGCCCGAGAATCCCGTACACCGCACCGTCGGGAATGCTCAGCGACACTTGATCCAGCGCCGGTGCCGACGCTGAGGGATAGGTCTTGCTCAACTGCTCGACGATGATCATGGCTTGCCGCCCGCCACCGGGATCACCGAACCGGCAAAGTGCTCGGTGATGTACTTGGCGACTTCCGGCGAGGTCAGGTCTTTGGCCAATTGCGCAATGCGTGGATCGTTCTGCAGTTTCGGTGTGGTCACCAGAATGTTCGCGTAGGGATTGTGCTCGGCCTTTTCCAGGCCCAGCGCGTCCTTGGCCGGCACCAGTCCGGCGTCCAGCGCATAGTTGCCGTTGATCACCGCCAGATCGACGTCGTCCAGCGAGCGTGGAATCTGCGGTGATTCGATTTCGAGAATTTTCAGCTGTTTCGGGTTTTCGGCGATGTCCTTGGGCGTTGCCTGATCGGCAGCCGGATCGTTGAAGCCGGGTTTGAGTTTGATCAGGCCGTTGTCCTGTAACAGGTACAGCGCGCGGCTCAGATTTGTGACGTTATTGGGCACGGCGATGGTGCCTTTAACCGGCACGTCGGCGAAGCTTTTGTGACGGTGCGAGTAGATGCCCAAGGGCTCGATGTGCACCGTGGCGGCCACTGCAAGTTTTTCACCGAGGGCCTGTTCCTGGGATTTCAGGTACGGCAGATGCTGGAAGTAATTGGCATCGACATCGCCATGCACCAACAGCTCGTTGGAGTTCACGCCGTTGGGGATTTCAATGACCTTGAGGTTGAGTTGCGGATCAATTTTCTGGATGTACGCGAGGATCTGCGCGTGGGGCACCGGATCGGCCGCAACACGCAGCGGTTCCAGCGCTTGAGCACCGAACGAAGTCACCAGTGCGCCGAGGACGGCCAGGGTCAAACCTGCTTTTTTCAACATAACGAATGTCCTTGAGCGAGTGATCAATCAGGCGGTTTTGCGCGCAGGGGCTGGCGGCAATAGCGCATCGGCATAGAAACGCTGGGCGACATCAGGATGTGAGCGCAAACGACCCTTGAGGTAGTTCCAGCCAACATCGCGAAACAATGGATTCAGCGGATCACTTGCCGGCCCGCGTGCCTCACGCAACAGCGCGGTGGGCAATGGGTAAAGCGGCACCGTGGCATCGAGTTGTGCACCGAGGAAGAAGGCGATGGACAGGCGCTCGCTGCCGTCGGGTGGTGAAACCACGCGATGCACCGTGGCGCGCAGATAACCGTTGGTGGCCAGTTCAAGCAATTCGCCAATGTTCACCACCAAGGTGTTTTCGCGGGGCAATGCGTCGATCCAGCGGCCCTCTTCGATTTCGACTTGCAGGCCAGCCTGTTGGTCTTGCAGCAGGAAGCTGAGGAAACCGGAATCTTTGTGCGCACCGACGCCTTGATGGCTGGCCTCGCTCGCCTGGCCGGGATAGCGCATCAACTTGATGTGTTCGTTGGGTTTGTCGCCGTAGAGCTGATCAAAAGCGTCTGCTCTTAGCGATAGCGCCTGAGCGAACGCCCGCAGCAGGCGCAACGACATGCGCGTCATCGCTTGTTGCCATTCGAGCAGCAGCGGTTTCAGTTCTGGCAATGCCGCCGGCCATTGGTTGGGGCCTTGCAGCCGAGCCCACAATGGGCTGTCCGGGTCTGAGGGCAGGACCTCGCGTTCCGCGCCCAGATCAAACTGCTCACGCTGATCGGGCTGACCGCGAGTGATCTCCGAGGCGGCGCGGTTGTAGCCGCGAAAGTGCGCTGAGTTGATCATGCCGACAGCGGTTTTCTCGCTGTCGGGCAAGGCGAAGAATTGCCGGGCGTGAGCCTGCACCTGCTGGAGCAAGGCACTGTCGATGCCATGGCCGGTGAGATAGAAGAACCCGACATCGCGGGCGGCGTGGCGCAGGCTTTCAAGAAACTCGTAACGCTGTGGCGCAGTGCCTTCGAACAGCGAAAGGTCGAGCGTCGGTAATGCGGTGATGTCGAGGGTATGCGGCATGATTCACTCCCGTGTGAACCAAACCTGAAGAGCCTTTGATCGATTCAGCGTGCGCCGTCATGGCAATCGGGGGTCTATCGGTTTGATGCGTTTATTCGTCGTTGAGGACAAAACTAAACGATCTTAAAAACAGCGGGCCAATATCTTTTTTGCATTACCTTAGGCCTGTTTTCCCCTCACCCCAGCCCTCTCCCAGAGGTAGAGGGGGCCGACCGTGGTGTCTGGCGTGATACATCGACCTGAAAGATCGTGGCGATTATGGATTCGGCAGAAAACGTTCAGGTCGGCGTATCTCGCGAGCATCCCCCATTCAGTCCCCTCTCCCTCCGGGAGAGGGGGCCGACCGTGGTGTCTGGCGTGATACATCGACCTGAAAGATCGTGGCGATTATGGATTCGGCAGAAAACGTTCAGGTCGGCGTATCTCGCGAGCATCCCCCATTCAGTCCCCTCTCCCTCCGGGAGAGGGTTAGGGTGAGGGCCACAAACGACGCGGTATCAATCCGTTTGCAACGCGCGGGGGCGCTGGCTGCGCTGTTCGGCGCTGGCGTCTGGCGCGGGTTGCAGCTGGAAGTCGAACTTGAGTTTGGCGTGGCGTCCCAATGTTTCGTGCTCATGGAACACCACCTCGCCGACCAACCCTTCACGGGTCGCGTAAGCAAAGTCATCCCACAAATATTGATCGCCCGACAGATTGATCTGTGTGGTCAGGTGTCGATGCCCCGGTGCGCTGATGAAAAAGTGCACGTGGGCCGGACGCTGGCCGTGGCGGCCGAGCAGGTCCAGGCATTCCTGAGTAGGGCCTTGCGGGTCGCAGCCATAGCCCGATGGCACGATGCTGCGGGCGCGGTAGCGGCCCTCGGCGTCGGTGATGATCCGTCGGCGCAGGTTGTAATCGGACTGGCTTGGGTCGAAGAACGAATAGGTGCCTTGGGTGTTGGCTTGCCACACGTCGACGGTGGCGCCAGCCAGCGGTTGGCCATGCAGGTCGAACACCTGACCCTCGAGGAACATCACGGTAGCGACGCCCTCCTCGCTGCCGTCATCCATCCGGCACTCACCCTCACACAGCGGCGCGCCAGCGACGTAAAGCGGGCCTTCGATGGTGCGCGGTGTGCCGCCGGTCAAGCCGATCTGCGCGTCCTTGGCGTCCTGCAACAAGTCGAGAAAATGCTCGATGCCGAGACCTGCAACCAACAAACCGGCTTCCGAACGACCGCCCAGACGATTGAGGTAGTCGACGGCTTTCCAGAACTCGTCGTCGCTGATTTCCAGGTCTTCAATCAGCTTGGCGCAGTCCTGCAGCACGCGCAGGACGATGGTTTTCAAGCGCGAGCTACCGTCGTCGTTGGTGAAACCGGCGGCTTCGGCGAAGAATTTTTGCAACTCGGGGGTGTGGGCAATTTTCACGGTCATGGTGGCTTACCTCATCTTGTTGTTGTGTGAACGCAGTTCTTCAAACCAGGCAAGATCCCTGTGGGTAGCTGGCAAGCCAGCTCCAACAGGGTTCAGAAGCGAATCGGGTGTCTGACTTCAGCGGTCGTCGGCGTGGATCGACGACGGATGGCGGCAGAGGCCGTCGATCTCGATGTCCATGTACGGGAACAGCGGCAGCAACATCAGCGTGTCATGCAGGGCCTCGACGCTGGGCACGTCGAACACGCTGTAATTGGCGTAGTGGCCGGCGATGCGCCACAGATGCCGCCACTGGCCTTCGCGTTGCAGCCGTTGCGCCAGTTCTTTCTCGTCGGCCTTGAGTCGAGTGGCGACGGCCGGGTCCATGTCAGCGGGCAATTTCACGGTCATTTTTACGTGGAAGAGCATGGTGTTCTCCTGTTTGAGTGGCGGCGAAAATGCGCCAGACGCTGTTCATCCAGCGTCAGGCCGAGGCCCGGGGTTCTGGGGATGTGCAGGTGAAAATCGCGGTACTCGGGCCTTTCAATGACGATGTCTTCAGTCAGCAGCAGCGGCCCGAACAGCTCGGTGTCCCAGGTCAATTGCTTGAGCGTGAGGAAGGCGTGAGCCGAGGCCAGGGTGCCGATCGAGCCTTCGAGCATGGTCCCGCCGTACAGCGCGATGCCGGCGGCCTCGGCGATATGCGCGGTGCGCAGCACGGCACGCGGGCCTCCGTTCTTGGCGATTTTCAGGGCGAACACACTGGCCGCACCGTCGGCAGCGAGGCTGAAGGCGTCTTCGACACTTTCGATGGATTCGTCAGCCATGATCGGTGCGGGGCTGCGCTGGTTCAGGCGAACTTGCCCGGAGCGGTTGATCCGCGAAATCGGCTGTTCGATCAGGTCAATGCCGTTGTCACCCAATACCTGACAGCCGCGAATCGCTTGGGATTCATCCCAATACTGATTGACGTCGACGCGCACACTGGCGCGCTCGCCCAAGGCTTTTTTGATCGCTACGGCGTGTTTGAGATCCTGCTCCAGCGGGTTGGCACCGATCTTCAATTTGAAGATGCGATGGCGCCGCGCTTCGAGCATGTGTTCTGCTTCGGCGATGTCGCGGGCGGTTTCACCGCTGGCCAAGGTCCAGGCCACTTCAAGGCTGTCGCGCACGCGGCCACCGAGCAGTTCACTGACCGGTAGACCGAGGCGTTTACCTTGCGCGTCGAGCAGTGCGCTTTCGATACCCGACTTGGCGAAGGTGTTGCCCTTGGCGAGTTTGTCGAGCTTGTGCATGGCTGCGTTGATGTTGTCGGCGTCCATGCCCAACAGCACCGGCGCCAGATGCGCATCGATGTTGGCTTTGATGCTTTCCGGGCTTTCGTAACCGTAGGCAAGGCCACCGATGGTGGTCGCCTCGCCGATGCCTTCGACGCCATCGCTGCAACGCAGGCGCAGGATCACCAGCGTTTGCTTCTGCATCGTGTGCATCGCCAGTTTGTGCGGGCGGATGGTGGGCAAGTCGACGATGATCGTCGTCAGGCTTTCAATCAGAATCGGGTTCATTTCAGTGTCCTTTGAAGTGTGCTCAACCGAGATCGCCGCCACCGACCGGCAAGGTCACGCCGGTGATGTACGAGGCGTCGTCGGAGGCAAGAAACAGGATCGCGCCGACCTGTTCGTCGAGGCTGCCGTAGCGTTTCATCAGGCTGCTGTCGAGGGTTTGCGCGACGATTTGCTGGTACCAGGCATGCTCCTGCGACGACTGTTCACTGGTATTGCGCGGGATACGCCGTGGCGGCGCTTCGGTGCCGCCCGGTGCCGTGGCATTGACGCGGATGCCGCGCTCAGCGTTCTCGAACGCCAGGCACGCGGTGAGCGCGTTGACGCCGCCCTTTGCCGCGCCGTACGGCACGCGGTTGACACTGCGGGTGGCAATCGACGAGACATTGACGATGGCGCCCCGGCCCTGCTTGAGCATGTACGGCAGGGCTGCGTGGCAGCACCACAGGGTCGGAAACAACGAGCGACGCACTTCGGCCTCGATCTGCTCGACGTCGTAGTGCTCGAACGGCTTGGCCCAAATCGTGCCGCCGACGTTGTTGATCAGCACGTCGAGACGGCCGAAGGCGTTGATGGCTTCAGCCATGACTCGCGCACAATCGGCGTATTGCTCAAGGTCGGCAGTCAGCGCCACCACGCCCGCGCCTTGCAGTTCGTGAACCAGTTCGGAGCGGTCGACGGCGACCACTTGTGCGCCTTCGGCCAGCAGGCGTTCGCAGACGCGGCGGCCGATGCCCTGCGCCGCGCCGGTAACCAGTGCGACTTTGTTGGAGAATCTGTTGTTCATGACAACCTCGACTGAAACAAATATCGAAACCTGTGGTGAGGGACAGACCCACAGATGGGTGTCAGGCAGCAGCGAATTTTTCGAAGTAGAAATTCACCGGGGTGATGCCCTGCTCGCGGATGTATTGGCTGACCGCTTCAACCATCGGCGGTGGCCCGCACAGGTAGACGTCGACATCACCTTCGTTGAGGTGACGCGGTTCGATGTGTTGGGTGACGTAGCCCTTGAGTGGGTGCGCGCTTTGCGGGTTGGCCACGCAGGCGCCGAAGCTGAAATTGGCGATGCGGGCGGCAAAGGCTTCGAGGCGATCGAGCTCAACCAGGTCGAAGTCATTGGTCACACCGTAGATCAGGTGCACCGGATGCTCACTGCCCTGCTCGGCAATTTTTTCCAGCATCGCGGTGAACGGTGCCAGCCCCGTGCCACCCGCGAGCAAGAGCAGCGGCCGCTTGATGTCGCGCAGGTAAAAACTGCCCAGCGGCCCGGCCAGATTCAAGCTGTCGCCGGCCTTCGCCAGGCCGGTGAGAAAGCTGCTCATCAAGCCGCCGGGGACGTTGCGGATCAGGAAGCTGACCTCGCCATCCTTCTGCAAGGAACTGAATGAATACGCCCGGCTTTGCTGACTGCCCGGCACTTGCAGGTTGACGTACTGCCCCGGCAAAAACGCCAGTTTGCTCAGCGCCTCGCCCTTGATCGACAGGGCAATGGTGCTTTCGGACAACTGCCGCACAGCGCTGATCGAGGCCTGAAAACTCGCCTGTTCGGTCTTGCATACCTGCGAGCCGACCGGCACGCGTATTACGCAGTCACTCTCGGCGCGCATCTGGCAGGTCAGGACGTAACCCTGGGCGAGTTCATCGTCAGTCAGGGCGTCTTCGATGAAGTTGTCGCCCATGGCATAACGCCCGGCTTCGGCGAAACATTTGCAGGTACCGCAGGCGCCGTCACGGCAGTCCAGCGGGATGTTGATGCCTTGGCGATACGCCGCGTCGGCGACGGTTTCATGGCCACCGGCCTCGATGAAACGGGTGACGCCGTCTTCAAAATTCAGTGCGATCTGGAAATTCATGGTGCACCTCGCCGTGTCGACTAGATGTGATAGATGTCGATGACCTGACGGACGTAATCGTTTTTCAGCACGACTTTCTTGGCCTTGATCAGCGGCAGGTCACCGCGCAGGTCGAGGCTGTAGAAACTGCTGCCGAAGTAGCTGTCGGTGACCTGATAGCGAAAGCTCAGGGTGTGCCAGTTGAAGCGCACCTGGCAGTGGCCTTCGCCGTGCTCGACGATTTCGATGTTGCTCAGGTTGTGCGAGGTGCGGGTGTCGGGAAGGGTCGCGCTGGAGCGCTCGGTCTTGATCCGAAAAATACGGTCTTCGAGGCCGCCCCGGTTGCCGTACCAGATCAGTGAAATTTCGCTTTGCGGGTCTTCGGTGAGCGTGTCGTTATCGTCCCAGGCCGGCATCCAGAACGTCGCATCGGCGGCGTACAGTTCCAGCCATTGATCCCACTGACCGTCATCGAGATAACGCGCTTCGCGGTAGAGAAAATCACGCACGGTGTCGTAGAGGTTGCTCATCACACAGCCTCCACAGGGATCAGTTGTGGCTCGCTGGCGGCAGCCTTGAGCATGGTTTCCTGCCAATACTTGTGTTGCAGCACAAACAGGCCTTCGTCCTCGGTACGCATGCCGGACAGCAGCGGTTTCAGATTGATTTCCTCGGCCGCTGCATCAGCGCCTTCGACCCAATGGGTCGCCCCACGGGACATGTCGTTCCAGCCGCGTCCGCCGCCGTAACCGGTCTGGCAGCTGCGAAATTCTTCGAGGTCATCCGGCGTGGCCATGCCACTGACGTTGAAGAAATCTTCGTACTGGCGAATGCGTTTGGCGCGGGCCTCGGCGCTCTCGCCTTTGGGGGCGATGCAGTAAATGGTGATCTCAGTCTTGTCGACCGCGATCGGCCGGGCGATACGGATCTGCGAACTGAACTGATCCATCAGGTACACGTTGGGGTATAGACACAGGTTGCGCGAGTTCTCGATCATCCAGTCGGCACGGGCCTGGCCGAAGTCACGAGCGAGTTCGTCACGGCGCTCGTAGGCCGGGCGATCCTCGGGGTTGGCCCAGCGGGTCCAGAGCAGCAGGTGACCGTGATCGAAGGAGTAGAAACCGCCGCCCTTCTTCGCCCAGCTGCCTGCGCTCATGGTCTTGATCGCTTCACCGGCTTCACGCTGCTGACGCTGATTCTGGGTGGCGGCGTAGTTCCAGTGCACGGAGCTGACGTGGTAGCCGTCGGCGCCGTTTTCGGCGGTGAGTTTCCAGTTGCCCTCGTAGATGTAGGAACTGGAACCGCGCAGCACTTCCAGACCTTGCGGCGACTGGTCGACGATCATGTCGATGATCTTCGCTGACTCGCCGAGGTGTTCACTGAGGGATTTCACTTCGGCATTCAGGCTGCCGAACAGAAAGCCGCGATACGACTCGAAACGCGCGACCTTGGTCAGGTCATGTGAGCCTTCGCAGTTGAAAGCTGCGGGATAACCGGCCTCGCTCGGGTCTTTGACCTTGAGCAGTTTGCCGCTGTTGTTGAAGGTCCAGCCATGGAACGGGCAGGTGTAGCTGGAACGGTTGCCGGATTTATGCCGGCAGAGCATGGCGCCGCGATGGCTGCAGGCGTTGAGAAACGCGTTGAGCACACCGTCCTTGTTGCGCGCGATAAAGATCGGCTGGCGCCCCATGGTGGTGGTCAGAAAGTCGTTGTTGTTGGGGATCTGGCTTTCGTGGGCGAGATAAATCCAGTTGCCTTCGAAGATGTGCGCCATCTCCAGTTCGAACAGACGCGGATCGGTGAACATCTCCCGCTTGCAGCGGTAGGCGCCCTTCTCCTTGTCTTCTTCAAGCATGGCATTGAGGTAGTCGATTCCCAGGGACATGGCCGGGGCCTCCATTGTTATTGTTCAGGCCAGGTCAGATTAGGGAGGCGATGCAAGGGGCAATAGCCGAATCCTGCAGATCGCTATCCGTTTTGTGCAGGATGGCGCGGCAGGTGATTCGGATTGTTTCGAGGCGGGCGATTCAGTGGCGGCGTTTGAAGGTCTGCGACGGCAGTTCGCCGAATTGCTGGTGATAGCTGGCGGAGAAGCGGCCCAGGTGCAGGAAGCCGTAGTCCAGCGCCAGCTCAGTGAGGTTGCGCACCGGGCAACTCGGATCGCTGAGGCAGGTGTGGATGCGTTCCAGTTTGCGCTGACGGATGTATTGCATCGGCGTGACGCCGAGCTGGCGCTGGAACAACGTGTAGAGAGAACGCGGGCTCATGCGTGCCTGCACGGCCAACTGCTCGGCAGGCAGATCGAGCTTCAGGTTGCGTTCGATGTAATCGAGGATGCGTTCGAAGCTGATGCTGGGTGAGTTGAGGCTCTCACGGCTGACGTTGGTGCTCATCAGCGAAATCAGTTTGCTGCCGACGATCTGTGCGTAATGTTCCTGCACCCGCAGCAACGGATCGCTGGCCTCGGCTTCCTGACAGATCATCGCCAGGAGGTTGGTGAAACCTTCCAGCTCATCGAGTCGGTAGTGATTGCGCAGAAAACGAATACCGCTCGCCGGCCGCCCCCAGCGCTGCTCATCGCACACCGATTCGAGGACGCTGACCGGCACCTTGAGAATGAATTTCTCGCAGTCATCCGAATACGTCAGATCGACCGGATCGTCTGGATTGATCAACAGCAACTCGCCCGGCACCAGATGCTGCTCACGCTTGTGCCCACGCCACAGGCAATTGCCTTGCAGCAGCACTTGAAGGTGAAACACGGTTTCCAGCGCCAGTGACGTCACCCGCACGCTGCCGCCATAACTGATGCGCGCCAGATCGAGGTCGGCCAGTTTGCGATGATTGAGGCTGGCTTGCGGATGGGTGGATGGCGACAGGCCGATGAAGTGCTGGCCGACGTGCTGGTTGACGTAGTCGGAAACGGCATACGGGTCTGCGTGACGAAACACGCTGCTGCGATCGCTCAGCAGATGGCTGTCCATGGGGCGGGGCTCGTTCTTGTCGTTATGGTTTTACGGCATCACCGGCCACACTACGCCGGAGCGCTGAGGCGAGCAATTGGACCAAAGATCGGGTGTCCGGTAATCGAACACTTTCAGACAAAATCACACCCCTGCCCCCCTGTAGGAGCTGCCGAAGGCTGCGATATTTTGCTCTGGATCTTAAAAAACCAACATCAAAAGATCGCAGCCTTCGGCAGCTCCTACAGGGGGTGCGATAAGCGCCGGTGAGCAGATTTTGGCGTCGATCGCTTTGTTGCAGGCGATGGCCGCGGTGGAGCGTTTGGCCCCTTCGCGGGCAAGCCTTGCTCCTACTGTGGGAGCAAGGCTTGCCCGCGAAAGCGTTTGCCCGATCACCCGTCTTTCAAGGCACTGGACACAAATCCCGACCCACATTGATCGCAGTAAAACCCGTCAACCAGTTGCTGCAGAGGCGCTGCTGTTCGATTCCTTCCTGATTAAAACGACTTCGCCATCAAACACCGGCAAACGGACTATTTTTCCAACGGCAGAAATCGCAGGCAGGGAAACCCCGTTCTCATGCGCAGTTGCTGGATGGGCTGGACACTTTCTTTGTCGCCCGTTTTCTGCACTACAGCGATCCCGCAGTATTGCTGGTCGTATTTGAAAACAGGAATGAGACCTGGCTTGGTTTCACTCCAGGAACCGGACTTCACCAGGTAAGTCGCGCCGGCCTGCGGCGTGAAAGCAAACGGTATCTGGCATTGAGTGCCACCCACGACATTGCGATACATGAGGACAAGCTCTTGGTTCGCGGCGATTTTTGATTCAATGAAGTCACCGTTGTAGGGCAACGGCGTATACCCGGCGTAGCAGGTCTTTTCGCTGAAAGTGATGGCGTCCAGCGAGGTGCCGCGATCGTATTTCAAACGAACGGTTGCAGAAGGCTCACCCTCACGCGGGAATTCGTATTGCTTGCCCATGAAGAACGAAGTGCAGCCATTCAGCGCAAACGTTGCGGCCAGGAGTACTCCCCAGCCCATCTTGTGAAAACCGTACATCAACTGCTCCCTGATAGTTTCGGATCTCCTTCCAGTAGCCAGGAGCCGGACGTTATTCAACTGTTGTCTTATGGTCTGACTCGGCTGAATGCGCCAAAACTTAATGTTGCAGGCGTTTACCCTCGAGATAGACTGATCCGGGCTGCTGCGTTTTTTTTCCACACGCTCTGGCATGCCAAGGATTATTTGCACTTGGCCAATACCACCTGACACGTGTTGGGCGTGCCCCCGGAGCGCCCGGCGTAACGGATGCAGTTGTTCAGTGACTTCTGCCGCGCAATGCTCAGACTGGAACCCCAGGCGAGGCCGCCCTCGCCCACCGTTGGCAACGCCTTGGCGTAGCAGCTGTCGCCGACGCCTGAGGGCGGATAATGTTTGCGGCTGGAGCAACCCGCGGTCAGGGTCACGCTGAGGGCTGCCAGGGTTAACGCAAGCCATGGCGAGCATCGGTGTTGCAGTGTGCCGATCATCGCGTTTCACCTGGGGCTTGAGGGTTTTGACCTGTGGAGTCTAGCCGCTTGGGCTTGGCTATCTGCACAAATCTTCTAAACGCCGGCGCCATTGCGCGGTATTTTAGCGGGCCGTACCGTTCAACGTTTCACCCTGATTTCTGGAGCTTTCCGTGGATAAACGCAACTGGATCGAGCTGTCCCAGGATGTCGATACCGGGATTGAATCGATTCGCGCGCATTTTCAGGGGCATGCCTACGACCCGCATTGGCATGACAGCTTTCTCGTGGGCGTCACCGAGCAAGGCGTGCAGCAGTTCAATTGTCGCCGTGTGCGCCATCGCAGCACGCCGGGCAATGTCTTTCTGCTGGAACCGGGGGAGATCCACGATGGGCATGCGCCGACCGAGGACGGCTTTACTTATTCGATGCTCTACCTCGATCCGCACTGGCTGGAGCGCGAACTGCATGCGCTGTTCGAGGATGCACCGGCCGACAGCCAGCCCGGTTTTGCCGATACGCTGAGTCAGGATCCTCACCTTTCCACGGCCATTGCTCAAGCCTTCCACGCCTTGCATGACGGCGATTTACGCATCGTCCGTCAGACCGCCATCGACGGCCTGCTGGGCGCGCTCACCCGCCATCTCGATTGGCGCAAACGTCAGGATTTCGATCCGCGCCTACCCTTGATCGCTCAGGTTGCGCGCGATTATCTGCACGCGCACGCCTACGAGGACATTGGTCTGGATGACCTGGCACGGGTTTGCGGGGTGGATCGTTTTCGATTGACCCGCGCCTTCAAGGCAGCCTTTGGCCTGGCGCCGCATGCTTACCTGATCCAGTTGCGCCTGGCCAAGGCCCGGCAGTTGCTCGCGCGCGGGGATTCACCGGCGCAGGTTGCCAGCGTGCTCGGCTTTGCCGATCAGAGTCACTTGGGGCGCTGGTTTCGACGTGCTTATCAACTGACCCCGGCGGACTACCGCAAGCGCTGCTCAAACCTTCCAGACTGATGCGCCGCGACTGACGATCATGGCTCCCTGTTTCTGACTTTCAGGGAATCTGCATCATGGCCTCGTTACTGCCCTTTCTGTTGTTTGCTTTCGTTGCGTCGATCACACCGGGGCCGACCAACATTCTGGTGTTGAGCCACAGTTCGCGCCAAGGATTGCTCGCCACGCTGCCGATCATTTTTGCTGCCTGCGCGGCGGCGGCACTGATTGTCCTGGTGGTTGGGCTCGGTGCCGGCGAGACGCTGCTGCGGTTTCCGCGCGTACAGCAAGCCATGGCTTGGGGCGGTGTGCTCTGGTTGAGTTGGCTGGCCTGGCAGATCTTCCGCAGTGCACCGCCTTCGCTGGACCCTGCGCTTGCGCAAGATCAAGGCATCAGCGTGATGGGCGCTGCGCTTTTGCAATTGGTCAATCCCAAGGTGTGGCTGATGGCTGTGGCCGTGGTCAGCGTGTTTGTCGGCGGCGGTGACAAGACGCTGCGGCTGCTGGTGTTGTCGCTGGCCTTTCTGTTGGTGTCGCTGCCGTGCATGACGTTCTGGGCGCTGCTGGGTGTTGGCAGTGCGCGGCTGTTCGGCACACCGCAGGCGTTCAAGCGGATGAATGCAGGGCTGGCGCTGTTACTGCTGCTGTCGGCATGGCTCACCGTCCTCGCCTGAAATCCCGACTGCGGCAGCTCCTACAGGGGTGTTCCAGTGGTTTCAATCACCCTCACAACCGCGATCCCGATAGCTGGTTTCGTCGAACTCGGGAAAGTCGCGCTTCATCGATTCAATATTTTTTCTCGCCTACATAGGAGGCCATCAGTGCCCCGTGGCCTGACGGTATTGGCGTGGGGTGAACCCGGTCGAGGCCTTGAACTGGCGGGTGAAAGCGCTGTGATCGGTGTAGCCGCATTGCAGTGCCACGTCGGTGATCGGCAGGTCGGTGTGCAGCAATCGATGGGCGTGTTCCAGGCGCACTTTCTGGATCATTTGCCGGGGCGTCAGGTGGAACACCCGTTTGCAGTAGCGCTCAAGTTGCGCGACGGAAATGCCAGCGATGCGGGTCAGTTCACCGAGCGTGACACGACGATTGAAGTGGGCCCGAATATGCTCGTCGACAGCGGCCAGCCGCTCAAACGCCGGATGAGTTTCACTGGCTGATTGCAGGTCGACCGAGATGCCCGCCAAACCGATGATTTCACCGTCGCGGTTGTACAACGGCTGTTTGTGGGTCAGGCACCAGCCCGGTTCGCGACTGCCGTACAGATGCAGTTCGAGCTGATCCTCCAGCACAAACCCCTCTTCCAGCACTTTGCGATCCTGCTCGGTGTAGCCCGGCCCCAACTGCGCTGGGAACACTTGCGCGCTGGTTTTGCCGAGCAGCGGGCGCAAATCCTTCAAGCCACAACGCTGCACCAGTGTGCGGTTGGCCAGCACATATCGGGCCTGCATATCCTTGATGAATATCGCTGCATTGGGGATCACGTCGAGCATCGGCAACAGCAGCGCGGCGCCGGCCACCAGCGCTTCGAGGGTCTGCGGACGATTGCCGTCAGTGCCTTGGGACAGAATCGAAAACGCGCCCTGCATCAAAGATCTCTCCCCTGTAATTGGTCAAGCCAGGTGCCCGCCCGCGCGGCATTCGCCAGCAGATTGCAACATCGTCGAAGGCGTGTCGAGGGCCGCGTTTGTTCTAGGCAATTGTGCTGATTTCGTCATCGATCTCGCGGCAAAACATCAATCGCAGCCCTCTCGATCAGTTCAAAGTCTGGCCCCAGTGACACCACAACTGCCTATCCAATAACTCACAAGAAGGCGATGCCATGTCAGGCCAAGGCAAGTTCAAAAAACAGCTTTCACTGATCGACCTCACATTTATCGGACTGGGTGCCATCTTCGGCTCCGGCTGGTTGTTCGCGGCCAGTCATGTGTCCGCCATCGCCGGGCCGGCAGGGATTTTTTCCTGGCTGCTGGGTGGCTTCGCGGTGTTGTTGCTGGGCATCGTTTACTGCGAATTGGGCGCGGCATTACCACGTGCCGGCGGCGTGGTGCGCTATCCGGTTTACTCCCATGGGCCGCTGCTCGGTTACCTGATGGGCTTCATCACACTGATCGCGTTTTCCAGTCTGGTGGCGATCGAAGTGGTTGCCTCGCGCCAATACGCAGCGGCGTGGTTCCCCGGCCTGACCAAGGCCGGCAGCGGCGACCCGACCCTCCTCGGCTGGCTGTTGCAGTTCGGCCTGCTCTGTGTGTTTTTCCTGCTCAACTACCGCAGCGTGAAAACCTTCGCCAAGGCCAACAACCTGGTGAGTGTTTTCAAGTTCATCGTGCCGCTGCTGGTGATTGGCGTGCTGTTTACCTTCTTCAAACCGGAAAACTTCCAGGTACAGGGTTTTGCGCCGTTCGGCCTCTCCGGTGTGGAGATGGCGGTGTCGGCGGGCGGCGTCATCTTCGCTTATCTGGGGCTGACGCCGATCATCTCCGTGGCCAGTGAAGTGAAGAATCCGCAGCGCACCATTCCCATTGCGCTGATCCTCTCGGTGCTGTTGTCCACACTGATCTACGTACTGCTGCAAATGGCTTTCCTCGGCAGCATCCCGACGGAAATGCTCGCCAACGGCTGGGCCGGTATCAGCAAGGAATTTGCCCTGCCATACCGCGACATCGCACTGGCGCTGGGCGTCGGTTGGCTGGCCTATCTGGTGGTGGCCGACGCGGTGATCTCACCAAGCGGCTGCGGCAACATCTACATGAACGCGACCCCGCGGGTGATTTACGGTTGGGCGCAAACCGGCACGTTTTTCAAGGTGTTCACCCGCATCGACGAGAAGTCCGGCATTCCGCGTCCGGCGCTGTGGCTGACCTTCGCCCTGTCGGTGTTCTGGACCCTGCCCTTCCCGTCGTGGGAGGCGCTGATCAACGTGGTCTCCGCCGCGCTGGTATTGAGCTACGCCGTGGCCCCGGTGTCGGTGGCTGCGTTGCGCCGCAATGCGCCGGACATGCCGCGGCCGTTTCGGGTCAAGTGCATGGGCGTGCTCGGGCCGGTGTCGTTCATCATCGCCGCGTTGATCGTCTACTGGTCGGGCTGGAGCACGGTGTCCTGGCTGCTTGGCCTGCAAATCCTGATGTTCGTGGTGTATCTGCTGTGTGGCCGCTGGGTGCCGACCGCGCACCTCAATCTGGCCAGCCAGGTGCGCTCGTCAGCGTGGTTGATCGCCTTCTACGCGGTGACCATCGTGCTGTCGAAACTCGGCACCTTTGGTGGTCTGGGCATTCTCACCCACCCGTTCGACACCCTCGTCGTGGCGGCTTTCGCGAC
Organism: Pseudomonas sp. TH43; assembly: GCF_016650635.1. Taxonomy (GTDB): domain Bacteria; phylum Pseudomonadota; class Gammaproteobacteria; order Pseudomonadales; family Pseudomonadaceae; genus Aquipseudomonas. The sequence continues at coordinate 227,250 of NZ_JAEKFI010000002.1, forward strand.
CGGTATCTATTACTGGGGGGCGGCGACCGGCGTGCCGGCGCACCTGCTGCGCCTTGAGGACGACGATGAAGAAAGCGAAGTCGCCTCCCCCGCCATCAACGTGACGGCGCGCCCTGCCGGCGCCTACTGAAATGACCCAACGGGACTTATTCATGAAACGAGTACACGTCATTGATTCCCACACCGGCGGCGAACCGACGCGCCTGGTAATGAACGGCTTCCCGTCACTGTCCGGCCGGACCATCGCCGAGCAACGCGATGCCTTGCGCACTGAGCACGATGCATGGCGCCGCGCCTGCCTGCTGGAGCCGCGTGGCAACGACGTGCTGGTCGGCGCGCTGTATTGCCAGCCGGTCTCGCCCGATGCCACGTGCGGGGTGATTTTCTTCAACAACGCCGGTTATCTGGGCATGTGCGGCCACGGCACCATTGGTTTGATCAACTCATTGCAGTACCTCGGCCAGATTGCGCCGGGCGAGCACAAGATCGACACGCCGGTCGGCACGGTCAGCGCCACCCTGCATGACGACGGTAGCGTCACGCTGGGCAACGTGCCCGCCTACCGCCACCGCAAACAGGTAGCGGTGGATGTGCCGGGATTCGGCCGTGTGTTCGGTGATATCGCCTATGGCGGCAACTGGTTTTTCCTCGTCTCCGAGCACGGCCAGACGCTGAGCTTGGACAACGTCGAGCACCTCACGGCGTACACCTGGGCGATGCTCAAAGCTCTCGAAGATCAGGGCATTTGCGGCGAAGACGGCGCGGTGATCGACCACATCGAACTGTTCGCCGACGACGCCCATGCCGACAGCCGCAACTTCGTCATGTGCCCCGGCAAGGCCTACGACCGCTCGCCTTGCGGCACCGGCACCAGCGCCAAACTCGCCTGCCTGGCCGCCGACGACAAGCTGCAACCCGGCGAGCGCTGGGTGCAGGCGAGCATCACCGGCAGCCAGTTCGAAGGTCGCTTCGAATGGGAGGGCGAACGCATTCGTCCCTACATCACCGGCCGCGCCTACATGACCGCCGACAGCACCTTGCTGATCGACGAAACAGACCCGTTTGCGTGGGGCATCTGAGCCGCCGCGCAGCCGTTTCACCTCAATTTGAATGATGTGCCAAGGAGTTAAAACAATGAGCGACAACATCTTCACTGGTTGCATGCCGGCCCTGATGACCCCGTGCACCGCCGAGCGCAAACCGGACTTCGATGCACTGGTGGCCAAGGGTCGCGAATTGATCGATATCGGCATGAGCGCCGTGGTCTATTGCGGTTCCATGGGCGACTGGCCGTTGCTCACCGAAGCCGAACGTCAGGAGGGCGTAGCGCGCCTGGTCGCCGCCGGCATTCCAACGATTGTCGGTACCGGCGCGGTAAATACGCGTGAAGCGGTTGCTCATGCCGCGCACGCGGCGAAAGTCGGCGCGCAAGGCTTGATGGTGATTCCGCGTGTGCTGTCCCGAGGCGCTTCGGCTTCCGCGCAAAAAGCCCACTTTGCGGCGATTCTGCAAGCCGCACCGAACCTGCCGGCGGTGATCTACAACAGCCCCTACTACGGCTTCGCGACCCGCGCCGACCTGTTCTTCGAACTGCGCAGCGAGTACCCGAACCTGATCGGCTTCAAAGAATTTGGCGGTGGCGCCGACCTGCGCTACGCCGCCGAAAACATCACCTCCAAGGACGATGACGTGACGCTGATGGTCGGCGTCGACACGCAAGTGGTGCACGGTTTCGTCAACTGCAACGCCACTGGCGCGATCACCGGCATTGGCAATGCCCTGCCGCGCGAAGTCCTGCAACTGGTGGCGCTGAGCAAGAAGGCGGCCCAGGGTGATGCGCAGGCCCGCCGTCAGGCGCGCGAGCTGGAATCAGCGTTGGCGGTGCTGTCGTCGTTCGATGAAGGCTGCGATCTGGTGCTGTATTACAAGCATTTGATGGTGCTCAACGGCGACAAGGAATACACCCTGCACTTCAACGAGACCGATGCGTTGAGCGACTCGCAACGTCGTTATGCCGAGAAGCAGTATTCGCTGTTCCGTCACTGGTACGAGAACTGGTCGGCGGAGCAAAACTTCGCCTGATCGCTTCAGCTCTCCCTGCCGTGAATTTCGCCGATTCACGGCAGGCACTACTTTCTTCATCAGGAATACACCATGACTCTGACGGGCCACATGCTGATCGGGCAGAACTCTGTCGCAGGCAATCGCCAAGCCATTCGCGGGATCAACCCGGCCACGGATACCGCACTGGAACCGGCGTATGCCGGCGGAGCGGCCGAGCATGTCGACCAAGCCTGCGCGTTGGCCTGGACAGCGTTCGACGCTTATCGCGAGACAACCCTGAATGTCCGCGCTGAATTTCTTGAAAGCATTGCCGTGGAAATAGAAGCCCTCGGTGATGAGCTGATTGATCGTGCCATGGCCGAAACCGGTCTACCGCGCCCGCGTTTGCTGGGTGAAAGAGGTCGTACCTGCCAGCAATTGCGGATGTTTGCTCGCACCGTTCGGGCCGGAGAATGGCTGGACGTTCGCGTCGACGCTGCGCAACCGCAACGCCAGCCGATGCCGCGCTCGGATTTGCGTCAGCGCCAGATTGCGCTGGGGCCGGTGGTGGTGTTTGGCGCGAGCAATTTCCCGTTGGCGTTTTCCGTCGCGGGCGGTGACACCGCATCGGCACTGGCGGCCGGTTGCCCGGTGATCGTCAAGGCACACGGTGCGCATCCCGGCACCAGCGAACTGGTTGGCCGCGCAGTGGCTCGGGCGGTGAACACCTGTGGTTTGCCGGACGGTGTGTTTTCACTGTTGTACGGTTCCGGGCGCGAAGTGGGCATTGCGCTGGTCAGCGACCCACGCATCAAAGCCGTCGGTTTTACCGGCTCGCGCAGCGGTGGTCTGGCGTTGATTGCAGCAGCGCAGGCACGGCCCGAGCCGATTCCGGTGTACGCGGAAATGAGTTCGATCAATCCGGTGTTGCTGTTCCCCGCCGCACTGCGCAATCGTGGTCAAGCGTTGGCTGAAGGATTTGTCGCCTCGCTGACCCTCGGTGCCGGGCAGTTCTGCACCAATCCAGGTTTGCTGATCGCTCGCAAGGGGCCGGCGCTGGACACCTTTATCGCGGCAGTTGCCGAACGGGTTCTCGGCAGCCCGGTGCAGACTATGCTGACCCCGGGGATTTTCAACGCCTATGAATCGGCGGTGAATGCACTGGCAGAGAATCCTCGGGCGCAGATGGCTGCCAGCGGCCAGTTGGGTAGCGGCCCGAACCAATGTCAATCCCATGTATTCGTCACCGAAGCCGTCGATTTTCTTGCAGATCATCACCTGCAAGGCGAGGCGTTTGGCGCCACCTCGCTGGTCGTGCAATGCGCGAGTGACGAGGAGATCAGGCAAGTCACCGAACATCTGGAAGGCCAATTGACCGCCACCCTGCACCTTGACGATGAAGATCTTCAGCAAGCCCGAGCATTGCTGCCGATACTGGAACGCAAAGCCGGTCGCCTGTTGGTCAACGGCTGGCCGACTGGCGTGGAAGTCTGCGATGCCATGGTGCACGGTGGGCCCTTCCCGGCAACTTCAGACTCGCGCACGACGTCGGTGGGCACCGCGGCAATCCTGCGTTTCCTGCGTCCGGTGTGCTATCAGGATTTCCCCGACAGTTTGTTGCCCAGCGCACTGAAACACAGCAACCCTTTGCACTTGAGTCGCCTGCTCGATGGGCACAGGGAAGCACTGAACAATGGTGAATAACGTCTCCTACGACATCGCGGTGGTCGGTGCCGGCATCATTGGCGTCGCCTGCGCACTGCGCCTCGCGCGCCAGGGTTTGCGCGTGGTCGTCATCGATCAACAAGCACCCGGCCACGGCGCCTCGTTCGGCAACGCCGGGCATCTGGCGACCGAACAGGTGTTCCCGATTGCCGATGCATCGATCCTCAAGCGCCTGCCGGCGATGCTGCTCGACCCGATGGGCCCATTGCGACTGGACTGGAAATACCTGCCCCGCGCCCTGCCGTGGTTCACGCGGCTGCTGCTGAACCTACGGCCGGAGACGTTTCAGAGGACTGTTGCGGGGTTGCGCGCACTCAACGAAAGCAGCCTGGATGCTTGGCAGCGCTTGCTCGCGGACATCGCGCGGCCTGATCTGCTCAGGATCGACGGTTCATTGCTGGTGTTCGAACGTCCCGAATCGCGTCAGGCCCTCGACGCATTGCAAGCTCGATTGCGTCAGCAGGAAGTGCCCGTCGATTACTGGCAGGCCAAGGCCATTCAGGAAACTGCGCCGCAACTCAGCGAGCAGATTCAGGGCGGTTTGTTCTTCCCGCGCACCGGCCACTTCATTGACCCGTATCGCGTGGTGTGTGAACTGGTCGAAGCGGCAAAGGCGAGCGGCGTGAGTTTCGTCCAACAGCAGGTCAAGGGCGGCCATGTGCAGGAGCACGGCGTTTCGCTGATCACCGGCAACGGTGGCTTGTTGGCTAAACGCGTGCTGATTGCCTGTGGCGCCCACTCGGCAAAACTCACCGCCGCGCTGACCGGCAAGCAAGTCCCGCTGGACACCGAGCGCGGTTATCACCTGATGCTGCCTCAGGAACATGATCGCCTGCCCTTCCCTGTCACTTCGCTGGAACGCAAGTTCATCATGACGCCAATGTCCGAAGGCTTGCGGCTGGCGGGCACGGTCGAATTCGCCGGGCTGGAGAAACCACCGAGTATGGAGCGCGCGTGGCAGTTGCATCGGTTGAGTCAGGGCTTGTTTCGCCAGGATCTCAGCGCCGAAGCAGCGACACCGTGGATGGGCTTTCGCCCGTCGTTGCCGGACTCATTGCCGGTGATTGACCAAGTGTGTGGGGGCAAGGTGTTGCTTGCGTTTGGTCATCAGCATCTGGGGCTGACGCAGGCGGCGGTGACGGCGGAGATGGTGGCGGGGATGGTTTTTCCGACAGTAGAAAGCCGCAAAAGTGCTTTGCCGAGCATCGAGCGTTACAGGCTTGATCGCTTCTGATATCGCCCTGTAGGAGCTGCGGCACGCTGCGATCTTTTGATCCTGAAATAAAGATCAAAAGATCGCAGCGTGCCGCAGCTCCTACAGGGTTATGTGCACGGCGTTGTGTTCAGGCGTCGAAGAACGGCTCGACCGCGACCCGACTGCCGACAAAAAAACTATCCGCCACCAACCGCAGCGGCTGCAGATCCAGATCACTGGCTTTATCGCCAATCAACTGTTGATAGTGCCGATACACCGCCGCGTATTCACCCTCCTCCGACACCGCTTGGCGCACTCCATCAATACTCAACAGTGCCCCACCGTTATCCAGGCGCAGTAACCCTTCAGCACAGCGAACCTCGATGCTCCACAGCTCATCGTGCCCGTGATCAAAATCAAATTCCGCTCGCACATCGAGTTGGCGCGCATCTGACATTTTGATCGACGCGGCAATCGGCGATTGGCAGTTGCTCGGTACGCGCAACTCAGCCGATTCGACAAACAGCGGCAATGCCAGCAGATGGGTGACGATTGATAAGGCGTTGATGCCCGGATCGAATACGCCGAGGCCACCGGGTTGCCAGATCCACGTCTGGCCGGGGTGCCATTTGCGCACGTCTTCTTTCCAGTCGATCTGCACGCTTTGCAGGGTGCGGCTGGCCAGCCAGTCACGGGCGGCGGCAATGCCCGGTGCGTAGCGTGAGTGCCAGGCGAACAAGGCGCTGACGCCTTGCTCCGAGGCCTGATCCACCAGCGCCATGGCCTCACCCAAGGTCGCGCACGGCGGCTTTTCGACCAGTACATGTTTGCCGGCGGCCAGCGCTTGTTGCACCAGTGCGAAGCGCCCCTGTGGCGGCGTGCAGAAGGCAATCGCATCAACCTGCGGGCCGTTTTCGAGCAACTCGCTCAGGGACTGAAAATTCTCTACACCGGGGCAAGGCTTGCCTTGGGTGGCGACAGACACCAACTGGAATCCGGGATTGGCGTTGATCGCCGGGACGTGTTGATCCTGGGCGATTTTGCCGTAACCCACCAGACCGAGACGGATCGGTTGCATCAATGACTCCTGCTTTGATTTTGTTTTAGTCAGAACCGGCAGATTACCTGCAAACAGGGCGAGCGTCTGTCGGCGCAACGTCACAAGGTCTCGCAGGATCAGGCAAGGATTGCACAGGAATGCACTACTGCACGCGTGGGCAAAACCCCAAGAATGTCCCCACGACAAACCGATTGAGGACGTTCCCATGCTTGTACAAGCCTACGGTGCCCACGCTGGCGATAAACCCCTGGAACCCATGCAGATCGAGCGTCGCGCGCCGGCAGCCCATGACGTGCAGATCGATATCGCGTTCTGCGGCATCTGCCACTCGGACCTGCATCAGGTGCGCGCCGAATGGGCTGGCACGCAATTTCCTTGCGTTCCGGGTCACGAAATTGTTGGTCGCGTCTCGGCCGTCGGTGCGCACGTGGCGGATTACAAGGTTGGCGATCTGGTCGGTGTCGGTTGCATCGTCGACAGCTGCAAACACTGCGACGACTGCGAAAGCGGTCTGGAAAATTACTGCGACGGGATGATCGGCACCTACAACTTCCCGACCCCGGACGCACCGGGCTGGACGCTCGGCGGCTACGCACAAAACATCGTCGTGCACGAACGCTACGTGCTGCGCATCCGCCACCCCGAAGCGCAACTGGCGGCCGTTGCTCCACTGCTGTGCGCGGGTATCACTACCTACTCGCCGCTGCGTCACTGGAACGCCGGACCGGGCAAAAAAGTCGGCGTGGTCGGCATCGGTGGCCTCGGTCATATGGGCATCAAACTGGCGCATGCGCTGGGCGCGCATGTCGTGGCCTTTACCACCTCCGAATCCAAGCGCGACGCGGCAAAAGCGTTGGGTGCCGATGAGGTGGTGGTGTCGCGCAATGCCGAGGAAATGGCCGCGCACGCGAAGAGTTTCGATTTGATCCTCAACACCGTCGCGGCACCGCACGATCTCGATGCCTTTCTCGTGCTGCTCAAGCGCGATGGCGCACTGACGCTGGTCGGCGCGCCGGCCACCTCGCATCCATCGCCGAACGTGTTCAACCTGATCATGAAACGGCGCACGATTGCCGGGTCAATGATCGGCGGCATTGCCGAGACACAGGAGATGCTCGACTTCTGTGCCGAGCACGGCATCGTCTCGGACATCGAACTGATCCGCGCCGAGCAGATCAACGACGCCTACGAGCGCATGCTCAAGGGCGACGTGAAGTATCGCTTTGTGATCGACAACGCCACCCTCGCGGGCTGACCGCACAAGCCCTTTGGCAGCACGGTGCTGCCAAAGGGCAGACCCGATTCTGTCGCAGGGATTTGACATGCCCGGCGTTGCTCGACAAAGTCGCACCCCTTTTGCGGCCGCAAATGCCGCAGGTTTGTGTTGAGCAGGGGTTGCCGTTGAACGAACAGACATTGTCCATGCGCCTGGAGCGCGTGGCTGCGCACGTGCCAGCCGGCGCACGGCTGGCCGATATCGGCTCGGATCACGGCTATCTGCCGGTGGCACTGATGCGCCGTGGTGTCATTGCAGCCGCGGTGGCTGGCGAAGTGGCGTTGACGCCGTTTCGCTCGGCCGAACGCACCGTTCGCGAAAACGACCTGCACGATCACATCACGGTTCGCCAGGCCAATGGTCTGGCGGCGATCAAACCCGACGATGGCATCACCGTGATCACCGTCTGCGGCATGGGCGGCGAGACCATCCGCGACATCCTCGCCAGCGGTAAAGCCCACCTGAGCGGCACCGAACGCCTGATCCTGCAACCCAACGGCGGCGAGCAACCGCTGCGCCAATGGCTGATGGATAACGGCTACCGCATCCTCTTCGAGGAAATCCTGCGCGAGAACCGCTTCGACTACGAAATCATCGTCGCCGAACGCGCCACAGCCGTGACCTACACCGACCAGGAACTGTACTTCGGCCCGTTGCAAATGCAGGCACGCAGCCCGGCGTTTCTGAGCAAATGGCAACGCAAGCTGCGCCACAAGCAAAACACCTTGAGCCAACTTGCCCGTGCACAGAAAGCCCTCCCGGAAGGCACGGTGCAAGACGTCGCCCGGCAAGCACAGTGGATCAGCGAGTTGTTGACGAGCACCGCCGCCCCCTCGCCACGTCCATTGCCGTTGCTGAGCAGTCGCCAGCCTTGTAGGAGCAAGGCTTGCCCGCGAAGGCGACAGCAGGCACAACATCGCCACGTCAGAGATACCGCGTTCGCGAGCAAGCTCGGTTCCTACAGGGTGTGGTTTGAACATTGCGCTGGCTCTGGCGACACAGGTAGTATTGAGAGAGATTCTCACTAACATCTGGAAAGCCCACCAGTGCAATCTCCCCCGTCCAGCAAGCTGGGATTCTTTTTCAGCGACCATCACCGTTGGCTGCTGCAACACATCAATCGCCAGGTGCGCAATCACGCGGACGCCGAGGACACTGCCGCCGATACGTTTTGCCAATTGCTGGTGGCTCGCGTCGATCCGGACTCCATCGAACAACCGCGCGCGTACCTGTCGACCATTGCGCGGCGGCTGATCTTCGACCGTCATCGCCGACGCAAACTGGAACTTGCTTACATTGAGCGGTTGTCTGCGTTGCCAGAGGTGCTGGTGCCCTCCCCCGAAGAACAACTGCAATTGATTGAAGCACTGGTCGCCATCGACCGGGCGATCGACGGTTTGCCATTGATCGTAAAAGCCACGTTCCTCTACAGCCAACTGGATGGCCTGAGCTACGTGGCGATTGCGCAAAAACTCGGGCTGTCGGAGCGCACGGTCAGCCGCTACATGAAACAGGCGTTGCGTCAGTGCTACCTGTGCGAAATGGCCTCATGAGCAAGCCGCGCCTCGATCCGGTCAGCGAGCAAGCCATCGACTGGATGGTCGCACTGCGCGCGGGTACGCCTGACGCCGCCCTGCAGGAGCGCTTCAACGCCTGGCTGGCGAGCGATCGTGCTCACCGTCAGGCGTGGGACAAACTGCACGAACGCCTCGGCGCTTCGTTCAATACGGTTCGCGCGCTGGATCGGCGCTTGCCCGGTCAGGCTGGCGAAGCCCGTCAGGTGTTATTGCAGCCAAACGCTTCGCGCCGCGACGCCTTGCGCGTGATTGCCGGCCTCGGCTTGCTTGGCGGCAGCCTGTGGCTTGGCAGCAAAAGCCATTTCGGTGAGTCGCTGCTGGCCGATCTGCACACCGGACGTGGCCAGCGTCAGAATTTCAATTTGAGCGATGGCAGCCGCCTGAGCCTCAACGCCGACAGCGCGGTGGATCTGCGTTTCGATGGCCAGCAACGCATGGTCATTCTGCGCCACGGCGAACTGGTGATCGACGTCGCACCCGACCCGAGCCGACCGCTGATCGTGCGCACTGCCGAAGGTGACATGCGCGCCTTGGGCACGCGCTTTCTCGTCGCTCAGGAGCAGGACGCCAGCCGTCTCGTGGTGTTGCAGCATTCAGTCGAAGCGCGGTTGTTTGACGGCACCACACAAATCGTCCGCGAAGGTCAGGCCGTTGTCCTCTCCTCGCGCAACATCACCTTTGCCCGCGACGACGAGCGTCGCCGAGCCGAATGGTTGAACGGCAGATTGAATGTGCTCGATGAGTCGCTGGAGCAAGTGGTCGATGCGCTACGCCCCTACCATCGCGGTTTTGTGCGCGTAGCACCTGAGGTGCGAGGTTTGCGCGTGCAGGGCGTGTTTCCGCTCGATGATCCCGAACGAACCTTCGGTGCCCTGGCCGAAACCCTGCCGATTCGTGTGGAACGCTACAGCCCATGGCTGACGTTGATCGGCAAAAAATGAGCGCGAAAAAATATTTTATGAAAATCGTTCTTGTTTGTGTCCGGTTTTCATTTCTCATCCGACCTATCTCCTGACGCTTTTACAAAAACAGGAGAATGTTGTGTTCAACACGTGGCCCCGTAACCTTTCCGCTGCCGTTGCATTGGCAACGCTGTCGACTTCAGCGCTGGCGCAAGACCTGACGTTCAACCTGCCGGCAGGCCCTCTCGCCAGCACGCTCAATGCCATTGCCGGCCAGAGCGGGCAGATCATTTCGCTGGAGCCGGCACTGGTGCAGGGCAAACGTGCGCCGGCAGTGACCGGCCAAATGCCCGCTGAACAAGCCATGCAGAAAGCGTTGGCGGGCAGCGGTTTGCAGTTGCGCGTGACGGGGCAAGGCAACTTCAGCGTCGAGCCGGCCCGCGATAACAGTGCCGCCGTGCAATTGGACGCGACGAACATCGTCGAACGCAGCTTCGACGCCACCACCGAAGGCTCGGGCTCCTACGCCGCGCGTGCCGTGACCATCGGCAAAGGCACTCATACGCTGAAGGAAATTCCGCAGTCGATCACGGTAATGACCCGCAAACAGATGGATGATCAAGGCCTCACCGATCTCAAGGACGCGGCGAACAAAACCACAGGTCTGGTCGGTGTTCAGGGCGTGGGCAAAGGCATGATCCTCACCTCGCGCGGTTTTCAGATCGATGACTGGCAGTACGACGGCGTACCGATCCCGCGCAACTTCTATGGCTTGGGCAACTGGGCGACGCAGGATCTGATTTTCTTCGACCGCCTGGAAATTCTCCGTGGCGCATCCGGCCTGCTGCAAGGCACCGGCAGCCCGGGCGGCGCGATCAATCTGGTGCGCAAACGCGGTCAGAATGCGCCGACCGTGACCATTACCGGCAAGGCCGGCTCCTGGGATCACTACGGCCTGCAACTGGATGCCGGTGGCCCGCTGAATTCATCGGGCACCGTACGCGGGCGCTTCGTTGCCGACGAAGACCAGAGCCAGTCGTTCGTCGATTACGAATGGAGCAAAACCCACTCGCTCTACGGCGCACTGGACTTCGATCTGCGCGACGACACTACGCTCGGTCTGGCCATCAGCAACTCTGATGGCGAGTCACGCCCGATGATCCGTGGCCTGCCTCGCTACTCCGACGGCAAGCCGTTGAATGTGCCGCGATCGACCTACGGCGGCGCGCGCTGGAACCATCTGGACATCGACGTCACCACGCTTTACGCCGATCTGGAGCACCGCTTCAACGACGATTGGGCATTCAAGGTCGGCGCAGTGCGCATGGATGAAACCAACAAGGGCAAAAGCCAGCGTCTGCAAACCAGCGGCGACGGTATCAACCCCGATGGCAGCGGCATTCAATACGCGGACTTCGTCACCGATTTCGACTCGACCAAACTCGGTCTCGACATGAATGTCACCGGCCACTTCGAAGCCTTGTCGATGGCCCACGAAGTGATGCTCGGCGGCAACTATTCCAAATACACGTCCGACGACAAATACGCTCGAACCTTTAACACCAACAGCACTGACACGATTTTCGACATCGACCATGACCGGCCGGACATCAGTTACGAAGGGCTACTGAACACACCGGGCGGCCAAGGTACGCCGAGCAAATACGACATTCGCCAAAAGGGCTTGTATGGCAGTTGGCGCGTAAAACCGATCGACTCGCTGACTCTGGTGCTGGGCTCGCGCGTCAGTTGGTTCGACTACAGCTACAAGTACGCAACGCAAAGAGCCTTCAGCAATGTGGCGATCCCTCAACCGGAAAGCACCATGAACGAAACCGGCGAAGTCACACCGTATGCCGGTATCGTCTACGACTTGAGCCGCGAGTGGGCGGTGTACGCCAGCTACACCGACGTGTTCGAGCCGCAGACCAACCGCACGGCGAGCGGCACGGCGCTCAAACCGGTGGTGGGCAGCAACTACGAAGTCGGCCTCAAGGGCGAATTGCTGGATGGCCGGGTGAATACCTCGCTGGCGCTGTTCCGCTACGACCAGGAGAACCGCGCCATCAACGACCTCGCGTCGGGCATGGTCTGCGACGGTTGGTATTGCTCCAATGCCGCCGGCAAAGTCCGCAGCCAAGGGATCGAAGCCGAGATCAGCGGCGAAGTCCTGAACAACCTGCAACTCTTCGCCGGCTACACCTACAACACCACCAAATACCTCGATGACCCGGACAACGAAGGCAAAGTCTTCAGCACCTGGACGCCGAAACACATGCTGCGGGTGTGGGGCGATTACCAGTTCAGCGGTGACTGGGAACGCGTCAGTACAGGCCTTGGTTTCACCACGCAAAGCCATACGCTGGGCTATGAACACACCTACGACGTGGCGGGTTATACCGTCTGGAGCGCTCGCCTCGGCTACCAGTTGAGCAAGGAAATCGGTCTGGCGGTGAACGCCAACAACCTGTTCGACAAGCGCTATTACGCCGCTGCGTACAACCAGCTCAATGGCAACAACAACTTCGGCGATCCGCGCAATGTGATGTTCAGCGTGAAGTACACGCCAGAGTTCTGAGGCGAGCTATCAGCGCTGACCTGTCCGCCAGGTCGGCGCTGGGTAACCATGCGCTCAGGCGCGCAGCAGTTGCCTGGTCATGGCCATCGACGTATTCAAGGATTGCCCCGTACGCTGCAACTTGTTCAGCAAACTGGCGCCCAACCACAGTTGGTACAAGGTTTCCGCCAGTTGCCGGGCATCGCCCTCGGGCAGGCTCTTTTCAGCCTGGCCCTGCTCGATGCATTCGGTGATGCGCGCCACCACTTGTTCGGCGCCATCACGCAAGGTGAGGCGCATCGACTCGGACAAGTCGGCGACTTCGGCACTGAGTTTCACCACCAGACATTCGTCGCCGTGACCTTCCAGGGTGCAGCGATCCTGCCAGCCCTGCCAGTAATCCATCAGCCGTTCATACGCCGTCAGCCCAGGCAACGTCAGGCGTTGCTGCATGTCCGCCAGATAGCCAACGAAGTAATCCGCAAGCAAGGCCTGGCCGTACAGCTCTTTGGATTTGAAGTAGTGATAGAACGAGCCCTTGGGCACGCCGGCGGTTTGCAGGATTTCGTTGAGGCCGACACTGGTGAAGCCCTTCTCGGCCATCATCCGGTGGCCGGTGTCGAGCAAATGTTGGCGGGTATCGTCGTAGGTCGGTTTCATGGGGTGCTGATTACCAAACAATAGACCAGTCGTATATTTCACAGGATGGGAAGTTTGCCACACCTGCCGACGAAAAATCTTCCGATAAAAAAATACTAGACGACTGGTCTAATTGGAAACTATGCTGCGCCCCGTCAACTGAATTCCGGGTGTCGACGCAACGCGAATCCCTCGTGCCGCGATATCACCCAGCCAACCCAGGGTGCTCTATGAAAATCTTGATGGTTCTGACTTCCCACGATCAACTCGGCAACACCGGCAAGAAAACCGGCTTCTGGCTGGAAGAGTTCGCCGCCCCCTACTTCGCATTCAAGGATGCCGGCGCCGACGTCACGCTGGTTTCGCCAGCCGGTGGGCAGCCACCACTCGACCCGAAAAGCGATGAGCCCGACGCACAGACGGCTGAAACCGATCGCTTCCGCAATGACCAGGCCGCCCAACAGGCACTGGCCAACACCGGACGCCTGGCCGACGTCAGCGCTGATGATTTCGATGCGGTGTTTTACCCAGGTGGCCACGGCCCGCTGTGGGATCTGGCCGAAGACAAACACTCGATCGCCTTGATCGAAGCCTTCGACCGCAGCAACAAGCCACACGGTTTTGTCTGCCATGCACCGGGCGTATTGCGTCATGTGGTCGGGGCTGATGGCAAACCGTTGATTCAGCATCGCGAAGTCACCGGTTTCACCAATTCCGAAGAAGCGGCCGTCGGCCTGACGGATGTCGTGCCATTCCTGATCGAAGACGAGTTCCAGCGTCTCGGTGGCCGTTACTCGAAAGTCGCCGACTGGCAAGTGCATGTGGTCGCCGATGGGCAACTGGTCACCGGCCAGAACCCTGCCAGCTCCGCCGCCGTTGCCGAAAAACTGCTGAACATGCTCGGCTGATTATTGGCGCAAGTTTCCACGAATGACCTTTCATCCGAACGCCGTGTGCGCGTCGCACGGCGTTTTTTTCGCCCGAGAAATAGTCGACTGGTCTAATAAACCACTGACAAGGTACCCCATGAATAACAGCGCTTTCTTCACGCCCGCCACACTGGGCCTGCACACCCTGAAAAACCGTATCGTCCTGCCGCCCCTGACCCGTCAGCGCAGCACACAGCCAGGCAACATCGCCAATGAATTGATGGCCGAGTATTACCAGCAGCGTGCCGGCGCCGGTTTGCTCGTCACCGAAGGCACGCAAATCGAACCGCGCGGCCAGGGTTACGCCTGGACGCCGGGCATTCATACCCCCGAGCAAATTGCCGGGTGGCGCAAAGTCACCGAGGCTGTGCACGCCGTCGACGGGGTGATTTTCGCCCAGCTCTGGCACGTCGGCCGCGTCTCCCACACCGCGTTGCAACCTGGCGGCGCAGCGCCGGTATCGGCCTCGGCCGTGGCCACCGACCGAGTCAGCGTGTTCATCGAAACCGCGCCGGGTGCCGGTGAATTGGTCGCACCCTCCGCGCCTCGCGCACTGAGCACCGATGAAGTGCAGGACTTGATTCAGCTGTACATCCAGGCCGCACGCAACGCCATGGACGCCGGGTTCGACGGCATCGAACTGCATTGCGCCAATGGTTATCTGGTCAACCAGTTCATCTCCGCCCACAGCAATCTGCGCACCGATCAATACGGCGGTTCGCTGCACAATCGCCTGCGCTTTTTGCGTGAAGTGGTGGCCGGTGTCGCCGAATGCATCGGCAAAGAAAAAGTCGGCGTGCGTTTCGCGCCGTTGTTCACCACCACCGACGAAGCGCGGACGTATCTGGGCATGGTCGAGGAAGATCCGCACAGCACTTACATCGAAGCCATCAAAGTGCTGGAAGACGTCGGCATTGCTTACCTGTCCATCGCCGAAGCCGATTGGGACAACGCGCCAGCGATGCCACAAACCTTTCGTCAGGCCGTACGCGACACGTTCAGCGGCGCGATCATTTACGCCGGCCGCTACAACGCCGAATCGGGCGCGCAGTTGCTCGACTCAGGCCTTGCCGACTTTGTCGCGTTCGGCCGCCCGTTCATGGCCAACCCGGACCTGCCGGCGCGCATTGCCAATGACTGGCCATTGAATCCGCTGAACCCGGCGACGGTGTATGGCGGCAATGCCGAAGGCTATGTCGATTACCCTGTTTACAGCGCATAACGCAACGATCAAACCGGATCAGTGAATGCTCCCGTCTCGGCGGGAGCCTTGCGTTACATCGCGCAGCAACGTTGTCCCTCCCATTCCTGGGCTTTCCCAAAGCCTCGATCCAGCAAGTGCCCGCCTCCAGAAAAAATTCACGCTGCATTGTCAGTTTGATTATTTCGGCCTATCTTTAAAAAACCTATACAAGCAGTCACCATATGTACAAGCAACGCCGACGCCATTGACGGCCAAGGTTGACGGCGGAGGTTGCTCTGCGCGCAACATTTCGCGCGATGTCGACTGAAAGCTCTGTCGATTTTGCGCCGCGGACGCCCGGTAAACCTGTACAGAAAAAGCAATCCGTACAATCAACTTCACCCATGTTCACTCCCGCTCAACCGTGTGATCAGAGAGAACCTCTATGACCCGTCTATTGGCTTTACTGGCGCTGGCGCTCAGCCTGACCAGCTGCGGCAGCGTCGATGTCGACCACTACGCCAACCAGCAACCGTCGCTGGATCTGGTGCAGTTCTTCAGCAAGCCTGTCAAAGCCTGGGGGATCTTTCAGAAACGCTCGGGCGAAGTTGCCAAGCGCTTCGAGGTCGACGTCCAGAGTCATCGCGAGGGTAATAATCTGATTCTCGACGAGCGCTTCCTTTACAGCGATGGCACTCGTGAACGTCGCGTCTGGACGCTGACCCCGCAAGGGGATGGCCACTGGCGCGGCCGCGCTGGCGATGTCGTGGGCGAAGCAACGGGGCAAGTGGCCGGCAACGCATTACGTTGGCGCTACCGCCTGAGCCTTCCGGTCGATGGCTCCGTTTATGAGGTGAGCATGGACGACTGGATGTACCTGATGGACGACGACACCCTGATCAATCGCACCAGCATGTCCAAGTTCGGTGTCGAAGTGGGCCAGGTGACGCTGTTTTTCCGCCGCCAGGCCGGGGCAGAACATCAATGAACGATTCGCTCTACAGGACTCACCTTGATGCACGCCGGAGCAAAGCGCTGCGGCTGCATTTTTTTTGCTGACACCTTGTTGATGCACCTGACGTTGCGGGACTCTACCGAATGAACAAAGTTAATCGCTTGTACCTGATCCTCGGCGATCAACTGTCGTTTGACCTCGCCTCGTTGCAGGGGCTCGATCGCGCAAGTGATGCGGTCTTGATGGTCGAGGTCATGGAGGAAGCGAGCCATGTGCCTCACCACCCGCAGAAGATCGTCCTGATCTTCAGCGCCATGCGCCATTTCGCCAAGGCGCTGCAGGCCCGAGGCGTACGCGTCGAGTACGTCACTCTGGAAGACCCGAATAACAGTGGATCGGTGCCGGCTGAATTGCGACGCTGGCAGGCCCTCCTGCAACCGGCCGAACTGCACGTCACTGAGTGCGGCGACTGGCGCCTGGAGCAGTCTCTCAAGGAGTGCGGTGTAGCCATTGATTGGCACGCCGATACGCGTTTTCTGTGCAGTCGCGCCGAATTCAGCGCGTGGGCGGCCGGCAAAAAACAGCTGCGCATGGAGTTCTTCTACCGTGAGATGCGCCGCAAGAGCCGCTTACTGATCAATGGCGACGGTACACCGGTCGGCGGTGCCTGGAACTTTGACGCGGAAAACCGCAAAGCCCTGCCCAAGGGCGTGAAAGCCCCCTACCCGGTCGGCTTTTCCGCAGACGCCATTACCCGCGAAGTACTCGCGCTGGTCAAACAGCGCTTCAGCCACCACTACGGTGTCGTGGATGATTTCAACTATCCGGTTACCCACGCCGACGCTCAATCGTTATGGAATTACTTTCTGGATTACGGCCTGGCCGGATTCGGCGACTACCAGGACGCCATGGCCAACGATGAGCCGTTTCTGTTTCATGCGCGCATCAGTGCTGCGCTGAATATCGGTCTGCTCGATCTGCGGCAGCTGTGCAGTGACGTCGAGTCGGCTTACTGGTCAGGCAGCATTGCGCTCAACGCCGCCGAGGGATTCATTCGGCAACTGATCGGCTGGCGCGAATACGTACGCGGTGTTTACTGGCTGAAGATGCCTGATTACGCCCAAGGCAATTCATTCGCCAACAGCAGGCCTTTGCCAGCGTTCTACTGGACTGGCGAAACGCAGATGAACTGCATGCGCCAGGCGATCGGTCAAAGCCTGCAACACGCCTACGCCCATCACATCCAGCGGCTCATGGTCACGGGTAACTTTGCCCTGCTTGCCGGCATCGCCCCGAGCCAGATCTGCGAGTGGTACCTGGCGATCTACATGGACGCTTTCGACTGGGTGGAACTGCCCAACACCCTCGGCATGGTCATGCACGCTGACGGAGGTTACCTCGGCTCCAAGCCTTACTGCGCCAGCGGGCAATACATCAATCGCATGTCTGATTACTGTCGCGGCTGCGCCTACAAGGTCAGCGAAAGCACCGCCGACAACGCCTGCCCGTTCAATGCGCTGTACTGGCATTTTCTGCTGCGCCATGGCGATTTGCTGCGTGGCAATCAGCGTATGGCCA
Source organism: Pseudomonas sp. TH43 (assembly GCF_016650635.1). Lineage (GTDB taxonomy): Bacteria > Pseudomonadota > Gammaproteobacteria > Pseudomonadales > Pseudomonadaceae > Aquipseudomonas. The sequence continues at coordinate 244,869 of NZ_JAEKFI010000002.1, forward strand.
TGATGTACAAAAACCTCGACCGTATGCCTCAAGCCAAGCAGCAGGCGCTTTGGCAGCGAGGACAGAAGTTGCTCGACATCCTCGATAACGGCGAAGCGTTATGAAACAGGCTGCACGCACTGTTGCGGGTGCAACTAAAACATCGGCCGGCGTGTCAATGGTGGGATTCCCGATCCAGGTTTGAACCGTGTTTAATAAACGCCAACAAAAACCAACAAAGCCCGAGTGGTGAAAATTCTGAAACGGCTTACTCGCGAAGAACTGGAGGCAGAGCTCTTGCATCTGCGCCAGGTTCTGCAGAACAGCGCAGCAGCAACGCCGAACATGGCCGCCCAACTGGCCGCCAGCCGGGCGGCGCTCGCCAGTAGCGAAGCGCGTTTCAGCACCATCCTGGAAACCATCGAGGCAGCGTTCGCCATCGTCAAAGTCAAGTTCGACGCCGACGACCGCCCCGTGGATTACTGCTTTGTTGAAGCCAACCCGGCATTCGAACGGCACGCAGGCGTCAACCTGCGGGGTAAATGGGTCACCGAGTTCGCGCCCAATCTGGAGAGTTTCTGGTTCGAAACCTATGGCCACGTGGCCAAGACCGGAGAACCGGCGAACTTCGAGAATTACGCCAATACCTTTGAACGCTGGTTCGATGTGCGCGCCGTGCGTGTCGGTGACCCCGCCGATCGACAAATCGCGATCTTTTTCAGTGACGTCACCGAACGCCGAGCGGCCGAGGAACGGCTGCGGATCAGCGAGGCGGTAGCGCGGGAAAACGTCGAGCGCGTGCAACTGGCCCTCGCCGCCGGCGCCATTATCGGCACCTGGCATTGGGACCTGCCGACGGATCGCTTCACCGTGGACGAAGCCTTCGCCAGGGTTTTTGACCTTGATCCGGCGCTGGGCCACATCGGTCTGAGCCTGGAGCAAGTGGTAACCACCGTCCACCCCGATGACCGGGACGGGGTCACGGGCGCGATCAATGAAGCGATTGCCCGTGGTGGCGCCTATTCCCATCAATACCGGGTGCGCGGCGCCGATGGAAAATACAGCTGGATCGAAGCCAACGGGCGTGTCGAGTGCGCCGATGACGGTACCCCGCTGCGCTTTCCCGGGGTACTCATCGATGTTGAGGATCGGCGCAATGTCGAGGCCGAGCGAGATCGCGCGAACGCGGCATTGCGCGCGCTCAACGAAACACTGGAACAACGCGTATCCGCGCGCACGGCCGACCTCATGCAAGCCGAGGAAAAACTGCGCCAGTCGCAAAAGATGGAAGCCGTCGGTCAACTGACCGGCGGCCTGGCCCACGACTTCAACAATCTGCTGGCCGGCATCTCGGCCGCTCTGGAACTGATGGACAAACGTATCGGTCAAGGCCGTTTCAAGGACGTCGACAAATACATGGTGACCGCCCAGAGCGCGACCAAACGTGCCGCCGCCCTGACCCACCGCTTGCTGGCCTTCTCCCGCCGCCAGACACTCGATCCACGGCCGACGGATGTCAACATCCTGATCGTCGGGATGACCGAACTGATCCAGCGCACCGTAGGCCCCGGCATTCGTTTGAAAACGGTCGCGGCCGCGCAATTGTGGCCGACGCTCGTCGATGCCAGCCAACTGGAAAACGCCCTGCTGAATCTGTGTATCAACGCCCGCGATGCCATGCCTGATGGCGGGCGTATCACCGTCGAAACGGCCAATCGCGCCATTGATGCTGCGTCGGCCAGCGCGCTGGACATACCCGAAGGTGAGTACCTGTGCCTGTGCGTCACGGACACCGGAACCGGCATGGCGCCCGACATCATCGCCAAAGCCTTCGACCCGTTTTTCACCACCAAACCACTTGGCCAGGGCACCGGTCTGGGGCTGTCGATGATCTACGGGTTCACCAAGCAATCCGGCGGACAGGTGCGCGCGCAGTCGCAAGTCGGCCAAGGCACCACGATGTGTATCTACCTGCCACGCTACTACGGTGAGGCGCTGCAAAATCACGATGCCACGCACAGCACGACAACACCGCTTGCGAAACCAGGCGAGACGATTCTGATTGTCGACGACGAACCCACGCTGCGCATGTTGCTCAACGATGTGCTTGGCGAACTGGGTTATAACCTGCTGGAAGCCGGCGACAGCGTCGAAGGCTTGCAAGTCTTGCGCTCGAATGCGCAAATCGACTTGCTCATCACCGATGTCGGATTACCGGGCGGCATGAACGGACGACAACTGGCCGATGCGGGCCGGGCCATCCGGCCAAAACTGAAGACTTTGTTCATTACCGGCTACGCAGAAAATGCTGTCATTGGCAGCAGTCAACTCGGGCCGGGCATGCAAGTGCTGACCAAGCCTTTTGCGGTCGACACCCTGGTTTCACGGGTCAATAGCCTGATAGCCGCCAACGTTGAATGAGGCCCCCGCGATCACTCGCGCGGATCGTCGCCATCTTCTCCTGCAACGCAAAAAGCCTGCTTTTCAGGGCAGGCTTGGCGATGCAGCAATGCGTGATTACTTCTGCTGAGCGGTCAGCGCCGCGTAGCCATTCATCAGGTTGCGATAGTTAGGGATCCGCTGCGACAGCAGATTGCCCAGGCCTTCAATGTCGTTGCGCCAGTCACGGTGCAACTCACACGCCACTGAAAACCAGTTCATCAGTTGCGCGCCAGCCTGGGTCATGCGACTCCATGCCGCCTGCTGCACGGTGGTATTGAAGGTGCCGGAAGCATCGGTCACGACAAACACCTCAAACCCTTCCGCCAGCGCCGACAACGTCGGGAACGCCACACACACATCCGTCACTACGCCGGCAATGATGATCTGCTTACGGCCGGTAGCCTTGATCGCCTTGACAAAGTCTTCGTTGTCCCAGGCGTTGATCTGGCCTGGACGAGCAATGTACGGCGCATCCGGGAACATCTCTTTCAGTTCCGGCACCAGCGGGCCGTTCGGGCCTTGTTCGAAACTGGTGGTGAGGATGGTCGGCAAATTGAAGAATTTGGCGAGATCAGCCAGGGCCAGAACGTTGTTCTTGAACTCGTTCGGCGAGAAGTCCTGCACCAGCGAAATCAGCCCGGTCTGGTGATCGACCAGCAGCACGATGGCGTCGTCTTTGTTCAGGCGGTTGTAGGTTGGAGTGGTCATGGTGTGCGTCCCTTTTCGATGTTGGAAGTTGTTGTTGCGTTCAAGTTGGGTACAGATTACTGACGCATCGAACGGGGATAAATCAGTTGAAAGGCGTTTCACTGTCAACCCAAAAGGGACAATCGATATTACTGTTCGAACGCCTTGGGCGTCAGCACTGGCCGGCCCCACTCGGCACGTCCAGCCCGACCTTGACCCGGTCCAGCGCCACGATGGTCTTGAACCAGGTGACGTTAGCGTTTTCGGCAAACAGTTTCCGCGCCAGCAGCTGGTACTCCTGCATGCTGGCAACCGTCAACACGAGGACAAAGTCCACTTCGCCGGTGACGTAGTAGCACTGCTGAACTTCGGGTACGGCAAAGTGCGCTTTCATGGCCTCCAGCGCTTCGAGGCTGGTACGTTCGGCCATCACTTCGACAATGATGGTAATCGGTCGCCCTACCGCCGTCGGGTCGACAATGGCGACATTGCCGGTGATGACGCCCGCTTCTTCCATTCGTTTGATACGGCGCTGAACAGCGGCTGTGCTGAGGTTTACCTGCTCGGCCATCAGGCGCAACGGCGTGGTGTTGTCGCGCTGGACGAGGTCGAGGATGGCCCGGTCGAACTTGTCCAGTGAGTCGAAAGCTGCGAGGTTTTTGGCCATGGTCAATCCGTGAGAAATTTTCTCGAAAACTAGCAGAAAACCGCGACCCTTTATCTGATCGTGAGAAATATTATCGTGCTCGCCGCCTGCATTCGCAGCGACTCACACAGGATTTCATTGGCATGGTCGCTCTGTTTCATCTTTCTCCCGTCCTGTTGGTCACCGCCATGCTCGTCGTGCTGCGCCGCCCACCCGTACACGCAGCCATCGCAGGCACGTTGTTGGTGGTAGTGCTGTGGCTCGCTGGTATCGCTGATGCGTGGCAATGGGCGAGCCTGCTCGCCGCCGCCGAAGACACCGTCGTGCTGTTCGCCAGCACCGCTTTCGTGATTGTGCCGGGGCTGGCGTTCGTCATCGTCATCGAGCGTCTGGGCGTGAATCTGGCCCTGAGCCAATGGGTGCGTTCGCTGGGACTGGGACGCGGCGATCAACTGGTGTTCATCGTTCTCGGACTGGCACCGTTGCTGGAAGCCATGACCGGTTTCGGCGTGTCCTTGATCGCCACGGTGCCGTTGCTCTTGAGCCTATTCGAGCGCCGGGTTGCGCTGCGCATTGCCCTGACCGGCATGGCCATCATGCCGTGGGGAACGTTGGGCCTGGCCACGGTGATCGGCGCCTCGCTGGCTCATCTTGACGCGCGGGCGCTGGCGGCGACTTCAGCACTGACCAGTGCACCGGTGTTCCTCGTTTTGAGTGCGCTGGCGCTGTTCCTCGCCGGCGTGCGTGAGGCGCGGGAATGGCGCGCGCTGGGTCTGTTCTGGCTGGTGTTTGTCGGCGTGCTCTACGTGGCGAGTCGCTGGCTGGGGCCGGAAGTCGCCGGTGTCGCGGCGGGACTGCTGACCGCCAGCACCGTTCTGGCCAGTGGGTTATGGCGTCTGCATCGCCGCAGCAACGGCCACGGTTCAGTGCACTGGCCACGTCAGGCCTGGCCGTATCTGGCGCTGATTGTCAGCATTGTTGCGTTGAAAACCTTGTGGGCCCTCACCGCCTGGCAGGATCTGTGGGTCGTTCACGGTGCCCAAGTGACCTGGAAACCCCTGGCCTCGCCGGGTGTTGCCTTGCTGCTGGTGTTGCTCGGGCTGGAACTGCATCGGCGGAAAACACCGCGCTCAACGAGCCCCGACATCAGCCTGCCGGCAGCCTTGGTGGCGCGGGCCAAGCGACCGCTGCTGACGATTTTTTTCTTCCTGGCGATGTCGCAGATGATGGTCAAGGCCGGATTCCTCGCGGGCCTGATGCAACTGCTCGCCGGCCTGTCGCCCACCGCAGCAACATCTGTGGTTAGCCTGCTGGGCGCACTGTCGGGTTACATGACCGGATCGAACGTCGGTGGCAACGCGATCTTCATGCCGGCCATCGCGATGCTCCCGGACGCCTCGCGCCTGTTGCTGGCGGCGGCACAAAACAGCGCAGCAGGCCATGCCGCCCTGGGCTCGCTGTCGATTGTCATGTTGATTCTCGGGCTGGCCAAGACCCAAGGCACCGAGGAAGGCGAACTGATCAGGTTCGGCTTCGCACTGGCGTGCCTCAACACCGCGCTGGTGGCGGTGGCCGCAGGTTTACTCAGTGGCAGGATCGGATAGGCACGCGCCAAGTCAGGCTTGCGCGGTTATGAGCTAATAACGCCTTCATTAAACGGTCGTCGAAACGTTGTACTAGGATAGGATCGTCGTCTGGAAATGTTTTTGCCGGCCATGGAGCTTCACGCCGGTATTCCAGGGACGCGAGTACCCCATTGCAACTCATGGACGAACAATATGAACTCACACCTGTTCCCGCATATCGGCAAGGTCATCGCCAGCACCGGCAGCCGGCATTTTCCGCGCATGCTGCATGACCTGATCCTCACCCAACTGGCCGTCGATGCCACCCATATTCGGCAGATGCGTGTCGAGCCGGTGGGCCGTGCCACCCGCCGCAATGAACCCGAACCGTTGAAAGAAGCCGCGTTGCTCGCCGAAACGGTGTTTTCCGAGCACAACGCAGCGACCGCCCATGACCTGCCGAACCCTGATTCGTCGACAGTCACCGATGCCTCGCAACTGCATCTGACCCGGCGCAAGGACGGCTACCGCTATGTGATTTCGGTGTATCGCAACGATCAGTCGCAACGTTTTTCCGCGCAGGAGCGCAGCCGCCTGCAAGATATTTCGCCGCTGCTGCTGCCGATGGTAGAAAAACACATCTGTGCCCTGCAACCGGCCGATCCCGACTGCGAACGCCCGGCCGAGGCCACCGAAGGCTCGGGCATCGAGACCCTGCGCCTGCGCTTCAATGAGCGTTTGCAGCAATTGGGGTTGAGCCTGTCGAACCGTGAAAGCGAAGTGTGTATCGGCCTGCTCGCCGGGCGCACGGCCCCGGAGCTGGCCGAACAGTTGCAGCTCAAGGTCAACACCGTGGAGAGCTACCTCAAGCGCGCCGCGATCAAACTCGGCATCAGCGGGCGACATTCATTGATGCGCTGGATGTATTCGCCGCTGGAGACGTCTGCGTCGAGTGCGGCTTGATACACAGGGATTAGCGAGAGCTTCGGTTTTTTTCGGTGTGTCAGTGAGATTCTCCCCCTCACCCCGGCCCTCTCTCCCATAGGGGCGAGGGGGAAAGGGAGCCTGCCTTTGTGCTTTTCAAAATCCGAGTTCGACCCGGTATCCCACATCGGCGCAACTCGAAAGATCAGCACGCTCAGTCCCCTCGCCCTCCGGGAGAGGGTCAGGGTGAGGGGTAGCTCTTAATCCCGTGCCAACGCTTCAATCGGGTCAAGTCGCGAGGCGTTGCGCGCCGGGACGAAGCCGAAGACGATGCCGATCAGCGTCGAGCAGATCACCGCCGTGAGCACCGAGGTCAGCGAGAAGACCATCTCCCATTCCTTGATAAACAGCGAAAACAGATGCCCGATGGCATACGAGAGCGAAATCCCGATCGCCCCGCCCAACAGACACACCATCACCGCCTCCACCAGAAACTGCTGACGAATGTCCGACTGCCGCGCGCCCACCGCCATGCGAATGCCGATTTCGCGGGTCCGTTCAGTCACTGACACCAGCATGATATTCATCACGCCGATACCGCCGACCACCAACGAAATCACCGCGATCAGTGACAGCAGCAACGCCAGTGAGCGGCTGGTTTTCTGTACCGTCTGCAAGACACTGTCGAGGTTGTTGGTGAAGAAGTCCTTGCTGCCGTGGCGTTGCAGCAACAATTGCGTGACGTGTTCCTCCACCACCTTGCTCGGCTGGCCGTCCTTCATGCGCACGCTGATGCTGTCCAGATAACGCTGACCCAACACCCGCCCGGCCGCCGTTTCGTAGGGCACCCAGACGTTAAGGGTCTTGCCCGAGGCAAACAGGCCTTTATCCTGCGCCGCCACGCCGATCACCGTGCATGGCAGGTTACCGATCAGAATCACCTGACCCAATGGATCAACATCCTGTCCGAACAGGCGCTGGCGGGTGTTGTGATCGATCACCACCACCTGCGCCTGGCGCCGCGCATCGCTTTCGCTGAACGGGATGCCCGCCGCCATCTTGATCCCGCGCACCTTGAAATACTGATCGCTGACACCGTTGACCTGCGCATCCAGATCGATATTGCGATAGCGCAGCAACAGGCTGCGGCCGATCATCGGCGTGGCGCTGTCGACGTAGTACAGCTGATTCAGCGCCGTGACATCGGCAGGCGTCAACGTTTCGATGGACGCTGCACGCTTGTCACCGTAACTGCTGCCGGGATAGACATCGATGGTATTGCTGCCGATGGCCGCGATGTCCTTGAGCACGTAGTTCTTGGCGCCCTCGCCAACCGCCGAGATCGACACCACCGAGGTGATGCCGATAACAATCCCGAGCATGGTCAGCAAGGTGCGCATGCGATGGGAAATCAATGCGACCCAGGCCATGCTGAAGGCCTCCTTGAACAGTCCGAGACTGGCGACCAGACGCCGTGAGGCCGTCGCTTTCGGCGCCACCGGCTCGTCACTGAGCAAGTGCGTGGTGTCACGTTCGTTGGCGCGGTCGCTGAGGATTTCGCCGTCACTGACTTCGATGATGCGCTCGGCGTTGGCCGCGACTTTCGGGTCATGGGTGACCAGAATCACCGTGTGCCCGGCGGCGTGCAGCTCCAGCAGGATGCGCATCACTTCTTTGCCGCTGGCAGTGTCCAGCGCGCCGGTCGGCTCGTCGGCGAGGATCACTTCGCCGCCATTCATCAAGGCCCGGGCGATACTAACGCGCTGCTGTTGGCCACCGGACAACTGGCTCGGACGGTGCGTCAGGTGACCCTCCAGTCCCAGCCGTGCCAACAACTCCTTGGCCCGGGCATGGCGCTGAAGCTGAGGCGTGCCGGCGTAAATCGCTGGCATCTCGACGTTGTGCATCGCGCTCAAGTGCGGCAGCAAGTGGTAGCGCTGGAAGATGAAACCGAAATAATCGCGGCGCAATTCGGCCAGCGCCTGATTGTCCAGATCGCGGGTTTCCCGGCCATTGATCTTGTAGCTGCCGGCGGTCGCGTAATCGAGGCACCCGAGGATGTTCATCAGCGTCGACTTACCCGAGCCGGAGGCGCCGATGATCGCAACCATTTCCCCGGCATTGATCGTCAGGTTGATGTTCTTCAAGGCCAGAAACTCGCGATCGCCGGCGGTGAAACTGCGGGTGATACCGGTGAGCTGTAACAGGGGCTCAGTCATGCTCAGGCCCCCGCCACATTGGTCAGCGGATCACCGATGACCACGCGATCGCCTTCAGCCAGACCGCCATTGATCTGCACTTTGACGTTGTTGTTGATCCCGGTCTGCACATTGCGCGACTGCGCGTGGCCCTTTCCGTCCAGTACACGCACCGGAAAACTGCCGTCGGCGTTACGTGGCCCGAGCGCCGCCACCGGCACGGTCAGCACCGACTTGGCGGTGTCGAGGACGATACGCACCTGCGCGGTCATCGAAATACGCAGGCGATGGTCGGGATTCGGCACCTCGAACAGCGCGTTGTAAAACACCGCAGCGCTCTGTTTCGGCGTGCCGGTGGGTGCCGTTTCGAGAAAATTCTGCGGTGCCGGTTCCGTGCCGCGCAGCTTGGCGTAATAGCGTTTGTCTTCGCCAAGAATGGTGAAATACACCTCCTGCCCCGGCGCAATGTGAATCACATCGGCTTCCGAGACTTGCGCCTTGACTGTCATGGTGTCCAGATCTGCCAGCTTCAGCAGGATCGGCGCCAGTTGGTTGGCGATCACCGTCTGCCCTTCCTGCGTGACGACCCCGACCACGTCGCCATCGATCGGCGCGACAATCCGTGTGTACGCCAGATTGACCTTGGCCGTGTCGATCTGGATGTGCGCGCTCTTGATCTGCGCATCCAGCGACATCAGGTTGGCCTGCTGCACCCGGTAGTTCGACTCGGCGGTTTCAAAATCCTGGCGCGAGATCGACGCATCCTCCTGCAGGTTCTGATAACGCTGGTAAATCGCCTTGGTCTGCGTGAGCTGGGCTTGCGTGGCGCGTTTCTGCGCTTGCAGGTTTTCCTCATCGACCTGAGCCTGACGCAAGGTGTTTTGCAGCACCAGCGGATCGATCTCCGCCAGCCACTGACCTTTTTTCACCTTGTCGCCGACCTTGACCTTCAGCGATTTCAGTTGGCCGGAGACCTGCGCACCGACATCAACCTGTTTGATCCCTTCGAGCACGCCGGTGGCCAGCACCGCGTTCTCGATGTCATCGCGTTCGACCGTGGCGGTCAGGTACTGCGGCGCCTCTGCCGGTGCCTGCACCGTGTAAAACACCAACCCCGCCACCACTGCCAACGCCAATCCCATACCGACTTTGCGCCACTTCGACTTTTCCATAAATAACCACAAGTCCGTTCAGGATTGAGCCCGGCGCGACGCCGGGCTCTGGTAGATAAACAACGATCAGGACAATATTTCGCCCGTTGGCACTTTCAGCCCGTCATGCCACCACGCCGCGAGACTGAAGACGTTGGGCGCCTTGAGAATCGTGAAATGGTTCCCCGGCCCGTACCACACCGCCAGATCCGCGACCTGGCGCTGCCAGCCCTCGACCATCGCCGCCTGCTCGCGCTGATTGCCCCACGCATCCAGCGTCGGATCATCGACCAGCGCCAGGCGCACCGGCCCGGTATAGGCCAGTTGTGGTTGATAGACCGTGCGCAGTGCCGTGGCGAAGGTGCGAACCGGGCCATGCATCGCATCAGGCGCGGCGCGCTCCGACAGCACGCCGGCCTGCACCACGCCGGCATGCAGCAAGTGCATTTGCGTGGCGTCATCGGCCTCGGCGAACGTCTGCGGATCAATCTCCAGCGACTTGCCACTGGACAGTTGCAGCGTCTCGATCAAGCGCTCCAGCGCCGCCGTAGCGGTGTACGGTTTGCCCGCCGAGCCGTTGCCGCCCGGCGCCTCGCTGTCGATCAACGTCAGTGATGCCACCTCCCGCCCGGCCGCTTGCAACTGCGCCGCCATGGCATGCGCCACCCAACCGCCGAACGAATGGCCGATCAAATGCACCGCACCTTGCGGGTACAACTGCTCGATGGCTTGCAGGTAGAACGCCGCTGCAGCCTCGACCTGACTGTGCGGCACACTGTTGCCGTCCAGCCCGCGCGGTTGCAGACCAATGATCGGCCACTCCGGGCCGATTGCTTCGGTGAGGTGAATGAACCCGGTGACGCTGTCACCCGCCCCCGGCACACAGAAAATCGGCGCATGACCAAGGTGCCCGGTCTGGATCGTCAGCAGCGGCTGATACACCGCTGCTGCTGGCGCGACTACAGCCTCAAGCGCCTGTGTGATGGCTTGTCCCAGCGCCTGAATATCCGGGTTTTTCATCATGCTGCGGTGATCACCGGGAATGTCGATGCACTGCAGCAGACGGCTGTCGAAGCGCTCCTCCCAGCCGCGTGTCGGGCTTGGCACAGACTGGCCCTCCATCAATGCCTGAGCGCGGAACAGATGAATCGTCTGGCTGGCCGGGCTTACCCGGTAATGCGCCAAGGCCAGGCGATGCGCCGCTTCACGATCGAAGTAATGCCAGGCATCGGCCGTGCTGACCGTCGCCAGTTCCGGATCGGTCAGTTGCTGATCCTGGCAACGCTGGAACAGCGCGTGGAAATCCAGTTGTTCGATGTCGGCTTCCAGTGCCTGCACTGCCGCCAGCGCGGCGGCGCCTTCTGCACCGCGCATCATCGAACGCCCCCGGCAATGCCCCAGTAACTGGCGCTTGTCGAGATCCTTGCCGCTCCACATTGCCTTGTCCTGAGCCAGTGAATTGGGTGCGTAGCTGTCGAGCATGCCGATGAAGTCGACCAGTTGGTCCTGGCCAAGCAATTGCTGGGCAACTTCATGCGCCAGCACGCCGCCGAACGACCATCCCGCCAGACGATACGGCCCGTTTGGCTGCACCGATCGGATGATCCCGGCCATCCGCCTGGCCATGCATTCGATTGTGCGTAGCTGTGGCTGACCCAGCGGCACGCCGGGCAGGCCATAAATCGCAAACTCGCCGCCAATGTGCTGCGCCAGCGTCGGGAAATACACGTCGCGGCCACTGAATTCATGAACCAGGAACAGCGGAGTGCCACGCTCCCCGGCACGCACTACGACCAACCCCTCCGGTTGCCCGGCGACCTCGCCCCGACCGAGCAATGCGGCGGCCGACTCGATACTCGGGTGCTGGAACAATTCGGCCAGCGACACGTGCAATCCGCCGCGTTGCAGCAGATTGACCAACCGCACCGCGAGCAAAGAATGCCCACCCAATTCGAAGAAGTTGTCGTGACGACCGACCTGCTCGACGCCAAGCACTTCGGCCCAGATCCGCGCCATCGCAGTTTCAACCTCGCCTTGCGGCGCCACATAAGGACGGTTGATCACTGCGTCTGCGCCCGGCTCTGGCAAGGCCTTGCGGTCGACCTTGTCGTTGGGGGTCAGCGGCAATGCCTCGAGCACCACGTAGGCGCCGGGCACCATGTATGCCGGCAAACGCTCCAGCACATGGGCGCGCAAGACGTCCAGGTCTGGCGCCTGCAGCCCGGCCCGCACGGTGTACCAGGCCACCAGACGTTCATCGCGGACCATCACCACGGCTTCGCGAATGGCCGGGTGTTCGATCAGCCGCGCTTCGATTTCACCCGGCTCCAGACGCAAGCCGCGCAGCTTGATCTGGAAGTCATTGCGCCCGAGGAATTCCAGATCACCGTCGTTGTTGTAGCGCGCCATGTCGCCGGTGCGGTACAGGCGATCACCCGGCACGAAAGGACTGTCGATAAAACGCTCGGCCTGCATGTCAGGCAGTGCGTGATAACCACGCGCCACACCCACGCCGCCGATGTGCAACTGGCCGCTGACACCCTGTGGCACCGGTTGATCGTGCGCATCGAGAACGTACAAGCGCGTATTGCTCAGCGCTTTGCCGATCGGCACCCCGTTGTGCGGCACCGGCTGATCCGGCTCAAGCGTCCAGCCGGTGCTGTCGACCGTGGTTTCAGTCGGGCCGTAAACGTTATGCAACCGTACCCACGGCAGGCGATCACGCACCTGACGCGCCAGCGCCGCACTGAGCTCGCCGCCACCGTTGAGCACATCGGTGAGGCTGGTGCACTGGCTGACATCATCCTGTTCGATGAAGTCCTGCAGCAGCGCCGGTACAAACTTGACCACCGTCACTTGATGCTCGCGAATCGCCTGCACCACATAAGCCGAATCGCGGTTGCCATCGGGCCGCGCCAGTACCAGACGCAGGCCGGAACACAGCGGCCAGAAGATCTCCCACACCGAACTGTCGAAGCTGAACGGTGCCTTTTGCAGCAACGCACCGTGTTCGGTCGGCGGACTGAGCTGCGACCCCCAATGCACCATATTGCAGGCGCTGCGATGCTCGATCATCACGCCTTTCGGCAGGCCGGTGGAGCCGGAGGTGTAGATCATGTAGGCCAGGTTGGTAGCGCTCAGGCCCGGCACCTGCGGATCGTAATCGGGCAGGTGCTGCCAGGTACCGAGATCGAGGTCGATCAACGTCGTCGTATCCACGTCGAACAATGACCGGGTAGCCGCCTGCACCAGCACCGCAACCGGCGCGCTGTCCTTGAGCATGTACGCCAGACGCTCCGCCGGATATCCCGGATCCAGCGGCACATACGCCCCGCCCGCTTTGAGAATGCCCAGCAGACCGACCACCAGATCCAGTCCGCGCTCGACGCAGATCGCCACACGTGAATCCGGCTGCACGCCCTGCTCGCGCAAGTGATGGGCCAGTTGGTTGGCTCGCGCATTGAGTTGGCCGTAGGTGAGGCACCCGGCTTCGGACTGCACGGCAATGGCATCGGGTTTATCGCGTACCTGCGCCTCGAACAAGTGGTGCAACGGCTGTTCCAGCGCGCAGTCGACTTCGCTGGCATTGAAATCGAGCAACAAGCGCTGACGTTCTTCCTGTGCCAGCAACGGCACCTGCTCCAGCAGCGCTTGGTCATCAGTCACCAGCGCAGCGAGCAACTGCTGGAAGTAACCGACAAAACGCCGCACCGTCGCCTCATCGAACAATGCCGTGGCATAACGCAGCGAGCCGCGAACGCCATCGGCGCTTTCACCCAGACTCAGCGACAGGTCGAACTTCACAAAGTGGCTTTCCCCCGCTACACCTTCCAGCGTCAGGTCACCGAGCTGCAGACTCGGGCCGTCATTGTTGTCCCAGCTCAGCAGGGTCTGGAACAGCGCGCTGTGGGCCAGACTGCGCAGCGGTTTGCTGATGTCCACCACGTGCTCGAACGGCAGATCCTGATGCGCCTGCGCCGCCAGGGTTTGCGCCTTGACCCGTTGCAGCAACGCTTCGCCGCTCAGCGCGCCAGATGTGTCGATGCGCAGGGCCAGCGTGTTGACGAACATACCGATCAAGCCTTCGATCTCGGCGCGGGTACGGTTGGCTACCGGCGAGCCGATCACCACGTCGGTCTGCCCGGACAAGCGACTGAGCAACATTGCCCAGGCGCTCAGGATCACCATGTACGGCGTCACCGCGCGACGCTGACACAGCGCTTTAAGTCCGCGACTCAGAGGCTCGTCCAGCACCACGTCGACATGGCTGCCGGCAAAGTTCTGTTGCGCCGGACGCGGGCGATCGGTCGGCAGGGTCAGCAACGCCGGCACACCGGCCAGGTTGTGCTGCCAGTAATCGCTCTGACGTTGCAGCACCTCACCACTGAGCCAACGGCGTTGCCACACTGCGTAATCGCTGTACTGCAACGCCAGCGGCGGCAGCGGATCTTCCTCATCATGGCTGAACGCCTGGTACAACGCCGCCAACTCACGGGTCAGCACACCCAGTGACCAGCCATCGGAGATGATGTGATGCATCGTCAGCAACAGCACATGGTGATCGTCGGCCAGGCGCACCAGACGTCCGCGAATCAGCGGATCGTGCGCAAGGCTGAACGATGCGCTGGCTTGCTCTTCGATCAAGCCACGCAAGGCGTTGTCGGCCTGCGGGTGCCGGCGCAAATCTTCAACCTGCAACAAAAACCCGGTGTCAGCCGGCAAGATCACTACCTGTGCCTGATCGTCGATCTGGCTGAAGCGACTGCGCAGGGTTTCGTGGCGCTCGACAATGCGTGCCAGTGCCCGTTGCAGGGCGTCTTCATCCAGCCGACCGCGCAGACGCAGACCGAGCGGGATGTTGTACGCCGTGTTGCCACCGTCCATTTGCGCCAGGAACCACAGGCGCTGCTGTGCAAACGACAGCGGCAACGCTTGATCACGCGGGGCCGGCAGAATGTCCGGCAGCGTGCTGCGCCCGGCCCGGCTCAATACTTGCGCCACCACCGCCAGTTCCGGATTAGCGAACAGCTCGGCCAGGGTCAACTCTACGTTCAGCTGTTGCCGGACCTGCGACAGCATGCGCATCGCCAGCAACGAATGGCCGCCCAACTCGAAGAAATTGTCGTGTCGACCAACCTGCTCTACCTGCAACAACCCGGCCCAGATCCGCGCCAGGTGTTCTTCCAGGGCAGTGACCGGCGCTGCATAGACCCGACTGAGCATGGCAGCCGACGTCGGTGCCGGCAGCGCCTTGCGGTCGATCTTGCCGTTGTTGTTCAGCGGCAACACTTCCAGTTGGACCCATGCCGTCGGCACCATGTAGTCCGGCAGGCGCGCCAACAATCGGCCGTGCAGGTCGACGCTGTCCAGTTGCCCCTCGTGCGCGGTGTAATACGCGACCAGACGCGTGGTCTCCTGACCGTCGCGACGTGCCAGCACCACCGCCTCCTTGATTCCCGGGCAATTCAGCAACCGATTTTCGATTTCTCCCAGCTCGATACGGAAGCCACGGATTTTCACCTGATCGTCATTGCGCCCGATGCAGTCCAGTTGCCCCGGCGCCAGCCAGCGTGCGAGGTCGCCGGTGCGGTAGAGCAGCGCACCCGGTTTTTCACTAAACGGATCGCAGAGGAATTTCTCGGCGGTCAGATCCGGTCGATTCAGGTAACCCAGCGCCACGCCCTGCCCGCCGATGTACAGCTCGCCGGTCACGCCCATCGGCACGGGTTGCTGATACGCGTCGAGCACGTACACCTGCGTGTTGCCGATGGGCCCGCCAATCGGCACGCTCTCGGCATTTTCAGCCACCTCCTTCACTTCGAACGTCGTTGCGTAGGTGGTGGTTTCCGTCGGGCCGTAGCAATGCACGATGCGCAGATTCGGCGCCTCGGCCAGCAGCGTGCGGAACGCCGCCGGATCGCCACGCTCACCGCCGCACAGCAGAATCCGCAGGCCTTTGAGCGCCTGCGGGATCAGTTGCACGTATTGGTTGAACAGCGCGGTGGTGACGAACAGGATCGTCGCGCCACGGGTGCTCAACTCACGACCGAAAGCGGTCGGATCAAGCAAGGTCTGATGATCGATGATCACCACGCGACCGCCATTGAGCAGCGGCCCCCAGATGTCCATGGTGCTGGCGTCGAACGCCGGGTTCGAGGCGAAGACCACACGATCCTGCGGATTGAAATCGGCGTAACCGTTGTTGAGCACCAACCGGCCGATGCCACGGTGCGGCACCATCACCCCTTTCGGCGTGCCGGTGGAACCGGAGGTGTACATGATGTACGCCAGCGCCTCGGAAGACTGCACAAGGTTCGGGTTATGCGTCGGCTGGCCGTTGAGGGTCAGCGTGTCCAGATCGATGCGCGGCGCCGCGTAGTCGATCACTTCACTCCTCAAGGTCAACAATGCCACCGCTCGGCAATCCTCGACCATGAACGCCTGACGCTCGCTCGGCGCATTGATATCCAGCGGCACGTAGGCTGCCGCACATTTGGCGATTGCCAGTTGCGCCACCAGCAACTCCAGCGAACGTGGCAGCAGGATCGCCACGTGATCACCCGGTTGCACGCCCTGGCCGATCAGGTGATGGGCCAGGCGGTTGGCCTGCGCGTTCAGTTCGAAATAGCTCAGCGATTGCGCGCCATGCTCCGCCGCCACAGCCTTCGGATGCGCTGCCGCTTGTTGCTGGAAAATCCCGTGCACGGTCAGGGTCTGCGGGTAATCGCGCGCCGTGGCGTTGAAGTCGTACAGCACCTGCTGGCGCTCATCCGCCGCCAGCAGCGGCACCTGTTCCAGTACCGTTTGATCCCCCGCAATCATCGCTTCGAGCAGACGTTCGAAGTAACCGATGTAACGTGCAATCGTCGACGCATCGAACAGCGCCGTGGCGTAGTTGAGCGCGCCGCGAATCACGCCGTTGACCTCGCCCAGTGTCAGCGTCAGGTCAAATTTGGCGACATCGCCCGACCCGGCAACGCCCTCCAGCGTCAGCTCGCCCAAGGCCAGTTGCGGGCCGACGTTGCCCTCCCAGCTCAGTGTGGTCTGGAACAGCGGACTGTGCGCCAGGCAGCGAACCGGCCGGGTAATTTCCACCACTTGCTCGAACGGCAGATCCTGATGCGCCTGCGCCTCCAGTGTCCGCGCCTTGACCCGCGCCAGCAGCGCTTCGACGCTCGGCGCGCCCGAGGTGTCGATACGCAGGGCAAGCGTGTTGACGAACATGCCGATCAAACCTTCGATTTCAGCACGGCTGCGGTTGGCCACTGGCGAACCGATGACCACATCGGATTGCCCGGACAGACGACTCATCAGCAATGCCCAGGCGCTCATGACAGTCATGAACAAGGTCACGCCATGACGTTGGCTCAAAGCCTTGAGCGCCATGCTCAAGCGCTCGTCCAGCAGCACGTCGACGTTGCCGCCGGTGTAATCCTGTTGTGCCGGGCGCGGTCGATCGGTAGGCAGCGTCAACAAGGCCGGCGCGCCGTCGAGGGTCTGCTGCCAGTAGTCGCTTTGCCGCTGCAGCACCTCACCGCTGAGCCAGCGCCGCTGCCACACGGCGTAGTCGCCGTATTGCAGCGCCAGTGGCGGCAGCGGATCAGGCTGCCCCTGGCTGAACGCTTGATACAAGGCCATCAACTCAGCGGTCAGCACGCCCATCGACCAGCCATCGGCGACGATGTGATGCACGGTCAACAGCAGCACATGATGCTCGTCGGCCAGACGCACCAACCGTCCGCGAATCAACGAATCGTTCTGCAGATCGAAAGCGCTCGAAGCTTCCTGTGTCATCAATGTCTGCAAAGTCTGCTCGGCGTGCGGCTGTTGACGCAGGTCGTCCACGCGCAAGAGCACACTGCTGTCGACCGGGGCAATTGCCACCTGTGCGGTGTCGTCGAGGCTGACGAAACGGCTGCGCAGGGTTTCGTGGCGCGCAACGATTCGCGCCAGCGCCGCTTGCAATGCATCGACATCCAGGTGACCGCGCAGGCGCAAACCGAGAGGAATGTTGTACGCCAAGTTGCCGCCGGCCATCTGCGCGAGGAACCACAGACGTTGCTGGGCGAAGGACATCGGCAGCGGTTGATCACGCGGTGCCGGCACAATGTCCGGTAGCGCGCTGCGCCCGGCGCGCTTCAATACTTCGGCCACTGCACTCAATTGGGCGTCGGCAAACAGATCACTCAGCGCCAGTTCGACGCCGAGACGCTGACGGATCAGCGAGACCATGCGCATCGCCAACAGCGAATGGCCGCCGAGTTCGAAGAAGTGATCGTGACGGCCGACCTGCTCGACGTGCAGCACTTCGGCCCAGATCTGCGCCAGCGCGGTTTCCAGTTGGCCTTGCGGCGCCACATATTCGCGAGTCGACAGCGCGGCCAGATCCGGTTTCGGCAAGGCCTTGCGGTCGACCTTGCCATTGGCGGTCAGCGGCAATGCCTCGAGCCGGACAAACGCCGCCGGCACCATGTAGTCCGGCAACTGCGCCAGCAGCTGCTCGCGCAACTCGCCCACCGGCAGTGGCTCGGCCCCGGCTTGTTCGGTGAAATACGCCACCAGTCGCGGCTGACCGGGTTGGTCCTCGCGGGCCAGCAGCACCGCTTCATTGATACCGGGGAGCTGATTGAGGCGGGTCTCGATTTCACCCAACTCAATGCGCATGCCGCGGATTTTCACCTGGTCATCGTTACGCCCCAGATAATCGAGCGAACCGTCGTCACGCCAGCGGGCAAGGTCACCGGTGCGGTACATGCGCGCATTCGGCAAGGGGCTGAACGGGTCTTGCAGGAAACGCTCGGCGGTCAGATCGGCGCGGTTCAGATACCCCCGAGCCACCCCTGCACCACCGACGTACAACTCGCCCATCACGCCGAACGGCACCGGGCGTTGTTGCTCGTCAAGCAAGTAAACCGCTGCGTTCGCCACCGGTTTGCCGATGTGCAACGCCGCGCCGACTTCAATGCGCCCGGAAGTGGCAACTACCGTGGCCTCGGTGGGCCCGTAGTTGTTGATCACGGCGAAGCGCTGCTGACGGCTGAACTGACGCAAGCGATCGCCACCGATCAGCAAGGTGCGCAAGGTTGGGTGATCGAGGTTCTGGCTGAACGCGTATTCGGCGACCGGAGTCGGCAAAAAGCTCACGTCCAGCGGTTGCGCGCGCCACCAATCGAGCAGCGCATCAATGTCTTCAGCGCCGTCATGGGTCGGCGCCAGGTGCAGGGTCGCGCCCGCGCACAGGGCCGGCCAGACTTCCCACGCCATCGCATCGAAACCGAAGCCAGCAAGACTTGAGGTGTGGTTGCCGGAGTGTAAGTCGAACGCTTCACAGTGCCAGTCGACCAGGTTGCACAGCGTCTGATGCTCGACCATGACGCCTTTGGGCAAACCGGTCGAACCCGAGGTGTAGATCACGTACACCAGATGCGCAGCGCTCAAGCCCGGCACTGCAGGGTTGTGTTGCGCCTGCGCCGGCCATGCGCACAGGTCGACATCGATCACTGGCACGCTCAGCCGCGGCAGTCGCTCGTGCAGATCGCTTTGCGTGAGCACCGCGACCGGCGCGCTGTCGCTCAATAAATAACTGATCCGCTCGGCGGGATGCGCCGGATCGATCGGCACATAACCGGCGCCCGCCTTGAGAATGGCGACCAGCCCGACCAGTGTGTCGAGACCCCGACGGGCGACGATGGCCACGCGGTCGTCGGCTTTCACCCCGTTGGCGATCAAGTGATGCGCCAACGCATTGGCCTGGCGATTGAGTTGCAAGTAAGTCAGTGGCTGCCCGGCAAACACCGCTGCCACAGCCTGCGGACGCTCGGCGACCTGCGATTCGAAACGCTGGGCAATCGTCAAACCACGCGGGTAGTTGGCCTCGGTCGCGTTGAAACCCACCAACAACAGTTCACGCTCGTGCATCGGCAAGATCGACAACCGATCAAAGCCCACGTGCGGCGTGTGCTCCAGTGCATCGAGCAATACGCGCAATGCACCCTGCATGTACTCGCAGATGCGTTGTGCATCAATGCCCGCTCCGGCCAATGCGGTCAGGCTGAAACCCTCACCGAAATCGTCAACGCTGAGGGTCAGGCGATAGTTGGTGTGCTCCTCGGCCTTGAGCAATTGCATGCCTTGCCACGCCGCGTGCCCCTCGGCCGATGCAGGCCCGGCCGGCGCGCTGTGACGGTAGTTGAGCAGGGTGCTGAACAGCGGCGTACCCGACGGCATGGCGCTGCATTGTTGCGCCTGCGCCAACTGCGCATGCTCATGAGCCAGCAACTGACTCAAACGTTGATGGGTTGCCAGCGCGGCACCTTTGACACTGTGCGCATTGAGCTCAATGCACAGCGGCAAGGTGTTGATGAACACGCCGAGCGCCCGTTCCGAGCCTTCACCACCCTGCAATCGGCCGAGCAACACCGTGCCGAATACCACGGCGTCGCGCCCGGACAATTGCCCCAGCACCTGCGCCCAGGCGAGGTGCATCAGGCTGGCGGCGCTGACGCCCAGGCGTCGTGCCTGTTGACGTACGCCATGGCTCAGTGGACGTTCCAGCGTCAGCTGCGCCTGTTGCGCAGGTCCGTCGTGGGCCAGATTCTGACCGTAGGGCAAGGTCGGTTCGTCGACATTGCCAAGCATCTCGCGGAAGAAGCTTTCGTGCTGCTGATCGCTCAACCCCGACAACGTCTGCGCCACGTAGTTGCGATACGGCACCGACGCGGCGAGACGCTGTGGCTGGTCGAGCAGGAAGGCCTGCATTTCATGTTGCAGCACCTCCAGCGCGACGTGGTCCATCACCAGATGATGGAACAGCAGCAATGCCACGACACGCTGATTGACCGCATCCCACGCGTGGACCACACGTATCTGCGGCGCCTGATTGACGGCCATGCGGTACTGACCGACATCGAAGCAACGGCGCAATTGCTCCAGCACATCACCGCTGGCGCTATCCAGCGCAACGCCTTCGCAGACCAGCGACGCCCGGCGCCAGACTACTTGCACCGGGTTTTCCAGACCCTCCCAGAACAACGAGGTGCGCAGAATGTCATGGCGCTGAATCACCTTCTGCAAGGCTTCGGTGAAGGTGTGCAGACGCTGTTCATCGGCAAATGCAAACTGCGCCTGCAGGACGTACGGATCGCCCTGCGCGGCAGACAGATGATGGAACAGAATGCCCGTCTGCAATGGCGCCAAAGGGTAGATATCCTGCACATTGGCCGCGCCGCCCGGAATGCTGGCGACGATACGGTCAACAGCCTCTTGATCAAGTGTGACCAGCGACAGCATCTCGGGGGTGATGCGCGTGCAATCGGCGGTGATGCGATTGGCCGGTACTTCGGCCTCGGGTTCACCACCCACGGCAGCCGCCAATGCCGCCAGTGTCGGCTGGTTGAACAGCACGCGAATGTCAGCGCTCAGGCCGGCGCGACGCATTTTCGCCACGAGGTTGACCGCCAGCAGCGAGTGGCCACCCAGTTCAAAGAAGTGATCGTGGCGCCCTACCCGCTCGACATTGAGCAATTCAGCCCACAGTCGCGCGAGGGCGATTTCCACCTCGCCGACCGGCGCTTCGTATTCGCGTGAGATCAGTGCTGTCAGATTCGGGGCCGGCAGCGCCTTACGGTCAAGTTTGCCGTTGGGACTCAGCGGCAGTGCATCGAGATGCACAAACACCACGGGCACCATGTAGTCCGGCAAGTGCTCCAGCAGGTGATCGCGCAGCACGTCGATTTCAAGCCTCTCGCCGGTGTAGTACGCAACCAGACGCTTGTCGCCCGGCACGTCTTCGCGAGCCAGCACCGCCGCTTCCTGCACACCAGCAATCTGGGTCAGACGCGCCTGGATTTCACCCAGTTCGATGCGCAGACCGCGGATTTTCACCTGATCGTCGTTACGGCCCAGGTATTCGATGTTGCCGTCGGCCAGATAGCGAGCGACGTCACCGGTGCGGTACATGCGCCCGCTGGCCTGGAACGGATCGTCGAGGAAGCGTTCGGCGCTCAGCTGCGGTCGGTTCAGATAACCCCGTGCCACCTGCACACCGCCGATGTACAACTCACCGACCACGCCTTGCGGCACAGGTTGTTGTTGGCCGTCGAGGATGTACATCCGGGTGTTGGCGATCGGTTTGCCGATCGGTGTGTTGTCCGGGGTTTGCTCCAGTGGCCCGGAGCAATTCCACGCGGTGACGTCGACGGCGGCTTCGGTCGGGCCGTAGAGGTTATGCAACTCGCTGCCCGGCAATTGCAGTTTGAAACGCCGTACCAGACTGCCCGGCAACGCTTCACCGCTGCACATCACCTGACGCAGGCTGTCGCAGCGTGTGGTGTCGCTGTTAGCGAGGAATACGTCGAGCATCGACGGCACAAAGTGCAGCGTGGTGATGTGTTCGCGTTCGATCACTTCGCTCAGGTACTGCGGATCCTTGTGCCCGCCGGGCTGCGCCATGACCAGTCGTGCGCCCGTCATCAACGGCCAGAAAAACTCCCACACCGACACGTCGAAACTGAACGGGGTTTTCTGTAAAACCGTGTCAGCCGCCGTCAGTTGATAAGCGTCCTGCATCCACAGCAGGCGGTTGACCACCCCGCGGTGTTCGTTGATCACGCCCTTCGGCTGACCGGTCGAGCCGGAGGTGTAAATCACGTAGGCAGTGTGTTGCGGGGTCAACTCAGCGACGCATAGATTGCCCGTCGGCTGCGATTGCCAATGCGCTTGATCGAGATCGATCACCGCTGCGGCCATCTCACCGAGCAGCTCGCGCGTGGAACCCTGTACCAAAACCGCCAGGGGCGCACTGTCCTCCAGCATGTAGGCCAGACGCTCCAGCGGATACGCCGGATCCAGCGGCACGTAACCGCCACCGGCCTTGAGGATCGCCAGCAGTCCGATGACCATGTCCAGACCACGCTCGACGCAAATCGCCACCCGCGAATCAGGCTGCACTCCCAAGCCACGCAGGTGCCACGCCAGTTGGTTGGCCCTGGCGTTGAGTTCGGCGAAGCTCAGGCGCTGCGCGTCACTCTGCAACGCAATCGCCGACGGCGTGCGCGCTACTTGCGCCCCGAACAGACCATGAATCGTCTGCTCAAGGTTGTAATCCGCTGTCGTCGCATTGAAGTCGCCCAACAAACGTTGCTGTTCGTCCTGCGCCAATAGCGGTGCGTGCTCCAGCACCGTTTGATCGTTGGCGACCATCGCCTGCAACAGACGCTGGAAATACCCGACAAAACGCAGCACCGTCGCCTCGTCGAACAATGCGGTGGCGTACTCCAGCGAACCCCGAATCACCCCGTTGGCCTCGCCCAGGCTCAGCGACAAATCAAACTTGGCAAAGTGGCTCGGCTCGGCCACGCCTTCCAGCGTCAAATCACCGAGGGCCAGCGCCGGACCTTCGAGAGCGTCCCAACTCAGCAACGTCTGGAACACCGGACTGTGCGCTAGGCTGCGCAGCGGACGAATAATCTCCACCACTTGTTCGAACGGCAGATCCTGATGCGTCTGCGCGGCCAGCGTCAGCGCCTTGACCCGCGCCAACAGCGCTTCAACGCTGAGCTCGCCCGAGGTATCGATGCGCATGGCCAGGGTGTTGACGAACATGCCGATCAAGCCTTCGATCTCGGCTCGGTTGCGGTTGGCCACGGGCGAGCCGATCACGACTTCCGCCTGACCGGACAACCGACTGAGCAGCATTGCCCAGGCGCTCATCAGCGTCATGTACAACGTCACGCCGTGCCGTTGGCCCAGCGCCTTGAGGCCGGCGCTCAAGCGTTCGTCGAGCACAACGTCGACACTGCTGCCGGCATAGTCTTGCTGTGCCGGGCGCGCACGATCGGTCGGCAACATCAGCAACGCTGGCGCGCCCGCGAGATGCTGCTGCCAGTATTCGCTTTGGCGCTGCAACACCTCGCCGCTGAGCCAGCGTCGCTGCCACACCGCGTAGTCGGTGTATTGCAATGCCAGCGGCGGCAGCGGATCAGGCTGGCCATGGCTGAACGCTTGATACAACGCCATCAGTTCGCGGGTCAAAACCCCCATCGACCAGCCATCGGAGATGATGTGGTGCAGGGTCAGCAACAGCACATGGTGATCGTCGGCCAGACGCACCAGGCGTCCGCGAATCAGCGCATCGTCCTGCAAATCGAACGGCCCCGACGCTTCGCCCTGAATCAGCGCCTGCAAGGTTTCATCGGGTTGCGGGTGCTGGCGCAGGTCTTCGATACGCAGCAGCAGGCCGCTGTCGACCGGGGCGATCAGCACTTGCGCTTCGTCGTTGTACTGGGCGAATCGGCTGCGCAGGGTTTCATGACGGGCGACGATGCGTGCCAGTGCACGTTGCAACGCATCGTCGTCGAGTCGGCCGCGCAGGCGCAGGGCCACGGGAATGTTGTAAGCGGTGTTGGCACCTTCCATCTGTGCCAGAAACCACAGGCGTTGCTGGGCGAACGACAGCGGCAAGGCGCCCTCACGCGGTACCGGCAGGATTTGCGGTTGCGCACAGCGCCCGGCGGCGCTGAGAACCGCAGCGACCGCTGCCAGTTCGGCGTTGGCGAACAAATCCCCCAGAGCCAACTCCACACCCAGCCGTTGCCGCACTTGCGAGACCATGCGCATTGCCAGCAGCGAATGGCCACCGAGTTCGAAAAAGTGATCCTGTCGCCCGACCCGCTCGACTTGCAGCACATCGGCCCAGATCTGCGCCAGCGCGGTTTCCACCTCGCCTTCGGGCACTGCATATTCACGGGTGAACAGCGCCGCACGCTCGGGTTTCGGCAGGGCCTTGCGGTCGACCTTGCCATTGGCGGTCAACGGCAGCGCGTCGAGTTTGACGAACGCCACCGGCACCATGTACTCCGGCAACTGGGTCAGCAGGTGCGCACGCAACTCGGCCACGGCCAGTGGTTCGACCTGACTCTGCTCGGTGAAATAGGCCACCAGCCGCGGTTGACCGGGATCATCTTCACGGGCCAGCAACACGGCTTCCTGAATGCCGGGCAACTGGTTGAGGCGGGTTTCGATTTCGCCGAGTTCGATGCGCACACCACGGATTTTCACCTGATCGTCGTTGCGCCCCAGGTAGTCAATCGTGCCATCGGCGCGCCAACGCGCGAGGTCGCCGGTGCGATACATGCGCGCATTCGGCACAGTGCTGAATGGGTCGTGGAGGAAGCGCTCGGCGCTCAGGTCGGCACGGTTCAAATAGCCACGCGCAACCCCCGCGCCGCCAACATACAACTCGCCCATGACGCCAATCGGCACAGGCCGCTGCTGTTCATCCAGCAGGTACACCGTGGCGTTGGCCACCGGTTTGCCGATGTGCAAGGCATCGCCCGCCTCGATGCGTCCAGAGGTCGCGACCACAGTGGCCTCGGTCGGACCGTAGTTGTTGATTACATCGAATTGCTGATTGCGGCTGAACTGGCGCAGGCGATCGCCACCGATCAGCAGTGTGCGCAGCGTCGGGTGTTCGAGGTTCTGGCTGAAGGCGTATTCAGCCACGGGCGTCGGCAGGAAACTCACGTCCAGTGGCTGCGCGCGCCACCAGTCGAGCAGCGCATCGATGTCCTCGGTGCCTTCGTGAGTCGGTGCCAGGTGCAAGGTCGCGCCGGCGCACAACGCCGGCCAGACTTCCCACGCCATCGCGTCGAAACCGAACCCGGCAAGGCTTGAGGTATGGCGACCGGCGCACAGATCAAACGCGCTGCAATGCCAGTCGACCAGATTCGACAGGGTGCGGTGCTCGACCATCACGCCTTTGGGCAGGCCGGTGGAACCGGAGGTGTAGATCACGTAGGCCAGGTGCGCCGGGGTCAGGCCCGGCACGTGCGGATCACAGGTTTCGCTCAGGGGCCAGGTCAGCGGGTCGAGATCGATCACCGGCACCTGCAGCGCCGGCAAGCGCTCACGCAGAGTGTTCTGGGTCAGTACGGCAACGGGGGCGCTGTCGCTGAGCAAGTAATGCAGACGCTCGGCCGGGTGCGCCGGGTCGACCGGCACATAACCGGCGCCCGCCTTGAGAATAGCGACCAACCCGACCAAGGTATCGAGGCCACGGCGGGCGACGATGGCGACGCGATCATCGGGTTTTACACCGAGCGCGATCAGATGATGGGCCAAGGCGTTTGCATGCCGGTTGAGCTCGGCATAGCTCAATTGCTCAGCCAAAAACTCTGCGGCCAACGCTTCTGGCCGCTGCGCCGCTTGCGCCTCGAACCGTTGGGCAATGGTCATTGTTGCCGGGAAGTCGGCATGGGTGGCATTGAATGCCAGCAGCACCTGCTCGCGCTCTGCCGCCGGCAGAATCGGCAATTGGTTGATCGCGGTGTCGGGCGATTGCTCCAGCGCCAGCACCAGACTTTCCAGTGCGCAGTGCAGGTAATCGCAGAGGCGCTGTGGATCGACCTCGGTGGTCGCCAGCAACGTCAGGCTGAAGGCATCGCCGAAATCATCGACGCTGAGGGTCAGCGGGTAGTTCGTGCGTTCTTCGGAGCTGATCGTGCTGATGCCTTCCCACGCGGCCAGGGTTTCGTCACCGGCCGTCGCCGCCGTGTGGCTGTGACGGTAATTGAGCAAGGCGCTGAACAGCGGCGTCGGCGCAACCACGCCGCTGCAACGCTGGGCCAATGCCAGTGGCGCGTGTTCGTGACGCATCAACGTGGTCAGGCGTTTGTGGGTCGCCTCCACCGCCGCGCGCACGCCTTGCGCATCGACATCGACCCGCAGCGGCAAGGTGTTGATGAAGATTCCCAGTGCTCGCTCGGTGGCTTCGGCGCCCTGCATGCGCCCCATCAGCACCGTACCGAAGACCACGCTGTGTTTGCCGGTAAGCGTGGCCAATACCTGCGCCCAGCCCAGATGAAACAGGCTCGCGGCACTCACGCCGAGCTGCCGCGCCTGCACGCGCAGACGCTGGCCAAGCAGCGGGTTGATCGGCTGGCTCAGTTCGGCGATACCGAGGCCGTCGCCCTGCACGTCCTGCAAACCGTACGGCAGCGTCGGCTCGGCAATGTCCCCGAGCATCTCGCGAAAAAACGCCTCGTGTTCGGCTTCGCTGATGCCCAGTCGCGCTTGCGCCACGTAATTGCGAAACGGCACCGGGCGCCCGAGCGATTCACCCTGACCGGTAAGGCAGGCGAGCAGTTCGTGACGCACCACGTCGAGCGCCGAGTGGTCCAGCGCCATGTGATGGAACAGCAACGTCGCGACCACGCGCTGACCGTCCTCATCCCACGCGTAGGCCAGACGCATCATCGGGGCGTGCTTGACGTCTAGACGGAAATGCCGCGCATCGAAGCGCTCGTGCAATTGCTGCAGCGCATCGGTATCGCCGTCTTGCAACACGACCTCTTCCATCGGCAACTGCGCCTGGCGCCAGACCACTTGCAGCGGCACGTCCAGCCCTTCCCAATGCACCGCCGTGCGCAAGATGTCGTGGCGATCGATGACCTTTTGCAAGGCTTGAGCGAAGTCCTGCAGACGCTCGCGGCTGCTGAACGCAAAGTACGATTGCATGACGTACGGATCGCCCTGCTCGTTGCTGGCGTGGTGATAGAGAATGCCTTCCTGCAACGGCGCCAGGGGATAGATATCCTGCACATTGGCAGCGCCACCCGGGACGGCGGCGATCAAGCGGTCGAGGGTTGGTTGATCGACTTCAGCCAGGGTCACCATCGCCGGCGTGATGTGCGTGCTGCCGGGAAGAATGCCGTTGGCCGGCACGTCGATCTGACCGGCCCGGGCGGCCGAGTATTGCCCCGCCTTGATCAGTTCGATCAGTGCCGGTTTATGCTCGCGCAGCGCCGCCAGCAGCGCCGGATCGCTCAATGCCTGTTTGTTGCCGTTTACGCGCAATTGCTCATCGGTCACCGCCAACTGAATGTCTTTTGCCTTCAGGGTTGCCAACAGTTCGAGCACATTCACAGGACGATCTCCATTCTTTCCGTAATTGCGGCGTAGCCGGCCAGGGTCGGTTGTTCGAACAACGCCCTGACATCGGCTTCCATGCCTTCCTGACGTAACCGGCCGATCAGA
The DNA here is from genome assembly GCF_016650635.1 of Pseudomonas sp. TH43. Taxonomy (GTDB): domain Bacteria; phylum Pseudomonadota; class Gammaproteobacteria; order Pseudomonadales; family Pseudomonadaceae; genus Aquipseudomonas. Next base: position 272,494 of record NZ_JAEKFI010000002.1, read on the forward strand.
CTGACCGCCAGTAATGAGTGACCACCCAATTCAAAGAAATGGTCGTGGCGCCCTACCCGTTCGACGTTGAGCAACTCGGCCCATAGCCGTGCGAGGGTGATTTCGACGTCGCCGACCGGCGCTTCGTATTCGCGTTTTTTCAGCGATTGCTGATCCGGCGCCGGCAGCGCCTTGCGGTCGAGCTTGCCGTTGGGGCTCAGCGGCAGCGCATCGAGATGCACGAACACGGCGGGCACCATGTAGTCCGGCAAGTGCTCGAGCAAATGACTGCGCAGCACGTCGATGTCCAGCCGTTCTCCGGTGTAGTACGCGAGCAGACGTTTATCGCCGGGCACGTCTTCACGGGCCACCACCACGGCCTCCTGTACGCCTTCGATCTGGGCAAGCCGCGCCTGAATTTCTCCCAGTTCGATGCGCAAACCACGGATCTTCACCTGATCGTCGTTACGGCCCAGGTATTCGATGTTGCCGTCAGGCCGATACCGCGCGACGTCGCCGGTGCGGTACATCCGCCCGTTGGCTTGGAACGGGTCGTCGAGGAAGCGCTCGGAACTTAGCTCAGGCCGGTTCAGATAACCTCGCGCAACCTGTACGCCGCCGATGTACAACTCGCCGACCACGCCTTGCGGCACCGGCTGCTGGTGCGCATCGAGGATGTACAGGCGGGTGTTGGCGATCGGTTTGCCGATCGGGGTGTTGTCCGGGGTCTGCTCGATAGGCCCGGCGCAATCCCACGCGGTGACGTCGACAGCCGCTTCGGTCGGGCCGTACAGGTTATGCAATCCGCTGCCCGGCAATTGCAGTTTGAAGCGCCGCACCAGACTGCCCGGCAACGCTTCACCACTGCACATCACCTGACGCACGCCGTCGCAGCGCGCGGTGTCGCTGTTGGCGAGGAACACATCAAGCATCGACGGTACAAAGTGCAGCGTGGTGATGTTTTCACGCTCGATCACCTCGCTCAGGTACTGCGGATCCTTGTGCCCGCCGGGCTGGGCCATGACCAGTCGCGCGCCGGTCATCAGCGGCCAGAAGAACTCCCACACCGACACGTCGAAGCTGAACGGGGTTTTCTGCAACACCGAGTCGGCAGCGCTCAGGCGATAGGCGTCCTGCATCCACAGCAAGCGGTTGACCACACCGGCATGCTCGTTGACCACGCCTTTGGGCTGGCCGGTCGAGCCGGAGGTGTAGATCACGTACGCAGTGTGCTGTGGCGTCAGCGCCGGGATCTGCGGATTGTCGGCAGACAAGGATTGCCAGCTGTTCTGATCGAGGTCGACTACCGTTGCCGAGATGTCTTGCAGCAACGCGCGGGTCGCCGCGTGCACCAGCACCACGCTTGGCGCGCTGTCCTCGAGCATGTAGGCCAGACGCTCCGGCGGATAGGTCGGGTCCAGCGGTACATAACCAGCGCCAGCCTTGTTGATCGCCAGCAGGCCAATGACCATTTCCAGGCTGCGTTCGACGCAGATCGCCACCCGCGAATCCACTTGCACGCCAAGGCTGATCAAGTGCCTGGCCAAGCGATTGGCGCGCTCGTTCAACTGGGTGTAGCTCAATGTCTGATCGCCGATGACGAGCGCCACAGCCTGTGGCGTACGCCGCACCTGCGCCTCGAACAAACCGTGCAGCGTCTGCTGCAAATCGTAATTGACGTGGGTGTCGTTGAGGCCGAACAGCAACGCCTGTCGCTCCTCTTCCGGCAACACGCTCAGGCGGTTCAAGGGTTGCTGTGGCGTGTGTTCCAACGCTTCAACCAGCGCGCTCAGCGCGTTCTGCATGAACTGACCGATGCGTGCCGCCCCCAGGCGCGACGGGGTCATTACTGTCAGTTCAAAAGTGTTGCCCAGATCATCGACGTTCAGGGTCAACGGATAGTTGGTGCGTTCCTCACCGGCCAGGGACTGGATGCCTTGCCAGGCTTCACGCTTGGCGTCCTGGCGGGTTTCATTGTCGCTGTGCCGGTAGTTGAGCATCGCACTGAACAACGGCGAGGGCGCCGCGACACCGCTGCAACGCTGGGCCAGTGCCAGCGAAGCATGTTCGTGGGCCAACAGCGCACTGAGCCGCGCATGGGTCGCCTTGACCCCGGCGCGCACGCTGGTTTCGTCGACCTCCACACGCAAAGGCAGGGTGTTGATGAACATGCCCAGCCCGCGATCCGCGCCCGCCCCGCCCTGCATGCGGCCAAGCAGCACCGTGCCGAAGACCACCCGCTCCTGACCGGACGTTGCCGCCAACACTTGCGCCCAGGCGAGGTGGAACAGACTGGCAACGCTAACGCCCAGCAACCGCGCCTGACTGCGCAGACGCTGCGCCACCACGGCGGGCAGTGCCTGGCAGACTTCCTCGATGTCATTGCCGTCGCCGTGCACATCTTGCAAACCGAATGGCAGCGTCGGTTCATCGATGTCCCCGAGCATCTCGCGGAAGAACGCTTCGTGCTCTTGCTCGCTGACGCCAAGGCGGGTCTGCGCAACATAATTGCGGTACGGCACAGCGGCCTCCGGCAGCCACTCATCACCCTGCAAAATCGCCTGCATTTCTGCGCTGACCACCGCCAGCGCGGTGTGGTCCATGGCGATGTGGTGGAACAGCAGCATGGCCACAACGCGCTGATTGTGAGGATCGAGGGCATACACCAGACGCATTAGCGGCGCCTGTTCCAGGTCCAGACGCCAGTGCCGCGCATCGAAGCGCGCACGCAATTGATCGATGGCATCACCCTGCGCCGGCTCCAGCGCCACCGCGTGTACCGGCAGCTCGGCACGCCGCCAGACCACTTGCACTGGCGCCGTGAGCCCTTGCCAGGCAATGGACGTGCGCAGGATGTCGTGGCGCGTCATGACCTGGCGCAACGCCGCAGCGAACGCTTGAACCCGCTCGATGCTGTCGAACGCCAGACACGATTGCAGCAGGTACGGATCGCCCTGCGCGGCGCTGAGGTGGTGAAACAGAATCCCTTCCTGCAACGGCGCCAGCGGATAAATATCCTGCACGTTGGCCGCGCCACCCGGCACCGTGGCGACGATGCGCTCGATGCTGGCCTGATCCAGTTGCACCAGTGGCAGCATGTCCGGAGTGATGTGCGTGCAATCGGCGGCAATCAGATTGTCCGGCACTGCGACCTCGCGACCGCTACCCACCGCCGCAGCGAGTGCGGCCAACGTCGGTTGGCTGAACAGCACGCGCACGTCGGTGCTCAGATCGACCTGGCGCATGCGCTCGATCAGCGTCACCGCCAGCAATGAATGCCCGCCCAACTCGAAGAAATTATCGTGACGACCGACCTGCTCGACGTTGAGTACGTCCGACCAGATCTGCGCCAGCGCGATTTCCACCGAACCTTGCGGTGCAACATATTCGCGGCTCAACCACGCCGTTTGATCCGGTTCCGGCAATGCCTTGCGGTCGAGTTTGCCGTTGGCCGTCAGCGGCAGTGCTTGCAGGCGCACGTAGGCGGCAGGCACCAAAGCTTGCGGCAACTGCGCTTGCAGATGATTGCGCAAATCCTCGATCTCGACGTTCAGGCGTTCGGTAAACCACGCCAGCAACTGGCCGTCGCGCACCAGCACCACGCAATCCTGCACGGCTTCGTGACCGCTCAGCGCCGCCTCGATTTCGCCCAGCTCGACGCGCACGCCGCGCAGTTTGACCTGATCATCGTTACGTCCCAGGTATTCGACGCTACCGTCGGCGAGCCAGCGAGCAAGGTCGCCAGTGCGGTACATGCGCGCCTGTGGCTCATCGCTGAACGGGTCGTCGAGGAAGCGCTCGGCGCTCAGCTCTGGCCGGTTCAGATAACCGCGCGCCACACCGGCACCCCCGACATACAACTCGCCGGCGACGCCGACCGGCACAGGGCGCTGCTGGTCGTCGAGCAGATAAACCCTGGCGTTGGCCATTGGCCGACCGATGTGCAGCACCTGCCCGGCCGCGACGGCGCCGGAGGTGGCAACCACCGTGGCTTCGGTCGGACCGTAGTTGTTGATCACCGCGAAGGTCTGTTCACGCGGGAACTGGCGCAATTTGTCGCCACCGATCAACAGCGTGCGCAAGGTCGGATGACCGAGGTCGCGACTGAATGCATATTCGGCCACCGGCGTCGGCAGGAAACTCACCTGCAACGGCTGCGCGCGCCACCATTCCAACAATTCATCCAAGTGCTCGTTGCGCACCGACTGCGGTGGCAGGTGCAGGGTCGCGCCGACGCACAGCGACGGCCAGACCTCCCACGCCATGGCATCGAAACCGAAGCCGGCGACACTCGACGTGTGGCTGCCGGCGCGCAGATCAAAGGCCTCGCAGTGCCAGTGCACAAGGTTTTCCAGTGTTGCGTGTTCGACCATCACGCCTTTCGGCTGGCCGGTGGAGCCGGAGGTGTAGATCACATAGGCCAGATGCGCCGGGGTCAGCGTCGGCAATTGCGGGTTACTGTCGCAGAGCTGTTGCCAGGTGGGGTTGTCCAGATCAATCAGCGGCACGCTTCCAAGCAAATCAGCCGTCGCAGCCTGCGCCAGCACCGCCATCGGCGCGCTGTCCTGCAACAGATAGGCGATGCGTTCCGCCGGGTACGCCGGGTCGACCGGCACATAACCGGCGCCGGCCTTGAGGATCGCCAGCAACGCGACAAGCATGTCCGGGCTGCGGCGCAGGCACACGGCGATGCGGTCATCGGGCTGCAAGCCGAGCCCGAGCAAGTGATGGGCCAGGCGATTGGCGCGCTGATTGAGCTGCGCGTAGGTCAGTTGCTGCGTGCCTTGAACCACTGCCAAAGCATCCGGTTGCTGCTCGGCCTGAGCTTCGACCAAGCGGTGGATCGTCGCGCCACGCGGATAGGCCGCTGAGTGCTGGTTGAAGCCGACCAGCACGTGCTCGTACTCGGCCACCGAAAGCACTGGCAAACGGTTGAGCGGACGTTGCGGCGTCTGCTCCAGTGCCGTCACCAGATGTTCGAGTGCGGTGTGCATGTAACCGCAGATTCGTTGCGCACCGATGTCGACGAGCGCCAGCACGTCCAAGGCAAAACCTTCGCCCAGATCATCCACCGACAGGGTCAGCGGATAATTGCTGCGCTCCTCGCCGCCAAGCATGCGCACGCCTTGCCAGATGCCCTGACCGTCGTGCGGCTGTTGTTCGGCGGCGCTGTGCCGGTAGTTGAGCAAGGCGCTGAACAGCGGTGCGGAACCGGTCATGGCACTGCAACGTTGGGCCAGCGCCAGTGAGGCGTGTTCATGACCGAGCAGCGCCGTCAGCCGTGCGTGGGTGGTTTTCACCCCGGCGCGCACGCCTTCCGTGAGATCGACCCGCAGCGGCAAGGTGTTGATGAACACCCCCAACGTGCGGTCGGCACCCTCGCCGCCCTGCATGCGCCCCATCAACACAGTGCCGAACACCACGTCGCGGCGCCCGGACACCACGCCCAACACCTGCGCCCAGGCCATGTGCATCAGGCTCGCCGGGCTGACACCCAACTGCCGGGCCTGTTCACGCAGGCGCAGATTGAGTGCGGCATCGACCGGTTGCAGCGCTTCTTCAATGCCGCGCCCGTCACCCTGCACATCCTGCAAACCGAAGGGCAAGGTCGGCTCGTCGATATCACCGAGCATCTCGCGGAAGAACGCTTCGTGTTCCTGCTCATCGGCGCCGAGACGGGCCTGCGCCACGTAGTTACGGTACGGCATCGGCGGCGTCAGCGTGTCGAACTGATCGAACATCAACGCGTGCATTTCCCGACCGATAACGTCCATGGCGGTGTGGTCGAGAATCGAGTGATGGAACAGCACGATGGCGACCACTTGCTGTTGCAACGGATCCTCGGCGTAGACCATGCGAATCAGCGGCGCCTGATTCAGGTCGAGGCGGTAATGCCGGGCATCGAAACGTGCGTGCAATTGTTCGAGAATGTCGCCGTTCTGCGCCTCCAGCGGCAATTGCTGCACGACCATCTGCGCTTCGCGCCAGACCACCTGCTGCGGGCTGGGCAGGCCTTCCCAGACCACGCTGGTGCGCAGAATGTCGTGACGGGCGATGACCTGCTGCAAGTGTGCGGCGAAGGTCTGCAAACGTTCGAGACTGTCGAAAGCCAGACGCGATTGCAGCAGGTACGGATCGCCCTGTTCAGCGCTCAAGTGGTGATAAAGAATGCCTTCCTGCAACGGTGCCAGCGGATAGATATCCTGCACATTGGCGGCGCCGCCCGGCACCGTGGCGACGATGCGCTCGATGCTGGCCTGATCCAATGTGGTCAGGGTCAGCATGTCGGGCGTGATGCGGGTGCAATCGGCCGGAATCAGATTGGCCGGCACTTCGATTTCCCGTCCACTGCCCAAGGCACGCGCCAAAGCAGCAAGGCTCGGTTGGTTGAACAGCACCCGCACGTCGGCGCTCAAACCGGCCCGACGCATGCGTTCGATCAGGCTCACCGCCAGCAGCGAATGGCCACCGAGTTCGAAGAAATTATCGTGACGGCCAATCTGTTCGATGTTCAGTACGTCGGCCCAGATTTTCGCCAGCGCAATCTCCACCGAACCTTGTGGCGCTTCATATTCGCGGCTGAGCCAGGCGTGCTGATCCGGCTCGGGCAAGGCCTTGCGGTCGAGTTTGCCGTGAGCGGTCAGCGGCAGGCTGTGCAGGCGCACGTAAGCCGCCGGCACCAACGTGTCCGGCAGTCGGGTTTGCAGGTGGCGATGCAGGTCGCCGGTTTCGACAGGATCGATTTCGGTGAACCATGCAACCAGACGCCCATCACGCACCAGCACAACGCATTCGCGGACCTTGTCGTGGGCGCTCAACGCCGCTTCGATTTCGCCAAGCTCGATGCGCACGCCGCGCAGCTTCACCTGATCATCGTTGCGCCCCAGGTATTCGATGTTGCCGTCAGCCAGCCAGCGCGCGAGGTCACCGGTGCGGTACATGCGCGCCTGCGGTTCATCGCTGAACGGGTCGTCGAGAAAGTGTGCGGCGGTCAGTTCCGGTCGATTCAGGTAGCCACGTGCAACCCCGGCGCCACCGACATACAACTCGCCCTGCACACCGCTCGGTACAGGTTGTTGCTGACGATCCAGCAGGTAAACCCGCGCATTGGCGATCGGCCGGCCGATGTGCAAAACCCGGCCGGGCTCGATCAGCCCGGAAGTCGCTACCACCGTGGCTTCGGTCGGACCGTAGTTATTGATCACCGCGAAGGTCTGATCACGCGGAAATTGCCGCAACTTGTCGCCACCGATCAGCAGCGTGCGCAGGGTTGGATGGCCCAGTTCACGACTGAATGCGTATTCGGCCACCGGGGTCGGCAGAAAGCTCACCTGCAGCGGTTGCGTGCGCCACCACTCGAGCAGTTCATCGAGGTGTTCATTGCCGATCGAGGACGGCGGCAGGTGCAAGGTCGCGCCGACACACAGTGCCGGCCAGACTTCCCACGCCATCGCATCGAAACCGCAACCGGCGACGCTGGCGGTGTGGCTGCCAGCGTGCAGATCGAAGGTTTCGGCGTGCCAGTGCACGAGGTTTTCCAACGTCCGGTGCTCGACCATCACGCCTTTCGGCTGACCGGTAGAACCCGAGGTGTAGATCACGTAGGCCAGATTCGCCGGCGTCAGCACCGGCCGTTGCGGATTGTTGTCCGGCAAGTGCTGCCAGTCGCTGGCGTCCAGATCGATCACCGGCACCCTGCCGAGCAGTTCGCGTGTCGACGCCTGCGCCAGCACCGCGATCGGGTCGCTGTCCTGCAACAGGTAGGCGATGCGCTCAGCCGGGTAATCCGGATCAATTGGCACATAACCCGCGCCAGCCTTGAGAATCGCCAGCAGCGCAACGAGCATGTCCGGGCCACGACGCAGGCACAACGCGACACGGTCATCGACTTGCACGCCGAGGCCGATCAGGTGGTGAGCGAGGCGATTGGCGCGCTGATTCAGTTCGCGGTAGCTGAGCCGTTGCTCGCCTTGCACCACCGCCAGGGCCTCGGGATGCGCCGCTACTTGCGCTTCGAACAGGCGCGGCACGGTCTGCGCGGGCGGGTATTCACGACCGCTGATATTGAAGCCGACCAGCACCCGTTGGCGCTCGCTCGGCGACACAATCGACAGTTGCTGCAACGGCGCCGTCGGCGTGTACTCCAGCGCCGTGACCAGGCTGTACAAAGCGGTCTGCAAGTAATCGCAGACCCGCGCGCCATCCACCTGCGGCACGGCTTGCACGCTCAAACGGAAACCTTCGCCAAGGTCGTCGACACTGACCACCAGCGGATAATTGCTGCGCTCGCGCGAGCTGAGAATCTGCACGCCATCCCACGCTACAGCGGCCGACTCGGGCGCACTGTGGCGGTAGTTGAGCAAGGTGCTGAACAGCGCCTGCGAACCGGCGACACCGCTGCAACGCTGGGCCAGCGCCAGCGAGGCTTGCTCGTGACCGAGCAACCGCGCCAGGCGCGCATGGGTGGCACGCACGCCGTTTTCTACCGATTCAACACCGACGCTGACGCGCAGCGGCAAGGTGTTGATAAACATGCCCAGCGCCCGATCAGCGCCGTCTCCGCCCTGCATGCGCCCGAGCAGCACGGTGCCGAACACCACGTCCTGCTGGCCGGAAACCTGTGCCAGGACCTGAGCCCAGCCCTGATGCACCAGGCTCGCGACACTGATACCGAGACGCCGCGCCTGCTCGCGCAGACGTTGGCCGAGGCCGGCATCCAGCATCAAGTAACTGTCGAGAATGTCGCTGCCGTCGCCGTGCACGTTCTGCAAACCGAAGGCCACAGACGGCTCGTCAATGTCGGCGAGCATCTCGCGGAAAAATGCTTCGTGGGCCTGATCATCGGCCCCGAGCCGCGCCTGTGCGACAAAGTTACGATACTGCACCGGCGGCGGCAGATCGACGCTACGGCCGAGCATGACGTCGCTCATTTCCGCAACCAGCACTTCCAGAGCGGTGTGATCGAGGACGATATGGTGCATCAGGAGAATGCCGATCCAGCGGTTATGCGACCGATCTTCGGTGTAGACAAAGCGCATCAGCGGCGCGCGATTGAGGTCCAGGCGATAGTGCCGCGGATCGAAACGCGCCTGCATCTGCGCCAGTACATCGCCGTCGAGCTCATCGGCATCGACGCGTTCCAGCGCCAGCGGCGCCTCGCGCCAGACCACTTGCACCGCCTCTTCCAGCCCTTCCCAGACAATGCCGGTGCGCAGAATGTCATGGCGCTTGATCACGCTGTTCAAGGCACGGACGAAGTCTTTGATCTGCGCCAGACCGTCGAAGGCGAATTGCGTCTGCAACACATACGGATCACCGGTACTGGTTGCCAGATGGTGATAGAGAATCCCCGCCTGCAACGGCGCCAGAGCATAAATATCCTGCACATTGGCAATACCGCCCGGCACGCTGGCGATGACACGGTCAACCGCGGCTTGATCGAGATGGGTCAGCGGCAGCATGGCCGGGGTAATGCGCGAGCATCCCGGCTCGATCAGGTTGTCCGGCACGACGATGACGCGCTCATTGCTCAAGGTCGCCGCCAGCGCCGCCACGCTTGGCTGGCCGAACAGCACGCGCACGTCGCAATGCAAATCCTGCTGGCGCATGCGCTCGATCAGCTTCACCGCCAGCAACGAATGACCGCCGAGTTCGAAGAAGTTGTCATGGCGACCGACCTGCTCGACGCCCAGTAATGTTTGCCAGAGCCCGGCAATCAGCGTTTCCACGGCACCGACCGGTGCTTCGAAACCACGCCGGGCAAAGGCCTCGCTGTCCGGCGCCGGCAAGGCTTTGCGGTCCAGCTTGCCGTTGGTGGTCAGCGGCAAAGCGTCCAGACGCACGAACGCGCTCGGCACCATGTACTCAGCCAGCGACGCCAGCAGTTGATCGCGCAATTGCGCCACGTCCGGCGCGGCGCCTGCGTCGGCCAGCCAGTACGCGACCAGACGTTGATCGCCGGGGCTGTCCTCACGAGCGATCACCACGGCTTCACGCACACCTGCGCAGGCCGCCAAACGAGCTTCGATTTCTCCCAGTTCAATGCGGAAACCGCGAATCTTCACCTGATCGTCATTGCGGCCCAGGTATTCGAGGCTACCGTCGGCGGCCCAGCGTGCGAGGTCGCCGGTTTTGTACAACCGCGCATCGGCGTTTTCACCGAACGGATCATTGATAAAACGCTCGGCCGTCAGCGCTTCACGGTTCAGATAACCGCGCGCGACACCTGCGCCGCCAACGTACAACTCGCCAATCACGCCGGCCGGAACCGGTTCACGCTGAGCATCGAGGACATACAGTTGCAGGTCGGGAATGCGCACACCAATCGGGCTGACGCCGACCAACTGCGCATCGGCAGCCTGCAACGGCCGATAGGTCACGTGCACGGTGGTTTCGGTGATGCCGTACATATTCACCAGCCGCGTACCGGCATTGCCGACCCGCGCATACCACGGTTTGAGCAGGCCCGGCTCCAACGCTTCGCCACCGAAGATCACTTCACGCAGGGAGTGCTGCAACGGACTGCGACCCTGTGCGGCGATCAATTGGCGGAACGCGCTCGGCGTCTGGTTGAGCACGGTTACGCCGGTTTTACACAGCAGTGCATAGCAGTCGTCTGGCGAACGGCTGACGGCTTGCGGGACCAGCAGCAATTGCCCGCCAAACGCCAGCGCGCCCCAGATTTCCCACACCGAGAAGTCGAACGCGAAGGAATGGAATAGCGCCCCGATGTCCTGCTGATTGAACTCGAACCAGTCATGGGTGGCAGAAAACAGCCGCGCCACATTGCGGTGCTCGACCATCACACCTTTGGGCAAACCGGTGGAGCCGGAGGTGTAGATCACGTAGGCCAAATGGGCTGGTGTCAGTTCGGGGATCTGCGGATTGCTGTCGAGTTCGGCCTTCAGGTGGCCGCTGTCGAGGTCGATCTGCGGCACGTCGAGATCAGCCACGCACTCGCGCGTCGCGGCTTGCAGGAGCACGGCTGCCGGGGCGCTGTCCTGCAAGGTGAAATGAATACGCTCCAGTGGATAGGCCGGGTCGATCGGCACGTAACCGGCGCCGGCCTTGAGTACGCCGAGCAGGCCGATGATCATTTGCGGGCCACGTTCGACGCAGATGGCCACGCGATCGTCAGGACGAATGTTCAGCGCCAGAAGGTGGTGGGCGACCTGATTGGCGCGGCGGTTGAGTTCGCCGTAGCTGAGCGTCTGCCCTTCGAAAATCAACGCCGTGGCGTCCGGGCGGGCGCGCGCACGGACTTCGAATTGCTGGTGAATCAGCGGCGTTTCGGCGAACTGCGCCAGCGGAGCATTGCCGCCGCGCAGCAGCTGTTGGCGTTCGCTGGCTGGGAGGATTTGCAGAGTGTGCAGCGGCGCATCAGGCGTGTGTTGCAGGGCCGTGGCCAGGCTTTCCAGCGCGGCATTCAGATAAGCCGTCATGCGCTCGGCGCCGAGCACGGCATCCGCCAGCGCGGTGATACGCAAGTCTTCGCCGAGGTCATCGATGTTGATCGTCAGCGGATAGTTGGTGCGCCCTCGGACGCCCACCATTTGTACACCGGAGGCAATGTCGATCACGTCAGCGATTGCTTCGGCGCTGTTGTGCCGATAATTGAGGATCGCGCTGAACAGTGGCGTTGGCACAGCCACTGCGCTGCAGCGTTGGGCCAGGGCCAGCGAGGCTTGCTCATGGGCCAGCAACGCGGTCAGGCGCCGATGTGCCGCCAGCACGCCAGCACGCACGCTCTGCTCGCCGACATCAACCCGCAGCGGCAGCGTGTTGATGAACATCCCCAACGCCTGCTCACCGCCCTCGCCCGCGTCCATCCGCCCCAGCAGCACGGTGCCGAACACCACCGCCGTGCGCCCGGACAATTGCCCCAGTACCCGCGCCAGTGCCACGTGCGTCAGGCTTGCAACACTCACGCCCAACTGCCGAGCCTGTTCGCGCAACTGCCGGATCAAGCGACCGTCGAGCATCAACGAGGCTTGCTCGATGGCGTGGCCGTCGCCCTGTACATCCTGCACACCGCACGGCAGCGTTGGCTCGTCGATGTCGGCAAGCATCTCGCGGAAAAACGCTTCCTGAGCCTGCTCATTGCCAGCATTGCGTGCCCTGGCCAAATGATCGCGATACGGCACCGCCGCCGACACTTGCGCGGTCTGCCCGAGCAGATAGGCTTGAATTTCCCGGCGTATCACCTCCAGCGCCACGTGATCAATGATCATGTGATGAAACAGCAACAGCGCGACAACGCGGCCCTCGGCGGGATCCTGCGCATAGACGATGCGCAGCAGCGGCGCTAGCTGGATGTCGAGACGGAAGTTCTGTAGCGCGTGACGTTCGAGCAGTTGCGCCAGCACGTCGGCACCGCTATCGACGATGATTTCCTGACACACCAGCGGCGCCTCGCGCCAGACCACTTGCACGGCCTCGTCGAGGTATTCCCAGACAAACGAAGTGCGCAGGATATCGTGCCGTTTGACCACCCAACGCAACGCCTGCGCGAACGCCTCCAGCCGTTCCTGGCTGTCGAACACGAAGAGCGCCTGAGAGCTGTAGGGGTCGCCGGCAACCGCCGAGAGATGGTGATAAAGCATGCCCTCCTGTAACGCGGACAGCGGATAAATATCCTGCACATTGGCGGCGCCACCCGGCACCGTGGCAACGATGCGGTCAAGCGCTTCCTGCTGCAGATTTACCAGCGGCAGCATGTCCGGGGTGATGCGAAAGGCCGGGCTCAACCAGTCACCGCCGTGTTCGGCGACCAGCTCCAGCAGTTGCGCCTTGTGCGCCGAAAGGCTATCCCACAACGCATCATCCAGCGCGTCGTCGCTGCCCAGAATGACCAAGTCTTCATCTTCCTGTTGAAGGCGGATCGCATGGGTGGAAATAACAGCCATCAGTTCGCTGAAATGCATGAGGTAACCTGCTGTAAATACGGAAAAAAGGAGCGCGCAGCAGCGAGTCCGTGCACACGGCGCGCAGCCTGGAAAAACTAAAACATCGGGGCGTGGGTGTCTGACATGGGAAGCGGGGACAAGCCACCTGCGTGAGCACCGCAGCCCCCTGTGGGAGCGAGCCTGCTCGCGAAAGCGGTGTGTCAGTCGACATCAACATTGACTGAACCAACGCCTTCGCGAGCAGGCTCGCTCCCACAGGGCTTGCGTCCGACGGTCAGAGGCGGCGCTTGCGGTTGAGACTTGGGATGGTGGTCTGGGCGATTTCGACCTGCCTGGCCTGCCGCGAGGTCTGTGCCGCCAGCGCGGCCAGCGTCGGCTGACTGAACAGCGTCCGCGCGTCGACATGCAGCCCGGCCAGACGCATGCGCGCCACCAGACTGACCGCCAGCAACGAATGCCCGCCCAGTTCAAAGAAGTTGTCGTGGCGCCCAACCTGCTCGACCTTGAGCACTTGCGCCCAGATCTGCGCCAGGGCCATTTCCACGTCCCCTTCGGGTGCCGCATAAGGACGACTGAGCAGCGCCTCCGCCCCCGGCTCCGGCAACGCCTTGCGGTCGATTTTGTCGTTGGGCGTCAAGGGCAGCGCCGCCAGCATCACGTAAGCGCCGGGCACCATGAACTCCGGCAACCTCGCCAACACATGCGCGCGCAAGGCTTCAAGCGTGGGCGCAGCGACGCCGGTACGCACTGAGTAATACGCCACCAGTCGTTCATCGCGTACCAGCACCACCGCCTCGCGGATCGCCGGGTGCTCGAGCAGGCGCGCTTCAATCTCGCCCAGCTCAAGGCGAACCCCGCGCAGCTTGACCTGAAAGTCATTGCGACCGAGGAACTCGAGATTGCCGTCAGCGCCGTAACGCACCAGATCGCCGGTGCGATACAAGCGATCACCGGCCACGAACGGGCTGTCGATAAAGCGTTCGGCCTGCAGTTGCGGCAGCCCCAGATAGCCGCGCGCCACGCCCACCCCGCCAATGTGCAAATGCCCGCTGACGCCAAGCGGCACCGGTTGATCGCAGCCATCGAGGACATACAGCCGCGTGTTGCTCAGCGCCTTGCCGATCGGCACCAGTGTCGGCGGCACCGGCTCGCCGGGCTCCAGCGTCCAGCCGCTGCTGTCGACCGTGGTTTCGGTCGGCCCGTAGACGTTGTGCAGACGCACCCACGGCAGGCGCTCGCGCACTTGCCGTGCCAGGGCTACGGTTAACTCGCCGCCACCGTTGAGCACGTCGGTGAGGCTGGTGCACAGGCTGACGTCGTCCTGTTCGATGAACTGCTGCAACAGCGCCGGGACGAACTTGACCACGGTAATGTTCTGCTCGCGGATCACTTGCGTCACATAGGCCGAATCGCGATTGCCATCGGCGCGCGCAAGCACCAGACGCATGCCCGAACACAGCGGCCAGAAAATCTCCCACACCGAACTGTCGAAACTGTACGGGGCCTTTTGCAGCAACGCGCCGTGGTCAGTGGGCGGCGCAAGTTGCGAGCCCCAGTGCACCATGTTGCAGGCGCTGCGGTGCTCGATCATCACCCCCTTCGGCGTACCGGTGGAGCCGGAGGTGTAGATCATGTAGGCCAGATTCGCTGCGCCAAGACCCGGCACTTGCGGATTGTCGTGCGGCTGCTCCTGCCATGCACCGAGGTCGAGATCGATCAGCGGCACGCCGGGTTCGCTCAGCAGATCGCGCGTCGCGGCATGCACCAGCAGCGCGACCGGCGCGCTGTCCTGCAACATGTAGTTCAGCCGTTGCAGCGGATAATCCGGATCGAGCGGCACATAAGCACCTCCGGCCTTGAGAATGCCCAACAGGCCGATCACCAGCTCAGGCCCGCGCTCGACGCAGATGGCTACGCGCGAATCCGGCTGTACGCCCAGCCCGCGCAGATAATGGGCCAAGCGGTTGGCTTGCTCGTTCAGTTCGCGATAGGTCAGGCACTTCTCGGCGAATTGCACCGCAACGGCATCCGGCTTGCGCTGCACCTGTTGTTCGAACAGCGCTTGCAGCGGCTGGTCCATCGGGCAATCGACTGCCGTATCGTTGAACTCAATCAGCAGCTGTTGCAGCTCTGCTCGCGACAGCAACGGCAGACTGTTCAACGGCCGTTGCGGGGTAGTTTCCAGCGTCTCGACCAAGCCGCTCAAGGCCGCCTGCACGTATGCGCAAATCCGTTGTGCGCCAATGTCCGACAAGGTTCTGGTGGTCAGGCGCAAGCCCGTGCCGAGGTCATCGACACTCAGGGTAAACGGGTAATTGGTGCGTTCCTCGTTGGCCAAGGTCTCGATGCCCTGCCAGGTTTGCCGAGAGGTTTTTTGCTCGACATCATCGCTGTGCCGGTAGTTGAGCAAGGCACTGAACAGCGGCGCAGGTGCGGCGACGCCACTGCAACGCTGGGCCAGCGCCAATGAGGCGTGTTCATGACCGAGTAAAGCGCTCAGGCGCGCATGGGTGGATTGCACCGCCGTGCGCGCGCCCTCGCCGATATCGACCCGCAGCGGCAAGGTGTTGATGAACACCCCCAACGCTCGGTCTGCGCCCGCGCCGCCCTGCATTCGGCCCATCAGCACCGTGCCGAACACCACACTTTGCTGGCCAGAGGTCGCCGCCAACACTTGCGCCCAGGCGAGATGAATCAAACTGGCGACACTCACGCCAGCCAGACGCACCTGCTGTTGCATGCGCTGATAGAGATCGGGCGCCACGGTTTGCTCGGCTTCTTCGATGTTGCTGCCGTCGCCCTGGACGTTCTGCAAAGCGAACGGCAAGGTCGGCTCGTCGATGTCGCCGAGCATCTGGCGAAAGAACGCTTCATGCTCCTGCTCGCTGACGCCGAATCGCGTTTGCGCCACATAGTTGCGATACGGCACCGGTGCTGCCAGCGGTTCGCCGTGCCCGGACAGGCTGGCGTGAATTTCTTCGCGCATCGCCTCCAATGCGATGTGATCCATCGCCAGATGGTGGAACAGCAAGATGCCCACCACCCGGTTTTGCGCCGGGTCACGGGCAACCATCAGGCGCAGCAGCGGCGCCTGGCTTATGTCGAGGCGATAACGCCGCGCGTCGAAGCGCTGGTGTAATTGATCGATGATCGCGCCGTGGGCAGGATCAAGCTCAACCTCTTGCACCGGCAAAATGGCCTCGCGCCACACCACTTGAACCGGTGACGTCAGCCCTTCCCAAACCACTGCCGTGCGCAGGATGTCGTGGCGCGCCATGACCTGACGCAACGCAGCGGCGAAGGCCTCGACCCGCTCGAGACTGTCGAACGCCAGCAGTGATTGCAGCAGGTACGGATCGCCCTGTGCGGCGGTAATGTGGTGATAGAGAATGCCTTCCTGCAACGGCGCCAACGGGTAGATGTCCTGCACATTGGCGGCACCGCCCGGCACGGTGGCGACGATACGCTCGATCATCTCCTGATCCAGTTGCACCAATGGCAGCAGGTCCGGCGTGATGTGCGTGCAATCGGCGGCAATACGGTTGGCCGGCACCTCGACTTCGCGGCCGCTGCCCTCCGCTGCTGCCAGCGCTGCCAGCGTCGGTTGATTGAACAACACCCGCACATCGCTGCTCATGCCGATCTGGCGCATGCGTTCGATCAGCCCCACCGCCAACAACGAGTGGCCGCCCAGCTCAAAGAAATGATCGTGCCGTCCTACCCGCTCGACCTGCAAAACCTCGGCCCAGATCTGCGCCAGGGCAATTTCGACATCACCCTGTGGCGCCTCGTATTCGCGACGGATCAACGCTTCCGGCCCCGGTACCGGCAGGGCCTGGCGATCGAGCTTGCCGTTGGCCGTCAGGGGCAAACTCGCCAGGCGCACGTAAGCGGCCGGTAGCATCGCGGCCGGCAATCGCGACGTCAGATGCGCGTGCAGTCGCAGGATATCCAGCGCCTCACGTTCGGTGAACCACGCCAACAATTGGCCATCGCGCACCAGCACCACCGCTTCTTGCACCGCATCATGGCTGGCAAGAGCGGCTTCGATTTCGCCCAGTTCGACACGCACACCGCGCACTTTTACCTGGTCATCGTTACGGCCGATGTACTCAAGGTTGCCGTCGGCGCGCCAACGTGCGAGGTCGCCCGTGCGATACAGGCGCGCATCCGGCTGCGCACTGAACGGGTCGTCGAGGAAGCGTTCGGCCGTCAATTCCGGGCGATTCAGATAGCCCCGTGCAACCCCGGCGCCGCCGACATACAGCTCGCCGATGATGCCAATCGGCACCGGGCGCTGTTGATCATCGAGCAAATAAGCCGTGGCATTACTCACCGGTTTGCCGATGTGCAACGCTTGCCCCGGCGTGATCAGGCCTGAAGTGGCGACCACCGTGGCTTCGGTCGGGCCATAGTTGTTGACCACCGCAAAACCCTGCGCGCGATTGAACTGGCGCAGGCGATCGCCGCCGATCAACAAGGTGCGCAAGGTCGGGTGATCGAGTTGTTTGCTGAAGGCGTATTCGGCAATCGGCGTGGGCAAAAAGCTGACGTCCAGCGGCTGCGCTCGCCACCACGCCAGCAGCGCGTCGATGTCTTCGTTGCCGTCGGTTGCGGGTGAAAAATGCACCGTCGCCCCGGCACACAACGCCGGCCAGACCTCCCACGCCATCGCGTCGAAACCGAAGCCGGCCAGGCTCGACGTGTGCTGCCCCGGGCCGAGACCGAAAGCCTCGCAGTGCCAGTCGACCAGATTGCCCAAAGTGCGGTGTTCGACCATCACGCCTTTGGGCAACCCGGTGGAGCCGGAGGTGTAAATCACGTAGGCGAGGTTGCCGGGGTTGAGCCCGGCCACTTCGGGATCGGTGAGGCTGTCGAGCGACCATTCGCACCGATCAAGCTCGATGACGGGCAGCGCTGTCGCGGGTAAGCGCTCGCGCAGATCGCTTTGGGTCAGCAGCGCGACCGGCGTGCTGTCGCTGAGCAGATAGTTCAGGCGCTCGGGCGGATGCGCCGGGTCAATCGGCACATACGCCGCGCCGGCCTTGAGCGTTGCCAGCAGCCCGACCAATGTTTCCAGGCCTCTGCGGGCAATAATCGCAATCCGGTCATCAGGTCGTACACCGAGGCCCAGCAGATGATGGGCCAGCGCATTGGCTTGCCGGTTCAGCTCGGCGTAACTCAGCGTCCGTCCCTGGTGAGTCGCGACCACAGCATCCGGCTGTTCGGCAACCCGCGACGCGAAGCGTTGATGAATCGTCTGGTTTTGCGAATAGCTGACCCGAGTGTCATTCCACTTATGTAGCAGGGCGAGCTCGGCCGGGCTGTTCAGGTTGAAATCGGCGACGGCCCGCTCAGGAGATTCCAGGCCTTGCCGCAGAATCAGCAACAAGTGTTCGGTGAACGACGCGATCTCGTCTGCCGTGAAATAGGCCGGGGAATACACCAGATGCAGCCAGGCCTTGTCGTCGTATCGGTTGCTGCGCAGGTGAATGGCCAGCGGTGTCGTCTCATGCTGGTTGGAGACCTTGACCGAGTGCCCCGACGCCTCACCGTAACGGTATTCATGGTCGTCCTGCTCGTACGACACCGACAGCTCGAACAGTTGCGAGCGGTCTTCGCGCAACAGGCCCAGCGCGCGGTTCATCTCGCTCAGCGGGTAACGCTGATGGCGAAAATCCTGCTTGAGAGCGTCGCCAATGGCCTTGATCAATTCGCCAAATGGCAGCGCTCGGCCAAAGTCCATGTGCATTGCGCTGACCTGGGTGAACAGGCCCAAGGTGCTTTTGAAACGCGCCCCGGAGCGATTGAGAATCGGCAAGCCGACCACCCACTCGTCACGTTGCGCGGTGCGACTGAAATACACGTGCAGCGCCGCCAGCAAGACATGAAAGGCCGAGCCACCCGATTGCCGCGCGCAGTCCTTCATGCGCTCGTGCAGTGCGGTTGAAAAAGCCTCGACGTGAATGCGACTGGGGGCTGCTTCAACGTCAAGGGATTCGCGATGGCGGGCAGTCAACAAGGGTTCGGGCAGGCTGCGGTACTTGTGCAGCCAGTAGCGTTGATCGAGTTCATAACGGGGTGACTGCTGGTAGCGCGCGTCATCTTCGATAAAGCCGACATAGGACGGTGCCGCCACACTCGGGCGCTCGCCACGGCACAACGCGCTGTAAATGTCGCCCAGCGACTTGAACAGCAGAGCGAAAGCCCAGCCATCGATAATCAAGTGGTGGGCCTGCGCTGCCAACCAGTGGCGATGGCGATCGAGGCGAATCAGAGTGAAGCGGAACAACGCTTGCCCGTTCAACACAAACGCATGCGCCATCTGCTCTTCGACCAGCTTGCGGGCCGCCGACTGCGGATCGGGGTGCCCACTGAAGTCGTGCAGCGGCATGGCCACGGGCGGCGCCTGCGCAAAGCCTTGCAACGGTAGCCCGTGGTGATCAACATCCGATCGCAGAACAATGCGCAAGGCATCGTTGGCTTCAACCAGATATTCAAGTGCCGATTGCAGCAGTGCCGGATCCAGCGGCCCGCTCAGTTCGACGTAACCGCCAATGTTATACAGCGGCGAATCTCCGCGGCTCAGTTGATCCAGCCAGATATCCCGTTGGGCGGCAGTCAGGGCGAACGTCTCGACAGGCGCGGACTGATCGTCCGCCACGTGGGCAGAAATAGGCGGCATAAGATCCTTCTCATGTGATTTTGCCGGTATTCAAGCATCGGCCCCGCCGCCGACATGACACCTGAAACCCGGACACCCGCAGCCCCTGGCAACGTCCTTGACGACTTTTTGGCCCGCTCAGAGCAGGCACTGTCTAAAAGTTCGGGTGGCTAAATCTGAAAAAGCTGTAGGAAAAGCGCCAATCATCAATAGTGCTTTTTGCCTCGATGTCGCCAATCAAAAAAACCGATCTGCCCGCCTACCGGGTGTTTTGCGTGACCTGACAGTCACAAAACCGCATGTTTGTGCACTGAACTCCGTCAGAACCCCGGCGCCAATATTCAGAAATAGTGGCACTTTGTGTCCCTGTTTCCCCCTACAGACGTAGGACAAATCCATAGGCTTAAATCCCGCTCCAGTTCGTGTTCAAGGAGAAATGACTGGGTGGGCGGCTTTTACAGAGACGGCAGACGATTCAGTGATGGCTCTGAACCAAGGATGAAGGATATGAATCTGACCGGCAGCATTCGCGACATGGAAAATCCGCACTTCTACTGGCAACTTGGGGAACTGATTGCGAGCACCGGCGATGATCACTTCGCCACGAACATGTTCCAGTTGGTCGACACGCTGGTACCGGTCAACCGGGTCGATCTCAGTGAGTGGACGCTGGATGAGCGCCAGGCCAGCGTGGTCGAGATCAAGGCGCTGGGCAGTGCCGGACTGGCACAGCATTGTGCGCCGTCCGTTCCGCTGGAGCGTCCGGACGATCATCCGCTGCTGGAGAAGATGATCGAAATGAACGACTCGTTGCTGATCCAGTTGAGAGCTTCGCTGCAATCTCGCCACCCTGCGTACAGCGTTCATCAGTGCAATCTGGTGTCGCGCACTTCCAACCGGCGCTGCGTCATCTCGTTTTACCGGCCGCACACCCAGCGGGTGTTTTCTCTGCCGGAACTGTCGTTTCTCAAGAGTCTCTCCGACACCCTGTTGCCGCTGATCGAGCGACATGCGCAGATCAGCCGGCAAACCCTCGCCAGGCAACCGCGCCAGCCCATGGCCGAACTGGATCAGGCGCCGCTGGCGCAGGTGTTTGATGAACGGTTGGGGTTCAGCGCGATTGTGCTGTCGGCGCGTGAAAAAGAGGTTTGCCTGGGTTTGTTGACCGGCGCCACCGTGCCGCAAATGGCGGAAAAACTGCGGGTCAAGAACAGCTCGATCGAGACCTATCTCAAACGTGCCACGGCCAAATTGGGTGTCCGTGGCCGGCATGGCCTGGCGAAATGGATGGCCGGGGCCTGACCGGGTTGAGCCTGCACAAAATCTCCCACTGACTTCAACCCCGTGTAGGAGCTGCGGCACGTTGCGATCTTTTGATCCTGCTTTGTTCAAAACCAGATCAAAAGATCGCAGCGTGCCGCAGCTCCTACAGGGGGGGTGTCTGGCTTACGGGTTGTTCACTACAAGTATCTGCTCTTTCATGAACGAGGCTGTTCGATGTCGACGTTGCGATTCTCTCTGCTGTCCTTAGCTATGCTGATGGCCGGCTGCTCGCTGATTCCTGACTACCAGCGGCCCGCAGCCCCTGTTGCCGCGCAATACCCGACGCCGACGTTGGCCTCGGCCAGCACGGAAGACTGGCGCACGCTGTTCAATGATCCAGCCCTGCAACAACTCATCGAAAGCGCCTTGATCAACAACCGCGACTTGCGCGTCGCGGCGCTCAATGTCGAAGCGTTCCAGGCGCAATACCGCATTCAACGGGCCGACCTGTACCCGGCGGTGTCGGCCAATGCCAGCGAATCGCGCCAGCGCATGCCACCCAGTGTGACCAAAAGCAAAGCGCTGATTAATTCGACCTACGCGGTCAATCTCGGCATCAGTGCCTATGAATTGGATTTTTTCGGCCGGGTGCGCAGCCTCAGCGAGCAGGCCTTGCAAACCTGGCTGTCCACCGAAGAGGCGCGGCGCAGCGCGCAGTTGAGTCTGGTGGCCAACGTCGCCAACGCTTACCTGACCTGGCGCGCCGATCAGGAACTGCTTGAACTGACCCGCGACACCCTCGCTGCCGATGAACAAAGCCTGCACCTGACCACGCGCAACCGCGACGCCGGCAAGTCTTCCGCGCTGGAACAGGCTCAGGCGAAAACCAGTGTCGACAGTTCACGGGCCAATCTGGCGCGCTATCAACGCCAGGTCGCGCAGGACTTGAACAGCCTGACGCTGTTGGTCGGTGCACCGGTACCGGAGTCGTTGCCCGTGCGTCCACTCGCCAGCGATCTGGTGGAACAACTGCCTGCCGGGTTGCCCTCGGACCTGTTGCAACGGCGCCCGGACATTCTTCAGGCCGAGTACAAACTCAAAGCCGCCAACGCCAATATCGGCGCCGCGCGGGCGGCGTTTTTCCCCAGTGTCAGCCTGACCGCCAACGCCGGCACCTCCAGCCGCGATCTCTCCGGACTGTTCGGCAGCGGCTCCGGCGCGTGGACGTTTCAGCCGCAAATCAGCCTGCCGATTTTCAATGCCGGCAGCCTGCGTGCGAGCCTGGATTACTCAAAGTTGCAGAAAGACGTGGCGGTCGCCGAATACGAAAAATCGATTCAAACGGCGTTTCAGGAAGTGGCCGATGGACTGGCAGCGCGCGCCACTTATCAGCAACAACTGCAGGCCCAAAGCGACCTGGTGCAAGCCACGCAAACCTATTACAACCTGGCGCAGAATCGTTACAAGAACGGCGTCGACAGCAGCCTGACGTTTCTCGATGCGCAGCGTTCGTTGTTCAGTTCACAGCAAGGTCTGATCACTGATCGCCTCGCGCAACTGGTCGCCGAGGTCAACCTGTACACCGCGCTGGGCGGCGGCTGGCAGGGCGATGAACCGCACGCGCAGTGAGCACTCGTCACTTTTTCTTACACCTTTTGTCGCCCTATCCCACGCCGCACGGCGATCCGCAGCCGTCGTCTGGTCTCAGTTTGGTATCATGCGCCGCTTTTACGGTTAACCCCCCGCCAGTCCTGTCGACTGACGGGCTGCAAAAGGCGGTATTAGATGACGGCTTTGTTGACTCGCCGCAAGGTGCTTGCGGGAATGGGCGTACTCGGGCTCGGCCTGCTCGCCGGCTGCGACACCCGCGGCGAACTGTCGTACAAGTACGGCAAGGATCTGAGTGACAAGATCCTCGGACGCACCTTCAAGCTGAAGAACACCGACGGCGAAACCATGTCGCTGTCGAGCTTTCGCGGCATGATGCCGATGATCTTCTTCGGCTTCACCCAATGCCCGGCAGTCTGCCCGACCACCCTCGCCCGCGCGGCGAAAATCAAGAAACTGATGGGCAAGGACGGCGATCGCTTGCAGGTGATCTTCATCACCCTTGATCCCGAACGCGACACGCCAGAAATCCTCGACGCCTACATGAAAGCCTTCGACCCGAGCTTTGTGGCGCTGTACGGCACGCTTGAGGAAACCAAGGCCACCGCCAAGGAATTCGACGTGTTCTACGAGAAGGTTCCGGCGGGCGATACCTACACCATCTCGCACACGTCCACCAGTTACGTCTACGACTCTCGTGGCGGCTTGCGCATGGGCCTGTCCACCTCGCTTTCGGCAGAAGAATGCACCGAAGATTTGCTTACTGTTATGGAGGTTTGCTGATGCACCCTGTTCTGAACAACATCAAACGCGCCGCGCTGGCCCTGTCGCTGATGGGCCTGGCTTTCCAGGCGTCGGCGCAAACCAAAGTCGACGATGCCTGGGTACGTGCCACCGTGCCGACCCAGACCGCGAGCGGCGCGTTCATGACCGTCACCGCCGACAGCGACAGCAAGCTGCTCAGCGTTGCGACGCCGGTGGCGAAAGACGTGCAGATTCACGAAATGACCATGAAAAACGACGTCATGAGCATGGGCCCGGTGAAGTTCGTCGAGCTGCCGGCCGGCAAAGCCGTCAAGCTTGATCCGAACGGTTACCACGTGATGCTGATGGGCCTGACCGCTCAGTTGAAAGAAGGCGAAAGCGTGCCGCTGACCCTGACCGTCGAGAACGCCAAGGGCGAGAAAGAAACCCTCGAGGTCAAAGCGCCGGTCCGCGCGCTGACCAACATGGAAGGTCACGATCACAGCAAAATGCACTGATCCGACTGACTGAAAGACCTGCGGGGCGGCATGATTGATGATCATGCCGCCCCGTTTTTTTTCCCCAATGGAAAGCGTGCTTTACATCAGAAAACGCTTAGGCGACTATGTAAAGGGTCTTTTACATAGGAAGTGAAGAATGAACCGCTACTACCTCGAACTGGGCGCCGCATTGGTGCTCTACGTGCTGGTGTTGAGCCTTTCCCTGATCGCCAGCCAGTACCTGCTGGATGCCAACATTATTCTGCGATCCGTGGTGGCGCTGACCCCGATCCTTCCGGCAGGCCTGATGTGCTGGGCCATCGTGCGCAACATGCGACGCATGGACGAAATGCATCTGCGCATTCAGTTCGAAGCACTGGGTTTTGCCTTCGCCGCCTCGGCCCTGCTGACGTTCAGCTACGGTTTTCTGGAAAACGTCGGTGCGCCGCACATTCCGTGGACGTGTGTGTGGCCGGTGATGGGGCTGATGTGGATCCTCGGCCTGCAAATCGCCCGACGCCGCTACCAATGAAAAATCGCCTGAAGGAACTGCGCGCCGAGCGCAAGTGGTCGCAGGTCGATCTGGCGGAACGCCTGAACGTGTCGCGCCAGACCATCAATGCGATCGAAAACGAACGCTACGACCCGAGTTTGCCCTTGGCCTTCCAGATTGCTCGGGCATTCGAAATGCCGATTGAAAACATCTTCGACGACAGTCAAGCCTGAGACGATCCCTGTAGGAGCTGACGAGTGCAACGAGGCGGCGATCTTTTGATCCTGGTCTTTAAAAGATCGCCGCGTGCCGTAGCGCCTACAGGAGATTCGGGTACGGGTTAAACAGCCTGAAACAATAAAACCATCGATAGCAATATCGCCAATTGCCGGGGCAGACGAGAGCCACTCAGGGCTGCAAGCCACCAAGCACTCGCCAAAACCAGATCACCCAACTGTTTTAAAAGGCGATCAGACAGCTGACCCTTGGTATCATCGCGCACACTTTTTTGACGTTTTAATGACTGGAAGGTCTTTTTTTGTGAGCGCTCTTTTTAACCGGTTGCGGCAGCCAACTGCCCGCCTCTTTTCGTTGATTGTTTTGGTGCTGATCGTGCCGGTGTGCCTGCGCGCGGCGCTGGGTTGGTCGACACCACTGGGCTATTTGTCAGATCTGGCCATTGGCAGTTTACTGGTGGTTTTGCTGCATCGCCGGGCGTGGTGGCTGGCGTTGCCAGTGCTGCTGTTCTGGGGCCTGCTGGCGGTGGCGACCGCCGAACTGGTCAGCGCGGTCGGGCGTCTGCCGACGCCTTCCGACATTCATTACCTGATCGATCCGCAATTCGTCGAAAACTCCAGCGGCGGCCTCGCCCATCCGGCGCTGGGCCTCACGCTGTTGCTGGCCCTGCTGTTCTGGCTGCTGACGCAATTCACCGCGCGCGGAACGGCGCGCCCAGCGCTGCCCCGCGCGGTATGGAGCGCGCCGTTGGTGTTGTTCGCCGCTCATTGGGGCGTGCAGAACCTGTGGCCGAGCGAGACTGACCCATGGCGCGCCTATAACCTGCCGCATCAACTGATGGCCAGCGAGGTCGCTGATCTGCAGATCCGCGCCGAAGAATGGCTGGACGGCGATGTCGAAGAACCCGCGCCGGTCATGGCCGGACTGACCGATGTCGATCTCAATGGGCAAAAATTGCTGGCGGCACCGGGTCAGGCGCGCAACGTGTTGATCATCGCCCTGGAAGGCATTCCCGGCGCCTATATCCGCGCCAACCGTGAAGCCATCGGCAGCCACTATCAGGAAGACCTGATGCCCAACCTCAGCCGCTGGGCCGAGCGCGGCATGAACACTCCGGATTACGTGCTGCACACGCACCAGACCATTCGCGGTCTGTACGCGATGCTCTGCGGCGATTATGACAAGCTCAATAACGGCACGCCAAAAGGCGTGGAAATGCTCACCCTAAACGAACGCAATCAGGCGTGCCTGCCGGCACAATTGCGCGAGCACGGCTTCAGCACCCACTACCTGCAAGGTGCCGGGCTGCGCTTCATGGCCAAAGACAAAATCATGCCGCACATCGGTTTCGATGCGACCCATGGTCTGGAATGGTTCACCAACGCCAACCATCTGGAATTCCCGTGGGGCAAGGACGACAAAGCGTTCTTCGAGGGTGCGCTGGACTATGTCGGCCAACTGAAAAAGCAGAAAAAACCGTGGATGCTGACGCTGCTGACTGTGGGCACCCACCAGCCCTACTCCGCACCGGAAGATTATCTGGAGCGCTACGAAACGCCCAAGCAAGCCGCCGTCGGCTACCTCGACGATGCGCTGGAGCAGTTCCTCAGCGGTCTCGAACGCCAAGGCGTGTTGAAAGACACGCTGGTGGTGATCACTTCGGATGAATCCCATGGCATCGATGGTGTGCGCCTGGCCTCCTCCTGGGGTTTCAACCTGACACTGGCGCCGGAGCACGAACAACTGCCACGGCTGAACAAAGGCGTGTATGGCCACGTCGACCTGAGCACTTCGATCCTCGACTATTTCGACCTGCCGGTGCCTTCCGCCCTGAGCGGCCGCTCGCTGTTTCGCGACTACGACAGCGGGCGCGAAATCATGTCGTTCACCAACGGCAAACTGCGCTATCACAACGGTCAGGGGATCTTCGCCGAGTGCGACATGCCGCGCCGTTGCCGCTATTACGAGAGTGCCGGTTTCATCGCTGAAAGCGCTACGTTCAAGGGCACTTACAGCGGTCATCCCGCCAGGCAGATCGCCGCCCGCGCCAACGCGCTGGACCTGTCGTTGCTACGCACCCCGCTCAATCACCGCTATCAGTTCGGCAGCACCAACGTCATCCCGCTGCAGGCGCAGATCAAGGATGACTGGGCCGATAATCTGATCGGCGCGCAGTATCTGGAAATGCCCAAGGGTTCGCACACCCGCGTGCGCCTGACAGTGCGTTCGGTTGACCCCCTGCAGGCGGCGTACATTCAGCTCAAGGCCAAGGAGTTTGAACAGGACGTGCAGATCGGTCTGCCGCAGGAAATGGTGGCGACCGCCGACCAGCCACTGGAAATGAACTTCAGCTTCGACAACCCGCAAGAGCGCAAGGCGTTTTCCTTCCACTTGCTGGGTTACGGCCTGGGCGCCGTCGAAGTGACGGACTTCAGCGTGATCACTGAATTGCCCGGCCAAGAGGACATGCTCGACGACGTGCCCGAAGACGACACGGCCCAATCCACCTGAGCACGCCCGTGTAGGAGCTGCCGCAGGCTGCGATCTTTTGATGTTGATTGTAAAAAACAAGATCAACAGATCGCAGCCTGCGGCAGCTCCTACGGGGGATTATCAGAACGTCGTGCGTAACCCGACCTGGATGCTGCGCCCTTCTGCCGGCGCAATGTCGCGCAGGATCGAACTGGCATAGCGCACGGTTTGATTGGTCAGGTTCTCGGCGTTGACGAAGGCCAGCCATTTGCTCTGGCCGACGTCGAAGTGATATCCCACGTTGGCGCCCAGAGTGGTGTAGCCATCGGTGCTGCTTTCATTGGCCGGCACGCGATGCTGTGAACTGGCGTGCTCGACATCGATCCGCGCCTGCCAACGATCCAGTTCCCACAGCAGGCCGCTGTTCAACCGCAACGGGGCAATGCGCGGCAGGTTCTCGCCGCTGTCGAGGTTCTTCGCACGGGTGTAGTCGCCGGACACTTCCAGGGCGAACTTGCCGTACGCATTTTCACCGAGCGCCCAGCGGTCTTGCGCTTCAATACCGCTGAAGCGTGCACGTACGCCGGAGTAGGTGTATTCAGGAATGCCGTCGGCATCCTCCTCGCCGTCGTCATTCAATGAGCGGCCAGTGCCGAGCAAGCCGATGTAATTGGAAAAGTGACTGTAGAACACGCCGACACTGCCCTTGTGCGTGCCGTTGTCGAAACGTAACGCCAGATCGCTGGACACGGCTTTCTCTTTCGACAGCCCGGCATCCCCGACTTCATAAGTGCCGGTCGCGACGTGGGCACCGTTGGCGTAAAGCTCGTAGAACGTCGGCGCGCGCTCGGTATATCCCAGCGTCGCGGCCACCGACCAGATCGGCGTGAGCGTGTACACCGCGCCGGACGACAGACTGCCAGCGGTGAAACTGCTGGAGCGGTCAGCGTTGGCAAAACGCTCGTTACCTTTGGCGTCAGGATCGACCGTGGTGTGCTCAAGGCGCCCGCCGAGGGTAAACAGCAGTCGATCGGTGGCTTGCAGCTCTTCGAGAATAAACAACGCACCGGCATCGGTATCGGTCTGCGGCACGAAGGCTTCTTCGCCCAGTGCCGAGAACTCGTTGCGGCTGACTTGCGCACCGATCACTCCGTTGAACGGCCCCAAAGGCTGGTGCCGCGCCTCGACTCGCGCTTCATAACCTTTGTTCTTGAACGTCGTGCCGACTTCGCCACCTTCGATTTCACGATGCTGGTAATCGGTGTAACCGGCATCGAGTTTGATTGAGCTGAACGGCCCGTCGAGATTGCGCATCTCGGAGGCGAAGGCGTAGTGCTCCTGTTGCATGCGGATGCGCACATCGTCTTCGGCGGGCGAACCGTAGTTCGAATCGTAGTTGCTGTAGGACAGGCCGGCGTATCCGTCATCCCAGGTGTAAGAGCCCCCCACTGCCCCGCCGTCCTGACGCCCGTCGCTGTTGGCCAGGCGATGTTTTTTAGAATCGCCATCGTCGCTGGCACGTTCGCGGCTGGTTTTCGCGTATCCAGGGATTTTCAGGTCATTGAACTCACGGGCGCTGGCGTCCAGGTGCAAAGCGAACTCACCGTTGCCAGCCTCGAGTTTGCCGGCGCTGCTGCGCGTGGTGTCGGCGCCGCCGTAACGCAACTCACCGGCACCGTGGATGCCGTCGATGGCCTCGGTCGGGATGCGATTGTCGAAGGTGTTGACCACCCCGCCGATGGCGCTGCCGCCATAGAGCAAGGCTGCCGGGCCGCGAACGATTTCAATGCGCTCGACGTTGACCGGGTCCAGTGGTACTGCGTGATCGTAAGACAGCGACGAAGCATCCAGCGCGCCGACACCATTACGCAGAATGCGGATGCGGTCGCCGTCCTGACCGCGAATGATCGGCCGGCTCGCGCCCGGACCAAAGTACGACGAAGAGACGCCGGGTTGCTTGTTCAGGGTTTCGCCAAGGCTGCCCTTCGTTTGCAGCGTGAGGTCGTCGCCGCTGAGCACGGTCGACGGCGAAGCCAGTGTCTGGCTGCCAAGTGGATTGCCGGTGATGACTTGGGGTTGCAGTTCAAGTGGCTCGCCGGCGAATACCGGCGAGGTGAACAGCAACGCGACGGCCAGAGGATTGAGGCGTCGTTGCAGGGGGTGGGAACGGGCAGGCATTTCAGAATTTCCGTGAGCTGAACAGTGAAAATCGCAGTCAGCGCTTGCACATCGCGCTGAAGGAAACAGAGTGAAACAAAATTAATGTTATACAATAACGTTTCATTCTGTCATTACGATTCTTGCTTTTAATTTGCCAGCAAGTGCTCAAGGACAAGGATTTCGGACGCTCAGCAGACGTGCGAAGGCGCCTGGTTTTCGTGATTACAACCCTGAAAGACTTTACCTATCGGCGCCCAACAGTCGGCCTATTAGCTGACTGCCCAACTCGGGTCTAGCCTTACTAGTCCGAAGTCGGCATGAGCCGGCCATAGCAGACCTGATAAGGATCCGAACATGGCAAACGAATCGAAATGCCCGTTCAACCACGCCGCCGGTGGTGGTACGACGAACCGTGACTGGTGGCCGAATCAACTCAATCTGAAAATCCTGAGTCAGCACTCGCCCAAGTCCGATCCGTTGGGCAAGGACTTCGACTACGCCAAAGCCTTCAAAAGCCTCGACTTTCAAGCGCTGAAACAGGATCTCACTGCGCTGATGACCGATTCCCAGGACTGGTGGCCAGCAGACTTCGGCCACTATGGCCCGCTCTTCGTTCGCATGGCCTGGCACAGCGCCGGCACCTATCGCACCGCCGATGGCCGCGGAGGTGCCGGCTCCGGTCAACAGCGTTTTGCCCCGCTCAACAGCTGGCCCGACAACGTCAGCCTGGACAAGGCCCGCCGTCTGCTGTGGCCGATCAAACAGAAATATGGTCGCAACATTTCCTGGGCCGACCTGATCGTCCTCACTGGTAACGTCGCGCTGGAGTCGATGGGCTTCAAGACTTTCGGCTATTCAGGCGGACGTCCCGATGTGTGGGAACCGGACGAAGATGTGTACTGGGGTTCGGAACATGAATGGCTGGGCGGCGACAGTCGTTACGGCAAAGACAAGTCCGCCATGCAGGAACCCGGCGACGGCACGTTGGTAGCAGAGCCAGACTTGCACGGTAAAGAGGAAAGCCGCACCGATCAGGGCGAACGCACTCTGGAAAACCCGCTCGCCGCCGTGCAGATGGGGCTGATTTACGTGAACCCGGAAGGCCCTGAGGGCAATCCCGATCCCGTCGCTTCCGCCCACGATATCCGCGAAACCTTCGGCCGCATGGCGATGAACGACGAAGAAACCGTGGCATTGATCGCCGGCGGTCACGCCTTCGGTAAAACCCACGGCGCCGGGCCTGCCGACAATGTCGGGCCTGAACCTGAGGCAGCGGGTTTAGAAGAACAAGGCCTGGGCTGGAGAAACGCGTTCGGCACCGGCAAAGGCGCCGACACCATCACCAGCGGCCTGGAAGTGACCTGGACCACCACACCCACCAAGTGGAGCAACAACTATCTGGAAAACCTGTTTGGCTTCGAATGGGAATTGAGCAAGAGCCCGGCCGGTGCCCACCAGTGGATTCCAAAAAACGGCGCCGGCGCTGGCACCGTTCCGCATGCTCACGATCCGAGCAAAAAACTCTCGCCGACCATGCTGACCTCTGACCTGGCGCTGCGTTTCGACCCGGCGTATGAGCAGATCTCGCGGCGTTTCCTGGCCAATCCCGAGCAGTTGGCAGATGCCTTTGCCCGCGCCTGGTACAAACTGATCCACCGCGACATGGGCCCGCTGTCACGCTATCTCGGCCCGGAACTGCCCGCCGAAGAACTGCTCTGGCAGGACCCGATTCCGGAAGTCACTCATCCGCTGATCGACGACAGCGACGCCGACGCGCTGAAAAGCAAAATCCTCGCGTCGGGTCTTTCTGTTTCGCAGCTGGTTTCCACAGCCTGGGCGGCGCTTTCGACGTTCCGTGGCTCGGACAAACGCGGCGGCGCCAATGGAGGGCGTCTGCGTCTGGCACCGCAGAAATTCTGGCAAGCCAACCAGCCTGAGCAACTGGCCAAAGTGCTGCAAACCCTTGAAGGCATTCAGAACGAGTTCAACGGCGGTGCCGCCGGCAAGAAAGTCTCGCTGGCGGATCTGATCGTTCTGGCGGGTAATGCCGGGATCGAGCAAGCAGCGAAAAACGCCGGGCATTCGATTAGCGTGGCATTCAATCCTGGACGCACGGATGCCACTCAGGAACAAACCGACGTCGACTCGTTTGGTTTCCTTGAACCGATTGCCGATGGTTTCCGCAACTACAGCAAAGGCAAATACACCGTTTCGGCGGAGGCACTGTTGATCGACAAGGCGCAACTGCTCACCCTGACCGCGCCGGAAATGACGGTGCTGTTGGGTGGCTTGCGAGTGTTGAACACCAACGTCGGGCAAAGCCGTCATGGCGTATTCACGTCGCAGACAGAAGCGCTGACCAATGACTTCTTCACTAACCTGCTGGACATGGGCGTGGAGTGGAAGCCGACTTCGCGGGATGCTGACGAGTTCGAAGGACGCGACCGTAAAACCGGCAGCGTGAAATGGACGGCGACGCGGGTTGATCTGGTGTTCGGTTCCAACGCGCAATTAAGGGCACTGGCTGAGGTGTATGCCAGTTCGGATGCGAAGGAGCAGTTCGTTAAGGACTTTGTGGCGGCGTGGACGAAGGTCACCAACCTCGATCGTTTCGACTTGAAGTAATTTCCGGTCAATAAAAAACGCCGCATTGATTAATGCGGCGTTTTTTATGCGTACGGCTCTGGGAATTGTGTTGATGCATAAATCTTACCCCCTCACCCCCAGCCCTCTCCCCCAGGGGGCGAGGGGGAAAGGGAGCAGATCTGTGGGCTTTTCAAACCTGAGTTTGATTTTGGACTTTCGGATCAAGAGTTCGACTTTGGACTTTCGGATCAAGAGTTCGACTTTGGACTTTCGGATCAAGAGTTCGACTCCGGACTTTCAGGTCGGTGTAACTCGACCATCCACCTCGGTCAGTCCCCTCTCCCACTGGGAGAGGGTTAGGGTGAGGGCAAGCCCTACCACAAATCTCAAGCCAGGCTCTTGCTCACCACCTCATACACATCACTCGACAACTGCCCCGAAGCCCGAATCCGCTCCAGCTCGCCTTTCATCAACGCCTGTCGCGCACCGTCATATTTGCGCCAGCGTGTCAGCGGCGCCAGTTGGCGCGAAGCGATCTGCGGGTTGAAGCCGTTCAGTTCGATCACCAGATCTGCGAGGAAGCGATAACCGGAGCCATCCGCCGCGTGGAAGTTGATCAGGTTCTGCCCGGCAAACGCACCGACCAGCGCACGCACCTTGTTCGGGTTCTTGATGTTGAACGCCGGGTGCTGCATCAACGCTTTCACGCGCTCCAGCCCGCCCGGCAAAGTGCTGCCGGCCTGTACGCTGAACCACTGATCCATGACCAACGGGTTGTCCTTGAAGTGCTCGGCGAAACTCGCCAGCGCCAACGCTTTCTGCTCTTCGAACGGCGAGTTGACCAACACCGCCAACGCCGTCAGGCGCTCGGTCATGTTGTCGGCCGTTTCGAATTGTTCCAGTGCCGCTGCCAGCACTTCCGGTTTGCCGCTGAGCATCAGGTACGACAGCGCGATGTTCTGCAACGCACGACGGGCAAAATGCTCAGCCTCGGCGACGTACGGGGTTTGCTTCGACAGGTCGCGGTTGGCCTGATAACGCAGCCACAGCGCTTCGAACAGATTGTCCGCCAGTTGCTTACGGGCGAACTCGCGAGCGATATGAATGGCGTCGACATCCGCCACTTCGCTGATTTCAGTGAGGTACGCCTCACCCGGCAGCGAGAGCATTTCGGCGACCATCGCCTGGTCGAGCGACTCGTCGGACAGCACGGTTTTCAGCGCCGAAATCAGACGTGGATCAAGCACCAGGCTCTCGCCCTTCTGCTGCTGTGCGATCAGCTCTTGCAGCACCTGCACCGACAATTGCTGACCGGCATCCCAGCGGTTGAAGCCGTCGCTGTCATGCTGCATCAGGAACATCAGTTGATCGCGGTTGTACGGAAAGCTCAGTTTTACCGGCGCCGAGAAGCCGCGCAGCAACGATGGCAGCGGTTGTTCGGCGATGTCGACGAAGGTGAAGGTCTGCTCGGCTTCCGTCACAGAGATCACGCGGGTGGTGCTTTGGGCAGCGGCTTCGCCAGCCAGGCGCAGGGCATTTTCGTTGCCCTGACTGTCGAGCAGGCCGAGTTCGACCGGAATCACGAACGGCAGTTTTTCGACCTTGTCCGGGGTTTCCGGGCAGCTCTGGCGGAAGGTCAGGCTATAGGTTTTCGCCGCAGCGTCGTAAGACTCGCTCACCGCCAGACGTGGCGTGCCGGCCTGGCTGTACCAGCGCTTGAACTGGGTGAGGTCGACGCCGTTGGCATCTTCCATGGCCTTGATGAAATCGTCGCAGGTCACGGCTTGACCGTCATGGCGTTCGAAATACAGGTCGCTGCCCTTTCGGAAGCCTTCAGCGCCGAGCAAGGTGTGGATCATGCCGACCACTTCCGAGCCCTTTTCGTACACGGTCAGGGTATAGAAGTTGGAAATCTCGATGAAGCTGTCCGGGCGCACGGCGTGGGCCATCGGGCCGGCATCTTCGGCGAACTGGTGGGTTCGCAGATAAGCCACGTCCTGAATGCGCTTGACCGTGGCCGAGTTCATGTCGGCAGAGAAGCCGGAGTCACGGAACACCGTAAAGCCTTCCTTCAGCGACAGCTGGAACCAGTCGCGGCAGGTCACGCGGTTGCCCGACCAGTTGTGGAAGTATTCGTGGGCGACGATCGCTTCGACGCGCTGATGCGCGGCATCGGTGGCGGTTTCGGCGCGGGCCAGCACGGCGCTGGAGTTGAAGATATTGAGGCCCTTGTTCTCCATCGCGCCCATGTTGAAGTCATTCACGGCGACGATCATGAAGATGTCCAGATCGTACTCGCGACCGTAGACTTCTTCGTCCCAGCGCATCGACTTCTTCAGGCTGTTCATCGCGTGCTGGCACTTGTCGATGTTTTCCGGCTCGACGTAGATGCGCAGCGCAACGTTGCGATGGGTCATGGTGGTGAAGGTGTCTTCAACGCACCACAAGTCACCGGCCACCAGCGCGAACAGGTACGCCGGTTTCATGAACGGGTCTTCCCAGGTTGCCCAGTGGCGGCCGTCTTCGCCCGGGCCCGAGGCGATCGGGTTGCCGTTGGAGAGCAGCACCGGATAGCTGTGCTGCTCAGCGACCACGGTAGTGGTGAACTTGCTCATCACGTCCGGGCGGTCGAGGTAATAGGTGATCTTGCGGAAGCCTTCGGCCTCGCACTGGGTGCAGAACATCGTGCCGGATTTGTACAGGCCTTCCAGCGCGGTGTTGGTTTCCGGGTGGATCTTGACGCTGGTGTCGATCGTGAAGGTTTCGCTGACCGGTTGCAGGGTCAGGTGGTTTTCGGACAACTGATAATCGCCCTCGGCCAACTCTTTGTCGGCGAGGGTCACCGAGAGCAGTTCCAGCTGCTGACCATCGAGTACCAGCGGCGGCAGGCCCGGGCCACGCGCCGGGTTGCGGCGCATCACCAGTTGCGCGTGCACCAGGCTGTGATCCTCGAACAACTCGAAGGTCAGGTGTGTTTCGTCGATCAGGTACTCGGGCGCCTGATAGTCCTTCAGGTAAATCATCTTCGGTTGTTCGGTGCGCATGCTGGAGTCCTTATTGATGCACGGCGAGCTGATAAGCCGTGTACTTACGAATGTTGATCACGCCGGTGTCGAAGATCAGGTACTGGCCTTTGATCCCCATCAACGTGCCTTCGGCAATCGGGTTCTTGTCCAGGTTGAAGCTGACGATTTTGGCCGGGTATTGCTCGACCGGATAGCGGATTTCGAGAGGTTCTACATCGGCAATCGTCTGAATCGCTTGTAGGCCGAATCGCTCTTGCAAGCCTTGCAGGCCTTCGGCGCAACTCTCGAACAACTGATCGCGCACTTGCGCCAGATCGACCGCCACGGCATCGCCCTTGAGCAGTGCACGCCAGTTGGTCTTGTCGGCGACCTGACTGCGAAACAGGTCTTCGACGAAGCCCGATTGCTGACGCGTCGATACGCGCATGATCGGCAAGGCCTGACTCGCGCCCTGATCGAGCCAGCGGGTCGGCAATTGTTTAGCACGCGTGATGCCAACCTTGATCCCCGACGAATTGGCCAGGTAAACCACATGGTCGGTCATGCAGAACTGCTCGCCCCACACCGGATCGCGGCAGGTGCCAGCGTCATAGTGGCAGCGCTCCGGGCTCATGATGCAGAGGTCGCACTGTGCCAGTTTGGTCATGCACGGGTAGCAATAGCCCTGACTGAAACTGGTTTTGGTCTTGCGCCCGCAATGGGTGCAGTGGATCGCCCCCAGGTATTCCAGACGCACCGTGGTGCCGATCAATGGATTGACCGGCACCTCGACGTCATCCAGACGAAACGCGTATTGCACGTTCGGCCCGTCCAGGCGCGCCGACATTTTGCTGATTGCACCGCGGCCAATCTCGATCAATGGATAGCGTCCGACTTGAACAGGATGTTCGGCACTTCGATCGACTTCGACGCACACTCTTGCGGGCCCATGTAACCGGTGCGCTGATCTTCAGGCAGGTTCTGGATTTCCCAGGCGATCATCGCCTGCAACGACAGCTCGCGCTGCTCGGCGGTGAGCTTGCCACCGTCGGACCACTTACCGATCTCCACGGCCAGTTTCAGGCTCTCGTAGATGTCCGGGGTGATGTTTTTGATCATTTCGGCAAAAGACGACATGTATGAACACTCTCCAATGAATGTCGTTAGTTTAACGGCGCTGAAGCGGCAAGACACTGCCGGGCATCAGGTCAGCGAGCGAGTCGACGGGCGCGAGGCCCGACGCCCTAGAACTCCCTTGAAAGTTTTACCTGGGTCAGTTCCTTTTCCAGCGCACGCCGGAAAATCTGCGGTGCGGTGAAGGTATAAAGGGCGAACGCCAGCCACACCCAGTCAATCACCTCGGCGGCACCGGGATAGCCCTGTGCGGTGAGGGTGATCACAGTGACGCGATACACCACAAACATCGCCAGCAACAGGATGATCGCGCCGGTCGTGCTGCGCTCGGTCATCCAGCTGTTGAACCGCCACCAGAAACCCATGAACACATTGCTGCGCGCCTTCACCGCGGTCAGCAGGCTCAGTGCCGAGACATTGCTGGCGTTTTCCTGCAGGGCCCAGATCGCGTGTTCGCGCGCACCGTTAATATCGCCCTGCCGCAGCAGCAAACGACCCAGCACCACCACGGCCCCGGCATGCCCGGGATCGGCCTGCAGCGCCTGGCGGGCGAAACCTTCCGCCTGCTGCCAATGGCCACAGGCCTGATGATATTCAGCCATCGCCACCAGATTGGCCGGATCGTCAGGCCCCAGCTCCAGGGCTTTTTCCAGCAACGCCTGACTCTGACTCAGGCGTCCGGTCAGTTGGAACAGGTCGGCGAGGCTGCGGTAGTAACGCGGCTCCGTCGGCTCCATGTCGAGCAGTTGCAACAGGTGCTGTTCGGCAGTCTTGAATTGCCGCGAGGCCATGTCGATGTGCGCAGCGGCGTAATGTGCCAGCGGCAACGCCGGGTCCATCGCCAACGCCATCGAGGCTTCGTGGCGCCCGGCATGCAGACGGCGCATGTTGAGCAGACACAGCGCCAGCAATGCGTGGGCTTCAGCACATTCCGGGTCATCGGCCAACAGTTGTCGCAGGCTGTCGATGGCGCCGTCATTGTGGCCGGACTGCAACCGCTGATAAGCCACTTGCAGCAGATAGGAGGTATTCATCAGCTCACCACCAGATACCAAAGGGTCGCCGGCACCAGAGTGACGACGATCCCTTTGAGCAAGAACGCGCCTGCGAGCGCGACCAGCGGCGCGAAGCGATTGAGCACGCCGCCATAATATTGGTACAGCTCGATGGTCGAGTTCTGCAGGGTGTACAGCACGTAACCGATGCTCAGTTTCCACACCACCAGCACCAGCAAGGCGTACTGAATCTGCGCCTGAGTGCTCAGGTAGCCGTTGTTCAACAAGCTGATCAAGGCCAGCCCGAGGATTACGCTGCCCACGGCACCGACGCCGACCCAGATCCACTCACGCTTGCGCGTTGGGCTGCCCACGGCAATCGAGTTGAGCACGAACCACGGCAAACCCAGCCACAGCCCGCCCATCATCAGCGCCAGCAATGGCCAGAACGGCGACACGGCAAACCGTGCCAATCCGCCCGGGCGCGGTTCATCTTCAATGCGGTAAATATTCTGGGTTCCCATCAGCGTCCCTTGCCATGTTTGTCGAGGAAGGCCAGCACCTCATCGTACTGATTGCCTTCATTGGCATAGCGCGCGTAGTTGCGAGCGGTGGTCAGCCATTCCAGCGTTGTCGCACGGACTTCTTTCAACGCCTGCTTGAAGTGGCGATCGCAGATCGGCTGCTCGGCACCTTCGCTGATCGACTCCTCGATGGCTTCATCGGCGGCGGTTTCCACCAGTTCGCTGAGGTCAGCGCCGGAGAATCCCGAGGTGTGTTTTGCGAGGAAGGCGAAATCGATATCAGCCGCCACCGGACGGCCCTTGACCATCAGTTGCAGCATGTTTTCGCGGGCCGCACGATCCGGTGGCGGCACAAACAGCACGCGATCGAAGCGGCCGGGGCGACGGAACGCCGAATCCACCGACCACGGCACGTTGGTCGCGGCAAGGATCAGCACGCCATGGTTGTCATGGGTGAAGCCGTCCATTTCCGAGAGGAACTGGCTGACCAGTTTCGACGATGTCGACTCACGGGTATTGGAGCGTTTACCGCCCAACGCCTCGACTTCATCGAAGAACATCACCGCCGGTGCCTGCGCCCGCGCCTGCTCGAACAGGGCATGCAGCTTGCGCTCGGACTCGCCGATGTACATGTCCAGCACGTCGGAAATCGCCACGTTGAAGAACTTCGCCTTGCACTCGCCGGCGGTTGCCCGCGCCAGCAAGGTCTTGCCGCAACCCGGCGGCCCGTAGAGCAGCACGCCGCCGCCGACACGCTTGCGAAAGCGCTCGAACAGCCCGGGCTTCTGATACGGCAGGATGATCTTTTTATGGATGGTCTTCTTCAGATCATCCAGACCGCCGATGTCATTGAAGGTCACCGTCTCACTGTCGGGTACCAGCAGCCGGCGCACTTCGGTCTGGTCGGTGTCATCGTTGGAGATCACGCGCAACTTCGGCCGCCCTTCACCGGCGGAAAAATCCACCACCGACACGTTCAAGCGACGCCACAGCGCCATGTCTTCCAGTGCAGGGTTGGCACTGATGGCGGCGCGGTATTCGACCAGCGCTTCCTTGAGGCGATCAAGATCGGCCAGTGCCCGTGCGCGCAACAGTTGCAGATTGGCGCCCTCACCGCTCGCCAGGCTCAGGGCTTTTTCAGCCTGCCCGGCAGCGAGGTACAACTGCGCGGCGATTGGCTTCAGAGCCTCGGCGTCCGGCAGCTGGTGCAGGTCGGCGGGAACCAGTTTGAGGCCGCGCGCGTTGTCACCGCGTTCAAGGCAGGCCTTGAGCACCAGCGTCAGCAACGCGACGTTTCCCGGCGAGGCCAGCAGCGCAGCCTCCAGTTGATCCAGCGTCGTGTCATCCATGGTGAATCCTTGTGACAGCCAGTTGCGAATTGAAATAGCAGAACGAGCAGGCCGCGATCATTGCAGCACCTCCGGCCGCTCGACATCGACCCAGACAAATTTATGCGGATCCAGGCGCGTTTCCTGATCCAGACGATAAGCGACCAGTTTGCCGTAGAGCACCGCGCTGTAATCCAGACACGCAAGGTTGGGGCGGATCGGCGCCGGTTTGCCGTTGCGCCAGTAATGGCCGACGAACAACAACGGCTCATCGACGCCGTAGCGCAGCAACGAATTCTTTTCCGTGGACGTCAGCGGCGTCTGCGCCACTGGCTCCGGCAAGGCATCGGGCTGGAAGACAATGTCGCCATAGGTTTTCGGATCGTCTTCCCAGAACTTGGTGCGGAAGAACGAACGCACCAGACCGTCGCCGCTGGTCATGGTCAGGCCATGAGGCAGGCGCATGTCGGTGCCGCGCAGCAGGCGGTCGAACACCGTGCAGGCGAAGCTGTCCGGCACCGCCGAGGCCTGCAGAAAGTGTTCGTCGATGCAGCCATTGGGGAACAGTGCGCGCAACGGCTCGATCAGGCCGGCATCCCAACAGGCGTGGACGACGCGAAAGCGCCCGGCGTCGACAAACAGCGGCAGTTGGTAGAACCAGCGCTGGAAATCATGCCAGTCGCCGGGGTGGCCTTCGAACTGCGTCAGGGTTTCGTGGAGCAGGCGCGCGTGGCGCGGCGTGTGTTCTCGGACGAACTGCTTGCCGCTGCCGGGAAGCGCCGGGGTGCTCCAGCCGAGGGCGTTGAATTCGTGGTTGCCCATGATGCACAAGGCCTGACCGGCCTCGACCATGTCGTGGACGATGTGCAGCGCCTCGCGAATCCGCGGGCCACGGTCGATGATGTCGCCGACGAACACGGCCATGCGCGATGGATGCCGCCAGACCCCGCCCTGCTTGTGATAACCGAGTCGGTCAAGCAGGTGTTCGAGGGTCAGGGCGCATCCGTGCACGTCACCAATCAGGTCATAACTGCGCGCGGGATCGAGCATCAGTCGCCTCCACCACCCAACTTGCTGCCCCAGCCGAGCTTGGTGCGGCAGACTTCGTAGTAGTTGTGGTCGAGCGGATGAATCAGCCGCAGCTTCTGCGCTTTTTTGCTGACAGTGATGGTGTCGCCCGGCGCGCAGGTGAAGTGGTTCTGCCCGTCGCAGGAGACCTGCGGGTAGATCTGCATATCTTTGGACACGACGATTTTCAGCTCACTGTTGCCATCGACCACAATTGGCCGTCCCGACAAGGTATGGGGGTACATCGGCACAATCACAATAGCGTCGAGCTTGGGATGCATGATCGGCCCGCCGGCAGACAGCGCATAAGCGGTCGACCCGGTCGGCGTCGCGACGATCAGGCCGTCGGCCTTCTGGCTGCAGACGAACTGGCCATCGATGTACAGCTCGAACTCGATCATCCGCGTCGATTTGCCGGGGTGCAGCACCACGTCATTCAGCGCATCGCCCTGACCAATGGCCTCGCCGTGACGGCGGACTTCGGCTTGCAGCAGGAAGCGGTTTTCGACCAGATAGTGGCCGTCGAGCACTTCGGCGACTTTGACTTCCAGCTCATCGGGGCGAATGTCGGTGAGAAAACCGAGGCTGCCACGGTTGATGCCAAGCACCGGAATGTTGTGCCGCGCCAGCGCCCGGGCAGCGCCGAGCAGGCTGCCGTCACCGCCGACGACGATGACCATGTCGCAGACTTCGCCGAGCATCTTGCGCGACGAGGTTTGCAGGCCGTGGCCGGGCAGGACTTCAGCGATGGTGTCTTCGAGAATCACATGCAGGTGACGGTCGAGCAGAAACCGTTTCAGTCGGCGGACGGTATCCAGCACCTGGGAACTGCCCAGGCGACCGATGATGCCGATATTACGAAATTGCTCCATGGGACCTCTGCGGACAATCGAAAACGCGAAAAACACGATTATGGGCGAAAGCCTGCGATAGACAAAATCCTTTCAGCCTCAAGGGTGGGCTCGTGTTTAAGGCTATGCTCGCAAGATGATCCTATTTCCCGACTTGCTGCAGTTGCCCCATCAATTACGCCATCCCGAAGTGCGTGATCTGGCGTGGGTGATCCTTGCCCCACCGATGCTCGCCACCACACCGTGGCCGCAACGCCATCCGCTGGCGGGCAGCGACTGGGTGAATGATCCCGAGCGACTGGAGCATTGGTTGCGTGGGCTCGACCGTGACAGTTATGGCCTGCTGCACTGGTTATCCCAGGCGCGCACCCGACGCTTGGGTCTGTATTACGAACGGTTGTGGCAATTTGCGGTTCAGCACGCGCCGGGGATCGAACTGATTGCCGCCAACCTGCCGATTCGCCGCGAGGGCCACACCCTGGGCGAACTTGACATGCTGTTGCGCGACCGCGACGGCGTGCATCACCTGGAACTGGCGATCAAACTCTATCTCGGCCCACAGAATGGCGATGGACAGGATCCGGCGCAGTGGTTGGGGCCGGGCTGCCATGATCGACTGGACCGCAAACTGGCGCACCTGGCCGAGCATCAACTGCCGATCTCGGCGCGCCCGGAAAGTCGAGAAGTGTTGGCGGCGCTGGATATCGAGGTGTTCAGTGCGCAGTTGTGGCTGGGCGGTTATCTGCTGTATCCGTGGCCCGGTCAGGCCGAGTCACCGCTCGGTGCGCATCCACAACATTTGCGCGGCAGTTGGTTGCATCAGAAGGATTGGCCAGCATTCGTCACACAGCGCCCGGCCGGGCGCTGGCAACCCCTGCCCCGCCATGCCTGGCTGGCACCGGCGCACTATCCGGCGGATCAGACCTGGACTTTGGAGCATTTGCGCATGTGGCTGGAAGATCTTGAGCCGCTGGCGCCAGCGCAACTGCTGGTGCGTCTGACCGAGAATGCGCAGGGGGGATGGGAAGAGGCGGAGCGCTTGTTTCTGGTGTCCGACCTGTGGCCGAACGTTCCCGGTCAAGGCTGAGACTTTGTAGTGCTTGTGCCGGCCCCTTCGCGGGCAAGCCTTGCTCCTACGGGATCACCGCAGGCCCTGTAGGAGCAAGGCTTGCCCGCGAAGACTTCACCTCGGTCTAAATGGATAACCGCACAGCCAAAGCCGCCAACGTCACCAACAACACCGGCACCGTCAGCACAATCCCGACCCTGAAGTAATATCCCCAACCAATGTGGATGCCCTTGCGCTCCAGCACATGCAGCCACAGCAGCGTCGCCAGGCTGCCAATCGGGGTAATCTTCGGCCCCAGGTCGCTGCCGATCACGTTGGCGTAAATCATCGCCTCCTTGATCACCCCGCTCGCCTGACTGGCATCAATCGACAGCAAACCGATCAGCACGGTCGGCAAGTTGTTCATGATCGACGACAGCAACGCGGTCAGCACGCCGGTACCCATTGCCGCCCCCCACACACCATGACCCGCGAAGACATCCAGCCAACCGGCCAGATACCCGGTCAACCCGGCATTGCGCAGACCGTAGACCACCAGATACATGCCCAGCGAAAACACCACGATCTGCCACGGCGCCTCTTTCATCACTTTGCGCGTGGAAATCTTGTGGCCAAGGGCGGCGATACCCAATAGCAACGCGGCGCACACCGCGGAAATCGCGCTGATCGGAATGCCCAGCGGCTCCAGCGCAAAGCAGCCGATCAGCAAAATCGCCAACACCGCCCAACCGGCATAGAACGTGGCTTTGTCGTGGATCGCGGTCTCGGGGTGTTCGAGCTGTTCAGGATCGTAGGATTGCGGAATATCGCGACGAAAAAACCACAGCAACATCCCCAGCGTCGCCGCCACGCTGACGAAGTTGACCGGCACCATCACCGCCGCATAGCGGTTGAAGCCGATGTGAAAGAAGTCCGCCGAAACGATATTGACCAGATTCGACACCACCAGCGGCAGGCTCGCGGTGTCGGCAATAAACCCCGCGCCCATGACGAACGCCAGGGTCGCCGCCGGCGAAAAGCGCAAGGCCAGCAGCATCGAAATCACGATCGGTGTGAGGATCAGCGCCGCGCCGTCATTAGCGAACAGCGCCGAAACCAATGCCCCGAGCAGCACCATAAAGGCAAACAGCTTACGCCCACTGCCCCGCCCCCACCGCGCCACATGCAAGGCCGCCCAGTTAAAAAAACCGGCCTCATCGAGCAACAGACTGATGATGATCAACGCGACGAAAGTGCCGGTGGCGTTCCAGATGATCTGCCACACCAGCGGGATGTCGCTCAGGTGCACGACGCCGAAGATCAATGCCAGCACCGCGCCAAAGGTCGCACTCCAGCCGACGCCAAGGCCTTT
The DNA here is from genome assembly GCF_016650635.1 of Pseudomonas sp. TH43. Classification (GTDB taxonomy): domain Bacteria; phylum Pseudomonadota; class Gammaproteobacteria; order Pseudomonadales; family Pseudomonadaceae; genus Aquipseudomonas. The sequence goes on from NZ_JAEKFI010000002.1 coordinate 315,430, forward strand.
GGGTTGCCAGATGACAAGGGTAATGGTCAGCAGGAAAATCAGTGACGCAGCCAGCATCCGCAACAGCCTTGTTCAATAGAGTTCTTCGGGAAACGCATCTTACCCGTGGCGAGGGGATTTATCCCCGTCGGGTAGCGAAGCGACCCCCCTGCGATCAATAACCATACCGACATCACAGGTTGACGACTGCTACGCAACCGAACAGGGATAAATCCCCTAGCCACAAGGTGTATCAGCCCAATTTATTTTTTGTGTTGCTCGACGAATTGTCCGTAAGCATTGATAAAGCTTTGCAGGAAAGGTTTCACCGTATCGCTCAACTTGCCTGATTCATCAAATGCTGTCCCCGCCCCACCCAGATAAGCCTCTGGCTGCTGCATGCACGGCACATTGAGAAACACAAAGGACTGCCGCAGATGCTGGTTCGCGCCGAAACCACCGATGGCGCCCGGCGACACGCTGATCACCGCACCCGGCTTGCCACCCCAGACGCTCTTGCCATAAGGCCGCGAGCCAACGTCGATGGCATTCTTCAGCGGAGCAGGCACCGAACGGTTGTACTCAGGCGTAACGAACAGCACCGCGTCGGATGAACCCACTTTTTGCCGGAAAGTACTGTAGGCTGCCGGCGGTGAATCACCGTCGATGTCTTCGTTATAAAGCGGCAGATCGCCAATTTCGACAATCTCGAGTTTGAGGTTCGCCGGCGCCAGCTCAGCCAGTGCCAGCGCGACTTTGCGATTGATCGATGCTTTGCGCAGGCTACCGACTACTACGGCGACGTTGTAGACATTGCTCATGGAAGACTCTCGACTGTCCGTGGAAGGAGCCTGTAGTTATAGATGATCCGGTGACGATTCCACCAGCAGACGAGGGAAATTCCCGCGTCCTGATTATTTTTTTCCGACAGGAAAACTTACGGCGCTTGATGACGGTCTACCAAGCCGCAAATCAAGTGTTTTATCTCCAGAGGTTCTAAGCAGATGGCAGCAGTACTCGTCGGTCAGTTCCATGCAAGAGATGCGGAAGGCCGCGTTTATTCCGTGCATGAGTTCCAGGAATCCACTCCGTCGGCAGACGGTTTTACCGGCTCGGAGCCCGTCACCACCTACAAACTGGCCATTGGCGATCGCGTGGAGAAACTCGACGGACTTGAATTCAAGCTCGTTCAGTCGGGCGTTATTCTGACCCGTGAAGTAGAACTTCCTGTTGCTCAATAACCCACTGTTATGAGCAGAAGTCATATGCGCAGACTTGGGGTAGGATTCAGCCACTGATCCCACCTGCTGAACATGGACTTCACGCATGCGTTTACGCCATATCGAAGTGATTCAGGCGCTCTTGCAGACCGGTCACCTGGGCACCGCCGCCGAATGGTTGCAGTTGCCGGTGGCCGAGGTCGAAGAGCGTTTGCGTGAAGCCGAGAGTCAGTTGGGGTTCATGCTCTTCGCCAGTGTTCGCGGGCGCCTGCAATCGACGCCCGAAGCGCGGGCGTTGCAGGTTGAAATCGCCCACGTCTACGCAGCGCTGGAGCCGGTGCAACGGCTGGCCAGCAGCCTCAAGCAATACCTCGCCCCGCCCTTGCGCATCATCGGCACCCCGCCGCTCACTCAACAACTGTTGCCGCATAGCGTCGCCCTTCTGCGTCGTCGACTGCCCGATGCGCCCTGCAGCCTGTTAAACGCTGCCACCCGCGACATCGTCCGCAGCCTGTTGCTGCGTGAAAGCGATCTCGGCTTGAGCCTGCACGACCCCGAACATCCCGACATTCATTGCCAGCCACTGGCGCAAGGCAAACTGCAATTGCTCGCGCCTCACGGCTGGCTGCAACCGAAGCAGAAATACATTTCGCTGCAGGATCTCGCCGGCCAGGCGATGGTCGGTCTCGAAGGTCAGGACCTGCTGAGCCCGGCACTGGAAAACAAACTCCAGGCCTTACGCCCGGCACCGAGTATCCAGACCCGCGTACAAACCCATCAGATGATGCGCAGCATGGTCGAGGCCGGCGAAGGTCTGGCCATCGTCGATCCGTTCACAGCGCTGGGCGCCCGCCCCGCCGGCCTGGACGTGTGCCCGCTGTCGCCAGCGGTGCCGATCAGCCTCTATGCCCTGACCTTCAAGCACGCAGCGCCCTCAGCGGCGATTCAGACGTTATTGGCGATCATCACGGAACAAGCCGAGGCGATGCTGTCGAACTGAGCGGGTTTTCCAGCGGATTATCGAACAATCGATACCAGAACAGCGCCACCTCAGCGGTGTTCGGGTCGATGCCGCGATAGCGCAATTGATCGATGCCGCCAATCACATAACCGCAACGCTCGTACAACCGACAGGCACCGAGGTTATTGTTCTGGGTTTCCAGCATGATCCCCGGCAGCTTTTTCTTGCGGCTCCAGAACTGCGCGACATCCAGCAACGCCTTGGCCACCCCATGACGGCGCGCTGGCGCGTGTACCGCCAGCTCATCGATATGGGCGAAGCCGTTCCAGTTGGTGCTGATCACCAGATGGCCGACCGGCTCATCGTCAAGGTAGGCCATGAAAATCGCGCTGTCCGTCGCCTTGTGAAAGGCGCTGAACTCCTCGGGATCAATGCCGTAGCACTTGCGGTAAGGCACGATCGGCGTTACCGGCCACTGCTCGACAGGCTTGCCAATCACCGCATTGCCGTAAGCGGCGACCTCGAAACTGAAGTCGCTGCCCCAGATATAAGGCGCAAAGCCTTCGTCGGCGACCCGCACCGACAGCCCTGGATATTTCGGATTCATGACCGGTTGCATACTGGGAAAAGTCCTCATTCCTTGACGCAATCGACGGTGTACTGCCGTCCATTGCCTTCATCTTCGTGCTGCAATCCATGCACATCCGCGACAAAACCGGGGAAGCTGCTATCGAACGTGCGAGCAAATTTCAGGTAATCAATGATCGAGCGGGTCGATTCGGTAAAGCGTTCACCGGGCATGATCAAAGGGATCCCCGGCGGATACGGCACCAGCATCACGGCGGCGATTCTGCCTTCCAGTTCATCGATTGGCACTGCCTCGACTTCGCCGCGCACCAAGTGATCGTAAGCATGAGCCGGTTTCATGGCGATTTCCGGGAGTACGGTGTACATGCGTTTGAGGTGCTTGGCGGTGGCATTGCTGCGGTAACAGGCGTGCAACTGATCGCACAGGTCACGCAGGCCCATGCCGCGATAACGCGCAGTGTCTTGTTGCGACACGCAGGGCAGGCAGGTCTCAAGGCGCACGTTGGCATCATAGCTGCGCTTGAACTCAAGCAACTCGGTGAGCAACGTGCTCCATTTGCCTTTGGTGATGCCCATGGAGAACAGCACCAGAAACGAATACAGCCCGGTTTTCTCCACCACCAGCCCGCGCTCCCAAAGGAACTTGCTGACCACCGCCGCCGGAATGCCCTTCTCGCTCAACGCCCCACCGGCATTCAGCCCCGGCATCACCAGCGTGACCTTGATGGGGTCGAGCAGCACGTAGTCGTCACTGACCTCGCCGAAACCGTGCCAATCCGCATCGGGTTGCAGCAGCCAGTCCTTGGTTTGCACGCGGTCGATGCCTTCCACACCGGGCGGCTGCCAGATCGAAAACCACCAATCATCGGCAGCAATGTGCTGGCGCAGATTGGCCAGTGCCCGACGGAAGCTCAGCGCTTCGTCGAAAGTTTCCTGCAACAGCGAACGCCCGGCCGGGCCTTCCATCATCGCCGACGCCACATCCAGTGAAGCGATGATGCTGTACTGCGGCGACGTGGAGATGTGCATCATGAACGCTTCATTGAAACGATCACGGTCCAGTTGCCGTGCACCGCCGTCCTGCACATGAATCATCGACGCCTGACTGAACGCGGCGAGCAACTTGTGCGTGGAATGAGTCGTGAACACCAGCGGACTGTCTTCGCTGCGCGAGGTGGCCATGCCGTAGCGTCCGGCGAAAAATTCATGGAACGCCGCATAGGCATACCAGGCCTCGTCGAAATGCAGCACTTCGACGCTGTTGCCGAGGCTTTGCTTGATCAGTTCGGCGTTGTAGCAGAGGCCGTCGTAGGTCGAGTTGGTGACCACGGCAAGTTTGACTTTCGGCGCGCGGCCCTTGGTCAGCGGGCTGGCGTCGATTTTCGCCTGGATCGATTCGCGGCTGAATTCACTCAGCGGAATCGGCCCGATGATCCCCAACTCATTACGTTCGGGACACAGGTACAAGGGGATCGCGCCGGTCATGATGATCGCGTGCAACACCGACTTGTGACAGTTGCGATCAACCAGCACCAGATCGTCGCGGGCGACCATCGAGTGCCAGACAATCTTGTTGGCGGTCGAGGTGCCATTGATCACGAAAAAGGTGTGATCGGCGCCGAAATTGCGCGCAGCACGCGCTTCAGCTTCGGCAAGCGGCCCGGTGTGATCGAGCAACGAACCCAACTCCGGCACCGAGACCGACAAATCCGAGCGCAGCGTGTTTTCGCCGAAGAACTGGTGAAACGCCTGCCCTACCGGACTTTTGTGATACGCCACACCGCCGCCGTGACCGGGGGTGTGCCAGGAATAATTGGAATCGGCAGTGTGCTGCACCAGCGCCTTGAAAAACGGCGGCAGCAAACCGTCCAGATATTTGCGCGCCGCTCGCGCCACTTGCCGGGCGAGAAACGGCACGGTGTCTTCGAACAGATAGAGAATGCCGCGCAACTGATTGAGTTCGGCCATGGCATCGGCCGGAGCGTTTTCCAGGGTGACTTGCTCGCCCAGGGCAAAGATCGGCAGATCCGGCGCACGCACACGCGCCAGGCCGATCAGTTCGGCCATGTTCTGCAACAGATGCGAGTGGGTGCTGGCGTCCTCGGCGGCGATCAGCATGCACGCGAGGCCATGATGGGTCGACGCCACCAACCGACCTTCGGTGTAGTCGGTGGCCGAAACGATACTGAAACTTTCCTGCTCCAACTCCCGGGCGATGCCACGGATACGGTCGCCGGCGACCGTATCGGCCTTGATGTCACGATGGACGATCAACACCGGAAACTTCAAATCTTTGTACATGGGGCTCAGTGTCCTGAGGCGGCGGGGTTGAATCCGCCAATGCACTCAGGGTAGAGGGTTGTAGCGAAAGTGGCGAGGGTGGCCACTTGGCTTCATGCCGCCAAAAGCAAAAGATCGTCCGATCGCGGCCCGAGCCTTCGGCAGCTCCTACATTGGAATGTGATCCCCTGTAGGAGCTGCCGGAGGCTGCGATCTTTTGATCTTCAAGCCTGCGCGTCAGCCTCGGCAATCTGCGTCCACATCGCCGGCCCACCGGCAGACTTGGCAATAATCTCCAACCGCACCAGATGCGCCGCCAGCTCATCCTCAGTCGCGCGAATGATCCGCGCCGGCTGCCGATCAGCCGGTAATCGGCGAATCTCGGTCGCCGAGTTGTCCGCGCCCTCGCCCGAGCCATTACCGTCCGATGCGTTGCCGGCCAGCGACAGGCTGGTCTGGCCACCGGTCATGGTCAGGTAAACGTCGGCGAGAATCTCCGAGTCGAGCAAGGCGCCGTGGAGTTCACGACCGGAGTTATCGACGCCGTAACGCTTGCACAACGCATCGAGGCTGTTGCGCTGCCCCGGGTGACGTTCCCGGGCCATCATCAGGGTGTCGAGGATCGAGCAGTGCTGAGTGATATCAGCGCGATCGTGCTGGCCCATCAAGGCGAATTCGTTGTTGATGAAGCCAACGTCGAACGCCGCGTTGTGGATGATCAGCTGTGCGCCTTTGATGAATTCGAAGAACTCATCGGCAACTTCGTTGAAGCGCGGCTTGCCCACCAGAAATTCGTTGGTGATGCCGTGAACGCCGATGGCGCCTTCATCACTCTCGCGATCCGGTTGCAGGTAAACGTGAAAATGCCGGCCCGTCAGGCGCCGACCGATCAGTTCAACACAGCCGATTTCGATAATCCGGTGACCATCGGTCACCGGCATGCCGGTGGTTTCGGTATCGAGTACAACCATCCTCTGAGCCATTCTTTGTTAAATCCTCATCTCTCATCACCCTGCGAAGGCCTACGATATTAACACATGAAGTTGAAATCGGTGACTTAGCTAGCACCAAAAAGTGTAAATACAAAAGTTGTCACTCTTTCACTCCGCACTAATGTAAACGCTCTTCTGAATTGCCATAGGACACGATCCGGAAGTATCAGCTCGCCTGAATACTAATCGAAGCGAAGCAGACATACTCTGAGTGCTGCCTCGTCAACCTGACCTCATACCCGATAAAAATCACCGAATATGCCGAAAATCCATTCCAGCGAAAGCCTTCAGCTCGATGATTGGCAAGAGATTGCCACACAGAAAACGCAACAACTTTAGCCACATATTGACACTCCAAAAACTGGAAACGTAGCCATATATTGACAGCCCAGAATCCTGAACCGTAGCCATATATTGACAGCCCCAAAAAACAAAACACTCGCTACATATTGACACTCCAAAAACACCGAGACTTTATATATATATTGTCAGCACCAAATAACACTCATGCAAAGAAAAATAAAGAAAAAAACACCAAAAAAAATCAGAATAAAAAACTTGCACAAAGCTTTTCGACATGGCAAAAATTATTAACTTTTCTTGAAGACTCAAACATGTCGCTCAAAGTAAAAAGCTTTATCGCCAAAAATGGGGAGCGTTTCACTCAAATCTACGACACAGACTTCCCTGGATTCCCTCTTTTTCATCCAACACTATATTGCGCGCTTGAGCTACGCAATGGCATCAAACACAAAACCCAAAAAACACGTATGTATGTCATAAAAAAAATAATTGAATGGTCTCGAGGCATGCAAATAGTCATAGATACTAGATTCGAACGCCTTCACTTTCTCACTAAGGCGGAATGCAGATCGTTAGTAAATTATCTGGCGTTAAAAAAAAATTCGAAAAATGGAGATACTATTTGCAATTCAAAGATCAATGAAGCCATATTGGTCGCAGCCAAATACTTACATTGGCTTGCATATGTAATTTGCGGCGTCTATCTATCAGACTCTACAAAAGATTTAATCTCTCTCATGGAAACCGAGATCCTCCGGCAGAAGCGAAAAAAAGGTTCTTCCGCAGCCGCATCACGAAAAATCGTTGCAAAAAAATTAGTCGAAAGAATAGAAACCGAATTAAAATTAATATTTACGAACTCGCTATTCTCCATCAAAAAAAACGCAGTTTCAGAAATTCACTTCCGAAATATAATTTGCCTACAGATTTTATACGAGACAGGAATGCGCCTAGGCGAATTACTTAGTCTACAATTATCATCATTCGACAATGGAACAGGTGGAAATGAACCATCTTTATCAGTCATACGGAGCCATGATAGCCCCAATGATGACAGAGTCGATCAACCAACCCCTAAGACACTAGAACGAACACTTGCAATAAGCGAAGATCTAAGCAACAAGATAACCTACTACCTAGATAGCGTGCGCCAGCATATACCTAATGTCGGGTTCGCCTCAGAAGATTTTATCTTTGTGAATCATATTCGTGGGCGAAGACAGGGCAAGGCCGTTCAGTATTCAGCATTCGAAAATTCTATTGCAAGATTAAAAGTAAAAAACAAAAACTTAAGAGGAATGCATCCTCATTTACTCAGACACCATTGGAATTATCTGTTTAGCCTAGAAGCTGAAAAATTGGGATACGCCGAGGAAAAAGAGCGAGCCACGCGCGAGTATTGTATGGGCTGGGCTGACAATTCTGCACAAAGCGCTCGTTATAATCTCAGAAAAATTCAAGAAGACGCTATGGTAATTGGAAGGAAGATCGCAAATGACACGAAGCGCAGCGGATTACAAAAAATCGCAACAACTTAACCCTGTCACGACAGATAACAGTGACCAATCGCTACTCCGTCGATTCGATACTATACATCGCCGAGCAGATCACCTCCAGCTAATTGAATGGCGAGAGAATAGTGCTTATATATATGGCACAGGATCAGTAAATATAAGAGATATCAAGAGCACGTTCCCTCCTATTCTTTTTTTAAAAATTACCGCTGCTTTTGATGAGATATGCCGACTGAATGTGTATGCCGACATCACTATCGTGGACATAATTCAGATAGTTTCGCAATACTGCCGATTCAGCAAAACGAATATTTTCTCTTCTGATTCTCTTCTTGATTTTCACGACTATTGCAGGCGCAAAAACTTGACGCACTTCAACAAAATGAAAACCTTTATTTTATATTGGAATAATTTATCACCCGGTACGATCAGCAAAAAATCAATTATAGCTTTGCAGTCCTGCGCGACCATCAAACCGCCTCGTCCATCGGGGAGCAATGTGAGGTCTGACGATGAGTCAGAGGGCTGGCTAACTGACGAAGAATATCATTCTATTATTGACACAATATGGTTTGATTATGAATCAGGCATCAATAGTCTATGGAATACAACGGCGTCACTTTTATGCGCTCAATATGGTCGCCGACCTATTCAATTAGCCCACCTAAAAATAAAAGACCTTAGACAACAATCCGAAACCGAGCGATATATAGAATTTCCGGGCGCAAAAGATCAAGACTCTGAAGGATTCAGATTGTCTAAGTTTGAAATCCACCCAATTGGTGATCATTTGTGGCAAATGTGCCAGCGATTAGCTGATGAGTCTATCAATGAATTTGAAAAAAATTTGGGCCCTCTGCCCTACAACTTAAAACGAGAGCTTCCACTTTTTTATCCTAGATCGCAGCTAACAAAAAGACTACAAATTATAGATGAGGTTCATGCCAACCAACTAGATCGGTGTTCAAGTCGCTTTCTTCATACTCGCGCCAAACGAATGTCAACTGTGTTACGGCGCTCTACCGGTACTCGCGTATGGTCGTCTCGAACGAATGACTATCTAGAGGAATACGCCTACCGCTTTAGATATACAAGAGCACGCCAACTTGCGAGATCAGGAGTATCTAAAGCAACGTTAAGCTTTTGGCTTGGACATGAGCACAGTAAATCACTGGATGCTTATTACGATGACCCTGCAGAAAGGGCCAGAGTCCTTGATGATGGAATATCAAACATAATGGCCCCGCTTGCACAGGCTTTTCGCGGACGTTTAATTCGAAATAAAAGTGAGGCTACGCGTGCGTCCGACGAGTCCAGTCTAATTGAACTAGATGGTAATGATGACTATGCAGTTGGTAATTGCGGTAGCAGTGGATTTTGCGCCGCGTCAGTACCTATACCTTGCTACCGATGCACAAAATTTGAGCCTTGGATTGACGGCCCTCATGAAGAAGTTCTTCAAAGGCTTTTGGAACGTCAAAATGAGGAGAATATGACCCCTTTACCAGGTTCTGGAAGAAGGCTCCTGACTCCATTGCAACTAGATCGCGACATACAGGCTGTCCTCAATGTGATTAACCATTGTAAAAATGCCAAAAGTCTTTAACCAACAAAAAATATATAGTCACTGAGTGAGTAAACATGCCATTTACCCTATCCCTATCACAACCAAAAAAAGACGATAAAGCCTCTGAGAATCTTTACGAATTCATCAGAAAAGCGAAACACGAAATAAAACTCTGGAGCAACCTTCATGGCTTTGATTGGGATAGCACAAAATGGCCAACGCATCACCATCCTGTAAGATTCTGCAACATCCAAGGAACTTATAACAGCCCTCATAATGCAATCAAAGACACTGAAAAAATGTCTTTTCCATTCGTAGAATTTGCTAAAGCATATTTGCGGTACACACAGAACCAAAAAGAAACAAAAGTCTTCCGAAGAGGCATGACAGCAATGAGACTTTTAGAACATTCGCTCATTGAGGACTTGGGGTGTGCGGACATCACTCGCGTAGAGGCGCGTCATTTCACGGCTGCGTGCATCTCTATTCAGAAATTTGTTTTTAAGGATACCGATGGAATTGGGGCTTGCCTGCAAAAGATAGCACAAGACATCTCAACCTTAAACTTAAGCGTTGCCGAAACTTGCAACTGGAAACACCCTTACACCGGCGCCAATTCAGCCTACTCCAAAAATAAACATCTATCCGAAAAAAATCGCATTGAAAAACTGCCTGATGATGAGGGACTTTTGGCCCTAGCGGAAATTTTTTCAAACGGATATTCATCAGAACAAGACGATGAAGATGTTTTCATTTCAAGTGTAACATGCGTACTTCTTTCTGCCCCTCTTAGGATTTCAGAGCTAGGACGCTTTACTGTATCAGTTTTTAAGAATACCCCAGATAAGTATGACACCAAGCAAGGTTACTTAAATTACTGGTCACCTAAAACAGGAGTGTACGTAACAAAAGAAGTACCCGGCGTCATTTCCGACAATACCGAAGAAGCAATCAAACGTCTAAAAACGATAACCGAAGAAGGCAGACTACTAGCCAAGCATTATGAGACATCTGATAAGTTTTATCGACACTCCCATTGCCCCATGGTAGGTGACGACGAGTTATTAACACCCTTGCAAGTTGCTCAAGCGCTAGGATATGGCACCCCCAAAACGGCAAGTTGTTTAATAAATAGCATCACGGGCAACCATACATTATCAGCATGGACATTGAACAAATTATGGAAAGAAGTAGTTTTAGTACGACATAGAAAACTGAATCCAAATTTCCCTTATCAAATACCCGCCACTAAGAATAATGGCACCCGAATAAAAATGTCCAATGCTCTAGTATGTCTTCGTTATCGACAACTCTCGTCGCATCAACGGACGAGCCCAATCTTTCTTACTCCGTACAAGCTTAGCAGTTATTCATTACGTGTTAATGGCGCAGTACAAGAGCGATCAACCAACAACGTCAGCATGAGCATTTTCTTGAAACACGGATATCCTAATATTAAAATTAGATCTCATGAAATGCGCCATTTTTTAAACACAATGGCGCAAGAAGCGGGCATTCCCATGGAGGCAATAACACGTTGGAGCACAAGGGCTTCAAACGCTCAAACACGCACATATATGCATCTCTCCTCCGGACGAAAAGCTGAAAAAATATCTGACTTAAAAACGAAAACCACAACACAAACGCTACCTCCAGTCACCAAGGCTGATTACAACTTAAGAGACAAGGGGCCTCTAATCACTACTCGGTACGGCATTTGCCTCCACCCGTGGACTGTGTCGCCGTGCACTAAACATGCCGATTGCCTAAATTGCAACGAACTTCTGATCTGCAAAGGGCACAAACGCTCGAACGATGCCATTATCCAAGAACGTAATCGCGTATACGAAAACTTCATAGTTGCAGAACAGAAAATTAACAATGGCGAAAAGGTAGCCAATCGGTGGTATGAAGCCCATAAACATAATCTCGAGCGTTTAGATTTGCTTGTTCAAATTCTGTATAAAGATGAAATCCCCAACGGAACTCCGGTCAGAATCTTAGGTAGCAATTTTACTCATGAGGATCGAATCCTAAACGCCACAAACCCTGTTGAAAGCGCTTCAAAAAAAACCCAGCTGCAAGTGCATACCACTGCAAATTATCATGTAGACGTATTAGATTGCATAAAGCTTTTATCCGAGGACTAACATGTCTGTCGCAATTACACAAAAAAAGCTCGTAGCCATTGCCGATATTATTAGAAGCTGGCCCAAGACTGAAAAACTAACATGGGATGCAATATGCTTGGCTTCAAAATTAGAGCTAGATTTCGTCCCCACTCGTCAGGCCCTAGCCAATAAAGCCGTGATAATTAATGCGTACAAAGCAAAGAAAAAGGAAGTTCGCACACCAGCTAGAGCCCTCGACTCTTTTCCCATCCCGAAAAGCATGAACGCCGCTATTGATACAATCTTCCGCATCAAAAAAGAGAATGAGCTACTCAAAGCGGAATTGAACGCGATGGCGGAGGTAGCACAACTGTTCATACATAACGCTTATTTACTTCACGGAATGACAAAAGCTCAACTCATGAAGCCGATGCTAAAAATCAAAAGAAAAGAATCGTAATTACCTCTATCTAGCCGTTGAAAATCAAATAAACAGCAAAACCCAAGATGAAGTCGTTGGCGATACAGCCGCAATTGCGTTTGAGGGGCTATAGATCTGCGGTCTAGAATGAGCATCTTGGCGGTAGGCCTTGATCAGTATCTGTTAGTGATCACCTAGAACTGTGGAAAACTAGGGCTTACTTAAGAGATTGAGATATCCAGCTCCGTCTCCACTGGCCGACCAAGTCGCCGGCAGCGACAATATAACTGTTCAAGCCGTGATCATAGAACTCACCATTTGGCTCGAGTGAACACAGGTTGGCATATCTTTAAAACTTAAAATGCCGCGAGAGAGTACCTAGCATTTGAACTTATCTATTGGCGACCTCGCAATAACTGGCGTGATTTAGAAAACTCGGCTTGCAAGGACATACTGTTCCACTTGGCGCCGATAAGGGATACGCGATGGCGGTTTAAACAATGATCGCGGGGCGGAAGACAGGGGGCAAGTGTTGGTGCCCCCGTCACAAGCCTTAAATATATTGAGTCCAACCCTATACCTCTGCTACCATCGTCAACTGTATCGATTTCCTGGATCGAGCGGTCGGCGCGCATAGCTAACGCACAGGCAGTAGCACCCTCCTTTTTTGCATGCATTCGACATCAGTCACTGCGGGCAGCCGACACCGCGTAGACATATCGAGAATGAATATGCGAGTTCCTATTTTTCCTCAAGATCTTGAAAATGGCGGTTTCACTCGACTGGCAAAACGTCTCAAACGAGACTGGTTAGGTACCAGGCCGCTTCGTCTTTCCGAGGCACAGGAAATCCTCTCACATTGTCTTGGATATTCCAGCTACCATGACGTGGCACAGTCAGCTGAGATACATAACGACGATGTTGACTTCCCTCCTTTGCAATCGCTGACAGTCGAGTTTCTTCAAACAATTTGCGCTGAGCTTTACGAAAATGGCCACTGCAAAGTCTTTGATCTGGGGGAGCTACAAGAAACGATTTATAACTGGCCTTTCTTGCTTCTGAGAGTCTACCGAAATCACTACGGGCACTCGAATAACTACATCGTTAATCAGTCAGTTAAAGCCGCAAATATTGAGACATTCTTGACCTCCCAAACCCCTCGACCTGAACATCATCCAAAAGACTATAAGATTGGTTTCTCCAGCGAGCAGCTACAGCCAATGACGGAGCACCACGACCACCTTTCCTCATCAGCGTACATACCTCGCCATCCTCGTATGGGTGTGTGCCCGAATAATGGGCCCGACGAAACAGTGCAGGGGCTGCGTGCTGCCCAATACCCATGCATCGACAGCGTTAGCTTGGGCAAAACAAACTGACATGAAAATGGGGTAGCAACCGGGGTCGTTGAATGATTGACATGGACTTCTGATAGTCGATCCGCTGGAGATCGTCGATGAAATCCAGCGTTATATCCGCGCTCAAATTAGTCCCCGCCTCCCCGTCTTTCGCGAAGAGCTGAGGTTCCAAGAAATGGCATGCCGGTTTGCATGGCAATCGGCCGAAATCACTTAAGCAAACGGTAGAGGCCATGGGCTTGGTCTGGCACGGTACCTACCACCGAGGGATAGATGATGCGAGAAATGTTGCTTCCATAGTGAAAGAGATGCTCGCCTGAAGCATGAGCCGGGCTCGGGAGCCCGAAGAAGGGATGCCTCCTTCAACGGCATGATCTCAGCACAGCTGAGTTATGTTGAGCATGCCTTACATGCGAACACTAAGCTTCATTCGCTGCGATGATGTGTTTTGCTCGTTCAAAAAGCTCATCGTAAGTCACTATCTCGGGTTGGATTGTATTTCTGCGAAATAATTCGAAGCTCCTGAGATGCTCCCGATTGACCCCGTGCTCGCCAACAAACTGCTCTAGGGAACCAACCACCACAAATGCTCTAGGGGAATAGTTGAAAACCTCTTCAGCGGTGGGATATCCATTGTCGTCAGTCAACCGTACTGATTCCTTCAAAGTTTCTGCTGCGAGGGCCACAGTTCCCTGCACTTGAGCGACCGCGCCTGCAAGCTCATCCGAGGGTGCCCAGCAACCTTCACGATAACTCTTGTTTTTCAACAGGCGCGTCTTGTGAGTTTTGATTTCGACAAAACAGAGGCTAGAGGCCCAAGCCTTTGTTTTCAGAAGCGCATCCACTCTCTTCCCTGGCTGAGCAACGTCATTACCTCTGACCGCTTGCTCTAGCTTCTTCCCATCGAGGCCGGACGCATATATGTAGCTAAGGCCATAGCCAAATATCCACGGATTTTTTTCAAAGAATTTTTGCCATAGGGCTTCCGGTGTACAGCCTTTCCTTGATTGTATTGTTTGGAAGTAGCCTTCATCCTCCAATAGGGACTTAAAGACTTCGAGCTGCTTTTTTCGGTATCCGATTGCGACTACGTCCTGCTTTGTTAGTGAGTTTTTCACGACCTCGGCAATCAGATCTTCGTTTTCCGTGACTAGTTGTTTTGCTTGGAGAGACGTCAGAGCGATTCGTCTCAGCTCTGAATCGGAAATATTGATTTGGCTGCCGCCTTCAAATGCGACCGCTTGGATATTGGCAAGAAACTCACAGAACCTGCCAATCTCCTCTCCGACAAACGAGAAACCACTGCCGTAAGGCTGCCCGGTTTCCGAACTGAATTTTTGAACCGTCAGAACCTGAATCCTTCGAGTGTCCTCGAGGAACTTTGCCGATATATAGGTTGCCGCTTCCGGTTTGTGCCGGAGCACAGCTTCGTCACGCTCACGACCGTACTCATAGCCGTCTACCGATGGCAACACTTTGGACGCGATCCGGATAAGCCGCGATTTATCACCAAAGGAGGGAAGCGCGGGACTGATATATGTCTTTCCTGGCTTTGGATTCTGATAGTTATCCATACTCGAAACTCCTCCTGACTTACGCTTGATCGTAAGCCGATCAGACCCTGGCAACAAGTGAACGCTTGCCCTCTACGCCGTATGCTGGGTGAAGCTACCCCTTCTAGATCCGGGAGGTACGGCACTCATCATCGAGGTATCGACCATGCGAGGAACGTGGCGTGGATCGTTAAGGAAAAGCTAGGCTAGTGACGAGCTAGGCCTTGGGGCCCGAATGTGCGGTTGCCCATCACATGCGCAATAGGCCGAACGAATCGTTCACTGGTAATCTGCGGCGGTAACATCTCAAGCAATGATGGGCTTCTTGATGGATTGATCATCCGAATTCACCAGGCATGCTGAGCAATATCTCGCCGAACAAAGTTCGCAGATCGGATGGCAATATTTCTTCGGTGCAAGCCGTTAACTCACTCTCTGACCACCATTTAATATCACAAATGGCGTCGCGTTCCCGAAGGCTCCAGCTTGTCGTCGAACAATGCTCTGCCCCCACATGCACCGCATAATAATGCTCCACCGCAAGTACATAACCTCCGTCCGGCATTTGCCAAGGAAACTCCTTCCGAGCGATGCAGCGTCCAATGGATTTGACTACGACCCCAGTCTCCTCTTCAAGCTCACGCATAGCGGCGGCTTCAAATGACTCGTCATCCCTTAGCTGCCCACCGGGCGTAGCCCAGTAGCTCATACCTGCCCGCGCACCTGCCTTGTAAGAGATCTTGAACAGCAGCAGTCTCCGAGCATGGCTGACTAATAAAATGCGAGAAGCTAAACGGCGTCGCGGCATGGTGCCTCCGATGCATGACGCTAACCGATGACACCTAACACTTCGCTGCCCTTCATCCGTCGAACCTCCACCACAAAATTAGCAATGTCGGGCACAGCGTAATCGACAACCAGTTCGACTACGGTTTTATCCGGTTTTCCTGAACGCTTAACAGGATAATCTGGAATTCTACGGAAGATGTCTGTACCGCGACGATGCGGTATGGGCCAAGTATTGCCCGAGTTCATATGGCACAGCCAAATGGCCTCTGCATATGCGGGTATGAACGTCGCCGAATCTAGAGTCAGGACATCGTGCTCGAGCCTGCGATAATCACGAGCGCCAAGCAGACCATGAAGACGCTTTTCCTCAGCCCAGAAGAAAACTTTGCTGTTGATCAATTCATACCACTGACGTGGCGTTGTCCCATCGGTGAGGGCCCTGATCAAGCGCCCCTCAGGCATGGGTTTCTGATCACGGAGCACGATGTGGGACGGGTCTCCAGCTCTCACATCCATCTTCTCCCCTCGATGTTCGCTCTCGTAATGAGCTCGGTCGCCACCTCCTACTGCGAGGTGATCCAGTACGGCTGTGGCACTCATCAGTCCGCGCGCTCGAATACTATCCCAAGCGCCGCGTTCGGCCATGTGGTAAACCCGGGGATAAAGCTCGATCATCTTTTCAAGATCCACCATTTATCTCCTGTCAGAACGTGCAGTCCAGTTGCGTCGATCAATCAGCGATCGCAAATCACTGGGGTCTGGGTCACGGGTAAACCGTGTGTTGATTAGCGAAACGGGCGCCTGAGATACGCGTTCAAGCTCCTCCACGAATTTGATCGTATCTGAATGCAGCTGTTCGAATCGACGAGCGTTACGGTTTGTAGCCTTGAGGTAATCCGCAAAGGTCAGCACGATGTCCGTCGGTGCGTTGAGGGCGCATGCTTTTCGAAATTGATCCCACTCGAACCAGCCGACCTTACGGTTACGGTTTGTTGTAGACGT
Organism: Pseudomonas sp. TH43; assembly: GCF_016650635.1. Lineage (GTDB taxonomy): Bacteria > Pseudomonadota > Gammaproteobacteria > Pseudomonadales > Pseudomonadaceae > Aquipseudomonas. The sequence continues at coordinate 332,068 of NZ_JAEKFI010000002.1, forward strand.
TTTCTCGGCGTCGTTTAAAGCGTCTGCCTCAAGATCTGCAAATTGTGCAATTTCATCAAAAGTCGTCGGATGTTTGAGCCTTCCCGAGATATGGCCCTCGCTGCCATCGGGGTCGCCAACACGGATAGGCATGGGGCGAATTACCATCAGGATCTTTCGAACTCTGCTGGGGGATATCCCTGCCTCAGCGAGACATCCTGCAACGTTGGTATCCCGAGAGGTCACGTACGGATAGTCCCCATGGAAAATGCTCAAACCACTGCCCTGGGTACCTTCCAGTAGGATGGATTGACCACTGCGGTAAGCCTCCTCCAGTCGGTCTGATGTAGAGCCACGATAGTTTCCCAGAGTGCCCACATAAGGTCGCAGCTCATCTACGTCCTTAGCCAACCTGATCGTCGTCTTGCCCCGACTCAAAATGCGCCGTGCAGCTGCAGCACCGCTTCCACTGCCGGTCGAGGCGATCGTCGAGACCAGATGCACTTGTTCTGCGTCGCGGTCAGCTTCTTCAATGATGGTTGCTTGTGGATCAATGAATAAGCGCTCTGGGCCGATGCCACAGTCATCGATCTCTTTCAAAAGCCCAGGTAAATGAATGGTCATGCCGGGCCCTAAAAGCAGTCGCGCTGTCACATCTCGCGACCCCGAAGGCAGATGATGGTATGTATAAGGCCCAGCCGAACTGGCAACGGTGTGTCCGGCGTTAGGCCCACCAACTCGAACCATCACATCGTACTCACGCGCCAGATAGGCGACGATGTTGCCTTTACCCTCGCTTCCGTACTGCCCGCCAATGAGCACATCTACACACCTAATTTCTGGTGGTGTGTACAGATGCAAGCGGGCAGCGACACGCACGAGCGTGTCATTTGAGTCGGAACGTTCGGTGTAGATCCGGACGTCAGCATCATCTTTAAGAGCCTGAATTTCCGACTGATCCCTGAGTTTATTAACCTCGTCATACGGCGATGGATCGGAATCGCCCTTGACTCGAGTTGCATAACGCTCGTGCAGTGTCGGGTCGCTCGCGTAGAGGTGAACATGCACAAGGTTGGCTCCGAACGCCTGTCGAAACTTCAGTACCTGTTCGAGTGTAGTTAAGTGATCAACCACTAACGGTCGGCCAGCCTTTTCCTTCTTGCACATAGCATGGGTCTCAAGAAGCATCCACTGGTCGAAGTCGGCATCATCGAGTTCGCGCCGCCGATCAAGCATCTCTGGTTGTTCCATCCGGAGACGCCACTGTGGGTCATCAATGAGCCGGCGATTGCTGACCACGGCAAAACCAAATTCCTTTTCCAACAGATTGGCCAATCCACTCTTGCCGCTACAGGTTTTGCCGCTAATCACCACAATCTGCCGAGTTTCCATGTGCTACTTCTCCCAGATATTCATGATCTGATCTGCGATTTCCAAGGGTGTATACTGTTTGGTGTCCAGAACTTTGTCCGCAAAACCTGCCAACGAACGGGCACTTTGCTCGTTCGGGTGTAGTACGCTTGCTTGGTAGTCTTCGAGATGACTTAAACCACGCGCAGCGCACCGTTGTTCCAGAACAGACTCTGGCGCGACGATGTGCACGTGCCTCACTACATCTCCAAAATGGAGCCTGAATAACGCTACTTGCTGGGGTTTGCGGACTGCATCCAGCAACCAGTTATGAGCATCTGGTCGAGCTTCGATGGCCGGACTTGCGACAGACTCTATGAGCCAGGAAAAGTCAGTAGCTCTATCGAGAGAGTCGCCGAGCTCTTGGAGGTTACGACGATCAATTGGCTCATTCTGGGCAGCCAGCTGAGCCCGCAGAAAAGAGCCACTGCTAATGGGAACAAACCCATGGCGTTCCTGTAGCGAGGCAGAAACTGACGTTTTGCCACCGGCAATCGGGCCGCTCAAAAGAAGTAGTCGCTTCACGTGATGACGATCCCTGTCTTGCGAATTCACGCTAAAGCGTAGCTGGCCCAGCGAAGTTGATATGTTTTTTCCACACAAATCAGGCAGTAGATCATTCCGCGAATTCACGTATCCGGAAAACGATCCTTTATCACGTCTGACCCAGGGCTTTCATCGCTAACAAAGGGGTCAGATCTCAATAATGGCGTCCGGTATAAACATTACTCAGACTCTCTACAATGATCTAATGAACCCGAAGGACTACCTCCTGGTGGAGGCCTTGCAAATTTAGCTGTCACACTGGCCCGCAGTGCCAAGTTCGCCGCTGTTCGACTCCGACGTCAAACGCGTCTCGCATTACCAGCAACCTTTCGGTTGTCTTAAGTCGCGAAGGTATGGAATCCACTGGAGAACTATTCATCCGACCTTACGCCTAGGCCTATCGCGGAACAGTGCTCCTAGCGAAAAAGCCCGGCACTCTGCTCATAATTTTTCGCCATCTCGGATTTGGTTAGTCTTCAGAAACTAACGAATTTGGAGGGCGATCATGGACAACCAACTACGAAAGCATTCGAAAGAGCTCCGCGAGGCTGTCGGTGTCAGCGTCAATCTTGCCGCGATGTGGGCCAACGTTGCCGAGAGAACCTGGAGATCCTGGGAAACCGATAGCGGCAACGTAACCTCACGCTTACCTTCCCCTGCTGCACTGTGGAGCTTCCTAGCTCGCTCAGGGATCAACCTACGAAAACTGAGTATTGAGATTGATGTAAAACCACGTGGGCTAGCGCTAGCTATCGCTTCCTACAAAGGGGGTGTTGGAAAGACATCCATCACTGTGAACCTCGCAGTCGCACTCGCTGAGCTGGGCTTTCGGGTGGCAGTCGTGACCAATGACTATAACCACCGTTATGCATGCGAAGATGGCGAACAACCATCCACAGACAGTTGGGCAAGTCGAGTTGGGTTCTTTGATGAGCGCGACCTCATCACATTCCCATCGGCGGTGAAGCAGCGTCGCAAGCGGATTCGCGATCAACTGGCGGCTTTGCCCCCAAACGAACAAGCGAAGTACCAGTTTGTTCATGCCGATGAATTAGAATCACTGGAACGAAAACAGCGAGCTACGCAAAAACTCAGCGAACTGATCGCGCGTCATGATTACGTGTTGCTTGATGTGAACGCTGAGCTCGAACTGGTACGGCGATTTGCAAATCTGGTTGCCGTGGTCGTGGACACCAATTGTTCGATGGCTGTGCGCAGCGCTGGGAGATTCGTCTCTGCCCTGAAGAACATCAAATGCCGCGAGACAACACCAAGCTACTTCGGCTTGCTGACAAACTGTGATGTTGGAGGCGTCAGCAGTGAGCTCGAAGAATTTGTTGGCGATTTTGTGAAGCTGAGTGATGAACAATATCAAGACATCGTCGACTCGAAATACTCGACCTGCCGGCGCCGCGAGCGCGTGCTCGAGCTGGTCGACTCACTGGAGTTTCCTCCTCTGCACACTGAGCTGACCGGGGCTTACCGGATCGCCATCGAGATGCTGGAGGACGCCCCTCCCCCGGGACAGGAATACGGGTATTTCAGCGCATTCGTAGATTTCGCACCGCGCTCACATGCCGCTCGTGAGATGCGCCGCCTGGCAGATGAACTCATCCATTGGCGACTTCCCAACAACTGGAAGTAATATAGAAAACTCGGTTTGCAGGGCATGCTGTTCAACTCGGCACGCGATTCCACCACCAAAGAGAAAGTTTACGAAGGTGGGTTCGTTAATCGGTGCTGAGATTGGCTTCGAGATTTTTGGTTTGGTGCCTCATCGGCCAATCCCTCCCAGCGACACCAACAACGTGTTGAGTTCTCAGCCTGGCTACTGTCCTGGATGATTAGAAAAACAGAGGAATTCCGCAGAATGCGTTATGCAAATTCAGTGATGACGACTTACTACGATGGCCTCGCAGGGTTTGAAAAGGAGCCTTGCGTGGTGATCATTCGTGATAAAGAAATAGTGGTCGAATACCTGCGAAAGGGCCGTCCCTCAACGTATCGGGGTGAGCTAGAGGGTGAGCAATACCACCTACATTACTTTCCCCAGATCGAAGGTTTTGTCGGAGAAGCCTATCTCAGTCGATCCGAAGGAAATTTGCTGGATGGCACATGGAACGAGTTTGAAAATGGCTCTAGAGGTGGAGGCACTTGGGACATCCAATTGAACGAGTGAGCTGTATGAGATCGATAATCACGTCCCTAATGGTTGTGGTTATATAGTGCCCCGAGCTTTCAGCGATTCGTTGGGGTCAGTGAGTGATTCAGTCAGGGGCGTCCATTTCTTCACTGCGAGCTGATTTGAGTGAGCAAAGCAAGGCGGGACGCGACAGTCTGCCTTGCAGCATGACTTAAAGAACTGAGCTGGTATCAGGTGTGAGGCCTGCTGCCTTCATCTCTTTTATGAGCCTGTAGTGCCACGCCTCATTAATATCCATTTCTGTATAGAGAACACCAAACAAGTCCGAAGGGATTTCAGGGTTGCCCTTCTTCAAGAGCATAACCTTCCCACGGCCTAGCTTTCCTCTGAAATAGCCAAGCTCGAAGATTACATTCTGGCGTGCACGGGCGTTTGTTGAAGCAGCTTGTGCGGAACCACCAACGTCATCAGGTGTGAGCAAGACCACTGCAAAGGCTGCATCTGATTCGGTTTCAAATTTTTCAATGATGGTCTGGCCTCGGTCAGGCATCTCCCTGAGCACGATCGCCTTTAGGCCGAGCCTCTCGATGAACCTAGCCAAACTCTGAAGTGCTGCCTCGTCGTGACCGTGAACGATGAACACTTTGTTGGATGAGGCTGGGGAAGGCATCGGACGTAGGCTCTTTGGCTGGGATTGAACGTACGATTTGTAGTCCCGAACGAATGGGGCCAGGATCTGCGCGGTGAACCCATGAATGCCTGCGATGATTTTGTTGCTACCGTTGCTGAAGTTATGCATGCCGAAATTCAAGGCAAACCGAGGGTCTTCGCCCATCTTCAGCGCTAGCAGGATGATCAGCCCTAACCTCTCTTCCTCGTTGTCAGGCCAAGGTAGCGGGTTGCCACGGTACAACTTGCCGCTAGCAGCGAGGAATTCATCAAGGTCAACACGAGCAGTCAACTGGTCGTTAACGGTTGCTAATGACGGATCGCTCAGTGCTTTTGCTAATGTCCTCAGTGGCAGCTCATAAGTCTGATGTTGGGAGCCTTGGAGATCAAGGACGGCGTTTGTGATCTTCTTGAAGATGTCACTGGAAGTCATTATTCGCCACCGCTCAAGCGAGCCGCGGCCGCCTTATCAATGATGTGCTGCCTCGCGGTCTCTTTGAATTGCTCGATGAGAGGCTTCACGATTGGATTTGAGGCGTATGAACCTACTCGAGAATCAACATCTCGATAAATCTTTGCGATAGCTTGTTCGATGCTCAGAGGGTCGTTCGGGTCGTATTCTACTGACCCGATGGTTCCATCGAGTTCCTTTAGCGCCTTCGATGCCTCAGTCAAATCGCGCTGGAGCTTATCCAATCCTTTGATCATTCATCTACTCCCGGAGAAAATGCAACGGGGCTGTTGCCGCATGGCCATAGTAATGTCGAGGCTTCGCCATCCACTTACGTTAAAATTTGGCTGACTGACACAAGATAGCTCACATGACGAACCCCGACCGTTTGGAGCTAGTGCATTGCACATAAAATTAACAATCCATATGACATCCCCCTAGCCCTTTTGATATCTAGGCGGGATTATTTTTCTGCTGGAATCGGGTAATGCCGCGCTGTCTAGCCTCAACATAATCATCAGGTCACACCGAGCTCATGCCATCAGTGGCACGGATCGATAGATAGGCAGAAGCTACGTGCACAAGAGCAGTTCGTGAACGCAGTAGGAGCGCTACGCCCTGATTCTTCTTGAGCAATTCGCTGCTGATGGCTTGATAGCGATGTTGATTTTAAGTGCCAGCAGTATCCATGCAAGCGCCCGGCTCGTGAGCTTTCTCCGACACCCGATGTTTAACTACGTCTATGCGCGATGCTGACGAGTACACACCAACTTTATCGTCTACTGCCTGATCTGCAGCTACAGGCGAGCCCGAAGAAAGCATTCTGACCGAGAGATCCTGGGTGAGATCTTTCGGCCACGATGACATTTTGAAAACGGCGGGTTTGGAACAGATCACTCGCAGCGGCTTCTGGGATGATGGCGCACCGGAGGATCATTGGTCTGGAATGGCACCTCGTCTTCGTAAACGATAGCGACATACCATGAGCTCTCTTCCGAATCCGTCCTCGGGGAAAATCGAAGATTAAATCGAACCGGAATGTCGATTTCTTTAGGAAGAGTTACCAGCACGGCATCACTGTGATCAGTCATAAAGGAGTCAGAGGAGAACAACCCAAGCTCTTGGTGAGTCACGCCGGCCTGAGTTTCTCCATTTTTATACACCACTATGAGCATTCAACAGCCTTGATATAGTTTATCGTCTAAGAACAAGTTAACTGTTAGAAAAGCCCAAAGCAGCGCCCGCTATAATCTCAACTCTACAAATGACTTGGTGAAACGATCAGGCGCACTGGAAGATCACCTGAAATTTTCGAAAGATCCATTTGGATTGTTGCGGGGCTTCTTATCAGCCTGCAGCGGTCATAGACGAAAAAAATGATCAACCGGCACTCGGGATGAATTCGATATCGCGCAATATCGTTAATCATCTCATCGTTCAACTTCTTCAATGGCCTTCCTTGGTATGTGTATTTAGTTTCAATAACAATTCCGTATTCAGGCAGCAGAAAGTCTAAGCGAGAGCTGCTAGCCGCAATGCTTGGCGTTGGCTCTTCAGACTTTACGTTATCGAAATGCAGCCCCATTAGCGCATTGACTAAAAACTGCACGTCGTATTCATTATTGACCTGAATGCCCTTTTGGCCTTTACGCGGGTGGGTTTCAAGATCTATCGCGAAATTATGGAATCGCTTCAGCATGCGACCAACGAGCTCTTCTGCGGACTCCACAGGTGTGGGCAGTACAGGCGACTCAAGAGAGAAATGAGTTTGTAAAATCTGCTCCTCGAAACGGCGCTGAGCTTTTGACGACCCTAGCGAAACAGAGGTAATCACTGTTCCGATTAACACCATCTCGGCGCTCAAAAACAAGATTAGATACCCGATGGAAAGCGAGACTTTGTATTGCCCTTCAATTTTATACTTCTGCCCCCCTCCCTCCCTGGGTTCATTACGTGGAGCTAGTTTCAAATTGTACACGACGGTCACGCCCCTAATCGGTTGTACTCCCTGAAGACCATGCAGCGCATCTAGTTCTATTTTTCCTTGGTTATAGAGACTGAGCAGCTGAAAAGTTTCTTCGGTTTCCTCCTGATACCTTTTGGTATTAATCGCCTCGAGCACTGCGGAATTGGTAAGCTCTGAATCCTCGAAGTAAGGAGCAATCCATGCGAAATAAAAAGGTAACAGCATCAACGCTGGCACTGACAACGACACCGCAGATAAAATTCGCCAGCGTCGAATCGACATCACCAATTCACCTGGCGTGTCATATTTCTTGTTTGAAGCAAAAGATGCGTAGATCCATTTTAGCAACGCGTTCTTCTCCGAGGCATTCGATTAAAGTTGGCGCGTATCATACATGCAACGGTGATTAATAGAGCCAACCGTTAGACCACGATTGGAGAGATTTTTGGCCGAATCACCATTGATAATCGAGATTTACGCGATGCGCTTTTCAAACACCACGATCGCTCTTGTTAGAGCAGTTGTAGAGCTTCTATACGTGTGGAGTTTCAGGAGCGGCACTATCTGACGATCACTCTGGATCGCCTTAGGGCACCGCAGAACGTGCCGAGTCTCCTCCATACACATTGCCAGAGAAATAGAGGACTCGAGAAACGTTGCTTCAATCGTAAAGCAAATGCTCAGTTGAATGCGTAAACCGCTCCGTCATGACCCAAGGGGCAGTGGACGCTCACCGATCGTTAAGCCTAGACGTTAGACAAGTACTTACTACCCTCAGTTGGATGAGTTCGATCTCAGTGGTCGATCCCCGAAGAGGCTTGGGTTGCATAATGCAGTTTGCCCCCACCAAAAGTCCTTGGCTGCGAAATGATGGAGAATACTGCTGAATCCATAACCTGCGACGGCTCGCAATTGGTTAATGTCTTTTTCTAGCAGGCTGTTCGGGTACCAGTCATAGGCGGGCACAAGGCCCGAAGGGACGACGCCTACACGTACGGCCCAGCGATTGCGACGCGCCTCTCTACTACGGAGGACACCATGATGTCGTACACCGACCATTAATAAGCAACTCGCTCTGGATGCGAGCGATAATGGAGCTCACTGGGTCGAGCTTTCAGAAGTCTACTGCCCACTCATCACCTCTCCCCTGATTCCAGCCATGCCCCTAGCAACGCTACTGGTGTAGTGGGCCGACGAAACGACAGGTAAGTAAATGAAGAATGTCAGGCTAGTGCGTCATGGAGAAAGTGCGGCCAATGCCGGTGCGGCCACCCCTGATCACGCAAATATCCCGCTCACCGAAAAGGGTATCGAACAAGCTAAACGAGTGGCGCAATCCGTCGGCCGTGCACCTGAGTTAATCGTAGCCTCCCCTTTCTCTCGGGCTCAAGCGACTGCAGATGCGACCATCTCCGTATTCCCTGAAGCACCACACGAAACATGGCCAATCGAGGAATTTACCTACCTTGATCCGACCAGGTGTGTTAACACCACCGTAGGGCAACGGAAAGCATGGGTCGACCAGTATTGGGCGAACGCAGATCCGTCCTACATTGATGGAGAAGGGGCTGAGTCGTTTCTGAAGTTTGTTGGTCGCGCACGATCGTTCCTAGATCACCTCGCCACTCACCCGGCGCAAGACATCCTAGTCTTTTCGCACGGGCAATTTCTCAATGCGGTAGCTTGGCTCATCGAGCACAAGCCACTCCGAGTTGATGCCCAAGCGATGATCGAGTGGCGCAGGTACGAGATCGATAATCATATCCTTAATGGTTGTGGGTATGTCGTGACCCGTGCTCTAGGTAATTCGCCGTGGACAGTGAGTGATTCAATCGACATAGATGGGGTGGTTAATATCAACAAGCTCCAAGCAAGGTCTCCCATGCCATGAGCATCGAAGCAAAGTTTCTTCACATCCAAGCAATCCATAACCTCCTCGCGCCCTACCGCTACCTCTATGGCGTTACCCCTGAGGCAACCTGTAATGAGATTGGAAAATCGGAATAACCTAGAACGTCCCCGACTAGATGGAAACGGTTGAGATTGGCCTGGTGGTAATCGATTTGGAATCTCTTGAGATCGCCGAAGAGTTCCAACGCTTCGTTCGGCTTCAAATCACTCCTACCCTGACTCCTTTGTGCAAAAAGCTGACCTCCACCCAACAAGCCGACGTAGGCAGTACACAGACCTATCAGGAGGTAGGCCAGCAACTACGGACGTTTGTTACGCGATATCCAAACGCAGCCTGGGCTTCGTGGGGAAACTACTATGCTAGGCAGCTTGAGAGTCGCAGGGTTGGTTGGCTGCCTTACCCTTCCCTACTAGAAGGCTTGCCCCATTTCAATGTCAGGAAGTGCAGGCTTGTATGACAATCGACCGAAAGAACTCTAGCAAACGGTGAGACGATAGGATTAGTTTCGAACGGCACCTGTCATCGCGGGATAGGAGATGCGAAAAATGTAGCGTCATCGGTAAGGGGGGATGCTTGGTCGGCGGCGTGAGCTTGGCACAAATGCCCGATGAATCGATTCTCTGCCTGACTACTTTCTCAGCATGCTAAGCGACAGCCTGGGATATCTTTGGCATCCACCTCCTATCCGCAGCGGTTGGTAGGGTATACTCGTGGTAGCACAAAGCCAGTCAACAGAACGGATGCGCCTTTCTTGCTTGAAAATAATCAGTGGTTACGAAAAACGGACGCGGACACAGTTATGGTGTTCGTTCATGGTTTCTTTTCAAACAGCGCAGCCTGCTGGTCAAATAAAGAAGCCACCACTTCGTGGCCTACACTCGTAGCCGGAGATGGAAGGTTTGGAAAAATATCCATTTTTCTAGGGGGATATTTCACTGATGCAAACTCTGAAGAGTACGGAGTACGCGAGTGCGCATCTCAATTGTTTCGAGCTATAGATCGAACTGACGAGGAGGGCACTCCACCTCCAATTTCATATAAATACATTATTTTCGTTTGCCATAGCCTCGGCGGAATAGTGACACGGTATTTATTAGAAAATAATCGAGAAGTATTTCACGACAAAAAAATAGGTTTGGCACTCATAGCCTCACCTTCTTGGGGATCGGATTATGCAGACAAGTACTCATTCATCTCTAGCTTGTACAAAAATAAAATTGCTCACGAACTCCGCCCAGGCAGTGATTTACTAACCGATCTCGACGGTCGCTTCAAGGATTTTTTAGAACTCAAGCATGCCGACTTTCTCGGTAGAGAAGCCATCGAACACCATGGTTTGCTTCAGATAAAGTGGCTTCCCAGGTTTAAACTACTCTCGAAAATCCCTGGCTTTGCCCCAATCGTATTAAGGCAGTCAGCAGATCGCTACTTTTCAAAATCTAGAATCATTCCACAAACAAATCATAGCAGCATCGTAAAGCCGGATTCGCTATTTCACGAGTCACACACTTTTCTAGTAGATTTTCATAGTGATTTTAGAAAAAAATTTGGCATAGCCCCTTCCATTATAAGTAAAAACAGTTCCGACAGTACGCTTCTAACGCGCGGCATCTTATTCGATATTTACAGCGATGAAAGTGAACCTTACTACCTAGTCAGAAAGGTTGACAGGAACCTATCATCAAATTTCGATGTGGCTAGTTTTTGGTTACATGGCCCTTCTGGATGCGGAAAGACCTCCATAATCAAAAGACTGATGTCTAATAGACGGGCTAGAATTATTGAGGCATGTTTCTCCCATTGCACTGAAAAAGATGCGCGATCTCAATTCATCACAGAGCTGTTTGAGACGCTATATATTCGACAGCACGGAATCTCCTGCATACCTACTGCATCCTTCCAAGGGCTGATACAAATACTTTTAGATGAAGTAAACAAAGAAGAATCTAACTTTGTAATATACATAGACGAAGTCCCGTCCGGCGGCTCCGCAAATGGAATCGAGAATGCGTTGGTCTCATTGATCGAAGACATTTTACTGCATATAAAATCTAGAACCAACGGTAACTTTTTCAGGATCTTAGTTTCATCACTATCATGTCCATCTCTTACTTCCGTCCGCCACCCCGAAAAATTTGGTGGCTACTTCTACCTTATTGGTTGCGACGCATGGAGCGAGCAGGAAATAAGAGATCTTGCGAACTTGATAGTACCATTGCTGCCCGTAGAATTCGATGAACTGCCGATATCTATTCTGAATGGCGATACAATATCGCCTCGCAGCCTTAAGAACTTCTTAAAACTAAAGCTTTCCCAGCCCGACTGGCCAGAGTCTAAATTAATTGAAACATCAAGGAGCGCAGGGTAATGGAAAGCATTTATCAAAAAAAAATCAAACCCTACGCAATTGTTCCACCTGAATTATATGTAAAACGTGATGCCGACAGGCAGTTAAGACAGATTATTCAAGACATGGGGCGCCCAGGTTACGTCTTAGTCTCGCGACAAATGGGAAAAACAAACCTACTTCTTAATGCTAAGAGAGAGTTTGCTGACACCCCTCACTGCTTCGTATACTTAGATGTATCAAATACCTTCGGTGATCAGCGTGATTTTTTTCGAAATTTGATCGACACTTGCATTGACAGTAGTGGTGAAGCCGCTGTCGATATCGCTGTCAAAATAGCCGATTCTCGAAAAAAGACAGTGACTCTCCAAGCTCACAGAGAGCATGAGTTCGAGCTTAAAACAGTCATCGATTCTATCGCTGGAAATCTCATCATCTGCTTGGATGAAATTGATGCCCTTTCGAAGGTAGATTATTCAGATAACGTATTTTCCTTGATACGCAGTATTTATTTTTCGGGGCGAACCAATTCCCCCCAACTGAAACGATTAACTTATGTGCTATCAGGAGTAGCCGATCCAGCAGAGCTTATCAAAAATAAATCAGTTTCCCCATTCAACATAGGTGAAAAAATATACCTTAACGATTTCAGCTTAGTTGAATGTAAGAGCTTTATCGAGGCGTCTGGCCTATTACTCGATCAAACCGTCATAGAGAGAGTCTACTACTGGACATCCGGCTATCCTAGGGTGACTTGGGATGTGTGCTCTGCGCTGGAAGGCCGACTAACATCCTTAAAATTACTGAATACTACCGACGTAGATCAAGTTGTAAATGATCTGTACATGCTCAACTATGATCTACCACCATTCGACCACATCCGAGCACGCGTGGCAAAAGATCGTGACATTCGAAACTCCATAATGTCCATACACTATGGAAGAAGCTCTAGCATATCTGACAAGATGAAGGACAGACTCTACCTATCAGGAATATGCACACCGAAATCAGATGATGGCTCAGTGAGCTTCAAAAACCTAATCATGGCGAACGCCCTTTCTGAGAAATGGATTTCAGAGATAGAGCATGATTCGGCTACATCCTTTGAGCGCGCCTCCCTAGCGTCTAAAGAAGGAAATTATACAGCAGCTATCGAGTTCTACAAGGAGGCCCTCGACCAACCTATTTCTGTAGAAATCCGAAGCTTCCTAAGTATCGAGCTAGCCACAAGTTATATGCAGGCAGGAGAGTACGCACACGCCATCAAGATATTTGAAGAATGCACTTTGCCAGAAAATTCAGCGATAGAGCTAAAGCATCGAAAAATCCATAACTATGGAGCCAGCCTACTTCTTTCTCGCAACTACTCGGCCGCAATCGGAGAATTTGACAAGTTACTGGATACAAGCCCTGGAGAAGAAAATGGATTGCATTATTACGAAACACACGTCAATCTTGCCACCGCGCTTACTCTCCAAAGCTCAGAAGCAGATGACTACAACTACAATTCAGCAAATTACGTCCGGGCAGAAAAGCTACTTCAGCACTTGGTCAGCAGCTCCTCTGTAATCACTACTGACCTGCAACCACAATTAGCGCAAAAGATCCTCTTGAGCGCGCACTTCAAGCTATTTGAATTATATTATGAGAAAGGGGAGCTAGAGGCAGCAAAAGAACATATTAATGCTGCTATTAATCTCGGCGAGAAGACCGCATCATTACTGCTCGAAATGCGAAAAATCCAGTTAACGCAGGATGGGGCGGCTCAGCGAGAACAATATAAAAAATTTTCACAGACGCTCATAGAAAACAGGCTTCGCCTAGCCGAAACCGTTCCAATGGATACAATCCAGTTCACATCTGAACGTTGTGCCGAGTTAATAATTAATCTTATTAATCACAACCTATTAGATGAGAGTCACGATCTATGCTCCTACCTACAATCTGCCGACAATGCTCACGGGGCTTTGGTTTGGAACATATTGCATCGCGCCATAGCACTGGAAGCCAACAAGCAAAATTACAACCTCATCTCTACGATAGCTGCAACTGCATTCAGATTTAGCGATTATGTTACGCCTTTTGAGTTGAGGGTAATGCTCATATTTGCATTGCTTTCACCAAATGAAAATCAGTTACAGACTTGCCTAGAAATATATTCGAGAAGAGTTCTCTCAATAGAATCATACAACTTTGAAGATCATGACTTTAGAATTATTTGGATTTTGGCGCACTTCTGTCTAGACCATGAACTAGTCGAAAAACATCACAACCTGCTTAAACTAGCCCAATTAAAGTTTGATAGTTATGAGCAAGCCCTAGGCAGCGCACACGAATCAGTAAAAGCGTTTGCCATACTATTTATTTTTCTCAACTTTAGAGCAAACGCAGCCTTCGGTGTGGATATCAACCTTTCCGACAAGCTGATGACTTACATCAACGAGCTGTCAAACCTTAGAACTTTACACTTCCCAGTAATGCCTAGCAATTTCGGCCTGATACTGGAAAAGCAATTTCGATATTTTTCCGACCTGCAACAACCGGAACAGCAAGAAAAAATTGGCAGAAACACTATTGTCACTGTTGAATTCCTAAATGGAAAACAATTAACAGGAAAACATAAAAAATTCTCAGAGCGCATAGCTCGAGGTGAGTGCAAAGTAGTGAAGCTTTAACAAATAAACCCCACTGCGCATTTATGCCGGTGGGATTTATTTCATTCAAGCATTACTGAGGGGCACCCTAATCGGAGTTGGTTACCAATCACCAGTTCCAAGGTAAGGTAATTATCTACGATCCGAAAAGAATACTACACGTCTTCCTGAAGAGGGTCATGAGCATGAAGTAGCAACCCGCAAGCAATAAAGTACTCTTCTCACAACCCGAACCTCAACTCCATAGCACGGCTATCCGTCGCTTGGTCACTATCAGTCCTAAGAATGCACACACCCTTCTCACTCAGAGAAAAACGATTTAGGCTGCCCCATCAACAGTTTCGAAGCAAAACATTGAAAATCTAGAGTCTTATTAAATCTACGCTTTCCAAGACCACCGTCATCTTAGGGTGAATGTGATGCACAGCAGCTTGAGCGAAACGCAGGGGTTGTCACGTCCCCTTCCCTACTCGAAGGCTTGCCACATTTCAATGCAAGGAAATGGCATGCAGGCTTATATGACGATCGACCCAAATCACTTAAGCAAACAGTTGAGTCGCTGGGCTTGGTTTGGATGGGTGCCTATCATCGTTGGATAGACGACGCGAGAAATGTGGCTTCCATCATCAAGGAAACGCCCGCCTGAGCGCTGAGCCGGGCCCAGGTGCCCGAAGAAGCGATTTACTGCTATCAACAAATTACTTTCCAGCACAGCTATAGCTGACGGCGCTCACTGTCATAAGTTGTCGCATCTGAAATCCGTCCATTTCTTAAATTTGTCTTGTTTTGACGGTACTTGCAGGACAGAAATTTCATGCAGAAAAGCAGCCATACGCGTCAGATTCAGAGTCATTGAAACCAAATCACTGGATGAGGGCGCCGAGCAATATCGAGTGGCAGATCTCGTAGAAGGTGATTCAGCCAGCAAGCTCGGAGTTTTCAAAACCAAAGCCGAGGCTGAAGTCGTGAGCTCGTTGTTGAATGCTGAGCGACCTAGCTCAGTTGGTAACAACCCCCCCGGTCTACAGAGTCCGCC
Source organism: Pseudomonas sp. TH43 (assembly GCF_016650635.1). Taxonomy (GTDB): domain Bacteria; phylum Pseudomonadota; class Gammaproteobacteria; order Pseudomonadales; family Pseudomonadaceae; genus Aquipseudomonas. The sequence goes on from NZ_JAEKFI010000002.1 coordinate 347,181, forward strand.
TGACCCTCCTCGTAACGACAGAAGCGCCAACAGTAGTGATTAAGCGACCAGTCTCGTGAATAGAACGAGGCTGGCCGACAAGCACCGTCCACCAGCCGTAAAGCTCTTCTAGCTGAGATAGTTATTGATTGCCTTGAACAATGCGGCGAAGCGAGACTTCGTCGCCGCATCCACTTTTGTGGCGGGAGTACTAGTGAACATCGCCGCAACGGTGTAGTGGTTGAAGCCCCCGCTAGGTCTGAGTTCGATTTTTCGATCCTTCAGGAGCTGTTCTATGCGCTGCACAATCCGGTCGCCTGCAGGCAGCTCTTTCTCTTCGATGATCACACCCGCCAGCTGCTTCGCGAAGGCTTTGTTGAAGCAGGCAAGATAGGTCTTGATCGTGAAGAGATCTTCTATGTCGCTGGGGATCGTATCCTGACCCAAAGCATCCAGATCACGAAATTGCGAAGCATTGAATACGGCCTTTTTTTGCACCAGCTTCTGATGGATAAGGCTTTCAAGCTTTTGATCCTGCCGCCCGTTGTAATCCAATAGCAGTGCTACAGACAACCCATTCGCTCCCAGCAGCGAGGTGAAAGTCGCGACGTTGTTGAGGCCACCAACCGGCACAATCGTGGTGTGCTGATCAAGCCCTGATTCACCAGATGCATCGAGCATCGCAGACATTGCCTGCAGGTAGGCAAGCTCAGAAACGCCCTCGACCAGTAGGTTGCTTTTGCTGATGAACAGATTTTGTGCGACGTTCCAACCAAGCGCTGCTTGGAGGGGGAAAATAGTGCGAGGGTCAGAACCTGACAGGTTCTCGGACACTGTGGTTCCTACGTCCTGCTTATCTTCAACGATTCGAACCTGGTTAAGCCGGGACGATCTCACCATGAAGGGCGAATGGGTCGTGTAAATCACCTGGTGGCTTGCTGAGAGGTTGTCGATGTAATTTAGGAAGTCCTCTTGAGCTAGGGCGTGTAGCGCTAAACCTGGCTCATCCAGAAGCAGAATAAGATCACCCGAAGCCTTGACGCCCGATGAAGTCAGTTGAGCCTGCACACTGTCAAACCAGACCAGAAAACTGAAGAACCAGATGAAGCCTCTGCTACGCTGGTCGAATGGCGTTGTCACGCCACGGTGGCGCCGATTTTTTATCCTGAGGTAAAGGTTAGGCCCGTTGTCGAAGGGGGTAACGTCAGTGCTATCGGGCCTGATATCTACCTCAACCTCCAAGTCTTCGTTTTGCTTCCAAAACTCAAGCACCTTATCGGTAAGGTTGATAGAGACCCCCTCGACCTTGGCCCGCATCTCCTCGTAAGTCGTCTTCCCGTCAAAGTCGTCCAGCTCGACTCCTGCAATCCTCAGTAAAGCAAGGATCGACAGATGCTTCGGTTCAATCAATGCTTTTTTCGTCGGATCGGCTTTAACTGTTGCAATTCGGCTTTTTAAATCAGCCAGGTTGATCTTCCCTGGGAGCAGGTCGTATTCACTGAAGTACAAAAATTTGGGTACCAGTGGTGACAACTGTCGCCATACATCGTAAGCAATGACCGGGGAGCTTTTCCAAGGGGAGCCATCGATTCGCTTCTTTAATCCTTCAGCGAATTGAGAATCTACCTCCGTCAGATTGATCTGACTGAGGCTGGTGTGGGCGGCACGGATAGACGCTGAACTGGAAATCGCTTTGATCGCATCGGTTGAAAGTCCAGCGGTTTTGGCCAAGCCCGCCATTACCGAAGTCTCATCAACGCTCAAGCCTATTGAGCGGTTATTGGCATAGTCATGACTAATGGTGAAGGTGAAGTCTTCACCAAGTGAAGTGTGGAAAGCCGAATTAATGGCTGCAAGCTCAGATTTGCTCGGCTTGAAAGTCAACTCTACAACTTTTTCAGGTTCATCCTCGTGCTTACGCAGATAGGCGGTGAGGTGCCTACGTGGGTAGTCATCAGTTGGATTGAACGCCTCCTCATCCAATGCATCATTGGATTTGTGTAGCGCCTTCAAGAAAACTGTTTTTCCTGCCTCGTTCATGCCAACGAGGACGGTCACATCAGGGTCGATGGCGACGCTTTGTGATGTGTTGATCGAGCGGTACGGCCCTACTGCGGCTTTCGTTAGGATCACGGGCATTTCCTGAGCTGTTGAAGAACCTGAAAGCTTAGTTCACATAACCAGAGGCACCAGACTGGTTGAGACTATTCAGCCGGCACGCTCCGTCCAACCTGGACGCGCGAAAGTGCCTAGTCATAGCCCGCGGTGCGCTCCTGCGTATAACGTAGGTACCTCTCCTAAAGGGCACATAGGCGGGCTCACGAACTCGCTTTCTAAGCAGTAGGCTGCGAAGCGCCAGACTTGGCGGCCTACCTTTTCCTCTCCGCAAGCTTCCCAGTCCTTCCCCTCAGTTCCCGTGATTTCTTACCCGTACGTGAAAAATGACGCCATGACTGCGAAAAGGACAGCCCCGCCTAAAAAATGCTCACTTTACCCTTGGACGCAATTGCTTTAGCCACTCGATCCAATACAGTTTCAAGATAGCGCACTCGACCACTTTCAGTATATTTGCTAAGCGTTTGATTTATTTGACGACGATCGCCATCTTCCAAATGATTCAATGCACGAATTATTACATCCGAATCACTATGTCTTGTTGAAGCCAAATAGGCCAGAGAGTCAAAATACTTATTCTTCAAATCTTCCAGCGCTTTAAGCTTTGATTCAACGTCATCCGAGACACAATGAAGATCCATGTCAAAAGGATCCGCTACCGAAGTAGTTATTTCTTGACTTTCATTCACGGAAGGCGGTAACTGACGAAGCTCATGCAATTCGCCAAAACTAGCCGAGTGGGCTTTCAACGTCTCTAACTCATACTCAATAGCTTTCACGAATTCTTTTTCGGCATGCATCCGAGACCGCAACGAAATCATGACTGCCAGAGTTGCGACAATAGACCCAAACATAGGAAGGAAAGCGAGAATTTTATCAAAGTCCATATTCACTCACTCCTCAGTGAAAAGTCATTATACGGCTGAGACTCAATAACATGATACTTAAATTTTATCATTGCATTGATTAGGAATGACGCTCCGATCACCCAAACCGCATTGTACGAATCATTGAAATTTATAACAGACAGAGAAAACCCAAAAACAGCGATATAGAAAATACAGGCAAACAAAGAGAAAATCAGAAATATACTATTTCTAGACACTACACCTGTACTAATTGAATACATACTGGCTGCAAGTACAAGATTTGAAGCACTGACCTGCTTATCGTGTAAGGCGTACTCAACTCCCAAAGGAAGCAGCGGCAACCCCAGATTGACTGCCATGCTCAAAAACCAAGCCGTAAATCTGTTGCCCCACAGAGGTTTTGCCTTGGGCTTTTCATTCTGGCTGGCGATAGCAGCACCCTCTCCTGTCAACACATCTACTCCTTCTATGTAAAACTAAGCATGCTGGAATGATAGCAAGATGCTTTCATTTTATCGAACCAGACCGTCCTTGAGCAGAGCGTCGAGCCCTTCGATTCCACTTTGGAGGCGTTTTCGCTTTTCCACGATGCGGCCTGATCTGAAAAACAGGCTCTTAACGAAATGCTAACGCCATTTTCGGTCTGGGGCTATTCACACCTAGAGGATGGTTCGCTGATCAACGGGCGATGGAGCCCCAGAATCGGTCACGTATTGGCTAGCGATGTGTCACGCGGGTCGAGCCTTTGATACTTCCGCCCCTCACCGTATCCCAGGTTAGATTTGCCTACTCTGCGGATCATCGTAATAGCCATAGGCATGGAGTTGTTTGAAGACAACGTCAGGGTCAACCGACTTCCAGGCAGCGCCGCGTACGTTGCGCCAACCGACCAGTCTCATCATGGAAACGGTAGCATCGGCAGTCTTTGCGGCCGCGTCAGACTCGCGCAATGCGCCTAGGGAGCGCGTGGTTAATACCTCAACGGGTTTGTAAAGCCCTGTCCAGTCCGATCCTTTGCCGGCGAAATATCGCTTAATACGCGCGTCCGGCTTGCTGCTGTAACCAACGTAGTAGCGGTCGCCTTCCAGCTTTAAAATAAAAAGGAAGTACTCAACTTCCTCCTTAGCATGTCGCGATGACTGGCCGGAGGTGAAAGAAGGAGCCAGGCTCAATGGCAAGCTTGGTAAAAGTGTCCTGGCTGCGCTGCATAGCTGATTACTTGTGTCGGTCAGGCAGTCCAAGGATGACGAGGTCGAGAGTATTGAACCATAGCCATGGCTGATGAGCGCCTTCTCAACATGCTCATCACTTGTGTTCGTAAAAAAACCGCCACGCACGTTCTCATAGCCATATTGACGCATCAGCTGCAACACGACTTCGTTTTCCGCAAGCTCACCAGCGCGATAATCAACGTCCTCAAGACACTTGCGCAACAGCTCCTTTACTGGAGGATGCATACGTGTCCATGCTGAACCGCTCCCGTTGAAGTGCTTGCGAATGCGCCGGTCTGGGTCTTTGGCCTGACCTACGTAGAATTTGCCGTTGGCAAGCTCAAGCACATAGAGATGACGGATGCACCTTTCTAACTTCCAATCCATGAGTTACCAAACACCCCATTTACGTGGGTCGAACCTTTAGACCAAGTTCTCCGGCTCAAAGCTCGGCTAGATGACACTAGGACACCCATGCTATGAGCATCCAAGCAAAATTTAATTTCCTCCAGTCTATCCAAAATCTTCTCGCGCCATACCGCTACCTCCATTGTGTTGACCTTGAGGCGACCTGTGATGAGGTTGGTGAGTCGGAATCACCCAGACCTCTCGCCGTTCTCTCTGATCAGATGGAAACGATTGAGATTGGCCTGGTTGTCATAGACCTGGAATCACTTGAGATCGTCTATGAATTCCAGCGCTTCGTTCGACCCCAGATCAACCCTACCCTGACCGATTTCTGCAAAAAGCTCACCTCCATTCAACAGGTGGACGTGGACGGTGCCCGAATGTATCAAGAGGTCGGCGGCGAGCTACGAACATTTGCTGCAAGTTATCCAAACGCGGCTTGGGCATCTTGGGGTGACTACGATGCGAGACAGCTTGAGCGCGATGCTGGCTTAGCTGGGTGCCCTTCTCTGTTCGAGGGACTGCCACATTTCAATGCCAGGAAATGGCATGCCGGCTTATACGACGATCGACCTAAATCACTTAAGCAAACGGTAAAGTCGTTGGGCTTGGTTTGGCAGGGTATCTATCACCGGGGAATAAACGATGCTAGAAACGTAGCTTCCATTATCAAGGAAATGCTCGGCTGATTAAGTGAGCCGGGCCTCGGGGCTCGAAAGAGCAATAGCGACATTAAATGCCAGAGTGACTCGCTTGCGGCAAATGGCAGGTTTTCTCTTATTGCTTATAGAAACCCAAGTGGGCGACTGGAGCCAGAAACTAAGGATGGTCTCGGCTTATGCATGGCAGAATGCCTGCGGTAGGCACCTAGGGGCTGCGCAAAACGAACAAATGACTGTTCCACCCTTCAAAAGACACGACCTCAATATAACAAAAGTCCTCGGGCCGGTCATACGCTTACCCTTTTCATCCAGCATGGGCAGTCTTACGGACGCCATCCCAATCACTGGCGGCGGAACCTTTTCACCTCGAGCAGCATATGCAGTGAGATTACGGACAATCAGCAATGACAATTTACACGCTTAGACTCATTACCACCTCCACGTACAACCCCGCTCAAATGCGGGCGACCGTGGTTGAGGCGCTAGGTAAAAAGTGCGAACCATTGAGAGTGGAAATCTACCAGGTCTCGAAGGGAGGTTTGGAGATTGAGGTCAAAGGAGAGCGTAAGCCTTTGGATTCTGCGCACATGCTTCTGTCTCAGGACTTCGCTGTCCATCATCCGTTTGTAAGAGTGCTAGATGAGCTAGGTGATGCGCTGCGCAACGAGGCCTATCCACTACTTGGGCGGCTCGAGCAGGAGCTCCGTGCGTTCATCAACGAGGCCATGATCGCAGCCGGGCTGGGCATCGATTGGTTGAGCATGGTAGACGACGCACGAATTTCTTCACGCGTTTTGGCTACCCTTCAAAAGGGTCAGAGTGCGATTTATCAGCATCCTGTGGAATTCACGGAGCTCGATCATCTCCTTGAAATAGTGACGTTGGATCTCGCCGCCTGGGCGGAGCAACGATCAATCACAGCTGATGACTTGTTGAGCTTGCTGGAGGTTGGAACCGATCTGAAGGATATTCGGGCGACCCTAGCCCAACGGATGAAGAAGCGCAGCTTCTGGGACGTGGTTTTCTCGCCCTTCTTCGACGATCTCCCGAGCTGGCAAAGTTGGAAATCTCGGTGGAAAAAAGAAGTTATCGGCTTACGAAACCGGGTGATGCATCATCGCCCAGTCTTTGACTGGGAAATCGATAAGCTCCGTGTGACAGTGGTGGAGTTCACCACGTTGCTAAGTCAGCATCGGAAGAGATTATCCATGAAAGATAGGGAATCGATTCGCCAGTCCGCTCAGGAATTGATGGCGACATTCCAGTTTCGGCGCGACCTGCACGAAGCGCTCGGAGGGTCGAGAATGACGGGGATTTCCGTCGCCTCGGAAGCGAAAGCCATATTTCTGTTCAATTCCGATGAGCCCGCGATGGTTAAAACGCTAGGGCCAAATGGTGCCGAAGAGCTAATCGTTCGGTACCGGGGTTCTGGAACATCAATAGAGCCCATCCTAGTACGAGCCAATCTTGCCTTATACAATCACGTAGTTGATGGCAGAGAGGTGCAGATGTTCGTTTCACTACGCCCCGGTGGAGGGATGTATCACCTAGGGCAGGCGGAGTATCGGCGCCATTCCTACTACGAAAATCAGGACGGCACACTGTCTGTGATGTTCGAGCTCGCACTGACTCCATCACTAGCACTACGCGAACGAAATAAACGGCCAGTCACAGACCTTGATAAGGCTCAATGAAGGTTTTCTTGGCTCTGTCGGCAGGCCAATTCCTGCGGACGCACTGAAGCCCCTCGGAGCCCATCCTCACCATTACGGAGTCCGGCAAATCCCCCCGAATACCGCGACTCCAGTCGAGGCTTGCGTCGGATCCTGTCGTGCATAACGCTAGAGATTAATGGTTAAATCTTTCGCTTAGGGCTCGCTAGCGGCTTGTTAGGAAGATCCATCGAACGTGTAACACCCGAATTTTCGGACTTCTATCAATATGGAGCAAAAGGGGATAATGGAATGAGCGAAAAAAAACGATTAAATGGATTCGCGAGAGCCACTGTACGCATAGCCTCCAAGATATATTTCACTGACACAACACTAGGAGTCTTCCTAGTTTATGGAGCTACAGGATTAGCATGCTTTATATTAACTGCGACGTACCTATCATTTACCGGTGCTCACAATGTACTTCTTAACGTAACAATTATCACATCGAAACTTCTGGCATGGCTGGGACTTGCGTATGGAACAATGCAAAAAATTGGAGCACCTCTAGAAGAGGAAATTAATAATCTACGAAAAACCCAGAAGAAAGCCCCACTTCTTTCGAGATCGGACGAGGCTCCTTGGACTCATTTATGGCTATGGATTGTAGGATTTATATTTCTTTTAATAGCTACAATATTTGACATCATTAAAGCTGCTCACTAATCTTCATCGCCGTAATACTACGAGGTGTTTAGTAGAGTCGTTGGGCCTGTTTTTTGGCTGGGTACCTATCACCCTGGGATCGAGGATGCCAGGAATGTGGCGTCCATTATTAAGGAAATGCTCGGCTGACTAGGTGAGCCGGGCCTATTGGCCCGAAGGAACAAACACTCCCCTCCAGGTCATCATCAAACCCCTGCTACGCTTTGCTCTTCACCCGAACGGAGTCGCGTCATGGCCGAGCAATATTCCCTCCCCGACGTACTGGCAAGAATGTACGAAAACCAACTAGCAATCGAAGCGGCACTGATGGAGCTCGTCCTGCTGGAGGAGCAGCGCGGTTCATCTGAGGCCTGCGACAATGCGCGTATCGCACTGGAAACGATTGGCGAGAATGCGGGGCATATAAAGCAGGGGATTGCGAGATTGGGAGGAGATCCTGGGACATCGATTTATTAGTCCTCACACCTTAAGCAGGCATCGTTGCCTCCAAAATAAAGTATCCCTCAACGGGTATAAATACGAGCGACCGAAGCCTCGTTTACAGATATGGTGACGCGCTCACTCAAGGATGAACCATGACCGCGCATACCGCCAGTAATGCTCAAAAGCGACTCGCAGTGTTGATCGACGCTGACAATGCCCCTGCGGCAATCGTCGAAGGCCTGTTTGAAGAAATTGCTAAGTACGGCGTCGCAAGCGTGAAGCGCATCTACGGCGACTGGACTGGCCCTCATCTCGGCGGCTGGAAGAAAGTCCTGCTTGATCACTCAATTCAACCCATCCAGCAATTCGCCTACACCAAAGGCAAAAATGCCACTGACAGTTCGCTCATCATCGATGCCATGGACTTGCTATACACTCGCCGCTTCGACGGGTTTTGCTTAGTATCGAGCGACAGCGATTTCACGCGATTGGCTTCTCGATTACGCGAAGAGGGCTTGACCGTTTACGGGTTCGGCGAAGAGAAAACACCCAAGCCTTTCGTGGCCGCATGCGACAAATTCATCTACATCGAGTTACTCCGCGAGGATGTCATCGCACCTATCAATGGTGAGCCTAGTATGGCTTCTGTTGCGCCCCCTGATGTGGCCAAGCCATTAGTTACTGAGCCATCCAAAAAGCCTAAGGCACCGGTGGGCTTCATCGCCAAAATCTTGGACGACATTGCTGACGAGGATGGATGGGCACACCTAGGCGCGCTAGGCGCGAACATTACGAAACTACGTCCGGAGTTTGATCCACGCACTCATGGCTACAAAAAACTGAGTGACCTAATCAAAGGCTATCCGCACGCCTTTGAACTACAGGCCAGAGGTACTTCAGGTGGCACGGCAGTAATGTATGCTCGTCACAAGCAGCCAAGCAAATGAGAGGTCGCGTCCAAGCGGATGACCTTACCGTGACCCAGTTTATGCCCGCGAGCCCCACCGCCCCCCCAGGACTAGCCCCGCCCCACCTCGCCTTTTCAGCAATGAGTCTGCTTAAGAAAACCAAAGACTTAGTAAAAAGATCATCTGTAGTGGTCAACCAAGGCCGATCATTCCAGAGCCGCTACGGACATGATCATAAGGTGAGCTTTGAGTGAATCCAACCACTGTAACGTCGAGATCGCCGAATCGTTTCCTGGTGGGACGAACAGACAACGACTGCTCGCTCTCTTCAATGCTGGAATGCCGAAGCCAAGGATTCTGAACAAGCAGGAAAAGGTAAGCGCCTGGCTGCGCACGCAGCCCCTTTGATAGCGACGCGAGATTACGAACGCTTAGCAAACGACTGTGAATTATTTAAATTATTGGCTAGCCATAATTATCGCCCTGCCATAATTCTGAATAATTTTGCTTGTAATCACAGTCGGAACCTAGCAGGCCATTTGGGTCACCAGTCATAGGCGGGCACAAGGCCCGAAGGAACGACTGAGCAAATCAGACCATTGCAGTACGCCCGATCTGCCCTGTGTAACACTTAGATCAGAATCGTCGCCAGGGCTGGGATCTAGGATAATTTTCGAAACGTTACGCTCAAGGGGAATGAAGGCGTCCAGATGCCCGGTCATAGCAGATCTAAAGGTTATGAAGAGAGCCAAGAGTGGCTCACCGTATATCCCTACGCTATACGCTCGCTGGCATGCTGTATATGACATCAAGCTCCGATAACAAAAGTACGTGCACAAGCCCTACACACGCCTATCGACGCTGTGTTCGAGTAAACTAGACCAATGGCAGTCGCATAATGGTAAGCACGTCTAATCAATCAAGACTTGCTGTTCGGATACATGCCTTTAACTCGCCGAGACGCAAACACCGACGTCCGCCTCAAGCCTTCCAACAGCGATTTGGACGCGCTCCAGTTCTTCTTTGCTTATCGTTGTCTGCGTTCCATCAGATTTGAATATGAAAGCAACACTTTTACTTTTGTCGACTCCGGCCATTGGTGCTTTGGCGGATGCAAGCCCCATTTTTAGATAGGATTGGAACTGTACAAAATCTGGAGCGGTACTGACAGCCCTTTTCCGTAATCGAGCAAATAGCTTGTCCTCCATTCGATACATTCCGGCATTTAAAAGCTTCAAGGCGTAAGTAGTAGCATCTCCTCCTCCAGACGGAGCGATAACGAACTCCATGGCAGGGCTATCCAAATTTAGAGCCAGCTCTCTCAGACATTTAGTCGACACATAGGCAGATGTGTATGCGTCATTTTGTTTCTCAACACCATAGAAACTGGAGACCAATGTAGACACACCGACAGTCAGTGCTCCCGCTCCAGCGACTGGAATTGATTGAGCCACTGCACCGATCGCACCTATGCTTCCACCGATCAAGTTGGCAGAACCAGTGTCCCACTCTCGCTCCTCCTGCTTAGCAATTTTAGCCCTGTATTGAAGTATTGTTTTTTCTGAGGCAATCGCAAAGTTTTCAATGGTCGTGGGGCGGTCGGCCACCACCTCCAAGTCCTTGATATTTGGCGCTAGATGGCCGCATCCTGAAACAACTCCTCCAACAACCAATAAAAAAATAACTCTCGTCCTCATTTCCTCTCCCTGCCGTCGATCTCGCGTGTCAGAAGGCTGAAATTGATGATAGTCGTAAGCCGGAAAACTTCCTGCTCGAAAGTGATAGCTCATCACAAATTCCAGCTACGCTGAGTTTTGACTTGAGCGGATTTTCGGTCTTTCTGTATGGCCAGTATCAAACGGAATGCTGTCAGTCACCACTCAGAAGAAGAAACGCTTCAGCCGAGGTGCTCTCAACCTAGGAAAGGACAGAAATGCCTAAGCCAATAGACTATTATTTCCAATTGCCACCTGAAGCACGGCCAAGCTACTCCCCTTTGCAAGAAGAACTCCATCCGGACTTCGAATGGCTTAATCAAAATCGGGCTCGCTCGCGAGGAAAAGACGTATTCGAAGCCATTGATACAGTCGTTATCCATGCGACAGCTGGATACGCCACATCCCACGCGGTAGAAAACTGGCATCAGAAGGTTGCAAGTGCCCATTGGATCATCCCCGACGAGAAGGAGCCCCAACATGGTCACTTCGTTTGGGGAACTGTCGCAGAAGCGAAAGCCGCATATCATGTTCGGGACGCTATTACTGTCGCAGAGACTGCTCTAGGCGATGGGCCGAATGTCAACAACAGAAGCCTCGGTATCGAAATAGTTAACACCCAAGATGTTCAGAACTACCAAGATCCATTTTCAACTTGGCAAGTGACCATGACGGCAAGGATTGTGCTTTACGCTTGGGCCAAGTATCCCAACCTCAAACACGTGATCTCTCATGCAAAATTAGACCCTACACGCAGAGACGACCCGGGAATTCAGTTTCCATGGGACGACTTCAAAAACATGGTATTGACGCACTCTGTATTACCACCGAGGAATCCATTGGTTTTTGAAACGGTAGACCTTGATGCCAAAGAGGGCGGCAGTTGCTGCTCGCCTTGAAAAAATTAACCTATCAGGAATCAAGCAAACCCCACCCCTGACAATCGCATTTTGAAGAGGGTCATCAAGATTTTGCCACGCAGACTAAGACTGTAAGATAGGTGACACGATCTACATCGACATAACGCCGCTCGTCATATCCCACCCACAGCTTAAAATATCACCTAAACTGAAATATGTATGGATTTTTTTAGTAATTCTACTCAATATTGTGGAGCAGATTGCAATGTTAACCCCAGAAAAACCAAGGCTAAGCACCTCAAAACTTGAAGAGTTATTAGAGCCGTATAATATTGACCACAAAAAATACCCCCTCATAGTTATTGGCATTAGAGGTTACTATAGAGATCAAATGGGCGCCCCAGAGGTAAATGATAGAGGCATATATGATGATGCAATTTTTATTTATTCACCTCACGCAATGGTCGCTTACAACGGCAACACCGACCCGTCTAAATATAGAACAGGAGAAGGGAATGGGGCTGAAAAAGGTATGGCTTCGCTGAACCCTGGGGTATGGTATGCGCACCGCTTCGACTATCATAAAGGTGATTATCTTGCACTCTGCCAGCGCGAAGGGAAAGTTACTGTGACTAGAGACGGCGATCCGCCTTACCTAGACACGGGTTTTTTCGGAATTAACATCCATCGCGGCGGTTACAATACCACCTCAAGTGAAGGCTGCCAGACCATCCATCCTTCACAGTGGGAAAGCTTTATACATTTAGCTGAAGACCAGGCCAAAAGGTATTATGCAAGCTCGTGGAAGTCTGAAATCATCCCATATTTACTATTAGATCCTGACTCAGCATTAGTGGATGCGTAGGATTTAAATTAGCTTCTTATAATTGGCAAAATCTTAACTGGATCTTCCGTACCAGACACACTTACCAGAAGGAAAAATGCTATTTTCCTCCTAGATTGCCCGCCACATGTCAACTGACTTGTTTACTGCAATACATCTATAGGTGGCAGCCTATACTACTGACGACCAAAAAATAAAAAATATTATGTGGACACCTAAATTGCACAGCTCAGCTTATTTAATTTCGACATTAGCTCTAATGCATAATTTGACCTCTCTGTTGATCAAACTTGATTATTTTGTCCTGTTGAAATTTCGAACCTGCATCATTGGGAAGTTCAATTATAACCCTCTCTCTGCCACGAAGTTCAGGGGGAACTTCAAATGCCCGGCCTCCACCACTTCCACCACCTGAGCCTACTACCACTCCATCACATGGAGGAGTGCATGGCTGATAGGCTTGCCTGGGCATTATGGCTATGGAGGCGGGAGCAGAAGCGTCGGCTTTAAACGACGAAGCCCCCTTGGTAACGTTAGCCACAACAGTATCTTTTCTGGTGTAGTCGATACCATCCAACACGGCTGCAAAGAATTTTACGTCAGGACAGTGTCTACTCAATTCTTCAATATCCCAGAACGACCTGCTATACATGGCGCTAGCGGCTTGGTCTTTAGCTTTAATGGAGTCTCTTACCCGGTTATACGATTTAGCTGCCAAGTCATCAGCAGTTTTACAGTCAAGGTCTGCTGCCAATACAGCCACAGGAGTTGATAGAACAAACACACACATCATCAACAAGTTATTTGTATTCATTTGTTTTATCCGCGTTTGTGGTGTCCGCTGGTGGAGTGGCTCTGGCCTTTTTAGCATCCTCAACCGAAGGAATTTCCGTGACTTCAACTTGCGGGATGCTCGAGTTCTGCTTGGCGCCGGGATAATAAGTATATCGCTCTGGTGAAGTATAGTTGTACTCTCCTTTTGAATATAACGTAGCAACAATTATGACACCTCCAATAAATATGCCAACAATGCCAGGGGTATTGCTCGCCACCAGCGCTTTAAATGTATCCCCGGCCGTCTCTTTTGCTTGAAGAGAAATTTTAGTTGAGTCGCCACTTGAAAAAAATGAAACGGCCAGACCACCAAAAATAATTCCTGAACCGATAAGCATCGACAAAAGCCGCAAAAGAGTTGTGTTGAGCAGTGTCAGACCTGCAAATGTGAACGATAGATCAGCTCCTGACTTATCGGTGATAATCGTCGCGGTGCTATAAACAGAGTAACCGACCAAACAGATAAGCAAAAAGCTACACAAGCCGAGACCTAGTGCAACCCCTCCCCAAATTTTCGTTTGCCATTGCGGAATATGCCCAGGAGGATTGTTGTCTGTCCCGTCCGGCAGTGATAACAATTTTGGTTTATCTCTAATGATTTCAGTTTCAGCGACTTTAGCTCCGGTGTTGGTAGCTTCTGCAGGCTGATCAAATTCTGCAGTTTTAGCAGTGGCTGAAGTCTCTATAGCAGTCGTATGTCCGGCATTCTCATTAGCGGGTTCTGCTGCCACCTCGACTTTGATCAGCGGGTCATCCGGTTTAGTATCCGCCATGATTCGACTCCTGTACCTGCCGTTAAAAGACAATAATTCGCGCCTACCCGATATTAATTTTTCGAGACCGTTCTAATGTTGACGGAGCCTATACACACCCCCATCATTTGGCCGAAGTTTAGATGACTTTGGATTCCTGTTGCACATCCTCATGCAGGTAACACCAATTGATTCGGCATATCTAATGTAGCCAATGGTTATTTTCATCAACTTTACAGTTGACTTGCGCCACTTCGGAGGGGCAACCCTTTCCGCCCACGTGGGGTGACTATGGTGAAACAGATCAGCGCACGCTCGAAACGCTCTGGCATATTGGCGTCGATTCAACTGGGCTACGAAGCAAATCAATCGACGAGTTTCAGGGGCAGAATTTTCACTATGTTGTCACCTTGTGTGACAAATCATCTGAGGAAGCATCCCGGATGCCATCATCAGAAGAGATAATGACTTGGAACTTCGAGGATCCGGCTAACAGTGAAAAGCCTGAGCCTTTTCGCCATGCCCTCCAGGAAATCCATAACCGCATCAAGATGTTCGTCACGTTAAAAACTCGGAATACATCAGCGTAGGCCTACCCATCGCCTCAGAGCCTAAGGCGGTCAAAAACTGTCGTCCAGAATGTCGACAATAACCGTTGATCCATCGTCATCGCCCTGTCTTCTAACTGTCACATTCGTCACTTAGGTTTCTTCCGCCAAGATTCTCAAAGGGGGCTTTATGAATATTGCGTGCTGGCTAAAGACTTGGTGCATAGCTGCCAACCTCAGCTCACGAAGGAGGATCATTAGTGCGTTTTTTAGCCGTAATTCTCCAGTGATCAGAACAGCTGAATACCAGGCTACCCTTTTACAGCGATATCCAATGGGTCTCATAAGCAGTGCTGAAGTCGAAGCCTTGTTGGACAGTTGGCTGCCCTCTGCCGGGCGTTATCAGAGGTTGGATCTCACCTAATGCCGGATAACTTATAAGATGCTTTGGATTGATCAAAAACAAGTCACGGGAGAGTAATTACTGATTTGACTACAAAACAAAAAAAGGGCCCTGGAGGGCCCTTCGTTCTTACATCCCGAAATTACTTGGTCAGCCAGGACTCGACGGTCGCAGCGCCGTGCTTTGTTTTCCAATCCTTCAGAGTCTTGTGATTACCACCCTTGGTTTCAACGACTTCGCCAGTGTGAGGATTTTTATAAACCTTCAACTGGCGAGGCTTGCGACTACCGTTTTTGGAGTCAGCGGCTGGAGCGCGACGACCTGCTTGCGGATCAAGCAGGTTGATCACATCCTTGAGGCTGTAGCCGTATTTTGCGAGCAAATCGCGCAATTTGGTTTCAAACTCAATTTCTTTCTTGAGGCCTTCATCACCCTTGAGGGCTTCCAGAGCCTGGAGCTGTTCGGCGAGGTGTTTTTCAAGTTGGCGGAATTCTGCGAGTTTAGACATGTGAGCACCCTAAGTAATCAGTATTGTTACGTTACACCAAATCACACACGTGAATGAAGCATCGGCGTCAATGCTGCGATTAAAGCAAGCTCCTGAAATCGAGCATCTAAACCGCTCAGATTTTATCGATGAGGCGCTGCGTGCCCTTCGGGTCGCGAGATCTGCAATCCAGATGCTCGCGCTGGCAATTTCTCAGCACGAAGAAATCCTGAGAAAACAATCGGACGGCCCTATCGGAACACTGACCGTTCCTGATCACGATTGGGTTCGGGGTGAAGATAAAGAGCTCTGATGGTCACTGATACTGCAGCACTCGTGTGGTTATTTGGTGCTGTCCTTGTGAAAGACGCAGGAATTCTTTCAGCAAAATGATCTGCTCATTTAACTTAAAGATGAGGGGGGCAGTAGGATGAGGCGTTGCAATTTGATTGGACGAGGGGTCGATTAGTCGTCTACCCATGGATCGAACTTTTCCCCATATTTGAGGTGTAAGGCGCGATTACGTTCGATCCTCCAGATCCATGGATCGTAGCCCTCGGGCAGAGCGGTGAGCTTGGCGCTGATTATCACTTGCATCGCCTCGTCACGTAGTAACCTGCTGGTCAATTTGCGATACTCGCCAAACGTTACCACGCCATAAATGGCGTGATTATCTTTTACATAGAGGTCAGTCATTCCCACCCGTAAATGGCCGTACTTTTCTACGTCATCGGGGTAGATGTCCTCTAGGCTGAGGTGCCCCATATCGAACTCCAGGTTTCAAGGCGCCATCGAAAGCCCGCGCCATCATTGAAGCCGCCCCTTCGGGCCAGCGCCTACAAAAACCAGCTAACAGCAAGCGATTTAACATGCGCATGATAGCGTTCGCTCAGTTATCAATACTGAGAGTCCGCCTTGAACGCAACTGACGCATGTGTCGATTTCAACACCCTGATCAACGCACCGAAATTTTCGAACGACCCAGTCGGGCAGCACCAGAAGAAACGGTGGCGACTACTGGCAGAAGACATTTACCAAAGCAACACAATAGAGGCATTGCTCGAAGCGAGAGGCAAAGCAGAAGGCTACATCCATGGCCTTGTGGATGCCGGACACCTCTCGACCAAAGACTACGAGCGAGATTACCTAATTCTGTGCATCGCTCAAAGGCGGCGTGAATTCCTGCGCAAATTGCTGAGCAAATACGGTTACTGAAGCAAGAAACTCATGTTTTGCAGCAATGCAAAGCGTCTCGGGAAGTGTTTTTACGTCCTCATCAAGACTCTCAATTTGGACTGTAGCTCCTCCTGGGTCAGCACTGAGCTAAGGCCCAGGTTAGAATCGGTGCGAATCAACCGTCGATCGTGATCTGGCCAGCTTTCAAAAGGATCATCATCCAGGGCGATCCAATCCGTCAGGCCTGCCCTGGTTACTGCAGCACGGATCTGCTGATAGCGGTTGTAAAGGTCATAGCCCTCAAGAGGCGCCCTGGGCATCCTTGAGTGCCATGTACTGCTCACGGTGAGAGCCTGCAACTCTGGCGGTAAAGCAGCGCGTGCACGGCGGTAACCGAGGATGCGCACCCAACTGGTCGATAAGCTGATTCTGACTTGAGGGAAGTCCTCCAGTATCTCTACCAGTATTCCTGCATGCATCATGAGTTGCCCGGGTGCACGCAATTCCAAACCACTCCGGGTACGGTAAACGTCGTCTGGGTGCAGCACTCCATCAAAATCGAGAAATAGAACTCGATCATTCGGCGCCAGCCGGCTGCTTGTCTGGGAGTTCGAATCAAGCATGGTAAAGATCTCTCAAAGTCGGCCTTCCTGGAAATTAGCTGCTTACCGTGGAGGGCACTGCCGTAGGCACTCAATCAACTCCGTCATTAGCTCGTCAAGACTGACTAGGCCATCCGCATATCGCTGCATCTCAGCAAGGTGCGAAGAGGAAGGCCTCACACCATCGAGTACCTGACAAGCAAGAACCTCAGCCACTGCCTTGCGACGTAGTTCGCGCTCGAAATCATCGGTCTCCACGTGCCACCTCTCCTTCGCTTAGAAAGCCTTTACCACAGGGGACGCCTTGCTATGAAGCGCTTACTTAAACGCCTTACTGAAGCGCTGAGAAAGCGTCGCAGCATCGATCACCGCCCAGCTTTCCGGTTGGCTACTTTTTCGAATAAAGTTGATCGCACATCCAACCATGAACACGCCAGCAGCGACTCCTTCCCAAGCCGCAGCCTTAAACGTCGCCGGAACGAGATAACTCGGGCTGACGCTACCCGTTATGAGGTGGATCGGATAAGGAGAAATGAAGCAACCAGCAACGGCCACCGCAATCATTAAGGGTACCGCTGCAACTAGCATTAGAACCGGTACTTTGATCTGGTACTGCTTCGCCGCGACAAGCTTGCCGCTCGAGCCCTTTACTGCGTAGATGATGGCTTTGTTCTCAGTCTTGTCTTTTTTCTTCGTGAAGATGCCGTACAGGGTCACTCGCTCCCCCGCCTCAATCTCTTCAAAAATCTTTCCTGGCAGCAAAACATTCGGCAATACCTGCCCATCGATAACGATGCGCGCGGTCACAGTCCCCTGCTCAGTAGCAATCACTCGTGGCTTCTCGATCACTCCAGTGACCTGCCGGCAATCAAATCGAATCAAAACGGCGCTCCTGCAATTTTTTAAGGCGTAGCTAATCGCACTGCCTGAATGGCAGCGTGGGTGAAAGTGTTGAGTCAGTTACTGTCGAAACGAGAAAACGGTACTAAGTGCTGCTGGTTTCCTTAACCCATCACCAAGCAACAGGTAGGCCGTGCTTTTGGTTTCAAACAAGCACGGGTGGTCATGCGAAATTCCGAAATTGGTGCGCACCCAGTGGCCGGGAGAAAAACGTCGGCGGCTGTCCAGGACGACCTCATGGGAGTAGACAGCTTTTGGAATCAGCCCCATTGATGCGAGTCGATCTTGCTCCGCCTGAGTGAGCTGAAGATCAGCAATGATCCATTGCTTCACTAGGCAGAAAGGCTTCCCCGGAAAATTTTCTTCGGCGAGCGCTATTATTTCTTCTTGCGCGCCATGCCAACCAAGAACGACTTCCCCACTTCCGTAAAAAAACTGAGCAATCTCATCAAGTGTTACTGACATGGCGCCTCCAGTGTTTGAACCATCATGTGCGTGCACTGGTGTAGATATGGCCCGTTCCGGTGATGAACTCGTAGACGGGGTTTTCCTCGGTGCCAGGCTGGATGCGAATTTCAGAGAGAAGCTCCATTGCGTATGACCCCTGCTCGCTCTTTGTGGGTGGAAGTAAGAGATGAATGTTCGTCACGATCAGGAACTCACCCTGCTCCGCTGCACGCATCATCTGAACGGTTTCCACGTCCGTAACTAGGTGAGCAACCGGACTAAAGCCACCATCCTCTAATCCCATTCCCTCAATCAGAAACGAGTACTCGCACCGACTGATATCGACCGATTTCCAGAGCATTCGAATGCTGTCCGGAGTTCTAAACTGCCCCTGCAAATTGCTGCTATTGGTTACAAACACTGCGGATAAACCCTATTTCAAACCCTGCCAAGCTCTGAATAAGCTCAGCGTAAGGCAGCCTTCGATTGACCCTGCTCATGCTTCGGGCAACCGGAAAGGGATGCTGCCGAAAGGCACGCGATTCCTTGGCGCTATGCATCCTGTTGAATGGCCATCATAAGCAAATATCCCACCATTAACAATTAGAGATATTTGGTGGGCCACCGCGAGTATGGCTCTATCCTTCATTTTGAGAAACTGAACGTGAAGGAAGAGCTAGCCGTCACGCTGCGCGCCATCCGGCAAATGAAAGGATTGGGTTATGAGGCCCTGGCGGGAACCATCAGCCAGAGCAACCTTAGCTTGCTCGAGCAAGGGAAAATCCAGGCAACGCTACCGACCCTTGTCAAGATCGCCGAAACGCTCGATATCAACCTTCTGACTCTGTTGGCATTGTGCTTGGCGATCCGTGACAAAGAGGCTCCTGAACATTTGATAAAAAATGCGCAGAAAGAGCTTCAAGGCTTCATCGAGTCGGGCGGCCTAAAAGTCATGGAGGATCAGATTCAGGACGGAGCATTGAAAAAACGATCTCGAGGAACTCGAGCGGATGCTCAGAGGGTCAGTGCCGTTGTTGAACTGAAAAAGCAGGGCCTGACACAAGCCGAAGCTGCGCGTGAATTAGGTTTGCCTACATCGACTGTTCAACGGTACTGGCAAAAAGGGTGAGTATTGAGGGCAGAACCTTCATTAGATGCACACCATTCTGAAACGACGAGGTAGAGCAAGGTCACTCCACCGATAGTACAGATCGCGCAAATCAAGATTCGAGACACGTTAACTCAAATGCGGAAATGGCCAGTGACACAGCAGCAAAGCCTTAATGGTTACGTGTTTCCAAAACTTGGAGCTCGTCGCGTCGCTCACTCGTTTCAATCCTGGGGCAAAGCAATGATTCATTAAGCTTTTCGCCTTTTGAAGCTCCATTTCCAGAAATGTAAACGTAAGGGGGTCAAACACCCCATTTTTTTACATTTTTTGGTTGCAACGGTGCACCGGGAATCCTCACAAGCTTGGAGATACGAGTGTTTACGGTTCTCACCGTGCTTCAAGCCCTGTTTACAAAACAGCTGAGAGCGGGGTCGGAAGCAACGGATCTGGTGGCCATCAGTGCTCAGCTCTCAACGGGTCAATCGTGCAAAAGCGCGGATGTTAACACACCCGGCAGGGGGTTTCAGTCAGACCGTATCGCGCCCTTCGCGAGCAGGCTCGCTCCCACAGGAAATTGCATTCCAATGTGGGAGCGAGCCTGCTCGCGAAGGGCCACAACTCGGTGCATCAGAAAGAATCAGGTTTGTTTGTAACCGCGCACGTCGTCGACGCCACGGTTGGCCAACTGGTCAGCCCGCTCGTTGCCGTGATGGCCGATGTGCCCACGCACCCACTTCCAGGTGACCTTGTGGCGGTTGACCTGCTCATCCAGTTCTTTCCACAGATCAGCGTTTTTCACTGGCTCTTTCGCTGCGGTCTTCCAGCCGCGCTTCTTCCAGTTGGCTATCCATTCGTTGATGCCCTTCATCACGTACTGTGAGTCGGTGACCAGCAGCACTTCACACGGGCGCTTCAACGCTTCGAGGCCGCGAATCGCGCCGAGCAGTTCCATGCGGTTGTTGGTGGTGTTGGCTTCGCCGCCCCACAGTTCTTTCTCGACGCCCTTGCACACCAGCAAAGCGCCCCAGCCGCCCGGGCCGGGATTGCCTTTGCAGGCGCCGTCGGTGAACAGTTCTACGGTGTCGACGCTTTCAACGCTTTCGCTCATGCCAATCTATCCAGAAAAATGCCTGCCTTGCCGATCACGGATCGACAATGGCCCGGGCCGGAACAAGCCCGGCCACAAATAAAAGAAGGTTTACGGTTCGATGCGGCGGCGATTGACCTTCGCCATCGGCAGCGGAATCAGCTTGCCCATCGGCTCGCGGCGCTCCTGGCGCAAAGGTCTGAGTCCGACCACGATCTTGCGCGCCACCAATAAATAGAAGCCGCCACCCGACAATTGCCAGTCACCGGCCTTGCGTTCCCAGCCGGCCAGACGGTTCTGCCACTTGGGTGACGCGAGCGGCGGACGATAGCACCCGAAGCGGCGTTTCTCCAGCGCGAAGCCCAGCAGATTGAGCCAGTCGGCGACTCGCGATGGCGAGATGCAACGGGCCTGACGCAAGGCGTCGTGGGCGAAAACATGGCGCAATCCCCAACTGCTCCAAGGGTTGATGCCGACGATCAACAGATGACCGCCAGGCCGCACACTGCTCGCCGCTTCACGCAGCAAACCGTGGGGCGACAGACAGAAGTCCAGACCGTGCTGTAACACCACTACGTCGGCAGCATGCTCGCTCAGCGGCCAGGCCTGCTCTTCGCAGACAATTTCGACGCCGGGCAACGGCGCACCAAGGCGCACGTTGCGCTGCACTTGCGGCGCCGACGGCGGGGTTTGCGCAGACGGGCCGTAATGCACCAGATAACCGCCGAAAAACCGACCGAGCTCGTCTTCGAGCATGCGCCGCTCTTCATCGAGCAGAAATTGCCCGAGCGGGCCGGACAGCCATTCACGGGCTGCACCGATCAGGGCCAGCCAGTCAGGATCAGCCTGTGCGAACGCTTTATCACTCATCGCATTCTCCAAAGCGCCAGGAACTACTAAGATGCGCCAATGTTTTCCGCTTGGCGAATTCCGACGATGATACAGATCAGTGCCCTGCCCGCGTTCACCGACAACTACATCTGGTTGTTACAGGATCACCGCACCCAGCGCTGCGCGGTGGTCGATCCCGGCGATGCCACGCCCGTGCTGGCGTGGCTGGACGCCCATCCGGGCTGGGTGTTGAGCGACATACTGATCACCCACCATCACCATGATCACGTCGGTGGCATCGAACGCCTGAAAGCGGCAAGCGGCGCCAAAGTCTACGGGCCGGCCAGCGAAAGCATCCCGGCGCGCGACGTAGCGCTGAAAGACAACGACAACGTCAGCGTGCTCGGCTGGGACTTCGCGGTCTATGCGGTGCCCGGTCACACTTTGGGACACATTGCCTATTATCACCACGGCCTGCTGTTCTGCGGCGATACCCTGTTCGCCGCCGGTTGCGGTCGGCTGTTTGAAGGCACGCCGGAGCAAATGCACCACTCGCTCAGCCGCCTCGCCGCTCTACCGGAAGATACGCTGGTCTACTGCACCCATGAATACACCCTGAGCAATCTGAAGTTTGCCGCTGCGGTCGAACCGACCAACCCGGACATTGCCGCCCGTCTGGAAAAAGTCACCCAGCAACGGCAAAACGGCGTCATGACCCTGCCCTCGACCCTGGCCTTGGAAAAGCTCACCAACCCGTTTTTGCGCACCTCTGAAACATTAGTTACACAAAAAGTGGACGAACGGGAAGGCGCTCAAAACCGGGCGCCGAGCGAGGTTTTTGCGGCTCTGCGGGCATGGAAAGATAAGTTCTAAGTACCTCACAACTTGGTACAAAAATTCTGAATGGTTGACCGCAGGGGGTGCGCTTTCTAGAATCGCCCGACATTTTTGCCCGGAACTTACTTCCAGCCAATGTCGTCATCCATACGTAAGTCCGTCAATTCAGACGCATTGACCCGCCTGGCGCAAGCCATCGCGGTGGCTGTGTCCGCCACGCTGGCGGGCTGCTCCAGCCATGCTCCGCAGACTGAAGCGACGCATACGCCGAACATCGCTGCGCGAGCCAAGCAGAAGCCGATCTGGCTGTCCGAAAAGCCCAGCCCACAGGTTCCCCAGGACATCTGGGAACGCATGCGCCAGGGTTTCCAGTTGCAGGAAGGCCTTGGCGTGAACCCGCGCATCGAACAACAGCGTCTGTGGTTCGCCAGTAATCCCTCTTTCCTCGAGAATGCCGGCGAACGCGGCAGTCTCTATATCCACTACATCGTCGAACGCCTCGAAGAGCGCAACATGCCGCTGGAACTGGCCCTGCTGCCAGTGATTGAAAGCGCCTACAACCCGATGGCCTATTCGCGGGCCGATGCCTCGGGGCTGTGGCAGTTCATTCCGTCCACCGGGCGTTACTTCAACCTGCGTCAGACCCGCTTCTACGATGGCCGTCGCGATATCACTGCGTCGACCACAGCGGCCATGGATTACCTGACCCGTCTGCACGATATGTTCAACGGCGACTGGCTGCTGGCCCTGGCGGCGTACAACGCTGGCGAAGGCACGGTCAGCCGCGCGATCGAACGTAACGAGAAGCTTGGTCTGCCTACCGACTACTGGAACCTGCCGCTGCCAGCGGAAACTCAAGCGTACGTGCCAAAACTGCTGGCGCTGTCGCAAGTGGTACTGGCGCCGGAGGCATACGGGGTGAACCTCAACCCGATCGCCAACGAGCCGTACTTCCAGGTCGTCGAAATCAACCAGCGCATGGATCTGTCCAAGGTCGCTGCGGTTGCCAATATCGACGAAGACGAACTGTTCCAGCTCAACCCGGCGTTCAAGCAGCGCACCACCATCGACGGCCCGCAGCATTTGCTGGTACCCACGTCGAAGGCGCAGTTGCTGACTGCCAGTTTGCAGACCATGCGCCCTGAAGAGCTGATCAGCACACGTTCGCTGAAACCAGTGTTCGAGGGTGCCGATCCATCCGAAGTGGCCAAGCTCAAGCGCGCGTATCGCGTGAAGCGCGGCGACAACCTTGGCTCCATCGCCAAGGCCAACAAGGTCGAAGTGAAAGACCTGCAACGCTGGAACAAACTCAGCGGCAAGAACCTCAAGGTCGGCCAGACCCTGGTCATGCAGGACACCAGCAAGCGCAGCCCGGCCCGCAGCAATGGTCGGGTCAACACCGTGGTAGCGGCCAACAGCAAGACCAAAGGCAAAGCCGACAGCGCGCAGCAGACCCAGTACAAGGTCAAGCGCGGCGACACGCTGTACGTCGTAGCCAAGCGATTCAACGTTGAGATGCAGCATCTCAAGCGCTGGAATCCGGGTGCGGGCAAGGCATTGAAGCCTGGGCAGATGCTCACGGTTTATCAGCCGCACTGACAGAAGAGCCCCTGAGTTTTCGGGGGCTTTTTTTTGGGTGATGTTTTTGTGGTGCTCTGTTTAAGCATTACCCTCACCCCAGCCCTCTCCCGGAGGGAGAGGGGGCCGACCGAGGTGTCTTGTGTCTTGCATCGACCTGAAAGATCCAGTCGATTACGGATTCGGCAAAGTAATTTCAAGTCGGCGCACCTCCACAATATCCCCCATTCAGTCCCCTCTCCCTCTGGGAGAGGGTTAGGGTGAGGGGCTCTTCGCGCAAACGATTAACCCTGCATTAACCCGCATCTTTTTCCTGTCCAGACAAGCTGTTACTGTACGGCCCACAAAGCCCAAGCCGCCTGGATCGGATCTGACTTGAAGCGTCCCCTCCTCCTGCTCCTCATCAGCCTGGCCTTGAGCTCAACCGCAAGCGCGACGATCACCGAAAGCCACGGTTATGCGCAGTTCGGCACGCTCAAGTACCCGGCCAGATTTACCCACTTCGACTGGGTCAACCCGCAAGCGCCCAAGGGCGGTACGTTGCGGGTGATGGCGTTCGGCACCTTCGATACGGTCAACCCTTACACCTTCAAGGGCACCAGCCCGGTCACTACCGCCAATTTCCTTCAATACGGCATCAACGAGCTGAACGAGCCGTTGATGGTCGGCACCGGCCAGTACTCGCCGTCCGGCGATGAGCCGGCGTCCAGTTACGGCTTGATTGCGCAGTCGGTGGAATACAGCGAAGATCGCAGCTGGGTGGTGTTCAATCTGCGCCCGGAAGCCCGTTTTCATGACGGTACGCCGATCACCGCCTACGACGTCGCGTTCTCCTATCGACTGCTGCTCAAGGAAGGTCATCCGCTGTATCGCACTGCGTTGCAGGAAGTGTCGCGGGTCGACATCCTCAACTCGCAGCGCATTCGCTTCGTGATGAAACGCTCCGGCAATCCGTTGCTGATCCTGCGCCTTGGTGAACTGCCGGTGCTGCCGCAGCATTACTGGAAAGACCGCGACTTCAAGGCCACCACCTTCGAACCGCCGCTGGGCAGCGGCCCTTACCGCATTACCTCGGTGACGCCGGGGCGGCAGTTGATCTTCGAGCGAGTCAAGGATTACTGGGGCAAGGATCTCGCGGTCAATCGCGGCAAGTACAACTTCGATCGCATGGAAGTCGAGTTCTACCGCGACAGCGACGTCGCCTTCGAAGCGTTCAAGGCCGGCGAATTCGATATCTACATCGAGCATCAGGCGAAGAACTGGGCCAACGGCTACAACTTCCCGGCCGTGCGCCGTGGCGACGTGATCAAGGCGCAAATCCCGCATCAGATCCCGACGCAGAGTCAGGGTCTGTTCATGAACACTCGACGAGCAACCTTCTCTGACGTCAAAACCCGCGAAGCGCTGGGCCTGATGTTCGACTTCGAGTGGACCAACCGCGCACTGTTCAGCGACGCCTACAAACGCACTACCAGTTACTACCCCAACAGCGAATTCAGCGCCAGCGGTCTGCCGGTCGGCCATGAATGGCTAATGCTCAAGCCGTACAAGGAACAATTGCCGGCCAAGCTGTTCACCGAGCCGTTCACGTTGCCGCAAACCGATGGCCGTGGCATTCCCCGGGAAACCCTGCGCAAAGCCCTGGCGCTGCTGGCCGAGGCTGGCTGGAAGCTCAATGGCCAACGTCTGCAGAACGCCGCCGGTCAGCCGCTGAGTTTTGAGCTGCTGCTGGTCAACCCGAATCTGGAACGCATCCTCCAGCCGTACATCGAGAACCTCAACAGCATCGGCATTGACGCGCGCCTGCGCACGGTCGATCGCGCGCAATACAAACAGCGCCTCGATCAGTTCGATTTCGACATGATCCTGATGACGCTCAATCAGACCCTCAGCCCAGGCCTTGAGCAGTGGCAGTACTTCCACTCCAGTCAGGCCGGGGTCAAGGGCAGCAAGAATTACGCGGGCATCGCCAACCCGGTGGTCGATCACCTGCTCGAACAGTTACTCGCCGCGCGCAACCGCGACGAACAGGTCGCCGCCGGCAAAGCGCTCGACCGCGTGCTGCTCTGGCAGCACTACAGCATTCCCAACTGGTACCTCAATTACCACCGCCTGGCCTACCGCAACCGGTTGGCCTTCGTCACCACGCCGCCCTACACCCTGGGCCTGAGCGCATGGTGGCTGAAGTCTTCGGAGAAAGATCGATGAAGCCCATCCGCGCCCTGCTCGTCCAGGCCAGCGGCTTGCTGTTCGCCGGGCTGGCCTTTGCCGCCCCGCAACACGCCGTGACCCTGTATAACGAGCCGCCGAAATACCCGGCCGATTTCAAACATTTCGATTACGTGAACCCCGACGCGCCAAAGGGCGGCGTCTTCCGTCAGGCCGGGTTCGGCGGCTTCGACAGCCTCAACCCGTTCATCAGTAAAGGCGTGCCCGCCGATGATATCGGGCAGATCTACGACACCCTGACCAAACACAGCCTCGACGAGCCATTCACCGAATACGGTCTGATCGCCAGCAAGATCGAAAAAGCCCCGGACAACAGCTGGGTGCGTTTCTATCTGCGCCCCGAAGCGCGCTTCCACGACGGTCATCCGGTGCGCGCCGACGATGTGGTATTCAGCTTCAACACGCTCACCAAGGAAGGCTCGCCGCTGTATCGCGGCTACTACAACGACGTCGCCGAAGTCATCGCCGAAGACCCGCTAAAAGTGCTGTTCAAGTTCAAGCACACCAATAACCGCGAACTGCCGCTGATTCTCGGCCAATTGCCGGTGTTGCCAAAACACTGGTGGGCCGACCGCGATTTCACCAAGGGTAATCTGGAGATCCCGCTGGGCAGCGGCCCGTACAAGGTCGCCGAAGTAAAGGCCGGCCGTTCGATACGGTACGAGCGGGTCAAGGATTACTGGGGCAAGGATCTGCCGGTCAATCGCGGCTTCTACAACTTCGACACGATGACCAGCGATTACTACCGCGATAACACCGTTGCCGTCGAAGCGTTGAAGGCCGGTCAGTTCGACTACTGGCTGGAGATGACCGCAAAAAACTGGGCCAACGCTTACAACATTCCGGCCGTCACCGAGGGGCGTTTGATCAAGGAGTTGATCCCCAACAGCAACCCGACCGGCATGCAGGGTTTCGTCTTCAACCTGCGTCGCCCGGTGTTTCAGGATGTGCGGGTACGTCGGGCGCTCGGCCTGCTGTTCGATTTCGAATGGACCAACAAACAACTGTTCAACGGTGCCTACTTCCGCACCCGCAGCTATTTCGAGAACTCGGAAATGGCCGCCACCGGCCTGCCCGATGCCGATCAACGGGCGATTCTCGAGCCGTTCCGCAGCAAACTGCCGGCGCAGGTGTTCAGCGAGGCTTTCGAAAATCCGAAGACCGACGCCAGCGGCATGATCCGCACCCAACAGCGCGAGGCCTATCAACTGCTGCAAGAGGCCGGCTGGAAGATCGTCGATGACAAAATGATCGACGCCACGGGCAAACCGGTGGTCATCGAGTTTCTGCTGGCGCAGACCGAGTTCGAACGTGTATTGCTGCCGCTCAAGCGCAACCTCAGCGATCTCGGCATCGAACTGGTGATCCGTCGTGTCGACGTTTCGCAGTACATCAACCGCGTGCGCTCGCGGGATTTCGACATGATGGTCGGCAGTTTCCCGCAATCCAACTCGCCAGGTAACGAGCAGCGCGAATACTGGATGAGCGCCGCCGCCGACAAGGCCAGCAGCCGCAACACCATGGGTTTGAAGGATCCGATCGTCGATCAACTGGTCGAGAACCTGATCAACGCCGACTCGCGCAAAAGCCTGGTGGCGCACGCCTGTGCACTGGATCGCGTGTTGCAGTGGGGCTACTACGTGATCCCCAACTGGCACATCAAAACCTGGCGCGTGGCTTATTGGAATCACATTGGCCACCCCAAGGTCTCACCCAAGTACGACATCGGCATCAACACCTGGTGGGTCAAGCCTGACGCAAAACCGGCGATAGAAGTCGAAACCAAACTGCAAGCCGACCCTGTGGGCACGGAGTAATCAGATGCTGGCGTATATTTTTCGGCGACTGCTGCTGATCATCCCGACCCTGTTCGGCATTCTGCTGATCAACTTCGTGATCATCCAGGCTGCGCCCGGCGGCCCGGTGGAACAGATGATCGCCAAACTCGAAGGCTTCGAAGGCGCCACCAGCCGCATTGCCGGCGGTGGTGCCGAGGTGTCGGTGGCGGGCTCCTCGTATCGCGGCGCGCAAGGGCTGGACCCGGCGCTGATCAAGGAAATCGAGCACATGTACGGGTTCGACAAGTCGGCCCCGGAACGCCTGTGGATCATGGTCAAGAACTACGCCTCGCTGGACTTCGGCGACAGCTTTTTCCGCGACGCCAAGGTCATCGACCTGATCAAGGAAAAGATGCCGGTGTCGATCTCGCTGGGGCTGTGGAGCACGCTGATCATGTACCTGGTGTCGATCCCGCTGGGGATCGCCAAGGCCACGCGACACGGCAGCCACTTCGACGTCTGGACCAGCTCGGCGATCATCGTCGGCTATGCGATCCCGGCGTTCCTGTTTGCGATCCTGCTGATCGTGGTGTTCGCCGGCGGCAGTTATCTGGACTGGTTCCCGTTGCGCGGGCTGACCTCGAACAACTTCGATGAGCTGAGCTTCGGCGGCAAGATCCTCGATTACTTCTGGCACTTGGCATTGCCGGTCACGGCGCTGGTGATCGGCAACTTCGCGACCATGACCCTGCTGACCAAAAACAGCTTCCTCGACGAGATCAACAAGCAATACGTGGTCACCGCCAAGGCCAAGGGCCTGACCCGCCATCGCGTGCTGTACGGCCATGTGTTTCGCAACGCCATGCTGCTGGTGATCGCCGGATTTCCCTCGGCGTTCATCGGCATCTTCTTCACTGGCTCGTTGCTGGTGGAAGTGATCTTCTCCCTCGACGGTCTCGGCCTGATGAGTTTCGAAGCGGCGATCAACCGCGATTACCCGGTGGTGTTCGGCACCCTGTTCATCTTCACCCTGCTGGGGCTGGTGGTGAAACTGATCGGCGACCTCACCTACACCCTGGTCGATCCGCGCATCGACTTCGAAAGCCGGGAGCATTGAGATGAACCTGTCCCCTCTCAACCGCCGCCGCTTCGAATTGTTCAAGGCCAACAAGCGTGGCTGGTGGTCGCTGTGGCTGTTTCTGATCCTGTTCGGCCTGAGCCTCGGCGCCGAACTGATCGCCAACGACAAGCCGCTGGTGGTGCATTACGACAACAACTGGTACTTCCCGGCGATCAAGCGCTACCCGGAAACCACCTTCGGCGGCGAATTCCCGCTGGAAGCCAACTACAAGAGCCCGTACATCCGCGAACTGCTCAAGGCCAAGGATGCGTGGGTGCTGTGGGCGCCGATTCCCTACAACTACCAAAGCATCAACTACGACCTGAAAGTCCCGGCACCGGCGCCACCGTCGGCGGACAACCTGCTCGGTACTGACGATCAGGCCCGCGACGTGCTGGCGCGGGTGATTTACGGCTTCCGCATTTCGGTGCTGTTCGCGCTGACACTGACCGTGTTGAGCTCGATCATCGGTGTGATTGCCGGCGCCCTTCAGGGTTTCTATGGCGGCTGGGTCGACTTGGCCGGGCAGCGTTTCCTGGAGATCTGGTCGGGCTTGCCGGTGCTGTATCTGCTGATCATTCTCGCCAGTTTCGTCCAGCCGAATTTCTGGTGGCTGCTGGGGATCATGTTGCTGTTCTCGTGGATGAGCCTGGTTGACGTGGTGCGCGCCGAGTTCCTCCGTGGCCGCAACCTTGAATACGTGCGCGCCGCGCGGGCATTGGGCATGCAGAACGGCGCGATCATGTTCCGCCACATCCTGCCCAATGCGATGGTTTCGACCATGACGTTCATGCCGTTCATCCTCACCGGCGCCATCGGCACCCTCACCGCGCTGGACTTCCTTGGCTTCGGCTTGCCGGCCGGCAGTCCGTCGCTGGGTGAACTGGTCGCGCAGGGCAAATCCAACCTGCAAGCGCCGTGGCTGGGCATGAGTGCCTTTGCCGTGCTGGCGTTGATGTTGAGTTTGCTGGTGTTTATCGGCGAGTCCGCTCGCGATGCCTTCGACCCGAGGAAGTGAAATGAATCAGGACAATCTGATCGAAGTGCGCGACCTCGCCGTTGAATTCGGTTTCGGCGAGCGCGTGCATCGCGTCGTCGAAGGCGTGAGCTTCGACATTAAACGCGGCGAAACCCTTGCGCTAGTCGGCGAATCCGGCTCGGGCAAATCCGTGACGGCGCATTCGATCCTGCGCTTGCTGCCCTACCCGATGGCCCGGCACCCGGCCGGCAGCATCAACTACTCCGGGCAAAACCTGCTGGGGCTGAGCGAAAAGACCCTCCGTCACATTCGCGGCAACCGTATCGCGATGATCTTTCAGGAGCCGATGACTTCGCTCAATCCGCTGCACTCGATCGAGAAGCAGATCAACGAAGTCCTCGGCATCCACAAGGGCCTGACCGGCAAAGTCGCGACCAAGCGCACGCTGGAACTGCTGGAGATGGTCGGCATCCCCGAGCCGCACAAGCGCCTCAAGGCCCTGCCCCACGAATTGTCTGGCGGCCAACGGCAGCGCGTGATGATCGCCATGGCCCTGGCCAACGAGCCGGAGCTGCTGATTGCCGATGAGCCGACCACTGCTCTGGACGTGACCGTTCAGCTGAAAATCCTCGATTTGCTCAAGGAATTGCAGGCCAGATTGGGCATGTCGCTGTTACTGATCAGTCACGATTTGAACCTGGTACGAAGAATTGCGCATCGCGTATGTGTCATGCAGCGCGGTTGCATCGTCGAACAGGCATCGTGCGCAGAGCTGTTCCGTTCGCCGCAGCATCCGTACACTCGGGAATTGCTCGGCGCGGAGCCCAGCGGAGGCCCGGCGACCAATAAAATCGGGGCGCCGTTGCTCGAAGTCGAGAACCTGAAAGTCTGGTTCCCGATCAAGAAAGGCCTGCTCAAGCGCACGGTGGATTACGTCAAGGCAGTGGACGGCATCAATTTCAGCCTGCCTCAGGGTCAGACCTTGGGGATTGTGGGGGAAAGCGGTTCCGGTAAATCCACCCTGGGCCTGGCGATTTTGCGGCTGATCGGCAGCAAAGGCGCGATCCGTTTTGAAGGCAAGCAGCTAGACTGCCTGACGCAGAATGAGGTTCGCCCGTTGCGTCGGGAGATGCAGGTGGTGTTTCAGGACCCGTTTGGCAGCCTGAGCCCGCGCATGTGTGTTAGTGACATCGTTGGCGAAGGCCTGCGGATTCACAAGATGGGCACCGCCGAGGAACAACAGGCGGCGATTATTGCGGCATTGAAGGAGGTAGGTCTGGATCCGGAAACCCGGCACCGCTACCCCCACGAATTTTCCGGTGGGCAACGGCAACGCATCGCCATTGCCCGGGCCCTGGTGCTGAAACCGGCGCTGATCCTGCTGGACGAGCCAACTTCGGCGCTCGACCGGACGGTGCAGCGGCAAGTGGTGGAGCTGTTGCGTTCGCTGCAAGCCAAGTACAACCTGACGTATTTGTTCATCAGCCATGATTTGGCTGTTGTTAAAGCGCTGAGCCACCAGTTGATGGTGGTCAAGCATGGCCAAGTGGTCGAACAGGGAGACGCGCAAGAAATCTTTGCCGCCCCTAAACATCCGTATACACAGCAGTTGCTGGAAGCCGCTTTTTTGGCACCAGCCACTGCGCAATAACCTGAAAGAGGAGCAACACATGGGTTTTCTCGCCGGTAAGCGCGTACTGATCGTCGGTGTCGCCAGCAAGCTGTCCATCGCATCCGGCATCGCTGCCGCCATGCATCGCGAGGGCGCTGAGCTTGCCTTCACTTATCAGAACGACAAACTGAAAGGTCGTGTTGAAGAATTCGCCCAAGGCTGGGGTTCGAGCCCTGAGCTGTGCTTCCCGTGCGACGTGGCCAGCGATGAAGAAATCGCCAAGGTCTTCGAAGCACTGAGCAAGAAGTGGGACGGCCTGGACTGCATCGTCCACTCCGTTGGTTTCGCACCGGGCGACCAACTGGACGGCGACTTCACCGAAGCCACCACCCGTGACGGTTTCCGCATCGCTCACGACATCAGCGCCTACAGCTTCGTGGCCCTGGCCAAAGCCGGCCGCGAAATGATGAAAGGCCGCAACGGCAGCCTGCTGACCCTGTCGTACCTGGGCGCCGAGCGCACCATGCCTAACTACAACGTAATGGGCATGGCCAAGGCTTCGCTGGAAGCTGGCGTACGTTACCTGGCCGGCTCCCTGGGCCCGGACGGCACCCGCGTCAACTGCGTATCGGCTGGCCCGATCCGTACCCTGGCAGCGTCGGGCATCAAGAACTTCCGCAAGATGCTGGCCGCCAACGAAGCGCAAACCCCGCTGCGTCGCAACGTCACCATCGACGAAGTCGGCAATGCCGGCGCCTTCCTGTGCTCCGACCTGGCGTCGGGCATCAGCGGCGAAATCATGTACGTAGACGGCGGCTTCAACACCACCGCCATGGGCAACATCGAAGAGTAATCTTCGCCTGGCCCATAAAAAACCCGCCGCTTCAGGCGGGTTTTTTATGCCCACAACACTCTCCCCTGTGGGAGCGAGCCTGCTCGCGAAAGCGTCCATTCAGTCACCTGTTTATCGCCTGACACAGCGCTTTCGCGAGCAGGCTCGCTCCTACAGGGGATCTGCGGCGCATTCACTAACAACGCTTCAGGGCCTGCTTATGGGCGTACATGGCGCCGTCGGCGTCGGCGAGCAAGCGGTCGACGCTTTCGTGGCGTTTGGCGTCGTATTCGATCTGGCCGACGCTGAAGCGAATCGCGTAGCCGCGATGCAGCGTGGCGTTGCGCTCTTCAAGAATTTCCTTGAGCCGCGCCATGATCGTGTTGGTTTCGATACGGCTCGATCCGGTCAACAACGCGACAAACTCATCGCCGCCCAAGCGCCCGACCACATCGCTCTCGCGAAACGCAATGCGTAGCACATCGGCAAAGGTCTTCAGCGCGCTGTCGCCCTCGGCATGGCCATAGAGGTCGTTGATCTGCTTGAAGTCATTGAGGTCGAAAAACAGCAGCGTCGCCGCCTTGTCCAGACGCGAGCAAGTGTCGAGTGCATGCTGAGCCAGCTGTTTGAAGCCGCGACGGTTGGACAGCAACGTCAGCTCGTCCATGCTCGCCATCTGCACCGCCGTCAGCTCTTGCTCGGCCATTTCCGCCAGATCGCGCAACAACGCGCGTTCTTCTTCGTCGAGATCGCGGGGCTTGGTGTCGATCAGGCACAACGTGCCCATCTTGTTGCCGTTGGGCACCGTCAGCGGATAACCGGCGTAGAAGCGAATATTCGGTTCGCCCGTCACCAGCGGATTGTCATGAAAGCGCACATCCTCCCTGGCGTCGGGCACCAGCAGAAGGTCGTTCTGCAGTATCGCGTGACCGCAGAAGGAAACATCTCGCGGGGTTTCAGTGGCATCCAGCCCCACACAGGACTTGAACCACTGCCGGTTACTGTCGACCAGCGTGACCAGTGCAATTGGCACATTGAACAGGCGCCTGGCCAGCCGAGTCAGTCGGTCGAAGCGCTCTTCCGGCGCCGAATCGAGAAGGTCGAGGCCCTGCAGCACTTGAATTCGCGCAGCTTCATTGGCGGGTTTTCCTGGAACCAGCATTAGCACACTCCATTGGCATCAATGCCTTTCAGCGTAGCGCAAATCACCGAAGGCTCACCTCTTCAGATGCCCGCCACCGGGCATGGCCCGCCCGCATCGGCCCACAGCTTGAATTGCTCGACAAAAATATCGTGTGGTACCGGCACGGACGCCCGCCCTGCTCCGGGGTTCCAACCCCAGAGCACCAGTTTGTCCTCGCTGACGTGTTTGATCAGCGCGGCAAAGTCGCGATCGCCGTTGCTCGAACGATCCTTGATCAGCGCGCAGAGTTTGTCCGGTGGCAGGCCGATCCAGGCCATTTTGTGCGATGCCGGTGGCAGGCTCCAGTGCGGCGCACCCGGTGGCGCGTGCGGGCCGTAACTGGCCGGCGGATTGTTTTGCGCGTGACAGGTGGCGCACGGCAAACCGGCGGCCCCCTTGCCGTCCATGCCGCGCACCACGTTCATTGCATGAGGAATGCCCGCGTCGAACTGCAACGGCGAATCACCGGGAATATGGCAGTTCTGACAGCGCGGGCTCTGGAACACTTTCTGCACCGTGCCGAAGGCTTTCAACGCCTCCTGATCATCGGCAAACAGATCCGAGGCATAACCACCCAACCCCAGCAAAACCACGGTGCCCAATAACAGATGTCGTCTCATCTCACACTCCCGACAGTTGCAGCGGCAACTCACGCAGGCGCTGCCCGGTCAGCGCGAACACGGCGTTGGCCACCGCCGGAGCGGTCGGCGGCACACCGGCCTCGCCGATGCCGCCGGGCTTGTCGCTGCTCGGCACAATGTGCACCTCGACCACCGGCATCTCGTTGAGCCGCAGCACTTGATAATCGTGATAGTTGGACTGCGTGACCATGCCGTCCTTGAGCGTGAGCTTGCTGTGCAGCGCCATGCCCAGACCGAACGTAATACACGACTCCATCTGCGCGGCGATGCTCTGCGGATTGACCGCGATCCCGCAGTCCACCGCACACACCACCCGATGCACACGAATGGCCAGATTGTCCTGGGAGACTTCCGCGACCTGCGCCACATAGCTGCCGAACGATTCGTGCACCGCGACACCGAGGGCATGACCGTCCGGCAGCGGTGCTTTCCAATTGGCCTTCTCCACCGCCAGATTGAGCACACCCAAGTGCCGAGGATGGTCCTTGAGCAAGGTTCGTCGGTACTCGACGGGATCCGTGCCCGCCGCCGTGGCCATTTCATCGATCAGCGATTCCATGACAAAACCCGTGTGGCTGTGCCCTACAGAGCGCAGCCACAACACATTGACGCCGGTCTGCGGCGAATGCAGTTCGACTTGATGATTGGCCAGCCCCTTGACGTAAGGACTGTCGGCCACACCCTCGACCGACGTCGGGTCGATGCCGTTCTTGACCATCGTCGCTTCCATCAACGTGCCGGTCATGATCGATTGCCCGACGAGCACATGTTGCCAACTCAGCGGCATGCCCTGCGCATCCAGGCCGATACGCGCCAGATGCAGGAACATCGAACGGTAATAGCCGCCACGAATATCGTCCTCACGCGACCACACGGTTTTCACCGGCATGCCCGCAGCTTTCGCCACTTGCACCGCTTCGGCGACAAAATCCGAGGTCGGGTTGGCGCGGCGTCCAAATCCGCCACCGAGGAATTCAGTGTGAATGTCCACCTGTTCCGGCTTGAGCCCGGTGATCTTGCCGGCGACCATTTGATCGAGCGTCTGAAATTGCGTGCCGGTCCAGATCTCGCATTTCTCGGCGCTGATTTTCACTGTGCAATTGAGTGGCTCCATCGGCGCGTGGGCCAGATACGGCACGCTGTACTCGACGTCGATCTTCTTCGCCGCTTTACCAAAATTACCTTTGGCATCGCCGGCCTGACTGGCCGACGTGCCAGGTGTGGCGGCCAGTTTGCGAAAACTCTCAAGCATTTTTTCACTGCTAAGGTCGGCGTGCGGGCCTAGGTCCCAATCGACTTTCAGCGCATCGCGGCCCAGTTTCGCTGCCCAGTAATGCTCGGCGATCACCGCCACACCGGTCGGCACCTGCAGCACTTTATGCACGCCGGGCACCGCCAACGCTTCGGCGCCTTCGAATGATTTGACGCTGGCACCGAATACCGGCGCGCGGGCGACCATGGCCGTCATCAACCCTTCAAACTGCACATCCATGCCGAACCTGGCACGGCCGGTGATTTTCTCCGGGGTGTCGAGGCGCTTGGTCGGTTTGCCGATGACTTTCCAGTCCTTGGCCTCTTTGAACGTGATCGACTTGGGATCCGGCACCGGCAGCTGTCCGGCGGCATCCGCCAGTTCACCGTAAGTGGCGCGTTGATCGCCGGCAATGACCACGCCCGATTCGGTGCGGATGGCCGAGGGGGCCACCTCGAAGCGCTTCGCTGCCGCCTCGACCAGCATCTGCCGCGCCGTCGCGCCCGCCAGGCGATAGCGATCAAACTCCATCCAGGTCGACGTCGAGCCGCCGGTAATCTGCATGCCGCCAAACCCCGGCATGCCGTAATCCGCCGCTGATGCGGGCGAGTGTTCAACACGGATTTTCGACCAGTCAGCGTCCAGCTCCTCGGCAATCAACATGGTCAGGCCAGTCCATATGCCCTGCCCCATTTCGGAATGGCCGAGCAGCACGGTGACGCTGTTGTCCGCCGCTATGCGCAAAAAAGCATTCGGCGCAAAGACTTTGCCTTCGTTTTCGGCGGCATAGGCAAATTTATGTCCGCGAGGGACGACAAACGCCACCACCAACCCGCCGCCCAACACGGCACTGCCCTTGAGAAAACCCCGACGCGATACTGGACTGTTCATCAGCTATCTCCCACAGATTGAATCAGCCGATTTCGGATGCACGCTTTACCGCTGCGCGGATCCGCGGATAGGTGCCGCAGCGGCAGATGTTGCCGGAGAGCGCCTGATCGATATCGCTGTCGGTGGGTTTGGGGATTTTCGCCAGCAATGCAGCGGCAGACATGATCTGTCCCGACTGGCAGTAACCGCACTGCACCACGTCGAGTTCGGCCCAGGCTTGCTGCACCGGGTGCGAACCGTCGGTGGACAGGCCTTCGATGGTGAGGATTTTCTGGCCATGGGCTACGGCGGTCGCGGGCGTGATGCAGGCACGTAAAGGCGCGCCGTCAACGTGCACGGTGCAGGCGCCGCACTGGGCCATGCCACAACCAAATTTGGTACCGGTCAGGTGCGCGACATCGCGCAGAACCCAGAGCAACGGCATGTCCGCGGGGACATCGAGCTCCTGATCCTTGCCATTGATATTCAAGGTCAGCATCGGGGGATTTCCTCAGACTCACGGTGTTCTGAAGGGGCGTCGCTGTGGCTGCAAAAGCCTACGCGCGCCTCGGCTTATCCCTTTCAGCAAAGCCTAATTTGCGCCTGAAGCCAGACGGTGCGACCACCGGTCATGCAGATGTCGACTTTAATCCTACAGTTGATAACGGCTCTCACCGAGCCAGCGCAGTAGAACTCTCGTCAACAGCGACACCGGTCCGCGAACACCGCGCGGGTTATTCATTACTGATCTGGAGTAGCGAACATGGGATTTGTCACCACCAAAGATGGCGTCGAAATCTTCTACAAGGATTGGGGCCCGAAAGACGCGCCGGTGATCCACTTCCACCACGGCTGGCCGCTGAGTTCAGACGACTGGGACGCGCAGATGCTGTTCTTTCTGGGGCAAGGCTTTCGGGTGATTGCCCATGATCGACGTGGGCATGGGCGTTCGAGTCAGGTCTGGGATGGCCACGATATGGATCACTACGCCGATGATGCGCTGGCGGTGGTCAATCATCTCGGTGTGAAGAATGTCGTGCACGTCGGCCACTCGACCGGCGGCGGTGAAGTCATTCATTACATTGCCCGGCATGGCCAGGACAATGTGGCCAAAGGCGTGCTGATCAGCGCGGTGCCGCCGCTGATGGTGCAGACCGAGAGCAATCCGGGTGGGCTGCCAAAGTCTGTGTTCGACGAATTTCAGGCGAATTTGGCGGCGAATCGCGCACAGTTTTATCGGGATATTCCGACGGGGCCTTTTTATGGCTACAACCGGCCGGGGGCCACGCCTTCGGAGGGAATCATTGCCAACTGGTGGCGTCAGGGCATGATTGGCGGCGCAAAAGCCCATTACGACGGGATCGTGGCGTTTTCGCAGACAGATTTTACTGAGGATCTGAAGAAGGTCACCGTGCCGGTGTTGGTGATGCATGGCGAGGATGATCAGATTGTGCCGTACGCGAACTCGGGGCCGTTGTCGGCGAAGTTGCTGCCCAATGGCACGTTGAAATCGTATCCAGGGTTTCCGCACGGGATGCCGACAACGGAGGCGCCCACCATCAACGCTGATCTGCTGGCCTTCATTCGCGGGTGAAATGTACCGGCGCCTGACACTGACCTCTGTGGCAGCCAGCCTGCTGGCTCCCACACTAACTATGTGTCACACCAAAAAATCCTCACCCCACCTCAGTCCCTGTGGGAGCTGGCTTGCCAGCGGAGGCGGCGGCGCATTCAACATCATTGTTGCCTGACCTACCGCTATCGCTGGCAAGCCAGCTCCCACAGTGTTTTGTGCCAACCCCCAATTCTGTGATCCACACCATCCCTTGTAGGAGCCAGCCTGCTGGCGATGGCGGCGGGTCAGCCAAAGAAGGTGTTGGCTGAACTAGCCCAATCGCTAGCAGGCTAACGGTGATCCCACAAAGGTCGGCTGAGGGTTGCAATTATTCTTCGGTGCGCGCCGTGCTTTCGCGATCAAGTTCGTAGTGGCGGGCCAGCGGAAACGCCGGCAACCAAGCCTCACGGCGAATCGTCCAGAGTTCATAAGTGGGCTTGAACTGGTCCGGCTCATCCAGCGATCCAACGTTGACTTCAACTTCGTCTGCCGAGCGCGTAAACACCGGTGAACCACAGCGTGGGCAGAAAAATCGGCCGTTGTAGTCGCGGGTTTCGCCGCTGACCGTTAGTGCGCCCTCAGAGAATATGGCCGAGGTATGGAACAGCGCGCCGTGGCGTTTGCGGCAGTCGAGGCAGTGGCAGATGCCGACGCGGTAAGGTTGGCCGAGGACTTCGAAACGGACGTTGCCGCACAGGCAGCCGCCGGCGAGTGGATTCATGGTGCACCTCCTCCTGCTTGTCCTCTCATAACAGACTGTCCAGATCGGGAAAGGTAATCCTGCCCAGCGTCCAAGGCTCCACGATATCGCAATGCACAGTGCGTAAAAATGAACCCCACTCACTCCGGTTATGAGCATCCGGACCAGTGACTGTCAGTAAAAGATATTCATCCCGAAAAGCGTCATAGGCGTAGATCAGCCAAAAATCATTTTCAGCATCACCAACCAAGGCTGTGCGGTGATACTGACGACTGATTTTTCCCCATCGAGCCTGCAGTGTCTGAGTACTGGCAAGGTGGATATGGTGCATATCGGTCAGATCGAGTCGTTCGTCGCGCCCGAAAACCGCGGGTAGTTCGTCGCAGACCTTGTAGTTATAAAAGTGTGCAGCGAAATTTTGCCAGTTACTTAATTGTTCAAAAAGCGCAGAGACCTTGATAGCCGGCATTCAGGCCTACTTTGTAATAGGTAGCCTGCCAGTGATCACAAATTTATCGAACACTTTCTGCCCATCACGCGCGGCTTGCCGAACATCGAGGAATGTCAGTTCATCGCGAACTTCCTTTTTGTTTGGCTTGTCGGTCTTTCGAGTGGTGGCCATCGGAGCCTCCGAAGGGTATGTATTCATTCTGACCAGCTTAAGTGATTAAGTTTTGACCGGCAAACAATAGAACCTTGCTTCAAGCCCGGCAAGTCGGCAGATTCTGGCGGATTTGTAGGTCACGGCACCAAAATGTGTAGTCCATAAAGGTGCTTGAATCTGACGGCCTCGACAGGTCGAGTGATGGGTAAAGAGATAGATTTACTGACACAAGCAAAACCGGTAGCTCTAGCTGTCCGGCATTTCCTGCATTTAAACGTAAATAAATGCGCACGTTTAAATTACACAAATCGTTACGGCTGCAATCTTTTGATTCCATACTGCGGGTTTTCAAAAGTGCGGACCCTGCCATGCCCTCCCCAGAATCGAGCCTTTTACAAAGTTGGCACGACAATGCCGATGCCTGGATCGAAGTGATCCGCAGCGGCGGCATCGAAAGCCGTCAACAGGTGACCAATCAGGCGATTCTGCTGGCAATCATGGGGCGTCAGCCGGAACGTGTGCTTGATCTCGGGTGCGGCGAAGGCTGGTTGTTGCGGGCACTGGCGGACCTGGGGATGGCGGCGGTGGGCGTGGATGGTGATGCGACGCTGGTTGAAGCGGCGCGTTTGGCCGGTTCTCCAACAGTCCATGTCGCCGACTACGATGCGCTGATCGAAGCGAAGGTTGATATCGGCTGTGACTACGATTTGATCTGCGCGAATTTCTCGCTGCTGCATCAGGACATTATTCCTCTGCTGGCCGCGATAAATTTGCTGCTGGTTCCCGGTGGTGCGCTGGTGATTCAGACATTGCATCCGTGGGCAGCAGCGGCAGGCGATTACCAGGACGGCTGGCGCGAAGAATCTTTCTCCGGGTTCAAAGGCCAGTGGCAACCGATGCCATGGTATTTCCGCACGTTGTCGAGCTGGTTCAATGCATTGGACATGGCCGGCTTCCGTCTGGTCAGCATGCAGGAACCACAACACCCACAAAGCCCAATGCCGCAATCATTGCTGCTGGTGGCAGAACGACGCTGAATCCCCAGAATCACCACCAAACGTTGTAGGAGCACAGCTTGCTCGCGAAAGCGGTGTGTCAGGCAACAACCCTGCAAGCTGTGCCGACGTCATCGCGAGCAAGCTCGGCTCCTACAAGGGATTTGGGTTGACCACAGATTCCGGCAACACCACCAAGCGTTGTAGGAGCTGAGCTTGCTCGCGAAGGCGGTGTGTCAGGTAACAACCCTGCAAGCTGTGCCGACGCCATCGCGAGCAAGCTCGGCTCCTACAAGGGATTTGGGTTGACCACAG
The DNA here is from genome assembly GCF_016650635.1 of Pseudomonas sp. TH43. Taxonomy (GTDB): domain Bacteria; phylum Pseudomonadota; class Gammaproteobacteria; order Pseudomonadales; family Pseudomonadaceae; genus Aquipseudomonas. Next base: position 387,871 of record NZ_JAEKFI010000002.1, read on the forward strand.
ATTCCGGCAACACCACCAAGCGTTGTAGGAGCTGAGCTTGCTCGCGAAAGCGGTGCGTCAGGCAACAATCCTGCAGGCTGTGCCGACGCCATCGCGAGCAAGCTCGGCTCCTACAAGGGAATTGGGTTGACCACAGATTCTGGCAACACCACCAAGCGTTGTAGGAGCTGAGCTTGCTCGCGAAAGCGGTGCGTCAGGCAACAACCCTGCAAGCTGTGTCGAGGCCATCGCGAGCAAGCTCGGCTCCTACAAGGGATTTGGGTTGACCTTGGATTTTGGATATACCACCGGACATTGTAGGAACTGAGCTTGCTCGCGAAGGCGGAGTGTCAGGCAACAACCCTGCAAGCTGTGCCGACGCCATCGCGAGCAAGCTCGGCTCCTACAAGGGATTTGGGTTGACCTTGGATTTTGGATATACCACCGGACATTGTGGGAGCTGAGCTTGCTCGCGAAGGCGGTGTGTCAGGTAACAACCCTGCAAGCTGTGCCGACGCCATCGCGAGCAAGCTCGGCTCCTACAAGGGATTTGGGTTGACCTTGGATTTTGGATATACCACCGGACATTGTAGGAGCTGAGCTTGCTCGTGAAGGCGGTGTGTCAGGTAACAACTATCCAAGCTGCGCCGACGATTTCGCGAGCAAGCTTTGCTCCTACAAGGGTCAGGCGGTTTGTGGGATCAGGCGTGGGCCGCGCAGGCGGTATTGCGCCAGCAGGCGCATGACGTAGCCGATTTTGAGCAGGGTCGGGCCGAGGATGGTCAGCGCATGCATGGCCACCAACAGGGCAATCGGCATGTGGCCGTTGTAGAAGTAGGCGCCGTAGATGCCGGACAGCAGCATGACCAGGCCAGCGACGAGGATTTTATTCGACAGGTGCAGAACGTTCAGTGGGCTTTCGAAGACAGTGAACATGGTTGCGTACTCCTGAGCGGTTCGATGGATACGCTAACCAGTTCAAATCCCGTGCCAGATTTTTAGTCCAATAAAATCAAATACCTGAGCCAACACGAGTCAATTTGACACGGCAAATAAAAAGTCAAAATGACTCACCACAAGGTCATTACGACTACATCTCACAAAAAATCCAGACCCCGCGGCCTAAAAGCAAACCAATATCATTTGCACACTATCTGCCCTTTTGATTTAATCGCGACCCATTCTTATTTAGACCGGTAAAAGGTCGCTCTGGACGCTTGCTCTGATGACGGTTGCCTACACCTCACTTGTGCAGAATCTCTACCTCAGCCACCACCGCTGGCTGCACGAGCTATTGCGTCGGCGCCTGAGCAATGCGATGGATGCCGCCGACCTCGCCCACGACACCTTCATCCGCGTGCTCAAACGCCCGCAATCGTTCAATGGCGAAGTCCATGAACGCTCGTATCTGGCGACCATCGCCCGGGGTTTGTGTGTCGATCACTGGCGCCGTCGGCAACTGGAACAGACCTGGCTGGACACCCTCGCCAACCGCCCACCAGCCTTGCAGCCCTCGCCCGAACAGCAAGCGATCATCATCGAAACCCTGCACGAAGTGGACGCCATGCTCCAGCGTCTGCCACAGCGGGTCAGCGAAGCGTTCATCCTCGCTCAGTTGCACGGCATGCCTTACCGGTTAATCGCGGAACAGATCGGCGTCAGCGAACGGATGATCAAAAAATACCTCGCCCAAGCGATGATGCATTGCGCGATTCTTGAGGCCGAACTCGACGGCCTGCTGATTGAGTAACGCCATGAACAAACTCAGCCACGCCAGCCTTGAGCAGGCGGCGCACTGGTACGTGCAATTGCACGACGCGCCGGTCGCCGATCAGGAACACCTGCGCTGGCAAGCATGGCTGGCCCAGAGCCCAGAGCATCAGGCGGCCTGGAGCTACGTCGAACGCGTCGGCCAGCGGTTCGCGCCGCTGCAAGGCGACGGCGAAACTCACGCCATCAGCCACGCCTTGCGTACCAGCAGCCGCTCCTCGATCAGTCGTCGACAGTCACTCAAGGGCTTGCTGATTGTTGCGGCGACCGGGCTCACCGGTCTGGCCGCATGGCGCAGCACACCGCTAATCGAGCGGCTCAGTGCCGACCTGTCGACCGGCACTGGCGAAACCCGCGAAACGACACTCAGCGATGGCAGCCGGATCTGGCTCAACGCGTTGAGCACGCTGAATGTGCGTTTCGACACAACGCGTCGTTTGTTGCTGCTTCGTGCTGGCGAAGTGCTGATCGACACCGCCAAGGATCCACACAGGACTTTCCTGGTGGACACTGAACAGGGCCGGATGCGCGCATTGGGCACGCGCTTCAGCGTCCGCCAGAACGACCGCAACACCCTGCTCAATGTGTATGAAGGCGCGGTCGAGGTACGCAACCAGCAAGGTCAGACGCAAGTGGTTCAGGCTGGCCAGCAATTGGCGTTCGGCATGGCTCGATTGGGCACAGTCACCGCGGCCAGCCCGTCACGCGAGGCCTGGCGCCAGGGCCTGCTGCTGGCGGATAACCTGCCGCTGGGCGAACTGATCGAAGAACTCAGCCGTTATCGCCCAGGGCATCTGCATTGCGATCCGGCCGTGGCCAATTTGCCGGTGATGGGTTCGTTCCCCCTCAAGGACACCGATCAAGCCTTGCGCCTGCTGGAAGCGGCATTGCCGATCCGCGTCGACAAGACTTTCAACTGGTGGGTCAGCGTCGGGCCGAAAGCCTGAGGTTTTTTTTACCTGGCGGTTCCCTTTGGGCGCGTTCATTCGGTTAACCCTGAGCAACCCCCACTTCGTTGATCGCCACCGGAAAACTGCATGTTGCGCTCCACTCTAGTTCGCCCCCGTTTTGCTCTGGCCTTGGCATTTGCCGTGTCGGGACTGTGCGCCTCGATTGCGCAAGCAGAGGCGCAGAAACAGCATTATTCGGTCGCTGCGGGCTCACTGGTTTCAGCGCTCAACCGTTTCGCCGAACAAAGCGGCGTGTTCATCGCCGGTCACAACGATCTTGCCGCAGACAAGCACAGCCCCGGACTGAACGGCGATTACACCGCGCAACAAGCCCTGCAAATTCTGCTCAAGGGCAGCGGCTTGCAAGCTCAGCCGCAAACCGGTGGCGGCTATGTCCTGCGGACCAAGGCCTCTGAAGAACCGCTGCAACTGGACGCCACCACCATCAACAGCAAAACCCTCGGAGCCCTCACCGAAGACACCCATGCCTACACCACCGGGCAAATTTCGTCGGCCACTGGCCTGCCGCTGTCCCTGCGCGAAACCCCGCAATCGGTCACCGTGATCACTCGTCAGCAACTCGACGATCAAGGCGCGACTGGCATCGCCGATGTGCTACGCCGCGCGCCGGGCATCAGCGTGCAGAACTACGACAGCGAGCGCTGGGAGTTTTCCAGCCGTGGCGCGCCGATCACCAATTTCCAGTACGACGGGGTCAATACCGACTACGACGGCGTCTACGATTACGGCACCACCAGCACCGACATGGCGACGTTCGACCGGGTCGAAATCATCAAAGGTGCAACAGGCCTGATGACCGGTTCAGGCGATCCTTCTGCCACGGTCAACCTGATCCGTAAACGCCCTACTCCTGCGTTCAAAGCTTCGCTGAGCGGCAGCGTCGGTTCTTGGGACAACTACCGCAGTGAGGCCGACGTCTCCGGCCCGTTAACCGCGAGCGGCAACCTGCGCGCGCGCTTCGTTGGCGTCCATCAGGAACGCAGCGCCCACGCCGATCATTACCAGAACAGCAAGGACATCGCCTACGCCATCGTCGAAGCCGACCTGAGCCCGGAGACCCTGCTGACCCTTGGTTTTGATCAGCAGAATACTCGTTCGCGCGGCGCCAGCTGGACCGGGTTCCCGATGTTCTACAGCGACGGCGCGCGGACGAACTTCTCCCGCTCGTTCAACCCGGCCACTGATTGGAGCCGCAGGGATTTCAGCAACCAGACGCTGTTCGCCGCCGTCACCCGGCACCTGCAGAACGACTGGACGCTGAAGCTCAGCTACGACCGCAAACACCGCGAGCACGACACCCTGCTCGGCTCCGCGAGTGGCGGCAACCCGGATCCTGTGACCGGCGACGGCATGTTCCTGTACATGGGCAAATTCAAGGGCGACGAAGTGCAGGACAATGTCGATCTCAACCTCGGCGGGCCGTTCAGCCTGTTCGGTCGCGAACATCAGTTGATCGTCGGTTTCATGTTGATGAACACCCGCCAGGACAACCCGGTGTACGGCTCGGTTTATCCGGCGCTGGATGACAGCATTTTTGACTGGCACGGTGAGTTCGCCAAACCCGACATCCCGCAGGTCGGCACCGACGCCATCCGTCAGCGCCAGACCGGCGCGTACCTCTCGACCCGCTTCAAGGCCAGCGACGATCTGGCGTTGATACTCGGCGCACGTGTCAGCGATTTCAGCGCCAGCGACCACCTCGACTATCGCGATCCAGACACCGTCAACGTCCGCGACGGCTACCGCCAGACCGGTGTAGTCACGCCATACGCGGGCGCGGTCTACGACCTCGACGACACGTACTCGCTGTACACCAGTTACACACACATCTATCAGCCACAACTGAGCAAGGACGCCTCGCGCCAAGTACTCGATCCGGTGCAAGGCGACAGCTATGAAGCGGGGATAAAAGCCGAATACTTCGGCGGTCGGCTCAACGCCAGTTTTGCCGTGTTCCGCATCGAACAGGACAACGTCGCCGAACAAGTCAGCGGCTTTGACAACGCGGCGGTGTACCGCGCCGTTCAGGGGGCAACGACCAAAGGCTTTGAGTTCGAACTGGCCGGTGAAGTCGCTGAAGGCTGGAATCTCTCCGCCGGCTACGCCTACAACCACACGCGCGATGCTCGTGGTGATCCGGTGTACGCCTCAATCCTGCAGACCACTGCGCCTGAGCAGTTGGTGCGGCTGTTCAGCAGCTATCGCCTGCCCGGCGCTTGGCAGAATCTGACATTGGGCGGCGGCGTCAGTTGGCAAAGTGAATTTTTCGGCAACGTGTTCCAGCCCGCCGCGGGCCAGAACGTGCGCATCACTCAGGACAGTTATTACTTGGTCGACGCAATGGCGCGTTACCGCTTCAACGACCACCTGAGCACCACGCTCAACGCGAAAAACCTCTTCGACAAGCCCTACTACACCGGCCTCGGCAACTTCGGCACCGGGTTCTATGGCGAACCGCGCAGCCTGCAATTGACCACGCGTTGGGATTTCTGAGGTTGCCGCCGATTTACGGTTGCTTCAGGTACTGCACTGGAAACCTTGTTCATAGCAACTGACAGCTCAACGGCGCGGCGCTGGCCGAGGCCGTGGCGAACAGGCAGGCGAACAAGTGAACGTGGGGCAACCGTGATGCGCAGCGTGCTTGCGGCAAAATCGGGGCGGCAAGTCTATTGGCAATCGAATGTGCGCGCACTTGTCGATCTACGGCGCTGCCAGTCGACCAAGGACTGTCTACGCTGATAGTCCAGCGTGTCTAACCTGCCGAGGATGACTGCCATGCAACGCTTTCAGAAACTCACGCCCTGCCTGTGGTTCGACGATCAGGCCGAAGCGGCGGCGAAGTTCTACTGCTCGATCTTCGATCACGCAAAAATCACCGGCCTGACCCACTACAGCAAGGTCGGCCAGGAGTTTCACGGCAAGCCGGAAGGTGCGGTGATGACCGTCAGTTTCGAACTCGACGGCCAGACGTTTACCGGGCTCAACGGTGGGCCGATGCTCGAGTTCAACGAGGCGATCTCGTTTCAGATCAATTGCCAGAACCAGGAAGAAGTCGACCACTTCTGGGGCAATCTTTCTGCCGGTGGCCCGGTCGAGGCGCAGCAATGCGGTTGGCTCAAGGACAAATTCGGCGTGTCGTGGCAGATCGTGCCAACAGCGTTCATGCAGATGATGCTGGATGCCGACACCAGCAAGTCGCAGCGGGCGATGCAGGCGATGTTCCAGATGAAAAAACCAGACATTGCCGAACTGGAACGGGCCTTTGCCGGCCAGAGCTAATACACTCGGGCCCTGGCCTGCCGGGAATAACAACAATGAAGCACACCACCGCCAAAAACCCTGAAACAGCCCCGCGTTTCTGGCGCGACGACGCCCTGCCCTTCATCGAAGCCCGAGCCATCGCCGATGGCCGCGAAGTCTGTTATGCCCGGCACTCACATGCGCACTTCTCGATCGGTGCGATCACTTCCGGGCGCAGTACTTACGTCCACGAGCAGGCGCAATTCGAGGTCGCGGCGGGCACGGTGGTGCTGATGAATCCCGGTGATGTGCACGCCTGTAATCCGATTGATGACCAGCCGTGGTCATACGTGATGTTGTACGTCGAGACGCCCTGGCTGACGGATTTGCAGCATCAATCCGGGTTTACCGAGGATGTGCAGTTTCGGCGGTTTTCAGCCACGCATTTGCAGGACGTCGGGCTTTTTCGCGAACTGATCGCGCTTTATGACGTTCTGGTTGACGATCAACAGGATGTGCTGCGTAAACAGAGCACGGCGGTGGAGTTTTTCAGCGATCTGCAACTGCGCCTCAACCCGGGCGATCAGCCGTTGCGCGAGCCGAACTTCAAGCTCGAACGCGCCGCCGATTACATTCGTGAACATTGCACCGATCTGCTCAGCCTCGACGACATCTGCACTGCGGCGCAACTGTCACCGTCGTATCTGATCCGCGCCTTCAAACAGCATTACGGCATGACCCCGCATGCCTTTCTGGTTAACCAGCGCATCCAGTTCGCCCGCGAACGCCTGCGCCATGGGCAGTTGATTGCCGACGTGGCGCTGGCGGCCGGCTTCGCCGATCAGGCGCACTTTCAGCGTGCGTTCAAACAACATCTGGCGGCAACCCCGGGGCAATATCGGGGTTAAACCAACTCATTCCATAAGCCATATTAAATTCAACTTGTTTCACTAAAAGCAATTCAATAAGCCGCCTATTCTTCCCTGCCCACACTCACTTCCCACTCGCGCGCGCAATAGAAACAATTGCAATCAACAAGTGCCGTGACTTTAACCAACTCGATTAATACCCTGCCCGCACAAGCACACCAATGGCGCGAAAGCCCTCGATAAATATCACCTGACATTCGCGCAATGTCTGCCAAACTAATCAGAATATGGAGATTCATAGATGCAGCAGCCTTATGCTCATTTTTCGACGCATGAAGATAAACTTCAAAAACAATCTGTCAGCAAAGCCCTGTCAAACTTTCTGAAAGATGAGTTTGTAAGAAATACAATCGAATGGGCAAGGGATCGCCTGTCGGTAACCCGCACTCCTGGCTCAAGTTTCGATCAATTGCACCGACCGGCGGCGCTGCTGTTGATCAACATGATCAAGCACCCGGCGTTCCTGGAGATTCGCCGAGCCCAATCCATCGCGCTTAATGTCGTCTTTCAGGTTGATGAACAGGCACGTATGTTCTACACCCACGAGAATGTCAGCGCACAGCCCGGCGTGGCTGATCCGCAGAGCTGGAACGCTACCGGTTTTTTTACTCGGACCGAGATCACTGAGGCGGTCGTCAATGTTGCAGGCTTTAGTGAAGATCTGAAACTATTGGCAAACAGTGCCAAATCGACAGGTGGACTGATCAGTTCGGGTCAGTCGATCACCGTGGACCAATGGTTGAGGTTCAACAAATTGCCACTTCCGGTTTCGGAAGAAACCAGCAATGAACTGATCGACTTACTTAACTTCTCCACACTGCCAGAGCCTCCCCGTTATGCAAACTACTGGCAGTTGCTCAATGCCCCAGAAGAGTCGCCCTTCCAACTGAATAAAGAAAACCGAGCGATCATCCGCCAGATAAACGAACGGGCCACCGCTAATGAAATACCTCTGATCGAGGAATATGGCGCTTCTCTTGTGATTGAAAGTGGCTCACCCGATGGTTTGTCGGACAGCCCGGGGTATCGGTTGAAGCGGCTGATCGACGATATGTTCAGGACGTCTGAACAGGCCCACGAATACATCGAGGCTCTTGACTGGTTTAAAGAAACGACCGACGCGCCAGCTTCGCCCGAGTTTGTCGAACAGCTGATCATTGCCGCGATCCTGCTTGACCTTGATGCCGACGCAGATATCACCGCCACCTCGTTCGCAGGCTACGATCTATATTCATCGCGCCATATGCTCAATGCTCCGGCTACGGTGCGCCGCGAACTGGAAGAGCACCTGATCAACCAACGCGGGCTGAACAAGGTGATTGCACCGCTGGTGGCAGAGTTGGTGCTGGGCGGGATGGCCCCGGAATACCTGGTGACCGATGCCCCGGCCCAACTGAAAATCGCCACCCCTGGCTGGGTCATTTTCAGCCAGGCGGTGCATTTTGCCGAAGCCATTTCGCCGGGTGTTTCGCGGGCTATGACTTATGAGCATCTGCTGGGTTTTGCACAGTTATCGAAGCTGACGCCGGAACTTGAAGCTGTTTATGCGCAGATCGCCGTTGACCCGATCATGACCTGGGCCTTGATGAACAAACTTGTCACGCGGGAAGCGGACGGCAGCCTGAGTGAAGACACCGCTCAAAAAGCATCTGCCGAATACCAGCGTTACGTTGATCAGATATTGCAGGCCTCCTCTCAACTTCGCCGCAAACTGCCCCATCGCAAGCCTCTGGCCCTGGAGGAAATGCGTAAGGAAGTTCCCGGCTGCGACCCTGACGAATTGCTGGTCAAGCACCGTGGCACAGGCGGCGGTAACGGCAGAAAGGTGTCGGTAGTTGATCTGTACATGGGCGACGAGCTGAATAGCGAAGACTGGAATCGAATCAAGGGTCGCAGTATTTATGAATCTTTCCCTAACCTGCTGAGACTGTATCCCGCCAACGATTTATACGAAGAGGCCATCAACAGTTTCTCCATGCGCATGCAGGCGGCGATGGAGTGCAATATCAATGTTGCATTTTCTCAACTGCGCCCTCGCGACCGTGGCTTTATTGAAAACGCTCATTTGGCTATTTATTGCGTTCAGCAGTCTACCTGGACGGACTTCGCAAGACTGCCTATATTCGGAGGCATTACACCCGAGCGCTCGGCGATTCCCGGCGATACCGGACGATTCGGCATTATCATCTGTGCGGTGATCCACTCGGAAATTCGCTGCTATGAATTGTTCCCGCTCAAGTCGCAATGCCGGTTCAACGAGAAACTGACGAGCGCATTCACCGGCCTGGTCAAACCCGATGGATTGGACAAGCCGACAGACTTCACCAGCCGAGAAAAATTTGACCGTCTGCCGATAGACGTCAAGGCCTACCTCAGCAACAGCGAGCCTCGCGACACACATTCCAAGGCATTCATACGCAAAGTCGGGGAGTTCCAAGAGTCCTGGCAAGACACTGACGGCGCAAGCACGCCGAACCGCTTCTTCCGTTCCAGCCGCAAGCAAGCCATCAGCACCCTGATTGCGAAGGAAATACCTGCGTTCACGGTGGCCGAACTCTGGCAAATGGGTTTTGACCAGACTCAGCGAGAAAAAGCCATTGCAACCACCGAGACCATTTTCAACACCCTGCTCAACGTGATTATCCCTTTCAAGGAATGTGTCGAAGAACTGTCCTCCGGCGACAGTTCCAGGCAGATCAAAGCCATCAGTGGCTGTGTCATGGACGTGGTCGGTGTCGCTGCCGTTGTTGCCGCCGTGCCGTTGAAAATCGCCGGTACAGCGGTCAAGGCTACGACCACCGCCGCCCGCCTGCTTAACGGCTCCAAAGTGATCGCGGTGACGATTCTGAACCTGTTCAATCCGCTGGATGGATTGCCGAAACTGTTGCAGGGCGGTGGCAGGCTGATTGGGCGCAGCCTGAAAAAGCTCGGTACACATGCCTCGGCTATCCCGCATGCCACACGCGAGCAACTGCGCCTTTTGACCGGCGCTTACAGCTATGACCTGGTCAAAGCGATCGACCACACTGGCTCTGCTTCACGGATTCGCATGTCGCTCGATACCGTGGCGCATGCCCGCGCACTGTTCAAGGACGACAGCATCGAGACCCTTCAGCATGTTCTCACGCGTTTGAGTGACAAGAGCAGTGCCTTGCCCAAAGGGATGAGCTCAATTGAACTCGACCATTTGTTCGAAAATGCCGTGCGAGAGGCGTCTCTGCATTACCCGTCGTTTACAAAGCTGCAATCACTGATCGGCGCAGACGCGGCGGAGAGTATGTTGCGCTCTTACATGCAGTCTTTAGGTTTTCGTCATGGCGACAATTTCTATACGGCGAAGGACTACGCTGAAACCCTCGACGATGTTGCGCGGATTGAGATTAAAAAAGCCACGTACATGACCGACTACCAGCAGAACGTGCTGAAAACTGATCTCGACAAAGCCCCTTACACTGATGTCATGCCCGAAGCGGCGTTCAATTTCCAGGGTCACACTGAACATTCAAAGAGAGCCGCCGCGTGGATGCTCAATGGCTCATCCTCGAAAGGAAACGATTTCGACAACATCCTCGCCGTGTTGCGCGAATACACGGGCAACAGCAAGTCACTGACTGATCCGGCCGTCATCACCGAAGTACACCGACGCCTGGTTCCTTCGGCCAGTGGGGTGATTCGCGACGCCGGCTCGGATGGCAAGTACGGCAGCAGCGTCACCGGTTTCTCGCTGCTTGGACAGCATCTGAAAACACTCGACACCACCCACCAACACTTTGACAAACACTTGCTTGCAGCGATCGTGGGTTTTCAGGGATTTGGCGACGGTAACGGCCGTACGGCGAGTGCGATGTATGCAATCAGCCAACTGCGTAACAACAATTTCACGCCTATGACGCCGCAGGCATTTCGCGTGTTGAACGGAATATTTTGAGGTTGATCTTGTGAGGAGATGAAAGCGCTTCGTGCCGCCAGAGGTCGCGGCACGAAGCGTCAGGGCAATGCTTTCTAGGTCGCCAACAAGTACGCCGCACACACCGCCAGCAAAAACGCCATGCTGCGATTGAACAAACGCATCCCCGCCGCGTTGCTCAAATACCCACGCAAAAACGTCCCGGCATACACCCAACAGCCGACCGACACATAGCAAATCACCAGATACACCGCCGCAAACTGCCAGACCAGCCGCGCCTCGCCATCCGCCACAAACGCGCCCATTCCCGCCACACAGGCCAGCCAGGCTTTGGGGTTGAGCCACTGCATCACCGCGCCATAAAGCATCGACGGCGCCCGTGCGCAATCCCTGGCGTTCAATTGGCCGTTATCGGTAGCCAGTTTCCAGGCCATGAACAGCAGAAACGCCACCCCAGCCAGTTGCACCACCCGCGTCATGAACGGCCAGAGCTGCAGAACCTCATGCAGGCCGAGGCCCATCAACACCAACAACAGCACAAACCCCAATGTCGCTCCGGCGACATGCCGCTGGCTGGCCCGAAAACCGAACTGCGCCCCCGAACTCAACGCCACGATATTCACCGGCCCCGGCGTGATCGACGCCGCCAACGCAAACGCCGCCATCGAAACAATCAGACTCATCGCACACCCGCTTCAACCCAAGGAACAAGGTGCCCACAGTAACGAGCACCCCGCCTACGGTATTGAACAAAACACCCCTATGCAGGAGCTGCCGCAGGGCTGCGATCTTTTGCTCTTGTCTCTGAAAAACAACATCAAAAGATCGCAGCCTGCGGCAGCTCCTACAGGGGGGTCAGTCGAGGCGTGGCACGGTGAAGCGGAACTCGCTGCCGCGCCCCGGCTCGCTCTCGGCAACGATCCGCCCGCCGTGGGCTTCGACGATGCCTTGGGTGATGTACAAACCGAGGCCGGTGCCGTTCGGGTTGCCTTCTTTTACTGTCCAGTAACGGTCGAATACGTGCGGCAGATTTTCCTTGGGAATGCCTTCGCCGCTGTCTCGCACGGTGAAGACGATTTCATCGCCAACCGAATGGGCATGCACGCCCACCGTGCCAAGGCGCGGGGTGAACTTGATCGCGTTACCGACCAGATTCGACAGCACCTGAAACAACCGCTCCGGGTCGGCGTGAATACGCAGGTCAGGATCGGCCTCGAAGGAAATACTGATGTCCTTGTCCAGCGCCAGCGGCGTGAGCAATGTCTGCGCCTCTTCGAACATCTGCCCGACATCGAGTTTCTGCGGGGTGATGACGTAGCGCCCGGCATCGATTTTCGAGGTGTCGAGCAGATCTTCCAGCAGCGTGTTCATGCGCCCGGCGGCTTGTTGCATGGTGTCGATAGCCGTGGAGATACGCCGCGAGGTGTGCGGGCCATCAGAACTGAAAGCCTTCTGCATCATGCCGCAGAGCATCGAGATGACGGTCATCGGGTTGCGCAGGTCATGCGAGACCACCGCCACCAGTTCATCACGGGCGCGCACCGCTTCCTGCTCGCGACGCACCTGCCGAGCCAGGTCATTTTCCAGTGCCGAGCGGCGCAGATCGTTGGCGGCGAACAGGTCGCCGTGGCTCCACTTGGTGGAAATCCCGGCCATCTCGACCTTCCAGATTTCGAACGAGGTGCGCGGGCGCAGACGCAGGCCGGCGTCGGAGTTTTCCAGGTCCAGTGGCTTGCGTGGATCGCCGCTCCAATTGATGTTTTCTTTGACCTCGGGGCGGAACCACAGCACGCCGTTGTCCACCGGTTTCGGCAGGCTCATGGCAAGCACGCCACTGGCCACTTGCTGATAGTGCTCGGCGGGCGGATAGACGCTGGCCAGGTGATGACTGGCGAAAACCGGCTCGCCGCTGTCCTGCAGCCATTTGTGCAGGGCGCGGATTTGCGCGGGCTCCGGGCAGTTACCGTAACGGTGCAACTGATTGTCTTCGATGATCGCGATGCCGCCAGCATTGGTCAGCGCCATGAGCACTTGCGGCTGGTTGGCCAGGCCATCGAAAACATTCTGCGGCGAGTCGATCATCGCTTGATTGAGCAAGGCCAGCGCCTCGACTTTTTCTTCACGCTGGCGGCTGATTTCCAGCGCTTCCATCGCGCTGATCTGCAGCGACAGCACCTGGCCGATGGTCTGGCACGCCGCACGCAATTCATGCGGAACGTGCAGCGGCTGACGGTTGCCGCAGCTGATCAGACCCCAGAGTTTGTCGCCCTTGAGCAAGGAAATGCTCATCGACGACAGCACACCCATGTTCTTCATGTACTGGCAATGGATCGGCGACACGCTGCGCAGAGTGGCGAAACTCAAGTCCAGCGGCGTTTGCGTATCGGGCCGCAGCTTCGGCACCAGCGGCACCGGTTGATAGTCGGCGTTGGGGATGATCCGCAGCCAATTGGTGCGGTACAGCTCGCGGGCCTGCTCGGGGATGTCGGACGCCGGGAAAAACAGGCCGTTGAACACCTCCATCGACGGGTCGGACGCTTCGGCGATCACCTGGCCGTGCCCTTCCTCCTCGAAACGGTAGATCAGCACCCGGTCGTAACCGGTCATCGCCTGGATTTCCTTGACGCTGATGTCGTACAAGGCCTGTAACGTAGTGGCCGCTTGCAGGCGCTGGAGCATCCGCCCCAAATGAGTCTGATTGCCGGCCACGTTGCGCGGCTGAAAGTTATCGACGTGGATTTCCAGTTCCAGAATCAGCACACCCTGATGCCGGTGCAGCAAGCCTTCGAACGCCGAGCCATTGAGCCTGAAGAGCAGCGGCGGCGTGTCAGACAATGCCGGTTGCAGCAAGGCTTCGCGCACTTGCGCGGCTTCGGCGGCACCGATCAGTTGCTCCAGTGGCTGCCCGATCAGGCTCTCCGGCTCGCGACCCAGCAGGGTTTCAACGTTGGCGCTGACCTGAATGATCGTCAGCGCAGGCTCGCTCAGGGTCAGCAGCAAACCGTGGGGCTGAATTGCGCCGGGGAAACGAATCGGCTCGTCGGCACAGTTGGCCAGCAGTTCTTCAAAGGCTTCTTTGTCTTGCGGAGTCATGCCAGTACCTCCCGGCTTTCGAGCCAACGCTCGAAACAGCTGAATGTGGTTTGTGCGGCCGCAACCACGGCCTCGCGCTCGCCCGCATCCATCGGTCGAGTGCCCAGATATTCAATGAAATCGCGCCAGCGACGTCCCGTGGCGGCGCCATAGATATCGAGAAAAGCAGCGCCGTTTTCGGCTTCCAGGCCCAACCGGCTGGCGATTTCCCGGCGCAGGATTTGCCCGCCGAGTGTCGCCCCCTCAAGTACGTAGAGGACACCCAGGCAGGTGGCGGCAGATTCGATGACAGGCAAATGATCGCACTGCGGCAGGCTGCCCAGCGCCTCGGCGGTCAAGCCCAATGCTTGCAGGTCGGCGCGCAAGGTTGGCGCCTTGAGACGAGGCGTCAGATCAAAGTCGGGAGGAATTGAGCTGCTATTGATCAGCGCGTTTTCCAACGGTAGATAGAAGCCGTAATACGCTTGCATCAGACGCACGAAAGCGGGTGTATCGAGCGTATCGGAGAAAAACGGAAGGCGTTTTTCCAGTGCGATGTGCAGCTCAGCAGTGCCGGCTCGCAGATCTTGCAGCACCGGTGGCACATAAACTTCACGGGCCTTTGCTTGCATGTATGTCGCTCTTGGTGGGGCCGCCTGCGGCCATACGGGGTATTTGAAACAGGGGGAAATGTTACACGGCAATCGCCGTTTCTGACCGGACAGATAACTTTTTCTGACGAAAGCATCGCCCTCTGACTGTCTCAGAGTTGCGCCATTAACGAAAAGTTCGACCGCGTTGTCCAGCATGGCCGGGCGCTGTACCGCGACAGCTCGGCCTGACTGTATGGGTCTGGAGACGCGTGGGCTGTGATAAAAATGTCTTCATCGTTTCTGGAGCGCCGTTATGGATCTCGCCACTCTCACCCTGTTTCTCCCGGCCTGCTTCGCCCTGAACATGGCCCCCGGCCCGAATAATCTGCTGTCGGTCAGCAACGCGACCCGGTACGGTTTTCGCCGCGCCTGCACGGCCGGCATCGGACGCATTCTGGCGTTTGCCGGGATGATCGCGCTGGCCGGCGCGGGTCTGTCGGTGGTGTTACAGACGTCGGAATGGCTGTTCCACGCGATCAAGATCATCGGCGCAGCGTATCTGTTGTATCTGGCATGGCAGCTGTGGCGGGCCAATCCTGAGGCCGAGCAACAGGTAACCGGGGCTGCGGTGGGGTTCTTCGCTTTGGCGCGCCAGGAATTTCTGGTCGCGGCCGGTAACCCGAAAGCCATCCTCCTGTTTACCGCGTTCCTGCCGCAGTTCGTCGATCCGGCCCGCCCGGTGCCGGCACAATTCGCGGTACTGGGTGTGCTGTTCCTGCTGCTGGAATGGATCGCCATCAGCGCTTATGCCTGGATGGGCCTGCACATGCGCCGCTGGTTCGCCGAGCCGCGCGGCAAGCGGATTTTCAATCGTTGCTGCGCGGGACTGTTGTCGGCGGCAGCTTCGGTGCTGTTGATGGCCAAGCGTGCTTAAGCCTCGGATGGCCCCTTGAGTTCAACCTGGTTACCGTCCGGATCCAAGCAGTACAGCGACAAGCCGTTACCCTCGGCGCCGAAGCGGGTGGCGGCTTTTTCCACGTGCAGACCGAAGGAGTGCAAATGTGCGCTCAGCGCTTCTTCATCGAACGGCTCGATGCGCAGGCAGAAATGATCGACATTACGCCGCTCGGCCCCGGCCGCCCCGCCGCCCTTGCGGCCGAGTTCACCTTGCAGGTCGACCAGATCGATCAACGACGTACCCGCGCGCAGGTGGATCAACCCCAACGGCTCGTTGCGCTTGACCACTTCAGCGCCGAATACCTGGCCGTAGAATTCGATGCTGCGCTGCAGGTCTTTCACGCGCAGGACGATGTGATCAATATGTCGAATCGAAAACGGATGCATCAGACACACCTCAACAAACTGTAGATACCGTCTTGCCCCTCATCGGGCAAGTGCAAATTTCGGGTCAAATGGTTGGCCCGATTTTAGAACGGCGTAAACGAAATGCAGCAGCTTGCGCATCGCTGCACAGATGATCTGCTTGGGAGCCTTGCCGTTGGCCTTCAGGCGATCCTTCATGGCGATTATCGCTTCGTTGTGCTTCAGCGCCACCAAGCCTGGCATGTACAGACCAGCCCGAACCCGTGCCGAGCCGATCTTCGAAATCACAGTTCGCCCCTTGAGCACCCCTGAGTCCTGAAGCTTTGGGTTCAACCCAGCGGCAGCGACCAGTTTGCGAGGATCGTCATATTTGCGCAGGTCGCCCAGTTCGGCCAGCAGCCGTTCAAGCGTTTTCTGTCCGATGCCGTCGATGGTGACGATCAAGTCACGCATCTGGCGCATGTCCGGGTCATCGTCGATGTGTTTTTTGATCGCCTTGTGCGTTTCAGCGATCTCTTTTTCGATGTGGCGCAGCACAGAGTTGATCGATTCTTTGACCTTCTCGTCGGACACATCCAGTCGATTGAGCTCCATTCGCTCCATCTCCTGAAGGTCGTCCAACCGCCGCACCATCGCCTTTAGCTGGCGATACTTCAACGGCTCCGGCGCCCACAGTTGAAGCTTCTCAGCCTTTTCCCGAGCAAAGTCAGCGATCAGTTTGGCGTCGCTTTTGTCGGTTTTGATCCGGCGTAACTCGCTGCCGGCGTAAGCGCTGGTCGTGGACGGATTTACAACACAGACCCGGTAGCCCCTGTTGTAAACAAACTCGGCAAGTTCCAGGTGATACACGCTGGTGGCTTCCATCACGATCAGGGACGAAGGCTCGACCTGCTTGTTCAGCCAAGCTTCAAACTCTTTGAAACCCTTCGGGTCGTTGGCCAGTTTGGCTTTGGTTTTGTGTTTACCGTTTGGCAGGTGAGTGGCGATATCAAAGGTGTTTTTAGCGATATCGACGCCGACGAAATTGGACATGACTGTCTCTCCATTGATCCGTTTTCGATCATCACTGCACTCTGTCCAACCTTGCGAATGCGGGCTCTCGCCAAAGACGGGCCCAGATACCGTTCGAACTATATGAGTGAGTGTGGAGGGCAGGAGCACGATCTACATCACAGGCAAAAAGCCTAAGGAGCTGCACGGCTTCCAAGTCCCTCCCTCGATGATCAGTCGAGAACTATCGCTCCTGACGGAGCGATAGTCGAGATACAAGGAGCTGCCGCAGGCTGCGATCTTTTGATCCTGTTCTTTTAAAATCAAAGCCAAAAGATCGCAGCCTGCGGTAGCTCCTACACGGTAGTTCAGGGGGATCGGAAATTCATTGTCGATTTTTCGGTGGAGCCATCGAGAATCTGGTTTTAACCTCATGCCATGAACATACAAACCGCTGTCCTGCCGCCCCACGCCGAAATGGTTCGCGCCATGCTCGAACGCGACACTGCCTATGAAGGCGTGTTCTTCACGGCCGTGAAAACCACCGGGATCTTCTGCCGCCCCAGTTGCACCGCGCGTAAGCCGAAACCCGAGAATGTCGAGTTCTTCGCGCAGGCCGATGAGTGCCTGTCGGCCGGTTATCGTGCCTGCCTGCGCTGCAAACCGCTGGACGCCGCCGCTATTGCGCCGGATTGGGTGCAGCGCCTGCTCAAAGCCGTGGACGCCGACCCGGAAGTGCGTTGGAGCGATGCGCAATTGCTCGCCGAAGGCATCGAGCCGCTGAAACTGCGGCGCTGGTTCAAACAGCATTTCGGCATGACCTTCCACGCCTGGCTGCGTACCCGGCGGCTGGGCATGGCGCTGGGCGGGATCAAGCAAGGCACGTCGATTGATCATGCGGCGTTCGATTCCGGTTATGAATCGCTCAGCGGTTTTCGCGATGCATTCCAGAAGTCGTTCCACATCACTCCGGGCCGCGCCGAACAGAGCGAGCCGCTGCTGTTCACCCGGCTGACCACGCCGCTGGGGCCGATGATCGCCATGGCTGAACGCCGAGGGTTGGTGTTGCTGGAGTTTCTTGATCGGCCGGCGCTGACCCGTGAAGTCGAGGCGCTACAGAACCGTTACGGCTATGCGGTCGCGCCGGGGCATAACGCGCATTTGCAGGCGATCGAACAGCAATTGGCGGCGTACTTCTCCGGCCAGCTGAGCGAGTTCACGGTGCCGCTGCATTTGCCCGGCAGTGAGTTTGCCCGGCAAGTCTGGTCGGCATTGCGGCAAATCCCCTATGGGCACACCAGCACCTACGGCGCGATTGCGGCAGGTTTGGGCAAGCCCGGCGCCAGTCGTGCGGTCGGGCTGGCCAACGGGCACAATCGGCTGTCGATCGTGGTGCCTTGTCATCGGGTGATCGGCGCGGACGGCTCGCTGACCGGTTATGGTGGCGGACAACCGCGCAAGGCGTTTCTGCTGAGACTGGAAAACGCTGCGGTGCAGCTCACGCAGCAACGGCTTTTCTGAGGTATTTGTTCCATCAACCTGAAGGGATTTCAATGAGCACGCTCGATACGCAGTTTCACCAGTTGCACCAGCAAGGCCTGCTGATTCTGACCAACGTCGCCGACGCCACCGGCGCGCGGCTGGTCGAGCATCTGGGCGGCAAAGCCGTTGCCACCAGCAGCGCAGCAGTGGCTTGGGCCCATGGTTATCCGGACGGCAACACGTTACCGCTCGAACGTCTGGTGGCGACGGTGGAATCCATCGCCCGGATCATCAGCGTGCCGCTAACCGTGGACGTCGAGGCCGGATATTCCGATGACCTCGGGCGGGTCGCCGAAGTGCTCGACGCGGTCGTTGCGGCGGGCGCGGTCGGCATCAATATTGAAGACGGCGCGCAAGCGCCGGAGTTGCTCGCGCGCAAGATCGAAGTGGCGCGGCAAGTCGCCGACAAGCGCGGCGTCAAGCTGTTCATCAATGCGCGCACCGATGTCTATCTGAAAAGCCTGGTGCCGGCTGAAGATCGCGTCGCCGAAACCCTGCGCCGTGCCGCGCTGTATCAGGCGGCGGGTGCTGATGGACTGTTCGCCGCGGGCGTGACCTCGGCTTACGAAATCGAAGCGATCTGCAAAGGCACGCCACTGCCAGTCAACGTCCTCGGTTTCGCCTGCCTGCCCTCTCCCGAAGAACTGCAAACGCTCGGCGTGCGGCGTTTGAGCGCCGGCTCCGGAATCGCCGAATTCCTCTACGGCGCGATGGGCGGGCTGGTGAAAAGCTTCCTCGCCAGCGGCAAACTCGACACCCGCGACCTCAAGGCGTTCAGCTACGGCGAAGTCAACGGCTTGCTCAAATAGCATGCCCGATACCTATCAAGCGGCCAGCGAATACCTTGCCGCGCTCGACCCCGACTGGCAGCGACACATTGCGGCGGTAGGCCCTTGCCTGCATCAGCCGCATCCGGCACGCGATCCCTACGAGTCGCTGGTGCGGGCGATTGCCTATCAGCAACTGCATGCCAAGGCCGGTGACGCGATTGTCGGGCGGTTGGTGGGGCTGTTTCCTGCGCAATCATTTCCGCGGCCGGAACAAATCCTAGCGACCGACTTTGAACGAATGCGCAGTTGCGGGTTTTCGGCGGGCAAGATTGCGACCATTCAAGGGATCGCCCAGGCAGCGCTCGACGGTGTGGTGCCGGATTACGCCACGGCGTTGGCGATGGACGATGAAGCGTTGATCGAACGCCTGATCAGCCTGCGCGGGGTTGGCCGCTGGACGGTGGAGATGCTGCTGATTTACAGCCTTGAGCGCATGGATATTCTGCCGGCCGATGACTTTGGTGTGCGCGAGGGTTATCGGCGGTTGAAGGGGCTGGAGGTGCAGCCGACGCGCAAGCAGATGATCGAGATCGGGTTGAAGTGGAGCCCGTTCAGAACCGTCGCCGCCTGGTATCTGTGGCGCGTTGCCAAGGTGTAGACCGCGTTATCGTTCATCGCTGGCAAGCCAGCTCCTACAGGGAAAATGTGGGGTTAGAGGCCGGACTTCAACCGGCTGAACGCCCGGATCAACGCACGATTGAAGGCTTTGCCGTTGTCGTTTTTGCTATACAGCGTGGCCCTGACGTCGGCCGAGGGGTAGGTCCCCGGATCATTCCGAATGGCCGCATCGACCAGATCATCCGCCGCCGTGATCGCATTGGCGTAGTGAATGGTGTCGGTGATGGGCGCCATGACTTCCGGTGTCATCAGATAATCCATCAGCGCCAGCCCGGCCTGCGGGTGCGGGGCGTCCTTGGGAATGACCATCGCGTCAAACCAGATCAAAGTACCCTCTTTCGGAATCCGGTAACTGAGCTTGAACGGCTTGTTCGCCGCCTCCGCCTGCCCCGCCGCAATCGCCACGTTGCCGTTCCACGACATCGCCACGCAGGTGTTGCCGTTGGCCAGATCGCTGATGTTCAGGTCATTGTCGAAGTAGCGTATGTACGGACGGATTTTCGCCAGTTGCTGCTCGGCGAGTTTCAGGTCGTCGAGGTTTTGCCGGTTGATGTCCAGGCCCATGTACTTCATCACCGCCGCGAACACCTCATTGGGATCATTGAGCAGGCTCACCCCGCAGTCAGCAAATTTCGAGACCACCGCCGGATCGAACAGCATCGCCCAGCTGTCCTTTGGCGCATCGGGCAAACGCTTTTTCACAGCCTCCTCCTGATAGCCCACGCCCGTGGTGCCCCACGCGTAGATCCCGGCGTAACGATTGCCCGGATCGAACACCGCCATGTGCTGACGGAATTCCTCACCGACGCCGGCAAAGTGCGGCACCCGCGCCTTGTCCAGCGGCTGGATCGCACCGCTTTCGATGGCTCGCGACAGGTGCTGGCCTGCGGTCAGCACCAAGTCATAACCGCTGCGTCCGGTGAGCAGCTTGGTCTCGACGGTTTCCAGTGAATCGAAATGATCGGCAACCACATGAATGCCGGTTTTCGCCTCGAAATTCTTCAAGGTGTCCGGGGCCAGATACTCGCCCCAGATGTACAGATTAACCACCGGTTTGGCGGTGTCGGCAGCCTGCACACACAAGGGTGCAAGCACCAGCAATAAGGCTTGAGTCAGTTTGTGCAGGCGCATGGTCACGCTCCCTTCTTGTGGACAGGCGTGCCGGCGTATTGCGGCATGGTGATGCACGCGACGTTACCGCCTCCGAGAAGGATTTCCCGGGAGTTTTCGATGCCGACGATCTTGTGCTGCGGGAACAGTTCGGCCAGCGTCGCCATCGCGACTTTATCGTTGCGATCACCGAACAGCGGCACCACGATCGAGCTGTTGCCGGCGTAATAGTTGATGTACGACGCGCAGATTTTCGTCCCGGCCTGGCGCGTGTGGGTGCTGTCCTGCTGGTCGAGGCCTTCGGCTTCCTCGGCGGTCCATTCGAGCACGTCCGGTTGCGGCAATTTGTGCACGGTCAGCTCGCGGCCACGGCTGTCGCGGGTGCTGCGCAAGATGTCGTAGGCCTCTTGATAGATTTCCCACTGCGGATCGTCGCGGTTGTCGGTCCATTGCAGTACCACTTCGCCGGGACGGACGAAACAGGCGAGGTCGTCGACATGGCCATCGGTTTCGTCGAATTTGCAGCCGCGCGGCAGCCAGATGACTTGTTCTGCGCCGAGGTAATCGGTGAGTCGGCGGGTGACTTCGTCCTTGCCCAAGTGCTGGTTGCGGTTGCGGTTGAGCAGGCATTGTTCGGTGGTGAGGATGCTGCCCTGACCGTCGCTCTGAATGCCGCCAAGCTCGGCAATCAACGGTGCGCGGTAGCGGTCGAAGCGTTCGATTTCGAGGATCTTGCTGGCAATCTGGTCGTCCTTGTCCCACGGGTAGTAGAGACCGCCGTCAAGACCGCCATAGGCGTTGAACTCGAAATCGACGCCGCGCACTTCGCCACTCTGGTCGTTGACCACAAAGCACGGGCCGCTGTCGCGGAACCAGGTGTCGTTGCAGGTCATTTCCACGACACGCACTTGCGGTGGCAACTGTCGGCGAGCGGTGGCGAATTGCGCGGCCGAGGCGCAGACGGTGACCGGTTCGCTGTGGGAGATGGCGGTGACGATCTGCACCCAGACTTTCTGCGCCGGCTTGGCGCCGTTGCGCCAGACGTCGGTGCGCTCTGGCCAGCCGAGCCAGCAGCCGGACTTGGGTTCGAATTCACCGGGCAGACGGAAGCCGTCGTGTTTAGGGGTGGAGTCGAGCAAACGTGCCATGGTCAAACCTCGTCTTCGCGATGGGAATGACCACAAGGTAAGGTCGCGGCTCGCCTGCTCGCCAACGATGATTATTGCGGAATAGTTGAATTCAACTCATCAATCCGCCAGCTGATCGTTGAACCATTCAAGCATCTGTGCGACGGCCGGGCGCTCGATCCGCACGCGCTCACACACCAGCGCGTATTGGCCGAGCGCGGTCATGCTCCAGGGGAACGGCCGCACCAACCGACCGCTCTGCAAGTCCTCCTGCGCGGTGAGGTTGTCGCCCATCGCCACGCCCTGCCCTTGCGCCGCGGCTTCCAGCGCCAAGCCTGCATGGGCGAAATACAACTGACGCTGCGGGCGCTGGTCGCCGGCATGACTGGTCAGCCAGGCAGTCCAGGTCTTGCCGTCCTGGTCGTCGTGCAGCAGGCAGTGGCGGGCCAGATCCTTTGGGGTTTTCAATGTGCCCTGGTTGAACAGGCCGGGGCTGCACACCGGGAAGAATTGCAGCGCCGGCAAGGGCCGGACGAAATAAGCGCTGCTGTCGGCCGGGCCGGTGCCGTAGGTGATCGCCAGGTCGATGTCTTCGCCGGGGGCGCTGGCATCGATCGGTTGTTCGTAGAGGTGCAAGGTGATGTGCGGGTAGCGCGCGTAGAAATCGCTGAGGCGACTCATCAGCCACTTTTGTGCGAGTTCGGCGGTGACGGCGAGTCTGAGGACTGCCAGCGAGGATGGATCGCGTAATTCATCGCAAGACTCGCCAATCAGTTCGAAGGCTTGCTGCAGGCTTTGCATCAAGCGCCCGGCGGCGATGGTCGGGCGAATCTGCCGGCCTTCGCGGATGAACAGCGAGACGCCGAGTTGTTCTTCGAGCTGGCGGATCTGGTGGCTGACGGCACTGTCGGTGACGCACAGTTCAGCGGCGGCCCGGCCGAAGTGCGCGTGACGGGCGGCGCATTCGAAAGTGCGCAGTGCGGCCAGTGAGGGAAGTCGTCGCATGAATATTGAGCCCCTTTTTGCCGCCCATGCTGACCGTCGCGCCTGAGCGAGTCCAGTAGGAGCTGCCGCAGGCTGCGATCTTTTGATGTTGTTTTTGAACAGCAAGATCAAGAGATCGCAGCCTGCGGCAGCTCCTACAAGGATTAACGTCGTCCACAGATCTTGTCATCAACACTTGACCCTGTGGCAGCTGGCTTGCCAGCGATGGCGGCAACACATCCACCACAACTCTTCTAGGCTAAATCGAACCATTCCAGCCAACCGGAGGCCTCTGTCATGCATTTAGAAGGTTCCTGTCACTGCGGCGCTGTCACTTTCAGCCTGACCAGCGCCCACCCCTACCCTTATCAACGCTGCTACTGCTCGATCTGCCGCAAGACCCAGGGCGGCGGCGGTTATGCGATCAACCTCGGCGGCGACGCGACTACGCTCAAGGTACAGGGCCGCAAAAACATCGCCATCTACCACGCGAAGATGAAAGACGAAGGCGACAAACGTGCCCACCGCAGCAGCGCCGAACGGCACTTCTGCTCGCTGTGCGGCAGTGGACTGTGGCTGTTCAGCCCTGAATGGCCTGAACTGATCCACCCGTTTGCCTCAGCCATAGATACGCCGCTGCCCGTGCCGCCGGAGCACACGCACCTGATGCTCGGCTCGAAAGCGCCGTGGGTGGAAGTCGAGGCCAGCCCCAAAGACCAACAATTCGACGTCTACCCCGAAGAATCCATCGCGCAGTGGCACGAACGCCTCGGCATCAGCACCTGATAACCCCCCCCAACGTAGGAGCTGCCGAAGGCTGCGATCTTTTGATGTTGGTTTTTAACGACAAGATCAAAAGATCGCAGCCTGCGGCAGCTCCTACAGGGGGGATGTGGGGATTTTTGCTGGGCCGGTTCCCTTTTGCCTTTCTCGTTCGGTTAACCCCTCAGAAGCACTTCAACGACCGATCGATTTGATGCAAAGGGATCTCCATGCCGTACGTCCGTTTTCGTTTTGCCTTGTGCCCGTTGGCGCTGGCGCTGCTGAGCCTCAACGCCCAAGCCGCTGAAACTGCCGCCAAAACCGATCAAGCGCTGCAATTGGGCGCCACTAACATTTCTGCCGAGGGTCTGGGCGCCACCACCGAAGACACCCACGCTTACACCACCGGTACCATGTCCTCGGCGACCGGCCTGCCGCTGTCGATTCGCGAAACCCCGCAATCGGTCACCGTGATCACCCGCCAGCAAATGGACGATCGCGGCGTGCAAAGCGTCGGCGATGCGCTGCGCAACACTCCGGGCATCTCCAGCCAGAAATACGACAGTGACCGCACCGAGTTTTCCGCGCGAGGCCTGGCCATCACCAACTTCCAGTACGACGGCATCAACATCCCGTACGACGGTGTTTACGGCGAGAACCCGAACAACGGTGACGACGCCGCCAGCATCGACCGCGTGGAAATCATCAAGGGTGCGACCGGGCTGATGACCGGTAACGGCGACCCGTCGGCCACGGTCAACCTGATCCGCAAGAAACCGACCAAAGAATTCAAGGCGTCGATCAGCGGCACGGTCGGCTCGTGGGATGCCTATCGCACCGTCGGCGATGTTTCCGGTTCGCTGACCGATTCGGGCAATGTGCGCGGACGTTTCGTTGGCGCTTATTCGGACAAGAATTCCTATCTCGATCACTACAGCCAGAAGAAAGACCTGTTCTACGGCATCCTCGAAGCCGACCTGACGGACGATACCTTGCTGACCTTCGGCATCGACAAGTCCAGTACTACCCCACGCGGCACTTCCTGGACCGGTAACCCGGTGTACTTTGCCGACGGCGGGCGCACCGATTTCCCCCGTCATTTCAACTCCGGTGCCGACTGGAGCCGTCGCGATTTCGACAACATCACCTACTTCGCCTCGCTCGAACAGTCGCTGGCCAACGACTGGAAATTCAAGGTCAGCGTCGACCAGAAAACCACCGACCACGACACCCGTCTGGCTTCGGCGAGCGGCGGCAACCCGAATCGCGCCACCGGTGAAGGCATGTTCATGTACTGGGGCCGCTGGGAGGGGCATCGCGTACAGAACACCGCTGACGTCAACGTCTCCGGCCCTTTCACACTGGGTGGCCGCGAACATGAACTGGTGGCCGGCGTGATGACCGCGCACTCGCGCCAGACCGGTTCGACCTACGACACCAGCGCCTTCGCCGAAGTCCCGGGAAGCATCTATGACTGGCGCGGCGACTTGCCGAAGCAGGACTTCCCGAAGAACGGCAAGTACGAACGCACGCAGAGCCAGAACGGCATTTACCTGGCCACGCGCCTGCACCCGACCGACGATTTGTCGGTGATTCTCGGCAGCCGGTTGAGCACCTTCAAATACAACGAGGACTATGGCTACAACCCTGGTGCCGGGCTTGACGACACCCACGCCAGCTACAAGGAACACGGCGTGGTCACGCCGTACGCCGGGGTGGTCTATGACCTTGATGACACTTACTCGCTGTACGCCAGTTACACCAACATCTATCAGCCGCAAACCTACAAGGACAGCAACGGTTCGACCCTCGCACCGGTCGAGGGCGACAGCTACGAGGCAGGCCTGAAGGCTGCGTATTTCGACGGTCGCTTGAACGCCAGTCTGGCGTTCTTCCGCATCGAGCAGGATGGCGTGGCCGAGTCGATTGGCACCAACGCGGTGACTAACGAAGGCATCTACAAAGCCATCGACGGCGCCACCACCAAAGGCCTTGAGCTCGAATTGGCCGGCGAACTGGCCGACGGCTGGAACGTCTCCGCCGGCTACACCTACGCGCGCAGCCGCGATGCCGATGAGCAGCGCATCTATGGCTATCCGCTGTCGACCACCAAGCCGGAACACGTGGTGCGCACCTTCACCACCTACCGCTTGCCCGGTGTGCTCGACAAAGTCACCGTCGGTGGCGGCGTGAGCTGGCAGAGTGCGTTCTACGGCAAGATCTACAGTGCGCCGGCCGGCGATTACACGCGCATCAAGCAAGGTGGCTACACCCTCGTCGACCTGATGAGCCGCTATCAGTACAACGAGCACCTGAGCTTTACGGTCAACGCCAACAACGTGTTCGACAAGCGCTACCTGACAGGGCTGGGCAACTTCGACACGACGTTCTACGGCGAGCCGCGCAATTTGATGCTGACGACGAAGTGGGATTTCTGATCTTCAGTTGATTTTTTGCTGCCTGTGCCGGCCCCATCGCTGGCAAGCCAGGCTCCCACAGGTTTCGAGGTGTAGCTGAGATCCTGACGACACCGTGTATCCCTGTGGCAGCTGGCTTGCCAGCGATGGCGATGGTTCAGTCACAACAATGCCGAGCGGACCGCCCCCATCGCTGGCAGGCCAGCTCCCACAGGTTTCGAGGTGTAGCTGAGATCCTGACGACACCGTGTATCCCTGTGGGAGCTGGCTTGCCAGCGATGGCGGTGGGTGAGTCACAACAATGCCGAGCGGACCGGCCCCATCGCTGGCAAGCCAGGCTCCCACAGGTTTCGAGGTGTAGCTGAGATCCTGACGACACCGTGTATCCCTGTGGGAGCTGGCTTGCCAGCGATGGCGATGGGTCAGTCACAACAATGCCAAGCGATGGCGGTGGGTCAGTCACAACAATGCCGAGCGAACCGGCCCCATCGCTGGCAAGCCAGACTCCCACAGGTTTCGAGGTGTAGCTGAGATCCTGACGACACCGTGTGTCCCTGTGGGAGCTGGCTTGCCAGCGATGGCGGTGGGTCAGTCACAACAATGCCGAGCGGACCGGCCCCATCGCTGGCAGGCCAGGCTCCCACAGGTTTCGAGGTGTAGCTGAGATCCTGACGACACCGTGTATCCCTGTGGGGGCTGGCTTGCCAGCGATGGCGGTGGGTCAGTCACAACAATGCCGAGCGAACCGGCCCCATCGCTGGCAAGCCAGACTCCCACAGGTTTCGAGGTGTAGCTGAGATCCTGACGACACCGTGTATCCCTGTGGGAGCTGGCTTGCCAGCGATGGCGGAGGGTCAGCCACAACAATGCCGAGCGGACCGACCCCATCGCTGGCAGGCCAGCTCCCACAGGTTTCGAGGTGTAGCTGAGATCCTGACTACACCGTGTATCCCTGTTGGAGCTGGCTTGCCAGCGATGGCGGTGGGTCAGTCACAACAATGCCGAGCGGACCGACCCCATCGCTGGCAGGCCAGCTCCTACAGGGAATCGGGGGGCGAACACAAATCCCCTGTGGGAGCTAGCCTGCTGGCGATGGGGCCAGCACGGGCAACATCATTCAATCCAGGTGCGCCCAGGTCATCCGAAACGACGCCCCACCCCATTCCGATTCCCCGACTTCAACCTGCCCGCCATGGGACTGCGACACCCGCCGCACCAACGCCAACCCCAAACCAAACCCGCCGGTACGCCGATCGCGACTCGCGTCCAGCCGCGAGAATGGCTCGAAAATCTTCTCCCGCCCGTCTACCGGAACGCCCGGTCCATCGTCGTTGACGCGCACCTCGTAATAATCGCCGTGGCGTACCAGCGTCACTTCAACGCGCTGCTCGGCGTAACGAATTGCGTTGCGCAGCAGATTGATCACCGCTCGCGCCATAAAGCGCGGTTCGATGCGTACCGTTTCGAGCCGGCAATCGCCAATCAACAACTGCACCCCCGCCGCTTCCGCCTCCAGCGCGACGCTGCCAACGACACTGTCGAGCCAGTTGGCCGCCTGAATGTTTTCACGTTTGATCACCGTCGCACCCCGCTCAAGACTGGCGTAAGTGAGCAGTTCCGAAACCATCTCCTCCAACTCGCCGAGGTCGGCGTACATGTCGGCGATCAACTCGCGGTTCTGGCTGGCGCCCGGCTGTTGCTTGAGTTGGTCGAGCTCGAATGACAACCGCGCAATCGGCGTGCGCAGTTCGTGGGACACCGCGTTGGTCAGCTCGCGCTGATTGGCGATCAAGCCTTCGATACGTGCTGCCATCAGGTTGAAGTGCTCGGCCAGATCGCGAATGTTCGAACGCTTGGACAGTTGAATGCGCACCGCCAGATCGTTGTCGCCGAAGCGCTCGGCGGCCAGGCGCAGTTTCTCCAGATCGCGCCAGTGCGGACGTACCCAGAAGAACAGGACGATGCCGATCAACACCGCGAGCATCATGTAAGCCACGGTGATGTAGAACGGCATCAGGCTCGGTTCAGGCGGCAGCTTGATGCTGAGCAACTGCGACCCGCCGTCAATGTTGCTGATGAACTGCGTGTAGTTGTCGCGAATCACCAACAGATTCTGCGCCAGCTCGGTTTTTTCCTGTGGCGTCAGGGCCAGTTGATCGGCCTCGACCAGCGCCAATGAAAGGCCGTAATGTGGGCGCAAGGCCTCAAGCTGCTGCTCACGCGCTTTGCCCTGCTGATCGCGCATATGCTCGACCAGCGACCACGCCTGACCGCGCACCGCCTCGCGGTTGTATGCCTGCATCTGCCCGTCGAGCAAGGCGTTGAACGTGTGTTCTACGGTCTGCAACGCCAACACCAGACCGATTGTCATCACCACAAACAGCCCGAGAAATAACCGCAGCATCTACAGCTCCCACGCAAACGGATTGAACAGATAACCTTTGCCCCACACGGTCTTGATACACACCGGTTCACGGGGATTGTCCTTGAGCTTGTTGCGCAATTTACTGATGTACACGTCGACGCTGCGGTTGAGTCCATCGAAGGCAATGCCGCGCATCCGGTTGAGAATGTCATCACGCGAGAGGATCTTGCCGGCGGCGCTGGCCAGCAACCACAGCAGTTCGAATTCCATGGTGGTCATTTCGATGATCTCGCCCGCCAGGCGCACTTCGCGACAGCTGCGGTCGATGCTCAACCGGCCAAACTCCATGCAACTGACCACGCCGCTGTCCGGCACCTGACGCCGTTGCAGGGCACGCAACCGAGCGAGCAGAACCGGCGGCTTGATCGGTTTGATCAAGTAGTCGTCGGCACCGGATTCCAGGCCGAGAATGTGGTCGAGGTCGTCTTCCTTGGCGGTCAGGATGACAATCGGCGTGTCCGAGACGCTGCGAATCTCGCGGCACACGTGCAGCCCGCTCTGCCCCGGCAGCATCAGGTCGAGCACCACCACTTTCGGTTTGAATTCGACAAACACGGCCATCGCCAGATCGCCGCGATGCACCGAGCGGACTTCGTAGCCATGTTGTTCGAGGAAGTGCGCGATCAGCGCGGCAAGACGCTCGTCGTCTTCCACCAGCAGGACTTTGCCAAAACCCAGGTTATCCATAACGACTGTGTGCCAACCCATGTGTGAAAGGGTCGTCATTATGGAGGGATTCACGCGCGAGGGCCGGGTTCCGGCGATGTTTCATACTCTTAAGAGTTTTTAACAGATTGTGCAGGAGCCTGGCTTGCCAGCGAAGGCGTTATTGAGATCGCTATCGCAGGCAAGCCGTGCTCCTACCGAGTTATGCCGCGACGGGCACACCGCTATGGAAGCGGAATTCTTCATCCGGGGATTCGATCAACTCTTGCTCCGCCGCGCGAACCCGCAGGATTACCTGTTCAACATCCTTCGCATCACCGTACTGATACGCCAGCTTCAGATAACCCTGAAAATGCCGGGCCTCGCTTTTCAGCAGGCCAAAGTAGAACTTGCCGAGTTCTTCGTCCAAATGAGGCACCAATGCTTCGAACCGCTCACAACTGCGCGCCTCGATGAACGCGCCAACCACCAGCGTATCAACCAGTTTCACCGGCTCGTGACTGCGCACCACTTTGCGCAAGCTCGAGGCGTAACGGCCGGCGTGCAGCTGGCGCAGTTCGATCTTGCGGCGCTTCATCAGGCGCATCACCTGTTCGTGGTGCACCAGTTCTTCGCGGGCCAGACGCGACATCATGTTGATCAGGTCGACGTGGGAATGGTACTTGGCAATCAGGCTCAGCGCGGTGCTGGCGGCCTTGAACTCGCAGTTCTTGTGGTCGATCAGCAGGGTTTCCTGATCGGCCAGTGCCGCCTGGACCCAGGCGTCAGGTGTGCGGCAGCCAAGGAATTCGTGGATTTCGGGAAGGATCATGGGGCTCACGGTAAAGGTGTTCGAGCGAAGGGCGCCGATTATACCGGCCTGTCCGCAGACCACCAGTCGCCAGCGTTGATATGCATCAAGTCGCAGGCGCATGAGCAGCAACTATAGTTGAGCAACGCCGTGCCTTTTCTTTGCTGGAGACTCCGCTCATGCAAGCCATTCGCAGCATTCTGGTGGTCATCGAACCCGAACATTCGGAAAGCCTGGCGCTCAAGCGCGCCAAGTTGATCGCGGGCGTGACCCAGGCCCATCTGCACCTGTTGGTGTGCGACCGCAAGCACGACCACACCGGCATGCTTGGCGTGCTCAAAGCCGCGCTGTTGGCCGACGGTTACAGCGTGACCACCGAACAGGCGTGGAACGAGAGCCTGCACGAAACCATTATCGATGTGCAGCAGGCCGAGGGCTGCGGGCTGGTGGTCAAGCAACATTTCCCCGACAGTTCATTGAAAAAAGCCCTGCTGACCCCGGCCGACTGGAAACTGCTGCGCCACTGCCCGACGCCGGTGCTGCTGGTGAAAACCTCTACGCCCTGGAAGGACCGAGTGATTCTGGCGGCGGTCGATGTCGGCAATGCCGATGGCGAGCACCGGCATTTGCACACGACAATCATCGATCACGGCTATGACATTGCCAGCCTGGCCAAAGGGCATTTGCACGTGATCACTGCGCATCCGTCGCCCATGCTGTCAGCAGCCGATCCGACCTTCCAGCTCAAGGAAACCATCGAGGCGCGTTATCGCGACCAATGCCGGGCGTTTCAGGCGGAGTTTGATGTCGATGACGAGCATCTGCACATCGAGGAAGGCCCGGCGGATGTGTTGATTCCGTTCATGGCGCACAAGCTGCAGGCGGCGGTAACCGTGATCGGCACGGTGGCGCGGACCGGGTTGTCGGGGGCGTTGATCGGCAATACTGCGGAAGTGGTGCTGGATGCGCTGGAGAGTGATGTGCTGGTGCTCAAGCCGCAGGAGGTTGAGGATCATCTGCTGGAGTTGGCGGTGAAACATTAATATCTGGGGTGTCTGAACCGGCCCCTTCGCGAGCAGGCTCGCTCCCACATCTGAAATGCGGTCTCCTGCAGGAACGCATTTCCCTGTGGGAGCGAGCCTGCTCGCGAAGCTTCTAGGCGCCGAAGGCGTCTTTCAGGAAACCGGGGGCGATGTAGCGCTGATAGTGCGCTTCCGACAGCAGGAAAAATTCCCGATCAATGGCATCGCGCAATTCCGGCAGATTCCAGTCGCGAAACTCCGGCAGCAGGACCATCCCGTACGCGTCCAGATTAATGATCACCCGCGCCCCACGGGCAATCAGCTGATACGCCCAGCAATATTCCGACTGATGCGGCACGAAGCGGATCTTGCGCTGTTCAAGCTGCTGGCGCAGGCGCGCCGAATCAAAAATCTCGACCTTGCCCGCCATCACTTGTGACAGCAATTGTTCCAGACGCAGCCACACCGCGCGTTTTTCCTCCTCGTTGTATCCATTCCAATGGATTACTTCGTGATGGAAACGCTTGCAGCCACGGCACACCAGATCACCGTAAACAGTGGAGCAGAGGCCGACGCAGGGGGTCTTGATGGTCTGATTGGGCATAGGATGAACAAAACACTGAAACGCGGAACAGGTCGGCATGTTAGCCCTTTGTCGGGCATTGATCACCCCTCAAACATCAGGGGCAACGGCGTCACCGAAGTTTGACCGGGCCACGCACAACGCCACCAAAGTCCAATAGAGCCCGACTTACCTTTAAATTTTTTTTGCCGTAGAATCAGCCAGCCTTTTAAGGCGCCAATGTCCGTTAGAAGCTGTTTTCAAAGCGTCACGAGCACAGTCGTTCCTTCAGAGCGGTGTTGGCGAAGGGTTTTTCCAGCGGGGAAAAGCCCAACGCCAACCCTCATCAGCTCCCCGTTCTGCAGGCGTAAAACTTTGAAAGCAGCTTCTGTAAGGAATTGCCGGTAATTCTGGCCGAACGACCCACAACGTCGTGAGGCGCATGAGTACGGCAATTTCGGGATGAGCGTCCCGGACACCCATTTGGGACCACTGATGAGGGTAATAACTGTGCTTGAAGCCTACCGCAAACATATCGAAGAGCGTGCAGCCCTGGGTATCGTTCCCCAGCCGCTTAACGCCGAACAAACAGCAGGCCTGGTCGAGCTGCTGAAAAACCCTCCGGCTGGCGAAGAAGAATTTCTCGTTGACCTGATCACCAATCGCATTCCACCAGGCGTGGACGAAGCGGCTT
Source organism: Pseudomonas sp. TH43 (assembly GCF_016650635.1). GTDB lineage: Bacteria > Pseudomonadota > Gammaproteobacteria > Pseudomonadales > Pseudomonadaceae > Aquipseudomonas. Next base: position 420,194 of record NZ_JAEKFI010000002.1, read on the forward strand.
ATGTAAAAGCCGGCTTCCTGTCTGCACTGGCCAAGGGCGAAGTTTCCTCCCCTCTGCTGGACAAGAAACGCGCTGTAGAACTGCTCGGCACCATGCAGGGCGGCTACAACATCGTGACCCTGGTTGACCTGCTGGACGACGCCGAGCTGGCGCCAGTCGCTGCCGCGCAACTCAAGCACACCCTGCTGATGTTCGATGCGTTCCACGACGTCGCGGAAAAAGCCAAGAACGGCAACGTTCACGCTAAAGGCGTCCTGCAATCCTGGGCTGACGGCGAGTGGTTCAAGAACCGCCCGACGCTGGCCGACAAGATCAGCCTGCGCGTGTTCAAGGTCACCGGCGAAACCAACACCGACGACCTGTCCCCTGCTCCAGACGCCTGGTCCCGCCCGGACATCCCGCTGCACGCCCTGGCCATGCTGAAAATGGCTCGCGAAGGCATCGTTCCTGATCAGCAGGGCGCCATCGGCCCGATGAAGCAGATCGAAGAAATGCGCGGTCAAGGCTTCCCGATCGCCTACGTCGGTGACGTGGTCGGTACCGGTTCGTCGCGTAAATCCGCTACCAACTCGGTACTGTGGTTCTTCGGCGACGACGTTCCTTACGTGCCGAACAAGCGTGCTGGCGGTTTCTGCTTCGGCAGCAAAATCGCTCCGATCTTCTACAACACCATGGAAGATGCTGGCGCCCTGCCAATCGAGTTCGACGTTTCCAACATGAACATGGGCGACGTGATCGACCTGTACCCGCATGCTGGCAAAGTCTGCAAACACGGCACCGACGAAGTCCTGACCACCTTCGAAATGAAGACTCCGGTCCTGTTGGACGAAGTTCGTGCTGGCGGCCGTATCCCGCTGATCATCGGCCGTGGCCTGACCGAGAAGGCTCGCGCCGAACTGGGTCTGCCACCGTTCGACCTGTTCAAGAAGCCGGAAGCGCCGGCTGAAAGCACCAAGGGTTTCACCCTGGCGCAGAAAATGGTCGGCAAGGCTTGCGGTCTGGGTGAAGGCCAAGGCGTTCGTCCTGGCACCTACTGCGAACCGAAGATGACCACCGTGGGTTCTCAGGACACCACCGGTCCTATGACCCGTGACGAACTGAAAGACCTGGCGTGCCTGGGCTTCTCCGCTGATCTGGTGATGCAGTCCTTCTGCCACACCGCGGCCTATCCAAAGCCGATCGACGTAACCACCCACCACACCCTGCCTGACTTCATCATGACCCGCGGCGGCGTTTCCCTGCGTCCGGGCGACGGCATCATCCACTCGTGGCTGAACCGCATGCTGCTGCCAGACACCGTCGGTACCGGTGGTGACTCGCACACCCGTTTCCCGATGGGCATCTCGTTCCCGGCCGGTTCCGGTCTGGTCGCGTTCGCCGCCGCCACTGGCGTTATGCCGCTGGACATGCCGGAATCGATCCTGGTGCGTTTCAAAGGCAAAATGAAACCTGGCATCACCCTGCGCGACCTGGTTCATGCCATTCCTTACTTCGCCATCCAGAACGGTCTGCTGACCGTTGAGAAGAAAGGCAAGAAAAACGCCTTCTCCGGCCGCATCCTGGAAATCGAAGGTCTGGAAGGTCTGACCCTGGAACAGGCGTTCGAACTGTCCGACGCCTCGGCCGAACGTTCGGCTGCCGGTTGCACCATCAAGCTGTCGAAAGAGTCGATCACCGAGTACCTGAACTCCAACATCACTCTGCTGCGCTGGATGATCGGCGAAGGCTACGGCGATGCACGTACGCTGGAACGTCGCGCACAAGCGATGGAAGCCTGGGTTGCCAACCCGGAACTGATGGAAGCCGATGCCGACGCCGAGTACGCCGAAATCATCGAAATCGATCTGGCCGACATCAGCGAGCCTGTGCTCTGCGCGCCAAACGATCCGGACGACGCCCGTCTGCTGTCCAGCGTTGCTGGCGAGAAGATCGACGAAGTGTTCATCGGTTCGTGCATGACCAACATCGGTCACTTCCGCGCTGCCGGTAAACTGCTGGATCAGGTCAAGGGTCAGCTGCCAACCCGTCTGTGGCTGTCGCCGCCGACCAAAATGGACGCTCACCAACTGACCGAAGAAGGCTACTACGGCATCTACGGCAAGGCTGGCGCGCGCATGGAAATGCCGGGCTGCTCGCTGTGCATGGGTAACCAGGCACGCGTTGAGCCGAACGCGACTGTTGTGTCGACGTCGACCCGTAACTTCCCGAACCGTCTGGGCGACGGCGCGAACGTTTACCTGGCTTCGGCCGAGTTGGCGTCCGTGGCTTCGATCCTGGGTCGCCTGCCGACCGTCGAGGAGTACATGGAATACGCTGGCAAGATCGACAGCATGGCGGCCGATATCTACCGCTACCTGTCCTTCGACCAGATCGCCGAGTTCCGTGAAGCTGCTGCGAACGCCAACATTCCGGTCGTTCAAGCCTAACGTTACAACGCAATGAAAAACGCCGCCCATCGTCAGATGCGCGGCGTTTTTTTATCCCCGCCCCCACCCGCGCAGGAGCAAAGCTTGCTCGCGATGGCGGTGTATCAGCCAACACCTGCGTTGAATGCTAGACCGCTTTCGCGAGCAAGCTCGGCTCCTATAGTTTTCGCGGGACGCCTGCGAAGGCCGGCAGCACCACAACTTCGTAGGAGCAAAGCTTGCTCGCGATGGCGGTGTATCAGCCAACACCTGCGTTGAATGCTAGACCGCTTTCGCGAGCAAGCTCGGCTCCTACAGTGTTCGCGGGACGCCTGCGAAGATCGGCAGCACCACAACTTCGTAGGAGCAAAGCTTGCTCGCGATGGCGGTGTATCAGCCAACACCTGCGTTGAATGCTAGACCGCTTTCGCGAGCAAGCTCGGCTCCTACAATTTTCGCGGGACGCCTGCGAAGATCGGCAGCACCACAACTTCGTAGGAGCAAAGCTTGCTCGCGAAGGCGGTGTATCAACCAGCACCAACGTTGAATGCTAGACCGCTTTCGCGAGCAAGCTTTGCTCCTACGAGATTGGCGGTGCTTAGAAGAGTTCGTTGAAGGGTATGAAGCGCAGCGGGTCGCCGACCTGGTGCGTGCTGTTCTCGGTGATTTCCACTAGGCCATCGGCCCAGGTCGCGCCGAGCAGTACGCCGGAACTCTGATTCGGGTAGAGCACCGCAACCCCCGTTTCCAGACGCGCCCGCAGGTATTCACGGCGGCTGGCCGATTTCGTCCAGGCAAACCCGGCCTTCACCGTGAAGCTCAGCGGCATCACGTCTTCGACACCTTGAATCCTCAACAGATACGGTCTGGCAAGCAAGCCAAAGGTCACGAGCGCGGCAGTCGGATTACCCGGCAGACCGATCACCGGCACTGCGCCGATATGGCCAACCGTCAGCGGCTTGCCGGGCTTGATCGCCAATTTCCACAACAGCGCTTTACCGTTGTCACGCAGTACCTGACCGAGGCAATCAGCATCGCCTGCGGACACCCCGCCCGTGGTCAGAATCAGGTCAGCGCTGACTTGCAACTGCTCAAGCTTGAGCCGGGTTTGCGCCGGGCGATCCGGCAAGATACCAGCGTCGATCACCTCGCAACCCAGTTCACGCAACCAGTGCGCGAGCAACACACGGTTACTGTTATAGATGCTGCCAGGACGCAGCGGCAGGCCCGGTTCGACCAGTTCGTCACCGGTCGACAACAACGCCACCCGAGGCCGACGCACAACGTGCAGTTGCGCCAACCCCTGCCCTGCCGCCACTGCCAGCTCGAACGGTCCGAGACGCTTGCCGACGCGCAGCAAAATGTCACCGGCACGGTTCTCCTGACCTTGCGCGCGGATGTTCTGGCCAATTTTCAGCGGCTGCAAAAACCGCACGCGACCGTCTTCCAGTACCTCGACGTTTTCCTGCATTTCCACGCAATTGGCACCGGGCGGCACAGGTGCTCCCGTAAAGATCCGTGCACAACTGCCCGGCAACAAGGCATCCGGCGCGAGCCCCGCGTAGACGCGTTGCGACACCGCCAAAGGCTGGCGATGCAGATCCGCAAGGTTCAGGGCGTATCCGTCCATGGCGCTGTTCGGCCACGGCGGCAGATCGAGTGTCGCTACCAGATCACTCGCCAGCACCCGCCCGCACGCGTCATCCAGCGCGAGGATTTCACTGTCCGCCAGACACTGCTCATTGGCCATGGCCAGTAATTGCTCCAGCGCATCCTCAACCGGCATCAACGCTGCCCAGCTCATCCGCGGGTGCCGCAGGCTTGTACCGATTTAAGGTGTGGGACGAAGTTGCACGGGCGGTGACGGTTGTCGAGTTGCTCGGCCAGAATACCTTCCCACGCCGTGCGGCAGGCGCCGGTCGAGCCCGGCAGGCAGCACACCAGCGTGCCGTTGGACAACCCGGCCAATGCACGGCTCTGTACGGTGGAAGTACCGATGTCGAGGATCGAGATCGCGCGGAACAACTCACCGAAACCATCAACCTGTTTGTCGAGCAGGCAGACCACCGCTTCGGGGGTGCTGTCGCGCCCGGTGAAGCCGGTGCCGCCGGTAATCAGCACGACCTGAACGCTTTCATCGGCAATCCAGTTCGCCACCTGAGCACGGATCTTGTACAGATCGTCCTTGAGTAAATTGCGCGCGCTCAGCGTGTGACCCGCCTCCAGCAGACGACTGACCAATAATTGGCCGGAGGTATCGCTGGCGTAATCGCGCGTATCACTGACCGTCAGCACAGCAATGTTCAGGGGGACAAACAGGGCATCCGATTTGACGCTCAAGGGGATTCTCCGGCAACAATCGATTCAATTGCCAACAAGCCTAAGTGCCTCTTCTTATGAGTGTCTAATCACTCTCGCCAACCACTCTATCGAGCGCCTCTATCAGACGGGTTTGCCGCACTGAAAGCCATCAAGGCAGGGACTGATAGACAGCCTTTAAACACTTCCGATTGGACGCACAATCGCTGAAATGAGATCGTCGCACCCTGCGCTTTTTGTGCGCCGTGCGCCTCTGCGTAATGTCAATCACCCCCCCTTCGAGCAGGTGCCGTCTTGGACATCAAACAACTCAAGTTCCTGATCGCGCTGGACGAAACCCGCCACTTCGGCCAAGCCGCCGCACGCTGCCACATCACGCAGCCGACCCTGTCGATGCGTTTGCGCAATCTGGAAGATGAGCTGGATCTGGTGCTGGTCAACCGCGGTCAGCGCTTTGAAGGCTTCACGCAAGCAGGCGAACGCGTATTGGCATGGGCCCGCACCTTGCTGGCAGCGCACGATGGCCTGTTCGCCGAAGCAGCGGCTTGTCGCGGGCAATTGGTCGGTAGCTTGCGTCTGGGGTTGGTGCCACTGAGCAGCTTCAACCCGGTCAATTACATTCAGGGTTTGTCGCGGTCGTATCCGGAGCTGAAATTCAGCCTGTCGTCACTCAGTTCCGATGAAATCATCGCCAGTCTGGGCAACAACCAACTGGACTTGGGCGTGTGCTATCTCGATCACGTCAACCCGAACTATTTCGAGTTTTTCGAGATTGGCGAAACCCGCGTCGGTTTGCTCTATGACAACCGTCACTTTCATTTCGAAGGCACGCAAATGAGCTGGGAAGACGCCGCCGAACTGCCACTGGGCATGATCACCACCGGCATGCATTACCGCAAATCCATCGACTTGAGTTTTCGCAGCCGCGGGCTGAGTCCACAGCCGATCATGGAGAGCGATTCGACCTATCAGCTGTTGCAGGCGATTCACCAAGGCTTTTGCTGCTCGATCATGCCGCTGGACAGTGGCCTGGAGGAGCCGATCGAACATCTGTCATTCATGAATTTGCCGGACGCCAGCGTGCTTGCGCCATTGGGTCTGGTGATGCGCAAGACGGAACCGCGCTCGGCGATTGCCGAAAAGTGCTTTGCCGAAGCACGCAAGCTCTTCGGGATCGAAGCACCTGCTGTTTGAGTGATTTCTCCTGACATTGATGCTGGATGTCAGGCTGCCTTCGCATGCAGGCTCGCCCACCGCAACCTGAGTGTTGAAGATATTTCACATTGATCGTTTACACGCCCGCGGATTCCCCCTTACTATCCGGGGCACACCGGTCGGCGGGCCAGCCCCGTCACCGACGTTTTCCGCCAACGGAAACACGCGTTATGAGCACGTCACCACAACAATTAAAATCGTTGAACGTCTCCGCTGTGTGCGCCCTCTGCTACGGGGGCCGCGCATGAATCGTATCGTCAATCTCCCCATGGCCCTGCGCCGTTCCAAGCTGCGTCACTCCGCACGCCCGCCGGATATCGCCTGCTGATTTCTTTCAGTCAGCAAACAAGCAATGTGGCGAGGGAGCTTGCTCCCGCCGGGGCACCAAGCGGCCCTGAGAGATCGGACTGCTGTGCAGTCGCGCGCGAGCGAACTCCCTCGCCACAGGTTCGTTGTCACTTCTGACTGATCACTTTTGATATCCCTGCCAGGACACCCTAAACGTGTCCGGCCCGAATCTGCGCGCCTGTGCGGCGCCCCCATGAGTGTTTGCCATGAAATTCGCAGCCATTGAAGACGCACGCCTGTTCCTCGAACAAAACCCCGATATCGACATGATCGAACTGTTCATTCTCGACGCCAACGGTGTGCCACGCGGCAAGCTGTTGCACCGCGAAGAACTGCTCGCCGTGTACCAAAGCGGGCGCCCGCTGCCGAGCACCATCCTCGGCCTGACCGTACAAGGCGAAGACGTCGAAAACTCCGGCCTGGTCTGGGACGTCGGCGACATCGACTGCCGCGCCTATCCGCTGGAAGGCAGTCTGGTGCGTTTGCCATGGCGGCAGATTCCGACCGCTGCGGTGCAGGTCAGCATGCACCCGACCGAGGGCATGCCGGCCAGTATTGCCGACCCGCGCCACCTGCTGATCAAGGTCATCGATAGCCTGAAAGCCGAGGGCTACTACCCGATCATGGCGTGCGAACTGGAGTTCTATCTGCTCGACGCCAAACGCGATCACAACGGTCGCCCGCAACCGGCGCTGGACGCTGACGGCGGTCGACCGCGACACACGCAAGTCTATGGTTTGCGCGAGCTGGAACAGATCGAACCGTTCCTCGCCGACCTCTACAGCGCCTGCAAACTGCACGGTATTCCGGCGCGCACGGCGATCTCCGAATACGCACCGGGCCAGGTGGAAATCACCCTCGAGCACGGCGATGCGCTGGAGGCAATGGATCAGGCCGTGCGTTACAAACGTCTGGTCAAAGCCGTGGCACACAAACACGGCATGCAGGCGACATTCATGGCCAAGCCGTTCGATGATCTCGCCGGCACCGGCATGCACATGCATGTCAGCCTCGCCGACAGCGAGGGTCGCAATCTGTTTGCCTCCGAGGATCCCGCCGGCACCCCGCTGCTGCGCACGGCGATTGGCGGCATGCTCGCCTCGCTGCTCGATACGCTGTTGCTGTTCTGCCCGAACGCCAACTCCTACCGCCGGTTCCAGGCCAACAGCTACGCACCGCTGGCGCCGACCTGGGGCGTCGACAACCGCACCGTCAGCCTGCGCGTACCGGGTGGTCCGGCCAACACACGGCACATCGAACACCGTATTTGCGGCGCCGACGCCAACCCTTATCTAGCGGCCGCAGCGATTTTGGCCGGGATCCATCGCGGCATTCGCGAGGATCTCGATCCGGGCGAGCCGGTGGAAGGCAACGGCTATGCGCAGGCCAAGGAATTGCTGCCGACCGACTGGCTGACGTCGTTGCAAGCGCTGGAGAATTCCGCGTGGGCACGCGATGCTCTGGGCCAGGAATTTCTCGGGGTGTATCTGGCGGTGAAACGCGCCGAGTACCGGCAGTTCATGGCCGAGGTGGGTGAGCAGGATTGGCGTTGGTACCTGACCGAAGCCTGAGAACCCGACACCAGACCCTGTGGGAGCTGGCTTGCCAGCGATGAGGCCGGAACATTTAGCATCTCTGCTGACTGACACTCCGCTATCGCTGGCAAGCCAGCTCCCACAGGGACCGCGTACCGATTCGAAATTTGTGTGGACACTGACATGACCGAACGCTGCAATTCCTACTACACCGCCACCCTCAACCAGGACACCGACTACCCGACCCTGCAAGGTCGGCACTCGGTTGACGTGGTCATCATCGGCGGCGGCTTCACTGGCGTCGCCACTGCCGTCGAACTCGCCGAAAAAGGCCTGAAAGTCGCCATCGTCGAGAGCAACAAAGTCGGCTGGGGCGCCACCGGGCGCAACGGCGGCCAAGTCACTGGCAGCCTTTCCGGCGACGGTGCGATGCGCAAACAAATGCGCGGCAAACTCGGCGATGACGTCGACGATTTCATCTGGCACCTGCGCTGGCGCGGGCACGAAATCATCAAGCAACGCGTGGCGAAATACGCCATTCAGTGCGACCTCAAACACGGTCATTTGCACGCGGCGTACAAGCCCAGCCACATGACTGATTTGCGCAACGATTACGAGGAAGCCGTGCGTCGCGGACTGGGTGATGAAGTCAGCCTGCTCGACCGCAGCCAGGTCCGTGACCTGCTGCAAAGCGAGCTCTACCACGGCGCGATCAAGAACACCCGCAACATGCACCTGCACCCGCTCAACCTGTGCATCGGCGAAGCGCGGGCGGCGGAAAGTCTGAGTGCGCTGATCTTCGAAAACAGCGAAGTGCTGGAGATCATTCACGGCGATACGCCAGGCGTAAGGACCGCTCACGGTCAGATCGACGCCAAGCAAGTGATGCTCGCCGGCGATGTCTACCACAAGCTCGAACCGGGCCAGCTCAAGGGCAAGATTTTTCCGGCCATGGGCGGCATCGTCACCACCGCGCCGCTCGGTGATCTGGCGCGGCAGATCAACCCTGAAGATCTGGCGGTGTACGACTGCCGTTTCGTCCTCGATTACTACCGCCTCACCGCCGACGGTCGCCTGCTGTTCGGCGGCGGCGCCAATTACAGCGGCAAGGACTCACGCGATATCGCCGGCGAACTGCGCCCGTGCATCGAACAGACCTTCCCAGCGCTCAAAGGTGTGCAGATCGACTACCAGTGGAGCTGCGCGATGGGCATCGTCATCAACCGCATTCCGCAACTGGGCAAGCTCTCCGACAACGTCTGGTATTGCCAGGGCTACTCCGGCCACGGCATCGCCACCACGCACATCATGGGCGAAATCATGAGCCGGGCAATCACCGGGCAACTGGAGCAGTTCGATACGTTTGCCGCGTGTCAGCACATTCGTGTGCCGATGGGCGATTTGCTGGGCAATCCAATGCTGGCGGCGGGGATGTGGTATTACCAAATGCTTGAAAAGCTGCGTTGATCGCACTGGCCCTTTCGCGAGCAGGCTCGCTCCCACATTTGAAACGCATTCCAATGTGGGAGCAAGCCTGCTCGCGAAGAGGCCGGCAGCATCAGCAAAAATCTCAGTCCGGCAACTGCTCCACCTCGATCCCCAATCGCCGGTAATCCTCAACACTGCCCGACGCCAGATGCCGTTCAGTGATCAACATGTGTAACCGCTCACACCCCGCCACCACAAACGGCTCTACCGCCCCGAGCTTGTCCGCCGTGGTCACCGCAATCACCCGCGTCGCGCCGTCGAGCATCGCCTGTTTCACCGGCACTTCATCGAAATGCAACGAGGTGATCCCCACCTCCGGATGAATCGCGCACACGCCGGTAATCGCCAGATCAGCCTTGATCCCTGCGAGCAAGCGCAAGGCCTCATGACCACCCGCCGACATTGTCCGTGGATTCAATGTCCCGCCCGCCAGAATCACCTTCACGCCCTCGAATTCCGACAACGCAATCGCCGTCATCGGCGACGCTGTCACCGCCGTAATGCTGATATCCGCCCGCAACGATCGCGCGACCTGCAACGTCGTCGAGCCGGAATCGAACAAAACAATCTGTCCATCCTCAACCTGCTGCGCCGCCAATTGCGCCAGACGGATTTTCACCTCATCCGTTTCATCCAGCCGCGTGTAGTAATCCTTCCCGGAATCTTTTGGACGCGGCAGCGCACCGCCGTGTACACGCTGCACAAGGCCGGCGTTGTCCAGTTCGGCGAGATCGCGGCGGATGGTGTCTTCAGAGACAGCGAAGTGCTGACTCAACTCGGAGGCCATGACTTTGCCGTCGCGTTCGAGGATCAGGAGGATTTTTTGCCGGCGTAGGGATGGGAGTTCGGATGCGGAATGATCGTGCATGGTTCTGCCTGTTTATGCTTGTAATTGCAGGTTCGCCGAGACTAGCGAAACCCTCAAGCAAACACAAACCGGCGGCTATCAATTGTTTCGATCATTGGAATCAACAAGGCGAATTTTTTCTTTGCTTCGCGCCTGTTCAGAATGGCCCCACTTCTAAAAGGCTCAGGATGAACACCTCATGAATCTCAATTTCGCGTTTGCGTGCATGATCGTCGTGTCGTTCGCCGTTGCGCTCGGCCACGCCTGACACGCTTCAGACCGACGCCAGCAGATGCTGGCGGAGCCATTTATGGGCCGGATCGCGGTGCGAGCGTACGCCCCATAGCTTGGTACTTTCAGCGGTGCGTCGACCACTTGCAGCGCGAGATGATCAAAAGATCACAGCCTGCGGCAGCTCCTACAGGGGGTTTCAGCCGCGCAGTCTTGCGATGGCGCGGCGGTACTTCTCGATACGTTCCAGGTCATCCCAGCTCGGCGAGGCGATTCGCGACAGGTCGCTGTTCTCTTCCAGATCCGCCAGTTTCACCACCCGACCGATCGGGTTCTGGCCGGCACGTTCGACGAAGTCCTCATAGGATTCGCCGGGCACTTTGGTGACGGCTGCAATCGCCGTCAGCACTTCCTCGCTGAAACCTTCCTGGCGCAGATCCTCAAGGCTGATGTCACAGTCCTCGACCACATCGTGCAGCACGGCGACGATGCGTTGCTCCAGCGAGGACATGCGCATCATCACTTTCAGCGGATGCAAAATGTACGGCGCCCCGCCTTTGTCGACCTGCCCCGCATGGGCCGTGGCAGCGATGGCAATAGCGCGTTCGAGTGTCTGAGTCATGGGAGTCTCCGAGGGTTAAAGGCCGTAGCGGCCGCCGACGTGAATATTGCGCTTGAGCCAGCCACCAATCGCCTTCAAGCGCCCGCCGGACGTACCCGGCTCGGCGTGCCGCTTGAGAATCATCGACACCAGCGTCGCCTGATCGGTATCAGGATTGGCATCAAGCAACTCGACGACCCAGGCACAATCAGCTTTTTTCAGGTGCTCCCGACATTGGCCGGGCCAGGCGTCCAGCTCATCCAGCGCCAGCCAGCGCGCCCCGCCCTGCTCGGCATGCCCACCGCCAATCGACTGCTCGAAACAGAACGGCGTCGCGGGTTGCGACAGGTCGATGCTGAACAGATAAACATCGTGGCTTTTGTGCTGCGGCGTGGGGGCGTTGTTGCGGCTGCCGATTTCGATCATGGCAATGTTCCAATCCTTGGTGCGCTGGAGAGTCGCGATAGTTGGCAGTCTACCGGAGCGGTGTAACTGAACAACCCGATTGAGCCTTAGTCCTCTGTGCAATGTGCGCTGGTTGGTAAAACGCTGAGTTTTCAGACGGACATACTGAGTATCGTTGAAAGCCAGGCAAGGCAATCGATCAACTCGACCCGATACATTCCCGATGCGATGGGATACGCCAGGCGCAAGTCCTCAGGGCTGTTGACCCAAGCGACTTGATCAATGTTTTCTTGAGGATTTCAGGCGCAAAAAACCGATGCCAGATCTGACATCGGTTTTTTTGGGGTTCCTCTCCGTAAAAAAGGTATCGCTGTGTTACCGCTTCATGGCCTCACACTGATTACGTAGATCCCCATCTCTGATGCTGGCGCAGGTACTGCCCTTTTTGGCTTCACAGAACGCGCGCTGATCGCTATCCCGAATAGAGGCGCACGTACTGCCCTTCTCTGCTTCGCAAGACGCACGCAAATCCGAATCCCTGATGCTGGCGCAAGTGCTGCCCTTCTTGGCCTCACAGTAGGCACGCTGATCATTGTCACGAATGCTGGCGCACGTACTGCCCTTCTCCGCTTCGCATGACGCACGCAAGTCATTGTCCCGGATAGAGGCGCAGGTACTGCCTTCCTGCGTGGCCTGGCAATAATTGCGCTGATCGTTGTCACTGATGCTGGAACAACTGGCAAACGTGAAACCACTGAACATCAATAACATCGCAAAAATCAGCTTCATCTCACACTTCCTTGGGCTTACCAGGAAACAGCCTGGCACTGCTAGATCCGTTCAAAACGAGCGTCGCGACACGCCATCAAATTGACATCGTTTTAAAGGAAAGTTCCCAACGGGATGCAAAGCCATGATTTGAGATTCGACCGAATTTGAAGTCTGAAAAACGCGTAGGAAAACACCCCTTGTGGCGAGGGGATTCATCCCCGCTGGGCTGCGAAGCGGCCCCATCCCGGCGAGCTATGTCCCACCCCGCCACCGACCACCCTGTCCTCCTGATCGACGCCGACGCCCCATTACAGGTTCTCCATGCGTGCGTCGCTGAACGCCTCAACGCTGTCCTCAAATATCTCGACCTCATCGCATGCACCCGCCTGCCCGACCACGCCGAGCATGACATTAACATCGTAACTAACATCGCTAGGATCATGGTGCAAGACGTGAGTGATGTGTTTCGGGTGATTGGGAAACGAGGTTTGATATGACCTCGAAACTCCCGAATCGATGATGTGCTTCAAGAATGAGGCTTCAGTCATAAATACGCGTTTACCACGTTAATGGATGCTTAGGATGGCAACCAAATCTGCTCAGCGTTTTTGATCCTCCACACACAGGAAACGACGAAATACGCTTGGTTAGTTAAGCTGAAGACGATAGATTGGCTCGGGCAAAAAGCCATCATCTACACCAAAAAGCTATTCAACCACACACAAGGACCTCGTATGGGACGTTTGTTAGTCGTAAAGGATTCAAGCAATTTCAATCCAGATCTCGGCAGTGTAATCCCCGTAGCTCTGGAGCATGAAGACGGTAGCTTCAGAAACGTGGAAATTTCGGAGTTCCCAAACTCAGGGATCTTTATATCAAAAGAATACATGAAAATTGACGAGCTTTTTAAGGATGACGAGCTTTTCATAATCAAAGAATGGCATGAAACAGATAATGAATGGCAGGAAGACAAGCGAAAGCAAAAGTACTATTCGAAAGGTGAATGGGCTGAACGGCTAGAGCATAACGCCTTAATTCCAGTTATAAAAATGCCGATGCCAGATATAGACACTGGCAAAGTAAGCTTAGGTTACGATCTGCCTAGAAACATCCTGTTCTTTATAGAAAATGAGGGCAGTGTAAATGGCCCATTTTTAGCTACAAAAGACGAAGATGATTGGTTTTTAACGCCATCAACTGGATTGACACCTTTAAATCTACCTACCGATCATATCGCCAAATTTGATAAAAGCACTTTAGAGCATAGTGGCGAACTACTCCGATTTGAAGTAAGGGGCGGACCAAGAAGTTTTATTACCTCACTCAAAAAATTAGAAAAATTAGAATTCGATAAATTAGATTATATCTCAGCATCTCGACTTATTAAATATTACGCAAAATCTGGCTTTGGCAAGGGCAACCCTACACTGGGAAAGAACGAAGCAACCAAGCTAACCCAAATAATAGATTCATATAAAAAGAAAAACAAAGCAATGGACAACGATCAGCGCTTAAAGCGACTGGAACTTGTACTTGCGGATTTTTTGGATGACGAAGGTTACGGAAAAGGTATAATTGAAGAATTCTTACTAGACAATATCGAAGGAAAAAAATACTTAGATAGCTACTTCGAAAAAAACAAAGACATCCTTATAAAAGAAAAAATACAGGAAATTGATGAGCAAACCATAGAAAAAAAGGAAAAAATACAGAGAGAAATAAATGATATGTCTCGGATTGCTGACCAAAAAAGAAAGGAACTCGAAACAATAGATCAAGATGTTGAGCGAGCGCGAACAGAAGCGGAACTGGAGTTAAAACGAATTCAAGAACAGTCCGCGGAGCAAGCCCACCAAAGCCTGCTTGAGAAACAAACCTTACTGACCAACACGAACACTGAACTAGAACAAAAAATAAAAGAAAACCAAAAAACACTGGAAGAAATACTTGAGAAAAATCAAGACCTAAAACATGTAACTAGTCTAAAGGAAGAAATCCAGTTCCAACAAAGAACAAACCAAGATCGACAAAAAGAAATTATAGACTTGGAAAGAACTCTAGAAAGTCAAAAAACCCTCATTGCATCTCCTCAGCTAGGGGAGAAATTAACAGAATTAAAAACGTTAATTCAAATGCTGAATGGGAAGCCGGACTACGAAACAAAACAGACGCAAAGACTGTGCACCTGAAGGCTTCAGAAATTGAATTAACAAAAGAGAACCGATCCGACTACATACACCATTTACTTAATACGTTTCATGCTGATGAGGGCCGGCCATTTACTTATGACGAAATGGCCAACTTGGTAATTAGCACTACTCAATCCTTCCTCACATTCCTATCAGGACCACCGGGCACCGGTAAAACCTCCACAGCTCTACGACTGGCACATGCGCTGAAGTTAAATGGAGCAGGAGATGATCATGGTGCCGGCAATTTCCTTAACGTTGCAGTCGGCCGTGGCTGGGTGGCCGGGCGAGATATTCTAGGGTTTTATAACTCATTAAAAGATGTCTATCAACCTTCGCGCAGTGGTCTCTATCAATTCCTAAAGAATAAAGAAACATCCGCGGAAAAATTCACGAAAATAGTATTGTTGGATGAGGCTAATCTTTCTAGCGTTGAACACTACTGGTCCGACTTTTTAGGTATGTGTGATACAGAGGGAACCAAGCGTCGAATTGACCTAGGTATACCCGACACTACTCAACGGTACCTTGAAGTTGGCGGCAACCTCAGATTCATTGCGACTATAAACAACGATGCGACAACTGAAAAACTTTCCCCGCGATTAATTGATCGAGCACCAATTATTTCTCTCGGGGAAGATGTTAACCTGGAAGACATATCCTCACTAATAAGCTCTCACAGATTCAACGGGGCAGTTCCACACGAGCAAATTAACCAAGCCTTTAACATTTCTTCCAGCGAAGCTGACCTCCTTCCAGATGAGCAAGCTTCGCTTGAACAGATACTCTCTATTCTGACATCGCAAGTAGCAAAAACAAGCGCAATCCATATTAGCAAACGCAAAACCAATGCAATAAAAAGATATTGCTACATCGCAAATGAGCTCGGAGGAATGCGTAACCGCCCTCTAGACTATGCTGTAGCCCAGCATATCCTACCCGCAATTGAAGGATATGGTGCCGCCTTTCGAGATAGGTTATTAAAACTAGAACAAAAACTAAGCGACTTCGATTTGAATATTTCAAAACGCGCCCTACGAAACATCATTGAGGAAGGAGACAATTACGCCGATACCTATTCTTACTTCTAGAGAGGGGCATCAAATGCGATTCACAGCACGTATAATTAGTGGAAAAAGAAAAGATCAAATATTTGAAATTACCCCTATAGAAGCACATATCGGCGAGAATATTTATTTTCTTGAAGACGAGGCGATTGAATTCAAACTTGAGCTAGAAAGACCAGTTGATGACATTACTTTATGCCTGCATGAAAATGAAATCTCCGCCACAAATATTTTTAAAGAAGGTGAAAAATGGATATACGAATGGAAACCAAAATCACTAGCAAAGTGGGGCTACGAATGCTTTTTTCATAACTACTACGGAATGGCTGAACTATTACTAGCCACAAAAATAGACAATTACAACGAAAGAATAATTATCGAGCAATTTTCGCCAATTGAGGTATTGGCAAAAAAAATAAACGCAGAACGTGCAGAAAAAATGCTTTCTTTCCTAGCGGCTCATGACAACGAAGCGCTGGCTGCTTTTTTTCGAGTAACTCGATTAAAGGCCGGATTCAAAGAGGGAGATAAGTCCGTAAGTTTTCTTATCGACCAACTCGAGAGAAACGTACTACTACTGAGCGCAGAACTACCAAAGATATACTCCAAGCCTATAGCAAAACTCATCCCAGTAACAAAGGTAGTTGCATTTTCTGAGAACTCGGTGATAGACGACACTACTTTAGCATGGATCGCTGAAAACTGTGACGGCTTATTCCCTGCTGACGATATCGAACGAGCATTACTTGAGTTCGATAGCAAGCTATATTCTTCAGAAAAAATCTTAGAGAATCATTTAAAGGAAGAGCTAAGCATATATGAGAACCAAGTAGTACATGGATTCATTATTTCACTTATGAGGGCAGCATCAGAGCTGCTTCGGAGATTAGAAGATTACCCAGTTTCTAAAATCCGCACACAACAGGATCTCTCCGGCTACCTTTCGTTTTTTTCTCAACTCAGCAAATACGCCAAAATTATTAATCGAAAAAAAGCGGAAAGATGCAGAGAGCTAATAGAAGCGCTTCAGGGTTTAAAACGCAAATTTGATGACAAGGTGCCAGTTACTAGCCCTATCATAGGACCCCCTCAATTCACAAGAAAAGCTCGCTACAACCTTCACTATCAAAAAATATTTCACAAAATTATCGCATGGCACCGATTCGGCTCACCAGACTGGAGTGTTCAAGAGGAACTCTTCTCAATTCAAAGCATCCCTAAGTTATTCGAGTACTATTTATTATTCTTAGTAAAAAATCACTTGGACACCGAAACAGTTCTGGGCGAAAAGTTTGAATTACTGCAAAACCCATCACTGAGCAAAAATGACTTCGAGTATCAATGGGGCGAGTACAACATAAAGATAATGTACGAGCCCAAGGCGTGGACTCATGAGCACTTACAATCAAGCGCATCACAAATAATCAACTCCGAAGGCTGGACTTTCAACCAATACAATGGTGACTTAAAACCTAGAGGTCAAACGGGTGCAAACGCCAATCGCTGCCCAGACATACTGTTAGCAATCACATCATCTGATGGAGAAACCCGACAGCTGATCATCGATGCGAAATACACGAACAGCAAGAAGGCTTTTACTCACTACCTCCCAGAACTTACGATGAAGTATTTACATGGACTTCACGAGAAGGAAACTGGACTTAACCCATCAATTGGCCTAATGATTGTTAATCCGAGCGAGCAGTGTACAACACGACACTTCCATCACCAGCGCTATAGTATTTATGGTGCGACCCCAGTCACACCAGCCTTGCTAGTGAGTTCCATCACACCAGGCGAGACAGAGGAAAAAAACTCAGACCTAAAGAATAACATTTCTCAAATTTTATATTTAATGAGATCAAGCTTTAAAAAAGAAAGCAGGAAAATTCACCTAGAAATAGTTGCATAACATAAGCATCAATCACAAGGGCAGCTCTATCAAATAGGGCTGCCTTTGTGAGAGTAAATCCTCCTCAAAAATTCGCCGGCGTATTCGCACTAATAATCTCCGCCTCATCCGCCCCGATATTCCGGAACTTGTGCGGCAACGTCGTCGGGAAGTAATACCCATCCCCCGCATTCAACACGCTCACCGAGCCATCCACGGTCAACTCAACCGTCCCGCGAGTGACAAGCCCACACTCCTCGCCCTCGGTATGCACAATCGGCTCTTCCCCGGAACTTGCGCCCGGCGCGTATTGCTCGCGCAGCAAGCGCATCTGGCGGCTTGGCACGGAGGCGCCGATCAGCAGCAGGCGCAGGCCATGGCGGCCAAGATCCGGCTGTTCGTTGGCGCGGAAGACGTATTGATGTTCACGCGGCGGCTGGTCGAAGGTGAAGAAGTCGGCCAGGGACATGGGGATGCCTTCGAGCAGCTTTTTCAATGAGCTGACGGAAGGGCTGACGCGATTCTGTTCGATCAGGGAGATGGTGGCATTGGTCACGCCGCTACGTCGGGCCAGCTCGCGCTGGGAGAGTTTGTAGCTTTCGCGTACTAGTTTGAGTCGAGAACCCGTATCCATGACAGCCTTATGTGAGAACGACTTAAGGGCGATGGGGGTGGGTGGCGGGTGACGCGCCGAGGGCGCGGATCACGTTGCTCCCGTGTCCCGGAACCGTGAAAGGCGGCTATTAAATCACGTTTGCTGGTGTTGCTCAGCAGGTTCGATGGACGGTGCGGCAAAAGTCCTTCTTGTCTTGGTCATACAGTCATTGTGGGAGCGAGCCTGCTCGCGAAAGCGCTGTCTCAGGCGACATCGATGTTGGTTGATATGAACCTCTTCGCGAGCAGGCTCGCTCCCACAGTTGGATCTTTTTTGTGTCAGTCGGCTTTGTGGAGGTGGTCAGGCCGTCATCGCTGGCAAGCCAGACTCCCACAGGGTTTGGGTGTTTCTGTGGGAGGGATGGTGTGTCAGGTAAAAAACCGGCGGGGTCTTGGGGGCCGCCGCCGGGGAGGTAACTTAGATGCCGAAGCGGTCGCGTAGCGAGTAGTACACGGCGCCCAAGGCTGTTAGCGGCGCGGAGAAGGTGCGGCCGCCGAGCATTGGCATGTGCGGCAGCGAGGCGAAGGCGTCGAAGCGCTCGGCGTCGCCGCGGATCATTTCCGAGATCAACTTGCCAGCGAGGTGCGAGCAGGTCACGCCGTGGCCGCTGTAGCCTTGCATGTAGTAGGCGTTTTTCTCGATGCGGCCGAATTGCGGCATGCGCGACATGGTCAGCAGGAAGTTGCCGGTCCAGCGGTAGTCGATTTTGACGTCCTTGAGCTGCGGGAAGGTCTTGAGGATCTTCGGGCGGATCAGTTGTTCGATGTCATCCGGTTCCCGCGCGCCGTAGACCACACCGCCGCCGTAGAGCAAACGGTTGTCGGCGGTCAGGCGGTAGTAATCCAGCAGGTAGTTGCAGTCTTCGACGCAGTAGTTGTTGGTGATCAGGCTGCGCGCCTGCTTTTCGGTCAACGGTTCGGTGACGACGATTTGCGAGCCGCACGGCATGCTTTTCGCGGTCACGCGGTTGTCCAGACCTTGCGGCAGATAGGCGTTGCCGGCGATCAGCAGGTACTTGGCACGGACCAGGCCTTTGGCCGTGCGCACGACGTTTGGCTCGCCGTATTTGATTTCCACCGCAGCGGATTGCTCGTAGATCTTGCCGCCCAGGCGCACGATGGCTGCTGCTTCACCCAGTGCCAGATTCAGCGGATGAACGTGGCCGCCCTGCAGGTCGAGCAGGCCGCCCACGTATGCATCGGAGCCGACTTCGCGACGAATGTCGGCTGCGTCGAGCATCTTCAGATTGCGGTTGCCATAACGTTCCCAGCTGCGCTTCTGCTCAGCCAGACCGTTGAGTTGTTTCTTGTTCATCGCGGCGAAAATACCGCCCGGGCGATAGTCGCACTTGATGTCGTATTCCTTAATGCGCGAACGGATGATGTCAGCGCCTTCGAAGATCATGCTGCCGAGGATTTCTGCGGTCTTGTCGCCATAGCGTTCTTCGATCACATCGACGTCACGGCTGTACGAGTTGACCAGTTGACCGCCGTTGCGACCGCTGGCGCCGTAGCCGACTTTCGCCGCTTCCAGCACCGTCACTTTATAGCCGGCTTCAGTCAGGAACAGTGCCGAGGACAGGCCGGTGTAACCGGCGCCGATGATGCAGACGTCGCACTCGACCGACTCTTCGAGAACCGGGAAGTCGATGACTTCGTTGCGAGTGGCGGCGTAGTAGCTGTTTACGTGTTGCTGTTTCATTTTATTGTTCTCCGAAGGTCGCTCATCAAAAGCGACCACCGCTGTAGAAAATCAGAGCTTGATCCAGGTCGCTTTCAACTCGGTGTACTTGTCGAACGCGTGCAGCGATTTGTCGCGACCGTTGCCCGACTGTTTGAAGCCACCGAACGGTGCGGTCATGTCGCCGCCGTCGTACTGGTTGACCCACACGCTGCCGGCGCGCAGGCCACGAGCGAAGGTGTGCGCCTTGCTGAGGTTGCTGGTCCAGACACCAGCGGCGAGGCCGAAGATGCTGTCGTTGGCGATTTGCAGCGCTTCTTCAGCCGTGTCGAAGGTGATCAGCGACAGTACCGGGCCGAAGATTTCTTCCTGGGCGATGGTCATGGCGTTGGTCACACCGTCGAACAGCGCCGGCTGCACGTACAGGCCACCGGTTTCTTCGAGGGTGCGTTGGCCACCGGCAATCAATTCGGCGCCCTGCTCGCGACCGATGCTGATGTAGCGCAGCACGTTGTCGAGTTGACGCTGATCGACGACGGCGCCGACCGTGGTGGCCGGATCCAGCGAGTGGCCGGGTTTCCACGCTTGCAGCGCTTCCACCAGCAGCGGAATGAATTGCTCGCGGATCGAACGTTCGACCAACAGCCGCGAACCGGCGGTGCACACTTCGCCCTGGTTGAACGCAATGGCGCCGGCCGCCGCTTGTGCTGCCGCGCGCAAGTCCGGTGCGTCGGCAAACACCACGTTCGGGCTCTTGCCCCCTGCTTCGAGCCAGACGCGTTTCATGTTGCTTTGGCCGGCATAAATCATCAGTTGCTTGGCAATCGCCGTGGAGCCGGTGAAGGCCAGCACGTCGACGTCCATGTGCAACGCCAACGCTTTGCCAACGGTGTGGCCGAAGCCTGGCAGGACGTTGAACACGCCTTTCGGAATGCCAGCATCCAGCGCCAATTGGGCGATACGGATCGCGGTCAGCGGCGATTTTTCCGAAGGTTTGAGAATGAACGAGTTGCCCGCGGCCAGCGCCGGGGCGAATTTCCAGCTGGCCATGATCAGCGGGAAGTTCCACGGCACGATGGCCGCTACGACGCCGGAGGGTTCGCGAGTGATCAGGCCGAGTTGGTCGTGCGGGGTCGCGGCGACTTCATCGTAAATCTTGTCGATGGCTTCGGCGCTCCAGCGGATCGCGTTGGCGGTCGCCGGGATGTCGATGCTCATCGAATCGCTGATCGGTTTACCCATGTCGAGGGTTTCCAGCAATGCCAGTTCTTCCTGGTTCTGCAGGATCAGATCGGCGAAGCGAATCAGGATGCGTTTGCGCTCGGCCGGGGCTTTTTTCGCCCAGATGCCGGACTCGAAAGACTGGCGCGCGACTTCAACGGCAAGGTTGGCGTCGGCTTCATCGGTACTGGCCACGGAGGCGAGGAAACGGCCGTCGACGGGGCTCAGGCATTCGAAAGTGTCGCCACTGATAGCCGGGCGATATTCACCGTTAATGAACGCGCGGGCTTCGATGGACAGGGACTGGAAGCGTTGTTCCCAGTCGTTGCGGGTCGTTGTCATTGCTGTGGCTCGACAAGGGGGGAATGGATGACGAGCGAATACCCGTCAATCAAAATCTGATAACCCGATCCCCTGTAGGAGTGAGCCTGCTCGCGATCGCGGTGAGTCAGTCATCATCACGTTTGAATGTGATGACGCTATCGCGAGCAGGCTCACTCCTACAGGGTTTGCGGTGGTCTTTAGACGGTATGCAGATACCAGTTGTACTCAAGGTCAGAGATCGAGTTTTCGAACTCGGCCAGCTCACTTTCCTTGCACGCGACGAACACGTCGATGTACATCGGATCGATGTAGCGGGCCATGACTTCGCTGTCATCCAACTCGCGCAATGCATCGCGCAGGTTGTTCGGCAGGCTCTGTTCGTTCTGCTCGTAGCTGTTGCCTTCGACCGGGGCGCCCGGTTCGATCTGATTGGTCAGACCGTGGTGAATACCGGCCAGTACTGAAGCCATCAGCAAGTACGGGTTGGCGTCGGCACCGGCGACACGATGCTCGATGCGTACGGCATCCGCCGAACCGGTCGGTACACGAACAGCCACGGTGCGGTTGTCGATGCCCCAGCTCGGCGAGTTGGGTACGTAGAACTGCGCGCCGAAGCGGCGGTACGAGTTGACGTTGGGGCACAGGAACGCCATTTGCGCAGGCAGGGTCTCCAGCACACCGCCGATCGCGTGACGCAGTGCGGCGTTCTGCTCGGGATCCTCGCTGGCGAAGATGTTGTTGCCTTCTTTGTCCAGAATCGAAATGTGCACGTGCAGACCGTTGCCCGCCTGGCCCGGATACGGCTTGGCCATGAAGGTGGTGTCCATTTCGTGGTCGTAGGCGATGTTCTTCACCAGACGCTTGAGCAGGACGGCGTAGTCGCACGCCTTGATCGGGTCGGAAACGTGATGCAGGTTGACTTCGAACTGCGCCGGGGCGCTTTCCTTGACGATGGCGTCAGCCGGGATGCCCTGCTCTTTCGCACCTTCGAGGATGTCTTGCAGGCAATCGACGTATTCGTCGAGATCGTCGATCAAATAAACCTGAGTCGACACCGGACGCTTGCCGGAAACCGGCGAACGCGGCGACTGCGGACGACCATTAACGTTGTCCTGGTCGATCAGGTAGAACTCGAGTTCGAACGCGGCGCAAATGGTCAGGCCGAGGTCGTCGAATTTGCGCACAACGTTAGCCAACACTTCACGCGGGTCAGCGAAGAACGGCTGGCCTTCGATCTCGTGCATGGTCATTAACAGTTGTGCAGTTGGGCGCTTTTGCCACGGCTCGATGCTCAGGGTGCCGGGGATTGGGTAGCAGATTCGGTCAGCGTCGCCGATGTCCAGACCCAGGCCGGTGCTTTCCACCGTGGAGCCGTTGATGTCGAGAGCGAAAAGCGAGGCCGGCAGGTTGATGCCTTTCTCGTAAACCTTATGAAGACTGGTGCGTTCGATGCGCTTGCCGCGCACCACACCGTTCATATCCGCAATCAGAAGGTCGACGTACAAAACCTCAGGATATTTCTTAAGGAATGCGTTTGCTTCGTTGAGTTGAACGGTACGCAGAGGGACCGACATGATGCACCTATTTAGCTGTTAATTATTATGTTCACTGCCCTTTCACGCAGCCAGTCAACCCGAACGGCAAAGTGAAGTCAATAGCGAACAGATGGCCGCTCAGGGTTTATTTTTAGGGCTTTTTTTAACACTTGCGTGCCAATACAGGCGCCAGAGCCCCGAGAATCATGAAGATATGATGAACGGCGTTTAGAATTTTTTACATGGCAGTTGTTAATTAAAATCAACGAGGCTAAGCTCCGGAAAAGCTCGTTCAAGTGTCAAACTTCGAGGTGAATAAAAATGGCATTCAAGCCATTGATCGGCGTTACTGCGTGCGTCAAACAGATTGGCCTGCACCCCTATCACATCAGCGGCGACAAGTACTTACGTGCTGTCAGCGTTGGCGCTAATGGGCTGCCAGTGGTCATTCCTTCCCTTGGCAACCTGACTGAAATCGAAGACCTGCTCGGTCAACTCGACGGTCTGTTGCTGACCGGCTCGCCATCGAACGTGGAACCCTTCCACTATCAAGGCCCGGCCAGCGCCCCCGGCACGGATCACGATCCGGCGCGGGATGCCACCACCCTTCCTTTATTACGTACAGCCATCGCGGCGGGCGTTCCAGTGCTCGGCATTTGCCGTGGTTTCCAGGAAATGAACGTGGCGTTCGGCGGCAGCCTGCACCAAAAGGTGCATGAGTTGCCGGGCATGCTCGATCACCGTGAAGCCGACAGCCCGGACGTGGCCGTGCAATACGCACCGGCCCATGCGGTGACCGTGCTGGGTGGCGGTGTGTTCGAAGCGCTGGAGTTGCCGGACGAGTTCCAGGTCAACTCGATCCACAGTCAGGGCATCGATCGCCTTGCTCCCGGCCTGCGCGCCGAAGCGCAGGCGCCGGACGGTTTGATCGAGGCGGTCTCGGTCGAGCACAGCCCGACCTTCGCCCTCGGCGTGCAATGGCACCCGGAATGGCAAGTTCTCGACAACCCGAATTACCTGAAGATTTTCCAGGCGTTCGGCGAGGCTTGCCGGCAACGGGCGGCGCGACGCAACCAGCGCTGACACCACCCAGGAATACGTAACGATTTACTGCCCCCACGAATGCCGGGTGTGCCTTTGCGCATCCGTCATCCGTGAAAAACAACACCCGTAATAACAACAAGTACGACCCAGGCAGCCAGGACGGCGGCGCCGAACAAGCCCTCGGCAGTGCAAGGTCAGTCAGGCATGCGCAATTCCCCTGTAGGAGTGAGCCTGCTCGCGATAGCAATAGACCAGTCAACAAAGATGTCGACTGAGACGGCCTCATCGCGAGCAGGCTCACTCCTACAGAGGGATGTGTAACGACTGACATTGCGTTTACAGGCTTGCAATCCACTTAAGCCCGGCCACATTGGCCGCGCGACTGAAACCTGTTGGGAGTTTCACATGGCAAACGCCTCCAGCACTTACAGGAAGGCACTTGAAGGTCATCAGCAACCGAAAAAGGTGTTGGTGAAAGTCGATCGTGTCACCAAGAAGTTCGACGAAACCACGGCAGTGGACGATGTGTCCCTGGAGATCCATCAGGGTGAAATCTTCGCCCTGCTCGGCGGCTCCGGGTCGGGCAAATCGACCCTGCTACGCATGC
This sequence comes from Pseudomonas sp. TH43, assembly GCF_016650635.1. Lineage (GTDB taxonomy): Bacteria > Pseudomonadota > Gammaproteobacteria > Pseudomonadales > Pseudomonadaceae > Aquipseudomonas. The sequence continues at coordinate 444,572 of NZ_JAEKFI010000002.1, forward strand.
TCGCCGGTTTCGAACGGCCGACTGAAGGGCGGATTCTGCTCGACGGCGTGGACATCACCGACATGCCGCCGTACGAGCGGCCGATCAACATGATGTTCCAGTCCTACGCGCTGTTCCCACACATGACCGTCGCGCAGAACATCGCCTTCGGCTTGAAACAGGATCGTTTGCCGGCCAGCGAAATCGACGCCCGTGTCGATGAGATGCTGCGTCTGGTGCACATGACCCAATACGCCAAACGCAAGCCGCATCAACTCTCTGGCGGCCAGCGTCAGCGCGTCGCCCTCGCCCGCTCGCTGGCCAAACGTCCGAAGCTGTTGCTGCTCGACGAGCCAATGGGTGCCCTGGATAAAAAGCTGCGTTCGCAGATGCAACTGGAGTTGGTGCAAATCATCGAGCGCGTCGGCGTGACCTGCGTGATGGTGACGCACGACCAGGAAGAGGCCATGACCATGGCCGAGCGCATTGCGATCATGCACCTGGGCTGGATCGCGCAAATCGGCAGCCCGATCGACATCTATGAAGCGCCCGTCAGTCGCATGGTCTGCGAGTTCATCGGCAACGTGAACGCCTTCGATGGCACCGTGGTGGAGGACCTCGAAGGTCACGCGATTATTCACAGCCCGGACTTGCAACAGAAGATTTACGTCGGCCACGGCGTCAGCACTTCGGTGCAGGACAAGTCGATCACCTACGCGATTCGTCCGGAAAAAATGCTCGTCAGCACGGTTAAACCCGAGCACCGCTACAACTGGTCCGAAGGCAAGGTGCATGACATCGCCTACCTCGGTGGCCACTCGGTGTTCTACGTCGAATTGCCGGGCGGCAAGATCGTCCAGTCGTTCATGGCCAACGCCGAACGCCGTGGCGCACGGCCGACCTGGGACGACAAGGTCTACGTCTGGTGGGAAGACGACAGCGGCGTGGTACTGCGCTCATGAAAACTTTCAATCAGCAATTCCTGCGCTTGGTGCCCAGCGGGCGAAAACTGGTGATCGGCATTCCGTTCATCTGGCTGTTCCTGTTCTTCATGCTGCCGTTTTTCCTGGTGATGAAGATCAGTTTCTCGGAAGCCGCGCTGTCGATTCCGCCGTACACCGAGATTTACACCTACGCCGAACAGAAATTCCAGCTGCTGCTGAACATCGGCAACTACACCATGCTCGGCGAAGACGAGTTGTACCTGTCGGCCTACCTCGGTTCGCTGAAGGTCGCCGCACTGAGCACGCTGATGTGCCTGGTGATCGGTTTTCCGATGGCCTACGCGATCACCAAGACCGGCAAGGAAACGCAAAACGTCCTGCTGCTGTTGATCATGATGCCAACCTGGACCGCGATCCTGATCCGCGTTTACGCGTGGATGGGCATCCTCAGCAACAACGGTCTGCTCAACGCGTTTCTGATGTGGACGGGGCTGACCGATCACCCGATCGAGATCCTCAACACCAACACCGCCGTGTATATCGGCGTGGTGTATGCCTACCTGCCGTTCATGGTGTTGCCGCTCTATGCCAACCTCGTGAAGCACGACGGCAGCCTGCTGGAAGCCGCGTCGGATCTGGGTTCGAGCAACTTCAACAACTTCTGGAAAATCACCGTGCCGCTGGCCAAGAACGGCATTATTGCCGGTTGCATGCTGGTGTTCATCCCGGTGGTGGGTGAGTTCGTGATTCCGGAACTGCTGGGTGGCCCGGAAACGCTGATGATCGGTCGCGTGCTGTGGCAAGAGTTCTTCAATAACCGCGACTGGCCGGTAGCGTCCGCGCTGGCGGTAGTGATGCTGTTGATCCTGATTGTGCCGATTCTGCTGTTCAACCGCAGCCAGGCCAAAGAGATGGAGGCACGGGGATGAAACGCTTCGGTTTTTCCAAGTTCATGCTGATCTTCGGTTTGATGTTCATTTATCTGCCGATGCTGATTCTGGTGATCTACTCGTTCAACGCCTCGAAATTGGTAACGGTGTGGGGCGGCTGGTCGGTGAAGTGGTACGTCGGTTTGCTCGACAACACGCAACTGATGGGCTCGGTGGTGCGCTCGCTGGAAATCGCCTGCTACACGGCAATTGCGGCGGTGGCACTGGGTACGCTGGCGGCATTCGTGCTGACTCGCGTTACACGCTTCAAGGGTCGCACGCTGTTTGGTGGCCTGGTGACGGCGCCGTTGGTGATGCCGGAAGTGATTACCGGCCTGTCGCTGTTGCTGCTGTTCGTGGCGATGGCGCAACTGATCGGCTGGCCGCAGGAACGTGGCATTGTCACCATCTGGATCGCCCATACGACGTTTTGTGCCGCCTATGTGGCGGTGGTAGTCTCCGCCCGCCTGCGTGAGCTGGACCTGTCGATTGAAGAAGCGGCGATGGATCTCGGTGCGAAGCCGTTCAAGGTGTTTTTCCTGATCACCATTCCGATGATAGCGCCGTCGCTGGCGGCGGGCGGGATGATGTCGTTCGCCTTGTCGCTGGATGACCTGGTGTTGGCGAGCTTCGTGTCTGGTCCGGGGTCTACGACTTTGCCGATGGAAGTGTTCTCGGCGGTGCGTCTGGGCGTGAAGCCTGAGATCAACGCGGTCGCGAGCCTGATTCTGCTGGCGGTGTCGCTGGTGACCTTCCTGGTCTGGTACTTCGGCCGCCGGGCAGAAGCCAACCGCAAGCGTGCGATTCAGGAAGCGATGGATCAGACGGCAAACGAGTCGTGGCAACAGCCGGCAACGGCGACTGCCTAAGCAACACCGATGAACAACTGTGGCGAGGGGATTTATCCCCGTTCGGCTGCGCAGCAGTCGTAAAACCTGAATACACAGTTTTCAGGTTGAACTGCAAGGGGCTGCTTCGCAGCCCAACGGGGATAAATCCCCTCGCCACAAGGTTATGTGTACAGCTGGTTTGTGCTTTTGATTAAAGTTTTTGAATAAGAAGAATGGAGTTGTACCGATGAAAATGTTTGGCAGGACTCTGCTGACACTGTCCTTAATGGGCGCAATGGTCATGGGCGCCCAAGCCAACGACAAAGTGCTGCGTGTTTATAACTGGTCCGATTACATCGCCCCGGACACCGTCAGGAAGTTCGAAGACGAGACCGGCATCCGCGTGACCTACGATGTCTTCGACAGCAACGAAACCCTTGAGGCGCGGTTGCTGGCGGGCAAATCCGGCTACGACCTGGTCGTGCCATCCAACAGTTTCCTCGCCAAACAGATCAAGGCCGGCGTCTATCAGACGCTGGACAAATCGAAGCTGCCGAACTGGAAGAATCTCAACCCGGTGCTGCTGAAAAACGCCGCCGCCAGTGATCCGGACAACGCTCACGCGTTCCCGTACATGTGGGGCTCGATCGGCATCGGTTTTAACCCGGCCAAGGTCAAGGAAGTGCTCGGCGCCAATGCCCCGACCAATTCCTGGGACTTGCTGTTCAAACCGGAAAACGCCGAGAAGCTGAAAGCGTGCGGCATCAGTTTCCTCGATTCGCCGACCGAAATGATCCCGGCCGCCCTGCACTATCTGGGCTATCCGGTGAGCGACAAGGACCCGGCGCACATCAAGGAAGCCGAAGCGCTGTTCATGAAAATCCGCCCGAACGTGGCGTACTTCCATTCCTCGAAGTACATCTCGGATCTCGCCAACGGCAATATCTGTGTTGCGGTCGGCTACTCCGGCGACGTGCTGCAGGCCAAGGCCCGCGCCGTGGAATCGGGTAACGACGTGAAGATCGACTACAGCATTCCCAAGGAAGGCGCCGGCAGCTTTTACGACATGGTCGCCATCCCGCGCGATGCCGCAAACGTCGACAACGCGTACCTGTTCATGGATTTCCTGATGCGCCCGGACATCATCGCCGAGATCACCAACAGCAACGGCTACAGCAACGCCAACTCGGCGGCGACGCCATTGGTGGATGAAGCGATCCGCAACGACCCGGGCTCGTACCCGTCGCAAGCGGTGATGGCGACGCTGTATGCAGTGCCGGATCAGCCGATTGCCACTCAGCGGATCATGACCCGCGGCTGGACCCGGGTGAAACTCGGCAAGTAAGCCGATGATCGTTCCCACGTACCGCGGGGGAACGATCAATCAACTACCCCCTGTAGGAGCTGCCGCAGGCTGCGATCTTTTGACTTTGATTTTAGAAGCAAGATCAACAGATCGCAGTCTTCGGCAGCTCCTACAGAGGGATGTGCAAGACATGACAGATTTCCCGTTCGCGCAGCGCCTTACCACCGCTGCATCCTGCAACTGAACGGCCTCACCTGGCTCCCTCGGCTCAGGTGAACTTCAGGCGCCCTCGGGCGCCTTTTTTTGTGGGCTCAAGCCAGCGGCCAATCCTGCAAAACCCGGTAGCGGCCCTTGTGCGATTCGAACAGGGCAAACCGTTCAGCGCGCAGGAAAAACTCTGCAGGTGTAGCGGATTCCGGCTCCGGGGCTCGGTAGTCCCGAGCCAATGTCAGATGCGGGCGAAACTCACGTGCCGACTCTTCAAAGCCGAACGGCAACATCGCTTGCTCCAGCGCATAAACCAGCCGCAGCAACGCTTGTGGTGCCTGCTCCGGTGCCAACGACAGCACCCCGGAGCGATGCCAGACCTGCAAACGATCCAGCGAAATCCGTAAGGCCTGACCCGGTGTACGCACTTGGCCGGCGGCCTCGCAGACCTCATTGATTTGCGCCAACGGCACCGCACCGAGAAACAGCAGTGTCAGATGAAAATTGTCCGCCGGCACTGGTTTACCGGTTCGCAAGCCCAGATCAGCACGCCACTGAGCAATTGCCTTGCGTTGCGCCGGAGGGCAATCCAACGCAAAAAACAGTCGTTTGCACGGTTCATCCCTGCGCGCTTCATCGATCATGGCCCTGCTCCTTCGCTCATCGTCTTCGCCCCGATTCTACACAGCCTGATCTGACGACTCGTGACAGGAAGCTATAGTTCAAGGATTGCCATCAACCGGAGGCTGCCATGCGCGAGATCCTCAGCAAAGAGCCGTGGTGGGCCAGACCGCCGAACCCCGGGCAGAATGAAGCCGAGTTGGAGTGGGGCTGGCTGGTGCATTACAGCGAGGGTGAGCCGCGCTTCGAATTCGTCCGCGAACGCCCGACGGATGAGCAGATTCGCGAGCGCAAAAGCTGCCGAATCAACCCCTCCTCCGAGTGACAACATTCGCTGTAGGAGCTGCGGCACGCTGCGATCTTTTGATGTTGATTGTAAAAAAAGATCAAAAGATCGCAGCGTGCCGCAGCTCCTACAGGGATGTGTGCGTGGTTCAGGATTCAAGGATGTTCTTGAACCCGCCAAAGATCATGCGCTGGCCATCAAACCCCATCGGGTTGACGTCCGGTTGCATGCGCGGGTCTTCCATCATTTTCGCCATGCCGGCGTCGCGGGTGGCTTTGTCTGGCCAGATCAGCCAGCCGGACGAAACCGTCTCGCCGTCCTTGAGTTTTACCGCCATCGGGAATGACGTGACTTTGCCCTCCGGCACGTCATCGCCCCAGCACTGAACGACATCCGTTGCACCGTATTCCTTGAACAGTTTCGCAGCGATCTCACAGTGTTTTTTGTACTGCTCACGATTGGCGGTCGGAACCGGTGCAACAAAAATATCGATGTAAGCCATGATTATTCTCCTTGTACGGTGGGTTCGATCTGCTGAGTAGTCGAATCCGGCGGGCGCCATTCGACATTCTCCACGCCCCGTCCGACCGACGGTTCTGCGCCCCCGCCAAGGCTGCCTTCTACTTTCCCGGCCATGTGCAGCGTGCCAGCCATGACCCCGGTGGTCGGGCTCTGCACCAGTTTCAGCCAGGCTTTGTCGAAGGTATTGCCCAGGCTGCTGCGAATCAGCGCCTCGCTGTCGGGGCGGTCATTGGCCTGGAGGATCGCGCGGATGCCCACCACGCCCACCGAGATCAGCCCGCCGACCAGCTTGCCTGCGGCGGCGGCAACGGCGCTGGCAGCACCGCGCGGGGCCATTTCCGCCTCCATTCGCTGGCTGGCTCTTTTCGCTACAGGTGCCATGCCGGCGTCCGTCGAGGCGATGCCCTTGGCGCCGCCGTCGGTGTGGATCTTGTCGATCAGCGCGGCATACGCCGGCAGCGTGTTCAGCGGTTCGGTGCTGATGACCTGAAACAACGATGCATCGCGCGCGGGTGGTGGACCGAGGGAAATGGCCGGAACCTTCTGCAACCGGGCATTGAGCTGCGCAATCGGCACGCTGTGACGCTGGGCGATGAGCGGCATCTGCTGCGCCATCAGTTGCGCATAAAACGCTGTGGCCTGGCCAAGGATGGCGTCGGGATCAATCTCCACCGCCACCGGCGCCAGCACCCTTTCCTGATACTGCTCAAGCAGATACGCCGCCAGACGTTTGGCCGATGCGTCCTGTTCGCCGCTGGCGCTCATGGTGTACCAACTGACCTTCATCGACAGCCATTCCTGGGTCCAGTAGCTGCTGAACCACGGGATGAAATTTTCTTCAGTTTGCTCATAGACACGAATGCGCCAATGTTCCATCGAGCCACGGGCGAACAGCTTGACCTGCTCGGTGGACTGCTGCGAGGCGCTGACGATTTCGCGGTCGATCTGCTGCCAGGTGGACGGTGAGACCATCACGGCCCGCGTTGGCGCCACCGGGGCTCGCACCGACGTCGCGCAACCGGCCAGCAGAAACAGTGCGGCGATCAGCAGCGCGCGCAGGTTCACGGTGGTTGAGTCCTTTGAATGATTGGCAGGCAGATTTGAGTATAGGTGGGCGAGTCGGGCCGTTGGTCTGGTTGTTTGACGCTGCTCTCAAGGGCCCCATCGCGGGCAAGCCTTGCTCCCACAGGGGCCGCGCCACATCTGCAGGGGCAAGGCTTGCCCGCGATGAGGCCATCAGCAACAACGTAAAACCCGAATCATCAATGCTGTCGATATACACCATCGCGACGATTGCCTTCCGTACGCCGCCCTCCAAAGGCACGATTGCCCCATCCGAAACGCAACGAGGAGTTCACAGCATGATTCACACCCACGTCACCCTCTCCGTGAGTTTCCCGGTGTTCGGCAGCAATTTTTACGACCAGCACGCGGTGTCGCACAAAACCCAGGCACTGGTGTTCAACGAAGATTTCGAAGATCTGCTGATGCCCGCCGCCAGCAATCATTTCAACAATGAAGTGGTCGGCATCAACGATCAGTTCCGCTTTCTGAGCGACATACTCGCCACCCATTTGCTGGACATCGAGGCCTCAGTGCCTGCGCGATCCAGCGTCCGGGCGAGCGCTCATTTTTAACAACAAAGGGCGTCCCATTGCGGGGCGCCCTCTTCGGTTCAATCAATCATCATCGCGATCACGGTAACGACGGCCGTCGCGGCGGTCATCATCGCGGTCATCCCAACGGCGGTCATGGTCGTAATTGCGTCCGTGGTCGCGATCGTAGTGCCGGCCATGACGGTGGTCATCATCAAAATCCGCCACACAGCCACCGAGCAATACGGCGGCGGTTACGGTCAGCAGCATCGTTGTAGCGCGCTTCATTCAACACTTCCCTAAAACCAAGTTCTTGACGACGGAATCGGTCTGCGCTGCCCTCGCCTTCAGGACGCGGTGCGCGCAGCCGCAGATACGACCGGTCAAACCGGCGTTGATTCAGTGGCCACTACCGACCGTTTGTCGCCGTCTACGCCGCAGGTTGCGGTCTTTCGATTTTGCTTTTTAAAAAAGATTGATGAGCTGTGCGCATAACTTTATAGCGAAAATCCGCAAAAACCTTTTCCTTTCTCTAGCAGTCACTCGTAGAACGAGACTGGCAAGCATGCCGGCGTGCCTCAGCGGGCCATTCACAACCCTGCTGCCCTGATGAAGAGAGAACAGGAATCGAACCATGACGATTTCCCGACGCAAATTTTTGATCCTCGGCGCCGTCACCGCGACGGCGTTCGCGATGCCACCGTTCATCAGCCTCAAGGCCTATGCGGCCAATCTGGAGCAACCGGCCATGAGCAAAGTAACCATCAACGTCAACGGTAAGCCACGGGCGTTAGAGGTCGACAATCGCACCACTCTGCTCGACGCTTTGCGCGAAAACCTGCACCTGACGGGCACTAAAAAAGGCTGTGACCACGGCCAGTGCGGCGCTTGCACGGTGATCGCCGATGGTCGGCGGATCAACGCCTGCCTGACCCTGGCGGTGATGCACGAAGGCAGCGCGATCACCACCATCGAAGGCCTCGGCATGCCCGACAGCTTGCACCCGATGCAAGCCGCGTTCATCAAACACGATGGCTATCAGTGCGGTTATTGCACGCCCGGGCAGATCTGTTCGGCGGTCGCTGTCATCAAGGAAATCCGCGACGGCATTCCCAGTCATGTCAGCGCCAGTCTGACTGAGCCGCCACAACTGATCGCCGCTGAGTTTCAGGAACGCATGAGCGGCAATATCTGCCGGTGCGGTGCCTACTCGAACATCATCGAAGCCATCAGCGAAGTCGCGGAGGTGCCGGCATGAGACCGTTCAATTACCACCGCGCCGACTCGCCTGCCGCAGCCGCCGCGCTAGCCGCTCAAATAGACGGTGCGAAGTTCATTGCCGGCGGCACTAACCTGCTCGATTTGATGAAACTCGACATCGAAACTCCGCTGCAACTGATTGATGTCAACCACTTGGGGCTGGATCAGATCGAAGCCACAGCCGAGGGCGGCTTGCGCATCGGCGCGTTGGTGCGCAATACCGATCTGGCCGCCGACAGCCGCGTCCGAAAAGACTACGCCCTGCTTTCGCGCGCCTTGCTGGCCGGCGCTTCCGGCCAGTTGCGCAATATGGCGAGCACCGCCGGCAACCTGCTGCAACGCACACGCTGCCCGTACTTTTATGACGTCAACCAGGCCTGCAACAAACGCAAACCCGGCAGCGGTTGCGCAGCGATTGGCGGGGTCAGCCGGCAACTGGGAATCATCGGCGTCAGTGACGCGTGCATCGCCACTCACCCCAGCGACATGGCCATCGCCATGCGTGCGCTCGATGCACAGGTAGAAACGGTGAAACCTGACGGCAGCACTCGCCGCATCGCCATGGTCGACTTTCATCAATTGCCGGGCACCACGCCGAATGTCGAAACCAGCCTCACCCCCGGTGAATTCATCACCGCCGTGACCTTGCCCGCACCGCTCGGTGGCACGCACATTTATCACAAGGTGCGCGATCGCTCGTCTTATGCGTTCGCGCTGGTCTCGGTCGGTTTGATTGTGCAAAAGGACGGCACCGGCCGCGTCGCCGTCGGCGGCATCGCACCAAAACCGTGGCGGGTCGAAGCCGCTGAAGCGCTGCTGCCCGACGGCGCGAAAGCCGTCAGCGAACGTCTGCTCGATGGCGCTACGCCCACCCACGACAACCAATTCAAACTGACCCTGGTCGAGCGCACGCTCGGTTCGGTGTTGGCGCAAGCGAGGGAGCAGGCATGAAATTCGATACGCCCGCCACTACCAACCCGATCGACCAATTGAAGGTCATCGGCAAACCCACCGACCGCATCGAAGGCCCGCTGAAGACCAGCGGGCAGGCGCCCTACGCTTACGAACAGCACGAAGCCGTGGCCAATCAGGCTTACGGTTTCATGGTCGGCTCAGCGATTGCCAAAGGCCGCATCAACAACCTTGACGTTGAGCAGGCCAAAGCCGCGCCCGGTGTGCTGGCCATCGTCACGGCGGCCAATGCTGGCAAGCTCGGCAAAGGCAAATACAACGCTGCGCATTTGTTGGCCGGGCCAGACATCCAGCATTACCACCAGGCTGTCGCGCTGGTAGTTGCCGAGACATTCGAACAGGCCCGCGCCGCTGCGCAAATGGTCAAGGTCGATTACGTTGCCGCCAAAGGTCAATTCGATCTGGCCAGCGTGCGCGACCAAGGCGTCGAGCCGAAAGAAGAACTGCCCGACGTCAGTCACGGCGACTTCTCCAAGGCTTTCGCCGCCGCGCCAGTGCAGTTTGATCAGACCTACACGACGCCGGATCAGTCCCACGCGATGATGGAGCCGCACGCCACGCTGGCCGCGTGGAAAGGCGATCAGCTGACGCTGTGGACGTCGAATCAGATGATCGCCTGGAGCGTCGACGACATCGCCACCACCCTCGGTTTACCCAAGGAAAATGTCCGGCTGATTTCGCCCTACATCGGCGGGGGGTTCGGCGGCAAACTGTTTGTGCGCGCGGATGCCATTCTCGCCGCCCTGGGCGCACGCATGGCCGGCAGACCGGTAAAGGTCGCCCTCGCCCGTCCACAAATGGCCAACAACACCACGCATCGCCCCGCCACCATTCAGCGCATCCGTATGGGCGCGACGGCGGACGGCAAACTCACGGCGATCGCGCATGAGGGCTGGTCGGGCAATCTCGCCGATGGCAAAGTCGAGGTCGCCGCGCAGCCCAGCCAATTGCTGTACGCCGCCGCGAATCGGCAGGTCAGCATGCGCCTCGCACCGCTCGACCTGCCGGAAGGCAATTCCATGCGCGCACCCGGCGAGACCCCGGGGTTGATGGTGCTGGAGATCGCCATGGATGAAATGGCCGAGCAGTTGAAACTCGATCCGATTCAGTTCCGTATCCTCAACGACACCCAGGTCGACCCGGTAAAAACCGAGCGGCCGTTTTCCCAACGACGCTTGATTGAATGCCTGCAAACCGGTGCCGACAAGTTCGGCTGGAGCCAGCGCAATGCACAACCGGGTATGCGCCGCGAAGGGCGTTGGTTGATCGGCATGGGCGTGGCAGCGGCCATTCGCAACAACCTGCTGATCAAGTCGGGCGCGCGCGTGCGATTGGAGCGCGATGGCAGGATCACGGTGGAAACCGACATGACCGATATCGGCACTGGCAGCTATACGATCATCGCGCAGACCGCGGCCGAGATGATGGGCGTTGAACTGAAGGATGTGACGGTACATCTGGGCGATTCGAGCTTCCCGGTGTCCTCCGGTTCCGGTGGCCAATTCGGCGCCAACTGCTCGACCGCCGGGGTGTACGCCGCGTGCATGAAACTGCGTGAGGCCGTGGCAACGAAGCTGGGCATGACCGGCGGTGAAGTCGAATTCGCCGAGGGTCAGGTGCGCGCCGGCGGCAAGACCCTGCCGCTGCGTGATGCGTCAAAAAATGGCGCCGTCGAGGCCGAGGACAGCATCGAATTCGCCGACCTCGCCAAGCAGTATCAGCAGTCGACTTTCGGTGCGCATTTCGTTGAAGTGGCGGTGGATGCGGCGACCGGTGAAGTCCGCGTGCGACGCATGCTCGCGGTGTGTGCGGCGGGCCGGATTCTCAACCCCAAAGCAGCACGCAGTCAGGTCATCGGCGCAATGACCATGGGCGTCGGCGCGGCGTTGATGGAGGAGTTGGCGGTGGACAAGCAACTTGGCTTTTTCGTCAACCATGATCTGGCGGGGTACGAGGTGCCGGTGCATGCCGACATCCCGCATCAAGAGGTGATTTTCCTCGATGAGACCGACCCGATTTCCTCGCCGATGAAGGCCAAGGGTGTCGGCGAACTGGGCATTTGCGGCGTCAGTGCGGCGGTGGCCAATGCAATCTACAACGCTACCGGGGCGCGGGTGCGGGATTACCCGATCACCCTCGACAAAATCCTCTCTTCATTGCCGGAGATGATCTGAAGCCATGGCGATGTCTTGTGGCGAGGGAACTTGCTCCCTCGCCACAAGGTGTGTCGTGCACTGGTAATACCGTTAATTCGTGTGCGGATACTGTTGATCGCTCACCTGCTCCATCCACTCCACGACGTTACCGTCGAGCATTTCAGCAATCGCAATATGCGTCATCGCCGTCGTCGGCAGTGCGCCATGCCAATGCTTGGCACCCGGCGCAATCCATACCGTATCACCCGGACGGATTTCCCTAACCGGCTGACCCCACTCCTGCACAAAACCAGCCCCGGCAGTCACGATCAACGTCTGCCCCAGCGGATGCGTATGCCACGCCGTGCGCGCACCCGGTTCGAAGGTCACGGTGGCGCCGCTGACTCGCGCCTCATCAGAACCCTTGAATGGCGCGTCGACGCGCACCGTGCCAGTGAACCAATCCGCCGGGCCACGGGCCGAAGGTTGAGAACCATTGGGTATCACGGTCACACGCGGATTTTCATTGGCTTGAACTTCGCCAGCCAGCAGGGAAAGCGTCAGCGCGGAAGCGGTTAGCGGATTCATGACGGTGTCTCCAAATGAACAGTGCGTTCACTTTACCGGTCGGTACTCTGCGAATAATCGACTAGAATTCGAAAAAACTTATGCAGGACACTCATCAATGCTTCGCGAAAACGCCACCGACCTGCTCGCCTTTCTTGCCGTGGCACGCGAGCGCAGCTTTACCAAAGCCGCCGCCAAGCTCGGCGTTTCGCAATCGGCGCTCAGCCACACCATTCGCGCCCTCGAAGCCCGCTTGGGGCTGCGCCTGCTGACCCGTACCACCCGCAGCGTCTCGCCCACCGAGGCCGGCGAACACCTGATGCAGACCATCGGCCCGCGTTTCGAAGAGATCGAACTGGAACTGGCGGCCCTGAGCACTCTGCGCGAAACACCTGCTGGCAAAATCCGCATCAATGCTACTGACCATTCACTGGATTGGCTGTTGCGCCCGGTACTTAAGGTGTTTTTGCCGAAGTACCCGGATATTGCCGTCGAAGTCAGCTGCGACTACGGTTTTGTCGACATCGCTGGTCAGGGTTTCGACGCCGGCATTCGTTTGGGCGAAGACGTTGCGCAGGGCATGATTGCCACCCGCATCGGGCCGGACATGCGCATGGCGGTGGTTGGCTCACCCGGTTATTTCGCCCGCCGCCCCACCCTGAAAACTCCACGTGAGCTGACCGACCACGCCTGCAACAATCTGCGTCTGCCCACCAATGGCGGGCTCTACAGCTGGGAGTTCGAGAAAGATGGCGAAAGCCTGAAAGTGCGGGTGTCCGGGCAAATCATCCTGAACGGCGTCTACCCGTTGCTCGACGCCGCGCTGGACGGATTCGGCCTGAGCTATATACCGGAGAATATCGTCGCACCGTATCTGGCCGACGGCCGCCTGGTGCAAGTGCTGGAAGATTGGTGCCCGACCTTCGCCGGTTACCACCTTTACTACCCGAGCCGACGCCAGGCCGCACCGGCATTCGCGTTGTTGCTGGAGGCGTTACGTTATCGTCCCTGACCCAACAACCAGCCCCGCTTTCTGTAGGAGCCGAGCTTGCTCGCGAAGACGCCATTGCAGTCGACACTGTTGCTGGCTGATACGCCGCTTTCGCGAGCAAGCTCGGCTCCTACAGGGCTTGTCGCAGGTGCCGGGCCGCGCGCTCCAGGTCTGGGCGTGACTGACTAACCCACCAACGCAATCAATTGCTGGCGCTGCGCATCCGTCAGCATAGGCCCGAACCCGGCACCGGCATTGTCAGCCATGTAGCGCGGATTGCTCGTTCCCGGAATGACACACGTCACTGCCGGGTGCGAGAGCAAAAACTTCAGCGCCAGTTGCGGCCAACTGTTGACTTGTACATCCGACACCCACCCCGGCAGCGGCTTGCCCTTGAGGCGCGCGAGCAAGCCACCGCCGCCGAACGGCCGGTTGCAGATCACCGCTACGCCGCGCTCACGGCACAACGGCAGGATGCGTTTCTGCACACCACGGTCATCGAGGGCGTAGTTGATTTGCAGAAAGTCGATTTTTTCAGCCTGCAACACCGCTTCCACTTCATCGTAAGCCGAGGGCGTGTAATGGGTGATGCCGATGTAGCGGATGCGCCCCTGCTCTTTCCAATCGCGCAGAGTGGGCAGATGAGTTTGCCAGTCGAGCAGGTTGTGGATCTGCATCAAGTCGATGCGATCGGTGCGCAGCAGGCTGAAGGATTTTTCCATCTGCGCAATACCCTCCTCGCGCCCGAGCGTCCACACCTTGGTGGCCAGGAAGGCCGGCGAGCGCGGTTCGTGGATCGACAGCAACTCACCGGTGGTCTCTTCGGCGCGGCCATACATCGGCGAACTGTCGATCAGGGTGCCACCCTTCCTGAACAACTCGTCGAGCACCGCTGGCAGTTGTTTATAGGCTGTGTCACCGGGCGCGACATCGAAGCCGCGGTAGGTGCCCAGCCCTATCAGGGGCAGCAACTCGGAGCTGGAAGGGATGGCGCGGGTCTGCATGGTCTGGACTCCTGAGGCGCTCGGCAACGTGGCAGTGGCCAGCGCCCGGTCAAACGTGAAAACTGCCGAAACGCCGGCAGCCAGCGTGAGCAGTCGGCGGCGCGAGTACCCTTCAGTGTGGTGCATGCTGGTGACCCCGTTGCGTGGATCTGTTGCATGTTGTGTGCGCAGGCAGTCTGGCCTGACCGCTGGACTACACTGCGACAGCACACCTTCATACCCGTTAAAAGTAGCCGAATGTCCCGAACCCTGATGTCACTCGTCGTATTGATCGTCGCCGTGTACCTGGCGTTGTGTGCGGCGATGTTCTTTTTTCAGCGCTCATTGATCTATTTTCCGCAGCCCGCCGCCGTCGATTCTGCACAGTCTCGGCTGAAGCTATCGATGCCCGACGCAGAGATCTGGGTGTCCACGCGCGAACGCGTCGGGGCGCGGGCGTTGATCTATTTCGGCGGCAATGCCGAAGACGTCTCGCGCAACCCGCCGGAGTTCGCCGCAGCGTTTCCCGATTACGCGTTGTATTTCCTGCATTACCGTGGCTTCGGTGGCAGCGGCGGTTCGCCTTCCGAGGAGTCGATTGCCGAGGATGCGCTGGCGCTGTTTGATCAGGTGTACGCCAGCCATCCGCAGGTTGCCATCATCGGGCGCAGCCTCGGCTCGGGCGTCGCGGTGCGCCTGGCCAGTCAACGGCCGGTGGAAAAACTGATTCTGGTGACGCCGTACAACAGCCTCGAAGAAATCGCCGTGAAACAGTATCCGTGGGTGCCGGTGAAATGGTTGCTCAAGGATCGCTACGAGTCGGGCAAATACGCTGCGCATCTTCGCGTGCCAACGTTGCTGCTGGGCGCGAGTGACGACGAGGTGATTGCGCGGGACAGTACGCAACGCTTGCTGGAGAACTTCCCCAAAGGCGTGGCGACGCTGAAGATTGTGCCGGATTCAGGGCATAACTCGATTTCCGAGCGCGGGGAATATTGGCGGTGGATGGAAGACATGTTGAATCGGTGAGGGCTGCAGCGTCTGGCCGGGTGCTTTCGCGAGCAAGCTTTGCACCTACGCTATTGCGTGATCCTGGTAGGAGCAAAGCGTGCGCGCGATGAGGCCAGCCCAGCCAATATCCATTCATTTGCCATTGCCGCTCTGAACCAAGTTAAAAAACCCCAGTCCTACTCGCGCCGCTTTTCCTCCTCCCGAGCCATCCACTCCATGCGCCACGCCGTTCGTTCGTCTCGCCTCGTTTCGCTGTGCCTGCTGATCCTTTCCCCGCTGTTCGCCGCCACCGCCCATGCCGGTTCGGAACGACAATTGGTGGCAGCCATCAATGACTACCGCGCCCACCCGCAACGCTGTGACAGGCGTCCCGCGCAACGCCTGGCGCCGCTGGCGCTGAAGTCGAATCTGCTGCTGCCGAACGGTTATCGCTATGGCGGCGGCATGCGCGAGGCGCTGAAATCATCGGGGTATTCGGCGGTGGCAGTGCGCAGTATTCGCATCGTCGGTGCGCAGGATGCAGAAGAAGCCTTCGACAGACTGCAAAGCGACTATTGCGGCGCGCTGCTCGATGCGACCTACGCCGACATCGGCATCAGTCGCACTCGCAGCGAATGGCAAGTGGTACTGGCGCAACCGGTGCTCGACAATCGTGTGGCGGATAACCGCAGCGTCGGCAAAGCGTTGCTCGCCGAAGTCAACGCCGCGCGCGCGCGACCAAGAATGTGCGGGCGCCAGCGTTTCGCCGCAACACGACCGCTGAGCTGGAATGCTGCACTGGGCGCAGCGGCTCAGGGCCACAGTAAAGCCATGGCGTACGGCAATTACTTCGCCCACCGTGATCCGGACGGTGATTTGCCGGCAGATCGCGCCAGAGCAGCGGGCTATCGCGGCCGGCAGATCGGCGAAAATATCGCCGCCGGACAGAGTTCACCAGGCAAGGCGATGGCCGGCTGGCTGGCCAGTCCCGGGCATTGCGCCAATCTGATGAACCCGATGTTCACCCAGGTCGGGGCCGGGTTTGCCAGTGAGGCGCGCAGTGATGAAGGGGTTTACTGGACGATGCTGTTCGGCGCGCCCTGATCTCCCTCTGTAGGAGCTGCCGCAGGCTGCGATCTGTTGATGTTGTTTTTTCAAGATCAAAAGATCGCAGCCTGCGGCAGCTCCTACATGAGAAGGGAGAGTCATTTCGCACCTGTCGACCTCGGCCATCTGCGCACCCAGCGGATCGTCTGCGGACTGCGCCCGGCCAGTCCATGAGCGATTCATCCCGGTGGGTTTGAAGGAGAGAGGCGTTGCACGTTGCAACGGGGCGGAAGGTGTCGTGAACTTCCGCTGAATTCAATCAAGCAACCCGGCGTTCTTCAGCAGACTCTCCAGGCCCACCGGCACCAATGGTGTCTGCTCGCTGAAGCTGGCGCTGTTGTGCCAGCGCACGGTGAAGGCAGCGCCGTCACTTTCGTGCCCCTCAAGGTGGGATCGCTCATAGAGGCTGGTATCGGCGAAGTGGGCGTCATACACCTGGACGAACTCGTGGCCAGGCTTGCCGTTGTAAACGAACAGACTTTCGAGCGTCCCAAGCAAGCGAAGCTCGCTCATCGCAAAGCCCAACTCCTCCTCGACTTCTCGGGCAATCGCCTGGGCGCTGGTTTCGCCGAATTCGATGCCACCGCCAACAGGACGGTAGATGGTCTGCTGTGTGACGGGGTCGTGAAACTGATTGACGAGGATCCGGCCTTTGTTATGAAAGACACAGAGTGCGAGCGCACGGATACGCCGTTCGGCCATGAGAGTGAAGTCCATTTGCAGTTTTTTGGCGCGGAATTAAAACATGATTAATGCGCAAAACCTGTGGACTTCACACGTTCGGACGTCGTTGAGAGGTCAAATCGGAGAAATGGTCGCCAGCAAGCCGATCAGAATGGTCAATGTCAGAAATCCGCCGAGAAAAAAAGCCATCTTGTTCATGTTGCTCTCTCCAATGCTGAGCTTGCGGTGCACCGGACGCTTCGGGATGAAGAACTGTCGCGAGTGACCAGACTACGCAGCTATTCTGAGCCTGTGACTGAGCCGGTTACAGAGTCAGATTGAAACGAAAAAAGCGTATCAGATGAAATCTGATCCTGTCGCGGCTGCGATTTTTTGATCTTTTCTTCGAGATTGAAAGGCAAAGGATCGCAGCCTGCGGCAGCTCCAGGATGTGCATGGGGCGATATTCAGGGGACTGCTGCAAGGTTGCCCTGCTCGCGTGTTGATCTACAGTCATCGCCATCGTCTGAACAACAACAAAAATAACCGGAGTGCCCATGACTGAGTTGAAGCTGCAAGCCAACGTCGCCGATTCCCTGAACCGCTGGCACGAGATGATCCGCACCGGCAACTTGAGCGCCCTGCCCGAGTTACTTGATGCAAAAGCCGTATTTCGCTCACCGATGGCGCACACGCCTTACCCCGGCGCGCCGGTGGTGTCGATGATCCTCAATACGGTGTTCGGCGTGTTTGAGGATTTCCATTACCACCGTGAACTGGCGACAGCGGATGGCTTGAATGTGATTCTGGAATTCAGCGCCAAGGTGGGGGCGAAGGAGCTCAAAGGCATCGACATGATCCGCTTTGATGAGCGCGGCAAGATTGTCGAGTTTGAAGTGATGGTGCGACCGCTGAGTGGATTGCAGGCGCTTGGCGAAGAAATGGGCCGGCGACTCGGCGCCTATCTGGCCTCCGCCAAACCCTGACCACCAAAAATGTAGGAGCTGCCGAAGGCTGCGATCTTTTGATTCTGTTTATTAAAATCACAGTCACAAGATCGCAGCCTTCGGCAGCTCCTACAGGGGGATAGTGCATAAAAAACCCACTGACCGTCGCCGGTTCAGTGGGTTTTGTGTGTCAGGGTTCTAGTTACAGAGCCATGTCACGTGCAGCGTTTTCCTTCGGGGCTTCTGCTTTTTCAGCAGCAGGTGCAGCCGGAGCAGCTACCTGACCGATCACTGGAGGCGTCGGCAGTTCGAGGATTTTAGCCGTGTAGGCCCACTCTGCAGCCACTTTGGCGGGATCGCTGTTCAGCTGGGTGCCGTAGCTTGGAACGATCTGGTGCAGCTTGGTTTGCCATTCTGGCGATGCCACTTTGTCTTTGAAGACTTTCTGCAGCACGCTCAGCATGATCGGAGCAGCGGTCGACGCGCCTGGCGATGCGCCCAGCAGGCCGGCGATGGAGCCGTCCTGTGCAGCAACGATTTCGGTGCCCAGTTTCAGCACGCCGCCCGCAGCTTCATCACGCTTGATGATTTGCACGCGTTGGCCGGCTTGCCACAGACGCCAGTCTTCGGCTTTGGCGTGCGGGAAATATTCCTTCAGCGCGTTCATGCGGTCTTCATCCGACAGCATCAGTTGGCCAGCAAGGTACTCGACCAGCGGGTATTCCTTGATGCCGACCTTGGTCATAGGCCAGATGTTGTGGGTGGTGGTGCTGGTCAGCAGGTCCAGGTACGAGCCTTCCTTCAGGAACTTGGTGCTGAAGGTCGCGAATGGGCCAAACAGAATGACGCGCTTGCCGTCCAGAACACGGGTGTCCAGGTGCGGAACCGACATCGGCGGTGCGCCAACCGAAGCTTTACCGTAAGCCTTGGCCAGGTGTTGTTCAGCGATGGCCGGGTTATCGGTCACCAGGAACGAGCCGCCTACCGGGAAGCCAGCGTATTCCTTGGCTTCTGGAATGCCCGACTTCTGCAGCAGGTGCAGAGCGCCGCCGCCAGCGCCGATGAACACGAACTTGGCGTCGGTTTCGGTTTTGGTGCCGTCTTTCAGGTTTTTGTAGCTGACGCGCCAAGTGCCATCGGCGTTCTTGGTGATGTCTTCAACTTCGCTCGACAGTTTCAGGTCGAAGTTAGGCTTGGTTTGCAGATGGGCAGCGAACTGGCGGGTGATTTCGCCGAAGTTCATGTCGGTACCCAGCGGGCTCCAGGTGGCCGCGATTTTCTGGTTCGGGTCGCGCCCTTCCATCATCAGCGGAACCCACTTCTTGATCACAGCAGGGTCTTCGGAGTACTGCATGCCGGCGAACAGCGGGCTCGCTTGCAGGGCCTCGTAGCGCTTTTTCAGGAACTTGATGTTGTCATCGCCCCACACGAAGCTCATGTGCGGAGTGGTGTTGATGAACGAGCGAGGGTTCTTCAGAACGCCTTGCTGAACCTGCCAGGCCCAGAACTGACGGGAGACCTGGAACGCTTCGTTGATCTCGACGGCTTTCGGGATCGTGACGTTGCCTTTGTCGTCTTCCGGGGTGTAGTTCAGCTCAGCAAGCGCCGAGTGACCGGTACCGGCGTTGTTCCAGCCGTTGGAGCTTTCCAGGGCGACGCCATCAAGGCGCTCGACCATTTCCATCGACCAGCTTGGCTCCAGCTCATTGATCCACACACCCAGGGTGGTGCTCATGATGCCGCCGCCGATCAGCAGTACATCGACTTTCTTTGCTTCGTCAGCATTGGCGGATGTCATCCCCATCGCCAAAGCCAGACCCAGCAAGGCTGTGTTCACTTTCTTAAACATCTGTTGCACCTATGATAAAACGCCTTCCGCCCGCCGCTGTTATCTGTATGCGATCCGCTTTGATGACGCTCAGGCTAGCGTCGCAGATTCCGGCACACTTCAATTTTGACGGGTGGGCACACAAGGCCGACAGGTTGCATCGACCTCAGTTAATGTCCCTTCTGAACTGACTTCTTATCATTATTGGCTTCAGCTACTTGAGCGACAGGGATTCCGTCGGCCCGCCCGAAGGCAAGCAAACTGAATAAGGTCAAACCAAGTTGGCGCGAAGAATATCACGTCAGGGCAAACCCGCGCGTCTGTTCCCGACTTGAGAGTCTTTTTCCGCTCAGGGACTTATCGGCCGATGCCCGCCGAACATGACTCTCGGCAATGGCGTTGAATGAAGCCTTTCGACTGCCCCTGCAGTTGCGCGGGAGAACCAGACGCGGAGCCCTGCCGTATCGGCCAACAATCTGCTACGTTGTACGATGACTGATGAATTAACATTTTGAATTGATCAGTCATCAACTCTCATAACAACAAGGACACAACAACATGACTTATTCCCGTCTTTTGATCGGTTTGCTCTTTAGCTTCAGCGGATATGCCATGGCCGCCCCTGCCCCGGCGGAGCAAGACGTTGCCAAAGCGGTCGATCACCTGACCCAGGCAATGTTGCACAAGGACATTGCTGAACTGGATGCACTCACCGCGCCCAACCTGACGTATGGCCATTCCAGCGGCAAAATCCAGGACAAGAAAGAATTCATCGCCGACATTGAAACCGGCAGGAGCGCCTTCAAGACCCTTGAGATGCAAAAGCAGACCATCACCCTGTCCGGCGACACGGCACTGGTGCGTCACCACTTTTCAGCGCAGGCATTGAAGGGAACTGAAGTCATACCGACCGAGATCGAGAACTTTCAGATCTGGCAGAAGCAGGATGGCAAGTGGTTGCTGGTGGGGCGACAGGCGTTCAAATTCTGATTGAGGTGAACCCGGTCTGAATGGATATTGGCCGACCCGGCCTCTTCGCGAGCAAGCTCAGCTCCTACAAAGTTGTGGGATGTTCAGAGCATTGTGTTACCCGAGCCACTGTAGGAGCATAGCTTGCTCGCGAAGACGGCGGCACAGGCAGCATCTGAATCGTCTGAACCGACGCTTTCGCGAGCAAGCTCAGCACCTACAAAGTTGCGCGATGTTCAGAGCATCGCGTTACCCCGAGCCACTGTAGGAGCAAAGCTTGCTCGCGAAGACGGCGGCACAGGCAGCATCTGCATCGTCTGAACCGACGCTTTCGCTAGCAAGCTCAGCTCCTACAAAGTTGCGGGATGTTCAGAGCATCGCGTTACCCCGAGCCACTGTAGGAGCAAAGCTTGCTCGCGAAGACGGCGGCACAGGCAGCATCTGCATCGTCTGAACCGACGCTTTCGCTAGCAAGCTCAGCTCCTACAAAGTTGCGGGATGTTCAGAGCATCGCGGTTACCCCTAGCCACTGTAGGAGCAAAGCTTGCTCGCGAAGACGTCGGCACAGGCAGCATCTGCATCGTCTGAACCGACGCTTTCGCGAGCAAGCTCAGCTTCTACAAAGTTGCGGGATGTTCAGAGCATCGCGTTACCCCGAGCCACTGTAGGAGCAAAGCTTGCTCGCGAAGACGGCTTCAAAAACCAATCCAATCCCCCCGCCGTACTCAGTTCTCAACCGCACGGAACTCCCGCTCACCGCGCCCCTCTCACATTATGCAGTCCTTCCTTTTTTGCTTCGCGCTTGTGGAGGAACACCGTCATGCGCAAGTTAGTGCTCATTTCTTCTTTACTCTTATGCCTGCCGGTCGGCTCGGCGCTGGCCCGCGTCGATGCGGGTGATGTCGCCACCTCGGCGGGTGTCTCCGCGTCGCTGTACTCGACCTTCAAGGATCACAAAATGGTGATTCCGGCTCGTGACGACTTGTCTGCATTTGTCGCCAGTGGCGGGGCCATTCGTGGGGTTTATCTTGAGTCGGTGCTGCAACAGGTTCGTCAGGAAAATCCTGGATTGAACGCCAGCGATGAAGACCTCGCGAACGCGATTCTGGTGCATTACGAAGGCCTGAATCAGTAGCCGCCACGGATGCAGCGGCCGATGGACGGCCGCTGATGGCGCATAGGCAAAACCGTCCGCCGCCCTCTATGATGGAGGCCATGACGACGATTGCGCGCTTGCGCTCACCCTGCCCGCCCGGCGCCTGCGATTGCGGGCGCGATCCGTTGCTGGAAAATCCCGGCGCGGATGTGCGCATCCTGCGTCTAACCCGCGAGGAGGAAAAAGTCCTTCTCGCGCGCCTGGAAAAAATCAAAGACCTCGACGATCTCAGGCATCTGCAAAAACGTATGTTCGAGCAGTTGGGGATTCGTGTAGAGGTCTCGCCGGGCTTTCATGAAGTACGTACGATGCTCGGGATCGAAATCGAAATCGCCGAGCTTCCAGGGCTGTGCCGCAAGACGCGCAAATCGATTCCGACCGCGATTCGCCGAGGACTGAACAACAGCCCGGAAATCGCTTTCGAACTGCTTAACGCCCACGACTTGCTGCGCGACGCCTGATCACTTTTTCATGCCGACCCGCTTGCGCATCTCTGCGGTGATGCTCTGGCGGGTTTTCTTCATATCAGCCCACGGCTCGTCGCCAACCTCGGCCAATCGTTCGTGGACGTTGTGCACGTTCCACTGATTGCCGCCCTTGATATCGGCAACTTCCTCGCGAAACAGCGGCACGGAAACCGGCAAACCTTCGCGTGTGCGCGCTGAATAGGCACAAATGGTGGTGGCACCCAGACCGTTGCGCAGGTAATCGATGAAGATCCGCCCGACGCGGTTTTTCGGCCCGGACACTGCAGAAAAACGATCCGGCAACAGCTTGGCCATATGGCTGACGATCGCGTGGCTGAAGTCTTTGACCTCATCCCAGCCAAGTTTGCGGGTCAACGGCACCACCAGGTGAATGCCCTTGCCGCCGCTGGTTTTCAGAAACGCCTTGAGCCCTAGCTCATCGAGCACGGTCAATGTCAGCGCGGTGGCCTCGACCATGCTTTTCCACGGCAGCGCCGGGTCTGGGTCGAGGTCGAGGACGAAGCGGTCGGGTTTGTCGAGATCCGTGGTGGTGGCGTTCCACGTGTGCAGTTCGACCGTGCTCATCTGCACCGCGCCGATCAACGCTTCGGCGTTGTTGATGAGCATGACCGGTTGACCGGTGAGGTCCTTATCCAGCGTGGTGATGCCGGGGATTGCCAGACGCTCAGCGTTCTTCTGGAAGAACAACTCACCGGCAATGCCATCCGGCGCGCGCACCAGCGCAACAGGACGATCTTTGAGCTGCGGCATTATCCATTCGGCGACGCTGGCGTAATACTCAGCCAGTTGCATTTTGGTAGTACCGCTGACGGCGTCGATCACCCGATCCGGGTGAGTGATGCGGACCTTGCCGCTGGCGAGACCCAGTTGTGACGGCGCGGTTTCAGCCGTACTCGCCGAGGCTTTCTTCGCCAGTGTCTTCGCTGGCTTCTTTGCCGCTGTTTTGGTTTCGGGAGTCTTCACAGGCTTTGCTCGCTCCTCGGTGATGTCCTTGGCCGGTTTATCGTCGCGCAATCCATGGAATACGGCATGACGCACTGACCCGTCCTTGGTCATTTCGGCAAAGGCGACTTCTGCCAGCAGTTTCGGCTTGAGCCAGTGCACGCCTTTGGCCTCAAATCCTGAGGGCGGATTGACGACCGCCGCTTTCTTCGTCTGCAACGGTTTCAATTGCGCGAGGATGCTTTTCAATGTCGTTTCGTTGAACCCGGTGCCGACCTTGCCGGCGTAGCGCAACTCGCCACTGTCACGGTCATGCAGGCCCAACAGCAAGGCGCCGAAGGCACTGCGCGAGCCTTTTGGGTCGGTGTAGCCGACGACCACGAATTCCTGCCGGTGTTTGCACTTGAGCTTGATCCAGTCGCCGCTGCGCCGGGACACATAAGGTGAGCCGAGGCGTTTGCCGATCAGGCCTTCCATTTGCATCTGGCAAGCGCTGTTGAGCAGTGCATCAGGGGTTTCGTCGAAGGCTTCGGAGAACCGCAACAACGGGTTCTTTTGCGTCCCCAGAACCGTCGACAGCGCTGCGCGCCGCTCCTCGACCGGCACTTCGCGCAGGTCGACGCCGTTGAGATACGGCAAATCAAACAGGTAATAGAGGATATTGCCGCTGCGTCCGGCTTCGAAAGCGTTTTGCAGCGCCTGAAAGTCCGGCACGCCATGCTCGTTGGCGACCACCATTTCACCGTCCAGCCAGGCTGATTCGAGGCCCAATGCGGCCAGTGCTTCGGCCTGTTGCGGCAGTTTGTGCGTCCAGTCATGGCCGTTGCGGGTGAACAGTTGCACCTGCTCATGATCGATGCGCGCCATGATCCGGTAGCCGTCAAACTTGATTTCGTAACTCCATTGCCCTTCGGGCGCACTGTCGACCAACGTCGCCAGTTCTGGCTTGAGCTGCGTCGGCAGCTTGGCCTTGTGCGCGCCGGTGAGTTTGCCGGCCGCTTGCTTGCGCGGTTTGGTTGCGGTTTTTTTGGCCGGCTTGCTTTGCTCAGCGGCCAGTTTCGGCGTGCCGACAATCGTGCGTTCGCTCAACACACTGTCGGGTTCGGCCACCAGCACGTCATAGTCATCCTGCGGCCGCGCCGCGTTGTCCTGATGTTTGATCAGAAACCAGTTTTCCTTCTTTCCTGGCATGTGCGTGCGCACCAGATTCCAGATTCCGCCGAGTTTTTCGCCTTGCAGTTCGAATTTGAGCTTGCCCTTGGCGTAGGCCTTTTGCGGATCTTCGAGCGGAATCCACACGCCGCGATCCCAGACAATCACATCGCCGGCACCGTAATGCCCCTCGGGAATACTGCCCTCGAACGTCGCGTAATCCAGCGGATGGTCTTCGACATGCACAGCCAGACGTTTGACCTTGGGGTCGAGCGACGGCCCTTTCGGCACCGCCCAGCTCTTCAGTGCGCCATCGAGTTCCAGGCGAAAGTCGTAATGCAGGTGCGAAGCGTCGTGCTTCTGGATGCAGAACTGCAGAGCATGATCAGGCGCCTTTTTACTGCCGGCACGCTTGACCGCCGCCGGTTCAGATGTCGCCGAAAAGTCGCGCATGCTGTTGTAGTCGTCGAGGTTCCTGGTCATGGGCACACCTGCCTTTTTTCAGCCTATTCGCGTCACGGTCAGCGCCACCACGGCGATCCGGTCGACGCGTTGATAACCGGGGTTGAGCAGTTCTTCGCCGAAAACATCGGGGTCAAGTTCGCGATAAGTCCAGCCGAAGCGCTGTTGATCGAGTCGCGGCAAAACCGTATCGAGAAACGGATCACGGCCATCGACCATGGCCACGCCGGTGTAAAGCAACAGTGAGCCACCGGGCGCCAGCCGATTGAGTGCCTGTTCGACGATACGCAGCGACAGCCCCGCTCCCAGCGTGCCGCCGCCATGTCGATAAGCGCGCGCCGCCGGATCCGCCATATAAGGCGGGTTGGCGACGATCAGATCGAACTCGCCGTCAACGCCCTGAAGCACATCACTGTGCCGCGTTTCGACGTTGGCGACCTCCGCCAGCGCCGCATTGATCGCGGTCAGACGCAGCGCGGCAGGATTGATGTCCAGCGCCAACACTTGGGCTTCGCGGCGAGCGCGGCCGATGACAATCGCGCCGACGCCAGCACCGCAGCCGATATCGACTGCGCGCTTGATCGGCGCGAAATTCTGCTGCAAATGCGCGTGAATCAGTTGCGCGAAACGGTAGGTGTCCGGGCCGAAAAACACCGCATCGGCAGCGTCGGTGGGGAACGCTGAATGCACGAACAGCAAATCGTCGAGGCTCGACCAACGCACGCGACTTTTAAAACGACCGTCGTACGCATCAATGATCTGCGCCTCCTGCAATTGCCGTTGCTCATCGGCAGACAACAACCCCGGCTCGAACGCACGCGACCAACCGAACACGTCACGCAGGCTGTCGACGGCCTGCCCTTCGTCACGCTGGTTGACCCGTTGATGCGTCAGCGGCGTTGGCGTGATGAAACGATACCCGTCAGCCTGCAAGCGCCGCCCGAGTTGCAGCAGCGCAAGGTCATTGGTGGACAGCTGTTCTTCCTGATTCATTGAGATTCCTTAACCCAGGCTGGATTTCAATTCGATGAAACGGCGGGTGGCGAGCAGCCCGGCCGGATGTGCATGCCGCGCCGGTGCCAGCCAAGGCATGAGAATGGCCATTTGCGCGTGTCCGTCCTGCCCTTGCAGCGCGGTGTTGAGTTGCTGAACGTCGGGATCCTGTTCCGGCACCTCGATAGGCGGCTTGCCCTGCGCACGACGACGGCTGACGCCGGGTTTGCTGGCGGGCGTCCAGTCACCGGCAATCCAGTCGTGCACCAGTTGTTTTTCGTAGGCGCCAAACACACCGAACATCGCTGCACCGTCGCCGTCGATCAATTGCCAGAAGCGACTGGCTTGCGGGTCTTCGTGGCGTTTGATCCAGCCCTTGTCTTGCAACGCCTGGAGAAAACCGGGCAAATGCTGCGGCTCGGCCAACCATTGATTGACGGTACGCCCGTCGAACCGGCAGTAGTCGGAATGCATGTGCTGAGCGAATGGGCACTTGCGCTCAAGCATCGCCAGCAACTCGCGCTCAAGATCGAAGCCCTCGATGATCGCGCGGCTACCCTGTCCCAGGTCATTGAGGCGATAACCCAGCGATACCCGACGCAAAAATTCAGCGCGATCAGCTTCCAGCGGCAACAGATCGAGCGCTGCCTGCACGGCTTTCTGCGCATGACCGGTGCTGGCGTTGTCGATGGTCACGTGCAGCGTGAAGTAGTACGGATCGATACCCAGTTCACTGAGCTCGTAACTGCTGATCAGCAGGTGCAGCGGCAGTTGCTCGTAACCGAGGTTGTAGCCGATCACCTCCGGCAAAAATTCTGCCCCACAGACACCGAGCGCCAGTTGCAGCGTGCCCTGTAGATAACGCTCATCGGGGATGACGCTGCTGTGCTCAAGGTCGTGCTCGGCGAGCAACTTGCGATAGATCAACACATGGTTCTGCGCTGGATTGCCTTCGCCCAACTCTTCCAGATAGGTACACAGCAAACCGCTGAAACGCGGATCACGCCATTGCGGCAACAATCCGAAGAGCCAGGCGCCGTCTACCAGTTTGGTCGGTGCGACTGCTTGCAGGAAATACAGCGCGTGCGCCTTGTTTGTGAAAAATTGTCGTGGCCCACCGGCCTTGCGTTGCTGCAAATAGTCGGCGTATTGCCGGGCCACCTCGGCGCAGTGATCAGCCATCCAGGCATGCCAGGTCGAGGGGTCTGCGGGCAGTTGCTCCGTTAACTGCGCGGCGTGTTGCAGTTGTTCTTGCAGAAAACTCTGCGCCAGCGCGTAAGCATTCTCCTCGAGCAAAAAGGTTTGATGAAGGCCGCGCAGGTTTCCTTCAGGCATCACCGGCTGCGGATGTGCGGGGGAAGATTGCAGGGTTGTCAGGACAGTCATGGCAATGGTCTCGGTCGATTGGCAGGACGCTGATTCACACGCCTCTACAGCAGCAGAGGGGCTGCGCCTGCGAAAAATTCAATCGACGTGAAAATTGCCCGGACAAACGGCGGATAAAGCCCCGTAGGAGCTGCCGCAGGCTGCGATCTTTTGACGTTGCCTCAGGCCTGACCTTTGGCCTGCTGCTCCAGGTGCACCTGCAAATCGGGATCGATCTGCAACGCCGCCGCCAATTCATCCAGATAATTGCGCTCGGCGTCCTGCTGATCGTCTACCAGCATGACGCTGGCCAGATACATTTCGGCGGCCACCGCCGGATCTCCGTGGGCCGACTGCGCGACTTCAGCGGCATTCAGCGGCTTGGCGACTTCGGCATCGAACCATTGCTGAAGCTGGGGATCGTCGGTGTGCTTGGCGATCTCCGAACTGATCATCTGTTGCTCCGAGTCATCGATGCGACCGTCAGCCTTGGCCGCCGCTATCAATGCGCGCAATACCGCGTGGCTGTGCTCCTCCACGTCCGGACCTGCGAGCAGATTGGCGGTTTGCGGGATCTGTTGCGGTGCCGCACTGGCCTGACTGCGTTGCCAGGCTTGATAAGCCTGATACGCCATCATCCCCAGCGACGCCAGCGCCGCATAGTTGGTGCCACCGGATCGGCTTTGCGTGCTGCCGCCGCCAAGCGCGCCACCCAAAGCACCGCCGAGGCCACCCGCGCTGCCACCGCCCAGCAAACCACCGAGCAAACCGCCCAATCCGCCCAGGCCACCGCCCGAAGTTGCACCACCACTGGCCTGACTGCCGCCACCGAGCAAACCGCCCAGCAAGCCACCGAGCCCACCCTGGCCTGCCCCGGCCGAAGCGCCACTTTGTTGTCCCGCCGAGGCCTGGCCTCGCAGCAGTTGTTCGAGCAAATCGCTGGTGTTCATGACGTCATCCTCAAGCATAGGCAGTGACTGCGTCTGGCAACGATAGACCCCAACAGCCATTGCGCCAGCACCGTTTGGCCGACACTCGAGACCAAGGCGAGTCGGGCCGGGATTTTTTTCGCCGGGCAGCTAAGATTCATGGTGGGTGAACCTTATCCCGGCCAGACCGGTCGATAGCTGCAACCCCGACCCGGTTTGCCGGCGCCCTTACCCATAAGGACGATAACCGGCATGCATCACTTTCTGGAGAACGCCCCTGTGATATCGACCGTACACATCGCCAGGCTCAAAGCATGGGGCGCCCATGGTTTTACCGCGACCGGCGTGGTCACCGCTTTCCTTGCCACCCTCGCCCTGCTGGAAAACCAGCCGACCCATTGCCTGATGTGGCTGGGTGTGGCCCTGATCGTTGACGGCCTCGACGGCGCACTGGCGCGCAAGGTCAATGTGCAATCGGTGCTGCCGAGTTTCGACGGCTCGATCCTCGATCTGGTGATCGATTACCTGACATACGTGTTCATTCCGGCCCTGTTCATCTATCGCTACATTCCGTTGCCCGACTACACGCTGTTGCTGACCGTGTCGCTGATTCTGGTGTCGTCGCTGTTCTGCTTCTGCAACGTCAACATGAAGAGCAAGGACAACTACTTTGTCGGTTTCCCTGCCGCGTGGAACGTGGTCGCGCTGTGCCTGTACATCATCGGGCCGGGGCCGTGGATCACCTTTCTGACCGTGATTGGCCTGGCGCTACTGACCGTGACGCGAATGAAATTTCTGCATCCGTTCCGCGTACGCCGCTTTATGCCGATCAACATTGCCGTGACGGCAGTCTGGCTGCTGTGCAGTTTGTCGCTGGTGCTCAATCATCCGGTGATCAACCCGTTGGTGATGGGGTTGTGGCTGCTGATGTCGGCGTACTTCCTCGGCATCTGCATCTGGCGCACGGCGCTGGAGTGGTTTGATAAATCACCATCGAAATAACCCTTTCTCTGTAGGAGTGAGCCTGCTCGCGAAAGCGTAAGACCAGTCGACAACGATGCTGAATGTAAAACCGCTTTCGCGAGCAGGCTCACTCCTACAGGGGATCTCTACTGATTCTAGATTCAGATCAGCGCTTGGTAATCACCACCTCCAGATACTCGCTCGGCACCACCAGCGAGCCCTCGCCCGCACGATTCATCTTGTTCAACAGTTCCGCCAGATCACTTTCCAACGCTAGCCCACTTTCCGGCGGGAGTGCCGCGAACGCCTTGTGCACCGGCCCATACCAATGCCGAAAAATGTCGATGAAGTGTGCCGCCGAGCGGTAACGAAAGTTGAAGGTGCGGCGGGTGACTTGCAGCAGAAAATCGCGCTCGTCGAAATGGGTGTGCAACCAGGCTTCCATGCCCCAGTTCGAGGGTGGCTGGGCACTGGCGGGAGGCGGCAGATGTCGGCCGAGGACCTTGAACATCTGGCCGACAAAGCCTTCCGGCGTCCAGTTGGCCAGACCAATGCGTCCACCACGCCGACAGACCCGCGCCAGTTCGGCAGCCGCCTGCGCCTGATCCGGCGCAAACATCACACCGAAAGTCGAAAGCACCGCGTCAAAACTATCGTCTTCGAACGGCAGCGCTTCGGCATCGGCGACCTGGAATGTGACATCCAGATGCTCCGCCCGAGCCCGATCCTGCCCGCGCTCCAACAGCGCCGCAACGTAGTCGGTGGACATCACCAGACAACCACGTCGCGCGGCCGCCAATGTCGCATTGCCGTTGCCGGCGGCGACATCCAGCACTTGTTCATCGCAGCGCAAGTCGCAGGCTTCGGCGAGGTTTTCACCGACAATTTGCAATGTGGTGCCAATCACCGCGTAATCGCCGCTGGCCCAGGCGACTTTCTGGCGTTCTTTCAGGGCCGTCAGATCAATCGGGGTACTCATGGCTTCGAGCTCCGCTTCATATCGGTAACAGGTCGACAGCGCCCTGCTCGCCCACTATCGCGCCGAGCCTGACCTGCGTCTTTGCCAATCGTCCGCCAAGCCCGCAAAACCGCGTGTTGGCCGATGAGTGGCAGGAATTTGTAAAGCCGCCGCAACACCCTCGGGATTGCCAGTCGCCCGGGAATGATTTTTCATGTCGGCAACGCCATCCGAACGGACTCTCCCAATGACTTTGCACCTCGACTGGCTCGCGCAGCACATGCAGCACAGCGACACTTACGCCGAATGGATTCATCGGCAGTTTCACTACGAATACGCGCACCAGCCACTGACCGAGTGGCAAGCGGAATTCGCCCAAGGCCAAAGCAACGGCAATTGGTCGTGCCTGATCGCTCTGAACGATGGGCATCTGCTTGGCGGTGCCGCGCTAGCCCGCGACGATCTGGCGCATCGACCCGATCTCGGCCCTTGGCTGGCCTGTGTATTTGTCAGCCCCGAGGCTCGCGGCCAGGGTCTGGCGGAGCGCTTGATCGACGGGGTTTGCCAGCAAGCGAAAAGCCATGGTCTGGCGCACCTGTATCTGCACACGCAGAACAAACAGGACTACTACGCCAAACGCGGCTGGAGGGTCGTGGAGCGGTTTCACGCCTGGGACAACGAACACACGCTGATGGTGCGTGACTTGTGAGCCTTGATTGCAAAGCACTGCTTAGCGTGCAAAGGCATAAGAAACCGTCTATTCATACCTGTCATATCTGACAGTATCGAGCGCCCTCGTTGCTTCGTAGACTGATGGCCCTGCACCCTGAACGGGAGATCAACGCTTCGGGCAACTAAACTGATTGATTAGCCTGATACAAAAGGGCAAAACCGAACGATGGAAAGCAGGACGCAGTCATCGCTCAAACCCGCGTCGATCGCACCCCAGAGGTGCAATGCCTGGGATCAGCAAGACCTCTGGATCGTGATCCAGTACAGGAGCAGCATCATGGACGAACTCAGACTCGATCAATTCATGGGCAAACTCGTCAACGACATGGGTGGCGCAGCGATGCTCGCCAACGTCATCGTCGGCGAAGAACTCGGGCTGTACCGGGCGATGGCCGACAGCCAACTGATCAGCCCCGAAAGCCTCGCCGAAAAAACCACCTGCAACCCGCGACTGGTACGTGAATGGCTCAGCGCTCATGCGGCGTCCGGCTACATGGAACATTCAGAGGGCCAGTTCCGTCTGCCGGAAGAACAGGCTTTAGCATTGGCCATCGAGGACTCACCGGTTTACGTCGCGGGCGGCCTCGGGGTGGTGGCGTCGTTTTTCCACGACAAGGACAAACTGGTCAAAGCCATGCGCGGCAATGGCGCCCTGCCCTGGGGCGATCATCATCCATGCATGTTCAGCGGTACCGAACGGTTCTTCCGCCCCGGCTACAAGGGCCATTTGATTGCCGAATGGCTGCCGGCGCTCGAAGGTGTGACGGCCAAACTTGAATCCGGGGCAAAAGTGGCAGACATCGGCTGCGGACACGGTGCGTCGACGGTGATCATGGCTCAGGCTTTTCCCAACTCGCGGTTTGTCGGATTCGATTACCACGCACCGTCGATCACCATCGCCACACAGCGTGCTGAAGAAGGAAAAGTCAGCAACCGCGTGCGGTTCTTCCAGGGCACGGCGAAAAGCTATCCCGGCGATGATTATGACCTGATCTGCTATTTCGACTGTCTGCACGATATGGGCGATCCGGTCGGTGCGGCCCGCCATGCGTTCGAGTCGCTGAAGGATGACGGGACGGTGTTGCTGGTCGAGCCGTTTGCCAATGATTCACTCGACGACAACATCACACCGGTCGGACGGTTGTTTTACGCGGCCTCGACGTTCATTTGCTCGCCGAATTCGCTGCTCCAGGAAGTCGGCCTTGGACTGGGTGCTCAGGCGGGCGAGGCGCGGCTGCGCAAGGTTTTCACTGATGCAGGTTTTAGCCAGTTTCGTCGGGCGACGCAAACTCCATTCAACCTCATTCTGGAGGCACGCAAGTAACCACTGATGTGTGAAAGCCATTGGGTGAAAAAGTTTTTGTGGCGAGGGAGCTTGCTCCCGCTGGGGCGCGAAGCGGCCCTTCTTGATAATCAAGCATGGGACTGCTGCGCAGTCCAGCGGGAGCAAGCTCCCTCGCCACAGAGGTAGTGCTAATCTGCGAAGCATCCATGTCCTCTTCGGAGCACTGCCATGCTCGACAGCGCGATCCACGACCACCTCGACATGCTGTTGCAAGCGATGGCCAATGACGATTTTCTGGTGCTGACCGGCGCCGGCATCAGCACGCCTTCTGGCATTCCTGATTACCGCGACAGCGAAGGAGTGCGCCGTGGCCGTCAGCCGATGATGTATCAGGAATTCCTCGCCGCTCCCGAATCACGCCGCCGTTATTGGGCGCGGGCGATGCTCGGTTGGCCGCGAGTGCGCCAGGCGCAGCCGAATGCGGCGCATGAGGCATTGGCGAGTCTGCAGAGTCACGGGCGGATCAGCGGGCTGATCACGCAGAACGTCGACACCCTGCACGATCAGGCCGGTAGCCAGGATGTGATCGAACTGCATGGCAGCCTGCATCGAGTGTTGTGCCTGGATTGCGGTCAGCGCAGCGAGCGGAATGCGATTCAGCAGTTGATGGAGTCGCAAAATCCGTATCTGGCCGGGGTCGATGCGGTGCAGGCGCCGGATGGCGACACGCTGCTTGATCCGGCATTCGAAGCTCGGTTTCAAACGCCGCGCTGCCCGCATTGCGATGGCGAGCGGATGAAACCGGACGTGGTATTTTTCGGTGAAAACGTGGCTCAGCCCACAGCGGCGCGGGCGATGGCGGCGGCCGAGAATGCCGGAGGGTTGCTGGTGATCGGGTCTTCGTTGATGGCCTACTCGGCGTTTCGCTTGTGCCGGGTGATTGCGGATAGAGGCAAACCGTTGATGGCGATCAACCTGGGCAAGACCCGGGCAGATGATTTGCTGGATCTGAAAATCGAAGCCTCCTGCGAACACTTGTTGCCCCTACTGACCCAACACCTGCCCCCCTGACCACACAAATCCATGTAGGAACTGCCGCAGGCTCCTACAGGGATCAGTATTCAGTGTTCGGCCTTGAGGATGTCGAACAACGCCTGCGCCGCCGCCGACAGTTCATTGCCCGGCTCGGTCAACACGCCGATTGCCCGCTCCACCGAATCATTCAGCGTCAGGCAGCGCGCGCCCAACTCCTGCATCTGTTCGGCGCACAGTGCCGGCACCGCGCTCACCCCCAGTCCACTGGCAACCATCCGCCCGACCGTTGCCAATTGATGACTTTCAAATTCCACCGGCAACTTCATGCCCCGCGCGTGCAAATGCTCTTCAAGCATCACCCGTACAGTCGAGGGCCGCTGCAACGTGATAAACGGCTCCTGCAACAGTGTCTGCCAGTCGATCTCGGTGCGTGCGGCCAGCGGCGAATCCTGCGGCACCACCGCGACGAAGCGATCCATATAAAGCGCTGTAAACGTCATCGAAGTGTTCTGCATTGGCTCAAACGCTACGCCCAGTTCCACCTGGCGGTCGCGAACCATCTCTAGCACTTGCTCGTTGATCACGTCGTTGACCGTGACGCTGACGTTCGGATAGCGCGCCCGGAAGGTCTTGAGGATCGGCGGCAACAGGTTGCCGGCAAACGACGGCATCGCCGCCAGCGTCACCCGCCCGCGTTGCAGGCTGAAGCGCTGACGCATTTCATCTTCGGCGTTGTCCCAGTCGGCGATCAGACGCCGGGCCAGCGGCAACAGCGATTCACCTTCCGGGGTCAGCGCGACATTGCGCGTGTTGCGGCTGAACAGGCGCCCGCCCAAGCCCTCCTCCAAAGCCTTGATGGTCAGACTGAGCGCCGATTGCGACAGGTGCAGGCGCTCGCCGGCCACGGCGAAGCTGAGGCTTTGGGCGACGGCGAGAAAGGCACGGATTTGTTTGATGGTCATGGGCGTCAGGCGACCTTAATGTAGGAGCTGCCGCAGGCTGCGAGCTTTTGACTTTTATCTTAAAAAAACAACATCAAAAGATCGCAGCCTGCGGCAGCTCCTACAGGGGCTAGGTGAATGGGAGAGATATTGTTGAGATTTATCTATCAATCAACCTTAAAAATCAACTTAACAAATATATCGTCCAGCGCGACACTCCAGTCATTCGGCTAGCCAGCCGCCCGCAAATAATAAAAGAGGTGCATATGGCAGGTTTCGACAAGCGCGTGAGTTCCTACGAGGAAGCCCTCGCCGGGCTTGAGGACGGCATGACCGTCATCGCCGGTGGCTTCGGTCTGTGCGGCATTCCGGAAAACCTGATCGCCGAAATCAAGCGCAAGGGCACCCGCGACCTCACCGTGGTTTCCAACAACTGCGGCGTTGACGGTTTTGGCCTCGGTGTACTGCTCACCGACCGCCAGATCAGCAAAGTGATTGCCTCCTACGTCGGCGAAAACAAGCTGTTCGAAGAGCAACTGCTCAAAGGCGAAATCGAAGTCATCCTGACCCCGCAAGGTACTCTCGCCGAAAAAATGC
The DNA here is from genome assembly GCF_016650635.1 of Pseudomonas sp. TH43. GTDB lineage: Bacteria > Pseudomonadota > Gammaproteobacteria > Pseudomonadales > Pseudomonadaceae > Aquipseudomonas. Next base: position 479,201 of record NZ_JAEKFI010000002.1, read on the forward strand.
GCGCAGGCGGCGCCGGCATTCCGGCCTTTTTCACCGCTACTGGCGTCGGTACACCTGTCGCCGAAGGCAAGGAAGTGCGTGAGTTCAAGGGTCGCAAGTACCTGATGGAAGAATCCATCACCGGCGACTTCGCCATCGTCAAAGGCTGGAAAGCCGACCATTTCGGTAACGTCATCTACCGCCACACCGCGCAGAACTTCAACCCGCTGGCCGCCACCGCGGGCAAGATCACTGTGGTTGAAGTCGAAGAAATCGTCGAACCCGGCGAACTGGACCCATCGCAGATCCACACCCCGGGCATCTACGTCGATCGGGTCATTTGCGGCACGTTCGAAAAACGCATCGAACAGCGCACCATCCGCAAATAATTCAGGCTGACGGAGAATAACAACATGGCACTTACCCGCGAACAAATGGCTCAGCGCGTCGCCCGCGAAATGCAGGACGGCTTCTACGTGAACCTCGGTATCGGCATTCCGACCCTGGTCGCCAACTACATTCCTGAAGGCATGGAAGTCATGCTGCAATCGGAAAACGGCCTGCTCGGCATGGGGCCCTTTCCGACTGAAGAAACCATCGATGCCGACATGATCAACGCCGGCAAACAGACCGTGACCGCACGCGTCGGCGCATCGATTTTCAACTCCGCCGAATCCTTCGCGATGATCCGCGGAGGCCATGTCGACCTGACTGTGCTGGGCGCGTTCGAAGTCGACGTCGAAGGCAACATCGCCTCGTGGATGATTCCCGGCAAACTGGTCAAGGGCATGGGCGGTGCGATGGACCTGGTGGCTGGCGCCGATAACATCATCGTCATCATGACCCACGCGTCCAAGGACGGTGAGTCGAAGCTGTTATCCAAATGCAGCCTGCCGTTGACTGGCGCCGGCTGCATCAAGCGTGTGCTGACCGACCTTGCCTACCTGGAAATCGAAAATGGCGCTTTTGTCCTCAAGGAACGCGCACCTGGCGTCAGCGTCGAGGAAATCGTCGCAAAAACCGCTGGTAAAATGATCGTCCCGGATCACGTACCGGAAATGCAGTTCGCTGCCCAGTGAGGAATTCGAAAATGCAAGACGTCGTAATTGTTGCCGCCACGCGTACCGCGATCGGCAGTTTCCAGGGGGCGCTGGCCAGCGTTTCCGCCGTGGATCTGGGCGCAGCGGTCATTCGCCAGTTGCTTGAGCAGACGGGTCTGGACGGTGCCCAGGTCGATGAAGTGATCATGGGCCAGGTGCTGACCGCCGGTGCCGGCCAGAACCCGGCGCGTCAGGCTGCGATCAAGGCTGGCCTGCCTCACGCCGTGCCAGCCATGACCCTGAACAAGGTGTGTGGCTCGGGCCTCAAAGCCTTGCACCTCGGCGCGCAAGCGATCCGTTGCGGCGACGCTGATGTGATCATCGCCGGCGGTCAGGAAAACATGAGCCTGTCCAACTATGTCATGCCGGGCGCACGTACCGGTCTGCGCATGGGCCATGCACAAATCGTCGACACCATGATCAGCGATGGTCTGTGGGATGCGTTCAACGATTACCACATGGGTATCACCGCCGAGAATCTGGTCGAGAAATACGACATCAGCCGTGAGCAGCAAGATGCCTTCGCTGCCGCGTCGCAGCAGAAAGCCGCCGCCGCCATCGAGGCCGGGCGTTTTGTCGATGAAATCACCCCGATCCTGATCCCGCAGCGCAAAGGCGATCCGGTTGCGTTCAAGGTCGACGAACAGCCGCGTGGTGCCACCACCGCCGAATCCCTGGCGAAACTGCGTCCGGCATTCAAGAAGGACGGCAGCGTCACCGCTGGCAACGCTTCGTCGCTGAACGACGGTGCCGCCGCCGTGATTCTGATGAGTGCCGAAAAAGCCAAAGCGCTTGGTCTGCCAGAGCTGGCAAAAATCGCCGCTTATGCCAATGCTGGCGTCGACCCGGCGATCATGGGCATCGGTCCGGTATCGGCGACCCGCCGCTGCCTGCACAAGGCCGGCTGGGAAATCGACCAACTCGACCTGATCGAGGCCAACGAAGCCTTCGCGGCACAATCGCTGGCAGTGGCCAAGGATCTGCAATGGGATCTGAGCAAGGTCAACGTCAACGGCGGCGCCATTGCGCTGGGCCATCCGATCGGTGCGTCGGGTTGCCGCGTGCTGGTGACGCTGCTGCATGAAATGATCAAGCGAGATGCGAAGAAGGGTCTGGCGACCCTGTGCATCGGTGGCGGCCAGGGTGTAGCGCTGGCGCTGGAGCGCGCGTAAGCAAAAAGAGCAATACAGGCGGCGGGCGGATCCACGACATCCGCTCGCTGTCTGGTTTCATCGCTTTTGTGGCGAGGGGATTTATCCCCGATGGGTTGCGCAGCAGCCCAGAAATGTCGACTCGACACAGATTTTTGCCAGCGCTTCGCACTGGAACGGGGATAAATCCCCTCGCCACGGGAGCTTTGAAAATCACCCAGCCAATTGCAGGATCAACCAGGCATTCGCCCCGCTGATCACCACAAACAACCCCCACGCCAACACCCGCGTCGGCAGCCGATTCACAAACGGCCCCATCAGCTGTTTGTCATTGGTCATGCGAATCAGCGGATACAGCGCAAACGGCAGTTGCAGACTCAGCACCACCTGACTCAACACCAGCAACTTGCCCACCGCGTTGTCACCCATCAGCCACACGCCGATAAACGCCGGAATCAGCGCCAGCCCACGGGTAATCAAGCGCCGTTGCCAGCACGGTATCCGCAGGTTCAGATAGCCCTCCATGATCACCTGACCGGCGATAGTGCCGGTGAAAGTCGAGCTCTGTCCCGAGGCCAGCAACGCCACCCCGAACAGCACACTTGCCAGCGCGCCGCCGACCAGCGGGTCGAGCAAGTGATAAGCGTCCTGAATGTCCACCACATCAGTGTGCCCCGACTGATGGAACGCGGCGGCCGCGAGAATCAGAATCGCCGCATTGACCAGCAACGCCAGCGCCAATGATCCGATGGTGTCGATGCGCGCCAGCTTCACTGCGTCCTGTTTGCTCGCCAGATCCTTGCCGATCATCCGCGTCTGCACGATTGAAGTGTGCAGGTAAAGGTTATGCGGCATCACCGTCGCACCGAGGATGCCAATGGCCAGGTATAACGGCGCGGCATCGCTGATCGCCGACAACGAGGGTTTGAAACCTTGGAAAACATCAGGCCAGTACGGTTTGATCAGTACCAGTTCAACGAAGAAACACACGCCGATGGTCGCGACGAGCACCAACATGATCGCTTCCAGTCGACGGAAACCGCGATTCTGCAAGGCCAGCACCAACAGTGTGTCGAACGCCGTCAGGGCAATGCCGAAGGTCAGCGAACAACCGAGCAACAGGTGGAACGCCAACGCGCAGCCGAGCACTTCGGCGAGGTCGGTGGCGATGATCGAGATCTCCGCCAGCACCCATTGCAGCCGCGCGGTCGGCGTGCTGTAGCGCTCGCGGGAGAGTTGCGCCAGATCGCGCCCGGTGGCGATGCCCAAACGCGAGCACAGGCACTGCACAACCATGCCCGCCAGACTCGCCAGCAACACCACGAACAACAAGCTGTAACCAAACCGCGAACCGGCCTCGATCGCCGTCGCCCAGTTGCCAGGATCCATGTAGCCGATCGACACCAGCAAACCGGGACCGGCGAAACGCAGCACACGTTTGAAGAAAGAGGCGTTGGGATCGACCGCGACACTGCCGGCCACTTCCGGCGGACAAAACGGCGCGGTGGCGATTTTGGGCACACTGAATTTCACGAACACATCCAGAAACAAGTCGGAAAAACGCAGCTTAGACGTTTAAGCCATAACCTTGAAGATCAAACGAACTTTTGATTTCTATCGACTCACACCCAACAATTGCTCGCGCAGTTCGGGACTGCGCGTGCGCGGATCCAGCCAGATATCGAAAAACGCCCGAGCAAACTGCGGATCATCAATTTCATGCTGCAACTGCTGCCCGACAAAAAACCGCGCGCCCTGCCCCGGCAGATACACTCCGGTGATCCGAGTGCCGGCCTGCACATCGACGAACGATTGCTGCATCTGGTTCTGCCAACCAGCCAGTTGCGCCGGGCTGACTTTAGTCCCGGCCAGACGTTTGATTTCATCGACGCTGGCCTTGACCAGATCATCGCGGGAGATCGTGCGGCGGTAGATCAACTCCAGCGCAAAGGGCTGGCCGTCCGCCAGTGGCCGCGCGGCACTCCATAAACGCGCGTTGTACACATCAAAACCCCAAACGCTGAAATCGCCCGTGCCAATAATTTGCGCACCGGGCACCGCGTCCTGCCAATTGGCCCAGGTCGGCGTCAACAACAAGGCCCACAAGCCGATGCCACAACATCCACGCAACACTTTGGGAGTTCTGTTCATCGCCGCGTCAACTCCGAGCAAGTCTGGATAATCAGAGCATAGCGCGGATCGCAGCGACTAATTTGTATACAAAAATTGCACACACATGCAGCAATCGCTTATCGGCGGTGCTAACGTGAGCGCCTCTCACCCGACGGAGACACCTGCGTGCTGATCCTCAAACTGCTGCTGATTCCCGGTTTTCTGCTGCTGATTTCCCTCGCGGGCAAACGCTGGGGGCCGAGCGTGGCCGGTTGGTTGTCGGGGTTGCCGGTGGTGGTCGGGCCGATCCTGTTTTTCCTCGCCATCGAACAAGGGCCGCTGTTTGCCGCGCAATCGGCGGTGGCTGCGTTGTCGGCGATGTTCGCGATGATTGCGTTCTGTATCACCTACGCGCAGGTCGCGCAGCGCGCCAACTGGCCGTGGGCGCTGGCGATCTCACTGGCGGTGTGGGCTGCGCTTGCGTCGGTGTTGTCGGTGATTGCGCCGTCGCTGCCGTTCTCTGTGGTCGCGGCGGCGATTGCTTTGCTCGCCTCGCCGTACTTGTTTCCCGACGTGCAACCGGTGCTGAACAGCACGGCGCCGAAGTCGGACAAACTGATCTGGCGGATGATCGCCGGCGCGGCGCTGACGCTGGTGGTGACGATGCTCGCCAGCACTGTCGGTGAACGCTGGAGCGGACTGCTCGCGGTGTTCCCGGTACTCGGCAGTGTCATGGCGGTGTTTTCCCAGCAGACGCGCGGGCCTGAATTTACCGCCGTACTGTTACGCGCGACGGCGACGGGCATGTATTCGTTTTCGGCGTTCTGCCTGGTGTCGGCGCTGACATTGCCGAGCATGGGTTTGGGTGGGTTTGCGGTGGGTGTCGCGGTTTCAGTGGCGATGCTAGGAGTCACCCGTAAGCTGTTGGCCAAGCCTCCTCCCTCTAAAACGCCCCAACCTCAACGTTGAAACTGTCCCCTGTGGTGAGGGGATTTATCCTCTGTGGCGAGGGGATTTATCCCCGTTGGCGTGCGCAGCGCGCCCATCTTTTTTACGACTGCTGCGCAGCCGAACGGGGATAAATCCCCTCACCACAAGGTGCACAACCGACCTCAGAAGGTGGTCACCCGTAAGCTGCTGGCCAAGCCTCCCCCCTCCAAAACACCCCAACCTCAACGTTGAAACTGTCCCCCGTGGCGAGGGGATTTATCCTCTGTGGCGAGGGGATTTATCCCCGTTGGCGTGCGCAGCGCGCCCATCTTTTTTACGACTGCTGCGCAGCCGAACGGGGATAAATCCCCTCACCACAAGATTAATGACCGACCCCAGAAGGTGGGTTCAGACGAGCCGGGCTGGAGTGGCAACGCGCCGCATGGGATGATCGGCCGCCTAAACGCGTCCATTCCTCGGAGATTCGAATGTCATTGTTGAGCAAGAAAGCCGTCGTCCTGCTGCTGGCGGCCATCGCCGGTCTCGGCGCCATCAACGCTCAGGCGGCCAAGGCCAAGGAAAAAGCCACGACCGAGAAAGTCTCGATGCTCGAAGGCAAATTTACCTTCGTCCTGCCCAAGGGTTTTGTCGCCGACCCGCTGCCGGCCGGCCCGACTGGCGCCAAGGGCACGATGTACACCAATCAGACCACTAAAACCGTGGTCATCGCCGCCGAGAACCTGATTCCTGAAGGCAACAACGTCAAGGACAACGACAGTGCGTTCCTCGACGGCACCGTGTCCGACTTCATCGACGCCCAGCGCAAAGCCCTGCCGGACTTCAACAAGCTCACCGAGAAAAGCCTGACCCAGAAAAGCACCGGTCTCGGCCTGCGCCAGGTCGATAGCACGGCCACCCAGGGCGGTGGTCAGACCCTCAACACCACGTTGATGGCCGGTTCCGGCACGCACATGGCGCTGGTTCAGGTGATTTCCCGGGTCAGCGACAAGGCCGGCCACGAGGCGCTGGTGAAAACCATCCTCAAGGATTGAGCTGCTGCAACCAGCCATTCAAATCGCGCAGTTCGGCCGCACTGATGCTGTGGCCGACGCGGGGATAAGCGTGGAATTGCGGCTTGTAATCGAGCTTTTGCAGTAACGCATTGGCCTCGGTGCCGTCGTGATACGGCACACGATCATCGGCCGTACCGTGGCCGATGAAGATGCTCAGTGGCAGCGGTTGCTGCTCCGCCTTCAACTCGGTTTTGAGCACCGGCAGCAAACGTCCGCTCAACGCCGCAATACCACCTACCGCTGCGGGCGGTCGCAGCCCCACTTCGTACGTCATCATCGCGCCTTGGCTGAAACCGATCAGGTACACCTTGTCCGGGCTGGCGTGATATTTCTTCGCCGCTTGCGCGACAAAGTCACGCAGCTTCTGGCCGCTGACCTTCAGATCATCGGTCTCACCGTTGTAGGCACCTTCGCCTTTCTTGCGGAACCATTGGTAGCGCCCTTCGCCCAACGATAACGGGGCCTGCACCGACAGGTAGTTGTACTGCGCCGGCAGCTGGAATTTCATGCCAATCAGATCGGCTTCGTTGCTGCCGTAGCCGTGCAGGAAAATCACCAACGGCCGCGGATTCGCGTCCGCGTGAACCTGCTCGATGTACTTCAGCGGCAGATCGCTTTGCAGCGAAGTTTGAGCCTGCACGGCGGTGGATGCCAGCAAGGTCAACAGAGCAAACGCCTTGAACATAAGCCTTCCTTAACAGAGTGTCGGGTTCGGGGGTGAGCCTAGCATTCTCAGGCAAGGATCCAAATGTGGCGGTGTTGCTGATGGCCTCTTCGCGAGCAAGCTCTGCTCCTGCAAGTTCGGTGTAGCTCTTGCAGGCGTAGAGCTTGCTCGCGATGAGGCCGAAGACTGTCAGTCGTTAGTCAGTTTCCCGGTGCGAAACGGGACCCGCCCCGCCACTTTTGCCTGCCAGATCCCCGGCTCGGTGTAGCGTCCGCGATCGATCGCAAACAGCACACCGCTGGTGCCAGCGCGCACGGTGCTGACGCGATCCTGCAGCGGGTCGACCACCTCGAACAGCGCATCGCCCTTCTCCACCCACTCACCGGCATTGCGCAGGAAGCTCACCACGCCGTGGTGCGGAGCAAACAGGTATTCGGTGCCTTCGAACGGCATGCCTTCACAGCACTCGCCTGGCGCGGCCGGCCATTCGCCGCTGATGAAACCCTGCTCGGCGAGAAAGCCCAGAATGGCTTCGCAATTGGCCTGTGCCTGATCGACGCGCGTGTCGCCCATGCTGCCCAGTTCCAGCGTGGTCGCCAGGTTGGCCGGCGGAATCGCCGCCGACGGGAAGGCCTGCGCCAGGCGCAGCCACGGTGTCGAACAGGATTCATCGAACGAGCTGCCACCGGAGTCTTCGCAGAGCAACGCGACGCCCGCTTGCAAACGTGCCGCCAGCGATTGCCATTGCGGCCAGTGTTGCGGCAGCGCATACAAGTGAATCGCGGCGTCAAAATCGCAGTGCAGATCGAGCGTGATGTCGGCGTCGCAGGCATGACGCAGCAGCAGACGATGCAGCGCCTCCAGTTGCGAGGCCGGGGCTGGCAAGTCTTCGAAAACCTGGAGCATCGTTTGGCGGATCAGCGCGACGTTGGCTTCGGCATCCGCGCCCAGGCGCTCACCCACCGACGCCGCCACCGGGGCGCTCAGTTCGACGAAAGCGCGATTGAAATTCTTGCCGCTGCCCAGCTCGAAGCGCCCCATGTGCGCGCCCTGCAGATGCTGATCGAGACCGATCGGGTTGGCCACCGGCACCAGCTCGATCACGCCATGCAAACGCCCCTGCTGCTCAAGTTCGTTCAGGCGCTGCTTGAGTTCCCACGCGGTGCGCATGCCCGGCAATTCATCGGCGTGCAGGCTGGCCTGGATGTAAACCTTGCGCGGCCCTGCGCCATAACGGAACACGCTCAGCGAGCGCTCACTGCCGAGATGACTCCATGGCAGGACATGATCAATGCGTTGCATGGGAAAACTCCTCAATAGCTGGATCACACAGATCCCCTGTAGGAGTGAGCCTGCTCGCGATAGCGGTTTTACATTCAGTACCGATGGCATCTGACACTCCGCTATCGCGAGCAGGCTCACTCCTACAAGGATCTCGTCACAATTAAAACGCAAAAAAAGTGGCCACCGCGTCAACGGGGCCACTTTTTTTTACGGCGTATTAATGGCCGTACACGTCAAAGTCGAAGTACTTGTCCTGCACTTGCTTGTACTTGCCGTTGGCGCGGATTTCGGTGATGGCTTTGTTGAATTGCTCGGCCAGCGCGGTATCGCCCTTGCGCACAGCAATGCCGGCGCCACCGCCGAAGTACTTGGCGTCTTCGTAGGTCGGGCCAACGAATTCGAAGCCTTTACCAGCGTCGGTTTTCAGGAAACCGTCGCTGAGGTTGACCGAGTCGGCCAGCATCGCGTCGATGCGCCCGGAGACCATGTCGAGGTTGGCTTCCTGCTGCGAGCCGTAACGCACCAGTTCGATCCCGGCCGGCACCAGCACTTCGGTCGCGTAGCGGTCATGGGTACTGGCGCGCAACACGCCGACTTTCTTGCCCTTGAGCTCGGTCAGCGGGTCTTTGACACCGGAACCGGCCTTCATCACGAAACGCGCGGGGGTGTGGTAGTACTTGATGGTGAAATCGACGTTCTTCTTGCGGTCGTCGGTGATGGTCATCGACGACAGGATCGCGTCGATCTTCTTCACTTTCAGCGCCGGGATCAGGCCATCGAATTCCTGCTCGACCCAGGTACATTTGACTTTCATCTGCTCACACAGCGCATCGCCGATATCCACATCGAAACCGGCGAGTTTGCCGTCAGGGGTTTTCATCGAGAATGGCGGGTAACCGGCTTCGATACCGATGCGAATCGGCTTGGCGTCTTCGGCCACAGCGGTCAGGGACAACATCGACAGTGCCAGGGCACCAAACATCACTAGCTTCTTCATTTATTACTCCTGTGTGCGGAGGCTTTTATTGGCAGCTTTCGATTCAGCGTTCGGTCATGGCCATTTAGCGGCAAATACCGAAGTGGCCGGCAGTCTATGGCGGCGCGCACAGGGTAAATTGTGTTGATGCGACAAATACTTACAGAAAATCGGCGAGCCGATTGACCGAGGTCAAAGGCTGCGCCGTCGTGGTGCAAAGGCTGTAGGACAAGCCCTCAAACAGCACAGAAATCCCCTGTAGGACGCTGCCGAAGGCTGCGATCTTTTGATCCTGATTCTAAAAAAATCAAAAGATCGCATCCTTCGGCAGCTCCTACACAGGCATTAGCATTCGCAGGCAATGGGGGTTTTGGCCGCTGTCGCCACGCTCAGTTGAAAGCCTTCATCCAGCCAACCGGTCACGCCGCCGATCATCTCTTTGACCGGGTAACCCTGCGCCGCCAATTTCACCGCAGCCTTGTTCGCGCCGTTGCAGTGCGGCCCGGCGCAATAGACCACGAACAGCGTGGTTTTCGGGTAGCTGGTCAGTTGCTCTGCCGTCAGAGACCGCGTCGGGATATTAATCGCGCCCGGCACGTGGCCGCGTTCGAAAGCCAGCGGCCCGCGCACGTCGACCAGGACAAAATCGACCTCACCGGCTTCTTGGCTACTGAAGACGTCGGAACAATCGGTTTCGAAGGTCAGACGATTGCTGAAATGCATCAAGGCGATGGCCGAAGGCGCGGCAGGAATTTCGCGAACCAGGCTGGTCATGGGTGTTGCTCCTACGTCGGTTGGGTATGAACAGACTTTATCCAGCCACGGTGAATCGCTACAGTGGCGCACAAGACACTCACCGGGAATTTTCCGCCAAATGCCGACATCACCAGGTCTGGTCGCGATTCTGGTCTACGACGGCCTCTGCACATTCGAGTTCGGCATTGCCGTGGAGATCTTCGGCCTGGCGCGGCCCGAATTCGATTTCCCGTGGTACGAGCACGCCATTGCCGCAGTCGACCCAGGCCCGATGCGCGCCTTGGGCGGGATTCAGGTGTTGGCCGATGGCGGGCTGGACCTGTTGGCCGAGGCCCGCACCATCATCATTCCCGGCTGGCGCGATCGAAATGCTGCAGTACCTGCTGCACTGATCGAAGCGCTACGGCAGGCCCACGCCCGAGGCGCGCGGCTGTTGTCGATCTGCTCCGGAGTCTTTGTGCTGGCCGCCAGTGGTTTGCTCGACGGGCATCGCGCCACGACGCACTGGCGATACACCACAGAACTGGCGCAGCGTTTTCCGGCCATCGAAGTCGACCCCGATGTGCTTTACGTCGACGCGGGTCAGTTGATTACCTCAGCGGGCAGCGCCGCCGGGATTGATGCGTGCCTGCATCTGGTGGCGCGAGACTTCGGTACGCAAGTGGCCAACGCCGTGGCACGGCGTCTGGTGATGTCGCCACAACGCACCGGTGGTCAGGCGCAGTTCATTCCGACGCCGGTCAGCCCGACACCGCGCAACGATCTGTCACGGGTCATGCAATGGGCCCGCGAGCGCCTGCATGAACCATTGGAAGTGCGTGATCTGGCCAGTGAAGCGGCGATGAGCGAGCGCACCTTTTTGCGGCGCTTTACCGAGGCCAATGGCCAATCACCCAAGACGTGGCTGCAACATGAGCGACTGGCACGGGCGCGGGAGTTGCTGGAGAGCACGGCGCACACGACCGAGCAGATAGCTCAACGCTGTGGGTACCGCTCGGTGGAGAGCTTTCGGGTAGCGTTTCGCACAGTGGTCGGGGTGCCGCCGTCGGTTTATCGCGAGCGGTTTGGGCGTGAGGTCAGTGCCGGGTCCTGAGGTTTCTCAAAGGCCAGCGAAAATCTAGGGTTTGCGCAGCAGATAGGTATCCATGATCCAGCCATGTTCAGCCCGCGCGGCCTTGCGTACCCGCTCGATCTCATCCGCGACATCCTTGAGCTTGCCGCTGAGCAAAATCTCATCCGGCGTACCCAGATAGGCGCCCCAGAAAATCTCGGTGTCCTGATCGGCCACCGAATGGTAGGAATCTTCAGCATCGAGCATGACCACCAGACTGTCCGCGTCACTCACCTGACCCGCCGCCAAGCGCCGGCCGGTGGTGATTTCAACGGAGCGGCCAATCGTGTTCAACGGCACTTTGTGCTGCGCCGCCAACGCCTGAACGCTGGTGATGCCAGGGATCACTTCAAACTCGAAGTCACACCGGCCTGAAGCCAGAATCGCCTGCAGAATACGAATCGTGCTGTCGTACAACGCCGGGTCACCCCAGACCAGGAAACCACCGCACTGGCCGTCAGACAATTCGTCGTTGATCAGCCGTTCGAAGGTGTGTTGCTTGGCGCGGTTGAGGTCGTCGACGCTGGCCGCGTAGTCAACATCGCCGCGCTCGCGCTCGGGGCTATGGGCTTCGGCGAAACGGTAGCCGGGATCGGTGATATAGCGCTCACAGATCTCGCGGCGCAGATCGATCAGTTGGTTTTTGCTCTGGCCCTTATCCATCAGAAAGAACACATCGACCTGATTCAGCGCCTTCACCGCCTGCATCGTGATGTAGTCCGGATTACCGGCACCGATGCCGATCACCAGCAGCTTTTTCATCAGACAGCCTCCTCAATGTCGATGCCGGGCAAGCGTAGCCGCCAGATACCGTTAAAGCGCAAATCGACCATTGCCAGCGGCTCGACATCTATTGCATTGAATGCAGCGCCCTGCACCACCTGCATCAGCGCCGCACGCACGATGTAAGGATGAGTGATGGCGACAATATGCCCTGGCGTGGCTTTCAACCCATCGAGCCATGCCGCCACTCGCTCGCCCAGTTGCACCACCGACTCGCCGCCGGGCGGTGCGGCGTGGGGATCGGCGAGCCACGCTTGCAATGCTTGCGCGTCGCTATTCTGCAGCTGCTTGAGCGACTGCCCGTGCCAGCGGCCCCAATCACAATCACGCAATGCCGGATCGATCTCGGCATCCGGGCCAAACCACTCAGCGGTCTGCCGTGTGCGTAACTCGGGGCCGCATAGCAGACGGAACGCGCCATCGAAGCGGTCAGCCAGTGAGTCAGACGCCAAACTCTGATTTTCAACAGGTTCGTTCGTAGGAAAACGCGACAATTTCTGTGCGACGGTTCGAGCATGGCAAATCAATGTCAAACGGCTGGTTCGCACAAGCAGTCACTCAATGGAAAGGTCTGAAAAATCCGCAGCACTTGCCGCGTTATTGAACAATTGTCGCGTATCCCGCGGGTTTGCGGGCAATGCATCATTCACGAGGACTCCGCCTGACTTCCGTAAAATCGGCAAAATCTGACATCACTGTGGGCAATGGACTACAAAGCAGAACGACTACCGTGTAGCCCTTGTTACACGGGCATCTTGCTCCATTTTGGGGCCTTGGCAAAAGGACAAAAAATTCACTAGACATGTAGCGCCAGTTACATAAATACTGTTTTAACGGATTATGAAGCGAATTCAACACCCCTCCATCCAGCAGGAGCCCGGATGCCCCCTCTCAGAGACCTGATCACCGATCCCGGCCTGGATCTTACGCCGTCGGAGCGCAAAGTCGTTCGCGCCTTGCTTGATCAGTACCCGCGCAATGGCTTGGGGCCGATGGCACGTCTGGCCGAACATGCCGGTGTCAGTGATCCAACCATCGTGCGGCTGGTGAAAAAACTCGGTTTTGGCGGTTATGCCGAATTCCAGGAAGCGCTGCTCAGCGACATGGACCATCGCCTGCGCTCGCCGCGTACCTTGTTGCAGCCGCGTGCGCATCAAAACAAGGATGACGCCTGGGGCCATTATCTGGGCGAGAGCCATCGCCTGCTGGTCGAAACCCAGTCGCTGACCCAGCCGGAAGACGTGCGGATCCTCACCGACTGGCTACTCGACACACGTCACCAGGTGTACTGCTTCGGCGGACGCTTCAGCAGCCTGATGGCGACTTATCTGCTCAATCATCTGCGCTTGCTGCGCCCCGGTTGCTTTGCCCTGGAAGACAACGCGCTGCTGCCCGACCGGCTGTTCGACCTGCAACGCCAGGACGTGGTGCTGGTGTTCGACTATCGCCGCTACCAGACCCAGGCCCTGCGCGTCGCCAGTGCTGCGAAAAACAATAACGCCCGAGTGGTGCTGTTTACCGACATCTATGCGTCGCCGCTGCGCGAGATGGCTGATCTGATCATCAGCGCCCCGGTGGAATCGGCATCACCGTTCGACACCATGGTGCCGGCGCTGGCTCAGGTCGAGGCATTGATCGCCTGCCTGACCTTGCGCGGCCCCGATCTGGCCGATCGCCTGGAAGGCATCGACGCCCTGCGCAATGACTTCGCCACTCACCTGCTGGAGGATAAATAAGGATGTTCAGCCTTCCCCACCGCTCGCCACGGGATCTGCCGTTTGCCCCCGACCAGACCGCGCTGCTGTTGGTCGACATGCAGCGCGCCTGGCTCGAACCGCAGTTCGACCCACACCTCAATGGCCCGGACGCCGAGTACTTCCTCGGCCGTGCCCGCGCGCAGGTGGTGCCCAACCAGCAACGCCTGCTCAGCGCCTTTCGCCAGGCGCGGCAAAACGTGCTGCACACGATTATTGAAAGCCTGACTGCTGATGGTCGCGATCGCTCGCTCGACCACAAACTGTCAGACATGCACCTGCCCAAGGGCAGCCCGCAGGCACAGATCATCACCGAGCTGGCACCGCTGGAAAACGAAATCGTCCTGCCGAAAACCTCGTCCGGCGTGTTCAACTCCACCGCCATCGACTACGTGCTGCGCAACCTTGAAACCCGTCACCTGATCATCGCCGGCATCGTCACCGACCAGTGCGTAGACATGGCGGTGCGTGACGCTGCCGACCGCGGTTATCTGGTGACCCTGGTCGAAGACGCCTGCGCCACTTACAGCGCCGAACGCCATGACGCCTGCCTGAACGCGATCAAGGGTTATTGCTGGATCACCGACACCGCCACCGTGCTCGGCCGTTTGCAGGAGATGCAGCCATGAGCGCTCGCCTGACGCCGCTGCCGATGACCACCATCGTCACCACCGACTTGATTGGCATCACCCGGGGTCGCTCGTTTCCCACTGATGAGCTGGAGCATTATCAGGCGGCCGGTTGTGGCTGGGTGCCGGCCAACAGTGCGTTGACCCCGCAGGACATCATCGCCTCGAACAATCCGTGGGGCGCTTACGGCGACCTGCGATTGATCCCGGATCTGAGCAGCCGCGTGACCGTGAACAATGGCCCGGATGCCGATGCCCCAGCGCTGGACTTCATCCACGGCGACATCCGCGAAACCGATGGCCGCCCGTGGGGCGCATGCCCGCGTACGCTGCTGCGCGATGAAGTGGAGCGTTATCGTGACGAGTTGGGCTTGCAGGTCAACGCTGCGTTCGAGCATGAGTTCAACCTGCACGCAGGCTTTGCCGAGCACTTGGCGTTTTCCCTCGAAGCCCAGCGTCAAGGCGCCGAGTTCGGTGGCTGGTTGCTCAGCGCGCTGCGCGCCGGCGGCGTCGAGCCGGAAATGTTCCTGCCCGAATACGGCAAGCACCAATACGAAATCACCTGTCGCCCGACGCTGGGTGTGGCTGCGGCAGACCGCGCGGTAAACGTGCGTGAAATCACCCGCGAGATCGCCCGGCAACTGGGTCTGGATCTGAGCTTCGCCCCCAAAACTGCTGAGAATGCGGTGTGCAACGGCGTGCACTTCCACGTCAGCCTGCTTGATCTGAGCGGCCAGCCGATGCTTTACGACGCGGGCACCAGCAACGGCCTGTCGAGCCTTGGTCAGCATTGGGCGGCGGGGATCCTGCACTACTTGCCGGCGCTGTGTGCGTTCACCGCGCCGACGCCGGTTTCCTACCAACGCTTGCAGCCGCATCACTGGAGCGCGTCCTACGCTTGCCTCGGCCAACAGAACCGGGAAGCGGCGCTGCGCATTTGCCCGACCGTGACGCTGGGCGGAAAATCCGTGGCCCAGCAGTTCAACCTGGAGTTCCGCGCCATGGACGCCACCGCCTCACCGCACCTGGCGATGGCGGCCCTGTTGATCGCCGGACGACTGGGCATTGAACAGCGTCTGGCGCTGAACGCCATCACCGATGACGTTCCAGATTCACTCAACGACGAGCAGCGCAAGGCCCGGGGCATTGTTGCCCTGCCCGCCTCGCTGGCTCAGGCACTGGACTGCCTGCGCGACAGTGCAGCCTTCAATGATTGGCTGCCCAAGCCGTTGCTCGACACCTACCACGCCCTGAAAACCGAGGAACTGGCGCTGACGGAACAGCTCTCGCCCGCTGACTTGTGTGAGCACTATGCACGCCTGTACTGAATCCGCCGAACTGGGGTTGTACACCCGACCGGCCTACAACCTGAGCCGCGAGGACTCGACGCACCCGTTGATTCTGGTGTGCGAACACGCCAGCCGCTACATCCCCGACGCCCTGAACAATCTGGGCCTGGACGACGTTGCGGCCCGTGAACACATCGCCTGGGACATTGGCGCGCTGCAACTGGCCGAGCAGTTGGCGCAGACACTGGGGGCGACGTTGTTGAGCGCCAATTATTCACGGCTGCTGATCGATCTGAATCGCCCGCGGCATGCACCCGACAGCATCCCGGCACAAAGCGAGATTTATCAGGTCCCGGGCAATCGCGACCTCGACGAAGCCACACGCGAGTACCGCCGTCAGACCCTGTTCAAGCCGTTTCACGCACGCTTGCAGACGTTGATCGACGAGCGCCTCGCCAACGGTCAAGCGGTGCGCGTGGTGGGGATTCACAGTTTCACCCCGGTGTATTACGGCCAGCCGCGTCCACTGGAAATCGGCGTGTTGTTTGGTCAGGCCACAAGGTACGCGCAAGGCGTGCTCGATGGCCTTGGCGAGCATCCGCTGAAAGTCGCCGGCAACCAGCCGTACAAGATCGATCCGCTGGGCGACATGACTGTGCCGGTGCACGGCGATGCCCGTGGCCTCGACTCGCTGCTGATCGAGGTGCGCAACGACTTGCTGCGCAGCCCCGAAGCCGTGTCGCGCTGGGCCGCATACCTCGCGCCCCTGCTGTAACGAAAGACTGCTGTAACGGATGTTTCGAACACTGCTGACGCTGTAAACGATGGACCGATATAACAACTAAAAACGATCGACTGGCTGACAAGGAGTTGCGCTTCATGGAAATTGAAGAATTCGGCTACAAGCAAGAGTTGAAACGTAGCCTGACCCTCACTGACCTGGTGGTGTACGGGATGATCTTCATGATCCCCATCGCCCCGTTCGGCGTGTATGGCTATGTCAATGCCGAGGCACCGGGGATGGTGCCGCTGGCCTACATCATCGGCATGGTGGCGATGCTGTTCACGGCGTTGAGCTACGGCAGCATGGCCAAGGCGTTCCCGATTGCCGGCTCGGTGTATTCCTACGCGCAACGCGGTTTGAATCAACACGTCGGCTTTATCGCCGGCTGGCTGATGCTGCTCGATTACCTGCTGATTCCACCGCTGCTTTATGTCTATGCAGCCATGGCGCTCAACCATTTGTATCCGGACATTCCGAAAGTCGGCTTCATTCTGGCGTTTCTGGTCAGCGCCACCTTCGTCAATCTGCGCGGCATCACCTTCACCGCGCGGATGAACATCATTTTCCTGCTGGCGCAACTGATCGTGCTGGGCATTTTCCTGTTCTACGCCTGGACTGCCCTGCACAACGGTGGCGGTAACGGCGAACTGACTCTGGCGCCGCTGTATCACGCGGAAACCTTCAACTTCGCCCTGTTGATGCAAGCCGTATCGATTGCGGTGCTGTCGTTCCTCGGCTTCGATGCGATTTCGACGCTCGCCGAAGAAATCAAAGGTGATCCGGGCAAAAGCGTCGGCAAGGCCGCGCTGATTACCCTGCTGGTGATGGGCGTGATTTTCGTTGCACAAACCTGGATTGCCACTGATCTGGCAGCGGGCATGGGCTTCAAATCCGCCGACACCGCCTTCTATGAAATCGCTGAAATCGCAGCAGGCAGCTGGCTGGCGACGCTGACCGGTGTAGCGACCGCGCTGGCCTGGGGCGTTGCCGTGGCGATCACTTCGCAAGCGGCGGTATCGCGGCTGCTGTTCGGCATGGCTCGCGATGGCAAACTGCCGAAAGTGCTGGCCAAGGTGCATCCGAAACACAACACGCCATACCTGAGTATTTATCTGGTGGCCGTGCTGTCGCTGGTGATCTGCTACCTGTTCATCAACTCGGTCGATACCCTGACCTCGCTGGTCAACTTCGGCGCACTCAGCGGTTTCATGCTGCTGCACCTGACCGTGATCAACTACTACTGGCGTCGGCAAAAGTCCGGTCAGGTTGTGCGCCACCTGATCTGTCCGGTGATCGGCTTCATCATCGTCGCGGCCATCATGTACAACATGGGCGTCGATGCGCAGAAACTCGGGCTGATCTGGATCGCCCTGGGCCTGGTGTACCTGTTCTTCCTCAACAAGCTCGGCGCCAGTACTGCGCTGCCTGACCCGAGCAATGGCTGACATAAAAAAGGGCGGCGTCTGACAACAAATCAGGCGACCGCTGATTTAACGCGTGGAAACCGACAGTGATAGTCAGGTTCGGCGAATTCGTCGGACCTTTTGATACAGGAGTACATCCATGCTGGTCTTACGCCCAGTCGAGCTAACCGACCTGCCTCAGTTACAACAATTGGCCCGCGACAGCCTGGTGGGCGTGACTTCCCTGCCGGATGACAGCGAACGCCTGCGCGAGAAAATCGCCGCATCCTGCGCCTCGTTCGACAGCGACGCAGCCGCGCAAGGCGCGGAGAATTACTTCTTCGTGCTCGAAGACCTCGACAGTCAGCGTTTGCTGGGGTGCTCTGAAATTGTCGCCACCGCCGGCTTCAACGAACCGTTCTATAGCCTGCGCAACCGCCACTTCACCAGTGCCTCGCGAGAGCTGAACATCGAACACGGGGTACCGGCGCTGTCGTTGTGCCACGACCTCAACGATCACACGCTGCTTCGCGGCTTCCATATCGACGCAGCGTTGGTTCGCACGCCTTTTTCCGAATTGCTGTCACGCGCGCGCCTGCTGTTTATCGCCGCCCATGCGCAGCGTTTCGCTGAAGCGGTGATTACCGAAATCGTCGGCTACAGCGACGAGAACGGCCATTCGCCCTTCTGGGATGCGCTGGGTAAACATTTCTTCGACCTGCCCTACGTCGAAGCCGAAAGGCTGTGCGGGTTACAGAGCCGCAGCTTCCTCGCCGAACTGATGCCGCAATACCCGATTTACGTGCCGATGCTGCCGCAAGCAGCGCAAGACTGTATCGGGCGCATTCACCCGGACGGTCAGGAAGCGTTCGACATTCTTGAGCGCGAAGGTTTTGAAACCAACAGCTACATCGATCTGTTCGATGCTGGCCCGACGCTTTATGCGCGCACCGCGAACATTCGTTCCATCGCCCGCAGCCAGACCGCCCAGGTGCAGCAACAACCGCGAATGGACGCCCGCGGCCGTTATCTGCTGAGCAACGATGCGTTACATGGCTACCGGGCCATCGTCGCCGAACTGGACGTCCAGCCCGATCAACCGCTGTCTCTCACCCCGGCGATGTGTGCGGCGCTGAACGTGACCGACGGCAGTCCGATCCGCTTGATTGCCCTGTGAACCGCGCCCGGTTCCGCAGCCAACGACAGTGCCCGAACAGGCGCGCAGAAGGAGTTACAGCATGATTGTCCGCCCGGTCAAAGTCAGCGACCTGCCAGCCTTGATGAGCCTGGTGCAACAGGCCGGCCCGGGGTTCACTACCCTGCCCGCCAACGAAGATCGACTGGCCCACCGGGTACGCTGGGCGCAACGCGCATTTGCCGAACAAGTGGAGCGCGCCGATGCGGATTACCTGTTCGTGCTCGAAGACGACGATCTGCGCGTGGTCGGCGTCAGCGCGCTGTCCGGAGCCATCGGCATGCGCGAACCCTGGTACAACTACCGGGTTGGCCTGACGGTGAGTTCGGCCCCGGATCTGGGAATACAACGACAGATCCCGACGCTGTTTCTCAACAACGAACTGACTGGCCAATCAGAACTGTGCTCGCTGTTTCTCGGCCACGAACACCGCCACGGCAGTAACGGTCGCTTATTGTCATTGGGGCGTTTGCTGTTCGTCGCCGAGTTCCCGCATCTGTTTGGTGAAAAGATGATCGCCGAGCTGCGCGGCAGTGCTGACGAGCTGGGTTGTTCGCCATTCTGGGACAGTCTGGGCCGGCACTTCTTTCAGATGGATTTCAGCCACGCCGACCACTTGTCGGGCTTGGGCAACAAGTCGTTCATCGCCGAACTGATGCCGCGCCAGCCGCTGTACACCTGCCTGCTCACCGAACAAGCACAGGCGGCTATTGGCCAGGCACATCCCCACACTGAACCTGCATTGAAAATCCTCCAGGCCGAGGGTTTCACCCACAAAGGCTATATCGACATTTTCGATGGTGGCCCGGTGATCGAAGCGCCAGTGCGCAGTATTCGCACGGTGCGCGACAGCCTTGAGCTGACCTTGAGCCTCGGCATGCCGGATGAACAGGCACCCCTCTGGCTGATTCACAACCGTCGCCTGGAGAACTGCCGTATCACCGTCGCCCGCGCCCGCCGAGTCGGCAGCAGCCTGGTGATCGACCGGCTCACAGCCAAACGCTTGCAATTGCAGCCGGGCAATTCGGTGCGCGCGGTGATGCTGCCCAATCAACAACAGCAGGCCGTCGCTGCCTGATTGTCAAAGACACCGCAATCCCTGTGGCGAGGGGATTTATCCCCCGATGGGCTGCGCAGCGGCCCCAAAACCAGTCACTTCATTTCGTCAGACATACCGTACTGACCGGCACTGCGACTGCTACGCAGCCGAACGGGGATAAATCCCCTCACCACAGTAATCTTCTGCGCCCGGACAAATCCGCTTCAGCAGACCTGATCCTCCCATCACAGCGAAATTCCCTCTGCACAGGTGATACCTTTCAGCAAACGGCTACGCGCCAGCCTTACCCGTGCAAATTCGTCATGATCATTGACCCATTCACGTGATAGCCTTTTAAAACTTCGGCGTTGACACATTTGCTCAAGCCGTTCCATTCCTTGGTATTGGTGGAACTCGTATGACCAGGCTTTCTCATCAAGATTTGCGCCGTAACTTCCGTCAGCTGCTGGCCTCCGACACCTGCTACCACACAGCATCCGTGTTCGACCCGATGTCCGCCCGGATTGCCGCTGACCTGGGTTTTGAAGTGGGGATTCTCGGTGGTTCCGTGGCCTCGTTGCAGGTGCTCGGTGCACCGGACTTTGCCCTGATCACCCTCAGCGAGTTCGCCGAACAAGCCACCCGTATCGGTCGCGTCGCCCAATTGCCGGTGATCGCCGACGCCGACCACGGCTACGGCAATGCCCTTAACGTGATGCGCACCATCGTCGAACTGGAACGCGCCGGCGTCGCCGCGCTGACCATCGAAGACACCCTGCTCCCCGCGCAATTCGGTCGTAAATCCACCGACCTGATCACGGTTGCCGAAGGCGTCGGCAAGATCCGCGCAGCACTGGAAGCCCGCGTCGATACGGAAATGGCGATCATCGCCCGTACCAACGCCGGCATCCTGCCCAACCAGGAAATCATCAGCCGCACCCGGCAGTACCAGGCGGCGGGCGCCGACGGGATCTGCATGGTCGGGATTCAGGACTTTGATCAGCTCGAGCAAATTGCAGAGCACCTGACCGTGCCACTGATGCTGGTGACCTATGGCAACCCGGCACTGCGTGATGACAAGCGCCTGGCAGAACTGGGTGTGCGCGTGACCATCGACGGCCATGGCGCGTACTTCGCGGCGATCAAAGCGACATACGACAGCCTGCGCGAGCAGCGGCAGATCTTCACCCAGGCATCCGACCTGAGCGCGACCGAACTGACACACACCTATACCCAGCCTGAGGAATACATCCTTTGGGCGAAGGAATACATGAGCGTCAAGGAATGATGGATTGACCGGGCGACGGATCGTTCCCACGCTCTAGGTGGGAACGATCACTCTCTCAGCGTGGCTTGGCCAACTCCATGATCATCCGCGACAACAGATAAATCCGCGGCGTCACGCTTGCCACTTCGGCGTACTCCTCAGGCGTGTGAATATTGCCGCCGACAATCCCGAACCCGTCCAGCGTCGGCGTGCCTACGCCAGCAGACAAACTGGCATCTGCCGCGCCACCACTGCCCTCCTCGGTCAGTTTGCGGCCAATCTCTCCATAGATACCCTGCGCCATGGCCATCAAACGATCCGACTCAGCCGTCTGCGGCATCGGCGGCAAACCGCGTTGCAAGGTGGTGGTGACGACCGTGTCGGGTATCAATTTGTCCTGCGACACCCGCGCCAGATCCTTCTCGATCCGGTCAAACTCTTCCGGCACCGCCGCACGCACGTCAGCCTTGGCTGTGGCCTGATCGGGAATCACGTTGGTGCGGTCGCCGGCCTTGAGCACGGTGAAGTTGATGGTGGTTTTCTTCGCTTCATCACCGAGTTTGCCCAGTTGTAGAATTTGATGCGCCGCCTCCATCGCCGCGTTACGCCCCAGTTCCGGCGCAACCCCGGCATGAGCAGCCTTGCCCTTGACTTCGACCAGCGCCGTCGCGCTGCCCTTGCGCCACACCACCAAACCGTCAGCCGGACGGCCCGGTTCCAGATTGAGCGTCACATCGTGGAGTTTGGCGGTTTTCTTGATCAGGTCGGTGGCGACGTCGGAGCCGGTTTCTTCGCTGGCATCCAGTAGAAAAGTGATTTGCGCGTAGTCCTTGAAGTCGAGATTCTTCAGGACTTTCAGCGCATAAATTCCGGTGACGATGCCGCCCTTGTCGTCCATCACCCCTGGCCCGTATGCCCGACCATCCTTGATGTGGAACGGTCGCTCGGCGGCAGAACCTTCCTTGAACACTGTGTCCATGTGCGCCATCAGCAGGATTTTCGCCTTGCCGGTGCCTTTGAACGTGGCCAGCACATGGTTGGATTTTTCCGGGGTGTTGGGCACCAGTTCGATGGTCGCGCCAAGCTTCTTCAATTCATCAATGGCGATGTCGCTGACTTGTTTGAGGCCCGGTTCATAACCAGAACCGGAGTCAATGTTGACCAAGCGCTCCAGCAACTTCAGGGCCTCTTGCTGATATTGCTCGGCATCAGCCAATACTTGTTTGTGCGGTTCAGCGAAGGCGTTGCAAGCAGCCATGGCGAGGGACAGGCCAAGGCTGGCGGCCAACAGGGAGCGGGGAAAGGCAAACGTCATGAATCGATCCTTGTTTCGCGTCGGGGGGATTTCACCGTACCCGACATCGGCGCGACGCTCTACTCCCAATACGACATCATCCTGACCCACAACGAACACCCGTAGGCGCTGCCGTTCAGACTGAGTCGCGCAGTGGCTGCCGGGGCTTGTTGTCGCAATTGCAGATCACCCGGTTACGCCCGCTCGCCTTGGCCTCGTACAACGCCTGATCGGCATCGTTGAGCCAGCGCGTCGCATCGGCATGCGCCGGGTCATAGGCCGCCAGGCCAATGCTCAAACTGACCTTCAACGCCGGGTTCTGCTCGTAACCCAACGTCGCGAAGCGTTCACGCAAGCCCTCCATGGCCTGGGCGGCGTTGAACAGCGGCAAGTCAGGGAGAATCACGCAGAACTCATCGCCGCCGTAACGCCCGGCAATGTCGGTGGCACGCAAATTCTGCTTGAGCATCTTGCTCAGTTGCCGCAGCACAATGTCACCGGCGACATGGCCGTAGGTGTCGTTGATCGCCTTGAAATGGTCGATGTCGATCAAAGCAATTGCCGCGCCCTGCTTCTGCCGCTTGCACAGTTGAAAGGCGATCTCCAGTTGATCCTTCCACGCGCCGTGATTGAGCAGTCCGGTCAGGCTGTCGGTGCGGCTCAGGGCCAACAGTTCACGTTTGTGCCGGCCGAGGGTGTGGGCCTGACGAAAGCAGATCCAGCCCAACGCCAACGGATACAGCATCAACAACGGCAGGCAGGCATACAGTTGCATGGGCGAGGTTTGCGGGATGAACGCAGGAGCAAACACCACCAGACCGACGCCGACACCGAGAATCTGCGCCGCCGCCCCGGCCAGCAGAAAACGCAAGCCGCCGATGGCGACGTTGTTCATCGCCATCATCGAAACGGTCGTGGCACTGGGCAGCGGATTGAAATGCATCGCGGCGACCCAGAAGCCACCGAGGAAAGCGTCGATCAATAAATTACGGTGTTCGGCATGATACGGGGTGGGCGAACGGCGCGCCCATTGAAACGCCAGATGTGGCCAGAGCAGCCCGTTGAACAGCATCAGCGCCCAGACCCACAGCGGCGGATCGAGCGGGTACATCGCCACGCTGACGCACACAAGCCCGAGCACCAGCCCGAGGGTTCGCGATGTGTAAAGCCTCCTGGCCAATGAAAGTCCCTTTCCTCCCGTGTTTCCCATAAGGGCCTCGAGCACTTGACGGAACCTGCACACCGTAGGACGGATGTGGTGGGAGTCTATCAGGGCAACGTTAAATAGCCATCACCGGCCAGCGGGCTCAAACCTTAACGACCACCAACCACTCATGTAGGAGCCTCGTTGCACTCGTCAGCTCCTACAACAGGTCCAACAGCAGCCCATGGACGGTGGAATGCACTGTGTCCTCCCACAGTGCAAATTTTTGGCTATACATGAAAGGAGGAAAATGGAAAAACAACTATAAGAAGGAGGCCCATGCAGACTTACCAAGTGTTGATCATCGGCAGCGGTTTTGGCGGCCAATGCGCGGCGGTCAACCTGCTCAAGGCCGGGATCGACGATTTTCGCCTGCTGGAGCGAAGGGACTTCTTCGGCGGCACCTGGTGCCAGAACACCTATCCCGGCGCAGCGGTAGACGTGCCATCGCCGCTGTATTCGCTGTCGTTCGCGCCGTATCGCTGGTCGCAGATGTTCGCCGGGCAGGCCGAACTGCAGCGCTACACCGAACATGTCATCGACCAGTTCGGCCTGCGCGAGCGGGTGGAACTGCAAGCCGATGTCGAACGCGTCGAATGGGAGGATGCTGAACAGCGCTGGGCCGTACACACCGCCAGCAAGGGCATCTTTTATGCGCAGTTCCTGATCAATGCCAGCGGGCCTTTGAGCCAACCGGTGATCCCACACTTCGCGGGGCAGGAGCGCTTTCAGGGCAAGACGTTTCATACAAACAACTGGGATCACAGCTACGACTACCGCGGTAAACGCGTGGCCATCGTCGGCAGCGGCGCCAGCGCGGCCCAAGTGATTCCGGCGATTGCGCCGCAGGTTGAACAGTTGCATGTGTTCCAGCGCACCCCGCATTGGGTGTTGCCCCGCGCTGATCGGGTTTTCGGGCCGTTTCAGCGTTGGCTGCTGGGTTTGAAACCGGCCTACAAACTGCTGCGCTGGCTGATCTACTGGCAATTCGAAACGCGAGTGATCGCCTTCAAATATTCGAAACCGGCGATTCATCTGGTGCAAAAACAGGCGCTGCGCTTTCTCAAACGCCAGGTGCCGGATCCTGTGCTGCAAGAAAAACTCATCCCTGACTTCACCATCGGCTGCAAACGGGTGCTGGTCTCCAGCACTTATTACCCGGCGCTGACCCGCGCCAACGTCACGCTGCACACTCGCGAACAAGGCATAGCCTCAATCGATGAAAGCGGGATCAATACGCAGGACGGCCAGCACATCGATGTCGATCTGATCGTCTGGTCGACGGGTTACGACGCCACCGACGGTGTTATTTCCTACCCGGTCAGCGGAAAAAACGCCGTACAACTTAGAGATGTCTGGGCCGAATACCCTCGCGCCTACCTGGGCACCAGCCTGCCGGACTTCCCCAACCTGTTTATCGTCACCGGGCCCAACACTGGAATTGGCCACACCTCGGCGCTGTTCATCATCGAATCGCAGATGAACTACATCATTGACTGCATTCGTACGCTCAACAGCAAAGGTCTGCGCAGCATCGAAGTGCGCCGCGAAGCGGAACGTACCTACACTGAAATGATCCACCAAGAGATGGAACGCACGGTGTGGAAGTCCGGCGGCTGCAACAGTTGGTATCAAAGCAAGAGCGGTCATGTGATCGCGATGTTTCCCGGCTTCAGTTTCAGCTACTACCGGTTGACCCGGACGCTGAAACCGGCCGACCACATTCTGTCCTGAACACGTAAAAGGAAGACGTCGATGCTTTTGCTGTTTGTCGCCCTTGCGGTTTTCGTAGCCTGGAGCTGGTTGAGTTATCCGGCGGTCGGCCATTGGCTGTATGACCTGAACATGGCCATCGAGGCCAAGCTGTACAAATTGCACAAGATCGACGTGCCGATCGCCGAGATGAGCGTCTCGACCTGGCAAGGTGGGCCGTATGAAGCGTCCAGCGCGATTTTGATGTTGCACGGCTACAGCGCCGACAAGAACCTGTGGCTGCGCTGCGCCCGACATTTTGTCCGTCAATACCGGGTGATCATTCCGGACCTCGCCGGCCACGGTGAAACCGGCTTCAAGGCCGGTGGCGGCTACGACATTGCGGTGCAGGCCAAGCGCATGATCCAGTTACTCGACGTCTGCGGCGTGGAGAAAGTGCATGTGATCGGCAACTCCATGGGCGGTTACATCGCCGCGTGGCTGGCGGCGACGTACCCGGATCGCATCGCTTCGGTGGCGCTGATTGATCCGGCCGGCGTCACCGCTCCGGAGGTCAGCGACATGGAGCACCATCTGTCCCGTGGGCATAACCCGTTCCTGATCAATTCCCGCGAGGAGTTTCGCCAGTTTTACGCGATGACCATGGAGTCGCCGCCGTGGGTGCCGAGCCTGGTGCTGGACGCCATCGCCCAGCGCTACGAACAGCGGCGCGATGAGCTGGAAGAGATTTTCCGCGACTTCCGCGCCAGCCCGCCGATGGAGCCGAAACTGGCCGAAATCAAATGCCCGGCGCTGTTGCTATGGGGTCGCAAGGATCGCTTGATCGACGTCAGCAGCGTGCCGATCTGGAGCAAAGGCATCGCCAATTTGCAGGTGGATGTGTGGGATCACGTCGGGCACATGCCGATGGTCGAGCAGCCGGCGAACACGGCGCGCTTGTACCGACAGTTTCTAGGAAACCAACGCTGAACTCCCACATCCCCTGTAGGAGCTGCCGAAGGCTGCGATCTTTTGATCCTTAAAAACACAATCAAAAGATCGCAGCCTTCGGCAGCTATTACAGGGGGCAGAGTTCGGGGAAAGGATTGAGGTTGAGATGAACATTCTTTATGACGAGCGCCTCGATGGCCCGCTGCCGGAGGTGAACAAGGCGCAACTTCTCAAAACCCTGCAGCAGGCCATTCCCGATCTCGACGTCCTCTGGCGCGAGGAAGAACTCAAACCCTACGAATGTGACGGCCTTTCCGCCTACCGCACCACGCCAATGCTGGTCGTCCTGCCCCGACGTCTGGAGCAAGTACAAACCCTGCTCAAGCTCTGTCATCAAAACAACGTCCCGGTGGTGGCCCGGGGCGCCGGCACCGGATTGTCCGGCGGCGCCTTGCCGCTGGAAAAAGGCCTGCTGCTGGTGATGGCGCGCTTCAACAACATCCTCCATATCGACCCCGCCGCGCGCACCGCACGCGTTCAACCCGGCGTGCGCAATCTGGCGATTTCCCAGGCTGCTGCGCCCTTCGGGCTGTATTACGCGCCTGATCCGTCGTCGCAGATCGCCTGCTCGATCGGTGGCAACGTAGCGGAAAATGCCGGCGGCGTGCACTGCCTCAAATACGGTCTGACCGTGCACAACCTGCTGAAAATCGAAGTACTGACCATCGAAGGCGAACGCCTGACCCTGGGCTCCGACGCCCTCGACTCGGCGGGGTTCGACTTGCTTGCGCTGTTCACGGGCTCCGAAGGCTTGCTGGGTATCATCACCGAAGTCACGGTCAAACTGCTGCCAAAACCACAGGTCGCCAAAGTGCTGCTGGCCAGTTTCGACTCCGTGGAAAAGGCCGGGCGTGCCGTCGCCGAGATCATCGCGGCGGGGATCATTCCGGGCGGACTGGAGATGATGGACAACCTGGCGATCCGCGCCGCCGAAGACTTCATCCACGCCGGTTACCCGGTCGACGCCGAGGCCATTCTGTTGTGCGAACTTGATGGCGTCGAAGCCGACGTTCATGACGATTGC
The DNA here is from genome assembly GCF_016650635.1 of Pseudomonas sp. TH43. Lineage (GTDB taxonomy): Bacteria > Pseudomonadota > Gammaproteobacteria > Pseudomonadales > Pseudomonadaceae > Aquipseudomonas. The sequence goes on from NZ_JAEKFI010000002.1 coordinate 506,705, forward strand.
CAGCGGGTTCGTGAGGTCATGAACCTGGCCGGCGCCACCGAGGTGCGTCAGGCCCGTGACGAGGCCGAGCGCGTGCGGTTTTGGGCCGGACGCAAAAATGCCTTCCCGGCCATCGGGCGGTTGTCGCCCGACTACTACTGCATGGACGGCACCATCCCGCGCCGCGAATTGCCCGGCGTCCTGCAGGGCATCGCTCGCCTGGGCGAAGAATACGGGTTGCGCGTGGCCAATGTGTTCCATGCCGGCGACGGCAACATGCATCCACTGATCCTGTTCGACGCCAACCAACCGGGCGAACTGCATCGCGCCGAAGCGCTGGGCGGCAAGATTCTCGAATTGTGCGTGCAGGTCGGCGGCAGCATCACCGGTGAACATGGCGTGGGCCGGGAGAAAATCAATCAGATGTGCGCGCAGTTCAACAGTGCTGAACTGAGCCTGTTCCATGCGGTGAAAGCCGCCTTCGATCCACAGGGCCTGCTCAATCCCGGCAAGAACATTCCGACCCTGCACCGCTGCGCGGAATTCGGTGCGATGCACATTCACGCCGGGCAACTGCCCTTCCCTGAGCTGGAGCGCTTCTGATGGTCGACTTCGACGCTGCCGGCGCCCTGCTCGATCAGGTCAATGAAGCGCGGGCCAACGCCACGCCGTTGAAGATTCAGGGCGGCAACAGCAAGGCGTTTCTCGGTCGCGAGGTGGCCGGTGAAGTGCTCGACACTCGCGCCCATCGTGGCATCGTTCGCTACGACCCGACCGAACTGGTGGTCAGCGTGCGGGCGGGCACGCCGTTGGCCGAATTGCTCGCGGCGCTGGACGTCGCCGGGCAGATGTTGCCGTGCGAGCCGCCCTCGTTTGCCGATGGCGCCACGGTCGGCGGCATGATCGCCGCGGGGATGTCTGGGCCGCGACGACCATGGTCGGGCTCGGTACGCGATTTCGTCCTTGGCACACGGGTGATCACAGGTCTCGGCCAGCATTTGCGTTTCGGCGGCGAAGTGATGAAAAACGTCGCCGGGTATGACCTGTCGAGGCTGATGGCGGGCAGTTATGGCTGCCTCGGCGTGCTCACAGAAGTCTCCCTGAAAGTTCTGCCCAAACCCCGCCAGTGTCTGAGCATTCGCCTGGAAATCGATTGCGCGCGGGCGCTGACCAAACTTGCCGAGTGGGGCCAGCAACCGTTACCGATCAGCGCGGCGTGTCACGATGGCGGCAGCCTGTATCTGCGACTTGAGGGCGGCGAAGGCTCGGTGACAGCGGCACATCAACGGCTCGGCGGCGAGCCGTTGGACTCGGTTTTCTGGCGTGATCTGAACGAACAGCGATTACCGTTTTTCGACGAGGGCCTGCCACTGTGGCGGCTGTCACTGCCAAACAATCTCGGGCCACTGGAATTGCCCGGCGCACAATTGATCGACTGGGCCGGCGCACAACGCTGGCTGAAGTCCTCCAGCGACGACATTCAAGCCCTCGCGCAGTCATTCGGTGGCCATGCGACTTGCTTCACTCATGGCACCAGTGACACACCGTTCCAGCCGCTGGCACCGACGCTGCTGCGCTATCACCGGCAACTCAAGGCGCAACTCGACCCGCAAGGGCTGTTCAACCCCGGCCGGATGTACGCGGAGCTCTGACCATGCAAACCACCCTCAGTGAGCAATCCCGGCTACTGCCCCGCGCCGCCGAAGCGGAAAAGATCCTGCGCACCTGCGTGCATTGCGGTTTTTGCAACGCGACGTGCCCGACTTATCAATTGCTCGGCGACGAACTCGACGGCCCGCGCGGGCGCATCTACCTGATCAAACAAGTGCTCGAAGGCGCGCCGGCCACTGTGCAAACGCAACTGCATCTGGATCGCTGCCTGTCGTGCCGCAACTGCGAAACCACCTGCCCGTCCGGCGTTGATTACCACAACTTGCTCGACATCGGCCGTGCGGTGGTCGATCAAGCGGTGCCGCGCCCGGCCGCGCAGCGCCTACTGCGTGAAGGCTTGCGCGCATTGGCGCCGAATCCAGGCTTGTTCAAAGGATTGCTGCGCGTCGGTACGACGTTTCGCCCGCTACTGCCGCGTTTGCTTGAAAGCAAACTGCCGCAGCGTATGCCGGTTAACGGCTCTCGTCCCGCCCCTCGGCATGCCCGCCGGGTATTACTGCTTGAAGGTTGCGTGCAACCCGGTTTGTCACCGAACACCAATGACGCAACGGCGCGGGTGCTGGATCGGCTCGGGATCAGCGTCACGCCCGTGGCCGAGGCCGGTTGCTGCGGCGCGCTCGACTATCACCTCGACGCCCAGGCCAAAGGCCTCGACCGCGCTCGGCAGAACATCGACGCGTGGTGGCCGCATCTGCAAAACGGTGCCGAAGCGATTGTGCAGACGGCCAGTGGCTGCGGCGCGTTCATCAAGGATTACGGGCATTTGCTTTCAGGCGATCCGGCTTACGCGATGAAGGCCCGGCGAATCAGCGAAATGACTCTGGATCTGGTGCAGATCCTCGCCCAGGAGCCACTTGAGCAAGTGTGCGCAGCCAGCGAACGACGTATCGCCGTGCATTGCCCGTGTACCTTGCAGCACGCATTGAAACTCGGCGGCGCGGTGGAAGCCGTGCTGAGCCGAATCGGTTTCAACCTCACCGCGGTGCCCGACGGCCATTTGTGCTGCGGCTCGGCGGGCACTTATTCACTGACGCAACCGGTGCTGGCCAGGCAACTGCGCGACAACCGCCTCAACGCGCTGGAAAGCGGCCGCCCGCAACTGATCGTCACTTCCAACATCGGTTGCCAAAGCCATCTGACCAGCGCTGGGCGCACGCCGGTTGTGCACTGGATCGAACTGGTGGATCAGTCGTTGGCAGAATGAAGTCCGTAGGATTCTTCGTTTGCCGACGTCGGCGAAGGCTGCGATCTTTTCCTGCATCCCATACGTGACCGTGGCAGGAATTTTTTTCATGAGCGTGCAGCCTTTCATCAGCCCAGACCTGATCCGCCAACGCTTCTCCAAAGCGATGTCCGACATGTACCGCGAAGAAGTGCCGCTGTACGGCGCGCTGATGGAACTGGTGGAGCAAACCAACCGCGACGTGCTTTCGCGTGAGCCGGACATCGCCCGACAGCTCGACAGCACTGGAGAAATCGAACGGCTGGACATGGAGCGCCACGGTGCGATCCGTGTCGGCACCGCAACCGAACTGGCCACCCTCGCCCGCTTGTTCGCGGTGATGGGCATGCAGCCGGTGGGATATTACGACCTGACGCCGGCAGGCGTGCCGGTGCATTCCACCGCGTTTCGCGCGGTGCATGAGGATGCGCTGCAGGTCAGCCCTTTCCGGGTGTTTACCTCGTTGTTACGCCTGGAACTGATTGAGGATCCCGAGTTACGCGCATTTGCCGGATCCGTGTTGGCCAAACGCTCAATCTTCACCCCGAAGGCGTTGCGCCTGATCGCCCAAGCGGAAACGGCTGGCGGCCTTAACGAAACCGAGGTGCAGGAATTCGTCCTGCAGGCACTCGAGACTTTTCGCTGGCACCACAGCGCCACCGTCACCGCAGCCCAATACCAGACACTGAGCGCCCAACACCGCTTGATCGCCGACGTCGTCGCGTTCAAAGGCCCTCACATCAATCACCTGACGCCGCGCACGCTGGACATCGACATCGTCCAGGAACAGATGCCCGCCCACGGCATCACCCCGAAAGCGGTCATCGAAGGCCCACCGCGCCGGCAGCAGCCGATCCTGCTGCGCCAGACCAGCTTCAAAGCGTTGGACGAACCGATCGCCTTCACCGATCAAGATGAAACCCGTGGCAGCCACAGCGCGCGTTTCGGCGAAATCGAACAACGCGGCGCGGCGCTGACACCCAAGGGCCGTGCGCTGTACGACCTTTTATTGAATGCGGCACGCGATGCGCTGGGAGAATTTCCCAACGAGGCCAACGCCTCACGCTACAACGCGCTGATGAGTCAGCACTTTGGCGAATTTCCTGACAGTCTCGACGGCATGCGTGAACAAGGGCTGGCGTACTTTCGCTATTTCGCCACGGAAAAAGGCTTGGCAGCAGGTAGCCTGGGCGAGGTATCACTAGAGGATTTGTTGCGCGACGGTTACGTGAAAGCTGAACCGCTGGTGTACGAAGATTTCCTGCCGGTCAGCGCGGCGGGGATTTTTCAGTCAAACCTTGGGGATGCTGCGCCGACGCACTATGGCGAACACTCCAACCGCCAGGCGTTCGAACAGGCGCTGGGCCGCGCCACAATTGATGAGCTGGGCCTGTATGCCGAAACGCAGCAACGCTCACTCGAAGAGTGCGCCAAAGTATTGGGCCTTAACGGATCGAACGATTAGCGCGGCCTCTGTGGCGAGGGAGCTTGCTCCCTCGCCACAAGGTCAATGGTTTAATCAGCGCAATCTTGCGAGCAATGCAAATGCCGTCTCTTCCGACGAAGCCGGATTCTGCCCCGTCAGCAACAACCCATCCTCACGGGTATAGCTCGACCAGTCCGCGCCTTTCGAGAAAATCCCGCCCTTGGCCTTAAGCTCATCCTCGACCAGAAACGGCACCACATTCGTCAACTGCACCGCCTCTTCTTCACTGTTGGTAAACCCGGTCACTTGCTTGCCTTTGACCAGCGGCTGACCATCCACACCCTTCGCATGGCGCAGCACACCCGGTGCATGACACACCGCCGCCACCGGTTTGCCGGCCTGGTAAAACGCCTCGATCAGCGCGATCGAATAGCGATCCTCCGCCAAATCCCACAGCGGCCCGTGGCCACCCGGATAGAACACGGCATCGAAATCCGCCGCCTTCACCGTCTCGAGTTTGACAGTGGAAGCCAGCGCCGACTGGGCGGCGGAGTCCTTGCGAAAGCGTTCGGTCGCGGCAGTCTGCGCGTCCGGCTCATCACTTTTCGGATCCAGCGGCGGCTGACCGCCCTTGGGCGAGGCCAGCGTCAGTTGTGCGCCGGCATCCTTGAACACGTAGTACGGGGCGGCGAACTCCTCCAGCCAGAAGCCGGTTTTCTTGCCGGTGTCGCCCAATTGATCATGGGAGGTCAGAACCATCAGAACTTTCATGTCGGTCTCACTCGGTTTGCGGGATTTCAGAGGCTGTTTTACAGGTGTGAGTGATTGACCTTGAGGCACGGCAAATCGTTTCAATGCGCCGAATGATGGCACACAGCCATTGTGCGCAAGAAGTTGCGCACTTATTTTCGATTTTGCCCTACCAATGCCTCTACAGGCCACGTAGGACGTGGCCTGTAGACGAGTGCGCAAGAAGTTGCGCAGTACTGCGCAACTTCTTGCGCACTTTTGCCCTGATTCGCCTGGCAAAAATCCTCAAACCCACAGGCCAGAGCGGTTTAACCACCGGCTGCCGGGCACTTCACAAAAGCTGGCACGCTCCTTGATTACAGTCAGGCACCCACCGGGCGATTTCGCCTCCCGGGCACCTTAAATTTATCCGCAAGGAGAGCACCCCATGGCAACACCAGCGTACATGTCGGTTACCGGCGAAAAACAAGGCCTGATCACTGCAGGCGCCTTCACCGCCGACTCCGTTGGCAACACCTACCAGGAAGGCCACGAAGACCAGGTCATGGTTCAGGCTTTCAGCCATGACGTGATCATCCCGCGTGACCCACAATCCGGTCAGCCAACCGGTCAGCGCGTTCACAAGCCAGTTGTGATCACCAAGGTCTACGACAAGGCTTCGCCTCTGCTGCAAGCTGCTCTGACTTCGGGCGAGCGCATGAGCGAAATCGTTATCCAGTGGTACCGCACTTCGGCTCAAGGCACCCAAGAGCACTACTACACCACCAAACTGGAAGACGCGATCATCGTCGCCATCAACAACAAAATGCACAACTGCCAGGACCCGTCGAACTCGCACTTCACCCACCTGGAAGAAGTGCAGTTCACCTACCGTAAAATCACCTGGACCCACGAAGTATCCGGTACTTCGGGTTCCGATGACTGGCGTGCTCCAGTCGCTTAATCGCGGCTGATCGTTACAAACATCGGCCAGCTCTGCTGGTCGATGTTGTTTACGCCCCTCCAGAATTTAGCGTACGTTGGCCCGCTTTCGCGGCCGTCGACGCGCGCCGCTGTACAGCACGAGGAACAACGGATGTTCGCGCCGGCCAATGAAACCCACTTTGCCCTGACCATCGAAGGTCTCCCCGCCGACTTTCAGGTGTTTACCCTGCAAGGCCGGGAAGCCATCAGCCAGCCCTTCGTTTTCGAGGTGGAACTGGTCAGTGAAAAACCGTCGCTGGACCTCGAAACCCTCCTGCACAAACCGGCCTTCCTGCAACTGTCGCCCGACGGCAGCGGCATCCACGGCCAGATCTACCGCGCCGCGCAGGGCGACTCGGGCAAACGCCTGACGCGTTATTCGCTGACCCTGCGCCCGCAACTGGCGTACCTCGCGCACCGCATCAACCAGCGCATCTTCCAAAACCTCAGCGTGCCGAAAATCATCGGCCAGGTGCTGGAAGAACACGGCATCCAAAGCAATGCCTACGCCTTCCAGACCGGCTCGGTCTACCCCGAGCGCATTTATTGCGTGCAATACGACGAGTCGGACCTGCATTTCATCCAGCGCCTGTGCGAGGAAGAAGGTATCCATTACCACTTCCAGCACAGCGCCACGGCGCACAAACTGATCTTCGGCGATGACCAGACGGTGTTCCCGAAACTCCAACCCGTGGCCTATCAGCAAGACTCCGGCATGGTCGCCAGCGACCCGGTGATCAAGCGCTTCGACCTGCGCCTGGAAACCCGTACCAGCCGCACCACGCGCCGCGATTACGATTTCGAAAAACCGCGAATCACCCTCGAAAGCGACAACCGTGGCGACGCCCTGCCCGACCTCGAGGATTACGACTACCCCGGCCGCTTCGTCGACCGCGCGCGCGGCAAACACCTGGCCAAACGCGCCCTCGAACGCCACCGCAGCGACTTCCAGTTGGCCGAAGGCAAAAGCGATCAACCGTTGCTGGTCAGCGGCCATTTCCTCGCGCTCACCGCGCACCCGAAAGCCAAGTGGAACGACCTCTGGCTGCTCACCGAAGTCCACCACGGAGGCAAACAGCCGCAAGTGCTCGAAGAATCGGTGACCAGCGACACCACCGCACTCAAAGACGATTTCCACCAGGGCTACCGCAACCGCTTCCAGGCCACGCCGTGGGACGTCCCCAACCGCCCGCCCCTGCACCACGCCAAATCGCGCATCCTCGGCAGCCAAAGCGCCGTGGTGACCGGTCCCAAAGGTGAAGAGATCCACTGCGACGAATACGGTCGCGTCAAAGTCCAGTTCCACTGGGACCGCGAAGGCCAGGCCGACGACAAAACCAGCTGCTGGCTACGCGTGTCTTCAGCCTGGGCCGGCGCCCAGTACGGCGGGATCGCCATCCCGCGTATTGGCATGGAAGTGCTGGTCACCTTCCTTGAAGGCGACCCCGACCAGCCACTGATCAGCGGCTGCCTGTACCACAAGGAAAACACCGTCCCCTATGCGCTGCCGGCGAACAAGACGCGCACGACGTTCAAGACCCTGAGCTCGATGGGTGGTGGCGGTTACAACGAACTGCGTATCGAGGACAAGAAAGGTCAGGAGCAGATCTATCTGCATGCCCAGCGCGATTGGGATGAAAACATCGAGCACGACCAGAAGATTCGGGTCGGCAATGAGCGGCACGATACGGTTGAGAAGAACAGCTACACGGAATTCAAGGCCGAAGAACATCACACGGTTTATGAAGACCGTAAAGTTGAGGCGCAGGCCAGTGACCACCTAACGGTTGGGGTGAATCAGCACGTCAAGATTGGTACTGGGCAGTTCATGGATGCGGGGCAGGAAATTCACCTGAGCAGCGGCATGAAAGTGGTGATGGAGGCTGGCGCAGAGCTGACCCTGATCGGCGGTGGCAGCTTCATCAAGATCGACGCCGCTGGCGTTACCATGAGCGGGCCGGTGATCAACATCAACTCGGGCGGTGGCCCGGGCAGTGGCACTGGGGCAGCGCCGTTGTTGCCGGGACCGTTGAAACAGGCGGATGCGGATAAGGCTGGGCAGTTGTTGGTGCCGGCGCAGCGGCAGGCGTTGATGCGTCGCACGCCACGCTGTGAAATTTGCGAAAAAGCTGCCGCGCAAGCAGCGAAGGACGCCGCCAAATGAGTTACCCGTCGAACGCCAACTTTTTGCTGATCGACGGAGTCCTGCGTCCTGATGCGATCCCAAGTCTGTATCAACTTGGCGAACCGTTAGAGATCGAACCGTTGTACTTGGGAACGCGGTGGGCAGAGTTGAAGGATTTGGGGCCGATACTGGTCAAGTCTTTGGGTTCCACTAATCTACTGACGCAGACGTACCAAAATGCTGACCAGCAGATTGACGCCAGTCTGCTCTCCAGCCGAGCGCCCATCAGCATCGTCGCCGATCACTTGAGACGGTTCATCGCTCCCTCCGATGTACTGGGGGGCAATGGCATGCTGCGCTTCGCCGACCCGCTGGTCACTCGGCATTGGCTCGGCAGTTATCAGGGCGAACATCTGGATGCGATACTTGGTCCGATTGAAACGTGGTCGATGCCTGAAGAGCTGCATTCCTGGGAGTCAGCCGCCGCCGCTCAATGGGTAAATTTTCAGCGTAACTCCCCGACACCGCAGTGGAAGGATAACTACGCCCTGTTGGGTCAGGCACAATTGGACGCTCTTGCTCAGGCTGCACGCTGGCAATTTATCGAGCGACTGCACGATAATTTTGAGCAATACCATCCTCGGCCTCTATCAACCCTGGACAAAAGCATTCGTACCGAGTGGTTTTCTCGACGGTTGGACGAAGCGCAAGCCTGGGGGTTGTCGAGCGAACGTAGTCTCGCTATCTGGGTTGAATACAGCCTGCGTTGGGGCGCAGGATTCAGCGAAAGCCCCAAAGGGCCTTATCAGGATTGGTTGGCCCGTACCCCCGAGGCCCCCAGACTCGCACCGGAAATACGTATCCAGCAGATGGATAACGATTGCCTGGACATCGAAATAAACAAGGAAGTGTGATGACTCAGCCCGCGACCGAAGCTCAACTGAAACAGGCCAACCGAAACCAGGCATTTACCAATGCACAAATGGGCTCGGGGCAGTGCTCATTGATGGCCGGTGAAGTCGCCATATTTCCTGTGCGTTATGCGGTGGACGAATCACCGAAAAAAGGCACAAATCAGGGTCCTAACCCTCTTCCCAAGGACTGGACAGGCAAGCCGACTGAACTGAGAACCCGCAGTTACACCCTGCGCCAACTGCGCGACGGCTGGCTATATGTTTGGGACAGCGTCGCCAAGACTTTCCATGAATACGAAGTCAAAGGTCACCAGTTCACGCGCCACAAATGGGCTGATGGTCAACTGAATAAGGATGTGCGCAACAACCCCGGCGAAACGCACCCATACCTGCTCTATCCCCGTCGCAATCAGCTGCGTATCGCTTACTCGCCCGTCCAGTGGACCTGGCGTATGTGCGAACTGATGCGCAGCAGTGCGACTCAGCAGACCCAATGGATGCGTAAGGTCAACCTGGATAGCTTTTGCAGCAGTGGCAAAGCAGGCCATGGCGGCCCGATCACAGAACTGGGTAAAAGTGTCGCGGACATCCTCGCTGCAGGCGAAAGCGCCCCCACTTTCTTAAGCACCCTGCTGCCCACTCAAACGCCTGAGAAAGGTGGCGAATTCAAGCCCGCATTCGAAGAGGCATTGGTACGCGGCAAAGTGCCTGAACAGGACACTGCCCTTTTTATTGCACTGGATGACCCGCTGGGAATAGTTGATGACTTGACCATGAACCTTGCTGGCAGGCTCATGGAACAGGGGCAGTTTGAAAAGCTGAATCAATACAAACTGCAAAGCGCGATAGCTGTGCAAAACCTGTGTGGCTTCGACACCAACGCATTTACGCCCGACTCGATCAAAGATCCGATCAAGCGCCAATACTACGCCGATGATCTTTACAGCCTTCTGGGCACTAATGATGAAATGGAGCGCGGCAAGGACATTGTGACTGGCGATCAAGCCGCGATGGTGGAGATGGGCTCAGCCCCTTCGACGGCAAAGGCCCAAGCCAAATTTAAAGCTAAATGGGGACACCTACCCGATCAGAAAAAATGGCAATCAGCCCTTGAAGAATGGAACGCCAAGCGCTATTGGCGCGAAGACGTGCGCTTTAACGAGGTACAGAAGTACCTGAGCAAAACCACTACCGAAGCACAACGGCTTCAAGAGCATTGCAAACGCAGCGAGCAGGACCTGCTCAAGTGGCTGGACATGCTCAGCCCCAGTGCTGAAGCGGTCTTTCATGACACCGCCGATGAAGCGCAAGCCTGCCTACTTCTCGAAACCGCCCACGCGCTCTACACCGTGCTGGCCAATGGAGAAAAAGGCCAGGAATGGTTGTGCAAACAGGCCAAGGAACCGAGCAAGCTGTTCGGCATGGCATTGTTCAACTTCAACCCGGAACTCGCCACCCTGATCAAGCAGGTGACGCACAACTTCACTACTACCGGTAATCTGGACGAACAAGGCCGCGAAAGTGACGGCAGCGCCGCGACTTTAACGCCGACCTCATCCAGCGACGCCACGAACATCGCCACCCGAGTTGCAGAAATCAAAGCGGTGCTGGACCTCGATGTCGTCAAAAACAGCAAGCTTTACAAAGCAATGAGCAGCGCTGCCAAGCAATCCTTGACTACGTTGATCAAAGTCGCCAACAACCAGGCCAAAGATGCATGGCATGGATTGAGCACCCTGCTGTTACCAGCGATGAAACAAGAAATCGCACTGACACTCGCTGTGCCGCAAGTGCTGATTTCCACTGAAATTTCCAGCGCAACTCAACTCTCCTACAATCCGACCTACCAGCGTGAATATCAAGCCTGGCAGATGAAGCTGACAACCCTGAACAACAAAATTACGGGTGCCAAAGGCGTATTGGGCCGCCCGGGTGCTGCTTACGATCAGCGTTCGGCGCGGATTTCCCTGCAAGTTTTTGAAGAAGAACTGAAAGCCCTCTTCTTGACGCGCCCCAACCAAATCGTAGCGAAAGCATCCGGCAGTACTCGACTGAGCGCAGGTCTACCAAAAATAAATGGTTGGTTGCGCGACTTAGGGCAGTCAGAGGTAGTGGCGCAGCTCAAAATTGCGGGAACACATGAGTATTTGGTGCGTACCAAAAGCTGGATGGGGCAAAACCTGGGCAATGCTTTGCCTGCGTTGCTGGTTGGTTTGAATGTGTGGAACGTTTTCAACACAGCTAAGCAGGCGCAAAACGATGGTCAATTTTCTGCTGATGAAGCGCGCTTAGTGGGGTCAAGCGCAGCCTACGCGGCCAATGCAATTGCTGCCTTATGGGTTGGGCCAGCCTGGAGCCGTGCGGGAGGAATGACGGCTGAACTAGGCCAAAAAACTCGGAGTGTGGCTCAAGCTTCCTATAAAAATTGGCTATCAGCAGCTAAAAAAGCCACGGCTGTCGGAGATAGTGCCAAAGCAGCGATGGCAAGCGAGTTCGCAGCGGCTTCAAAAGGTCTGATATTTCGTACCATGACATGGGCTGTTTTTGGAGTCATTGCGACGGGGCTTGAGGCTTGGCAGATTTCCAAAGACGTCAACGGTGCCACGAGTGGCGAAGAAGAAGCGCTACTGTGGGCGAAGTTTGGTGTGACTTTCGGAATGTCGTTAGTTGCAACGGGCCAATTGGCTGGTATGGCGCTCGGCCCTTTGTTCAGCTTTGCGTGGGTAATGTCCGGTCCTGTAACAATCATTTTGGCAATTCTCGGAATCGCTTATTTGATGATCACAATGGCCGCTAATCGCTACAAGCGCGATGGATTGCGTCTATGGCTATACCGTTGTAATTGGGGTCTCGGCGCGGAACCCGAGTGGTTAGGCGACGAGGGCTATCAAAAACAGACGCAGGCACTACTAGAAACCTTACAGCGCCCCAGCGTTTTGGGTAGAGCGTTGTATTACGGGGGCGGCAGCACACCTCGAAAATGGCTGGGCTTCTGGGTCCAGATTCAATTGCCTTCTACATTACAGAGACAAGAAGTGACCCTGCAACCGGCTATGGTCGAAATCAACTATCTTTCGCCGAACGAACTCCAGTTCACGAAAGAACGCTTTTACGAACAATTTCTCAACGGAAATTGGGTCGACCCAAAACAGCTCGGTAAATTACCCGATGGTCCAATCATCGGATCCAACCCGGCTGACTTCAAATACTCCGACACCGCCCCCCATCGACTGTGGCAAGTGTGGATCAACTCGTCGACAGAAAGCCCCGTTCTTGAGGTAGAGGTCAAATACCCACCAGGAGTGCTTCAACGCAAAGATAAACGCGGTTATATGTTTCGACTAGCGCTCGAAAGGACTCCAAGTGAAGCCGACCGAGCCAACAACGCCTTCAGCGGCGAGCTAAAGGAAGACATTGTGTTAAATAAAAAAAGCACCATGTTTTTGAAATTGGCTGTGCCTAACGGAATAGTAAAATGATTCATACAATATTCAATTTCAACAAAGCACCTGATTTACCGCCGCAACTCCAATGGAAGTACTCTGCAGAACCAGAGCTTTTGGAATGGGCCATTCGCGCACGAAACTACAACACATTCGTGGCTAATTGCATGCTTGCTTTTATGGCTGCAATCACGCTCGGCGGTTCTTTCATTATGTATTCTGTCTATGAAGGAATGAGCCAGCCATGGCGAACCTTATCGTGTGTATTTTTCTTTTTTTTCATATTATTTACGATTTCGTGCATGACCCACCAGCGGGTAAGTTTTGCTTATCGCTTTACCAAGTCTGGAATTGAGTATTGCGAGTGGAAATCCCCCGCCAAATGGACATTAACTTTCGTTAAGTGGTTCGCCGGTGTAACTGCGATTATTTTCATTTTTCTGGCAACGATTGATCCAGTTTTTTTGATAGGCGCGATGGTAGGCCCTGGAGGCATGGGATTGATGTATCTATCGATGGCAAACTCTAAAAACTATCAAAACTTGCACACCGAGTATCACCACCATTTCTTACAATGGAAAGAACTAAAAAAACTAATAATATCAACAAACAGAAACATGGTAGAACTTGAGTATGGCGTACCACAAAAAAACTCCAAGCACCTAGCATTAGGAAGCCTCTATGTTTTTTTTGACTCACAAAGAGAAGAAGCGACTGATATTATTAAATCCAACTTACCACTCGAGGCCACCTGCACAACGGAGAAAGTCGATGTCTTAAATTAGAGCACAAATGGTGAAAACCGTTGCCACCCGAGCAATAGGCCAATTGTTCCCCTGAACTGGAAGAAGCTATCGCCAAGCGGGAAGCCGAATTAGCCGCCCAGACGGATCAAGCATTAGCTTGATGATGAGTAGCAGGACTTACAACCCAAGGGCAGCACATGAGTACGCCACCGGCAGGCACCACAAAAAAACGGTTGTTTTCGCGCAACGATTATTTGGCGCCGCTGCCCATCCCTACCGGCGAAAAACCCTCAGATGTACTCAACACTATCTGGCGCAAGAACGATACGTTTCTCGATATTGGTAACTACAGCGTAGGATCAACGGTAATGGTCATGTGGCCAACACTAATGCTGTTTTTATCTCTGGCCTTTGGTTTCAGAAATATTTCACCAGATCTCAGTATTTTTATTCTTATTGGTGGTGGGATCATTATCGGAATTCCATCCATGATTCTGGTGCAGGGTTTGTTACGCCCAGTACCGTTACCGATACGATTCAACCGCCAGCGCCGTGAGGTATGCGTCCCGCGAGAGGGCGGCGAATATTGGATAGTTCCGTGGGAGAGCGTAACCGCAGCGGCAACGCAGCACTCCTCGGTAAGCCAGGCAGGTAAAGCCACCATGGGCCTTTTAATCATTGGATTTGAGAACCCAGATCCACAGGCAAAAGATCACAACAAACACTTTTCACTGGGTTTTAACTGTGGCGGCGGCACCACCGCCATGGCGCTTTGGGAATGCATGCGTAGTTACATGGAAATCGGTCCGAATGCTGTTGAGGACCAGACGGCTCGTTTCGACAGATCCAAAGGAATATGGGCTACCTATTTCGACGATCTGAAGAAAGCCGCTAAGTTGAGAGGATGGCTTGTAACCGCTTTGTGGGAAGGCTTTTGCGGAATTTTCATTTTTAATACGCTGCTGATTGACGTACTTGAACGCTGGAAATTGAATCCGCCGCCCGACCTGACCTATCCCGAAATCATTGAATGGTCGAAACCGCTGCCGCCCGAGCAGTGGGCCAAGCGTTCCTCAGAACTGGAAGAAGCTATCGCGAAGCGTGAAGCCGAACTAGCCGCTCAGACAGATCAAGCATTAGCTTAATGATGAGTAGCAGGACTTAAAACACAAGGGCAGCACATGAGTACGCCACCGGCAGGCACCACAAAAAAACGATTGTTTTCGCGCAACGACTATTTAGCGCCGCTACCCATTCCAACCGGTGAAAAACCCTGTGATGTGCTTAACACCATCTGGCGAAAAAACGAGGTTTTTCTCGACATCGGAAACCACAGCATCGGTTCAGCCGTGATGGTGATCTGGCCGGTGGTGATACTTTTTTTAGCATTAGCTTATTTTTTTGACGATCCGGACGCCTTAATCTTGGGGGCCTGCATTACAGGCATCCCGATTCTGTTTTTGATTCAAGGGCTTTTTCGCGCAGTGCCTTTACCTATTCGCTTTAACCGTCAACGCCGCGAGGTATGTGTTCCGCGAGAGGGGGGCGAATATTGGATAGTCCCGTGGGAGAACGTAACCGCAGCGGCGACGCAGCACTCCTCGGTAAGCCAAGCAGGTAGGCAACCATGGGCTTGTTAATCATTGGTTTTGAGAACCCTGACACGCAGGCAACAGAAGACAACAAACATTTTTCACTGAGCTTCAACTGTGGCGGCGGTACGACGGCCATGGCGTTGTGGGAGTGCACCCGCAGCTACATGGAAATAGGGCCGGACCCTGTGCCTGATAGCGGAGTGGGTGTTGCTCCGTACGAAGAAACACAGATCGGTTCAATCATCACCGACTTGCGCAAGGGAGACATGCTGAATGTCTTATGGGGAATATTCTGCATCACGATTCTAGGAACCTATGTAGCAGAGAAATTGCAGGACATGACGCTTTCCCACCCGCCCGAACTCACCTACCCCAACATCGTGGAATGGTCAAAACCACTGCCACCCGAACAATGGGCCAAGCGTTCCTCAGAACTGGAAGAAGCTATCGCCAAGCGTGAAGCCGAATTAGCCGCCCAAACAGCTCAAGCATTAGCTTGATGATGAGTAGCGGGACTTATAAACCCGAGGGCAGCACATGAGTGCATCACCGGCAGGCACTACAAAAAAACGCATATTTTCGCGAAATGATTACTTAGCACCACTACCAATTCCTACCGGGAGAAAACCCTCTGACGTACTCAATATCATTTGGCGAAAAAATGACGTATTTCTTGATATAGGTAGTTACAGCATTGGTTCAGCAGTGATGGTGATCTGGCCGATGATTCTGTTGTTTGCATTTTTGGGTTACATACTTCCCGATCCTCTCATATGGGGCGGAGGGTTAATAATTGTGGGGATCCCTATCTTATTAGTGATTCAAGGACTGTTCCTTGACGTGCCCTTGCCTATTCGCTTCAACCGCCAGCGCCGTGAGGTATATGTCCCGCGGGAGGGCGGCGAATATTGGATAGTTCCGTGGGAGAGCGTAACCGCAGCGGCAACGCAGCACTCCTCGGTTAGCCAAGCAGGTAAAGCCACGATGGGCCTTTTAATCATTGGATTTGAGAACCCTGATCCACAGGCAAAAGATGACAACAAACACTTCTCACTGGGTTTTAACTGTGGCGGCGGCACCACCGCCATGGCGCTTTGGGAATGCATGCGTAGTTACATGGAAATCGGTCCGAATGCTGTTGAGGACCAGACGGCTCGTTTCGACAGATCCAAAGGAATATGGGCTACCTATTTCGACGATCTGAAGAAAGCCGCTGAGTTGAGAGGATGGTTTGTAACCGCTTTGTGGGAAGGCTTTTGCGGCATTTTCATTTTTAATACGCTGCTGATTGACGTACTTGAACGCTGGAAATTGAATCCGCCGCCCAACCTGACCTATCCCGAAATCATTGAATGGTCCAAACCACTGCCACCGGAACAATGGGCCAAGCGCTCCCCAGAACTGGAAGAAGCTATCACCAAGCGTGAAGCCGAACTAGCCGCCCAGACAGATCAAGCATTAGCTTGATGATGAGTAGCAGGACTTACAACCCAAGGGCAGCATATGAGTACGCCACCGGCAGGCACTACAAAAAAACGATTGTTTTCGCGCAACGACTATTTGGCGCCGCTACCCATTCCAACCGGTGAAAAACCCTGTGATGTGCTTAACACCATCTGGCGAAAAAACGAGATTTTTTTCGACATCGGAAACTACAGCATCGGTTCGGCGGTGATGGTGCTATGGCCGATAGTCGTGGTACTAGCGCTGATGGCGTACATCACCCCCAAGCCGGCAATGATCTTGATTGTAGGAGCAATCATAGTAATTGCATTTATGGGACTAGTCGGGTGGGACTGGATAGCTGACCGTTACTTTAACTTGCTTAGATCTGCGGGAAATGAATTCAACAGAAAAACCGGAATGCTCACCATCTCTCGTCGATTCCGCTCAGCCTTCACAGCACCATTCTATGAGTTCGATGCGACCATGGAATTTCGGCCTGGCCCGTACGGTAGCAGTGGCACGGCTATCTGGTTACATCATCGTTACTACGACTTTGAGATATTCCTCGGCGGGAAAATTCAATCGCTGGGAATGAGTCGTGAAGAATGCATGGCTTTCTGGGATACCTTACAGCGCTACATGGACGTAAGTCAGCCACTACCGGAATTACCATTCCTGGAACAACTCCGTGATCTAGACCCTGCCACTTCGGCCCATGACAAACTCTCCAACCGTAATCCAAACCGCTGGCGTGAGACAAAATCCAGAGTCTGGGATCGCACCATACTGCCCGGCATGATGCAAAAAAACCTGGATTACCCTTGGCAGAATCAAGGCTGCGTTCTAATGGCTAAAATCGACCCGACATTGACCATTGAAAATTATTATCACGCTCAAGAGGCTAAAGGCATTCACTCAACGCCCAAGGCAACTGATTACGATGATATCCATCGTGGTTGAACATGATCGCGTTAACGCAACCCGCGTCTGGATTACTCACCAATCACGAGCACCAAGATGAGCATTATTGCGACCGGCCTGATGCTTTTCACGCTGAGATTTCCCGCTGTTTCTCAAGCAACCGATACCACCAGTCCGCTCCCACCCGACGTATCCAGCTTCACCAAAAACCGAGACAACTGCGACACTCTCAGAGGAGAAATCCCCGAACCTGATCCGGCAGACCCAGACAACCTCAGCCAGGTGATCAGCGCCATCAATCAAGCTTGCAAGGGCACGGACAAGCAATTGATGCAGTTAAAGAACAAGTATTCGACCGACGAAAACATCATGAAGAAACTATCGAGTTATGAAGAACGCATCGAAGCAGACATGAGCCTTTAGGCCTTGGCCCCCTGAACACTCATGACTCCAGCGAGCGCCTGCGAGGTGAAGATTGAAATTCAACGACACGTTCATCAACCGGACCGAACGCTTCACCCTCGGTATCGAAACCCTCTCTGGTACACCGTACCTTTCCATCCCGGTGAGCAACCGTTTGGTGGATTACGAGGAGTACTACGAAATCAGCAGCGACTCTTACGCGCTGTTCCTGAACGATCCATCCGCCGCATCGGATTTTGCCGAGCGCTGCCGCAACCGCGAGGAAGACCAACGATTAATCCTGAAGCCCGGATCAGATCGCGGCGTTGCTTCTTAAGTACATTCGCAGGCAGCATCGTATTGACGCAGCCACAGCAGGACACTCGCCAGTGACGGGCACTTTCCAACACGCTTTAGATCACCATGAAATCGCGGATCGAAACGCTTTAACCCGAAGACTTGGAAACCCCATGAATAAACATCAGATCACCCTCGCCAACGGCTGGACCGCCACCTTTGAAAACCGGGGCGAATTCCGCATGGGGGCTGAAGGCTGGGGCTTGGTTCTGCAAGGACCGGACGGCAGGACTATTCAGTACTTCGCTGACCAGATCATTCTGGTCAACGATGAGGACGGCACTCAGGCCAGTTCGTGCATTCGGCTCTCGAGCGACGGTGTGTACGGCTACTTGAGTGCAGCGATTAATCATTGCTGGGTGATCGACTTTGCGCGGGGCATGATCGCGCCCCATCGAGCGAGCATTTATCACTACCATCACGCCTACGACGAGAGCATCTCGCATTACGAGCAGCCAGCGTTCAAGCGTGAACGGCAATACATCAGCGTGGTGGGCATGCACATTTATCTGACCTTTCCGCTGACTCGGGACGAGGACTTCGCCAAAGTTTGGGATGAGTATCTGTCGATACGCCGACGCCAACTGGACGAGTTGTATTTCAGGAACTGATCACCTCTGGCGCGCATGTCCAGAAAACATCTATGCGTGCCCTACCCGATCAACTCGTCGGCCACTTCATACTTGACCACCACGCGATTGCGATAAAGCAGCTCCCGCGTCACCAACTCGCCCACCTGTCCCTTGTTTCGCACTTCTCGCCAGATTTCGTTCTCGCGAAATACCCGCCCCGCTTCGCGCACAAACCGATGCGCCTCCTGGAATACGTGATATCGATAATCGCGCACTTGATCACACAGCAACTCGCCTTCGAGTTGCGTCTCGCCCACATTCAATTTCAGTTGAAAATGGCGATCGGTCGGGTTGTGCAGCACCAGATCGATGTAGTTATAGAAAATCGCCGCGCCAGAACCGAACGGCAACACCCTTCCCTCGTCCGGGAACGGATCGAAACTGTGGTTGGAGCGTTCAACCACCACCAGCGGCGAATGAATGGCCATCCAGTGAATCAGGTTGCTCAGTTGGCAGATGCCACCACCCACACCGCGTCGAGCCTCGCCGAACGACAGTTCCATGCCTTCGACATAGCCACGTTGGCGGGTCGGACGGCCGACCAGACGACAAAAAGAGAAATGTTCGCCAGGGCCGATAATGACGCCATCGATGGCGGCGACGGCGAGTTTGAGGTTGATAACCTTGTTGTGTTGCAGGACTGGGTCGGAGTCACCAAGTTTGCGGATCAGTTTCGAGGTGTGTTTGAGGTAACGGAACGGCAGACGTTCTGCGGCGGCGGCAGGCCGTGCGTAGCGTTTGCTCGAACAGTACCAGGCGATCTGGCGGAACAGTCTTTTTTGCCACACGCGCAGCCAGTACAGGGCCGGGTGGTAGAGGGAAAGTGGTTTCATCCGTGACACAACGGCGACGCCGTTATCTTCCTTGGGGCGGTTACAGGGGCGCGCATTCTAGCGTGGAAGCCATTGGAAAGCTGCGGCGTTTGCCGCGTATCACCTCACCCGCCCCCCACTGCCGAAACGGCAAATTAAGGTTGGCCTAAGGTTGCGTCGTTAGCATCCCGGTTCAAGAAGCACTGTCGCCCCTTAATTTGCGGATGAGCCCTTGCCAATGACAACGTTTGATTTACCCGCCCAACAGCCGTCGACGTTCAGTCTTGTCCTGGTCAATTACAAAACCCCGGACCTCACCAGAATGTGCCTGGAATTATTGCGCGAGCAAGTCAAGGAACAGCGTATTCCGGTGTGGGTGGTGGACAATGATTCGGCCGATGAAAGTCTGGATTACTTGCGTTCTCTGGACTGGATCAACTTGATCGAGCGCCCGTCACCCGGTAAAGAAGCTGGGCACATCGCCCATGGCAAAGCGTTGGATCTGGCGTTGGCGAAAGTTGAAACCGACTATCTGTTTCTTTTGCACACCGACACCTTTGTCTACGACAAGGAAGTGTTCGCGATGATGATGCGCGAGTGCACGAAGTCGGCTGATATTGCAGCGGTCGGTTGTGTAGAGCAAATCAATCGGGGTGCAGTGAGAGATACCTGGCGCTTAACTTCGCGCTTTTGCAAGCATTATATTCGTCGCGCCAAACAGCAGTTGGGCTTGCGCTCAAAAGAGCCAAAACCCTACAGAGAAACACATCTGAAAAGTTTCTGTACATTGTGGAATGCTTGGTTGATCAAGTCGCAAGGCCTGCACTTCTGCCTGGACGATCGCGTGCCCGGTTATACGCTACAGGACCGCATGATGGGGCGCGGCTACGGCATCAAGTTTCTGTCTCCACGGAAGATTTTTCGCTATTTGGATCACATCCAGTCCGGCACCGTCGCGGCAGCCGGCACCTACGGCAAAGATCATCGACGGACAAAAATGTATCAGGCCACGCTCAAGCGTTTTCAGGGGCAGCAAGATAAATCCGGTATCCAGGCATCGAGTTAACCGATCGGCAATAAAAAAGGGCGACTTCACAGTCGCCCTTTTTATTTGAAATTGTATACAACCTCCCCAATGGAGGTGTTCGCCCAGTGTAATGGCCTGGCAATCCATGCACCGGTAAAGAGCCCTGACACTGGGCGAACGGGAGGGATTTTAATAGAAGTTGGCGCTTATGTCGTCATGCATAATGATGTTTTTTATGTACTAGAAAGTTAAAAAGTGTGTATTGCCGATATTTCCCGGCAAACTTCCTAACCTCTTCAGCCGGAGCAATTAGTATGATTGTTCTCATACAAAACCCTGTACAAGAACAATCATTCTGTAGAGTTAATGCTCAGCTTTCATGCTCGCTGGTCACTTTTAATATATCGGTGTAAGTGACGATGACGCTCTGCCCTTCTTTCAAATCCTTCAGTTTCGCCTGAATTTCAGGCTTTTTGACGTCGAGCGTTTTTGATTGTCCCGATGGGTTTTCCAGGGTCACCTGATTTTTCTTCAAATCAATTTTGGTGATTTTCAGTTGCACCTGAATCTGACGGAATGCTTCGCCGCCCGGGTTTTCGCTGCCCGGAGCGTTGCGCAGCTCGCCCGTACGCTCGGTGGAGCCAGGCAGACCTTTATCCACATCGGTGTCGAGATAGGCCGCGACAGAGCGCTGAACCTCGACGTTGACCTTGTCGCCAACTTTCAGATTGGCGAGGTTTTTTGCCTTGTCGCTCAATTGAACATGCACCTGTCGACCTTCGGCGCCTTCCAGCACCACCTGATGCTTGGCAGCATCAACGGAGAGCACTTTCGTGGTGACCTGATCCGCTTCAATGGTGGCGGACAGCGGAATATCGGCGGCAAATGCTCCGAAGCTGGTGGCGGACAATACGGTTGCGAGAGTGATGGCCTTGGCCAGTGCGTGGAGCTTCATAAGCGGTACTTTCCCTGTGATGAATGGCAGCACCCGACGCGGAAGCCTGTTCGGCGACAGATGTGCCACTGAGCATAGACGCTGTTCAGGGCTTGTCTTTGGTTTGTTGCTTCGCGGTTTCCTGCGCCGTCGATTCACCGCTCGCGGTGCCTTTGCCACCGTTCTCGCGCTGTTTGGGATCGGTGGGCCGCAGGGCGTCGTTATCGCGCTCAGTCTCGCCCGGTGGCCGCGGTTCGTCGGGGTGTTCGTTTTGAGAGATAGGTTTCATGGGAGAGTCCTCAGGCTTCGGGATCATCGAGTTCACGGGCGACGTTCACCGCTGGAGAGTCCTTGTGCAGGTCAGCAGCTTTGGCGCGCAGGATCTGCCACTGCTCCAGGTCGATGGCGCCTTGCCCGAGCAGGTCGTCGGCGACGCGTTGCAGGTCGAAATAATGGGCGTCGGGAGACTGCTGCCACAGGGTTTCATCGTCGAACAGACGCTGCCAGGTATTCATGTCCGGGGGTTGCAGGTCGTCGCTCATGACAAATCCTCGACTGGTATATCTGTGTAGAGGTTCAGCGAACAAATGGAGTTCAACCCAAATCCCTGTAGGAGCTGCCGAAGGCTGCGATCTTTTGATCTGTAAAAACAAGATCAAAAGATCGCAGCCTTCGGCAGCTCCTACGGCGGGGGATTCAATAGCCGGTCATTTCGAGGTAGCCGTTGCCGGTGTGGCTGCCACTGATGTTGACCGGGCCTTCCCAGTAGGGAATGCGCAGGTTCATCCACGCATTGGGGTTGAGCGCCGAGAGGCGGATGTCGAGGTGTTTGTCCGGGATACTGATCGACCAGCGCACCGGCATGGAGCGACCGGCGACGCTTGCGGTGTCTTCTGGCGTGAGTGTGATCTGCCCGCTATGCAGGGTTTGCGTCTGGCCGTCAGCGTCGATCCAGGTACCGGTCAGATACGGCGCGCCGTCCTTCTGGCGCATGCGGTACAACATGACGTGTGCGCCGCTGTCCAGGTGCAGGGAGAACCAGTCCCAGCCGGTCTGGTTGGCAGTCAGCGGTTGGCTGCTCCATTCACGATCGAGCCAGGCCGGGCCGCTGACGGTGTAGGTCTGGCCGTCGATTTGCAGCGTGCCGCTGGCCTGAAAAAACGGTTGGCTGTAGTAGTACGACGCCTGGCCCTGTTCGGATTTCTGACTGAAACCCTTGTCACCTTGCAGCACCAGCGGACGACTGGCGGTGAGGTGCAGTTGATAGCTGAAGGATTTGTCCTTGGCGCTGAGTTGCATATCGCTCAATGGGTCCTGGGAGTGACTGACAAACTGCCAATCATCGATCCACGCCTCGAACGGTGTCAGCCCTACACCAGCCTGACCCACCCCACCGCGGGCATAACGTTCGGCGGCATGGTGTGCAGTCGCCGAGGTCACTGCCGCATGCCCCAGCCAGATCGTTTGGCTCCCCCACCCGGCCAGTTCCGGAGCGGGGTTGAGGGCACTGCGGAACAACGTCCATTGCACGCCGAATTCCCTGCCCTGCTGATCCTTGAGGTTGGCGGTGACATACCACCACTCAATGCGAAAACCCGCATGGGCGCCGTGGTCCGCCGGAAAGCTGAACACCCGCCCCGGCACCACCGGCGTGAACCCTGACGCCTGATCGCCCATCCCGGCAAAACCCTTTTGCTCGGGCACTGATTGATCGCAGCCACCCAGCAACAACAGCACGATCAACCACACAACCGCGTTAATCCTCATGGGCAAAAGTCCTCAGCAGGTCCGCCGGTTGCGTGCGGTACAGCGAATACAACGGCCACGCCGACGCCAGCAATGTCGCGAGCAACGCCAAACCCATCAGTTGCAGCAATTGCCACGGGAACACCCGCAACGGCAGTCGCCAGCCAAACGCCTGTACGTTGATCACCGCGTCCAGACACCACGCCAGCGCGATCCCCAACGGCAGGGCCAACACCAGCGTCAGCACCGCCAGCAGCCAGGTCTGACCAAGGTTCAGCAGCATCAGTTGACGTCTGGTCACACCCAGCGCCCACAGCGGCGCGAGCTGGCCGAGTCGGCTCTGGCTCTGCGTCAGCAGGCTGATAAACAGCGCCACGCCCGCCACCGCCAGGGTCAGGCTGTTCAGTGCGGCGGTGGCTGCAAAGGTGCGTTCAAACACTTGAACCGACCAGCCCTTGAGCCGCGCCTGATCGACGATGCGGCTGTCATCGAGCGCAAAACGTGCCTGTAATGCGGACAAAAAGGCCGGGATGTTTTGCGGATCGATGCGCAGATTGAAACGGTTCGGCGTCAGTTGTGGCCAGCCGCGCAGCAGGTGATTGACGTTGACCAGCAGGTGCCCCTTGGGATTGCCGTAATCGGCATAGATGCCAACGATGCGCGGTGACCACGCCCCGTTCGGCGTGGGGATGTTCAGGTGTTCGCCAGCATGCAGTTTCAGGCGTCGGGCCAGTTGTTCGCTGAGCATCACCGCATCATCGGTCGCCAAATGCCCCCACGGATCACCGCCACTGACATCGAGCAACGGCCAATGTTGACGGTAATACGAGTGATCGATCACACCGAACACGTCCGCCGGCCAGCCTTGCAGCGTCACCGCAACCTGCCAGTTGGGCAGCACCGCCGTCACGTGCGGCTGCTGTTTGAGCCAGCTATACATCTCGCGCGCCTGAGCCGGGTTGGTCGGGTTGATATAGAGCTCGGCGCTCAGACGTTGTTCGAGCCAGTCGTTGAAGGTCTGGCGAAAACCGGCAGTCATGCTGCCTGCACCGATATTGGCAGCGAGCGCCAACAGCAACGCCATCAGCGCCAGGCTCAATGCTGGCAATTGCTGGCGGCAGTCAGCGAGAAACCACTGGCCGAGCACCGACCGACTGCGCCCGAGCAATTGATTGAGTACGCCGCTGAGCAGCACCGGCAATGCCAGCGCGGCGCCGAGCAGCAGCCCGGCCATCAACACAAATCCGCTGGCCAGACTGTCGCCCCAGACCAACGCCGCCAGCGCGATCACGCCCAACAACAAGGCCAGCCAGCCCTGACGCCGCAACCAGCGCGCGTATTGTTGATGCCAGGCTTGCGGATCTGCCACTGCCAACAAAGGCAGGCGCGCCGCCCGCAGCAGGCTGTTGGCTCCGGCGAGCAAGGCGCCGAGCAGGCTCAACCCTATCCCGCTGAACCACCACCAAGGGCTCAGCCGCAACTGCCCCGCCACTTCCGCACCGTACAGACCGCGCAGGCTGGCGGCGACATCCGGCAGCAACACACTGGCCAGCCAATACCCGCTGATTACGCCAAGTACGCCGCCGATCAGCGCCAACACGCCCAGCTCAACGATAAGACAGCCAATCAACATTCGCGCACTGACACCACAGGCGCGCAATGTGCGCAGCAGTCCGCGCCGTTGTTCCAGGGCGAGGCCGATGGCCGCATGGACAATGAACAAACCGACCACGAACGAGAGAAATCCCAAAGCATCCAGATTGAGATGAAAGCTCTCGGTCAGTCGAGCCAGATTGTTTTCCTCGCCACTGCTCTTGAGCTGCAACTGGCCTTTGAACGTGACCGGTAACTCACCGTGAAAATCCTTGGGCAGCAACAGGCGTGACAGTTGTCCGGGTTGTTCGAGCAGGGTTTGCGCGACGCCGATATCGACCAGCAACACGCCCGGCGCCATGTCCTTTTGCACCAGCAGCGGCGGCAGCTTCTGGCCATTCAGCGTTTGCGGGGTGGCGCCTTCTTGCAGGCTCAGGGCCTGCAGGGTTTGCGGGGAAATCCACGTACTGCCCGGCGGCGTGAAGAACTCGACCACTCGCTCGATCGGCATGGCCTGCCCGGCCACCGCCGAATCAGCCGGCAGCGACACCGGTTCGATGCCCATCAGTTGCAGGCGCTGATCGTCGTGCCCCTTGAGAAACAAGCGGCCCTGCAACAGCGGCGACACCGGCCAGCCCTGGCGACGCAGATCGACAAACCATTGCTGCGCAAACGTCGCGCCGTTCGGCGTACTGAGACTGGCCTGCGGTTCGCCGCCGATCAATTGGCTGGCGCGTGCGTAGCTGTCGCGGGCCTGACTGTTAAGCGCTTCGACGCCAGTCAGCAGGCTGGTGGCCAGCCACAACCCGGTCAGCACACTGAAGAACTGCACCGGATGCCGTCGCCAATGGCTCAGCAGCGCGCGCAGGGTTTGCCTGAAGACGATCACATCAGCCGCCCGTTGGAGAGCACCACCCGCTGTGCCAGCCGTGCCGCCACTCGTGGACTGTGCGTGACCATCAGCAGGGTTGTCGGCGTATCGTCGAGCAGTTCCAGCAGCAAGCGCAGCACTTCATCACTGGTCGCTTCATCGAGGCTGCCGGTGGGTTCGTCGGCCAACAGCAGCTTCGGTTGCGAGGCCAGCGCGCGACCCAGCGCGACGCGTTGCTGCTGGCCGCCCGAGAGCTGTTCGGGATAGCGCTTGAGCAAATCGCTCAGCCCGAGGCGCTGCACCAGATGTGCCTGCCAGCGCGGCTCGTGACGCCCGGCCAAACGTGCCTGAAACGCCAGATTGTCCTCGACGCGCAAACTGCCAATCAGGTTGAACTGCTGGAACACCAGACCGATTTCCGTGCGCCGCCAGTTCGCCAGTTGCGCCTCGTTCATGCTTTCGAGCCGATGTTCGCCGCTGCGAATACTGCCGCTATCGACTTTGTCGAGGCCGGCGATCAGGTGCAGCAAGGTGCTTTTGCCACTGCCGGATTCGCCCATCAGCGCCAGACTGCTGCCGGGTTCGAGCGTCAGGTCGACGCCTTGCAGCACCGGTAACGAGCCTTGAGGAGTGAGGTAACTTTTGCAGACGTTTTCAATCTGGAGCATGCCGCCACCTGATGGGTCAGTGTGGGGCAAGGATAGCGGATGCCGATGACAGACCAGAGCCTGGCGTTGAATCAAACGACCTCATCGCTGGCAAGCCAGCTCCCACAGGGATTCAGGTTGTTCACAGATACCTGAATTCACCCTCAAACACTATGGGAGGCGGCTTGCCAGCGATGAGGCCAGTCCTGCCCATACAAAATTTACTGCCCAGCCGCCACACTGGTCGCACCCTCTCCCGGCGTGACAATGCTGCCCAGATCAATATGCTTCCACTCAGGCTTGGCCCCCAGCCGCGCATTGAACCGGTAATTGAAGGTGAACTCATCTGCCGTCGGCACCGTCAACGGTTTGCCATACACCGCCTCGATCCCCGCCAGGTCGTAACCCATCAACTGCAACAAGGTCGGGAAAATGTTGTAGTGGCTGGAGTGATCCTTGTTCGCCGCCAGTTGCGCCTGCCAATCCAGCGTCTTTAATTCGCTGCCCTGAATCACCACCAACGGTACCAGCCCTTCCTCCTCCACCGGATCGCCGCCGCAGTGCGTGTTAAGCCCCGGATTACCGCGCTCGTGCAAGTCCTGGCCATGATCGGAGGTATAAATCAGCAACGCATTGCTCAGGTTGGCCTGGGCGAACACCCGCGCAAAGAACTCGCCGACATTCCATAGCACGGTGTTTTTGTAGGCGTTGCGGTACAGCACCCAGTCATCCGGCTGCCCATTGAAACCGGTGCGCTCGCCCGTGTCGGCGACTTCCGTGAACTGCCCGCGCGGCAAGGTCGGCCGATAGGCCATGAATGCATCGGGATACTTGTCGTGTACCGGAAAATGCGCGCCGACCTTGTTGATCACCACCAACTCGGGCTTGTCGTCATTGAGCAGTTCGATCAACTTCGCCGCAGCGGCCATGTCGCGATCGCGCACGCTGGTCTGGTCGAATTGCACGAACTCGTCGATGTCCTTTTTCTCGGTGTCGGTCATCAGGTTCTGCAGATTGCCACCGGTGCGCTGCGCATCGATGTACACCGTGCGCAGCCCGGCCTTTTTCGCGTACTGCCAGATCGACGGCAGCGTGCTGTTGATACGCATGTAGTCAGCGCGGGTGCCGCCGTAGCGCAAGGTGATGTTGGTGTCGGCGCTGCAATTGGCGATGGACGCGGCGTAGCCATAATTGAAAATGTCGACGCCGGCGTGGGCTTGCTTAAGGTTGCTGTGCACCCCGAACGGCGCATTGATATCCAGATAATTGCCGGAGATGCTTTCATCGATGATCAACACGATGTCATGGCCGACCGCTTGCGACGCGCGCGCCAGTGTCACCGGCTCACGCGGGCCGACGGTGTTGTGCAGCGCTTCATAGGCAAACAGGTTCAGGTAGGCCAACGGCGTGTACATGATCGGCAAGCCACGAGCGCCCTCGCCCGCTCGCAAAAACAGCACAGCGCTGAGCAGCAAAACCCCACAAATCGGCGCGGCTACGCGCAAGGCATTCGGCACCCTCAGCGAGTGTCGGGGTTTCAGACCAATGCCCAACAGCAGCAACAAGCCATTCAGGACGCCATGCAAGATTGCATCGCGGTACTGATACGCCGCTTCCTGGATGAAGCCACCCGAGTACACCAGCGAGACAAAGCTGCTGTAGTTCAGGTAATCCGCGGTGACCCGCGTATAGACATCAAAAAACACCGCCGAGGCGAACATGAACAATGCGAATAAATGTCGAATGAGCGCCTGTCGTATATACGCCGTTAGATATAACGCTAAAGTAAGCGCCAAAAACATCGCGCCAAAAAGAACTACAGAAAACCCCAGGCCGATAGCATTTAACCGCTCGATGTAATAATCGGAATAAACCAGCAGATAAATAACTAAAAGCAGTTCTTTGAGGTATCGAAACATGGCTATTCCGGTTGCGCGAAACGGCAGAGGGTCAAGGTTTTGTCGGTCAAAAACTGACACTAGCACCCGGCCATCAAAGCGCAAGAAATGGCTGACTTTTCCTGAAAGCGTCAAAAAAACGTTGACTCAAATCTGACACACTCAAGCGGCTATAAGCCTTTAATTTCGGGGGCTTCGACCGTTTATCGCTTTCTCTGAATTGTGAAAAAAGCGTCAAGGACGGGACAAATCCAACAATAGCAAGCACTTGATGGCAAATCGCCCCAAAAATGTGACCTGTTATACAGGTGCAACATGTCATTTTGCTGACACGCTTTTCTCACCCTGCGCTATACCCCTTTTGACAGTCTCGATTTGAACTCTTTCCACCGTCTTACGAGGCACGCCAATATGGACGTGAGCGTATTTGGTACGGGCTATGTTGGCCTGATACAAGCAGCGGCACTTGCCGATGTTGGACACCGCATTCTGTGCGTGGATATTGATCCGAATAAAATCAAGCAACTGCAACAAGCAGTTCCTCCAATTAGTGAGCCGGGCTTATCCAGCACCCTGGAAGAAAACATTAAAGCCGGGCGCTTATCGTTCAGCACCCAGGCCAGTGATGCGGTGGAGCACGCCGAGCTGATTTTCATCGCCGTGGGCACACCGGCCGATGAGGATGGCTCTGCCGACCTGAGCCACGTGCTCAACGTTGCTCGCCAGATTGCTTCGCACATGGAGGCCGATCGCACGCTGATCATCAAATCCACGGTGCCGGTCGGCACTGCCGATCAGGTGCTGGCCGCTGCCAACAGCGAGTTGCTGCGTCGCGGCAAATCCGAGCTGAACGTGCGCGTGGTCTCCAATCCCGAATTCCTCAAGGAAGGCAGCGCCCTCGCCGACTGCATGCGCCCCGACCGAATCATCGTCGGTACCCGCGATGATGTGGCGCGCGAGCAAATGAGTGAGCTGTACGCGCCGTTCTGCCGCAACCACGAAAAACTGATGTTCATGGACAACCGCAGTGCCGAGCTGACCAAGTACGCGGCCAATGCGATGCTCGCCACCCGCATCAGTTTCATGAACGAGCTGGCCAACCTCACCGAGTTGCTCGGTGCCGACATCGAAGCGGTGCGCAAAGGCATCGGCTCCGACCCGCGCATCGGTTACCACTTCATCTATCCGGGCTGCGGCTTCGGTGGCTCATGCTTTCCCAAGGACTTGCGCGCCCTGCTGCACACCGCCGAACACAACGGCATGCCCCTGAAATTGCTGCGCAGCGTCACCGACGTCAACGACCAGCAGCGGCACATTCTGTTCAGCAAACTGAAAGCGCAATTCCCCCAGGGTCTGGCCGGCAAGTCCATTGCCATCTGGGGCCTGGCATTCAAGCCGAACACCGATGACATGCGCGAAGCCCCGAGCCGTTACCTGATGGATGCCCTGTGGGCCGAGGGCGCCAGTGTGCAGGCTTACGACCCGGAAGCCATGTCCGAATGCCGGCGCCTCTACGGCTACCGCAACGATCTGCACCTATGCGCCACCCGCGACGACACGCTGGAAGACGCCGATGCGCTGGTGATTTGCACCGAGTGGAAAAATTTCCGCGTGGTCGACTTTGAGTTGCTCGCCGAAAAGCTGCGCTCGAAAGTCATCATCGATGGCCGCAACCTCTACAACCCGGAACACGTTGCCGCTGCCGGTCTGCATTACAGCGGCATCGGCCTTCGCCATATCGCTCCCGAAGGGCCACGGCCATGAAGGTGCTGGTCACCGGTGCGGCCGGTTTCATTGGTGCCCATTGCGTGTTGCGGTTGATGCGCGACGGCCACTCGGTGGTCGGCCTGGACAATTTCAACGCCTACTACGACCCGCAACTCAAGCACGATCGCGTGCAATGGGTGCGCGAGCAGGTCGGCGATTTCCCGCTCGCCACGGTTGACCTGGCTGATGCGTCGGCCATCGACGCACTGTTTGTCCGCGAACGCCCGCAAGTGGTGATCCACCTCGCGGCGCAAGCCGGGGTGCGCTACTCGCTGGAAAACCCACGGGCCTATCTGGACAGCAACCTCAATGGTTTCCTCAACATTCTGGAGAGCTGCCGCCATCATCCGGTCGAGCACTTGATTTATGCCTCATCGAGTTCGGTGTACGGCGCCAACCAGCACACGCCTTACTCGGTGAAGGACGGCGTCAATCACCCGCTGTCGCTGTACGCCGCCACCAAAAAAGCCAATGAACTGATGGCGCACAGCTACAGCCATCTGTTCGGCATTCCCAGCACCGGTTTGCGTTTTTTCACCGTATACGGCCCTTGGGGTCGACCAGACATGTCACCGATCCAGTTCGCCCGCGCGATCACCGACGGCACACCGCTGAAGCTGTTCAATTACGGCGAGCATCAACGCGACTTCACCTACGTCGACGACATCGTCGAAAGCATCGCCCGCCTTGTCGATCACCCGCCGCATGCTCATCCGGAGTGGGATCGTGAACACCCCGACGCCGGCACCAGCATGGCGCCGTGGTGCCTGTTCAACATTGGCGGCCAGCACCCGGTGGAGCTCAAAACCTATCTGGCCCTGATGGAAAAACACCTCGGTCAGAAAGCCATTGTCGAGCTGCTGCCGCTGCAACCGGGCGATGTGCTCAACACCTGCGCCGAGACCGACGATCTGGCCCAGGCCACCGGGTTCCAGCCGCAAATAGAGCTGGACGAAGGTCTTGGACGCTTCATCGCATGGTTTCGCGACTACTACCCGACTGCCTATCGCCCACGCGCCGCTCGCGGCTGAACATCAGCGGAGGACTCCATGACTGGACATGAAAAAGGTGTACCGATCCAACAACTGCAGCGTGACAAGCGCATGGATCCGGAACAGCGCATGCGCCTTGATGCGGCGATTCATCGTCAGGGTCAGGGCTGGGTCACCGGTCGAGAAGGCGGTCGGCCATGGACCTTGTCGCGCACCAACCGCGTGGTCGCATGCCTCGGTGCAATCACCATTCTGCTGGTGTTTTCGCCACTGCTGCTGGGCCTGGCGCTGGCCATCAAACTCACCAGCAAAGGCCCGGTGATGTTCGTGCAAAAGCGCACCGGCTACCGTGGCCGCAAGTTCGGCATGTACAAGTTCCGCACCATGGTGGTCAACGCCGAAGAGCTCAAGGAGTCGCTGCGCCACCTCAACAAGCACGGGGCCGACGCCATCGATTTCAAGATCGACAAGGATCCTCGCATCACCGGTATCGGCGGTTTTCTGCGGCGCACCAGCCTCGATGAACTGCCCAACCTGATCAATGTAGTGACCGGCGACATGCGCCTGGTCGGCCCACGCCCGACCTCGTTCAACGCCTATCGCTACAAGGACAGTCACCTCGCCCGGTTGGCGATTTATCCCGGAATGACCGGCCTGTGGCAGATCTCCGGGCGCAGCAACATCGACTTCGACCAGCGCGTTGAGTTGGACCTCAGCTACATCGCCGAGCAGAGCCTTTTGCTTGATCTGAAGATTCTGTTGAAAACCCCTTTCAAAGTATTCAGCGGCCACGGAGCAAGCTAATGGACGGTTCAACCAACAAAAGCCTGAGCATTGCCAACCCCAGCGAATCGAACCTGACTTCGACCGTGCTGGACCTTGATCTGCGGATCCTGTTCCTGACCGCTGCCAACCCCGGCGCCGGCACCACCACCAGTGCATTGGCGCTGGCCAGCCAGTTGGCGCAAATGAGCAGCGGCCAGGTGCTGCTGGTCGACGCCAGCCAATCGGCGAGCAACCTCACCCAGCAACTGAACCTGAGCAAAGAACGCGGTCTGCGCGACTTGCTGTTCAACCCGGACAACCCGCCGCTGTTGCAGGACTGCGTGGTGCAGGTCTCAAGCCTGCCGTTCCACGTGCTGCCCAATGGCCGGCCGATCCGCACCATGGAACACCTGACCGCCGAGCGCCTGAGCCCGTTGCTCGATCAATTGGGCAGCCAGTACCGCTTCGTGGTGATCGACGGCGACGCGGTGTATTCCGCCGCCGACACGCTGGTCATCAGCACGCAAGTCGATGGCGTGGTGTTTGTGGTTCGCGCCGAAGACACCCGCTGGGAAGTCGCTCAGGCCGCCGTGCAACGCCTGACGCAGGCTGGCGCAAAAGTGGTCGGCAGCGTGTTCAACCGGCGCAAGTACTACATGCCCAAATGGCTTTACAAAAACCTCTAAGCGAACGCGAAGGATGACGCCATGAACGCCAAGATTCTTGTTCTGCTGATGCTGCCGCTTGCAGGTTGCTCCAGCAATTCCGAAACCCAGAACATGCCGGTGAATATCCTCACCGCCGCGCCGGCCAACGCCCAGGCGACGGACATGCCGAAGATTGAGCAGACCCTGCGCCCGCAGGATGTGCTGGACGTGATCTTCCATATCAGCACCAGCGGCTCGGATGCCTACCGCGTGCAGTCGGGTGACCAGATCGGCCTCAACTTCACCGCCGCCAGCCAGCTCAACGGCAATCAACTGGTGCTGCCGGACGGCACCATTGAACTGCCGGGCGCCAACACCTCGGTAAAAATCGCCGGGCTGACCAGTGACGAGGCGCGCGATGAAATCCAGCGCGCCTATCAACGCAAACAGCTGTTCCAGCCCAACCGCAAT
The DNA here is from genome assembly GCF_016650635.1 of Pseudomonas sp. TH43. Lineage (GTDB taxonomy): Bacteria > Pseudomonadota > Gammaproteobacteria > Pseudomonadales > Pseudomonadaceae > Aquipseudomonas. The sequence continues at coordinate 539,467 of NZ_JAEKFI010000002.1, forward strand.
CAGTTGACCGTGCAGATCATCAGCCCGCTGACCAATGAGCAGAACCTGAAAAGCGCGCTGAATCACCCGGCCACCGGCATGAGCCGCGAGATCACCGTCGGCACCGACGGCTACGCGAGTTTCCCGGAAATCGGCGCTGTGCCGCTGCAAGGCATGACCGTCAACCAACTGGAAAGCTTCCTCAACAAGAAGTACGCGCAATTACCGGGCCGGATGACCGTGGATGTGCTGCTGAAATCCACCGCAGGCAACGAAATCTATGTACTTGGCGAAGTCGGCCAACCGGGTTCCTACCCGATCCGCCGGCCGGTCTCGGTGCTTGAAGCGTTGACCCTGGCCCGTGGCACCAACGTCAAGGCACGGCTGGATTCGGTGGTGATCATGCGCCGCAACGGCAATCAGGTGCAGGCGGTGCGTTACGACGTCGAGAAGGCCCTGTCGGGTGAAGCGCCGCAAATCGCCTACCTGCAACCGGACGACATGCTCTACGTGCCGAAAACCAAACTGGCCAGCGCCGGTGAACTGGCGCGGCAACTGGCGGACGTGGTGTTGTTCCAGGGCGTCGGTTTCAGCTTCGGCTACCGCGTCGACAACAAAGACAGCAACAACAACTGACTCTCAGGTGACCGACATGAATCCAAAGGAAAACTACCTGCATGAGTTCTTCAGGATCTTCTTCGCCAACAAGCAACTGGTGAAACGGGTCTTCCTGATCTTTGCAGTCATCGCCCTGCTGCTGCCGCTGGTGCTCAAACAGAGCTTCGATATCACCGCGCAGGTGATCGTGCAGTCGAAAAAACTCTCTCAGGGCGACGCCACGACGTCGCTGACGGTGGACAACGCCACGTTCATTCCGCCGTCGCTGGCCGACATGGAAACCGAGAGCAACATCCTCCGTTCGCCGGCGCTGATCCGTCAGACCATCAGCGAACTGCGTGACAAGGGTGAGTACACGCCTTCGCCGGGCATCTTCAGCAAACTGGTGGCCGAACCGTTCAAGCGCTACGTCAGCTCGCCGCTGCGCCAATACGTGATCAACCCGGTGCGCAACATGCTCGGGCTCGAGACCGATCCGGTGCGTGACACTGCGCTCGACGCCTTGACCCAGCAAGCCATCGACAGCCTGAAAATCGAGACACTGCCCGGCTCCAACGTGATCTCGATCGTCTACAGCTTCCCTGATCCGCATCAGGGCACGACGTTTGTCGCCGCCCTGTTGCAGAACTATCTGGTCAGCCGTCAGGCGTTGCAATCGATCGACTTGCCGCAGTCTTTCTACGAATCGAAAAAACAGCTCTATCAAGTACGTATCGACGGCCTGGAAGGCAACCGCCAGGCGTTACTCGAAAGTGTCGGCTCGTCTGATCCGAAGGAAGAAATCACCTTTCGCCTCAACGCGATCAACACCGAAGAGCAAGCGTTGAACCTGTATCAGGACCGCCTGCTGCAAAGCCAACGCTGGCTCGAATACCTGAAAACCAGCCTCGCCGCCGCGAGCGCCAACAAGCTCAACGACTACACCTTCCCCTACACCTTCACCACCACAGTCGACAACGTGGCGTTTGAAGACCGCGAGATCAAACAGCTCGGCGAGCAACTGACCACTCAGGTCAGCCGCTACATGAATGACCTGGCAGTGTTCCAGCCGGGCAGCGAACCGATGTTGCTGACCCGCGAGCAGATCGCCCGCACCCGTCAGCAGTTCCTCAAAGTGGTGAGCAACCGCATCCAGGAACGCACCAACGATCTGACCGTGGTGCAACAGGTGATCAATCAGAAAACCGCGCGCATCGCCGAGTTCAAGAACCGCATCCACGAGTTGCAGCAAACCCAGAGCAAACTGCGGCAGATGGACACCGAGATTGATGCGATGCACGCCGCGTTCTCGACGTACGCCCAGCGGTTTGCCGAAAGCAGTACCACACGCACGCTCAACGACGACCTGTCCAACGCGCGAGTGTTGAGCCCACCGTTTGAACCGACCGAACCGGCGTTCCCGAAACCGGGCCTGATCATTCCGTTCGGCATGCTCACCGGGTTGCTGCTGGCGATTGCCTTTGTCTACGTGCGTGAGTTCTTCGATCACCGCTTCAAACACCCGGCGCAAATCAGCCACGAACTGGGCATTCCCGTGCTGTTGGTGATCAACGACCAGAACGTGCTGCCGAGCAATCCGCACAAGAACTGGACCGTGCCAAGCTTCCTGCACTGGGTGCGCAATTGAGCACCGCACCCTCCCCTGTTGCCGCGCTGCCGATCATTCATTTGCTCAGCAGCGGCGGCTTCTATGGGGCCGAGCGGATGTTGCTGGATCATTGTCTGGCGACGCCGGGGCAGCATCAGGTGCTGTTCCTCGACGCGCCGCCAGCACTGATCGCGCGCTTTCGCGAGGCCGGCGTGGACTGTCGCGGTTGTGCCGGGCTTGGGCAATTGCTCCGGCACTTGCGCCAACGTCGCGCTGAAAAACCGCTGATCAATACACACAACTTCAAAGGCCTGTTGTTCGGCTGGGTTGGCGCGACGCTGTGGCGCCTGCCGCTGGTGATCACTCAACACGGCTTCACGCCACGCAGTCGCAAGCAGAAGTTCTACACCTGGCTCAGCCTGCAACTGTGCCGCACCGCTTCGGTGGATCGGGTGGTGTGTGTGGCGGAAAGCATCGCCGTGCTGCACCGTCAGGCCAGCGTGCGGGCGGAGAAGTTGCAGGTGATCCCCAACGGTTTGCCAGCCGCGGCGGCGATGGTGCCGGATGCCGATCGGCAGCGCTGGCTGGCCGGTTACGTGGGCCGTTTGAGCAGCGAGAAAGGCCCGGATCTGTTTCTCGACGCGCTGATCCCGCTGTGTCATCAGCACCCGCAACTGGATGCGGTGATGCTCGGCGACGGCCCGGAACGTGAGGCCTTGCAGTCGCGCATCGACAACGCCGGTTTGCATGCGCGGATTCGTTTGCCCGGTTATCAGATCGCGATGCAACCGTGGTGGCAGCAACTCGATGCGCTGGTGATCAGTTCGCGCACCGAAGGCACGCCGATGATTTTGCTCGAAGCAATGCAGGCCGGGGTGCCGGTGGTGGCGTTCGGTGTCGGCGGAATTCCCGATGTGCTGGAACATCGGCACAACGGTTTACTCGCGACACCGACCGACTGCGCCGACCTCAGCCGCCAAATCGACACCTTGTTGAACGAGCCGAAACTGGCCCGGCAACTGCGCGATAACGCAAAACGCACACAACAGGATCGCTACGACCTCAAGGCCCTCGCCGAACGCTGGTCGCAGCTGTACATCCGCACGGCACGGGAGGCACGCGCATGATTTTCCCGCTCTCGATCGTCAGTTTGCTCGGTCTGGTCTGCATCGCTTTGCTGGCCAGCCCTTATCCGTATCTGGCGCCGGGAGCGGTGCTCGGCCTGGTCGGTTTTGCAGTGTTGTACCGCAAGCCAACCTGGGGCCTGCTCGGCATTGCTGCGCTGGTGCCGTTCGAGGGTTTCTTCAAGGACAGTTCGTTGTCCGGCAGTAAATTGCTCGGCGCCGGGCTGGCGGTGATCCTGATGCTGCAACTGGCGCTGCATCAGATTCCTTCGGAACGCCTGCGCAGTAATATCTGGCGCTACCTGATCTGGTTCATGGTTCTGTACTTTCTCAGCCTGCTGAATACCGATGACATGGGCATGTCGCTCGGGCACCTGCGTGAACTCAGCGTCGGTTTGATTCTGTTTGTCATCACCCTGTTGATCGGCCGCGATCTCAATCTCGACCTCTTCGCCCGCCTCGTCACCCTCGCCGTCAGCGCGACCTGCGCGATGGCCATGTTCTCGACAAAATTCCAGGATCAGGGCCGCGCGGCGGGCCTGCTCGAAGACCCGAACGCGTTCGCCATGCTGATTGCTTTCGCAGTGCCGATGGGCCTGCTGCTGGTGATTCGCAGCCCGAATACACTGCACCGTTTGTTCTGGGGCGGTTGCTGCCTGCTGCTGCTTGGTGGCATGACCAAAACCGAATCGCGCTCCGGGCTCGTCGTGTTGGCGCTGAGCCTGTTGATCGGCTGCTGGCATTACCGCTCGCAACTGACGCGGATTCGTCCACGGCATCTGGGTTTCGCCATGCTCGGCGCGGCCATCGTGCTGCCGCTGGCGATCTATGCGATGCCGGCCGGCTATATGGCGCGCATCCAGTCCCTGAGTATTCTCAGCGCCGGTTCCAAGGCGCAGGACGAATCCCTCGGCCGCCGCGCTTCGTACATCGTCGTTGGCAGCCAGATGATCCGCGAGAACCCGCTGCTCGGCTCCGGCCCCGGCACCTTCCCGCTGCATTACGCGACCACCGGTTACGCCAAGGCATTCTCGGCCAACCGCAAGATCGGCGACTTGTATCGCCGCGCGCACAACACCTACCTGGAAATTTTCAGTGAGCTGGGCGTGCCTGCCGGCCTGTTGTTTGTCGGCATGCTCGCCCTCGGTCTGTACAACCTGATTCGCGCGCGGTCGGCGTGGATGCTGCGCCGCGACTGGCATCAGGCCGACATGATGACCCACCTCGGTGTGAGCTTCCTGTCGCTGACCCTGTTCCTGATGTTCCTCAGCGCGCCGAACCAGAAATACGTGTGGATCATGCTCGCGCTGACCAGCGTGCTGCGCCTGAAAGCCGAACAGGCGCGAATGGCGATGGAGGCGAAGGCATGAGCCGGATCAGTATCGTCATCCCGATGTTCAACGAGGCCCGGCACATTGGCCGCACGTTGCTCGCCGCGCAAAAAGCCGCGTTCGCCGCCAATGTCGAATGCGAGCTGATCGTCGTCGATAACGGCTCGACCGATGACGGCCCGCACATTGCTCGCCAGTTCGGTGCGCAAGTGCTGGAGCTGCCGGGCGTGTTGATCGGTGCGCTGCGCAATCGCGGCACGGCCATCGCCAGCGGTGAATGGCTGGCGTTCATCGATGCCGACATCGAGATGCCAGAAGACTGGCTCAAGCCCCTGTTCGAACTGGAGGCCAGCGGCCAGGCCGATGTCTTCGCGCTGGATCTGCACACCCCCGCCGAAGCGCCGTGGTACGCCACCGCCTGGCAACGCCGCACGTTGCGCGTGTCGTCGCAGACTTCGCATACCGTCGACTGGCTGCCCAGCGCCAACCTGCTGATGCGCCGTCGCTGGTTCGACAAGGTCGGTGGCTTCAACGAAACCCTGCGCACCGGCGAAGACAAGGAATTCACCCTGCGCCTGCACGAACAGGGCGCGCGGCTGCTGTCGATCAACAACAGCGTCGCCCTGCACTGGGGTTACGAAATGAACTGGCGCGAATGGATGGGCAAAGAAATGTGGCGTCAGGGCAGTCATCTGCAACTGCTGCGCACCCACGGTTTCAGCCTGCGCCTGCTGCGCTTTCCAATGCTGTCGCTGCTGGTGTGGCTGCTGGATTTTCTGGCGATTTCTGCGTTGTTCAATGGCTTTCCACATCACGCCGCGATCATGGTGGCGATCACCAGCCTGCCGGGTCTGGTGCTTAGCCTGCGCCAGAGCGCCAAACACCACGATATCGGCCTGACCTTGCAACTGTGGGGCCTGCACTGGGTCCGTCTGCATCTGGCCGGCGCTGCTTTTATTTTGAGTCTGTGTCATTGGAACGCCAGGAGGCCTGCCCGTGGCTGAATTCATTTTCTGGATGTGCCTGTTGCTGCCGGTCTACGCCTACGTCGGCTACCCGTTGCTGCTGACGCTCATCGCGCCGCTGTTTCCGGCCTGGCGCCACACGCCGGCACCGCCGCTGAACGTCAGCATCGTGATCGCTGCGCACAACGAAGCTCGGCATATCGAGCACAAATTACGCACGTTGCTGGCGCAGGATTATCAGCCAGCAACCCTGCAAATCATTCTCGCCAGCGACGGTTCGACCGATGACACCGTGGCTTGCGCACACAAAGTGGTTGATTCACGCATCACCGTCCTCGACCTGCCGCGCCAGGGCAAAGCCGCGACGCTGAACGCCGGCGTGGCCCTGAGCACTGGCGACATTCTGGTGTTCACCGATGCCGACAACCAATGGTCACGCGAAACCCTCGGCTACCTGCTCGCACCGCTGAATGATCCGCAGGTCGGCGGTTGCGCCGGGCACATGGTAATCCCGGTCACCGGTGGCGGCTTGAGCGTTGGCGACAGCCTCTATCGGCATTACGAAGGCTGGCTGCGCCGAGTGGAAAATCGCACTGGCTGCATGGTCTCCGCCGACGGCGCCCTGCTCGCCTTGCGCCGTGAGCTGTTTCAGAACGTGCCCGCCGAGGTCAACGATGATTTCTTTATCAGCACCTGCGCACCGGTGGCGCACAAACGCATTGTCTACGTGCCGGAAGCGCAAGTGATCGACCACGGTGTGGACGAGGCGGACAAACAGTTCCGCCGTCGCCAACGCGTCACCGTTGGTGGTCTGCAAAGCCTGGCCCAGCGCAGTGAGCTACTCAATCCGCTGAAATATGGTCTGTACTCGATCGCGTTGATCAGCCACAAACTGATCCGCCGTCTGGCGCCGATCCTGTTGCTGCCGCTGCTGCTGAGTAACTTCTGGCTGTGGGACGACCACGGTTTCTATCGCCTCGCCCTGATCGCACAACTGTTCGGCTACGCCATCGCGATTGCCGGGCTGCTGGATTCGCAACACCGTTTGCCAAAACCCTTCCGTCTTGCTGCGTTTCTGCTGGTCACCCTCGCCGGGATGAGTCTCGGTCTGTGGCAGTTCCTGCGTGGCCAGCGGTATGCCCAGTGGAATCCCGAACAGAACCGTTAAGAGGACCGAAGCCATGGCGATAAAACAACTGATAAAACGCACCAGTGGCTGGCTCTATCTCAACTCGTCCGTGGGCCGAAACCAGCTGCACGGCGCCGGGGTGATTCTGATGCTGCACCGGGTGCTGGCCAACGACCGCGCCGCTGACCTGCCGCACCGCAATGAACTGTGTGTCGGGCCCAAGGCCTTCGAGCATTTGCTGGTGTGGCTGCGCAAGCATTTCGATTGCGTGCCGCTGATGGAAATTCTCCAGCCCAACGCGCTGCGCACCGAGCGCCCACGGGTGGCGCTGACCTTTGACGATGGCTGGCGCGACAATGCGATCAACGCCTTCCCGTTGCTGCAAAAACATCAGGTGCCAGCGAGTATTTTCCTCTCCACCGATTTCATCGGCAGCCGCCAGCGTTTCTGGTGGGAAGCCTTGGGCGAAACCCTGTGGGGCAGCCATGGAGAAAAGGCGCGGATGCATTTGATCGAGTGCCTGCATGCCAGCGGTCATCCGTTGCCAGTGTTGCTCGATGACATCGATGTCGACCGCCGTAGCCTGTCGCTGCTGCATTACCTGCAAGGGCTGAAAACCCTTGAACCGCAGGAGCTTGAACGCCTGACCGATGAGTGCCCGCAAGAGTCGCAACCGCAGGCACTGGACTGGCATCAGGTGCGTGCGCTGGAAGCTTCCGGGTTGGTGCGCTTCGGCCCGCACGGCGCCAGTCACGCGATCCTTACGGGCCTTGACGATGTGCGCCTGAGCGAAGAGATCACACGCAGCCGCGATGCCCTGAACAACGGCTGCAACCGGCCGCTGCCGGTGTATTGCTACCCCAACGGCGACACCGATGCGCGCGTGCGCCAACAGATTGCCAGCCATGAATACCCGTTTGCGTTGGGCACCGGCACCGGTATTTATCGCGGTGAAGACGATCCGCTGAACCTGCCGCGTGTCGGCGTCAGCCAGCGCACCGCTCGCAATCCGGAACTGCTGTCGTGGCGGATTTTTCGCGGGGCGCGACCATGAGTCGAGGCGGTTACCTGAAGCACTTGGCGCTGAGCATGGGCACCAAGCTGGCGATGATTGCCCTGCGCTTGCTGCGCAACGTGTTGCTGGCACGGATTCTCGGGCCAAGTGAGCGCGGGCTGTTTGCCTTGCTCAGCACCCTGCCCGACTTGATCAGTGCGGCCACCAGTGGCGGGTTGAATTCGGCGGTCGGCTATCAAGCGGCCAAGCAGCGGCCGATGGGCTTGTTGCTCAGCCAAGTGCTGGTGTTCGGCTGCTTGCTGGCGGCGCTGTTGACCTTGCTGGTGGTGGCGCTGGTGCGCGAGTTTGGCAGTGAACTCGATATCACCATGCAACTTGGCCTACTGGCCTGGCTGTTGTTGCTGGCGGTGCCGCTGACGGTGCTGAAAAGCGGCCTGCTGACCCTGCATAACGCCTCCGGTGGCGTGGTCGCATTCAATGCCTTGCGACTGGTCGAGTCATTGGCGCCACTGTTGCTGTTCCTCGCATTGTTCTGGATGTGGAAAAGCGCCGCCCTCGAAGCAGCGCTGATCAGTTGGCTGGCGGGCATCAGTCTGGTAGTGCTGGCCGGTTGGGTCTGGCTCAAACGCGCGCAACCGCTGCAACTGCAATGGGATCGCACCAGCCAGAACGAACTGCTGCGCTACAGCGCCCGCAGCCACCCCGATTTGCTGTTTCAGCAAGTGATTCTGCGCTCGGATTACCTGTTCATCGGCGCCCTGCTCGGCAGCACCGCGCTCGGTCATTACGCAATGGCCAGCGCTGCTGCCGAATTGCTGCTGATCGTCCCGGAAGCGGTGACCACGCCGCTGATGAAACGCCTGCTGCAACAGGACGAAGGCATGGACAAGGTCACGCCGCTGGCCCTGCGTTTGACGGCGACGGTGATGCTCGGCGCGTGCCTGACCATGGCGGTGATAGGCGAATGGCTGATCGTCACCTTGTTCGGGGCGGCGTACCAACCGGCGTATCCGGCGCTGCTGGCATTGCTGCCGGGACTGTTGGGCCTGTGCTACGCGAGTATTTTGCGTCTGGATCTGCTCGGTAAAAATCGACCCGGCACGGTGTCGATGTTGATGGGGCTGGGCGCCCTGCTCAATCTGGCGTTGAACCTGGTGATGATTCCCGCCTACGGCATTGTCGGCGCGGCGGCGGCTTCGTCGATTGCCTACCTGGCCGTTACCGTAGCGATGCTGGTGCTTTACTGCCGTTTGAGCGGCGTGCCGTTCTGGCAAACCCTGATTATCCTGCCCCGCGACGTCACGCCAATGTGGCTGATGCTGCAACGGCGCAAAACCGCATGAAACGCCTGGCCCTGCTGATCGGCCTCAGCCTGTCGCTGGACGCCTTCGCGGCGTCGATGCGCTGGGGCGAGATCCGTGACGGCAGTCTGTACCTGCAAACGGATCGCCCCGACACGGTGACCGTACGCTGGACGCCGGCATGGCAGGCAGAAGCCAACGAAGAGCATCTGTATCTGCTCGACGGCCAAGGCAAATTGCAGGGTGAACGCTTCATCAAAGCCAGTGAAATCCGTGGCAGTCAGAGTTGGCCGTTGGTGCCCGGTGCGGCGAGTTATCGACTGGAAATTCCTGGCTACAGCTTCCGTAATTATCGCGTCGAACATGACGAGCGCACGGTCGCGTTGTTCGCCCCGGCCAAGGTGCATTTCAGCGCCGACACCCATAACGGCGATGAGTTGTATTTCAAAGTCGCGCCGGGGGAACACGCGGTGCTGGCCGGCAAGTTTCATGGTGGCGTCAGCGGTTTGCAGGCGCAACGGGTCGGCGATGATCAGCAACTGACCTTGGCGCTGAAACCCTATCGCGCCTACTGGCAATTCGATCAGGTCGCCCTGCCCGTCAGCCAACGCGAACAGATCTGGCGCCTGCGTTTGCAAGGCAGCGGCAAAGCGGCGTTCTGGCTGGACGGCACGGCCAACCTGTTTGCACAGAATCCGCAGCAACTGAAACCGCTGCGCGAAGACCTCGGGCACACCCGTTTGACCGTGCACGATAAAGTCCTTGGGCGTACGCCGGATCTGGGCATCGCCCTGCCCTACGTGATGCCGCCACCGGCCAGTCATGCGGCGCTGGATGCACTGAAACCAACGGCAGCGAGCTACTACAGCTTTGTCGATGTGACGGCGAAGAATCCGCATTTCGAAGACGCGTTCCGTCGGGTCTATCAGGATCGTTTCGGCATCAAACAGGACATCACATTACTGGCAGGCAGTCAGCGTCAGGCCGATCTGCGCGCCGATGTGCAAAGCAACAGCGGCCTCGATGCCTGGCTGGCCGGCACGCGGGCGCTGGGCGGCAAAGGCACGCACTACATTGGTTTCGCCGACGAACCGAATCTCAACTATTCCAGCTACGCGCAGTATCAGGCGATCTTCGCCAGCATGGCCCGGCAGGTGCGCAGCGATCCGGCGAATGCCAAGGCTGGCGTGCGCATCGCCATGCCGGCCAGTTCGCGACTGGTCAACGGGCCGTTCGCCAATAACGCAGCGGACAAACGCGGGATCGATTGGGCGCGGCGTTTGCTCAGCGAATCAGGCGATCAGGTCGATGCGCTGGCTTGGCACGAATGGATGATTCGCGACCTGCTGGCCACCCGCGTCTACCGCGACAGCGTACGCCGCGCCGCCGAGCTCGTCGGCCTCGACAGCAAAGGCGTGCCGCGCAAAGCCTTGCTGCTCGATCAGACCAATATGTCCAGCGGCTCCAGCCTCAGCCCTTACGATCAGGAAACCCACTACGCTTCGCTATGGTGGACCTCGGTGGTGATCAACGCTTCACAGGACGGCTTGCTGAGCATGCTCAACTGGTTCCAGGCCGCCGATGAGCCGCAGTATCCCAAGGGCATGTTGCGGGTGTTGGCCGATGATCGTTTTGAACTGAAGCCGGTTGGCCTCGCCCAGCAGTTTATCGCTCAGCATTGGCTGCATCAGGTGCTGTGGCTGGAAAACGATGCCTTTGAAGTCGATGTGCTGGCGATGGCCGGCGACGATCAGCGCGGCTTGCTCGGCGTCAACAAGGGCACACGCCTGCAACGTGTGGATCTGAGCGGTGCCAAGTGCCCGCTGAACAACGGCGCCCTGCGTTACTTCGGCGCGGACAACCGCAGCCGCGACGCACCATTTGCCTGCCGCGATGGACGCGTCAGCTTTGATTTGCCGGGGGAAACCCTGTTTGCACTCAGCTGGATCGCGTCATGAAGCCAATTCCGAACGATCATGAGAAAGGCCAGGCGAACTTGAACCCCGATGTGATTGAGCTTTTGTGGCGAAGGGATTTATCCCCGTTCGGCTGCGCAGCAGTCGTCGCTTCTTATCCTGTTAAAGCGGGGCCGCTTCGCAGCCCAACGGGGATAAATCCCCTCGCCACAGGAGTTCTCTCAACAATTGGGGTCGCTGCGCCGAAAGGTTCAGGAGTAGACAACATGGGTACCGTCAGCAAACTCAGCGAACACATCAAGCAAAAAGGCCTGCGCGCCACTTTGGCGAAAGCCTGGAAGCACTACGTTTTTTCCCATCAGGAACTGCTGTGGATGGAGCGCGATCTGGTCAGTCCGGTGCCGCCGCACAATCTCAAGCCCTACCCGCCGCTGCGAGTGGTGAAGATTACGCCGGACAACGCCAGCGCCTTCGCCCGCTACTTCGGCGACCGCGTCGGCACCATGGCTGAATTGGCCAACGAAGGTCACACCGGGCATATGCACCTGGACGATCAAGGCGATGCCGTGGCGTTCATCTGGGGCAGCGCGCGGGACTACTTCGACCGGCATTACTACGGCTGCATGTTCCCGGTGAAACCCGGTGAGTTCTTCGAGTTCGGCGGCGAACTGACCCGCGCCTACTGGGGCAGCGAACTGTCGGTGGACCTGCAACTGGAGTTGTGGAAAGCCATGGCTGCGCAGGGTTGCGACAAGGTCGTCGACGTCTGCGAGTTTCACAATATTCCGGCGCTCAAACTGCACCTGCGCATGGGCTACACCGAGCAGAACCGCATCATGAACGTCTACACCCTGTTCGGCCGCTGGCGCTTCTACCGCGAAACCCGCTACAGCGGCTCGCGTCTGGATGCTCTGCGCAAACCTTCCCGTCCACCCGTAACAGCAACGGCGACCTGAGCCTATGGTGACGCGATTCGAATGGCGCACTTCGCTGTGCGCCGCCGATTTCCCGGCAGCAGCGTACGAAGCCCTGCGCCTGCGGATGACGGAGCACACACCGTTCAACAATCTCGGTTGGTTGTGCGCAGCCGAGCAGGCCCTTGGCGAGGGTGATGGCTTGCACATCCTGCTCGCTTGGTCGGCGGATGAATTGCGTCTGTGTCTGCCGCTGGTGGCGAGTCGCGAGCGCTTTGCCGGCGTGCCGTTTCGGGTGTTGCATCACTTGGGTTATCCGTTGGCGGATCGTTTGGCGCTGCTGTCGATGCTGGACAGTGAGGACATGCGTGAGGCCTTGAAATTGATCCGCCAGCGCGTGCCCCACGCGCTACTGCAACTCAACGAATTGTCCGAGCCGGCCGGTGAGGAGAGTGCCCTCACCGAATGGATGGGGCGCAGTTCCACCGCTGAGCGGCGACTGAGTTGTCGGGTGCCAGTGCACCTGATCAGCGAAGCCGATCATCAGGAAGTCTCCGGCGACCCACGCTACAAGTTGCGCCGGGCACGCAAGCGGATTGCAGCATGTGGCGCCGAGGTGCGCAGAATTATTCCCGACGCGATGAGCATGGGTGCGCTGTTACAAACCATCAGCGAAGTCGAAGCGGTGAGTTGGAAAGGTGACGAAGGCGTGGGGATTTTTGCCAGCGAACCCAGTCGCCAACTGATCGAAAAAGCTTTCATCGCCCTCGCCGGCCAAGGCCTGGTGCGCGTGGTGACGCTGGAGCTTAACGGCCGCTGCATCAGCTATCGTCTCGGCTTGCTGGAGCAGGGTCGACTCTACGATTACAACCTCGCCTTCCTGCCGCAATACGCCGATCTTGGCAGCGGTCGGGTATTGCTGGAGGAATGGATTCGCTGGGGGCTGGACGAGCATTGGCGCTGGATCGACGCGTCGCGCGTCAGTCTGGAAAACTCCAGCCATCAACTGCACGAACGCATGACCGGGCAACTGGAGCACTGGCGCTGGAGTTTCTATTCCTGGCGACCGAGCGGCCTCATCCTCGGTCTGGGCTTGCGCCTGTGGTATCGAATAAAACCGCGTTTGCAAGCCTGGCGGGCACGCCGCCGCGCCGAGCAGGCAAAGCCGACACTCAAACCCGTCGCGATCACCACGGAGGGCGAACATGCCTCGCCAAGTCATAGTCAACGCTGACGATTTCGGCCTCAGCCCGAACGAAAATGCGGTGATCTTCGCGGCGTTTCAGGCCGGGGTCATCAGTTCTGCCACGGCCATGGCCAACATGCCGGCGTTCGAAGCGGCATGTGCCATGGCCCGGCATGCGACGCTGCAAGGCCGGGTGGGCCTGCACTTCAATCTGACTTACGGACGACCGTTGAGTCAGGCGATTCTCGATCGCCGCACATTCTGTGATGACCACGGGGTGTTCGACCTCAGCCTGCCACGCCACACCGTCTGGCTCGGCCGTGAGGATCGTGATGCAGTGCGTGAGGAATTGCAGGCGCAGTGGCAGCGTTGCGTCGATCACGGGATGCGTCCGAGCCACATCGATTCGCATCAACACGTGCATAACATCTGGCCGATCGGCGAGATCGTCGCGCGCTTTGCCGCGCATCAAGGTGTGCCGATTCGCCTGGCGCGTAATCTGGGGCAAAACCTCAATTTGCCCAAGCGCGTGTTCAAGGGATTGCTCAATTGGCGTTTGCAAAGTCTGGCGGGGGCAACAGCGGACTACGTCTGCACCCCAGTGGACTTGCGCAACGACATTTCGCCGACCGACGGCGTGCTGGAAATCGTCGCTCACCCGACTCAGCTCGGCAGTGATTTTGGTGATGCCTATCTCAACCCGGATGAATCCCTGAGCCGCGTGCTAGAGCAGCGGCTGGCAGGCATTCCACGGATCTCCTACACCGACTTGAACAAGGATTTTCTACGCGGTGCTGCGGCACTCGACTGACTTACATACCTTGCAATACTTTCGAAGATGGCACTTTGAAATGAACTTGCACGGGTGATCTATACCCACCACAGAACCATCCACAACACCCGGGCCACGGCCACGGAGGGCATCATGAGCGTCATCGAAAAACTACAAGAACGCATCCGTCAAAAAGGCCTCGGGCGCACCTTCGGCACCTTGTGGAAACGCTACGTGTTCTTCCACTGGGAATTGTTGTGGATGGAGCGCGACCTCGTCAGTCCGGTACCGCCGCACAAGCTGCGCCCTTACGACGGCCTGCGCAAAGTCGATATCACGCCGCAGAATGCCGAAGCGTTCGGCAAGCACTTTGGTGATCGCGTTGAGACCATGGCGGAACTCGCCGCCGAAGGGCACACAGGGCACATGTACCTCGACGCGGACGGTCACGCGGTGGCATTTATCTGGGGCAGCATTCGCGACTATCACGACCGGCACTATTACGGCTGCAACTTCCCGGTGAAGCCTGGCGAATTCTTCGAGTTCGGTGGCGAAATGACCCGCGCGTATTTCGGCAGCAGCCTGTCGGTGGACGTGCAGGTCGCCTTGTGGGAAGCCATGGCAGCCCTGGGCTGCAACAAAGTGGTGGATGTCTGCGAGACCCACAATATTCCGGCGCTGAAACTGCACATCCGCATGGGCTATCACGAACAGGGGCGCGTCACCCACGTTTACTGCCTGTTCGGCCGGTGGAAGTTCTTCCGTGAAACGCGTTACCAAGGCTCGCGACTGGAGCCACTGCGCAAACCGGGGCGGCCGGTGGTGAGTGCGGCCGCGCAGGCTTGATTCGATCTCAGGATTTGTGGCGGTCATTAGGCCGTCTTCGCGAGCAAGCTCGGCTCCTACAGGGGTATTCGGCGTACAGCAGATTCCTTGTAGGAGCCGAGCTTGCTCGCGAAGAGGTCGGTCGACTCAATGAAGAACTCAGGCCTTGGCAGCGACCAGGGTAAAGCACATCGGCATCTGCGCTTCCTGATTCAAATACTGGTCATACAGTTCTTCCCGATTCGAGTGCGCATATTCCTTGAAATGCGCGATGTTCAGCCCTGCCCCAATGGCGCCGCTGAAGATGGCGCCAAGGGTGTGTACGAACCAGTAGGACTTCGCCGTCTGCTGCTCGACCTTGCCGACATAAACGATGGGCTCTTGTTGCACAAACGGCTCGGCGCGGAAGTACGAACTGGCGAGGCGATACGGATCTTCGGCGTCGGGATCGACCATTTCCAGAAACGGATGGGTTTCGTAAATCACCAGGTTGCCGCCCGGTTTGAGCGTCGAGGCGACGTGGCGGAAGAATTCGCCGATATCGGGCATCCAGTTCAGTACGCCAATAGTAATCAGCGCCACGTCGAAGCGGTTTTGCAACGACGCCGGCAGGTGGTGGACATCGGCTTCGATGAATTCGGCGGTGTGCGCTGAACGCTTGTTCAGCTCGCGCGCCTGCTCAAGAAACGCCACCGACTGATCGACACCGACCACACTGCGCGCACCGAGGGCAAACAGCGACAGACTCTCGCGGCCGTTGTTGCAGCCCAGTTGAATCACGTCTTTACCGTCGACCTCCAGCAACCCGCTCAGGGTCTCATCGAGGCAAGAAAAATCCGCCTGCGCGACCTCGCCGAGCAAGGCCTGCCAGTCAGGCGAATCCTGGTGATGGCGGGCGGAATCGTTCCACGCCTGTCGATTGCTCTCGATGGCGGTTTTATTATTAGGCACTTCCATGGCGCACTCCGAACGATGCTCGTGATTGAGCGAACCCGAGTCTAGATCAGCCCGGCAATTGCGGTTGTTGCAAACTTGTAAGCCACACCGTGTAGGAGCTGCCGAAGGCTCGGGCCGCGTTCGGACAATCTTTTGATCTTGTTTTTAAGATCAAGATCAAAAGATCGCAGCCTGCGGCAGCTCCTACAAAAGAATTGGTTCGTGCCTACAAATACCGACGATTTTTCAAGGTTTGATAGACGACTTGGCTGCCTTCGCAAAAGTATCCACTTGGATACAGTCAAGCAATGGATTATCTTATTCAACAAACAGCAGCCTTCCAGGCTTGGCACCGTTCTATTCGAGACCTGCGGGCAAAAGTCGCCATCGCACGTCGCATCGATCGGGCCTCAACAGGAAATCTCGGCGATGTTAAACCGGTGGGTGATGGCGTATCGGAAATGCGCGTAGATGTGGCTGCGGGCTTTCGGGTGTATTTCACGATGCGTAACGGTGCAATCATCGTTCTATTAGCTGGCGGCGATAAGTCCTCACAGAGCGCAGACATCCGCCGCGCACAAAAAATGGCTAAGGAGGTTTAACCATGAGCCAGACTTTGACGAATTTCGACATGGCAGCACTGCTGGACAGTGACGAAGCTATCAGCGAATACCTGTCTCAGGTACTCGCAGACGGGGATAACGAAGAGTTTCTTCGTGCAATCGGCTATGTGCTTAAGGCACGCGGAATGACGCAGATAGCCAAAACGTCAGGCATGGGTCGCGAGAGTCTGTACAAGGCGTTCGCGCCGGGTGCAAAACCGCGCTTCGACACGGTTTTGAAAGTCATGCATGCCCTCGGCATTGATCTATACGCGCAGCCGGGGCATGCGATCAATCACCCAGTCGCTTGAATGCAGGGCAGCTATAGATAATAGCCTTGGGGAATACCGCACTCGCAGGTGCCGCCATGCTAATGCTCGATCGGCTGTTGTTGCTGGGTTGTCTGCTTGCTGATCTTGATTCTAAAAATCAAAGTCAAACTATCGCAGACTTCGGCAGCTCCTATAAAACTGGTCAATCTGGCATCGAGCGAATAATGTCGGCCAGATCATCCATGGTTATTTCATTAGACTTAATAGCGGCGGCAATGGCGGTGGCGGTGGTGGCAATGGTGGAAGTGGTCACGGTGACGGCGGCAGTGGACACAGCGGCAGCGGCCAGGGCTCCGGACACTCCGGTGATTCCGCCTCATCCTCCAGCCGCAACGGCACCCACGCCGAGCCAGACGATGATCACGGCGTGCACCGGGCCGGTAAAGTCGGCGATGACCATGGCATCCATCGCGCTGACGAAGTAGGCGATGACCGAGGACTGCATGCAGCAGGCGAACCGGGGGATGATCGCGGCGTACATGTCGGCGGCGAACCCGGCGACGACAAACGCACCAACTGACAATCCTGCAACATCACGAACCCTTGTGGGAGCTGGCTTGCCAGCGATGAGGCCAGATCAGACACTGCTGCATTGCCAGACCCACCGCTTTCGCTGGCAAGCCAGCTCCCACAGGGTTTCTGGTGTTCACAAATCTGGCAGACGGGCGCGATAAATGTAGGAGCAGAGCTTGCTCGCGAAAGCGGTTCGCCTGCCACGTCTACTCTGAATGTGCCGCCGTCTTCGCGGGCAAGCCCGGCTCCTACAGTTTGATCTGCGTAAGGATCAGAGGGCGACGTTGCTTTGGTTGAGGCGTTCGCGCAGGAATTCAACCAGTGCCTGCACCGGTCGTGACGCCTGGCGATGCTGCGGATACACCGCCGATAACGTCAGCGGCTCCGGACGAAGATCATCCAGCACCGGCACCAAGCGCCCGTCCTTCAACGCCGCGCCAACAATGAACGTTGGCAGATAGGTAATCCCCATCCCCTGCACCGCTGCGTCCCTTAACAATTCACCGTTGTTCACGCGCATACGCCCGGTGACATTGACCAACAGCGGCTTGCCCTGCCCCGCGTTGAACCGCCATTGCACCGAACGACCATGGCCATAAGGCAAGCAATCATGGCTGAGCAGTTCTTCGGGTTTCATCGGTGTACCGCGTTCGGCCAGATAAGCCGGGCTGGCGCAATACACCCGCTCGATGCTGGCGATGCGACGCGCGATCAAGGTCGAGTCTTCCAGCACGCCGATACGCAACGCCAGGTCGTAGCCCTCGCCGAGCAGGTCCACCGGGCGATCGCTCAAATCGACTTCAACGGTGACCTCGCGATAGCGCTGCAAAAACACTGGCAGCAGACAACCAAGGTGCGCGACGGCAAACGACAAGGGCGCACTCACGCGAATCGTGCCGCGCGGCTCGGCGGTCTGTCCGGCGATGCCCTGCTCGACCTGTTCGACTTCGCCCAGCAAGCGCAATGCCGACTCGTAATAGCTCTGACCCAGCGGCGTGACGTCGAGGCGCCGGGTCGAGCGATTCAACAATCGCACACCGAGGCGCTCCTCAAGTTGCATCAAGCGACGGCTGACGAATTGCTTGGACAGTCCCAACTGATCAGCCGCGGCGGTGAAGCTGCCGGAGTCCATGACCTGGCAAAAAATACGCATGTCTTCGAACGGGTTCATTGTCACTCTCTGGTGGACAGTTAAACGCTTTATAGCCGCTTTTTCACTTTTCAGCACCCCATTAATCTGTGTCCACGGTTTGAAAACAACCCCCTACCGGTAGGAGCTGCCGCAGGCTGCGATCTTTTGATCCTGATCTGCGCAGATGCTGGAAAAAGGCCAAAGCAGGATCAAAAGATCGCAGCCTGCGGCAGCTCCTACATCACACATTTGAAAATGGAATTGAACATGAACATTAAAAAGACGCTCACCGCTTCCCTCCTCGCCCTGTCCATCGGTAATGCTTTTGCCGCTGGCAGCGAGGGTGTCGAACACAACACTCAAGCGTTCCTTGAAGCCCTCGCCGCCGGTGGTGGCAAGCCGCTGGAACAGCTGAGCCCGAAAGACGCCCGCGCGGTGCTGACCGGTGCGCAGGCTTCGGTGAAGGTTGATTTGTCTGGTGTGGACGTCAGCGACAAGGCGATCAAGGTCGATGGCCAGACGATCAACCTGAAAGTGGTGCGTCCGGCCAAGGTCAAAGGCGAGTTGCCGGTGTTCATGTTCTTCCACGGTGGCGGCTGGGTGCTCGGTGATTACCCGACGCACCAGCGCTTGATTCGTGATTTGGTGGTGGGTTCTGGCGCCGTTGCGGTGTACGTCGATTACACGCCGTCGCCGGAAGCTCAGTACCCGACTGCGATCAACCAGGCCTATGCCGCAACCAAATGGGTGGCCGAGCACGGCAAGGACATCGGTGTCGACGGCAAGCGTTTGGCAGTGGCCGGCAACAGCGTCGGCGGCAACATGGCGGCAGTCGTGGCGTTGATGGCCAAGGAGCAAAAAACCCCGGCCCTGCGCTTCCAGTTGCTGATGTGGCCGGTGACCAATGCGCAGTTCGATGACGGCTCGTACCAGCAATTCGCCGAGGGCCATTTCCTCACCAAAGGCATGATGCAGTGGTTCTGGGACAACTACACCACCAACCCGGCCGAACGTGCGCAGATCCATGCCTCGCCACTCAATGCCAGCGCCGAACAGCTCAAGGGCTTGCCCGCCGCCCTGGTGCAAACCGCTGAATTCGACGTGTTGCGTGATGAAGGCGAAGGCTATGCGCGGCACCTGGATGCAGCCGGCGTGGCGGTGACCTCGGTGCGCTACAACGGGATGATTCATGACTTCAGTCTGCTCAACCCACTGAGCCATATTCCTGAGGTGAAAGCGGCCGTGCGCCAGGCGGCGGCTGAGCTGAAAACCCATTTGAACTGAGCCCAAGCCCTCGCCACACCCAAAATTGTGGTGAAGGGATTTATCCCCTCGCCACAAAAACCTCCTCCCCACCAAAAACTTCTTCAACACTGCTGCAGCTCCGGAGATTGCCATGTCCTTCCTCCTCACCCACCTGCTGTCCCTGAGCGCTGCCCTGCTGTTGCTCGACGCCGTGCTCTGGCACTTCACGCCCTTCACCCATCGTGCGCCGAAAGTGGCGGTGCGCCTGGTGCTGTTTCTGGCCTTCACCGCGCTGGTGATCAACGCCGGTGTCAGCCCGTTGCAGGCGCCGCTGTTCGCCGAAGATCGCGTGGCGCAACTGGGGGCAACGGCGCTGGGGATTCTCTGGTGGTTGTACGCGGCGCGGGTGCTGACCGAAGTGATCGGTTTGATCCTGATGCGCCGCATCGGCCACAGCGGTCGCCTGCTGCAGGACGTCATCGGTGCGCTGGTGTTTCTGGTGGCCATCGTTGCCGCCGCCGGCTACGTACTGGAGTTGCCGGTCAAAGGCTTGCTGGCGACCTCTGGTGTGTTCGCGATCGTCGTCGGTCTGGCGCTGCAAAGTACGCTGGCCGATGTGTTTTCCGGGATCGTGCTCAACACCACCAAGCCGTATCAGGTGGACGACTTCGTGGTGATCGATGGCATCGAGGGCAAAGTGCTCGACATCGACTGGCGCGCCACGCACCTGCTGACCAGTGCCGGCACCATGGCCGTGGTGCCGAACTCGGTGGCAGCCAAGGCGAAAATCGTCAACCTCAGTCGCCCGAACAACCTGCACGGTGTGTCGATCAGCATCAAAGTGCCGAACTACATCCGCCCACGCCGGGTGCTCGACGCCCTCGACCGCACACTGCAAGGCAGCAGCAGTCTGCTGCTGAGCCCGGCGCCAAAAGTGGTGTTGAAAGAGGCCGGCGAAGAAATGTCCGAATACGTGGCCAGCGGTTTTATCGCCGATCTGGGCGAGAAAAGCGAAGTGCGCAATCAACTGTTCGACCTCGCGCATCGTCATCTCGAAGCGGCTGGTATTTCGCGGCATCCGGAGGGTGTGATCGAACCTTCGAGCCGCGCCCGCGCATTGCTCGATGAAGTGAAAATCTTCCGTTCGCTGAGCCCCGAGGAACGCGATCGCCTCGCCGAATCGATGGTCGCACAGCAGTATTCCGCGGGCCAGGTGGTGCTGGATCTGGACGAAGTGCCGGACAGTCTGTTCGTGATTGCCACGGGCGTGGTCAGTGCGACCGTGCCCGACGGTGACGGGCAGACCGAGGCCGGGCGGATGGGGCCGAGCGAGGTCATGGGTGAACAGAGCATTCTGGCGGATACACCGTCGCAGGCGACGTTCACGGCGCTGACGTCGAGCATCATTTATCGACTCGACAAAGGGCTGACACGCCAGTGCATGGAGCATCGCGGCGAGGTCGCGACGGCATTGAACAAGTTGCAGGCAGTGAGACAGCAGAACAGTCATCTGGCGTTGATGGCGAAAACGGCGCCGATCAAGAAAGGTGGATTTTTGGGATGGTTGCAGAAGCGTTGAAAGCAAAAGATCGCAGCCTGCGGCAGCTCCTACATGAGAACGCGTGTAGGAGCTGCCGCAGGCTGCGATCTTTTGACCTTACTTGGCAGTGAACTTGGTATAGCTGTTGATCAGGTTGCGATAGTTCGGCAGACGTTCCGACAGCAGATGCGCCAGACCTTCCATGTCATTGCGCCAATCCCCCTGCAGCTCACACGCCACCGAGAACCAGTTCAGCAGGTGTGCACCCGCCGCCGACATCCGCGCCCACGCCGCTTGCTGCACGGTGGTGTTGAAGGTGCCGGACGAGTCAGTCACGACAAACACTTCATAACCTTCAGCAATCGCCGACAGCGTCGGGAACGCCACGCAAACGTCCGTCACCACACCGGCGATGATCAGTTGCTTGCGACCGGTGGCCTTGATCGCTTTAACGAAATCTTCGTTGTCCCAGGCATTGATCTGGCCTGGACGCTGAATAAACGGTGCATCCGGGAACTGCTCGCGCAACTCAGGCACGATCGGGCCGTTGGGGCCGGCGTCGAAACTGGTGGTGAGGATGGTCGGCAGTTTGAAGAACTTGGCGATGTCGCCCAGCGCCAGCACGTTGTTCTTGAACTCGTTCGGGGTGAAATCCTGTACCAGCGAGATCAGGCCGGTCTGGTGATCGACCAGCAGCACAACCGCATCATCTTTGTTCAGACGTGTGTAAGGAACGCTCATGGGGAAACTCCTGATGGACGGATGGATGAAACGTTAAGCGCCGACCGCATGGCCGGCGCTTCAGGGGAAATCAGAACGCGAAGCAGGAACAGCCGAACGCGCCCCAGAAACCGGCGAAGTCGCTGACCGGCGCGTTCGACATCCGCGCCTTTTCATGGCTGTGCGTATGCACGGCGCACGGGCCGCTGCACTGGTGAATCTGCGCCTGCAACGGCGAGTTCGGCCGCCAGTGGCCCGGGACTTTCACCACCGGCGACCAGTCCGGCAGCACCGGAATCGAGCGCGGGCCGAGGTCTTCGAAGTCGCCGGCGGCGTAAACGATCTTGCCGCCGACCACGGTGAGTACCGACTCGATCCACTTGATTGCTTCTTCCTCGACATGGAAGAAGTCCGCGCTCAGCGCCGCCAGATCCGCCAGTTGCCCGACCTTGATCTGGCCTTTCTTGCCTTGTTCAGACGAGAACCAGGCGCTGCCGTGGGTGAACAATTCCAGCGCGGTGGTGCGCGGCAGACCTTCTTCGTACAGCGCCAGACCGCCGACGGTGCGACCGCTGACCATCCAGTACAGCGAAGTCCACGGGTTGTAGCTGGAGACCCGCGTGGCATCGGTGCCGGCGCCGACCGGCACGCCTTCGGCGAGCATGCGTTTGATCGGCGGCGTCGCTTCGGCGGCTTGCTTGCCGTAGCGGTCGACGAAGTATTCGCCCTGGAACGCCATGCGATCCTGAATCGCGATACCGCCGCCCAGCGCTTTCACCCGCTCGATGTTTTGCGGGGTGATGGTTTCGGCGTGGTCGAAGAACCATGGCAAGCCGTTGAACGGAATGTCACGGTCGACCTTCTCGAACACGTCGAGCATGCGGCTGATCGATTCGTTATAAGTCGCATGCAAACGGAACGGCCAGCGCTGTTCGACCAGATGGCGCACCACCGGCTCCAGCTCCTCCTCCATGGTTTGCGGCAAGTCCGGGCGCGGTTCGAGGAAGTCTTCGAAATCGGCTGCCGAGAACACCAGCATCTCGCCGGCGCCGTTGTGGCGCAGGAAGTCGTCGCCCTGATGCAACTTGACGCTGCCGGTCCAGTTCTGGAAGTCGCTCAGCTCTTCTTTGGGCTTTTGGGTGAACAGGTTGTAGGCGATGCGCACGGTCAACTGGTCGTCTTTGGCCAGTTGCTCGATCACTTGGTAATCGTCCGGATAGTTCTGGAAACCACCGCCGGCATCGATCGCGCTGGTCAGGCCGAGGCGATTGAGTTCACGCATGAACTGACGGGTCGAGTTGACCTGATACTCCAGCGGCAGTTTCGGCCCCTTGGCCAGCGTCGAGTAGAGGATCATTGCGTTCGGCCGCGCGACCAGCATGCCGGTCGGGTTGCCGTTGGCATCACGGACGATCTCGCCACCCGGCGGGTTCGGCGTGTCGCGGGTGTAACCAGCGACACGCAGGGCAGCGCGGTTGAGCAAGGCGCGGTCGTACAGGTGCAGGATGAACACCGGGGTGTCCGGCGCGGCCAGGTTGATTTCTTCCAGGGTCGGCATGCGCTTTTCGGCGAACTGGAATTCGTTCCAGCCACCGACCACGCGTACCCATTGCGGGGTCGGCGTGCGGTCGGCCTGATCCTTGAGCATGCGCAGTGCGTCGGCCAGCGACGGCACGCCTTCCCAGCGCAGTTCGAGGTTGTAGTTCAAACCGCCACGGATCAGGTGCAGGTGCGAGTCATTGAGGCCGGGGATCACGCAGCGGCCGTGCATATCGACCACTTGCGTGTTCGGCCCGCGCAGGGCCATGGCCTGATTGTCATTGCCGACGACCACAAAGCGCCCGTCGGTGATTGCCACGGCACTGGCCAGTGGTTTGGTTCGGTCTACGGTATGAAATTGGCCATCGAAGAGAATCAGATCGGCGCTCATCGCAGTTCCTCAAACAAAGTGAAAAGGAGCAAACCCCGCGCGCTCAGCGTGGCGAGGTTTCTTGGGAATCGAGGTGTTCATGGGCCTGACCCGCCTCCAGCCACGGCGCGAACAGTCGCGTCACACGGGGCATGAACACGTACACCACCGACACAACGATGGTCAGGGTGATCAGGAACGTGGCAACCACGTAGTTGGAAAGCAGCGGATGCAGTTTGAGCAGCGGCCCCCAGATCAGCGGCACCAGCAAGGTGTGCGGCAGAATCACCAGCAAGGTGATCACCGCCTGTTTCCAGCGCGGCGGTGGCGAAGCAGCTTCGGCCAGCGGCGAAAACCAGAATTCGTTGATCGGGGCGACTTCGGTCTGGTCGCCGTCAGCGAGCATCGGCGCGGCTTCGTCGACCAGCGCCTGACGTTGTGGCGATTCCAGCCATTGCTGCATCGCGTCGGTGGAGCAAAAGCGCAGCACGCAGGTGTAGAAGTCGAGGCCGGCACGCTTGCCGCGCACCACGTCGACGCCCAAATGCCCTTCGCGCTGCCCCGCCACCCGGACGATATTGCGCAGCCAGGTTTCATACGCCGCCTCGAAACCGGCCTTGACCCGGTGCTTGACGATCAGCGTGACGGTCTCATCAGACCCCGGTGCTTTTTGACTCAGGACTTCAGGCATAACGCAGCACTCCGGGCAATCGGACATTGAGCGCCAGCCGTCCCGGCCCGGCGATCAACACAGTGGTAAACAGGATCAGCAGCAACCAGCCGAACTGCCCTTCGGCCACGCTCCATTGCGGATGCACGATCAGCAGCGCCACCAGCAGCACAAAGAGAATAGGCACGCAGGCCAATCGCGCCAGCACCCCGGCGACGATCAGTAGCGGACAGAGGACTTCAGCGAAGATCGCCAGACATAAGGTCAGGTGCGCGCCGAGGTGGAACGGGTCTTCGATCAGTTGCAGCTGCGCGCTGAAGTCGAGCAGCTTGGGCAAGCCGTGGACCCACAGCAGGAAGAGCCCGCCGGTCACCCGCAGAAACAGCAAACCGAGGTCGCGCGCCTGTTCATCCCGTTGAGAACCGTGCATGGGCCCACCCTTTAATAGTTATTGGGGTGAATCATGCCGGTCATGCGGAGGAAGAAATTGAATGGATGTGCTCTCTTCGGGACCTTCCCGCCAAGAGGCGCCGAAGATGCCGAGAGTGGCTTTTGCTCAGGGCACAGCCCGAATCGTGTATTCACGCGTTTGAAAGATCGCCGCCGTATTAGCGTTCGCAACCTGATCCAGGTTGACCCTGAAACGAATGATCAGCTTGCTGCCGTTCCTCAGCAATCGCAGGTAATCGGCGGAGATCACAGGGCTGAAGCTGCCATTGGTCACCCAGGCGCGATGCACCATATTTGTCGACCCCACCCACATCCGCAGGTTGTGCGCACCGGTGTTGCTCTGGCCCTCCAGGTCGAGCCAGATCCGTTGGTTCACTGCGATAAACGGCCAGATAAGAAACAACAGATTTGCGCCGAATGGAACGTCTTTCAGATCGAGAATATCAGTGCCGTTGGCCTGAGTGATCCGCGGAGCCACAAGTCGATCCAGCGCAATCTGCGACACGTTCAGACGCAGGGGTTGAGAGGTCACCGGAGCAGAGGTGCCTCGGGTATAAGTAGAGGTCACCTCCATTGATTTTCCGATGCTGAATGGCACCAGCAGCACGGGCAATCTGATTCTGACCGGGCGTGTGGTGCCGGCCGCAACCGGCGTGGTGGTATGCGAACCGGCAGGGAGAGTGCCGACAGCGGCTGTCACCGTTACTGAAACCATATCGGTGGGTTGATGGTCGTAATTGAGCTCAGCCGTCAGCGTCGTTGTTGCGTCCAACGGATTGAGGTTTATGCCATCGGGTGCCTCGACAATCATCAGCGGCAAGGTTTGAATCACGACGTTGATCAGCCATCGATTTGAGGCGCCGCCGCTGCCATCCGCCAACGCCACCGTAAACCCATGCGATCCGCCTGTCAGGTCAGCCGCGACGTAGTTCCAATGACCGTCAACGACATCGACCGTATCGAGTCTGGTCATGCCATCGAATACATTCACTTTATCGGAAGCGCTGCCACTTAGCGTGACCGTGGTGTGTCGGGTGTCAGCGCCGTCGTGTATGTCTCCATCAAGATCCGTGACTGACGATATCTTCGGCCCGTTAGAGGCTGCTGACAGTACGATGTAGTTTCGATGCGCAAATGGCTGCGCGAGCGACGGATCCTGACTTCCTTGCAGCCCGGCCATGAAATTCAGCGACAGCACGCTGCGATTACGCAGACGTTGCAATGGTTCGGCGTCGAAGTTCTGCTCGAAAAAACCGTAGCGGTTGAATTCGTCGTCGACCATGTTGCCTGGCGCTTGCCAATATCGCGCCTTGAAATCACTGCCATCAGCGTTTTGGCCTTTGAGTTCTAGCCAGAAGGGATTGCCGCGCCTGCCCAGTAGCCACGCATTTATACGCAAGGTGAACTCAGAAAGGTTGCTGACATTCAGCTCACCGCCCTGACCGTCGTTATCGGCCTGTCGGATAAATGGTCGAGGCAGATTCAATTGATTGACGCCTGTTATGTAAAGCGGCAAAGGCTGTGAAGTAACCGGAGGTTCAATGCCACGATAAACCGTGTAAAAGACGATGACGCTCTGCTCGAAGTTGAAAGCCACCAAGAGGTTATCAATATGGGTTTGGAAAGGACGTGTGAACCCGCCGATCGGTATACGCGGTGATGTGTAGGACCCGGAACCTGGCGTTCCTGCCCAGGTGATCGTGAGACTGTCTCCTGGCCGCCAGTCGAAGTCGATCTTTACCGTCAGGTTGTACCGAGCGGCCTCTGGATCCAACAAACCATCAGGTCGACTTTCTTTGATTGAGAGCGGCGGCAGACTGCCACTGTCAAGCTCACGTATCAGCGCATCCATGTTCACGTCCTTTTTGGGCCACCTTGCACATAGGCCAATCAGACATCTGAACAAGGGATGCGCCACTGTCAGAACTGTCAGGTCAAGCGCTGTTTCAGATGAACGGTCGCTCACATCACAGGGATATCCAGCGGCGCAGCCATGAACTGGCTGATCCGCGATCTTAACCGCTCTTCCGCTGGATCGTTGTCATGCACCCCGCTCCACGCCATCGATAACTGCGCCGCATCAATTGGAAACGGCGCGGCTTCGGCGCGCAACGCGCAACCCTCGACCAACGCACAGGCAGCGTAATCCGGCACGGTGTCGATCATTTCGGGTTCCGGGCGATCGTCGCCGCTCAGGACTTTGCAGGGGACAGTACGATGTAGTTTCGATGCGCAAATGGCTGCGCGAGCAACGGATCCTGACTTCCTTGCAGCCCGGCCATGAAATTCAGCGACAGTACGCTGCCATTACGCAGACGTTGCAATGGTTCAGCGTCGAAGTTCTGCTCGAAAAAACCGTAGCGGTTGAATTCGTCATCGACCATGTTGCCCGGCGCTTGCCAGTATCGCGCCTTGAAATCACTGCCATCAGCGTTTTGGCCTTTGAGTTCTAGCCAGAAGGGATTGCCGCGCCTGCCCAGTAGCCACGCATTTATACGCAAGGTGAACTCAGAAAGGTTGCTGACATTCAGCTCACCGCCCTGACCGTCGTTATCGGCCTGTCGGATAAATGGTCGAGGCAGATTCAATTGATTGATGCGTGTTATGTAAAGCGGCAAAGGCTGTGAAGTAACAGGAGGTTCAATGCCACGATAAACCGTGTAAAAGACGATGACGCTCTGCTGGACGTTGAAAGCCACCAAGAGGTTATCAATATGGGTTTGGAAAGGACGTGTGAACCCGCCGATCGGTATACGCGGTGATGTGTAGGACCCGGAACCTGGCGTTCCTGCCCAGGTGATCGTGAGACTGTCTCCTGGCCGCCAGTCGAAGTCGATCTTGACCGTCAGGTTGTACCGAGCGGCCTCTGGATCCAACAAACCATCAGGTCGACTTTCTTTGATTGAGAGCGGCGGCAGACTGCCACTGTCAAGTTCACGTATCAGCGCATCCATGTTCACGTCCTTTTTGGGCCACCTTGCACATAGGCCAATCAGACATGTGAACAAGGGGATGCGCCACTGTCAGAACTGTCAGGTCAAGCGCTGTTTCAGATGAACGGTCGCTCACATCACGGGAATATCCAGCGGCGCAGCCATGAACTGGCTGATCCGCGATCTCAACCACTTTTCCGCCGGATCGTTGTCATGCACCCCGCTCCACGCCATCGATAACTGCGCCGCATCAATTGGAAACGGCGGGTCTTCGGCGCGCAACGCACACCCTTCAACCAACGCACAGGCAGCGTAATCCGGCACGGTGGCGATCATTTCTGTGCCGGCGAGCAAGGCGCGCAGGCCGCTGAATTGCGGTACGCCGAGCACCACGCGCCGGCTGCGACCGACCTTGGCCAGGTCGACGTCAATATTGCCGCTCAAGTCGCCGGAGAACGACACCATCGCATGGGGGCGCTCGCAGTACTCGTCGAGAGTCAGCGGTCCCGGGCGATCGTCGCCACGCAGGACTTTGCAGGGAATGTCGCGCAGCTTTTTGCGTTTGGCGTTGGCCGGTAATTCAGTGGTGTAACTGACGCCAACGGAGATTTCCCCTGAGGCCAACAGTGCCGGCATAAGCAGATAGTTGGCACGACGCACCACCACGACAATCCCCGGTGCTTCTTGCTGAAGCTGACGCAACAGGGGCGGGAACAGGCCGAACTCGGCGTCGTCCGACAAGCCGATGCGAAACACGTCACAACTGCTCGCCGGGTCGAATTCCTTGGCGCGGCTGACCGCGCCGGAAATCACGTCCATCGCCGGTTGCAGCTCCTTGAGAATCGCCAGCGCACGGGCTGTCGGCTCCATGGTGCGACCGTTGCGCAGCAGCAACGGATCGTCAAACAGATCGCGCAGGCGACCGAGCGCGGCGCTGACCGCCGGTTGGCCCATGAACAGCTTTTCCGCGACGCGGGTCAGGTTTTTTTCGAACATCAGCGCTTCGAATATCACCAAAAGGTTCATGTCGACGCGGCGCAGATCGTTGCGGTTCATCAGCTCGATTTCCTTCCAAGGCCAGCCAGACGCCAGTGCTACGCACTTTAGCCGATCAACGGTGGGTTTTTCGCGGGTCTGTTAAGCAAATTAACAACGATTAACTCGTCAGTCGTCGGCCCGCGACCAACAATCGCTTCACTGCGCAGCGTTGTTTTTTGACCTGAGGGAAGCCGCCTGGCGTGGATCCCTCACCAACACGGACCTTGGCCATGGCTCATTTACAACATACCGTCGCCCTCGCCCCTGCCTGCGAACCGAGCACTGCGCGCATCGGCGGCCTCAGCCCGCAACGCGTGCGGCGGGTAAAGCAATTGATCCTCGAACGTCTTGGCGAAAGCCTGGAAGTCAGCGAACTGGCGCAGGCCTGTGCGCTGTCTCGCAGTCACTTTTCCCGCGCCTTCAAGTGCAGCACCGGCGTCTCGCCGCAGGACTGGATTCGCCGCCAGCGCCTCGCTCGCGCCAAGCTATTGATCCAGCACACTGACCTTAGCCTGACGCAAATCAGCCTGGAATGCGGGTTCTGTGATCAGGCGCATTTCTGCCATATCTTCACCCGCAGCGAAGGGATCAACCCGTTCGCCTGGCGCTGCCAGAGGGTACGTGAACGGAACAATCTGCGCTCCGCGCCCGCGCTGTTTTGATGCCGCCGCTGAAGCCATTCGTTGCACCGATGCTCAAACCTGAGGATTATGCCCGGACACCCCGAAACAGACGGCTTGCACACAGTCTGTCGGGGCTGGCGCATCATCACAGGAGCGAGCTGTTGAGTCCTCATCCGAATCAGGCGATCGGTTTCGGCCCCTATCGAATCCATCCCGCGCAACGACTGGTGCTTGAAGGCGAGCAGCCGTTGCGTTTGGGTCGCCGCGCGATGGACATTCTGCTGATCCTGCTGGCCCATGCCGGCGAGGTGGTCAGCAAGCAACAGTTGATCGCTGGCGTCTGGCCGGACAGCGTGGTCGAAGAAATCAATCTGCGCGTACACATGGCCGCGCTACGCAAGGCGCTGGGCGACGGACAGGCCGGCCAGCGCTACATCGTCACCGTGGCGCAGCGGGGTTACAGCTTTGTCGCGCCCATTGAATTGCAAACCCTCGAGCAACGTCCGGCTGGCGACACCGCCGGACGGCATAACCTGCCACTGCGGCGTACGCGGATGATCGGGCGCCAGGCGCTGGTCGACAGCCTGATGACACAGCTACCGCGCCAGCGCTGCATCACCCTGGTCGGCCCCGGCGGGATTGGCAAAACCACTGTGGCCCTGCGTGTTGCCGAGCAGTTGATCGGCAGCTACCGCGACGGCATTCGCTTGCTCGATCTGGCGCCCTTGAGCGACCCGCGCATGATCTGCTCGCACCTGGCCGCCCTGCTCGATATTTTGCTGAACGACAGCGATCCAATGGCAAGCCTGATCAATGGCTTGCGCGAACGGCAGATGCTGCTGGTGATCGACAACTGCGAACACCTGATCGACGCCGTGGCGCAACTCGGCGAAAGCCTCTTGCGTGGCGCGCCGCAGGTGCACATTCTGGCCACCAGCCGCGAGAGCCTGCGCGCCGAGGGCGAATACGTGCAGCGCCTGGAGTCGCTCGACTGCCCGCCACCCACGGCCGTACATGACCGTGCGCAAGCACTGGGTTTTTCCGCGCTGCAACTGTTTACCGAACGCGCCATGACCGCACATGAGCATTTCGAACTCAATGAAGCCAACCTGGCGCAGGCCATCGAAATCTGCCAGCGGCTGGACGGAATTCCGTTGGCACTCGAGTTGGCAGCAGCGCAAATCAGCGAAGCGGATCTGAGTGGCTTGCTCAGTCAGTTGCAGGGGCGCTTGCCTGCGTTGATCGCGGGCAATCAGCAGCGTCACCTCACGCTGCGCGCCACGCTGGACTGGAGTTTCAACCTGCTTGGCCACGGCGAACAAACCTGCCTGCGCCGCCTGGGCGTGTTTCGCGGCAGCTTCACCCTGGAGTCCGCTGCGGCGGTGATGGGTGCTCAGCGGATTCTGCCCGGCGAGGTGATGGTCGCGGTCACGCAACTGGTGGCCAAATCACTGCTCAATGTCGAGGTCGGTGATGAAGAGGTGTTCTACCGCTTGCTCGACACCACCCGGCGCTATGCCCTGGAAAAACTCGATCACGCCGCCGAACTCGGTGAAACCCGCAAACGTCATGCCGAACGCTGCCTGGCGTTGATGCATCAGGCGCAGACCGCTTGGGAACACACCCCGACCGCGTTATGGATCGAGCGCTACGCGCGGTGTCTGGAAGACTTGCGCGCCGCGCTGGACTGGTGCCTGAGCGGCGCCGGCCCGACGGGGCTGGCAATCGAATTGGCGGCGACTTCGGCGCCGTTATGGCAAGAGTTGTCGCTGCTCAAGGAATACGGCGGTTACGTGCGGGAGGCGCTGACGCTGCTGGAAAATGCCGACGAGCCCAGCCCACAGTTGCAAATCGCCCTGAAACTCGCACTCGGCAGCGCCTGTTACCACACCTGGGGCGGCACCGCTGAAACCATCGAGGCCTTCGCCAGCGCGCGCGCACTGGCGCAACAACACGGCGATGTCGCCGGGCAACTGCGCGCGGTGTCCGGGCACATGGCGGTCAATCTCAGCCGTGGTGAGTATCAGGCAGCGTTGGCGCAAAGCGAACATTTCGACCGCCTCGGCCTGCACGGTGAGCCGCTGTTATCGCTAAGCACTCATCGGCTGCGCGTGCTGGCGCTGCACTACGCCGGCGACCAGCCGCAGGCGCGAATCCATGCCGAACAGGTGATTCAGCGCATGGCGCAAAGCGGCCACCTCAATCGGTTTACCCACGGCTTTGGCGTGCAATACGATCAGAGCGTCGCCTCGCTGACGGTGCTGGCGCGAGTGCTGTGGCTGCAGGGTTTCCCCGAGCAGGCGTGGCGCACGGCGCGCCAGGCACTGGACATCGCGGTGCAGATCAATCACGGCACGTCGATCTGCTACACGCTGGCGTTGGCCAGTTGCCTGATCGCCCATTACAACGGCGACCAACAGAACGCTCGGGCACTGCTGCACTTATTGCTGGAGCAGGCACAGAAGCATTCGGTGCTGCTGTTTTACACGTGGGCGCGGCACTATGCGCAGGTTATCGAGGCGCCAGCGAACGCGTCTGTGCCGGCGGACAACAGTGGCTTGATCAAAGAAATCATGGTCACGCTGGACAGTCGTTTTGTTGATGAAGCGCTGTTGCAGCGGGCGCAAAGTGGTGCGGCGGGTTGGAGCACGGCGGAGATTCTGCGGGCGCGGGCGGAGCAGTTGCTGATCACCGATCTTGCGGGGGTGAGCGGATGCCATCGCGAGCAGGCTCGCTCCCACATGGGATCTTCGCCAGGCATGCAACCCTGCCGGCGCGAGCCCGCTCGCGATGGCGTCCGCTCAAACAACGCTGAAATTCGCGAAGCCGAACAGACTCTGCTTCAGGCCCTGTCGATCGCCCAATCCCAAGGCGCGCTGGCCTGGGAACTGCGCAGTGCCACGTCACTGGCCCAGCTCTGGAAACAGCAAAACCGCTACCACCAGGCCCTTGATCTGCTGACCCCGATCTACCAGCGCTTCACCGAAGGCTACGCCACGCCGGATTTGCGCAAGGTGCGCTTGCTACTCGACGAGTTGCGCAGTCAAACGCAAGGCGCCTGCCTGGGACATACGCCCCAGATAATGTAAATGCCGACTCTCGAAGTCGCCGCTGATCAGTTTTTCCCGGGCATACAGCCGAGTGGTATTGAGCATTCGGTAATGCACAACACCCTCCCCGCGCACTACCGTCAGCAACGACTTCTGCACCAGCTGTTCGATGATCGATTGCCCCTCTGCCTCAGCGATGACCGCCAGTGCCGCTTCAAGGGTGAAGGTCACTTTAAACACCGTTAGCCTTTGCAGCACCCACTGCTGCGGTTCGGTCAGGCTCCGATAGCTCCATTCCAGAGCTGCTCGCAGGGTCTGATGCCGTGGCACAGCAGTGCGGCGGCCCTGCAATTGCAGGCAATTGCCCAACTGTGCCTGCAAGCCCAGCAGCGCCAGCGCATCGATCTGCGCCGCTGCCAGCTCAATCGCCAAGGGCAAACCGTCGAGTCGCCGACAGATGTCACGTATCACCTGCAAATCCTGTTCGCGCAGGCGGAAGCCCTGCTGACGAGCGCGCGCTCGACTGACAAACAATTGCACCGCCGAGTAGCCCATGACCTCTTCGACACTGTTCAACGCCGAGGACCTGGGAATGCTCAGCGGCGCCAAAACCTGCACGGTTTCCAGATTGGCGCGCAGTGCTTCGCGACTGGTAGCGAGGATCGACAGGCGCGGCGCGGCGTCCAGCAGCGTCTCGACCAACGCCTTGCAGGCATCGCGTAGATGTTCGCAATTGTCGAGCAGCAGCAGGCAGTGCTGGGCTGCCAGCGTCGATAAATCGGTGTCGAGGGTTTGCAGAAGGTGGTCGAGCAGCGGCGTGCGCTCATCGATCACTGCCAGATCCACCCGCCAGACGCCATCACGAAAATGCTGCAAGAGCAATTCCGCGACCCGCAACGCCACTGTGGACTTGCCGACACCCGCCGGCCCCGTCACGCTCATCAACCGGCACAGCGGCAATTGCCGCACCATGGCGCCGACCAGTGAGTCGCGCCCCGTCACCGGCGTCAGCCTTGCGGGCAAGTTGTGCTGGGGCGCTTGCAGGCTTTCAAACACCACTTGCGCAACACTGTCGGCATGTACCGGGGCCACGAAGCTGTAGCCGCATTGCGGCACGTTGACGATATAGCGCTGGCCGTTTTCGCCATCGCCAAGCGCCCGACGCAACGCGGCAATGTGCACGCGCAGGTTGATCTCTTCGACCACGGACGTTGGCCAGACCAACGCGATCAGATGCTCCTTCCTGACCACACGGCCGGCGCGCTCGACCAGCACCTGGAGGATGTCCAGCGCGCGGCCGCCCATGCGCAGTTGCCGATCCCCTTCGAGGATCAGGCGCTGGCGCAGGTGAAACGCGAAAGGCCCGAAACGCAGCACAGACGCCGAGTTGAAATCGTTGAGACTGTTCATGCCAACTATCTTGGCAGCCTCGATTGACGCTACAACTACCGCACGGGGCGCAGCACGGACATCCGGGTGCGCGAGACGGACAGAACCGCTCTAGCTGAACTGTTCGCGGTACTGCGCGGGGGTCAGGCCGAGCTTTTCGGCAAACAGGAAACGCATGTGCCGAACGCTGCCGAAACCGCTTTTGTAGGCCACGGTTTTCAATGGCAGATCGCCGGTTTCCAAGAGGTTTCGTGCGCAGTCGATGCGCGCACTTTGCAGAAACTCCATCGGCGTCATCTCGACGTCGCGGATAAACACGCGAGCGAAGTGCCGTGCGCTCATGTTGGCCAGCCCCGCCATGCGCTCGACCGTAAAGGCTTCCTCAATGTGTTCGAGGACGTAATTCTGTACGCGGGTGATCGGCGTTTCCTGCGGTGCTACCGCCGCCATCAGCGGGCTGAACTGCGCCTGGCCGCCCTGACGTTTCATGACGACCAACAACACTTTGGCAACGTCCTGAGCGAGCTTTTTGCCATGATCGCGAGCGACAACTGCCAGGGCCAGGTCGATCCCGGCGGTGACACCTCCCGAGGTAATCAGGTTGCGATCCTCGACGAAGATCTGATCGGTGGCGACGCTGGCCTTGGGGAAGCCCTTGATCAAGCGCTCGGTGTAGTTCCAGTGCGTGGTCACGCGATAACCGTCGAGCAAACCGGCGTGACCGAGCACAAACGCCCCGGTGCAGATCGAACCGTAGCGCTCGGCCTGCCGCACCGCCCTTTGCAACCAATCCAGCAACGGCGGGTGCTTTTCGTTGTAGGCGCCGGGGCCGCCCGGCACCAGCAGCAAATCATAGTGCTCCTGAGCCTGATCAATGTGTCGGTCGGTGTGCACCAGCACACCGTTGGATGCACGCAGCGCCCCGAGCTCGGTGCCCAATGTCGTCAGTTGGTAATGCGACTCAGGCTTGAGATAGCGATTGGCAACCGAGAAGACCTCCAGCGGCCCGGCCATGTCCAGCAGGAGAAAGTCGGGGAACAACACCATTGCCACGGTTTTCATGAGGAGCCATCGCTGAGGTCAAAGATAAATGAACGCATGAAACAGGCTGAGCATTATGGCCAAGTGCAGCGCGGTCGACGGAAAAGAATGCGTGAACTACCGCGCATTACTGTCAACTTGAACAGGACAGTCTTTCAGTTTTCATCTACTTTTTGCATTTCCCAGTAAAGATTAACCTTCTCCTCACTCGGACGAATTCACGTCCCACCAGGAGATTTCATCATGCTGACCCTTCGCAAAGCCTCCGATCGTGGCCTCGCCAATCATGGCTGGTTGAAGTCGTTCCACACCTTTTCTTTCGCCAGTTACCGTGACCCGCGTGAGCAGGGTTTCTCCGACCTGTTGGTGATCAATGACGACCGTGTTGCCGCCGGCAAAGGTTTTGGCCAACACCCGCATCGTGACATGGAGATTTTCTCCTACGTGCTGGAAGGCGCGCTGGAACACAAAGACACCTTGGGCACCGGTTCGGTGATCCGCCCCGGCGATGTGCAACTGATGAGTGCCGGCAGCGGCGTGGCGCACAGCGAGTTCAACCATTCGGCGAGCCAGCCTGTGCACTTTTTGCAGATCTGGATCGTGCCGGAAGTCAGCGGCGCCAAACCGCGCTACCAGCAGGAGCACTTCAGTGCGCAGCAAAAACGCGGTCGCCTGCAACTGATCATCTCGCCCGACGGCAGCGATGGTTCGTTGACAGTACGTCAGGATGCGCGAGTGTTCGCCGGTCTGTTCGATGGCCAGGAAAGCGCTACGCTGGAACTGCCAGCCAACCGCTACGCCTATGTGCATGTGGCGCGTGGCAGCGTTGAACTTAACGGTGTGCAATTGCAGGAAGGCGACGGCGTGCGAGTTCGTGAAGAGCAGGCGCTGACCTTGACCAATGGCGTAGACGCCGAAGTACTGGTGTTTGATATGCGGCCGCAGGAGTTGCCGCAAATGCCATGAAGCGGCGTTTCAACCGCTCACAAAAAACGGCCTTCTCTGAAGGCCGTTTTTTATTGTGGCGGCGTGAGCATTGGCAACATGAAAGGCTTGGGGACACTGAAGTCCTTGCCGGCCTGAATCGCTGTCAGGGTCGTTTGAATGGCCACATACATGTTCGCCTGGTTGGCGTAATAGGACCCAATGACAATGGCGACTATTCCCAGTAACTGTACAGCCGTTGCCGCCCAGACATTGGCCTTGACTGTAGCCCCTTGCCTGGCCGCTTCCTCAGCGCTTCTGGCAAGCCCTTGTATCTCCTGAGCAATCAAGTCGTAGCGCTTGTCTCGCTCCGCCTGAGTTTTCTCTCGTTCGACCTGAGTGTTTTCTCGCTCGACTTGAGTCTTGTCGCGCTCTGCCTGCGCCGACAGAAACGCATCAATTTTTGTCGACACCGCGTCCACCCGAGCATCCATCCTTGTTTCGATGGTCTCGATCCTGGCGTTGAACTCTTCACGACTTATAGCGTTCATGGCTTGGGTATTCCGGCCTTTGTTCGAGAGGTCACTGATTGGAGATTGATTGAATTGCATGGTTTTCAATTCGACACCTTCCTGGGTCTACCGATACCGTCCCTGGTACATCACGGGTACATCACGTCAGTACGAGCAATACGCCGCTCACTGAGCTGTCGAAACGATAGAACCCTTGCCAAAACCTGACAAGCCGGCAGATTCTGCCTCTGCTGTAGGCCGTTTCGTCAGAAGATGTAGCCTCGCCAAAACAGCTTTTTCGCTTAGTTGTTCTCCGATGCGAATACGTCGACGATCTGCTCGATCACCGCCCTCACCCGCGCGGTATGGCGCAAATCCGCGTGTGTCACCAGCCACACTTCATAGGGCAACGGCCGCGTTCGTTCAGGCCAGAGCCTGACCAGGCCATCGCGCTCGCCCATGTACGCGGGGATTTCTCCTACACCCAAGCCTGCCGCAAGCGCACGGCGCACCAACAGGCTGGAACCGAGCCCGGCAACGATCCGCCCGCGATTTATCGGTTCAGAAACCAGCGTCAGGTCTTTGTTGCCCTGCAAGTACGGCTGATAGACCACCAGATCATGGCCCTCGAACGCTGAGCCCGGCGGCGGAACACCTTTGGCGTCGACGTAGGCCTGCGACGCGAACAACCCCACCGGCCAACGGGCGATCCGTCGCGCGATCAGGTCCGGATTGTCCGGACGGGTGTTGCGCACGGCGATATCCGCCTCGCGCTTGGCCAAGCTGAGAATTTGCGTGGAGGCATCCAGCAGCACCCGCACATCCGGGTGCTGCTCATGTAGACGGGCAATTGCCGGAATCAGGAAGTCGATGGCCAGTGAATCGGTGGTGCTCACGCGCACGCTGCCGGTGAGACGGTCATCCAGGCCCTGAATCTGTCGCTCCAGTTCCAGTGCCGAATGCTCCATTTTCTCCACACCTTTCAGCGCCGCTTCGCCGACCGCGGTCAGTGCGTAGCCGTCCGAGGTGCGCAAGAACAGCGTCGCGCTCAAGGACTTTTCCAGGGCAGTGACGCGTCGCCCCACCGTTGCCTGATCCACACCCAGCACCCGCGCGGCTCCGCGCAGTGTCGACTCGCGACAAACAGCGAGAAACACCCGTGCATCATCCCAATTCATACCGTCTCCTGATGATGCAATTACGCATCACTGCGCCGCCAATTCGCTGCGTTATCGCAGCAACGATAGCCGATATGCTGAGCGCCATAAACCTTCCTTGGAATCGCTATCATGCGCACATCCTCTCCCACCGGGCTCTGGCTGCCGATCTTCGCCGGCCTCTGCGCCAGCCTGGTCAGCATCGGTCTGGCGCGGTTTGCTTACACACCGCTGATTCCCGCGTTGATTCAGGCGCAGTGGTTTTCGGCCAATGACGTGGTGTACCTCGGCGCGGCCAATCTGGTCGGTTATCTGATCGGCGCCCTGCTCGGCCGGCCGCTGGCGCGGCAACTGAGCAACAAAACCGCGCTGCGCATAATGATGCTGGCGGTGACGGCGGCGTTTTTTGCCTGTGCGTTTCCGTTGTCGGTGATTTGGTTCTTCGCCTGGCGGCTGCTCTCGGGGATCGCCGGCGGCGCGATCATGGTGTTGGTCGCGGCGACCGTATTGCCGCATGTGCCGGCGGCGCGCAAAGGCCTGGCCAGTGGCGCGATCTTCCTGGGTATCGGCCTCGGTATCGCAGGCTCCGGCACGCTGGTGCCGCCGCTGTTGAGCCTTGGTTTGCAAGACACCTGGCTGGGCTTGGGCGCGTTGTCGCTGCTGCTGACGGCGCTGAGCTGGTTCGGCTGGCCGGCCGACCTTGCCCACGCGGACGTTACTCACGATGCCGCGGCGGCTCAGCCGACACCGCCCGGCGTTTATCTG
Organism: Pseudomonas sp. TH43; assembly: GCF_016650635.1. GTDB lineage: Bacteria > Pseudomonadota > Gammaproteobacteria > Pseudomonadales > Pseudomonadaceae > Aquipseudomonas. The sequence goes on from NZ_JAEKFI010000002.1 coordinate 577,611, forward strand.
TTGTTTGGCCAATATGCATTCATGGCGGCCGGCCTGGTGCCGGCCATGGTCTTTCTGGTCGATTACGTGGCGCGCGGGCTCGGCGCGGGCGCGCATGTCGGGGCACTGGTGTGGGTGATGTATGGCTTGGGCGCGATTGTCGGGCCGGTGAGTTATGGCTTTCTGGCGGACCGCTTTGGCGCGCGCAGGAGCATTCGGCTGGTGCTGGTGGTGCAGGCGATTGCCCTAGGCTTGCTCGCTGTTGCCCACTCCTTTCTGGCGCTGGCGTTGCTCGCGGTGGTTCTCGGCTCGTTCCCGCCGGGCATCGTCCCGCTGGCGCTGGCCCGGGTGCATGAACTGCTGCCGGAGCATCATCGCCAGCAACTCGCCTGGAGCCGCGCCACGGTGTCGTTTGCCACGTTTCAGGCGCTGGCTGGATTTGCATATTCGGCGCTGTTCAATGCCACGGGTGGCCATCACGCGTTGCTGTTTGTGATTGCGGCTGGCGCGATTGGGGTGGCGCTGTTACTGGAGCAGGCGGCAATTTTCTGGAAACACACAAACCCTTGCAGGCGTGAGCCTGCTCGCGATAGCCATTCGCCTGAAAACACAGCGCTGACGGTTGTGGCGCCTTCGCGAGCAAGCTCGCTCCCACAGGGTTAACAGCATCGACCTGAATTTATCGAGCGATGCACGACTCCCATCTACACAAACCTTTACCAGGAGGAACCGAAATGTCCTTACCCAACGAAATGACCCGAATCGAAATCACCGAGCCCGGCGGCCCCGTGGTTCTGCAAGCCAGACGCGTGGCGCTGCCAGTGGCGGCGGCCGGCGAAGTCCTGATCCGCGTACACGCCGCCGGCATCAACCGCCCGGACGCCTTGCAGCGTGCCGGCAAGTACCCGATGAAGCCAGGCATGAACCCGATTCCCGGGCTGGAGGTCGCAGGTGAGGTCGTCGCACTCGGCGCTGGTGTCAGCCAATTTGCCGTTGGCGACAGGGTCTGCGCGCTGACCAATGGCGGCGGTTACGCCGAATACTGCGCAGTCCCGGCCGGCCAGACCCTGCCGATCCCCGAGGGCCTCGACTGGGTGCGGGCGGCCGCCATCCCGGAAACGTTTTTTACCGTCTGGGCCAATCTGTTCGGCCTCGGCGGCGCCAGCCGTGGGCAACGTGCACTGATCCACGGCGGCACCAGCGGTATTGGCACGACCGCGCTGATGCTGTGCCGCGAGTTCGGCATCGAAGCCTTTGCCACCGCTGGCAGCCCTGAGAAATGCGCAGCGATCAGCGAGCTCGGTGGCCAGCCGATCAACTACCGCGAAAACGACTTTGCTGCGGTGATCGCCGATAAAACCGCTGGTCAGGGCGTGAATGTGATCCTCGACATCATGGGCGGCTCCTACCTCAACGGTAACGTCAGCGCGCTGGCGATGGACGGTCGCGTGGTGATGCTCGGCTTCCTTGGCGGCGCCCGCGCCAATGACTTTGACCTGCTGGCGATGATGGCCAAACGCGCGGTCATCACCGGGTCGCTGTTACGCGCCCGTACCGCTGCGGAAAAAGCCGAGATTGCCGATCAACTGCGCGAACACGTTTGGCCGGTGCTGGCTGCCGGGCGCTGCTTGCCGATGATCGACAAGGTCTACTCGCTCAGCGACGTGGCGCAGGCCCATGCGCACATGGAGGCCGGCGACCATATCGGCAAAATCGTCCTGCGGGTGGACTGAGCCGTTGCAGCATTTTGTAATCGTTGTCCGATCACGGTGGTCGAAAATGTCACGCGCAGACCAAGGCTTCTGGTAAAAAGCGTTCTTTGTCCACGCAATGGTGAAACGTTTAATGTTCCTGTCCTTCATGACTCGTCTGCGCCGCCGTCGTCTGGCGTTTGCCTGCATGGCCGCGTTGATTATCGGCGTGCCGACGAGTTGTGCCGTGCTGGAACACACCGAACGCAAACTGCTGTTTCGCATCGAACCGGGCACAGCGGGCTGGTTTCACGGCCTGCCCGGCAGCGTGCAGGAGCTCGACCTGCAACCGAAGAGCTTCAAGGCCGGGCAAAACATTCATGCCTGGTGGTGGCCCGCGGAAAAGGCCAATGCGCCGGCCATCCTGTACTTGCATGGTGTGCGCTGGAACCTCACTGGGCAGTTGTTTCGCATCGAGCAATTGCGCGCGGCAGGTTATTCGGTGCTGGCCATCGACTATCGCGGCTTCGGCCAGAGCCACGGTGATCTGCCCTCGGAAAGCAGCGTTTACGAAGATGCGCGAGTGGCGTGGGAGCGTTTCAAACTGCTGCAGCCGGACCCGAACAAGCGCCTGATCTACGGGCACTCTTTAGGCGGGGCTGTAGCAGTCGATCTGGCGGCTGAGCTGGGTCAGGACGCCGCGCGCAATCACACACCGCTTCCGGTGCGCGGTCTGGTGATCGAATCGACGTTCACCACACTGGCGGATGTCGCTGCCTCCGTGGCCAACACCTCGCTGCCGGTGCGCTGGTTGCTGTCGCAGAAATTCGATTCGATCGACAAGATCGCCGAGATCCATATGCCGCTGTTGGTGGTGCACGGGATGGCCGACGCCTTCGTACCGCCGCGTTTCAGCGAACAACTGTTCAATGCCGCGCAACAACCCAAACGCTTGCTGCTGGTGCCGGGGGGCACGCACAACAACAGCATGGCGCTCGGCGGGCAGAATTACCGCAAGGCGATTGATGCCTTGATGCAGACCCGACCCGCGCCGCGTATGGCCGGGCCTGCGACCGTGCGCAGCGGGCGGGAAACCTAACGGTAGCCGCGCGCCTGCAAATCGAACAGTTGCGCGTAGTGCCCGGCAGCAGCGATCAACCCATCGTGGCCACCCTGCTCCAGAATCCGCCCTTGTTGCAGCACGATGATGTGGTCGGCATTGCGTACGCTGGAAAAGCGATGGGAGATCAGCAAGGTCATGCGGCCCTTGGTGTGCTGGCTGAAATGCTCGAACACCGCCGCTTCCGCCGCCGGGTCGAGGGCCGACGTCGGCTCATCAAGGATCAGAATGTCGGCATCACGGCGCATGTACGCCCGGGACAAGGCAATCTTCTGCCACTGCCCGCCGGACAACTCCTGGCCACCGGCAAACCAGCGCCCCAACTGCGTGGCGTAACCGTTGTCGAGCCCTTCGATGAAGGGCGCCGCCATGCCTTCGGCTGCTGCCTCTTTCCAGCGTTGTTGGTCATTGAACGCCAGGGTATCGCCAACGCCGATGTTTTCACCGACGCTGAACTGGTAGCGGATGTAATCCTGAAAAATCACGCCGATACGCCGCCGTAACGCGGTTTCCTGCCAATCCTGCAAATCGCTGCCGTCGAGCAGAATGCGCCCTTGATCTGGACGATAGAGCCGGGTCAGCAACTTGATCAGCGTGGTTTTGCCTGAGCCGTTCTCTCCGACCAACGCCATGCTGTTGCCGGGCAGCAGATGCAGGTCAATGCCTTCCAGTGCCGACCGACTGGCACCCGGATAACGGAAACCGACGTTTTCGAAACGCAAACCGTCGCCCGGTTGCGCGCCGACGGTCAGGTGGCCGGTATCGACCAGCACCGGCTCGGCCAAGTATTCATAAAGACTCGTCAGGTAGAGGCCGTCTTCGTACAGGCCGCTGATCGCACTCAGGCTGCTGCTCACAGCGCTTTGGCCTTGCTTGAACAGCACCAGATACATGGTCATCTGGCCCAGGCTGATATTGCCGTGTACGGCATCGATTACCACCCACGCATAAGCCACGTAAAAAGCCGCGGTGCCGAGCAGGCCGAGGCCGAAACCCCAGCCATCACGGCGCAAGGTCAGGCGCCGGTCTTCGGCATACAGCCTGGCGAATGTGTCGCGGTAGCGTTGCAGCAACAACGGCGCAAAGCCGAACAGCTTGACCTCTTTGATATAAGTTTCGTGAGACAGCAAGGTCTCGATATAACTCTGCTGCCGACTCTCCGGCGCGCGGCGGGTGAACAGCCGAAAGGCATCACCGGAAAAATGCGCTTCGGCAAAGAACACCGGCAACGCACCGACCACCAGCAGCACCAGTGCCCACGGTGAAAAGTGCACCAGCAGCACACCGAAGCTGATCAGCATGATCAGGTTCTGAATCAACCCCAGCGACTTCATCACCAGCGCCAATGGCCGGGTCGAGGCCTCGCGACGTACACGCACCAGTTTGTCGTAGAACTCGGAGTTCTCGAACTGCACCAGTGACAGGGTCTGCGCTTTCTGCAAAATCAGCGTGTTGACCTTCTGGCCCAACTGCACGCGCAACAGCGACTGCTGCACCGAGAGCGCTCGTTGTGTTCCCGACAACATCGCCAACACCCCGGCTTCCAGCAACACGTAACGCAACACTGGCCACAGTGGCGCACTGCCGTTCTGCGCATGCAACTGCATCGCTGCGACCACGGCATCGACAATCCGCTGCCCCAACCATGCCGCGAGTGCCGGCAGCAACCCGGCAATCAACGTCGCCAGTACCAGGCCCAAAAATAATCCGCGTGATGTCTCCCAGACCAGGCGCAAGGCTCGCTGTGCCTGGTCGAACAGGGACGTGAAGCGCGATAAAACAGGCATGGGGCATTGAACTCGGCAGGTGATGACAGTGCGACATGGTACTCCAGCACCACGATTGAAATTCACACCGGATGGGTTCCTCGGCATACTGCCGCGCGTCAAACACCACGAAAAGGACTGAGTGTGTTCTCGCGCCCCAACGCCCTATGGATGTATCAGCTGATTTGCTGGCTGGCTGTGCTTGCGCTGTTGGCGCACATCGCTTTCTGTGACTGGGTGCTGCTCAAACCGACCGACGTCGGCGGCACCCTGATGGGCGGCATGAACGGGCTATTGTTCAACGCTGGCTGGCTCGTCGCCACGTCAGGATTGCTGCTGACCCTGCTGCTGCGCTTGCCGGGATCGATTTATGCCTGCATCGGCGCAGGACTCTTGACCCTGGGCATTGGCGCCTGGTCGCTAATCAACTACCCCGACGACGCGGATCAACTAATCTACAGCGTCAGCCCCGGCGAAATCGGCAGCGCCATGCTGACCGGCGCAATTTTTTTGACCCTTGGCCTGTTTCTGCGCTCACGGTTCAGGACCACAGGCCGGCCATCACGCTCTGCGCTCGTGGCAAAGTCCGTCGTGGCGAGCCTGATCGCTATCCTCTTTATTGGTGCGCCGATAAGAATCGCCTGGCAGGTTTCGCTGCCCAACTGCGCCTTCAATAAACAGGGCCAGCAACTGACGATTTGCCTGGGCGATGATGAGGACGAACGCGTTATCGTCGATTAAACCTCGACCCTTGCCGACGTTCAGCACTCTGCCAGGTTTTAACCACCCAACGTGGAACCAGGCGCACAACCGCCACTCCGCGCCTTACTGCCGGGAGCAAAGACATGAAAATCAACCCGTACCTGATCTTCAACGGCGACTGCCGAGAAGCCTTCACGTTTTACCAGCAAGCCCTGAACGGCGAACTGGAGGCCATGACCTCTTTCGGTGAGTCGCCTGCCGCTGAGCATGTCCCGAAAGAGCATCACGCGTTGATCATCCATACCTGCCTGAAAGTTGGCGATCAGATGATCATGGCCTCGGACACCACGCCCGACCGCCCAACACAGGGCATGAGCGGTTGCTCGATTTCGCTGAACGTCGACAGCGTCGCCGAAGCGGAAAGCGTATTTAACGCGCTGGCCCAGGACGGCCGCGTCGACATGCCGCTGGAGGCGACGTTCTGGGCGGCACGTTTCGGCATGCTGGTGGATCGTTTTGGAGTGTCGTGGATGGTCAATTGCGATACCGACAAGTGACCCCGAGATTGCCTCAGGCATGAAAAAGCCCAACCGATCAAGGTTGGGCTTTCAACTCTAGCGTTGGGCCAATTCGTGGCGCACGCATTGTTCGTAATACGTCTGCTTGACCGCTGCTGGCTTGAGCTTCGATGTGCTGTTGTAGGTTTGTTCGGTGATGCCCATCGCGGTCATGCGCATCCACGGCTGCTGGAATTTGCGTACCTGCAATTGCTTGCGTGCGCCATACAGCGACATGCCCGATAGCTTGGATTGCTGAGCACCGGCGGCAATGTCCGAACCCCAGATGCAGGCAAAGCGATGGCTTTTACTCAACTCTTTCGCTTCGACTCCCGAAGCGAAGACAGCCAGGGAAAGCGTTGCAACGGTTATGGCAATCGTCCGCATATAGCCAACCTAACCTTTTGAAAAAAGGCGATTTTGCCGGGGAAGCTTAACGTCGGGGGCCAGCAATTTGCCGCCTTTCGAGAGTTTTTTTCAGGCATAAAAAAGGGACAGTGTAATTTCCGGATGAAATAACACTGTCCCTGTATGACGATCAGAGGGGCCTGACCTCAACCCGCAATCGATCCGCGCCCTCCTCCTGGCAATCGATACGTACCGGCAAAAACTGCTCGATCACTGCGATATTGCTGTGCAGGTGCTCGGTCATGCGCGGCGTGGTGAACGAACCGCCACCGGCCAGCGCCATCGGCAGCAGCAACTGATCGGCGAGGTGTTCGGCGACGGCGGCACCACTGCGCAACCAGTCGGCGGCCTGATTGATCGCGGCATCGGCGACCTTTTCCGCCCGCAACGACACTTGGCCAAACGAACTGAACACTTCGCTGACCTGTTCGAATGCATACTCCAGCAACAATACGTTGCCTGGCCCGCGCGCCGGGTCGAGCGTGACGTGTTGCAGCGCCGAAGGCGGCAGACTTAAACGCTTGGCCACCTGGCTCAACTCACGTTCGGCAACCGTCGGGGCGAGCCCGGCGGTCAGCGCTGAGGCGTGCTGCGAAAGCGCCGCGCCGCGCTCACAAAGGTCCAGTCGAGTCAGGCGCGAAGGCGCTACCTTCGCCTCGATTTCACCGCCACCGGCCGGCACAAACCCGTGCCGCAGCAACTCCAGCTCAATATCAGCGCCCATGCGCCGCAGCAGTGGCAACCAACTGCGCATGAGGAAGTCCGTCGGCGGTGCCAATGGGTTATGCGTGCCACCGGTAATCCTTACCCGACTCGCCTGCGGTGCCCGCAACAATGCCGGCAACAAGGTCTGCAAGACCAATGTGCAACTGCCGGCCGTACCAATGGCGAACTGGTAGTCGCCACCGCGAATGGCACCGGGCTCGAAGCTCAAGGCTTGCGCACCCAACTGCGCACCGCAGACTTTTGCCGCGCAGACCTCGGCCGCCGCCATCACCGCCGTCAGGTGCTGTCGTAACAACCCCGGACGGCTGCGCTTGGCACGAATCTGTTTAATGCGAAACGCCCGGCCTGTCACCATCGACAGGCTCAAGGCACTGCGCAACACCTGGCCGCCACCGATGGCGCCGTCCAGTTCTATCACTTCCTGTTTCATTACAATCCTTACGCGTACAGCCCGACGGTATCCCTGAGGTACTGATCCAGCCGTCGCGAGTCTTCCTGAGTTCTGAGTAAGGTGGGCACTTCGCGCTCAAGCTCAGCCGCGATGAACCCGTGCAGCGCCGGACGACGCGGCCCGTAGGCGCTCTCATCGGCATTGCGTTTAAGCGCCAGCAGTTCGTCGACTTCAGCGAGCAGCGCACGATCATCGACCGTGGTCAGCAGGTCGGCAAAGGTCATCGGTGGCCGGCCTCGACCCTGGTCGATCCAGCGCACCGCCAGCAGCGGCCGCAGCACGTAGAAGTACCTCTTGAATCGCACTGTTTCGCCTTGCAGGTAACCGCGAAAGTTCTTCTTCGCCATCGACAAATAGTGATTACGCGCACTGGGTGGGCTGTAGAACGCCTCGGCGAGTTCACGCAGCTGCGCCACCTGGGCGCTTTCGCTGCGATAAACCAGCGGCGAATCGAGCCACTCCAGCAACGTCGGATTGGACTTGCGCAGCAACCCGAGGGTCTTGCGCAGCTCCCAGCCGCTGACGTCGAGTTCATCGTCCAGCGGACGTTCGATCACATCACGCGGTGCATCGACCTGAACAAACCACTCGGGCTTTTCCACATAGACAAACCGCACGTCGTAATCGCTGTCGGTCGAGGCGAAACCCCAGGCCCGACTGCCGGACTCACACGCATACAACACCGTGACATTGCGTTCGCGCTCTATACGCGCCAGCTCTTCCAGTACCCGCGCGCGCATCGTGTCGCACAGCGGATGACGCTCTTCGAGATCCATGACTTGCTTTCCTTTTATCCTTTGACGCACACCACCTGACGCAAGGTGTGCAGCACTTCCACCAACTCACGCTGGGCGTACATGACTTTGTCGATGTCCTTGTAGGCCATCGGAATTTCGTCGATCACCGCTTCGTCCTTGCGGCACTCGACGTGGGCCGTGGCGCGGATCTGATCCTCGACGGTGAAAGTGTTCTTCGCTTTGGTGCGGCTCATGGTGCGGCCGGCGCCGTGGCTGCAGGAACTGAACGACTCCTCGTTGCCCAGACCGCGAACGATGAAACTCTTCGCACCCATAGAGCCGGGAATAATCCCCAACTCACCCTTCTTCGCCGACACCGCACCTTTGCGGGTGACCAGCACCTCTTCACCAAAATGCCGCTCTTTCTGCACGTAGTTGTGGTGGCAGTTGACCGCCTCCAACGCCACGTCAAACGGCTTGCGAATAATCTGCCGTGTCGCCTGAATCACCGCGCGCATCATCAGCTCTCGGTTCTGCTTGGCGAAATCCTGCGCCCAGCCCACTGCTTCCACGTAGTCATCAAAGTGCTGGCTGCCTTCTTCGAAGTAGGCCAGGTCACGATCCGGCAGGTTGGCGATGTGCTGGCGCATATCCGCCTGCGCCATCTGGATGAACAGGTTGCCGATGGCGTTACCGACACCGCGCGACCCGCTGTGCAACATGAACCAGACCCGGTTGGCTTCGTCCAGGCACACTTCGATGAAGTGGTTGCCGCTGCCGAGGGTGCCGAGGTGCCCACGGTTGTTGGTGTTGGACAGTTTCGGGTACTTGTCGGTGATCAACTTGAACCGCGGATGCAACGCCGCCCACGCCTGATCGGCCTGCTGCGGGATCTCGTCCCACGCGCCTTTGTCACGTCGAGAACGGGTCGAGCTGCGGCCATGGGGCACCGCTTGTTCGATGGCGCAACGCAGAGCGCGCAGGTTGTCCGGCAAGTCGGCGGCGGTCAGCGACGTACGCGCGGCGATCATGCCGCAACCGATGTCGACACCGACCGCCGCCGGAATGATCGCGCCCACCGTCGGGATCACGCTGCCAATGGTCGAGCCCTTGCCAAGATGCACGTCCGGCATGACCGCCAGGTGTTTGAAGATGAACGGCATCTTCGCCGTGTTCATCAACTGCTCGCGCGCCTCGTTCTCTACCGGGACGCCTTCGGTCCAGAGTTTGATCGGTTTGCCGTTGGCGACTTCAAGCAGTTGGTAAGTGTGTTCTTTCATTTCTCTGTTCTTTATTTTTTGGCCGATGATTCGGCGTTGTACCGTAAGTCGCAGCGACAAAAACACAGGCACTGTGGCTCTGCCAGTTGAGCCCCCGTTGCCGGGGCGGGAGTCGAACCCGCTTTCCGATGTAGTACCTGTCGCATTCGCTGCCAATAACTGCAAAAAGGGTGGCACGACAAAAGTTGATGACTGTTGCGCGTTGCCGCGCTCCGGGGTTAGCCGGACTTCAGATGTACAGCCATCAGGCATTCGTGCCGTCACTGGCGCTGACAAGGGTTTGATGAGACGTTCTGGATGTAGTCCCATCGGCATTCAGCGCCAGTGATAAATCAATTCATAAAGCGCTTTCGATCGCCTCGACCCAGTGCTGCGCACCGTAGTGGCCGCTGGTGAACTGCTCGACCACGTCGAACACGGCATCGCTGAAACCGCCGACATTCAATATGTCATCACGCTCCGCCGCCTGCGTTGCATGGCCTGGCTGGATATCGATGCACACCAGCCGCGCCTGCGGGTTGAGCTGCTTGATTCGCTCCCACTGGCGCATCGTCTCGCTGGCACCGTGGCGCCGCGCATCGATCCACGACTCGTTGTCCGAAACCATGATCAACGTATCGACCCTGGCCTTGCTGTCCGCCAATCTCTTCAGCGGTGCCGAGCAGTTGGTGCCGCCGCCAAAAATCCCGGCGAGCTTCTGCGCATTGCTGATCACGCTGTCACGCGGGTTGAGCTGGATATCCACCACGTTCACCTCGAACGGCATTACCCGTGCTTGCGGCTGTTTGCGCAACACGGCTGCTGCAACCAGCGCCGCTACGTCGATGCAACGCACTACCGACGTCGCGCCTTGGCGATAACCCGTCGCCGGGCTACCCATCGAGCCTGAAACATCCGGGCAAACCACTACCGCCCCTTCAAGCTTCGGCACATTGGCCAATGACAACTCCAGTGCATCCTGCAGCGCTTCGCGTATCAGCGCCGGAATGTCTTCACCCATCATCCGATACGCCGACAACAGCTGATATGGATACACTCGCGCCTTCGCGACTTCTTGCGGATCGACCAATCGCGCCGCTACATATTCGACGCAACCCGGCACTTCAAACGCACCGTGGCGAGCCAAGGTGTTGAGGTTGATGCGCAGCCCCTGCCAACCCATGTTGCGCGCTTGCGCCGCCCATTGTTCCTTGCTCAGTGTTTCATTGCCGAGCAACTGAAACGGCACCGCAGGCACCTCATCACTTGCGCCGCTGCGAAACGCCAGCAAATCGCGCGTCAATTGCGGCAAGGCCTTTACCTCAACCGGTTTGCCAATCAACCAGGCGAAGAACGCTTCACGCCACGCTTCGGCAGGTTTCGGGTGAACCATCTTCACCACGTCCGCCAACGACGGTTGATTGCCGATCGACGCTTGCAACAGTTGACGTTCGGTGGCGCTGTTCAGCCAGTTCTGCACCAGACGCTTGGGTTGCGAACCGAGGGATTTACGCCCGGTAGCACCGCTGCGCAGGATCTGCACAAAGTTGCGCAGCATTTTGCCGCTGTCGATCACTTGCTCGAAAACCTCTGGCACCAGGCTCGAACGCTGAGCAGTCAATGCCGCCAGCAACAGCGCTGGCATGTCTTTCATGTGGCCTTGCTTGCGAGCGTAGATCGCGGCTTTCGCCACGAAGCGACTGTCCAACTCAGCCACCAGCTTCAGCACTTGATCCAGCTGGCTTTCAGCGGAGGCGTAAAAGGTCTGGTTCAGGCAACCGGTCACTGCCAGTTGGGCCAGTTGATGCTTGGGGCTGTAGGCATAAGCCGAGGCGCCGGAGGCATTCAAGGTGTTGCAGGCTGGCAAGTGATTCGATTGCGTATTGAAGAGTGTTGAGTTGGCCATCTTGGCGTCTCGCTGGGTTGTCCTGTTCGTTGCGATAGGTATTGCAGCCGCTGTGCCAGCTTTTTAATTTTCAATAAATTTATTGTTAAATTATTGATTTATAACGTTTTTATTTTTATTTCTGTTTTCTTTCGGTCTAACCGAGGACAAACCCAACGCAGAAAACATATCATTGGATATCGTCTTTTATCTTTTGAGATAAGCATGTCCAGCAAACGCACTGTTGCCATCGGTTTTATCGGCGCCACCCTCGATCGCGTCGGCAAAGGCGCCAATCGCTGGAGCCATTGGCGGCCCAGCGTTGGCCTGTGCCAACAACCGGACGTGCTGATCAATCGGCTTGAGCTGATTCACGGCATCGACGCCCGCGATGTCAGCCTCGCCGAACGGGTGCGCGCAGACATCCAACAGGTTTCGCCGGAAACCGAAGTGCGCCTGCACCCGATGTCGCTGCGCAATCCGTGGGATTTCGAAGAGGTCTACGGCGCCTTGCATGACTTCACCACGACCTACGACTTCGATACCGAGCGCGAGGATTACCTCGTTCACATCACCACCGGCACCCACGTCGCACAGATCTGCTGGTTCCTGCTGACCGAAGCACGCTACCTGCCGGCGCGACTGATCCAGACCTCCCCCGCCAAGCGCGCCAGCGAAAGCGATCACGCCATTGGCACTCACGCGCTGATCGACCTCGACCTGTCACGCTACGACCGCATCGCCTCGCGCTTCGCAAACAAGCGCTTGGAAGGTCTGGAGTTTTTGAAGTCAGGCATCGCCACACGCAACCCGGCGTTCAACCGCTCCATCGAACAGATCGAGCGCGTAGCCGTGCGTTCGAAAGCACCGATGTTGCTGATCGGCCCGACCGGCGCCGGCAAATCTTTTCTGGCCCGACGCATCTTTGAACTCAAACGCAGCCGCCATCAAATGCAGGGCCGCTTCGTCGAAGTCAACTGCGCCACCCTGCGTGGCGATGGCGCGATGTCGGCACTGTTTGGTCATGTCAAAGGCGCTTTTACCGGCGCGCAGAATGCGCGTGACGGCCTGTTGCGCGCCGCCGATGGCGGCATGCTGTTTCTCGATGAAATCGGCGAACTGGGTGCGGACGAACAGGCCATGCTGCTCAAGGCGATTGAAGAAAAACGCTTCTTCCCGCTGGGTTCAGACAAAGAGGTCGACAGTGATTTCCTGATCATCGCCGGCACTCACCGCGACTTGCGCAGCCGTGTCGCCGAAGGCTTGTTTCGCGAAGATTTGTACGCACGCATCAACTTGTGGACGTTCGATCTGCCGGGCCTTGCCGGCCGTCGCGAAGACATCGAACCGAACATCGACTTCGAACTGCAGCGTCATGCCCGCGAGCACGGACAGTTAGTGCGCTTCAATCTTGAAGCACGCCGCAGCTATCTGGCGTTCGCCGGCTCGCCGGCAGCGGCATGGCTGGGCAACTTTCGCGAACTGTCCGCGTCGATCACTCGCATGGCGACACTCGCCGACAGCGGGCGGATTGATGAAGCGCAGGTGCAGGAGGAGATCGACCGCTTGCGTTATGCGTGGGGCCTGGCGCAGCCGACCGGCATTTCCCGGGATTTGCCGGGAGATAGCGAGCACATGGACCTGTTTGATCGCTTGCAACTGAAGGCGGTACTTGAGGTTTGTCGGCAGGCAGACAGCTTGTCGGATGCCGGCAGAAAGCTGTTTGGCGTTTCGCGACAAGCCAAGGCACAGCCCAACGATGCGGATCGGTTACGCAAATACCTCGCACGATTCGGCATCGAATGGGGCCAGATCAGCCAATCGGAGTAATCGCGAGACTGCCCACATACCGCCTGTCCAACAGCGGGCACCTTCGCCCGCACGGTTCTTCCAATGCAGCACATGCCCTCGCACGGAAGACGCAATGATGAACAACAAGATTGCAGCGATAACCTTGGCCGGCCTGCTCGCAGCCTGCCCGTACCTTGTCCTGGCTGCTGACGGCTCAGCGGAGGAATCGACGACACCGCCCACCGCGATCCCCGGGATTAATCAGGGCGGCATGTCGGAGTCGAACGAGGAAAAGGCCAGCAAGAAAGGTGAAGAGGCATCCGGCTCGAACTCCGGCGCCGAGTCGCATGAAACCGATAAGGATGCCGCCACTTCAAGCGACTCGAACGATTTGAAAAAAGCGAAACCTTGAGCAGTCGCATCCTTGATGCAGGATGCGACTGAGCCGATCAGCAACGACTACAAGGGCGGTGGCACAACGTCTTTGAACGTCAACCCGACGCTGCCCGTGACCTGCCACGGATTGACAGCGCCATGATTGCTGAATACCACGCTGTCGAAGGTCGAATCCTTCAACCCGTCGATCTGCACCTTGGCCGGGCCACTGAAGCGAACGCGCTCGAAGACCAGGCCCTGATGCCAGGCATTACTCTGGCTGTCACCCTTGACCTCGATCGCCTTGCCTTGAGCATTCTCGACACTCACATCGGCAACGCGGATATCACGAAACTGCCCGGCAATGGTCGAACGCTGGTAATCCAGCTTGGCGTTTGGATCGTTGTAATCAAGGGTAAAGATGAACGCCTGCTTGACCGTATTACGGATCGCCGAATCGCGGAAAATCACGTTACGCGCCCCGCCGCCCATGAAGTTGGTGCTCTTCATCCGCAGACCGGCATCAGTGCCGTCAGAGACGTTGTCCTCAGCCAGAATGTTCTGAATCCAGGCGCCGGTATGGCTGCCGGCGACTACCATGCCGTGACCTTTGCGGAAGTAGTTGTTGAAGATCCAGGCATCTTCCTGCGGCTTTTGATGCACCGCCTCGGCGCCAGTGCCCGCGGCAAAATTGACGCAGTCATCACCGGTATCGAAGAAGTTATTGAAGACCATCGCGCCTTTGCTGTTGGCGAATTCGATGCCGTCACCGTTGTTGGCGTCGTAGGTCTTGTGCGTGGTGTTGGCCAGCACGACGTTCTCGGTCTCCAGATTCATGATCCCGTGATACGCCGGATTGACCACCGTGAAGCCGCCGTAGAAGACGTTTTTCACATTGCGCAAGGTGATCAACGACGAACGCATCTGCCCGTAGGCATCCTTGACGTTCATCCCGCGCGCCACTGCTTGTTCGACCTGCGCCTTGGCCAGAATGCCGTCCTGCATGTAGCGCGTGTTATCGCTGGGCAGGTAAAACGGCAATGTTTGGCCGCGCTCGTCGACGACATCGGCGCGGCGCTTCCAGCCGTTGCCATCGATCGTGCCCTTGCCGACGATACGAATGTTCTCGAACGACTGATGCTGTCGCGGATCACGCGGCAAGGCGTTGATCAGCGAGGCCGGACGTACCGTGGTCGAGTACGGATATTGAATGTAGCCCGCCAGCGGATAATCCTCGGCCCGCTCGGAACCGAGCAGTGTTGCCCCTTCGGCGATCTCCAGGGTCATGTGGCTTTTCAGATAGAGCGCACCGCTTTTGTAGACGCCTTTAGGCAGCAGCACTTTGCAGCCGGCGGTACAGGCGTCGATCGCATTCTGGATGGCCAGCGTGTCGAAGGCGTTGCCGTCACCCTTGGCACCGTACTTCCTCACATCAAACACTGCTGCAACCTTGCTCGTACGCTGCACCAGCGCAGGACTGTCGGCGGACTCTTTGCCATCAGCACCGACCGAACGCACGGTGAATCGATAGGCCGTATCAGGCTTCAGGCCTTGAGCGGTGTAGCTGTGAATGCCGATGCGGTAGTGAAAGTTCGCGCTGTCCTGCTCGTAGAACTTGTCGATGTAAGGCTTGGCCGGCGAGACCCGATCATTGTTGGCGTTGCTGCTGCCCAACAACGTTCCGTTGGCATAGACCCGATAGTCCTTGATCTGCGCATGGTCGGCAGGCTTTTCCCAGACCAGAATGATTTGTTGATCATCGAAAGCCAGGGTTGGCACTTGCAGTTTTGCCGGCGCATCGAGCGCCCACGCCGGCAGGCTGCAACCCAGCGCCAACGCGGCAGTCAACGAAAGCGCCAGAGCGTGTTTACGCTGCGCAACAGCAGAATATTGATAAGGCATGATCTTTCCTTGTTCAGGCCGATAACCTGGCTTCTTCGAGGTATTGGCTACGGTTGACGAACGTCTCGCGCGGCATTTCCCGAACATCCATCGACAACGCCTCGACGTCCGGTAGCAATGTCAGCAGCGCCGCGATGGTCGCCGAGGCGAGGCAACGCTGCTGTTCAGCGCTACGCCCGGCCAACAGGTAGAGGACGACGTGGACAAAATCGTCTTGTGTCGCGCCGCAGCGATAGTGAACAAAGCGGTTGAGCCGCACTTTGATATCGCCAGGCTTGAACACGCCAAAAGCGTCGAGGGCATCGTGTACGGCGGCCAGCAGCGTCGCTTCACCGACACGCCTGGCCAGGGATTCGGGGCAATCGATAAGGCAATGGGGCATGAGGCATTCTCCACAATTGATCCGCTTAACCGGCGAGCTGGCGCTCCGATTCCTGACTGAAATCACGACTGGCCTGCACCAGCATTCGCGTATAGGCGTGGGTTGCCAGATCCTGGCTGAGCGCCTGACTGTCGAGCAGCTCGACGATTTTGCCTTGCTGCATCACCGCCACCCGGTCACACAAATGCGTCACCACACCCAGGTCATGCGTGACCATCAGATACGTGAGCTTCTCGCGTCGGCGCAGATCCGCCAGCAGATTGAGGATTTCCGCCTGCACCGACACATCCAGCGCCGAGGTCGGCTCATCGAGCAGCAACACACGCGGCTCAAGAATCAGCGCTCGGGCGATCGCCACGCGCTGGCGCTGCCCACCCGATAATTGGTGCGGATATCGAAAGCGAAAACTGTCGTTCAAACCGACCTTGAGCAGGATCTCGTTGATCCGGTCATCCTTGTCGCGCACGCCGTGAATAATCAGCGGCTCACGCAGTGCGGTATCGACGGTATGACGTGGGTGGAGTGATCCATAGGGATCCTGGAAAACCATCTGTACGTGGCGGAAATGCTCCTTGGGGATTTTGTGTTGCAGCGGCGCGCCGGCAATGCTCAGCTCGCCGGTCCAATGCCGGTACTGCCCGGCCAGGCAGCGCAGCACGGTGGTCTTGCCCGAACCGGACTCCCCCACCAGACCAAAGGATTCACCGTCAGCCACGCTGAGGCTGACGTCGTGCAGCACCTGATTGAGGGCCGGGCCGGCGCCGAAACTCAGGTTCAGCGCGTGTGCTTGGATCATGGGCATGGTCGGTTCCTCAGCAAGTCAGCCATTGTGGGTCGCGTTGCAGCACCGGCAACCGTTCGCGACGATTGTCCATGCTCGGCAATGCCGCCAGCAGGCCACGGGTATAGGGATGTTGAGCGTGTTGCAGGTCGCAGGCAGCGAGCGACTCGACCACCCTGCCCGCGTACATCACCAGCACGCGATCACAGTAATTACGCACCAGGTTGAGGTCATGGCTGACAAAAATCAGGCCCATTTCCTGCTGCTCGACCAGTTCCTCAAGCACGTTGAGCACTTGCTGACGCACCGAGACATCGAGGGCCGAGGTCGGCTCATCGGCGATGATCACTTGCGGCCGCGTGATGACCATCATCGCGATCATGATGCGCTGGCCCATGCCGCCGGAAACTTCATGCGGATACAGGTTGTAGACCCGCTGCGGGTCACGGATGTGCACTTTTTCGAGCATCTCCAGCACCCGCTCACGGGCCTCGCTGCGGCTGGCCTTGTGGTGCGCCAGATACGCCTCGGCAATCTGCTCGCCGACCTTGACCACCGGGTTCAGCGAGTATTTCGGGTCTTGCATGATCATCGAGATGCGCTGACCGCGGATCTTCTGCATGACCTTTTCCCCGGCCGACAACAGATCGACTTCACCGAACTGCATGGCCTTGGCGGTGATCCGCGCGCTGGGCGGATGCAACTTGAGCAGACTGCGGCCGACCGTTGATTTGCCGGAGCCCGACTCACCGACAATGGCGAGTTTTTCCCGCCCCAGAGTGAAGGACACATCGCGTACGGCGTGGGTTTCTTTCTGACCACTGACGAAGCGCACATTGAGCCCTTCGACGTTCAATTTGATTGCAGACATACAGCCTCCGATTACTCGCTGCGCGGATCAAGAATGTCCCGCAGGCCGTCGCCCAACAGGTTGAAAGCCAGGCTGACCAACATGATCGCGGCGCCTGGAACTGCCACCAGCCACCAGCACTCGAGCATGTAGCGCCGGCCGGTGGAAATCATCGCGCCCCACTCCGGTGAAGGCGCTTGTGCGCCCAGACCGAGAAACCCCAACGCGGCGGCGGTGAGGATGATCCCGGCCATGTTCATGGTCAGGCGGATGATTACCGACGACATGCACATCGGCACAATGTGCCGCAGGATGATTCGCGCTGAAGACGCACCTTGCAGCTCGACGGCCACGACGAAATCGGCTTTGCGCAGCGACAGGGTTTCCGCCCGCGCCAGACGTGCGATTGGCGGCCACGACGTCAGCGCAATCGCCACCACCGCGTGCTCCAGGCCCGGGCCCAACGCTGCGATGAACGCCAGCGCCAGCACCAGGCTGGGGAAGGAAATGAAGATGTCGGTCAGGCGCATGAACACCGTGTCGACAATCCCCCCGTAATAACCGGAGACCGTGCCGATAAACAGGCCGATCGGGCCGACAATCACCGTCACCAGCGTGATGATGTACAGGGTGATGCGCGAGCCGTAGACCAGCCGGCTGAAGATGTCCCGACCGTATTCGTCGGTGCCGAACCAATGCGCGGCGCCAGGGGCCTGAAGCGCATTGGCGAGGTTTTGCGCGACCGGATCATGGGTGGCGATCCACGGCGCGAATATCGCCACGACCACCAGCACCATCGCCACCAGCAATCCGGCGAGGGTCATCGGGTTGCGCAGCAAGTGCCGCAGCACTTTCAGGCCACTCTTGCAGAAGGCGTCGAAGCTGGATCCGGGGGTGCGATCCAGTCGCCGTTTGGCACTGGAATCGGTAGAAGACATGTTGGCAATCATGGGCATGTTCTCGGATTGAATTCACGATCAGCCGCTGCGCCCGAAAGCGCACCGGGCGGCATTCAGCGTTGCTTGTAAACACCCAGGTAGCGCGTCGCCTCGGCGTCATCGCCAGCGAAACCCTTGACGTCGGCGGCGCTGACCACGGTGTCGGTCATCTGCGAAATCATCAGGATCGGGCCGACCTGCTGGTCATAGAGTTTCTGTGCCTGGTGATACAGGCTCAGCCGCTGACTGGCGTCGCGCTCGACTCCGGCCTGATCGATCAGGCTGTTGAGCTGCGGATTGAAGAACGAGGCCCGCCAGCCCTGGAAGTTAGGCAAACCAGCGTCATCGCTGTTGTTGGGGTTGTAGGCGAAAGTGCGCAAGCTGAAATACGGATGCGGATAACGCTCGGCCCCACGCGCGACGATGATCTCGAAGTTGCGTGCACGCATCGCGCCGTACACCTGATTGCCGGTGCCGGTGACGATATTGGCCTTGATCCCGCCTTCGGCGAGCGTCGCTTGCAGACGCGCAGCAATGTCGATGAAGGGCGGCTCCGACAGCGTGCGGATGGTGGTGCTGAAACCTTCGGGGTAACCCGCTTCGGCGAGCAGTTTCTTCGCGTTTGCCACGTCCATGTGATAACCCGGATCGGGCAGGCGCGCTTGCAGACTCAGTTGCATCGGTTGCTGATTGAGCTTGCCGTAATACGGCATCACCTGTTCGTCGAGGCCCTTGTAGTCAATCAGGTTGCGCACTGCTTCGCGCACCTTGGGATTGGCAAATTCAGGCTGTTTCATGCTCATCGCGACGTAATACATAGTGCCGCGCGGCAACGACTGAACGTGGATTTTCTCCGAGCCGTCGATGGCTCGAATGTCCGGTGCAGCCATACCGTAGGCCATATCGAGATCACCGCGTTCGAGCATCAGACGCAGCGACTGCGATTCGGTCATGTGCCGTACCACCACACGTTTGAGCTTGGCCGCGCCACCCCAGTAGCCGTCGAAACGGGTCAGCAACAGCGAGTCATTGGCCGTCCACTTGGTCAGCACGAAAGGGCCGCTGCCAGCCTCGTTGGTCACCAGCCAGCCGGCACCCAGGTCGCCATTCTTCTCATGGGCCAATGCTGTTTTTTTATCGACCACCACCGCACTCGGCGAAATCGCCAGCGAGTCGACCAACAGCAGCGGATCCATGGTTTGCGGCAGATCGATGACCAGCGTGTGGGCATCACTGGCGCGGATCAGCGACTGAATGTTGTCGACGTTGTAGCCGTAGGCTTTCCAGGTAGTCGCCAAACCGAAGTTGAGCTTCATCACTCGGTACAGCGACCAGGCCACATCTTCGGCGGTCAGCGGATTGCCGGAATGAAACTTCACGTCCTGACGCAGATGAAACGTCACCTGCTTGCCGTCCTCGCTGATCTCCCAACGCTCGGCCAGTTGCGGCAGGTGCTTTTCCGGGTCGCCCTGATCACGCTTGACCAGCGTGTCGTACAGGTTGGCGTTGACCCCGGAAGCATCCAGACCAGGCGCATTGGCCGGGTCGATGGAGAACAGGTTGACCATGCTCATGCCGACGATCAACTGATCGGCCGGGGTCTTGGCATTGGCCAGCGTCATCGGCCCCAGCGCCAGTACCGCCGCCAACAGGCTTGCATGCAGTTTGGTAAATGCAGTCGTCATTGAAGAATCCTTCTTTTTATAGTTTTTAGTGCTGCGGCGTTGCGGGTTAACGGGTGCGTGGATCGAAGACCTTGTACAAGGCATCACTGATCAGGTTGAGCGCGACGAAAATCAATCCGATCACCAGCACGCACCCCATCACCGCGTTCATGTCACCGAGCATCAGGCTGCTGGTCAGGTATTGGCCAAAACCGGGCCAGGCAAACACCGTTTCGATGAGCACGGCACCTTCGAGCAGCGAGCCGTAGGCCAGCGCCACCACCGTCAGCAACTGCACAAGAATGTTACGGAAGGCATGCCCCCAAACCACTTGGCGCCGCGAGAGGCCCTTGACCCGTGCGGTGATGATGTATTCCTGCGACAGCTGCTCAAGCATGAAGCTGCGCGTCATGCGGCTGATGTACGCCACCGAATTGAGGCCGAGAATCAGCGCGGGCAGGACGATGTGGCGCAAGGCGCTGGCGAAGGCTTCCCAGTCGCGCGCCAGGCTCGTATCGATCAGCAACAGGCCGGTGACCTCGGGCACCATGCCGTCATAAGCCAGATCAATGCGCCCGGCACCGCCGGCCCAACCGAGCCAGGCGTAGAACACCAGCAAGCCCATCATGCCCAGCCAGAAGATCGGCGTGGAGTAACCGAACAAGGTAATCACCCGCGCCACATGATCGCCGAGGCGCCCTTGATTGCTGGCCGCACACACGCCCAGCGGCAAGCCGATCAGCACGCCGAACAGAATGGCCAGCGTCGCCAGCTCGATGGTTGCCGGGAACACCCGACGGATGTCGTCGAGCACCGGGTGACCGGTCAGCAGCGCATTGCCGAAATTGCCGTGCAGCAAGTCGTTGAGGTACAGACCGAATTGAGTCCAGATCGGCTTGTCCAGACCCATTGCCCGATAGACCTGATCGTAGGTGGAACTGTCGGCGTCCGGGCCGACCACCGCCAGCACCGGATCAAGCGGCATGACCCGGCCGATGACAAAGGTCAACGCCAACAGACCGAGCAAGGTCACCAGCACCGTGCTCGCGCGCCGGGCGGTATTGGAAGCGCGGGCTCCCATGGCAGAGGCAGTCATAACAAACATAGTGAGCTCCTGATAAATCGGTCACCGCTGCAGCCGAAGCGCGGGGTTCACCCCGCGCGGTGTTCAGCGCTTCTTGTAGACGTCTTTGTAGCGCGTGGTCGCTGCCGTGTGGCCTTTGAAATCAGCAACGTCGGCATACACCAGCACCGTATCGGTCATCTGCGAGACCGGCAGAATGGCGCCCACCTGTTGATCGAGTTGCTGCTGAATCTGCTGGTACTGAGCGAGTTGCTTGTTGGCATCGGACTCGACCTCAGCGCTCTCGATCAACTGGTTCAACTCGGGGCTGTAGAACGACGTGCGCCAGCCCTGAAAATTGCTCAGCTTGGCTTCGTCGCGGTTGTCCGGGTTGTACACCAGTGTGCGCAGGCTCGAATGAGGATGACGCTCCGCCCCGCCACCGCCGCGCCCGACGATGATGTCGAAGCTGCGTTCACGCATGGCGCCGTAGATCTGGTTACCGGTGCCGGTGATGATGCTGGCCTCGATCCCCGCCTGAGCCAGGGTCGATTGCAGATTGGAGGCAATGTTGATGAACGGCGGCTCGGCCAGCACGCGGATGCTGGTTTTGAAACCGTTGGGGTAACCGGCTTCGGCGAGGAGTTTTTTCGCCTCTTCGACATTCAGCGTGTAACCGGGATCGGGCAGACGCGCAGCCAGACCCAGCGGCATCGGCCGCTGATTGAGCACGCCGTAATGCGGCATGACCGTCTGGTTGATGCCCTGATAGTCGATCAATGAGCGCACGGCTTTACGCACCCGCGCATCGGCGAACATCGGCTGCTTCACACTCAGCGCGACGTAATACAACGTGCCGCGCTGCAGGGTTTGCGTGCGCACCTTGTCGCTTTTTTGCAGGGCTTCGATGTCCGGCGCGGACATGCCTTTGGCGATGTCGAGGTCGCCGCGCTCAATCATCAGACGCAACGACTGCGACTCGGTCATGTTGCGCATGACGATGCGCTTGAGCTTGGCCGGGCCTCCCCAATAGCCGTCGAAACGACTCATCAGTATCACGTCATTGGCGCGCCAGTCATTGAGCACAAACGCGCCGCTACCGGCCGCGTGCGTGACCAGCCAGGCAGCGCCCAGGTCATTGTTTTTTTCGTGTTCGAGGACTTTTTTGCGATCAAGAATAAATGCGCTGGGCGACGTCGCCAGCGTGTTGAGCACCAGCATCGGGTCAGTCGGGCGTGGCAGCTCGATGACAAAGGTATTGGCATCCGTGGCACGCATCGAACGCTCGACATTCTCGGCGGTGAAACCGTAGGCCTTCCAGGTGGAAGCCAAGGCGAGGTTGAGCTTGAGTACCCGTTGCAGCGACCAGGCAACGTCTTCGGCAGTCAACGGATTGCCGGACTGAAACTGCACGCCGGAGCGCAGGTTGAAGGTCAGGGTCTTGCGGTCATCACTGACCTGCCAGCGCTCAGCCAGTGCCGGCAACAGGCGATCCGGCTGAGCGACATCCTGCACCAGCAACATGTCATAGAGGTTGGCATTGATCTCCGACACGTCCAGACCGGTGGCTGCCGCCGGGTCAAGGGACAGCAGATTGATCATGCTCATGCCGACGATCAGTTGATCGGCCGGGGTTTTGGCATAGGCCACAGGTAACACGCCGACCACCAGAGTCGCCGCCAATACCCGCGCCCACAGCGAAGGAAGAATGCTCATAGCGAGAGTGCCTTTCTTATATTTATAGGGCTCTCGGACTGCCCGGCGTGTACCGGGCAGCCCGCTTACACGTCAGAAGCTTTTCAGCGTATTCATCTCGATGAAGTTGAAATCGATCTCTTCGCCCAGACCTGGCAAGTCGGACAGATGCACGAAACCGTCGCTGTCCATCGGGTCGACCAGACGTTTCAGGTAGGCCGGCACTTCGTCGTAATCCAGATACGGGTGCAGCAAGCCACGTTCGTACCAGGTGCAGTTCTTGATCGCGCCGACCACCGCCAGATTCGCCGCACCATTGCCGTGGATTTCACAATCCATGCCGAACGATTCAGCCATGTGCGCAACCTTCAAGCACGGTGCAATCCCACCCACGCCAGCGACACCGGCACGCAGGATGTCGCAGACATCGTTCTTCACCCAACTGGCCCGGCTCAGGTGTTTGCCGGACAGGGTTTCCGGGCCCAGCACCGGGATGTCCAACTGACCCGCCAGCCAGGCATAGGATTCGGCGGACTCTTCCATCATCGGCTCTTCGAACCAGGCGAAGTCGAGCTTTTCCAGCTCGCGGCCGATGTACAGCGCTTCGGTGCGGCTGTACCAGTGATAACCATCGAGCATCAGGGCGATATCCGGCCCCACCGCTTCGCGCACCGCGGCACAGGCTTTTACGTCAATGCGCGGGCTCGGCGCGAACGACACCGGCGGCATCCAGGTGTGCAATTTGATCGCCTTGTAGCCGCGCTCGACCAGGGTTTCGGCAAACCGGCCGTAGTCTTCCGGCGTGGCCAGACCGCCCGGCAACTCATCGCCGCACATGGTCGAACCGTACGCCGGCACCTTGTCGCGGAAACCGCCGATCAGTTTGTGCACCGGCAGCCCGAGCTTGCGCCCCGCCCAGTCCCACAAGGCTTGCTCGACCAACGCCAGAGCACGGTCAGTCAACTGGCTGGCACTGCCGCGCTGCCAGTGTGCGAGGTCGTGCCAGATCTTTTCGCGATCGAAGGCGTTTTGCCCGACCAGCACTTTGCGCACAAAACCATCCAGCACATAAGGACGGATCAGCTCAGGCGCGCCGAAGGCATAACCCTCCTTGCCGTCTTCAGTCTGGATGCGCAACAAAGCCATTTGCGCCTGGGTGACATCACCGGGATGGGCATGCCCTGCGCTGTCGACGGCGCGGCGAGTGGGATAGGAAAAAACCTGGACGTTGACTGCTGTGATTCTCATGGACGTCTTTAGCCTTCTTATTGGATTTGTGACAAGAGTGTCGTCTGTTGTCGCCGATCATAGGTCATCGTACAACGCTTGAAAAGACCCAAAAACACGGCTCGCTCTCTTGCCTTCCTCTACCCAATAACCAGCAAACCTCCGTTTTTAAAGACAACTGCTGAATAACGCGACTGGCTTTAGAGCCCTATTCATAGGCCATATATGTGTCTAGATGTTTCAAAAGCAGCAAAATGACGTAGACGAGTCATCTTGTCGTACGATAACTTATATCTGCACCTCAAATGAGATACAGACGCAACACCGGGGTGCCCGTAGTCCTTGTCAAACGACCCTAACAAAAACAAAAAAAAGAAGACCGTATGAACACCACCCTACGCACGCTCGTGACTGTTGCGACCCTCAGCCTGCCTTTCTGCGCCAGCGCTGACTCTGCCAGCATCAACTACCGCCACCAGTACACCGAAGACGACAGCGCCCACGCTGATCGAGTCAAACTCAACTACCGACTGGACAGTGGACTGGGATTTGAAGCGGAAATGAAATACCGCACCGCCGGCGATCGCAAAGATGTCGCCTACGACAACATGGTCAACAACGGCCATGAGTTCACGGTCAGCTACAACTACAAACTCAGCGCGCAATCGACGCTGACCCCGGCGTTCCAGATGGACAGCTCCAAGGATGCGACCGCCTACAAGTTCGGCCTCAAGTACAACTACAAAATCGACGACGCCTTTTACGTAGCGACGCGCTATCGCCTGGACCTGCGCAAACTCGATCGCGACCAGGTCAACAAAGACATGCCCGATCACTACAAGGATGACCAGACCACCCACCGCTTCGAAGGCTGGCTCGGCTACACGCCAGCCAACAAGTGGGCTTACGAGTATCAGTTCATCTATTTCAAGACCGACTACATCCGCTACGACAACAAGAAGAGCGACTACGAACAGAACCTGATCGTCAAATACAAGCTGACCAAGCAATGGGCACCGTTCATGGAAGTCGGCGACGTCAAAGTCGACTCCACCTCCCCCGATCGCCAAGCGCGCTGGCGTCTCGGGGTTCAGTACAACTTCATGTAAGCCCCGCACCAGGCCGAGTTGCCGAGCGCGCATCGCTCGTCAACTCGGCATTTCTCCCTGAACCGACATTCACCACAGCGCAATGGAAGACCTGACCATGACCACGCAAACCTCGCAGCAAAAACCCTTTAAGCGCATTCTGCTGACCGGCGCCGCCGGTGGCCTGGGTCAGATACTCAGAGAAACCCTGCAGGCGCATGCCGAAATCGTCCGTTCCTCGGACATCAGCCCGATGGCCGAGAGCCGTGGCGAGCATGACGAAGTGATCAATTGCAATCTGGCCGACAAGGCTGGCGTGGCAGCCCTGGTCGAAGGGGTCGATGCCATTGTCCATTTGGGTGGGATTTCGGTAGAGAGGCCTTTCGAAGAAATTCTCGAGGCAAACATTCGCGGCACCTTTCACATTTATGAAGCGGCGCGTCAGCAAGGGATCAAACGGATCGTGTTTGCCAGCTCCAACCATGTCACCGGGTTTTATTCACAAGACGCCGAAATCGATGCCCATTCACCGCGTCGCCCGGACGGTTATTACGCGTTATCGAAAGCTTACGGCGAGGACATGGCGACGTTCTACTTTCACCGCTATGGCATCGAAACGGTGAGTTTGCGCATCGGCTCCTCATTCCCCGAGCCACGCAATCTACGCATGCTCTCGACGTGGCTGAGCTATGCCGATCTTGAGCATCTGGTCGCACGCGCACTGCTGGCCGACGATGTGAAGCACAGCGTGGTTTATGGTGTTTCTGCCAACCGCGATCAATGGTGGAGCAATCGCCACGCAGCACATCTGGGCTTTGCCCCTCAGGACAGTTCCGAAGCCTTCCGCGCGAAAATGGAACAACAACCCAAGCCTGCCGCCGACTCGCCCGACAGCCTGTTTCAAGGCGGAGCGTTTACCGCTGCCGGGCCATTCGACGACCTTGCGGCGCGCCGCCAATGAATGCCGAACTGATCGTCGACGCACGCAATGCAACGGGCGAAAGCCCGGTCTGGCAAGCGGCGGAAAAGGCCCTCTATTGGGTGGACATTCCCGCCGGCAGGTTGCACCGCTGGCAGACTGACGGCAAGACCGACAGTTGGCAGGCGGACGAAATGCTCGCGTGCATTGTCCGCAGCTCGGCGGGGCACTGGATCGGCGCGCAGGAAACCGGTCTGTTCAAATTGCTGCCACAGGCCGATGGTCACTTGAGTGCGGAAAAGCTCGCCGGAGTCGAGCACGCCAGCGCGCCGATGCGTTTTAACGATGGCCGTTGCGATCGTCAGGGACGCTTCTGGGTCAGCACGATGCAAACCCACATGGGCGCAGACGCGGTCGGTGCACTGTATAGATATGATCCGAAATCCGAAGGCATCGTCGATCGGCTTGCCGCGCAAATCGAAGGGCTGGTGGTACCCAATGGACTGGCGTTCAGCCCGGATGGCCGGACGATGTACTTGTCCGACTCGCACCCGACGCAACAGCACATCTGGGCCTTCGACTACGACATCGACAGCGGCACGCCACACCACCGTCGCGCCTTCGTCGACATGAATAATCATCCGGGACGGCCGGACGGCGCGGCGGTCGATTCTGAAGGGTGTTACTGGATCTGCGCGATTGATTCAGGGCAGGTTCTGCGCTTTACCCCTGAAGGAAAGCTTGATCGCTCATTGCCGCTGCCGGTGAAGAAGCCGACGATGTGCGCGTTTGGCGGCGACCGCCTCGACACGCTGTTTGTCACCTCGATTCGCCCTCAAGGCATCGATCTCAGCGACCAGCCTCTAGCGGGTGGAGTCTTCGCCTTGAATCCAGGCGTCACGGGGCTGCCCGAACCCATGGCGCGGGCCTGAGGCCTGCCATCAAGCGTTCAACGCCTCGACGGCGGCGGCCTCATACGCGCGGCGCATCCGCTCGCGGCTGTTGGATAAATGCAGGCGCATCGCCGCGCGCGCAGCATCGGCATCGCGGCGAACAATCGCCTTGTAGATGTCTTCGTGCTCGCGGCTTAAACGCTCCAGATAGGGCTCTTTATTGTCGTTGACCACACGCTTGGAATGCAGCCGCGTGCGCGGAAGAATGCTGACCCCAAGGTGCAGCATGATGTCGGTGAAATAGCGGTTACCTGTAGCCAACGCGATTTGCTGGTGAAACTGAAAGTCGGCAGACACCGCGTAATCGACACTGACCGCCCGAGAATTGAGCGCATCCAGCGAGTCGCGCATCAGTTGCAACTGCTCATCGGTGCGACGCGCACAGGCCAGACCGGCAGCTTCGACCTCCAGGCTGATGCGCAACTCAAGCACCGCCAGTACATCCGCTAATGTGACAATGCTGTCCGGATCGATGCGAAAACCGCTCGGGCTAGGAATGTCTCGGACAAACGTGCCGATGCCGTGCCGGGTCTCCACCAGGCCTGCTGCCTGCAAACGGGAAATCGCCTCACGTACGACAGTACGACTGACCCCATGCTCCTCCATGACTTGAGACTCGGTCGGCAATTTTGTCCCGCGCGCCAGCTCACTGCTGCAAATGCGCCGGGAAAGTTCAGTGACCAACTCCTCCGCCAGACTTCGATGTCTTCGGCGAACACTCGGTTGGACGTAGTGTTTGTCCATCAGGAACAAATTTCTCGAAATTGCCAATAAGTGCTCATCATAGCCCATTCAGTTGTACGACAACGCATATGTTCGATGATAGTATTTCGCATGTAGCGGACGTTCGATTCGCTGCAATGGCGATAAGGACGTCCGCTCGAGAAACGCGCAGGCCTGCTGCGCGTTAAACAACTCAAGTTAATCAAGGATCTGATTACTCATGACTAAACCTTCAACCTTCACTGCCAGCAAACTCGCCAGCGCCATCGTCGGTTCGCTTTTGTTGGCCAGCGTGCCGGCCCATGCAGCCGATATCTGGCTGGATGTTGCCACGACTGGCTGGGCGACGCAAAACGGCGGCACCAAGGGCGGCTCCAGAGCTGCGGCCAACGATATCTACACCGTAAAAAATGCCGCTGAACTGAAAGCTGCCCTCAGCGCCAGTGCTGGAAGCAATGGCCGGATCATCAAGATCAGCGGGATTATCGACGTCAGCGAAGGCAAAGCTTATACGACGACTGCCGACATGAAGAAGCGTGGTCGCCTGGACATTCTGGGCAAAACCACCATCGTTGGCATCAGCAGCAATGCAGAGATCCGCGAGGGCTTCTTCTACGCGAAAGAAAACGACGTGATCATCCGCAACCTCACCATCGAGAATCCATGGGATCCGGAGCCGATCTGGGACGCGAATGACGGCAGCGCCGGCAACTGGAACTCGGAATACGATGGCCTGACCATCGAGGGCGCCAACAACGTCTGGGTCGACCATGTGACCTTTACCGATGGCCGCCGCACCGATGACCAGAACGGCACCGCCAATGGTCGACCAAAGCAGCATCACGACGGTGCTCTGGACGTCAAGAACGGCGCCAACTACGTGACCATCTCGTACTCGGCATTCAAGTCCCACGAGAAGAACAACCTGATCGGTTCCAGCGACAGCCGCACCACCGATGATGGCAAGCTCAAGGTGACGATCCACAACACCCTGTTCGAAAACATCTCGGCGCGTGCTCCACGTGTGCGCTTCGGTCAGGTGCACCTGTACAACAACTACCACGTGGGCAGCACCAGCCATAAGGTCTATCCGTTCAGCTATGCGCACGGTGTCGGTAAAAACTCGAAGATCTTCTCCGAGAAGAACGCCTTCGAAATCACCGGTATCAGTGGTTGCGACAAAATCGCCGGCGATTACGGTGGCAGCGTCTACCGTGATCAAGGCTCGACGCTCAATGGCAGCGCACTGAGCTGCTCGTGGAGTTCGAGCATCGGCTGGACTCCACCTTACAGCTACACCCCGCTGAATGCCGACAAGGTCGCCGCCGATGTTAAAGCCAAGGCAGGCGCCGGCAAGATCTGAGTGAAGGGTTACATCGCGTAAATAGAGAAGCCCTCGGTGACGAGGGCTTTTTCATGCAGGAGCTGCCGAAGGCTGCGATCTTTTGCTTTTGATCTTTAAAAGCAGGATCAAAGGATCGCAGCCTGTGGCAGCTCCAACAGGGTTTTGGTTGTGTCCGGATTTCAGGATCAACCCAATAAGGCCCAATCAGACACCCTCAAAATCTGCTACTGGACCAGTTGGTTGATCTCGATGATCGGTAACAACACCGCCATCACAATCACCAGCACCACCCCACCCATCACCACAATCATCAGCGGCTCCAGCAATGCCGTCATGCCCATCGCCCGTCGTTCGATATCACGCGACAACGTCTGCGCTGCACGCTCCAGCATCGGCGGTAACGACCCGGTTTTTTCACCACTGGCGATCAAGTGAATCAGCACCGGCGGAAACACGTTTTCCACGCGCAACGCAGCCGCCAGGTTCACACCTTCGCGCACCTTGGCTGTGGCCTCCGTGACGCTCAGTCTCAAGCGGTCGTTGGACAAGGTCTGCCGCGCGGCTTCCAGTGCCCTTAATAACGGCACCCCGGCGCCGCCGAGAATCGCCAGCGTCGAGGCGAAACGGGCGGTGTTCAGGCCCAGAATGAAACGACCGAAAAGCGGCAACTTCAACACTCGGTGATGCCAACTCAAACGCGCCGCCGGATTGCGCAGATACAGGCGCCAACTCCAGAACGCCCCGGTCATTAACGCGGCGCATAACCAACCCCAGCTGCGGATGAAATCACTGGCATTGAGCATCGCCAGCGTCAGCCCCGGCAGATCCTGTCGTGCCTGGGAAAACGCGCTGACCACCTGCGGCACCACGTAACTGAGCAAGAAAATCACAATGCCGATCGATACCAACCCGACCACACCCGGATAGATAAACGCGGTGAGAATCTTGCCGCGCAGGTTGTTGCGCTCCTCGATGTAATCGGCGAGTCGCTCCATCACCTGCGCGAGATCACCGGACTCCTCGCCGGCCGCAATCAGCGCGCGGTAGATCTCGGGAAAATCCCGTGGTCGCGAGGCCAGTGATTCCGCCAACCGCATGCCGCTGCGAACATCGGCACGCACGGCGCTGAGGGTGTGGGCGATGTGTTTTTTTTCGGCCTGCTCGACCGTGGCACTCAATGCGGCCTCCAGCGGCAGACTGGCGCCGAGCAGGCTCGCCAGTTGCCGCGTGGCCCAGGCCAGATCATTGTCCGACATGCGTGCGCTGAACATGCCGCCCCCGCCATGCTGGGCGACATTGCTTTCCTTTTGCACCATGAGTGCCGTCAGTCCTCGACCGCGTAAGGCACTGAACGCAGCGGTTTGACTGTCGGCTTCCAGGTGCCCGGATTCGATTTTTCCGGTCGCGTCGGCAGCTTCAAAACGATAGCGATTCATCAGGCGTCCCGTGTCACGCGCAGAATTTCTTCGGGGGCGGTGGCGCCGCTGCGGATCCAGCGCTCACCGTCCTCACGCAGGCTGAACATCCCAGCTTTCGCGGCTGATGCGCGCAAGGCCTGCTCCCCTGCCCCTTGGTGGATCAGCGTGCGGATGTCGTCGTCGATGCAGAACAATTCATGAATGCCGGTGCGGCCGCTGTAGCCGGTCTGATTGCAAGCCGCGCACCCGACCGGGCGCCATGTCCCCGGTGTCGCCGGGTCCTCCTGCTTGCACTGATTGCACAGGCGTCGCACCAGACGCTGTGCCAAAACGCCTAGCATCGACGAGGCCAGCAGAAACGGCTCGACGCCCATGTCGATCAAGCGGTTCACCGCCGACACTGCGTCGTTGGTGTGCAAGGTCGCCAGCACCAGGTGGCCGGTCAGCGAGGCTTGCACGGCGATTTGTGCGGTTTCGAGATCGCGAATTTCACCGATCATGATGATGTCCGGGTCCTGGCGCAGGATCGCCCGCAGCGCCAGGGCGAAGGTCATGTCGATCTTGGCGTTGACCTGAATCTGACTGATGCCCGGCAAGTCGTATTCCACCGGATCCTCGACGGTGAGGATGTTGCTGGTGCTTGCATCGAGCCGCGCCAGTGCGGCGTAAAGGCTGGTGGTTTTGCCGCTGCCGGTCGGCCCGGTGACCAACACGATGCCGTGGGGCTGGCGGATCAGGTGATCGAGTTTCGCCAGCACCTGCGCGTCCATGCCTAGCGTTTCCAGGTGCAGACGGCCGGCCTGTTTGTCGAGCAGACGCATCACCACCCTTTCGCCATGCCCGGTCGGTACCGTGGAAACGCGGATATCGATCGGCCGCCCGGCCACGCGCAGGGCAATGCGGCCGTCTTGCGGCAGGCGTTTTTCGGCGATGTCGAGTTGCGCCATGATCTTGATCCGCGACACCAGCGCACCGTGCAGCGCCTTGCGCGGCGAGACCACGTCGCGCAGCGTGCCGTCGACGCGGTAGCGCACCACTGAGTGGGTTTCGAAAGGTTCGATATGAATGTCACTGGCCTCATCACGCGCCGCTTGGGTCAGCAAGGCGTTGATCATGCGAATCACCGGCGCGCCGTCCTGGGTGTCGAGCAGGTCGGTGATTTCCGGCATGTCTTGCATCAGGCGGTCGAGATCAACTTCGTTTTCCGCCGCACCGACCACCGCCGCCGCACTGCCGGTATCGGCGTAAGCGCTGGCGAGCAAGCCGTCGAGTTCGTCATCGCGCACGCGCTCGATCCGCGCCTCACCGAACTGACGCCGCGCCTCACTGATCGCCCAGCCCGGCGTCGACGGGCACACCGTCATCACCCCATCGCACAACAACACCCGCTGCGCCTTGGCCCAGGCGTAAGGCAACGCACTCATCTTTCGCAGTCCCCCGAGTTCTCTGTGGCAATGAGATTTCCTGTGGCGAGGGGATTTATCCCCGCTCGGCTGCGCAGCAGTCGTAAACCCAAAACACTCGGTATGCCTGGAAAAATGGGGTTGCAGGTTTTGGGGCTGCTTCGCTGCCCAACGGGGATAAATCCCCTCGCCACAGGAGTATCACTCCTATGCAGAACCGGTTTCATCATGAGGACCCCGGCTGGATCGGCACCGCTTTGATCGTGGCGCGTGGCCCCGAGGATGGCACCACCGCCGGCAGTGGCAATGAGATTTCCTGTGGCGAGGGGATTTATCCCCGCTCGGCTGCGCAGCAGCCGTAAACCCAAAACACTCGGTATGCCTGGAGAAATGGGGTTGCAGGTTTTGGGGCTGCTTCGCTGCCCAACGGGGATAAATCCCCTCTCCACAGGTGTATCACTCCGATGCAAAACCGGTTTCATAATGAGGCCCCCGGCTGGATCGGCACGGCTTTGATCGTGGCGCGTGGCCCCGAGGATGGCACCACCGCCGGCACACCCTGCGCCGCCGTCGGCTGTGGCAATGAGATGTCCTGTGGCGAGGGGATTTATCCCCGCTCGGCTGCGCAGCAGTCGCAAACCCAAAACACTCGGTATGCCTGGAGAAATGGGGTTGCAGGTTTTGGGGCTGCTTCGCTGCCCAACGGGGATAAATCCCCTCGCCACAGGGGTATCACTCCTAGGCAGAACCGGTTTCATAATGAGGACCCCGGCTGGATCGGCACCGCTTTTATCGTGGCGCGTGGCCCCGAGGATGGCACCACCGCCGGCACACCCTGCGCAGCACTCGGCAATTGCGGCGCCTGCATGTCCGGCATCGCCCAGCTGCGTTCCGGCTGCAAACCACCTTGGGCGCGGCGCATGAAGTCGTAGCGATTAAGGGTAATGCTGCGCCCCGCTTCGCTGTCGCGAATGATGTACGGGCGCAGAAACACCATCAAATTGGTCTTGGTGATCGCCCGGCGCTCGTTGCGAAACAGCGCGCCGATCCCCGGAATGGTCGACAACCACGGCACCGCATCGTTGCTCTGGCTGTAACCGTCCTGCAGCAAACCACCAAGCACCATGATCTGGCCGTCATCGAGCAGAATGCTGGTATCAATCGCCCGCTTGTTGGTCACAATCCCCGCCGACGTCGAACTGGCCGACGCACGCTCATCAATGCTGCTGACTTCCTGATAAATGTCGAGCTTCACCGTGCCGCCCTCGGAAATCTGCGGGCGCACATTGAGCTTCAAACCGACCTCTTCACGGGTCACCGTCTGGAACGGGTTATTGCTGGTGCCCCCGCCGCCAGTCACATAACTGCCGCTGACAAACGGGATAGTCTGGCCCACAAAAATACTCGCCGCCTCGTTGTCCAGCGTCAGCAGATTAGGCGTCGACAACACATTGGTGCCGCCCTTGCTCTTCAGGGCGCGGGCCAGCACTTTCAAATCCAGAATCTTGCCGATACCGGGGATGTCCACCGTGCCGTTGACGTAACCCAGGTTCAAACCCTGCGGCAGTACATCGAGGCTGGTCTTGCCGTTGAGGTTGATCCCCGAGCCGCCGAGATTCGCCCCGCCGATCACGCCTTTACCGCCCAGATTACCGGTCTGCCATTGCACGCCGAATTCGCTGGCATCGTCCTCGCCGACCTCGACGATCAGGCTTTCGATCACCACTTGTGCACGGCGTTGGTCGAGCAGATCGATGACTTCACGCAGGTTGCGATACAACGGCTCCGGCGCGGAAATCAGCAAGGTGTTGGTGGTGGCGTCGGCCTGAATGGTCACACCGCCAGCGCTGAACGCAACGTTCTGTTCGCTACTCTGCGCGCCGCCGCTGCCGGTGCTGCCCTGCGCGTAACTACCACCAGTGCTGCCGCTGCCGGACGTGGTCGAAGTTGTGCCGCTGGTTTGCGTGCCGCTCTGGCCACTTTGACCAATGGAGCCGCTGGTGTTGCTGCCCATCGCACTGAGCACCGAACGCGCATTGTCGCTGCTGCCGCTATCACTCTCACCCGTGAGCAACCCACGCAATGCCTGCGCCAGTTTCGCCGCCTGCGCATTACGCAAATACACCACATGCAAATTGCTCGGATTGCTCTGCGCGTTATCGAGTTTGTAGATCAGATTACGCGCCAGCTCCGTGCGCTCCGGGCTGCCCGCACGAATGATGATGGTGTTGGAGCGCGGATCACCAATCACCGCAATTTTCTGCGTCGGATCATTGCCCGGCGCATCCAGCAATTCAGCCACCATCGGCGCAATGTCGGCAGCGATACCGTTCTGGATCTGCACCACATCCGTGTCAATCGCGCTCGGCGAATCAATGCTCGCGATCAACTGCGCCACGCGGGTCAGGTTCTCGGCGTAATCGGTGATGACGATGGTGTTGTTGCCCGGATACGCGTTGATCGGATTGTTCGGCGAAACGATCGGCCGCAGCACCGGAATCAGGTTCACCGCGTTCTCATATTGCAGACGAAACGTGCGCGTGAGCATGCCGTTGCCCGCCGGCTTATCGGCACTGTAAATCGGCCCGCCGAGCAACTTCGCATCCGCCTCCGGCACCACCTGCGCCACACCGCCGACATCGACCACACTGAAACCCTGCATGCGCAACGCCGCCAGCAGCATGTCGTAAGCCTGCCGCGCCGGCACCTGACCTTCCGAGACCAGCGTCAACGTGCCCTTCACCCGAGGGTCGACGAGAAACTGCTGCCCGGTGGAACGCGACAGTGCCCGCACCACCGCTTGAATATCGGCGTCGACGAAATTCAGCGTCACCGGTTGATCGCCCAAAGGATTGCTCGGCAAGGCAATGCCCGACGAGGCGGCCCCACTGCGCGCACTTTTGCTGATGTTGTGCAATTGCTTCGGCGCAGGTCTTGCCTGCGCCTGAGCCCGCTCGCGGTCAAGCACCGCGTCGCCGCTGCGCTGAGTGTTGGCCAGCGGACGTCCCAGTTCACTGTCGACCAGCAGCGGCGGCTGGTTCTGCGGCGTGGTGGTGTTGCTGCACGCGCTCAACGCCAACAACAGAAACGGCGCGGCCGTACGTACACAATTGGAACCTGACCACTTCATGAAGCTTCCTTAGCGCCCTGCGCCTGATCCA
>NZ_JAEKFI010000003.1:0-1462500 GCF_016650635.1 Pseudomonas sp. TH43
TCGATACAGCGTCAACCATTCACTCATCGTCGTTATCCATACTGGCGCCGCTGTCAGCCGAAGCGGGCTCGACTTGCGAACTCAATGTCCAGACGTTGCCTTCACGCACGGCCGTCAGCCCTGCCTGATCGAGCGCCCCCGTCATCGCGCCGTCGGCTGTCGAGTGCGTCGTATCGGCGGCCAATTCCAACTGCAAACGGCCTTGATCGAATGTCAGCCGTTGAACGGTGCCAGCCATGAAAGACATCGTGCTTGCGGCGTGCTGTACCAAGTAGGCAAAACCATCATGGGTATCCGTCGCCGCCCCACTCTGTCGCGCCGCCAACTGCTGACGGGCCTGTTGCAACGGGTTGAGAATCACCGGCAACTCAGGGAAAGCCTGCTTCACTCGCTGACTCATCTGTGCCTTGAGTTGCTGGCCTTGGCTGGCTTCACGAGCGGCGTAAAGGTTCAGACCGAAAACCCATACAGCCACCGCCAAGGCACAACAGATCGCAGCCCTGCCCCAACCCGGTGTAGGTCCGGCAGGCTTGCCGACGCCGCCATGCAACCCCCATCCTGGCGCAGCCCCAGACCAGCGCTGATCCGCAGGCCTTTGCTCAAGCACGGCCGCAGGTGTGTCGTCACCGATCCATTGCACAGCGCTGCCATTGGCTAAAAGCACCTCCAGACGCTCTTGAACCAATGGCTCAACCGAGGCCTGCTCGCTGCTGAGGCGCAGCAACAATTGCTCATCCAGCACGCTCGCGCTGATCTGTCCGGTCGGTGGTACCGGCAAGGCAAAAGGCGCTGGGTAGAGGCCCCGCAGCTTCAGGTGATGCAGGTTCAATAATTCACCGAAACGCGCCAGAACAGCCTTGGGAAGCCAGGCCAGATAGACCTGACCATTGCCATCCCGAGCGCTGTGGGCGACGTGCATGTGCGCACTGCCACCGAGTATCAGCGCCTGCGCCGCACAGGCCACTGCTGCGGCGATCTTCACCGCCGACAGCGGCGGCAACGGCAGGCTGGTGAGCACGCTGTCGACGGGATGCAGAAAACACTCCAGCGCCGGCGACGAAGATTCCTGCCCCAACAGCAGCAACGTACTGACACCGGTCTGGCTGACGCGACCGCTGTGATCCAGACGTGCAAATTGCAACGCTGTGTGCGACGTCAATTGATCAAGCGGCGGCAAGGCAATTCGCAAGCGGCTCATACTCCGAGCCTCGACCAGACCACTTTGGGCATGTCGTTCTGGGGACGATGCAGCAACGCATCGACGCTCACGCGGCGCTGATCACGACGCGCGTGCCCGCGCAGCAGGAACCATTCACTGCTGATCCCGACGTTGAGCCCGTCGACCTTCAGATGCGGTAAGCGCAGACGATTGACGAAGTCACCCCGGTTGATAAACCACTGGCCGTGGTCGCGCTCGACCACTATTGCCTTGGCTTGTGACAGCGACAGCCCAGGCACCACCGCCGCCAGAACCTCGGCGCTGGCCGTGTTGCCGTTGACCCAGGTCTTGGCCGGAACAATGCTCACGAATTGATCCAACCGGGCCAACGCCTGATCGCTCATACCTTGAAGATCACGCAAGTCCTCCAGACTGCGCAACATCGGCCTGGTAGCGGGCAACGGCCGACGACTGGCGTTTGGCGAAGTCGCTCGACCGCTGTCGAAACCCGTCACGGCAGTGCTTTGCCCGGAGGTGGGCGAACTCACAACTCTCGGGTAAGCGGCAATGACGCGTTCGCTGATGCGTTGACCGAGGCTGGCCTCGATGCCGATCATTTCGCAGAGCCTTTCGAAGCTGCGCAACTGACCGAGATCGACACGCTCGTTGCTCATTAAATTGCGCAGATTGAACTTGCCTTGCTGGTCTTCCAGATGCCCTTCAAAAGCACCGCCCAGCGAGTTCGCCAGGCTGCTTTTGACAGGTTGCGCCCATGGCTGATCGAGCCTGGTCAGAGCGCCTTGCTGGCGGGCGTCGTTCAACAATTGGCGGCTGATTTCCAGTCCGGCCAAAAGCACGGCACCACCCTGCACACGAGACTGCTCAGCTTCAAGAGAACGGGTAAAAACGCTCTGACGGGTGAGCATGCCGCCCGCAATCACCGCGACCACGGCGGCAATCAGCAAAGCGCTGATTATCGCCATGCCGCGCTGTTTCGCCGCTGTCGGCGACGTCGATTTCATGGCGACGCTTAGAGCTGCCAGGAACCGATATCGGCGTTCACGCCGTCGCCGTCTGGCTGTCCGTCTGCACCGAGCGAGAAGATGTCGACTTCGCCGTTCGCGCCGGGATTCAGATAGTTGTAAGGACGACCCCAAGGGTCATTGGGCAAGCGCTCCAGATAGGAACGCCAGTTGCTGTTTTTAGCGTCAGCCGGACGTTCCACCAACACCTTGAGCCCTTGGTTCAGGCTTGGGTAAGTGCCGTGGTCGAGACGGTAAAGTTTGAGTGCCTGCATCAGGCCGGCGATGTCTTGTTTCGCCGCAGTCGCCCTGGCTTGATCGGGGCGATCAAGCACTTTGGGCACGACCATCGCCGCAAGAATGCCGAGGATGACCACCACCACCATGATCTCGATCAGGGTGAAACCCTGCTGACCGCGTCGGCCTGCGGATTGAGATTTGACGCGCGCGAAATCCATTTCGACCTTCCTTGGCTTGATTACAATTCGGCGCGCAGTGTAACAAAAGCCAGTCATCGTACAACACTGAATAACGCACTGTTTTTCTGCACATCGGTCGAGAGTCGAGTGCTATTCTGCGGGCCTGTTTCACCCCCAGAGTCTGCTATGGAAGCAATGCGCAAGGAGCGAGGTTTTACCCTGATCGAGGTGCTGGTGGCCTTGGCGATCATCGCTGTGGCCATGTCCGCGGCAGTACGCGTCGCCGGTCTGATGACTCAGAGTAACGGGTTGTTGCGTGATCGCTCGATCGCGTTACTGGCAGCGCAAAGTCGGCTCGCCGAGC
Organism: Pseudomonas sp. TH43; assembly: GCF_016650635.1. Classification (GTDB taxonomy): domain Bacteria; phylum Pseudomonadota; class Gammaproteobacteria; order Pseudomonadales; family Pseudomonadaceae; genus Aquipseudomonas. The sequence continues at coordinate 2,965 of NZ_JAEKFI010000003.1, forward strand.
TGCGCCTGGAAGGACGATTTTCCGCAGGATTGAAAGTATTTGAGTGTGATCAGGGGCGCTTGCAGCTACGTTGCGAACAAACCATCACTGCGACTAGCGATGGCCGTTTGTTGCGCGTGAGGTTGCTGGTGACTGATCGCGAAACTCAATCGCCGCCCTTGGCGCGCCTGGAAACACTGCTCGGCCAGCCGCTGGAAAAGCGCCTATGAGGGCTCAGGGGCGGGTCAATCGAGGCAGTGCCGGGGCGTCTGGCAGCGTGCTGATCTTCAATCGACTCTGTTGCGCACCTCGCTCGATCACCACTGCATCCGCCTCTATAGCGACCAAGCGCACACCCCGGCTTAGACGCTCGCCCGCCAGAAAACTGCGCGGCGGGCCGTCGTTGAGGCTGAGGATCGCTACCGCGCCGCGCGCTCCAGCCAACACCCCGGACACCTTGATATCCATTGGTGCAGGCTGGCTGGAAAACCACTGCAAAGCTGTGGTGTCGACGCGCGCAGCCACTATCTGTGGCGCCACGATCGGGGCGTGGGACTCTGCCGTCGTCAGCAGAAGCGATGACCACACCAACCCTCCTGCCAAAGCAGCGACCAACGCCGCCGACTGCAAAAGTTGCGGAGCCGATAAACGAAAAGTGAATGCCAAGACCAAACCTCCCTGTTGTCCTGCGTCGCAGTCTACAGGACAACCAACGGTTTTTTACCCAGGCTGAGCATCCAGGTCTGACAGGACAGATTCACCACGAAGGAACGTTGCAGCATGATCAAGGACAGACAAAAGGGTTTCACCCTCATCGAGTTGATGGTGGTGCTGATCATCATCGGCATCGCCAGTGCAGCCGTCAGCCTGAGCATCAAACCCGACCCGGCGCAGAGTCTGCGCAAGGACGCCAATCGCTTGATCCAGTTGCTGCAAATCGCCCAGGCCGAAGCTCTGGCCGATGGTCGCCCGATCACTTGGCTGGCGGACAAGCACGGCTTTCGCTTTAGCCGTCGCAATGAACAGGGCATCGGTTTCGATCACTTTATTGCCGATCCGCAACTGCATCCTCGCACATGGGAAACCCCATCACTGAACGTACGAGTCACGCCCAAACGGCCGGTTGTGTTGTATGCCGAGTGGTTTGATTCACCCTTGCAACTGCTGCTCTCGGACGGCCAGAACAAGCTCATCGTGCAACGCACGGCGACCGGAAAATTACACTTGGCAAACCAGCCATGAGTAACCGTCAAGCAGGTTTCACGCTGATCGAAGTCATGGTCGCGATCATGCTGATGGCGATCGTCAGTCTGATCGCCTGGCGCGGACTGGACAGCGTGACCCGCGCCGATACTCACTTGCAGGCCAGCACGGCACAAACCGAAGAGCTGTTGCGCACGTTGCATCAACTGGAACGGGATATCGCCCTGCGCGTCAGCATCGAACTGCGCGAACCTGACCTGACGAACAACGACGATGGGCCACCTGCCGGGCCGGGCGCTATCACTGTGCGCAGCGCTGACAATCAGACTTTCCGCCTCGACGTGATCCGCAGTGCAGCAGCGCAGCAGGCCGGTCTGCAGCGCGTTCGCTGGTGGCTGAAAGGTCAAACCCTGTATCGCGCCGCTGCTCCGGCCAGGGATCGCTATCCCCTGCCCGCCCCCAAGGAAGGCGTGGCCGTGCTCGACAGCATCAGTGATCTGCAAGTGCGCGTCTGGGAACCGGATATGGGTTGGCGCCAACTCAGTGGTAACCGCATCGAAGACCCGCCAGGTCTGGAGATTCGCCTGACCCGAGTGACTCCTCAGGGGGAGGAGCACTATCGGCAGGTATTAGGGCCGCTGGACTAGGGGAAGAATGAAGCGCCTTCCCCCTGCAAACATCGAAACAGCTACAAACTTTGGCCTTCGTCAGGCTGTGCTTCCAGTTGACTGAGCAGCCCCTGAAAAAGTCTCGGGCACCACTACCTGCTGGCTGGCCTTTGCCTTGGTCAGGAAATCCAAAGCAACGTCAAAATGCGGCTGCCCGCCCCACAGTGCCTGATCGCCTACGATGTACAGATGCTTCTTCGCTCGGGTCACTGCGACGTTCAACAAATTCGGACTCGATGAGGCCCAGTCGATAGCGCCCATACGACTCGAGTCGCATCCCAGCACAAAGAACACGATATCGGCTTCCTTGCCTTGGAACGTGTGTACCGTGCCAATGCAAGTGCGTACCCATGTCGCGAGATTGGCCGGTACCTTTACGTCAGCAGGCAACTTCGCGGCCCAGGTGTGCGGATCTCCCAACAGACGCACCAGCCCCGCCTTCACTTCCCTAAACGGCGTAATAATGAACACGAGAGGTAGCGACGCGGCACCTTCCTTGACGACTGATTGATAGAGCCGAACCAACTCGCCAAGCAATCGTTGCCCTTGGGCCTCGATGTACTTGGTTCCGTCCTCCGACTCCCCGACCACGCTCCACCAGGCACTGACACCGAGCACCGGGTGAGCCGCAATGGTCGACTCTTTGGCATGCTGCATTCGCATCGCATAGGCTATACGGTTGGAAATGTCGAACATCGGGTTATCACAGCGACGGTGCATGACCAATGGAATACCGATGTATTTTTCCTCGTCCAGCGGGTGTTTGACGCCCTCACGGTAACCTCGGTCGGCGAAGGTTTGTACCGAGTGACTGTCGATGGCGTAGCGCGAACGGCCGTCGCCCAGCCAGTGCTGGCCCAGCGTGTCGAGCAGTCGCGTCGATTGCGTCACCACCGGCTCGATCTGCAACGGATCACCCACCACCACGACCCGTTTGGCTCGCATGATTGCCCCCACCGCAGCCTGTGGTGCGGCTTGCCCTGCTTCGTCGATGATCAACCAGCCAAGGTCCTCTGCCTCAAGCCCGGCAAACTGCGCACGAATCGAGGCGAAGGTACTCGACACCACAGGCGTGAGCATGAACATCCACTGCCACACAGCTCGTCTAGCGCTCTGCAGTGGCGGACGGTCGAGAATGGCGGTCAAGGCAAATATCAGATCATTGTTCGCCACTTCGAGGAAAAACGCCTCGTGCAGCGTCATCGCAGCAACGAACAAATCGCTGCGTACCGTGTTGAACGTGCTGCCCTGCCAGAAGGCACGCGACTGGTTGGCCTTGCTGTCCAGCGGCTTACCATCCCAAAGCTGCACGTCACAGGTTTTGATCAGCGCTGGCAGATCACGTAACTCACTCTCGAATTCTCGTGCCTTGTCGGCATCGGCACAGGTATCGATCCATTGTTTGTAGAGCGGTTTGCGAAACCATTGCGCCAACCAGCGAAAAAGCGCCGGCCCGAGATTGCGCTCAAGCGCCTGCTGCCGGTCTTTCAGACGCCCGATCAAACGCGTGCAGCCTTCGAGCAGCTCGGTAAGATTCTCTGGGCTCAGAGCGGGCGCGACCGGCCACATGGCCTTGATAGCAGGAAACATCTGGTGCAACCGCTCATAGAGCGTGGAGAGCGTCTGCAAATGCTTAAGTTGCTCGTCATAAGCTTCTCGCGCCTTGATGTAACGCTGCCTGGCGCCTTTGAAATCGGGGCGCTGAGTGCTTGAGCTGGACTTGTAGTGCCGATAAGTCATGGCACCGACCTTTTCCCAAGCGGGCAGATCCACCTTGTCAGTATTCAGAAACCTGTCACCCGGTTTATCCGTAGGTGTTACCGCGCGATTGACAAAAATATCGCGGAAGCGCCTACGGTTGCTTTTCTTGCCCAGCGCGGCCGACACCAACCCCCAAACGGGTTCGGGAGCTTTCCAGGCTTTAGTGTCGTGAGCCCCTGCGTAACGGGTTGCTACCTCTTTGAAGTAACCCCAACTGGAAAAGCGTGCATCAATCCCCTTGAGCTGTGGCAACTCGAGCGACAGGTTTTCCACTGCACCATTGTTGGTAGAGGCAACCACCATTTCAAAGCCGGTCAGTGCCTCGGACAACAGCGGAATCTTGTAACTTTTTTTGTTGAAAATCGCCGTGATGCTCTGACCACTCAGGCCATCTTCGGCCCGCGCCAAGCGTGACAACACGTCGGCCCGCTCGACCACCAAATGCGCGATCAGATCACGCAGCAATGTGGTTTTGCCGGTGCCCGGCGGCCCGTTGACAGCGAGCACCTCGCCGACAGGCATGTCGCGCATGCTGTTCAACGCGAACTGCTGCATCAGTGACTGAATGTGTTGGCTTTCGGAAGGCCAGCGCCCATTGATGCCTTTTTCCGGCTGCAACGCCACGCGGATCGCCTCTTGTCCTATTTCAGAGTCAAGGTCGGTTTTCTGCCGATCCGCCAGCGCCAGGTAAGCCTTCAAGGCGAGTGGCGGACGGTCGCTGTTCAACAGGCGTTTGGCTTGAGCGAGGTCATGCACATAAAAGCTGTTGAGAATCGGCAAGTCATCGACTGGCACCTGTTCGGCCGTGCTTTCGGACTCTGGCTCGGCAGGTTCTATTGCCGCTGGCACTTTTCGACCCTTGGGCAGCGGCCAGATATCCATGTAAGCCAGATCCGAATGCGGCGAGTCGAAGATGGCCCATTGCTGCAAACGTGTGACGATCAGATCGATCAGTTCAGGCCCCGACATGTTGCCTTGGCATTGCGACCAATCATCTGCCAAACCGCGCTTCAGCGCGTGCACGCTGCCTTCGAAATCTACCGCGCACAATGCGCCGAGGTCATGTTCGATCAACCTGCCCAGCGCCCAGGGCAGCGCGGAAACGCTCATACCCTGGAAGTCCGGCTTACCACTTGGGTCCAGCGTAAGTCTGGCGTAACAGGTCAGGCCGGCGGACGCCATCTCAGTGTCACGCACGCGGTTGATTTCGCTGGCCTCTGGGCCTTGAACATATTGTTCTATCAAGAGCGTGACATGGGACACATCGAACGGCAGCAGATAGAGCACACGACGACGCTCAAGCTGCTTTTCCCACATCCCCTCGGCCAGAGTGGCCGCACTGACCAGCTCCACACTGCGCGAAGCACGCGCCTCATCAAGGCTGTTATCTAGATCGTAAGAGTTGAAAAACTCAATGCTGTGCCAGAAATCGAGCACGCTGTCGCTGTTGGCCATCGTCATGATGAGAAAAAAATCCTTTGCAATTCCAACCTGAAAATACAGCGACCAAAGGGCACCGCGCGATGGCAGCGCCGGATCAGCCTGTAAAGATGGCGAACAAGGTATCAGTAAGCGGCTGCCACGCAAGCGCGAGCATGACCAAATACGATCAGAAGGACCATGCGAAGATCGTCTGGCCGGAGGCAGTTCCAGACATGAATATTAGCGAAAACACCGGGTAGTTTTGCGCGGGTTTTGCGCAGGCACAAAAAAGCCGATCCAAGTGATCGGCTTAAATGTCTGATTTTACTCAGGAATTATGGTCGGGACGGAGTGATTCGAACACTCGACCCCTAGCACCCCATGCTAGTGCGCTACCGGACTGCGCTACGCCCCGACTGGTCTTGCAACTCGCTCTTCACCTCGAAGAGCGCTCAAGAATATAGCGCAAGCTTTTGAAAACTGGAAGTATTCAAACGCCGCTTTTTATTTCTTGAGAACAACCAGAACGTCTTCCAATTCGGCAATCATCTGCCGAATCATCTGCTTGTACTGGGTAGTGTCGTCTTTGGCTTCATCGCCGGACAGACGCAAACGTGCGCCGCCGATGGTGAAACCTTGATCGTAAAGCAGCGCGCGGATCTGCCGGATCATCAGCACGTCCTGGCGCTGATAATACCGGCGGTTTCCGCGGCGTTTGACGGGGTTGAGTTGAGGAAACTCCTGCTCCCAGTAGCGCAGCACGTGTGGCTTTACGGCACACAGCTCGCTGACTTCACCAATGGTGAAGTAGCGTTTGCCCGGGATGACGGGTAGTTCGTCGTTATGACTTGGTTCCAGCATAAGCCTCAACTCGGGCCTTCAACTTCTGCCCTGGACGAAAGGTGACCACACGGCGAGCCGTGATCGGGATTTCTTCCCCCGTTTTCGGGTTGCGGCCAGGCCGCTGGCGTTTGTCCCGAAGGTCGAAATTGCCGAAACCGGACAATTTGACCTGCTCGTTGTCTTCAAGAGCGTGCCTGATTTCCTCGAAAAACAGTTCTACCAATTCCTTGGCTTCCCGCTTGTTCAGGCCCAGCTCTTCATACAGACGTTCCGCCATCTCAGCTTTCGTCAAAGCCCCCATACGTCACTTCCTTAACGTGGCGTTCAACCTTTGTTCGAGCGAGGTGAGGATATTTTGCGTCGTCGAATTCACCTCATCGTCATTAAGAGTGCGCGATGGATGCTGCCAGGTCAAGCCAACTGCAAGGCTTTTTCTATCAGGATCAATGCCTTTACCCTGATACACGTCAAACAGCCTGAGATCTGTGAGCCATTCGCCTGCATTTTCACGGATTACGTCCAGTACAGCCGAGGCCGCGACGTCTTTGTGTGCAATTAATGCAAGGTCACGACGCACTTCAGGAAAGCGCGACAACTCGTGGAATTTCGGCATTTTACCGAGTGCCACTTCAGCCAGAACCAGCTCGAAAACGAAGACTGGACGGTCCAGACCCAGAGCTTTCGACAATTCAGGGTGAATGGCACCGATGAAGCCGACTTCACGCCCTTCCCGCTCGATGCGCGCGGTTTGACCCGGGTGCAACGCCGGGTGTTTGCCCGGTGTGAAAGTGAAGGAATCCAGTGCACCGGCAAAACCCAATACTGCTTCCACATCAGCTTTGACGTCGAAGAAATCGACGGTGTCGCGACCCTGTGCCCAGCCTTCTGGCAGACGGCTACCGCAGACCACGCCGGACAGCATTGGCTCCTGCTTCAGACCTTCGAGCTGACCGACGAAACGCAGACCGCTTTCGAACAGACGTACGCGATCCTGCTGACGATTGAGGTTGTGTTGCAGCGCTTTGACCAGACCCGGCCACAGCGACGAACGCATGGCCGCCATGTCATTGGAGATCGGATTGGCCAGCAACAGCGGCTCGACGCCCGGGTTGAACAGTTCGAACTGACGCGGATCGATGAAGCTGTAAGTGATCGCTTCCTGATAACCACGAGCCACCAGCAGACGGCGCAGTTCCGGCAGGTCGCTACGCGCTTCAGCCTTGGCTTGCGGCGCAAGGCGCGCTTGCGGGTAACGAACTGGCAGACGGTTGTAGCCGTACAGACGGGCCAGTTCTTCGATCAGATCGACTTCCAGGCTGATGTCGAAGCGATGACTTGGCACTTCTACGCGCCACTGGCCTTCACCATCGGCAGTAATGCCAAGACCCAGGCCGCTGAGCAGACGCTCGACCTGTGCCGAATCCATTTCCATGCCGAGCATTTGAGCGATGCGCTGGGCACGCAGAGTGATCGGCGCGATCGACGGCAGATGTTGCTCGCTGACGGTCTCGATAATCGGGCCGGCTTCACCGCCAGTGATTTCCAACAGCAGGCCGGTGGCGCGCTCCATGGCTTCACGGGCCAGTTGCCAATCGACGCCACGCTCGTAGCGGTGCGAGGCATCGGTGTGCAGGCCATAGGAACGAGCCTTGCCAGCGACAGCGATCTGGTCGAAGAACGCGGACTCAAGGAACACGTCGCGAGTGGTCGCGGAAACACCGCTGTGCTCGCCACCCATCACACCGGCAATCGCCAGAGCGCGAGTGTGGTCGGCAATCACCAGCGTATCGCTACGCAGGCTGACTTCCTGACCGTCGAGCAGCACCAGCTTCTCGCCCTCCTCGGCCATGCGCACACGAATGCCGCCATTGATTTCGGCGAGATCGAAGGCGTGCAGTGGCTGACCCAGTTCAAGCATCACGTAGTTGGTGATGTCGACGGCAGCGTCGATGCTACGCACATCAGCGCGACGCAGACGCTCAACCATCCACAGCGGCGTCGGCTTGGACAGATCAACGTTACGGATGACACGCCCGAGATAACGCGGGCACGCGGCTGGCGCCAGCACTTCTACCGAGCGCACTTCGTCGTGCACTGCAGGAATGCTCATCACCACCGGACGGGTGACCGGAGCGTCGTACAGCGCGCCAACTTCACGGGCCAGACCGGCCAGCGACAGGCAGTCGCCACGGTTCGGGGTCAGGTCGACCTCGATGCTGGCATCTTCCAGATCCAGGTAAACTCGGAAATCCTCGCCCACCGGCGCATCGGCCGGCAGCTCCATCAGACCGTCGCTGCCTTCACCGACCTGCAGCTCGGCTTGCGAGCAGAGCATGCCGTTGGACTCGACACCGCGCAGCTTGGCTTTCTTGATCTTGAAGTCGCCTGGCAGCTCAGCACCAATCATCGCGAACGGAATCTTCAGGCCCGGACGCACGTTTGGCGCACCGCACACGACCTGGAAGGTTTCCGCGCCATTGCTGACTTGGCAAACACGCAATTTATCAGCGTCAGGGTGTTGCTCGGTGCTCAGCACCTCGCCCACGACGACGCCACTGAATACGCCGGCGGCCAGCGTGACGCTATCGACCTCAAGACCGGCCATCGACAGACGAGCAACCAGCTCGTCGCGATTTACCTGCGGGCTAACCCAGCCACGCAGCCATTGTTCACTGAATTTCATCCTGCTCTCCTAAGAATTCGTTACGACTAGCGAAATTGCGCGAGGAACCGCAAGTCGTTGTCGAAGAACAGACGCAAGTCATTCACGCCGTAACGGAGCATGGCCAGACGCTCGACGCCCATGCCGAAAGCGAAGCCGGAGAATTCTTCCGGATCAATGCCGGACATGCGCAGCACGTTCGGGTGAACCATGCCGCAGCCCATCACTTCCAGCCAGCCAGTCTGCTTGCAGACGCGGCAGCCTTTACCGCTGCACATCACGCATTCCATATCGACTTCAGCGGATGGCTCGGTGAACGGGAAGTACGAAGGACGGAAGCGTACGGCCAGTTCCTTCTCGAAGAACACCCGCAGGAATTCTTCGATGGTGCCTTTGAGATCGGCAAAATTGATGTCGCGATCAACCAGCAGGCCTTCGACCTGATGGAACATCGGCGAGTGAGTGATATCGGAGTCGCTGCGGTAGACACGGCCTGGGCAGACGATGCGGATCGGCGGCTGTTTCGATTCCATGGTGCGGACCTGTACCGGCGAGGTATGGGTGCGCAGCAACATGTTGGCATTGAAATAGAAGGTGTCATGCATCGACCGGGCCGGGTGATGACCTGGGATGTTGAGCGCTTCAAAGTTGTGATAGTCGTCTTCGACCTCAGGGCCTTCGGCAATGCCGTAGCCGATGCGGGTGAAGAACTGCTCAACGCGTTCCAGAGTGCGGGTGACCGGATGCAGACCACCAGAGGTCTGGCCACGGCCCGGCAACGTCACGTCAATGGATTCGGCAGACAGTTTGGCAGCCAGCTCGGCTTCTTCAAACAAGGCCATGCGCGCATTGAGAACGCCTGTAACACGTTCCTTGGCAACGTTGATCAGGGCGCCGACTTGCGGACGCTCTTCTGCCGGCAAATTCCCCAGGGTCTTCATCACCTGAGTCAATTCACCCTTTTTGCCAAGGTATTGAACCCGGATTTGCTCCAGGGCATTGATATCTTCAGCGCTTTGCACAGCCTCTAGTGCTTGAGAGACCAGCGCATCCAGGTTTTCCATGTACAGACTCCAGATACAAAATAGGGGAAGAGCTTGAAGGCTCTTCCCCTATTTAAGACGTTTACCACCTGGCCTCACGGAAGTGGGGCCGGGTGATTGTCGGGGGTACTTAAGCCAAGGTGGCTTTAGCTTTCTCGACAATCGCAGCAAACACCGCTTTTTCGTTCACTGCCAGATCAGCCAGAACCTTACGGTCGATCTCGATGGACGCTTTTTTCAGGCCAGCGATGAAACGGCTGTAGGACAGACCGTTAACACGAGCACCAGCATTGATACGAGCGATCCACAGAGCGCGGAACTGACGTTTTTTCTGACGACGGTCACGGTAGGCGTATTGGCCTGCCTTGATTACCGCTTGCTTGGCAACACGGAATACGCGGGAGCGTGCGCCGTAGTAGCCTTTAGCAAGTTTCAGAATTTTTTTGTGACGCTTACGGGCAATGACGCCACGCTTTACACGAGCCATGAGTTACTTCCTCTATTCTTGACTAAAATTAACGAAGGCGCAGCATGCGCTCGACTTTTGCCACGTCAGACGGATGCAGCAAGCTGCTACCGCGCAGTTGACGCTTACGCTTGGTCGACATTTTAGTCAGGATGTGGCTCTTGAAAGCGTGCTTGTGCTTGATACCGTTAGCAGTTTTCAGAAACCGCTTAGCAGCACCACTTTTGGTTTTCATTTTTGGCATGTTCGGATACTCCGCATTCAGTTGATAAACATAATCAGAAGGCCTGCCGTGCCCTGTTGATTACTTCTTCTTTTTCGGGGCGATGACCATGATCAGCTGGCGTCCTTCCATCTTAGGATGCTGTTCGACCGAACCGTACTCGAGCAGGTCACCTTCAACCCGCTTGAGGAGTTCCATCCCCAGCTCCTGGTGGGCCATCTCACGGCCGCGGAATCGCAAGGATACCTTGGCCCTGTCCCCATCACTCAGGAAACGTACCAGGTTGCGCAGTTTTACCTGGTAATCCCCTTCCTCCGTCCCTGGACGAAACTTGATTTCTTTAACCTGAATCTGCTTCTGGTTTTTCTTGGCTGCGGCAACCTGCTTCTTCTTTTCGAAGATCGATTTGCCGTAGTCCATCAGTTTGCAAACAGGGGGTACTGCATCGGCGGAAATTTCCACCAAATCCAGTTTGGCCTCTTCAGCCTTAAGAAGCGCGTCTTCAATTGACACAATCCCAAGCTGTTCACCTTCAGCCCCAATTAACCGAACCTCGCGTGCCGAGATATTCTCGTTGATCGGGGCTTTCGGTGCAGCTCGTTTATCTTGTCTCATTTCACGCTTAATAATAATTACTCCGAATCTGGGCGACCACGCCGGGAAACCGCTTGCGCGAGAAACTCAGCGAACTGGGCGACGGGCATCGAGCCCAGGTCAGCACCTTCACGAGTACGCACAGCGACAGTCTGCATCTCGACTTCCTTATCTCCGATTACCAAGAGATAGGGAACCTTGAGCAAAGTATGCTCACGGATTTTAAAGCCGATCTTTTCATTTCTCAAGTCGGACTTGGCACGAAATCCGCTTTCGTTGAGAGTTTTTTCTACTTCTGCAACAAAATCTGCCTGTTTATCAGTGATATTCATGATCACCGCCTGGGTTGGCGCCAGCCAGGCAGGGAACGCACCTTCGTAGTGCTCGATCAGAATCCCGACGAAACGCTCGAAGGAACCGAGGATCGCGCGGTGCAACATCACTGGGTGTTTGCGGCTGTTGTCTTCGGAGACGTATTCAGCGCCCAAACGGACAGGCAGGTTAAAATCGAGCTGCAAGGTACCACATTGCCAGACACGGCCAAGGCAATCTTTCAGCGAGAATTCGATTTTCGGACCGTAGAACGCGCCCTCACCCGGCTGCAGATCGTACGGCAGGCCCGCAGAATCAAGGGCTGCAGCCAATGCAGCTTCAGCGCGATCCCACAGTTCGTCAGAACCGACGCGTTTTTCCGGACGAGTGGACAGCTTCATCTCGACGTCGGTGAAGCCGAAGTCACGATAAACGTCCATGGTCAGCTTGATGAACGCGGCGGATTCAGCCTGCATCTGCTCTTCGGTGCAGAAGATGTGGGCGTCATCCTGAGTGAACGCACGTACCCGCATGATACCGTGCAGCGCACCCGACGGCTCGTTACGGTGGCAGGCACCGAACTCGGCCAGACGCATCGGCAGCTCGCGGTAGCTCTTCAGGCCTTGGTTGAACACCTGCACGTGGCAAGGGCAGTTCATCGGCTTGATGGCGTAATCGCGGTTTTCCGACTGCGTGGTGAACATGTTGTCGGCGTAGTTGGCCCAGTGCCCGGATTTCTCCCACAGGCTGCGGTCAACGACTTGCGGAGTCTTGATCTCAAGATAGCCGTTGTCGTGCTGGATCTTGCGCATGTACTGCTCGAGCACCTGGTACAGAGTCCAGCCGTTCGGGTGCCAGAACACCATACCCGGGGATTCTTCCTGGGTGTGGAACAGGCCGAGACGCTTGCCGATCTTGCGGTGATCGCGCTTTTCAGCTTCTTCGATGCGCTGGATGTAAGCCGCCAGTTGCTTCTTGTCTGCCCAGGCGGTGCCGTAAACGCGCTGCAATTGCTCGTTCTTGGCATCGCCGCGCCAGTAAGCGCCCGACAGTTTGGTCAGCTTGAAGGATTTCAGGAAGCGAGTGTTCGGCACGTGCGGGCCGCGGCACATGTCGACGTATTCTTCGTGATAGTACAGACCCATGGCCTGTTCGTTCGGCATGTCCTCGACCAGGCGCAGCTTGTAGTCTTCGCCGCGGGACTTGAACACTTCGATCACTTCGGCGCGCGGAGTGACTTTCTTGATGACGTCGTAATCTTTTTCGATCAGCTGCTGCATGCGCTGTTCGATGGCGGCCATGTCGTCCGGGGTGAAAGGACGCTCGAACGCGATGTCGTAATAGAAGCCTTCGTCGATGACCGGCCCGATGACCATTTTAGCGGTCGGGTACAGTTGCTTGACTGCGTGGCCAACGAGGTGGGCGCAAGAGTGGCGAATGATCTCCAGCCCCTCTTCATCCTTTGGCGTGATGATTTGCAGGGTCGCGTCGCTGCTGATGATGTCGCTTGCGTCGACCAGTTGACCATTGACCTTGCCGGCCAGGGTGGCTTTGGCCAGGCCAGCACCAATGGATGCGGCGACCTCGGCTACGGAAACCGGGTGATCGAATGAACGTTGACTGCCGTCGGGAAGAGTAATAGTTGGCATGGCGCCTCCTCTCCTAGTGGTGACCCCTACCAAAGGTCACGTGGGTTGGGATGAGCCAGTACAAGATCCGATCCAGGCCATTCAATGACGAACGCCTGCCTTACAGCGGCAGGAGCCTTGCGGCCAACCGGAAAACCGAACCAGAGTGACTGGGATTCAAATCGAAATATTCGCACGCTGACCGCTACCGGGGCTGAAGGCCATCCGGAGCCTGAGAACGCTTGAGCCCGGCATGCTAGCACAGATGAGCGGTCACTTATGCCTCTGTTTGATCAGAAGGCAAATCGTCCGTTTTTATGCCAGAGTGCTGAACTTGATAGGCCCTGAAGCCCTCAGATAACAAGACATTGACCCACAAGGAGCATCTTCGCATGCGTCTGAATACCTTACTCGCCGCCATCGCCCCCATTGTTCTCCTGCTGCCGCTGAGCGCTCATGCCGATTGGCCGAAGGGCGAACGCGAAAAATACATGGCGCAGTGCACCCAAGCGGCTACTCCGCAGATTGGTGCCGCCGCTGCCAAATCTCATTGCGCTTGTGGCGCTGATGCGATCAAGTCCTATCCGGCCAGCGATATTCAGGCACTGATGGACAACAAGGCCACTCCTGAACTGCAACAGAAAGCGCTGGGCCAAATCGCCAAATGCAAGGCGAATACTCCGGCGAAAAAGTAGGAAAAAAAGCCGTCTGGATCGGCTAAGCGCCCCTGAAAAAGGCTGAATTTGAGCCTTTTCAGACGATTTATGCAGGTTTTACAGGTTTTTTTATTGTCTTTACTCTCCGCTCAAAGCCTTTTAAACCGGGGCTTTCAGCGAAAAAAGACCACAAAGAAAACACGACTGATTGGCAAACAGCACGTCCGGGGGGCTACCAAAGCGAACATTTCGACTATGATACTCCGGTGTGCCCAGTTGGCCTGAGCAGCACAGTACTACTGAAAATATATGTTTCTTGGAGATACACCATGTCTAATCGCCAAACCGGCACCGTTAAATGGTTCAACGATGAAAAAGGCTTCGGCTTCATCACTCCTCAAGGTGGCGGTGACGACCTGTTCGTACACTTCAAAGCTATCGAATCCGACGGTTTCAAAAGCCTGAAAGAAGGCCAGACCGTCTCCTTCGTGGCTGAGAAAGGCCAAAAGGGTATGCAAGCTGCACAGGTTCGCCCAGAGTAATTTCTCGGCGCACTAAAAAAACCCCGTCCATGTGACGGGGTTTTTTATGCCTGCAACAAAAGCTGCCAGCAATCAGCCGCAGTTCACGCGGTTGACTACCAGGTTGTTGTCGGTGTTCAGGTTCAAGCGATCAGAGCGGTATTCCAGCGTGATCATGTCGGTCGGCTTGAGGAAGCGTGCATTTTGCGCACCGGCTTTGGCGCGCGCCTGCTCCAGCAGCTCAGGCGAAGCTTTCTTGCCGATGGCGAATTGCGCCGCCGATGCTTCACAGCGACTGTGCCCGGCTTCGGTCGCCACCGGATCCTTTGCCGACTCGCTGGAGGTCGTACTGCAACCGGCCAACATGGCAACGGCCATAAGTGCACCCAGTGTCGCGAACTTCAAAGGCATGAAGCCTCCTTGTTTTCTATGATTAAGCTGAGATCGTGCGACCGCCATTCAGGCGTTTGGTTTCATGGCAATGCCATCATCCTGCCCCACGATCGGAAAAACGCCGAGTTTGCCTGAGCAATACCCGCCCCTTCATCAATCAATCGTGACTGAATATTAACGACGCTCAATAGACGTCGATGTAGTCGTACGGCGGATTCGGCCAATTATCATTGAGCGCGTTGAAAATCTGCATCACCCAGACCTCATCGCTGGCCGCCACATTACCCACATAGCCCGAGCCCTTGGCCCAGGTTTCCAGTCGAAACAGCAGGCCGTCGATATCCTGCCCACCCGTAATGCCTGAAGAGATATAGGCAATACCGCCCTTGGTCACGCGCAACTGGGTGTGTTCGTCGTCACTGGCCGAGGCAAGCAATTGGCGCACTGCGTCCAGTGTGAGGCCGTCAGGGGTATTCAAATCGATCTGCACAGCACGATCCTTGGAAAGCCGTAAAAGACCAAGTGTCGCATAGCACTCCGCTCATGCCTAAGTCGCAGTGCCAAATGCCCGACAAAATGGTTAACTCGCTCTCAGACATTCCAGACTTTCAGAGCGCACTCATGAGCACCGTAAGCATTACTGCCGACATCAAAGTCTTGTGGCCGAAGGGGCATAGTTCGTATAGCCCGGGCAGCTCGGAGGAGCTGGCATTGATCAGCATCGATCTGCTGGTCAAAACGATGGGAACACAAGGTGCGCAAAAGTTTATCGAACAGGTGCTGGAGCGGTATCAGAACGAGCACAAGGGCACATCAGACACCGATAGAGAGTAACGACCCGCAGGCTGGCACCTGCGGGCCTTCGCCTTACTTCAGGCGTTTCAGACGCTCGGTCAACAAATCGAAGAAGCCCTGGGCGTCTCCGTTCTCGACCCAAAACGCATTTTTCGGCTGTTTCAGGCCGTCGTACCAATCGACGACGGTCTGACCGAAAGTGATCCCTTCACGGCTGTCGATGGCCACATTTACCGAACGACCGGTGAACAACTCCGGTTTCAGCAAATAAGCCACGACAGTGGCGTCATGCACCGGGCCGCCCGGAATACCGTAGTGCTCCATATCCCCTTTGATGTACTCGTTGAGGATGTCGCCGACGATTTTGCTCGCATTGTTATTCAGCGCCGCGATCTGCTTCAGGCGCGCGTCGCTGGTGAGAATCTTGTGGGTCACATCGAGCGGCAGGTAGGTCAGTTTCACGCCGCTTTTGAGCACCACTTCAGCGGCCTGCGGATCAGCAAACAGGTTGAATTCGGCCACCGGGGTGATGTTGCCGCCGTTGAAGTGCGCGCCCCCCATGACCACCACTTCCTTGATGCCCTGAACAATCTCAGGCTCTTGGATCAGCGCCAGCGCCAGATTGGTCTGTGGGCCGAGCATGGCAATGGTGATGCTGTGTGGCTTGGCTTTTTTCAGGGTATCGATCAGGTAATTGACCGCATTGCCCTCCGCCAGGCCTTTTTTTGGCTCATGCACGGTGACACCCGACAGGCCTTCCTTGCCATGGATGTTTTCGGCATAGATTGGCGTGCGCATCAGCGGCTTCGGCGCGCCCGCGTAAACCGGCACATCTTCGCGCCCTGCCCACTCGCGAGCCAGACGCGCATTGCGCGACGTCTTGTCGAGGCGCACGTTACCGGCCACGGTCGTCAGCGCACGAATGTTCAGTTCTTCTGGCGAGGCCAGTGCGAACAACAAGGCGACGACATCGTCAGCGCCCGGGTCGGTATCGATGATCAGGTCGATTTTTTCCGCCGCCTGAGCGCCGGTCGCAGTTATCACGGACAAAAGCAGCAGCCCCCGGATGAATTGATGCAGTTTGTGAGCATGGCGTTGCATGGCGCATTCCTTGTGCAGGTGAAAACGAAAGTTAAAACGTAACCCCAGCCAACAAAACGATGTTGCAGTACGGCTGGCATTCGCCGGTACGCACAATCGCTCGAGCCTGTCGACTGAGAACCTTGAATTGCTCATGACTGAGCAGATCGCGACGCCCCAGAGCGCCCTCTTCATTCAATGCGTCGAGCGCAGTCAACGCGGTCGGTTGCTTGTCGAAGATTTCTTTAGCCAGCGCATGGCTTTCCACCTGCATCTCGCTGAGAACAACTTTCAACGTGCTGACGAAATCCGGAATGCCGTGAGTCAGCGCCAGATCGATCAGCTCGACACCCGGCGGCACCGGCAGCCCGGCGTCACCGATGACCACCATGTCGCCGTGGCCCAGAGAGGCAATCAGCCGCGACAGCGCGACGTTGAGCAAAGGAGTCTTTTTCATGCGGGTTTAAAGGCCTGTACGTCGGATAGGGTGGGAATGGACGGTTGTGCGCCGGCGCGAGTGACTGACAGCGCAGCGGCGATCTGTCCGTAACGAATCGCCTCGGCCTCGGTCTTGCCACTGGCCAGTGCAGCGGCGAGCCCACCGACAAAGGTATCCCCCGCCGCCGTGGTATCGACAGCCTGTACTTTCGGCGCCGGAAAATGCTCGAAGCCTGTACCGTTGGCAAATAACGACCCCTGAGCTCCCAGGGTAATGATGACTTTGCCCGCGCCCATGGCGATCAATTGGCTGGCGGCGCGCTCGGCAGTGTCCAGCGAATCGACCGGTAATCCGCTCAACGCCGTCGCTTCGCTTTCGTTGGGTATCAGGTAATCGATAGCGGCAAACCAGTCCGCCGGCAAAGGACGACTGGCCGGCGCCGGATTGAGGATGACAGTCTTGCCCAGGGCGCGTGCCCGTTTGAGCGCATGGCCCACCGTGGCATCGGGAATCTCGAGCTGGCAGATGACCACGTCCGCAGCCTGCAACACAGCGTCAAAGCGGTCGATCACTGCGGGGGTCATCGCACCGTTGGCGCCAGCGACGATCACAATGGCGTTCTGACTGTTGTCATCGACCACAATCAACGCCACGCCGCTGGAATCCTCAACGACACTCACCGCCTGACAATCGATCTGCTCGGCCAGCAAGGCGTCGCGCAATTGCACACCATAGTCGTCGTTGCCGACACAGCCGACCATTGCCACTTGTGCGCCCAATCTCGCTGCGGCCACCGCCTGGTTGGCGCCCTTGCCACCGGAAACCGTGGCAAAGGAATGACCGATCAGCGTTTCACCGCCCACGGGCAGCCGCGGTGCGCGAGTGACCAGGTCCATGTTCAAGCTGCCTATTACCACTACATTTGCTGGCATACATCATTACTCGTCAATTCGGTTTCAGCGGTATTCGGTGAACACGCCGGACAACGGCGCGGTCGATTCGCGCAGGACAATACTTGGGGTCACGATACGTTGATCAGTGCTCAGCGTCGGGGTCGCAATCCTTCGCAGCAGCACTTCGGCCGCCATCTCGCCCAATTGCAGGATCGACTGACCAACAGTGGTCAGCGCCGGGTAGACATAACGGCTCATCTGGATATCGTCGAAGCCGATCACCGACAGCTCGCTGGGCACACGAACATTGCGTTCAGCCGCCGCACGCAGCACACCGATGCCGATCATGTCGTTACCGGCAAAGATCGCGCTCGGCGGATTGTTTTCAAGCAAGATCGCCGCCGCGTTGTAACCGCCAGTGCTGGTGAAATCACTTTCCAGCATGCGCGCTTGTCGCACTTCGATGCCCGCCTCTTTCAGCGCCCGGCAATAACCCGCCTGACGCATCTGCGCCACGCTGGTGCTCGCCGGACCGCCGATGGTAGCGATATCGCGATGACCCAACTCCAGCAGATGGCGGGTGGCGAGGTAGGCACCGTATTCGTGGTCGATGCGCACCAGATCGGCATCGACACCATCCAGACCTCGGTCGACGATGACCATCGGTGTTTTCACAGCGGCCAGCCCTTGCGCCAGACCACTGTCACCACCAGCAGAGGCGACGATCAGGCCGTCGATGCGCTTTTCCAGCAACACGCGCAGATAACTGCGCTGTTTGTCCGGGTTGTCATCGGAGTTGCAGAGGATCACGCAATAGCCGTTACGCTCGCAGTAATCCTCGATGCCCCGCGCCAACTCGGCGAAGTACGGGTTGAGGCTGTTAGGCACCAGCAAGCCGATGGTTGCAGTGGTTTTGGCCTTCAATGAGCGTGCCACTGCACTTGGCACATAGTCGAGGGTCTTGATCGCCGCCTCGACTTTCAGCCGCACTTCCTGACTCACCGGCCGCGTCTTGTTCACCACATGTGAGACGGTCGTGTAGGAAATCCCCGCGAGCGCAGCCACATCCTTGATCGTTGCCATGTGTTAGCCCCGTCGACTAGCGCGCTGACTGCGATAAGTATCGAGCACCACGGCGATGACGATCACCGCACCGGTGATGATGCGCTTGGTCGGCTCGGTCGCGCCAATCTGCGCCAGACCGGCCGCCAATACGGAAATGATCAACACACCAAAGAAGGTACTGATCACCGAACCACGGCCGCCCATCAGGCTGGTACCGCCGATCACGACGGCGGCGATCACTTGCAGCTCCAGACCGGAGCCGGCATTTGGATCAGCCGCTTCCAGACGCGAAATCTGAAACAGTGCGGCAATGCCAGCCAACAGGCCCATCAGGCTGAATACCAGGATCTTGTAAGGCTTCGGGTTGATCCCCGCGAGCCGTACCGCTTCTTCATTAGTACCGATGCCGATCAGGTAGCGACCGAACACGGTGCGGGTCAACACCGCTTGCGCGATGAAGATCACCAGCAAGGCAATGATGAACGACGGCGAGATACCGAATGCGATCGGATTCGACAGCCAGGCGAATGAATCACCGATATACGCAGTGCGCGACCCGGTCATTTGATAGGCCAGGCCTCGGGCCATCTCCAGCACGCCGAGGGACACGATGAACGATGGAATCCGCCAGGCCACGGTGATCGAACCGGTGACCGTACCGGCCAGCGCCGCCACTGCCATGCCGAGCAACGCGGATGGCAACACGCCCCAGCCCCAGCCGAGAATCGCCACGCTGACCGTCGATGCCGCCAAGGCCAGCACCGAACCAACGGAAAGGTCGATGCCGCCGATGATCAGCACAAACGTCATGCCGACGGCCAGGACCATCAGGTCAGGAATCTGGTTGGCCAGCGTACTGAAGGTGTTATAGGACAGAAAGTGGCTGCTCAAGACCGAGAACAGCGCGACCATCGCCAGCAAGGCACCGGCCAGGCCCAGATAGGTGCCCAGTCCGTAGAAATTGCCACTACGTTTGCCGGCAGGAGATGCAGTTTTCATGGGAGATCCCTAGGCGCCGCTTCGTTGAGCAACGCATCACGTTTTTGGTAGCCGGCGAACGCGGCGGCAAGCAAATCATCCTGGGTCCAGCTGTCACGCTCGAAGGTGTCGATGAGGCGCCCGGCCGACAGCACACCGATGCGGTCGCAGATCAGCATCAGCTCACGCAGATCACTGGACACCACCACCAGCGCTTTGCCTTGGCGAGTCAATTCGCCGAGCAAGGCATAAATGTCGAATTTGGCACCGACGTCGATACCGCGAGTTGGCTCATCGAACAGCAGCACCGAACAATCACGCTCCAGCCAGCGACCGATCACGACTTTCTGCTGATTGCCGCCGGACAGCTCTGAGACCAACTGTGTCGGGCTCGAACTGCGGATGCGCATGGCGTCGATCTGACGCTGTGCCAAAGCGATTTCGTCGCTGTTGTTAACGACTCCACCCTTGGAAATTTCCGGCATGTTGCCCAGTGCGATGTTGGCGCTGATCGACTGACTGAGCAGCAAACCTTCGCCCTTGCGGTCTTCAGTGATCAACGCGATGCCATTGCGCACCGCATCAACCGGCGAGCGCACACTGACCACTTGAGCCGGCGAACCCAGTGCAATCGTGCCGCTGTCGGCGATATCGGCACCGAAGATCAAGCGCAGCAACTCTGTACGCCCTGCCCCGATCAGCCCGGAAATGCCGAAAATTTCACCCACGCGCACTTCGAAAGAAACGTCGCGAACCTTGTCGGAGCGGGTCAGGCCTTTGATCGTCAACGCCGGCGCGCCAATCTTGCGCGGCCCCATGTCAATGTGTTCGCCCAGCTCGCGACCGACCATTAGCGTGACCAGTTGCTCACTGTTGTAATTGGCCATTGGCTCGACGCACACCAGATTGCCGTCACGCAGCACGGCGATGCGCTGCGCAACGCGGGCGAGTTCTTCGAGGCGGTGAGAAATGTAGATGATGGAGACGCCGCGCGCCTGCAATCGGGTGATCTGCTCAAAGAGCATTTCGACTTCGCGAGCGGTGAGCATCGCCGTCGGCTCGTCGAGAATCAGCACATGGCAATCGCCGATCAGGTTACGGGCGATTTCGACCATCTGCTGATGCCCGATGCCCAGTTCGCCGACGAGGGTATCCGGATCGATCGCATCGAGCCCGACTTGCGCCATGGCTTCGATCGCCGCTTTGCGCAGTTGCTTGCGACTGATCCAGCCACCGTTGCTCGGCAGGTTGTCGAGAAACAGGTTCTCCGCTACCGACAGGGTCGGCAACAGATTGAGTTCTTGCATGACCATGCGCACGCCAAGCTCTTCTGCCTGAGTACGACTGCCCGGACGATAGTCCTTGCCATGGAATTGCATCTGCCCGGTGGTTGGCGTGACCAGGCCACCGATGATTTTCGACAAGGTGCTTTTACCGGCGCCATTTTCGCCGGTCAGCGCCAGTACTTCACCGCGCATCAGCGTCAGATCGATGCCAGTGAGCACCGGTTGCGCATAGGTCTTACCGATGCCGCTGACCGAGAGGACAGCGTTCGGGGCGGAAACTGACATAAAAACTCTCCATGCGCTCGCCCGGACGGACGAGCGCCGTTGTGTCGCCAGAAGACTTACTTGGTGACCAGTTCGACCGGCGTTTCAATCACGCCATTGGTACCGCTGTCGACTTTCTCGCCCTTGATGATCTTCAGCGCAGTCTCGATACCGAATACGGCTTGCTTGGCGGCGAACTGATCGGCCGTCGCCAATACGCGACCGTCCTTCAACATAGGCTTGATCGCATTGATATTGTCGTAGCCGACCACTTGCACCTGGCCAGCCTTGCCAGCCGCACGAACTGCCGAAACAGCACCTACAGCCATGCTGTCGTTGCCGGCGAGCAACGCTTTGACGTCCGGGTATTCGCTGAGAATCGAAGCGGCAACCTTGTTGCCTTTGTCGATCTCCCAGTCACCGGACTGCAGGGAAACGATCTTGATCTGCGCGGCGTCCATCGCATCCTTGAAACCAGCGGTACGTTGCTGGGCGTTGGTCGTCGTCGACACGCCTTCAATGATGCCGACTTCATCACCGGCCTTGAGCTGTTTGGCCAGGTATTCGCCGACCAGACGCGCGCCTTTGCGGTTGTCCGGGCCTACGAATGGCACGCTGATGTTTTTGCTTTTGACGATTGCCGGATCGAGTTGGTTGTCGATGTTGATCACGGTAATACCGGCATCAACGGCTTTCTTGATCACCGGCACCATGGCCTTGGAATCAGACGGCGCGATAACCAGGGCATTAACCTTCGCCAGGATCATTTGCTCGACAATGCGCGTTTGGCCTGCGGTATCGGTTTCGTCTTTGATGCCGTTGGAGATCAGGTCGAAATCGGCAGAGTGTTCTTTTTGATACGCCTTGGCGCCATCTTCCATGGTCAGGAAGAATTCGTTGGCCAGTGATTTCATGACCAGTGCGACTTTGGGTTTTTCAGCAGATTCGGCGAATGCCGAAGAGACAGGTAGTGCGGCGGCTGTGGCAGCCAGCATAGCGACAGCAAGAAGACGTCCAGCGAATGGCAGCTTCATGGGTTCACTCCGATCTTATGATTATTGTGAGCAACGCTTGCGCTGGCGTAAGCTACGTCACGTTCGCCGGTGACAGAATGTCCCGGGGACGTCGCGCAAACGTTTGCGTAGACCGAACTATGCGAATCCCGTCGACATTTGTCAACAATCAGAGATCGTCATTTCTTGCAGGGCGAACCTGTTGATCCGCCCCGCCACCGTTTATGCGGTGGTGCTGACCAGGTTTCCGCTGCTGGAACCCTTGGACATCTCTTTCAGCAGCGCCGCCGAGACCTGCATCATTTCGCCGCTGGTTTGCGCGATCTGGCCCTGAATGGACATGACCACCTGCGACTTGGCCTCTGGCGTCGGATAGCTCGCAGCCTGCGCGGCAGCGAGTTGCTGTTGCTGCTCCTGCATTTGCTTCTGCAATTCCTGCATGCGCTTCAGCAGCATCTTGACAGTAACGCTCAGGTTATCGCTGCTTTCAGTCTTGCTCTCTTCCTGCGCGGGTCCACCGGTTCTGACCTGATTACTCTCTTCTTTCTCGATGCCCAGCGCCTCGGCGGAAGCATCCGCTTCTGCTGCACTTATGGCATTGATCGTCGCGGCGGTCTTACCACCAATGGTGACAGCAGCGGGATTTGAAATACCGATGGTCAGTGACATGTGAACTCCCTAGGTTTCAGTTTCCTTCAACACCCATCGGCCTGCGCACAGGATTCTTTAGCAGGAAATCCAGAACTCACAACCCGGCCTGTTCGACAGAAGCGGTAGTCCTTTTCGGTGAGCCGAACGCGAAAGCGCCCATTGTTCGGAAACCCGGATAAACGATTCACCAAAAATCTTGCCGACGCATAAAATACTGATGTAAATCATCAAGTTAAACATTTCTCTCACGCAAAGTATGGCTGGTACAGATCCTGCTCCCTTCACTGCACCCCGCGCATCCAGATCAGCGCGGGGTGCATCTAGATGAACCTGCACCAGCACCGTCTCACTACTAGAGAGAAAAATAATGACATCTGCTTTGAAAAACTTCGTTCCGGGCGCTTTGGCCCTCCTCCTGCTCCTGCCCACCGCCCTTCAGGCAAAAGAAGTCGAAACCCAGACCAAACTGGCCAACGTTGTTGTGCTCGCGACCGGCGGCACCATTGCCGGGGCTGGCGCCAGCGCCGCCAACAGCGCCACTTATCAAGCGGCCAAAGTCGGCATCGAACAATTGATCGCCGGCATTCCTGAATTGAACAAACTGGCGAATGTGCGTGGCGAACAGGTCATGCAAATCGCCTCCGAAAGCATCACCAACGACAATCTGCTGCAACTGGGCCGTCGCGTCGCCGAACTGGCGGACAGCAAAGACGTTGATGGCATCGTCATCACTCACGGCACCGACACTCTGGAAGAAACCGCTTACTTCCTGAATCTGGTCGAGAAGACCGACAAACCGATCATCGTTGTCGGCTCCATGCGCCCAGGCACCGCCATGTCGGCTGACGGTATGCTCAACCTGTACAACGCCGTGGCCGTGGCCAGCAGTAAAGAAGCACGCGGCAAAGGCGTATTGGTGACCATGAACGATGAAATCCAGTCCGGTCGCGACGTCAGCAAAATGATCAACATCAAGACCGAGGCGTTCAAAAGCGCCTGGGGTCCGCTGGGCATGGTGGTTGAAGGCAAATCCTACTGGTTCCGCTTGCCGGCCAAGCGTCACACCATGGATTCGGAATTCGACATCAAAAACATCAAGAGCCTGCCTGACGTAGAAATCGCCTATTCCTACGGCAACGTAAGCGATACCGCCTACAAGGCACTCGCCCAGTCCGGCGCCAAAGCCATCATCCACGCCGGTACCGGCAACGGTTCGGTATCGTCCCGCGTAGTTCCGGCTCTGCAGGAACTGCGCAAGGATGGCGTGCAGATCATCCGCTCGTCTCACGTCAACGCTGGCGGCTTCGTTCTGCGTAACGCCGAACAGCCTGACGACAAGTATGACTGGGTTGTCGCTCACGACCTGAACCCGCAAAAAGCCCGCATCCTGGCGATGGTCGCTCTGACCAAAACCAACGACAGCAAAGAACTGCAACGCATGTTCTGGGAATACTGATTGTCCTTCGCCCGATCGGTCCTGGTCGGGCACTCTTCACTCCATTCACCTGCCTGGTGAATGGAGCGTCGCCTACAGTTCGAACGCACTCCTCCTACAAAAAACTCGACACAGCTCACACCAAAATCGGAAAACCGCTGTCAGAGGATTTTCTTGAATTTTAAGCAGTTGCGAAAATGCTTACAGTTAAATACTGTATGCACGTACAGCTTAATAAGGATAACCTCGTGGCCACCTCCCCTGATGCTCCTGACACTTATGAACGCATGGGTATGCGCGTTCAGAAAATCATCAATTCCCCCACTGCACAAAAAGCCAAAGCCGCATTGATCTTCCGCTTGCCGGACGAACCGATGGATGAGTGGGAGCGCCTGCTCGAGGAAATCGACGAGAACGACAACGTCACCCTCGCCTATCGAGACGATGGCGGCGTGCAGATTTTTTGGGTTGTGCCGAAGGAAGATTGATTCAATGATTGTCCGCTGTTTTGCTTTGTTGCTGCTGTTCATCACCATGGGTGCCCAGGCTGGCGCGCCCCGCACATTCACAGAAGCCAAGAAGGTCGCGTGGAAGCTGTATGCACCGCAGTCCACCGAGTTTTATTGCGGGTGCAAATACACTGGCAACAAGGTGGATCTGAAGGCGTGTGGTTACGTCCCGCGCAAAAATGCCAAGCGCGCCTCGCGCATCGAGTGGGAGCACATCGTGCCAGCGTGGCAATTTGGCCATCAGCGCCAATGCTGGCAGGAAGGCGGTCGCAAGAACTGCACCCGCTATGACCCGACTTACCAAAAGGCCGAAGCCGATCTGCATAACCTGGTGCCAAGCATCGGCGAGGTCAACGGCGACCGCAGCAACTTCAGCTACGGCTGGTTGCCGGTGCAATCCGGTCAGTACGGTTCGTGCCTGACCCAAGTCGACTTCAAGGCCAAGAAGGTCATGCCCCGCCCTTCGATTCGCGGCATGATCGCCCGCACCTATTTCTACATGAGCAAGCAGTACGGTTTGCGCCTGTCGAAACAGGATCGGCAATTGTATGAGGCGTGGGACAAGACTTATCCAGTGCAAGACTGGGAACGTCAGCGTAATCAGAGCGTGGCGTGTGTAATGGGGCGCGGTAATGAGTTTGTCGGCCCGGTGAATATGAAAGCCTGCGGCTGATTGCAGCGCAAAAAAGAAAGGCCTCGAATGTTATGTTCGAGGCCTTTTTTGTAACTAGCTTCCAGACTTGTTGTAGCGCCAGTACCCCATCAGATTGAGCGACTCACGAGGAATGCCGCACTCCTTGATCAGGTATTTGCGCAAGCTCATGACTGCCGCACTTTCACCGGCGACCCAGCCGTAAAATCCTTCAGGTGCGGTGTCGGCAATTTCCCAGAGAATATCCTTGTCGATATCGACATCGGCCAACTCGACTGCACGCCCCTCTGACGACGCATGAACGGGCAGCGTTGCCCCGCGCACCGCCTCAACCATCAGCGCTCCGGCGACGGTTTCACCCGATTGTTCACGGATCAACCATTGCACTGACAGCCCCGGCCAGTCAGGAACGGCAAGCATGTCCTGCGCGCTATCCACCTCAAAGAATGCCTGGACTTGCGGCGGTTCATTGAGCGCCGCCAACTCATCGAGAATACCCATGGCAGCCGGCAGCGCCGTGGCGTCGGCGACGAGTAGAACCTGCTTGAGAATTTGTGGCGGCTTCCATTCGAATCCACCGGCATCCTGCGCCGAGAAATGGCTGTCGGGCGCAAGGATCTGCATCGACTCACCGGGTTGAGCCCTTAGTGCCCAACGCGATGCCGGGCCGGTCTCGCCATGCAGGACAAAATCGATATCCACTTCGCCTTGTTCAGCGCGCAGGTGACGGATTGTGTAGGTGCGCATCGCAGGACGTCGATCCGCCAGCATCGCCCGGAAGCGGGCGTACCAACCTTCACCTTGAGAAAGTCGTGATTGCGAACCGTCGGCGGCAGGGAAAAACAGCTTCACCCGTTGATCCGGCGCCCAGGTAGCCATTTCATTGACCGGCGGGCCGGAAAGGGTGATCCGCATCATATGCGGGCTCAAATGCGTTTTACGATGCAAGGTGACATCGAACAACTTGTAGGGATTGGCGGAGGCCATGGGGAGCTCCTTCTGGAAATCATCAGCGACTTCAATAGGAACGAATCGCAGCTGACAACCTTTAGGCAGCTCCACCAAATGAATCGCTTATGGCGTGAGCGGATGCTCAACCAACACCGATTCGACATTCTGCTTTTTCGCCTTCACCAGTGCAGCATCCACTTGCACCTTGCGAGCTTCGGCCTCGGCCTGGGAGTTGAACGGGCCAATCAGAATCCGCGTTTTACCGCTGCTGTCCTTGATGACCGTCGGAACGAAAGCATGTTCGATCAGCCAGCCGCTCAGGTCGCTGACAGCCTGAGGCGTTTCACCGCGCACCTCAAGATCCCACTGTGGAGCAGAGGCTACTGCCGGCGCCGCTGTCACTGCCGTTTTCGGCTTCGGTACGTCTACACTCTTGCCTTCACCACAACCGGCCAAAACCAGTGCCGCGACTACCCAGACCAATTTGCGCACAACGTTTTCCTCGAAATTCTCAAAGCGGCGATCTTAACATTCAAAAATACTTCGCGAGCCCCGCAAAATGGGCACAAAACAACGAGATTGATGATTGCAGCCTCTGTATAGTTACGCCCTGGGAATTAATGCCGCATCTGCGCGTCAGAAAGAGGCACCCAAACCGTGAGACTTCGCACTAATCTATACGTACCACCGACCTCTGCACTGTCTGAATCAGGTGCCCTACAAAGCAATCAAGGAGAAGACCATGCTGATACTCACCCGCAAAGTCGGTGAAAGCATAAATATTGGTGATGACATTACGATCACCATCCTCGGCGTAAGCGGCCAACAAGTCCGCATCGGCATTAACGCTCCAAAGAACGTTGCCGTACACCGCGAAGAGATTTACCAGCGCATTCAGGCTGGCCTGACCGCCCCGGACAAGCCACAAACGCCCTGATTCGCCTAGCAGTCAGTAGCCAGTTCGTTTACCCGCGTGTAATGACTGGCTAAAGATTCACGCGCCGTACTGCCATCCGCTCCCCAAACCCCTTGGGCACGGCGCCTGACACACGATTCCCGCCTCACTCCCCCTCCTGTTGCCGGCGATACTACCCGCCATTATTGAATCTGGCTGTCGGACATTTCCGATAGAACACAGCGAATTCGCCTTCCTAAACGAATGTCACGCCACGCGCCATGCCAGTGGCTGCTATCACCATCAATACAAGCAGCAACGCCTCGACATGACTGATTCGTGCGTACAGCTTTGCACGCCCGGTATCGAGTGCCGCACCGCGCGCAGATGCGATCCGCCATTTGACTAACGTGATCATCGGGGCGAGTTCAATCAGCAGAATAAGCACCAACAGCGTCATTTTCAGATGAAACAGCGGCTGATGAAGATAATAGTCAGTGCCTTTCTCATACCCGCCAAATGCGCGCATCCCACCCGTCACCAGCAGGATCAGCGCAGAAATGCCCCATAAGTTATCGGCGAGCAGCACCCGCCCGGCCTCCCCGTTCCGGCCGCCAACCGGCGGAACGCTGTACCGCGCGTCAGTACCGCCCAAAAACCCAAGGCAAAAGCCAATAGATGAATAGCCGCGAGAAACCACTGAACCAGCATCGACACACTCCTTCGGAAAGAGTTGGAAATTGCCAGTCAGTAGTAGTCGAAAAAGTAAGGATTTGCCCGCACAGCATCGGCAGAAGAAGACAAGGCGCTGCGACAGCCAAATCGCAGGCAAAAAAAATCCCAAGCAGCTGATGGAAGCTTGGGATTTAAAAATGCATAAACCGTGGTGGTGAACGCGGGGCGAATGTTACTGATTTATCCCGAAGGTAACAACATTTTTTCGATAACTGGTTGGTTAGTAACACTCGTAAGTCATTCAATATCCACATTTTTTTAAAGGATGCTAGCGACGGACGGTGACTTTACGCCTGACAACCGAAGCCCTCCCCGCAGCGCTAGTTGACCATCATCCCGACCCGCTGGATCATCCACACGCAAATCAGCAAGGACCGCAAAACAATGAAGCACCCCGCTCATGGACGACGCCCCCTCAAGGCAATCTCCCCGCTAAAAACTCCCCAGGGACACATCCTCAACATCAGCAGTATCAGCACTTGGCCCCTCATCGGCTTCTTGTGCTGTGCAAGTTTTTTAGTGAACGCCACAGAGATACCAATCAAAGAGGGGATGTCATTTACGAGTGCCAGGCGCGCCTTGATTCAGAATGGCTGGAAGCCGAATCCAACCGACTCAGAAAGGATCGGGGTCGAAAATATCCTGATAAGAAAAGGCTTCATTGAAATTGAATCCTGCACGATGGGCATCCAATTCTGCAGCTTCTACTATTTAAAAGGCCAAACCTGCCTCGGCGTAGCGACAGTGGGCGAAGAGATCAAAGACATGAAGATCTACTCATGGAATTTCGAATGCCCCGAGAGAGAGTGAGGGCGCTGCGAACGATGAGATTGCCGGGTGTGAACGAACTCGAGATTTTGTGAACGTTCTGCATGAAACCCCAGACAACAAAAAAGGGCTCACCTTTCGGTGAGCCCTTCTAGACCGCCCAGCAGAGCGGATTTTGTTTGGTAGGCGCGATTGGACTCGAACCAACGACCCCCACCATGTCAAGGTGGTGCTCTAACCAACTGAGCTACGTGCCTGCTGTGAGGCGGCATTCTACGGAATTCCGGAGGGGTGTCAACACCTTTTTTTCACCTAACCCTATGAATATGCAAAATATTTAATTTCGGCTCAGCAACCGGGATTTTCCGGTGGCTGGCGGAGGTTTTTCAACTCGGGTAGGATCGACGCACTCGTAAAATATATTAAACACAGAGGCGGCAGGATGGCGAACACCCTTTACCCAGAGTCTTATTATGCTGCGTCGGCCAATGCCGTACCGCCACGTCCGGCCCTGCAGGGTGATGTGGAGACGGACGTCTGTGTGATTGGCGCCGGGTATACCGGGCTGTCCTCTGCCCTGTTCCTGCTGGAGAACGGGTTTCGCGTCACTGTGCTCGAAGCAGCCAAGGTCGGTTTCGGCGCCTCCGGGCGTAATGGCGGGCAGATCGTTAACAGCTACAGCCGTGACATCGACGTCATCGAACGCACCGTCGGCCCGAAGCAAGCGCAATTACTCGGGCATATGGCTTTTGAAGGCGGCCGGATCATTCGCGAGCGCGTGGCCAAATACAACATCCAGTGCGACCTGAAGGACGGTGGCGTGTTTGCCGCCCTGACTGCCAAACAGATGGGCCATCTGGAATCGCAGAAGCGCCTCTGGGAGCGCTTTGGCCACACGCAACTGGAACTGCTCGATCAACGTCGCATTCGCGAAGTGGTCGGATGCGATCAGTACGTCGGTGGGATGCTGGATATGAGCGGCGGACATATTCATCCGCTGAACCTGGCACTCGGCGAAGCAGCGGCCGTGGAATCCCTCGGCGGTACTATTTATGAGCAATCGCCTGCCGTGCGCATCGAGCGCGGAGCCAATCCGGTTGTGCACACGCCGCAAGGCCGCGTGCGCGCCAAATTCATCATCGTTGCCGGCAACGCCTACCTGGGCAATTTGGTGCCGGAACTGGCGGCCAAATCGATGCCATGCGGTACGCAGGTGATCACTACCGAACCGCTGGGTGATGAGCTGGCGAAAGCCTTATTGCCCCAGGACTACTGCGTTGAAGACTGCAATTACTTGCTCGACTATTACCGCCTGACTGGCGACAAGCGTCTGATCTTCGGCGGTGGCGTGGTGTATGGCGCGCGTGATCCGGCGAACATCGAGGCAATCATTCGCCCGAAAATGCTCAAGGCTTTCCCGCAGCTCAAAGATGTGAAGATTGACTACGCCTGGACCGGAAACTTCCTGCTGACGCTGTCGCGTTTGCCGCAAGTGGGACGCTTGGGTGACAACATTTACTACTCGCAGGGCTGCAGCGGCCACGGCGTGACGTACACGCATTTAGCCGGCAAGGTGCTGGCTGAGGCATTGCGTGGTCAGGCCGAGCGTTTTGATGCGTTTGCGGATCTGCCGCACTATCCGTTCCCGGGCGGGCAGATGTTGCGCACGCCGTTTGCGGCGTTGGGGGCTTGGTATTACGGGTTGCGGGATAAACTGGGCTTCTGACAGACCGTGAAACAACTGTGGCGAGGGGATTTATCCCCGATGGGTCGCGCAGCGCCCCCCTGAAGGGAATGCTGCGCAGTCCATCGGGGATAAATCCCCTCGCCACAAGTAGATATACAAGCCTGTATCAGAGTTGGTCGCGGGCGATGCCGCTGCGGATCCGCAAGATGTCGGCGAGTACCGCCAAGGCAATCTCCGCCGGCGTCTTGCTGCCGAGGTTAAGACCAATCGGCGCGTGAATCCGCGCCAACTCCGCCTCCCCCAGCCCACCGATTCGACGCAACCGCTCGAAGCGCTTCTGCGACGTCTGCTGCGAGCCCATCACGCCAATGTAGAACGCCTCGGTGCGCACCGCCTCCATCATTGCAAGATCGTCGATGCGCGGATCATGGGTCAACGCGACAACAGCCGTATCGCGGTGGCAACCACCATCGGCGATAAACACCGAAGGCAATTGCCGACGGATCTCCACGCCATCCAGCACTACGCCTTCGAGCACTTCATCACGCGGATCGCAGAGAATCACTTCAAAGCCGAGACCGACAGCAAACTCGGCGCACGCCTGCGCCACGCTGGAGTACCCGGCGAGCAACAAGCGCTGCGCCGCACCGACGCGGATTCGCACCCGATCAATCTCGCGTTCGATCCGCGCACCCTGCTCGCGATCAGCGAACAGACTGCGCGCACCACTGGCCAGATCGACCTCGCGAATCAAGCGGCGCTGACCCAGCAGCGCCGCTTCCAGCTCGCGCAGATGCGCCTGCACCTCACAATCGGCGTCAAATTTCTCTACCAGCACATCGAGAATACCGCCACAGGGCAGACTGACCCGCGAACGCGGATCGTCGCCCTCGCCGTATCGCACAACGTTGACGGCATCGAGAAACGCACCTTCGGCGACACGTTCGAGAAAATCTTCCTCGACGCAGCCGCCGGACAGCGACCCGATCCACTGCCCGCCGTCATTCACCGCCAGCAGCGAACCCGGCGCACGCGGTGCCGAGCCGTAAGTGGTGAGCACGGTGCACAGCCAGATGCGCTGCCCCGCCACCGACCACTCCAGCGCCCGCCGCACCACTTGTAGATCGAGATGCTGCATATCAGTGTGCCTTGTGCTCGATGGACGGCGCGTCAGCTTGCAGCTTTTGCACTTCACTCACTGCCAACTCGGCAGACTGCCCGCCCCACCCTTGACGCAGGTAGTTGAGCAGATCGGTCAGCTGTTCAGGACTGAGCTTGTCGGCGAAACCCGGCATCGGTTGCATGTGCTCGAACCCGGAGAACTTCTGTTCGCCGATACCATCCTCGATCACGCGCAACAGGTTGCGCGGGTCTTCCAGGCGCAACGTGGTGTTGCCACGCATGGCCACCGCGATGTGCGGCTTGCCTTCGCCACCGACCGCATGGCAACCGGCGCAGACGTTCAGGTATTCCTGCTGGCCGCGCTGGGCACTGGCGCTGAGTTGCTCGACTGGCACTTCAACCAGCGCTTTGGCTGCCGGCGGTTTGTCGCCGAGCAGGAACGTTGCCATCGCCGCCAGATCGGTATCGTTCAGGCCTTGCGTGCTGTTGTGGAACACCGGGAACATCTCGTTGAACATCGTCCCTTGCGCGCTCATGCCGTGCTTGAGGAACGTACCCAGATCCTGCTCGTTCCAGCCGCGAGCGGCCAGATCAGTGGCCAGCAGGCTCGGCGCGAGGTAACCGTTGAGAATGCCGCCGGTCAGGCGTTTATCCAACTGCATCGCGCCTGGCAGGCCGCGTGGCGTGTGGCATTCGCCGCAGTGACCAAGCACTTCGACCATGTACTGGCCACGTTTCCAGGCTTCACTTTTGCCTTCAGCCGACTCCAGTTTCAGCGCCTTGCCGTACATCATGTTCCAGCCGATCAGGCCCGGACGCACGTTGAATGGAAAGCTCAGGCTGGTGACCGGTGCTGCGCGTTCGATCGGCTCGATGGTTTTCAGGTACGCATGGATCGCGTCGGAATCTTCGCGCGGCATCAGGTGATACGAGGTGTAAGGCATCGCCGGATACAGGTTCGCGCCGTCGCGACGCTTGCCTTCGGTCAGCGCAGCGAAGAACTCGTCATCGTTGTATAAACCGATGCCATGATCTTTGCTCGGCGTGATGTTGGTGCCGTAGATCGTGCCGAACGGCGAGACGATCGGCAGGCCACCCGCAAAAGGCGCGCCGCCCGGAGCCGTGTGGCAAGCCATGCAGTCGGCAGCGCGAGCGAGGTACTCGCCGCGCTTGACCTGATCTTCGGCGTGAACAAACAACACTGGCGCAGCAAGACCGACCGCCAGGGTCAGGCGGGTCAGAAAAAGCTTCATGCTTAACCCTCCTTGACCAGGCCGAGATCGGTCAGCACGTTGCGGGTGGCGTTGTAATAACGCACGTACCCGGTGCAACGGCAGACGTGATGGCCGAGGCTGTCCTCGATGACTCGCTCCAATTGGCTTTTGACGATTGGCTGACGTTGCAGCTTCTCAACCAAGACTGTCGCGGCGTTGACGAAGCCTGGTGCGCAGTAGCTGCACTGGAACGCGAACTCATCGACGAAGCGCTGCTGGATCGGGTTCAGCTCAGTCACCTGACCGCTCTCATCGCGCTTGGCGTGAGACTCGATGGTGCGGACTTTCTTGCCTTCGAAGTAATGCGCGCCAGTGATGCAGGTGCGCACTTCTTCGCTGGTGCCGTCCGGGTTGTCGACGATCACCACGCAGGCGTGGCAGATACCCTGGCCGCAGCCCAGACGCGAACCGGTGAGGTTTTTGTATTCGTGCAGGTAGTCGATCATCGGCAGGTCATCAGGGATGTCCACCGGGCCGACGGATTGACCATTGAGGGTCAGTTGAAGCGGACGGTTAGCCATTGAGGGCCTCCTTGATGCGCGCAGCAGTGATTGGCAGATCGCGAACACGTTTACCGATGGCGTGCGCCACGGCGTTACCGATGGCACCGACGATCGGGATCATCACCACTTCGGCGATACCTTTGGACGGATCGCTTGGCGACAGCGCCGGGAGAATCTCCGAGGTCTGTTTCCACACGGCAACGTGGCGCGCCATCGGCAGACGGTAACGGTTGAAGTTCCAGTCACCCTCCCCCGGCCCGCCTTCGTACAGCGGCATTTCTTCCATCAAGGCGTGACCGATGCCCATGGCGATACCGCCTTCCATCTGGCCCTTGACCAATTCTTCGACCAGCACACGACCGCACTCGACCCACGAATGGTGGTTGAGCACTTCGACTTCCGCCGAGCCCTTGTTGACCTTCAGCTCGACCAGCGTGGCGACCGGGCTGTAGTAGGTCACGGCAGCGTTGTTCAACTGGGTCACCGGGTAGTTGATGTTCTGGCGATCGAGCAGGTGGAAACCAGCCGTGCTCATCAGCGCTTTCTTCGCTTTTGGCGCACCATCACCGTACTTCACCGCCAGACCGTCGAGAGGCAGACGTTCACGCACGCCATCGATGCTGTACTCAGCCTCGGCCCAGCTCCAGCGGTTGAAGGCGTGAACGGTGGCACCGGTCACCAGACCACGCTCGTGAGCGTGTTTGGCCAGCTCTTCGAAGCTCAGCGGCTGCATGCCGTTGGCCGTCAGCTTGCCGTCGACCCAATGCGCATCTTCGCGACGCACCACGTAAGGGTTGGCCTGACCGCCGTACGGGCCCTGGCGCCAGATCTCCATCGCCGCTGGCCACAAACCGTTGTTGAACAGCACGCGCGCCGCCTCACGGGTGGCATGGCTGAAGTAATAAGCGGAGTTGGTCGCCGACGACGCCGAGGCCAACTTGCCAACCCAGCGCGGGTTGCGCAGCAGGTTGTCCTGCTCGGCCTGGCTCATGATGTAAGGGTTGCCGCTGGTGATCAGCTGCATTTCCTTCCATTCGGTTTCGCCAGTCTTCACTTCATGCGCCGGGCTGCCGAGGAAATCGGCCACGACCAACGCTTGCGAAGTGGACATGCCGGTGCCGATCTCGATACCGATGTGGCGCAGGGTAATGCGACCTTCAGCGGTGAACTCGATGCTCGCCATCGGCGCTTCGGAACCGGTGCCGAAGTCTTTCTGGCAAATGGCAAAACCGACGCCGTACCAGTTGTCCGGGTCGGCGGCTTCACGTTGCTTTTTGATTGCGTCGCGGTTTTTCCAGACTTCGTGCACCGAGGCCTTGTCGAGAATCTCGTGCAGGCGCAAAGCACCTGCCGGGATCGCGCCCTGAGTGTTTTTCATACCGGAGCGCAGGCCGTTCTTGCGACGCAGATCGATGGCATCGACACCGAGGCGATTGGCGATTTCGTCGACCATCATTTCGGTCGACGCCATGCTTTGCAGGGTTCCGTAACCGCGCATCGAACCCGCTTCAACACCGCGCGAGTGGTACGCGGTGACTTGCAGATCGTTCTGCGGCATGTAGTAGATCGACTGCGCTGCGGTGGCGCCAACCGCGGCCACCGACGGGCTGTAGTTGATCCGACCACCACCGTCGACGCTCATTTCAGCGCGGAAAATCTTGAAGCTGTAGTCGTTCTTGTCCACGGCCAATTGGTAGCGGATGTCGAACGGGTGACGCTTGATGCCGCTCTGGAATTGCTCGTAGCGGTCGTTCGCCAGGCGCACCGGCACACCAGCGCCGTACAGTGCAGCGAGGGCTGCGTAGTAAACGAAGATGTTGTGGTCTTTGGAACCGTAGCCCACGGTGTAACCGGGGTGCATGTTCAGGTTGTCCAGGCCGAAGCGCGACGGCGCGATCATTTTCGCGGTCTCGGTCGCCGCTTCCAATGGGCACTGAGTGGCCACTACGAAGTGCAGGGTCTTGGTTTTCGGGTCGTACCAGCCGTTGCCGTTGTCCGGCTCCATGGCGGCCGGTTCGATCGATGGGGTTTTGTAGCGCTCGTCGAACACCAGCCAGTTGTCCGGCGGCGTGTCGATCTCTTTCTTCATGCGGTCGGCGTAGAACAGACCACGCTCGGTCAGGTTACCGTGCAGGTTCGGCTGGGAATTCCACACCGGGCGACGGTTTTTAAGCATCGGGAAGAGGATCGAGTCCTTGAGGCTGGCGAATTCGTCTTCGTCTGCCGAGGTCGGGCCGCCGACGCGCACATAGCGGAAGCTACCGTAGGGGTCGCCTTCGTAGAACGGTACTTGGGCACCGTAACGAATCGCCTTGTCATTGAATTTGAGTTTGTTCTTGGCCTGGCGGAAACGCTCGAAGTCATTCCAGATCAGGATGGCCACCGGGTGACCAATGAACATCGGCACCTTGCCTTCAGGCAACAGTGGATCCGGCGCATGCTCTTCCGGGAAGACGATGCCGTCCTTGTCCAGATCAGCGGCGGTGACGATGCGGTCAGGCTGCAAGTCGGCGCCGAGCCACGACAGGTCGTAGCCGTCGTAGATGCGGTCAGCCTTGATGGTTTTCAGCAGCATGGCGTGACCTTGCTGCTCAGGCCAGCCCGGCATGTCCTTGGAGCGGATGTCGCGGGCAAACACTTTGCTGCCGCAGACTTTGGACAGTGCATCGTTACGCTGGCGCGCCTTGCCGTTGTTGCCGAGCCATTTCTCGGACGGCACGGTGACGCTGTTTTCCATCAAGGCAGCCAGCGCCTGACTGCTGAGCGGCGTGAGCGTGACGCTCACACCCGCCACCAGCCCGCCCTGGAGGAACGAGCGCCGGGATATATCACGGTTGGACATGGATCATCCTCTGGGCGGTTATGTGTCCGCCCTTCTGGTTATCTACTGGGAATCTCGAGTCTTGCAGAAGCCCTTTTTGGCTAAACAAAGGGCGTGTTGACAGTGCAAAGCTGACCGAAAGGTTAACTTTAAAGGTTTCTGCGCTCGCAGCAAACAACCAGTTACAAAAATTTGACTAAAGAATCAAAAAATCAATGCGACGTGGCACCGCATGAGGTTGCCGTACAAACCGACACCCCCATGTGGGAGCGAGCCTGCTCGCGAAGGCGTAGTGTCAGTCAGCGCATTTTTTGCCTGATACACCGCATTCGCGAGCAGGCTCGCTCGCACATGGGGATTTGTGTCGGATCCAGAATCAGGCAGAAGGAGCAGAGGGGAAAGGTCAAATTTCAGACACAAAAAACCCCGGTCTTTCGACCAGGGTCTTTGCTATCGGATCCGACTCAGCAATGCTGACTTCGGTGCTTCAAGGCGTTCAGTGGTCCTTGAAGCAGATATGGCGCAGCGGACGGGACTCGAACCCGCGACCCCCGGCGTGACAGGCCGGTATTCTAACCGACTGAACTACCGCTGCGTATCGCTTTGAGCTTGCGCTCAAGTAACTCGTTTTGATTGAAAGCTTCGGTGCTTTTCAATCGCGAACCAGACAGTGTCTGATTCGTTCAATATGGCGCAGCGGACGGGACTCGAACCCGCGACCCCCGGCGTGACAGGCCGGTATTCTAACCGACTGAACTACCGCTGCGCGTCGGTGCAGGCACTTTCAGCCTACGCTCTTGCTTACGCAAGTTTCTCGGGGAGTGGTGGGTGATGACGGGATCGAACCGCCGACATTCTGCTTGTAAGGCAGACGCTCTCCCAGCTGAGCTAATCACCCGTTTGCATCTCCGAGGCCGCGAAATTTACGCAGATAGCGAACCTAAGTCAATAGCAGGATTGAAGTTTTTCTAAAAAAGACGAAATTGCTTCATTCCCTGAAGAAAGCAACAACCCTGGAACCGCTATCGCGAGCAGGCTCACTCCTACAGGTTTGCGTCTTTGCTTCTTAGTCCGTGTAAATCATCTTCTTGGTCATGCCGCCATCGACGACGAATTCCTGCCCGGTAACAAAACCGGCATTCCTCGACAGCAACCACGCAACCATCGCCGCCACATCTTCAACCGTCCCTACCCTGCCCGCCGGATGCTGAGCATGATCGGTATCGGCCAGCGGCTCGGCACGACGCGCAGAAGGGTCACGCGCATCGATCCAGCCCGGGCTCACCGCATTCACACGAATCTCCGGCCCGAGGCTGATCGCCAGCGCATGCGTCAACGCCAGCAGGCCGCCCTTGCTCGCCGCGTACGCCTCGGAGTCGGCCTCCGACTGCCGCGCACGAGTCGAGGCCAGATTGACGATCGAACCGTTGTGCGCACGCAGATACGGCGCGCAGTGCTTGGCCAGCAACATCGGCCCACTGAGGTTCACCGCCAACACGCGATTCCAGTAAGCCAGATCGAGGCTTTCCAGGGTGATGTTGTGCGGGTCAGCGACCGCCGCGTTGCACACCAGCGCATCGAGACGACCAAACTGACCCAACACCTCAGCCACACCGAGCGCGACCTGACCTTCGTCCGCAACATCCATGGCAATGAACCAGGCACTTTCGCCCAGCACCTTCGCCACTTTCGAGCCGCGCGCACGATCCAGATCGGTCAGCACCACCTGCCAGCCTTCGCTGATCAGCCAGGCGGCGATGCCAAGGCCAATGCCGCGCGCGGCACCCGTGACCAGCGCAACGCGGCCATGGGCACCCGAGGTCGGAGTGGACAACTCGATCACAACGCCGCCAGACCGCGCGCCAGGTCGGCTTGCAGGTCGGCCACGTCTTCGAGCCCGACCGCGATGCGGATCAAGCTGTCACGGATACCCGCCGCTTCACGTTCCTGCGGCGCCAGGCGGCCGTGGGAAGTGGTGCTCGGGTGCGTGATGGTGGTTTTGCTGTCACCGAGGTTGGCAGTGATCGAAATCAGTCGGGTGGCATCGATAAAGCGCCAGGCGCCCTCTTTACCGCCCTTGACCTCAAAACTGACGACCGCACCAAAGCCCTTCTGCTGACGCTGGGCCAGCGCGTGCTGTGGATGGCTCTTGAGGCCGGCGTAATGCACCTTCTCGATGCCCTCCTGCTGCTCCAGCCATTCGGCCAGTTGCTGAGCGTTGGCGCAGTGCGCCTTCATCCGCAGGTTCAGGGTTTCGAGACCTTTGAGGAAGATCCACGCGTTGAACGGGCTCAGGGTTGGCCCGGCTGTACGCAGGAAGCCGACGACTTCTTTCATCTGCTCGCTGCGACCAGCCACCACGCCGCCCATGCAACGGCCCTGGCCGTCGATGAACTTGGTCGCCGAATGCACAACGATGTCCGCGCCCATTTTCAGCGGTTGTTGCAAAGCAGGTGTGCAGAAGCAGTTGTCGACAACCAGCATCGCGCCTTTGGCGTGAGCGATTTCTGCCAGCGCAGCGATATCGACGAGTTCAGCCAGAGGGTTGGACGGCGATTCGACGAAGAGCAATTTGGTGTTCGGCTTGATTGCCGCATCCCAGCCGGACAGGTCGGCCAGTGGCACGTAATCGACTTCGACGCCGAAACGCTTGAAGTATTTCTCGAACAGACTGATGGTCGAACCGAACACGCTGCGAGAGACCAGCACGTGGTCGCCAGCGCTGCACAGACTCATCACCACCGCCATGATCGCGGCCATGCCGGTCGCAGTCGCAACGGCCTGCTCGGCGCTTTCGAGCGCGGCAATGCGCTCTTCGAACGCACGAACGGTCGGGTTGGTGTAACGCGAGTAGACGTTGCCCGGCACTTCGCCAGCAAACCGCGCGGCCGCATCAGCAGCGGTACGGAACACGTAGCTGGAGGTGAAGAACATCGGATCACCGTGTTCACCTTCCGGCGTACGGTGCTGACCGGCACGTACGGCCAGGGTATCGAACGCTACGCCTTCAAGGTCGCTGTCCAGCCGACCGGCATCCCATTCCTGACTCATGCTGTCACTCCTTGCCCTGTTCTGAAATAGATACAAAACCGGCCCGGAGGCGTGATGCCTTTGCAGGCGCAGGACTTGCCCGAGAAAGGTCCTTCGGCAGCGCCAAAGTCTTCGCGGGCAAGCCTTGCTCCTACAGGCCGGTGGTTACTTAGTTGTTGTACAGATCGATGATCGCACTGACCGCCTGGGTCTTGATCTTCGAGGAGTCGTTACGCGCCTGTTCGATCTTGTTCAGGTAAGCCTCATCGACGTCGCCGGTGACGTACTTGCCGTCGAACACTGCGCAATCGAAGTTTTCGATCTTGATCTTGCCGCCACCGACCGCTTCGATCAAGTCAGGCAGGTCCTGGTAGATCAGCCAGTCGGCGCCGATCAGATCCGCCACGTCCTGAGTCGAACGGTTGTGGGCGATCAGTTCGTGAGCGCTCGGCATGTCGATGCCGTAAACGTTCGGGAAGCGCACCGCTGGAGCAGCCGAGCAGAAGTAGACGTTTTTCGCGCCGGCCTCACGGGCCATCTGGATGATCTGCTTGCAGGTGGTGCCGCGTACGATCGAGTCGTCAACCAGCATCACGTTCTTGCCGCGGAATTCCAGCTCGATAGCGTTGAGCTTCTGGCGAACCGACTTCTTGCGCGCGGCCTGGCCCGGCATGATGAAGGTACGGCCGATGTAACGGTTCTTGACGAAGCCTTCGCGGAATTTCACGCCCAGGTGGTTCGCCAGTTCCAGCGCTGCAGTGCGGCTGGTGTCCGGAATCGGGATGACCACGTCGATGTCGTGCTCTGGACGCTCGCGCAGGATCTTCTCGGCGAGCTTCTCACCCATGCGCAGACGGGCCTTGTAGACCGACACGCCGTCGATGATCGAGTCCGGACGCGCCAGATAGACGTGTTCGAAGATGCATGGGGTCAGGGACGGGTTGGTCGCGCACTGACGGGTATGCAGCTTGCCGTCTTCAGTGATGTAGACCGCTTCGCCTGGCGCCAGGTCGCGAATCAGGGTGAAGCCAAGCACGTCCAGCGAAACGCTTTCGGACGCGATCATGTACTCGACGCCTTCGTCGGTGTGACGCTGGCCGAACACGATCGGGCGGATGCCGTGCGGATCGCGGAAACCGACGATGCCGTAACCGGTCACCATGGCAACCACCGCGTAACCACCGACGCAACGGTTATGCACGTCGGTCACGGCAGCAAACACATCTTCTTCGGTCGGTTGCAGCTTGCCGCGCTGGGCCAGTTCGTGAGCGAACACGTTGAGCAGCACTTCCGAGTCGGAACTGGTGTTGACGTGACGCAGATCGGATTCGTAAATCTCTTTGGCCAACTGTTCAACGTTGGTCAGGTTACCGTTGTGCGCCAGGGTAATGCCGTAAGGCGAGTTGACGTAAAACGGTTGGGCTTCGGCCGAAGTCGAGCTGCCCGCGGTCGGGTAACGGACGTGACCGATACCCATGTGACCGACCAGACGCTGCATGTGACGCTGTTGAAACACGTCACGCACCAGGCCATTGTCCTTGCGCAGGAACAACCGGCCATCATGGCTGGTGACGATACCGGCAGCGTCCTGGCCGCGGTGCTGGAGCACGGTTAGCGCGTCATACAGCGCCTGATTGACGTTCGACTTACCGACGATACCGACGATGCCACACATGCGACGCAACCCCTACTTAATGGATCTGAACTGAACAACACTCACTGTGGCGTTTTCGCCGACGGCAAGAATTGCTCCTTGAACGGAATATCAGCGGGTACGCTGATTCCGCTGGCAAGCCACTGACTGCTCCACCCGAGGATCAGGTTTTTGGACCAGTCGGCGACCAATAGAAACTTTGGCACGAGCTGTGATTCTTTCCACCACCCGTCCTGCTGTACCGGCCCCAGGCTCAACAGCCCGACCGCCACGACCACCAGCAACACGCCACGCGCAGCGCCGAAGGCCATGCCGAGGAATCGATCGGTCCCGGACAACCCGGTGACGCGAACCAACTCGCCGATAAGATAATTGATCATTGCGCCCACGATCAGCGTGGCGACAAACATGATGGCACAGCCCGCGATCACGCGAGCCGATGGGGTTTCGATGTATCCGGCGAGGTACTCGGACAGTGAGCCACCGAACATCCAGGCAACCGCTCCTGCGATGATCCAGGTCACCAGCGATAATGCTTCCTTGACGAAGCCGCGGCTCAAACTGATCAAAGCGGAGATGGCGATGATTGCAACGATCGCCCAGTCAACCCAGGTAAATGGCACAGTGCAGCCTACAGACGGATAAGGCGGCGCATTTTAGCAGAGCGCATGCCTCTCGGTAAGCTGCGATTGTCAGCGCATTTCAATCGAGGTGATAGTTTTTAGCCGCGCTCAGGCTGGAAACGTACGACAAAACCCTTGAGGTTCTGTTGGCGACCCAGCAGATCACGCAGACGATCGGCTTCGGCGCGCTCGATCAGCGGGCCGACAAACACCCGATTCTTGCCATCGGCAGAACGAATGTAGGCGTTATAGCCTTGGCTGCGCAGGGTTTTCTGCAGGCTTTCGGCACTGGCGCGACTCGACAGACTGGCCAGTTGCACCGACCAGCTCACCGACAGGCCGTTGGCATCGATACGGCTTTGCGTGGTGTCAGGCTTGGTCGAAGCGGCAGTGATCGGCTGAGCAGGCGCAGGAATCGGCTTGGACACCGCTGGTGGCGCGGCGGGCTTGGCGATCAAGATCGGTGCAGTAGGTGCCGGCGCAACGGGTGCAGCAGGCGCAGTGTCTTCTGCGACCTCCTCATCCGTCGGCACAGGCTCTTGCGGCAAGGTTTGCGGCTCAGGCACCGCCACCGACTCCATTTGCACTTGCGGCACCACGGGCGCTTGCGGTGCGGCAGGCGCTTCGACAGTCACCTGACGCTGTTCATCCTGACGGGTAAACAGCATCGGCAGGAAAATCACCGCCAGAGCCACCAGCACCAACGCGCCAACCATGCGCTGCTTGTACGCTTTATCCAGCAAAGCCATTTGCCGCTTCCTCCGTGGAGCGCCGGGCCAACCATTCAAGGGCCTCGGCGACACAATAAAATGATCCGAACAACAGAATCTCGTCGTCAGTGGTCGCCACGGCGCACTGCCCTTCCAGCGCAGCGGCGACACTGTCGTAAGACGTGACGCCAGCGCCAAGGTTCTGCAGGGCTGCCTGCAACTCAACCGCCGGGCGTGAACGAGGCGAATCCAGCGGCGCCACCGCCCAATGCTCGACACTAGCACTCAATTCGCCGACAACACCATCCAGATCCTTGTCGGCCAGCAGACCGAACACCGCCAGGCGCTTGCCGACTGGTGGTCGCGAGGCCAGACGACGGGCCAGATACTCGGCGGCATGCGGATTGTGCCCCACATCCAGCAACACATTCAGGCGTTTGCCATTCCACTCGAACGAACGGCGATCAAGGCGTCCGACCACACGAGTGTCCTGCAACGCAGCAACGATTTGCCGGGGATCCCACGGCAAACCGAGCAACAGATAGGCCTGCAAGGCCAATGCGGCGTTCTCCATCGGCAGGTCGAGCAGCGGCAAGTCACGCAACTCGACAACCTGTCCCTGCGCATCGGTGCCGCGCCACTGCCAATGTTGATCGGTCATGCCGAGATCGAAATCACGTCCACGCAGGAAGAATGGACAGGCCAGCTCACGCGCCTTGTCGAGCAGCGGTTGCGGAGGGTTCAGATCGCCACACAGCGCAGGTTTGCCCCGGCGAAAGATCCCGGCCTTTTCAAAGGCCACGGATTCGCGGGTATTGCCCAGATAATCGGCGTGATCGACGCCAATGCTGGTGACCAAGGCGATATCGGCATCGACCACGTTGACCGTGTCCAGACGCCCGCCCAGCCCCACCTCAAGCACCACCGCATCAAGTCCGGCCTGTTGAAACAGCCAGAACGCCGCGAGGGTGCCCATTTCAAAGTAAGTCAGGGAAATGTCGCCGCGCCCGGCCTCGACCGCAGCAAAGGCTTCGCACAGTTGTGCATCAGTGGCTTCGACGCCATTGAGCTGCACCCGCTCGTTGTAACGCAGCAGATGCGGGGAATTGTAGACACCAACGCTCAGACCCTGCGCGCGCAGCAATGAAGCCACGAAAGCGCAGGTCGAACCCTTGCCGTTGGTGCCGGTGACCGTGATCACCCGAGGCGCCGGCT
Source organism: Pseudomonas sp. TH43 (assembly GCF_016650635.1). Taxonomy (GTDB): domain Bacteria; phylum Pseudomonadota; class Gammaproteobacteria; order Pseudomonadales; family Pseudomonadaceae; genus Aquipseudomonas. The sequence goes on from NZ_JAEKFI010000003.1 coordinate 46,387, forward strand.
GGCCTAGCCCCATGCGGGACGCTACCTGTTGCGAACGCTCCAGCCCCATGTCGATGGCCGAAGGATGCAACTGTTCAAGGTAGGCGAGCCACTCGCCAAGGGTGCGCTCGGTCATAGGCCAGCAGGTACCGGTGGAACCACGATCGGTTCGATCGGTGCAGCGACGAATTTCGGCGTCGGCTTGCCAGTCATCTGTGCCAGCAGGTTACCCAGACGTGGGCGCAATTCCTGACGGTGAACGATCATGTCAATCGCGCCGTGTTCCAGCAGGAACTCGCTGCGCTGGAAGCCTTCCGGCAGTTTTTCACGCACGGTCTGCTCGATAACGCGCGGACCAGCGAAGCCGATCAGGGCTTTCGGCTCGCCGACGATCACGTCGCCGAGCATCGCCAGGCTGGCGGAAACACCACCATACACCGGGTCAGTCAGTACCGAGATGAACGGAATGCCTTCTTCACGCAAACGCGCCAGAACAGCCGAGGTCTTGGCCATCTGCATCAGCGAGATCAGCGCTTCCTGCATGCGCGCACCACCGGAGGCGGCGAAGCAGATCATCGGGCAGCGATTTTCCAGCGCGTAGTTGGCGGCGCGGACAAAACGCTCACCGACGATAGCGCCCATGGAACCGCCCATGAAGCTGAATTCGAATGCCGAAACCACTACCGGCATGCCCAGCAGGGTGCCGCTGACGGAGATCAGCGCGTCTTTTTCGCCGGTCTGCTTCTGTGCAGCGGTCAGGCGATCCTTGTACTTCTTGCCGTCGCGGAATTTCAGACGGTCAACCGGCTCCAGATCAGCACCCAGTTCATTGCGACCTTCAGCATCGAGGAAGATGTCGATGCGCGCACGTGCGCCGATGCGCATGTGGTGGTTGCACTTGGGGCAAACATCCAGGGTCTTTTCCAGCTCCGGACGATACAGCACAGCCTCGCAGGACGGGCATTTGTGCCACAGACCTTCAGGCACCGAGCTCTTCTTGACCTCCGAGCGCATGATCGAAGGGATCAGTTTGTCTACTAACCAGTTGCTCATGCTTTCTTTCTCCAGTACCGGCGGCCCGAACGCTCTGGTTCGCAGCCCCGCGTATGCCCTTCAGCTAAATTCATGTGTGTGGCGATGATCGGTGAACAGCCACGGTCAGCGCGAAACATGACCTGCGTGCCCTCCACAAACCCTCAGCCGCGCCTGCTTTGTGCAAGTGCATTGATGGACGGCGGCAGACTGCCAGCCGTCACATCAATATCGGAACCGGTGCCTAAACGCCTTTTACGGCGTTGATGAACGCGTGGATCCTGGCGTGATCCTTGATGCCCTTGCTTGCCTCTACCCCGCCGCTGACGTCTACGGCATACGGCTTTACTCGAACCACTGCGTCGGCGACGTTCTCCGGCGTCAGGCCGCCCGCCAGAATCAACGGCTTGCTCAACGCTTGCGGAATCAAAGACCAGTCAAACGCCTCTCCGGTTCCGCCAGGCACGCCTTCGACATAAGTGTCGAGCAGCACGCCGCTAGCGCTCGGGTAGGCATCCACGGCGGCAGCGATGTCATCACCAGCCTTGACCCGCAACGCCTTGATGTACGGACGATGCCAGCCTTCGCACGCCTCAGCGGTTTCATCACCATGGAACTGCAACAGGTCCAGCGGCACGGCATCGAGGATTTCCCCCAACTCGCAGCGGCTGGCGTTGACGAACAGGCCCACGGTGGTCACAAACGGTGGCAATGCCTTGATGATCGCCCTCGCCTGCTGCACGGTTACCGCTCGCGGGCTCTTGGCGTAGAACACGAAGCCGATCGCATCGGCCCCGGCCTCGACAGCGGCCAACGCATCTTCTATGCGGGTAATCCCGCAGATCTTGCTGCGAACGGCTGACATGTCGAGAAAAACTCCAAGGCAAATCCGGGAAAGTCCCGGATGGTAACAAAAGCGTTCGAGGGCGTCAGCCGTCAAGTTCCGAGAAACCCGTAAGGAAATGTGGCCCGATAAAACGCTCGGGCAACGGGAATTCGTCGTGGTACTCGACCTGCACCAAATACAGACCATAAGGATGCGCGGTCACACCTCCGGAACGGCGCTCGCGACTTTCCAGCACTTCCTTCATCCACTCAACCGGCCGCTCGCCCGCACCGATGGTCATCAAGACGCCAGCGATGTTGCGCACCATGTGATGCAGGAAGGCATTGGCGCGAATGTCGAGCACGATCATCTTGCCGTGACGGGTGACACGCAAGTGGTGCATCTTCTTGATCGGCGATTTGGCCTGGCACTGACCGGCGCGGAAGGCACTGAAATCATGGGTGCCGATCAGATGCTGCGCGGCCTCGGCCATGCGTTCGACATCCAGCGGGCGGTGGTTCCAGGTGATTTCCTGGTTGAGATGCGCCGGCCGGATCTGATCGTTGTAGATCACGTAGCGATAACGCCGGGCGATGGCTTTGAACCGCGCATGAAAATGCGCCGGCATCACCCGCGCCCAACTGACGCTGATGTCATGGGGCAAATTGATGTTGGCGCCCATGACCCAGGCCTTCAGCGAGCGATCGACCTGAGTGTCGAAATGCACCACTTGCCCACAGGCATGCACGCCAGCGTCGGTACGCCCGGCGCACTGCAAGGACACCGGCGAATTGGCGACTTTCGACAAAGCTTTTTCGAGCTCTTCCTGCACCGTCGCTACACCGGTCAGTTGACGCTGCCAACCGCTGTAGCGCGAACCTTTGTACTCAACGCCCAGCGCTACGCGGTAAAAGCCGTCAGGGGCCAGTTCGGCGACCGGGTTATCTATGTTTGCCAAGGTGGGACAGCCTGCTGTTTTTGCAAAGGCGGGCATTATAAGGCTGTCGACCGGGGATGCCAGTTTCAAGAGCAAAAGATCGCAGCCTTCGGCATCTCCTACAGGGGAACGCAATCTCATGCACGAGATGCCGAAGGCTGCGATCTTTTAATCTGGAAAACCCAGAAACAAAAACGGCAGCCTCAATGGGCTGCCGTTTTCGCTTACCGCTGGACTGACTACAAGCTCGAGAGCATATCCTTGGCTTCCCCACGCTGCTTCTCGTCACCCTCGGTCAACACTTCGTTGAGGATGTCGCGCGCGCCGTCACTGTCGCCCATGTCGATATAGGCCTGAGCCAGATCGAGTTTGGTCGCCGCTTCGTCGGTGCCGGCGAGGAAGTCGAAATCATCTTCGCCCAAATCACCGCCCACCGCCGCATCGGCTTCGGTGAAGGTCGGCTCGGCAATGCTTTGCGACAGACGATCCAGCTCGGCGTTGACGTCGTCCAGCTCGGCCGCAAATGCATCAGGCTCGGCCGCCGGGTTGCTGTCCATTTCGTCGGCCAGCGACAGATCGAAATCGGCCGGCAGCTCCAGATCGTCCTGCGGCACGCTAGCCACGACCGGCGGTTCGACGGGAGCGAGGTCTTTCACGCCCTCATCCAGGTCGAGCATGAAATCATCGTCCGCCAGATCAACGGCCGGTGCCGGCTCGGCGCCGAGATCCAGATCCAGGTCGAAGTCCGACAGGTCGTCGAGGTTTTCCTTGATCTCGGTCTGCTGTTGCAGCACCGATTCAAAGCTCAAATCGTCGTCGGCCGGGAACTCGTCCAACTCCAATGGTGCGTCCAGCTCAGCAGGCGCTTCAGGCTCAACCACGGGCGCAGGTTCTACCGGCGTAATGTTGTCGAGATCGTCCAGGCTCAGGTCAAACGCGCTGTCGAGACCATCGTCCACTGGCGTCGGCGCTTCAGGCTCAACCACCGGTGCAGGCTCTACCGGCGTGATGTTGTCCAGGTCGTCCAGGCTCAGGTCAAACGCGCTGTCCAGGTCATCTTCCACTGGTGCCGGCGCAGGTGCTTCAGGCTCGTCCAGCAGCAGATCCTTGACGTATTGCGCGTCCAGCTCGGCAGCCACGGCCGCAGCGGCCAGACCACCGGCAGCAGCAACGGCAACGGCCATGGCCGGGAAGCGGCTCTTCAGCTCTTCAACCTTGGCAAAGTTGTCGCCATTGGCCACCAACTGACGCTCCTGACCGACGAACGCATCACGATCGCCCTGCTGACCGTAGACTTCCATCAGCTTCAGACGCAGATCACTGCGCTGTGGCTCAAGGCTCACGCCTTCTTCCAGCAGCGCGGCGGCCTGATTCAAGCGGCCGGCGTTGATGTGCGACTGCGCCTTGTCGAGTACGTCGTCAGAACGCTCTGCGGCCGGAGCCACCAGCGGTGCAGCAATCGGCTCGGCCATTACAATCGGCGCAACCACTGGCGCCACTGCAGGTGCAGGCGACGGAGTGTTGAGCTTGACGCTCGCCGCCGGCGTTTCCAGACCTTCGAAGCTGCTTTCCGGCAGATCCTGTTCAGCAGAGAACTCTTGCTCTTCAGACAGGGCACGCGCCATGCGCAGATGTTTTTCAGCTTCCTGCTGCGCTTTGCGGCGACGGGCCAGCAACAGCAACAGAAGCAGCAGAACAACGGCACCGCCGCCCACCAGACCCAGCAGAATCGGATTGGTCAGCAATTCGTTGAAGGTTTTTTCGTCGTCAACAACCGGCTTCGGCTCCACAACGGGCTCGACAACCGGTGTCTCAGCCGGCGGCGCAATAGCCGATTCCGGCGTAGGAGACGCAGCAGCCTCTGCCGGTGTGGCTGGCGGGGTGGCGGCGAGTTCCGCGGTGATTGCTGGAACCGCAGCACCGGAGGCATTTGCAGCGGGTGCAGCACCCGAGCCTTCTGCCTGCAGTTTCGCCAGTTGATTGTTCTTCAGCTCGATCAGCTTTTGCAGCTTGTCCAACTGGCTTTGCAGATCGGACATGCGGCTTTTCAGTTCCTCATTGTCACGACGGGTCGTGTCGAGGCTTTCCTGAGTGACCGCCAGTTTGTTGCTCAACGCCTTGGCGTCGCCTGCCGGGCCCTTGCCGCGCGCCTTGGCGCTTTCGGCAGACACCAGGCTCAAGTTGTCCTGGGCGTTTGGCGCTGCACCGGTATTGGCGCGACCACGGTTGGTCGCGTCGAGCTGCTGCTGGCCAGTGCCAGGCTTGGCGACATAGCGACGACCCTGACGCCAGGCTTCGTTCTGCGCCGCGACTTCGGCAATCGCCTTCGTCTGCGGTAGCGCGGTGCTTTGCACGGCATCCGGCAGACGCAGCACCTGACCGGTTTTCAGCCGATTGATGTTGCCACCGATGAACGCATCCGGGTTCAGCGCCTGAATGGCCAGCATGGTCTGCTGCACGGAACCGCCAGTACGCGCCTTCGCGGCGATTTCCCACAGGGTGTCGCGCGGCGTGGTGGTGTACTGCGTTGGGTGCGTGGCGCCAGTGGTCGGCGCGGCGATGGTCTGTGACGGTGCCGGTTGCGCGGCGGCGTCGGCAGTCTGCGGCGAGAACTTCGACGGATCCAGCAGCACGCTGTAATCGCGCAGCAAGCGACCGTTCGGCCACATCACCTGCACAAGAAATTTCACCATCGGTTCTGACAGCGGCTTGCTCGAGGTCACACGCAGCACGCTTTTGCCGCTGGCGTTGAGTACCGGGGTGAAGGTCAGATCGTTGAGAAAGGCCTGGCGATCAACACCGGCCTTGGCAAAATCTTCAGGTGAAGCCAGGCTTGGCACCACTTCGGCAGCGGTGAGATCCTTGACGTCGAGCAGCTCGATTTCAGCCACCAGCGGCTGGTTCAGGGTCGACTTCAGGGTCAGCTCCCCGAGCCCGAGGGCATGCGCCATACCGGAGGACAGCGCCGAGGCGGCCGCTATTGCTAACACCAGTTTGCGAACTTGAACCATAGCCTCATCCTTTGTTTGAACGTTCCTCGGCCAGCGAGAAGATGTTGAATACCGCTGCCGTAAGGCATTGCGCGCGACGACGACAGATGTCGCGCGCGATCATTTCTTTGATGCCCCGGAAAGTCCCGGAGGGTGACACGTTATCAAGCGGTTCGGGCAAGCATAGCGCTCACCTAGAATCAGTCGACAAATTGTTGCCAAGTATCTTTTACAGCAGGTCTTTTATCAACAATTCAGCCACCTGCACAGCGTTTAGCGCCGCCCCTTTGCGTACGTTATCTGACGTCAGCCACAGATTAAGTTCCGCCGGGTCGTCGACACCGCTGCGCACGCGACCGACATAGACAACATCCTGCCCTACCGCGTCACCGACGGCAGTCGGGTAATCACCGGCTTCGACCAGCTCGATACCCGGCGCTTCTTCGAGTGCGGCGTTGATCTTTTTCAGGTCGACAGCCTTCGTTGACTGCAAGGTCACGCTAAAGCTATCGCCAAAAAACACTGGGGCTTGAACGCAAGTTGCCGAAATCTTTAATAAAGGTTGCGCGAGCACCTGACGCAACTCGCGCACCAGACGTTTTTCCAGCAGCGTGTGACCCTGCGCGTCCGGTGTGCCGACTTGCGCCAACAGGTTAAAGGCCATTTGGCGGTCGAAGAACGTCGGCTCCAGCGGGCGCATGTTCAGCAGCTCGGCGGTCTGCCGTGCGAGTTCGGTAACGGCTTCACGACCCTGGGCGGAAACGGCCAGATTGGCGGTGACATTGACATATTGCAGATCAAGCAGATCGAGCAGCGGCGCCAGCACTACGGCGAGCGAAGTGGCTGACGGGCTCGGGCTGCTGACCTGGAACGGCGCTTTCAGGCTGGCGAGCACTTCGGCGTTGGCCTCCGGCACGATTTGCGGCGCCTGATCGGCCGGCAAGGCGCCGGACAAGTCGATCAGCGAGCAACCGGCGGCATGGGCGCGCGCGGCGTAGCTCAGGGTGATGGCCGGACCTGCGGCGAAGAACACCAGTTTGACCTTGCTGAAATCGAACTCGTCGACTTCACGCACACGCACGTTCTTGTTGCGAAAAAGTACCGAACTGCCAGCGGATTCGCTGCTGGCGAGCAGATGCAAATTCGCCACCGGGAAGTTGCGCTCTTCGAGAATCTGCACAAGGGTTTCGCCGACAGTACCGGTGGCGCCGATTACGGCAATATCAAGGGTCTGGGTCATGGTGCGAGCCTCTGGCGAAACGGGGGGAGCGGCACTTTACCGGGTGACTGGCGCACAGGCAATTTCTGCCGGGATTTGCAGTGTCTGTTCTGGCCTCATCGCTGGCAAGCCAGCTCCCACAGGTTTCTGTGGTGCCTATAAATTTATGCACAACACCACCCACTGTGGGAGCTGGCTTGCCAGCGATGAGGCCTGTACAGGCACCCGAGAAACTCCGGGCATAAAAAAAACCCGCACCTTTCACAAGGTACGGGTTCTTTCATTGCTTCAAGCGATCAACGCTCCAGCAAGATCCGCAGCATGCGACGCAGCGGCTCGGCCGCGCCCCACAGCAGTTGGTCACCCACGGTGAACGCACCGAGGAACTGCGAGCCCATGTTCAGCTTGCGCAAACGGCCCACCGGCACGTTCAGGGTGCCGGTAACCTTGGTCGGGCTCAGCTCCTGCATGCTGATATCGCGGTTGTTCGGCACCAGTTTGACCCAAGGGTTGTGCTGGCTGATCAGCCCTTCGATGTCGGCGATCGGCACGTCTTTGTTCAGCTTGATGGTCAGTGCCTGGCTGTGGCAACGCATAGCACCGATGCGCACGCAGATGCCGTCGACCGGGATCGGGCTCTTGAAGCGACCGAGGATCTTGTTGGTCTCGGCCTGAGCTTTCCACTCTTCACGGCTCTGGCCGTTCGGCAGTTCTTTGTCGATCCACGGGATCAGGCTGCCCGCCAGCGGTACGCCGAAGTTTTCGGTCGGGTACGCTTCGCTGCGCATGGCATCAGCAACGCGACGGTCGATGTCGAGGATCGCGCTGGCCGGGTCGGCCAGTTGATCGGCGACAGCGGCGTGGGTCGCGCCCATTTGCTTGATCAGTTCACGCATGTTCTGCGCGCCGGCACCGGAAGCCGCCTGATAGGTCATGGCACTCATCCACTCGACCAGACCAGCCTCGAACAGACCACCCAGGCCCATCAGCATCAGGCTGACGGTGCAGTTGCCGCCGATGTAGTTCTTGGTGCCCGCGTCGAGCTGTTGGTCGATGACCTTGCGGTTGACCGGATCCAGAATAATGACTGCATCATCGTTCATGCGCAGGCTGGACGCCGCGTCGATCCAGTAACCCTGCCAGCCGGCTTCGCGCAGCTTCGGGAACACTTCGCTGGTGTAGTCGCCACCCTGGCAGGTCAGAATCACGTCTAGGGTCTTCAGCTCATCAATGCTGTAAGCATCCTTGAGCGGAGCAATGTCCTTGCCCACGGACGGGCCTTGGCCACCGACATTGGACGTGGTGAAAAACACCGGCTCGATTAGATCGAAATCCTGCTCTTCCAGCATCCGCTGCATGAGCACGGAACCGACCATCCCGCGCCAACCGATCAGACCTACACGTTTCATCGCAACTACACCTTCTTGAAAAGTGGGCCGCTGCTTTGTATTGAATTTCGCAGCGGGCCCGAGAGATTACAGATTCCGCAGCGCGGCGACTACTGCGTCGCCCATTTCCTGCGTACCGATTTTGGTGCAACCGGCCGAATGGATGTCGCCGGTGCGCAGCCCCTGGTCGAGCACAACGCTGACGGCTTTTTCGATGGCATCGGCGGCATCGTGCAGATTGAAGCTATAACGCAGCATCATCGATACCGACAGAATGGTCGCCAACGGGTTGGCAATGCCTTTGCCGGCAATGTCCGGCGCCGAACCGTGGCAAGGCTCGTACATGCCCTTGTTGTTGGAGTCCAGCGAAGCCGACGGCAGCATGCCGATGGAACCGGTGAGCATCGACGCTTCATCAGAAAGGATGTCGCCGAACAGGTTGTCGGTCACGATCACGTCGAACTGCTTCGGTGCGCGCACCAGTTGCATCGCGGCGTTGTCGACGTACATGTGGCTCAGTTCGACCTGAGGGTAATCCTTGGCCACTTCTTCGACGATTTCACGCCACAGCTGGCTGGAGGCGAGCACGTTGGCCTTGTCCACCGAGCAGAGCTTTTTGCCACGCACCATGGCCATGTCGAAACCGACGCGGGCGATGCGGCGGATTTCGCTTTCGCTGTACGGCAGGGTGTCGTAGGACTGACGCTCGCCGTTTTCCAGGGTACGCGTGCCGCGTGGTGCGCCGAAGTAGATGCCGCCGGTCAGCTCACGGACGATCAGGATGTCCAGACCGGCAACGATTTCCGGCTTCAGGCTGGAGGCGTCAGCCAATTGCGGGTACAGAATCGCCGGACGCAGGTTGCCGAACAGACCCAGTTGCGCACGGATTTTCAGCAGACCGCGCTCAGGGCGGATGTCACGCTCGATGGTGTCCCATTTCGGGCCACCGACAGCGCCCAGCAGCACCGCATCGGCAGCGCGGGCACGGTCGAGGGTTTCGTCGGCCAGCGGCACACCGTGCTTGTCGATGGCGGCGCCACCGATCACGTCATGGCTCAGCTCGAAGCCCAGGCTGTATTTGTCGTTGGCCAGCTCCAGCACCTTGACCGCTTCGGCCATGATTTCCGGACCAATACCGTCACCTGGGAGAATCAGTATCTGCTTGCTCATGCTTTCCTCGTGTCTTCAGTCGGTGCGCCACTCAGTGCGCGCCCGGAAAAATTCTTATCGCTCAGCCATCAGTACGATTACATCTGTACTGAACGAGCCGTCGCCATCAATCTCAAAATATTCGCGCACTTCGTTGCCCATCGATTGCTGCAACTGACGAATCGCTGCTCGCATCACTTCAGGCGTACGCATGCGCTCGACCCAACTGCTGTATTCCAGGCGCAGGCGCTGCCGCGTGGTGCTGCGAACATGCAAACCAGCCTCGCTGACCTGACGCAACCACTCACCGGCGGAATAATCGCGCACATGGCTGGTGTCGCGCAGTACTTCAACGCTTTGCAGGTAAGTGTCGAACAACGGACTGCCCGGTGACAACACGTCAACGAACGCTGCCACGCCACCCGGTTTCAACACCCGGCGCACTTCGCGCAGAGCCACACCGAGATCGCTCCAGTGATGCGCCGAATAACGGCTGAACACGAAGTCGAACTCGCCATCGGCAAACGGCAGACGCTCGGCGGCGCCGTTGACGGTGGAAATGTTGCTGAAGCCGCGATCTACAGCGGCAGCAGCGACCACGTCGAGCATTTGCTGCGACAGGTCGTAGGCGACCACTTCCCTGACCAGCGGTGCGACATGAAAACTGACGTGACCGGCGCCGCAACCCAGGTCCAGCACGCGAGCTTCGCCCTGCCCGGCCAGTTCGGCTTGTAGCAGCGCGAATTCGGTGCCTTGAGCGTGAACGGCGCTGCTCAGGTAGGCGGCGGCCTGTTCACCGAATTGCTTTTGGACGACCTGAGTATGTTGGGCGGTGCTGGTCATGGGATCTTTCCTTGAATCTTATGGTGCTTGTTCCGGCCTCATCGCTGGCAAGCCAGCTCCCACAAGGATCTTCAGTGAACACACATTTCGCGGACACCAGAGAAACCTGTGGGAGCTGGCTTGCCAGCGATGAGGCCAGCCCTGACTACATCAACTCCAAATCCTTGCTTATGCGTCGCGGAACAACCACGGCTGGCTCACGCGGTGCTTGGCCTCGAACGTCGCAATCGCATCGCCGTCCTGCAAGGTCAAACCGATGTCGTCCAGACCGTTCAACAGGCAATGTTTGCGGAACGCGTCGATTTCAAAGCTATAAACCTTGCCATCGGGACGGGTCACCGTCTGCGCCTGCAAATCGACCTGCAATTGATAACCCGGCTCGGCCTCAACCTGCTTAAACAATTCATCGACTTCAGCGTCGCTGAGGATGATTGGCAGCAAGCCGTTCTTGAAGCTGTTGTTGAAGAAGATGTCGGCGTAGCTCGGCGCGATGATGCTGCGGAAACCGTATTCTTCCAGCGCCCACGGCGCGTGTTCACGGCTGGAGCCGCAACCGAAGTTCTCGCGGGCCAGCAACACGCTGGCGCCTTGATAACGCTCGGCGTTGAGGACAAAGTCCTTGTTCAACGGGCGCTTGGAGTTGTCCTGATACGGCTGACCGACATCGAGGTAACGCCACTCGTCGAACAGGTTCGGGCCGAAACCGGTGCGTTTGATCGACTTCAAAAACTGTTTCGGAATGATTTGGTCGGTGTCGACGTTGGCACGATCCAAAGGCGCGACAAGACCAGTGTGCTGGGTAAAAGCTTTCATGCTGCGCTCCTTAGATCAATTCACGGACGTCGATGAAACGACCGTTCACCGCTGCCGCAGCAGCCATGGCCGGGCTGACGAGGTGGGTACGACCACCGGCGCCCTGACGGCCTTCGAAGTTACGGTTGGAGGTCGAGGCGCAATGCTCGCCGGACTCCAAACGGTCCGGGTTCATCGCCAGGCACATCGAGCAACCCGGCTCACGCCATTCAAAACCGGCTTCAAGGAAAATCTTGTCCAGACCTTCGGCTTCAGCCTGGGCCTTCACCAGACCCGAGCCCGGCACGACGATCGCCTGCTTGATGGTCGAAGCGACTTTACGGCCCTTGGCGATCACCGCCGCAGCGCGCAAGTCTTCGATCCGCGAGTTGGTGCAGGAACCGATGAACACGCGATCAAGCTGAATGTCGGTGATTGCCTGATTGGCGGTCAAACCCATGTATTTCAAGGCGCGAACGATCGAGTCGCGCTTGACCAGATCCATCTCTTTGGCCGGATCCGGCACGTTCTGATCAACCGCCAACACCATCTCGGGCGAAGTGCCCCAGCTGACTTGCGGCTTGATCTGCGCAGCGTCGAGCTCAACCACGGTGTCGAACTTGGCATCCGCGTCGGACACCAGGTCTTTCCAGGCTTCGACGGCCATGTCCCATTCCGCGCCTTTCGGGGCGAACGGACGACCCTTCACATAGTCGACAGTCTTCTGATCCGCAGCCACCAAGCCAACACGTGCGCCGGCTTCGATGGACATGTTGCAGATGGTCATGCGGCCTTCAACGGACAAGTCGCGGATCGCGCTGCCGGCGAATTCGATGGCATGGCCGTTACCGCCGGCAGTGCCGATCTTGCCGATCACCGCGAGGACGATGTCCTTGGCGGTCACGCCGAACGGCAATTGCCCTTCAACGCGCACCAGCATGTTTTTCATTTTCTTGGCGACCAGGCACTGCGTGGCGAGCACGTGCTCAACCTCAGAGGTGCCGATACCGTGAGCCAGAGCACCGAAGGCGCCGTGGGTCGAAGTGTGCGAGTCGCCGCAGACCACGGTCATGCCCGGCAAGGTCGCGCCCTGCTCCGGGCTGATGACGTGGACGATGCCTTGGCGGACGTCATTCATCTTGAACTCGACGATGCCGTACTCATCACAGTTGTCATCGAGGGTCTGAACCTGCAAACGCGAAACCTGGTCGGCAATCGCTTCGATGCCGCCCTTGCGCTCTGGCGTGGTCGGTACGTTGTGATCCGGGGTCGCGATATTGGCATCGATGCGCCATGGCTTGCGCCCGGCCAGACGCAGGCCTTCGAAGGCTTGCGGCGAGGTCACTTCGTGGATGATGTGACGATCGATGTAGATCAGCGCAGAGCCATCGTCGCGCTGCTTGACCAAATGCGAATCCCAGAGCTTGTCGTAGAGCGTTTTGCCGGCCATCAGACGGTTCCTCATCAGCTTGTTTCTATGCCCTGGGCTTATCAATAACCCTTTGGCTTGTGAGGCCGATCCTATGGGGTTAGATTAAATAACTCAAATTCATATTTTTTATGCTTTGGATAACCAACTGGAATACGAACATGGATCTGGCCAACCTCAATGCTTTTATCGCGATTGCCGAGACGGGGAGTTTCTCCGGCGCTGGCGAACGGCTGCACCTGACGCAACCGGCGATCAGCAAACGCATCGCCGGCCTGGAGCAGCAATTGAAGGTGCGCCTGTTTGATCGGCTGGGCCGCGAAGTCGGCCTGACTGAGGCCGGCCGTGCCCTGCTGCCACGGGCCTATCAGATTCTCAACGTGCTCGACGACACGCGCCGCGCCCTGACCAATCTGAGCGGCGAGGTCAGCGGTCGCCTGACGCTGGCCACCAGTCACCACATCGGCCTGCACCGTTTGCCCCCCTTATTAAGGGAGTTCACCCGCCGCTACCCACAAGTCGCGCTGGATATTCAGTTCCTCGATTCGGAAGTGGCCTACGAAGAAATTCTCCACGGTCGCGCTGAACTGGCGGTCATCACCCTCGCGCCGGAGCCTCACGCGTTGGTCAAAGCTACGCCGGTGTGGGACGACCCGCTGGATTTTGTGGTCGCCCCTGAGCATTCGCTGATCAACAACGGTGCCGTCAGTCTGGCGGACATTGCCGGTCATCCGGCAGTTTTCCCCGGCGGCAACACTTTTACACACCATATTGTGCAGCGCTTGTTCGAGGCCCAGGGCCTGACACCTAACATCGCCATGAGCACCAACTACCTGGAAACCATCAAGATGATGGTCTCCATCGGCCTGGCCTGGAGCGTGTTGCCGCGCACCATGCTCGACGATCAAGTGGCGAGCATCGCTTTGCCGGGCATACAACTGCGACGCCAGCTAGGCTATATCCTGCACACCGAACGGACGCTATCGAATGCGGCAAGAGCCTTTATGGCCTTGCTGGACGCACAGATCGATCTGCCAGGGACTTAAGGCCAACTTGTGCTACTCCTAAAGAGCCGCTGTCCCTGTGCCTAACGCCACCATCAGCTCAAGGCCTGTCCACAATGCCGAAATCTGTTGACCGAATTCCGCCGATGCCGCGTATTCAGGCGATTGACCCGCGTCATTCCGAGCAGAGCTGGGAGAGCGCGCCGCAATTGCTCGCCGCGCTCAACGGCGCGCGGCTCGGCGCCTGGTACTGGGACATCGAGCGCGGGCAGATCAGTTGGTCGCGCGGCACCCAGGCCTTGTTCGGCTTCGATCCACGGCAGCCGTTGCCGGCGGACCTCGAATACCTTGATCTGCTGCCCCCGGAAGACCGCGCCAAGACCGTTCGGGCCTTCCACGCGGTGATTGCCGGTGCGCCGCTGGAACAGGCGATGCACCACCGCATCCGCTGGCCCGACGGCAGCCTGCACTGGCTGGAGATCAGTGGCAGCTTGTTGCCGGATAAAAACGGCCGCCCCCGAATGATCGGGGTGATTCGCGAAATCACCCACCAGCGCCAACGCGAACAAGCCCTGAGCAGTTCAGAGAAACGTTTCGCCACACTGTTTCATCTGTGTCCGAATATGGTTCTGCTGACCCGCCAGGAAGACGGCCTGATCAGCGAGGCCAATCAATATTTCGAAAGCCTGTTCGGCTGGCCGGTGCAAAGCGCCATTGGCCGCACCACGCTGGAGCTGGGCCTGTGGGTGCACCCCGAGCAACGTGCCGAACTGGTCAGGAAAACCAAGGCCAAGGGCGAACTGATCAGCATGGAAGTGCAGTTTCGCGCGAGCAACGGCCAGATTCACGACGGTATTCTCAGCGCCCAAAAGGTTGAACTCGAAGGCCAGCCGTACTTGTTGAGCACCTTCCTCGACACCACCGAACGCAAAGTCGCCGAACATGCATTAAAGGACAGCCAGGAACGTCTCGACCTGGCGCTGGATTCGGCGCAACTGGGCACTTGGGACTGGCACATTCCCAGCGGCATGCTCTACGGCTCGGCACGGGCCGCGCAATTGCACGGCCTGGACGCGAAACCCTTCCATGAATCATTCGATGCGTTTTTTGAAGGGGTGCCCGGCGAGGAACGCGACAGCATGCGCGACGCCTATCGCAGCCTGCGCGAAGGCCCGGCAGGCAATTACCAACTGACTTATCGCGTGCAACTGCCGGACGGTAGCTCACGCTATCTGGAAAGCCGCGCCCGCCTCTATCGTGACGACAACGGCGCGCCACTGCGCATGGCCGGTACGTTGCTGGACATTACCGACCAGGTTGAGCGCGAACAGCGCCTGGTCGCGTCGGAAGAGAAGTTCGCCACGCTGTTCCAGGTCAGCCCCGACCCGATCTGCGTAACGCGCCAGGACAGCGGCGAATTTATCGAGATCAACTCGAGTTTCAGCCAGACCTTCGGCTGGAGCGCTGCTGACGTGATTGGCCACACCGCCGAAGAAATCGGCCTGTGGGATGCCTCGGCAAAAAGCCTGCAACGCATCGAACGGGTAATCCGCGAACAAGGCCTGAGCAATGTCGCAATCATCGTTCAGCACAAGGACGGTCAATCGCTGACCTGCGTGATTTCCAGCCGGCAGATCAGCGTCGGCGATCAAGCGTGCATCGTCACCACCCTGCGCGACATCACCCAGCAGCAACGCTCGGAAGCGGCACTCAAGGCCAGCGAAGAGAAATTCGCCAAGGCGTTTCACTCCAGTCCCGATGCGATCACCATCACCGAGCGCGACACAGGGCGCTATCTGGAGGTCAACGACGGTTTCTGTCGCCTCACCGGCTATCGCGCCGACGAAGTGGTTGGCAAAACCGTGTATCAGGTGGGCATCTGGGCTGAGGAAAAACAGCGTTCGGCGTTGTTGGCCGAGTTGCAGATAAAGGGCCGCGTGCACCATCAGGAAATGCTCGGGCGCAACAAGCGCGGGGAATTGCTGACCGTAGAGGTCTCGATCGAACCGATCACCCTGAATGAAACCGCGTGCCTGCTACTCACCGCTCGCGATGTCAGCCTGCTGAAAAACGCCGAAGCACAGATCCGTCATCTGGCTTACCACGATCCGCTGACCAATCTGCCCAATCGTGCCCTGCTGATGGATCGCTTGAGTCAGCAGATCGCCTTGCTCAAACGCCACAATCTGCGCGGCGCTTTGTTGTTTCTCGATCTGGATCACTTCAAGCACATCAACGACTCTCTCGGCCATCCGGTTGGCGATACGGTGCTGAAGATTATCACCGCACGACTCGAAGCCAGCGTGCGCATGGAGGACACGGTCGCGCGCCTGGGTGGCGACGAGTTCGTCGTGCTGCTCAGCGGCCTCGAAGGGTCGCGCAACGAAGTCAGTCTGCAAGTGCGCAATCTGGCCGACACCCTTCGCGAACTGTTGTCGGAGCCGATGTTCCTCGACGGCCAGCGCCTGCAAGTAACGCCGAGCATCGGCGTGGCGCTGATTCCTGATCACGGCTCGACCCCGACCGACCTGCTCAAACGTGCCGACATTGCCCTCTACCGCGCCAAGGATTCCGGGCGCAACACCACGACGATGTACCACAACACCATGCAGAAGGCGGCCAGCGAACGGCTGCGCATGGAGACCGACTTGCGCCTGGCGCTGTCGCGCGGTGAGTTCAACGTGCATTTCCAGCCGCAGATCGATGCCCGCGACAACCGCATCATCGGCGCCGAAGCCTTGGTGCGCTGGAATCACCCGGAACTCGGCGCGCAATCACCCACCGAGTTCATCAAAGTGCTGGAGGACAGCGGGTTGATTCTCGAAGTCGGCACGTGGATCCTCGACGAAGCCTGCGATGCCTTCAAACAACTGATCGCCGAACACCTGATCGACCCGCTCAATTTCAGCCTCTGCGTGAACATCAGCCCGCGACAGTTCCGCCAGAACGACTTTGTCGAACGCATCGAACACAGCATGGTCAGCCACGGGCTGCCCTGCTCGCTGCTGAAACTGGAAATCACCGAAGGCATCGTCATCCAGAATCTGGAAGACACCATCAGCAAAATGCGTCGCCTGAAAAAGCTAGGCGTAAGCTTTGCCATGGACGATTTCGGCACCGGTTATTCGTCGCTGACTTACCTCAAGCGCCTGCCGGTCGACACCCTGAAAATCGATCAGTCGTTTATCCGCGACGCCACCACCGACCCGAACGATGCGGAAATCATCCGTGCCATCGTGGCCATGGCCCGCAGCCTGGCGCTGGAGGTGATCGCCGAAGGCGTGGAAACTTCAGAGCAACTGGCATTCCTGCAAGGTCTGGGCTGCCATTTGTATCAAGGCTACTGGCACAGCCGACCACTACCGCTGGAGGATCTGAAAAAGCTCCTGCCCTGATATTCGCCGCTGCGCAGCTTGCAACAGAGCGGCAATTGCCACGGTTTGCGCCAACCTGTAGGGTCGCTTTTTTTGCGCCGTTTCGAGATCTTTCATGCAGGATGCAACCCTCCCCCGCCCGGCATTGCTGGGCATCGACCTTGGCACCACCAACAGCCTGATCGCCGTCTGGCGCGACGGTCGCGCCGAGCTGATCCGCAATGCCCTCGGCGACGTGCTGACCCCGTCGGTGGTCAGCCTCGATGAAGACGATACGATCCTGGTCGGCAAAGCCGCCCGCGCCCGCCTGACCACGCACCCGGATCGCACGGCTGCCGCATTCAAACGCTTCATGGGCAGCGATAAACAGATCGAGCTCGGCGCGCGCGCCTTCAGCCCTGAAGAGTTGTCGGCTCTGGTACTCGGTTCACTCAAGCAAGATGCCGAAGCATTTCTGGGTCATCCGGTCTCTGAGGCGGTGATTTCGGTGCCGGCGTATTTCAGTGACGAACAACGCAAGCGCACTCTGTTTGCCGCCGAACTGGCCGGTTTGTCCGTCACGCGGCTGATCAACGAGCCGACCGCAGCGGCCATGGCTTATGGGCTGCATGAGCAGAAATTCGAACGCACGCTGATCTTCGATCTGGGCGGCGGCACTTTCGATGTCACGGTGTTGGAATACGCCTTGCCGCTGATCGAAGTGCACGCGTCCACCGGTGACAACTTCCTTGGTGGCGAAGACTTCACTGCCGCGCTGTTGCAAGCCTGCCTCAAAGACTGGCAACTGACGCCGGCACTGATCGACGCCCAGAGCATGGCCAGCCTCGCCGATGCGCTGGAGCAACTCAAATGCAAACTGGGTGAAGGCCCCCAGCAACTGCACTGGCGGCTTGGCGAAAAAACCTTCGAATGGGCGCTGGACGCAGCCACTGCGGTAAACCTCTGGGAACCGCTATTGGGCCGCTTGCGTGCGCCGATCGAACAGGCCCTGCGCGATGCCCGCCTCAAACCCCGCGACCTCGACAGCCTGGTGCTGGTCGGCGGCGCCACGCGCATGCTGGCGGTGCAACAACTGGTTGCGACGCTGTTCGGCCGCCTGCCTTATCGGCATCTCGACCCGGACACCATCGTCGCGCTTGGCGCAGCCACACAAGCGGCGTGCAAGGCCCGCGATGGCGCAGTAGAGGAGCTGATCCTGACCGACGTCTGCCCTTACACGCTGGGCATCGAGACGATGCGCGGCAAAGGTGTCGAAGGTGCCTTCTCGCCCATCATCGAGCGCAACACGATCATTCCGACGTCACGGGTGGAACGCTATTACACAACCTACCCACGACAAGAAGAAATCCGTATTGCGGTCTATCAGGGCGAACGCCCGTGGGTGCGCGACAACATCTTCATTGAGAGTTTCGATCTGACGCTGACACCCTGCGATCATATTCAGGCGCTGGATGTACGCTTCAGTTACGACATCAATGGCCTGCTCGAGGTTGACGTCATGCTGCTTCAGACCGGCAAGCGCCACAGCCACGCCATCGACCGCAGCCCCACCGGCCTTGACGAAGCGTCACGTCAGAACAGCCACGACCGGCTCGCCGCACTCAAGGTTCACCCGCGCGACGCGTTGCCCAACCGCACCTTGCTGGCACGCCTGGAGCGCGCCTGGATGCAGAGCCTCGGCACCGAGCGCGAACGCATTGCCGAATGGTTGCACGGTTTCACGGCTGTGCTCGCCGACCAGCAACCTGCGCAGATTGCCAGCCAGCGCTCACAGCTCAACGACGCCCTGGATGAACTGCGCTTCTAGCCGATGAGACGCCGCAACGCAGCCTGCAAACCGGCGGACAGCGGGTCTTCACGAAAGCTTTCCGGGGGCATGCCATAGCGGTTGGGCAACTTCTCCCCGGGAAAGCCGAACAGGACCAGCGGCAGAAACGGCAAGACGGGTGTCAGTCCGGCGAGCACCAGAAAGGTCGGTATACCTCGGCCCATGTCATGCAGGCGTCGGAGCATGGCGCCGAGCAGAATCAACACCCCGAGCAACAACACCACCAGGGCGGGCGTCGTCGACCCACTGAGCACGGCGACCAGCGGGGTGAGCAGCACCAGGCCAATCACTTGCCCGACAAAGGCCTCGCGACTCAGCCGCGAGCCAAGGCGCCAGAAGGCCATGGCCGATGTCGGCCGCGCCTCGGCCCTGGCCAGCAGCAAACGCTCCGACCACGACAGCAGCGCGCTGCAGGCAAAACGCAAACCGAGGCCGTTCTGCAGGTTGTCCTTGGCGCGCTGCAGGCGTATCAAGTTTTTCTGACGTGGCACACCCGCGTCGCCGTACCTGACCAGATCCTTGAGCGCATCGAGCGCCAGGTAAAAGTCGTCGATGTCATCAATGCCCTCCAGCGCCTCGCGAGAAGGCCGTACCGGTTCGCCCTTGATCAAGCTGTGGCGGAAGCCGTCGAACCAATCCTGCGGGTTGACGACTTCGGTAATCCTGTCGAGTAGAAAACGTCGCTGTTTGGCATCAAACAATCCTGTGTGATACAGAACCCCGGTCAGCAGCATCCGGCCGAGCAGGTCGTCGTCAAAAGCCCTCAGATCGCGGCGCATGCACGTGAACAACCGGTCGTTGCTGAGCAAGCGCAGGCTGTCGAGCGCCTCCTGAACCCCATACATCTGCTGGGCCAGCAGCGCTTGCACCGGTTCTTCGGTTTGCAGCAAGCCGAGCAAGCCACTGCAATTGCCTTGCTCACGCAACAATCGCTGCAATAACGGCTGCAAGCGGCTGAGCGGATGGGCCGGGTTGAATGCCAATGACTCCAGCATCCGCCCGTCGATCAATGGCAACCAACGCTCCGTTTGCCCCAGCAACGCCAGCAGAAACAGCGTTTGCGCGTGCCATTGCCACAACGCTTCGCCCGCCTCCGGCGCCGGCAACAGCACATTGTGTTGAGCCAGTTGCAGCAGTTGTGTCAGTTCCGACAGATCAGTGCCGGCGTACGAACCGTTGAGCTTGAAGTCTTCGTCAATGCGCGCGAGCGCGGCATGACCGTAAGGACGCAACCGGCGCAACCACCCACGGCAGAGGCTGTGCGACTGATCGCTGGTCTGCGCCGCCGGCAGTTGCGGCGACACTGCGTTTTCATCGATGTAGGCATTCATCGCCAACGCGATCGGCGCTTGCTTCAGCCAGCGCACATGTTGCTCCGCCTGACACTGAAAGCCACTCAGCACCAGCGCTTCAAGTGCATCCAGCGGCAACGTCTCGTCGAGCACCTGCTGCAACAACAGCACGTCACCGCGATGCAACGCCCACGCGTGCCGATAAAGTCGCTGCAAGCGGATGTCGGCATGCTCGCCGAGCAACAGCGCCAGCAGCGGCAACTCATCGTCGTGCAGGCGCCAATCGACGAAAGCCCTGGCCAGCCCTTGAAGTTGCAGAGGACCTACGTCCAGCCAGCGCAACAGGGTTTGCGGTTGCTGAGACGGGCTGCCATACGCCTGACTGGCGTCGTCAAGATCAAGCGGCCAGGCACTGAAAGGCTGGGCACAATCGAAGGCCTGAATCAGCAACGGCAGCAAGTCCGGTGAGCGCTCGGCACATAACGCCAACAACTGGCCTTCGGCTTTCGGATGGCGATGTTCCTGCCACAAGCGGATCCAGTTCGGCCACGCCTGATCGTCCAGCCCCTGCAAACTGCACTGACTGGCCAGCAAGTACAGCCAGTCAATATCGTCAGGATGCTGACGCTGGTGTTCGACACAGCACTGCAGCAACCCTTCCCCGCTGATACCCGCCTGAGTGAACTGCCCGAGCAGGCGCTTGATGTACGCCTCATCATCAGGCAACGGCAAGCAGGCGTGTCGGAGAGCGAAATGACTGAATTCGTGCAGCGGACGCTGGGCGAAGGTGACTTCGAGGCTGCGGGTGTACCACAGCGACTCAACCTGTGCGGCCTCAGGCCACTGGTTCATCAGCGCCAGATCGAACGGGTCGGGGGTTTTTATCCGTTGCAGAAACACTTCGACCCGCTCCGCGTGATCGTAGTCAAGATCGAGCAGTTGTTGATCCCAGGCCATCCGCTGTGCGAGCAGGTTCGCGCATCGGTGCGACAGCAAGCCGGCATCGGTCATTCGGTGGTAGAAATCCCAGCTGAGGTCAACCAGCTCATCCAGAGGCAATTGATCCAGCGTTCGGATAAACGCCTGCCACGCAGCAAAATTGAAACGCCGTGCAGGATCGTCGAGCAGCTCACAGAAATCCACGAAGGCCCGGGGCACCTCAGTGACCGTCTCGTCGGGTGCCTCGAACTCGCTGTAGTCTTCTTCCTCGTCCTCGTCCTCGTCCTCTTCGGCAGCATCTTCGCGAGCCAGACGCACGGCTTTTTCATACGCCATGCGCAACGCTTGAAAGCCTTCGGGATCGGTCTCCGGGTGATGTGCGGGCAGACGCGCGCGGTAGGCATCACGGATCAGGGTTTCGTCGGTGGTGGGCTCAATGCCCAGATGAATCCAGCAACTCATGACCAGTCGAACTCCTTGAGCGATGCCGGACGTGGCGGCAACTCGATTTCCATTTGCCAAGGCAAGTCAGGCAGAAACTGCGGGATGTTCTGATCCATACCACGGGCGATCAGCAGGTTATGCGTGGTCTGCCCTTGTCGATCGAGCTCGAACGCCAGTGCCTCATCACTTTTACTTTGGCAGCACCAGAATGCCCGCCCGATAAGGAAGCCATGGAAGTAAGCCATCCAGCTGTCGTAATGAAATTGCGCCCTGACGGCCAGGCGCGTGTGCAGCCACTGACTCTCGACCAGATCAATCCACTGGTTGCGCACACCGCAGCGCAGGAGGAACCCCATGCGCCCGTAGTCCCAGGACAAAATCCCGCCAGCCCCGCAGCTGTCGAAGGTGCGGCTGGCAAACTCATGCAGAACGCGTTCACGGAGTTCGAGGCGCTCAAGCAGCGCCGGCCATTCACTCGGCAGGCAACGCTGCCAGGCCAGATACGCGGCACTGAGATGTTTGGCATGGCCGTCGTCGGTCATCCGCCTGAGCATGCCGAACAGCTCCTGGCGGTCATCAATGCCCCAGCTGTTCTTCAGATTGATGTACGCGTCGTCGCAGAAAGCAGGGTCGTCGTACCCGGCTCCAGGATTGAGCGCCGCCATAGGCGCAGACAGGGCCCACAGCCAGCGCTGCTGAATCTCATCCATGAAAAATGCTCCAGGCCGACCGGTGAGGGATGGAGGGTCGGCAAAACTGCGGCGGATTGTAGAGAAACCGCTGCCGGGCGGCAAAGCCGGTGTGTAGCGCCCATAAAAAAGGCCCCGACGTATCGGGGCCTTCGTTCAGCGGCTCAGCGCCCATTCAGACGCTTTTATCTGCAACTGAATCAGTGCTGCAGAGCCGGTTTTTGCGTCCCGTTGATCGGGATGCGCTTGGCCTTCGCTTCTTCCGGGACCACACGCAACAGGTCAATGCTCAGCAGACCGTTACTCAGGTCGGCGGCTTTGATCTCGATGTGATCAGCCAGGCGGAAGGACAACTTGAATGCACGCTGGGCGATGCCCTGGTGCAGGAAGGTCACGCCTTCGTTGGCATCACGCTTGCCGCCACTGATGGTCAGCACACCCTTCTCGACTTGCAGCTCCAGGTTTTCTTCCTGGAAACCGGCCGCGGCAACGACGATGCGATATTGATCATCACCGTGCTTTTCCACGTTGTAAGGCGGATAGGTGCTACCAGGCTCGTTGCGCAGGGCGGTTTCGAACAGGTCGTTGAAACGGTCGAAGCCTACCGAGGAACGGAACAGTGGTGCGAGGGAAAATGCAGTACTCATGGTTCAAATCTCCTGAAAACAATCAGCAAGGTTTTGTGTATCCGCGACCCGAATTCGGCATCGCGTAACCCTTAAATAGGGACCGCCGATTTGATTTCAAGAGATTATTTGCAGATTTTTTTCACGCCGCTTCAACGACCGGCAGACCGAGCAAACGCGAGACATGATCCGGTTCCGTTTCACGACGCAAGACGGTGAACAGCTCGGTGGCCTCGGGATAATTGCGCGTCAGCATTGCCAGCCATTGCTTCAAACGGCCCGGTGATTGACGCGCAGTCATCTGCGCTTTGGCCTGTAACCAGAAGTCCTGGATCAGCGGCATCAGCTCGGCCCAGGTCATCTCGACGACTTCCTCACCGGCGCGCGCTGCAGCGATCTGCCTGGCCAGATCCGGGCGCGAGACCAGGCCACGACCGAGCATGATGTCTTCCACGCCACTGATTTCCCGGCAACGGCGCCAGTCTTCGACGCTCCAGATATCACCGTTGGCAAACACCGGCACCTTGACCACGTCCTGCACGCGCGGAATCCACTCCCAATGCGCTGGTGGTTTGTAACCGTCCATTTTGGTTCGGGCGTGAACCACGATGTGTTCGGCGCCACCTTCGGCCAATGCCGTGGCGCAGACGAGCGAGCCGTCCGGGCTGTCGAAACCGAGGCGCATCTTCGCGGTGACGGGAATGTGCGCAGGCACAGCGCGGCGCACGTGCTCGACGATCTGGTTGAGCAGTTCGGGCTCTTTAAGCAGTACCGCGCCGCCACGGGACTTGTTCACGGTCTTGGCCGGGCAGCCGAAGTTGAGGTCGATTACCTCAGAACCGAGTTCGCAGGCCAGCGCTGCGTTTTCCGCCAGGCACACCGGGTCGGAACCGAGCAGTTGCACACGCAATGGCACGCCCGACGCCGTGCGAGCGCCGTTGAGCAGTTCCGGGCCGAACTTGTGGAAGTAGGCTGGCGTGAGCAATTGATCGTTGACCCGGATGAATTCGGTCACGCACCAATCGATGCCGCCAACGCGGGTCAACACGTCGCGCAGGATGTCGTCGACCAACCCTTCCATGGGCGCCAGAGCAATTTGCATGGGAAAACACTACTTAAAGAAAAACGTGCGGCAGTTTACTGGATTACGAGAAAAACCGCAGATCCCTTGTAGGAGTGAGCCTGCTCGCGATAGCGGTGTGGCTGACACATTGCTATCGCGAGCAGGCTCACTCCTACAGTTTAAATTTGGGCAGATTCTGAGGGCTGGATCGCCGGGCCGTAGCCGTCGATGAATTCGGCGGGCATGCGCTTGGGCTTGCCCGTGGACAGCTCGATGCAGACGAAGGTGGTTTGCGCGCGGAGCAGCGTGGTGTTGTCGCTCGGGCGTTTGAGCTGGAAATGCCGGGTCATCCTCAGACGCTGGTCCCAATCGACGATCCAGGTCGCCAACTGCAGCTCGTCGCCTTCGTAGGCAGCGGCCAGATAATCGATTTCGTGGCGCACCACCGCCATCGCCCGATCCAGGCGCCGGTACTCGACCAGATCCAGCCCCAGACGCTGCGAATGGCGCCAGGCGCAGCGTTCGAGCCAGGTGACGTAGACCGCGTTGTTCGCGTGGCCCAGCCCGTCGATGTCCTCGGCGCCTACTTGCAGATCAATGGTAAACGGCGTTGCCCGATCCCAGCCCATGCCCCACTCCCGGTCAAATTATTTCAACCGGGGCAGTGTAACGGAGCTCACGCCGATTGGCGCGCCTGGAGACTGCGGCCGGCCAGCAGTGATAACACGCCATCAATCACCCGCTGATCGGCCAGCACACGCTGATGACCGCCACCTTCCAGCCGCAGCAAGCGGCTGTCGAACCAGGCTTCGTGGATCAGTTGCGACTCTTTGACCGAGACAAAGTTGTCGTCCTCGGCATGTACGATCAGGCCGGGCATATCCAATTGATAGTGGGCGACATCGAGGGTGGCGGCGCGCATGCCGACATCCTGCTCAACCTGACGAATGAACGCGGAACGCGCTCTCGGCGGCATGCCCACGTAGCGGGCAAACCCACGCAATACGCCGAGGATTCGCGCAGGGGCGGCAATGCTGACGAGGGTTTCCGTGCGCAAGCCCAATTGCACCGCGAGCATGGCGCTGGCGCCGCCCATGGAGTGACCGATGACCGCTTGCAGCGGCGGTAGCTCGGCAGCGGCTTCGAGCATCGCCCGAGCGAACAATACGACATTGGCTTCACGCCCCGGCGAACGGCCGTGGGCCGGACCATCGAGCGCGACGACGGTATAACCGCCATCGACCAACGCCGTGATCAACGCGGCGAACTGGGTTGGGCGCCCTTCCCAACCGTGCATCAGCAGCACCGTCGGGCCTTGACCCCAGCGCAACGCTGAAAGGCCAAAGCGCAACGTGATCCGCTCGGAATTGGCCAGCAACGGCAACTCCCAATCCCGCAGAGGTAGCGACCGCGGCGTCATGAACGCCACACGCATTTTGCTCGCCACGCGTTTCGGTGCAATCCAGCCCAAGGTGCCGTTAACGCCACGAACCCACTTCAACGTGTTCATCGCTCTCTCCTCAGGCCTGCTGCCTTCAGGTCAACGCACGGCCGACTTGGCAGCGCGCAGCAATCGATCGGACAAATCTCCAGGGCCAAGCGCTCTCGCGAGTGCCAGACCACCCACCATCAAGGCCACGTCGGCCAGGGCTTTGTCGGTGTCTTCAGGGCTGGACGCCAACTGCGCAATCATCAGTTCCAGGTGCTCATTGAGCGCAATGCGGAACGACTCCGGCAAACGACCCAATTCGCCGATCGAGGCTGGAATCGGGCATGCCGCTTCACTGGAATCACGGTGTTTGCGCGACAGGTAGAACGCGGCGACCAAGGCGCGACGCTCTTCGCCGGTCAGTTCGGTGTCCATGTCGGCAATCAGGTCGCGACGGCGACCCAGCAGCTGCTTGAACGCTTCCAGCATCATTGCGTCCTTGCTTTCGAAGTGCGCATAAAAACCGCCAACCGTCAGGCCGGCTGCGCCCATCACTTCGCCCACGCTCGGGTCGGCCGGGCCACGCTGGATCAGTGCGGCGCTGGCAGCCTTGAGGATGCGTTCGCGGGTTTGAGCTTTTTTATCGTTCATCGTTGCCTCCGAATATTACGACTAGAATATTATTCGCATAATAATATTCTGCAAGTCAAGAATATGACCGCTGGTCTGAAGCACAGTGTAAGGAAAAAGGAGAGTTGGCCAAACGCCAGACAAACAAAAGGGCCATTCAATAATTGAATGACCCTTATAAAATCCCGCAGAGCGGGTAATCGTGGCGTCCCCTAGGGGACTCGAACCCCTGTTACCGCCGTGAAAGGGCGGTGTCCTAGGCCACTAGACGAAGGGGACACAAACCTTCTATACAACTGATCAGTGCTGAGAGCTGATCGATTCAAGGCCGGTGTGGCCAGACCTTGAACTTGTAAAATTGGTGGAGCTTAGCGGGATCGAACCGCTGACCTCCTGCATGCCATGCAGGCGCTCTCCCAGCTGAGCTAAAGCCCCGATTTATCGCCTCGCGGCGGAGTGACATTTTGCAACATCACTTCTGTAAAACTGGCGTCCCCTAGGGGACTCGAACCCCTGTTACCGCCGTGAAAGGGCGGTGTCCTAGGCCACTAGACGAAGGGGACGCAAACCCTTCTATACAACAGACCAACACTGAGTGTTGATCGCTTCAAGGCCGGTGTGGCCAGACCTCGAAGTGTAAAATTGGTGGAGCTAAACGGGATCGAACCGTTGACCTCCTGCATGCCATGCAGGCGCTCTCCCAGCTGAGCTATAGCCCCTCATCGTTGATGTCATCGCTGAGGACGGGGCGAATCTTAAGGGCGTATCGAAAGCCTGTCAAACTTATTTTTGAAATTTTTCAAAATTTTTTGTCGGCATAACAACCACTTACCGCCCTCCTCCCGAAAATCCGGCACTCGGGATAGAACTCGGACCTGCAGGAGCTGCCGCAGGCTGCGATCTTTTGATGTGGCTTTTTAAAGATCCAGATCAAAAGATCGCAGCTTGCGGCAGCTCCTACAGGGGGCTAAACGCTTAGGCGATGGCGCCCAGAAGCTTTTCCCACTCTTTGTTTTCTTTCTTCGATACGCCGCCCAACAGGTCAATCGCCTGACGCAGACGGAAACGGGTCAGGTCCGGGCCGAGGATCTCCATCGCATCGAGCACCGACACCGAACTCGCCTGACCGGTGATCGCAGCAAACATCAGCGGCATCGCGTCACGCAGTTTCAGCTCCAGCGATTCAACCACTGCCTGAATCGTTGCGGTGATGTTGTCCTTCTCCCACTGACGCAGGCTTTCCAGCTTCCACAGGATCAACTGCATCAACTGGCGAACCTGATCGCCCGAAAGCTTCTTCGATTCGAACAGCTTGGCATCCGGATTGACGCCTCCGGCGAAGAAGAACCCACCCAGCGGTGCAACCTGGCTGAAGGTTTCAACGCGGCCCTGCACCAGCGGCGCGATCTTCATCATGTATTCCGGGTTCAGCGCCCAGGTCTGCAAACGGCTGGCGAACTCTTCCACCGGCAGATCACGCAGCCACTGGCCGTTGAGCCACGACAGCTTCTCGATGTCGAAGATCGGCCCGCCGAGGGAAACACGTTTGAGGTCGAAGTTGTCGACCATTTCCTGCAGCGAGAACTTCTCGCGCTCGTCCGGCATCGACCAGCCCATGCGGCCGAGGTAGTTAAGCATCGCTTCCGGCATGAAGCCCATGCGCTCGTAGAACGTCACCGAAGTAGGGTTCTTGCGCTTGGACAGCTTGCTTTTGTCCGGGTTACGCAGCAGCGGCATGTAGCACAGCTCTGGTTGCTCCCAGCCAAAGTACTCGTACAGCAGAATCAGTTTCGGCGCCGATGGCAGCCACTCTTCGCCACGCAGGACGTGGGTGATGCCCATCAGGTGGTCATCGACCACGTTGGCGAGGAAGTATGTCGGCAGACCGTCGGTCTTCATCAGTACTTGCATGTCCATGCGATCCCACGGGATCTCGACGTCACCACGGAGCATGTCTGGCACCACGCAGACGCCTTCGCTCGGCACTTTCATGCGGATTACGTGCGGTTCGCCGGCGGCCAGGCGGGCTGCGACTTCGTCCTTCGACAGCAGCAGCGCGCGGCCATCGTAGCGCGGGGTTTCGCCGCGAGCCATTTGCTCGGCGCGCATCTGGTCCAATTCTTCAGCAGTGCAGAAGCATGGGAACGCATGGCCCATGTCGACCAGTTGCTGGCAGTACTTCTGGTAGATGTCGCCACGCTCGCTCTGACGGTATGGACCGTGCGGGCCGCCAACATCCGGGCCTTCGCTCCAGTCGATACCCAGCCAGCGCAGGGCGTCGAAGATCTGCTGTTCGGACTCGCGGGTCGAACGCAACTGGTCGGTGTCTTCGATCCGCAGGATGAACTCACCACCATGCTGCTTGGCAAAGCAGTAGTTGAACAATGCGATGTAAGCGGTACCTACGTGGGGGTCCCCGGTAGGCGATGGCGCGATGCGAGTGCGGACGGTGGTCATGGCATGTCTCGAAAAGAATGAAAAGCAAAACAATCAAGCGGCGAATGGTAACAGGCGACACCCGCCCCGCTCCAGCAGGCAGGGCATTTAAGCCAAGTTTGCGTCTGTAACGCCCGTGAGCCGTGGTGAATGGCCGAATATCAACCATGGGCATTTACCGTTTATCGGCTGTATGCGAGATTCACCGGCTGATAACTTTCCTTACAATTACTAGACTACAGTTTGCCCATGCCTGCCCAACTCAAGCGTCGCCTATTCATTTTTCTACTGCTCGTCCTGCTGATTGCCGGGGGCTTCTTCGCCCATTGGTTTTTCAAGGGGCGCTTTTATGAAAGCACCGACAACGCCTATGTCCAGGGCGAAATCACCCGTGTGTCGAGCCAGTTGAGCGCGCGCATCGACGACGTGCTGGTACAGGACAACCAGCACGTCGAAAAAGGCCAGTTGCTGGTGCGCCTCGAAGGCGACGATTTCCGTCTGGCGGTCGATCGCGCCAACGCCGCGCTTGCCACTCGCGAGGCCGAACGCTTGCAGGCGCAAAGCAAGCTCACTCAGCAAGCCAGCCTGATCGCCTCCAGCGATGCACAAGTGGCGACCACCCAAGCAACCCTCGGCCGCTCTCAGATGGATTTGTCGCGGGCGGAAACCCTGCGCAAACCCGGCTACGTTTCCGAAGAGCGCGTAACCACCCTCGCCGCCGACGCCCACATTGCCCGCTCGCAAGTGACCAAGGCCCAGGCCGATGCGCAGAGTCAGCGCCAGCAAGTGAACGCATTGAGCGCCGAAATCAAACGCCTCGACGCGCAGATCGCCAATGCCCGCGCCGATATCGCCCAGGCCCAACTCAACCTGACCCGCAGCGAAATCCACGCACCGATCAGCGGCCTGGTCGGCCAGCGCGCCGCACGCAACGGTCAAGTGGTCCAGGCCGGCGCCTATCTGCTGTCGATCGTCCCGGACGAAGACATCTGGGTACAGGCCAACTTCAAGGAAACCCAGATCGGTCATATGCAGCCCGGACAAAAAGCCGAATTGACCTTCGATGCCTACAGCGACACGCCGATCGAGGCGCGAGTCGACAGTCTGTTCGCCGCCTCCGGTGCGCAGTTCAGCTTGCTGCCACCCGATAACGCCACCGGCAACTTCACCAAAGTCGTGCAGCGGATTCCGGTGAAACTCACCTTCAAAGCCGATAACCCGTTGCGCGGCAAGATCCGTCCGGGCATGTCCGTCACCGCCACCGTGAACATCAAAGACGCCCCAGACGATGGCCGGTGATTCGCTGATCCGCCCGGTCGGCGAACCGACCCGGCGCGACTGGATCGCGGTAATGAGCGTGATGCTCGGCGCCTTCATGGCGGTGCTCGACATCCAGATCACCAACTCTTCGCTCAAAGACATCCAGGGCGCCCTGTCGGCGACGCTTGAAGAAGGTTCGTGGATTTCCACTTCTTATCTGGTCGCGGAAATCATCATGATCCCGCTGACCGCATGGCTGGTGCAGTTGCTCTCGGCGCGGCGACTAGCAGTATGGGTGTCGCTGGGTTTTCTGGTTTCATCGCTACTGTGCTCGATGGCCTGGAGCCTCGAGAGCATGATCGTCTTCCGCGCCATGCAAGGCTTCACCGGCGGCGCGCTGATCCCGCTGGCGTTTACCCTGACGCTGATCAAACTCCCCGAACACCACCGCGCCAAAGGCATGGCGATGTTTGCCATGACCGCGACGTTTGCGCCGTCCATCGGCCCGACGCTGGGCGGTTGGCTCACGGAAAACTGGGGCTGGGAATACATCTTCTACATCAACATTCCGCCGGGGCTGATCATGATCGCCGGGCTGATGTATGGACTGGAAAAGAAAGCAGCGCACTGGGAATTGCTCAAGAGCACCGACTACACCGGCATCCTCACATTGGGGATCGGCCTCGGTTGCTTGCAGGTATTTCTCGAAGAAGGGCATCGCAAGGATTGGCTGGAATCGAGCCTGATCGTGACACTGGGCAGCATTGCCCTGCTGAGCCTGATCACCTTTGTCATCGTGCAGATCTCCAAGCCAAATCCGCTGATCAACCTCGGCATTCTGCGTAATCGCAACTTCGGCCTGTCGAGTATTTCCAGCCTCGGCATGGGCGTCGGGTTGTACGGTTCGATCTATCTGCTGCCGCTGTATCTGGCACAGATCCAGAACTACAACGCCTTGCAGATCGGCGAAGTGATCATGTGGATGGGCGTGCCGCAGCTGTTTCTGATTCCGCTGGTGCCGAAGCTGATGACGTTCATTTCGCCAAAATGGCTGTGCACTTTGGGTTTCGGGTTATTTGGCTTGGCGAGTTTTTCTTCGGGCGTGCTCAACCCGGATTTTGCCGGGCCGCAGTTCAACCAGATCCAGATCATTCGGGCGCTGGGCCAGCCGTTGATCATGGTGACCATTTCGCTGATCGCCACCGCTTATATCCTGCCGCAGGATGCGGGGTCGGCGTCGAGCCTGTTCAACATCCTGCGCAACCTCGGCGGTGCGATTGGCATTGCGCTGCTGGCGACACTACTGGATGCGCGGACCAAGACCTACTTCGATTATTTGCGTGAGGCGATTGTACCGACCAACCCGCAGGTGGCTGAGCGCATGGCGTCGATGACAGACCGGTTTGGCAGTGACACGGCGGCGCTGGGCAAGATGAGCGAGATCGTCCATCAGCAGGCGGCGATCATGGCCTACAACGATGCGTTTCACTTTGTCGGGATTGCGCTGGGGATCAGTATGCTGGCGATTCTGTTGACCAAGAAATTACCGCAAGGGCTGAAGGCTGGGGAGTCTCATTAAGAACGCGTTGCCGCCATTCGCGAGAGGCTCGCTCCCACAGGGGATTTGTGAACGACACAATACCTATGTGGGAGCGAGCCTGCTCGCGAAGAGGCCAGATCAGGCAACAGAGATCAGACAGCCAAAAGCCGCTCGCGTAATTTGGCGATTTCATCACGCATCTGCGCCGCCGCTTCAAATTCCAGATCCCGCGCCAGCTGATACATCTTCTCTTCCAGCGCACGAATACGCTTGGTGATCTCGCTCGGCGAACGCAGTTCGGCTTCGTACTTGGCGTTTTCCTCGGCAGCCTTGGCCATGCCTTTGCGCTTCTTGCTGCGCGAGCCCGGCACGGTGGCGCCTTCCATGATGTCGGCGACGTCCTTGAACACGCCTTTCGGGGTGATGCCGTTTTCGAGGTTGAAGGCGATCTGCTTGTCACGACGACGCTCGGTCTCGCCAATCGCCCGCTCCATTGAGCCGGTCATGCGATCGGCGTAGAGAATCGCCCGACCATTGAGGTTACGCGCCGCCCGGCCAATGGTCTGGATCAACGAGCGCTCGGAACGCAGGAAGCCCTCTTTGTCCGCGTCGAGAATTGCCACCAGCGACACTTCCGGCATGTCCAGGCCTTCGCGCAAAAGGTTGATCCCGACCAGCACGTCAAAGGTGCCGAGACGCAGGTCGCGGATGATCTCGACGCGCTCAACGGTATCGATGTCCGAGTGCAAATAACGCACGCGCACACCATGGTCGGCGAGGTAATCGGTAAGGTCTTCGGCCATGCGCTTGGTCAGCGTGGTGACCAACACCCGCTCTTCAATGGCGACGCGCTTGGAGATTTCCGACAACAAATCGTCGACCTGAGTCAGCGCCGGGCGGACTTCAATCTGCGGGTCGACCAGACCGGTCGGACGCACCAGTTGCTCGACCACGCGCCCGGCGTGCTCAGCCTCGTAGTTGCCCGGCGTTGCCGAGACGAAAATGGTCTGCGGGCTCACCCCTTCCCACTCATCGAAACGCATCGGTCGGTTGTCCAGTGCCGACGGCAGACGGAAGCCGTATTCGACCAGCGTCTCTTTACGCGAACGGTCGCCCTTATACATCGCGCCGACCTGCGGCACGCTGACGTGGGATTCGTCGATCACCAGCAAGGCGTCGGCCGGCAGGTAATCGTAAAGCGTCGGCGGCGCTGCACCGGCCGGGCGTCCGGACAGGTAGCGCGAGTAGTTTTCGATGCCGTTGCAGTAACCCAGTTCGAGGATCATCTCCAGGTCGAAACGGGTGCGCTGCTCCAGACGTTGGGCTTCGACCAGTTTGTTGTTACTGCGCAGGTATTCGAGGCGCTCCTGCAATTCGACTTTGATGTGCTCGATGGCGTCGAGCAGGGTCTCGCGCGGCGTCACGTAGTGACTCTTCGGGTAGAAGGTGAAGCGCGGCATCTTGCGGATGACTTCGCCGGTCAGCGGATCGAACGCGGAGATGCTCTCGACCTCGTCATCGAACAGCTCGATGCGGATCGCTTCCAGATCGGATTCCGCCGGGTAGATGTCGATTACATCGCCGCGCACGCGGAACGTCGCGCGGGCAAAATCCATGTCATTGCGGGTGTATTGCAAGTCAGCCAGACGGCGAAGCAGCGCACGCTGATCGAGTTTGTCGCCACGATCAACGTGCAGCACCATCTTCAAATAGGTTTCCGGACTACCGAGACCGTAAATGCACGACACCGTGGTGACGATGATCGCGTCTTTGCGCTCCAGCAGCGCTTTGGTCGCCGATAGACGCATCTGTTCGATGTGATCGTTGATCGACGCATCCTTCTCGATGAAGGTGTCGGACGACGGCACATACGCTTCGGGCTGATAGTAGTCGTAGTAAGAAACGAAATACTCGACGGCGTTGTTCGGGAAGAATGCCTTGAATTCGCCATACAGCTGCGCGGCGAGGGTCTTGTTCGGCGCGAGCACCAGGGTCGGGCGCTGTATCTGCGAGATGACATTGGCGATGCTGAAGGTTTTGCCCGAGCCGGTCACACCGAGCAGCGTCTGGTGCGCCAGACCGGCTTCGATGCCCTCAACCAATTGGCGAATGGCTTCCGGTTGATCGCCGGCGGGTTCGAAGCGGGTGACGAGCTGGAATTCGGACATATACACCTCTGGGTCGCGGCGTTCCGAGCAAAGCGGAGCACCACGGGGACGACCGCAAACGACCGACGTCGCGCAAGAAAAAACCTGGATTGTGCTCAATGTGGTGGCGATTGCCTGACCTTTCAAGGCAAACGTCCTACATCGGGTAAAGAATCTGACACGGCCAATCGACTAACGGTCGAGAAATAATCGGAAAAACTTGGGGTAAAAGCCGAATCGCCTGTCGCCATTGCTCGCAGATGGCCTCTATACTAGCTCCCCGTTTGTGCACCGCTCTAGTGCATTCGGCTGGAGCGCCACACGTCCCTCCACTATCCATTCAGAGCCGCCGTAATAATGAGCCTGTTCTCCGCTGTCGAAATGGCACCCCGCGATCCAATCCTGGGCCTCAACGAAGCATTCAACGCCGATACCCGGACCGACAAGGTCAACCTGGGCGTGGGTGTTTACTGCAACGAAGAGGGGCGAATTCCACTTCTGCGCGCCGTGATCGAAGCCGAAACCGTTCGCGCTGCTCAGCACGCATCCCGTGGCTACCTGCCGATCGACGGCATCGCTGCCTACGACCAGGCCGTGCAAAAGCTGCTGTTCGGTAACGACTCGCCGCTGATCAGCGCCGGTCGCGTCATCACTACTCAGGCTGTCGGCGGGACCGGCGCACTGAAAATCGGTGCCGACTTCCTCAAGCAGCTGCTGCCTAACGCCGTTGTCGCGATCAGCGACCCGAGCTGGGAAAACCACCGCGCGCTGTTCGAAACCGCCGGTTTCCCGGTGCAGAACTACCGTTACTACGACGCTGCCACCCACGATGTGAACCGTGCTGGCCTGCTCGAAGACCTCAACGCCCTGCCAAACGGCTCGATCGTTGTGCTGCACGCTTGCTGCCACAACCCGACCGGCGTCGACCTGAGCCCGGCGGACTGGAACAACGTGCTGGAAGCGGTCAAGGCCAAAGGTCACGTGCCGTTCCTCGACATGGCTTACCAGGGTTTCGGTGACGGCATCGACGAAGACGCCGCCGCTGTGCGCCTGTTTGCTGAATCCGGCCTGACTTTCTTCGTATCGAGCTCGTTCTCGAAGTCGTTCTCGCTGTACGGCGAGCGCGTTGGCGCCCTGTCGATCATCAGCGAATCGAAAGAAGAAAGTGCGCGCGTACTGTCGCAGGTCAAACGCGTGATCCGCACCAACTACTCCAACCCGCCGACCCACGGTGCAAGCATCGTCGCCGCTGTGCTGAACAGCCCGGAACTGCGCGCGCAGTGGGAAGCGGAGCTGGCGGAAATGCGCCTGCGCATTCGCGGCATGCGTGAGCAAATGGTCAGCCTGCTGGCGCAAAAAGCGCCACAGCGTGACTTCAGCTTTGTCGGCCGTCAGCGCGGCATGTTCTCCTACTCCGGCCTGACCACTGAACAGGTGCATCGCCTGCGCAACGAGTTCGGCATCTACGCCCTGGACACCGGCCGCATCTGCGTGGCTGCGTTGAACCAGAGCAACATCAAGGCTGTGACGGACGCGATCGTTCAGGTCATCTGATTTCACGGCGTGATGAAAAACGGGAAGCCTGAGTGCTTCCCGTTTTTTTATTCGTCACGGAAACTGCTCTACACCCTCTAGACTGCAAACAACTCAAAACTGTAGGAGCAAAGCTTGCTCGCGAAGGCGTCGGGTCAGCCGATGATAATGGCGACTGACCTGACGCCTTCACGAGCAAGCTTTGCTCCTACAGGTTTTGTGTTTATCCGGGATTTTTGAGAGAAGCCAAATGAAAAACGACAACCTGCGCGCTGACCGTGATGATCTGGATGATTTCATCCCCCGCACCCCGGCCAAACGCGAAAAAAGCCTGGTGCTGCAAGTGGCGGCCGGGGTGTTTCTCGGTGGGCTGGCGTTGTGGCTGGTGCAACTGGCGGTGACGGCGGCCTACGCCAAACTGCTGCTCGGCACCCTCACCTTCGGCAGTTAAGCCAGTTCACTCGCGCGCTGACTGGCGGCATCGTCATAAGCGACATACATCGATTCGGCGATCTGGCTCTTGATCGCTTTGGCGCTTTCCAGACCGAGGACGAACCCTTCGGCCTTGCCGCCCGCACGGTTCAATTCTTCAACGGTGCTGGCCTGGGTGATTGCGTCGAGGAGTTTTTCGGCGTGGGGACCGACGCCTTTTGGCAGGCTGATTTGCGCGATGCTCATGCGAGCACCTCGTGGTTGCAGGATGAAGACTTCATGGCGCGTACCTTTTTCGGCGGATGGCCGGTAGCGCGTGTGACCACTTCCGGGCGGCCATGGTAGACCTCTGCTGCGATTCTGGTAACCGCCAATCGCTGACAAACCAGCGTTGATCCAGCCGAATCACTAAATTTCACAACTGACGCTTGACTTCTCTTTTTGAATCAGTAACATACGCACCAATTCCGCAATAGCTCAGTTGGTAGAGCAAATGACTGTTAATCATTGGGTCCCTGGTTCGAGTCCAGGTTGTGGAGCCAAATAGCAAAGCCCCTGAATCGAAAGATTCAGGGGCTTTTTTGTGGGCGCTCGAAAAGCTCAAAAGATCGCAGACTTCGGCAGCTCCTGCACGATGAAATCCAATCTCCTGTAGGAGCTGCCGCAGGCTGCGATCTTTTGATCTGAAAAAAGGGCCCGATGGGCCCTTTTCCATTCAGCTACAGCAGTCAGACATGCTCGCTGCTTTTCGCCTGCGCTTTCGGCGCGCCATGTCCATGGTCGTGATCATCCGGCTCGATCACCGGCACTTCATTACCATCGCAATCGCGCAGTTTACCTTCGCTGAAGTAATCGCCTTCACGCAGCGCCGCCAGATCACGGAAGCGCAAGGTGCGCTCATCCGCTGCGGCAAACACCGACTGTTGATCCGAGTTACCCGTGGTGAAGTGGTTGAACGCCAGGTTCAGCAGGATCGCCATGATCGCCGACGAGCTGATGCCCGAGTGGAAAATGGTCGCGAACCAGCTCGGGAAGTGATCGTAGAAGTTCGGCGCAGCAATCGGAATCATGCCGAAACCGATCGACGTCGCGACGATGATCAGGTTGACGTTGTTGCGGTAATCAACCTTCGACAGCGTGCGAATCCCGCTCGCCGCCACGGTACCGAACAGCACGATACCGGCGCCGCCAAGCACTGAAGTCGGCACTGCCGCGATGACCCGCCCCATGAAGGGCAGCAAGCCGAGAATCACCAAGAAGATACCGCCAGTGGCCACCACATAACGGCTCTTGATCCCGGTCACCGCCACCAGCCCGACGTTCTGGGCGAAAGCGCTTTGCGTGAACGAACCGAGAATCGGCGCAAACAGGCTCGACAGCATGTCCGCACGCAGACCGTTGCCCAAGCGCTTGGAATCGACCTTGGTGCCGATGATTTCACCGACCGCCAGAATGTCCGCCGAGGTTTCCACCAGCGTCACCATGATCACGATGCACATCGACAGGATGGCGGCAACGTGGAAGGTCGGCATGCCGAAGTGGAACGGCGTCGGGAAGCCGAACATAGGCCCCTGTGTAACACTGGAGAAGTCGGCCATGCCACAGACCACCGCGATGAGCGTGCCGATCACCATCGCCAACAGGATCGACAAGCGCGAGATGGTCGAGCTGCCAATCTTGCTCAATACCAGCACCAACAGCAGCGTCACCGCCGCCAGCCCGATATTTTGCATGCTGCCGAAGTCCGGCGCATGGCTGTTGCCGCCCATGGCCCAGCGCGCGGCCACCGGCATCAACGTCAGGCCGATGGTGGTAATCACGATACCGGTGACCAAAGGCGGGAAGAACTTGGTGATTTTTGAAAACACCGGGGTGATCAGCAAACCGATCAATGAGGCCGCCATCACCGCGCCCAGCACCGACTGGAAGCCACCCTCCCCGCCACTGCTGACGATTGCGACCATGGTTGCAACGCCGGCGAACGACACACCCTGTACCAGCGGCAACTGACAGCCAAAAAACGGCACACCCAGGGTTTGCAGCAGCGTCGCCAGCCCCCCCGCAAACAATGAAGCAGCAATCAACAAACCAATGTCAGCCGGCGACAGCCCGGCCGCCTGACCGATGATCAGTGGCACCGCGACGATACCGCCATACATGGTCAGAACATGTTGCAGGCCGTAAGCCATATTCGCGCCGACCCCGAGATTTTCGTCCTCGGGCCGTTGGTGTGAAACATGGGGCGTTTTCATGGTGGGGGGTTCCCTGGTTTTTGTTATGCGCACACTGTATTCAATACTCGGGACAAATGTCCATAGAGTTGTATACAACTTATCAGTCACATAATGGATAGGTAGCCACCCAAGCTTCTATCCCGCGGCTTCCATCCCCCACAAATCCGGCAACACATCCCCTCCGGCGCGTTCGCCCACCCCCACTACGCTGAAGTGTTCACGGCGACCGACGGCGCGGTCGCAGTCTTTTATATACATATAAAGTATGCATAATGAAGTCAATTGACATTCAGTACGACAAAAGCAAGAACGCAGCCAACAAACTCAAGCACAAGGGTGTCAGCCTCGCCGAGACCGAAGCGGTCTTTCACGACGAACGAGCGCTGACTATTGAGGACAACGACCATGACGAACAACGCTGGATCAGCCTCGGCCTCGACGGCAAGGGACGCTTGCTGGTCGTTACGTACAGTTACCGCGAGGCGAATGTCGTTCGAATCATTTCTGCACGTGTCGCCACACCGAGCGAACGTTGCGCTTATTTTCTGGAGGCTTGACCGATGAAAGACGAATATGACTTCACCCAGGGCAAGCGCGGCGCCGTAGCGTCCAGCAAGGGCAAAACGCGCATCACCATCATGCTTGACGATGCCGTCATCGAAGCCGCCCGCACGGTGGCCGAGAACGAAGGGTTTGGTTATCAGACGGTGATCAACAACACACTGCGCCATGTCCTGCTCGACACCGGCAAGAAGGAGCAGAACGAACAGCCGACGCCACTCGGAGCGGGCCTCACCGCGACCGACCTCAAAAGCCTTGAAAAAAAGCTCTCGGCAGCGGCCGGAGAGATTCGCCGGATGCTCGAGCCGGACGCGAAACCCTAGCCTCAGGCCGGCACAAGCATCCGTGCCAGAGACTGGCGAACATGGGGCTGGGCAGGCACGTGAAGATCAAACTCGTGCGCCAGCAATTCAATCAGCTCATCAACGTCCGTCACTTCGCGACGCTCACTCTCGGCGCCAACACGATGAATCGCAAAACTGCCGTTGTTAAGCGTGCGCCGCCAGCCATCGCCAGTACGCGCGACCATCAGGCGCTTGGCGAATGGTGAGTCCGGATGGGTCGAGACGTACCAGTTGCCAATGGTGTAGTCGATGTCTTCCTGACGTTGCAGGTCGAACAGGTACATCGAGCGCCATTCACCCGCGACATTCGCCCGCAGCATGTGGCCATCGGCCTGTTTTTCGATGCGATAAGGTTCGTGTGGGGTGAGTTGTTCCGCTTCAGAGTCAAGAATCAGCGGTGAAGTCGGCACCATGCCACCGAACCCGACATCGGTGATGTAGCGCACACCATCAAGGATCACCAGGCTCAAGCGATGCGTGCGCGCTGTCCAAGTGCCTTCGGGTTGTGCCATGACTACTCGCCCACTGATGCCCCGAGCGTCGAACCCCAGTTCCTGCAACAGCGCCAGAAACAGATTATTCAGTTCGTAGCAGTAACCGCCGCGCCCGTCTTGCAGCACTTTTTGCTCGACAGATTCGAGGTCGATCAACACCGGCTCGCCGCTGATCGTCGACAGGTTCTCGAAGGGAAAGGCGCCGGTGTGGCGCAACTGCAATTGACGCAGGGTCTGCAATGTTGGCGCCGGTGGTGCGTCGAAGCCCAGACGCTGCAGATAGAGATGCAAATGTGTCAGGCGTGGCTCGCTCATGGCTCAGTCCTTTTGCATGTGGCTGCGGATCGTTCCGCCGATGGCCGACATGTATACGGGATCAGTCACTGCTGACGACAATTGATTTCGCCAATCAACGCTATCGGCGCTTGCGCGAGCCGATGCGGATCCACGTTGGCGCATGGTCACTGGCATGCGGCTCATTGCGCACCCAGGCGTCTACTCCGGCCTCGTGCAAATACGGACTCAGCGCCGGGTTGAGTAATAGATGGTCGATGCGCAGACCGGAATTGGTTTGCCAGTGTTGGCGGAAGTAGTCCCAAAACGTATAGAGCCGATCCTCGGGATACAGATGCCGCAGCGAATCGGTCCAGCCCTGATCGAGCAAACGCTGATAACACTCGCGGCTCTCGGGTTGCAGCAGCGCATCCTTGAGCCATGAGCGGGTGTTGTAGATGTCCATGTCGGTGGGCACGACGTTGTAGTCGCCGGCCAGCACCACCGGGTGATCGCTGCTTTGCAGGTCTTTTGCGTAGCTGATCAGCCGTTCGAACCACGCCAGTTTGTAATCGAATTTCGGCCCCGGCTGCGGATTGCCATTGGGCAGGTACAGGCAACCGACCAACACGCCGTGCACCGCCGCTTCCAGATAGCGGCTGTGCTTGTCGTCGGGATCGCCCGGCAAACCGCGCCGACTCTCCAGCGGTTGCGCATCACGGGCGAGAATCGCCACGCCGTTCCACGAGGCCTGGCCCTGCCAGATCGCGCCGTAGCCGACGGCCTCCAGCTCCGCAGCGGGGAATGCACTGTCGACCATTTTCAGCTCTTGCAGGCAAGCGATGTCTGGTTGCTCACGCTTGAGCCAGTCCAGCAGGTTCGGCAAACGCGCGCGTAACCCGTTGACGTTGTAGGTGGCGATCCGCAGGTTTTTCATCGGCTGAGGCTCCTGCCCATGGGCTGTGAAAATTGTGACCTCGTGAACATCGTGGCGGTTGCATCGGATCAGCCTGCTGCGGCGTAATAGGCGCTCGCCATTCGCCTGCTCTGCCGAGACCTGAATCCCATGCAAACCACGCTGCAAGGTCAGCGCATCCTTCTGCGCCCGCTTCAGTATTCCGACGCCGACGCCCTGCTCCACGCGGCGGCCGATGGAGAGTTGTGGAACCTCACCGTCACCGTCGTGCCTTCGGCCAGCACCGTCGACAGCTACTTGCAAAAAGCGCTCGACGGCCGTGAAGCCGGGACGGTAATGCCGTTCGTCATCGTGCTGCGAGACAGCAACGAAGTGATTGGCTCAACGCGCTTCTGGAAGATCGACCCGCTCAATCGCAAGCTGGAAATCGGCAGCAGCTGGATTTCCGCAAGTTGGCAGAAATCTTTCGTCAACACCGAAGCCAAGTACCTGATGCTGCGTCACGCCTTTGAAGTGCTCGATTGCGTGCGCGTGCAATTCACCACCGACGAGAACAACCAGAAGTCACGTAACGCGATCCTGCGTCTCGGCGCGCAGCAGGAAGGCGTCGTCCGCCATGAACGGATCATGCCGGACGGTCGCAAGCGCAACTCCGTACGCTTCAGCATCATCGACGACGAGTGGCCGCAAGTGCGCCGCCACCTGGAACAGAAGCTCGCTGCTTACGCGTAACGCCAAGGTGTTCAGGCGCGATTGCGCAACCACTGCAAGAAGCCCTTTTTCGCCACGACCACCGGCACCTCTTCGGTCAGTGACTGGGCTTTGTGCAAACGGTAATCGAGCAAGGTTTTCATCGCATCGCTGATGTCGTGACGGGCATCGAGGCACGGCTTCAAGTAAGTCTTTTCGATGCGATACATGGCGCAGAAGGTTTTCGCGGCAAACGTCGCCGGCACCGACGTATCGGAAAGAATCCCCGCCTCGCCGATCACCTCGCCCGGGCCCATGCGGCCGGATTCGAACGGCGTGCCGTGCCGGGTCAGGGCTACCGTAACCACGCCGGACTCGATGATGAACAAATGATCGCTGACCTCCCCCGCCGCGAGGATGGTCTCGCCGGCACGGAAGGTTTGCAGGGTCATGTTCTGGCTGAAGGTTTCTTTCTCTTCCTGGCGCAGCGTCGAAAAAATCGGCGAGCTGTCGAGCAGTGCCCGAGGCCGCGAAAGGTTGGCCGGAACATTGGTTTCATTGCTCGACAGCAAACTGACTCCCGACGCCTGCAAGTGCCGATACGCCAGATCGAACAGTTGATTGCGCACCACACGCTTCTCACCCATCGAGGCGACGAAACCACTGATCTCGTATTCCGCGCCGCTGCTGCCGGAGCTTTTCAGCGCCACACTTGGCGCCGGGGTGTCCAGCAACTGGCGACAGCCCTGCATCGCCCGCTCCAGCGCCTCTATCACCGAGTTGGGCCGCGCATGCGGGCTGACCTGAACGCTGACCGAAACGCCGAACATGTTGCTCGGCCGGCTGAAGTTGATGATCTTGGCTTTGGCTGCCAGCGAGTTGGGAATCACCGCCATGCTGCCCTGGCTGGTTTGCAGGCGCGTGGCACGCCAATCGATGTCAGTGACCCGGCCTTCGGTGCCGTCGATGGAAATCCAGTCATCCAGTTGATAAGGCTTGGTGGTGTTGAGGACGATCCCGGAAAACACGTCGCTGAGCGTGCTCTGTAAAGCCAGACCGACGATGATCGCCAACGCACCAGAAGTCGCCAGCACACCTTTGACCGGCAGATCCAGCACGTAGGCAAGCGCCGCGATAATCGCGATGAGAAAAATCACCGCGCCGAGCAAATCCTGCAACAGCCGCCCGGTGTGGCCGACCCGCTGCATCATCACCGCACCGAGCAACACCGTCAGCGTGCGCGCACCGAACAGCCACCAGCCGATCTGCAACCCGGTCGCCGCCAGGTGCAAAGCCACGTTGTCGGCCCACGGCGCAGGCTCCATCGGGTTGAGGCCTTCGTTGAACAGCAGGACGCTGAACAAACTGAAAATCAGCACCCGCACCAGCAGTTTCCACTCGCTGCCACGGGAACTGATCAAGCGCCACAGACCGAGATCGAGAAGGATCAGGATCAACGCGCAAAACAACGGATGTTCGGTCAGCAGTGACAGCATCAAACAACTCCGACGGGGACCAATCGCGAGAAGATCGCACAGATTGGGCTCAGTGTAGGAGCAATTGATTTCAGAGGATGAACACCCTCGCAAAAACATCGCAAAACGAATGTGGGAGCGAGCTTGCTCGCGAAAGCGGTGGATCAGTCAAAGGTGCATTGACTGACATGACGCCTTCGCGAGCAGGCTCGCTCCTACAGGGTCAGTATGATGGCGGTATCAGCCGTGCATCCGGCCAAAGCGTCCGGACTGGAAGTCGGCGAACGCCTGGTGGATTTCCTGCTCGGTGTTCATCACGAACGGCCCGTGACCGACAATCGGTTCGTCGATCGGCTCGCCACTGAGCAGCAGCACCACCGCTTCCTGACTGGCTTCGAGGGTGAGTTGCCGACCATCACGTTCGAACAACGCC
This sequence comes from Pseudomonas sp. TH43, assembly GCF_016650635.1. Lineage (GTDB taxonomy): Bacteria > Pseudomonadota > Gammaproteobacteria > Pseudomonadales > Pseudomonadaceae > Aquipseudomonas. The sequence continues at coordinate 89,057 of NZ_JAEKFI010000003.1, forward strand.
AGTTGCCCTTGCTCCGCCGATTCCTTTCCATTGATCTGCACCGAGCCCTTGAGCACCACCAGTGCAGTATTGCGCCCCTCGTGCAAATCCAGCGTCAGCAGCTTGCCGGCGTTCAGACGCAAATCCCACACATCGATTGGCGTGAAGGTGCGCGACGGACCGGTGTGGCCATCGAACTCACCGGCGATCAAACGCAGGCTGCCGGCGTTGTCCTTGAGCGCAATGCTCGGAATGTCGCCATCGAGGATCGTCTGGTAGCCCGGCGCGGCCATTTTGTCCTTGGCCGGCAGATTGACCCACAACTGAACCATTTCCAGATTGCCGCCGGTTCGGGCGAAGTTTTCCGAATGGAATTCTTCATGGAGAATTCCCGAAGCCGCGGTCATCCACTGCACATCGCCCGGGCCGATGGTGCCGCCACTGCCGGTCGAGTCGCGGTGCTGCACCTCGCCGTCGTAAACGATCGTCACGGTTTCGAAACCACGGTGCGGATGCTGACCCACGCCACGCCGTTCGGTGGTCGGGGTGAATTGAGCCGGGCCGGCATGATCGAGCAACAGGAACGGGCTGATGTGCTGGCCCAGGTTATCGTAGGAAAACAGCGTGCGAACCGGGAAACCATCGCCGACCCAATGGCCCCGTGGGCTGGTGTAGATACCGATGATGTTTTTCATGGTTGTCTCCAATGGGGTAAGTGACGCGATGGATTAAGCATAAATCCACAACCATTAATGCACTAGACCGCAAAAATCGCCCTCAGCGTTCCATGAGGAGAACAGTTAGCCACGATCCTGTTCTCAGTTCCGCAAAGATTCGTGACCTGCGGGCAAAGGTGCTTTGTCCCACCGACGGTTTTTCTCATGGATGCAGAGGCGGATACTCCTGCCCATTCCCACTGCAACCCTGGAGTCCACAATGTCTGTTCCCGCCTTCGGCCTCGGTACCTTTCGCCTGCAAGGCCAGGTCGTCATTGACTCGGTGAGCACCGCCCTCGAACTCGGCTACCGGGTCATCGACACCGCACAGATCTACGAAAACGAAGCCGACGTCGGCCAGGCCATCGCCGCCAGCGGCATCCCGCGCGAAGAGTTGTTTATCACCAGCAAGATCTGGGTGGCCAACTTCGCCAGGGATCGTCTGATCGACAGCCTCAAAGAGAGTCTGCAAAAACTGCAAACCGACTACCTCGACCTGACGTTGATCCACTGGCCATCGCCGGACGATCAAGTACCGGTCGAAGAGTTCATGGGAGCGCTGCTGGAAGCCAAGCGCCAAGGTCTGACCCGGCAGATCGGCGTGTCCAACTTCACCATCGACCTGATGAAACAGGCCATCGCAGCCGTCGGCGCCGATAACATCGCGACCAACCAGATCGAGCTGCACCCGTACCTGCAAAACCGTCAGGTGGCCGAGTTCGCCCACAGCCAGGGTATTCAGATCACGTCGTACATGACCCTTGCTTACGGCGAAGTGCTGAAGGACCCGTTGATCAAACAAATCGCCGAACGCCTGCACGCTACTCCGGCACAGGTTACCCTCGCCTGGGCGATGCAATCGGGCTACGCGGTGATCCCTTCTTCAACCAGGCGCGCCAACCTGCAAAGCAACCTCGGCGCCAGCGCACTGACATTGAGTGACGCTGACATGGCACTGATTGCTTCGCTTGAGCGCGGCCATCGTCTGACCAGCCCGAAAGGCATCGCACCGCACTGGGATTGATTGTTCAGGCCTGAAGACGTTGCGCGAGACCCTGCATGGCCTCGCGCAATGCATCGACGCTCATGACCAGCGCGACACCTTCATCATCCCGGCAAGCCTGTTCGAGGTCGGCGCACGCAGACACTACCCGTGCCGCGCCGACCATTTGTGCACCGCCCTTGATGTGATGGGCCAGATCGCGTAACCCACCGCAGTCGGGTGCCTGGCGCAATTCGTCGAGCCTGCGCAGATCAACGTACAGGCTGCGCAAGACCTCCGTACGCAACTGGTCGATCATCGCCCGGTCATCTCCGGCCAATTGCTCCAGCGCACTCAGATCCAGATCCTTCAGGGCTGTGACGCAAAGTTCTCCCACCTCGTTATCGACCGGGTTGGCGCGGCTCAACGCCTGACTCAAATCCTCCAGACGGATTGGCTTGAACAGACAATCGTCCATGCCCGCCGCCAGGCAGCGAACCCTCTCCTCGACCATTGCATTGGCAGTGAAGCCGAGAATCAGACACGGTGCAGATCCCGCTTGCGCCTCCATCCGCCGAATCTCCTGCGCCAGCTCATAGCCATTGCGGCGCGGCATATTGCAGTCAGTGATCAGCACATCAAACGGTTGCTCGCGCCACAAGGCCAGACCCTGTTCACCGTCCTCAGTGTCGACCGTGCGATGACCCAGTTCACTCAGTTGCCAACCCAACAGCAAACGGTTCACCGGTTGATCATCCACCACCAGAATGCGCAGCGCCCGCCTCGGCAGGCTGACTTGTGGTACCAGGGCAGCGTTGCGGACACGTGCCTCCAGCATGGGCATTTCGAGCGACACGAAAACGCGTGTACCAAGCCCAGGCTTGCTGTCCAGCCGCAGCTCGCCGCCCATCATTTCGCACAGACTGCGGCTGATCACCAGACCCAGCCCGGAGCCACTGCGAGCAACTTGCGAATGGCCGCCGGCCTGCACAAACGGGCTGAACAAGCGCTGTTGGTCTTGTGCACTGATGCCAATGCCGCTGTCCTCGATAACCACACTGACGGCCAGTTGCGCGGTCTCGGTGGTGCTCACCCGCAGTTGCAGGCTTACCTCTCCGGTTTCAGTGAACTTGATCGCATTGCTCAACAGATTGGACAGCACCTGCTTGAACCGGGTCGGATCGATCAGTACATCGACATCACTGCGGGCATCCAGCTCAATGTGCCAGTGCAGCCGCTTTTGCCGCGCCAGCCCCTCGAACACCCGGCATATCGACAACACCTGATCGTGCAGATTGGCCCGTTCCGGCACGAGAGACAGATGCCCTGATTCGATGCGCACGATATCGAGGATGTCGCCGATCAACGCCAGCAATTGTTCCCCGGCACTGGCGGCGATCTGAATGGCCAGGCGATCGGTCACGCCCTCGTCCGCGCGCTTCATTGCCAGTTGGAGCATGCCGAGCAAGGCGTTCATCGGCGTGCGCAGCTCATGGCTCATGATGGCCAGAAAGTTGGTTTTGGCGCGACTGGCATCGTCGGCGGCGTCCTTGGCTTGTTGCAATTGACGCAACCACTGTTGACGCTGGCGGATCTGCCGACGCTGAAAACCGATCAGGCCCAGCGCCAGCAACAGCAAGCATGCAGCACCGGCAAAGCCCTGCAGAATTTCCCGGCGATGGCGCTGCCAGTAGCTGTCATCGACCGCCACATCATGGGTCCAGCGTGCGACCAGCTCGTCCATTTCCTTTGGGCCAATACTCAACAGCGCCTTGTTCAGGATCGAGGTCAGTTCCGGCGCCTGCGGTGAAGTAGCCAACACGATTCTGGCCGGTTGATCACCCACGGTAGTGGCGATAAGCAAATGTTCGCGGTACTGACGGGCAATCAGATAACGCGCGCCAACCAGCGAACTCAAAGCCGCCTCAGCCTGGCCATTGACGACCATTTTCATGCCCATCGCCGGGCTTTTCACTTCGATCAGCCGGACCTGCGGCGCATGCTCGGCGAGATAAGCGCGCAGCGGATGCGCGCGATAGATCGCCAGACGCTTGCCGGCCAGTTCGTCGAGATTGCTCGGGCTGCCAGCCGTCGTCGCCTTGACGATTACAAACGGGTTGATCAAGTAGGCCCGCGTAAAATGCAGCTCGTTTTCAAGCTCATTGCTGGGCGTGATAACCGGCAAAACATCCAGTTCACCCGCCGTGAGCTGTTCGATCTGCCGGCTCAGCGAGTTTCCGCGAATGATGTCGAAGGTCATCCCGCTGCGCTGGCTGATCAGGTTCAGCAATTGCGCCGCAAGCCCAGTGAGCCGGCCGTCGGCATCAAAAAACGACAATGGAGCGAAATCTTCATTGGCCCCTACTCGCACTCGCGGATGGCTATCCAGCCAGCGCTGCTCCCCCTCACTGAGTTGCACCCGCGAATGCTCGGCCATGTCGGCCCGTCCGGCGCTCCAGCGTTGCTCGATGATTTGCCGCTGATCCATCGGGATGCTGACCAGCGCCTTGTCGATGATCCGTTTCAATCGCACATCGGCGCGGCGCAAGGCAAATCCGAACGGATTGGCGTCAAGCCCCGAAGGCCCGGCCAATAACACATCGTTGCGGTAATTGATGTTGATCTGATGGCTGGCGCTGATGAGGCTGCCCAAGTAGACATCAACCCCGCCGAACGCCACGGCGCCGAGTGCATCCATGTCCGAGGGGTAGCGTTGAATGACGGTCTGCGGATAAAAAGCCTGCACCGTCCGTAAAGGCAAGTAGTCCTCGGCCATCGCCAGACGCTTGCCGGCCAGATCGGTCAAAGGGGCTTCACCCACACGCGTCACCAGCATCGGTTGATCCTCGGCGTAGGCACGCGACAGCATCAACTCCGGGTCTGCGAGCTCGAAATTGTTCGAGGTGGCGAGTACATCAAGTTCGCCGCGCTTGAGTGCGGCAATGGCCGCCGCACGGTCGCTGTAGCGCAACACCTCGACCCGGACACCGAGCAGTTGCGCGAGCAGATCGGCATAGTCGGCGCTGAGCCCTTCGAGTTGATGCTGATTGCGCGTCAGTTCAAATGGCGGGTAATCCGTCCCGGAAACGCCCATGCGCAGTACGGGATGCATGCGCAACCAGTAACGATCCGCGCCGTCGAGCCGCAGCTGGACATTTTCCAGAGGCGTGCGGGTCAGAATTTCCAGGGTTTTCGGTGTTTCACCTGCGGTCGCCGTCAGTCCGCAAGTCGCCAACAGGATGAGAGCCCAGCGCCAAAACCCCATGCCCGGCCTCTCAGATCAAGTGATTGCGGACGACAAAATCACGCAAGTGAACGGCGGAACTGACGCCAAGTTTGATCATCAGGCGGGATTTGTACGTACTGACGGTCTTGTGACTGAGGTGCATCTCTTCGGCGATGGACTTGTTGGATTTACCGGATGCCAGTTGCACAAGGATCTTCAACTCTTGATTGGAGAGCAGGTCGATCAGTTGCTTTTCCGTGGCCAGCAGCCCGCTCAATAAATTTGAATTATTGGGCAGTGCGGTGAAGTAGGTGTAACCAGACATCAACGCCTGAATTGCCTGGTGCAATTGCTGCAAATCATTGGTTTTTTGCACGAACGCCATGGCACCGGCGCGCAAACAACGCTCTTGGTAGAACACTGCTTCGCATGAGGTAAAGACCAGTATCGGGCAAACAAAATCGTTGGCTTTGATCCGTTCAATAACATCGAGCCCGTCGAGAGAGAAAAGCTTCAGATCAAGCACTACCAGTTGCGGTTGGTGCTCGCGGAGCAATTGCAAGACTTCTCTACCGCTGGATGCCTCGTAGATCTCACTGAAGCGCTCCGCTTCCAACACGAGTCTGACGGCGGCGCGCACCACCGGATGATCGTCGACGATCAGCGCTGACTTCATGAACACTCCCTGTACGAAGACGTGACGATGGCGCTCTGTCCACTCGTCACCGACACAGTGACTGTTGCACGGACGTCGACACGAATCTACCTGTCAGATCTGACAGTTGTCAGCGTCACGAACTTATGCAGAGGCTCGCCGTGGCGCTGCTGATTCTGGCCTCCAGGCCAACTGTGCTGGTTCGGCGCAGAGATCGACCTGCGCCATCAGGGATTTGATCGTCTGTACATCGGGCAACGCGGCATGGGTGATTTGCAGGTTCTCCTGGGCAAACCCCGGATCAGCCTGCAACGTTGCCGAAGGATCGTTGTAGATCAGGGCATGACGCACCTGCGGGTTATCGAGGAAGAACGCCGGCAGATCCAGCGAGCCCGCGGCCAGTTCAGCGTTGATGACCACCACGTCGAACGGTTCACAGCCGTACTCCACCAGTGTCAATAACTCGAGGAGGCTTTGCACGGGCGCAATCCGGTAGTACTCAAGGGCATTGAATGAACGTTCGATTTTCATCCGGTTGAAATGCTGCGCGTCAGCGATCAGGACACGCAGGGTTTTATTGATCATGGTCGATCTCCTGGCCGTTTCAAGAGGCCGAAAGGCTACGCAACAGCCACGCTGCTTTATGTAGGAAGTTTCTGAATTATCGGGTCATTCATCCGCATTCAGCGTTTCGGGAAATGCCCGCACATTTAGAGGCAACCTTCTGAATATTGAGCTGATCCAGCAAAGGCCCGAGCGTCTGGCGATCTGGCGTGTGAACCAGGCTCAACTGGCGCCGATGATTGGCATAAATCATCTCGGCCCGCGGCTGGCCACGCCGTGTGTCGTAAATCACGCCGTGGCGAATTTGTGAATTGCTCTGAAAGAACCGCACCGGATCAACTCCCGCAGAGGCCAGCAGTTCGCCGTTGATGAGCAGCAGATCAAACTGCTCGAAGGGCTCGTACGAGTAATGGGTCAGGCTCAGAAGTTCGCGAAACGAACAGACGCCCGTAAGCGCACGGCAACCCAGCTCGTTGAGGGTTTTGCCGATTCGGGTTTGCAGCAAAGGCTGCTCTTCGACGATCAATATTCGCCAGCATTTGTAGGACATAGGTTTCGACGGTTTAGAGAAAAATTACTGATCACAGTGCGAAACCACACACTAGGCAAAAAGGCCCGCGAGTCATGTAGGACAAGTCTGAAAAATAGCGAGATCAATCTTTAAACATCACAATAAAAAGCCACGCAGGATCAACCGACGTGGCTTTTTTATTTATCAGAGGCGTGCCACACCGAACGGTTGTTCAGTGCCATTGGCTTGGGATTGCGCTTATTCGGTAGTACTCGGACTCCAGAACGCCTGCACCACCAGCGCCGAGGTAGAGATTCGTGCGACCAGTGCATCCAGCTCGTCGCCATCGACCGAGGTGGTCGCCAAGGTGGCTTCGATTTCGATTTCATCGGCACCGAAGGCATGCACGTCAACGTCGCTGGCCGGGTAGTTGCTGCGTTCAAGCTCGGCTTCGAGCAAGGCGAACACGGCTTTCTGCTGCGAGCGCCGGGCGATGACATAAACGATGTTGGTAACTTCCGCCGAGACCACGTCCAGTGGCTGACGGTTGATGTTGTTGACGATGGGCCGCAGCAAGGTGTTGGCGGCGAGGATGAACAGCGTGCCGAGCACGGCTTCGGCGAGCAGATCGGCACCGGCGCAGGCGCCGACTGCGGCAGAAGTCCAGAGGGTCGCGGCGGTGTTGAGGCCACGCACGTTGCCTTCTTCGCGCATGATCACCCCTGCACCGAGAAACCCGATACCGGAGACCACGTAAGCGACCACACGCACCGCGCCTTCAGCGCCGGCGAGACGGTTGGCCATGTCGACGAAAATCGCCGCACCGACCGCGACCAGCACATTGGTGCGCAGGCCGGCGGTGCGTTGCCGGTACTGACGCTCGAAGCCGATCAGACCGCCGAGGATGAACGCGGCGCTGAGGCTGACGAGGGTGTCGAGCAGCGAATCGAGATTGAGGTTGTTGATGGCTTGCATCGTCATCTCCCTGAATACATACAAATCCCCTGTAGGAGCTGCCGAAGGCTGCGATCTTTTGATCCTGTCTTTTAAAAACAAAATCAAAAGATCGCAGCCTTCGGCAGCTCCTACAGGGGGAGCAATCCTGCGGTTATTGCCAGCCGAACCGGCGGATGTAGAAGCCTTTCACCGCCTGGGTCAGCGCCATGTACGCCAGCAGAATCACCGGCAGGAACACGAAGTACAGCGATGGCAACGCCTGCAATTTGAAGTAATGCGCCAGTGGGCCCATCGGCAGGAAGATCCCGACCGCCATGATGATCCCGGTCATCACCAGCAGCGGCGTGGCTGCACGGCTTTGCAGGAACGGAATCTTCGGCGTGCGGATCATGTGCACGATCAGCGTCTGGGTCAGCAACCCCACCACGAACCAGCCGGACTGGAACAGCGTCTGGTGATCCGGGGTGTTGGCATCAAAGACGTACCACATCAAGGCGAACGTGGTGATGTCAAAGATCGAACTGATCGGGCCAAAGAACAGCATGAATCGGCCGACGTCACCGGGCTGCCAGCGCTGCGGTTTTTTCAGCATCTCGTCATCGACGTTGTCGAACGGAATGGCGATCTGCGAAATGTCGTAGAGCAGGTTCTGCACCAACAGATGCATCGGCAGCATCGGCAGGAACGGAATAAACGCACTGGCGACCAACACCGAGAACACGTTGCCGAAGTTGGAACTGGCGGTCATCTTGATGTACTTGAGCATGTTGGCGAAGGTGCGACGGCCTTCAAGCACGCCCTCCTCCAGCACCATCAGGCTCTTTTCGAGGAGGATGATGTCGGCCGCTTCCTTGGCGATGTCCACCGCGCTGTCCACGGAAATGCCGATGTCTGCGGTACGCAGCGCCGGCGCATCGTTGATGCCGTCGCCCATGAAGCCGACCACATGACCGTTGCCTTTGAGGATGCGCACGATGCGCTCCTTGTGCGACGGCGTCAGTTTGGCGAAGACGTTGGTTGTCTCTACGGCCACTGCCAGTTCGGCATCGCTCATGCGTTCGACATCGTTGCCCAGCAACAGACCTTGCTGAGCGAGGCCGACTTCGCGGCAGATCTTCGCCGTCACCAGCTCGTTGTCGCCGGTCAGCACTTTCACCGCCACGCCATGCTCGGCCAAAGCCTTGAGCGCCGGCGCGGTGCTTTCCTTCGGCGGATCGAGGAACGCCACATAACCGATCAGCGTCAGTTCCTGCTCATCCGCCAGGCTGTAGATTTCGCGACCTTCGGGCATCGAGCGGGCGGCCACTGCCACCACGCGCAAGCCTTCAGCGTTGAATGCTGCGGTGACCTGACGAATCCGGGTCAGCAATTCATCGCTCAAGGCTTCATCGACCTCACCGTGACGCACGCGGCTGCACACCGCCAACACTTCTTCCACCGCACCTTTGCAGATCAGTTGATGCGGTTGACCACGCCCCTCGACCACCACCGACATGCGCCGACGATTGAAGTCGAACGGGATCTCATCGACCTTGCGAAACGCCGTGCCGACTTTCAGTTCACGGTGGATTTCCACGTGTTCCAGCACCGCGACGTCGAGCAGGTTTTTCAGGCCGGTCTGGTAGTAGCTGTTGAGGTAGGCCATTTCCAACACGTCATCGGAGTCTTGGCCCCAGACATCGACATTGCGCGCGAGGAAGATTTTGTCCTGGGTCAGCGTGCCGGTCTTGTCGGTGCACAGCACGTCCATCGCGCCGAAGTTCTGGATCGCGTCGAGGCGTTTGACGATGACTTTTTTGCGCGACAAAAACACCGCGCCTTTGGCCAGCGTCGAGGTGACGATCATCGGCAGCATTTCCGGGGTCAGACCGACTGCAATCGACAATGCGAACAGCAGTGCTTCCGTCCAGTCACCCTTGGTGAAACCGTTGATGAACAGCACCAGCGGCGCCATGACGAACATGAAACGGATCAACAGCCAGCTGACTTTATTCACGCCTTGCTGGAACGACGTCACCGCTCGATCAGTCGCGCCGACGCGTTGCGCCAACGCACCGAAATACGTGCTGTTGCCAGTGGTCAGAATCACCGCCACCGCTGTGCCCGACACGACATTGGTGCCCATGAACAGGATGTTTTCCAGTTCCAGAGGATTGCGCGTGTCGCGATCCTGCTGACGCGGGAATTTCTCCACCGGCATCGATTCACCGGTCATCGCCGCTTGGCTGACGAACAGGTCCTTGGCGCTGAGCACCCGGCAATCGGCCGGAATCATGTCACCGGCCGACAGTACGATCAGGTCGCCCGGCACCAGTTGTTTGATCGGCAACTCGCTGCGCGGTGCGTCACGGCGCATCACCGTGGCGGTGTTGCTGACCATGGCTTTGAGCGCGTCGGCGGCCTGGTTGGATTTGCTTTCCTGCCAGAAGCGCAGCAGCGTCGACAGCACCACCATGGAAAAAATCACCACGGCCGCCTTGAGGTCTTCGGTCAGCCACGAGATCACCGCCAACAAGGTCAGCAGCAGGTTGAACGGGTTTTTGTAGCAGTGCCACAGGTGAGTCCACCATGGCAGCGGTTGCTCGTGTTCGACTTCGTTGAGGCCGTATTGCGCACGCAGCGCATCGACTTCGAAATCGGTCAGACCATCGGAGTGCGTGCCCAGTGAAGACAGCAATACGCCGCTGTCGCTGTGCGCGGCATCGACCAGCACATTGGCCAAGGTTGGCGGGACTTCACGGCTGACCGTGGTGTCGTTGATGGTTTCCAGCAGCGCCAGGCGACGGAAGTGCCGGGCGATGTGGCGGGTCCGCAGAAAGCCTGCGAAAAATTCCTTGAGCGTAAGTTTCATGGCTGTTGCCCCTATGGTCAGCCGGGAAACCGTCAAGCAGGTACGGCCGCGCCTCGTTCGCCGGATCAACCGGCACGGCAAGGCTTGGCGCGCCGGTCAAAAAGACAGGCGTGTCGATAGGGCTGCGATCACGACTGTGCAGTCGAAATCACGCTCTGTTCAGCGTCGATGAGAAGGAACGTCCAGACATGCCCCAGAACGGGTCATGCACGGGATGCCGCTGCTCGCTGTTACGGCGAGACAACGGCAGAGAAAGGCTGCGCGTTATCTTGCCGAGAATCTGCCGGTTACCGAGACCGGCCGACAACTGTCACTCGAACAAGTACCCACTGTGGGTCTCCGCTATTGATGAAAACGCGCGAAGCTTACGCCCCGATGATTGGAGAGTAAACCCGCAAAAGGAAGTGCGTCAGGGAATGTGGGGGATGTTCAGGAAGGGTTCAGAAATCAGATTTTTGTTAGCCATAAGGAACCCATCGCTGGCAAGCCAGCTCCCACAGGGATCTCCAGTGAACACAAATTTTGTGTCCAGCACAGATCCTGTGGGAGCTGGCTTGCCAGCGATGGCGGTGTATCAGGAAATACTGAGTTAGCTGGCAGTTGCCAACAACAGATCCGCCATCGAACGATGCCCGCGATTCTTGCCATGTTCATACAGCGAGCCGGCAATCTCGTCCGCACGAATCGGCAGCACCGACAACAACGTGTCGCTCAGACCATGGCTGGCCTGGCAGAAGCCCTGCATGTAGATGCCGGCCTTGCAGCGCTCGTCGGTGATCAGTTTGTAGTTGCGATCAACCTCGAACTCGCCCAGGTACTCTTCCAGCGGCGCCAGCAGTTTGCGGTGCATCTGCCGCTCGTAACCTGTGGCCAATACCACAGCATCGTAGTTGCGTACGGTGACTTCCCCGGTGGCGTTGTTGCGCACGGCCAGTTCTATACCGTTTTCAGTGGCAGTGGCGCTCTCGACGGTGGTCAGGGTGCGGAACGCGTGACGGGCAATCCCCGAAACCTTCTGGCGATAGAAGATGCCGTAGATGCGTTCGATCAGGTCGATGTCGACCACCGAGTAGTTGGTGTTGTGGTATTCGTTGACCAGACGCTCACGCTCGGCGCTGTTCTGCTGGAACACCAGATCGGTGAATTCCGGCGAGAACACTTCGTTGACGAACGGGCTGTCGTCCGCCGGTTTCAGTGCCGAACCACGCAGGATCATGTCGACCTGCACCGACGGGAACGAATCGTTCAGGTCGATAAAGGCTTCCGCCGCACTCTGCCCGCCACCGATGATCGCGATGCTCATCGGCTGATTGTTCACGCACGGCTGTTTGGCCATTTGCGACAGGTATTGCGAGTGGTGGAACACGCGGGCGTCGCCCTTCAGCGCCTTGAACGCCTGCGGAATACGCGGTGTGCCGCCGGCGCTGACCACTACCGAGCGGGTAGTCCGTACATGCTGCTGACCGTCGCTGCCACGGGAAATGACGCGCAGCGCTTCGACCTGATGGTTGTGCAGCACCGGCTCGATGGTCAGCACTTCTTCGCCGTAACGGCTCTGCTCGGTGAACTTCCCCGCGACCCAGCGCAGGTAGTCGTTGTACTCCATGCGGCACGGGTAGAAGGTGCCGAGGTTGATGAAGTCAACGAGACGGCCGTGATCCTTCAGGTAGTTGACGAAGGAGTATGGACTGGTCGGGTTGCGCAGGGTCACCAGATCCTTGAGGAAGGAAATCTGCAACTCGCTTTGGGTCGACAGCGTGTTGCCGTGCCAGCTGTAGTCAGCCTGCTTGTCGAGGAACAACACATCCAGCTCGCCCTGGGTCGGCCCGCGCTCTTGCAGAGCGATGGCCAGCGCCAGGTTCGAAGGGCCGAAACCGACGCCGATCAGGTCGTGAACGATGGGCGATGTAATTGCCTGAGTCATTTCCAGTGTCCTCTGGATGAACCCCTCAACAAGGGGCAAGGAGAGCCTAAGTGACCTGACCGGCCTTGAGCAGGACAGCAGGTCGTCTGTTGAGTAGGAACGAGGACAGTGAAATAAAATTTAACAGTGACAGCTCAATGGGCATCCCATTGCTTGATCCGGATACGACAATGCTTCATCGCGTTGACGATGTGTTTTTCCACCAGAGCCTTGGAAATGCCGAGCTGTTGCGCGATTTGCGGATGCGACAGACCTTCGATCTTGCGCAGTAGAAAACTTTCTCGGCACATCGGCGACAGTTCCGCCAAGGCCCGCTGAAGCATCTCCAGGCGCTGGCCGTGATCGAACGTGCTGTGGGGTGAAGGCGTGAAGTAACGCTCTTCGGTGTCGAGCACTTCCAGCGATTCGACCTGACGCAGTGCGTTGCGCCGATGGTCATCGATGACCAGATTCAACGCGGTCCGATAGAGGAAGGCTCGGGGTTGCTCGATCGGCGTGTCGCTGGAACGTTCCAGCACTCGCAGATAGGCGTCATGCACCACATCTTCGGCGACCTGACGGTTGCCAAGCTTGGCGTTCAGGAAACACACCAGCTCCCGATAGTAGTTTTCCAACATGACTCCCGACCGCTGTGGTGCGGTTTCTGTCCTTGAGCCGACTGATCTGCCAGCACCTGAACGGCAGTAGCAAGATAGTGGCAACTTGAGGCGCGTAATTTATAGTAATTCTCATATAGATTTAAAGTGGTGTTTGTCGTTGCCCGAGAAATAGTCCTGTTCTATAGCTGTAACATCGTGTGTCTTCGCTTAAATTCCCTCGCCCTTGCAACGTTTACAGGACAGCTCCCCGTGTCTGTCGCGCCCTGCGACAGCGTTCAGCGCTGCCCGAAACTGTGTGCCAGCCGAACGACGGGCCGATTTCCACTGGCCGGAACCCTGCATGAAACGTCCCCGCCCCGCCCGACGCGCCCTGCTCGTAGTCCTCTGTCTGATCCCTGTTGTCGGCTATGCCGCGTGGCAAATGCTGCCGCCGGGCCGGGATAAATTCGCCACCGTGCAAGTGAGCCGTGGCGATATCGAAAGCAGTGTCACCGCGCTCGGCACGTTACAACCACGCCGTTACGTAGACGTCGGCGCGCAGGCCTCCGGGCAGATCCAGAGGATCCATGTGGAAGTCGGCGACGTGGTCAAGGAAGGCCAATTGCTGGTGGAAATCGATCCATCGACGCAAAAGGCCAAGCTCGACGCCGGCCGCTTCTCGATCGAGAACCTCAAGGCGCAATTGCAGGAACAACGCGCGCAACATGAATTGGCGCAACAGAAATATCAGCGCCAGCAAAACCTCGCGGCCGGCGGTGCAACCCGAGAAGAAGACGTACAGACCGCTCGCGCCGAACTGAAAGCCACGCAAGCACGCATCGACATGTTTCAGGCGCAGATCCGCCAGGCCGAAGCCAGTCTGCGCAGCGATCAGGCCGAGCTCGGCTACACACGCATCTACGCGCCGATGGCCGGTACCGTGGTCGCCCTCGATGCCCGCGAAGGCCAGACACTCAACGCGCAACAGCAAACGCCGCTGATTCTGCGCATCGCCAAACTGTCGCCAATGACCGTGTGGGCAGAGGTTTCCGAGGCCGACATCGGCCACGTCAAACCGGGCATGACCGCTTACTTCACCACCCTCAGCGGCGGCAATCGGCGCTGGAGCAGCACAGTGCGGCAGATTCTGCCGGTGCCGCCCAAGCCGCTGGACCAAACCAGTCAGGGCGGTGGCAGCCCGGCCAGCAGCAGCAAAAGCGGCAGCGCTCGCGTGGTGCTTTACACCGTTTTGCTCGACGTCGATAACGCCGACAACGCACTGATGGCGGAAATGACCACTCAGGTGTTCTTCGTCGCCAATCAGGCCAGGGATGTCCTCACCGCCCCGGTGGCGGCCCTGCAAGGCAGCGACAAAGCCAACCTGCAGACCGCGCAGGTGGTTGCCGCCAACGGCAAAATCGAATCCCGCGAAGTGCGCACCGGCATCACCGATCGACTCAAGGTACAGATTCTCGACGGCCTGAGTGAAGGCGATCACCTGCTGATCGGCCCGGCCGACGGCAGTGGTGGTTGAATGCAAACGCCCCTGATCGACCTGCAGGACATCCGCAAATCCTACGGCGGCGGCGACGCGCCTGAAGTTCACGTGCTGCGCGGGATCGACCTGTCGATCCACGCCGGCGAATTCGTGGCGATTGTCGGCGCGTCCGGCTCCGGCAAATCGACGCTGATGAACATCCTCGGCTGCCTCGACCGACCGACGTCCGGCGAATACCGTTTCGCCGGGGAAAACGTCGCCGGTCTCGACAGCGACGAGCTGGCCTGGCTGCGTCGCGAAGCCTTTGGATTTGTGTTCCAAGGCTATCACCTGATCCCTTCCGGCTCCGCCCAGGAAAACGTCGAAATGCCGGCGATTTATGCTGGCACTCCAGCCGCCGAGCGTCATGCCCGCGCCGCCGCCCTCCTCGACCGCCTCGGCCTCGCTTCGCGCACCGGCAACCGTCCGCATCAGCTCTCCGGCGGCCAGCAACAGCGGGTATCGATTGCCCGCGCTTTGATGAACGGCGGCCACATCATTCTCGCCGACGAACCGACCGGCGCCCTCGACAGCCACAGCGGCAAAGAAGTCATGGCGCTGCTCGACGAACTGGCGAGCCAGGGCCATGTGGTGATCCTCATCACCCACGATCGCGAAGTCGCGGCGCGGGCCAAGCGCATCATCGAAATCAGCGATGGCCTGATCATCAGCGACAGCGCCCGCGAAAATCCCCACGCCCAGACCAGTGCCAACCCCGGCGCGCTGCAAGCGGTGGATCTGCGCAAGCGTCTGACCGAGGGCGCCGAAGCCACCGGCGCGTGGAAAGGCGAACTGGTGGACGCCTTGCACGCCGCGTGGCGAGTGATGTGGATCAACCGCTTCCGCACCGCGCTGACCTTGCTCGGGATCATCATCGGCGTCGCGTCGGTGGTGGTGATGCTGGCGGTCGGCGAAGGCAGCAAGCGCCAGGTCATGGCGCAAATGGGCGCGTTCGGCTCGAACATCATTTATCTGGGCGGCGTCCCTCCGCACCCGCGGGCTCCGCAGGGCATCATCACCCTCGACGACCTCGCCGTGCTCGCCACACTGCCGCTGATCAAGCAGATCATGCCCGTCAACGGCGCCGAAGCCGTGGTGCGTTTCGGCAATCTCGACCACAACAGTTACGTGGGCGGCAATGACACCAATTTCCCGAAGATTTTCAATTGGCCAGTGGTTGAAGGCACTTACTTCACCGCTGCCGACGAAGCCAGTGGCGCTGCGGTAGCCGTCAT
Organism: Pseudomonas sp. TH43; assembly: GCF_016650635.1. GTDB lineage: Bacteria > Pseudomonadota > Gammaproteobacteria > Pseudomonadales > Pseudomonadaceae > Aquipseudomonas. The sequence goes on from NZ_JAEKFI010000003.1 coordinate 104,772, forward strand.
CGGGCACAAAGTCAGAAGCAAGTTGCTCAAGGATGTTGCCAACCCTATCGGGCAGTACATTCTGATTGAAAACGTGCCCTTTCAAGTGGTCGGGGTTCTTGCGGAAAAGGGTTCCAGCTCTGGCGATTCCGACAGCGACGACCGCATTGCCATTCCCTACTCCGCCGCCAGCACGCGCCTGTTTGGCACCTATAACCCGGAGTACGTCGCCATCGCCGCCGCCGATGCGCGCAGGGTCAAGGAAACCGAGCAGGACATTGAGCGGATGATGCTGCGTCTGCACAACGGCAAGAAAGATTTCGAACTGACCAACAACGCCGCGATGATCCAGGCCGAGGCGCGCACGCAAAACACCCTGTCCCTGATGCTCGGTTCGATTGCCGCTATCTCGCTGCTGGTCGGCGGTATCGGCGTGATGAACATCATGCTGATGACCGTGCGTGAACGCACCCGCGAGATCGGTATTCGCATGGCCACCGGTGCGCGTCAGCGCGACATCCTGCGTCAGTTCCTCACCGAAGCCGTGATGCTCTCGGTGGTCGGCGGGATCGCCGGGATTGCCTTGGCGTTACTCGTCGGCGGCGTGCTGATCCTCAGCGACGTCGCGGTCGCCTTCTCGTTACTGGCGGTGCTCGGCGCTTTTGGCTGCGCGCTTGTCACCGGTGTTGTCTTCGGCTTCATGCCGGCCCGCAAAGCTGCCCGGCTCGACCCGGTCACGGCCCTTACCAGCGAATGATCGATCTATGAAACCGCGCCTCAGTTTGTTGACCGTATGCCTGATTCTCAGCGCTTGCGGCAGTCCCCTCCAGCGCCCGGACAGCAGCTTGCAGCCTCCTGCCGCGTGGCAGTCAGCGCCTACTGCCAGCAGTGCTCGCAACAACCCGCAATGGTGGACGCAGTTTGGCAGCCCAGAGCTTGATCGTCTGATCGAACAGGCGCGCGCCGGCAGTTTCGACCTCGCCGCCGCCATGGCCCGGGTACGCCAGGCCCAGGCCGGCACCGTGATCGCTGGCGGCTCTCAATTGCCTGAGGTGCAGGCCGCGCTCAATGCCAATCGGCAGAAACTGCTCCGTGGCAACGGCTACAGTCAACTGGACGCCGACAGCAGTAACAAGGCTGTGGATTATTTCGACGCCAATCTGAATGCCAGTTACGAAATCGACTTTTGGGGTGGCAAACAGGCGTCACGCGACAGTGCGCAATTTGCCTTGCAGGCCAGCGAGTTCGACCGTGCCACGGTGGAGCTGACGCTGTTCGGCAGTGTCGCCGACACCTATGCGCAAACCTTGTCGCTGCGCGAGCAGAGCCGCATTGCCGAACTCAATCTGGCCAACGCACAAAGCGTGCTGAAACTGGTGCAAACGCGTTTTGACTCAGGCTCGGCCACCGCCCTGGAACTGGCTCAGCAGAAAAGCCTGGTGGCCGCCCAACAACGACAATTGCCGCTGGTGCAGCAACAAGCCCGAGACGCTTCGATCAGCCTCGCGGCGCTGCTCGGTCGACCCGTTCAGGAACTTGCACCGAACCGGGAATCGTTCGACCAATTGCAATGGCCGGGAATCGCCGCCGGCGTGCCAAGCGATCTGCTCGATCGACGCCCGGACATCGCCCGCGCCGAAGCGCAACTGGCTGCCGCCGAAGCCGACGTCAACGTTGCCCGCGCCGCCATGCTGCCCACCGTCACCCTCAGTGCCGATATCGGCTCGGGGGCGGACCAGTTCCGCGACGTTCTACGCAGCCCCTTCTACAACCTTACTGCCGGACTGATCGGGCCAATCTTCAATAATGGTCGCCTCGGCGCAGAGCGTGACAAGGCGACCGCTCGCCAGGAAGAACTGCTGCAGAATTATCGGGGTGCGATCATCAACGGCTTCGCCGATGTCGAAAAAGCCTTGAACAGCATTCGCGGCCTCGACGAACAGCGGCAGTGGCAGAGCGAAGAACTGCGGCAAGCGCAGACCGCGTTCGACATCGCCCAGAGCCGCTACCAGGCCGGCGCCGAAGACTTGCTGACGGTGCTGGAAACCCAACGCACGTTGTACGCCGCGCAGGACTTGAATGTGCAGTTGAGATTGTCGCGAATGCAGGCAAGCATTGCGTTGTACAAGGCGCTTGGGGGTGGGTGGCAGGCGCTGTAAGTTCTCTGCCGGTCAAACCCATTCGCGAGCAAGCTCGCTCCCACAGTGTTCAGGGGTGCTGCCGCTAGCTACGGGCCAGCACAACAACCTGCGGGAGCGAGCCTGCTCGCCAAGAACGATGACGCGGCCTCAGGCCGAAGTCTGTTTGGGTTTCAGATGGCGCGCATACCAAGGGCGCTGCGGCACCTTGCGAAACAACGACGACAACACCTTCTCGTCATCGCTGAAGGTAATGCGCAGCGCCAGCTTCATGGTTTCCGGATCCATCTCCACTGACTTGCCCGGTTGCAGGCCCGGCACCGTGCTGCAGCCGTGAGTGCTCGGCCCGAGCCACGGATCGGCGACTTCAACCCAGCGACCCGGTGCAAACCACGGCACACCATTGACCTGCAAGCGACTGACTTCGCCCGGATGGAAGCGTTCGTGCGCGCGAAACCAGTCTTCCAGGCGATCATCGATCCAGCCGTGAAAGTGCCAGAACACCGGGCTGACATGGGAGGAAAACGGATCGCCAAGGAAGTCGTTTTCAGCGGCGTACCAACGCGCGGAAAAATCTGCCGGATCGCGCGCGAACGGTACCGGATGGCCATTGGACGGGTCCCGTGGTACTGACGCCCAGCGCATGTGCAGCCAGTCGTGCAGCCCCAGTTCGACTTCCGAACCGAACTGCCCCAAGGTCAGCCTGGCCAGATAGCGCGGGTCACGGTAGCGCGATTCCCACACTAGGAAATTACTGTGATAAGTCTCGGCCGTTTTGATGTCGCTGACCCATTGCGAGTATTCGTCATCGTCCTCGGCCAGCCAGGTCGGCGGCAGTGAAGTGCCGTCGTGATTGTCGAAATAATCGGCAAAACCCTGGCGATCACGGATCAATTCCGGCTGCGGCAGCGGAAAATGCTGCCACGACGGCAGATCCTGCATTGAACGCGCCGTGCCCAGCATGTGCCTGTGCATGAAAAAGAAATCGATGCCCGAGCCATTGCGGTCCTTGCGCGGACCACGGGCGTCGCGCTCCTTGTCACGCGGGCCGGGCTGCCAGCCGATACCGCGCAGGGCGCCGCGCTTTTCCTCGCTCAAGGTATGCCACTTGTCGCGGCTGGCGTGCCAGAGCTGATGGAACAAGCGGTGTTCAGGAGAAATCAGCCAGGCCAGCAACGTCGGGTTCAACCCTGCGCGCTCGCGTGCCTCGGGGAATACGCGTTTGACGGCAATAAAACGGTTGTCCTGCGCCGGCAGCATCAAGGGGCGATCAAGGTTGAGGACGCGTCCGCTGAGGCTGCCGCTGCCGGCGTTGCCGAAACCGCCCCAGACCTCATCCAGCGCCATGCTGAATTCGTAGTCCGGTGCACCGTCGGCTGCGGACAGGCTGACCAGACGCCAACTCAACTGCGAGGTTTTGACATCGGCGAGGTCCGCGAGAATTCGATAGCGCGGCGCCTGAGACGAACGCAAGCGCTCGGCCGTGTCGAGAAAGCCGATGACGCCGCGCCCTTTGTGGGCAACATCGAGAAACACTTCCAGACCTTCTCCGGGCAAACCCGCGATACCGGCATCATGACCCTCGAAACGAATCTGCCAGACACCGCGCAGCGCATCCGCCAGGCGTTGTCCGGCAACATCCGCGACGTCGAACGACGCCTCACCCGGGGTGATCGTCGGATCCGGCTTCGTCCATTCACGATGCCCAAAATACGCTGCAGGCACAGCGGCGCCGGTCAGTGCCAGGCCCGCCATGAACCATCGTCGAGAAATCTTCATTGCCCTACCTGTGTCAGCCATGAAGCAGGCTTTATCCAAGCTAGAACGTTTGTTGCAGAGGTAAATTTATGCCGTCCTGAAAAGATCGCAGCCTTCGGCAGTTCCTGTATCGCGCGCGTTCTTTTCAGCCAGACCTAAATTACCCGGCAGCCCAGTCGTTCCACCCAGATAGCGAAGGCCCTTGCGCCTGCACCTCGACGGCGAACCTGACTGAGATGGCAATGACAAAACCACGTTCGAAAAAGGCTCTTTACATCGGCCTGCCGCTGGCCCTGGCGATCAGTGCCGCCGCAGGTTTTGCGGTTTGGGAACACTGGTTCAAGGACAACCCCGGCTACCCGGTCAAAGTCATGCAGCAAGCCGATGAGTTGCAGGACCGCATCATTTCCTTCGATAGCCACATCACCGTGCCGCTGGATTTCGGCACCGCCGGCAACGAAGCCGACAAGGATGGCAGCGGCCAGTTCGATCTGGTAAAAACAGCCCGCGGGCGCCTGTCCGGTGCCGCCCTGACGATCTTCGGCTGGCCGGAAATCTGGAACGGCGCCAACGCCCCCCACCGTCCGACCGCCGGGTTTGTCGAAGAAGCACGCTTCGAACAGGAAACCCGCTACAAGATCATCAGCACCCTGGTGCGCGACTTCCCCAATCAGGTCGCCATCGCCTACACCCCGGACGATTTCCGCCGTCTGCATGGCGAAGGCAAGTTTGCGATTTTCATGAGCATGCTCAACGCCTATCCACTGGGCAACGATCTCAACGCCCTGGACAAGTGGGCCGCACGTGGCATGCGCATGTTCGGTTTCAGTTACGTGGGCAACAACGACTGGGCCGACTCCTCGCGACCACTGCCGTTTTTCAATGACACCCGCGATGCGCTCGGCGGTCTGTCGGACATCGGCAAACAGGCCGTGCATCGCCTCAATGATCTGGGCGTCATCATCGATGTCTCGCAGATGTCGACCAAGGCACTGGAACAGGTCGCGCAACTGAGTCGCGCACCGATCGTGGCCTCCCACTCGGCGCCACGGGCACTGGTGGATATCCCGCGCAATATCAGCGACCAGGAAATGCAACTGATCAAGAACAGTGGCGGCGTTGTGCAAATTGTCGGTTTCCCGACCTACTTGCGTCCCCTGAGCCAAACAACGCAGGACAAGCTCAACGCACTGCGTGCCAGGTTTGATCTGCAGCCACTGCAGGGCCTGGAAATGGCGCTGATGCCTGGTGACCCGATCATCACCGTATGGCCGGAACAACGCTTTGGCGAGTACGCCGGCCAGCTCTACGCAATCGTCGACGAAGAACCCAAGGCCAACCTCAAGGACCTCGGTGACGCAATCGATTACGCCGTGAAGAAAATCGGCATCGACCATGTCGGCATCAGTTCCGACTTCAACGATGGCGGCGGTCTGGATGGCTGGAAGGACGTCAGCGAAGCACGCAACGTAACCGCCGAGTTGATCTCCCGTGGCTACAGCGAGGCCGACATCGCCAAATTGTGGGGCGGCAACTTCTTGCGGGTCTGGGAACAAGTGCAAAAATCCTCCAAGCCTGTCGTCAACCGCTGACACCTCTTCGAACAAGCGATCAGACCTCATGACCAACCGTCGTTCTTTTCTCAAACAAGCCGGCATTCTTGCCGCCGGCCTGCCCCTTGGCGCTGCCGTCAACCTGCCGGCCCGCGCCGCCAATCCACAACCGATCGGCGGGAACAAATGGGCACAACTGCGCCAGTTGTTCGATCAGGACCCGGATTACCTGCATTTCGCCAACTTCCTCGTGACCTCCCATCCGCGCCCGGTGCGCGAAGCCATCGAGCGTTACCGCGTGACCCTCGACCGCAATCCCGGTCGCGCGATGGATTGGGATCTGGGTGAAACCGAAAAGCGCGAGCAAACCGTGCGCGAATGGGCCGGTCGCTACCTCAAGGCCAAGCCTGAGCAGATCGCCCTCACCGGCAGCACCACCGAAGGTCTGGCGCTTATCTATGGCGGCATTCATGTGCGCGCCGATCAGGAAATCCTCACCACCGAACACGAGCACTACGCGACCAATTACACCTTGGCTTATCGCCAGCAGAAAGATGACGTCAAGGTGCGCAAACTGAAGTTGTTCGACAGCAGCGCAACGGTGTCCGTCGACGAAATACTGACCCGTATCGACAAAGGCATTCGCCCTGAAACCCGCGTATTGGGCATGACTTGGGTGCAATCGGGCAGCGGCGTGAAGCTGCCGATCGGCGAGATCGGCAAACTGGTGGACCAGCACAATCGTCAGCGCGAGGAAAAGGATCGCATCCTGTACGTCGTCGATGGCGTGCACGGCTTTGGTGTCGATGACCTCGACTTCCCCGACATGCATTGCGATTTCTTTATCGCCGGTACCCACAAGTGGATGTTCGGCCCGCGCGGCACCGGAATTATTTGCGCACGTTCCAGCGAACTGAAGGACGTCACCCCGACCATCCCGACCTTCTCCGAAGCCACCACGTTCTCGACCATCATGACCCCCGGCGGGTATCACAGTTTCGAGCACCGCTGGGCGCTGGACGAAGCGTTCAAGCTGCATCTGACGCTGGGCAAGCGCGAGGTGCAAACGCGTATTCACGAACTCAATACCTACGCCAAAAACCGCTTGCTGGAACACCGTTCGATTGAACTGGTAACACCGCGCAGCAGCGATCTGTCTGCCGGCTTCACCTTCTTCCGGATCAAGGATCGCGATTGCGATCAGGTCGCCGCTCAACTCATGCAAAACCGCGTGGTATGCGACGCGGTGGAGCGCGACGTCGGCCCGGTGATACGCATCGCACCCGGCCTGCTGAACAGCGAAAACGACATCGAGCGTTTCATGGCCGTGCTCAACAAACAGCTGTGACGCCCCGCTTTCCTTTAGACGAGATGACTCATGAAACGTGATCTGTTGACCCCTGCCCTCGGCGCCAAGGCGCTCAAGGCACTGGCCCTCGCCGCCCTCATGAGCGGCCTGCTGCCGAGCGCCGCCCAGGCCGCAACCGCCCCTGCTGCTGGCAAAGTGTTCAAGGACTGCAAGGACTGCCCGGAGATGGTCGTGCTGCCGGCCGGCACCTTCACCATGGGCACACCGGAGGATGAAGTCGGGCGCGAACCTGACGAAGGCCCGATGCATGAAGTGACCTTCGCCAAACCCTTCGCCATGAGCCGCTTCCAGATCACTGCAGGTGAATGGGACAGTTACATTCGCGAGAGCGGTGCGGTGATCGCCAACGGTGACACGCGCCCCGGTCGCGAGTGCATCGCGAGCAAACCGCGCTACCCGCAAACCCCGCGCCAGCCGGCGGTGTGCATGGACTTCCAGGACATCAAGAACTACGTCGCCTGGTTGTCGAAAAAAACCGGGCAGACCTACAGCATGCTCAGCGAAGCCCAGCGTGAATACGGTGCCCGTGCAGGTTCCAAAGGACCGTTCCCCTTCCCGTTCGACGAGGGCAAGGGCTACAGCATCGCCAAGCACGCCAACACCTACGGCCCGGCGGACGGCTACAGTTTCAGCTCGCCGGCAGGCAGCTATCCGGCCAACGCCTTTGGCCTGTACGACATGCACGGCAATGTCTATGAGTGGGTCGAAGACTGCTATCACCCGGACTACAAAGGTGCGCCAACCGACGGTAGCGCGTGGCTGGAACCCAACTGCGAGACCCTGCGCATTCGCGGCAATGACTGGGGTGAAGCGCCGGTCTTCTCCCGTTCGGGCAACCGCAACGACATCGATCCGAAGACCCGCGGCGACTGGATCGGTTTCCGTGTTGTGCGTGAGTTGTAATAGGCAGTAACGCTTCTCCTCTCCCCCCGGTCGCCGCCAGTCGGCGACCGTCTAAATTAAGCAGCGGATCAGACGTTCTACAGGGTATCTGCCTTTACGACCCAAGGAACTGTCCTGTCATGACCCAGCCTACGCGCGGTGCAATTCATGAATTGTTCACCCTACTCAAACCTTTTCGGCTCGTCGTCGCACTGTCGGTCATTCTGGGTATGGTCGGTGGCCTGAGTGTCACGGTCCTCCTGGCCACCATCAACAACGCGCTGCACTCCGAAACCGGTCTGACCCAAGGCGTGGTCGCGCTGTTCGGTGGCCTGTGTGTGCTGGCGCTGCTCAGCTCGATCTGCTCGGACATCGGCACCAATTATGTCGGCCAGCACATCATCGCCACCCTGCGCAAACAACTGGGCGAGAAAGTCCTGTCGGCACCGATCGAGCAGATCGAACGCTATCGCAGCCATCGCCTGATTCCGGTGCTGACCCACGATGTCGACACCATCAGCGACTTCGCCTTCGCCTTCGCGCCACTGGCCATATCGCTGACCGTGACCCTCGGTTGCATGGGTTATCTGGCGATGCTGTCGTGGCCAATGTTCCTGATCATGGTCGTGGCGATCCTGATCGGCACGGGCATTCAGTACTTTGCCCAAGGGCGCGGGATCAAAGGTTTCTTCGCCGCCCGTGATGCTGAAGACGAACTGCAAAAGCACTACAACGCGATTGCCGAAGGTGCCAAGGAACTGCGCATTCACCGCCCGCGTCGCCAACGCATGTTCAACAGCGGCATCAAGGGCACTGCCGATTTCATCTGCAAGACCCAGATCAAATCGATCAACACCTTCGTGATTGCCAAGAGTTTCGGCTCGATGCTGTTCTTTGTGGTCATCGGTCTGGCACTGGCCCTGCAATCGTTCTGGCCCAGCGCTGACAAAACCGTGATGAGCGGTTTCGTCCTGGTGCTGCTGTACATGAAAGGTCCACTGGAACATCTGGTCGGCACCTTGCCGGTGGTCAGCCGCGCACAGATCGCCTTCCGCCGCATCGCCGAACTGTCGGCGCAGTTCTCCTCGCCCGAGCCGCATCTGTTGCTCAGCGATCAGGGCAAGAAAGCCGAGCCGGTGCAGAGCCTGGAACTCAAAGACGTGCGCTACGCCTTCCCGGCCGTGGGCGACGCCAACCCGTTCACGCTGGGGCCGGTGAATCTGAAGATCGAACAGGGCGACATCGTGTTCATCGTCGGCGAAAACGGCTGCGGCAAGACCACCCTGATCAAACTGCTGCTGGGCCTGTATCCGCCACAGCAAGGCGAAATCCGCCTCAACGGCGAGTGCGTGACCGCCCTCACCCGCGACGATTACCGCCAGTTGTTCACCACGGTTTTTGCCGACTACTACCTGTTCGATGACGTGGTGCAAGGCGATACGCACATTCCCGACGACGCCAACAAATACCTGCAGCGCCTGGAAATCGCCCACAAGGTCAGCGTGCAGGACGGCAGCTTCACCACCACCGACCTGTCCACCGGCCAGCGCAAGCGTCTGGCGCTGGTCAATGCCTGGTTGGAGGAACGCCCGGTGCTGGTGTTCGACGAATGGGCCGCGGATCAGGACCCGACCTTCCGCCGGATCTTCTACACCGAGTTGCTGCCCGACCTCAAACGCCTGGGCAAGACCATCATCGTGATCTCCCACGATGACCGTTACTTCGACGTCGCCGACCAGTTGGTGCGCATGGATGCCGGCAAAGTCAAAACCGCGCTCAACCCGGCCTGACACGCCAACCGCTCAGGGATGGGCTGATCCCGCCTTCACGCGATAGCAGAGTTTTTCGCGGTTGGCGGGATTTTTTTCCGGTTTTTACGCAGTGTTGCGTCTAATTATCATTAACTAATAAAACTGCACTCGCACTTCAGGAGCATCCCGAGCAAATGCAAGCCTTAAAGTTGTCCCGCACCCCTCTGGCTGTAGCCATTTCCCGCCGCAATCCGCGTGGCGCCGTGCTGTCAGGTGCCCTGCTGACGCTGATGCTGTTGGGCAGCGCCCAGGCTCAAGCGACGCCGGTCGACGTCAACGTCCCTGCGCAACCGCTGTCCAGCGCACTGCAACAGCTTGGGCAACAAGCCAACCTGCAGATTCTCTACAGCCCGGAAACCCTGGCTGGCCTGAAATCGAGTGCGGTCTCCGGTCACCTGGAGCCGAAACAGGCGCTGGACAACTTGCTGCTGGGGAGCGGCATGACTTATCAACTGACCGGCAACACCGTTTCGCTGGTGCCGGCGACCGGAGCAGCTGCGGGAAACGCCCTGGAGCTCGGCGCGGTATCGATTTCCGGCAAGGCGCCGGGGTCGACCACTGAAGGCACCGGGCTGTACACCACGTACTCATCCAGTAGTTCGACGCGTCTGAACCTGACACCCAAGGAAACCCCGCAGTCGCTGACCGTCATGACCCGTCAGCGCCTCGACGACCAGCGCCTGACCAACCTCAGCGATACCCTCGACGCCACACCGGGCATCATCGTGCTGCGTGACGGCCAGGGCGCAGAGTCCGACGGTTACTTCTCCCGTGGTTTCGAGATCCAGAACTTCGAAATCGACGGCGTGCCGACCGTCAAGCGCATGGACAACTACACCCAGAGCATGGCGATGTACGACCGTGTTGAAGTGGTGCGTGGTGCCACCGGTCTGATCAGCGGCCTGGGCAGCCCTTCGGCGACCATCAACCTGATCCGCAAGCGTCCGACCGCCGAAGCGCAGGCCAGCGTCACCGCTGAAGCCGGCAACTGGGATCGCTACGGCACCGGCTTCGACGTCTCCGGGCCGTTGACCGAAACCGGCAACATCCGTGGCCGTCTGGTCGGCGACTTCAAGACTGAACAGTCCTGGGTCGATCGCTACAAACAAGATTCGCAACTGATGTATGGCATCACTGAGTTCGACCTGACCGAAGACACCTTGCTGACGATGGGCTTCAGCTACCAGCGCACCGACGTCGACTCGCCAATGCGTTCGGGCCTGCCGACCCGCTTCACCGACGGCTCGCGCACCAACCTCAAACGTTCCTTGAACTCGGCGCAGACCTGGTCTTACAACGACCACGAACAAACCAGCTTCTTCACCTCGATAGAACAGCAATTCGGCAATGGCTGGAGCGGCAAGGTTGAATTGACTCACTCCGAGAACAAATTCGACGAGGTCTTCAACTACGTCAACGGCGGCCTGAACCCTGATGGCAGCGGCACGACCCAACTGCCGGTGCGCTTCTCCGGTACCCCGCGCCAGAACAACATCGACGCCTACCTGACCGGCCCGTTCGGCCTGCTGGGTCGCGAGCATGAGCTGATCGCCGGTGTGACCCTGTCCCAATACTACGAAAACGTGCCGAGCTACGGTGGCTGGAAATACGACTATTCCAACTCCCCTGCCGGCGCCATCGACAACCTGCTGAACTGGAACGGCGACTCGGTCAAACCCGAATTCAACGTCACCGGCAAATCCACCGTCGATGAAACGCAATACGCCGCTTACCTGGCCACCCGCCTGCGCGCCACCGATGACCTGAGCATCCTGCTCGGCAGCCGCGTCGTCGACTGGCATCGCGAGATCGAAGACAAACCGTACGGCGGTGCAGAAACCAAGACCAAGGAATCGGAAACCGGCGTCTACATCCCTTACGCGGGCGTGGTCTACGACGTCAACGACACCTGGTCGCTGTATGCCAGCTACACCAAGATCTTCAACCCGCAATCGTCGTGGGTTCGCGACATCAACAACAAGCCTCTGGACCCGATGGAAGGCACCGGCTACGAAGTCGGCGTCAAGGGTAGCCACTTCGATGGCAAGCTGAACTCCAGCTTCGCGCTGTTCAAGATCGAGCAGGACAACCTGGCGATCTGGATCGACACCCCAGGCGGCAACACCTACAAATCCGAACAGGGCACCACCACCAAAGGTGCGGAATTCACCCTCGATGGTGAACTCGCCGAAGGCTGGCAAGCGTCTGCCGGTTACGCCTACGCGGTCAGCACCGATGCCGATGACCAGCGCATCGTCACCACCCTGCCCCGTCACAGCCTCAAGACCTTCACCAGCTATCGCCTGCCGGGCATTCTGGACAAAGTCACCGTTGGCGGTGGCGTGAACTGGCAGAGCAAGACCGGTGCCGACCTGCACACCTTCCAGCAAGGCAGCTACGCCGTCACCAACCTGCTGGCACGCTACGACATCAGCAAAAACCTCAGCGCCTCGGTCAACCTGAACAACGTATTCGACCGCGAATACCTCAGCTACGCAGGCGACCACGGCATGTACGGCGCACCGCGCAACATCATGACCGGCTTCAAGTACACGTTCTGATTTAACCACCGCAACACAAAAAGCGCCCCGGCCAAACCGGGGCGCTTTTTTTATGGGTAAAGGTTTAACGGACTACAAGGCGTGCGCTTTGAAAGGCATTTCCTTTCGTTGCATAGGAAACGTCCGATTACATAAAAGATGCATCCGCTAAAACCCTCTTTTCGCCGAAAACTCCCGCCTTATCTCCTGTCAGCACCTACAGACGACTCGGATATTTCCCTGAGCACTTCGTTGTAACTTTGATTGGCAGGAAGCAACTGACTGCTTACCCGTTACTTATCGAAAAACAATGCACATTCAAAAGGATATGAATATGCAAAAACCACCGCCGTTCGTATTGACCGAGGCAGTCCACACGACTGCGACAGCGCCTCCTGGCATGCGTATAAATCCCTCAACCGGCACCACGATTCCCAACAGTGGCCGATTCGGCCCGCCGCGAAACACCAGTCGCTATCAGCAAGTGCTGCAACACTTCACCAGCCCGCTGGAAGCGGAATATCAAGGCAAAACCACACACATCCCGTTGACCATCGAAGCGGATCTGGCAGCCGCCCGACAGGAGGTTTCGACCCACCCGCTACCACCGGCGGCATCGCTGATCCGCGAGCTGGGTGTACGCAACACCGTGATTCAGCGCAAGAGCCAGCAACTGCTGTACGAGACCCAGTTGTCCCACGGCTTTTATGGCAGCGATCCAACCGATAAAACAGTTTTCCAGTTCCTTTCCCGCGCGCAGATCGTCGACCCGATTCTCAGCCCCAACGGCCCGGGAATGAACCTGTGGAAACAGTCCTATCGCGCGGCGCTCGAAGCCAGGTTGCTGGCCCAGACCCTCACGGTTCTGCATCAACAACAAGCCAATGTGCACAACTGGCTGACGACCGTGCAGGCCAACGAACAGGCGCAAGCGGCTGCCGCCGAAGCGGCACGTCAGGCCGCTGAACGCGCCAGGATTGCTGCGGAGCAACAGCGGCAACAGGCGTTGGCAGATGCAGCACGTCGCCAACGGGAACAGGAAGAAGCTCAACGCGCGGCAGCCGAACGCGCCCGAGTCGCCGCCGAGCAGCAGCGTCAACAAGCATTGGCCGAAGAGGCTCGTCGTCAACATGAACAGGCAGAGGCTCAACGCGCGGCTGCCGAGCGGGATCGCCTCGCCGCCGAGCAGGCCCTTCTCGCGCGTCAGGCGCAGGCAAAACGTGAGGCAGAAGCCGAGGCTGAACAGGCGCGGATTCAGCGAGACGAGGAAGCACAGCGCCTGAGGGAACAGAGTCAGGCACAGAAAAAAGCCAAAAGGAAAAGGCAGCAGCAGGCGCACCGCGCGGCCCAAGCCGAGGCCAAACTGGCCGCGCAAAACAAACGCCTGCATGAACAATGGCAAGCCGAGAGCGATGCGCGCTGGCAAAGTCCGACGTTCGCCAACGTTGGCTCAATGGCGGCGTTTGACTCAACGTTTAGCGGCACCCTCGGCCACATCGCCACCAGCCAAGCCACCTCACTGGCGCTCAGAACCGCTTTGCGCACAGCCGTTTCTATCTTGAGTGCCGCAGCTGCGCCCGCGCTGGTCGGCTTCGCAGCACTGCTGATTCCCTCCAGGCTGGGCAGCGGTGATCTTTATTCGGCCAGCGTTCCGCTCGCGGAACTCGCTCCCGATCTGAACGCTGTCGACCTGTACGAACGAGCGGCCAACGGCAAAGACGTCGACCTGCCGGCAAGGCTTGGTTCCAGGACGATCGGCAACCGCGTAGAGATTGTCGTCGTCGGTACGGACGGCGTCACGGTACCCGCCAACGTGCCAGTAAGACTGGCCCGCTTTGATGCCGGCAAAAATGTATACGTCTCCGGCGACGCCGAGGCCAAGGGTCCCACCCTGACCTGGACGCCTTTGGTACAGCCGCTGAATCCTTCGACGGCCTTACCGTTCGCCGACACCGATCTGCCGATCTACGAAGGTGCAACGGCCACCCCGCAAGGCGGGCGGGTCGACCCGTTTCCCGAACTGGATCAGTACGGCTTCAGTGGCTTCATCACCGTATTCCCGATCGAGTCCGGCATCCCGCCGACCTTCACGATGTTCAGGGATCGCCGACAGGATCCGGGAATCGCTACAGGGAATGGACAAGTGATATCGGGTAATTGGCTGGGGACGGCGTCAACCCCGGACGGCGCGCCGGTACCCGCGCAGATTGCGGATAAGCTGAGGGGGCGGGAGTTTTCCAGTTTTAAAGCGTTTAGGCGGGCGTTTTGGAAGGCAATGGGACAAGACGAGATGCTAAGTGCGCAATTTACGAAGCTTAGGCAAACGGATATGAGAAAAAAATTAGCCCCTACAGCAGTTCCTCAGGAGCAAGTTGGAAAGCGAGCGAAACTTGAGATCCACCATCACGACCCTATCAGTGAGGGCGGAGAAGTCTACAACATGGACAACCTTAAAGTAATGACACCTAGAGCGCACATCAAAATTCACAAAAAAACAGAAGACCAATGACATGAAGCTTAAAGATCATTTATTTGAATACACGGAAAGTGAATACTTGAAACTGATCGAAAAATTATTTTCAGGCACCTATTCATCAGAAAAAGAACACGATGAAATCGTAGAAAACATCGTTCGGACCTCTGAACATCCTGATGGCACGGGTGTGCTCTACGACCCGAGAGAGGGTGTTGAGGATAGCCCGAATGGAGTGCTTGGTGCGGTCAAGGAATGGCGAGCTGCCAACGGTAAATCAGGTTTCAAACCGGAATAGTCAGTTCCAGCTTAACCCTGTGGCGGGGAAGCTTGCTCCCTCGCCACAGGTTCAATGTTGTACGGCACTGGGAGAGATAATTTTAAAATGGTATTGAAGGCCAAGTTTGAGGAATACACAGAGTCAGAATATGCAGCCTTAATAAATCGTTTGGTGGAGGGAGACTATTCCTCAGAGCGGGAGCACGATGCAATTGTAAATAATATCGTCCGGACTTCAGAGCATCCAAACGGAACAGGGATTTTGTACTACCCGGAAGAAGGCGTTGAAGACAGTCCCGCAGGCGTATTAAAAGCCATCAAAGAATGGCGAGCCGCCAACGGAAACCCAGGTTTCAAACCGGAATAGTCAGTCCTTGAAAAAACTGTTAGCCAAATTAATTTCAAACTACACCACACGAAATAAATATCCAAAAGCGGTGAGATCTACGACATTAAAAACATCGGAGCCACCCCACCAAAACCACACTCTGAAATCCACAAGGAAAAAAATTGAAATGCACAAACCAATTCTTTCCGATTACACCGAAACAGATTTTCTGCGGTTCGTATCCGGAATTTGCAATGCGCAATTTGACTCGGAAAAAGAACAGGTCCGCGCAGTGCTGTTATTTGAAGAGTTGACTGAACACCCCCACGGCTCGGACATGATTTATTACGCCGACTCCGACGAGGAGGCGACCCCGGAAGCGATCGTTAGCAAAGTGAAGGAATGGCGAGCCGCCAACGGCAAACCAGGTTTCAAACCGGAATAGTCAGTTCCAGCATAACCCTGTGGCGAGGGAGCTTGCTCCCGCTCGGCTGCGCAGCAGTCGTAAACCAGAGTTCAAGGTTTGCCTGACGCTCCGCGTATGGCGATTCAGGTCTGCTGCGCAGACCAGCGGGAGCAAGCTCCCTCGCCACGGATTCAATATTGTCCGGTATTGGTAGAGATAATTTGAAAATGGTATTGAAGGCCAAGTTTGAACACTACACAGAATCAGAATATCTCGGCCTTATAAACCGGCTATTCCAAGGAAATTACCGTTCAGAGAAAGAACACGATGACATTGTAGAAAACATCGTAAAAACTTCGGAACACCCGAATGAAATAGACATTCTGTACTATCCCGAAGAAGGCGTTGAGGACAGCGCAGCCGGCGTACTAAAAGCCATCAAAGAATGGCGAGCCGCCAACGGCAAACCAGGTTTCAAACCGGAATAGTCAGTTCCTGAAACAAGCTGTCAGGACCGGCCTCTTCGCGAGCAGGCTCGCTCCTACAGGGACGGATGTTGATGGCCGGATGTGTGGGCGCACACATCAGGCCAGGGCGGATTAGACCGTTTCGGGATACATCACAGTGCGCAGCACAGCCACCAGCTCCTGATAAATTGCCTCCACCTCTTCAGTGACCATGCGCATGCGCAGGAAGTCGTGAACGTGGCCGCTGAATTCGCGGCATTCAAGCAATCCTCCGGTGCTGGCCAAACGTTCGGCGTAGGCGCGGCCTTCGTCCAGCAGCGGGTCGAAGCCTGCCAGGGCGATGTAGGCCGGGGCGGCGCCGGCGAGGTCGTCGCTCAGCAGTGGCGAGAAGCGCCAGTCGCTGCGGTCCTCGATGCTGCGGGCGTAGTGCTGGTAGAACCATTCCAGGGTATCGCTTTCCAGCAGGTAGCCTTCGCCGAGCAAGTCCATCGATTCACGGCGCTGCGAGGCGTCGGTCACCGGGTAGCAGAGCAATTGCAGGCACGGTTTCAGCGCACCGGGGGCGCGCGCCTCAAGCGCCAGCACGGTCGCCAGCGTGGCGCCGACGCTGTCGCCGCCAAACACCAGGCGCGACAGGTCGAGAGCAAATTCACCAGCCTGTTCGCGCAGCCAATCCAGTGCATCGGCACAATCGTGCAATGCCACCGGGAACTTGTGTTCCGGCGCGCGGCGGTAGCCGACCGACAACACTGCACACGGCGTGCGCGCGCAGAACTCGCGGCAGATACCGTCGTGGGAATCGAGGCTGCCGACGACAAAACCACCGCCGTGCAAAAACAGCAGCACCGGCAAGACACCGCCCTTTTGCAACGGACGGTACAGCCGCAAGGTCAGTTCAGCGCCGTCGCGGGCACGGTGTTGCACCTCGCTCACGTCGACATCCGGCACGGCCCAACGCATCTGTTGCGAGGACTGCTCGAACGCCCCACGCGCCTGCTCGGGTGTCCCTTGGTGAAACGCGTCGTTCTGACTGTCTTCGACCAGATCAAGAAACGCCGCTACTTCCGAATTCAATGGCATGCATCACATCCCGGGGCGCTGCGCGCAATGCACACCGCCCCTCTCAAAAAGTTAAAGACCGGCTCAGCGCGCCGACTGTTGCAGGCAATGCTCGACCAGCGCTTCCAGCTCGGCCTGATACTGCTGCATCAAGGTCTCGATGGTGCTTGGGCGGAAGCGACGGGTGCTGTACATGCAGCGCATCGACAGCTTGCCGTCGAACACCTGACCGACGATTTCCAGCCAGTTGCCAAGGTTGGCGTCCAGGCTGTAGACGTCGCCGATGTGCTCGTCCGCCGGCATCAGCATCGCCTGCTCATCAAAGGTCTGGTCGAACTGCCCCAGGTAGTTAAAGGTCAGTCGCGCCTGTGGCAACGCCGCCAGACGCTGTTGCACCGACGCATCGGCCATGTAGCGCAACGCGCCGTAGCCGACGCCCTTCTGCGGCACCGCCGCCAACTGCTCGCGTACCGCCAGAATCGACGCGCCGAAATCCTGCTCGGTCAACGGCGCCAGCCGTACCGGGAACATGGTGGTGAACCAACCGAGCGTGCGGCTCAGGTCCAGCCCTTCGACCAGGTCTTCACGGCCGTGCCCTTCCAGTTGCACCAGCACCGACTCGGCCTCGCTCCAGCGACACAGCACACGACCGAGCGCCGTCAGCAGCAGATCGTTGATCTGCGTGCCGTACACCGCTGGCGCCTGTTTGAGCAACTGCCCGGTACGGGTGGCATCGAGGCCCATGAAGGTTTCTTCGCGGAAACGCACCAGGTTCTTGCCACGCGGGTTGTCACACGGCAGATCCTTGCCCGGCTGATCCAGCTGTGCCAGCCAGTAATCCAGCTCTTGCTCGGCCAGTGCCGGCACCTGCGCCGCGAGGCCATCGGCCCAAGCGCGATAGCTGCTGGTGCGCTGCGCCAGTTGCGGTTCGCGGCCCTGACTGAACGCCTCGTAGGCCAGTTGCAAGTCTTGCAGGAATACCCGCCACGACACCGCATCGATCACCAGGTGATGCACCACCAACAGCAGACGCACCTCGCCGTCCGGCAGGTTCACCAGCAGGCCGCGCATCAGTGGCCCATCGAGCAGGTTGAGGCTGCGCTGGGCCTGGTTGACCAGTGCGTCGAGTTGCTCGATGTCGCTGATCTCCCGTTGCCACAGCAACGGGTTGCGCTCAGCGATGCGCAAGCTGTCTGGCAACGTTTGATAGTGCTGCAACCAGCGGCCCTGGTCCTGATAGAAGCGCAGGCGCAACGAATCATGCTGCTCGAGCATCAACCGCAGCGTCTGCTCCAGTGCCGGAGCATCCAGTGCCTGGCGCGAACGCAGCATCATCGCCTGGTTGAAATGCTGCGGTTCACTCATGTCCTCGGCGAAGAACCACTCCTGGATCGGCAACAGACCAAACGCGCCAGCCTGCGCCACATGACTGCTGTCGGCAGTCTGACTCGAGTGCGCGACCGCTTGCTGGTCGAACAGGTTGCCAATGGTCTGGAAGCGCATCAGGTCGCGCAGCTTGATCTCCAGGTTCAGTTGCGCATGGTTCCGTGCCCGGGAAATCACTTGCAGGCTGAGAATCGAATCACCGCCCAACTCGAAGAAGTTGTCGCTGATACCCACCTGCTCCACTTGCAGCACGTCGGCCCAGATCTCTGCCAGCCAACGTTCCTGCTCGTTGCGTGGCGCCTGATATTGATCGGCGCAGAACTCAGGCTCCGGCAGCGCTTTGCGGTCCAGTTTGCCGTTCGGCGAGATCGGCAGGCGCGCCAGACCAATGATCTGCAGCGGCACCATGTATTCCGGCAACTGTGCGCGCAACAGGGTCTTCAGACGGTCACCGGCGTTGTCGTCGGCGCTGACCACGTAACCGATCAACTGTTTGCCCGAGACGCCGTCACGGGCGATGACCACGGCATCGGTGACGCCGTCCTGAGCGCGCAGGCAGGCTTCGATTTCACCCAGTTCGATGCGGAAGCCGCGAATCTTCACTTGATGGTCGGCGCGGCCGACGTAATCGAGGATGCCGTCGTGACGCAGGCGCACCAGGTCGCCGCTGCGGTACAGACGACCGCCCGGCGCGCCGAACGGATCCGGCACGAAGCGCTCGGCGGTGATGGCCGCACGGCCATGGTAACCACGGGCAACCCCGTAGCCGCCGATATACAACTGCCCGGACAAGTCTTGTGGCAGCGGATTGAGATCGTCGTCCAGCACCCACAGCGAGCGTTGGCCGACCACTCGCCCGATCGGCGCATAGGCGGCAGCGCAGGCTTCATCGTTCGGCGCTTTCCAGAGCATCGGCGTGACCACGGTTTCGGTCGGGCCGTAACCGTTGGTGATGAACTGCGGCTGCAACACGCGGCGCACTTGCGCCAGGGTCTGCTCCGGCACAGCGTCACCGCCCAGGCAGTAAATGCGCACCTTCGGCACGGCCATACCGCTGGCCTCGACGTACTCGGCCACCTGCTTGAGGTAGGCAGGCGGGAAGCAGGCGATGTCGATCGAACGGCTGAGCAAGGCGTGGCTGGTCTGCTCCGGCGTCCACAGTTCATGATCGCGCAGCACCAGGGTGCCGCCGAAGGCCAGGGTGGTCAGCCAGCGCTCATGCGCGCCATCGAAGGCGAACGACATGAAGTGCAATTCGCGGGTGCTGGCGTCCATTTCGTACAGTTCGCGGATCGCCTGGCAATGCATGCTCAGCGGTCCGTGCGTCACCGCAACACCTTTGGGTAAACCGGTAGAGCCCGAGGTGTAGATCAGGTACGCGAGGCTGTCATCACAGGTCTGCACCCGCGGTGCGGTGTGCGGATATTGATTGCCATCGAAATGATCGAGATCGAGCAATGGCAGGTTCGCCGGCAGCGGCAAGCGCTGGCTGGCGGCGCCACGGCTGATCATCTGACGCATGCCGGAGTCTTCGATCATGAAGGCCAGGCGATCAATCGGATAATCGATGTCCAGCGGCACGTAGGCAGCGCCACTTTTGAACACCGCGAGCAAGGCCACCAGCATGTCGAGCGAGCGCTCGAGTGCGACACCGATCAGCATTTCCGGACCGGCACCCGCCGCGATCAAATGATGCGCCAACTGGTTGGCACGGCGCTCGAGTTGCGCATAGCTCAACTGCTCGTCGGCACATTCGGCGGCGATCGCCTCAGGGCGTTGCGCGGCAATCATCGCCGGTAACAGCTCGCGCCGGTGCACCGCCGCCGGTTCTGCGCCCCACTGCTGCAAGGCCTGCCATTGTGGCGCAGCCAGACGTTGCAGATTGCCCAGACGCTCGGTCGGCTGCTGCATCATGCTCTGCAGCAACACTTCCATGGTCTGACGGATCCGCTCGACCGCTTCGACACTGAAGCGATCACGCAGGAACAGGTACTCAATGGAGAACTCTTCGCCCAGATGCACCGCCAGGTCCATCGGGAAGTTGGTCACGTCATGGCTGGCCGAGGTGCCGAAGCGCAAGCCGCCCGGAGCCTGTTCCAGACGCTGGTCAATCGGGTAGTTCTCGAACACGATGATGCTGTCGAACAAGGCTTGCCCGCCCTGCCCCGACCAGCGCTGAATGTCCGCCAGCGGTGCGTGAGCATGTTCACGCAGGTCGAGGTTATAAGCCTGCAGACTGCTCAGCCAGGCGTTCAGCGGCTGTGCCGGATCGAGGGTCTGGATCACCGGCAAGGTATTGATGAACAGGCCCAGCATGCTGCCGGCATTCGGCAAGCCTTCCGGGCGTCCGGCCACGGTGGCACCAAACGCCACGCTGTGCTGCCCGGTGTAGCGCTGCAACAAGAGCAACCATGCGCCTTGAATCAGCGTGTTGGCGGTGATGCCCTGCGCTCGGCAATGCTGCTGCAACAAAGCGGTCTGCTGTGCATCCCAACGGGTGTACAACGCCTGGTGACCGTGCTCGGCGGACTCGTGACGCGGGTGCATCGCCTGGCTCAACGCGGTCGGTTCGACCAGCGTCTGCAAATGGCCGCGCCAGAACTGCTCCAGTTGCGCCGAATCCTGCTGCTGCAACCACGCGATAAAGTCGCGATAACGACCGCTCTCGCCTTCAACCTGACCGGTTGCGTAATGCTGCAGCACCTCGCCGAACAACTGCGAACTGCTCCAGCCGTCCATCAGGATGTGGTGGCTGGTCCAGATCAATTGGTACTTGTCCGCACCCAGACGAATCAGGCGCGTGCGCTGCAACGGCATGCGATCCAGCGCAAAGCCCTGAACGCGCTGCTGGCGGGCGAACTCGGCGAGTTGCGCATCATCCATCGGCGTGTCCAGCGCTTGCAGGTCAACCACGCCCTGTCGGTGGACGATCTGCACGGGTGACGCCTGGCTGTCTTGCCAGTGGAACGACGTGCGCAGAATTTCGTGACGCTGCACCACGCATTCCCACGCGGCACGGAAGCGCTCGATATCGAGGCCTTCCACCGACAGGTTGAGCTGGTTGACGTAGAGATCGTCGCCATCATCGGACAAGGTGTGGAACAGCATGCCCTGCTGCATCGGCGACAACGGATAGATGTCTTCGATGTCCGCGACCGCCACGGGCAAACTGTCCAGACGCGCCTGACTCAGCGCGGCCAGCGGGAAGTCCGACGGCGTCAGGCCGTGGTTGCCCGGAACCACGCAGTGGTCGATCAGCGCCGTCAGTTCACGCCCGTAATCATCGGCCAATGCCTGCACGGTCGCGGTGTCGAACATCTGCTCGCTGAAGCTCCACGACAGGCTCAGCTCACCGCCATACACCTGGCCGTTGACCGACAACCAGTTGCCCAGAGGGGCGCGATCGCTGAGGTCATTGCCGGCACTTTCGCCGGCCGGCAGGAACAGCGCAGCTTCGTCGAACTGGCTGTCGAACTGGCCAAGGTAGTTGAAGGTGATTTTCGGCGTTGGCAGGTCAGCCAAAGCCTCACGCGCCGACACATCGCCCAGATAACGCAAGGCGCCAAAACCGATGCCCTTGTCGGGAATCGCGCGCAGTTGTTCCTTGATCTGCTTGATCGAATCAGCGAGCCCGCTGGCCGGCGTCAGGTGCACCGGGAACACGCTGGTGAACCAGCCGAGGGTGCGGCTCAGATCGATATCGTCAAACAGGTCTTCACGACCATGACCTTCCAGCTGAATCAGCGCCGAGGCATGCCCGCTCCAGCGGCTGATGACACGCGCCAGTGCGGTCAGCAGCAGGTCGTTGACTTGGGTGCGATAAGCCGCCGGGGCCTGTTGCAACAGTTGTTTGGTCAGCTCAGGGGCAAGACGCGTCTGCACACTTTGCGCGTAGCGGTTTTCCAGGCTGCCGCCGGGGCGCTCGCACGGCAACGTGGCGCTCGCCCCCTGCAAGTGCTCACGCCAGAAGGCCTGTTCATCATCGAGGCTGGCGGTGTGCGCCTGCAGGCGTTCGGCCCAGGCTTTGAAGGCGCTGGTCTTGGCCGGCAACGCGACCTCGCGCCCGGCCTGAATCTGGCTGAACGCGGTGTGCAGATCCTCCAGCAGAACACGCCACGAGACACCGTCGACCACCAGGTGATGCACCACCAGCAGCAAACGCTGAGTGTGGTCCGGCAGATCGAGCAGCACACCTCGCAGCAGCGGACCGTCGTGCAGATTGAGGCTGCCCTGGGCCTGCTGACTGGTGGCTTCGATTTCACCCGGATCGGTCAGCGTGCGCTGCCAGAGCAGTGCTTGCGCAGGATCGATCGGGCGGTGAGTGGCTGTCCAGCCGTCAGTCGTTTCACTGAACGACAAGCGCAAGGCATCGTGATGCACAACCAGTGCCTGAAGCACTTGCGAAACGGTGTCGGCGTGCAGGGTCATCGCCGGTTTGAGCAGCAACGACTGGTTCCAGTGATGCCGCTGGGGAATCTCGCTGGCGAAGAACCATTGCTGGAACGGCAGCAACGGCGTCGCGCCGCTGACCGGTCCCTGGTCGATGCTCAGCAGCGTGCCGCCCAGTTGCGCGACTGCCGCCAGTGCCTGCACGGTCTGGTGCTGGAACAAATCCTTGGGCGTGAACTGGATACCGGCCTGCCGCGCACGGCCGACCACTTGAATCGAGATGATCGAATCACCACCCAGCTCGAAGAAGTTGTCCGTGGCGCTGACACGTTCAAGGCGCAGGACATCGGCCCAGATCGTGGCGATGCGTTGCTCCATGTCGTTGCGCGGCGCCACGTAGCTGTTCTGCATCAGGCTGGCATCCGGTGCCGGCAGCGCCTTGCGATCCAGCTTGCCGTTCGGGGTCACCGGCAGTTGCGCCAGCACCATCAAGTGCGCCGGCACCATGTGCGTTGGCAGACTCTCCTTGAGGGCGTTGCGCACGCTGTCGCGCCATTCGCCCAAATGGGCTTCTGCCACCGACTGCGTCGGCACCAGATACGCCACCAGTTGCTTGCCGCTGGGCCCGGCATGCGCCAGCACCACGGCTTCGCGCACGCTGCTCAGTTCCAGCAGACGCGCTTCGATTTCGCCCAGTTCGATGCGGAAACCACGGATTTTCACCTGATTGTCGACGCGGCCCTGATAGTCAAACACGCCATCGGCGCGCTCCCGCACCAGGTCACCGCTGCGATACAGACGACTGCCCGGCGCCCCGAACGGATCGGGTACGAAGCGTTCAGCGGTCATCGCCGGACGATCCAGATAACCCCGGGCCAGCCCGGTGCCGCCCAGGTACAACTCGCCCATCACGCCCTGTGGCAACGCGTTGAGATCAGCGCTGAGCACACAGGTGCTGCGGTCGCCGATACGCGTGCCGATGGGTGCATAGGCCGCGCCGCACTCATCATTGCGTCCGGCCTTCCAGATCAGCGGAGTGACCACGGTTTCGGTCGGCCCGTAACCGTTGATGATGTACTGCGGCGCCAGCGCGGCACGCGCCCGCTCGAAACTGTCGTTGGGCACGGCGTCGCCGCCGAAGCAGTAGATGCGCACTGCGGGCGGCTGACCAACCTGTTCGGCGTGCTCGGCCAATTGCTGCAGGTACACCGGCGGGAACGCCGCCACCGTCACGCCGTGCTGTTGCATGGCGGTATAGGTCTGCTCCGGGCTCCACAGACTGTCGTCACGCAACAACAGCCGCGAGCCATGAGTCAGCGGGGTCAGCCAACGCTCATGTGCGCCGTCGAAAGCGAACGACATGAAATGCAGTTCGCAATCGTCCGGGGTCATTTCATAGCGCTGGCCGATGGCCTGGCAATGCATCGCCAGCGGGCCGTGCGCTACGCACACCCCCTTGGGTTGTCCGGTGGAACCTGAGGTGTAAATCACGTAGGCGAGGTTTTCCGCCTGCACGTCGACCTGCGGCGCAACGTCTGGCCATTCGGCGCTCGACAGCGTGTCCAGGTCCAGTGCGCGCAGACCGGCGCTCAGCGGTAACTGGGTGCGCAGTTGCGAATCAGTGAGCAACAGGGCGATGCCCGAGTCTTCGATCAGATAAGCCAGGCGCTCGCGCGGATAACTGGCATCCAGCGGCACGTAGGCGCCGCCGGCCTTGAGCACGGCGAGCAAGGCCACCAGCATCGATGGGCTGCGCGGCAGGGCTACGCCGACGCGCACTTCCGGGCCGACGCCTTCATTGATCAACACATGCGCGAGGCGATTGGCCTGGGTTTCAAGCGCGGCGAAGGTCAACGCCTGATCGCCACAACGCACGGCCTCTTGTTGCGCCTGCTGCGCCGCAATCACCGCAATGCGCTGATGCACCAGCAACGGGTCGGTGCAGGGTTGCGCACGATTGCTGTCCTGCAAACGGTTCTGCTCTTCACGGCTGAGCAGGGTCAACGCGCCAAGACGCGCATTGGCCGACTGCACGAATTGCTCCAGCAGCGAGGCCAGTTGTGCGTGCAAACGCATAATCGCCTCCTGGCTGAAATTCGCCGTGGCAAAGCTGTAATGCACCGACAGGGTTTCGCCCAGATTGACCCCGACCGTCAACGGGAAGTTGGTTTGTTCACGGGTGTCGACCGCGCCGAAATTCAGGCCCAGCGCTGAGCCTTGCTCCAGCGCTTCGGAGATCGGGTAGTTCTCGAACACCAACAGGTTGTCGAACAGGCCATCGCTGCCCTGCCCCGACCAGCGCTGGATATCGGCCAGTGGCGTGTGTTCGAAATCACGCAGGGCGATGTTGAGTTCTTGCACGGTTTGCAGCCACTGGCTGACCGTCAGTTGCGGTTCCGGACGGGCAATCACCGGCAAGGTGTTGATGAACAGGCCGACCTGCTGCTCGACCCCGGGCAGGTTCGCCGGACGCCCCGACACGGTGGCGCCGAATGCCACGGTCGATTGCCCGGTGTAACGCTGCAACAGCAGCAGCCACGCCGCTTGCACCAAGGTGTTAAGGGTGACTTTTTGCTGGCGGGCAAATTCACTCAGGCGCAACGTGCCGGTGGCGTCGATCCACTGCTGATATTGTTCGATCCCGCCATTTGCGCTCGCCGAACGATCCGCCAGCCCTTGGGCCAGGCGGGTCGGCTCATCAAATTGAGCCAGACGCTCAAGCCAGAACTGCTCGCTGAGCTGACTGTCCTGACGCTGCAGCCAGGCGATGTAATCACTGTAGCGGCCGATGGTCGCTGCAGGCACTTGCCCGGCATAGCGTTGCAACACCTCACCGAGCAACTGCGAATTGCTCCAGCCGTCCATCAAAATGTGATGACTGGTGTAGAGCAGTTCGTGACGGTCTGCAGCAGTGCGCACGACCACCAGGCGTAACAGCGGCACCTCGTTCAGATCGAACGGACGGCTGCGCTCGGCCTCGGCCAGCGCATCCAGCGCCTCACTCGGCTGGCCGCGCCAGTCGTGAACGGTGAACGGCAGCGTGGCCGTGCGTTCGACGATTTGCAGTGGCTGCGCTTGCGCGCCGCCCCAGACAAACCGCGTACGCAGAATGTCATGAGCCTCCAGCGCCGCTTGCCAGGCCTGACGGAAACGCTCGACATCGAGCCCTTCCACCGACACGCGCATCTGGTTGATGTAATCGCCCGAGCCTTGTTCGTACAGGGTGTGGAAAAGCATGCCCTGCTGCATCGGCGACAGTGGATAAACGTTGTCCACCGCTTGCGGATCCGTGATCAGCTGATCGAGCTGCGCCTGGCTCAGGTCAGCCAACGGGAAGTCCGACGGCGTCACGCCGCGGTTGTTCGCCTCACAGCAATGGGCGATCAGCGCATTGAGTTCTTGCGCATAGTCGTCAGCCAGACGCTGGATCGTCGCCTGATTGAACATTTCGTGGCTGAACGACCAGCTGAGGTTGAGCTCACCGCCATAGACCTTGCCGTTGATGTCCAGCCAGTTGGCCAGCGGTGCCAACGAACTCTGTTCACGGCCGGTGCTTTCACTGGCGGGCACGAACAGCGCGGCATCGTCGAACTGGCTGTCGAACTGCCCCAGGTAGTTGAAGGTAATGCGCGGTACCGGCTGCGCTGCGAGGGTCTGCTGCGCGTGTTCATCGCCCAGGTAACGCAAGGCTCCAAAACCCAGGCCTTTGTTCGGCACGCCACGCAGCTGTTCCTTGACCGCCTTGAGCGAGTCGGCCAGGCCCATGGCCGGGGTCAGGCGCACCGGGAACAGGCTGGTGAACCAGCCAACGGTGCGGCTCAGGTCGATGTCGTCGAACAGCTCCTCACGGCCATGCCCTTCGAGTTGAATCAGGGTCGAAGCCTGACCGGTCCAGCGGCAAATCACCCGCGCCAGTGCCGTCAGCAGCACATCGTTGATCTGCGTGCGATAGGCGGCGGGCGCCTGTTGCAACAGTTGGCGGGTCTGATCGGCATTCAGGCGGGTTTCCACACTCACCGCGTGACGGTTTTGCAAGGTTGCCGCAGGGTTGTCGCAAGGCAGATCGGCAGGCGCCTCGCCCAACTGCTCGGCCCACCACGCCAGTTCGTTGTGCAGCTCGCCGGCGGCGAACGTTTGCAGGTGTTGCGCCCAGTCCTTGAACGGGCTGGTCTTGGCCGCGAGTTTGATCGTCTGACCGTTTTGCAGTTGCTCGCAAGCGTTCTGCAAATCTTCCAGCAACACGCGCCAGGACACACCGTCGACCACCAGGTGATGGATCGCCAGCAACAAACGCTGACTGCCGTCGGCCACATTCAGCAGCACGGCGCGCAACAGCGGGCCGTTTTGCAGATCGAGGCTGCCTTGCGCGGCGTCGCACACCGCTTCGATTTCGTCGACGTGCTGCACGCTCGCCTGTTGCAGCAACGGCTGGTTATCCGGCGCACGGTGCGTGGCCGTCCAGCCTTCAGCGCCTTCGCTGAAGCTCAGGCGCAAGGCATCGTGATGCGCCACCAGCGCCTGCAAGGCGCGTTCGAGGACATTGGCATCGACCGCCTGCGATGGTTTGAGCAGCAGCGACTGGTTCCAGCGCTGACGCTCAGGAATCTGCAGTTCGAAGAATCGTTGCTGGAACGGCAGCAACGGCGTGCTGCCAGTGACGGCGCCCTGCTCGATGCTGAACGCTGCCTCGCCACGCTGGGCGACCCGGGCCAGACCTTGCACGGTCTGGTACTGGAACAAATCCTTGGGGGTAATGCGCAGACCGGCCTGACGCGCGCGGCTGACCACCTGAATGGAGATGATCGAGTCACCGCCCAGGGCAAAGAAGTTATCCGTGACGCCCACCTGCTCCAACCCGAGCACGGCCTGCCAGATCTCACACAATTGCCGCTCGCTGTCGTTGCTCGGCGCCAAATAGGTGTGCTGTTCCAGCGCGGCATCAGGTTTGGGCAGGGCCTTGCGATCAAGCTTGCCGTTGGGAGTCAGCGGCAGTTGTTCGAGGAACAGCAAGTGCGCCGGCACCATGTACTCCGGCAGGTGTTCACGCAGGCCGGCCTTGAGTACTTCGCGCAGCCGCGCTTGTTCTTCGGCATTGCCCAGGGCAGCGCTCGGCACGATGTAGGCGACCAGTTGCTGACCGCTCGCGCCTTCCTGCGCCAGCACCGCCAGTTCGCGCACCGCGTCTTGTTGCAGCAGGCGTGCTTCGATCTCGCCCAACTCGATGCGGAAACCGCGCACCTTGACCTGATGGTCGATACGCCCGACGTATTGCAGGTTGCCGTCAGCTTGATAACGCGTCAGGTCACCCGTGCGGTAGAAGCGCTCGCCCGGAGCGCCGAACGGGTTCGGCAGATATTTTTCTGCGGTCAACGCCGGTCGGGCCAGGTAACCGCGGGTGATGCCGGCACCGGCCAGATACAGTTCGGCGGCCACGCCTTGCGGCACCGGTTGCAGCTCGCCATCAAGGACATAGCTGGCGGTGTGCTTCAGTGGCCGACCGATGCTCGGCTGGCCACCGGCCGTGCGCCGGGTCCAGGTCGAATAGGTGGTGTCTTCCGACGGACCGTACAGGTCGAAAACATGCTCGACCGTCGGTTGCGCGTATAGGGTGTCGACCAGCGCTTGCTTGAGCGGCTCGCCGGCCAGATTGATGATGCGCACGCTCGGCGGGATCTCGCCGCTGCGTTGCAGGGCGGCAATCGCCGACGGCACGGTGTTGATCAGCCGCACTTGATCGCGGGCCGGCAGTTGCGGCAATTCCAGCGCATTACGGGCGATGATCAGCGAACCACCGTTGGCCAGGGTGACAAACAGTTCCCACACCGACAGGTCGAAACACACCGAGGTCGAGGCCAGCACGCCTTGAATATCGTCGCGGCTGTACACCGATTGCGACCAGTCGATCAGCGCCAGCACGTTGCGATGCGCAATCGCCACGCCTTTCGGTTTGCCGGTAGAACCGGAGGTGTAAATCACATACGCCAGGTTGTCGGCCGACACCCGCGTGTCCGGCGCATGCGCAGGGTACGCGGTGAAATCTTCGGCGGCGTTGTCCATCAGCAGCACGTCGGTATCGGCCGCGATCGCCAGATTGGCAGCGACCTCTCGTTCGGTCAGCAGGCACAACGCACGGCTGTCTTCGAGCATGTAAGCGACACGGTCGGCCGGATAATCCGGATCAAGCGGCACGTACACCCCCCCCGCCTTGAGTACGGCCAGCAGCGCGACCAGCAGATTCTCCGAGCGCTGCATCGCCACGCCGACCCGCACTTCCGGGCCGACGCCACGCTCGATCAAGGCATGCGCCAACGGGTTGGCCCGCGCTTCAAGCTGGGCATACGTCAGGTGCCGCTCGGCAAAGGTCACCGCGCGTGCATCCGGGGTCTGCGCCGCCTGGCGAGCGATCAACTGGTGGATGCACAGATCGCTGGCAAACGGAGCGTCTACAGGGTTCCAGTCGTGCAGCAAGACCTGCCGTTCACTGGCATCGAGCAACGGCAACTCGCCGACGCGCTGTTGCGCATCGCTGACGATGCCCTTGAGCAACGCCCGCAAGTGCCGGCCCATCCGCTCGATAGACGTCGCCTCAAACAGGTCCGTGGCGTAGATCAGCGAGGCCCACACGCCTTGCGGCGACTCATGGGTTTCCAGAGTCAGGTCGAACTGCGCCGTGAGGCTGTCCCAGTTCACACTTTCAACCGCAAGCCCCGGCAATTGCATGGCCTGATTGGCCTGCCGCGCGCCGCTCTGATGGTTGAACATCACCTGGAACAACGGGCTGCGGCTGAGGCTGCGTTCCGGCGCCAGGGCTTCGACCAATTGCTCGAACGGCAGGTCCTGATGCGCCTGCGCGCCCAGCGCCGTTTGCTTGGCCTGGGCCAACAGAGCGCTGAACGGCATGCTGCTGTCGAGGCTGGCGCGCAGGACTTGGGTGTTGACGAAAAAGCCGATCAACCCTTCGGTTTCCGCGCGGTTGCGGTTGGCAATCGGCACGCCGATGCGAATGTCATCCTGACCGCTGTAGCGATGCAGCAAAGTCTGGAACGCCGCCAGCAACAACATGAACATCGTCACGCCTTCACGGCGCGCGAGGTCCTGCAAGCCTTTGCTCAACGCCGCGTCCAGTTGCAGATCCAGACGTGCGCCGCGATAGCTTTGCACCAGCGGGCGCGGATGGTCGGCCGGCAGTTCCAGCACGCCCGGATCCGAACCCAGGTGTTCGACCCAATAGCTCAGTTGCCGCTCGCGCTCACCGGCGTCCATCCAGCTGCGTTGCCACTGGGCGAAATCGGCGTACTGAATCGGCAACGGTGCCAGCGTGGCCGGCGCGCCCCGACTGAACCCGGCATAGAGTTCGATCAGCTCGCCGACCATCACTTGCATCGACCAGCCATCGGAAATGATGTGATGTTGCACCATCACCAGAACGTGATCGTCCGGTGCCAGTTGCAACAGGCAGACTCGCAGCAACGCATCCTGTTCAAGGTCGAACGGGCGGGCGATCTGTGCTTCGATGGCCGCGCGCAAACGCGGCTCATCGACTTCGCCTGCCAGTGGGTGAACCTCGATCTGCAAGGCATACGGCGCCTTGATCAGTTGAATGGCCTTGTCCTGATCACCTCGGGCAAACCCGGTGCGCAGACTTTCGTGACGCTCGATCAGCGTATCGAAACTGCGCTGCAGTACCGCCATGTCCAGGGCGCCGCGCAAGCGCAACGCCGTGGGGATGTGGTACGCCGCGCTGTCCGGCTCCATCTGCCAGAGAAACCACTGCCGCTCCTGGGCATAAGACAACAGCAACGGTTCACCTTCGGTGCGCCGGAAAATCGGCGCGATGCCATAAAGGTTAATGCCCTGTTTGCCCAGTAGAATCGCCAGCGCCTTGCGTTTCTCGGGAGAAAGCGCGCCTACCGATTCAATCAACTGCTGCATGCCGTGGTCCTCTCAGGAAATCAGTTTTTCAAGTTCATCTGCTGATAAACGATTGAGAGCCTCCAAGGATTTAGCCAAAACATCATGAACGGGCTGCAAATCAGGTTGCAGGGCTTGTACGGCCGCGCTGAAAGCCGCCAGATCGGCACTGGCGAACAGGCTGGCCAACGGCACTTCGAAGCCCAACAACTCGCGCAAACGCAGGGCCACCTGAGTGGCCAGCAGCGAATGGCCGCCGAGCTCGAAGAAGTTGTCCGTCAGGCCGACTCGCTCCAGCTTCAACACGTCGGCCCAGACCTCGGCGATCTGCTGTTGCAGTTCGCTTTCAGGCGCCACGTAGATGTTTTGCAGCAGGCTGGCATCCGGTTGCGGCAGGGCCTTGCGGTCGAGCTTGCCGTTGGCGGTCAGCGGCAGGCTGTCGAGCAACAACAGGTGCGCCGGCACCATGTAATCCGGCAGGTTGTGCTTGAGCGCCTGGCGCAGGTGCTCACGCCACGGGCCCTGTTGATCGAGTTCGACCGACTGATCGGCCACCAGATACGCGACCAGTTGCACGCCACCGGCGCCTGGTTGATCGAGTACCACGGCCTGACGGATTTGCGGCAGCGCCAACAATTGCGCCTCGATTTCCCCCAACTCGATACGGAAACCACGGATCTTCACTTGATGGTCGATGCGTCCGGCGTACTCGATCCGGCCATCGGCGCGATAGCGCGCCAGGTCACCGGTGCGGTACAGCCGCGCGCCGTCGTCACCGAACGGGTTGGGCACGAAACGCAATGCGCTGAGGTCGGCACGCTTGAGATAACCGCGTGCCAGCCCGGCGCCGCTGACGTGCAATTCACCGATGCAGCCCTTCGCCACCGGTTGCAGGTCGGCGTCGAGCACGTACCAGCCGAGGTCCGGGATCGGTTCGCCCAGCGGGCTGCCGGCATCCTGTTCGAGATCGGCCAGGGTCAACGGACGGTAAGTCACGTGAACCGTGGTTTCGGTAATGCCGTACATGTTGACCAGTTGTGGCGCGGTGTCGCCGAAGCGTTCGAACCATGGACGCAGGCTGCGCACTTCCAGCGCTTCACCGCCGAACACGACGTAACGCAGCGACAGTTGTGCATCCTGTGGTGCGTCGCAGGCGACTTGCATCAGTTGCTTGAAGGCCGACGGCGTCTGGTTGAGCACGGTGATGCGCTCGCGACACAGCAGCGCATGGAACTCCTGCGGCGAGCGGCTGACGCTGTGCGGCACGATCACCAGACGCCCGCCATGCAACAGCGCGCCAAAGATTTCCCAGACCGAGAAGTCGAACGCGTACGAGTGGAACAGCGTCCAGCGATCCTCGGCACCGAAGCTGAACCAAGGGTCCGTGGCCTCGAACAGACGCAGCACGTTGTCGTGAGCCAGCAGCGTACCTTTCGGCTTGCCGGTGGAGCCCGAGGTGTAGATCACGTAAGCGAGGCTGGCGCTGTCGGCCCAGACCTGCGGATCGGTTGCCAATTGATCCTGCCAGCGGCTGTCATCACCCAGCAGCAGGGTTTCGACGCTGTCGGCCACTGCCAGATGATCGAGCACCCCCGGCTGCATCAGCAGCAAGGCAATGCCGCTGTCTTCGATCATGTATTGCAAGCGCTCGGCCGGGTACTGCGGGTCCAGCGGCAGGTAAGCGCCGCCGGCCTTGAGGATGGCGACCAGGCCGACGATCATGTCGATCGAACGCTCGGCAGCCAGACCGACCAGCACATCGGCGCCGACGCCCCGTGCGATCAGGGCATGGGCCAGGCGGTTGGCACGGGCGTTGAGTTCGCCGTAGCTCAATTGTTCCTCGCCCAGGCTCACGGCAATTGCCTGCGGTGCCCGACGCACTTGTGCTTCGATCAGCTGTGGCAGGGTGCGGGTTTGCGCAAAGGTGGCCGGCGCACGGTTCCAGTCCTGCAACACCGCCTGGTGCTGCGCGGCATCGAACACACTCAGATCGGCCAACAGACGTTGCGCCGGCGAGTCGGCCATTTGCTGCAACAGGTGCTGCAAGTGGCCGCTTATCTGCTCGATCTGCGCAGCGCTGAAATGTTGCCGGGCATAGGCAAATTGCAACGACAGGCTGTCGCCCAGATCCACCAGCACCGTCAACGGCAGGTTGGTCTGTTCCTGGCTGCACGCCTGGCCGAAACGCAAGCCTTGCGGCGCACCGTTATTCAGCGCCTCCGACACCGGGTAGTTCTCGAACACCAGCAGGCTGTCGAACAAGCCTTCGCCACGTTGCCCCGACCAGCGCTGGATGTCTGCCAGCGGCGTGTATTCGAATTCGCGCATGGCCAGGTTCAGCGCCTGCACTGTTTGCAGCCACTCACCGAGGGGTTGCTCGACACGCGGGGTGGCGATCACCGGTAAGGTGTTGATGAACAAACCGACCTGTTGCTCGACGCCTGGCAGCTCGGCCGGACGCCCGGCGACCGTAGCGCCGAACGCCACGGTCGGTTGCCCGGTGTAACGCTGCAACAGCAGCAACCAGGCGGCCTGCACCACGGTGTTGAGGGTGACCTTGTGCTGACGGGCGAACGCGCCCAGACGTTGCGTCTGCTCACGGCCCAGCCATCGGGTTTGCTGGTCGTAACCGCTCTGGCCAGCGGTCGCCAGCGTATCCAGGCAGCTGCGGGCCAAGTAAGTCGGTTCCTCGAGGTCGGCCAGACGCTCAGTCCAGAAGCGTTCGCTGGCCTGACCGTCCTGACGCTGCAGCCAGCCGATGTAATCAGCATAACGGCCCAGCGGCGCGGCCGGGGTTACACCGGCGTAGCGCTGCATCACTTCGCCGAGCAACTGCGAGTTGCTCCAGCCGTCCATGAGGATGTGATGGCTGGTGTAGATCATTTCGTGGCGGTCATCATCGGTGCGCACCAGCACCAGACGCAGCAACGGTGCCTGCAACAGGTCGAAGCCCTGTTGCAGTTGCTCTTGCGCCAGCACGTCGAGCGCCGACGGCAGGTCAGCGCGGCCTCGCCAGTCCTGCAGGCTGAACGGCAACTCGGCCTGGCGCTGGACGATTTGCAGCGGCTGTTCCTGCTCGGAGATCCACACGAACCGCGTACGCAGAATCGCATGACGGTCGACCGCGCCCTGCCAGGCCTGACGCAAACGCTCGGGATCCAGGCCTTCGACGCTGACGCGCATCTGGTTGATGTAATCGCCCGAACCTTGTTCGTACAGGCTGTGGAACAACATGCCCTGTTGCATCGGCGACAGCGGGTAGATGTCTTCGACATCGGCACCGGCACCCGGCAAGGCGTCGAGCTGTTGCTGGTTGAGCGACGCCAACGGGAAGTCCGACGGCGTAATGCCGGCGTTCTGCGCGGCGCAGCAATGCTCGACCAGCGCCGCCAGTTCGACCGCGTATTCATCGGCCAGACGTTGAATGGTCGCTTCATCGAACATTTCGCGGCTGAACGTCCAGCCCAGGCTCAACTCGCCACCGTAGACCTGACCGTTGAGTTCCAGCCAGTTGCCCAGCGGCGCCAACGGGCTCTGTTCGTCGCCGGCCTTTTCGCTGGCCGGGGCGAACAGTGCGCCGTCATCGAACTGGCTGTCGAACTGGCCGAGGTAGTTGAAGGTGATGCGCGGTGTCGGCAGCGCCGCCAGCTCACGGCGGGTCGCTTCGTCGCCGAAGTAACGCAACACGCCGAAGCCCAGGCCTTTGTCGGGAATCGCCCGCAGCTGTTCCTTGATCTGCTTGATCGAACCGTCAAGCGACGCGGCGGGAGTCAGGCGCACCGGGAACAGGCTGGTGAACCAGCCGACGCTGCGGCTCAGGTCGAGGTCGTCGAACAGATCTTCGCGACCATGCCCTTCCAGCTGAATCAAAGTCGAGGCGTGCCCCGTCCAGCGGCAGATGACTCGGGCCAGTGCGGTCATTAGCAGGTCGTTGACCTGAGTGCGATACGCCGCCGGCGCCTGTTGCAGCAGTTGTCGGGTCAGCACTTGATCGAGGCGCGTCTGGACGGTGTGTGCGTAACGATTTTGCAGACTGGCCTGTGGATGGGTGCACGGCAGGTCGACGGGCGCATCAGCCAGTTGTGCGCGCCACAGCTCGAGTTCGCCAGCGCGTTGCGGCGCGTGTTGTTGCAAACGTTCGGCCCAGTGCTTGAAGGCGCTGGTCTTGGCTGGCAGGCGCGGGGTCTTGCCGTCGATGCGCTGCTGGTAAGCGCTTTGCAAATCTTCCAGCAGAATCCGCCATGACACACCGTCCACCACCAAGTGGTGCACCGCCAGCAGCAAGCGTTGCGAACCATCGGCCAGGGTCATCAACAAGCCACGCAACAGCGGGCCGTGTGCCAGGTCGAAGCTGCGTTGTGCCTCAAGGCAAGCGTCCTGCAACTGTTGTTCATCGCTGACACTCGCCTGCATCAGCAGGGTGTGTTGCACCGTTGTTGCGTGATGATTTGCGGTCCAGCCGCTGGCCGTTTCTGTGAACGACAGGCGCAAGGCATCGTGATGCGCGACCAGTGCTTGCAAGGCTTGCTCAAGCGCAGTTGCCTCAATGCTGACGGCCGGTTTGAGCATCACCGACTGGTTCCAGTGATGCTGCTCGGCAATCTCGGCCGCAAAGAACCACTGCTGGAACGGCAGCAACGGCGTGGCGCCACTGACCGCGCCCTGATCGATCTGCGCCGCGCCATCGCCCAGCGTCGCGACGCCCGCCAGCGCCTGGACGGTCTGGTACTGGAACAAGTCTTTGGGGGTAAAGCGGATTCCGGCCTGACGGGCACGGGCTACCACTTGAATCGAAATGATCGAATCGCCACCCAGTTCAAAGAAGTTATCGGCCAAGCCGACTCGCGGCAGTTTCAGCACATCGGCCCACACCGCAGCGATACGCTGCTCCAGCTCATTGCGCGGAGCGATGTATTCGGCTTTGCCGGCGCCCAATTCAGGCTTCGGCAGCGCCTTGCGATCCAGCTTGCCGTTGGGACTCAACGGCATCTGCGGCAGCGTCAGCCACTGGTTGGGCACCATGTATTCCGGCAGCCCGGCGTGCAGATGACGCATCAGCGTGTCGCGCCAGTCCGCGCTGTCTTCGTTCAGCACCACGTAACCGGTCAACAGTTTGCCGTCGATCACCAACACCGCGGCTTCTCGGACAATGGCGTGTTCGAGCAGACGCGCTTCGATTTCACCGAGTTCGATACGCAGGCCGCGCAGCTTGACCTGATGGTCGATTCGGCCGGCGTATTCGATCACGCCGTCGGCGCGGTAGCGTGCCAGGTCACCGGTGCGGTAGATCCGTTCGCCGGCGCCGAAAGGGCTGACCGCAAAACGTTCGGCGGTCAGCGCCGGACGCTGGTGGTAGCCGCGCGCCAGACCGACGCCCGCCAGGTACAACTCGCCGAGCACGCCGGTCGGCACCGGCTCAAGGTTATCGTCAAGGATGTAGCAGCCGAGGTTGGCAATCGGCTGGCCGATCGGCACGCTGTCGCGGCCCTCCTCCACACACGTCCAGTGCGTCACGTCGATGGCCGCTTCGGTCGGGCCGTAAAGGTTGTACAGCCCGGCAGTTGGCAGCTTGGCGAAGACTTGCTGTTGCGCGTCTGCCGGCAGCGCTTCACCGCTGCAGACGATGCGTTGCAGGCTGGTGCACGTACCGACCTCGGCGTCTTGCAAGAAGGCTTGCAACATCGACGGCACAAAGTGCAGCGTGGTGATGTGTTCGCGATTGATCAGCGCCACCAGTTTTGCCGGATCGCGGTGATCGCCCGGGGCTGCGACGACCAGACGTGCGCCGGTCATCAGTGGCCAGAAGAACTCCCACACCGACACGTCAAAGCTGAACGGGGTTTTTTGCAGCACGCTGTCGCCCGCGCCGATCTCATAGGCCTGTTGCATCCAGCACAGACGGTTGGTCAGGGCGACATGACGGTTGCCAGCGCCTTTCGGTTTGCCGGTGGAGCCGGAGGTGTAAATCACGTAGGCAAGGTTTTCACCTGTGACCGCTACATCCGGATTGTCGCTGGCGAAGCCCTCCAGCGACGCCTCGATCAACAGGGTTTGTACCTGACCGCTCAATGGCAAGGCATCGAGCAGATGCGCCTGAGTCAGCAACAGCTGGACGCCGCTGTCTTCGATCATGTAGGCCAGGCGATCCTGCGGGTATTCAGGGTCCAGCGGCACGTAGGCGCCCCCGGCCTTGAGCACGGCCAACAGCGCGACGACCATTTCGATCGAACGTTCGGCGGCGATGCCGACCAGGCTTTCAGGTCCGACACCCAGCGCCATCAGCTTGTGCGCCAACTGGTTGGCGCGGGCATTGAGTTGCGCGTAGCTCAGGCATTCATCGGCGTATTTCAGCGCCATGGCGTCCGGCGTGCGCAGCACTTGCGCTTCGATCAACTGCTGCACGCTCAGGTGCAGCGGGTATTCGGTGGCAGTGGCGTTCCAGTCTTCGAGAATCTGCTGACGCTCCTGCGCGGCGAGCATCGGTAACGCGGCGATCGCCTGCTGCGGTGCAGCGACAATCGCCCGCAGCAATGCCTGCCAGTGTTCGAACAGGCGCGCGATGGTCGTCGCCTCGAACAGATCGCTGGCGTAGGTCAGACTGACCATCAGCCCGGCGGCGGTTTCGGTGGTGTCCAGGGTCAGGTCGAACTGGGCGGTGGCGCTGTCCCACGGCAGGCCTTCGATGCGCAAATCCGCCACAGCGGTGACCGGCGCGGCATCGCGCTGGTGGTTGAACAGCACCTGGAACAACGGGCTG
Source organism: Pseudomonas sp. TH43 (assembly GCF_016650635.1). Lineage (GTDB taxonomy): Bacteria > Pseudomonadota > Gammaproteobacteria > Pseudomonadales > Pseudomonadaceae > Aquipseudomonas. The sequence continues at coordinate 142,257 of NZ_JAEKFI010000003.1, forward strand.
TGGCTCAGGCTGCGCTCTGGCGCCAGCGCTTCGACCAATTGCTCGAACGGCAGATCCTGATGCGCCTGGGCGCCCATTGCGGCCTGACGCGTCTGCGCCAGCAGATCACGGAAACTCAGCTCCCCGGCAAACTGTGCACGCATCACCTGGGTGTTGACGAAGAAGCCGATCAGGCCTTCGGTTTCAGCGCGGTTGCGGTTGGCAATCGGCACACCGACGCGGATATCGTCCTGACCACTGTAGCGGTGCAACAGGGTCTGGAACGAGGCCAGCAAGAGCATGAACATCGTCACCCCCTCACGTCGGGCAACCTCCTGCAATTGCGCACTCAACGCGGATTCCAGCGGCGCATCCAGCCGCGCGCCACGATAGCTCTGCACCGCCGGACGCGAATGGTCCAGCGGCAGCTCCAGCACCGGTTGTTCGCCGCCGAGTTGAGCCCTCCAATAATCGAGTTGACGCTGACGTTCGCCGGCCTCCATCCACTGTCGTTGCCACTGGGCAAAATCGGCGTATTGCAGCGTCAGCGCTGCCAGTTCGAGCGGTTGTCCGGCGCATTCTGCGGCGTACATCGCCATCAGTTCGCGCACCATCACTTGCATCGACCAACCGTCAGAAACGATGTGGTGCTGAGTGATCACCAGCACATGATCATCCGCCGCCATCCGTAGCAAAGCGACGCGCAGCAGTGGCCCGTTCAACAGATCGAACGGTTGGCGGATCTGCGCCTGCACCCAGTTCGCCGGCCCCTCTTCGGTGTTGAGGCGGTGTTGTTCAATCGTCAATTGTCCCTGCGCATGAACCACCTGCACGGTGCGTTCGTCGTCCTGACGGAACGTGGTGCGCAACGGTTCGTGACGGGCCACCAGTTGATTGAAGCTGTGCTGCAACGCAGCGATGTCCAGCGCACCGCGCAAGCGCAGTGCACTTGGCACGTGGTAAGCGGCGCTGTCCGGCTCCAGTTGCCAGAGGAACCACTGACGTTCCTGGGCATAAGACAACGCCAGTGCATCACCGCGCGGCAACGCCAGCATTGGCACAGCTTCGCTGTGTTGCAGGGTCGCGCAGGCGGCGGCAAAGGCTTGCAGCGTCGGCTGCTCGAACAGGGTGCGCATCGGCACATCGAGCTTGAGCGTCTGGCGGACCCGGGAAATCACCTGGGTGGCCAGCAACGAGTGACCGCCGCGTTCGAAAAAGTGATCGTTGAGCCCCACCGCGCCGGACTCCAGCACGGCTTCCCAGATCTGCGCCAGTTGCACCTGCAGCAAGGTCTGCGGCGCGGCATAAGCGCACAAATCCTGGTTCAGTTCGGCTTTCGGCAGCGCGGTGCGATCCAGTTTGCCGTTGTTGTTCAAGGGCAACGCGTCCAGCAACAGCAGGTGCGCCGGCACCATGTAATCGGGCAGCACTTGTTGCAGCGAAGCTTTGAGCGAGCCCAGCCACTGCGCCTGCGCGGTCGCAGGTTCGGTGCCTGCTTCGGGCACCACATAAGCCACCAGTTGTGCGCCCCCCGGGAAATCCTGAGCGATGACTGCGGCGGCGTGCACGCCTTCCTGCGCTTGCAGACAGGCTTCGATTTCCCCCATCTCAATGCGCAAGCCACGAATCTTCACTTGGTGGTCGATCCGCCCGGCGTATTCCAGATCGCCGTTTTCGTTATAACGGGCCAGGTCGCCGCTGCGGTACAGCCGCGCCCCTGCCTCGGCGGCAAACGGGTCTGGCAGGAAGCGCTCGGCGGTGAGGGCCGGACGGTCGAAATACTGCTGCGCCAGACAGGCGCTCGCGCCAATGCACAACTCGCCGACACCGCCAGCCGGCAGCAATTGCCCGGCGCTGTCGAGCACATACAACGCGCGGCCGGGGATGGCTCGGCCAATCGGAATGCCGAAACTATCGTTGGCATCGCTCAGGCGGCAATCGTGGACGCTGGACACCACCGTCGCCTCGGTCGGCCCGTAGGTGTTGAGCAAGCGCACATGGCTCAACCCAGCCTCGTGCCACAGGCGCAGGCCTTCGACCGACATCGCTTCACCACCGACGTGAACCTGACGCAACGGGCCCAGGCTGGCGATGTTGCCGCCAGCACATTCACGCGCCAGCAAGAACCAATAAGCCGCCGGCAAGTCCGCCAGGGTCACGCCATTACCGACGATCTGCTCGGCCAACTGGATGACGTCCCAGAGTTCGTCACCGCGCATGATCAGCGCCGCACCGACACACAGCGGCGGGTAGCACTGTTCGACAAAACCATCGAAGCTGAACGTCGCAAATTGCAGCACGCGATCATCAGCGGTGAGCGCCGAATACTCGGCACCGGTCTGGCAGAACTCGCGCAGCGCCGCATGAGCAATCGCCACGCCTTTCGGCTGGCCGGTGGAACCCGAGGTGTAAATCACGTACGCCAGGTCATCGACCGTGGCGTGATTCAGCGGATCGCTGTCCGCATAAGCGCCCAGCGTCTCGATGATTTCGCCCAGGTGCAAATGTTCAAGACCTGCCGGCAGCGGCACGTCTTGCAGCAGAGCGGATTCATCGAGCAGCAGATCGACACGGCTGTCTTCGATCATGTAGGCCAGACGCTGGGCCGGGTAGTTGGCATCAAGCGGTACGTAAGCGGCGCCCGTCTTCAGCACGGCCAGCAAACTGACGATCATTTGCGGGCCACGACGCAGCGCCAGACCGATGCGTTTGCCCGGTGCTGCACCGCTGGCCAGCAGACGGTGAGCGAGGCGATTCGCCTGACGGTTGAGCTCGTCATAGCTCAGACGCTGTTCACCGCACTGTACGGCCAGTGCCTGCGGTGTGGCTTTGGCCTGCGCGGCAATGCGCTCGTGCACCAGGCCGATGTGCTGCAATTGCAGCGCTGGCGACTGGCAATGGGCGAGCATGGTGTACGTGGCAGCGGCATCGAGCAACGTCAGGTTACCGAGGCAAGCGGTGACGTTGGTGATCAATTGCTCAAGCAAGTGGCGCAGGTTGGCGCAGAGCATGTGCACTTGGGCGGCGCTGAATCGCGCGGCGTCGTAGCTCATCTCCAGGCTCAGCGTGGCGCCCAGTTCGATGCCCAGCGTCAGCGGATAGTGAGTGCGTTCATGGTTATGCAGGTTGCCGAAGGTCAACCCGGCCGGCGCGCCCTGTTTCAGCGCCTCGGCGACCGGGAAGTTTTCGAACACCAGCAGACTGTCGAACAGCGCCGAGCCCTGATGCCCTGCCCAGCCTTGAATGTCGAACAACGGCACATGCTCGAATTCACGCAGGGCCAGGTTCTGCGCCTGCAGATCGCTCAACCACTGCCCGACGCGCTGATCCGGGCGCGGGTTGCACACCAGCGGCAAGGTGTTGATGAACAACCCCAGTTGCTGCTCGATGCCCGGCAGCGGCGCCGAACGACCGGCCACTGTCGCGCCGAACGCTACGCAGTCCTGCCCGGTGTAGCGTTGCAGCAACAGGCTCCAGGCCGCTTGCAGCAACGTGTTGAGGGTGACTTTCTGCTGACGGGCGAACTCGCCCAGACGCCGCGTTGCGGCTGCGTCGATCACCTCGCGATGCTCGTCTGAGCCGTGGCCAGCCACGGGCGCACGCACGGCATCGGCGAGCAGTGTCGGCGCCTGCAACGGCGCCAGCGCAGCGCTCCAGAACGCTTTGCCAGCGTCTGCCGATTGCTGCTGCAACCAGCCCATGTAATCGCGGTAATGCCCCACCGGCGCCGGCAATGAGCGCGCGTCGGCGTAGTGCGAAATCACCTCGCCGAGCAGCTGCGCGTTACTCCAGCCGTCCATGAGGATGTGATGGCTGGTGTAGATCAAATGCCAGCTATCGGCGCCGGTGCGCACCAGCTTCAAGCGCAACGACGGCGCGCAGTCGAGTTCGAAACCTTGCGCCCGCTCCATCTCGGCCAGCGCATCGGTGTCCGTGTTTTCCAGCACCTGCAGCGGCAGTTGCACTTGGCGGCTGATCACTTGATGGGCGCTGTCCAGGCCTTGCCAGTGGAAGCTGCTGCGCAACACATCATGACGCGCCAGCGCCGCTTGCCAGGCGTCGGCAAAACGCTGTGGATCGAGGCCCTGGATGTCCAGACGCATCTGGCTGATGTACGCCTCGACCTGCGGTTCATAAAGGGTATGGAACAACATGCCCTGCTGCATCGGCGACAGCGGATAAACATCTTCGATGACGGCGGCGGCGACCGGCAACGCATCCAGTTGCGCCTGGCTGATGCGCGCCAACGGGAAGTCCGACGGCGTCACTTGCGCGGTGTCGAGGGCGCAGCAGTGCTCGATCAGGGCAGTCAGTTCTGCGGCGTAGCGATCGACCAGATACTGCACGGTGGCGCTATCGAACATCTGCGAGCTGAAACCCCAACTCAGGCTCAATTCGCCGCCATAGACCTGGCCTTCGACCGTCAACCAGTTATCCAGCGGCGCCTGTTGATCCTGGGCGACACCGCCAAACTCGGTGGACGGCACCAGCAGCGCCTGCTCATCGAACTGACGATCGAACTGCCCCAGATAGTTGAAGGTAATGCGCGGCGCAGGCAATGCAGCCAGTTCTTCGCGCACCGACGGCGCGGCCAGGTAACGCAGTACGCCGTAACCCAGCCCTTTGTCCGGAACCGCGCGCAGTTGTTCTTTGATCGCCTTGATCGAACCGTCGAGGTCCTCGGTCGCCACCAGATTGACGGCGAACAGGCTGGTGAACCAGCCGATGCTGCGCGTCAGGTCAATGTCGTCGAACAGGTCTTCCCGGCCATGGCCTTCCAGCTGGATCAGGGTGCCCGGCTGACCGCTCCAGCCACTGATAGTGCGCGCCAATGCCGTCAGCAGCAGATCGTTGACCTGCGTGCGATAGGCCGCCGGTGCCTGTTGCAGCAATTGGCGAGTGCGCTCGGCGTCCAGACGCCATTCGATTTTTTTACCGAAACGGTTTTGCAGACTGCCTTCAGGGCGTTCGCACGGCAGATCCTGCGCGGTGTTGTGCTGGGCTTTCCAGTAAGCCAGTTGATCGTCGAAGCGCGAAGCCTCGGTGCTCAGGCGCGCCGTCCAGCTCTGGAACGCACTGGTCCTGGCCGGCAATTGCACACCACCGCCCGCCGCGAGTTGTTCGTAGGCTTGCTGCAAATCTTCCAGCAACACGCGCCACGACACACCGTCCACTACCAGGTGATGGAGGATCAGCGACAGGCGCTGACTGCCATCGGCCATGGTCACCAACACCGCGCGCAACAGCGGCCCGTTGGCCAGATCAAGACTGCGCTGGGCTTCGTCGCAATGGGCGCTCAGTTGCGCGGTCGTCTCGGCCGTGCGCAGCCACACGTCAGCGCGTTCGACCTGTGCCGCGTACGCTTGCCGCCAGCCGTCGACGCCCTCGACAAAACGCAGACGCAAGGCATCGTGGTGATTGATTACATGGGTCAATGCCGTGTCGAGCCACTGAGCATTCAGCGCCTCGCGCGGGGTCAGCAAAAGGGACTGGTTCCAGTGCTCACGCTGCGGCATCGCCCGGCTGAAGAACTGCTGCTGGATCGGCCCCAGCAACGCTTCGCCCGTCGCCGATGCCTGATCCACCGAGCTGAGGCTGTCGAGGATTGCGACCAATGCCAGACTGCGCACAGTCTGATACTGGAACAGGTCGCGCGGGCTGATACGGATCCCGGCCTGCCGCGCGCGGCTGACCACTTGAATCGAAATGATCGAATCACCGCCCAGCTCGAAAAAGTTGTCTTCCAGACCCACACGCTGCAGACCGAGCACGTCTTCCCAGATCGCGGCCAGGGCCTTTTGCATGGCATCCTGCGGCGCAACGAAGGCTTGTTGCGGCGCGGCATCCGGTTCCGGCAAGGCTTTGCGATCCAGCTTGCCGTTGGCGGTGACCGGCAACCTGTCCAGCTTCAGCAGGTAGGTCGGCACCATGAATTCCGGCAAACTGCCGAGCAGCCAGGCCTTGACGTCCTGTTGCCATTGTTCGTCTGCCTGAGCGGTTTCCAGCACCAGATAGCCGACCAGATGTTTGCCGCCCTGCACCAGCACCACGGCTTCACGCACCAGCGGATGCTGCATCAGGCGGGTTTCGATTTCGCCCAACTCGATACGCAAGCCGCGCAACTTCACCTGATGATCGAGACGCCCGAGGTATTCGATGACGCCGTCGGCACGTTGGCGCACCCGGTCACCGGTGCGGTACAGGCGCGCGCCGTCGTGGAACGGGCACGGCACAAAACGCTCGGCAGTCAGCGCCGGGCGCTGGTGATAACTGCGCGCCAGCCCTGCACCGCCCAGATACAACTCACCGGCGACGCCGCTCGGCACCGGCAACAGTTCGGCGTCGAGCACATGCGTGCGCAGGTTGGCGATCGGCCGACCGATCGGCACGCTGTCGGCGCGTTCGTCGACACAGGTCCAGTGGGTGACGTCGATGGCCGCTTCGGTCGGGCCGTACAAATTGTAGAGCCCGGCGTTCGGCAGCTTGGCGAACACTTGCAGTTGCGCATCCAGCGGCAGCGCTTCGCCGCTGCAGACAATGCGCTTGAGGCCGACACAGGCCTCGACGCCCGGCTCATGAATAAACGCCTGCAACATCGACGGGACAAAGTGCAGCGTGCTGATGCCGTAGCGGTTGATGGTCTCGATCAACAGCGATGGATCGCGGTGCGCACCCGGTGCGGCCACGACCAGGCGCGCGCCGGTCAGCAGCGGCCAGAAAAATTCCCAGACCGACACGTCAAAGCTGAACGGGGTTTTCTGCAACACCGAATCACTGGCATCCAGCCCGTAAGCCTCCTGCATCCAGCACAAACGGTTGACCAGCGCCGCATGACTGTTGCCAGCGCCTTTCGGTTTACCGGTGGAGCCGGAGGTGTAAATCACGTACGCGAGGTTCAGCGGGTCGACGACCCCATCGACACGGCCTTCGCTGTAGCGATCCAGCCAGTCAGCTTCCTGATCGAGGGTGATGACGTTCACCCCTGCCGTCGGCAGCGACGCCAGCAACGCACTCTGGGTCAGCAGCAAAGTGATGCCGCTGTCCTCGACCATGTAGGTGAGACGCTCTTGCGGGTATTCCGGATCCAGCGGCACATAGGCGCCGCCGGCCTTGAGAATCGCCAGCAGGCCGATCACCATTTCCAGCGAGCGCTCGACGCAAATCCCCACCAGACTGTCGGCCCGCACGCCTTGTTCACGCAACAGATGCGCCAGTTGGTTGGCCCGGGCATCCAGTTGTGCATAACTCAGGGTTTGCTCGGCGAACACCAGCGCCGGGGCATCCGGGGTGCGCGCCACTTGGGCTTCGATCAATTGATGAATCGGCTGCCCGCTCGGATAAACCGCTGCTGTAGCGTTCCAGGCATGCACCAGCGTGTGCTGCTCGTCCGCGTCCAGCAACGGCAGTTCGCCAATGCGTTGCGCAGGATCGGCGACCATTGCCTTGAGCAGGCGCAACCAGTGCCGCGCCATCCGTTCGATGGTCGGCGCGTCGAACAGATCGCTGGCGTAAGTCAGTGCAGCGTGTAGCTTGCCGCCTTTCTCGTAGGTGTCGAGTGTCAGGTCAAACTGAGTGGTGCGGCTTTGCCATTCGAGGCTGTCGAGCACCAGGCCCGAGGCCGTACTGAGGGCGGCGATATCGGCCACCTGCGGCTGGTGGTTGTACATCACCTGGAACAGCGGCGTGTGACTGAGGCTGCGTTCCAGTTTCAGCGCTTCGACCAGTTGCTCGAACGGCAGATCCTGATGTGCCTGAGCGCCGAGCGCCGTCTCTTTGATCGCTTGCAGCAACGCGTCGACGCGAGTCTGGCCATCCAGTCTGGTACGCAGCACCTGAGTGTTGACGAAGAAACCGATCAGGCCTTCGATCTCGGCGCGATTGCGGTTGGCAATCGGCACGCCGACACGGATGTCGGTCTGCCCGGTGTAACGGTGCAGCAGCGCATTGAACGCGCCGAGCAACAACATGAACAACGTGACTTGATGCTGTTGCGCGGTGGCGCGCAGTTGCTCGGTCAATTGACCGTCGACGGCAAACTCATAGCGCGTGCCGCGATAGCTCGGCATGGCCGGACGCGAATGGTCCAGCGGCAATTCCAGCACCGGGTGCTCATCACCCAACTGCGCCTGCCAGTATTCCAGTTGCCGCGCCTGCTCGCCGGCTTCCAGCCAACGGCGTTGCCACAGCGCGTAATCACTGTACTGGACCGGCAGCGCTGCCAGCGCCGGAGGCTGGCCGGCGTCAAAGGCGTCATAGCAACGGATGAATTCGTCGATCAGCACGTTCATCGACCAGCCATCGGAAACGATGTGGTGCAGGGTCAGCAGCAATACGTGCTCCTGCTCGGCGAGCTTGAGCAGGGTGACCCGCAACAACGGCCCGACAGCCAGATCGAACGGCAACACCGATTGCTGCTCGGCGGCACGAACGACAGCCTCCTCGCGTTCGGTGGCCGGCAGCGCGCTGAAATCTTCGTGACGGATGTTCAAGGTCGCCGTGGCCGGCACTTGCAGCAGACTGTCATCCGCCTGCCGCTGGAACACCGTGCGCAGGGTTTCATGGCGGGCGACCAGTGCGGCAAACGCCTGCTCCAGTGCCGACAGATTCAGCCGCCCGCTCAGGCGCACCGCACCCGGCAAGTTGTAGGCGCCGCTGTGCGGGTCCAGTTGCCAGAGAAACCACATCCGTTGCTGCGCGTAAGACAACGCCTGGCGGTCTTCGGCCTCGATCCCGGCCGGAATCGGAAACCGGGCGAAATCCACGCCCTCCTTTTGCAGGGCCGCGAGGAACATCTGGCGCTTTTCCAGGGGCAACCCGATAAACCGGCGAGCAAGTTTCAAGGAGTCTTCAGCATTCATTTCTCAGCATCCGGATCAGTAGGCAGGAAGCACAAAGGCACGTCGTCCCTATAAAACGAATGCACACCGGAAAAATTAGCGAATGAGAGGAAGTATCAGGAGCGAGGCAGGCGGGGATTTTCAGACGGGCAGGAAACGCTGCGGGAGCGTGCTTGCTCCCACTTTAAATGTGCTGATGTTCAGGCAGTGGCGGGCATTGAGTGCCGGCGGTGATGAACGTCGAGCTGATCCTTGATGACTTTCAGCACTTTGGCTTCGTGTTCATGAATAAAGAAATGACCGCCGGCGAGCATGTCCACGGAGAAACTGCCGAGGGTTTCCTTGCTCCAGCCGATCAATTGCTCGGTGGTCGCTCGGTCGGTGGTACCGCCAAGCACATGCACCGGGCATTTGAGCAATGGTCGCTGGATGGGCTGAAAACGTCCGCACAACAGGAAGTCGGCACGCAGCACCGGCAGGGTCAGGCTCATCAATTCGGCGTTGGCGAGAATTTCTTCGCTGGTGCCATTCAAGGTGCGCAACTGATCGATCAGTTCGGCATCGCTTTTCGGTTCAGCGAAACCGCGATCATACTCACTGCGCAGCGTCGGCGCTGCCGTGCCGGAGGCGAACAGTGCCACCGGCTCCGGTAACCCCAGGGCGCGCAAGGCATGGGCCAGCTCGCAGGCCAGCAGCGCGCCAAGACTGTGGCCGAAAATGGCATAAGGCGCACGCAGGGTCGTTTGCAGTTCGCTGGCCAACTGACGGGCCAGCGCCCGCATATCGGTTTGCAGCGCTTCGCCAAACCGTGCGCCGCGACCCGGCAGTTCTACCGGTTGCAGCGTCAGCCACTGCGGCAGTTTGCGCCGCCAGCGGCTGTAAACCATGGCACTGGCGCCCGAATAAGGAAGGCACAGCAATGTCAGCTGAGTCACCCGGCTTACCTCGAAAAGTTGTCTGTATAAAAGAACGAAGGCGGCCCTGCAGAAATTAGCCCGCGCGCGTCTATCCAGTCATTTCAAGTGACGGAAACTCTGTACTGCCGAGCCCAGTACCACCGCCCCGGCCGCTATCGCCAGCCAGAAACCGCTGCGTGCGCCATATGCATCCACCAACGCGCCGGATCCCGCCGCACCGATCGCCACGCCAATGCTCAGACCTGTTATCAACCAGGTCAGGCCTTCGGTGAGCTTGGCCGACGGCACGATACGCTCGACCAGCGCCATCGCCACAATCAACGTCGGCGAGAAAAACAGCCCCGCGACAAATACCGCCACCGAGAGGCCGAAAATATTGCTCGCCCACAACAGCGGCAGCGTCGTCACTGCGGTTGCAATACCGCCGTACATGAACAGTCGCGGCAACGGCAGTTTCGAGCGCATCGCCCCAAACGCGATCCCGGCCAGACACGACCCGATGGCGTACACCGACAACACAATGCTTGCCGCCGCAGGCTGCCCTTGTTGCTGTGCGAAAGCGACGCTGACCACATCCACCACGCCAACGATGACGCCCATGGCGAGCATCAGCGCCAGCAGCCACTGAATGTCAGTCGAGCGAATGATCGAACCCTGATGATGCGACTCGTGCGGATGCACCGGCGGTTCGGTGCTGCGCTGGACGACAAATGCACTGACACCGATCGCCAGCATCAACAGTGCCGCCAGCGGCCCGGCTTCGGGGAACACCGCCACGCACAACCCCACCGACAACGGCGGGCCGACGATGAAACAAACTTCATCAAGCACCGACTCCAGCGCATATGCCGTTTGCAATTGCGGTTGGCCACGATAGATTTCGGTCCAGCGCGCCCGCACCATCGCCGACATGCTTGGCATGCAACCGGCCAGTGCGGCGAAGATGAACAGCGTCCAGGTCGGCGCCTGCAATCGCGTGCACAGCAGCAACATCAGCAGTGCCCCGCCGCCGATCAATGCTGAAATGGGCAGCACTTTGCCCTGACCAAAGCGATCGACCAGCCGTGACACCTGCGGTGCGCAAAACGCCGTGGCCAGGGCAAACGTCGCCGCCACCGCACCGGCCAGTGCATACCCGCCCTTCAACTGCGAGAGCATGGTGATCACGCCGATACCGGTCATCGAAATCGGCATGCGCGCGATCATCCCGGCCAGTACAAAATTGCGGGCGCCGGGGGCGGTGAACAAATCGCGATAGGGGTTTGCCATGGACTGCGGCCTCATCAAGGGCCGCCAAGTTGCCATAAAGGCCGATGAACCGGGAAGCCGGGAATTGTTGGTGGAATGTGAAGGCTCATTCGCGAGCAGGCTCGCTCCCACACGGGATTTGCGACATACAGGGATCTTTGTGGGAGCGAGCCTGCTCGCGAAGGGGCCGGCAAAATCAATGCAACACCGGCATCGAGTGAACTCTCACGCCTGGCAATCGGTCAGCTAGTTAAGCCCTCAACCCAGGCGCCTCAGCTATGCACATTTCCCTCGCCCGCCAGGTTGCACTGGTCACCGGCGCCAGTTCCGGCATCGGCCACGCGGTCGCCAAAGCGCTGGCTGCGGCTGGCGCCGCCGTGGTCATCAACTACAACCGCCAAGCCGAACCTGCCGAAGCACTGGCCCGACAGATCATTGCCGACGGTGGGCAAGCGCTGGCCATCGGTGCCGACGTGTCGAAGGAAGACGAAGTTGAGCGGCTGTTCGCCGAGACCCTCGACGCCTTCGGCTCACTGGACATTCTGATCGCCAATTCCGGCCTGCAAAAAGACGCGGCGGCTGTGGATATGTCGCTGGATGACTGGAATACGGTGATCGGCGTCAACCTCACCGGCCAGTTCCTCTGCGCTCGCTCTGCCCTACGAATTTTCAACCGCCAAGGCATTCGCGAAGGTGTGTCCCGCGCCGCCGGCAAAATCATCCACATGAGCTCGGTGCACCAGCGCATCCCGTGGGCCGGACACGTCAATTACGCAGCGTCCAAGGGCGGTGTCGATCAGTTGATGCAAACGCTCGCCCAGGAAGTCAGCCATCAGCGCATTCGCATCAATGGCATCGCGCCCGGGGCGATCCGCACGCCGATCAATGCCGCCGCCACCGAAGGCGCTGCGGGTGAAAAACTGCTTGATCTGATTCCTTACGGGCGCATCGGCGATGCTGAAGACGTCGCCAACGCTGTGGTCTTTCTCGCCTCGGATGCCGCCGATTACATCGTCGGCACCACCCTGTTCATCGACGGCGGCATGAGTCTTTATCCGGAGTTTCGCGGCAATGGCTGAGCATCATCAAGAACGACAGAGCCCGATTGACGCCCACGGCATCATCGGCGACATGCGCAGTGCCGCACTGGTCAACGACAAGGGCAGTGTGGATTTTTTCTGCTGGCCGGAGTTCGACAGCCCGTCGATTTTCTGTTCGCTGCTCGACACCCCCGACGCAGGGATTTTCCAGTTGGCGCCGGACTTGCCCGATGCCCGGCGCGAGCAGATTTACCTGCCGGACACCAATGTCCTGCAAACCCGCTGGCTGAGCGAATTCGCCGTCGTGGAAATCACCGACATGCTGCCGGTGAGTGACAGCGAAGATGACTTGCCACTGCTGATGCGCCGTGTGCGCGTGGTCAGCGGCGAGGCGACTTTCCATATGCGCTGCGCCGTACGCCACGACTATGCCCGTGCCGACACTAGCGCAGCGCTGGATAACAACGACGTATTGTTCAGCGCCAGCGAGCAACCGACGCTGCGCCTGGCCTCTGATCAGCCCTTGCAGATCGATGCTGCCGCGGCGGTCGCGCGGTTCACGCTCAAGCAGGATCAGACGGCAGCCTTCATGCTAGGTGCCACGGACGACCCACGGTTTGCCGAGGGTGCCGGCGAGTTCTGCATGGAGCGCACGCTGAAGTTCTGGCGCGACTGGATCGGCCAGTCGATTTACCGCGGACGCTGGCGGGAAATGGTCAACCGCTCGGCCCTCGCACTCAAGCTGCTGACCTCACGCAAGCACGGTGCAATCCTCGCCGCCGCGACCTTTGGCCTGCCGGAAACTCCCGGCGGTGAACGCAACTGGGATTACCGCTACACCTGGATCCGCGACGCCTCCTTCACCGTTTACGCCTTCATGCGCCTGGGCTTCGTCGGCGAAGCCAACGCCTACATGAACTGGCTGCGCGGACGGGTCAGCGATTGCCATGGCCAGCCGATGAAACTCAACATTTTGTATGCCATCGACGGTCGCCAGGAATTGCCGGAAACCGAGCTTGAACATTTGTCCGGCCACGGTGGCGCGAAACCGGTGCGCATCGGCAATGGCGCGTATGACCAGATCCAGCTCGACATCTTTGGCGAACTGATGGACGCGGTGTATCTGGTCAACAAGTACGGCGATGCGATTTCCCATGAAGGCTGGAAACATGTGTGTGAAGTGGTCAACCAGGTCTGTGAGACGTGGCAGACGACTGACGTAGGCATTTGGGAAATGCGCGGTGAGCAACATCACTTTCTGCACTCGCGGCTGATGTGCTGGGTGGCGCTGGACCGGGCGATTCGTTTGGCTTCGAAACGCTCGTTGCCGGCACCGTTCGCGCAATGGGATCAGACCCGTCAGGCGATCTACGCCGATATATGGGACAACTTCTGGGACGAAGAGCGCGGGCATTTCGTGCAGTACAAGGGCGGTACGGCCCTCGACGGTTCGATGCTGCTGATGCCGCTGGTGCGTTTCGTCAGCGCCAAGGATCCGCGCTGGCTCTCGACCCTTGAGGCCATCGAGAAACATCTGGTACGCGACGGCATGGTTTACCGCTATCGCAACGATGACGCCAACATCGACGGTTTGACCGGCACCGAAGGCGCGTTCGCCGCGTGTTCCTTCTGGTACGTCGAATGCCTGGCCCGCGCCGGCCAGGTGGAAAAGGCTCATCTGGAGTTTGAGCAATTACTGCGCTATGCCAATCCGCTGGGGCTGTATGCCGAAGAGTTCGACAGCCATGGCCGGCATCTGGGCAATACCCCGCAGGCACTGACCCATCTGGCGTTGATCAGTGCGGCGAGTTTTCTCGATCGACGGTTGAGTGGGGAAAAGAGTGAGTGGCAGCCGTAATCTTCGCCGCAGGCTGTAGGAAATACCCCACAAAACGATGATTTTGTAGGATCCCTGCGGCGAGGAGATTTATCCCCGATGGGCTGCGAAGCAGCCCCCAACCCTATGCCCCCATTCCTGCAGAAATACCGTATTTGCTGACTTTGCGACTGCTGCGCAGCCGGTCGGGGATAAATCCCCTCACCAAAATTGCGCAGCCCAGCCACTACATTTTCTAAACACCCCCGACCCAATCCCTCCCTCGTAACTCACACTTACACCCGGAAATACCTTGTTGCCACCTGTTACATCCGCCCCTACCATCCACCGCAACGGGCACAGCGGAGCTGTCCAACAAAACCCGAATTCAAGGAAGCAGAATGACCCAGCACGTCCAGCGCAGCATCGACTCGCCCCTTCGCACAGGCCTGAGCCGCACCCAGCTCTGGGAAGCCGCCGACAAAGGCCTGATCAAATGCTGGGAAATCGGTCGTCAGCGCGCCATCCGTTTCCCCGACATTGCCCAAAAGTGCCTCGCCGGCGAATTGCCCGTCCTCGGCTGGAAAGGTGGAGTAAGTCGCAGCCTGAAGAAAAACGAAAAATACGGCTCGCTGAAATACCTCGCCCAATGGCAGGGCCTGCGTGGGGAAAATCTGGATATTGATTTGAGTGAGGAACGCTCGCTGACCTGTTCGCGGACGAGGATGCTGGTGACATATACGCCATCGGACCAAGTATTTCAATCAGGTGGCGGAAGCTGAGGCTTAAGGAGTAGCACCGATGGTCGATCTGCATCAGGAATTTCAAAACAGCGCTTTCTTTCATCAGGCCAGGATCGACCGGCGTTCAGCCGACGCACTGGTGGGTATTGCCGCAGGACTTGCCGCCGACGGCAAGATCCACCAACAGGAAGCCGAGTTTCTAAAGACATGGATCGAAACCCATTTGGTGCACTTGGAAGATCCGGTTGTAAACATCCTTTATAAACGACTCGCCGACATGCTCAGCGACGGCGTTCTGGACGCTGATGAATCTATGGAGTTGCTGGAAATGCTCCATCAGTTCAGCGGATTACCGGTCGGCATCGCACAAGCCCATACAGCGTCTGCCAGTCTTCCTCTCGACCACCCGGCCCCGGAGTTATGTCTGGTTGATCGGGTGTTCCTCTTTACAGGCGTCATGGCCTATGGTCCACGAAAGGAATGTGAATCGCAGATTATCGAACGTGGTGGACTTATTGGCGGATCAGTCAGCAAAAAAATTCACTATCTGGTGGTCGGTAGTATTGGCAATGATCAATGGCTTCACAGCACTTATGGCACCAAGATCAAAAAAGCCGTAGAACTGAGAGACAGCGGCGTGCCGATTGCGATCATCAGCGAAGATCACTGGCAGAAGGTGCTGTTCGGATAACAGGAGCATGAGATGACCGATGGTGCGATTCTTTTCAGCAAAACTCCAAGTCTGACCATTGCCTACGAATACCATGGCCCGGACACAGGCACACCGGTCATCCTGCTCCACGGCTTCCCCTATTCACCCCGTGGCTACGACGAAATCGCCCCAGCCCTTGCTGCCGAGGGTTATCAGGTGATCGTCCCGTATCTGCGCGGTTACGGGCCAACCCGCTTCAACCTTCCCGAAACATTGCGCTCAGGCCAGCAAGCCGCCCTCGCTCAAGACCTGCTGGATCTGATGGGTGCGCTGGGCATCGCGCAAGCCACGCTGTGCGGTTATGACTGGGGCGGTCGTGCGGCATGTATTGTCGCGGCGCTGTTTCCCGAGCGCGTGCAAGGTCTGGTCACTGGCGATGGCTACAACGTGCAGGACATTGCCAATTCCAACCGGCCGCTGGATCCCGAGACCGAGCATCGGCTCTGGTATCAGTACTATTTTCATACCCCGCGTGGCGTGGAAGGCCTGACTCAGCATCGCCGTAGTTTCTGTGAGTTGCTCTGGAAGCTATGGTCACCGACCTGGAGCCGTAACGCCGAGCGTTATCCACTGACTGCCCCGACCTTCGATAACCCGGACTTCGTCGACGTGGTGATTCACTCCTATCGCCATCGCTTCATGTACGCCCCGGGCGAGCCGGCACTGCAATGGATGGAAGACGCGTTGATCCGGCAACCGCCGATTAGCGTGCCAACTATTTCATTGTGCGGTGCCGACGACGGTGTCGGCCCGGCGCCGGAAGAAGATGAAGACATTGCGCACTTCACCGGCCCGTACGAACGGCGAGTGCTGGCCGGTGTCGGCCACAACATTCCCGAAGAAGCACCGCAGGAAACGCTCAAGGCATTGCTGGATCTGTTGCGGCGCTGACCGAAAACCGCTCCCGGTAAGCCTGTGGCGTCACGCCAATGGCCCGCAGGAAACTGCGGCGCAAGGTTTCTTCGCTGCCAAACCCACAATTGGCCGCGACCCGTTTGACCGGCAGGCCGGTGTCGCTCAACAGACGGCGGGCGGTTTCGACGCGGATCAACTCGATCGCCCGCGCCGGGGTCTGGCCGGTGTCGGCGCGGTAGTGGCGGACGAAACTGCGTTCGCTCATGCCGGCCTGTTCAGCCAGGGTCGCAATGCCGAGGTCGCGGGTGAGGTTCTCGGCGATCCAGGCGTGCAGATCATCGAAGCGGTTGCCTTGTTTTTGCAATGACAGGGTCACGCTGAACTGCGACTGCCCGCCCGGACGCTTGAGGAACACCACCAGTTGCCGGGCGACGTCCAGTGCCATGTCGCGACCCAGATCGTCTTCAACCATGGCCAGCGCCAGGTCGATACCCGCAGTGACACCCGCCGACGTCCACACTGGGCCGTCATTGATGAAGATCGGATTCGGTTCGACACGCAGCTTCGGATGCTGTTGCGCCAGTTGCTCGCAGCGCGTCCAGTGGGTGACGACCCGACGACCGTCGAGCCAACCGCTGGCCGCCAGCAAGAAAGCACCGGTGCAGACTGACGCCACACGTCGACATTTGGTCGCATGCTCGCGCACCCAGTCCACCAGCGCCGGGTCTTCAGCGGCGGCGTAAACGCCCCAGCCGCCAGAGATGATCAGCGTATCGCTGGCCTCCTGCGGCAAGGGCTCGGCGAGCAATGCCAAACCTGCCGAAGAAGTCACCGCCCCGCCGCCGCTGGCGATCACCGTCGGCGCGTAAGGCGCAGGCAAGCCTTGCTGACGGGCAATGTCGTTGGCCGAGGAGAACACCTGCAACGGGCCGGTGACATCCAGCAGTTGCAGATTGGCGAACGCGAGGACGTGGATGGTTTTTGGCATTTGGCGTAATTCGTGGGGTTATTGGCGTATGCGCCAAACGCTACGCGCCTACAGTGATGCCGTCCACCCCTCTCAATGGAGAAAAAAACCATGACGTTGCAGATCGGCTTTCTGTTGTTTCCACAGGTTCAGCAACTTGACCTGACCGGCCCTTACGACGTGCTCGCCTCACTGCCGGACGTGCAGGTGCATTTGATCTGGAAGGATCTGATGCCGGTCACCGCCAGCACTGGCCTGCTGCTGAAACCGACCACCACGTTCGAGGACTGCCCCGATCTGGATGTGATCTGTGTGCCTGGCGGTGGTGGCGTCGGGCCGTTGATGGAGGATGAACAGACGCTGGATTTCATCAAACGTCAGGCTGCGCAAGCGCGTTACGTGACCTCAGTGTGCACCGGATCGCTGGTGCTCGGTGCGGCGGGCCTGTTGCAAGGCAAGCGAGCGACCACACATTGGGCGTATCACGATCTGTTGCCGACGCTGGGCGCGATTGCGGTAAAGGATCGTGTGGTGCGTGACGGCAATCTGTTTACCGGTGGAGGGATTACGGCGGGGATCGATTTTGCTTTGGTGTTGGCGGCTGAGTTGGTGGATGGCGACGCGGCGCAATTGATCCAGTTGCAATTGGAATATGCGCCGGCGCCACCGTTTGACTCGGGCAGCCCGGACACTGCGCCGAGCGCGATTGTCGATGAAGCGCGCTTGCGTGCTGCGCCGTCGCTGAAACTGCGCACGGAAATAACCGAACGTGCTGCCGCGAAACTCAACCTGCGCTAAACACCCGGCCAAATATAAATCCCATGTGGGAGCGAGCCTGCTCGCGAAGACGGCGGATCAGTCAACATTAATGTTGTCTGACCCACCGCTTTCGCGAGCAGGCTCGCTCCCACAATGGGTTTCGTGTGTGGTTTCGGGTTTGTGTGCCGTCCCCACTTCCCGCCGCAGCTTCACTTGTCCCCACGCCTTCACCCGTGTAGAAAGCCCTTCCACAATTTTGCACAGGGATTTTCAATGAAGGCGTTGCCATGGCTCTATCTGGCACTTCTCAGCCTCGGCTACGGCTTGGCGCTGAGCTACGGCCAACTCGGCTGGCTGGCACTGATCTCCATTGGGCTGCTGGCGTTCGCCGGTTTCGCCGTGCATCTGCAAAAAGTCCCGGTCGCGCGGTTTCTCGGTCATGGCCTGTTTATCGTTCTCGCGGTGGCGTTGGCTCTGCATTGGTTACCGGGCTTTTTCAATGGTCGGGCAATTGACCCGCAGCGCTTCACCGACAACGCCGTGCCGTTCGCGATGTACCTGAACCTGGACAAACCGCTGATTGGCTTCTGGCTGTTGCTGGTCTGTCCGTGGATTGTCATGCGGCGCTCGTTGCGACTGACCGTGTACGCCACCGCCCTCGCCCTGACCTTGAGCGTGATTCTGGCCCTCGGTGGCGCGATGTTGCTGGGGGTGATCGAGTGGGCGCCGAAGTGGCCGGATCAGGCCTGGCTGTGGGTGCTGAACAACCTGCTGCTGGTGACACTGGTCGAGGAAGCACTGTTTCGCGGCTATATACAGGGCGGCCTGATGCGACGCTTCAAGCACCTGCCCTACGGCGACAACCTGGCGCTGTTGCTGGCCTCATCGCTGTTCGCATTGGTGCACGCGGGTGCAGGCTGGACCTGGGTGTTGCTGGCGGGGCTGGCGGGGGTCAGCTATGGTCTGGCCTACCGTTTTGGCGGACTGGGTGCGGCGATCGCCACGCATTTCGGGCTCAATCTGCTGCACTTCGGCCTGTTCACTTATCCGATGCTCGCGGGCTGAAGCAATGACCGTTTTGCGACGGCATTCTTAAATCTGAAAAAAAATTTCAATAAAAAGCTGACACCGCCGACAACCTTTCAAAGCCTTGCGGATTGAAAAACCATGCGTAATAACCAGCCCATCACACAACGCGAACGGACTTTCCCGGCTCAGCAACGGTTGATTTCCACAACCGACGCCAAGGGCGTGATCACCTACTGCAACGACGCTTTCGTTGAGATCAGCGGGTTTTCGCGAGAAGAACTGATCCGTGCGCCGCACAACCTGGTCCGTCACCCAGACGTTCCGGCTGCGGTGTTTTCGCACATGTGGGGCACATTGAAACAAGGCTTGCCATGGATGGGCATTGTCAAGAATCGCTGCAAGACCGGTGACCATTACTGGGTTAACGCCTATGTAACGCCGGTGTTCGAGGGCAATCAGGTGGTCGGTTACGAGTCGGTGCGGATCAAACCCACCGCCGAACAGATCCGCCGTGCCGAAGCGCTCTACCAACGCATCAACCAGGGCAAGTCAGCGATCCCTTCCAGCGACAAATGGCTGCCGGTGCTACAGGACTGGCTGCCGTTCATTCTGGTCAGCCAACTGAGCTTCGTGATCGGCGCGACGTTGAACTCGCATTGGGGCTTTGCTCTGGCGGCAGGTCTTTCGGTGCCGCTGGGCCTGATGGGTCTGCAGTGGCAACAACGCGGGCTCAAGCGCCTGCTGCGTCTGGCCGAACAGACCACCTCCGACCCGCTGATCGCGCAGATGTACACCGACAGCCGTGGCGCCCAGGCGCGTCTGGAGATGTCGATCCTCAGCCAGGAAGCCCGCCTGAAAACCTGCCTGACGCGTCTGCAGGACACCGCCGAACACCTGACCGATCAGGCCAAGCAGTCCGACTCGCTGGCGCACAACAGCTCCATCGGCCTGGAACGTCAACGCGTGGAAACCGAACAAGTCGCCACCGCCGTCAACCAGATGGCCGCAACGACGCAGGAAGTGGCGAGCCACGTACAGCGCACCGCTGACGCGACTCAGGAAGCCAATCGCCTGACCGGTCGCGGTCGTGACATCGCAGGCGAAACCCGCGAAGCCATTCAGCGTCTGTCCGTAGTCGTCGGTGAAACCGGTCTGACCGTGACGCAACTGGCCAAGGACAGCGACGAAATCGGCGGCGTGGTCGACGTGATCAAAGGCATCGCCGACCAGACCAACCTGCTCGCGCTCAACGCCGCCATCGAAGCGGCCCGTGCCGGCGAGATGGGTCGCGGTTTTGCCGTGGTGGCTGATGAAGTTCGTCAACTGGCGCAACGCACCAGCGAATCGACCGGGCAGATTCACGCCCTGATCGCCAAGTTGCAGCAAACCGCTTCGAGCGCCGTGCAAACCATGGAAGCCGGGCATCGTCAGGCGGAAGAAGGTGTAGCGCGAGTCTTGGAAGCGGATCAGGCATTGGTCGGCATCAGTGAAGCGGTGGCCAACATCACCGACATGACCACGCAGATCGCCGCAGCCACCGAAGAGCAAAGTGCGGTGGCTGAAGAGATCAGCCGCAACATCAGCAACATTTCGGAGTTGGCGGATCAGACGTCGGAACAGGCGCAAAACTCAGCGTTGCTGAGTGAAGAGCTGACGAAGACGGCGAATACGCAGTACTCGTTGGTGGAGCGGTTTAACCGCTGATTAAACTGGGCGATAACAAAAAACCCGGAGGGCGAGAGCTTTCCGGGTTTTTTGTTGTGTCAGTGAACACTTCCCCCTCACCCCAGCCCTCTCCCCCAAGGGGGCTAGGGAAAAGGGAGCCGATCTCTGTGCATTTCAGAATTTGAGTTCGACTCGGTATCTCAAGTCGGCGTACCTCGCACATGCACCTCGGTCAGTCCCCTCTACTTCTGGGAGAGGGTTAGGGCAAGGGCTGGCGCCGTAACTACTGAGGCAACTTCCGCTTATCCAGCAGGCGATTGACCAATAGTTCGTTGAGCATGATCACCTGTTGCAGCGCCAGCAGCGGTTTGCGCTCCGGGCCACCGATTGAATTGGCGATGTTGCCGGCCATGGCATGGGCGAACGACAGTGACTCACTGGCTTCGACGAGTAGGGTTTCGTCATCCAGCGTGGGGTCGACGAGATAGACGGGGCGAAATTTTGGCGAACTTGGTGGAGCCGCCAGGGCTTCGGGGCTGAGGTAGTAGTCGAGGGCGCGATCGGTCGCTTCTTTGACCTTCTGTGAGTCGAGCGCGGGGTCGTGGGGAATTGGATCGGTGCTGGGTGGGTTGGGCGTAATTTTGAACATAGATAAAGCTCCAATTTGAACAATAGGAGCCATCACCCTCGCTACCAAACGGCGGGTGGCGGCCATGCGCAGGTTGGTAGACCGGTCAAATCGGGAAACCCGGCGCTCACAGAGGAGCCCCACGCATGCCCACCATACAAAGCCATACCTCAAAAAAGAGACAGCATCGAAGGTGTCGCGACAACGACAATTTAAAGCGGGCTACCAAACCCGATCACTGATTTTCAGTGACAGGGAAACCATACCGCCCGCCTCATAGCCGTGTAAGCCGGCGGATTCTGGCGTACGCGTAGGTAACGGCGCAAGGTGTTGTAGGCCCTGTGGCGTAACGTGTTGTGTAACTTAAACGTGTTCGCTGGATTGCGTTTATGGGCAGAAAAGACGGGAAGTTGCTCTGTTTTTTTGATGTTGTTTGTCAGGCCGCCTTCGCGAGCAGGCTCGCTCCCACATTTGGACCGGGTTCATCAGTAAGAGACTGGTCGGCCGGTAGGCCGCCATCGCTGGCAGGTCAGCTCACACAGGGATTGCATGCGGTCTGTAAGACATTGATCGGCTGGCAAGCCGCCTTCGCGAGCAAGCTCTGCTCCTACGAAGAGCGAGATCAGAAGATCGCAGCCTGCGGCAACTCCTACATGAAACTCGCGGCGCAGCCGCACCACTCGCAGGATGAGCGTTAGCTCGGCTGCAGCTCTTGATCTTGATCCACGGGCGACGTCGGAAGGCTGAGTGGAGGGATTGATCCGGGGGTGGGAGCGCAGCGACCGTTTGGCGCAGCCAAACACATCGAGAGGAGGTGCAGCGCAGCAAACCGTAGGCGATGCCCCCCGGATCGATCCAGCAGCGAAGGAACCCCGAGCCCCAGCGAGCGGGCCGCACGTAGGAGCAAGCGTTTTTTTGCTTACTTTTTTTAGGCGTTTGTAAAAAAAGTGAGTCGCCGTCAGGGCGAAACCCTAAGTGGCCGGTGCCGCAGCAATGGATATGCACACAGATCGAAAAGTGTGCAACGTTCAAGATCTACCCCCTCACCCCAGCCCTCTCCCCCAATGGGGGCGAGGGGAAAGGGAGCCGATCTTTATGCAGTTCGGGATCTCGATTAACCCTTGAGAAACTCGGCTACTTTCTGCGCGGCGCTAACCAAATGCTGTTCATGGGTAAACCCGGAAACCTTGAGCGGTTTCAAATCATGATCCCCGGCCACCAGCCAATACACCTTGATACTCGGCGATAACGCATACGCCTCGACAGCATCACGGTTGCCAAGCGCATCCCGCTCCCCCTGCACAATCAAAGTCCGTGTATTCAACCCCGCCAAATGCTCAACCCGCGGCTTCTCGGGTTTCCCAACCGCATAAAACGGATACCCGAGACAAACAAGCGCATCGGCGCCCAATTCGTCAGCCAAAAGACTCGCCATCCGCCCACCCATGGACTTACCACCAATGGCCAAAACCCCAGTGACATGACGTCGCACCAAGCCATACACCTCACGCCAGCACTCAAGCAGTTTCGGCGCCGGGTTCGGCGGACGTTTACCGCCATCAACACGACGTTGGGCCATGTAAGGAAACTCAAACCGCAACACGTTCACCCCAAGCCCGGCAAGGCGCCCAGCCATATCGTTCATCCAGTCGCTATCCATCGGCGCACCAGCACCGTGGGCGAGGATCAACGTCGCCGAAGCCTCACCACTGGCGGCGTTCCAGAGCCACCCATGATCACGCACGCACTGCGCCCATTGATCCCCGTCAATACTGGCCTTGTGCTGTTTGTCCATGCTTGCCTCGCTTTTAGTCTGCCTATAACTCCAGACGAAGGATTCGCCGCGTGTTGTGCGCGCGCTCACTTCGGCTGAACCGTGGATGGGGAACCATGAACACTTCTATCAGTACCGCCTACAACTACAAGGTGGTCCGCCAATTCGCCATTATGACGGTGGTGTGGGGCATCGTCGGCATGGGGCTCGGGGTTTTTCTCGCGGCCCAATTGGTCTGGCCCGAACTCAACTTCAATTTGCCGTGGACCAGCTTCGGCCGCCTGCGCCCGCTGCACACCAACGCGGTGATCTTCGCGTTCGGCGGCTGCGCCCTGTTCGCCAGTTCCTTTTACTCGGTACAGCGCACCTGCCAGACCCAATTGTTTGCGCCGAAAATCGCCGCGTTCTGCTTCTGGGGCTGGCAACTGGTGATCCTGCTGGCGGCAATCAGCCTGCCACTGGGTTACACCAGCTCCAAGGAATACGCCGAGCTGGAATGGCCGATCGATATCCTGATCACCATCGTCTGGGTCGCCTACGCGATCGTGTTCTTCGGCACGATCATGCAGCGCAAGACCAAGCACATTTATGTGGGCAACTGGTTCTTCGGCGCGTTCATCATCACCGTGGCGATTTTGCACATCGTCAACAACCTTGAGTTGCCGGTGAGTTTCACCAAGTCCTACTCGGTGTACGCCGGTGCAACCGACGCGATGGTGCAGTGGTGGTACGGCCACAACGCCGTAGGCTTTTTTCTCACCGCCGGTTTCCTCGGGATGATGTACTACTTCGTGCCGAAACAGGCCGAGCGTCCGGTGTATTCGTATCGCCTGTCGATCGTGCACTTCTGGGCACTGATCACGCTGTACATCTGGGCCGGCCCGCACCACTTGCACTACACCGCGCTGCCGGACTGGGCGCAGTCGTTGGGTATGGTGATGTCGCTGGTACTGCTGGCACCGAGCTGGGGCGGCATGATCAACGGCATGATGACCCTCTCGGGCGCCTGGCATAAGTTGCGCAGCGACCCGATCCTGCGCTTCCTCGTGGTCTCGCTGGCGTTCTACGGCATGTCGACCTTTGAAGGTCCGATGATGGCGATCAAGACGGTCAACGCCCTCTCCCACTACACCGACTGGACCATCGGCCACGTTCACGCCGGCGCGCTCGGCTGGGTGGCGATGATTTCCATCGGCGCGCTGTATCACATGATCCCGAAAATCTTCGGCAAAGCGCAGATGCACAGCGTCGGCTTGATCAACGCGCATTTCTGGCTCGCGACCATCGGCACCGTGCTCTACATCGCCTCGATGTGGGTCAACGGCATCGCCCAGGGCCTGATGTGGCGCGCCGTGAACGAGGACGGCACGCTGACCTACTCCTTCGTCGAAACCCTGGTGGCCAGCCATCCTGGTTTTGTCGTGCGGCTGATTGGTGGGGCGATCTTCCTCAGCGGCATGTTCCTGATGGCTTACAACACCTGGCGCACCGTGCGGGCCTCGCAGCCTGCTGACGTCGTCGCTGCCGCGCAGATGGCCTGAGGAGTCCGCCATGAAACACGAAACGATTGAAAAGAACGTCGGCCTGTTGATGTTGCTCATGGTGTTTGCCGTGAGCATCGGCGGCCTGACCCAGATCGTCCCGCTGTTCTTCCAGGACGTCACCAACAAACCGGTGGAAGGCATGAAGCCCTACACCGCGCTGCAATTGGAAGGCCGCGACATCTACATTCGCGAAGGCTGCGTCGGCTGCCACTCGCAGATGATCCGCCCGTTTCGCGCCGAAACCGAACGTTACGGGCACTACTCGGTGGCCGGTGAAAGCGTCTGGGATCACCCGTTCCTGTGGGGCTCCAAGCGCACCGGTCCGGACCTGGCCCGGGTCGGCGCGCGTTACTCGGATGACTGGCACCGCGCGCACTTGTACAACCCGCGCAACGTCGTGCCTGAGTCGAAAATGCCGGCCTACCCATGGCTGGTCACGCAAGCGGTCGACAGCAGCCACACCGAAACCAAGCTCAAGACCATGCGCACCCTCGGCGTGCCTTACACCGACGACGACATCGCCGGCGCAGTGGCCAGCCTCAAGGGCAAGACCGAAATGGACGCCCTGGTCTCCTACCTGCAAGTGCTTGGCACTGCGATCAAGAGCAAGAGGTGAGCCATGGTCATTGAAATGAGTGCAGGCCTGATTCGCGGCCTCGGCACGGTCGTGGTGTTCGTCGCTTTCGTCGGTTTGACATTGTGGGTGTTCAACCGCAAGCGCACCCCGGAGTTCGCCGAAGCGCGATTGCTGCCATTCGCCGACGAACCGCTACCCGACACAACCCCAGCATCTGAACCAAGGAGTACCCGGCCATGACCACCTTCTGGAGTACGTGGATCTGCGTACTGACCATCGGCAGCCTGATCGGCCTGACCTGGCTGCTGGTCGGCACGCGTCGGGGCGAGACCAAGGGCAGCGTCGACCAGACCATGGGCCACAGCTTCGACGGCATCGAGGAGTACGACAACCCGCTGCCGCAGTGGTGGTTCATGCTGTTCGCCGGCACGCTGGTGTTTTCCGTGGGCTATCTGATCCTCTATCCGGGCCTGGGCAACTGGAAAGGCATCCTGCCCGGCTACGAGGACGGCTGGACCGGCGTCCACGAGTGGGAAAAGGAAATGAGCAAGGCTGACGCCAGGTTCGGACCGATCTTCGCCAAATTCGCCGCCATGCCGCTGGAAGAAGTGGCGAAGGATCCGCAGGCGCTGAAAATGGGTGGGCGTCTGTTCGCCTCCAACTGCTCGGTGTGCCACGGCTCGGATGCCAAAGGCGCGTTCGGTTTCCCTAACCTCGCCGACAGCGATTGGCGCTGGGGCGGCGACGCCGACACCATCAAGACCACCATCATGGGTGGACGGATGGCGGCGATGCCGGCCTGGGGCGAAGTGCTCGGTGAGGCCGGGGTGAAGAACGTCGCCGCTTACGTGCGTCACGAACTGGCCGGCCTGCCGCTGCCAGCGGACAGCAAGGCTGATCTGCAAGCGGGACAGCAGGCGTTCAGCACCACTTGCGTAGCCTGTCATGGGGCAACCGGCCACGGCACTGAAGCCATGGGTGCGCCGAATCTGACGCACCCGGCCGGATTTATCTATGGCACCAGCCTGACGCAGCTTGAGCAGACCATTCGCCATGGCCGTCAAGGCCACATGCCGGCACAGAACGAGCTGCTGGGCAACGATAAAGTGCAATTGCTGGCCGCATATGTGTACAGCCTGTCGCACGGATTGAATACAGAAAAGCTTATTACTGAAGACAACAAACAGTAATCACTGTGTACAACGCTGCCGCACCATTCTCGGTGCGGCAGCATCCCGCCCCTTTGCGACGCATTGTCGCACCCCGTCACACCCTCTCCTTTCGGTTCCTCTGATTCGGGTCTACGCTTGCTCGATGCGGACTGGCTCGTGCCGGTTCCAGGTTGCCCCTGAGCGATGTGTTCGTCGAATCGGCTGACAGACTCGCCGCAAAGGCCGGTAGATACCGGCTGTCGCGCCGATTGCCGTTCATCAGCCGAACCGGCTGTTGGAACACACCCAGTTACAAGTGACCTGAACCCCTCGCTTTTTTCGTCCGCTGCGACATTTTGTCCGAGGCCAATTTTGACCTTACGCGGCGCATGGAAAGGCCGCAGAATCAGCGTTGGAAAGCATTGACCCAGGTCATGGCGCGTTGCAATGACCCCCTGCTCTCTGCATACTTGCGGCCGATTTTAATCCTAATAAAACACCCAAACCGTGGAACCTTAGAATGAGCACAGCAATCAGTCCGACTGCTTATAACTATAAGGTAGTCCGCCAGTTCGCCATCATGACGGTGGTCTGGGGGATCCTTGGCATGGGGCTCGGTGTCTTCATCGCCTCGCAACTGGTCTGGCCGGAATTGAACTTCGGTCTGCCGTGGACGAGCTTTGGACGCCTGCGCCCGTTGCACACAAACCTGGTGATTTTCGCCTTTGGTGGTTGTGCACTATTTGCCACTTCCTACTATGTCGTGCAGCGAACCTGCCAGACGCGACTGATATCCGACAGCCTCGCAGCCTTCACCTTCTGGGGCTGGCAAGCGGTAATCGTCGGCGCGATCATTACCTTGCCGCTGGGTTACACCACCACCAAGGAATACGCGGAACTGGAATGGCCGCTCGCCATTCTGCTGGCCATTGTCTGGGTCACCTACGGTCTGGTGTTCTTCGGCACCATTACCAAGCGCAAGACCAAGCACATCTACGTGGGTAACTGGTTCTACGGCGCGTTCATCGTCGTGACCGCGATGTTGCACATCGTCAACCATGCCTCCTTGCCGGTGAGCTTCTTCAAGTCCTACTCCGCCTACGCGGGCGCGACCGACGCGATGATTCAATGGTGGTACGGCCACAACGCAGTGGGCTTCTTCCTGACCACTGGCTTCCTGGGGATGATGTACTACTTCGTGCCGAAGCAGGCCGAACGTCCGATCTACTCCTATCGCCTGTCGATCGTGCACTTCTGGGCACTGATCACCCTGTACATCTGGGCCGGCCCGCACCACCTGCACTACACCGCGCTGCCGGACTGGGCGCAATCGCTGGGCATGGCCATGTCGATCATCCTGCTGGCGCCAAGCTGGGGCGGCATGATCAACGGCATGATGACCCTGTCGGGCGCCTGGCATAAGCTGCGCACCGACCCGATCCTGCGCTTCCTTGTGGTCTCGCTGGCGTTCTACGGCATGTCGACCTTTGAAGGTCCGATGATGGCGATCAAGACCGTCAACTCGCTCTCGCACTACACCGACTGGACCATCGGCCACGTACACGCCGGCGCGCTCGGCTGGGTAGCGATGATCTCGATCGGCGCGATCTACCACATGATCCCGAAACTGTTCGGCCGTGCGCAGATGCACAGTGTCGGCCTGATCAACGCGCACTTCTGGCTCGCGACCATCGGCACCGTGCTCTACATCGCCTCGATGTGGGTCAACGGCATCACTCAGGGCCTGATGTGGCGTGCAATCAACGACGACGGCACCCTCACCTACTCGTTCGTTGAAGCGTTGCAAGCCAGCCACCCGGGCTACATCGTTCGTGCCTTGGGCGGTGCATTCTTTGCCAGCGGCATGTTCCTGATGGCTTACAACGTCTGTCGCACCGTGCTCGCCTCGAATTCGGCTGAAGCCGAAGCCGCCGCCCAGATCGCTGTCGTTGGAGCTCACTGATGAAGCATGAAGCTGTCGAGAAGAATATTGGCCTGCTGGCCTTCTTCATGGTCATCGCCGTCAGCGTTGGCGGCCTGACCCAAATCGTTCCGCTGTTTTTCCAAGATGTCACCAACAAGCCGGTCGAAGGCATGAAGCCGCGTTCGGCGCTGGAACTGGAAGGCCGCGACGTTTACATCGCCAACGGCTGTGTCGGCTGCCACTCGCAGATGATCCGTCCGTTCCGTGCTGAAACCGAACGCTATGGCCACTACTCGGTTGCCGGTGAAAGCGTCTGGGATCACCCGTTCCTGTGGGGTTCCAAGCGTACCGGGCCGGACCTGGCCCGAGTGGGCGGTCGTTACTCCGATGACTGGCATCGTGCGCACTTGTACAACCCGCGCAACGTGGTGCCTGAGTCGAAGATGCCGGCTTACCCGTTCCTCGTGGAAAACAAGCTCGACGGCAAAGACACGGCCAAGAAAATGGAAGTGTTGCGCACGCTCGGCGTTCCTTACACCGACGAAGACATCGCCGGGGCCAAGGACGCCGTGAAGGGCAAAACCGAAATGGACGCGCTGGTGGCCTATCTGCAAGGCCTGGGCACCATCATCAAAAGCAAACGGTGATCTGGATGGATATCGGGATGATTCGTGGCCTGGGCACCGTTGTTGTGATGGTGGCTTTCATCGGTCTGGCGTTGTGGGTGTTCAGCCCCAAGCGCAAGTCGGAGTTTGAAGACGCGACCTTGTTGCCTTTTGCGGATGATCCCGAAGCCATCAAGCACGTCGAGCAAGCTTCTAGGAGTAACAAAGAATGACTACATTCTGGAGTCTGTACGTCACAGTCCTCAGTCTCGGTACGATCTTCGCCCTGACCTGGCTGCTGTTGTCGACCCGCAAGGGCCAGCGCAGCGAACAGACGGACGAGACGGTCGGGCACTCCTTCGACGGGATCGAGGAGTACGACAACCCACTGCCGAAATGGTGGTTCATGCTGTTCGTGGGCACCATCGTGTTCGCACTGGGTTATCTGGTTTTGTACCCTGGCCTGGGCAACTGGAAAGGTCTGCTGCCGGGCTATAACTACCTCGATAACGACAAGCAGACCGCGTTCGCCAACGGCCAGACGGGCTGGACCGGCGTGCACGAGTGGGAAAAGGAAATGGCTCGTTCGGACGCCAAGTTTGGTCCGATCTTCGCCAAGTTCGCCGCGATGCCAATCGAAGAAGTCGCCAAGGATCCGCAAGCACTGAAAATGGGTGGCCGCCTGTTCGCCTCCAACTGTTCGGTGTGCCACGGTTCCGACGCCAAGGGTGCTTACGGCTTCCCTAACCTGACCGACGCTGACTGGCGCTGGGGCGGCGAACCGGAAACCATCAAGACCACCATCATGGGCGGTCGTCACGCGGTGATGCCGGCCTGGGCTGAAGTGATCGGTGAGCAAGGCGTGGCCGACGTCGCTGCATTCGTCGTGACCAAACTCGATGGCCGTAAACTGCCGGAAGACACCAAGGCTGACCCGGAAAACGGCGGAAAACTGTTCGCCGCCAACTGCGTGGCCTGCCACGGTCCAGAAGGCAAAGGCACCCCCGCCATGGGCGCGCCGAACCTGACCCACCCGGGCGCGTTCATCTACGGTTCAAGCTTTGCGCAACTGCAACAGACCATCCGTTACGGCCGTCAGGGCCAGATGCCAGCGCAGGAACAACTGCAAGGCAACGACAAGGTGCACCTGCTGGCGGCGTATGTTTACAGCCTGTCCCACGGTGAAAAAGCACCGGAAGCGAACGCCGAGTAACGCCGGCGCTTGCAGCAAAAAAGGCCCCGCCAATGAGAATTGGCGGGGCCTTTTTTTATCAGGCCCGATCAATACTGTACGTTGACGGCATCAATCAGCTGGCGGTTCAGCCAATTGTTCTTGTTAACCTGATGCACCTTCATCGTCTTGCGATCATCGGCAATCTCAGCCATCAGATAGGTCTGATTGGATGCCCCGCCACTGAGGTAGACCGGAACATCGCCGAAGTTCTGATAAGCGGAATAGAAGAACCCCGGACGCGTGTGCAAGTGCCCGGCGAATACGGCGGTCACTGCGTATTTCTTTATGATCGACTTGAATCGGTCGATCTGCTCTCTGCTACCGACCCAGCCATTGGGCTTGTGCATATTCAGAATAATGATCCTGCCGTTATCACGAGCAACTTTCAGATCACGCTCGAGCCAATCCAGCGCATGCGTTATTTCGTAATCGACTTTAAACAAGGGAAACCCGGAAGAGAATTTCACTGCGTAGGTCGGTTCGTTATTCAATTGCACCAGATGCACATCACCATAGGTTTTTGAATAAGCAAGACTGCCATAGAATGTTTTTCTGCCGTTCGCATCTCTCAATGCCAGGTCAAAGGTACGGACCTTGCCCCAATACCGCTCTTTCAAATCCGAGATACTGCCGGCAGCACAGTTATTTTCCGGAAAGCTGCAGTCATCGATATTGTTGTCGTAGTCATGATTACCCAGACCGTAGTCGTAAACGCCACCCAGTTGTTTTTCCAGAATCGACTGGATGGTGGAGCGTTGTCCGCCGTGACCGAAGGCCGTCATATCGCCATTGATCATCACCGGGATCCGCTCGACATGCTGATTGAAGTTTTTCCGGTAAGCGGCCACATCCGCGTACTGGGTTTCAATCAGCCAGCGCGAGCGCTTGTCACGCTCCGAGGCTGATTCCTCCACGCCGCTATCCGAGTTCTCGGTCCATGGAAATTGTGGGTCCGAGGTAAAGACTAATTGACGTGGGGAATATGCACTGTCTTGCGCATGAGCCGTTGCCACAAAAAAACAAAACACTAGCGCACAGCGTTGCAGCCATTTCAGATACAACATAAGAGTTCCTTCTCAAGATTAAACATCGCAGCGCCAGAAAACACTTATCCGGCAAAAACAAACTACAACAAA
Source organism: Pseudomonas sp. TH43 (assembly GCF_016650635.1). Lineage (GTDB taxonomy): Bacteria > Pseudomonadota > Gammaproteobacteria > Pseudomonadales > Pseudomonadaceae > Aquipseudomonas. The sequence continues at coordinate 173,397 of NZ_JAEKFI010000003.1, forward strand.
TGCCTAACTAAACAAACTTCACACAGCGCAAATATTAATAACTTATATTTCCTGTATTTAATCAGTTACCAACCCCACAGAAACACTCTGCCGCGATAGTTGACCAACCGGTAATTACTGTAGAGGTTTCAACTGATCCAGGTCTGTAACGAATGCAATCAAACCGTCGATTAAAAGGCGAGTACCGGAAACTGACCGACACCCATACGAGTATCGTCGACTTGTTGGTCATGCCTGAAGCGGCAGACGTCGAGTTCGAGACCGAGCGCGCCGTGATGATTCACCGAACGTCCTGAACGTATTGGCTCGTTACCGAGGCTATTGCCGAACGGCGTAGACCCCAGGCTGACAAAAATGATATCGCCGGGGCCAAAAGCGTCATCGCCCCACGAAGGTTAATTTCTGCCATCCAAGCCAGCGGCGTCACACCGCTTCACCCATGGAAACAATGAATTAGCCGTCACGGCAAAACTGTCCATACTCTACAAGTCAATTGACCTGCATCATGCTTTGTTACATTCGCTACACCATTCGGGTTTTTTACCCAACGCGACCAAAGGTCGCACCCTTGAGTTAGAGCGACAGGCGTATCATTGCGCCACTGCAACACTCCTTTTTGACCGCGGTTGGCACGTATCGACCGAGGCATTTTTCCACTGCCGTGGGATGCAATGATGAGCAACCAGATTCCGGTACACGACGTCACACCACCGAGCAAAAACGCGAACAACAGCGTTGACCTTTACGCCTCTCGAGAAAAAATCTACACCCGCGCTTTCACCGGCCTGTTCCGCAATCTGCGGATGATGGGCGGCGCGGCATTGTTCCTGTTGTATTTCGGTACGGTGTGGCTGAACTGGGGCGGCCATCAAGCGGTGTGGTGGAATTTGCCCGAGCGCAAGTTCTTCATCTTCGGCGCGACCTTCTGGCCACAGGATTTCATTCTGCTTTCGGGTCTATTGATCATCGCCGCCTTCGGCCTGTTCTTCATCACGGTGTATGCCGGCCGAGTCTGGTGCGGTTACACCTGCCCGCAAAGCGTGTGGACATGGATTTTCATGTGGTGCGAGAAGGTCACCGAAGGCGACCGCAACCACCGCATCAAGCTCGACAAGGCGCCGATGAGCGCCAACAAGTTTGCACGCAAATTCGCCAAACACGCGCTGTGGTTGCTGATCGGTTTCGTCACCGGCATGACCTTCGTCGGCTACTTCTCGCCGATCCGCGAACTGGTGATCGAATTCTTCACCGGCCAGGCCGATGGCTGGTCGTACTTCTGGGTCGGTTTCTTCACCCTCGCCACCTACGGCAACGCCGGTTGGTTACGCGAGCAGGTGTGCATTTACATGTGCCCGTATGCGCGCTTCCAGAGCGTGATGTTCGACAAAGACACGCTGATCGTTTCCTACGATCCACGTCGCGGGGAAAGCCGTGGCCCGCGCAAGAAAGGCGTCGACTACAAGGCCCTGGGACTGGGCGACTGCATCGATTGCACGATGTGCGTGCAGGTCTGCCCGACCGGCATCGACATCCGCGACGGCCTGCAGATCGAGTGCATTGGCTGCGCCGCGTGTATTGATGCCTGCGACAGCATCATGGACAAGATGGACTACCCGCGCGGCCTGATCAGCTACACCACCGAGCACAACCTGTCCGGGCAGAAAACCCATAAACTGCGGCCACGCCTGATCGGCTACGCCATCGTGTTGCTAGCGATGATCAGCCTGCTGGTGACCGCGTTCTTCATGCGCTCGCTGGTTGGTTTCGACGTCAGCAAGGACCGTGTGCTGTACCGCGAAAACGCCGAAGGCCGGATCGAGAACGTCTACAGCCTGAAAATCATGAACAAAGACCAGCGCGACCACACTTACCTGCTGGAAGCTGGCGGTTTGCCGGATCTGCGCCTGCAAGGCAAGCGCGAGATCAAGGTCGCGGCCGGCGACATAGTCAGCATGCCGGTCGAACTGTCGAGCGCACCGGAACAGCTGCCATCGAGCACCAACGAGGTGAAATTCATCCTCAAGGATGCCGATGACGACAGCGTCCACGTTGAAGCCAAGAGCCGATTCATCGGCCCACAAATCCGTTGAGAGAACTGAACATGCCCGCAGCAAACGCCGCAAGCCCCTGGTACAAGCACCTTTGGCCATGGATCATCATCGGGATTCTGGCCTGCTCGGTGACGCTGACCTTGTCGATGGTAACCATCGCGGTGAACAACCCGGACAACCTGGTCAATGACAACTACTACGAGGCCGGCAAAGGCATCAACCGTTCGCTGGATCGCGAGTTGCTCGCGCAGAACCTGAAGATGCGCGCCAACGTGCATCTGGATGACGTGACCGGCGAAGTCGATCTGCGCTTGAGCGGCGCCAGCCAGCCGAAGACCCTGGAACTGAATCTGATCTCGCCGACCCAACCGGAGAAGGATCGCAAGATCGTCCTGACCCGCAGCGAAACCGAAGCCGGTCGCTATATCGGTCAACTCGGCGATAAAGTCGAAGGTCGTCGTTTTGTCGAATTGCTCGGCAGTCAGGATGACCACGTCTGGCGCATGTTCGAAGAAGAGCTGGTGAGCCATGACAAGGATCTGCTGCTCGGTGACGAACCGCTGCAAGGCGCCGAAGACTTGAAAAAGTGAGTCAACATCAAAAGCCCCTCACCCTAACCCTCTCCCGGAGGGAGAGGGGACTGATTTCGGGCGCTTGCATGCCTTGTGCATGGCAGTGACGATATCGGTGACTGCCGCTGTTTTTCCGGCCCACATCGATCGGCTCCCTCTCCCTCCGGGAGAGGGCTGGGGTGAGGGCAAGCGGACAACCCCAAAACAAGGGCTCAGCCCCTCGACGATGCCATGACCACCCCACTCCCCTGCTACCACTGCGCCCTGCCCGTCCCGTCCGGCAGCCGCTTTACCGCTGTCGTCCTCGGGGAGTCCCGCGAGTTCTGCTGCCCCGGCTGTCAGGCCGTGGCCGAGGCCATCGTCGCTGGTGGGCTGCAAAGCTATTACCAGCATCGCAGCGAAGCGTCGGCCAACCCCGAAGCGCTGCCCGTGCAACTGGTTGATGAACTGGCGCTGTACGACCGCGCCGATGTGCAAAAACCTTTCGTCCGCCATGAAGGCGACCTCGCCGAAACCACGCTGTTGATGGAAGGCATCAGCTGCGCCGCGTGTGGCTGGCTGATCGAAAAACACCTGCGCACGCTGCCCGCCGTCGCCGAAGCACGGCTGAACCTGTCCAACCATCGTTTGCACGTACGCTGGGCCGACGCGCAAGTGCCGCTGAGCCAGATCCTCGCCGAACTGCGCCACATCGGTTACGCCGCGCACCCCTATCAGGCCGACCGCGCCAGCGAACAGTTGGCCAGTGAAAATCGTCTCGCCCTGCGCCAACTCGGCGTGGCCGGGCTGCTGTGGTTCCAGGCGATGATGGCAACCATGGCGACATGGCCGGAATTCAACATCGATCTCAGTCCCGAGCTGCACACAATCCTGCGCTGGGTCGCGTTGTTTCTGACCACACCGATCGTGTTCTACAGTTGCGCGCCGTTCTTCAAAGGAGCGATGCGCGATTTGCGCACACGGCATCTGACCATGGATGTCTCGGTATCGCTGGCCATCGGCAGCGCCTACATCGCAGGGATCTGGACATCGATCACCGGCGTCGGCGAATTGTATTTCGACGCGGTCGGCATGTTTGCCCTATTCCTGCTCGCTGGGCGCTATCTGGAACGTCGCGCGCGTGAACGCACCGCCGCCGCCACGGCGCAACTGGTCAATTTGCTGCCGGCCTCGTGTCTGCGCCTTGATGCAGAAGGTCAGAGCGAACGCATCCTGCTCAGCGAATTGCGCCTGGGCGATCGAATTCTGGTGCAAGCGGGCTCGATCCTGCCGGCGGACGGCAAGATCCTCGACGGTCAGTCGAGCATCGATGAGTCGCTGCTGACCGGCGAATACCTGCCGCAGCCGCGTACCTTGGGCGATGCCGTCACGGCGGGCACGCTGAACGTTGAAGGCGCCCTCACCGTGGAAGTGCTGGCGCTAGGCCAGGAAACACGCTTGTCGGCCATCGTCCGCCTGCTCGACCGTGCCCAGGCGGAGAAACCGCGCCTGGCGGAAATCGCCGACCGCGCGGCGCAATGGTTCCTGCTGTTGTCGCTGATCGCCGCGGCCGCCATCGGACTGCTGTGGTGGGAGCTGGATTCGTCGCGCGCGTTCTGGATCGTCCTCGCCATGCTGGTTGCGACCTGCCCTTGCGCACTGTCGCTGGCGACGCCGACGGCGCTTACCGCCGCAACCGGCACCCTGCACAAACTCGGCTTGCTGTTGACCCGTGGTCATGTGCTGGAGGGTTTGAACCAGATCGACACGGTGATTTTCGACAAGACCGGCACCCTCACCGAGGGCCGACTGGTGCTGCGCTCGATCCGGCCGCTCGGTGCGCTGGACAGCGATCAGTGTTTGAGCCTCGCCGCCGCTCTGGAAAATCGCTCGGAGCACCCGATTGCCCGAGCCTTCGGCCGTGCACCGCTGGCGGCTGAAGAAGTCCACAGCACGCCTGCCCTGGGCCTGGAAGGTTTGGTCGGCGAACAGCGCTTGCGTATCGGTCAGGCGGAATTCGTCTGCGCCCTCAGCGGCTCGCCTTTGCCAACACTGCCGGACGAGGCGGGCCAATGGTTGCTGCTCGGTGACAGCTCGGGGCCGCTGGCGTGGTTTGTTCTCGATGACCGCTTGCGCGACGATGCGCCCGCCCTGCTCGCTGCGTGCAAGGCCCGTGGCTGGCGCACCTTGCTGCTGTCCGGCGACAGCTCGCCGATGGTCGCCAGCGTTGCAGCTGAACTGGGCATTGACGAGGCCCGTGGCGGCCTGCGCCCGGATGACAAGCTGCAAGTGCTGCAACAGTTGCACAAGGAAGGTCGCAAGGTGCTGATGCTTGGCGACGGCGTCAACGACGTGCCCGTGCTGGCTGCAGCCGACATCAGCGTGGCGATGGGATCGGCCACTGATCTGGCAAAAACCAGCGCCGACGCCGTGCTGCTGTCCAATCGCCTCGACGCACTGGTACAAGCCTTCACCTTGGCGCGGCGTACCCGTCGGGTAATCATCGAGAACCTGCTGTGGGCGGCGCTGTACAATGGCCTCATGTTGCCGTTCGCCGCCCTCGGCTGGATCACTCCGGTGTGGGCCGCCGTCGGCATGTCGATCAGTTCGTTGACCGTGGTGCTCAACGCCCTGCGCCTGACTCGTCTGCCGAGCGCGCCGGCTGCCCGCACTTCGTCAGAAACCCGCCCGCTGCCGGCCTGAGCCGCGCGGGCATGGAGTACAGATGCCAGCTCTCTACGTGATGATCCCGGCCGCCCTGCTGATCGTGGCCATCGCCGTGTACATTTTTTTCTGGGCGGTGGACAGCGGCCAGTACGACGATCTCGACGGCCCGGCCCACAGCATCCTGTTCGACGACCAGGACCCGAACCACACTGCAGCCGTCGACGAAGCCAACGCGAACAAACCGGACGACAAGGCGCCACCCCATGCTTGAACTGGCGCCACTGCTGGTGTCGGCGCTGATCCTCGGCCTGCTCGGCGGCGGGCATTGCCTGGGGATGTGCGGCGGCTTGATGGGCGCGCTGACATTGGCGATTCCCAAGGAACAACGCAGTCGGCGCTTTCGTTTGCTGCTGGCGTACAACCTTGGGCGAATTCTCAGTTATGCCACCGCCGGATTGCTGATCGGCCTTGCTGGCTGGGCGGTGGCCAACAGCCCCGCCGCGCTGTTCATGCGCGTGCTGGCCGGGCTGCTGTTGATTGCCATGGGCTTGTATCTGGCCGGCTGGTGGAGCGGCCTGACGCGCATCGAAAGCCTAGGGCGCGGTTTGTGGCGCTACATCCAACCGGTGGCCAACCGTTTGCTGCCGGTGTCGAGCCTGCCCCGCGCGCTATTGCTTGGCGCGTTGTGGGGCTGGCTGCCGTGCGGATTGGTTTACAGCACGCTGCTGTGGTCGGCGAGCCAGGGCAATGCGCTGGACAGTGCGTTGCTGATGCTCGCGTTTGGCTTCGGCACCTGGCCGGTTTTGCTCGCCACCGGCCTGGCCGCCGAGCGAGTCACCGCGCTGCTGCGCAAACGCAGCGTGCGGATGACCGGTGGATTGCTGGTGATCCTCTTCGGCATCTGGACCCTGCCCGGCCCGCATCAGCATTGGTTGATGGGCCATTAGATCGGCGGTGCGGCCTTCGCGAGGAGGCTCGCTCCCACAGGAGATTTGTGTTGCGGCACCGATCAAATGTGGGAGCGAGCCTGCTCGCGAAGAGGCCTGCATGACCAACACACCTCTCCCCGTTGATGCAAATCAACAGCCCCATCGCCGCACCCCGATAGACTCGCCACACTGCCAGCCTATCCGGGGGAATGCCCGCATGCTCGACGCCATTCGTTGGGACTCTGATCTGATCCGCCGCTACGACCTGGCGGGGCCGCGTTACACCTCGTATCCGACGGCCGTGCAATTCAACAGTCAGGTCGGCACTTTCGACCTGTTCCATGCCCTGCGCGACAGCCGCAAAGCCCTGCGCCCGTTGTCGCTGTATGTGCACGTGCCGTTCTGCGCGAACATTTGCTACTACTGTGCCTGCAACAAGGTCATCACCAAAGATCGCGGCCGCGCACTGCCGTATCTGCAACGCCTGGAGCAGGAAATCCAGCTGATCGCCTGCCACCTCGACCCCGCGCAGAAAGTCGAGCAACTGCACTTTGGCGGCGGCACCCCGACCTTTCTCAGCCACGACGAACTGCGTCAGTTGATGGCGCACCTGCGCAAACACTTCAATCTGCTGGATGACGACTCTGGCGATTACGGCATCGAAATCGACCCGCGCGAGGCCGACTGGTCGACCATGGGCCTGCTGCGCGAACTCGGTTTCAACCGCGTCAGTATCGGTCTGCAAGACCTCGACCCGGCGGTGCAACGCGCGGTCAATCGCCTGCAAAGCCTGGAAGAAACCCGCGCGGTGATCGACGCGGCGCGCACTCTGCAATTTCGCTCGATCAATATCGACCTGATCTATGGTTTGCCCAAGCAGACGCCAGACAACTTCGCGCGCACCGTCGAGGAAGTTATCAGCCTGCAACCGGATCGCCTCTCGGTGTTCAACTACGCGCACTTGCCTGAACGCTTCATGCCCCAGCGGCGGATCAACGGCAACGAACTGCCGAGCCCGACGCAGAAGCTGGAAATGCTCCAGCGCACCATCGAGCAACTCACCGCCGCCGGTTACCGCTATATCGGCATGGACCACTTCGCCCTGCCCGACGATGAACTGGCGATTGCCCAGGAAGAAGAAACGCTGCAACGCAACTTCCAGGGCTACACCACCCACGGTCATTGCGATTTGATTGGTCTGGGGGTCTCCGCGATCAGCCAGATCGGTGATCTGTACTGCCAGAACAGCAGCGACCTCAACGAATACCAGAACACCCTCGCCGCCGCGCAATTGGCGACCAGCCGTGGCCTGGTGTGCAATACCGACGACCGACTGCGGCGGGCAGTGATTCAACAACTGATCTGCAATTTCAGCCTGGAATTTGCCGAGATCGAGCAGATGTTCAATATCGACTTTCAAGGTTATTTCGGCGCGCTGTGGCCGCAACTGCAAGGCATGGCCAGCGATGGCCTGATCACACTGGATCGCGAGCGGATCGAAGTATTGCCCGCCGGACGCCTGCTGGTGCGCTCGGTGTGCATGGTGTTCGACGCGTATCTGGAGCAACAGAACCGTCAGCGTTTCTCGCGGGTGATTTAGTTTTTCATCAGCAATGAACCGACTTGCATGTTTTGCTCGGACGTCAGACCCGACTGGCCCACCACTTTCGACAAAGCCAGATTGGCGGTGATCAAACCGGTGTTCAACGCAGCAATGGCGCCACGCAGGCTGGCAACCTTGATGATTTTTTCTTCGTTGGAAAGGCGCTTGTCGGCCATGATTTTTTCGATCTGCGCCTTTTTCTCGGCAATCTCTTTTTGCAGTTTGCGGATCATCTTCAGCAATTGCTGGATGTTCTCGGGCAAACCGCTTTCTTCGATGTCGCGATTATCGCCACCCGCACTCGCGGATTTCTCGATGGAGGCTCCGGACAGCGACACTTTGACGCCTTCGACCAAGGTCGGGGTTGCCTCCTCGTTCAAGCCGTCTTCGCGTGTATTGCCTGAAGCAGCTTTAAACGTCTCCGGCAATGCCGCAACGTCGCTGCTACCGGGGCCCAGCGTACCAATAGCGGTCATCGAGTCGTTCCTTGTATGCGTGCTGATACCTGTTTATCGGCGGCTTGCCCTGCGGCTTTATGGCCGTAGGACAAAGTCGCCTCAGACTGGCCTGAATGTCCTCCTGTGGGTTACCCTTACGTCTTATGTGTGTTTTCCCACAAGGATTTAAGAAATGTCCGAGCCAGTTAAACTGCGCGCTCACAACCAGGCCCATTGCAAGGATTGCAGCCTGGCCCCTCTCTGCCTGCCACTTTCTCTGAATCTGGAAGACATGGATGCGCTGGACGAAATCGTTAAACGCGGCCGCCCGCTGAAAAAGGGTGAGTTCCTGTTCCGTCAGGGCGACACGTTCGATTCCGTTTATGCAGTACGCTCCGGCGCCCTCAAGACCTTCAGCCTGAGCGACAGTGGCGAAGAGCAATTGACCGGCTTCCACCTGCCGAGCGAACTGGTCGGCCTGTCCGGCATGGACACCGAGAAACACCCGGTGTCCGCCCAGGCGCTGGAAACCACCTCGGTTTGCGAAATCCCCTTCGAACGCCTCGACGAACTGGCCCTGCAATTGCCGCAGTTGCGCCGTCAGTTGATGCGCGTGATGAGCCGCGAAATCCGCGATGACCAGCAAATGATGCTGCTGTTGTCGAAGAAAACCGCCGACGAGCGCATTGCAACCTTCCTCGTCAACCTGTCCGCGCGCTTCCGCGCTCGCGGCTTTTCGGCCAACCAGTTCCGCCTGAGCATGTCGCGCAATGAAATCGGCAACTACCTGGGTCTGGCGGTGGAAACCGTGTCCCGCGTATTCACGCGCTTCCAGCAGAACGAGTTGATCGCCGCCGAGGGCAAAGAGATCCACATCCTCGACCCGATCCAGCTCTGCGCGCTCGCCGGCGGTTCGATCGACGGCTGATCTCGATCCGCGGTTGAGCGAAGCGTTTCAGCCGCGGGTATACTGCGCCGTTTGCAGCCCTGCCAGGACAACTCGACGATGGTCTTCGACTCCTTCGATATCAAATCCCTTATCCGCCCTGTGATCGACTTCCCGAAACCGGGCGTGATCTTTCGCGACATCACCCCGCTGTTTCAATCGCCAACGGCCCTGCGCCTGGTGATGGACAGCTTCGCGCACCGTTATGTAGAAGCCGACTTCACCCACATCGGCGCGATGGATGCGCGCGGTTTCCTGATCGGCTCGGTATTGGCCTATCAGTTGAACAAGCCGCTGGTGCTGTTCCGCAAGCAAGGCAAACTGCCGGCCGACGTGCTGGCTGAAGGTTACGCGACCGAGTACGGCGAAGCGTTTCTGGAAGTGCACGCCGACAGCCTGTGTGAAGGCGATTCAGTGGTGATGTTTGATGATTTGATCGCCACCGGCGGCACGCTGATTGCGGCGGCCAACCTGATTAGCCGCATGGGCGCGCGGGTGCATGAGGCGGCAGCGATTATTGATTTGCCGGAGTTGCAAGGTTCGCAGCGCCTGGAAGACATGGGTATCCCTACCTTCTGCCTGACGCAGTTTGCGCTGACCGACAAGTAAGCAGCGCCTGTTAGACCGCCTTCGCGAGCAGGCTCGCTCCCACATTTGGAATGCATTCTCCTGTGGGAGCGAGCCTGCTCGCGAAGGCGTCGGCCGCCTCAACGCAAATCCTAGAGGCCCATCTGTTTGCTGATGATCTCGTTCATCACCTCCCGCGTCCCGCCGCCAATCGACAAGATGCGGTTATCCCGATACAGCCGCTCCACCAGACTCTCGCGCATATAACCCAGGCCACCCAAAATCTGCACAGCCTCGGTGGTAATACGATCCGAGGTGTCCGTGGCAAAGTTCTTGGCCATGGAAATCTCCTTGATCACGCTCTGCCCCGCCGCCATCTTCGCCGCTTGCCGGTAGGTAAACTCGCGCGACACCTCCAACGCTGTGGCCATCTCCGCCAATCGATGCTTGATCACCTGAAATTTGCCGATCGGTTTACCAAAGGCCTCGCGCTCATGCGCCCACTTGAGGCTTTCTTCCAGCGCCAGCTGTGACGTCATGTTGGCCATCAGCGCCAGTGCCAGGCGCTCGCTCTGGAAATTGCCCATGATGCAAGCGAAGCCCATGTTCTCGGCGCCGATCAGGTTTCCTATAGGTACGCGGCAATCGTCGAAGAACAATTCAGCCGTGTCCGACGCCCACCAGCCCATTTTCTTCAACTGCCGGCCGACGGTGAAACCTGGGGCGCCCTTCTCGATCAGCAACAGACTGATGCCGCCGAAACCGGGCGCTCCGGTGCGCACCGCGACGGTATAAAAATCGGCGCGTACGCCACTGGTGATAAAGGTTTTGCTGCCGCTGACCCGGTAGTAGTCGCCGTCACGCACCGCACGGGTTTGCAGGTTGGCGACGTCGGAGCCGCCACCGGGTTCGGTGACGGCCAGCGCGCTGATCTTTTCGCCGCTGAGCACTTGCGGGACTACGCGATCTCGCACGTCGGCGCGGGCCCATTTGACGATGGGCGGCAGACCGATATCCAGCGAGCCGAGCCCTGCAACGAGGCCGCCAGAGCCGCAGCGCATCAGCTCCTCACTGGCGGCGACCTTGGCGAACAGATTGCCTTCATGGCTGCCTCCGAGCGCCTCGGGATAACCGATACCGAGTATTCCGGCGGCGCCCGCCTTCAGGTACAGCTCACGAGGGAAGCTTTCGGCTTCTTCCCACTGATCGATGTCCGGCAGGATCTCACGCTCGACGAAACGTCTGACGCTGTCGCGGACCAATTGGTGGCTGGGGTCGAAGTATTCCTGAAAGGCAGGCATCGGCGAGCTCCACTGAAGGGTTCGCCGACGTTAACCGAGCGCTTGCTTGGTTTTCAACTCAATTGTTTGAATCAAGTCAACCGAGGTGCGCCATTCGCGAGCAGGCTCGCTCCCACAGGGGATTTGTGAACGACACAAAACCAATGTGGGAGCGAGCCTGCTCGCGAAGGCGTCAAAGCGGACAGCGCCTAATTCAGAGGGAGATCGGTTTACGGCCGGCAAACGAATGCGCCAGCGTGCCGCCATCGACCAGCTCCAGCTCACCACCCAACGGCACGCCGTGGGCAATCCGCGAAGCGATCAGGCCTTTGTTCTGCAACAACTGCGCGATGTAGTGCGCCGTGGCTTCACCCTCAACCGTCGGGTTGGTCGCGAGAATGACTTCGGTAAACGTGCCCGCTTCTTCGATCCGCGTGATCAACTGCGGAATGCCGATCGCCTCTGGCCCCAACCCATCAAGCGGCGACAAATGCCCCTTGAGGACAAAGTAGCGTCCACGGAAACCGGTCTGCTCGACCGCGTAAACGTCCATCGGCCCCTCCACCACGCACAGCAACGTGTCGTCGCGGCGTGTATCGGAGCATTGCGGGCACAGATCGTCTTCGGTCAGCGTGCGGCATTGCCGGCAATGGCCGACCCCTTCCATGGCCTGGCTCAAGGCTTGGGCCAGACGCAAACCGCCGCTGCGGTCACGTTCGAGCATCTGCAACGCCATGCGCTGGGCGGTTTTCTGACCCACGCCCGGCAAGGTGCGCAGAGCGTCGATCAGTTGGCGAATCAAAGGGCTGAAGCTCATGGGTAAAAAGTCCGACAAAACAACGAGACGCGGTTTATACCCGCGCCTCTGGCCAGCGTCAAATACTCAGTCCTGGGCGACCTTCACCACCAGTTTGCCGAAGTTGCGCCCTTCCAGCAGACCGATAAACGCCTCGGGCGCCTGCTCAAGGCCTTCGACCACGTCCTCGCGAAATTTGACCTTGCCGTCGCGCACCCACGGCACCATGTGGCTGACGAACTCAGGCTGACGGTCACCGTAGTCATCAAACACGATAAAGCCCTGAATGCGCACGCGTTTGGTCAGCAGTGTGCGCTGCAGCATCGGCAGGCGATCAGGACCTTGCGGCGCCTCGGAGGCGTTGTAGCCAGCAATCAGACCGCACAGCGGAATGCGCGCCTTGGGGTTGAGCAGCGGCACGACCGCGTCGAATACGTGGCCACCGACGTTTTCGTAATAGATGTCGATGCCTTTGGGGCAAGCCTTAGCCAGTTGTTCGGCGAAGTCTGCGGCCTTGTGATCGATGCAGGCGTCAAAACCCAACTCCTCGACCACGTACCTGCACTTCTCGGCACCGCCCGCCACGCCGACGGCGCGCAGGCCTTTGATCTTCGCCACTTGGCCGACCACCGAGCCGACCGCGCCGGAAGCGGCAGCCACCACCAATGTTTCGCCTTCTTTCGGCTGGCCGATGTCCATCAGGCCCATGTAGGCGGTCATGCCGGGCATGCCCAGCACACCGAGGGCCATCGACGGGCTCGGCAGCCCGGACGGGATTGGAATGATGTTACGGCCGTCGCTGATGCTGTGGCTCTGCCAACCGGTGGCGCCGACCACCAGATCGCCTTTATGAAACTTCGGATGACGTGAATCCTCGACACGGCTGACGGCACCGCCGGTCATCACTTCGCCAATTTCTACCGGCGCAGCGTAGGACGGCGCGTCGCTCATGCGCCCACGCATGTAGGGATCAAGCGACAGGTAGAGGGTTTTCAGCAGTACCTGACCGTCTTGCAGGTCCGGCAGGGCTTCGCGTTCGAGGCGGAAGTTTTCCGGGGTCGGCGCGCCAACCGGGCGTGAGGCAAGGACGATGCGTTGGTTAAGGGTAAGAGGGTCGGACATGTCAGCGTCTCCTGTGAATGAAGAATTCAGCGGGTATAGGGAGCAGACCGTTGCGGCATTTGGGCGTTCGATGTTTATTCAGTTATACCGAGGTGCATTCATTCGCGAGCAGGCTCGCTCCCACAGGGGAATGTATTGCAAATGTGGGAGCGAGCCTGCTCGCGAAGGCGGCCGCAAAGACACCGCACCTCCAAGAGCCAGAAACAAAAATGCCAGGCTCAATGCCTGGCATTTTGTGTAGCCCATCTGCCGCCGAATGGCGAATCAGAATGGCAGTTTCATACCGGCTGGCAGGTTCATGCCGGCAGTCATGCCGCCCATTTTTTCCTGGCTGCTGGCTTCGATCTTGCGCACGGCGTCGTTGACGGCGGCGGCGACCAGGTCTTCGATCACTTCACGGTCATCTTCGTCCAGCCCCGGCAGCAGGGTCGGGTCGATGCTGACGCGCTTGAGGTCGTGACGACCGGTCATAACCACGGTGACCATATCGCCGCCGGCCTTACCGGTGACTTCGGCGTTGGCCAGTTCTTCCTGCATCTTGGCCATTTTTTCCTGCATCTGCTGCGCCTGCTTCATCAGGCCGGCCATGCCACCTTTCATCATGGGAATCACCTCAAAAGTACTTGGATCAAAACAGCGCCCGGCCATGGAAGCCGAGCGCCTTCAGTTATTAGCCTTGGGTGACCAAGGCGTCGACAGGTTCAATAGTATCGTGTCGCACCACCGCGCCAAACTGCTGAACCATCTGCTGGATAAACGGATCGCCGTGAATCGACTCCTCCGCCTCTTGCTGACGGTTGGCACGGCGACGGGACGCGGCCTGGGCCGGGGTTTCCTGCTCAGGCTTGATCAGCTCGATGGTCAGGGTCAGCGTGCGCCCGTGGAACTGGTTCAATGCATCATTCAAACGACGCTGCTGCGTGGCGTTGAACAACGCGCTGTGCGCCGGATCGAGGTGCATCAGCCAATGGTCGCCATCAACCGCGATCAAGGTGCAATTGGCGGCGATGCTGCCGGTCATGCCGGAAATCGGCAATTTCGGGAACAGCTCCAGCCATTGCAACGCCAGACCTGTGGCCGGCGCCGCAGCGGGCTCTGGCTCGGGTTCCGGGGCCGGTTCGGCGGCGTGTTCGCTGGCCAGTTCATCAAGGTAGCTGTACGCCGAGTCGATGTCCGGCTCGATGTAATCCTCGTCCAGCGGCGGCTCGTCGTCCATGTCCATGCCCGACGTGGCGGCATCGACGTCGGCGACCGACGGCTCGGGAATTGGCGCGGCGGTCCATTCCGGTGCATCCGGGACGACGCTGTCCGGGGTCGGCAGCGGCATCGGCGGCAACTCGGGTTGCTCGGCGGCGGTTTCCAGCATGGGCTCGACGGCTGGCTGCTGGGCAGGCTCGGCTTCGGGCTCAGGCTCAGGCTCAGACTCAGACTCAACCGGATCATTCCAGGGCAGGTCGACGACTTCTTCAGCGACGACAGGCGTTGGCTCAGGTTCTGGCTCGGCAACGGGAGCAACCGGCGCAGGCTCGGGAGCCGGTGCAGGTGCAGTCTCTGGTGCAGCCATTGGCGCAGGAGCCGGCGCAACTACCGCAGCGACTACCGCCGCAGGTTTCGGCACGGCAGCCACGGAGTTTGCGGAATCAACTGTGGCCTGGCTGATCCCCACTGGCTTTAGCGGTTGCCTCGGGGCGTCCGCCGTGTCTGCGGGCCGGAAGGCCAGCATCCGCAGCAGGACCATCTCGAAACCGCCACGCGGATCCGGTGCCAGCGGTAAATCGCGACGCCCGATCAGGCCCATCTGGTAATAGAACTGCACGTCTTCGGCCGGCAAGGCCTGCGCCAGCGCCAACACCCGATCGCGGTCGCCCTGCCCATTGTCGACGCCTTCAGGCAGCGCCTGAGCGATGGCCACACGGTGCAGCACGTTGAGAATTTCCGAGAGCACGCCATTCCAGTCCGGACCTTGCTCGGCCAAGTGACGCACGCCTTCGAGCAATGCCTTGGCGTCGCCTTCGATCAACGCATGCAGGACGTCATAGACCTGTCCGTGATCGAGAGTGCCGAGCATCGCTCGCACATCGGTAGCGAGCACCTTGCCTTCGCCGAAAGCGATGGCCTGATCGGTCAGGCTCATGGCGTCCCGCATCGAACCGTCAGCAGCGCGACCGAGCAGCCACAGTGCATCGTCTTCGAACGGCACGTTTTCGGCAGTGAGAACGTGGGTCAGATGCTCGACCACGCGTTCCGGCGTCATGTTCTTCAGCGAGAACTGCAGGCAACGCGACAAAATCGTTGCCGGAAGTTTCTGCGGGTCAGTGGTCGCCAGAATGAACTTGACGTAGGGCGGCGGCTCTTCGAGGGTTTTCAGCAGCGCATTGAAGGAATGGCTGGAAAGCATGTGCACTTCGTCGATCAGGTAGACCTTGAAGCGCCCACGGCTTGGCGCGTACTGCACGTTGTCGAGCAGCTCGCGGGTGTCTTCGACCTTGGTGCGGCTCGCGGCGTCGATCTCGATCAGGTCGACAAAGCGGCCCTCATCGATTTCACGGCACACCGAACACTCGCCGCACGGGCTGGAAGTGATACCTGTCTCACAGTTCAGGCATTTGGCAATGATCCGCGCAATCGTGGTTTTACCCACCCCGCGCGTACCGGTGAACAGGTACGCGTGGTGCAGCCGCTGGCTGTCCAAGGCATTGATCAGAGCCTTGAGCACATGGGTCTGGCCGACCATTTCGCGGAACGAGCGCGGACGCCATTTACGTGCAAGAACCTGATAACTCATCGAAAACCGTCGCAACGAAGGAAGCTGAAGCGGCTAATGCTAGCGGAGCAAGGGCAAAATTGCATCCGGTGTCCTTCTCTAATATGACTAAGCTGCATCAGCAGAGGCTTTTATCGGCTCGGGACGGGGAAATACCGGAGCGTTTATGCGTTGGGCCGTGGGGGCACTGCTGGGAATCAGCCTGAGCGTAACGGCAGCGGAAACCCCGTTGCGCTTCGCCATGCCCGACAGCTGGGCGATGCCGATGGTGCAATTCGAACGCGGCCGACCGACGCAGGGCATTCTCTACGACATGATGCTCAGCCTGGCGACTCAGGTCGCAATGCCCGCCGAATTCCACGTCCTGCCGCGCGCCCGGGTGCAGAGCGCGATGGAACACGGCGAAATTGATGTGCGCTGCTATGCCGCACAGTCGTGGCTGCCGAATCAGTCGGGGGATTACATCTGGAGTCTGCCGCTGTTTTTTCAGCGGGATTTGTTGATCAGCCGCAAGGATCAGCCAGTCAGTGCCGATCCCGCGCACCTGCCCCGCCAATCCATCGGCACTGTCCTCGGCTACACCTACCCCACGCTGCAACCACTGTTCGATGCTGATCGCCTGCAACGTGAAGATGCGCGCAATCAGGAACAGGTGCTGGAGAAGCTGCTGGCCGGGCGTTATCGCTATGCGGTGAGCAATCAGTGGACGCTGGACTGGTTTAACCAGCGCTTGATGCCCGCGCAACAACTGCAAGGGGTGGCAGTGCTGCAAGAACAGAAGGTCGGTTGCTATGTGAGGAATGACCCGAAAGTGCCAGTGCAGCGGATCTTGCGCACGTTGCTGCGGATGAAAATGTCGGGGGAGATTGATGAGATTATCCGGCTCTACACCGGCCAATCCGACAACACCCCATAACCCCTGTAGGAGCAAGGCTTGCCCGCGAAGGCGGTGTGTCAGGTTCAATCCATGTGGCTGACACACTGCCTTCGCGGGCAAGCCTTGCTCCTACGGAATTTTTGTCAGGAGGAGCGTTTGTATTGATCTGGTAAATCACAGGCACAAAAAAACCGCAGTGGGCGAAACCCATGCAGTTCTGGTTGGAGCGTTCGATTGTTCGTTAAGGTGGTAACCCCACCAGCCACACCCCGGCACACAATGTTCCCGCTGTGGCTGCTGCCTTCCGGCTCTGACCAGGTTCACGGGTAATCGTTGCGGGGGGACCGATGGGGTCACCATAACGACGCTTGCCTGTCGGCGAGCCGCGCCATTGTACCTATCTGAGACGAAGTTACAACCGTTGGTTGCAGATTAAAAATATGAAGCGCTTCAAGGACATAAAGATCGCAGCCTGCGGCAGCTCCTACATGGATCCGCACTCTCCTGCAGGAGCGCCGCAGGCTGCGATCTATTGCCGTTACAGGGCCAATACCTCGTCCGCTTTGCCACCCGCTTGCTGGATCACCAGATGAATGAAGTGCAGCTTGGCAATCGCAGCCGCCGGTAGCACGAACGGGTAGAAATCCGGTTGGCCCATGCTGCGCGACAATTCGTTGAGCATCCCCGCCAGTTCGATCCACGCGTTGACGAACGCCAGGAACGCCTCGCCGCCGGGATGCTCCGGGTCGTACAGCGTGCTGGGCGGAAACGGCTGATAGTCGAAATCCATTTCCCGTGCGCTCATGCCGAAGCCCAGCGCCGTGTCTACCGCGTCCATCATGTGCAGGTAATGCGCCCAGGTTTCCGCCCAGTCTTCCCACGGGTGCATGGTTGCGTAGGCGCTGACGTAGTGCTGCGGCCAGTCGAGTGGTGCGCCTTGCTGGTAATGACGATCCAGCGCCTCGGCGTAACTCGCGCGTTCGTCGCCAAACAGGTTGCGGAAAGCGTCGAGCCATGGACCGTTGGCAATCAGGCGATCCCAGTAATAGTGACCGACCTCATGGCGGAAATGCCCAAGCAGCGTGCGATACGGCTCGTGCATCTGCGCCCTCACCTGCTCGCGGTGGGCGTCGTCGGCTTCCTTGATATCGAGGGTGATCAGGCCGTTGGCATGACCGGTCATCGGCGCGTTGCCTTCGAGGTCGACGCCGATGAAATCGAAGGCCAGGCCGGTGTCTTCATCCACGGTTTTCGGGATGACCTTCAAGCCGAGGGTGATCAGTTGCGCGACGAGACGCCGCTTGGCGATTTCGACTTTGCGCCAGCGCTCGGGATTGTCCGGGTCGGACAGGTCGGGGATGGTGCGGTTGAGGCTGCAGGCGACGCATAAAGCGTCGTCGACGTTGGCCGGCAACAGCCAATTGCACGCAGCGGGTGTGTCGAGGTTGGCGCAGCGGCGATAGAGACCCGCGCCAGGATCGGCATCCAGCGTCCACGTGCCGTTCTCCGCAGCGGGCGACAATGAGGTGATGCGACTTTCTTCCGGTTGGTAGCCGAGCAAGGCGTTGCAAGCGAGGCACTGGCTGTTGCGAAAGAACAACGACTGGCCGCAACGGCACGGCCAGACTTTGCTGTTACGCGAGGATTCGCCCATGAACGGCGCGATGATGCGGGAACTGAGCTGCTCGAAAAAGCGGTGCATGGCGATCTCTCCCTGGGGCTTGCCAAGACTAGATCATTCCCATGACAACATCGTTCCCACCCATAACAGCGCAAACAGGTGATAACACCATTGTGGCGAGGGGATTTATCCCCGTTGGGTTGCGAAGCGACCCCAAATCCATACAACGCGGTAAATCAGGTGTACCGAGCCGTATGGTTTTGCGACGACTGCGTCGCCGAACGCGGATAAATCCCGTCGCCACAGGGGTTCGCGTTAAACCTGGAGTCCATGGGTTTTGAGGAAGGCGATGAACGCTTCTTCGTCCATCACTTTCACACCCAGTTCATTGGCCTTGGTCAGCTTCGAACCAGCGCCCGGTCCCGCTACCACGCAATGGGTTTTCGCCGACACCGAACCGGCGACTTTCGCGCCGAGACTTTCCAGATGCTCCTTGGCGACGTCACGACTCATCAGCTCGACCTTGCCGGTCAACACCCAGGTCTCGCCGGACAACGGCAGGCCTTCGACGACTTTCTTCTCGCTCTGCCAATGCATGCCGAAATCACGCAACTGCTTCTCGGAGGCCTCGGCCAGTTGCCGGTTCTCAGGCGAGGCAAAAAACTCGCGAACCGAATTCGCCTGCTTCTCCGGCAATGCCTGACGCATGTCCAGCCAATCGGCGTTCATCACCGCTTCCAGCGAACCGAACTTGTCGGCCAGTTTCTGCGCACCGCCCGGTCCCACCGAAGGGATGTGCAGTTTGTCGAGGAAACCACCGAGCGTGGTGCTGGCGGCGAACTCGGCGCCCAGTTCACCCTGATCCTGAATCTGCAAACCATGACCGAGCAATTCAGTAATCACCTGCTGGTTATGCGCATCTTCAAAGAAGCTGTGAATCTCGTGCGCGACTTCCAGACCGACATCCGGCAGATACGTCAGCACTTGCGGCAAGGCTTGCTGCACACGCTCCAGCGAGCCCAGCGAGCGCGCCAGCACCTTGGCCGTCTCTTCGCCGACATCGGGAATACCGAGCGCATAGATGAACCGCGCCAGACTCGGCTTTTTGCTGTCTTCAATAGCCGCTAGAAGCTTGTTGCTCGAGACCTCGGCAAAGCCTTCCAGGTCGACGATGTCGTCAAATTTCAGCGCGTACAGATCGGCTGGCGAACTGACCAGACCTTCATCGACCAACTGCTCGACACTCTTGTCGCCCAGGCCTTCGATGTCCATCGCTCGACGCGAAACGAAGTGGATGATCGCCTGCTTCAGTTGCGCACCGCAGGCCAGACGCCCGACGCAGCGATACACCGCACCTTCGCTGACGGTTTCCTTGCCTTTGCTGCGCTTGATCAGTTGCGTGCGCTCGACGTGCGAGCCGCACACCGGGCAGCTTTCGGGAATCGCCACTGGCCGGGCGTTTTCCGGGCGGCGCTCCAGCACCACTTGCACCACTTGCGGGATCACATCACCAGCACGGCGAATGATTACGGTGTCACCGATCATCAGCCCCAGCCGCGCCACTTCATCCATGTTGTGCAGCGTGGCGTTGGCCACGGTGACGCCGGCAACCTTGACCGGTTTCAGTCGTGCCACCGGCGTAACAGCGCCAGTACGGCCGACCTGGAACTCGACGTCGAGCAACTCGGTGAGTTCTTCCATCGCCGGGAATTTATGCGCAATCGCCCAGCGCGGTTCGCGGGCGCGGAAGCCCAGTTCGCGCTGATCGGCAATGCTGTTGACCTTGAACACCACGCCGTCGATTTCATACGTCAGCGAGCTACGGCGCTCGCCGATGTCGCGGTAGTAATCGAGGCACTCGTCGATGCCCTTGGCCAGTTTCAGCTCGTGGCTGATCGGCATGCCCCATTTCTGCAACTGCTTGAGGTTGCCGATGTGGGTGTCGGCAATATCGTGGGAAACCTGACCGATGCCGTAGCAGCAGAATTCCAGCGGACGATTGGCGGTGATCTTCGAATCCAGCTGACGCAAGCTGCCGGCAGCTGCATTGCGCGGGTTGGCGAAGGTCTTGCCACCGATTTCCAGCTGCGAGGCGTTGAGGCGCTCGAAACCGGCCTTGGACATGAAGACTTCGCCGCGCACTTCCAGAGTCGCGGGCCAGCCTTCGCCGTGCAGCTTCAGCGGAATGTTGCGCACGGTGCGCACGTTGACGCTGATGTCTTCACCGGTGGTGCCGTCGCCGCGTGTGGCGCCGCGTACCAGCACGCCGTCCTGATACAACAGGCTGACCGCCAGGCCATCGAGCTTTGGCTCGCAACTGTATTCCACCGCCGCGCTGCCGCCGAACAGATCGCCGACCGGCAGATCCAGACCTTCCGTTACGCGGCGATCAAACTCGCGCATGTCGGTTTCTTCGAAGGCATTACCGAGGCTGAGCATCGGCACTTCGTGACGTACCTGTGTGAACGCGGTGAGCGCCACGCTGCCGACACGCTGGGTCGGCGAGTC
Organism: Pseudomonas sp. TH43; assembly: GCF_016650635.1. Classification (GTDB taxonomy): domain Bacteria; phylum Pseudomonadota; class Gammaproteobacteria; order Pseudomonadales; family Pseudomonadaceae; genus Aquipseudomonas. The sequence goes on from NZ_JAEKFI010000003.1 coordinate 194,116, forward strand.
GCTGGTGACCAGTTCCGGGTTGGCCGCCTCCAGCGCCTTGAGCTCATGGAACAACCGGTCGTACTCGGCGTCCGGAATACTCGGCTCGTCGAGGACGTGGTAGCGGTAGTTGTGCTGATCGAGTTCAGCGCGCAGCTCGATAATGCGGTTTTTGGCGGCGGTCATGGATGGTCTCTCATAAAGCAAAAGAGCAGCCGAGGCTGCTCAATCTTTCAAATCATTGTAGGAGCAAAGCTTGCTCGCGATGGCGTTCTTGAGATCGCTTCGCGAGCAAGCTCTGCTCCTACGAGTTTCAGCGCTTCTGGGTCAGGGCGCGACGTTCGAACTCGACGATGCGCTGACGGTAGTGTTCGATGGTCTGCGCGGTCAACACGCTGCGCTGGTCATCTTTCAGCTCACCGTTCAGTTCCTGCGACAGCTTGCGGGCTGCAGCCACCATCACGTCGAAGGCTTGCTTCGGGTGACGCGGGCCTGGCAGGCCGAGGAAGAAGCTCACCGCAGGCGTGCTGAAATGGTCGATGTCGTCCAGATCAAAGATGCCCGGCTTGACCGCATTGGCCATGGAGAACAGCACTTCACCGTTGCCGGCCATGCTTTCGTGACGGTGGAAGATATCCATCTCGCCGAAACGCAGACCGCTTTCCAGAATGTTCTGCAACAGTGCCGGGCCTTTGAAGCCGGCAGCGTCGCGGCAGATCACGCTGATCACCAAAACTTCTTCAGCTTGCGGCTGATCCTTGTCGACAACCGCCGGCGAAGGCTTGCTGTCTTCAACGAAATCGTCATCGCGGCTGCTGAAGCTCGGGCCGTCATCCAGATCGAGGTTAAGGTTCAGGTCACCCTGAGCCGGACCATTGCTGCCACGTTTGCCACGTTTCGAACCGGATTCGCGAGGCTCGCGTGCTTCGCGGGCCGGCATGCTCACCGACGGCAGATCGTGTTCGTCCAGCTGCGGTTCTTTATGGTTGTCCAGGACGCGGGCCGGGCCCAACAGCTCGGCGCTGGTGTCCTCGTCCGGCAGGTTGGACAGACTTCGGTCAAGACGGAATTTCAGTTTTCCCTTGCCGCCGCGCATACGGCGCCAGCCATCGAAAAGAATACCGGCTATCACAATGATGCCGATGACGATCAGCCACTCGCGCAGACCGATTTCCATGTAATCCCGTGCCTCTATAAAAAATGCTGAAAAATAAGGGGTTTACACTGTGCAAACCGCTTTAAAACGTGGCGCCAACTCTATGTTCTGACAGGCGTTTTGCCCACGTATACGAAAAATTGACATTAAACTAGCACGACCAAAGACAACTTTACACCGTCTGTCGAAATCGCTGCGCAAATTGTGTCGATTTGCCACTTTCATTCAAATAGTCAGCCTGTTGTCATCTTTGCGCAGCTCAGCTGCAAGTCTCGAGCTATAAGCCACAAGCTCTTCTCTTGCAGCTCGCAGCTTATCGCTCGAAGCTGCGCCGCTAGGCGTCCACCATCGCCATCGCCTCCTCGACATCCACGGCTACCAGTCGCGAACAACCCGGTTCATGCATCGTTACGCCCATCAACTGCTCGGCCATTTCCATGGCGATCTTGTTGTGGGTGATATAGATGAACTGCACGGTCTGCGACATCTCTTTGACCAATCGTGCGTAGCGTCCAACGTTAGCGTCATCCAGCGGTGCGTCAACTTCATCAAGCATGCAGAACGGCGCCGGGTTCAACTTGAAGATCGCAAAAACCAGTGCCAGCGCCGTCAGGGCTTTTTCCCCGCCGGAGAGCAAATGGATGGTGCTGTTCTTCTTCCCTGGCGGCTGCGCCATGATCGTTACCCCTGTATCGAGTAGATCTTCGCCCGTCAGTTCCAAATACGCCCGCCCACCACCGAAAACTTTTGGGAAAAGTGCCTGTAAACCGCCATTGATCTGATCAAAGGTATCTTTAAAGCGGTTTCGGGTTTCCTTGTCGATCTTGCGGATAACGTTTTCCAGGGTGTCCAGTGCTTCGACCAGATCGGCGTCTTGGGCATCCAGATAACGTTTACGCTCGGACTGTTGCGTGTATTCGTCGATGGCCGCGAGGTTGATCGCGCCCAAGCGTTGAATCCGCGCACTGATGCGTTCGAGTTCTTCTTCGGCTTCACGTTCACTGGCTTGCGCAGTTAATGTCGCGAGCACGCCGTTTAGATCGTAGCCGTCTTCGAGCAATTGATCCTGCAACGCCTTGCGGCGCACGGTCAGGGCTTGCCATTCCATGCGCTGTTGTTCGAGTTGGCCGCGAATCAACTGCGATTGCTGTTCGGCCTGGGTCCGGCGTTTTTCCGCGTCGCGCAGTTCGCGGTCGGCGTCTTCCAGAGCGATCTGCGCGGTCTTGAGTTCTTCGTCGACAGTCATGCGCTTGTCGAGCAGCTCTTCGAGTTTCAGGCGCAGCTCTTCCAGCGGCGCCTCGCCCTCCTCCAGGTTCAGACTCAACTGCTCGCGTTTTTCGGTGAGGCGCTCGGCCTGCATTTCCAGACGCTCCAGCGCCTGACGCGTGGAGTCGTGCTGGGCGCGCAACGAGCCGAGGCGCACGGCCAGTTGATGGGCGTGATCCTTGTGCTGACGCGCTTCCTGACGCACTCGATCGAGGCGCTCGCGCAGACTGTCGCGCTGGGCCAGCAGCAATTCGCGCTGCTCGGTGTCCAGCGCCATCGCGTCGAGGGCTTCCTGCAACTGCATGCGCGCTTCGCCAACCTGCTCGTGCTCAAGCTCACGTTGCTCGCCGAGCTCGACGAGTTCCTCATCGAGGCGCGTCCGGCGCAAGGTCAATTGTTCGGCCTTGGCTTTACCGGCGGACAGTTGGGCTTTGAGTTCACCTTGCTGACGCGCTTCGTCTTGCAGCAAACGACGCAAATGTTCGCGGCCGTTTTCCTGCTGACGCTGTCGCGCACGCAGGGTTTGCAGACGGGTTTCCATGGCCTCGACCGTGGCTTCTTTCTCTTCGCGCTCGAGGTGCAACGCTTCGATTTCCTGGCCACGGGCAAGCATGCCGCTTTCCGCTTCACTGGCCCGACGCACACGCAGGAAGTGCCGACCGATCCAGTAACCATCACGACTGATCAGGCTCTCGCCAGCGCTCAACTGCCCGCGCAAGGCCAGCGCGTGCTCGAGGCTATCGACCGGTTTGACCTGACCGAGCCACGGCGACAGATCGATCTGTGCATCGACTTTATCCAGCAAGCTGCCCGCCACCCGCACGCCATCGCTGGCCGGGCTGAGCAGGCGCAGATCACCTTGGGTGAACCCGGACAAATCGAAGCCGCTGAAATCGTCTACCAGCACCGCTTGCAGGTCAGCGCCGAGCACGGTTTCCACCGCCAGCTCCCAACCCGCCTCGACCTTCAGGCCTTCGGCCAGGCGCGGGCGCTCGGCGAGATTGTGCTCCTTTAGCCATTCGGCGGTACCAGTGCCCGGATCGAGGGCAGCTTGCTGCAGAGCTTCAAGGGACGCCAGGCGACCATTGAGGCGCTGCAAATCACCCTGCGCCTGTTGCTGCGCGGTCAGTGCCTGCTGCAATTCCTGACGCAATTGCTCAAGCTTTTCGACCTGCGCTTCTTCGCTGGTCTGCAAATCTTCAAGGGTCGCTTCGGACTCGGCGAGCTGCTCGTTGAGCTCCATGATCGCCGCGTCTTCCGGATCCGCCGAGAGCAGCGCGCGCTCTTCGCCGAGACGTTTCTGCCGATCGGCGAGGCGCTCCATGCTGGTTTCCAGTTGCTGGATGCGCGACTGCTGCACTTCGGCCTGACGGCGCGGTTCGGCGGCGGTCAGGTTGAAGGTGTCCCACTGCTCCTGCCAGCCGTGCATGACGCTTTCGGAATCTTCCAGCGCAGCAGCGGCTTCTTCGGCGGCAGCGCTGGTGACTTCCTGTTCGGGGGTGAGCATGTCCAGCTCTTCGCCGAGGGTCAGCAGCAACGTGCGGTCGTGACCGAGGTGCGACTCGGTTTCCAGTCGGGCGCGCTCGGCTTCTTTCAGATCGTCCTGCAATTGACGCAGACGTTGCTGGCCGTGCTGGATGCTCTGCTCGACCCGGGCGATGTCGCCGCCGACCGAATAGAAGCGCCCCTGCACCAGATTGAAGCGTTCTGACAGATCATGGTGCCCGTCGCGCAGCCGTTCGATGGCCGCGTCGGCATTGCGTTGCTCGGCGACTAGCGCTTCGAAGCTGACTTCCTGAGTACCGATGATCGACTCGCGCTGGCCGACCTGATCGTTCAGATCCTGCCAGCGCAGGGCCGACAGTTGCGCCTTGAGCTGACGCTCTTCGGCTTTGAATTCCTGATACTTCTTCGCCGCTTCAGCCTGGCGGTGCAGGCGTTCGAGTTGACGCTCAAGCTCTTCACGCAGGTCGGTCAGGCGAGCGAGGTTTTCGTGGGTGCGGCGGATCCGGTTTTCGGTCTCGCGCCGACGCTCCTTGTACTTGGAGATGCCGGCGGCTTCTTCGATGAAGTTACGCAGGTCTTCGGGCTTGGACTCGATCAGCTTGGAGATCATCCCCTGCTCGATGATCGAGTAGCTGCGCGGGCCGAGGCCGGTGCCGAGGAAGATATCGGTGATGTCGCGACGACGGCATTTTGTGCCGTTGAGGTAATAAGTAGTCTGGCTGTCGCGGGTCACTTTGCGGCGAATGGAAATCTCCGCGTAGGCCGCGTATTCGCCCAGCAGCGTGCCATCGGAGTTATCGAAAACCAGCTCGATACTCGCCTGACTCACCGGTTTACGACTGGTCGAGCCATTGAAGATGACATCGGTCATCGACTCGCCGCGGAGGTTCTTCGCCGAACTTTCGCCCATCACCCAGCGCACGGCGTCGATGATATTCGACTTGCCGCAACCGTTCGGCCCGACGACTGCCGCCATGTTACTGGGGAAGTTCACCGTGGTCGGGTCGACGAAGGATTTGAATCCCGCCAGCTTGATGCACTTGAGCCGCACGCTTAGGCGACCGTCAGGGCAGACACCACCAGATCGCAGCTGCGCTGGGCGTACGCCGTCAGCACGATGCGGATCTGCGGCAAATCACGGGCAAGCACGGCGGCCAGCAAGCGCTCGAACAGTTCGAGGAACTCGCTCATGGAGGCCTTGCGCTGTTCGAGGGCGAGGAAGTAGGCGCGGCTCATGGCCGGTTGCAGGTTCTCGACCGTTTCCTGCAGGTACGGGTTGTTGGCGAATGGATAGGCGGCGCGCATCACGCTGAAGCTGTCGTCGACAAACGCACGGATGTCCTGGCGCTCGAAGCTGGCGGTCAGGCGCTGCTGGATTTGCACGAACGGCGCCATGTCGGCCTGCACTTGCCAGCCATTGGCCACCGAGTTGCCAAGCAGGATGTACAGCTCGCTCATCAGCGTGCACAGGCTCTGCACCTTGTGCGGCGTCAGCTCGGTGACGTGCGCACCACGGCGCGGCAGGATCGCGATCAGGTGGCGGCGTTCGAGGATCAGCAGGGCTTCGCGGACCGATCCGCGACTGACATTGAGTGCCAGCGTGACCTTCTGTTCCTGGATGCGCTCTCCTGGCTTCATTTCGCCACGAATGATGCGTTCGGCGAGGTGGTGAGCAATTTGCTCGGCGAGGCTGTCCGGCGCCTTGAACGTCATGGTTGTCCTTCAAACTCTATCGATCTGCACAAGCGGCGCAGTGTAGCGCAAATGCAGGCCCATGGCGGAGTGCCCACTCAGCGGTTTTTGGCACGAATCCCGCAAAAAAGCAGGGGATCCAATGAGGGTCAATACTGAATAGACACGTTGTTGATCGACGAAATGCATTTTCTTGACCTTTAAGTCAGAAAACCATTGACCGAAAAGTCAGAGCTGCTAAATTCGGCTCAAGTCGGTTAACAACAATAATGAGTCTGCGAGGCCTTCCGTGATCCAGTTTTTACTTAACCAGGAACTCCGTAGCGAGCACGCCCTGGACCCGAATCTGACTGTGCTCAATTACTTGCGCGAACACGTAGGCAAATCGGGCACCAAAGAAGGTTGCGCCAGCGGTGACTGCGGCGCCTGCACCGTGGTGGTCGGCGAGTTGCAAACGGATGACGCTGGCCGCGAATACATTCGTTATCGCAGCCTCAACTCATGCCTGACCTTTGTTTCGTCGCTGCACGGCAAACAACTGATCAGCGTCGAAGACCTCAAGCACAAGGGCGAACTGCACAGCGTGCAGAAAGCCATGGTCGAGTGCCACGGCTCGCAGTGCGGTTTCTGCACCCCCGGTTTCGTCATGTCGCTGTTCGCCCTGCAAAAGAACAGCGATGCGCCCGATCACGCCAAGGCCCACGAAGCGCTGGCCGGCAACCTCTGTCGCTGCACCGGCTACCGTCCGATTCTGGCGGCAGCCGAGCAATCGTGCTGCGGCAAACAACCGGATCAGTTCGATGCCCGCGAAGCCGACACCATCGCCCGCCTCAAAGCCATTGCCCCGACCGATATCGGCGAACTGAACAGTGGCGACAAACGCTGCCTGGTGCCGCTGACCGTCGCTGATCTGGCCGATCTCTACGACGCCTACCCGCAAGCACGCCTGCTCGCTGGCGGTACCGATCTGGCGCTGGAAGTTACCCAATTTCACCGCACCTTGCCGGTGATGATCTACGTTGGCAACGTCGCTGAAATGAAGCGCATCGAAACCTTCGATGACCGCATCGAAATCGGCGCCGCCACTGCCCTCTCCGACTGCTACGAAGCGCTGAACGCCGAGTACCCGGACTTCGGCGAATTGCTGCATCGCTTCGCCTCCCTGCAGATTCGCAATCAGGGCACGCTCGGCGGCAACATCGGCAACGCCTCGCCAATCGGTGACTCGCCACCGCTGCTGATCGCCCTCGGCGCGCAGGTCGTACTGTGCAAAGGCGAAACCCGCCGCACGCTGAACCTCGATGATTACTTCATCGACTACAAAGTCACTGCGCGCCAGGAAAGTGAGTTCATCGAGAAAATCATCGTCCCGCGCGCCAGCGCCGAACAGCGTTTCCGCGCTTACAAAGTTTCCAAACGTCTGGACGACGACATCTCCGCCGTCTGCGCCGCCTTCAACCTGCGCGTCGAAAACGGCGTGATCACTGATGCGCGCATGGCCTTCGGCGGCATGGCCGCAATCCCCAAACGCGCCACTCACTGCGAAGCCGTGTTGATCGGTCAGCCGTTCAACAACGCCGTGGTCGAACGCGCCTGCGCCGCCCTGGCCGAAGATTTCACCCCGCTCTCGGACTTCCGCGCCAGCAAGGAATATCGCCTGCTCAGCGCGCAGAACCTGCTGCGCAAATACTTCATCGAACTGCAAACACCGCACATCGAGACTCGGGTGACCGCTTATGTCTAACCATCACGGCGTAGAAAAAACCCAGGCTGAACTGGCTGAATTGTTCGCCAAGGATCTGACTTCTGGCGTCGGCCGCAGCGTCAAGCACGACAGCGCCGCCAAGCACGTGTCCGGTGAAGCGCAGTACATCGATGATCGTCTGGAATTTCCGAACCAGTTGCACCTGTACGCACGCATGTCGGACCGCGCCCACGCGAAAATCATCAGCATCGACACCAGGCCCTGCTACGCCTTCGAAGGCGTGCGCATCGCCATCACTCACGAAGACGTCCCGGGCCTGAAAGACATCGGCCCGCTGATGCCGGGCGACCCGCTGCTGGCCATCGATGACGTGCAATTCGTTGGTCAACCGGTGCTCGCCGTTGCCGCGAAAGATCTGGAAACCGCGCGTAAAGCGGCGATGGCCGCGATCATCGAATATGAAGATCTCGAGCCGGTGCTCGACGTGGTCGAAGCGCTGCGCAAACGCCACTTCGTGCTCGACAGCCACACTCATCAACGCGGCGATTCGGTTTCCGCTTTGGCGACCGCTGAACACCGCATTCAGGGCACGCTGCACATTGGCGGTCAGGAACACTTTTATCTGGAGACGCAGATCTCCTCGGTGATGCCGACTGAAGACGGCGGCATGATCGTCTACTGCTCCACGCAGAACCCGACCGAAGTGCAGAAACTGGTCGCCGAAGTGCTCGACGTGTCGATGAACAAGATCGTCGTCGACATGCGCCGCATGGGCGGTGGTTTCGGCGGCAAGGAAACTCAGGCAGCGAGCCCGGCGTGCCTGTGTGCGGTGGTTGCGCACCTCACCGGCCAGCCGACCAAGATGCGCCTGCCACGTGTCGAAGACATGCTGATGACCGGCAAGCGTCACCCGTTCTACGTCGAATACGACGTCGGCTTCGACAGCACCGGGCGCCTGCACGGGATCAACATGGACCTGGCCGGCAACTGCGGCTGCTCGCCGGATTTGTCTGCTTCGATCGTTGACCGGGCGATGTTCCACTCGGACAACTCGTACTACCTGGGCGACGCGACCATTCACGGTCACCGCTGCAAGACCAACACCGCCTCGAACACCGCTTACCGTGGTTTCGGTGGCCCGCAAGGCATGGTCGCAATCGAAGAAGTGATGGACGCGATTGCACGTCACCTGCACCTCGATCCGCTCGCCGTGCGCAAGGCTAACTACTACGGCAAGACCGAGCGCAACGTCACCCATTACTACCAGACCGTCGAGCACAACATGCTCGAAGAAATGACTGCCGAACTGGAAGAAAGCAGCCAGTATCACGAACGCCGCGAAGCGATCCGTCGCTACAACGCCAACAGCCCGATCCTGAAAAAAGGCCTGGCGCTGACGCCGGTAAAATTCGGCATTTCCTTCACCGCGAGTTTCTTGAACCAGGCCGGTGCGCTGATCCACATCTACACCGACGGCAGCATCCACTTGAACCACGGCGGCACGGAAATGGGTCAGGGCCTCAACACCAAAGTTGCGCAGGTCGTGGCCGAAGTGTTCCAGGTGGAAATCGATCGCGTGCAGATCACCGCGACCAACACCGACAAAGTGCCGAACACCTCGCCGACCGCGGCGTCGAGCGGCGCCGACCTCAACGGTAAAGCCGCGCAGAATGCCGCCGAGATCATCAAAAAACGCCTGGTCGAATTCGCCGCACGTCACTACAAAGTCAGTGAAGAAGATGTCGAATTCCACAACGGCCATGTGCGTGTTCGCGACCATATTCTGACCTTTGAAGCGCTGATCCAGCAGGCGTATTTCAATCAGGTTTCGCTGTCGAGTACCGGGTTCTACAAGACCCCGAAAATCTTCTACGACCGCAGCCAGGCACGCGGTCGTCCGTTCTACTACTTCGCCTTCGGCGCGGCGTGCTGCGAAGTGATCGTCGACACCCTCACCGGCGAGTACAAGATGCTGCGTACCGACATTCTTCATGACGTCGGCGCCTCGCTGAACCCGTCCATCGACATCGGCCAGGTCGAAGGTGGCTTCATCCAGGGCATGGGCTGGCTGACCATGGAAGAGCTGGTCTGGAACAACAAAGGCAAGCTGATGACCAATGGCCCGGCCAGCTACAAGATCCCGGCCGTGGCGGACATGCCGCTCGACCTGCGGGTGAAGCTGGTGGAAAACCGCAAGAACCCGGAAGACACGGTGTTCCATTCCAAGGCTGTCGGTGAACCGCCGTTCATGCTCGGGATTGCGTCGTGGTGCGCGATCAAGGACGCGGTGGCGAGCCTGGGTGACTATATGCATCAGCCGCAGATTGATGCGCCGGCGACGCCGGAGCGAGTGTTGTGGGGTTGCGAGCAGATGCGGCAGTTGAAGGCGGTAAAAGCCGTCGAAGCTGAGACCGAGTTGGCTCCGCTCTAGAACCGAGGCGCGGCTTTCGCGAGCAAGATTTGCTCCTACAAGGATCGCGTAGCCCTTGTAGGAGCATGGCTTGCCAGCGATGAGGCCCGAACAGACAACGAAGATGTCGAGGTGAACATGTACAACTGGATCGACGCCCTCGCCGACCTGCAGAATCAGGGCGAACCCTGTGTTCTGGTGACGATCATCGAAGAACTCGGCTCGACCCCGCGTAACGCCGGCTCGAAAATGGTCGTCAGCGCCCGCCAGACGTTCGACACCATCGGTGGCGGGCATCTGGAATACAAAGCCATGCAGATCGCTCGCGAGATGCTCGCCAGCGGCAAGCAGGACACGCATCTGGAGCGCTTCAGCCTCGGCGCCAGCCTTGGCCAGTGCTGCGGCGGCGCCACCGTGTTGCTGTTCGAACCGATGGGCCAGGTGCAGGCGCAGATTGCCGTATTCGGTGCCGGCCACGTTGGCCGCGCATTGGTGCCGTTGCTCGCCAGCCTGCCCTGCCGCGTGCGCTGGATCGATTCGCGGGAAGAGGAATTCCCCGAACAGATTCCTCACGGCGTGCGTAAAATCGTCGCCGAAGAGCCTGTCGATGAAATCGATGACCTGCCCGCCGGCAGTTACTGCATCGTCATGACCCACAACCATCAGCTTGATCTGGAGCTGACCGCCGCGATCCTCAAGCGCAACGATTTCACCTGGTTCGGCCTGATCGGCTCGAAGACCAAACGTGCCAAATTCGAACACCGTTTGCGTGATCGCGGTTTCGACGCCAGCGTCGTGCAACGTATGCGCTGCCCGATGGGCATCAGCGAAGTCAAAGGCAAATTGCCTGTGGAAATCGCCATCTCCATCGCCGGCGAAATCATCGCCACCTATAACGCCAATTTCGGCCAGCACACTGCCAGCGCCGAACCGATTGCCAAACTGTTGCCGCTTTCCCGGCGCAGTCAGGCCGCCAAACTCAAAGCCTCAAACTGATTAGAGAACCCTCATGCCTCTGACTCGCAAAGCCTACCGCGCCGCCATCCTGCACAGCATCGCCGACCCCGCCGAGGTCGGGATCGAAGCCTCCTACGAATATTTCGAGGATGGCCTGCTGGTGGTCGATGGCGGCAAGATCAGCGCCCTCGGCCACGCCAGCGATCTGCTGCCAACCCTGCCGGCTGACATTGAAATCGAGCACTACAAAGACGCCCTGATCACCCCAGGCTTCATCGACACGCACATCCACCTGCCGCAAACCGGCATGGTCGGTGCCTACGGCGAGCAACTGCTCGACTGGCTGAACACCTACACCTTCCCTTGCGAAAGCCAGTTCGGCGACAAGGCTCACGCCGATGAAGTGGCGGACATTTTCATCAAGGAACTGCTGCGTAACGGCACCACCACGGCGCTGGTATTCGGCAGCGTGCACCCGCAATCGGTGAAGTCGTTCTTCGAAGCGGCCGAGAAGCTCGACCTGCGGATGATCGCCGGCAAGGTGATGATGGATCGCAACGCGCCGGACTATCTGACCGACACCGCCGAATCCAGCTACGTCGAGAGCAAAGCGCTGATCGAACGCTGGCACGGCAAGGGCCGCTTGCACTATGCGGTCACGCCACGTTTCGCACCGACCAGCACCCCGGAACAGCTGACCCTCGCCGGCCAATTGCTGACTGAATACCCGGATCTGTACATGCAGACCCACATCAGCGAGAACCTCAAGGAAATCGAGTGGGTCAAGGAACTGTTCCCGGAGCGCAAAGGCTATCTGGACGTTTACGATCACTACCAACTGCTCGGCGAGCGCTCGGTATTCGCCCACGGCGTTCACCTGTGCGACGACGAGTGCGCGCGCCTGGCGCAAACCGGCTCGGCCGTTTCGTTCTGCCCGACGTCGAACCTGTTCCTGGGCAGCGGCTTGTTCAACTTGCCGATGGCCGAGAAGCACAAGCTCAATGTAGGCCTGGGCACTGATGTGGGCGGCGGCACCAGTTTCTCGTTGCTGCAAACGCTGAACGAAGCCTACAAGGTGATGCAACTGCAAGGTGCGCGGTTGAGTCCGTTCAAGTCGCTGTATCTGGCGACTTTGGGCGGTGCGCGGGCGCTGCGTCTGGAAGACCGGATCGGCAACTTGCAACCGGGTTCCGACGCCGACTTCCTGGTGCTGGACTACAACGCCACGCCACTGTTGAGCTATCGCTTGAAGCAGGCCAACAACATTGCCGAGACGCTGTTTGTGTTGATGACGCTGGGCGATGACCGCACGGTGCAGCAGACGTACGCGGCGGGTGCGTTGGTGCATCAGCGCTGATTTTTCCCAAGGCATAAAAAAATCCCCCGGTGGTGTTCACCCCGGGGGATTTTTTGTTGCCCGTCAGATCGCCTTCGCGAGCAAGTTCGCTCCCACAGTTAACCTCATTTCCTCTGACAGAATGCGGTTGAATGTGGGAGCGAGCCTGCTCGCGAAGGGGTCGACTCGGTATCAGCTTAGAGCTTGGCCGCAGGGCGACCCGGCTTCTTGGTCTGCAACAAATGCGAGAACACCGCATGCAGATCGTCCGACGCGCCTTCCTCATCGAGGTTGAGCTTGCTGTCGATGTGATCCATGTGATGCATCATCAGGTTCACTGCCAGCTCGCCGTCGCGCTTTTCGATGGCGTCGATCAACTGGGTGTGTTCGTCATAGGAACAGTGCGAACGGTTGCCGCTTTCATATTGGGCAATGATCAGCGAAGTTTGCGACACCAGGCTGCGCTGGAAGCTGATCAACGGTGCATTCATCGCCGCTTCGGCCAGTTTCAGGTGAAACTCGCCCGACAGACGAATACCGGCGCCGCGATCACCGCGCGAGAAGCTGTCGCGCTCGTCGTTGACCATCTGGCGCAACTCGGCGATTTGCTCGGCGGTAGCGTGCTGCACAGCCAGTTCGGTAATCGCACGCTCGACCAGACGGCGGGCGAGGAACACCTGACGCGCTTCTTCGACGCTCGGGCTGGCGACTACGGCGCCACGGTTCGGCCGCAACAGTACGACGCCTTCATGGGCCAGACGCGACAACGCGCGGCGAATGATGGTGCGGCTGACCCCAAAAATCTCCCCCAGCGCTTCTTCGCTCAACTTGGTGCCTGGCGCCAGACGCTGTTCGAGGATGGCCTCGAAGATATGCGCGTAGACAATATCGTCCTGGGTTCCGCTGCGGCCGGCTTTGCCTGCTCGCGGTTGTTTCTTGAGGGGTTGCAACTGTTCGTTCATGGGCACTCGAGTCGGGAGAACTGCGGCGAATAGACCGTGACTGTAATACGGCACAGTAGGTCGCTGGCAAGTATCGCGTAAAAAACACCGCGATTGTACACAATGGATGGTGGCAACACGACTGTATGGCTGTTTGTGACCGCGGCTGTATTGCAACGATCCGTTACGATTGAGTTTAGGCTTGATCGCAGAATCCGCCTTCAGCGCACAACCCCTGTAGGAGTGAGCCTGCTCGCGATGGCGGTGTGTCATTCGAATTATTGTTGAATGACACACCGCCATCGCGAGCAGGCTCACTCCTACAAGGGTTTGCGTCAAAGGGGACATCTTCACTGGTATAAGGAACATCGCCGTCATGAATGACGCCACGCACACTCAACTGCGTCCCTTTTCCGACACATCGCCTTCGGCCATCGTCGCCGGGTTCATTGCGATGATGACCGGCTATACCAGTTCGCTGGTGCTGATGTTCCAGGCCGGGCAAGCGGCGGGCCTGAGCAGTGGGCAGATTTCTTCGTGGATCTGGGCGATTTCGATTGGTATGGCAGTGTGTTCGATTGGCCTGTCGCTGCGCTATCGCACGCCGATCACCATCGCCTGGTCGACACCCGGCGCGGCGTTGCTGATCACCAGCCTGGGCGGTGTCAGCTACGGTGAGGCCATCGGCGCCTACGTCACTTGCGCGGTACTGGTGACCATTTGCGGCCTGACCGGCAGCTTCGAACGACTGGTGAAAAAGATCCCGGCCTCCTTGGCAGCGGCATTGCTGGCGGGAATTCTGTTCAAGATCGGCAGCGAAATCTTCGTCGCCGCGCAACACCGTACCGGTCTGGTGCTGGGCATGTTCTTCACTTATCTGGTGGTCAAGCGCCTGTCGCCACGCTATGCGGTGCTCGCGGCCCTGCTGATCGGCACTGCGCTGTCGGGCTTCATGGGACTGTTGGACTTCAGCGGCTTTCACCTGGAAGTGGCGACGCCGGTGTGGACGACGCCGCACTTCTCGCTGGCCGCGACCATCAGCATCGGCATTCCGTTGTTCGTGGTGGCGATGACTTCGCAGAACATGCCTGGCATCGCCGTATTACGCGCTGACGGCTACAACGTCCCGGCCTCGCCGCTGATTACCACCACCGGTATCGCCTCGCTGCTGCTGGCGCCATTTGGCTCGCACGGGATCAACCTCGCGGCGATCAGCGCTGCAATCTGCACCGGGCCGCACGCCCATGAAGATCGCAACAAGCGCTATACGGCAGCGGTCTGGTGCGGGATTTTCTACGGGATTGCCGGAGTGTTCGGCGCCACGCTGGCCGCATTGTTCGCAGCGCTGCCGAAGGAACTGGTGCTGTCGATTGCGGCATTGGCGTTGTTTGGCTCGATCATCAATGGCTTGAGCATCGCCATGACGGAAGTGAAGGAGCGTGAGGCGGCGTTGATCACCTTTATGGTGACGGCGTCGGGGCTGACGCTGTTTTCCATTGGGTCGGCGTTTTGGGGGATTGTTGCGGGGGTGTTGACGTTGGTGATTTTGAATTGGCGCAAAGCGTAAGGTCAAAAGCCCCTCACCCTAGCCCTCTCCCCGAGGGAGAGGGGACTGACCGAGGTGTTTGAAAGACATACGCCGAAGTGGGATACGGAGTCGAACTCAAATTTTGAAAAGCCCATCAATCGGCCCCCTCTCCAGGGGGAGAGGGCTGGGGTGAGGGGTAGATTCACCGCCAAACTAAAGCCGAACGCCCCTCACGCAGACGAAAAAAAACGGCGACCCGAAGGTCGCCGTTTTTTCAGTATCACTTAGCCGCGTTGATCGGCTTTTCCGGATACCAAACGTCCAGCAGCGGGCTGACTTCATACTTGGTCAGCTCGGAGCGGGTTTTCAGCCAGGCTTCAACGGCAGCACGCTGCTCTTCGTTGACCGAGCCACGCTTCTGCAGGCAAACCAGACCGAAGTCATCGCCGCCAACATAACCCAGACCATTGGCTTCCATGGCTTCTTTGATGAAGGCTTCGAGGAAAGCGTCAATGGCTTCTTCGGACAAGTCTTCTTTGAAGTCCAGGTTCAGCTCGAAACCCAGCTCTTGAAATTCATCAACGCACAGTTTTTTGCGCAGACGCTGGGAACGGTTAGTCGCCATTGGAACAATCCTCTTAAGTAAATACGGCCGGCACTTTACCAGTTTAAGCAATCGATTGCCCGACTCTCTGGACATACAGCCCGACCGCCTGTAAAAAATCAGCGAATCGCCACCCCGGGGAAGGCACAATCGGTTACACCTTGGGGCATAATGCCGACACTTTCGTGACCACTGAGGGCTTTTTCATCCATGTCCTCGTCTTTTTCCCCCTCGGCTGTAGGGTTTTATTTCATATGATCAAATCGTTGCGTCCACTGTTTCTCGCCGGCCTTCTTCTGCCTCTGGCGCTGCCTGTTTCTGCTGCCACCATCAATACTTCCCTGACCCCCAACGTCGAAAAGGCCCTCAAGGCGAGCAAATTGCAGCCTAATGCCCTGTCGCTGGTGATGATCCCGCTGGACGGCCCGGGCACGCCAACCGTGTTCAACGCCGACGTCTCGGTCAACCCGGCCTCGACCATGAAGCTGGTCACCACTTACGCGGCGCTGGAAATGCTCGGCCCCAATCACCAGTGGAAAACCGAGTTCTACACCGACGGCGACCTGAATGGCGGCATCCTCAACGGCAACCTCTACCTCAAGGGTGGTGGCGATCCGAAACTGAACATGGAAAAACTCTGGCTGCTGATGCGCGACCTGCGCGCCAACGGCGTCACCCAGATCACTGGCGACCTGATCCTCGACCGCAACTTCTTCGTGCAGCCGCAGTTGCCGGAGTTCAACGATGACGGCAACGACGAGAACAAGCCGTTTCTGGTCAAACCCGACTCGTTGCTGGTCAACCTCAAGGCCCTGCGCTTTGTCGCCCGCAACGATAATGGCCGGGTGCTGATTTCGGTGGAGCCACCGATTGCCAGCGTGCGCATTGAAAACACCGTTAAAGCCCTGCCCTCCAAACAATGCACCGGCGGCGTGCGCTACAACCCGGTGCCAGAGGCTGATGGCAGCGTGACCGTGACCGTGGCCGGCCAGTTGGGCGAAGGTTGCAGCTCGCAGACTTATCTCTCGCTGCTCGACCACGCCACCTACACCGCCGGCGCCGTGCGGGCGATCTGGAAAGAACTCGGCGGCAGCATCCAGGGCAAGGATCGTCTGGCCGCAACCCCAAGCAACGCCAAACTGCTGGCGCGTGCTTATTCGCCGGATCTGGCGGAAATCATCCGCGACATCAACAAATACAGTAACAACACCATGGCTCAGCAACTGTTCCTGAGCCTCGGACAAAAATTCCGCAACGACGCCGATGGTGACGACGCCAAGGCAGCGCAGCGCGTGGTGCGTCAGTGGCTGGCGAAGAAAGGCATCACCGCGCCGCACCTGGTGATGGAGAACGGTTCCGGTTTGTCCCGTGCCGAACGCGTCAGCGCGCGTGAAATGGCCGGCATGCTGCAGGCCGCCTGGCACAGCCCGTATGCCGCTGAATACATCAGCTCGCTGCCGATTGCCGGCACCGACGGCACCATGCGCAAACGCTTGAAGACCACAGCAATGCGCGGTGAGGCTCACGTCAAGACCGGCACTTTGAATACCGTACGCGCGATTGCCGGCTTCAGCCGCGACGTGAATGGCAATACCTGGGCGGTGGTGGCGATCCTCAACGACAAGGCGCCGTTTGGTGCATCGTCGGTGCTGGATCAAGTGCTGCTGGATCTCTACAAACAGCCGAGATTGCCGCAGACCGCTTCGGTGCTGTAACGCAAGCTAAGCAACATCACCAAACCCTGTGGGAGCTGGCTTGCCAGCGATAGCGGAGTGTCAGTCACCAAATATGCTGACTGGAATGACCCTATCGCTGGCTTTCCAGCTCCCACAGGTTTGTGGTGTATCGAGTATCAGCTCATCTGCTCGACGCGATCACGACCGTGCTGCTTCGCTGCGTAGACGCCTGAGTCCGCGCGCAACAGCAACGCATCTGCGCCCTCCCCCGGCCGCCAACTGGCGATGCCAAAACTTGCCGTGACCACGCCCACCACATCCACCGGTGAACTGCGCAAACCCTGCCAGAGTTCGACCGCCAGCATGTATGCGTGCTCGCCATCGATGTCCGGGCACAGCACCATGAATTCCTCACCGCCCAAGCGGCAGAACACATCAGTGCGCCGCAGACGATGGCCAATGCGCTCACACACCGCTTGCAGCACCCGGTCGCCCACTGCATGGCCGTGCTGATCGTTGATCCGTTTGAAATGGTCGATGTCGAGCATGATCACCGACAACTCGCCACCGCCGCGCTCGACCCGGGCCATTTCGGTGGTCAGACGCTCCTGGAAATAGCGTCGGTTGTGAATTCCCGTCAGTGAGTCGGTCACCGACAGCGCCCGCAATTCTTCCTCCACACGCTTCAGATCGGAAATATCCGAGATGTAGCCGTGCCACAGCACGCCGCCACCCGGCAACTCTTCCGGCGACGCTGCGCCACGCACCCAGCGCAAACCGCGCTGGGGCAGTAGCACCCGGTATTCTTCGCGCCATGCGCTGAGATTGTCCGCCGAGGCACGAATCGAGGTGCGCACGCGCGTGATGTCTTGCGGATGGATGCGGGTGAAAATGGCTTCGGCGTCGAGCAGCAGCACGTCCGGCTCCAGTTCGTAGATCTCGCGAATGCCGTCGCTGGCGTAGATCACACTGAAGCGCCCGTTGAATTCCATCTTGAATTGATAGATGCCGCCCGGCACGTGCGCGCTGAGTTTCTTCAGCAGCACATCGCGCGCGGCCAGCACTTCGTGCACGCGCTTGCGTTCAGTGATGTCGATACAGATCGCCAGATGCCCAACCCACAAACCCTGTTCGTCGAGCACCGGGGTGGCGAGCATGTTCACCGGAATATGGCTGCCATCGCTGCGCACCAGCGTCCATTCGCGCGCTTCGTGACCGCCGACTTCGCCGCCCTCGACCAACATCGCATGGCACGTCGGGATACTTTTGCCGTAACGCGCGCTCAGTTCTGCCGAACGCGCGGTCAACTCACGGGGCAGGTGCAGGTTTTCCAGGGTCATGCGGCCGACCACGTCGGCGCTGCTGTAGCCGAGCATCTGCTCGGCGCCGGGGTTGAAGGTGTTGATCACGCCACGCAAGTCCGTGGCAATGATCGCGACTTGGGTCGCAGCGTTCAGCACCCCGCGCAATTGGCCGTGGGTGCCGCGCAATTCCTTTTCACGCTCGTGCAACTCCTGAGTACGTAACTCGACCAGACGCAAGGCGCGCTGGCGTTGACTCACCAACACATAGAGCAACGCACTGAGCAGCAGGCTGAGCAACCCACCGAGGATGACCACGCTGCCGACCGACGAATGATTGGCCTGCATAAAGGCCTCGCTGGGCAGAATATCGACCTGATAATCGTGATCGGCCATGCGCAACAAACGCGTGGCTGACAGATCACTCGGCACCGGCTCGTTGGCCGATTCGAACAACACCTCGTGCTGATCATTGGTCGACAGATCGAGAATGCTCACCGATAGATAGTCATGAAACGCATCCGGCAAGCCGTCCGCCAGCAACTGACGCATGCTGATTACCGCCATCACGTAACCGAACGGACGCGACTGAGCATCGCGGGTCACCGGCGCCACCAAGAGCACGCCACGCGCATAGGATGGCTCGATGCTGACCAGATGCATCGGTTGCGACACGGCCAGCCCGCGTAGTTTATCGGCGCGCTGCAGGGTGTCGCGACGCAACGGTTGCGCCAGCAGGTCATAGCCCAGTGGCGAGCCGAGACGACTTTGGGTCTGGCTGTACAGCACCGGCACGTACTCATCGCGAGGCGCAGCCAGTTGCAGTTCGCCTTGCGCATTCAGTTCACGGATGGTGAAGGTGCTCAGTCCCTCGTCACGCACGCGTTGCTCGAATGCGGCGCGCTCGGCACCACTGACTCGTACGGCATACGAATAGGCTTGGGTACGCAGTAATAAAGGTTGGGTGTAACCGTCGAATTCGGCGCGGGACACCGATTCTGAGTTGGCGAAGAAGCGGCGCAGACCGTCGAGGCGTTGCTCCTGATCCTGAAAGCGCTCTTCGATGCGGCTGTAGCGTTCGTTGGCCAGCAGTTGAAAGCGCTGACGCAACTGTTGCTGAAACTGATTGAGGGTAGCCCAGGCGAGCAGCCCCGTGAGAATCCCGCCGGCAAGCAATACCAGCAGCGCGACCAGCCAGGCCGAGACTTCTTCGCTGATAAAACCCAGGATCTTTGGGCGCACGGGGTGCAACGACATAAAGGCAACTCACTACGCCAGTGTTCCGGGGAAGCCCCATTGGCCATGAGTGAGTTATAGCTATTAGCCATTAATTTGGCTAGCACTGAACGGATCCAAGAGCCGTTAAAAATCAAGGCTCTGTGGATCCAGTGCTGTGCAGTGTCAACGAGCCGTGATTTTCCAGGCGCGGTGGATCTTGGTATTGCGGGCAAAATCCGGATCAATGGTCTGTGCGCTGATTTCCTCGACCGCGTACCGCTCGGCCAAGTTTTCTTCCAACTGGAACTTGCGGAAGTTGTTGGAGAAGTACAACACGCCCCCCGGTGCCAGGCGGGCCATGGCCAGGTCGATCAACTGCACCTGATCACGCTGCACGTCGAAGATGCCTTCCATGCGCTTGGAGTTGGAGAAGGTTGGCGGATCGATGAAGATCAGGTCGTACTCTTCACGGCAGCTTTCCAGCCACACCATCACATCGCCCTGCTCCAGACGGTTCTTGTCCGAAAAACCGTTCAGCGACAGGTTGCGGCGCGCCCAGTCGAGGTAGGTTTTCGACAGGTCGACGCTGGTGGTGCTGCGCGCGCCACCCTTGGCCGCGTGCACGCTGGCGGTCGCGGTGTAGCAATACAGATTGAGGAAACGCTTGCCCTCGGCCTCTTTCTGAATGCGCATGCGCATCGGACGGTGATCGAGGAACAGGCCGGTGTCGAGGTAGTCGGTGAGGTTGACCAGCAACTTCACGCCGCCCTCGCTGACTTCGTTGAACTTGCCCTGCGCGGCCTGACGCTCGTACTGCTTGGTGCCGCTCTGACGCTCGCGGCGCTTGACCACCACGCGGCTCTTGTCGACGTTCAGCGCCTGCGGAATGGCTGCCAGCGCATCGAACATGCGCGCCGAGGCCTTTTCCGGGTCGATGGACTTCGGCGCGGCGTATTCCTGAACATGCACCCAGTCGTGGTACAGATCGATCGCCATCGCGTATTCAGGCATGTCGGCATCGTAGACGCGGTAGCAATCAATGCCTTCGCGCTTGACCCACTTGCCCATGGCCTTGAGGTTCTTTTGCAGACGGTTGGCAAACATCTGCCCGCCTTCGCTCAAGCGTGGCTGCTCGATCACTGGCGCCGGGGCTGGCGTCGGTTTGATCGGGTTGCCGTTCTTGTTGAACTTGCGCTCTTGCGGCTCGTCCGGGGTCTGATCGTAAGCCGCTTGCTCGCGCTCGGCCTGACGCTGCTCAGGTGTGCGACGTTCGCCGGTGACGAACTGATCCGGCAGCACTTTGATCAACAGCAGCTTGCACGGCAACGCGCCGTTCCAGAACGAATACTGTTTGTGGCTGCGAATGCCCATGCGCTTGCCCAGATCCGGCGCGCCAGTGAATACCGCCGCCTCCCAGTTCAGACAGGCCTGACGCAGACGCTCGCCAAGGTTCTGATAGAGGTACAGCAAGCTGGCTTCATCGCCGAGACGCTCGCCGTACGGCGGGTTGCAGATGACCAGGCCTTTCTGGTTCTGATCCGGGCGCGGCTCGAAGGTCGCGACTTCGCCCTGATAGATCTTGATCCACTCGCTCAGGCCCGCACGCTCAACGTTGTTGCGGCCCGGCTGAATCAGGCGTGGATCGGCTTCGTAACCGCGAATCCACAGCGGTGGCTTGGCCAGACCGGCAGCGGCACGTTCAACGGCTTCTTCGTGAAGTTTTTTCCACAGCGCCGGCACGTGACCGAGCCACGCGGTAAAACCCCACTGCTCACGACGCAGGTTCGGCGCCATGTCGGCGGCGATCATCGCAGCTTCGACGAGGAACGTACCGACACCGCACATCGGGTCAGCCAGCGCGCCGCCTTCAGCGGCAATACGTGGCCAGCCGGAACGGATCAGGATGGCGGCTGCGAGGTTTTCCTTCAGCGGCGCTGCGCCCTGCTGCAAGCGATAGCCGCGCTGGTGCAAGCTGTGGCCAGAGAGATCGAGGGAGAGAATCGCTTCGCCGCGATCAAGGCGCAGGTGAATGCGCAGGTCCGGATTGAGTTTGTCGATCGACGGACGGTCGCCTTGCGGGGTACGCAGTTTGTCGACGATGGCATCTTTGACTTTCAGGGCGCCGAAGTGGGTGTTGTCGATGCCCGAGCCATGGCCGCTGAATTCAACGGCAAGGGTGCCGTCGTTGAGCATGTGATCTTGCCATTCGATGTCGAGGACGCCGTGGTACAGGTCTTCGGCGTCTTTCATCGGGAAGCGCTTGAGCACCAGCAGCACTCGGTTGGCCAGACGCGACCAGAGGCACAGGCGATAAGCAGTTTCCATGGTCGCCATGCCACGCACGGCGGAAGTGTGCTCGCGCGCTTCTTCAAGGCCAAGCCCGACGGCTTCCTCGATGAGCAGGCCTTCAAGGCCTTTAGGGCAAGTGAGGAAGAGTTCAAAACGGTCGGACATGGTATTTCCAGAGCCTTTGGCTAGTGAATCGGCAACGCATTGCCGATCCGGTTTTCAATCAGGCACTTTTCTTAAAGAGCGCCCGCGTGGCACGAAGGTGTGCCGTTCCATCCCCGCTGCTCGGGTTAAAAGAGCTTAGATGCAAGGACAGATAAAAAAGTTGATGAAACAAAAAGTCTTAAAGCGACCCTTCGTCGCTTAGTACCCCAGCGTAAACGTGGGTCATTCTCACTAAAGAATTAAACCCATCATCCAGCGCGGGGCCGATCATACCGGGGTTTGCTGAAAAAACACTCATGAAACCCTCAGTTACTTATGGCTGTAGCACTACTTTCGTTACGTCCTTATGACAAAACGATCATTCCCTCGGTGTGACTCATTGGTTAGAACTGAACACAGGTTGACGTCGCAACGGCGTCAACACCTTGGCTCGCCACGCCGGCAGCGAGCCGCAGCACGGCAGGTTTTTTCTGCCAGACCTCGATTGAGGTCGACGCGACACAAACAGTCAACAAGTGAGGGAAACACCCTATGAGAAGACTTAAGCGTGATCCGTTGGAAAGAGCATTTTTGCGCGGATATCAATATGGCGTTGGTGGCAAATCCCGTGAGCTTTGCCCATTTACTCTACCGTCGGTACGCCAAGCCTGGATTAACGGCTGGCGAGAAGGACGCGGCGACAACTGGGACGGTATGACCGGCACTGCGGGAATCCACAGACTCAACGAACTTCACGCCGTCGGCTGACACAGGGCATTTATTCCGACACGACAATCTGAATTTGTAACGACTTACCATGCACGTCCTTCCCGGACGGCGGGCTGCGGCCCAGGGGCTCCTTCGAGGAGCCCTTTTTTATGCCTGAAAATACCGCAGCATGCAGATTATTGTGATTACTGGATTTTCAGAAATGACTGGATCCTGTGGCGAGGGGATTCATCCCCGTTGGGCTGCGAAGCAGCCCCAAAACCTTCCACCTCAGTGTGTCAGGTAGATTGAGGATTCTGACTTCACGACTGCTGCGCAGCCGAACGGGGATAAATCCCCTCGCCACAAAGCCCCTCTCCACAAAGCCCCTCACAACAAGCCTTCGGCAAGCCTCAGCGCAGGGCGGCGATGGCGTCTACCGATTCGCGGATCAGTGCCGGGCCTTTGTAGATGAAACCAGAGTAAATCTGCACCAGGCTGGCACCGGCGAGGATATTCTCGGCGGCGTGTTTGCCTTCGGTGATGCCGCCAGCCGCGATGATCGGCAGACGACCAGCCAGTTCACCCGCCAGCACCTTCACGGTATTCGTGCTCTTCTCACGCACAGGCGCGCCCGACAGACCGCCCGCCTCGTCACCATGTTCCATGCCTTCAACACCGACACGGCTCAGGGTGGTATTGGTCGCGATCACCGCGTCCATGCCCGTTTCGATCAACGCCTGAGCCACTTGCGCGGTTTCTTCGTCGGTCATGTCCGGGGCAATCTTGATTGCCAGCGGCACATGTTTGCCATGACGCAAGGCCAGTTCAGCGCGGCGCGTGGCCAGATCGGCCAGCAATTGCTTGAGCGAATCACCGAACTGCAAACTGCGCAGGCCCGGGGTGTTCGGCGAGCTGACGTTGACCGTAATGTAGCTGGCGTGGGCGTAGACCTTGTCCAGGCAGATCAGGTAATCGTCGACGGCGCGCTCGACCGGCGTATCGAAGTTCTTGCCGATATTGATACCCAGCACGCCTCGGTATTTCGCCGCAGCGACCCGCGCCAGCAGGTTATCGACACCGAGGTTGTTGAAACCCATGCGGTTGATGATCGCCTCGGCTTCCGGCAAGCGGAAGATCCGTGGTTTCGGGTTGCCCGGCTGTGGACGCGGGGTCACGGTGCCGATTTCGACAAAACCGAAACCCAGTTGCGCGAAACCGTCGATGGCCGCGCCGTTCTTGTCCAGACCCGCAGCCAGACCCACAGGGTTAGGGAATTCCAGGCCCATGACCGTCACCGGCACACTTGCCGGTTTCTTGCACAGCAAGCCGTTGAGGCCCAAACGCCCACCCGCGCCGATCAGATCCAGCGACAGATCGTGGGAGGTTTCCGGGGAGAGTTTGAACAACAGCTGACGGGCCAGGGTGTACATGGGCGGCGATGACTCGGGCGGCGAAAAGAGGCGGCGATTATAGCCGGGCATCGACCTGCGGCGCGAGGCGCACACACAAATCGTCATGACTGGCATATGCCTTGCACTTTCCCTCCCATCAGCTCGCAGGCCAATGGCGGCAAGTGGGCAAGGACAATGGCGTCGTCCCCGGTTTTTGCCTTTGCGAAGGCCGGGACGGCGTTTTTTTTTGAGGTGGCTTCATATGAACGAACCGTCCGTCGGGCCACTGGCCTGGGTCAATGGCAGCGATGCTCCGGAAAAGAGTGCAATCAACCTCGGTTTCATGGCCCTGAGCGATTGCGCCTCGGTGGTGGTGGCTGCCACGCAAGGCTTCGCCCAACCTTACGGATTGACGCTTAACCTCAAGCGCCAGACCTCTTGGGCAGGATTGCGCGACAAACTGGTCAGTGGCGAACTCGATGCCGCCCACAGCCTTTACGGCCTGATCTACGCCGTGCATCTGGGCATCGGCGGCGTCGCCCCGACAGATATGGCGGTGCTGATGGGCCTGAACCAGAACGGCCAAAGCCTCAACCTGTCCCAAGGCCTGCAAAGTCTCGGCGTGACCAGTCCTGAAGCGCTGGATCGCCACGTGCACCAAAGCCGCGCAAAACTCACCTTCGCCCAGACGTTTCCCACAGGCACCCACGCGATGTGGCTGTATTACTGGCTGGCGAGTCAGGGCATTCATCCGTTGCGGGATGTCAACAGCGTGGTCGTGCCACCGCCGCAAATGGTCGCCCACCTGCAAGCCGGGCGCATCGACGGCTTTTGTGTCGGCGAACCGTGGGCAGCCAGCGCGGTACATCAGGGTCTCGGTTGTACCCTCGCCACGAGCCAGACCATCTGGCCTGACCACCCGGAGAAAGTTCTCGGCTGCACCCGCGAGTTTGTCGAGCAATACCCCAACACCGCACGGGCACTGGTGATGGCCATCCTTGAAGCCAGTCGTTTTATTGAAGAGAGCCCGGAAAATCGCCGCAGCACCGCGCAGCTGCTCAGCGCGCCGGAGTATCTGGACGCGCCGGTGGCCTGCATCGAGCCGCGTTTTCTCGGCGACTATGCCGATGGTCTGGGCCATCGCTGGCAAGACCCGCACGCCCTGGGGTTTCATGGCAAAGGCGAAGTCAATTTGCCGTATCTCTCCGACGGCATGTGGTTCATGACCCAATTCCGCCGCTGGGGTTTGCTGCGCGAAGACCCCGACTACCTCGCCGTGGCCCGTCAGGTTCAGCAGCTCGACCTCTATCGCCAAGCGGCCACCGCAGTCGGCGTAGCGGCTTGGGCCACGGACATGCGCAGCAGCCAGTTGCTCGACGGCAAAGTCTGGGACGGCAGCGATCCCGCCGGTTATGCGCGCAGTTTCAAGCTGCACGCGATGAGCGACGACGTCGCCCTTCTCGCCCACCGCTGACAGGAGACCGCGAACATGTTGCGCATTCTGCTGATCAACGACACGGCGAAAAAAGTCGGTCGCCTGCAAGCCGCGTTAACCGAAGCCGGTTTTGAGGTCATCGACGAGTCCGGCCTGACCATCGACCTGCCCGCACGCGTCGAAACGGTGCGCCCTGACGTGATCCTGATCGATACCGAGTCACCGAGCCGCGATGTCATGGAACAAGTGGTGCTGGTCAGCCGCGACCAGCCACGGCCGATCGTGATGTTTACCGATGAACATGATCCGGGGGTGATGCGCCAGGCGATCAAGTCCGGGGTCAGTGCCTACATCGTCGAGGGAATTCACGCACAGCGTTTGCAGCCGATTCTGGATGTGGCGATGGCGCGCTTCGAGAGCGATCAGGCCTTGCGCGCGCAGCTTCAGGCCCGTGACCAGCAACTGGCCGAGCGCAAGCGCATCGAGCTGGCCAAGGGATTGCTGATGAAAATGAAGGACTGCAATGAGGAAGAGGCCTACACGCTGATGCGCCGCCAGGCGATGAGCCGGCAGCAGAAGCTGATTCAGGTGGCGGAGCAGATTATTGCAATGAGCGAATTGCTGGGCTGAGGCGTTCTCACCGCTGAGGAGCCCCTCACCCTAGCCTTCTCCCCGAGGGAGAGGGCTAGGGTGAGGTGTCTGACGTCAAACATCGACCTGAAAGACCGAGTCGATTATGGATTCACAGCAGAAATCACAGGTCGGCGTACTTCGCGAGTATCCCCCAATCAGTCCCCTCTCCCTCCGGGAGAGGGCCAGGGTGAGGGGCTTTTGATTTTCCGGCTGTTGGCACAAATCTCGCTATATAAACGCACAGGTAACCAACGGCGGTTGCCCCACCCACGACAAAGACGTCGCTCACCCGGTCGCCCTCTCCGGCGATTCAGGTAGCGGCGTTTTTGCGTTTTGGCCCCACAGCCCGGGGCCGGTGGTGCGGCCGTGGCGGCGCCCCACTTGCTGTTGCATGACTCCTTTCGAGACTCTTTTCAGCTGAGGTGCGCGATGAATTCAAGCTTCTGGAAATCCGGCCACACCCCGACCCTGTTCGCAGCCTTCCTGTATTTCGACCTGAGCTTCATGGTCTGGTACCTGCTCGGCCCGCTCGCGGTGCAGATCGCCGCCGACCTGCACCTGACCACCCAACAACGCGGCCTCGTCGTCGCCACGCCGATCCTCGCCGGCGCCGTACTGCGCTTCATCATGGGCATGCTTGCCGATCGACTGTCGCCGAAAACCGCAGGGCTGATCGGTCAGGTCATTGTCATTTGCGCACTGTTTGGCGCCTGGAAACTCGGTATCCACAGTTATGAACAAGCGCTGATACTCGGTCTGTTCCTCGGTATGGCCGGCGCCTCATTCGCGGTAGCCCTTCCGTTGGCGTCGCAATGGTATCCGCCGCAGCATCAGGGCAAAGCCATGGGCATTGCTGGCGCGGGCAACTCCGGCACGGTATTGGCCGCGCTGATTGCTCCGGTGCTCGCGGCTTCGTTCGGCTGGAGCAACGTCTTCGGTTTCGCGCTGATTCCATTGATCCTGACGCTGGTGCTGTTTGCCTGGCTGGCGAAAAACGCTCCGCAGCGACCAAAAGCCAAAGCCATGGCCGATTACTTCAAAGCCTTGGGTGATCGTGACAGTTGGTGGTTCATGTTTTTCTACAGTGTGACCTTCGGCGGCTTCATTGGCCTGGCCAGCGCCCTGCCCGGCTACTTCAACGACCAGTACGGCTTGAGCCCGGTCACCGCCGGTTACTACACCGCGGCCTGCGTATTCGGCGGCAGTTTGATGCGGCCGTTGGGCGGCGCGCTGGCGGATCGCTTTGGCGGCATCCGCACGTTGCTGGCGATGTACACCGTCGCCGCCATCTGCATCGCCGCTGTCGGTTTCAACCTGCCAAGTTCCTACGCGGCGCTCGCCCTTTTCGTCTGCACCATGCTCGGTTTAGGGGCAGGCAACGGCGCGGTTTTCCAACTGGTACCGCAGCGTTTTCGCCTTGAAATAGGCGTGATGACCGGATTGATCGGCATGGCAGGCGGCATCGGTGGTTTCGCCTTGGCGGCCGGCATGGGCGCGATCAAACAGAGCACCGGCAGCTATCAACTGGCCCTGTGGTTGTTCGCCAGCCTTGGCGTGCTGGCGTGGTTTGGCCTGCACGGTGTCAAGCGTCGCTGGAGAACCACTTGGGGCTCGGCGGCGGTGACGGCGGCGCGAGTCTGAGACGTCGATGGCCCTGCAACTGAGTTTCGCCGAAGCCAGTGCCACCGGCCCGCGCGCGGAGAATCAGGACGCCCTGCGCGCGGTCACCCCAGCGCCGGCACTGGCGGCGAGCAAGGGCTTTCTGTTCGCCATCGCCGACGGTGTCAGCCAGTGCGCTGATGGCGGGCTCGCCGCGCGCTCGACGTTGCAGGCCCTGGCGCTGGATTACTACGCCACGCCGGAAACCTGGAGCGTGGCCCAAGCGCTGGATCGCCTGCTGCTCGGGCAAAATCGCTGGTTGCAGGCCAATGGCGGTGGGCAACCGTTGCTCACCACGGTCAGCGCTGTGGTCATGCGTGGCCGGCGTTTCACCCTCGCCCACGTTGGCGATTGCCGGGTTTATCGCTGGCACGCCGACCGTTTACAGCGAATCAGTGAAGACCACGTCTGGGATCAACCGGGCATGCAGCATGTACTCAAGCGTGCGCTGGGACTGGATCAGCATCTGGTGCTGGATTTTCTCGACGGTGAATTGCGTGACGGCGAAAGCTTTGTGCTGCTCAGCGACGGCGTCTGGTCAACGTTGGGCGATACCGCGATTGCGGCGATTCTGCGCGATCAACCCGACCTGCACAGCGCCGCGCAAACGTTGGTGAACGCCGCACATTTGGCCGGTAGCCAGGACAACGCCAGTGTTTTGCTGGTGCGCGTCGATGCGCTGGGTGAGGCGAACATCGGCGATGCGCTGATGCATTTGCAGCAATGGCCACTGCCGCCGCCGCTGAAACCTGGCCAGTCGTTTGAAAGCTGGCAGGTTCAAGGGATTGTCGCTCAGAGCCAGCAATCGCTGCTCTATCGGGTGCTGGATGGCCAAGGTCAGACGTGGCTTCTGAAAACCCTGCCCACGCGTTCCGCTGATGATTCCTACGCCGGGCAAGCGCTGTTGTCCGAGGAATGGTTTCTCAAGCGCGTAGCCGGACGGCATTTCCCGCCAGTCCATGCTTGCCCGCAGCGTCAGCATTTGTACTACGTGATGCGGGAATATTCCGGCATCACGCTGGCGCAGCTGTTTCAGCAGTCCGGCCCGTTACCGCTGGCGCAGTGGCAGGACATCGCCGAGCGTCTGTTACGCGCGGTCGGGCTTCTGCATCGGCGGCAGATTCTGCATCGCGACATCAAACCGGAAAACCTGCATTGGGGTGATGACGGTGAACTGCGGCTGCTGGATTTTGGCCTGGCGTATTGTCCCGGGCTGTCCGAAGACGCGCCGTCGACGTTGCCGGGGACGCCGAGTTATATCGCGCCGGAAGGCTTTCGCGGTGATCCGCCGAGTGCGCAGCAAGATCTGTACGCGGTGGGCGTGACCTTGTATTTCCTGCTTACAGGGCATTTTCCCTATGGCGAGATCGAAGCGTTTCAGCGTCCGCGCTTCGGGCTGGCGGTGAGTGCCGGTCGTTATCGCCCGGATTTGCCGGAATGGCTGGCGCAGAGTCTGGAGCGCGGGGTTACCGCCGATCCACGGCAACGGTTTGAGACCGCTGAAGAATGGCTGCTGGTGTTGGAACAGGGGGAGCGGCGCAGTTTGAGCGTGCGTCCTCGACCGTTATTGGAACGGGAGCCGCTGAAGGTCTGGCGGACGATGGCGTTGGTGGCCTTGCTCGGGAATCTGGTGCTGCTGGTTTTGTTGTTTCACGGCTGAGACCGCATCGCGCCAGTCGCGAGCAGGTTCGCTCTAACAGGGGATCGGTGTCGTGCACCCATCCACTGGGGGAGCGAGCCTGCTCGCGAAGGCGCCCCCCCAATCACCACACATCCACCTGCCTGAACGCCCCACGAACGAGCAACCCGCTTCGATACAGTGCAAAAAACCACCCTCAATAACCGCCCCACCCCAATAAACCCGCCACCGCCCCCACTTGGCACAACCGCTGCATTACCCCAATCAACACACACATAAAGCCCAGCCTTCAACGACGAAGGCTGCGCTTCCCGAGAGAACGGGACCAGGACAAAGGCGTCCTCGCTAGGCAACTAGCGGGACGCCTTTTTTTGTTTGCGCGAAATTTCTCGAGCAAGGCCTGACTGCCCACAAGAGGCCAGCCGCAGCTCCCCGGAGAACCTGATGAAAAAACTCAAACTGGTGATGATCGGCAATGGCATGGCCGGGGTCCGTACCCTCGAAGAACTGCTCAAACTGAGCAACGAGCTGTACGACATCACCGTCTTCGGCGCCGAACCGCACACCAACTACAACCGCATCCTGCTCTCGCCGGTGCTGGCTGGCGAGCAGACATTCGCAGAGATCGTGCTCAACGACCTCGACTGGTACCTGGAAAACAACATCAAGTTGCTGCTCAATCGCAAAGTGGTGGAGATCGACCGGGTCAAACGCCGGGTGATCGCCGAAGACGGCACCGAAGCCGAATACGACCGCCTGCTGATCGCCACCGGTTCGACGCCGTTCATCCTGCCAATCCCCGGCAACACCCTGCACGGCGTGATCGGCTACCGCGACATCGCCGACACCCAGGCGATGATCGACACCGCGAAAACCCACAAGCACGCCGTAGTGATCGGCGGCGGTTTGCTCGGCCTCGAAGCTGCCAACGGCCTGATGCTGCGCGGCATGCACGTCACCGTGGTGCACATCGGCGAATGGCTGCTGGAGCGGCAACTGGACAAAACCAGCGGCCAATTGCTGCAAACCGCCCTTGAATCCCGGGGCCTGCATTTTCGCCTGTGCGAACAGACTCAAGCGCTGCACGACGCGGGTAATGGCCGGGTCGGCTCGGTGCAATTCAAGAACGGCGACATCATCCCCGCCGATCTGGTGGTAATGGCTGCTGGCATTCGTCCCAATACCGAACTGGCAGAAAAGGCCGGCATCCCATGCAATCGCGGGATCCTGGTCAACGACACGCTGCAAACCTACGATCCGCGCATTTATGCCATCGGCGAGTGCGCCAGTCATCGCGGCATCGCTTACGGGCTGGTCGCGCCACTGTTCGAACAGGCCAAGGTTTGCGCCAACCACCTCGCCCAATTGGGTTTCGCCCGTTACCAGGGCTCGGTGACCTCGACCAAATTGAAAGTCACCGGCATCGACCTGTTTTCCGCCGGCGACTTCATGGGCGGCGAAGGCACCGAGACCATCACCCTTTCCGACCCGATCGGCGGCGTGTACAAAAAACTGGTGATCAAGGATGACGTACTGGTCGGCGCCTGTCTGTACGGCGATACGGCAGACGGCGGTTGGTATTTCCGACAGATTCGTGAGAATCACGCCATCGGCGAGATCCGCGATCACCTTATGTTTGGCGAAAATGCTTTGGGCGACGTAGGACATCAGGGCCAGGACAAAGCCATGGTCATGGCTGACACGGCGGAAGTCTGCGGCTGCAACGGTGTGTGCAAAGGCACCATCGTCAAAGCCATTCAGGAACACGGCTTGTTCAGCGTCGATGAGGTGAAGAAACACACCAAGGCTGCCAGCTCCTGTGGCTCCTGCGCCGGACTGGTCGAGCAGATCCTGATCAACACCGTTGGCGGCGCGGCGGACGTCAAACCGAAAAGCGAAAAAGCCATCTGCGGTTGCAGTGACCTCAACCACGGGCAGATTCGCCAGGCCATTCGCGAGGAGCATCTGCTGACCATCGCCGGCACCATGAGTTACCTCAACTGGCGCACCCCGAACGGCTGCGCGACCTGCCGCCCGGCCCTCAACTATTACCTGATTTCCACCTGGCCCGGCGAAGCCAAGGACGATCCGCAATCGCGCCTGATCAACGAACGCGCCCACGCCAACATTCAGAAGGACGGCACGTACTCGGTGGTGCCACGGATGTGGGGCGGCGTGACCAATCCTTCGGAATTACGGCGGATTGCCGACGTCGCCGACAAATACAACGTGCCGATGGTCAAGGTCACCGGCGGGCAGCGCATCGATTTACTCGGCATCAAGAAGCAGGACTTGCCCGGCGTATGGAAGGATCTCGACATGCCGTCCGGCCACGCTTACGGCAAATCCATTCGCACGGTAAAAACCTGCGTCGGCAGCGAGTTCTGCCGCTTCGGTACGCAGAACTCGACGCAACTGGGCATCGAGCTTGAGCACGATCTTTTCAACATGTGGTCGCCGCACAAAGTGAAACTGGCTGTCTCCGGATGCCCACGCAACTGCTCGGAAGCGGGGATAAAAGACGTAGGAATCATCGGCGTCGACTCCGGTTGGGAGATGTACATCGGCGGCAATGGCGGGATCAAAACCGAAGTCGCCGAATTCTTCGTCAAGCTGAAAACCGCTGAGGAGGTTCGCGAATACAACGGTGCCTTCCTGCAGCTGTATCGCGAAGAAGCCTTCTACCTCGAGCGCACCGTGCACTACCTGCAACGGGTCGGCATGGAGCACATCAAGAAGGCCGTGCTGGAAGATCCCGAGCGTCGTAAAGCGCTGAATGAGCGTCTGCAGTTCTCCCTGTCGTTCGAGCAGGATCCGTGGAAAGAACGTCTGGCTCAGCCACAACTGAAGAAAGAATTCGACGTGATCCCAGTGAAGAATCTGGAGGTGCCGGCATGAACTGGCTCGATATCTGTGCCCTTGAAGAAATCAACGCCCTCGGTTCGCGGATCATTGCCGGGCCGAAAGGTGACATCGCGATTTTTCGTACAAGCGACGACGAAGTTTTCGCCCTCGACGACCGCTGCCCACACAAGGGCGGGCCGTTGTCACAAGGTTTGATCTATGGCAAACGCGTCGCCTGTCCGTTGCACAATTGGCAGATCGACCTGCAATCGGGCGAAGCGCAGGCGCCGGACATCGGCTGCGCGCACCATCACCCGGCACGGGTCGAGAACGGGCGCGTGCAGCTGGCTCTGCGGGACGCCATCTGATGAGCCGCCAGACGACCGCCTCGACCTGCTGTTATTGCGGGGTTGGCTGCGGCGTGCTGATCGAGCATGACGGCGAGCGCATCCTCGGTGTCAGCGGCGACCCCGCGCATCCGGCCAACTTCGGCAAACTGTGCAGCAAAGGCTCGACGCTGCACCTGACCGGCGACCTCGCGGCCCGCGCACTTTACCCGGAGCTGCGTCTGGGCAAAGGACTGGCCCGCAGTCGCACCGATTGGGACACCGCGCTGGAGCACGCCGCTAACGTGTTCGCCGAGACCATCGCTGAACACGGCCCGGACAGCGTGGCGTTCTACATTTCCGGGCAACTGTTGACCGAGGATTACTACGCTTTCAACAAACTGGCGCGGGCGCTGGTTGGCACCAACAACATCGACAGCAACTCACGGCTGTGCATGTCCTCGGCGGTAGTCGGCTACAAACGCAGCCTCGGCGCCGATGCGCCGCCGTGCAGCTATGAAGATCTGGAGCTCAGTGATTGCGTGATGATCGTCGGCAGCAACATGGCCTACGCCCACCCGGTACTTTTCCGTCGACTGGAAGAGGCAAAGGCCCGCCGCCCAAAGATGAAAGTCATCGTCATTGATCCACGGCGCACCGACACCTGCGACCTCGCCGATCTACATCTGGCGATTTTGCCCGGTACCGATGTCGCCTTGTTCCATGGGATTTTGCATCTGCTGTTGTGGGAAGACTGGATCGACCGCGACTTTATCAAGGCGCACACCGAAGGCCTCGCCGAACTGAAGAACCTGGTGCGCGATTACACTCCGCAAATGGTGTCGCAACTGTGCGGGATCAGCCTCGAGCAACTGCAACAGTGCGCCGAATGGGTCGGCACCTCGGCGAGTTTCCTGTCGCTGTGGTGCATGGGTTTGAACCAATCCACCGCCGGCAGCGCGAAGAACAGTGCGTTGATCAATCTTCACCTGGCCACTGGGCAAATCGGCCGTCCGGGCGCAGGACCTTTCTCCCTCACCGGTCAGCCAAATGCCATGGGTGGGCGGGAAACCGGCAGCTTGTCGAATCTGCTGCCCGGCCATCGCGATGCGGCCAACCCGGAGCACCGCGCACAAGTGGCGGCTTATTGGGGTGTTGATCAGTTGCCGGAAAATACCGGGCTCAGTGCCATCGAATTGTTTGAGCAACTGCGCAGCGGCAGAATCAAGGCGTTGTGGATTGCCTGCACCAACCCTGCGCAATCGATGCCGGATCAACACTCGGTGCGAGCAGCGCTGCAGGCTTGCCCGTTCGTGGTTCTGCAAGAAGCCTTTCGCACGACCGAAACCGCTGCGTTCGCCGATCTGCTACTGCCCGCCGCCAGTTGGGGCGAAAAGGAAGGTTCTGTCACCAATTCCGAGCGGCGCATTTCCCACGTACGCAAAGCCATTCTCCCACCGGGTGAAGCGCGGCCGGATTGGGCGATCACGGTGGATTTCGCACAACGTCTGGAGAAACGTCTGCGCCCCACCCAATCGAGCCTGTTCAGGTTCGATCAACCTTCGCAGCTGTTCGATGAATTCAAAGGGCTGACGCGCGGACGGGATCTGGATCTGTCCGGGATCAGTCACGCCCTGATCGACGAGATCGGCCCACAGCAATGGCCCTTCCCTGTCGGCGCCCGGCAAGGTACGGCACGCCTGTATGAGGACGGTATCTTTCCTACGGCCAGCGGTCGCGCGCAGTTCGTGGCCGACCCGTATCGCGCCGCCAAGGAACAACGTGATGCACGCTTCCCGTTGACGCTGATCACCGGCCGCCTGCGTGACCAATGGCACGGTATGAGCCGCACCGGCACCGCTGCGCAGTTGTTCGGTCATGTCAGTGAAGCGGTGTTGAGCCTGCACCCGGACGAGTTGCGCCGGCAGCGCTTGCAGCCAGGTGATCTGGTCAATCTGAAAAGTCGTCGTGGCGCGGTGATCGTCGCCGTGGGTAGCGATGACGGCGTGCGGCCGGGTCAGGCTTTTTTGCCGATGCACTGGGGCGATCGCTTCCTCAAGGGTGGCGTCAACAGCCTGACCCTACCGGCCTTCGATCCGCTGTCGAAACAGCCAGAGCTCAAGCACAGCGGCGTGCGTCTGGAACCGGTGAATTTGCCATGGCAATTGTTCGCACTGATCGAGGGTGATGTTCAACGGCATTTCGAGACGTTACGACTACTCTGCGAGGCATTTTCCTACGCAAGTCTCAGCCTTATCGGACGTGAACGATCGGCATTGCTGATACGCGCAGCGAACGCCGAGGCACCGGATCCACAGTTATTGGGTGAAATCGATCGATGTCTGTCGTTGATCGATGGTCCGGTTTTGGCGTACGACGACCCGCGCCGGGCCATTGGTAAACGCGTACGTATAGAAAACGGCCGGATCACTGCGATTCGACTGGCCGGCGAAACCCTCGCACAGCATTGGTTGCAAAGCCTGTGGCTGGAAGGCCGAGCCGACGAGCAATTGCGACGTTGGCTACTGGCGCCAATGAGTGCGCCACCGGGCAGCACCGGCGGGCAGGTCGCTGCGGACAAAACCCTGTGCAATTGCAAGAACGTCAGCCTCAACGCGGTCTGCGCCGGCATTCGCCAAGGGCTGGATTTGCAGGGGTTGAAAAACAATTTGGGCTGCGGCACGCAATGCGGCTCGTGCGTCCCGGAAATAAAGCGCTTGCTGGCTGCCGAGCTGCAGCCGGTCGCCGTCATCTGATGAGGAACACTGCATGAATGCAAAAGTCTGGCTGGTGGGCGCAGGCCCCGGCGACCCGGAGCTGTTGACCCTCAAAGCATTGCGCGCATTGCGCGAGGCGGCTGTGGTGTTGATCGATGATCTGGTCAACGACGCGGTGCTGGAGCATTGCCCTGCCGCACGAATCATTGCCGTGGGTAAACGCGGTGGTTGCCGTTCGACACCGCAGGCGTTTATCCATCGGCTGATGCTGCGTTACGCCCGCCAAGGCAAGTGCGTAGTGCGCCTCAAGGGAGGTGACCCGTGCATTTTCGGCCGAGGCGGTGAAGAGGCACAGTGGTTGCGTGAACGTGGCGTTGAGGTGGAGTTGGTCAATGGCATTACCGCCGGGCTGGCCGGGGCGACGCAGTGTGATATTCCGCTGACGCTGCGCGGCGTCGCTCGCGGGGTGACGCTGGTGACTGCGCACACGCAGGACGACAGTCAACTGAACTGGCAGGCGCTGGCGCAAAGCGGCACGACGCTGGTGATTTATATGGGCGTGGCCAAGCTGGGCGAGATTCGCGATCAGTTGTTGGCGGGCGGGATGGCGGCGAATACACCGGTGGCGATGATCGAAAATGCGTCATTGCCGCAGCAGCGGGAATGCCGGAGCGATCTGATGGGCATGAGCGATGACGCGCAGATTTTCGGATTGAAAAGTCCGGCGATTCTGGTGATCGGTGCGGTGGCAACGGTTGTTGAAGAGCAAAGGATCGCAGCCTGCGGCAGCTCCCGTACAGGGACTGCTTAGGCCTGGAAAGCCAAATCGCAGACAAAGAAAAGCCCGGCCTAAGCCGGGCTTTTCTCGGAGCGGCAGCTAATTACTTAGCTTGAGCTTCAACCTGCGCTTCTACGCGACGGTTAACAGCACGGCCAGCTTCAGTTTTGTTGTCAGCAACTGGGCGGGATTCGCCGTAGCCAACAGACTGAACGCGGGACGATTCAACACCGTACTGGTTGGTCAGAACTTGTTTAACGGCGTTTGCACGACGCTCAGACAGTTTCTGGTTGTAAGCGTCAGGACCGACGGAGTCAGTGTGACCTTCAACAGTAGTGGTGGTGGATGGGTACTGCTTCATGAAGTCAGCCAGGTTTTTGATGTCGCCGTAGCTGTTTGGCTTCACAACCGACTTGTCGAAGTCGAACTTAACGTCCAGCTCAACACGAACAACTTCAGCAACTGCCGGGCAGCCGTCAGCGTCAACAGTTACGTTGGCTGGGGTGTCTGGGCACTTGTCAACGTTGTCGCATACGCCGTCGTTGTCGCTGTCGGAGCAGACTTCAGCTGGTGCTGGAACTGGAGCAGCAGCAGGCTTGGAGCCGCCACCGAAGTTCACACCGATACCAACGCTAGGAGCCCACTCGGTGTCGCCCTGGTCGATGTTGTACTGAGCTTCAACGCCAGCACGGGCGTAGAAGTTGTCGGTGAAGTACAGCTTGGCACCAGCGCCAACGTTGGCGAAGGTGGAGCGGTTACGACCGGACTCGTTCTGACCGATGCTTTGATCGGAGAAACCAGCCGACACGTATGGACGCAGCATGTCGCCCGGGTTGTTGAAGTGGTACAGAGCGTCCAGAGCGGTGTTGGCGCCCTTGATGTTACGGCCGTTGTCGGCACGCACGTTGTGCACTTCGTCGTAGCCCAGACGCAGTTCAACGTCGTCGGTCAGGAAGTAACCGATCGAACCGCCGAACAGGTTGCCGTTGTTCTTGAAGTTACGAGCGCTGTCGAATTGTTCTTTCTTTGCGAAGCCTTCGATTTCAACTGCGCCTTGGCCTTGTGCCAGAGCGCCGAACGAAGTGGCGGCAATCAGAGAACCAATGGCCAAGCCCAAGGTGTTTTTCAGTTTCATCCGTTAAATCCCCATCTGGTGATTGTGAAGCAGTCCCGCAAACCGGGGGACAACTCGGCGGCAAGTCTATCAGAACTTGCCTACACGTAAGAGATATTTGCGCTGAACTAAGTTTCAGCAATGCCTGCAAATTTCTCACGCAATTTATCTAGAGCACGTTTGTAACGCATTTTTGTCGCACTCAAACCCATGTGCATGATGTCTGCGATCTCTTGAAATTCCAGCTCTGCGACAAATCGTAGCACCAGAATTTCGCGGTCGATCGGGTTCACATACACCAGCCAGCGATCAAGTCCGCCCTTCTCTTCGGGTTTTGGCGTCTTTTCTTCGGACGCTTCCTCAAGAGGGTCAAGACTCAATGCGTCCATCAAGCGACGCTTTCGCCGTTCCTTCCGATACTGCGTAATACATTCGTTGTACGTGATGCTGTACAGCCACGTTTTGAACTTCGATTTCCCCTCAAAGTTCTTCAGGCCATACAGCACCTTCAACATGACTTCCTGACAGACATCGTCTGCGTCGCGATCGTTCCCAAGATATCTCGCACAAACGTTAAATAATGTTCGCTGGTAACGCCGCATCAGTTCTTCATAGGCGCGCGTTACGTGAAAAAGCTCGGTATGCGAGCGCGCGACCAACTCCTCATCAGAGAGCTCGCGGGGGTCGTAGCGCGTGGATAGCGTATGGGCTTTATTCAAAACAAGTCGTGCCGACAGTCAGGTCAATGTCCGCCGCAACCAGCATCAGCTGGCATTTTGCGGCGGCATACATTAGCAGGGTTTGCCGGATTAGCGGCTACTCACATGCTGTTCCAGCAGGATCCGATTGGAGAGTGAGACTAGCTCACCCTCATCGGTCAGCAATGTGGTTTTAACCGTGCCGATCTCTTCGATCTGGCCTTCGACCTCGCCAACACGCACTTGTTGCCCAACCTGATACAACTCACGCACATAGATTCCCGCAAGAATCTGACCGGCAATTTCCCGGCTTCCCAAACCCATGGCCAGCGCAACGGCCAGACCAACGGTAATCAAAACAATGACGATCACATGGTTAAGCAGGTCGGTCTTGACCTCAAGCTGACTGATCGCAACCGAGATGCTGATGATGATCACCAGCCCCTGGGCAATCCGCCCAAGTCCCGAAGCGTAGTCCAGGCCTACACCTTCTGCCGCCCCGCGCACCAGCCCA
Organism: Pseudomonas sp. TH43; assembly: GCF_016650635.1. Lineage (GTDB taxonomy): Bacteria > Pseudomonadota > Gammaproteobacteria > Pseudomonadales > Pseudomonadaceae > Aquipseudomonas. Next base: position 232,283 of record NZ_JAEKFI010000003.1, read on the forward strand.
TTGGCCAGCTGTGCGAGCAAAACCCCTACCAGCAACACCAGCGCGGCGCCGAATACTTTCGGCAAATAGAGCGCCAACATATCGAGCGTAGCTGAAACTCGCTCAAGGCCAAGGGATTCTGCTGCAGAAACCAGAAAAATCAGAAGAACGAACCAGTAGACGATCTTGCCGATCAGGGTCGAGATCGGCACTTGCAGCCCTGCACGCGACATCAACTTGGTCAGCCCGGTGCCGCCCATCAGGCGATCGAGGCCCAGTTTGGCGAGCAATTTGGACAGCAAGGTATCGAGCAGCTTGGCCACGACAAAACCCAACAGCAGCACCACCAGTGCGCCGAACAGGTTCGGAATGAAATTAGCGACTTTGGTCCACAACGCAGTCATTGCAGTGACGAGGCTCTGAGTCCAGAGATCAAGTTCCATATTCAATCAGCCTTATCAGCAGTGCGAGCAGTAGGTTTACGAAGACGGGAAACCGGCGAGACGTGGGCCGAGCCGTTATTCAGGGCGATCATCAGCGCGGGCAGCCAGCGGCCCAGCAGGCTGAACAGATCGCCGGCGCCAACCTGGCGGTTGGCGGTTTTGAGCACGCGGCCCAAACACGCATCGTCGTCGCGGCTGGACGGCGAAGCGTTGAGCATGTCGCGCAAAGACTGTTCAAACGGATCGTGCATACGCACCTCTCGTGATGTCAGTGAAAGACGCGGGCAAATTTGGTCGGGTCACATGCGCCATGTTCACACCCAGCGCAAACGACGGAATAACCACCACTGACCGAAGGCCAGAGCGAGCACCGTCAAGCAGGCGATCAGGAAACCGTAAGGGCTGCTGGAAAAGGGAATACCGCCAACGTTGATGCCCAGCAGGCCGGTGATAAAACTCATCGGTAAAAAGATGCAGGTGATGATCCCGAAGCGATACATCGTGCGATTCATGCGCTCGCTCAAACGCCGGTCTTCAGCCTCCAGCACAAGCCCCACGCGCTCTCGGGTCAATTCGAGCTCTTCGAGGTAACGGGTCAGGCTGTTATTCAATTCGTTCCAGTAGTCGGCGTCATCGTCGACAAACCACGGCAGTTTTATCCTTGTCAGTTGTCCGAAAATATCCCGTTGCGGAGCCAGGAAACGTTTCAGTCCGGCAGCCCTTCGCCGGATGTGCAAAATGGCGCCATGCTCGGGGGTATACCGTTCGTCGGCATCCATCTTTTCTTCTTCCTCATCGGCGATTTCCGAGAGGCAAGTGACCAGATCCTGCACCTTGTTGGTGAGGAACTGCGCCAGATAAAGGATGAGTTCGGACGCCGTTTTAGGGCCGTTGCCGTCCGCCAATTGCACCAGCAATTCATCGGTGGCACGCAATGGGCGCAAACGCAGAGAGATCACGCGCTGGGCAGAGGCGAAAATCCGTACCGAGACCATGTCTTCCGGCTCGGCACCTGGATTAAGGTTGACCCCGCGCAAAAACAGCAGCAACTCGCAATCCGGCAACGGCAACAGGCGCGGACGAGTGTTCTCTTCCAGCAGCAGATCGCAGGTGAATTCGTTGAGTCCGCTGGATTTGCGCAGCCAGGTCTGGGTCTGCGGATGGCTGCGATCCCAATGCAGCCACAGACTCTCATGCGCCTGCAGTTGCAAATCGTCGAGCTCAGTCCGGGCTATCGAACGCGCACCGCCTCTACCGTCCAGCACCAGGGCATGCACCAGCCCCCATTGCGCGTTTTCTTCCTCGAACATCCGCATCCCTTTGTCGAAATTCTTATTCAGGCATCTTCAGCGGGCTCGGCGAGATGATCACGCCGTTGTTGTCCGCATAAATGTAATGGCCCGGGTGGAATGTCACACCGGCGAATGTCACCGCGACGTTAAGATCGCCGAGGCCACGTTTTTCAGTCTTCATCGGATGACTGGCCAGCGCTTGCACCCCCAGATCGGTTTGAGCAATGACGTCGACGTCACGGATGCAGCCGTAAATCACCAGCCCTTCCCAACCGTTTTTGGCGGCCTTCTCGGCGATCATGTCGCCCAACAGGGCCCGGCGCAGGGAACCGCCGCCATCGACGACCAGGACCTTGCCGTAGCCCTTGAGTTCGGCCTGTTCCTTGACCAGCGAGTTATCTTCGAAGCATTTGATGGTCACGATTTCGCCGCCGAAAGAATCACGGCCGCCGAAATTGCTGAACATCGGTTCCAGCACCTGCACCAGCTCCGGGTAGGCGTCGCACAGGTCAGGTGTAAGGTAATGGTTCATCGAAAAACTCCTGTAACAAGGAAGACGATCAAGGATGACGCATTCTTTTGAGACGAGATCCGGCGGTCGCTGTTTACCTTAGTCCATCCCATGGTCGCTGAACGAACCTGAACAAACCCTGAAACGTAATAGCTAAACAGCCACTAAATATGACCAGAACCGCACAATGCGTCATATCTTAGCCGCAAGCCGTTCCGAACGAAATGCCCTCGTCAGCGCCTGCGGCTCAAACGGCCGCTGCCAGATCCGCCTTCTCGCCCAATAACGGCGTCTGCTGATCATTCAACCAACGCGCCACCAGCGGCCACACTTCAGTCTGCGCCGCTTTGCTCACCAACATTTCGACATGACCGAAATTGTCGTTGAAACCGTGTTCGCGCCCCAGATTGACGAACTGCTTGTGCTCGGAGCCGATTTGCTCGAAGAGTTTGCGACAGGCCCAGGCCGGATCCTGATGATCTCCCGCTGCGCTGACAGCCAGCACCGGCACCTGAACATCGGCCAGCCCTGCCCACCAATCCTTGTCCTTGTCGCCAAAACGACCGAACAAGCCGTACCAGCGCATGCTTTCGATGGCCAGACCGATCGGCTCATCTTCCGGGCCGCGCTTGAGGCGTGAGCCAGACAATTGCGCGAAACGTTTGAGAATGAAGCGCCCGCTCCACTCCACCGGGGGGATTTTCAACGGCCAATAGGTGCGGCTGACTTGTGTGCCGAAAAACGCTGCCGAAGCTACCGCAGGCTCACCCAGGTATTCGCCACCCAAGGCTGCGGCCAAGGTAATGCCGCCCAGCGAATGACCAATCCAGTGCGGCACCTGCCCGCTCTGCTCACGCACGAATGCAGCAATTGCCGGCAAATCATAACGGGCATAGTCGGCAACGCGGTTGCGCCGGTATTCCTCGTTGCGCTGCGACAAGCCATGGCCACGCATCTCCGGTATCCACACGTCGAAGCCCAGCCGCGTCAGGTACGCGCCGAGCCCCAACCCTTTTGGAGAAAACCAGAAGCGCCGGTTGGAAAAACTGCCGTGCAACAAAATCACCGGCACACCGCGTACGGCCGGTTCATCGGCCATGCCCAGACGGGTGACGGCGATTTCCACGGACCAGTCCGGGCTGTTGCCGGGCTTCAATCGATACACATCTTCGCTCAGATCGCCGCGCCGCTCGGCGCTGATCAGGGCGACAGGAAATAGGTTGCTGCTGCTTTGCATAATGCTCTTGCACAAAAAAGGGCGGCATCCACAGGAGCCCGCCCTACTTCAATCTCAAACCCCGGCCCTTTGCAGGAGTGAGCCTGCTCGCGAAAGCGGTGTATCCGTCGACATCGTTGTTGCATGTCAGTCCGTCTTCGCGAGCAAGCTCAGCTCCTACAGGGGGCGTGGGGCGTTCACATACTTGTCAGGCCGGTGCCTGGCCTTCGGCGAGGAAAAACCAGGTTTCCAGCACGGAGTCCGGGTTCAGCGACACGCTTTCGATGCCCTGCTCCATCAGCCATTTGGCCAGATCCGGATGATCCGAAGGGCCCTGACCGCAGATACCGATGTACTTGCCAGCCTTGTTGCACGCGGCAATCGCGTTGGCCAACAGCTTTTTGACCGCCGGATTACGCTCGTCGAACAGGTGCGCGATGATACCGGAGTCGCGATCCAGGCCCAGGGTCAATTGAGTCAGGTCGTTGGAGCCGATCGAGAAACCGTCGAAGAATTCGAGGAACTCTTCAGCGAGGATCGCATTGGATGGCAGTTCGCACATCATGATCACTCGCAGACCGTTGTCGCCGCGCTTCAAGCCGTTTTCGGCGAGCAGATCGACCACTTGGCTGGCTTCGCCCAGGGTACGCACGAACGGCACCATGATTTCGACGTTGGTCAGGCCCATCTCGTTGCGCACACGCTTCAGCGCACGGCATTCGAGTTCGAAGCAGTCGCGGAACGATTCGCTGATGTAACGCGAAGCGCCACGGAAGCCCAACATCGGGTTTTCTTCTTCCGGCTCGTAGAGCTTGCCGCCGATCAGGTTGGCGTATTCGTTGGACTTGAAGTCCGACAGACGCACGATGACCTTCTTCGGTGCGAAGGCTGCGGCGAGGGTGCTGATGCCTTCAACCAGTTTCTCGACGTAGAAACCGACCGGATCATCGTAACCGGCGATGCGCTTGTCGACGCTGTCCTTGATTTCCTGCGGCAGACCGTCGTAGTTCAACAGCGCTTTCGGGTGAACGCCGATCATGCGGTTGATGATGAATTCCAGACGGGCCAGGCCCACACCGGCGTTCGGCAACTGGGCGAAGTCGAAAGCGCGGTCCGGGTTGCCGACGTTCATCATGATCTTGAACGGCAATTCCGGCATGGCATCGACGGAGTTCTTTTTGATATCGAAGCCCAGCTCGCCTTCGAAGATGTAACCGGTGTCGCCTTCGGCGCACGAAACGGTCACGCCTTGGCCATCCTTCAGCAACTGGGTGGCGTTGCCGCAACCGACGACTGCAGGGATGCCCAGCTCACGAGCGATGATCGCCGCGTGGCAGGTACGCCCGCCACGGTTGGTGACGATGGCGCTGGCGCGTTTCATCACCGGTTCCCAATCCGGGTCGGTCATGTCGGACACCAACACGTCGCCCGGCTGGACTTTGTCCATCTCGGAGACATCTTTGATGATGCGAACCTTGCCGGCGCCGATGCGTTGGCCAATCGCGCGACCTTCAACCAGCACGGTGCCGGTTTCTTTCAACAGGTAACGTTCCATGACGTTGGCCTGGGTGCGGCTTTTCACCGTTTCCGGACGGGCCTGCACGATGTACAGCTTGCCGTCGTCACCGTCCTTGGCCCACTCGATGTCCATCGGGCAGCCGTAGTGCTTCTCGATGATCATCGCTTGCTTGGCCAACTCGCTGACTTCAGCGTCGCTCAGGCAGAAACGCGCACGCTCAGCCTTGTCGACATCGACAGTCTTGACCGAACGACCGGCCTTGGCTTCGTCGCCGTAGATCATCTTGATGGCTTTGCTGCCGAGGTTGCGACGAAGGATCGCCGGGCGACCGGCCTCCAGCGTGCCCTTGTGTACGTAGAACTCATCCGGGTTGACCGCGCCTTGAACAACGGTTTCGCCCAGGCCGTAGGCGCCGGTGATGAACACCACGTCACGGAAGCCGGATTCGGTATCGAGGGTGAACATTACGCCGGCGGTGCCGGTTTCCGAACGCACCATGCGCTGCACGCCTGCCGACAGGGCGACCAGTTTGTGGTCGAAGCCCTGGTGCACGCGGTAGGAAATCGCACGGTCGTTGAACAGCGAGGCGAACACCTCTTTGGCGGCGCGGATAACGTTTTCCACGCCACGGATGTTCAGGAAGGTTTCCTGCTGACCGGCGAACGAGGCGTCCGGCAAGTCTTCGGCGGTGGCGGAAGAACGCACGGCCACAGCCACATCAGGGTTGCCGGCCGACAGCGCGGCGAACGCGGTGCGAATTTCGGCATTGAGTTTTTCAGGGAATTCGGCATCCATGATCCATTGACGGATCTGCGCGCCGGTCTTGGCCAGGGCGTTGACGTCATCGACGTCGAGTGCGTCGAGGGCCTGGTGGATCTGGTCGTTGAGGCCGCTCAGTTCGAGGAAGTCGCGATAGGCCTGCGCGGTGGTGGCAAAGCCGCCAGGGACCGACACACCGGCGCCTGCCAGGTTGCTGATCATCTCGCCCAGGGATGCGTTCTTGCCCCCCACATGCTCAACATCGTGTTTGCCGAGCTTATCGAGGGAAACTACGTACTCTACCAAGGTGATCTCTCCACTAACTGTGTTGGAAAAGCTCAGAAACCGGCAGCTCGGGGGAGCGTTGGCCGGTTGTATGGCCTGGACCTGGAAAATAAGTGAGAATGCGGGCCAATGGCGGCCGGCAAATCGCGCCTATCATATCCAAGATTGATGACTAGCTTAAGGCCCAAGGTGCAAATGAAACGATCTGCTTTCTTTATCTCCGATGGCACCGGCATCACTGCCGAAACCCTGGGTCAAAGCCTCTTGGCGCAGTTCGAAAACATTACCTTCAGCAAATTCACGCGCCCGTACATCGACAGCGTGGAAAAAGCGCGGGCCATGGTACAACAAATCAACAAAGCCGCCGAAACCGACGGCTTTCGCCCGATCATCTTCGACACCATCGTCAATCAGGACATCCGTGAGATTCTCGCGACGTCCAATGGTTTCATGATCGACATTTTCTCGACCTTCCTCGCCCCGCTGGAGCAGGAACTGACCGAGCATTCTTCCTACACCGTCGGCAAATCGCACTCCATCGGGCACAACTCCAATTACATGGAGCGCATCGAGGCGGTGAACTTCGCCCTCGACAACGACGACGGCGCGCGTACGCACTATTACGACAAAGCCGACCTGATACTAGTGGGCGTGTCGCGATGCGGCAAAACGCCGACGTGTCTGTACATGGCCATGCAATTCGGCATCCGCGCGGCCAACTATCCGCTGACCGAAGACGACATGGAGCGCCTGACGCTGCCTGCCGCCCTGCGCGCGCATCAGCACAAGCTGTTCGGCCTGACCATCGACCCCGACCGCCTCACCGCAATCCGCAACGAGCGCAAGCCCAACAGCCGTTATTCGAGCTATGCCCAGTGCGAATTCGAAGTGCGCGAGGTGGAAAACCTGTTCCGCCGCGAGAACATCCCGCACATCAACTCCACGCATTTTTCTGTGGAAGAGATTTCGGCGAAGATTCTGGTCGAGAAAGGTGTGGAGCGGCGTTTCAAATAGATTTGTGGCGCCTGATCTGGCGCCATCGCGAGCAGGCTCACTCCTACAGTTGATCTCCAGTGGACACAGATCACGTGTACGACAGAGATCCATTGTAGGAGTGAGCCTGCTCGCGATGAACGATCACACGGTCTCTGTCAGTGCGCGGTTTAAAGCCTCAAACCCCGCCAGCAACAAGCCGTCATCCCCGACCGAATTACACACACTCACCCGAATGAACTGCGGCACCACCGCATGCCCCACCGCAAACGATTCAGCGGTCGCCACCAGATAATTATCTTCCTTCAACTCCGCCGCGATCTGCGACGCCCGCCACAACGCCGGCACTTCCACCCAGAAATGCGGACTGTGGCTGTGAGTCCTGTAATTCAAACCGTCCAGAGCAGGCGAAACCAGAGCCTTGCGTCGTCCTATCTCACTGATCTGCTCGTCCAGCAAACGCTGGGCCATACCGTTTTCGATCCACTGGCTGGCCACTTCCATTGCCAATGGATTGGCCATCCAGCACGTTGCGCGAATCGCTGCACTCAAGCGCCCGATCAGCGCTTGCGGCGCATGCAGGTAACCCACGCGCAGTCCCGCCGAAACGGCCTTGCTCAGGCTGCCGATCAATACCGAACGCTGCGGCGCGAAATAACTCAGCGGTAATGGACGCTGGCGGTCCAGCACCGCATGAGCTTCGTCTTCGATGATCAGCAGATTGTGCTGACGACAGACCTCGGCAATCGCCTCACGCCGCGGGATCGACATCACCGCAGCCGTAGGATTCTGGATGGTCGGTGTGCAATACAGCGCCGACACCCGGTGCTGGCGGCAAATGTCGTCCAACGCTGACGGCAACAGCCCTTCGTCATCCATGGCGGCACCGATCAGTTTTATCCCGAGTTGGCGTGCGACGCCGATCAATCCGGGGTAGGACAAATGCTCGGTGACTACGGTATCGCCAGCTTTGAGCAAACCCGTCAACGCGCACAACAGACCATGCTGCCCGCCGTTGACGCACAGCACCTGCTCGGCGCTCGGCACAAACTGCTGATGACGCAACCACTGCGCACCCGCCGCCCGATGCCGGGCCAGCCCCGCCTCGGCGGTGTACCCGGTCAATTCTTGCAAGGTGCGCGAATCCTGCGCCAGCGCTAGCAGGCTCTGACTCATGAACGCTGTTTCCTGCCCCGGAATCGGCTGATTGCGGCTCATGTCAAAGCTCGCCTGCGGCTCATCGCTGACGTTGCGAAAGCCGCTGTCTTGCGGTCGTTCCATCCCGCGCTGACGCACATAAGTGCCGTCGCCTACACGCGCAACGACCAACCCCACACGCTCCAACTCGCCATAGGCACGACTGATGGTGCCGATGGTCACGCCCAGGCTATCCGCCAACAACCGGTGCGGCGGCAGCTTGCATCCGGCCTCGATGACACCGGCGGCGATGGCCTTCTCGACGGCATCGGCGAGGCGTTTGTATTTCACGCCAACACCCGCGCTGAGTCCTTCACGCAGGATTGACACCATGGCAATACTTACTTTGACAGTCATTCTCGCCCCGAATAGCGTGTTGAAAACAGGTTCAATCAGCAATAAGCCTTTTCACAGAACAGGTCAATTGCATCGTAAGGAGCTGCAATCATGTCGACCGCCATCAGCGAGCCATTGAGCAATGCCAAACCCTGGCTCGCCGGGCTGATCACCAGCATCTTGTTTCTGATCGTTTGCCTGAGCTGGGGCACGACCTGGCTGGGGATCAAGATCGCGGTCGAAAGCGTGCCGCCGCTGACCGCTGCAGGCTTGCGATTCCTCATCGCGTTTCCGCTGTTTCTGAGTTTTGCGCTGCTGCGCAAGGAACCGCTGCTGTTCCCGCGCAAGAGCCGTTGGTTCTTCGTGTTCGTCACGCTGTCGTACTTCAGCCTGCCGTACTACCTGCTCAACTACGGCGAGATGCACGTTTCGTCCGGCCTCACCGCCCTGCTATTCAGCTGCATGCCGGTGTTCATCCTGATTTTTTCTGCAGTGTTTCTGCGGGAGAAAATCTACCCGTCGCAAATGCTGGGCATCGCCATCGGCTTCGGCAGTCTGTTCATGATTATTCGTGGCCAGGGCCTGCATCTGGATCAGGCTGAATGGTTTGGCGTGCTGGCCATTCTTTGCGCGGCAGTGATGCATGCGCTGTGCTACGTGGTGACCAAAAAACACGGCAGTGCAATCAGCGTAATCACCTACAACACCCTGCCGATCGGTATCGCCGGTTTGCTGTTGTTCGTTGTCGGCACAGGCGTTGAGACACCGACTTTCGCCGGCATCACCGCACGCTCATGGGGCGCCCTGCTCTACCTAGGCCTGGTCGCCTCGGTAGGCGGGTTCATCGTGTATTTCATGCTACTCAAACGCCTGAGCCCGGTGCTGCTGTCGTTTGTGTTCATCATTTTCCCGGTATTCGCGGTGATCATCGGTGCCTGGTACGAAGGCACGCAAATCACTCGAGACCTGATGCTTTATTCGGCGACGCTGCTCGCCGGTTTCGCGATTACCAAATTGCCGCACAAGCGCTGAGTTCTCAACGTGAGCACGCGCGCTCACTGTTTATTGCAAACCTGCTTTTGAACATCGGAGGTTCAAATGTCTGTCCACACCATGGAAACCCTCACCCTGTTTAACAACGAACCCTATCGGCGTGCCTTCAGCGCCATGGTGATCGCGGTGGTGGATAACGCCGTCGTCCTCGAACACACCTTGTTCTACCCCACCGGTGGCGGACAACCGGGGGATACCGGGCACTTCACGCTCGCGGATGGCACCCGGATCGAGGTGATTGGTACGGTTCGCGATCCATTGCTGCCGTCGATCATCTGGCACCAGGTGCAGCACTGTCCGCCGCACCTGTGCACCGGCGCCATGATCAATGCCCAACTGGATTGGGAGCGGCGCTATCAACACATGAAGATGCACACCTGCCTGCACTTGTTGGGCGCGATCATTGATGCACCGGTGACCGGTTGCAGCATCAGCGCCGACAAGGGCCGGCTGGACTTCGACCTGCCAGAAATGACCCTCGACAAGGACAGCGTGACCCGTGATCTCAACGCGCTGATTGAGCAGGCCATTCCCGTCACGACCTTGTCGATGCCAGCCTCGGAGTACCCTGCGCTGCTGGAAACCACCGGCAGCAAAACCGATAAACCACCGGCAATTCAGGGTGAGCTGCGGATGGTTGAAGTCATCGGCATCGACATCCAGCCCTGTGGCGGCACGCATGTGCAAAACACCCGGGAAATCGGCCGGGTGTTTTGCGACAAAATCGAGAAGAAGAGCAGGACCAACCGCCGGGTGATCCTGCGTTTTGAATAAACCTCAGATCACCAACAGATCGACAAAACGGTTCACCGGGGTCGCCTCAAGCTGCGCCTGATCCTTGCACAGCGCGAAGATCTCGCCGCTGCGTTGCCCGGTGAATCGCGTTGTCAGATTTGCCTTGAACTTGTCTTCGAGCAACGGAATGCCCTCGGCACGGCGGCGACGATGGCCGATCGGGTATTCCACCACCACGTTGTCGGTGCTGGAGCCATCCTTGAAAAACACCTGCACCGCGTTGGCGATCGAACGTTTGTCGGCCTCCAGGTATTCGCGAGTGAAACGCGGCTCTTCAACGATGACCATTTTCTCGCGCAGCACATCGATGATCGGATGGGCCTTGTGGAAATCGTCTTCGTACTGCTCGGCCACCAGATTACCGAACGCCAACGGCACAGCCGTCATGTATTGAATGCAATGGTCGCGGTCGGCGGCGTTGGCCAGCGGCCCGACTTTGGAAATGATGCGGATGGCCGATTGGTGGGTGGTGATGACGATTTTGTCGATTTCGTGCAGGCGATTACGCACCTGCGGATGCAAAGTTACCGCCGCTTCGCAAGCGGTTTGCGCATGGAATTCGGCAGGAAAACTGATCTTGAACAGGACGTTTTCCATCACGTAACTGCCAAAGGGTCGCGAGAAACTGAAGGCGCGTTTGTCTTGCGGTTTCAACGCCAGGTCGTTGTTGGTGTGGCTGAACAGGACATCATAGAAGCCCCACTGCCTGGCGGTGAGAACCCCGGGAATGCCCATTTCGCCGCGCATGGCAATGTCCGCCAGACGCACGCCACGACTCGACGCATCACCTGCCGCCCAGGATTTCCGCGAGCCGGCATTCGGTGCATGGCGATAGGTTCGCAGCGCCTGACCATCGGCAAACGCATGGGACAGCGCCGACAACAGTTGCTCGCGATTGGCGCCCATCAGTTTGGCGGTCACCGCGGTGGAGGCGACTTTGACCAGAATGACGTGGTCGAGCCCTACCCGGTTGAAGGAGTTTTCCAGGGCGATCACGCCTTGAATTTCATGGGCCACGACCATCGCGTCCAACACATCACGAACGGTCAGCGGCGCTTCGCCGTTGGCCAGGCGTTTTTGCGACAGATGATCAGCCACCGCGAGAATCGCGCCGAGGTTGTCCGACGGATGCCCCCATTCGGCGGCGAGCCAGGTGTCGTTGTAATCCAGCCAGCGGACGATGCAGCCAATGTCCCACGCGGCTTTGACCGGATCGAGCCGGTAGGAGGTGCCGGGAACGCGTGCGCCAAACGGCACAACAGTGCCTTCGACAATCGGGCCCAAATGCTTGGTGCACTCAGGGAAACGCAACGCCAGCAGGCCGCAGCCCAGAGTATCCATCAGGCAATTGCGGGCGGTATTCAGCGCTTCGGCAGAAGTAACGTTGAAGGTCAGGACGTAATCGGCGATGTCCTGCAGGACAGGGTCGTAGTCGGGGCGGTTGTTCAGGTCGACGTTGGCGCTCATGTTCGATTCACTCTTGAAGTGGTTCGTTGATGGGACCTCGGTTCAGGCGGGCAGATTTTTATAATTGAAATGCAATCCCTGTAGGAGCAGAGCTTGCTCGCGAAAGCGGTGTGTCAGCCAATGATGTAACAACTGAAATAACGCTTTCGCGAGCAAGCTCTGCTCCTGCAAGGGAAAGGTGATCAGAAAGAATCGCCGGGGACGCGCACGTAGCCTTCCATCAGCACCCGTGCGCTGCGGCTCATGACGGCTTTTTTCACCACCCACTCGCCATTTTCCAGACTGGCTTCAGCGCCGACGCGCAGGGTCCCTGACGGATGGCCGAAGCGCACGGCATTACGTTCGATGCCGCCCGCCGCGAGGTTTACCAGCGTGCCGGAAATGGCCGCAGCGGTACCAATCGCCACCGCCGCGGTGCCCATCATCGCGTGGTGCAACTTGCCCATTGAGAGCGCACGCACCAGCAGATCAACGTCATCCGCCACAATCGCTTTACCGCTCGACGCCACGTAATCCGCAGGCTTGGCCACGAACGCAACCTTGGGTGTGTGCTGACGCTTGGCCGCCTCGTCCAGACTGGAAATCAGGCCCATGCGCAGCGCGCCGTAAGCACGAATGGTCTCGAACATCTGCAAGGCTTTTGCATCACTGTTGATCGCGCTTTGCAGCTCGGTGCCGGTGTAGCCGATGTCTTCAGCGTTGATGAAAATCGTCGGGATCCCGGCATTGATCATGGTTGCCTTGAAGGTGCCGACACCCGGCACTTCCAGCTCATCGATCAGGTTGCCGGTAGGGAACATCGAGCCACCGCCGCCCTCTTCTTCCGCCGCCGGGTCCATGAATTCGACTTGTACTTCAGCGGCCGGAAAGGTCACGCCGTCGAGTTCGAAATCACCGGTTTCCTGCACTTCGCCGTTGGTGATCGGCACGTGGGCGATGATGGTCTTGCCGATGTTGGCCTGCCATACGCGCACCACCGCGACACCGTTGTGCGGAATGCGGCTGGCGTCGACCAGACCGTTGCTGATGGCAAACGAACCGACCGCCGCCGACAGGTTGCCGCAGTTGCCGCTCCAGTCCACGAACGGCTTGTCGATCGAGACCTGACCGAACAGGTAATCGACGTCGTGATCAGCCTTGAGGCTTTTCGACAGGATCACCGTTTTGCTGGTGCTTGAAGTGGCGCCGCCCATGCCGTCGATCTGCTTGTCGTACGGGTCGGGACTGCCGATTACCCGCAGCAACAACGCGTCGCGGATCGGGCCGGGAACCTGAGCTGCTTCGGGCAGATCCTTGAGGCTGAAAAACACGCCTTTGCTGGTGCCGCCACGCATATAGGTGGCGGGGATTTTGATCTGCGGTGCGAAATGAGTTGCGTGAGCCATGGTGCTCCTTAACGAAGGCATGGGACTTCAAGTCCCATGCCCACATCAGTTGATTTAAACGGCAACCGCCGACTCTTCAAGGAAGTCCTGAGCGAAGCGTTGCAACACGCCACCGGCCTCGTAGATCGATACTTCTTCAGCGGTATCGAGACGGCAAGTCACCGGCACGTCAACGCGCTCGCCATTCTTGCGATGGATCACCAGCGTCAGATCCGCGCGCGGCTTGCGCTCACCGATCACGTCGTAGGTTTCACTGCCGTCGATGGCCAGCGTGTGACGGTCGGTGCCCGCTTTGAACTCCAGCGGCAACACGCCCATGCCCACCAGGTTGGTGCGGTGAATACGCTCGAAACCTTCGGCGGCGATCGCTTCGACACCCGCCAATCGCACGCCTTTGGCCGCCCAGTCACGGGACGAACCCTGACCGTAATCGGCGCCGGCAATGATGATCAGCGGCTGCTTGCGTTCCATGTAGGTTTCGATGGCTTCCCACATGCGCATGACCTGGCCTTCCGGCTCGACACGGGCCAGCGAACCCTGCTTGACCTTGCCGTTTTCCACGACCATTTCGTTGAACAGTTTCGGGTTGGCGAAGGTTGCGCGCTGCGCGGTCAAGTGGTCGCCACGGTGGGTGGCGTACGAGTTGAAGTCCTCTTCCGGCAGGCCCATTTTCGCCAGGTATTCGCCGGCGGCGCTGTCGAGCATGATCGCGTTGGAAGGCGACAGGTGATCGGTGGTGATGTTGTCCGGCAGCACTGCCAGCGGGCGCATGCCCTTCAGCGGACGCGCGCCGGCCAGTGCGCCTTCCCAGTACGGCGGACGGCGAATGTAGGTGCTCATCTCGCGCCAGTCGTACAGCGGCGTGACTTTCGGGCCGGTGTCTTCGTGGACGGCGAACATCGGAATGTAGACCTGACGGAACTGCTCAGGCTTGACCGAAGATTTCACCACGGCGTCGATTTCTTCGTCGCTCGGCCAGATGTCTTTCAGGCGAATTTCCTTGCCGTCGACCACGCCCAAGACATCCTTCTCGATGTCGAAGCGGATGGTCCCGGCGATGGCGTAAGCGACTACCAGCGGCGGCGAAGCAAGGAACGCTTGCTTGGCGTATGGGTGAATGCGCCCGTCGAAGTTGCGGTTGCCCGAGAGCACCGCGGTGGCGTACAGATCGCGGTCGATGATCTCTTGCTGGATCAGCGGATCGAGCGCGCCGGACATGCCGTTGCAGGTCGTGCAGGCGAAGGCGACAACACCGAAACCGAGCTGCTCCAGCTCAGTGGTCAGCCCCGCTTCGTCGAGGTACAGCGCGACGGTTTTCGAACCCGGCGCCAGCGACGATTTCACCCACGGTTTGCGTGTCAGACCGAGCTTGTTGGCGTTGCGCGCGATCAGGCCGGCGGCGATCACGTTGCGCGGGTTGCTGGTGTTGGTGCAACTGGTGATGGCGGCGATGATCACTGCGCCGTCCGGCATTTGCCCAGGGACTTCTTCCCACTGACCGGAGATGCCTTTGGCCGCCAGATCCGAAGTCGCGACGCGAGCGTGCGGGTTACTCGGGCCGGCCATGTTGCGCACCACCGAGGACAGGTCGAAGGTCAGACCGCGCTCGTATTGCGCACCTTTGAGGCTGTCCGCCCACAGGCCGGTCAGCTTGGCGTACTGCTCCACGAGCTGCACTTGCTGGTCTTCACGGCCGGTCAGTTTCAGGTAATCGATAGTCTGTTGATCGATGTAGAACATCGCTGCGGTGGCGCCGTATTCCGGGGCCATGTTGGAGATCGTCGCGCGGTCGCCGAGGGTCAGCGCCGCCGCGCCTTCGCCGAAGAACTCCAGCCACGCGCCAACGACTTTCTGTTTGCGCAGGTATTCGGTCAGCGCCAGCACCATGTCGGTGGCGGTGATGCCCGGTTGCAGCTTGCCGGTCAGTTCGACGCCGACGCTTTCCGGCAGACGCATCCACGACGCACGGCCGAGCATCACGCTTTCAGCTTCCAGACCACCGACGCCGATGGCGATCACGCCCAGCGCATCGACGTGCGGGGTGTGGCTGTCGGTGCCGACGCAAGTGTCGGGAAACGCCACGCCGTCGCGCACCTGAATCACCGGAGACATTTTCTCCAGGTTGATCTGGTGCATGATGCCGTTGCCCGGCGGGATCACATCAACGTTCTTGAAGGCCTTTTTGGTCCAGTTGATGAAGTGGAAACGGTCTTCGTTGCGCCGGTCTTCGATGGCGCGATTTTTCTCGAACGCTTGCGCATCGAAACCGCCCGCCTCGACGGCCAGCGAGTGGTCGACGATCAGCTGCGTCGGCACCACCGGGTTGACTTGCGCCGGGTCACCGCCCTGCAACGCAATGGCGTCGCGCAGGCCAGCGAGGTCGACCAGCGCGGTCTGGCCAAGGATGTCGTGACAAACCACACGCGCCGGGAACCATGGGAAGTCGAGGTCGCGTTTGCGCTCGATCAATTGCTTGAGGGAAGCGGTGAGCGTGGCCGGATCGCAGCGACGCACGAGGTTTTCCGCCAGCACGCGAGAGGTGTACGGCAGGGTGGCGTAGCTGCCGGGCTGGATAGCCTCGACAGCCGCATGGGCGTCGAAATAATCCAGAGGACTGCCGGGCAGGGTTTTGCGGAATTCTGTGTTCATCGGGTCAGGACTCGGGTCACGGTAGTTTCAAAGGGTGGCTAACACAGTCCCGAGTTACACACTGCCTCTGTGGGAGCGAGCCTGCTCGCGAAAGCGGTAGATCAGTCAACATCCAGGGTGAATGTCAGTCCGTCTTCGCGAGCAGGCTCGCTCCCACAGGGTCTTGCGGTGTTCTCTGGTTCCGGTCAACTCACCATTTCAGCGACGTTCGATTGGCACGAACTTGCGCTGTTCGACGCCGATGTACTCGGCGCTCGGGCGGATGATGCGGTTGTTGGCACGTTGTTCGAACACGTGCGCGGCCCAGCCGGTCAGGCGCGAGCAGACGAAGATCGGCGTGAACAGCTTGGTCGGGATGCCCATGAAGTGGTACGCCGAGGCATGGTAGAAGTCGGCGTTGGGGAACAGTTTCTTCTGCTCCCACATGGTCTTGTCGATGGCTTCGGAAACCGCGAACAACACCTTGTCGCCGACTTCATCAGCAAGCTTCTTCGCCCAGCCCTTGATCACCTCGTTGCGCGGATCGCTGTCCTTATAGATCGCGTGGCCGAAGCCCATGATCTTGTCCTTGCGCTCAAGCATGCCGAGGGTGCCTTTGATCGCCTCTTGCGGCGACGAGAAGCGTTCGATCATTTCCATCGCCGCTTCGTTGGCGCCGCCGTGCAATGGGCCGCGCAGTGAACCAATGGCTGCGGTGACGCAGGAATACAGATCGGACAGGGTCGAGGCGCAAACGCGGGCGGTGAACGTCGAGGCGTTGAATTCGTGCTCGGCGTACAGAATCAGCGAAACGTTCATCACTTTGACGTGCAGTTCGCTCGGCTTCTTGTCGTGCAGCAGGTGCAGGAAGTGGCCGCCGATGGTCGGCTCATCGCTCACGCAGTTGATGCGTTTGCCGTCGTGGCTGAAGCGATACCAGTAGCACATGATCGCCGGGAACGCGGCCAGCAAGCAGTCAGTCTTGTCGCGCTGCTCGGAGAAGTCTTTCTCCGGCTCGAGGTTGCCAAGGAACGAGCAACCGGTGCGCATCACGTCCATCGGGTGGGCGTCGGCAGGGATGCGTTCCAGCACTTCTTTCAGCGCTTGCGGCAGGTCGCGCAACTTGCTCAGTTTGCCTTGGTATTCGTCGAGTTGCCCCTGGGTTGGCAGCTCGCCGTAGAGCAGCAGGTACGCGACTTCTTCAAATTGTGCGTCGGCTGCCAGTTCGCGAACGTCGTAGCCGCGATAGGTCAGCCCGGCACCGGCCTGGCCCACGGTGGACAGTGCGGTTTGCCCGGCAACCTGGCCACGGAGCCCGGCGCCACTGAGTACTTTTGCTTCGGCCATTGCTGTCTCCAATCTTCTTGAATTTGTAGGGGAAACTTGTGGGAGCGAGCCTGCTCGCGAAGGTAGATGGAACACCTCGGTGCATCAGGGACACCACGTTATCATTGGCGTCCTTCGCGAGCAGGCTCGCTCCCACAGGGAATGAATCAGCCTTTCTTCTGTGCAAACAACGCATCGAGCTTCTGCTCGAACGTGTGGTAATCGATGCGATCGTAAAGCTCCATGCGAGTCTGCATGGTGTCGATGACGTTCTGTTGCGTGCCGTCGCGGCGGATCGCGGTGTAAACGTTTTCGGCAGCCTTGTTCATCGCGCGAAACGCCGACAGAGGGTAGAGCACCAGCGACACGTCGGCGCCGGCCAGTTGCTCGGTGGTGTACAGCGGCGTCGAGCCGAACTCGGTGATGTTGGCCAGGATCGGCGCTTTCACGCGGTTGGCGAACAGCTTGTACATTTCCAGCTCGGTAATGGCTTCCGGGAAGATCATGTCGGCGCCAGCCTCGATGCACGCCGCCGCGCGATCCAGTGCCGACTCCAGGCCTTCCACCGCCAGCGCATCGGTACGCGCCATGATCACGAAACTGTCATCGGTACGCGCATCGACCGCAGCCTTGATGCGGTCGACCATTTCCTGCTGGCTGACGATTTCTTTATTAGGGCGGTGGCCGCAGCGCTTGGCGCCCACCTGATCTTCAATGTGAATCGCCGCCGCGCCGAACTTGATCATCGACTTGACCGTGCGCGCCACATTGAACGCCGACGAGCCGAAACCGGTGTCGACGTCGACCAGCAGTGGCAGATCGCAAACGTCGGTGATGCGCCGTACGTCGGTCAGCACGTCATCCAGACCGGTGATGCCCAGATCCGGCACGCCGAGCGAACCAGCGGCCACACCGCCACCGGACAGGTAGATCGCCTTGAAACCGGCGCGCTTGGCCAGCAGCGCGTGGTTGGCGTTGATCGCGCCAACTACCTGCAATGGATGCTCGCTGGCGACCGCATCGCGGAAACGCTGGCCTGGAGTGCTGTGCTTGGAACTCATGACTCACCTCGTTCAGTGGCTGTCTTATTGTGGGCGCCGTCCTGGTAATGACGGGCGATGTTGCGTTTCGAGGCGCCGATGTGACGGCGCATCAACAATTCCGCGAGCTCGCCGTCACGGTCAGCGATGGCATCGAGAATCCGGTGGTGTTCGGCAAAGGCCTGGCGCGGGCGGTTTGGCGTGGTGGAAAACTGGATGCGGTACATGCGCACCAATTGATAGAGCTCGCCGCAGAGCATTTGCGTGAGGGTGCGATTACCGCTGCCCTGAATGATCCGGTAGTGGAAGTCGAAATCGCCTTCCTGCTGGTAATAGCCGACGCCGGCCTGAAACGCGGCGTCGCGTTCGTGGGTTTCCAGCACTCGGCGCAGTTCGTCGATTTCTTCGACGCTCATGCGTTCAGCCGCCAGACGGCAGGCCATGCCTTCGAGGGATTCACGGATTTCGTAGAGTTCGAGCAGTTCGGAGTGGCTGAGTGAGACCACCCGCGCACCGACGTGCGGCACGCGCACCAGCAGGCGCTGACCTTCCAGCCGATGAATCGCTTCACGCAGTGGCCCACGGCTGATGCCATAGGTGCGAGCCAACTCCGGCTCGGAGATCTTGCTGCCCGGAGCGATCTCGCCTTTGACAATGGCCGCCTGAATGCGTCGGAAGACGTTTTCCGAGAGCGTCTCGGAATCGTCGCCGTTGATGACCGGGGGATCGAGTTGATCCAGCATGATTGTCGACACCTTTAAATCCAATGCGGCAAAAACTAGCCAATTAGACCGCGTCAGTCAAAGGATAAATGGGTATTGTCGACAATCGTCTAATAACCACAGGCAATCCCCCCTGTGGGAGCGAGCCTGCTCGCGAAAGCGTAGTGTCAGTCAGCATCTACTTCGGATGAAACACCGCCTTCGTCGGAACGCCGCCCGGAGCAGGCTCGCTCCCACAGGAATCCCCAAGGGTTATAGACCCGCTCGGGCGCTGGCGCCATAAACCCACCGTGCTAGAATGCCGCCCGCATTTGCTGGCCATTTGTACGGCTTGTCATAAAAAGCTGATAGGCACACGAAGGGCCTTGCGCAAGTTTTGCCAGGGACCTGAACCGACAACGGAACGCTGCGCACCAGGATTTATGAGACTCAAGCCTTTTCCCACATTCTTTGCTCTGTTTTGCCTGCCCGGCCTTGCCGCCGCGGGGGAAAAAACTGTGTACGGCCTCAACGAGTACGCCTCGCTTGACGGCATCAATCTCGAAGTTGCGGCCAAACTCGACACCGGCGCGAAAACCGCCTCGCTGAGTGCCCGCGACATCAAACGCTTTAAACGCAACGGCGAGTCCTGGGTACGTTTCTACCTGGCGATCGATGCTGCGCATTCGCACCCGATCGAACGGCCGTTGGCGCGGGTCAGCAAGATCAAGCGCCGCGCCGGCGACTACGACCCGGAAGAAGGCAAGAAGTACACCGCTCGTCCTGTGATCGAGCTGGATATCTGCATGGGCACGGCGCTGCGCAGCATCGAAGTGAACCTGACTGACCGAAGTGCGTTCCAATACCCGCTTTTGATTGGCTCCGAAGCGCTGAAACGCTTCGACGCGCTGGTCGATCCAAGCCTTAAATACGCTGCCGGCAAACCCGCCTGCACCATCGCCGCTCATACCGCCGAGTAATTTTCATGCGTTCTCTAACCTTCCACCTGAAAATCCTGATCACCATTCTGGTGCTGCTGGGCGTTTCGGTTACGGCCTATCAGATTTTCGTGCTCGGCATCCCGGTGACCGAAGACGCCACCGACGACTTGTGGAACATCGACGCCAAGGTCGAGTTCGTCGCCAGCACCAAGGATCCGGTAAAGATCCAGATGTTCGTGCCGCCATTGAGCCGCGATTACGTCAGCCTCAACGAAAGCTTCATCTCTAACAACTATGGTGTGGCGGTGAACCGTGTCGACGGCAACCGCAAAGTCACCTGGTCGGCGCGCCGGGCCAAGGGCAACCAGACGCTGTATTACCGTCTGGTGCTGACCAAGCGTTACACCGCTGAAAAAACCAAGATCAAAGGCCCGACCTTCCGCGACAGCATGGCCATCGAAGGCCCGGAAAAAATCGCCGCCGAAGCCCTGCTTGCGCCGATTCGCCAACACTCGGCCGACGTTGAAACCTTCATCGGCGAAGCGATCAAACGCGTCAACAACCTAAACGACGACAACGTGAAACTGCTGCTGGCCGGCGATCCGTCCACCGCGCACAAAGCCAAGATCGTCGAGCTGCTGTTGTCCATCGCCCACGTGCCGGTGGAGAAAGTCCACACCATCCGCCTCGTCGCCGATCAGCCGCAAACACCGGAACTGTGGCTGCGCAGCTTCAACGGCAACGACTGGCTGTACTTCAACCCGGAAACCGGTGAGCAAGGCCTGCCGACCGACCGCCTGCTGTGGTGGACCGGCGATGAAAACCTGATCACCGTCGACGGCGGCAAGAAAGCCAACGTGACCTTCAGCCTGAACAACAGCGAGATGAATGCGATTCGTCTGGCCAAGCTGACTGACGAAAACACCGACGCCAACTTCCTCGAATACTCGCTGTACGGCCTGCCGCTGCAAACCCAGCAGACCTTCATGATCATGGTGATGATCCCGATCGGGGTGCTGGTGATCCTGATCCTGCGCAACCTCATCGGCCTGCAGACTCTGGGCACATTCACGCCAGTACTGATCGCCCTCGCCTTCCGCGAAACACAACTTGGCTTCGGTATTCTGCTGTTTACCGTGATCACGGCGCTGGGTCTGTCATTACGCTCCTATCTGGAACACTTGAAGCTGCAAATGCTGCCGCGACTGTCGGTGGTGCTGACCTTCGTTGTGGTGCTGATCGCAGCGATCAGCCTGTTCAGCCATAAACTCGGCCTGGAACGTGGCTTGTCGGTCGCGCTGTTCCCGATGGTGATTCTGACCATGACCATCGAACGCCTGTCGATCACCTGGGAAGAACGCGGCGCCAGCCATGCGATGAAAGTCGCGATCGGCACGCTGTTCGCCGCCTCGCTGGCGCACTTGATCATGACCGTGCCTGAGCTGGTCTACTTCGTGTTCACCTTCCCGGCGATCCTGCTGATCCTGGTCGGTTTCATGCTGGCAATGGGTCGCTATCGCGGTTATCGCCTGACTGAACTGGTGCGTTTCAAGGCTTTCCTGAAGAAGGCTGACGCCTGATGTTCGGTTTCTGGAAGACCTGGAAGGCTCTGGAGGCGCGGGGCATCATGGGTATCAATCGGCGTAACGCCGACTATGTGCTCAAGTACAACAAGCGCAGCCTGTACCCGATTGTCGATGACAAGATCATCACCAAGGAGCGCGCCATCGAGGCCGGCATTCATGTGCCGGAGCTGTATGGCGTGATCTCCACCGAGAAGGAAATCGACAAGCTCGGCGAGATCATCGGCGGGCGCAGCGACTTCGTGATCAAACCGGCCCAGGGCGCCGGCGGTGACGGCATCATCGTCGTCGCCGACCGTTTCGAAGGCCGCTATCGCACGGTGTCGGGCAAGATCATTGACCACGAAGAGCTTGAGCATCACATCTCGAGCATCCTCACCGGCCTGTATTCGCTGGGCGGTCATCGCGACCGCGCGCTGATCGAATACCGCGTGACCCCGGACCATATCTTCAAAAGCATCAGCTACGAAGGCGTGCCGGATATCCGCATCATCGTGCTGATGGGCTACCCGGTGATGGCGATGCTGCGCCTGCCGACCCGCCAGTCCGGCGGCAAGGCCAACCTGCACCAGGGCGCCATCGGCGTCGGTGTCGACCTGGCCACAGGGCTGACGTTGCGTGGCACCTGGCTGAACAACATCATCACCAAACACCCCGACACCACCAACGCGGTGGACGGCGTGCAACTGCCCTACTGGGACGGTTTCATGAAACTCGCTGCTGGCTGCTATGAGCTGTGCGGTTTGGGTTACATCGGTGTCGACATGGTGCTCGATCAGGAGAAAGGCCCGCTGATTCTTGAACTCAATGCGCGGCCGGGGCTGAATATTCAGATTGCCAACGACTGCGGACTGACCTTGCGCACCCACGCAGTAGAAGCGCGGCTGGAAGAGCTGAAGGCACGCGGGGTGACGGAGACGGCTGAAGAGCGCGTGGCGTTTACTCAGGAGATGTTTGGGCATATTCCAGCGGTCGAGGGCTGAAAAGCCCCTCACCCTAACCCTCTCCCATAGGGAGAGGGGACTGACCGAGGTGGATGTTCGAGGTACGCCGACCTGAAAGTCTTGAGTCGAACTCAGGCCTTGAAAAGCGTGAAGATCTGCTCCCTTTCCCCCTCGCCCCTTGGGGAGAGGGCTGGGGGGGTAGGCTTTTGACTTTGATCTGGCATCGGAGAGGACTACAATCCCCACCCCGCCTCAACGGCCGATCTGCCCCGCCCATGTTGACCTGTTCCGTACACCCGCTGCCCTACCGCGCCAATCCCGCCGACTACTTCGCGGCCATCCGCAACGCCCCCGGCGCCGTGCTGCTCGACAGCGGCCGGCCGAGCGCCGACCGTGGCCGTTATGACCTGCTCAGCGCCTGGCCGCTAGAGCAACTGGCGGTGTTGCCGGAGGAAAGCGGCGCTCATTTCCTGCAACGCTTGCGCGACAATCTGCGCCATTTGGGCGAGGCTGATTTGCCAGTGGGTTTCGAGCTGCCGTTTGCCGGCGGTTTGATCGGTTATCTGAGCTACGACTTCGGCCGGCATCTGGAAAATCTGCCACACCAGGCCCGCGATGATCTGCAATTGCCGGATGCGCGTTTTGGCCTGTACGACTGGGCGTTGATCAGCGATCACCAAGCGGCCACCAGCCAATTGGTCTTTCACCCGTCCGTGATCGACAGCGAGAAACAACGGCTGATCGCGCTGTTCAGCCAGCCACAGGCAGACGCGCTGACAGCGTTCAAACTGAACAACCCGATGACTGCAGACCTGTCGGCCGACGATTACCGTCAGGCGTTCGAACGCATTCAGCAGTACATTCAGGCCGGCGACTGCTATCAGGTCAATTTCGCTCAGCGCTTCCGAGCTCAATGCCAGGGCGATCCGTGGCTGGCTTACTGCAAGTTGCGCGAAGCCTGTCCGACGCCGTTTTCCGGCTTCCAGAGTCTGCCCGAGGGTGGCGCCGTGCTGAGCCTGTCGCCGGAGCGTTTCGTCAAAGTCAGCCAGCGCCAAGTGGAAACCCGGCCGATCAAAGGCACTCGCCCGCGTGGCCGAACGCCCGCGGAAGACGCTGCCAACGCCGCCGAGCTGCTGGCCAGCCCCAAGGACCGCGCGGAAAACCTGATGATCGTCGACCTGCTGCGCAACGACCTCGGCCGCACCTGCCGCATCGGCTCGGTACGCGTGCCGGAATTGTTCAGCCTGGAAAGCTATCCGAACGTGCATCACTTGGTCAGCAGCGTGACCGGTGAATTGGCCGATGATCGCGACGCACTCGACCTGATCGCCGGCAGCTTCCCCGGCGGCTCAATCACTGGCGCACCGAAGATCCGTGCGATGCAAATCATCGATGAGCTGGAGCCGACCCGGCGCGGATTGTATTGCGGCTCGTTGCTGTATCTGGATGTGCGCGGCGAGATGGACAGTTCCATCGCGATTCGCAGTTTATTGGTCAAGGATGGGCAGGTGTGCTGCTGGGGCGGCGGCGGGATTGTCGCAGATTCGGACTGGCAGGCTGAGTATCAGGAGTCGATCACTAAAGTGAAGATCCTCCTGGAAACCCTGCAGAATCTCTGAACACTCTCTGTAGGAGCTGCCGAAGGCTGCGATCTTTTGATCCTGCTTTATTAAGGCCAAGATCAAAAGATCGCAGCCTTCGGCAGCTCCTACAGGGGTTGCGTTTACAGGCTGAGGTCGCGGTTGGAGGCTTTGAGGAATTCCTGCTTCAACTCGGCAAAGGTGTGTACGGCGGGGAACTGTGGGAACTCGCGAATCACATTGTCCGGCGCATGGAACAGAATCCCCGCGTCCGCTTCGCCCAGCATCGTCGTGTCGTTGTACGAATCGCCCGCCGCAATTACCCGGTAGTAAAGACTCTTGAACGCCAGCACCGACTGGCGCTTCGGATCTTTCTGGCGCAGTTGATAGCTGGTCACTCGACCGCTGTCGTCGGTAATCAGACGATGGCAAAGCAACGTCGGGAAACCCAGTTGGCGCATCAAC
The DNA here is from genome assembly GCF_016650635.1 of Pseudomonas sp. TH43. Classification (GTDB taxonomy): domain Bacteria; phylum Pseudomonadota; class Gammaproteobacteria; order Pseudomonadales; family Pseudomonadaceae; genus Aquipseudomonas. The sequence continues at coordinate 256,721 of NZ_JAEKFI010000003.1, forward strand.
GGTTGGGAAAACTCGTAGAACGTGTCCGAGAGAATCACCACCTGAAAGCGCTCACGCAGCCAGTTGACGAACTCCACTGCGCCGTCCAGCGGCTTGAGCGTGGCGATCACTTCCTGAATATCAGACAGCTTCAAGCCATGCTCATCGAGGATGCGCAAACGCTGCTTCATCAGCACGTCGTAGTCGGGAATGTCCCGGGTCGTAGCCTTGAGGGATTCGATTCCGGTTTTTTCGGCGAAGGCGATCCAGATTTCCGGCACCAACACCCCTTCAAGATCCAGGCAAGCAATTTCCACAAGACACTCCCGTTTGTATTGATTATTTGAGTCGAGCGACGCCGAACTCTAGCGACTCAACCTCAAGCGCGCAACGCAGAGGACACCCCGAGCGCCGCAGCTTTTTGTTACCATCAGCCCCATATAGAGCGCCCAGCGCCACCGACCTGTAGGAAGCCGCCCTGATGAGTGCAACGTTCGACGTCGTGGAACTCGCCACGACCTATGCCAATAAATCCGCGCAAGACATCCTCAAACTCGCGTTTGCCGAGTTCGGCGATGACTTGTGGATATCTTTCAGCGGCGCCGAGGATGTGGTGCTGGTGGACATGGCCTGGAAGCTCAACAAGAACGTCAAGGTGTTCAGCCTGGACACCGGCCGTCTGCACCCGGAAACCTACCGCTTCATCGATCAGGTGCGTGAACACTACAAGATCGACATCGAACTGGTTTCACCGGACTACACGAAACTGGAACCGTTCGTGAAGGAAAAAGGCCTGTTCAGCTTCTATAAGGACGGCCACGGCGAATGCTGCGGCATCCGCAAGATCGAGCCGCTGCGCCGCAAGCTCTCCGACGTCAAGGCCTGGGCAACCGGCCAGCGCCGCGATCAGAGCCCCGGCACGCGCAGCGCAGTGGCAGCGATGGAAATCGACACCGCGTTCTCTACGCCGGAGCGCACCCTGTACAAGTTCAACCCATTGGCGCAGATGACCAGCGAAGAGATCTGGGGTTACATCCGCATGCTTGAGCTGCCGTACAACAGCCTGCATGAACGTGGCTTCATCAGCATTGGTTGCGAACCGTGCACCCGTCCGGTACTGCCCAACCAGCACGAGCGCGAGGGCCGCTGGTGGTGGGAAGAAGCGACGCAGAAAGAATGCGGGTTGCACGCCGGGAATATCATCAGCAAGGCGTAATTTCCCAATCGAGTGATCCCCCTGTGGGAGCGAGCCTGCTCGCGAAAGCGTAGTTTCAGTCGACATCTTCGTTGCCTGATTCAGCGCATTCGCGAGCAGGCTCGCTCCCACAGTGTTTTACGCCAAGGGCCAGAAAATGTGTACACAGGAATGTCACCATCGGTGCCATTTATGTGTGCACTTTTTTGTTTCCGCGCCCTGAAAAGTTACATCCCACGAAAAAAAGCGCCGTCCTTGCCCACCGTCAAAATCCCCCGCCAAAAATAAATACCTGTTCAACCGGTCAAATTTTAACCACTTATTTTCAAATACTTAGCGCGCTTCGATAACTTTTCGAAATGAGCACGGCTGCGCATAGATCGGCAACTGGCACAAATCTGGCTTTAGTGCATACATGTTTTGTATACAAAACTGCAAAACATACACACTTTCGATCCGCAAGCCTGAAGCGCCCTATCCCGTACAGGCTGCAGATGCCCCGTAACCAGTGATGCTTTCACTGCCGCGACGAAGATTTGTCGAGCCCGACGGCTTATGCACAGTCATCGCGGCCCTGAACATCAGGAGCCTGCCGGAATGCGTACAAGTCTCTCCAATAACATCGCGCTGAATCTGCCCGCCTCTGCCCTTGATCAACCGTTGCCCCACGACGGTCTGACCGAGCCGTTACAACTCAGTCCCCGCCTGCACAACAGCGACCTGGCACCCACCAAGGCGCAAGGCCGACGCTGGGGCAAGTACAGCATCTTCGCCCTGTGGACGAACGACGTGCACAACATTGCCAACTATTCCTTCGCCATCGGCTTGTACGCCTTGGGCCTGGGTGGCTGGCAGATTCTGTTGTCGCTGGGGATCGGCGCGGCACTGGTGTATTTCTTCATGAACCTGTCCGGTTACATGGGGCAGAAAACCGGCGTGCCGTTTCCCGTTATCAGCCGGATCAGTTTCGGCATCCATGGTGCGCAAATTCCTGCGCTGATCCGTGCAGTTATCGCCATCGCCTGGTTCGGCATTCAGACATATCTGGCGTCAGTGGTTTTCCGCGTGCTGCTTACCGCGGTTCATCCGGGCTTCGCCGAATACGATCACAACTCGATCCTTGGCCTGTCGACCCTGGGCTGGGTGTGCTTCGTGGCGATCTGGTTCGTGCAACTGGCCATTCTCGCCTATGGCATGGAAATGGTTCGTCGCTACGAAGCGTTTGCCGGACCGGTGATTCTGCTGACTGTCGCCGCCCTCGCCGCCTGGATGTACACGCAAGCCAACGCGACCATCGCCTGGTCGATCCGCGAACCGCTGAGCGGTGGCGAGATGTGGCGCAACATCTTTGCCGGCGGCGCGTTGTGGCTGGCGATCTACGGCACGCTGATACTCAATTTCTGCGACTTCGCTCGCTCTTCGCCGTGCCGCAAGACCATCAAGGTAGGAAATTTCTGGGGTTTGCCGGTGAATATTCTGGTGTTCGCCGCGATTACTGTTCTGCTCTGTGGCGCGCAATTTCAAATCAATGGGCGGATCATTGAAAGCCCGACCGAGATCATCGCCTCGATTCCCAACACCTTCTTCCTGGTGCTCGGTTGCCTCGCGTTCCTGATCGTCACCGTGGCGGTGAACATCATGGCCAACTTCGTCGCTCCGGCGTTCGTCCTCAGCAACCTGGCGCCGAAATACCTGACCTTCCGCCGTGCCGGGTTGATCAGCGCGACCATTGCCGTGCTGATCCTGCCGTGGAATCTCTACAACAGCCCGCTGGTCATCGTGTATTTCCTGTCCGGTCTCGGTGCCCTGCTCGGCCCGTTGTACGGCGTGATCATGGTCGACTACTGGCTGATCCGCAAAGGCCAGGTCAACGTTCCGCAGCTCTACAGCGAAGACCCCAACGGCGCTTATTACTACAGTCGCGGCGTCAATTTCCGCGCGGTGGCGGCGTTTATTCCTGCCGCACTGATCGCCATTGTTCTGGCACTGGTGCCGGGTTTCCACAGCGTCTCACCCTTCTCTTGGCTGATCGGTGCCGGTATCGCCGGAATGCTTTACCTGATCATCGCCAAGCGTCAGCCGCACTACGCCGACATCAGCGGCGAATCCATCGCTGTCGACAACGTCTGCCATTAATCCCCTCGCGGCCCGGACTTCGGGCCGCAGAACTGCCCGCTATAAGGACTTCCCATGCGTATTCTCGTGGTCAACGTCAACACCACCGAGTCCATCACCCAAGCCATCGCCCGCTCGGCGCAGGCTGTTGCCTCACCCGGTACCGAAATCGTTGGCTTGACGCCGTTTTTCGGCGCGGACTCGATTGAAGGCAACTTTGAAAGCTACCTCGCCGCGATCGCCGTGATGGATCGGGTGATGGCCTACGATCAGCCGTTCGACGCGGTGATACAGGCCGGTTACGGCGAACATGGCCGTGAAGGTTTGCAGGAATTGCTCAATGTGCCGGTGGTGGACATCACCGATGCAGCGGCGAGTACCGCGATGTTCCTCGGGCACGCCTATTCGGTGGTGACCACACTGGATCGCACCGTGCCGCTGATCGAGGACCGACTGAAATTGTCCGGTCTGTGGGATCGCTGTGCATCAGTGCGCGCCAGTGGTCTGGCCGTGCTCGAACTGGAACATGAACCGCAACGCGCGCTGGAAGCCATCGTGCATCAGGCGGAGTTGGCGGTCACACAAGACAAGGCAGAAGTGATTTGCCTGGGTTGCGGCGGCATGGCCGGGCTGGATGAGCAGATTCGTCGGCGCACGGGTGTGCCGGTGGTGGATGGCGTGACGGCGGCGGTGACGATTGCCGAATCGCTGGTGCGCTTGCGCTTGTCGACGTCCAAAGTGCGGACTTATGCAACGCCACGGCCGAAGAACATCATTGGTTGGCCGGGGCGGTTTGCGCGGTAGACCGCGTTATCGGTCATCACGGGCAAGCCACGCTCCCACAGGTTCTGAGTTGCCCACAGATTTTGTGCACAACACAAAAACCTGTGGGAGCGGGCTTGCCCGCGATGGCCGCGCCTCGGCCTAAAACCTTGCTCAAATCGCACTGAATCGCCGCGCCAACCCTCTTTCGACAAACTGCTCAATCACGAAATCCACAAACGCCCGCGTCTTGCCGGGCAACAATTTATGCTCGGCATAGTAAATCGAAATATTGCCATCATCGACGAACCACTCCGGCAACACCCGCTGCAACGTCCCCGCGTCCAGATATCCCACCGCAAACGGCATGCTCACCAGCGCAACGCCCAACCCCTGCGCCGCCGTCCTGCAAGCGGCCTCGGAATCGCTCATGGTCATCCGCGCCTTGAGCATCAACGGCCGACAGTTCTGCGGATTGCGCTCGACCAATTGCCAGGAGCGCACACGCCCGGTTTGCGGAGAGCGGATCAGAATACCGTCGTGATGATTGAGGTCGTCCGGCTCGGTGATTTCGGGATTTCTCTGCAAATAATCAGCGGACGCCACCAATACCCGGTGCGCCGGACTCAACTTGCGCGCGATCACGCCTTGCGGCAGTTCGAAACCGCCACCGATGGCCGCGTCAAAGCCCTGCCCGATCAGATCGACCTGGCGATTATCGAAATGCCAGTCCGGATTGATCGCGGGGTAACGCCGCAGGAACTCACCGAGCATCGGCACGATATGCAGGCACCCAAACGCCGCGCCCATGCTGACTTTCAACGTTCCCGCCGGGAGCCCTTCGACACTGGCCAGATTGGCCACGGCATTTTGAATGGTCGTCAGACTGCCACTGACCTGATTTAGAAACAGCTGCCCAGCCTCGGTCAACGTCAGGCTGCGGGTGCTGCGCTGGAAGAGCCGCACACCGAGCCGCCCCTCGAGTTTCGCGACACTTTTGCCGACCGCCGCCGGGGTCAGGCTCAAGCGCCGCGCCGCCTCGGCAAAACTGCCGACTTCGGCGCTACGCACAAAGCATTCGATACTGCTGAAGGTTTCCATGGTCGCCAACTATAAACTTCTGGTTGACACGGACTATAGCAAACATGTGGTTAATTCTACGGTTCTTCGACCGTTGGAGACCTCACGCTGGACGCCACTGCTTCCGCCTGAGATCGCGATGAGCTTTGGTGTGAGGGTCGGCCACCATGAGAAGGGTCTTAAGCAAGCAAGAAAGATGGGCACAGAGGTCAATAGAGGAAGCGTTCCGCAAGCCTGAACTGGAAAAAATGAACACGTTGACAGGCTAAAATTATCGTAATACAGTAATTTATGTCTACAAAACAGACATAAAACTCTCTTTCCCCACCTTCCGGTTTAACCACCAGACGAGCACGATAGCTCGGGAAAAGAAGAACAAAAACCGAACCGAACAGGATGCTTTTCGATGACCCATGATGATTTGGCCCGCCGCAGTCGTTTGATGGCAACGCTCACTAAAGCTTTGATAATCGGCATGCTCGTATTGAACACCGCCTTCTGGCTTTTACCGGAGTTTGCAAGACAGTACGATCTGGGCTTCAACCTGACAGCGATCGGTCTGAGTGCAGACCTTAATGTCGATCTGGGAAGCATGCCTTGGTGGCAAATTGCAGGCGGGCTATTTCTTTCCAGCATCCCCTTGCTGATTTTGGCAAATGGCTTGATCTCGTTGCTCCGCTTGTTTCAGCTGTACAGTGAAGGACAATATTTTGTCGACAAATCAGCCACTCTGCTCGGCAAGGTAGGGTTCGCTGTGATCCTGTGGGTAATCTTGAGCTTCGTGCTGACGCCGGCAATGAGCATCTGGATGACCTTGCTGCAGCCACCGGGTCAGGGGTTTCTCACCATCGCCTTTAATGCATCGGATTTTCTTAGCCTGTTCCTTGCGGCGTCGTTAATGGTCGTTGCCCGCATTCATCAAAAAGGAAGTGCATTGGCTCAGGAAAACAAACAATTCATCTAGGGCGACGACATGACCATCGAAATAAAGCTCGATGTGATGCTGGCGCAACGCAAGGTCAAATCCAAGGATCTGGCCACCGCCATCGGCATCACCGAGCAAAACTTGTCATTGCTTAAACAGGGCAAAGTAAAGGGATTCAGGCTGGCGACACTGGATGCAATTTGCAGGTATCTGAACTGTCAGCCAGGCGATCTATTGACTCATGTCGCAACGGCCGAGGCCACCATCGAAGACTGATTGAAAGATCAAAGGCCGCGTTATTGCGGCCTTGTTTTCCGTCGCAGTATTCGGTTGGAAAGCATCGACTTATAGATCATGTGTACGCGACTATAAACTTCTGGTTTACACAGACGATAGCAATCATGGTCTACACGGTTGTCGATGCGAGGTCGATACTCGGCTCCAACAACAAGGCACTTGCGCCTTGAACTTCTGGAGATCGAATATGACCACTCAACAACTCAGCGGCAAAGTAGCTCTGATTCAGGGCGGATCGCGTGGCATCGGCGCCGCCATCGTCAAACGTCTGGCCGCTGAAGGCGCTGCTGTCGCATTCACCTACGTCAGCTCTACCGCCAAGGCTGAAGAACTGCAAAACAGCATCACCGTAAACGGAGGCAAAGCCTTGGCGATCAAGGCTGACAGCGCCGACGCCGCAGCCATCCGCCACGCCGTCAGCGCCACTGTCGAAGCGTTTGGTCGCCTCGACATTCTGGTGAACAACGCCGGTGTACTGGCCGTAGCACCACTGGAAGACTTCAAACTGGAAGATTTCGACCAGACCGTGGCAATCAACATTCGCAGCGTATTCATCGCCTCCCAGGAAGCCGCCAAACACATGGGCGAAGGCGCACGCATCATCAACATCGGCAGCACCAACGCCGACCGCATGCCCTTCGCCGGTGGCGGTGTGTATGCGATGAGCAAATCAGCACTGGTCGGTTTGACCAAGGGCCTGGCGCGAGACCTTGGCCCACGTGGCATCACCGTCAACAACGTGCAACCTGGCCCGGTTGATACCGATATGAACCCGGCGCACGGTGATTTTGCTGAAAGCCTGATTCCACTGATGGCGGTGGGGCGTTACGGTAAAGCTGAAGAGATCGCCAGTTTCGTCGCTTACCTGGCAGGACCGGAAGCCGGTTACATCACCGGCGCCAGTTTGACCATCGACGGCGGTTTCGGCGCCTGATTGCGGTAAATCCCGAACACAAAAAATGCCGCGCCTCTATTAACAAAGGCGCGGCATTTTTTTATGCGAATTTACTGTGCAGTCAGGCCCATTCCAGCGCTGGCAAGCCACAGGCGCTCGGGATAAACGCTTTCAACGTGCGCAGAATCCCGTCAGCGTGCGCGTACTTCTCATCGGCCATCGCAGCATCAGGGATGGCAATGGCAGTCATGCCCGCAGCTTTCGCGGCGGTCACGCCAAACGGTGAGTCTTCGAACACCAGACAATCCTCCGGTGCGACGCCCAGGCGGCGAGCCGCCGTGAGGAAAATATCCGGCGCCGGCTTGGCCGCACCCACTTCTGGATCGTCCGCCGTGACGATGAAATCGAACAACGCAAACCAATCGCGATGCAGCGTGGTTTTCTGCCCGAACGACTGCCGCGATGAGCTGGTGCCCACGGCAATCGGAATGTTGTGCGCCTTGAGATGGCGAATCAGTTCTTCAGCGCCCGGCATCGCTTGGGCGGTGGGAAAACGCTCGCGCATAAGCGGTTCGCGGATCACCAGAAACTCTTCGGCAGTGATCGGTAGCTCAAGCGCTTGTACAACATAATTCGCCAGATCGTTGGCGCCACGGCCAATGATGTTCTGCTTGATACTCCAGTCGAAAGTCCGCCCGTAACGCTCGGCAATCAACGAGGTGACCTCGGTGTAAATGCCCTCGGTGTCCAGCAGCAAACCGTCCATATCGAAAATCACGGCCTTGATCGGGCCGAACGCCTTCAGCGGTGCATTCATCATCGGATCCGTTATCAAAGACATCCCAGGCGGCGGGTGGCCGCTGCTCGGATCTGATTAAAGGGTTCAGCAGCATAACGAGCACAACGGACATTGAGCAACGGCCAATGTCCGTTGAGGCGATGAACTACTCGCAAGCAATTAGCGAAACGCCCTACAAACATTACCTACTTTCCCGGCTTCTTTCCCTTTTGATTCCTCGCAAAGTCCGCGCACCTTTTTTCACATGCGCGAGTGACTGCGAATGCTTCCACCCGATCGGCTTTTGCCCCTTAACAACAGCATCGGCCTGCTGGTGGTTGCCGCACTGAACCCTGAGCACCCGGACTTTGAAAACCTGATCCGGGAATTTCGCCTGAGCCTGAACCATTACGAGGACTGGGCCGAACAGTACTGGACGGGGACGGCGCTCCAGGTCGAGCAGGTATTCAAGGTCGGCAACGACGTTCACCTCAGCGCTCCGGTCAAATCGCGCAAGCCGATCAGTTCATCCGTGGTCATGTGCCCTGCCAGTGGCCCGCTGACCTTGGTGCACATGTTCGAAGCCGCGCGTTTCGTGCCGATCGGCGACACGCCGGTGACCCTCGAACCGGTGATTGCCGACGTTGGTGGAGTGCTGACCTTTGGCGAACCGCTGCGCCATACGATCGGGCCAAGCGGGATTCTGCAAGTGGCTGACTGCGATCGAGGCCAGCGTTATCGCCTCACCTTCTTTCCCGATGTTTCCACCAGGCATGTGCAGGCGCTGTTTGCCTCTTATGAGGAAATCCTCAACGGCCTCGAGGGCTGGTTGCGCGATGAGTGGGCCGGATTTCAACCGCTCTGGAAGGAGTTTTCCAGCGTCGGATTTCTGCAACGCTACGGCCAATTGCAACAGGCGGATTGGCGCGGGTTCGAGAAATCCCTGCACAGCGTCTGGGATGACATCAAGCAAGTGTTCGCCCTCCTCGCCGATTTACAGGCGAACAGCGAAAAGCTGCTGGAGTATTTGAGCACTGCCGAACTTGAGGCGCTGCTGCAAGCCTCCGGCGAAGCCATTGCCAATGGTTTGCTGATTCTCAGCGACGAACCGCTGTTATTCATTCATCTGGCGGCGTTCACCAGTTGGCTGAAAATGCTGCCGCCGCAATACCTGGCCGAAGTGGTCGCGGAGGTTCGTGCTGAGCTGCTGATCAGTTTTCTGTTGATGCGGCTGTCTGGCGGCGTCGGTGTGCAGCTGCGCCTGAGCAGCAAGGTACTGGCGAAAATCAAATCGCCGCGGGCACGGGAGTGGCTGGCGGCTTCGGCGTTGCGTCTGGCCGAGCTGAGCTCTGCACCGGAGCTGACCCGGCATGCTGGCGCGCTGAAACCGTTGCTGGTCAATGCGCGGGATGTGCAACTGAATCCGACGCCGGCGATTCCACTGAATATCCGTCAGGCCGACTCAGTGGTGCTGACGGTGCCAAACCCAGCGCCCATTGCGCGAGACAAGTCGCGCGACATGACGCAGTTGCAGCGACATGAACCTCACGACGACGCGCCGGATCAGGCGAAAAATCCTAACGGCGATAGCGCTGACTGTGGCCCGGAGACCTGCACCAACGGCTGCCCGGTGTCGATGGTCACCGGTGAAGAGCTGCTGACACTCAACGATGGCACCCTCGATGGGCGGTTGCCGTTCGAGTTCACCCGGTTGTATCGCAGCAGTGCTTGTGAAATCGATATTGGGTTGGGGTTTGGCTGGAGTCATTCGCTGGCGCATCGGCTGGAGTTTGCTGGCGATGGCGTTGTCTGGGTTGACCATGAAAACCGCCGTACACAGTTTCCGTTACCGAGTGTTTCGCGTCCGGCGATTCACAATAGCCTGTCGCGGGCGGCGATTTTTCTCGGGGATGAGCCGCAGGAGTTGATCCTCGCGCTGGCCGGGGAAAAATCGCAGTTCTATCACTTTCGTGCCGGACGTCTGACGTCGATCAGCGACGTGCATGGCAATCGTCTGACCGTACAACGGGATCGGTCTGACAGAGTTCAGCGACTTGATAACGGCGCAGGCCGCTCACTGCTGTTGCGCTACGACGGCCAACATCTGTCGGCGGTGGATTATCAATCCTTTCACAACGCTGAATGGACGACGGAACAGACGCTGGTCTGCTATCGCTACGACGCTCTGCACCGTTTGATCGAAGCCACCAATGCCGTCGGTGAAAGCGAGCGCTACGACTACGACGACCAGCATGTGATCCTGCAGCGCCAACTGACCGGGGGCGCGAGCTTCTTCTGGGAATGGGAACGCGTCGGCAAGGCTGCACGTTGCGTGCGGCATTGGGCGTCGTTTTCGCAGATGGACACCCAGTACGTCTGGAACGATGACGGCAGCGTCGCGGTGCATTACGTCGACGGCACCGAAGAGGTTTACCACCACGACGACCGTGCACGACTGGTGCGCAAGGTCGAAGCCAATGGCGGCGAACACCTCAAGGCCTACGACGCTTGCGGGCGTCTGGTCGCCGAGCAGGATCCGCTCGGCGCCGTCACTCAATACCGCTATGACGACGTCGGACGGCTGATCGCACTGCTTCCGCCGGGCGATGAGGCAACGTCCTACGAGTATCGCAACGGTTTTCTGCACAAGCGTTCTCGGGGCGATGCAACCTGGACCTACCGGCGCAATGCTCAGGGCGATGTCACCGAAGCGGTCGACCCTGAAGGCCATGTCACTCATTACCACTACGACACGCACGGGCAACTGTTGTCGATCCGTTACCCGGACACCAGTCGGCAGGTGCTGGTGTGGAACGACCTCGGTCAACTGATCGAAGAAACCCGGCCTGACGGCGGTGTACGACGCTTTTCCTATGATGCGCTGGGGCGGCGGACGACCACGGTTGACGAACATGGTGCCGTTACCCGTCAGCACTGGGATGCCGTTGGCCGACTGGTTCAGACGACTTTTCCTACCGGCGCCACCCGCGCCTACAGCTACGGCGCTTACGGCCAGGTCACGGCTGAACGCGATGAACTGGGCCGCTTCACCCGCTATGAATACGACGATGACCTGCACCTGGTCTCGCGCAAGATCAACCCCGACGGCACGCGGGTGCAGTATCGCTACGATCATGCGCAACTGCTGCTCACCGAGATCGAAAACGAGTCTGGCGAAAAATATCTGCTGGACTACACGCCGACCGGATTGATCCGACAGGAAACCGGCTTCGACGGCCGGCGCACGGCGTATGCCTATGACCTCAACGGGCATCTGCTGGAGAAGACCGAGTTCGGCGATGACGGCTCGCAGTTAGTCACCGCTTATGCGCGCGATGCCGCCGGGCGGCTGTTGGTCAAGACCCTGCCGGACGGGGTCAAGATCACCTACCAATACGACCACCTCGGTCTTCTGATGGCGGTCAATGATGGCCAGAAATATCCGCTGGCATTTGAGTACGACCTGCAGGATCGGTTGGTCGCCGAGCATCAGGGCTGGGGCACCCTGCGTTACACCTACGACGCCTGCGGCCAGCTCAAACGCATGCGCCTGCCGGACAACAGCAAGCTCGATTACCACTACGCCAAGGGCGGCGTGCTGACGGCCATCGACCTCAACGGTTCACAACTGACAGGCCACGTCTATCAATCGGGTCGCGAGCAACAACGCCAGCAAGGCCTGCTGCTCAGCGAATATTCCTACGACGATCAAGGTCGATTGCTGGCTCACGCCGTAGGCCACAGGCGTGACTCCCTCTATCGCCGCGACTACGCCTACAGCGCCAACGGCAATCTGGACTACATCGCCGACACCCGTCACGGCCAACGCACCTACGGCTACGACGCCCTCGACCGGCTGATCCGCGTTCGCCACTCGCGCGATGAACTACCGGAAACTTTCGGCCACGATCCGGCTGGCAACCTGCTGATGCAGGATAGCCCCGGCCCGACTCGCATCAACGGCAACCGCCTGCTGATGCAGGGCGACCGCCATTACGACTACGACGCCTTCGGCAACCTCATTCGCGAACGCCGTGGCACCGTGCACAAGCTCGTCACCGAATACCGTTACGACTGTCAGCATCGGCTGATCGGTCTGACTCGCCCCGACGGCAAAACCGCTAGCTACCGCTACGATGCCTTCGGCCGGCGCATCAGCAAAACCGTCGACGGCGTCACCACCGAATTCTTCTGGCAGGGCGACCACCTCCTCGCCGAACGCAGCGCGAGCGAATACCGCAGCTACGTCTACGAACCCGGCACCTTCCGCCCACTCGCCCTGCTCGACGGCAAAGGCTCGATAAATACCTGCCCGTTCTACTACCAACTCGACCACCTCGGCACCCCGCTGGAACTGACCGACTACAGCGGCGAAATCGTCTGGTCGGCGCAGTACGACGCCTATGGCAAAACCGCCGCCATCACCCTGGCCGGCAAGGAATACCTGGACCAGCCGCTGCGTTTTCAGGGGCAGTACTTCGATGCGGAGAGTGGGCTGCATTACAACCGGCATCGGTATTACGACCCGCGGTTGGGACGGTATCTGACGCCGGACCCAATCAAGTTGGCCGGAGGGTTGAATCAGTACCAGTACGTGCCGAATCCGACGGGGTGGGTGGATCCGTTGGGGCTGGCTTGTATTCCATGTCCGGGAGCAATACCGGCAGATGGGCCATATAGTGAAATTGTTCCTGGAGGAGGATTGGCGGCTCACGAAGCGCAAGGTGGACATATGATTACAAGGCACGTTGGAAGAACTGACGCCCAGTTGGCTCAACGCCTACAAGCAGAGCCTAACATTCCTGCAGCGTCTACTTTCCTGAATCGCGCCGAAGCTGAAGTGGCAGTGTCAGAAGCATTAAGCGCGAACTCACAGAGGATTACGGCGTTCTTAGCCAGTACCCAAGCAAAGACGAGTTTTACGCATGATCTCAGTCGACCGGTGGGTGTGAGTATGCTCAATGGAGTATCGAATTCTCAATCGGCGTCAAAACTACTATTAGTGTTGAAAAAAGCCCCCTCGCTGCCTTTGGGATATTTTTTACTAACAGGATTTCCAGAGCTATGAATGACGACTTTCCAGAATCTCAAGTTTTTTTTGGGGCCTATTTCCATCAAGACTGGCTGGTGGAACACGACACAGCAGATCAAGTCATCGAGGACTTTTTGAGAAGCTCAGATAAGGAGATACTGACTTTAGTCAGTAGCGAACTGCAAACTCTTATAAGCAGAGAGCTAAATGAAATGGACCTACGAGTACTTTTATTAAAGGAACTCAAATGTTACTACTGCTACTGGAATGAATGGGCGTCAGGCGATGTATGGCTACGACACATTGAAAGTAAGCTGAGTGAAAACCTCACTGCCTAAACTGCGCACTTCTAGGGGCCTGAAGAGACAGGCCCTTAGAGTTAATCAGTAGGTTTATCCATAGAGGCAACCGTTCACTGCTCCCCCTCATCCTCCTCATACTCCATATCCGCTTCATCAGAATCATTCAACGGCACCGTCGCGTCATCCATCAGCGACCCCGGATCCTCGTTCCCCGGATCATTGATAAACGGCAGCCCACTCGGGCCTTTCTCTTCCTTGCCTTCGGTTTCGGGAGTCATGGCGAACCTCATCATTATTTAGGGAAGTGTATGACTTTCGAAAAGCCCTGCTGCCAATCGTTCCAGCGTCTGACCAGCAAATACGAAAAACCCGGCGCGAAACCGGGTTTGTTGCGTCTGCCATCAATGATGCCGGTTCTTATGTTTGTTCTTATGTTTGTGACCGCCACCCGAGTGAGACCCGCCATCGCCGCCCAGGTTGTTGCCGACCGCACCACCCGCCGCGCCACCCAATCCTGCGCCGACGGCCGAACCGGTTGATCCGCCGAGGCTATTACCGACCACTGAGCCACCCGCGGCGCCGAGGCCTCCGCCAATAGCGGCTTCTGTACGGTTGCGTTTATTCGCCCCGACCGCACCGCCGGCCGCGCCACCCACGCCGGCGCCGACCGCCGCACCGGTGCTACCGCCGAGTTGCCCGCCGACCACGTTGCCCAGTACGCCACCGAGTCCGCCGCCCACAGCTGCCGAACCATCACCGGCCGCCATCGCGCCTTGCGCCACCAGCAATCCGAAAAACAGTGCAGATAATGACAATCGCATATGAACCTCACAATTCCCGAATCGGGACAGTCCGCCCAGGCAAGGGCCTATGTGAGATTGGAGACACCGACAGGGAAAACGTTCAGCAACGAAAAAGCCCGGCATCGAGCCGGGCTTTCCTTGAAGACGATCAGTCTCAGTGACGCTTGTGACCTTTGGACAGGTTGCTGCCCACTGCACCACCCGCTGCGCCGCCCAGGCCTGCACCGATGGTAGCGCCGGTTCTACCGCCGAGGCTGTTGCCGATCACCGAACCACCGGCTGCACCGACACCACCGCCGATGGCCGCTTTGGTGCGGCTGCCCTTGCGAGCCGTCAATGCACTGCCCGCCGCGCCCGCGACGCCGGCACCCACTGCGGCACCGGTGCTACCGCCCATTTTCTGACCGAGCACATTACCCAGCGCACCACCCAGACCACCGCCCAGCGCAGCGGTGCCATCACCGGCGGCCATTGCACCTTGAGCAACCAGAAGGCCCAGAACCAGAGCAGGCAGAGTTAAACGCATGAAGAAAACCTCAAAAATTGGGATGACAAAAAGGGCCGGGATTTAATGCTCTCGGGGCGCAAAAGTCCAGATGAAATCAGGGATCTGCGCGCACTCAGCGCCGATTGGACAGCGATTCTGCAAAAGGTTTTATGGCGGGCAAAAAAAAGCCCGCTGGGGAGACGGGCTGGAGACTTGCTTTCTAACGGATGGCTTCACCCTACTTTGGCTGACGTGAAAAGTTTGTGAAAAGAACTGCGCCCGCGCAACCGACTGTAGGACATTTCCATGCAACCCTATTGAGCATAAAAAACCCCGTTCATTGACGGGGTTGTTCATTGAAAGCTTATTTTCTGGCTCGAGCGAGCTTGGGGAGAAATTTCGCCTTCGGCCCTTTCGGTGCCGCGGACTTGATCTTGCCGGTCTGCACCGGATCCTCGCCAAAACCTGCCTGGTACTCGGTCTGGCCGCACCGTACGCAATTGTTGAAGGAAAATTCAGCGCCATCGTCTTCGATATACGGATCAGTCATACCTTCGCCCCTTCAAATCGGATCGACACCGGCAAAGCCCTTTTGCCTGAAAAAATATCGACCTCCAAGGCTTTTGAGACTAGCCGGTCATTCCTGGACTTGTTATTCAGATCGTCTGACGCCCGACGAATGGCCTACGAAAACTAAACGTCACACAAGCCCCAAGGCTGATCGCGTGTATACAGAGCCCGTCCGTTATCGGGATGGGCTCACATGCCTGATAGCCGAAACTCAGCGCAACTTCACCGCCGTCCCGGTCGCAAATACCACAACCATCCCGCCCTTGCCGCCAGGCATGCTGATCTCGAAGTCCACTCCGACCACCGCATCCGCCTCCAAAGCCCGCGCCCGCGCCCTGATTTCGTCGGTTGCCTGAATACGTGCCTCCTTCAACGCCCGCTCAAGCGTCTGCGAACGCCCACCGAAAAAGTCGCGCATACCGGCGAACATGTCGCGGATCACATTGACGCCCTGCACCGACTCGGCGCTGACAATGTCCAGATACGCGGTGATCTGACGGCCTTCAATGGCGTGAGTGGTGGAGATGATCATGGAGTCGTCCTTTTACGGGTCATTAAAAATGCGATTGTAAAGCCAACTGAAAAGCTGCGGAGATTGCTGACACCATAGGTGCTATGACTTCATAAAATCCTTTATCTTTCTTTCACTATCTTCTATTTGTTCGCGCTCGCGATTTTTCTGCTCGAACTGATCCAGATTGTCATCCACCTCTTTTGTCGTGACCGGATGTATCGTAATGCCGTTACGATCTGTAGTAAGTTTCGCATTCGCCCCTCGCTTATAGTAAACAGTCCCACTACGAAACAGCTCGATCCACCCTGCCTGCTGCAGCGCTTCTAAAAATGCGTTGCTATCCTTGCCGGCAGGCCGCAAAACAATGGAACCATATGTAAGTTTTTCAACGGGCACCTCACCCAACTTATCCCAGTCAGTGTGGCCGCCTCCAATGGAAAAATTTGTATCACCATTGAGCGTGACTGATGCACTACCCAGAGCAATGCCGTATACCGTACCGGGAACCTCACGCGAACAGACGTACCCTGAATAGGCTTTGAATGCGCAATTTGTGAACCCCGTTCTTTTCGCATCCGCCGTTGTACCTGGCACGACGAGCCCTTCAAACTCATAAGCATCGTAAGTTTTCGATTTAACTTCCGGCTGAGCCTGTGCTTGCACGAAAAGACTCATGCACAAAAAAGCCAAATGAACAGTTCGCTTTAACAACATCACTTACTCCATTAAACGACGGCGTTGATCCTGAGAAGACGACCACCTCCTGATCCGCGGACCTGACATTGGTTCATAGCATGGGTGCCATCAGGGGCTCAAACAAACACAACCGGTATTCCAGCCCTGCTCGTGCCACACAGAATATTTTTTCAGACGCCAAAAACCACAAACCCCCGACTTTCTCTAGGAAAATCAGGGGTTTGTGTTTACTGAATGTGGCGGTGAAGGAGAGATTCGAAACTAAGGTGGGCGGGCTTAATTCCTGGGCGAGCGCGTGACACACGTTCAGATTTTTACTACAGACCATTAACCATCACATGCGGTAATCTCTCGGCGCCTACAAAACGCTTTTCGCCTCCATCGATGGGGGCTTTTTTATGCATGCCAAGGATGACGAATGATTTCCTCTGCTCGATTGGGTGACAAACATGTGTGCCCATTACCAGGACACGGTACAACCCCGATTGCCTCTGCCTCCCCTGACACGAATATCAACTTCATGGGTTCTGCACGTGTAGGCGATACCTGTGGGTGTGGCGCCGTTATCACTACTGGTTTTCCCTCTATTCAAGTGAATGGGCGCCCCATGGCTCACTTGGGCAGTCCCACTAGCCATGGCGGCACCATCATTACTGGATCAAGCGATGTTGGCGGTGGATTTGTCATGGGAGATGCTGGAGGCGCAACAATCATCGACTTCATGGCGCTCGGAGCATTTCGATCAGATGGCACTGTGGACGATGAGAAAATGGCAACACTGCTGGCTGATCCAAAGCTGAAAGAAAAAGCAGCAGCTGCTAATGCTCTTGTAGATCCCAAGGCGGCCGCTAAGCAATCGGAAACTAAGACTGAGCCAAAGACCGAACCTGCTGCTTGCAATCACCCTGACGAAATGGAACCGCTGGCCAACTACATCGCAGGTGAGATGAACCGAAACATCCTTAGCCCGGAGGTTTTGAAGATGCAAAGGCTCAATCATTTCGATCCTGGTTCACCGGACAGTGAGCCTCCGCTACTCACAGGCACGGGCGGGCCATCTGCCCGCTCATTGAACAACTACAGAGACATAGCTACATCGTGGGTAATCTGGGCAAGTAAAGTTGGCCCAAAGATGGATTGGGATCACAAGCCGAAGCTTCGTAAGCTATTTGTTGGCCTGTACCACAAACAGGGGGCCTACGATTATTTCTACGACATTTGGTCGAATATCCATTACGGATACGTTGGAATCATAGGTGGCATGTCGGAACGCGAACTGCTGGATGGGGCCGGGGCTGCACAGTTTTTGTCGGACGGTGCTACCAAAGTCCAAGAGTTAAGAGAGCCTGAGAAGGAGAGAGTCCATCCTGGCCCTCATGCGACAGCAAGTCCATGGTATGCACCGCGATCATGGGATGATGTTGCCGATAGAGTATCGATTCAAATTGGGATGAAGCTTGCCAAACAGTATCCCGCAGGAGGAGTAACCGCGAAGATGATCATGGACGAAGTGGTAGCAGTACCACCAGAGAGCTGGGGAGATGGAATCCGTGTCCACAAATGCGAGTAAGCGTCGGACATGGTCCATGCGGATACTGTGGGTACCTGTGTTGTATTTGGTAGTCACACACTGGGACATAGCGTTGCCGACTGTGAAAGTCCACTACTCTAAAGCCGGAAGAAATGAGCTTCGGTACATCTGGAACGTGCAAGACCGCATTTACAAAGGTGGAATGCTCCCCGGCGGTGGTGCGATTGATAATGGGGTGCTCTTCCCTGACGACGAATTTTTCATGGAATTTTCGTGGTGGGAGAAAAAAGAAGGCCGCAATCACTGCATCAGCATCGAGCCAAAGTGGCCCAACACTCATATATACCTAGACGCCGATGGCAACATCGACATGCGAAAAGAGAGCGGGACTGACGCAGACAGGTTGAAAGAGTGTCAATGGGATCGAGCCAAGCCTTAGACAGATACCTGCACGCGTCACTGCGAAATCAATACCGGCGAGGGATAACCCTCGCCGGACTTACCATAACGGTGACATGGGTAACGCGAGCTACGTTAGCCGGCTGCAAAAAAGCCCTTGCCCTTCTCCGCTGGCCTGCCTAGCACGTAACAGGCTACTGCCTGCGCGTTAAGGTGATCATAGCCAGGCACCACGGCCAGCAGCGTCCATCCTTCGGCTAGTCGCCGGTTGGCCTGCGTCGCGCTCAGTTCTTCCGAAACCTCTACCGCCTCGGTGATCTGCATCGCTCTTGCTCCTTGAGGTTGAAAAGACAGTGTAGTCGGCCAGGCACAGGTTGATTTCGGTGCGTCATCTTTAACGCAGCAGTCAGGCGTCTTTCGTTATTTTTTAGCCCACAGCGCAACGACGTGTTCATCTTGGAATGCGTGGAAATCGTCTTGGTCGAAAATCCCTAACTCTTTCAGTTCCAGCATTCGGCCATCAATCATGCCCTGACGCCAATAACAGGTGCGGGGATCATCATCGTCTACCAAGTAGCCCAGATCCTCACGTAATCGTGCCAATCCCTGGGCCTTTAGAAGCATATTGGGATCGGCAATCATCGGAGTTCCATAGATTGGGTAATGGATACTGATTGTAGCCCCGGCAATCAGCGAGATACGGGCACCCACTTCTTAGGCAAAAAAGACGATCCAGCCCCTTATCAGTCCCATATAGGCGTTTTTTAGACGCCAAAAACCACAAACCCCCGACTTTCTCTAGGAAAATCAGGGGTTTGTGTTTACTGAATGTGGCGGTGAAGGAGAGATTCGAACTCTCGATACAGTTTCCTGTATACACACTTTCCAGGCGTGCTCCTTAAGCCACTCGGACACTTCACCGTATCTCTTCAAACATGTTCTGTCTGTCGAGGCGCGCTAATGTAGTCGAAAGCTTTTCCGATGGCAAATTTTTTTTGCAGAATTTTCATGCGCTTAAGAGAAAAAGCCGTTTGCGCTGCTGACGGCCCATGGCAAACCGGCCAATCTTCGGTGGCCATGCCCCTTCTATATAGAAGCAGAACGGCGCACTACGCAGGCTGAGCCGGGAATCGGTGACCGGCGGGTCAGTCACGGCGCTTTACCTGGCCTGCGGCGGTGGGTAACGTCTGCCCATCTTTCTTACAAGGAATAGCGTCATGAGTGAGTTGATTTCTTACCACCTCGAAGACGGTATCGCGACCCTGACCTTGAGCAATGGCAAGGTCAATGCCATTTCCCCGGACGTGATTGCGGCGTTTAACGCGGCGCTGGATCAGGCGGTGACTGATCGTGCCATCGTGATCATTACCGGTCAGCCAGGGATTCTGTCCGGTGGCTATGATCTGAAAGTAATGACCGCCGGCCCTAAAGAGGCCGTGGCGCTGGTGACCGCCGGTTCGACGCTGGCCCGGCGGCTGCTCTCTCACCCTTTCCCGGTAATTGTTGCTTGCCCGGGTCATGCCGTGGCCAAAGGTGCTTTCATTCTGTTGTCCGCCGACTACCGCATCGGCGTCGATGGGCCGTTCAGCATCGGTCTGAACGAAGTGCAGATCGGCATGACCATGCACCACGCCGGTATTGAGCTGGCCCGTGATCGCCTGCGTCGATCGGCCTTCCATCGCTCGGTGATCAACGGTGAAATGTTCGACCCGAAAAGCGCTGTGGATGCTGGCTTCCTCGACAAGGTGGTTTCTGCCGAGGAGCTGCAAGGCGCCGCTCTCGCAGCCGCGCGTCAGTTGAAGAAAATCAACATGACCGCGCACAAGAACACCAAGTTGAAAGTGCGTAAGGCGCTGCTGGATGCCCTGGATAACGCGATCATTCAGGATCAGGAGCATCTGGGTTGATAGCCCGGTTGCAGCGATGAGAAAAAGCCCGACCATCGTGTCGGGCTTTTTCTTGCGTGCACTGTTGAAAATGCCGTGGCGGCTCTAGGACGCATCTGACAACCGACTCGGAAACATGCGCTTAAACATCGGCTATCTCCGGACTCTATAGCGGCAATTGCCGAAAACAGTGCACATCCGTACACTGCGCCACCTTTTGTGCCGGTGGGGCCTGCAAATGCTGTTTGTGTTTCGTATGTTATTGATGGGCCTGCACTTTATTTTGGCCGGTGTGCTGGGGGTGATCCTCGGGATATGCCGCCCGTTCAATCCGGACAATAGCCGTCTGTGCGCCCGCCTCTACGCGCTGCCGGCGATGTGCATTTTGCGTCTGCGGGTGAAATCAGACGTCAGCGGTTTGATGAACAAACCCGACAGCTGCGTGATCATCGCCAACCATCAGTCCAACTATGACCTGTTCGTGTTCGGCAATGTCGTGCCGCGCCGCACCGTGTGTATTGGCAAGAAAAGCCTGAAATGGGTACCGCTGTTCGGGCAACTGTTCTGGTTGGCCGGCAATGTGTTGATCGACCGTGGCAATGCGCAGAAGGCGCGCCAGTCGATGCTCACCACCACTAATACCCTGCAGAACGAAAACACTTCGATCTGGGTGTTCCCGGAAGGTACCCGCAACCTCGGCGAAGACTTGTTGCCGTTCAAGAAAGGCGCGTTCCAGATGGCGATCGCTGCTGGCGTGCCAATCGTTCCGGTATGTGTCAGCAGCTACGTCAAGCACATGCGCCTGAACCGCTGGCGCAGCGGGAAAATTCTCATACGCTCGCTACCGGCGATTCCTACAGCCGGATTGACCATGGACGACATGCCCATGCTCATCAACCAGTGCCGCGAGCAGATGCGCGAATGCATCGAATCGATGGATCGGCAGTTACACGCTGCTTAAAAAACAAACCCGCCCTGTGCGGGTTTTCTTTTGCACAGTGAACTGTGCAGATTTCACTGACTCTCAAGCAGCGACACGGCTAAGCTGAAGCCTTTGAATTCCTGCCATCTGCCAAGAAGAAGTGAACCACCACCATGGGTCGAGTTGTTGCTGCTGCGGTGTACAGCGCGGGTAAAAAAGTCACCAATATTTCCCTCGATGAAGGCGCTGCCTGGGCTGCGAAAACCGGGCACTTTGTCTGGATCGGCCTGGAAGAGCCGAGCGCCCAGGAACTGTCTAACCTGCAACGTCAGTTCAACCTGCACGAACTGGCGATCGAAGACGCCCTGGAAAAACACAGTCGGCCGAAGCTGGAAACCTTTGGCGACGCTTTGTTTATCGTCACCTACTCGCCCATCCGAGAGAACGGCGTCTTGCAGTTCATCGAGACGCACATTTTTGCGGGCAAGGGCTACATCATCACCGCGCGAAACGGTCACTCGGCGTCCTACGCACATGTCCGCCAACGCTGTGAGGCGCGCCCACTGTTGCTGGAGCACGGGGAAGATTTCGTCCTCTATGCGCTGCTCGATTTCGTCATCGAGAACTATCAGCCCGTGGGCGAAGCGATTCATGCGGAGATTGATGAGCTGGAACGCAATGTGTTGTGCAGCGCATTGAATGAGCGCGACATTCAAAAGCTGCATGGCTTGCGCCGCGATGTCGTACGCCTGCGTCGCTATGCGGCTCCGATGGTGGAGATAGGCGAGGAATTGCAGAAACTGAGCTTCCCGTTTATCGACAAGAACATGCGCCCGTATTTCCGCGATGTGCAGATTCACGTCACGCGACAAATGGAAGACCTGACCACACTGGCCGACATCGCCAGTCAGACCATCGAGATCGGTGTATTGCTGGAAGCCTCACGACAGAGCGTGGTGCAACGCAAGTTTGCTGCCTGGGCGGCGATTCTGGCTTTTCCGACGGCAGTGGCGGGGATTTACGGGATGAACTTTCAAAATATGCCGGAGCTGAGTTGGCATTATGGCTACTTCGCCGTGCTGGGGTTTATTGCGGTGGGATGTGTGAGTTTGTGGGCGAGTTTCAAGAAGTCCGGGTGGTTGTAAATCAAAAGATCGCAGCCGTCGGCAGCTCACACAGGGTGTACATCATTCCAATGTAGGAGCTGCCGAAGGCTGCGATCTGTTGCTCTGCTATTAAGCGGCCTCTGGCTTGTGCGCCACAAACCGCATCATCCACTCCGCAACCGTAGCGCCATGGTGTTCCTGCTCCAGGCTGGCCACGCCCTTGCTGTAGATCTGCGAACCCAGCGCTTCCTGACGCAGATCCAGCAGCGCCCGCGAATAATCGTGAATGAATTCCGGGTGGCCCTGGAAGCACAGCACCTGATCATTGATGTGGTAAGCCGCAAACGGACAGAAATCGCTGGACGCAATCACTGTGGCGTTTTCCGGCAGAGCAGTCACCTGATCCTGATGGCTGATCAGCAGCGTCAGCTCTTCACGTACCGGGCTCATCCACGGCGCCTTGGCGGCGAGTTTGTAGTTGTGGGTGCCGACACCCCAACCCTGCGTCGCGCGTTCGCTTTTGCCACCGAGTAGCAGCGCCAACAGTTGATGGCCGAAACATACGCCAAGCAGTTTGTCGCCACGCTCGTAACGGCTCAGCAGGTAGTCCTTCAGCGTTTGAATCCACGGGTCGGTACCGAATGAGTCGGCCTTGCTGCCGGTGACCAGGTACGCATCGAAGGTCAGGTCGTCACTTGGGTATTCGCCCTGCATCACGTTGTAGACGGTGAACTCGGCGGCAATCGGTTGCTGCGAGAACAGGCGCTGGAACATCTGCCCATAACCCTGGTATTGATCGACCAGTTCCGGACGCAGGATGTCGGTTTCCAGAATGCAGATGCGTAGCGACATAAAAAATACCTGACACGTGATGGGAATAATGAACACCCCAGAGCCTGCCTCGAAACACCCTGGCAAGGCAAGCCCCGACATGTGTTCACCGCCCTTAAAACAACTCGCCTTTCGCGGCTTTTTCAAGCAGCAGCGCAGGCGGAGCGAAGCGCTCGCCATATTGTTCAGCCAGATACTGCGCGCGGGCAACGAAGTCCTTCACGCCGTATTGGTTGATGAACTGCAACGCTCCGCCGGTCCACGCCGCAAAACCAATGCCGAAGATCGAGCCGACGTTGGCGTCCGCCGTCGAGGTCAGCACACTCTCCTCCACACAGCGGACGGTTTCGATGGCCTGCACGAACAGCAACCGATCACGCACATCCTTCGGTGAGATCTGCCCGTCGGCCTTCTCGAAGCGCGCTTTCAGTTCCGGCCATAGATGCTTCTGAGCTCCGGCCGGATATTCATAAAATCCAACGCCGGCGGCTTTGCCCGGACGCTTGTATTCGTTGAGCAGCAAGTCAATCACGGCGAAGGCCGGGTGCTCAATCAGCGGTTTCCCTTCTGCTTGTAGGTCCTTGGCCGTTTGCTGACGGATATGGCTCATCAGGCTGAGGGAAACTTCGTCAGAGATCGCCAGAGGCCCGACCGGCATCCCGGCCTTGCGCGCTTCGGTCTCGATCATAGGCGCGCTCACGCCTTCACCGAGCATGGCGATGCCTTCATTAGTGAAGGTGCCGAACACCCGTGAAGTAAAGAAACCGCGACGGTCGTTGACGACGATCGGCGTTTTCTTGATTTGCAGGACGAAATCGAACCCACGAGCGAGGGTTTCGTCGCTGGTCTGCACGCCTTTGATGATTTCCACCAGCGGCATTTTCTCCACCGGACTGAAAAAGTGCAGACCGATAAACTTGCTCTGATCGGGTACGGCAGCCGCCAGACCGGTGATGGGCAGCGTCGAGGTATTGGAGGCGATTACCGCGTCAGCGCCAACCACCTGCTGCGCCGCTGACGAGACCTTGGCCTTGAGTTGACGATCTTCAAACACCGCTTCGATGATCAAGTCGCAGCCGGCCAGATCTGCGTCGTTTTCCGTAGCGACAATTCGCGCCAGCACTGCTTCACGCTGTTCAACGCTCATCTGGCCTCGGGCAACTTTCTTGTCCAGCAACGCCGCGGAATGCGCTTTGCCCTTCTCGGCTGCAGCAAGATTAATGTCCTTGAGCACCACGTCGATGCCTGCTGAAGCGCTGGCGAAGGCGATCCCGGCGCCCATCATCCCGGCTCCGAGCACGCCGACCTTTTGCGTTTTATACGGCGCAAAGCCCTGCGGTCGCGAACCGCCGGCATTGATCTGATTAAGCTGAAACCAGAATGTGCCAATCAGGTTTTTCGAGATCTGCCCGGTGGTCAGCTCGGTGAAATAACGGGTTTCGATCAAATGCGCGGTATCAAAATCCACCTGCGCGCCTTCAACCGCCGCACACAGAATCTTTTCCGGCGCAGGCAATGTGCCCTGGGTTTTGCTGCGCAGAATCGACGGCGCAATGGCGAGCATCTGCGCCACTTTCGGGTTCGACGGCGTGCCGCCAGGAATCTGATAACCCTTCACATCCCAACGTTGTACTGCTGTCGGGTTGGCGATGATCCACGCCCGCGCCTTGGCCAGCAGTTCATCGCGATCCGCCGCCAGTTCATCGATCAAACCGGCCTGCAACGCCTGCTGCGGGCGCACCTTTTTGCCTTCGAGCAGGTACGGCAACGCTTTTTCGATGCCGAGCATGCGCACCATGCGTACCACCCCGCCGCCGCCCGGCAGCAGACCCAGGGTCACTTCCGGCAAACCCAACTGCACCGAGGCATCGTCCAGCGCCACGCGATGATGACAGGCGAGGCAGATTTCCCAACCGCCGCCGAGCGCCGCACCGTTGATGGCCGCCACCACCGGTTTGCCGAGTGTCTCGAGGGTGCGCAATTGCCCTTTGAGGGTCAGCACCATGTCGTAGAACGCTTTGGCTTCAGGCTTGCCGATCTTGATCAGTTCATTGAGATCGCCGCCGGCAAAGAAGGTTTTTTTCGCCGAGGTGATGATCACGCCAGCCATGTGATCCTTTTCAGCTACCAGCCGGGCAACGCAGGCGGCCATCGCCTCGCGGTACACGGCGTTCATGGTGTTGGCGCTCTGGCCCGGCATGTCGATAGTCAGCACGACGATGCCGTCCTGGCCTTTTTCGTAACGAATGGCTTCGCTCATAACAAGGTTCCTTGAATTCGGGGCTCAGAGGCGTTCGATGATGGTGGCAATGCCCATGCCGCCGCCGACGCACAGCGTCGCCAGGCCATAGCGCAGGCGCCGGGCTTCCAGTTCATCGAGCAGGGTGCCGAGGATCGCGCAACCGGTGGCGCCCAGCGGGTGACCCATGGCGATGGAGCCGCCGTTGACGTTGACCTTGTCCGGGTCGACGGCCATGTCCTTGATGAACTTCAACACCACCGAGGCAAACGCTTCGTTGACCTCGAACAGGTCAATGTCTTCGACGCGCAGCCCGGCCTTGGCCAGCGCCTTGCGCGTGGCCGGCGCAGGGCCGGTGAGCATGATGGTCGGATCGGTGCTGGTGACCGCGGTAGCGACGATGCGCGCCCGTGGTTGCAAACCCAGCGCCCGCCCCTTGGCTTCGGAGCCGATCAACATCAGCGCTGCGCCGTCGACGATCCCGGAGCTGTTGCCCGGCGTGTGGACGTGATTGATCCGCTCGACATGGCTGTAGACCCGCAACGCCGTGGCATCGAAACCCATCTGGCCGATCATTTCGAAACTTGGCTTGAGTTTGCCCAGCCCTTCCAGCGTCGACTCGGCACGAATGAATTCATCGTGATCGAGCAGGATGATGCCGTTCTGATCCTGCACCGGCACCAACGACTTGTTGAACGAGCCATCGGCTCGCGCCCGCGCGGCTTTCTGTTGCGAGTGCAGCGCGTAGGCATCGACGTCCTGCCGGCTGAAGCCTTCAAGCGTAGCGATCAGGTCGGCGCCGACGCCTTGCGGGGTGAAATGGCTGTGCAAGTTGGTCTGCGGGTCCAGCGCCCAGGCGCCGCCATCGCTGCCCATTGGCACCCGTGACATCGATTCAACTCCGCCGACCACCACCAGATCCTCGAAACCCGAGCGCACTTTCATCGCGCCAAGGTTCACTGCCTCAAGGCCCGAAGCGCAGAAGCGGTTGATCTGCACACCCGCCACGCTGACGTCCCAATCAGCCACTTGCACTGCGGTTTTGGCGATATCCGAGCCCTGATCGCCAATCGGCGTGACGCAACCGAGCACCACGTCATCGACCTGACTGGTGTCCAGCGCGGTGCGTTGTTGCAGCGCGGTCAGCAGACCGGCCACCAGATTGACTGGCTTGACGCTGTGCAAAGCGCCATCAGCCTTGCCCTTGCCACGGGGCGTGCGTAACGCGTCGAAAATCAAAGCTTGGGTCATGACGTCCTCGAACCTGTGCGGTGAGTGATTTCTTGTGCTCTCACTCTTGCCCTGAGCTGTCACGGATTCAATGACCACAGCGCTCAATGCGGTTGACGCACGCGCTCAGACGGACGGTCGTCGCCCATCAGGTGAACCGGTTCAGGTCAGCGAGTTGTCTAGCAAGCGGGCGGCAAAGAAGCTGGCAATACGCCTCATGCCTTTTTAATCGCTACTGGTAGCAACTCCATATGAAATGGATCTAAGCCAAGCGTGACGCGGGCCCTAAGGTAGTACATGTACGTCAGAGTCGTCGGGTTTTGCCGAGGCAGGCGTTCTTTAACAGGAAGTGCAGCGTTTGCCGTCATGGATATGCAGGCAAACATCAGGAAATAACAATAAAGGCGGTTCAGCCATGTTCAAACAACCGAAAGTCCGTCAAGCAGGGCTCATTCTTTTCGCCACGACGCTGTTGTTGATTTTGCCGAATCTGACTAAGGTCATCGGCTGACTCAAGCGGCAGGCGCTGTCATCGCCACTGAAAATGTGACTGGCCCGCTACCCGGGCCAGCGTGGCTGTGCCAACCTTTGCGCACTTCCACGACATGAACGACGATCATTTGAAAGTGCTCATTGTGTTCGGGGCTTTGCTGTTGAGCATGCCCTTGTCTGCCGCACAGCTGGATCTTCAGCTTGGCGCCAACAGTCGCACCTGGCAGACCGAGGAATTGCTCAAGCATCCTCAAGTGCAAACCCTGACGATCAAAAACGACGTGTCCTACAAGAAGGACATGACCTATCGCGTTGTGCCTGTGGCCGCATTGTTGACCGGAATCAAACCTGAAGATCATCTGCAAGCGGTGGCACTGGACGGGTTTGCCGCTGAGCTGGCCGCGGCGCCCTTGCTCAGCACCCAAGGCGCGCGTGCATGGCTGGCGATTGAAGACCCGGCCCAGCCGTGGCCACCGCTGTCAGCCGGCAAACACAGTGCCGGGCCGTTCTATCTGGTGTGGACTGACCCGCAGGCTGGCAACATCAGCCCTGAACAATGGCCGTTCGAAGTGGCGA
The DNA here is from genome assembly GCF_016650635.1 of Pseudomonas sp. TH43. Classification (GTDB taxonomy): domain Bacteria; phylum Pseudomonadota; class Gammaproteobacteria; order Pseudomonadales; family Pseudomonadaceae; genus Aquipseudomonas. The sequence continues at coordinate 284,363 of NZ_JAEKFI010000003.1, forward strand.
GCATCAAGCGCATGGCACCGGTGGCCGAGCGCTTCCCTGCCCTGTTGCCTGATCCAGCGTTAAAGGCCGATGACCCGGTGAATCTGGGTTTCGCGTTGTTTCAGAAGAATTGCCTGGCGTGCCATCGATTGAACGGTGCGGGGGATGCGCAGTTTGGGCCCGATTTGAATATTCCGTATAACCCGACCGAGTATTTCGGCACGGATTTCCTCAAGCGCTACATTCGTGATCCGCAGAGTTTGCGTCAGTGGCCGCAGGCGAAGATGCCGGGGTTTTCGGCGGATGTGTTACCGGAGGGGGATCTAGAGATGTTGGTGGGATATTTGAAACACATGGCCGGGCGCAAGGTTAAGCCCTGATCCTTGCGTCGTTATCACTGACCTCATCGCTGGCAAGCCAGCTCCCACAGGGTAGCGCCAACTTCGAATCAGCGGTGATCCTGTGGGAGCTGGCTTGCCAGCGATTACGGCATCCCGAATCTTATTGCTGCTGCACGGAGATGATCGGCGCAGGTGTCGGCGAGACGAACACTTTTGCGTGCATCTGTTCACAGCCACCGCCCCGGCGCATGCCGCGTACCGGGCAGGCATCCAGGTAATCCAGACCCACCGCCAGTTTCAGGTGCCGCTCCGGCCGTGCCAGTTCATTGGTCACGTCAAAACTGTACCAGGCGTCATCCAGCCACGCTTCCGCCCAGGCATGGCTGGCCAGGTGCTCACAATCTTCGCTGTACAGATAGCCCGACACATAGCGTGACGGAATGCCGAGGCTGCGCGCGCAGGCCAGAAACGCGTGGGTGTGATCCTGGCAGACACCCGCGCGCCCGGCGAACGCCTCGGCAGCGCTGGTATCGACCTCGGTAGAGCCCGGCGTATACGTCATGTGCTGATTCAAACCGTGCATCAAATCGATCAGCGCCGTGCGATCACGCCGTTGTTTGCAGGATTTTGCCGCGAACGCGCGCAAGGCTTCATCTGCCTCGGTCAACCGGGTAAAACGCAGAAACGGCAGCGCTGACTGGCTTTCATGCTCGGCTTCACGCAGTTCGTCGATATCGACCTGACCACGGGCGCCAATGATGATCGCTTCGTGCGGCTCGTCCATGGTCAGCACATGCAGGATGTTGCCGAACGGATCGAGTTGCGCACGCACCGGGCGTGGCAGGTCGAGTTGCCAGCTCAATACGTGCTGGCGTTCGCTGTCGTGGGGTGTCAGTCGCAGGTACTGGATGCTCGCCCGCACCTTATCTTCGTAGTGATAAGTGGTCTCGTGGCTTATGGAAAGTCTCATGCAGCCTCCAGGTAGGAACTGTGAATAGCGTTACCCAACTGGCGCACCAGCGGGATGAACTCGGTCAGCCAGGCATGCAGGCCTTCCTCGAGAATTTCGTTGATGCCGGTGTAACGCAGGCGCGCGTCCATCTCGGCTGCCAGGCGTTGCGCCGGTCGGCCATTGGCGCCGGGCAATTGCGCAAGTATCTGGTCTATCTCTTCGGTGCACGCCCTTAACGAACGCGGGACATCGGCACGCAACAGCAACAGCTCGGCGACATGCCGGGCGCCGGGGGCGTCGCGGTAGATTTCGGTGTAGGCCTCGAACGACGACAGCGCGCGCAGTAATGCACTCCATTGATAGTAGGCGTGAGCCGTGCCGTCGCTGACCGCTTCGGCCTGGTCGCCGGCCATTTCGTAACGAGCATCAAGCAGCCGCAGCGTGTTGTCCGCGCGCTCGATAAAGGTGCCGAGACGAATAAAACGAAATGCATCGTTACGCATGATCGTGCCGTAAGACGCGCCACGAAAGAGGTGCGAACGCTCCTTGATCCACTCGCAGAAACGGCTCATGCCGTAGCGACTGAGGCCCTGCTCAGCGATCCCGCGAATCTCCAGCCACGTTGCGTTGATGTTCTCCCACATGTCTGCGGTGATACGTCCGCGTACGGCATGAGCACTGGCCCGCGCCGCGCCAAGGCAGCTGTAGATGCTCGCCGGGTTGGCCGCATCAAGGGCGAAAAAGTGCAGCAGGCGCTCGGCATGCAGCGCGCCGTGACGCTCCAGGTAATCATCGAGGGTGCCGGTGATCAGCAACGGCATGGCCAATTCGTGCAGACCGTCGCCGCGACCGTCCTGCGGCATCAGCGACAGCGAATAACTGACGTCGAGCATCCGGGCGAGGTTTTCCGCCCGCTCCAGGTAACGCGACATCCAATACAGATCCGAGGCAGTTCTACTTAACATGGCAAGCTTCCTTCAATCCTCGACCACCCAGGTGTCCTTGGTTCCGCCGCCCTGGGAGGAATTCACCACCAGAGAGCCTTCGCGCAGCGCGACGCGGGTCAAACCGCCGGGCACCACGCGGGTTTCGCGACCGGACAAGACAAACGGGCGCAAGTCGATATGACGCGGCGCGATGCCGTTTTCGACAAAGGTCGGACAGGTCGACAGCGACAATGTCGGCTGCGCGATGTACGCATGGGGTTTGGCCTTGATCCGTTCGCGGAAGGCGTCGATTTCCGCCTTCGTCGACGCCGGCCCTACCAACATCCCGTAACCCCCGGAGCCTTGGGTTTCCTTGACCACCAGATCTGGAAGATTAGCCAGCACATGGGAAAGTTCAGACGGGTTTCGGCATTGCCAGGTCGGCACGTTCTTCAGGATCGGCTCTTCGTCGAGGTAGAAACGGATCATGTCGGTGACAAATGGATACACCGATTTGTCATCTGCTACACCGGTGCCGATGGCATTGGCCAGCACTACATTGCCCGAACGATAAGAAGACAGCAGCCCCGGTACGCCGAGCATTGAATCCGGATTGAATGCCAGCGGATCGAGGAACGCGTCGTCGAGCCGACGGTAGATCACGTCCACCGCTTTCGGACCGTCAGTGGTGCGCATGAAGACTTTGTCGTCGCGCACAAACAGATCGGCGCCCTCGACCAGCTCCACGCCCATTTCCCGAGCTAGAAACGCATGCTCGAAGAACGCACTGTTGAAGCGCCCAGGCGTTAGCACCACCACACTCGGGTCATCAATCGGGCTTGAGCTTTTCAGGGTGTCGAGCAACAGGTTCGGATAGTGGTCGATCGGTGCGATGCGTTGCGCGGCGAACAGCTCCGGGAACAGGCGCATCATCATCTTGCGGTCTTCGAGCATGTAGCTGACGCCGCTCGGCGTGCGCAGGTTGTCTTCGAGCACGTAATAAGTGCCGTCGCCATCACGCACCAGATCGACGCCGGAGATGTGCGAATAGATATCACGGTGCAGGTCGAGCCCTTGCATCGCCAACTGATATTGCTCGTTGGCCAGCACCTGTTCGGCAGGAATGATCCCGGCCTTGATGATGCGCTGTTCGTGATAAAGGTCGGCGAGGAACATGTTCAACGCCTTGACCCGCTGGATGCAGCCGCGCTCGACGATCCGCCATTCGCTGGCAGGGATGCTGCGCGGAATGGTGTCGAAAGGAATCAGGCGCTCTGTGCCCTGCTCGTCCCCGTAGAGCGTGAAGGTAATCCCGGCACGATGGAACAGCAGATCGGCTTCACGTCGCCGTTGGGCCAAAAGCTCGTCTGGCGTGTCGGCCAGCCATCGGGCGAACTCCCGATAATGCGGGCGAACCTGGCCGCCGGCATCGTACATCTCATCAAAATAGGTGCGGATCATGCCGTACTCCTTGTCACCCGGACCTACAGGCCTTCGCAAGGCCCGTGCCATCGGCATAAACGCTTTGATTTCAATCGGTTGGATATTCACGCCACAGGCACCGCACCATTCCTGTGCGGCAAATGCCCCAACCTGAATGCCCCCGCTTCATTGCGACGCACTGCATCGCCTATCACCAGCATAGTCAGAGTTGATTTCACTGCCCGGCGCTGCTTGCGGATAATCCGCGCATTCGCTGCAAAACTTCCGTGCGCACAGTGCCGCGAAGTCGCCAGCTCAATTGACCTGGACTGCCCCCGCAGCCCGCCCCGCCGTAACCCTGACCGGTTTCCTCTCCTTATCGGTCTTCCCTTTAGCCACCCTCTCCGGTGGCTTTTTTTTGCCCGTTTGAAATATTTTGAAAGTAAAAGCAAAAGATCGCAGCCTCCGGCAACTCCTACATGAATCTGTGTAGGAGCTGCCGAAGGCTGCGATCTTCTGATCTTTAAAAATGGCAACGGCCAACCCAGAGGTCAGCCATTGGTAATCAAATAACCTGAAATCAGTTCAAACGGTGGCGATTACGCACCTCCTGCTTGACGCCCCAGCCCTCAATGATGCCACCCAGCGGTTCGACCACGGCGGAGAAGCCCTGCTCGAAATCGCCAATATCGTCATAGGTCGCGTACATCACTTTGCTCAATTCCAGCGACCACGCGCCGTCATCCCGCGCGCTGACCTGTGCATTGATGGATTCACCGCGAAACTTGCCTGCCGCCCTGCGCGCCCGCTCCTCGTCCGGGAAAATGGCGTAGAACTCGATGGGATGGAATCGGGAAAAATCGAAACCGCCTTCTTTCATGCGGCGCAGAACATTGCTGCTGATGTCTTCTTGATAGGCTGTGCTCATGAATCGTCCCCCTCGCATAGATGGATAGACTTTCCGAATCCCGCCCCGGGCCTTTGGCCAAAGTACTACGGCAACGTGGTTGCACGCGGGAACAAGCATGTAGCTGACAAGACCAGACCTTAGCGATCCGTTCGCTGATCTCGCTTGCAGAGTAGCCCCAAGTTAGAGCTGCTGCCAAGGCCTGGTGTTAAAGGTGACAGGAAGAATGTCAGATGGGAGTGATGCTGCGGATTTCAATGCTGTTCTGGGTTTTCAGGCTTTTCACGCCAGCATCGGCAGTGCGCCCTTCCAGATCGTTCAGGTCCAGTTCGGCGGCAACGGGCAGGAGCCGTGCCTTGATCAATCGAGCGGCCTCATCGTCACTGGGGCATTCCGCGCGCTCGAACACCTCATCGACAATTTCACCATGATCGTCCACGAAAGTGACTTTCCACTTTTGCATCGGTGCCTCCTCGATCAAACCCGCAAATGGGCTTACACCTAAATCGACTGGTACGCCGAAAGTTGGTTCAAAAGGATTACAGCGCACGAACATGAAAAAAACGACATCTCGTGCGCGGACGAAAAATTTGGCAGAAACCCATTGTGGTGAGGGGATTTATCCCCGTTCGGCTGCGCAGCAGTCGTGAAATCATCAGACGCGGTGTATCAGGAAGACCGTGGGTGCTGATTTTAGGGATGCTTCGCACCCCAACGGGGATCCTCACCACAAAAGCTCCCTCAATGGGGAGCTCGCGGTGGGTTCAGTCGTTGCTTGGCTTGTTGATCGCTTGCAGCACGTACTGTGGCAAAGCAAATGCGCCGATGTGGATTTCCGGGTTGTAGTAGCGCGTGACAATGCCGCTGCCAATGAAGCGCTGTTGCAGCACTTCACGGCTCAGTTTGCGGTAAGCCGGGCTGGTCGAGCCCCAGGCGAAGGTCATCGAGCCGCCGATGTAGGTCGGCACGGCTGCCTGGTAGAAGTGCCAGTCCGGGAACAGGCTGCGCAGACGACCGGCGGTGGTTTTGACTTCGTCGATCTGCATGAACGGTGTGCCGTTCTGGGTCACGAGAATGCCGCCTTCGTTCAGGCAACGGTGGCACGCCTGGTAGAAGTTCTCCGAGAACAGCACTTCGCCCGGGCCGATCGGATCGGTCGAGTCGGAGATGATCACGTCGAATTTTTCGGTGGTAGTGGCGACGAAACGCATGCCGTCGTCGATCACCAGGTTCAGGCGCGGATCGTCGTAGGCGCCCTTGGAGTGGTTCGGCAGAAACTCTTTGCACATATCGACGACGGTGCCATCGATCTCGACCATGGTGATGTGCTCGACACTGCCGTGCTTGGCGACTTCACGCAGCATGCCGCCGTCGCCACCACCGATGATCAGCACGCGCTTGGCGGCCCCGTGGGCGAGGATCGGCACATGGGTGAGCATTTCGTGGTAGATGAATTCGTCGGCCTCGGTGGTCTGGATCACGCCGTCCAGCGCCATCACCCGGCCCATGCGCGGGTTTTGAAAGATCACCAGGTGCTGGTGTTCGGTGCGCACTTCGTGCAGCAGTTTTTCCATGCGAAAACGCTGGCCGTAGCCTTCGTAGAGGGTTTCCAGGTACTCGCTGGTTTTGGTGACGGTCATGGTGAAGTGCTCCGATGAATGCGCGGGCGCCAATCGTGGGGACGATTGCCCGGGAAAGGCGCGCATTCTACGTTGCCGAAGATGACAGGTCGAACCTCACTTCATCGGCAAACCCCATTCCCCTGTAGGAGCAAGGCTTGCCCGCGAAGGCGTTGTGGCAGTCGACATCATTGGCAACTGACACAACGCCTTCGCAGGCAAGCCCTGCTCCTACAAAGAGCGGCGTCAAATTCGGACGTTACCGCGTGGCCCGGCGATCGCCCAGATGATCAGGCCCAGCACCGGCAGGAGGATGATCAGCAGCACCCAGACGATTTTCATCCCGGTGGTTGCGCCGCTTTTCAGTACGTTGATGATGGCCCAGATGTCGAGGGCAAGGATGATCAGGCCAATCAGACCGTTGAACGTGGAACCCATGGTGTCACTCCAGATTAGTGGCATGCACTTTTAGGATAGACGGTCGCGCGCAGGGTTCCCTTTTATTGCGTTCAGACGTGAACAGCGATCTTCAGCGCTTCAAGCGAAGGCGCGGCGGCGATGCCGACTTGCGCACACAGTTCCAGTACCCGTGGCACGTCGTTGCCGTAGACCAGCACCACTTGCAACTCGTCGTCGAGCAACTGACTGAAGTTCATCAGCGTGTAACCGCCGTTTTCCTTGTTCATGCTACTCATCTGCACCTGGATGCGATTAAGCGCGGTCAGTGCTTCGGTTTTCGCCAGTTGCTTGGGCTTGAGATTGAAATCCACGCCTGGGCCAAACGAAGCGACGATCTGTGCGAACAGGTCGACATAGGTGTCCGCCTGGAACAGCACGGTGTCCGGCAGGCTGCCGACCACGACCCACTCACCCAGAGGAATCGGGAAGGTGTCGTCGTAGTTGATGTCCGGATTGGCTGTCAGAAAAGCATCCGCGTCGGCGTAGGCTTGTGCGGCGTCGTCGGCCACGCTCAGGATCTCGTCCTCGCCCATGCAGCCGGAGCTGATTTTGCTGATGAGTTCGACGAGTGCGGCTTTCATGTGGGCGGATCCTGTGGCAGCTGAATTTGGAGGGCGCGAAGAATAACGCATTCTTCAGCACACCCGACACCTGTGGCGAGGCAGCTTGCTCCCGCTGGGGTGCGTAGCGGCCCTGAAAAAGCTTGCCAGCGCTGCGCACTGAAGCGCGAGCAAGCTCCCTCGCCACAGGGATCGCGCCAGTTTTCAGGCGAGGAGTTTTTCCAGTTGGGCAGTGGTGTCGACGGCACCCATGGTGCGGGCCGCGTCCAGCGCCGTGACGCCATTGGCGTCCTTGGCCTGTGCATTGGCACCTTTGCTGATCAGGTAATCAACGATTTCCACGCGGTTGAACATCGCCGCCATCATCAATGCAGTGCGGCCGTCGAACGACGAACCTTCGATCTCGGCGCCCGCCTCGACCAGGGCCTTGACCACCGCCAGATCACCTTTGAACGCGGCACCGGCAATCGGGCTCTGGCCGTTGCCATTGCGCATTTCCGGGTCGGCTTTGTGTTTAAGCAGCACTTGCACCGCGTCCACATGGCCGTAATAGCTGGCCAACATCAGCAACGTGTCGCCCTTGCTGTTCTTCAGGTTGACCGGCAGACCGGCGCTGACCAGACGATCAAGCATCTCGGCATCACCGTCGCGTGCCTTGTTGAAAACCTGCTCGGTGAATTCGGCAGCTTCTTCAGGGGTCATCTGGCGGCTTTGTTCGGACATGGGGCAACTCCACTTTCGGTCAATCGGAAAGCCGACAGTTTCCCGAGCAAGACGATAACTGTCACCCACTTTTTCTCAAGTCGATTCATAGCCAATTTCAATAGCGATACCTGCCCTGATGAATTTCAGCCAACACTTGATCGGTGACCTGCACGTAAGTCTGGCTGCCCGGCAGCCAGGCGAAGATGGGGTCATTACCTGTCTGAGCGGGGTCGAAGCCTTCGTTTTTAAGGCGGGTTTTCTGATATTTGAAGGTGCCGGTGGTTTCCATCTTGACCTTTACCCGCAGGAATAAAGGTACCGCGTAGGCTGGCATGCGCTGTCGCGCAAAACTCAGCAACTCGGCGAAATCCAGGGTCGCCAAGGATTCGGAGGGAGTAATTGCGGCCATGCCGGCACGCCCGTTGGTGTTGCGGATTTCCACGCCATACGCCACCGCCTCGGAGATGTGCGGATGTTGCAGCAGCAGGTTTTCCACCTCCGTGGTCGAGACGTTCTCGCCCTTCCAGCGGTAGGTGTCACCGAGGCGATCAACAAACTGTGCGTGGCCAAAACCGATGTTGCGCAGCAGATCACCGGTGTTGAAAAAGCGGTCGCCTTGAGCGAACACATCGCGTAACACAACCTTGGCGGTCTTCTGTGGATCGGTGTAGCCGTCCAGCGGCGCTTTCTCGTCGATCCGCGCCAGCAACAGGCCCTGTTCGCCCTTGCCGACTTTACGCATAAAGCCGTCGTCACCGCGGATCGGCTCACCGCTGTCATGGTCGTAAGCCACCAACTCCCAGGCCATCAGCGAAAAGCCGATGGTGTTGTCGAAGTTGAGAATATTGGTGAAGCCGATATTGCCGTCGCTCGCCGCATACAGTTCACAGATGTGATCAACCGCGAAGCGCGTCTTGAACTCAGCCCAGGCACCGGGGCGCAAGCCGTTGCCGATCATCTTGCGCACGTCGTGTCGGCTGTCGTCGGCGCTGGCCGGTTGATCGACCAGATAACGGCACAGTTCGCCGACGTAGCCAATGGTGGTCGCTCGATAGCGGCGTACGTCGCTCCAGAACTGACTGGCGCTGAATTTGCGGCGGATCGCAAAACCGGACGCGCCGTTGATCGCCGAACCCCAGCACACACACAGACCCGTCGCGTGGTACAGCGGCAAGGTGCAATAGACGACGTCGTCGGGACGCATGTTCAGCGCGATCATGCCGAAACTGGCAGAGCTGCGCATCCAGCGTCCATGCTTGAACACTCCGGCTTTGGGCAGGCCCGTGGTGCCCGAGGTGTAGATGTAAAAACAGGGGTCGTCGAAAAACACCTGCTGACTGCTCGGCGGGTTATCGCTGCAGGCATCGGCACTGGCGCTGATCAGGTTGACGTAGCCTTCGGGCGCAATGCCCGGATGGCTGTAGGTGTCCTGATCCGCCACGAACCAGGTGCGTTGCGGCTCAATCGACACTTGCTCGCGCACCGCCGCAAATGCCGGCACGAGTTCCTCACCGACGACAATGGCCACCGGTGCCACCAGATTCACGCTGTGGATCAACGTATCGCGGGTCTGCGAAGTGTTGAGCAATGCACTGACCGCGCCGACCTTGGCCAGCGCCAGAATGGTCACCAGCAATTCAGCGCGGTTCTCGATGAACACCGCGACCACATCACCCTTGCCGATGCCCTGCCCGTTCAGATAGTGGGCAATACGGTTGGCCCACTGGTTGACCTGCGAATAGGTCAGCACAACATCGTGCTGCAATAACGCCGGGCCTTCGGGATTGCGCAGGGTCGCTTGTTCGAATGTCCAGCCAAGGCCACAACTTTGCGTCGGATCCGTGACGTTGGCCACCTTCATGCCTTTGACCACCCGTGGGATGGCTTTGGCAATCATCGGCAGTTTGCGGAGCATCATGCCCCAGGTGATCGTGTCGCTTGGCGCGTTACTCATGGAAGCTCCCCGTTCGACCTTTTGTATTGGCCAGTGTTTTTATTGTCGGGCAAAGGCTTGGGATGACCGACGCGCATCGAGCGAGGGTCGAGACCGAAAATACGTCAGCACTTCTCGGCCTGTACACGCAGTTTTTGCAATGTTTTGTATCCGCTGATCTGGCGGGGCCGACGAAGATCATCGGCTCATCGATTGGTTCCGTTGAATCGATAATGATCCCGCAAAATGCAGGATGCACGATGGCCATTCATGCAGATTGCACGACCATCAAAAATTGAAGAATCTACAAGTTATTGATTTATAACGAGTTTTAAAAAATTAAATGCTGGCACAATCACTGCAACCTCCTCTGCATGCTTGCCATTCAAGTGCATACGGAGCTGAAAGACATGAGCCTGATCCAAGAAAAATTTACCTCCCTGTTCTCCAACTTCGAAGTCACCACTGCGCCACGTCCTGATGGCGGGATTCTGCTGACCTTGCGCAGCAGTGACGGCAAAGTGTTCAAACGCGCGCTGACTTATCAGCAACTGCATGCTGGTGATCAACTGTCGTGGGCGATCAGTGCCATTCGTCGTGACCTGGCTGAACAAGCCAGCGAGCTGCCGCAAATTGCCATGCTGCAAAGCCAGCAGCGTTTTGCCCTGCCGACGTATCACTCGCTGTAATTTTTAAATCGCTTTAAACAAAACAGGCCGTGAAGCTCTCGCTTCACGGCCTGTTTTTTTATGCGCGAACTCCCTGTAGGAGCTGCGGCACGCTGCGATCTTTTGATTTAGATTTCAACGATCAAGATCAAAAGATCGCAGCCTCGTTCCACTCGACAGCTCCTACAGGATTTTGACCAGCCCTTAGAAGGCTTCGGGTTCGATGGCGGTGAACGTTTCGACGGTGACGTGGCTTCCCAGCTCCCCGCCTTCGCGCGCCAGGCCGCAGGTTTGCAGGCCGGCAGATTGCGCAGCGTCCAACTCTTCAACGATGTCCGAGAGGAACAGGATCTCCTGCGGTTCAACGCCAATGGCTTTCTGGATATTGGTGTAGGACTGCGGCTCACGCTTGGGCCCCGACGTGGTATCGAAATACCCGCTGAACAGCGGCGTCAAATCCCCCGCCTCCGAGCAGCCGAAAATCAGCTTCTGCGCCTGGATCGATCCCGACGAGTACACAAACAATTGATAACCGGCAGCATGCCAGCGTCGCAACGCTTCAACCGCATCCGCGTAAACATGCCCTTTCAACTGCCCGGCCTGATAACCCTGCTCCCAGACCATGCCTTGCAGCGCTTTAAGCGGCGTGGCTTTGCGGTCTTCGGCAATCCAGTTCAACAGAATCTCAACAACCCGTTCAACATCAGCCTCCGGCTCGTTGCTGTCGCGGCGCACGGCGGCGAGTTGCTCAGCAACGTCAGTGCGCTCGGCGTTGTTGCGCACGAAATCCGGCAGATGTTTGGCTGCGTATGGAAACAGCACGTCGAACACGAAACTCACCGCGCTGGTGGTGCCTTCGATGTCGGTGAGGATGACTTTGATCGACATCGCCTCAATCCTCCAGACGCGGGAAGCGGCCGGCAATGTTTTCGCCGGTGAAGTTGGCAACCCAACCTTCGGGGTTGTTGAACAAGCGAATTGCCACAAAATGCGGATGTTCGCCCATGTCGAACCAGTGTTTGGTGCCGGCCGGCACCGAGATCAGGTCATTCTTCTCGCACAAGACCGCGTAGACGTAATCGTCGATGTGCAGGGTAAACAGGCCACGACCGGCGACGAAAAAGCGTACTTCGTCTTCGCCATGGCGGTGTTCCTCAAGGAACTTGGCGCGCAATTCGGCTTTTTGCGGGTGATCGCTGTTGAGGCTGATCACGTCGACAGTGATGTAGCCGCGCTCGGTCATCAACTTGTCGATCTGCTCTTTATAAGCGCTGATCACTTCTTCCTGGGAGGCGCCGGGCTGGATCTTCGCGGCGGCTTGCCAGCGGTCGAAACGCACGCCTTGTTCGGCCAGGGTCGAGGCGATGTCTTCGAAGTGGGTCAGCACCTTGTTCGGAATGTCAGGGCTGGAAACGTGATAGACGGACAGGCTGCTCATTGGGGCAATTCCTCGGTATCGGCCTTGCCGTCCGGTTCTTGCAGACCGGTCGGGCACAGCATTTCATCAGGCAAATGGGCTACTTCTGGTGAAGTCAGCCTTGGCGGTTCATGACGCTGCGGGTTTTCAACTCGCATTCAAACAGAAATTCAAAAGCCTCGATCTGGCGCAGCGCGTCGTTCATCTGTGCGCCCCAGGTGTAGAGGCCGTGGCCGCGAATCAAGTAACCGACGCAATCGGGATGGGCGTCGAGCCAAGGCTGCACCTTGGCGGCGAGGCGCGCAATGTCCTGATCGTTGTCGAAAATCGGCACACGCACACGGGATTCGTGGGTCGAAATACCGCTGAAGGCCTTTTGCAGTTCGTAGTCTTCGAACTCGATAAAGTCTTCCGGGGTGAGGCGCGAGAGCACCGTGGCATTCACCGAATGCGTGTGCAGCACGGCGCCGATCTCCGCGCGCCAAGTGTAGAGCTGGGTGTGCAGCAGGGTTTCGGCGGACGGTTTTTTGCCCGGTTCCAGGCTGTTGCCGGAAAGATCCGTGGCCAGCACATCGTCCAGACCCAACTGCCCTTTGTGTTTGCCGGAAACGGTCAGCAGCGCTTCGCTCGGCGACAGCCGTGTCGAGTAATTGCTGCTGGTGGCCGGCGACCAGCCGCGACCATAAAGAAAGCGCCCGGCGTCGACGATTTGCTGAGCGAGTTGTTCACGCGTAAGGCTCATGGCCTGTCCTCTTGCATACGTGTGGCAATGATAACGGCAGCAGCGAGCGCCGCGAGACTGGCAATACTAAAGGTCAATGTCGCGCCGAGGGCATTCCAGCTGTAGCCGGAATACAGCGCCCCGATCGCACCACCGGTGCCGGCCAGTGCTGCATACAGCGCCTGGCCCTGGCCTTGTTGACGCGCGCCGAAACTACGTTGCACGAACGCGATGGCTGCGGCGTGAAAGCTACCGAAGGTCGCCGCATGCAATACCTGCGCGAACAACAGCACCCACAGAAACTCGGCGAACGAACCTAGCAGCAACCAGCGCAGTGCCGCCAGCAGAAAACTCGCCATCAGCACCCGGCGCAGGGAAAACCGCGCGAGAATCCGGCTCATCGCCATGAACATCAGCACTTCAGCGACGACACCCACAGCCCAGAGCATGCCGATGGTGCCGCGTGTGTAGCCGAGTCGTTCAAGGTGCAGGGTCAGAAAGGTGTAATACGGGCCATGGCTCATTTGCATCAGCGCGACGCAACCGTAAAACGCCAGCACGCCGGGGTTGCGCAGTTGCTTGAGGAAACCCTCGCCGTTCAGTCGATTGCCCTGCGCCGGTTGCGCATTCGGCACCCATAAACTGCTGAGGACGATACCGGCCATGATCAACACCAGCGCCGCCGGATAGATATCGAGGCTGAGCCATTCGAACAGCCGGCCCAGCGCGACTACGGTGATGATGAAACCGATCGAGCCCCACAGGCGAATCTGGCTGTAGCGCGCGGTCTGGCCCTGCAAATGCGCCAGCGTGATGACTTCAAACTGCGGCAGCACCGCGTGCCAGAAGAACGCGTGCAAGGCCATGACCATCGCCAGCCAGGCGTAGGTTTTGCTGACGAAAATCAGCGAAAAGGTCAGCAGCGTACACACCGCACCGAAGCGCACGATGGCCAGGCGTTTACCGGTGTAATCGCCGAGCCATCCCCAGATATTTGGCGCGACGCAGCGCATCAACATCGGGATGGCGACCAGTTCACCAATGCGCGCGGCACTGAAACCGAGATGGTCGAAGTACAGCGCCAGAAACGGCGCTGTTGAACCGAGCAAGGCGAAATAGAACAGGTAGAAACTGGACAGTCGCCAGTAAGGGAGCGCCGCCACGCCGGTTATGCCGCGACGGCTTTGAGATCACCCATCAAAGCTGACCCAGCACCGGGATGCTCACGCGCACATCGGCGTTCTGCCCACGGTGACGCAGCAAATGATCCATCAGCACAATGGCCATCATCGCTTCGGCAATCGGCGTGGCGCGGATGCCGACGCACGGGTCGTGACGGCCCTTGGTGATCACGTCGACCGGGTTACCGTGGATGTCGATCGAACGGCCAGGGGTGGTGATGCTGGAAGTCGGTTTCAGGGCCAGATGGGCAACGATTGGCTGACCGGACGAAATCCCACCGAGAATGCCGCCAGCGTTGTTGCTGAGGAAACCTTCCGGGGTCATTTCATCGCGATGCTCGGTGCCACGCTGTGCAACGGAGGCGAAACCGGCGCCGATTTCCACGCCTTTAACTGCGTTGATGCTCATCAGCGCATGGGCCAGTTCGGCGTCGAGACGGTCGAAAATCGGCTCGCCCAGACCCGGCATGACGCCTTCGGCGACCACAGTAATTTTCGCGCCGACCGAGTCCTGATCACGACGCAACTGGTCCATGTAGGCTTCCAGTTCCGGGACTTTGTCCGGGTCAGGACTGAAGAATGCGTTTTCCTCGACCGAATCCCAGGTCTTGAACGGGATTTCAATCGGGCCGAGCTGGCTCATGTAGCCACGGATGACGATGCCTTGGGTGGCCAGGTACTTTTTGGCAATTGCCCCGGCCGCCACGCGCATCGCGGTTTCGCGTGCCGAGCTGCGACCGCCGCCACGGTAGTCGCGCTCACCGTATTTATGGTGGTAGGTGTAGTCGGCATGCGCCGGGCGGAACAGATCCTTGATCGCCGAGTAGTCCTTGGACTTCTGGTCAGTGTTGCGGATCAGCAGGCCGATCGAGCATCCGGTGGTGCGCCCCTCGAACACGCCGGAGAGGATTTCGACTTCGTCGGCTTCCTGACGCTGGGTGGTGTGGCGGCTGGTGCCGGGTTTGCGGCGATCTAGGTCGCGCTGCAGGTCTTCGAGGGAGATCTCCAGGCCCGGCGGGCAGCCGTCGACAATGGCGACCAACGCCGGACCATGGCTTTCGCCAGCGGTGGTGACAGTGAACAACTTGCCGTAGGTATTGCCGGACATGCAGGACGCTCCGTGAAATCAAACCCAAATTCGTGATGCGCGCCAGTATACGCAGGCTAACCGACTAGTTCATCCTCGAACCTTAGTGGTGTTGGTGAGTCCAACCGGCACCTTGGCAAATGATGGCGTGATGATGCTGCGAGTTTTGATCTTGAGTCTTACCCTGTTTACGGGCTTTGCCCAAGCGACGGTCCTACAGCGGCCGGTAAATTTGGATACCGGCACCGGTGAGCTTTTCGGTTCGCTGTTGCTGCCGAAATCTGACAATCCTGTGCCGGTTGTCCTGATCATTTCTGGCTCGGGTCCTACGGACCGTGACGGAAACAACCCCGACGGCGGGCGCAACGACAGCCTCAAACGGCTGGCCTGGGTGCTGGCCAAACACAACATTGCCAGCGTGCGCTACGACAAACGCGGAGTGGCCGCGAGCCTGGCGGCGACGCCGGATGAGCGCAATCTGTCGGTGGAAGCCTACGCGGCAGACGCGGTGGCGTGGGGGCAGAAGCTCAAGGCCGATCCACGCTTCGGCAAGCTGATCCTGCTCGGTCACAGTGAAGGCGCACTGATTGCCAGCCTCGCCGCGCCGAAAGTGGACGCGGCGGCGGTGATATCCCTGTCCGGCAGCGCCCGGCCCGTCGATCAGGTAATCCGTGAGCAACTGGCGCGCAGCCTGCCGCCGCCCTTGATGTTGCGCAGCAACGCATTGCTCGACAGCCTCAAGGCCGGTCACACCGATAACGACGTGCCGGGGCCGTTGCAGGTGATTTTCCGTCCGAGCGTGCAGCCGTATCTGATTTCGCTGTTCCGTCAGGATCCTGCAAAAGCCTTCGCGCAATTGGCGATGCCGGCACTGATCGTTCAGGGCAGCAACGACATTCAGGTCGGGGTCGATGATGCGAAATTGCTCAAAGCCGCCAAACCGGACGCCGAACTGGTGGTTATCGACGGCATGAACCACGTCATGCGCATCGTGAATAACGACATGAAGCGGCAATTGGCATCCTACAAAGATCCGAATTTGCCATTGGCAGCGGAACTCGGCGCGAAAATCATCGAATTTATTGACGGACTTCGCACCCGTTAAGCGCTGTTAGCCCTCCAGTCCTGTAAAAAACGGCCGATAAGCCTTTGTCGCCAGCGCAACGGCTGGCGGCAAGCAGGGCTTGGACAGGATCTCGCCGTTATGACTGATACCCAGACTTCACCCCACACCACCGCTGAAAAAGACGCGTCGCCAGCGGCCGAGCTGCCTTGGGCGGACGTCAGCGTCGAGCACCACAAGATGCTCCGCCTGGCCCCGCTGCAGACTGATCGCAATACCGGTGGCCGGCCATTGCGCTTCGTCGAATTCGGTTACGCCGAACGCAATAGCAAAGAACGCAGCCTGATGCGCATGGCGATCAAGCTGCCGAGCCAGCGCGTTCGCAAAGAGCAGAACCACCTCGATGTATGGGTTGATCACACCACCAAGCGTGTGAGTTTCGGCCCGGACAGCGGCTTGCAGATCGAACCGCTGAATCGCGGCATCGGCCGTTTCATGGCCGCGCAAGGCATCACGTGGGCGAAAAAACGCTGGCCCGCCTACACCGTCGACGGCATGGACTTGAACAACAAGGACGCGCTGAACGAAGACACGCGCCTGCGTCGCGATCATTTCCTGCGCGTACACGGGTTTGACGTGGCGTACGCCGATGCTCAGCATTTGAAGGGCAGCATCAAGGCTGTGCAGGTCGGGGATTTGCTCGGCGACTGGAACAGCGAAAAGCTGCAGATCGTCGAGATTCTCGAAGCTGCGCAGATGTTGCAGCAGGCCGAGCAGAATCTGGCCGAGCAGGAAGTGAAGCTGAAGAAGCAGGAAGAGAAAGTCAGCAAGTTCAAGCGTGAAGACGCTGGATTACGTTTCACGATTACTTGTCTGGTGGCGTTCGCGGTGTTTCAGGCGGGGTTGTTGATCTGGATTGCTACACACCGATAACGGCTTGAGACCGGGTCGCGGCCATTCGCGAGCAGGCTCGCTCCCACAGGGAAATGCATTCCGAAAGGTGGAATCGAGCCTGCTCGCGAAGCTTTTGATCGCTCCCACGCAGAGCGTGGGAACGATCGGTCTCGATTAGACGCGGGAAGCGAACAGGGCCTGATGATCGCGGCACTGCTCTGCCGTCAGCATGAACACGCCGTGCCCACCGCGCGCAAACTCAAGCCAGGCAAAATCGACTTCCGGGTACAACGCTTCAACGTGCACCTGGCTGTTGCCCACTTCGACAATCAGCAAGCCCTTCTCGGTCAGGTGATCTGCCGCTTCAGCGAGCATCCGCCGCACCAGGTTCAAACCATCATCACCGCAAGCCAGGCCCAGCTCGGGCTCGTGCTGATACTCATCCGGCATGTCGGCGAAATCTTCTGCATCGACGTATGGCGGATTCGACACGATCAGGTCGAAACGCTGACCCGGCAAACCATCGAAACCATCGCCCTGCACGGTGTAGACGCGCTCATCGACGCCATGACGCTCGATGTTTTGATTGGCCACTTCCAGTGCTTCGAACGACAGATCCGCCAGCACCACTTCAGCCTCCTGGAACTCGTAAGCACAGGCAATACCGATACAACCGGAACCGGTGCACAGGTCGAGAATTCGCGCAGGCTCGGTGCCGATCCACGGTGCAAAGTGGTTTTCGATCAGCTCACCAATCGGTGAACGCGGGATCAACACGCGCTCGTCGACGATGAACGACATGCCGCAGAACCACGCTTCACCCAACAGGTAAGCGGTTGGAATACGTTCTTCGATGCGACGCTTGAGCATGCGTTGCAGATTGACCAACTCGTCGTCTTCCAGCGCGCAGTCAAGATAGCTGTCGGCAATTTCCCATGGCAGGTGCAAGGCACCGAGGACCAACTGCCGGGCTTCGTCCCAGGCATTGTCGGTGCCATGGCCGAAAAACAGATCCTCCCCATGGAAGCGGCTGACGGCCCAACGGATGTGGTCGCGCAGGGTACGAAGTCGGGAAGTGATCACGGGGCAGAACTCCAGAAAAAACGACTGACGATTCTACCAGCCAAAACGCGTGACGACGACGCAGGAAAAATGGCTGACAACAGTAGGACTTTTCTATTTTTTGCATCAGCTATTGAACAGAACGTGTAACTTGACAAGGCTGCAGGCCAGTAACGACGGTGCCTACGATGGTAGCGATTCACAGAAGCGCTCAGCCAGAGGACAATGTCGCAAAAGCCCCACCCCAAGGAGCCCCAGAATGTCCGTTCCAAAAACGATGTTTCAACTCAGCGGTCGCGGTTACGCAGCGGCCACATTGAGCCATGCCACCGTGGTCATCATCGATGCCCAGAAAGAATACCTCAGCGGCCCCCTGGCCCTGAGCGGCATGGACGCGGCAGTCGCGAACATCAAACAATTGGTTGCCGCAGCCCGTGCAGCCGGTCGGCCGATCGTGCACGTGCGTCACCTCGGCACCGTCGGTGGCCTGTTCGACCCGCAGGGCGAACGCGGCGAATTCATCCCTGGCCTCGAGCCGCAGGGCGATGAAACCATTATCGGCAAATTGCTGCCGAGCGCGTTCCATGGCACCGAGCTGCTCGATCGCCTGCAAAACCTTGGCTCGCTGGACTTGATCGTCTGCGGTTTCATGAGCCACTCCAGCGTCAGCACCACCGTGCGTGCGGCGAAGAACCTCGGTTTCCGCTGCACCCTGGTGGAAGACGCCTGCGCCACCCGCGACCTGCCGTTCAAGGGCCGCGTGCTCAGTGCCGAGCTGGTACAAGAGGCGGAAATGGCGATCATGGCCGACAACTTCGCCACCCTCGCGCTGACTCAAGACCTGATCTGATCCACACAGATCAAGCCCCTGATGGGCGGTGCAGATCGCCGCTCATCCGCAAAACCCTCTCATTTGCCGCAAATGCCATAGCCTCAGGAACAACCCGGTCAACTCCCGGTCGAAGGGCCGATACCCATTGAGGAAGGTCGGAATGAAGTTATCCGATGGATTTGACGCACGCCGCTTGCGGCCCAAAGGCCAAAGCAACTGGCGTTTTCGATTCGGCGCGGCGATCGCGGCCATTCTGGCGACGTTCGGCGTGCTGCTGGCGCTGGCCGGCGCCGCCAGTCTGATCGGGCACCCACCGGCGCTCGGCGACTTGAACGCTACGCCCATGGGCTCGGCGATCATTCTGGCGGTCGGTTTGCTGTTTGTGTATTTCGGTATCGCCCTGTGGCGCCGCTGCCGCCGTCGCGCACGGCAATCGCGGGAGCTGAACATGTCCCCGCACCTGATGAAAAAACACGATTGAACAACGGCCTGGCTTTTTGCCGGGCCGTTTTGTTTCGACTTGGGTAAACTGGCCGCCCTTCGCGGAGGCTGACATGCAAGACGACGATTTTTCCCTGTTCAAAAACGAGTTGCGCGGCGTCAAGCCGATCAAGCACGATCGTGCCGACACCGGCAAACCCAAGGCTGACCGCGCACAGATTGCCAAGCTGCGCCAGTCCGCCACCGTGCGCACTGATGCCACCACCGTTGACGGTCTGTCCGATCAGTTCGTGATTGATGTCGGCCCGGAAGACGAGCTGATGTGGTCGCGCGACGGGGTGCAGGAAAGTCAGATGCGCAAGCTCAAGGTCGGCCAGATTCCGTTCGAAGGCAGTCTCGACCTGCACGGCATGAGCGTCGAAAAAGCCCGGGAAACCCTTTGGGCGTTTCTCGCCGAAGCGACCAGATTCGAAATCCGTTGCGTGCGCGTCACCCACGGCAAGGCTGTGCGCCTCGACGGCAAGCGGCCAATGATCAAAAGCCACGTCAACACCTGGCTGCGGCAGCACGCGCAGGTGCTCGGTTTCTGCTCCTGCCAGGCCAAACACGGCGGTGCCGGCGCGGTTTACGTGATGCTCAAACGCACGATGATGGAAGGTCGCGACGAATAATCCCGTTACACCGAACGTGCAGGCTCGTCGTTTCTACTCACCGCTGCCCAGCGGTTTGACGGCTGGGCTATGGCGACCTGTGATCTTTTCCCTCAACTTACGGCAGTCGGCTTTGCACCCACTGCCGGCGCTTGACGCGACAACCAGGATTCAATTATTGACGGGCGACAGCGCATCGTTTGCTGACGATGAGGGCACATAAACTGTATTGCTCTGCTCATGTTCCTCTTGGTGAGCCTTTTCGATGCGGTACGCAAGTTCTTCTTCAAGGTTGTCATAGTCGACGTTTTTGCCATCCTCGTCGCGCAGACCGCCATAGTTGAACACGACAAGATGCTTGCGAAAGCCTTTACCCTTACGCGCACTCGGCATCTTGAAAAAGATCTTCCATCGGCTGTCATTAAAGTTCGGCAAGGTGTCAGCTTTTTCGGCAATGATATGAAGTACCGTATTGAGTTGCATCTGAGCTATCCCGCTGTACGACTCGACCTCTGTGGCTTCAATCGATGTGTAAGGGACTAACCCGTCAGCATTGAAAAACCAGATGCCCTTGTCCTTGAGGATCATCAAAGTTTGCGAACCAGCATTACGATTCAGCCACGCCATGCCCAAGTACCATAACGAACACACTAGCAGCAGTGCAGCGATTCCATTGGACTCCATACGGAACCCCTGGATGGCCATCGCCAAGAATACAATTCCACCTAGTAAAGCTCTCACTGGCACGCGGCGACGCTCAGTGAACGCCATATCATTGATTGAACTTTTCATGATTTTCCTTTGGCTAATAGGTGCGAAAATCGCATCCCGGTAATGCAAAAGGCCCTTTCGGGCCGTAGTTTTCATCAGATGGGGTGATGCCATGAGCATCGGCGCCAATACATATCAGTGACACCTTTGCTGTTTATTAGAGGCACCGAGTATGGCGAGTGCCGCCATAGCAAGGATGACGTTTTTCACGATTTTACTCGATAAAATCGCTGACGTGAGAGATCTACTCTGGTGCGCTGGATGACGGTGAGAGTTTCGGGGCAGGTTATTTTCTGCCATTTAAACACCCGCCACGAAATGAGCGTCCATTTGAATTGGCGGACAAACTCTTCCAGGCCGCACCGACCGAATTAGGGATTCGCGCCCGCCGGCAATACAACTGCCGACACACATACGCTACCATGTGCCTCATGGCGGGTATGAACCCTGCGTTTATTGCCACTCAGCTCGGTCATAGCGTTCAGATGTTGCTATCGACTTACGCCCGATGGATCAATTCCAGCACCGACTGGGGTGAACTCGGTAAGCTCGAAAACAGCTTGATTGGTACAAAATTGGTACAGACAGAAACAGTACCCCTCTGAAACCCTTATGGAATCAGCCCCTGTGACACTGGAACAGAACTACACCGCGATCCTCGGCCAATTGGGCGAAGACGTCTCCCGCGAGGGCCTGCTCGACACGCCAAAGCGTGCCGCCAAAGCCATGCAGTACCTCTGCCGCGGTTATGAACAGACGCTCGAAGAGGTCACCAACGGTGCCCTGTTCAGCTCCGACAACAGCGAAATGGTGCTGGTGAAGGACATCGAGCTGTACTCGCTGTGCGAACACCACCTGCTGCCGTTCATCGGCAAGGCGCACGTCGCGTATATCCCGAGCGGCAAAGTGCTGGGCCTGTCGAAGGTCGCGCGCATCGTTGATATGTACGCTCGCCGCTTGCAGATTCAGGAAAACCTCAGCCGCCAGATCGCTGACGCGGTCCAGCAAGTCACCGGCGCGCTGGGCGTGGCCGTGGTGATCGAGGCCAAGCACATGTGCATGATGATGCGCGGTGTCGAGAAGCAGAATTCGTCGATGATCACTTCGGTGATGCTCGGTGAGTTCCGTGAAAACGCTGCCACCCGCAGCGAGTTTCTCAGCCTGATCAAGTAATACGCAGCACGAAGAAAACCGGCATTCATCGCCGGTTTTTTTTCGCCCGTGAAAAATCGGGTAAGCTGCGCGCCTTTCTTTATTTGCACCGTGAGGCTTTCAACGTGTTCGTCAAAGCGCTTCGTGTCGGCCTCGGCCAACTGGTTATTTTCGTCGACTTCATCACCCGTCCGAGCAAGAAAAAACGCCCCGCCGCTGCTCAGGCCCAAGTGGATGCGGCAGCGAAAGATCTGACGTTGTATCAGTTCAATGCCTGCCCGTTCTGTGTAAAAACCCGCCGGACCTTGCGTCGCCTGAATGTGCCGGTGGCGCTGAAGGATGCGAAGAACAACGAGCAGGATCGCCAGACGCTGTTGGAACAGGGTGGCCGGATCAAAGTGCCGTGCCTGCGGATTGAAGAGAATGGGCAGACGACCTGGATGTATGAGTCTAAGGTGATTATTGATTACCTGGATAAGCGCTTCGCTGCAGTCTGATGTTTTTGTATCGGGGCTGATGGCCCTATCGCTGGCAAGCCAGCTCCCACAGGTTTTGTGAACGACACAGATTATTGTGGGAGCTGGCTTGCCAGCGATGAGGCCCGCTAAGTCACCAAAAATCTCAGACAAACATAAACCGGCCCATGAGCCGGTTTATTTGTTTTTCAGGCCGCTTTATCTAGCTGCGCCCGCCGCACCACCGCCGCCAGTCGCTTCAGCCCTTCATCCAGACGCGCCGGATCGATGTGGCTGAAATTCAGACGTAAATGCCCATGATGTTTATCCGGCTCGGGAAAGAATGGCTCGCCCGGCATAAACGCCACGTCATTAGCCAACGCCTCGTTCAGCAGCGTCCGCGTATCCAGCGGTTGCTTCAACGTGAGCCAGAAAAAAAGCCCACCCTGTGGCATGTCCCAATCGGCCAGATCGGGAAAATGCGTTTCCAGTGCTGACTGGAAGGCATCGCGCCGCTCACGGTAGAAACCGCGCAATTCACTCAGGTGCTGCTGATATTTCTCGGTGCCGATCCATTGCAGCACCTGCCATTGGCCAATGCGATTGGTGTGCAGATCCGCCGATTGCTTGAGCTTGAGCAGGTGCGGGAACAGATCCGGGCTGGCAATCAGATAGCCGACGCGCAAACCCGGCAGCAAGGTTTTCGACACGGTGCCGGTGTAGATCCAGCTGGATTTCTTCAGGCGCCCGGCAATCGGTTTGGCGCTGCCGCCATCGAAAGTCAGTTCGCGGTAGGGTTCGTCTTCGATCAGGGTAACGCCGAACTCATCGAGCAGTGCCGCGACCGCTGCACGTTTGGCTTCGCTGTAGCGCACGGCGGACGGGTTCTGGAAGGTCGGGATCAAGTAGATGAATGCCGGACGATGCTGCTCCAGACGACTGCGCAATGCCGCCAGGTTCGGGCCGTCGGACTCTTGCGCCACGGTCAGGCAGTCGGCGCCGAACAGTTGGAATATCTGTAGCGCAGCCAGGTAAGTCGGCGCTTCGAGAAGAATTTCCGTGCCTTGATCAATGTACAGCTTGGCAGCCAGATCGAGGGTTTGTTGGGAACCGCTGACCACCAACACCTGACTCGCGTCACAAGCCAACCCAAGCGCCCTCGCCTCTGCCGCCAACACTTCCCGCAATGCCGGCTCGCCCTCGCTCATGCCGTACTGACCGAGGGACAGCGGCATGTCAGCCCAGTCGACTTTCGGCAACATGGCCTCGGCGGGCAGGCCACCGGCGAACGACATCACTTCCGGGCGCTGGGCCGCAGCGAGGATTTCACGGATCAGAGAACTTTTAAGGCGCGAGACACGTTCGGAAAAAGCCATGGAGGTCACCGGTAGCGAGGCATGGGAATAATGAGTCAAACTGGTTGACTGAAATTACGACAGCTTGAGCGAGTACGTCAACATGCTTGACCTTAAAAACCCAACCAGTCAGCAGCAGGCGATGGAAGCTTTTTTCTTCGGCTATCAGGCGTTCACCGCCAAGGCCGACGAAATGCTTGAGCGGCGGGGATTGTCGCGGGTGCATCAGCGCATCGTGTTTTTCATCGCCCGCTATCCGAATCTGAGTGTGAAGGAGTTGCTCGGGCTGCTCGGTGTGAGCAAGCAAGCGCTGAACATGCCGTTGCGCCAATTGCAGGAAATGCATCTGGTGGAAAGCGTGGCGTCGGAGGCGGACAAGCGTAAGCGGCTGCTGGAGTTGACGGCGGAAGGCGCGAAGTTTGAGCAGGCGTTGCGGCGTGAGCAGGTGAAGTTGCTGGAGCGCGTGTTTGCCGAGGCTGGGGAAGCAGCGGTGAATGGCTGGTTGGCGGTAAATCTGGCGTTGGGGAACAGTCAGACAGTTCTCGACTGATTGATCTGGCCCCATCGCTGGCAAGCCAGCTCCCACAATGGTTGGCGGTGTACTCAGATGTACAGAACCACTCAAATCCTGTGGGAGCTGGCTTGCCAGCGATGAGGCCCTCGAAGGCGATATATCGCTATCAACGGAACTTTCGTAAACAAAACCAAAAACAATATTTGCTTTATTTGTACACAAAAGCATAATCCACAGCGTGCGAGTTCCTGACCGCATGGTCAACAAATTCGCGTATGCCTCAAAGGGCCGCTGCCACCCCTCATGGGTCCGGCCCTGGAAATAACAATAAAACTCTTGAGGAGTACTCGCTGTGGAAAGCCGCAAATCCGAAGCATCGACGCTGGATCTCTCGCCGCCGTTACGCAATGGCCTGCTAGAGCGCTTGTTCAAACTCAGCTTGCATGGCACCACGGTGAAGACCGAGCTGATCGCCGGTCTGACAACCTTCATCACCATGGCTTACATCATCTTCGTCAACCCGAACATCATGGCCGATGCCGGGATCGATCACGGTGCAGCTTTCGTCGCCACCTGTATAGCCGCCGCTCTCGGCTGCCTGTTGATGGGTCTTTACGCCAACTGGCCGGTTGGCCTGGCGCCGGGCATGGGCCTCAACGCGTTCTTCACTTACACCGTGGTCGGCACCATGGGCTACAACTGGGAGACCGCGCTGGGTGCGGTGTTTGTCTCGGGTGTACTGTTCATGATTTTGACCTTCTCGCGCATTCGCGAGTGGCTGCTCAACAGCATTCCGGTCAGTCTGCGTTTTGCGATGGGCGCCGGCGTCGGTTTGTTCCTGGGTCTGATCGGCCTGAAAACCGCCGGCATTGTCGTCGACAGCCCGGCGACGCTGATCAAGCTCGGCTCCCTGCGCGAACCTGGCCCACTGCTCGCTGCCATCTGCTTCCTGATGATCGCGATCCTCAGCTACCACAAAATTTTCGGCGCGATCCTCATCAGTATCATCACCGTGACCCTGGCCGGTTGGGGCTTGGGCATCGTGCATTACGAAGGGATCATGTCGACCCCGCCAAGTCTGGCGCCCACTTTCATGGCAATGAATGTCGCCGGCGTGTTCAACGTCAGCATGATCAGCGTGGTACTGGCCTTCCTCTTTGTGCACATGTTCGACACCGCCGGCACGTTGATGGGCGTCGCTCAGCGCGCCAATCTGGTCAACGCCGACGGTCGTATCGAAAATCTGTCCCGCGCAATGAAAGCTGACAGTGCATCCAGCGTATTCGGCGCGATCGTTGGCGTGCCGCCGGTCACAAGTTATGTGGAAAGTGCTGCCGGCGTGGCCGCTGGTGGTCGGACTGGTCTTACCGCGGTGACCGTAGGTGTGCTATTTATAGCGGCAATGTTTTTCGCACCGCTGGCCGGCATGATTCCCGCTTATGCCACCGCCGGGGCACTGATCTACGTTGCGATGCTGATGATGGGCGGCATGGCCCATATCGAGTGGGATGAAGCCACCGACGCGATCCCGGCGATCGTCACCGCCATCATGATGCCGCTGACCTTCTCGGTCGCCGACGGTATCGCGCTGGGCTTCATCACCTACGTGGCGCTGAAGGCCGGTACCGGCAAGTACAAGGAAATTTCCGTGAGCCTGTGGGTGCTCTGCGCGATCTTCATCGCCAAGTTCATCTTCCTGTAAGCGCTACGCGGTTCAGGCTTCAAAACAGCCTCACCCTTGCGGGTGGGGCTTTTGTGCATTTTTCAATACAACAAAAAGGAGGAAAGTGATGAGTCTGGAAACCTGGCTGCTGTTCAGCGGCGCTGCGTTGGTGGTGATCCTTATTCCGGGGCCATTGTCATTGCTGATGATCAGCAACAGTTTGAATTACGGTCTGCGCCGTTCTTACCCGGCGTTTTTGGGTGGCGTGATTGCGTCGATCTGTTTGCTCAGTGCTTCGGCGCTCGGTCTTGGTGCGTTGCTGCTGGCGTCTGAACAGCTGTTCAGTGCGCTGAAAATCGTCGGCGCGCTGTACCTGTTCTACCTTGCCTGGCAGAGCTGGCAGCAATCGCGTCAGCCGTCAGTGGGCGCGGAGGTGCCTCAGGCTGCACCGACTCCGCGCTTCCGCACGCTGTTCGGACGCGCGTTTGTGCTGGGTGCGAGCAATCCCAAGGACATTCTGTTCTTTGCTGCGTTTCTGCCGCAGTTCCTCAGCGCGCAGCAGCCGTTTCTGCCGCAGTTGCTGATCATGATCGCGACGTGGGTGGTGCTCGATCTGTGCTGCAAGCTGGCTTACGGGCTGGGCGCGCATGGCGCGGCGCGGTATCTGCGTAGCGGTAAAGGTCAGAGTTGGTTCAACCGCATCAGTGCCGGGTTGTTCAGTGGTGCTGGCGCAGCGTCCCTGCTGAGCCGCTAACAGCAAAAGCTTCGCGAGCAGGCCCGCTCCCACATTTGGAATGCATTTCAAACGTGGGAGCGAGCCTGCTCGCGATGGCGTCAGACCGGGCACCACTTTTCTCAAGGCAAAAAAAAGCCCGCAGTGTGGGCGGGCGAAAGACCAAAGAAGCTATATGCGCAGTCGCTTCCCGGTGGGGGCAGCTGCTTGGGGTCAGCTGCCCCGGTACGTGGAATAGCTGTATGGCGAAATCAGCAATGGCACATGGTAGTGATCCTGTTCGGCAGAGATGCCGAAACGCAGCACCACCACGTCGAGGAATGCCGGTTCCGGCAACTGAACGCCACGGGCGCGGTAGTAATCGCCGGCGTGGAACTGAACCTGATAAACCCCGGTACGGTAATCATCGCCTTGCAGCAGCGGTGCATCGACCCGGCCATCGCTGTTGGTTACAGCACTGGCGACCAATTCCAGTTGCGAACCTTCAACGCGGTACAGCTCGACCTTGATCGAACTGCCCGGACAACCGTGTGCAGCGTCCAAAACGTGTGTTGTCAAACGTCCCATTGATTCTGCGCGCCTGCCTGCGTGGAAGCAGTCAGACCTCGCGCCTCCCGAAGTCAGATAAAAAGGAGACCGCACCGATTCGGAGCACGAAAAGCTGCGGCGAGCGACTGATTAAGACACTTTTCAGAAAACTTGTACACAATAAAAACGACATTTTTCACACCACCCCCGCCATTCGGGGGTTTCCTCACGATCTGCCAGCGGCATGCCTTTTCATTGAACCTCGTATCCATTAGCTGACTGGTCAGGCAGGTTTCTTGCAGGCTCACGCCATTAACAGTAAAAGATGACAGTCGGTGAAAAATGCAAAAAATCAGGCTTACAAATTGCGATTAAAGTTGTATACAATCAGCCCATCGCTGTGACGCCAGCCTGTTAACTCACCGCCAGGCCGCCACACTTATCTGTCAACGAATAAGAAGGAAGACTGCAGTGAGCGCTGACTACCCACGCGACCTGATCGGTTACGGCAGTAACCCTCCTCACCCACACTGGCCGGGTAATGCCCGCATCGCCCTGTCTTTCGTGCTCAATTACGAAGAAGGCGGCGAGCGCAACATTCTCCACGGCGACAAAGAATCGGAAGCCTTCCTCTCGGAAATGGTTGCTGCCCAGCCTCTGCAAGGCGCGCGCAACATGAGCATGGAATCGCTTTACGAGTATGGCAGCCGTGCCGGCGTCTGGCGGATCCTCAAGCTGTTCAAGGAATTCGATATTCCGCTGACCATCTTCGCCGTGGCCATGGCCGCGCAGCGCCACCCGGATGTGATCCGCGCGATGGTCGATGCCGGGCACGAAATCTGCAGCCACGGCTACCGCTGGATCGACTATCAGTACATGGACGAAGCGCAGGAACGCGAGCACATGCTCGAAGCGATCCGCATCCTCACCGAAATCACCGGCGAGCGCCCACTGGGCTGGTACACCGGCCGCACTGGCCCGAACACCCGTCGTCTGGTGATGGAAGAAGGTGGTTTCCTCTACGACTGCGACACCTACGACGACGACCTGCCCTACTGGGAGCCGAACAACCCGACCGGCAAGCCGCATCTGGTGATCCCGTATACCCTCGACACCAACGACATGCGCTTCACGCAAGTGCAGGGTTTCAACAAGGGTGACGACTTCTTCGAATACCTCAAAGACGCGTTCGACGTGCTCTACGCCGAAGGTGCCGAAGCGCCGAAAATGCTCTCGATCGGTCTGCACTGCCGTTTGATCGGCCGTCCGGGTCGCATCGCTTCGCTCAAACGCTTCATCGAATACGCTAAAAGTCATGAACAGGTTTGGTTCAGCCGCCGCGTCGACATCGCGCGTCACTGGCACGAAACCCAGCCGTACCAAGGGGCCGCCAAATGAGCCGCTTTCAAACCCTGCAACCGTCGACCCTGAGCCGCGACGCCTTCGTCAAAGCTTTCGCCGACATCTACGAACATTCGCCATGGGTGGCCGAGAAGGCCTATGACCTGGGCGTGGACGCTTCGATCGACGAGATCGAAACCCTGCACCAGCGCATGAGCGACATCCTGTTGAGCGCCGATCATGCAAGCCAGCTTGCCCTGATCAACGCTCACCCGGACCTGGCCGGCAAAGCTGCCGTCCAGGGCCAGCTTACCGAAGCCAGCACCAATGAACAGGCTGGCGCCGGTATTCACCAATGCACGGCCGAAGAGTTCCAGCGCTTCACCGAGCTGAACGACGCCTACAAAGCCAAGTTCAAGTTTCCCTTCATCATGGCGGTAAAAGGCAGCAACCGGCATCAGATCCTCGCGGCGTTCGAAACGCGCATTCACAACTCGCAAGACACCGAGTTCAAGTGCGCGCTGGCGGAGATCAACAAGATCGCCCTGTTCCGTTTACTGACCCTATAGCGAGCCTGACCCGAGTACATCAAACGCGGAGAGTACCCAGGGTCTTGCAAGCATCCCCAGCCACTTTTTTAAAGGCAGACAAGAAGAATGAAAGCTTACGCCGTACCTTTCGAAAAATTCGTCAACCTGGCCGATGCCCGTCTGGGCACCAAAATCATCTCGGTCACCGATGACTGGTTCGCAGACGCCAATCGTCTGTTTCAACCGACTCCGGCCGTCTGGAAGGAGGGCGTGTTCGATGACAACGGCAAGTGGATGGACGGCTGGGAGTCGCGCCGCAAGCGCTTCGAAGGCTTCGACAGCGCGGTGATCCGTCTGGGCGTACCGGGCTCGATCAAAGGCGTGGACATCGACACTTCATTCTTCACCGGCAACTTCCCGCCATCGGCCTCCCTGGAAGCCTGCTTCCTGGCCTCGGGCGAGCCTGATGAAAACACCCAGTGGACTGAAGTGCTGTCGGCCGTCGAGCTGCAGGGCAACAGCCACCACTACCACGAAATCAGCAACGACCAAGCGTTCAGCCACCTGCGCTTCAACATCTACCCGGACGGCGGTGTTGCCCGTCTGCGCGTGTACGGTGTGCCGCACCGTGACTGGTCGGCTGTTGGCGACAACGAGCAAGTCGATCTGGCAGCAGCCCTGAATGGTGGCCGCGCCCTCGCCTGCTCCGACGAACACTTCGGCCGCATGAGCAACATCCTCAACCCGGGCCGTGGCATCAACATGGGCGATGGCTGGGAAACGGCACGTCGTCGTACGCCGGGCAATGACTGGGTCATCGTCGCGCTGGGCCACCCGGGCGAGATCGAGAAGATCGTCGTCGACACCCTGCACTTCAAAGGCAACTACCCGGACACTTGCTCGATCCAGGGCGCATTCGTGAAAGGTGGTACTGACAGCCAGATCGAAACCCAGTCGCTGTTCTGGCGCGATCTGCTGCCAAGCCAGAAGCTGGAAATGCACGCCGAGCACACCTTCGTCGAGCAGATCAAAGCGCTGGGCCCGATCACCCACATCCGTCTGAACGTGTTCCCGGACGGTGGTGTAAGCCGCCTGCGCGTTCTCGGCAAGGTCGCTAAATAAGCAGTGAAACCATTTGCGAGCAGGCTCGCTCCCACATTTGGAATGCAATCCCCTGTGGGAGCGAGCCTGCTCGCGAAGGCGTCAGAACAGTCAACACAGAATTCGGATAAGAAGAACAGCATGCGCACACTAACGATTGAACCGCTGACCAAAGAAGCCTTCGCCCCTTTCGGTGACGTGATCGAAACCGACGGCAGCGATCACTTCATGATCAACAACGGTTCGACCATGCGCTTCCATAAACTGGCGACGGTCGAAACCGCTCAGCCTGAGGACAACGCGATCATCAGCATCTTCCGCGCCGACGCGCAGGACATGCCGCTGACCGTTTGCATGCTGGAACGCCATCCGCTGGGCAGCCAGGCTTTCATTCCGCTGCTCGGCAACCCCTTTCTGATCGTGGTCGCGCCAGTTGGCGATGAACCTGTATCAGGCTTGGTCCGCGCCTTCGTCACCAACGGCAGGCAGGGCATTAATTACCATCGCGGCGTTTGGCACCATCCGGTGCTGACGATCGAAAAGCGGGATGACTTCCTGGTGGTTGATCGCAGTGGCACAGGCAATAACTGCGATGAGCATTTTTTCAAAGAGGATGAGCGTTTGATCCTCGCCCCCCACCAATAAGAGAAGGTCTGATCACTCGACAACAAGAGTGACAGGCGAGAGGTAAAGACTGTGGAAGCACATCTGTTGGAATGGCTGAACCTGAGCGTGCGCTGGGTTCACATGATTACTGGCGTGGCCTGGATCGGCGCGTCGTTCTACTTCGTCTGGCTGGAGAACAACCTCAACCGCGTCAACCCGAAAACCGGTCTGGCCGGTGATCTGTGGGCGATCCACGGTGGCGGTATCTATCACCTGGAAAAATACAAACTGGCCCCTCCGTCGATGCCGGAGAACCTGCACTGGTTCAAATGGGAAGCCTACTTCACCTGGATGTCGGGTATTGCGCTGCTGTGCGTGGTGTTCTACTCCAATCCAACGCTCTACCTGCTGGCTCCGGGCAGCACTCTGAGCGGCCCTGAAGGCGTGGCCATCGGTATCGGCTCGCTGTTCCTCGGCTGGTTCATCTACTCCTTCCTGTGCGACTCCGCTCTGGGCAAACGCCCTGCCCTGCTCGGTTTCATTCTGTTCGTGCTGATCATCGGCGCGGCGTATGGCTTCAGCAAGGTGTTCAGCGGTCGTGGTGCGTACCTGCACGTCGGCGCGATCATCGGCACCATCATGGTCGGCAACGTGTTCCGCATCATCATGCCGGCGCAACGTGCACTGGTCGCGGCAATTGCCGAGAACCGCACACCGGACCCGGCGCTGCCAGCCAAGGGCTTGCTGCGTTCGCGTCACAACAACTACTTCACCCTGCCGGTGCTGTTCATCATGATCAGCAACCACTTCCCGAGCACCTATGGCAGCCAGTACAACTGGTTGATCCTGGCCGGGATCGCAGTGTTGGCCGTGTTGGTGCGTCATTACTTCAACACCCGTCACGACAGCCACAAGTTTGCCTGGACTCTGCCGGTGGCAGCGGTGGGCATGATCACTCTGGCGTACGTCACTGGTCCAGCGCCAATGTCGACCGCTCCGGAAGTGGCCAAGGCGCCTGCAAAAATCGAGTACCAACCGCTGCCGGAAACAGCACTGGGTGGTGGCGCGAAACCGGCTGAAGCGGCGGCACCTGCTGCACCCGCCGAAGCTCCTGCTGCAGCACCGGCGCAAGCCTCCAATGCAGGGCCAGGCTTTGACAAAGTGCATAGCGTGATTCAAGAACGCTGCGCGGTTTGCCACTCGGCCAAACCGACCAGCCCGTTGTTCAGCGCTGCACCAGCGGGTGTGATGTTCGACACCCCTGAGCAGATCCGCCAGAACGCGGCGCGCATCCAGGCGCAAGCCATCACCTCGCAGATCATGCCACTGGGCAACATCACACAGATGACCCAGCAGGAACGTGACCTGATCGGTGCATGGATCGCGCAGGGAGCCCAGACCAACTAAGCAGTAAAGCTTCGCGGGCAAGCCTTGCTCCTACCAGGATCACCTGAATCCTGTAGGAGCAAGGCTTGCCCGCGAATAGCCGCAACGCGGTTTACCTGATGCACAGAAACAGCTGTGAGCAACCCGGCAGCTGTTCAATCACAAGAATAAAAAAGATCCGAGGTGTTGCATGTCCGAGCTGTCCAAAGCGCGCATCCCCGACGCACCCGCCATTCAGCGTTTGCCCCTTTTGCAACTGATTCTGGTCGGTTTGCAACATGTTCTGCTGATGTACGGCGGTGCCATCGCGGTGCCGTTGATCATCGGACAGGCCGCTGGCCTGAGTCGTGAAGAAATTGCCTTCCTGATCAATGCTGACCTGCTGGTCGCTGGTGTCGCCACCATCGTGCAGTCCATGGGCATCGGCCCGATGGGCATTCGCATGCCGGTGATGATGGGCGCCAGTTTTGCTGCGGTCGGCAGCATGGTCGCCATGGCCGGCATGCCCGGTATCGGCCTGCAAGGGATCTTCGGCGCGACCATCGCTGCCGGATTTTTCGGCATGATCATCGCGCCGTTCATGTCCAAGGTCGTGCGCTTCTTCCCTCCTCTGGTAACCGGCACGGTCATCACCTCGATCGGTTTGTCGCTGTTCCCCGTGGCCGTGAATTGGGCTGGTGGCGGTGCTGGCGCTGCGCAATTCGGCTCACCGATTTATCTGGCCATCGCCGCACTGGTGCTGGGCACTATCCTGCTGATCCACCGCTTCATGCGCGGTTTCTGGGTGAACATTTCTGTGTTGATCGGCATGTGCTTCGGCTACGTGTTGTGCGGCGCGATCGGCATGGTCGACCTGAGCGGCATGGCCAACGCGCCATGGGTGCAGTTCGTTACTCCGCTGCACTTCGGCATGCCGAAATTCGAACTCGCACCGATCCTGTCGATGTGCCTGGTGGTGGTGATCATCTTCGTCGAGTCCACCGGCATGTTCCTCGCGCTGGGCAAGATCACCGGTCAGGAAGTCTGCCCGCGCATGCTGCGTCGCGGCTTGCTGTGTGATGCCGGCGCTTCGTTCGTCGCCGGTTTCTTCAATACCTTCACCCACTCCTCGTTCGCGCAGAACATCGGCCTGGTGCAGATGACCGGCGTGCGCTGCCGTTCGGTGACCATCGTCGCCGGCGGCTTGCTGATCGTCCTCAGCCTGCTGCCGAAAGCGGCGTTCCTGGTGGCATCGATTCCGCCAGCGGTTTTGGGCGGTGCAGCGATTGCGATGTTCGGCATGGTTGCCGCGACCGGCATCAAGATCCTCCAGGAAGCCGACATCGGTGACCGTCGCAACCAGTTGCTGGTAGCGGTAAGCATCGGCATGGGCCTGATTCCGGTAGTGCGTCCGGAGTTCTTCGCGCACCTGCCGATGTGGATGAGCCCGATTACCCACAGCGGCATCGCGATGGCGACGCTCAGCGCGCTGACGCTGAATTTGCTGTTCAACATTCTCGGCGGCAAAGAGCGCGCGGCGATCAATGACTGCCACGCACACCAGCACTAAAAACAGCAACACCGATGTACCTCTGCAGGAGCAGAGCTTGCTCGCGAGGAGGCCAGGTCAGCCACCATCAATGTTGAATGACCTACCGCTGTCGCGAGCAAGCTCTGCTCCTACAAAGGCATGCAACAGCTCTGCGCCTCAAACAATAAAAACAAGAGGGAGCAACAGATGATTCGTACACAGACAAACATGCTGTTAGGTGGTGGCCTGCTGGCCGCGAGTCAAGCCATGGCCGGCGATTTACTGCTGTGGCAGACCAACAGCCTCAGCTATCTGTACGGCAAGAATTTCGCCATCAACCCGTCGATCCAGCAGACAGTGACATTCGAGCACGCCGACAAATGGAAGTACGGCGACAACTTCCTGTTCGTCGACAAGATCTTCTACAACGGCCAGGAAGACCGCAACAAAGGCCCGCACACCTTCTACGGCGAATTCACCCCGCGTTTCTCGTTCGGCAAGATCTTCGACCAGAAGATCGAATTCGGCCCAATCAAAGACGTGTTGCTGGCGATGACCTACGAGTACGGCGAAGGCGACAGCGAGGCTTACCTGATTGGCCCCGGTTTCGACCTGAAAGTGCCAGGCTTCAACTACGTCACCCTGAACATCTTCCGCCGCCAGACCGAAGGCCCGCGCCCCGGCGATGGCGTCTGGCAGATCACCCCGGGCTGGTCCTACAGCATTCCCGTGGGCAATTCCGACCTGCTGATCGACGGTTATCTGGATTGGGTCGTCGACAACGACGAGAACTCGCGCGGCACCTACCACGCCAACCTGCACATCAATCCGCAGATCAAATACGACCTCGGCAAAGCGTTGGGCTGGAGTCAGAAGCAGCTGTATGTCGGCACCGAATACAGCTATTGGAAAAATAAATACGGCGTCGAAAGCAGCCACAACCTCGACACCAATCAGAACACCGCCAGCCTGCTGGTGAAGGTGCACTTCTAAGATGACCCGCAACCGTGCCCCATACCTGTCGTCGGTGCTCTGTTGCGGGGCACTTGAGAGCTGGCCAAGGAGTCAGTATTCTCCGCGGCCTCATGAATTCGGTCTAAAAAAAAGCCCGGATTTAATTCCTGACCGACGGGCCAACTTATCCCGGCCCCGGCCAGTACCGAGGCATCCCGAAAACACGCTCAATCGACTGTTTTTCAGCAGCCGAGAGGGCGTTTTTTTGCTTTTCGAAAGCCTTGGCTCAGCTTTTGCTAACACACAGAAGCTGACCGATCGGATGACTTTTGCAGCAACGAAAAAAGGCGCCACACCAGAGCGCCGATCTTAAAAAAATAAACGTGGAACACCTACTTTGGGAGCAACCGAATGAAACGTATGTGCACCAGCCTGATGCTCGCGGGATCGATGTTGGCCGGCGGCCAGGCCATGGCCGATGGCCTGCTGCAGTGGCAGAACAACAGCCTGACCTACCTCTACGGTAAAGACTTCAAGGTCAACCCTGCGATCCAGCAGACCGTCACCTTCGAGCACGCCGATGCATGGAAGTATGGGGACAACTTCCTGTTCGTCGACAAGATCTTCTACAACGGTGACAAGGACTTCAACAACGGCCCGAACACCTACTACGGCGAGTTCCAGCCACGCATCTCGCTGGGCAAGGTGCTCGACCAGAAGATCGAATTCGGCCCGATCAAAGACGTCCTGCTGGCGATGACTTACGAGTTCGGCGAAGGTGACACCGAGTCCTACCTGATCGGCCCGGGCTTCGACCTGGCCATCCCGGGTTTCGACTACTTCCAGTTGAACTTCTACCAGCGCCACACCGAAGGCTCGCGCCCGGGTGACAACGTCTGGCAGATCACTCCAGTGTGGTCCTACACCATTCCGGTCGGCGATTCGAACGTGCTGATCGACGGCTACATGGACTGGGTCGTCGACAACGACGTCAACAACCGTGGCGAATACCACGCCAACCTGCACTTCAACCCACAGGTCAAATACGACTTGGGCAAAGCGCTGAATTTCGGCGAGAAGCAGTTGTATGTCGGTGTCGAGTACGACTACTGGAAAGACAAGTACGGGATCGACGACACCCGTGCGTTCACCACCAATCAGAACGTGACCAGCTTCCTGGTGAAGTTCCACTTCTGATCTTAGAAGCCTCGCGAGCAGGCTCGCTCCCACATTCGACCGAGTTCCAATGTGGAAGCGAGCCTGCTCGCGAAAGCCTCAGCGCAAATCTCAGGCGGGAGCCACCGCTGCGGATATCCCGAGAAACCGGCACAGCTCTTCACGCTTGGCCAACGCATCGCGCCGCCCCAGATCGATCAACTCGCTGCAATACCCCGCCTCGAACAGCAGATAACTCAACACCCCCGCCCCGCTCGTCTTGGTCGCCCCCGGCCCGCGCAAGAACAAGCGCAACGCCGCCGGCAATTCCTGGCGATGCCGCGCCGCAATCTCATCGATCGGCTGGCTCGGCGAAATCACCAAGACCTCCACCGGCGCCACGCCCAGTGCGCGGGTTGGCGTGCCTTCGGGCATCAAATGGCTGAACTGGTTGAGACGCTGAAGCAACTCGATATCGCTCTCAAGGCTGTCAATGAACGTACTGTTGAGCATGTGCCCGCCGATCTGCGCCAGCGTCGGCTGTTGACCCGTGTAGGTGCGCTGCAGCGGCTCCTGCGGATCGAACCCTCGCGGGTTGCCGCTGACCCCGACCACCAGCACTCGACTGGCGCCCAGGTGCAACGCCGGGCTGATCGGCGCCGATTGCCGCACCGCACCGTCACCGAAATACTCCTCGCCGATCTTCACCGGCGCGAACAACAACGGTATCGCCGAGCTGGCCAACAGATGATCCACCGACAACTGCGTCGGCACACCAATGCGCCGATGCCGCAGCCACGAATCAATCGTGCCGCCGCCCTGATAGAACGTCACCGCTTGCCCCGACTCGTAACCGAACGCGGTCACCGCCACCGCATGCAATTGCTTGCGCGCGATAGACTCGGCAATACCGGGCATGTGCAGTTTTTCATTGAGCAGATCGCGCAGCGGCGAACTGTTGAGCAGCGCCACCGGCAGATGTCGACCGAGGCCGAGCAAGCTGTGGCTGACAAAGCGGCTGGCCTGTCGGATGACACCGGGCCAGTCGCTGCGCAACACGCGATGGCTGCGAAAGCCCTGCCAGAATAATGTGAGGCGTTCGATGGCGGCGCGAAAATCGGTGGCGCCACTGGCGAGGCTGACCGCATTGATCGCCCCGGCCGATGTGCCGACGATCACCGGAAACGGATTGTCCGCGCCCAACGGCAACAACTCGGCAATCGCCGCCAGCACCCCCACCTGATACGCCGCCCGCGCCCCACCGCCAGAAAGAATCAAACCTGTGACCGGTTCAGCAGGGCTCATCGCAACACTCCATGGTGCTTGTCAGGGATGGGTTCAGCGGCGTTTGGCGTACAACTTCGGCTCGCCCGGTGGACGGCTCTTGAAGCGGCGATGCGCCCACAGGTATTGCTCAGGGCAATCACGCAAGACGCCTTCGACCCACTGATTGATGCGGATGCAGTCGGCTTCCTCCGTCTCGCCCGGAAAATCTTCCAGCGGTGGATGCACGACCAGACGATAACCGCTGCCGTCGGCCAGACGCTCCTGCGTGAACGGCACCACCAACGCCTTGCCCAAACGAGCAAACTTGGTGGTCGCCGTCACCGTCGCGGCCTGAATGCCGAACAGCGGTACGAAAATGCTTTGCTTGGCGCCGTAGTCCTGATCCGGTGCGTACCAGATCGCCCGGCCCGAACGCAGCAGCTTGAGCATGCCGCGCACGTCGTCGCGCTCCACCGCCAGCGAATCGAGGTTGTGCCGCTCACGGCCCTGACGCTGGATGAAGTCGAACAACGGATTTTTGTGCTCGCGGTACATGCCGTCGATGGTGTGCTGTTGACCGAGCAACGCCGCGCCGATTTCCAGGGTGGTGAAATGCACCGCCATCAGGATCACGCCCTTGCCTTCGCGCTGGGCCTTCTGCAAATGCTCCAGGCCTTCGACGTGGGCCAGTTTCGCCAGGCGCTCACGCGACCACCACCAGCTCATCGCCATTTCAAAAAAAGCGATGCCGGTGGAGGCGAAGTTTTCCTTGAGCAGACGTTTGCGCTCGACGGCGGATTTTTCCGGGAAGCACAGCTCAAGGTTGCGTTTGGCAATGCGCCGCCGGTCGCCGGCCAGGCGATACATCATGGCGCCCAAAACTCGACCGATGGTCAGCAACGCCGGATACGGCAACTGCACGATCAGCCATAAAAGCCCCAGACCGCACCAGAGCGGCCAGAAGCGAGGCGATAAAAATGCTTTTCGAAAACGCGGGCGATCCATTAAAGCTTCCGTAAATACAGTGGCCGCGCATTCTACATCGTTCGACCCGGCTTGCGGCTCGCGGGCGTTCTCGTTATAAGTCTCGGCACTTTTAGTGACAAGCCGTTGTATGCCGACATGAGCCAAACCGAACCGTTAGACCAAGATCCCGTGTTCCAGCTGAAGGGCAGCATGCTGGCCATTACCGTGCTGGAACTGGCCCGTAACGACCTCGACAGCCTCGATCGGCAATTGGCCGCCAAAGTCGCGCAGGCGCCGAACTTCTTCAGCAACGCGCCACTGGTTCTGGCGCTGGACAAATTGCCGCCGGGCGAAGGCGCCGTCGATCTGCCAGGCCTGATGCGTGTGTGCCGCCAACACGGCCTGCGCACGCTGGCGATTCGCGCCAGCCGCATTGAAGACATTGCCGCCGCCATCGCCATCGACATCCCGGTGCTGCCACCGTCCGGTGCCCGTGAACGGCCGCTGGAAATGCCCGAAGCCGAAGTCAAAAAGAAGCCGGAAAAACCGCCTGAGCCGACCGTCAAACAGACCCGCGTCATCACCACGCCAGTACGTGGTGGCCAACAGATATATGCCCAGGGTGGCGATCTGGTCGTGGTGTCGTCGGTCAGTCCGGGGGCGGAACTTCTCGCCGATGGCAACATCCATGTATACGGCCCGATGCGCGGTCGGGCGCTGGCCGGCGTCAAAGGTGATACCAAGGCACGGATTTTCTGTCAGCAATTGAGCGCTGAACTGATCTCTATCGCCGGTCATTACAAGGTGTCCGAAGATTTGCGTCGCGATCCAATGTGGGGGTCGGGCGTACAGGTCAGCCTGTCGGGCGACGTGTTGAACATCATTCGGCTTTAACGGATACTGCCGCATTTTCCAAGCATCTCTAAAACGTAGCGAAAACGGCTCAAACGAAGTAGGAAAAAGGCCAAAAGCCGAATTCCAGCCAAGGCTGTCCGACTGCAGTAGTTTTCAAGAGATGTTTTTCAGGGGCTAAAAAGTCCTTCTTCCTTAGGGGTGAAACACCTTGGCCAAGATTCTCGTGGTTACATCCGGCAAGGGTGGTGTGGGTAAGACCACCACCAGCGCCGCTATCGGTACCGGCCTCGCTCTGCGCGGCCACAAAACAGTGATCGTCGACTTCGACGTGGGCTTGCGTAACCTTGACCTGATCATGGGTTGCGAGCGCCGCGTGGTGTATGACTTCGTCAACGTGGTCAACGGCGAAGCCAACCTGCAACAGGCACTGATCAAAGACAAGCGCCTGGAGAACCTCTACGTACTGGCCGCCAGTCAGACCCGCGACAAAGACGCGCTGACCGTCGAAGGCGTGGAAAAAGTCCTGATGGAGCTCAAGGAACAATTCGAGTTCGTCGTCTGCGACTCCCCGGCCGGCATCGAGAAAGGTGCCCACCTGGCCATGTACTTCGCTGATGAAGCGATCGTCGTGACCAACCCGGAAGTGTCCTCGGTACGAGATTCGGACCGCATGCTCGGCCTGCTGGCGAGCAAATCGCGCCGCGCCGAACGTGGCGAAGACCCAATCAAGGAACACCTGCTGATCACTCGCTACCACCCGGAGCGTGTTGAAAAAGGCGAAATGCTGGGCGTTGAAGACGTCAAGGAAATCCTCTCGGTAACCCTGCTCGGCGTAATCCCGGAATCCCAGGCGGTGCTCAAGGCATCCAACCAGGGCGTACCGGTGATTCTCGACGACCAGAGCGATGCCGGTCAGGCTTATAGCGATACCGTCGACCGCTTGCTGGGCAAAGAAAAAGCCCACCGTTTCCTCGATGTCGAGAAGAAGGGATTCTTCGAGCGCCTGTTTGGAGGTAGGTAATGAACCTTTTTGACTTCTTTCGTGCCAACAAAAAGCCAAGTACCGCCTCGGTAGCGAAAGAGCGTCTACAGATCATCGTGGCGCATGAGCGCGGCCAGCGCAGCACGCCGGATTACTTGCCAGCCTTGCAGAAGGAACTGGTCGACGTGATCCGCAAGTACGTCAATATCGGCAACGACGACGTACATGTTGCACTGGAAAGCCAGGGCAGTTGCTCGATTCTGGAACTCAACATCACCCTGCCCGATCGCTGAGTCGATCCGGCAGGAACGACGGCGGTTCAGGGTCATTCCCATGTGGGAATGGCCCTGAACCGCCGTTGGCATTTGTTACGAGGCTGTTTTAATGCCGTTGTCCAACATCCGCATCATCCATCAGGACGCCGCCGTACTGGTGGTCGACAAACCGACCCTGCTGCTCTCGGTACCCGGTCGCGCCGACGACAACAAGGACTGCCTGATTACCCGCTTGCAGGAAAACGGCTACCCGGAAGCGCGAATCGTCCACCGCCTCGATTGGGAAACCTCCGGCATCATCCTGCTCGCGCGTGATGCAGACACTCATCGCGAACTGTCACGCCAGTTTCACGACCGTGAAACAGAGAAGGCTTACACTGCCCTCGCTTGGGGACAACCGGAGCTGGACAGCGGCAGCATCGATCTGCCACTGCGCTACGATCCGCCGACCAAGCCGCGTCATGTGGTCGATCATGAATTCGGCAAACACGCGCTGACCTTCTGGCGTGTGCTGGAGCGTTGCGGCGACTGGTGCCGCGTCGAGCTGACACCGATCACCGGCCGTTCGCACCAGTTGCGCGTACACATGTTGTCCATCGGCCACCCGCTGTTGGGCGACGGACTCTACGCCCACGAGCAAGCCCTCGCTGCCTGGCCACGCCTGTGCCTGCACGCGAGCATGTTGAGCTTCACCCACCCGCAGTCCGGCGAGCGTTTGCGTTTCGAATGCCCGGCCCCGTTCTGAGGATTGCCTGACTGGCCGTCCTGTTGTTGGAAAGGATTTTGTTTCGGATGAGTTGTATCGAATCCCTGGCGACACCCCTCAAGAAAGTCCGTCACCAGTTGCTGTATCTGATCTACGGCAACCAGGACGTGTACCGCCGCGAAGCCAAATTCAGCATCCTCACGGTGCTGTCCCAGGCAAAAAACGGCAACGTCCCGGCGATCCGCATTCTTA
The DNA here is from genome assembly GCF_016650635.1 of Pseudomonas sp. TH43. Lineage (GTDB taxonomy): Bacteria > Pseudomonadota > Gammaproteobacteria > Pseudomonadales > Pseudomonadaceae > Aquipseudomonas. Next base: position 325,238 of record NZ_JAEKFI010000003.1, read on the forward strand.
CCGACCGCCCGGAAGATTATGCCGGTTGGCCGGTCGACACCGTGCTGCTCGACGAAGCGACCCTGGTTCGCTGGCAGGGCGTGCATGGCTATCACCATCGCCGCAAGGCCTGTGCCATCGCCGCGGGCATGCAACTGGCGGAAAAGACCCTGTTCGTCGACACCGACACCTTGTTCACCAGCCACCCGAGTTGCCTCTTCGAATTCATCGAGCCGAACCGCTCGGTGATGGATCGTTTCGAATACGACTGGAAAGATGTCCACGAGCGCAGCGATTACCTGAAACTCGGCCGCGACCTGCGCGCCCATGGCGTGACGCCGGAAAACGGCTTCAAGCTCTACAACAGTGGCCTGTGCGGTATCACCGAGAGTGACTCGGCGTTGTTCGCGGAGTCGATCCGACTGATCGATGAATGGACAGTTGGCGGTTTCGAGATCCACACCATCGAACAGATCGCCCTGTCGTACGCCATGCGCGGACGTGAGGTGGTGGAAGCACGCAAACACGTCTACCACTACTTCGCAGAAAAGCGTTTTTTCCATGCGATGCAGGCGTACTTTTTCTCCCAGCATGACGAAGCCTTCAGCCAGCGTCTGGTCGAGCTGTGCAGCGATGTGCCGCGGGTCAAGCCTTTCCCTTCAGCCTGGCAGCGCCTGAAAATCAAATGGAAGCTGCGCAACCAGAGCGGGGTCATGCGCAAGGTCGGGCGCGATCTGCTCTACGGCAGCGCAGCACCGGAAGATCCGTACTACAGCGTCTGCCGGCACGAGTGGTGGGAATGCGCCTCACGGGAGATTCTGCGCTGGGACGAAAGCCGTCAGAAAAAGCTGTTGAACCAGAGCCACTGGCCAAAACAGCTGCCGCGTCCGGATAAACCGGAAGACGAAAAAGCCATCATGAACTACCTGAAGAAACGCGTCCTCACCCCCCGCTGATCCCCCGTTATTCACGGGATATTTGCGTACACAACCTCCTGTAGGCGCTGCGGCACGCTGCGATCTTTTGATCCTAAAGACCAGAATCATAAGATCGCAGCGTGCCGCAGCGCCTACATTGAGATGTTGTCATGTCCCAAGGCTTGGGCCGATGCGTTAAACTCCCGTCCATTGCTGTCTGGAGCTTCTTATGCGCGAAGAGTTGAACCAAGGCCTGATCGACTTCCTCAAGGCCTCCCCTACCCCGTTCCACGCCACTGCCAGCCTTGTTCAACGTCTGGAGGCCGCCGGTTTTGTGCGCCTCGACGAACGCGAGCCGTGGACCACCGAGGCCAACGGCCGCTATTACGTCACCCGTAACGACTCCTCGATCGTCGCGATCAAAATGGGCCGCCACTCGCCGTTGCACGGCGGCATCCGCCTGGTCGGCGCGCACACCGACAGCCCGTGCCTGCGGGTCAAGCCGCAACCGGAACTGCAACGTCAGGGTTTCTGGCAACTGGGCGTCGAGGTCTACGGCGGTGCGCTGCTGGCGCCGTGGTTCGATCGTGATCTGTCGCTGGCCGGCCGCGTGACCTTCCGCCGCGACGGCAAGGTCGAGAGCCAACTGATCGACTTCAAGGCGCCGATCGCGATCATTCCCAACCTGGCCATTCACCTCAACCGTGAAGCCAATCAGGGCTGGGCGATCAACGCGCAGACCGAGTTGCCGCCGATCCTCGCGCAGTTCGCCGGTGACGAGCGCGTCGATTTCCGCGCGGTGCTCACCGATCAACTGGCGCGCGAACATGGTTTGAACGCCGACGTCGTGCTCGATTACGAGCTGAGTTTCTATGACACGCAAAGTGCTGCAGTGATTGGCCTGAACGGCGATTTCATTGCCGGCGCACGCCTCGACAACCTGCTGTCGTGTTACGCCGGTCTGCAAGCCTTGCTCACTGCCGAGACCGACGAAACGTGCGTGCTGGTGTGCAACGACCACGAAGAGGTCGGTTCCTGCTCGGCCTGTGGCGCCGACGGCCCGATGCTCGAACAGACCCTGCGTCGCCTGTTGCCGGAAGGTGACGAGTTCGTCCGCACCATTCAGAAATCTCTGCTGGTCTCGGCCGACAACGCCCACGGCGTACACCCCAACTACGCCGAGAAGCACGACGCCAACCACGGCCCGAAACTCAACGCCGGCCCGGTGATCAAGGTCAACAGCAACCAGCGTTACGCCACCAACAGCGAAACCGCCGGGTTCTTCCGCCATCTGTGCATGGCTGAAGAAGTGCCGGTGCAAAGCTTCGTGGTGCGCAGCGACATGGGCTGCGGCTCGACCATCGGCCCGATCACCGCCAGCCATCTGGGCGTGCGCACCGTCGATATCGGCCTGCCGACTTTCGCCATGCATTCGATCCGCGAACTGTGCGGCAGCCACGACCTCGCGCACCTGGTCAAAGTGCTGAGCGCGTTCTACGCCTGCCACGAATTGCCGTAAACCCTTCGCGGGCAAGCCTTGCTCCTACAAAAGCCAGACATCTGTAGGAGCAAGGCTTGCCCGCGATGGCGCCGGTGCTCTCAGCGCAAATTTCACTTTCGAACGGACTCATTTCTGATACACATCAGCCTTGGTCAGCCGAATCCGACCTAGACTTCCATCATTCATTTCGACAAGGCAGTCTCCATGATCTCGATGTCTTCGTTTCACGCCATGCTCATTCCCATCCTGACCGGGATGATCCTGCTGGCCATCGGCTTCAACTTCCGCGACAAGAACGCCGGCGTGTTCGCCATGTGGATCGGCATGCTGATGATTCTCGCCACCGTGGTCTACAAGATCCTCGCCAAACTCAACGAATAATCCGCGACGGCTCGCATTGATTGGGTGGGCCTCGTACACTCCAGCGAATCCGCCCCTTGCGAGGTTGACCGCCTAGTGTTCGCTCGTCTTTTTGCTTTGCCCAATCTGTTTCTCGTCTGCCTGATGACGCTGCTGCCGCTGGCCCCCGCCCAAGCGGTCGGCCTGCCGGGCCTGCTCAACACCACCAAGACGCAGCCCGAGGCCCAGGAACCGCTCGGCCAGTCCCTCGACGAAGTCATCAAGTCGTTGGAAAACGACAAGCAACGCGCACAGTTGCTGACCGACCTGAAAAAACTGCGCGACGCCACGAAAAAAGCCCAGGCGACCCAGGAAGAAGGCGTGCTCGGGCTGATCGGCGGCACCCTCGCCACGTTCGAGAAGCAATTTACCGGCGACGACAGTCCAATCAAGCGTTGGTCCACCGAGTTCAGCCTCGCCCGGGATGAATTGTCTGCGTTGATGCTGCCGGCCAGCGAGTGGCTGCCGATCATCTTCGCTTTCGCGATGATCCTGATGGTCTGGAGCCTGCTCGCCGCCGCGCTGATCTGGCTCGGTCATCGAGTACGCATGCGTTTCGGCCTGACCGAAGAACTGCCGCAGCACCCCAAAGCCCTCGACATGCTGCGCTTCGCTCTGCGCAAGCTCGGGCCGTGGCTGATCGCATTGGTCATCACGGTCTACATGAGCTACGCGCTGCCCTCGTCATTGGGCAAAAGCCTGGCGATGGTGCTGGCTTACGCACTGGTTGTCGGTACCTGTTTCTCGGCGATCTGCGTGATCGCGTTTTCTCTGCTCGATGGCCCGCACCGCCATCGCGCGCTGTACATCCTGCGTCATCAGGCCTTTCGGCCGCTGTGGCTGATCGGCAGCTTCGCCGCGTTCGGTGAGGCGTTGAGCGATCCACGCCTGGTCGAGAGCCTCGGTGTGCATCTGGCGCACACCGCCGCGACCGTGGCCAATGTTCTCGCGGCGTTCTCCACCGGGTTGTTCATCCTGCGCTTCCGTCGGCCGGTGGCGCACCTGATCCGCAATCAGCCGCTGTCACGACGGCTGACCCGCCGCGCCCTCAGCGACACCATCGATATCCTCGGCACCTTCTGGTACGTGCCGGCGCTGGTGCTGGTCGGCATCTCGCTGTTCGCCACCTTTGTCTCCGCCGGCGACACCAGCACCGCGCTACGCCAGTCACTGATCTGCACCGTGCTGCTGGTGTTATGCATGGTCATCAACGGTCTGGTGCGTCGCCACTCACTGAAACCGCAACGCGGGCCGAAGCGCCACGCGCTGTATTCCGAGCGGCTGAAAAGCTTCTTTTACACACTCGCGCACTTGCTGGTGTGGCTGGCCTTCATCGAACTTGGCCTGCGCGTGTGGGGCCAGTCGCTGATCGGTTTCGCCGAGGGCGAGGGCCATGACATCAGCGTCAAACTGTTCAGTCTGATCGGCACGCTGATTTTCTCCTGGCTGATCTGGATCCTCGCCGACACCGCCGTGCACCACGCCCTCACCCGCTCGCGCAAAGGCCTGGCCAATGCACGCGCGCAAACGATGATGCCGCTGATCCGCAACGTACTTTTCGTGGCGATCTTCATCATCGCGCTGATCGTTGCGCTGGCGAACATGGGCATGAACGTCACGCCACTGCTGGCCGGTGCCGGTGTGATCGGTCTGGCCATCGGATTCGGCGCTCAGTCGCTGGTCGCCGACCTGATCACCGGTCTGTTCATCATCATTGAAGACTCGCTGGCCATCGACGATTACGTCGACGTCGGCGGCCACCTCGGCACCGTCGAAGGCCTGACCATCCGCACCGTGCGTCTGCGCGACATCGACGGCATTGTCCACACCATCCCGTTCAGCGAAATCAAAAGCATCAAGAACTACTCGCGGGAATTCGGCTACGCGATCTTCCGCGTCGCGGTGCCGTACAACATGGAAATCGACGACGCGATCAAACTGATGCGCGATGTCGGCCAGAAGATGCGCACCGATCCGCTGCAGCGGCGCAATATCTGGTCGCCACTGGAGATTCAGGGCGTGGAAAGTTTCGAGTCCGGCAGCGCGATTCTGCGGGCTCGGTTCAAGACCGCGCCGATCAAACAATGGGAAGTTTCCCGAGCGTTCAACCTGTCGCTCAAGCGCCATCTGGATGAGGCTGGACTGGATCTGGCAACACCGCGCATGAGCGTACAAGTGATCACTGCCGGTGGCGGCCAGCCGAAGGAATAGCACGCACGCGCGCGCGGTTGCAGTCACAGGCAGAGAAGCCCTAACAACAATAATCAAGGAGAGCCCGATGCTACTGACGCGCATTGCCCAAGCCGTACTACTCACCCTTTTCGCCGGCCACGCCGGCGCGGCGACAATGGACAGCACCCGTACGCAAATCGCCGAACAAGCGCAAAAGCTCGAACCCGAACTGCTGGAAACCCGCCGCGACATCCATGCCCACCCCGAGCTCGGCAACAACGAAAAGCGCACGTCCGAGTTAGTCGCCAAACAACTGAAAGCCATGGGCCTGGAAGTCAAAACCGGCGTCGCCCGCACCGGCGTCGTTGCCATCCTCAAAGGCGCCCTGCCCGGCCCGACCGTAGCCCTGCGCGCCGACATGGACGCGCTGCCGGTCAAAGAAGTCTCCAACCTGCCCTTCGCCTCGAAAGCCAAAGGCACCTACCTCGACAAAGAAGTCGACGTCATGCACGCCTGCGGCCACGACGCCCACACCGCCATCCTGCTGAGCACGGCAAAAATTCTCACCGGCATGCGCGACACCCTGCCCGGCACCGTGGTGTTCTACTTCCAGCCTGCCGAAGAGGGCCCGAGCGACTTCATCCCCGACGGCAAAAACACCTGGGGCGCGAAAATGATGGTCGAGGAAGGCGTGATGAAATCACCCAGACCCGACGCCGTCTTCGGCCTGCACGTCTGGGCCGGCATCCCCGCCGGCCAAATCGCCTACCGCCCCGGCCCGACCCTGGCCAGCTCCGACGACCTGCGCATCAAAATCCTCGGCAAACAAACCCACGCCGGCCGCCCCTGGGACGGCATCGACCCGATCACCGTCGGCGCCCAAACCATCGTCGGCCTGCAAACCGTAGTCAGCCGCCGCACCGACATCTCGTCGTATCCATCGGTGGTCAGCATCGGCACGATCAATGGCGGGACGCGTTACAACATCATTCCCGAATCGGTCGACATGAGCGGAACGATCCGCTCCTACGACTACGGCATCCGCCAGAAACTGCACGCCGACGTACGCCAGACCATCGAAAAAATCGCAGAAAGCGGTGGTGCGAAAGCGGACGTCACCATCATCGAAAAATACGACCCGACGATTAACAACCTGGCACTCACCGAAAAAATGCTACCGACTTTGAAGTGGGCGGCCAAGGACGACGTGGTGAATGCCCCGCTGGTGGGCGGCGCAGAAGACTTTTCGTTCTATGCCAAGGAAGTGCCGGGATTGTTTGTATTTCTCGGGGTGACGCCACGGGATCAGGACATGAGCAAAGCGGCGCCGAATCACAACCCAGGTTTCTTCGTGGATGAATCGGCACTGGTGGTGGGCGTGAGGACACTGGCGTCGTTGGCGACCGATTATTTGTATGCCAATGCGCGGGTAGGCAAATAAGGACAGGGATGAGGGCGATTGTGGGGGCGCTTTCGCGAGCAGGCTCGCTCCCACATTTGGACCATGTGTAGCCTGCCAGAGATTGGTCGGCTGTCAGGCCACCTTCGCGAGCAGGCTCGCTCCTACATCTGGACCATGTACAGCCTGCCAGAGATTGGTCGGCTGTCAGGGCGCCTTCGCGAGCAGGCTCGCTCCCACATTTGGACCATGTGCAGCCTGCCAGAAATTGGTCGGCTGTCAGGTTGCCTTCGCGAGCAGGCTCGCTCCCACATTTGGACCATGTGCAGCCTGCCAGAAATTGGTCGGCTGTCCGGGCGCCTTCGCGAGCAGGCTCGCTCCCACATTTGGACCATGTGCAGCCTGCCAGAAATTGGTCGGCTGTCCGGGCGCCTTCGCGAGCAGGCTCACTCCTACATTTGGACCATGTGCAGCCTGCCAGAGATTGGTCGGCTGTCAGGCCGCCTTCGCGAGCAGGCTCGCTCCCACATTTGGACCATGTACAGCCTGCCAGAGATTGGTCGGCTGTCAGGCCGCCTTCGCGAGCAGGCTCACTCCTACATTTGGACCACGTGCAGCCTGCCAGAGATTGGTCGGCTGTCAGGTTGCCTTCGCGAGCAGGCTCGCTCCCACATTTGGACCATGTACAGCCTGCCAGAAATTGGTCGGCTGTCAGGCCGCCTCGCGAGCAAGCTCTGCTCCTACGAAGAGCAAAAGCAGAGCGCGCAACGCCTCTGCTCCTCACCACTCAACACAATGAGCGCAAGCTCGAGTACCGCTTTTGACCTTGCCGTGCTGGCCCCTTCGGCAGGCTGAGTGGAGGGATTTATCCGGGGGTGGGAGCGCAGCGAACGTTCGACGAAGTCGAACACATCGAGAGGAGGTGCAGCGAAGCAAACCGTAGGCGATGCCCCCGGATAGATCCCGTAACGAAGGAACCCCGAGCCCCAGCGAGCGGGCCGAACGCCGGGGCCCAGCGTTTTGGTTACTTTTGGGCGTCTGCAAAAGTGACTCGCTGTAAGAGCGAAACCGCCCGCCGCAGCAACCAAAGAAACGGATATTCACACAGCCCCCAAAAGCCTGGTCGGCCCACAGGCCGCCAAGGCAAAAGCCTCAAACCACATCAACCCCGACGTGAATCGCATCATGCCGCCAAAACTCCAGATCACAATCAATCAACCGCTCATGCTGATCATAATTAACCCGAGCAATCCTTAATCCCGGGCTCCCCACAGACACCCGCAAAGCCGCCGCCGCATCCACCGACAACGACGTAGGAACAATCTCGAAGCGCACCCGCCCATAGTGCAAATCGTAATGCCGCGCATACAACTCAGTAATCGACTGATTCAAATCAAACTCAAGAATCCCGGGAAAAAATTGCGGATTCAAATAGTGCTCCACATACAACACCAACCGCCCATCAATGCGCCGCGACCGGCAAATCTGAATCACGCTCGACAACGCCGGCAGCTGCAACCAGGCACACACCGCCGCCGAAGCCGGCTGCAACCGCGCCGAAATCACCTCGGTCGAAGGCTCCCGCCCCTGCGCACTGACCATCGCGTGAAAGTGACTGCGCTGCATCAGGTTGTAAGCCAGACGCGGCGGCGACACAAACCAGCCCCGCCGCTCCTCGCGATAAATCTGCCCCTGCGCCTCCAACTGTAACAACGCCTCGCGCACGGTAATCCGCGTCGTACCAAACAACTCACTGAGCTTGCGCTCGGCCGGCAACTTGCTGCCTGCAGCCAACAACCCGTGATCGAGCTGTTCCTGCAACACCTGGCCAATGGCTGTCACCGCTTTTGTTGCCTCATCGCGCATCAACGTTACCTATCTGGACTAGACCAGCACTGTTTCAGGGCAAAACTACACGGACAACGAAGCGTTTCCGTGTGTTGCAAGCCTAGGCAGTACAGATGACCGAGAGATGACAAAACTACCCAACGGTCGCTCTCATGACTTGCAATACATCGGCCAAGTCCCTTGTCAGCCGGGGCCTGAGCATGGTCTACGCTTATCTGGCAGCCGCTGATATCGGGCAAACAAAAGGCTTGCCGCAGGGCCACCGACATCAAAGTGTCATCCAGCCCCCTTAAATTGGCTCAGGTATTGCTGACCTAGACCAACACAAACCGCAATCGCAGCGTTGAACACGACCAAGGAGCTTCGGAATGAAACAGCTTTTCCTGGCAACACTGTTAGGCTCGACCATTGCTATGTGCACCTCCGCCATGGCGGCGGGCACCGATCTGAAAACCCTCGAAGCCGCTGCGAAAGCGGAAGGCGCTGTCAACAGCGTCGGCATGCCCGATGACTGGGCCAACTGGAAAGGCACCTGGGAAGACCTGGCCAAGACCTACGGCCTAAAACATATCGACACCGACATGAGCTCGGCTCAGGAAATCGCCAAGTTTGCCGCGGAAAAAGACAACGCCAGCGCTGATATCGGCGATGTCGGTGCCGCTTTCGGCCCGATTGCGGTCAAGCAAGGCGTGGTGCAACCGTACAAGCCAAGCACCTGGGATCAAGTCCCGGACTGGGCCAAGGATAAGGACGGCAACTGGGCCCTGGCCTACACCGGCACCATCGCTTTCATCGTCAACAAGAAGCTGTTGCACGGTTCCGAAGTACCGACCAAATGGGCTGACCTCAAGGGCGGCAAATACAAGGTTTCCATCGGTGACGTGAGCACCGCCGCACAAGCGGCCAACGGCGTTCTCGCTGCTGCCCTGGCCAACGGTGGCGACGAGAAAAACATCCAGCCTGCGCTGCTGCTGTTCGCCGACATCGCCAAGCAAGGTCGACTGTCGATGGCCAACCCGACCATCGCCACCATGGAAAAAGGCGAGATCGAAGTCGGCGTGGTCTGGGACTTCAACGGCCTGAGCTACAAAGCCAAGATGGCCAACCCGGATGACTACGTGGTGCTGATCCCGTCCGACGGCTCGGTGATTTCCGGCTACACAACGATCATCAACAAGTACGCAAAAAATCCTAACGCCGCCAAGCTGACCCGCGAATACATCTTCAGCGACGCCGGCCAGACCAACCTCGCCCGCGGCAACGCCCGGCCGATCCGCGCCGAGCACCTGCAACTGCCGGAAGACGTGAAGGCCAAACTGCTGCCGAACGAGCAGTACAAAAAGGTTACCCCGATCAAAGACGCCGACGCATGGGAAAAAACCTCCAAGGCCCTGCCGCAGAAATGGAACGAAGAAGTCATCGTAGAGATGAAGTAATCCTTCATCTGTAGGAGCAAAGCTTGCTCGCGAACCGCAGCACCACGGTTTATCGAAAACCGCGCCGCGCCCTTTGCGAGCAAGCTCTGCTCCTACAGTTTTTAACGACTTTTATTGTTTCGCGGAGTTTTTGCCCCTATGAAGCACAACGTCATCCTTGTCGTGCTCGACGGCCTCAATTACGAGGTCGCGCGCCACGCCATGGGGCATCTGCAGGCTTATGTTGGCGCAGGACGCGCCGCGCTCTACCAGTTGGAGTGCGAGTTGCCGGCCCTGTCCCGACCGCTTTATGAATGCATCCTCACCGGCGTGCCGCCGATCGACAGCGGCATCGTCCACAACAACGTCTCGCGCCTGTCCAATCAGCGCAGCATCTATCACTACGCTCGCGACGCCGGCCTGAAAACAGCCGCTGCGGCCTATCACTGGGTCAGCGAGTTGTATAACCGCTCGCCTTTCGTGGCCGCCCGCGACCGTCATACCGACGACCCGGATCTGCCAATCCAGCACGGGCACTTCTACTGGAACGATCACTACCCGGATTCGCACCTGTTCGCCGACGCGGAAAACCTGCGCCTGCGCCACGCGCCGAACTTCCTGCTGATCCACCCGATGAACATCGACGACGCCGGGCACAAGCACGGCCTCGACAGCTCGCAGTACCGCAACAGCGCGCGCTCGGCAGACATCATCCTTGCTGACTATTTGCAGACCTGGCTCGATGCCGGTTATCAAGTGTTGGTAACCGCCGACCACGGCATGAACAACGACCGCTCGCACAACGGCCTGCTGCCGGAAGAACGTCAGGTACCGCTGTTCGTCCTCGGTGACGCCTTCAGCCTCGACGCTGGCGCCATACCAAAACAGACCGAGATCTGCGGCACAGTCTGCGAACTGCTCGGTGTGCCCCACGACAAACCTGTGTGCCGGGAGCTGCTCAAGTGAAATCCATGACCCGCGGCAAATGGCTGGCGGCGCTGTGGCTGGTGCCCTTCGCGCTGTTCTTTATCGTCTTCGAAATCGCCCCGCTGGTCTGGGTGATGATCAACAGCCTGCAATCGGAAGAGTTCGGTTGGGGCATCGAAAACTTCACGAAAATCTTCAGCTCGAAATTCTATTTGCAGGCAATCCAGTACAGCCTGGAGATCAGTTTCTGGTCGAGTGTGTTCGGCATCATCATCGCCGTGCTCGGCGCCTACTCATTGCGCCGGGTCGATTCGAAACTGCGCAACTTCGTGAATGCCTTCGCCAACATGACCAGCAACTTCGCCGGTGTTCCCTTGGCGTTTGCGTTCATCATCCTGCTCGGTTTCAACGGCAGCTTCACCATCATGCTCAAACAGGCCGGGATCATTCAGGACTTCAATCTGTACTCGAAAACCGGGCTGATCATCCTCTACACCTACTTCCAGATCCCGCTTGGCGTGCTGCTGCTCTACCCGGCCTTCGACGCCTTGCGTGAAGACTGGCGCGAGTCCGCCGCACTGCTCGGCGCCAGCGGCTGGCAGTTCTGGCGGCACATCGGTTTGCCGGTGCTGACCCCGGCATTGCTTGGCACTTTCGTGATCCTGCTGGCCAACGCCCTTGGCGCCTATGCCACGGTATATGCATTGACTACCGGCAATTTCAACGTGTTGCCGATCCGCATTGCGGCGATGGTTTCCGGGGATATTTCCCTCGATCCGAATCTGGCCAGTGCCCTCGCCGTGGTGCTGGTGGCACTGATGACCATCGTCACCGTCGTGCATCAACTGCTGTTGAAGAGGAGCTACCATGTCTCGCGCTGAATCCGGCCCCGCCGGCCTCTACCACCGCGTCGTGGTTTACCTGTTGTTCGCCATTCTGTTGCTGCCATTGGCGGGCACGCTGGTCTACTCGATCGCCAGCAGTTGGTCGGCGACCATTCTGCCCAGCGGTTTCACCTTCAAGTGGTACATCCAGCTGTGGAGCGATCCGCGCTTCCTCCATGCGTTCGGCCAGTCGTTGCTGGTGTGCGTCGGCGCGCTGGTGCTGTCGGTGGTGCTGATTCTGCCGCTGCTGTTCGTGGTGCATTACCACTTCCCGAAACTCGATGCGCTGATGAACATCCTGATCCTGCTGCCCTTCGCGGTACCGCCGGTGGTGTCGTCGGTGGGGCTGTTGCAGCTCTACGGTTCCGGGCCGATGGCGATGGTCGGCACGCCGTGGATCCTGATCGGTTGCTACTTCACCGTGGCGCTGCCGTTCATGTACCGGGCGATCACCAACAACCTGCAAGCGATCAACCTGCGCGACCTGATGGACGCCGCACAACTGCTCGGCGCCAGCACTTTTCAGGCAGCGTTCCTGGTGGTGCTGCCAAACCTGCGCAAAGGCCTGATGGTCGCGCTGCTGCTGTCATTCTCGTTCCTGTTCGGTGAGTTCGTGTTTGCCAACATCCTCGTCGGCACCCGCTACGAAACCCTGCAGGTTTACCTGAACAACATGCGCAACAGCAGCGGCCACTTCACCAGTGCACTGGTCATCTCGTATTTCTTTTTCGTGCTGGTCCTGACCTGGATCGCCAACATCTTGAACAAGGACAAAAGCGAATGAGCTACGTCAGCGTCCAACACCTGCAGAAAAGCTACGCCGGCACCACCGTGTTCAGCGACATCGATTGCGAAATCAACAAGGGCGAGTTCGTCACACTGCTCGGCCCGTCCGGTTGCGGCAAGTCCACACTGCTGCGTTGCATCGCCGGCCTGACGTCGGTGGATGGCGGCAAGATTCTGCTCGATGGCGTCGACATCGTGCCGCTGAGCCCACAAAAGCGCGGGATCGGCATGGTGTTCCAGAGCTACGCGCTGTTCCCCAACATGACCGTCGAGCAGAACGTTGCATTCGGTTTGCGCATGCAAAAAGTCAATGCCGACGACAGCCATAAACGTGTCGCCGAAGTGTTGAAACTGGTTGAACTGAACGACTTCGCCAGCCGCTATCCGCATCAACTTTCCGGCGGCCAGTGCCAGCGTGTCGCCCTCGCCCGCTCGCTGGTCACGCGTCCACGCTTGCTGCTGCTGGATGAACCGCTGTCGGCACTCGATGCACGCATTCGTAAACACCTGCGTGAACAGATCCGGCAGATCCAACGCGAACTCGGCCTCACGACAATCTTCGTCACACACGATCAGGAAGAAGCGCTGACCATGTCTGACCGGATTTTCCTGATGAATCAGGGAAAAATCGTACAAAGCGGCGATGCTGAAACGCTGTATACGGCGCCAGTCGATGTGTTCGCGGCAGGCTTTATCGGGAACTACAACCTGCTCGACGCAGAGGATGCCTCGAAGCTGTTGCAGCGCCCGATCAATCACCGCATCGCCATTCGCCCGGAAGCCATCGAACTGAGCCTCAACGGCGAACTCGACGCGCAGATTCGCAGCCACAGCCTGCTCGGCAACGTGATCCGCTACCGAATCGAAGCGCGGGGCGTGGAATTGGTCGTGGACGTGCTTAATCGTTCGGCTGCCGATCTGCATCCCGATGGTCAACGCCTGGCGCTTTCCATCGATCCAACGGCCCTGTGCGAAGTAGCTTAAAAGCAGCTGCAAGCTTCGAGCTACAAGCTTCAAGTTGTAGACTGCGGCGTACTTGATTTCAATTCTTGCAGCTCGAAGCTTGTAGCTCGCAGCTGTTCTCGGAGAGAACCGATGGCTTTGGCAATTTTTGATCTGGACGAAACGTTGATCCACGGCGACTGCGCCACCCTCTGGAGCGAGCAGATGGGGCGCTTGGGCTGGGTCGATCCCGAGTCGTTCATGCGCAAAAACAACGAACTGATGGACGCTTACAGCCATGGCAAATTGCGCATGGAAGACTATATGGAATTCAGTCTCGAACCGCTGATCGGGCGCACGCCGGAAGAGGTCGAGCACCTGGTCGGCCCGTGGGTTGAAGATTTCATCGAACCGATCATCTTCAGTGACGCCACCAAAACCATCGCCGCCCACCGCAAGGCGGGCGACCGGATTCTGGTAATCTCGGCGTCGGGTACGCACCTGGTCAGGCCGATTGCTGACCGACTGGGTATCGATGAAATTCTCGGCATCGAGCTGGAAGTCGCGCATGGCGTGTACAGCGGCCATACGGTCGGCACCCTGACCTACCGCGAAGGCAAGATCACTCGGTTGCTGGAGTGGCTGGATGCCGAGGAAGAAAATCTGGAGGGCGCGAGTTTCTACTCCGACTCACGCAATGATTTGCCTCTGCTGCTGAAAGTGGATTTCCCGCATGTGGTCAACCCGGATCCAGTGCTGCTTGAGCACGCTCAAAAGGCTAACTGGCCGATCCACCTCTGGAAATAACCCGATCCCGTAGGAGCAAGGCTTGCCCGCGAAAAGCGTCGTGTCAGTCAACATCACCGTTGAATGACACGACGCTTTCGCGGGCAAGCCTTGCTCCTACGGGGTTCTGTCGTGTCAGGTGAGGCTTTCGTCAATCACCAACACCAGTTTCCCCGCCACCGTATTGCTCGCCAACTCGGCAAACGCCGCCTCGGCATCCTTCACCGCAAAAGCCTTGGCCAACTGCGGCTTCAGGCGTCCTTCGGCAAACAGCGGCCACACATGCTGGCTCAGGTCACTCAACAGATCTGCCTTGAACTGATCACCGCGGCTGCGCAGCGTCGAGCCCAGCAGTTGCACACGCTTGGCCAACACCTGCGCCAAATCGAGTTTCGCCTCGCGGCCGCCCATCAATCCGATCAACACCCAACGTCCGTCCAGCGCCATGAGCTTGAGATTGAGCGCCGAATAATTGCCGCCGACCGGATCGAGGATCACATCGAACGGCCCGAAATCGCGCAAGCTGTCCAGATCATCCGTGCGCACTACCCCGCCCTGGGCCCCCAGCGCCTCACAGTAGGCCAAACGCTCTGCCGAACCGACGCTGACCCAACAAGGATTGCCAAACGCCTTGCACAACTGAATGGCCGCTGAACCGATTCCACTTGCCCCGGCGTGCAAGAGAACTTTCTCACCCGGTTTGAGCGCCGCAAGTTGAAACACATTCAACCAGACTGTTGCATAAACCTCGGGCAATGCCGCGGCCTCGATCAGCGAAACGCCTTCGGGCACCGGCAGCACGTGCCGTCCGTCGACCACCACCTCTTCGGCCATCCCACCCCCGGCCAGCAAGGCGCAAACCCGATCGCCAACCTGCCACGAACTGCCCGCACCCACTTCGCTGATCACACCAGAGCACTCGAGACCGAGCACTTGGCTGGCGCCTGGCGGTGGTGGATACAGCCCCGCTTTCTGTAATAAATCGGCGCGATTGAGGCCAGCAGCCGCCACTCGAATGCGTACTTGTCCTACATCACACGTAGGACTCGGCTCCTCAACCCATGCCACTTGACCTTCAACGCCTTGCAATGCCTTCACAGTGCCTCCATAGTGAGTCTGGACTGAGCCCGAAGCTGTAGCGCCGGGCTTTTTGCATTATGCGACCGGCTCTCGTAGAACCGGCGACTTCAAAGACGGCCTAATATGCGTTATCAATTGTCCCCGCGTCGAATCAGCATGAAGCATTTGCTCCCCAGCACCGCCCTCGCTCTTTTCATCGGTATCGGCTTGTTGCCGGTGTCGGGCAGTACATTCGCAGCCAACAGCTGGGACAAGTTGCAGCCTGATCGCGATGAAGTCATCGCCAGTCTGAACGTCGTCGAGTTGCTCAAGCGTCACCACTACAGCAAGCCGCCGCTCGACGATGCGCGCTCGGTGATCATCTACGACAGCTACATCAAGCTGCTGGATCCGTCGCGTAGCTACTTCATGGCCAGCGACATCGCCGAATTCGACAAGTGGAAGACCCAGTTCGACGACTTCCTCAAAAGCGGCGACCTCAACGCCGGCTTCACCATCTACAAGCGCTATCTGGATCGCGTCAAGGCGCGTCTGGACTTCGCCATCGCCGAGCTGAACAAAGGCGTCGACAAGATGGACTTCACCACCAAGGAAACCTTGCTGATCGATCGCAAGGACGCTCCTTGGCTCAAATCCACCGCTGAACTCGACGACCTGTGGCGCAAACGCGTCAAGGACGAAGTGCTGCGGATGAAGATCGCCGGCAAAGAGCCGAAGCAGATCCAGGAAACCCTGACCAAGCGCTACAAGAACCAGTTGGCGCGCCTGGACCAGACCCGTCCGGAAGACATCTTCCAGGCGTACATCAACACCTTCGCCATGTCTTACGATCCGCACACCAACTATCTGTCGCCGGATAACGCGGAAAACTTCGACATCAACATGAGCCTGTCCCTCGAGGGCATCGGTGCCGTGTTGCAGAGCGACAACGACCAGGTGAAAGTCGTGCGTCTGGTGCCGGCAGGCCCTGCCGACAAGACCAAACAGGTGGCTCCGGCCGACAAGATCATCGGCGTTGCCCAAGGCAACAAAGAGATGGTCGACGTGGTTGGCTGGCGTCTGGACGAAGTGGTCAAGCTGATCCGCGGTCCGAAGGGCACCGTGGTGCGCCTGGAAGTGATTCCGGCGAGCAATGCGCCGAACGACCAGACTACCAAGATCGTGCCGATCACCCGTGAAGCGGTGAAGCTCGAAGACCAGGCCGTAAAGAAGTCCATCCTCAACCTGAAACAGGACGGCAAGGACTACAAGCTCGGCGTGATCGAGATCCCGGCCTTCTATCTCGACTTCAAGGCGTTCCGTGCCGGTGATCCGGACTACAAGAGCACCACCCGCGACGTCAAGAAACTGCTGACTGAACTGCAAAAGGACAAAGTCGACGGCGTGGTCATCGACCTGCGCAACAACGGCGGCGGTTCCCTGCAGGAAGCCACCGAGCTGACCAGTCTGTTCATCGACAAAGGCCCGACCGTCCTCGTGCGTAACGCCGATGGCCGCGTCGACGTACTTGAAGATGAAAACCCGGGCGCGTTCTACAAGGGCCCGATGGCGCTGCTGGTCAACCGCCTGTCCGCCTCGGCATCGGAGATTTTCGCCGGCGCCATGCAGGACTATCACCGCGCGCTGATCATCGGCGGCCAGACCTTCGGCAAAGGCACTGTGCAGACCATTCAGCCGCTGAACCATGGCGAACTGAAACTGACTCTGGCCAAGTTCTACCGGGTTTCCGGTCAGAGCACCCAGCATCAGGGCGTGCTGCCGGACATCGACTACCCGTCGCTGATCGACACCAAGGAAATCGGCGAGAGCGCGCTGCCGGAAGCCATGCCATGGGACACCATCAAGGCTGCGATCAAACCGGCGGCAGATCCGTTCAAGCCGTACCTGGCACAGCTCAAGTCCGAGCATGACACGCGTACCGCCAAGGATGCCGAGTTCGTGTTCATCCGCGACAAGCTGGCGCTGGCGCAGAAACTGATGGAAGAAAAAACCGTCAGCCTCAACGAAGCCGACCGCCGCGCCCAGCATGCCGACATCGATGCCAAGCAACTGGTGATGGAAAACATCCGTCGCAAAGCCAAGGGCGAAGAGCCGCTCAAAGAGCTGAAGAAAGAAGACGAAGATGCTCTCGCGGCAGCCGAGCCGGACAAGGTCAAACCGGAAGACGATGCCTACCTGAGCGAAACCGGGCGCGTGCTGCTGGATTACCTGAAGCTGAGCAATCAGGTGGCCAAGAAGTAAGATGATGGCAATTTAATGCTGACGATCTGCGGATCGTCATCAAACAGTCATCATTCTGTCGTGCAATAAAGGACTGGGAGCCACTCTCTTCATCGAGAGCGCTCCCAGTCCTTTTTTTATCGCCAGAGATTGCCATGACCACGACCGAACAGCTGAGTGCCTTGAGCTCGATCCTGACTCAAAGCGGTTTGCACAGCCTGTTCCAGCCGATCATTTGCCTCTCCGAGCGACGGATACTCGGCTACGAAGCCCTCACCCGTGGCCCGTCCAACAGTCCATTGCACTCGCCCATCGCACTGTTTGCCGTGGCGCGCCAGGCCGGGCGCTTGAGCGAACTGGAAATCGCCTGCCGGCAAAGCGCTTGCCGCCGTTTCAACGAGCAGCAACTACCGGGCAAGCTGTTTCTCAACGTCTCTCCTGAATCCTTGCTGGAAGCCGCGCACCAACCGGGTCGCACGTTGCAGTTGCTGCAAGACTTCGGTATTCCGCCCAGTCAGGTCGTCATCGAACTCACCGAACAAACGCCGATCGACGACTTTCAGCTGCTGCAAACAGCGCTGCATCACTATCGGGCGATGGGCTTTTCGATTGCGCTGGATGATCTGGGTGCCGGTTACTCGAGCCTGCGTTTGTGGTCAGAGTTGCGCCCCGACTATGTGAAGATCGACCGACATTTCATCGACGGCATTCACCAGGATGCCTTGAAGCGCGAGTTCGTCGGTTCGATCCTGCAAATCGCCAAAGCTTCCCGCGCGCAGGTGATTGCCGAAGGCATCGAACTGCCAGAAGAACTCGCGGTATTGACCGAAATGGGCGTGGACCTGGTGCAGGGTTACCTGCTCGGACGTCCACAAGAGCATCCACCGCGCGATGCCCGCGCCTTGATGCCCAAACACGACAGCAGCGCCGTCGCACTGAATGACGAAGGCAGCGACCTCAGCGCCCTGCTCAACGACCAGCCGGCCGTCCCACGCGACACACCGACCGCCACTGTGCTGGAAGCCTTCCGCCGCCAAGCCAACCTCAACTCACTGGCAGTCCTCGACGAACAAGGCCAGCCGTGCGGAATCGTCCACCGTCATTCCTTGTCTGATGCCCTGCTCAAACCCTTCGCCACCGACCTGTTCGCGCGCAAACCGATCAGCCGCCTGATGAACGACGACTTCCTCGCCGTGGAAATGAGTCAATCACTGCAACAAGTCAGCCGCCTGATCACCAGCCGCGCCCGCCAGCGCATCGAAGAAGACTTCATCATCACCCTCAACGGCGGCTACCTGGGTCTTGGCCGGGTGATCGATGTGCTCAAGTTGATTACCGAACTGAAAATCCAACAGGCGCGTTACGCCAATCCGCTCACGCTGCTACCCGGCAACGTGCCGATTCAGCAATGCCTGACTCGCCTGCTGCAACAGGGGCGCGAATCGGTTATCTGCTACGTCGACATCGACAGTTTCAAACCCTTCAACGACATCTACGGGTACGGACGTGGTGACGAAGTTCTGTTGTGCCTGGCGCAATGCCTCAACGAACGCGTCGATCCGTCGCGCGACTTCGTTGGCCACATTGGCGGGGATGACTTTCTGCTCGTCCTTGGCCCGGAAGACTGGCGCAAACGCCTCAACCA
The DNA here is from genome assembly GCF_016650635.1 of Pseudomonas sp. TH43. Classification (GTDB taxonomy): domain Bacteria; phylum Pseudomonadota; class Gammaproteobacteria; order Pseudomonadales; family Pseudomonadaceae; genus Aquipseudomonas. Next base: position 344,138 of record NZ_JAEKFI010000003.1, read on the forward strand.
ATTGCTCGACGATTTCCAGAGCCAATGCCGCCGTTTCTACCGCACGGAACACCTTGAGGCCGGCTGCTTCATCGCGCCGAACCGCCAAGGGATTCGACAGGAATTCCCGCTGCTGTCGCTATCCATTGGCGTAGTCCACCTTCACCCTGAAGCCTGCGCACAACTTGATGCCAGTCAGCTGGCGGAGATGGCTTCGCAGGCGAAGCATCATGCGAAGAATGTTCCGGGGTATAGCGTGCACCTACTAGACAGCCTCAATGCCCCTGACCTGCATACACCACAGCTAATCGGCCAACGATAATCTCCCAACAACACAATTTCCCTCTTGATCTCATCCTGTTGTAGGTACTACCTAAGGCTAAGTTATTATATTTTTTTGAACCTTACCATTTCGGCGAGTCGAAAATAGAACTTCCTAATTTTCACCATGTTGAACGGTCCTCCCGCCCTGCCTTACACAAATCATTAAGCCAGACCTCAGATAGCTTTATGTATATATCTTCAAAAAAAGCCCTTGGATTTTTCATATTACTCCACCCAAGAGGAAGCAAGGAGGGAATCAACGGATCATGTTCAAAAGCTTCAATAAAAATACTAACATCACTCTCCAGAGTATCTCCCAACATATTAAACAAAACAAATTTGTGCCGATAACTCAATCCCGAAAATCGATTAACGATAAAGCGAAATATTAGATAATCTCTGTCTGAGGGACACTCAGGATCGTACCCTGACAGCTCTACTCCAAGGCTCTCCTCTCTATCATACGTATCAAAACCACCTAGAAAATTCTTCAGGCGCGGATTGTACGGAATATCAAGATAAGGATGCATCAACATCAAACTGACTCCACAGGATAAAGAGCTATTGGTCGCAATGTTTCAAAGTCAAATCTCATTTCAAACGCGTTCATTTTAGCAATGAAGCGCGGATTGGAAGGATCTAACGGGTCAGGTTCATATCCACGACCTACATTTTCAGCCGCCATCCTGACGACTAGATGCCCCATACTATCTTCACCTGTAAAGCGGGGAAGCTTTCTAAGTTCTCTTGTCGTTGCTTGTGTATATGCATTCAACTGCGCTCTATGGCTGGTGAATTGCGAACTCGGGACAGCCCTCCACTCTTCTATAACGTGATTGATTAACTCAGAATCCTCTGATTCATTTTTATTCATTTTCGCCCGAACTCCTTGTGTTTAATTTTAATTATTTCTAGATCAGACTAAAAACTTCGAAAAACCTACCAATCTAATTGATCCTCCAAACTAGCTTTTTCAATATCATCCTTCCACTCAACGCTTGCTAGACGATATACATCCTCAAAAAAAACCCTTGCGCTTTGCATTTCGTCCCACCGATATGGAAAAGAGGAACATGCCTCAGGATCATACTCAAACAGAACCTGAAAGTCATACTCCACATTATCAAGGGCCTCTTTCAAGCACTTAAAAATCATGAATTTATGCCTATAGGTTCTTTTACTAGGCAAACAATATTTCAATATTATCAACTCTCTATCGCCCGGATCATTAGGGTCAAGCTTTTCTAACTCCACCCCCAAAGTCTCCTCACGATCATAAATATCTACCCCAGCTAAGAAACACGATGGGGTTGGAGCGAATGGCTGACCATCACCAACATCTATAAACATTATTAGCCCTACTTGATTGGAAACAAGGTGAATGGAACTCCAGTCACGCCATCAAATTTCATCTCAAATCTATTCAACAAGAGTAACCTTGGATTTTGGGGGTCTTGTGAATTTGGCATATAACCCTTTCCTGCGCCAGGCAGATCCATCCTTACAATATCTGCCAATTGAGCATCCTTTCCTGTGAACTGCGGCAAGCCATTTGCAACTCGCGTCGTCGCTAAAGTGTAGGCCTCAAGCATTATTTCATAACTATTAAATATAGAGCTGGGATTGCCTCTTTGGTCTCGCGGCGTTCTTCCCGTCATTGGATTCGTGCCATCAATAGCTCTCTGTTTCCATTTGACAGGTGGGACCTCTGGCCCATGCTTGCCAACCATGTGCATACCCTGACTATCGTTCAACCTATGAATCTCTATCTTCGCTAGCTCCTTCGCGCTCAGTTTTGGCTCCGGCAGCTCAGGTTCACCTTTATCAACCTTAGCGCCATTGGCTGCACCCGGCACCGCACAACCCGGCCTATTGGGCGGCGGGCAATTCGAGCTCAACCCCAACGGATCCACCCATCCCGTCGGATTCGGCACGTACTGGTACTGATTCAACCCACCGGCCAGCTTGATCGGGTCCGGCGTCAGATACCGTCCCAACCGCGGGTCGTAATACCGATGCCGGTTGTAATGCAGCCCACTCTCCGCATCGAAGTACTGCCCCTGAAAACGCAGTGGCTGGTCCAGGTACTCCTTGCCGGCCAGGGTGATGGCGGCGGTTTTGCCATAGGCGTCGTACTGCGCCGACCAGACGATTTCGCCGCTGTAGTCGGTCAGTTCCAGCGGGGTGCCGAGGTGGTCGAGTTGGTAGTAGAACGGGCAGGTGTTTATCGAACCTTTGCCGTCGAGCAGGGCGAGTGGGCGGAAAGTGCCGGGGTCGTAAACGTAGCTGCGGTATTCGCTCGCGCTGCGTTCGGCGAGAAGGTGGTCGCCCTGCCAGAAGAATTCGGTGGTGACGCCGTCGACGGTTTTGCTGATGCGCCGGCCGAAGGCATCGTAGCGGTAGCTAGCGGTTTTGCCGTCGGGGCGAGTCAGACCGATCAGCCGATGCTGACAGTCGTAGCGGTATTCGGTGACGAGCTTGTGCACGCTGCCACGGCGTTCGCGAATGAGGTTGCCGAAGGCGTCGTAGTCGTAATGGCGGTCGCCCTGCATCAGCAGGCGGTTGCCATTGATGCGAGTCGGGCCGGGGCTATCCTGCATCAGCAGGTTGCCAGCCGGGTCGTGGCCGAAGGTTTCCGGTAGTTCGTCGCGCGAGTGGCGAACGCGGATCAGCCGGTCGAGGGCGTCGTAGCCGTAGGTGCGTTGGCCGTGACGGGTGTCGGCGATGTAGTTCAGATTGCCGTTGGCACTGTAGGCGTAGTCGCGGCGATAGAGAGAGTCACGCCGGTGGCCTACAGCGTGAGCCAGCAACCGACCTTGATCGTCGTAGGAATATTCGCTGAGCAGCAGGCCTTGCTGGCGTTGTTGCTCGCGACCCGATTGATAGACGTGGCCTGTCAGTTGTGAACCGTTGAGGTCGATGGCCGTCAGCACGCCGCCCTTGGCGTAGTGGTAATCGAGCTTGCTGTTGTCCGGCAGGCGCATGCGTTTGAGCTGGCCGCAGGCGTCGTAGGTGTAACGCAGGGTGCCCCAGCCCTGATGCTCGGCGACCAACCGATCCTGCAGGTCGTACTCAAACGCCAGCGGATATTTCTGGCCATCATTGACCGCCATCAGAAGACCGAGGTGGTCGTATTGGTAGGTGATCTTGACCCCGTCCGGCAGGGTCTTGACCAACAGGCGCCCGGCGGCATCGCGCGCATAAGCGGTGACTAACTGCGAGCCGTCATCGCCGAACTCGATCTTCTCCAGCAGATGCCCGTTGAGGTCATAGGCATACGCCGTGCGCCGGCCGTCGAAGCCGGTTTCCTGTCGGATCAATCCGGTCGGCGTGTAGTCCAGCAGGTATTTTTCGCCAGACTCGTTTTCGATCTCGGTGAGCAGCAGCTGCGCATGATCGTAGCGATACTGCACCCGCGTGCCGTCGGGGTTGATCTTGCGCGAGACCAGGTGCAGGTCATCGTCGTATTCATAGCGGGTGAAGCGGCCCAGTTCATCGCGTTCAGCCGTGACCTGGCCGTAAGCGCCGTAGCTGTAGGCGCGGGTGGCGCCGGTAGGAAAAGTCGTCTGAACCAGTCGGCCAACGGCGTCCCAGTGCTGACGGGTAACGGCACCGTGTTCGTCAACCGTGGTCGTCCGCCGCCCCAGCGCATCATAGGAAAAGCGTCGTACACCGCCGTCAGGCCGGGTTTCTTCGATCAGTTGACCGAGGTCGTTCCACACCAGCACCTGCCGACTGGTGTCCGGGTAACGGATCGACAACAGTTGCCCGTGCGTGTCGTAGTGGTAATGAGTGACATGGCCTTCAGGGTCGACCGCTTCGGTGACATCGCCCTGAGCATTGCGCCGGTAGGTCCAGGTCGCATCGCCCCGAGAACGCTTGTGCAGAAAACCGTTGCGATACTCGTAGGACGTTGCCTCATCGCCCGGCGGAAGCAGTGCGATCAGCCGTCCGACGTCGTCATAGCGGTATTGAGTGACGGCCCCGAGCGGATCCTGCTCGGCGACCAGGCGCCCGCAAGCGTCGTAGGCCTTGAGGTGTTCGCCGCCATTGGCTTCGACCTTGCGCACCAGTCGTGCACGGTCGTCGTGGTGGTAAACCTCTTCGGTGCCGTCGACGTAATGCACCGCGACGCTGCCGTCATCGTTCCAGACGTACAGGGTGTCCATCTGCGAAAACGACGCCCAATGCCGCACGCAACGTGCAGCCTTGCCGACGCGTTCCCATTCCCAGAAGAAGCTCGCGCCCCCGGTCAGTTGGCGCTGCAGGATCACATGCTGGTCGTCGTAGTCGTAGCGCTCGCTTTCACCGACGGCGTTGGTGGCTTCGATCAAGCGATGAAGCGCGTCGTAGCGGTAACTGACCAGCGTCTGCTCGGTGCGCCAAGCCTCGGAAAGGTTTTGAGTCGAATCGAAGCGCTGATAATCGACGCCAACCAAATGTGCCCGGTCGTAACGCAACAACAGCGCCCGACCCGCGCCGTTTTCCAGACGTTGAACACGATCCTGACGATCCCGGACAAGGCGCAACCGGTTGTCGTACGCATCGCTGATCGCTGTCAGCCGTCCGGCTCGAAAGTGATAAAACTGCGATTTTTCCCCGGCCAGCGCGAGAATCAACTCCTGTGGCTCATCCCCGAGAAAGATCGCCGCCCGCGACAGGCTGTTGTGAATCGCCGGACGCGAAACACTCGGTAACGGAAACTGTGTACGGCGGTTTTCATGGTCAACCCAGACAACGCCGTCGTCAGCAAACTCCAGCCGATGCGCCAGCGAATGACTCCAGCCAGACCCCAACCCAATATCGACTTCACAAGCACTGCTGCGATACAACCGCGTGAACTCGAACGGAAACAACCCATCAAGGACACCATCTGTCAGGGTCAGCAGTTCCTCGCCGGTGACCATCGATACCGGGCAGCCGTTGGTGCAGGTCTCCGGCCCACAGTCAGCGCTGTCGCCGTTAGGATTTTTCGCCTGATCCGGCGCGTCATCGTGATGTTCGTTTTTCTTTAACAAAGCATTGCGCCTGGCGTCCCAGCGCAACTGCATCCGGCCTTTTTTCACACCCGTAGCGATACCTCGGGCGGCCACTTTTTTGTATTTGTCGACGTATTTGATGAACCCCTCGACGATGGCGAACATCGCCTTCACCAATCGCACCACGGCCGACAACAATTGCCCTGCACGTTGCGCCAGACGTAGCGTCAGATAGGCGATTCCTGCTGCAGCGCCGACGAACGTCAAGACAACACCGATCAGCACATCGATCAGCACTTGCACCACGACCATCGATACCGCTTCAGCGGTCTTGCCGCTCATTTCGCCGGGGGGCAACATTTCCAGCCAAAGGCTCGCGGTTCGCAGCAACAGACACAGCGCCGCTTCGTCACTGACCAGCAACTGCAGTTTTTCCATGACCTGGGGAGCTGTCTCCGCCAGCACTTGCAGTTGCGTGGCGCCCTCCCCCAACCGTTCGGCAAACGCTCCCGGATCCTTGAGGATGTCGGACAGCATGCCAATGCTGTCCCACACACCCTCGATCGCCGCCCAGCTCCCGGCGAGCATCCCGTTACCCGCCGCCGTCGCTACCGACAGCGGCCACTGCGGCTTGAATGTCTGCCACTCGTTACGCAACCAGCCATCCAGCTCAGCGTTCAAGCCATCGTAAGCAGTGAACAAATCCTCGACCTGCGCCGGCGAGACCTCGCTGTGTACATGCACTCGATAGAACTTGCCCGCGATCCCTGCGAACGAGCCCCTGCCTTGCGCATCAAGGGTCACGGGCGTGGTTTCGCCGCCATCCACGGCCACCACATCGACGACGATGTCGCCGAGCGCAATGTCGTATACCGACTCGAATTTGCTCTCGATCTCCATCACCCCACCCTCAGGGCACTGGATGACGCTGGAGAAAAAATTGTCGTCGCTGCTGCTGACGGCGGAACTGCGATCACCGAAGCGGATGACCCGCTCCATGCCCATCAGCGATGGCAGATCCGTGGCGTGGCTGACTTTGTCCGCTGTTCGACTGGCCCAGTGTTTGAGCTGTTCGCGGTAGAGGCTGAGGGTGTCAGGGAAGCTGTCGAGTTCCTGCTCGATACGAGCGATGGCTTCCATCAGCGCACGTCTGGATGCAGGTAGAACTGGTTGACCGGGTCGAACATGAGCGTTCCCTCGCGCAAAAAAATTTAGGCGCGGGAACTGTGCGGGGGATCAATCAGGAAAGAAGTCAGGCAAGTAGGCGATAGCTGTAGGACTAATCTGTAAAAAACTGCCAGAAAATAAACGCCAAACAAAAACGCAAACGCGGCGTGAGGTTTCCCTCACGCCGCGTTTATCAAACAGACAACAACAGGTTTATGGTGCGGTGTCGCGCGAACTCAACTCTCTGAGTTTGTGTTCGGCCAACGGATGCCCGGCCTTGGCGGCCATACCCCACCAGCGAGCGGCTTCATCAGGATCCGGTGCCTTGCTTGGGCTGCCGGCAAGGCTGATCACGCCGACCTGATAAGCCGCTTTGCCATCCCCTGCCAGCGCCGCCAGACGCAGCAACCGCACACCCTCTTCGCGCGCTCCCAAGCCCACGCCGCGAAACGTCAGAATGTGCCCATAGAAGCTTTGCGCGTCGACATCACCGAGGTTGGCCATGCGCGCAAATTGCCCTTCGAGCCAACGCCAACCGCGCGGTTGCCGGACAAACCACGACCAGTGAAACAATCGGCGAGCCAGCCAGTAAGCGGCCCGCGCCTTGAGTCGTAAAAACACTCAGGCCTCCGCCGATTCCGGGTACTCGTATTCGAACACTCTGACCACTTCCGAGGCATGCCAGGACGCCGCGGCAACGCCGTCGGACGGCCCGGAAAAACGCCCAAGACGTTCAACGCATTCAAAAAAACCGGTGCGTGGTAAACGGCTTGCGCCCTGGCTGATGACCAGCGAGCTGCGCAACGGTTGTTCGGCCTTGGCGTCCAGCGCCGCCAGGTGTTCGAGCGCGGCGGTCAGGGTCTGCATCGCCGGCGTTGGTAACTGCAAACGTTCGAGCAATGCCCGATAGGTCAGAAGATGGCGCTGGCGGCGCGCCTGATCCAGCTCCCCTAACAATCCATCCCAATGTTGACGACTGATGCGTACGCTCACGATTCATCCCTCCAACCTGGCACCGTCAGTTCCCAGGCCAGGCTGCGGCGAATCGCGGCGTCGGGCAGACGCTCACCACTTTCGATCATGGCCAGATAAGACGGGCTGATGCCTACCGTGCGGGCCAACGCCTCGATGGCGATGCCCTTCCCTTCGCGCAAACTGCGTAGTTGATCCAGACCCGGAAGAATCGAGTCTGGTGATGCCGCGAGCGGCGCTGGGGCCGGCTGCGACGGTGTTGCGTTGATACCTGCTGCTTTCAGTAGAGCCTGATATTGAGCCCAAGGCAGAACCGCGTACTCGGGTTCGCCATCGCGTGCAATTATCTGAATATCCATGACTACCCCGTAGGACAACAACACTTAGCGAGTCGGCACTTTTCCCTAGAAGTGTAATCCTAACAGCGGCTAAGGTCGCGGGGGGTATCTATCTGTGAAAGGGACTACAACAATCAGGGCTTTTTCGGGCCCTGAAGTTGAAGTTGTTCCGGGGTATCAGGCAAACGTTCGACCACGGCGAGCTTTTCCGGTTGCTGGCGATTACGCCACAGACGGAAGGCATTGAGTTCATCGTCGAGACTTTTCATCACCCAGGCGAGGACGGCGATATCGTCGAGCATGCCGAATACGGGGATGAAATCGGGAATGGCATCCACCGGGCTGAGGAAGTACATCAAGCCTGCCACCACCGAAATCAACGCCTTTGGGCTGATCGCGCGGTACTCGCCACGCCAGTAGGCCAGGCACAACGCCTGGAGCAAGCGCAGGTCATCTTTGAGCTTACCCAGGCGATTGCCTTGCGCTGCGCCTTTGCTGGCCACGGCAAACAGCAAGGTCGGCAGCCGGCCACGGGCCAGCAGTCGACCAGCCAGAGGCAGGAATCGAGCGAAATTCCACGGAGCTTTCATCTATTCCTCCCGTTGAAATGTTATCCACACAAATTGTGGATAACCTTGTGAACAGAGCTGCATTTCAGCGCTGAGAGCCCCGTTTTATAAGGGCTGCGCTCAGATCGGGCGTTTTTTACTCACATAAAAAACCCCAATAATTCATTGACTTGGCGGCCAAGGGCGTCTAGCGCGAGTAGCCTCAAAGCTATGACTGCCCTGACCGCCATCGGTTCGCTCTGTTTACCCTTGCCAACATCCAGATGCAACAACGCCCCGCATAAGCGAGGCGTTGTTGGTGAAACCGACGCTGATTACTTGGCAGCGGCGTCTTCTTTGGCTGGATCCTTGATGGCCAGCAGTTCCAGGTCGAAAACCAGAACCGAGTTGGCCGGGATAGCCGGGCTTGGCGATTGCGCGCCGTAAGCCAGATCGCTAGGGATGTACAGTTTGTACTTCTCGCCAACGTGCATCAGTTGCAGACCTTCAACCCAACCTGGAATCACGCCGCTCACCGGCAGATCGATCGGGCTGCCGCGCTCGACGGAGCTGTCGAATACGGTGCCGTTGGTCAGCTTGCCGGTGTAGTGAACAGTCACCACGTCGGTCGGCTTAGGCTGTGGGCCGTCAGCTTTTTTGACCACTTCGTATTGCAGGCCGGAAGCGGTGGTTGTTACACCCGCTTTCTTGCCGTTTTCTTCGAGGAATTTCTTGCCGGCGGCTGCCGACTCTTCGCTCATCTTGGCCATACGCTCTTCAGCACGCTTTTGCAGCGCGGCGAAGGCTTCAACCAGATCTTCATCTTTCAGCTTCTGTTCTTTCTTGCCGACGGCATCTTCGATGCCCTGGGCTACCGCTTTGGAGTCCAGATCATCCATGCCTTCCTGAGCCAGGCTTTTGCCCATGTTCAGGCCGATACCGTAGGAAGCTTTCTGCGCCGGGGTTTTCAGCTCTACGCTGGTCTGCGAATCACAACCCGCGAGGACCAGGCTAACCAGGGCTACCGCCGCCGCCAACCGATGCTGTTTCATGCTATTTCCTTGTTCATGCGCCGAAAGGGCAATCGAGTAAAGCCGCGAGCTTATCAGGCCGCCACGACCAATGGCTACCGGCATGAGAGCAGTAAAGCGGCGATAAGTTCAGGGATTAAAACGCATTTGGGCAAAGCGACGATGAAGCTTCTGTCATCTCGCTCTGACACAGGCGTGCACCTCCTCGTCCATCATCGGGCGTAATGGCCACTTGCCCCACGAGGCTCGGCTCAGGCATAACAGCGCAACAATTCGACAAGGATGTTTTAACTTGCGCCTCTTATTCCGTGTTTTGACCCTGATCGTGGTGCTGCTGGGACTGGTTCTGGCAGTGGTGCTGTATTACATCGCCAACCCGAAACTGCCCCTCTTTACCCCCGTAGAACAGGTGCATTACCTGCAGCAATGGTCGGAGGAAGACCGGCAGACCTACTATTTCACGCCCCAAGGCACGCAGGTCAAAGGCCTGCGTTATGAATGGTTCCAGGCGCTGGAGCTACCCTTCTCCGAACAGCGTTTCGCCGCCCCCGACTACCTCGCCCGCTTCGGTTTTCTGATCGATCCGCAACAACAAGCCACGCCGAACAACCCCGGCAATCTGCCGGCGGGCTTCGCGCGCCACCAGAATCCCGGCAGTCCGGAGCAATATCTGGACATAACTTGCGCCGCTTGCCACACCGGCGAACTGCACTTCAAAGGCCAGGCCGTACGGATTGACGGCGGTACCGCACAGCACGTCCTGCCTTCCAGCGTTCCGACGTTACGCGGTGGCAGTTTCGGACAAGCATTGGTCGCCAGCCTGACCTCGACTTACGTCAACCCTTGGAAATTCGAACGCTTCGCCCGCAATGTGCTGGGTGACGAATACGAAGTGCGCCACGAACAACTGCGCAAGGACTTCAAAACCTCCCTGGACACCTTCCTCAAAGTTGCCTGGAACGACACCCACCGTGGTCTCTACCCCACCGAAGAAGGCCCGGGCCGCGCCGACGCCTTCGGGCGGATTGCCAACGCGACGTTCGGCGATGCCATCTCTGCGAGCAATTATCGCGTGGCCAACGCGCCAGTGGATTACCCGCAACTGTGGGACATGTGGACATTCGATTGGGTGCAGTGGAACGGTTCGGCGCAGCAACCCATGGCGCGCAATATCGGCGAAGCGCTGGGTGTAGGCGCGACGTTGAACTTCTTCGACGACAACGGCCAGCCGCAGCAAGGCGATGCGCGTTACGCCTCCAGCGTGCGCGTGCGCGATCTGCACAAGATCGAGGAGACCCTGCAGAAACTGCAGCCGCCGGCCTGGCCGGAAGAGCTGTTGGGTGCCGTCGATAAACCGCTGGCGGCCAAGGGACGTGCTTTGTTCACCGAGAACTGCGCCGGCTGTCACGTTCCGCGCGTCACACAAGAGGGTGAACGCTGGGTGCAGCGTTTGCACATGCTACCGGTGCAGGTCATCGGCACCGATCCCAACGCAGCCAACAACATTGCCAACCACCGTTTCGACCTCACTGCGCTGCAATGGGACTTGAAAGAACTGGAAAAAATGGATGTAAAACTGCATCCGACGCCCAAGGAACCGCTGGATCTGAGCCAGCTGTCAGTCGCCAAAGGCCTGGCTTACGTCACCGCATTTGTCGAAAACCGTGCCTATCGCGAGGCCAAAGTGACGCCCGAGGAAAAGCCAAAGCTCGACGGTTTCGGCCTGCCCATCGGTGTTCGCGAGGAAGTCGCCTACAAGGCCCGACCGCTGGCCGGCGTGTGGGCCACGGCACCTTTTCTGCACAACGGCTCAGTGCCGAGCCTTTATCAGTTGCTGTCACCGCAGGATGAGCGCGCCAGCACCTTCTATAAAGGCACCTTCGAATATGACCCTCGGCATCTGGGCTATCGCACCGAGGCGTTTACCAATGGCTTTTTGTTCGACACGCGGATCACCGGCAACCATAACAGCGGCCACGAATTTCGCGCAGGCGAACGCGGCAATGGCGTCATCGGCCGACTGCTGCAGCCAGAGGAACGCTGGGCCTTGCTCGAATACCTGAAAGTTCTGGGCGGCCCACTGGAGGCGCAATTGCCATGATCCTGCCGACATTCAAAAAGGAACTGCCGTTGCTGGCGCGAATCTGGTTGTGGCTGGGGCGTTTTCTGGGCAAAACGTTGCTGATCCTGATCGCCATTGGCCTGCTCGGCTGGGCTGTCGCCGCGGCCTGGTTTGCCTGGCAGCATCGCGGCCCGGTTTCGGCGCTGGAACAGATTCCGCCCGGTGAGGCTGCGATGACTCAGGATGTGATCCAGACGGCCGTGCGCATCGTTGATCAACACCGTGAAGGCACACGCTACCTGCGCGACGCGCATGCCAAGGCGCATGGTTGTGTAAAGGCTGAGGTTCAAGTGCTGCCGGCACTGGCGCAGTCGCTGCGCCAAGGCGTTTTCAGTGAACCGGGAAAAACCTGGCACGCGATGATCCGCCTTTCCAATGGCAATGCTTACCCGCAGTTCGACAGTATTCGCGATGCTCGGGGCATGGCAATCAAACTGCTCGATGTGCCGGGCAAAGCGTTATTAAGTGACCGCCAGCAGCAGCGCGAACAGGATTTCGTGATGTTCAGCCACCCGAACTTCTTTGTCAGCGATGTCGCCGAGTATCGTCAGAATGTGGCAGCGCAGGCTGACGGCAAAAAAGTCATGGCGTTTTTTCCGGCTTGGGATCCACGCACCTGGCAAGTGCGCCATTTGTTCATCGCGCTGGCAACGTTGGCGCCGCCGCCGGACAGTCCGACGGGGACTGCCTATTTTTCGGTATCGCCCTACAAGTTCGGGGAAGCCAATGCCAAGTTTCGGGTGATGCCGGACCCGGACAACTGCCCGGCTTACACACTGCCCAAACAGAACCACGACTTGCCGAACTTTCTTCGTAGCGCGCTGAGCCAGCAGCTATCTACGGATCGCGTGCCTGCCTGTTTCGTCTTGCAGATCCAGCGTCAGGACGCAAACAAGTACATGCCGATCGAAGACACCAGCATTGAGTGGCGCGAGGAGGACGCACCCTTCGAAACCGTGGCGCGGATCACTTTGCCGCCACAGGACTTCGATACACCGGCGCTGAATCTGGCCTGCGATAACCTGTCGTTCAATCCGTGGTTTGGCGTTGAAGCGCATCGGCCGATTGGCGGGATCAACCGCTTGCGCAAAGCGGTGTATGAGGCAGTGAGTGACTATCGGCATAGCCAGAATGCCGCCCAGTAAAAAGACAGACACATGACCCGTGGCGAGGGGATTTATTCCCGTTGGGTTGCGCAGCAGCCCCAGCTTTAAAAACGTGGGCCTGCTGCGCAACCCAGCGGCGATAAATCCCACCACCACAGAGCCCGCGTCGACATTCATAAATCCCGGACAGCAAAAAGCCCGCACTAGGCGGGCTTTCTGTGGAATCTGGCGTTCAGTGTTCCAGATTCCGAATATGGCGCAGCGGACGGGACTCGAACCCGCGACCCCCGGCGTGACAGGCCGGTATTCTAACCGACTGAACTACCGCTGCGCGAAACGCTTGAAACGAATGGTGGGTGATGACGGGATCGAACCGCCGACATTCTGCTTGTAAGGCAGACGCTCTCCCAGCTGAGCTAATCACCCTTCGCTTCGTTACGAGACGCATTATGCCACAAGTTTTCGTAAAGTGTTGATTTAATTGAAGTTTTTTTCAAATAAATCCGAAAACCGGTAAAACGACACATCCCGCGGGTACAACGTACAAACTTGAGACAGAAAAAAACCCGCATCAGCGGGTCTTTCCGTGGTGACCTGGCGTTCAGCGTTCCAGGTTACCGAATATGGCGCAGCGGACGGGACTCGAACCCGCGACCCCCGGCGTGACAGGCCGGTATTCTAACCGACTGAACTACCGCTGCGCTAAACACATGAAACGAATGGTGGGTGATGACGGGATCGAACCGCCGACATTCTGCTTGTAAGGCAGACGCTCTCCCAGCTGAGCTAATCACCCTTCGCTTCGGTGTGGCGCGCATTCTACGGAGCGACCCCACCTCTGGCAAGCACTTTTTTAAATAATTTTCTCAGGCCTTCCAAAGGCTTAGAGAAGGGTTGGCCTATTAGACGGCGAAGACAATAATGCCCCCCTTTGTATAAAGGAGAGACTCACCCCATGTGGTTCAAAAACCTGCTCATCTATCGCCTGACCCAAGACCTGCCTGTCGATGCCGAGGCGCTGGAAACTGCACTGGCCACCAAACTGGCGCGTCCATGTGCAAGCCAGGAGTTGACCACCTACGGTTTCGTCGCGCCGTTCGGCAAAGGCGAAGATGCTCCACTGGTGCACGTCAGCGGTGACTTCCTGCTGATTTCCGCACGAAAAGAAGAACGTATTCTGCCGGGCAGCGTCGTGCGCGACGCGGTCAAGGAAAAGGTCGAAGAGATCGAAGCCGAGCAAATGCGCAAGGTCTATAAGAAGGAACGCGACCAGATCAAGGATGAAATCATCCAGGCGTTCCTGCCGCGCGCCTTTATCCGTCGCTCGTCGACCTTCGCCGCCATCGCGCCGAAACAAGGCCTGATCCTGGTCAACTCGGCCAGCCCGAAACGCGCTGAAGACTTGCTGTCGACCCTGCGTGAAGTAATCGGCACCCTGCCCGTCCGCCCACTGACGGTTAAAATGTCGCCAACCGCGACCATGACCGAATGGGTTACCACGCAAAAAGCCGCCGACGACTTCTATGTACTGGACGAGTGCGAGCTGCGCGACACCCACGAAGACGGCGGTATCGTCCGTTGCAAGCGTCAGGATCTGACCAGCGAAGAAATCCAGTTGCACCTGAGCACCGGTAAAGTGGTCACTCAACTGTCGCTGGCCTGGCAGGACAAACTGTCGTTCATGCTCGACGACAAGATGACCGTCAAACGTCTGAAGTTCGAAGATCTGTTGCAGGATCAGGCGGAACAGGACGGTGGCGACGAGGCACTGGGTCAACTGGATGCCAGCTTCACCCTGATGATGCTGACGTTTGGCGATTTCCTGCCGGCGCTGGTTGAAGCGTTGGGTGGGGAAGAGACTCCGCAGGGGATCTGAACATAACGGGTTTCAACTGAAGAAACCGGGGTCTACTGTGGGAGCTGGCTTGCCAGCGATAGCGGTGTTACAGATAGCTCATACGGCGTCTGACATACCGCCATCGCTGGCAAGCCAGCTCCCACAATGTTTTGTGGTGTTCATTCAATAATAAGGAACAAGCCATGCGCGCACTGGCTGCACTCAGCCGCTTTGTCGGCAATACCTTCGCTTACTGGGTTCTGATCTTTGCCGTCGTGGCGTTCCTGCAACCGGCGTGGTTCCTCGGCCTCAAAGGCGCGATCGTGCCGCTGCTCGGGCTGGTGATGTTCGGCATGGGCCTGACCCTCAAACTCGATGACTTCGCCGCTGTCGCCCGCCATCCGTGGCGTGTGGCGCTGGGCGTGGTCGCGCACTTCGTGATCATGCCCGGTGTGGCGTGGTTGCTCTGCCAGGTGTTCCACCTGCCGCCGGAAATCGCCGTCGGGGTGATTCTGGTCGGTTGCTGCCCAAGCGGCACGTCGTCGAATGTGATGACCTGGCTGGCACGCGGCGACCTGGCGCTGTCGGTGGCCATCGCCGCCGTCACCACCCTCCTCGCTCCGCTGCTGACCCCGGCGCTGATCTGGCTGCTGGCCTCGGCGTGGTTGCCGGTGTCGTTCATGGAGCTGTTCTGGTCGATTCTGCAAGTGGTGCTGCTGCCGATCGTCCTCGGTGTGGTCGCGCAACGTTTGCTCGGTGACAAGGTTCGCCACGCCGTGGATGTGTTGCCGCTGGTGTCGGTGGTCAGCATTGTGATCATCGTGACCGCCGTAGTGGCGGCCAGTCAGGCGAAAATCGCCGAGTCCGGCCTGCTGATCATGGCCGTGGTGATGCTGCACAACAGCTTCGGTTATCTGCTGGGGTATTTCACCGGGCGACTGTTCAAGCTGCCGTTGGCCCAGCGCAAGTCGCTGGCACTGGAAGTGGGAATGCAAAACTCCGGGCTGGGCGCTGCGTTGGCCAGTGCCCACTTCTCGCCACTGGCGGCGGTGCCGAGCGCGTTGTTCAGTGTCTGGCACAACATTTCCGGCGCACTGCTTTCGACGTACTTCCGCCGCATGAGTGAAAAGGAAGATCGTGAAGCGCTGGCGCAACGGGCGGCCGACTGACCTGAAAACTTGATCCCTGGATTAATGCTCGTCACTATGTTGCGCAACGCGGGGACGACCCTGCGGCTCGATCGAGTTTTTTAATCTGGGGACGACCCCGTCAATCGATGGAGGTCTCTCATGTCCTGGATCATTCTGTTTTTCGCCGGCCTGTTCGAAGTTGGCTGGGCCGTCGGCCTGAAATACACCGACGGCTTCAGCCGCCCGCTCCCCACCGTACTGACTATCGCAGCCATGGCCGTCAGCCTTGGCCTGCTCGGCCTTGCGGTGAAGGAATTGCCGCTGGGCACGGCTTATGCGATCTGGACGGGCGTAGGCGCCGTGGGCACGGTGATTGCCGGGATCATTCTGTTTGGTGAGTCGATGGCGTTGATTCGGCTGGCCAGCGTGGCGTTGATCATCACGGGTTTAATCGGCCTCAAGGTCAGCGCTTAGGCCTCTGACCCCATCGCTGGCAAGCCAGCTCCCACAGAGATCTCCAGTGAACACACGATCCTGTGCACACCCGAGAAACCTGTGGGAGCCGGGCTTGCCCGCGATGAGGCCAGATCAGACAACAACTATCTGACGGCCCCACGCAATTCGCCCACCAAACCCTGCAACTTCGCCGGCTCCGCCCCTTCAACAGCAACAGGCGAACCCGCCACCAACGTCACCCGCGACCACAAGCGACGGAACACACCCTTGTTCGGATCGCGACTGAAGAAACTCCCCCACAACCCCTGCAATGCCAGCGGAATCACCGGCACCGGCGTCTCTTCGAGAATGCGCGTCAGCCCACCCTTGAACTCGTTCATCTCACCATCAGCCGTCAATTTGCCTTCCGGGAAGATGCACACCAGCTCACCGTCCTTCAGATACTGGGCGATGCGGGTGAAGGCTTTTTCGTAGATCTGAATGTCTTCCTGGCGCCCAGCGATAGGAATTGTCCCCGCCGTGCGAAAGATAAAGTTCAGCACCGGCAGGTTGTAGATCTTGTAGTACATGACAAAGCGAATCGGCCGACGCACCGCGCCGCCAATCAGCAAGGCGTCGACGAACGATACGTGGTTGCACACCAGCAACGCTGCCCCTTCATCCGGGATTGCTTCGAGGTTGCGATGCTCGACACGGTACATGGAATGGCTGAGCAACCAGATCATGAAACGCATGCTGAACTCGGGAACAATCCTGAAGATGTAGGCGTTGACACCGATGTTCAGCAACGAGACCACAAGGAACAGCTGCGGGATCGACAGTTTCGCCACGCTCAACAACACGATCGAGACAATGGCCGACACCACCATAAACAGTGCGTTGAGAATGTTGTTGGCCGCGATCACCCGCGCCCGCTCACTCTCGACGGTACGCGACTGGATCAGGGCGTACAGCGGCACGATGTAGAAACCGCCGAAAACGCCGAGACCGAGAATGTCGATCAATACCGCCCAGGTGTGGACGAAACCCAGTACCTCAATCCAGCTGTGGCCGGTGACGCTGTCGGGGATTCCACCGGAATGCCACCACAGCAGCAGCCCGAACACGGTCAGACCGAACGAGCCGAACGGCACCAGACCGATCTCGACTTTGCGCCCGGAGAGCTTCTCGCAAAGCATCGACCCCAAAGCAATACCGACCGAAAACACGGTCAGGATCAGCGTGACCACGGTTTCGTCGCCGTGCATCCACTCCTTGGCGTAAGCCGGGATCTGCGTCAGGTAAATCGCCCCGACAAACCAGAACCACGAGTTGCCGACAATCGAGCGTGACACCGCCGGGGTCTGGCCCAGACCGAGTTTCAGGGTCGCCCAGGATTGGCTGAAGATGTTCCAGTTCAGGCGCATTTGCGGCGTTGCCGCCGCCGCTCGCGGAATGCTGCGACTGGCCAGATAACCGAGCACCGCAATCCCGACGATGGCGCCGGAGACCAGCGGTGCGTAGTGCGTGGACGACATGATGACGCCCGCGCCGATGGTGCCGGCGAGAATCGCCAGAAACGTGCCCATCTCCACCAGACCGTTGCCGCCGACCAATTCGTCCTCGCGCAATGCCTGCGGCAGAATCGAATACTTCACCGGCCCGAACAACGCCGAGTGCGTGCCCATGGCGAACAGCGCCACCAGCATCAGCGACAGATGGTCAAACAGAAAACCGACCGATCCTATCGCCATGATGGCGATTTCGGCGAGTTTGATTACACGGATCAACGCGTCCTTGGCGAACTTCTCACCGAATTGACCGGCCAGCGCCGAGAACAGGAAGAACGGCAGGATAAACAGCAGCGCACACAGGTTGACCCAGATCGAGCGGTCTCCCTCGATGGCCAACCGATAAAGAATCGCGAGGATCAGCGACTGTTTAAACACGTTGTCGTTAAACGCACCGAGCGACTGCGTGATGAAGAACGGCAGGAAACGCCGGGTACGCAGCAGGTTGAACTGTGAGGGGTGACTCATCTTCCGTGTTTCCCTGATTTTTCTTAGAGAGGGGCCTGGATACTTCTTATTGGAATCTCGAACCGCGTTCCAGGCCACACCTTACCTAAACTTTTCAGGTTATTTCTTTAAACCTGCGATGCACGGCGAGACAAACAGCTCACCGCGCCAAGCGCCCTGCACGGTACGTTTGCCGACGATCAGCCACATCACCGCGAGCAACGTCACCAGTGCCGTGCCGAATACGCTGAAAAACGTCAGGTTGAGAACACTCGCCAGTTTCAGCGTCGCCAGCGAATAAACCCCCAGCGGAAATGTGAAGCCCCACCAGCCAAGATTGAAAGGAATGCCGTCGCGCAGATAGCGCACGGTGATCAGCAGCGCCATCAACATCCACCACAACCCGAAGCCCCACAAGGTGATCCCGCCGACCAGTCCCAGCCCCGCAGCAATTTCGCCAATACCCGGCAAGCCGTTAGCCGCAAAGATCGCCGGGGCATCGCCGCCGAGCAACAACATGCCCAAGGCGCCCGTACCGATCGGGCCGAGGGCCAGCCAGCTCGACGCAGCCATGTTTTCGTGAGGCAATTTGTGCAGCGCCATGCGCAGCAGCAGGATCGTCAGAATGCTGAACGCCACGGGTAGGGAAAATGCCCAGAGCACGTAGCTTGTGGTCAACACCACCAGTTGCGAGTGGGCATCGGTCAGATGCGGCGCGAGCAAACCACCACTGGCCGCCGCGACTTCCGCGGCCACTACCGGCAACAGCCAAACGGCGGTCATCTGATCGATGCTGTGTTCTTGCCGGGTAAACATCATGTACGGAATCAACACGCCGCAGGCCAGCGACATCGCCACATCAATCCACCACAGCACTTCGGCAAGGTGAATCACGCCATCGCCCCAACGCGGCAGACCAAACACCAGAAAACCGTTGATGATCGTCGCCAGGCCCATGGGAATAGTGCCGAAGAACATCGACACGGTGGAGTGCCCGAAAATCCGCCGCGCCTCGTCGAAGAACAGCATCCAGCGGGCAGCGTAGGCAACGGTAAACAGCGTGAACAACAGAATGTTGAACAGCCACAAACCTTCGGCAACCGCGTGCAGGCCGGGAATGGCCAGTGGCAATTGCGCCAGCGCCAACGCCAGCACGCCGGTACCCATGGTCGCGGCGAACCAGTTCGGGGTGAATTGACGGATCACTTCACGCGGATGCTGAAGCTGGCTGAACGGCTTGATGCCGGGTTTGCTGCTGTTGGGGCAAGTCATCGTGAACTCCTGTCCTCTGGTGAGGTTGAGTCCATGGTAGAACCGAATCGAATATCTATATAACGGGTAATATCTCTAACTGTTATCTGTTTTATCAATAAGCGGTCAGACACTGCCCTCCGCTTCGATCACCAGAATCCGCGCCGCGCCCTGCGGATGCGCGACATGCTCGGTGCCGACCGACGCATGGAAGATGTCACCAACTTCAAGCTGCACCTGTTTTTCCTCGCCCAGTTCGCGGTAATGCATGAGCACTTGGCCATCGAGCACCACGAACACTTCTTCGCCATCGTTGACGTGCCACTTGTACGGCTGATCGGTCCAGTGCAGGCGCGTGGTGATGCCGTTCATGTTGGCGATGTCCAGCGCGCCCCAGGCGCGCTCGGCGGTAAAAGACTTGCTGCGAATTATCTTCATGCGTCGATCCGTGAGAGGAAACTCACTCAAGGCTAACCGAAACCACAGCCGTTATGGAGCGCTGCAAACCTTGGCCGCGGCTGGACGCAAGCTGAGTAACAGCGCGCCAACCGCCAGCACGATCAATACTGCACCGTAGCCATCAGTGGTCGCCAGCAAGCCAAAGCTGCGCGCCAAGTGCCCGGCGAGCAAGGCTGGCAAGCAAAACGCCAGATAACTGAGCACGTAATACGCTGACATCAAACCGGCGCGCTCATGAGGCAAGGCCAGCGGCACCAGGCTGCGCACGGCACCGAGAAAACCCGAGCCGAAGCCGCAACCGGCGACCAGAGTACCGAGGAAAAACACCGTCAAACTGGCGCTGTGTACACCGAGCAGAATCAGCATCAGACCGATCGGCAGCAAACTCGCGCCCAATTGCAGCGAGCGTCTGGCGCTGCGATTGCGCAGGCTGAAGATCATCAGCGCGCCGGTCACGGTCAATGCCGCCACGGTTGCCCCGCCAATCAGGTTGGACGTCGAACCGGTCGCCGTGCGCACCAATGACGGTGCCAGCGAGGCGTAAAAACCACCCAATGCCCATGTAGCAGTGTTTAACGGCAGGACTTTCCACAACGTCGCGCGCGCTTGAACCGGCACATGCAAGGTCGGCCGCAACGACGCCCAGGCACCGGTTTGTCGGCTGACGCTTTCCGGCAAACGCCAGACATACAGCGCCTGCAACACAAACAACGCCAGCAACAGCCAGTACGTCAGTTGCAATGGCGCCGGGGCGAATTCGGCCAGCAGCCCACAACCCATGCCGCCCATTGCCATGCCCAGCAAGGGCGCCACGCTGTTGATCAACGGCCCTTGCTGGCGATCAGTGTCGAGCAGCGTCGCGCTCAACACCGCGGTGGCCATGCCGGTGGCAAAACCTTGCAAGACGCGCGCGCTGATCAGCCATGTCACGCTGTCGGCATAGATGAACAACAGCATCGCCAGTGCATTGAGCAGCACGGCGACGAAGATCACCGGTTTGCGTCCCAAATGGTCAGACAGCGAGCCGACTGTTAATAGTGCCGCCAACAGACTGAGTGCGTAGACGCCGAAGATCAGCGTCAGCACCGCTGAGGAGAACTGCAGTTGATCCTGATACAGGTGATACAGCGGCGTCGGCGCCGTGGAAGCCGCGAGAAAACTCAGTAAGGTAATCGCCAGAAACCACAGGCTGGATCGATGGGACGCAAGGCTGGTCATGTGCACACTCCGCAAAAGCTAATTTTTTGCTTTTGCGGAGTGTGCTCTCGGCTTGCTCTTAAAGCAAATTCTTTGTGTTAAGGTCTGCCCCATGGCTATTAAAGAAGGTTTACGCCCCGGCGGCCGCAGTGCCCGGGTGCAAGAGTCGATTCATTCGGCAGTCCACGCGCTTCTGCAAGAGCAGGAGCGCTCAACCGTGACCGTCCCGCAAATCGCGGCGCGCGCGGGGGTTACGCCGTCGACGATCTATCGGCGCTGGGGCGATCTGGCGGCGTTATTGGCTGACGTCGCCCTCGCCCGCATGCGCCCGGACATCGAGCCGGCAGAAACCGGCAGCTTGCGCAGCGATATTCGCGCCTGGGCCGAACAGTATCTCGACGAGATGAGTTCCGAGCCCGGCCGCAACGTGATGCGCGACGTGCAGGCGAGCGCGACGCCGGGGTATTGCGTGACGATTATTGGCGCGCAATTGCAGACGATCATTGAGCGGCATCCCGATGAGCAGGCGCCGAGCGTTGATCATTTGATTAATCTGGTGGTGGCGCCGGTGGTGTTTCGCATTCTGTTTTCGGCAGCGGCGCTGGAGGTTGAAGAGTTGCATCGGTTGATCGATATCGCGTTGCAACAGGGCTGACGCCATCGCTGGCAAGCCAGCTCCCACAGAGATCTCCAGCGAATGGGAATTTTGTATACGCCCGGAAAATTGTGGGAGCTGGCTTGCCAGCGATGAGGCCCGCCCAGTCACCATAAAACCACCCGGTTCCACACCTGCGACACCCCGCCGCTCCACGACCTTGGTCGACACTGACTAACCGCCCCGCGCATGCGAGACTGTCCGCCCGGGCAGGAGTGCCGGGAGGTCTTCTGTCAGGAGTGTTGCATGTCGTTGTCCAGCGGGCTGATCGCCGCCGTCGCCCTGGCCTATATGGCCATCATGTTCGCCATCGCCTTCTACGGCGACCGTCGCAGCGCACCTTTGCCGCCGCGTATGCGTGCCTGGGTGTACAGCCTGTCGCTGGCGGTTTATTGCACCAGTTGGACATTCTTCGGCGCGGTCGGCCAGGCCGCCGAGCAACTATGGTCATTCCTGCCGATTTACCTCGGGCCGATCCTGCTGTTGGTGGGCGCGCCGTGGGTTCTGCAAAAAATGGTGATGATCAGCAAACAGGAAAACATCACTTCCATCGCCGACTTCATTGCCGCGCGCTACGGTAAATCGCAAACCCTGGCGGTGGTGGTCGCGCTGATCTGCCTGGTCGGCGTTCTGCCTTATATAGCCTTGCAACTCAAAGGCATCGTTCTCGGCGTCAACCTGCTGATCGGTGCCGGTGCCGACGCCATGGGCACCCGCGCCCAGGACACTGCATTGATTGTGTCGCTGGTACTGGCGCTGTTCACCATCGTCTTCGGTACGCGCAACCTCGACGCCACCGAGCACCACCGCGGCATGGTGCTGGCGATTGCCTTTGAATCGCTGGTCAAACTGTTCGCGTTTCTTGCCGTCGGCGCCTTCGTGACTTATGGCCTGTATGACGGTTTCGACGACTTGTTCAATCAGGCCATGCTCGCCCCGCGCCTTGAGGAATACTGGAAAGAGACGATTAATTGGCCGTCGATGGTCGTGCAGACCGGCGTGGCGATGATGGCAATCATCTGTCTGCCCCGGCAGTTTCATGTCACGGTGGTGGAGAACATCGATCCGCAAGATCTGCGCTTGGCCAAATGGGTATTCCCGGCTTATCTCGCCTTGGCCGCGCTGTTTGTAGTCCCTATCGCGTTGGCCGGTCAGATGCTGCTGCCCAGTGACGTGCTGCCAGACTCATTCGTGATCAGTTTGCCGCTGGCTCAGGCCCACCCGGCGTTGGCGATGCTGGCGTTTATCGGTGGCGCATCGGCAGCGACCGGCATGGTCATCGTTGCCAGCGTGGCGCTGTCGACCATGGTTTCCAACGACATGCTGCTGCCATGGTTGCTGCGGCGCAACAACGCCGAGCGCCCGTTCGAGGTGTTCCGCCAATGGATGCTCTCGGTGCGTCGGGTGAGCATCGTTTTGATCCTGCTGCTCGCCTACGTCAGCTATCGCTTGCTCGGTTCGACGGCCAGCCTGGCGACCATCGGCCAGATCGCCTTCGCGGCGGTCACGCAACTGGCACCGGCGATGCTCGGCGCGCTGTACTGGAAACAGGCCAACCGTCGCGGAGTGTTCGCCGGTCTCGCTGCCGGTACGTTCCTGTGGTTTTACACGCTGATCCTGCCGATTGCCGCGCACAGTCTTGGCTGGTCGCTGAGCAGTTTTCCCGGCCTGGCGTGGCTGCACAGCAACCCGCTGAACCTGCCAATCACGCCGCTGACTCAAGGCGTGGTGCTGTCGCTGGCCGGTAACTTCACCCTCTTCGCGTGGGTCTCGGTGCTGTCCCGCACACGCGTCTCCGAGCACTGGCAGGCCGGGCGTTTTATCGGTCAGGAAATCAGTGCCCGGCCGAGTGCGCGTTCAATGCTCGCGGTACAAATTGACGATTTGCTGCAACTGGCGGCGCGTTTTGTCGGTGAAGAACGCGCACGCCAAAGCTTCATTCGTTTCGCTTACCGCCAAGGCAAAGGCTTCAATCCGAATCAGAATGCCGACGGCGAATGGATCGCCCACACCGAACGTCTGCTGGCCGGTGTCCTCGGCGCTTCTTCGACACGCGCTGTAGTAAAAGCCGCCATCGAAGGACGGGAAATGCAGTTGGAGGACGTCGTCCGAATCGCCGACGAAGCGTCGGAAGTCCTGCAATTCAACCGAGCCCTGTTGCAAGGCGCGATCGAGAACATCACCCAAGGCATCAGCGTGGTCGACCAGTCACTGAAGCTGGTGGCCTGGAACCGTCGTTATCTGGAGCTGTTCAATTACCCGGACGGCTTGATCAGCGTCGGCCGGCCGATTGCCGACATCATTCGCTACAACGCCGAACGCGGTTTGTGCGGGCCCGGCGAAGCGGAAGTCCACGTTGCCCGCCGCTTGCACTGGATGCGTCAGGGCCGCGCACATACGTCAGAACGGCTGTTCCCCAACGGCCGGGTGATCGAACTGATCGGCAACCCGATGCCGGGCGGCGGTTTCGTCATGAGCTTCACCGACATCACCGCGTTCCGCGAAGCCGAACAGGCACTGACCGAGGCCAACGAAGGGCTGGAGCAGCGGGTCAGCGAGCGGACACAGGAACTGTCGCAACTCAACGTCGCACTCACCGAAGCCAAAGGCACCGCCGAGGCGGCGAACCAGTCGAAAACCCGTTTCCTCGCCGCCGTCAGTCACGACTTGATGCAGCCGTTGAACGCCGCGCGCCTGTTCTCCGCCGCCCTCTCCCACCAGGACGACGGCTTGAGCAGCGAGGCGCAGAAACTGGTGCAGCATCTCGACAGCTCACTGCGTTCGGCTGAGGATCTGATCAGCGACCTGCTGGACATTTCCCGGCTGGAAAACGGCAAGATCAACCCGGATCGCAAGCCGTTTGCAGTCAATGAGTTGTTCGACACTCTCGGCGCGGAGTTCAAGGCTCTGGCGCAGGAACAAGGCTTGACGTTCCGTGTGCGCGGCAGCCATATGCGTATCGACAGCGACATCAAGCTGCTGCGACGAATCCTGCAAAACTTCCTCACCAACGCTTTCCGTTATGCCAAGGGCCCGGTGCTATTGGGCGTACGGCGACGCGGTGGCGAGTTGTGTCTGGAAGTATGGGATCGCGGCCCCGGCATTCCTGAAGACAAACAGCAGGTGATTTTCGAGGAGTTCAAACGCCTCGACAGCCATCAGACCCGCGCCGAAAAAGGCCTTGGGCTGGGCTTGGCAATTGCCGACGGTTTGTGTCGCGTGCTCGGCCACACGCTGCGCGTACGTTCATGGCCGGGACGCGGCAGCGTGTTCAGTGTCAGCGTGCCGTTGGCGCGCACGCAAACCGTGCCAGCCAGCCCCGTCGCCGAGTTGAATGGCAAATTAATGAGCGGCGCACAGGTGCTGTGCATCGATAACGAAGACAGCATTCTGATCGGCATGAACAGCTTGTTGAGCCGTTGGGGTTGTCAGGTCTGGACCGCGCGCAATCGTGAAGAATGTGCGGCGCTGCTAAACGACGGAGTGCGCCCACAATTGGCGTTGGTCGACTATCACCTTGATCACGGCGATACCGGGACTGAGTTGATGGCGTGGTTGCGCACCACGCTGGGCGAGCCGGTGCCGGGGGTGGTGATCAGTGCTGACGGACGCCCGGAGATGGTGGCGCAGGTGCATGCGGCGGGGCTGGATTATCTGGCCAAACCGGTTAAGCCAGCGGCGTTGCGGGCGTTGTTGAGTCGGTATGTGCCGCTTTAAAAGCACAAGATCGCAGCCTTCGGCAGCTCCTACCTGCGATCTCTGGTCTTTATTCTGGCAACTCGACCAAGCCGTCGACATCGGTCATCGCCCGTTCCAGCAGATCCGCCGGCAGGCTCTTGCTCGCCCGCGCGCCCAGCAATTTCAGCTGTTCACTGCGGCTGACCAGGTTGCCGCGCCCTTCTGTGAGTTTGTTGCGCGCGGAGCTGTAGGCCTTGTCCAGTTGTTGCAAGCGATTGCCGACTTCGTCCAGGTCCTGAATGAACAAGACGAATTTGTCGTACAGCCAGCCGGCGCGCTCGGCGATTTCCCGGGCGTTCTGGCTTTGGCGCTCCTGCTTCCAAAGGCTGTCGATCACCCGCAGCGTTGCCAGCAGCGTGGTCGGGCTGACGATGACGATGTTGCGGTCGAACGCCTCTTGAAACAGGCTCGGCTCAGCCTGCAAGGCGGCCGAAAACGCCGCTTCGATCGGCACGAACAATAAAACGAAATCGAGGCTGTGCAGGCCTTCCAGGCGCTTGTAATCCTTGCCGGCCAGGCCTTTGACGTGATTACGCAGCGACAGCACGTGCTGCTTGATCGCGATTTGCCCGAGGCTGTCGTCATCAGCCGCAACATATTGTTGATACGCCGTGAGACTGACTTTGGAGTCGACCACCACTTGCTTGTCACCCGGCAGGTAAATGATCACGTCGGGCTGGAAGCGCTCGCCGTCCGGGCCCTTTAGATTGACCTGCGTCTGGTACTCGCGGCCCTTTTCCAGGCCGGCGTGTTCGAGCACGCGTTCGAGGATCAATTCGCCCCAGTTACCTTGGGTCTTCTGACCTTTGAGGGCTCGGGTCAGGTTGGTTGCCTCGTCGCTCAGACGCAGGTTGAGGGCCTGCAACCGCTCCAGTTCCTTGGCCAGCGAGAAGCGCTCGCGGGCTTCGGCCTGATAGCTTTCTTCCACACGTTTTTCGAAGGATTGAATGCGTTCTTTCAACGGATCGAGCAACTGCCCGAGACGCTGCTGGCTGGTCTCGGCGAAGCGCTGTTCACGTTCGTCGAAGATCTTCCCGGCCAGCTCGGCGAACTGCGCACGCAGCTCATCGCGCGAGCCTTGCAGGTCGTTGAGACGTTGTTGATGGCTGTCCTGCTGCTCACGCAGTTCGGCGTTCAGCGAAGCGGCCTGAGCGTCGAGGCGGCGCAGTTCGGCTTCTTTGCTGGCACGCTCGAGGTTCCAGGCATGGGACGCGTCACGGGCGTCGTCGCGCTCGATCTGCAGCAACTCGACTTCGCGACGCAGGGCCGCCAGTTCGGCCTGCTTGGCGGCATTGGCCTGACCAAGGTCGGCTACTTCGTCACGACTGGCTTCAAGCTGAGCGTTAAGGCCATCCTGCGCCAGTTGCGCCATGGCCAGGCGCTCTTCGAGCACGCCAACCTCGGCCTGCCCGGTGCTTGCCCGGCGCTGTAGTTGCCAGGCCAGCGCCAACAGCGGCAACCCTGCGCCTGCGAGACCGAGCAACACGCTGGTCAAGTCCATAGCCATAGCGACTCCTGCCGATCCGATAAAGCCTGAAGGTTAACCAAGGTGTCAGAGCTTGGACAGCTCAGTCTTCGATGAGGCCCAGTTCCTGTTGCGCACGCAGGTCGCCGGCGCGGGCAGCCTGGCGCAACAGGTCGTGGCCGATACGTCGGTCACGGGCATTGCCACACTCGCGGCACATCAGCTGGCCGAGGCGGCTTTGTGCAGCCACAACGCCTTCGCGCGCCGGTTGCTTGAGCAGGCGGCCGGCGAGGTGCTTGGCATTATGGCTGTCACTCAGGCGCGGGCTGTCGAGTAGCCATTCGGCCACACGCACGGAAAATCGCTTGGGCGGGGTAACAGGAGGGAGTTGTGAGGTAACAGAGTCTGATACTGAGCGAAACTTCATAAAGCACTGTGGGACAGATCGGAAGGCGCGCCACTCTACTCTCTTTTTCTTACAGGTAAAGTCGAAAAATAACCCGGCACGCCCGTGCTAGAGCAAGCGCTCGGGACAATCCACAGAAGCTGTGGATAACTCAGTGGACAACCGTCCTTCAACCCTCGCAAAGCCTTGTAGAATGGGGCCCGCAGTCAAACTGACGATTTTTTCACCAACAAAAAAAAGCGATGTTTTTCATTGACTTAAACTTTCGATGCAGGCAGCCACCGGGGTCAGGTTTGGTGTGACAGCGTTGTTACAGCTCGCGCAACTAATGTGCACAAGTACCTGTTACCCGGTTATATCGATGCGCTTTTTCGGGTCGTTTGGGGCCTCATCTGGGGATAAACCGGTCTGGCACGCCACTTCATGACAAATTCTTCACCGACCGATGGTCGATAAATGAGCCAATACGGGGCGCACTCGCAACGGCGCGAGCAGACCTTCGCGGCACTTGCAATGTTTTTTCAACAAGGATTTGCTTTAGCCATTTCGATCCGTTACTATCCGCGGCGTTAGTACCAAGCTGAAAGTCAATTCCGGTCGAACACATCCCCACGGTCAGCCTTCTTCCAAGAAGCCCCTACCGAAAACAGCGGGAACGACCCCTCGATGGTTTCCAGGTAAATCTTGCGACAGCACTGCCTTTGATAAATGCAAAGGGTGTTGCGAAGGCCACTTACTCTGACCGAACCAACCTGCAAATTGATCAGGATCTTCACCCCGGGCCCAGAACCTTTGCCCTTGATGTGTTGCCTGCCCTCCTAAGTACCTACCTGCCAGCCCAAGCGCGCCAACTTATAAGCGCTTCAAACTGGCTGCTTTGTTCCAGTCGGGTTCTTCGTTCGACCAATGGTGGTCGACGTTACTGGAACGTTTTAACGTTGCACGGTTCTTATCCGTGTCATTTGTAGGAACACCTAATAACTATGTCTACTCAAATCCATACTCAGGATGCCATTCGCACCCTAACCAACGCTTTTGCTCCGATGAACTGCCTGATCATGGCCGCTCGCAAAGGCTGCTTCAGCTTCACATTGGTCAACGAACACGGTATCGCCCGCCACAGCGAGCGTCTGTACCCAGATCAATACTCCAGCGCTGAACCGCTGCAGGCCGTGATCGACCGTACACGTCAGGCACTGGTTGCCTGAAAGCCGAAAAGGCTGCAAAAGCAAAAGCCCCGCACAAAATGCGGGGCTTTTTATTGCCCGATGTTTCACTTTTTGCCGCTGGCGCTTAAGCACCAACGGATATAACGGTTATAACTCGAAGCCGGAAATATTTTAAAAACAGGCCTTTACGTCGCGAATATGACACTACACTTCAACTCAAGCGGCGTGATCCGCTTGCGGCGAGCCTGAACCGATCCACTGCTGCCAAGCCCCCTTCAGGTCTCGCCATTAATAACAAGAACCGAGGGTTTTATGGGTATCGCTGCCAGCGAACTGTGCCGCTACGTGATCCGTCCCACGCTGATCTATCTGGGACGCCACAGCGCGACTGCCGAATCTCTGCTGCTGGGCATCGCCGCCAGCCAATCCGCTCTCGGCTCCGCCCTGCATGACCGCCGGGGCCACGGCCTGTACCGCATCGCCGAGCACCGTCACCAAGCCCTTTGGGATGATTATCTGGCGCTCGACCCGGAACGCGCCAGCCTGGTTCGCGGCCTCGCCAGCCAGCATGCTTTCCTGACCGGCCCGCACCTGGAACTGACGGTCAATCTGCGTTACGCCACGGCCATTGCCTGGCTGCTGGTCGAAGAGCAAAACCCCACCCTCCCCGACTCAAACGATTTGCTGGGAATGGCGCGTATCTGGCGCCAGACCTTTCAACCCCAAGGTCGTCTGCGCGACTTCACTTACGCCTGGCAAACCTGTGTTTCAACATTGAATCAGGTCGCTTGCTGACCGACTGGTTTCAGAAGATCTGCCAACAGGTCGCGATTCTGGTCGGATTGTCCTACAAAACCGCTCTAACTCAAGGCATACGGACTATAGCGCTGGGACGAAAATCTTGGTAATTTTCGCCCCGGTGATCACCAGGAGTTCTAATAATGAAAAAAGTAATGCTCAAAACCACCCTTAGCCTCGCCGTTACCATGGCATCCACCCAGATCTTCGCAGCTGGCTTTGCCATCAACGAACACAGTATCAGCGGGATGGGCACTGGTTACGCTGGGCGATCCTCTTCTGCCGACGACGCAAGCACTATTTATGGCAACCCTGCCGGCATGTCGCGCATCGAGCGTGAAGAAGTCACTGGTGGTGTTGCTTTCCTCGACGCAAAAACCGATATCAGCGATGCCAGCTCCAGCCCTAACGGCGGCAGCAACAAAGGCGACATGGTGCCCTTCACCTCCGTACCTATGGGCTTCTACGTCAAACCGATCGATGAGCATTGGGCATTCGGTCTCGGTGTCTACGTGCCGTTCGGCCTGATTACCGACTACGAAAACAACTTCGCCGGCCGCTACTTCGGCAGCAAGTCCGAAGTACAAGTCATCACCTTCCAGCCAACCGTGAGCTACAAGTTCAACGACGTGGTGTCGATCGGTTTCGGTCCGACCATCAACCGCATCGACGGCACCCTGGAATCGAACCTGTCGATCACTCAGGCCGCTCCGGACGGCAAGGTCAAGATCAAGGGTGACGACACCGCACTGGGCTACAACATTGGTGTGCTGGTGCAAGCCACTGACACCACTCGCCTGGGTCTGACTTACCACTCGAAAGTCGACTACAAGCTCGAAGGCAACACCAAGGTCAACTACGGTGTGCTGGGCGCAATCGGCCTGGGCGCCAACCAGAAGTACGACGCTTCGCTGAAGATCACCACGCCTGAATCCGTGGACTTCTCGGTCACCCAGGCCATCAACGACCAGTGGAACGTCTATGCCGGTTCCACCTTCACCCGTTGGAGCCAGCTGAAAAAGATCACCGTAGAAAACTCGGGCGTTCAGCCGCTGCTGGCCGGTCAGTTTGGCGAGATCACCGAAGACCAGAACTGGCACGACTCCTGGGCTTACGCCGTGGGTACGTCGTACCAGTTGAACAAGGAATGGGTACTGCGTACCGGTCTGACCTTTGACCAATCGCCGACCAACAACGTCGACCGCTCGCCACGTATTCCTACTGGCGACCGGACAATCTTCAGCATCGGTGCCGGCTGGAGCCCGACCGAGGACCTGACCATCGACGTTGCTTACTCGTACCTGAAAGAAGAGTCGGTGAAGATCCACAACGAAAACGATCGTGGCCAGACCTACGACGCCAAGTATGAAAACTCGGCGAACGGTTTCGGTGTCGGCGCTACTTACCGCTTCTGATGCTGCGCGGCGAGGCTAACCCCTCGCCCACTGAAAAGCCCCGCTCTCTTTGCAGAAAGCGGGGCTTTTTCATGCCTGTTCAAAACACCACAACCCCAGCAGGAGCAGAGCTTGCTTGCGAAAGCGGTAGGTCAGGCAGCTTATCCATCAACTGACACACCGCTTTCGCGAGCAAGCTCTGCTCCTACAAAGGCTGTGCGCGTCAGGGGTTGAGGGGTTTCGAGGCGATGGCCTTTTCGATCGCGGCAATAAACTCCGGATCATCCGGTTTGGTCAGGCTGGAGAAATTGGCGATGACCTTGCCCTGGCGATCAATCACGTATTTGTAGAAATTCCACTTCGGCGCGCTGCTTTGTGCAGCCAGCACCTGGAACATATGCGTAGCGTCATCACCACGGACTTTTTGCGGTTCGGTCATGGCGAAAGTCACGCCATAGTTGGCGTAGCAGACCTTGGCAGTCTCGGCGCTGTCCTTGGACTCCTGCTTGAAGTCATTGGAAGGAACGCCGAGCATTTCCAGCCCTTGCCCTTCGTAGCGCTTATGCAGCGCCTCAAGCCCTTCGAACTGTGGCGCGAACCCGCAGAAACTGGCGGTGTTGACCACCACCAGCGGTTTGTCGGCGTACTGCTTGCACAGATCAATGGACTCTTTAGCCCGCAACTTGGGCAACGAGCCTTGCAATACTTCCGGGCAATCGGCGGCCTGAGCCAATCCGGTCAACGCCATCAACAAAGCGGGAACCGCACACCAGCGCATCAGCATCTCGAGCATCCTTGAGCGTTCGTCAGAACTCGACGTTACTCGCCGTGCCACGTTCTAGCAAATGCTCATGCCCAGTTGCATCAACGCCAGACCGCCCTGATGCCAACCCCACCACACCAGCGCCAGCAGAGCGACGCCGAGTGCGGTGATGGCAATACGTGGCCAGACTCGGCTCATGCGGGGCTCGCACTGGCTTGCAGGCGAGCAACCGGGCGCTCGCGCACTGGCCAGTTCAACGCCGCCGCCAGCAGGCTGAGAAGAATCGCCACTTGCCAGATCAAGTCATAACTCCCGGTACGGTCATACACCACCCCGCCCAGCCAGCCGCCCAGAAAAGAGCCAAGCTGATGGAACAGGAACACGATGCCACCGAGCATGGACAGGTTGCGCACGCCGAACAAGGTCGCCACCGTACCGTTGGTCAACGGCACAGTCGACAACCATAAAAAGCCCATGGCCATGCCGAACAGATACGCCGATGTGGTGGTCACCGGCAGCCACAGAAACAGCGCGATCACCACCGCACGCAACAGGTACAGCGCGGTGAGCAAGCGTGGTTTCGACATGCGCCCACCGAGCCAGCCGGCGGTGTAAGTGCCGAAGATATTGAACAGCCCGATCAGCGCCAGAACGGTGGTGCCGACAGTTGCCGGCAGATGCTGATCGACCAGATAGGCCGGCAAATGCACGCCGATGAACACCACCTGAAAACCACAGACGAAAAAACCGAACGCCAACAGCCAGAACCCCGAATGCGAACATGCCTCACGCAGGGCTTCGGACAGCGTCTGTTCATGGCCGGCCAGCGGCAGCGGCTTGTCTTTGAGCATGCTCACCAGCGGCACGATCATCGCCACCAGCAGGCCCAGCACCAACAACGCTGCTGACCAGCCGAGCCAACCAATCAACCCCAGGGTGCCCGGTAACATGGCGAATTGGCCGAAGGAGCCGGCAGCGCTGGCAATGCCCATGCCCATGCTGCGTTTCTCCGGCGGCACGGCGCGTCCGACCACGCCGAGGATTACTGAAAACGACGTGCCTGAGAGGCCGATACCGATCAGCAGGCCGGCACTCAGCGACAAGGTTACCGCCGAATCCGACAGGCCCATGCACACCAACCCCGCGGCGTACAGCACACCGCCGACCAGCACCACTTTTGCCGCACCGAAACGGTCGGCCAGCGCCCCGGTGAACGGCTGCGCCAAGCCCCAGATCAGGTTCTGCAAAGCGATGGCGAAGGCAAACACTTCGCGCCCCCAGCCGAACTGCGCACTCATCGGCGACAGAAACAAACCGAAGCCGTGACGCACGCCCAGTGACAACGCCAGAATCAGCGCACTTCCGACCAACACCCAACCGCACGTACGCCACATCGATGTCATTGTTATTCTCCGGTCGCGGGTATATACCCGCTTGAACCTGAAAAAACTGGCGTCAGGCCAGTTCATCCAGCAATTTGAGCAAGGTTTCACGCTTCTCGGCGCCCAGACGGTCGATCAGCCGTTGCTGCGCCGCTTCCCAGGCCGGCAGCGCTGCTGCGAGGCGTTGCGCACCGGTTTCGGTGAGCCGGACGATGCGGTTGCGCATGTCAGCACCCTCCGCCAGCGCCACCAACCCTTCACCCTCCAGCACGCGCACATTGCGTCCCAGGGTGCTGCGATCCAGGCCCATGGCCTCGGCGAGTTCGGAGATGCTCGGTTGATCCAGACGTTGCAGATTGCACAGCAGAGAATACTGGGCAACGTTGATCCCGAAGCCATCGAGAGCGCCGTCGTAATGCCTGCTGACGCCACGCGCGGCGCGACGCAGGTTGGTGCACAAACACTGAGAAGAAAGCATGATGCGTGTATATACCCGCGAATGTGTTAAATCAAGTTACAGATGAGTTTACCCATAACATTCGTGGCGCCTGCCACATTTAATATATGCCCCCCTGTGGGAGCGAGCCTGCTCGCGAAGAGGCCAGTAAAGTCAATCCAAACCTGTCAGACCAAAACCCATCCAACCAGCACCGCCATCTCCAGCAATTCCAGCAACGCCCCCGCCGTATCCCCCGTCGTCCCGCCCAACCGCCGCATCATCACTCGCCGCAGCCAGACAAACACTCCAACGGAAAGCACCAACGCGACAATCGCGCCAGACCCGGCGATCACTAAGCATGCCAGCGCACTTACCCCGAGCACCCACCAGCCAACACGACGTGGCAAATGATCCGCCAACGCCTGGCCCAAGCCACCCGCACGCACATACGGCGTGGTCAGAAACAACCCCAGCAACGCCGCCCGCCCCAGCAACGGCACGATGATCAATGCCGCCCCCTGCTGTTGCTCGATCAACGCCAGCAGCGCGGCAAACTTCAGCAGCAACACCAACACCAGCGTCACCACCGCAATCGGCCCGCTGCGCGGATCCTTCATGATTGTCAGCGTGCGCTCGCGATCACCAAAACCACCGAGCCAGGCATCGGCGCTATCGGCCAGACCATCCAAGTGCAACGCGCCACTGAGCAGCACCCACACCGTCAACAGCAGCGCTGCGTGCAGCAACAGCGGCGCGCCAGCCAAGAACAGATTCAACCCCCAGAGAATCGCACCGAACAGCAGACCCACCAGCGGATAAAACAGCAGTGAACGCCCAAGCTGTTCGGGCTCGGGCATCCCCGGTAAACGAATCGGCAGGCTGCTGAGAAATTGCAGGGCGATCCACAGCGGCAACATATCAGTGACCTTCCTTGAGCGAACCGTCGGCCTCGACCGTCAGGGAAAACAGCGCACCATGCGCCACTTCAACGCTGAGCAATTGTTCACGCGGCAAACCCCGCGCCTGCGCCAGCAGCAAACGCATCACACCGCCATGACTGATCAGTAACACCCGTTCACCGGCATAGGCCTCGTGCAGACGCTTGACCGCCGCCAATACCCGCACAGAAAAATCACTGACCGGCTCGCCCTGTGGCGGTGTAAACGAATAAGGATCAGCCCAGAACAGCCCGAGTGCTTGCGCATCCGTCTCCATCAACGCCGCCGCGCTCTGCCCTTCCCACGCGCCGAAATGCAGTTCCTGCAGATCCTTGTCCCGTTGCACCGGCAGATTCAGTTGCTCGCCAAGTTCATCAGCGAAACGCGCACAACGCTGCAATGGCGAGCTGACCAGACGATCCCATGGCCCCGCCGCAACCACCGCCGTGCGCATCTGTGCCCAACCGGTGTCGGTTAGCGCATCGTCCAGACTGCCGCGCAACCCTCCGCCCAGTTCAGTCTCGCCGTGACGCAGCAGATCCAGACGCAACGTCATGCCGGGCGATCCGCCACTGCCGCTTCTGCGAACGTCGCCATCTGCCCGTGCAGGTCACAGGCCAGACGCAACAACGGTACCGCCAACGCAGCACCGCTGCCCTCGCCCAGACGCAGACCGAGTTCCAGCAGCGGCTCGGCTTGCAGAGCTTCCAGGACATGCCGATGACCCGGCTCGGCACCACGATGGCCGAACAACAACCACTCGCGGCACGCCGGATTCAGGCGCACAGCGACCAGCGCGGCGACCGTGCAGATAAAGCCGTCGACCAATACCGCAACGCCTGCCTGAGCGCAGGCCAGATAACCACCGGCCAGCGCTGCAATCTCGAAACCACCGAGGTTGAACAGCGTCTGCAAGGCATCGCCCCGCTGCGCCGCATGCAGTGACAACGCGCGCTCGATCACTTGCGCTTTGCGGCTGACACCTTCGGCGTTCAAGCCAGTGCCCGGACCGGTCAGCAGCGCCACCGGGCAATCCAGCAACGCGCAAGCCACGGCGCTCGCCGCGGTGGTGTTGCCGATGCCCATTTCGCCGCCGATGAACAACTGCGCACCCGCCTCTTTCGCGCGCAGCACGCTGTCACGACCGGCCAGCAAAGCGAGCTCGCCCTGCGCCTGTGTCATCGCCGCGCCCTGCACGAAATTCGCCGTGCCCAGCCCAATGTTCAGATGACGCACACCGGGTAGATTCAGCGACGGCGTCACCGTGCCCAGATCCACCACTTCAAGCTGCGCACCGAGTTGTCGCGCCAGCACACTGATCGCCGCGCCGCCGCTGACAAAATTGAGCAGCATCTGCCCGGTAACTTCCTGCGGGAACGCAGAAACCCCTTCAGCGACCACGCCATGGTCACCGGCGAAAATCGCAATCCAGACCTGTTCGAGCGTCGGTTTGACCTGCCCTTGCAGGCCAGCCAGTTGCACCGCAACCGATTCAAGCCGACCGAGCGAACCGGCCGGTTTGGTCAGTTGCTGCTGCCGCGCCGCCGCTTGTGCAACGACATTCGCATCCACCGGTTTGCACGGATTGAGCCACCACGATTGAGTCATAACGCAGGTCCTTTCAGAGTCAGGGGCAGGCCGGCGACGGTCAGGACGACACGCTGACAGCGCTCAGCCAGAGCTTGATGCAGCCAACCGGCTTCATCGACGTAGCGGCGAGTCAATTCGCCCAGCGGCACGACACCCATTCCGGTCTCGTTGCTGACAAAAATGATTTCCCCCGGCAGTGACGCCAGGCATTCGAGCAGGGCTTCGCGCTCGGCGACGAGGCGCTCGGCATCGTCAAGCATCAGCAGATTGGTCAGCCACAACGTCAGGCAATCGACCAGCAGGCAGCGCTCGGTGCTGGCGTTTTCGCGCAGCACGCGAGCCAGCGTCAGCGGCTCTTCGATGAGCGCCCATTCAGCGGGACGGCGGGCGCGGTGATGGGCTACGCGGTCGCTCATTTCACCGTCCAGCGGCTGGCTGGTGGCGATGTAGGTCACCGCCAAATTGCTTTCGCTGGCGAGTTTTTCCGCCAGGCGACTTTTGCCGGAGCGGGCGCCGCCGAGGATCAGTTGGAGCATCGGTTCATCCAGGAAAATGTGTCGTGAGGCAAGCGGCCTCATCGCTGGCAAGCCAGCTCCCACAGGGTTCAAAGGTGTTCACAAAATTTGCAACCTACATCAAGACTTGTGGGAGCTGGCTTGCCAGCGATGAGGCCTGCATAGGCAATTCAGATCCCACAGAGCTGACGCAACAAACCGGTATCGAGATGCTTTTCCACCAGATCCGCCAAGCGCTCGATATCACGCTCGCGCAAGCCGTGGTAATCCACTTCCTGCACATCACTCAAGCCGGCCCAGCGCAACAACGCCGCACTGGCCGCCGGCGACTCGAACAAGCCATGCAGATACGTGCCGAACACTTGCCCGTCAGCACTCTGCGCACCATCGCAGCGGCCGTCATCCAGATGCACCGCGGCGTTTTCCAAGGCCGGCCCGGTGGTCACGCCAGCATGAATTTCATAGCCGCTGACCTCGGCCTCTTCCAGCGCCAATCTTCCCCGCACATTGCGCAGCTGTTTCTCGGCCTCCAGCGTCGTATCAAACGCCAACAAACCCAAACCGGCACTGGAACCCGCCGCGCCCTCCAGCCCCAGCGGGTCATGTACCTGCTCACCGAGCATTTGCAGACCGCCACAGATCCCCAGCACTTTGCCGCCGTAACGCAAGTGCCGACTGATCGCCACGTCCCAGCCATTGGCGCGCAGATACGCCAGGTCACTGCGCACGCTTTTTGAGCCGGGCAGGATGATCAAATCCGCCGCAGGAATTGCCTGCCCCGGACCAACGAATTGCAGATCGACCTGCGGATGTAATCGCAACGGGTCGAAATCGGTGTGGTTACTGATGCGCGGCAGCACCGGCACCAGCACTTTCAACAGCTGCTCAGCCTTGTCGGTCTGGCGTTGATCGATGCCGTCTTCGGCTTCCAGATGCAGATCCATCACGTACGGCAACACACCCACGACCGGCTTGCCGGTGCGCTGCTCAAGCCAGTCCAGGCCCGGTTGCAGCAGGGCGATGTCGCCGCGAAAACGGTTGATGATGAAGCCTTTGACCCGTGCCTGCTCACTTGGCGAGAGCAGTTCCAGGGTGCCGACCAAGTGCGCGAAAACCCCACCGCGATTGATGTCGGCAATCAGCAACACCGGGCAATCGACTGCTTCGGCAAAGCCCATGTTGGCGATGTCGCCGGCACGCAGATTGACTTCCGCTGGCGAGCCTGCGCCTTCGACCATCACCAACGGATACGCCGCACAGAGGCGCTCGTGCGAGGCGAGCACCGCTTTCATCGCGATGGCTTTGTAGTCGTGATAGGCGACGGCGTTCATGCTGGTGACCGCGCGACCATGGATGATCACCTGCGCGCCGGTATCGCTGTTGGGTTTGAGCAGCACCGGATTCATGTCAGTGTGCGGCGCGAGAAACGCCGCTTGCGCTTGCACCGCTTGCGCACGGCCGATCTCGCCGCCGTCGGCGGTCACTGCGCTGTTGAGCGCCATGTTCTGCGGCTTGAACGGCACCACCGCTACACCCTGACGGGTTGCCCAGCGGCACAGCGCCGTGACCAGCGTACTTTTACCGGCATCGGAAGTGGTGCCCTGCACCATCAGGGTTGTCATGCTGACTGTTCCTTGGAGCAATCCTTGGTGAATGCTTGCAGCGCCTGTTCAAGACGCGCCTCTTCGCCGGCATCGGCAGGCAGGCCAAAACGCAGGCTGCTGTTATGCGTGAAGATGCGCAGGAGAATGCCGCGCCGCGCCATGAAGTCGTGCAGTGTCTGGGCGTGCTCGGTGATCAGCCACTGGAACAGCGCGCAGCCGCCCTGGGGCTTGAAGCCGTAGCGCTCCAGCAACGAGGCCAGTCTTGAGCTCGCTTCATCGCTGCGAATCCGTTGTCGGGTATGGCCCTCGGTGTCTTCCAGGCACGCCTGCCCGAGTACCCGCGTCGGCCCGCTGACCGCCCACGGCCCGACCTGTTCGGCAAGCAGCCTGAGCAACTTGCGCTCGGCCAGCACAAACCCCAGACGCACCCCGGCCAGACCGAAAAATTTGCCGAACGAACGCAATACGATCAAGCCGACCTGATGCGCATGGGCTGCCAGGCTGAATTGTGGTGAGTTGTCCATGAACGCTTCATCGACCACCAGCCAGCCACCGCGCTGCGCCAGTCGCGCATGCCAGTCGAGCAGGCGCGCCGGGGTCAGGCTCAGGCCGGTCGGATTGTTCGGATTGACCACCACCAGCACGTCGAGGCTGTCGAGAAAAAACTCGACTTCCTGCTCCATGACCTCACGCACGATGTAACCACTGCGGCGCCATGCCTCGGCATGCTCGGCGTAGCACGGCGACAACACGCCAACCTTGCCGGCCCGGCGCAAGCGCGGCAGCAACTGGATGGCCATCTGTGAACCGGCGACCGGTAATACCTGCGATGCACCGTAGTAGTCGCAGGCAGCTTGTTCCAGACCATCGTCGGTTTCCGGCAAGCGTGCCCAGGCGCGCAGCGGGATATCCGGAACCGGAAATGGCCACGGTGCCAGACCGCTGGACAGGTCAAGCCAATCGCTTTCGGCGATGCCGTATTGCTGCGCCGCTTTGCGCAAGCGGCCACCGTGCTCAAGCATAGAATTCAGCCCCCACGCAAAGAATCAGCAGCCACAACCATACCCCGCGCTGCACCAATTGCCAGCCGCGATCAATGGAATCGGCATCGGCTGGCGCGCCCTCGCCGAGTTGCGGACGCTCATGCAATTCGCCGTGATAGATCGCTGGGCCGCCCAGCTCAACACCGAGCGCACCGGCACCCGCCGCCATCACCGGACCTGCGTTGGGGCTGTCCCACTGCGGCGCCTGGGTGCGCCAGCACTTCAACGCCAGTCGGGTTTTACCCAGCAGCGCGTAGGTCAACGCAACCAGACGCGCAGGAATGTAGTTGAGCACGTCGTCGATTTTTGCCGCTGCCCAGCCAAAACGTTCGAAACGTTCGTTGCGATAACCCCACATCGCGTCGAGCGTATTGCTCAAGCGATAGAGCACCACGCCCGGCGCACCGGCGACGACAAACCAGAACAGCGCGGCGAATACCGCGTCGCTGCCGTTCTCCAGCACCGATTCGGTGGCGGCGCGGGCGACAGCGGTGCTGTCGAGCTCATCGGTTTGACGGCTGACCAGATAACCGACGCGCTTGCGTGCTTCGTCCAGATCATCCGCGCGCAACGCAGCGGCCACGGGTGCGACATGCTCACCGAGGCTGCGCATGCCGAGGGCGCAATACAGCGCGAGAATCTCGACGAGCCAACCGACATAAGGTGCCCAGGAAAATGCCGTCGCGAGCAGCGTCAACGGCAGCACCGCGATCACCCAGGCCGTGACGCCATGACTGCGCCAGCCTCGGCCGGCGGCATTGAAACGTTGCTCGATGCGCCCGGCAAAATTGCCGAATGCCACCAGCGGATGCCAGCGTTTCGGTTCACCCAGCAACGCATCCAGCGCAACTGCGGCGACACTCAACAACGCCACACTCATTGACTCACTCCCCAATAATTGTCGTACAGCAACTCATTGAGCGGACGCGCCTGCGCCCACCCTTCGAGTACCAGCATCGGCGCCGGATAAAATTCCTTGACCGGGCCCAGACACAACACCGCCAGCGGCTTGGCCCCGGCCGGCAATTTCAACAGGTCGGCCAGCGCCTGCGGCTCGAACAGCGAGACCCAGCCCATGCCCAGTCCTTCGGCACGGGAGGCCAGCCAGAGGTTCTGAATCGCACAGGACAACGACGCCATGTCCATTTCCGGTAGCGTGCGGCGACCGAAGATGTGTTTTTCGCGATCGTCCATCAGCGCCGCCACCAGCACTTCGGCGCAGTCGTTGATGCCCTCGACCTTGAGCTTCATGAACTCATCGCTGCGCTCGCCCAGGGCTTCGGCGGTACGGACGCGTTCTTCTTCGACGAGGTTCTGGATCTGGCCGCGCAGGGTACGGTCGCTGATGCGGATAAAACGCCAGGGCTGCATCAGACCGACGCTCGGCGCCTGATGGGCGGCTTCGAGCAAACGGCGCAGCAATTCGGGCTCGACTGTGCCGCCAGTGAAGTGGCGCATGTCGCGGCGTTCGGCGATGGCTCTATAGACGGCTTGGCGTTCGGCCTCTGTATATGCGTTATCTTTCATGGCCCCTTCGCGAGCAGGCTCGCTCCCACAGGAGACCGAGTTTCTTCAGACACTGCATCACTTACTGTGGGAGCGAGCCTGCTCGCGAAGGCGGCCTCGGCATCAGGCGCAAAGAGTGCCGCGACAGCCACAGGATTCGACGGGAAATAGAAGTGCACATAAGAAGCCGTCATCCGCCCTTCCCGATAAACCGCCTCAGCCCCGCGCCCGCCATTCGGGCTCAAGCCACGGGCAATCGGCGTCAGCTCAGTGGTGGTCAGCGAATGGTGATAGGTGTGGCCACGCAGAGAGCCTTCCGGCAGATCCACCGCTTGCAGCGCCAACGCCGCCAGACGCTTTTGCATCACCGCATCGCCCACCAGCAAACCGACCAGCTCGGCGCGAGTGCCTTCGACGTCGGTCAAGGAATCGAGCAGATACAACATGCCGCCACACTCGGCGAGTAACGGTTTGCCGGCCGCATGATGCGCACGGATCGCGTCGAGCATCGCGGTGTTTTGCGACAGCGCAACGTGATGCAACTCCGGGTAACCACCG
This sequence comes from Pseudomonas sp. TH43, assembly GCF_016650635.1. Lineage (GTDB taxonomy): Bacteria > Pseudomonadota > Gammaproteobacteria > Pseudomonadales > Pseudomonadaceae > Aquipseudomonas. Next base: position 384,994 of record NZ_JAEKFI010000003.1, read on the forward strand.
GGCAGATACAGACTGTCCGCCACAGGTAATTGCGTGTCGCGGATCGGCGAGAAGAAACTCAGTTCGGCGCCCATCGCCCTCAGCAGATCGAGACTCGCGCCATAGGTGAAGGCAAACGCCTCATCACGTGCGACCGCGATACGCACGCCTTCAAGCAGCGGTTCTGCGACAACTACGTCAGGTGCGGCAAATTCCACAGCCGGTGGCAGCGCTACCTCGCAACTGCTGGCCAGCGCGTCGGCGGCCGCGTCGAGGCGCATATCAAGGTCATTCAGTTCGCTGGCCTGGACCAGACCAAGATGTCGACTCGGCAGTTCGATGCCGGTCTCGCGAGACAACGCGCCGTACCAGCGCAAACCTTCAGTGAGGCTGCCTTCGAGCAATTGTGCGTGGCGCAAAGTGCCGACACGGTTGGCCAACACTCCGGCAAACGGCAGATCCGGCTGATACTTCGCCAGGCCCAGCGCCAACGCACCAAAGGTCTGCGCCATGGCCGTGCCGTCGATCACTCCAAGCACCGGCACACCAAAATGTCGCGCCAGATCGGCGCTCGATGGCGTGCCATCGAACAACCCCATCACGCCTTCGATCAGGATCAGATCGGCCTCAGCGGCGGCTTCCCACAACAGACGACGACTTTCCTGCTCGCCGACCATCCACATGTCCAGTTGATACACCGGCGCACCGCTGGCGCGCTCGAGAATCATCGGATCGAGAAAGTCCGGGCCGCATTTGAAAACGCGCACCTTGCGCCCCTGATTGCGATGCAAACGGGCGAGCGCGGCGGTGACGGTGGTCTTGCCCTGACCGGAGGCCGGCGCGGCAATGAGTACCGCCGGGCAGTGACGTGGTTGATTCAAAGTTCGACGCCTTTCTGCGCTTTGATGCCAGCCTGGAAGGCGTGTTTGAGCATGCCCATTTCGGTGACCGTGTCGCCCATTTCGATCATTTCCGGCTTGGCCGCGCGACCGGTGACGATCACGTGCTGCATCGGCGGACGCGCCTGCAAATCGCTGAGCACCTGATCGAGATCGAGATAACCGTGTTTGAGGGCGATGTTCAATTCATCGAGCACCACCAGGCCGATCGATGGATCGCGCAGCAGTTCACGGGAGACGGCCCAAGCGGCCTCGGCGGCGGCGATGTCGCGTTGACGATCCTGGGTCTCCCAGGTGAAGCCTTCGCCCATGACGTGGAACCGTACCTGCTCCGGGAAGCGGCGGAAGAACAGCTCTTCGCCGGTGCTGTTGCGGCCCTTGATGAACTGCACCACGCCACACTGCATGCCGTGGCCCATGGCGCGGGCGAGCATGCCGAACGCCGAGCTGCTCTTGCCTTTGCCATTACCGGTCAGCACCAGCACCAGGCCGCACTCGTCGGGCGAGTTGGCGATGCGTTCGTCGATCACGGCTTTTTTGCGCTGCATACGCGCCAGATGGCGCTCGTCGCGCTCGGGGGAATCAGTCATGGGGGAGCTCTCCGTTGAGGCTGGATAACGGCGGGCAGGCACAAGAATAGACGGCAAAAAGCCTGGCATCGCCCACCGTGATGCCGCTGAATGGATCAGGCCGGTCTCCGGGCTCATGAGCGGCATTCGCCAGACTGCGCGCCTTCCCGCTTCTTTCGAGGCAGTGGCTCAAGGCGCAGCTTTTACTCATTTACCGTTGCGGGGGCAGCGCCGGGATCGTGGTGACTTCGCTTGAAGACAACCCTCACCGGCTTCCCTGTTTCACTCTGTCGACGGGGTCACAGAGCACCTGAAACAAGCCGCGAAGGTTAGAGGGTTGGGGGTGGAGCGTCAATTAAAGAGGGGGTCAGCGGGCGAATAACTGCCGCCGATCAATTATCTGGCGCCAATCTTGTGCCACACTGATACAAATGATATCAAAGAGCCATGCTTTTCTCCGAAAACGCACATCACAACAATAAGGATGATTACGATGCAAGGCATGATCATCAGCAACCCGCGCCTGGAATTTCTGCGCCCGGTGCTTGAACGCTGGTTTGACTGTATCGACCGCTTTAACGCCGTACGGGGCGACAGCGACACACCGTACTGGCATGACGAGAAGGCCAATCTCGGTTTGCTCTCGGCAGCGGCCTGGATGGCCGAACTGGTCACCCTGAACGACACGCCTACGCGCAAACAAAATGAAGAAGGCGAGCGCAATGTCCGCGCTGATCTGTTCGTTGCCGGCGCCGAAGATCGCGCTTACATACAGGCCACACAGCGCTGGCCACGGGTCAACAACCTCAACCTGACCCAGGCCCTTCTCGACATCACCAACGATGCCAAACGCATCAGCTTTGCCAGCGACCTCAAACTCGGCTGCCTGTTTGTCGCCCCGCAAAAAGCCCAGCACAGCGCCAGCCCGGAAGAGCTGCAGGACATGGTCGACGACCTGCAAAAAGAACACACCTGCGCGGTCGCCTGGTATTTCCCGTACGCCTACCGCAAGTTGCGCAGCGAAGCCGGCAACTATCACCCCGGCATTGCCGTGCTGTTCAAGGAGGCCCGCGGTTGAGCAGTTGAACCATCGGTCTTGCGCGCGCCTCTATGATTAAGAATGCATTCATAGGGAAGATCAGCAATGCGCAAGACCCAGCTCGCTCTCGTTATCGCGCTCGCCGGAGGGCTCGTCGCCTGTGGTGAATCCTCCAGCCTGCAAGTCTCCGACGGCACCGGCCCGTCACCGAAACTGCCCGAACCGAACAAGACCCTGATCCCGACGGTGAACATCGCCCCGGCGATCGGCTGGCCCCAGGGTGGCAAACCCACCGCAGCGGCGGGCACGCAAGTCGCGGCATTTGCCGAAGGCCTTGACCACCCGCGCTGGCTCTATGTGCTGCCTAACGGCGATGTACTGGTAGCGGAAACCAATGCCCCACCGAAACCTGACGACAGCAGCGGCATTCGTGGCTGGGTCATGAAGAAAGTCATGGGCAAGGCCGGGGCCGGCGTGCCGAGTCCGAATCGCATCACATTGCTGCGCGATGCCGACCACGATGGCGTCGCCGAGACGCGCACCGTGTTTCTACAGAATCTCAACTCACCATTTGGCATGACCTTGGTCGGCAATGATCTGTATGTCGCCGACACCGATCGCCTGCTGCGATTCCACTACGAAGCCGGTGCGACCGAGATCAAAACCCAGCCGATCAAAGTGACCGACCTGCCGGGCGGCACGATCAACCATCACTGGACCAAAAACGTCATTGCCAGCAAGGACGGCAGCAAGCTCTACGTCACCGTAGGCTCGAACAGTAATGTCGGCGAAAACGGACTGGATAAAGAAGAGGGCCGCGCAGCGATCTGGGAAGTGGATCGTGCGACCGGCAATCACCGGATCTTCGCCTCGGGCATTCGCAACCCCAACGGCCTGGCCTGGGAGCCGACCAGTGGCGCGCTGTGGACGGCGGTCAACGAGCGCGACGAGATTGGCAGTGATCTGGTGCCGGACTACATCACCTCGGTCAAGGACGGCGCGTTTTACGGGTGGCCGTTCAGCTATTACGGGCAGCATGTTGATGTGCGGGTGAACCCGCAGAATCTTGATCTGGTAGCCAAGGCCATCGCCCCGGATTATGCCGTTGGCCCGCACACCGCTTCGCTTGGCCTGACCTTCGCCGAGGGCAACACCCTGCCGGCGCAGTTCAAGGAAGGCGCGTTCATTGGCCAGCACGGTTCGTGGAACCGCAAACCGCACAGTGGCTACAAAGTGATTTTCGTACCGTTCGCCGCCGGCAAACCTACGGGCCAACCAGTGGATGTGCTGACCGGTTTCCTCGACAAGGACGAGAATGCGCTGGGCCGACCAGTGGGCGTGGTGATCGATCAGCAAGGTGGCTTGCTGGTGGCGGATGATGTGGGGAACAAGGTGTGGCGAGTGTCTGCCACGAAGTGATATTGAATTTGACCTGAAACAACTGTGGGAGCGAGCCTGCTCGCGAATGCGGTGTGTCAGCCTCCATCGAGTTGACTGACACACCGCTTTCGCGAGCAGGCTCGCTCCCACATTAAGATTGCTGCGATTTTTCTTACGGGTTATGCGCCAGATGCTCTGGCTGCAACACTCGCTTGGCGCTCAGATAAGCCTTCTGCCAATACGCCTTCGACAAGCTATCAAGCTTCACCGTACCGCCGGTAGCCGGTGCATGCACGAACCGCCCTTCCCCAACGTAAATCCCCGCGTGACTGACTTGCGAGCCGCCATTGGTGGCAAAGAAGATCAGATCGCCCGTCTGCAAGCCTTCCTTGCCGACATTCGGCGCCTGCATCACGATCAGCTCGCGCGTGGATCGTGGCAGCGTGATGCCAGCCGCATCGCGGTAGACAAAGCCGATCAGGCCGCTGCAATCAAAGCCTGAATCCGGGGTGTTACCACCCCAGCGATAAGGCGTACCGACCAGACCGAGTGCGCGAAACAGCACGTCTTCAGCAGCGGGCGAGAATGATTGAGAGGGGCCGAACACCACCGGTGCGCGAACCACCGGCGCAGGAGGCGGTGTGCGACTGGCACAGGCACTGAGCAGCGCTGCGCAGAGCATCAATGTGAGGCGGGCCGACATCGTCATAAGCAGAACATCCTGATCTGGCTGCGGCTTTCTCTGCCGATGGACAGAAAACAAAACCGCCTGCGGAGCACGCAGGCGGTTTGCCATCAATATAGATTCAGGATTCTAGCGGCTACGCGGCAAACTTCAAGTAAGACTTTAACTTCACCTTGTAAAGTCTACGTCTACTCCGTTGCCGGGAGCCTGTTTGTCGCCGCGAATGCAGCGACAACGGGGAATTTACTTGCGAGCAGTGACCACGGTCGGTGCCATCGCCAGAGCGCGTTTGGCTTCGATGAAGGTCTTGTTCCAATAGCTGTCACCCAGGCTGTCGATGCGAACACCGCCGCTGCGACGACTGCTGGAATGGATGAACTGGTTGTCACCCAGGTAGATCCCGGCGTGACTGACACGACCACGACGACCGTTGGTGGCGAAGAACAGCAGATCGCCCGGCTCAAGGTTGCTGCGCGAGACCAGCGGCGCATCCACGTTGATCATTTCACGCGTGGAGCGTGGCAGGTTCATGCCGGCTTCTTCGCGGAACAGGTAACCGATGAAACCGCTGCAATCGAAACCGGCTTCAGAGGTACCGCCGAAACGGTAACGGGTACCGATCAGGGACATGCCGCGTTCGAGGATGCTGTCGGCCAGAACTGGAAGCTGGTAAGGCTTGCTGCCGTTGAAATCGGCCAGTTCTTTTTCGGTTGCCAGCTCTTCCTGATAAATAACGGAAGACTGGGCAGTGGCAGAATTTTTAACCTGTTGAGGCTGCTCTTGGACTGGAGAATGAGCAGCGCAACCGTACAACAGGGTGACGAGTGCGAGAGGCACGAGGGGTGCGAAGCGCTTTAGCATGGGCACGACCGTGGCTGATAGTTGTAAAGAAGCCGAGACTATGCCCGCTATCAGCCTCATTTGCAAATTCAATCGATCTTTTTGTGACTTCTCGGTTTCTCGTTTACATCTAAGCGCTTAAGCCCATTTGAGTCGATACGCGGCCTGCACACCGTGCAGGAAAGCGGATTTTCTGGCGCCTGAAATATGCCATAAAGCGCTGAAAGCCCCAGAACCAAAGGGATGGCTACCAGCCGAGGGTTTCTTTGAGGAAGGGAATAGTCAGCTTGCGTTGCGCCTGCAAAGAGGCCTGGTCGAGCTGTTCGAGCAGGTCGAACAACGCACTCATGCTGCGGGTGCCGCGAGTCAAAATAAAATGTCCGACTTCGTCGGTCAGGTGCAGACCGCGACGCGAGGCGCGCAATTGCAGCGCACGCAATTTGTCTTCATCGGAGAGTGGGCGCATCTGGAAAATCAGCGCCATGGTCAGACGCGACTTCAAGTCGGCCAGTTTGACCGGCAGTTCACGCGGCGAAGTGGAGGCCGCAATGAGCAGACGTCGACCGCTGTCACGCAGACGGTTGAACAGATGAAACATCGCCTCTTCCCAGTCAGCCTTGCCGGCAATCACCTGCAGATCATCCAGGCAAACCAGCTCGTACTGCTCAAGGTTGTCGAGAATTTCGACACCGCGATCCATCAACTCGGCCAATGGCAGATATACCGCCGGCTCACCCATCTGCTCGAAACGCAAGCAAGCCGCCTGCAACAGATGCGTACGCCCTACGCCGTGTTTACCCCACAGGTAGATCAGGCTTTCCGTCCACCCGGCGTCGGCTTCGCATAGACGCTCGACATAGCCGAGTGCAGCGGCATTGGCGCCTGGGTAGTAGTTGATGAAGGTGGCGTCGTCACGCAGACGCACACCTAGGGGCAGCTGAATCGGTTTCATGCTGACTGAACAGTTCCCAAGGAACCGTTAGTGGCCTCTGTGTAAAGTTTGCGAAGTTTATACCCGTGAAGCTGAGCGCACAATGCGACAGAGTCCAAGCAAAATCAAAGGTTTGCGTTAACGCACTGGTTTTATGAGCGTTTCGCTGACGGTATTTTGCCAGCATCGCCCGCAAGACACGGGCCAACCCGGCTGTCCGCCGGGTCGCCCGCCACCCTTACAACTCGGGCTCGTCCGTACCACTATAAATGTCGGAGTCCTTGTACAAGTCGTGCACATGGCGCACCAGCACCATGATGACCGCCGCCACCGGCAATGCCAGCAGTACACCGGTGAAGCCGAACAGCTCGCCGCCAGCCAGAATGGCGAAGATCACCGCCACCGGGTGCAGACCGATCCGGTCGCCCACCAGCAATGGCGTCAGCACCATGCCTTCAAGGGCCTGGCCAACCATGAACACCGCGACGATGCCGACCATCGGATACAGATCGCCTCCGAACTGGAACAAACCGGCAATCAATGCCGCACCGATGCCGATCACGAAGCCCATGTACGGCACGATTGCCGCCAAACCGGCGATCAGGCCAATCAACAGGCCCAGTTCCAGCCCGACAATCATCAGGCCCGCGGCGTAAATCACGCCCAGTGCCAGCATCACCAACAACTGTCCACGAACGAACGCGCCGAGCACTTCATGGCACTCGCCAGCCAGCGACACGATGGTTTCTTCGCGATCACGCGGCAGCAGGCTGCGGATCTTCGCCATCATCAGGTCCCAGTCGCGCAGCAGGTAGAAGCTCACCACCGGGATCAGCACCAGATTCGCCAGCCAGCCAATCAGCGCCAGACTCGACGCCGTCGCCTGGCTCAGCACCACACTGACAATGTCAGTGGTCTGGCCCATGTGCTCGCTGATAGCGGCTTTGACCTTGTCGAACTTCCAGAAGCCATCCGACAACCCCAGCTTGGCCTGAGCCCACGGCAGCGCCGTATGCTGCAACCAGTCGAGCATTTGCGGGGCCAGCTCATACAGGCGCACCAATTGCTTGGCGAGCATCGGTACCAGCACCAGCAACAGAGCGGTAACGATGAGGGTGAACAAGGCAAACACTGCAATCACGCCCCAAGTGCGCGACAGACCGAGCCGCTCCAGGCGATCCACCAGTGGATCGAACAGATAGGCCAGCAGCAGCGCCACCAGAAACGGCGTGAGGATCGGGTGCAGCAACCATACAAACGCGCAAAGCAGGACTACCCCACCGAGCCAGAACCAACGCCGCGTATCTGCCATGTACCACTCCTGCTGCTTCTATATAAGGAAAGACTTACCAGCGAAACCGCAACGACGGCGCCGCAGGTGTCGGGGCTGGCGCCGCAACAGGTGCTGCACCGGCAACCGCAGGCTGCGGCGCATCGATCGGGGTCGGTGCCTCGGGCGGCAGCTCCTGCAACTTCGCCAGCGACAACTGCGCGCGCATCTGATCGGCACTGCCATTGACCCGATACACGATGCGATCGCCATCGACACTTTGCAGACGCACGCCGAACGGTTCGAGTAACCGCAACAGCGTTGCGTAATGCTCAAGATTCATGCCCTGCACTTCCAGAGTCTGCTGACCCGAAACGCCAGGCTTGGCGACAAAACGTGGCGCCAAGCGCTCGGCCACCGCGAGCATCACCGCGTCGGCTACGGCAGCCTGATCGGCGCCCTGCACGCTGCCTGCCTCTTTTTGATCGCCCAGCCACAGATGCCATTTGGCCTGCCACTGCCCGCCTTCTTCGCGAGCATGCACGGCAAGCAAGGCATCCGCGTTGTAGCGCTCCGAAGCGCCGCGCAATGGCGCAGGGTCCGTGCCCTCGAGCGCGGGCGCCGTGGCCACCAGTTGCTCGCTCAAATCCGCCAGCGGCAAACGCAACGGCAAGCCGCGATGTTGCGCCGCTGCACGCAGAGGTGCCGCAGCGGCCTGGCCATCACCGACCAGACTCGAACCTTCAGTCGAATCGTTGAGCCACCAGCTCAGGATCGACGGACGACTGGCACCCCACAGCGACAACCCGGCGCGGCGCAATGCCTGCTCGGTGGTCGTCGGATCGAAATCGACCTTGAGCACTTCCGGCGGTCCGGCATCAAAGCCGAACTGACTGATGATCTGCTGCGGATCCTTGCGAATCGCCGCCAACCCCGGGTTCTGCGGGGCTTTCGGATCGCCGGTCAGGCGTAGCACCAGCGTATCGAGCGCCGCCTGAGTGGCGCGATCACGTTCTTCCGGTGCCTGACCGTGGACCGGCTCACGCACTTGATAAAGGCCTTTGAGGTTTTCGGCATGACTCGCCAGGCTGACCACAGACAAACAGCCCATAAACAACAATTTACAAAAACGCATGGAAAATTCCCGTCGACAGGAGCGGCTGGAACAGGCCGCGTGAACCGGTTGAGCAAGGCTGTGACCCTCGGCCGTTGCAAAACATTCACACGGCGGCGATAAGTTTTTGCACAGTGATAACGATAGACGGTTAATTGCCACACCTTATACAGGCACCCACGTCGCTCAATTGCAAAAAATTTCCGCTGATATGGCCCTGCCCGTCGGTGCGAGGATGGCCGCTGCCCCTCAAGCCTGATAAAATCGCGCGCCTTCGCAGACCGGCAACAGCCGGGCACCTCGAAACGCGCGTTAGGCCATCGCCCTCTCGATTTCGATGTTCCCGCTGAACTCGGTCGTTACCCCTGAATCCCCTCCCCTAAAGGCCTGGATCATGAGCAAGCAACCCTCCCTGAGCTACAAGGACGCCGGTGTAGACATCGACGCCGGTGAAGCATTGGTCGAACGCATCAAGAGCGTCGCCAAGCGCACTGCGCGCCCGGAAGTCATGGGCGGCCTGGGCGGTTTCGGCGCCCTCTGCGAAATCCCGGCCGGCTACAAGCAGCCAGTGCTGGTTTCCGGCACCGACGGCGTTGGCACCAAGCTGCGTCTGGCGCTGAACCTGAACAAGCACGACAGCATCGGCATCGACCTGGTCGCCATGTGCGTCAACGATCTGGTGGTGTGCGGCGCCGAGCCACTGTTCTTCCTTGACTACTACGCCACCGGCAAACTCAACGTTGAAACCGCGACTCAGGTTGTAACCGGCATCGGCGCTGGCTGCGAACTGTCCGGCTGCTCGCTGGTCGGCGGCGAAACTGCTGAAATGCCTGGCATGTACGAAGGCGAAGACTACGACCTGGCCGGCTTCTGCGTCGGCGTCGTGGAAAAATCGGAAATCATCGACGGCTCGAAAGTCGCCACCGGTGACGCCCTGATCGCCCTGCCATCGTCCGGCCCGCACTCCAACGGCTACTCGCTGATCCGCAAGATCATCGAAGTATCCGGTGCCGACATCGAAAACATCCAGCTCGACGGCAAACCGCTGACCGACCTGCTGATGGCACCGACCCGCATCTACGTGAAGCCGCTGCTCAAGCTGATCAAAGACACCGGCGCCGTCAAAGCCATGGCCCACATCACTGGTGGCGGCCTGCTCGACAACATCCCGCGCGTACTGCCAAAAGGCGCTCAGGCTGTTGTTGACGTGGCCAGCTGGACTCGCCCGGCCGTGTTCGACTGGCTGCAAGAGCAAGGCAACGTTGACGAAACCGAGATGCACCGCGTGCTGAACTGCGGCGTCGGCATGGTCATCTGCGTGGCTCAGGAGCACGTTGAAGTAGCACTGAACACTCTGCGTGACGCTGGCGAACAGCCTTGGGTCATCGGCCAGATCGCTGCCGCTGCCGAAGGCGCTGCTCAGGTTGATCTGCAGAACCTTAAGGCTCATTAATGTCCGCAACCTGTGATGTCGTGGTGCTGTTGTCCGGCACCGGCAGTAACTTGCAGGCCTTGATCGACAGCACGCGGACCGGCGACAGCCCGGTCCGCATCGCTGCGGTGATTTCCAACCGCGCCGACGCCTACGGCCTGCAACGCGCCAGTGATGCGGGTATCGCCACCCGCTCGCTGGATCACAAGGCATTCGAAGGTCGCGAGGCCTTCGATGCTGCTCTGATCGAACTGATCGACGAATTCAATCCGAAACTCGTGGTACTGGCCGGCTTCATGCGCATCCTCAGCGCTGATTTCGTTCGCCACTACCAAGGGCGCCTGCTCAACATCCATCCGTCGCTGCTGCCCAAATACAAAGGGTTACACACTCATCAGCGCGCGCTGGAGGCCGGCGACACGGAACACGGCTGCTCCGTACACTTCGTCACCGAGGAACTCGATGGCGGACCACTGGTCGTACAGGCAGTATTACCGGTAGAGTTGCACGACACGCCGCAGAGTCTGGCGCAGCGAGTGCATGTTCAGGAACACCTGATCTACCCGATGGCAGTACGCTGGTTTGCCGAAGGCAGGCTGGCACTCGGTGAGCAAGGTGCTTTACTGGATGGCCAGTTACTCGCGGCCAGCGGCCACTTGATTCGAAACTAGGAGATATTATGCGTCGCGCCCTGCTCTTCGCTTGCGCTCTGCTCGCCCTGCCTTTCGCGCAGGCAGCGGACCTTCAACCGTTCTCCGCCAGCTACACCGCCGACTGGAAGCAGTTGCCCATGAGCGGCACCGCTGAACGCAGCCTGACCAAGGAAGCCAACGGCGTCTGGAAACTCAGCTTCAAGGCCTCGATGATGATCGCCAGCCTGACTGAAGAAAGCACCCTGACCCTGGACAAGGACACTTTGCTGCCACAGTCCTATCACTTCGAACGTGGTGGTCTGGGCAAGGCCAAGAAGGCTGATCTGGATTTCGACTGGAACAGCAAAATGGTCACCGGCACCGACCGTGGGGACGCGGTGAAAATCCCGCTGAACCGTGGCATGGTCGACAAATCCACCTATCAACTGGCGCTGCAGCATGACGTCGCTGCCGGCAAGAAGACCATGAGCTACCAAGTGGTCGATGATGGCGAAGTCGATACCTATGACTTCCGCGTGCTGGGTTCGGAAAAAGTCGATACCAAGGCTGGCAAGATCGATGCGATCAAAGTCGAGCGCGTGCGCGACCCGACACAAAGCAAACGCATCACCGTCCTCTGGTTCGCCAAGGATTGGGATTACTTGCTGGTCCGCCTGCAACAGGTTGAAACCGACGGCAAGGAGTACAACATCATGCTCCAGGACGGCACGGTCAACGGCAAGGCTGTCAAAGGCAGCTGATCCGACAGATGTGAAAAGCCCCGCAGATGCGGGGCTTTTTATTGCCTGCGTTTTCTGCAACGACACCAATCCCCCTGTGGGAGCGAGCCTGCTCGCGAAAGCGGAGTGCCAGCCAAATGAAAAATTTGACCGAACGGACGCCTTCGCGAGCAGGCTCGCTCCCACAAAGAGCAATTACAGCTCAGAAAGCCAACTCAGACCGAGAATTTGGCAACCATGCTGTTCAAATCCACCGCCAGCCGTGACAACTCCTGGCTCGCCGCACTGGTCTGATTGGCACCCGCCGACGTCTGCATGGCCAGATCACGAATGTTCATCAGATTACGATCCACCTCCCGCGCCACCGCCGCCTGCTCTTCCGACGCGCTGGCGATCACCAGGTTGCGCTCGTTGATCAGGGTAAACGCCGAAGCAATCTCCTCCAGCGCCGTACCGGCAGCCTTGGCCAGCTCCAGCGTCGAACGTGCCCGCACATTGCTCTGCTGCATCGAACTGACCGCCGAATCGGTGCCTTGCTGAATGCCACCGATCATCTGCTCGATTTCCTGAGTCGACTGTTGCGTACGATGGGCCAATGCCCGTACTTCGTCCGCAACCACCGCAAATCCGCGCCCGGCATCGCCAGCGCGGGCCGCTTCAATCGCCGCGTTCAACGCCAGCAAATTGGTTTGCTCGGCAATCGAGCGGATCACGTCGAGCACTTTGCTGATGCCATGAACCTTGTCCGCCAGATCTTCAACCAGGGACGCGTTATTGGTCACGTCTTCGGCAAGAAACTCGATCGACGACACGGTCTGCTGCACCTGCTCACGACCATGCTGGGCAATGCGATCAGATTCACGCGAAGCTTCGGAAGTCGCCACCGCGTTGCTGGCCACCTCTTCCACCGCCGCCGTCATCTGATTGACCGCTGTGGCGGCCTGCTCGATCTCCAGGCTCTGCTGATGCAAGCCGCGAGTGGCATCTTCGGTGACGCAACTCAGCTCTTCCGAGGCCGAGGCCAATTGACTGGAGGACTCCGAGATTTGCCGAATCGTGTCACGCAGGTTGTGCTGCATGCTCTTGAGTGCGTACAGCAGTCGCGCCGGCTCATCCTTGCCACTGATGTCGATATCGCCGGTCAGATCGCCACCTGCGACCACTTCCGCCACACCCAGTGACTGCGCCAACGGCAACACAATGCTTCGAGTCAGGAGTAGCGCCAGACCAATGGTGATCAGCGCGGTAACGCCGATCATTACCCCGACCCACACTCGCGAATTGATGAACACCAGCCGTGCCGCTTCAGTGGCGAGGTTGGCGTTGTGCTTATTCATCTCGACCAGTTCGCGCAGGACCACCGCGATTTCATCGGCCAACGGGCTCATCTGGCCATTGAGAATCGCCGCCGCGTCCTCGACGCGATTCTGCGCAGACAACTGCATGACCTGCGCCTGAAGCTCCAGATATTGGTGCTCGGCGACCTTGAAGCGATCAAACAGCTTGCGTTCCTCGGGCAACACGATCAGCACGTCGTAACGCTGCTGGGCTTCGCTGAGCACACCGCGCAGTTCGTTGAGCTTGGTGACATTCTGCTCAAGCGCCTGCGGATCGCGATTGAGCAACAGGCGCATGGTCAGGGCGCGCAAGCGCAGCATGTCCTGACTCATCTCGCCGACCGCCATCACACTGGGCAGCCAATTTTTATCGACCTCGTCAGACTGGGCGCGCATGTTCGACATTTGCAGCAGGGCAAACGCCCCGAGAGCAAACACCATGAGCGCCAACAGGCCAAAACCGAGGCCGGCGCGCGGGGCAATATTGAGACTACGGATACTCATGGCTCTGGTTCCTTCCAAAAGCGCTGCATCAACCCTGCAGCTGGTTGCTCTAGAAGGTATCGGCCCGACGAAAATTTGTGTAAGACCAAAAGCTGATATCAAAAGGCCTTGATACTTCGAACCGTCGGCATTAACGATTCAGCGGGTTTTGCCGGACTTTAGCTCTGTTCGCGGCAAGATCGCCAGGAAGTTGTCCCGCGCGACTTTACGAGCGACGTCTTCGGGCAATGCATCAAGGAATGGCTTGAAGCTGCGCATCTCCTCCCCCAGCTTATTGAAACGCCCTACCACGTCCGAGCCGAGCATGAAGCGCTGCGGGTATTTCTCCACCAGCGCTAACCACTCCGAACGGGGCTTGCCCTGCTCGTCCAGCAGGTATGGGGTGAGCATGCTCCAGGAAAGGTCGACAAACAGGTTGGGATACGCCTCAAGCAGGCGTGTCAGCGTGGGCAGCAAAAACTTCAGCTGTGTTTGATGCCGATGAATCTCGGCGCTGGTCCCGGCGTGAGCCCAAATGAATCGCGTGTGTGGATGATTGCGCAGCGGCTCTTCGATTTCCCTCAGGTAAAGCGGATTTCTCTCACGCTTGGAGGTGATGTTGGAATGCAGCATCACCGGCAGATCATTTTCCGCTGCCAAGTGATAGATCTTGGTCATCGCCTCGTTATTGGCGCGCGGCGTGTCACCGGAGGTCAGCGCCGTCAGGTCGTCATGCCGGGTGAACACCTCGCCGATACCCTGCCAAAGCCCCGGATACAGCTCGAGCATGCGCTGGATATGCGCGGCGGAGTTCTTGTCGTTGGGGTTGAAGCCTGACAGGAACGGATGAAAGTACACGCGTTGTTCAGGCGTCAGCTTTTGCACCGCATCGGCAACGATCACGTCGGTGGCGCTGTACCAATAGGCATCGGCGTCGTCACCGGCGTAATAACGCGGACGCTTGGGTTCGTCTTCGTGCCATTTCTTCGCGACGGGAATGCCGGAAATCATCACATGCTCGACGGAGCTTTCCTGCATGGCTGTGAGCAATTTCGCCATACCGGCGGTTTCCTGGAAAAAATCCACGTAATGCAGGTGCGCGTCACTGTAGGTGTATTCGCGGGCGCTGGCAGTGCTGGCGAATGCCAGGAGGCAGGCGAGACTCAAACGATACAGGCACACAATTAATCTCCGGGAAGTAGGCATAGCCTAGACCTCAGCGTGACAACAAGGGTTCATCCCGCAGGAAAGTGGAACGCGTGCCGGCGGGAATGCTCTATAACTGCAAGGTCTTTTTAGATCGAACGACTTTTCCTACTGCCCGTGAGGTTCACATGACTGTCACCGTCAATACCGTCTCCGCTGAAGGTTTTCGTCACTCTGTAAAAATCGATGACCTCGAATTATTTGCCGACGTACCGGCCTCTGCCGGCGGCGAAGGCTCGGCACCCGAGCCGCACGATTACTTCGACGCCGCCCTCGGCGCCTGCAAGGCCCTGACCCTGAAGATGTACGCGAAGAAGAAAGACATCCCGCTGACGGGCGTGGGTGTCGAGGTCAAACGCGACAACAGCGAAGAGCAGAAAGGCAAATACGTCCTGCACGTCACCCTGACCCTTAAAGGCGTGCTGACTGACGCTCAGCGCGAAGAACTGCTGCGCGTTGCCGACCGTTGCCCGATCCACAAGCTGATGACCACCAGCGAAGTCAGCATCGAAACCCACGCCCCACAGGGCTTTGACAGCCAGTAATCACTACAGCGCCAGCGGCGGGTTATGCTTCTGGCATCACCCGCTCAGCCTGGAATGCACCATGCACACGCAACCTCTGATCATCCGCCCGCGCGCCGAAGACGTTGAGGGCCAACCGATTCTGCGCCCGCTGCCGTCAGCCAAATGCCGCAGTGTCGGGCCTTTCGTGTTTTTTGATCACATGCTCGAGACGGTTTATCCGACAGGCAAAGGCATGAACATCCGACAGCATCCGCACATCGGCCTGTCGACCCTCACCTATCTGTTTGATGGGCAGATTCAGCACAAGGACAGCCTCGGCTCCGATCAGGTGGTCAATGCCGGCGATGTCAGCTGGATGACCGCCGGCAGCGCCATCGCGCACGTCGAGCGCACGCCGAAACCATTGTGGGACCAGAGCTTCACAATGCACGGCTTGCAGATCTGGCTGGCTTCGCCCAAGGATCATGAGCAAGGCCCGGGACATTACAGCCACCACCCCGCTGCAACATTGCCGGTCAGCGATAACCTTGGCGTACAGATCCGCATGATTGCCGGGTCAGGCTTTTGCCTGGAATCGCCGGTGCCGGTGCTTTCTCCTACGCTGTATGCCGAAGTGCAGATGCAGACGGCGACCACGCTACTGATTCCGACCGAGCATCAGGAACGTGCGGTGTATGTGTTGAGTGGTGATGCACAGCTGAATGGCGAAACGATTGAGCCGCACGCGCTGGTGGTGTTGCCGGCCGGGGAAGAAATGAGCCTGTTTGCCGAGAGCGATGTGCACGCCGTGGTGTTTGGCGGTGCGCCGCTGGACGGGCCTCGGCGGATCAACTGGAATTTTGTTGCGAGCGATCCGGCGGCGATCGATGAGGCGCGGCGCAAGTGGGCGGCCGGGGATTGGCCGACGGTGCTGGGGGAAATTGAGCGGATTGAATTGCCCTGAGATTTGTATCGCCTGAAAAATCGCCATCGCGAGCAGGCTCACTCCTACAGGGGAACGCATTCCAACTGTAGGAGTGAGCCTGCTCGCGATGAGGCCAGGTCAGGCACCACAGAATAGGCGCCGGTCACCAGAATCAGCCCTTGAACACTTCATCCAGCAAATCATGCATCGACTTGAATGCGCGCTTGGCGGTCTTCTCGTCATACATCATCTTGCCCGGCACATTCGCATGCGGATCAGTAAACGAATGCACCGCACCGCCGTAGCTCAGCAATTGCCAATCGACGTTCGCCGCATTCATTTCGTCTTCAAATGCCGGCAGTTGCTCTTTCGGCACCAATGGATCGGAAGCACCGTGCAGCACCAGCACCGAGCCTTTGATGTTCTTTGCATCGGCCGGATTCGGTGAGTCCAATGTGCCGTGGAACGACACAGCCGCTTTAACCGGCGCGCCCGTACGGGCCAGATCCAGCGCACAGCAACCGCCGAAGCAGAAACCAAACACCGCCAGCTTCGAAGTATCAACCGCCGCCTCGCCCTGCTTCTGCAACTGCTCGAACGCCGCTTGCATACGCGTGCGCAGCAGTGCGCGATCGTTCTTCAGCGGCATCATCGCCGCGCCAGCCTCATCGCCGTTCTGCGGGCGCACGGCCTGACCGTAAACGTCAGCAATCAGCACCACGTAACCCTTGGCCGCCACCGACTTGGCGATATCTTCGGCACCGGCGCTAACGCCCATCCAGTTCGGCGCCATCAACAAACCCGGACGCGCGCCTTTGTGCTCGGCATCGAACGCCAGACGACCTTCATAAGGCTGGCCATCAATCTGATAGACCACGGAACGTACAGTGATTTGGCTCATTTCTGACTCCTGATTGGTTAAACACCAGAATGAAAAAACCCGCCGAAGCGGGTTTTTATGCAACTTGATTAAACCGACAGTTCAACCAGCAGCTTGTTCAGTCGGCGCACGTAAGCCGCCGGGTCTTTCAAGCTGTCGCCGGCCGCGAGTGCGGCCTGATCGAAGAGGATGTGCGACAGGTCGCCAAAACGCTCTTCGCTCTGCTCGCCGTCGAGTTTCTCGATCAGCGGGTGGCTTGGGTTGAACTCGAAGATTGGCTTCGAATCCGGCACTTTCTGACCGCTGGCTTCGAGGATCTGACGCATTTGCAGACCCAGGTCCTGCTCGCCGATGGCCAGAATGGCCGGCGAATCGGTCAGACGATGCGATACGCGGACTTCCGCCACGGAATCGCCCAGTGCGGTTTTCAGACGCTCAACCAGACCTTCTTTGGACTTGGCGACTTCCTCTGCGGCTTTCTTGTCCTCTTCCGAGTCCAGGTTGCCCAGATCGAGGTCACCGCGCGCCACGTCGACAAAGCTCTTGCCGTCGAACTCGCTGAGGTAGCTCATCAGCCACTCGTCGATGCGGTCGGTCAGCAGCAGCACTTCGATGCCTTTCTTGCGGAAGACTTCCAGGTGCGGGCTGTTCTTGACCTGCGCGTAGGTTTCGCCGGTCAGGTAGTAGATCTTGTCCTGACCTTCCTTGGCACGCGCCAGGTAGTCGGCCAGACCAACGATCTGCTCGCCGTCGTCGCCATTGGTCGATGCGAAACGCAGCAAACCGGCAATTTTCTCTTTGTTGGCGAAATCTTCTGCCGGGCCTTCTTTCATGACCTGACCGAAGTTTTTCCAGAAGCCCTTGTATTGCTCAGGCTCGTTCTTCGCCAGTTTTTCCAGCATGTCGAGCACGCGCTTGGTCAGCGCGGTCTTCATCGAATCGATGATCGGGTCTTTCTGCAGGATTTCCCGCGACACGTTCAGCGACAGGTCGTTGGAATCGACCACGCCTTTGATGAAGCGCAGGTACAACGGCAGGAAAGACTCGGCCTGATCCATCACGAACACACGTTGCACGTACAGCTTCAGGCCTTTCGGCGCTTCGCGCTGGTACAGGTCGAACGGTGCGCGGGCCGGCACGTACAGCAGCGAGCTGTATTCGAGCTTGCCTTCGACTTTGTTGTGGCTCCAGGCCAGCGGGTTTTCAAAGTCGTGGGCGATGTGCTTGTAGAACTCCTGATATTCCTCATCCTTCACTTCAGTGCGAGGACGGGTCCACAGCGCGCTGGCGCGGTTGACGGTTTCCCATTCAACGGCTGGAGCTTCTTCACCTTCAGCTGCGGCCGCTTCTTTCGGCAGCTCGATCGGTAGCGCGATGTGGTCGGAGTACTTCTTGATGATGTTGCGCAGACGCCAGCCATCGGCGAATTCGTCTTCAGCCGCTTTCAGGTGCAGAACGATACGGGTGCCGCGCTCTGGCTTGTCGATGTTGGCAACTTCGAACTCGCCCTCGCCTTTCGACGACCAGTGCACGCCTTCGCTGGCTGGAGTGCCGGCACGACGGCTGTACACGTCAACCTGGTCGGCAACGATGAACGCCGAGTAGAAGCCCACACCGAACTGACCGATCAGGTGCGAATCCTTCTTCTGATCGCCCGAGAGATTCTTCATGAAATCGGCGGTGCCCGACTTGGCGATGGTCCCCAGGTGGGTGATCACATCGTCACGGTTCATGCCGATACCGTTGTCTTCGAGGGTGACGGTCTTGGCGTCCTTGTCGAAGCTCACGCGGATTTTCAGATCTGCACCACCTTCGAGCAACTCAGGCTTGGCCAGGGCTTCGAAGCGCAGCTTGTCGACAGCGTCAGAGGCGTTCGAGATCAATTCGCGAAGGAAAATTTCCTTGTTGGAATACAGCGAATGGATCATGAGGTGCAGCAGCTGCTTTACCTCGGTCTGGAAGCCCAGGGTTTCCTTTTGAGTTTCCACACTCATGGTCATCAAACTCCAATCAGATGGCAGTGGCCGCGACCCGAAATGGTCGGCGGCGGGTTGTCATCAGAGTTGGGGGCGCTGTTCAGGATTTCAAGGGCTCATCGATTTTGAAGTGCGCACGGGCTGTCGCAATCGGTTCGCCCTCGGTGCTTTGCCAAGCCGTAATGGCGACGTTGGCGACGCGCCGTCCCTGGCGGCAGACCTGACATTTGGCCCAAGTGTCGCGAAACTGGCCGGCACGCAGGTAATCGAGAGAGAAGTCGATGATCTTCGGCACCCCTGGCGCACCCGTGAAGATCAACAGATGCAGGGCCGCTGCCAGTTCCATGAACCCGGCAATCACCCCGCCGTGAATCGCCGGCAATAAGGGGTTACCAATGTTGTCTTTGTTCGCCGGCAGCTTGAACAACAGTTCATCACCGACCCGCGAGCACTCAATACCGATTAAGCCGGCGTACGGAATCAGTTTCAGCAGCGGTGCATAGTCGCCCTGAGCGTGAGCCTGTTGCAGTTGTTCCTTGAGATCATCACTCACGAGCCTTCTCCCTTGACCACGCCGCCGAAACCTTTGGTGCCTTTGAGGCCTTTGCCCATACGCATGAACGTGCCAACGACATGGGCGATTGGCTGCTCGGGATCGTCCTGGTAGGCAAAACCCCGGGCGAAGATCACATCCGTCGTGACCCGGTAGCACTGGGCGAAGCCGTAAACGTCTTTATTCGGTTCGGCAGCGTGCATGTAGTCGATGCGCAGATCGAGGGTTGGGCAGACCTCGAATTCCGCCAGCACGCACAACGTCGACATCCCGCAGGCGGTGTCCATCAACGAGGTGATGGCCCCGCCGTGAATGACGCCGGTTTGTGGGTTGCCAACGATTTTTTCGCTGTACGGCAAGATCACTGTCAGCCCTTCGCTGGAGGCGCTATGCACCCGCAAACCGAGTACCTGACAGTGACGCAACGCCGAAAGAAATCGCGTCGCACGCTCAAAAACGGGGTTCTCGGTCATTTGATAATTACTCGCGTTAGAGCCTTTGGCCAGTAGTGACAAACACAGCAAAAGTTCCGTTGAAAAACAAACTTATATATCTGAAAGAAATGAGGAACTTAACCTTGAGGGCAACGTTCTTAAGGCCAGTAGTTATTTTCCATAAGGAGAAACACCCCATGCGTAAGACTTTAGCTATTGCCTTGATGTTGACCGCTTCCCTCGGTCTCGCTGCCTGCGATAAAAAATCCGAGGACAAAGCTCAAGATGCAAACCAACATGCTGAACAAGCTCAGCAAGACATGAACAAAGCTCAGGATAAAGTGAACGACGCCGCAAAAGAAAACGCCGAAGCTGCCAAAGCTCAGGCTGAATCGAACCAGGCTGCACAAGACGAAGCTGCCAAGAAGCAATAATTTGCCTCTTGATGCAGAGAAAAGAAAACCCGCCAAGTGCGGGTTTTCTTTTGCCTGTGATTTTTCGGTCATCCCGCCTTAGAGCAAAACTGTTCTAAAAGTCGGACTAATCATTAGCAACAACGAACACACTAAGCCGACCAGCCAGACCAAACTGCGCAGCTTTGGTATATCCGCCAGGTAGAACCACAAGTAGACAATCCGCGCGATGACGAAAATGATCGCCAAGGCATCGATCAACCATCCTTGGGTTTGCGTGGTGTGCGCCATCAGCACACCCACCGCAAACAGGATAAATGCCTCGATGCTGTTCTGGTGAGCCGCCAGCGCCCGTGCGCCGTAACCGGTCAGTTGCGCCTGCTGCTGACGTGGCAGGTGATTGTTGTAACCACCCTGCTCTTTCATGGCCTTGGCCACGGGCATGCGCGCGATATAAATCAGCAGCGCACTGATAAACACACACCAGAACGGAATACTCATCAAACGACCTCTTTGTTCGCCTCGGGGATAGGCGCCTCTGTAGGGGTATAGACCATTACATCGAGAACGTCGGAATGAAACTCGCGACGGTAAAGGACCAGCACCACACCCGCGCTCAGTAACATGAACAACCACGGGCTGACGAACCACGCCAGCATGGTCATGCCGAAGTAGTAAGAGCGCAGGCCGAAGTTGAACTGGTTGGCCGCCATCGAAATCACCCGCGCCGCGCGTGCAGCAAACGCCTTGCGCTCCTGCTCGGAGACATGGCGCTCACCGATCATCGGCGCCGAACCGACCAGTACCGCCGCAAAATTGTACTGGCGCATGCACCAACTGAACGTGAAGAAGGCGTAGACAAACACCATCGCCAGGCACAGCAGTTTGATCTCCGACATGCCCTGCGATGCCTGCTGCACCATCGGGATATCCGCGAGCAATGACACCGCGCGCTCGGAAGCACCAAGGACGGTGAGAATACCGGCGAGGATGATCAACGTGCTGGAAGCGAAAAACGAGGCATTGCGCTCAAGATTGCCGATCACGCTGGCGTCGGCAATGCGGTTATCACGCAGCAGCATGCGGCGCATCCAGTCTTCGCGGTACAGGTGCAGCACGCTGGCCAGGCACGCGGTATCACGGCCCTTCCAGGTGGCATAGCGGGTGTAACCGCCCCAGCAGATGACAAACCAGCAGGCGGCGAGCAGGTGGACCAGATTGGCTTGGATGAACGACATGCAATTCCTTTGAATACGTGACCTGTAGGAGCAAAGCTTGCTCGCGAAAGCGGCGTTTCTGTCGACATCAATGTTGAATGTCAGATCGCTTTCGCGAGCAAGCTCTGCTCCTACAAAAAGCGATGCAACCCTTCGACGTTAGCTCAGGGAAAAAGACACTGCCTGACGCGCATAAAAAATGCCCCGTATCGTTTGATACGGGGCATTTCTGTTTAAGCGCTGAAGACCCGCTTGTGGCGGGTCAGCCAACCTCAGGCAACGGCTTCGCTGCGCTTGCCCAGCAGGCGATCGCAAACCACTGCAACCACCAGGGTCATCACGCATGGCACCAGCCACGCCAGGCCCTGCTCGCTCAGCGGCAGGTGCGACAGTTGCGTTGGCAGCCAGTCGGCCAGACCGGCGCCTTTCAGCGCATCGATGCCGCCGAACAGGAACGACACCAGCATCACTGGGCCGAGAATACGACCGTGTTCGTGCCAGAAGTCTTTGCAGAAGCTCAGCGCGACCAGAACGATGCATGGCGGGTAGATCGCCGTCAGCACCGGGATGGAGAAGGCGATCAGCTTGGTCAGGCCCAGGTTGGACACCAGCAGCGAGAACGCCGCCAGAATGATCACCAGAGTCTTGTAGGACAGTGGCAGCACACGGCTGAAGTACTCGGCACAGGCACAGGTCAGACCGACAGCCGTTACCAGGCACGCCAGCGAGATCAGCACGGCAAGGAAACCGCTGCCCAGCGAACCGAAGGTGTGTTGCACGTAAGCGTGCAATACCGCCGCGCCGTTGGTTGCACCGACGGCCACTTCATGGCTGCCCGAACCGAGGCGGAACAGGCTGATGTACACCAGCGCCAGACCGACACCAGCGATCAAGCCCGCAATGATCGCGTAGCGGGTGATCAACTTCGGCGACTCGACGCCACGGGAGCGGATCGCGTTAACGATGACGATACCGAACACCAGCGCGCCAAGGGTATCCATGGTCAGGTAACCATTGATGAAACCCTGCGAGAACGGCGCCGCGACGTATTCCGGCGTGCCCTGGCCGATGTCACCCGCCGGCAAGGCGAATGCAGCGATACCGAGCACTGCCAGCGCGATGATCTTCAGCGGCGCGAGGAAGCGGCCGACGGTGTCCAGCAAACGCCCAGGGTAGAGCGAGATGAAGAACACCAGCAGGAAGTAAACCGAGCTGTAGAGGAACAGCGCCAGCGGGCTTTCGCCGGTCAGCGGCGCCAGGCCTACTTCAAACGATACGGTCGCGGTACGCGGGGTGGCGAACAACGGACCGACCGCCAGGTAGCACGCAGCCGCAAGAATGCCGCCGGCGACTTTACCGATCGGACTGCTCAGCGCGTCCATCGCCCCACCGACCTTGGCCAGTGCAACGACGGTGATCACCGGCAGACCCACTGCGGTGATCAGGAAGCCCAGCGCGGCCATCCAGACGTGAGGTCCGGCCTGCAAGCCAACGATAGGCGGGAAGATAATGTTGCCAGCCCCGACGAACAGGGCAAATGTCATAAAGCCAAGTGCCAGGATGTCCTGACCTTTCAAAACTTTCATTAAGGTAATACCACACTACTGAATCGGAATTTAGAGGGGGATTGCCCTGTGTAATTAGGGAAATGCTGTCGATCCGTATGGGACTGACCCTTAAAGCGCGTTGCATGCCTTGTGGGCGGCAGACGCAAAAATGGCTGCTAGCCTAACGAATTTGGCTTACAAACGCACTGTTAGAGGGCGAACTATCCGATACGCGACGTTTCTGTGTCGCGTTTACGTATCTATTTTTCATAACCGGAACCTGTATTCACAACAGAAAACCTGTGGCGAGGGGATTTATCCCCGTTGGGCTGCGCAGCAGCCCCCAAGAACTCGAATGGGGAATACCTGACTCGACGCTGTCGTTTTCAATGGGGCCGCTTCGCAGCCCAACGGGGATAAATCCCCTCGCCACAAAAATCCTTTGCAAAACTCCATATTGCAGAAACGACAAAGGCCACCCGAAGGTGGCCTTTGTTTGGTGAAGCGTCAGCTAAGCGCGAGGCTTACTTGACAGCCCAACCAGTCAGCTCGGCCAGGGCCTTGCCGATGTCTGCCAGCGAACGCACGGTTTTAACGCCTGCGTCTTGCAGTGCAGCGAATTTCTCGTCTGCAGTGCCTTTGCCGCCAGAGATGATTGCGCCAGCATGGCCCATGCGCTTGCCCGGAGGAGCAGTCACACCAGCGATGTAGGAAACAACCGGCTTGGTCACGTGTGCCTTGATGTAGGCAGCCGCTTCTTCTTCAGCCGAACCGCCGATCTCACCGATCATTACGATCGCTTCGGTCTTCGGGTCTTCCTGGAACAGCTTCAGGATGTCGATGAAGTTCGAACCCGGGATCGGGTCACCACCGATGCCGACGCAAGTCGACTGACCGAAACCGGCGTCAGTGGTCTGCTTAACAGCTTCGTAGGTCAGGGTGCCGGAACGCGAAACGATACCGACCTTGCCTGGCAAGTGAATGTGACCTGGCATGATGCCGATCTTGCACTCGCCCGGAGTGATCACACCTGGGCAGTTAGGGCCGATCAGGACAATGCCCAGATCGTCGCAAACTACTTTGGCATCCAGCATGTCCAGGGTAGGAATGCCTTCGGTGATGCAGACGATCAGCTTGATGCCGCCGAAAGCAGCTTCCAGGATCGAATCTTTGCAGAAAGGAGCCGGAACGTAGATCACGCTGGCGGTAGCGCCAGTGGCCGCTACTGCGTCTTTAACGGTGTTGAACACTGGCAGACCCAGGTGCTCGGTGCCGCCTTTGCCTGGAGTTACGCCGCCAACCATCTTGGTGCCGTATTCGATGGCTTGCTGGGTGTGGAAACTACCTTGCGAACCGGTAATACCCTGGCAGATAACTTTGGTGTCTTTATTGATCAGGACGCTCATTATTTGCCCTCCGCAGCTTTGACAACTTGTTGAGCAGCGTCGGTCAGGCTGGTAGCAGCGATGATGTTCAAACCGCTTTCTGCCAGTACTTTAGCGCCCAGCTCAGCGTTGTTACCTTCAAGGCGAACAACAACCGGGATTTTCACGCCGACTTCTTTCACTGCACCGATGATGCCTTCGGCAATCATGTCGCAACGAACGATGCCGCCGAAGATGTTAACCAGTACTGCAGCGACGTTGGTGTCGGACAGAATGATTTTGAACGCTTCGGTAACGCGTTCTTTGGTAGCGCCACCACCTACGTCGAGGAAGTTGGCTGGTTTGCCGCCATGCAGGTTGACGATGTCCATGGTACCCATGGCCAGGCCAGCACCGTTGACCATGCAGCCGATGTTGCCTTCCAGTGCTACGTAGTTCAGTTCGAACTTGGCAGCGTGCGCTTCGCGCGGATCGTCTTGCGACGGATCGTGGAAAGTCTTCAGCTTAGGCTGACGGTACATTGCGTTGGCGTCGATGTTGATCTTGGCGTCGAGGCAGTGCAGATCGCCGTCAGCCTTGATCACCAGCGGATTCACTTCCAGCAGAGCCAGGTCGTGATCCTTGAACAGTTTGGCCAGACCTACGAAGATCTTGGCGAACTGAGCAACCTGCTTGCCTTCCAGACCCAGCTGGAATGCCAACTCGCGACCCTGGAATGGCTGAGCGCCAACCAGTGGATCGATAGTGGCTTTGAGAATTTTTTCTGGAGTGTCGTGAGCGATTTTCTCGATGTCCACGCCACCTTCGGTGGAAGCCATGAACACGATGCGACGGCTCGAACGGTCAACGACAGCGCCCAGGTACAGCTCTTTAGCGATATCAGTGCACGATTCAACCAGGATCTTGGTGACTGGCTGGCCATTGGCATCAGTCTGGTAAGTCACCAGACGCTTGCCCAGCCACTGCTGTGCGAAGGCTTTGGCGTCTTCTTTGCTGCGAACCAGCTTGACGCCGCCCGCTTTACCGCGACCACCGGCGTGGACCTGGGCTTTGACAACCCACTCACTGCCGCCAATTTTGTCGCAAGCTTCTGCTGCTGCTTCCGGGGTGTCTACTGCGTAACCAGTGGAAACTGGCAGGCCGTATTCAGCGAACAGCTGCTTACCCTGATACTCGTGAAGATTCATGCTTTTTACCGTCTTCGTTAGGTACTGCGCATTCGGCGCTGCGCTCGTTTGAGTGCCGCGCCACCTGTGACTGCTGCTTGCGTAGCGGAGCTACGCAAGACTGCGTCCAGCGGACATTCCGCGGTGAGTCTTGCTCGCAAGGCTCACGACGGGCCGTTACCGCCGTGGTTTCTTATTGTCTGTTAACGCTTCTTGCGGTTGGCAATGTGGATGGCGCCGCCATTCACAGCCAAAGCAGCTTCGTGCAAGGCTTCAGACAGGGTCGGATGGGAGAAAACCATCATGCCCAGGTCTTCAGCGCTGGTGCCGAATTCCATACCGATCGCGCCCTGCTGAACCAGCTCTGCAGCGCTCGGACCAATCACGTGCACGCCCAATACGCGGTCAGTCTTGGCATCAGCGATGACCTTGACGAAACCACCGGTATCGTTGGCGGCCATGGCACGGCCGGAAGCGGCGAACGGGAAGGTGCCGACGTTAACTTCAACGCCTTCAGCTTTCAAGGCCTGCTCGGTTTTGCCAACCCACGCGATTTCCGGGTGAGTATAAATAACCGAAGGGATCAGGTCATAGTTCATCTGGGCTTTGTGGCCCTTGATGCGCTCGACAACCATGATGCCTTCTTCGGATGCCTTGTGAGCCAGCATCATGCCGCGAACCACGTCACCGATGGCGAAAACGCCCGGTACGGTGGTCGCGCAGTGATCGTCAACGTGCACGAAACCGCGCTCGTCGAGGGTCACGCCGCTGTCGGAAGCCAGCAGATCAGTGGTCACCGGACGGCGACCAACGGCTACGATCAGCTTGTCGAAAGTGATGGTCTGTTCGCCGTTGGCATCGGTGTAGTTCACAACGACTTCGTCGCCGTTGACTTTCGAGCCGGTCACGCGGGCGCCCAGTTTGATGTCCAGACCTTGTTTGGTCAGGGTTTTCAGCGCTTCCTTGGAAACAGCGGTGTCCGCTGCCATCAGGAAAGTGTCCAGAGCTTCCAGGACAACCACTTCAGAGCCCAGACGCGACCAGACCGAACCCAGTTCCAGACCGATCACGCCAGCGCCGATCACGCCCAGACGCTTCGGTACGGTTTGGAATTCCAGTGCACCGGTCGAATCGACGATGACGTTCTGATCAACCGGAGCCGGTGGAATGTCGATAGGACGCGAGCCTGGAGCCAGGATCACGTTTTCAGCTTCGATGACTTCAACCGAGCCGTCTGGCTTGGTGACTTCGACTTTCTTGCCAGCCAGCAGTTTGCCGTGGCCCTGGATCGAAGTAACGCCGTTGGCCTTGAACAGGGTGGCAACGCCGCCGGTCAGGTTCTTGACGATGCCAGCCTTGCGGCCAACCATCGCAGCGACGTCCATTTTGACTTCGCCGGTCGAGATACCGTGAACGTTGAAGCTTTCTTTCGCTTCCTTGTATTTCCAGGAGCTGTCCAGCAGCGCCTTGGAAGGAATGCAGCCCACGTTCAGGCAAGTGCCGCCCAGGGCTTGCTTGCCTTCGGCGTCGGTGTACTTCTCGATGCAGGCAGTGGTCAGACCCAGCTGCGCCGCCTTGATGGCAGCCACGTAGCCACCAGGGCCAGCACCGATCACTACTACGTCAAATTTCTGCGACATTCAAAAATCCTCTTTTTTGCAGCAAGCGTGAAGCCGCAAGCCTCAAGCCAAACTGCGGTTACTCGCAGCTTGCAGCTTGAGACTTGCAGCTGCTTCTATCAAATATCCAGCAACAGACGAGCCGGATCTTCCAGCAGGTTCTTGATGGTCACCAGGAAGGTCACAGCTTCTTTGCCATCGATCAGACGGTGATCGTAGGACAGTGCCAGGTACATCATCGGACGGATAACGACCTGACCATTGATGGCCATAGGACGCTGGATGATGTTGTGCATGCCCAGAATCGCTGCCTGCGGCGGGTTGACGATCGGGGTCGACATCATCGAACCGAAGGTACCACCGTTGGTGATGGTGAAGGTACCACCGGTCATCTCGTCCATCGACAGTTTGCCGTCACGGGCTTTTTTGCCGAATGTTGCGATGCCGCCTTCGATTTCAGCCAGGCTCATCAGTTCGGCGTTACGCAGAACCGGAACAACCAGGCCACGGTCGCTGGAAACGGCAACGCCGATGTCCGCGTAGCCGTGGTAAACGATGTCGCCGCCGTCGATCGACGCGTTGACAGCCGGGAAGCGTTTCAGCGCTTCGGTGGCCGCTTTCACGAAGAACGACATGAAGCCCAGGCGTACGCCGTTGTGGGACTTCTCGAACAGATCCTTGTACTTCGAACGCAGGGCCATGACTTCGGTCATGTCGACTTCGTTGAAAGTGGTCAGCATCGCCATGTTCGACTGAGCTTCAACCAGACGCTTGGCCACAGTGGCACGAACGCGGGTCATCGGTACGCGCTTCTCGATGCGGTCGCCAGCGGCGAACACAGGAGCGGCAGCCGAAGGAGCAGCAGCCTTGGCAGGTGCGGCAGCCGGTGCGGCTTTCTTGGCAGCAACAGCAGCAACCACGTCTTCCTTGGTCACACGACCGCCCTTGCCGGTGCCGGCAACGGAAGCGATGTTGATGCCGTTTTCTTCAGCCAGCTTGCGCGCGGCTGGAGCAGCAACAGGATCGTCTTCGCCTTCACCAGCAGCCGGTGCAGCGGCTGCAGCGGTTGGAGCAGCAGCGGCGGCTGGAGCAGCGGCAGCAGCGCCGCCCGCTTCGATGGAGCCCAGGACTTCGTCGGACAGAACGGTGTCGCCTTCGTTCTTGACGATTGCGCCCAGCACGCCGTCAGCAGTAGCCAGAACTTCCAGTACGACCTTGTCAGTTTCGATGTCAACGATCAGATCGTCGCGCTTGACAGCGTCGCCCGGTTTTTTGTGCCAGGTGGCAACGGTGCCATCGGCAACCGATTCCGGGAAAGTGGGGGCTTTGATCTCGATAGCCATTATCTGTAGTTCCTTAAATTCGGTTTCAGGTGCGCGAAGGCATTAAACGGTAAACGCGGCTTGCAGGAGACTTTCCTGCTGCTCGGCGTGCATCGATGCGTAACCACAAGCAGGTGCAGCAGAAGCCTCACGGCCCGCGTACTCAAGTACGAGAGACTTGTCGAGGTTGCTGATGCTACGACGCAAGTGATGCTGGCTGCAGTACCAGGCACCCTGGTTCATCGGCTCTTCCTGACACCAAACGGCATGCTTGACGTTGGTATAAGGAGCCAGGACTTCTTTCAAGTCGTCCTCAGGGAATGGGTACAGCTGCTCGATACGCACGATGGCGATATCGTCACGGCCTTCGGCACGGCGTTTTTCCAGCAGGTCGTAGTAAACCTTGCCGCTACACAGAACAACGCGCTCGACCTTTTTCGGGTCCAGAGTATCGATTTCCGGGATCACGGTCTGGAACGAACCTTCGGCCAGATCTTCCAGTGTCGAGATGGCCAGCTTGTGGCGCAGCAGCGACTTCGGCGTCAGTACGATCAACGGCTTGCGCAGTGGGCGAATCACCTGACGACGCAGCAAGTGGTAGATCTGAGCTGGCGTGGTCGGAACGGCGACCTGAATATTGTGCTCGGCACACAATTGCAGGTAACGCTCAAGACGTGCCGAGCTGTGCTCAGGGCCCTGACCTTCGTAACCGTGTGGCAACAGCATGGTCAGACCGCAGAGACGGCCCCACTTGTGCTCGCCACTGGTGATGAACTGGTCGATTACAACCTGTGCACCGTTGGCGAAGTCGCCGAACTGGGCTTCCCAGATCACCAGCGCGTCCGGCGTGGTGGTCGAGTAGCCGTATTCGAAAGCCAATACCGCTTCTTCCGACAGGAACGAGTCGTACAGGTCAAAGCGTGGCTGACCGTCGTACAAGTGCGCCAGAGGAATGTAGGTACCCGCGTCCTTTTGGTTGTGCAGGACAGCGTGACGGTGCGAGAACGTACCGCGGCCGATGTCCTGACCCGTCATGCGGATCGGGTGACCTTCGAACGCCAGGGTTGCGTACGCCATGGTTTCGGCATAACCCCAGTTGATCGGCAGGCCGCCGGCTTGCATCTTCTGACGGTCTTCGTAGATCTTCGCAACCTGACGCTGAACCACGAAGCCTTCCGGAATTTCCAGCAGCTTGGCGGACAGTTCCTGCAGGGTCTTCAGATCAAAGCGAGTGTCGTGACGCGCAGTCCAGGCGTGGCCCAGATACGGACGCCAGTCCACGAACAGCTCTTTGTTCGGCTCTTTGACCAGCGATTTCACTACGTGCAGACCGTTGTCCAGCGCGTTGCGGTATTCGTCGACCTTGGCCTGAACACGTTCAACGTCCAGTACACCGGACTGGGTCAGACGATCAGCGTACAGCTCACGCGTGGTGCGCTGTTTGGTGATCTGCTGATACATCAGAGGCTGGGTGCCGCTTGGCTCGTCGGCCTCGTTGTGGCCGCGACGACGGTAGCAGACCAGGTCGATCACCACGTCACGCTTGAACTGCATGCGGTAATCAATCGCCAGCTGAGTCACGAACAACACGGCTTCCGGATCATCGCCATTCACATGGAGGATCGGCGCCTGGATCATCTTCGCAACGTCGGTGGCGTACTCGGTGGAACGCGAGTCCAGCGGGTTGCTGATGGTGAAACCAACCTGGTTGTTGATCACGATGTGCACGGTGCCGCCGGTTTTGAAACCGCGGGTCTGCGACATCTGGAAGGTTTCCATGACCACGCCCTGACCTGCAAATGCAGCATCACCGTGGATGGAGATCGGCAGAACCTTCTCACCAGTCGGGTCGTTACGACGATCCTGACGGGCGCGAACCGAACCTTCTACCACCGGGGAAACGATTTCCAGGTGGGACGGGTTGAACGCCATGGCCAGGTGAACTTCACCGCCGGCGGTCATCACGTTGGAAGAGAAGCCCTGGTGGTATTTAACGTCACCGGAACCCAGCTCGACCTTTTTCTTGCCTTCGAACTCGTCGAACAGCTCACGCGGGTTCTTGCCGAAGGTGTTGACCAGCACGTTCAGACGGCCACGGTGGGCCATGCCGATGACGACTTCCTTGGTGCCGTAGGAACCGGAACGCTGGATCAGTTCGTCGAGCATCGGAATCAGGCTTTCGCCGCCTTCCAGACCGAAACGCTTGGTACCCGGGTATTTGGTGCCCAGGTATTTCTCCAGGCCTTCACCGGCAGTCACGCGCTCAAGCAGGTGGCTCTTGATGTCGGCGGAGTACGTCGGACGACCACGCACGCTTTCCAGACGCTGCTGGAACCACTGGCGCTGCTCGGAATCGGTGATGTGCGTGAATTCAGCGCCGATGGTGCGGCAATATGTCTGCTGCAACGCTTCGTGAATTTCGCGTAGGCTCGCTTCCTCTTTGCCGATGAACAGGTCGCCGGCACGGAAGGTCGTATCAAGATCGGCATTGGTCAAGCCGTAATGATTGATCGACAGGTCTGCAGGTGCAGGACGCTGCCACAGCCCCAGCGGGTCAAGCTGGGCTGCCTGGTGGCCACGCATACGGTAGGCCTGGATCAATCGCAGCACTTCAACTTGCTTCTTCTCGTGCTCACTGCTCACGCTGCCGGCGGAAACCGGTTGAGCGCGGCGCTGGTTCTTTGCCAGCAGCACGAAATGATCGCGAATTGTGGAGTGCGAAACATCAGTGGCAGAGTTGCCGTCGGCAGGCAACTTCTGAAAGTAGGTGCGCCACTCTTCTGGCACAGCGTTAGGGTCGTGCAGGTAGAGCTCATAAAGCTCTTCCACATAGGCAGCGTTTCCACCTGAAAGGTAGGCGCTGTTCCACATGCGCTGCATCACGCTTTCTTGCATGCTTGGTCACCCTCGGTTAGGGGAACACCATCGATGTCGACACCGAGCAAACTTGCAGAAGTCCGAATGCAGCGACTAAAACAAGCCACTTAGGATCACACTGATAGTCCGGGTACCAGCCCGGATGCCCCTGCTTGTCTCATTTCTTCAAAATAAGAGCGGCAGCTTGTGGCTACTGCTCTGGTTATAGCCATGACGCGGGTTGAAGCCCGCGCCACAGCCTCTACGGTACAGCGGTTACAGCAGCTGAATCACACGCCGCTCGAAAGCAGCATGTTACGGATGTGACCGATGGCCTTAGTCGGGTTCAGGCCTTTCGGACATACGTTGACGCAGTTCATGATGCCCCGGCAGCGGAATACGCTGAACGGGTCATCGAGCGAAGCCAGACGCTCGCTGGTCTTGGTGTCACGGCTGTCTGCCAGGAAGCGATAAGCTTGCAGCAGTGCAGCTGGACCCAGGAACTTGTCCGGGTTCCACCAGAAGGACGGGCAAGAGGTCGAGCAGCAAGCGCACAGGATGCACTCGTACAGACCGTCGAGCTTTTCACGCTCTTCAGGCGACTGCAGACGCTCGATGGCCGGAGCCGGCGTGTCGTTCTGCAGGTAAGGCTTCACCTTCTCGTATTGCTTGTAGAAGATGCTCATATCGACGACCAGGTCACGGATAACCGGCAAACCTGGCAGCGGACGAACAACCAACTTGTTACCTTTTACAACGGCAGACAGCGGCGTGATGCACGCCAGACCGTTCTTGCCGTTGATGTTCATGCCGTCGGAGCCGCAGACGCCTTCACGGCAAGAGCGACGATAGGAGAAACCCTCGTCCTGCTCTTTGATCAGGGCCAGCACGTCCAGCACCATCAGGTCTTTACCACCGGTATCGACCTGGAATTCCTGCATGAACGGCGCAGCGTCCTGATCAGGGTTGTAGCGATAAACACTGACTTTCAACATGGCGGTCACCCTTAATAAGTCCGGACTTTAGGTTCGAAAGTCGGAACAGTCTTCGGCGAGAAGTTCACGGCACGCTTGGTGACGCGCTTGTCACCCGGGAAGTACAGGGTGTGGCACAGCCAGTTTTCGTCGTCACGATCTTCGAAGTCTTCACGGGCGTGAGCACCGCGCGACTCTTTACGGACTTCGGCAGCGATGGCGGTAGCTTCAGCCACTTCCAGCAGGTTTTGCAGTTCCAGCGCTTCGATACGGGCAGTGTTGAACGCCTGCGACTTATCGTTGATCTTCACGTTGGCGATGCGGGTACGCAGGTCAGCGAGCTGAGCGATACCTTTCTGCATGTATTCGCCAGTGCGGAATACGCCGAAGTAGTTCTGCATGCAGCTTTGCAGCTCGCGACGCAGGGTTGCAACGTCTTCGCCATCGGTACGGCTGTTCAGCGCGTTCAGACGCGACAGTGCAGCTTCGATATCGGCTTCGGTAGCGTCGTCGTATTCGATGCCGTCGGTCAGCGCTTTTTCCAGGTGCAGGCCGGCAGCGCGGCCGAATACCACCAGGTCGAGCAGCGAGTTGCCGCCCAGACGGTTGGCACCGTGAACCGATACGCAAGCCACTTCACCTACCGCGAACAGACCAGGAATGATCTGATCCACGCCTTCGGCGTTCTGGGTGATCGCCTGGCCATGAATGTTGGTGGCAACGCCGCCCATCATATAGTGGCAAGTCGGAACAACCGGAACCGGCGCAACAACCGGGTCAACGTGAGCGAACGTCTTCGACAGTTCGCAGATGCCTGGCAGACGGCTGTGCAGCACTTCCTCGC
This sequence comes from Pseudomonas sp. TH43, assembly GCF_016650635.1. Taxonomy (GTDB): domain Bacteria; phylum Pseudomonadota; class Gammaproteobacteria; order Pseudomonadales; family Pseudomonadaceae; genus Aquipseudomonas. The sequence goes on from NZ_JAEKFI010000003.1 coordinate 418,147, forward strand.
CCAAGTGGTCGAGTTTGAGCATTACGTGATCGCCATTCGGACCGCAACCGTTGCCGGCGATGATTTCCTTAACCATCGAGCGAGCAACCACGTCACGACCGGCAAGGTCTTTGGCGTTCGGAGCATAACGCTCCATGAAACGCTCGCCGTGCTTGTTGATCAGGTAACCACCTTCACCACGGCAACCTTCTGTAACCAGTACACCGGCGCCGGCGATGCCGGTCGGGTGGAACTGCCACATTTCAATGTCTTGTACCGGCACGCCAGCACGCAGAGCCATGCCGACGCCATCACCTGTGTTGATCAGGGCGTTGGTGGTGGATGCATAGATACGACCTGCACCGCCGGTAGCCAATACGGTGGCTTTAGCGCGGATGTAGGTGGTTTCGCCGGTTTCGATGCAGATTGCGATCACACCGACGAAGTCGCCTTCCTGGTTTTTCACCAGATCGACAGCGTAGTACTCGTTCAGGAACGTGGTACCGGCTTTCAGGTTGCCCTGATAAAGGGTGTGCAGCAGCGCGTGACCGGTACGGTCGGAAGCGGCGCAAGTACGGGCAGCCTGCCCGCCTTTACCGTAGTCCTTGGACTGACCACCGAACGGACGCTGGTAGATACGGCCTTGCTCGGTACGCGAGAACGGCATACCCATGTGGTCCAGCTCGTAAACGGCAGCCGGGCCTTCCTGACACATGTATTCGATAGCGTCCTGGTCACCGATGTAGTCGGAACCCTTGACGGTATCGTACATGTGCCAGCGCCAGTCATCGTTCGGGTCAGCGGACGCGATGGCGCAAGTGATACCGCCCTGGGCGGACACCGTGTGCGAACGGGTCGGGAAGACCTTGGTGATCACGGCAGTCTTGTGACCGCCCTGCGCCAGTTGCAGCGCAGCGCGCATGCCGGCACCGCCACCACCAATAATGATGGCGTCGAAAGAAATCGTTGGAATGTTAGCCATGAATCAGATACCCCAGAGAATCTGCACACCCCAGACGAAGTAAGCGAACATCGCGACGCCGCATACTGCCTGGAAAAGGAAACGTACTGCAGTCGCGGACTTGCCCAGCGCCATCGGCGTCAGGTAGTCGGTCGCGATGGTCCACATGCCGACCCAGGCGTGAGCGCCAAGGGCAACGAGGGCCAGCAGACTGAAGATACGCATCCCGTTGTGAGCGAACAGGCCGTGCCACTGGTCGTAGCCAATGCCTGGATTCGCTGCAAGGTATCCGATCAGGAAGATGAAATAAGCCGCGAGAACAACCGCAGACACACGTTGCGCCATCCAGTCATAGAGGCCCGAACGCGAAAGGTTCGTAACGCTGGTTACCATATCCAAACTCCTGCCAGAACGATCAGCACCACGGAAATGGCGATGATGATTTTCGAGCCCAGGCGGCCGCCTTCCAGCGTCTCACCGATGCCCATGTCCATGATCAAGTGGCGCACACCGGCTACCAGGTGATACAGCAGAGCGGACAGGAGGCCCCATGCTACGAACTTGGCCAGCGGGCTGGTCAAGCATGCCTTCACTTCGGCAAAACCTTCCTCGGAACCCAGGGATTTGCCCAATGCATAAAGCATGAAGCCGAGGCCCAGGAAGAGGATGATGCCGGAAACACGGTGAAGAAACGACGTAACGCCGGTGATGGGGAGTTTGATGGTCCTTAGGTCTAGGTTTACAGGTCGTTGGCTTTTCACGGCTTTTTTTTCACACTGAAGAGCCCCTAACAATCAGGGCAAAGTTGTTGGGGAGTGCACTGGTCAGGTAACCACCACCCAGGGATGCGACCCCCAATAAAGCAGGCCCAAAAGCCCTTGGCGGTCGGTGGCCGAGTATAGACAGTTAGGCTACTAATGACAACGCAATCACCTACCCCAAATAGCTGATTGCACAAGTCGTATAAAAGGCGTAAATGGCAGTCAATTTCGAGGAAAAAGTGCGCTTAAAGCCTTCTGGAGCAAGACTTTAGGCAAATTGACATTCGAATTTATCTCACTATAGTGGTGCGGGCCCTGCGTGGGGGGTCTGTCTGATGGTTCAAGCATAAATAGGAGGCCACATGGCTGACAAAAAAGCGCAGTTGATCATCGAGGGCGCAGCCCCCGTCGAGCTGCCCATTTTAACCGGCACCGTTGGTCCCGATGTAATCGATGTTCGGGGCCTGACGGCCACGGGCCGCTTCACTTTCGACCCTGGTTTCATGTCGACCGCCTCGTGCGAGTCGAAGATCACCTATATCGACGGCGACAACGGCATTCTGTTGCACCGCGGCTACCCGATCGAACAACTGGCTGAAAAGTCGGACTACCTGGAAACCTGCTATCTGCTGCTCAACGGCGAATTGCCGACTGCAGAACAGAAGGCCCAGTTCGTCAGCACCGTGAAAAACCACACGATGGTTCACGAGCAGTTGAAAACCTTCTTCAACGGTTTCCGTCGCGACGCCCACCCGATGGCCGTCATGTGCGGTGTAGTCGGCGCCCTCTCGGCCTTCTACCACGACTCCCTGGACATCAATAACCCGCAGCATCGCGAAATCTCCGCGATCCGCCTGGTTGCCAAGATGCCGACCCTGGCAGCGATGGTTTACAAGTACTCCATGGGCCAACCCATGATGTACCCGCGCAACGATCTGACGTACGCGGAAAACTTCCTGCACATGATGTTCAACACCCCGTGCGAGATCAAACCGATCAGCCCGGTGCTCGCCAAGGCCATGGACCGGATCTTCATCCTCCACGCCGACCACGAGCAGAACGCATCGACTTCCACCGTACGCCTCGCGGGCTCTTCGGGTGCCAACCCGTTCGCCTGTATCGCCGCCGGTATCGCCGCACTGTGGGGCCCTGCCCACGGCGGTGCGAACGAAGCTGTGCTGACCATGCTTGATGAAATTGGCGATGTTTCGAACATCGACAAGTTCATCGCCAAGGCCAAGGACAAGAACGATCCGTTCAAACTGATGGGCTTCGGTCACCGCGTTTACAAAAACCGCGATCCGCGTGCCACTGTAATGAAGCAGACCTGCGACGAAGTGTTGAAAGAGCTGGGCATCAAGGACGACAAGCAACTCGAACTGGCCATGCGCCTGGAAGAGATCGCCCTGACCGACCCGTACTTCATCGAACGCTCGCTGTACCCGAACGTCGACTTCTACTCGGGGATTATCCTCAAGGCGATCGGCATTCCTACCAGCATGTTCACTGTGATTTTCGCCCTGGCACGTACTGTTGGCTGGATTTCGCACTGGAAAGAGATGCTTTCGAGCCCGTACAAGATTGGCCGTCCGCGCCAGTTGTATACCGGTTATGAGTCGCGTGATCTGACCAAGCTGGAAGACCGCAAATAAGACCTGTCTTGCGATAATGTCTTGAAGTTGTACCGGGAACGGCCTCTATTTATATAGGGGCCGTTTTTGTTTGTCTGGGATTTCGGGATTTGGGTGTATATCCGTTGCTGCGGTTGCTGCCGCTGGCGGTTTCGCTCTTACAGCGAGTCACTTTTCCAAACGCCGAAAAGGTAACCCAAAAGGCTTGGCCCCGGCGTACGGCACTTCGCCTAGGCTCAGTGTTCCCTCGCTACGGTGTCCATCCGGGGGCATCGTCTACGGTTTGCTGCGCTGCACCTCCTCTCGATGTGTTTGGCTTCGCCAAACGGCGCTGCGCGCCTAAACCCCGGATGAACACCTCCGCTCGGCCTGCCGAAGGGGCAAAAAATCAAAAGCCAAAGCAAGATCACAAACCAGATCAAAAGCCAGCCCCCCCTCACCCTAGCCCTCCCGAAACGTCGGACCGCCCAAAGGGAGAGGGAACTGTTCGAGGTGCTTGGGAGAGGAACGCCAACATGGAATACCGAGTCGAACGCGTATTTTGAAAAGCCCACCAATCGGCCCCCTCTCCCTCGGGAGAGGGCTGGGGTGAGGGGCGAGAACACCACAAGAACCAAAGCCAAGCACGCTGTGCTCCTCACCACTCAACACGATGAGCGTTAGCTCGAGTAAAGCTCTTGATCTAGAAGGCCCGTCGGCAGGCTGAGTGGAGGGATTGATCCGGGGGTGGGAGCGCAGCGACCGTTTGGCGAAGCCAAATGCATCGAGAGGAGGTGCAGCGAAGCAAACCGTAGGCGATGCGCCCGGATCGATCCCGAAGCGAAGGAACCCGAGCCTAAGCGAGGGCCGTACGTCAGGGTAAAGCCTTTTGGGTTACCTTTTCGGCGTTTGGAAAAGGTGACTCGCCGTAAGGGCGAAACCCTAAGCAGCCATCACCGCAGCAACGGATATACACACACAAACCACCAACCACACAGCCCCGCCGTCCGATAACCGCCCAATAAAAAATGCCCCGATCTCTCGACCAGGGCATTCAGTAAAACGCTACAACTTACCTATAAGCATCAAACGATCAATGCGAAACCGCCCCACTCGCCCCCAACCCCGTCTGCGAACGCACAAATTGCGGGAAGAACAGCGCCCGCTCTTTATCCGCTGCCGCCGACTTGTCAGTAATCGAGAAGAACCAGATACCCACAAAGGCAATGATCATCGAAAACAGCGCCGGATACTCGTAAGGGAAGATCGCCTTCTCATGATGCAGAATCTGCACCCAAATGGTCGGACCAAGAATCATCAGCCCCACCGCACTCACCAGACCCAGCCAACCGCCGATCATCGCGCCACGCGTGGTCAGCTTCTTCCAGTACATCGAAAGCAACAACACCGGGAAGTTGCAGCTCGCCGCAATCGAGAACGCCAGGCCAACCATGAACGCGATGTTCTGGCTTTCGAACAGGATGCCCAAGCCAATCGCCAGGATCCCCAGTGCGATCGTGGTGATCTTCGAAACGCGAATCTCATCCTTGTCGTTGGCTTTGCCCTTTTTGATCACACTGGCATACAGGTCGTGAGACACCGCCGAGGCACCGGCCAGGGTCAGACCCGCCACAACCGCCAGAATGGTCGCGAACGCTACCGCCGAGATAAACCCAAGGAAAATACTGCCGCCCACCGCGTCAGCCAGGTGCACCGCCGCCATGTTGTTACCGCCGAGCAGAGCACCCGCTGCATCTTTAAAGGCCGGGTTGGTGCTGACCAGCAGGATCGCGCCGAAGCCGATGATGAAGGTCAGGATATAGAAGTAACCAATAAAGCCAGTCGCGTACAGCACGCTCTTACGGGCTTCCTTAGCGTCACTCACAGTGAAGAAGCGCATCAGGATATGCGGCAGGCCAGCGGTACCGAACATCAGCGCCAGACCCAACGAGAACGCCGAAATCGGATCTTTCACCAGACCGCCCGGGCTCATGATCGCCTCACCTTTGGGGTGAACCTTGATCGCCTCGGAGAACAGCATGTTGAAGTCGAAGTTGACGTGCTTCATCACCATCAGCGCCATGAACGAGGCACCGGACAGCAATAGCACAGCCTTGATGATCTGCACCCAGGTGGTCGCCAGCATGCCGCCGAACAGCACGTACATGCACATCAGGATGCCGACCAGAATCACCGCGACGTAATAGTCGAGACCGAACAGCAGCTGGATCAGCTTGCCGGCGCCAACCATTTGCGCGATCAGGTAAAACGCCACCACCACCAGCGAACCGCAGGCAGACAGGGTGCGGATCTGGGTTTGCCCGAGGCGGTAGGACGCCACGTCGGCAAAAGTGTATTTACCCAGGTTACGCAGGCGCTCGGCGATCAGGAACAGAATGATCGGCCAGCCCACCAGGAAGCCGATCGAGTAGATCAGGCCATCGTAGCCGGAGGTGAACACCAGCGCGGAAATCCCCAGGAAGGACGCCGCCGACATGTAGTCGCCAGCAATCGCCAGACCGTTCTGGAAACCGGTGATCTTGCCGCCCGCCGCATAGTAGTCGGCGGCCGACTTGTTACGCTTGGACGCCCAGTAAGTGATGCACAGGGTCGCACCCACGAACACCACGAACATGGCGATCGCGGCGACGTTCAGCGGTTGTTTGTGGACTTCGCCGGTCAGGGCATCAGCCGCCCACACAGCCGGCGCGAACGCCGAGATGCTCAGAAGAGCCAGTAGACGCCGGATCATTGCTGAGCCTCCTTGAGAATCGCATTGTTCAGGTCGTCAAACTCGCCATTGGCGCGGCGCACGTAGATAGCGGTCAGGATGAAGGCCGAGACAATCAGGCCGACACCAATCGGGATGCCCCAGGTAATCGAAGACTCAGGACTGAGTTTTGCCCCGAGCACTTGCGGCCCGTAGGCGATAAGAAGGATGAATCCGGAGTAGAGCCCGAGCATGATCGCCGAGAGTATCCAGGCGAACTTTTCCCTTTTTCGCACCAGCTCCTTGAATCGGGGACTGTTTTGAATCGAGAGGTAAATGCTGTCGTTCATTGTTTTTATCCTCGCAGCACAGATTATTGTTGGAACATAGCTAATGTATGCGGCTGCGGGAGCGGTTCCAGACGACCTTAGTAGTAGAAGGCCATGACACTTTTGCCAATTTCCAGCACACACAAAAAACTGTGGGAGCGAGCCTGCTCGCGAAGGCGTCGGATCAGTCGATATTTGTATCAACTGACAGATCGCTTTCGCGAGCAGGCTCGCTCCTACAGGTTATGGTGGTGAAGCTTTTATTTGGTCCAGTCAGCTACGCGATCCGGGTGCTTGGCAACCCAGGCCTTGGCTGCGGCCTCAGGCTTGGCACCGTCCTGAATCGCCAGCATCACTTCGCCGATTTCGTCTTTCGACGCCCACTGGAAGTTTTTCAGGAACTTGGCCACTTCCGGCGCTTTGGCGTCGAGTTCTTTGCTGCCGATGCTGTTGACGGTTTCAGCCGCGCCATACACGCCTTTCGGGTCGTCGAGGAAGCGCAGTTTCCACTTGGCGAACATCCAGTGCGGCACCCAACCAGTGACGGCGATGGATTCGTTTTTCTTCTCGGCACGGGTCAGTTCGGCAATCATGCCGGCGCCGGAACTGGCCTTGAGGCTGTATTTGTCGAGGCCGTAGTCCTTGATCGCCTGATCGGTCTTGAGCATCACGCCTGAACCGGCGTCGATGCCGACGATGCGATTTTTGAAGGTGTCGTCGGTTTTCAGGTCTTCGATGGACTTGGCTTTGACGTACTCCGGCACGATCAGACCGATTTTTGCATCCTTGAAGTTCGGGCCGTAATCGACGACCAGATCCTTGTTCTTCGCCCAATATTCGCCGTGGGTCACTGGCAGCCAGGCCGATAGCATGGCGTCGAGTTTGCCGGTGGCAACACCCTGCCACATGATCCCGGTAGCAACGGCTTGCAGTTTCACGTCATAGCCGAGTTTCTGTTTGATCACTTCGGCGGCTACGTGGGTAGTCGCAACGCTGTCGGACCAGCCGTCAACGTAACCGATGTTCAGGGTCTGTTTTTCAGCGCTGGCGAAAGTGGAGCTCATCGCAAGCACCAGTGCGGCACCTGCGCCTAAAAGTCGTCGCATCTTCATCGTTACTTCCCCGAAATGCTGCGCCCGACGGATGACGGGCGACGTCAACGTATTGTTATGGTGCACAGCGCCCCCATCACGCCTGACCGCAAACTCGTTGGAACATCAGCGCGATTTATCAATAAGGGTACTGACGGCTTTGATAATCAACCTGACGACCAACGCGACCTGCTCTGTCAGCGACCTCAAGACAACGAGAAACGACATCAGAAGGCCATTAACTGCGTCTATATAAATGACGCCAAATAATCCGCCCGAACTTTGCATGTCAAAATCATGCGAGCCACCTGCCCCCTGTTAAATGCAGGTAACATGCGTCGCTTTGCAGCCACTCGGCCTGACCATGTCCGCGACTTCCCGCTTGCCCTTTCTGCCTTATCTCTTCGCCTGCCTGCTCGGGCTGTTTGCACTCTGCGGTTTCTGGTACGGCCTCGGCAAACCGGTGATCCTGCCGGATGCCGCAACGCCAACCCACAAGCTGCAATGCGCCTCCTACACGCCGTTCGACAAAGACCAGTCGCCCTTCGACGTGCCGTTCAAGTTGCGCCCGGAGCGCATGGACGCCGACCTCACCCTGCTGGCAACACGCTTTGAATGCATTCGCACCTACTCGATGACCGGCCTCGAAGCGCTGCCGGATCTGGCGCGCAAGCATGGCCTGAAATTGATGATCGGCGCCTGGGTCAACAGCAACCCGGTGGACACCGAAAAGGAAGTCGACCTGCTGATCAAATCGGCCAACGCCAACCCGGATGTGGTCAGTGCGGTAATCGTCGGCAACGAAGCGTTGTTGCGTAAAGAAGTTACCGGTGGGCAACTGGTGAAGCTGATCAACAAGGTCAAAGGCCAGATCAAACAACCCGTGACCTACGCCGATGTCTGGGAGTTTTGGCAAAAACACCCCGAAATCGCCCCTGCCGTGGATTTCATAACGATCCATTTGCTGCCGTACTGGGAAGACCATCCATCAAACATCGACGTGGCCTTATCGCAGCTGACTGACGTGCGAGAGATGTTTGGAAAAATGTTTGCGCCCAAAGACGTGATGATCGGGGAAACGGGCTGGCCAAGCGAAGGACGCCAACGCCGGACCGCCCTGCCAAGTCGCGCGAATGAGGCCAAATTCATTCGTGGCTTTGTCAGTCTGGCTGAACAAAAGGGCTGGAACTACAACCTGATCGAAGCCTTCGACCAACCATGGAAGCGCGCGAGTGAGGGCGCGGTCGGCGGTTATTGGGGGCTGTTCGATGCCGATCGTCAGGACAAGGGCATACTCGCCGGGCCAGTAACGAACGTACCGTACTGGAAAGAATGGCTGGCAGTCGGTGGTTTGATTTTCCTTGGCACGCTGCTGTTGGGCGGCCGTGTTCGCAGCACGCGCGCAGCACTGCTGCTGCCGTTGCTGGGCGCCCTCGCCGCCTGCTCGATTGGCGCCTGGGGTGATCTGGCGCGTGTGACTACAAGGTTTGCCAGCGAATGGCTGTGGGTTGGCTTGCTGACCACGTTGAATCTGTTGGTGCTGGCGCACGCTGCACTGACACTGAGCGCACGAACGGGCTGGCGTGAACGGGCTTTCAATCTGCTGGAACGGCGCGCGGGCTGGCTGGTCGCAGCGGCTGGTTTTGCCGCGGCGGTGATGATGCTCGAGATGGTTTTTGATCCGCGGTATCGCAGCTTTGCGAGCATGGCGTTTGTGCTGCCGGCGCTGGTTTACCTGTGCCGGCCGGTGAGCGTGCCGCGTCGGGAGATTGCTCTGCTGACCTTTATTGTCGGTGCGGGGATTGCGCCGCAGTTGTATCAGGAAGGTTTGCAGAATCAGCAGGCGTGGGGTTGGGCGTTGGTGAGTGCGTTGATGGTCGCCGCCCTGTGGCGCTGTCTTGGTGTTCGAAAAGTCTGATCTTCAGCGAGACATCAGGCCTCTTCGCGAGCAGGCTCGCTCCCACAGGGATTGCATTCCAAAGGTGGGAGCGAGCCTGCTCGCGAAGACAGATTATCAGGCGTTACGGGTAGCTCTGACCAAACGCAACCCGGCAATCACCAACGCAAACACCGCCAACGTCGTGTTGTACAACGCCAATGCCGGTACCCCGAACACCAGCGCCAACACCGCCATCCACCACCCCGCCCGCCCGGGCAAGACAAAGCCGATCAGTGCGGCACCCAGCGCCGTCCAGCCCAGCACCTTGAAGTGAATCATCAGCCCAAGGTTGGCGCGCAACTGGCATTCCCAGCGGCTGGCCTCATCCACGCAGATGCCGACCCACTTGCCGTCTTCCATAAAGCCATAACGCGCGCCATAACTGGCAGCCAGCCACAGCGGCAATAAAATGAGCAGCAGTATCACGGGCAAGCGGCGGGACATGAAACACTCCAATCTTCGGAAATCGGCGGCCAGCTTAATCTGCCCCCAGCCGTGTGCAAGCGCTAACAACAGTTAACTGTTCATTCTGTGGGTGCAAAGTGTATCGTCCAGCTACTATTACTCCGAATTCAGCCTGTTTGGTGCCGAGGCATGGCACTTTGGCGCAACCCCGGTGGTCATAGCCTGCGAACTTCATTCGGCACCTTCCTCTAAGGGATCTAGTCATGCTCCGTTCCTTGCGCTTCGCCGCGCTGTTCTGCGGCCTTATTTCGAGTGCGTCCGCACTGGCGGTGGATATCGACGCCGCCAGTTATGGCTACCCCCTCACCAACCCGTTCGAGGCGACCATCGCCACGACGCCGCCGGACTTGCGTCCCGAGTTGCCGCTGGACGACGACATCAATCAGTCGGATCGCAGCCTCACACTGCGCCCGGAGCGTGCGTTCATCCTGCCGGACAACTTCTGGGCAGTGAAAAAACTCACCTACCGCATCGCCGAACAGGACAAGCCCGCACCGCTGATCTTCCTGATCGCCGGCACCGGCGCGCGCTATGACAGCACGCTCAACGAATACTTGAAAAAGCTTTACTACAAAGCCGGTTACCACGTCGTGCAACTGTCGTCGCCGACCAGTTTCGACTTCATCAGCGCCGCCTCACGCTTCGCCACCCCAGGCGTGACCAAGGAAGACGCCGAAGACATGTACCGGGTGATGCAGGCGGTGCGGGCACAGAACCCGAAACTGCCGGTCACCGAGTACTACCTGACCGGTTACAGCCTCGGCGCCCTGGATGCCGCGTTCGTCGCGCATCTGGATGAAACCCGTCGCAGCTTCAACTTCAAGAAAGTCCTGCTGCTCAACCCGCCAGTCAATCTCTACACGTCGATCAGCAACCTCGACAAACTGGTGCAGACTGAAGTCAAAGGCATCAACAACAGCACCACGTTCTACGAATTGGTGCTCAACAAGTTGACCCGCTACTTCCAGCAGAAAGGTTACATCGACCTCAACGATGCCCTGCTGTATGACTTCCAGCAGTCCAAGCAGCATTTGACCAACGAGCAGATGGCGATGCTGATCGGCACCTCGTTCCGCTTCTCGGCAGCGGACATCGCCTTTACCTCGGACTTGATCAACCGTCGCGGCCTGATTACTCCACCGAAATTTCCGATCACCGAAGGCACCAGCCTCACGCCGTTCCTCAAACGTGCGCTGCAATGCGACTTCGATTGCTACCTGACCGATCAGGTGATTCCGATGTGGCGCGCGCGCACTGATGGCGGCAGCCTGCTGCAACTGATCGATCAGGCCAGCCTGTACGCACTCAAGGACTACCTGCACGACAGCCCGAAAATCGCGGTAATGCACAACGCCGACGACGTGATCCTCGGCCCGGGTGACCTCGGTTTCCTGCGCAAGACGTTTGGTGATCGCCTGACCGTTTATCCTTACGGCGGCCATTGCGGCAACATTAACTATCGCGTCAACAGCGACGCCATGCTGGAGTTCTTCCGTGGCTAAATATCTCCTGCTGATTGCAGCGCTCCTCTGCGCAGGCGTGGCCCAGGCCGACAACAGTAAAGCCAACGCTCCGGTGGTGGTCGACAATGACGGTTTCAAGGAACCGCTGTCCAAACTCAAGTTCAACCCGGGGCTCGACCAGCGTGAATTCGAACGTTCGACGCTCAACGCACTGAACGTCTACGACCCGCTGGAGGAGTGGAACCGTCGCGTCTACCACTTCAACTACCGCTTCGACCAATGGGTGTTCCTGCCGGTGGTCGATGGTTATCGCTACGTCACGCCGAGCTTCGTGCGTACGGGCGTGAGCAACTTCTTCAACAACCTCGGTGACGTGCCGAACCTGATCAACAGCTTGCTGCAGTTCAAGGGCCAGCGTTCGATGGAAACCACTGCACGTCTGTTGTTCAACACCACCATCGGCATCGGCGGCCTGTGGGATCCGGCGACGGCCATGGGCCTGCCGCGTCAGAGCGAAGACTTCGGCCAGACACTGGGTTTCTATGGCGTACCGGGCGGTGCCTACTTCGTGCTGCCGATCCTCGGCCCGTCGAACATTCGTGACACCGCTGGCCTGGCCGTGGATTACACAGCCGAATCGGCAATCAACTTCCTCAATGTCTCGGAGGTCAGCTCTGACCATCCGGAAATCTGGGCCCTGCGCGCCGTCGACAAGCGCTACCAGACCAGCTTCCGCTACGGCCAGATGAACTCGCCGTTCGAATACGAGAAAGTGCGTTACGTGTACACCGAAGCCCGCAAGTTGCAGATCGCCGAATAGTTTTCGGCAGACACAAAAAAGGGCCATTCGATGCGAGTCGAATGGCCCTTTTTCATGACACGACAAAGATCAAATTGTAGGAGCAAAGCTTGCTCGCGAAAGCGGTGTGTCAGTGAAGTCAATATGAACTGACACAATGCTTTCGCGAGCAAGCTTTGCTCCTACAAGAAGGCTGATGTGTTTAGCCTTTGATGGCGCGCCAGATTTTGCCAACGACGGAAACCACCGCCAGCACCACCGCACCAGCGATGATCCCCGCGACACCGTTGAGCAACAGCGGCACCGCAAACCCAGCAGAACCGGCCGCCGCGCCAACACCTTCGATCCAGTGATGCACCACCGGCACGCCGTGAGTCAGGATGCCGCCACCGACCAGGAACATCGCCGCCGTACCCACCACCGACAGGGTTTTCATCATGTACGGCGCCGCGCTCAAAATGCCGCTGCCGATTTTTTTCGCAAACTGCCCAGGCTTCTGGGTCAGCCACAGGCCGAGGTCGTCGAGTTTGACGATGCCCGCCACCAGACCGTAAACACCCACGGTCATGACGATGGCGATACCCGACATCACGATCACTTGCTGAGTCAGCGAAGCGTCTGCCACGGTGCCCAATGTGATGGCGATGATTTCCGCCGACAGAATAAAGTCGGTGCGGATAGCGCCTTTGATCTTGTCCTTTTCATACGCCACCAGATCGGTCGCCGGGTCGGCCACGGCTTCTGTCAATTGCGCATGCCCGGCCTCGTCTTCAGCTTCGCTGTGCAAAAACTTGTGCGCGAGCTTCTCGAAACCTTCGAAACACAGGTAGGCACCGCCAACCATCAGCAACGGCGTCACCAGCCACGGTACGAACGCACTGATCGCCAACGCCGACGGCACCAGGATCAGTTTGTTGACGAACGAGCCCTTGGCCACCGCCCAGACCACGGGAATTTCCCGCTCGGCACGTACGCCGGAGACTTGCTGGGCGTTGAGCGCCAGATCATCGCCCAGCACCCCGGCGGTCTTCTTGGCGGCCATTTTGGTCATCAATGCAACGTCATCCAGAACGGTGGCGATGTCATCGATCAGCACCAGCAAACTGCTTCCTGCCATGGGTCAGGCTTCCTACGTAAAAAAGTGCGCGCAGCATACCGTGCGGGCCGCTCACAGGCGAGACAGTCAAGGCGCCTGCCAGCCACCGCCCAGGCTTTGAAACAACGCCACACTGCCCTGACTGAGCAATCCTTGCGTGTCACGCAGGTTTTGCTCAGCTTGCAGCAACACTAACTGTTGAGTGAGTACGGCTTGTTGGCTGACCGTTCCCGCCCGCAATTGAGCTTCCTGGCTGCCAAACAATCGCTGGTTGCGCTGGAACATCTGCGCGTATGCCTGCTCTTGAATGTGCAGGTGATTGATCGCCGACAAATTGTCCTCGACGTTCTGCAACGCGCCCAACACTGTGCCACGATAATTGGCGACATCCTGATCGTAAGTGGCTTCGACCTCCTGCTTGGCCGCCGCGCGAGCGCCACCGTCGAAGATTGTTTCGGCCAACGCCGGACCGAGCGTCCAGATACGATTGGGTACTGAAAACAGACCGCCCAGCGCCGTACCGCGAAAACCGCCTTCGGCGGTCAGGCTCAAGGTCGGGAAGAACGCCGCCTCGGCAACCCCGATTCTCGCGTTCGCGGCGGCCGCCAAACGCTCGGCGGACACTACGTCCGGGCGGCGTAGCAACAGACTCGACGGCACAACCGGTGGCGGCAGCGGCATGACAAAACGATAGTCACCGGCCTTGGGCAGATTGAACTGCGCAGGCGCCAGCCCCACCAACACCGCCAGCGCATGTTCAGCCTGCTCGCGTGAGCGTTGGGCCGTTTGCAGGGCACTAATCACCGTGCTCAATTGATCCTGCGCCACCAGCAACTGATCGTTGGTCGCGGTGCCCTGCACCGTTTGCGCTTGAATCATCGTCAGCAATTGTTGATTGATCGTCTGTTGGCGCTGCAACAGGTCGATGTCGATATCCAGCTGCCGCAATCCCAGATAGTTGGTCGCCACGCTGGCACCGATGGACAGGCGCACGCCGGCGAGCAAAGCATCAGACGATTGCAGCGAGGCTTGGCTCGACTCGATGCCGCGTCGTACCTGCCCCCACAAATCCGGCTCCCAACTGGCGCTGAGGGTGGCGCTGACGGTTTGCTCAACGCTGCCGCCTCCGCTGCCGGTCAGGCCGCTGGTGGTGCTGCCGCTGGCCCCGCCGCCAACCCCGCGCGCACCGGACAACCCCACGCCCACGGTTGGCCACAACCCGGCGCGACTGGATGCCACTTGCGCCTGCGCCAAGCGATACGCAGCCTCGGCGGCGATGATCGATTGATTGGCCTTGGCCGAGCGCTCAACCAGATCATTCAGCACTGGGTCCTGATAAGCCCGCCACCACTGGCTGTCCAGCGCACCTTGCGGATTGGACACAGCACGCTGCCACTGCGCGCCCTCCTTGAACGAAGTCGGCAGTTCAGTCGCCGGTTTTTGATAATCCGGCCCGACCATGCAACCGCTCAATAACAGGAATACCCCCATTAAAAGTGGGAGCGAGCCTGCTCGCGAAAGCGGTTTTACAGCCGACATGAATGTTGAATGATCCAACGCCTTCGCGAGCAGGCTCGCTCCTGCAGGGGATTTGCGATATTTCATGAGGATCTCCTGCGCAGGCGCTGCGACGCCCGATCGAGCCAAAGGTAGATCACCGGCGTGGTGTACAGCGTCAATAACTGGCTGAACAACAACCCGCCAATAATCGAAATCCCCAGCGGTCGGCGCAGTTCCGAGCCGTAGCCACTGCCGAGCACCAAGGGCAGCGCACCGAGGATCGCCGCCAGCGTGGTCATCATGATCGGCCGAAAACGAATCATACAGGCGCGGCGAATTGCGTCCTTGGCGCTCAAGCCTGACTCGCGGCGTTCGGTGATGGCGAAGTCGATCATCATGATCGCGTTCTTCTTGACGATCCCGATCAGCAGAATCACCCCCACCAGCGCGATGATCGACAGTTCGGTGCCCGTCAGCAGCAAGGCGATCAACGCGCCGACACCAGCCGACGGCAAGGTCGAAAGAATCGTCAATGGATGTACCAGGCTTTCGTAAAGCATGCCGAGCACGACATATACCGAGAGCAGCGCGGCGACGATCAACAACGGCTCACTGGCGACCGAGGTCTGGAACACCTGCGCCGTCCCGGCAAACTGCCCCACCACACTGGCCGGCATGCGCAGTTGTTTTACGGCGTTGTCCACCAGCGCGGTGGCCTGTCCGATGGACACGCCAGGCGAGAGATTGAACGAGGCCGTCACGGCGGGAAAAGTGCCTTGATGGCTGATGGAAATCGCTGTGCGTGCGACCGAATACTCCGCCACCGCCGACAGCGGCACCAGGTTTTGCGCAGCCGTGGCACTGAGATTGGGCGCCGTCGCTGCGCCCTTGACGCTGACAGCCGTATTGCCCACCGGCACGTAGACGTTTTTCAATGTCGCCGGGTCAGACCAATACGGCGGCGCCACTTCCATCACCACGTGATACTGGTTGGCGGATCGATAAATCGTCGACACCTGACGCTGGCCGAAGGCGTCATACAGCGTCTGATCAATCGCCGACATGCTCACGCCCAGACGCGCGGCAGCATCGCGATTAACGGACACGCTGGCCATCAGACTGTTGTCCTGCTGATCGGTGTTGATGTCTGTCAGTTGCGGCAAGGCATGCAGCGCCGCCACCACTTTGGGCACCCACTCATCGAGGGTGCTCTGATCATCGGCCGTCATCGTGTACTGATATTGCGCCCCGCTCTGCCGCCCGCCGACGGTGATGTCCTGAGCCGATTGCAGATACAGCCGCGTGCCCGGCATGTCGCCCAGCGTATGGCGGATCTGCGCGATGACCTGATCGGCGCTGTCTTTGCGATCGGCCAGCGCCTTGAGGGTGATGAACAACTGCGCACTGTTCACTGCACCGCCGATGCCACCGCCACCGCCGACAAAACCACCGACCGTGGCGACATTCGGGTTACCCAAGACCTTCTGGTTGATCTCGCTGAAGTTCGCCTGAATCGCCCCGAAGGAAATGCTTTGCGCAGCGATGATGCTACCGGACATGCGCCCGGTGTCTTCCTGCGGAAAGAAGCCCTTGGGTACCAGCACATACAGCCCACAAGCCAGCACAATCACCAGCAGGGTCAGCAACCCCATCAACAACGAATGCTCGATGACCCAGCCCAATGTGCGGTCGTAGAAGCGGTGAAAACGCGAGTCGGGCTGATTGCTGCTGCTCTGTTCCTTCGTGCGCAGCAACACACTGGCGAGCATCGGTGTCACCGTCAGCGACACCACCATGGAAATCACGATGGCCACCGACAGCGAAATCGAGAATTCGCGGAACAGTCGTCCGACAATCCCGCCCATCAGCAACAACGGAATGAACACCGCCACCAGCGAAACACTGATGGTCATCACAGTGAAACCCACTTCGCGCGACCCGGCCAACGCGGCTTGCACGCGGCTCTCGCCCTTCTCCAGATGACGCATGATGTTCTCGACCACGACGATGGCGTCGTCCACCACAAACCCGGTGGAGATGGTCAGTGCCATCAGCGACAAGTTGTTCAGGCTGTAGCCGAGAAAGTACATCGCGCCAAAAGTGCCGAGCAGCGACAGCGGTACGACAATGGCCGGGATCAGCGTACTGCGCCAGTCGCGGAAAAACGCGAAGGTCACCAGCGTCACCAGCACAATCGAAATCAGCAACGTCAGTTCGACGTCTCGCAATGACGCGCGAATGGTGCTGGTGCGATCCATCAGGACATTGATCTTGATCGCCGACGGAATCGAGCTTTGCAGAAACGGCAGGTCAGCCTTCACCGCATCCACGGTGTCGATGACATTGGCCCCGGGCTGTTTGAACACCACCAGCAACACCGCCGGTTTGCCATTCGACAAGCCGAAGTTGCGCAGGTCTTCGACGTCTTCGCTGACATCGCCCAAATCGGCGATACGCACCAGATCGCCATTGCGCTGTTTGACCACCAACGGCGCGTAGTCAGCGCCCTGATAGAGCATGTCGTTGGCCTTCAGGCCGTAGGATTGGTCACCCAGCGCCAGTGTGCCCTTGGGCAGGTTGACGTTGGCGGCCTGAATCACCTGGCGCACTTGCTCCAGGCTGACGCCATAGCGGTTGAGTCGATCCGGATTGAGCTCAATGCGCACCGCCGGCAAAGAGGCGCCGCCCACGGTGACGTCGCCGACGCCGGTGGTCTGCAACAAGCGTTGCTCCAGCAGCGTCGAGGCAACGTCATACATTTGGCCGCGAGTGGCGCTGTCAGAAGTCAGGCTGAGGATGAGGATCGGCGAATCGGCCGGGTTGACCTTGCGGTAGGTCGGGTTGCCGGACAAGTCGCTGGGCAGGTTGCTGCGTGCCGCGTTGATTGCTGCCTGTACATCCCGAGCGGCACCATCGATGTCACGGTTGAGGTCAAATTGCAGAGTGATGCGCGTCGCCCCCAGCGAACTCGCCGAGGTCATTTCGGTGACCCCGGCGATCTGCCCGAACTGGCGTTCGAGTGGCGTCGCCACCGATGAGGCAACCGTGCTCGGATCAGCACCCGGCAACGAGGCACGCACACTGATGGTCGGAAAATCGACCTCGGGCAGCGGCGCCACTGGCAGCAGATTGAACGCCAACACACCGAACAGCGCCAACCCTACCGCCAATAAAGTGGTGGCGATCGGTCGCTGGATAAACGGCGCGCTAAGGTTCATCGCGATACGCCTCGGCCATCGGCCGGCGCCGACTGAAACGCTGCTCCAGACCGTGCATGGCGAGGAAAATCACTGGCGTCGAAAACAGCGTCAGCAACTGGCTCAACAACAGCCCGCCAATGATCGCAATCCCCAGCGGATGGCGCAGTTCCGAGCCGATCCCGGTGCCCAGCGCCAGCGGCACCGCGCCAAACAGCGAGGCCATGCTGGTCATCAGGATCGGTCGGAAACGTAGCTCGGCGGCCTGACGAATCGCCGCGACGGGATCCAGCCCACCCTCCCGCTCCAGTTCCAGCGCGAAGTCGACCATCATGATGCCGTTCTTCATGACGATGCCGATCAACAGCACGATGCCGATCAAGCCGATGATGTCGAACTGCGTACCGGTGATCAGCAGCGCCAGCAACGCTCCAAGCGCGGCTGATAGCAACGTCGACAGAATCGTCACCGGGTGCACAAAACTTTCGTAGAGAATGCCCAGCATCAGGTACACCACGATGATCGCCGCCAGTACCAGAAACACCTGGTTGGACAGTGACGCCTCGAACGTCGCCGCTGCGCCTTCCAGATTTGCCTGCACCGACTGTGGCAGGCCGGCCTGGGTTTCGATCTGCTTGAGTCTCGTCACCGCCGCGCCGAGCGTCTGCCCGGGGGCGAGGTTGAACGAGACATCGGCGTACGGAAACTGACCGAGACGGTTGATCGTCGCTGGCGCGCGAATCACCTGAAGGGTGGCCATGCTCGACAGCGGAGCCACTCCGCCGCCGGGAATGTCGACGTACAACCCGGTCAACAGATCGGTGAGATTACGTGGCGGATGGTCGGTGGCGATCACCACGTGATACTGGTTGAGCTGGGTATATATCGTCGACACCTGCCGCTGACCAAACGCGTCGTACAACACATCGTCGATGGCTTGCGGAGTAATGCCCAGGCGCGAAGCGGTGGCGCGGTCGACATTGAGCTGGATCTGGTTACCGAACTGCATCGCCTGACTTTGCACGTCGGTAAACATCGGATCGTGCTTGATCGCTGCCAGCAGTTTAGCCGTCCACTGCTCCAGCACATCCGGATCGGTGGCCTGTAGCCCCAGACGATAACTGGTGGTCGACACCGTGGCGTCGAGAGTCAGATCCTGCACGCTGTGCAGGTACAGGCGAATCCCGGCGTCGTCGGCGTTGGCATCCGCAAGCCGCCGAATCACCGCCGCGCTGCTGTCGCGATCGCCGTGCGGCTTGAGGTTGATCAGCAGGTTGCCCTGATTGATCGTCGGGTTGGTCTGGTCGATGCCGACGAAGGACGACAGGCTCGCCACCGCCGGATCCTTCAAGATCCGCGCTGCCAGCCTCTGTTGCTCAATCTGCATCTGCTGGAAGGAAATAGTCGGCGACGCCTGGGAAATCCCTTGAATCAGCCCAGTGTCCTGTTCGGGGAAAAAGCCCTTGGGCATCACCACGATAATCAGCAACGTCAGCAACCCGGTACACACCACAGAGATCAGCGTCAGCCCACGGTGCAGCAGCACCCAATCGAGGCCTTTGACGTAATAACCATTGATCCGGTCAAAAAAATCGACCCGGCGCTCCTCGTGTTTGTCCTTGAGCAGTCGCGAACACATCATCGGCGTCAGCGTCAGGGTGATCAGCGCCGAGATGACGATGGTCACCGCCACGGTCATGGCGAACTCACGGAACAACCGGCCGACCACATCGCCCATGAACAGCAGCGGTATCATCACCGCGATCAGAGCCACCGACAGCGAGATGATGGTGAAGCCGATTTGTTCCGACCCTTTGAGCGCGGCTTGCAGCGGCGAGTCTCCGGCTTCGAGGTAACGAGTGATGTTTTCGATCATGACGATGGCGTCGTCGACCACGAAGCCGATCGCGATGGTCAGCGCCATCAGCGTCAGGTTATTCAGCGAAAACCCCAGTGCGTAGGCCACCGCCAAGGTGCCGACCAGCGTCAGCGGCACGGTCACCGCCGGAATGATCGTCGCGGGAATGTTGCGCAGGAACAGGAAAATCACCATCACCACCAGCAACACCGCCACACCCAATTCGTATTGCACGTCGGTGACCGAGGCGCGGATGGTCTGGGTGCGGTCGGTGAGCACGCTGACCTTCAGTGTCGCCGGCAGACTGGCGCGCAGTTTGGGCAACAGTTGCTGCACCCGGTCGACCACGTCAATAACATTGGCGCCGGGCTGGCGCTGGATATTGAGAACAATCGATGGCGTGCTGTTTGTCCATGCGGCCTGGCGCGGGTTCTCCGGCCCTTGAGTGGAGGTAGCAATCTGCGACAAGCGAATCGGCGCGCCATTTTTGTAGGCGATCACCAGGTCGCGGTATTCCTCGGCCGACTGCAACTGGTCGTTGGTGCCAATCGAATAGGCCTGATATTTACCGTCGATATTGCCCTTGGCCTGATTGACGTTGGCCGTGCCCAATGAGGTGCGCAAGTCATCAAGGGATAAACCGAGACTGTTCAGCGCCGAGGTGTTGGCCTCGACCCGGACTGCCGGACGCTGGCCGCCGCTGAGGGTGACCAGACCGACGCCGGTGATCTGCGAGATTTTCTGCGCCAGCCGCGTGTCGGCGAGGTCTTCGACCTTGGTCAGCGGCAACACATCGGAGGTCAGCGACAGGGTCAGC
The DNA here is from genome assembly GCF_016650635.1 of Pseudomonas sp. TH43. Classification (GTDB taxonomy): domain Bacteria; phylum Pseudomonadota; class Gammaproteobacteria; order Pseudomonadales; family Pseudomonadaceae; genus Aquipseudomonas. Next base: position 438,722 of record NZ_JAEKFI010000003.1, read on the forward strand.
ACCGGCGCGTCGGCCGGGTTGACCTTGCTGTACACCGGCGGATACGGCAGGTTGGCCGGCAGGAACGTGCCAGCGGCGTTGATCGCGGCTTGCACTTCCTGCTCGGCGACATCCAGCGAAAGCGACAAATCGAATTGCAGGGTGACCACCGAAGCACCGTCGGAACTGGTCGAATTCATCGATTTGAGGCCCGGCATCTCGCCGAGCTGACGCTCAAGCGGTGCGGTGATCGACGAACTGATGACCTCGGGACTTGCGCCCGGATATTGGGTGAACACCTGAATGGTCGGGTAATCGACTTCCGGTAGCGCCGACACCGACAGCAAGTGATAACCGAGCAGCCCGAGCAACAACACCGCCACCATCAGCAACGTGGTGGCCACCGGGCGTTCGATGAAGGGGCGCGAAACGTTCATGCTGGTCGCCTCCTCACTGCGTGACGACTTTCACCGCAGAACCATCGTCGAGTTTGTCGGCCCCCTCGGTGACCACTTTTTCACCCTGCTTGACGCCGTTGTCGAGCACCGCCGTGACATCGCCGGTGGCCGGGCCGGTCTTGATGTTGCGTAGGCTGACTTTGCTGCCGGGGTCGACCACAACAAAGACGAAATCGCCTTTGCTGCCATGCTGGATCGCCCGGGTCGGCACCACGCTGATCTGCTTCAGCGTGTCAGCCTTGAGCCGGGCGTTGACGAATTGATTGGGGAACAGTGCGTTGCCCGCGTCATCGAACTGCGCCTTGACCTTGATCGTGCCCGTGCTGGTGTCGACCTGATTGTCCAGCGCCAACAAGCTGCCGGCCGCCAGCAGGTTGTGTTTGTTACGGTCATAGGCCAACACCGTCACGGTGCCTTTGGCCATAGCTTGATTGATCGCCGCCAAGTCATCTTCAGGCACCGCGAACACCACAGTGGCCGGGGTTATCTGAGTGATCACGGCAATGCCGGTGGTACTGGTAGTGGTCACGTAGTTGCCAGGATCGACCTGACGCAGGCCGACCACACCGTCCACCGGCGACGTGATGGTGCAATAACTCAGCTGCACTTCAAGGTTCTGCAGGCTGCCCTCATCGGCGGCGACCGTGCCTTGCAACTGTTGAACCAGCGAGGCTTGGGTATCGACAGTTTGCTGGGTGGTGGAGCCGACTTTGATCAGCTCGCGATAACGCGCCAGATCGCGCACGGCGTTACTCAGCAGCGCCTGATCGTGCATCAGCGTGCCTTTGGCGACTGCCACTTGCGCCTTGAGCGCCCGGTCATCAATGCGGGCGATGACTTGGCCTTTGTGCACCTGTTGGCCCTCTTTGAATTCGACCGAACCGAGAATCCCGTCGACTTGGGAAATCACCGTCACGCTTCGGGTTGGCGTGACGGTGCCGAGGGCATCGATGTACACCGGCACGTCTTGCAGGGTGACGGCCACCGCCGCCACCGGTTCGGCAGGCGGCGGGGGTTTGCTGCGGTGTTGTCCCTGGCTCAGGTAAAACCACAGGGCAAGCGCCAGCAACAGCCCGATGCCAAACATCAGCACGAATTTGCCTCGCCTGCGTTTTTCCATGGTCGCCGCCTCGCGCACTTGATCGCTGCCTAGACTCTAGCAGCGCCGCCGCAGTGGGCCTGGCGGATGGAGCATTTGTTCAGGCGGGCGACAGACTGACGCGACGAACGCCCCGGCCGTGCATTCTTGAGCGCCGCGCGAGGCCGGTGCTACCATGCACGACCGCCAGAACAGGCAAGGAACCACCGGGTTTATGAGCACAATCCGCGAGCGCAACAAAGAACTGATCCTGCGTGCCGCCAGTGAGGAGTTTGCCGACAAGGGCTTCGCTGCGACCAAAACCAGCGACATCGCCGCCAAAGCGGGATTGCCCAAGCCCAACGTTTACTACTACTTCAAGTCCAAGGAAAACCTCTACCGCGAGGTGCTGGAAAGTATCATCGTGCCGATTCTGCAGGCCTCGACACCGTTCAACCCGGACGGCGTGCCGAGCGAAGTGCTCAGCGGCTACATCCGCTCGAAGATACGCATCTCCCGCGACCTGCCCTTCGCCTCCAAGGTGTTCGCCAGTGAAATCATGCACGGCGCCCCGCACCTGAGCGCCGACCTGGTCGAACAGCTCAACGGCCAGGCCAAGCACAACATCGACTGCATCCAGAGCTGGATCGACCGCGGGCAAATCGCCCCGATCGATCCTAACCACCTGATGTTCAGCATCTGGGCCGCGACCCAGACCTACGCCGACTTCGACTGGCAGATTTCTGCTGTGACAGGGAAGGAGAAGCTGGATGAGGCGGATTACGAGGCGGCAGCGCAGACGATTATTCGGTTGGTACTCAAAGGCTGCGAGCCGGATCAGTAAGACCGCGCTGACGCTATCGCGAGCAGGCTCACTCCTACATTTGGAATGCGTTTCCCCCTGTAGGAGTGAGCCTGCTCGCGATCGAGGCGCCACGGTTTCAGCTCAAACCCAAATGGCATCCCACAACGGATAGTCGCCAAGCTTCTGCACCAAACCCGCCCGCAACGGATTCGCCACGACATACCGAGCCACCTTAACTAAATCCTCCTCACGCCGCAGCGCCCGGTCATGAAAACCTCTCTGCCAGAGAGGGTGGCTATCACCAGTAGACTGCCTTACGGCTTTGGCACTCAGTGACTTGGTCTTCTGCATCAGCTCACTCAATGTTCCCTGTTGCAACTCGATCAGCCAGTGAAAATGATCCGGCATGACCACCCAGGCCAGCGAATTCGCCACGCCGGACTTCTGTGAATTGCGAAATTGATCGACAACCAGTCTGCCCAAGCTGAAATTCCTGAAGACTGGGCGTCTCTGATACGTGTTGCTAGTCAGCAGATAAATGCGACCGGCTTCGGCGTAGCGTCCGAACCTCAATCGGTGTGCAGCGGGTGAGTCCGGCATTCCTTTGCCCTCCATGATCAGGTCATGAAAGGCTAGTGCTGTGGATTCACTTGTGTGGGCGGACTGTTGGCAGGATGTGTCTGGGAGGTCGCTATCGCGAGCAGGCTCACTCCTACAGTGACTTTGAGGTGCTCAGACAATTTGTGTCAGAACACAATCCTTGTAGGAGTGAGCCTGCTCGCGATGACTTTTCTTCAAGCGCCGCAAGATCTCACAAATAAAACCTCAACCCTCTTCCCCCATCACCCAGCGCAGCGCTTGCGGAAAAGAAGTTTTCCAGTCATCCGGGTAGAAATGCCCACCTTCATGGGTACGGGATTTCACCTCGTTGCCTTCACTGAACAGTTGGCGGAAATCGACCGTCATCTGCTGATTGCCCGGCCCTTCTTTTTTGCCGTTGATCACAAACACCCTTTTGCCGTGGGCCTTGCTCACCGTCGGTGTCGGCTGCATGCCGCCGGGGGATACCAGCAGCGCACCCGCGTAATCCTCCGGATGCTGAGCCAGCAAGGCGCCCGCGTGTTGCGAACCTTGAGAGAAGCCCATCAGGTAGACGCGTTTGCGGTCGATGCATTGCTGCGCTTCCAGCTCTTTCAAGCCTTTCTGTACAACCTTGTGCGTGCCTTCGAAACCCGGGCCGATCCAGCGAAAACTGTTGGTGGCATTGATCATTTCCGTGCCATTGATGCCGAGAATGATTGCGCCGGTGTCTGCCAGCGGCTGATCACTTTCATCAAGCTCACCGTTGATGCCGTAACCGTGCAGCCACACCACGACCGGACGGCAGGCTTTGGGCGCGGGAATGCTGGCAGACGGGTTGAGGACCGAAATCGCACCGACCTTGCCGACGGAGATTTTCTTGTAGCGCTCCTGAGCATTGGCCAGAACGGTTTTATAGGTCGCCGTGTCGCGCAGCTCGGAGAAATCCTCGTCACCCGCCAGCAAAGGGCCGAACCACAAGCCGCGATCATCGGCCTCTTGAAGAAAGCGCAGAGCCAACTTGTCATCGCCACGGCGGGCAAACAGCGCAGCGACCTGATAAGGCGCCTTCAGTTGCTTGGGATCTTCACGGCTGGCTGCCAGGTAAACAGCGATCGCCTGCAGGGTATCGGTGTCTTCGAGCTTCTCGGCCCGCTCCATCAGTTCGTCTACATCATCAGCATTGATCAATGCAGAGACCACCGGGCTCAGCGCGTGGAACGCGATCTCTTCGGCGTCGGGTGTTTCCGTCGCGTGCAGGATGGGAGTACAGAGGGTCATGGCCGTGGCCAGAGTCATGGCGAATAGCGTCTTCACGCAGATCTTCCTTGATACATAAACGAGAGGGGCGGCAGTCTATAGACCCCACCCCTCTTCGTCATCATCACGCTTTCAGACGTGCTGATTTATTTCCACTCAGGCCGCCACCCCCGCATCCGCGCGCAGTTCCAGCGCCTCTACCGCTTTGATCGCCACTTGTTCATCGATGTCCGACAGATCGCCGCTGATACCGATCGCTCCCAGCACATTCCCGGCCTGATCACGAATCAACACACCGCCCGGTGCCGGCACGACGCTGCCCTGGCCCATGCTGTTCAGCGCAGCAATAAAAGCCGGACGTTGCTGGGCGTCCAGCGCCAGCAGGCGCGAGCCTTTACCCAGGGCAATCGCGCCCCAGGCTTTGCCGATGGCGATATCCGGGCGCAGCAGGCTCGCGCCGTCTTCGCGTTGCAGGGTGATCAGGTGGCCGCCGGTATCGAGTACCGCAATGGTCAGCGGCGCAGCGGAGATTGCCCGCCCGGCGCTGATGGCTTCGTTGACCAGCTTGACTGCGACTTTCAAGGTTAAAGCGCTCATGGTGCCGTCCTCATTTTGTTATTGGGAAAGTCGTGGGCCTGCGGTTTTCTGCCGCAGTCCGATGCAACAAATAGAACACAATGAGTTATTTTTTTGTATACAATAATTCTCGAAAAGCGCCACATGCGACGAAAAGCCACAGTCAGACAGGCTTCCGACGAATGAAACAGGCGCTTGAGAAAATGGATTGACCTGCGCCGTCCGCCGTGAATACACTCTGCGCAAAGCCACTTGTATACAATTACAAAACGTAAAGAGGCACAAAACCATGAGCAAAATGAGAGCAATCGAAGCCGCCGTTCTGGTGATGCGCCGTGAAGGGGTTGATACCGCTTTTGGCATCCCGGGCGCTGCCATCAACCCGCTGTACTCCGCCTTGCAAAAAGTCGGTGGCATCGATCACGTCCTTGCTCGCCACGTTGAAGGCGCCTCGCACATGGCCGAGGGCTACACCCGCACCAAGGCCGGCAACATCGGCGTGTGCATCGGCACTTCCGGCCCAGCCGGTACCGACATGGTCACCGGGCTCTACAGCGCCTCGGCCGACTCGATTCCAATCCTCTGCATTACCGGCCAGGCACCCCGCGCCCGTATGCACAAGGAAGACTTCCAGGCGGTTGACATCACCAGCATCGTCAAGCCAGTCACCAAGTGGGCGACCACTGTTCTGGAGCCGGGCCAAGTGCCTTACGCGTTCCAGAAAGCGTTCTTCGAAATGCGCTCCGGCCGTCCAGGCCCAGTGCTGATCGACCTGCCGTTCGACGTGCAGATGGCCGAAATCGAATTCGACATCGACGCCTACCAGCCGCTGCCGCTGGCCAAGCCAACCGCTACCCGCGTGCAAGTCGAAAAGGCTTTGGCTCTGCTTGATCAGGCCGAGCGTCCATTGCTGGTCGCCGGTGGCGGCATCATCAACGCCGACGCCAGCGACCTGCTGGTCGAATTCGCTGAGCTGACCGGCATCCCGGTTATCCCGACCCTGATGGGCTGGGGCACCATCCCGGACGATCACCCGTTGATGGTCGGCATGGTCGGTCTGCAGACTTCGCACCGTTACGGCAACGCCACGATGCTGAAATCCGACGTGGTGTTGGGTATCGGTAACCGTTGGGCTAACCGCCACACCGGTTCGGTTGACGTTTACACCGAAGGCCGCAAGTTCATTCACGTCGACATAGAAGGCACGCAGATCGGTCGTGTGTTCACCCCGGATCTGGGCATCGTTTCCGACGCCGCCGCTGCGCTGACCGTGTTCATCGAAGTGGCCCGTGAATGGCAAGCCGCCGGCAAGCTGAAAAACCGCAGTGCCTGGCTGCAAGACTGCCAGCAGCGCAAAGCCAGCCTGCATCGCAAGACCCACTTCGACAACGTGCCGGTGAAACCGCAGCGCGTTTACGAAGAAATGAACCAGGTGTTCGGCAAGGACACCTGCTACGTCAGCACCATTGGTCTGTCGCAGATTGCCGGCGCGCAGTTCCTGCACGTCTACAAGCCGCGTCACTGGATCAACTGTGGTCAGGCGGGCCCATTGGGCTGGACCATTCCGGCAGCGCTGGGCGTGGTCAAGGCCGATCCGAGCCGGAAAGTCGTGGCCCTGTCGGGGGACTATGACTTCCAGTTCATGATCGAAGAACTGGCGGTCGGCGCTCAGTTCAAACTGCCGTACATCCACGTCGTGGTGAACAACTCGTACCTGGGTCTGATCCGTCAGGCACAGCGCGGGTTCGAAATGGACTACTGCGTGCAGCTGTCCTTCGATAACCTCAACGCGCCGGAACTCAACGGTTACGGTGTTGACCACGTCGCAGTGGCTGAAGGCCTGGGCTGTAAGGCACTGCGTGTGTTCGAACCATCGGAAATCGCCCCTGCCCTGCGCAAGGCCGAACAGATGATCGAAGAGTTCAAGGTACCGGTGATCGTCGAGATCATTCTGGAGCGTGTGACCAACATATCCATGGGCACCGAGATCAACGCCGTCAACGAGTTCGAAGACCTGGCGCTGGTCGGCAACGATGCGCCAACGGCGATTTCGCTGCTTGATTAACTGCTGACCGCTCCCTCTGTAGGAGTGAGCTGATGTGGCGAGGGGATTTATCCCCGTTAGGTCGCGAAGCGGCCTCAAAACCGAAAACCGCGGAATATCAGGAACACCGCGCAAATTGGTTCACGACTGCTTCGCAGCCGAACGGGGATAAATCCCCTCGCCACACAGGCTCGCTCCCACAAGGGGAACCTCACAAGATTTACGGGAGACCACCATGCCGCGTTTCGCAGCCAACCTGTCCATGCTGTTCACCGAACAGGATTTCCTTGCCCGTTTCGACGCCGCCGCCAAGGCCGGTTTCAGCGGTGTCGAGTACCTGTTCCCGTACGACTTCAGCTCCGCTGAAATCAAGGCCAAGCTCGACGCCAACGGTCTGACCCAAGTGCTGTTCAACCTGCCGGCCGGTGACTGGGCCAAGGGCGAGCGCGGTATCGCGTGCCTGCCGGATCGCGTTGAAGAGTTCCGTGCCGGTGTTGACCTGGCCATCGCTTACGCGCAAGTGCTGGGCAACACCCAGATCAACTGCCTGGCCGGTATCCGTCCACAAGGCGTTGACGATGCCACCGTTGAAAAAACCTTCGTCGCCAACCTGAAATACGCCGCCGAGAAGTTGCAAGCCGTCGGTATCAAACTGGTGATGGAAGCGATCAACACCCGCGACATCCCGGGCTTCTACCTGAACAACACGGCGCAAGCCCTGTCGATTCGCGAGCAGGTCGGCAGCGCCAATCTGTTCCTGCAATACGACATCTATCACATGCAAATCATGGAAGGCGATCTGGCCCGCACCCTGCAATCGCACCTGGGCGAGATCAACCACGTGCAGCTCGCGGATAACCCGGGGCGCAACGAACCAGGTACCGGTGAAATCAACTATCGCTTCCTGTTCGAACACCTCGACCGCATCGGTTATCAGGGTTGGGTCGGTTGCGAATACAAGCCGCTGACCACCACCGAAGCAGGCCTCGGCTGGTTGAAAACCCACAACGCAATTTAAGAACACTGCAAAACCCTTGTGGGAGCGAGCCTGCTCGCGAATGCGGTGGTTCAGTCAACACGGATATTGAATGTTCCACCGCATTCGCGAGCAGGCTCGCTCCCACATAAAAGCAGCTCCCCTATTTGCTTGAGCAAGACAAAAACAAGAGGATTTTCTCATGGCTAAAATCGGATTTATCGGCACCGGCATCATGGGCCACCCAATGGCGGCGAACCTGCAGAAAGCCGGTCACAGCCTGTTCCTGTCGCAACACCACGACGCCGCGCCTGCCGATCTGGTGGCCGCTGGTGCCGTCGCCCTGGCCAACCCGCGCGAAGTCGCGCAGGAAGCTGAATTCATCATCGTCATGGTGCCGGATACCCCACAGGTCGACGACGTGCTGTTCCGCGCCGACGGCGTTGCAGCGGGCCTGAGCAAAGGCAAAATCGTCATCGACATGAGCTCGATCTCGCCGACCGCCACCAAAGCCTTCGCCGCGAAGATCAACGAGAAAGGCGCGCAGTACCTCGACGCACCGGTATCCGGCGGTGAAGTCGGCGCCAAAGCCGCGACCCTGAGCATCATGATCGGTGGCGACGCCGATGCCTTCGAGCGCGCACTGCCGCTGTTCCAGGCCATGGGCAAGAACATCACTCTGGTCGGTGGCAATGGCGACGGTCAAACCGCCAAAGTCGCCAACCAGATCATCGTCGCGCTGAACATTCAGGCCGTCGCTGAAGCGCTGCTGTTCGCCTCGAAAAACGGTGCCGATCCAGCCAAGGTGCGTGAGGCGCTGATGGGTGGTTTCGCCTCGTCGAAGATCCTCGAAGTACACGGCGAGCGCATGATCAAAGGCACCTTCGATCCAGGCTTCCGCATCAGCCTGCACCAGAAGGACCTGAACCTGGCCCTGCAAGGCGCCAAGGAGCTGAACATCAACCTGCCAAACACCGCCAATGCCCAGCAAGTGTTCAGCACCTGCGCAGCCATCGGTGGCAGCAACTGGGACCACTCGGCGCTGATCAAAGGCCTGGAACACATGGCCAACTTCTCGATCCGCGACAAAAAATAAGCCTTGCCCCAAACCGCATCACCCCTTGTAGGAGCAAGGCTTGCCCGCGATTGCAGCACCTCGGTGCAGCAGAAACACCGCAGTGCCTGTTTCGCGGGCAAGCCTTGCTCCTACAAGGAATGTGCAAGTCTCGACATCTCCAATAACAAGAATTCCGGGAGCCCGCCATGTCGGTCGATCCGCAACAACTGCTGCGCGAGCTGTTTGCCACAGCCATCGACGCGGCCCATCCGCAGCAAGTCCTCGAAGCCCATCTGCCCGCCGACCGTAGCGGTCGAGTCATCGTCATCGGTGCCGGCAAAGCCGCCGCTGCCATGGCGCAAGTGGTCGAGAATTGCTGGGAAGGTGAAGTCTCTGGCCTGGTTGTGACCCGTTACGGCCACGGCGCCCCGTGCGAAAAAATCGAAGTGGTCGAAGCCGCGCATCCGGTGCCTGACGCTGCCGGTCTGGCCGTGGCCAAACGCGTGCTCGGACTGGTCAGCAATCTGACTGAAGACGACCGCGTGATCTTCCTGCTCTCCGGTGGCGGCTCTGCCCTGCTGGCGTTGCCGGCCGAAGGCATCACCCTCGCCGACAAGCAAGCGATCAACAAAGCCCTGCTCAAATCCGGCGCGACCATCGGCGAGATGAACTGCGTGCGCAAGCACCTCTCGGCGATCAAGGGCGGCCGTCTCGGCAAGGCCTGCTGGCCTGCCACTGTCTACACCTACGCGATTTCCGATGTACCGGGCGACCTCGCCACGGTCATCGCTTCCGGCCCGACCGTGGCCGACCCGAGCACTTCGGCCGAAGCGCTGGCGATCCTCAAACGCTACAACATCGACGTCCCAGTGTCGGTGCGCAACTGGCTGCAAAGTCCGGCATCGGAAACCGTCAAACCGGGTGATCCCAGCCTCGCACGCAGTCATTTCCAGTTGATCGCCCGCCCTCAGCAGTCGCTGGATGCCGCCGCGGTGAAATGCCGCCAGGCCGGTTTCAGCACGCTGATCCTGGGCGACCTCGAAGGTGAATCGCGTGAAGTGGCGAAAGTCCACGCCGGCATCGCCCGCCAGATCATCAACCACGGTCAGCCATTGGCGGCGCCGTGCGTGATCCTCTCTGGCGGCGAAACCACCGTGACCGTACGCGGCAATGGCCGTGGCGGACGTAACGCCGAATTCCTCCTGAGCCTCACCGACAGCCTCAAGGGCCAGCCCGGCGTCTACGCCCTGGCCGGTGACACCGACGGCATCGACGGCTCGGAAGACAACGCCGGCGCGATCATGACCCCGGACACCTACGCCCGCGCCGCCGCCCTCGGTTTGAGCGCCAGCGACGAGCTGGATAACAACAACGGCTACGGCTATTTCGAGGCGCTCGATGCGCTGATCGTCACCGAGCCGACCCGCACCAACGTCAACGACTTCCGCGCCATTCTGATTCTCGAGAGTTCTAAATCATGACGCCTGATAAAAAGGTCAAAATCCTCGCCACCCTCGGGCCTGCTGTCGATGGCATCGACGACATCCGTGAACTGGTCGAGGCCGGGGTCAATATCTTCCGCCTGAACTTCAGCCACGGCGATCACGCCGACCACGCCAAGCGCTATCAATGGATCCGCGAAGTCGAGCGTCAGCTCAACTATCCGCTGGGCATCCTGATGGACCTGCAAGGGCCGAAACTGCGCGTTGGCAAGTTTGCTGACGGCAAGGTTCAATTGCATCGCGGTCAGGCGTTTCGTCTTGATCTCGACGCCACACCGGGCGATGAACGCCGGGTAAACCTGCCGCACCCGGAGATCATTGCGGCGCTGGAAGCGGGCATGGATCTGCTGCTCGACGACGGCAAACTGCGTCTGCGCGTAGTGACCAAATACAACGATGCGATCGACACCACCGTGCTCAACGGCGGCGAACTGTCGGACCGCAAAGGGGTGAACGTGCCGCAAGCAGTGCTCGACCTCAGCCCGCTGACCGCCAAGGATCGCCGCGACCTGAGCTTCGGTCTGGAGCTGGGCGTGGATTGGGTTGCGCTGTCGTTTGTGCAGCGTCCGCAGGACATCATCGAAGCCCGCGAATTGATCGGCGACAAAGCCTTTTTGATGGCGAAAATCGAGAAGCCTTCAGCCGTTGAGCAACTGCGTGAAATCGCCGAGCTGAGCGACGCGATCATGGTGGCCCGTGGCGACCTTGGCGTGGAAGTACCGGCCGAGAGCGTGCCGCAGATCCAGAAAAACATCATCACCACTTGCCGCGAACTGGGTAAACCGGTGGTGGTAGCGACGCAGATGCTCGAGTCGATGCGCTTCTCCCCTGCCCCGACCCGCGCGGAGGTGACCGACGTTGCCAACGCCGTGGCCGAGGGTGCTGACGCGGTGATGCTGTCGGCGGAAACCGCCTCTGGTGAATACCCGCTGGAAGCCGTGCAGATGATGAGCAAGATCATTCGCCAGGTTGAGAACGGCCCGGACTATCAGACTCAGCTCGACGTGAGCCGACCGAAAGCCGAAGCGACTGTTTCCGATGCAATCAGCTGCGCGATCCGTCGCATCAGCAATGTGCTGCCGGTGGCGGTGCTGGTCAATTACAGCGAGTCGGGGGCTTCGAGTTTGCGTGCATCGCGGGAACGGCCAAAAGCGCCGATCCTCAATCTGACACCGAACCTGCAGACCGCACGCCGCTTGAGTGTGGCGTGGGGCATTCATTCGGTGGTCAACGATCGTCTGCGTCAGGTTGATGAGGTGTGTTCAACCGCACTGGAAATCGCCCAGGCGCAAGGCATGGCCGAGCGTGGCGACACGCTGCTGATCACGGCGGGTGTGCCGTTCGGCCAGCCTGGATCGACTAACTCGCTGCGGATCGAAACACTGATTTAGCGCCTGTCCCGGCCTCTTCGCGAGCAGGCTCGCTCCCACAGTTGATTTGTGTGCACCACAAACTCAATGACTGAACAAAGATTCAATGTGGGAGCCAGCCTGCTGGCGAAGCAGGCGACTCGGTTTCACTGACTTTTTAGAACTGCCATGCCTGCCAACCATTTCAACACCCACTGCCCCGACTGGGCCGAGGCTTTGCTCAACGGTTTCAGTCAAATATTCCTTCAGCGCCACCCGCTGTGCGGCTTGCTGTGCTTGCTGGCGATCCTGCTCACCGCGCCGGTACTGTTTGCCGGTGCGCTGCTCGGTGCGGTCGCCGGATTGCTCACCGCGCAACGGCGCAACTACGCCAAGGCTGATCGCCAGGCTGGACTGTTCAGCTACAACGGCATCTTGCTCGGCCTGCTGCTGAGCCTGTATTTCCCCTGGTCGCCAATGCTGCCGCCACTGATTCTCGCCGCTGGCGGCTTGAGCGCGATGGTCACTCAGCAATGGCTCAAATATGTGTACCGCAGCCGCTCCATACCGGCCTACACCTCGCCTTTCGTGGCCATGAGCTGGGTCCTGCTGCTGTTCGCCGAGCCGTCGGCGCCGATGGCGCACATCGAGATGAACACGCTGAACCTGCTCGCCGCAGAACTGCGTGGCTTGGGCCAAGTGATGTTCCTCGGTCATCCGCTGGCCGGCGCATTGATCGCCGTCGGTTTGCTGATCGCTGATCGCCGCGCGTTCTGCTGGGCGCTGCTGGCTTCGGCGATCGGCCTGGGCTCCAGTCTGCTGCACCACGAAAGCAGCACTGCGTTGCTCGGCCTCGGCAGTTACAACGCGGTGCTCGCCGCCCTCGCCTTCAGCAGTCAACGCCATCAACCGTGGCTGCCGCTGCTCGGCATCGTCCTGGCGCTGCTGGTCACGCCACTGTTCGCCGCCATCGGTCTGGCCACGCTGACCGCGCCATTCATCCTCGCCGGCTGGCTGATCCGCAGCGGCATTCAGATGCTCGGTAAAGCCAGCGTCGACAGCACGTCTTGCGCTCATGGGGAGAATCAACCTAGGCTGCGCTGATCTTTGATTCAGGCGTTTTCCATGGACAGCAACAACAGTTGGCGTGAACGGCTTTACGTCATGATTTTTCAGAGCGACACCCTCGCCGGGCGTCGCTTCGACGGCATCCTGCTGTTGATCATCCTCGCCAGTCTGGTGATTGTGATGCTCGACAGTATCGACAGCGTTCACCGTAACTACGCCGATGTACTGGCCTACATCGAGTGGGGCTTCACGATCATCTTCCTCGGTGAGTACATCCTGCGTCTGTACTGCTCGCCCAAACCGCTGCGCTATGCCTTCAGCTTTTATGGGCTGGTGGATTTACTGGCGATCGTGCCGGGCATCCTTGCGCTGTATTACAGCGATGCGCAGTACCTGCTGATCATCCGGATCATTCGGATGCTGCGGATTTTCCGCGTGCTCAAGCTCAGCCCGTACCTCAAACAAGCCAACTACCTGATGTCGGCACTGCGCGGCAGCAAGCAGAAGATCGTGGTGTTTCTGGTCAGCGTCTGCACGCTGGTGACAGTTTTCGGCACCTTGATGTACGTGATCGAAGGCCCCGAACATGGCTTCACCAGCATCCCGAAAGGCATCTATTGGGCTATCGTCACATTGACCACTGTGGGCTTCGGCGACATCGTGCCGAAAACGCCGCTGGGCCAGGTGATTTCGTCGCTGGTGATGATCACCGGTTATTCGATCATCGCCGTACCAACGGGTATTTTCACCGCCGAACTGGCCAACGCCATGCGCGGCGAACAGCTGCAACACGACTGCCCCGTGTGCAAGAAAAACAGCCATGAGCATGGCGCGGCGTTCTGCTCGCGGTGTGGTAATGCCCTGTTCAAGAAATTGGAATAAGCACAGAGCTTTTTAATCTTTAAACGACTATGCGCAGGCCGTTATAGTCAGTGGCAATTGAACATCACCCCCCGCATAGACAAAACAAGGAATGCGCAGTGAAAAAACTCTTTGGCGCCTCACTTCTCGCCGCCGGCCTGGCTTTGGCCAACATCGCTCAGGCAGCCCCGACGCTGCTCAACGTTTCCTACGACGTGATGCGCGATTTCTACAAGGACTACAACACTGCGTTCCAGAAGCACTGGCAAGCCGAGCACAACGAAAACATCACCGTGCAGATGTCTTTCGGCGGTTCGAGCAAGCAAGCGCGGTCGGTGATCGATGGCCTGCCGGCTGACGTCATCACCATGAACATGGCCACCGACATCAATGCCCTCGCAGATAACGGCAAACTGGTCCCGGAGAACTGGGTCACCCGTCTGCCGAACAACAGCGCGCCATTCACTTCTGCCACCGTGTTCATCGTCCGCAAGGGCAACCCGAAAGCCCTGAAAGACTGGCCGGACCTGCTCAAGGACGGCGTGCAGGTGATCGTGCCTAACCCGAAAACCTCGGGTAACGGTCGCTACACCTATCTGTCGGCCTGGGGTTATGTGCTGAAGAATGGCGGCGACGAGAACAAGGCCAAGGACTTCGTCGGCAAACTGTTCAAGCAAGCGCCAGTGCTGGACACCGGTGGCCGCGCCGCGACCACAACGTTCATGACCAACCAGATCGGTGATGTGCTGGTGACCTTCGAAAACGAAGCGGAAATGATTGCCCGCGAGTTTGGTCGTGATCAATTTGAAGTGATCTACCCAAGTGTTTCGGCTGAAGCTGAGCCGCCGGTGTCCGTGGTCGATAAAGTCGTCGACAAGAAAGGCTCGCGTGCAGCGGCTGATGAGTACCTGAAGTACTTGTGGTCGCCTGAAGGTCAGGAGATTGCAGCGGCGAACTACCTGCGTCCGCGTGATCCGGCGGTGCTGGCCAAGTACACCGATCGTTTCCCGAAAGTTGATTTTCTGTCGGTTGAGAAGACGTTTGGTGACTGGCGTACCGTGCAGAAGACCCACTTCAATGATGGTGGGGTTTTCGACCAGATTTATAGCGGGCAGTAAGGTTTAGGCTAGCGTGAAAAAGGCGACCCTCAGTGGTCGCCTTTTTTGTGGCCGCTTTACCCTCACCCCAGCCCTCCCGAAACGTCGGACCGCCCGGATGGAGAGGGGGCCTACCGAGGTGTCTGGCGAGTTACATCGACCTGAAAGACCTTATCGATTATGGATTCGCCACAGCACTTTCAGGTCGGCGTACCTCTCACGCATTCCCCAATCAGTCCCCTCTCCCTCTGGGAGAGGGCTAGGGTGAGGGGCTTTTACATCGGTGGCGTCACCCCGTCCTTCCCCGCCGAAATCGATTGAGCGGTCAAAGTGCCGTCCGCACTCTGCGTCACGAACGTAACGATCTTCACCCCGACCTTGAGCAAGCTGCGATCCCCCGGCATCAGATTGACGATCGGCACATCCTCCGGCACCAGGATCTTCTGCTGTCCGCCCTTGTAGTTCACCGTCAGCACCCGGCCATTGCTCACCACCAGATCGCCAACGCTGCCATTGGTCATGCTGCTGCCCTTGGCCAGATCAAAGGGTCGATGACCGTCGCCACTGCCCGCCAACTCTGGTGGAAACACATGCACTTCCAGCGCCTTGAGCGTGCCGTCCTCCTGTGGCATCGCCGCCGAACCAATGTAACTGCCGGGTTTTATGTCTTCGATGTTGGCCAACGTGACGGCGCGGACTTTGGTGTCGCCGGTCAACTGGATCACCACGTTCTCGCCACTGTTGACGTGGACTTTCAGGGAATCGGCGCTGACGCCGGTGATTTCGCCGCGCACGCCGAGGCGCATGCCCGGTGCATCGGCGGCCAGCACGCTCGTCGCGCCCAGCAGGCTGATCAGGGCAATCGTTGCAGTGTGGCGAAGCTTCTGACGAAACATTGCAATCCTCCGGTCATCAAAGTGAACAAGACGATGTAAACATAAGCACGCTATCGAAGAAGATGTAAGTGAATGTATCATCGACCCTCAACGGTCGAACGCAAGGTTCACCGATGGATGACAGGCCGACAGCACCCGGTCATTCCGCAACGGAATAACTGATATCAACCGACGGCGTCTTCTGCCCTTCGGCTTTGTCCCATAGCCTCACCGCATTCCCTTTCGCTGGATCGAGAAACCTTATGACCACCACCACTCACGCAATGACCCGAGGCATGGTGCTGCTGTTCGCCTTCTGCTGCGGCGCCATCGTTGCCAACATCTACTACGCGCAGCCAATCATCGGCCTGATCGCCCCGGACATCGGCCTGACCGACACCATGGCCAGCTTCATCGTCTCACTGACGCAGATCGGTTATGCGCTGGGCCTGTTCTTCCTCGTGCCGTTGGGCGACCTGTTGGAAAACCGTCGGTTGATGATCATCACCACCGTCGTCGCGATTGCCAGTCTGCTCGGCGCGGCGTTCACCGATCAGCCTAATGTGTTCCTGCTGATTTCGTTACTGGTGGGGTTCAGTTCGGTGTCGGTGCAGATCCTCATTCCACTGGCCGCGCATCTGGCGCCTGAAGAATCCCGTGGCCGAGTGGTTGGCGGCATCATGGGCGGCTTGTTGCTGGGCATCCTGTTGGCACGACCGGTGTCGAGCGTGGTGGCTGACCATTTCGGCTGGCGGGCGATGTTCATGATTGCCGCAGCATTGATGGCAGCGATCAGCGTCGTGCTGGCACTGACCGTGCCCAAGCGCCAACCGGATCACAGCGCCTCTTACGGACAATTGCTCGGTTCGCTGTGGACGCTGTTGCGCCAGCAACCGGTGCTGCGTCAGCGGGCGTTTTATCAGGGTTGCATGTTTGCCGCGTTCAGCCTTTTCTGGACCGCTGTGCCGCTGGAACTGGCGCGTAACCATGGTCTGTCGCAGAGTGAAATCGCGATCTTCGCCCTGGTCGGTGCCATCGGTGCCATCGCCGCGCCGATCAGCGGCCGCCTCGCCGACGCCGGGCACACTCGCATCGCCTCGCTGCTGGCCATGATATTTGCCAGCCTGAGCTTTCTGCCCGCCTTCATCCACCCTGCCTACAGCGTCATCGGCCTGGCCGTGACCGGTGTGGTGCTCGACTTCTGCGTGCAGATGAACATGGTGCTTGGCCAACGCGCGGTGTACTCGCTGGACGCGAAAAGCCGTGGTCGCCTCAACGCGTTGTACATGACCAGCATCTTCATCGGCGGCGCCTTCGGCTCATCGGTGGCCAGTGCGGTGTACGAACATGGCGGCTGGTTGTGGATCGTGATGGTGGGTAGTGCGTTTCCACTGTTGGCGTTGCTACGTTTTTTGAGTGCATCGCAGAGACGTTCGCTGGCGACGGCGTAAGGCGTCAGAAGCTTTGCGAGCAAGCTCGCTCCCACAGGTTCTTCGCCGAGCCTGGGGGAGCGATGATGCTTAATACCGAACCAGTTTTTCCATCGCCGCGTCTGCCAGAAAGGAGGAGCGGCTTTTGACGTTGTGTTCGCGCACATAACGATCAATTCGCTGGATCACGTAACCGGGGAGCGTCACGTTGACCTTCTCGGTCTTGCCGAGATAGGGCGAGATATCCAGTTCCAGCATGCCCCAGCCCATGTCGGCAAATTCCGGATTACTGCGATGAACAGATGCCGAGGTCGGCATAGGAATCGATTCCCCGTCCGCCGCAAGTTCTTGCAGCATGATGTGTGCGATTTCAACCGCTGCGTTATAGGCGTCTTCAAAGCTATCCCCCGCCGTGACAGCACCGGGAATATCGGGGATCTGGATACCGATGGCTGTGTTCTCGTCTCCCCACTCGATGCAGATTGGATATTGCATTACGGATCTCCTTCGTAACTGGCTGGCTGGATGAGCAATGATCAAAGCCACCCGCTGAAGAGCTTCCTGAACAACGAGATCCCTGTAGGAGTGAGCCTGCTCGCGATAGCGGCGTGTCAGTCAAATCAATGTCGGCTGGAAGGACGCAATCGCGAGCAGGCTCACTCCTACAGGGGATTAACTTCGTGCATAACAGCACAGAAAATAAAAAGAACGATGCC
This sequence comes from Pseudomonas sp. TH43, assembly GCF_016650635.1. Taxonomy (GTDB): domain Bacteria; phylum Pseudomonadota; class Gammaproteobacteria; order Pseudomonadales; family Pseudomonadaceae; genus Aquipseudomonas. Next base: position 456,432 of record NZ_JAEKFI010000003.1, read on the forward strand.
CGGTTGTTTTACAGCATGTGATGAGCCAGCCCATTCCCCCTGAGCATGAATGCTATGCCGCGCACCTGCGTTCCCCTGCGCGTACCTGAAGGTCACTCTTGAACCGAGCCACTACCGGCGCTTCCTCAGGACTTTCGACCATGACCCTGCAAGCAAAACTCGATGCCTTCAAAGCCGACTTCAAGGCGGGCAAACCGCCCTACAACGCCCCGGCCGACATCCACCCGGTAATGGAACGCGCCACCGCCGAATTGATCGCCTCCGGCGCAGCCAACCGGGCGTTGAAAGTCGGTGACACAGCGCCGCTGTTCACCCTGAAAGACCCCGAGGGTCACCCGGTTTCGTCCGCCGATCGGCTGGCGCAAGGGCCGTTGGTGCTGACTTTTTACCGTGGCGTGTGGTGCCCGTACTGCAACATGGAGTTGCAGGCACTGCAGGCTTTTCTGCCGGCAATTCAGAGCGCCGGGGCGAGCCTGCTGGCGATTTCGCCGCAGATCGCTGCCAACAGTCGCAAGTCGCAACGCATCAACGAACTGCAATTCCCGATCCTCAGCGACCCACGCAATGACGTGGCGGCAGCCTTCGGGCTGCGTTTCGAATTGCCGCCCTACCTGATCGAGCTGTACAAGAATCTGCGCAATGACCTGCCGACCTTCAACGATGATCCCGCCTGGACCTTGCCGATGCCGGCGCGCTATGTGATCGGTCAGGATGGCGTGATTCGTTACGCCGAGGTCAACCCGGATTACACTCAACGTCCCGAGCCGGACGCGATGCTGGATGCATTGCGCGGCTGAACCGATGACCTGCCCTGGAGTTGCCATGACCCGACGTACTTTCCTCATCACCGGTGCCAGCAAAGGCATTGGCCGGGCGCTGGCCGAACATCTCGACCGCGCCGGCCATCGCGTGGTGGGGATTGCTCGCCAGCCGGATTTGAGCTTTCCGGGCATTTTGTTTCCGCTGGACCTGAGCGATCGCAAGCTGACCGGTGAGGTCCTCGCGGAACTGGCGCGCACGTATGAGTTCGATGGGCTGGTGAATAACGTCGGGCTGGTGCGACCGCAGGCGTTGGGCGATATCGACCTGGAAGCGTTCGACGATGTGATGCGGGTCAACCTGCATTCGGCGTTGCAGGCGACTCAAGCGTTGTTGCCGGGAATGCGGGCGCGGGGTTGGGGTCGGGTGGTGAACATTTCCAGCCTGACGGTGCTGGGCATCACCCAGCGCACGGCGTATGCAGCGGCGAAAGCGGCGTTGGTCAGTTTCACCCGCTCGTGGGCGCTGGAGCTGGCGCAGACCGGGATCACCGTGAACGCAGTTGCACCGGGGCCCACCGAGACCGAACTGTTTCGCGCCAACAATCCGCCGGGCAGCGAGGGTGAGGCGCGGTATCTGGCCGGGGTGCCGATGGGACGGCTGGGGCAGCCTGAAGAGATTGCCTCGGCGATTGCGTTTCTGCTCTCGGAGCAAAGCGGCTTCATCACCGGGCAAACCTTGTTTGTCGATGGCGGCGCCTCTGTGGGCAAAGCTGCCTTCTAATCAACGCCCTGAATCCCCTGTGGGAGCGAGCCTGCTCGCGAATACGGTTTGTCAGACACATTGATGTTGGGATACACCGCTTTCGCGAGCAGGCTCGCTCCCACAGGGATCTACGATAGTTTCCAGACTTGTACAGGAGCATTGATGGACCGCCTCGCCGCCATGGAAACCTTCGTCTGCGTCGTCGAAACCGGCTCGTTTTCCGCCGCCGCCCGACGCCTGAATATCGGTCAGCCCGCCGTATCAAAAACCATCGCTGCGCTGGAAAAACGCCTGGCCGTCAGCCTGCTCCTGCGCTCGACTCGCGGCCTGACCCCGACTGAAGCCGGACTGGCTTTTTTCGAGCGTGCCAAACGTGCACTCGAAGAAGCCGACGAGGCCGACAACGCAGCCCGCGGCATCGCCAGTGGCCTGAGCGGCAACCTGCGTATCAGCGCCGCCGTGACCTTCGGCCGCCTGCACATCGTGCCGCAACTGGGGCCGTTCCTCGGTCAGCACCCACAGCTGAACATCGACCTGATGCTCGACGATCGCAACATCAATCTGGTTGAAGAAGGCATCGACGTGGCCTTGCGCATGGGCGCGCTCAACGATTCGGGGCTCACCGCACGCAAAATCGCCGACTGCCGCCGCGTGGTACTCGGCACGCCGGCCTACTTTGCCAAGCACGGCGAACCGAGCTGCCCCGCCGAATTGAGCAAACACCAGGCGGTCGTCTACAACCTCGGCGGCGGCACCACCTGGCAATTCGCCAAAGGCGCGGTACAACAATCGGTGATCCTCAGCGGACGTTTGCGCGTCAGCGCGGCCGAGGGCGTACGCGAAGCCGTCCTGGCCGATCAGGGCCTGACACTCGCCTCGGAATGGATGTTCGCCCCGGAACTGGCCAGCGGCGCGGTGAAAACGGTCATGCATGACTGGACACTGCCCGATCTGGATTTATGGGCGGTATTCCCAACGGGAAGAATGGCGAGCGCCAAGGCGCGGGCGTTTGTTGAGTATGTGCAGGGGTTACTTATCAAAGAACATTGACGCCTCATGTTTCGTTTATTGCGATTTTCGTTTATTTCGAATAACGTCCCGACATCCCTATTGAGAATGCCGGAATCCCTCATGTCGATCATTACCCATCCACTGATCAACCTTCCCGTAGAGCGTGAAGTCAAAGCCGCCATTGAAGGCCAACGCGCCTTGACCGCTTACCTCGCGACTCAGTTTGAAACCCAGCACATCCAGATTTTTGACGAGCAGAATGAAGCTCACCGTATTGAACTGCCAACGTCGGCCTTGCGCCTGCTGGTCGACATTCTTGCGGAACTGGCAGAAGGCAACGCCGTGAAGGTCGTACCGGTTCATGCCGAATTGACCACGCAGGAAGCCGCCGACCTGCTCAATGTCTCACGCCCGCACCTGATAAAACTGCTGGAAAGCGGCGAGTTGTCCTACCACAAAACCGGCAAGCACCGACGTGTGCGTTTCGCCGATTTGATGGACTATAAAACCCGGCGAGACACCGCCAGCGAGCAGGCAATGATGCTTCTCGCGGAGCAGGCACAGGCGCTAAGGACTGGATACGAGTGAGGCATTCCTCTTTCACCGCTGTATACGATGCATGTGTTTTGTACCCGGCCCCATTGAGAGACTTTCTGATGTGGCTCGCGCTCTCCGGACGGTTTCGGGCACGATGGACAAAGGAGATTCACTGCGAATGGAAGCGAAACTTATTGAAGAACCGGGCTGACCTGACAATTGAACAACTGGATCGCACGTCGCAACTGATGGACCGTGCAATCCCCGATGCCTGTATCTGCGACTATTCGGATTTGATCAGCGGACTGACGCTACCCGACGAGAACGACCGCCATGTTCTGGCTGCAGCCATACGGTGCGGAGCAGGTGTAATCGTGACCTTCAACCTCAAGGACTTTCCCGATGCCTACCTCGCCCCGTTCGGTATCGAGGCGCAACACCCTGATGAGTTTGTTGAAAACCTGTTCCATCTGGATGCGGCAGTGGTTATCGCAGCCGCCCAACGCCAGCGCCAGCAACTGAAAATGCCACCAATGGAAGTCGAGCCATTTCTGAACCTACTGCAGCGTCAGGGACTGTCTAAGTCAGTTGGGGCGCTCTACGGCTATCGTGCAATGCTCTGAAGGTTGAACCTCAGATAGTAAAACGGCGATTCAGGATCGCCGTTTTTCATTCATTGCCCGAATTGCTTGCCCAACCCCGGCGGCACGCCGTGGATATCGGTGTCTTCCCACGGGCCGTTGGGGCTGATCGAGCGGCTCCAGCCGTTGTTCCAGCGGAAGTAGGTGCGTTGGCGGTAGAAGGTGTTGGGTTGGCCGTCGAGGACATAGACGCCGAGTTTTTGATCCCAATGGCTGTTGCCACCCGGTGGCGGCGCGAAGCTTGCCGAGGTACGCGGGACGGGTTTTGCCGGTTTGGCGGGGATGCTTTTGCCCGGTGTCGGCGAGGTCGACGGTGTCGGGCCGGGTTGCGACGGCGGAATCGGTGGCAGGTTGGTGGTCGGTTCCGGGCGTTGCACCGCACATGCGCTCATGCCCAGGGCCAGTGTGAGGACTGTGATTCGGGCGATGACGTGCATGGCGGTGCTTTCCTGTTGTGTCCGGTTACTTGTCCGGGCTGTCGATGGTCAATTTTTGTGGCGCGGTGGTGCTGCTGGGCACAGGCCCGCTGCGACCGACCCACTCACCGGCGGTCGGTTGACCTGCCCGTGAGACGCGCGCAACCAGTTGGACTTCAGGGAAGTTCGACAGTTTCAACTGCGGCATCATTGCGTCGGCATCGCCCAGTTCGACGGTCACCGGCAGATCGGCCACGGTCAGGCGTTTGGCCGCCAGCGGTGCCGGTGGGCCGGAAGTGGCGCGGGCGAAGATGAACACGCTGTCGCCCGGTTGCACTTTGCCTTTGAGTTCGCTGGCGAGGTCGACGCTGACTTTCAACAGCGCGGTTTTCGCGGCTACAGGCGCCTGAGCGACCTTGCCCCCGCTGGCTTCAAGACGCTCGGCAGCGCGTTTGATCCCGCCTTGTAGCGCGGCACGCGAGTTGTCGTCCGGCGGCAGTTGCGCCAGCAAACGGTTCCAGTAATCGATGGCTTCCTGATAACGCTCGCCTTCGAACGCAGCGATGCCGAGCAGGCCGAGGCTGGTGACTTCTTTCGGATCGGCCTTCAGTGCTTCGTCAGTCAGCGCCTGAATCTTGTCCGACCACTTTTTGCCATCCGCAAAATACTGCGCCTGCGCCCATTGGCCGAGCAGTTCCGGCTGGCGACCGGCAAGGTTGGCAGCGCGTTCGAACATCTTCGCCGCGTCCGCCGGACGCTCTTGCGCCATATAGGTACGGCCGAGAAAATACAGGCCTTCCGCAGAATCCGGTTGCGCCGCGACGGCGCGCTCCAGACGCTGGGTCATCTCTTCCATCGACTGCGGTGCCTGAGCAAATTCGCGAGTCAGTTCGACCTTGTCGGCAGCGCCGAAGTGCATATACAGCCCCAATCCCAACACCGGCACCAGCACCGCGGCCAGCAACGGCAACGGCTTGCCTAATCGAGAGACACGCGTTGCAGCAACGCCTTCGGTATCGGCGAGCAATTCACGCGCCGCTTCAGCACGGCCGCTGTCCATTTGTGCGGCATCGAGTACGCCTTCGGCCTGTTGCGACTGCAACTCGGCGACACGTTCCTGATACAACGCAACGTTCAGGGCAGTACGATCCTCTTCGCGCTGGGCGCGGCGTTCACGCAGAACCGGGATCAGCAGAAAACTCAGGGCGACCAGAAGCAACAGCCCTGCGGCAAGCCAGAAATCAATCATTCTTGGTTTTTATCCAACAGTTGGTCGAGGCGCTGACGCTCTTCGGGGGACAGCGATTGCGAGGTCTCGGCGCGTTGCCCGCGACGACGGCGGACGATCACCGCGATCACCACAAAACCACCGAGCAAAAGCGCGGCCGGGCCGAACCACAGCAGCGCAGTCTTGGCGTTGAGTGCCGGTTTGTAACGGACAAAATCACCGTAGCGGTCGACCATGAAATCAATGATCTGCTGATTGTCCTTGCCCTCGCCGAGCATGCGGAAAATCTCTTTGCGCAGGTCAGCGGCAATCGGTGCATTGGAATCGGCGATGTCCTGGTTCTGGCACTTGGGGCAACGCAGTTCCTTGGTCAGTTCGCGAAAACGCTCGCGATCACCTTCCTTGGCGAACTCGTAAGTGTCGATGGCGGCATGCGCGACGCCGGCCAGACTCAGGCCCAACACCACGGCGGCGATAAAACGCTTCATGGCTTGGCCTCATCGACCAGCGCCTGATACTTGGCCGCGAGTTTTTCGCGCCAGACCTGCTCATCGATCACGCCGACGTACTTGTCGCGGATGATGCCCTTGGCGTCGATGAAGAAGGTTTCCGGCGCGCCGTACACGCCGAGGTTCAGGCCCAGCGAGCCTTCGTCGTCACGGATGTCGAGCACGTACGGATTGTGGAATTCGGCCAGCCACTTCAAGGCATCGGCGTTGGTGTCCTTGTAGTTGATGCCGTAGATCAGCACGCCGCGCTCGGCGAGTTTGTTCAGCACCGGGTGCTCGACCCGGCAGGAAATGCACCAGGTGCCCCAGACATTGACCAGCGCCGGTTTGCCGAGAATGTCAGCCTTGGTCAGCGTCTTGTCGCCCTGCACGTTTGGCAGGGTGAACTCCGGGAACGGCTTGTTGATCATCGCCGACGGCAGTTCCGCCGGATCGAGGTACAGACCGCGATACAGAAACACGGCCACCAGCAGGAAAATCGCCAGTGGCACCAGCATCAACCAACGTCTCATGCAGCCGCTCCCGTCATGCCCAGCGCTTCACGCACTTTGGATTTCACCTTGACTCGATAACGTCGATCCAGCGCTGCCAGCAAACCACCAATGCCGGTGAGTAAACCGCCGAACCAGATCCAGCGCACGAATGGTTTGACGTGCACGCGCACGGCCCACGCGCCGTTTTCCAGCGGCTCGCCCAGTGCGACATAAAGGTCACGGGTGAAACCGGCGTCAATCCCGGCTTCAGTCATTACCGAGTTCTGCACGGTGTACAGACGTTTTTCCGGGTGCAGCACGCTGACTTCCTTGCCGTTACGCACGACACGAATGGTGCCTTTGTCCGAGGTGAAGTTCGGCCCTTCGAAATGCTTGGCGCCTTCGAAGATGAAGTGGTACCCGGCCAGGTCCATCGACTCGCCCGGCGCCAGACGCAGGTCGCGTTCGGCACTGTTCTGGCTGGACAACACCACGCCCAATGCACACACGGCGATGCCGAGGTGAGCGATCTGCATGCCCCAGTAACTGCGGGTCAGGGTTGGCAAACCGTTGATCAGACCTTTGTGGCGCGTCTTGTCGAAGATGTCGCGGACACCGGCGAGCAAAACCCACGCGGCGAGCAGGAAGGTCGCGATCACCGCCCAGTTGAAATCGCCATAAGCGACGCCGGCCACCACTGCAAGCGCGACACTGCCGAGTAACACCGGGGTCAGCATGCCCACCAGCCATTTCACCGGGGTGTCTTTCCAGCGCACCACCACGCCGACTGCCATCACCAGCATCAGCAACGCCATCAATGGAATGAACAGCGCGTTGAAGTACGGCGGGCCAACCGACAGTTTGGCCCCACTGATCGCATCGAGAATCAACGGGTACAAGGTCCCGAGCAGAATCATCGATGCTGCCACGACCAACACCAGGTTGTTGCCCAGCAGCAGGGTTTCCCGCGACCACAGATTGAAACCTACCTGACTCTTCACAACCGGCGCACGCAACGCAAACAACGTCAGCGAACCACCGACCACGAACAACAGGAAGATCAGGATGAACACCCCACGCTCAGGGTCCGAGGCAAACGCATGCACCGAGGTCAGCACGCCGGAACGCACGAGGAAGGTGCCGAGCAGGCTCAGGGAGAATGCGGCAATCGCCAGCAACACCGTCCAGCTCTTGAACACGCCACGTTTTTCCGTGACCGCCAGCGAGTGAATCAGCGCAGTACCGACCAGCCAGGGCATGAAGGATGCGTTTTCTACCGGGTCCCAGAACCACCAACCGCCCCAGCCGAGTTCGTAGTAAGCCCACCACGAACCGAGCGTGATGCCGATGCCGAGAAAGGCCCAGGCGACGATTGTCCAGGGACGCGACCAGCGCGCCCACGCAGCATCAAGACGCCCCCCCATCAAAGCGGCAATGGCGAAGGCGAACGCCACCGAAAAGCCAACGTAACCCATGTACAGCATTGGCGGGTGAACGATCAGGCCGATGTCTTGCAACAATGGATTGAGGTCAGCGCCGTTGCTGGGCATTTGCGGCAGGATGCGTTTGAACGGGTTGGACGTAAGGATCAGGAACAGCAGGAAACCGGTGCTGATCATGCCCATCACCGCTAGAACGCGGGCGAGCATGACTTGCGGCAACTGGCGCGAGAACACCGACACGGCGAATGTCCAGCCTCCGAGAATCAGCGCCCACAGCAGCAACGAACCTTCGTGGGCGCCCCACACGGCGCTGAATTTGTAATACCACGGCAACGCGGTATTGGAGTTGTTGGCCACGTAGGCGACGGAGAAATCATCGGTCATGAACGCATAGGTCAACGCGCCGAAAGCGAACAGCAAAAACGCAAACTGCCCCCACGCGGCCGGTTGGGCCAGACTCATCCAGAAACGGTCGCCGCGCCAGGCACCCACCAATGGCACCACGGCCTGCACCAGCGCAAAACACAGCGCCAGAATCATCGCCAAATGGCCCAACTCAGGCATAAAAATCGCCGAAGTCATCGATCAACCCTCCTTCGCAGGTGTTGGTGCGGATTGACCACTGTCTTTCAAGGCCTTGGTCACTTCCGGCGGCATGTACTTCTCGTCGTGCTTGGCCAGCACCTCATCGGCCACTACCACACCCTCGGCGTTGATCTTGCCGAGAGCGACGATGCCCTGCCCTTCGCGGAACAGATCCGGGAGGATGCCGCGATAGGTGATGGTCACGGATTTGCTGAAATCAGTGACGACGAATTTGACGTCGAGCGAGTCCGGCGAACGCTGCAGCGAGCCCTTTTCGACCATGCCACCAGCGCGGATGCGCGTATCGTGCGGCGCTTCGCCGTTGGCGATCTGAGTCGGCGTGTAAAACAGGTTGATGTTTTCCTGCAGGGCACTCAGGGCCAGGCCGACGGCAGCGCCGACCCCGACCAGAATCGCCAGAATGATGATCAGACGCTTTTTGCGCAGCGGATTCACTTGCCGTTCTCCCGGCGCAAACGACGCGCTTCTTGTTGCAGATACCGCTTGCGGGCCAGGATCGGCGCCGCCACGTTGAAGGCCAGCACGGCCAGGCAGATGCCGTAGGCCGTCCAGACGTACAGGCCATGATGGCCCATGGCGAGGAAGTCGCTGAATGAAGCAAAACTCATCGAGCGGCCTCCAGACTGTTCTGCACTTCTTCTTTCACCCAACTGGCGCGGGCTTCGCGCTTGAGCACTTCAAGACGCATGCGCAACAGCAGCACGGTGCCGAAGAAGCAATAGAAGCCCAGCACGGTCAGTAGCAGCGGCAGCCACATTTCGGCGGGCATCGCCGGTTTTTCGGTGAGGGTGAAGGTCGCGCCCTGGTGCAGGGTGTTCCACCACTCGACCGAGTATTTGATGATCGGAATGTTGATCACGCCGACGATGGCCAGCACCGCGCAGGCCTTGGCGGCGCTGTCGCGGTTGCTGATGGCGTTGCCCAGCGCGATCACGCCGAAATACAGGAACAGCAGAATCAGCATCGAGGTCAGGCGCGCGTCCCAGACCCACCACGAACCCCAGGTCGGTTTGCCCCAGATCGCCCCGGTGACCAGCGCCACGGCAGTCATCCACGCGCCGATCGGTGCGGCGCATTGCAGGGCGACGTCGGCCAGTTTCATCTTCCACACCAGACCGACCACGCCGCACACCGCCAGCATCACGTAGATCGACTGAGCGAGCATCGCGGCGGGAACGTGGATATAGATGATGCGAAAGCTGTTGCCTTGCTGATAATCCGGCGGCGCGAAGGCCAGGCCCCAAACGACGCCGACGCCAATCAGCAACAACGCTGCAATGCTCAACCACGGCAGGAACTTGCTGCTGATGCCGTAGAACCACTTGGGCGAGCCGAGCTTGTGAAACCAGGTCCAGTTCATACTGTTTCCATCACGGGTGCCGCTCATCAGTGTGAGCGGTCTCAGGGTCTTTGCTGGTTAAATTTTAACCAGACCTCATTATTCGCCGACGCTGATCTTCAGGCCAGCAGCTATTGCAAAAGGTGTCAGGGTGATCGCCAGGGCGGTCAGGCTACCAAGCCACAGCAGATACCCGGTCGCCGGCATGCCTTGCAATGCGGCCTGCAAGGCGCCACTGCCGAGGATCAACACCGGGATGTACAACGGCAGAATCAGCAGCGCCAGCAACAGGCCGCCGCGTTTCAAACCGACCGTCAGTGCCGCGCCCACCGCGCCGAGCAAGCTCAGCACCGGTGTACCCAACAGCAACGAAAACAGCAAAACCGGCAGGCAGGCGGCAGGCAAACCGAGCATCAACGCCAGCAGTGGTGAGAGCAAAACCAGTGCCAGACCGGAGAAAAGCCAGTGTGCCAGCACCTTGGCCAAGACCAGAAGTGGCAACGGGTGCGACGAAAGGACCCACTGTTCCAGGGACCCGTCTTCGAAATCACTGCGGAAAAGCCCGTCCAGCGAGAGCAGGACCGACAAAAGCGCCGCCACCCAGACTAACCCCGGGGACAGGTTTTGCAACACTTGAGTTTCCGGGCCGACGGCCAGCGGGAACAAAGCGATGACGATGGCGAAGAAAATCAGCGGATTGGCCAGCTCCGCCGGGCGGCGAAACAGCAGTCGGGACTCACGGGCAACCAGCAGGCCAAACACACTCATACTGCCCAGTTCCCCAGATCAATGTCGCGATAACCGGCCGGCATCCGGCTCAGCGTATGGTGCGTGGTCAATACCACCAGACCGCCGCGCTCGCAGTGTCCGGCCAGATGCTCTTCGAGCTGCGCTACGCCCTGTTTGTCGAGGGCGGTGAACGGCTCGTCGAGAATCCACAACGGCGGGCTGTCGAGATATAGACGCGCCAGCGCCACGCGGCGCTGCTGACCCGCCGACAGACTGTGACAGGGAACATCTTCGAAACCGCGCAATCCTACTGCTGCCAGCGCTTGCCAGATCGCCTCGCGTTCGGCGGGATGATGCAGGGCGCAGAGCCACGCGAGATTCTCTTCCGGGGTCAGCAGATCCTTGATTCCGGCGGCATGGCCGATCCACAGCAGGTTGCGCGCCAGTTCGCTGCGTTGCTCGGTCAATGGCAGACCGTTGAGCAGGACTTGGCCGTCGGTCGGTTGCATCAAACCGGCCAACAGGCGTAACAAACTGGTTTTACCGCTGCCGTTGGGCCCACTGATCTGCACCATATCGCCACTGGCCAGTCTCAATTCGAGATTTTCGAAGAGCAGCCTGAGATCACGTTCACACGCGAGGGCAACGGTTTGCAGGACAGGACTGGTCAAGGGATCACGGGCCTTATACGGTTCAAGTCGGCTCTGGTACGGCCGTTAAAGAGATGCAGCATAGATGCATTGACGGCTCGATCTAGAGAGCTGCGTCAAACAATTGTTATGTTTTTTGAACGAAGCGCAAGACGGGCGGCATTATACATGCCGTGCCTTACTCTCAAGAGTGCAATTTCCTCAGGTTGTGTCCGCGTATGACAGGCGAAATGAACATCCTCCCGCTCCCGCCCACCACCCCGGCGACCGTTCGCCCGCAGGTGGGTGAGCTGCTCAAGCTGCTGACACCGGTGGAAGGCTTGATCGGCGCCGGGCAAAGCGCCAAGGCCGAGGTGTTGTCGCTCAAGCAGGCGGATCAAACCTTTCAGTTGCTGCTCAAGGTGACACTGGACAGCGGCCGCCAGACCACCGTGCAAGCCACCAGCAATCTGCCATTGCCACAAGGCACCAGCCTGGCGATCACCCAGCCGTCGGCCGGTAATCTGGCGATTACCGTGCAACAAGCGATTGCCAGCAGCGTCGCCGCCCTCACCCGCATCGATACCGCGCAGCTGCCGGCCGGCACGTTGCTGCAAGGCAAGGTGCTGACGTCGCAGGCCCTGCCGCAGACGCCGGGGCAAGCCACGGTGTTCCGCTCGATGGTCAGCCTGCTCAATACCGCATTGAGCGGCAGCACGTTGACCGTCGACAGTCCACAGCCGTTGCGCATCGGCACACTGTTGTCGGCGCTGGTGGAGGATTCGCAAACCTTGAAATTCCTGCCGCTGAGCAGCCGTCAGGAGCAGTTGGCGGTAAGCCAGCAACTGGTCGGCCAGCAGAGTCGCCAGGCATCGCTCGGCAGTTTATTGAACGCACTGCAAAACCTGCCGACCGATACCGATCAAACGTCGGCGGATTTGCGCGCAGCGGTCGACAAACTGCTTGCCGGCCTGCCTGACGTGCAGCAACTGAGCACGCCGAAAGGTCTGGCAATGGCGCTGGCCAACAGCGGCATGTTTCTCGAGGCCAAATTGCTGACAGGCCAGAATCCGACGCTGGCCCCGGACATGAAAGCCGATCTGCTCAAGTTGATCGCGCAACTCACCCCAGGCTTGCCCGGCAACACCAATCTGAATGCGATCATCGCCGCCAACACCCTGGCGCAGGCCATGCCGAGTTTCGTCCGCAACGCCCTCGGCATGCTCGGTCAAGTCAGTGCCAAACCGCTGCCAAACAGCTTCCCGCTGCCCGACCGATTGCTGCAAAGCCAGGACGGCGAAGGTGATCTGGAACATTTGCTGCGCCTCGCCGCCGCCGCTGTTTCTCGCCTGCAAAGCCATCAGTTGTCGAGCCTTGAACAGACCGGCGTCACCGATGACGGGCGCCTGCTCAGCACCTGGCAACTGGAAATTCCCATGCGTAACTTGCAGGACATCGTGCCGTTGCAGGTCAAGTTCCAGCGCGAAGAAGCGCCGGAGAAAGAGCCGCAACCGAACGAGCGTCGCGACGAACGCGAGCCCAAGCAACAATTGTGGCGCGTCGATCTGGCGTTCGACATGGAACCGCTCGGGCCAATGCAGATTCAGGCACAGTTGATCGCCGGCAGCCTGTCCAGTCAGCTCTGGGCTGAACGGCCATACACCGCCGACCTGATCGAAAACAACCTGTTCGCCCTACGCCAGCGCCTGCTTGATCGCGGGCTGAACGTCGGCGACATCGACTGCCACCGCGGCACGCCACCGCAAGGCAACCAAACCCGCCTCGACCACCGCTGGGTTGACGAAACCGCATGAATGACACCACCGCCCCACGCCAGGCCATCGCCCTCAAATACGACGGCAACCACGCCCCGACCCTCACCGCCAAGGGTGACGAGGAACTGGCCGAAGAAATCCTGCGGATCGCCCGCGATTATGAAGTACCGATCTACGAAAACGCCGAACTGGTGCGGCTGTTGGCGCGAATGGAATTGGGCGACAGCATTCCCGAGGAGTTGTATCGCACGATTGCCGAGATCATCGCGTTTGCGTGGAACCTGAAGGGGAAATTTCCCGAGGGGCAAGACCCGAACGCGCCGATGGTCGAGAAGGACATCACCGAACGCGGGGATGATTACTGAGGATTTGAGGGCCCCATCGCGAGCAGGCTCACTCCTACATTGGAACGCATTTCAAATGTAGGAGTGAGCCTGCTCGCGATAGCGATTTCAGTTCTTGTGAAGTTTACGCATCAACTCCGCCTCAGCCTGGGTCAACCCACACGACTGAGTCAGTTCATCAACGCTTGCGCCCATCCCCACCAGTTTCGCTGCTTGGGCGAACGACAGGCTCGATGGATCGCGCTGTTCCAGTTGAACAATTTTGTCCGGCAACGGACCGACTACCGCGCGCAACTCGTGCAGGGCTTCGCCCATGCGCACGTTGCCGTTCTGGTAGTCGTCGACACGTTTGGCCAGCTCTTTGATGCGCTGATCACGCAGCGCATCGCCCTGAGCCTGCTGCGCGGCGATCACTCGCTGCGCTTTGATGTACGCCAGAAACATTGCCAGCGTGCCTGCCCAGAAGAGGAACAGGACAATGACCGCAACCTCGAGAATCAATCAGATATTCTCCAGGTCCGACCATTCTTCTTCGCTCATCATCTTGTCCAGCTCGACCAGGATCAGCAATTCGTTGTTCTTGTTGCACACGCCCTGGATGAACTTCGCCGACTCTTCGTTACCGACGTTCGGCGCCGTTTCGATTTCCGACTGACGCAGGTAAACCACTTCAGCGACGCTGTCGACCATGATCCCGACGACTTGCTTGTCGGCTTCGATGATGACGATACGGGTATTGTCGCTGATCTCACCAGTGCTCAGGCCGAAGCGCTGACGGGTGTCGATCACGGTGACCACGTTACCGCGCAGGTTGATGATGCCCAGCACGTAGCTTGGCGCGCCCGGCACCGGAGCGATCTCGGTGTAGCGCAGCACTTCCTGAACGCGCATCACGTTGATGCCGTAGGTTTCGTTGTCCAGCTTGAAGGTCACCCATTGCAGGATCGGATCTTCAGAACCTTTTGCATTCGTCGCCTGACTACTCATACCCTGACCCCTCGAAAAAACCGCACTGAGCGGTGTGTGTTCTGTGTGGATGGCATTCAACAATGCCGTCGCCTGATTGTTATGTCGGCTGCTATGTCGGTTTATGTAGCGGCTTGTTGCCGCCCAGGTGCTTTGCCCCACCGCTGGCGATCAACTCGGCCAGTGCGGAAACGTCAAGCAATGCACACATGTGCTCAATCACCGTGCCGGCGAGCCATGGCCGCTGACCTCGATGACTTCTCCATTTGATTTCATTCGGATCAAGACGCAACGAACGACTGACCTGATGCACCGCCAGTCCCCACTCGTAACCTTGTACCGAAATCACGTACTGCAAGCCTTGACGGAAGTCATCGCGATAGCGATCCGGCATGACCCAGCGCGCAGTGTCCAGAACCTTCAGGTTGCCGGCCTGGCTCGGCAGGATCCCGAGGAACCACTCCGGCTGCCCGAACAGCGGCGTCAGCTCATGGCCGGCCAGCGAATAGATCGAACCGAGGCACACCAGCGGCACGGCCAACGTCAGCCCCGCGACATCGAACAGCAGGCACTCGAACGCTTCGGAGGCCCACGCGGGACGTCCATCGGTTTCCACCGGTGGCGGTGTGTTGCTCGGTGGCAGATGCACTTCCACCAGCGGCGGCACCAGCGTCTGTTCGACGGCTGCGGGCACAACTGGAGCCGGAGCCGGTTCGACCACAGTCGGTTCCGGTGCGGTTTTCAGCAACTGGGTTTGCAGCAGCGGTGCCAGCGTGGAGACCGATGCACGGACTGGCGCGGCTTCCTCAATCAAAGCAACAGGCGCTTTGGTCACTGGCGCCATAGCAGTAGCGGCGACCGGGGCAACAGGCTTGGCTGATTGCTGTGCGTCACGCGCCTGTTCTTCCAGCACCGCTGCCTGGAATTCATCCAGCGCCTCGCTGCTTTCTTCAACGACCTCGACTGGCGTCGGCAGCTCGTCAGGAATTTCCTGCAGCAAACTGTCCAGATACGACTGCAAGGCCAACTGCGGCTTCGACGTCAACTTCAACGGCCGATTCATACGCAACCCCCTGCAGGAGCTGCGGAACGCTGCGATCTTTTGATCTTTTCAGAAGCACCACAAAGCAAGATCAAAAGATCGCAGCCTGCGGCAGCTCCTACACGAATAGAGATCATGCTCAAGCCACCTGCGGAACAAGTTGCTGCGCCAACAGATGCTTGAGCAGCGCGCGGTAAGCCAGTACGCCACGGCTCTTGCCGTCGAATTGCGAAGGCGTGACGCCGGCACGGCTGGCGTCGCGCAGACGGGTATCGACCGGGATATAACCCTGCCAGATCTCGTCGGGGAATTTGTCACGCAGCACACGCAAGGTATGCATCGATGCCTGCGTACGGCGATCGAACAGGGTCGGCACAATGCTGAACGGCAACGCCTGCTTGCGCGAGCGATTGATCATCGCCAGGGTGTTGACCATGCGTTCCAGACCTTTGACGGCCAGATGCTCGGTCTGCACCGGGATCACCAGTTGCTGGCTCGCCGCGAGGGCGTTGACCATCAGCACGCCGAGCAACGGCGGGCTGTCGATCACCGCGTAATCGAAGTCCTGCCACAACTGCGCCAGACTCTTGGCGATCACCAAGCCCAAACCACTCTGCCCCGGCGACTGACGCTCAAGGGTCGCCAGCGCAGTGCTCGATGGCAGCAGCGAAATACGTTCATCACTGGTCGACAACAGCAATTGCCCAGGCAGGCCTTGTGGCACGCTGCCCTTGTGCAGAAACAGGTCGTAGTTGCTGTGTTCCAGACTGTCGGGGTCGTAGCCGAAATAACTGGTCATCGAGCCGTGCGGGTCGAGATCGACCACGACCACGCGCTTGCCCGCCTCGGCCAGCAATCCGGCTAAAGCGATGGAAGATGTGGTTTTACCGACACCACCCTTTTGATTGGCGACTGCCCAGACTCTCATTCGGTTCGTTCCTCCCGGCCGATATCCTCGACCGAGACATAGCTCAGCGTGTTAATGCGGGTGACGGAGAATTGACGGCACTCTCGCGTCCCGGCGTCTTGACCGGGGTCGGTGCAGTTTGTGTGCCAGCACGCTTCAACGCTGCGTCCGGTTGCGCATTGGCGGTTCCGGTGCCCGTAAGACTGCGGCGTACATCGAGATTTCGTGACACCACCAAGACTACGCGACGGTTTTTCGCCCGGCCTTCAGCGGTGGCGTTGTTGGCCACTGGCTGGAATTCGCCATAGCCCACCGAGGCCAGGCGTCCAGGGTTAACGCCCTGCATCGCCAGCATGCGCACGATGCTCGCCGAACGCGCCGAGGACAGTTCCCAGTTGGTCGGGTACTGCGCGGTGCGGATCGGTTGATCGTCGGTGAAACCTTCGACGTGGATCGGGTTGTCGAACGGTTTGAGAATCGCCGCGACCTTGTCGATGATGTTGAAGGCGATGTCGCTCGGCATCGCATCGCCGCTGCCGAACAACAGGCTGGAATTGAGTTCGATCTCGACCCACAACTCGTTGCCGCGCACGGTCATCTGGTTGGAGCTGATCAGGTCACCGAACGCAGCGCTGATGTCATCGGCGATGCTTTTCAGCGGATCGCTGGCGCCGGCGATACCGGCGTCGATCTGCTCGGCATCCTTGACCAGCGGCTTGGCCGGGGTCACGGTCTTCGGTCGCTCGTCGCCGATCGGGATCGGTTTGAGCGCGCGGTCGGAGTCTTTGAAAACGCCGACCAGCGCTTCGGAAATTTCCTTGTACTTGCCTTCGTTGATCGACGAAATCGAGTACATCACCACGAAGAACGCGAACAGCAATGTGATGAAGTCTGCGTAAGACACGAGCCAGCGCTCGTGATTGACGTGTTCTTCCTGGTGGCGACGACGAGCCATGAGGTCAGTCCCTTAATCCATGAAGCCTTGCAGCTTCAACTCGATGGAGCGTGGGTTTTCACCTTCGGCGATCGACAAAATACCTTCCAACAACATTTCGCGATAACGCGACTGTCGCAACGCGATTGACTTCAGCTTGGCGGCAACCGGCAACAGAATCAGGTTGGCACTGGCAACACCGTAGATGGTTGCAACAAACGCCACGGCAATGCCGCTACCCAGTTGGGTCGGGTCGGCGAGGTTGCCCATCACGTGGATCAGGCCCATTACCGCGCCGATGATGCCGATGGTTGGCGCGTAGCCACCCATGCTTTCAAAGACTTTGGCGGCTTCGATGTCGCGCGCTTCCTGAGTGTAGAAATCCACCTCGAGGATGCTGCGGATCGCTTCCGGCTCGGCGCCATCGACCAGCAATTGCAGGCCTTTGCGCGAGTAACTGTCGGGTTCGGCGTCAGCCACTCCTTCCAGACCCAGCAGGCCTTCCTTGCGCGCGGTGAGACTCCAGTTGACCACGCGGTCGATGCCGCCAGCCAGATCCACACGCGGCGGAAAGAAGATCCAGGCAAGAATCTGCATCGCGCGTTTGAACGCGCTCATCGGCGATTGCAGCAGTGCGGCACCAATGGTGCCGCCCAGTACGATCAGCGCCGCCGGGCCGTTGGCCAGCGCACCGAGGTGACCACCTTCAAGGTAGTTGCCGCCGATGATGGCGACGAACGCCATGATGATCCCGATAAGGCTTAAAACATCCATCAGATACACGCCTCGACGATGTGCTTGCCGATATCGTCCAGGCTGTACACCGCATCCGCGAGGTCAGCTTTGACGATGGCCATCGGCATGCCGTAGATCACACAGCTGGCTTCATCCTGCGCCCACACGGCGCTGCCACCCTGCTTGAGCAGACGCGCGCCTTCACGGCCGTCGGCGCCCATGCCGGTCAGTACCACCGCCAGAACTTTGTCGCCGTAGGACTTCGCGGCAGAACCAAAAGTGATGTCCACGCACGGCTTGTAGTTCAGACGTTCGTCGCCCGGCAGAATCTTCACCGCGCCACGGCCATCGATCATCATTTGCTTGCCACCCGGCGCCAGCAACGCCAGGCCCGGACGCAGGATGTCGCCATCCTCGGCTTCCTTGACGCTGATGCGGCAGAGCTTGTCGAGACGCTCAGCGAACGCCTTGGTGAACGCCGCCGGCATGTGCTGGATCAGCACGATCGGCGCCGGGAAATTACCCGGTAGTTGCGTCAGCACGCGTTGCAGCGCGACAGGGCCGCCCGTCGACGTACCGATGGCAACCAGTTTGTAGGCCTTGCGTTTCGGTGCCGGCGACGAGGCGCTGGCGGCCGGCGCACGAGTCGGTGCCGGTGCAGGCGCCGGACGTGCCGGAGCGCTGCTGCTGTGGCTGCTGAAGCTCGACGCTGCCGGAGCAGGTGTCGGCGTCGGTGCAGCAACGGGCGCAGGCGCGCTGTAGGCACTGAAACGACGGTTACTGCGCGAGATGCTATGGACCTTTTCGCACAGCAGTTGCTTGACCTTCTCCGGGTTACGCGAGATGTCTTCGAAATTCTTCGGCAGGAAATCCACCGCGCCCGCGTCCAGCGCATCGAGGGTTACCCGAGCGCCTTCGTGGGTCAGCGAGGAGAACATCAACACCGGGGTCGGGCAGCGCTGCATGATGTGCCGCACTGCCGTGATGCCATCCATCATCGGCATCTCGTAGTCCATGGTGATCACGTCCGGCTTGAGCGCCAGGGCCTGATCGATCGCCTCTTTACCGTTGGTGGCCGTGCCGACCACCTGGATGCTCGGATCCGCTGAAAGAATTTCCGAGACGCGGCGGCGGAAAAAACCCGAATCGTCCACCACCAGGACTTTGACTGCCATAAACACTCCATTAGGTGCAGCGGAACGTTGTCGCCCCGCTGCCCCGGATTCAAATACGCCGTGCGGCGTAACGCTTGAGCATGCTCGGAACATCGAGAATCAGTGCAATGCGGCCGTCACCGGTGATGGTGGCGCCGGACATGCCCGGAGTCCCCTGGAGCATTTTGCCCAATGGCTTGATGACCACTTCTTCCTGGCCGACCAGTTGATCGACGACGAAGCCGATCCGCTGAGTACCTACCGAAAGGATCACCACGTGGCCTTCACGCTGCTCTTCGTGAGCGGCGGAGCTGACCAGCCAGCGCTTGAGGTAGAACAATGGCAGCGCCTTGTCCCGCACGATCACCACTTCCTGGCCGTCGACGACGTTGGTGGTCGACAGGTCGAGGTGGAAGATTTCGTTGACGTTGACCAACGGGAACGCAAACGCCTGATTGCCGAGCATGACCATCAGGGTTGGCATGATCGCGAGGGTCAGCGGCACCTTGATGACGATTTTCGAGCCCTGGCCCTTGGTCGAGTAGATGTTGATCGAACCGTTGAGCTGGGAAATCTTGGTCTTCACCACGTCCATGCCGACACCACGGCCGGACACGTCGGAGATCTCGGTCTTGGTCGAGAAACCCGGGGCAAAAATCAGGTTGTAGCACTCGGTGTCGCTCAAGCGATCGGCTGCGTCCTTGTCCATCACGCCGCGTTTTACCGCGATAGCGCGCAGGACGTTCGGGTCCATGCCTTTGCCGTCATCGGAAATCGACAGCAGGATGTGGTCGCCTTCCTGTTCGGCCGCCAGTACCACGCGACCGCCACGGGCCTTGCCCGACGCTTCGCGTTCTTCCGGCGACTCGATACCGTGGTCGACGGCGTTGCGCACCAAGTGGACCAGCGGGTCGGCCAGGGCCTCGACAAGGTTTTTGTCGAGGTCGGTTTCTTCGCCCACCAGTTCCAGGTTGATCTCTTTCTTGAGCTGACGCGCGAGGTCGCGAACCAGACGCGGGAAGCGCCCGAAGACCTTCTTGATCGGCTGCATCCGCGTCTTCATCACTGCGGTTTGCAGGTCAGCCGTGACCACGTCGAGGTTCGACACGGCCTTTTGCATGGCTTCATCGCCGCTGTTGAGGCCCAGGCGCACCAGACGGTTACGCACCAGCACCAACTCGCCGACCATGTTCATGATTTCGTCGAGACGTGCAGTGTCGACGCGCACGGTGGTTTCCGCTTCGCTCGCGGGTTTTTCCGGTGGCGGAGTCGCGGGAGCACGGGCCGGAGCCGGTGCCGGTGCCGCCGCGGCAGCCGGTTTTGGCGCCTCGGCTTTTGGCTCGGGCTTGGCTGCAGGTTTTGGCGCAGCAGCAGCCGGCGCTTTGGCGGCTGGCGTCGCCACGGCAGAGGTACTGCCCACGGCGGCGGTGCCCACTTCAGTGAACTTGCCTTTGCCGTGCAATTCGTCGAGCAGCGATTCGAATTCGTGATCGCTGATCAGATCGCTGCCGGCCGCCGCTGCAACCGGTGCGGCTGGCGCAGGCGCCGAGGCAATGGCCGACTCCAGCGCATCAACGGCAAAGTTGCCCTTGCCATGCAGCTGATCGAGCAGTGCTTCGAATTCGTCGTCGGTGATGTCGGAGCTGTCACCCTTGGCCGGTGCCGCAGGTGCTGGCGCGGCTGGCGCAACAGCGTCTACCGCGAACTGGCCTTTGCCGTGCAACTGATCGAGCAACGACTCGAACTCGGCATCGGTGATTTCATCGCTGGCCGCGCCATCGGCAGCCTGCGCAGGTGCAGCGGCTGCCGGGGCTTCAGCTTGCGCCTTGACGGCATTCAGCGAGTCCAGCAGTTGTTCAAATTCGTTATCGGTGATGTCGCCCGAATCGCCTTCGACGACCAGCTCTTCGATCATCTCGGCCACCGGCGATGCCGGGGCTTCGTCCGCCGATTGCGGTTCGGCCAGACGCGCCAGGGCGGCCAGCAGTTCCGGGGTAGCGGCGGTGATAGGCGCACGTTCACGGACTTCGCTGAACATGCTGTTCACCGCGTCCAGTGCTTCGAGGACAACGTCCATCAGTTCTGCATCAACGCGACGCTCACCCTTACGGAGGATGTCGAACACGTTTTCGGCGATGTGACAGCACTCCACCAGCTCATTGAGCTGAAGGAAGCCGGCGCCCCCTTTTACAGTGTGGAAACCGCGAAAAATTGCGTTGAGCAGATCTGCGTCATCCGGGCGGCTTTCCAGCTCGACCAGTTGCTCTGACAGTTGCTCAAGAATCTCGCCGGCCTCAACCAGGAAATCCTGAAGGATCTCTTCATCGGCGCCGAAGCTCATTAATGGGGTGCTCCTACAGGTCTAAAAACCCAAAAAACCTACAATTCCAAAACTCTAGAATCCAAGGCTGGATAACAAATCGTCCACATCGTCCTGACCGGACACAACGTCTTCTCGTTTATCGGCATGAATCTGCGGACCTTCACCCTGCGAGAGATGTTTTTGTGGATCTTTTTCTGCAAGCATCGCCGCACGGTCATGTTCGATGCCCGCAAAGCGGTCCACCTGACTGGCCATGAGCACAAGCTTGAGCAAATTGCTTTCGACTTCGGTGACCAGTTGGGTCACACGCTTGATCACCTGACCGGTCAGATCCTGGTAATCCTGGGCCAGCAGGATGTCGTTGAGATTGCTCGACACCGCACGGTTGTCCGTGCTGCTGCGCGACAGAAAACCGTCGACCCGGCGCGCCAGTTCGCGGAACTCTTCAGCCCCGACCTCGCGACGCATGAAGCGACCCCAATCGGCGCTCAAGGTCTGGGCTTCATCAGCCAGACTGTTGACCACCGGCGTGGCGCTTTCCACCAGATCCATGGTGCGGTTGGCCGCGGCCTCTGTCAGCTTGACCACATAGCCCAGGCGTTCGGTGGCGTCGGTGATTTGCGACACTTCCTCGGCCTGCGGCATGTTCGGATCGATCTGGAAGTTGACGATCGCACTGTGCAGTTCACGTGTGAGCTTGCCGACTTCCTGATACAGGCCGCGGTCACGGGTCTGATTGAGCTCATGGATCAGTTGCACAGCGTCGCCGAACCTGCCTTTTTCAAGGCTCTCGACCAGTTCGACCGCGTGTTTTTTCAGGGTCGACTCGAAATCGCCCTGTGAAGATTCGTTATGCTCCATAGCTCCCCCGCGCGTTCATCAGCCGATGCGTTCGAAAATCTTCTCGATTTTGTCTTTCAACGCCTGAGCCGTGAAAGGTTTGACGACGTAGCCGTTTACACCGGCCTGAGCGGCTTCAATGATCTGCTCGCGCTTGGCTTCAGCGGTCACCATCAGTACGGGCAGATGCTTGAGTTTTTCATCGGCACGCACGTGGCGCAGCAGGTCGATACCGGTCATGCCCGGCATGTTCCAGTCTGTTACCAGAAAGTCGATGCTTCCGCTGTTGAGCACCGGAATGGCGGTAGTGCCATCGTCGGCCTCGACGGTATTGGTGAACCCAAGATCCCGCAGCAGGTTCTTGATGATCCGCCGCATCGTTGAGAAGTCATCAACGATGAGGATTTTCATGTCTTTGTTCAATTCGACCTCCAAGCAGTCTTAAACGCGCCCAGCACCTGGACGCGCCACTTCAATCAATCGGCGCAGCACTCGAAGACTGTCTGGAGCACAACAGAGCAAGACCGGTGCCGTTCATCACCGCACCAGCCTCGTTCGCAGTGTCCCCACACTGCCTTCAGCGCGCTCGCCACTCCCCCAAACGCCCCCGCAAGCGGGCCGCGCACTGGCTGTGTAACTGGCTGACCCGCGATTCACTGACGCCAAGGACTTCACCGATCTCCTTGAGGTTCAGCTCTTCGTCGTAGTACAGCGCCAACACCAGTCGCTCACGCTCCGGCAAATTGGCAATCGCGTCCGCCAGCGCCGCCTGGAAGCGTTCATCTTCCAGATCGCGTGACGGCTCAAGATGAGCACTCGCGCCATCCTCGTGCAGCCCTTCGTGTTCGCCGTCCTGCAACAGGTCGTCGAAACTGAAGAGGCGGCTGCCCAAGGTGTCATTCAAAATCCCGTAGTAATCGTCGAGACTCAATTGGAGTTCGGCCGCAACCTCGTGATCTTTAGCATCACGGCCGGTTTTAGCTTCAATTGCACGAATCGCGTCACTGACCATACGGGTATTGCGGTGAACCGAGCGTGGCGCCCAGTCCCCTTTGCGCACTTCGTCGAGCATCGCGCCGCGGATTCGAATGCCCGCGTACGTTTCGAAACTGGCGCCTTTGCTGGCGTCATATTTGGTCGAGACTTCGAGCAGGCCGATCATCCCGGCCTGGATCAGGTCTTCGACCTGCACACTCGCCGGCAACCGTGCCAGCAAGTGATAGGCAATGCGTTTGACCAGCGGCGCGTAACGCTCGATCAGCTCGTACTGAGCGTCACGTGCCGACTTTTTGTAGTAATTCATACCGCTAGCGGTCATAGCACGGGCCCTGCCGTTTGCTGCACGAGACGCTCGACGAAAAACTCGAGATGGCCGCGCGGGTTGGCGGGCAGCGGCCAGGTGTCGACCTTTTGCGCAATCGCCTTGAACGCCAGCGCGCACTTGGAACGCGGGAAGGCTTCATACACCGCGCGCTGCTTCTGCACTGCCTTGCGCACGCTTTCGTCGTAAGGCACGGCGCCGACGTATTGTAGAGCGACGTCGAGGAAGCGATCCGTGACCTTGGTCAACTTGGCGAACAGGTTGCGACCTTCTTGCGGGCTCTGCGCCATGTTGGCGAGAACGCGGAAGCGGTTCATGCCGTAATCGCGGTTGAGCAATTTGATCAGCGCGTAGGCGTCGGTGATCGAAGTCGGCTCATCGCACACCACCAGCAACACTTCCTGGGCGGCGCGGACGAAACTGACTACCGAGTCACCAATACCCGCAGCGGTGTCGATCACCAGCACGTCGAGATTGTCGCCGATGTCGCTGAACGCCTGAATCAGGCCAGCGTGTTGCGCAGGGCTCAGGTGCACCATGCTCTGGGTGCCGGAGGCAGCCGGCACGATGCGAATCCCGCCAGGCCCCTGCAACAGGACGTCGCGCAGTTCGCAGCGGCCTTCAATGACGTCGGCCAGCGTGCGTTTAGGGGTTAACCCCAGCAGAACGTCGACGTTCGCCAGTCCCAGGTCGGCGTCCAGCAACATGACCCGACGGCCAAGCTCTGCCAGCGCCAGGGACAAGTTCACTGACACGTTAGTCTTGCCGACGCCACCTTTGCCGCCGGTCACCGCGATCACCTGTACGGGATGCATGCTGCCCATGTTATTTCTTTACCTTGTCTTGCATAGACGGAGGCCACATTACTGGCTGCGCGTTCACAACCTGAACAATGCATGGCAGACCATCGATGTAGGTACAAAAACTGTTCATGAATACCTCAGCCTACCTGCTTGGTCGGGCTGTGATAGATATCAGCGAACATGTCAGCCATGGCTTCTTCGCTGGGTTCTTCCTGCATTTGCACGCTGACGGCGCGGCTGACCAATTGATGACGGCGCGGCAGATGCAGATCATCCGGAATCCGTGGGCCATCGGTCAGGTACGCGACCGGCAATTCATGACTGATCGCCAGGCTCAACACTTCGCCAAGGCTGGCCGTTTCATCCAGTTTAGTCAGGATGCACCCGGCGAGCCCGCAACGCTTGTAACTGTGATAAGCGGCGGTTAGAACCTGTTTCTGGCTGGTGGTTGCCAGCACGAGATAATTTTTTGCACGGATGCCACGTCCGGCCAGACTTTCGAGCTGCATGCGCAGGGCCGGATCGCTGGCTTGCAGGCCGGCGGTATCGATCAGCACCACGCGCTTGCGCAGCAGTGGATCCAGCGCTTGCACCAGCGACTGGCCCGGATCGACATGGGTTACCGGCACATTGAGGATGCGGCCCAGAGTCTTGAGTTGTTCCTGCGCGCCGATGCGGAAGCTGTCCATGCTCACCAGCGCGACATTCTGCGCGCCGTACTTGAGCACGTAACGTGCCGCGAGCTTGGCCAGCGTGGTGGTCTTGCCCATGCCGGCAGGGCCGACCATGGCAATCACACCGCCCTCTTCCAGCGGCTCGACTTCCGGTACGGCAATCATCCGCGCCAGGTGCGCGAGCAGCATGCGCCAGGCCTGACGGGGTTCTTCGATATCGGTAATCATCGACAGCAAGTCGCGCGACAACGGCCCGGACAGACCGATGCGTTGCAGACGGCGATACAGATTGGCTTGCGCCGGACGGCTGCCTTGCAGCTGATTCCAGGCCAGGGTGCCGAGCTGAACTTCCATCAGCTCGCGCAGGCTGTTCAATTCAAAACGCATCGAATCCAGTGCACGTGGATCCACGCCGCCGGAGGACTGCGCAGGCGCCGGAGCTGGACGCGCCGGGGCGGCGTAGGTCGGTTCGCTCAACGGTTCGGCAGCGGTCAGCGGCAGGCCAGCGGTCAACGGCAACCCGGCAAAGATCTGGCGATTGCTATTGCCGTCGGCTTCGCCGCGCAGGCTCAACTCGGCCTGGGCGGTAACGATGCGCGACTGCGTCTTGCGCAGTTCGTCTTCGAGTTCCATGTTCGGAACCCGTGGCGCCAGCGCCGACAATTTGTAATCCAGTGCCGCCGTCAACTCGACACCGCCGGCAATGCGGCGATTGCCAATGATGGCGGCATCAGCGCCCAGCTCATCACGAACCAGCTTCATGGCCTGACGCATATCGGCGGCAAAGAAACGCTTAACTTGCATAAACCACTACCTCAGCCGTTGGGCCCTACTGTCGCAACGATGGTCACTTGCTTGTTGTCCGGTATTTCCTGGTAGGCCAGCACGTGCAGTCCAGGGACTGCGAGGCGGCCAAAGCGCGAGAGCATCGCGCGCACCGGGCCTGCTACCAACAGGATCACCGGCTGACCTTGCATTTCCTGACGCTGCGCCGCTTCGATGAGCGAACGTTGCAGCTTCTCGGCCATGCTTGGCTCCAGCAGAACACCCTCTTCC
Organism: Pseudomonas sp. TH43; assembly: GCF_016650635.1. Taxonomy (GTDB): domain Bacteria; phylum Pseudomonadota; class Gammaproteobacteria; order Pseudomonadales; family Pseudomonadaceae; genus Aquipseudomonas. The sequence continues at coordinate 482,390 of NZ_JAEKFI010000003.1, forward strand.
GAGCCTTGTCCTGCCTTCTGCAGACTATTGAGCAATATTTGTTCCAACCTTGGCTCCAAGGTGATCACAGGCAGCTCGGACTCAGTGCCTACAATGCTTTGGACGATGGCGCGCGATACGCCGACCCGCACAGCGGCCACCAACGCGGCGGTATCTTGACTCTTGGCGGCGTTGTTGGCGATGGCTTCGGCAATGCTGCGAATGTCGCGAACCGGTACGTGTTCGGCCAACAGCGCTTGCAGCACTTTGAGCAACTGCGACAGCGAAACCACGCCCGGCACCAGCTCTTCCGCCAGTTTCGGCGAGCTTTTGGCCAGCAATTGCATGAGTTGCTGCACTTCTTCGTGGCCGATCAGTTCGCTGGAGTGCTTGTACAGAATCTGGTTTAAGTGCGTCGCAACCACGGTGCTGGCATCCACCACCGTGTAACCCAGCGACTGTGCCTGCGCGCGCTGGCTGATTTCGATCCACACCGCTTCGAGGCCGAAAGCCGGATCTTTGGCGTTGATACCGTTGAGCGTGCCGTAGACCTGGCCCGGGTTGATCGCCAGCTCTCGATCCGGGTAGATCTCGGCTTCGGCGAGGATCACGCCCATCAGGGTCAGACGATAAGCGCTCGGCGCCAGATCGAGGTTGTCGCGGATGTGCACGGTTGGCATCAGGAAGCCCAGATCCTGCGAGAGCTTCTTGCGCACGCCCTTGATCCGCGCGAGCAATTGCCCACCCTGATTGCGGTCCACCAGCGGGATCAGGCGATAGCCGACTTCGAGGCCGATCATGTCGATCGGCGTCACGTCATCCCAGCCAAGCTCTTTGGTTTCCATGGCGCGGGCCGGCGATGGCAGCAGTTCCTGCTGGCGCTGAACCTCTTGCAGGGCCTGCACCTTGACGGCGTTTTGCTTCTTCCAGAACAGGTAAGCGCCACCGGCGGCCAGCGCAGCCATGCTCAGGAACGAGAAGTGCGGCATGCCCGGCACTAGGCCCATGACCGCCATCAGACCTGCGGCCACCGCCAGCGCTTTCGGCGAGGCGAACATCTGGCGATTGATCTGCTTGCCCATGTCTTCCGAGCCGGAAGCACGGGTCACCATGATCGCCGCCGCTGTCGATAACAACAGTGATGGCAATTGCGCCACTAAACCGTCACCGATGGTCAGCAAGGCGTAAACCCGACCGGCGTCGCCGAAGCTCATGTTGTGCTGGAAGATACCGACGGCCATACCGCCGATAAGATTGATGAACAGAATCAGCAGGCCGGCAATCGCATCACCACGGACGAATTTGCTGGCACCGTCCATCGAACCGTAGAACTCGGCCTCTTGGGCAACTTCGGAGCGACGCGCCTTGGCCTGGTTCTGGTCGATCAGGCCGGCATTGAGGTCGGCGTCGATCGCCATTTGTTTGCCGGGCATCGCATCGAGGGTGAAACGTGCGCTCACCTCGGAAATCCGCCCGGCACCCTTGGTCACCACGACGAAGTTGATGATCATCAGGATCGCGAAGACCACGATACCGACCACGTAGTTACCGCCGATCACCACCTCACCGAAGGCCTGGATCACCTTACCGGCGGCGGCGTGGCCGTCCTGACCGTGGAGCATTACTACCCGCGTCGACGCCACGTTCAAGGCCAGCCGCAGCAACGTCGCGACCAGCAGAATGGTCGGGAACACCGCGAAATCCAGCGGCCGCAGCGCGTACACGCAGACCAGCAAAACGACGATCGACAGGGCGATGTTGAAGGTGAAGAACACGTCCAGCAAGAACGGCGGCACCGGCAACATCATCATCGCCAGCATGACCAGCAGCAACAACGGCACGCCCAGATTGCCTCGACTGAGGTCGGCAATGTTCGAGCGAGCGTTGTTGATTAACTGAGAGCGATCCACCGGTTTTCCCCGTTCCTTTAAAGCAAACTTTTGACGCCCGACACAGGCGCACGGCGGCTATTGCAAGAAGCCTTCCAACTTTTGCCAACGGATGAAACAGAGAGGGTTGATCGGGGAATTTCTGCTGATCGGAGCGCCGCCTTCGCGAGCAAGCTTTGCTCCTACAGATCCTGGATACGTCATAGAACTCGTAGGAGCAGAGCTTGCTCGCGAAGAGGCCAGCGAATTCGGCGAAAACCTCAGAAAATCCCGGCACCGCCCTAGCCGGAGAAGAACACCGTCGTTTTCACGAGGACCTCCAACCGAGATTTTGCTTTTTAAACGCTGCTGTTTAAAAGACACCTCCAGACACGTCTCGCAGGCTACACATCCTTGCGCCATTGCCTACAGCTACGCCAGAATCGGCCGGCTTGTGCGCTTTGGGGGCGGGTTCTATTGTGGTCCGGTCGCTGACGAATCAGCGATCGGGTTTAGCGACTCGAACTCAAGTCAAAGGTGCATCGGCGTTCCAGGCTTCGTTGCGGATCTGTATTTTCGCGATTTCGTCATGGTGGCTGTATGCGGGAGACCCTCGGGTCTGCCGGGTGCCTTTGTCCGGTTCGCTAACCTGCGTACAGCCGCCACCCCTCCTGTTTAGCGACAGGTTGTAGCGGCTCCACTTCAAAGGAGCTTCACCATGATCAAACCAACACCCAACCCACCCGAAACCGAAACCGACCTCACCTCCCCCTACGAATCCCTCGATTCAAAAAAACTCCACGAAGCCGCCGACCGCGCCCTCGATCACTACCTCTGCCCGCCCGGGTCTGCTCCCATTCAACGCAAAACCCGCTCTATGTTCGCCGTCACCGCAGACTTCAAAAACGAAGAATTGTTGGCCAACGCCTGCGAAACCCTCGCCTCAGCCAGAACCATCGCCAATGACTTCGCCAACCTCATACCCGCATCACAACGCAGGACGCTGCTGGGCATTGCGCAACTGATCATGCTCGGGGAACTGGCGGTGAATCGGGCGCTGGATAATCTCGAGCTGCCCGCCTGAGAAGTCAGACAAAAATCCGTGGCGAGGGGATTTATCCCGTTCGGCTGCGCAGCAGTCGTGAAACCTGACACTCGGTATTCCCGAACGATAGAAGTCACAGGTTTTGGGGCTGCTGCGCAGCCCAGCGGGGATGAATCCCCTCGCCACAAGGATCTCGCAGGGGCTGGATTATCATTCGGACAGAAAAAAAGATCGCAGCCTTCGGCAGCTTCTACAGGTGGAATGCAAACCAGGTAGGAGCTGCCGAAGGCTGCGATCTTTTGATGTTGATGCCCATCAGGAGTCGCGACGCAAATCCGGCGGAATCGGCAAGTCGTCCTTGAGCGGATCCGGGCGCTTGCCCTTGCCCGCGCGGAATTGGCGGATCTGGTAGACGTAGGCCAGTACCTGCGCGACGGCCAGGTACAAGCCGCCAGGGATTTCCTGGTCGAGTTCGGTGGAGTAGTAGATCGACCGCGCCAGCCCCGGCGACTCAAGGAGCATGACGTTGTTGGCCACGGCGATTTCACGAATTTTCAGAGCCAGGAAGTCGCTACCCTTGGCCAGCAGGACTGGCGCCCCGCCCTTCTCCGAATCGTATTTGAGCGCCACGGCGTAGTGAGTCGGGTTGGTAATGACCACGTCGGCAGTCGGAATCGCCGCCATCATCCGCCGTTGGGACATCTCGCGCTGAGTCTGGCGAATCCGCTGCTTGACCTCTGGCCGGCCTTCTTGATCCTTGTGCTCGTCGCGCACTTCCTGCTTGGTCATCAGCAGTTTCTTGTGGGCTTCCCAGAGCTGCACCGGCACGTCGACCGCCGCGATGATGATCAACCCGCAAGCCAGCCACAAGGTACTCCACCCCACCAGCGTCACGCTGTGAATGATCGCCCGATCCAGCGGCTCATGCGCGATTCGCAAAAAGTCGTCAACGTCGGCGGACAGCACCACCAATGCCACACCCAAGGTGATCAAAAACTTCGCCAGCGCTTTGAGCAACTCGACCACGGACTTGAACGAGAACATCCGCTTGATGCCCGCAGCCGGGTTCATCCGGCTGAACTTGGGCGCCATGGAACCGGCCGCGAACAGCCAGCCACCAAGGGAAATCGGCCCGACCAGCGCGGCAATCAACAAGGTGATCATGATCGGCTGAATCGCCACCAGCGCGAGCTTGCCGGACTGCATCAGAAACGCGCCCATGGAACCCTGATTCATGATCACTTCGCGCGACAGCGTGAAGTTCATACGCATCAGGTCCATCAGGTCTTCCGCCAGCATCCCGCCGAATATCAACAGTGCGCTGGCGCCGGCCATCATCACGGCAAGGGTGTTGAGTTCTTTCGAGCGGGCGATCTCGCCCTTCTCACGGGAATCCTTTTTACGTTTCTCCGTGGGGTCTTCTGTTTTGTCCTGACCGCTTTCGCTCTCAGCCATGAGTCAGCGCGCCCGTGCCAGTTCACGTAGCAACTGCAGGGCCTCGGTGGCCAGCGGTTGATACTGATTGAGAATGTCCGCCAGACCGACCCAGACGATGAACAAGCCGAGCACCAGGGTCAGCGGAAAACCGATAGAAAAAATATTCAGTTGCGGCGCGGCACGGGTCATTACGCCAAAGGCAATGTTGACCACCAGCAACGCCGTCACTGCCGGCAACACCAGCAACAACGCCGCCCCCAGCACCCAGCCGAGCTTGCCGGCCAACTCCCAGTAATGCGCGGTCATCAACCCACTGCCCACCGGCAACGTGGTGAAGCTCTCGGTGAGAACTTCGAAGACCACCAGATGGCCATTCATCGCCAGAAACAACAACGTAACCAGCATGGTGAAGAACTGCCCGATCACCGCCACCGACACACCGTTGGCCGGGTCGACCATTGAGGCGAAGCCCATACCCATCTGGATAGCGACAATCTGCCCGGCCACCGCGAAGGCCTGGAAAAACAGCTGCAAGGAAAATCCGAGCACAGCGCCGACCAGAATCTGCTCGGCGATCAACAGCAGACCACTGAGATCAAGCGGGCTGACTGCCGGCATCGGCGGCAGCCCCGGAACAATCACCACGGTAATCGCCACGGCGAAATACAGGCGCACACGCCGGGGGATGAGAGTTGTGCCGAACACGGGCATGACCATCAGCATCGATGCGACGCGAAACAGCGGCAACATGAACGTCGCCACCCAGGAACTGATCTGGGTGTCGGTCAACTGCAGCAGCGATTGCATGGCCTAGCCGATGACCATCGGAATGTTTTTGTACAACTGAATGATGTACTCCATGAAGGTCTGCACGATCCACGGACCGGCGACGATCAGCGTGACCAGCATCACCAGCAGACGCGGCAGGAAGCTCAGAGTCTGTTCGTTGATCTGCGTGGCCGCCTGGAACATCGCCACCAGCAAACCGACCAACAGGCTCGGCACCACCAGAATCGCGACCATCAACGTAGTCAGCCACAGCGCTTCACGAAATATGTCGACCGCGACTTCCGGCGTCATGGCGAGACACCTCCGAAACTGCTGGCGAGCGTGCCGATGATCAGTGCCCAGCCATCGACCAGCACAAACAGCATGATTTTGAACGGCAGGGAAATGATCAGCGGGGAGAGCATCATCATACCCATCGCCATCAGCACACTGGCCACGACGAGGTCGATGATCAGGAACGGAATGAAGATCATGAAGCCGATCTGGAACGCGGTTTTCAGCTCGGACGTGACGAACGCGGGTACCAGAATGGTCAGCGGCGCCTGATCCGGGGTGGCAATGTCGGTGCGCTTGGACAGGCGCATGAACAGCTCCAGATCACTGGTGCGGGTCTGCGCGAGCATGAAGTCCTTGATCGGCACCTGAGCTTTTTCCACCGCTTGCTGAGCCGTGAGTTTCTCGGCCAGATACGGCTGCAACGCATCGTTGTTCACGCGATCGAACACCGGCGCCATGATGAACATGGTCAGGAACAGCGCCATGCCGGTGAGGATCTGGTTCGACGGCGTCTGTTGCAGACCGAGGGCCTGCCGCAGGATCGAGAAGACGATGATGATCCGCGTGAAGCTGGTCATCAGGATGACCGCCGCCGGGATAAAACTCAGCGCGGTCATGATCAGCAGGATCTGCAGACTGACCGAATACTCCTGCGCGCCGTCGGCGTTGGTGCCCAGCGTGATTGCCGGGATCGACAACGGATCGGCGGCGAACGCCAGCGGCGCGGCCAGCAACAGGGCCAGCGTCAAGACGATGCGTAGCGCACCCATTACTTCGTATCCTTCTGATCCTTGCCGAGAATCTTCAGCAACTGCTGGGCAAAATCCGGCGTGGCTTTTTCACTGGTGCTCGGCACTGGCACCGGCTCTTTGAGCACGTGCAGCGCGGTGATGGTACCGGGGCTCAAGCCGAGCAGAATCTGCTCGTTGCCGACCTGGACCAGCATCAAGCGATCCCTTGGGCCGAGCGCGCGCGAGCCGATCAACTCGATCACCTGGCCCTTGCCCGCCGGGCCTGCCTGCTGCACGCGGCGCAACAGCCAGGCGAGGAAGAAGATCAGGCCCAGCACCAGCAGCAGACCGAACACCAGTTGCGTCAGCTGACCGGCCACGCCGCTGTTGACCATCGGCGTGGTGGCCGCAGGCACGCTTGCAGCGACGGTGGCTGCAGGCTCGGCAGCCAGCACGGTCAATGGCAGCGCCAGCAGCGCCCAGAGAAACCTTTTCACTCAGCGCAGCTTCTTGATGCGTTCGCTTGGGCTGATCACGTCAGTCAGGCGGATGCCGAACTTTTCGTTGACCACGACCACTTCGCCGTGCGCGATCAGCGTGCCGTTGACCAGCACGTCCAGCGGCTCACCCGCCAGGCGATCCAGCTCGATCACCGAACCCTGATTGAGTTGCAGCAGGTTGCGGATGTTGATGTCGGTGCTGCCCACTTCCATCGAGATCGACACCGGGATGTCGAGGATCACGTCCAGGTTCGGACCGTCCAGTGTCACCGGATCGTTGTTCTTCGGCACGCTGCCGAACTCTTCCATCGGCAGACGCGAGCCGCTGGATGCGTCGGCCGCCAGCAGTGCGTCGATGTCAGCTTGACCATCACCGGTTTCTTCCAGGGCAGCAGCCCATTCATCAGCCAGTGCCTGGTCGTCCTGGGCGTTCATATCGTCGTTCATCATGTGTCCTCGGCGGGCAACAATTCAGTTAATGCAAAAAGGGAGGGTGGCGCCGCTTCAGCGACGCTCGATCGGCTCGATCACTTGCAACGCGAGGTTGCCTTTGTGCGAGCCCATCTTGACCTTGAAGGCCGGCACGCCGTTGGCGCGCATGATCATCTCTTCCGGCATCTCGACCGGGATCACATCGCCCGGCTGCATGTGCAGGATGTCGCGCAGTTTCAACTGGCGGCGGGCAACGGTGGCACCAATCGGTACGTCGACATCGAGCACGTCCTGGCGCAGGGCGTTGACCCAGCGCTCGTCCTGATCGTCGAGGTCCGACTGGAAACCGGCGTCGAGCATTTCGCGCACCGGCTCGATCATCGAGTACGGCATGGTCACGTGCAGATCGCCGCCACCGCCATCGAGTTCGATGTGGAACGTGGAGACCACGATCGCTTCGCTCGGGCCGACGATGTTGGCCATGGCCGGGTTCACTTCCGAGTTGATGTACTCGAAATTGACTTCCATGATCGCCTGCCAGGCTTCTTTCAAGTCGACGAAGGCCTGTTCCAGCACCATGCGCACCACGCGCAGTTCGGTCGGGGTGAATTCACGCCCTTCGATCTTGGCGTGACGGCCATCGCCGCCGAAGAAGTTGTCCACCAGCTTGAACACCAGTTTGGCGTCCAGGATGAACAGCGCGGTGCCGCGCAACGGTTTGATCTTGACCAGGTTGAGGCTGGTCGGTACGTACAGCGAGTGCACGTATTCGCCGAATTTCATCACCTGTACGCCACCGACGGCAACGTCCGCCGAGCGACGCAGCATGTTGAACATGCTGATGCGGGTGTAACGGGCAAAACGCTCGTTGATCATTTCCAAAGTCGGCATGCGTCCACGGACGATGCGATCCTGGCTGGTCAGGTCGTAGCTTTTGACACTGCCGGGTTCGGCAGCGTTATCGGTCTGTACCAGACCATCGTCGACGCCATGCAACAGCGCATCGATTTCATCCTGGGACAGCAGATCCTGCACGGCCATGTCGTGTTCCTACTGCAGTACGAAATTAGTGAAAAGCAACTGTTCGATCACCACTTTGCCCAGCTCTTTCTGCGCCACTTCCTGGACGCTCGCTGTGGCCTTCTGGCGCAACATCTCTTGCCCGACCGGCGTCGCCAACGTGGCGAAATCCTGACCGGAGAAGAGCATTACCAGGTTGTTGCGAATCACCGGCATGTGCACTTTGAGCGCTTCCAGATCGGCTTGATTGCGGCCCAGCATGGTGATGCTCACCTGCATGTAGCGCTGACGGCCGTTCTGGTTGTAGTTGGCCACGAACGCCGGCGCCATGGGCTCGAAGATCGCTGGCTGCTTGCCGACCGGCGCAGCATCGGCGGCCTCGGCAGGCTTGCTCTGGGCGCTGTGCATGAAGAACCAGGTCGCCCCCACGGATGCACCAATGGCCAACAGCAACGCCAGCACGATCACGATGATCAGCTTGAGTTTGCCTTTGGTTGCGGGGTCTTTCACTGCTGCTGTTTCGCTCTTCGCCATGCCAATAATCCGTCACTATTCGGGTTTTCACAGTCGCACGGCAAGGCAAGAGCAAGTGTTATGCCAGAAGTGTCGGAGGTGGTGGAGACAACGCTAAAGTCAAAGGCCACCCTCACCCCAGCCCTCTCCCGGAGGGAGAGGGAGCCGACCGTGGTGTCAGACGTCAAACATCGACCTGAAAGACCGAGTGGATGATGAATTCACAGCCGAAGTATCAGGTCGGCGTACTTCGAGAGCATACCCGATCAGTCCCCTCTCCCCCTGGGAGAGGGAGCCGACCGTGGTGTCAGACGTCAAACATCGACCTGAAAGACCGAGTCGATGATGGATTCACATCCGAAGTATCAGGTCGGCGCACTTCGAGAGCATCCCCCAATCAGTCCCCTCTCCCCCTGGGAGAGGGAGCCGACCGAAGTGTCAGACGTCAAACATCGACCTGAAAGACCGAGTCGATGATGGATTCACAGCCGAAGTATCAGGTCGGCGTACTTCGAGAGCATCCCCCGATCAGTCCCCTCTCCCCCTGGGAGAGGGAGCCGACCGTGGTGTCAGACGTCAAACATCGACCTGAAAGACCGAGTCGATGATGGATTCACAGCCGAAGTATCAGGTCGGCGTACTTCGAGAGCATCCCCCGATCAGTCCCCTCTCCCATTGGGAGAGGGCTAGGGTGAGGGGCTCTTGATTTGATCAGGCGTAATAGTCGACGGCGCTGGTGCCGATCACGCTGGTGGTCTGGGCGGCAGCTTCAGCAACAGCAGCGGGTGCCAATTCTTCATCCGCCGAATCCAGACGACCACCGGCAGCGCTGGTGCGACCACTTTGGCCCTGCTGCGCTTGCTGCTCCTGACCCTGTCCTTGCCAGCCACGGCTCTGGTCGGACACATTGACGTCGACCTGACCCATGCCCTGCTGGGTGAACATATCGCGCAGGCGATGCATCTGCCCATCGAGGGCTTCACGCACACTTGGGTGCGCGCTCATGAACGTCACCTGCGTCTGCTGATCCGGGACCATGTTCACGCGGATATCCAGACGCCCCAGCTCCGCCGGCTGCAATTGAATGTCTGCCGCCTTCAGATTGGCGCTCGACAGATACATGACGCGGTTGACCACTTCTTCGGTCCAGCCGCTTTGATGCATGGCGATCGGCTGATTCACCGGAACAGCGTTCGCGGTCTTCGGCGTGGCAGCCTGAGTCAGTGCCGCCAAGCGGTTGGCAAAGTCATCGACACGGGTGTCGCTGGTGGCGGTTTTCAGGTCTTTCAGGCCGTCATCGATCAACCCGCTGAAAGCCTTCTCGCCGTCCTGACCAGTGCTGTCCTTGTCGGCCTGCACGTCGAGCATGCTGGCCATGCCGGCGGCAAAGTTCTGCGCCGAGGTCAATTCGCTGTCAGCCTGTGTTTGCGCAGGCGCCGCTTTCGGTTGTGCCTGGCTGGCGGCGGAAATGTGTCCACCCTGCTCCATCGCCATGCGCACGGCCGGCAAAGCATCGAGAGGATCGGCCGAAGGGTCGAAATCGCTGTCGGTGCTCGCCGCCGGATCTTTGACCACACCTGGCAACACGGCCACGGCCGGGGTTTCGGTTTTCGCCGGAGTGGTCGCTTCGGCCACCGGAGCCGCCACGACGGGTGGCGTCACTACCGGTTGGACGACGGCAACCAATGCAGGATCCAGCGTCGGGTCGACTGGAGCGGCATCCGTCACCGGAGTCTGCGTGGTATCAGTGGCATCGTCGCTGCTGGCGGTCTTGTCGTCGGCCGCCACCGGCTTGTCGGCAGGCAAGGCATTGCCGCTATCGGCAACCGCTGGCTTCGCAGGGGCAGATTGATCCTTGCTGACGTCCTTCTTGCCGCTGGTGTCGGCGACCTTGTCGCGCGCCGACTTCATCGGGGCGTCAGTCGTCACGGCAGGCTTGTTCGAGCCCTGATCGGCGAATACCTGAGCGAAGCTTGAGGCCTTGTCCCCGGCGTCTGCGGCCATTGCCGGCGTTTTGGCAGAGGCGGCTTGAGCCTTGGCCTGAGCGGCGTTCTGAAGAAGAATGTTGGGGGTCGCAGGCATGAAACGGTCTCCGCTGCACTGGGATCGTAGGTACAGTTGCGGGAGATAGCTGCAAGTGCCGGGCCAGTTTTGTCCGGCGCCGTGGAAAAGCGCCGGACGGCTAGTTTTATTGGGTTAGCGCGTGCTGGCGCTCATGTTCATAATCAGGCCGCACTTGAGCGAATTCGCTACTGATCTCGGCGACCAGTTTGGCGATTTGCGCAGGGCTTTTGTCTTTGGCGTCCGACTCCAGCTCCTGGCAGAGCTCTGCCAAGCGGAGAGCACCCATGTTGCTGGCGCTGCCCTTGAAGCTATGGGCAACTTCCGACAAGACCTTGGCGTCTGCTGTCTTGCGCAGCTCAACCAAGCGACTTTCGGAATCGGCCAGAAAGGTATCCAGCAACTCCGGATACCCCTCCTCCATAACTTCGCGCAGTACGCTTAGCGTTTCGCGATCCACATGTTTGTCAGTCACTTGCTCACTCCTTGATCAAGAATTGCGCGAATTATGCCTGAACCTCCCAGAGAAACTCCACGCAAGCACTACGACCTTGGTCCGACCAACTGGCATTACGCCCCAATTGCCGGATCAGACTGACACCACGCCCCGACAGACGGACATCATCCAATGGCCGCTCCATCATCCGTTCCACGTCAAAACCCTTGCCACTGTCTTCGACGCGGATCACCAGGCATCCGCCATTGCTCACGGGTTTCACCTGGAGGTGGATACGCACATAACCGTCCTGTAAACCATCGAGCCGTGCGTTGCGCTGCTCGTAATAACGGGCAAAACCGGTGGCATCGCGCTTGAGGCTGGAATCCAGTCCGAGCACGCCATGCTCCAGTGCGTTGGAGTACAACTCGGCGAGCACGCTGTGCAACGCGCCACTCTGCGCCCGCAACCCATGCACCTCCAGCAGCAACTGCAACAAGTACGGCAAAGGGTTGAAACGCCTGAGCGTGGCGCCGCGAAATTCGAAGCTCACCGACCAGTCCAGCGGACACGACTGGCCGCTGTCGGAATACACCGGCGCCGTCGGGCTGACCTGTGCGAGGTCCAGCATAGCGACTTCGACCATGCTCACATCGTCGCGCGCCTCACCGCGAAAATCCCGCAAAGCCTGGTTGATATCCGCGAACAACCGATCAGGCTCACGGTTGGCGGCAAACACCTGCTGCAAACGCTCGACACCGAACAGTTGATCGTTGGCATCGCTGGTGTCGATGACCCCATCGGACAACACAAAGACCCGGTCGCCCACCGCCATCGAATGCACTTCGGTGCGGTCGTCGAAGGCCTGCGGACTGAGTACGCCCAGCGGCAAATGGCGCGCCACCAAAGGCTCGCGCTCACCCGTGGCGACCCGATGCAGGTAACCGTCGGGCATGCCGCCATTCCACACTTCCACCGAACGCCGCTGAAAGCTCAGGCACAACACGGTCGCGCAACAGAACATATCGACCGGCAGGATGCGTTTGAGCTTGGCGTTCATCTCGCGCAGGGTCTCGGCCAGGCCATAACCCTTGGCGGTCATGCCATAAAAGACTTCGGCCAACGGCATCGCGCCCACCGCCGCTGGCAGGCCATGCCCGGTGAAGTCGCCGAGCATGACATGCATGTCGCCCGCCGGCGTGTAGGCCGCCAGCAGCAGGTCGCCGTTGAACAGCGCGTAAGGCGATTGCAGGTAACGGATGTTCGGCGCACTCAGGCAACCGGAATGCGCCACCTTGTCGAACACCGCTTTGGCGACGCGCTGTTCGTTAAGCAAGTAGTCGTGATGCTTGGCGATCAGGTCGCGCTGTTGCAGCACCGTGGCTTGCAGACGTCGTAAACGATCCATCGCCTTGATTTTGGCGGCGAGGATCACCTGGTTGTACGGTTTCGCCAGAAAGTCGTCACCCCCGGCTTCCAGACACCGCGCCAGCGCTTCGCTTTCGGTCAGCGACGTCAGGAAGATAATCGGCACCAGGGTTTCGCCGGCCAGCACCTTGATCTGCCGGGCCGCCTCGAAACCGTCCATCACCGGCATCATCGCGTCCATCAGGACAAGCTGGGGTTGTTGCCGGCGGAAGATCTCGACGGCATCGGCACCGTTAGCCGCCGTCAGCACTTCATGGCCCTGACGGCGGACGATGGTCGACAACAGCAACCGGTCGGCGGCGCTGTCTTCGGCGATCAGAATGGTCAGCGGCTCCTGCGCCTGCATGGCGATCAACTGATGTCGAAGAGTTTGTCGAAGTTGGAGATGGCGAGGATTTTGCGCACGTCGGAGTTGCTGTTGACCACCCGCACATCCGAACTGTCGCCGCCGGCGTGGTCGCGCAGCAGAAGCAGCATGCCCAACGCGGAGCTGTCGAGATAAGTGGCCTCTTTCAGGTCAACCACAATGGATTCCGGCTTTTGATCGACCTTCTCATACGCTTCACGAAACTCCTGATGGCGACCGAAATCGAACCGCCCCCTGACCGAAATAGTCAGCTTTTGCCCATCCGGGGAGACTTCTGTAACGACTGACATTGACTGGCTTCCTTGTCATTGACGAACGTGTACAAGGTTTAGCACTTGGACAGGGTTGCAGCAAGGCGCAGGACAAGATCAACAGATCGCAGCGTGCCAGGTTCCCTGCAGGAGCTGCGGCACGCTGCGATCTTTTGACCTGTTTTAAAAAGGCTGGTGGCGCGGCAAGCGCTGGGACAACTCGTCCAGTAGTTTCTGCTCGCGCTTGTCTTCAAGGCGTTGCGCCTCTTCGCGATAGCGCTGCACCAGTTTGCGCAAACCCTCGACCTTGGCGAACGCCTGTTGCCAGGCCTCTCGCGCCTTATCAAGATTGTTCTGGTGCCAGACCAGACTTTGCCGCTGTTGATCAACAGCCGTGTCGAGTTGCGCCAGAAAGCCCTGGAAACCGAGCAGCCACTGCCCACTGACGCCAGTGCTGCCGCGCACGATCCATTGCTCCGAGTAATCCAGGCGGAAGGCGTGCAGGTCGGCGAGTTTGCTTTCGGCAACCTTCACCTGTCCTTGAAAATAGCCCAGGCGCTGCACGGCGGTTTTCTCGGCCTGTTCGGCCATGTCCACCACCGGAGCGAGACGCGCGGCTCGGCTGACGGCCATGGCCGGTTATCCGCCTGTCGCCGGGGCGAACAAGGTCGCGAGATAGGACTGACTTTCGCCCATGTTGATTTTGTCGTTCAGACCCTGACGCTGGTACCTGACCAATTGCGGTTGCAGGGAAATCGCCAGGTCGGTCTCGCGGTCGCCACCGGCAACATACGCGCCGACGCTGATAAGGTCGCGACTCTGCTGATAGCGCGACCACAGCTGTTTGAAATACTGCGCGCGCTGCATGTGTTCCGCCGAGACCACCGCCGGCATCACCCGACTGATCGAGGCTTCGATGTCGATGGCCGGGTAGTGCCCTTCCTCGGCCAGACGCCGCGACAGCACGATGTGGCCGTCGAGCACGCCCCGCGCCGAGTCGGCAATCGGGTCCTGCTGGTCATCGCCCTCGGACAGCACGGTATAGAACGCGGTGATCGAACCCCCGCCCTTCTCGGCATTACCGGCGCGCTCCACCAGTTTCGGCAGTTTGGCGAACACCGACGGCGGATATCCCTTGGTCGCGGGCGGCTCGCCGATGGCCAAAGCGATTTCCCGCTGCGCCTGGGCGAAACGGGTCAGCGAATCCATCAGCAACAGGACGTTCTTGCCCTTGTCGCGGAAATACTCGGCAATGCGCGTGCAATACATCGCCGCGCGCAAACGCATCAGCGGCGCATCGTCCGCCGGCGAGGCAACCACCACCGAACGCTTGAGGCCTTCTTCACCGAGGATGTGCTCGATGAATTCCTTAACTTCACGACCCCGCTCACCGATCAGGCCGACGACGATAATGTCGGCCTCAGTGAAGCGGGTCATCATGCCCAGCAATACCGATTTACCGACACCGGTACCGGCGAACAGACCCAGACGCTGGCCGCGACCGACCGTCAACAAACCGTTGATGCAACGAATGCCAACGTCCAGCGGTACGCTGATCGGGTCACGGTTGAGCGGGTTGATCGTCGGGCCATCCATCGGTACCCAGTCTTCGGCTTTCATGCCGCCTTTGCCGTCCAGCGCACGACCGGCACCATCGAGCACGCGACCGAGCATGCTCATACCCATCGGCAAACGCCCGGTGTCGGCCAGTGGTACGACACGGGCGCCCGGAGCGATACCGGCGACGCTGCCGACCGGCATCAGAAAGACTTTATTGCCGGAAAAGCCCATGACTTCCGCTTCCACCTGAGACGGGTGGTAGCTATCGTCATTGATCACCATGCAGCGTGTGCCCATGGCGGCGCGCAGGCCTTCGGCTTCCAGGGTCAGGCCGACCATGCGCAGCAGGCGACCTTCAAGAATCGGCGCACCGGCAATCTCGGTGGCCTCGGCATAGGTGCTCAGGCGCTTGGCGAAACTGGTGCGTTCAAGGCGCATCGGGGGCGTCCGCCAGCGGCTCGTCAGCGTCGACAGCCGGTTTGGCGTCCTCAGGAATGTCCAGACTCAGGTCCGGCGCCGTCGGGTGCAAAGCCTGTTCATGCAACTGATCGAACAGCTTGGCCATGACCTGACTGACACGCGATTCGATGCTGGCGTCGATGCGACTGTGCTCGGTTTCTACACGGCAACCACCGGGCAACAGCGAGTCGTCTTCGACGATGCGCCAGGTTTCTTCATGGCGTTCACGCAGGGCTTTGACCTGAGCGAAATCCTGCGGATTGACGTACAGGCGCACGTTTTCCACACCCAATGGCAACAGCTTGAGCGCGTCACGCATGACCTGCTCGATCTGCGTCGAATCGATCGCGAGCTCACGTTTGATCACTTGTTTGGTGATGTGCTGCACGAGATCGACCAGCGACTTTTCAATCTGCGTGTCTTGCTCGGCGATCGGTTCGAACAGGTGACCCATCAGCTGCTCAAGGCTGGCGACTTTCGCTGCCAAGGCCACTTCGGCTTCCTGACGGACCTTCAGCGTGGCGCTGTGAAAACCTTCTTTTTCGCCGATGGCGAAGCCCTCGTTGTAAGCCTCCTGACGGATGCTTTCGAGCTCTTCGAGGGTCAGTGGCTGGACTTCGTCCAGTGGCACTTCTTCCATTTCC
Organism: Pseudomonas sp. TH43; assembly: GCF_016650635.1. GTDB lineage: Bacteria > Pseudomonadota > Gammaproteobacteria > Pseudomonadales > Pseudomonadaceae > Aquipseudomonas. The sequence continues at coordinate 498,186 of NZ_JAEKFI010000003.1, forward strand.
GGCGGTTCGGGCTCGGGTTCAGGCTCGGGCTCCGGTTTCGGCGGATCGAAGCTGGGCAACGCCCAGGATTCGAAACCGCGAACATCGCGGGCACGGATCAGATCCGTCACATCGTCGTCGTGCTTGTCCATGGGCTTAGATCATTTCCTCGCCACCTTTGCCACCGAGTACGATCTCGCCGGCTTCGGCCATACGACGGGCAATGGTGAGGATTTCCTTCTGCGCGGTTTCGACGTCGCTGACGCGCACCGGGCCTTTGGCCTCGAGGTCGTCGCGCAACAGTTCGGCGGCACGTTTGGACATGTTCTTGAAGATCTTCTCTTTGACGCCTTCGTCCGAACCCTTGAGGGCCAGCACCAGCACGTCGGAAGACACTTCGCGCAACAGCGCCTGAATACCGCGATCGTCGACATCGGCAAGGTTGTTGAACACGAACATGAGGTCTTCGATCTGACCGGACAGGTCTTCGTCGACTTCGCGGATCGAGTCCATGAGCTGGCCTTCGATCGAGCTGTCGAGGAAGTTCATGATGTCTGCCGCACGCTTGATACCACCCAGGGTAGTGCGCGAGGCATTCGAGTTGCCGGAGAACTGCTTCTCGAGAATCTGGTTCAATTCTTTCAGTGCCGCTGGCTGCACGGTGTTCAACGACGACACGCGCAGGATGATGTCCAGGCGCACTTTATGATCGAAGTTACCGAGTACTTCGCCGGCCTGATCCGGGTCGAGGTAGGCAACCACGATCGCCTGAATCTGCGGGTGTTCGTAACGGATCACGTCAGCAACGGCACGCGGCTCCATCCATTTCAGGCTGTCGAGGCCACTGGTGTTGCCACCGAGCAGGATGCGGTCGATCAGGCCGTTGGCCTTGTCTTCACCCAGGGCCTGGGTGAGCATTTTGCGTACGTAGTCGTCGGAACCGACGCCCAGGCTGGTCTGGTCGCCGACGATGTCGACGAACTCGCTCATGACCTGCTCGACCTGCTCGCGATGGACGTTGCCCATTTGCGCCATGGCAACGCCGACGCGCTGAACCTCTTTCGGGCCCATGTGGCGCAGCACTTGCGCAGCATCGGTCGAGCCCAGGGACAGCAGCAAAATCGCGGCTTTATCGACCCGGGACAGTTTGGCGACGGCGGCTCGGTTATCACTCATCTGCGTTAATCCACTCTTTCACGACCTGGGCCACGCGACCCGGGTCTTCTGCCACCAGACTCTTGATTGCATTCAGTTGCGCGTCATAACCCTCGCTTGGGCTCGGCAACAGAATGCTCTGCGGACCACCGAGGCTCACGCGGTCGTTGGAAAGCTCGCCGTCCAGGCCGCCCATCCCACCGAGTTCCACGTCGCTGCCAAGACCGGCCAGCTCCTTGCCTTTGCCACCGCCGGTGATGTTGTTCAACACCGGACGCAGCACACCAAACACCAGCACCAGGATGAACAACACACCCAGCACTTGTTTGACGATGTCCCAGAACCATGGCTGGGAGTAGAACGGAATATCGGCAATCACTTCGCCGCGCTCGGCGGAGAACGGCATGTTGATCACGCTGACACTGTCGCCACGGCTGGCATCGAAGCCGACGGCGTCCTGCACCAGACGGGTGAAGCGCGACAATTCGTCGGCGCTCCATGGCGCGCGGGTGATTTCCCCGTTGGCCGCATTGACCTTGACCTGATCGTCGACAACCACCGACACCGACAGGCGATTCAGGCGACCCTGCTGCTGTTTGGTGTGGCTGATCGAACGGTCGAGCTCGAAGTTCTTGGTGGATTGTTGACGTTTGTCTGCCGGGTACGGTGCGAGCATCGGCTGGCCTGTGGCCGGGTCCATGATCTGCTGACCGTTGGCATCAACCAATGGCTGACCTGGCTGCACCATGCTGGCCGGCGCAGCAGCGCCACCGGTGGTTTGCGGCGCCGAGGCTGGCGACGGTGGCTGGTTGCTCAGAGCACCCGGCACACCTTGCGGGCCATTGCTGGCAGTGCGTTGTTCGTTGACTGACTGTTCGCTGCGCAACGCCGGTTGATCCGGGTTGAACTGCTCGGCAGTGGACTCGACAGCGTTGAAATCGATGTCGGCCGAGACTTCAGCCTTGTAGCGGTCATTACCCAACACCGGTTGCAGGATGTTGTGCACGCGCTGAGTGAGCATGCTTTCCATGCGGCGGCTGTAATCGAACTGCTTGCCGGCCATGGTCATTTCGGAGTTTTCCGCCTGATCAGAGAGCAGGTTGCCCTTCTGGTCGACGACGGTGATCTGCGATTTGCTCAGCTCGGGAACGGAAGTCGCCACCAGATTGATGATCGCAATGACCTGGCCCGGCTCCAGCGAACGACCGGAGTACAGCTCGACCAGCACCGAAGCGCTTGGCTTGCGTTCATCACGCACGAACACCGAGCTCTTCGGAATCGCCAGGTGCACGCGCGCGCCTTTGACGTTGTTCAGGCTGGAAATGGTCCGCGCCAATTCACCTTCGAGGCCGCGACGGTAATTGGTCGCTTCCATGAACTGGCTGGTGCCCAGCCCCTGCTCCTTGTCGAGGATTTCGAAACCGATGTTGCCGTCGCTGGGAGTGACACCAGCAGCAGCGAGTTTCATCCGCGCACGGGACAGGTCATCGGCTTTGACCAGCAAGGCGCCGGAATTCGGTTCGACGGTGTAAGGAATGTCGGCTGAGGCCAGGGTGTCCATGACCTGCTTGGCGTCCATGCCGGCAAGGCTGCCGTACAACGGACGATAATCCGGCTGCTGCGACCACAGCACCACGGCAAAGCCAATCGCCACGCTCGCGGCCAGGCCGACCAACAGGCCCACCTGACGCAGCACGGTCATCTCGGAGAGGTTTTCCAGGAAGGACAGGCCGAACAGCGGCGGTTTGCCGTCTATCGGGGTGGCCTTGGCCGGAACGTTATCGGCGACTGCTTCTGCCATGACTCAATCTCGTCCTTAAACCGGCATCTGCATGATGTCTTGATATGCCTGAACCAGCTTGTTGCGCACCTGGGTCAGAGCCTGGAACGACACGCTGGCTTTTTGCGAAGCGATCATCACGTCCGTCAGATCGACGCCGCTCTTGCCAACTTCAAAGGCATTGGCCAATTGAGTCGACGCGGTCTGGGTATCGCTGACTTTGTTGATCGCCTGACCGAGCATGTCGGAAAAGCTGCTGCCCGCCAGTTCAGGGACAGCGGTCGTCGATTTCGGCGCAGACATGGCATCCAGCTTCATGGCCTTCATGTCTGTCATCAACCGATTAAATTCAATACCTTGGCTCATGGTCTACTCTCTTGGGCGGCCCGCAATTTTTTGACACTCACTCGGCGGGTACACAGGTATTAGCAACAAGGGTGCCAGCTCATGGGCAGCCCTTTCAGAAAAGCATTTTCAAGTCTTTGCGCCACGACTCACGTAGCGAACAGGTAGCCTTCGACATCCATGCCGGCGTCGCGCATTTGCGCCAGCTTGTAACGCAAGGTGCGCGGGCTGATACCGAGCTTTTCTGCCGCTTCCTTGCGCCGGCCACGCTCGGTGCGCAAGGTGTCGATGATCATCTGAAACTCCCGGCGGCGCAGGTCATCGCCCAGGGCTCCGGCCGAATCCGCTTCGATTTCCACCTCACGAATCACGGCGGGCACCGGCGCTGCCACTGGCAACGTGGCGAACATCACGGGACCGGCGAGACAGAAATCCTGCGGTTGGATCAAACCTCCCTGCTGCAGAATCAACGCCCGCTGAATCGCGTTATCCAGCTCTCGCACATTGCCCGGCCATGGATATCCAGTCAGGCACGCCTGCGCTTCCGGCGAAAGTTTCGCCGCCGCATGCTTCATTTTATTGACGTGCTTGGCCAGCAAGCGCTCAGCCAGCGGCAAGATATCGGCAGTGCGCTCGCGAAGTGGACGCCAGGCGAGGGGGAAAACCGACAGACGGTAAAAAAGATCTTCACGGAAACGCCCCGCCGCCACTTCCCCGGCCAGATCGCGGTTGGTGGTGGCGACCACGCGAATGTCCAACGTGATTGGCTTGCGCGCCCCCACCCGCTCGACTTCGCGCTCTTGCAACACGCGCAGCAGCTTGGCTTGCAGGCCGAGGGGCATTTCGGAAATTTCATCGAGCAGGATGGTGCCGCCGTCGGCCTGTTCGAACTTGCCCGCCTGCGCCGCGATGGCGCCAGTGAACGAGCCTTTCTCGTGACCGAATAACGTCGCTTCGAGCATGTTGTCGGGGATGGCCGCGCAATTGATCGCGATGAACGGTTGGCTGGCACGATGGGACTGCTGGTGAATGTAGCGTGCCAGCACTTCCTTGCCGGTACCTGACTCGCCGGAAATCAGCACGGTGGAGTCGCTGCGTGCAACGCGCGCCGCCAGTTCCAGAAGCTGGGCACTGGCCGGCTCGACCGCGATCGGGCCTTCGACGTCGCCTGCACCGAGGCTGCCCAGCGCGTGTCGCGACACCAGATCCAGCAGAGCCTTGGGTTCAAACGGCTTGACCAGATAGTCCGCCGCGCCCTGGCGCATCGCATCGACGGCACGCTCGACCGCCCCGTGAGCAGTCATGAGCAACACCGGCAATTGCGGCTGACGAGTACGCAGCAACGCAAGCAATTGATGGCCATCCATGCCGGGCATGTTGACGTCGCTGACCACCAGGCTGAATGCTTCGCGCGCCACCGCCGTCAACGCCTCCTCAGCACTGCCGACGGCTTGATAATCATGGCCAGCCAACAGCAACGTATCGGCCAGCGCCTCGCGCAACGAACGGTCATCCTCGACCAGCAAAACCTTGATGCCCATGACGTTCACTCAGCTCCCTGTACAGCGGAAAACAGCGGCAGAATCACCTGCGCGCACGTGCCGCGCCCGACTCGCGAACGCAGCTGCAATTCTCCCTGATGTGCCCGGGCCACAGCCTTGACCACGGTCAGGCCGAGGCCGGTACCGGTGACTTTAGTGGTGAAAAATGGTTCGCCGAGCCGCGCCAGAACAACCGGGTCAATGCCGCTGCCACTGTCACTGACGCACAGACGCAGGGTGTTATCGCGGGTGTAGCAATGCACTTTCAGGCGCACATCAGCAGTGCTGGCCTGAATCGCGTTTTCGATCAGATTCAACAGCGCCCCGACCAGTGTGTCGCGGTTGCACAGCAACTCGCCGACATGACTGTCGCACTGCCAGCGAATTGGCAGATCCTGCACGTGGGTCAATGCGGCAGCCTGCAGCGATTGCATCAGCGCATTCGGGGTGAGGCGATCGGTCAGCGGCAATTCACCGCGAGCGAATACCAGCATGTCGCGCACCTGATGCTCCAGCTCATGCAGGCGCTCCTTGAGGCGTCCGGCGAAACGCTGCTGGGTGGCGACCGGCAGTTCCTGCTCGGTCAAGTGACTGGCGTAGAGCAACGCGGCGGACAACGGCGTGCGGATCTGATGCGCCAGCGAGGCGACCATACGCCCCAGCGAGGACAGACGTTCGTGGCGCGCCAGTTGATCTTGCAGATGACGGGTTTCTGTCAGGTCGTTGAGCAGCACCAATTGCCCCGGCTCGGCATCCAGCGAGCGCGTGGCAATCGACAGGCGTCGACCGTTTTTCAGGGAGATTTCGTGGCCGTCGTCTTCACGCGGCGCAAAACAACGCGCAATGACATTACGCCACAGCTCACCCTCCAGCGGCAGCCCGAGCAAGTCGATGGCGGCCGGGTTGGCTTCGCGCACGATGCCGTGGCCATCAATCACGATGACGCCACCGGGCAACAGATCAAGAAGGTTTTGCAGACGGTTGGCCAGACGTTCTTTTTCCGCCAGTTCCTGCATGCGCTGGGCGCTGACCACGGCCAGCTCACCCTTGAGCTCGGTCACCCGCGCCTCGAGCATGCTGTAGGAGTCAGTCAACTGGCTGGACATTTGATTGAACAGCTCGAAAGCCTGCTCAAGACCCTGTCGGCTTGCCTGCTCTACGGAGGACGGTTGCCCCTCGGGACTGGAGGCAGAAGACATCTGGGAGGCTTGGGGCATTGTGCTCTCTCGCTTGGCTGACCGTCAGTTAAACGGAACGTTGCGAGGGATGTAGCAATACCCGTGCCTAAAAAAAACTGCTTATAAATGAAGCAGTTGAAAAACAGGCGTCAATCCTCCGCCTGTTCGTCTCCATCGCGCCGGCTCATGCCGTACTTGCGCATCTTCTCGACCAGCGTGGTACGTCGAATGCGCAGACGTTCGGCAGCACGCGCAACAATGCCATTGGCATCGTCCAGCGCCTGCTGGATCAGGCCTTGTTCCAGACCCCCGAGGTAGTCTTTCAGGTCCAGGCCTTCCGGCGGCAACATGGCGTTGGCGGTGAAGTCCGGGGTATGACCATTGATGGCCACGCGCTCTTCGAGATCGCTGCGCAGGCTGTCGACCATTTGCTCGTCTTCGTCATCGACGTAGCGGAATTTCTTCGGCAACTCGACGACGCCGATCACCCCGTACGGGTGCATGATCGCCATGCGCTCCACGAGGTTGGCCAGCTCACGAACGTTACCCGGCCAGCCGTGACGGCACAGCGACATGATCGCGGCGGAGTTGAAACGGATCGAACCGCGTTTCTCGTGCTCCATGCGCGAGATCAGTTCGTTCATCAGCAGCGGGATGTCTTCGACGCGTTCACGCAGCGGCGCCATCTCGATCGGGAACACGTTCAGGCGATAGTAGAGATCTTCGCGGAAGGTGCCGATCTCGATCATGCTTTCGAGATTCTTGTGAGTCGCGGCAATGATGCGCACATCGACGCTCTGGGTCTTGTTGCTGCCCACGCGCTCGAAGGTGCGCTCCTGCAGGACGCGCAGCAGTTTGACCTGCATCGGCAGAGGCATGTCGCCGATTTCGTCGAGAAACAGCGTACCGCCGTTGGCCAGTTCGAAACGGCCAGCACGGCTGGTGATGGCGCCAGTGAAAGCGCCCTTTTCGTGACCGAACAGCTCGCTTTCCAGCAACTCTGCCGGGATCGCCCCGCAGTTGACCGGCACGAACGGCGCGTCGCGACGCTTGGAGTGGTAGTGCAGGTTGCGCGCAACCACTTCCTTGCCGGTGCCGGACTCGCCGAGGATCAGCACGCTGGCGTCGGTGTCGGCCACTTGCTGCATCATCTGACGCACGTGCTGGATCGCACGGCTGGTGCCGACGAGGCTGCGGAACAGATTGGGTTCGCGATGACGGCCGCGCTCGCGGGCCTGGTCGTACATTTCGCGGTAGACCTGAGCGCGGTGCAGCGAGTCGAGCAATTTGCTGTAGCTCGGCGGCATTTCGAGGGTCGAGAGCACGCGACGACGCTGGTCATCAGGCAGGTCGACGGAAGAATTATCGCCCATCAACAAAACCGGAAGGAACTCATCCCAGGTTGAGAGTGTCTTTAGCAAGCCCAAAAGCGCACCAGGAGCATTGACCGTCCCGATCAGTACGCAAATGACCTCACGACTAGACGACAAAGAGCCGACTGCCTGCTGCCAGTCATGGCTACCGCAGGGTAAATTTTCTTCGCCGAGAAAATTTAGAATCACCGCCAGGTCGCGGCGGCGGACGCTATCGTCATCGATCAGCAGAATTTTGGTTTCACGCCACATGCAATAGCAACTTCCCTAGTCAACTCAATGCCCGAAAAATGGGGCAAGCGAGACGCTTGCAGGACACCTTGTGCCTGTAGACGCCTGAAATCTGAAATCAGCCACTAGTTAAGTCAAAAAACCGTGCACAGTCAAATTTATGGCGCACATGTCTGGATTAACTGGGGATTAATTAACCAAACAGATGGTAAACCTTTGCTGCCTTTTGCGCTTGGGTGATCTGCGACATCTCATTGGCAATTGCCTGCCGCTCACCCATGGCAGCCTCAAGAAGCTCCTTGTAGACGTGGAGCAACTCCTCAAGATTTTCGCGCAACGCGACCTCGTCCACCGGAGCTTCAGCCATGACGTCTTCCATGCAGGCACGGCAAGCCAGATCCAGCTCGCCAATGGCTTCCCAATTACGTTCGGCCAAGGCACTGGCCAACGCTTCACGGGTATCGGCGATTCGCTGCAATACAAGACTCATGGTGTTCTCCTTTAAAACTGGGGTCCTGGCGGAGCAATGCCATCCCAGCCTTCCTTCACGGTACGCAGCAGACCAGCGACTTCATCGAGAATCCGTGGATCGCTGTCGATATTGGCCTGTGCCAGCCGCTTCATCATGTAGATGTAAAGCTGGTTGAGCTCACCGACCGTATCGGCACTGTTTTCCAGATCCAGGCCTTCACACAAGCCACCGATAATGCCAATAGCCTTGCTGATGGCAGTGCCCTTGGCAGGAATGTCCTTGCGCTCGATGGCGCCTTTGGCCTGAGCGATACGCTCCAGACCGCCTTCCATCAACATTTGCACCAGGCGGTGCGGGCTCGCTTCGGATGTCTGGGCATGTGCGCCGACTTTCTGATATTGCCGAAGGGCTAACATTGGGTTCATGTTCTACCTCATTGCCACAATGACTCGTATAACCAGTGTATCGCCAACGAGCCACAAAACTTTAGATGAAAAGACAAAAACCCGGCGCACGCCGATAAAGCGTAGCCGGGTTTTTGTCGTCAGCTCATGAACTAGCTGGCGGACTTCTGCGCGTCAAGCGAGGCGAAGAACGAGGTGATGTTGCTCGCCGTCGCTTTCATTTGCCCAACCAACAGATCCATGGCGTTGTACTTGGCAGTCAAAGTCGCCGTCAGGCTCGCCACGTGTATATCGAGCGCGGCCTGCTGTTTTTTCAGACTTGCAGCGGCATTGGTCAGATTGGTGCTGCGTTGATCGAGCAGACCGGTACCCGACTTGACGTAAGGATCGACGGCCGCCTTCATGCGCGACAGCAGACCATTGGTCGAAGTGGTGCCAGAGAACATCTGCTGAACCTGGCCAGCCATGCCCGGTGTGGCCATACGATCGTTGAACACCTTGGTGTCCAGCGTCAGCTCACCGGTTTCCTTGTCGGTCAGCACGCCCATCTGCGACAACACAGCCAGTTGCCCTGTCCCCGCCGAGGACTGGGTCAACTGCGAACGGATATCGGCCATCAGCGAGCGCGGCAGCGAGTCACCGGTAAACGCGGCCGAAACCGTCAGATTGCCATCCTCATCCGCTGTCGCATTGGACAGGGTGTCGATGGTTCGCTTCAGCGTGTTGTAGGAATCCATGAACGTCTGTAGAGAAGTCTGGATGCCTGCGGTGTTCGTGGCGACGGTGACATTCGCGCCTATCTGCTTCCCAACGGCGTCTTTAGGGCTCACGGCAACGAGGTTCAACGTCATGCCGCTGATTGCGCCGGTTACCGTGTTGCTTTTGCTGGTAACGTTCAGACCGTCGATGCTGATCGTGGCATCGCCGGCCAAATCACCAACAGCGCCGGAAGTGCCAGCCGCCGGGTTATCCCCCATTTTCTGGGTACCGTCGATTTCCAGCCCGGCAATACCGCTGACCTTCAGGTCCATGCCTGTACCGGTCTTGCTCGAGTTGATCACCAATCGCGACGCGCCGCTGGCGTCGGTCACGATGTTGGCGGAAATACCATTGCTCGCCTGCGCACTGTTGATCGCGTCACGAGTGCTCTGCAAGGTGGCATTGGCCGGAATCGCGACATTGTAATCAATGCCATTCTGACTGATTTTCAGAGTACCACTCGGAATAGCACTGGTGGCGCCACCAGCAAAAGCAGCACTGGCTATCTTCGACCCGGTTGCCAAAGTCTTCACGACAACGTTGTAACTGCCAGGCACAGCCGTACTGTCAGAAGTTGCACCGAGAACCGTCGGAGTATCCGAAGTCGCGGAATAACCGGCAAACGCAGGGTTGGTTGCCTTGTCCAGATCAGTCATCGACTTCTGGAATGCCGCCAGCGCGCTTTTCAGCGAACCTACACCGGAAATTTTCAGCGAGTTGGTTTTGGTCTGAGTATCGATCTGCGTCTGTTTGGCCGATTTGTCGGCATTGACCAGCGCAGTCACGATCGAGCCGATGTCCAGACCGGAACCTAGCCCGGAACCCGGTAGAATTGGACTTGCCATGTGCATCTCCCTTCAGATTGTTGCCATTCTTTTGACCGTTAACAGCGTCCTGAGAACGTACAAACACTATTCATGCCAGCTATCAGACTTTGGCGTCGAACAACACGTGACTCGCGTTGGCGAGGCTGTCTGCCAGCTTGAGGGCTTCGGCGGAAGGGATCTGTCGAACGACCTCACCCGTCTCGCTTGCAATTACTTTGACGACGACCTTGCCGGAGTGTTCATCGATAGAGAACTCCAGATTACGCTTGATCGACTGGACAAACTTCTCGATGTCCTGAACTGCCTGCTTCAACTTGGCATCGTCCGTAACCTGACTCTTTTTATCAGCGACCGGAGCGTCGACCTTGGCAACCACTGGCGTGTCTGCCGGTTTTTCAGCAACCGGTGTTGCTGGCTTGGGAGCCGGATAAGACACGTTAAGCTTTACGCTCATGTCCATGCCCATCACCTCCTAAAGTAAAAAAGCGAGAGAGCGCGACAAGCGCACTCCCCCGCTTAAACTCGATCCGAAATTACTGAAGCAGCTTCAGTACAGCGGAAGGCAGTTGGTTGGCTTGAGCCAGAACGGAGGTCGAAGCCTGCTGCAGAGTTTGCTGCTTGGTCAGGTTAGCAGTTTCTGCGGCGAAGTCGGTGTCTTGTACACGACCCTGTGCAGCAGTGGTGTTTTCCACGATGTTCTGCAGGTTGGAGATGGTGCTGGTCAGACGGTTTTGCGAAGCACCCAGGCTGGCGCGCTGTGCACCGATGGCAGCGATAGCGGCGTCGATTGCAGTGATCGCGTTGTCGATGTTCTGCGAAGCAGAACCAGCACCAGTACCGGTAGCACCGGTCAGAACTACGGTACCGCTACCTACGGACAGGCTGACGGCGTCGAACTTGGAGCTCAGTACCAGGTCGATGTGGTTAGCTGCGCCGGTGTTTGCGCCAACTTGCAGAGTTACAGTACCAGCGGTACCGTCCAGCAGGTTTTTGCCGTTCAGGTTGGTCGAAGCCGAGATACGGGTGATCTCGTCGGACATCTGAGCGAATTCGGAGTTGGTAGCGGTCTGGTCAGCAGTGCCGTTGGTACCGTTACGTGCTTTAACAGCCAGTTCACGCATACGCTGCAGAATGTCGGTAGTCGCTTGCAGACCGCCTTCAGCAGCCTGAGCAACGGAGATACCGTCGTTGGCGTTCTGGATAGCCTGGTTGCCACCACGGATCTGCGAAGCCATACGGTTGGAGATCTGCAGGCCAGCGGCGTCGTCTTTAGCGCTGTTGATTTTCAGGCCGGAAGACAGGCGCTGCATCGAAGTCGACAGAGCGTCGGAAGCGCGGTTCAGGTTTTTCTGAACGTTCAACGACGTGGTGTTGGTGTTTACTGTTAAAGCCATGACGAATTCCTCGTTGGTTGGGTACTGCGGCTTCCGGCCCTGGCAACCGCCGGGTATGGCCTAGAGAACCTTCGTAATAGTTATCGTCGGGTTATCAGGTTGCTTGAGGGCTTTTTTAAAAAAATTTGCCATCACCCTGCCACCCCCGAGAAAACAAGGGCTTAGCCGCCCCTCACCCACGAAAAAATGACGTCATAAAAACGTCCGTAGCGCAAAGCCGCAGGCCAGCGCTATCGCTCACTCAGGCACTCGTGCATTTTGCAGTAGCTCGATCAGTTCGTACTCCATGTAATCGGCGAGCCCCAACCAGTCCTGACGCTCTTGGCACTCATACATCTGCGTGAGCACATATTCCCAGCCTTGCTGAATATGTTCAGGCGCTGAAATCAACAACTTCTGCGCCTCTTCAAACACATCAACCATGTTCAGCGCAGCCTCGACATCGCGCCCCAGACGAAACAACCCGGCGCATTGACGGCATTGGTCAGCGCACTGCTCAATCGCCGTCATTGCACAAACTCCTTATTGAATTGCGTCCCGGCAATCAACGCACCCGCGCGACTGCTATTAAAGAATTGCACATGCGGATGCGCAGCGATGTATCGCTCCAGAACGCACAAGTAACCACGGAAGTTGAGTTGCGTACTGACCCGCTGGCCATTGCCATCCCGCACCCAGTGACGCGCCTGATCCACTCCCGGCCCCAGATCACCGTCATTCCAGCCGGCATGGGTCTTGTTCATCGGGAATGCGAAATCCGCACCGAACAAGGTAATGCGCGAGGCCCCCATCTTCACCGCCAGATCCACTGCCGGGTGAATGACACTACCGCCGACATGCAGCAGCGCGCGCGGATGTTGCTCGCGCAAACCGGCATACACCGGACTGGCCGAATAGCCGCCGTAGCGCTTGCCCTTCCAGGCCGTCAGCACTTGGGGATCGCTCATCGGCAGATACACCAAGGTGATCCCGTCTGACTCTTCGAACGGCAGATGCCGAAAACCGATGCGCTGATCGATGCTCACCACCATGTCCGGGACAATCGCGTGTTCGCGCAACGGCCGATAAGCGGTATCCACGGCGATGAACAATGGACGATCAGCCTGCTGACGAATCGCCGCCAGCCGCTCGAAATGACTCTCCAACGTCGGGCCAGTGCCGATCACGAACACCTCGCGGCCGGCGCAGGTATCGAACAATTGCGCCACATCCTCATCGCCCAACAGAACCGGCAAGCAGTCCGTCAATCGCTGTTGAATAATCGGCGACTGCACGTCGAATTCGCGGTTGTTGAACGTCAGATGAACCTCGTTGACCAGCCGATCACGGATCTTCGCGTTGAAGTCATCAGCCAGCAGCATCTCGGCCGGCAAGGCAAAAAACGGCGTGCAGATGTCGGAAAGATCGCCCGCATAAAACAGCTCCACGCGCGGATCTTCCAGCCACTGCCGTTGATCAATCAGTTGCAGCACCAGCGCAAACAACGCGCCATTGAGGATGTGCACGTACAAACGATCAAGGTTTGTGCGCTCCAGCAACACGCCCGGCAGATCGCCGAGGCCGGTGCCGTAGACGTGCAGTTGCGCTTTGTCCGGGAGGCTGGCGGCCTGAGTCCGCGCCTCATGCGTGCGCTCATGACGGCTGGTGAGCTGGATGCCGTTGACGCTCAGCGTCGAGCCCAGCCCCTGCGTCAGCTCAGCCTCGATGGCCGAACTATCTTCTGCCATCAAGCGCTCGAACAGCGCCGGCCAGCGTCGTTGCAGGACTTCGGCGTTGGCCTGGAAAAACTCGCTCATGACGACTCGCACTCCCTTTCAGGCAAAAAAATAGCGCTCAAGGTTAACCCTTGAGCGCTATTTTTGTATCGGCCGTTGTGTGGCTCAAGGACGATAAATAATCGCCGAACCCCACGACAGACCCACACCGAAACCGCTGAGCGCAATGCGCTGCCAGTCGGAATCGATCACGTGTTTTTCCAGCAGCAGCGGAATGCTCGACGACACGGTGTTGCCAGTCTCGACCATGTCCTTGAGGAATTTTTCCGGCTTGTCCTCGAAACGTCGCGCCACGGCATCAACGATCGCCGCGCTGCCCTGGTGAATGCAGAACGCGTCGATGTCGTCAGCCTTGAGGCCAGAATCGTCGAGCAGCTCGTGCAAGTGCGCCGGGACTTTCAGCAGCGCAAAGTTGAACACCTGACGACCGTTCATGAAGAACACACCGTCGGTGACTTTCAGGTGCGGTGCGCCGGAACCGTCGGTGCCGAACTTGGCCTTGCCCAGCGCCCAGGTCGGATCTTCACCCATCCAGGTAGCAGTGGCGGCATCGCCGAACAGCATGGTGGTGTTGCGGTCTTCCGGGTCGACGATTTTCGAGTACGGGTCAGCGGTGATCAGCAGGCCGTTCTTCAGGCCAGCGGCTTCCATGAAGCCCTTGATCGCGTAGATACCGTAGACATAACCGGAACAGCCCAGGGAAATGTCGAACGCGGCAACATGGGTCGGCAGGCCGAGTTTGTCCTGCACGATGGCTGCGGTGTGCGGCAGGCCTTCTTCGTCACCGTTCTGGGTGACGACAATCAGTGCGTCGATCGATTCACGTTTCAGATCAGGGTTGCTGGCAAACAGCGCATTGGCCGCTTCCACGCACAGATCGGAAGTCTCTTGATCAGCATCTTTGCGCGGCAGAAAGGCCGAGCCGATTTTGCCAAGGATGAATTCTTCATCCTTCTCGAATTTTGCACCTTGTGCGTAATTGTCCACGCCGGCTACAGGAACGTAGCTCCCAATGCTTTTTATGCCAATCATTACGGCTTCCCAATAAAAAACAGCCCAAGACCACCGCTCGCAAGGATTCGAGGGGCGCCGACAAACAGAAATTGGCCGCCACGAAGGGCGGCCAGGGGGAGCGCGAAGGGCTATCACTGCAACCAGAAACGGTCCAGGCGCCATCTCCCCGATCAATACAATACAGTGAAGATGCGCGTTATGACTCGCAGGTCACGCTATTTTGCCGAATCGGTGGCAGATCGGGTTATTCGACCAACGACCAATCCAGCGGCGTGCCGCGCTTGATTGGCGCGCGAGCGCGGCGGCCAAGGACTGCGTTGGTGTGCTTGGGCGGCAGACCGAGGCCGGGACGAATGGCGCGCAGATTGGCGGCGGTGAAGGGCTCACCGGCAGCCATGTCGGCGGTAACGTACAGCGAACGGCGATACACCACCGACTTCAACTCGGCCTCGGTGGCACCGTATTGCACCTGCCCGAGGGCTTGCCAGGCACGTTCGGTTTCCAGCACCAGACTGGCCATCTCCGCCGGTTCCAGCGAGAAACTCGCGTCGACCCCGCCTGCCGAACGGTCAAGCGTGAAGTGTTTCTCCACCACGGTCGCGCCAAGTGCCACGGCCGCCACCGACACGCCGACACCCATCGAGTGGTCGGACAACCCCACCTCGCAGCCGAACAACTCACGCAAATGCGCGATTGTGCGCACGTTGCTGTTCAGCGGCGTTGCCGGGTAAGTGCTGGTGCATTTGAGCAGCACCAGATCCTTGCAGCCGGCCTCGCGGGCGGCGCGCACGGTTTCATCGAGTTCAGCGATGCTGGCCATGCCGGTAGAAATAATCAACGGTTTGCCGGTGGCGGCGACACGGCGGATCAGCGGCAGATCGGTGTTTTCAAAACTGGCGATCTTGTACGCCGGCACGTCGAGACTTTCGAGAAAATCTACGGCCGTGTCATCAAACGGCGTCGAGAACGCGAGCATCCCCAACTCCTTGGCCCGAGCGAAAATCGGCGCATGCCATTCCCAGGGCGTATGGGCTTTCTCATACAGATCGTAAAGCGAAGTCCCCGCCCACAAACTGCCAGGATCCTTGATGAAGAACTCGCCTTCAGCCAGATCCAGGGTCATGGTTTCGGCGGTGTAGGTTTGCAGCTTCAAAGCGTGCGCGCCGGCCTTGGCCGCGGCTTCGACGATTTGCAGCGCCACATCCAGCGACTGGTTATGGTTGCCGCTCATCTCGGCGATGATGAACGGCGGCGCATCGGCACCAATCAGACGGTCGCCAATCTTGAAACTGCTCATGTGCGGTGTTCCTTCAAAACCTTGGTGAGCGCGCAGGCATTCTGGCTGAAGCCGGCGTCGCGAAATACCTTCAATGAGGCACGATTGTCCGGCAACACCCGCGCCCTAATGGCGGTCAGTTGCGGCCAGTGCGCACGGACAAACAACTCGCCACGCGCCAGTAGCGCCCTGCCCCAGCCGAGACCGATTCGCTGATCAAGCAGGGACAGCGAGACTTCGGCCTCGAGGCCGCGCAAGTCATAGCGCAACACGCCGACCGGGCCGTCATCGGCCTCGGCGATCAACAACAAGTGCTGCGGATTGCGCAGACTGGCGCTCATCCCGTCGAGCAACAGTGGCGCATCGTCCAGCGTCGCCGGACGCAATTTGAGCACTGCACCGGCCATCGCCGCGGCGACCCGCAATGCGCCACACCCGTCGACCAGTTGCCGCGAACGTTCGGCCAGGCTCTGACGCAGATAATGATTGCCCGCGACGAAGCCAATGGCATCACGCAACTGCTCGACACTGACCTGCTCGCTGGCACCCATGAACACATGCGCGCCAGCGGCCGCCATCACTTCGCCGTTGACCTGTTGGTTGTTCGAGACGGCAATGCAGATCGTCGGCAACCCCAGCGCCGCGCGCTCCCAACTGGTACCACCACCAGCGCCGATAAACAGATCGGCCTCGGCCATGCGCCGATGGAAGTCACTGACAAAACTGTGCAGGCGCCAGTGTGGCCGCGTCTCGGCCAAGGCCTGCATTTGCGCCCATGCCGGATTATCGGCACCCGCGACGAAGTCCACCTCCAGTTCAGGAAAATCCACCAGCGCCAGCATCGCGTGATGTGTTTGCATCGCCGCGTCGAAACCGCCGAAGTTCACCAATACTTGCCGCGCCTTGGCTTTGATCTCGATAGCCGGACAGTTGAACTCCTCACGCAACATGGCAAAGCGCGGGCCGAGCAGTGTACGGCAGCCATCGGGCAGCAGCGGCGCGTAGTTCTCGCTGAGGCCGGAGAGATTCTGATTGAGCAGCAGATCAACGCTGTAGCGTCGGGTGGCGAGATCGTCGACCGCAGCGATGCGCGGCGCCCAACGGCGCGCGGCGGTTTGCCAGTGATGATCGAGGCCGTAGTGATCGACGATGATCCAGTCGAATTCGGCGTGACCTGCCAGCAACGTGCCCAACGCATCTATGTCGGCTTGCCACGGCAACATCGATTCGATGGCTTGTTGCGGGTCTTCACCGGGGTAGAAGTCCGGTAGCGCGAAGGTTTCGAAACCCTCGTCGCGCAACACATCGAGCCGATGCCCTGGCAAGCGTCGGCAGGCAAACGCAACATGACTGCCGTGCTTGCGCAGCACGCGAGCCAGGGTCAGGCACCGGGCAATATGGCCACTGCCGATGGTCGGCGAGGCGTCGGCGCGAATCAGGATTCTCATTGCAGCTCTCCGCCGGCCTTGAGCGCAGCGTAAAGGTATTCGGCACGCTTCCAGTCTTCGGGGGTGTCGATGTCCTGCACCAGATGCCGGGGCAGAATCACTGGCAGACTCGCCGGCGAATAAACCACTTCGCCGTGCAACCACGCGTCGCTGCGCCCCCAGTAAAACTGGCCGGCATCCTGAAACGCTTCGGGCAGATCCTGCGAACGGGTATTGCGAAACTCCGGGTACAACGCCGTAAGCGCGCCCTGCCCGTCGAGTGTCAGCGCACGCTGCACCGGGAAACCGAAGCTGCACACCGAGAAGGCGAAAGACTTGTCCGGATGCTGCTCCAGCCGTTCAAACCCTTCACGCAGATAACGCGCCTGCAACAACGGCGCCGTGGCGTACACGCAACAGGCGTAATCGAAGGGCGGCAGTTGCTGCAAGGCATGCACGATCACCGCTGCGGTGCCGGTGAAATCATCGGCCAGTTGCGCCGGGCGCAGGAACGGCACCTCGGCGCCATGTGCCCGCGCCACGTCGGCAATCTCTGCGTCGTCGGTGCTGACCACAACTTGATCGAACAAGCCTGAATCCAGTGCAGTACGGATCGAGCGGACAATCATCGGCACGCCGTCGAACGGCGCAAGATTCTTGCGCGGGATGCGTTTGCTGCCCCCTCGGGCCGGGATGATTGCGACGTTGCTCAAGAGCGTTTTTCCAGCAGGAACCAAGTGATATCGTCCGCCGGGAATTGTCGGTCGCGATGATAGACGAAGCCGTAATCGAGCAATTGCAGATCCGGGTAGCGATCCAGCATTTCGCCAGCAAAATCGCGCTTGAACAGTTTGCCGCTGTTGCCGTGATAGACCACTTCCACTGGTGCAGGGTTGTAGTACTCGGCGATCAGGATGTAGCGCCGACTCAATTCGTACAACTGCGCATACGCGGTCGGCAACAGCTCCGGCGCCAGATGGATCAGCACGCCTTTGCTCAGTGTCAGGTCATAGCTGCGCTCACGCGGGAAGTCGAACAGCGAACCGTGCCAGATCTGTGCGATCTGCAGTGCTCGGGCCTGAGCATAAGCGCTTTCATTGATCTCGACGCCGAACAATTCGCAGCGCGGCAACAGTTGATGCAGCGCCTGCAAACTGTTGCCGGCATTGGTGCCCAACTCCATCAGGCTCTCGATCTTGCCGGTGCGGTTCAGCGCCTTGGCGAACAACGCCAGATTGGCCGCCACCAAGGGTTGACTGACGTTACGGTCGACCCACTGATTGCCGAACTCGCCCTGCCAGAACTTTTCCTGCTCACTCAGATCACGCATTGCGGATACCCATCCACCGCCGCAGCGGCAATTATTCGGTCAGCCGGCGCAATTGCTCGACCACATAATCCTGCTGCTCATCGCTCAGCAATGGGAACAATGGCAGGCTGATCGCTTCAGCGTAATAGCGTTCAGCCTCAGGAAAATCGCCCTCGGCAAAACCCAGGTCTTGATAGTAGGGCTGCAAATGCACGGGAATATAGTGCAGATTCACGCCGACGCCGGCCGCGCGCAAGCCTTCAAAGACCTGGCGATGACTGAGGCTGATTCGATCCGTCTGCAAGCGAATCACATACAAATGCCAGGCCGACTCTGCGTCAGGTTGAGCGCTCGGCAACGTCACCGGCAAGTACGCCAGCAGACGCTCGTAACGCGCCGCCAGCTCACGGCGTCGAGCGATGAAACCCTGCAGTTTTGCCAGTTGCGACAAACCCAGCGCAGCTTGCAGATCAGTGATGCGGTAATTGAAGCCCAGCTCGATCTGCTGGTAATACCAGGGGCCGTGACTGGCCTCAGTCATCTGTTGCGGATCGCGGGTCATGCCGTGGCTGCGCAAGCGTTGCAGACGCTCGGCCAGTTCCGGGCGATTGGTCAGGACCATGCCGCCCTCGGCGCTGGTGATGATTTTCACCGGGTGGAAACTGAACACTGTCATCGCCGCGAATTGACCACAGCCGACCGGGCGCCCTGCATAGGACGCACCGACCGCGTGCGAAGCATCTTCGATCACGGTGAAGTTGTAGCGTTCAGCCAGTTCGGCAATCCGCCGCATGTCGCAGCTCTGTCCGGAAAACGCCACGGCCACCAGCACTTTTGGCAAGGTGCCGTCCTGCTCGGCCTGATCCAGCTTCGCCGCCAGCGCGAAAGCATCGAGGTTCCAGGTCAGCGGATCGATGTCGACGAAATCCACGTCCGCGCCGCAATAGCGCCCGCAGTTGGCCGAAGCCAAAAAGGTATTTGGCGTGGTCCACAAGCGATCACCCGGCCCAAGCCCCGCCGCCAGGCAAGCAATGTGCAGCGCCGCCGTGGCGTTACACACCGCCACGGCGAAATCAGCCTGGCAGCGTTCGGCCATGGCCTGTTCGAAACGCTCGATGGTCGGTCCCTGAGTCAGCCAGTCCGACTGCAGCACGTCGACGACTGCATCGATGTCCGACTGATCGAGACTTTGCCGACCGTAAGGAATCATGCCGACAGCTTCGCGTGCAGATCGGCGATTTGACCAACCGAGAGGAAATGCGGATTGGTGTCGGAACGATATTCAAAGTCCTCGCCCACTGCACGCCCCTGCTCACCCAGTCTATCGACGGCAAAATCGACGTCGACGCTGGTGAAGCGAATCGACGGCTGGATCGTGTAGTGGTCTTCGAACTCCAACGTCATTCGCGCATCGTCCAGCGGCACCATCAGCTCATGGAGCTTTTCTCCCGGACGAATGCCGACGTTCTTGTGCGGCAGATGATCGGCCATGCCACGTGCCAGATCGACGATGCGAATCGACGGAATCTTCGGCACGAACACTTCGCCGCCGTGCATGCGCGCAAAGCTGTCGAGCACGAACTGCACGCCGTGATCCAGAGTGATCCAGAAGCGCGTCATGCGTTCATCGGTGATCGGCAACTCTTGGGCGCCGTCGGCAATCAGTTTGCTGAAGAACGGCACCACCGAACCACGCGAGCCGGCCACGTTGCCGTAGCGCACCACGGCAAAACGGGTTTCCTGCTCACCGGCAATGTTATTGGCGGCGACGAACAGTTTGTCCGAGAGCAACTTGGTCGCACCGTACAGGTTGATCGGGCTGGCCGCCTTGTCAGTGGACAGCGCCACGACCTTCTTCACACCGTTATCGATCGCTGCGGCGATGATGTTTTCCGCGCCGTTGACGTTGGTGCGGATGCATTCGGTCGGGTTGTATTCCGCCGCCGGCACTTGCTTCAGCGCAGCGGCATGCACCACGTAGTCGATGCCGCGCATGGCCTGACGCAGACGGTCAGCGTCACGCACGTCACCAATGAAATACCGCATGCACGGCGCGTTGAACGTCTGCTGCATTTCGTATTGCTTGAGTTCATCGCGCGAGAACACCACCACCCGCTTGGGCTGATATTGCTCCAGCAGGCGGCGGATGAAATTGCGCCCGAAGGAGCCGGTGCCGCCGGAGATGAAGATCGATTTACCGTTGAACATGTCTGAATTCCTGTGTCCTGCCTGCCTGGCTTAGCCGAGCAACTGTGCCCAATTGACCGAGGCACTTTCACCGAGGACAAAACCTTTGCCGCGCAGGGCCAGGTTGGCGTTGTATGCCGGATCCTGCGCGAAGGCGCTGCTCCATTTTTCACGCAGTGCAGCCAATGTCTGCGGCACTTGCGGCAGCTCGCCGGTGTGCAGCACCTGTACCGACGGCGTCCACACGGTGAGATAACCGGCCTGACCGGCCTTGAGGCACAGATCGACGTCGCTGAAGCCGTCGGCAAAGGTCACTTCGTCGAGGCCACCAAGCGCTTCGAACAACTCTTTGCCCACCATCAGACACACTTTCGAAACCGCCGAATAGTTCTGCTCCACCACCAAACGATGCATATAGCCTTCGGCTGCATGTTTTTCGCCAACGAAGGCCGAACCGATGTCACCGTTGAACCCGAGGATCAGACCGGCCTGGGAGATTTTGCCGTCACGGTCGACCAATTTGGCCCCGACAATCCCGACTTCAGGGCGCAAGGCATGGTTGAGCAGCGATTCAATCCAGTTCGGGTTGACCACTTCGCTGTCAGGCGTCATCAGCACCAGATATTCGCCCTGAGCCTCCTGGCTGGCAGCGTTACACAGCGCCGCATCATTCAACGGCTGATCGGCCCTCAGCACACGCACTTTGGCGTTTTGCAGCGAGCCTAGCCAGTCGTTGATATCTGCCGACTGATTGGGGTTTAACGCGATCAACACTTCATAGCGCGTGTATCGGGTCCGGAGCAATATGCCGTCGAGGCAGCGTTGCAGCTCGGCAAGATTGTTACCGGCAGGCAAAATGACCGAGACCTGCGGCTGTTGGGCATGCCGGTAATCGATCTGCCAGGTGCCTGGCAACGCCGAAGTAATTCTTGCCTTATAGCCGCGATTGCCCAGATGGCGCATTAACGCCTGGCGCTCGTGGGCATTCTCTTCCAGCACCGGCGCCTGGGAAATCAGCAACGGTTCGTCGAGATGCGCCATACCGCCGAGACCGCCCTGCTCAATGATGCGCAGGAGCAAATCGAATTCCAGCGCATCGCGAAAATCAGCCTGATAACCGCCGACGTCGAGCAGCACATCGCGGCGGATCAACCAGTGGCGCGCCATCAGCGATGGAATGCTTTGCAGCAGGTCAAGATTGAAACCCGGACGGAACACGTCAACCAGCGCGCCCTTATCGGTGCGCACGATCTCATCGGTGGCAACGGCTCGCAGATCAGTGGCGGACAGCAACTCCAGGCTGGCGCGTAGCAGGCCTCCAGCCGTGAATTCGTCACCTGCCTGGGCCAACAGCACCCACTCGCACGGTGTTTGGCCAGCACTCTGATTGAGTTTCTCGACAACGTTGCTCGGGGTAACCCGGACGAAGTGCAGGGTGTTTTGTGCGGTGGTCGCCGCCGGTGCTTCGCCGGTGGTGAATACGACAATTTTGAAAGCTTTGCAGTGACCCTCAAGCAAGCTGTCGAGAGTGACCTGCAACTTGTCGATATCGTTGTCCAGATCCAACAGGAAAATCGCGAATTGCGGGCCGCCATCATTGGCTGCCAGATGCCGGGCTATCGAGTCGATCTGCTCAACCGCAGGCTGACGCGACGCCAGCCAGTTGAGCAGACGGCCGGACTGCATGGTGTTGAAGACGGCATGATGATCATCGCCCGTCAGTGCCTCGAGGCGGGTAATCCACGCCTGCATGATCTGCGCTTCTTCGTCCTGCCCCATCAATTCGAGTTGAGCTGCCAGACGCTTGACGACCAGACGGTTGAACGCATTGAGGTCATGCGCCTGCCACAAACGATCCAGCACACTTTCCGCCGTGTCGTTGTTGCGAGCCTGCAACAGATGAGCCTGGCGAGTCCAGATGCCCTCTAGCCCTTCCAGTTGAATGCGGCCGGCCGGCATCGCGTGCAGCATGAATTCGAACTGCGTCAGACGGTCGAAGAATGCCTGGTTGTAAAACGGCATTTCGACGTATTGCAACGGTCCGAAACGGCGATCCGGAACCTTGAGTGACTGATTCCAGGTGGACTGAAAAATCAGCTCCGCCGTCAAGGCTCGACCGGACTCCAGGCTGTCGGTCATCGCTGCAAAACTTTGAAAGGCGAACGCCTTGCCCTCTTGGGCATCAAGCCCCTGAATACCGGTAGGCAGCGTTGCCAGGAACTCGGCAAAGGCTTCACGCTCGGCCACCGATTTTGCATCGATGTACGTCAGCGAGTGATACACCTCTGTGTTGTGCTCGGAGCTGCCATAGTTGATCTCGCGCACCACATAGGGAATGGGCAGGATTCGCGCCTTGGCATTGGCCAGCATGAAATAGACGTGACCGATTTCCTGCCACTGAAAACTGGTGCCGGAGGGTAATGCCGCATACCACTGTTTCATCAAGTCAGTGCGGTGCACAGCGTAAAACGGCGGCACGTACTGATGCATGTAATCCAGGACCCGTTCCTGAGCACACTCGGACGAATAGTCTTCCTGTACTTTCTTGTCGCGACGGTAGTAACTCACACCGCCGGCAAGCGTCACGTACATCAGGCAATAGCCGTGGCACATACCGTAATCGTGGTTCGCTTCCAGAAAACCGACGGACTCGGCCAACGAATCGTGCAGGATGAAGTCATCGTCGGCCGCCAGCACCATATACGGCGTGGTCAATTGCTCGACACCGTAGTTCAGTTTCGCCTGCATTCCCCAATAAGCGAACTGCGGCACGTGATGGTAATCAACCGCAGAAAAATCGCCTTCAGGCCGTTCTGGAGTGGAGTCCAGCACCATGATTTTGCAGGGCAAGCTGCTGTAATACTTCACTGCCCGACGTATAAACGCCGGTCGATTGTGAGTAAACAGCACCACCGTCAACAACTCATTGAGTGGCAGCGCTTGTTCAGAACTGTACTTGCCTTGCATAACCTCTCCCCACAACCGGCGATTCGCCAAAATGACGCTTGGATAATGTTGCGAATTAACGGACGCGACGCAGATAGCCGTCCGGCGCCACGGTGATCAACAGCTTGTTCTGCAACTGCTGGTCGATCTCGAAATCCTGGTTCTCTTCAAGGTATTTCCACACGGCGGTTTTCGGGTTGTCGCCCGGGCCCCATGGACGGTCCGGAAAGAAATCGGCCGGCATGTCTTCAACCACGGTATCCATCACCACGCAGTAACTGTCGACCGACACCAGCGGTGCGTACAGACGCAGCTCTTCCAGTACGTGATCGTGGGTGTGGTTGGAATCGAGCACCAGGATGACTTTCTTGCCCTTGGCCGCAGCCTGCACCTGGGCGGCAATGCCGGCGTCGATGCTCGAGCCTTCGATCATCTTGATGCGCTTGGCCATCGGGTGGCTTTCGATCGCTTCGCGGTTGTGCGGACGGATATCGAGGTCGATGCCCAGCACTTCGCCATGACCTTGCAGTTCCAGCAGGGACGCGTAGTAGATGATCGAACCGCCGTGGGCGATGCCGCACTCGATGACCAGATCCGGTTTGACCTGCCAGATGATCTCCTGCATCGCCATCATGTCTTGTGGCAACTGGATGATCGGGCGGCCCATCCACGAGAAGTGGTAGCTGTATTTGTGTTTGGCCGATTCGTTGAAGAAATCACGGGCCAGGCCAGTGAGTTTCTGGTCGTCACCTTGCTGGGCAATCTGCTCGCGGCATTCGGCTTCGAAGGCTTGGTTGATGCTGTTGTCGGTCATGTTCAAAGTCTCAATGGTCACTGGAACGAAGCGCTATCGACGGCGTGATAGACGTAGCGTCCACCAGTCATCCGCTTGATTTCTTCGAGGTAATTGGAGTTCATCACAAACAGGTTGGCGCCTTCCGGCAGCGCGTCCATGGCCTCTTGCGGCGAGGACACGCGGGCTCCGCTCAGCGGCAGATAACGGCCCTGCTTGGCCGGGTTGATGTCCACCACACGATCCACCGCCACGCCCGCGCGTTGCAGGAACAGCGAATAGATCACGCCTTTGGACGAGGCACCCCAGATCGCCGAACCCTGCTCGGGTGCGGACTGGATGATCTGCACGGCGCGGTCGAGGCTGGCGGTGAAGCCTTCTGGCAGCGTCAGGCGTGGCACCGGTTGTTCCGGGGTCAGGCGCAACGTCGAAAGGTCGGCGACGATGTACAGGTATTGGCCACCGAACAGGTGACCGGCCTCGTGCACGGTGCCGAACATTCGGCGCAGGTCATCGAGGCGGAAATAATTGACGTGCTCGTAGAACAGGTCGAACCAGGCTTTGTGTTCAAGGATCCAGTCAAAGCACGGCACTTCGATGTAGATCTGCCCGCCCTGATTGGCTTCGGCGATCACCGAGAGGAAACTCACCGGGTCCTCAATGTGCTCAAGCACATGGCGCAGCACGATGGCATCCGCCGCCAGACCCAGGCCGCGAGTGAACGGTGCCTTGATCACGTCGGTGTTCTCGCCTTCGTACGCCGGGTCGATGCCGGTGATCGAGTAACCGAGACCTTTGAGCAACTCAAGGAAGTAGCCCTTGCCGCAGCCGACCTCGATCAGCTCCTGACCCTTGAAATGCTTGGCGATGATGCCTTCAACGTCGCGCAGGTGTTGCTGGAACTGGCCCGAATGCGCCTGCTCGTTCTGGTAGTCGGCGTCATAGCTCAACTTGTTGGCGTCGAACGCAGCATTGAAGATCAGGCCGCTGCGCTCGTCCTGCACCAGCAGCATGTCGGCGCTGGCCGAGGCCTGTGCCGACTCGGGATCGGCAAAGGTGCGGTTCTGCAACACCGGCAGGTCGGTGACCCGATACAGCTCGTGCCTCATTGCGACTCTCCCAACAACTGTTGCAAACGCTCGGTCACCGCCCAGAACGCCAACGGTTCGTGGGTCGGATAAGGGTAGTGGCCGAGGTTCAGATTCAAGTTCGCGCCGCGTTCGCGCAGACGCTGTTCGACCAGCGCCCGCACCGATACCGGTTGGCCGCTGGCGCAGTTGATTACGCCATCGAAATCACGTCGCTGGAGGACGCTGGCAAGATGACCGGCGGCGGTTTCAATCGGCAGAAAATCGCGCAACTGTTCGCCGGCCGACATGTTGAACGCCTGATCCCCGGCATCGATCGCCCGGTCCAGTGCCGCCAACAGACTGTTGGGGTTCTGCCCTTCGCCATGCAGATAGAACAGTCGCGCCCATTGCAGGGTGAACGGCTGCTCTTGCGCCAGGTTCTGCAAAAACAGGTGCAAGGTGTGCTTGGCCAGACCGTAGGGATTGCTCGGTTGCGGCTCGGTCTGCTCGCTGAGCGGGCCGCTTTGCATGCCGTATTCGAAGCACGTGCCGGTCACCAGCACTTGCTTCACGCCGGCCTCGACCGCGCTTTTGATAAAGCGGTAATCGGCCATCAGGTTGTGCTCGAAGTGGAACAGCGCCCGATAGTTCGGCAACCCCGGCCAGGCCAGATGCGCAAGAACGTCGATGCCATCGGTGAGCGCTGCTGTGTCCAACTCAGGCGCGTGAATATCCGCCGAGACGAACTCGACGTCGTTGATCCACGGCATGCCCTGCGCCGTTTCTGCGTTGCGCGCCACTGCGCGCACGGTGCAACCACGCGCCAGCAACGCCGCAACCAGATGCCGACCGACGAAGCCCGTGGCTCCAGTCACCAGAACCTTCACAGCACGTTCAACTCAGGCACGGCGATCACGAAGCGCCCGTCCCATTGACGCACTTGCGCCAATTGCTGGCTGACTTCGTGCAGCAGGTTCCACGGCAGCACCAGCACGTAATCCGGTTTCTCGATGTCGATCTGCGCGGGCGCCACAATTGGAATGCGACTGCCCGGCATAAACTTGCCTTGCTTGTGCGGGTTGGCATCGGCCACCCACGCGAGCAGGTCCGGTTTGACCCCGGCGTAGTTGAGCAAGGTGTTGCCCTTGGCGGCAGCGCCGTAGCCGACCACTCGCTTGCCGTCGGCCTTGGCCTGCAACAGAAAGCGCAGGAGTTCATGCTTGATGCGCTCAGCGGCGGGCGCGAGGGTTGCGTAGTACTCAGCGGTTTTCACGCCAGCGTCGAGCTCGGCCTGCAACTGCTGTTGCACCGCTGGCTGCACGGCACGGCGTTCGCCGTCCTTGCGCTGGACGAACACCCGCAACGATCCGCCGTGAGTGCTCAACTGGCTGACATCGAACACTTCCAGACCGTTGCGTTCACACAGCGTCTGCACGGCAGTCAGTGACAGATAGGAATAGTGCTCGTGATACAGCGTGTCGAACTGCGCGCCGGCCATCAGCGTCAGCAGTTGTGGGAATTCGAAGGTAGCGACGCCGGTCGGCTTGAGCAGCGTGGCGAAACCACAGAGAAAGTCGTTGATGTCCGGCACATGCGCGAGCACATTGTTGGCCGCCATCAAATCGGCGCCCCAGCCCTCGCCTTTCAACTGCGCGGCGGTGTCACGACCAAAGAACAGTTCGCGAATCTCCAGACCTTTTTCTCGTGCCGCTTGCGCGGTGCTGCGGGTCGGCTCAACACCGAGGCACGGAATGCCCCGCGCGGCGACGTATTGCAGCAGGTAACCATCGTTGGCGGCGACTTCAACCACGCGGCTGTCGGCAGTCAGGCCAAAGCGCTCGACCATCTCGGCGACATAGCGCTCGGCATGCGCCAGCCAGGTACTGGAGAACGAACTGAAGTACGCGTATTCGGCGTCGAACAGGCTGTCGGCGCTGGTGTAATCCTCGGTCTGCACCAGCCAGCATTGTTGGCACACGGCGACCTTCAGCGGAACCCATTGCTCGGCCTGTTCCAGGCGATCGGCATGCACGTAGGCGTTGGACGGTGGTGAGGTGCCAAGATCAATCAGCGGCAGGCTCAGCGGTGCGGCGCACCCACGGCAGTTCATAGACGCACTCCAGCAAAGTGTTGATCGAGCGCGGGATGGCTGGAATCACGCGCTGACAAATTATTGACAGGCAACGGCCAGGCAATCGCCAGCCGTGGATCGTTCACCGACAGACCGCCCTCGTGCTCCGGCGTGTAATCGGCGCTGTGCAGGTAAAGCAATTCGGCGTCTTCGGTCAGCGTCTGGAAACCGTGGGCGAACCCGGCCGGGATCAACAGGCTGCGGCCATCACCGGCCTTCAGATGCTCAGCGTGCCAATGCAGAAACGTCTCGGAATCGGGACGCAAATCGACCGCCACATCCCACACCTCACCGCGCAGGCAGGTGATCAGCTTGGCTTCCGGCGCGTTGGCATTCTGGTAATGCAGACCGCGCACACTGCCCTTCTCGCGAGTGCAGGAATGGTTGATCTGGCGGATATGAAATTCGCTGCCGAATGCGCTCAGACTGCCCTCGCAGAACAGTCGGGCGAAGTGCCCGCGCTGATCTTCGAAGCGTTTGTGCTGGACGCTGAACAGGCCGGCCAGCGGCAGCGCGTGCAAGGAAAACTCGCTCACAGCGCGCCTCGGTACAGGTTCAGTTGACCGAGGGTAACGGCGCGCATGTCATCGCCGTTTTGCCACGCCAGATGCCAGTCGAGGGTCTGGGTCAGGCATTGCTGCAAGGTCCAGCGTGGTTGCCAGCCGAGTACCTGGCGTGCGCGACTGCTGTCCAGACGCAGCAGGCCGGCCTCGTGCAGTTCGCTCGGTTCGATACGCAAACCGCGCGCCTGCGGCCAACGACTGGCGAGCAACTCGACCACTTCGCCGACGCTGCACATGTCCGCCTCGCCCGGGCCGAAGTTCCACGCCCCGGCATACTCCGGGCCTTGTTCGTAGAGACCGGCGGCCAGTTGCAGATAACCGGCCAGCGGCTCCAGCGCGTGCTGCCATGGGCGCACGGCTTGCGGGTAACGCAAGGTCACCGGCTCGTCGGCCGTCCAGGCTTTGAGCACGTCGGGGATCAGTCGCTCCGGGGCAAAATCACCGCCGCCCAGCACGTTGCCGGCACGCGCAGTGGCCAGGGCCAGACCGTGCTCGGCGTATTTGTCCGCCGGGAAGAAAGAAGCGGCATAAGACTGCGCCAACAGTTCGCAGCAAGCCTTGCTGCTGCTGTAAGGGTCGTGACCACCGAGGGCTTCGTCTTCGCGGTACGGCCACAGCCATTCCTTGTTGGCGTAGACCTTGTCGGTGGTCACCAGCACGCAGGCACGTACGCAACCGACCTGGCGAATCGCTTCGAGCAGGTTAAGCGTGCCCATCACGTTGCTGGAATAGGTACCGAGCGGATCACGGTAGCCTTCACGCACCAGCGGCTGGGCCGCCAGGTGCAGGACGATCTCAGGCTCGGTGTCGGCAATAATTTCCAGCAGCGCGCCGAGATCACGCAGGTCGCCGCGTTGATCGTTGATGCCGTCGGACACGCGCGCCAATTCGAACAGGCTCGGCTCGGTCGATGGATCAAGCGAAAAACCGCTGACATCAGCGCCGAGGCTTTGCAGCCACAAGGTCAGCCAACTGCCCTTGAAACCGGTATGTCCGGTGACCAGAACACGCTTGCCGCGCCAGAACTCCGGACTCAGGCCCATTGCTTCCATGGGGCCTCCCCGCTCAGCCACAGCGCTTCGAGGTGATTCTTGTCGCGCAGGGTGTCCATTGGATGCCAGAAGCCTTCGTGCTCGAAAGCCTTCAATTGTTCGTCCTGGGCCAGGCGGGCCAATGGCTCGGCCTCCCAAGTGGTTTCGTCGCCAGCAATGTACGGCAGCACTTTCGGCGACAGCACGAAGAAGCCGCCATTGATCCAGCCACCATCACCGCGGGGTTTTTCGGTGAAACCGAGGACCTGATCGCCCTGGCGCTCGAGGGCACCGTAGCGTCCCGGCGGTTGCACGGCCGTCACGGTCGCGAGACGGCCGTGCGCCTTGTGGTAATCGACCAACTGACGAATGTTCAGATCGGACACGCCGTCGCCGTAGGTGAAGCAGAACGCCTCTTCATCCTTGAGGTAACGGCCGGCACGCAGCAGACGGCCACCGGTCATGGTTTCCTCGCCGGTGTCGATGAGCGTGACGCTCCAGGGTTCGCTGTAATTCTGATGCACGTCCATGCGGTTTTCACGCATGTTGAAGGTGACGTCGGAGGTGTGCAGGAAGTAGTTGGCGAAGAAGTCCTTGATCGCGTAGCCCTTGTAGCCAAGGCAAATCACGAAATCGTGAATTCCGTGCGCGGAATACTGCTTCATGATGTGCCAGAGAATTGGCTTACCGCCGATCTCGATCATCGGCTTGGGCTTAAGGTGCGACTCTTCACTGATGCGCGTGCCGAGGCCACCCGCCAAAATAACTGCCTTCATCGTCTCCCCTCTCGTTCGTCACCGGGCCGCGCATGGCTTTCTTGAGCTTTGCGGGCCTTCTGGCTAAACCTTTTGCCGCTTGCGGCGCCACTGCGATGACCGCGAGCGCTCGTTTTATGGCGATTTACAGGGGACTTGCAGGAAACGCGCCAGCTCCACAAGCCCCGCGTCAGCTGCGCGATGAGCCATGAAAAAAGGGATGAATCCATCAGTGGATTCATCCCTTTCCTTGCGCCAGGTCAACGGGTTGAACGATTAGCCGAACATGGCGAACGCATCACTGCTGGCCGGCAACTCAAAGGCCTGACCATCGGCGGTCTGGATGTGCTCGATGGTGTTGGACCCCGCGTACCAACCTGCCAGTTTCACGCCGTTATCCGGCACACCGTTGTTGCCGTCGTTGGCGCTGTGCAAATAGGCATCGTTGCCGATGCGAGTCACGCTCAGCTGGCTGGCGTTGGCAATCGTGTTGAGGATCAGCGTGTCATTCTGGTCCAGGCCCACATCCTGAATCGTCACCAGCCCGGTCGTGTTCACCACGTAGGTGTCATCGCCCTGACCGCCATAAGCTCTGCCGCCAGAGGTCGACTGACCGGCTAGATTGAGGATCAACAGATCATTGCCCTCGTCACCGAACAGCATGTAGTTGCGCCCCGTGCCGGTGAGGATATCGTTGCCTTCACCGCCCCTGGCCTGACCGCCGACCATGGTGATGGTGTCGTTGCCTTCGTCACCGCTGGCGGAACTGGTCACATCAAAGGCATCGCTGACGATGACGTCGTCACCCGCGCCTCCCGACAGCCGGTCGCTGGCATAGCCTTGAGTATCGAGTCCGGACGCCAGCCCGCCATAAATGTGGTCGTTGCCGTCACCGCCGTAAAGCATGTCGAAGCCAGCCCCACCCTCGAGAATGTTGTCGCCCGAATCGCCATACAATTGGTCGTCGAACTGACTGCCGCGCAGGCCTTCGATATCAATGTAGGTGTGGTAAACCGCGTCACCGCTGCGAGGGGCCCAGCCGAGAGAAGCTGTCAGTCCTTCCTTGCTGTCTGCGTAACTGACGATGTCGATGCCGGCACCGCCATTCAAGACATCCCACCCCTTACCACCGGACAACACGTCATTGCCGGCACCCGAAATGATGATGTTGCTCTCATCATTGCCGTAGCCAGTGAAGTCGCCAGTGCCGGTGTAGGTGAGGTTTTCAACGAACGCGCCCAGATGCAATTCCGACAGGTTGGTGTAGACCTGATCGGTACCGCCCATGTAACCCTCGATTTCCTCGACGGTCACGCCCACACTGTTAATCGTGTAGACGTCGTCACCCATGCCACCGGCCAAGGACAGGCCACCTGAATTGGCGGTGAAATGGTCGGCGCCTGACGAGCCGATCACCTTCTCCACATTCAGCAGGCTGGAGCCCGCGCCGACCTCAACAGTGACCGCGTCGAACGAGTTCTGATAGCTCACCGTGTCGTAGCCACCGGCACCATCAATGATCATCGCCTGTTCGGCGGGTTGATTGAGATAGATCAGATCATCAAAGCTAGAACCCTCAATGGCTTCAATACCGGTGAAGGTGTCGCCGTAGGCAATGGTCAGCCAGTCGTAGTTGGAGTAATCGTTGACCCTCACCCCTTCAAGACTGTCGCTGTAGCTGACCGTGTCGTAGCCATCACCGCCAACGAAGTGATCGGCTCCATCACCGCCCCACAGCCAGTCGTTACCGGCGCCACCGATGATCTCGTTGTCGGTGGCGCTGCCGTAAGCCTTGAAGTCACCGATGCCGGTGAACGTCAGCTTCTCGACGTACGCGCTCATTTTGATGCTGTTGAGGTTGGTGCGCAGCTCGTCGTAGCCACCCAGGTTTTCTTCGATGACGGTCACGTCCTCGGCACTGACGATGTAGACATCATCACCGCTACTGCCCTCCAGGGTCACGCCACCCACCGAACTGGCGAATGTGTCGTTGGCAAAGGTCCCGACGATCTTCTCTACGCCCACCAGCGTATCGACCTTGCCGTCAGGTCCGGCGACGGTAGTCGCGCCATTGGCCAGTTCGACATTGATCCCCGCAGCTATTGCGTAATAGTTCACGGTGTCGAAGCCTTCCCCGCCATCGAGCAGGTCCGATCCCGCACTTGCCAGCAGGACATCATCCGACTCCAGTCCATAGAGTTGGTCATTGCCATCGGTGCCCAACAGCACGTCCGCTTCACTTGTTCCATTCACTACTGCCATTTACGTCTTCCTTGCGTTGTTGTTGAAAGCGGATCTGTCGGCAGAGAGCGACCGTTCAATCGTGCAATCCCTGCCTGATAAATAAACGAATGAAATGCTATCGACTGCAAAAATCCAAACCTTGAGCCTGCACAGGAAAATGTTGCGACGGGTGTGTAAGAAATTTTCTCCAGATACAAGAAAGGGCGAACCCGGAGATCGGGTTCGCCCTCGGCAGCATTTCCTGCCCCCTCGATCCCGTTGCAGGAACGAGGGTGTTTGATTCAGCGATCAGCCAAACATGGCAGCGCGTCACTGTTGGCCGGCAGGTTGATGATTTCTCCATTCGCCGTCTGGATTTGCTCGAGGGTATCGGAACCGGCAAACCAGTCTTTAAGCTGCACACCTTCCTGCGGCGCTTCCCCCGGTTTGAAACTCGATCGGTGGCGATCAGACATCCTCGCGGCCAGCGCTCTAAACCCACGAATGTGTTGATATGCGCGAAGCTTGAGCCTCGGCAAAAAATGTATCGAGACCGATGCAAATACGATTTTCAAAGCAAAAAAACAGGCGACTGCAAGAGTCGCCGGTTTTTCAGAGGAGCACGCGAGGTTCGGTCAATCTGCCAACCAGCCATACTCCCAATACCGCAGGTTATCGCCGCGCAGCACGTAATCGCGCAACACCACCTCACGTAATTCGTCACCCATGCGGTAACTGGCGTCCGGGTCGGCCAGGTGCATGCGGATCGCTTGCAGCCACTCGTCCGTGGTGTTGGTCTTGACCCGGGTACACGGCAAGTAGCCACGATAGGCCTCGGTGTCGGTACAGATCACTGGGTAACCGCAGGCACCGTACTCCAGCAGACGCAAATTGCTCTTGCAGTCGTTGAAGATGTGGAACTCCAGCGGGGCCAAGGCCAGATCGAGATTGAGGCTGGCCAGTTTCGCCGGATACTCATCCAGCGCGATCACCCCGTGAAACTCATGCATGTACGGACGCAGATCATCCGGGCACATACCGAAGAACACCCAGTCGACCTCACTGGCCAACTCTCGAACCACATCGGCAATCACCGCCAGGTCACCGTGGTGACTGGTACCACCACCCCAACCGACGCGGGGCTTTTTCGAGGTACGGCGTTTACTGTGCAGGTTGCTCCACAAGTCTTTGGCGAGCATGTTCGGTACGACACGAATATCGTGGTGCATGTCCGAGAGCACGTTGGCCAGAGGCTGTGTCGATACGACCACGCGATCACACAGACCGATGGCACGGCGGACCATGCGCTCCATTTCCTGTTTGCTCGGCATGTTGCGGATGTGCGCATTGCGATGAGGAACGTCGATGACATAGTCATCAAGCTCGTAGATCCGCCGGGCATTGAAATACTTCTTCAGCGGGGGAATTTCATCAATCGCGGGTTCCGAATAGCGCCCCTGCAGAACGATCACATCGGGGGACTGGCGCTCGATATCAATGATCGACGGCAAACCGTAGCAAATACGCCCTTCGATTCTGTTGGCCGCCTCCAGCTCGATCAGCGGCTGGCTCATGCGGTAATGGCCAATGGCAGAGGCATTGATCGGTACAGCCAGGACATTCGGCAACTGCGCCTTGGAAAATGCCCTCCAACCGGTACGCAAGCCCGGCTCAAGACTGAAACAGGTTGCCCCGATACCGTGCAACGCCAGGTTAACGTTGTAAGCCGGGTCATGCGCAATGAGTGGCAGCCAGCGCTGGTAAAACGTGTCTTGCTCCTGGATGTTCTGCGCCAGGTCTTCTGCTGTGCCCTCAATGCTTGGTCGCTCACCGACTGCCAACGCGGCATAGGGATTCCACACCACCAGGTAGCCTTCCTGACCGACGCGCAGGCATAGATCCGCAATATTGAGCGCTTGTTTGAGGTCCTGCTCGTCGAGTCTGCCAACGGCCTCGAAGACCGACTTGCGAATCATCAGGCAATCGCCGCCTACTGCGCTGAGGTCATGCACTGCCTGCAGACGAAACATGTACCCGTCCGCCTGCATCGGCTGACCATAGAACGGCAAACCGACCGGTCCCTGCAAACCGAGAATCAGGCCAGCGTGCAGCAAACAACCGTCCGGATTGAACAACTTGGCACCGACCACACCGACTTCCGGACGCTGCGCGTGATTAAGCAGTTCGTCCAGCCAATCGGCCTGGGTGATCACCGCGAAGGAGTTGAGCATCAACACGTACTCGCCGCGCGCCTGCCCTACCGCAAAGTTGTGCAAAGCCGCAGCGTTGCCCTTTTGCGGGTAGCTCACCACGCGAATCCGGTCACTGCCCAACTGCGCCATGCCTTCCAGCCAGGCCTGCGCTTCGGCGCTTTCGCTGGCGTTGTCGACCAAGAGCAATTCGTACTCGGTGTAAGCGGTCTTCTCCAGTAGCGTCTCGACACAGCGCTGCAAAGCGGCGGTCTGATCCTGAGTGACAATGATCACCGACACCAGCGGGCGTCGAGCGTGATGATAGTCAACCCGATTGAGCAACTCGCAGTTGCCGCGGCGAATTTCATGAGCAATTCCCAGACGTTGCAGATGCGCTTCGAGCAGCCGCGGGTTTTGCTTCATTACACCGGGTTCGGCAAGCCATTTGGAGAAATCGAACTTCGACTCCAGCAACACTTCGGCGATATGACCGACGACTTGTATGCCGTCGCTCTCAACCATCCGCCACAACACATCATGGGGGGCCAACTCGACGAACGTCGGTTCAAACCCGCCAAGCGCCAGAAACCGTTCACGCTGGAACGCCAGGGCACGCCCAACGTACGGATAACTGCGCATCAGGTCCAGGTTGAAGTCAGGTTTGAAAGCAGGCTCCGCCGGCTCGCCACTGCGCAGACTGCCTTCGTCGCTGTACAGACAGGTCAGCGTCGGGGTGTGAGCGATCCGGTCGGCCATGACCAACAACGCTGGCATTACCGGGCGATCCCCCGCCTGCAGCAGGTAGAACCAGTCGGCGCCATCCAGTTGCGCCAACAATGTGTTGATCTGCTCAAGGCCCTCGCCCTGCAACGGCATGCGAAACACTCGCCCGTCCAGCTCTGCCTCGGTACAGGAAGCAGACAGCACCAGAATCAGTTCCGGCAGGTAGTCCTGTGCGGCGAGTGCCTCCAGCGTGCGCTCAAGGCCATCGCGACTGCCCTTGGCATCGACGATGATCGGTACTATGCGGGGTTGCTGCGGCCAGCCGGCGAGCGTTTCCGGCAACAACTTGCGCTGCCCCTCGGTGAGCGCCCGGCATTGCAACCACTGCGCGTAGAGTTCGCCAAAACTATTGCTGTCGACACCGACGCTCCACTCCTGACGGCTCTGCTTGGTGCCGAGTGTGCGACTCAGGGGCAGCTCCTCCCAGACCCGAGGATTCTCATCGGCTTTGGTCAAGGGAATGTAGCGAACCCAGCCCTGCGCAGGTGCCGACTCGCCGCTACGCACCTTGAGCATTTGCGTGAGCCATTCACGCTCTACTTCAACCGCATCCTTCATCGATTGTGTCGCGCTCAAACGCTCCGG
This sequence comes from Pseudomonas sp. TH43, assembly GCF_016650635.1. Classification (GTDB taxonomy): domain Bacteria; phylum Pseudomonadota; class Gammaproteobacteria; order Pseudomonadales; family Pseudomonadaceae; genus Aquipseudomonas. Next base: position 533,684 of record NZ_JAEKFI010000003.1, read on the forward strand.
ATAAAGTCGCTCGGCACTGAGTACGTTATTGGATACCGCCAGATTGCCGCGGCGCAGCAGGCAGACGTACAGGGCAAAATCCAGAGTCGCGACGAAGCAGCAGTCTTCTTGAGTCAATGCCGGCAACAGCTCGACAACATCGGCGCGCCGGAACAATGCATTACTGAATCCGCCGAGGACGTTGACCGGGAATTTCTCAAATATCCCCAATACGTCATCCCCATTGAGCAATCCGCTGGACGGCGACAACGAGGTATTTTCCAGACGCGTCGGCAGGATGATGTCGTTTGCATCCCAGAGCAGTCGCTGAGCGGTGACCAGACTGACTTCGTCGCGCAACATTTCATGCGCCTGCTGCTCGATGCAGTTCGAATATAGAAGATCGTCGTCACACAAAAACTTGATGAACTCGCCCTGCGCCTGTTCAAGGCAGGCTTTCAGATTGCCGACAAACCCCAGCGTACGCGGGTTACGCACATAGCGAACGGCGCCGCCTGTCTGCTCGATGACCGCGCCAACGATCTCTTCGATCTGCTGACCACGACTGTCATCACAAACAATGATTTCAAGATTGCCGTAACCCTGACCGACGGCACTGCGCAATGCCCGCTCGAAAAAGCGCGGATTGAAGGCGGGAATGACCAGACTGACAAGGGGAAGTGAATTCACGGCGGACTCGCAAGCGGCGGGAACCCGCCCGGAACAGCGAGCCCTCTGAAACCGCAAAAAAAGACAATTAAATACTCAAGAACCAAAGCAAACGGGCGCTCACGCGCCCGTTGACCATCAGATCTTGTTGAACAGGCCCAACTGGCTGATCTTGCTGAAAGCCAGCTGCGCGGCCTGCAGCATGGTTTGCTGCAGAGTCAGACGGGTCATCACCTCTGCCGGATCCGAATCGCGGATCGAGCCTTGAGTCGTGGCGTTCGCCGTGCTGAGACTCTGGTTGGTGACGGTCTGCGCATCCAGAGACTGGCCACGGGCACCGATCGCGGTGACGGCGGCGCCGACCTGGTTGGCAGCGCTGTCGATGTTACCGAGGCCGGCTTCCATGATGCCCTGCAGTTTCTGCTGGGCGACCGGATTACCGTCAATTGGCGTATTCAATCCCGCAACCATCTGGCCCAGCGTATCGAGGATGTTCTGGGTCTGGTGGTTGTTTGACTGAATCGAAAACTGGTCACCGGCTGCCGGAACGTTACCCAGTGCGAAGGTCACGCCTGCGGCGGTCGCATTGCCACCGGCAACTGTACCCGACGACACCGGTTTGCTGTCGGCAGTGACTGGCGCGGCGTACAGATCGAAGGCCGTGGCGCTGGTGAACTTGAGCACTGCCCCGCCCTGCGGGAAGGCATTGTTGTACGCCGTCTGGTCAGTGATGCTGGAACCGGTGATCACGGCAGTCGACGGGTTACCCGGGCTGCGCGCCGTGGTGAACGAGTCAGGCGTAGCCACCAACTGGAAACTGTGCCCGGCAATCACTGCATCCGGGTTGGTGTCACCAGACTTCAGGTTGATGTTCAGCTTCATGTCGACACCACGAAAGCTGACCGTCTGATTGGCGCCGCTGCTGTTGGTGATAGCACCATTCTGGCTCGCCTCGGCGGTAACGTCGTTGCCCAGGGCATCCGTGATTTTCAGCTGGGTGCTGCTGAGGAAACTGACGGTGTAAGGCTCGCCACCGGTAAACTTGGAGTTGTAGCTGGCCGCAGAGCCGACCGTACCGTTGGACAACACTACACGACCGTCATCCACTGCCGGCGAAGTCATGGTGGTGTTGGTGCGACCGGTATTGATGGTCTGCTGGAAGGCATCCCAACCGGTGGTGTTGGTGCCGACCGACATGCCGTCACCAATGCCCAGATTGATGGTGGTCTGGTCGCCGTTATAGGAGTAGGTGCCGTCGGGATTCTGGGAGTATGGCGCGGTATCGGTTTTCGAACCGGAGAACAGATAGTTGCCGTTGGCGTCCTTGGAGTTCATCAGGCCCAACACCTGCTGCTGGATCTGCGACAGTTGCGCAGCGTAAGCCTGGCGATCCTTGTCGGTCAGGTTGCCGTTGTTGGCGGCCAGGGAGATTTCCTTGGCACTCTGCAACGCCGTGGTGATGGAATCCAGAGTGGTTTCCTGCACGGTCAAGGCACTTTTCGTCGAGCTGATGTTGCCGCTGTACTGATCCAGCAACGAAGCCTGCTGCCCCAGTTGCAGCAAACGCCCGGCACCGATCGGATCGTCGGCAGCAGTATTGATGCGTTGCAGGCTGCTCGCCTCACTGGCGGTGGCGACAGCCTTGTTGAAGTTACGCTGATAGTCCGACGCTTGCGTGCCGTAATACTGGGCGGTGGAAATGCGCATGAATTACGACTCCTTAAAGGCTGTTGATCAGCGTGGCGAAAGTTTCCTGCGCAGCTTTGATGATCTGCGAAGACGCTGTGTAGTACTGCTGGTATTTGACCAGGTTGCCGGTTTCTTCATCCAGGTTGACCCCGGACAGCGAATCGCGGGCGCCTTTGGCGTTATCCAGAATCGCCGTGGTGGCGGCACTGTCGGACTTGCCTTGGGCAGTCTTGGTACCGACGTTGGTCACCAGTTTGTTGTAAGCATCAGTCAGGCTGATGCCCTTGCTTGCCGAACCGGTGTCCACGGTTTGCTTGGTTTGCAGACCGACCAGTGCCTGGGCATTACGGTTGTCGGACGAAGCCGCACCGGTCAGGTTCATGGTGAAGGTTTCGCCGGACTTCGGCGTGCCGCCCACGGTGGTCTGCACGTTGAAGGTTTTCTGCACCGGCGGCACAACACTGTTGTCCATGACCTTGTTGCCGTTGGCATCAAGGACGCCCACTTTCAGGTTCAGGGTGTTGGCCTGCCCAGGAACAATGGTACCGGTACCGATGGACTGACCCTTGGCGTCGACCATGGTGTAGGTCTGGCTGCCGCCGCTCGCATCACCGAACACCAGCTTGACGGGTGTCGAGTTCTTCAGCGCCGCCTGCAAATCGGCCTGGGCCGCCGGATCATAAATATTGATCGTGTCGCTGAGCACTGGCTGGGTGTAAGTGCCAGAGTTGCTGGCGCTGGCCACACCGGTCAATGGACCTGCCGCAGCGATTTTCTTTGGATCGGTGAGGACAGTCTGAATGCTCGCTGCAGCGTTACGGGTCGGGGTCACCTTGAAGGTGTCGCCCGCGCTCAACGCACCGCCATTGAGTGCCAGGGTGAAGCCGTCGATTACCGGTGGCGGATTGGTCGTCGTGCTGAAGGCGCCCATGTCGGTGCCGTCCGAACGCTTGACGGTGTAGTCGGTAGCGCTGGTGAACGTCACTTGATAATCGCTGGTGGTCAGCTTGCCGGTGTCCTTGATGGTGACATCGAGGTTGCCCGAACCAGTGCTGTTGCCCGACTGCGCAATACTGCGCTGACTGATCAGCGCAGCACTGTTGATGTTGTTGAAAATCGCCGCGCCGAAGTCACCGTTCTTGTCGATGCCCTGAGCTTGCTGGCTGTTGATCTGGTCAGCGACCACCAGGGCGACACGACCCAGTTCGTTGAGCGAAGGGTCGAGGACTTCCTTGCGATAAGTCAGCAGGCCGCCGATTTCACCGCCGGTCATCGCCGAGGTGATGTCGATGGTGCTCGAACCACGATCCATCTGGATAGCCATGCGCGACGGGTCGTTTTTGCTCGGCACGGTGCTCAGGGTGTTGGTGGTATTGCCGATCACCAGCGGTTGACCGCTGCCGATGTACACGTCGAAGCTGGTGCCGCGCTCGACAACCTGCGCGCCGGTCAGTTCGGACAACTGACGCACGGCCTCGTTACGACTGTCGAGCAGATCGTTCGGGGCACCGCCACTGGTGGAAATCTCGCCGATCTTCTGGTTGAGATTCGCGATCGAGGTGGCCAGCTTGTTCACCTGGGTCGCCATGTCGCCGAGGCTGCCGTTGATGGTGGTGTTCTGGTCGTTGAGCTGCTTGGCGATGGTATTGAAGCGGCTGGTCAGCGCCTGCGCGCCGGTCAGCACCGATTGACGGGAGGTGTCATCGGTCGCCGAGGTCGAAACGCCCTGCATCGTGGTAAAGAATTTTTGCAGCACACCGGTCAGGCCGGTGTTGGTGTCCGACAGCATCGAGTCCAGCGGCGTGGCCTGGGCCAGAAACGAGGCCGATTCGCTGTCGAGCGAAGTCGCCGTGTGCAACTGGCTTTCCAGGTACGAGTTATAAACGCGGCGCACGTCGGCCAGGGTGGTACCCGTGCCGATGAAAACGCTGCCGAACTGCTGCGAGGACTTGGTGCCCTGCACGGTTTGCTGACGTGAATAACCGGCGGTGTCGACGTTGGCAATGTTGTTGCCTGTCGTAGCCAAAGAAGCTTGGCTAGCCGACAGCCCCGACATCCCGATATTGAGCAAACTCATGGTTCAGACCTTATACCTTGTGCCTTATAAAGGCGTGGTGGATACACCCGCCGCAGCGTAGTTTTCAAAACTGTTCATCTGCTTGGCAATCTGCGAAATCTTTGTCGCGTAGTTCGGGTCGGTGGCGTAACCGGCCTTTTGCAACTCACGTACAAACTGTTCTGGGTTATCGGCCGACTTCAGCACATCTTGATAGCGATTATTGCTCTGCAGCAAAGTCACCAGATCGTGGAAGCTGTCCTTGTACGAGGCGTAGGAACGGAACTCGGCCGTCTCCTTGACCATCGCGCCATTGCGGAACTCGCTGGTGATTGCGCGGGCCGAATCGCCCTTCCAGTTACTGCTCGCCTTGATGCCGAACAGGTTGTGGCTGCTGCTGCCATCCTGGGCGCGCATGACTGACTTGCCCCAGCCGGTTTCCAGTGCCGCTTGCGCCACCAGGTAACGCGGATCGACGCCGATGCGGTCGGCGGCTTCTTTGGCCATCGGCAGCATGGTGTTGACGAATTCGTCGGCAGAACTGAAGGCTTTTTTCGCCGGCGCCAATGGAATCTGCGCCATGGCGCGACCGTAAATCTGCATCTGGCCGCCGGAAGCTTTGTCGCTTTCGGCGCGAGCCAGCCAATCGCCGTTGTACAGCGCGCCAGAACCGGTCGCAGCGGTGGTAGCTGTGGTAGCTGTGGTGGTGGCACGTTGCGGCAGCTGCGTGTTGGTCGCCGTTGTCGTGGCGGATGGCACCAGCCCGGCGAGCAAACGATCGGCCAGTTTCGGCGGCAAGGCCAGACGACGCTGGTTGATCATTGCCATGTCGTTGCTGTGCGCCAGCTGCGTGTTCGGCGCTTTCACCGAACGCGATGCCCACAACGGACGCTCGCCATTGAGGCGCGACAACGGGCCATTGGTGGCGACGGTGCCAGCGGCAATCGGCGTCTGCACGGCAGTGGCCTTGGCCAGGGCCGCTTCCTGCTTGGCGGCGGACGCGGCTGCAGCCTCACCCGGCGCCATTGGTTTGTTCTTCGACATCTGGCGCATCAGCACGTCAGCCAGGCCGATACCTCCGCCCTCCCGGGACATGGAAATGGCCAGTTGCTGGTCGTACATTTCCTGATACTGCTTGGCGGCCGGCGTGTTGAGCGGGTTGTCCTGCCCCAACGTTTCAGTGGCCGAGCGCATCGACTTGAGCATTTCGCCGAGGAACAGCGATTCGAATTCCTGCGCCACCTTGCGCATGTTCGCATCGCTGTTCTTGTCGCCGACCTTGAGCTGATTCAGGCGATTAAGGTCAGAGTAAGAACCCGAATCGCTACTGCTGACCAGACCACTTTTGCGCATATCCATGATGGTCGGCCTCAGATCACAATCAGGTCGGCTTGCAATGCGCCGGCCTGCTTCAGTGCTTCAAGAATCGCCATCAAGTCACCCGGCGCTGCGCCGACCTGGTTCACCGCACGCACGATCTCGTCGAGGGTGGTGCCGGGGCCGAACTTGAACATCGGTTTGGCTTCTTGCTCGGCATTTACGCGCGAGCGCGGCACGACAGCAGTCTGGCCGTTGGACAACGGGCCTGGCTGGCTGACGATCGGATCTTCGGTGATGGTCACGGTCAGGCTGCCATGGGTCACGGCGGCTGGCGAGACTTTGACGTTCTGGCCGATGACGATGGTGCCGGTACGCGAGTTGATGATGACTTTCGCCACTGCCTGGCCCGGATCGACCTCGAGGTTTTCCAGGATCGACAGGTAGTCGACGCGCTGGCTCGGATCGAGCGGTGCAGTCACACGCACCGAACCACCGTCGATGGCTTGCGCCACGCCAGGGCCGAGCATGTCGTTGATCTTGTCGACGATACGTTTGGCGGTGGTGAAGTCGGAACGGTTGAGGTTCAGCGTCAGGCTGTTGCCCTGGTTGAAACCGCTCGGCACCGAGCGCTCCACCGACGCACCACCAGGGATGCGACCGGCCGACGGAACGTTGACGGTGATCTTCGAACCGTCACGGCCTTCAGCGTCGAAACCACCCACCACCAGGTTGCCCTGAGCGATGGCGTAGACGTTGCCGTCGATACCCTTGAGCGGGGTCAGCAACAGGGTGCCGCCACGCAGGCTCTTGGAGTTACCGATCGAGGAAACGGTGATGTCGACCTGCTGACCCGGCTTGGCGAACGCCGGCAGATCCGCGCTGACAGACACTGCCGCGACGTTTTTCAACTGCACGTTGCCCGATCCCGCCGGCACCTTGATGCCGAACTGCGAGAGCATGTTGTTGAAGGTCTGCAGGGTGAACGGGGTTTGCGTCGTCTGGTCACCGGTGCCATTGAGCCCGACCACCAGGCCGTAACCGATCAACTGGTTGGAACGCACGCCGGAAATGCTGGCGATATCTTTCAGCCGCTCGGCGTGGGCACCAAAGGCTGCGGACATCAGTGCCGCAGCCAGCATCAGGTGTTTGAAATTCAACGTGGCCACCTAGAAAGGGAACAGCGGGCTGAGGAAGAAACGGTCGAACCAGCCTGGCTGACTCGCATCGGCGAACGAGCCGGTGCCCGAGTAGGTGATGCGCGCATCGGCGACCCGCGTCGAAGAAACCGTGTTGTCGGTGGCGATGTCATCGGCGCGCACCAGACCGGCAATCCGCACCAGTTCATCGCCCGTGTTGAGGGTCATCCACTTCTCGCCGCGCACTGCGATGATGCCGTTGGGCAAGACGTCGGCAACGGTCACGGTGATCGAGCCGGTCAGGGTGTTGCCCTGCGCAGCCTTGCTGTCACCCTTGGTCGCACGATCGCCTTCGTAACTGGCGCTCAGGCTCAGGTCATTGCCACCCAACGGATTGTTGGTCGTGGCGCTGCCGCCGAACAACGAGGTCAGACCAATGCCGGTCTTGCTGTTCTTGGCCACTTGCGAGTTGGCGTTTTTGCTTGCCTGCGTCCGCTCGTTCAGGGTGATGGTGATGATGTCACCGACCCGGAATGCCTTACGGTCGCCGTACAGGTTCTGCTCGAAGCCGGCCTGATAGATCGAGCCGTTATTGGCCGCAGCCGGCAACGGCGTGCGCGGCAACACCGGAGCGTAGTAAGGGTCATTGGGCTTGGGCGTCGGAGCGACGCAGCCCGCGAGCGAGACGACTCCACTCAATGCCAGAACAGATACGAAGCGATTCATGACCCTACCTCACGGTGTTGCAGGCGACCTCATGGTCGCCTCATAGACTTGATTACAGATTCTGCGTTACGAACGAGAGCATCTGGTCGGCGGTGGAGATCACCTTGGAGTTCATCTCGTAAGCGCGCTGAGTGGTGATCATGTTGACCATCTCTTCAACGGTGCTGACGTTGGACGTTTCCAGGGTGTTCTGCAGCGTGGTACCGAAACCGTTCAGGCCCGGAGTACCGACTTGCGGTGCGCCGGAAGCTGCGGTTTCCAGGAACAGGTTGTTACCCACGGCTTGCAGACCGGCCGGGTTGATGAAGTCGGCGGTTTGCAGGTTACCGATCACTTGCGAAGCCGGGTTGCCGGCGATGGTGATCGACACGGTGCCGTCGCGACCGACCGTGAAGGTCTGCGCGTTGTTCGGGATGACAATCGCGGGTTCCAGGGCGAAGCCGCTGGCGTTCACGACCTGACCGTTGGAGTCGAGGTGGAAGGTACCGTCGCGGGTGTAGGACGTGGTGCCGTCCGGCTGCAGGATCTGGAAGAACCCGCGACCGTCAACAGCCAGGTCGAGCGGCTGCTCGGTGGTTTGCAGGCTGCCGGCGGTGAAGTTTTTCTGCGTGCCGACGATGCGCACACCGGTACCCACTTGCAGACCCGACGGCAGTTCGCTGTCCTGGGTCGACTGGGCGCCTGGCTGACGCTTGATCTGATACAGCAGGTCCTGGAACTCGGCGCGGTCACGTTTGAAGCCCGTGGTCGAGACGTTTGCCAGGTTGTTGGAAATGGTGGTCAGGTTGGTGTCCTGGGCGGACAGACCGGTTTTGGCAACCCATAGAGCCGGAAGCATTCGATTCTCCTCGTGCGCCTGTTTTACGGCGCGACGTTCTGATAATTAGCTGATCTGCAAGACCCGAGCCATGGCCTGGTCGTCGTCTTTGGCGGTGTTCATCATCTTGACGTGCAACTCGAACTGCTTGGCCAGCGCCAGCACCGAGGTCATCTCTTCAACGGCATTGACGTTGCTCGACTCGAGGAAACCCGACACCAGTTTGACGTTGGCATCGGCCGGCGCCGGTTGGCCGTCCTTGGTGTAGATCGAGCCGTCGAGGCCCTTGTTCATGTTCTTGATGTCCGGGTTGACCAGTTTGATCCGGTCGACTTCAGCCATGACGCGCGGGCCTTCGCCCATCGCCCGAATGCTGATGGTGCCGTCTTCGCCAACTTCGACCTGCTGCTCAGGCGGCACGGCGATCGGACCGCCATTACCCATGACTGGCATGCCGTTGCCGGCGCGCAGTACGCCAAGGGCGTCGATATTGAGGCTGCCGGTGCGCACGTAGCTTTCGCCGCCGTTAGGGTTTTGCACGGCGATGAAACCGTTGCCGGTCACGGCGACGTCGAGGTCACGACCGGTCTGCACCAGCGAGCCCGGCGTGAAGTCGGTGGCGGGCCGTTCGCTCATGGCAAACGCGCGCGCCGGAAAGCTGTCACCAAACACCGGCATCGAACGCGCCTGCTCCAGGTCGCGCTGAAAACCATTGGTGGAGATGTTCGCCAGGTTGTTGGCATGAGCCTTTTGCGCCAGTGCGTTCTGGCTGGCGCCGGTCATTGCCACATAAAGGTACTTGTCCACACTCTTTCCTCTGCATGCCGGACGTTTGCCGCCCACCGCTGTACTGCTGAGCCTTAAGCAATTTGCAGACCAACTTTTTTCTGGCGGCGCGAGGCCCGGTAAACAAAGGACTTGGAGGATTGAGAGGGGAAATTTGAAATGTATCGAAGTCGAAAAACCGGCGGTGTTATGCCGCTAGGCGGCAATACCGATCTCTGCAGTCAATGCAAAACCTCGCCACAGGAGTTTTACTTAGCTTTCGGGGTCTTTGCCGACTTCGTATTCGCGCAGCTTGTTGGCAATGGTGGTGTGCGAAACCCCCAGCCGCTTGCCCAACTGACGACTGCTCGGATGCTCGGAATACAGCCGCTCCAGCACTGCCTTCTCGAACCGGCCGACAATTTCGTCGAGCCCGCCCTCCAGCGAAAAATCGCCAAGCGGCTGACGCACGCCGTAATCCGGCAATCGAATGTGCTCAGCCTTCACCGTGCCGCCATCGCACAACGAAACCGCCTGAAACAGCACGTTCTCCAACTGCCGCACGTTGCCCGGCCAGTGATAGTGACTGAGCCGATCCATCGCTGCCGGCGCCAGTTTCGGCAGCGAACAACCGATCTGCCGGCTGGCCTGATCAAGGAAATGCTCGACCAGCGGCGTCAACCCGTCGAGGCATTCGCGCAGTGGCGGAATGTGCAGCGACAGCACGTTCAAGCGGTGATACAAATCCTGGCGAAACTCGCCGCGCGCGCACAGTTCGGACAAATCCACCTGCGTCGCGCAAATCACCCGCACGTCCAGATACACCTCTTCGTCGCTGCCGACCCGGCGAAAGCAACCATCCTGCAGGAAGCGCAGCAGTTTCACCTGCAAGCGCGGGCTCATTTCGCCGACGCCATCGAGAAACAGCGTGCCGCCCGCCGTCAGTTCCAGCAGGCCGAGCTTACCCTCCGCACGGGCGCCTTCGAACGCGCCAGGGCCGTACCCAAACAGCTCGGTCTCGGCCATCGATTCCGGCAAACCCGCACAATTGAGCGCCATCAGCGGCGACTGCCCGCGCGGACTGGCGAGGTGGCAGGCGCGTGCCAGCAATTCCTTTCCGGTGCCGGTTTCACCCTCAATCAATAAAGGCGCATCGAGAGGCGCCATGCGCCGCGCTTCACGCACCACGGCGGCCATGACCTTCGAACTCTGGAAGATGCTGTCGAAGCCACGCAACTCTTGTTTGCGCACGTTATAGATGCGTTCGCCAACACGATCCGCACGGTGCAACGTCAGTACGGCACCGGCCATGGCCTCACTGTCGTCATGCTCCGATTGCAACGGCGCGATGTCAGCCAGAAAGACGTCGCCCTTGACCTTGACCCGCATGCCATTGATGCGCGATTTGTTGGCGCGCACCAGTTCCGGCAAATCGAAATCTTCGGCGTAACGCGACAGCGGAATCCCCGGCACCTCATCCACGCGCACGCCAAGCAACTGCGCCGCCGCGCGGTTGGCGGCGACAATCGAGCCGCCCATGTCGATCGACAGCACCGGAAACTCCAGCGCGCCGAGCAGCGCATTCAACTCCATGTGCCGCCGCTCGCTGGGCATCAGCCCTACCCGCTTGACGCCGAACACACCGGCAATCGACTCAAACTTGGGCCGCAGCGCCTGGAACTGGATGTTGATCAGGTTCGGACAATGCAGATAAATCGCGTTGCCATGCTCACCGCCAACTTCGCCGCGCGCGACGTTGATCCCGTAGGCCACCAGCAGGTTGAGAATGTCGCGCAGGATGCCGATGCGGTTCTGGCAGTGGACTTTGATGCGCATATAAATGACCCGACAATTTGGGGAATTAAACACAACCTCCTGTGGGAGCGAGCCTGCTCGCGAAGGCGCTAGCACATCCACCAATAGAGGCGTCAGGCAGATCGCATTCGCGAACAAGCTCGCTCCCACAAGGGACAGCGCCGCCAGTTTTCTTCGGTGGCGCGCAAACAGTTGTCAAGATTATGTGACAGTCGCCAACCTTTTCAAACCCGCCAATCGCCGCAAACGCGTGATATCGGCCAAAGCGTAACGAATACTTTACGAAATGCCGGGAAATTTCCTACGCGAGCATGATTCAACCTACTGCACACCACCCCACTCTCAGGTAATTCTGAATCCATCGCTGGACATAACAAGAACGAATTCCCCTAGCAGGAGAGCAGTATGAAGCAGACGCAATACGTGGCCCGCGAGCCCGATGCGCAAGGTTTTATCGACTACCCCGCCGAAGAACACGCGGTGTGGAACACGCTGATCACTCGCCAACTGAAAGTGATCGAAGGGCGTGCCTGCCAGGAGTACCTGGACGGTATCGAAAAACTCGGTCTGCCCCACGACCGCATTCCGCAACTCGGCGAGATCAACAAGGTGCTCGGCGAGACCACCGGTTGGCAGGTCGCCCGTGTCCCGGCGCTGATTCCCTTCCAGACCTTCTTTGAATTGCTCGCCAGCAAGCAATTCCCGGTTGCCACGTTTATCCGCACCCGCGAAGAACTGGACTACCTGCAAGAACCGGATATTTTCCACGAGATCTTTGGTCACTGCCCGCTGCTGACCAACCCGTGGTTCGCAGAATTCACCCACACCTACGGCAAACTCGGCCTGCAAGCTACCAAGGAAGAACGCGTGTACCTGGCGCGCCTGTACTGGATGACCATCGAGTTCGGCCTGGTCGACACCCCGCAAGGTAAACGCATCTACGGCGGCGGCATTCTGTCCTCACCCAAAGAAACCGTTTACTCACTGTCGGATGAGCCTGAGCATCAAGCCTTCGATCCGCTCGAAGCAATGCGCACGCCATACCGCATCGACATCCTGCAACCGCTGTACTTTGTCCTGCCGAACCTCAAGCGCCTGTTCGATGTGGCCCATGAAGACATCATGGCCATGGTCAAACAAGGCATGCAGTTGGGTCTGCATGCGCCGAAATTTCCGCCAAAGCCGAAAGCGGCCTGAGCAGAACCCGCTCGCGACTTGCGTGCAAAGATAGTAATTTCCAACAAGAATCGAACTCAGGAACAGACCATGTCCACATTGAACCAAGCCCACTGCGAAGCCTGCCGCGCCGATGCGCCACAAGTCAGCGACGAAGAACTGCCGATCCTGATCAAGCAGATCCCTGACTGGAACATCGAAGTTCGCGACAGCATCATGCAGCTGGAGAAAGTTTTCCTGTTCAAGAATTTCAAGCACGCGCTGGCGTTCACCAACGCTGTCGGCGAGATCTCCGAGGCCGAAGGTCACCACCCGGGCCTGCTGACCGAGTGGGGCAAAGTCACCGTGACCTGGTGGAGCCACTCGATCAAAGGCCTGCACCGCAACGACTTCATCATGGCCGCGCGCACTGACGAAGTGGCCAAGACCGCAGAAGGACGCAAGTAATGCACTTCGACGCCATCGGCCGGGTCCCCGGCGACCCGATCCTCGGTTTGATGGAGGCGTATGCGCAGGACACTAACCCGCGCAAATTCGACCTCGGCGTTGGCGTCTACAAGGATGCCCAAGGCCTGACGCCGATCCCTGAAGCGGTGAAAATCGCTGAAGCGCGGCTGGTCGAAAGCCAGGACACCAAGACCTACATCGGTGGCCACGGCAATCCGTTGTTCGGCAAAGTCATCAATGAACTGGTGCTCGGTGCCGACTCGAAGCTGATCGCCGAACAACGTGCCGGCGCCACCCAAACACCGGGTGGCACCGGCGCCTTGCGTCTGGCTGCGGACTTCATCGCCCAGTGCCTGCCGGGCAAAGGCGTATGGCTGAGCAACCCGACCTGGCCGATCCACGAAACGATTTTCGCCACAGCCGGGGTCAAGGTCAGTCACTACCCCTACGTGGGCAGCGACAATCGCCTCGACGTCGACGCCATGCTCGCCGTGCTCAACGAAGTGCCGAAGGGCGATGTGGTGTTGCTGCACGCGTGCTGCCACAACCCGACCGGTTTCGACCTGAGCCATGACGACTGGCAGCGCGTGCTCGACGTAGTGCGTAGCCGCAACCTGCTGCCGCTGATCGACTTTGCCTACCAGGGTTTTGGCGACGGCCTGGAACAGGATGCGTGGTCGACTCGGTTGTTCGCGGCGGAGTTGCCAGAGCTGCTGATCACCAGTTCCTGCTCGAAGAACTTCGGCCTCTATCGCGACCGCACCGGTGCACTGATCGTCTGCGCGAAAACCGCTGACAAGCTCATCGACATCCGTAGCCAACTGGCCAACATCGCCCGCAACCTCTGGTCGACACCGCCGGATCATGGTGCGGCTGTTGTCGCGACGATCCTTGCCGACCCGGAGCTGAAAGCGCGTTGGGCGGATGAAGTGGAAGCCATGCGTTTGCGTATCGCGCAGCTGCGCAGCGGTCTGGTCGAAGCGCTGGAGCCGCACGGTTTGCGTGAGCGCTTTGCGCACATTGGCGTGCAGCGTGGCATGTTCTCTTACACCGGTTTGTCGCCGGAGCAAGTGAAGCAACTGCGCGAGCATCACAGCGTGTACATGGTCAGCTCGGGCCGGGCGAACGTCGCCGGTATCGACGCCACGCGCCTCGCCCTGCTGGCCGAAGCCATCGCCAGCGTCAGCAAGTAACACCGCAATACCAATGTAGGAGCTGCCGCAGGCTGCGATCTTTTGATCTTGTCTTTAAAAACAAAAGCAAAAGATCGCAGCCTGCGGCAGCTCCTACATTTTTTTCTGCTGTTTTAGCCCTCCCCTGCGGCCATCTGTCGCATTAATTTCAATTAAAAGTCTGATTGTCATTTTTCCTGCTGTATCCTGCGCAGGCTTTCTAAAAGCGCGGATCTACCAGATCTATCAACAGACTTAGCGAGGAGCGCAACCATGCACGAGATTCCTAATCTCCCCTTCCCAAGCCTGCACGTACCTGAGCAGACGACCACGCAACAAGCCGGCGCCCAACAGCCCGAGCCGAAAGAAGCCGTTGAGAGCCGTCCGGCCGACAACGAAGAGTAAGACCCCGTCGTACAGACCGTGTGGAAAGCGCTAACATGCGCTTTCCACACTGCCTGAACCCCGAGCCTGCCATGACCGACGAATTCTCTGAAAACCAAGCTGCCATTCTGATCGGCGCCACCGAGAAAATGATCGAGATCTGGAACCGGCTCTCCCCCGAGAAACAAGCCGCCCTGCTCGCCCGTTTCGGCAGTGAAGAAAACGCTCTCGCTGCATTGGTCACCACGCAACTGGTCGCTCCGGCCAAACCGTGAAGTCGCCACCCGGCAAATAGTTTTACTTTTCCCGCCCCAGATTCTTCCGCGCCGGTATCATGAGCAGCCTATCTAATCTGCTGCTCCCGTGGATCGTTACCCATGTCGTTTTCTATGTCAGAGCCCCAGCGCCCCCTGGCGGTTACGCTGCAAGTCGTCTCCATCGTCCTCTTCACCTTTATCGGCTACCTGAACATCGGCATTCCGCTGGCGGTGTTGCCGGGTTACGTCCACAGCGACCTCGGTTTCGGCGCGGTGATCGCCGGGCTGGTGATCAGCGTGCAATACCTCGCCACCCTGCTCAGCCGCCCATACGCCGGCAAGATCATCGACAACAAGGGCAGCAAACTGGCGGTGATGTACGGCCTGGCCGGTTGCGGTTTGAGCGGTGTGTTCATGCTGATCTCGGCGTGGACGCCGAACATGCCGATGCTCAGCCTGATCAGCTTGTTGATCGGTCGACTGGTACTGGGCAGCGCGGAAAGCCTCGTCGGTTCCGGCTCCATTGGCTGGGGCATCGGCCGCGTCGGCGCGGCGAACACCGCCAAGGTGATTTCCTGGAACGGCATCGCCAGTTACGGCGCGCTGGCAATCGGCGCACCGTTCGGCGTGTGGCTGGTCAGCCGTCTGGGCCTGTGGAGCATGGGCGTCAGCATCATCCTGCTGGCGATCATCGGCTTGCTGCTGGCGTGGCCGAAAACGGCGGCACCGATTGTTGTCGGCGAACGCCTGCCATTCATGCATGTGCTCGGCCGCGTCTTCCCTCACGGCTGCGGCCTGGCACTGGGCTCGATTGGCTTCGGCACCATCGCCACCTTCATCACCCTGTATTACGCCACGCAGCATTGGGACAATGCGGTGCTGTGCCTGAGCCTGTTCGGCGCCAGTTTCATCGGTGCGCGGCTGTTGTTCGGCAACCTGATCAACCGTCTCGGCGGCTTTCGCGTGGCGATAGCCTGTCTCTCGGTAGAAACACTCGGCCTGTTACTGCTGTGGCTGGCACCAGACGCTCACTGGGCGTTGGCCGGCGCGGCGTTGAGCGGTTTTGGCTTCTCGCTGGTATTCCCGGCGCTGGGCGTGGAAGCAGTGAACCTGGTGCCCGCTTCCAGCCGTGGTGCGGCGGTCGGCGCGTATTCGCTGTTCATCGATTTGTCGCTGGGCATCACCGGACCGTTGGCCGGAGCGATTGCGGCGGGATTCGGCTTTGCTTCGATCTTCCTGTTCGCCGCCCTCGCCTCGCTGAGCGGCCTGGCGTTGAGCGTGTATCTTTACAAGCACACTGCCAAGTATCGCGAAGACTAGAAATCCACCTTGCCACGCCCGGCCTTGATGCTGCCGCGCTTGGTTTTCGATTCAAGTCGACGCTTCTTTGAACCAAGTGTCGGCTTGGTCGGGCGGCGTTTCTTTTCGACCTTGGTGGCGCTGAGAATCAGCTCGACCAGTCGTTCCAGCGCATCGGCACGGTTGGCTTCCTGCGTACGATATTGCTGCGCCTTGATGATCAACACGCCGTCGCTGGTGATGCGACTGTCGCGCAGCGCCAGCAGGCGTTCCTTGTAGAACTCGGGCAAGGACGAGGCCGGAATGTCGAAGCGCAAGTGCATGGCGCTGGAAACCTTGTTGACGTTCTGCCCACCGGCGCCCTGAGCGCGGATGGCCGTCAATTCGATCTCGGCATCCGGCAGATGCACATTGTTGGAAATCACCAGCATGGAAAAGCGTCCGTATTCAGAGCGCGCAGGATACCGCGAAACCGCTCCCGAACCTGCCGAAGATCCACTGTGCAAGGGAGCCTGCTCGCCATTTGAATCGGACCCTCACCGTGTTTGGGTTACCATTCAGGCTTTTGCACTCACTACATCAATGCAGGAAGCATAAGCATGACCAACAAAGCAGTTATCGTTTTCAGCGGCGGACAGGACTCGACCACCTGTTTGATCCACGCCCTGACTCATTACGATGAAATTCACTGCATCACGTTCGACTATGGTCAGCGTCATCACGCGGAAATTGAAGTTGCGCAGCAACTCTCCAAAAAGCTCGGCGTGACCGTACATAAAACGCTGGACGTGTCACTGCTCAATGAACTGGCCATCAGCAGCCTGACACGCGATAACATTCCGGTCCCGACCGTGAACAGCTCCGGCGAAACGCTGCCAAGCACCTTTGTACCGGGGAGGAATATTCTGTTTCTCACCCTCGCCTCTATCTATGCTTATCAAGTTCAAGCCAAAACAGTCATTACCGGTGTTTGTGAAACGGATTTCTCGGGCTACCCTGATTGCCGGGACGAGTTCGTCAAGGCACTGAATAAAGCCCTTGAACTGGGCATGGATTATAAGCTGCAACTGGATACGCCATTGATGTGGCTGAACAAGGCTGAGACTTGGGCTTTGGCTGATTACCACCATCAATTGGATCTGGTTCGCGAAGAAACACTGACTTGTTATAACGGCATCAAAGGTGTCGGCTGCTCGGATTGCGATGCCTGCAATCTTCGCGCAAAAGGTCTGAATGAGTTCCTCAACAATAAAGAGCAGGTTAGTCATAACCTGAAAGCGAAACTAAAGCTGAAATAAACCACAGCAAGAAGCGTTCCCTCGGCATGACAGCAACAGCCTGCCGAGTGAGCGCTATCCCTTCGTTATTGCGTCTGAGCACCCGTCAGATATTTCTTGAACAAAGACCTTGCGCCGTAAGCAGGCAAGATATTGAAGAATGCGAAGCCTACTTTGATTGCGATCTGAACGTAGATCATGCCCAGAATCGCGCTATTCTCCATCGTTCCGTAAAAAGCGATGTAGCAGAAAAGAAAACTGTCGATGATCACCGCAAACAACGTACTTAAAAACACCCGCAAAAACAGGAATCTGGAATTTGTCAGCTCTTTGATTTTGCACAACAAATAAGAATTTATATTCTCTGAAACCAGAAACGATACAGAAGACGCTACCAGAACTGCGGACAACTGACTGATCACATCATTGTAGGCGCCATCGAGCTTCCAACCCGGCAGCCCTGGAAGATGGGTCGTAATGGCCAATAGAATGATAATGACGGCGTTGCTGATGAATGCGAACAGTATCGCCTTGCGAGCAAGCCTTAGGCCGAACGTCTCATTCAGCAAATCCACGATCAGAAACGTCAGCGGATAAAGGAAGGTACCCGGCGTTACGACGATATCAAAGTATTCCAGATAAATAGGCTTCGTCGCGGCAATACTGGTGAAGATATAGAGCGTGAACAACATCAGGTTCAGGATGATGTAGATCATCCAGGAACCCTCATGGCGGTCATTGATTTCGTAGGCGGTAAGTGCCCCGCCCTGGGAGTAGAATTTCTTGTAGAGGTTTTTCACTTCTATTTTATTCAGATTATCCATAATCTCACTATTCAACACTTCACTGAGCTTTATTTTAATTATCTTGCCTGTCGCAATCACCATGATGACGGCCAGGCTTTTTCCGTTTTCGAATCCCAGCAATTTGTACTTGCTGTTTTCCATTTCAACACTGCAATCCATTAAATCGTTCCTCGATTATATCCCCGATCACACACACCCGATCTGTATCAACGCCGCCCTCATGATTGATCGAAAACCTCCCTGTGATTTTGTCATACACCAGCTTTTCCCTGTCACTGTTAGAAGTTCCTTTCTGCACGATCAATAGATCGCCCACCTCGTGCAAACCACTTATTTCATTTTCCAGCAGCACGCCAATCAGATTAAAAGAAGTACCGAAGTAATAGGTCAATGGATAGAGGGTCGCCAACTCACCAATTCTTTTATCGAGACTCTGGATAACCAGACTTTCCTTGATCACCGGCACGGCGGCCGGGTTCATATTGCCCTGCGGAGAGATGCTGCTTTCGATGATTTCCTTTTCTTCAAAATCAATCGTTTCTATTTCCTCGTAGGACACCCCGAAGAAATCAGAAATCTTGCGAACCGTGGAATGCTGTACGTTGACCACCTTGCCTTCGAGAATGTTATAGATGGTCGTTCGGGTCAAACCACTGGAACTGCACAATGACAACTGAGTTTCGCCACGACTCTTTATCAAGTACTTGATATTGTTTTTCAGATTCTCCGATCTTTCTTTTCTGTGCATACGTGGCCTGCCATCCTTTTTTAACTGCAATCAATGTCACGCCCTGAATGATCATTCCGGGCGTACACAAGTGAGGTGGGTAATTGCAGTCATATCCTTATCAGTATCGCGCGAGATCATAGCATCCTCCCTCCTTGGGTTCGGTACAAAAGTCCGGCTGTAAACAATCTGCGGTCGACATTGGCGGGATCACTTCATCGCCTGTACTGAATCGTTAGTTCTGATTGCCTTTCGCCCCAGTGCTCGCCACGCCTTTCAACCTGTCGTTTTACACCCTGAAGCCTTACAAAAAGAATCATTTTCTTTGAATAATGTTCACTTTTTTGATTAATTTTGTGGCGTTCCTCCCTGAAAAACCTATGATGCGTCGGGCAACCGCCTTCTCATTCCAGTGAAAACCGGCAGAGAAAACGGCTGATTGCACAGGCGTCAGTTTTGCGCGCACAGCCGCCAGAACAAGGACACGCCTGGACGCACGCACTCGCCGCAAGACCAAGGAAGCCGCGCTGTTGACCGCAGCGCGCAACATACATGGAAGGAATACAAGCAATGGCAGTCAATACTGAACCGCTCAAGAACCAGGCTGACTTAGTGCAACGTGGCCTGACGGATCTTCGTGCCGAAGACGCTGAGCTGGCGGCAATTCTCGATGCCGAAATCACGCGTCAACAGCGAACGCTGTCACTGGTCTCCTCCTGCGCAGCCCAGCCTCGAACCTTGGTGGCATCCGCCTCAGCGCTGGTCAACGTGACCGCCGAAGGCATGCCCGGCAGGCGCCAGGGCGCAGGCTGCGAGAACGTCGACCTGGTCGAAACGCTGGCCATTCGCAGAGCGCGAGAGCTGTTCGGCGCCCAATACGCCAATGTGCAATCACACTCGTCCTCGAACGCCACTTACCAGGTGCTCACGGCCTTGCTGGAGCCTGGAGATACCCTTTTGGGCATGGCCGTCGAACACGGCGGCGATCACACGCAGGGCAGCGCCGCGGCATTCTCCGGCGCTTACTACAAGGCGATTCAGTACGGCACGACGTCAGAAGGCCTGATCGATTACGACAAGGTACGCAGACTGGCGCTCGCTCATCGCCCGCGCGTCATCCTCTGCGGTGCGACCGCCTACTCGCGAGTCGTGGATTTCGAGCGGTTTCGCGAGATTGCCGATGAAGCCGGGGCGATCCTGCTGGCGGACATTTCGCAGATTGCCGGACTGGTCGCCACCGGGCGGCACCCGAGCCCGATCGACTTCGCACACGTCACCACGACGTGCACGCACACGCAACTCGCCGGGCCTCGCGGTGGCCTGATCCTTTCCGGTCGCGATGCCAATACCAAGATTCCCGGCTTGAGGACGACCTTCAGCCGCCTCCTCGATCAAGCCGTTTATCCCCGCATGCAGGACGCGCCCGCCGCCAATATGATCGCGGCCAAAGCGGCTGCGCTGCGCTACGCACAGTCTGCGCAGTTCGATGCCTGCATGGAGCGGATTCGACGCACGGCAGATGCAATGGCCAGCGCATTTCAGGCACAGGATTATGAAGTTGTCGGTGGCCGCAGTGAAAACCACACTGTGCTGATTCGCTTGCGTGGCGGCATCACTGGCGTCATCGCGCAGTCGGCGCTGGAGCAATGCGGGATCATCGTCAACAAATACCCCGTACCGGGTGAGACGCGATCTTCACTGATCACCAGTGGGCTGCGTATCGGCACCGCAGCCTTGGCGCAACGCTACCTTGATGGCGAAGGATGTCGCGCGGTCGTCGACTTGATTTGCCGGATCCTCGACAACGTGATGCCACTTGGCGAGCAGGATTACACGCTGGAATCTGCCCTAGCGGAACAGTTCCGATTGCAGGTCGAGGGATTGTGCACGACCTACCCCATCGCCGATTACGTGTAACCGCGCGGTAAAACTGGCGAACACAAAAAACCCGGCGCTCAGGCCGGGTTTCTTGTTTGTGCGTTAACGCTTACTTGGCAACACCTGCCGCGTGCACGGCTTGCTGCGCACCGCGCTTGTTCTTGATCACGTAGCAGACCCACATGAACACGACCCACAGCGGAATCGCATACACCGAGATCTGGATGCCCGGGATCAGCAGCATCACACCCAGGATGAACGCCACGAACGCCAGGCAGACGTAGTTGCCATACGGATACCACAGGGCCTTGAACAGCGGCGTCTGCTGCGTCTTGTTCATGTGCTGACGGAACTTGAAGTGCGAGAAGCTGATCATCGCCCAGTTGATCACCAGGGTCGCGACCACCAGCGACATCAGCAACTCAAGCGCGTGCTGCGGCATCAGGTAGTTGAGCAACACGGCAACCAGCGTTACCGCTGCGGAGGCCAGAATCGAACGCACCGGCACGCCGCGCTTGTCGATCTTCGCCAGACCTTTCGGCGCATCGCCCTGCTCGGCCATGCCCAGCAACATGCGGCTGTTGCAGTAGGTGCCACTGTTGTACACCGACAACGCCGCGGTCAGCACCACGAAGTTGAGGATGTGCGCGGCGGTGTTGCTGCCGAGCATCGAGAACACTTGCACGAACGGGCTGCCGCTGTAGGAATCGCCGGAAGCGTTGAGGGTTTCCAGCAGGCTGTCCCATGGGGTCAGCGACAGCAGAATTACCAGAGCGCCGATGTAGAAAATCAGGATCCGGTAGATGACCTGATTGATCGCTTTCGGGATCACGGTTTTCGGCTTGTCGGCTTCCGCTGCGGTGAAACCGAGCATTTCCAGGCCGCCGAAGGAGAACATGATGATCGCCATGGCCATCACCAGCCCGCTGACGCCGTTGGGGAAGAATCCACCGTGCGACCACAGGTTGCTCACCGAGGCTTGCGGGCCACCGTTGCCGCTGACCAGCAGGTAGCTGCCCAGCGCAATCATGCCGACAATCGCCACGACCTTGATGATCGCGAACCAGAATTCGGCTTCACCGAAGACTTTGACGTTAGCCAGGTTGATCGCGTTGATCAGCACAAAGAAAGCCGCCGCGGATACCCAGGTCGGGATGTCCGGCGCCCAGTAGTGAATGTACTTGCCGACTGCGGTCAGCTCGGACATGCCCACCAGAATGTACAGAATCCAGCAGTTCCAGCCCGACAGGAAGCCAGCGAAGCCGCCCCAATACTTGTGCGCGAAATGGCTGAAGGAACCGGCCACCGGCTCTTCGACGATCATTTCGCCGAGCTGGCGCATGATCATGAAGGCGATGAAGCCGCAGATGGCGTAGCCGAGGATCATCGACGGGCCGGCGGATTTCAGCACCCCGGCCGAGCCGAGGAACAATCCGGTACCGATCGCGCCACCGAGGGCGATCAGTTGAATGTGGCGATTTTTCAGGCCGCGTTTCAGCTCGCCTGATTGCGAGGGTTGTCCACTCATGAAAAAGGTCTCACGCAAGGTTTGATGATGTTCAGTAGACGTTGCTGCAAGGTTGCGATTTCAAGCAGCCCCGATCAAACCCCAGCGCAGGCACCAGGAGTTCAGCTTATTTACAACGGTCATGCGTCACCTGTTTGTTTTTATCTGTGACGAAATCGAACCCGACACGCTTGTGACGCGGCGGAGTGAACAAGGCAGATAGCCTTGAGATTTGCGCGATTACGCAGAGGGTCACAGTTAAAACGCGGCGCATTGTACACCGCTAACCCCCTGCTGCCAGACCCCGCTGGATCAGCGTGTCGGTTGCCGGGATTGCGTGTGTCCGCCTCGAGAGGTTCGAGCGGCTGCAAAATTTGAGTCAGGCCTTTGCAGGCCATCGACGGGGACGAGGAAAAAACCGTCCCACGGAGAGAAGTGGAGATCAGTCACGGCGTTCATTGCGCCTCCTTCTTGTTATGCGCCTGCACGACAGGCATGAGGCGCATCTCACCCTTCAAACGACTCTGAAACAAGCGCGCTAGAGCCCTGCGCAGCGCCTGACCCGACGGGCTTCGGCAGCTTTTCCTTACACCCTCGGTGGACTCGGCCATTCACTGGCCTTTGACGTGATTTTCGTAAATATTTCTTTACGCGGCGTAACGTTAAATTGCCGTTCGAGAAATTTCTGTAGGACGTCTGCAAATTGACGGTCGCTAGCTGGCTAATGAAATAACCCATTTAGTTTTATGTTTTTAAATAAGAAAAACACGCGTTGAAAACAGAATAAAAAGTCTATTTAAAAATTAAATAAATAATTTTTTGCATAACAAAAAACCCTCAACTAGGTTCTCCACGTCTCGTCGGCCATCTGACCGGCCAGTCACAGCGCTACTCGAATATGAGCGCGCGACGCTTTGATAACCGTGAAAGTCATCTAGGAGATCGACCATGCAAGCACTGGAAAAAGACTTGGATACCGAGCTGCAACTGGACGAATGGTTTGAAGCACCGACCCACGAAGCCGCCGTGGAAATGATGCAAGCTGATGCGGTCGTTCCGTTCGGCACGGCGATGTGGCCTCTGTAAGACATCCCGGACAGGCACGATCCGGCCGGTCGTGCCTGCCGCTTTTTTCTCGGTCAGTCAGGGAGGACTCATGGATAAGCCCCGCGCGATCTCGCATTTCCTTTACTACCTCGAACATCACCCTGCCCTCGCCGGTCTCGAATCGGCGCAGGTATTGCTCGGCCACACTGCCGATTACGAGGCATTGACGGGCGCTATCGCCGAACAGGCTGGCGACCATCCCCGCTTCCAATTCAGCGCACGGCGCCTGGATCTGGAAAGCACCGCAGCGCTGACGGCGGCAATTACCGACAGCGATCTGTACATTTTCTTCTACGACTCTTCCACCCTGCCCCACCCACGTCCCGACGGCCCGGAGTTCGTCCGTGCGCTGCAAGCGGTGATGGCGGAAAACTGGAAGAAGTCGCTGCTGTTCAAGGATTACGGCGATTATTTCTACGATACGTTCAGTGTCACCCCGCAACGCATCGCGGGCTTGAACAGCCATTTGATTCAGCGCATGTCTCAGGCGACGACGCTGAGTTTCAAAGATGATGAGGGCTCATGGTTCGAAACGCCGTTGAGCAGCATCAAAAAGTGGACGGATATCAATGGCGTCGGCAACTTCGACCTGGCGCCCGGTGAAATCGCCACCCACAGTGAAGAAATCAATGGCCATGTGAGGTTCAAGGGCACCTTCCTCAGCACCATTCCGTTTGCACGCAAATATGGCGTACTCGAATCACCGCTGGAGTTGTGGATCGAGAACTCGACCATCAGCCGCATCGCCACGGATGTGCCGGGGCTGGAGCATGATTTCAACAGGTACCTGGACGCCAATCCGTCGAACCGGCGGATTGAGGAACTGGGGATTGGCACCAATGAAGGCGTGAAGGATCTTTATGCGCGCAATGCCGGGTTTGAGGAGCGCCATTGTGGGTTGCATCTGGGGCTTGGGGGCGGGGCCAAGGGCAGTCATCACCTGGACCTGATCTTCTCGGGCGGAGTGTTGGCGCTGGATGACAAGCCGTTGTTTGACGGACGGTTTGTGTTCTGAGCGACTGGCGCCTTCGCGAGCAAGCTCGCTCCCACAGGGGGATTGTGTACGACACAGATTCAATGTGGGAGCGAGCCCGCTCGCGAAGAGGCCGGATCGGGCAACACAAATCTTCTGGCAGACGAAAAAAAACGCCAACCCTGCGGTTGGCGTTTCTGCTTTGTCTTGAAGCTTGTCGCTAGAAGCTCACAGCTGCCTTATTCCGGCTTTTTGCGACCGAAACCTGGACGCTGACCGGAACCTGCCGGTGCACCGCGGCGCTTGCCCGACGGCTTGTCACCGTCGACCAGTTTGATGCCCGGACGCTTCGGCGCAGGCTTGGCCGGACGCTTGTTGGTAGTGTCCGCTGGACGATCCGCCACTGGCGTACCACGACCGGCAGGAGCCCCACGTTCGCCACGCTCAGTGCGACCGTTGGCCGGACGCGGAGCGCGCTCGCCGTCACGGGCGACTGGCTTGCGACCTGGGCGCTCGCCTTCGATCTGCGGCTCACGGCTCGGACGAGGGCCAGTCGGCGCGCCAGCGGCTGGACGCAGCGTGCGTACGCGCTCGGTCTTGCCCATCGGACGCGACGATTTACGCTGCATACGCTCAAGTTTGTCTTTGCTCTTGGCGTTCAGTTGCGGCATTGCCACCGGCGTCAGGCCGACTTCAGCACTCAGAATGTCGACTTCGTACTGGCTCATTTCGCGCCAGCGGCCCATCGGCAGGTCAGAATTGAGGAACACCGGACCGAAACGCACGCGCTTCAGACGGCTGACCACCAGACCTTGCGATTCCCACAGACGACGAACCTCACGGTTACGACCTTCCATCACCACGCAGTGATACCAGTGGTTGAAGCCTTCGCCACCCGGTGCCTGTTTGATGTCGGTGAACTTCGCCGGGCCGTCTTCCAGCACGACGCCGGCCTTCAGGCGCTCGATCATTTCGTCGTCGACTTCACCGCGTACGCGCACGGCGTATTCACGGTCCATCTCGTAGGACGGGTGCATCAGTCGGTTGGCCAGCTCACCGTCGGTGGTGAACATCAGCAAGCCAGTGGTGTTGATGTCGAGACGACCGATGTTGATCCAGCGGCCTTCTTTCGGACGCGGCAGCTTGTCGAACACGGTCGGACGGCCTTCCGGGTCGTCACGGGTGCAGATCTCGCCATCGGGTTTGTTGTACATGATCACGCGGCGGACCGATTCGGCAGCCTCTTCGCGCTTGATCACCTTGCCATCAATGGTGATGGCGTCGTGCATGTCAACGCGCAGACCGAGGGTGGCGTCTTTGCCATTGACCTTGATCCGGCCCTGGCTGATCCAGGACTCCACGTCACGGCGCGAGCCAACGCCGATACGGGCGAGGACTTTCTGCAGTTTTTCGCCTGCTGGGCCGATTTCCTGGTCGTCTTTCTGATTGATGTCACTCATCTGGGCACCTCCCGGTGTGGTCTGTTCAACCGCCCGGAGTTGGGCGCCTGAAGCATAAAAATCTGGGTTCTTCGCCGAAGGGATCAGCAAAGGGTCGCGAATCATACGCGGATGTGAGCCGTCGCGCATCAGAGACTAGTCGATCACAACACGGTTATTTCTTTTTCCGCCGACCGGCGCCGCCGAGTTTGATCAGGCGCAGTGCAGCTTCGGCCAGCACGGTGCGCTTGTCGTCCTTGTCGAGTTTCTTCCAGGCTTTGATTTCGCGTTTACTGCGGCCGCAACCGACGCAGATGTCGTCGGTGAATTTGCAGACGCTGATGCACGGGTCTTTTGTTGAGCTCATACCTATCCTTCAACACAATTCCTGTAGGAGCTGAGCTTGCTCGCGAAAGCGCTGTGTCAGTCACATTCATGGTGTCTGACACTCCGCTTTCGCGAGCAAGCTCAGCTCCTACAAAAGAATGAGCAGCGGTCAGTCTTCGAATTCGCGGCGTTCGGCTTCGATGGCTTCGGCCAGGGCGCGGGCTTCGGCTTCTTCTTCGCTCAGTTCGGGTTCTGGCGCGGATTGTTCGAGGGCGGCGACAGCAGCCAACAGCTTTTCGCGGGCTTCGGCGACGCCAAGAATGTCCTCTTCCGGTTCGGCTTCTGGCTCGGCTTCAAGTTCAACTTCGATGGTTGGCTCGGCGATCTGTGGTTCAGACTCAGTCTCGATTTCTGCTTCAACCGTCGGTGCCTCGCCATCGGCGGCATCACGCAGCAAATCGTCGAAGTCGGTCTTGATCCCCTCTTCCATGCTGTCCAATTCGAGCAGCAACGTATGGAAACTGGTCTCTTCCTTCTCCTCTTCCGGCTCGGCGCTGGCGTCGACCCGTTCCTGCAAGCTCTGCGGCACCGGGGCGTCGTCGAAATCGAGCACCGGATCGGTTTCCATTTCGCGCAGTTCGGCCAGCGGCGGCAGGTCTTCAAGGTTCTTCAGGTTGAAGTGATCGAGAAATGCTTTGGTGGTAGCGAACATCGCCGGTTTGCCCGGCACGTCGCGATAGCCGACGACGCGAATCCACTCGCGTTCCAGCAAGGTTTTGACGATGTTGCTGTTGACCGCCACACCGCGCACGTCTTCGATCTCGCCGCGGGTGATCGGTTGGCGATAAGCGATCAACGCGATGGTTTCCAGCATCGCACGGGAATAACGCTGCGGACGCTCCTCCCAGAGTCGGCCGACCCACGGCGAAAATTTCTCGCGGATCTGCAAACGGTAGCCCGACGAGACTTCCTTGAGCTCGAACGCGCGGCCCTCGCAGGATTTGCCCAAGAGGGCCAGGGCTTTTTTGAAGACCGCAGGCTCGGGCCGTTCGCCTTCTTCGAACAGTTCAAAGAGGCGTTCCAGGGATTGCGGCTTTCCCGAGGCCAACAGAAAGGCTTCTAGCAGGGGCGCCAGCTCGCGGGGTTCAGTCAGGTTCATGTTTCGACTCGTTATTCGGCTCGGGCTCGCACGTGGATCGCGGCGAACGGCTCATTCTGCACCAGCTCGACCAAGGATTCCTTGACCAGTTCAAGGATCGCCATAAAGGTCACCACCACACCCAAGCGACCCTCTTCGGCGGTAAACAGCTCGACGAACGGTACAAAACCGCCGCCCTTGAGCCGCTCCAGCACATCGCTCATGCGTTCGCGGGTAGACAGCGCCTCACGGCTGACCTGGTGGCTTTCAAACATGTCACCACGGCGCAGCACTTCGGCCATGCACATCAAAATCTCTTCCAGCGCGACATCCGGCAACAGCTTGCGCGCACGGGCTTCAGGCGCGTCGAGTTTGGGCACGACCACGTCGCGACCAACCCGGCTCAGGCCATCGATACCTTCGGCGGCCGCCTTGAAACGCTCGTATTCCTGCAAGCGGCGGATCAGTTCGGCGCGCGGGTCATCCTCTTCGTCTTCGACGGTTTCGGCCCGTGGCAGGAGCATGCGCGACTTGATCTCGGCGAGCATCGCGGCCATCACCAGGTACTCGGCGGCGAGTTCCAGGCGCACCGACTGCATCAACTCGACATACCCCATGTACTGGCGGGTGATTTCCGCCACCGGGATGTCGAGGATGTTGATGTTCTGTTTGCGGATCAGGTACAGCAGCAGGTCGAGCGGGCCTTCAAAGGCCTCAAGGAAAACTTCCAGCGCATCCGGCGGGATGTACAGATCGAGCGGCATTTCCATGACCGCCTGGCCGTAGACCATGGCAAACGGCAGCTCCTGCTGGGCGCCGGCCTGGGGATCGACAACGGTTTCCACTGCGGACATTCAGGCCTCGACCATGAACGGCGTCGGATCGCCACAACCGACGCGAACCACTTCCGGATCGTCGCCGGTCAGGTCGACTACCGTGGAGGCTTTGATGCCACCGAAACCGCCGTCGATGATCAAGTCCACCTGGTGTTCAAGCAACTGGCGCATTTCGTATGGATCGCTCAACGGATCTTCATCACCCGGCATGATCAGCGTGACGCTCATCAGCGGCTCGCCCAGCTCTGCCAACAACGCCAGCGCAATCGGATGGCTGGGCACACGCAGGCCGATGGTGCGCTTCTTCGGATGCAGCAGCAGGCGCGGCACTTCGCGGGTGGCGTTGAGAATGAAGGTGTACGGCCCCGGCAGATGCGCCTTGAGAATGCGGAAGGTGCCGGTGTCGATCTTGGCGTAGTTGCCCAGTTGGGAGAGGTCACTGCAGATCAGCGCGAAGTTGTGCTTTTCATCGAGCTGGCGCAGGCGTCGCACGCGCTCGATCGCGGTCTTGTCGCCGATCTGGCAACCGATGGCGTAGGAAGAGTCCGTGGGATAAACCACCACCCCGCCCTTGCGGATGATCTCGACCGCCTGCTTTATCAGGCGCGCTTGTGGGTTCTCCGGATGTATCTGGAAAAATTGACTCACATTTTCTACCTGTTCAGACGGCGGTAATATCTGTGTCATGTTTGAACCGACACCACAGGGGTGGAAGGTCCTCGGGAACCGGCCGGTACTGGCCGATCTCGGACCAGCCGCCAGGGCCATGGAAGTCACTGCCGGCAGTGACCAGCAGACCGAACTCACGGGCAAGGATCGCCAGGCTGCCGACCTGTTCCGCAGGCTGATGGCCATTGACCACCTCGATTGCATGCCCGCCCGCTTGAATATAGTCGGCAATCAGCTTTCGGCGCTTGCTGCGGGTGAAATCGTAGTGCCATGGATGCGCCAGGCTGACCCAGGCGTTGGCGGCACGCAGCGTGCCGACGGTGTCTTCAAGTGTCGGCCAGTGCAACTTGACGTCGCCCAGCTTGCCGGCGCCCAGCCACTTGCGGAACGCCTCGGCGCGATCCTTGACGAAACCTTCACGCACCATCCAGTCGGCGAAATGCGGACGGGCCGGCGCGTTGCCGCTATCGCCCAGTTCCTGCTGGATTTTGCGGGAGCCGTCGAGGGCGCCGGGCATGCCTTTGAGGGCGAGCTTGCGGCTTATTTCTTCCGACCGCAGCCAGCGGCCATCGTGCAATTTGGCGATGGCCTCGACCAACGGCGCGGCGTTGACGTCGAAGCCGTAACCCAGCACATGAATGGTCGCGCCGCCCCAGGTGCAGGACAACTCGACGCCGTTGACCAGTTGCATGCCCAGTTCATTGGCGGCCGTGCGTGCTTCGGCGAGGCCTTCGAGGGTGTCGTGGTCGGTCAACGACAGGACTCGCACGCCGTTTTCGAACGCACGCGCAACCAGAACCGCAGGCGCCAGGGCGCCATCGGAGGCCGTGCTATGGCAGTGCAAATCAACATTCACGGGGAGTTGTAACCTCAAATCAGCTGGCGCTATCGCGCGCCCATATGTTTGTTATTATGCCGCCACATCCAGCTTCTGGCTCTCACTGTGAAACAATTCATCGATTTCATCCCGCTTCTGCTGTTCTTCATCGTTTACAAACTTGATCCACGGGTCGTTGACATCGCTGGCCATGAACTCACTGTAGGCGGTATTTACAGCGCCACCGCGATGCTGATCATCAGCTCCCTGGTGGTGTACGGCGTGCTCTTCATCAAACAGCGCAAGCTGGAAAAAAGCCAATGGCTGACCCTGATCGCCTGCCTCGTGTTCGGCAGCCTGACTCTGGCCTTCCACAGCGAGACTGTCCTGAAATGGAAAGCCCCGGTGGTCAACTGGCTGTTCGCGCTGGCCTTTATCGGCAGCCACTTCATCGGTGACCGCCTGCTGATCAAACGCATCATGGGCCACGCGCTGACCCTGCCAGATCCGGTCTGGACCCGCCTGAACATCGCCTGGATCGTTTTTTTCCTGTTCTGCGGCGCTGCCAACCTGTTCGTCGCCTTCACCTTCCAGAGCATCTGGGTCGACTTCAAGGTGTTCGGCAGCCTGGGCATGACCGTCGTGTTCCTGGTCGCACAGGGTATTTACCTGTCACGCCATCTGCATGATGCCGATAACACAACAACACCAAAAACCGAGGACTGACATGCTCTACGCAATCATTGCCACCGACGTCGCCAACTCACTGCAAGCACGCCTGGCCGCGCGCCCTGCGCATCTGGAACGCCTGCAAGCGCTCAAGGGCGAAGGCCGCATCGTATTGGCCGGCCCACACCCGGCCGTCGACAGCAATGATCCGGGCGCAGCGGGTTTCACTGGCAGCCTGATCGTTGCAGAGTTCGATTCCCTGAGCGCCGCTCAGGCCTGGGCTGATGCCGATCCGTACATCGCCGCGGGTGTGTATGCCAACGTGGTCGTCAAACCGTTCAAACAAGTCCTCCCTTAACCAAATTTGCAGTGTGCCAAGGGATTCATGTGACAAGCGGATTTTTGTGGTGATGGGATTTATGTAGTGATGGGATTTATGTGGCGAGGGGATTTATCCCCGTTGGGTCGCGCAGCGGCCCCAAAGCCATCCCATCCGGTATGCCTGACACACCACATGCTCCCATTTCAGGACTGCTACGCAGCCCAACGGGGCGGTGCGACGGTTCGCTAAATCCCCTCGCCACAGAATATTCATCAGCCACAAAATATCTGCCAGCCACCAACATCCCCTCCCGCGCACTGAACCTTCTCGCTTCTCACCCATCTCAATCGCTCATTATTCTCGTTTGCCTGCCGACAACCTGCCCAATATCCATTTGGAAGCAGGTGTCGCGATGCGCAAGGGTCCGTTGTGTCTGATGTTGGTCACGTTGTCGATCATGGCCCCCGCCCATGGTGAGGAAACCACCGAAGGCGGCAGCTCCACGCCATTGTCGTTAAGCGCCGGCAGCCAGATCACCGAGTTGCAGCAGCGCCTGAAAGCGAGCGAGCAGCAGCGGGAAGAGTTGAGCAAACAACTGCAAAGTGCCGACACTGCGCGCGAAAGCGCACAGCTTGCCCGGTTGCGCCAAGAGAACCAGCGCCTCAAGCTGCAACTCAAGGAAGCCCAGGCGAGTCCCCTGCCGCGTCTGTTGACCGATCAACAGCAGTGGTTCGTCACGGGAGCCGGAGTAGCGCTATTGGCGCTGCTCTGCGGTATCTTTGCCAGTGGAGCAAGCCGAAAACGTCGGCAATGGCTAAATTGAGTGAGTCATGAGCGAGCTGTTATTGATTGATGATGACCAGGAGTTGTGTGAACTCCTGAGTAGCTGGTTGAGCCAGGAAGGCTTCCAGGTGCGCGCCTGCCACGACGGTCAGAGCGCCCGCAAGGCGCTGGCCGAAACCGCCCCGGCGGCGGTGGTGCTGGACGTGATGCTGCCCGACGGCAGCGGTCTGGAACTGCTCAAGCAATTGCGTGCCGATCACGCCGACCTGCCAGTGCTGATGCTCTCGGCCCGTGGCGAGCCGCTGGATCGTATCCTCGGCCTGGAACTCGGCGCCGACGATTACCTGGCCAAACCGTGCGACCCGCGTGAACTGACCGCCCGCCTGCGCGCCGTGTTGCGCCGCAGTCACCCGGCTGCCGTCTCGACGCAGCTGGAACTGGGCGACTTGAGTTTCAGCCCGGTGCGTGGCGTGGTCAGCATCGACGAGAAAGAACTGACCCTCACCGTTTCCGAAAGCCGTCTGCTCGAGGCCCTGCTCAAACAGCCGGGCGAGCCGCTGGACAAACAGGAACTGGCGCAGATCGCCTTGGGCCGCAAGCTGACCCTGTACGACCGCAGCCTCGACATGCACGTCAGTAACCTGCGCAAAAAGATCGGCCCGCACCCGGACGGTCGCCCACGCATCGTCGCCCTGCGCAGCCGCGGTTACTACTACAGCCTCTGAGTTGCACGCATCCCCCCGGCCAACGGTGACGTCAATCAAAACGACGCCATGCGATCTTTTGATCTTGTTCGTTAAAAGCAAAATCAACAGATCGCAGCCTTCGGCAGCTCCTACATGGCATGTGTGTAAGGTTGGGCGCGAAGCGTCTTTACCCAAGCTTTACGTAGCGCTGACCGCCGCTGACCTTGATCTCCGTAATCTGAACTCATCCGGAACGTACCGGGAACGAGACAAGGAGATACACCATGCGCAAGACTCTTATCGCTCTGATGTTCGCTGCCGCTCTGCCAACCGTCGCCATGGCCATGCCGCAAGATGGCGGCCCGATGGGTGGCCCGATGGACGGCGCTCGCCACGGCGGTCAGATGCACGGCATGCACGGCAAAGGCCCGTACAGCCAACTCGACCTGTCCCACGAACAGCGCGAGCAGATCCGCAAGATCATGGGCGAGCAGATGCACGAGCGTAAGCAAGTGGTCGACAAGTACCTGGAAAAACTCTCGCCAGCCGACCAGAAAGCCCTGAAGGACGAGATGGCGGCCAACCACAAGAAAGCCGAATCCGATGTCCGCGCCGTGCTGAAACCGGATCAACAGAAGAAATTCGACGAGATCCAGAAGAAACAGGCTGAGCGTCGCGCCGAATGGGCCGAGTTCAAGGCGTGGAAAGCGCAACAGCCGCAAAAAGCGCAATAATGCAGTAACCCCGAACCCGACGGCCAACGCCGTCGGGTTTGCCTTTGTGGCGAGGGGATTTATCCCCGTTCGGCTGCGGAGCAGTCGCCAAATCATTGCATGCGATATTTCTGATGTTTCTCAATCGCAGGTTTTGGGGTCGCTGCGCGACCCAACGGGGATAAATCCCCTCGCCACAGGAGCCGCATCCAACATGGGCTTTTATGTTTGATTGAGGATTTTCTGTGCGTTCACTGTTCTGGCGTATTCTCGCGAGCTTCTGGCTGGCCATCGCATTGGTGGCCGGGTTGTCCATTTTGCTCGGGCACATGCTCAATCAGGACGCGTGGATTCTCAGCCGTCACCCGGGCCTCAACACCCTGGCCGCTGAATGGACGCAGTCCTACGAAGCCCAGGGCGAAGAAGCTGCCCAGGACATCCTCGAACAACGCAAACGCCAATATCACATCGACGTCCAGGTGCTCAACGAATCCGGCGATCCGGTGGTGCGCGGCACCTTCCCGCGCCGCGCCGCGGCGTTTGAAGCGCGGCAGAACAACGATGACCGTCGCCTGCCATGGCGGCGCCTGACCGACGAATTTACCAGCGACAAAACCGGCGACACCTACCTGTTCATCTACCGCATCCCACACCCGGAACTCGACGCCTGGCACCGCGAAAGCCTGCTTTGGCCGCTGAGTGCGCTGGGCATTGCGCTGGTGGTGCTGACGTTGTTCAGCTTGTTGGTGACCTTCTCCATCACCCGTCCGCTCAGCCGATTACGCGGCGCGGTGCATGATTTGGGACAAGCCACGTATCAACAGAACAGCCTGGCGAAACTGGCCAATCGTCGTGATGAGTTCGGCGTGCTCGCCACCGATTTCAATCGTATGGGCGCACGCCTGCAAAGTTTGATCGGCAGCCAACGGCAACTGCTGCGCGATGTTTCCCATGAGCTGCGCTCACCGTTGGCGCGGCTGCGTATTGCTTTGGCGCTGGCCGAGCGGGCCAACCCTGAGGAGCGTGAGAAACTCTGGCCACGGCTGACTCGCGAGTGCGATCGGCTGGAAGCGTTGATCAGCGAAATTCTGGTGCTGGCGCGGGTCGATGCCGATAACGCCAGCGCTGAAGACGTAGACCTGAATGCGCTGCTCGGCACGCTGCAGAAGGATGCGCAACTGGGCTCACCGGAGCAGACCGTCCGCCTGGACGCCGAACCCCAGCTGAACCTCAAGGGCTGGCCGACGATGATTGAACGAGCCGTCGACAACCTGCTACGCAATGCCCAGCGCTTCAACCCTGACGGTCAGGCGATTGAAATGCGGGCTTCCCGTCAGGGTGAAAAAATCACTGTGAGCGTGCGCGACCATGGACCGGGCGTGCAGGCAGAGCATTTGAGCCAGTTGGGCGAGCCGTTTTATCGTGCGCCGGGGCAGACGGCGGCGGGGCATGGTTTGGGTCTGGCGATTGCCCGCCGAGCGGCGGAACGGCATGGCGGGAGTCTGACGCTGGCCAATCATCCGCAGGGCGGATTTATCGCCAGCCTCGAATTGCCGCTCATACCGGGAGCTATCGTTCAACCCTGAAACCTCATCCACCGACAATAATGTAGGTAGGCGGTGTCAGGGCTTGGCGGGCCAGGCGCTGACGAACTCGGTCAGATCAACCTTTTCCGCCACACGCGGTTCTTTCTGTGGCGTGCCGAGGTAGAGGAATGCAATCACCTCTTCGCCCTCTGCCAGACCCAAGCCTTTGGCCACATGCTTCGAGTAAGCCAGATCACCGGTACGCCACACCGCACCAATCCCCTGCGCATACGCCGCCAGCAAAATCCCGTGCGCCGCGCACCCGGCCGCGAGCAATTGCTCGGCCTTCGGATACTTCACGTGATCCTGCAGCCTGGCGACCACCACAACCACCAGCGGCGCACGCAGCGGGCCATTGCGCGCCTTGTCGATCATCGCTTCAGTGACTTCGCCTTCCTGTTGCTGCGCAGCTTCAGCGAGCAACTCGCCCATCTGCTCGCGCGCCGCGCCTTCAATGGTCAGGAAACGATACGGCTGCAAATGCCCGTGATCCGGCGCACGCAATGCAGCACCAAACAACGCTTCGCGCTGCTCGGCAGTGGGGGCCGGTTCGACCAGTCGTGGAACGGAAACACGGTTGAGCAACGCGTCGAGAGCCTGCATCGGCCACCTCCAGAGAAAAATGTGCGGCTATTCTAGCGGTATCTGCCCACAGGATGCCGGTTTACATGCCCTGCCCCACGGGTAGAATGGCGCCCTTCCTACATCAGCCCGAGCGGACTTCATGGCGTTGCCGACCTTACGGATCATTGGTTTCATCATCGGCATCTTCCTGATCACCTTGGCTGTCGCCATGGTCGTGCCCATGGCTACGCTGGTGATTTTCGAGCGCACCAGCGACCTGCCGTCGTTCCTCTGGGCAAGCATGATCACCTTCGTCGCCGGCCTCGCGCTGGTGATTCCGGGCCGGCCGGAACACATTCATCTGCGCCCGCGCGACATGTACTTGCTGACCGTCAGCAGTTGGCTGGTGGTGTGCATTTTTGCGGCGTTACCGTTTTTGCTGACCCAGCACATCAGCTACACCGACTCGTTTTTTGAAAGCATGTCCGGCATCACTGCCACCGGCTCGACCGTACTCAGCGGCCTCGACACCATGTCCCCCGGCATCCTGATGTGGCGTTCGCTGTTGCACTGGCTAGGCGGCATCGGTTTTATCGGCATGGCAGTAGCGATTCTGCCGCTACTGCGCATCGGTGGCATGCGCCTGTTCCAGACTGAATCTTCCGACCGATCGGAAAAGGTCATGCCGCGCTCGCACATGGTGGCGCGCCTGATCGTGGCGGCGTACGTCGGCATCACCATTGTCGGCAGCCTGGCGTTCTGGTGGGCCGGGATGAGCCCGTTCGATGCAATCAACCACGCGATGTCGGCGATTTCCACCGGCGGGTTCTCGACCTCCGACCAGTCGCTGGCCAAGTGGACGCAACCGGCGGTGCACTGGGTTGCGGTGGTGATCATGATTCTCGGCAGCCTGCCGTTCACCTTGTACGTGGCGACGATGCGCGGCAACCGCAAAGCGTTGCTCAGGGACCAGCAGGTGCAGGGTTTGCTCGGCATGTTGCTGGTGACCTGGCTGGTGCTCGGCACCTGGTACTGGTGGACGACCAACCTGCACTGGCTCGACGCACTGCGTCATGTCGCACTGAACGTGACGTCGGTGGTCACCACCACCGGTTTTGCCCTCGGTGACTACAGCCTGTGGGGCAACTTCTCGCTGATGCTGTTTTTCTATCTGGGGTTTGTCGGCGGCTGTTCCGGCTCGACGGCGGGCGGGATCAAGATTTTCCGTTTCCAGGTTGCCTACATCCTGCTCAAGGCCAACCTTAACCAGCTGATTCATCCGCGTGCAGTGATCAAGCAGAAGTACAACGGTCACCGTCTCGACGAAGAAATCGTCCGTTCGATTCTGACCTTTTCGTTCTTCTTCGCCATCACCATCTGCGTGATCGCGCTGCTCCTGTCTTTGCTTGGTGTCGACTGGATGACCGCACTGACCGGCGCCGCCAGTACCGTGTCGGGCGTCGGCCCCGGTCTGGGTGAAACGATTGGCCCGGCGGGCAACTTTGCGACCCTGCCGGATGCGGCGAAGTGGATCCTGTCATTCGGCATGCTGCTTGGCCGACTGGAGATCATTACGGTGTTTGTGCTGTGTATTCCGGCCTTTTGGCGTCATTGATCGCGTTCGGCGCCTGCAACAACCGCGTCCGGTAATCGCCGGGCGTGGTGTCGAACCAGCGGCGGAAGGCGCGGAAGAAGTTGCTCGGATCGGCAAAACCCAACAGATAAGCGATCTCCAGCAGCGTCATGCTCGGCTGCGCCAGATATTGCTCGGCCAGTTCGCGGCGGGTGTCATCGAGCAACTGCTGAAAACTCGTGCCCTCCTCCTGCAACCGCCGCTGCAAGGTGCGCTGCGACAGGTGCAGCGTCTGCGCCACGGTATCGCGCTTCGGTTCGCCCTGCGGCAGTAAGCGGCAGAGCACTTGCCGCGCCTTGTGGGTCACGCGGCTTTCTGAAAAGCGTGCCAGATATTCCCCGGCAAAGCGGTCGTGCAGCAGCGCCATCGCCTCGTTGGCGGTGGGCAGTGGCGCCTCCATGTCGGCACGTTCGAAGATCAACGCGTCGTACGGCGCGTTGAACATCAGCGGCGCGTGAAAGGCTTGTTTATAGGGTTCCAGGTCATCCGGTTCAGCGCCCTGCACCAGCACTTTCACCGGGTGCAACGTGCGCCCGGTCAGCCATCCGCACAGGCCCAGCGCGCAGGCCAGCGAAGCCTCGGCACTTTGCCGGGTCGGCGGCAGGTGATCGCCGTGCACCGTCAGAATCAGTGCGTAACCTTCTTCGAGCAGACGAAAACTCAGGTCGGCACTTTCGGCGATGATCCGCTGATAACGCACCAATCGCTGAAAGCCTTCGGCGAGGGTATTACTCGACATCAAGGCATAGCCGGCGACATGAAACGAGGCCGGGCGCACGACTTTGCCCATGTTCAGGCCAATCGCCGGATTACCGGACAGTTCAACTGCCCGTTGCCACAGACGCGTCATGGAATCTTGCGGGAAGCGCGCATCCGGATCATCCAGGGCGGAGTAATCGAGCCCCAGTTGTTTGAACAGAACCCGGCAATCCAGGCCGTCCATCTCCAATGCTTTGACAATCCCCATCGCCCAGCTAGCAGAAGTCGTTCGTTCACTCATGGCATTTTTCTTTTACATGAGGGGCCGCATGTTACGGCCTGATTTGCGAAGGATACTAAAGTGGCGCCGATTGTCACTGGCCCACGCCAATGATCACTCTAGACTCAAATAAGCTACCCGCAGAACAACTCGTCGCCAGAACAATAACCACAGAGATCGCGGTCGTGGAAAACATCAAGCAATTCAACAGTTTCGCCGAGTTCTATCCGTATTACCTCAGCGAACACAACAACAGCACCTGCCGTCGCCTGCATTTCATCGGCACGACGCTGGTTATCTTCATTCTTGCCATGACCATCGCCAAGGGCGCCTGGCTGCTGTTATGGGCCTTGCCGCTGGCCGGTTACAGCTTTGCCTGGATCGGGCATTTCTTCTTTGAAAAGAACCGCCCGGCAACGTTTCAGCATCCGCTGTACAGCCTGCTCGGCGATTTCGTCATGTACCGCGACATGATTCTCGGGCGCGTGGCGTTCTGAACAACAAGAATTGATGAGGATGGCCGATGAACGCCAATGCCCGCTTCACCCATATGCAGGACGGTACGCAAGAGGACTGGGCGATCATCGCCGCCGACTTCAGCGCCTACGCCAAACAGTTGCCCTCGCGGATCATGGCCCACCTGAAATTGCTCGAAGGCGATTTCGGCGGATTTCCGGTGGACCGCCTCACCCACTCCCTGCAAACCGCGACCCGCGCATGGCGCGACGGACGCGACGAGGAATACGTGGTCTGCGCGCTCTTGCATGACATTGGCGACACCTTGGGCTCCTATAACCACCCGGACATTGCCGCGGCGATTCTCAAGCCGTTCGTCAGCGCCGAAAATCTGTGGATGGTCGAGAAACACGGGGTGTTTCAGGGTTACTACTTTTTCCATCACCTCGGCATGGATCGGCACCTGCGCGAGCAGTTCAAGGAACATCCACAGTTTCAGGCAACCGCCGAGTTTTGCGCCAAGTACGATGCGGCGGCGTTTGATCCGGCGTATGAGACCCTCCCGTTGAGTTTTTTTGAGCCGATGATGGAAAGGCTGTTTGCCTATCCGAAGAACTCGATCTACAAGGCTGCAATGGAAGAACACACCACAGCCTGAGAACACCACAAACCAAATGTGGGAGCGAGCCTGCTCGCGAATGCGTAGTGTCAGGCGACACTGCTTTGCCTGATGTAACGCTTTCGCGAGCAGGCTCGCTCCCACAGGGGATTTGTGTCGTTCAGGCGAGTTCGGCGACTTTGCCCATCCGAAGAACTCGATCTACAAGGCTGCGATGGAAGAACACTCCACAGCCTGAGAACACCACAAACCAAATGTGGGAGCGAGCCTGCTCGCGAATGCGTAGTGTCAGGCGACACTGCTTCGCCTGATGTAACGCTTTCGCGAGCAGGCTCGCTCCCACAGGGGATTTGTGTCGTTCAGGCGAGTTCGGCGACTTTGGCGGCCTTTAGCTCGGCCTCGCGCGCCTGTGCATCCGCTAGCCGATACAGCTCGATCGTGCCATCCCAGTGTTCGATCAGCGCCGTGCACGACTCCACCCAATCGCCGCAATTGAGGTAGTCCACCTCGCCGACCTTGCGGATCTCCGCATGGTGAATGTGCCCGCACACCACGCCGTGCAGCTCGCGCTTCACGCATTCATGGGCGATGGCTTCTTCAAAATCGCTGATGAAACTCACCGCCGTCTTCACCTTGTGCTTCAGGTACGCCGACAACGACCAGTAACCGTAGCCATAACGGGCGCGCCAATGGTTGAGCCAGCGATTGAGTGTCAGGGTGAATTCGTAGGCCGAGTCGCCTAGAAACGCCAGCCAGCGGTGATAACGGGTGATCACATCAAACTGATCGCCGTGAATCACCAGCAGGTGGCGGCCGTCCGCCGTGACATGCACCGCTTCATCGACCAACTGAATGTTGCCCAGAATCAGCTTCGAGTAACGGCGCAGGAATTCATCGTGATTGCCGGTGACGTAAATCACTTCGGTGCCGCGCTTGCTCATGGTCAGCAAGCGGCGGATCACGTTGGTGTGCGCCTGCGGCCAGTACATGCCGCCGCGCAGCTTCCAGCCATCGATGATGTCGCCGACCAGGTAGATCTTGTCGGCGTGATAGCCCTTGAGAAACGTCGACAAATGTTCAGCCTGGCAATCGCGCGTGCCAAGGTGCACGTCGGAGATCCACAGGGTTCGCACCCGTTGTTTACGGCTGGGTTTGGCGAGCTCGGCGCTGGTCATGGGCAACCCTCTGGGATGTTTTCGCCAGCGTGCGCCCGCTCGGTTAATCGACCATGACAGGCGCGAGTCAGTCCTGTGACAGCGCACTCGCGGCACGCCGGTGTAGACTGTCGACCTGCCCGGAGACCTGCTCATGCGCCCGATCCTCACTTTGCGTCAGTACACTCACGACCTGATCGTCCACAGCCACGAGCACGCCCAATTGGTGTTCGGGCTGTCCGGCGCGCTGGATTTCGAGGTCGAGGGCTGTGGCAGTCAGGTGCGTCAGCAGAGTTTTGTGGTTATTCCTTCGGGCGCGCATCATGCGTGCGGCAGTCCCGATGGCAGCCGCTGTCTGGTGATGGATATTCCCGACGGACAATGGCTGGTTGACTCGCTGGGCGATCATGCCGACGCCAGCCGCCGTTTGCTTGATTCGCCTGCGCGCTTGTCGCTGGATTCGGGGCAGAGTCAGTTGGTCAGTTGGCTGGCGAACAGCCCAGTCAGCGATCCGTTGATCGCACAGCAAGGCGCGGTGCTGCTGTTGGCCAGCCTTAATCATGCGCAACCAGCCGAGCTCGCCGCCCGTCGTTTGCCCTATGCGGCGTTGGACGCACACATTGAGCAAAACGCCGCTTATCCGCTACAGGTTGCCGATCTGGCGCGGGTCGCCGGGCTCTCAAGCGCGCGCCTGCATGCACGCTTCATGGCCGAATGCGGGCAGACGCCGATGGATTACATCCGCAGCCGGCGGCTGCATCTGGCCGTGCAAATGCTCCGCGACACGGTTTTGCCGATGGGCGAAATTGCCAGCCGCGTCGGTTACAGCTCGCAGAGTGCCTTTTCAGCGGCGGTTCTGCGTGAGTTCGGCGCATCACCCGGCCAGATTCGGCGCGATTCCTGCGACAAACGACGATAGTCCGCCGACAGACTTACTGACCTCTACACGCTTAAATGTAGGAGCTGCCGCAGGCTGCGATCTTTTGATCTTGTTTGTTTCGAAGCAAGATCAAAAGATCGCAGCCTGCGGCAGCTCCTATATTTGAGAGAAGGATTGCAATGACTCCGCGTACCGCCCTCGGCGCCCTGCACATTGGTGCTTTGATGTTTGGCCTGACCGGTGTGTTCGGCAAACTCGCTGCGGCGTCGCCCGCCGTGATCGTGTTCGGGCGCGCGGCTTTCGCCGTGCTTGCCCTGGCATTCTTCGCCCGTTTCGCCAGCCAGAGCGGCTGGCAGAAACTTCAGGCCGTGGACTGGCGACGACTCATCCTCAGTGGTGTGTTGTTGGCCGGGCACTGGGTGAGCTTTTTCATTTCGGTGAAAGTCGCCGGCGTTGCCATCGCCACCCTGGGGTTTGCCAGTTTCCCGGCGTTCACGGTGATTCTCGAAGGGCTGATCTTCCGCGAGCGCATCCGCGCCAACGAAATCCTCCTGGTGGTGTTGGTCAGTGTTGGCTTGGTGCTGGTGACGCCCACCTTCGATCTGGCCAGCGGCTCGACCGTCGGCCTGCTCTGGGCGGTGTTGTCCGGGTTGCTGTTTTCCCTGTTGTCATTGACCAACCGCGCCAGTTCCGGGCGCATTCCGGCGGTGCAGGCGGCATTGTGCCAAAACGTCGTGGTGGCGTTGTGTCTGCTACCGGTCGCGGCGCCGCAATTGAGCGAGGTGCGCGCACTGGACTGGCTGTGGATCGCCCTGCTCGGCGTGTTCTGCACCGGCGTCGCCCACAGCCTTTTCGTGGCCAGCCTGGCGGTGATCAAAGCGCGCACCGCCGCTGTGGTGTTCGCCATGGAGCCGGTTTACGGCATCACCATTGCCTGGCTGCTGTTCGATGAAAACCCGACACCGAAGATGCTCATCGGCGGTGCGCTGATCATCGTCGCCATCGTGGTGTCGGCGCGGATGTCAGGCCATGCTGACAAGAAAGCCGTCGCCGCCGACGCCGCCTCTCACTGAGTGCGGTCGTTGTGGCCGAGGTCGCGCTCAGGATCGATCTGATCGCGCACCCGCTGCTTGAGCACCTTGGCCTCCGGAAAACCACCGTCGGCCTTGCGTTCCCAGATCTGCACGCCGTCGCAAGTAATGTGAAACACCCCGCCGGTGCCGGGCACCAATGAGACTTTGCCAAGATCATCGCCGAAGGTGCTGAGCAGTTCCTGCGCCAGCCACGCGGCGCGCAGCAGCCACTGGCATTGCGTGCAATAAGTGATGACAACTTCCGCTTTGGCGACAGTCATGTTCGTTGAAACTCCTGAGACAGAGGGCGCCGCTATAATAGCCGGCTTTATCGCTTGCCCCGAGACTCACAATGCGCCGTCTGCTGTTCTGCCTGCTGCTTGGTTTCCTTCCATTTCTTGTTCACGCCAGCGTTCCGGCCAGTGAGGCAACGCGGCCGAAAGTCGGTCTGGTGTTGTCCGGCGGTGCTGCACGCGGGCTGGCGCACATCGGCGTACTCAAGGCGCTGGAAGAACAAGGCATCAAGATCGACGCAATTGCCGGCACCAGCATGGGCGCAGTGATTGGCGGGCTGTATGCGTCGGGGTACAAGATCGATGAGTTGGAAAAACTCGCGCTGAACATCGACTGGCAGCAGGCGCTGTCCGATGCGCCGCCGCGTGAAGACGTGCCGTTCCGGCGCAAGCAGGATGACCGCGACTTTCTGGTGAAACAGAAACTGAGCTTTCGCGACGACGGCAGTCTCGGCCTGCCGCTGGGGGTAATTCAAGGTCAGAACCTCGCGCTGCTGCTGGAAAGCCTGCTGGCCCACACCAGCGACACCCGCGATTTCGACAAACTGCCGATCCCGTTCCGTGCCGTCGCCACCGACATCGCCAATGGCGAAAAAGTGGTGTTCCGCAAAGGCCACCTGCCCCAGGTTATCCGCGCCAGCATGTCGATCCCGGCGGTGTTCGCCCCGGTCGAACTCGACGGACGGCTACTGGTGGACGGCGGCATGACCGACAACATCCCCCTCGATGTCGCGCGGGAAATGGGCGTCGACGTGGCCATCGTCGTCGACATCGGTACGCCGCTGCGCAATCGCAAGCAATTGACCACCGTCGTCGATGTGCTGAACCAGTCGATTACTCTGATGACTCGGCGTAACTCAGAGGAGCAACTGGCAGCGCTTAAACCCACCGATGTGTTAGTCCAGCCGGCGCTGGCAGCGTACGGCGTCACCGATTTCGGCAAGGCTCAGGAGATGATCGACGCTGGTTACCGTGCCACCAGAATCCTCGACGCACGCCTTGCCATGCTCAAACCCAAAGAGTCCCAGGACGCCGAGCTCAATGCCGCCCGCTCGCCGGGCCAGCGCACGCCAATCATCACCGCGATCCGCATCGAGAACGACTCGAAAGTCGATGACGATGTGATCCGCTACTACATCCGTCAGCACATCGGCGAGCCACTGGATCTGGGACGCTTGCACTCGGACATGGGCACCTTGTACGGCCTCGACTACTTCGAGCAGGTGCAATACCGCGTGGTTCACAAGGGCCAGGATCACACGCTGGTGATCAGCGCTCGCGGCAAGCGCAGCGGCACCGATTACCTGCGGGTCGGTCTGAACCTGTCGGACGACATGCGCGGCGACAGCGCCTTCAACCTCGGCGCCAGTTACCGCATCAACGGGATCAACCGCCTCGGCGCGGAATGGCTGACCCGCGCGCAGATTGGCGACAAACAGGAGCTGTACACCGAGTTCTATCAGCCGCTGGACGTCGGTTCGCGCTACTTTGTTGCGCCGTATGCCTCGTTCGAAGCGCAAAACGTCGATTCGGTGCTCGATAACGATCCGATCGCGCAGTACCGCGTGGAGCGCTATGGTTTCGGTCTTAACCTGGGTCGGCAAATCGGCAACAACGGCGAAGTGCGTTTCGGTGTCGGCGAGGCATGGGGCAAGGCTGATGTGCGCATTGGCGACCAGGATCTGCCGAGCGAGAGTTTCACCGAAGGCTTCTACTCCTTGAAGTACTCGTACGACTCACTGGACAACGTTTACTTCCCTCATGAAGGCAAGGACATCAGCCTGACACTGATGCAGTTCGAACCGGGCCTGGGTTCAGACACGCGCTACCGGCAGTGGGAGTTCAAGCTCGATAAAGCGATGAGCCATGGGCCTGACACGCTGATTCTCGGGGGGCGTTACGGCCGCACGCTGGACAATGCCAATGTGGTGACGTCGAGCTTTTTGCTAGGCGGCGCGCGGCAGCTGTCGGGCTTCCGTGAAGATGCGATTTCCGGGCAGAACGTCAGTCTGATGCGCGCCGTGTATTTCCGTCGTTTGACGCCTCGCTCGTACCTGCCGCTGGACTTCCCGCTGTATGCCGGCGCCTCGCTGGAACGCGGCCGGGCCTGGAACAACGACAATGAGTTCGACAGTGGCTACATCAATGCGGCGAGCGTGTTTATCGGCTTCGATACGCCGTTGGGGCCATTGAATTTCAGTTACGGGCTGAATGATGCGGATGAGCAGGCCGTGTACCTCAACCTCGGCCAAACCTTCTGACCCACGGTAGGAGCTGTCGCAGGCTGCGATCTTTTGACTGTGTTTTTGAAGATCAAAAAATCACAGCCTGCGGCAGCTTCCACAGGTGATTTGTGAACACAATTCAAATGTCGGAGCGAGCCTGCTCGCGATAGTGTCGACATGTTCACCCCATCAACGGCAGGCAAAAAAATCAGCGA
This sequence comes from Pseudomonas sp. TH43, assembly GCF_016650635.1. Taxonomy (GTDB): domain Bacteria; phylum Pseudomonadota; class Gammaproteobacteria; order Pseudomonadales; family Pseudomonadaceae; genus Aquipseudomonas. The sequence continues at coordinate 577,742 of NZ_JAEKFI010000003.1, forward strand.
ATCCCTGCCAGCAATGTCCGCGCCGTTTGTTTGAGCGGCTCATCGCCTTCCTTGAGCAGCTCATTGAGCAAGGCAATCGCACTGTCGATGTCACCGTCATCGATGCACGTCTGTGCCTGTTCGAGCTTGCCAGCAGCGGCCTCATCGACAGGATCGGCCAGTTGCAGATCCAGCGGCTCCAACGCCAGCGACGACGGCGGATCAGCGAACTCATTGAGAAAGTCATCGTCCAGCGGTTGCGCATCGGGCTCGGGAATCCATTCCAGCTCGGCTTCTTCACTGGCCGCCACCTGAGGCAGTTCGAAGTCCTGCGGCAGCACTTGCAGGCTTGCACCGAGACCCGACGCGGGTGCCGATGGCTCAATGGCTGCTGTTCGGCTGTCGTCCAGATCCCAACTGGAGTCCATCGACAGCTCACCCAGATTCAATTCGAAATCATCCTTGACCGGCCCAGGTTCAGTGTCGGCTGCGACGAGGGGCACGACACTGGCGACCACTGGCGCAGCAGCCGCCAGCGGTGCAGCATTCAGCAGTTTCGGATAACGCTCGCGGATGGCATGCAATTGCTGCTCATCGACGCCCTGCTGCCGCAGCTGACTTTCCTGCTGCTCGTACGCCGCGCTATCGCCCTGGCGCCCGAGCACTTCCAGCAATTGCACACCGAGGTCGATGCGTTCCGGCTCTTTGTGCAAGGCTTCGCGCAGCAAACCGACAGCCTCCCCCAAACGCCCGTAGGCCAGATAAATCCCCACCGCTTCCAGCACATCGCCCGCCGCCGGCTCTTCGCGATGCTCGGCTGTGGCGTGTGTTCCAACCGCAGGGCTGCTGTCAGCTTGATCAACCTCAGGCTGATTGTCTGACGGCAGCACTGCCAGCGGCGCTTCACCATGTGTTTGTTGACGACGGCGCAGGATCCATCCACCCACCAGCGCGCCGAGCAATAGCAACAATCCGCCGAGCAACCAGCCGTTCGGCGCGTCGTCAGCCGATTCAGCTGGCGCAACAACCGGCGCCGGAGTCGGCGTCACCACAGCCGGCGGCGGCGTCTTTTGCAGCTCGACCAGGCGCGTTTGCAGTTCGCTCATCTGCTTTTTGCCGTCAGCGATCAGCGCCTGTTGCTCCTGCAGTTTGGCATTCAACTCATCAATGGTTTTTTGCTGTTGCTGGTTCTGCAGCACGCTGGCGGCCAGTTGCTCGGCGAGCGCATCGTTGGCGGGTGCCGCGAGCGGTGGTTGCGTCGGGACTGTTGCGCGCTTGCCCTGCGCTGCCTGGGGAGGCGCCGTGGCAGGTTCGACGGTGGGAAATGCGGAAGATTGCGGGCGCGGATCCGGCTCATCGGTAGCCGGCACGATAGAGGATGAGCCCGGTGGATCGATCAGCACGGTGTACTCACGCAGCACCCGGCCGTTGGGCTGACTGAGTTGCACGAGAAAATTCAGAAAGGGTTCATTGACCGGTTTGCTCGACGTCACCCGGATCATCTGACGATTACCATGCAGAATCGGCGCGAACTTGAGGTCGTTGAGGAAAAACACCCGTTCGACGCCGGCCTGACCGAACTCGTCCGCCGTGGCCAGGCTCACCGAGATATCGTTTTGCGTCAGCGCACCGACATCCACTAAAGCGATGTCAGCCTTGAGCGGCTGATTGAGGGCTGAATGGACGGTGATGTCACCCAGCCCCAACGCCATCGACCCGGTCGAATAGCTGAATACGCCAGCGATCAGCAACCTTTTGGCGCCACCGCGCAGTACCACGTGCCAACTTGCGAGCATGAGCATCCCTTAAATAAGCAAAACCGACTTCTATGCGTTCGCACATCCGGTACGAACACGATATTGCCCAGTAGTTCTTATAGTCTGCTCAGCGCGATCTCTCAAAAAAACGGCACGGGGTTGTGCCTCAAGATTTTTCCAGATTAGCCAGAATGTGCCCGTGAACACGCATGCACACCTTCAAATCCGCCTCGTCGACGCCGTCGAATAATTCGTGACGCAGTTGCGTGGCAATGGTTTCGATCTGTTCGATCAGCGGCAAGGCCGGAGCGCAGAGGACGATTTTTTTCGCCCGACGGTCTTCCATCACGGACTGGCGTTGCACCAGCCCCTGGCTTTCCAGACTATCGAGCAAGCGTGCGAGGGTCGGGCCTTCAACGCCGACGCTTTGCGCCAGCTCGCGTTGAGTCGGCGCGTCTTCGAAACGCGCCAGATGCAGCAGCACCAGCCAGCGCGCCTGTGACAGGCCGAGGCCGGCGAGCCGGCGGTCCAGTTCGGCACGCCAGCCACGTGACATCTGGGCCAGTTGCATGCCAAAGCGGTGTTGATCGGTTAACGGCATAAAACACTCACGGTTAGACTGAAAATAAAGAATTTCTAATTATTAGCCAGCTAAGCATGAGCTGCAGTTATAGGCAAGAGTGGCTCTGTACTGAATCGTTACAACTGTATGGGGCTTGGCGCATACGTCGCCTCACATTTCAAATTCCGATTGCAACGCAGCCCGCACGCAATAAAGCACGCCTTCCGGAACCCGCCCGGCAAACAGCTCGGCAATTTCGGCGACCGACGGCAACTCGCCTTCGCCATCGAGGAACGCGTCCTGCACTTCGCCCATCAGTTCTTCAGGCAAGTCCAGCGCTTGCTCCAGCGACAACTGCTGCTTGCCAATCGCTTCGGCGAGCATGGTGTAAACGTTCTTTTCCGAGCACTGCAACTGACCGGCGATCTGCAACGGCGTCATGCCGGCGCGGGCCAGAGTGATCAGTTCGTGGCGAACATCGGCGACTGCTTTCGGCGCCTCGACTGCGCCGCCCAACACTTCGAGGAAGGCCTCGCCATAACGTTCCAGCTTGCGTGCACCGACGCCGCTGACCGTGGCCATTTCCGCCAGCGAGGTCGGCTGGCTGCGGAGCATTTCGAGCAGCGTCGAATCGGGGAAGATGACGTACGGCGGCACACCGTGTTCCTCGGCGAGTTTGCGTCGCAACGCACGCAGCGCTTCCCACTGTTCGCGTTCTTCGCCACGCACCAGTTGGCTGGCCGGGCTCTTGCTGTTGGTCTTGGCGGCAACTTGCGGTTTCAGATCGCGGCGCAGCTCCAGGCTCACTTCGCCCTTGAGCAGCGGCCGGCAACTGTCGTTCAGGCGCAGACCGCCATAACCCTCGTGATCGACATCCGCCAGCCCGCGCGCCACCAATTGGCGAAACAGCGAGCGCCACTCGCTCTCGCTCAACGCCTTGCCAACGCCCCACACCGACAGGTGCTGATGGCCGAAACTGCGGATTTTCTCGTTGTCCTTGCCCAGCAGCACATCGACCAGGTGACCGACGCCATAACGCTGGCCAGTACGGAAAATCGCCGACAACGCCTGACGTGCAGGCTCGGTGGCGTCCCAGGTCTGCACGCCATCGACGCAGTTGTCGCAATGGCCGCACGGCTCGGGCATGTCTTCGTCGAAGTACGCCAGCAGGGTCTGGCGACGGCAGCGGGTCTCTTCGCACAGCGAGAGCATGGCGTCGAGCTTGTGCTGCTCCAGACGCTTGTGCCGCTCGTCGCCTTCGGAGTTTTGCAGCATCTGCTTGAGCATCACCACGTCTTGCAGACCGTAGGCCATCCACGCATCGGCCGGCAGACCGTCACGGCCACCGCGACCGGTTTCCTGGTAATACGCTTCAAGGGATTTCGGCAGATCGAGGTGCGCGACGAAGCGTACGTTGGGCTTGTCGATGCCCATGCCGAACGCCACGGTGGCGACCATGATCAGACCTTCCTCGTTGAGGAAGCGCTTCTGGTTGAAGGCGCGCAGATCGTTGGGCAAACCGGCGTGATACGGCAGCGCCGGGAAGCCTTGCTCGCTCAAGAATGTCGCGACTTCTTCGACTTTCTTGCGCGACAGGCAATAAACGATGCCTGCATCGCTACGGCGCTCGGCAAGGAACGCCAGCAACTGCTTGCGCGGCTGCTCCTTGGGCACGATGCGGTAAAAGATGTTCGGACGGTCGAAGCTCGACAGGAAGCGCTCGGCGTTCTGCAGATGCAGGCGGGTGACGATTTCTTCGCGGGTACGCTTGTCGGCGGTCGCGGTCAGGGCGATGCGCGGCACGTCCGGAAACAGCTCGGCCAATTGGCCCAGTTGCAGGTATTCCGGACGGAAGTCGTGGCCCCATTGCGATACGCAATGCGCTTCGTCGATGGCGAACAAGGCGATGTTCAAGCCTTGCAGGAACGACAGCATGCGCGGCTGCACCAAGCGCTCGGGCGCCAGGTACAGCATCTTTACTTCACCGCGCTTGATCCGCGTGGCGAGGTCGCGCTGCTGCTCGGCGCTCAACGTCGAGTTCAACGCAGCGGCGGCCACCCCCAGCTCTTCGAGCGTGGCGACCTGGTCGTCCATCAACGCGATCAACGGCGACACCACCACCGCCAGGCCTTCGCGCAGCAGTGCCGGCACCTGGAAGCACAGGGACTTGCCGCCACCGGTAGGCATCAGCACCAGCGCATCACCGCCACTGGCCACGCGCTCAATGATTGCACCCTGACGGCCACGGAAACTGTCGTAGCCGAAGATGTCCTTGAGGACGCGTTGAGCCTGTTCGAGCATAAAAACTCCAAAAATCACAAAAACATCCCTGCAAGGCTGGTTCATGACGGGCAAAGCTGCACCGCAGAATCGTAAGAACGCATTGCATGACAGCCGCAATACGGGCAGGGAGCGCAAAGCGCGGCAGTATACCCGAGCCCTCCCCTGCACAGGGCGCCGCTTATACCTTCAAATCAAGTCATGCCCGGTAGGAGCTGCCGCAGGCTGCGATCTTCTGATCTGGATCTTTATGTTGATCTTGAAAAAATAAAATCAAAAGATCGCAGCCTTCGGCAGCTCCTACAGGGGATATGCAGGGCGCAGCGGGGCAAATCTGCCGTGCGGCTGGCTTGAGCGCTCAAGAAGGCCTAGAATTCCCGCATTGTTTATTCCCCCAAGGTAGCCCCGTAATGTCCTTCGCTGAGCAACTGACCCGCCTGCAAGTTTTCCTCGATGCCGACGAGCTGCACGACGAGGCGCTGGATTACGTGGCCGCTCACGGCTACCTGACCGCGCTGTCGATCTGCGCCGAAGACGTACCGGAGCGTGAATGGATCGACGCCCTGTTCGCTGAAGAGCCGCATTACAGCAGCGACGCCCAGCGCGAAGAAATCGAAGCCACCCTGATCGGCCTCAAGGCGCACATCGCCCGTCAACTCGCTTCCGACGAAGAATTCGAGCTGCCATGCGAACTGGATCTGGGCGAAGAGCCGGACGATTCCGAACTGCGCGGCTGGTGCATCGGCTTCATGGAAGGCGTGTTCCTGCGTGAAGCAGCCTGGTTCGAAACCGCCGAAGAAGAAGTCAGCGAGATGCTCCTGCCGATCATGGTCGGTTCGGGCCTGTTCGACGAACAGCCAGAGTTCGAAGACATCGCCAAGGACGCCAACCTGATGGACGACATGATCGTGCAGATCCCGGAAGCCCTGACCGCGCTGTACCTGCTGTGCCAGGCGCCAGACGAGAAGCCGGCGATCCTCAAGCCACGTCACCACTAAGTCGCAGCCTATGGACAACCCCATAGGCAACCGCTCCCTGATGTTGCGCTACCTGCTGCTGGCCATTGGCTGGCTCAGCGTGGCATTAGGGGTGATCGGTATTTTCCTTCCTGTCCTGCCCACCACCCCTTTCCTGCTCCTCGCGGCCGCGTGCTTCGCGCGCAGCTCTCCGCGTTTCTATCAATGGCTGGTCGAGCACCCGCGACTGGGGCCATGGATCCGCGATTACCTCGATGGCAACGGCATTCCGCTCAAGGGCAAGGTCTATGCGATCGGCCTGATGTGGGCGAGCATTCTGTTCTCGTGTTATCTGGTGCCACTGCCGTGGGCGCGGGGGTTCATGCTGACGAGTGCGGTATTGGTGACGGTGTACATCCTGCGGCAGAAGACTTTGCGCAAATTCTGATCCTCCTTGAACGGGTTAAAAAAACCGCCAGACACGTCTCTCAGGCTCCACATCCTTACGCCTTTGCCTACAGCTACGCCAGAGTCCGCCGGCTTGTAAGTTTTCCCAACGGCTGCCGGCTCCTATACCAGCCCGCCACGCGCGGTCAGTGCCGGACTGGAAAGCGCCGTACCTCGTTCGGTTCTGGCCTACAGTCCGGGCAAGACCATCAGCGTGATTTACACCCTCATCCGCGATGGCATACCTACCCCGTCAACCGCACTGCGCTTGAACATTCTGGTATTGCCGGTAACTGCATTGATTCCGCCAAAGATCGTCGAGGCCGACGCCAACAACTTTCTGGATGTCACCGCGTTGGCCACAAACGCCTCACCGGCCCCTGTTATTACGCTTCAAAAAATCCCACGAAACCGTCGATCCGCGCTCGACCACTACAGCGGCCCGGCCTGCCGTGGGCTTCGCAGCACCAGACGCTGCTGGGATCGCCCAGTTGATCATGCTCGGTTAATAGAGAAGCAGTTAAGGGTGTTGATGCGTTTATCCACCGTTAATCTGAAACCCTGATGTACCTGTCAGATATGACAGTAGGCAATGTCCTCGACCGGGGATCTAATCCGCCTTATTGGTGCCGCCATTCACTCCAAAGGTGCCTCCTTAAAGGTGATACTTAGATGAACAGCCCCATAAGCAGCACCAGTTCAGCCGCCCATCAACAAATTCTGGTCTTCCCGCCAGGCCGCGGCATTGGCGTTCTATCGGTCTCCCCGCCCTTCCCGGTCAACTTCAAACCACAGGCAGACGGCGCGCTGGGGATCAACATCAACATGGTGTACGGCGACCGGAAAGGGCTGCTCGTCTACATCCTGGCCTACCTGAATATGGCCGTCGGCGACAGCCTCCGAGTGTTCATCGACACCGACAGAGTACCGGTGGTCGAGTTATCGGTCACCGATGCACATTTCGATGACCAAGGGCTGGCGAAAAACATTCCCTTCTACATTTCGGCCCAGAACATGGAAGCCCGTTTTGCGCCACTGAAGAACGAGAACAAGCTGCTCTGGTTCGTGGTTCAGCGCGTGAGCGGCAACCCCGCCGAGTCGTCACCGCGCGCACCGTTGTTTTACAAATATCCGGCGCCGGGCGAGGCCGACAAAGATGGTGGCAAGCCATTCAATCAGGGTCTAAAGCTGCCCGTCGCCTCAGAGACCGTGGTCGATCAGTCGGTCATTGCCGAAGGCATGACGGTGACCGTCGCGCAATACTTCAATCAGTCCATCGGGGATGTGGTGGTGCTGGCCTTCGGCTCATTGCTGTTTGAGATTATCGTCACGGCACTGGGTGACGTGATCTTCGAACTGACCCCGCAGCAACTCGCCAGCCTTGCACCGACCAACAGCCTGGTGGTGCGCTGGGAAGTGTTTGATCGGGTGGAAAACGCCAGCGGCTGGTCGGATTCACTCAACCTTGCGTTCAAACCTGGCGTGGCGTTGCTGAACGCGCCGATTTTCGACCAGGCCGATATCGACAACGTGATTGATCACAACGCGCTGGCGGGCCGCCCGCTGGACATCCTGGTTACCGGGGTGTTCGCCAAAGACGATGTGATAGAGCTGACCCTGGAAGGGCTCACCCGGGGTGGGGATCCGGTTACCGAACTCAAAAGCCAGACGCTGGCAGTCACCAGCAGGTCAGTAAAATTCACGCTCGATAACGAACATGTGCGCAACCTGATTGGCGGGGCGCTGCATGCGCACTATCAGCTGATCAGGACCGGCAAGCCGCAACAGTCAAAACCGGCGGATGCGACCATCAGCGGCACTTCGCAGCTTCTGGGTTTACCGATTCTGGAACCGTTGGTGGACGGCAAATTACCGGTCGACACTGCGCAAGCCACCGTACGCGTGGCCGCTTACTGGCCGCTGAAAAAAGGTGCCACGGTCGAACTGCGCTGGCAAACCACCGATCGGCAAGGGATTGTGGCGCTGTTCGTTTTCCGTCAGATCGTCACTGACACAACGCTGCCCATCACCTTTCACGTCGACGCCAACTATATCGCGCCCTATGCCAACACCCCACTGACGCTACAGAACACCATCGCCAACCCGGGTGAGGTCCAAGTGCAGTCCGAGTTGCTGCAGTTGAAGATTGGTGAAGAGACAAAGATCGAGTTGTTGCCACCGTTACTGCTGCCGCCGGCAGTCAGTCCGATCGATGTGCTGGCCTATGTGAATGGGCTGACGCTGCGGATTGAATATTTACTTGCACTGGCGGGGGACGAGGCGCAACTGGTGGAGATCAATCCGCCGGCCGGGTCGGCACCATTTCCTTTGGTGAAGTTTGGTGGCAGCAAGCGCATCGACACCGTACTGACAGCTGCTTTTCTGGCGGCTCGGCATGGCAGGGATCTTGAGCTTACGTGGCGTTTAAATCGTAACAATGCGGTGATTGGCACGTCGTCCGGGTTGAACTTGACTGTATTGCGGATAAAGGACAATGACTCCAGATTGCCCATGCCAAAGGTTATTCAAGCGCCGGACAACCTCAATTTCAATTTAGGCAATTTCACCGGAGATGCTGGAATACGACTGGCACCCTTGCCAGGTGCTCATTTGGGACAAAGAGTGTGGTTGAAATGCTCACGGATCCTGGAGAGCGGCGCAAGTCACACCATCACTCTTCTAACCTCACACCTGCTCACCGCAACAGAAGTTGCTAACGGCTTTACCAATATCACTCTGCCGCGAAGTCAATTGACCCTACTGAAAAACGATAGTCTTTTCTCTGTAGACGCAAGCGTTGCATTCAATGGCGAAGCAGACCTTCTCAAGTCGACCCACCTCCCAACCTTGAAACTTAATTTTAAAAAGCCAAACCTGGTGTCGGGATCCGAAAATTTTGAAACAGTTCCCGTGCAGACCTTTAGACAAAATATCCCAGTCAAGCTGAACAGCGGCCTGACCGTTCGCGTGCTCGCCGATAGCCCTGGGTCGACTTATAACGTGCAAACACTACAAACTAACGGCCAATACACACCGAGGTTCGGAAACAGAACACTACTCGCAGACCATGGGGCCATTTTCAGATTGGAATTTAACGGAGAAGCAAGAAACGCCAGCATTGAGCTTTCTGTTGTAAACACAATCGGCACAACAGTATTTTTTTGCAACAAAAATAATTCAAATTTACAAATCACCGCCATCCCGATAACGGCACATCCAAATGTCCACATAGTTTCATACACAGCACAACCGGGGAAAGAGGCATCTTATATATTGATACAGGTAGGTCCCGAGGCTGATGGTGGGATCTGGGTCGACAATATAGTTTTTTGGAACTAGACAGTTCAGAAAAGAGTGCGGAGCCACCCACTTTTTTTAACTCCCTGAACAACCAATGTATTCAATCAACTTGCGGACGTGACTGGCAGACTACAAACCCCTGCGCCTCTGGATATAGCTACGCCAGAGTCCGCCGGCTTGTGCGCACCAGTGCTCCAAAGCTCATCGAAAACGATCTGTCTGCGATTGATGTCATGGCGGCTGTGCGTGGGAGACCAATTGCCGACTAAAAAACACACCCTGTAGGAGCTGCCGAAGGCTGCGATCTTTTGATGTTTCTTTTAAAAGACAAGATCAGGGATCGCAGCCTTCGGCAGCTCCTGCAGGGGACGGTTTCAGTTCAGGAATCCACAACCGTACCCACCCGCCGGCCTCAGGCTGACCATTGGTCTTAAACGTTAGCGCACCTGTCAGATCTGACAGTAGGCGGTGTCGGTCAGTGCGGTTCTAATCGAGGAAATCAATGTCGCCCGCCAGGGCATCCGCCTCCCCCCGACGATGGGTTATTGCTCATGAGCCAGACCACCAGCAGCGCTAGCGCTTCAGAAGAACAGGTCGTCATCTTTCCACCGCCGTCCGGCAACATTGGCGTGCTTGCCGTACCACCGCCGTATGTCATCGGTTACAAACCGCTGAGCGATGGTGCGCTGGGAGTCAACTACAGCATGGTACACAGCGATGTTCAGGGCTTGCTGGTGTACATCCTCAGCTATCAGCAGATGGCTGTCGGGGACCATATCGATGTTTTTCTCGGCGATGTCTTTGTCCCCGTGGCCTCGTTTCCTGTAACCATTGAAAATTTCGATGCCGACGGCGTGCCCCGAGATGTGCCTTTCCATATCTGCGCCAGTGACATGAGTTCGAGGTATCCGCATCCGGGAAACCAGCCGCTGTCTATCACTGTGAAGCGCATCAGCGGTAACGCCGAAAGCTCAACGCCCTATTTGCTGTTCTACAAAAGTTTTCCGCCGGGCAAACCGGACATCGACGGTGGCAAGCCATTCAACCAGGGCTTGCCGCTGCCTATCGCCTCGGAAACGATCATTGACCAAAGCGTGATCGATAACGGCATGCGCGTGACCATAGAACCCTATTTGCATCAGGCTCTGGAGGATGTCGTGACACTCGCGTTCGGACCACTGACGCTGGTACTCACCGTCACCAATGCAGCGGCCGCCATTATTTTTGAACTGACACCCAAACTGCTCGCCACACTGCCACCAACCGATTCGCTGGTGGTGCGCTATCAGTTGACCGACAGGGTTCATAATCAGAGCGGCTGGTCGGACGCACTGCTCCTGCAAAGCAAACCGGGAATCACATTGCTGCCAGCCCCCGCCGTCGAAAGGGCACCGGGCAACATACTCAATCATGACCTGCTCCTTGGTGGGCCGGCGCGAGTGGTGATTTTCCTCAGCAACTATGCAAAGAATGACCAGTTGCAACTGACTCTGCAGGGCCTCACGGAAACGGGCGAAGCGGTCACGTTCACGTACACCCAGTCCTTGGACGGGATGAGCAGCGTAATTTATTTTGAAGTTGAAAATGAACGCGTGCTGGCGCTGATCCGGGGCTCTCTGCGCCTGACTTACACCCTCAGCAAAGGAGGCACTGGCGCGCCGCAACTGTCCAAACCGACCAATATCACCATCCAGGGCGGCGCCTTCACGCTACGCCCGCCGTTCATCGAACAAGTCGTGGAGAACGAGCTACCCGCCAACACCAGCATGGCGAAGGTGTTCATTCCCGATTACTGGGCCTTGAAAGCCGGTGCGTCGGTCCAGCTGTTCTGGCAGGTCGTCGATCCACTCGGGGTCACGCTTCGCTATATTTTCGGGCGCACCATTACTGACCCCAACCTGCCCCTGACCTTTGATGCAGGCAGCCGTTACATCGCACCTTTCGCCGGCAATCCTCTGACGGTGCACTACAAGGTGATCAACCCCGGCCGCGCGTCAGTGCAATCACCTTTGCTGGAACTGCGGATCGGCAAGGCGACCGAGCCGCCGCTGGAGCACGACCTGACAAATTTTGACCAATATGACTGGAATGGCTGGCGTCGGGGTCCAGCAACGCGTCCGAATGACTGGACCATCGTGTTCGAGCAAGGCAACTACAGGGCGCAAAATTACACCTACAGCGACAACTCGGCGGGCGTTGTGCTGCAGAAACAATTCGCCAATCTGAAGCCCGGTGGCCGATATTCGTTGACGATCAACTGCTTCCGTTTTCGCGGTGACTATGCTGCACCGTCGCTGTCGCTGAGCGCCGGAGGCGTTGCCATTACCGGGCCGATAACCCTCAGAAACCTGGTCTGGACAAACTTGTCAGGCAACTTCGTCGCCAGCGCCAGCGAGATGACTCTGGCTATTGTCAGTCATGTCGATTCGGGGGTCGGCAACGATTATCAGGTGGACAATCTGGAACTGCAGTTACTCGACTTATAGCGCCTGAAGAGCATGCCGTCAGAAAGACAAGACCGCCGTCCTGTTTCATCAGGGCGGCGGTCTTGTCGTCTCAGCCCTCGATCAAACCGTATCCACCTTCAACGAATGATCATTCAACATCCCGCTGATGATCGTCGCCGTGTCGTGCCCGCTGGCAATCATCCCGCCAGCCCCAGGCGTTACGCCGTAGTGGCTGGCAAGGTTGACGCCGGCGAGGTCGATGGTCTGGTTCGGCGTAGCGCCGGCCATCGCGCTGACGTCGATGCTGGTCACGACTGACGCGCCGGTGCCGGTGACGGTGAAATGCAGGTAGTCGTCCAGCGACGCTGTGGTGCCGTTTTCGCCTTGGAGCAGTTGCGACAGGTCGAGCTTGTCGGTGCCGGGGGTGAAATCGGTGATGGTGTCGTGGCCGCTGTTGCCCTTGAGCCACTGGAAGGTGTCGGCTCCCGGCCCGCCAGTCATCGTGTTGTTGCCCATGCCGCCGATCAGCAAGTCATCGCCGCCACCGCCGTTGAGGATGTCGTTGCCCAATCCACCGTTGATCACGTTGTTATTGTTGTCGCCGGTCAGGGTGTCATCGAAGTTAGAGCCGACGAGGTTTTCGATGCCGGTGAGGGTGTCGGTGCCGGCACCAATGGTGTTTTGCGCACCGAGCAGGCTCAGATTGACCGTCACTCCAGCAGTGGCGTGGGCGTAGCTGGCGGTGTCGATGCCAGTGCCGCCGTCCAGCAGGTCATTGCCCGGACCGCTGTAGAGCAAGTCGTTGCCGGCGCCGCCGTGCAGTTCGTTGTTGCCACTGCCTGCGGTGAGCACGTCGTTGCCGTCGCCACCGTTGAGGATGTTGTCGCCAGTACCCGCCACCAACACGTCATCGCCCGAGGTCCCGGTGAGGGTGTGGCCGTCCTGATAAGTGATGGTCACGTTGGCCGTGTCACTGCCGCCATGGTTGTCGTTGGCGGTGTATGTGCCGTGGTAGTCCGGGGTGATGTCGTGCGCCCCGGCGTAGTTGACCGTCATGGTCAGTTGATAATTTTCCGCCGCCGTCGGATTGCTGCCGCTGGTGTTGGTAATGTTGGTGATGTGGATCTGGTAGGTACCATCGGCGCTGGCGGTGATGGTGCCGCCGTCGGCAATGGCGACGAACGCGCCGCCATTGAGCGAATACTCCATGGTGATGTGCCCGGCCGCCAGGTTGTGATCCAGGTTGAGGGTTTCGCCCTGTTTCAGTTTGACGGTAATCAGGTCTTCATCATTGGCATTGGCAGTGGTTACCGCGCCGAGATAGCCGCTGACCACCAGCATGGCGGTCATCGCCGCGGTGTTGGCGGCGAACGAGTTGCGCACGTCGGCCAGGCTCTGGTTGGCGGCAGTGTTGCCCGTACCATTGAAGGTGATCGCACCTGTGCCGGTGAAGTCCGCGCCTTTGGCGGCCCAACCGGTGTTGAAGGTGGTCGGCGAGGCGTTGAGCGTGTCGCCATTTGGATCGGTGTCGTTGGCCAGCAGCAGTTCGCCTGGCACGACGATGTTGCTCGACAGCACGTTGGTGATGACGTGGTCATCCGCGGCCACCGGAGGCGCGTTGGGGATCACTTTCACCGTCAGCGTCGAGCTGGCGAGGTCGCCGTCGTTGTCGCTGAGGGTGAAACCGATGTTCTCGGTGATCACCACCGCCGTGGTTTTCTGCGAGGTGTAGGTGTAGTCGCCGGTGTCGAGGTTGATCACCAGCGTGCCGCTGTTGTTGGTGGCGATGCTCAGCGTGTTGTTCACAGTGTTGAAGGTGCCGTGGTTGACGCCTCCGGTCGCGGTCAACGAGCCTTGGCCGCTCAGGGCTTTTGGATCGTAGGTGTAGGTGGTGCCGTCAACGACGATGGATTTGATGAAGCCGCCATCGGCGCCGAACGTACCGCCCTCGCCCAACAGCGAACCGGTGACTGGCGCGCCTTCCACGGTGCCGGACAACACCGAGTTGAGCTGGTTGAGATCGGTGACCACCACCGCATTGGTGTTGGTGTGGCTGATGCCGTCATACGCCAGTGGATCCAGGTTGGCGTTGCTCACGCCGCTGCCGAGGCCGATCGCGTAGTTCTTGATGTTGTTGGCATCGAGGAACGCTTTGAGCGTGGCTTCATCGCTGGTGCCGATGTCCTGGCCATTGGTGGGTTTGCCATCGGAGAAGAAGTACCCGACGTTCTGCGCCCCGGTGAGTTTGCCCGCGGTGTTGAACGCGTTGTACATGGTCGCCACCGCGGCGTCATAGTTGGTGCCGCCACCGGCATTCAGGCCGGCGAGCAAGGCCTTCGCCGTCGCGACGTCGACCCATACCGAGGTGCGGTCGGTGGCGCTGCTGCTGAAGGTCACCAACTGTACTTTCACATCACCGAGATCATCGTATTTGTCGAGCAAGGCGCTGATCGCCTGTTTGGCCAGGTCCAGCCGAGACAGGCCCGGCACGCCGGACGCGTCTGCCATACTGCCGGAGATGTCGAGGACGATGAGAATGTTCGAGTCGATCTCTACCGCCGCCACCGAACGATCCGAGGCGACCGCTTTCGGTACGTCATCGACGATATTGACGACAAGGGTGCTGGTGGTGCTGTTGCCCAGCGCGTCAGTGGCTTTGTAGGTGAAGCTTTCGCTCAGGGTATTGGCCCCGTCGTTGGCGCTCGGCGTGGTTTTCGGCGCCGAGGTCAGCGTATAGGTGTAGGTGCCGTCGGCGTTGAGCTGGATCTGGCCGTAGGTACCTGTGGCGCTGCCGACCAGGGTGTAAGTGATCGCGCCGCTGCCGCCCGTGACCGCGCCGACCAGCGTGCCGGTGGCGGTTTCACCGTTGTTGGTCGGATCGCTGCCGGTGACCGTACCGGGGGCCAGATCCTGGCCGTCCTTGGTCAGGTCCAGGGCTTTTTCGTAGACCGTCACGTCCTGGTCGACCGAGGCCACCAATTTGCTGTCGGCGACGTTGACGGTGATGGTCGTGGTGCTTTCGTCGCCGTCACCGTCGCGGATGGTGTAGGTGAACGTGTCGGTCGCACCCGGTGGGCTCACCGAGTTCGGATTGCTGTGATAAACGGCGTTGCCCAATGCGTCGAGAGTCAGGTAACCGAAGTTGCCGTTGATGTTGCTGTTGAGTCCGCCGATCGCCGACGTCGCGGTGTTGCTGCCAGCGCGCACGCCCACCACCGCACCGCCCGCCGCTGCGCCATCGGCACCGGTGACGTCGTTGCCGAGCACGCTGATATTGACCGTGCCGCCCTCCGTCACCGAACCAGTATCGGCTTTGGCGGTCGGCAAATCATCGATGATATTGACGTTGATCTGCCCGGACGCGGTGCTGCCGTCGCCGTCGGTGGCGACCACGTTGAAGTTCTCGGTAAGGCTGTTGGCACCGTTGCCGGTCGGATGCGCTTCGTTATCGACCAAGGTATAGCTGTAGCTGACGACGCCAGTGCTGGCGTTATAACCAGTGATGGTCAGCGTGCTGCCCAGCGGCGTGGTAACCGATTGCGGGAAGCCTGCGGCGACACCGTTGGTGACGACGGCAATGCCGCCCACGGTCAGGGTTTGCAAGCCATCGAGTGCGGTGACGGTGAAGGTGCCGCTTTGGGTCAGTGCCGTCGGGTTGGGGCTAGTGCCGTCGCTGAGGTTTTTCTCGTAGACGGTGAGTTCACCACCATTGACGTCGAGGCCGTTGAGGATCACCGGATCGTCGTTGTTGTGGATCTGCAGAACCAGATTCGCGGTGCTGGTATCGCCGTCGGAGTCAGTGATGGTGTAGGCGAAGGTTTCGGTGCCGTTGCCACCGCCGTGCAGGTTTTTGAAGTCGGCGTCATTGGTGTTGAGGGTGTAGGTGTAAGTGCCGTTGGCGTTCAGCACCAAGGTGCCGTAGGTGCCGGTAAAGGTTCCTGCGGTGACCGGGCCTGTGGGTACGCGGTCGGCGCCTTGTACGTCGTTGGTCAGGACGTTGCCGGTGAGGATCAGGTTGGTTTCCGAGGCGGTGCCGACGTTGCTGTCGTTCACCGCTTTTGGCAGGTCGTCGATGATGTTTACATCGAGGGTCGCGTTGGCGGTGGTGCCGTTGTCATCGACCACGGTGACGGCGAACTGCTCAGGCAAGTTGTTCGCACCGTTGGCGGTAGGGTGGGCTTCGTTGTCGACCAGGGTGTAGCTGTAGCTGACGACGCCAGTTGTGGCGTTGAACCCGGTGATGGTCAACGTGCTGCCCAGCGGGGTGGTAACCGATTGCGGAAAGCCTGCGGCCACGCCATTGGTGACGACGGCAATGCCGCCGATTGTCAGCGTGGTGACACCGTCCAATGCGGTGATCGTGAACGTGCCGTTTTGGGTCAACGCAGCGGAATCGGGTGCGCTGCCGTCGCTGAGGTTTTTCTCGTAAACCGTCAGCTCACCACCATTCACATCGAGACCGCTGATGACCACTGGATCGTCGTTGTTGTGGATCTGCAAGACCAGGCTTGCGGTGCTGGTGTCGCCATCGGAGTCAGTGATGGTGTAGGCGAAGGTTTCGGTGCCGTTGCCACCGCCGTGCAGGTTTTTGAAGTCGGCGTCGCTGGTGTTGAGGGTGTAGGTATAAGTGCCGTTGGCATTCAGCACCAAGGTGCCGTAGGTGCCGGTGAAGGTCCCGGCAGTGACGGGGCCGCTGGGAACGCGGTCGGCGCCTTGCACATCGTTGGTCAGGACGTTACCGGTGAGGATCAGATTGGTTTCCGATGCGGTGCCGGTGTTGCTGTCGTTCACCGCTTTTGGCAGGTCGTCGATGATGTTCACATCGAGAGTCGCGTTGGCGGTGGTGCCGTTGTCATCGACCACGGTGACGGCGAACTGCTCAGGCAGGTTATTCGCGCCGTTGGCGGTTGGATGCGCTTCATTGTCGACCAGGGTGTAGCTGTAGCTGACGACACCGGTTGTGGCGTTGAACCCGGTGATGGTCAACGTGCTGCCCAGCGGTGTGGTGACCGATTGCGGGAACCCGGCAGCCACGCCATTGGTGACGACGGCGATGCCACCGATGGTCAGCGTGGTGACACCGTCCAATGCGGTGATGGTGAACGTGCCGTTTTGGGTCAACGCAGCGGAATCCGGTGCGCTGCCGTCGCCAAGGTTTTTCTCGTAAACCGTCAGCTCACCACCGTTCACATCGAGGCCGCTGATGACCACTGGATCGTCGTTGTTGTGGATCTGCAAGACGAGGTTCGCCGTGCTGGTGTCGCCATCGGAGTCAGTGATGGTGTAGGCGAAGGTTTCGGTGCCGTTGCCACCGCCGTGAAGGTTTTTGAAGTCGGCGTCGTTGGTGTTCAGCGTGTAGGTGTAAGTGCCGTTGGCATTCAGCACCAATGTGCCGTAGGTGCCGGTAAAGGTCCCTGCGGTGACCGGGCCAGTCGGTACGCGGTCGGCACCTTGCACATCGTTGGTCAGGACGTTGCCGGTGAGGATCAGATTGGTTTCCGAGGCGGTGCCGACGTTGCTGTCATTCACGGCTTTTGGCAGGTCGTCGATGATGTTCACATCGAGAGTCGCGTTGGCGGTGGTGCCGTTGTCATCGACCACGGTGACGGCGAACTGCTCAGGCAGGTTATTCGCGCCGTTGGCGGTTGGATGCGCTTCGTTGTCGACCAGGGTGTAGCTGTAGCTAACGACGCCGGTTGTGGCGTTGAACCCGGTGATGGTCAACGTGCTGCCCAGCGGAGTGGTAACCGATTGCGGGAACCCGGCAGCCACGCCATTGGTGACGACGGCGATGCCACCGATGGTCAGCGTGGTGACACCGTCCAATGCGGTGATCGTGAATGTGCCGTTTTGCGTCAACGCAGCGGAATCGGGTGCACTGCCGTCGCTGAGGTTTTTCTCGTAAACCGTCAGCTCACCACCGTTCACATCGAGACCGCTGATGACCACCGGATCGTCGTTGTTGTGGATCTGCAGGACGAGGTTCGCCGTGCTGGTGTCGCCATCGGAATCGGTGATGGTGTAGGCGAAGGTTTCGGTGCCGTTGCCACCACCGTGCAGGTTTTTGAAGTCGGCGTCGTTGGTGTTGAGGGTGTAGGTGTAAGTGCCGTTTGCGTTCAACACCAAGGTGCCGTAGGTGCCGGTGAAAGTCCCGGCAGTGACGGGGCCGCTGGGAACGCGGTCGGCGCCTTGCACATCGTTGGTCAGGACGTTGCCAGTAAGGATCAGATTGGTTTCCGATGCGGTGCCGGTGTTGCTGTCGTTCACGGCTTTTGGCAGGTCGTCGATGATGTTTACATCGAGGGTCGCGTTGGCCGTTGTGCCGTTGTCATCGACCACGGTGACGGCGAACTGCTCAGGCAGGTTATTCGCGCCGTTGGCGGTTGGATGCGCTTCATTGTCGACCAGGGTGTAGCTGTAACTGACGACACCGGTTGTGGCGTTGAACCCAGTTATGGTCAGTGTGCTGCCCAGCGGCGTGGTGACCGATTGCGGGAACCCGGCAGCCACGCCATTGGTGACGACGGCGATACCGCCGACGGTCAGCGTTGTCACGCCATCGAGTGCTGTAATGGTGAACGTGCCGTTTTGGGTCAACGCAGCGGAATCCGGCGCGCTGCCGTCGCCAAGGTTTTTCTCGTAAACCGTCAGCTCACCACCGTTCACATCGAGGCCGCTGATGACCACTGGATCGTCGTTGTTGTGGATCTGCAAGACGAGGTTCGCAGTGCTGGTATCGCCATCGGAATCGGTGATGGTGTAGGCGAAGGTTTCGGTGCCGTTGCCACCACCGTGCAGGTTTTTGAAGTCGGCGTCGTTGGTGTTGAGGGTGTAGGTGTAAGTGCCGTTGGCGTTTAACACCAAGGTGCCGTAGGTGCCGGTGAAGGTGCCGGCAGTGACGGGGCCAGTCGGCACGCGGTCGGCGCCTTGTACGTCGTTGGTCAGGACGTTGCCGGTGAGGATCAGATTGGTTTCCGACGCCGTGCCCGCATTCGAGTCATCCACGGCTTTTGGCAGGTCATCGACAATGTTCACGTCCAGCGAGGCATTGGCAGTGGTGCCGTTGTCATCGACCACCGTCACCGCGAACTGTTCGTTGAGCGTGTTGGCGCCATTGGCTGTCGGGTGCGCGTCGTTGTGATCCAGGGTGTAGCTGTAACTGACAACACCGGTCGCAGCGTTGAAACCGGTAATGGTCAGCGTGCTGCCCAGCGGGGTGGTAACCGATTGCGGGAACCCGGCAGCCACGCCATTGGTGACGACGGCGATACCACCAATGGTCAGCGTTGTGACGCCATCGAGTGCCGTGATGGTGAACGTGCCGTTTTGCGTCAATGCCGCAGAATCCGGTGCACTGCCGTCGCTGAGGTTTTTCTCGTAAACCGTCAGCTCGCCACCCTCGACGTTCAACCCGTTGATGATCACTGGGTCATCGTTGTTGTGGATCTGCAAGACGAGGTTTGCGGTGCTTTTGTCACCATCCGAATCGGTGATGGTGTAGGTGAAGTTCTCTGTGCCGTTGCCGCCGCCGTGGAGGTTTTTGAAGTCGGCGTCGTTGGTGTTCAGCGTGTAGGTGTAAGTGCCGTTGGCGTTGAGTACCAGCGTGCCGTAAGTGCCGGTAAAAGTGCCAGCGGTGACGGGGCCGGTCGGTACGCGGTCGGCGCCTTGCACGTCATTGGTCAGCACGTTGCCGGTCAGCGTCAACGAGGTTTCCGAAGCCATCGAAGCGTTGCTGTCATCCACTGCTCTGGGCACGTCATCGGTGATATTGACGTCGAGCGTGCCAGTCGCGGTGTCGCCATTGCTGTCGCCGGCAATCACCGTGAACTGTTCGCTGAGGTTGTTCGCGCCATCACCGGCAGCGTGGGCCTCATTGCCGTTGAGGGTGTAGCTGTAAGTGACCACGCCGGTGGCCGGGTTGTACCCGGTGATGGTCAGGGTGTTGCCCAATTGTGTGGTGATCGACTGCGGAAAGCCGACCGCCACCCCTGCATTGATCAGGTTGATGCCGCCAACACTGAGGCTGCTCAAACCGTCCGGCGCCGTCACCGTGAAGCTGCCGCTCTGTGTCAGCGCACCGGGATTGGCAGCCGAGCCGTCAGGCAGATTGGCTTCATTGAGAGTCAACTCACCGCCAGGCACGGCCAGGCCGCTGAGGGTCACGATGTTGTTGATCGGTGGCGGCACGATGGGCGCCGGGGTGCCGTTGTCGACGACAACGTTGTGCCGCTCTTCGGGAAACTCGGGAATACCGCCGAACCCGGCAGTCGGGAAGCCGATGATCGGGTCTACCCGCCCGCCGACTTCCGTCAGCAAGACAAAACTGTGACCGCCGCCCAATTCTCCAGGCGCGCCGCCCGGTGCGTTGGGGCCGGCGGCGGTGGCTTCAGCGGTTTTGGTCGGGTCGTCACCGGCGGCAATGGCTTTCTGGATCTGCTCGACGTCGGTCAGTTGCGCTTCGCTCGGCGTCACCGCCTCGGGCGCATTCACATGCGCTGCCTGATCGGCGAGCAATTGGCCGGTCATGGTAAGGCTGCTGTCGCGGCCCAGGGTCAGTTCCTGGCCATTTTGCAGATGAACGGCAACGGCGCCTTCCGCCCCGGTGATCAGTTGATCGCCGGCAAACAGGCGATCGCCCTCAACCAGAGCACGACGGGTGCCGTCGGTTGCCTGGGCGAAAACCTGGCCAATGACTTTAGTGACTGTACCGATGAGCGTTGCCATGTGAAATCCTCCGCTGCCGACCACCGTCGGCACTGGTAAGCGAAGCAGCCCATGGCTCAATCGGGTTGTCGGGGCGACGCTCGCACCCTCGACAGTTCGTTTCGCAGGCCGCGCCCGATGAGGAAATTTCAGTGCTATCAAGCACTTCCGAGCCCTGATCAAGACCGCTTGCCTGCTAACGCTACGTAACGGCGGTGAATCACCCGAGTGACAAAAAACTGTCGCTCATTTGCCGCTACGCGTCCCTCCCCTTCAGCAGTACTTCGCCGTATGTCGCAAAGTGAGTGGAACTTTCCTCAAGCCTTTTTGCGCTCCCTAAAGCACCTAAAACAAAGGCTTTCGTGCTGAACAATGTGCTGGTTTTTATAAAGCGCATAAGTTTTTTTCGGCATAAGCCTTATGAAAATTTTTTCTTAGCTACGCTTCAGGATGTTCTTAGCTCTGTTGTTACAAGAGTGAAACGCTTACAGCTAAAAATATCGTCAAATATTTGGCGACAGTAACACACCATCAGGACTCAGGGAGATGCACCCATGCGCGTTCTAACCCCCCTCTGCAGCGCGGTTTTGCTGGCCATGGCTTGCACTTCTCAAGCCCAGGCCATGAACCTCACCGAGGCGATCCAAAGCACCATCGCCACCCACCCGGAACTCGCCTCGCGCGTGGACGCCAAACTGTCGGCCGATGAACAAGTCAAAGTCGCCAGGGGCGGCTTCTATCCGTCGGTCGACCTGAATGCTGCTTACGGGCGCGGCTACAGCGATAACACCAACACCCGGTCGCTGACGCCCAGCGGTCACAACACCGAAATTCTCAATTACACCCAGTCCGAGCTGCGTCTGCGGCAAATGCTCTTCGACGGTTTCAACACCGCCAACGAGGTCGAGCGCACCAAGGGCGTGTCCAACTCGCGCGCCTACTACGCACAAGGCACTGCTCAGGATCTGGCGCTGCGCACCATTGAGGTCTACCTCGAAGTGCTCAAGCGCCGCGAACTGGTGACACTGGCCCGGAACAATTTGCAGGCGCACTTGCGGGTCAACGATCAGATCGGCCTGCGCACCGAGCGCGGCATTGGCAGCACTGCCGACTCCGATCAATCGGTCGCCCGTAAAGCGCTGGCGCAAAACAACCTCGACACTGCCGAAGTCGACCTGGCGGATGCCGAGTCGAATTTCTACAGCGTGGTCGGGCGCATGCCCGACGAGTTGGAAGCGCCACCGTCGACCCGTGGGGAATTGCCCACGAGCCTGCCTGAAGCCCAGCAGAGCATGGTCGAAAACAACCCCTACCTGAAATCGGCGCAGGCTGACGTGCAATCGGCCGAGAGCCAGTACGAAGTTGCCAAGTCGCCGTTTTATCCACGCTTCGACGCTGAAGCAGCGGTGGGCGCGAACAACAACGTGCAGGGCGACGAAGGCCACGACAACGAATGGCGTGTCGGCGTGATCATGAACTACAACCTGTTCCGTGGCGGCAGCGACAAGGCCCGACTGGCCTCCGACGCGCACCAGATCAATCAGGCGATGGACATCCGCAACAACGCCCTGCGTCAGCTCAACGAAAACATTCACCTGGCCTGGAACGCGATGGTCAATGCCAAGAAGCAAACCCCGACCGCCCGCGAATACGCCGAAACCACCAAACGCGTACGCGCCGCGTATCAGGATCAGTTCGGCCTCGGCCAACGTACCCTGCTCGACTTGCTCGACAGTGAAAACGAGCTGTACAACGCCAACCGTCGCTACACCGAAATTCGCTACACCGAGGAATACTCGATGTACCGCGTGCTGGCGAACATGGGTCAGTTGTTGAGCAAACAACGGGTGGTATTGCCAGCGGATGCGATCGCCGCGACCGAGGTGAAAAACGAAGCACGCCTGCCGGAACTGAAGTAACCCTTTATGTAGGAGCTGCCGAAGGCTGCGATCTTTTGATGTTTTTCAGCGTTCCCTAGCTCCGGAATGTAGCCAGTGACGCTCCGCGTCACGGGACGCAGAGCGTCTCTAGAGGCGTTCCCACGCGCGGCGTGGGAACGATCAAAAGATCGCAGCCTGCGGCAGCTCCTACAGGGGTGATGTGTGGATACTCGAGCCAGTCCAACAGAGGCGATCAATATGACCAGCATGGAACCCGGCCACTCCGGGGTCGATCCGCGGCTGAGCTTCGATGATCCGTTACTCGACGGTCTGTTGATCCTCTGCAAACTCCATGGCGCGACGGTCAGTCGTGCCAGCCTGAGTGCCGGGCTGCCGTTGAACAAACAACGCCTGAGCCTCGACCTGCTGCCCCGCGCCGCCGCCAGGGCCGGTTTGCAGGCGCGGATTTTGCGCCGCGAACTGAAAGACATCTCGCCACTCAATCTGCCGATCCTGTTATTGCTCAACGACGGTCGCACCGCCGTATTGCGGCGTTTTGGCGATGACGGCAAAGCGCTGATCCTGCCCAGTGAAGCCGATGGCGGCGAGCAATGGGTCAGCCGCGACGAACTCAGCGAACACTACAGCGGCCAGGCGCTGTTCGCTCGGCCCCGGCATGAACTCGAAGACCTCCGTTCGCCGCTGGTACCCCGCGTGCATGCCTGGTTTCGCGACACCTTGAAGCTATCGAAATGGCTCTACAGCGACGCGATACTCGCCAGTTTCCTGATCAACCTGTTGGGCCTGATGGTGCCGCTGTTCGTCATGCAGACTTACGATCGCGTGGTGCCGAATCAAGCCACGTCGACCCTGTGGGTGCTGTCGATCGGCCTGCTCATCGGCACCGGTTTCGAACTGGTGCTGCGGGTGGTGCGCGCGCACTTGCTCGACACCGCCGGGAAGAAAACCGATGTGATTCTTTCTGCGACGTTGTTTGAACGCATCACTGGCATGTCGATGAAGGCACGGCCGGCGACCATCGGCGGTTTCGCGCAGAGCATTCATGACTTCCAGGGCCTGCGTGAGTTTCTGACAGCGGTGACGTTGACCAGCCTGATCGACTTGCCTTTTGTTGTACTGATGCTGGTGGTGATCGGTTTGCTCGGCGGCTGGCTAGTGGTCATTCCGCTGCTGGCGTTTCCGATCACCATCATCTTCGCGCTGGCGATTCAAGTGCGTCTGCGCGACACCGTACAGAAGAGCCTGAGCCTGGGCGCCGAACGTCAGGCGGTGCTGATCGAAACCCTCGGCGGGCTGGAAACCCTCAAGGCTTGCAGCGCCGAAAGCGAGCGTCAGCACAAATGGGAAAGCACCCACGGCGCCCTCACCCGCCTCGACAGCCACGCGCGCAATCTGTCGGCGCTGGCGACCAATGGCACACTGTTCATTCAGCAGTTTTCCGGGATGGCGACGATTGTTGCCGGGGTTTACAGCATCATCGCCGGCAACCTCAGTGTCGGCGCACTGGTCGCCAGTTACATGCTCGGCAGCCGTGTACTCGCGCCGCTGGGGCAGATCGCCGGGCTGATCACCCGTTACCAGCAAGCGCAACTGACCATGAAAAGCACCGATGCGCTGATGTCGCTGCCGCAAGAGCGCGACGGCAAACAGCGACCGCTGGAACGCACACAACTGCAAGGCGCTCTGGACGTGAGCGGCGTGACTTTTCACTACAACGGCCAGAATGCGCCGGCCCTGAGCAATGTCAGTTTCAGCCTCAAACCGGGTGAGCGGGTCGGCATCATCGGCCGCAGTGGTTCGGGCAAAAGCACCCTGGCGCGACTGGTGATGGGCTTCTACGAACCCGAAGAAGGCCAGTTGCTGCTCGACGGTCTTGACCTGCGGCAACTGGATGTCGCCGACCTGCGCCAGCAGATCGGATACGTCGCCCACGACCTGCCGCTGCTGGCCGGCAGCCTGCGCGACAACCTGACCCTCGGTGCGCGCTACATCAGCGATTCACGCATGCTCGAAGTGGCGGAGCTGACCGGTGTCACCGAGTTGGCTCGCCAGCATCCGCAAGGTTTCGACCGGCCGGTGGGCGAACGTGGGCAACTGCTCTCCGGGGGGCAACGCCAAGCGGTGTTGCTGGCGCGCTCGCTGCTACTCGACCCGCCAATCATGCTGCTCGACGAACCGACCAGCGCCATGGACAACAGCAGCGAAGACCAACTGCGGCAGAAACTGCATGACTGGGTACAAGGCAAAACCCTGCTGCTGGTCACCCACCGCACCTCGATGCTGAGCCTGGTGGATCGGCTGTTGGTGCTGGACAACGGTCGTGTCGTCGCCGACGGCCCGAAAGACGCGGTCATCGATGCACTGCGCAAGGGCCGCGTCGGCTCGGCGGCGGTGTAGATGCGTACACATGATCATGGCTTTCACCAACCCAATGGTTTGCATGGAACCTGTGGCTACACAGAATCTGTGGCCTGCACAGAGCCTGTGGTCTGCACAAAACCTGTGTTTACACAGAACCTGTGGCCTTCACAAAACTGTGTCTACACAGAACCTGTTTCCTGCACAAAACCTGTGGTCTGCACAAAACCTGTGTCCTGCACAGAACCTGTTTTCTGCACAAAACCTGTGTCCTGCACAGAACCTGTTTCCTGCACAAAACCTGTGTCCTGCACAGAACCTGTTTCCTGCACAGAACCTGTTTCCTGCACAAAACCTGTGTCCTGCACAGAACCTGTTTCCTGCACAAAACCTGTGTCCTGCACAGAGCATGTGGCCTGCACAGAACCTGTGGCGAGGGGATTTATCCCCGTTTGGGTGCGCAGCGCCCATGAGATTTTTGGGGCTGCTGCGCAACCCAACGGGGATAAATCCCCTCGCCACGGGGAAACTCTCTGGCCACAGAAAAGTTTCTGGTCACTGGGAACTCTCTGGCCACAGAGAAATTTTCTGGTCACTGGGAAACTCTCTGGCCACAGAGAAGTTTTCTGGTCACTGGGAAACTCTCTGGCCACAGAGAAGTTTTCTGGTCACTGGGAAATTCTCTGGCCCACAGGGAAGCTTTCTGGTCACTGGGAAGCGTATGGGTCACTGGTTTGTCATGCAGTTTGATTTTTCTTAATTGAGGGGTATCGCCCCATGTCGGCTTCTTCAGATAGCAAATCACGCGGCTACTTCGACAGCTTCGGCAAAAGCGCCGAGGCCGAGTTCATGCCGGAAACTGCCGGCGCCTCGTTGCAGGATTCGCCGCGCTGGTCGCGCGTTACCGTGTGGCTGGCGGCGGCGTTGCTGATCAGCGCGCTGGTCTGGGCCAAGTTCGCCGTGCTCGAAGAAGTGACCATGGGCGAAGGCAAGGCGATTCCATCGAGCAAGGTCCAGGTGATCCAGAACCTTGAGGGCGGCATCGTTACCGAAATCTTCGTGCGTGAAGGGCAGATGGTGAACAAGGGCGACAAGCTGTTGCGCCTGGATGACACGCGTTTTCTGTCGAACAAGGGTGAAAGCGAGGCCGATCGCTATGCGCTGACCGCGCAGGTTGAACGCCTCTCCGCCGAAGCCGAGGGACGTCCGTTCAAGCTGTCTGACGAGGTGGTCGCCAAGGCGCCACAGGTCGCCGAAGACGAACGGGCGCTGTACGACCAGCGCCAGCGCCGGCTGGCCAGTGAGCAACGCACCCTCACCGAACAACTGCGCCAGAAAACTCAGGAGCTGGCCGAATTTCGCTCCAAGCAAGGCCAGTTCAGCTCCAGCCTCGCGTTGCTGCAGCAAGAGATGAACATGTCGGCGCCGCTGGTCGGCACGGGCGCGGTATCGCCAGTGGAAATCCTGCGGCTCAAGCGCAGCGCGGTGGAAATTCGTGGCTCGCTGAACGCGACGACACTGGCGATCCCCCGTGCGGAATCGGCGATCAACGAGATCAAGAGCAAAATCGACGAATCGGAACAGACCTTCCGCTCCGACGCGGCCAAGGACCTCAATCAGAAACGCACCGACCTGTCGAAAATCACCGCTTCCAGCATCGCCATCGACGACCGAGTCAGCCGCACAACCGTCACTTCGCCGGTGCATGGCGTGATCAAGCAACTGAAGGTCAACACCATCGGCGGCGTGGTTCAGCCGGGCAGTGACATGGTCGAAATCGTGCCGCTGGAAGACAATTTGTTGATTGAAGCCAAGGTGCGGCCGCAGGACGTCGCGTTCCTGCATCCAGGTCAGAAAGCCATGGTCAAGTTCAGTGCTTATGACTACACGATTTACGGTGGGCTGAGCGCCAAGCTTGAGCTGATCGGCGCTGACACGATTACTGACGACAAGGGCAACAGCTTCTATCTGATTCAGGTCAGGACCGATAAAAACCATTTGGGCGGGGACGTGAAACCGTTGCTGATCATTCCGGGGATGGTGGCGACGGTGGATATTATTACCGGGGAGAAAAGTGTCCTGGATTATCTGCTGAAACCAGTGCTGAAGGCACGGACCGAGGCGATGCGCGAACGATAGACACTGCGAACAGTGCATAGATAGATCTGACGCATTCGCGAGCAGGCTCGCTCCCACAAGGGGATGTGAGGTGAACACAGAGTTTGTGCCCACCTTCGATCAAATGTGGGAGCGAGCCTGCTCGCGAAGAGGCCAGCCGCTTCAGCAATTATTTATCGCCATGATTACGCTGAAAGGTCTCCTCCCCCATCGCCGCAATCTGCCCCTCGATCAATGCCTCGAACGGCTTCAGCAACGGCGCAAACGTCGTCGGCGCTTCGAGAGTTTCCAGCGCCTGCACAATCGCCTCAATTGTCGACAACGCTCCCGGCCCCGGAGCCTTGCGCAATCGATAGCGCGATATGCCCCCCTCGGTCAGCGTCACCCGTGGCAACGCCGCCAGCAGCGGATTGAGGTGCAGCATCTTGCGCGCCTTGCGCCACGTGCCGTCCGGCACGACCAGCAACAGCGGCTCAGCAGATTCGGTGTAAGCCTGCATCGGCTGCGCATCGTCCGCCGGGAACAACAACCGCGCCCGATACCCCGGCCGGTTCAGCAACGTCGGCAAATCCTCGAACACTTCACCGACAATCAGTTCGGCATTGGTCAACCCGAGTGCCGCCAACCGCGCCGTATTCAACGCATGATTGACCTCGCTCGGATGCTGCAACAGCAGCACCCGTGTGCGGCTGTCGAGGCTCGGGATCAGCGGGCACAGGCAATGGGTTTGTGGGCGCAGGCAGCGCGGGCATTGAATTCTGGGCATCGTTCTTAGGCCTGATTGAGCTGTGCTTTGAGCAAATCACGGAAGGTCTGGATCAGCGGCTCACGGCTACGACCGCGGCGCATGATCATCGAAAACGGTGCCTGATAGCCAAATGTCGCTGGCAACAAAACCCGCAAATCACCCTTGTCGGCCCATGCCTGAGCGTAGTGCTCCGGCAGATAACCGATATAGGCCCCGGACAGCACCAGAATCAGCTGCGCCTCCATACTTTCCACGGTCGCGGCGCTGTGTTTGAAGCCGTGCCGGGCGAGTTCCGCCTGGCTCCAGTAACCGCGCCCGACCATGCGTTGCTGAGTGATGACCTGCTCTGGAATGCGCCGTTCATTGAACAATGGATGCCGACTACTGCAATACAACCAGTGCTGCTCACGGTACAGCGGCATGTAGACCAGACCGCTCATGCGCGTGGAAAACGCGCCGATGGCCAGATCGAGGCGGTTGTCCTGCACACCGAGTTGCAGCTCATACGGGCTCATCACCGACAAATGCAAATGCACCGCCGGGTGTTCCTGGCTGTAGGCGCCGATGGCTTCGGCGAACGGCAGGGCCTTGTCGCTGACCGTGGAGTCGATCACGCCGAGGTTGAGCGTGCCGCGCAGTTCGCCCTTGAGCGCGGCGGCGTATTGCTCGAAGCCTTCGAGTTCGGCGAGCAGGCGCAGGGTTTCCTGATGGAACAGTTCACCTTTGCTGGTCAGGCTGAACCCGCCACGCCCGCGATGGCACAGCACCAGCCCAAGCGCGGCTTCGAGCTGGCTCATGTAGGTGCTGATCGCCGAGGTCGACAGGTTGAGTTCCTGCTGCGCGTTGGCGAAACCCTGATGGCGCACGACGCTGACGAAGATGCGTAATAGTTTCAGGTCGGGTAAAGCGTTGGCCATGTCTACTCCAGGCTTTGCCACTGTGTGTCTATAGGAAAAGCCGCTCACCCCAGCCCTCTCCCCGAGGAGAGGGAGCTGATCTCCAAGGCTTTCAAATCCTGAGTTCGACTCGATTTTTCAGGTCGATGCAGATTCCGCCAACAACTCGGTCGGCCCCCTCTCCCTCTGGGAGAGGGCTGCGGTGAGGCGCGTCATTGTTCAGCCAGGCCAGAATCCCAAGAGCGCAAAGTCTAATCCGCCCACCACCATTAGTTTAGAAAAATCTGAACTAAGTTTTTGTCCGTAGCGATTCTTTCGCCGCACTACATTTCGCATTATCGGCCCCACAGCGGCGTCCGAACCTTTGCTGAACGGTGCGCCGACATAAATAAAACAAAGACGATGAGGCCTTACCCGTGGACAAGATTCTTCACCAACCACTGGGCGGCAACGAAATGCCGCGCTTCGGCGGCATCGCCACCATGCTCCGACTCCCACACGTACCCACTGCTGCCGGTCTGGACGCTGCCTTCGTTGGCGTGCCACTGGACATCGGTACTTCGCTGCGCCCGGGCACACGCTTCGGGCCACGCGACATCCGCACCGAATCGGTGATGATTCGCCCGTACAACATGGCCACCGGCGCTGCGCCGTTCGACTCGCTGGCGGTGGCCGACATCGGTGACGTGGCGATCAACACCTTCAACCTGCTCGACGCCGTGCGCATCATCGAAGAAGCCTACGACAACATCCTCGAGCACAACGTGATCCCGATGACCCTGGGTGGCGACCACACCATCACCCTGCCGATCCTGCGTGCCATTCATAAAAAGCACGGCAAGGTCGGTCTGGTACACATCGATGCCCACGCTGACGTCAACGATCACATGTTCGGGGAGAAAATCGCTCACGGTACGACCTTCCGTCGCGCCGTCGAAGAAGGCCTGCTGGACTGCAACCGCGTCGTGCAAATTGGTCTGCGTGCGCAGGGCTACACCGCCGATGACTTCAACTGGAGCCGCGATCAGGGCTTCCGCGTGGTGCAGGCCGAAGAGTGCTGGCACAAGTCGCTGGCGCCGTTGATGGCCGAAGTCCGCGAGAAAGTCGGCGGCGGTCCGGTGTACCTGAGCTTCGACATCGACGGCATCGACCCGGCCTGGGCGCCAGGCACTGGCACCCCGGAAATCGGTGGTCTGACGACCATTCAGGCGATTGAAATCGTCCGTGGCTGCCAAGGCCTCGACCTGATCGGTTGCGATCTGGTAGAAGTCTCGCCCGCTTACGACACCACCGGTAACACCTCGCTGCTGGCCGCCAACCTGCTGTACGAAATGCTCTGCGTACTGCCAGGCGTGGTCCACCGCTGAGGGTTGGGTCATGAACGAACGTGATCAGGTTTTGCACGCGGCCGCCGAGCTGGTAGCCGCCTTCGCCCGTAACGATCGCGACGCTTACTTCGGTGCATTCAGCACCGACGCGAGCTTCGTCTTCTACACCCTCGAACAGCCTTTGCTGTCGCGCGATGCCTATCAGGCCTTGTGGGACAACTGGCGCGCCGAGGATGGCTTCGAGGTGCTCTCGTGCACCTCGAGCAACGCCTTCGTCAGCCTGCAAGGTGACGTGGCGATTTTCATCCATGACGTGGCCACCGAGCTGCGCATGCAAGGGGAGCAACACTTCAGCCAGGAGCGCGAGACGATTGTTTTCAAGAAACAAGCGTCGAGCCTAGAACAACAAGGCCATTGGCTGGCCTGCCACGAACATTTA
Organism: Pseudomonas sp. TH43; assembly: GCF_016650635.1. Taxonomy (GTDB): domain Bacteria; phylum Pseudomonadota; class Gammaproteobacteria; order Pseudomonadales; family Pseudomonadaceae; genus Aquipseudomonas. The sequence goes on from NZ_JAEKFI010000003.1 coordinate 607,961, forward strand.
TCCGCAATGCCGGAAGGGCTGCCATCCCCTTAGCCAAGACAGGTGACGTTCACGCACGATGAACGCGCCTTTATGATCGGAGCAGATCATGAATAACAACAACAACGACCAAAGCCTTACGCAAATTGAAACCCACGGGGTCGAGCAGATCCCGGACAACGAACGCACCGCAGGCCCGACGGATTTGTTCCGGATGATCTTCGGTGGTTCGAATACCTTTGCCACCGCCGTGCTCGGCAGTTTCCCGGTGCTGTTCGGTCTGTCTTTTCAGGCCGGCGTCTGGGCGATTGTGTCGGGCGTGTTGCTCGGCTCGCTGATCCTCGCACCGATGGGCCTGTTCGGCCCGCTCAACGGCACCAACAACGCCGTGTCGTCCGGTGCGCACTTCGGCGTGCACGGGCGGATCGTCGGCTCGTTCCTGTCGCTGTTGACCGCTATCGCGTTTTTCTCGCTCTCGGTGTGGAGTTCGGGGGATGCGCTGATCGGTGGTGCGAAACGCCTGATCGGTCTGCCGGAAACCGACCTGACCCTGGGCCTGGCCTACGGCCTGTTCGCGATCCTGGTGCTGACCGTGTGCATCTACGGCTTCCGCTTTTTGCTGTGGGTGAACAAGATCGCGGTGTGGAGCGCCAGCCTGTTGTTCCTGCTGGGCATCTTCGCCTTCGCCGGTCCTTTCGACGCGCACTACGCTGGCACCGTCAGCCTCGGTCAGCCAGGCTTCTGGGCGGCGTTCATCGGCGCTGCGCTGGTGGCGATGAGCAACCCGATTTCCTTCGGGGCGTTCCTCGGCGACTGGTCGCGTTACATCCCGCGTGAAACTTCCAAGCAACGCATCATGGCGGCGGTTGTGCTGTCGCAGATCGCTACGTTCATCCCGTTCCTGTTCGGCCTGACCACGGCGACCATCGTCGCGATCAAGGCACCGGACTACATCGCGGCGAACAACTATGTCGGTGGTTTGCTGGCGGTGTCGCCAAGCTGGTTCTTCCTGCCGGTGTGCCTGATTGCGGTGATCGGCGGCATGTCGACCGGCACCACCTCGCTGTATGGCACCGGGCTGGACATGTCCAGCGTGTTCCCGCGCGTGCTGTCCCGCGTGAAAGCGACGCTGCTGATCGGCGTACTGTCGATTGCCTTCATCTTTATCGGGCGCTTTGCAGCGAACCTGGTGCAGAGCGTGTCGACCTTCGCGGTGCTGATCATCACCTGCACTACGCCATGGATGGTGATCATGATCATCGGTCTGCTGGTGCGTCGCGGCTTCTACTGCCCGGATGACCTGCAAGTGTTTACTCGCGGCGAACAAGGCGGACGCTACTGGTTCAGCCACGGCTGGAACTGGCGTGGTCTGGGCGCGTGGATCCCGAGTGCGGCAGTCGGCCTGTGCTTCGTCAATCTGCCGGGGCAATTTGTCGGCCCACTGGGCGAGATGGCGGGTGGCATCGACATCAGTTTGCCGGTGACCCTGGGCCTGGCTTCGGTGGTGTACCTGACGCTGTTGAGCCTGTTCCCGGAACCGCGCGAAGTGTTCGGCCCGAAGGATGCCCGCAGCCAAGCCCTGGAAAAACCTGAACTGCGCCAGGCCGCCTGATTTACGCATGACCTGTAGGAGCAAGGCTCGCCCGCGAAAAACGATAACGCGGTCAGCCTGATAGAACGCGGCGCGCCTGTCGCGGGCAAGCCTTGCTCCTACAGAAATCGAATTTGGCCTCAACATAAAAAAGACAATCGGAGACACGCCATCATGGCTTTGGATTTATTCGTCGTACTCATCTACGCCGCCGCGATGTTGATTCTTGGCTATTACGGCATGCGCAAGGCCAAGACCAACGAAGACTTTCTGGTTGCCGGTCGTAACCTCGGCCCGACCTTGTACATGGGCACCATGGCCGCGACCGTACTGGGTGGCGCGTCCACCGTCGGCACCGTGCGTCTGGGTTATGTGCATGGCATCTCCGGTTTCTGGCTGTGCGCAGCATTGGGTTGCGGCATCGTTGCGCTGAACCTGTTCCTCGCCAAACCACTGCTGAAATTGAAGATCTACACCGTTACCCAGGTGCTGGAAAAACGCTACAACCCGATGGCTCGCTCGGCGAGCGCGGCGATCATGCTGGCCTACGCACTGATGATCGGCGTGACCTCGATCCTCGCCATCGGCACTGTGTTGCAAGTGCTGTTCGGTCTGCCGTTCTGGGTGTCGGTATTGCTCGGCGGTGGCGTGGTGGTGATCTACTCGGCCATCGGCGGCATGTGGTCGCTGACCCTGACCGACATCGTCCAGTTCGTGATCAAGACCGTAGGCCTGATGTTCATCCTGTTGCCGATCTGCCTGTACCGCGTTGGCGGTTGGGACGAACTGGTGCTGAAGCTGCCGGCAGCCGCCTTCAACTTCACCACCATCGGCTGGGACACGATCATCACCTATTTCATGATCTACTTCTTCGGCATCCTGATCGGCCAGGACATCTGGCAACGGGTGTTCACCGTCAAGAATGAAAAAGTCGCCAAATACGCCGGCAGCTTCGCAGGTGTCTACTGCATCCTCTACGGTCTGGCCTGCGCCCTGATCGGCATGGCAGCACACGTACTGATCCCGGATCTGGACAACGTCAACAACGCCTTTGCCGCCATCGTCAAACTGTCGCTGCCGGACGGCATCCGTGGTCTGGTGATCGCTGCTGCACTGGCCGCGATGATGTCCACCGCCAGCGCCGGCCTGCTGGCGGCGGCCACCACTCTGACCGAAGACCTGCTGCCGAAACTGCGCGGCGGTAAACAGTCGAGCCTGCGCATCAACCGCCTGTTCACCCTGCTGACCGGCGTCGTCGTGCTGGGCATCGCGCTGGTGGTGAACGACGTCATCAGCGCTCTGACCCTGGCCTATAACCTGCTGGTGGGCGGCATGCTGATCCCGCTGATCGGGGCGATCTTCTGGAAACGCGCGACCACTGCCGGCGCCATCGCCAGCATGGGCCTGGGTTTCGCCACCGCGCTGCTGTTCATGTTCAAGGACGGCCTGGATGCCAACACACCGATCTACTACAGCCTGGCCGTAAGTCTGGTGAGTTTTGTGGTGGTGAGTCTGGTCTCCCCTCGCCCGGCGACGGTGGCGAGTGCGATCTAAGCTTTGATGTAACGACTTGATGCTTTCTTCGACGGGTGTGGCGTCGGTTGCCACACCCGTTTTTTTCGTCTGGAGAAAATGATTTATGAAGATCGTTTCTCGCGATCAGTGGTTTGAAGTGCAACACCTGAGCGATGGCATTCGGCTGATTCACGAGCCGTACATTCGCCCGTTCTACCGCTGCAACCTTTGGCACGTTCAGGGACGCGACAAAGACCTGTTGCTCGACAGCGGTTCGGGGCTGGTCAGCCTGCGCGAACAATTGCCATGGATTACCGGACGACCACTGGTGGCAGTCGCCAGTCATTGCCACTTCGACCATATCGCCGGTCATCATGAATTTGCTGAACGGCTGGTGCATCGCGCCGAAGCGGACATTCTTGCGGCGCCCGACGGTGAGAATGATTTGAGCCGTGCGTTCGTCGGCGATGACATGTTTGAGGCGCACCCGGATTGCCCGTTGTGCTACGCCGAATACCGGGTCAAGGCTGCGCCGGCGACCGGTTTCGTCGAGGACGGTGATGTGCTCGATCTGGGCAATCGCACGCTGCAGGTGCTGCACACGCCGGGCCATTCGCCGGGTGGTATCAGCCTGTATGAAGCGGCGACTGAAACCCTGTTCAGCGGCGATATCATTTACGACGGGCCGTTGATCGAGGACGCCTACCATTCCAATCTGGATGACTACGCGGCCAGTTTGCGCCGTTTACAGGCGTTACCGATTCGGACGGTGCATGGCGGGCATTTCGGCAGTTTCTCCGGTGGACGTTTGCGCTCGATGATTGACGAATGGTTGCGCAGACACGCCTGAGGCCTGCTGTAATCAGTCGAAACAACAATGAATTATTTGTCATGAGAAGAGCTGCCGTGCGTGCCGCCGTGCACCGATTCATCCGGCGCCTGCTGGAAAACCGCGAATTCAATGACCACACCAGCCTGGTGCAGTTGGGATTGGAAAAAGCGGATATCGAGGATCTGATCTTTCATCTTGAAGATGAATTCGGACTGACGGCGTTCACCGCAGAAGAGGACCGCATGCTCAAGACCGCGAAGACCGCGAATGACTTGAGTCGGTTTTTAATTGAGATTGGACAGCATTGAGAAGGAATGCCAAATACATCCCTCAGGATGTTGGAGATCCCCGTGGCGAGGGGATTCAGCGAACCGTCGCACCGCCCCGTTGGGGTGCGAAGCAGCCCCAAAACTATTAAACCCGGTTCGACCTGTAAGAATGTGATTGCTGCGAATGGGGCTGCTGCGCAGCCCAACGGGGATAAATCCCCTCGCCACAAATAACCCCATTCACCTGATGCTTACGTGTGCCTACCGCCGACGAGGCTGGCGCCGACGCTGCTCGTCATCGGTGCGGATCGGTACAGGTTGCAGAGGCGGTTCGATCAAGCCAAGGGCAACACCTAAATCGTGCAGCCAGTTTTGAATTTTCTCTTTCATCGTCATGCCCCCTTCAGGGTGGTGCTGAGCGGCCGGAATTCTGAGGCCGCTTCGCACTGATAATAGTCCGAAGTCCTACGCAATGCTCGGCCAAATCCGCAATGATCTGTTACTGAATTGAACAGAGTTCGCCGGCATTGGTTCAGGCGGTTTCGCGGGTTTCGATCTGAGCCGCAGGATAGACAGCTTGTTGCACCTCAACCCAGGCATTGAGGTTGGCGCCGACCATGCCTTTGCGCCACATGAGCCACGTTGTCGCACCCACAAATGGTTCGGCCAACGGATGCACTGCGACACTGTCGCGCCCCGGCAGACTGGCGAGCATCGACTCGGACATTAGCGCCACGCCGCTGCCGGCAATCACGCAGGCAAGCATGCCCTGATACGACTCGATCTCCATCGCCCGACCCATTGCCGCGTGGTAATGCGCAAACCAGGCTTCGAGGCGCATGCGATAGGAGCAGCCCCGGCGGAAAGTGAACACCGAACGCCCTTCTACATCTCGGGCGCTGCGAACCGGCGGATGATCAATTTCAGTGATCAGCACCAGTCGCTCCTCGCACAACGGCACGCCATCGAGGCCGGCCAACTCCAGCGGGCCATCGACCAGTGCGGCATCAAGGCGCCCGGTCAGCAGGCCTTCGAGCAACTCCCCACTGGGTGCCGACTGCACTTGCAGATTCACCGCCGGATACTGCTTGTGATAGCGCGCCAGCAACGCCGGCAAATGGATCGCCGCCGTGCTGTACATGGTACCCAGCACGAAATCCCCCGCCGGCTGCCCGCCCATCACTGCCGCACTGGCCTGATCACGCAACGCGAACAACTTGCCGGTGTAGTCCAGCAGGACTTTTCCCGCAGGCGACAACTGCAAACGCTGACGTTCACGGACGAACAATTCGACACCCAGTTGCTCTTCCAGCTGTTTGAGCCGCGTCGACAGATTCGACGGCACCCGATGCAAACGTTCGGCAGCACGGGTGATCGAGCCTTCCTCGGCCACGGCCTGAAAAATCCGCAGTTGGCTGAATTCCACAAGCTTTCTCCATAACAGAACAAGTTACTCACTATTATTCAATTTTAAAGAAAGTCAATCAGTCCTAGCCTAATGGTCATTGAAGCCCTTACGGAATTCGCACCATGTCACCCGTCATTCGCTTATCCGCCTGCTTCGTGGCCCTGATGCTGGCCATGGGTATCGGCCGTTTCGCCCTCACACCGCAAATGCCACACCTGCTCAGCGAAGGCCAGTTCGACCTGACGGCCGCCGGTCTGATTGCGGCGGCCAACTACCTCGGTTATCTGATTGGCGCAGTGGAGGCGATGTTCGCGCGCCGTCCTCAGCAAGTGCAGCGACGCCTGCATGGCGGCTTGTGGTTGTGCGTGTTACTGACACTGGCGTCGTTCTGGGCCAATGGGTTTTGGTCGCATCTGCTGCTGCGCTTCGGTACTGGGGTCGCGAGTGCCTGGGTGGTGGTGATGATTACGACGCTGAGTCAGCCGCTGGCTGCGGCAGCGGGTCGTCCACGACTTGGGGCGCTGGTATTTGCCGGGCCGGGAATGGGGATTTTTCTGACGGGGTTGCTGGCGCTGGTCTCACATCTGCTGAACCAGACGTCCGCGACGCTGTGGCTGATTTATGCAGCAGCCGCATTGGTGATGATGCTGGGGGTCTGGCGCCTCCTGCCGCAACCAGTTGCCACCAAGGCAGTTGCGGCAGTGGCCGTCAGTCCGTCGAATCGTGGCATCGCTCGGCTGGCGGTGATCTACGCCCTGTACGGCGTCGGCTACATCATCCCGGCAACGTTCCTGTCACAGATGGCCAACGCGCAATTTCACGGGCAATGGCAGGCAGATCTGTTCTGGCCGAGCTTCGGCCTGTGCGCGGCCATCGGGGTGCTATTGGTGAGCCTGCGCCGCCACGATCCGCAGACCACGCGTCACTGGTTGATGGCGACGTTGTGGCTGCAAGCGGCCGGTGTTTTTGCCTGCCTGCTGAGCAGCGGTTGGGGCCTGGCACTCGGCGTAATCCTCTGCGGCACGCCATTCCTGGCCTGCATGCAACTGGTCATGCAACGCTCGCGGGAACTGGCGCCCCACGCCACACAACGTAATGCCGGCATGCTCACCGCCTGCTTCGCCGTCGGCCAGCTCAGCGGCCCGCTCTTGGCTGCGCTGAGCACTCATTACAGCGCAAGCCTGCACCCGGCCTTGCTGATCGCCGGCAGCGGCTTGCTGATTGCCGGCGGCCTGGCAATGCAGTCGGTTACTGCTGGCCGAGCGCCTTGCGCAAACGTCGACGTACCCATTGCTCGGCGCTGACAAACGTGATGCCGAGCAACACCAACACGGCGCCGATCACGAAGTTCAGACTCAACTGCTCGCCCAGCAGCAAGACGCCGAAGGTCACGCCGAACAGCGGGGTCATGAACGAAAACACCGCCAGATTCGCCGCCAGATAACGCCGCAGCAGCCAGAACCAGACCAGGTAACTGAAGAACGACACCACCAGCCCCTGGAACAGCACACTGGCCACCGCCATGGTGGTCAGGCTGACGTGGCTGATCTGACCACTGAACAATGCGATCAACAGCAGGCCGACAAAACCGACAATCAATTGATAAAACAGGGTCAACGTCACCGGCGCGTCCGACAGACGCGAAGCGCGCACCACTACCGTGGTTGCGCCCCAGCAGGCGCCGGCCAGCACGCCAAAGGCATCGCCCAGCAACATGCGCCGGTCAAGGTTGTCCCACGACACACCTCCGGCAAAGGCAATCGCGATACCGATGAACGCGAGCAGAATGCCCAGCCATTGCAAAGGTCGCAGGCGTTCGCTGGCCAATAGAAAATGCACGCCCAATGCGGTGAAGATCGGCGCGGTGTAGAGGAACACCGACATGTGCGCAGCCGTGGTCAGTTGCAAGCCTTCAGAGATGAAGAAGAATTCCAGACCGAACAGCGCACCGGCCAGCAAGCCGCCGCGCCAGGTATTGCCAACCTGATCCCAGCCGCCCTTCCAGCAGATCAGCAACCCGACCAGTAGCGCGGAAATCCCCGAGCGCGCCGCCGCTTGCATCACCGGTGCAATGTCCGGCGCCGCCCATTTGATCATTACTTGCTGCACGCCCCAGATCAGGCAGAGGCCGACCATCACCTGCAAGGCAAAACTGTCGGCATTACGCCGCTCGATACTCACCGCAACACCTCGAACACACACAACATGGCAGGCCATCCAATGGTCAGAAATCAGTGTCGAGGATTATCAATGACTCGGGCGGAAAAAGCCGTCTGGAAAAGACATTTAGTTCGTCAGTGGCGTCAGCGCTGAATGGCTGTCGGCTGCGCCGCCAATCGCGAGCAGGCTCGCTCCCACAGTTTGATCGCGTTTCCCTGTGGGAGCGAGCCTGCTCGCGAAGAGGCCGGTACTGCCAACACGCGTTACAGATCAGACCTGCCAAACCGTTTCGCTACCAAAAACCCGACGGTACACGCCACAGCAGTGGCAAACGTGCCCCAAGCCCAATCCAGCACCGTCACCTGCACCGACCAGCCGCGCAACGTCGCCCAATTGGTCAGGTCATACGTGCCATACGCTACCAGCCCCAACAACGCGCCCATCTTCGCCGCGCGCTGCCAGCTCAGCGCCGGCAGCACCACGAACTGCACACAACCAAAAACATACAGGCAATAAAAAACCGCTGCGGGCACCAGCAGCGGTTTTTCGAGCATCAGCGAACCGAGCAGTTCGCGATAGGTCGGCGCCATCAACAGGCCGAGCCAGATGCCATCAAGCAGAAGAAACGTCACCAGCGTGGCCACGTAAGCCATCAGCATTCTTTTCATCACACAGCCCTCAATGTAGGAGCTGCCGCAGGCTGCGATCTTTTTGACCTTGATCTTATAAACCAGATCAACAGATCGCAGCCTGCGGCAGCTCCTACATGGGGCCGGTGCGCATCAGCTTAGTTCAATGCGATCCGCGTGAATGACGATCTTGCCTTCCTTGTACAGCGAACCGATGGCCTTCTTGAAGTTGCCCTTGCTGACGCCGAACAGGCTGCTGATCAACGCCGGATCGCTTTTGTCGCTGACCGGCAACGAACCGTCATTCTCGCGCAACTTGGCGAGGATCTTCGAGTTCAGGCTGCTGGCTGCTTCCTGACCTACCGGTTGCAGGCTAAGGGCAATCTTGCCGTCGGCGCGCACTTCCTTGATGAAGCCTTTCTCGATCATGCCGGCACGCATGAACTTGAAGATTTCGTTCTTGTGGATCAAACCCCAGTGCTTGTTGTTGATGATCGCCTTGAAACCCATGTCAGTGGCTTCGGCAACCAGCAGGTCAACTTCCTGGCCCTGGCTGTAATTGGCCGGGGTCTTGTCGAGGTAGCGATCCAGACGCGCCGTCGCGGTGATGCGGCGGGTGTGTTTGTCGAGGTAGACGTGCACCACGCAGTACTCGCCAGCGGTCATCTGGCGTTTTTCTTCGGAATACGGCAGCAACAGATCCTTCGGCAGCCCCCAATCGAGGAACACACCGATGCTGTTGACTTCAACAACTTTCAGACTGGCAAATTCGCCGACCTGTACTTTTGGTTTTTCTGTGGTGGCGAGAAGTTTGTCTTCGCTGTCCAGATAAACAAAAACGTTGAGCCAATCTTCATCTTCGCTGGGAATATCTTTAGGGATATAACGGTTGGGCAAAAGAATTTCGCCGTCGGCACCGCCGTCCAGATATAAACCGAAGTTAGTGTGTTTAACCACTTGCAAACTGTTGTAACGCCCGACTAAAGCCATTTCCAGAACCCTCATTACGTGGGCGGCATTCTACCCGTTTTTGCCGGGAACGTTGGCTGGCAGTTCCTTGCGCTGTGGAAATTCTGCGCGACGCTGTGATTTTCCTTGGTGGGCGATGCCCAAGGTGCCGCTCGTCAGACCGACGCAAGGGGTGATTTCAGCTCATGCCTGCGCTTCAGAACATAAATGTTGTTATTTAAAACAGCAGGTTAGGCGGATATTGCGAATATTGAATCGAGAATAATGCAGCAACGCGGTGGGTTATTCCGGGGGATATTTACCAAGCAATTGTCAAGTTATTACTGTACGATGCCTGGCCGAGTTACTTTTCTACAGGTTAATGGCCGCCATGCGTGTAAAAGCATCCACCAGCAAAGCAAAGCCAGCTCCAGCCGTTGAAACCAGCGAATCGATCAACGATCAGATCGCAGCGTTCCTCAAGTCCGGCGGCGAGATCCAGCAAATTGCCAAAGGCGTCAGTGGCCAGACGTTCGGCCCGTCCAAGCAGATTAGCCTGGGCAAAAAGTAACACCCGGTTTTACACCCGTCCAGAGGCGCTTTGAGCTTCGAAGCGTCTGGACTGGCACCGCGCAATCCCCTCCCGTTTTAAACAAAAATCCTTGTAAATCGACGAACGGCCATCAATGCCGATCATTCGCCGGTATCCTTGCACGCGTCTAGATCAAGCGTTTCAACAGGCTCACCGGCCTGTGCTCGCTGTTCATGGAGTGACGCATGCGCAAAACTTCCTGTTTATTGCTCGTAGGCCTGCTGACAGGCACGACCGCGCACGCGCAAATTTTCCAGCGTGAACTCGGCGATTTCGACCTCAAACTCGGCACCACGCCGACGCGCAGCATGGCCCAGGGTCTGGTCAAACCGGCGGCGGCCGGCTCGTTCCACGGCGGTCTCGACCTGAGCCACGACAGCGGCCTCTATGTCGGCCAGTACGCACCGAGCATGGGTATCACGCCAGGCAAAAACCTCGAAATAGATTCCTACGTCGGCTTTAAACAGCCCTTCGATCAAACCCTTGGCTATGAAGTCGGGATGATCCACTACAGCTACCCGAGCGTCGAAACCCTCGACAGCCAGGAACTGTTCGGTGGCCTGACGCTGCTCGGCAGCCGCTTCGGCGTGGCTTTGAGCAACGATCCGGATAAACAGAACAACACCTTGTTCGCCGACCTTGGCGGTAACCAGCCGTTCGGCATCGGTGTCAGCATGAAATACACCACCCATCAACTGAACACTCCGGTAGCGGTGGACGGTGGTTATGTCAGCAGCTTCACCGATTGGTCAGTGCAATTGTCACGACCGTTCATGGGCGTCGATCTCGACTTGATCTACAGCAACTCCAGCCTCAGCGGCAGCGATTGCTCGGCCTATTCCGGGCACAACAGCCAGTGTGACGGCCTCGTCACCCTCAAGGCCGTACGCGCATTCTATTGATTGGCTGAACTGCCGCGCGCATCCTGCATCACATAAGAATCAGATCTTCGAAGCCAGGCCACCGCAAGGATTCGCTCATGTCTCGCTGGTTCAAGCACATTGCCGCTCTGCTGTTGTTCACCCTCGCCCTCGGCGCTTGCAGTCGCGTCGGGCTGGCCTACCGTAACCTCGACGTGATCATTCCCTGGACGCTCAGCGACTATGTGGATATGCATGGCGAGCAAAAAGACTGGTTCAACGAACGCCTCAAGGAACACCTGAGCTGGCACTGCACCACGCAACTGCCGGGTTATCTGGATTGGCTGGATCGTTTGCAGACCATGGTCGAAACCAATCAGGTAACCGACGCCGCGCTCCAGGCGCGTACTGCGGAAGCCAAACAAGCCATCGCCGAAACCGCCCAGGCAATCACCCCTTCGGCAATCGAACTGCTGCAAGGGCTGGATGACAAACAGGTTGCCGAGATGAATGACGCGTTTGCCAAGGATCTGCGCAAGCGTCAGCAGGATTACGTCAATCCGCCACTGACAGAACAAATCGCCGAGCGCGGCGCACGCATGGTTAAACGCTTGAATGACTGGCTCGGGCCTTTGAGCGCGACCCAGGAACAACGCGTGATGGCATGGTCAACAGCGTTGGGCGATCAAAACACCCAGTGGATCGCCAACCGTGCGCATTGGCAGAAGCAATTCAGTGCCGCGGTTGCACAGCGCAAGAGCCCTGAATTCCCACAGAGAATCGAGACGCTTCTGGTTAATCGCGAACGTTTATGGACACCGGAATACCAGAAGGCCTACGCCAACACCGAAGCGCAAGCACGCGCGCTGGCGGTCGACCTGATGGCGGAAAGTACGCCGCAACAGCGTCAGCGGTTGTTGAAGAAGATTGATGGCGTACGCAAGGACTTTAATGACCTCAAGTGTCTGAAAGCCAGCAAATCCCCGTAATCCAGCGATCTGCAGGAGCAAAGCTTTTTTGCGAAAGCGGCGTGTCATTCAATGAAACTATTGAATTTGATGGCGCTTTCGCGAGCAAGCTTTGCTCCTACAGGATCCTCTGGGATCAGGCGATTTGGGCTTTGGAGGCCACCACATCAAACGTCGACTCATCCAGCGCATCGGCCTGCTCATCCAGCACCTGACGCGGGTGATCATTGCCAGGAATGCTGCTGTCGATCAGGCTCAACAAGCTCGATCCACGCGCCGTCAGCACAAAATTGTTTCCCGTGCTGCCCTCTTCATCCGGACGCGGTGCGATATAGCCGCGCAAGAGCAGCAACCTTTCATAATCGCAGGCCAGCGTTTTCAGATGATCCAGATTCTCGATCGGCTCGCCGGCGCTGGCTTTCTCCGCTGCATAGTCCTCGGCATACGCGCGAGGGGCAAAACTGTGGCCCGCGCTGTTCTGCACCTCGTGCAGCAAGCGCTCAATCAAATCCCAGTTATAAGTCGTCATCCTGATTCAACCTCCGGTGCGCGTGATTAATGGCGCATACATAGGTTGTGACCGGAGCCTTGCGCAGCCGTTCAGCCGCATTGTTACCAGCGACCGACCGGCGGTCTGTCGATTGGCCTGAGGGTTAAACGACTAGTCTGAAACAGACGGTTTCAACCCGCAGGAGAAATCATCATGAACGTTGAGAATCATCCGGTGGTGTCGCGCGAAGAATGGCTCGCCGCCCGCAAACAACACTTGGCCAACGAAAAAGCGTTCACCAGGGAACGTGATCGCCTCAGCGCCGAACGGCGCGCGCTGCCATGGGTGAGAGTCGACAAGGACTACCGCTTCCAGGGCCCAGACACTGAAATGAGGCTGGCCGATCTGTTCGGCGAACACAGTCAGTTGGTGGTTTACCACTTCATGTTTGCCAAGGACTGGGAAGAAGGTTGCCCGGGTTGTTCGTTCCTCAGCGACCACATCGACGGCGCCAATCAACATCTGGCGCATCACGATATTGCGGTGGTTGCGGTTTCTCACGCGCCATTCAACGAATTTCAGGACTTTAAACGGCGGATGGGCTGGAAGTTCGATTGGCTGTCGTCAGCCGATTCCGATTTTAACTACGACTTTGGCGTGTGCGCCAAGGCTGAGGACGCAGAGGCCGGAAAGGCTACGTACAACTACGAAAAAACTGACAGCGCCGAGGAAGAAATGCCGGGGCTGAGTGTGTTTTATCGCAATGACAACGGTGAGATTTTCCACACCTACTCAACCTACGCCCGAGGACTGGACATGTTGGTCGGGGCCTACAACTTTCTCGACCTCACGCCGAAAGGCAGAAATGAGGACGAGATCATGGAATGGGTTCGGCACCATGACCGCTATGAGGGAGCGACAAAATCCAATTGTTGCCAGGGTCGTTGATGCCCCGACATTACTGAACTTTTGCCCGCTTAAAGGCCTCAACCGGTTAACCCGCCTTAACCGGAACTGAGGCCCATCCCATGAAAACCCTGATCAAACTGACCCTCGCCGCCACCCTCGCCTGCGCCCTGCCCGTCTGGGCCTGTACGCCAGAAGAGGCCACCGCCAAACGTGAACAATTGGCCAAGGAAGTCGCCAAGCTCACCGAGCAGAACCCGACCAAGGCCAAGGAAATCAACGCAGAACTACAGAAGATGGATCTGGGCACCGCCAGTGCGGATTTGCCGGACAAGTGCCAGTTGATTGATCAGCGGTTGAAAGAGCTGGATTCCGCAGAGAAGAAGACCGAGGGCTAACAGCAAAATCAAAAGATCGCAGCCTTCGGCAGGTCCTACATCGCCCTGTAGGACCTGCCGAAGGTTGCGACCTTTTGACCCTGAAAATGCATAAATGCATTTATTTATTTGCACAAACGCATATCCATGACTACGGTTACTTCGAGCAAGGAGATCGGCACCGGCCATCGAAGATGGCAACCGTTGAACACCGATCGCTCAGCAACAGCGCAACACCCACACAAGCTGGACGCTTGTTTTCACTCATGGAGGATTGAAAAAATGTTAACCAATGAAGCAACCCGATTTACTGGCGAAACCCTGCCAAGGTGTCTTGTCGGCCATCTGCTCGACGCGCAACTGATCGAGGTCGAAGCCGCTGAACACGCTAGCGCATTGGCTGCCAGCAGCCTCAACTTCAGCATGCAGCAACAAACCCAGACCAACTGGTGCTGGGCGGCCGTTTCCGCTTCGGTCGGCAACTATTACGGCACAGGGAACTGGACTCAGTGCGGTGTTGCCAGCTCGGAGCTCAACCGCAACTGCTGCAATCAACCGGGGCCGTGCAACGTCTACGGCTATCTGGATACCGCCCTGCGCACCACGCGCAGCTACAACGGCATGAATCAGGGTTCGTTGCAGATGTCGGCCATCCAGAACCAGATCAACATGGGCCGCCCTGTCGGCCTGCGTTGTGCCTGGTATGGCGGCGGCGCGCACTTCCTGACGATCTACGGCACCAACGGCAACTACGTACTGGTGGCGGACTCGATCTACGGCTATTCGACGCGTGCATTGAATTCGTTCCCCGGTTCGTACAACGGCGGCGGCAACTGGACCAACACTTACTTCACCGCAAAAAACTAGGAGGGCGACATCATGCAACTGACTTATCCAAAGGCGCCTTCCAACGGCGTACAGACCCTGCGTCCTGCGCTGCAAGCCGCACTGCAAACCCAAGGCTTTGGTGCCAATCGCCAGTTTGCCAGCGCTGCGCCGGCGAAGATCAGCCTGAGCGAAGCCTATCGCGGTTATTCGCTCAGCCTCGATGACTTGAGCCAAGGCAAAGGTCTGCACGATGCGCGGATCGGCGACTGGCATTACCTGGTGTTTGCCGACGGTGTGACGATTGCCGATGCGCAGTTGGCCGAGGTCCGCGGCCATGTCGAGTTCGCCTCGCTGAACCACGGGACGCACGCCGCCGCAACAGTCGGTGCGCTGAAACTGGCCGAGCAATCGCCGCAATTGCACGGCAAATCCGTGGAACTGCGGGTGTTGTTTGTGTCGGCACTGCACGTTGTGGTGATCTGGCTGCACGCGGACGGTGAAGATGTGCTGATTCCAATCGAGCCGACGCCCAAGGAATTAGGCGGCACCCGGTTGTACAGCGAAGCGGCGCTGCTCGCGCTGTTGAAACCGGCGGCTGACAAAGCCAGGCAACGCTTTGACGCCGACACCAGCGGGCTACTCGGGAGCTGACAAATCCCGGCCATAAAAAAACCCGGACACTGTCCGGGTTTTTTCTGTGTGCCTGAAACGACTTACTCAGCCGCAGGCTCTGCCGGCTTGCGGCGCTTGAGCGGCGCCATGCCGTCGCTGCTCACCAACGAGTCAGGCTTGGGACGGTTGGCGCTCTTGCGCTTGGTCGGCGTCTTGGCGGCGGTTTTCTTCTTGTCGCCCTTGGCGTCGGTCTTTTTCTTCTTCACGCCAACGGCTTTGCCCGAGGCCTTGACCTTTTTCGGTCCGCCGTAGGTGCCTTTGACTTCCTTGATGGTGCGGCGCTCGAAGCTCTGCTTCAGATAGCGCTCGATGCTCGACATCAGGTTCCAGTCGCCGTGGCAGATCAGCGAGATCGCCAGACCGTCATTGCCGGCGCGGCCGGTACGACCGATACGGTGTACGTATTCGTCGCCGCTGCGTGGCATGTCGAAGTTGATCACCAGATCCAGGCCATCAACGTCCAGACCACGGGCCGCCACGTCGGTGGCAACCAGAATTTTCACGCCGCCCTGCTTCAGACGGTCGATCGCCAGCTTGCGATCCTTCTGGTCTTTCTCGCCGTGCAGCACGAACGCTTTGTATTCCTGAGCCACCAGACGGCCGTAGATACGGTCGGCCATGGCGCGGGTGTTGGTGAACACGATGGCCTTCTGATAGGTCTCGTTGGCCAACAGCCAGTTCACAATCTGTTCTTTGTGCTGGTTGTGGTCGGCGGTGATGATCTGCTGACGGGTCGTCGAGTTCAGTTGGCTGACTGCGTTGAGCTGCAAGTGCTCAGGGTTGTTCAGCACCTTGCCGATCATGTCGCGCAGGCCGGAACCACCAGTGGTCGCGGAGAACAGCATGGTCTGCTGACGGTTCGGGCATTCGTCGACCAGACGCTGGACGTCTTCGGCAAAACCCATATCGAGCATGCGGTCGGCTTCGTCGAGCACCAGCACTTCGACTTCTTTCAGGTCGAGGTTGCCGGCGTTCAGTTGCTCGATCATCCGGCCCGGGGTACCGATGAGGATGTCCGGCACTTTGCGCAGCATCGCTGCTTGCACCTTGAAGTCTTCGCCGCCGGTGATCAGGCCGGACTTGATGAAGGTGAACTGCGAGAAACGCTCAACTTCCTTCAGTGTTTGCTGGGCCAGCTCGCGGGTCGGCAGCAGGATCAGCGTCTTGATGCTGACGCGAACCTTGGCCGGGCCGATCAGGCGATTGAGGATCGGCAGGACGAAAGCGGCGGTTTTGCCGCTACCGGTTTGCGCCGTCACCCGCAGATCACGCCCCTGGAGCGCCAGCGGAATGGCCGCGGCTTGCACAGGCGTTGGCTCGACAAATTTCAGCTCGGCCACAGCTTTAAGCAGGCGTTCGTGCAGGGCGAATTGGGAAAACACGGGTGCTACCTCGAAGATATGCAAAAAAACAGCTGCATAGGTTACCGGTTTCGAGCGCTCAGGCCGAGTTTCTTTATACAAACGGACGTAATCAGTGGCTTTTTTGTTGCTCGATTTGTCTCTTACGGTAATACACAGCGGCTTAAATGCTCTAATCGCCCATCGCGTCTCACAGAAGAATCGTTTCTCTTATGGATTTCAAACAGCTCTGGCTCAACGCCCAGGACCTCTGGGGCACCCTCGAACAACACCCGCTTCTGCAATCCGGCCTGGCGCTGATGTTGCTGTTGGTGATCGCGCTGGTGCTCGGACGAGTGGCACGGTATCTGATCCTGCACGCCAGTCGCATGCTCGGCCGCCAGCCTTCCCTGCACTGGATCAACGACTTTCGCCACAACAAGGTGTTTCAGCGCCTGGCGCAGATGACGCCGTCGCTGGTCATCCAGTTCGGCTTGCACCTGGTGCCAGAACTGAGCAAAACCGCGATGACGTTCCTTGGCAACGTCGCGCTGTCGTTCACCATTCTGTTCCTGCTGCTGTCGGTCAGCGCCTTGCTCAACGCGCTGCTGGATATCTACGCCCGTACCGAACACGCGCGCACTCGCTCGATCAAGGGCTACGTGCAATTGGCAAAAATGGTCTTGTACGTGTTCGGCGCGATCATCATCGTCGCCACGCTGATCGACCGGTCGCCGCTGTTGCTGCTGTCGGGTCTGGGTGCGATGTCGGCGGTAATTCTGTTGGTTTACAAGGACACCCTGCTGTCGTTCGTCGCCAGCGTGCAACTGACCAGCAACGACATGCTGCGGGTCGGCGACTGGATCGAGATGCCGCAAGTCGGCGCCGACGGTGACGTGGTCGACATCACGTTACACACGGTCAAGGTGCAGAATTTCGACAAGACCATCGTCTCGATCCCGACGTGGCGGCTGATGTCCGAGTCGTTCAGAAACTGGCGCGGCATGCAGCAATCCGGCGGCCGACGGATCAAGCGCAGTCTGTTCATCGACGCCAGCGGCGTGCGCTTCATCCGTGACGATGAAGAGGAAAAGCTGAGCCAGGTGCATCTGCTGAGCGGCTACATGAGCCGCAAGAAAGCCGAGCTCAAGGCGTGGAACGAGGCGCAAGGCAACGTCGCGGCGATGTCGGCCAACCGTCGGCGCATGACCAACATCGGCACCTTTCGCGCCTATGCATTGGCCTATCTGAAGAGCCACCCGGAGGTGCAACCGAACATGACCTGCATGGTTCGCCAGATGCAAACCACGGCGCAGGGTATTCCGCTGGAAATCTACTGTTTCACCAGCACCACGGTGTGGGCCGATTACGAGCGGATTCAGGGGGATATTTTTGACTATCTGCTCGCGGTGCTGCCGGAGTTCGGGTTGAGTCTGTATCAACAGCCGAGTGGTGGCGATTTGCGTTCGGGGTTGTTGCCAGCCGTACTCGGCTCAGCCCACATTCCCGAGCCACAAAAACACCTCCTGTAACCCAAAGTCCCAATGTAGGAGTTGCCGCAGGCTGCGATCTTTGACTTTAAAGATCAAAAGATCGCAGCCTGCGGCAGCTCCTACAGGGGTTATGCGGTGCGTCGGATGCCCAATCGGCTGATCCATACGGCGGCGAGGATGACGCTACCGCCGAGGAACAACCTGCCCAGTTCCTCATGCTGATTCCAGATCAGCAGGTTCAGCAACAAGCCCACCGGCACATGCAGGTTGTTCATCACCGCCAGCGTGCCGCCGTTCACCATGCATGCGCCTTTGTTCCACCAGTACATCCCCAACGCTGTCGAGACCAGACCGAGGAACAGCAACACGCCCCATTGCAACGGCGCTTCCGGCAGGAAGTTGGCTTTGCCGAACAAAAGGAATGCCGGCAATACCACCGCCAGCGCGCCGAGGTAGAAGAAGCCGAAGCGCCGATAATGCGACAGATCGCTCGGGTGTTTCGCCACCAGATGTTTGTACATCACCTGGCCTGCGGCGTAGGTGAAGTTGGCCAGTTGCAGCAGCAGGAAACCCATGAAGAAGTCCGGGTTGATGCTGTCAAAACGAATCACCGCTGCACCGCCCACCGCCACCAGCGCGGCGACCAGCGCCCATGGATTGAAGCGCCGGTTGAGCGCGTCTTCGATCAGGGTCACGTGCAAAGGCGTGAGGATCGTGAACAGCAACACTTCCGGCACCGTCAGCACGCGGAAGCTCAGGTACAGACAGACGTAGGTCACGCCAAACTGCAAGGCGCCGATCATCAGCATGCCGCGCATGAATGACGGTTCGACCGAGCGCCAGCGGGTCAACGGAATAAACACCAGCCCGGCCAGCACCACGCGCACCAGCACGGCGAAGTAACTGTCGACATGACCGGCCAGGTATTCGCCGATCAAGCTGAAGGAAAACGCCTGGATCAGCGTGACAAAAAGTAGATAGCCCATGGTCGCCTCTGTTTCGAATGGCGGCGACGATAGCGGGTTTTGCATTCTGCAACCAACACAAATCCCCGGTAGGAGCTGCCGCAGGCTGCGATCTTTTGATTTTAAAAAACAAGATCAAAAGATCTCAGCCTACGGCAGCTCCTACAGGGGATTTGTTTGAGGTAGGGGAATCGCAGGCAAAAAAAAGCCCGATCTCGCTAAAGCGTTCAATCGGGCTACAGCACTCAGGAGCAACAAGTGCAAAGGGAGGTTCGATGCGCGTGGAACCTTGAAGGGGTTGCGCCAGAGCACTAGACCATCCAGTGATTATCTGGCGATTAACATATCAAGCGACCTGGGACAGCTTGGCGTTGGCCTGATTCAAGCCCTTCTCCTGGAAGTCGCCGCCCAAATTCATGCCTTCAGCGTGGATGAAGGTCACGTCGTGGATGCCGATGAACCCCATGACCTGACGCAGATACGGTTCCTGGTGATCGGCCGGGCCGCCGGCGTAGATCCCGCCGCGAGCGGTCAGCACGTAGGCACGTTTGCCGCTGAGCAGACCTTGCGGGCCGGTTTCGGTGTATTTGAAGGTCACGCCGGCACGCAGGACGTGGTCGAGCCAGGCTTTCAAAGTGCTCGGGATAGCGAAGTTGTACATCGGCGCGGCCATCACCAGCACATCGGCGGCGAGCAATTCATCGGTCAACTGGTTGGAGCGGTCCAGCGACGATTGTTCGCTGTCGCTGCGCTGTTCGGCGGGTTTCATCCAGCCGCCCAACAGGTTGCTGTCCAGGTGCGGAACCGGGTTCACGGCGAGGTCACGCACGCTGATCTGATCGTCGGGGTGCGCGGCTTTCCACTGGCTGATGAAGGTCTGGGTCAGTTGACGGGATACCGAATCTTGCTGGCGGGCGCTGCTTTCGATGATCAGAACGCGGGACATGGTGTGTAGCCTCCATCCGAGAATGTTGTAGGTCGATGGAGTGAAGGTTAAACAGGGTTGTATCGATGAAAAAGCGCAAATAATTGCTGCAAAGCATCGAATAATTCGTTTAGATGCACCCAGAGCATGTGAGAGCGAGCCTGCTCGCGAAAGCGGTGTGTCAGTCAAGGAATGTGTCGACTGGCACTACGTCTTCGCGAGCAGGCTCGCTCCCACAGGTAAATACGGTGTTATTTCGGGGTGCAGCTCAGTTCGATGCGCAGCTTGATGATGGAGCGGGAAAACTTGGCCGTGGCGTTTTTATGCTTACCGGCCGGCACCTCGATACTGCGGGTGCGTGGCGCTTCCGGGCCATTGCTGAACACTGCTTTGCAGAGTGCATCGACATCACCGTAGTTGACGACTTTGATGGAGCCGATGTCGTTATCGGTATCGTAGGTTTCGTAGTCGATCTTCATGCCATTGAGGTTTTTCTGCACGTCGATCGGGTATGCAAAAGCGGTCAGAGGAAGCAGCGCCAGCAGCACACAACAGAATTTTTTCATTCGGCAGTCTCCATGAGGGACGGCCAGCTTAGGACAAGAGGAGCTAATGATGAAAGCGCCCCGCGTGACCCTTGATCAATGGCGAACATTGCAGGCCGTGGTCGACCACGGCGGATTCGCCCAGGCCGCCGAGGCCCTGCACCGTTCGCAATCGTCGGTGAGCTATACCGTCGCCCGCATGCAGGACCAGCTCGGCGTGCCGCTGCTGCGCATCGATGGGCGTAAAGCGGTGCTCACCGAAGCCGGCGGCGTGTTGCTGCGCCGCTCGCGGCAACTGGTGAAACAGGCCAGTCAACTGGAAGACCTCGCCCATCATATGGAGCAAGGCTGGGAGGCCGAGGTGCGGCTGGTGGTCGACGCGGCCTATCCGAGCGCGCGTATCGTGCGTGCGTTGACCGCGTTCATGCCGCAGAGCCGTGGCTGCCGGGTGCGACTACGTGAAGAAGTGCTGTCGGGTGTCGAAGAAGTGCTGCTTGAAGGCGTGGCCGATCTGGCAATCACGGGGCTGAGCATTCCCGGCTACCTCGGCGCAGAGTTGAGCGATGTCGAGTTTGTCGCCGTCGCCCACCCGGATCACGCCTTGCATCGGCTTAATCGTGAACTGAACTTTCAGGATCTGGAAACCCAGATGCAAGTGGTGATCCGCGACTCTGGTCGCCAACAACCACGCGACGTTGGCTGGCTCGGCGCCGAACAGCGCTGGACCGTCGGCAGCCTCGCCACCGCCGCCACGTTTGTCAGCAGTGGCCTGGGGTTCGCCTGGCTGCCACGACACATGATCGAACGCGAATTGAAAGAAGGCACGCTCAAGCTGCTACCGTTGGATCAGGGCGGCAGCCGCAACCCTAGCTTCTATCTGTATTCAAACAAGGACAAACCGCTGGGCCCGGCCACGCAAATCCTTATCGAGCTGCTGCGCACTTTCGATACATTGCCTTTGGACGCGCCGTTTGCCGCCCCCGAACAAGCCTGACACGGAGTTCACCGATGGCCTATTTCGAACATGAAGGTTGCAACCTGCACTACGAGGAATATGGCCACGGTACGCCGTTGCTGCTGGTTCACGGGCTCGGCTCGAGCACGCTGGACTGGGAAATGCAGATCCCGGCGCTGGCCGCGCACTATCGGGTGATCGTCCCGGACATCCGTGGCCACGGTCGCTCGGACAAACCGCGTGAGCGTTACAGCATCGCGGGATTCAGCGCCGATATGCTGGCGCTGATCGAACACCTGAAGCTTGGCCCGGTGCACTATGTCGGACTGTCGATGGGCGGCATGATCGGTTTCCAGCTCGGCGTCGATCAGCCGCAATGGCTCAAGAGTCTGACCATCGTCAACAGCGCCCCCGAAGTCAAAGTGCGCAGCCGCGACGACTACTGGCAGTGGTTCAAACGCTGGAGCCTGATGCGCGTGCTCAGTCTGGCGACCATCGGCAAAGCGCTGGGCAGCAAACTTTTTCCGAAACCGGAACAAGCCGATCTGCGGCAGAAGATGGCCGAACGCTGGGCAAAAAACGACAAACGTGCTTATCTCGCCAGCTTCGATGCGATTGTGGGTTGGGGGGTTCAGGAACGACTTTCCCGAGTGACCTGTCCAACCCTCATCGTCAGCGCCGACCGCGACTACACACCGGTGGCACTGAAAGAAACCTATGTAAAACTGCTACCGAATGCGCGGCTGGTGGTGATCGCCGATTCGCGCCACGCCACCCCGCTCGATCAACCCGAACGCTTCAATCAAACGCTGCTGGAGTTTCTTGCCGCAGCCGATATTCAATCTCAGGATCACTGACCCATGTTGAAAAAACTCGCCCTCGCCGCCGGTACCGTGCTGTTCGCCGCCAACCTGATGGCTGCCACGCCAGCCAAGGCACCGCATGTGCTGCTGGAGACCACCAACGGCCAGATCGAAATCGAACTGGATCCGGTCAAGGCGCCGATCAGTACCAAAAACTTTCTGGATTACGTGAACAGCGGCTTCTACAACAACACGATTTTCCACCGAGTGATCCCGGGCTTTATGGTCCAGGGCGGCGGTTTCACTCAACAGATGCAGCAAAAAGAAACCAAGGCTCCTATCAAGAACGAACACAAAAACGGTCTGGCCAACGTTCGTGGCACCTTGTCCATGGCTCGCACTTCCGTACCTGATTCGGCGACCAGCCAGTTCTTCATCAACGTCAAGGACAACGACTTCCTCGACCAGGGCGATGGCTACGCAGTGTTCGGCAAAGTGGTCAAAGGCATGGACGTCGTCGACATCATCGTCAACTCGCCAACCACCACCAAACAAGGCATGCAAAACGTGCCTTCCGACCCTGTGTTCATCAAGTCGGCCAAAGTCATCGACTAAGCTTTACAGGGCGTATCGAGCGGCGTGAACTCAACCTCACGCCGCTCACACCGATAAAAGGAGAGCCCGTGCTCCGGGCGGTTATCTGATGCTCTATCGCCGTTTCGAACAACTTATCGACATCTTCCGTGACGCCCCCACCGCTTCCCCGCCGGATCGTGTCTGGCCCTTCTATACCTATTACCTGAAGCAGGTCTGGCCGAGCTTTGCCGCCCTGCTGGTCGTCGGCTTGTTCGCCGCGCTGATCGAAGTGGCGCTGTTCAGTTACCTGAGCCGCATCATCGACCTGGCGCAAGGCACGCCGAACCCGAATTTTTTCAGAGACCATGCCCTCGAACTGACGTGGATGGTGGTGGTTGCCCTCGTACTGCGCCCGATCTTCTTCGGCCTGCACGACCTGCTGGTGCATCAGACCCTGAGCCCCGGCATGACCAGCATGATCCGCTGGCAGAACCACAGCTATGTGCTCAAGCAGAGCCTTAACTTCTTCCAGAACGACTTCGCCGGGCGCATCGCCCAACGCATCATGCAGACCGGCAACTCGCTGCGCGATTCGGCAGTGCAAGCGGTCGATGCGCTATGGCACGTGGTGATCTACGCGATCAGTGCGCTGGTGTTGTTCGCCGAGGCCGACTGGCGTCTGATGATCCCGCTGCTGGTGTGGATCGCCGCTTACATCGGCGCGCTCTACTACTTCGTGCCTCGGGTGAAAGAACGTTCGGTAGAAGCTTCCGACGCCCGCTCGAAGCTGATGGGACGGATCGTTGACGGTTACACCAACATCGCCACGCTGAAGCTGTTCGCCCACACCAATTTCGAACAGCACTACGCCAGGGAAGCCATCGAAGAACAGACCGTCAAAGCGCAAATGGCCGGTCGCGTAGTCACCAGCATGGACGTGGCGATCACCACCATGAACGGCCTGCTGATCGTCGGCACTACCGCTCTGGCGCTGTGGCTGTGGACGCAGTCGCTGATCACCGTCGGCGCGATTGCCCTGGCGACGGGGCTGGTGATCCGCATCGTCAACATGTCTGGCTGGATCATGTGGGTGGTTACCGGCATTTTCGAAAACATCGGCATGGTTCAGGACGGTTTGCAGACCATTTCGCAACCGGTCAGCGTCACCGATCGCGAGCAGGCCAAACCGCTCGCCGTGGCGAGTGGCGAAGTGCGTTTCGAGCACGTGGATTTTCACTACGGCAAGAAGAAAGGCATCATCGGCGACCTCAACCTGACTATCAAACCGGGTGAAAAAATCGGCCTGATCGGACCGTCCGGCGCCGGTAAATCGACCTTGGTCAACCTCTTGCTGCGCCTCTACGACGTCGAGGGCGGACGTATCCTGATCGACGGCCAGAACATCGCCGACGTCGGCCAGGAAAGCCTGCGAGCACGGATCGGCATGATCACTCAGGACACCTCGTTGCTGCACCGTTCGATCCGCGACAATTTGTTGTACGGCAAACCGGATGCCACCGATGCCGAGTTGTGGGACGCGGTGCACAAGGCGCGCGCCGATGAGTTCATTCCGTTGCTGTCGGATGCGGAAGGCCGCACCGGCTTCGACGCGCACGTCGGTGAGCGCGGGGTGAAGCTGTCCGGTGGTCAACGTCAACGCATCGCCATCGCACGGGTGCTGCTCAAGGATGCTCCGATCCTGATCATGGATGAGGCGACCTCGGCACTCGACTCGGAAGTCGAGGCGGCGATTCAGGAAAGCCTGGAAACCCTGATGCAGGGCAAAACCGTGATCGCGATTGCGCACCGGCTCTCGACCATCGCCCGCATGGATCGGCTGGTGGTGCTGGAGAACGGCAAGATTGCCGAGAGCGGCACCCACGCCGAACTGCTGGCGCATCGCGGGTTGTATGCGCGGTTGTGGGCGCACCAGACCGGAGGGTTTGTCGGGATCGACTGATCCAAAACCATAAGATCAAAAGATCGCAGCCTGCGGCAGCTCCTACATTGGAATGCGTTCCCCTGTAGCAACTGCCGCAGGCTGCGATCTTTGCTTTTTGTAGCCGCTGGAAATCCGTTAAAACCCTGCTGTACTCAGCCAAGGCTTCGGAACGGAGCCTGTCGTAAGTCTGCAAGGACGCACAACCCGATGCAGTCTCGATAGCAGCGCTATCAAGGACTCTTCTCATGTCTCTGTTCAAACGTTCAGTCACGGAGTTGCTGGGTACGTTCTGGTTGGTACTGGGTGGGTGTGGCAGTGCGGTGATCGCCGCGTCGTCGCCACTGGGAATCGGCGTGCTGGGGGTGGCCCTGGCCTTTGGTTTGACGGTGTTGACCATGGCGTTCGCCATTGGTCACATCAGCGGATGTCATCTCAACCCGGCCGTGTCGGTCGGTCTGTTTGTCGGAGGTCGGTTTCCGGCCAGAGAACTGCCTGCCTACATCATCGCCCAAGTGCTGGGCGCGATTCTGGCCGCAGCGCTGCTTTACTACATCGCCAGCGGCAGGGAGGGTTTTGACATCGCCGCCGGCCTCGCCTCCAACGGTTATGGCGAGCACTCGCCGGGCAAGTATTCGATGGCGGCCGGGTTTGTCACGGAACTGGTGATGACCGGGATGTTCGTGATCATCATCCTTGGCGCCACCGACAAACGAGCGCCTCCGGGGCTGGCACCGATTGCCATCGGCCTGGGCCTGACCCTGATCCACCTGATCTCCATTCCCGTCACCAACACCTCGGTCAACCCGGCGCGCAGCACCGGGCCGGCGCTGATGGTCGGCGGCTGGGCGATCGCGCAGTTGTGGATGTTCTGGGTCGCGCCGCTGCTGGGCGCGGTGGTGGGCGGCGGGATCTACCGCTGGTTGGGCAAAGAAGAGTAACCAAGGCAAACACTTAACCCTGTAGGAGTCGAGCTTGCTCGCGAAAGCGTCGCGTCAGTCGATACTTGCGCGACTGACCCACCGCTTTCGCGAGCAAGCTCGGCTCCTGCAAGGGATCTAGGTTTGGCGGTAGGGCAAGGCGGTTTTCGCTTCTTCGGCATAGGCGAGGATGCCGGCGCGTTCCTGTTGCAGGAAATCCTTCACTGCTGCTTTCAAACCCGGATGCCGCAGGTAGTGCCAGGAATGGGTGATCACCGGTTCGAAACCGCGAATCAGTTTGTGCTCGCCTTGAGCACCGGCATCGAAACGCTGGTAACCCTGCGCTATCGCGTAGTCCATGCCCTGGTAAAAACACGTCTCGAAATGCAGCCGGTCAAACTCCGCCAGACACCCCCAATATCGCCCGTAGAAACTGTCCCCACCGACCAGACTGAACGCCATCGCCACCGGCCGTGATCCCTGTTTCGCCAGCACCACGCGAATCGATTCAGGCATACGTTCAGCCAGCAAACTGAAAAACTCCCGCGTCAAATAAGGCGTTTGCCGACGCACCGCATAGGTATTGGCGTAACAGGCATAGACAAAATCCCACTGCGCTTCGTCCAGTTCGCGCCCTGGCAGCCATTCAAACTCGAAGCCCTGCGCCGCCACTTGCTCGCGTTCCTTGCGCATCTGTTTGCGCTTGCGCGAACTGAGCACATCAAGGAAATCCTGAAAGTCGCGGTAACCGCGATTCTGCCAGTGATACTGACAGCCGATGCGCTGTAACCAATCCGATTGCTCGGCCATCGCGGCATCGGTGAACGGGTCGGTGAAATTGATGTGCGCGCTGGAGAGCCCTTCGATTTCGAGATACCCCGGCAAGCTCTTCAGCAGCTCGAAACCGTCCTCAACGTTCGCAGCCAACAGCCTCGGCCCGCTGACCGGGCTGAAGGGTACGGCGGTCAACAGTTTGGGGTAGTAATCAATCCCGGCGCGGGCACAGGCATCGGCCCAGCCATGATCAAACACGTATTCGCCGTAGGAATGCCACTTGCGGTAGCAGGGCAACGCGGCTATCAGCCGGTCGTCTTCCATGTGCAGCAAGTGCTCCGGTTGCCAACCGGTGTGGGGGCCGACGCTGCCGCTGTCTTCCAATGCACTGAGAAAGGCATGGCGTAGAAACGGCTGATTCTCCGGCACCAGTGCGTTCCAGGTAGCCGGGGCGATTTCTGACAGGTTTTGCAGGCGTTGCAACGGCATCAACTGGCTCTCCACATCTGGGTTTCGGCGCCCGGCGAGTATCGCCGATTGCGCTGCTTCGCACACCCGCAATCGGCCGACAGCGCTCTAGATCAATCGTTCAAGGCCAGACCGCAACGTCATCAACCTGCCATCACTGTGCCACTGCTCTGTCATAAACCATCGCGATACTGGCGCCTGTTTTTAGAGCGCCGGGTTCTACCCGGACACTGTTTTCCGACGTCCAAATCGTCGGTTGTGCCCAGGATGGTTCAGCCATCCTCTCTCATCTTCGGAGATTGCTATGCGTCTTGCTTCCACGAAAACTGCGGCGGCCCTGTGCGGTGGCCTGTTGCTGGCCATGAGTGTTCCGGCCAGTGCCGCAGTCGACGCCAAACTGCTCGACATGCTCAAGGCCAACGGTTCGATTTCCCAAGCGCAGTACGTAGAACTGCAAACTGAACTGGCCAAGGATCAGAAGGCTCAGCAAATCGCGCAGCAGGCGCAGCAAGAGACCAATGAACAAGTCGCGGCTGTCGCGAAGAAGACCAACGAACAAAGCGCTTTCGACCAGAAACTGGCGTGGGCCGCCAAGACTCAGTTCAAGGGCGATGTGCGTATCCGTCAGGAGACCGTCAAGATCGACGGCGAGTCCAACAATGGCGGCCGCGACAAGGATCGCCAACGCATCCGTGCCCGTCTGGGTGCCTACAGCGAGATCAACCCGCAAGTCGACACCGGCATCCGTATCGCCACCGGCGGCGGCGATGACGCTCGCTCGACCAACCAGGACATGGACAACTACTTCGACAAGAAGCAGATCTGGCTCGACCTCGGTTACATCGACTACCACCCGGACGCGATCAAGAACCTGCACGTGATCGGCGGCAAGATGATGCAACCGTGGGTGAGCATGGGCGACGTGATCTGGGATAGCGACATCAACCCGGAAGGTCTGGCCGTTACCTACAAATACCCATTGGGCAGCAGCGCCGAACTGTTCGGCAGCCTGGGCAACTACACCCTCAAGGACAACGTCGACGGCGAAGGCGTGCAATTCCGTCACGACTTGCGTCTGACCGCTGGCCAGTTGGGTAGCCGCCTGGCGCTTACCGACAACCTGAAACTGACCCTGGGCGGCAGCGTCTACGCCTACCAGAACGACGAAGACAGCCGCTGCACCGGCACTTCCACCCCGTGCGCGCTGGCGGTCAACGGCAACTCCGCCAACAACCAATTCCGTCTGTATGAGGGTTTCAGCCAGATCGACATCGGCGGCCTGCCAATGCCACTGTCGTTCTACGGTCAGTACGTGAAGAACAACGATGCCGTCACCGATCAGGACACGGCGTGGTTGCTCGGTGCCAAGTCGAAAGTTTTCGGCTTCAACCTCGATTACAACTATCGTGACGTGCAGCGCAACGCTGTGGTCGGCGCGTTCACTGACTCCGACTTCGCCAACGGCACCACGGGTTCGCGTGGTCACAAGTTCAAGGTCGGTTACGACATCGACAAGAACTTCGCCCTCGGCGCCACGTACTTCCTGACCAAGGCCGACTTCGCCAGCCGAACCCAGCGTGACGCAGACACCAACACCCTGCAGCTGGACGCGGAAGCCAAGTTCTAAAAAAGCAGTTGCTCTTCTTTAGTCTGGTTCGGGCGGGACGATCCCCATCATCCGTTCGTTTCACCCGCGCCAGGCTATTTTTGCAGGATGCAAAAACCCCTGTAAGAGCTGCCGAAGGCTGCGATCTTTTGATCTGAACAAACAAGATCAAAAGATCGCAGCCTTCGCAGTTCCTACAGGGGCTTGTCTTTACGGCGCTGTTCGGCCAGTCGTTCAGCCAGCGCATCGACATCTTCTACAGGCTCATGCGGCATGGCCTTCAAGGTGGCTTGCATCAAGCGCATCTGACGAATGAAGCGCCTGCAGTTGGGGCAAAACATCAGGTGATGACGCACCATCAGCTTCTCGCGGAAGTTCAACTGGCCATCGAGATAATCACTGGAGCGCGCTACTTGTTCCTTACAGGTCAACATTCCCCGGTCTCCTCAAAATGCTCCACGGTCGCGAAGACTTTCAGCCGCGCACGATGCAGCAGCACTCGGACATTGGAGAGCGAGATCTCCAGAAGATTACAGATCTCTTCCAGTTCAAGACCCTGACGTTCGCGCAGCAACAAAACACTGCTTTGCAGTTCCGACAGGCTCAGCAGCGTGCGCTCCAGGCACTCGCGCAACTCGCTTTCGGTCAACAGCGCCTCCGGGGTGTCCTGATGCCAGGCGAAAGGCGCCACCAGCCAATGGCCATCACCAGGAGAAAAACGGTCATCATCAATAGTGCCGTGGGGCGACGGCAGGTCATCCATCAGCACTTCGCGGCGATTGAGCTTGTAGCGACTCTTGGCCGAGTTGGCGGTGATGGTCAGTAACCAGGTCTTGAGACTGGAACGGCCCTCGAAGCTGCCAATATGGCGTACCACCGACAGCCAGGCGTCCTGCACCACTTCCTCGACATGACGCTGGCCGACGATCGCATACGCGACGGCGCGCATCGCGCTTTGATAGGTCGTGACCAGTTCCTTGAAAGCCTGCTGCTCGCCTGCCAGCAAACGCACGAGCAGTTGGGTGTCGTCAGCCGCCATCGATCAATCTCCTTGTTGCGACGTCGAAAATGATAACGGCAGGACTCGCTAAAAGCGTCTCCTGCCGCAATTTCCGAAAGCTACAGCGTTCCGACGGTTTCGGATGTAGGAAAAATCAGCGCGATAGAGGAAATTAAACCGCTTTTCAACGTTTGCGCAGAATCACGCTACCGATCGAGTAACCTGCACCGAACGAACTCAACACTGCCAGCGAACCACTGGCCAGATCATCCTGATACTTGTGGAAGGCAATCACCGAACCCGCCGAGCTGGTGTTGGCGTAGGTGTCGAGGATCACCGGTGCCTCTTCTTCAGTGGCTTCGCGACCGAGTAGTTTGCGCACGATCAGGTGGTTCATGCTCAGGTTGGCCTGGTGCAGCCAGAAGCGTTTCACGTCGCCGACGTTGAGTTGGTTCTCTTGCAGATGCTCGCCGATCAACTCGGCGACCATCGGGCACACATCCTTGAACACCTTGCGGCCTTCCTGCACGAACAGCTTGTCGCGAGTGCCGATGCCCTCTTCCGCCGCGCGATTAAGAAAACCGAAGTTGTTACGTATGTTGTTGGAGAACTTGGTCAGCAGTTTGGTGCTGACCACGTCAAATTGGTGCTTGGAGGTCGCGGTGTCAGCGCGCTCGATGATCACCGCAGTCGCGGCGTCGCCGAAGATGAAGTGGCTGTCGCGGTCACGGAAGTTCAGGTGACCGGTGCAGACTTCCGGGTTGACCATCAGAATCGCCCGGGCCTGGCCCAGCTGCACGCTGTTGGCGGCGGCTTGAATGCCGAAGGTCGCCGATGAACAGGCCACGTTCATGTCGAAACCGAAACCCTGAATGCCCAGGGCTTCCTGGACTTCAATGGCGATGGCCGGGTAAGCGCGTTGCAGGTTGGAGCAGGCGACGATCACGCCGTCGATGTCAGCGGCGGTTTTGCCGGCACGCTGCAGGGCTTGCTCGGCTGCGCCGATGGCCATTTGGCAAAGTACCGACCACTCGTCGTTGGAGCGCTCCGGCAGACGCGGGGCCATGCGCTGTGGATCGAGGATGCCGTCCTTGTCCATGACAAAGCGGCTTTTGATGCCCGAGGCTTTTTCGATGAACGCGGCGCTGGATTCGGTCAGGGCCTGGACTTCACCGCTGGCGATGGCCTCGGCGTTGTCCGCGTTGAACTGCGCGACGTAGGTATTGAAAGACTGCACCAGCTCTTCGTTGGAGATGCTGTTGGCCGGGGTGTACAGGCCGGTGCCGCTGATGACGACGTTATGCATGGTCGTTTCTCTAATCTGTTCAGGCAGAAAGTGCTGGAACCGTCGTACCAACACACAAAGG
The DNA here is from genome assembly GCF_016650635.1 of Pseudomonas sp. TH43. Lineage (GTDB taxonomy): Bacteria > Pseudomonadota > Gammaproteobacteria > Pseudomonadales > Pseudomonadaceae > Aquipseudomonas. The sequence goes on from NZ_JAEKFI010000003.1 coordinate 638,661, forward strand.
GTCTATTCCCATCCGGGGGACGCAAACCTGGCATCGCTTTATTCCGCTGCGCGAGGTGGCCGAAGGCTCTGGGTCGCGAAACGGGTGTTTATGGTCGCGAAGTTTGCCATAAAGCCGAGGTTTTGGCCCCTTTCTCAAGCACCACCCCATTTCCCTGTAGGAGTGAGCCTGTGTGGCGAGGGGATTTATCCCCGATCGGCTGCGAAGCAGTCGCCAAACAATCACACTCATTTCAACTGAAGGACTGAGATGACCGATTTTGGGGCGGCTTCGCCACCCATCCGGGATAAATCCCCTCGCCACAAAAGCCGCCCCCACAAGAGGAGTTGCGTATCCTCAAGATCACGGCTCGACCTGGGTCCATTGCTTATTCAGGCGTTTGTCGGAGATAGGAACCTTGGTGCCCAACTGCTGGGCAAACAGCGACACCCGGTATTCCTCCAGCCACCAGCGATACAGCTCAAGTTGCGGATCACGTTTGCCTTCCTGCGCATGCTTGGCCGCGCGAGTCTGGTATTGCGCCCAGAGCCCGGCGAGCTCACCGCTCCAGACCCGGTCCTTCTGCACCTGCGCGCCGAGTTTCTCGAAACGCTGCTCAACCGCTTTCAGATAACGCGGCAGCTCCTTGAGCCACTGCATCGGCGTTTCCCGAACGAATCCCGGGTAGACCAGATGACTGATCTGCTGCTTGATGTCGTTCAGCGCGACAGCCTGGGCCAGATCGATCTTGCCCTTGAAGCGCTTTTGCAAACCGTGCCAGATCTTCAGGATTTCCAGGGTCAACCGCGCCACACGCTCGGCGTGCTCGGTCCAATTGCCGCGTTTGCGCTCAGCCAGCGCCGCCAAGCCGGCGCCATCACGCGGCAACGGGTCTTCACCGTCAAGAATGCAGCTGTCGAGACTGGCCAGCAGAATGTCCTCGACCAGCGCATCGACGCGACCCAAGTCGCGATAGAGCAGGCCCAGCTCAGTCTGCCCCGGCAATTTTCCGCGCAAGAACTTGGCCGGCTCGGCCAGTTGCTGCATCAACAACCGCTGCAACGCGCGACGATGCTGGAACTCGGCTTCGGCCGGGGTCGAAAACCGCCCTTCCTTGACCGTGCCGCCCTCTTCCACCAGCGCCGGATATACCGTCATCGATAGTCCGGCAATCTTCTGCTGAGTCTTTTCCGCCACCGGCGCGAAGACTTTCGCTTCCACCGGTTGCTGACTTTTCGCGCTCTGCGGCACGGCCAATGCAGCCTGACTGGCTTCGGCAAACCGTGCGGTCAGTTCGGCCAGATCACGCCCTTCGCCAAGGAACTTGCCTTGGCCGTCGACGATTTCCAGGTTCATCCGCAGATGCCCTTCGACTTGCTGCGCAGCTTCCGCCCACGCTTCGTCGCTGACCCGCGCACCGGTCATGCGCAACAGCTCGCGGCCCAGCGCTTGCGGCAGCGAACCCTCGGCAAACGTCATGCGTTGCAAAGCAGCCTTGATGAAGTCGGGCACCGGCACGAAATTCTTGCGCAACGCTTTCGGCAAGTTGCGCACGAGGGCGATGCACTTGGCCTCGATCAGCCCCGGCACCAGCCATTCCAGACGCTCCGGCGGCAGCATCGGCAACAACGGCGCCGGTACGCGCAGGGTCACGCCATCGCGCGGGTGATTGGGTTCGAAGTGATAGGTCAGCGCCAGCTCCAGATCACCAATGTGCAAGGTGTCCGGGTAATGCAGCGCGGTGACTTCACTGGCCTCGCGGGCCAGCACGTCTTCTTCGCGCATGATCAGCAGTTGCGGATCTTTCTGGCTGTTGACGCGATACCAACTGTCGAAGGTCGCGGTCTGGTGAATCTCCGCCGGCAGCCGCGCATCGTAGAAGGCGTACAAGGTTTCTTCGTCGGCGAGAATATCCCGGCGACGGGCCTTGGCTTCGAGTTCGTCGAGTTGTTCCAGCAGTTGCTTGTTAGCGGTCAGGCATTTGGCTTTCGATTGAATCTCGCCACGCACCAGACCTTCGCGGATAAACAGTTCACGCGAGACCACCGGGTCCACCGGGCCGTAATGCACCGGCCGACGGCCGACCACGATCAGCCCGAACAGCGTGATCTGCTCGAACGCGACGACCTGACCGCGCTTCTTCTCCCAATGCGGTTCGAAGTGGTTTTTCTTGATCAGGTGCCCGGCCAGCGGTTCAATCCAGTCGGCGTCGATCTTGGCGACCATGCGCGCATAGAGCTTGGTGGTTTCCACCAGCTCGGCGGTCATCAGCCATTGCGGGCGTTTCTTGCCGATGCCCGACGACGGATGAATCCAGAAACGGCGCTGCCGCGCGCCAAGGTAATCGCCGTCCTCGGTTTTCTGGCCGATTTGGCTGAGCAGTCCCACCAGCACCGCTTTGTGCAGTTTCGGGTAATCCGCCGGCTCTTTATTGAGGCTCAACTGCATGTCGCGGCAGATCAGGCTCAACTGGCGATGGGAATCGCGCCACTCGCGCAGACGCAGATAGTTGAGGAAGTTCTTCCGGCACCAATTGCGCAGCGGGCTCGCGGTCAACGCCTGGCGCTGCTCTTCAAAACCACGCCACAAATTGACCAGCCCGGCGAAGTCGGAATCGACATCTTTCCATTGCGCATGGGCCTGATCTGCCGCTTGCTGCCGCTCCGGCGGACGCTCGCGCGGGTCCTGGATCGACATGGCGCTGGCGACGATCAGTACTTCCTGCAAGCTGCCGAGTTTTGCCGCTTCAAGCAGCATGCGGCCCATGCGCGGGTCGACCGGCAGGCGCGCCAATTGGCGGCCCAATGGGGTCAACTGACTGTTGCGATCGACCGCCGAGAGTTCTTGCAGCAGGTTGAAACCGTCGCTGATCGCCTTGCCATCCGGCGGCTCGATGAACGGGAATGCGGTGATCTCGCCGAGACGCAAATGCAGCATCTGCAAAATAACGGCGGCGAGGTTAGTGCGCAGAATTTCCGGATCAGTAAATTCCGGGCGGCCGAGGAAATCTTCTTCGCTGTACAAACGAATGCAGATACCCGGCTCGACCCGGCCACAGCGACCTTTACGCTGGTTGGCACTGGCCTGGGAGATTGCTTCGATCGGCAGGCGCTGAACCTTGGCGCGGTAGCTGTAACGGCTGATGCGCGCAGTGCCGCTGTCGATCACGTAACGGATGCCCGGCACCGTCAGCGACGTTTCGGCGACGTTGGTCGCCAACACCACGCGACGCCCCGGGTGCGACTGAAAAATCCGCTGCTGTTCGGCCGGCGACAAGCGCGCGTACAACGGCAGAATTTCGGTGTGTTTGAGCTGGGCCTTGCGCAGCATGTCGGCAGCGTCGCGAATTTCCCGCTCGCCGGGCAGGAACACCAGCACGTCCCCCGGACTGCGACGCTCACTGCGCTCGTACGCGGCAATTTCGTCGAGGGTGGCAAGAATGGCCTGATCGACAGTCAGGTCATCTTCAACACGGTTGCCCTCTTCGTCCTGCTCCAGCGTCAGCGGGCGATACCAGGTATCGACCGGGAAGGTACGGCCGGACACTTCAACAATCGGCGCATCGTCGAAATGCTTGGAGAAACGCTCCAGATCGATGGTCGCCGAAGTGATGATGACTTTCAGATCCGGGCGCCGCGGCAGCAGGGTTTTCAGGTAACCGAGCAGGAAGTCGATGTTGAGGCTGCGTTCGTGGGCTTCGTCGACGATGATCGTGTCGTAACGTTCGAGATAGCGATCATTCTGGGTTTCCGCCAGCAGGATGCCGTCGGTCATCAGTTTGATCAGGGTGTTGGAATCGCTTTGATCTTCGAAGCGCACTTGATAGCCGACCAACGAACCGAGCGGCGTGCCGAGTTCTTCGGCGACGCGACTGGCGACACTGCGTGCAGCAATTCGACGTGGCTGGGTATGCCCGATCAAGCCGTGCTGGCCACGACCGATTTCCAGACAGATTTTCGGCAACTGCGTGGTTTTACCCGAGCCGGTTTCGCCCGCGATGATCAGCACCTGGTGCTGTTCCAGCGCTTTTTTGATTTCGTCGCGCTTGGCCGCAATCGGCAGGCTGTCGTCGTAACGAATCACCGGCAGGCTGGCCTTGCGCGCCAGTACCTGATCACAGGATGCCTGCATCCGCGTCACCCATTGAGCCAACTTGGCCTCATCGGGCTTTTTACGCAGCTCAAGCAACTGCCGCCGCAGCCGATGGCGGTCGGCGAGCATGGCGTGGTCGAGGTTTTTCAGCAGTTTGTCGATGGAGGGCGATTCGTCGGTCATCGGGTACGCAATTCGGTCGTCTATTTGTGCAGGGGACCGATTGTCGCAGATTTGGCGAATTTGTGGCGTGTCAGGGGGATTGCCTGCCCTCACCCTAGCCCTCTCCCAGGGGTAGAGGGGACCGACCGGGGGTTGCTTCAGAGCTACTTCGACCTGAACGAACTCTACCGAATCCATAATCGCCAAGATCTTTCAGGTCGATGTTTGACGCCGGACACTTCGGTCGGCCCCCTCTACCTCCGGGAGAGGGCTGGGGTGAGGGGCTTTCAAAAGAGCTACTCGTTATCGAGGCCTTTGCGCCGGTATGGGAAGACATCAATGACTTTCCCCGCCCGAATCGCCTCTTGCAGGCTCTTCCAGTAATCGGCGTTGTACAACTCGCCATGCAGTTGATCGAACAACTTGCGCTGGCCGGAATCGGCGAACAGAAACGGCGGAAATTCTTCGGGAAACACATCCAGCGGCCCGATCGAATACCAGGGCTCGGAGGCCATTTCGTCCTCAGGCGTACGCGGTGCCGGAATATGACGGAAGTTGGCTTCGGTGAGAAAACAGATCTCGTCGTAGTCATAAAACACCACACGCCCGTGACGGGTGACGCCGAAGTTTTTCAGCAGCATGTCGCCGGGAAAGATGTTCGCCGCCGCCAACTGCTTGATCGCCAGGCCGTAATCCTCCAGCGCCTCACGCACCTGGGCGTCGTTGGCGTTCTCCAGATAGAGGTTGAGCGGAGTCATCCGTCGCTCTGTCCAGCAGTGGCGGATCAGTACTGTGTCGCCGTCGACCGACACCGTCGACGGCGCCACTTCGAGCAATTCCTCAAGACATGCCGGATCGAACTTGCTCAGCGGAAAACGGAAATCGGCGAATTCCTGGGTATCGGCCATGCGCCCTACCCGATCGACGCTTTTCACCAGTCGGTACTTCTCGATCACCGTGGCGCGGTCGACGTTTTTCGACGGCGAAAAGCGGTCCTTGATGATCTTGAAAACAGTGTTGAAGCCCGGCAGGGTGAACACGCTCATGACCATGCCACGGACACCGGGGGCCATGATGAATTGATCGTCGGTGTTGGCCAGGTGATTGATCAGCGCGCGGTAGAACTCGGATTTGCCGTGCTTGTAAAAGCCAATCGAGGTGTACAGCTCGGCAATGTGCTTGCCCGGCAAAATGCGCCGCAGAAAACCGATGAACTCTGCCGGCACCGGCACGTCGACCATGAAGTACGAACGGGTGAAAGAGAAAATGATCGACACATCGGCTTCATCGGTGATCAACGCATCGATCTGAATCCCGCGCCCTTCGCGGTGCAACAGCGGAATCACCAGCGGCCATTGCTCATCGCGGGTGTAAATGCGCCCGACCAGATACGCACCCTTGTTGCGGTACAGCACCGAGGAAAACAACTCGACACTGAGTTCCGGATCCTTGCACACCCAGTCCGGCAGGTTCTCGCGCAGTTGCGCTTCGAGGCGGCGCAAGTCGCCGGGCAAATCGGCGTAATCCTCGCCGAAGCGGTAGTCAGCAAAAATGCTTGCGAGCATCCCCGACAACTGGCCCTGCGGCTTGTACGTGCGGGTTTGTGCGGCGCGGGCACGGCGCAAACTCGGGCGGGTGGTGTGGATGAACATGCAGCCGTCGCTGATCAGGTCATGGCTGAACAGCCCGCAGAAAATCGAGTTGTACCAGGTCTCGGACAGTTCATCGTCGAAGCGCAGGTCGATGACGCTGATGTAAGCGCTTTTCACCAGCGGCCAGCAGCTGACATTCATCAGTGACTCATCGTCGAAATGCTCGCGTAGCCGAGCGATGGTCTCACCGACTTTCTCTTCATAGAGGTTGATCCTGGCCGCCGACGCGGTCTGTGTCTCCTGCCAGCGCGCGTGTTCGAAGCGTTCACGCGCGCCATCGGTGATCCGGCGGAAATGCTCGCGGTAATCGTCAAAGCCATCGAGGATCATGCGGGCGATGTCGGTGGCTGGCCATTGCTGCGGCATAGATGAGACCTCTGCGTGCATGTGGAAATCTGTGCCTGAGCTTAGCCACGGAACCGTACGCAGGTGAAGCGCAATTTCTGCCAAATCCGCAGCAAAGTTGTACAACGACACAGTTATTTGCAAAGTTTTTTTAATCGACCGTTCGGTCAGCAAACAGTCAATACAGTCTTCATCACGGCTCTGCGCCAGCCCACGGATTCTCTGGCTTTCGGATCCAATCTTCGCCGACATCTCTAGCTCGCCGCTTTCCTGCGCTCGTCCACGCCTGTTCGGAATGCGCCGAATGATCAGCCGGATTGGTCTTACCAAAATAGTGGCACTTTGATATACAGCCCGCCATTACTCCCTCCACAACAAGATCCTCGGCCCACGAGGACGACCTCCCCCTCAAAGATCAAGGAGCACATTGATGTCTATCCGGAATCTGCGCATAGGTTTGCGCGCCAGTTTGAGTTTCGCCGTTTTGGCCAGTTTGTTGGTGGTGGTCGGGCTGTTTGGCCTGGGCCAGATGAAAAATCTGCGCGAAAGCGCCGCGGTCATCGAAGAGTCATGGATGCCGAGCATCGAGAGCATTCACGACACGGCGGCAAACATCGCCAGCATCCGCCTCGAATCCTTGCGCATGACGGCCAACACCCAAGCAACGATCCGCGACAAAAGCAAAGCCATCCTCAAGGCGCAACGTGAAGAATTGCTCAAGCGCCTCAACGACCACAAAGCCTTGGTTACCAGCGATCAGGAACAGGTGATGCTCGATCGCCTGAATGCGGCCGTCGGCAAATACCTGAGTATCCTCGACCAGATCATCAGCCAGACTGAGGCCGGCCAGAATGAGCAGGCTGCAGCGCGCCTGAACAACGAACTGGCACCGCAGGGCACAGTGCTCGACGTAACCCTTGAGCAAATGATCACCCTCAATCAGCAAGGTGCGGATGCTGCCGCCGAAGATGCCGCTGCGATGTACCAACGGGCGCAGTGGATCGTCGCGTCGATCATCGTCATTGCGTTGACTGCCACGTTATTGCTGGCCTGGATGCTGACCCGCAGCATAACCACGCCGATCAATCAGGCGCTCAACGTGGCGCGGCGCATCGCCTCGGGCGACCTCAGCGGCCAGATCAGCAGCAGCGGCAAAGATGAAGCCGCACAGTTGCTCGACGCCCTCGGCGAGATGCAGATCAACTTGCGCTCGACCATTCGCGGCATCAGCGAATCGGCGCAGCAACTGGCCTCGGCTGCCGAGGAAATGAGCTCGGTGATGGAACAAAGCACCCGTGGCCTGCAACAGCAGAACGATCAGATCGAGCAAGCCGCCACCGCGGTGACCGAGATGAGCACGGCAGTGGATGAAGTCGCTGCCAACGCCGTGTCCAGTGCCGAAGCTTCCGAAGCCTCCAACGAGGACAGCAAGCACGGTCATGTGCAGGTCAGCGAGACCATCAGTTCGATTCAGGAACTGGTCAGTGCGGTGCTCGGCGCGTCCGAGCAAGCCGAGGGTCTGGCCACGCAGGCGCAGGACATCAGCAAGGTGCTGGAGGTGATTCGCGGCATCGCCGGGCAAACCAATCTGCTGGCACTCAACGCCGCCATCGAAGCCGCGCGCGCCGGGGAAGCCGGACGCGGCTTCGCGGTGGTCGCCGATGAAGTTCGTTCGTTGGCGCAACGCACGCAGAACTCCACTGAAGAAATCGAGCTGATGATCAGCAGCATCCAGCACGGCACCGGTGCCACCGTCGGGGCCTTGCAAAGCAGCGCCGAACAGGCTGGCCAGACGCTACGGCGGGCCAACAGTGCCGGTCAGGCACTGGAGAAAATCACCGCGTCGATTTCACAGATCAATCAACGCAACCTGGTGATCGCCAGCGCCGCCGAGCAGCAGGCGCTGGTCGCCCGCGAGGTCGATCAGAATCTGGTGACCATCCGTGATCTGTCGACACAGACCGCCGCCGGTGCCACGCAGACTTCAGCCGCCAGTCAGGAACTGTCGCGCCTGGCGGTTGACCTCAACGGGCTGGTCACACGTTTCGTGATCTGAGAAAAGTTGCATGCCCGAATAGCGGTTGCCTTCGTCAGGGCGCTCGGCAACACTCTCGTCCCGATTCTGGAAGGAGGCCCGCCGTGAGCCCTGTCGATATTTTCCGTATGTTGTCGCTGGCAGCCATCTGGGGCGCGAGTTTTCTGTTCATGCGCATTATTGCGCCAGTGATCGGCACGGTTCCGACCGGGTTCTTCCGCGTCTCGATTGCCGCCGCAGGGCTGCTGGTGATCCTTGGGCTGATGCGCGTTAAGTGGGATTTCAAAGGCAAACTGAAAACCGTGATGCTGCTGGGCGTGATCAATTCAGGGATTCCGGCGACCCTGTACTCGGTAGCCGCGCAAGTACTGCCGGCCGGCTATTCGGCGATTTTCAACGCCACCACGCCATTGATGGGCGTGCTGATTGGCGGTCTCTTCTTCAGTGAAAAACTCACTGCGGCCAAACTCGGCGGGGTGTTCCTCGGCCTGTTCGGCGTCGGTGTGCTGACGCGCGCCGGTCCCGTGGCGTTCGATATGCAACTGCTGATGGGTGCCCTTGCCTGCCTGCTCGCGACCACCTGTTATGGCTTTGCCGGGTTCCTCGCACGGCGCTGGCTGGATCAGGCTGGCGGCCTGGACAGCCGTCTGTCGGCCTTGGGCAGCATGCTCGGGGCGACGCTGTTCCTGCTGCCGCTGTTTGCTTACAGCGTGGCCACCCAACCTCCCGCAAGCTGGGGCGGCTGGAGTGTCTGGTTGTCGCTGCTCGGCCTGGGCCTGGGCTGCACGGCGTTTGCCTACATTATTTATTTCCGCCTGCTTAGCTCCATCGGCCCGGTGAAATCAATGACCGTGACCTTCATGATTCCGCCGTTCGGCGTGTTGTGGGGTGCGCTGTTGCTGGATGAACCGTTGTCGATGGCGCATATCTACGGCGGAGTATTGATTGCATTGGCGTTATGGCTGGTGTTGAAGCCTGCGGTGGTCAAACCCGCAGAGGTGGTAAAACTGTAGAAGCTGCCGCTGGCTGCGATCTTTTGACTTTTAATCTTCAAGATCAAAAGATCGCAGCCTCGTTTCACTCGTCAACTCCTACAGGGATCGCGTTATTTCGTTTTACGGAATACGAATGCCAGGCCGACGATGATCAACAGCATCCCCAGCACACTCAACGCCGCCAGACGATTGCCGAAAATCAGGTAATCCATCACCGCCGTCACCGCCGGCACCAGATAAAACAGGCTGGTGACATTCACCAGATTGCCTCGCGCAATCAGCCGATACAGCAGCAGCGTCGCCAGCACCGAAACCACCAGCCCCATCCACAACACCGGCACGATGAAACCGGCGCTGTGTTCGAAATGAAACGGCTGGAACGGCACGAATATCCCGCACAACAGCAAACCCGCCAGATACTGCACCGGCAACGTGCCGAGGGGATTGTCGGTGACGCGTTTCTGCATGATCGAGCCGAGGGTCATGCTCGCCAGCGCCAGCAGACCGAAGAGCATCCCCGCCCAGGACATCCCGGCCAGGCCGATGCCTTGGTAAACCACCATGATCAGACCGGCCAGCCCCAGCGCCAACCCGAACATCCGGCTCGCCGAACGCTGACGCTCCATCAACACGACGGTAAGAATCGGCTGCACGCCCATGATGGTAGCCATCACCCCCGGCGTGACTTTGCTGTTCAGTGCCAGCAGATAGAAAATCTGATAAGCCCCCAGCAGCACCACGCCCGTGGCGATCGCATACAGCATTGGTCGGCCAGCCTTGGGCAACTTCAGTTTGAGTAACGGCGCCAGCAGCACCAGCCCACATAAGGCGATCACGAAGCGGATCAGCAGAAAGGCAAATGGCGAGGCATGGGCCAAGCCCCATTTGGAGAAGATCGCCCCGCTGCTCCACAGCAGAACGAACAGGCTCGTGGAAGTCGCCGCGAGCGCGGAGTTTTTCGAAAGAACAAACATGAATACCACCTGTAGTCAGGCAAATAGCCAACTCAGCCGAGGCTGAAATTCAGTAGGTTTTTGCAGGCGGGCGCGTAGGGTCAGCAGAAAATGCCGATCAGCCCGAAACGCCAACGCCCGGCGGTGATACGACTGCGCACACCGGCGTGCTACTGACAGGTGGGGGGTAATGACTGATCTGCTGCGGCTGCTGATCCCCGCACGGCACGACGCCAGCGTTGACCGCTGAATCGACTACCGCGTTGAGGTGGGATGCAGGCATGAGGTGCAGATCTTTTTTAAGGTGGAGTCGATGAACCGTCTGGCTCACGAAGGCTGAATATAACCAGCCGGGGACACAGATTGCAATGACTTGGGCAAAGGGCCGGTAGCGACAGGTCGGTGGGAGGTGAATAGGCTGGGTTGCAAGGCGATGCCCAACTACGGGGGGACAGGGAATGTATGGGATCACATGCCAAGGGAAAGGACTTACTTGCGGTATCAGGTGTACCGATCACAAGCCAGGAAGCAGGCTGGTACTACTTTTGCGAAACTACAAAGGAGCTTGGAGCAGAGTGATCGTGTGGATGTCGATCACTCCCGGGTTCGTTTCGAAGCGATAGATGCCCACGCGTTGAATGCCTATGAAACATGGCTTGATCCTTTTTTTTCCTGGCAAGACGTGATCGGATGGAAGGCCAGAGAGCCAATGGGCTTCGATTTGGCGATCTGGTTTGATCAAGAGTTATGCGGACTCTGCTTTGCGAACCCGAATCAGAGCCGATTGCGAGTGAAAATTGTACGACTGGAAGGTCAGCCCGGAAATAATCATCCACTAAAGAGTCGCGTGGCAACGTATGCCTTAACCGCAGTTATCCACTTCGCGCGAATTATTGGCAGCAAGCACATTGAAATTCAGGAACCTCTATCCGGGGTTATTCCTCTTTACCGACAACTGGGCTTCCAGTTTGATTCAGAAGGGCGGCTTGTGATGCTTGTTGAGTGAGACTAGTATCGGATCCATTGTTCATTTAATGATCAACGACGGAGAAATAATGAAAGCGCTCGTTGAAAAGAAAGCGACAGGCATCAAACCGGTAAAAGGCAAGCGAACGCACTCCGGCGGTGATCTATCCGATTTTCAGCTACGTCGTATCAAAGAGGCGTTGGTGAATCCGATTGTTGAGGAGCCTGGAGGCATTTTAGCTGGCGCGTCCTTCACTTTTGCGCAATAAAAAACCGCTCATGAAGAGCGGCATTTTATTCATACGCTGTCATCGGCTCGGCGTATGACGCGTTGATCACTGGCACTCAGACGTAACGTTTACTGCCGCACTCTTCCGGCGGATACCCCTTGAACACCTCAGGCCCATCCATGGTCAGCACCAGTTTTCCGCCCTGGCGCGTGAGCCACGGGGTCGCTTCGCTGGTGCTCTCGGAGGTGATACCGGAGGGGCTCAGTTCAATGTGATCAAGGTCGATCTCGATCAAGCCGATCACGTAGGTGTAGACCGTGCTGCTGAACTCATCGTCCTCGAACTCGAAGGCGCACTCGACAACCTGATCGCCGTACTCCATACGCATTTTCGGTTTAAGTGAAGCCACCGAGACGGCGCCGTTGTCCAGCGCAGAATAGACGCTGCAGACCAGCGCAACCTTGCCGCCCATGTGCTGGGAGATCGCCGGGTTGATGTCGACCGTTTCAATGGCCGGTGCCGAATCGCTGGCGCTGACCACGTCGCCGGTATGGAACACGAAGGGATCGATATCGAAGGCGCCGCTCTTGTCCGGGGCCTGGATGAAGGACATTCGACCATCGGGCCGCAGGATGCCGATCCTGAGGTCAAGATCGTCATTGTCGTCGTCATCGCCGTTATCCACCCAGGTCGCGCTGACGCGGATGACTTTCGGTGCAGACGGGCCTTTTTCCAGGGAGACCTTGTGGCTGGTGCCCGGTTTGTCGAGGGTGATCAGCGATTTGGCGATGTTCACCGGTTTGGCCGCAGGAGCGGCTGGCGCCTCTTCTTCAACCTCAACCCCGTAGAGGCCGCAAAGCCCGGCAAGTCCCGAGGCAAAACCCTGCCATACCGAACGCGCCTTGAACTGGCCATTTCGAACGTACAGATCGAGCACGATAATGCCCGTCTCCTGGCTGAATGCCCCCGGTGCGAGTTCCAGTATCTGGTCACCGACAACGACTTGGGCACGCAGATCCTTTACCGCTGCAAAACCACCACCGCTGCCATCTTGCGTCAGGGTAATGGCGATCCTGGTGATGCCGGACGGCATACGCGCCAGATCAAAACCGATGCGGTGGCTGACGATGCCGCTTTGTGTGACCGGAGCGATGAACATGGCGGCGCCGGACGCGTGTTCCGGGGCATTGAAGAAAACCATATCGCTGTCACCCGTGACCTTGCCGGCGTCAGTGACGAGAAAGGCCGTGAGGTTCACGTCGAGATTGTCGCCTGCGGCATGAGTGACAACGACGTGCCCTTTGGGCAGGCCGAGGGTGGTGTTTTCGCCAGGCTTGAGGGATTGATTCAAGGGGATTCGCCTATTCCATGGGGTGTATATCAGCACACTGCCGGTGTGCTGCGCCTTCATTGAGGGGTTGCGCGAGGGAGTTTAACGGCTGATGCAGAACGATGGCGCGTGATGCACGCTCAGACGCGCATAAAAAAACCGCTCATACAGAGCGGTTTTTTGTTCGAGGCCGGTTTAGCCAAACAGCCAATAGCCCAGCAGCGTCAGGACCAGCACCGCCAGTATCGGACGCATCACACGGTAAGCCTTGGGATTGCGACGCTTCCACTGTTTGACCACACCGCTGAACTTGTCGCTGAAGTTCTTGCTCCAGGCGTACGCCTGATTGATCCCGCCGACACGCTCATCATCGAGGTTCTGCGGTGCGGTAGCACGGCCGAGCCAAGCACTGATGGCGCGGTTGACGCGGGTCATGAAGCGGTTGCTCAGCGGACGTTCAACGTCGCAGAACAGAATCACGCGGGTCTTTTCGGTTTCATTCTTGACCCAGTGCACGTACGTCTCATCGAACATCACATCTTCGCCATCGCGCCAGGCGTAGATCTGACCGTCGACGAAGATCCGGCAATCGTCGGAGTTCGGTGTCGACAGGCCGAGGTGATAACGCAGGGAACCGGCAAACGGGTCGCGGTGCGGATTCAAGTGACTGCCGCCCGGCAGCAACGCGAACATCGCACCTTTGACGTTGGGTATTGCACTGACCAGCGCCACGGTCTTCGGGCACAGCGTTTCGGCCGATGGCAGGGGTTTGTCGTACCACTTGAGGTAGAAGCGCTTCCAGCCTTTCTTGAAGAACGAGCCAAAACCGGCGTCGTTGTTCTTTTCCGCAGCGCGGATGTAGCCCTCGTCGAACAGGTGCATGGCTTCGTCGCGAATGGTTTCCCAGTTATCGCGCAGCACATCCAGTTCCGGGAATTTGCTGCGATCCAGATACGGCTTGGACGGCACGCTGGAGAACAGGTACATCAAAGCGTTGTACGGAGCGAACAGCGCCGAGTGGTTGACGAACTGGCGCAATACCGGCAAGCGCGCCTTGCCGCGCAAATGCACATAGAGCGTGCTGCCCAGAAACAGCAGCAGCACAAACGCCTTGGCGGCAAACGAAAAGGTCATCAACAACTCCTTGAAAAAAGACAACGCTGCGCAACGCCATGTACCCGGCATGGCAGCCGGCCATGATAAACACTACCGGCTTCGGGAAAAACCCGCTTCAACCAAGATTCATTGTTAAGGATTGCGCAACAAAGCGCTTATTAACATACCGATGCTGAACCTTGGCTGACTTGAATCAATTCGTTTTACTGTTGATTTTCCTGCTCGGTGAACAGATCGCTGAACAACATGCTCGACAGATAACGTTCACCCGAGTCCGGCAGAATCACGACGATGGTCTTGCCCTGCATTTCCGGGGTTTCCGCCAGACGCACTGCCACTGCCATAGCTGCGCCGCACGAAATCCCGCACAAGATCCCCTCTTCCTGCATCAGACGCAGGGCCATGGCCTTGGATTCTTCGTCAGTCACCAGTTCGACGCGATCAACCATCGACAGATCGAGGTTTTTTGGCACGAAACCGGCACCGATGCCCTGAATCTTGTGTGGGCTCGGCTTGATCTCTTCACCGGCCAACGCTTGGGTGATCACCGGAGAAGACACCGGCTCCACGGCCACGGAAAGGATCGGTTTACCCTGGGTATTCTTGATATACCGCGAAACACCGGTGATGGTTCCACCCGTTCCGACGCCAGCCACCAGCACATCGACCGCCCCGTCGGTGTCGTTCCAGATTTCCGGGCCAGTGGTTTTTTCGTGAATCGCCGGGTTGGCCGGATTGTCGAATTGCGCGGGCATGAAATATTTGTCGGCATCGCTGGCAACAATTTCCGCGGCCTTCTCGATCGCCCCTTTCATACCCTTGGCCGGCTCGGTCAGCACCAGCTCGGCGCCCAACGCTTTGAGAACCTTGCGCCGTTCAATGCTCATCGAGGCCGGCATGGTCAGCATCAATTTGTAACCACGAGCGGCAGCGACAAACGCCAGACCGATGCCGGTGTTGCCGGAAGTCGGTTCGACGATGGTCATGCCCGGCTTGAGTTTGCCGCTGCTTTCGGCGTCCCAGATCATGTTGGCGCCGATCCGGCATTTGACCGAATAACCGGGGTTGCGCCCCTCGATCTTGGCCAGGATGGTCACACCACGCGGCGCGATGCGGTTGATCTGCACCAACGGCGTATTGCCGATGGAATGGGCGTTGTCAGCAAAAATACGGCTCATGGCTGGGTCCTTATGCAGCATTGAATTCAGCGCCAAAGGTATGCCTGTTGCCCATCACAGTCCAGTCGGAGCGAACGTCTGCAACACGCAGTAGTCAATCGCTTTACACCGTCAGGGAATCGCCCACATGAAGCGTCGCTACAGCTGGCCGTTATGGACTGTCGCAGGAATCGTTGTGCTGCTGATCGCATTGCACATCGCCCTGCCTTATGTGGTGCGCGACTATCTGAACGACAAACTGGCGAACATGGGCGATTACCGTGGCCAGGTGACCGACGTTGACCTCGCACTGTGGCGCGGCGCTTACACCATCAACGGGCTGAAAATCGTCAAGGTCGACGGCAAAGTGCCGGTGCCGTTCGTCAATGCACCGGTGATTGATCTGGCGGTCAGTTGGCACTCGCTGTGGTACGACCATGCTGTGGTGGCGCAGGTGAAATTCTTCAATCCCGAGGTCAACTTCGTCGATGGTGGAGGCAACAAGCAGAATTCCCAGACCGGTCAAGGTACTGACTGGCGCGCCCAGCTGGGAAAATTGCTGCCGATCACCCTCGACGAAGTACAGATTCACAAAGGCAAGATCAGTTTCCGCAACTTCAATTCCAAGCCACCAGTGAACATGAACGCCACCAACGTCGAGGCCAGCATCTACAACCTGACCAACGTGGTCGACAAACAGGGTAAACGCGACGCCCGCTTCGAAGGCAAAGCCAAATTGCTGGGTCACGCGCCGCTGGAAACCAGCGCCACTTTCGATCCCCTGAGCAATTTCGAAGATTTCGAATTCCGTCTGCGCGCCAAAGACATCGAACTCAAGAGCATGAACGACTTCGCCTCGGCTTACGGCAAGTTCGACTTCAACGCCGGCCACGGTGACGTGGTAATCGAAGCACAAGCCAAAAAAGCCCAGGTCAGCGGTTATATCAAACCGCTGTTGCGCGACGTCGAAGTATTCAACTGGCAGCAAGACGTCGAAAACAAGAACAAAAGCATCTTCCGCTCAGTCTGGGAGGCGCTGGTCGGCGGCACTGAAACCGTGCTGAAGAATCAGGCGAAAAATCAATTCGCCACCAAGGTCGAACTCAGCGGTAACGTGCATCAGCAAAATATCAGCGCATTTGAGGCATTTTTGCAGATTTTGCGTAATGGCTTTGTTCAGGCATTCAATGCGCGATACGAGCGACCCAAGCCGGATGCGGGTTAGGTTGATTCGTATTAGGGGCCGCTTCGCAGCCCGTCGGGGATAAATCCCCTCACCACAGGGGAGTCAACATGTGACGCCCCATTCAGAGACTGAATAAGCCGTCTGCGTTCACAGTCGACCGGCCTGCGCGTTATAGTCGGGCATCCGATTATTTCGCCCCCGCCCTGCCCGCTCAGGTCGGCGTTACCGTTCGAGGATTAGCAGATGAAGTTCGAAGGCACCCAGGCCTACGTCGCCACCGATGACCTGAAGCTGGCGGTCAATGCCGCCATCACCCTGGAGCGGCCGCTGCTGGTCAAGGGCGAGCCGGGCACCGGCAAGACCATGCTCGCCGAGCAATTGGCCGAATCGTTCAACGCCAGGTTGATTACCTGGCACATCAAGTCGACCACCAAGGCGCATCAGGGCCTGTACGAGTACGACGCGGTCAGCCGTCTGCGCGACTCGCAACTGGGCACTGAAAAAGTCCACGACGTGCGCAACTACTTGAAGAAGGGCAAGCTCTGGGAGGCTTTTGAGTCCGAAGAGCGCGTCATTCTGCTGATCGACGAAATAGACAAGGCTGACATCGAGTTCCCGAACGACCTGCTGCAAGAACTCGACAAGATGGAGTTCTACGTTTACGAGATCGACGAGACCATCAAGGCCAAGAAGCGCCCGATCATCATCATTACCTCCAACAACGAAAAAGAGCTGCCGGACGCCTTCCTGCGCCGCTGCTTCTTCCACTACATCGCCTTCCCGGATCGCCCGACCCTGCAAAAAATCGTCGACGTGCACTACCCCGACATCAAGAAGGATCTGGTCAGCGAAGCGCTCGACGTGTTCTTCGATGTGCGCAAAGTGCCGGGCCTGAAGAAGAAGCCGTCGACCTCGGAACTGGTCGACTGGCTGAAGCTGCTGATGGCCGACAACATCGGCGAAGCAGTGCTGCGCGAACGCGATCCGACCAAGGCAATCCCGCCGCTGGCCGGTGCCCTGGTAAAGAACGAGCAGGACGTGCAATTGCTCGAGCGTCTGGCGTTCATGAGCCGTCGTGGCACCCGCTAAGAGGCTGATGCCATGTTGCTCAACCTGTTCAATGAAATGCGTGCAGCCAAGGTGCCGGTGTCGGTGCGCGAGCTGCTCGACCTGATCAACGCGCTGAAGCAGCGCGTGACGTTCGCCGACATGGACGAGTTTTATTACTTGTCGCGGGCGATTCTGGTGAAGGACGAGCGCCATTTCGACAAGTTCGACCGCGCGTTCGGCGCCTACTTCAATGGTCTGGAAAAACTCGACGATCACTTGCAGGCGTTGATTCCCGAAGACTGGCTGCGCAAGGAATTCGAGCGTTCGCTGAGCGACGAGGAACGCGCGCAGATCCAGTCCCTCGGCGGTCTCGACAAACTGATCGAAGAGTTCAAGAAGCGTCTGGAGGAACAGAAGGAACGTCACGCCGGCGGCAACAAGTGGATCGGTACCGGCGGCACCAGCCCGTTCGGTTCCGGCGGTTTCAACCCGGAAGGCATTCGGGTTGGCGATGCCGGCAAGCGCCAGGGCAAAGCGGTGAAAGTCTGGGATCAGCGCGAGTACAAGAACCTCGACGATTCGGTGGAGCTGGGCACGCGCAACATCAAGGTGGCATTGCGCCGTTTGCGCAAGTTCGCCCGCCAAGGCGCGGCAGAAGAGTTGGACATCGATGGCACCATCGACCACACCGCTCGCGACGCCGGCCTGCTGAATATTCAAATGCGCCCGGAGCGGCGCAACACGGTCAAACTGCTGCTGCTGTTTGACATCGGCGGCTCGATGGACGCGCACGTGAAGATCTGCGAGGAGCTGTTCTCGGCCTGCAAGACCGAGTTCAAGCATCTGGAGTACTTCTACTTCCACAACTTCGTTTACGAATCGGTGTGGAAGAACAACATGCGCCGCACCTCCGAGCGTTTCTCGACTCAGGATCTGCTGCACAAGTACGGCGCTGACTATAAGGTGATTTTCATCGGTGACGCCGCCATGGCGCCATACGAAATCACCCAGGCCGGCGGCAGTGTCGAGCACTGGAACGAAGAGCCGGGTTATGTCTGGATGCAGCGCTTCATGGAGAAGTACAAGAAACTCATCTGGATCAATCCGTATCCAAAAGATACCTGGGGGTATACCTCGTCGACCAACATCGTGCGGGATTTGATCGAGGATCAGATGTATCCGTTGACGTTGCGCGGGCTCGAGGAAGGGATGCGGTTTCTGTCCAAATAATCTCCGTAGTCAGTGATGACCTCTTCGCGAGCAGGCTCGCTCCCACACTGGAATGCATTTCACCTGTGGGAGCGAGCCTGCTCGCGAAGCTTCTAGCTACTCAGAAAAGCGCTGCAAATACTCGATGTGCTCACGGTGCGCGACGTCCTGCACCACCGGCCGCAACCGCACCTGCGCCCCCGGCAGACACTGCGCCAGCCGCGCCAACGCCAACGGCGTCAACGCGCCCAATCGCGGATAACCGCCAATCGTCTGCCGATCATTGAGCAACACAATCGGCTGCCCGTCCGGCGGCACTTGCACCGCGCCCAATGGAATTCCCTCGGAAATCATCGGCTGCCCCTGATATGCCAACGCCTTGCCCAGCAAGCGAATGCCCATGCGATCGGCACGGCTGTCCAGCGTCCAGGCACTGTTGAACACATCAAACAGGCTCTGCCCGCTGAACTGGCCGATCTGCGCACCGAGCACCAGATCCAGAGGCACATTCGATTTCAGATCCGGCCGTAGCGCCAACGGCACTTCACGAACCCGCCGCGACTCACCGCGATAACTCAGCGTCGAACCCTTGATCAACGGCAGGCCCATGCCATCCAGCCCGCCAAGTTCTTCGCGGACCACTGTCGCGCTGCTGCCCAATACCTTTGGCGCATCAAAGCCAGCGGGTGCCGCCAGATAAGCCCGAGCGCCGAGCAACGGCTGCGTAAATTTCAACGTCTGCCCTTTGCTCAATTTGAAACTGCGCCACGGCGCCAACGGCTGACCATCAATCTGCGCGCCAAGATCTGCCCCGGCCAGCGCCAGCAAGCAATCCTCTTCAGCCACCACGGCAAAACCGCCGAGGGTGATTTCGATCACGGGCAGATCCAGTCCGTTGCCCAGCAACCAGTTGGCCCAGCTCATCGAGCACCCATCCGCCGCGCCGCCCTGAGTGACGCCAAGATGCCGTACGCCAAAACGTCCGGCGTCCTGCAACAGGCACAGCGGCGTACTCGCCGCAATCGTCAGTCGGCTCATGCCTGCGCCTCCAATGGCCTGTCGTCACCGCCCAGATTGATAAATTCAGCATGACTCACGGCTTCGAAACGCACGGTGTCGCCAGGCTGCATCAGGCTGTAGCCATCACGATTGCGATCAAACAATTTCGCTGGAGTACGACCGATCAGGTTCCAGCCGCCGGGAGACACGGCGGGATAGGCAGCGGTCTGCCGCTCAGCGATACCAACGCTGCCGGCAGCCACTTTCTTGCGCGGGGTGTTCAAGCGTGGCGCAGCAAGAGTCTCTTCGACCAGGCCCATGAAGGCAAAACCGGGCGCGAAACCGAGGGCGAACACCTGATACTCGCGGCCACTGTGACGACGGATAACCTCATCCACTGACAGCCCACTGCGCTCAGCCAGCAAGCTCAATTCTGGCCCAACGCTGAGGTCGTACCAGACCGGCAACACGTGGCATTGGCCGCCGCTTCGCGCATTAGGCGACAAATCAATCAGTGCCTCAGCGATCAATTCCCGCGCCTGATTCGGGCTTAAAGCCGTCAGATCGTAATGCACCATCAACGTCGTATAGGACGGCACCAGATCAATCAGTTGTGCGCCAAACACCGCCCGCAAACGCTCACTGGCGGCAAGCATCCACGGCATGTTGGTTTCGGCGATTTCATCGAACAGACGCAGCATCAGGCAATCCAGTGCCACTACTTCAATCCTTGGGTTCATGGTGCGCTCTGCTGATTCAAGGCCTCGCGAATGCGTTGCACGGCGGCCACCGAACTGGCGTTGTCGCCGTGTACACAGAGGGTGTTGGCTTGCAGTTGCAAGGTGCTGCCGTCGCTGGCGACGAGGTCGCCGCCACGGGCAATGGTCAGTGCTTGCTCGATGATTTTTTCCGGTTCGTGATGCACCGCGCCCGGCAGTTGCCGCGAGACCAGTCGACCGGCGCTGTCGTAGGCGCGATCGGCAAACGCTTCGAACCACAGCGTTACGCCATATTCATCGCCGATCCGCTGCGCCGCCGAGTTGTCGCGTGTGGCCATCAGCATCAGCGGCAGAGCGCGGTCGTATGCCGCCACGGCCTGAATCACCGCACGCAACTGCGCCGGGTTGGCCATCATGTCGTTGTACATCGCGCCGTGGGGTTTGACGTAACTGACCCGCCCGCCCTGCGCCTTGCAGATGCCGTCGAGGGCGCCGATCTGGTAATGCAGAATGTCTTGCAGCTCTTGCGCGGAGTAAGCCATCGAACGCCGGCCGAAACCGGCCAGATCCTGATAGGCCGGATGCGCGCCGATCTGCACGCCATGGCTCAGGGCCAGGCTGACAGTCTTGCGCATGATGCTCGGGTCGCCGGCATGAAAGCCGCAGGCGACGTTGGCGCAATCGATGAAGGGCATGACCTCGGCATCCAGACCCATGGTCCAGCTGCCGAAGCTCTCGCCAATGTCGCAATTCAATAGCAGGCGGCTCACGGTGAACACTCCTGTAGCTTTTGTCTTTTTATCTGTAGGACGTTTGCCTATTGGGCAGTGCTGCGCAGGTTATCAGTTACTGCGCATCGAGTTGCTTGCCACGGGTTTCCGGCAGGCTCAACGCCGCGATTATCACCACGCCATAGGACACGGCAGCAAACGCGCCGATCCCCATGCTCAATGGCACTTTCTGGCTGAGCAGGCCGATCAGGAGCGGAAACAGTGCCGCCAGCGCCCGGCCAATGTTGTAGCAAAAGCCCTGTCCTGATCCGCGAATCCGCGTGGGGAACAATTCAGTGAGAAAGGCGCCCATGCCGCTGAAAATCCCCGAGGCAAAGAACCCCAGCGGGAAACCCAGCCACAGCATCACGCTGTTGCTGACAGGCAGTTGTGTATAGAGAAGAACGATGGTGAACGAGCCGACGGCGAACAGGATGAAATTCTTCTTGCGGCCGAGCAGATCGGTCAGATAGGCGCTGATCACGTAACCGACGTAAGAGCCGACAATCACCATTGCCAGATAACCGCCCGTGCCGAGCACGCTCAAGCCGCGCTCGTTTTTCAGAAAAGTCGGTAGCCAAGAGGTGATTGCGTAATAACCGCCCAGCGCGCCGGTGGTCAGCAGCGAAGCACGGAACGTGGTGAAGAGCATGCCCGGCGCGAAGATCTCGTAGAACTTCGACTGAGTCTCTGGCGTTTGCCGGGCCTTGGCCTCGCGATAGATCTCTGGATCCTTGACCAGTCGACGAACGAAAATTACAAAAATCGCTGGCACGATGCCGAGGATGAACAGCGCACGCCAGGCATCTTCCGGCGGTAACACCGAGAACAGCAGCGCATACAGAATCGCCGTCAGCCCCCAGCCCAGCGCCCAACCGGATTGCACCATGCCCACCGCTTTGCCACGATCCTGCGCACGGATCACCTCGCCGATCAGCACCGCACCGGCGGTCCACTCGCCGCCGAAGCCGAAACCCATCAACGTGCGGGCAATCAACAGTTGTTCGTAGTTTTGCGCGAAACCGCAGAGGAACGTGAAGAAGGCAAACCACAGCACCGTCAGTTGCAAGGTCCGTACGCGACCGATGCGATCCGAGAGAATCCCGGCGACCCAACCGCCAATCGCCGAGGCAATCAACGTGCTGGTGTGAATCAGCCCCGCTTCGCCGGTGGTGATGCCCCACATCGCGATCAGCGTCGGCACGACGAAGCTGAGCATCTGCGTGTCCATGCCGTCCAGACCGTAGCCGATCTTGCAGCTCCAGAACGTGCGACGCTCCTGCTGGTTGATGTTGCGATACCAGTCGAACGGCCCGGGACGCGCCGTGGCATTGGGTGCATCCAGGGTATCGGGAAGGGTGTCGGGAGCACTCATGGCTTATCTCCGCAGGTTTTTTATTGGTCTTGTTCGTAGCCCCGACGACGCCTATCGTGGGAACCGGATGCGCCAAGTTTTCGTCGTCCGGCCCTGCTGCGTCCAACGAATAAAAACCCGCCTTAGGCATAAGAAAAATTTGTCACCCGAGCCTTGCCCATGAACCTGAAGTTTCTCGAGACCTTTGTCTGGGTCGCCCGACTGAAAAGTTTTCGCCTGACCGCTGACAAGCTGTTCACCACCCAGGCGTCGATTTCCAGCCGCATCGCGGTGCTCGAAGGCGAGTTGGGGGTGAAGCTGTTTTTACGCGATTCGCGCGGTGTCAGCCTGACGCCCGAAGGCCTGAAAGTGCTGGAATATGCCGAGCAGATGCTCGATACGATGCAGGCGCTGAAGCAATCGATCGAGACTCGTTCGAGCAAAGTCGGCCGTGTGCGCATCGGCGTGATGGACACGGTGATCCACACTTGGCTCAGCCCATTGGTGGCGCAGATGACCGATCTGTATCCGCGAGTGGAGATTGAGCTGGTGGCGGATACGTCGCTGAACCTCTGCGATCAACTGCAAAAAGGCTTTCTTGATCTGATTCTGCAAACGGATCTGGTGCGCCATGAAAGCGTGCGCAGCCTGGAACTGGCCAGCCATCCGCTGGGCTGGATTGTCGCGAGCAACTCAATCTACAACCGCAACTACGCCGACCTCGCTGAACTGGCGCAGGAACGGATCATCACCTACTCGAAAAACTCTCGACCGCATCAGGATCTTCTGGCGTTGATGCAGGCAAACGGCGTGATGGCGCCGCGTTTGAATTGCGTGAACTCGGTGTCGGCGATCACCCGGTTGTTGCGTGATGGATTTGGTATTGGCGTACTGCCGCCGGTGCTGGTGGCCGAGGAACTGGCGCGAGGGGAATTGACGTTGTTGGCCATTGATCAGCGGCCACCGGACTTGCAGGTGGTGGTGTCGTGGCGGATGGGGGTTGAGTGGGTCGAGGAGATCGTGACGTTGTGTCAGCAGGTGTTGGCGGGGTATGCGCAGAAGGTGGGTGATGGGTATGTGGTTTTGAACCCCTGAACAGCAAAAGCTCGCAGCCTGCGGTAGCTTCTACACTGACCTTTGTAGGAGCTGCCGCAGGCTGCGATCTTTTGACCCTGAGCTGTTACAACCCGCGCACGTCGCGGTCTTCGATCGGCCGGCTCTGGCGCAAGCGTCGGCCGCCCAGTACGACCCAGTCGATCAAGCGGAACAGGCACTCGATACCGAACGACAGCAGCAACGCCCCGCTCATGCCCCAGATCATCGCTTCCGGCGTCAGAAGGATCTGATAGCTGTAGCCGTTCCAGGTTTCCTTGCGAATATCCGGGTCAGCGGCCAGCACCACCTGCAAAAAGCGGATGTACCAAGGCCCCTGCATGGCCTGAAACTGTTTATCCAGCGCAAGCTGACGGTTGAGCAGCGTGCTCAGGCTATCGGCATCACTGCGAAACACCGGGTCATCACTGGCGCGGTAATGGGCGACCAGTGCCTGGATGTCGCCCTTGAAAAACTGCTCGGCGGTGCCCTGGAAGCCGCGCAAACCGGTTTGCGCCTCGATCAGGTGCGCCTCGACCCGTTTCGCGTAATCGTTGATGAACCCCGGCACCTGGACACCGATCAACAGGCCCGCCGCAAACAACACCAGCCGTAGATAACTGAGCAACATGGGGTGCAATCCTTATTCGGTCTTGCCCTGGCTGACGCATTCACCGCGTCGCCACAGGCTCCATTGGCCCGGTTCGTAGCGGGTCCAGGTTTCGTTTTCGGTCAGCGGTTCGGTGGCGATCACCGTGACCACGTCATTGGGCGTGGTTTCGGCCTGAAAATCGACGATCACGTCGACATCCTTCAAGCGCGCCGGGCCGAACGGTGCGCGCCGGGTGATCTGCGCCAGTTTGGTCGAGCAATAGCAGAACAGCCAGTCGCCATCGCTGAGCAGGCAGTTGAACACGCCTTTGCTGCGGTATTCGGCGCACGCGGCGACCAGATCCGGCAGCAGCTCTTCTATATCGACCGGTTCCGGAAATGCTGCACGGACGCGGTTAAGCAAATCACAGAACGCCGCCTCGCTGTCGGTATCGCCGACCGGGCGGTAGAAACTTTTGATCGGGGTGAAATCGGCGAGCTGGCCGTTGTGCGCAAAGCACCAGTTGCGCCCCCACAGTTCACGGACGAACGGGTGGGTATTGGACAGACAGACCTTGCCGACGTTGGCCTGACGGATGTGGCCGATGACGACTTCGCTCTTGATCGGATAGCGCTGCACCAGATTGGCCACTTCCGATTCGCAACTGGCCGCCGGATCCTGGAACAGGCGCAAACCGCGACCTTCATAGAAGGCGATCCCCCAGCCGTCGCGGTGCGGGCCGGTGCGCCCGCCGCGCTGCATCAGGCCGGTGAAGCTGAACACGATATCGGTCGGCACGTTGGCACTCATGCCCAGTAATTCACACATGTGCGGACTCTCGGGATTACAGACGCGGCTCGACCCGCATGCGCTGCGGATTGTTCGGTACCGGTGGGCGACCGTAGCGGTCATCACCGGCGGCACCGAACGGTTGATCGTCGTCGCGCTCATCGGCACGGGCCGCAGCTTTGGCGGCTTCGGCCTGTTCGCGGCGCGCCCGCGAAGCGCGTTCGATCGGGAAACGGATCAGCACAAAGATCAGATAGATGCCAAAAGCGATCATGCCGTACATGAACAGGTCGGAAATCGCCCGCCAGGCGTTGTTGCCGACCTTGAAGGCCAGATCCAGCGCGGTGATGGCGATGGCCGGTGCAACCTTTTCCTTCACCGGATCAATAATGGTCGGGCTGAACAGCAACACCGCCATCAACACGCGCAGCGGTTCGCGCAGCCAACGCCACATCCAGGTGGTCAGGCGCATCCATACCAACAGGCAGCCCACAGCGGCAAAGGCGTAGAGGCCCCAGGCGATCAGATAGTCGTTCTCGGTCATGGTGTCCATGGCAAGGCAGGCAAAGAGGCGCTTATAGTAACGACTTTTCGCCCGTGCGGCTTGTCCCAATAGACACACGACCTGTGGGAGCAAGCCTGCTCGCGAATACGGACTGTCAGTTGAAACATGATTGTCTGACCCAGCGCTTTCGCGAGCAGGCGAAGGCCTGCAGGGTTTGCGGTGATATCCAGATTTGCGAAAACCCCTATTCCGTACATTGTTCGAGAGCCTTCCATGCCCCAATCCGCCAACGTCATCAGCGCACCGATTGCCCACAAGGCGGACGGTGCCGACCCGTATGCCTGGCTGCAGGAACGCGACACCGACGCGGTGCTCGATTACCTCAAGGCCGAAAACGCTTATCAAGAGGCGCAAACCGCCGATCAGGCCGAACTGCGCGAGAGCCTGTTCGAAGAAATCAAAGGGCGGATTCTCGAAACCGACCTCTCCCTGCCCTCGCCGTGGGGCCCGTACTTGTATTACACGCGCACCACGGCAGGTGACGAATACGCTCGCCATTACCGCTGCCCGCGTCCCGAAGACGACAGCCTGACCCTCGACGAAAGCCGCGAACAATTGCTGCTCGACCCGAACGCACTGGCCAATGGCGGCTTTTTCTCGCTGGGCGCGTTCAGCATCAGCCCCGATCACCAGCGCCTGGCCTACAGCGTCGACGCTTCGGGCGACGAGATTTACACGCTGTTCGTCAAGGAACTGTCCAACGACAAGGTCAGCGAACTGGAATTCGAGGACTGCGATGGCAGCATGACCTGGGCCAATGACAGCCTGACGCTGTTCTTCGGCGTGCTCGACGACACTCACCGCCCGCACAAACTGTTCCGTTATCGCCTTGATGGCACTGCTGCCGAAGAAGTCTTCCATGAAACGGACGGGCGTTTCTTCCTGCACTGTTACCGTTCCAGCTCCGAGCAGCAATTGTTGCTGTCGCTGGGCAGCAAGACCACCAGCGAAGTCTGGGCGCTCGACGCCAATCAGCCGCACTTGCCGTTCACCTGCCTTGCGCCACGGGTCGAAGATCACGAATACGATGTCGATCACGGCCTGCTTGATGGCGTATGGACCTGGTTCATCCGCACCAACCGTGATGGCATCAACTACGCGTTGTATCAGGCACCGGATACCGGCGTCGCACCGACTGAAGCCGAGTGGCACAACCTGATCCCGCACAGCGATACGGTGATGCTCGACGGCGTCAGCCTCAACACCGAAGCCATGACCCTGAGTCTGCGCGAAGGCGGTTTGCCGATCATCGAAGTTCACCCACACGGGTTGGCGCCGTATCGCGTGCAATTGCCAGACGCGGCCTACAGCCTCTATGTGCAAAACAGCCTGGAATTCGAAAGCGACCGCATTCGCCTGCGTTACGAGGCGTTGAATCGTCCGGCGCAAGTGCGCCAATTGATGTTGGCGACGGGCGAGCAAACCGTGCTGAAAGAAACCCCGGTGCTCGGCCCGTTCGACGCCGACGCCTACGTCAGCCAGCGCCTGTGGGCGGCCGCGCCGGACGGTACGCTGGTGCCGATCAGTTTGGTCATGAAACGCGAAATGGTCGGCAAAACAGTGCCACTGTATCTGTACGGATACGGTGCTTACGGTTCGAGCCTCGATCCGTGGTTCTCCCATGCGCGGCTGAGCCTGCTGGATCGCGGCATGGCGTTCGCCATCGCCCACGTGCGTGGCGGCGGAGAGCTGGGGGAAGCGTGGTATCGCGCCGGCAAGCAGGAGCACAAGCACAACACCTTCAGCGACTTCATCGCTTGCGCCGAGTTTTTGATCCTCAACGGCATCACGACGGCGGAGAAACTGGCGATCAGCGGTGGCAGCGCCGGTGGCTTGTTGATTGGCGCGGTGCTCAACCAGCGGCCGGATCTGTTTGGCGTTGCGATTGCCGAAGTGCCGTTCGTCGACGTGCTCAACACCATGCTCGACCCGGAATTGCCCCTGACCGTCACCGAATACGACGAGTGGGGCAATCCTGAAGAGCCGGAGGTTTATGAGCGAATCAAGGCCTACGCGCCGTACGAAAACGTCACAGCCCAACATTATCCGGCAACACTGGTAATCGCCGGCTACAACGACAGCCGCGTGCAGTACTGGGAAGCGGCTAAGTGGGTAGCGAAGTTGCGCGCGACCAAGACCGACGACAATCTGCTGCTGCTCAAGACCGAATTGGGTGCAGGCCACGGCGGGATGAGCGGGCGTTATCAGGGATTACGTGACGTAGCACTCGAATACGCATTTGTTTTCAAGGTTTTGGGCATTGCCTGAGGAACTCCACCGGTCACTTGGGTCTTAACTCCAGACCCATTGTGGCGAGGGGATTTATCCCCGTTGGGCTGCGAAGCGGCCCCAAAACCTGCAAACTCAGTATTCCTGAAGCACCGAGTTGGCAGTATTTGCGACTGCTGCGCAGCCGAGCAGGGATAAATCCCCTCGCCACAAAAGCCCGTTCCTACGGGATCCGTGTATAGCCTTGAAATGTGAAAACAAAAAGACCGTGACGACATGTCAGAACCGACCTTCCTGAACAACGAAATCCGCGACTGGCTGATGGACTGTGGCCTGTTCGATCAATTGCAACTGGCCGACTTTGCGGCCGCTTCCGGCTACTTCAGCATCAGCACCGTGGCTGAAGGTGAGGCGATTTTCCGCGAGGGCGATGCCGGCAGCTTCATGTGCATCCTCCACACTGGCCAGGTAGCCGTGCAGAAAACCGGGCCCGACGGCCAGGTTATTACCATGGCTACCCTGCGCAGCGGTCGGGCCTTCGGCGAAATGGCCGTGCTCGATGGCGAACGCCGCTCGGCCACCTGCATCGCCGCCAGCAACTGTCAGCTATTGAATCTGGGCAAGGATTCGTTGGACAAAATGCTCAACGACGCGCCGAAGATCGCCGCGAAAATCATCCGCGCCCTCGCCGTCTCCCTGTCGAAACGCCTGCGCATGGCCGACGGCCAACTGGCGGCGCAACAGGTTTAACCGCCAGGTGATTTGGCCTTGGTGCCGCTCGGTTCAATGCCTGGCACCGGCTGATCCTTGCTCGGTGGGCTGGGCATTTCAATCGGCACCAGCGGCGGACTGCCACTGCCGGCACCCGACTTGGGAATGTTGATCGGCGTGATCTGCGGATACGGCGTCGGCGTCGCGGTACCGGGCGAGCCGGGTTGCGGCGCCGGGCTGACCGGAATGGTCTGCTGCGCCTGCACTGCAGTAATCGAGAGCGCGGCCAGGGCAATGACCGTTAGAATGGTGCGCTTCATCAAGGGCTCCGTTTGGCCTTAGTCTGCGCTCAGGCTACTCCCAACGCGCCTGCTTGCCTTCCCCCTTGTAGAGATTTCCATGAAACGTTTCGTTCTGCTCGACACCACGCCAATCCCTGAAAACGGCGGTGCGCTGTGCCTGTTCGAATATGGCGAAGATTTCGTCATCAAGATCCAGGGCGGCGACGGCGGACAATTGATGAACACGCGCATGCACGGTTCCGAAGATGCGCTGGCCGAGATCCCGTGCCGCAAAGTCGCTGGCCGACCGAGTTCGCGGGTGCTGATCGGCGGGCTGGGCATGGGTTTTACCCTCGCCTCGGCACTCAAGCATCTGGGCAAGACCGCCGAAGTCGTGGTCGCTGAACTGGTGCCGGGTGTGGTCGAGTGGAACCGTGGCCCGCTCGGCGAAAAGTCCGGCCGTCCGCTGCTCGACCCGCGCACGGTGATCCGTCAGGACGACGTCGCCAACGTTCTGCAAAGCGAGCCGAACGGTTTCGACGCAATCATGCTCGACGTCGACAACGGCCCCGAAGGCCTGACCCAGAAGGCCAACAGCTGGTTGTATTCCGCCGCCGGTCTGAATGCCTGCGCCAAGGCCTTGCGCCCCAAAGGCGTGCTAGCCGTGTGGTCGGCCAGCGCCGACCGGCAGTTTTCCGACAAATTGAAGAAGGCCGGTTTCAAGGCTGAAGAAGTCCAGGTCTTCGCCCACGGCAACAAGGGCACACGCCATACGATCTGGATTGCCGAGAAGCTCAAGGGCTGAGCTAAACTCTGCACATAACCGTCATCAGTCTTTTACAAAGGTGAACCCATGAGTTCGTCCACCCCAACCAATACGTCGAAGCTCGATCGCATCCTCGCCGATAACCAGCGCGACAAGGAAATGGGCTACCGCGACAAAGCCCTGAAGATGTACCCGCACGTCTGCGGCCGCTGCACCCGTGAATTTTCCGGCAAGCGCCTGAGCGAACTGACCGTGCACCACCGCGATCACAACCACGACAACAACCCGCAGGATGGCTCGAACTGGGAGCTGTTGTGCCTGTATTGCCACGACAACGAACACTCGCGTTATACCGACCAGCAGTATTTCAGCGAAGGCTCGTTGAGCACGCCGAAAATTGCCAAGGCCACGCACAATCCCTTTGCCGCATTGGCCGGGTTGATGAAGAAAGAAGATTGATGATCTTCAGCGCCTGAACTGGTCTCATCGCTGGCAAGCCAGCTCCCACAGTGATTTGGGTTACTCACAAATTTTGTGTACATCCGAGATACCTGTGGGAGCTGGCTTGCCAGCGATGAGGCCAGACCAGACACCGCAAGTCCTGAATCTGCCCGCCCTCCTCCAATCCCCGTATAATCGTGCTCTTTTTCCCGAAGGCACCCCGCTCGTGGCAGACAAACGGTACAGCTGCATTGGTTTGTATAACCCCAAATCACCCGAGAACGTCGGTTCGGTGATGCGCGCCGCAGGCTGCTACGGCGTGGCGTCAGTGTTCTACACCGGCAAGCGTTATGAACGCGCCGCCGACTTCGTCACCGACACCAAGCGCGTGCACTACGACATCCCGCTGATCGGCATCGACGACCTGAAAAAAATCCTCCCGCTCAATTGTGTGCCGGTCGCTGTGGAACTGGTCGAGGGCGCGCGCCCGCTACCGGAATACACTCACCCGGATCGTGCGCTGTACATCTTCGGCCCGGAAGACGGCTCGCTGGATAAAGAAATCCGCGACTGGTGCGAAGACGTCGTGTACATCCCGACAACCGGTTGCATGAACCTCGCTGCCACCGTCAACGTCGTGCTCTACGACCGCATGGCCAAAGGCCTGAACACCCGCTCCGGGCCGAAATTCCGCTGAAGCGTCGCACATCCGATGGAACAAGCTGACCGCCTGCGCAGTCAGCTTGTGTATCCATTACTCATTGCCTGGAGAAAGATCATGACCGAGCTCAAACGTGTCGAACGTATCGAATCCACCCCGTTCCAGAGCCGTTCCGAGCAGAACGTCGAAGGTTGGGAGCGCATCGGATCCCTGGCCGGCGGCGTGATCATGGTCGGCAAGGGCCTGCGCCGTGGCGGTGTGTTCGGCTTGATTCAAGTGGCGATTGGCGGAGTCGCCATGGCGCGCGGGATCACCGGGCACAGTTCGGTGAAGAGCCTGCTGGAGAAAAGCCGTCAAGACATGAACAACGTGCGCAGCAAGATCGAACGAGCGGGCGAAGAGTTGAGCAAGCTGAAAGCCAATGCAGAGGCCGCGACCAAAACCGCTACGGTGACCGGCAATGATTCGGTGAAATCGCCGAAAGCCGGGGTTTGATCCTGAATCTGCGGTGGAGCTGATGGCCCTATCGCTGGCAAGCCAGCTCCCACAGGTTTTGTAGTGATCACATATTTGTGTCCAACCTAAAACACTGTGGGAGCTGGCTTGCCAGCGATGGCGGTATTACTGAATCAACTGGGTATCAAGGACTTTGGAGGACTCGCCGAGAACACTCTCGGTGAGCTGCACAAACTCTTTGGTACTCACCGTGCCCAAATGCATTGCCCCCCGCAGTACGTCATCCAGTGAACGCTTGTTGCGGGTTTTCAGACGAATCTCGCGGTCCAGTTCCTGCAACATAATCACCGCTTTTGAAACCTGCGCCGGGCTGATCTGTCCGCCGCGCAAGGTGGTGACCTTCTGGCTGTCTTTGGCCAGTTTCGCCTGCAAACTCTGATAGCGCTCATCGCTCATGCCGCCCGCGCGGCGCAGCAGTTCGATGGCGTAATACTCGGCAAAGCCTTCGCTGATCCAGTCGCTGCGCTGTTCATCGTTGATCCGCCCAAACACTTTCGCCAACTCGCGCACCAGCGCGCTGCTGCCGCTTTCGCTGACCAACGGCAACCGCGTGTTCAGGTAGATCGATTCATGCGCGCCAAGACTGCCGCGCCACATCGGGTCATTGGCGCCGACGATCAACAGCTTGTTCGGATGCCTTGGATAAAGTGCTTGCACCTGTGGCCAGACGAAAGTGAGCAAGGTCAGCACGTCCATGCGGTGCATGCCCTGCCCTTGAGGCGAGGCCACGGTCACTTCGGTTTCACCCAGGCGCGTGCGGCGACTGCCAAGGTGGCCGGCGAGCATCCATCCCGTCGGGCGGTCGAAGAGCCGTGACGGGTTGTCGATGCGGAATTTGTTTTTACCGATGCGCGGCCAAGCGGTTTCGACGCTCTTCCAGCCGTCAGGCAATTCAAATTGCAAACGCGAGACCAGCTCAGTGCCGTCCTGTTGATCAAGTTTTGCGGGGGGCACCAATTCGTCGCCGCGCATCAACGCCCAATTCGGGGTCATGCGCGTGTCGAAGCTGCCGTTCTTGCGGCCGTGGCTGATGCGTACGCGGTAGGTCAGGCTGGCTTTTTCACTGGAGGGGCGCCAGACACCGCGCGCCTGTTTGCCCGGGTTCAGCAACCACTGGCCGTCGGCTTTGAAGTCGCTGTAATGGCTGCCATCGCCGAGGTCGAAATCGAGGCTGCGCACCGCTTCGCCTTTGGCCAATGTGAGGCGCACTTCCGCCTGATCGCTCTGCGGTAACAGGCGCACGAGGTAATCGAGGTCGACTTTCTTTGCCGCCCACACCGGCGTACTGAAGACCAGCAGGCCGAACAGCAGCGCTCGCAGCAAACCCACAGCCATACACACTCCTTGTGGCAGTCAGAATTATTTTGTCAGTGCCGGGCACTCAGCGGCACGGTGCGGCGATCCGATGAGCGCCCTCGCCACGGATTAACCCGCGCGGAAAATCAGGTGATCTTCCCAGTCATCTTCCGGCACGCTGCCTTCGGCGAGCATGCGCCCCGATTGGGAAATCCGTTCATGGTGCACCGCATCGCGGTCACCGCAGACCAAGTGGTGCCACAACGGTAGATCCTTGCCTTCGCTGACCAATCGATAACCGCAGGTCGGCGGCAGCCATTTGAACTCTTCGGCCTGCCCCGGCGTGAGCTGAATGCAGTCCGGGACAAACTTGATGCGATTCGGGTAATCGCTGCACTGGCAGGTTTTCAGGTCGAGGAGTTTGCAGGCGATTCGCGTGTAATAGACGCTGTTGTCTTCTTCATCTTCAAGTTTTTGCAGGCAGCACAGACCGCAACCGTCGCACAGCGACTCCCATTCCTGGTGATCCAGTTGATCGAGGGTTTTGCGTATCCAGAACGGTTCGACTTCGGCGGCCATGGCTCAAGCATCAACATCAGGTGGTGAAAAGGCCGCCAGTCTAGTGCCCAAGGCCTTGCGGGCCAAGCGCTGGCGACTACCGGTTGTGCAGCACTTGTCAGTTTTTGTGGCGACGCGTAGCTTTGCCTGTCAGAAAGGAGCCTCGCCTGAATGCCATTAACGCTCGACCGCGTTGCATTTCGGTGAACCGCCACGGCTCGGAAAACCCCATCGTTCAGCCCTACTGATCCCGCCGGGTTTTCATTTCCACTCTCTTACTCAAACGTAGCAAGGATCTCTTGATGAGTGCCAACCCTCGCGTTGCCGATTACGCCATTCACCCACAATTCACCGATCGCTGGTCGCCCCGTGCCTTCACTGGCGAAGCGATCCCGCAAGAAACCCTGCTGAGCTTTTTCGAAGCGGCGCGCTGGGCGCCTTCGGCCTACAACTCGCAGCCGTGGCGCTTTCTCTATGCGCGT
The DNA here is from genome assembly GCF_016650635.1 of Pseudomonas sp. TH43. Lineage (GTDB taxonomy): Bacteria > Pseudomonadota > Gammaproteobacteria > Pseudomonadales > Pseudomonadaceae > Aquipseudomonas. Next base: position 671,939 of record NZ_JAEKFI010000003.1, read on the forward strand.
CGCGATACGCCGAACTGGCAGCGTTATCTGGGCCTGCTCAACGAGTTCAACCGCAGCTGGGCGCAACACGCTTCGGCGCTGGTGATCGTGATCTCGAAAACCACTTTCACTGCACCGGGCGCCACTGAAGAAACCCCAGCGCTGTGGCACACATTTGATACCGGTTCGGCGTGGGGCCATCTGGCGTTGCAAGCGAGCCTCAGCGGTTGGCACACCCACGGCATGGCCGGTTTCGACCAGGAGCTGACCCGCAAGGAGCTGAATATTCCTGAGGGGTACGCGCTGCACGCCGCCGTTGCGGTGGGCAAGCTGGGTGACAAGGCAACGCTGGCGGACTACCTGCAAGCACGCGAAGAACCGAGCCCGCGTCGTCCGCTGAGCGAACTGGCGGCTGAAGGCGACTTCACCCTCTAAGCCAGCACAAAAACAAATGTGGGAGCGAGCCTGCTCGCGAAAGCGGTGTGTCAGACAGCAATGATGCTGGCTGACACTCCCTCTTCGCGAGCAGGCTCGCTCCCATATTTTATCCAACGAACACTCAGTACCCGCGGTTGAAATCCACTTCACCGCGCAACGCTTCATTCGCCTGATACGCCCTCAGGTTGTCGACAAACAACTGCACCATCAACGCTGGTGAAGTTGGCGCCGAGCTGTGCCCGGTCAGCAACAGGCCCCACGCCGTCCAGAACGGATGACGCTGCGGCAACGGCTCCTGACGACAAACGTCAATCACCGCGCCCGCCAGATGACCTTCCTTCAAAGCTTCCACCAGATCCGCATCGACCACCGCAACGCCGCGTCCGGCATTGATGAACAAACCGGTCGACTTGAATTGCTTGAACAGCGCCGCGTCGTAGATATCGTGGGTGTGCTCGGTGTTCGGCAGCAGATTGACCACGTAATCGACTTCGCCGACCAGACGCGGCAGATCCGCCATCGAACCTACTTCGACAAACGGCGCCTGCGCGCGCGCGCTGCTGGCGATACCATAAAGCTCGACACCGAACGGCAGCAGGAACTGCGCCACACTCTGGCCGATATCGCCGGTACCGACGATCAGCACCTTGCGCCCGACCAGGCTCTGGCCGAGGCGATTGTCCCACTTGCGCTCGACCTGGCTGACCAGTCGCGCCAACACTTCACGTTCGTGACCGAGCATGTAAGTCAGCACATATTCAGCCATCACCTGGCCGAAAATTCCTACCGCGCGGGTCAAGCGGTAATCGCGGCGCAAACCGTCAGCGAGCAACGGCGTGATGCCCGCCCAGGTCGATTGCAGCCATTGGGGCTGATGCCCTTGGCGCAACAAGGTCGCCAGCAGATCCGGCTGCCCCAGCCACACCGGGCAATCGGCAGCCTGACGGGCCAGTTCGGCGGAGTCGCCACTGGTCAATACTTCGAGTTCCGGCGCGGCCTGCCGCAGCAATCGGGCATATATCGCGTGGTCGTGTTCGGCAATCAGAACGCGCATCTTCAAACCTTTCGCAAACCGTGCAGACAGCCGCCGGATTTCGGGCGGCCATCGCGGTAAAAACAGTTCAAGGGTTAACCAAGGCCCAGGACAGGGCCTCGCAGATCAGACCGGGTCGTTGCGTCGCAGCAACTCTTCGGGCAGATGTTCAATGTACTCGTCCTCGGCCGGTGGCATTTGCAGGTGATAGCCCTGCTTGTCGAGGTTTTCCAGGACAACGACGATGTCTTCGCTGGCCAGTTTGCGCTCGGGGGTCAACACCAGGCTGAAGGTAAAGATGGCTTTGCCGAAAGCCGCCATCAACGCCTCAGGCACGCGTTCCAACTCATCGCTCTTGAGCACGTAGAGATACATGCCTTTGCGCTTCGAGCTTTGGTAAATAGAGCAAATACGTTTCAAGGCTGTTCTCCGGCGGTGGCCAGGCTGTCGAGCAGCATCTGACCCATGAGTTCGCGGCGCCAGCCACGCAGCGACTCAGGCAATTGGTATGGGCCCTCGGGGAAGCCGCTTTTGACCAGTGCTTCGAGGGTTTTCTTGCGCAGCATCAGTTCTGGCGCCATGTCCAGGCGTTCCGCCTCGACCTGACCGAGTGCACGCAGTTGTTTGATCAACGCAGCAGCTTCGACCGGCAAAGGCTCCGGCACGGCGGGCGGCCATTGATCAGGCCCCACACTGCCAGAGCGTTTGATCAGATCAAGCAGAAATTGACCGTCCTGACGCACGGTACGCGGATGCATGTCTTCGATTTTGCCCAGCGCCGCAAGGTTGTCCGGTTGCGTGCGAGCCAACGGCCACAGCGAATGCTCACGAACGATGCGGTTGCGCGGCAGGTCACGGGCGCGGGCTTCGGTTTCACGCCAGGCGCACAGCTCGCGCAGTACAGCCAGTTGCGCGCGGGAGAGTTTCCACGCCAGTTTGGCTTCGCGGTAAACCTCGTACGGATCGGTTTCGCGGCGCAGATTGGCAACCAGCTCAGCGCCGTCTTCCAGCACCCAGTTGAATTTGTCGTCAGACAGTTTCGGCCGCAGTTGTACGAAAACCTCCGCCAGATGCACGGCATCTTCGGCGGCGTAGCTGATTTGCGTGTCGGACAACGGACGTTGCAACCAGTCGGAACGGGTCTCGCCCTTCGGCAACTCAATGCCCAGTACTGCTTGCACCAGGCGTGAATACCCCATCGAGAAGCCGAGGTTCAGATAGGCGGCGGCCAGTTGCGTATCGAACAACGGCGCCGGCAGGCTGCCGGTCAAGCGCAGCAGGACTTCGAGGTCTTCGCTGCACGCGTGCAGGACCTTGAGCACCGCCGGGTTTTCCAGTAACGCGGCCAGCGGTTGCCAGGCATTGATGGTCAGCGGATCGATCAGGTAGGCGCGTTTGCCGTCGCCAACCTGTAACAGACCGGCAATCGGGTAGAAGGTGTCGACCCGCATGAATTCGGTGTCGAGGGCAACGAACGGCAGTTGCTGCCACTCGGCGCAAAACTGCGCGAGGCTTTCGTTGTCGCGAATCCAGTGAATATCGATGGCCACACGGCTCTCCCTTGAAGAATGGCGCGCAGTATATATCGCCACCGGCGATTTACGCGCCTGCAGAGGGCAAGAGCTGTAACGAAATGTCCTGCCCAAGAGAAAGAATAGTCTGACAGAGGAAACAGACACCCCTTCCCCCTGCGGCAGCTCCTACAGGGGGGAGTGGCTCAGTCTTTGGCCAGGACGCCGTCGATCACCGCGCCTCGGCACCCGGCGAACATGTCCAGGTCGGGCTGATAGACCGAGCTCTTCACTTCCAGCAGGCCGAGCATCGAGTGGAACAGGTTGTCCTGGCTCAACGGTTTGTCGCGGCTCATCTGCAGGCAGTGGGTGTCAACCGAATAGGCCTTTTGATAGCTGTCGCTAAACCACGCCAGCATCGCTACATGCTTTTGTTGCTCCGGCGCCAGCATGTAGGGCGTGCCATGCAGGAACAGATTGTATTCGCCCAGCGACTCCCCGTGATCCGACAGGTACAACATGGCGGTATCGACTTTGTCCTGATTGCTGCGCAATACATCGATCAGACTCGACAGCACATGGTCGGTATACACCAGCGTGTTGTCGTAACCATTGACGATACTTTCACGGCTGCAATTGTTCAGTGCATTGCTTTCACAGACAGGCGTGAAGTGCTCGTACTCTTTGGGGTAACGCTTGAAGTATTCCGGGCCGTGGCTGCCCATCTGGTGCAGTACCAACACGGTGTCTTTGTCCAGATGATCGATAAAACCTTGCAGGCCTTGCAGAAGGATTTCATCGCGGCATTCGCTGTTGGCGCACAACACCGGATCTTTCAAGTTGCTGACATCCTGCAACGTCACCCGATCACACGTGCCTTTGCAACCCGACTGATTATCGCGCCAGATCACGTCGATACCGGCGCGCTTGAGCACATCCAGCAGGCCTTCTTCGTTCTTTGCCTTGCTGGCGTCGTAATCCTTGCGGCCCATGTTGGAGAACATGCAGGGCACCGAAACCGCGGTTTCCGTGCCGCAGGAATGCACGTCGGTAAAAGCAATCAGCCCAGCTTCCTGGTCCAGTTGTGGGGTTGTGTCACGGTTGTAACCGAGAATCCCGAAGTTCTCGGCTCGGGCACTTTCGCCCACCACCAGCACCGTCAGTGATTTGCGCGGTTGAAGTTTCAGATCGGGATTGCGCTGAGCGTCCTCGCCGATCTTGATGAACGGTTGCCGGGCCGAGACCACTTGTTCACGCAGGTAACCGGCCGACGCGCCGATGTAGTTGCTGGGCACCAGCATCAAGCGAATTTCGTGGTGATTACGAAACAGCGAGGACAACCCCTGATAGTTGGCCAATGCCACGCCGCCAATGACCGCTACCGAGGCCACACTGACAATAACTTTGCTGATCAACTCACGGTGCCAGCGCCGATAATTGACCGGCACTTCCCACAACAACCATGACGGTAAAACACCCAGTAAAAAAATATAAGCAAACAACTTAAACGACAGCAGATCACGCACTTCCGTTGCATTGGTTTCGGCAAAGTTACGAAACATGCCGGCGTCTATCATGACGCCATATTGACTCATGAAATAAGCCACGCCGGCGCTGAACAGAAATATCAGCGTCAGCAGCGGTTTGAGCAGCGGACGGAAAGCCAGAAAGGTCAGTACGATGTTGAACGCCGCCAGGATCATGGCCCCGAACGCCACTCGCATGGCGATGCCCTTGGCATCCGATGCAGTGATATCGAACAGGTGCTGCCAGAGCACAAAGTTGCAGGCGATCAAAAGAAAGGCGCTGGCGATCAACGTCACCCATTCCGGGCGCACGGCTCTTAACTTCAACATAAAGGTGGGCTATTCCTGAAAAGACCAACCTTGGTTAATTGTGAAAATTCCATTAACCAGGGCGTGACAAACTTTAAGCAGGCAACCATCAATTTTTTGTGAAAAAGACGCCAACGAATAGTTGGGCTGCACGCAAAGTCTGAAACTGGCGGAGTATTTGAGAATGGTTCAGCTGTTATTCAGTGTTTTGCTTCTGCGCTGCTCCTTGTAGGAGCCGAGCTTGCTCGCGAAGAGGCCGTGTCAGGCAAAGATGCTTTGCCTGACACGGCCTCTTCGCGAGCAAGCTCGGCTCCTACAAGGGATTTGGGGGCAATTGGATTTTTAGATCTCCCGCTGGGTTTTCTGATTTGCCGGACCGGCCCGCTCCGTGCCTAATCGTCAGCCTCTGATTCAAAGGTCTGAAGATGGAAAATGTCCGCGCCACCACCCGCCCCGCTGTCTGGTTGATGCTCGCCATCATGCTGGTAGCCCTCAACCTGCGGCCGTCGATGGCGGCTGTCGGGCCATTGCTGTCGGCCATTCGAGGCGAGATTTCGCTGAGCTTCAGCCTCGCCTCGCTACTGACCATGCTGCCGGTGATGGCGATGGGGCTGGCGATGTTTTTCGGTATCGGCATCAGTCAGCGACTCGGCGAACGGCGCACGGTGTTGTTGTCGCTGCTGATCATTGGCCTGGCGACGCTGTCGCGGCTGTTTGTCGACTCTGCCGCCGAACTGATTATCAGCGCCGTGCTGGCGGGGATTGGCATTGCGCTGATTCAGGCGTTGATGCCGGCGCTGATCAAATCGCGCTTCGCCGACAACGTGTCGATGTGCATGGGCTTATATGTCACGTCGATCATGGGCGGCGCGGCGATTGCGGCCTCGTTCGCTCCGCAGGTGATGGTGCAGACCGCTAGCTGGCGCCTGGGCCTGGCCATTTGGGCCGTGTTGGCGCTTATGGCGTTGCTGTTCTGGTGGACACAACGCGCAAGCCTGCCGCACGCAATGACGACGGTAGTGAAGAAAGAATCCTTCTTCGCCAATTCCCGCGCCTGGTTACTCGCGCTCTTCTTCGGCCTGGGGACGGCGTCCTACACCTGCGTTCTCGCCTGGCTGGCGCCGTACTACGTGGAAAAAGGCTGGAGCGAACAAAACGCCGGTCTGTTGTTGGGTTTTCTGACGGCCATGGAGGTGATCTCCGGCCTGGTGGTTCCGGCGATCGCCAATCGCAGCCGTGATCGTCGCGTGGTGCTGATGGCGTTGCTCGGGCTGATCATCGCCGGTTTCTGTGGGCTGATCCTCAGTCCACAACACTTCAGCCTGCTGTGGCCGTGTCTGTTGGGTCTGGGCATTGGCGGCTTATTCCCGATGAGTCTGATCGTCTCGCTCGATCACCTCGACAACCCGCAACGCGCCGGTGGCCTGACGGCGTTCGTGCAAGGCATCGGCTATCTGATTGCCGGTCTCTCGCCGCTGCTGGCCGGGATGATCCGCGATCAACTGGGCAGCTTCGAGTGGGCGTGGTGGTCGCTGACCGCGGTGATGGTGGTTATGTTGCTGATGGTACTGCGCTTCGATCCCCGGCATTACACGCGACACTTTGCCTGATCGGCTAAAGGCTTCTGGCCATCTTTCAGCGCTTTGATCAGCGACGTCGTGTTGCTAAAACTTTCTGTCCCACAATTGTCCGTGAAACGTCCTACAAGGCTTTGTCCTGGCACCATCGTTCCGCTAGGATCACTCGCACACGTTTGCGCGGATTCAGCGCAAGGAGCACAGCGGGACGGAATGGATGCTGAACAGTAATTTGCTTCGAAAGCTCGACATGCAGGATCTCATGGTGTTTATCGCCGTGTATGAGCAGAGCAGTGTCACCGATGTGTCGGAAACGTTGTGCGTCAGTCAGTCCACCGTCAGTTATTGCCTGAAAAAACTGCGCACCAGTTTCGAAGACGAACTGTTCATCAACACCCGCACCGGCATGCGCCCGACCTACAAGGCCAGCAGCATGTACGGGCATGTGCAGAAGATTCTCGAGAGTATCAACCTGTGCCACGCCGGCGCCCCGGCCTTCGACCCGACCCGGCAAGCGGTCACGTTCAATATCTGCGCCCCGGAATACTTCGAGCAATTGATCTTGCCGCGCCTGTTGAAGCGCTTCGACTTCGACGATTTGCCGGTGATGGTCAACATGCACAAGTTTGAAACCGACGTGCCCGCGGACGAACTGCGCGACGGCAGTCTCGACCTGGTGATCAGTTTCGGCCCCAACTTCCACCGCCATCACACCGATCTGAAGTCTCGGATGCTGCTGGAAGATGATCTTGTCTGCGTCTTCGACAAACGCGCCACGCCACTGGAACCACGCCTGAGCCTGCAAGCCTTTACCGAGCGCCGACATGTGTTCCCGACGCCATGGACGTCGACCACCAACATGGTCGACGGCTGGTTGGCGCGGCAGGCCCAGAAACGCCAGATCGTGGCGCGCTCGAACAGTTACAGCGCTGCGCTGAAAATGATCACCGGCACCGACTTCATCCTCACCCTGCCCCGGCGTATCCAGCGTTTGCTGACCAACGAGGCGGTGTTCAATCACTGCGAAGCACCCAACGGATTGCCAGGGTTCACCCTCGACATGCAGTGGAGCCAGGGCGTTGATCAGGACAGCGCCAACGTTTGGCTGCGCGAGCAAGTGATCAAGGTATGCAGTGAGCTGGAGGCGGCCTGAGTCCTACACGCCGATGGCGGTTTTGCTGTAGGACTCGCGATCAATGTCGACCAACTCGACGCACAACTGCACCTCAACGCCAACGGGCCATTCGCAAAGATCCTGCAATACCGCCAGCAGACTTTGCGAAAGCTGTTTCTTGATCTCCGGCGAGCGGCCGCTGAGCAGCGCCAGCTTCACGTGCACGAAAGCACGCTCGCCCATGGCGGTGCCGACCTTGAAGGTTGCAACCTTGACCGCACGGCTCTTGATATCGAACTCCGCCGCGAACTGACCGGAACCCACCAGCGTGTTGTTGAGCCGGATCAACGCCACATCGGCGTTCAACTGCGGCAGGTTGGCGGTGTATTCCATGTGCAGGTGTGGCATCGGGAGGCTCCAGTCAGTCAGCGTAAAGACCGTACTTATAGCCAGCACATGTAGGCGCTGTCGAGTGAAACGAGGCTGCGATCTTTTGATTGTGCTTTTTAAATCTCAAGATCAAAAAATCGCAACGTACCGCAGCGCCTACAGGGGAATGTCGGTAACCGGCCGTTCGCTCATGAACGCTTCAAGCCGCGAACGCAACCAGCGTTCGGCCGGGTCGCTGTCGACGTGGCTGAGCCAGACCATCGACAGGTCGAGTGTCGGCGTCTTGAACGGAAACGGTTCCTTGAACAGCAATCCCGAGGTGGCCATGGCGGCCGCGGTGTAATCCGGCAAGCTGGCGATCAGATCAGTACCGGCCAACAGCGCCGGCAACGCGCTGTATTGAGGCACCGACAGAACCACTTGGCGGGTGCGCCCGAGTTCCGCCAGCCACTCATCAGCGAACCCACTGACATTGGCCGTGTGCGAAACCAGTACGTGCGGCCTTGCGCAATACTCGTCGAGGGTCAGCGGTGTAGCCGAGGCATCGGCACGCAGGATGCTCGGCTGAATATGCCGCAGCAATTTGCGTTTGGCATTGGCCGGCAGGCCACGGGTCTGGCTGATACCGACGGTGATGTCACCGGCGGCGAGCAGGTCGGGAATCCGCCAGTAATCGACATGCTGCACCACAAACACCACGTTCGGTGCTTCCTGTCGCAGCGCGCGCAACAACGGCGGCAGAAGGCCGAATTCGACGTCGTCGGACAGGCCGATGCGAAAGGTCATGGTACTGACCGCCGGATCGAAATCGCGGGTCAGGCTCAGCGCCACCGACAGCGAATCGAGTGCAGGCTTGAGGTGGCGAAAGATATCCTCGGCGCGAGCAGTCGGTTCCATGCGATGGCCAACGCGAATGAACAGCGGATCGTTGAGCATCGTGCGCAGACGATTGAGCGCCGAACTGATGGTCGGCTGGCCAAGAAACAGCTTCTCGGCCGCCCGGGTCACGTTGCGTTCGAGCATCAACGTCTCGAACACCACCATCAGGTTGATGTCGGCCTTGCGTAGTTCATTGCGATTCATCCATTGCCCCCTGCTCCCCGGAATAGCGGCAGTGTAGAAAGGCCTTGGGGGCGGCGTCCATCGTCACGATGCGTCAGTTCACCAGCAGCCGCTGCAAACCCAGGCCCATAACCCGCGCATCATCGTTGAGGCCCAACTGCTGGGGACTGATTGCATCGGGCAGTTGCAGCTCGATCGTCACTTGATCATCGACGGCCAGGCGCTGACGAATTGCCGCGCTGATCGGGATCTGCAGATGATTGCCCTGCGCCTGCGTCAGGCGTGCGGACAGCACCTGCTCGCCGTTCAAGCTCACGACCACCCGCTGAGCAGGGTGCTGCGGCAGGATGAACGCCATGGCATCGATCACCACCGAACGCGCCTCTGGCGTTATGCGCAGGACGATCTGCGCCTGTCGGCCCTCAGACCATGTTCCCCAGCTTTCCGGGGTCGACCAGCCGTGGGTCATTTGTCGAGAGGAATGATTGAACGTCTGTACCTGGCCTGGATGAGTCAGGGGAGTCAGCGCCATCTGCCGTCCCTCATCGTGCATCGGCAAGCACTGCGCGCAACGTTTCCAGCCCGGCGCCAGCACCACCAGACCATCCACCCGCGTCAGCAGATCGGTGTCACTGTTGATGGTTTTTGCCGCGGCCGCCAACACGTCATCGTCGAGGATGTACAACGAGTCTGCATCATAGTGACCGGATTCAAGCATGCGCCGGGTTTTCTCCTGGGCGAGTTCAAGCGGCCCGGAACTCATGCGCCCGAGATAGACCGCATCCGTTTTCATGCCGTGGGTGGCGGCGAAATCAGCCAGCACCTGCCAACGCTCGGGCTGATTCTGCGGCATCAGGCTGCGAAGGTTCGCGTATTGCGTCGCCGCACTCGCCCAGAATGGATCCTGCATCGGGCTGGCCCAGGTCGACGACGGTGGAAGCATCTTCCCTTGCCGCATCCCCATCCAGCCATTGCGCATGTCAATGACCTGCACCGATAACGCCAGCGCCAGCAGGGCAATGACCGTACGCGGCCGGTATCCGCGCACCAGCAGAAAAATTACCATCAGGATCAGCGCATAGGCGACTGGCCAGAACATCCTTCCGGAAGCACGGAAGATGTTCGCAAGATTGAGAATGAATTTCGGCAATGGATAGCTGAATGTGTGCGCGCCGATGCCGATCTGGTTGGATAAGGCGAACACCCATAGACCGAGCAACGCCAACAGCAACCATGGCCGGCTACTCAATGCGTGCTTCAGCGGCTGGCTGTTTCTCAGCCAGGCGATCAGCGCCATGGGTATCAGCAGCAGTACGCCCAGCCCCAGATAATTGAAACCTTCATAATCACCGCTGGCTTGCGGCAGATTTGGCAGGATCAAAGACCAACCTGCCGGATCGACAGGAGACAGCAGATTCATTCGGTACAAACCGAAACCGCCGGACTTCGCACCATCGACAATCGCGAAGTAACCGGCCTGCCAACAACACAGGCTTACGACCACGAAGAGCAGCACGCCTTCGATCAGACTCTGCCGCCGCGTCAGTTGCTGGCTCGACCACTTGCCGAGCAGATCAGCGACCCATATCAGCGCAACCATCGCCAACAGGTAGGCATGTACCATCGCCGTCACCGCCAACAGCGCCCCCCACGCCAACCGGCGCCGATGCAGGCCGGGCACCAGAGCCAGATACAACGCCGCCAGAATCAGAAAATGCCCTGCCAGAGAAAGGTGTGCCCCCATGCGCAAAAACATCGCGGGCGAGAACATCAGCAACCCCGCTCCCAGTAATCGAATCGCCGGATGGTCAGTCATCAATCCGAGCAGCTTCCAGCCAAACCAGGCCTGTAGAACAAAACAAGCCAGCAGCCACATCCCGAAATACTGGAAAGTGTCGGGCAGCCACGCATTGAACGGCTTGAATAGCAGCGCCAGTAACGGATTGGAGTCGGAGAAGATGACCGAATTGCCCAGCTCAAGCCCGTAAAACGGATTGAGTCCCAGCGGAAACGTCCATGGCGAATGGCGAAAGAAATCCCATCCCAGATAATGCGTCGCCGTGTCGCCGAGCTCCAGCCAGGCAATGTTTTCAGGATCCAGAACTTGCGGCCCGATCAAGCAAAAGAAAGCCAAGACCCCGAGCAGCAACGGCAATAAAGACAGTGCGGCATGCTTTTGCCTGGCGCTCATCGATACGTCCAGAAGTTGTGCAAGACAAACGTGAAGGCCGGAACCGTCAACGCCACGGCAGCGATGCCCAGCAAGTAATGGAGCCCGGCCATTTGCGCAGTCCAGGCAACCAGCATCGCCAACAAAAACCCACAGCCGGAGACCGACAGAAAACGCAGCAATGTTCGCCCATGCAAGCGGGCAGAAAAGCTCCAGGTGGTATTGATCACATACGACACCACCGTCGCCACGGCGAAAGCCACGCCATTGGCGAGTGGCGGCAGCGCACTGACGAAATTGATGAACACAATTGCGATCAGCGCATGCAAAGCCGTGACGAACAACCCGGTCACGGCAAAACGCAAACCTCGCTGGATCAGCGCTGATTTTTCCGCAGAGGTCACGGTTTCTGCGCCAAGACAAAAACGCTCAAACCGGCCAGGCGATTCATGCCCATCAACGGCAGTTCAAGGCTGCACAACGTTTTCAGTACTCTGTTCACCAGCGGATGGTGGCGCTTGAGCTGCGAGCGCGCCGGTTGGGCTTGCGCACCTTGCGGCAACAACCGCAGGGCCGCCGCAATCGGGAACACTGCACCGAAGTAATAACCGCCGCGCTGCAGCCTCAAACCGGCATCGCGGGCCAGCGTTTCAAACTGCGCCAGGGTGTAGCGACGCTTGTGTTCAAGGAAGTCATCGTGACCGCTCCACATGAACTGGAACGCCGGCACGGTCATCAGAAAACGGCTGCCGGAGGGCACTTTATCGACGTACATCTTGAGCAGGCCGAGGTCGTCATCGACATGCTCCAGCACGTCCATCAGCAGCACCAGATCGGCATCGAGGGTGTCGATCCCGCGACGGTAATGCACCGGCTTGCCGGCGGTGGTGGCGCTGGAATCGGCCGGATAGCTGATGTCCACGCACCATGCCTCCTTCGCGTCGGTATGCGTCAGCAGATGATGCGAGAAAAACCCGGAACCGGCGCCAACATCGAGGATTCGCCTGATCGGCGCATCACCCAGTAACCGCGTGGTGGCCGCGGCTTTGGAGCAGTAATACCAATGCTCGTTGATGCTGTCGCCGAGGATGTCGGTTTCCTTGAGATCCATGTTTCAATCCTTGGGGTCATAGACGCGACGCACCAGAAAGACCGGTCGGCGTTTGGATTCGATATAAGTACGGCCGAGGTATTCGCCCAGCACGCCGATGCCGATCAATTGCAAGCCGCCGAGAAAGGTCACAGCGACCATCAGCGAGGCGTAACCAGGCATGTCGATACCGTGGATCAAGGTACGCAAAACGATAAAAATGGCGAAGGCAAAAGACACCAGCGACACCAATGCTCCTACGTAGGTCCAGACCCGCAACGGTTCGGTGCTGAAACTGGTAATGCCTTCGAGGGCGAAATTCCACAACCGCCAGCCGTTGAACTTGCTCTGCCCAGCTACCCGTTCAGGGCGCTCATAATCAACGTGGGTCGTGCGAAAACCGACCCAGGCGAACAAGCCTTTCATGAATCGCCGGGACTCGGGCAACGTCAGCAAGGCATCCACCACGCAACGATCCATCAGGCGAAAATCACCGACGTTCTCGGGGAGTGGTTGTTCGGCAATCTTGTTGTGCAGACGATAGAACCAGTGCGCCGAGGTCTGCTTGGCCCAGGTATCGCTGCGGCGGCTGATACGGTGACCGAGGACGACTTCAAAACCCTCACGCCAGCGCTCGATCATTTGCAGAATAATTTCGGGGGGATCCTGCAGGTCCGCGTCGATCGGCACCACGATCTGCCCGGTGGCAATCTGCAAACCGGCGGACAACGCCGCCTCTTTGCCGAAGTTGCGACTGAGGTCGACGATACGCAGGCGGGCATCTTGCTGCTGACGATCCAGCAGCCGCTCAAGCGTGGCATCGGTACTGCCGTCGTTGACGAATACCATTTCGAGATCGATCAGCGTCTGGGCCTGAAAGACTTCATTGATGCGCAGCAGAAACGTGTCGAGGCTGTCCTCCTCGTTAAAAACGGGGACCACCAGCGATAACGTCACCTGCCCGGCCTGTTGCGTTCCGTGCTCAGTCAAAAGGAGTGCTCTTTCTTATAGTGTTTGTCGGTCATCGAACAAGGTTCGACGCCATGAGCCGACCCGTATTAAGCAGCAGCGTGGTTGCTGTTGCAAGGGTCAGACGGCGTCATATTGGCCAATCCAGAGGCCTATTCCAGCGCTCTGGCCCGCGCCCTTCAGAAACATCCGCCAACGATTGGAAACAAATGTCCGATAGCCAAAAAAACCGCCTGCGCTAGGCTTGCGTCGTTGCGACACACTGGCTGTCGCAGGAAAAATCGCATGGAGCGAACTGAATGTATTTCGAGATTTACAGGCAATCCAGAGGCACTTCGAGCACCGGCAAAGGGCAATGGCGCTGGAGGCTGCGCGCAGGCAATCACGAGACCGTCGCCAGCGGCGAGTCTTATGTGAACAAAGCGGATTGTTTGCATGTGATCGGGTTGATCAAAGCGGTACATGGCGAAACGCCGGTCAAGGAAATTTAACCGCGTGAGCCGAAGCAGGGCTGAGTCCTACAGCCACTTCCTTTTTTGACTGAAGCACTGGCGAGCCATTTCTGCCCCCCTAGGCTGATTGAGGCACGGGGCTATCCGGCCCTGTCTCGCGACACAATCGAACTCAAACAGGAGCCGCAGAAATGGCCAGAGACAAAGCGAAAGACGACAAGTACTTCAACTGCTCGCAAGAACACGAAGCGGACTATGTCGCCGGCCTCTATCCGCATGCCAAGGACGAAGTGAAAACCTTCCTGACGACCGCGTGCATGGACAAGACGCTGCACAACTCGACGCATAAGGATGTGTATGACTTGATCAAACGGAAGTTGGGCCACTCGCAGCCGTAAAATGGCTGGAGCGCGGGGTGATGTAGCCTTGCGAAAATGAAAAAGCCCCACGGGTTCAGGCCTGTGGGGCTTTGCATCTCAGATGGGGCACTCAACCTGAGTAGAGCGCGCAGCTCTATTGAAAGCAGCCGAGCCTCTCTGAAAAAAAGACTAATGAGATTCATAGAATCCAGAAACGAAAAAGCCCCGTAGATTTTCATCTACGGGGCTTTTTCTATGTAATGGCGGAGAGATAGGGATTCGAACCCTAGGTACCGGTGAAGGTACAACGGATTTCGAATCCGTCCCATTCGGCCACTCTGGCATCTCTCCAACGGCGCGCATCATAACAACACTTTTACCGAAAGCAAACCCTCTTTCGAAATTTTGTTCGTGCTATCAGATGCTTGCGTCGATTAAAGCGGTACGCCCAGACGATTGGCGACTTCTTCGTAAGCTTCGATGACGTCACCGAGGCCTTGGCGGAAGCGGTCTTTGTCCATCTTCTTCTTGGTGTCCTTGTCCCACAGACGGCAGCCGTCCGGGCTGAACTCGTCACCGAGGACGATGGAGCCGTCGCTGAATACGCCGAACTCAAGCTTGAAGTCGACCAGCAGCAGGCCGGCGTCGTCGAACAGCTTGGTCAGTACTTCGTTGACCTTGAGCGACAGTTCTTTCATGCGAACCAGTTGCTCGGCGGTGCCCCAACCGAATGCCACGACGTGGGATTCGTTGATGAACGGGTCGCCCTTGGCGTCGTCCTTGAGGAACAGTTCGAAGGTGTAAGGGTTGAGCTTCAGACCTTCTTCAACACCCAGACGCTTGACCAGGCTGCCGGCTGCATAGTTACGCACGACGCACTCGACCGGGATCATGTCGAGCTTCTTCACCAGGACTTCGTTGTCGGCCAGCAGTTTGTCGAATTGGGTCGGAACGCCGGCCGCTTCGAGTTTCTGCATGATGAAGGCGTTGAACTTGTTGTTGACCATGCCTTTGCGGTCGAGCTGCTCGATGCGCTTGCCGTCGAACGCCGAGGTGTCGTTGCGAAACAGCAGGATCAAGCGGTCAGCGTCGTCGGTCTTGTAAACCGATTTGGCTTTGCCGCGGTAGAGTTCTTCACGTTTTTCCATGATGGGCTCCGCTTGCTAAGTAGGTGGGCTAGGCGATGTGGCGCCAGTCGAGCCCTGAATCTTGATCGGCCAGTTGCAGCCAGTCCGGGTCGCACCCGAGGGTGTCGACAAAACATTGCCGGGCCAGCTGCGGCATGTTGTTCTTGCGGCTCAGATGGGCCAGGACCAGGTGTTGCAAACCCTGCCAACCCAACTCGGACACCAGGAATGCTGCCTGGTGGTTGTTCAAATGTCCCAGCTCGCCGCCCACCCGCTGCTTGAGAAAGTACGGGTAATGACCACGGGCCAGCATGTCGCGACAATGGTTGGACTCGATCATCAACGCATCGAGATCCCGAAAACCGTCCAGCACCCGCTCGCAGTAAGAGCCCAGGTCGGTCAGCAGGCCGAAGCGCCGCTGCTCGTGATCACTGAAAACGTACTGGGTCGGTTCCTGTGCATCATGGGCCACGGCAATGACCCCTATGTTCAGTGCGCCGATCTGCAGTTGCTCGCCGCCGGCCAGAAAGCCTGCGGGTTCAATCGGTTTGCGCATCCCGCGCAGTGTGCCGCGACTGAGGTAGACGGGCAGATTGTAGCGCCGAGACAGCAAACCCACGCCATGCACGTGGTCGGCATGTTCGTGGGTTACGAGTATCGCGCTCAGTTGCGCCGGGTTCACACCCAGGCGCAACAGGCGTTTTTCGGTTTCCCGCAGGGAAAAACCACAATCCACCAGCACGTATGTATCAGCACTGGCGATCAGCGTGCCGTTCCCTTGGCTACCGCTGCCGAGAACGGCAAAACGCATAGTTGATCAGCCCAGGTTGTCCTGAATCACGCTCAACACTTTGCGAGCTACTTCAGCCGGTGCAACGGTGTTGATGTTCTTCTCGACGGTAACCTGAATGTTCTCGCCAACCTTGCTCAGGCGAACCTGATAACGCTCGGCACGGGCTTCAACTTCTTCCTTGCTCGGCGCACTGCCGAACAGGCTGCTGAAGAAACCAGGCTTGTCGTCTTTCTTCTCGGCTTTTTCGGCCAGGTTGATGTAGTACAGGCCCAGGCTGCGGTTGATGTCTTCAACGCGCCATTCGCCCTGCTCCAGCGCACGGCCAACACTCGACCACGCACGGTCCAGATCGGTACCGACGTTCAACACCGGATTACCGCTGCCATCTTCGCTGAGACTGACGCGGCTCGGGGTATCGAAATCACGCGAAGCCAGCATCGACACCGAACCGCCCTTCTCGGCGATACGGCTCATGCTCGCGAGCATGTCGTCGACCAGCGCTGCGTCCAGGCCAGTGTTGACCGAACGGTTGGTGAAGGCGACGTCGGCGGTGCTGCCGGCAGGACGCTCGGCGCTGACCACGTAGATTTCGCTGGTGTTGCGCTGCACGCCTGGCTCGATACGCACACGAACGCGGGTTTCGCTGTCGCTGGCGATACCGGCCGCGCTCAGGCGCTTGGCCATGGCTGCGGACAGTTCGTCGGAATGCTGCCAGCTGGTGGTGAATTCGCCGGTTTGCGGGCGCTGTTCATCCAGACGGAAACCGTTGTCCTGGAAGAACTGCACCGCCACTGGCCAGACTTCGGCCGGTGGATGCTGAGCCATTACCCAACGCGAATCGCCACTTTTCTGCAGCGAGTAGTCGGTCGCGTCGGCGATGGCCGACAACGGCTGTGGACGGGGAACGATGTATTCGCCCTTGGCGGTGTCGTCAGCGACGTTACGCGGGATCGGCAACAGCGGATCCAGACGTTTGGAGGTGGTGACATCCGGTGGCAGTTGCATCGGTGCAGTCTGTTGCGCTTGCAGGTAATCGCTACCACGGTCGCGGAAATAACCTTCCGGCCCCCAGACCCATCCGCAGCCGCTGGTGCTGGAGATAATCAAGGCAAGTGCGGAAAGTCCGGCCATTCGCTTCATGCGTTGTACTTCCTCAATTAAACCAGGACGCTGCACTGGCGCAGGGCCGAGCGCAACGTTTCATGACAAGGTGTGCTCAGCCAGGTCAGCGGCAGGCGGATGCCTTCGTGCATCAGACCCATTTCAACCAAAGCCCACTTGACCGGAATCGGGTTGGCTTCGATGAACAGGTCTTTGTGCAGTGGCATCAGTTTTTCGTTGATGGCCCGCGCGGTATCGGCGTCGCCCTTGAGCGCAGCCTCGCACAGGTCGGCCATTTCGCGCGGAGCGACGTTGGCGGTCACCGAGATGTTGCCTTTGCCGCCCAGCAGGATCAGCTCGACCGCGGTCGGATCATCGCCGGACAGCACGATGAAATCCTTGCTCACGCCGTCGATGATCGCTTTGGCACGTTTCAGGTCGCCGGTGGCTTCCTTGATGCCGATGATGTTCGGCACGGTGGACAGGCGAATCACGGTCTCGGCCTGCATGTCGCAAGACGTGCGGCCAGGCACGTTATAAAGAATCTGTGGAATGTCGACCGCTTCAGCAATGTGCTTGAAGTGCTGGTACAGGCCTTCCTGAGTAGGCTTGTTGTAGTACGGAACGACCAGCAGGCAGGCATCGGCGCCGGCTTCTTTGGCGTTGCGGGTCAGCTCGACGGCTTCGCGGGTCGAGTTGGCGCCAGTGCCGGCGATGACCGGAATGCGCCCGGCAACCTGTTTGACCACGGCTTTGATGACGGCGATGTGTTCTTCTACATCAAGAGTTGCCGACTCGCCGGTAGTACCGACCGCGACAATGGCATGGGTGCCGTTCTTGAGATGGAAGTCCACGAGTTTGCTGAGGCTGTCCCAGTCCAGACGCCCTTGTGCATCCATGGGAGTGACCAGTGCCACCATACTGCCCGCAATCATGAAACCGCTCCTGCCGGAAAAAGAGAGCGGTAATGGTACTGGCGCCAAGATGCTTGCACAAGCGAAGTACTGCGCTGCTGCCATTCCCCTTGGCGCCGCTTTTCGCTACCCTTCAGACTTTGATCGGTACAGATCAGCTTGTACGCCGGGTTCCAGCCTCCCTTTTCGGCCTCCCAGACCCCGTTCCTGCGTCGCTACGACGCGCTCCCGCTATAGTGGAGCGAGCCGCGAGTGCGTGCCGGGGCTTTTTGACGGACCGCCTGAATGGGCAAACACAGGCACTCCCCGGCGGCCAACGTCCGTAAACCTACCGACCGCTCATCGCTTTAGGAATGCTGCATGTCCACCCCCACAGTTCGCGAACAATTCCTTGTCATCAGTGCCCTCGGCGCCAACCCCATGGAGCTGACTAACGTCCTGTGCCGCGCCAGCCATGAAAATCGCTGCGCCGTGGTTACCTCCCGCCTGACTCGCCACGGCGAGTGCAGTGCGCTGATCCTTGAGGTCTCCGGCAGCTGGGACGCCCTCGCTCGCCTGGAAGGCAGCCTGCCCGGCCTCGCCAAGAAGCACGCCTTCACCGTCAATGTGGTGCGTAGCGCGCCGCTGGAAAATCGCCCGCAAGCGTTGCCCTATGTGGCTTATGTCAGCTCGGCGTATCGCCCGGACATCATCAATGAACTGTGCCAGTTCTTCATGGATCACAACGTCGAACTGGAAAACCTGACTTGCGACACGTATCAGGCGCCTCAGACTGGCGGCACCATGCTTAACGCCACGTTCACCGTAACCCTGCCTGCCGGCACCCAGATCAGCTGGCTGCGTGACCAGTTCCTCGACTTTTCCGATGCGATGAACCTGGATGCACTGATCGAACCTTGGCGCCCACAGAACCCAATGTAAGGAAGCTTTCATGGCCGTTGTCATCGACCAACCGGTTGCGGATTTCGAAGCACCTGCCACCAGCGGGCAAACCATCAGCCTGTCAGCCCTGAAGGGCAAGCAAGTGGTGATCTACTTCTACCCGAAGGACAGCACCCCGGGCTGCACCACTGAAGGCCAGGGCTTTCGTGATCAGTACGCAGCGTTCAAGGCTGCCAACACGGAAATCTTCGGCATCTCTCGCGATAGCCTGAAGTCGCACGAGAACTTCAAGTGCAAGCAAGAGTTTCCGTTCGAGCTGATCAGCGACAAGGACGAAGCTGTCTGCCAACTGTTCGACGTGATCAAGTTGAAGAAGCTGTATGGCAAGGAATACCTGGGCGTTGATCGCAGCACGTTCCTGATCGATAAAGACGGTGTGCTGCGTCAGGAATGGCGCGGCGTGAAAGTGCCGGGGCATGTTGATGCCGTTTTGGCTGCTGCTCAGGATTTGAATAAATCCTGATGTTTTTGTGGCGCTCGCAATGACGCCATCGCTGGCAAGCCAGCTCCCACACGTTTTTCGCCACACACAAAACCTGTGAGAGCTGGCTTGCCAGCGATGAGGCCATAAGCCTCACCGAAAAAACCTGCTTTAAAGCAGCGGCGCCACCACAGGCTCCTTGCGCGGCCAGGCATCCAGCACAGCCTTGAACAGCGTCGCCAGCGGGATCGCGAAGAATACCCCCCAGAATCCCCACAATCCGCCAAACAACAGCACCGCGCAGATGATCGCCACCGGATGCAAGTTGACCGCTTCGGAAAACAGCAGAGGCACCAGCACGTTGCCATCCAGCGTCTGAATGATCCCGTAGACCGCCATCAGATAGATGAACTGATCGCTCCAGCCCCACTGGAACAACGCAATCAGCAGCACCGGCACGGTCACCACCACTGCGCCGACATACGGCACCACCACCGACACACCGACCAGCAACGCCAACAGCGCCGCATAGTTGAGCCCGAGGGCGACGAAAGCGATGTAGGTCACACCGCCACAAATCACGATTTCTATGACTTTGCCGCGAATGTAATTGGCGATCTGCCGGTTCATTTCCTGCGCGACCCGAGTGATCAACGCGCGCTCACGCGGTAAATAACCGCGCACCCACTCACCGATCATGACTCGATCCTTGAGGAAGAAGAACACCAGGATCGGTACCAGTACCAAATAGATCATGATGTTCACCAGCAGCGGCAGGCTCGACAGGGAGAACGTCAGCGCCCATTGCCCGAACTTCCCGATTTCGCCACGGGCGGCTTCGATGGCTTGCAGTACTTGCTCATCGGAGACCAGATGCGGATAGCGCTCCGGCAGCAGCAACAGCAGCGATTGCCATTTGGCGAGCATGCCCGGCAGTTCGTTGAACAACGTGATCAACTGATGCCAGAGCAGCGGCAGCACCACCACGATGAACAGCATCAGCACGCCCATGAACAGCGCAAACACTAACCCTACCGCCGCGCCGCCCGGCACACGCAAGCGCTCAAGCGTCACCACCAGGCCCTGCATCAGATACGCCAGCACCATCCCGGCCAATACGGGCGCAAGCATGCCGCCGAGGGTAAGCACTGCGGTAAAGGCGAGAAACAGCAGAACCGCCAGCACCACGGCTTCTTCGTCAGAGAAATAGCGCTGAATCCAGTCGCGTAACACTTTGAACATCAATAATCCTTAGGTTTCTTTACGCTGTCGGGTCAGGCTTTTTTCAACCAGTAACGGTAAACGCCAGCGTCGTCTTCTTCGCGCAGCAGCGTATGACCGGCCAATCTGGCAAAGGTGCGGAAGTCGCGTTGCGAGCCCGCGTCGGTGGCTATTACCTTGAGCACCGCGCCACTGCCGAGCTTGTTCAGCTCCATTTTTGCCTTGAGCAACGGCAATGGGCAATTCAGGCCACTGGCATCCAGTTCCACGTCATGGGCTACAGCGTCGGTCATTGCGTCACTCCGGTTGCGGTCAGTCGAGCGACCTAGAATATCTGGTCGCAAGCCCGGTGTCCGGCTACAGTAAGGTCTTTGTCTTCTAAGGCTTTGTGCATGACTTTTCTGCGCCCTACCCTGCTGACGCTCGCTTGCCTGCTCGCCTCACCGGGCTTTGCCGACGATCTGCCGTCACTCGGCGACGCCAGTTCTGCCATTGTCTCGCCGCAACAGGAGTATCAGCTCGGTCGCGCCTGGCTGGCCATGTTGCGCAGCCAGGTCTCACAGCTAAACGATCCGCAACTCAAGGACTACGTCGAATCCAGCGTCTACAAGCTGGTGGAGACCAGCCAGGTCACTGACCGACGCCTGGAGTTCATCCTGATCAACAGCCCGCAGCTCAACGCCTTCGCAGCGCCCGGCGGTGTGGTCGGGGTCAACGGTGGTCTGTTCCTCAATGCACAGACTGAAGGCGAATATGCTTCGGTACTTGCGCACGAACTGGCTCACTTGTCGCAACGCCACTTCGCTCGCGGCGTTGAAGCCTCGCAGCGCATGCAGGTGCCGATGATGGCCGCGCTGCTGGCCGGTATCGTCATTGCGGCGGCGGGCGGCGGCGATGCAGGCATCGCAGCCATCGCCGGCACGCAGGCGGCGGCGATTCAGTCGCAACGAACCTTCTCCCGCCAGAACGAACAGGAAGCCGACCGCATCGGCATCCTCAACCTGGAAAAGGCCGGTTATGACCCTCGCTCGATGCCGACCATGTTCGAACGGCTGATGCGCCAGTATCGTTTTGACGCCAAACCACCCGAATTCCTGCTGACTCACCCGGTGACCGAATCGCGTATCGCCGACACCCGCAACCGCGCCGAACAGACGAAACCGGGCGGGATCGAAGACACCAAGCGTTATCAATTGATCCGTGCACGCGTGCAGTTGATCTATGAAGAAACGCCAGGTCTGGGCGCCAAGCGCTTCCGTGCGCAGCTGGATGAAAATCCGAAAAACGACGTGGCACGCTACGGTCTGGCGATTGCGCAGATCAAGGGCGGTCAGTTGAACGAGGCTCGCGAGAACCTCAAGCAATTACTGGCTACGTCACCGAACGAAATCATCTACAACCTCGCCCAGGTCGACCTGGACATCACCAACAATCGCCTGCCCGATGCACAGTCGCGGGTCGACCGGATGCTCGCGCAGTATCCAGGCAACTATCCGCTGAATCAGGTGCGTGTCGACCTGCTGCTCAAGCAGAATCGCGCAGCGGATGCCGAGAAAGCGCTGGAAGGTTTGCTCAAGTCCCGCCCGGATGATCCTGACGTCTGGTATCAGGTCGCCGAAACCCGGGGTCTGTCGGGCAACATCATCGGCTTGCATCAGGCGCGCGCCGAGTACTTCGCGCTGGTTGGCGATTACCGACAGGCAATCCAGCAACTCGATTTTGCCAAGCGCAAGGCTGGCAACAACTTCCCGCTGTCATCACGGATCGATGCCCGCCAGCGCGAGCTGATGGAGCAGGAACGCATGATCAAGGACATGATGGGCTGAGTTTTATCCCGCGCAGTTAAAGCTTCATGCATAAAAAAACCGCCTCTTTCGAGGCGGTTCTTTTTTTACCTTGCCGCTGGTTTATTCAGCCAGTTTGAAGGTGATGAAGCTCGCACGACCTTGACGCAGAACACGCATCGACACCGAGCGGTTCTTCGGCAGCGCTTTGGCGATCTCGGCGAACTCCTTGGCCGAACCAATAGCCTGGTTGTTCAGGTGAGTGATGACATCACCTGGCTGCAGACCGATCAGCGCAGCAGGACCGTCCTGCACTTCCTTGATTACCACGCCACCTTTGAGGTCGAAGGTTTTCTTCTGCTCGGCGGTCAGCTCGCCCACGGCAACACCGAGGCGGTTACTGGTGCTTTCTGCGCCAGACTTCGGCAGTGCATCCAACTCTTTGTCTTCATCCGGAATCGCGCCAACCGTCAACTCGACGTTCTTGCGCTTGCCTTCACGAATCACTTCCAGATTGGCTTTCGCCCCTGCCTTCAAAGCGCCCACCAGATGCGGCAGGTCGGCAGACATGACGATCGGCTGACCGTTCATGCTCAGGATCACGTCGCCGACTTGCAGGCCACCTTTCGCGGCCGGACCGTCATCCTGGATCTGTGCAACCAGCGCACCGGCCGGTTTCTCCAGACCGAACGATTCGGCCAGATCCTTGTTCACTTCCTGGATGACCACGCCCAACCAGCCACGGCTGACTTTGCCACCGCTCTTCAGTTGGTTGGAAACGTCCATTGCCACATCGATCGGAATGGCGAACGACACGCCCATGAAACCGCCTGAACGGGTGTAGATCTGCGAGTTGATCCCGACCACTTCACCGTTCAGGTTGAACAGCGGCCCACCGGAGTTGCCCGGGTTGATCGGCACGTCGGTCTGGATGAATGGCACATAGTTTTCGTTGGGCAGACTGCGGCCGACGGCGCTGACGATACCTTGGGTCACTGTGTGGTCGAAGCCGAATGGCGAACCGATTGCCACAACCCACTGGCCGGCTTTCAGGTCCTGGGATTTGCCGAGTTTGAGCACCGGCAGATCTTTGCCTTCGATTTTCAACAGCGCCACGTCGGAACGCGGGTCGGTGCCGATCAGCTTGGCTTTCATTTCGCTGCGATCGGCCAGGCGGACGAGGATTTCGTCGGCATCGGCAATCACATGGTTGTTGGTCAGGATGTAACCATCAGGAGAGATGATGAAGCCGGAACCCAGCGATTGCGCTTCACGCTGACGACCACCGCCCGGCGAACGCTGCTGAGGTGGCATACCGCGCTCGAAGAACTCGCGCAGCATCGGCGGCAGGCCTTCCAGGTCAGGCATCTGCTGGTTCACTTTGCGATCCGGCAGTTTCTGTGTGGTACTGATGTTCACCACGGCAGGCGAAGCCTGTTCAACCAGTTGGGTGAAATCAGGCAGATCGGCCGCTTGCGCAGCAGGGATCGCCTGACCGAGCAGCAGCACGGTGGCGAAAATGGAAAGATAAGATTTCAAGCTTGGTATCGACATACAGCTCCCGTTACGACGAGCAGGTTTAAGCGATATGGAAGAAAAGTCACCGGTACCACTGATCAGGACTTTTATCCCAGGAAAAACAAACAAGGCCAGAGCCGTGAGGCTCTGACCTATAAAAAACTTTCGGGGTATTTGCAAATGAAAATGCTCAGCAAACATTTCATCTCCGTCTCGACGAAGAAATGGTAATGACTGAAATCAGCTCACTGCTTGCTGGTTGCAGCGCCATCGGTATTGCGCATCGACAGAGCAATTCGTTCGGCGGTGCCGATTGGGATCTCACCCACCACTGTGACCATCATCTCGCCATCAGGTGTGGTCAGGCGACGGGATACGGCAACAGTCGGGCCCAGTTGAGTCCGGGTATCGGTAACGGTCGCGCCATTTAAAGGCTCAAGGAACACCGAGAACCGCGCCAGCCCATCATCGTACATCAGGCTGTTCACCTGAGTTTTGGTTTCCGGGTCTTTGTGCGAGGTGCTGCTGGTGAGCTCGAAACCCGGCGGCAGCCACTCCGAATGCCAGACCTGAGCGGTCTTCACAGCCGAAGCCTTGTCACTGGCGAGGGTGATTGGCTTGCAGTCAGCGTCTGCCAACAAGTCTTTATCCGATGGAACATCGTCGGTATCGAGGCTGGTGAACTGGAAGCGCTCAAGCAATTGCCCTTTGTCGTTCAACAGCAACGACTTCAATGGGAGGCCGGTCTGCTTGTCCAAATGCAGCTCAAAACCATAACGATGCTGGTCGCGAGGCGTCAGCGAAACAATCACAGCGTCTCGCCCAGCAACGCGCGATTTGCCGATGACGGCAAGGTCATACCAGTTTTTCAACTTTTGCGGATCGAGCGGACGAGCGGCAGAGTTGGGAGAATCCCCCAGCCCGGCAATCAGGGTGCCGCTGACGCATTGAGTATGCCCATCAATGCGCACGACTTCCTGAGCCGAACCGTCGAGCTGGAGTAAACGCTCGCGGACCTGGCCATTCTGGGCGCGATGCCAGATGTTATGGGTAGAAAAACTACCGTTACGCTCGTAAACGAAGGTGCCGTGAAAGCTTTGCTGCTGCTCGGCCCGGCCCAGACGGGTCAACCAGTCCTGGGCCTCGTCGGCGTGGGCTGGAACGATGAACCAGCCACTGAGCAGAAGCGAAAGTAGAGGTATGGCGCGCATGATCCTCCTTAACGGTTTTCCAGGCTTGCCGCACGCGCATAAGGAAGCGCGCTCTCAGTACCCTTCAATGCAGCCTGTTGAGCATGTTGGCGCAAGTAGCCTGGCAGACGCTGATCGTGCCAGCCTGGTTGACCTTGCAACACGCCGTTGGCCATAGGGCCAGTGGCTTCCGAGCTCTCACTATAACCTGCCAGAACAGCCGGACCTTTGACCTGTGGAGTGGCCAGGGTTGGCTGATTCGATTGCTGGGCAAGTTCAACGCCAGCGATCTCGTCCTGGTTATACAGACGCACACCGGCCAGAACGGCAACAGTGACCGAGGCTGCAACAGCCAGACGGCCGAGGTTGCGCCATGGGCTGCGAGATACTTTGGCCGGAGCCGTTTCGTCTTCCAGTGCAGCAGACACTGCCGCAGCGATATCCAGACGTGGAAGCAGCAGATCCTTGTGCATGGCTGCCCGAGCGATCTGGTAACGAGCCCAGGTCTCACGGGTTTCTACGTCGTCCAGTGCATTAATCACTCGACGCAATTCCAGTTCGTCCGCTTCGTTATCCATCACTGCGGACAGCGATTCCTGCAGGGCTTCACGACTCATGGCGTTCCTCTCTTGGCTGTCGCCGCTGTCTCAGTTTTCCTGCAACAACGGCTGCAGGGCTTTATCGATGGCCTCCCGAGCGCGGAAAATCCGGGAGCGCACGGTACCCACCGGACATTGCATGACACTCGCAATGTCCTCGTAACTCAGACCATCGAATTCACGTAAAGTTAATGCCGTACGCAAATCCTCTGGCAGTTGCTGAATGGTTCGATGGACTGTGCCTTCGATCTCATCCCGCAGCAGTGCACGTTCTGGTGACTCGAGATCCTTGAGGCCGTGATCGCCATCGTAGAACTCTGCGTCTTCGGAACTTACATCACTATCCGGCGGCCGACGGCCGCGTGAAACCAGGTAATTCTTTGCCGTGTTAATGGCAATACGGTACAGCCACGTATAAAACGCACTGTCGCCGCGAAAGTTGCCAAGTGCTCGATACGCCTTGATAAAGGCTTCCTGAGCCACGTCCTGGGCTTCATGGGTGTCGTGCACAAAACGCACGATCAACCCGAGAATTTTGTGCTGATATTTCAGCACCAGCAGATCGAAAGCTCGCTTGTCGCCACGCTGAACGCGTTCGACCAGCTGCTGATCCTCTTCCTGGGTTAGCATGAACACTCCTCGATAAGCCCGAAGGAGACTTGCATAACTAAACGACCAGACTTGCAAACATAGACTCGGGCTTTTCGCAAAAGTTCTCCCCCTTCAGGCAAGTTTCCTGCGAGCTCTGATTTGGCACGCACGAAAAACGCAGCGCGGGATAAACCGGCTGCGCGAATAATCTTGTTATCGGTTTCGCCGGCAGGAACCTCAACCACAGATTCCGCACTGAAGCCCGACACTGTCCCTTGTTTCCGGCACCGACTATTGATCTTGGGCCTTTGGCAAAAGTTCCAATTATTTATAGTCGTAGCCACCCGACATTGAGCAACCCTGGGTCGAAAAAGTCTGTTTCAGCGCCGATACAGTCGTCTTTTCCCCATACCGGAGAAAAAATCTTCCGACGAAGCGCCCGGTTTTTCCCGTCACAGTAGTTTCACAATGCCATCTGGGCTCGGCTATTGTGCCGCCCCACCCCTCTATATACTAGTGGGCTGTGTGGCTGTCTTGACTCGCCGATCCAGCGGTCCTGCACCACCCCCGACCCGGGTCGCTTTGCGCGGAATCCTGTAATGAGCCAACAATTCCAACACGATGTTCTGGTCATTGGCAGCGGTGCTGCCGGTTTGAGTCTTGCGCTGACCCTGCCGGGTCATTTGCGCATTGCCGTATTGAGCAAGGGCGATCTCGCCAACGGTTCGACTTTCTGGGCCCAGGGCGGCGTCGCTGCCGTGCTCGACGACACCGATACTGTCGAATCTCACGTCGATGACACTCTGAACGCCGGCGGCGGCCTGTGCCATGAAGACGCAGTGCGTTTCACCGTCGAGCACAGCCGCGAGGCCATTCAGTGGCTGATCGATCAAGGTGTGCCGTTCACCCGCGACGAACAGTCCGGCACTGAAGACGGCGGATTCGAGTTTCACCTGACCCGCGAAGGCGGCCACAGCCATCGGCGCATCATTCACGCCGCTGACGCTACCGGTGCGGCTATCTTCAAAACCCTGCTGGCCCAAGCCAAAGAGCGTTCAAACGTTGAGTTGCTGGAACAGCGAGTTGCCGTCGATCTGATTACCGAGCGACGTCTGGGCATGGATGGCGACCGCTGTCTCGGTGCTTACGTACTGAATCGCGCCACTGGCGAGGTCGACACCTACGGCGCACGCTTCGTTATCCTGGCTTCGGGCGGCGCCGCCAAGGTTTACCTCTATACCAGCAACCCCGATGGCGCCTGCGGAGATGGCATCGCCATGGCCTGGCGCTCTGGCTGCCGGGTGGCGAATCTGGAATTCAACCAGTTTCACCCGACCTGCCTTTACCACCCTCAAGCCAAAAGTTTCCTGATCACTGAAGCATTGCGTGGCGAAGGTGCGCACCTCAAGCTGCCGAACGGTGAGCGCTTCATGTATCGCTTCGACAAGCGCGCCGAACTGGCACCGCGCGACATCGTCGCCCGCGCCATTGACCATGAAATGAAGCGCTTGGGCGTCGACTGCGTCTACCTCGACATCAGCCACAAGCCCGAAGATTTCATCAAGACGCACTTCCCCACTGTTTATGAGCGCTGCCTCGGTTTCGGCATCGACATCACTAAACAGCCGATCCCGGTCGTCCCTGCCGCGCATTACACCTGTGGCGGCGTCATGGTCGATCAACATGGCCGCACCGATGTGCCGGGGCTGTACGCCATCGGCGAAACCAGTTTCACCGGCCTGCATGGCGCCAACCGCATGGCCAGCAACTCGTTACTGGAATGTTTCGTCTATGCACGCTCGGCGGCGGCGGACATTCTTGCGCAACTGGACAATGTGACCGCACCGGATGCCCTGCCCGAGTGGGACGCCAGCCAGGTTACCGACTCCGACGAAGACGTGATCATTGCGCACAACTGGGACGAACTGCGCCGGTTCATGTGGGACTACGTCGGCATCGTACGCACCAACAAACGCTTGCAACGGGCACAGCACCGCGTGCGTCTGCTGCTGGACGAAATCGACGAGTTCTACAGCAACTATAAAGTCAGTCGCGACCTGATCGAGCTGCGTAACCTCGCACAGGTCGCCGAGCTGATGATTTGTTCAGCCATGGAGCGCAAGGAAAGTCGTGGCCTGCATTACACGCTTGATTATCCAGGCCTGCTGCCCGAGGCGCTCGACACTATTCTGGTGCCGCCCACCTACGTCGGCTGAACTTGAGCCGCACTCGCAGGCGTCGGTGCAAGTCCGCCGCCTGCGCATCGCGTGGCACGCAGATCGACCTGACTCGCCATTCCCCGCGCAAGCGAAAGCGCAGCACCACGATCAGCGGCAGCGCCAGGCTGTCCGGTCGCAGTTGCGCGGCTTGCCAGCCATCAGCCTGATTCCATAGCTGCCAGCCATCGGCATCGCGACGCAATCCTCGAAAGGCCTTGGGATGACTCAACAGAATCTGCCGTGGCAGCGCCCAAAAACCGTGGAGCACACAGCAGAAAGCCCCGAGAAGACTCGCCCAGAGTGGAATCGACAGTAGAAAAAGAGAACCCAGCGCGAATGCCTGGGCCAACAGATACGCCGCCAGCAACTGCCGTGAGGCATGCCAGCGGCATTCGAAGGTGTTACTTGGGCTGAACACGGTCCAGAATCATCCGAACCATGCGCTGCAGCTCAGGGTCTTCGGACTCGCTGCGCTCCATGAACCAGCCGAACATGTCCTGATCCTCGCACTCCAGCAGGCGCACGTACAAATCGCGATCCACCTGATTCAGGCCTGCATAAACCTCTTTCACAAAAGGCACCAGCAACACGTCAAGCTCAAGCATGCCGCGACGGCTGTGCCAAAAGAGGCGATTCAGTTCAACTTGTTCGACCATGGGGCCCTCCTCAAATTTGGCGGCAAGTATACAGTCCCGACGCTGCTCGCACAGTCGGCTTTGGTCGGGCACCACCGATCCTTTATCAACTACCCATTTCAACAACGCGCCCTTATGATGTGCCCCAGTCTATTTACCCTGCGATGACCCATGGCCGATTCTGCTTTTTTCTGCACCCTGTCTCATGAAGGCGTTCTCGCGGTTCGCGGCGCGGATGCCGGAAAATTCCTGCAAGGCCAACTGACCTGCAATCTCAACTACCTCAGTGACAGCCGTGCCAGCCTCGGCGCCCGTTGCACGCAAAAAGGCCGGATGCAGTCGAGTTTTCGCATTCTGCTCGACGCTGATGGCGTACTGCTGGCGATGGCCAGTGACCTGCTGGAGCCGCAACTGGCAGACCTGAAAAAATACGCGGTGTTCTCCAAATCGAAACTGACTGACGAAAGCGCCGCGTGGGTACGCTTCGGTCTGCAGCAGGGTGACATCGCCCTGTCCAGTCTCGGCCTCGACTTGCCGGCCGAAACCGACAGTGTCGTGCGCAACGAAGGCTTGATCGCGATTCGCGTCTCGCCTGATCGCGCCGAGCTCTGGGCGCCAGCCGATCAGGCTGATGCGATCAAAACCAAACTGACGGCCGCCCTGCCGGAAGGCGAACTGAATCAATGGCTGCTGGGCCAGATCCGCGCCGGTATCGGCCAGGTCATGCCGAGCACCCGCGAACTGTTCATCCCGCAAATGCTCAACCTGCAAGCCGTCGGTGGCGTGAGCTTCAAGAAAGGCTGTTACACCGGCCAGGAAATCGTCGCGCGCATGCAGTACCTGGGCAAACTCAAGCGTCGTCTGTATCGCTTGAGCCTGAATACCGCCGAACTGCCTGAGCCTGGCACGCAACTGTTTGCACCCAGCCACAACAGCGCCATTGGTGAAGTGGTGCTGGCCGCCAACGCGGGGCAAACCATTGAACTCCTGGCGGTGTTGCAGGCCGAAGCTGCTGAAGCCGGCGATGTGCATCTGGGCGCTCTTGAAGGCCCGGCGCTGCAGTTGCTCGACCTGCCGTATGAACTGGATCGTGACCGCGAAATCCAGCGCTGATCGCAGCATTTGTTGCAACACCCTAGAGAGTCTAAATGAGCGAACTGGCGGAAAAAGTCCAACAGGATTTGGTTGAGGCCATCGATAACGATGACCTGGTTCTGCCCACGTTGCCGGAAGTGGCCATGCAAATTCGCAAGGCCGCTGAAGACCCGGACATCAGCGTCAGCGACCTGAGCAAAGTGATCGGCCGTGACACGGCGCTGTCGGCGCGCCTGATCAAAGTGGTCAACAGTCCGCTGCTGCGCGCAACTCAGGAAGTCACCGACCTGCACACTGCCATCACCCGACTGGGGGTCAATTACAGCAGCAATCTGGCGATTGGTCTGGTGATGGAGCAAATCTTCCACGCCCGCTCCGAGGTGGTCGAACAGAAGATGCGCGAAGTCTGGCGCAAGAGTCTGGAGATCGCCGGCGTCAGCTATGCGTTGTGTCGGCGCTACACCCAGCTCAAGCCCGATCAGGCTGCACTGGGTGGGCTGGTGCATCAGATCGGCGTGCTGCCGATTCTGACTTACGCCGAAGATCACTACGAACTGCTGTCGGATCCGGTCAGCCTCAACCATGTGATCGATCACATTCACCCGCTGCTCGGCGACAAGCTGCTGCGGGTCTGGGAGTTTCCTGAACGGCTGGTGGAGTTGCCGGGGCTGTATCAGGATTTCAAACGCGACTCGGCGGAAATCGACTACGTCGATCTGGTGCAAGTGGCGAGCCTGTATTGCCACAAGGACAGCGATCATCCGTTTGCGCGCATCGATCCGCTGAGTGTTCCGGCGTTCCGAAAGCTTGGTATCGACCCCGAGAACAAGGCGTTGTGCGCGGATCTGGAAGAGTCGCGGACGATGTTTTACTGATCCAAGACCGAGGCGCGCCCTTCGCGAGCAGGCTCGCTCCCACTTTTGGAATGCATTCTCCTGTGGGAGCGAGCCTGCTCGCGAAGAGGCCTGCAAGAGCACCGCAGAATCATCCGGCAATAAAACTGACCCGCACCTTCAGACCCGCCTGTTGGCCATCGTGCAAACTGATCTGCGCCAGATGCGCCCGGCAAATCTCGCCGACAATCGCCAGCCCCAACCCGGAACCCGCGACCTGCTGATTACGTCGGTAAAAACGTTCGAAGACCCGGTCGCGTTCTTCCAGCGGAATACCCGGGCCGTCGTCTTCAACCTCAAGCACCGCCGGCGCCGTCACCCGCAAAATCACATTGCCGCCCGGCGGCGTGTGCGCCAGTGCGTTATCGACCAGATTGCTCAGCAGCTCATTGAGCAATGTCGGCTCACCACGCAACCACACCGGCTCATCCGCTTCCAGCGCCAACGCCACCCCGCGCTTATGCGCCAATGGCGCCATGGCCATGCCCAGTTCCCGGGCCAATTGGCTCAGATCAAGCAGCTGCGCGCCGCCCTCGGCAATCGCCCGCGCACCATTTTCGACGCGCGCCAGCGACAGCAATTGATTGGCCAGATGGGTCAGGCGATCGGTGCTCTGCGCGGAGGATTCCAAGGTCGTACGCCAGGTTTGCGGTTCACTCGAACGCAAGCCCAGCTCCAACCGCGCTTTCAACGCTGCCAGAGGCGTCCGCAGCTCATGCGCCGCATCGGCAATGAACTGCGCCTGCCTTTCGAACTGACCGCGCAGGCGCTCGGTGAAATGGTTGAGGCTGCGCACCAGCGGCCCAAACTCATGCTGCACTTCCACTAACGGCAACGGGCGCAAGTCATCGGGCTGACGCTCCTCCACCGCCGTGCGCAAACGCTCCAACGGGCGTAATGCTGCGCTGACCGCAAACCACACCAACAGCAACGCACCAATCGCCAGCATGCCCAAGCGCAGCAAGGTATCCGCCGCCAGACTGCGCGCCATGCTCACCCGCGCCTCGTCGGTTTCGGCCACACGGATTTCTGCCATGCCATTCATGTTGGGCTCTGTGACGGCTTTCAACAGACTGACGACGCGAACGTTCTGCCCTTTGTAAGTGGCGTTATAGAAACGCGCCAGCGCCGGGTAACTGTCGGTGCGCTTGGTGCCGGGTGGTGGGCCGGGCAGGTTTTCGTAGCCGGAAATCAGCTTCTGGTGGATGTCATTGACCTGATAATAAATCCGCCCCGCGCTGTCGTAAGCGAAGGTGTCGAGGGCCACGTAAGGCACATCGGCACTGAGGCTGCCATCACGCTGCGACAAACCGGCGGCAATCGTTCGCGCCGAAGCCAGCAACGTACGGTCATACGCGGTATCGGCGGCTTCGCGGCCATTCCAGTAAGCGCTCAAGCCACTGGCGAGCATCAGCACCACCAGCAGCAGCGCGAGGTTCCACAACAACCGCCAGCGCAGGCTGCTGGGCTTATGCATCGCGGCTTTCCAGCAGATAACCGAGGCCACGGAAGGTCACGATTGCTACGGGTTGGCCATCGAGTTTCTTGCGCAAGCGGTGCACGTAGATTTCGATAGCGTCGGGGCTGGCTTCTTCATCGAGGCCGAACACCTGCGCGGCCAGTTGCTCCTTGCTCATCACCCTTCCCGGCCGGGCGATCAGGGCTTCGAGCACGGCTTGCTCGCGAGAGGTCAGCGTGAGCAATTCGTCACCGAGCGTGAATCGTCGGGTGTCGAGGTCATAGGCCAGCACACCGCAGCGCTGCTGGCGCTCGCCACCGAGCACACTGCGGCGCAGCAAGGCTTTGACCCGCGCCTCCAGTTCAGTCAGTTCGAAAGGTTTGGCGAGGTAGTCGTCGGCGCCCAGATTGAGGCCGTGCACCCGGTCTTTCACGTCGCTGCGCGCGGTCAGCATCAGCACCGGCAGATTTTTTCCGCGCGCGCGCAACCGCGCCAACACCTCGAAACCGTCCATGCGCGGCAGACCAACATCGAGAATCGCCACGGCGTATTCCTCGCTGCTCAGCGCCAGGTCGGCGGCCACGCCATCGTGCAACACGTCCACGGTAAGACCGGTGCTCTTGAGCGCCTGAGCTACACTTTCGGCCAGTTGCAGATGGTCTTCGACGAGCAGAACACGCATGGATTTTTACCTCGTTAAGGGGTGGTCGACGCCACTCTTTGTCGCGGAGTTTACAGCCGCAACCGCCGCTGTGAAGCCCGAAAACCGTGAAAGTCGGCTGAAAGGTTAGCGAAAGGTTGGCCCGTTAGAGTCGGCCTACGGACAGTCCCGACTGCCGTCGCTGCTGCCACACAGCGATACGAAAAACGCCTCGAAGCGTTTTCGACCAATAAGAACAATAAACGGAGTACACCCCGCATGCCGTCCTTGCAGACCAAGGCTCTTACGCCTGTTCGTCCTTCCCGTTTCAGCCATACCGCCCTTGCCAGCGCCGCCGCCCTCGCCGGTTTTTCGCCGTTGAGTTTTGCCGACTTCATTGAAGACAGCAGCGCCACCTTCGAAACCCGCAACATGTACTTCAATCGCGACTTTCGCGATGGCACCAGCGCCCAGCAATCCAAGCGTGACGAATGGGCCCAGGGCTTCATGCTCAATTTGCAGTCGGGTTACACCGACGGCACCGTGGGGTTCGGTGTCGATGCATTGGGCATGCTCGGCGTCAAACTCGACTCGAGCCCGGACCGCACCGGCACCGGCCTGTTGCCGACCCACGATGACGGGCGCGCCGCCGACGAATACTCAAAGCTCGGCCTGACCGGCAAAGTAAAAATCTCCGCCACCGAACTGAAAATCGGCAGCCTGATTCCCGAACTGCCGATTCTCAAACCCAACGACGGGCGCATCCTCCCGCAGACCTTTGAAGGCGGCTTGCTGACCTCCAAAGAAATCAAGAACCTGACCTTCACCGGCGGCCGTCTGGAAAAAGCCAAGGATCGCGACAGCACCGATTTCGAGGACATCGCCCTCAACAACAAGAACAGCCGTTTTGCCGGCACCGCTGCCGGCAAGCACTTCGATTTTGGCGGCGTGGACTACAAGTTCACCGACAAGATCACCGGCAGTTACCACTTCGCCCAACTCGACGAAGTCTATAACCAGCACTTCTTCGGCCTGGTCGCTTCCCGGCCAATGGGCCCCGGCACTTTCGCCACCGACCTGCGTTTCGCAGTCAGTGACGATCAAGGCGCAGCCCGTGGCGGCGAGATCGACAACCGCTCACTCAACGGTCTGGTCAGCTATGCACTGAGCGGCCACAAGTTCAGCGCCGGTTATCAACACATGTCTGGCGACAGCGCCTTCCCCTATGTCGATGGCAGCGACCCGTATCTGGTCAACTTCGTGCAGATCAACGACTTCGCCGGAGCCGAAGAACGCTCCTGGCAAGCACGCTACGACTTCGACTTTGCCAAGCTCGGCATTCCAGGCCTGAGCTTCATGAGCCGCTACTTGAGCGGTGACAACATCAAGCTCAAGAACGGTGAAGAAGGCAAAGAGTGGGAGCGCAACACCGAGATCAAATATGTAGTACAAAGCGGCGCCTTGAAGGACGTTGCCGTGCGTTTGCGCAATGCCACTTACCGTTCCAATTACTCCGCCCGCGACGCCGATGAAGTGCGGTTGCTGGTGAGCTATAGCGTTGCCCTTTGGTAATTGATTGAAATGCCCTGGTGTTCTGGCCGCAAGATCAAAAGATCAACAGATCGCGGCCCGAGCCTTCGGCAGCTCCTA
The DNA here is from genome assembly GCF_016650635.1 of Pseudomonas sp. TH43. Taxonomy (GTDB): domain Bacteria; phylum Pseudomonadota; class Gammaproteobacteria; order Pseudomonadales; family Pseudomonadaceae; genus Aquipseudomonas. The sequence continues at coordinate 706,710 of NZ_JAEKFI010000003.1, forward strand.
CAAAAAGCCCTTACAACAAAAAACTGTGGAGAGACCAATGAATTTTTCACTGCGTAAAGTTGCATTAGCTGCCGGCATGATGCTGGTTGCCGGACAGTTGATGGCCGAACCGAAACGCCCGGAGTGCATCGCCCCGGCCTCGCCCGGCGGTGGTTTTGACCTGACCTGCAAACTGGCGCAAAGCGCGCTGGTCAACGAGAAGCTGCTGAGCAAACCGATGCGCGTGACCTACATGCCCGGCGGTGTTGGTGCGGTGGCCTACAACGCGGTGGTCGCTCAGCGCCCGGCCGATGCCGGCACGCTGGTAGCGTGGTCGAGCGGTTCGTTGTTGAACCTGGCGCAGGGCAAGTTCGGTCGTTTCGATGAAACCAACGTGCGCTGGTTGGCAGCAGTCGGCACCAGCTACGGTGCCATCGCGGTGAAAAGCGATTCGCCCTACAAGACCCTCGACGATCTCGTTCAGGCATTAAAGAAGGACCCTAGCTCCGTGGTCATCGGTTCCGGCGGCACCGTCGGCAGCCAGGACTGGATGCAAACCGCACTGATCGCCAAGGCCGCCGGCATCAACCCGCGTGACCTGCGCTATGTGGCGCTCGAAGGTGGCGGCGAGATCGCTACGGCCCTGCTCGGTGGCCACATTCAGGTCGGCAGCACCGACATCTCCGACTCCATGCCGCACATCCAGAGCGGCGACATGCGGCTGCTCGCGGTGTTCGCCGACAAGCGTCTCGACGAGCCGGAAATGAAAGACATCCCGACCGCCAAGGAGCAAGGCTACGACATCGTCTGGCCGGTGGTGCGCGGTTTCTATCTCGGGCCAAAAGTCAGCGACGAAGATTACGCCTGGTGGAAAGACGCCTTCGACAAACTGCTGGCCTCCGACGAGTTCGCCAAGCTGCGCGATCAGCGTGAACTGTTCCCGTTCGCCATGACCGGCCCGGAACTCGACACCTACGTGAAGAAGCAGGTCGCGGACTACAAAGTGCTGGCCAAAGAGTTCGGCCTGATCCAGTGATCGTCTCTGTCTAGCGGCTGCGTTCCCGATTGCGGGAACGCAGCACAGGAGCTCCCATGCTTATTCAACGCATTTTCGCCTCGGTGCTGTTGCTGGTCTGTGTCGGCCTGGCACTGATGGCGTGGCCGTATCAAGCGGCTTTTTCTTACGAACCGGTTGGCCCGCGCGCCTTCCCTCTGCTGATGCTCGCCCTGATGGGCACAGCGCTGCTGTACATGGTGTTCCGTCCGGCGCCGATCAAGCACAGCGAAGACGAGCCGCCACTGGATCGCGAAACCCTGAGCAAAATCGGCATCTGCGTGGTGCTGTTGCTGGTGTTCGCCGGCACCTTCGAGCCGCTGGGTTTCATCGTCGCCAGCATCGTCACCGGCATACCGATGGCGCGTCTGTATGGCGGCCGCTGGCTGCCGAGCATCGTGGTGACCACGCTGATGGCCATCGGTCTGTACCTCTTGTTCGACCGTGTGATGGACGTTCCGCTGCCCCTTGGCCTGCTCGACGTTCTGGAGAACTGATATGGATACTCTTGGCTATTTGGGCCAGGGCTTCGGCGTCGCGCTGAGTCCCTACAACCTGGTGACTGCGCTGTGCGGCACGCTGATCGGCACCGTTGTCGGGCTGTTGCCGGGCCTCGGTCCGATCAACGGTGTGGCGCTGCTGATCCCCATCGCATTTGCCCTTGGATTGCCGCCGGAATCGGCGCTGATCCTGCTGGCAGCGGTGTACCTGGGCTGCGAGTACGGCGGCCGGATCAGTTCGATCCTGCTGAACATTCCGGGCGAAGCCTCCACTGTAATGACCACCCTCGACGGCTACCCGATGGCCCGCAAAGGCCTGGCCGGTGTGGCGCTGTCGTTGTCGGCGTGGAGTTCGTTCATTGGCGCGTTCATCGCCACTTGCGGCATGGTGCTGTTCGCCCCGCTGCTGGCGAAGTGGGCGATTGCCTTTGGCCCGGCGGAATACTTCGTGCTGATGGTCTTCGCGATTGTCTGTCTCGGCGGCATGGCCGGTGATCGGCCGTTGAAAACCTTTATTGCGGCGCTGATCGGTCTGTTCCTGTCCACCGTCGGCATCGACGCCAACAGTGGCGTCTATCGGTTTACCGGCGACAACATTCATCTCACCGACGGCATTCAATTTGTCGTGCTGGTGCTGGGGCTGTTCTCGGTCAGCGAGATCCTGTTGCTGCTGGAGAAAACCCACCACGGCCAGGAAGCGGTGAAAGCCACGGGCCGGATGATGTTCAACTTCAAGGAAGCGTCTTCGGTGTTTGTGGTGAACATCCGTTGCGGCCTGCTCGGTTTTATCATGGGCGTGTTGCCGGGTGCCGGCGCAACGCTGGCCAGTGCTGTGGCCTACATGACCGAAAAACGCATCGCCGGTGCCGGTGGCAAATTCGGTGAAGGTGATGCCCGTGGCCTCGCGGCGCCGGAAACCGCTATCGGTGCTTCGGCCTGTGGCGCGCTGGTGCCAATGCTGACGCTGGGCGTTCCAGGTTCGGGCACCACGGCGGTGATGATCGGCGCGCTGTCGCTTTACAACATCACCCCAGGCCCGTTGCTGTTCCAGCAACAACCGGACATTGTCTGGGGCCTGATCGCCTCGTTGTTCATCGCCAACATCATGCTGGTCATCCTCAACATCCCGATGATCCGCATCTTTACCCGCATCCTCGCTGTGCCGAACTGGGCACTGGTGCCGGTGATCGCAATCATTACCGGGATCGGCGTCTACGCAGTGCACGCCACCACCTTCGACCTGTTCCTGATGGTCGGCATCGGCATCTTCGGTTACATCCTGCGCAAGCTCGACTTCCCGTTGTCACCGGTATTGCTGGGTTTCATCCTCGGCGGTCTGATGGAGCAGAACCTGCGTCGTGCGCTGTCGATTTCCAACGGTGCGCTGGAAATCCTCTGGTCGAGCCCGATCACCTTCGGTGTCTGGGTGCTGACCGCGCTGATGCTGATCTTCCCGCTGATCCGCATCTGGCGCAAACGTTCGGTCGCGCGTCGCGCCCTTGCCGATGTTTGATCGCGCCTCACTTAAATCCTGGTGGGGAACCCCGCTGGTCGGTCTGCTCGGCGGATACCTCGCCAGTCAGATCGGCTGGCCACTGCCGTGGATGGTCGGCTCGTTACTGGCGATCATTCTCGTGCGCTGCCTGACGCCGTGGCAGCTCACGGAAATCCCTGGCGGCCGCAAGTGCGGCCAGTGGATTGTCGGCATCGGCATCGGCCTGCATTTCACCCCGGGGGTGATGGAGCAGGTGCTCAGTCATTTCGGGTTGATCTTCTTCGGTGCGCTGGTCACCAGCTTGTCGGCGGTGGTCGGCGTATGGTTGATGCGGCGCACCGGTGAAGATCGCGCCACGGCATTTTTCTCCAGCATGCCCGGCGGCTCCGGGGAGATGGTCAACCTCGGCGCTCGTAACGGCGCGATGCTCAGCCACGTTGCGGCGGGACAAAGCTTGCGTGTTCTGGTGGTGGTGCTGTGTGTACCGGCAGCATTCAAGTACTTGCTGGGCGACGGCAATCCGATTTCTCATGCTGGCAGCGTCGATTGGCGCTGGCTGGCGATTCTGTTTCCGGCGGGTGGTTTGCTCGCGTGGCTTTGGCAGCGTTTACGGCAACCGAATCCGTGGCTATTCGGGCCGTTGCTGGTGAGTGCGGCAGTGAGCATTGGCTGGGATCTGCACATCGGTTTGCCCAACGGCGGCAGTCAGATTGGCCAGTGGTTGATTGGCAGCGGTTTGGGGTGTCACTTCAACCGGCAGTTCTTCCGCCGGGCGCCGTCATTCATGGGTCGCACATTGATCGGTACGGCGCTGACCATGTTGATCGCGACGTTGGCAGCGTTGGGATTGAGCGCGTTGACCCATCTGGATCTGCGTTCGCTGACGCTGGGCATGATGCCCGGCGGGATTGCCGAGATGAGTCTGACGGCGGAGACGCTGCAACTGTCGGTGCCGCTGGTGACGGCGATGCAGGTAATGCGGCTGTTGTTTGTGCTGTTTCTGGCGGAGCCGCTGTTCAAGTACTGGAATCGTAATCCCGAGTAAAACCGCGTCGCCCTTTTCGCGAGCAGGCTCGCTCCCACAGGGTTTTGGGGTGTGCACATAATCTGTGGCACCCACAACAACCTGTGGGAGCGAGCCTGCTCGCGAAGGGGCCCGCGCGGTCAACCGGTCAAACCGGCGGCAAACGCCATTCGATCGGCGTCTCGCCATTCTGCTCGAGAAACTTGTTGGTGCGGCTGAAGTGCCCGCAACCCAAAAAGCCGCGATACGCCGACAACGGCGACGGATGCACCGATGTCAGCACCAGATGCTTGGTCGCATCGATGAGCTTCTGCTTGCTCTGCGCATGCGCGCCCCAGAGCATGAACACCAGATGCGGCTGGCGCTCGCTGACCAGTTCGATGATCCGATCGGTGAAGAACTGCCAGCCCTTGTCTTTATGCGCATTGGCGTTGGCGCGCTCGACGGTCATGGTGGTGTTGATCATCAAAACCCCCTGATCGGCCCAGCTCTGCAAGTAGCCATGGTTGGGAATATCAATGTTGAGGTCGCGCTTCAACTCTTTATAGATGTTGACCAGCGACGGCGGTGCCGGCACGCCCGGTTGCACCGAAAAGCACAAGCCATGCGCCTGTCCCGGGCCGTGGTACGGGTCCTGGCCGAGGATCACCACTTTCACTTTTTCCAGCGGCGTCGAGTTCAGCGCATTGAAAATCATCGGTCCCGGCGGATAGATTTCCTTGCCGGCTGCGCGCTCCTGCTGCAGAAACTGGCGCAACTCTGCCATGTAAGGCTGGTCGAATTCAGCACGCAGTGCCTCCTTCCAGCTCGGTTCGAGTTTGATACGGTCGTCAGCAGTCATGGTCATACCCGGCAAAAACAATGGGGCGAACCCTAGGAAAGCCGACCACGCTTGTCAATTGATCTGACGCAGATCCGGCACTTTCCCATACAGCGATCATACTGAACGCTCAAATTCCCGATCGAGGTCACGATGAATCTGCACTTCGAAGAACTCACCGGCACCGACGGCGCCCGCATCGGTGTCGCCAGCCTGGATGCTGAAAAGTCGCTGAATGCGCTGTCCCTGCCGATGATCAACGCCCTCGGCGACAAATTGAATGCCTGGGCCAAGGATCCACAAATCGTCTGCGTATTGCTGCGCGGTAACGGCGCCAAAGCCTTCTGCGCGGGTGGCGAAGTGCGCAGTCTGGTCGATGCCTGTTTCGCCCATCCCGGCGAAGTGCCGCCACTGGCCGCACAATTTTTCGCTGCGGAATACCGCTTGGATTACAGCCTGCACACCTACCCGAAACCGCTGATCTGTTGGGGCCATGGTTATGTGCTCGGCGGTGGCATGGGCCTGCTGCAAGGCGCCAGCACACGGATTGTCACGCCGAGCAGCCGTCTGGCGATGCCGGAAATCACCATCGGTTTGTATCCGGATGTCGGCGCCAGTTGGTTCCTGTCGCGGCTGCCGGGCAAGCTCGGGTTGTTTCTCGGCCTGACGGGTGCGCACATGAACGGGCGCGATGCGATCGACCTGGATCTCGCCGACCGTTTTCTGCTCGACGAACAGCAGCCACAACTGCTCGAAGGCCTGTTGCAGTTGAACTGGCAGGAACAGACCGACATGCAACTCAACAGCCTGCTCAAGGCGCTGCAGCAAGAAGCCGTGGCGCAGATGCCCGAAGCGCAATGGTTGCCGCGCCGTCCGTTGATCGATGAGTTACTGGATGTCAGCGACGTGACCTGCGCCTGGAAAGCCATCAGCCTGCAGCGTGACAGCAGCGATCCTTTAATCGCACGCGCGGCTAAGACCATGAGCGAAGGCTCGCCACTGACTGCGCACCTGGTCTGGGAACAGATCCTCCGCGCGCGGCATATGTCATTGGCCGAAGTCTTTCAGATGGAATACACCCTGAGCCTCAACTGCTGCCGACACCCGGAGTTCAGCGAAGGGGTGCGAGCGCGGCTGATCGACAAGGATCAGAAGCCGCATTGGCACTGGCCGGATATCAACAGCGTGCCGGATGCAGTGGTTGAGGCGCACTTTCACAAGGTCTGGGAAGGGCGGCATCCGTTGGCGGATTTGACGCAGTACTGACTTTCCAGGGTGAAATTCAGACACAAAAAAAGCGGCGCTCAATGCGCCGCTTTCTATTGCGGGTGATTACCAGCGGTTGCCCCGCCCATTGTGGTCGCCACGTCCGCTGTGTCGGTCGTAGTTGCCGCGACCCCGGTGATCGTTGTCCCAACCGCCGCGACGGTGGCCGTCCCAGTTGCCACGATCATTGCCGTGCCAGCGGCGGCTCTCGTAGTAGCGTGGAGCGGGTTGATAGTAGCGCGGCGCCGGTTGGTAATACCGCGGTTGCTGGTAATAACGCGGTGCTGGCTGGTAGTAGCGCGGCGCCGAGTAGTACGTGCTGCCACCGCTGTAATAATTGCCGCCCGTGTTGTAGTAAGCCGGTGCGGGTGAGGTGTAGACCTCGGAGCTGTAATACGAGTCCGCGTAAGAGTAAGGGGCGCAACCGGCAACGGAAAACATCAACGCAGCAAGCAGTAGGATTCGTCTATACATGGCGGCCTCCTTGGACCGCGGGTGGGCCACACCAGCGACGCTGGCGGGCGTCAGTCGATTATTCGGTGACTGACGAAAAATCAGACAGCGTTTTCGGCATCTGGTGCGTTTCTGCAACAAGTTGAAACAAGTGATTTATGAAACCCTGTTCATCCGCAAAACGTCGTCATTCAGCAACTGATTAATGGTGGCCACCATGATATCCGCCTCCGTGATAACCCCGTCCGTAACCACCTCGATAACCGTAGCCGCCGTAGTAATAGCGGGCGCCGCCGTAGTAACGCGGGCCGTAATAACCACCGTAGTAATAAGGCGAGTAATAGCCGGGATAGTAGTAAGTGGCAGGATAGGCGTCGTAGGGGCCGGCGTAGTAGTAACAACCGGACAAACCAAAAATCAGAACTGCACCGAGCAACATCTTCTGTACACGCATGGCGGCCTCCTGAAAGACCCACGGCCGCACCAGGACAGAGCAGCCGACACAGTTTTGACTGATACGGATCAATCAAGTGCCCAACCAGTACTGACATCAGATCAGCGGTGGCCATACCCAACGCAGCCCCCTGTGGCAGCGAGCCTGCTCGCGATAGCAGTGTGTCAGTCATCCAGTTATTTGCAGAAACTGCCCTTAGAATGCACACCATCGGCCGCCGCTTCGTTCGATGACACCTTGCACAGCCTGCTGTCGCGGGCCGATCATGCGGCGTACCGGGCCAGACAAACCGGCCGCAATCGCACCTGCGTGGAAAAGCCTCACTCGACTTATGCCTGAATCCGACGTTTCACCCGACCTTTGCCCGGCCTGCGGCGCCCGCAACGATTGCACCCTGGCCGACCCACGCACCGCCGATCGCGAATGCTGGTGCTACGCCGTGACTATTGATCCGGCCGTGCTCGAAGCCTTGCCGGCGGAACTGCGCAACAAATCCTGCCTGTGCCCGCGCTGCGCGCAAGTCGAGGCGCAACTGCAAGCGGCCAAACGCGTGATCCCGTAAGATGCGCGCCCCTTCACCCGCCGAACTCTGAACATGCGCGTCGACCGTTTTCTCAGCAACCTGCCCCGCTACAACCGTCAGCAGGTTCGCCTGTTGCTGGTGGAAAAGCGCGTGCGGATTGACGGAAAAGTCGTCAGCGATCCGCACAGCGATGTCCTCGAGTTCAGCCGTGTCGAAGTCGATGACGAGGTGCTGCAACCCGGCAAACCGGCCCGCTACTTCATGCTGCACAAGCCGCCCGGCTGCGTCAGCGCCACCCGCGACCCGCAGCATCCGACCGTGCTCGACCTGATCGACGAACCCGACAAGGACGACTTGCATATCGCCGGACGCCTGGACTTCAACACCACCGGGTTGATGCTGATCACCAACGATGGCACGTGGTCGCGACGCCTGACCCAACCGCAAACCAAACTGCCAAAGGTCTATTACGTCGAAACCGAGCAGGAGATTGGCGCGCAATATGCGATCACCTTTGCCCAAGGGATTTACTTCGCCTTCGAGAACCTGACCACGCAACCGGCGCAGCTGGAGTTGCTCGGCCCACGGTCGGCGCGCCTGAGCATCGTCGAGGGTCGCTACCATCAGGTGAAGCGCATGTTTGGCCACTTCAACAACAAAGTGCTGCGCCTGCACCGCGAATCCATGGGCCCGTTGCGGCTGGATAACGCGCTAAAACCGGGCGAGTACCGCGCTTTACGCACCGATGAGATTCATTTGTTCTAAGCCAGCGACCGCTCAGCAGAAGTTGTCGAACAATTTACCAACGGCACTTGCGCGATCCTGATCCCCCTGCTTGAATCAGGACGTCGGCCAAATTGTGACCGATGAGTCACACCATACCTCTAAGAAACTTTTTGCCGGTCGTCAGCCCTCTGGGTTGCGCCTCAGCCGGCAGACTGCCCGCCAATAACAACACCCGTCGACCTGCCGTAACGGATCGACATGGGCCAAGCAAATTCCAGGCGTATGCCTACCTGTCACAAAGCTCGTGCAATCTCTATTTGCGCGCATACCCGCTTGCTTGCCAGGAGTCTTATGACATGAGGCCAGAAATCGCTGTGCTGGATATACAGGGTCAGTATCGGGTTTACACGGAGTTCTATCGCGCAGACGCCGCAGAAAAGACCATCATTCTGGTCAACGGCTCGATGGCCACGACTGCGTCGTTTGCACAGACTGTGAAAAACCTGCACCCGCAATTCAACGTGGTTTGCTATGACCAGCCTTACGCGGGCCGATCAAAAGCGCACAACCGCCACGAAAAGCCGCTGACCAAGGAGGTCGAAGGGCAGATTCTGCTCGAGTTGATTGACCACTTCGCCGCCGAGCACGTGCTGTCGTTTTCCTGGGGCGGCGCCGCGACACTGGTCGCCCTCGCCCACCAGCCTCGACGCATAGAAAGGGCCGTGATCAGCTCGTTCTCGCCGGTGATCAACGCACACATGCTCGATTACCTCGAACGCGGCGTCGACTACCTCGGCCAACGCGACGGCGACCGCGTCGGCCACTTGGTCAACAACACCATCGGCAAACATCTGCCATCACTGTTCAAGCGCTTCAACTATCGCCACGTCAGCAGCCTGGCCGAGCACGAATACGGGCAGATGCATTTCCACATCAGCGATGTGCTGCACAGCGATCGCCAGTGCTATTTGAACGCAGCGAAGAAGATCAACGTGCCGGTGCTGTTTCTAAACGGCGAATGGGACGAGTACACCGCTGCCGAAGATGCGCGCCTGTTCGGCAATCATGTGGCGCAGAGCACGTTTACCACTCTGCAAGCCACCGGGCACTTTCTCGACATGGAGCACAAGGCTGCCTGCCGTGACAGTCAGAATGCCTTGCTCGGGTTTCTGAAACCGGCACCGCAGACCAGCCGAACGCGTTACTCGTTTGTTCAGGATCAACATGCATTGGCCATTTGAAAGCGTGTCGTCGCGAGCGAGTCTGCAGGGTTGAGATTTTGCTTTACGCACCGCAGTGCTCGCCCGCGATTGACCGTTTTCAGTGATTTAAAGCGTTCATGAGTAAAAGAAAAACTTCAAATCCGTGGCCGAGTCTGGTACAAAGTCAGCCGCTCTGAGCGGGTATAGTTTAATGGTAGAACAGTAGCTTCCCAAGCTTCCGACGAGGGTTCGATTCCCTCTACCCGCTCCACTCAAATATCGGTCTAACGTTGCGCTTTTCGACGGGAGATCAGGAACAGAAAAAACCGGCCTTGATGGCCGGTTTTTTTGTGTCTGGGATTTGATGTTTGCCATCTGGGCAGTACGGAACCTTTCAGAAACACTCCGTTGATTGCAGATTCGCCAGTCCCCTCTACGCTTCGGGTTCTCTAATGACAACAAGTGGAGTCTGTTCAAGGGAATGATCTGGCGCTCGGTACAGAAAATCCGGAGCACACGGCAAATCACTGCTCACTCTAAGAGGTTGCGCGCTCAGTGCAGGAAGATAAAAGGCAGGGAATGACGGAAGCGGAGCAGGCCATCTGGGATGGTGCAATCAAGTTTGCTCGATCAAACAAGAAAGCTATCGGTATGCGGCTAACCGATCAGGCCACCTATCCTCCCGAAAAAGAGCCTGTTTCGGTATTCATGGCAGGTTCGCCGGGCGCTGGTAAAACAGAGGCATCATTAGCCCTGCTGAACCTCTTCTCCGATACCCCCATCCTGCGAATCGATCCAGACGAGCTCAGAAACGAATTTGAAGCCTATCAAGGTGGCAATGCCTGGCTTTTCCAAGGAGCCGTTTCAATTCTCGTCGGAAAGCTGATTGACCTTGCCCTGGAGCGAAAACAGTCTTTCCTGCTGGACGGGACGCTTTCCAATATGGAGATCGCAAGGAAAAATGTGCAGCGCTGCCTAGACAAAGGGAGATTTGTGCAAATTCTCTACGTCTATCAAGATCCTAGACTTGCCTGGTCCTTTGTCAGAGCCCGTGAGGAAGCCGAAGGACGAAGGATTCGACCGGAGCATTTCGTCGACCAATACTTTGCAGCGCGTGACGTGGTAAACACCCTTAAGCTAGAGTTTGGCAAGGACATTCATGTCGATCTGCTCGTGAAGCACATTGATAATTCTGGACGCCTCTACAAGGCTGGCGTCGACAAGATCGACTACCATATCCCCGAGAAGCATACGAGACACGATCTGATGGCCATGCTTGGGATCAATGACGGAGTAACCCCATGAAATTCGGATCCACAAAAGAGTCCACGAGTCCATTCGCAGACTTCATTCGGAATGCGAAATCGGAAGAGAAGAAGCGCGTTTACAGTGAAGTGCTCACCGAAGCTACCAAAAAACAGAATGAAGTGATGTCGGCGGCGCGTGAAAAGCAGGCGTGATTACTTTACTGAATTTTAAAAAAAGCCCGGCAAAGTGCCGGGCTTTTTCTTTCTGGTATTTACCGTACCGCAATGTCTATTCCAGTTTTTAATCTTTGCCCCGTTGCAGAATGATTCAGAAACACACCGTTGATTGCAGAAACGCCATCCCCCTTTACGCTTTGATCTCTCTAACAAAAAGCGCTGCGTGCTCAAGGGGATGATCTAGATGCTCTATCCAATCGCAATGTCTGCCAGTGACGGTGAATGTGCCTGGGGGGTTGAGGTGCCGGATCTGCCGGGGTGTTTTTCTGCCGGAGAGGATCAAGAGGATGCCATTGAGATGGCAAAAGCGGCCATAGAGGCCCACATCGAAATTCTGGCGGAAAGTGGTGCAGCCATTCCGGTCGCTGGGAAACTTGGAACTCACTTCTCCATTCAGAAATACGCGGGCTGCGTTTGGGCGTTGGTGGATGCGGATGTCGGTCGGTGCCTCGGGAGTCCGCAGGAACTGAGTATTACGCTACCGGGCTACCTGCTGGAGCGGATTGATCTTCACGTTCACCATCATCCGGAGGAGAAGAATCGTTCGGCGTTTTTGACTTCGGCGGCCTTGCGGATGTTGGCGCCTTGAATCGTGAATGTTCGTAGGCGCAACTATAAAAAACCGGCCCTTAAAGCCGGTTTTTTGTGTCTGCTACAAATCGACGATTTTTTGATTACTCAGCCGGCACAACCTTATCCAGGGCCTGATTCACCGCCAATTCGCCCAACATCACAACCTGCGCGATACCGAGTGCGGTCTTGCGGTGTGAGGTGTCCAGCAGCGCGGCGAAGTTGCTGAGCATGGTGGTGGCCGAGCCGAGTGTTTCGCTGGCGTTGGCCAGCAGAGACTCGGTGTCGTAGGCAGGGTTGGCGAGGTACATCGGTTCGGTTTCGTGGGTGGAACCCATGATTCTGGCCGTAGGGCTGAGATAGTGGTCGAGGGCGCGTTCGGCGGCTTCGTGGAATTTCTTTGAGTTGGGTGATCCGTAGGGGGATGCCGGATCGGTTTCCGGCGGATTGGGCGTAACTTTGAACATTGGATTGAGACCTTTTAGTAAGGCCGCAACCGATCTCGCTACTAAACGGATGGGTGGCAGCTGTGCGCAAGTTAGTAGACCGGACCCCAATCCAAATCCGGCGCACCCGAGGGCGCCATGCGCACAGCCACCATTAGGTACAAGCATTCGCCTGACTGAGTGGTACTCATGCAGCTATTTAGATTGAGGATGCCGGGCTACTAAACCCGATCACTGGAAATCAGTGACGCGAACCAAGTTACCGACCGCCTCCCAAGCGCACAAGCCGGCGGATTCTGGCTTAGCGGTAGGCAACGGCGCAAGGATTTGTAGGCTTCAGGTCGTAACACTGCACGACTTGAAACACGCCACTCGGAATACGTTTATACGGCGATAACACATAGCGATTTTTCCGATATTACAGATCCACAACACTCCATCGGTTTTCACCTCCCGCCCAACCAACTAGCATTTCCCCATCGACCACGCCCCTCCCCCTGCGCGGCCATCGACGAATACGCGCCTTCACTTTCGAGGGATTCCAATCGCGGCCACTGCGCCGCTGACGACCGAAATCAAAAGAGCATTTCACCATGACGCAAAACATCTACGACGATCCCGAATTTTTCCAGGGCTACAGCCAGATGAACCGCTCTATCGGCGGCCTTGATGCCGCGCCGGAATGGCCGGCGCTCAAGGCGCTGCTGCCGTCACTGCACGGTTTGCAAGTGGTCGATCTGGGCTGCGGTTATGGCTGGTTCAGCCGCTGGGCCAGCGAGAACGGCGCCGCCGACGTGCTGGGCCTGGATGTCTCGCAGAAGATGCTGGAACGGGCACGCAATACCACTACCGCAGCGAACATCCGCTACGAGCGCGCCGACCTTGAACAACTCGATCTGCCCACTTGCCATTTCGACCTGGCCTACAGCTCCCTGGCGCTGCACTACATAAAGGATCTGCCAGGGCTGTTTGCACATCTGTACGCGGCGTTGAAACCGGGCGCGCACTTTGTCTTTTCCATCGAACACCCGATCTTCATGGCGCCGCGCAACCCCGGTTGGCTGATCGACAGCGAAGGCCACAAACGCTGGCCGCTCGACAGCTATCAGAGGGAAGGCGAGCGGGTAACCAACTGGTTGGCCGAGGGCGTGATCAAACAGCACCGCACGCTCGGCACACTGCTGAACACGTTGATTGGCGCAGGTTTCACGATTCGTCACGTCAACGAATGGGGGCCGAGCGATCCCGACGTGGCGGCGCAACCGGCGCTGGCCGAGGAACGTGAACGGCCGATGATGTTGCTGGTTTCAGTGCAGCGCTGAGGGCAAACCTTTCAACCGATTTGTACAGATTTAGAGTGATAATGCGCGCGCGGCTCGGCGCCTGTTCTTTGGGCGCCGAGGCAACTGATCATCCATCAAGGAAGCACGATGCAGATTACTCAGGGACAACGACTGCCACTGTCAAACATTCTCCAGGGACAATCGCTCACACTCGCGATGCAAATTCAGTCCAGCGATGTCATCGACTTCGTCTGCTTCGGCGTCGACGCCCAAGGCAAGCTGTCTGACGACCGCTACATGGTGTTCTTCAATCAACCGACCACGCCGTGTGCCAGCGTCAGGATCGAAGACCAGGGCCGCTTTCAGATCAACCTCGCGCAATTGCCGGCTACCATTGATCGCCTGGTGTTCACCGCCTCGATTGATGGCGCCGGGGCGATGAGCGCCATTGGCGCCAGTCACTTCAGCGTGTCCAACCCTGCCGGCCAGACGGTTGCCCAGTGTGCGTTTTCCGGGGCAACCTTCAGCGCCGAGAAAGCCATCATGGTCGCCGAGCTGTATCGCAAAAACGGCGAGTGGCGCCTGCTCTCGAACCTGCAAGGTTACGCCCAAGGCCTCGATGCGCTGGTGAATCACTTCGGTGGTGAAGTGGCTGAAAGCCCTGCACCAGCACCCGCGTCAACTCCTGCAAAAGTCTCTCTCGAGAAAAAGATCGCAGCGGCCGCGCCGCACCTGGCCAGCCTGGCCAAGAAAGCGCAGATCAGCCTGGAAAAAGCCAATCTCACCCAAACCAAGGCCCGCGTGGTGCTGGTGCTCGACGCTTCCGGCTCGATGAACCATCAGTACGCCAAAGGCCGGGTTCAGGAAGTCGTCGACCGGCTGCTGCCGCTCGCGGTGTCGTTCGATGAGGATGGTGAGCTTGATTGCTGGGCCTTCGGCGCCAAGCCATTGCAGCTCTCGCCAGTGACCCTGAGCAACCACAAGGGATTCATCGACAGCGACAGCCGTGGCTGGCGCAACTGGGAACTCGGCAGCCGGATCAACGATGAGCCCAAGGTCATCGAAAAGGTGCTTGAGCAGTTTCAACTGACCGCTGACGGTACGCCCATGTACGTCCTGTTCATCAGTGACGGCGGCGTCTCGGAAAGCCGCAAGATTACCCGGTTGATGGTCGAAGCCGCTCACCTGCCGATCTTCTGGCAATTCGTCGGGCTCGGCGGCAAGGGCTACGGGATTCTGGATAAGCTCGACACCCTGCCCGGACGCGTGGTCGACAACTGCGGCTTCTTCGCGCTGGACGACTTGCACGACATCTCGGAAGAACAACTCTACGACCTGTTGATGGCCGAGTTCCCGATCTGGCTGAAGGACGCCAAGGCCAAGGGCATTATTCGCTGAAGCCCGGCCCGCGCAGCCCTTGAAGCCTGCGCGGGATCACCCTCAGTCCAGATCGGACATCTGCAGCGGCGTGATCTCGGCAAACCGCGCCGAACGATCCAGCTTGACCCGCGCCCGGCACGCGTTGAGTGCCGCGATCGGCGCGCCGGCCTATCGGACAGGTGTTCGCTCAAGCCCTGCACCCGTTCAGGCGGCAGGCATCGCGATAAACGTTGAGCCATTCCATTTGTACTGTTCGACGCTTTCGACGCTCGGGCAGCAGTTGGCGTCGTCGGGGCCGACAGACAGCACTTTCAGCGCCAGTCTTTTCGCATCGAGCACCTGAACGTTCTGCACCCCTGATCCCACGACGAGCGTGCTGCGATAGTTCCAGCCATTGGCATCGGCATAGAACGTGGCCAGGGACTGGAAGTAACCGTTACCGCCCCCCTGCCCTTCGATGGTGTAAAGCACCACGGCGTCGTTGACGCCATCGTCATTGAGGTCGGCAAAAACCACCTGCCGGCCTTCCTTGTATTCGTCGCCACCGTCCTTGGCCAATTCAGCGGCGATCATGCGGTCAACCGCGCCATCGAGCGTTGCGGGCGTCGCCGCTGTTGCCGTAACAACCGGCTCCGCGGTGGCAGGCGCGGCGGGAGCGAGCTCTTTGCCGAGCAGAATGGCTGCTGTAGGCGACAGGGGCTCCCTTGCTTCAGCGCGCATCTCGCCGCGCACTTTTTCCAGCACAACGGACGTAAGTTGCTGCATGTCGGAGGCGAGGAAAAGTTGATTTCGCGTGTTGCCGAGCGGCTGGGCTTCACCCAGGAACCAACGCGCGAAGAAACCTGGACGTTTGCTTTCTTGCTGTTTGATCAAGCCTGTAATCAATTCATTGGCGGTCGGGACGAAGCGTTCATACACGTCCTTACCCAGCGCTTTTATGAGTGTGTCTTTCTCACGATCAATATTGCTGCGAGCCAACTCGAGCATGATGATGTTGGTATCAACCAGCTTGCTTTCGCATTCATTGGTGTAATTACCAAAACACGACTCACGGTATTCCTGCACGGCATTGTTGGCCTGGAAATCGTCGTAGGCACCACAGCCCGCCAACGTTGCCAGAACGCCGACCGCGCACATTCCACGAAACATTTGCATTTCCTTATCCCTTATCCCTTGTCCTTTCTGTACTGCCCGAATGACAGGCAAGAAAAAGCCCCCTTGGGAGGGGGCCTTCTCAACCCTTGCGGGTTAGCCGATGCTCACGCCGTGGGCTTCAGCCAGAGGCTTGAGGCCGCCGGCGAAACCTTGGCCGATCGCCTTGAATTTGAACTCTTCACCGTTGCGGTAGAGCTCACCGAAGATCATCGCGGTTTCGGTGGAAGCGTCTTCGCTCAGGTCGTAGCGAGCCAGTTCCTTGCCGTCAGCCTTGTTGACCACACGGATGTAGGCGTTCGATACCTGACCGAAGCTCTGCTTGCGTGCTTCGGCGTCGTGGATGGTTACCGAGAACACCAGTTTCTTCACAGCGGCCGCCAGGCCATTGAGCTTGACGGTGGCTTGCTCGTCATCACCTTCGCCAGCGCCCGAGCGGTTGTCGCCCATGTGCTCGACGGAACCGTCGGCGGAAGTTTTGTTGTTGTAGAAAATGAAGCCATTGTCGTCGAGCACTTTGCCGTTTTCACCAACGATGAAAATCGATGCGTCGAGGTCGAACTCGGTGCCGTCAGTGACACGAGGATCCCAACCCAGGCCGACGATCACTTCGGTCAGGCCAGGAGCTTCTTTGGACAGCGAGACGTTGCCACCTTTGGACAGACTTACAGCCATGTTCAGATTCCTTTTGCTGGGGTTGTTTAGAAGTTCATGCCGTAGTTGTTAGCCAGGGCGCGCAGGCCACCGGTGTAACCCTGACCAACGGCGCGGAATTTCCACTCGCCGTTGTTGCGATACAGCTCAGCGAAGACCATCGCCGTTTCAGTCGAAGCGTCTTCCGCCAGGTCGTAGCGAACCACTTCAGTGCTGGTCACGTCGTTGACGACACGGATGAACGAACCACCGACCTGACCGAAGCTCTGCTTGCGCGACTCGGCGTCGTGGATGGTCACGATGAACACGACCTTGTCCACGTCAGCCGGAATGCGGCTCAGGTCGACCTTGATCACTTCGTCGTCGCCGTCGCCAGCGCCTGTGCGGTTGTCGCCAGTGTGCTCGACCGAACCGTCCAGACTTTTCAGCTGGTTGTAGAAAATGAAGTCGGCTTCGCTGCGGACCTTGCCGTTCGCACCCAGCAGAAGAGCGCTCGCGTCCAGGTCAAACTCGGCGCCGTCAGTTGCACGCGGATCCCAGCCCAGACCCACCAGAATCTTGCTCAGGCTCGGGTCGGTTTTGGTCAGGGACAGGTTTGCACCCTTTTGAAGAGTCAGTGCCATGGGTATTACTCCTTGTGGTGAAGACGATTACTCATTGGTTTTCGACCGGTGCTTCTTCTTCCTTTCCGGGGAAGATCAAGCTGGCGACAACACCGATCGCCAATACAACCATTACGATCAGCAAACTGGTGTTCGCATCGATGGTGTAGCCGTGGTGGAACATGTGATCCGTTGCGTTCAAGCCGAGCTTGACCGCAATGAAGAACAGCAGCGCGATGACCGATTTTTCCAGGTGCACCAGGTAGCGTTTCAGAGCTTCAAGCACGAAGTACATGGTACGCAGACCCAGAATGGCGAAGAGCATGGCCGAGTACACGATCAGCGGCTCACGGCTCACGGCGATAACCGCCGGCACGGAGTCGAAGGCGAACAGTACGTCGGAGACTTCCGCCACCACCAGGCACAGGAACAGCGGCGTGGCAAAAATGGTGCCCTTCGCTGCCAGCGACATGCCCTGGTTCTCAGGTTTCTTCAGCTCTACTTCGAGTTGCTTGCGCGACACAAAGAAGTTGTGGCCGTACAGCTTTGGCCATACAGGGAAGAGTTTTTGCGCGAAGCGGTAAGCCATGTGCTTGGAATAGTCTTCCTCTTCCTCGTCATCACCGCCACTGCGCAACATCATGATGGCCGTCCAGGCGACGATCACCGCGAAGACGATTTCGACCCACGGGCCGAACGCCAGCAGACCGGTACCAATCGCAACGAAGATCCCGCGGAAGACGATCGCGCCGATGATGCCCCAGTACAAAACGCGGTGGCGCATGCCATCCGGCACTTTGAACCAGGCGAAAATCGCCATGAACACAAACAGGTTGTCGACGCTGAGGACTTTTTCCAGCGCATAACCGGTGACGAACAGACTGGCGACTTCCGGCCCGTGTTCGTAATACAGGAAACCTGCAAACGCCAGCGAGATTGCAATCCAGAAAATCGACCAGATCGAGGCTTTAGCCAGCGAAATGGGTTTGTCGCCACGGTGGGTGACCATGTCGAGCAGCAGCGCGCCCACCGCGATCCCGACGAACACCGCCATCGTCAGCGGGGGAAATCCAATGTGACTGTCCAAGGTCCAGCTCCTTAAAGTTCGAAATCAGCCGGGTTCAAACCCAGCTCAAGGCAAATCTGACGGCAAGCCGCTTTTTCTTTGTCATCGAAGTTGCCATCCGACGCGCCGATGGCGCAGGCGACACGTACCAGCAAACGACCTGCACCGGCATCGCCCTTGATCTTGCCGATCGTTTTCAGCGCTTCGGCCTGACCGATCTGATAATCGAACTC
This sequence comes from Pseudomonas sp. TH43, assembly GCF_016650635.1. Lineage (GTDB taxonomy): Bacteria > Pseudomonadota > Gammaproteobacteria > Pseudomonadales > Pseudomonadaceae > Aquipseudomonas. Next base: position 725,076 of record NZ_JAEKFI010000003.1, read on the forward strand.
GAACTTTTCGCAGTGACCATTGAAGGACTTGATGACCTCGGTCATGTTGAAAACCTTCAATTCCGGCGAGTTGCTGATGAACCCGGCCATCTTGGTTTTCTCGGCAGAGGAAATCTCACCGTCTGCCGACGCAACGACGGCGCAGGCCGCTGTTATGGCATCCATGAACTTCTGGTTTTTGAACTTGCTGGCCTCAGTGGCCAGTTTGTCCCGTGCCATTGCAGCGTTTTCTTTAAGCCATGCAAACATTTTGAGGTCCTCTGAAAGGCGGGGCCCCAAGCCCCGCCTGGGTAACTATTTCGAGCCGGCACGCCAGCTCATGCCCCAACCGTAGGCTTTGTCCACCGCCGAATGCCCGCGGTGGAAATCCACCCGCCGGGAAACCTTGACGGCGCCGTTGACGTTTTCGAGCATGGCAATGGCACACATGCCATCGCGTCCGCCCTCTTCATTGAGGCGCACCTCGATTTCCGGCTGGTTCGGGATGTAGATGGTCACTACACCATCGGTCTCGCGCCAGTTCGGAGCCCCTTCGTAGATGAAGGCGAAGATCAGGATCCGTCGCACTTCAGCCCACTTGGTGCCGTTGATGTGCAGCCATTCGCCACCGGCCACGGAGCCGGTACGGTCGTCGCCCATCAGCTGGATGTAAGGGGCTTGGTTCAAGCTGCCGAAGCAGTTGCCAAGGGCTTGAACCACGCCCTTTTCACCGTCCTGCAACTCGTACAGGCAACCCACGTCCAGGTCGATCGAGGAGCTGCTTTTGAAGAAACCGCCGGAACTGCGCTTGTTCCAGTTCAGGTTGACCTTGATCTCGCCGAAACCGGCGGCGGTCTTCTCCAGGCTGATCGAGCTGCGCGTTTTGTCGAGAGTGACCTTGCTCAGGCTGATCGTCGACTTCGGCGCCGCCGGTGCAGGTGGCGGCACTGGCGCAGGGGTCGGAGCCGCTGCTGGAGCAGGAGCCGCCACGTCCACACCGAAATGCTTGGCCAGTGGCTCGAGCCCGCCGTTGAAACCCTGACCGACGCAGCGGAATTTCCACTCGCCCTGACGACGATAGAACTCGCCGAGGATCAACGCGGTTTCTTTCATGCCGCTGGTTGGGATCTGCGCTTCAACGTCACCCGACACCACCATCGACAACTGCGAGACGCGCTCAAAGCTGGCTTTGTTCTCGTAGATCGTGGCGGTCAGCGCGACCTTTTCCACGACCGGTTCGAGTCGGCTCAGATCAACGTTGAACACCGCGCGACCGGCCGAAGTATCCGACAACGTCACCGCACCGCCGAGCACACTCGGCTGACCGTAAAAGCACATGTCGCCATCGCCGCGAACCTTTGCCGTGGTTCCCAGAACGAAGGCCGAGACATCAATGTCGGCGCCGGCAATCGGCGAGTAATTGATGTCGACGCGAAGCGGGCCGCTGGCAACTGGCGCGTTGCCGCCCGGAGCGAGGGTCGCCATTAGCGCAGCGCCTGAGTGGCCAGGTTGATCAGGTCATCAGCGGTGCGGCCATGGGTGGTCTCGCCGATAGCGGTGAACTTCCAGCCATCGCTGTCACGCGACAGGCTGGCCATGACGATGCCGGTGTGAGCGCCACGTTCGGACAGGTTGAAACGGGCCAGTTCGCTCTTGTTACTGGCGTTGACGATGCGGCAGTAGGCGTTTTCAACTTTTTCGAAATTCTGCCCGGTGAAGCTGTTCACGGTGAACACCAGGTGCTGAACCACCGCAGGCAGGCGCTGCAGGTCAACATGGATGGTTTCGTCGTCGCCATCACCTTCGCCCGTGCGGTTGTCACCGGAGTGCTGGATCGAGCCGTCCTGGGATTTGAGCTGACGGAACCAGACCAGGTCCACAGGCTTCAGGCTGCCGTCGAGCAGGATGCACGAAGCATCGAGGTCGATCTCACCGCCATTGCCCATCAGTTTGCCGAGAAAACCGGCCTTTACCGGATCCCAACCCAGGCCGAGGCTGACGCTGGACAACGCAGTGCCGGCCGTTTTTTCCAGGGAAATGGACTGTTTTTTGCTCAGGGTAAGTGCCATCGTTACGCTCCTTGTTGGTCATCGGTGTTCATGGAGCGATCAGTTTTGCCCGCCCCATGCAGGTCGGTGTGCGCATCGCGCACGCCCGGATTACTTCCTTTGGTTGCCCGCAGACGTCCACGACGCCATGCCGGGTGAAAGTGCCGCCAGTGCGCATCTTCAGCAGCAGCCAGCAGCTCGTGATCACCGCGGGTATCGCCCCAGGCCCGAATGCGGAATTGCTGCAAATCGCCGTAAACCGCTTCCAGCCTGAGCACCTTGTTTTCGCACCGGCAGTTGTTGCCGGTAATGTGCCCGGTCAATACACCGTCAATCACTTCCAGCTCGGTGCCGATCAGCTTCACACCAAGACGGTCGGCGAAAGGCTGCAACACCAATGCAGGCGAAGCGGAACAGAGAGTCACCACGGCACCGGACTTGATCTCGGCAGCAATCGCCAGCAAGCCTGACGGGCGCATCAAGCGTGGCCAGGCCCGAACGCAATAACTCGCGGCTTGCTGCTGCAGCCACTCAAGCTTCACACCCACCAGAAACGTACGGATCAACTGTGCTTTGAGTTCGTCACGGCTCATTCGCCGCGCCACGAATCGCAGGCTGGGCAACGCCAGCTTCAGCAGGCGCCGATTGAACTCGCGCGCGCCGAAGGCAAACTTCAGAAACGGCACAAAGCTGTCGTTACGGGTCAGCGTGCCGTCGAAATCGAACACCGAAAGGACGGGCCGCGGCGGTGCGCCGGGCTTATCGGTCTGCTCTATCATCCCGCTACCTCCGCCAGACGAATCGAACTCTCGCCGACACCGACTTCCGCATGACGGATGCCGTGCCACTGCGCGCGTTCAAGAATTTTGACGGCCCACTTGTAATGGGTCGCCGGCTCGCACATCGCGTCGTTGTGCCGGAACACCGCCGGCGCCACATCGCTGACAATCAGCTTGGCGCTGTTGAAGTCCTCAAGGCTGACACGCAGCGTGTCCTGAATGATCTCGATCTGGCTTGGGTGAATCGCGGTCTTGCCGACCAGGCCATGAGCGATATCAGATTCCAGTTCCTCCCTGAGCAGGTGCGGCGACGCCAACTGCTCGAACACCGGCGCAGTCAATGCGAAACCTTGCGAGCCCATGACCCCCGCCAGCATCGGAATCACGTAACCCATCGGCGTGCTGTAGAGCGTGGTGGTCGGATTGCGCCGAAGACCGAGGCTGCCCATCAAGTCATTGCCGCCAATGCGCAAGGCGATGATGCGCTGATTCAGACTCGCCTTGAGCGCCTGCCCCAATTCGACCATGGCAGTTGGGTTGAAAACGTCCGCGGTCTCCAGCGTCGGCATCAGGAACAACGCAGGATTGGTCACGGCCTGTTCCCAGGCGCCGAGGTTGGCCGAGGTCAGTTTCGGGATGACGAAGCCATCGACGTGCGCCATCAGCGGCCAATCGTTGAGTACCGCTGCCATCTCCGAGTCGCGGGGCCGAACGAACAGCAACGGGCCGTCCTCTGGACGACCGCCGCGCTGATCGATGACTGTCAGCAAGCCATGCAGGTTGGACAGCGCGGTCGCGATATCGATGTCGGCGACCGCGTCTTCCAGGCACACCACCAGCGAGCGCAATTCCGGCAGTTTGTTGCGAAACACCACATCCAGCAGGTCCGCACGCGTGGCAGGCATGTACAGCGTGGCGCCGAGGGCATAGGGAGAAAGGGTTTTCATCAGCCCAGACTCCGAATGATGGTCACCGCACGATAAGGCCCCAACTGCGCACCCACCTCTTCCACCGGTACGCCGGCGGCTTCGGTCAGGTGCATCAGCAACTGCACATCGCTGTCGTTGCGGTTGCGGATCAGCACGTGGTGCGGAACCCGGCGCAATACCGCGCGCGTCGCTTCGGCGATGCCCGGCTTGACCCGGTTGAGGTTGGTGATCTCAAAACGTGTGGCCAACGACTCAACCACGTGGCTGGCCGCCCCCTGAAGTTCCGCACGCTGAGCATCGCTCCACGGCACGGCTTTGGCCACGACGCCCAAGGCTTTGCGCTGCACTTCGATCTGCTCGATGAACGCTTGCGTCACATCGTGCTCGCGCAGGTGGTCGTACACCACGCAGCCATGCAGTCCGCCGTTTTCCGGCCAGATCGAGCGCGAAACCAGACCGGAGACCGTGGCCCCCAGAATACCGGACGGGATCACCCAGTCTTCGGCAGACGCTGCCATCCAGGCGCGACCGCACGGGTCTGCCAGCACGACCAGTCGCGGCAGCGTGGGGAAACGCGGGTCATCGCCCAGGCTGCGCTGGATTTCGCCACAGATTGCGCCCTTGCCGGTCCAGCCATCGACAAAGATGATGTTCTCGGCGCCATGGCACTGGATGATGGCTTCCAGGGCAACGGTATCGATGCCCCGATCGCGGACGATGCTGATGCCGTAATGGTAGGTTTCGCGGCCCATCTCGATCAGTGCGCGACGCAACAGCACACCCAGCGGCAGGCCGGCGCGCACGAAGGACACCAGCACAATTGCAGGGCCCGCACAGGCTTCATGCAACCCCAGCGCCAGCGCTTGCACATCGGCGGCCATACGCTCGCCGTTCTGCGCCAGAACACGCTCGTAGAGTGCCTTGTGAATATCGCTGGGCGCGCTTTCCAGGCTGATCATTTCGGAATAGTGCTTCTGCTTCGTCTGAATCAGGCGCTCTTTTTCCTCGACGTCGGTCACGTCCATCTGCACGGCTTGCAGCAGAAAGTGGACGTCATCCGGCGCATAGCTCGCGCTGCCCACCGTCAGCAGTTGGGAGATGGCATTACTCATGAATCGACGCCTCTACTCGCTTGGCCAATTGGCTGCGCGTTGGCGTCACCCACCAATGGCACTCCTGCATGAAGGCCAGATCGGTGATGCTGTCGCCGAAGCCCAGCAGGGGGCGTTCGCCGTTGATTTCGCGGTCACGACGCAACCACTCCTGCACCGCCGCCTGTTTGGACAGGCCCTGAGGCAGGAAGGCCAGGTTGTTGCTGTTGCCATGAATGTGCATGCCTTCCAGCAACCCTTGCGCCTGAACTTCAGCCAACACGGCGTTGAGTACCTCGTCGCTGGACTCGTTGTGTTTGGTCACTACGTAGTGACGCAGCCCTTCCTCTTCGACAACCCAGCCACGCAAGGAAATGCCCAGTTGCTTGCCAATGGCGAGCGTCGCTTCGCTCAATTCCGGCAGACGCTTTTGGTAGTCGGCAAGCAGGTCGCTCATGCGTGCCTGCCAGGCCTGATCGAGCTTGCCGTCGGCGCCAAGAATCACGCCGCCGTGGGAACAGATGGCGCCCTGGCGGAATGGCAGGCGGACGCGGCTGAAAGCTTCAACACTGCGCGCGGTCACCGGCACTACGTCGGTGGTGGCGAGCAACCATTCGGTCATCGACTTCTGCACCGGGCTCATGTAACCGTTGGGCTGACCGTCGACGTCGAGGGTCGCCGTGTGGCGTGGCGTATCCGGCGACATCTTGCGTGCGGTCTGAAACAACGTGTCGTCGAGATCGACCAGCGCCAGCGGGCGATTACTTGGCATCGACGATCACCTGTGCGTTCAAGGTCTTCAGCAAGTCGGCTGAAACCGCCTGCGCCGGTGTTTCCGAGCAGATCAACACGCGGTCGAACTGGCCTGGGCGCACGTTGTAGAGAAAGTTGGCGATGCCCAGACCGTAGTTGTCGGCAAACGACAAGGCATGCCCGATCGCATGCCCCAGAGCGATGGGCGAGCGGCTGGTCGAGCTGAAATGCACATCGGCGCCAGCACGCTCCAGACGTTCGGCCAGCAGAAACGGACGCCAGACAAACTCGCTGGTGCCGACGACCAGAACCTTTTCACCCGGTTCTACGTGAAGCTCGGGCGCCAGGCTATCGGCGACACTGCGCACGCCCAGACGGCCCCAGTCGTTGTCGGCATTCACCGGCCAGTCACCGGCGGCGATGGTGCCCACTGCGGGCATGTCGGGCAAAGGCGCATCGGGGTCTTCGAAGAATTGGTACGAGCCCTGCAGCAGCGACACTTGATGCACGCGATCGCCCAGCGCATCACGCACCGCGCCGCCCGACCAATCGGTCAGCACGCAGGTCACGACCTGTTCGACTTTATCCAGACCGGCATCGACCAGAGCGCGATGCAGATTGATGAACGTCTTGCCCGTCGAGGCCTCGTCATCGACCAGCACCAGCGAGCGCGCATTGAGCATCTGCTCACGCACCTGCGCGTCAACCGGCAAGTGAATCAAGTGAGCGCTGGCGTGGCTGTGCTCTTCTTCGAAGCGGGTGAACAGTTCGGTCCCCGTCGGGTGACGGGTGCTGACCATATAGACCGTGTCAGGCCGCGTGGCGCTATACGCCCGGTGTACACCGGCACCGAGGCCGACAGCGGTTTCGGCCATGCCGATGACCAGGACCGGGCCTGGCAAGTCAGCCGGAATTTCTGCCGCCAGGCTTTCAAAACTGGCCGCCATCACCGACGGACGGACCGGAATATGCCGTCCGAGCACTTTGGACACGAACAGGAATGCCCGCTTCGGATTACGACGTTCGGCGAAGCCAAACAGTGATTCAGGGGCAATGACAGCATCATCAACGTTGACGTCGAGACGCCCGCGCATCAGTTGTGCGCTCAGCGCTTGCGTTGCTGCATTTGATTCCATTAACAGTTCCTGCCTTGGCACTGGACCAAACATCCAGTGCCTCTTCCGTAAGTTTCAATTCAAAGATGAATCAGAGATTTGTGGCTTCCACCCGCCACATAGATGCCTGTGCTTCGCGCGCGAGTTGCGCTGCGGTAAACGTCTGGCCCGACGCATTCTTTTTGCCGTCAACACGACAGGCGTCGAGGAAAGAAATCAGCAGCGATGCTTTCACCGCAAAATTCATGTTCTGTGCATCAGGTATGGATGAAGTGACGAGACCGATCACGGCCCCGGAAAAATCAAACAGCGGACTGCCGCTGGAGCCCGGCTGGATGGCTGCTGTGAACTGCAGCAGGCTGGCGTCGTTGTGCAAACCGAACAGCGCCGAAACGCCACCCTGAGTGACATGGACGCCGCCACCGGCAAAACCGGCCAGTGGAAAGCCCAGCGCGACAATGTCTTCGCCCAGATCGCAACCGAACCCGGACTTGAAGGCCACCGGCTTCAGCGCCGGAGAGTCGATCACCCGTAGCAGGGCGATGTCGTTACGCCGATCAACCACCACCGGATCGGCACGGTAGCGCCCGTCAAACGAGGCAATGTGGATCTCGCGCATGCCTTCAATGACGTGGGCGCAAGTCATTACATGGGTGGGGGACACGGCGAAAGCCGTACCGGTGGCGCTGCTCGCCGGACGACCGGATCCCGATGCATTGGGCCGGCCATTGGGGTGGGCTTCGTCGATCTCCAGACCGATACGACGGCCAAGCGCAGCGAGGCCGTAGGCAGAGCCTTCAGCCAGCGCGCGAAATTTCCATTGTTCATTTCGGCGGTAGAACTCGCCGATGATGATCGCGGATTCGCCATTTTCGCGAAGATCCAGCGCGTAATCGATCTGGCCATCGACCTGCAGGCGCAGGTTTTTCAGCTCGCTGACCGGGCCGGCAGCAGAAAAGGTGTAAACCACCAGAAGCACGCGATCGCTGCCCGCCGGAATGTCGTCCAGGTTCAGCTTGCAGCCGACTTTCTGCTGATCCTCGACCCATTCCATCCAGGCGCGGGGCGTCTGGAACAGGGCTGCATCACCTTTCGGGCGGCGTTTTTCATCAACCGGCAATATGGCAACCGCGGCATACTCCCCGAAAGCTGAAGAGTTTCCACATTCCAGAGTCCATTCACTCCGGGCGCTTGATACTGCGGTGTTTGCGCCAGGCGCTAGCACCATCATTCCTTGAAAACTCCTTTCATTGCTTCCTGCATTGGTTTGGGCCGGTCGACGCAAACGCGCAAATGGTAGCAGACTTCATATGTCGAATTAATATCAGGGTGAAGCGACCGCCGCGACGGTAATGCCTTTGACCCGCACGTTTGGCCGCCAGACGCCCTGCGGCTCAGGCAAGCCCAGGCGACGAGTGGCAAAAATCCCCGGCAGGTTCAAACCGGTCGCCCGGGTGTAGCCGATACCGCCGGAATAGCGCGCGTTGATTTCCAGCAAATGCGGTTTACCGTCCGCATCGTCACGGGTCTGCACGTTGACAATGCCGTCGCACCTGAAGTGCTCGGCGGCCTTCAGAGCCAGCTCGATAGCAGCGCCTTCACGCTCACAGAGCTGATGCAGGCCCTTTTTACGACGACCAACGAACGCGATCGGGCGCCCGGCTTCACACACCATGTCCACCGAACACTCGCTGCCGGCCATGTAGGGCATTACCAACATCGGTGGCGGCGGCGTTACTGCCGAACGATAGCCGTGCATATAGATGTCGAAATTCACTTCACGTACATCAGGGTTGGCGAAGCAGCGGAAAGGATCGGCACTTTCCTTGAACCGCCAGAAACCCTGGCCGTAAATGCCCACGGCAGGTTTCACGCAGACTTCACCCGAGGCACTGAGCGTGCGGTAGGCCGCCAGCAACTCTTCGGCATTCGATGCGGTGATGGCCGGCACGCAAGCCAGGCCGACGCGTTCTGCTTCAGCCGTGAAGCGGCTCTTGTCATCGACCAGGTCAAACGTGTCCAGTGAAAGTGCACCGGTGACCAACACCAGGCCCGCGCGCTCGAAACGCTCACGAGCATGCTCGAATTCCCGACCCACGCGGCCCGCCAGGACCACTTTGATTTGCTCAGCCTGAGCAGTTGCAATGACCCAATCGATGCGTTCCTGATTGTCCGCAGGCTCGACAAGGCCGACATCCGCGACCGAAGTGATTTCGGGACGATCCTGTCGATGCGAGGCAAAAATTTTCACGTCGGCAGGCAACGCCTCGCGCGCACCGAGAATGATGTCCCGTTGACTGGACTGCCCTTCGAGAAACCAGATCACTATTTTTACCCTTCCTTTTAGATGCGCCGAAAGCCGCGGAACACATGAACAATTCGCCGACTTCCACTGATGGAGCGGACAGTACCGACTTGCGGTGCAAACTCAAAGGGAACGTTGCAAATGGTTCTGGATTGCCAGATGACCCGCTCTCCTGCCGAGGAAACTATCGAGTCGCAACAATGAACAACCGCGGGAATGGCAACAGCACCGAACCATCTGCCAACGGCGGATAGGCTTTTTCGACCTGCGCCAGATACTCCTGCAGAAACTGAGCCCGTTCGGCTTCGCTCAGCGGATCGAGAAAGGGGATCAAGCCACTGCCCTTGAACCACTCCACCACCCCTGCCGCCCCGTCGGGCAACTGATGGTGATACGTCGTACGCCACACATCGACTCGCGCGCAGTGCGGCCGCAGCATGGAAAAATATTCGCCGGGACTTGCCATGTCGGTGCGCTGACCGGCGGCGCCGGCCAGCTTGCCGGCCCACGGGCCATTGGCAGCGACTTCGCGCATCAGACGATGGGATGGTTCGTTGAGGTTGTCCGGCATCTGGATCGCCAGACTGCCACCGGGCGATAACTTGCCTGCCAGCGCCGGCAGTAAGGCCACGTGATCCGGCACCCACTGCAACACAGCGTTGGCGAAGATCACATCGAACGGGCCTTGGTTGGCCCATTGATCAATTTCGGCGACATCAAACTGCAATTTCGGCAGGCGCTTGCGCGCGGCGGCGATCATGTCCGCCGAACTGTCGAGCCCTCTGACGGTGGCCTGGGCAAAACGCTGCACCAGTAGCTCCGTGGAATTACCGGGCCCGCAACCGATATCCACGACTGATCGAGCCTCCGCCGAAGGAATGGCGGCCAGCAGATCGCGCGCGGGACGCGTGCGTTCATCTTCAAATGCAACGTATTGCTGGGCGGACCAACTCATTGCGCTCTCCTGTCAGGGAACCTTGCAGCGGTTGATCACAATACAGGCTGGATCACGATCTGCTCCAGAGCGACTCATTTCAAAGCATGTCTGCGTACGCTGTTTTTTATCGCCAATTGGCAGGATTGACGCCTTTTCTCGACCGCCCGTCGAGCCGATTAAAAGCGATTTTGACAGCAAACCAATCCTGCCTATAGTCAAGTGGCGGCAGTCGGAAGGAACCCGATTCTTACGTTTTCGTGCAGGGAGCACGGCCTCCTCATACCTCGTGACCGGTGGGTTCCCCCCAGTAGTGTGCTCGCAGAAGCCATACGGCAAGCAAGCGTCGTCGTGCCTGGATTACAGCCCGACGTTCACTATGAAAAAGGAGCGTTACCATGTCTCGAGTTACGGATATTCTGGTCTCCATCGACACCGAAACCATTTTGAAAAAATATCCAAACATCAGCAAAGATCCAAAGAATCCCACGCTGATCGACTGGCATCATGTGTACATGGTCACCAACCAGGACAACGTCGTCAGTGGCCAGGCTGGTGGCGAACTGGATCTGAAGGCTCAGGTTGGCGACCTGATCCGCTGGCGCGAAACCAGTCTGTCGCAGAGCTTCGAGCAGGCTGTGATTTTCTACAAGTTCATCGGTAATGCCGGTGCCGACCTGATCTCACCACCTTCGCCACGCAAGGCTACCGCCTGTGTTGCAGTGCCCAACCGCGAAAACCCATCCGTACCCAGCTGCCAGAAAGTCGATAACCATTACTGGTCATCGGAGACCCTGGACTGCGGCCGCGTGACCTATCACTTCCACTTCCTGATCGTCGATCGCAACTGTCAGATCATCGGCTGCTGCTCATGGGATCCGTTCATCTCCATCCATAACTGATGATGTTTCGGGCCCCTCGGCGACGAGGGGCTCACCGACCCGTTGCCGCCCCGGCCGGAACAGGATGTCTTGCCTTGACCGTAGCGGCTGCTGTCTTGTGCCAACATCATGAAAGGAATCCATGATGACTTCCGAACCGATCCCATCCCCTTCATCCAGCGTCACCGAGGCCTACAACGTGTTGCTGGTTGTCGACGCCGAATCAGTGCTCTCGCGCTATCCACAGCCAAGCCAGGACGCGGCAGCACCCACCAGCATTAGCGATGGCCTGATCTTTTTCACCCTGGGAAATATCTCGAAAGAAATAGTTATAAATGACAGCAAACTGACATTACCTGTCGAGGTCGGTCGCAACATTCATTTACGTGGCAGGTCGATCAGCCTGATCGCCGAACACAGCGTCGTGATCTATCGCCTGACCGTGACGCAGAATGGCGCCCTCTCAGCCCCCCACCTGGAAGTCCACCCCGACCTCACCGTGCCCGCCCCCAACCCCGAAAACCCGACAGTACCGGCCAGTCGCAAGGCCGATGACCACTTCTGGGTTTGCACGGCGAAGGCCGCCGGGGTCACACAGTGCGAGTTGAGTTTTATGTTGGTGAATCAACAGTGTGAGGCTGTGGGGTATTTCAGCTGGCAGACTAAAGTCGAGATCAAGCCCTAGGATACTCAGGATCGAACCGGTCAACAGGCCGGTTTTTCATGGACAAACCCGATGCCAGTCGAATTTTCACAACGCCGTCAGTGTCTGAATTTCAGACGCCCCCAATAAGGAATACGGCTATGAAATTCGCGAAGATTTCCCAGAAACTCGCTCTATGGGCCGGTAGCCCGAAGACGTTCATGGGGGCGTTGATCCTGATCGGGTTGTGGGGGTTGAGCGGGCCGATTTTTCATTTCAATGACACTTGGCAACTGATCATCAATACCTCAACGACCATCATCACTTTTCTGATGGTGTTCCTGATCCAGAACACGCAGAACCGCGACACCGACATCCTGCATCTGAAGATCGATGAACTGCTGCTGGTGACCAAAGAGGCACAGAACGCGATGCTGGGGCTGGAGGCGCTGGATCTCAAGCAACTAGAGGCGCTACGCAGGCATTACCGCTCGTTGGGCGAGGGAGAGGTTTTCAACCTTGAGGGGCTGGGTGAGAAGAGCAAGCCGAAACAGGATTTGAATGAGTGCTAGTCATACGGTCATTGGTGGCGAGGGAGCTTGCTTGCGCTGGTGGGCGAAGCGGCCCTGTATTTAGGGGCTGCTTCGCAGCCGACGGGATAAATCCCCTCGCCACAAAATCCCCTCGCCACAGGGGATATCAGGGCTACTGGAATTTAGCGGCTGGCCTGTAAGGCCCGGGCCATTTGCAGGTGGTTCTGCAGTTTCGGCAGGGTTTCGTCGGCGAAGGCTTTGATCTCCGGTACGTCGGTGGTCTGCGCTTCCTGCTCGATCTGCTGGATCGCCTCTTCAGTGGCTTTGACCTGACTAGCGGCGTAGGCCTGATCAAAAGTCGCGCCGTCCTTCACCTCCGGTATCAGCTCTTTGGCCTTATCGGCCATTTCTTCACGGGGGGCGACCGGCAAATCGAGCTTTTTGGCGATCTTCGCCAAATGCTGGTTGGCCGTGGTGCGGTCGTTGATGACGACAATGGTGTAGTCCTTGACCTCTTTCGATTCGGTCTTACCGTGCGCCAGGCGGCTGGCTTCGATATCGGCCATACCTTTGGCCGAAGCATCATTGATGAACTCGGCAGGCGACTGGGCAAAGGCGCTGCTGGCACACAGGCCCAACAGCGATGCAAAACTGGCGTTGCGTATACGGGTGGCCATCCGGCTCATGGTCGCGCCCTCCTTCTTGCTAAATTCAAGCGGGAGCTTACGCCCCCGCCTCTCAATCAAAACAACCTTCACCGACTACTTCGATTTCTGAGCGGGCTTGCGGCCCATATCTGTTTTCGCAGGCTCTTTATCAACCGTCGTGGTGGTCGTTTTCCCACCTTTGCGACCGGCTTCAGAGGCCTTCGTTCGATCGTTGGCGAAGTTTCCCGAGTTCGAGTTTCTTGAGTTAGGCATGATTCTCTACCTCTTGGTAATGATCGTAGCGAGCAGGTGCCCGCCTAGATTAAGAATTTTCTGCTGGATAAAGGTTTAGAAAAATTGCCCACGATGCGACGAACGGCGAGCAACTGATCAGTCACTGAGGGCGTGATGGTTCAAACGCTTGGCGGCGTACATCGCTTGATCGGCATGTCGGAACAATTGCTTTTCCTCGCTGCCATGCTCTGGATAGCGGGCGACACCGATACTCGGCTCGATGTGCAGATTGTGGCCATCCAGACGCATCGGTTGCACCAGCACGTGCCGGATCTTCAGCGCCACACTGTCGGCATCTTCCGCGGCCTGGACACTGTGCAGCAGCACGACAAACTCATCGCCGCCGATTCGCGCGACCGTATCGGTTTCACGTACGCAGCCTTTGAGGCGATTGGCCACGGTTTGCAGCAGCATATCGCCCACCGCGTGCCCAAAAGTGTCGTTGACCTGCTTGAAGCGATCCAGATCGACATATAGCAACGCCATGTGCCCCGACTGCTCACGGGCGCCAGCCAACGCGACTTTCAGGCGATCGCGCAGCAATTCGCGATTAGGCAGTTGTGTCAGTTGATCGTATTGCGCCATGTGCCGCAGGCGGGCGTGCAGTTGTTGACGCTCAATGGCCGTTGCGACCTGCGCGCAGACGTATTGCAACAACTCCTTGTCCTGTTCGGTGTAGCGCTCGCCGCCGGGCAGGCTTTTGACGATCAATGCGCCGATGGTGCCGTTTTTCGAATTCAGCGGCACGCCGAGCCAGCACGGCGAATCCTGCCCGGCCACCAGCGCAGCGAAATCCGGAGAAGAATCCGGGCTGTCAGGCGTCAGCAGAATCGGCTGACCGCTTCGAATCACTTCCGCACACAGGCGTCCGGTGACGGTACCGGGCTGCTCGGGCTGCAATTCTTGATCGTCGACGTGATAAGGAAAGCTCATTTGCGCGCAGTGCTCGTCGTACAGCGCCACGGAAAAATTAAGTGCCGGCAGCCATTCACCGATGATCAAGTGAATGCGCTTGAACAGCGCCAGCAAATCCTCCGCCACATGGGCGGCTTCGGAGATCGCATACAGCGCAGCCTGGCGTGACTCAGCCTGTTTGCGCTCGGTGATATCGCGGGCCACGGCGATGCGCAATTGATCGACTTCCGACCAGCGCGCCGACCACAGAATGTGCGCGACACTGCCGTCCTTGCGCAGGTAACGGTTTTCAAAGTTGTGTTTCGGCTCGCCGCCCATGATCTCGCTGGCGGCCGCGAGCGTACGCTGGCGATCAGCCGGGTGCACCAGTCCGATCATCGGCCGACCGATCAATTCGTCTGGCGTGTAGCCGAAAATGCGCTCGCAGGCGGCGCTGACAAAAACGAAGCGCCCCTGTTTGTCGACCGCACACACGGCGTCCAGCAACAGATCGATATAACTCGCCAACGGCGTAGAGTTTCGGCTTTCCATGGTTCAGCGTGGGTGTCCGGGCAATGCTGCACTGATCAAACATCCCTGACCTGTCGTTCACGCATCCCTGCACACAACATCAAGCCTTGTTCGGCATCAGCCCAGGCAGCGCATGCACCAGCGCGTTGATGGCGAAACCGATGAACATCACCCCGCACAGGCGGGTGATCAGCAGTTCGTGACGCTGATACAACGTGCGCACGCGCTGAGCGCCGACCACGCCAATCAGAATAGCGTAGGCGAGCAGTCCGCCGAGGAAGCTCAAGGCGATCAGCGCTGGCAGCATCGACCAGTTGAGCAGTTCGGCACGACTCGACAGCAGCGCGGTGAAGGTGGCCACCGCCACCGGGTAAGCCTTGGGATTGGTCAAACCGAACAGAATGCCGTGCCAGAACGGCTGGCGCGCCGCGCCTTGCGGTTCATCGCCATTGCGGCGCTGGGCACGCACCGCACGCCAGCCGAGCCAGAACAGGTACAGGCCGCTAAGCACCCCGAGCACATCAAACGCGGTGCTGCCGATTTCCCGGGCGCCGACAATCGCGATCAGCGCAGTACTGCACCAGACCACATCGCCCAATAGATGCCCGCAAAGGAAACCTGCCCCGGCCCGCCGGCCATGCGCCGCACCAATGCCGAATACCGCCAGCACACCCGGCCCGGGCGTGATGCCATAAATGAAACCCGAGGCCAGAACGGCCATTAACAACGATGGAGTCATGGAAAACCTGCAAGCGCCGGAACACGTGGTGGCCAGTCTATATCAGCCGATTGCGCCTGATCACTGCTCGTCGTAAAAACGCATGCCGGCATACGGTTTTTGCCGACACGCCGCCAGCCGTGAGGCCAGACCACCGACGTGCGCCTCAAGCTTGTGGCCATCGGGATCGAGAAAATAGAACGAAGCACCTTCGCTGCGGTTGTCGCGCCATTCCTGAACGTTCGACGCTTTTAACTTCTGCACGAAATTCGGGAAGTCCTTGGCATTCAAGCTGAACGCATAATGGGTGTAGTCGGCGTTCGGCCCGGCCTTGCGCTGGGGATCAAGCGACAGACACAGCCACAAACCCGGCAGCGACAGATAGGCGCCGGCGTCCCACGTCGCTTCGACGCGCAGCTGCAGCACATCGCGATAAAACGCCAGGCTGCGCTGCAGATTACTGACCGCCAGGGTCAGGTGGTTGAGGCCGGTAAGCATCGTGTCAGTAACCTCTGAAGTCCTCGGGAACGATGTATTGCTGGCCATCGTAGGTCAGGGTGACCTGGGTTTTCTTCAGGTCGGTGGTTTTCGAAACGCACTGACTTCCCGACTTGGTGTTTTTCATTTTGCTGCCGCTGGTGGTGATGAGCAAATCGGCAAAACCGTGGTGACTCGACGTGCCGATGTCGACAGTCCTGCGCAGCGTCTTCGTGTATCCGTCGCAGTTGCTCATGAATTCACCGTGGTTTTTGAACACCACCAGGCCTTCCAGCACCGGCCGCAGCGCATCGCCCTCGCGGACATACAGCGTCAGATCGGTTTTCTCATAGGGAATGGCGCTGGAACTGTGGCCGAACATTGAACGCACGCCGAAAGCCCGTACGTTCGGCGCCAATCGATAGCGCGCGGTATCGATGCGCAGGTCATCCAGGCGAATGGCGTCGGAGTTGAACGCGCCCGGCTTATGGTAAGTGGCAATAGGTTTTGCGTTGCTGGCGTTGACCACCGACAAGTCCAGATCGAACACCCCGGCATCGTCACCGCCGACATCGGCGAGGTAAGTCGATTTGACCGCGATCGCCTGATTCTGGAACGCCGGCCAGACTTTGCAGCGTGACAGGGATTTGCCGTCGAAGTCTTTGGTCTGGCAGGCGGCCTGGGCTTGAGGGATGAGCGCCAGGAAACTGAGGGCAATAAGGAGCCTGGTGGGCGTGAGCATTGTTCTTCCTTGATAAAAGTAGTGTTGAGCAGGCTGTCAGTCGCCTTTGAAACCCTTGGGCAGGACGTAAGACTTTCCGTCGTAACGCAGTGTCGTCAGCACCGGGTCGTAGACGGTGATTTTATCTTCACAGTCAGCACCCTTAACAACATTCGACGTGCCTGTTTCCTGAGTTTTGACAATCAAGTCCGCATAACCATGAGAGCTGGTTTTGCCGATTTCCAGCGTTCTCGAAGTCTCATAGCGCTCGCCGGTACATTCACCGTCCCATTCACCGCCATAGCGATAAACCACCAACTGGCTGAGGACTGGTCGTAACTTTGCACCCTCCCTGACGTAGAGTGAAAGTTGATTTTCCTCCAGCGGTATCAGGCGAGAACCGTTACTGAGAGTTGCCCGTACACCGAACGCTCTAAGCTCTGGGGTGAGTTTGTAGCGAGCGGTATCGAGTGTCAGTTCTTGCAAACTGACGCCATCCAAGGTGATGGCAGCCGCTTGGTGATACGTCGCAACAGGATCAGGTTGAACACCCTGCAAAACAGTCACGTCGACATCGTAGGTATCGAGCGCTTGCGCACCACCGTGCTTTAACCGAGCCTCGGCACTGAGGATCAGCCCCGGATAGGCCGGCCAATCCTTGCACACCGATAAATCCTGCTGCCCGGCTAAGGTGGCCGGCGTGCAATCGGCAAACGCCTGCCCCGCCATCAACCCGCCACACAGCACCACACACCTGATCCAGCCAGACGTCACTGTCACTCCCCACTCCTTGAAAACATTTCAGCCGCGCACTATCCCCTCCTCTATCTTCCGGTTCAACCAGTTCAACGCCTGATCCCCTCCCCGACGCTTATGCCACGCCAGCACAAACGTGAACGGCGCAATATCGAATGGCGGCGGCACCACGATCAATTCCCGCTGATCAATGTCGCGCACGCTGCGCGATGACACCGTCAAAATCAGATCCGTACCACTGATCAACTGCGGCGCGACGTTCCAGTGCGGCAGACTGATCGCGACGCGGCGGCGTTCACGCAAAGACGTCAGCGCGCGTTCGATTTCCGGGGTGCCGCTGCCGCGCATTTCCAGCAAGACGTGGGGACGCGACAGGTAGGTGGGCAGGTCGAGATGACCGTTTTCGGGCAATGTCTGGCGATCCAGCAGGCACACGTAGCGCTCTTCGAACAACAGCGTGCTGCGCAATTCGTTGGGGATGTCCGGGAAGACGCCGGCCGCGACATCGATATCGCCATTGAGCACACCTTCCAGCATGCCTTCACGGCTGGCATGGCTGATCTGCAGGTCGATGCCGGGGGCTTCATGGCGCAGGGTGCGGATCAGCGAAGGCAGAATGATTGCCGCGCCATAATCCGACATTGCCACACGAAAAGTCCGACGCGCACTGGTCGGATCGAAGGTGTTCGGCGCCAACAGCGATTGCACCTGCGCCAACGCTTCGGCCAGTGGTGCGATCAGTTCCAGCGCCCGCGCGGTCGGCACCAGGTTTGCGCCTGCGCGCACCAGCAGTGGATCACCGAGTAAATCACGCAATCGCGCCAGCGCATGGCTGACGGCCGGTTGGCTGAGGTGCAGGCGCTCGGCAGCGCGGGTGACGTGCTGCTCGCTGAGCAAGGCGTCGAGGATCACCAGCAGGTTGAGGTCGATACGGCGCAGATCATTCATTTGATGCATGTTCTGGATGACAAAACGGAATTTAAATCTGCGCGACGAATACTCTAGAGTCCAGCAAAACCTGTTGGAGAGTGAACATGAGTACGTTGCAGTGGGTCGGCTTGTTGGCACTGGCCGCGTTTGCCGGAGCGGTGGTGCCGTTTCAGAGTGCGATCAACAGTAATCTGGCACGCGGATTGGGGCATCCGTTGTGGGCGACTCTGGTGTCGTTGCTGGTGAGTGTGCTGGTTTTGTTGCCGGTGATTCTGGCGTTGCGATTGCCGTTGCCGTCAGGGTCGTTTATCAGCAAGGCGCCGTTGTGGATGTGGGCCGGTGGTGCTTTTGGCGTGTGTTTTGTGGCGCTGGCGGTGGTGTTGCTGCCCAAACTCGGAGCTTCGGGGTTTATTGCCTTGGCACTGGCCGGGCAGGTGCTGGCTTCTATGATGCTGGATCACTTCGGTTTGTTCGGGTTGGTAGAGAAACAGCTGACCTTGCCACGGCTGTTTGGGGCGCTGTTGTTGATTGCGGGGGTGGGGTTGATTCAGTTTGGCGATTCACCGGGAAGGGTTTTGGCACCCCAATAAGATCAAAAGATCGCAGCCTTCGGCAGCTCCTACCGAAGGCTGCAATCTTTTCAGCGGCTCAATACTTGTCGAGCGTGCGCAATTTCTGCGGCAAGCCCCACAGCAGCAGCGCTGCTGCAATCAGCGCCGCCACGCCGATCACATACAGCGCCGGAGTGGTGCTGCCGGTCAGGTCCTTGATGGAGCCGACCATCACCGGGCTGACAATCCCGCCGAATTGCCCAAGGGTGTTGATCACTGCAATCCCGCCCGCTGCCCCTGCGCCAGCACCGGCCAGCAACTTCGGTGGCAAGGTCCAGAAGCTCGGGATCGCGGCAATGATGCCGGCACCGAGCAGGCCGAGCGCGACGATCAGGAACGTGGTGTGATCGGCGAAAATCCCCGCGCTGAAGAAGCCGATCGCGCCAACGATCACCAACCCGGCGACAAACTTGCGGCGCTCGCCGGTCGCGTCCGACAACCGCCCGATCACCACCATGGTGATTGCACCGCAGATGTACGGGATGGCCGTCAGCAGACCAATCATCACCGGACTTTCGGTGCCGGCGCTGCGGATCAACTGCGGTGCCCAGAAGTTGAGGCCATAGGAGGCGACCTGAATCAGGAAGTAGATCAGCCCCAACGTCAGGAATCCCGGAATTTTCAGCGCCGCCAGCAACGAGCCGCCGCTTTTGTGCGGCTCATGATGAGCGATGCGGCTGGACAGCAGTTTCTTCTCCTGCGGGGTCAACCAGTGCGCGTCCTCGATACGGTCCTTGAGCAGCATCAGCACCAGAAACCCCAAGCCAACGCACGGCACACCACCGAGCAGGAACAACCAATGCCACCCGCGCATTTGCAGCACGCCATCGAGGTGTTCCAGCACCAGCCCGGAAAACGGCGCCCCAACCAGACCGGCAAACGCCGAGGCCAGAAACAGCATCGACGTAATGCGCCCACGGAAGTGCTGCGGGAACCACAGTGTCAGGTAATACAGCACGCCCGGCGCGAAACCCGCTTCCATCGCGCCAATCAAAAAGCGCAACGCGTAGAACTGCCACTCGCTGGTGACGAAGACCATCAGCGCGGTCGCCACGCCCCAGGACATCATGATTCGGGCGATCCAGCGTCGCGCGCCGACCTTGTACAGCATCATGTTGCTCGGCACTTCGAAGAGCACATAACCGACCACGAACAGCCCGGCACCGAGACCATAAGCGGTGTTGCTCAGATTCAGGTCGGCTTGCAGCTGGAATTTCGCAAAGCTGATGTTGATGCGGTCAAAAAAGGCGAACAGGTAGCAAACCATGATCAACGGCATCAGCCGCCAGGCGACTTTGCTGACCAGGGCTTTCTCGGCATCTTTATCGACGGACGAGCTCGCGCCCGCCTCCATAACGTTGAGGCTCATAGCTTTTCTCCAGACGGACTGCCAGTGGGCGTCCGATTGTTTTTGTTGTCTGGTTATGACGCTGTTCCTGCAGGAGCCGAGCTTGCTCGCGAAGGCGTCAGTGCAGGCGATATCGCTGCTGAATGACACAGCGCTTTCGCGAGCAAGCCTTGCTCCTGCAAAGAGGGATTTCGCTGGTCAGGTGGGGATTGGGTGCAGGTCGCAGTTACGTCCGGCCTTGGCCAATTGACCGGGAACTTCGTGGCCCAGAAGATCAGGCAGACCGCGCGACAGTTGCAGTAACAGCGGCAGGTCGATACCCGTGTGGATGCCGATTTCATCGCACAGGTTGACCAGATCTTCAGTGCAGATATTGCCCGAGGCACCCGGCGCAAACGGGCAACCGCCAAGCCCGCCAAGCGCCGCGTCGAAACGCCGGGCACCGGCTTCGTACGCTGCCAGCACATTGCACAGACCGAGACCACGTGTGTTGTGGAAGTGCAGGGTCAGATCGCTCGCTGAAACGCGCTGCAAGACTCGCCGCACCAGCCGATCCACCTGACGCGGATTGGCCATGCCGGTGGTGTCGGCAAGCGTGATGCCCTGAATGCCAAGCGCCTGATAAGCGTCGACGATTTGCAGCACACGGTCCTCGTCTATCCGGCCTTCGAACGGACAACCAAACGTGGTCGCGATACTGCCGTTCAGGCGCACACCCGAGCCGCTGGCAAACGCGACAATGTCGGCAAACGCCGCCAATGAATCCTCGCAACGCATACGCATATTGGCCAGGTTGTGGGTCTGGCTGGCGGACATCACCAGGTTCAGCTCATCGGCGCCCGCCTCCAACGCGCGCTGCGCGCCCTTGAGGTTGGGGATCAGTGCAACGTAGATCACGCCGGACTGCCGTTGTATGCCGTGGAAAACCTGTTCACCGTCACGCAGTGC
Source organism: Pseudomonas sp. TH43 (assembly GCF_016650635.1). Classification (GTDB taxonomy): domain Bacteria; phylum Pseudomonadota; class Gammaproteobacteria; order Pseudomonadales; family Pseudomonadaceae; genus Aquipseudomonas. Next base: position 745,941 of record NZ_JAEKFI010000003.1, read on the forward strand.
CGGGATGGCTTTCGGCGAGACGAACGAACCGGCCTCGATACGACTGAAACCGGCCTGCGACAGTTGATCAATCAGCGCGATCTTGTCGGCGGTTTCGACCCAGGTCGGCTCGATCTGCAAGCCGTCGCGCGGCGACACTTCCTGCACGATCAGGGTTTGCGAATAGTCCGTGATCATTGCACCACCCCTTGGCTTTTCAGGCGTTCGATGTCGCGTTCAGTCAGGCCGAGGCCGGCAAGAATGCCGTCGGTGTGTTGACCGAGACTGGGCCCCGACCAATTCACGCCGCCGGGGGTTTCCGAGAGCTTCGGCACGATGCCTGGCATCTTCACCGTGGTACCACCGGGCAGCTCGGCATTGAGCAACATGTCCCGCGCCTGATAGTGCGGATCAGCGACGATATCGGCCACCGAATAGATACGCCCGGCCGGGACTTCGGCGGCGTCGAGGGCGGCGAGCACTTCGTTGATCGGCAGGCTGCTGGTCCAGTGGGTAATCGCGGCATCGAGGATGCCACTCTTGGCCGCGCGCCCGTCGTTGTGGGCAAATTCCGCCGCTTCGGCGAGATCGCTGCGGCCGATGGTCTGCATCAGACGCTTGTAGATCGGATCGCTGTTGCCGGCGATCACCACGTAGGCACCATCGGCCGTCAGATAGGTATTGGACGGGGCAATGCCCGGCAACGCGCCGCCGCTGCGTTCGCGGACATGGCCCAGCAGGTCGTATTCCGGCACCAGACTTTCCATGACGTTGAACACGCTTTCCGCCAGCGACACATCGACCACCTGGCCGCCGCCCTGCCCGGTCTTGACCCGCAGCAGCGACATCAGCGCGCCGATCACCGCGTGCAACGAGGCCAGCGAATCGCCGAGGCTGACGCCGACCCGCGCCGGTGGCGAACCGGGGGTGCCGGTGGTGTAGCGGATACCGCCCATGGCCTCGCCGATCGCACCGAAACCCGGGCGGTCGCGGTACGGGCCGGTCTGGCCGTAACCGGAGATGCGCACGAGTGTCAGATTGGGGTTAAGGGCATGCAATACATCCCAGCCCAGACCGAGTTTTTCCAGCGCGCCGGGGCGCAGGTTTTCGATGATCACGTCGGCATCGCTGGCCAGTTGTTTGACCAGTTCGATGCCTTCGGCGGATTTCAGGTTGAGTGCCAGCGACTTCTTGTTACGCGATTGCAGGTACCACCAGAGTGACGTGCCTTCGTGCAGCTTGCGCCATTTGCGCAGCGGGTCGCCCTGACCCATGGCTTCGATCTTGATGACTTCGGCGCCAAACTCGGCAAGCATGCGCGCCGCAAAGGGCGCTGCGATCAGGGTACCGATCTCGATCACTTTGATCGCACTCAAGGGGGCAGTCATCGTCGGGTACCTCTTGTTCTTGGAATATGCGGGCAAGACTAGAGGCGCGGTGGTGGAGGAATCCAACCTTCGTTCGGCAATGGGCGTTCGCGAACTGCGAACGCTGGCGAGATGCGATGAACCTGGGGCCGCCTTCGCGAGCAAGCTTTGCTTCTACGGGGGTTATGTTGGCCCCGGCACTCGGCTGCACGGCAAAACCTGTAGGAGCAAGGCTTGCCCGCGAAGAGGCCGCCAGCCGCAATCGAGATTCATCCCCGGCGCAAATGCTCGAACAACAAGCGACTGACCGGCGACAGCCCCTTCTCATCCCGCACCACCACAATCAGCGCCCGATCCGACCATTCATCTGTCAGCGGCACCGCGTGCAACCCCAGCGCCTGACCGAACAACTCGAACGCCCGCTGCGGCAAAATCCCGATGCCCATGTTCGCCTGCACCATGCGGCACACCGCATCAAACCCCGGCACATGAATACGAATGCGCAGAACCTTGCCAGCCTGACGCGCAGCCGCGTGGGTACGCATGTTGATCGAACTGGCGGCGTGCAGACCGACGTAATCGCTGTCGAGGGTTTCGCTGAACGCCACGGATGGGCGTGCGGCCAGAGCATGCTCGGGCAACATCACCACGACCAGTTTGTCCTCGCGGTACAACACGCTGTGCAAGCCTTTGGTGTCGCTGTCGTTGGAGCAAATGCCAAGATCTGCCACGCCGTCGAGCACGCCCTGAATCACCCCGGCGCTGGGCCGTTCTTCGAGATCGGTCTTGACCTGCGGATGCTGCGCCGAGAAGTCGCGCAGGTCTTCCGGGAGGAATTGAATGATCGCCGACAGATTCGCCAGCATGCGCACGTAACCGCGCACGCCGTGGCTGTGCTCGCCCAGCTCCAGGCCCATTTTTTCGACGTTGAACAACATCTGTCGCGCGTGGTGCAGCAGCGTTTCGCCGGCCGGCGTCAGGGTCATGCCTTTGGCCTGCCGCACGAACAGGCTGATGCCCAGCGCCTCCTCCAGTTCCATCAGACGCTTGCTTGCCGCCGACACCGCAATCGCTTCGCGCGAGGCGGCGCGGGTCAGCGTGCCCTCTTCGTGCACGGCGACAAACAGTTGCAGGGTGATCAGGTCGAGGCGGCGAATCAGGCTTTTTTGCAGCATGGAAGGCTCGCTGGCGGAGTTCGTTCGAATCGGCAGGATAGCCCGGTTTTTGTTGAAGTCGGACATGTGATTAATCCGCAGATTTTCGAGGCTCCGCCCTACAAACAAAACTCCGTTGCCTCTCAGGATTAGCGGAAACGGCCGATTTTTACCCGACTTTGCGCTCTGTAAAGTCTGGCAACACACACAAATTGCAACACCCAATGGATCGCTACGCTCAAGGAATGTCGCCTGTGAATCTGCCGTTGCCCAGCCTCAACCTGTATTCCAACTACCGCAAAGTCATTGCCCTGGCCGATTACGATTGGGACATCGCCGAACTCGGCAAAGTCGCCGGGCTCAATGTCGAAGTGCAAGGTGCCAACCACCTGCTGGATCAGTACGGTCGTGAATTGCATCACTTTTGTACCACCTCCTACCTGGGCCTCGACCATCACCCGGCCCTGCTTGAAGGCGCCATTGCCGCGTTGCGCGAAACCGGCAGCCTGCGTGTCGCCAACTCGAAGAACCGCTGCAAGCTGGCGATTCTGGAGCAATACGAAACCGAGCTGTCGCGACTGTTCGATGCCGTCTGCCTGAGCACCTTGTCTTGCAGCGCCGCCAGCGCCGGCATCCTGCCATTGCTGGCCAGCGGCATTTTTACCGAAGGGCATCCCCCGGTCATGGTGTTCGATCGCATGGCACATTACTCGATGAGTCACTTGAAAGCGGCGTGCGCCGACGAAACCCGGGTGATCACCGCGCCACACAACGACATGGATTTTCTTGAGCGGACCTGCCAGCAGCACGCCCGTGTCGCCTATGTCGCCGACGGTGCCTACAGCATGGGCGGCGTCGCCAACATGGAAGGCCTGCTGTACCTGAAGGAGCGCTATGGGCTGTTTCTGTACATGGATGATTCCCACGCCTTGTCTGCCGTGGGTCAGCAAGGCGCCGGCCTGGTACGTCCGCGGATGGCGGCGCTGGAAGACGACTGCCTGATTGTCGCGTCACTGGCCAAGTCGTTTGGCGCCAGCGGTGGATTGATCATGCTCGGCAACGAGCGGCAGAAAAAACTCATCCAGCGTTACGGCGGGCCGAGCAACTGGTCGCAGAGTCTCAATTGCGCGGCGATCGGCGCCGGGCGGGCCTCGATCCGCCTGCATCACAGCGCAGAACTCACCACGTTGCAGGCGAGCCTTCAGGCTAATATCCGCCTATTTGACAGCCTGATCAGCACCGAGCAATGCCACAGCAACATGGCCATCCGCCTGATCAAGTGCGGCCAGGCGGCGTTGGCCAATCGTATTGCCAGCGAGTTGGCCGAGCAGGGATTTTTCACCAGCGCAGTGTTCTTCCCGGTGGTCGCGCAAGGCAAGGCTGCCATCAGGATTACCCTGCGCGCCGATATGTCGCCGGCACTGATCCAGCGCTTCTGCGAAGTCATGACCGAGCTGTTGCGCACCCACCGTTGCGATGTCGACGACTGAAACAGGGACGATTGATGAACGCCAGCGCCACTCTTCTGATCACTTGCAGCACGGTGTTTCTCGCCCAGTTGGGCATGAGTCTTTATCTGCCGGCGTTACCAGAGATTGCCCGCGCTCTGCAGGCTGAACCTGCGCAGGTGTCATGGGGGTTGGCGCTGTACCTGATGGGCATGGCGCTGCCGATGTTGTTCTGGGGCAGCCTGGCCCAGCGCATCGGGCGCAAACCGGTGTTGCTGACAGCGCTGGGCATTTACGGGCTGGCGAATCTGGCATTGCCGCTAGGTTCGACGCTGGAGACGTTTTTGCTGCTGCGCCTGCTGCAAGGTATCGGCGCCAGTGGCATTTCAGTGATGGCGCGAGTGCTGATCCGCGACAGCTTTCGCGGCGACCTGCTGGCCAAGGCGTTGTCGTGGATTTCGATTTCGTTCGTGGTGGCGCTGGGCATCGGCCAGTACCTGGGCTCGATCATCGAGGTGACGCTGGGCTGGCAGGCGATCTTCTATCTGCTGGGCATGACGTGCCTGTTGATGGCGCTGATCGTGTGGCGAGTCCAGTTCTCGACACTGGCCGACGAGCCGGTCGCTGCCTCGTCCTGGTCGGTGTACCGGCAGATTCTCAGCCATCGGGCGTTCTTGCTGCCGGCGCTGGCCGGAGGCTTGGGCTACGGCGTGATCATCGCTTTCAACAGCGCAGCGCCGCTGATTCTGCAGGGGCCGTTCGCGTGGTCGACGGTGGATTACGGATTGCTCGGCTGGCCGATCAGTGCGGCGTATTTTCTCGGTGCACTGGCGGTCAATCACTGTGTCGTGCGAACCGGTCAGCCGTGGTTGATGACCATGGGCACAGGCCTGGTAATGGCCGGTAGCGGCGTGATGCTGCTGGGCAGTCTGGCGGCCAGTTCCGTCGCGTGGCTGTTTTGGCTGCCCTATTGCGTAGCGGTGTTTGGCCAGTCGCTGAACTACCCGGTCAGCCTGTCACGCGCCAACGACGGCGCGCCGGTTGCGGGTGCCTACGCGATGGCGTTGAGCGGATTCATTCATCAATTGATGGCGGCGATCATTGGCGCGGTCGCCAGTCTGATCGCCAGCCCCCAGGCGTGGCCGTTATCGCTGCTGTGCGTGGTGCTGGCACTCGGCGCGATCCTTTGCACACGATTCGCGCCGGTGGGCAACCCGCGCTAGAACGCGTTGCGAAAAATCTCCTCGATCTGCCGTTGATCCGCCGCACGCGGGTTAGTCAGACCACAGGCATCTTTCAGCGCATTGGTGGCGAGCACCGGGATGTCAGTGAGCTTGGCGCCGAGTTCACGCAAGCCGCCGGGAATTTCAACGTCCCGGGCCAGGCAACGGATGGCGTTGATCGCCGCCTGGGCGCCCTCCTCCGGGCTGAAGCCACGAATGTCCGCGCCCATCGCGTGCGCAACATCGGTCAGACGATCCGCACAGACCAGCGCGTTGAACGTCTGCACATGCGGCAGTAGTACCGCGTTGCAGACTCCGTGTGGCAGGTCGTAGAAACCGCCCAATTGGTGCGCCATCGCATGGACATAACCGAGCGAGGCATTGTTGAAGGCCATGCCGGCGAGAAACTGTGCGTAGGCCATGTTCTCCCGCGCGGCGAGGTCACTACCGTCACGCACGGCCAGGCGCAGATTGTTGCTGATCAGGGTCATGGCCTTCAACGCGCAGGCGTCGGTGATCGGGTTCGCAGCGGTCGAAACGTAGGCCTCGATCGCATGAGTCAAAGCGTCCATGCCGGTGGCGGCAGTCAGGCCTTTGGGCATGGCGACCATCAATGCCGGGTCGTTGACCGACAGCAGTGGCGTGACATTGCGGTCGACGATGGCCATTTTCACGTGGCGCGATTCGTCGGTAATGATGCAGAAGCGGGTCATCTCGCTGGCGGTGCCCGCCGTGGTGTTGATGGCGATCAGCGGCAGTTGCGGTTTGCTCGATTGATCGACGCCTTCGTAATCGCGAATTTCACCGCCGTTGGTCGCACACAGGGCAATGCCCTTGGCGCAGTCGTGGGGCGAACCGCCGCCTAGCGAGACGACGAAATCGCAGCGACTTTCCTTGAGCAAGCCCAGCCCCGACTCGACGTTGGCGATGCTCGGGTTGGGTTTGGCGCCGTCGAAAATCACCGAATCGATGTCCTGCATCGCCAGTTTTTCGGCGAGCATCGTGGCCACGCCGGCCTTGGCCAGCCCTGCGTCGGTAACGATCAGCGCCTTGCGGAAACCGTAGTTACGAATGGCGACCATGGCTTCGTCGAGGCATCCATTGCCCATGATGTTTACCGCTGGAATGAAGAAGGTGCTGCTCATCGGAGTCTCCTGACAGGGGCCGAATCGACTGCTCCGATTCGGCGGCTACCCACAGGATCGACCGATCGGTCACAACCGATGTTGATCTGGCTCAATGCCGGCTCGTGATAAAGTCGCCGCCCATCAGCCCCTATGTTTTGAGACGCCTGCGCAATGACCGATTTTCTGGATGTCGACGCCACCCTCGAAGACTGGAACAGCCTGCGCGCCGCGACCGCTTTCAGCGGCCTGCTGGTGGGCAACGGTGCCAGCCGCGCGGTCTGGGACGACTTCGGCTACGACTCGCTGTTCGAAAACGCCCGCACCGTGGAAGATAAACCGCTGAGCCCATCGGAACTGGCGGTGTTCGACGCGATGCAAACGCGCAGTTTCGAGCAAGTGCTTGGCGCGCTGAAAACCACCAGTCGGGTCAACAAGGCACTGGCCGTCAGCTCGGCGGCGCCGCGTAATCGCTATTACGCGATCAAGGAAGCGCTGATCAATGCCATGCACGCGGTGCACATTCCCTGGCGCCTGGTGAAAGCGTCGTCTCTGGCAACGCTGAATGAAGAACTGGCGCGCTATCGCACGGTGTTCACCACCAATTACGACCTGCTCAACTATTGGGCGTTGCAGCACAACAGCGAGACCATCGACGACCTGTTCAATGCGCCGAATGCCAGTTTTGATCTGAGTGAAAGTGCCACCGACAAACCGCGTTTGCTTTACCTGCACGGCGGTTTGCACCTGGTGCGCAATCAGGACGGTACGGCGCGTAAATTGACCTCGACCGAAGGCACGCTGCTCGGCAGTTTCGCGATCAACAATACGCTCAAGACACTGGATGACGTGCCGCTGTTTGTCACTGAAGGGCCGAGCGCGGAAAAGCTGAAAACCATTCGTAGCTCAGATTATCTGTCGTTCTGCTACGCGCAGTTATTGGGCCATGGCGACAGTTTGTGCATCTTCGGCCATGCCTTGGGTGAACAGGACGCGCACATCGTGCGGGCGTTGCGCCTGGCGAAACCTGCGAGCGTGGCGATCTCGATTTATCCGCGCAGTGCAGCGTTCATCCAACATCAGAAACGGCACTACACAAAGCTGTTCGAAGGCACCGGGGTTGAGTTGCGGTTCTTCGATGCGAAGACGCACGCGCTGGGCAGCCCGAAGTTGTCGGTGCCTGTCGAGGCTTGATATAGGCCGGACTGACGCCTTCGCGAGCAAGCTCTGCTCCTACAAGGATCGCATCCCTCTGTAGGAGCAAAGCTTGCTCGCGAAGCTTTTAGCGGCCAACTCATTCCTCGGCGCTGTGCACCACCACCAGCAACTGCGCCTGCACCTCGCCCACCGATCTGATCCGATGCGGTTTCTGTGCATTGAAATGCAGCGCATCGCCGCGCTCCAGCAACACCTTTTCATTCATGAAGTCCACTTCCACCTGCCCTTCGTGAACGAACAGAAACTCCTCGCCCAAGTGCTCCTTAAAGGTCTTGTCGGTGAATTCGCTCGGCGGGTAGATGATGAACGGCAGCAGGTTGCGCTCGCTGACCTGATGGGCGAGCACCGCGTAACCGGGGCTCTGATCATTGGCCGCCAATGACTGACGTTCGTGGCTGCGCACCAGGCTGTAACTGTCGAGGCTGACGTTGTCTTCGGAGAACAACTCCTCGACTTTCACGTTCAGTGCCTTTGCCAGTTTCAACGCGGCGGCGATCGACGGAGTGTTCAGCCCACGTTCGACCTTCGACAGATAACTCTTGGTCATGCCGGATTTCTCGGCCAATGCCTCAAGGGTTACGCCAAGTTTTTTTCTCAATAATTTCAAACGGATAGACATGCGCAGCGGTTATTCCATTGAGGAAGCGACGATTTGTGCTTGCCAATGACACTCTGTGTCATATAGCCTCTTTAGTGTCATTTGCAATCACCCAAAGGACACACACATGGCCAAGACATTAGCACTACCCAAAGACCAACTGGTCAAGCAAGCGCTGACCCAGATGCAAAAAACTCTGGCGGATAATACGTGGACAGACCGGCAAAAGCTGGCGTTGACCTGCCGGATTCTTTTTGAAAACGGTCACGACTCCGGCCTCGCCGGTCAGATCACCGCCCGAGGCCCGCAGCCCGGCACCTATTACACGCAGCAACTGGGCCTGGGCTTCGACGAAATCACCGCGGGCAATCTACTGCTGGTCAACGAAGACCTGGAAGTGCTCGAAGGCCACGGCATGGCCAACCCGGCCAACCGTTTCCACAGCTGGGTGTACCGTGCTCGACCGGACGTGAACTGCATCATCCACACCCACCCGACGCACGTTGCCGCGCTGTCGATGCTGGAAGTGCCGCTGCAGATCTCCCACATGGACCTGTGCCCGCTGTACGACGATTGCGCATTTCTCGAAGGCTGGCCGGGCGTACCGGTAGGCAATGAGGAAGGTGAACTGATTGCCGGGGCATTGGGCGACAAGCGCGCGATCCTGCTTTCACACCACGGTCAGTTGTCGACCGGCTCGACGATCGAAGAAGCTTGTGTCATTGCTCAACTGATCGAACGTGCGGCCAAGCTGCAACTGCTGGCGATGGCGGCGGGCACGATCAAACCGATCATCCCCGAGCTGGGCCGCGAAGCCCATGACTGGATCGCCAAGCCGAAACGCCACGCAGCCGCCTTCAACTATTACGCCCGGCAGAACCTGCGCCAACACGCCGATTGCCTGAACTGAAACCTGTTACGGAGAGACAACCATGTCCACTATTCACGGCATCATCGGCTACACCATCACCCCGTTCAGCGCCAATGGCGAAAACCTCGATCTGCCGGCCCTCGGCCAATCGATCGATCGCCTGATCGACAGCGGCGTCCACACCATCGCCCCACTGGGCAGCACCGGCGAAGGTGCTTATCTGAGCGATTCGGAGTGGGATCAGGTCGCCGAGTTCAGCATCAAACACGTGGCCAACCGTGTGCCGACCATTGTCAGCGTCTCCGACCTGACCACCGCCAAAGCCGTGCGTCGTGCACGTTTCGCCGAAGCCCATGGCGCCGACGTGGTGATGGTGCTGCCGGCCTCGTACTGGAAACTCAGCGAAGCGGAAATACTCGCCCATTACCGTGCAATCGGCGACAGCATCGGCGTGCCAATCATGCTTTACAACAACCCGGCCACGAGCGGCACCGACATGTCGGTCGAACTGATTCTGCGCATCGTCAACGCCGTGGAAAACGTAACCATGGTCAAGGAGAGCACCGGCGACATCCAGCGCATGCACAAGCTGCAACTGCTCGGCGAGGGTCAAGTGCCGTTCTACAACGGCTGCAATCCGCTGGCGCTGGAAGCGTTCGCCGCCGGGGCAAAAGGTTGGTGTACTGCGGCAGCGAACCTGATCCCGCAACTGAATCTGGATCTTTATGACGCGGCCATGGCCGGCGACCTGGATCGGGCGCGGGACCTGTTCTACCGCCAGTTGCCGTTGCTGGACTTCATTCTCAAGGGTGGTTTGCCGGCGACGATCAAGGCCGGGCTGCGTGCCACCGGGCTGGAAGCGGGCGAACCCCGCTTGCCGGTATTCCCGCTGAACGAGACCGGACGCGCTGTTCTACAAAATCTGCTGAACACCCTGCGCTAACACCCTGCCATGTGGGAGCTGGCGCAGGCTCGGGCCGCGTTCGGACGATTTTTTGATATTGAAAACACGATCAAAAGATCGCAGCCTGCGGCAGCTCCTACTTCATCGCGCGCCCGTCGATCGATCAGAGGCTGGCGGCGCGTTGCATGGCTTCACGGTTGAACGGCTGATCCTTGAGCACCTGCGCGATAAACCCATCACTGATCAGACGCACATGCTCCATCTGGCCTCCAGACGGATTGACCAGCCCGCGCCAAGAACTGGAGTGGTTACTCACCGTGTAGACACCCAGGACTTTCTTGCCGTGGCTGAGGCTGAACACCACCGTGCTGTCCCAGCTAACCGGCACCGGCACGATGAACATCGTCAAGGCACTGAGGAACATCTGCGGCTGCAATCCGCCGATGTCACTGTTGGCGATCACCAGCACGTTGTAGCCATCTTCGCTGCGACCGGTCCTGACCTCATCGAAAGTGCCGCGATGACGCAATTCGTCGCGCAGCATCCAGCCTGGTAATCCGAGGACATTGACGCTGATCGCCGGCAGGCGTTCGCTGTAATCGACTTCAGGTGTTTTCAGGCTATGGGTGGTCTGGCAGCCGCCCAGTAGCAAGAGCATTCCCATAAACAGAACTTTGAGGCGCATTAGAGTTTTCCTGACAGCATGGCTTTATAGACAGAGGCACTGGGGCCGTTTTCTTCGCGAATGAACGGCGTTGCCGTGTACAGATTCGGCATGTCCAGACGCTGCAAACCTGGCACTTGCGGGTACTTGGCGCGAACCAGCGCGGCGTCGCGCTCAAGGTGATCGCTGTGCAGGAACAGGCATGATGTGCCGCGACCGATCAGGCAGCCGGCACGGAAATCGCCGAGGTAATACGCCTTGCCGGCCTCCAGTTCCAGGCCGATGGTGAAGTCTTCGCGGCTCCACGACACCGACTGGCCCTGATCGAAACGCACGTTGTAGATCTCGTAACGCCCAGGTTTGAGCGGCATGACAAACAACGTGCCGATACCGTGCCCGGTCTCGCGCAGGTCGCGCTCGGTGCGCGCATAAAATTCGTTGTGCAACCGCGCCGTGGCGAAGTCGTCGCTGCCGCGCTTGCGGATCAACAGCATCTGTTCCTGCGCGCCGAATTTGGCCTTGGGCCAGATACCGACCACACCCACCACGTAGGCCACACCGGAATCGGCGGTCGGGCTGAGTTCGTCGTCAATGTAAGTGGGGGACATGCTGTAGCAACCGCTCAAGCCGAGCAGCACTGTCAGGACAGCGAAAAAACGCATCATCGGGGGAAAAAATCTCGCGTGAGCAACTATCGGAAACGCACGAAAGAGTTATTCAGCTCGCCCCTTCCATGGATTGGCGGCGAAGGATACGCAAAATAGTGGCACATTGCCAGAATTCGGGCGCCATGCAATTGGCGACCGAATGTCCGGGATATCGATCAGAGCACCGGCAACGTTTTGTCCTTGATGCTCTTCGTCGGCCCGTTGGCCTTGACGCTGGCGATGCCTTTGTCGCACGCGGCGGCGGAGGAATATGATTCGCTGCTGCCGATGATCTGATGGTTGGCAGCCTTGAGATTGAAGTACGGATGACCGTCCTTGGTCGACTTCTTCTCGTAGCGCTCATCCAGCGGGCTGTTGGTCTGCACTGCGGCAATGCCGTTTTCAGCGGCGCTGCGGGTGGTGTACAGCTCGCTGGTCAGAATCGTTTCGGCATTCGCCGCTTTCAGCACAAACCTGAACTGGCCGTTGCTGCTTTTACTCAATTCGTACCATCCGGACATGCTCGTTTCTCCTTGGCGATTGAATGGTTTCGCGCCAAAGAGTAAAGACCAGCCAAGGGTATCTGTCGCCTTTACCGGCCCCATCGCGGGCAAGCCTTGCTCCTCACTGTGTTTTGCAGGAGCAAGGCTTGCCCGCGAAGGGATCGACGCGGTCTGGACTATTTCACCCCGGCCCGTACCACCGACAACTCCGGCGCACTCACCCGCCGCTGACTCAGATAGCGCATACAACTCACGCGCAAGAACGACGCAAAATTCACCACCTCCCCGCGATAATCCATCACCTCTTCATACAGCTTGGCGATCAATTGATTGGTGGTCATGCCATCGACTGCAGCGATCTCGCTGAGAATGTCCCAGAACTGATTTTCCAGGCGCAATGTCGTCACCACACCACAGATGCGCAGCGAGCGGGAGCGCGACTCGTAGAGAATCGGGTCGGCCTTGACGTACAGCTCGCACATGGGCGAATCCTCGTTACAGGGTGATTTTAGTGCCGAGCAAACCCAGGAAACCGGCGAGCCAGCTCGGATGCGCCGGCCATGCCGGGGCAGTGGCCAGATTGCCTTGAACGTGGCCAGCAGTCACCGCAATGTCGATGTACGTACCGCCCGCCAGTCGCACTTCCGGGGCGCAGGCCGGATAAGCGCTGCACTCGCGACCTTCGAGAACGCCCGCCGCTGCCAGCAGTTGTGCGCCATGGCAGACCGCGGCGATGGGTTTTCCGGACTTATCGAAGGCACGCACCAAATCGAGAACTTTTTCGTTGAGGCGCAGGTATTCCGGGGCACGACCGCCGGGGATCAGCAGCGCATCGTAATCGGCCTCGCGGGCGTTGGCGAAATCGAAGTTGAGGGCGAACAGGTGACCGGGCTTTTCGCTGTAGGTCTGGTCGCCTTCGAAATCATGGATCGCAGTGCGCACGGTGTTGCCCGAGGCTTTGTCCGGGCACACGGCGTGAACAGTGTGGCCGACCATTTGCAGCGCTTGGAACGGCACCATCACTTCGTAGTCTTCGACGAAATCGCCGACCAGCATCAGGATCTTTTTCGCGGCCATGGGGAGGACTCCTCTGGAGAATACTTGGGAGTATTCAAGGTAGACCTTATCCGCAGGGCGAGGTAATAACTGACTACTACACACGCTCTGTGGCGAGGGGATTTATCCCCGTCGGGCTGCGAAGCGGCCCCCTGCGGTCTGTCATTGAGACCCTACATTCAGGATTTACGACTGCTGCGCAGCCGATCGGGGATGAATCCCCTCGCCACAAGGGATTACCCGCAACTGTACGGATAAGTCCGTGCCTAGCTGTAACAGCCCGAACTCCGCGGATTATGGCTAGATGAGGACACTTTCCAGCCACCTCGATATCTGGTTCCCATCATGTCCTCGCGCGAAAACACCGGCATGGCCCTCGGCCTGCTCGGGGTTGTGATTTTCAGCCTCACTCTGCCCTTCACCCGCATCGTGGTGCAGGAACTGCATCCGCTGCTCAACGGTTTGGGCCGCGCATTGTTCGCGGCGATTCCGGCGGCGTTGCTGTTGTTATGGCGCCGCGAGAAGTGGCCGACCTGGCAGCAGATCAAAGGTCTGAGCCTGGTGATTGCCGGCGTGATTCTCGGGTTCCCGGTGCTGTCGGCCTGGGCGATGCAGACCTTGCCGGCGTCCCACGGTGCGTTGGTCAATGGCCTGCAACCCTTGTGCGTGGCGCTGTATGCCGCGTGGCTGTCCCATGAGCGTCCGTCGAAAGCTTTCTGGGCCTGTGCCGCATTGGGTAGCGCGCTGGTCCTGGGTTATGCGCTGTACAGCGGGGCTGGCAGCATTCAGGCCGGGGATTTGCTGATGCTCGGCGCGATTGCTGTGGGTGGTCTGGGTTACGCCGAGGGTGGCCGCCTGGCCAAGGAGATGGGTGGTTGGCAGGTGATCTGCTGGGCGCTGGTGCTGTCGACGCCGCTGCTGATCGGGCCGGTGCTTTATCTGGCGTTACAACATCAGGGGACGGTCTCGGCGAAAGCCTGGTGGGCGTTCGGCTACGTCGCACTGTTTTCGCAGTTCCTGGGATTCTTCGCCTGGTACGCCGGGCTGGCGATGGGCGGGATCGCGCGGGTGAGTCAGATCCAGTTGCTGCAAATCTTCTTCACCATCGCGTTTTCGGCGCTGTTCTTTGGTGAACATGTCGAGCCGATTACCTGGGTGTTTGCTTGCGGGGTGATTGCGACCGTCATGCTCGGCCGTAAAACCGCCGTCAAATCCCCTGTGGGCGCGAGCCTGCTCGCGAAGGGGCCGTAACAGACAGAATCATCGCTGACTGTCAGTCCGCTTTCGCGAGCAGGTCGAGTCGTCGCACCGTCGCTCCCACAGTGTCTAGGTCAGTTCAGAAAGCCATCAGCGCGCAGCAAGGTTTCCAGGCAGTGTTCGCTGATGTGGTAGAACGCCTTCAATTCCTCAATCTTCACCAACAGCTGAGCGGGGTCGACCGGCTCGGCGCGTTTGACCGCCAGAATCATCTTGTTCTTGTTGGTGTGATCCAGCGAGATGAACTCGAACACCTTGGTCTCGTAACCGCAAGCTTCGAGGAACAGCGCACGCAAGCTGTCAGTGACCATTTCCGCCTGCTGGCCAAGGTGCAGACCGTATTGCAGCATCGGTTTAAGCAGCGCCGGGCTCTGGATTTGCAGGCGGATCTGTTTGTGGCAGCACGGCGAACACATGATGATCGATGCGCCCGAACGAATGCCGGTGTGGATCGCGTAGTCGGTGGCGATGTCGCAGGCATGCAGGGCGATCATCACGTCCAGCTCGCTCGGCGCGACGCTGCGCACATCACCGCACTTGAACACCAGCCCCGGATGATCCAGCTTCGCCGCGGCAGCGTTGCACAGGTTGACCATTTCCTCTCGCAGCTCGACGCCGGTGACTTCGCCATCAGCCTTCAAGGTGTTGCGCAGGTAGTCGTGAATGGCGAATGTCAGGTAGCCCTTGCCCGAACCGAAATCCGCGACCCGCACCGGTTTGTCCAGCGCCAGCGGTGACGAGGTCAGCGCATGGCTGAACACTTCGATGAACTTGTTGATCTGCTTCCATTTGCGCGACATGGCCGGGATCAGCTCATGCTGCGCATTGGTCACGCCCAGATCCTTGAGGAACGGCCGACTCAGTTCAAGAAAACGGTTTTTCTCGCGGTTATGCTCCGCAGATGGCGCTTCGCGTAATTGCTGAGGTTTGCTCTTGAACAGCGAAGCCTTGCCCTTTTTGCTGTATTCGAGCTGCGCTTCGTCAGTCACAGCGAGCAAATGCGCATTTTTGAACGACGCCGGCAACAACGCGGCAATCGTTGCCACACCTTCGACCAGCGGCAGGTTCTTGGTGATGTCGCGGGTCTTGTAGCGATAGACGAAGGACAGGTTCGGCTGCGCCTTGACCGTCACCGCTTTGATGATGACCCGTTGCAGCTCCGCCTCTTCACCGACGTACTTGGCCAGCACCAGTTTGATGAAGCCGTTCTGGTCGAGGCTGGTTTGCAGCAGCTCGATGAACTGGGCGTGGTGATCGGGCGCGGATTGCGCGGTTGCGGCGGTAACGGACATGAACAAGCGGCCTCGGGCGGGCGGAATCGGGAATGGCGGGTATTTTAGGGGGATGGGGATTGGGGACACGCTCTTATTTACCGAACGGTTCATTAAAGCAGCCCTCACCCTAGCCCTCTCCCAGAGGTAGAGGGGACTGACCGAGGTGTTTTCACCAGTTACGCCGACCTAAGATACCGAGCCGAACTCAGGTTTGAAAGGCCCCCGATCTGCTCCCTTTCCCCCTCTCCCATTGGGAGAGGGCTGGGGTGAGGGGCGGGATCTCAGCGTCGACGAATAATCCAGGCCTTACCCCAGCACAATCAACCGATTCGGCAACTCATTCCTCACCTGCGTCACCGGCACATGCACCTTCAACAACTCCCCACACGCCTCGACACACTGCACAAACCCATCCAGCGTGCGCCCTTGCCTGACCTGCTCGGTAAACGCCGCGACAATCGCATCCCAACTCTTGTTGTCCAGCCGACTGGAAATCCCCTCATCCACCAGAATCTCCACGTACCTTTCCGCCTCGCAGACAAGAATCAGCATGCCGGTGCTGCCCACCGTGTGATGCAGGTTCTGCTCGAGGAACTGCCGTCGCGCCAGGTTCGACGCGCGCCAGTGGCGCACACGGCGCGGGACCAGATGGGGGGTGATCTGCGGTAGGCGAAACAGCAGGCACAACACAATGAACGTGCCCCATTGCACCAGCAGCAGGTTGTGCAGGGTCAGCCAACCGGTCAGGTAGTGCACGATCCCCGGCACCATCAGCGCCAGCAGGCTGGCCCACAACAGCGGGATGTACGCGTAGTCGTCGGCGCGCGCGGCCAGCACCGTCACCAGTTCGGCGTCGGTGTCGCGCTCGACCCGGGCAATCGCCTCGGCGACTTTGCGTTGTTCGTGCTCACTCAGTAATGCCATGTCGAAAGTGCCTGTCGATTATTCTTTTAATATCACCAGCCGCCGGACGAACCGCCGCCGCCAAAACTGCCGCCACCGCCGCTGAAGCCCCCTCCGCCGCCACCGCCACCGAAACCTCCCCCGCCGAAACCGCCACCACCGGAGCCGCCCCGGCCGGCGGGAAGGATACCGAGCATCTGGAAGACAAACACGGCCAGGATGAACAACATCAGTAAAAGCACGAACAAACCCGGATGCCGCGAGATGAAATCATCGGCAGGATCACCGTTCGATTCATACACCGTCGACGGCTCGTCCAGCGGATTGCCGCCCAGCACCACCAGCATCGCCGCGACACCGTCGCTGATGCCTTTGTTGAAGTTGCCGGTCTTGAAAGCGGGCGTGATGACTTGATGGATGATCACCGAGGTCTGCGCATCAGTCAGCCGGTCTTCCAGGCCATAACCGACCTCGATGCGCACTTTGCGCTCGTCACGGGCGACGATCAGCAGCGCGCCGTTGTTCTTGTCCTTCTGACCGATGGCCCAGTGTCGGCCGAGTTGAACGCCGTAATCCTCGATGGTGGTGCCTTGCAGATCCGGCAGCGTGACCACGACCAATTGCTCGCCGGTCGCCTGCTCGTGCGCCTGCAACTGCTGGCTCAGCTGCGCGCGCACCGACGGCTCGATCATCTGCGCTGCGTCCACCACCCGACCGCTCAGCGCCGGGAACGTCAACTCGGCCTGAGCGCTGGCGGCGAACAACCACAGCATCAGCACCAGCCCCACTTTCAACACACGCATGCACACCCCCACCAACCCCTGTAGGAGCTGCCGCAGGCTGCAATCTTTTGACGTTGGTTTTTTAAAACAAGATCAAAAAATCGCAGCCTGCGGCAGCTCCTACCTGGGTTTTTCAGAATTTCACTTCCGGGGCTTTTTCTGCGCCGGGTGTGGTGGCCTCGAAGGTCGCGCGAATCGGCAGGTCGCTGTACATCACGCTATGCCAGAGGCGACCGGGGAAGGTGCGGATTTCGGTGTTGTATTTCTGCACCGCCAGAATGAAATCGCGTCGCGCCACGGCGATACGGTTTTCGGTGCCCTCAAGCTGTGATTGCAGGGCGAGAAAGTTCTGGTTGGCCTTCAAATCCGGATAACGCTCGGAGACCACCATCAAACGGCTCAACGCGCCGGTCAACTGATCCTGCGCCTGCTGGAACTGCTTGAGCTTTTCCGGGTTGTCGAGGGTGCTGGCATCGACCTGAATCGACGTCGCCTTCGCTCGCGCCTCGATCACCGCCGTCAGGGTTTCCTCTTCATGCTTGGCATAACCCTTCACCGTCTCCACCAGATTGGGAATCAGGTCGGCGCGGCGCTGATACTGGTTCTGCACCTGGCCCCACGCCGCTTTCGCCTGCTCATCGAGGGTCGGAATATTGTTGATGCCGCACGCGGTCAACAGCGTCGCCAGCAGCAACAACGTGGCGACCTGCAAACGCGAGCGGTGGGTTGGACTGACATTCATCGCAGTGATGCTCCCTGACACATTTCATTATAAAAACCGAGCGCGAAACATTCGCAGCCGTCTCTTGGGGCATAATCGGCCCCGCCACTGGATTGCGACGGGCCAATGGGCTAAAAAGTGCCCTGCGCGTTCACGCTGCCGAGTGTCGGCTGTCGTTTTTGGCTCGGTGTTTTTGAGCCTGCACCCGAACAACAATAGTCGCTCCCTAAATTTTGGCTGGCCGGTGTTTCATCGCCGCTTGGGCCCTTGAGAAAAATATTCATGAAGAAGCTGTGTTTGCTGGGTCTGTTCGTCAGCCTGGCCAGTCATCAAGTATTGGCCGCCACGACCCCGGTACCCCTGGAAAACAAGGACGCGTTCATCAGCAACCTGATGAATCAAATGACCCTCGACGAGAAGATCGGCCAGTTGCGCCTGATCAGCATCGGCCCGGAAATGCCCCGCGAGTTGATCCGCAAAGAGATCGCCGCCGGTAACATCGGTGGCACGTTCAACTCGATCACCCGCCCGGAAAACCGGCCGATGCAAGACGCGGCGATGCGCAGCCGCCTGAAGATCCCGATGTTTTTCGCCTATGACGTGATCCACGGTCACCGGACAATTTTCCCGATTCCACTGGCACTGGCGTCGAGCTGGGACATGGACGCGATCGGTCAGTCCGGCCGCGTCGCCGCCAAAGAAGCCGCCGCCGACAGCCTCGACATTACCTTCGCGCCAATGGTCGACATCTCCCGCGATCCGCGCTGGGGCCGCAGCTCCGAAGGTTTCGGTGAAGACACCTATCTGACCTCGCGCATTGCCGGGGTCATGGTTCGCGCCTATCAGGGCGCCACACCGAGCGCGGCCGACAGCATCATGGCCAGCGTCAAGCATTTCGCCCTGTATGGCGCCGTTGAAGGTGGTCGCGACTACAACGTCGTCGACATGAGCCCGGTGAAAATGTATCAGGACTACCTGCCACCCTACCGCGCCGCGATTGACGCCGGCGCGGGCGGCGTGATGGTCGCACTGAACTCGATCAACGGCATTCCGGCCACCGCCAACACCTGGCTGATGAACGATCTGCTGCGCAAGGACTGGGGCTTCAAGGGCTTGGCGGTCAGCGACCACGGTGCGATCTTCGAACTGATCAAGCACGGCGTCGCTCGCGACGGTCGTGAAGCGGCGAAGCTGGCGATCAAGGCCGGCATCGACATGAGCATGAACGACACCCTGTACGGCAAAGAGCTGCCGGGGCTGCTCAAGTCCGGCGAGATCGAACAGCAAGACATCGACAACGCGGTGCGCGAAGTGCTCGCGGCCAAGTACGACATGGGCTTGTTCAAGGATCCGTACCTGCGCATCGGCAAGGCTGAAGATGATCCGGCCGACACCTACGCCGAAAGCCGTCTGCACCGCGCCGACGCCCGCGAAGTGGCGCGCCGCAGTCTGGTCCTGCTGAAGAACCAGAACGAAACCCTGCCGCTGAAGAAATCGGCAAAAATCGCGCTGGTCGGCCCGTTGGCCAAGGCACCGATCGACATGATGGGCAGTTGGGCTGCAGCGGGTAAACCGGCGCAGTCGGTCACTCTGTTCGATGGCATGAGTTCGGTGATCGGTGACAAATCGAACCTGATCTACGCCCGTGGCGCCAACATCACCAGCGACAAGAAAGTCCTCGATTACCTGAACTTCCTCAACTTCGATGCACCGGAAGTGGTCGATGATCCTCGCCCCGCCAACGTGCTGATCGACGAAGCGGTAAAAGCCGCCAAAGAGGCTGACGTTGTCGTTGCCGCGGTGGGCGAATCCCGTGGCATGTCGCACGAGTCCTCCAGCCGCACCGACCTGAACATTCCGGAAAACCAGCGTGAGTTGATCCGCGCCCTGAAGGCCACCGGCAAGCCGTTGGTGCTGGTGTTGATGAACGGCCGTCCACTGACCATTCTTGAAGAGAACCAGTCCGCTGACGCGATTCTGGAAACCTGGTTCAGCGGCACCGAGGGCGGCAACGCCATCGCCGACGTGCTGTTCGGCGACTACAACCCGTCGGGCAAACTGCCGGTGACGTTCCCGCGTTCCGTGGGCCAGATCCCGACGTACTACAACCACCTGAGCATTGGCCGGCCGTTCACGCCGGGCAAACCGGGCAACTACACCTCGCAGTATTTCGATGACACGACTGGGCCGCTGTTCCCGTTCGGTTATGGTCTGAGCTACACCGACTTTGCCCTGAGCGACATGGCGCTGTCGTCGACCACGCTGAACGCCACCGGCAAGCTCGACGCCAGCGTCATGGTGAAAAACACCGGCAAGCGGGACGGCGAAACCGTGGTGCAGTTGTACATTCAGGACGTCACCGGTTCGATGATCCGCCCGGTAAAAGAACTGAAGAACTTCCAGAAAATCCTGCTCAAGGCCGGCGAACAGAAAGTCGTGCACTTCACCATCAGCGAGGATGACCTGAAGTTCTACAACGCCCAGCTCAAATACGCGGCCGAACCTGGCAAGTTCAACGTGCAGATCGGCCTGGATTCGCAGGACGTGACGCAGCAGAGCTTCGAACTGCTGTAACAGCGAGCACACCGCAAAACACCTGTGGGAGCGAGCCTGCTCGCGAAAGCGGTCTTTCAGATAAACAATTGCTGACTGACACACCGCCTTCGCGAGCAGGCTCGCTCCCACATTGGATTCAGTGTGTATTCAAAATCGATCTTTAGCCGCGGCGGTCGAGGATATTGACCACCACCCGATCCACCCAGCCCCAGATCCGCTGCTTCACCCGCCGCCACAACGGCCGGCGCTGCCACGCCTCCAGACTCACCAACTGGCTCAGTCCGAAGTCCTTCACAAAACTCGCTTGCACCGCTGCCGTCAACGACGGGTCCAGTGCCTCCAGGTTCGCCTCCAGATTGAAGCGCAAATTCCAGTGATCGAAGTTGCACGAACCGATGCTCACCCAATCGTCCACCAGCACCATTTTCAGGTGCAGGAAGCACGGCTGGTATTCGAAGATCTGTACCCCGGCCTTGAGCAGTCGCGGGTAATAGCGATGCCCGGCGTAACGCACTGACGGGTGATCGGTGCGCGGCCCGGTCAGCAATAAGCGTACGTCGACACCGCGCGCGGCCGCCTTGCGCAGTGAGCGGCGAATTTTCCAGGTTGGCAGGAAATACGGCGTGGCCATCCAGATGCGTTGCTGCCCGCTGTTCAAGGCGCGGAACAGCGATTGCAGAATATCCCGATGCTGGCGGGCATCAGCGTAAGCCACGCGGCCCATGCCTTCGCCCTTGTCCGGCGTGCGCGGTAAGCGCGGCAGCCCAAAATGCGCGGCCGGGCGCCAGGCACGACGATAGCGGTTGGCGATCCATTGGCGGTCGAACAGCAATTGCCAGTCGATCACCAGCGGGCCGCTGATCTCGACCATCACTTCGTGCCATTCGCTGGTGTCGTGGCCCGGCGTCCAGAACTCATCGGTAACGCCAGTGCCGCCAACCATCGCCAGACGCTGATCGATCAGCAGCAACTTGCGGTGATCACGATAGAAATTACCGACCCAGCGCCGCCAGTTCAGCCGATTGTAGAAACGCAGTTCGACCCCGGCATTGACCAGGCGCTGACGCAGCGTGAGGGTAAACGCGAGACTGCCGTAATCATCGAACAGGCAACGCACGCGCACGCCCCGCTCGGCGGCCACCACCAGCGCCTGCACGATGGTTTCGGCACAGGCGCCGGCCTCGACCAGGTACAGCTCAAGCTCTATCTGCTCCTGGGCGCCGAGAATCTGCTCAAGCATGCGCGGGAAGAATTGCGGGCCGTCGATCAATAACTCGAACCGGTTGCCGTCACGCCACGGGAACACCGCGCCGCGCATGTCAGCGCGCCGTGAAGATCAGCACCGCACCCACCGGCACCGACAGACTGATGGCCGACAAACCGGCCAGTTTGCGCAAGTTTTCCAGCCCCGGCGCGAGGTCGAAATCCTCGGCGTTGAGCACCACTGGCTCCAGCGTCACCACTTGAAAGCGTCGGTCATCGAGGCGGGTCGCCAACAGCTCTGCCGGGTATTGATGTTGTTTGCCGTGCAGGTTTACGGTCAGCGGCAGGCGCAGTTCAAGTTGCGCGCCGGGGGCCAGGTCGTTGATCGGACGCAGGTCGATCTGCGTGGTGATGGTCGCTTCGGGGAATTGCTCAATCTGGAACAGCTCTTTGCGCATGCGCTCGTCGCGCAGGGGGATGCCGCTGTTGATCGAGTCCAGCTCGACTTCGACTTCGGCGCGACCGTCGGGGTCGACCTTGCCGTGCAGCACCAGAAAGCGCTGCACCTCGGAAATATTGGCGTTTTTTGTGCTGACGAACGACAGCCGCGATGACTCGCCGTCGAGATACCAATTGGCTTGCACCGGCAGCGCGACGGCGGCCAGCAGCAGGCTGGACAGGGATGCAATGAGGGAGCGGTTGAACATTGAGGACTCGTGGGGGCGATAAACCTGCACGAACCTTAACTGTCCTCACGGTTATTGCAAACCGAAGATCGAACTCTGTAGGAGTGAGCCTGCTCGCGATAGCGTATTGTCAGTCACCGAAGATATTGCCTGTGCCGGCCCAATCGCGGGCAAGCCTTGCTCCTACAAGGGATTGGGTGTGATCAGGGATTGAGGCGGCAGCCCTGGCGTTCGCTTTGCCACTGGGCGCGGTGGCTGCGCCCCATGCCGCTGACGGTGATGGTTTTACTGGCGGGGTCATCGGTGAATGCGCTGGTTGGCAGCCATTGTTTTACGTAGCCACGGCAATACTTGGCATCGTTGTTCATCACGTAGCGGCACGAACAATATTCCTTGGCGGTGTAGGCGCTGATGATGTCCGGGAAGGCCCACAAATTTTCACGTTCGTAGACAATCCAGCCCAGCAGAAGAACTAGCAGCAACAGCAAAAAGCGCTTCATGGCCGCACCGCCTTCAGCACACGTTTGAGCAACTCGTTATGTCGGTAGCTGCCATCGCGATCATCGCCATAACGCACGATCACCAGTTTCTCGCTGGGAATCACATACAGCGCCTGCCCCCAATGGCCGAGGGCAGCGAAGGTATCGGGCGGCGCCTCGGGCCACGGAGACTCCGCGCCATCTACCGCTCGATTGAGCCACCACTGTCCGCCGGGCACGGCTTCGTCCTGATGGGCCTTGTAACCCTTGAAGGGTGTTTGGTTGAACGCCACCCAATCCTTGGGCAGCAACTGCTGGTCATCCCAGCGTCCATCACGAGCCATCAGCAGCCCGACCCGCGCCAGATCCCGCGCAGAGAGATAGGCGTAAGACGAGGCGACAAAGGTGCCGTTGGCATCGGTTTCCCACACGGCGTGACGAATGCCCAGAGGCTCAAACAAAGCAGCCCACGGATAGTCGGGATAGCGCTGCGGGCCAACGATGTTTTTCAGTGCGGCGGCGAGCAGATTGCTGTCGCCGCTGGAGTAACGGAACGCCTGCCCCGGCGTGGCATAACTGTCGTGCTCGGCAGTGAACGCGGCCATATCGCGATGACCACGGGTGTAGAGCATTGCCACCACCGAGGATTTCAGCGGCGCGTATTCGTAGTCTTCTTGCCAGTCGATGCCGGAGGCCCAGTGCAGCAGGTCGGCGATCTTTATCTCCGGGTGTTTAGCCAGTGACGGGTAGAACTTTGCAGCGGGATCTTCGAGTTTGAACAGGCCTTCGCCGTACGCCACACCGAGGACGGCGGCCAGCAGGCTTTTGCTGATCGACCAGGTCAGGTGTGGGGTTTGCGCGCTGGTTGGGCCGGCGTAGCGCTCGTAGATGATCTGGCCGTCGCGGATGATCAGCAGCGCATCGGTGCGGATGCCCTGGCGGGTGCTGTCATCGCGGGGTGGGAAGGCATAGGCTTCAAGGTCTTTAATCACCTTGATCTGAGGGCCGACCGGCCATTGCTCGCCGGGCCACTGCTCATTGGAGGCTTGAACCGTGAAGCTGATCAGCAGCAGAAACAGGAACAGGCCTTTGAACATGGTGAGGGCTCTAGGGGAGAACCTGCTGAGACTAGCCGCAGTAGATGACAGATGTGTGGTGATGTTGAGGCCGCCTTCGCGAGCAGGCTCGCTCCTACAGTTTGATCGCCTTTCAACTGAAGAAACTCGGTTAACTGTGGGAGCGAGCCTGCTCGCGAAGAGGCCGGTCAGGCCTGCGCCAAGGCCTTGGCTAGCCGCTTGGCCCTGGCCCCCGAAGCCAGTTGCATCACCGACTGATCGCGCTGCCACATCGCCGCCCACTCCGGATTGCCGCCGGCCAACACTTGATCGATCTCCGGTTTCAACGATTCAAACTGCGCAAACAACCCAGCCAACAACACATGCCCCGCCGGATTGTTTGGCGGTTGCCGACTGGCCTCGGCGCATCCGGCCAACAGCGCCAGCAAACGCAATTGCAGCGCCTGCGGCCAATCGCTGTCCTGCCCGACGCCATACAACCACGCCGTCATCGCGCTCAACACATAGACATCTTCAAGGGTGCGAAACGGCTTCACGTAAGCGTCCCAACCATCGCCGGCGAGCAACTCGCACAACGCGCCATCAAGGTGCAATCGACCATGACTGATGTCCGGCATCAACGGCAGTGCCGGCAGTTTTTCCACGGTGACACCGGGCTCGCCGGGATAGACCACGGCCAGACTCAAACGCGGCGTTGCACCGGGCTCTTCACTGCGCGCAGCAATCAACAACCAGTCCGCGGCATCGCCAGCGGTGACGAAATCCTTGCGGCCACTCAACCGTAAATCGGTCAACCGCGTGTGCATGTCGGCAGGTCGCAGACTGCGCTGTTCGGTCGCACACAACGCGCCAAGGCTCAGCGGCGCACTCGGCCACAACATGCGCAACGCCGCCTGATAACCGACCAGAAACGCCAAGCCCGGCGTCGCCATCCGCCGCCCACCCGCCACCGCCAACTCGAACGGCGTGACGCTGCCCAGTTGGTGCAACAACGTCGCAAAACCTTCGGCAAGGTCAGCGACGGCGGGCAATCGTTGGCGACTTTGCAGCAGATCTGGCCAGGGCATAAGAGGCTCCTCGTGGGCTGTCATATAAGCATCACCGAACGTTCATGGCGATGACACCGGGGCTACATAGCCTGACTTTGCACAACACGGCTGCATAAAGAAAGTCGATCGGCTGCAACCCACGACGGGTTAAAGGCCCGTACGGAGATTCACATGACTCAGATCGCCCGCATCAGCGACACCGGCAATGAACGCCGCCTGCAAGCCGAACGCCTGATCGGCGCCGAAGCCTTGCAGCAAGCCCAGGCTTTGCGATTCAACGTCTTCAGCGGCGAGTTCAACGCCAAGCTGAAGGGCGCGGAACTGGGTCTGGACATGGATGATTATGATGTTCACTGCAGCCATATTGGCGTGCGTGACTTGAACACTGGCCGCTTGGTAGCGACCACCCGTCTGCTCGATCACACCGCCGCCAGCAGCCTGGGCAAGTTCTACAGCGAAGAAGAATTCAGTTTGCATGGATTGGCGCATCTGCAAGGCCCGATCCTCGAAATCGGTCGTACCTGCGTCGATCCGGCCTACCGTAACGGCGGAACGATTGCGGTGCTGTGGGGCGAACTCGCCGAAGTGCTGAATCAGGGTGGCTACAGTTATTTGATGGGTTGCGCGAGCATTCCGATGCAAGACGGTGGCATTCAGGCCCACGCGATCATGCAGCGCCTGCGCGAACGTTATCTGTGCACCGAACACCTGCGCGCCGAGCCGAAAAAGCCGCTGCCGACGCTGGATATTCCCTCCAACGTCATCGCTGAAATGCCACCGCTGCTCAAGGCTTATATGCGCCTGGGCGCGAAGATCTGCGGCGAGCCATGCTGGGATGAAGACTTCCAGGTCGCCGACGTGTTCATCCTGCTCAAGCGCGACGAACTCTGCCCGCGTTACGCCAAGCACTTTAAGGCGGCCGTGTAATGAGCCGGCTGCGGGTGTACGCGCGAATCGCGCGAGTGCTGTTGGTGGTGTCGCTGGGATTGACCATGGCCAGCGTCTTCGGCGTATTTGAACGCATTGGCCTGGCACATTCGATGGAACGCCGTCAGCGCTGGTCGCGCTTCTTCATGGCGCGCCTGAGCAACGCCCTGCCCTTTAGAGTAAGCGTGCACGGCGAGCTGCCGAAACAGCCCATGCTGTGGGTCAGCAACCATGTGTCGTGGACTGATATTCCGCTGCTGGGCATGCTCACGCCGCTGTCGTTTCTGTCCAAGGCCGAAGTGCGCACCTGGCCGGTGGCCGGTTGGCTCGCGGCCAAGGCTGGCAGCTTGTTCATTCGTCGCGGTTCAGGCGACAGCCAGTTGATCCGCAAGCAGATGACCCGTCACCTGCAAACCGAACATGCGCTGCTGATGTTCCCGGAAGGCACCACCACCGACGGCCGTTCGCTGCGCACCTTTCATGGTCGCTTGCTGGCGGCGGCGATTGATTCCGAGGTGATGCTGCAACCGGTGGCGATTCGTTATCTGCGCGATGGCGAGATCGATACGCTGGCGCCGTTCATAGGTGACGATGACTTGTTGTCGCACCTGATGCGTCTGTTCAGCAATGATTGTGGCGATGTCGAAGTGCACCTGCTCAAGCCGATGGCCTGCCAGGGCCGCGAGCGCGCGGCGCTGGCGTTCGAGGCGCAGCAGGCGGTGCAGAAAGCGTTGTTTGGCGAAGTTGCGAAACCGGCCGAACCACGTCGCGCAGGCGCACTGATCGCCGCCTGAAAACACACATCTCCCCTGTGGGAGCGAGCCTGCTCGCGAAAGCGGTGTCTCAGCCAACATACATGCTGAACGAGACGCCGCCTTCGCGAGCAGGCTCGCTCCCACATTTAGATCTCTAGTGATTCGTGGTTTTGTGCGAAGTCCTGGAGTTGTGGGTAGAAGAGCCGGAAGTCTTCACTGAGCGGCTCATACAACCGCCGCAACTCGTGCATCGCCCCCGCCAGTTCCTCCGGTCGGCTCAACCGCCGCGAGATGCCGCGCAGCACCTGCTCCAGCACTTCAAACTCCTGGTACGAACCCAGCCAGTCATTGGCAACCATGTGCGGCGCAATCTTCGCCAGTCGCTCGGGCAACTGCCGTTCATGGGTCAGCACCCGATAAACGTCAGCGGTAAAGACCTCCAGCGGCTGATCGGCGTACATCCGCCAGTCCCGCGCCAGGCAATGGTCGAAAAACACATCGATGACGATCCCGGCGTAACGCCGCCGTGTCTCGGTAAATCGCCCCAATGCGATGTCCACCAACGGATGGCGATCGGTGAATACGTCAATCCGTCGATGCAGTTGAATGGCCGCTTCCACCTCCGGCGCAAACTGCCCTTGCAGCCGACCTTTGACGAAATCGCCATACAGGCTGCCGAGTAATTGACCGGGGCGCTGGCCACCGAGGTGCAAATGTGCGAGATAGTTCATGGGCGCAGCTTAGCACCGCGCCCTGCAATCCTCACACCATCATATCGTTATAACCCGATATACCGATTTGTTCTGCCGTCAGATCAAAATCATATTGGTATATCGCGAAATTCCGATTTAAAGTTCGCCTCATCGCGATATAGCGTTGTACACATCACGAGCACCCAGCCATGAACCTTGACCTCGACGAAATAATAAAAGCCCTGGCGCATCCAGTACGACGAGACATTCTCAACTGGTTGAAAGACCCCAAAGCCGAGTTTCCAGAACAGCTGCACAACCACGAGTACGGCATTTGTGCCGGACAGATCGACCAACGCTGCGGCCTGTCGCAGTCGACCGTTTCCGCGCATCTGGCGACGCTGCAACGCGCCGGCCTGATCAGCAGCCAGAAGGCGGGTCAGTGGCATTTTTTCAAACGTAACGAGGACGTGATTCAGGCGTTCCTCAGCACCCTCAGTAAAGAGCTCTGACCCTTAACGTCAGCCAGCCGACAAGGAACCCCGCATGCCCCTTTCGCTTCTCATACTCGCCTTGAGCGCTTTCGCCATCGGCACCACCGAATTCGTCATCATGGGCTTGCTGCCTGATGTGGCGGCCGACCTCGGTGTATCGATCCCCGGCGCTGGCTGGCTGGTGACCGGGTATGCCCTGGGCGTGGCCATCGGTGCGCCGTTCATGGCACTGGCCACCGCGAAGTTGCCGCGCAAGGCAGCACTGGTGGCATTGATGGGCATTTTCATTGTCGGCAACCTGCTCTGCGCACTGGCCAGTGATTACAACGTATTGATGATCGCCCGGGTAGTCACCGCGCTGTGCCACGGTGCCTTCTTCGGGATCGGTTCGGTGGTGGCGGCCAATCTGGTGCCAGCCAACAAACGTGCTTCGGCAGTGGCTTTGATGTTCACCGGTCTGACCCTGGCCAACGTTCTCGGCGTGCCACTGGGCACCGCGCTGGGTCAGGAAGCCGGCTGGCGTTCGACTTTCTGGGCGGTGACGGTCATTGGCGTGATCGCGCTGATCGGCCTGATCCGCTTCCTGCCGGCCAAGCGTGATGAGGAGAAACTCGACATGCGCGCCGAACTGGCGGCCCTCAAAGGCGCGGGGATCTGGTTGTCGCTGAGCATGACCGCGCTGTTCGCCGCGTCGATGTTCACTCTCTTTACCTACGTCGCACCGCTGCTCGGCGATGTCACTGGTGTTTCGCCAAAAGGCGTGACCTGGACCCTGCTGCTGATCGGCCTCGGCCTGACCGTCGGCAACATCATCGGCGGCAAACTGGCCGACAAGCGCCTCGGCGCCACACTGATCGGCGTTTTCGTGGCGATGGCGGTGGTGTCCACCGTGCTGAGCTGGACCAGCGTCGCGCTGATCCCGACTGAAATCACCCTGTTCCTCTGGGCCACCGCCTCGTTCGCCGCAGTGCCGGCACTGCAAATCAACGTCGTGACCTTCGGCAAAGCTGCGCCGAACCTGGTCTCGACCCTGAACATCGGCGCGTTCAACGTCGGCAACGCCCTCGGCGCCTGGGTCGGCGGCAGCGTCATCGCCCATGGCTTCGGCCTGACCAGTGTGCCGCTCGCAGCGGCGGCCCTCGCGGTGCTCGCCTTGCTGGTGACGCTGATTACTTTCCGTCAGAACGGCGATGCCGATCTGGCCCCTGCTACCAACTGATTAATTTTCACTTACGAGGGTTGTAGACATGGCAACTATTTTCGATCCGATCAAACTGGGCGACGTCGAGCTGGCCAACCGCATCATCATGGCGCCGCTGACCCGCTGCCGCGCTGACGAAGGACGCGTGCCAAACGCACTGATGGCCGAGTACTACGTACAACGTGCCTCTGCCGGCCTGATCCTCAGCGAAGCCACTTCGGTCACGCCAATGGGCGTCGGCTACCCGGACACCCCGGGCATCTGGTCCAACGATCAAGTGCGCGGCTGGTCCAACGTAACCAAAGCCATTCACGGCGCTGGCGGCAAGATCTTCCTGCAACTGTGGCACGTCGGCCGGGTTTCTCATCCGTCGTACCTGAACGGTGAAGCGCCGGTTGCGCCGAGCGCCATCCAGCCTAAAGGTCACGTCAGCCTGGTGCGTCCAATGGCCGACTACCCAACCCCGCGGGCACTGGAAACCGCTGAGATCGCCGACATCGTCGACGCCTACCGCACCGGTGCCGAGAACGCCAAAGCAGCCGGTTTCGACGGCGTGGAAATCCACGGCGCCAACGGTTACCTGCTCGACCAGTTCCTGCAAAGCAGCACCAACCAGCGCACCGACAACTACGGCGGCTCCCTGGAAAACCGTGCACGCCTGCTGCTGGAAGTGACTGACGCAGCGATCGAAGTCTGGGGCGCTGGCCGTGTTGGTGTGCACCTGGCACCGCGCGCCGACTCCCACGACATGGGCGATGACAACCTGGCGGAAACCTTCACCTACGTTGCTCGTGAGCTGGGCAAACGCGGCATCGCGTTCATCTGCTCCCGCGAGAAAGAAGGCGCTGACAGCCTCGGCCCACAATTGAAAGAAGCTTTCGGCGGCCCGTACATCGCCAACGAAAAATTCACCAAGGACAGCGCCAATGCATGGCTGGCCAGCGGCAAGGCTGACGCCGTCGCCTTCGGTGTGCCATTCATTGCCAACCCGGACCTGCCAGCTCGTTTGAAGGCGGATGCGCCGTTGAATGATGCGCGTCCGGAGCTGTTCTACGCGAAAGGCCCGGTCGGTTATATCGACTACCCGACGCTGTAAGCGCTATTCAGTACAAGGCAGCAGAAACGCAAAAGCCCCCGACTTGTGAGAGTCGGGGGCTTTTTTGTGTTCGTCTGGAGAGTGGTTGCGCGCTTTAGTGTGTAGCCCCTCATCGGAACGCCGCCCGCCCAGCCCTCTCCCGAGGGAGAGGGAGCCGATTTGTATAGTTTTCAAATTCGGAGTTCAACCGGATATTTCAGGTCGGCGTACTTCGAAAGAACACCTCGGTCAGTGCCCTCTCCCTCTGGGAGAGGGTTAGGGTGAGGGCAAGCGGCTCACACTCATTCACACAGACGACACAAATTCCCTACAAAATGCGTAGCTCGCTACGTATAAACTCCCGCACCGCGAACATATATAAAAGCAGGCCAATTGACATAAGCTGTGCCAATTACGCATTTTGTTTCATTTGCGCAGGCTGGGGCTCAGGCGCAGCATATCCAACCCTGTATCGACCCAACGCTCGGCCTCGGCATGCAGCTCAAAGCTGTCCGGCGCCAGAAGCCATCCATACAGAAGGCCATCGATATAAGCATGAATGCTGATGGCCGCACGGGCAGTGTCGAGATCTTCCGGCAACTGGCCGCGATTCACCGCATTACGCAGGGTCAGCCCGATACGCAGATTGCAATCGAGACTGGCCGCCCGGCGCTGCTGGCGCAGATCGCACATTTCATCGGTGAACTCGCACTTATGAAACAGAATTTCGTTGATACGCCGGGTTTTCGGGTCCAGCGCAACTTGATGAAACAAATGAATCAGCAATTTGCGCATGCAGCCCAACGGATTGAGTTCGTCCTCGCTCTCACTGGCCTTGGCCAGCTCATCCAGCGGCTCATGCAGGCTGTCGAGCATGGCCTGGACCAGATCGGCCTTGTTGCTGAAATGCCAATAGATAGCGCCCCGGGTGACACCGGCCATGGTCGCGATGTCCGCCAACGTCGTACGAGCGACGCCCCTTTCATAAAAGGCTTTCTCTGCCGCTTCCAGGATCTGGCTGCGAGTTTCTTGAGCTTCCTCTTTGGTACGACGGACCATGGCAGTAAAACCTCAAACAGGATGTTTCAGGGATGGCTGAATATCCGCTGAATAAAGAGGGGGCGATCTCTCGTGAATCGGTTCCCCGGCCTACAATTTCAAACCTTGCAACGACTTTTGTAACAGGGTGGGTACGAAGCCAAGGTATTTACAAACAACCATGAACGTAAGTATATTCCTTAGCAAGCTACTTATCCACCCGGCAGCATTTTTTTACCCTTCCACACTTCTTGTGCGCTTTTTGCGCGCCTGACCCGAGGATCTTCATGCAATTCAAGCCAGCTGTTACCGCTCTGGTCACTGCCGTCGCCCTGGCATCGCTGCTCAGCGGATGTAAAAAGGAAGAAGCGGCACCGGCCGCTCCGCCTCCTCAGGTCGGCGTCGTCACCCTGCAACCACAAGCCTTCACCCTCACGTCGGAACTGCCGGGTCGCACCAGTGCATTCCGCATCGCGGAAGTGCGACCACAGGTCAACGGCATCATCCTCAAGCGTCTGTTCAAGGAAGGCGGCGATGTCAAAGCCGGCCAACAGCTGTATCAGATCGATCCGTCGGTCTATGAAGCAACCCTGAAAAGCGCCGAAGCCAACCTGCGTTCGACCAAGTCGATCTCTGATCGCTACAAGCAACTGGTCGATGAACAGGCCGTGAGCCGTCAGGAATACGACACCGCCGTGTCCAACCGTCTGCAATCGGAAGCGTCCTTGCAGAGCGCGCAGATCAATGTCCGTTACACCAAGGTTTACGCGCCGATCTCCGGGCGCATTGGCCGTTCTTCGGTCACTGAAGGTGCCTTGGTCAGCAATGGCCAAACCGACGCCATGGCCGTGATCCAGCAGCTGGACCCGATCTACGTCGACGTGACGCAATCCTCGGTTGAGCTGCTGGAACTGCGCCGCGAGCTGGAAAGCGGCCGCCTGCAGAAATCCGGCGACAACTCGGCAGCGGTCAAGCTGACGCTGGAAGACGGCAGCCTGTACAAACTCGACGGTAAGCTGGAATTCTCCGAAGTGACGGTTGACCCGACTACCGGCTCGGTGACCCTGCGTGCGGTGTTCCCGAACCCGGATCACACCCTGCTGCCGGGCATGTTCGTCCGCGCCCAGTTGCAGGCAGGCGTCAACGCTGCCGCCATTCTGGCACCGCAGCAAGGCGTGACTCGCGACCTCAAAGGCACGCCGACCGCTCTGGTCGTCGGCGCCGACAACAAGGTCGAGCTGCGTCAGCTCAAGGCCAGCCGCACCGTCGGCAGCCAGTGGCTGATCGAAGACGGCTTGAAAGCGGGCGATCGTCTGATCACCGAAGGGCTGCAATACGTGCGCCCAGGTGTGCAGGTGAATCCGACCGAAGCCACCAACGTGGGCAAAAAGAACCCGGCCCCCGCTCAGGCAGCTGACAAAGCCGCTGGCGGCAAAGGGGAGTAACTCATGTCAAAATTCTTCATCGACCGTCCGATTTTCGCCTGGGTAATTGCCCTGGTGATCATGCTGGTCGGGGCACTTTCGATCCTGAAATTGCCGATCAACCAGTACCCGAGCATTGCGCCACCGGCCATTGCGATCTCCGTGACCTACCCGGGCGCTTCGGCGCAAACCGTGCAGGACACCGTGGTCCAGGTGATCGAGCAGCAGCTCAACGGTATCGACAACCTGCGTTATGTGTCCTCGGAAAGTAACTCCGACGGCAGCATGACCATCACCGCGACCTTCGAGCAAGGCACCAACTCCGACACCGCGCAGGTACAGGTTCAGAACAAGCTGAACCTGGCCACCCCGCTGTTGCCGCAGGAAGTGCAGCAACAAGGTATCCGTGTAACCAAGGCAGTGAAAAACTTCCTCCTAGTGATCGGCGTGGTGTCGCGCGACGGCAGCATGAACAAGGACGACCTGTCCAACTACATCGTGTCGAACATGCAGGATCCGATCTCGCGGACTGCCGGCGTCGGTGACTTCCAGGTCTTCGGTGCCCAGTACGCAATGCGTATCTGGCTCGACCCGGCCAAGTTGAACAAGTACAACCTGACCCCGTCTGACGTCAGCACCGCGATCTCGGCGCAGAACGTTCAAGTCTCGTCCGGTCAGCTCGGCGGTTTGCCGGCGCTGCCTGGCCAGCAACTGAACGCCACGATTATCGGCAAGACCCGTCTGCAGACTGCCGAGCAGTTCAAGGCGATTCTGCTGAAGGTCAACCAGGACGGTTCGCAAGTACGTGTCGGCGACGTCGCTGATGTCGGCCTGGGTGGTGAGAACTCGAGCATTTCCGCCCAGTTCAACGGCAGCCCGGCTTCCGGTCTGGCGGTAAAACTGGCCAACGGTGCCAACGCTCTCGACACCGCCAAAGCGCTGCGCAAGACGATTGACGACCTCAAGCCGTTCTTCCCGCAAGGCATGGAAGTGGTGTTCCCGTATGACACCACTCCGGTAGTGACCGAGTCGATCAAGGGTGTGGTTGAAACCCTGGTCGAAGCGATCGTGCTGGTGTTCCTGGTGATGTTCCTGTTCCTGCAGAACTTCCGCGCTACCGTCATCACCACGATGACCGTGCCGGTGGTATTGCTCGGTACATTCGGCATCCTCGCCGCCGCCGGTTTCAGCATCAACACCCTGACCATGTTCGGTATGGTGCTGGCCATCGGTTTGCTGGTGGACGACGCCATCGTCGTGGTGGAAAACGTCGAGCGGGTGATGGCCGAGGAAGGCCTGTCACCGAAGGAAGCGACCAAAAAGTCCATGGGCCAGATCCAGGGCGCACTGGTCGGTATCGCCCTTGTTCTGTCGGCGGTATTGCTGCCGATGGCGTTCTTCAGCGGCTCTACCGGTGTGATCTACAAGCAGTTCTCGATCACCATCGTCTCGGCCATGGCCCTGTCGGTACTGGTTGCACTGATCTTCACCCCGGCGCTGTGCGCCACCATGCTCAAGCCGATTGCGAAAGGTGAGCACGGCACGCCGAAAAAAGGTTTCTTCGGCTGGTTCAACCGTAACTTCGACCGCGGTGTCAGAAGCTATGAGCGCGGTGTTGGCAACATGCTGCAACGCAAGGCGCCGTATCTGCTGGCGTACTTGCTGATCGTCGTCGGCATGATCTGGCTGTTCACCCGCATTCCAACTGCATTCCTGCCGGAAGAAGACCAGGGCGTATTGTTCGCTCAGGTGCAAACCCCGGCCGGCTCCAGCGCCGAACGCACCCAAGTGGTGATCGACGAGATGCGTTCCTACCTGCTGGATAAAGAAGCGGGTGCCGTGTCCTCGGTGTTCACCGTGAACGGCTTCAACTTCGCCGGTCGTGGTCAGAGTTCGGGTCTGGCGTTCATCATGCTCAAACCGTGGGGCGAGCGTGACGCGGGTAACAGCGTGTTTGCCCTGGCGCAGCGTGCCCAGCAACACTTCTTCAGTTTCCGCGATGCGATGGTGTTTGCCTTCGCTCCGCCAGCCGTACTGGAGTTGGGTAACGCCACAGGTTTCGACGTGTTCCTGCAGGATCGTGCCGGTATCGGTCACGAAAAACTGATGGAAGCGCGTAACCAGTTCCTCGGTCTGGCAGCGCAGAGCAAAGTGCTCTATCAGGTGCGTCCGAACGGCCTGAACGACGAGCCGCAATACCATCTGGAAATCGATGACGAGAAAGCCCAGGCCCTTGGCTTGAGCCTCTCCGACATCAACAGCACGCTGTCGATCTCCTTCGGTAGTAGCTACGTCAACGACTTCATCGACCGTGGTCGGGTGAAGAAGGTTTACGTGCAAGGTCAGGCCGGTGCTCGCATGAGCCCTGAAGACTTGAAGAAGTGGTACGTGCGCAACAACGTCGGGACCATGGTGCCGTTCTCCGCCTTCGCCAAGGGCGAGTGGATCTACGGTTCGCCGAAACTGGCCCGTTATAACGGCGTGGAAGCGATGGAGGTGCTCGGTTCTCCGGCGCCGGGTTATTCCACCGGTGAAGCGATGGCCGAAGTCGAAGCGATTGCCAAGAAGTTGCCGGCCGGTGTCGGTATCTCCTGGACCGGTCTGTCCTACGAGGAACGTCTGTCCGGCTCGCAAGCGCCAGCGCTGTACGCCCTGTCGCTGCTGATGGTGTTCCTGTGTCTGGCGGCGTTGTATGAAAGCTGGTCGATTCCGATCGCGGTCATGCTCGTGGTGCCGCTGGGGATCATTGGTGCTCTGATGGCCACCAGCCTGCGCGGTCTGTCCAACGACGTGTACTTCCAGGTGGGCCTGTTGACGACCATCGGTCTGGCAGCTAAAAACGCCATTCTGATCGTCGAGTTCGCCAAGGAACTGCATGAACAGGGACGCAGCCTGCGTGACGCGGCGATCGAAGCCTGCCGCATGCGTCTGCGACCGATCATCATGACGTCGCTGGCCTTCGTCCTCGGTGTTGTACCGTTGGCGATCTCCACCGGCGCCGGTTCGGGCAGTCAACATGCGATCGGTACGGGCGTGATTGGCGGTATGCTCACAGCCACGATCCTGGCGATCTTCTGGGTCCCACTGTTCTTCGTCACGGTTTCGTCCATCGGTCAGCGCAAGAATGCCGACCAGGAAGGCGACACTAAAGAAACTCCTAAAGAGGCTGGCCAATGAGCAAGTCGCTACTCTCCATCGCAGTCGCCGCCTTCGTGCTGAGCGGTTGCTCGCTGATACCTGATTATCAGCAGCCTGAGGCTCCGGTCGCAGGCCAGTACCCGCAGGGGCCGGCGTACTCGCCGGCCCAGGCACCGGCGCAGGCCGCTGCCGAGCAGGGCTGGAAGCAGTTTTTCCATGACCCGGCCCTGCAACAGCTGATCCAGGTTTCGCTGGAAAACAACCGCGACCTGCGTGTCGCGGCGCTGAACATCGACGCTTACGCGGCTCAATACCGCATCCAGCGTGCCGACCTGTTCCCGGCGGTTTCGGCCAATGCCAGCGGCAGCCGTCAGCGGGTTCCGGCGCGTGCCTCGCAGACCGGTGAAGCGGGCATCACCAGCTCCTACTCCGCGACTGTCGGCATCAGCGCCTACGAACTCGACCTGTTCGGTCGGGTTCGCAGCCTGAGCGAACAAGCGTTGCAACAATACTTCGCCACGGAAGAAGCCCGTCGCAGCACCCAGATCAGTCTGGTCGCCAGCGTCGCCAATGCTTATCTGACCTGGCAAGCGGACAAGGAACTGCTCAAGCTGACTCAAGACACCCTCGGTGCCTTTGAAGAAAGCTACAAGCTGACCAGCCGCAGCAACGAAGTCGGTGTCGCCTCGGCACTGGATCTGGCGCAGTCGCGTACGTCGGTGGAAAACGCCCGTGCACAACTGGCCAAGTACACCCGCCAGGTGGCTCAGGACGAAAACAGCCTGACCCTGCTGCTCGGCACCGGTATCCCGGCCAACCTGCAAGCGGCCAAACCGCTGGCTGACGACCTGCTCAGCGACGTGCCGGCCGGTCTGCCATCGGACCTGCTGCAGCGTCGTCCGGACATCCTCCAGGCCGAGTACAACCTGAAAGCCGCCAATGCCAACATCGGTGCGGCGCGTGCAGCGTTCTTCCCGAGCATCAGCCTGACCGCCAACGCGGGTAGCTTGAGCCCGGACCTGTCCGGCCTGTTCAAGGGTGGTTCGGGGACATGGCTGTTCTCGCCGCAGATCAACCTGCCGATCTTCAACGCCGGCAGCCTGCGCGCCAGCCTCGACGCGGCGAAGATCCAGAAAGACATTGATGTGGCGAACTACGAGAAGTCCATTCAAACGGCCTTCCAGGAAGTCGCCGACGGCCTCGCCGCGCGTCAGACCTACACCGAGCAGCTGCAAGCGCAACGTGACTTCGTGCAGGCCAACCAGGATTACTACCGCCTGGCCGAGCGTCGTTACCGCATCGGTGTCGACAGCAACCTGACCTTCCTCGATGCCCAGCGTCAGTTGTTCAGCGCCCAACAAGCGCTGATCACCGACCGCCTCGCGCAGCTGACCAGTGCGGTCAACCTGTACAAGGCATTGGGTGGCGGCTGGAATGCGCAAACCGCGCAGAACGAACCGCTGAAAGAAGAAGCACCGAAGATGAAGCTGTTCTGATCATCATCTGCTGAATACAAGGAGCCCACCGATTGGTGGGCTTTTTGTTGCCTGTCAGAAAGTAGTGTTGTCTGGTCTGC
Organism: Pseudomonas sp. TH43; assembly: GCF_016650635.1. GTDB lineage: Bacteria > Pseudomonadota > Gammaproteobacteria > Pseudomonadales > Pseudomonadaceae > Aquipseudomonas. Next base: position 783,003 of record NZ_JAEKFI010000003.1, read on the forward strand.
CCCCTTCGCGAGCAGGCTCGCTCCCACAGGGGAACGCATTCCAAATGTGGGAGCGAGCCTGCTCGCGAAAGGGTCCTGAAACTCACCACAAAACCCGGTTCAATCTTGCGTTCGATAATCGCCCAGAACCCGCGTTTCCCAATTGAATCCGAACATCCGCGCCCCGCACCATTCGATCCACAAAACCAATAACAACAGGTTCGTCACCATGCTCTCGCGCCCTGCTCCGTCCGGCTGATCGCCGCCGCTCCGCCCCCTGAATCCATCGTATTTCTGCACCGCTGAAAACGGCCGCAGCGCCGCCGTTCGCCCTAAAAAAACAAGAGAGACTCCAGCTATGACCACCTCCCCCGCGCCTTACGCATTTCCCGGGCTGATCGCCCTGGCCCTTGCCGGCATCGCGCTGCCCGCTGCGGCCGAAGAAGCCGGTTTTATCGAAGGGGCCAAGGTCAACCTGAACCTGCGCAACTTTTACATCAACCGTAACTTCACCAACCCGACCAAGGCTCAGGGCAAGGCTGAAGAGTGGACGCAGAGCTTCATCCTCGACGCTAAGTCCGGTTTCACCCAAGGCACCGTCGGCTTCGGCATGGACGTGCTGGGTTTGTACTCGGTGAAGCTCGATGGCGGTAAAGGCACGGGCGGCACGCAATTGTTGCCGCTGGATCACGACGGTCGTCCGGCGGACAACTTCGGCCGCATCAACGTCGCCTTTAAAGCCAAGCTCTCGCAGACCGAAGTGAAGGTCGGCGAATGGATGCCGGTGTTGCCGATCCTGCGTTCGGACGACGGTCGTTCACTGCCGCAAACCTTCCGTGGCGGGCAGATCACCTCGAAGGAAATCGATGGCCTGACCCTCTACGGCGGCCAGTTCCGCGCCAACAGCCCGCGCGACGACAGCAGCATGAGCGACATGTCGATGTTCGGCAAAGCGGCGTTCACGTCCGATCGCTTCAATTTCCAGGGCGGCGAATATGTGTTCAACGAGAAACGCACACAAATCGGTGTGTGGAATGCCGAACTCAAGGACATCTACAGCCAGCAATACGTCAACCTGATCCACAGTCAGCCAATCGGCGACTGGACGTTAGGCGCCAACCTCGGTTTTTTCTACGGCAAGGATGACGGCAGCGCCCGTGCCGGCGATCTCGACAACAAGACCTGGTCGGGCCTGCTCTCCGCCAAATACGGCGGCAACACCTTCTACGTCGGCCTGCAGAAACTCACTGGCGACAGTGCGTGGATGCGCGTCAACGGCACCAGCGGCGGCACCTTGGCCAACGACAGCTACAACGCCAGTTATGACAATGCCCAAGAACGTTCCTGGCAACTGCGTCACGACTACAACTTCGCCGCCCTCGGCGTTCCCGGCCTGACCCTGATGAACCGCTATATCAGCGGCGACAATGTGCACACCGGGACCATCACCGACGGCAAGGAATGGGGCCGCGAATCGGAACTGGGCTACACCGTGCAGAGCGGCACGCTCAAGGACCTCAACGTCAGATGGCGCAACTCGACCATGCGCCGGGATTTCAGCAACAACGAGTTCGATGAAAACCGCTTGATCGTCAGCTACCCGATCAGCCTCCTGTAAACCCCCCTTCACCCCTGATGGCGCTCGGTCGGCGAAGGCCTGCATTTGATCGAAGTGATCCCTGCGTATCTGTAGGAACTGCCGCAGGCTGCGATCTTTTGATCTTGAAACAACGTCAAAAGATCGCAGCCTGCGGCGGCTCCTACAGGGGAACCGTGCCATTTGTCAGGAGAAGTGGCACTTTGCCGGCCGGCGAGTAAAGTGACCAAACCTGAAGGACTCAGGTGAATAACCTTCCCGCTTCCGTTAGTTGATGTCGGTCCCCCAGTTGTGAGCCAGGTTGTCATCGGAAGACACCGTTGATCAGCAGAGGACCGCCTCATGATCGCCCGACTTACCGTCACACCCGACTGGAACGCCAAAGCGTACCAGCAGTTTTCCCGCCTCAGGCAACGCCCGGTCACCGAACTGCTCGACCGCGTCAACCTGCGAAACCCCAAACACATTTATGACCTCGGTTGCGGCACCGGCATTGCCACGCAACTGTTGGCCAAACGTTGGCCACGTGCGCAGTTGCTGGGCGTCGACAGTTCCGCGCAAATGCTCGAAGTGGCGCGGTGCCTGCCGATCAAAGCTTTGTGGCAGCAGTGCGACCTGCTCGACTGGCAGCCCGAAAAACCGGCAGACCTGCTGCTTGCCGCCGCCGTGCTGCACTTCATCGATGGTCATCAAACGTTGCTGCCCAAGCTGCTCGGTCAATTGAATACCGGCGGCTGCCTGGCTGCGCACATGCCAGATTGGCGTGATGCGTTGTGGTATCGATTGATGCTCGACACCCTCGAAGACGGCGGCCCCGGCGGCACACCATTGGGAACGCCTGAACTGCGCCAGCGCATGGCAGCGCAGCCGTTATTGGCGCTGGAGGATTACTACCGTTTGCTCGCACCGTTAACCACTTCGCTGGATATCTGGGAGACCGAGCAGTTGCAAGTGGTCGACGGCAAATCGCCGGTGTATGACTGGGTAAAAGTGTCGGCACTGCGACCGGTGATGCAGGCGCTGGATTCAGCGGAGCAGGCGCGGTTTATCTATCACTATCTGATGCGAGTGCATAAGCATTATCCGCAGGAGGCGAATGGGCATACGCTGTTTGCGTTCAAGCGGATATTTATTGTCGCCACGGTTTGATCGTCGCATCCACTACCGCTTTCGCGAGCAGGCTCGCTCCCACAGGAGAAATGCATTCCCATGTGGGAGCGAGCCTGCTCGCGAAGACGTCAGAAGGGGCAACCACTATTCCCGGGATTCGGTACCCAACTCATCCCACACCGATTCCGCCAGATGAAACGTCGCATTCGCTGCCGGAATCCCGCAGTAAATCGCGCTCTGCATGATCACTTCCTTGATCTCGCCCCGGCTCACTCCATTATTGGCCGCCGCGCGCAAATGCAGTTTCAACTCGCCTTCGCGGTTCATGCCGATCAGCATGGCGATCGTAATCAAACTGCGTGTGTGCCGAGGCAAGCCCGGACGTGTCCAGATATCACCCCAGGCATGCCGGGTGATCATCTCCTGAAACTCCGAGTTGAACTCGGTCAGCGTGGTCAGGCTGCGGTCAACATGCGCATCGCCCAACACCGCGCGGCGAACCTGCATGCCGTCGTCGTAACGTTGTTTCTCATCCACAAAAACTTCCTCACTCAGCCTGCAAAAACGCCAACACACGATCACTGAAATCGGCACCGGCCTGCACGTTGGACAGATGCGCCGCATAGAACTCGGCGTACTCGGCGCCGCGTACATGCTCCTGAATAAAGTGCCCACCGGACGGCGGGGTCACCGCATCTTCGGTGCCGGCAATCACCAGCAACGGTACATTGATCGATGCCAGTTGATCGCGGAAATCGGCATCACGCACCGCCGCACAATTAGCTGCGTAACCTTCAGGCGAAGTGGCCGCGAGCATGTCGGTGATCTGCGTGGCCGCTGCCGGATGGGCCGCGGAAAAATCGGGGGTAAACCAACGGGCAACCGATGCATCACGCAAGGCAACCATCGCCGCCGCGCCATCGCGCAGCACGGTTTCGATGCGTGGATTCCACACCGACGGATCGCCGATTTTTGCTGCTGTGTTGCAGACGATCAGTTTATGCAGACGATGGCCGGCGTTGATCCCCAGCCACTGACCGATCAATCCGCCCATCGACAACCCGCAGAAATGCGCGCGCTCAATGTGCAATGCATCCAGCAAACCGAGCACGTCATGACCCAGTTGCTCGATGCTGTACGGTCCCGGCGTCACCAACGATTGGCCATGGCCACGAGTGTCGAAACGCAGCACCCGAAAATGCTCGGTAAACGCCGGTATCTGCGCGTCCCACATGTGCAAGTCAGTGCCCAACGAGTTGGACAGCACCAGCACCGGTGCATCGACCGGGCCTTCAATTTTATAGTGCAGTTCGCCATCGGCGAGTTGAACGAAAGCCACAGCCCTCTCCTTTCAGTCAGACAATGCGTTGTGTTCGGCTACCGCGCGCTCGACCCAGACTTGCGCCTGTCCGAGGTAATGGGCGGGATTCAACAGGTGATCCAGTTCAGCGTTGCTCAGTTCGGCCGTCACCGCCGGCTCGTCACCGAGCACGTCGCGCAAATGGCGCTGCTCGGCCACCGCACGCTTGCAGCATTGTTCGAGCAAGTGGTGCGCGGTGTCGCGGCCAACCCGTTGCGCGAGCACGATGCTCACGGCTTCAGCCAGCACCAGCCCTTGAGTCAACCCAAGGTTGCGTGCCATGCGCGCGGCATCGACTTCGAGACCGTCAGCCAGCAACCGTGCCTGTTGCAGCGAGCCCGACACCAGGCAGCAAATCTCCGGCAAGGTTTCCCACTCGGCATGCCACAGACCGAGGCTGCGCTCGTGCTCCTGCGGCATCGCGCTGAACAGCGTCGAAACCAGCCCGGGAACCCGTGTCGCTGCGCCGATCAATACCGCCGCGCCCACCGGATTGCGTTTGTGCGGCATGGTCGAAGAACCGCCCTTGCCCGGCGCTGAAGGCTCGAAAACCTCGGCCGCTTCGGTCTGCATCAACAGGCTGATATCACGGCCGACTTTGCCGAGGCTGCCGGCGATCAAACCGAGCACCGCGCCGAACTCCACCACACGATCGCGCTGGGTGTGCCACGGTTGTTCCGGCAACGTCAGTTGCAGTTCTTCAGCCAACGCTTGAGCAATCGGCAACGCCTGTTCGCCAAGTGCCGCGAGGGTGCCGGAAGCACCGCCGAATTGCAGCACCAGCAGGCGCGGCTTGAGTTCACGCAGGCGCTGGCGGCTGCGCGTCACAGCGCCAAGCCAACCGGCGATTTTCATGCCGAGGGTCACCGGCGTCGCGTGCTGCAACCAGGTACGCCCGGCCAGCGGCGTTGCTGCATAGCGTTGTGCCTGGGTGGCGAGGGAATCGGCCAACTGCGCCAAGTCACCTTCAATCAGCTCCAGCGCCTGACGCAATTGCAGCACCAGGCCGGAATCCATCACGTCCTGACTGGTCGCGCCCAAATGCACATAGCGCTCTGCCTCGGCATCCGTTGCGGCAATCTGCTTGCCCAATGCCTTGACCAGTGGAATCGCCGAATTACCGGCCGTGGCAATCGCCTCGCCGAGCGCGGCGAAGTCATACAAACCAGCGCTGCACGCAGCAGCAATCGGTGCAACCGCTGAGGAAGGGATCAACCCGACTCGCGCTTCGGCCCGGGCCAGCGCCGCTTCGAAATCGAGCATGGCCTGCACGCGGCCCTGATCACAGAACACTTCGCGCATATCGCGGGCAGTGAAATAGGCATCGAACAATTGATTGCCCGGTCGCTGAGTCATAAAAGTCCTTGCCGGCGCGGGCCATGACGGCCCGCGCGCATCGGGTTAGAGATCGTGGTGCAAGTACGCCGCCTGCTTCGGCAAGCGCAGGCTGAACAGGAAGGCGATCGCCATCATCACCGTAACGTACCAGTAGAAGGAGTTTTCCATGCCGATGTTCTTCAGGCTCAGGGCGACGAATTCTGCCGAACCCCCGAAGATCGCATTCGCCACCGCGTACGCCAGGCCGACGCCAAGTGCGCGCACCTCAGGCGGGAACATTTCGGCTTTCACCAGGCCACTGATCGAGGTGTAAAAACTGACGATTGCCAGCGCCACGGTGATCAGCACAAACGCGAGGAATGGACTGCTGACGCTTTTCAGACTCAACAAAATCGGCACGGTGAACAGCGTACCGAGGGCGCCAAACCACAGCATCGAGTTACGTCGGCCAATCTTGTCGGCGAGCATGCCGAACAGCGGTTGCATGCACATATAAAGGAACAGCGCGCCGGTCATGATGTAGCTGGCAGTCTTGGCGTGCATGCCGGCAGTGTTCACCAGGTACTTCTGCATGTAGGTGGTGAAGGTGTAGAAAATCAGCGAGCCACCGGCGGTGTAACCGAGCACGGTGATAAACGCGGCTTTGTGATCGCGGAACAGCGCCCCGATGCTGCCGGCGTCCTTGTGATCACGGGTTTCCTTGTTGGTGGTTTCTTTCAAGCTGCGACGCAGGAACAGCGAAATCAACGCGGCCACCGCACCGACCACAAACGGGATGCGCCAGCCGTAGGCACGCAAATCATCTTCAGTGAGGAACTGCTGCAGGATCACCACCAGCGACACCGCCAGCAGTTGCCCGCCGATCAACGTCACGTACTGGAACGAGGCGAAGAATCCGCGCTGGCCCTTGAGGGCGACTTCGCTCATGTAGGTGGCGGTGGTGCCGTACTCGCCGCCGACCGACAGGCCTTGCAGCAAGCGAGCGAATAACAGCAGCAAGGGCGCCCAAACGCCGATGGTGTTGTAGGTCGGCAGACAAGCGATCAGCAGCGAGCCGAAACACATCATCAGAATCGAGATGAGCATCGATTTCTTGCGCCCGTGCTTGTCGGCGAGCCGGCCGAAAATCCACCCGCCAATCGGCCGCATCAGGAAGCCGGCGGCGAACACGCCAGCGGTGTTGACCAACTGCACCGTGGGGTTATCAGAAGGGAAAAACGCCGGGGCGAAATAGATCGCGCAAAAGGCGTAGACGTAGAAGTCGAACCATTCAACGAGGTTGCCGGACGAGGCGCCGACAATGGCAAAGATGCGCTTGCTGCGCTCTTCACCGGTGTAATGGGAGGTGGTGGTTGTCATTGTTTTTCACTCGATAGGGACAGTGAGAGTCTAGACATACTTTGCAACAGTCCCGTTCCACATTGGATCATCACCCAGCTCATGACCAGCCTTTGTGGCGAGGGGATTTATCCCCATTGGGCAGCGAAGCGGCCCCAAACCATTCAGCGCGTTATTTCAGGTAAACCGCGTGTATATGATTTGCGTGTGCTTCGCACTCGAACGGGGATAAATCCCTTCGCCACAGTTGATCGCTGACCACCGATGGAGTGTTCAATAATCGAAGAACACCGTCTCGGCGTCAGTGCCCTGCAGAATCACATTCCACTGATAAACACCCGACGCGTCCTTCTTCGCCAGCAATGTCGCGCGGCGTTCCGCCGGCACACACTCGAGCAACGGATCATCAACGTTGGCCGACTCGCCTTCAAAGTAGATCCGCGTCAGCAAGTGCTTCACCAACCCACGGGCAAACACCAACACCACCAGATGCGGCGCCTGGGTCGAACCCTTCAGCCCCTCAACCGTGCCCGGCTTGATCGTGGTGAAACGGAAGCGCCCTTCAGCGTCCACCGGCACCCGGCCAAACCCTTCAAAGTTCGGGTCCAGCGGTTTGTCCTGCTCGTCTTCCGGGTGGTCGTATTTGCCGGCGGCGTTGGCCTGCCAGACTTCGAGCATGGCGTCGTTGACGACATCACCGTTGCCATCCACCACCTGCCCGGTGATCGCCACGCGCTCGCCGAGGGTTTGCTCAACGGTGAGGTTTTCGCGGTTCAGCCAGGTCAGGCCGATGTGGTAATACGGCCCGACGGTGTGGGACGTGGTCGCAGTCAGCGTCATCTTATTTCTCCATCGGCGTGGCTTCACGCCCGCGCAGCACGATGTCCCAGCGGTAACCGAGGGCGTAGGACGGAATGGTTTTTTCCAGATCGAAACGGGCGATCAGGCGCTCCTTGGCGGAGGTGTCCGGCACGCAGTTGTAGATCGGGTCGTAGGCCAGCAGCGGATCGCCCGGGAAGTACATTTGCGTGACCAGGCGAGTCAGGATGCTCGGCCCGAACAGCGAAAAATGGATGTGCGCCGGGCGCCACGCGTTGTGGTGATTGCCCCACGGATAGGCACCCGGCTTGATGGTCTGGAATTGATACCAGCCATCGGCATCGGTCACGGTGCGGCCGGTGCCGGTGAAGTTCGGGTCCAGCGGTGCGTCGTGCAGGTCGCGCTTGTGGTTGTAGCGGCCGGCGGCGTTGGCCTGCCAGATTTCCACCAGGATTCCCGGCACCGGCAGACCGTTTTCATCCAGCACGCGGCCATGAATGATGATGCGTTCGCCCTGTGGCTCGCCCTCATGTTGAGCGGTCAGGTCGTTGTCTTTCTCGGCGATGCGCTCGGCACCGATGGTCGGGCCAGTGATCTCCGAAAGCGAATGCGGCAGAAACACCAACGGCTTCGACGGCGAGCGCAGGTTGGTGGATTGATACGTCGGGTGCAGGTACTCAGGCTGAGTGCCTTCCTGCGGGCGACGGTAACCAGGCTTGTCAGACATTTAGCTATCCTCAGTTCTTATTCGTCACGGCTCGCGTCAGACGCGTTCGATGGCCAGGGCCAGGCCTTGACCGACACCGACGCACATGGTCGCCAGACCTTTCTTGCCATTGGTTTTCTCAAGCTGATGCAGCGCCGTCAGCACCAGCCGCGCGCCGCTCATGCCCAATGGGTGACCGAGAGCAATCGCGCCACCGTTCGGGTTGACCTGCGCGGCGTCATCCGCCAGACCCAATTCACGCAGCACCGCCAAGCCTTGGCTGGCGAACGCTTCGTTGAGTTCGATGACGTCGAAATCGCTGACCGCTACGCCGAGGCGCTCGATCAGTTTGCGCACCGCTGGCACCGGGCCGATGCCCATTACCCGCGGCGCAACACCGGCACTGGCCATGCCGAGCACTTTGGCGCGGGCGGTCAGGCCGTGTTTTTTCACCGCTTCGGCCGAGGCCAGAATCAGTGCAGCGGCGCCGTCATTAACACCGGAGGCGTTGCCGGCGGTAACGGTCTTGTCCGGGCCGTTGACCGGTTTCAGCTTGGTCAGCGCTTCGATCGTCGTATCAGCGCGTGGATGTTCATCCTGGCTGACCACGGTTTCGCCTTTCTTGTGGGCAATCCGCACTTCAACGATTTCTTCAGCGAAGAAGCCGGCAGCCTGCGCGGCGGCGGTACGTTGCTGGCTGCGCAGAGCGAAAGCGTCCTGATCTTCGCGCGACACTTTATAGTCGTCGGCGACGTTGTCGGCGGTCTGCGGCATGGCGTCGACGCCGTACTGCGCTTTCATCAGCGGGTTGATAAAGCGCCAGCCGATGGTGGTGTCTTCCAGTTTCATGTTGCGCGAAAACGCCGCATCAGCCTTGCCCATCACGAACGGTGCGCGGGACATCGATTCGACGCCGCCGGCAATCGCCAGCTCCATCTCACCGCTGGCAATCGCCCGGAATGCCGTGCCGATGGCGTCCATGCCCGAAGCGCAGAGCCGGTTGAGGGTCACGCCCGGCACGCTTTCCGGCAGACCGGCCAGCAATAGCGCCATGCGCGCGACATTGCGGTTGTCTTCGCCGGCCTGATTGGCGCAGCCGAGGAATACTTCGTCGATGGCGTTCCAGTCCACCGACGGATTACGTTCCATCAGGGCCTTGATCGGCACCGCGGCCAGGTCGTCGGCGCGAACGGCGGACAAACCGCCGCCGAAACGGCCGATGGGGGTACGAATCGCGTCGCAGATATAAACGTCACGCATCATGCTTCTCCCGGTGCCTGGCCGTGGGCGGAGGCGGTGCGCGCTTCGAGATCGCGCAGCGCGGTCAGCTCGACCTCGGACGGTTCGGCGCTAGTCGCAACGTCATCGGCAAAACGGATTGCCCAACCGGTGGCGGCGACCACTTGCTCGCGGGTCACGCCGGGATGCAGCGCGGTCACCACAAATTCATGAGTGCTCTCTTCCGGCTCCATGATGCACAGGTCGGTGATGATTCCGACCGGCCCGGCGCCCGGCAGGCCCAGACGCTTGCGCGAATCGCCGCCCTCGCCATGACCGACCGAAGTGATGAAATCGAGCTTGTCGACAAACGAACGTGCCGACTGTTTAAGGATGATCAACACGCTTTTCGCCGAACCGGCAATTTCCGGCGCGCCACCGGCACCCGGCAGACGCACTTTCGGCGAAAAGTAATCGCCGACCACGGTGGTGTTGATGTTGCCGAAGCGATCGACCTGCGCCGCACCGAGAAAACCGACGTCGATGCGTCCGCCCTGCAACCAATAGCGAAAAATCTCACCGGTCGGTACGACGGTGTCGGCGGTTTCCGCCAGCTCGCCGTCACCGATCGACAGCGGCAGCACGCTTGGTTTGGCGCCAATCGGGCCGGATTCGTAGATCAGCACCACGTCCGGCGACGAGGTCAGGCGCGCGAGGTTGGCGGCTTTCGACGGCAGGCCGATGCCGACGAAGCATACCGAGCCGTTCTTCAGGCGACGGGCTGCGGCGACGGTCATCATTTCATTGGTGGTGTAAGTCATTACTTGGCCTCCGAAGCAGCGGCCAACTTGGCCTGGAACTCGCTGAAGTCAGCGCAGCCATGGATGTATTCGTTGATCCAAGCGGTAAACGTCTCACGGTCGCGGGCGATCGGATCCCACGCCTGATAGAAACGATTGTCACGCTCGGTGTAACCGTGGGCGTAGGACGGATGCGCGCCGCCGGGCACATGGCAGACCGCGCTCAGGGCCCAAGTCGGCAGCACGCAGGCGTTCATCGGCGCGTTGAGGTTGTCGACGATTTCCTCGACGGTAACGATGCAGCGCTTGGCAGCCAGTGCGGCTTCCTTTTGCACACCGAGAATGCCCCACAGCAGGACGTTGCCTTGGCGGTCGGCCTTCTGCGCGTGGATCACGGTAACGTCCGGTCGCACCGACGGCACCGCCGCCAGTACTTCGCCAGTGAACGGGCAAGTGACGGATTTGATCAGCGGATTGACCTTCGGCAGGTCGGAACCGGCATAGGCACGCAGTACCGCAAACGGTAGGCCGGATGCGCCGGCGACGTAGGCATTCGCCAGGTCGGCGTGGCTGTGTTCTTCGATTTCCAGCGGGTGCGGCCATTGTTTCTCGACCGCGTCACGCAGACGGTGCAGCGAACCCACGCCCGGGTTACCGCCCCAGGAGAAAATCAGTTTGCGTGCGCAACCGGCACCGATCAGTTGGTCGTAGATCAGGTCGGGCGTCATCCGCACCAGGGTCAGATCTTTCTTGCCCTGACGAATGATTTCATGACCTGCCGCCGTAGGGATCAGGTGAGTGAAGCCTTCGAGCGCGACGGTGTCGCCGTCGTTGACGAATTGCTTCACCGCGTCGTGCAGCGAAAGGATCTCAGCCATGGAGCGGGCTCCCGTTTTTGTAATGAATCGCCAGTGATAAAAAGGCGCGAGGTTCAGCGCCGGAGTGACTGAAGATTAAGCCTGGGAAAATCGCCAAACAATCCGATAATCGACTGAGTGTTCGTTTATCGAACAGATTGTTACTTCCCTAACAATCCAAATCAAAAGCATCGCGAGCAAGCTTTGCTCCTACAAGACGGATGCGCTTTGTAGGAGCAGAAGCTTGCTCGCGAAGAGGCCAGACCATTCACCCAAAATCAGGTCGCATCCGCATGACTGACCATGCCCTTGATCACCACCGCCGTAGTCGCCAGCGCCGCGGGAATCACCAACGCCGTCAGCACCTGCTCAAAGTTCCAGCCCAACCCGAGCAACGTCGCGCCCATCCACGCCCCGAGAATCGCGCCAAATCGGCCAATCCCGAGCATCCACGACACGCCGGTCGCCCGTCCCTGAGTCGGATAAAACCGCGCCGCCAGCGACGGCATCGCCGATTGCGCACCGTTCACACACATCCCGGCCACCAGCACCAAAGTCGCCAGCAGCGTGATATTTCCAAGGCTCTGCCCCACCGCGTAGGCAAACACCCCGGCCAGCAGGTAGAAAATGCCGATGACCTTGTGCGGATTGAACCGATCCATCGCCCATCCCACAGCGACCGCGCTCAATACCCCGCCAAACTGGAACAACGCGCCGATGAACGCCGCCTGCTCCATGCTCGCGCCGCTGTCGCGCATGAGTGTCGGCAGCCAGCTGGTCAGCAGGTAAACAATCACCAGGCCCATGAAATAGGTCAGCCACAGCAGCAAGGTGCCGGTGCTGTAAGTGCCGGAGAAGATCACCGCGAACACGTTGCGCGCCTTCACGGTTTTCTGTTCCGGCACACTGAAGCTGGAGGCTTGGGCGACGACAACCGGATCAATCGGCGCCAGGGTTTTGCGCACTTTGTCAGTGCCACGATTACGCACGACCAGGTAGCGCGCTGATTCCGGCAGCCAGAACAGCAGCACCACAGCGAGGATCAACGGCAGGATCCCGCCAATCAGCAGCAGGCTGTGCCAACCGAACGCCGGGATCAGTTTTGCGGAAATAAACCCGCCGCCCGCCATACCGAGGTTGAAGCCGCAAAACATGCTCGTCACCAGCAGCGACTTCTTGCGCTCCGGGGTGTACTCCGAGAGTAGCGTGGTCGCATTCGGCATCCCCGCGCCCAGACCAAGCCCCGTCAAGAAGCGCAGCACCAGCAGCTGTTCAACGTTGCTGCTGTACGCCGACGCCAGACTGAACGCGCCGAACAACACAACCGCCCCCACCAGTACGACTTTTCGTCCGAAACGGTCAGCCAAAGGCCCGGAACCGAGTGCGCCGAAAACCATCCCGATCAACGCCGCACTCATCACCGGGCCAAGGCTGGCGCGGTCGATGCCCCAGTCCTGCGACAGCGCCGGGGCAATGAAACCCATCGCGGCGGTGTCGAGGCCATCGAGAAACACAATCAGAAAACACAGGATCACCACCCGCCACTGATAGCGCGAGATCGGTTGGGCGTTGATGAAGGTCTGCACGTCGAGGCAGTTACCTACAGCGGACTGAGGCTGGTTCATTATTTTTATTCCACGCAAAAAACGCAGTCGAACGACGGCCGGCCAAAGAGCGGCACGGGCACAAGAATAGAAGGTTGTAATCAGGCGTTGCGCTGAGCTCGGCAACAGCGGCTGGAACGCAGACAGTCGGGGATCATGCGCATGGTGAGTTGCCTCTTGTCATTATTATGGGAGTCGGCAGTCCGGCGGGCTCATTCACATCAGCGCCGGATGACGCTGCCGCGACATTAATGATCCGAGGGTTTTAGCGTCAATTCGATAAACGCAACACTGTGCGTTTATCGAACAGCTTCATCAGGCGAACAACTGCGCACTGAGGTCGCGGCTGGCACTGAGCAGGCCCGGCAGGAAGCGCTGCTCCAACTCGGTACGGCTGACGCGACCGGCGTGGGTGCTGACGTTGAGCGCGGCGACAACCTGGCCCGAGGCGTCGTAAACCGGCACGGCAATCGAGCGTAAACCTTGCTCCAGCTCCTGATCGACGATGCACCAGCCTTGCTGCCGAACCTCTTGCAAACATTCGAGCAAAGCATCCGGGGTGTGGATCGTGCGGCTGGTCTTGGCGACCAGTTCAGCGTGGTCGAGGTATTCACCCAGCGACGTGTCATCCAGCGCCGCCAACAGAATCCGTCCCATCGAGGTGCAATACGCCGGCAGGCGTCCACCCACCGACAGATCCACCGAAATCAGCCGCTGGGTCGTGGCCGAACGAGCGATGTAGAGAATGTCGTCGCCCTCCAGCGTGGCCATGTTGCAGGCCTCATGCAATTGCTCGCTCATGCGGTCGAGGTAAGGCTGGGCCGACACCGCCAACGGTGTCGACGACAAGTAGGCATGGCCGAGGGTCAGCACTTTCGGCAGCAGCGAATAGGTGCGGCCATCGGTGGTGGCGTAGCCAAGCTTGATCAAGGTGTGCAGGCAGCGGCGCACGGCGGCACGGGGAATTTCCGTGCGGTGGCTGATCTGGGCGATGGTCAGGTGACGTTTGCGCTCCTGAAAGGCCTGAACCACCGCCAGGCCTCGGGCCAGCGAGGTCATGAAATCCGGATCACCGGTCAGCGCCTGGATCCGCTTGGCGGGCGAGGCGACAATCGGCGGCGCCACGGAGGTGAAGGAGTTGCGCATTTGATCGTTCATTTCTTGTCCTTTATACGGATCCCGCGCGGATCAATGGCTATACAAACGACTTGGCGCACGATGCACAAGGGCTGAGGCACCAACATTGGGCGATTATCGAACCGTCGACCGATAATCGCAATCGACGCTGGCGCGCTCACCCGGCCTTGGGATCGCTGCTCAACTTGCGCAGCCGATTGAATTGCCCCCTTAGTTGATCGACTAAATGGCGCCAAAAACAGATCGCCTGACGAATAACGGTTTATTCGCACTTCAACTAGAGGCAAAACTTGCGAGTAACAAAACGATCACACATCCAGAACCGTTTTTAACTTGGCAAAGATAGTCATTCCTGAATCGACCGCTATAATGCACCTCAGTGGCACCGCGTGGTTAATCGCCGAGGTCGCCACCTGTTGACGCGATGCCTATCGCCGTCAGCCCCGGCCAGCGCCTGATGTTCATTACCCATGCAATAGCAGCGCTCGCTGAAACTGGAAACTGATGCTGCGTCAGTTTTAATCTGGTGCCGTAGCCGCCTGTAACACGGAAGTCTTGAACGCCCTGCCGATGACACCAATGCCTGCACAGGCGTTGCGCTTTCGACGGGTTCGCTCAATCGATTCGTTGCAGTGCGTTTCACCAGACATTTATCTCAACTCAAACAGGTAGCACTGTGACGAAAGACGAACTGCGCGCGGAACTTGAGCGCCAGGAACAACGTTACAAGGAAGTTTACGGCGGGGAAGTCACCACCTACGCCGCTCAGCCAGAACCGGAACGCAAAGCGTGGCGTAAACGCCCCACCGTTCAGGATCAGGTCTTCAAGCAAGAGATTGAAAAGATCGAAAAGGAACTCAAAGCCGAAGAGCCATGAGTCGCGGTTCTTGAATCTTTCGAAGGTCAGCGAACGCACCGGTTACAAGCGCGGTGGAACGACGATGCCTTGCGCGCCCGCTACCCGCGGGCAGCGGCTATCTCCCTGTCTTGCAGGCTGAAACAGAGCGGCCTACAGGTTTCAGAGATATTTCAGACAAGCGTTTGAGCCGTTCATACGCCCGCAAAAACACCTTACCTTTGAGTATTTTTTCAATAAATTCAAAGAGTTGAAAAACCCTGCCTAACGCTTGGTTTTCATGCGCTGCAACAAATTAAATCGAAGAAGAGTGTTACCGATGAGCAGGTAGGGCATCGATTTCGAGACTTTTCTGGCATAATCGCGCCCCCTTACGACCGGGTCAGAAAACCTTCATGATCGATTTATTCAGCGGACTGGATGCTTGGGTGCTTGTGAGCCTCTTGCTCGCCCTGACTTTTGTCCTCGCCTTCGAGTTCATCAATGGATTTCATGACACCGCTAACGCGGTAGCCACTGTTATCTACACCAAAGCCATGCCGCCTCATCTGGCGGTGTTCTTCTCCGGTGTGTTCAATTTCCTCGGCGTGCTGCTGGGTGGCGTTGGCGTGGCGTATGCCATTGTCCACTTGCTGCCGGTTGAGCTGCTGATCAATGTGAACACCGGCCATGGCCTGGCGATGGTGTTCTCGTTGCTTGCCGCGGCAATCACCTGGAACCTCGGCACCTGGTACTTCGGTATCCCGGCGTCCAGCTCGCACACCCTGATCGGTTCGATCCTCGGTGTCGGCCTGGCCAATGCCCTGATCAACGATATCCCGTTGGCCGATGGGGTTAACTGGCAGAAAGCGATCGACATCGGCGCTTCGCTGGTGTTCTCGCCCATGGCCGGTTTCCTGATAGCTGCACTGGTGCTGATCGGCCTGAAATGGTGGCGCCCGCTGTCGAAGATGCACAAGACGCCGGAACAGCGCCGCAAGCTCGACGACAAGAAGCATCCACCGTTCTGGAACCGTCTGGTTCTGGTGATCTCGGCCATGGCCGTGAGCTTCGTGCACGGTTCCAACGATGGTCAGAAAGGCATCGGCCTGATCATGCTGGTACTGATCGGTATTGTCCCAGCGCAGTTCGTACTCGACCTGAACAGCACCACTTACCAGATCGAACGTACTCGCGACGCGACGCTGCACCTGAGCCAGTTCTACCAGCGCAATGCCGATTCGCTGGGTGAATTCCTCGCGCTGGGCAAAAGCGTGGAAGGCGACCTGCCGGAGAAGTTCCGCTGCAATCCGCAGCAGACCGAACCGACCATCAGCGCCCTCCTGCACACCCTTAAAGGTGTCGCCGACTATCATTCGCTGTCCTCCGACAGCCGTGTAGAAGTCCGTCGCTACCTGCTGTGCCTGGACGACACCGCGAAGAAAGTCAGCAAGCTGCCAGTCCTGGAAGCCCGTGAAAAGGCTGACCTGGACAAACTGCGCAAAGACCTGACCACCACCACTGAATACGCGCCGTTCTGGGTGATTCTGGCGGTTGCGCTGGCCTTGGGCCTGGGCACCATGGTGGGTTGGAAACGTGTGGTATTGACCATTGGCGAGAAGATCGGCAAGCAGGGCATGACCTATTCGCAGGGCATGTCGGCGCAGATCACGACGGCCAGTTTGATTGGCTTGGCCAACATCTTCAGCTTGCCGGTGTCGACCACTCACGTTCTGTCTTCGGGCGTGGCTGGGACCATGGTTGCTAACAAGAGCGGTCTGCAGGGTGGCACGGTTCGTACCATTCTGTTGGCGTGGGTGTTGACCCTGCCGGCGACGGTGGGGCTGTCGGCCGGGTTGTTCTGGCTGGCTTCGAAGGCTTTGGGTAGTTGATGGATAGCTGAAATGAGAAAGGCGCGATTCTTAAGGATCGCGCCTTTTTTGTTTTTGGGGTTTGGGGTTTGGGGGCATATCCGTTGCTGCGGGTGTTGCCGCTGGCGGTTTCGCTCTTACAGCGAGTCACCTTTTCCAAACGCCGAAAAGGTAACCCAAAAGGCTTGGCCCCGGCGTACGGCACTTCGCTGAGGCTCAGTGTTCCCTCGCTACGGTGCCCATCCGGGGGCATCGCCTACGGTTTGCTTCGCTGCACCTCCTCTCGATGAATGCGGCTTCGCCGCACGGCGCTACGCGCCTACCCCCTGATGAACACCTCCGCTCGGCCTGCCGAAGGGGCAAAAAATCAAAAGCCACAGCAAAAGCCACATCAAAAGATCGCAGCCTTCGGCAGCTCCTACATAGGATTTTTTCACTTCAAGAGATTGGTCGACTGGAAGGCCGCCATCGCCAGCAGGGCTAGCTCCCACAGGTGGAATGGATGCGTTCAGTGAGAGTTTGGTCGGCTGCCAGGCCGCCATCGCTGGCAAGCCAGCTCCCACAGGAATTGAGTTCAAACTCAGCTACTCGTATCGCTTCGGCTTCTCACCACTCAACAGGATGAGCGTTAGCTCGGCTGCGGCTTTTGATCTGTAAGGCGACGTCGGTAGGCTGAGTGGAGGGATTGATCCGGGGGTGGGAGCGCAGCGACCGTTTGGCGCAGCCAAACACAGCGAGAGGAGGTGCAGCAAAGCAAACCGTAGGCGCTGCGCCCGGATCGATCCCGGAGCGAAGGAACCCCGAGCCCCAGCGAGCGGGCCGAACGTAGGAGCAAGCGTTTTTTTGCTTACTTTTTTGAGGCGTTTGTCAAAAAAGTGAGTCGCCGTAAGGGCGAAACCCTAAACAGCCATTACCGCAGCAACGGATATTCACCACCCCCCAAGAGCCCCAAAAACCCCCAAGAGCCTGGTCGGCCCAAAGGCCGCCAAGGCAAAAAAAAGGGGCAACCGAAGTCGCCCCAAAATGCCTTGCGTGCTCATCAATCCAGAAGAATCACTTCTTGCGCTTATTCGCATCCTTCCAGATAAAAAATCCAAACCCTGCAAAAAACAGAACCATGAGGCCGACAGTCAGCACCCCGGCAAACACCACGTTATCGAAAAACATGACTGGCCTCCTGGCCCCTGCTCTGCTGCGATGGAGCTAAGTTACCAAACACACAGGCGCACAAATTGACCGGGATCAATGCCAGCAACGAAGGGGGATAAAGGAGGGAAAATAACTGACCTGCATCAACGGATGCAGGGGGAGATCAACGCTTTTTCGGCTTGTTCTTCGACTTTTTCTTGGTTTTGCCCAACGGCATCGCCTGCTCGAAAGCCTGACGCACCTCGTTCAGGCGCTTCTCTTTAATGTCATGCACCCGCTTCGCGCGTTCAGTGCTGAGGTCGATCAGTTTGTCGTCTTGGCTCATGGCGTTCGGTACATCGCTTGGAAGAATCACAACTGCCGCATCACTGGCAGGACTGAACCAATAATGCAGCCTGACGACAGCGCTGACCAGCCACCGGCTTAAACAGCCTAAAACAATTCATGTGAGCGACAACGGTCAAATCTCGATATCGACCCACAAACCCTGACGCGGCTGATCTTCCATCAACGGCACCACCGGCACGGTATTGTCGGCATTCAACTCGTTACCCGGCACCGCCAGATGTTCTTCCGGGTCTTCGTCGGCTTCGCGGCGACGGCGATCACGTTCCTGCTGACGGCGCTGTTCTTCGCGCGCCATCAGTCTATCTTCCTCGGGATCACGCTTTTGCAGATCGATCGTGCTTTCGTTGGAGCTTTCCTGCACCGGCACCACTGGCGGAATGTCCGGCCGCTGGCGGATCGGATCCTGCTGGGAAGTGATCGGCACGGCGCTCAGGGGGAGCATCGGTGGCAACATATTAAGGGTCTCCTGTCAGCAGGCTATCGGCTTGGGCGATGATGGCTTGAGCCGTCGGTCGCAAACTTGTGACCGGGTTGGCACTGCAGGAGCTGCCGCAGGCTGCGATCTTTTAATGGGACAGCACGGATTCCAAGTGTTCCCCCAAGATCAAAAGATCGCAGCCTGCGGCAGCTCCTACGCCAGTAATCTTTGGCCCTGCAGCCTGCATTCCGTTAAGATAGCCCGCTTTTTCAAGGTGGGAGTCAGGCAGCATGGCGCAGCAGTATCAACCGGGGCAACGCTGGATCAGTGACAGCGAAGCAGAGCTTGGTTTAGGCACCGTTCTGGCACAGGACGGCCGCTTGTTGACCGTGCTTTACCCGGCCACTGGCGAAACCCGCCAGTACGCGCTACGGAATGCGCCCCTCACTCGCGTGCGATTCTCGCCGGGTGACAGCATTACCCACTTCGAAGGCTGGAAAATGACCGTGCAGCAAGTCGACGACGTCGACGGGCTGATGGTCTATCACGGTCTCAACGGCCAGAACGAAGCCGTTACCCTGCCGGAAACCCAGCTGTCGAACTTCATTCAGTTCCGTCTGGCCAGCGACCGTCTGTTCGCCGGGCAAATCGACCCGCTGGCGTGGTTCTCCCTGCGTTACAACACGCTGGAGCACACCAGCCGTCAGTTGCAGTCGTCGCTCTGGGGCCTCGGCGGTGTTCGCGCACAGCCAATCGCGCACCAGTTGCACATCGCCCGGGAAGTTGCCGACCGTATCGCGCCGCGGGTTTTGCTGGCGGACGAAGTGGGCCTGGGTAAAACCATCGAAGCCGGCCTGGTGATCCATCGCCAACTGCTCTCGGGCCGCGCCAATCGTGTGCTGATCCTCGTCCCGGAAAACCTCCAGCACCAGTGGCTGGTGGAGATGCGCCGCCGCTTCAACCTGCAAGTCGCGCTGTTCGACGAAGAACGCTTCATCGAAAGCGATGCCAGCAACCCGTTCGAAGACACCCAACTGGCGCTGGTTGCGCTGGAGTGGCTGGTCGACGACGAGAAAGCGCAGGACGCTCTGTTCGCTGCCGGTTGGGACCTGCTGGTGGTCGACGAAGCGCACCACCTGGTCTGGCACGAAGAAAAAGCCAGCCCTGAATACACCCTCGTCGAGCAGCTCGCCGAGACTATTCCAGGTGTACTGTTGCTCACCGCCACCCCGGAACAACTTGGCCAAGACAGCCACTTCGCGCGTCTGCGCCTGCTCGATCCAAACCGTTTCCATGACCTGGCCGCCTTCCGCGCCGAGAGCGACAACTATCGCCCGGTGGCCGAAGCCGTTCAGGAACTGCTCGACAAGGGTCGCCTGTCACCTGAAGCACACAAGACCATTCACGGCTTCCTCGGCAACGAAGGCGAAGCCCTGCTGACCGCGGTCAATGATGGCGACAGCGAAGCCAGCGCCCGCCTCGTGCGTGAACTGCTCGACCGTCACGGCACCGGCCGCGTGCTGTTCCGTAACACCCGCGCCGCCGTGCAGGGTTTCCCGGAGCGCAAACTGCACCCGTACCCGCTGCCGTGCCCCGACGAATATCTGGAACTGCCGCTGGGCGAACACGCCGAGCTGTACCCGGAAGTCAGCTTCCAGGCGCAGCCGGACGCCAGCGAAGAAGAACGCTGGTGGAAGTTCGACCCACGCGTCGAGTGGCTGATCGATCAGCTGAAAATGCTCAAACGCACCAAAGTGCTGGTGATCTGCGCCCACGCCGAAACCGCGATGGATCTGGAAGACGCGCTGCGCGTGCGCTCCGGCATCCCGGCCACAGTGTTCCACGAAGGCATGAACATCCTTGAGCGTGACCGCGCCGCCGCCTACTTCGCCGACGAAGAATTTGGCGCACAAGTGCTGATCTGCTCGGAAATCGGCAGTGAAGGTCGCAACTTCCAGTTCGCTCATCACCTGGTGCTGTTCGATCTGCCGTCGCACCCTGATCTGCTTGAGCAGCGTATCGGTCGTCTCGACCGGATCGGCCAGAAGCACATCATCGAGCTGCACGTGCCGTACCTGGAAACCAGCCCGCAACAGCGTCTGTTCCAGTGGTACCACGAAGCACTGAACGCGTTCCTCAACACTTGCCCGACCGGTAACGCCTTGCAGCATCAGTTCGGCCCACGCCTGCTGCCGCTGCTCGAAGAAGCCGATGACAGCGAGTGGCAAGCGCTGATCGACGAAGCGCGCACCGAGCGCGAGCGCCTGGAAGCCGAGCTGCACACTGGCCGCGACCGTCTGCTGGAGCTCAACTCCGGCGGCGCTGGCGAAGGTGAAGCGCTGGTCGAAGACATTCTTGAGCAAGACGATCAGTTCGCCCTGCCGATCTACATGGAAACCCTGTTCGACGCCTTTGGTATCGACAGCGAAGACCATTCGGAAAACGCCCTGATCCTCAAGCCAAGCGAGAAGATGCTCGACGCCAGTTTCCCGCTGGGTGACGACGAAGGCGTGACCATCACCTACGAC
Organism: Pseudomonas sp. TH43; assembly: GCF_016650635.1. Classification (GTDB taxonomy): domain Bacteria; phylum Pseudomonadota; class Gammaproteobacteria; order Pseudomonadales; family Pseudomonadaceae; genus Aquipseudomonas. The sequence continues at coordinate 804,015 of NZ_JAEKFI010000003.1, forward strand.
CGCAACCAGGCGCTGTCGCGCGAAGACATGCAGTTCATCACTTGGGAACACCCGATGGTGCAGGGCGGCATGGATCTGGTGCTGTCCGGTTCGATGGGCAACACCGCCGTCGCGCTGATCAAGAACAAGGCGCTGAAACCGGGCACCGTGTTGCTGGAACTGCTTTATGTCAGCGAAGTGGTTGCGCCGCGTTCGCTGCAACTGGGCCGCTACCTGCCGCCGGCCGCCCTGCGCTGCCTGCTCGATGCCAACGGCAACGATCTGTCGTCTCGCGTCTCGTTCGAAACGCTGAACGATCAGCTGGAAAGCGTGCCACGTGCCAGCGCCAACAAGTTCATCCAGGCCCAGCGCGATCAGCTGACGCCACGGATCAACGCCGGTGAAGACAAGATCACCCCACGTCACGCCGAGCGCGTCGCCGAAGCGCGCCGTCGTCTGGCGGCCGACACCGACGAAGAACTGGCGCGCCTGACCGCGTTGCAAGCGGTCAACCCGACCGTGCGTGACAGCGAACTGGATGCGTTGCGCCAACAGCGTGAGCAGGGTCTGGCAATGCTGGACAAGGCTGCGTTGCGACTGGAAGCGATTCGGGTGCTGGTGGCGGGCTAAACCGCCCTGCTCCACCGCTTAAAACAAAAAGGCCCGCAGCGATGCGGGCCTTTTTGTTTGCCTGTTATTTATCCGGTGATGCTGATGGCCTCATCGCTGGCAAGCCAGCGATAGCGGTTATGCAGTCGCCGCAGCCACTTCTGGCTCAACCACAGCCACCAACCCCTCCTTCATCCGCTGCGCATCGCGCACAAAACACCGCGCCGCCAGAAACAGAAACACCATGGTCAAAAACAGCGCCACCGGAATCAGGTACATCGCATCATGCAAACCGACCGCCTTGAACGCCTCGGTCATCTGCTCCGCCCCCTCCGAAAGCATCGCCGTATGCGCGAAATGATCCGACAACCCCCCGACCACCACCGGCCCAAGACCGCCGCCGAGCAAATACAACCCGGCAAAGAACAACGCCATCGCCGTCGCCCGCAAACGCGGTTCGACCACGTCCTGAATCGCTGTGTAAACGCAGGTGTAGAAGTTGTAGGCAAACAACCAACCGACACTGAACACCGCAACGAACACGCCAATCTCGATACGCCCGGCATGCAGCGCCCACGCCGTACACAGCGTCGAGATGATCAGGCTGAACGCCGCGAACAACAGCCGCCCATTGGCCACACGCTGGTGAATCTTGTCAGCAATCCAGCCACCCAGTGTCAACCCGACCAGCCCGGTCACGCCGACAATCACCCCGGTCGCCACCGCCGCTTCCTGCAACGGCATCAGGAAATAGCGCTGCAGCATCGGCACCAGAAACGAGTTGCAGGCATAGGTGGCGAAGTTGAAGCACAGCCCCGCCATCACCAGCCACAGAAAGGTTGGCACCGCCAGAATCCGTCGAATCGGCTTGTCGACTTTTTCCTGCGAAACCTGCACGGTTTCCGCCGCGCCGCGCTTGGGCTCTTTGATGAAGAACATGAAGATCGCGAGGATCAGCCCCGGCACCGCCGCAATGAAGAACGGCGCGCGCCAACTGTCGAACGCCTTGACCATCGCACCGATAGTGAAGAACGCCAGCAACAGCCCCAGGGGCAAGCCGAGCATGAAAATGCCCATCGCCCGCGCCCGACGGTGGGCCGGGAACAGATCGCCGATCAGCGAGTTGGCGGCCGGCGCGTAACTGGCCTCGCCGATGCCGATGCCCATGCGCACGATCAAAAAGCTCCAGAAACTGCCGACCAGTCCGTTGACGGCGGTCAGCGCGCTCCATGTCGCCAGGCCCCACCCCATCAATTTGCTGCGCGAACCGGTGTCGGCCATCCGCCCTAACGGCAGGCCGGCGATGGCATAAACGATGGTGAACGCGGTGCCGACGATACCCAGCTGAAAGTCGCTGAGGTGCCATTCCATGCGGATCGGCTCGATGATGATCGCCGGAATGGTGCGGTCGAAAAAGTTGAACAGGTTGGCGAGGAACAGCAGGAACAGAATGCGCCAGGCATTCGCCGCTTGGGTCGAGTTCTGCATGGGTCCGTCTCTTTATTGTTATAGGGCTTCACTGCCAACGCATCCGAGCCCGGAACCTGCAATCTAGTCAGCCCGTCGGAAGCTGTCTGTGATCATTCGTCTGCCTGATATCGGGCCATGCCACTGTAACGAAACGTAAGCCTTTGATAAGTCAGCAATCCCCCGAAAACCGGGGCTTTTACGGCAAAACCCTGGCACAAAAAAATAGTTTCGCGCCCCCCTTCCCAAGTCCGTGGCGAAGCCTAGAATAGCCGCCGGATCCGTCCGGATTCGCCGATCAATCCCTTTGATGCCCTCCCCATGTCCGAAGTCAGTCCGTGTCTGAATTGCGGTGCCTGTTGTTCCCATTTTCGTGTGTCTTTTTTCTGGGGTGAATGCGCTTCCTCCGGTGGCACGGTGCCCGATGAACTGGTCACGCAGATCAGCCCGAGCCGGGTGGCGATGAACGGCACTGACTGTAAATCGCCGCGATGCACGGCGTTGGTCGGCGAAGTCGGCAGCGAGGTGAAGTGCTCGATTTATGAATTGCGCTCCAGCCCCTGCCGCGAATTCGAGTCGTCCTGGGAAAACGGCGAACAGAATGTCGATTGCGACAAGGCCCGGGCGCGTTTCGGCCTGCCGCCGCTGCAACCGGACTGGGCTGAAATCCCCTTCGAACAAAGCGCCTGACTCTATTAGTGCCAATCGCTATGACACTAATGCCGAAATCGTTAGCGCCAATATGCCACTACCGCATACGTTGCAAAAACCGCCTCTATACTCCTGACATTCGCCTGCGATGACGACGCAGTAAGGACGACTTCAGAGACGGGGCATGCAATGGAGTGGCTTGGTTTGCAGTTTGTTACCGAGCTGCCGGAGAGCGGGCAGGTCATCCTTGATTGCACACACAATCCCTTGCTGGTGCTGGTGGCCTATCTGGTTGCTTGCGCCGCAAGTTTTGCCACCCTCGACATGGCCGAGCGGGTCGGGCATGCCGAGGATCCGCGCTCGCAGCGATTGTGGCGCTGGATCGGCGCAACCTGCCTGGCAGGCGGCATCTGGGCGATGCACTTCATCGGCATGTTGGCATTCCAGGCGCCCATCGACATCCAGTACGACCTGCCCATCACCCTGTTCTCCTTGCTGATTGCCTTACTTGCCTCGTGGCTGGCCATGCACACGCTGAGCGAGATGCAGCCGAGCCTGGTGCAATACCTGAAAACCGCCATCGTCATCGGCCTGGGCATTGCCGGCATGCACTACGTAGGCATGGCGGCGATGCGGTCGAGCGCCACCGCGTATTACCAACCCACGCTGTTCGTGTTGTCGATCATCATCGCCATCGGCGCCAGTTTCGCCGCGCTGTGGGTCGCCAGTTATCTGCGCGAAGGCAGCGGCGTGTTTCATCAGATGCTCAAGTACAGCGCCGCGTTGATCCTCGGCGCCGGCATCATCAGCATGCATTTCACCGGGATGGCCGCGTTGCATCTGGTCTTGCCTGAAGGCAGCGTACCGGCGATAGCCGTCGAAACCAGCCATATGCAGTTGGGCCTGACGGTGGCACTGATCACCCTGCTGACTCTCGGCAGCGCAATCAGCGCGGCATTGGCCGACAAGAAACTACAAAACAAGGAACACGACCTGCGGCGGGTCAACGCCCTGCTCAGCCAACTCGATCAGGCGCGCATGTCGCTGCAACAAGTGGCCAACTACGATGCGCTGACCAACCTGATCAACCGCCGCGGCTTCAACCAGATCTTCGCCGAGAAACTCAGTCAGAAAACCACCGAAGGCGGCATGCTCGCGGTGATGTTTCTCGACATTGATCATTTCAAACGCATCAACGACAGCCTCGGCCATGACGCGGGTGATGCGCTGCTCAAAGTCATCGCCGAGCACATCAGAAGCTCGGTGCGCAGTCATGAAGATGTGGTCGCAAGGTTCGGCGGCGATGAGTTCTGCATCCTCATCAGCCTGCGCGAGCGAGAAGAGGCACGCAACATGGCCCAGCGGATCATGTTGAAGATGAAAGAACCCATCGAGCTTGCAGGGCGGCGGATGGTGATGACCACCAGCATCGGTATCAGTCTGTTTCCCGAAGATGGCACTACCTGCGAAGAACTGCTCAAGCACGCCGATCTGGCGCTGTACCAATCCAAGGGCGCCGGGCGCAACGGCCTGCAGTTTTTCAGCTCCAACCTGAAGAACCGCGCCACCCTGGAACTGCAACTCGAAGAAGAATTGCGCCATGCCTTGCGCGAAGAAAACGGCCTGACGCTCTATTACCAACCGATCTTCGAACTGAAAACCGGCCGCGTGACCAAACTCGAAGCGTTGATCCGCTGGCAGCATCCGCTGCACGGTCTGTTGACCCCGGATCGTTTTATCAGCATCGCTGAAAACAATGGCCTGATCGCCGAACTGGACAATTGGGTGCTGCGCCGGGCCTGCAAGGATCTCGGCGAACTGTCGCGCCATGGCTGCGAAGAGCTGAAAATCGCCTGGAACTGCTCGCCGCTGAATCTTGCGCGCGAAGAGCTGGCCGACGAGATTGAGGGCGCACTGCGCACCGCCGGCGTTGCGCCGGAACGGCTGGAACTGGAAGTCACCGAGAATGCGCTGATGGGCAACATCGCCAATACACTGGTGCTGTTGCGGCAAATCCGCGCCCTCGGCGTGTCGCTGTCAATCGACGACTTCGGTACCGGTTACTCGTCGCTGGCTTACCTCAAACGCCTGCCACTCAACACGCTGAAGATCGACCGTTCGTTCATCCTCGATATTCCCAAAGCCACGGCGGACATGGAGATCGTCCAGGCAATCATCGTCATGGCCCACACCCTGCATTTGCAGGTGGTGACCGAAGGCGTGGAAAGCCTGGAGCAGTACGAGTTCCTTGAGCGTTCGGGCTGCGATTTCATTCAGGGTTACCTGCTCAGCCGACCGGTGCCACTAGACGAACTGCGTCCGGTGCTGGAAGAAATCAATCAGCGCAAACACTCCCATACGGTCAATCCGCTGATTCTGGCGCGCGGTACATTTGCACCAGTGTCGCTGGATCCTTCGCCAAAAAACCCTGCGCCCCATGCAGGCGCATCAATTGTGCGGCCAATCCGCTGATCGGCGTCGCCGAGCCTTGCTCGCGGGAGAATTTCACTGCGGTGTCGAGATCCTTGAGCAGCGTGCGCACGTGCCACTTGATCGGTTCGAAGCGGCTTTCAGCCATTTGCGGGGCGAGGATCTGCAACGGTTTCGAATCGGCAAAACCGCCCGCCAACGCCTCGGCGATCAGACTCGCATCGACCCCGGCCTGCTCGGCGAGCGCCACCACTTCGGCGATCACCAGCGCATTGCAGGCGACAATCATCTGGTTGCAGGCCTTGGTCACCTGGCCGGCGCCGACGCCGCCCATGTGCGTGACGCGCTGACCGAGATTGAGCAGCACCGCACGCACCCGCTCAAGATCCGCCACCGCCCCGCCGACCATGATCGCCAGACTGCCGGCCTCGGCGCCGACCACGCCGCCGGACACGGGTGAGTCGAGCCAGGTCATGCCGGTTTTTTCTGCCAGTTCAGCGGCCATCTCGCGAGTGGCAGTCGGTTCGAGGCTGGAAAAATCCACCAGCAACTGGCCGTTTTTTGCACCTTCAGCCACGCCACCGGCGCCAAACACTACTTCACGCACTACCGCTGTATCGGCCAGACACAACATCACCACATCGGCGTGCTCACACAGTTCAGCGGGACTCGCGACCTGCCGGGCCCCCGCTTCGACCAGCGCCGCGCACTTGACCGGGTTGCGGTTCCACACCGTCAACGGATAGCCCGCCGCCAACAGGCGGCGGCACATCGGCAGGCCCATCAGGCCGATTCCGGCGAACCCCAACGAAGGTAGCGTTGACATCATTTAGCCTCCTTTTGATTAAAGATCGCCGAATAATGGCCGATTCATCAACGATCAGGAAAGGATTCCCCCCAGCGACAATCAGGCAATATCCCTGACGCTCGGGCTCAATACGCGCAAAAAAGACGCGAGATCTTATTCCGTGAGGTTCGCAGGCAACTGGCCCGCGAGCCAACCAGTCCAGGTATATGGCGCACAATGACTTCTAAAAATAATCCCGCCACTGCGGTATCCGATCTGACCTTGAGCCCCGCCGCAAACAGCCCTTCATCGTCAAAGCCATTGGTTCCCTCGCGCCCGCTGTCGACCCAGCAATACCTGTACTTCACTGAAACCAATACCGACCGCATCCTCGACAACCTCGACGGCCTGCGCGATCTGGTGTTCCCGCGTCCGCCACACCTGGAAGGCGACAACGAGCAGCACAGCGATCAGGAATTCCCCTCGGTTTGCCTGATCGGCCTCGGTCGTTGTGGCTCCAACATCGCCCTCGACGTTGCGGAGTTGGTGTACAACGCACGCAAGTTCTACCTCAACGAATTCAACAACGAAGATCGCCCGTCGAGTGACCGGCGCTCCGCCGACAAGGGCTACAGCCCGGCGCAGTGGATCAAGAACAACCTGCGCATCGGCAACAACAAGGCGAGCAAACCGGTGTTTCTGGTCGAGCCGCTGGTGATGCTCGGCGACCTCGACAAGGACATCGCCGGGCGCATTCGTTTTTCGCGCAAGGGCGAAAAAAGCGGTTTCCTGCGCGACTACAGCAAAATGAAAATCATGGACTTGTCCGAAGTCCACGCCGGTGGCGCCGGTAACGCACCGATCCTCGGCCAGTATCTGGCGAAGATCATCCTCAACAAGGACACCCAGCGCTTTTCCAGCCCTGACTGGAAAATGATTCACTCGTACCTGATCGACAGCTGCGGCATCAAGGCCAACCAGTCGCGCCTGTACTTCTCGATCTTCAGTGCCGGTGGCGGTACCGGTTCCGGCATGGCCTCGGAATTCGGCCTGGCCCAGCAGCACTCGTACATGAACAAGACGTTCGACACCAAGCCGATGGACGAGCACGACGGCAAGAGCGGTCATTCGTTCGTGTTCGAGCCGATTTTTACCAGCGGCATCTGCGTGCTGCCGAACATCTCCGACCACCGCAGCGAAATGTCCGAGGCGCTGCACATCAACGCCGGTCGCCTGCTGTGCAAATACCTGTCCGAAGAATGGGATTTCTCCTACAACTTCGACAATGAAGACAGCAGCGAAGCCAGCGTCATGGGCCGTATTCGCCCATGGAACGCGATGATGCTGATCTCCAACGACATCATGCGTTACGCCGAAGAGAGCGATGACGGCAACATCCAGAACATTGATGTCAATGCGATGGAGAAGCACGCCAACCAATACATCTCGCAGCAGATCTTCAACATTCTGACGGCGCAGGCGGTGACCACCGACTACGACCAGAACTACTTCCGCCGCGCCGGCATCGACATTGGCGAAACCATTCGCCTGGACGCCAACGACCTGTTCATGAGTCTGGCCGGCCCGGTGGCGATTGCCTACGCCGAATCGGTGGTGCCGGAAACGCCGCCGCCGAGCAGCGACAAATTCAAGGTGTTCGATAAAGAGCCACAGCGCCTGAACATCGACGATCTGTTCTTCCGCTCGATCGACCTGCCGCACTTCAACAAGGTCACCCAGGCGATCGAAGGCATCAGCCTGCTGCCGATCGAGTCCAAGCGTTATCGCGCCTCGCTTGAGCAATACAAGAATTCCGGCTACGACGCGGCCGCGTTGCACGACCTGCACTTCTTCAAGAACTGCTCGTCGGTGGTCTCGATCGTCTCGTTGCCGAAAGACTACAAGCTGTCGTACATGGACCTGAACCGGTTGAAGACTCACCTCAACAGCCTGTTCCCCAACACCACGCTCAAGCGTTATGCGTTGGTGATCGGCGCCTCGGCCAACCTGTCGCTGACCACGTTGATCGCCAAGAGCCCGTGCCTGTCGGACGACTTCCTGACCCTGATCGTGGCGTTCATCAAGCGCTGCTTCGCGAAGAACCCGTATCGTTTCGACGAGACCCTGGACAACTCGATCCTCGACTTCATCATCAATGAAGAATTCGACGAAGACCGCATCGACGAGTTGCTGAATGAGTTCGAGAACCCGGCGAAGATCCTCGACACCAACTGGTACGCGATCAAGCCGATGTACGAGAAGAAGTATCGCGAGCTGATCAACGACAAAGAGAAGTTTGTCTCGATCAACGACATTCGCCTGTCGCGCGATTGCGTGAAGAAGTCGATCAAATATCTGCGCGAGATTTACCGTCACCGGATTGGCAAGACCAAGGTTATTTCCCTCAATAACCATACCGGCAAGTCGTTCTCGGTCTGATCGAAGACCGAGTCGCCTCAATCGCGAGCAGGCTCGCTCCCACAGGGGAATGCATTCCAAATGTGGGAGCGAGCCTGCTCGCGAAGAGGCCACTCCAAACACGGCAAAACCTTCATTGCCAATATCCAGAAACAATTAAGCAGCCGTTAGGCTGCTTACTAAACTGTTCCCGTTACGTTTACGTCACCGTGATGCCACCCTCGCTTGTGGCCTTTCTTCACGGCAACTTGCCATCACGCTACTCGGCTACACACTTTACGCCGATGACCGGTCGCACCACAAAGGTGCAAGGAGTTAAGCGGCCGCCCTCTCCTGGATCAGAATCCAGGGCGAAACCACCACCGCCCACAACTGCGGATCGCGTTCAAAAAGATCCAGCGCCCGCGTTTCAGACAGCTTGGCGACCTTGTCTTCGGCCAGCCAGGCGGCCACTTTCTCGCCTTCGTCGGACGCAACGGCCTCGGCGGCAGCGATCAGATCCAGCGCTGGGTCGACCCACAATAGGGCACCCCTGGCGAAGAACGGCTCCAGCTCTTTCCAGGTAATAGATGCGGTCTCGCCGAGCAGCTTGGCATAGAGGGTGCTAGGTTGTTGATTCATGGGAACTGTCCGGAAAAGAAATCGACGCGAATGATAACGTCGGTGGTCCGTCAGAAAAACCCGGTTGCAAATGGCTTCACCGAACGAAAAGAGCAGGAACGCCAAGGAATGCTGCTGACTGGGATATATGCCCACGAACGCCCCGCCGCAATTCTGTCTTTTTCATTCAAAAATGCGACACCCCCAAGTTTTGCCCCTCGGCGCCCGCTTCCCAGGCCAACAACCGGCGCTCTACACTGTACCGGTACAGTTGCCGGGGGCATTTCCGGAGGGTATCGCAAAGATATCTGACCCGGTTCTGCTGCTACGGCGCCAGAACTCAAAAAAATTACAACAGTAAGAGTGGAGCACTATGACTAAGGCTACTAAGCAGATTTCCAAACTGTTTGCCGCTATGGTTCTGGCCGGGGTTGCCAGCCATTCGTTCGCAGCTGACACCATCAAAATCGGTATCGCCGGCCCTAAGACCGGTCCAGTAGCCCAATACGGCGACATGCAGTTCAGTGGCGCGAAAATGGCCATCGAGCAGATCAACGCCAAGGGCGGCGTCGACGGCAAGAAACTCGAAGCCGTTGAATACGACGATGCCTGCGATCCGAAACAAGCGGTAGCGGTAGCGAACAAGGTCGTCAACGACGGCGTCAAGTTCGTGGTCGGTCACCTGTGCTCCAGCTCCACTCAACCGGCTTCGGACATCTACGAAGACGAAGGCGTGATCATGATCACCCCGGCTGCCACCAGCCCGGACATCACCGCCCGTGGTTACAAAATGGTCTTCCGCACCATCGGTCTGGACAGCGCCCAGGGCCCTGCCGCCGGTAACTACATTGCCGATCACGTGAAACCGAAAATCGTTGCGGTATTGCACGACAAACAGCAATACGGTGAAGGCATCGCCACCGCCGTCAAATCGACCCTTGAAAAGAAAGGCGTGAAAGTTGCCGTGTTCGAAGGCGTCAACGCCGGCGACAAGGACTTCTCCTCGATCATCGCCAAACTCAAGCAAGCCAACGTCGACTTCGTTTACTACGGCGGCTACCACCCAGAGCTGGGCCTGATCCTGCGTCAGTCGGCTGAAAAAGGCCTGAAAGCCAAGTTCATGGGTCCGGAAGGCGTGGGTAACGACTCCATTTCGCAGATCGCTAAAGACGCTTCCGAAGGTCTGCTGGTGACCCTGCCGAAATCCTTCGACCAGGATCCGGCCAACGTCGCCCTGGCTGATGCATTCAAGGCGAAGAAAGAAGACCCGAGCGGTCCTTTCGTGTTCCCGTCCTACTCGGCAGTTGAAGTGATCGCCGGCGGTATCGCCGCAGCGAAATCCGAAGACCCGGCCAAAGTAGCCGAGGCCATTCACGCCGGCACCTTCAAAACCCCGACTGGCGACCTGAGCTTCGACGCCAAGGGCGACCTGAAGGACTTCAAATTTGTGGTTTACGAGTGGCACTTCGGCAAACCAAAAACTGAAGTTTCGCCTCAGTAAGGCGCTGCCTGACTGACTGCCAATAAAGCCCACGGCGTGCCGTGGGCTTTGTTTTACGAATGTATGGGCCGCGCTGGCGTGATCCGCCAGTCTCCCCACCTGAAAATCTCAAAACCGTCATCAGCGGTTCGCTGGCAAAACCCGGATTCGAAGTGGATATAGATCCACGGGGCCGGGCGGGAAAATGACTCCACCAGTGAAATGCGTATCAGGTTTTTAGGAGCGTTGTAATGCCTGACCTCTATCACTTCTTCCAGCAGCTGGTTAATGGCCTGACCATTGGCAGCACGTATGCCCTGATCGCCATCGGCTATACGATGGTTTACGGCATCATTGGAATGATCAACTTCGCCCACGGCGAGGTGTACATGATCGGCTCCTACGTGGCGTTCATCGCCATCGCCGGGCTGGCCATGATGGGAATCGACAACGTCCCGCTGTTGATGACCGCCGCCTTCATCGCGAGCATCGTTGTCACCAGCTCGTACGGTTACAGCATCGAACGGATCGCCTACCGCCCCCTGCGCGGCAGCAACCGTCTGATCCCGCTGATTTCCGCCATCGGTATGTCGATCTTCCTGCAGAACACGGTTCTGCTGGCGCAAGACTCCAAGGACAAATCCATCCCCAACCTGATCCCCGGCAACATCTCTTTCGGGCCAGGTGGCGCACATGAAGTGCTGATCTCCTACATGCAAATCGTGGTGTTCGTGGTGACCCTGATCGCCATGCTCGGCCTGACGCTGTTCATCTCCCGTTCTCGCCTGGGTCGCGCCTGCCGCGCCTGCGCCGAAGACATCAAGATGGCTAACCTGCTCGGCATCAACACCAACAACATCATCGCCCTGACCTTCGTCATTGGTGCTGCGCTGGCGGCCATCGCGGCCGTGCTGCTGAGCATGCAATATGGCGTGATCAACCCGAACGCCGGTTTCCTCGTCGGCCTCAAAGCCTTCACCGCAGCAGTACTCGGCGGCATCGGCAGCATCCCCGGCGCCATGCTCGGTGGGTTGGTGCTTGGGGTGGCGGAAGCGTTTGGCGCCGATATCTTCGGCGACCAGTACAAGGACGTCGTGGCTTTCGGCTTGTTGGTTCTGGTGCTGTTGTTCCGTCCGACCGGCATTCTGGGCCGTCCGGAGGTTGAGAAAGTATGACTAGGAATCTTAAACAGGCACTGTTCAGTGCGCTCTTGGTTTGGGCAGTTGCGTATCCGGTGCTCGGACTGAAACTGACCATCGTCGGCATCAATCTGGAAGTGCACAACACCAGCCCGGTGATTCTGGCGACCATCGCCATCTGCTCGGTGCTGATGTTCTTGCGGGTGCTGTTCAACCAGCAGATCAGCAAGGCGTGGAATTCCTCGCCGGGCCTGCCGTTGATCCCGGCCAAGGCCAGCAACTTCCTGACCCTGCCGACCACGCAACGCTACTTCATCATTGCGCTGATCATCGGTGCACTGGTGTGGCCGTTCTTCGGTTCGCGTGGCGCGGTGGACATCGCGACGCTGATCCTGATCTACGTGATGCTCGGCCTCGGCCTGAACATCGTCGTCGGTCTGGCCGGTCTGCTCGACCTCGGTTACGTCGGTTTCTACGCCGTCGGCGCCTACAGCTACGCGCTGCTGTCGCACTACTACGGTCTGAGCTTCTGGATCTGCCTGCCGATTGCCGGCCTGATGGCGGCGACGTTCGGCTTCCTGCTGGGCTTCCCGGTATTGCGTCTGCGCGGCGACTATCTGGCGATCGTGACGTTGGGTTTCGGCGAAATCATTCGTCTGTTCCTGCGTAACCTGACCGACATCACCGGCGGCCCGAACGGCATCAGCAACATCGAGAAACCAACGTTCTTCGGCCTGACCTTCGAACGTAAAGCCGCGGAAGGCATGCAAACCTTCCACGAGTATTTCGGCCTGCAATACAACTCGATCAACAAGGTGATTTTCCTTTACCTGGTTGCCCTGTTGCTGGCGCTGGCGGCGCTGTTCATCATCAACCGTTTGCTGCGCATGCCGATCGGCCGTGCGTGGGAAGCGCTGCGTGAAGACGAAATCGCCTGCCGTGCGCTGGGACTCAACCCGACGATCATCAAGCTGTCGGCCTTCACCCTGGGTGCGAGCTTCGCCGGTTTCGCCGGTAGCTTCTTCGCTGCCCGTCAAGGTCTGGTGACCCCGGAATCGTTCACCTTCATCGAGTCGGCGATCATTCTCGCCATCGTCGTGTTGGGTGGCATGGGCTCGCAACTGGGCGTGATTCTCGCGGCCGTGGTGATGATCCTGTTGCCGGAAATGATGCGTGAGTTCAGTGAGTACCGCATGTTGATGTTCGGTGCGCTGATGGTGTTGATGATGATCTGGCGTCCACAAGGTCTGCTGCCGATGCAACGCCCACACATGGAGTTGCGAAAATGAGCCGCGAGATCTTGAAAGTTGAAAACCTCAGCATGCGCTTCGGCGGCTTGCTGGCGGTCAACGGCGTGGCCCTGACCGTGAAGGAAAAACAGGTGGTTGCCTTGATCGGGCCAAACGGCGCGGGCAAGACCACCGTGTTCAACTGCCTGACCGGTTTCTACAAGCCGTCCGGCGGCAGCATCCTGCTCGACGGCGAGCCGATTCAAGGCCTGCCGGGCCACAAGATCGCCCTCAAAGGTGTGGTGCGGACCTTCCAGAACGTACGGTTGTTCAAGGACATGACGGCGGTCGAGAACCTGTTGATCGCGCAGCACCGTCACCTGAACACCAACTTCCTGGCCGGCCTCTTCAAGACCCCGTCGTTCCGCAAAAGCGAGCGCGAGGCGATGGAGTTTGCCGAGTACTGGCTGGAAAAGGTCAACCTCAAAGAGTTCGCCAACCGCACCGCCGGCACCCTGGCTTACGGTCAGCAACGACGTCTGGAAATCGCTCGCTGCATGATGACTCGTCCGCGGATCCTCATGCTCGACGAACCAGCCGCCGGCCTGAACCCGAAGGAAACCGAAGACCTCAAGGCGCTGATCAGCGTGCTGCGTGAAGAGCACAACGTGACGGTGCTGCTGATCGAACACGACATGAAACTGGTCATGAGCATTTCCGACCACATCGTCGTGATCAACCAGGGCACGCCTCTGGCCGACGGCACGCCGGAACAGATCCGCGACAATCCTGAAGTAATCAAAGCCTACCTGGGGGAAGCGTAAATGCTGCAGTTCGAAAACGTTTCCACCTTCTACGGCAAGATCCAGGCGCTGCACAGCGTCAACGTCGAAGTCCGTCAGGGCGAGATCGTCACCCTGATCGGCGCCAACGGTGCTGGCAAGTCGACGCTGCTGATGACGCTGTGCGGTTCGCCGCAAGCGCACAGCGGCAGCATCCGCTACATGGGTGAGGAACTGGTCGGTCAGGACTCGTCGCAGATCATGCGTAAAAGCATCGCCGTGGTGCCGGAAGGTCGTCGGGTGTTCGCGCGTCTGACCGTTGAAGAAAACCTCTCCATGGGCGGCTTCTTCACCGACAAGGGCGACTATCAGGAACAGATGGACAAGGTTCTCGGACTTTTCCCACGCCTGAAAGAACGCTTCAACCAGCGCGGCGGCACCATGTCCGGCGGCGAACAGCAAATGCTCGCCATCGGCCGTGCGCTGATGAGCAAGCCCAAGCTGCTGCTGCTCGACGAGCCGTCGCTGGGCCTGGCACCGATCATCATCCAGCAGATCTTCGACATCATCGAACAACTGCGCAAGGACGGTGTAACGGTGTTCCTGGTCGAGCAGAACGCCAACCAGGCGCTGAAAATCGCCGACCGCGCGTACGTTCTGGAGAACGGCCGCGTGGTCATGCAAGGCACCGGTGAAGCGCTGCTGACCGACCCGAAAGTACGCGAGGCGTACCTCGGCGGTTGAATCATCTCACCAAACAAAAAAACGGCCTCCGGGCCGTTTTTTTTCATCTGCCAATCCTGAATCCAACACAAGCCCCCTGTGGGCGCGAGCCTGCTCGCGAAGCGGTGTGTCATTCAGCAAATGTGCTGACTGATGCTCCCTCTTCGCGAGCAGGCTCGCTCCCACAGTGGAGAGTTGTAGCAATCGCTTAGTACGGGTTGCAGTGCTGCGCTACCGCCGTGGCCTGATCGACGTATGGCCGTGCGGGTTCAAGGTTCCACTCAGGCTTGTTGCGCACAGGCTTGCCCTCGTAGGTTGCCGCCAGATGGCAGACCATCTGCCGACGCAACGAGCCACCGTTGACGCTGTATTGCCGCCATTGCTGATCGTCTTTGTGTTTGTTGTACAGCTCGGCAAACATCCGGTCGGTCTGATCGTCCTTGATTGCGCGGCCGCACGCGGTCGGCACCACTGAAAGCGACCAGGTGTTCGGTCCCAGTTTCGGATCGGGGCGTTGTACCCAGGTGCTCGACTCGATGTACTTCTCACAGAACTGCGGCGCCGCTGGCGTCGAGGTCTGGATGCACGAGAACGAAGCTTTGCCGACCGGGGTTTTCGGGAAATCGATCTTGATGATGTTGCGATCCTTGCCGGTCCTGGCCTTGTAATCGCGCTGGTTGGCCATCGCATCGTTCAAGCCACGTTGATCGCTGTAGAAAAACGCCAGAATCGGCAGTTCGTCGGTTTTCGGGTTGCCTAGACGCAGCTCAGTCTGGGTTTGAAACTCACGACTATTGATGACTTTGCGCGCGCCCATGAAGTTGCGGAACGCATCCACCCGCTCCTGGCTGCTCATCGGATTGCGCATGTTGAAGCCACACTGCAACTGATCCTGCTGGCGGTTGTTATTGAACTGGGTGAAGTGCGCGACCCAGGCATTCGGGCTGGTGATCGGTGGTTTCATGGCCTGGCAAACCGCTTCTGCCGGGGCGGTGTTTTTGTTGTCGCCACAACCCCGGTCATTGCGAAAATCAGTCCAGGCATCGTTGGGAAAAGCACAGTAGACATGCACTGGGGTCTCGGGGTCGCGGACCAGATCTCTGGGGGTAATCAGATAGCCGTTCTGCGTGCTCATGCCGGGGTCTTCATAACTGATGCCGTCGGCGCGCATGTACGACGCTGCAAAAGTACCCAGCTCCAGCGCTTTCGGGCTGGGATTCCAGACGTCCCATTTCTGCCCCTTGGCCGGGTCGGCGCGGTGCGTGCCCCGAACCAAAAGCCCCGAACAGTCCGAGGCGGGATCCTGACCGCAGCTGTCGACGGTTTTGTTGTACAACGATTCGACCTTCCTCAGCGTCTCGTCGCATGACTCGGCATTGGCCCATGTCGCCTGCACCAGCAGCGGGAACATGAGCAATGGAGCGATCCTGTTCAAGCGTTTTTTCATGGCTTGCATCTCCTTGATTAGCCAACACACACCCTCAACGCGGGACCGGGTTACAACCCGCAGCCCGCGTCTCGTTGTCCGATAACGCCGGCCGGAAAGGCTCAAGATTCCACGGCGTTTTGTTGCGGTAATTGACCAGGACGCAATTCAATTGCTGGCGCATGCTGCCGGCGGATTTTTCGTTGTCACGCCAGTTGCTGTCGGCGCCTTTTAGCGCGAACAGTTGGTCGTACAACGCAGCCACCTGCTCACTGGGCAAGGCTCGTCCCGCCGCTGTGGGGACCACGCTCAGGCTCCACTCATCCTTGCTGGTGCCGGGGTCGTAACGTTTGATCCAGTCGGCCGAGGCAATGTATTGCGGTGCCGCAACCGGAACCGGATTGCAACCAGCCTTGGCCGATTCCTGCGCAGAGACGTTGGGGCGGAACGGTTCCAGATTCCATTCGGTTTTTGCCGGATAGTTCTGGATCAGGCAGCTCAGTTGCCCGCGCATGCTGCCCGCCGATTTCTCGTTGTCGCGCCACTGACTATCGGCGCCACGCAGGGCGAACAGTTCTTTGTACAAGGCATCCTGATCACTGGCCTGAATCGCTTTGCCTTGGGCAGTGGGGGTGATCTTGAGCGACCATTCGTTTTTCTTGCTGCCCGGATCGAAACGTTCGACCCACACCGCTTCAGCAATGTATTTCTGCGCAGGTGTCGGTGTCGGCTGCGCGCTGCCAGCCGCCGTCAGGTCTATCGCCTGGTCAGCGGCGACATAGCTGAAACGTTGCTCGGCAGGCTTGGTGAAATCCAGCCGCAGGATCGGCACGCTGTAACCCTGCGCCTGGAGTTTCTTCTGGAAGTTGCGTGCGCTGTTCAGGCCGTTTTCCGGTTTCGGCGGAGCCTGATCGCCGCGAGTGGCGAAGTTCTGTGTGCTGTTGACGTTGTAGATGAAGGCATCGATGTACTTCATGTTTTCGCTGCCGTCGTTGGTTGCGGTGGCGTTCTTCAACATGAACTCGTTGACCTGGGCGCTGTGAGAGAACGGGTCTTTGTTGGTGGTGGTCGGCCGGGACTCATGAACCCGGATCATCGCGTGCCAGTCGCTGGGTTTTTCCGCGTTAAAGGAACACTGGCCGTACTGGATCGGCCCCTTCATCAGCCCGGTGTATTTTTGCGTCCATTGCTCTGCGGTGGTGACCCCGGCTTCTGCACAAGTGCCATAGGCCAGCGCGGCATTGCGGTTGCTCATCACGCCCTGAGCGGCGCGCGGTGGCTCGCGACTGTCGAAAAATCCGCAGCCGTACCATTTGCGCTCAGGCCCGGTGCCGCCATCGAATGCGTAGATGCAGGTAAACCCCTGCTCCTTGACTGGCAGGTTCAACGCTGCCGCATCGGTTGGGGTTCGCAGGATCAGACCAGCCGGATGAATGAGAATTTTGGTACTCAGATCCTTGCGAATCCACGAGTAGGAGGTCGCACCGATCTTGACCGCGTAGGGGCTGTAATCCCAGGGGTTGAAGGGCCCGTCGTTGACCATGCGCAAGGTCACGCCACTGCAGTAATAGAGACCGCGTGCGGCAGCGGTATCGGGTTCCTGGCAGGTGTCCTTGAGGGTGTTGTAGTTGTGGTTGACGCGTCTGAGCGTGTCCAGCGGATCGGAGACTGTCTGGGCAGCAACAGTCGAGAACATCAAGGGCAGTGTGCAGGCCAGAGCAAACGATGAAGCCTTGCGCGACAGCACAGCGGAGACTGAGCGATCCGTCGTCATGAGATACCGTCCTGGTAAATCGGCCTGTCGGAGTGGCCGTTGAAATGACTATAGATCACTGCCGGAAAATCAAATAAATCACTGTAGGAGCTGCCGAAGGCTGCGATCTTTTGATCTTGATCTTCAAAACAAGATCAAAAGATCGCAGCCTTCGGCAGCTCCTACAGGGGTTTTGGATTATTTGGAAAAAATTTTCGCTGAGCTGTAACGCATCGTCGACTGGTTTCTCTAGAGGGTTAAGCAAGCGCAAAAACGCTTGTACAAACCCTGAACAAGACTGGAGAAACATCATGACTGCTACCACTCGCACCCTGTCCGCCACTGCACTGGTTCTGGCCCTCGGCTCTGCTCTGAGTATGGCCGCCGTATCGACCGTCCACGCCGCTGACGACATGGAAAAATGCTTCGGCGTGGCGATGAAAGGTCATAACGATTGCGCCGCAGGTGCAGGCACCACCTGTGCCGGCACCGCGAAAATGGACTACCAGGCCAACGCCTGGAAACTCGTTCCGAAAGGCACCTGCGCCACCACTGAAAGCAAGACCTCGCCGACCGGTTTCGGCCAGATGGAAGCCTTCAAAGCCAAGTCCTGACCTGCGGCCTGCCTGAGTGACGATCATGTTCACAGTCAACGAACCTGCCCTTTCCGACACTCAGGCAGCCCACTCCGGGCTCCCTGCCCGCGCCGGGCTGGGGCTCAAGACCGGGCACTTCAGGGAAGTGCTCTGTTCACAACCGGACCTCGGTTTTTTCGAAGTCCACGCCGAAAACTACATGGTGGACGGCGGTCCTTTTCATCATTTTCTCGGGTTGATTCGCGAGCAGTATCCGTTGTCGCTGCACGGTGTCGGACTGTCCATCGGCGCTGAAGGGCCGCTGGATGTTCAACATCTCAAGCGTCTCGGTGCACTGATCGAACGCTATCAACCGCACTCCTTTTCCGAACACCTGGCCTGGTCCAGCCATGGTCCGGTGTTCCTCAATGATTTGCTGCCACTGGCCTATGACACGCCGACGCTGAACCGCGTCTGCGAGCACATAGACCAAGTGCAGAACAGCCTCGGGCGCCCCATGCTGCTGGAAAATCCGGCGACGTATCTGGCCTTTCAACGCTCGACCATTGATGAGGCTGACTTCATTGCCGACGTCATCCGCCGTAGCGGCTGCGGCCTGTTGCTGGACGTCAATAACGTCTACGTATCGTGCATCAACCATCAACGCGACCCATTGGCCTACCTCGATGCCTTGCCATTGCACGCCGTTGGCGAGATTCATCTGGCTGGGTTTGCAGAAGATCGCGACAGTCTCGGCGACCGTTTGCTGATCGACGATCATGGTGCGCCGATCGATCTGGCTGTATGGAATCTGTACCGCCAAGTGCTGGAGCGCACAGGCCCGGCAGCAACGCTGATCGAACGCGACAACAGTTTGCCGGCGTTCAGCGTCTTGCTCGCCGAGGCCCGGCAGGCTGATGACTTGCTGATGCAAGCCAGGGGTCGATCATGAGCACTCAAGCGACCTTCGCGGCGGCAATGCTCGATGTGCGATCGCCTTGCCCCGAAGGCCTGTGCAGCGCCAACGGTGCCGATCCCGAGAGCCGTTTCGCGGTGTATCGCAACAACGTGCAAAGTTCGCTGATGAACGCTCTGGGTGACAGTTATCCGGTGGTTGCGCAACTGGTGGGCAAGGAGTTCTTCCGCGCCATGGCGGCCGTTTTCATCCAGGCTCAGCCACCCCACAGTCCGTTGATGAGCCTTTATGGCGAAGATTTTGCGGATTTCATCGAAAGCTTTGAACCGGCATTCAGCGTGCCCTATCTGGCCGATGTCGCACGTCTTGAACACCTGCGTACTGTCGCCTACCACGCCGCCGATGCCAGCCCGATAAGTCCGGAAGAAATCACCGCCGCACTGTCTGCACCCGACTCTTTGAGCGAACTGCGCTTCGGGCTGCACCCGTCGTTGCGCCTGCTCGACTCAAGCCATGCCGTTGTCGCGATCTGGGCAGCGCATCAACACGACGCAACACTTGAGGGCATCAACACCCACCAAGAGCAGTACGCCCTGGTCTTGCGCAACTGTCTGGACGTCGAGGTGTTTGCCCTCGAACACGGCGCCAGCCTGTTTATCCGTCAATTACTTGATGGCCAGCCACTGCTGGCAGCGGCGCAAAACAGCCCGCCGTTCGACCTCAGTCAAACCCTGGCCCTATTGATTGCACACAACGCCATCACTCATCTGAACGACAAGGAATCGCCATGAACACGCTCATCCCCCGCGCCATCGCGCTGCTGGAGAAAATCCCCCACAGTCTGATCGCGCTCATTGCGCGTTTTTCGATTGCGGCAGTGTTCTGGAAATCCGGGCAGACCAAGGTCGAGGGCCTGGCCATCGACCTGATTGACGGGACGTTTCAACTCGGCTGGCCGCGTCTGGCGGATTCAACGATTCCACTTTTCAAGAGCGAATACCACGTGCCACTGCTGTCGCCGGAAATCGCCGCGCACATGGCCGCGTTTGCCGAGCACTTTTTCCCGATCCTGATACTGATCGGATTCGCCACAAGGTTTTCAGCCCTGGCACTGCTGGGGATGACGCTGACCATTCAGCTGTTTGTCTATCCAGACGCCTATCCGACCCATGGCACGTGGGCAGCGGTGTTGCTGTTCCTGATGGCTCGCGGCCCTGGCAGGTTGTCGATAGATCACTTGGTCGCACACCGTTTCGCCAAATAAGCAAATCCCCTGTGGGAGCGAGCCTGCTCGCGAAACGGTTTCACATTCACGTCATGTGTTGACTGAATCAATGCATTCGCGAGCAGGCTCGCTCCCACAGGAAAATGACGTCAGCGCTGGAGGCGATCAAGCGCCTCGCCGCTGCGCTTGAACCAGCCGATCAGATAGTCCGCCAATACCTGCGTACGTTTGGGTAATCCGCCCTGATACGGATGCACCAGGTACATCGGCATACGCCGGGTCTGAAAGCCGCGCAGGAGCAAACGCAATCGGCCGTCCGCCAATTCCGCTTGCAGCAGGTACGAGGGTAAACGCGCGATACCGGCTCCGCTCAGGGCCGCTTTTTTCAGCAGGTTGTAGTGGTTGCTGGCAAACGGTCCCGACACGCGCACCCGCAGCAATTCGTGCTGCTGGTGGTATAGCCATTCCTCGCGACCGCTGTAATGGCTATTGAGGAGGCAACGGTGTTCGGCCAACGCCTGTGGCGTCGTCGGTTCGCCGAAACGCTCTAGATAAGCCGGGCTGGCGCAGGTCATCTCCTGCCAGGCCAGCAGCGGTTTGGCCACCAGTCGCTCGTCATTCGCCACTTCGCTGCGAATCGCCAGATCGAAACCGTCCCGGGACAGATCGCGATAACTGTTGTTCAGCTCCAGCTCGATCTGCACCTCGGGATACTGCTGCGAGAACTCCAGCAGCAGACCATCGAAGAAAGTTTCCCCCAGCGAAACCGGAACCGTTATACGCACGGGGCCGGCCATGTCGTCTTTCAATCGCGCCAAGGCCTGACGCGCTCTTTCGACCTGGACGACAAGCGCCTGCGCCTGCGGCAACAGCGCAGCGCCCGCGGCGGTCAGGCTCAACCGGCGAGTCGTGCGATGCAGCAACACCACGGCAAACTGTGTCTCCAGATGGCTGATGCGCTTGGACAACTGGCCCTTGCTGCAACCCAATTGCTGTGCGGCCAAAGTAAAACTGCCGGCCTCGATCAACACGGCAAACGCTGCGAGATCATCCATTTCGCTCATGGATTGTTTCCATTTGAAAACCAAAGGTTGCCCATTAGCACGCTTATCTGCAGAAAAAACCACTCTAGACTGAAACCTCGTTCAAACACTTGAGGCACTGCACGATGAAAATTCTGTTGATAGGCGCGGGCGGCACCATCGGTTCGGCCGTAGACAAAGAGCTCTCGCAACGCCACGAAGTCATTCGCATTGGTCGCAACAGCGGCGATTTCCATGTGGATATCAGTGACAGCGCATCCATCCGCAAGCTGTTCGAGCAGACCGGCAAGTTCGACGCACTGGTCTGCGCCGCCGGTAACGTGACCTTTGCCCCGCTGGGAGAGATGAACGCCGACAGCTTCGCCCTCGGCCTGAAAGACAAATTGATGGGTCAGGTCAACCTGCTGCTGATCGGCCGTGAGTTCGCCAACGATGGCGCCTCATTCACCTTCACCACCGGCGTACTCAGCCACGATCCGATCCGCAGCGGCGCATCGGCGGCACTGGTCAACGGCGCGCTCGACAGCTTCGTCAAGGCTGCTGCCATCGAACTGCCGCGTGGTCTGCGCGTGAACTCGATCAGCCCGACAGTATTGCTGGAAGCGATGGGCAGCTACGCGCCGTACTTCCGTGGTTACAAGCCGGTGCCTGCGGCGGATGTGGCGTTGGCCTACGCGAAAAGTGTTGAAGGCCTGCAAACCGGGCAGACCTTTCACGTCGGTTGAGATCAAGAGATCGCAGCCTGCGGCAGCGCCTACACGGGGAAATGCGTTTCCATGTAGGCGCTGCCGCAGGCTGCGATCTTTTGCATTTGACTGACAGGCTGCGTAACGTGGCGGCACTTGTCTGGAGAGCCGAAGATGCGTGTTGCCCGTTCGTTAGTCCTTGTTGCCCTGCTGCCGTTGTTTGCCGCCTGCCAGTTGTTCGATGGCCAGCGAGAAAGTGCCTCGCACGTGGGGCAGACGCGGATGCAGGGGCAACTCACTGCCGCTGACGGCAAACTGGTGTTCCAGCCGTGTCAGGATCAGCGTCAACTGGTGGTCAATGACATCGGCGGCACCAGCGTCCTGCAAGAGGCCGCGACCCTTGCCGATGAGCAGGGCAAGCTGTTTGCCGATGTACGCGGGAAAGTCGCTGGCGACCGCCTCGACCTGACCCAGTTGTACCGCGTCGAGCGCTCGGGCACCGCATGCGACGATCCGAATTTTAAATTGCTGATCCTGCGTGCCGCCGGCCATGGCCCGGAATGGAACGTCAAGGTCAGCGGCAAAGGCATGGTCATCGACCGCGAAGGCCAGCCGCCACTCGCCGTGCCGTATGTTGAAGAACAATTGGGCGACGGGCGCTTCAACCTCAGCAGCGAAGCCAACAACCAGCGGATCGAGCTGTGGGTCGCGCCGCAGCGCTGCGTCGACAGCAGCACCGGCAGCGTGCAGCACATGAGCGCCGAACTGCGCATCGACGGCCAGGTGCAACGTGGCTGCGGGTATTTCGGCGGATCACGCAACGACTGAGCGTTTTAGCCTCACCGAATCCGGGCTTTGCGGCTTATAATCGCGGCCTTCAAACGCCTTGGCGCAGTTGTGCGCCCCGCGAACCCGGATCCTCGCCATGTTACGAATCACTGAACTCAAGCTGCCAATCGACCATCCCGAAGAAGACCTGCGCCCTGCCATCGTGCAGCGCCTGGGCATCGCCAGCGATGATTTGCTCGATTTCACCTTGTTCAAGCGCAGCTACGATGCGCGCAAAAAGTCCTCCGAACTCTGCTTCATCTACACCATCGACCTCAACGTACGCGACGAGGCCAAGGTGCTGGGCAAGTTCGCCGACGACCGTAACGTCAACGTGGCGCCGGATGTCAGCTATAAATTTGTCGGCCAGGCGCCAAGCGACCTGAGCCAGCGCCCGATTGTCGTCGGTTTCGGCCCGTGCGGGATCTTCGCAGGTCTGCTGCTGGCACAAATGGGCTTCAAGCCGATCGTCCTCGAACGCGGTACCGAAGTCCGTCAGCGCACCAAGGACACTTGGGGCCTGTGGCGTAAAAGCGTGCTTAACCCCGAGTCCAACGTACAGTTCGGCGAAGGCGGCGCGGGGACGTTCTCCGACGGCAAGCTGTACAGCCAGATCAAGGATCCGAAGTTCCTTGGCCGCAAAGTCCTGCACGAGTTCGTCAAGGCCGGCGCGCCGGAAGAAATCCTCTACGTCAGCAAGCCGCACATCGGTACGTTCCGTCTGACCGGCATGGTTGAAAACATGCGCGAGCAGATCCGCGAACTGGGCGGCGAAGTGCGCTTCCAGGAGCGCGTCACCGACGTACTGATCGAAGACGGCCAACTGGTCGGCGTTGAACTGGCCAGCGGTGAAACCCTGCATTCGAAACACGTGGTTCTGGCCCTCGGCCACAGTGCCCGCGACACCTTCCGCATGCTCCACGGTCGTGGCGTGTTCATGGAAGCCAAGCCGTTCTCGGTGGGTTTCCGCATCGAGCACCCACAGTCGCTGATCGACCGTGCACGACTGGGCAAATACGCCGGTCACCCGAAGTTGGGCGCCGCCGACTACAAACTGGTGCACCACGCCAAGAACGGCCGTTCGGTCTATAGCTTCTGCATGTGCCCGGGCGGTACCGTGGTCGCGGCAACTTCGGAGCCGAACCGCGTCGTCACCAACGGCATGAGCCAGTACTCGCGTAACGAGCGTAATGCCAACTCCGGCATCGTTGTCGGTATTACGCCGGAAGTCGATTATCCGGGCGGCCCACTGGCCGGGATCGAGTTGCAGGAGCGTCTGGAATCCCACGCTTTTATCCTCGGCGGCAGCGATTACAAGGCCCCGGCGCAACTGGTCGGCGATTTCATCAACGACATTCCTTCGACCGAACTGGGCGAAGTCGAGCCGTCGTACAAGCCGGGTGTGGCGTTGGGCGATCTGGCCCTGGCCCTGCCGGACTTCGCAATTGAAGCGATCCGTGAAGCGTTGCCAGCGTTCGAGAAGCAGATCCGCGGTTATTCGCTGCACGACGCGGTGTTGACCGGTATCGAGACGCGCACTTCGTCGCCGTTGCGGATTACCCGTAACGAGACGCTGCAAAGCATGAACGTCAAAGGCTTGTTCCCGGCCGGTGAAGGCGCGGGTTATGCGGGCGGTATTCTGTCGGCGGGTGTTGACGGGATTCGCATCGCTGAAGCTGTGGCTCGCGATATCCTCGGCCTGACTGACTGACTGACTGACTGACTGGCGCCACCCCCTGTAGGAGCAAGGCTTGCCCGCGAAGGCGACAGATCAGCCAGCTTAATGTTGAATCTGAATCCGTCTTCGCGGGCAAGCCTTGCTCCTACAAGGGCTGTGTCAGATGTTGGCGCGTAAAACGCTGGTCGGCAGCGCCTCGCCGCGCTCTGCGCTTGCTGCAACTGCCTCGATCAAAGCGTCCAACTCATACCCCTGCGCCTTCAGCCATTCCTGATCGTAATAGGTGTCGGCATACCGCTCGCCGCCATCGCACAGAATCGCCACGATCGATCCCGACTCCCCCGCCGCTTTCATCTGTTGCGCCGCCATCAAGGCGCCGATCAGATTGGTCCCGCTCGACCCGCCAACATGCCGCCCAAGACGCTGCGCCAGATAATGCATGGCGGCGAGTGACAAGGCGTCCGGCACCTTGACCATCGCATCGATCACCTTGGGCAGGAACGACGCTTCAACCCGTGGTCGACCAATGCCTTCAATTCGCGAGCCGCAATCGAGGCGCAAACTGGCGTCACCGGTCTGGTAGTAATCGAAGAACACCGAACGCTCGGCATCCGCGCACAGAACGCGGGTGCAGTGCTGGCGATAGCGCACGTATCGGCCAAGAGTCGCGGTGGTGCCGCCGGTGCCGGGGCTGGAAATCAGCCAGCTCGGTTCCGGGTGTTTTTCGTAGCGCATCTGCTGGAAGATCGATTCGGCGATGTTGTTGTTCGCGCGCCAGTCGGTGGCGCGCTCGGCGTAGGTGAACTGATCGATGAAGTGACCGCCATGCTCACGCGCCAGACGCTCGGATTCGGCGTAGATCTGCGTCGGATCTTTCACCAGATGGCTTTGCCCACCATAGAAGGCAATCTGCGCGATCTTCTCCTTCGACGTGGTCGCCGGCATCACCGCAATGAACGGCAAACCGAGCATGCGTGCGAAATACGCCTCGGAAATCGCCGTGGAACCGCTGGACGCCTCGATCACCGGCGCACCCGGCTTCAGCCAGCCGTTACACAGCGCGTAGAGAAACAGCGAACGCGCCAGCCGATGTTTGAGGCTGCCGGTCGGATGGCTCGACTCATCCTTGAAATACAACTCGATGCCCGCAAAACCCGGCAACGGCAAAGGGATCAGGTGGGTGTCGGCGCTGCGCTGGAAATCCGCCTCGATGATGCGGATGGCTTCACGGGCCCACTGTCGGTTGTCGCTCATGGTCATGGTTCTCGTTGGATCGGGGCAGGAGATCAGCCTCCCAGGAAGGCTCATCCGTCAGCTTAGGAAAAAACCTGCATCGCGCACAGATACAGCTGAGTCCCAATGTGTCAGGCAACTGCTAGGCTCAGCGTGGATTGAGCCAGACACCTTGTAACGACATATAACAAAAAAGAATATAACTTTTGTTTTAACAACTAACAGTACGGGTTAGGGTGTTCCACCTTTTTGACGATTCGATGGAGAGCGACCTTGCCTCTGCGTAGCACTTTCACGCGTTTCTTTCAGTTGGAAGCTGCCAGCGGTCTGTTATTGATCGCTGCGGCTGTCCTTGCTCTGGTTATCAACAATTCGCCACTGTCGTGGTTGTACACCGGTCTGCTCGATACCCCCGTGGTGGCGCAGATCGGTGCGTTGAAAATCGCTAAACCTCTATTGCTGTGGATCAACGACGGTCTGATGGCGATGTTCTTCCTGCTGATTGGTCTGGAAGTGAAGCGCGAGGTTCTCGACGGCCAGCTCTCCAAGCCCTCGCAGATCGTCCTGCCCGGCGCCGCAGCCATCGGCGGCATGCTGGTGCCGGCATTGATCTACTGGTTCCTCAACCGTGACAACCCCGCCGCCCTCGACGGCTGGGCGATCCCGACCGCCACCGACATCGCCTTCGCCCTCGGCGTACTGGCTCTGTTGGGCAAACGCGTGCCAGTGTCGTTGAAGCTGTTCCTGATGACCCTGGCGATCATCGATGACCTTGGCGCCATCGTGATCATCGCGATCTTCTACTCTGGCGAACTGTCGACCCTGTCGCTCGGCCTCGCGGCGGCGTGTATCGCGGCGCTGGTGGCGATGAACCGGCTCGGCGTGGTCAAGCTCGGGCCGTACATGATCATTGGTCTGATCCTCTGGGTTTGCGTGCTCAAGAGCGGTGTCCACGCGACGCTGGCCGGCGTGACCCTGGCGTTCTGCATTCCGCTGCGCACGAAAAACGCCGAGCCGTCGCCGCTACTGACCCTCGAACATGCGCTGCACCCGTGGGTGGCTTACGGCATTCTGCCGCTGTTCGCCTTCGCCAACGCCGGCCTGTCGCTGAGCGGCGTGACCGTCGAAAGCTTTACCCATCACGTACCGATGGGCATTGCCGTGGGCCTGCTGCTGGGCAAAACCGTCGGCGTGTTCGGCCTGACCTGGCTGGCCGTCAAGACCGGCATCGCCGCCCTGCCGCAAGGCGCCAATTGGGGCCAGGTGCTGGGCGTAGCTATCCTCTGCGGGATCGGTTTCACCATGAGCCTTTTCGTCGGTTCGCTGGCGTTTGAACCGGGTGTGAGCGACTACGCCGGGATGGACCGAATGGGCATTTTGACCGGCTCGATTCTGGCGGCGTTGATTGGTTATGCGGTAACCGCGGCGGCAAGTTGCAAGAACGCTGCACTCCCTACTGCGTAGAACACCTGTGGCGAGGGGATTTATCCCCGCTGGGCTGCGTAGCGGCCCCTGCTTTTTAAATTGAGAGCTGGGGCCTGCTGCGCAGTCCAACGGGGATAAATCCCCTCGCCACAAGTCCCGCCACGCTGATACAAAGCGACTAATCCCCACGTCTTAGAGACGCGTCCTACAGCCACAATTTTCCTGCTTCGTTAACGTTGCGCAGCCCTTTGCGAAGGGCTGTCGATGGATGAGCGAAAGGACGTTCAGTGGCTGGCAACAAGGACATTCCCCGGGTTTACAACCCACCGGAGGGCGACGGGCATCACGTCACCCATCGCTTCATGACGGCCAGCGAAATGGCCGCGCGCGACGCCAGACAAAACGCTTACGACGCCATGTTGGCGCGGCAGGAGGCTTTTGAGCGCAGTCGTGAGGTTTTGGCCAAAAAGGCCAACCCCGAGCGTGCCGGCTGCGTATTCGCCAAATCCTGCAAATTGCCGGATGCAATCACCGATTACTCGAGCCCCCCGGAGATGGTGCCGACGGACAGCCTGAAGGATTACGGCGATCTCATCCTGCTCGGTGCCCGCGAAGCCGATGAACGCGGCGCAGTGCATCTCAAGAAAATCGGTGCAACGGCCATCCCTACAGGATTTGGCGGTTTTGCGTTGGCGGGTTCGGCTTTCGAAGCGCTGCCCGCAATTGTATCCACCGCAGTGATTACGCCATTGGTGGGTCTGGTGATGGGAGCTTCAATGTTACCGAAAAGTGGGTTGCTATCATTCAGCCGTACTTTCAACATCAAATCACCCTGAGTACCAACGACTATCAAATTTCGTTTGACTACAGCTAATAGCGAAAAAAGGCTGATTGACCGTATGCGCTACCTTTCGATCACCGGATTTTTTCCTGATGAAGTTCAGGACGACTCCTTGCAATTCGAGCGGTACATCACCGGTAATGAGATGAATGAGAAAGTCGCACAACTCATTGAGTCCAAACCTGTGAGTGAACTGGAGCCTGGCGAGTTGTTATTGAGCACGGATCAAATAGCTGCTCTGGAATCTCTTCTCAACGAGAGCTTCCCGAAAGGCTTGGATTACTTCATGGGAACCTGTTTCGATTACTGACTCAACGAGCTGAAAGCAAAAAACAAAACCCCGACCAGTCACCTGATCGGGGTTTTCTTTACCCTACATTCCGCTTAGTGCGAAACGCGGCTGGTCCCGCCAACGGTGGAGATGCGCACGCGCTCGCCAACGCGGAACACTTCGTTCTCCTGAACCTGCTGCACATAGGCACGCATGCTGCCGTCGTCTTCACGCACGGTGATTTCCACGCCTTGGGTACGGGTCAGACCTTCTTCAGTCGCCGAACCGATCAGGCCGCCGGCCACGGCACCGATAACGGCAGCAACGATGCTGCCCTTGCCGCCGCCGATGGCGCTGCCGCCAACGCCGCCAACAGCAGCACCGGCGATGCCGCCGATTGGGGTCTTGGTGCCTTCGATTTTGACCGGGCGCAGGGATTCGATGGTGCCCATGCGAATCGTCTGCACGCGACGCGCTTCGTCACGGGAGTAGGAGTCACCGGTCAGGCTCGATTGGCAGCCGGTAAGCAACATCGCCATCGTGGAAAAGGAAGCAACCAGCAGAACAGACTTACGCATAGCATCAACTCCAAAGGAACATATATTCATTAAACTCCGCGGCTTGACGCGTGTCACGACGCCGCCCGGACAAATTCGGTTTCATTCAGGCGAGGTACAGACGCCTGCACTTTTCTCTGTAGAAGCCCCTACAGTAGCGCCAAATTGCGGATTCTGCGCCACCGACCCCAAGGATTTTCATGGATTACTTCATCATCGTCGTCACCACGGTCGCCGGTTTGTACTTCCATTGGTGGCTGTACGTGCGGATCAAACGCTGGATGGATCGTGATCTGGCGCTGTCACTGGCGGGCAAGGATGAGGGCAAACGCGCCTTCATGCTCGACCAGTTGGCTCACGCTCAGGCGCAGAAGATCAAACGCCGGGATCTACCGCAGTGGCTGGAGGCCGCTGCGGCAGGCTATCCCGCTCGGTAGACTGCTCAGGGTGCCAGACGTTCAAGAATCCAGTCGGCGCCCTGTAAGCGGTAGTTGAGGCGATCGTGCAGACGGCTCGGACGGCCCTGCCAGAATTCGATGCGCTCAGGCAGCAACCGATACCCGCCCCAATGTTCCGGGCAATCGGGTTGAGTATCGGAAAAACGCTGCTCAGTGGCTTTGAGCAAGTCTTCCAGTTCACCTCGCCCGTTGATCACCCGGCTTTGCGGCGATGCCCAGGCACCGAGACGGCTGCCCAGCGGACGCACCTGATAATAGGCATCGGACTCTTGCGGCGTGACCTTCACCACCCGGCCTTCGATGCGCACCTGACGTTCGAGGGTTGGCCAGAAGAAGGTCATGGCGGCAAACGGATTGGCCAGCAGGTGCTGGCCCTTGGCGCTGTCGTAGTTGGTGAAGAAAGTGAAACCCTGCTCGTCCAGGCCCTTGAGCAGCAGAATGCGGCAATGCGGACGTCCGTCCGCATCGACCGTGGCCAGAGTCATGGCGTTGGCTTCCACCGGCGCCTGCTCGGTTTTCACCGCGTCGGCGAACCAGTGGTGAAACAGCGCAAACGGCTCGGCCGGGGCTTGCGCCTCGGTCAAACCATCACGGGTGTAATCGCGACGCATATCTGCCAGAGCCTGGGTCATGGCGCATTCCTTTTCGTTAGCGGATCACTTCTTGGTGGCATCAGCGGCGGCGACTTTCTTGTCGGTCGCGGCGGCTTTGGCTGGCGTGGTTTTCTTCGCTGGAGCCTTGGCCGGTGCCTTTTTGGCTGGGGCCTTGGCGGCAGCTTTCTTCGCCGGGGCTTTTTTCGCGGCTGGCACAGCGGCTTTCTTCGCAGCAGGCGCCGGTGTTACCGGTTTGGCAGCAGGCTTGACGTCTTGCGCAGCGACCAGGGTCACTGGCGCCGGCGCCGGCATGTTGTATTTGCTCAGCAGCGCAACCATGGTGTTCTGCGGGGTCACCAGCAGTTCAACGCGACGGTTCAGAGCACGGCCTTCAACGCTGTCGTTGGCCGCACGCGGGGCTTCGGAACCCATGCCGCGCAGCATCAGGCGATCGCGCTGCAAACCACTGAGGCGGAAGATCGCCGCAATGGCCTGGGCACGTTCCTGGCTCAGTTTGATGTTGGCCGGTGCAGCACCGCTCGAGTCGCTGTGACCGAGTACCAGAACCGCGGTTTTCGGGTCGGCTTCGAGGATTTTCGCTACACGGGTGAAAGGGCCGAGGGTGACCGGCAGCAGCATTGCCGGACGATCCGGGTTGAACGAGCCTTCGACCGGTGCAGTTACGACCAGCACGTTTTCACGGCGCTCGAGTTGCAGATTGCTGTCCTTGACCGCTTCACGCAGACGCGGCTCGTAGTCATCCAGCCAGGCTTGCGTGACTTTCGGATCAGGCATCGGCACGGCTTTGGCGGTTGGCTGATCCTTGCCGCCAAACGGCCACCACCACTTGCTGCCGGTGTCGGCGTCAGCCTTGGCCACGGCGACCGGTTTCTTGGCTTCCGGTGCCACCTCAGCCTTCATGTCGGCCTTGGCCGCTTCATCATCGGAACCGAACGGCCAGTACCAAGGGTTGCTGCTTTCAGCCTTGGCCACTGGCGCAGTAGCCGCCGGTTTCAATGGAGCGACGGGGGCCGGTTCTTTCGCCGCAACCTTGTCGGAAGAACCGAACGGCCACCAACTGCCGCCGTCTGCATCGTTTTTCGGGGTCTGTGCGCAACCGGTGATCGCTACACACAGGGCCAGGGCGAGGGTCTTTTTAGATGACATTGAAAATCCACAAAATGAAGTAATGAAAAATCAGAGCACTGTCGCCCGGATAAACAGCCGTTTTGAATCAAAATTTCTCTCGAGGTTCCGACCCTGGAGCCTCAGTTGATGCTTTACAGACAAGTGGCAAGCACCCGCGCGAGCTTCTGCGCGCGCGGATCCATCAAGACGTACGGCCCAAGGGTATTTGTCACAAAACCAAACGCGACATCATGCTCAGGGTCAGCAAAACCGATGGAGCCGCCCGCGCCCGGATGACCGAACGCCCGCGGGCCGAGGCCGTAGGTAGCATTGGGTACGTCAGGTTGATCGAGCATGCAGCCCAGACCGAAACGGGTGCGGGTCAGCAGGGTTTTGTCCTCGCCGATACTGTGCTCGCGGGTCAGCTCTTCGAGCATGTCGCTTTCGAGCAGGCTGCCATCGAGTAAACCGGCGTAGAACCCGGCCAGACTGCGCGCATTACCGTGGCCGTTGGCCGCCGGTTGCTGCATGCGTCGCCATTCCGGTTTGTTGGTGCTGGTGAGCACCGACGGTGGATTGGTAAAGGCGCGGGTGGTCATGGCAGCAGGTTCACGCAGGGTGACTTGCAGCAGGCGTTGCGCGGCGGCATCGCCAGCGTTGCCTTTGCATCGGGCGATGTGCGCGACACGATGAAACTCCTCATCGGCCAGACCGACGTGAAAGTCCAGGCCCAACGGTTTGGCGACGCGAGCAACGATGGATTCGCCCGGTCCGCGGCCGTCGGCGCGCCGTAGCAATTCACCAATCAGCCAGCCGTAGGTGATCGCGGCGTAACCGTGACCGGTGCCCGGCGTCCACCACGGTGCTTCGGCCGCGAGGGCGTCGACCATGGTTTGCCAGTCGTACAGGGCTTCGGGGGCCAGCAGTTCGCGCAGAGCCGGCAAACCGGCCTGATGGCAGAGCAATTGGCGCAAGGTAACGGATTCTTTACCGGCGGCGGCGAATTCTGGCCAGTAACCCGCGACCGGAACATCCAGTTGCAACTTGCCTTCGGCGACCAGTTGCAGCGCGGTGACGGCGGTAAAGGTTTTGGTGCAGGAGAACAGGTTGGCGATGGTGTCGCTGTGCCAGGCCTCGGCCCCGTCCTTGTCGGCGGTACCGGACCAGAGGTCGAGGACGGTTTCCCCGCCGACCTGAATGCACAAGGCTGCGCCGCGTTCCTGGGGATCGTCGAACAGTGCGGCGAAAGCGTCGCGCACCGCTTCGAATTGAAGCTCGTAATGTCCCTGAATCTGCACCCGCAACTCCCCCGCGAAAACGCTCTACAAAGTGGCCCGCATTGTTCCAGCCCTTGAGGGATTTGGGAACAGTGGCGGGCTAGACGGTTATTTCGGAATTTTCGTTGAGACGGCTGACGCCTTCGCGAGCAGGCTCGCTCCCTCAGCAGATCGTCAGTGATATAGAGATCCAGTGCGGGAGCGAGCCTGCTCGGCGGCGTTCCGACGAAGAACGAAAACGCGGTGCCTCAGGACTCAGTGACCATTGCCTGAGTGCCCGCCGGCATGCCCTGCGCCCGGCCCCTTGCCGGCCTCACCCTTGCGCCCGCCCTCAGCTTCGTGACCGGCCGCAGTGGGCGCTTTCTCAGCCTCTTTACCCAACTGATCAATCGCCTGCAAATTACTCTTGCGCACGGTCTCGACAAAACCCTGATACGGCAGATCTGTCACACCGACCAAGCCGAAATGACCATTCTCACCATCCAGCAGACGCCCGGTCACCGGTTGATCCAGGTACTGGAACCAATGCACACCGACAATCGACGGTTCGCTCAACGCCTGTTTAAGGAAGTTGGCGTACGCCGGGCCACGGTCTTCTTCCTTGGCCAATTGCGTCACGCCGCCCCAGAACGGGCCACGATCAGCGGAGCCAAAGTTGAACTCGGTGATCAATACCGGCTTGTCCAAGGCCCGCAGTGCGGCGAAGTCATAGCCATCCTGAGGCTTGAGGGTGTACATGTTGAAGCTCAGCACGTCGCAATATTGAGCGCACGAGGCCACGGCTTCCGGAGTGCTGAGGGCGAAACGACCGCCAAGCAGCAACTGGTTCGGCGCGTGCCATTTCAGCGAGTCGGAAATGGTTTTGAAGTAGGTGTCGGCGAAGACTTTCTGGAAGTATTTGAAGTCGGCCTCGATTTCCGGGTGTTCCGCGCTCGGCAGCGGTGGTTCGAAGCCCGGATCTTCCATCAACTCCCACGCCGGCAGGTCAATGCCCCACGCCTTCGACAGACCAGCCTGATTGCGGTACTTGTCGCGCAACTGCTTGAGAAATGCACGCTTGGCGGGCACGTCGGTGGTCATTTTCAATGTGCCGTAAGCCAGTGCGTAGCGCGATTTCGGATCATCGCCGGCCCCTGCCCAGGCCAACTCGTTGTCGGCGAAGTAACCAATCAACCACGGATCGTCGCGGTGATCGCGGGCCGCAATGGCCACCGCGCGCTCGGTGGCCATGGCAAAACGTGGATCGAACGGATCGGGCATCGCGCCCCACCAATCGTTACCGGTGCTGATGCTGGTGTAGTCGCCGACGATCGACAATGGCAAGGTGTACGGCACACGCTCGGCGTCACCAAGCGCCTCGGCGCTCCAGTTGCCGACAGTATTGAAGCCCCAGGCTTGCAGGCGATCGAGGGTGTGGCTCGCCCACTTCTGCTCATCGACCGTGGCTTTGCATGGCGCGGCAACGGCTTCAACAGCGGCTTTTTCAGCCGTTGCCGCCACCGCATCGGTTTTCGCCGCTTCGGCGACACCGGCTTTCGCTTCGCTCGACTCTGTCGCAGGTTCGGCGGCCTTCACTGCCGTTTGTTCCACCGCGTCAGCCTTGGCCGCTTCTGCGATTCCCGCCTTTTGGTCGCTGTCAGCGTGGCAGGGTTCGCCGTAAACCCGTTGCAGGTTGGCGCCATAGAAGTCGTACCAGCGCCCGTTGCCGTAACCACGGCCTTGATCGGCGCCGTTGCCGCCTCGGTTATCGCCTTCGCCGAAGTGGCTGGCGAGTGGCTCGCCGGGTTTTGGCAGGGATTCAAACATCCACTCGCGACCGGCCACGTAGGTCTGATTGACCTCCGGACTGACCGTATTGACGCCAAGGGAATAGAACGGGTGCCCCTCGGGCGTGACCAGATACCAGCGACCGTCACGCTTTTCCGTACGGAAGAAGCCGCTGGCCTTGAACGCAGGGCCTTTGTTCCAGCCACCGAATTTGTCCAGCGAGGATTTTTCGCGCTCGGCCAGCCAGGTTTTCAGCTGCTGCTGTTCCCTGGCAGTAGCGGATTTGAGTTGTTCGTCGGAGCTGACCTTTTCCGGCCACTTGCTGCGGGTCGACTGCCCGTAAGCGTCGACAAGATTGCCGTACACCGCCTGAGTTGCATCGCCATCCTGCACACCGAAACGTTCCAGCAGCAGGCTCTGGGCAACTTTTGGCTGATCCATCGAGAGGCTCACCGATACCACTTGGCTGCGATCGATTTCACCGCTGCTACTGGCCAGCAGAATGCGCTGGCCATCGACGGTCATCGGCATTGGCGGGCCGGCCTTCATGCCCTGACTCAGCGGCGTCGACGCCACCAGTGGCACCAACAAGGTTTGCGCCGGGCCGGCCGGCAGGTCGACGCGGCTGACCAGCGTCTTGCCGTCATTGCTCTGGATTTGCACGTAGACCGTCACGGCCCAGTTCATCGCACTCTGCAAACGCAGGGTCATCATGCCGGACTGCGACCAGTCCCAAGCGCCGGTTTGCGGGGTCAGACGCAAGGTTGGCCGCGCCACCGGGTTGAACGTCACCCGACGCAATACTTCGCCTTCGGCCGTTTGCTCGGCGTTGGCTTGCGGCAGATCAGCGTTTTCGGTGGCGATTTTCACTACGTCAGCGGGGCGGACAAAGTTGAACAGAGTCTGCTGACCGGCGGGCGCCGCGAGCAGCGGCGCAGCGAAGATCAAGGCGAATACGGCAGGCAACGAACGGCGAATCATAAGAACGGAGTTCTCCCTAACGACCAACATTGGCCAATGAAAAAGCGATGGCAGAGAGATAGACAGCACGGCGGGCAAAACTGCCCACCGATGTCTCAGGATATTTCACGACGGAATGGCGGCAACGCATTGAGGATTGCCTTGCCGTAACGCTGGGTGACCAGACGTCGATCAAGCAAGGTGATCGTGCCGCGGTCTTCCTCGGTGCGCAGCAAGCGGCCGCAGGCCTGCACCAGCTTCAGCGATGCGTCGGGCACGGAGATTTCCATGAACGGATTGCCACCGCGCGCCTCGATCCACTCGGACAAGGCTGCCTCGACTGGATCATCCGGCACCGAGAACGGGATCTTGGCGATCACCACGTGCTCGCAGTAGGCACCCGGCAAGTCGACGCCTTCGGCAAAACTGGCCAGACCGAACAGCACACTGGAATCACCGCCATCGACTCGTGCCTTGTGCTTGTTCAGGGTTTCCTGTTTCGACAGGTTGCCTTGAATGAACACTTGCTTGCGCCAGTCGCGATCGAGGCCGTCGAACACGTCCTGCATCTGTTTACGCGAGGAGAACAGCACCAGCGTGCCCCGCGAGCCTTCGACCAGATCCGGCAACTCACGAATGATCGCCGCCGTATGGGCGGCCGCATCGCGCGGGTCAGCCTTGAGATCCGGTACTCGCAATACACCGGCATCAGCATGGTGGAACGGACTCGGCACCACGGCGGTGACGGCTTTTTTCGGCAGGCCGGCGCGCATGCGAAAACGGTCGAAGGTGCCCAGCGCAGTCAGGGTTGCCGAGGTCACCAGACAGCCGTAAGCCACGTTCCACAGGCTGCGGCGCAAGGTTTCGGCGGCAAGAATCGGGCTGGCGTTGACCTCGATGTCGAACAGCGAACCGCTTTCGGCCAGGGTCAGCCAACGCGCCATCGGCGGGCTGTCTTCCGGGTCTTCGGCGGTGAACGCCGTCCACAATTCCCAGTTGCCCGAGGCACGGGACAACAGGCTGCCGAACAGCGGATACCACTCTTCGGCCTGATTACTGGCAATGCCAATGTTGACCTCACCGTCCATACCTTCCTTGAGCAGGTCGGTCAGGCGGGTGAACAGATCATTGAGACGCGAGAAGCCTTTTTTCAGCTCGATGCCCATTTCGCGCATGTGCTCGGGAATCACCCCGGCGATGAAGCGATGACGCGGCCGCTCACGGCCCTCGACATCTTCGCCGGGTTTGAAATCGGCAACCTGCTCGCAGGCGCTGAACATGAACTGCTGCTGAGCCTTGATCTCGCGCGCCAGCTCCGGCACTTGCTCGATCAACTTGCCGAGATCGCCCGGCAACGGATGCTGGGCCAGCAGTTTGGTGAGGTTCTTGGCGGTGGTTTCCAGCCAGTCGGCAGTGGAGCGCAGGCGCGTGTAATGGGCGAAGTGGCCGATGGCCTTGTCCGGCAGGTGGTGACCTTCGTCGAACACGTAAATGGTGTCGCGCGGATCGGGCAAAACAGCACCGCCGCCCAACGCCAGGTCAGCCAGCACCATGTCGTGGTTGGTGACGATCACGTCGACCTTGCCCATGCCTTCGCGAGCTTTGTAAAAGGCGCACTGGCCGAAGTTCGGGCAATGGCGGTTGGTGCACTGGCTGTGATCGGTGGTCAGGCGCGCCCAATCAGCATCTTCCAGCGCGGTCGACCAACTGTCGCGATCGCCGTCCCATTTATTGCCGGCGAGTTTCTCGATCATGCTGGTGAAGAGCTTCTGACTGGCCTCATCGACCTCTATCTTGAAGCCTTCTTCTTCGAACAGCTGCGCAGTGGCGGTTTGCGCGTGGCCTTCCTGCAGCAGCATGTCGAGCTTGGACAGGCACATGTAGCGGCCACGACCCTTGGCCAACGCGAAGGTGAAGTTCAGCCCGCTATTGCGCATCAGGTCGGGCAAATCCTTGTAGACGATTTGCTCTTGCAGGGCCACGGTAGCGGTGGCAATCACCAGGCGTTTGCCGGCCAGTTTCGCGGTAGGAATCGCCGCCAGACTGTAAGCCACTGTCTTGCCCGTACCGGTGCCGGCTTCCACCGCGACAATCGCGGGGTCGCCACTGCGCCGGCCTTCGTCGTCGGTGTCGATATCCCCGAGGACTTTCGCGATTTCGGCGATCATCAGGCGCTGGCCGTAACGCGGCTTAAGGCTCTTGGCCTCTAGAAAACGCGAGTAGGCGCCCTGGATCGTGGTTTTGAGTTCAGTGCTGATCATTGAGTGTCGGGCGCAAAAACGCTGGATAAATTTTCAGTGGTTCGGTTCGGCGGCTATCATACCCCGCGAATCGATCCTGCGCAGAACGGAGTACCCCAATGACACTTTTTAGCCTCGTTTATCCCCTGCATGTGCTGTCCGCCCTGGTCTGGGTCGGCGGCATGTTTTTCGCCTGGATGGTCCTGCGCCCCGCGGCTGTGAAGGCCTTGGACGGCCCTGCCCGACTGACGTTGTGGGTGGAAGTGTTTCAAGGTTTTTTCCGCTGGGTCTGGGTCGCGGTAATCCTGTTGCCGATCAGTGGCGTGGGCATGTTGCATTTGCAGCAGGTCGGTTTTGAGACAGCGCCGAAATATGTGCAAGTGATGATCGGGTTGTACGTGGTGATGACGGCGCTGTTTATCCGCATTCAGGGCTTGATGCTGCCGGAACTGCGCACGGCAGTCGAAGCGAAGGACTGGCCGGCAGGTGCGGCGCTGCTGAGGCGGATTCGCCGGGTGGTGGGGCTTAATCTGATTGTCGGGCTGGTGCTGGTGGCGATTGCGGCGGCAAGACCGATGATCTGAAAATCAAAAGCCCCTCACCCTAACCCTCTCCCGGAGGGAGAGGGAACTGAATGGGGAATATTCCAGAGTTACGCCGACTTGAGAGATTTTCTCTAAATCCATAATCGACACGGTTTTTCAGGTCGGTGGATAGCCTGAGTCACCTCGCCCTCTCCCGGAGGGAGAGGGAACTGAATGGGGGATATTCCAGAGTTACGCCGACTTGAGAGATTTTCTCTAAATCCATAATTGACACGGTTTTTCAGGTCGATGGCTAGCCTGAGTCACCTTGCCCTCTCCCGGAGGGAGAGGGCACCAATGGGGGATATTCCAGAGTTACGCCGACTTGAGAGATTTTCTCTGAATCCATAATCGACAAGGTTTTTCAGGTCGATGGATAGCCTGAGTTACCTCGCCCTCTCCCGGAGGGAGAGGGACTGAATGGGGGATATTCCAGAGTTACGCCGACTTGAGAGATTTTCTCTGAATCCATGATCGACACGGTTTTTCAGGTCGATGGATAGCCTGAGTCACCTCGCCCTCTCCCGGAGGGAGAGGGAACTGAATGGGGGATATTCCAGAGTTACGCCGACTTGAGAGATTTTCTCCGAATCCATAATCGACACGGTTTTTCAGGTCGATGGATAGCCTGAGTCACCTCGCCCTAACCCTCTCCCGGAGGGAGAGGGACTGAATGGGGGATATTCCAGAGTTACGCCGACTTGAGAGATTTTCTTTGAATCCATAATCGACACGGTTTTTCAGGTCGGTGGCTAGCCTGAGTTACCTCGCCCTAACCCTCTCCCGGAGGGAGAGGGGACTGAATGGGGAATATTCCAGAGTTACGCCGACTTGAGAGATTTTCTCCGAATCCATAATCGACACGGTTTTTCAGGTCGATGGATAGCCTGAGTCACCTCGCCCTCTCCCGGAGGGTGAGGGAACTGAATGGGGAATATTCCAGAGTTACGCCGACTTGAGAGATTTTCTCCGAATCCATAATCGACACGGTTTTTCAGGTCGGTGGATAGCCTGAGTCACCTCGGTCGGCCCCCTCTCCCTCGGGGAGAGGGCTGGGGTGAGGGAAAGCTTTTACAGGCGTTGCACGGTCACGGCACCTGCCGCCCCTACAGGCCCAGGCTGACCGTCCACCCCAGCCTTGCCACTCTTGCCGCCATCGGCGCGATACACCAGGCAGCCCTTGGACTTGCCACCCTTGCCTGCCTTGCCGCCCACACCCGCCGGCCCACCGGCGCCGCCAGCCACATTGACCTTGATCAGCTCGGCTGGAAACTCACGCGGCACTTCAAGGCGAACCAGCGCCCCCGGTGCGCCCGGCTGACCGTCGCTGCCGTTGCTGCCATCAAAACCGTGCCCGGCCGAGCCATACGTGCAGCCCGGATCTTCCCCGTTTCCGCCATCAAGCCCAACAAAACCCGGCGCACCGGTGCCGCCACGGGCATCGACCAACAGTTGCGGCGCGTTCAATGCCTTGAACTGCAGATTCAGATTGCGCCCCGCACGGGCGGCTTTTTCGTAAGTCCCCGGCGCACCGCGCGCGGTGATCTGGCTGCCATCGCTCAGTTCTGCGCGAATGACTTTCATGTCCAAAGCCTGTTCGCCCGGCACGATCGCGATGCGCGCTTCATGGCCCAGACGCAGTTCACCGACGCTCAGCTCTGTCACGTTCGATGGAATCAGCAACGTGCCGTAATCGGCGACTTCCAGTTTTTCCAGCTGCAAGGTGCCGGCCGTGTTGGGCAAACGCATCAGCGAATTGGCTTCGACGCTGACCACCTGAGCGCAGGCCAGTGGACTGATGAATGCAGCGAGCAAGCAGAGTTTACGCATGGGAAGAAGCCTCCGGAGCGGCCGGGGCCGGGATGGTTTGCAGGTGAAATACGCCAAAAAGCAGAATGCGAGCACGGTCACGCCAAGGATGCGCACGACCCTTGAGGCTGCGATTGCACAGCAGCACTTCAAGCACATGAATGAACAACAACAGACCGCCAGCCAGATTGACCAGCAGGTGTAGCGGATGTACGAACGGCACCAGTTGATTGGCCAGCACCACACAGCAGAACAGCAGGGTCAATAACCGCCCCAGCCCCCAGAACACTTTCATACGCTCCCCCGTGTTGCGAATTATTCTTTGCATGCACAGTAACGGCTTCTGCGGGGGATAAGCCAGAGGCGCAAATGAAAAAACTTCTGCCAAACGCTGGATGGCTGCCGAGGCGACGATGATCGTCACCCGGCAGCTCTAGCCCGTGGCCTTCAGACACGTCCTAACGATTGATGTGCAACTCCACGCGACGGTTTTTCGCGCGCCCCTCGTCGGTGGCGTTATCGGCGACCGGCTCGCTTTCACCGCGCCCTTCACTGGTGAGTTTGTTCGGCGCCAGACCTTGGCTCAGCAGATACGCCGCGACACTGCTCGCACGGCGTTCCGACAAGGCCTGGTTGTAAGCATCCGAACCTTTGCTGTCGGTATGACCGACGACTTTGATACTGACCACGTCGGCATTGCGCAATTTGTCCATCAGCGTATCGAGTTGCGCTTTCGCTGACGGGGTCAGGTCGGACTTGTCGAAATCAAAGAGGACGTTGCCGGCATCGCTGAGGGTGATCACTTCAGTCTGCGGCGCCGGCTCGGGTACTTTCTCGGTGACTGGATATTGCGGCAGCGGGCAACCACGGTGGTCGACCGGGGTATTGGCTGGTGTATCCGGGCAACGGTCGCGGCGGTCGAATACGCCGTCGCCGTCTTCATCGCCGTCCTGGGCATAACAGATCAGTCCGCCGGTAAGAATCCCCAGCGCTGCGCCGCCACCGGCCCAGCCACCACTTTCGATGGCGCCGAGACCGCCACCGACCAGCCCGCCGATAAGGCTGCAGATCGGCCACGTACGTTGATTGAGGGGTGCAGTGCCATCGCTGTGGGTGGCGCAACCGGTGAGCAAGCTGCCTAGCAGTAGCACCGGCAAGACGGACCTTGAGAAACCAGTCATTGTGAAAGCTCCTGTGTCACCGGCCCATACCGGTTACACAGGAGTAAAGACCCGCATCCGCGACTGCACAAGCCGCGGATGCGAGAGGTCTAGCGGACGATTTTGATTTCGGTACGACGGTTTTGCGCGCGACCATCAGCGGTTTTGTTATCGGCGACAGGCTGGCTTTCACCCAGACCGGATACCGAAACGAAGCTGGCGCGCGGCACACCTTGCTGAATCAGGTATTCAACCACCGAGTGCGCACGACGATCCGACAGTTTTTTGTTGTAGGCATCGCTGC
This sequence comes from Pseudomonas sp. TH43, assembly GCF_016650635.1. GTDB lineage: Bacteria > Pseudomonadota > Gammaproteobacteria > Pseudomonadales > Pseudomonadaceae > Aquipseudomonas. Next base: position 845,046 of record NZ_JAEKFI010000003.1, read on the forward strand.
CGACGCTATCGGTGTGACCGGTCACGGTCAGTTGCGCAGTAGAAGATTCCTGTTTCAGGCGCGTGGCAACCTTGTCGAGCACTTGTTTGTCAGAACCGGTCAGCGTGGCTTTGTCGAACTGGAAGTGCACGTCACGAATAACAATGGTTTCTTCCTTGACCACTACTGCTTCTTCAACCACAGCTGCCGGGGCTGGTGGAGGGCAACCGTCAGCATCGACCTGCACGCCTTTAGGCGTGTGCGGGCACTTGTCGCGACTGTCCGGCACGCCATCGCCGTCCTCGTCGCCATCACCGTGAACCCAGCAATAGGCCGCTGCCGTACCGCCGACCACCAACGCTCCATACCCCGCCCACGCCGAGCTTTCCGTCGCGCCGAGACCCGCCCCCACAACACCACCGACCGCCGCACAGGTCGGCCAGTCGGTTTTTTGCAAACCTGCGCAACCAGTCAACACACTGGTTAGCAGAATCAAAGGTAATGCTGTCCGAACTATGCTCATCTGGTTTTCTCCTGAGGGATCGGCTTAGAACCGATTCAGGGAGTAAAGACCGGAGTTTTAATCTCCGCCAGCAATAGGCCACTGCCGTTTGCGACCGTGTTCACAGGACTTCGCCGCTTTGCTCGCAAAGCGGCGGCACAGGGCTCTTTGCCGGCGCAGTCAGGCAGGCTAGTCTTGGCGGTCTGATTGAGGAGCTTCGATGAACGTCGCCATTTCTTCCCGCACGCCGCAACAGGCGTTGGCCGCTTTGCTGGATCGCTACGCCCCGGCGCGTTTGCTGTTGATTGGCGCCAGTGAGTTTCCGGCCTTGACGGCTTTTAAAGAGGCCCACCCGGACTGCTGCGTGGCCCATGCCAAGCCGGGGATTCTGCCCGCCGAATTGGCAGCGCAGCGATTCGATCTGGCACTGGTGGTCGATTGCCTGGAACATCTGCCCAAGCGCGATGGCCTGAATCTGTTGGGCGGGATTCGCAATCTGAACGCCAGCCGTATTGCGGTGGTGGCGGATCTGGCCGCCTGTGGCTGGCAGGAAACCGATTTCTATTCGCTGGCCCTGCAAGCCAGCGAGCGCTTTCAACGCGAAGATCAAGTGCTGACGCTGTTCACCTACGATCTGCTTGAATACAAACAAGTCCCCGACTGGCTCAACTCACGGTTCTGGGCCAATCCGGAAAACTTCGGCAAATACTGGTGGTAATGCAATGAGTACAGCCATTTGCCCGTGCGGCAGCGGTAATCTGCTGGAGGCCTGCTGCGGCCATTATCACGAAGGCCATCCGGCCCCGTGCGCCGAAGCCTTGATGCGTTCGCGCTACAGCGCCTACGTGCTGGGGCTGATCGACTATCTGCAGGCAACCACCCTGCCCGCCCAGCAATCGGGGCTGGATCTTCAGTCGATCAGCAACTGGAGCGCGCAAAGTACCTGGCTCGGCCTCAAGGTCGAAAGTTCGGAAGTCTTCGGCGGTCAGCCGGAACACGCCTTTGTCACCTTCACTGCACGCTGGCATGACAGCCAGGGCGAACACAGCCATCGCGAGCGTTCCTCGTTTGTACAGAATGCCGGGCGTTGGTACTTCATCGACCCGACAGTGCAGTTGAAGCTCGGGCGTAATGACAGTTGCCCTTGTGCCAGCGGGCAAAAGTTCAAGAAGTGCTGTGCGGGGTATTTCGGCGCTTGAGGTTGAAAATCAAAAGATCGCAGCCTGCGGCAGCTTCTACAGGGTTACGGGATCTCATGCAGGAGCTGCCGAAGGCTGCGATCTTTTAGGACTAGACTGAGCACCAAAGGGAGTTCTCACATGCTCGGTTGCAGCCGCACATTCCAGTTCTTAATGCTGATGCTGATGCTGAACCTCGGCGGCTGCGCCTCATGGTTGAGCGACGACAGCGTCGACCCCGCCGTGCATCTGGTGAAAGTCGAAGTGGTGCGCGCCAAACTGCTCGAACAGAAATTCATCCTGCACTTTCGTATCGACAATCCCAACGACAGTGATCTGACTGTGCGTGGCCTGGAATACCGCATCCATCTGGCCGACATGCTGCTGGCCGAAGGTGAGCATGAACACTGGATCACCGTCGCGCCGAAAAGCAGTTCGTTCTACAAAATACCGATCCGCACCAATCTGTGGCCGAAGGTAAAAGAGGTGGTGAAAATGCTGAAAAGCCCTAACCAGCAGATTCCCTATCGCTTGCAGGGTGAAATGGAAACCGGTTTATTCATCGCCCACTACGTGCACCTTGAGCGCAATGGCGTGATAATCCCCGCCGATTTTATTCCGGAGCAACACCGATGACTCAGCAACCTCATGTCCATGGCCCTGACTGCAACCACGATCATGACCATGACCACCATCACGATCATGACCACGGCCACGTTCACGGCCCGAACTGCGGCCACGCCCATCAGGAACCGGTGCGCAACGCCTTGAAAGACGTCGGCCGCAACGACCCTTGCCCATGCGGCAACGGCAAGAAATTCAAGAAGTGCCACGGCGCTTGATGCTCGAGGCGAAGAAAGTCTTCGCCTGACCTGCCGTCTTCGCGAGCAGGCTCGCTCCCACAGTTGATCTGCGTCGACCCCGATGTTTGTGGGTCTTTGCAGACTTTGTGGGAGCTGGCTTGCCAGCACCCACAAAGGCCGGTGTTTCAGCAGCAATGCAATGTGGGAGCGAGCCTGCTCGCGAAGAGGCCAGCACATTCAACAGAGATTTTCAGCCTGCCGCCAGAATCCGCGAACAACTGACCACCGTCGCATACTCCCCGTGCAAATTCCCCAGCGACATCCCGTGCACGTCTTCAGCCGTACGCAACGTGCCGAAGTAATCGGCCTTGTCGAAGGTGAAGCAGGCATCCTCCGCCACCCACGCCTCAAACCCCAGATTGCCCGCCGTGCGCGCCGTGGACTCCACCGAATTGTGGGTGGCCACGCCGACGATGACCAATTGCCCGATCCCCGCCTCACGCAACCGCGTCTCCAGCCCGCTGGCACAAAACGCATCCGGCACGTGTTTCTGGATCAGCCATTCGCCGTCCTGCGGCAAAAACCTTTGCTGAAACTCCACCCCTTCCTGTTCGGGCCAGAACACCGAACCCGGCTCTCGTGATAGATGCTGCACATGGATGAGCGGCCGCCCGCTGCGCCGCCAAAGCCCCAGCAGATCAAGGATTCGCTCTTCAGCCTGCGGATTATTGCGCCGCCCCAATCGCGGCTGCAGGATGCCTTTTTGCTGGTCGATGATGATCAGTGCTGCATTGGCCTGAAGCTCCATGACGATTTTTCTCACGTGCGGTCATTGAATTTTCCGCACTTGAGCATCACTTGCTTCTACTAAGCAAGTCATCGAACACACAGGACGACCTGATGCCGGCGTTTGCTGTCCGCACGTAAGCCATTTTCTGTTTTGGAGCTTTCCATGATCGACCTGTATTACTGGACCACACCCAACGGCCACAAAATCTCGCTGTTCCTCGAAGAAGCCGGCCTGCCGTACAAAGTCCACCCGATCAACATCAGCCAAGGGGAACAGTTTCAGCCACACTTTCTGAAAATCGCCCCGAACAACCGCATTCCGGCCATCGTCGACCACACACCTGCCGATGGCGGTGAGCCGTTGTCGCTGTTCGAGTCCGGGGCGATTCTTTTGTATCTGGCGGAGAAAACCGGTCAGTTCCTGCCCAAGGATCTGCGTGGCCGGCAAACGGCGTTGCAGTGGTTGTTCTGGCAAATGGGCGGTTTGGGCCCGATGGCCGGGCAGAATCATCACTTCAGCCAGTTCGCGCCGGAGAAAATCCCCTACGCGATCAAACGCTACATTGATGAGACGGCGCGCCTGTACGGAGTTCTGAACAAACAATTGGCCGATAACGCGTTTGTAGCGGGCAGTGAATACAGCATTGCCGATATGGCGATTTATCCGTGGATCGTCTCGCACAAGTGGCAGAGCCAGAATCTGGAGGACTTCCCGCATGTGCAGCGCTGGTTCAACCAGATCAAGGACCGGCCAGCGACGGTGAAGGCGTATGCGCTGGTGCAACAGGTCAACCCACCAAAACCCTAATCCCGAGTGAGCGGGCTTTTGTGGCTAGGGGATTTAGCGAAACGTCGCACCGCCCCGTTGGGCTGCGAATTCCTGCTACCAGGATGTGTCTGACACACCGTGATTGCAGGTTTTGGGGCTGCTTCGCTGCCCAACGGGGATAAATCCCCTCGCCACGGGTATGTGATCTGTTCCAGGGTGTTGTTTATCAGACAAATCCTGAAATAACCCCCGCCCCCGCTTGCGCGGCATCCTCCTGCTCACTAACGTAGCGCCTTTACTGACGCTACCCCCCGCAGGAGCTTTGCCATGGCCTCGCCAGCCCTTACTCATTTTCTTCCCCGGTTCGGCGTTGCCGCAGCAGTGGCCGGTGTCTTGGGCCTGTCTGGTTGCCAGACCTGGAACGCTCAGGACACCCTCCCGCCTACCTCCGGCGTACAGCCGCTGAAGGGTTTGGCGCAGAACGTTTCGGTACGGCGCAATGCCATGGGCATGCCGCTGATCGAAAGCAACACCTTCCATGACGCACTGTTCAGCCTCGGCTACGTCCACGCCAGCGACCGTATCAATCAGATGGTCACCCTGCGGCTGTTGGCACAGGGCCGTTTGGCGGAAATGTCCGGCGCCTCGATGCTCGATGCCGACCGCTACATGCGCGCGGTCAACCTGAAGAAAAGCGCCGGTGAGTTGTACAAAGCCTCGTCGCCACGGCTTAAACGCTTCTTTGAAGTCTATGCGCGGGGCGTCAACGCCTATCTGTTCCGCTACGCCGATAAGCTGCCGGGCGACCTCGCCTCCAGCGGCTACAAACCGGAATACTGGAAACCGGAAGATTCGGCGCTGATTTTCGCCCTGCTGAATTTCAGTCAGTCGGCCAACCTGCCGGAAGAAATTTCCGCGCTGGTGCTCGCGCAAACCGTGAACACCGACAAACTCGCCTGGCTGACCCCATCGGCACCGGACGAAAAACTGCCGCTGGCCGAAGCCGACAAGCTGCAAGGTCTCAAGCTCAACGGACAAATCCCCGGCCTCAGCGAACTGAACAACGCCAGTCAACAACTGTCAGCGCTGAATCTGCTCGGCACCACCTCTTCGAACAACTGGGCCATTGCCCCGCAACGCAGTCGCAGCGGCAAAAGCCTTCTCGCCAGCGACAGCCATGGCCCGTTGGCCGCGCCGTCGCTGTGGAGTTTTGTGCAGATCCGCGCACCGAAGTATCAGGCCGCCGGCGTCACCATCGCCGGTTTACCGATCGTACTGGGCGGTTTCAACGGCAAAGTCGCTTGGAGCATGACCAGCGTGCTCGGCGACAACCAGGATCTGTTCCTGGAAAAAATTCGGCGTCAGGGCAACAGCCTGACCTACGAGGTCAACGGCAAATGGCAACCGCTGGGCGTACGCAACGAAACCTATTTCGTCAAAGGCCAGCGGCCGGTTCGCGAAGCGGTGTACGAAACCCGTCACGGCGCGTTGCTCAATAGCACCCAGGCTGCCACGCAGGGCAACGGCTTCGGTGTGGCCTTGCAGACACCGAGCTTCACCGACGACAAGTCGCTGGACGCGTTTTTTGATCTGACTCGTGCGCAAACGGTTGAACGCGCGTCGGACGCGAGCCGGGAAATCCGCGCCATCGCACTGAACCTGGTGTTCGCCGATGCGAGCAATATCGGCTGGCAAGTCACCGGGCGTTTCCCTAACCGTCGTGAAGGCGAAGGCCTGCTGCCATCGCCGGGCTGGGAAGGTCGTTACGATTGGGACGGTTACGCTGACCCGATGCTGCACCCCTACGATCAGGACCCGGCGCAAGGCTGGCTCGGCACCGCCAACCAGCGCGTTATTCCTCACGGTTACGGCATGCAGTTGTCCAACTCCTGGGCCGCCCCGGAGCGTGGCGAACGCTTGGCTGAACTGGCCGCCAGCGCCAAACACGACAGCCGCAGCGTGATCGCCATGCAGTATGACCAAACCACTACGTTCGCCGCCAAGCTGAAGAAAATGTTCGAAGCGCCGGGCATGAAACAACCGCTGAAACAGGCGATCGATGCCCTGCCGGAAGCGGATCGCAGCAAGGCGCGCGAAGCGTTTACCCGCCTGATGGCCTTCGACGGCAAACTCAGCCCGACCTCGGCGGATGCGGCGATCTACGAGCTGTTCCTGCAAGAAAGCATGAAGCAGATCTTCCTCGACGAACTCGGCCCCGAGTCCAGCGCGGCGTGGAAAGCGTTCATCGCTAACGGTGATTTGTCCTACTCGGCGCAGGCCGATCACCTGTTGGGGCGTGAAGACAGTCCGTTCTGGGATGACATCCGCACTCCGCAGAAAGAAGACAAAGCAGTGATTCTCGCGCGCAGCCTAGCGGCGGCAATCAGTGCCGGCGACAGTCAGTTGGGTGGCGATCACAAAGCCTGGCAGTGGGGCAAACTGCACCGCTACGAGTGGAAAAATGCCAACGGCCAGACCGTTCGCGGGCCGCTCGCAGCGGGTGGCGATCACACGACACTGAACACCGCCGCGTTCGCCTGGGGCCAGGACTTCACGACCACGCGTGCACCGTCGATGCGTTTTATCGTCGACTTCGGCCAGGCTGAGCCGTTGATGGGGCAGAACGGTACGGGTCAGTCGGGGAATCCGGTGAGTCCGAATTACCTCAATGGCATTGATGCGTGGCTGAAGGGGCAGTACATCGGGTTGCCGATGCAGCCGCAAAACTTTGATCGGGTGTACGGTAAAACCCGCCTGACCCTCACCCCGGGCAAATAAACCGCACGTTCAAAAGATCGCAGCCTGCGGCAGCTCCTACACAGATCAATGTAGGAGCTGCCGCAGGCTGCGATCTTTTGCTTTTCAGCCCCGCGAAAAAGTCGATAGAACTTCCGGCCCGGCGCCAGCCTCATAGCTAACAAGCCCCCCATTCTGGTAACGACATGGACCTTGTTATCGCGCGCCCCGAAGGACTTTATTGCCCTGCGGGTGATTTCTATATCGACCCCTGGCACCCCGTCGAGCGCTCGGTGATTACTCATGCCCACGGCGATCACGCGCGCACCGGCAACCAGCATTACCTCTCCAGCAGCGCCAGCGAAGGGATTTTGCGTGCGCGTCTGGGTCAAGACATCAACCTGCAAACCCTCGCCTACGGCCAGCGCCTGACCCACCACGGCGTCACCCTGAGTTTCCATCCGGCCGGCCACGTTCTCGGCTCAGCGCAAGTTCGCCTCGAATATGGCGGAGAAGTCTGGGTTGCCTCCGGCGATTACAAAATCGAACCGGACGGCACCTGCGCGCCCTTCGAACCGGTGCGCTGCCACACCTTCATCACCGAATCGACCTTCGGCCTGCCGATCTATCGCTGGCAGCCGCAGGCGCAAGTGTTCGACGAGATCAATCAGTGGTGGTCGGCGAACATCGCTGCCGGCAAGGCCAGCGTGCTGTTCTGCTACTCGTTCGGCAAGGCCCAGCGAATTCTCCATGGCATCGACGCCAGTCTCGGCCCGATCCTCAGCCATGGCGCCGTTGAGCCGCTGAACCGGGTGTATCGCGACGCCGGCGTATACCTGCCGCCGACGATCTACGCGGGCGACGTGACCAAGAACGACCCGTTATTGCGTCAGGCGCTGGTCATCGCCCCGCCCTCGGCCGGCGGCAGTAGCTGGATGCGCCGTTTCGGCGAGTACAGCGATGCGTTCGCCAGTGGCTGGATGCGCTTGCGTGGCACCCGTCGGCGGCGTGGCGTTGATCGCGGCTTCGTGCTCTCGGATCATGCCGACTGGCCCGGCCTGCTCTGGGCAATCAACCAGACCGGCGCGGAACGGGTGATGGTCACCCACGGCTCGATTGGCGTGCTGGTGCGGCATTTGCGCGAACAGGGTCTCGATGCCCAAGGTTTCAACACTGAGTACGGCGATGACGAAGAAGACAACATCGCCGCCGAGCCCCCCATCGCTGAGGCATCTGTATGAAGGCCTTCGCCGAGCTGTACGCCGAACTCGACGCCACCACTTCAAGCAACGCCAAGCTGGCGGCAATGCAGGCTTACTTCGCCCAGGCGGCGCCGCAAGACGCGGCGTGGGCAGTGTACTTTTTGTCCGGCGGGCGGCCCCGGCAATTGGTGCCGGTGCGCATCCTTCGCGAGCTGGCGGTCGAGTTGTCGGGCCTGCAACCGTGGCTGTTCGAGGAAAGCTATCAAGCGGTCGGCGATCTAGCGGAGACCATCTCGCTGGTACTGCCGGAAAACCTGCACAGCTCCGACGCCGGCCTCGCCGAATGGATCGAGGACAAACTGCTGCCGCTGCGCGGTGAAACCCCGGAGTACCTGTCGCGACAACTGCCTGAGCTGTGGGCGCAACTCGACCGGCCGAGCCTGATGTTGTGTATCAAGCTGATCACCGGCAGCTTTCGCGTCGGCGTGTCGAAGTTGCTGGTGACCCGTGCTCTGGCCTCGATGGCAGGCCTGGACAGCAAACGCGTGGCACAGCGCCTGGTTGGGTACACCGACCTGTCGAACCGGCCGAACGCGGCCAGTTACCTGAAACTCATTGCTCCGGAATCCGCCGACGAACATGCCCAGCGCGGCGGCCAGCCGTACCCGTTTTTCCTCGCGCATGCCTTGTCGCAACCGGTTGAGGAGTTTGAAGCATTGATCGGCCCGGCCAGCGATTGGCAGATCGAATGGAAGTGGGACGGCATTCGCGCGCAGGTGGTCAAGCGCGAAGGCAAACTGTGGGTCTGGTCGCGCGGTGAAGAGCTGGTCACCGAGCGCTTTCCCGAACTGGACGTACTGGTGCACGGTTTGCCCGACGGCACAGTGATCGACGGCGAAATCGTTGTGTGGAAAAGCACTCACCCCACCACTGAAGATGCCTTCGACCCGCAATCCGACCAACCGCCAGCGGTGCAGCCGTTCGCCCTGTTGCAACAGCGCATTGGCCGCAAAACCCTCGACAAGAAAATTCTCGAAGAAGTACCGGTGGTGGTGCTCGCCTACGATCTGCTGGAATGGCAGGGCGAAGACTGGCGCAATCAGCCGCAGGCCAAACGCCGTGCGCAACTCGAAGAAGTCGTCGCGCGCTGTAACAGCCCGGTGTTGCTGCCCTCGCCCGTGCTGACCGGTACCGACTGGTTTGACCTCGCCCGCCAGCGCGAGGCCTCTCGGCGTTTGGGCGTCGAAGGCATGATGCTCAAGGCGCGCGATGCGCTGTATGGCGTCGGCCGCACCAAAGACATGGGCGTCTGGTGGAAATGGAAGGTCGATCCGTTCAGCGTCGATGCGGTGTTGATCTACGCCCAGCGCGGCCACGGTCGCCGAGCCAGTTTGTACAGCGATTACACCTTTGCCGTGTGGGACGGCCCGCCGGAGTCGAGCCAGCGGGCGCTTGTGCCGTTTGCCAAGGCCTATTCGGGACTGACGGATGCGGAGATGCGCGAAGTCGACAGCATCGTGCGCAAGACCACCGTGGAAAAATTCGGTCCGGTGAGCAGTGTGAAGCCGAGCCTGGTGTTCGAACTGGGCTTTGAAGGGATTGCCCTGTCGCGACGGCACAAAAGCGGGATCGCGGTGCGGTTCCCGAGGATGTTGCGTTGGCGGCAGGATAAGACCGTCGAGGAAGCGGATAGCCTCGCCACGCTGCAAGACCTCCTCGCCTAAACCTCTTCTCCGATGCAACGCATCCCCCTGTGGTGAGGGGGATTTATCCCCTCACCACAGGGAAATTCCATCCCGCAAAACCTGGGGCTTGATCCGAAAGGGTGCAACGAAATCGCAATGCCCATTTCCGGGCATTCAATCGCCCTCATCCCTCCCCGCCCAACCTTTTAAAACACTTGTTCGGGACTCTGGTTCGGAAATTGCTACTTTCTATAGGTCGTACGCGTTGCAGTAACAATAATTCTGCGCCACAAGCGCTCATATTGGTTCTTAGGGATTGAATAATGAAAAAAGCATTGCTGACCCTTTCTGCACTGGCGTTGTGCATGGCCGCCGGCTCCGCGCTGGCCAAGGAATACAAAGAGCTGCGCTTTGGCGTTGACCCTTCGTACGCACCGTTCGAGTCGAAAGCGGCCGACGGCAGCCTGGTCGGGTTCGATATCGATCTGGGCAACGCGATCTGCGCCGAACTGAAGGTCAAGTGCAAGTGGGTCGAAAGTGACTTTGACGGCATGATTCCGGGCCTCAAAGCCAATAAATTCGACGGTGTGATCTCGTCGATGACCGTGACGCCAGCCCGCGAAAAAGTCATCGACTTCTCCAGCGAGCTGTTTTCCGGCCCGACCGCTTACGTGTCGAAGAAAGGTTCCGGTATCACCGCAGACGTCGCCTCGCTGAAAGGCAAAACCGTCGGTTACGAGCAAGGCACCATTCAGGAAGCCTACGCCAAAGCCGTTCTGGACAAGGCTGGCGTGAAAACCCAGGCCTATCAGAACCAGGATCAGGTGTATTCCGACCTGACCTCCGGCCGTCTCGATGCGGGCATTCAGGACATGCTGCAAGCCGAACTGGGCTTTTTGAAGTCGCCACAGGGCGCCGACTATGACGTCAGCAAGCCAGTCGACAACGAATTGCTGCCAGCCAAAACCGCTGTCGGTATTAAGAAAGGTAACACTGAGCTGAAAGCGCTTTTAGATAAAGGTATCAAAGCGTTACACGATGACGGCAAATACGCCGAGATTCAAAAGAAACACTTTGGCGATCTGGTTCTGTACAGCGGCAAATAATGCCTCGGCGCCCATCCTCGATGGGCGCCTTTTCCATCCGCTCAGGTTGCTGATTTATGTTCGAAAACCTCTTACAAAATCTGGGGCTCTCCGCCTTCAGCCTCAAGGGTTTCGGCCCTTTGCTGTTGGAAGGTACCTGGATGACCATCAAATTATCGGCGTTGTCGCTGCTGGTGGCCGTGTTGCTCGGCCTTATCGGCGCCAGTGCCAAGCTGTCGAAAGTCAAACTGGTGCGCCTGCCCGCCCAGCTCTACACCACGCTGATTCGCGGGGTGCCGGATCTGGTGCTGATGCTGTTGATCTTCTACAGCCTGCAAACCTGGCTGACGACACTCACCGACTACATGGAATGGGAATACATCGAAATCGACCCGTTCAGCGCTGGCGTGCTGACCCTCGGCTTCATCTATGGTGCGTATTTCACCGAAACCTTCCGTGGCGCGATCCTCGCGGTGCCGCGCGGTCAGGTCGAAGCGGCCACCGCGTATGGCCTTAAACGCGGCCAGCGCTTTCGCTTCGTGGTGTTCCCGCAAATGATGCGTTTTGCCCTGCCGGGCATCGGCAATAACTGGATGGTGATGCTCAAGGCCACCGCGCTGGTCTCGATCATCGGCCTGGCCGATTTGGTCAAAGCAGCGCAAGACGCCGGCAAAAGCACCTATCAACTGTTTTACTTCCTGGTTCTCGCCGCGTTGATCTATCTGTTGATCACCAGTGCCTCGAACTTCATCCTGCGCCGTCTCGAACGCCGCTACGCCGCCGGTGCCCGGGAGGCCGTACGATGATCGAACTTCTACAGGAATACTGGAAAGCCTTCCTTTATACCGACGGGCAAAACATTACCGGACTGGCGATGACGATGTGGCTGCTCAGCGCATCGATCTTCATCGGTTTCCTTGTGTCGATTCCGTTGTCGATCGCTCGCGTCTCGTCGCACTTCTACATTCGCTGGCCGGTGCAGTTTTATACGTACCTGTTCCGTGGCACGCCGTTGTATATCCAATTGCTGATCTGCTACACCGGGATTTACAGCCTCGCCGCCGTGCGTGCGCAGCCGATCCTCGACAGTTTCTTTCGCGATGCGATGAACTGCACGATCCTGGCTTTTGCCCTGAACACCTGCGCCTACACCACGGAGATTTTTGCCGGGGCGATTCGCAGCATGAACCACGGCGAAGTCGAAGCTGCCAAGGCCTATGGCCTGACCGGCTGGAAGCTGTATGCCTACGTGATCATGCCGTCGGCACTGCGCCGCTCGTTGCCGTATTACAGCAACGAAGTGATCCTCATGCTGCACTCGACCACCGTGGCCTTCACCGCGACCATCCCCGATATCCTGAAAGTCGCCCGGGACGCCAACTCGGCGACCTTCCTGACGTTTCAGTCGTTCGGTATCGCCGCACTGATCTACCTGACCATTACCTTTGCGCTGGTCGGCCTGTTCCGCCTCGCCGAACGCCGATGGCTGGCCTTCCTCGGCCCGACTCACTAGGACACCTTTGCAATGCGCCACCAGATCCATGAGCTGCTGGCCCCACTGCCGGGGACAGCACGACAGATTCACAGCTTCCACTTCGGCCCGGAGCAGGCCAAAGGCAAAATCTACATCCAGTCGTCACTGCACGCCGATGAACTGCCCGGCATGCTCGTCGCCTGGCACCTCAAGCAACGTCTGGCGGAGCTGGAAGCCGCCGGGCGCCTGCGCAGCGAAATCGTGCTGGTGCCGGTGGCCAACCCGGTCGGCCTCGAACAAGTGCTGATGGACGTGCCGCTGGGCCGCTACGAACTGGAGAGCGGGCAGAACTTCAACCGCTGGTTCGTCGACCTCAGCGAAGAAATCGGCAACGCCATCGAGGGCAAGCTGAACGACAATCCACAGCACAACCTCGAATTGATCCGCACACATCTGCGCGACGCCCTCGCTCGCCAGACCGCCAGCACCCAATTGCAATCCCAGCGCCTGACCCTGCAACGGCTGGCCTGCGACGCCGACATGGTGCTGGACCTGCACTGCGATTTCGAATCGGTGGTGCACCTTTACACCACGCCCGAAGCCTGGCCACAGGTCGAACCGCTGGCGCGCTACATCGAGTCTCAAGCAAGCCTGTTGGCCACCGATTCCGGCGGCCAGTCGTTCGATGAATGCTTCACCCTGCTGTGGTGGCAATTGAAGGAACGCTTCGGCGAACACTTTGAAATTCCGCTGGGCAGCTTTTCCGTGACCGTCGAATTGCGCGGCCAGGGTGACGTCAATCATCCGATGGCCAGCCGCGACTGCCAGGCACTGATCGATTATCTGATCCAGTCAGATGCGATTGTCGGCGAGACAAAACCACAGCCGCCGCTGCGGTATCCCGCCACGCCACTGGCAGGTGTGGAACCGGTGATCACGCCGGTCGGTGGTCTGCTGGTGTACACGGCGGTTGCCGGCCAGTACCTGGAGGCCGGGCAGCAAATCGCCGAAATCATCGACCCGATCAACGACCGCGTCACCCCCATTCATTGCATCTGCGCCGGCGTGATGTACGCCCGCTCGCTGCGACGCATGGCCACGGCCGGCATGGTCATCGCCCACGTCGCGGGCGCCGAAGCGTATCGCAGCGGCTACCTACTTTCGCCTTGAGGATGTCTGTCCCATGTACAAACTGACCGTTGAAGGCCTGCACAAAAGCTATGGCGACCATCAGGTGCTCAAAGGCGTTTCGCTCAAGGCCAAGACCGGCGACGTGATCAGCCTGATCGGCGCCAGCGGCTCGGGCAAAAGCACCTTTTTGCGTTGCATCAACTTTCTCGAACAACCCAACGACGGCGCCATGAGCCTCGACGGCAAAACCATCCGCATGATCACCGACCGCCATGGCATGCACGTCGCCGACGCCGATGAACTGCAACGCCTGCGCACACGCTTGGCGATGGTGTTCCAGCATTTCAACCTGTGGAGCCACATGACCGTGCTGGAAAACATCACCATGGCTCCGCGCCGGGTGTTGGGTTGCAGCAAACAGGAAGCCGATGATCGCGCGCGACGTTATCTGGACAAGGTTGGTCTGCCGGCGCGGGTGGCGGATCAGTACCCGGCGTTCTTGTCGGGCGGGCAGCAACAGCGCGTGGCGATTGCCCGGGCGCTGGCGATGGAGCCGGAGGTGATGTTGTTCGACGAACCGACGTCGGCGCTCGATCCAGAACTGGTGGGGGAAGTGCTGCGGGTGATTCAGGGCCTGGCCGAAGAAGGCCGGACGATGATCATGGTGACCCATGAGATGAGTTTTGCCCGCAAAGTCTCCAGCCAGGTGCTGTTCCTGCATCAGGGTCTGGTTGAAGAAGAAGGCGCACCGGAGGAAGTGCTGGGCAACCCTAAAAGCGAACGCCTGAAGCAATTTCTCAGCGGCAACCTCAAATAACACCTTGCTCATGTAGGAGCTGCCGCAGGCTGCGATCTGTTGATCTTGCTCTTGTTTATAAAAACCAGGATCAAAAGATCGCAGCCTGCGGCAGCTCCTACACGGGATTGCGATTAAACCTTTGCCATATCCGTGCGGTCACTGGAAGAACACCTCCAGAGCGCGCGCAGCCCGCATGGCGAAATCCCCCGACCTCGCAAAAATCTGGTTCAGCGCCCGCGACTGGAAGCCGTTCGCGTTTCAGAAACAAGTCTGGGCGGCGGTCAAACGCGGTGAATCCGGATTGCTGCATGCCAGCACCGGCGCCGGTAAAACCTATGCAGTGTGGTTCGCCGCGCTCAATCGCTACGCCAGGCCCTCTGCGATTACTGAAACTTCACGCAAGCGCAAACCAGCCGCCGAACCACTGACCGTGCTGTGGATTACGCCCATGCGTGCGCTCGCCGCCGATACCGCGCGCGCCCTGCAGGTGCCTGTTGATGATTTGCAGCTGCCGTGGAGTGTCGGCCTGCGCACCGGCGACACCAGCAGCAGCGAACGCGCCCGGCAGAGCCGACGCCTGCCGACCACGCTGATCACCACGCCAGAAAGCCTGACTCTGTTGCTCGCCCGTGCCGATGCGCAAGTTGCACTATCGACATTACGCATGATCGTCGTCGACGAATGGCACGAATTGCTGGGCAATAAACGCGGTGTGCAACTGCAACTGGCCCTCGCCCGGCTGCGTCACTGGCAACCCGACCTGATCGTGTGGGGTGTTTCTGCAACCCTGGGTAATCAATCCCACGCCGAGCAGGTACTCATCCCACGCGGCGACGGCATCAGCGTTCAGGGTCAAAGCGAAAAAATCTTGAAGGTCGACACCCTTATCCCACTGTCCACTGAGCGTTTTCCCTGGGCCGGACACATCGGTCTGAAGATGCTGCCGCAGGTGGTTGCCGAGCTGGACGCCTGCGCCAGCACCCTGGTGTTCACCAATACCCGAGCGCAGTCGGAAATCTGGTATCAGGCATTGCTTGAAGCCCGGCCGGATTGGGCCGGATTAATCGCCCTGCATCACAGTTCATTGTCCCGCGACACCCGCGACTGGGTCGAAAAAGCCTTGAAGGACGGTTTTTTGAAAGCCGTGGTCTGCACCTCAAGTCTGGATCTGGGCGTGGATTTTTTACCCGTCGAACGCGTGCTGCAAATCGGCTCGGCCAAAGGTATCGCACGCTTGATGCAACGCGCCGGACGTTCGGGACACGCACCGGGACGCAGCTCGCGGGTGACGCTGGTGCCGACCCACAGCCTTGAACTGATCGAAGCGGCAGCCGCCCGCGATGCTGTCGAGCAACGGCGCATTGAACCCCGTCTGTCGCCGCACAAACCGCTGGATGTGTTGGTGCAGCACTTGGTCAGCATGGCCCTCGGCGGCGGATTTTTACCTGATGAGTTGTACGAAGAAGTCCGCGGTGCCTGGGCCTATCGCGATCTGACGCCTGAGGACTGGGCCTGGGCGCTGGCTTTCGTACGCCATGGCGGGATGTCTCTGACAGCCTATCCGGATTATCGCCGGGTAGAACCGGACGAAAACGGCGTCTGGCGTGTTCCGGACGCGCGCCTCGCGCGCCGCCATCGCATGAGCGTTGGCACCATCGTCAGCGACGCGAGTATTCAATTGAAATTCTGGAGCAAGGGCGGCGGTGGCAAGCAGTTGGGCAGCGTAGAGGAAGGTTTTATCGCTCGACTCAAACCCGGTGATGGCTTCCTCTTCGCCGGGCGTTTGCTGGAGTTGGTGCGAGTGGAAAACATGACGGCCTACGTGAAACGCAGCAGCGTAAAAAAAGCCGCCGTGCCGCGCTGGAATGGCGGACGTATGCCGCTGTCCAGCGAATTGGCCGAAGCCGTGGTCACTCGCTTCAGCGCTGCGGCACGGGGCGAGTTCAGCGGTCCGGAAATGCAGGCCTTGCGACCGTTGCTGGACACTCAAGCGCAATGGTCTGGCTTGCCTACGTCAGAGAACCTTTTGGCAGAAGTGCTGAAATCCCGCGAGGGCTGGCACCTTTTTCTTTACCCGTTTGCCGGTCGGCAGGTGCATTTGGGGCTGGCGAGCCTGCTGGCCTGGCGCGTCAGCCAGCGTCAGCCGGTGACCTTTTCGATCGCGGTGAATGACTACGGGCTGGAGCTGCTCAGCGCCACAGCTGTCGATTGGGCTGAGCATCTGAACGCTTCACTGTTCAATACCGATCATCTGTTGCTGGATGTGCTGTCCAGTCTGAATGCCGGAGAACTGGCCTTGCGGCGCTTCCGCGAAATCGCGCGAATAGCCGGCCTGGTGTTCGCCGGCTACCCCGGCGCGCCGAAGAGTACCCGACAGGTGCAGGCCTCAAGTGGGCTGTTCTTTGAAGTGTTCAAACAATACGACGCGGACAATCTGTTGCTGGCCCAGGCCGGGGAAGAAGTCCTGCGCGAAGAACTGGATATTCGTCGGTTGGAGCAGACGCTGGAGCGCATCAACCGGATGAACCTGGATGTGCATCAGATCAAACGTCCTGCACCGTTGGGGTTTCCACTGTTGGTTGAACGCATGCGCGAAAGCATGAGTTCTGAAAAGCTTGCTGACAGGATCAGGCGGATGGTGGGTGACTTGGAAAAATCCGCCGACAAGAGTTCATCCCGATGAGCGCGCCCTACCCTGTGCGCCTCGCCGGCGAGGAATTGTGGCTGCTGCCGGAAAAAGCCCTGTACTGGCCGGCGCAACAGGCGCTGCTGATTGCCGACGTGCATTTCGGCAAAGCGGCGGCCTATCGCAGCCTCGGCCAGCCGGTTCCACAAGGCACCACGGCGAGCAATATTTCGGTGATCGATCATTTGCTGGCGAAATTGCCGTGCCGGCAACTGATCTTTCTCGGCGATTTCCTCCATGGCCCAGGTTCACATGCGCCCGGCACGTTGAACGCCTTGGCGCAGTGGCGGGCACGCCACGTTGATCTGCCGATGACACTGATTCGCGGCAATCACGACAAACGCGCGGGCGATCCCCCGGCATCGCTGAACATACGAGTGGTACCGGAGCCGCTGCTGCTGGGGCCTTTCGCTCTACAGCATGAACCGGATCCACATCCTGAAAGGCATGTACTGGCCGGTCACGTACACCCGGTCTATCGATTACACGGCAGGGGCCGACAGAGTCTGCGCCTGGCGTGCTTCAGATTGGGTGAGCGCATTAGCCTGTTGCCAGCGTTTGGCGCGTTTACCGGGGGCTATCCGGTCGAAAAGGATGACAACTGCAAAATCTTTGTCATCGGCGACAACGAAATCTGGCCAGTCAACTAAACCTGCCCACTCCCTCGCGCCTGTAGGAGCAAAGCTTGCTCGCGAAGGCGTCTGCACATCCATCAAAGATGAAACAGACACACCGTTTCGCGAGCAAGCTCTGCTCCTGCAAAAACATCAGGCGACTGGCGCCGGTGGCGGCTCGTCCGGCAAGGTGGGCTCGCCTGGCTCGGTCGGTTGCTCATTGGGGGTGTCGGGATCAGGCTGACCGGGAATTCCACCGGCCATGCTCAAGGATGGTTGTGCCAACAGGGACCAGGCCAATACGCCAACCTGATTGGGCTCAAGCCTTGCCAGCTCGGCAGTGATATGCGGGTCGATCTTCATGGAGCACTCCTCGGCGAAGGCCCGTTTTGCCAGAAACAAAAACGGGCAGTACACCCCATAGAGTGTCTGCCCGCCAAAGAATTCCCGACATCCGCCGGATGGACGAATCAGGTGCGCGGCAGAGTCACGCCACGCTGGCCCTGGTACTTGCCGCCACGATCCTTGTAGGAAACTTCACACTCTTCGTCGGATTCGAGGAAGAGCATCTGCGCCACGCCTTCGTTGGCGTAGATTTTCGCCGGCAGGTTGGTGGTGTTGGAAAACTCCAGCGTTACGTGACCTTCCCACTCAGGCTCGAGCGGGGTGACGTTAACGATGATGCCGCAGCGCGCGTAGGTGCTTTTGCCCAGGCAGATGGTCAATACGTTGCGCGGAATGCGGAAGTATTCGACGGTGCTGGCCAGCGCGAAGGAGTTCGGCGGAATGATGCAAACGTCGCTGTGGATGTCGACGAAGCTGCCCGGATCGAAGTTTTTCGGATCAACGATCGACGAGTTGATGTTGGTGAACACCTTGAAATGATTGGTGCAACGCACATCGTAGCCATAGCTCGACACACCGTAGGAGATCACCCGGCTGTCATCGTTGCCACGTACCTGGCGCTCGACGAAAGGCTCGATCATGCCGTGTTCCTGCGCCATGCGGCGAATCCACTTGTCCGATTTGATGCTCATGGCGGGGTGTCCTGAATAGCGAGGTGGAAAAATTCTGTCCGGCATCTTACCGGGCGCGCCGCCGGGTTCAAAGTGCGGGCTGCAATTCTCGCCGATCCCCCATGATTTACGCGGTCTGGCGACGAACCGTCACACCGCCGATCCCTAAAATACAGAAACCTTCGCAAGAAGCATTGGCACGTCTCGGAAAAAGGGTTAAGGTGGCGCCACTGTGCTGCTTGTGTCACTGAGAATCTCTACACGATATGTTGAATTTCGATCCAACCATCTACAAGAATTTTTCCTGCTCTTTGCACTCAGTCTCGGCCAGGGTTCTTCCTGAGTCGCAGTTATCTTTGTTCAAGGAGTTACACCATGTCTAATCGCCAAACCGGTACCGTTAAGTGGTTCAACGATGAAAAAGGCTTCGGCTTCATCACTCCACAATCCGGTGACGACCTGTTCGTTCACTTCAAAGCTATCCAATCCGACGGCTTCAAAAGCCTGAAAGAAGGCCAACAGGTTTCTTTCATCGCTACCCGCGGTCAGAAAGGCATGCAAGCTGAGGAAGTACAAGTTATCTAACTTGTAGCTTCTTTAGAAAAGAGCCCCGCCCTTAAAAGCGGGGCTTTTTTGTGGGCGCCTGTTTTGTGCAGACGCAAAAAAAGATCGCAGCCTGCGGCAGCTCCTACGGGGATGAATGTAGGAGTTGCCGAAGGCTGCGATCTTTTGCTTTTGCCTTACCAGGCCACGCCAAACCCTGCGGTGTAGCGGGTCTTGCTCAAATCCGCATCGTTGGTACCGCTGATGATGTCACGCTCGGCCTTGAGGTTCAGCGACGCCCAATCAGTGACCTTGTAACGCAGGCCCATCTCGGCATCCAGTGCATAGTCGGCCACGCCAGACAACGGTTTGCCGATTTCGCCATTGGTGAAGAACTCAACCTTCTTGCCGATCAGGTAACGGTTGTAGTCCCACTTCATCGCGACCGAATAGAAGTTGTCCTTGCCGCCATCGCTGTACTCGTAATCGGTGCGGTTGAGCAGCGAACCCAGCGAGAACGCGCCCAGCTCGTCATCCCAGAACTGATAACCCGGACCGGTACCCACTACGCGCTGACGGGACAACTCTTCGACGTAATCACGCTTGTAGTTCAGACGGCCCTGCCAGAACCACTTGTCGGTCAGGAAGCGGTCGAGGGCATATTCGGCGCGCCAGTTGTTGGTGGTGACTTCGTCGTCCTGCACTTCACGGTTGTACTCGCCTTCGGCGGTGTGTCGCCAGCGGCCGTGACGCGCGGTGGTCTTGAAGCCTACGTCGTAATCATCGGTGTCCTTCTCGGCGCGCTGATAGTCCAGCGCCAGATCGACATTGCCCTTCCACACCAGATCCTCGACCACCGGTTTCGGTTTGAGAATCTGCTGAATGCTCGCCAGCTCGACAGTTTTCGGCGCCTCACCGTTGGCCAGGGTGACCTTGCCGTCTTCGGCCGCCGTCAGCGACTTGGACACTTCACCGCTGTATGCGTCCTGCTTGACCAGCAGGTGCTGATCACTGTCCAGGGTTTTGACCTCTTTCCAGTCAATCGTGACCGCACCGGCATATTTGGTCTGGATCAACAGCTTGCCGCCATCGAACACGGTGATAGTGCCGGTCAACTTGTCACCGTTCTTTAACCACACGGTGTCGGCAAGCAGGGGCGTGGACGCACTGAAAACAGCAAGGCACAGCAAGGTTCTGGACAACATAAGCGAATCGAGGGCTCAAGTTTGCGAAAAAAGGTCGGCATTATCCGTAGGAATAAGACCCTGACAAGGACTGACCGGACTATTTCTATTGAGTTCATTTCTCAACTGCACGACGACGGATTACCCTGAAGGCCTCAATCCGACGATGTTCAGGAGGCGCACCCGTGACAGACCCGATCAACGACCGTGAAAGCGAAGCGCAAATCCGACGCACGGCGCTCTACTCGACCCTCGCACAAGTGCCCGAGGGTAAAGTCGTCAGCTATGGTCAATTGGCAGAACTCGCCGGATTGGGGCGCGCCGCCCGCTGGGTCGGCCGCACGTTGAGTCAGTTGCCCGGCGATACCAAACTGCCCTGGCACCGGGTGCTCGGTGCCGGCGGTCGGATCAGCCTCCCGGTCGGCAGCCCTTCCGGCGATGAACAACGGGCCAGATTGCGCACTGAAGGCATCACCATCCTGAACAATCGTGTGGATATTCAGCGCCATGGCTGGCGTCCGGTAGAGCACAGCGGTTAGAGTGCGCGCTTTGTTTTCGCAATCTTGAGGCAGACTTCAGCCCATGCCCCGTAAAACCTGGCGCGCCGCGCTAGCCGCTTATGCCAGTCCTTCGACGCTCGTGCTGTTGTTGCTGGGTTTCGCCGCCGGCCTGCCGTACATGCTGGTGTTTTCAACGCTTTCCGTGTGGCTGCGCGAAGCGGGCGTAGCCCGTGAAACCATCGGCTACGCGAGCCTGATCGGCCTCGCTTATGCGTTCAAATGGGTCTGGTCGCCCCTGCTCGACCAATGGCGCCTGCCGTTATTGGGCAAGCTTGGCCGTCGACGCTCGTGGCTGGTGCTTTCGCAAACACTGGTAATTTTTGGCCTGATCGGCATGGGTTTCTGTGATCCGCAGAAGCATTTGTCCTGGCTGATCGCCATCGCCGTTGTCGTCGCCTTCGCCTCCGCAACGCAAGATATCGCGGTCGATGCCTATCGCCTGGAAATCGCCGAGGACAACCGCCAGGCTGCCCTCGCCGCCAGCTACATGTCGGGTTATCGCGTGGCAGCGCTGTTGGCCACCGCTGGCGCACTGTTTTTCGCGGAGGGCTTTGGTTCTACCGGGTTCAACTATCAGCATTCGGCATGGACGGGCACTTACGTGCTGTTCGGTGCGCTGATGATCCCTGCCCTGCTCACCACCTTTTTCATGCGCGAACCGCCGGTGCCGCTGCGCACCCAATTGCAGGCCGGGCGCTACACGTTCATGCATCAACTGATGTCGGTGTTTGTGCTGATCGTCTTGCTGGTGTCCGTGCCGGCGATGTTCACCCAACTCTACAACACCGATTTTGCCAGCGTGCTGTTCGGCGGGATGAGCCCGCTCGACCTGCTGCTTGAAGACCGCGCTTTCCTGCGCGCCATTCTCTATACGCTGCTCACCGGCCTGTGCCTGTCGACCATGGGTCGTCGTGGCCTGGCGCCAGTACTGACGCCCGTCAACGACTTCATTTTGCGTTACCGCTGGCAGGCGCTATTACTGCTCGGACTGATCGCCACCTATAGGATGTCGGACACAGTGATGGGCGTAATGGCCAACGTGTTCTACATCGACCAGGGCTTTACCAAGGATCAGATTGCCAGTGTCAGCAAAATCTTCGGCCTGATCATGACCCTCGTGGGCGCCGGCATGGGCGGTCTGCTGATCGTGCGCTTTGGCATTCTGCCGATTCTGTTCATCGGCGGCGCAGCCTCGGCGGCCACGAATCTTCTGTTCGTGATGCTCGCCGACATGGGCCCTAACCTGAAGATGCTGGTGGTGACCATTTCCCTCGACAACTTCAGTTCCGGCCTGGCGACCTCGGCGTTCGTCGCCTATCTGTCGAGCCTGACCAACCTGAAGTTCTCCGCGACACAATATGCTCTGCTCAGCTCGATCATGCTCCTGCTGCCGCGCCTTATGGGCGGCTATTCCGGTGTCATGGTCGAGAAGTTCGGCTACCACAGCTTCTTCCTGATCACCGCACTGCTCGGTGTGCCGACGCTGGTGCTGATCGCCCTGCACTGGTTCCAGGAAAGGCGCCGCGAAGGCCCGACACCCACGCCCGAACCCGTGCCGACGCCAGTCGCGGAAGAGTCGTAGGACATTTCGCCAACGGCGGGAAGAATCCCGCCGTTGCACCTCACCGCCGGCCGCACGCCTGTACGTCAGCAAAACTCGCCGGTACACTGCTCCGTCATTTCCAGTCATAGCAACCGACAACGGCCAACCATGCGCACCAGTCAATTTTTGCTCGCCACACAGAAAGAAACGCCTTCCGATGCGGTCGTGATCAGCCACCAGCTGATGCTGCGCGCCGGCATGATCCGCAAACTCGCCTCGGGCCTGTACACCTGGCTGCCCATGGGCCTGCGGGTTATGCGCAAGGTTGAAGCCATCGTTCGCGAAGAGATGAACGCTGCCGGCTCTCTGGAAGTGTTGATGCCGAGCACCCAACCGGCCGAGCTGTGGCAGGAATCCGGGCGCTGGGAAGAATACGGCCCTGAACTGCTGCGCATCAAAGACCGCCACGGTCGCGACTTCTGCGCGGGCCCGACCCACGAAGAAGTGATCACCGATCTGATGCGCAACGAGTTGAGCAGCTACAAACAGCTGCCAATCAACCTGTACCAGATCCAGACCAAATTCCGTGATGAAATCCGTCCACGCTTCGGTTTGATGCGCGGCCGCGAATTCATCATGAAAGACGCGTACTCGTTCCACGCCGATCAAGCGTCGCTGCAGGTTACCTACGACCGCATGCACCAGGCGTACTGCAACGTGTTCACCCGTTTGGGCCTGAAATTCCGTCCGGTTGAAGCCGACAACGGTTCGATCGGTGGCGCGGGTTCGCATGAATTCCACGTGCTGGCCGAATCCGGCGAAGACGATATCGTCTTCAGCAACGGTTCCGACTACGCAGCGAACATCGAGAAGGCCGAAGCGGTACCACGCGAAACTTCGCGTGCCGCGGCGACCGAAGAGCTGCGCCTGGTCGATACGCCAGACACCAAGACCATCGCGGCACTGGTGGAAAAATTCAATCTGCCGATTGAAAAGACTATCAAGACCCTGATCGTCCACGCGGAAGAAGCAGGCAAGCTGATCGCGCTGGTGATTCGTGGTGACCACGAACTCAACGAAATCAAAGCTGCCCAGCAACCTGGCGTGGCCAACCCGCTGGTCATGGCTTCCGATGCCGAACTGCGTGACGCCATTGGCGCTGGCGCCGGTTCCCTCGGCCCGCTGAACCTGCCACTGCCAATCATCATCGACCGCTCGGTCGAACTGATGAGCGACTTTGGCATCGGCGCGAACATCGACGACAAGCACTACTTCGGCGTGAACTGGGAGCGTGATCTGCCGGTTCCGACCGTGGCCGACCTGCGTAACGTGGTTGCCGGTGATCCGAGCCCGGACGGCAAAGGCACGCTGGAAATCAAGCGCGGCATCGAAGTCGGGCACATCTTCCAACTGGGCAACAAGTACAGCAAGGCGATGAAGTGCGAAGTGCTGGGCGAGAACGGCAAACCGGTGACCCTGGAAATGGGTTGCTACGGTATTGGTGTATCCCGCGTGGTGGCTGCGGCCATCGAGCAGAACAACGACGCCAACGGCATCATCTGGAGCGACACCCTGGCGCCGTTCCAGATCGCTCTGGTACCGCTGCGTTATGAAACCGAGCAGGTGCGCGAAGCCACCGACAAGCTGTACGCCGAATTGACGGCCGCCGGCTTCGAAGTGCTGCTGGACGACCGCGACAAGAAAACCAGCCCGGGCATCAAGTTCGCGGACATGGAGCTGATCGGCATTCCTCACCGGATCGTGGTCAGTGACCGCGGCCTCGCCGAAGGCAACCTGGAATACAAGAGCCGTACCGAAGGCGAAGCGCAAGCATTGCCGGTGGCCGACGTATTGTCCTTCCTGCAGGCCCGTATCCGCCGCTGAAACCAGATAGAGACGTCATGTTCAAGCGAAACACCTTAGGCCTCGGTGGCACCGCCTTGTGCGGTGCCCTGCTGGTCAGCGGCTGTGCCAATCACATGTCACAACGCAGCGAGCACGAAGAGCGGGTCGAGCGAAAGTTGCTCGACCATAGCCTGCAAATTGATGTCGGTGAGCCTAAGGCGCTTGAGCTGCCGCAGCGACGCGTGAAGATCAACGAACAGAAGACTTTTGAAGTCACCGAGTTCGAAGTCACCCGTCATTACGATCGCTACACGCCGTACCAGCCTTGGCGGGAGGTCTACGAGATCCCGCTGGGCGTAGTGGCCGTGGTTGGCGGTGTCGGCGCGAACGTGGTCAACGTCTTCGCCCTCGGCAACCTGCCGGACAGCGTGACCAAGGACTGGCTCAGCTACGGCTTCGCCGGGCTCAACCCGTTCATGAATGTGCAGTCCAACGGTCGTGCGCAGCAGAACCTGGCCGGTATCGATGAAGTCCAGCGCGACAAGCGCACGGAGTATTCAAGCCTGCCGTGGAGCGAGCGCCCGGTGCAGGTCAAGGCCGGCAAGCAGACGTTCGACATGACCACCGATCGTAACGGTGTCCTGCGCCTGAACCTGCTCGACAGTCCCTTTGCCGAAAATGACCTCAACCATGTCGGCAAACTGCAGATCAGCGTCGAAGACGCCAAGGATGACGTGCACTCTGACACTTCCCTGATCATCAGCAGCCAATTGCGTGGCAAGTTGCTGGAAGCGCACGGGCTGATTTACGACGATCTGGAAGACGACGAAGTGAGCCAGTGGGTCCACCGGGTCAAGCGCCTGTCGGAACTGGGCCTGGAAGAAGAAGCCAGCGAGCTGGAACAAAGCCTGATCGAACTGACGCGCAACGATCCTGAGCTGCAGACTGAGTTTCTCAAGTCGCTGACCAAGGATGCTGGGCGTCTGGTTGCAGATCCGGGACCGAATTAACAGCAACAGCTAAAAGCTTCGCGAGCAGGCTCGCTCCCACATTGGATTTGTGTCGTATACAAAAACCATGTGGGAGCGAGCCTGCTCGCGAAGGCTGACCGACACTCATCGCAAAACTACCGCTCGAACAACTCCATCTGCTCAAACCCGCCGCGCAAATCCTCCAGCCGCACCCCAACCCCCAATAACCGCACCGGTTTCCCGCCGCGATTGAACGCCTGCGTCAGCATCAACTGATAACTGCCCAGATCCCGCCCTGCCCCGGCCTGCTCCAGCGTCGTCTGGGTAAAGTCATGAAACTTCACTTTGACGAACGGCTTGCCCGGTCGATAACTACTGTCGATCCGTGCCATGCGCGTTTTCAGGGTCTCCAACAGTTCCGGCAACTTATCCAGGCAACTGCGCAGATCAGGCAGATCGACGTCGTAGGTGTTTTCCACGCTGATCGACTGACGCCGACTGTCGTTGTGCACCAACCGGTCATCGATCCCACGGGCCAGACTCCACAATCGCTCACCAAAGCTGCCGAATTCGCGCACCAGCGCCAATTTGCCCCACTCGCGCAACTGTGAGCAGTCGACGATGCCGAGCCTGCCCAGTTTGTCAGCCGTAACTTTGCCGACACCGTGCAACTTGCTCACTGGCAGGCCACTGACGAAGTCCTCGACCTGATCCGGTGTAATCACAAACAAACCATTGGGCTTCTTCCAGTCACTGGCGATCTTCGCCAGAAACTTGTTCGGCGCCACGCCCGCAGACACAGTGATATGCAACTGATTGGAGACTCGGCGACGGATGTCCTGGGCAATGCGTGTGGCGCTGCCGCCGAAATGCGCGCTGTCGGACACGTCCAGATAAGCCTCGTCGAGCGACAAGGGCTCGATCAGGTCGGTGTAATCGGCAAAGATCGTGTGAATTTCTTTCGAGGCCTCGCGATAGGCATCCATGCGCGGCTTGACGATGGTCAGGTCGGGACACAGCTTCAAGGCATGCCCCGAAGCCATCGCCGAGCGTACGCCGTAAGCCCGCGCCTCGTAATTGCAGGTAGCAATCACGCCGCGTCGATCTGCCGAACCACCCACCGCGAGTGGCTTGCCGGCCAGACGCGGGTCATCGCGCATCTCGATGGCGGCGTAAAAACAATCGCAGTCGATGTGGATGATTTTTCGCTGAGTCATGTCAGAAAAGGAAATGTGGCGAGCCGGATCGGCAGTATCTCACTGACACCTGTATATAGCACCAGTGGTCTGAATGTTCTTTCTGAGCGGTAGGAAATGTCCTTTGGATTTATTTTATCAATCGGAAAACGCCAGCCAATAGAGCTGAAAGCCTTGCCCCGCCTGCCCTGTAGCTATAGAAACACCCGATAAAATGCGCTAACCGATTGAACCTCAACAGATTTTATCCAGATTGCGGGTTGACACCCCGGCGTTCCTCTGTAGAATGCCGACACACAGACGCGGGATGGAGCAGTCTGGTAGCTCGTCGGGCTCATAACCCGAAGGTCGTCGGTTCAAATCCGGCTCCCGCAACCAAACATCAAAAAAGGCTACTCGAAAGAGTGGCCTTTTTTGTGCGCGCCTGTTTTGCAGTTATTGCCAGGCTGACGCAAGCGCATTGCCAAACAGGAATTCGTTTCATTTCCGAAACTTAACGCGTCACGTGCGACTGTTTGACGCGAATTCACATTTATTTGACCCTTTATGGGATTAGCGGTTGACACCTCGCCGTTCGCCTGTAGAATGCCGCCACACAGACGCGGGATGGAGCAGTCTGGTAGCTCGTCGGGCTCATAACCCGAAGGTCGTCGGTTCAAATCCGGCTCCCGCAACCAAACATCAAAAAAGGCTACTCGAAAGAGTGGCCTTTTTTGTATCTGTCGAAAAAGTCCTTTCGCAACAATGATCTGTCACTGTGCAGTGAACCGCTCGGGATCATCAGACTCGCCAACTTGCGACTATGCTTGAGTCGCAGGCAAGACGTCTGCAATCCAGGAACTGCCCTCGCCGATACCTGGTGAGAGGCGTAGTATTTTGTGATTATTTTTTTCTACAGGGATTGGTAACTTGGCTGGATACCCCCATCCTGTCGCGCACAATCCAAGAGGTGATTGATGCGCGCCAACTCGTCTGATTCACAAGACACCGTCACAGCGGAACATCCGATCAAACCCGAGCGTTTGCGCTTGCTGGATCGGTTGAGCAAGTACCGTCAACCCATTGGTCTGGCGGTCACGCTGCTGTTGTTCGCCATTGCGCTGATTGCCTGTCGTCATCTGCTTGCCGAGCTCGATCTCGACGCGCTGCACGACTCGATCCTCGACGTGCCGAAACCCGCCCTGCTCGGCGCGTTCGGCGCGACCGTGGTCGGCTTCATTATTCTGCTGGGCTACGAATGGTCAGCCAGTCGCTATGCCGGTGTGACATTGCCACCGCGTACGCTGGCCCTCGGCGGCTTTACCGCGTTTGCGATTGGTAACGCCATCGGCCTTTCGCTGTTGTCAGGCGGTTCGGTGCGCTACCGTTTATATGCGCGGCTGGGTCTGGGGGCGTCAGAAGTCGCGCACATGACCTTGTTTGCCAGTCTGTCGCTGGGTTGTGCCCTGCCGCCGCTGGCAGCGCTGGCGACACTGAGTGACTTGCCTGCTGCCTCTCAGGCACTGGGTTTGTCCGAAGGCCTGCTCGGCACTGTCGCCGCGGTCGTGCTGTTGCTTGGCGCAGTGCTGGCTATCGGCATCTATCGTCGGCGCCTGCCGGAACAGCCGTTGCGCGACAACCTGCTGGTCAGGGTCGGTCGCCGCACCCTGCGCCTGCCGGGTCGACGTCTGACGTTCCTGCAACTGATCATTACCGCCCTCGACGTTGCGGCCGCCGCGACTGTTCTCTATCTATTGCTGCCGGAAGCGCCGCCGTTTGGTGCGTTCCTGCTGGTGTACCTGCTGGCATTGGCTGCCGGCGTACTCAGCCACGTACCCGGCGGCGTCGGTGTGTTCGAAGCGATCCTGCTGGCCGCTTTCGCCGACAAGCTCGGTGCCGCGCCTCTCGCCGCTGCGCTGCTGCTGTATCGCCTGATCTATGTGGTGTTGCCGTTGTTGGTGGCCTGCGTATTCCTGCTGATCAACGAAGGTCAGCGCCTGTTCCAGACCCAGACCATGCGCGCCGCGTCTGGTCTCGCAGCGCCGATTCTGGCGGTGCTGGTGTTCTTGTCCGGCGTGGTGCTGCTGTTCTCCGGTGCGACCCCGGAAATCGATACACGGCTGGAACATATCGGTTTTCTGATCCCGCATCGTCTGGTCGACGCTTCGCACTTTGGCGCCAGCCTGATCGGCGTGCTCTGCCTGATGCTCGCTCAGGGCCTGCGCCGTCGCCTGTCGGCGGCGTGGATGCTGACCACCATTCTGCTGTTGGTTGGCGCCCTGCTCTCGCTGCTCAAAGGCTTCGACTGGGAAGAAGCGACGCTGATGACCCTCACCGCTGCGTTGCTCGGTGTGTTCCGTCGCTCGTTCTATCGCCCGAGTCGCTTGACCGAACTGCCCTTCTCGCCGCTGTATCTGGTGGCCAGTCTCTGCGTGCTGGGCGCTTCGACGTGGCTGTTGCTGTTCGCCTATCAAGACGTGCCTTACAGCCATCAACTCTGGTGGCAGTTCACCCTTGATGCAGACGCGCCACGTGGCCTGCGTTCGCTGCTCGGCGCTGCCGTGCTGTTGCTGGTGATCGCGCTGACATGGCTGCTGCGCACCGCGCGCCCGGTCATTCACTTGCCGACGCCTGATGAACTCGATCGTGCGGCAAAGATTCTGATGGCTTCGTCGCAACCCGACGGCGGCCTGGCGCTGACCGGTGACAAGGCGCTGCTGTTTCACCAGAACGATGAAGCGTTTCTGATGTACGCGCGCCGTGGCCGCAGCCTGGTGGCGCTGTACGACCCGATCGGCCCCGGCCAGCAACGCGCCGAGATGATCTGGCAGTTCCGCGACCTCTGCGATATTCACCACGCCCGCCCGGTGTTCTACCAGGTGCGCGCGGAGAACCTGCCGTACTACATGGACATCGGCTTGACTGCGATCAAGCTCGGCGAGGAAGCCCGGGTCGATCTGGTGCGCTTTGACCTGGAAGCCAAGGGCAAAGAGATGAAGGATCTGCGTTACACCTGGAACCGCGGCTCCCGCGACGGTCTGTCGCTGGAGATCCACGAGCCGGGCCAGGCGCCGATGGATGAGCTGAGAGTGATTTCCGATGCGTGGCTGACCGGCAAGAATGTGCGCGAGAAAGGCTTCTCCCTCGGCCGTTTCAGCGACGATTACCTGAAGCATTTCCGCATCGCGGTGATTCGCTTCGAGGGCCGCCCGGTGGCGTTCGCCAACCTGCTCGAGACTTACAGCCACGACCTGGCCAGCCTCGACCTGATGCGCGCGCACCCGGACGCTCCAAAGCTGACCATGGAATTCATGATGGTCGGCCTGATTCAACACTATAAGAGTCACGGATACGCGCGCTTCAGCCTGGGCATGGTGCCGTTGTCGGGGTTGCAACCCCGGCGTGGTGCACCGCTGACCCAGCGTCTGGGTTCGATGGTTTTCCGCCGTGGTGAGCAGCTGTACAACTTCCAAGGCTTGCGCCGCTTCAAAGACAAGTTCCAGCCTGACTGGGAACCCCGTTATATGGCCGTGCCCGCCGGACTCGATCCGCTGGTGGCGCTGGCCGACACTGCTGCCCTGATCGCGGGCGGCTTGACTGGATTGGTGAAACGCTGATGATTCAACGCTCCCTGAAGTACATCCTGGCCGCACTGATCGTGCTGGCCGTGATTGCCGGCGGCGGTTACTGGTACCTGAAACGCCCGGCACCGGAACCGACCGTCGAACAGCTCAACCCGGCCGATGGTGCGGCCATGACCCGCGTCATTCCCGGCACCAAGGCCAAGGCCCAAGTGCTGATCGCGGTTAATGACGACCAGAAACTCAGTGAAAAGCAACTGACCACCCTTAGCCGCAGCGCCTCGGCGCAAATCGTCCAGGTGATTCTGCCGAAGGACTGCCTGCTGCAAAGCCGCGCCCTGCAATCGGGCCTGCGTGAACTGAATGGCCCGGCCACATTGGTCAGCGGCATCGGTCCTGGTGCCGTGCTGGCCTGGCGCTGGTTGTCGGAACAGAAAGACGACAAGGCCCAAGCCGTCTCCGTTGACCTCGCTCTGGAAAAGGGTGGCTGCACGCACCTACTGCCGAAGTCTGCCGCCCACGGCCACTGGCTGGTGGCCTGGAACGACAACCCGGATGACGCCAGCGCAGGCTTCGTGCGCGATCAACCGAACGCCGAAACCAGCATCAGCGACTACGACATCAACCTGCCGCAAGTGCTGAACAACGAACTGCGCAAGATCCTCGTCGGCGGCGACAAGGCTAACGGCGGTCTGGCAATCCCGGTGGTTGAAGTACCGGCCGGCCAGGCCAAAGACACCGTCACCCTGTTCCTCTCCGGTGACGGCGGCTGGCGCGACCTCGACCGCGATGTAGCGGGTGAGATGGCCAAGATCGGCTATCCGGTGGTCGGCATCGACACCTTGCGCTACTACTGGCAGCACAAGAGCCCTGAGCAAAGCGCGCTGGACCTGACCGAACTGATGCAGCACTACCGGCAGAAATGGGGCACCAAGCGCTTCATCCTCACCGGTTACTCGTTCGGTGCCGACGTGTTGCCAGCGATCTACAACCGCCTGCCGGACACCGAGCAGCAACGCGTAGACGCAATCATCCTGCTGGCCTTCGCCCGCACCGGCAGCTTCGAAATCGAAGTCGAAGGCTGGCTGGGTAACGCCGGCAAAGAAGCCGCCACCGGCCCGGAAATGGCCAAACTGCCACCGGCCAAGGTGATTTGCATCTACGGTGAGGAAGAGACGGATGAAAGCGGCTGCACGGACAAGACAGCGGTGGGTGAGGCAGTGAAACTGCCCGGCGGCCACCACTTCGACGAGAACTACCCGGCGCTGGCCAAGCGTCTGGTGGACTTGATCGAGAAACGCCAGGCGGCAAGCCAGGTCGCCGAAGAGTGATCTGAGCCACGCCACCGAAAAGCCCTCGCAACTGTGAAGCTGCGGGGGCTTTTACATTCCAGCAGCCACCAAAATCCCCTGTGGGAGATTCTATGTTGGCCAGCAACCCTAAAATCTCAGGCTAATCGGTATTCGCCCTGATTTTTCATCAGGGCGAATGCCACTCGACAGAGCTTGCGAGCAAGGGCCACTAACGCCTGTGTTTTCGAGAAGCCTCTGGCCAGGTAAGACTCGTAAAATGGTTTCCACTTCGTTGAGCGACTCGCCGCCATCGCGGCGTTGTACGTCAACCGACGGATCTCCGGGTCTCCTTTTTTGGTCAGGAATCTCGGGCCATTCTTTTTACCCGAATCGTCCACTGTCAGATCCATACCCAAAAACGCGATAAAGGCATCGCTATTGGCAAAGTCACCGCGCATATAGGTCGTTGCCAACCCAGTCGCCGTCAGTTCTCCCACGCCTTCAATCGCTTTGCAGCGGTCAATATTGTCTTCAATACCCGCCTCTTTGCTGACCTTGCGCAGCAGTTTCTGAATGACCTGATCGGATCGTTCGAATGCTTTTTGCTGAGCGGCACGCTCTTTTTTCAGCAAGGGTTCATCGGCCCAGCTCAACATAAGCCCCGTATGGTTCTGAATTAACGTCGCGCGTCTGTGCAGCAAGCTTTTCAGTACGGTATAGGCCTTGGGTGGCGGGTTCCAAAGCCGCAATTTACATTGCTCATTCGTCAAATAACGCGCGAGCACGCGGGCATCGCAGGGATCATTTTTGGCCCGTTGACCGACCCCGCGACGATAATGGCTAACTCGATAAGCATCTACGACATAGACCTGATGCCCCATCGCATGAGCCAGATCAACAGTCTCCAAGTGGTAGATGTTGGTGGCTTCAACAGCGATAGCGCTTTGCGCAGGCAAAGTTTTGAGCCAACGTTTGAGGGCGGCTCGATCATTTTTGACCGACTCAATTGTTTCCAGGTCAGCACGATAGACAACGACTTCGGCCTTGGCGATATCGATACCAACAACCGTCTGCGAAGTAAGGATTGTCATGACGAATCCTCGGAGCTAGGGTTTAAGAGCTTGTTGGGGTCTACCGTTGCGCTGGCTTGTCTCTATCGTCGGTTTACCGATGAATTCCTTATCGGCGCTTTGGGTAGAAAGGGCGGGACGAGAAGTCTCCCACGGTCTGTACTGGTCAGAGTCAGAATCGAGTCTGTAGTCCCGCCCACCCCTTCAAGTCTAAACATACAAGCGAGCCTGCTCGCGAATGCAGTGGGTCAATTTGCAGATTCGTCGACTGACACTACGCCTTCGCGAGCAGGCTCGCTCCCACAGGGGAATTGCGCTGGACTCAAATAATCGTCAATCCTCGCAGGCGTACATTGCCCGCATATCGTCATGACTGATCGCTTGGGCCAGATCAAAGATAAGCAATC
Organism: Pseudomonas sp. TH43; assembly: GCF_016650635.1. GTDB lineage: Bacteria > Pseudomonadota > Gammaproteobacteria > Pseudomonadales > Pseudomonadaceae > Aquipseudomonas. The sequence goes on from NZ_JAEKFI010000003.1 coordinate 877,665, forward strand.
GTTCACTGGCCCTCTTTTCGATCCGGAGGTCCTTCGGTTCATCCTGTACTTCTTGTTCCGCTGATGCCGTCATACGTACCTGAATGATTTGCACACGGTCGACACTGAGTCTGAATGTGCCAGCCTCATCGCTGGCAAGCCAGCTCCCACAGGGGATTTGTGGTGGATTTGCGGTTTATCTGCGGGCACAAAAAAGCCCCCGCCAGCCGCAGGGCTGACGGGGGCTCTCTGATGACGCTGGCTTACATCTCGACCTGCGTCCCCAACTCAATCACCCGGTTCAACGGCAAATTAAAGAATCGCAAATTGCCATTGGCATTCTTCAACATGAACGCAAACAACGCTTCACGCCAACGCGCCATCCCCTCCAGTTTCGAGGCGATCACCGTTTCGCGGCTGAGGAAGTACGTGGTGCGCATCGGGCTGAAATCCAGATCGTCCAGATGACACAGCTTCAGCGCCTGTGGCACGTCCGGTTCGTCGGTGAAGCCGAAGTGCAGGATCACTCGGAAGAAGCCGTCGCCGTAGGAATCCACTTCGAAACGCCGAGATGGCGGCACACGCGGGATGTCTTCGTAAACCACGGTCAGCAGCACGACTTGTTCGTGCAGTACCTGGTTATGCAACAGGTTGTGCAACAGCGCATGCGGTACGGCGTCGGAGCGAGCAGTGAGGAACACGGCGGTGCCCTGCACACGATGCGGCGGCTGCACGCGAATGCTGCTGATGAAGATCGGCAGCGGCAGCGCGCCTTCGTCCAGACGCTCGACCAGCAGTTGCTTGCCGCGCTTCCAGGTGGTCATCAACACAAACAGTGCAATACCGGCGATCACCGGGAAGGCGCCGCCCTGCACGATTTTCGGCACGTTGGCGGCGAAGTACAGACCGTCCACCAGCAGGAAACCAATCAACACCGGCACCGCGAGGATTGGAGGCCATTTCCACAGCAACAGCATGACGGCCGACACCAGAATAGTGGTCATCAGCATCGTGCCAGTCACGGCCACGCCATAGGCGGAGGCCAGCGCGCCGGAGGATTCGAAGCCCAGCACCAGCAAGACCACGCCGACCATCAGCGACCAGTTCACCGCGCCAATGTAGATCTGACCCTGTTCAGCGCTGGAGGTGTGCTGGATGTACATGCGCGGGATGTAACCGAGCTGGATCGCCTGACGGGTCAGGGAGAACGCACCGGAAATCACCGCTTGCGAAGCGATCACGGTGGCCAGCGTCGACAGGCCCACCAGCGGAATCAACGCCCAGCTTGGCGCCAACAGATAGAACGGGTTACGTGCTGCTTCCGGGTTTTCCAGGAGCAAGGCGCCCTGACCGAAGTAGTTGAGTACCAACGCCGGCAGCACCAGGATGAACCACGCGCGGGCAATCGGCTTGCGGCCGAAGTGGCCCATGTCGGCATACAGCGCTTCGGCACCGGTCAGCGCCAGCACCACAGCGCCTAGAATCGCCACGCCCATGCCTGGATGGACCACGAAGAAATTCACCGCCCACATCGGGTTCATCGCATGCAGCACTTCAGGCGCGTGGCTGATGCCATACACACCGAGAGCGCCGAGAACCAGAAACCAGGTCACCATGATGGGGCCGAAGAGGATGCCGATCCGCGCTGTACCGTGCTTCTGGATCAGAAACAACCCGACCAGCACCACCAGCGACAACGGCACCACCCAATGGTCGATGCCATCAAATGCCAAGCCCAGGCCTTCAATTGCCGAGAGAACGGAAATTGCCGGGGTGATCATGCTGTCGCCGTAAAACAGCGCAGCGCCGATCAGTCCGCAAACCACCAGCAACGATCGCAGCTTTTTGCGATGCCCCGCCGCCCGCCGTGCCAGCGCGGTGAGCGCCATGATCCCGCCCTCGCCCTGGTTGTCGGCGCGCAGCACGAACATCATGTATTTGATCGACACGACCCAGATCAGTGACCAGAAGATCAACGAAAGAATGCCCAGCACGCCATCGTGATTGACGGCCACACCGTAACCGCCGGAAAAGACTTCTTTGAGGGTGTACAACGGGCTCGTGCCGATGTCGCCGTAAACCACCCCGACCGCGGCGACCAGCATGCCGATCGGCTTTGCCGTCGAATGCTCGGCGCCCGCCGCCTGACTACTTGCCTGACCCATCCAACACTCCTGATTCCCAGACCGGCTTCTTCGAACGAAGCACTATGCTTTGTCGTGCAGCATGCGCTGTTTTACCCGTTGTTACAGACGTTTTGTTGACTGTAAAAATTCAGTAAAGCGCAAAGGCGCGAAGCATAGCGCAGCACTCGTCGTATTTCCCGGCATAAAGCTGGTCAAGTGCGCTCCTCGCCGCTAGAATTGCGCACTTTTTGATCAGAGGCGCGCCCTAAGCGCCCGTCCGTCGGCTTTCGCACCAAGAAAGCGGCGTCACAAAATACCGAGGTTAGACATGTCCACCACTCCTGCGCCGGCCAATCCAAAGGTTGGCTTTGTATCTCTGGGTTGCCCGAAAGCACTGGTCGACTCCGAGCGCATCCTGACCCAGCTGCGCATGGAAGGCTATGACGTGGTGTCGACCTATCAGGACGCCGACGTTGTAGTCGTCAACACCTGCGGTTTCATCGATTCGGCCAAGGCTGAGTCGCTGGAAGTGATCGGCGAAGCGATCAAGGAAAACGGCAAGGTGATCGTCACAGGCTGCATGGGCGTGGAAGAAGGCAACATCCGCAACGTGCACCCAAGCGTGCTGGCCGTGACCGGTCCGCAGCAGTACGAGCAAGTGGTCAACGCCGTGCACGAAGTCGTGCCGCCGCGTAAGGATCACAACCCGCTGATCGATCTGGTGCCGCCGCAAGGCATCAAGCTGACCCCGCGTCACTACGCTTACCTGAAGATTTCCGAAGGCTGCAACCACAGCTGCTCCTTCTGCATCATTCCATCGATGCGCGGCAAACTGGTCAGCCGTCCGGTGGGTGATGTGCTGGACGAAGCTCAGCGTCTGGTCAAATCCGGCGTTAAAGAGCTGCTGGTGATCTCGCAAGACACCAGCGCCTACGGCGTTGACGTGAAATACCGCACCGGTTTCTGGAACGGCGCGCCGGTGAAAACCCGCATGACCGAACTCTGCGAAGCGCTGAGCACCCTCGGCGTCTGGGTGCGTCTGCACTACGTTTACCCGTACCCGCACGTTGACGAGCTGATCCCGCTGATGGCCGCCGGCAAGATCCTGCCGTACCTGGACATCCCGTTCCAGCACGCCAGCCCGAAAGTGCTGAAGTCGATGAAACGCCCGGCGTTCGAAGACAAAACCCTGGCGCGGATCAAGAACTGGCGCGAAATCTGCCCGGATCTGATCATCCGTTCGACCTTCATTGTCGGCTTCCCAGGCGAAACAGAAGAAGACTTCCAGTACCTGCTGAACTGGCTGACCGAAGCCCAACTCGACCGCGTAGGCTGCTTCCAGTACTCGCCGGTTGAAGGCGCTCCGGCCAATGATCTGGATCTGGAAATCGTACCGGACGACGTCAAGCAAGACCGTTGGGATCGCTTTATGGCGCACCAGCAAGCAATCAGCTCGGCGCGCCTGCAAATGCGCATTGGCCGTGAAATCGAAGTGCTGGTGGACGAAGTCGACGAGCAAGGCGCGGTCGGCCGCTGCTTCTTCGACGCCCCGGAGATCGACGGCAACGTGTTTATCGACAACGGCAGCAACCTGAAGCCGGGCGATAAAGTCTGGTGCAAAGTGACTGATGCTGATGAATACGACCTGTGGGCAGAGCAGATCTGACCCCGCAGGCCCTTGAAGGAGCAGAGCTTGCTCGCGAAAACGCTGTGTCAGCCGACTTCATTAGCAGCTGATACACCATCTTCGCGAGCAAGCTCAGCGCCTACAGTTCGGTGTTGAAAAAGTTGAAAAGCCCCGCTCTTTTTACGAGATGCGGGGCTTTTTTACGGCTATCGTTTAGCGGGGGACGGACTCCCTTGAAACGGACAAGAGGCAGACGGGCATGCGTCACCATTCGGTCATCCATACGCCGAAACTCAGCGACTATCAGGAACTGACCCGGGTCTGGGAGGCCTCGGTTCGCGCCACTCATGATTTTCTGCCGGACAGCTACATCGAGCTGCTGCGCAATCTGGTGCTCACGCGTTACCTCGATGCGGTGATGCTGATCTGTACCAAAGATGCCAACCAGCGCATCACCGGGTTTGCCGGCGTTGCGGCGGGCAAGATCGAAATGCTCTTTATCGATCCTGACTACCGTGGCCAAGGTCTGGGCAAAAAACTCCTGAACTACGCGCTGCAGCATCTGAATGCCGATGAACTGGACGTCAATGAACAGAACCCACAGGCGCTGGGCTTCTACTTCAAGCAGGGCTTCGAAGTGATCGGCCGCTCGGAGGTGGATGGCATGGGCCAGCCGTATCCGTTGCTGCATATGCGCTTGCGCCAAAATCAACAGCGCTCAAACCATGCCTGACACACCACAATCCCATTGTGGGAGCTAGCCTGCTGGCGATGCAGGCGCTGCGGTCATCCAGATTCACCGCGGTGATGCAATCGCCAGCAGGCTAGCTCCCACAGGGAATACGAGGACCGTGTAAATGGAACCGGGCTTAACCGGCGCCACACAGGTACAATGCCCACCCCTTTTTTGTTACGGCCCTGTCATGACTGACCCGATTCGCCTCTCCAAACGCCTCATCGAACTGGTCGGTTGCTCCCGCCGGGAGGCCGAGCTGTTCATTGAGGGCGGCTGGGTCACCGTGGACGGCGAAGTCATCGACGAGCCGCAATTCAAGGTCGGCGACCAGAAGGTCGAGCTCGACAAGGACGCCAAGGCCACCGCGCCAGAGCCGGTGACCATCCTGCTCAACGTGCCGGCGGGCATGGATGCGGACAGCGCGATGCAAACCCTGAGCGCCGAAACCCTCAGCGAAGAGCACCGTTTCAGCAAACGACCGTTGCGTGGCCATTTCCTGCGCCTGACCGCCAGCACCGATTTGCAGGCCAAGGCCAGCGGCCTGCTGGTGTTCACCCAGGACTGGAAGATTCTGCGCAAGCTCACCGCCGACTCGGCCAAGATCGAGCAGGAATACATCGTTGAAGTCGAAGGTGACATGGTCGCCCACGGCCTCAACCGCTTGCAGCACGGCCTCACCCACAAGGGCAAGGAACTGCCGCCGGTCAAGGCCAGTTGGCAGAACGAAAACCGCCTGCGCTTCGCCATGAAAAATCCGCAGCCGGGGATCATCGCCCAGTTCTGCGAAGCGGTGGGCCTGAAGGTCATCGGCATCCGCCGCATTCGCATCGGCGGCGTCTCGATCGGCAAGGTCCCGGTCGGCCAATGGCGCTACCTGTCCGGCAAAGAGAAGTTCTAAGACTTCCACTGCCGCCACACATTCCGGCAGCGCGCCCGCGCGCTGCCCACAACGCTTATCAGGATTACTCACATGATTCATAACGACGTATTGCGCAGCGTGCGCTACATGCTCGACATCAGTGACAAGAAGGTTGTCGAAATCATCAAACTCGGCGGCATGGACGTAGAACTCGCTGACGTGCTGACCTGGCTCGACAAGAAAGAAGAAGACGAAGAAGGTTTCGTACGCTGCCCGGACGAAGTCATTGCCCACTTCCTCGATGGTCTGGTGATCTTCAAGCGCGGCAAGGACGAAAGCCGTCCACCGCAGCCTATTGAAGTGCCGGTGACCAACAACATCATTCTGAAAAAGCTGCGCGTGGCCTTCGAACTGAAAGAAGACGACATGCACGCGATCCTCAAGGCAGCCGAGTTCCCGGTGTCCAAGCCTGAGCTGAGCGCACTGTTCCGCAAGGTCGGCCACACCAACTATCGTCCGTGTGGCGACCAGTTGCTGCGCAACTTCCTCAAGGGGCTCACGCTGCGCGTGAGAGTGTAAAAGCAGCTACAAGCTGCAAGCTGCAAATGGCCACCGCGCTTCGACTGGCCGCTTGTAGCTTGCAGCTGGCCGTATGGCCGCCCATTCCTTCCGAAAATAATGGCTCCGCTTTTTGCGGCTGACGACTAGGGTGTATTGATCCCTAGCCCTCAGGATTCGCCATGCACCCGTACTTTTCCCTGCAAGGCCGCACCGCTCTGGTGACCGGCGGCACACGCGGTATCGGCAAAATGATTGCCAAGGCCTTTGTCGAGGCCGGCGCCCGCGTTTTTGTCTGTGCCCGCGACGCCGAGGCCTGTCATCAAACGGCTGAAGAACTCAGTGCTTTGGGCATCTGCCACGGCGTGGCGGCGAATCTGGCGACTGAAGAAGGCGTCCAGGAGTTGGCTGCGCGTCTGGGCGAGCAAATCAGTCATCTGGATATTCTGGTGAACAATGCCGGCACCACTTGGGGCGCGCCACTGGAGAGCTATCCGGTCAAGGGCTGGGAAAAGGTCATGCAGCTCAACGTGACCTCGGTGTTCAGTTGCATCCAGCAGTTTCTGCCGCTGTTGCGCAAAGCGGGTTCGGCAGCGAATCCGGCGCGAATTATCAATATTGGTTCGGTGGCGGGGATTTCTTCGTTTGGTGAGCAGGCGTATGCCTATGGGCCGAGTAAGGCCGCCCTGCATCAATTGTCGCGGATTCTCGCGCGAGAACTGGTGAGCCAGCACATCAACGTCAACGTGATCGCGCCGGGAAGGTTTCCGAGCAAGATGACTCAGCATATTGGTAATGATCAGCAGGCATTGGCTGAGGACACGGCTTTGATTCCGATGAAGCGCTGGGGGCGTGAGGAAGAGATGGCGGCGCTGGCGATCAGTCTGGCGAGTACCGCTGGGGCTTACATGACCGGGAATATCATTCCGCTGGATGGCGGGTTCAGCCTGTAGATCGGCGGCGCGGCCTTCGCGAGCAGGCTCGCTCCCACAGGGATCTTGTGCACGCCATAGACCCAATGTGGGAGCGAGCCTGCTCGCGAAAAGGCCAGCCCTGCCAACACCAGACCTGAGGCCTGCCGGGTTATCATGCCCACCCTGCCCCGCTTCGATTGCAAATCATGACTTACAGCGTTTCCCCCATCGGCTTCGTGCGCTCCTGTTTCAAGGAGAAATTCGCCATCCCCCGCCAACCACAACTGGCCCCCGCCGCCCGTGGCGTGCTGGAACTGGTGGCGCCGTTCGATCAGGGCGACGCCGTGCAGGGGCTGGAGCAGGTCAGTCACGTCTGGCTGTTGTTCCTGTTCCATCAAGCCCTTGAAGAAAAGCCGCGCCTCAAAGTTCGCCCGCCACGCCTTGGCGGCAACAAGTCCATGGGCGTGTTCGCTACCCGCGCCACCCATCGCCCGAACGGCATCGGCCAATCAGTGGTGAAACTGGACAAGGTCGAAGCCAATCGCCTGTTCATCTCCGGCATCGACTTGCTCGACGGCACGCCGATACTCGACATCAAACCGTACGTGCCCTATGCAGACATCATCCACAGCGCCACCAACAGCATCGCCAGCGCTGCGCCGCAGCTGATTGACGTGCAGTGGACGGACCCGGCACTGAAACAAGCGCACACACACGCTCAGCGCCTCGACGAGCCATTGGTGGCGTTGATTGAACAGTGTTTGGCTCAGGATCCACGCCCGGCGTATCAAACCCCGGTGCCTGAACGCGAATACGGCGCGCAATTCTGGGATCTGGACGTGCGCTGGCATTACCCGACGCCTGAGCAGATCCGAGTGCTCGAAGTCATCCCCGCTACAGCCTGAAATCTCGCTCGATATAGGAGCTGCCGAAGGCTGCGATCTCTTGATCTTGCTTTTTAAGATCAAGAGATCGCAGCCTTCGGCAGCTCCTACAGGGAAATGTTTCGGGCATAAAAAAGCCCCCATTGCCTGCATAGGCAATGGGGGCTTTTTGGGTGGGGCTTACTTCTCGACGAATGCACGCTCGATCAGGTAGTCACCCGGCTCGCGCATACGGGCCGAGATCTTCAGGCCGAAGCTGTCGAGCACTTCGCTGGTCTCGTCGAGCATGCTCGGGCTGCCGCAAATCATCGCGCGGTCGTCCTGCGGGTTGATCGGCGGCAGACCGATGTCGCTGAACAGCTTGCCGCTGCGCATCAGGTCGGTCAGACGGCCCTGATTCTCGAAAGGCTCGCGGGTCACGGTCGGGTAGTAGATCAGCTTGTCACGCAGCGCTTCGCCGAAGAACTCGTTCTGCGGCAGATGCTCGGTGATGAATTCGCGGTAAGCGACTTCGTTGACGTAACGTACGCCGTGAACCAGGATCACTTTTTCAAAGCGCTCGTAGGTTTCCGGGTCCTGGATCACGCTCATGAACGGCGCCAGACCGGTGCCGGTGCTCAGCAGATACAAATGCTTGCCCGGGTTCAAGTCGTCAAGAACCAGCGTGCCGGTAGGCTTCTTCGAGATGATGATCTCGTCGCCTTCCTTCAAGTGCTGCAGCTGCGAGGTCAGTGGACCGTCCTGCACCTTGATGCTGAAAAACTCCAGATGCTCTTCCCAGTTCGGGCTGGCGATCGAGTAAGCGCGCATAAGCGGGCGGCCATTAGGCTGTTGCAGGCCGATCATCACGAACTGACCGTTCTCGAAGCGCAGGCCCGGATCGCGGGTGCACTTGAAGCTGAACAGAGTGTCGTTCCAGTGATGAACACTGAGGACACGCTCGTGGTTCATGTTGCTCATGTACGTTTGACTCCTGGATATTGGGTCTGCGCGGGTTTTGCAGCTGAACGTGCGCAATTGCATCGCATTCTAATAGCGACGACAATATCTGTTAACTGGATTATTAAGATAAGGGTTATCGGTTATATCGATATGCGATTTACTCTCCGTCAACTGCAAGTCTTCGTCGCCGTCGCCCAGCAGGAAAGCGTATCCCGTGCTGCGGGTCTGCTCAACCTCTCGCAGTCGGCCGCGAGCACCTCGATCACCGAACTGGAGCGCCAGTCCAGCTGCCAGCTGTTCGACCGCGCCGGCAAACGGCTGAGCCTCAACGCCCTCGGCAAACAGCTGTTGCCACAAGCGGTGGCCCTGCTCGACCAGGCCAAGGAAATCGAAGACCTGCTCAACGGCAAATCCGGTTTTGGCTCGCTGTCGGTCGGCGCGACGCTGACCATCGGCAATTACCTGGCGACCTTGCTGATCGGCAGCTTCATGCAGCGCCACCCGGAAAGCCAAGTGAAACTGCACGTGCAGAACACGGCCAATATCGTGCAACAAGTTGCTCACTACGAAATTGATCTGGGTCTAATCGAAGGCGATTGCAGCCACCCGGACATCGAAGTGCAGAGCTGGGTCGAGGATGAGTTGGTGGTGTTCTGCGCGCCGCAGCATCCATTGGCACAACGTGGCAGCGCGACCATGGAAGAATTGACCCACGAAGCGTGGATTCTGCGAGAACAAGGCTCTGGCACACGGCTGACCTTCGATCAGGCCATGCGTCATCACCGCAGTGCGCTGAATATTCGCCTCGAGCTGGAACACACCGAAGCGATCAAACGCGCGGTGGAATCGGGACTTGGAATTGGCTGCATCTCGCGCCTGGCGCTGCGCGACGCCTTTCGGCGCGGCAGTCTGGTGCCGGTGGAGACACCGGATCTGGATCTGGCGCGGCAGTTCTACTTCATCTGGCACAAGCAGAAGTACCAGACCTCGGCCATGCGCGAGTTTCTCGAGCTGTGCCGCGCTTTCACCGCCGGGGTGCAGCGCAGCGACGAGATCGTCTTGCCGACTATCGCTTAAAGCAGAATCACTGCCCACACCAGCGCGATCATGCTCAGCGCCACGAATTGAGCAGCGCTGCCCATGTCCTTGGCGTTCTTCGACAGCGGGTGCAGCTCCAGCGAAATGCGGTCGATGGCCGCTTCGACTGCCGAGTTCAGCAACTCGACGATCAGCGCCAGCAAGCACACGGCAATCAACAGTGCCTGTTCAACGCGGCTGACATTGAGGAAGAACGTCAGCGGAACCAGCACCACATTGAGCAGTACCAGTTGACGGAACGCTGCTTCGCCGGTGAAGGCTGCACGCAGGCCGTCCAGCGAATAACCGGAAGCATTGAGGATGCGTTTCAGGCCGGTCTGGCCCTTGAAAGGTGACATAAAGTAGAAACCAACCAAAAAGGAGTGGGAAAGCTAGTTCAACAAAAGTCAAAAAAGCGTGAAGACGCCAGCCTTTATTGGCTCGGAATTGACTCAAGTTGTTGCAGCAGTAAAGCTGCTTGCGTGCGAGTGCGCACATTCAGCTTGCGAAAGATCGCCGTGACGTGGGCCTTGATGGTCGCTTCGGACACGCTCAGCTCATAGGCAATCTGCTTGTTCAGCAGGCCTTCGCAGACCATGGTCAATACCCGGAACTGCTGTGGCGTCAGGCTGGCGAGGCCATCGCTGGCGGCTTTCGCTTCGTCAGAAACGCTGACGGCTTCGAAGGCTTGCGGTGGCCAGAACACATCGCCGTCGAGCACTTTGCGCACCGCTTCTTGAATCACGCTGAGGTCGCTGGACTTCGGAATAAAGCCACTGGCCCCGAACTCACGAGACTTGACCATCACCGAAGCTTCTTCCTGGGCCGACACCATTACCACTGGAATCTGCGGGTATTGCCCGCGCAACATCACCAGTCCGGAAAACCCGAACGCGCCGGGCATGTTCAGATCCAGCAGAACCAGATCCCAATCAGCCTTTTCAGTCAGACGCGTTTCCAGTTCGGCGATGCTCGCCACTTCCACCAGGCGTACATCCGGGCCAAGGCCCAGCGTCACCGCTTGGTGCAGTGCGCTACGAAACAAGGGGTGATCATCGGCAATCAGGATGTCGTATGTGGCCATTTTTCAAATGATCCTGTTTTTGATGGCAGACCCGGTGCATTCCGGTCTGGCCAAAGCAACTCAAGATGCCGCTTTGTAGCGGTATCCACAGGGGCACGTTCAACGCCAATAACCAGCAAACACGGCGTTTCAAACCTTGGCCGCACCCTAATCGGCGCCAAGCATGCCCAGCGAAGACTGGGTGGTCAAGCAGCACGGCCGCCGGTGTGTAGAGTATGGGCCACTATCAGGCCAACTCAGGCTGCGGCTTTCGTATATAGCGCTGCAACTCGGCATGGGCCGGGGTTGACTCATTCATATCCAATTGTTGCTTGGCGCCGAGGTAATGCTGGCTGAACACGTCGAAGTAGGCGTCCAGCGCCGAAGCGGCATCGCTGTCGCCGGCCAGTTCCAGGCACAACGCCGCGACTTCGGCGGTGCACAAATGCTCACTGCGGGTTGAACGGCGCAAGCGGTAGCGCGAGAGCTTGTCGGGCAGCAGGCTCAGGATCGGCAAACTGTCGAAGTACGGGCTCTTGCGGAAGATCTTGCGAGCTTCGGTCCAGGTCGCGTCCAGCAGAATGAACAGCGGACGTTTGCTGCTATCGGCGGCGACTGCGTTGGTCACCCGCGAAGGTTCGACGTATTCGCCGGGAAACACCAGATAGGGTTGCCATTGCGGATCGCTGAGCAGCGCCAGCATCTGCGCGTCGGGCTCAGTGCGCGACCAGATGAATGCGTGGTTATCGCGCACCACGTCGGCAATCAGCCAACCGGTATTGCTCGGTTTGAACACTTCCTTGCCGGTCATGATCAGGCACACGCCGGAACGGGTTTCGACGGTAGGTCGCCAGGCGCACAGGCAATGGCTGATGATGACGCGACAGTCGCGGCAACGCTCGGAGCGAAAGCCACGGGCCTGAATCGGCTTGATGCCTTCATCTTCGCGCTGATCGCGCAGACGGGCGACAGCGTTGGGGGCATGGTTCATCGCAGGCAACGCCGGCAGACAGGAAAACTCGACACGAACAACACTCGGCAAGGCAATAAAGGCCAGCAGTTTACCAGAGCGACGGGCACAAGCCTGTACCGTCCAGACCGGCTCCCCTATAATTCGCCGCCACTGAACGCACAGCCCCGAGGCTGGTCGAACCACCAGTCACCGAATCAGGAGAGTTTCATGCTGCGCCTTATCGTTCCCACCGCTGCCATTCTGCTGGCGTCGTCCTTCACCGCTCAGGCTGCCTCGCTGAGTGAGCAGAATCTGAATCGCGAGCTGCGCAATGTCGCCGCCCAAAGCAGCGTCGGCACGCCACGCGCAATCAATGAAGACATTCTTGATCAGGGCTACACCGTTGAAGGTACTCAGCTGATCAATCATCTTAGCGTGCAAAAGAGCCACGCCGACAAAATGCGTGCTGACCCTAAAGCCGTGTATTTCCAGTTGGGAGCCTCGGTGTGCAACAACCCTTCGTTCCGCAAACTGATGGCCAAAGGCGCGATCATGCGTTACGACTTCACTGAAGTGAAAACCAACAAAGCGATCGGCTCCGCCAGCTACCAGGAATCGGATTGCCCGAAAGCCGCACCGGCGAAGAAGAAGTAACTAACGTGAATTCGCGCGCCGCTGTTCATCCTCGGCGCGCAGTTCGGCCAGCAAGGCCTGTAAATAGTGCGAGCGACGTTCGCCACCTGCCAGCCGTCGGCAGCACTCCTCTTCGAGACTGACATGATTGGTCTCGGCTGAAGCCTTCAACATTCGATACAACTGCGTATCGATCTCCAGAATCACTCTGGCCATCTGTGCCGCCTCCTTGCTACCCACAAATCCTTGAATAGCGTGCACCTTGCGTACGGTTGCTGACGCACAGTTGTCGTACGGCGCCTGTAAGTTAGTTAATCAGAGGGATTGCTAGCCGGAGCACGTTCGGACGAGCGGTGTCGGGATTGATAAAACATTAATGAGCGGTTTACAGCCTTAACGTTGCGGCGCAATGATCCAGTCAGCGCAATTGCGCGCAAGGGTCTAAATTCAGAGTATTCCCGATCATGGGTTAACAGCAGGAAAGGAACTGCTGGTCGTGTGTGTTTTTTGCAGCGCGGCACTGACGCCGCGCGTCAGGGCCATCCGCTCTGTGCAGAAGGAGACGTTGAATGCCTTACCAACCGAATGACTTGCTCAGCCGTCATTTTCAGGAAAGCGGTCCTGACCTCATCAACCAGGTCGAAGAACAACTCAACCGTGTTTCCCCCAACAGCCTGAACATTCCCATCTACCGCGACATGATCCTCACCGTGCTGCGCATGGCACAGGAAGACCACAACCGCTGGAACGCCAAGATCACCCTGCAAGCCCTGCGCGAACTGGAACAAGCCTTTCGAGTACTGGAGAAATTCAAGGGACGACGCAAAGTCACGGTGTTCGGCTCGGCGCGCACGCCGGTCGAGCATCCGTTGTATGCCATGGCACGAGAACTCGGCGCCGCATTGGCGCGCTCGGACATGATGGTCATCACCGGAGCCGGAGGCGGCATCATGGCCGCCGCGCATGAAGGCGCTGGCCGCGATCACAGCCTTGGGTTCAACATCACCCTGCCCTTCGAACAACATGCCAACCCGACTGTCGACGGCACCGGCAATCTGCTGCCGTTCCACTTTTTCTTCACGCGCAAGCTGTTCTTTGTCAAAGAGGCCGACGCGCTGGTGTTGTGCCCCGGCGGTTTCGGCACGCTGGATGAGGCGCTGGAGGTGCTGACCCTGATCCAGACCGGCAAAAGTCCGCTAGTGCCGGTAGTTTTGCTGGATGTACCGGGCGGCACGTTCTGGCAAGGCGCGATGGATTTCATCCGCCAGCAGTTGGAAGACAACCATTACATCCTGCCGACCGACATGAAGCTGATGCGTCTGGTTTATACCGTCGAGGACGCGGTAGAGCAGATCAACCAGTTTTACAGCAACTTCCACTCCAGCCGCTGGCTCAAGCGGCAATTCGTGATGCGCATGCATCACAAGCTCAGCGATCAGGCGCTTGAGCACATGCAGGAATCTTTTGCCGATCTGTGCTTGAGCGACCAGTTTCATCAACATGCCTACAGTGGCGAGGAACACGACGAAGCGCAGTTCAGCCATCTGGCGCGGTTGGCCTTCGCTTTTAATGCTCGCACTCACGGGCGTCTGCGGGAGTTGATCGATTACATCAACCTGCCGGAAAACTGGGCTGACTCCAGACCGCAAACAGCACAACGCAGTCGCGAGCCGTCAAAGGCAATTTGAAGGCAAAAAAAAACGGCCCGCTATTTTCATAGCGGGCCGTTTTTGTTGAATCGTTTTAATCGTCCATGCCGCGACCGCTGAACAAGCGGTTGATCATCTCCATCGAAAAGCCCCGATAGGCGAGGAGCCGGCCCTGCTTGGCCCGTTCTTTGGCATCGATCGGCAAATGTCCGGAAAACTTGCGCTGCCACGTGTCCTGAAGCTGCTGCTGCCAACTGATACCGCTTTCGCGCAGGGCGAGTTCGATATCGGCACGTTGTAAACCGCGCTGACTGAGTTCCTCGCGAATCCGCAAAGGGCCATAACCGGAACGGGCACGGTAGGAAACAAAGCTTTCAAGGTAACGCGCTTCGGAAAGCAGCCCTTCTTCCGTTAAACGGTCGAGGGCTGTTTCGATCATCTCCGCCTCAGCGCCGCGTTGACGCAGTTTGCGCGTCAACTCGACTCGACCGTGCTCGCGGCGTGCGAGCAGATCCATGGCGGTTCGCCGCACCGCGACGAGGGTATCGAGTACAGCGGTTGTCATCGTGGCAATCAGATATCAGCGTCGGCCAGGTCGTCTGCAGTCTCTTTGACTGCGGAAGCCTTGGAGTCGATCACTGTAGGAGTCAGCAGCTTGTCACGCAGTTGCTTCTCGAGCTTCGCAGCGATTTCCGGGTTATCCGCCAGGAACTTGGCCGAGTTGGCCTTGCCCTGACCGATCTTGGTGCCTTCATAGGCATACCAGGCGCCGGACTTCTCGACGAAACCATGCAGTACGCCCAGGTCGATCATCTCGCCGTTGAGGTAGATGCCCTTGCCGTAAAGAATCTGGAACTCCGCCTGACGGAACGGCGAAGCCACCTTGTTCTTCACAACCTTGACGCGGGTTTCGCTGCCGACCACTTCGTCGCCTTCTTTCACCGCGCCGGTACGGCGGATGTCGAGACGAACCGAAGCGTAGAATTTCAGAGCGTTACCACCGGTGGTGGTTTCCGGACTACCGAACATCACGCCGATCTTCATACGGATCTGGTTGATGAAGATTACCAGGCAGTTGGCGTTCTTGATGTTACCGGTAATTTTACGCAGCGCCTGGGACATCAGACGGGCTTGCAGGCCCACGTGCATGTCGCCCATTTCGCCTTCGATTTCAGCTTTAGGCACCAGTGCTGCCACGGAGTCGACGATGATCACGTCAACAGCGTTGGAACGCACCAGCATGTCGGTGATTTCCAGAGCCTGTTCGCCAGTGTCCGGCTGGGACACCAACAGGTCGTCGACGTTAACGCCCAGCTTGCCGGCGTACTCAGGGTCGAGGGCGTGTTCGGCGTCGACGAATGCGCAGGTCGCGCCGGCTTTTTGAGCCTGGGCGATCACGGACAGTGTCAGTGTGGTTTTACCGGAGGATTCAGGACCGTAGATCTCAACGATACGGCCTTTTGGCAGGCCGCCGATGCCGAGAGCAATGTCCAGACCCAGAGAGCCAGTAGAGATAGCCGGGATCGCCTGACGGTCTTGATCGCCCATACGCATCACGGCACCCTTGCCGAATTGACGTTCGATCTGACCCAGGGCCGCAGCCAAGGCTTTCTTCTTGTTGTCGTCCATTAAAGTCCTCACGTAATCAATAAGGCCTGACGGCCAACACCTGTATAAGTAGCCAGTATTATTCCACAGCGTTCGCGGATCGCCTACCCCTGATTTTCGATTTCTCGTGCCGCTAGTCGCAGGAGCCCCTCTAGCGCGGCCTTCACCGTTTGTCGGCGGACTTCATCGCGGTTACCGGGGAAGTGTTGGACCTCACTGGAAACCAGGTCACCCACGCCCCAGGCCAACCAGACGGTGCCCACCGGTTTGCTCGGGGAACCACCGTCGGGCCCGGCAACGCCGCTGACCGCGACGGCAAATCGCGCCAGGCTTTTTTCCTGAGCGCCCCGCACCATTGCCTCGACCACTTCACGACTGACCGCGCCCACCGTCTCGAACAACGCCCCCGGCACATTCAGTTGCTGGGTTTTCTGCCGGTTGGAGTAGGTCACATAACCGGCTTCAAACCACGCCGAGCTGCCCGGAATTCGTGTGATGGCTTCGGCAATTCCGCCACCGGTACAGGATTCGGCAGTGGTGACATGGGCATTGAGCACTTGCAGGCGTCGGCCAAGTTCGGCAGCCAGTTGAGTGAGATCTTTCACGGCGCTCTCCGGATCGTGTGGAATGCGTACCACCGTACACGACCCGGTTGCGCTTTCAATACACAGACTCATTCAAAATGTGCAGACGCCAGCGCTCTGACATAGGCCTGACACGCCTGCAAGGCAATCAGTCCGCGGTCGCCGCTGTCGGTGATGGCGATAATTCGTTGAGCATGCGCCGGGTCAAGTCGGGCGCGTACGGTTGCATGATCCACGCCGCCGGCACTGGCGGAGGCTGGCACGTTGCAGCCTTGGGCAACGTCGTTGGCGTCGAGAAGGACTGACAGGCGCACATCAGCAGTGGCAAGGCGATCGCGCAGGCGATCCTGATCACGTTGGGCATCGCTCAGCGCTCGAAAGTGGGTTTGTTCACTGGCGGCGAGCCGTTGCTCCAGCGCCAGACGTTTATCCTGCTCGGCCTGCTGTGCGGTGGCAGCGGACATGGTCAGTTGATTGAGGGTTTCGGCGTTTAACCGAGTTTGCTCCGCCAGTTGCCGGCCGTAGCGCCAGTCCTGCAATTGCCAGGCGGCAGCAAAAGCCCCCATGGCCAGCAACAAAAGGCCGATCACGCGCCAGGAGATAGGCATAACACCGCCCTCGCCCGCGCCCAGATCTCCAGACGATCCTGCAATCCGTTCAACCCGCCGTTGATACGCCGAGTGATGGTGTTGAACTGATCGCGGTCGGCCAATTCGTTGAGGCCGTTCTGCTCCCAGAACCATGCCGCGGATTCGGTTGCCCATTGCGGTTGCTCGAGCAGTTCAGGCAACGACAGCAGACGCTCATCGCCAAACAGGCCAAGGCTGCATTGGCGATAGTTGCTGCGACCGGTGATCTGGATCAGCCCGCGACCACGATACTTTTGCCCATCGCCGTCAGCCTCAGGCGTATTGCCCAAACGCAAGGCCAAGGTGCCGGTGTCGTATTTGCTCAGGTATTGGTTGTTGCCCAACTCCCGCACGTACTGCAACTGGCCCGACTCGTGACCGATCTGCGCGAGAAACGCAGCGATGCGTTTGGGCGAGTCGATGCGACGGCGCGCCATCGCGGAGTTGAGCGCAGAAACAAAAACGCCCGCTTGGGAGCGGGCGTTGGGCATGATGGTTTTAAGGTTGTCTTCAGTTATTTGCATAATGCTTGATCCTCCCTGGATGTACTGCGATTGAACCATGGCCGGCGGCCCACGCCTGCCAGCCATTTCTTTCCGGAGTTTTCCGCTACTGCATCCTCGTGGAATAAAGTGGGCTCACAGTGCCGTTGCCAACCAGCGCGGCGCTACCGGACGATGCTCGCTGAACGGGAAAAACGATCCTTGCGGCCAGTCGCGCAACTCGCGCCGATAGGCCTGCAGTTCGGCGTATTGTTCGGTGGTCAGCGTGGTGCCACCGCCGTCTTCCAATTCATCGCGATCTCGCGCCACCAGACCGTCGGTGGCTGCCAGTTGCGCTGTGCGCCAGCCACGTTCGATGTCTTCGAGTTCTTCTGTCGAAGGCGACGGTGGATCGATCAGGATCGGATAGCCATTGTCCGCCCGAACCCCGATCATTTTCGCGCTGACCGCCAGTTGCTGGAGCAGCGAAATCCAGTAGTCCTTAGGAATTTCAATGACGTCGTCGGGAATGTCCGTCGAGTTGATGCCCGGTACGTAGGCACCCCGTGTACTGGGGCTGAACAAAATATTGTAGGTGTTCATTCAATAACCCTTTGCAATGTAGTTCACGGCCCAACCGGCACTCACCTGACCGGCCGAATTGCGGATTCTCAGCGTGCAACCCAACTGGGTGTACGCAATCAGCGCGACCATCGCCGCATCGCCTCCCGTATGGGTAGCCACCAACGAAAAAAAACCTCGGGGAAAGGCCATTGGAAACGTCACATAGATATTCCCCTCGGCATTCGAATAACCCGTACCCCACTGCTCGATATTTCCACTCAGGTGTTTCTGGAAGCCCGGATTGCTCACCATGCCGGAAAACAGCGCGGCATATTTCAGACTCGCCGTTCCATGAACCGCCCAGATTCCACTTTCTTTGACGAAGGTGGCGCTCTCGCCACCATTCATCACAATCGCATTCATCAACACGCCTTGCGGACTGATTTGTGCTCCACCTGGGGACGCAACGGTGATGGGGACGCTGCTGCGGCAGTGCAAAGCGATGGTTGCGCCACTGGGAAGCGGGCCCAGATCCGGCAAGTTCACGGTGTAAGACGCGCTACCGCCCAGACCGAACGAGCACCCCACATCGGCAGCGGTCAACTGCGTGGCGGCCGCGATGTTGCGCGATCCCGCATAACTGCCAAGCGCCCGCTGGACAAACTCGCAAGTCGCCGCCGCACGGCTGACATCGAAAGGTGCGGCGGTCTTGAATAACTGAGCGCTGCGCAGTGCACCCAGTAATTGCGTGTTGGAGGCTTCACTCGGCGTGAGACCGCCCGCCTGTACAACCCCCAGAATTTCCTGAGTGACGCCGTTGCCCCAACTCGCCGGAATCAAAGATCCCGGTTTGCCGCTCATCAGGTCTTCATCAACAAACTTGCCGTCCACCAGCCCTGCGCTGGGAACACTTTTCGGGTAATCCATTGCAACTCTCCTTGTCGCCTGTTCAGGCCTCAGTGATGGCGCCAGGTACGGCCGGCCAAATGAACTCGTGCGGGAAACCCGACTGCTTGTCGAGACGGTTCAGCTCTACGCTGTAGAGCTTCCACTCGATCAGCAGCAGTTGTTCGTTGTGGTCGGCATCACCGATGTCCTCGGCGTATTGCAACGGTGCGATTCTCAGCACTGCATCGCGGAGCAAGGCATCCCGCTGAGCGAGCACGACACGCTTGAGATCCGCCAATTGCGCGGCTTCATCGACCTGCCAGGCGTTATCGACCCAGGCATGAAAGCCACCCGGCCAGGGCAACTGAGTGAAGCCCTCCGGCAATTCTCCCAGGCGGGTCCAGGTTTGCCGGATGCCCGTGTCAGTGCGGTAGACATCGCCGCGACAATCAACCCGTTGTTGCAACGAACCGTTGTCATAGGCCCAGGCAAATCCCTCGGGCGCTGGCGCCAGTTCGATGCTCAGCGTCACTGCGTTGCTGGGCAGTTGCAGACCCAGTCCCGGCACAGGCTGAAACTCGACAGGACCGACCAAGGCCCCGCTGTCATCTATCAGATAATTGAACATGGGCACCTCAGATCAGTTTGATTCGCGCAGGAAGGGCGATGTTTCGCGGACGGGTTTCGGCAGAAAAAATACCGATGTTGCCGATGTAGGTATCCGAGTCGAATGCCGGGTTGGGATAGGTCGTCGCAACGGTCCCGGAGGTCGGGGAAAAGTTGACGTCAGTGCCCACGTTCCAGACGGTATCCGGAATCGCCGGTGCCGGACGGAAAGATGAACCGGTTCCTGTCGGGAGAAAGTGGTTATGGCTTTGCAGCGAATGGTTTTGCAGCGTACCGACGACTCGCCCGATATCGATGCCTCGGGCTTCATCGAGCACTCGCAGAAATTCACCGCGAATCTCCGGAATTCGAAAGGTCGATGCACCGTCGCCACTGGTCCACGCGCCCTCTCGGGTAAAGCGCGCCGCTTCCGTCGTCAACACCCCCGAAGCCTGAGCGAAGTCCCACAGCCAAGGCCACTCCGTACGTTTCAAGAAATTGCCGTTGAGCAGTCCATAACCACCTGGATTGAGCACCGTTGTGGTTTCAAACGAAGGTCTGCCCAACGGGGTATTGTCAAATCGTCCGACCGGCCACCAACTGCCGGCGCCGTCACTGCGTAATTGCCACCAGTCACCACCGCCCATCAGCACCAGAAACGGATAACCGTTCGCTGACAGATGCGTATGAAACCGGATCCGGTCGCTGCCCGAGGCCTGAACGACCAACCGGTTAACCGTGTTATCCATACGCCGGACAATCACATCACGCACACCCAGAGCCGCATTCGCCGCTGGCAAAGTCACGGTCATGGGCGCGGCGCTGCCATCGATCAATACCAGGCCAAGTTCCTGGTCAGTGAGCGATTTCGTCGCGGCGAGACGAGTGACGACCGAACGCATCGGACTGGCGTTGCCGACAATCGATTGAATGGCTTTGAGCAGTTGGCCGGTGTCGGCTTCGGCAGCGACCAGCCCGGCACCGTTAATAACACTCAAAATTTCCTGAGTGACACTGTTGCCCCACACCGCCGGAATCAACGATCCCGGTGTGCCAGCCAACGGGTTTTCATCGACGAAGCAGCCATCGACCAGGCCGACGCTGGGGACACTTTTTGGATAATCCATAGGTTGTTCGTTCCTTTGAAATGACAAATGACCGGTACCAACACAGCGTTTCAAGCGTGTCCGTCTACGGTCGGTTTTCTGAAAATAAAAAGCCCACGTTGAAGTGGGCTTGGGTGACGCAGAACGAAGGCTTTTTGGCTTAGCCGGAAACACCGCTGACCAGCTCACGAATCGCGACCAATGCTTCAGCACCTGCGCTGTGCGCCTGCTCCAGATTGCCTTTGGCGGCCTGCGCACGAATCTGCGCCTTGGCTTTCAGACGCAGGGTGCGCAGGGTCAGCAGGTGATCGGTCAGTTCATCAGCCTTGCCGAGAATCTGCTCGGCAGCCTGTTTGGCCGTACGACCTTTGACCACCCAGGCAGCCACAGACAGCGGCACCTCCTTTTTCGGGTAACCGGCGTCCTGATAAGCCTGAGCGTCGGCGGCGGCCTGGGCGTATTCCATGGCTTTAAGCGGATCGCCGGCCAGCTCCGCGCGGGCACTATCGGCGGCGGCGTCGATTTTTGTGCACAAGCGTTCAGTCTCCTGAGCGTCCAGCGCCGCCTGTTTATCGGCGTTCACTACCCATCTATCACCATCCCAGTCATGGGCGGCAGAAGGTTGAGGAAGGCGCATTTCGCCGTCGAACTGATGAAGCTCCTGAATAACGATCATCGAATAAGCTCCCACGACAGTTGGACGTTCACGGCGTCTGCAAAGTTGATTGCAATACCAACGCTGTAGTCGGTGATTGGATGAGTCTTGATGCCCATGCTCAGCAATAACTCATCACTCTCGGCGTTCGACTGGCCAAGGTTGTGCTCTGCCTGATAGCACTGCCACAGCGAGCGCAAATTGGCATGGTCGAAACTGGCGGCCAGCGTTGAAACCGTCACGTCGTTAACGATGTTGTTGGTGAACAACACGCAAGGGGAAATCGTTGTGGGGTTCCAGCCCCCGGGGTTGTTGGAACTGCCGGCAATCACAGGCGACAGAAAGCAATAGTTGCCCCCCACCCATCCGGTTGATGGAAACCCGACAGACGTAACCGCCGTCGAAGACGGCGTCGGGTTGCCGGCAACCAATCGTGCAGAACGTGCATGGGGATCCAGTGGCAGGAAAATTGCGCCCGTCCCGTTGACGGTTTGGGTCCAGGTTAAACGGGCACGGTTATAAATGGTTCGCACGGTGGGCACCGAGCCCGGTGCACCGGTAATTACCCAGGCTAGGCACATGTCCAGTGCTGTTGACTGGAATCCCCCACCGGCGGCGCCGTTGACTGTTCCTTTCAACGACTCGGGCATCACGTCATGGATGTTGCCGCGCTGCACATAGAACGTCAGTACACCGCCAGCGACTTGCGCGCGCAAAAAGTAATGACTGCTGGGCAACAGATCCACACTGCTCCAAGCGGACGTCATAAAAGTGCGCGAGCGACCCAACTGGCCATTCACGACTTCCTGACCCAGGCTGATAAACGTCCCCGCCGCAATTGAAACCTTGCCGCCGCTGGTGGATGCCGCAGCCGGGCTGACCGGCAGCCGACCATCGGCAGTGGCAACGGTCGGCAGCGGCAATGCCACCAGAGGCAACGCCAGATCCTGATTCCAACCCTTGGCCGTCACCGATTGAATCGCCTGCAACAACTGATCGTATTTCTTCTCGTCCGGGGTCAGCCCACCGGCATTGATCACGTTGAGAATTTCCAGCGTAACCCCGTTGCCCCAATCCGCCGGAATCAGCGATCCCGGGGTTCCGGTCATCGGGTTTTCATCAACAAATTTCCCATTCACCAATCCGGCGCTGGGCACACTGTTTGGATAATCCACGCGGGGACCTCCCGTTATCCTGGGTGATTGTTCAGAAACTGTTTTTTGCAGGCTTCAAGTCAGAAAAGGCATCAAACCGGCAACACTGGCCAGTCCACGCTTTGCGGATAACCTGGCTGTCTGTCGATCTTGTTCAGCGCCAGTTTGTAAGTAGCAAATGCCTTGAACCGCTGCATGTCATCGGCATCCAGCAACCCTGCGATGTAGGCGTCGGCCATACCGACGGTTTGCTGGTCAGCTTCGGCCAATAACTCGTCACGCCGCGCCAGGGCCGATGCTCGCTGTTCGCTTTCAACCAGCAGCGATGCGTTCGGCAATGCATGTTTAGTGACCTTGCCATCGGTCCATTTCCAGATGCCGTCGCGTTCCTCAATTGTGCGCAGGAACAGCTCATCGGAGATCTCTACGGCAGTGGCAGGCATCTGCGTGTGAATCACCGAGTCATAGCGCCCAAGCAGTTCGCCCTGGGCATCAAAATCAATATATTTCATTTCATTCACCGTTGATTTCAGCAGCCCAGGGCAAACCAGTTCCAGCCGCCAGGGTCAACATTGGAGAAGCGCTGAAACTGGCTTTGCGAAAGTCTGAACAGGGAGAAGCGCAGATCCGCGAATCCCGGCGAGATATCGCCACCCGAGAGAAAAAGCACGCTTTTTGGAAAGGCAATCGGGTAGGTAATGGTTTCGCTGAGTGCCCCGCCCGTGGCCAGCCCCCATTGCAGGATCAAGCCACTGGGCAAACGCTGATAGCCGCCTGCAGTGTTCAATGAAGCGGTAAACGCGGGCGAGTACTTGAGTGCACCGTCACCGGAGTCCAGACCCCAGCCTCCGCCGAGTAGAAGTCGGCGAAAAGTAACGTAGCTACCACCGACAAATGACAACGTGTTATCCGGCACACTACCGGTGGCGGAGCTCAGATTTTCGTTACTTCTGACTTTTACGGTCAAGCCACCGGAGCTTGCCACCAGAGACACCAACCCTCCGGCAGGCACAGTCGACCACTCCGGCAATGTTGCAGTGCTTGGGCCGGTAAAGATCGACAGTTTGCCAACGTCAGCGGCGGTCATCGAAACCTCACCGACGTAATTGGTCTGCCCCGCCAGACTGCCGAGTGCGCGCTGTACAAACTCGGTCGTCGCGACTTTCTGGCTGACATCGAACTGGGCCGGCGTTTCAAACAGCTTTTTGCCGCGAATGGCCGCCAGCAACTGCGTGTTCAAGCCTTCGGTCGGCTCGAGCCCGGCGGCTTTGATGACCGTCAACACCTCTTCGGTAAGGGCATTGCCCCACTCAGCTGGAATCAACGATCCGGGGGTTCCTGTGACGGGATTTTCATCGACAAAACGACTGTTGACCAAACCGACACCGGGCATGCTTTTCGGATAATCCATGGCTCACTCCTCCCTAGTCATAATTGATGTGCACCTTGGTATGCGCCGGCGCACTTCGATGGATCAGGCACTCCAGTGCCGAACCCGGATTGACGCCGAAGCGTTCGCCCCAGTAGCTCGCGCCGAAACGCCGGCCGAGCAGCAAGCGGCCGCCGGTGTTGAGCGTCCACATGAATTGCGCTTCCCATGTGCCGAAATGCGCCGCGCCAAAACGTGCGCGGCCCATGCGCGGGGCTTCGAGTTCGGTGATGCTGGCGTTGGGGTAGCCCTGGCTTTTGGCGATTTCGAGGTAATAACCGACGGCCTGGCTGCCGACCGCGAGCAAGCGGCGGCGCACGGCGAGGCGGCGGTCGTCGAACAGTGGTGTGGCGCCCAGGCAGGGGTCGGGCAATTCCATCACCCGCTCCCAGTCCGGCACCAGTTCGCTGACGCCGGCGGGGTCCATTTCGTTGAGCAAATCGGCGGCGCGGGCGTCGAGGCGTGCCAGTTCGACGGCGACGCCTTGCAGGACTTCTTCGAGTTCCGGGACTTGCTCCGGGTCCCAAGCGGGACCCGCGGGCAGCAAGGCGCGCAGTTGCGCCTGGTATTGCGCGGCGGTTCTTATGCCCCCCATACGCAACCTCCGAAAGTCAGTAGTTCGCTCTTGCCGGCAGGCACGTCAGCCGCCGGCGCGGTCAGCGTGTGATCGTATTCGCCGCCGGCGCTGCTGATGGCTTCGCGGATATGGCTGATCAGCAGCGGTACGCCGAGATCGGCCTCGCGGTTGTGCAGATCGCGCAACTGCGCTTCGACCGCCGCACGCACGGCGCTGGTGTCGGGGTTGACGCTTTTGAAGCGGTAGACCACCGGCACCTGAATCGGTCGCTGCACATGCACCTCGGCAGTCACCGGGCGCAGCGGTTCGATGTAGTCCTGAACCTCGGCCAGTTGCTCATCGTTCGGCACGGGTTGCGGATCGTCGTCGCGCATGATGAACACCGTCACCGTGCCCGGGCCGAGCAAGCCACCACGGCACCAGGCGCGGGTCACGCCCGGCACTTCCAGCGCCCAGGTTTCATAGTCGCTGGACGAGCCGCCGTGGGGGATGACGCGATAGGAGCGAATCACTCGCGAGCGCAACGACTCCAGACTTTCCCGCGCCACACCGCCGCTGAGCCCCGGGGCCAGAACGACGAAACTGTTGCCGACGACGCCAGCAATAGGCTGCACCGGCGTCAGCGTCAGACCCGCGTCGGCGTTGCCGAGACTGCCGGCGTCGAGCGCGGCGATCGTGGTGCTGTTGCTGCCATTGCTGGTGGTGCGCGCGGCGGTGACTTTGTACGTGCGGCCGTCGTTGGTTTGCAGCAACGTATCGGCGTCGAGCACCGCACCGGCGGTGGCGGTAAAACTTACCGTGCCCGTGGCCGCTTGCGCCGGTTTGCGCGGCTGGTTCAGACGCAGTGCAGCGATGCGTTCCAGGGTCGATTCGTCGGCCTTGTCCGGCAGAATCTGCTCGGCAATCCAGTCGAGGTAACCGTACAAGCCATACGCGGCGCCGCTGAGCGTTCGGGCCAGCACTTGCGCATCGGACTGGCGCAGCGAATCGCCGGCCAGGTCGCTTTGGGTGCGTTTGATCAGCACCGGCAGCGAAGGGGTTTCAAACGGCATAGATCACCTGCCAACTGTTATCGGGGTTGATGTCCAGGCGTTCGCCATCGGCCAGGGTGAGGACCGTGCGCAGGTTCAGGCGCTGGGCGTCGAGGCGTTCGCTGATGATGTCGATGGCGCTGCAGTGGCCGTCGTCGAGCAGCCATTGCAAGGCTTCGCGGGCATAGAATTCGGCGTCCATCTGGGTCTGTCGGGTCAGCTTGACCCGACGCAAAAGCCACAGACGCGAGCCGATGCGATCGTCGGCGACGGTGGGGAAACTGTCGCCCCACCAGCCAAAGCGCTCGTCGTCATCGAGGGCGTCGTCATCGGCGGCGCGACGCCAGGTAAACAGGCTGATGAGCACGGCACGGGTCAGCGCGGCGTGAAGGTTCGGGCTGATAAGCATTATTTGCCTCCCGCCGGGGCGCCGGTCTGGCCGCTGCCGGCCTGTACGCCTACGTGCACGTGTTTGATCTGGCTGATGCCGCCGGCGAGTTGATCGCCAGTGGAGACGATCTTGCCGGTCTGGTTGATCACCGGCGTATCGATGTTCACCGCAGTGCTGGCCTTGATGTTCAGCGTGGCAGTTTCGATGTCGATGATGCGGCCGCGCTTGAAGTGGATCTTGTCGCCTTCGTCGGTGTAGATCGCCACTTCGCCAGCAGCCAGTGATTGCAGGCGATAACGGCGGTCGGCGACCACCAGCGCGATGGCATGGGAACGATCACCACCCAGGAACGAGACGATCCCTTCGGCGCCAGCCAGCGGATTGCTGGTGAAGCCATAAGGTTCGAAATGCTCGAGGTCATCGTTCACTTCCCCGGCGGTGAGGCGCATTTGCAGCGATTGCAGCTTGGATGCCGAATTGGCGAGCACGACAGTGCCGCGCGCCAGCAGGCGTGTCAGTAAGCTCATGAGTTGTCCTTCCAAAAGTGGCCCGAATGGGATCAATGTGGGAGCGAGCCTGCCCGCGAAGGCGGCGGGTCAGGCGCGGTGATGTTGAGGCTGCCGACGCTTTCGCGAGCAGGCTCGCTCCCACAGGGTTCGGTGTCAGGCTGAGGTTTTCTTCGCTGGAGTGGGATCGGGATCGAAGGTATGCGGCGGTGCCACTTGCAGCGTTGTCACCGAGCCTTGCGCCGACAGCGAATACGTGACTTTGGAAATCAGCATGTCGCCATCAAAGCCGAGCACTGGATCTTTCACCCGCACCAGCGTGTTGTGGCGCCACAGATCGCCGTTGGCCTGACGCCAGCCCTGCACCTGATAGGTGGTGGTCTGCGCACGGCCCATGCGGGTGGCGCTTTCCCATTGGGCACGCTGCTGCGCCAACTCAAAGGTCAGTTGCGTGCCTTCGTTGATCACCGTGGTGCGGCGACGTTTGAAGGTCAGGTCGACAGCAATCGATTCGACTTCGCTGACCGCCGCCCCGCTCTTCTTGTCCGAGCCTTTTTGCTGGCCGATCACCCGGTATTCGGAGAACACCTGGCTGTGATCCATCGGTGCGTTGGCCGAGAGAATATTCTTGCCCAACTCCAGCACATCACTGGCCCGACCGCCGCTGCCGGGCTTGGCCAGCACCAGCCGGCCCTGCTCGTCATCGGTGGAAAACACCCGCAGCAGCGAGAGCAAACGGTCGATTGACTGAAACACCGTTTCACCCGGCACGATGGTGTGTTTGGCCAGTCGTGCTGTCTCGGGTATCTCGTTGACCACCGACTGCGAATAGCCCATCGCCAGCGCCTCGACAATGCTCAGCAGCGGTTGCTCCTGCCATTGACCCGGGCGATTGATGGCCGCGCAATCGACCAGATCCTGGGTCTTCGAACTGCCTTCGATGGTCAGACTGATCTGCCGCCCGTCATAGCGGATCGGCGCCTTGAAAACGTAGCCGGTGAGCACCAGATCGTTGCCGATCTTCACCTCGCACGGGTCGCCGGGCTTGATCGGTTTATCCACCGTTTGCCCTGGCCATTGCCAGGTGATGTCGAGTTTGAAGGTACGGAACTGGCGCTCCAGATCAGCCGTGATTTCCACGCTTTTCCAGCCGCCATATTCCAGATTGTTGACCGTCAGCGTGACGCGGTTATCCATCTCGCTCATGGTTCACTCCCCGGGGACTTTCACTTGGTTGGGTGAGAACCCGGGATGATTCGTCGGGTTGCGCTGCTGGATTTCCAGGGCCCGCGTGGCATCGCCCAGGTACTTGTAGGCGATCACCAGCGCCGGCGCGCTTTCCTGAATGGTTTTAGTGACAACCCGTATACCCGAGGACGCAACGGCCTTGAGGTGGGTGACCAACGCATCCTGCAAATCGCTGGCTACCTGGTGATGCGCAGGGCTGGATTTGTTCTTCGCCAGATCCAGCGTGCTGACCAGATTCTTCAGCATCGCCAGCGTATCGTCGGTGGACGGCACGTCCTGATGAGTGATCGGCTGGTTGGCCTGATTGTTAACGGAAGGCGTCGACGGCAACTTCATCGGCTTACTGGCGACCGGCATGGACGCGATCCACTGCGCCGCTTTCACGATCAGCGTGTCCTGCACCAGATCAGCCATGGCTTGCGCCGCCGCATTGGTGTCCGTGCCGGTGGTGAGCTTCGGCGCATCGGCCTTGCGGATAGCTTCGAGTTGTTGCGACACGTCGGCAATCACGCCACGGTAGCCTTCCTTCGCAAACGTCTTCAGCTCCTTGATATCGCCGAGCAAGCCGTTGAACTCCGCCGCCAGTTCCTTGGGCAACTCCTTGACCGCTTTGACCAAGTCAGTGACGTCTTTGTAGTACTCGATCAGCGGCTGGAGCTGCTCTTTGATGATCTCGTAGACCCCGGCGAGACTGTTACGCAAATTGGCAATGCCGATCCGCGCCGCTTTGATCATCGTCATCGCCTGCTCGAACCGCGCGAGGGCAGAGGCCTGAAAAGTCCCGGCCTTGAGCAGTATTGTCTGCTGGGTACTGACGGACGCAGTCGGAAACTGCAACGGCTTATCTGGATAGAACTTCAGCGCAAAAGTCACCAACCCGCCATCCTGGCGAGTGTGGGTCATGTCGCATTCGCCGACCTTGACTTGCAGGCGCCCGAGCCACGGATGCACCAGCTCGCCACTGCCCGCCTCAAGTGCCTTGAGCAGCTTGTCGCGCTGCTCCAGGCAATCGGGGCCGATAATGAACGCCGTCAGATCGTGTGTCTTGGCCTGCTGGCCGAGGTCCTCGAAAAACGGCAGGTCACGCTGCGGATACTCGTGCAGCTGACCCTTTCGACCGACCGGGGTTTTCGCCTGATCGATCCAGAACCCGACACCGCGAAAGGATGCCGGCAACAAACGGTCACGCCAGTTCATTGGAACCTCCTGCCGACAGCGAGCGATAGCCGATGCGCGACGATAACGCCAGGCCCGGCTGATTGGTTTGCGGTTGATCGGTGCGCAGCCCGGCCGGCGCATTTTCGAAGCGTACGGTCAGGCCGCCTTCGAGTTGCGTACGGTTGTTGGCAGCGCTTTGCTGGACGAGTGCGCTGGAGGATTGCGGCAAGGAGCCGCCCTGCAACGCACCGGTAGATGACGCTTGAGGGTTTGCGCTGAAAAACGCTGGAGCCAATTCACCTTTGCCTTCGGCATTGGTCTGGCGCTGCGCTTCGGTCAGCGTTTCGACCTTGCCGGTGACCTTGGCAATCAACCCGGCGAAACCACCGTCGAACAGTTCCTTGATCGGCGCGATAACGGTTTGCAGTTTTTGCCACAACTCGCCGAACCACTCGGTGATCGGCCCCCAGTTCTTGATGATCTGTCCCAACGGTGTCCATTCGAACATGTTGTGCAGAAATTCCAGTACCGGTGCGGCCATAGCTTGCACCACGCCCCATAGTGCCGAAAACACTTCACTGATCGGCTGCCAGTACATCGCGATCTGTTCCAGCGGCGACCATTCGAACAAGCCCTGGAAAAAGCTTTTGATCTGCTGCGCCGACGTTTGCAGCGCGGCCCAAATCGGTTCGAAGAACGTGACGATGCTTCCCCAATTGTTGACGATCAGCCCCAACGGGGAGAAGTCGAACAGCGTTCGGAAGAAGTCCTTGATGACTTGCGCCGCCGGTTGTAGCGCGATCCAGATAGACGCGAAGAACCCGGTAATTGCACTCCAGTTGTTGATGATCATGCCCAATGGCGTCCAGTCGAACAGCCCTTTGAGAAACGCCATCACCGGCACACTCAAGGCTTTGAGCAATTCCCAGATCGCCGAGAACAGACCGGTCAGCGGCGCCCAGTTGTCCATGATCATGCCGGCCGGTGACCACGAGAACACCGACTTGAAGAAGTCGATCACCGGTGTGGTAACCGCTTTGACCTTGTTCCAGATCCCCGAAAAGAATGCCGTGACCGGCTCCCACAATGCCGCCAGTGCGTCCAGCGGTTGCCAGTCGAGTACCGAGCGCAACGTCGCCATCGCACTCGCCCCGGCGCTCTTCACGCCTTCCCACATCCCGGTGAAGAACGCGCTGATCGGCGTCCAGTTGGCATAAATCAATCCCGCTGCCACCGCGATGCCCATGGCGATCAGCATGATCGGATTGGTCTTGAGCACCATGCTCATCACGTCGAACACCTGAGTTGCCCCGGTGACAGCGGTTTGCATGGCGGAGAAGGCAATCGCCCCTGCCGCCAGGCCTTCGACCAGTTTCGGGTTGTCGGCAAGCAGGCTGCCAACCTGAGTCAGCATCGGCTCAAGCCCGACGACCAATGCCGCAACCGCTGGCGCCAGCGCGGCATCGATAGCGCCCGAAACCTTCTCCATCGACGCACTGAACACGTTCATGTTTTGCGCGGCGACTTTCGGTGCGGCGGGCAGGTCGACGGTTTTTGCCGTCTCGCTGACTTCAGTCAACTTGCCCTGAAACGCCGCTGCCGATTTGATGCCCTCGACGAACGGCGTAATCACGCTGCCGCCCTTGAACAGACCACTGATGTCGAGTTTGCCGAGGCCGGTCTGTTCGAGGTTTTTCTTGAAGCTCTCGACCTTTACTCGCAGGGCGCCGAGTTTGGGCGACAGTTCATCGATGCCCGTCAGCAGCACCGGGGTTTTCGCTTTGTTTTCTTCGTCTGCCATCACTGCACCTGCTGCATCGCATTGATCCGTTGCGCGTGCTCCAGCGATTCGCGGAGCACATCCAGTGGCCTGGCCATCATCTGTTCGGGGTCAACCTTCCAGAACCAGGCCAGGTCATAGGCGACGGCGATCAGGTCGGTGATGGCGCCGACGCCGCACTCATGAAAAAACTCGCAACGGCCCAGCTCAACGCGTTGAGGTCAGCCAGATCCAGCTGGTTGACGGACGACGGCGGAATGCCGGCGCAGACGGCGATGTATTTGGCCGCGACATCCATGTCGAGGCTGACCTCTTCGCTCTTGTCGATCTTGTACGGCAGCGCCTTGATCGCTCGCACTTCCTGCACCGTCGGACGGCGCAGGACGAGTTCGGTCAGGGGCTCGCCGTGAGCTTCGATCGCAACTTGAAGCTTCACGGCGCCGCTCATTGCCAGGTCCCCTTGATGCCTTCGAACTTCAGTTCGATAGTGGCGTCATCGCCTTTGGAGACGGGTTCTTCGACCAGATAGGCGCCGGCCAGCACGTAGACTTTGCCGTTGCTGAATTCGCAGGTGACGGTGATATCGGTGCCTTCGATCAGCTTCTTCAGCGGGAAGTCGGCGGTGTGCAGCGCGGTCACTTTGAACGACGGCGCGATGTCGGTTTCCTTGTAGAAGCCGGGTACGACGGTTTCGCGTTTGACCGCCATCAGCGGGGCTTCGCAGCCGCCATTGATGGTCAGTTGTGCGCCGTCGACTTTGACGTAGCAGGTGCCTGCAATCAGTTGACCCATGGTGTTACTCCCTTGAATAAAAAAGCCCACGCGAGGTGGGCTGAAAGCTTGACGTCAAACGCGCCGATCAAGCCGCGTCGTCGTACTGCAGACGGAATTGGTTGAGCAGTGCGAACACGCGCAGACCGTTGATGTAATCCGGCGGGAACAGCACGTTCACGCGGCTCGGGTCCTGCACGTCGCGCTCGACGATCAGGTGCTCGGCGAACAGCTCAGCGTTTTCCACGTGGCCTTCCAGCTCGAGCTTGGCGTACTGCGCGATCAGCTCGCCGCGAATGGTCGCCGGGGTGACGATTGGCTGGCCGGCGCCGAAACGGGTGCCATCGGAGGCCAGTTTGTGCCGGCCGTATTTGCTGGTTATCACGCTTTGCAGACGACGCACGATAAACGCCGACTGGTGCATGGTTTCGCTGTCCAGGTAGGAGTTGTCGGCCTGGCCGTAGGCGTTCTTCTGATAGGTGGTGATCGAACGCTGGATGCGCACGTAACCGCCCTCGTAGTACGCGGTGGCGATGCCGTAGTTGAGCAGCGACTGACGCTCGGTCAGGGTGAAACGCTCGCTCGCCGGGGCAGGGTCGACACCTGGCAGGCTGCCGCTTTGCGTCGGGCGGCTGGCGTCGGCGGAGATGAACACCGCCGTGCGCGCAGCCAGTGCCGCGGCTTGTACCCAGAACGGTTGCGGAACGCCCGGCTCCAGCGCCTGAATGGTCATGTGCTGATCGTTGCGTGCCTGGCCGGCAGCAACCAGAGTGCCTACGGTGCCGCGCTTGGCGCTGTAGACGTGACCAAACAGTTGTTTGGCCCACGACCAGCGACCGGTGCTGTCATCCATGACGGCTTGCCAGGTATTGAGCGTCGACAGATCGGACCATGGCAGTGCGATGAATTCGAACGGTTCGTCACCCAGTGCCGCGATGGCTTCAACCTGATCCGGTACGCCAGCGCCGCCGGTCATGGCGGTGATCGCCGAGGTCAGGCCGGCCGGGGTTTCTTCGCCGTTGCTCTTGCCCAGACGATTGAATTGCAAACTGATGTCGTTGCCGCTGTCGCCAGTCCATTTGGCGTTCAGAGTGACCACACCTTCGGCAGCGACAGCGCTGACCGGCAGGTCGGCGGTGGCGTTGATTTTCTGCGCCAGCGCGGTGGCGGCCTGGGCAGCGGTCGCGCCGTTGACGACGGTGGCTTGCACACGCACGCCGCCGACATAAAGGTTGAGCAGACCGGCCTGAGTCGCGGTGCCGGTCAGGGTCAGGACGCCTTTGGCGACAGCGCCTTCAGTGTTGTGCAGCGGCAGGCACCAGATCTCGCCAATCGGGTCGGCCTTGCGGAAGGTCTCGTACATCGAGGCGAGCATCGAGCCCTGGCCGCCGATGCTTTTGGCCAGCGCAACGCTGGAGACCAAAACCAGTTTGCCGACTTCAGTCGGGGCGATGTTGTCGTTGACCTGGGCGACGATCAAACGACGCAAGGTCGAGCTCGCGCTATTGGCGGCCGAGTTGTCCATTTCGGCATAGAACAGCGGTACACGAATGTCCGCGGGGATGTTGCTGAATCCGATCGCCATTATTTGGCTCCCTGTGGTTTAGCCGCTTTTGCGGTTTTGAGTGTGATATCGCCGTCGGCCAGACGCCGGCGCCACCAGGCGCTGTCCAGCACTTCACGGCCTTCCAGCGGCAGCAGATCGCCCGCCTCCGGGTCAGGTACGACACGGCCGGCGGCCGGCAGTACGGTGATGCGATTGCTCATGGGGTTACGTCTCCAGAGAAAGTCATTTCCACGCGCCCATCGGGGCCCGGGCGTTTCAGGTTGGGGTCGGCCGGGTCGATCGCATCGACCCGCACGGTGGCCCCGGTAAAGGACGACAAACCGTCCAGTTCGCGTTCGTGCCAACTCTCCGCAGGCTGACTTGGCAGATTGCGGCCGAGCTGGAACTCAGCAAAAAAGCGCAGCCGGTAGAAAACCCGGCTGCTGTTGATCGAGACCATTTCGCCGCCGTCGTAGACGATGGCGCTGTAGTCGGAATCGGGTTTGAAACCCACCAATGCGCGCCAGATCTCGGCGCGCAGGTCGTGCAACAGATCCAGCGCTTTTGTAGCGTCGGAGGCGTCAAGCGCGAGGACGATTTCAAAGCGCTCGCGGATCGGTTGGGTGGTGAGGTTTTGTGCGGTGCTGTTGCTGGCGAGATCGGCCAGTGGTGTGACGTGGGCCGAAGGTGTCGGCAGATTCGGGTCGCCTTGCAGCAACGCCGGATCGACGCCTACCGAAATGTGATTGGCCAGACCAGGGCATTGCGCACGCAACTGCGTGAGGATCGGGGTGATCTTCATGGTGGTGTTCCAGAAATTAGAGGAGTTAACGCAGAACCCAATGTGGGAGCGAGCCTGCTCGCGAAAGCGCTGGGACAGTCACTATCAATGTTGGATATGCCGGACTCTTCGCGAGCAGGCTCGCTCCCACGGGATGTTGTGCAGGGATCAGGCTTTGGGGTCGAGGCCGGTTGCTTCGATCAGGCAGCGATAGCTTTCCTCGCGTTTGCCACTGGCGGTGACTTTTTTGATAGACCAGCGACCGCGCATGAAATCCGGCCAGGTGTCATCCAGCACCAACAGGCCTTCGGCGGCCAGCAGCGGATCGCCCGGGCAGGTAACCTTCAGCGTGTATTTCTCGCGCAGCATCTTGCGCACTTCGGCTTCGCCGATGGCTTTGGCTTCTTCTTCACTCGCCTGTTTCTGGCGAATGACCTTGTAGGGTGCGGAACCGGTGATCACCTCCTGCAGCTTGCCGACAGCACCGTCCCAGAAGCAGGTCTTGCAACCCTGGTTCTGAGTGCGAGCGGTCTCTTCCAGTGTGGCGCTGATGAAAGCGTGATCACCCGGTCGATTGTTGCTGGTCACCGACAACCTGACGTCCGGTATCACCTGACCCGACAATGATTTGAGCTGCGCCGGTTTCGCCAGTACGTAGAGGTCGTTGTAGGGTTTGGCCACCGCGTCGTACTTGCTCGCCAGGCGTGTGATGAAGCCCATGTCGGTTTCGTTCGACTGGTCAACATGGGCAATCCTGATCAGCGCCAGTTCGGGATCGACGCGAGGCGAAAATCCGTGCCGCAAGACCAGCTCGCGAAACAGTCCGCCAAGGGTTGTCGGGCCATGACTGGCCGTGCGCCGCTCCTTGAATCCGCTCTCGTCCTTGCCACTGAAAGGCGCGGCCGTGGCGACCAGCGTCAGGCGTAAAGGGAACAGCGTCGGGGTCAATCGAGTCACCTTGAACTGGCCCTTTTCGACCAGCCCGGACTCCAGATAGCCAACCCGCAGGCCGATGGTTCCGCCCAGGGTCGGCAAGCCTTCGAGGCCTTCCAGGTCGATCACCAGTGTCAGCTGATCGGACTCCATCCCGGCGGCATCAATGTGTTCCCAACTGATCAGGCGCTGGTTCAGCAGCGCATGGTTGGCCCCGTAGATTTCGATCGCCGGTGTAAATCCCTGTGCCATGCAACCTCCTTAGTCCCACGCCAGAACCGGTTTGATCGCAGCGGGTCTGCTGTCGAGTTCCGGCAGCGTTACCCAGACGCCCGCCGGCAAAACCGGGCCGTATTCGGCCAGGGTCGAATTGAGCTTCCACAACGCTGCTTCGGCCTGATCGTCTGAGCGACCGGCCTCGCGGTAGAGCAACAGATTGACCGAATCACCGGCCACGCTTCGGACCTTACGCATTGTTGAACTCCGCTAATTCGAGTACCCACTTGATCACCATCGCGGTGCCATCATCGATGACCTCGCTCTGGTTTTCCTGAACGCTGGTGATCCGCCACAAACCCCAGTTGCGACCGATGCCGTCGATCAACGGCAGCGGTATTCTCAAGGCTTGCAGCGCACGCAGTTCATCGAGCCGTTCCATGCCCACGGCGTACATCGAGGTGCCGCCAATGGTCAGGGTTTCGGGCTTCTGCCCGGTCTGATGAGACTTGGGTTTGCTGGTAAGGATCGGCAATTCAGTCCAGCCACCATCGGATTTTCGCGCCAGCGTGCTGTAGGCAAATTCGCGGGACAGTCCGAAGATGAAACTGCCCAGTGCCATTTGTTGTTTCATCAGGCGACTCCATCGGTGAGGGCTGCATCACGGCGGGTGGCTAGGGGGTTGGTGCTTATCAAAGGCGTAAAGTCAGACGTGAAATGTGACTGCATGACTTGCGCCACCATAGCGGTCACTTTTTCAGCGCTCACCAGATCGCCGCCACTGAAGTTAAACGCGGGCGCATAGGTGACATTCTGATTCTGCTGATTTTGCGCCTGCACACTGCTCAGGCCGGCGCTGACTTCTGACGGTGGAGCAAGCCGATCGGGCGCGGGTGTCGCAAGCTTTTCACCCAGCGCTTCCCCTTCCTGACTGCCGTAAAAACTGCCGATGACGCCGCCTAATGCACCACCGATCATCGTACCGATGCCGGGCAGGATGAAAGTACCGATCGTGGCGCCGATGCTCGCGCCGGCATAGCCACCGGCTAAACCGCCCGCTGCCATTCCTACGCCACCGGCGACTTTTTTCGTATCGCCCTCGGCCACGCCTTCGACGACTTTCATGCCGGCTTCGACCATCGTCAATGGCAAGCTCAATGGGCCTGCCACCCGGCCGAATCGGGCGCCCTGACTGATCAGGCTGCGCCCAGGAGCGGAGACCAGAAACCTGGCACGATTCAGGGCGGCGGTACCGAGGGATCCGGCACTGGCCGAGAGACTGCCCAACCCGGATCTGATGCTGGCCATTAGCGGGCCTGTCCACGTAGCGGCTTGGGACGCCAATGCGCCCAGCGGCTTGCCGCCCTTCATTCCGGCAGCCATCAGGATCAGTGCGCCAGCAAGTGCCGGGGCCTTTTCCGCGACCTCACTCAAGCCATCGGCTGCCCCTCCGACTTTTTCCACCAGGTAGTCAAAGACTGGCAGCACAGTATCGCCAGCGGATGAATAGAGCCGGTCCTTCTGGGCGCCGAAGATGTTCCAGCGTGCCTGCGAAGTATCCGCGAGTGTCAGGGCGGTCTGATCGACCGCCCCTGTGTACTGTTTTTTATCCGCCACCAGTGC
The DNA here is from genome assembly GCF_016650635.1 of Pseudomonas sp. TH43. Taxonomy (GTDB): domain Bacteria; phylum Pseudomonadota; class Gammaproteobacteria; order Pseudomonadales; family Pseudomonadaceae; genus Aquipseudomonas. The sequence continues at coordinate 913,930 of NZ_JAEKFI010000003.1, forward strand.
AAAGGCGCGCTGCACGTCAGCGGTATTCTCGAGCATTTGCCGAACCGGTTGGGCGACCGAAAACAACGTTGTCGACAGCGCGGATTGCTCATTCGGGGATTGTTTCTTCAGCGCCTCCAGCACCTCCATGATCGCGCCGGGAGCATCGCCCTTCATTTTCTCGGCCAGGGCCTTGGGGTCGAGCTGCAGCTGAGCGAACGCCGCTTTCTGGCTTGGAGAAGCTTTATCCCCGAGTGCCAGGGTCGTCGTGATTTTTTCGAACGCTACGCCCGCATCAGCCTTGTTTACCCCGGCGTTAAGCAACGCCGCAGAAAATGCCGCGGCTTGCTCGGGCGCCATTCCGGCGCCTTTTGCCGATGTGCCGTAAGTGCCCAGAATCGAGCCGATATCAGCGGCAGAAGCGGCCAATCGACTGTCGAGCAAACTGGTCGCGTCGGCGAGATCCAGGGTTTGCGCGCGATTGAGGCTCATCGAGGTACGCCAGCCGATCAACAGGTCCGCGGCATCCAGTGGTTTCATCTCGAACGCGGTCGCCGTGACCGCCGTGTCTCTGGTGAAATCCATCAGGTCGTTTTGCCTGGCGGCTTGATCGATATTGCCTTTGGCATCCAGCCGATCATTGCCGACCCCGGCCTTGGCGCCAGCGTAGCCAATGCTTGCCAGCTCAACCGTGGTTGTACCGCTGGCAGCCACTTTCGCCTCGGTGGCCATCTTCTCCAGCGCGACCTGCATCGTTTTGCGTTGGTCGCCTTCAAGCCCGACGACCAGATCGAGCCTCGCCATCGCGGCGTCGAGATTGATGGCCGGTTGCAAACGCTGATATGGCGCCGTGGCGGCATTCTCACTCGGCGTTTTTTGCCCGGCGCCAGGGGCCATACCGCCCATTTGTGATTGTCGGTCGTTCAGTGCCTGTTGCAGCGAGTGCTGTGACATCAGCACCGTGTGTATCGACCCCAGCACATCCCTGAGCTGAACCTGTTCGGCGGTCAACTGACGCAGCTCGGCGGTGGCATCTGCCAGCGCCAGGCTCAGCCCGGCAAACCCGCCATCCGCTTTCAACGTCGGCTCTGCAACTGCCGAATCGGCGCCTCGTGCGGACATCACAGCAGGCTTCAGGGTGGCCGTGGTGTCGGGTACCCGCGCCTCTTGATTGACCTTCGCGAACGTCAACGCATAGTTATCATCTGCCATGCCGCTCTACTCCTGTTTCACGCCAAGGCGAGTGATCGCTATGTCGTAGCGGCGCAACGCCTTTTCGGCGTCCCATTCCAGAATCTCCGCCTCACTTACCGGGTAAATGAGCGGGACGATATCGAGGATTACTTCGATGTCGCGTTCCGAAAGTAGGCCGCCGGCTGGTTTAAAAAATCGTCTATGCGCACCTGCAATTGCGTCCAGTCCGGGACGGTCAGTTGGGCCAGATCGGGGATCATCAGGCCAGCGCAATGAGCAGTGATGAACTCGGCGCGTTCCTTGGCCGTTTTCAGTTTTTTCATCACTTTGGTGGCGCGCAGCACCGGCATTTCCAGGCTCAGCGAGGTGACGGTGCGGCCGGTGACAGCAAGCGGTTGCAGCAGCTGGATCTGATCGGGATCGGCGGATTTTTCCGCGTCTTCGACCTGATCGAGGAAGTACGCCGTCGGACGGGTCGACATCTCGTGAACGTACTGGGCGATGCTCACATAGTCCGGGCGCTTGAGCTGGTCGAGCTCCTTGACCGACAGGCCGGTGGCGAGCAGCGCCAGTTCGAAGAACTGATCGTCCTCGTCATCACCGGCACGTTCCAGCGCTTCTTTTTGCGCGGCGTAGAACAGCGGTTTGAGCTGGATCTGTTCGATCTGCGAACCGTCATCGCCAGTGATCGGCGACAGCAAATCATGCTTGGGTGGCATCCACGACATGAATGAATTCCTTGGTGATTCTTGAGAGGGGTGTTGCATAGGTAGGCCAGTCAACCGGCCTCAGTGTGGGAGCGAGCCTGCTCGCGAAAACGGTAGTTCAGTCACATTAATGTTGAATGTGCCAAAGCCTTCGCGAGCAGGCTCGCTCCCACAGGTTTTGCGGTGCAGCGAGGGATTACGGCATCAGCACCGCACGACGGGCATCACCGAGGATGTCGACGCCGTTGAGCACGAACTTCTGGGTGCGCACGTCGATGTCGATCACCGGCACGCCGTTTTCCAGGCGGTTGTAGGTGCGGCAGGACAGTTCGAGGTTGGTTTTGGGTTTCTCACCCATCTTCACTGCGGTTTCTTCCAGGGATTTCAGCTTGCCGCCGACGGTGTGGTAGGTGAACCAGGTATTGCCGTCCTGGTCCTGACCGGCTTCACGCACGTTCAGCAGGATGTCGTCGCCCAGCTTCACACCCAGTGCGAGCATGACTTCTGTGCCCATGCCTTGCAGGGTCAGCTTGGCGTTAAGGGCTTTGCCGCCCTTGGCCATTTCTTCGACGATGAAGCGGCCGCCACGCATTTCTTCCACGTCGAATTCGATCTTCGGCGGAGTGAATTCCTCAACGGTCGCCGACAACGGCAGGCCTTGCAGGGTGGCCGCGATGGCCTGTCTTACGCGGTTGGTAAACATTAGAGAACGTCCTCCAGGAACTGCTCGATGATTTCATCGCGGGCGTTGAGTTGATAAACCATGTGTTCGTTCGGCGCGTAGCGGCCGTAGTCGATGACCACGTACCAGGTGCCGTTCTTGTACTTCTCGACGCTGTTGAGTTCCGGGTGCAGGTAGACGCTGCCGCCAGGAATGGTTTCGTCGGCAACCAGGGTCTGCAGCCAGTCGTTGATGCGCTTGACCTCTTGATCCATGAACGACTTGGTGAGGTTCTTGGCCATGGCTTTCTGACCGGCCTTGACCAGCTTGCGGCTGATCGCATCTTCCAGACCGACGTAGCTGATGAACTTGCCGGTGATCGAGCGGTTACCCAGCAAGGAGAAGCCGCCGAGCACGGTGCGGGCGTAGTAGCTGACGCCGTAGCGGTTGAGCAGATCGCCTTCGGTGGAGGTGTCGAGAATGTTGTATTCGACGACTCGCGAGACGTCTTCGGCGTAGGTCACCTGGTTGCCCGGGCTTTCCCACTGTTTGACCTTGGCCAGTGCGGCAATCGCCAGGCTGGACGGCGACAGGAAGACGTTTTTCTTCGCCGCTTTCGAGTACACGGCAGGCATGTTGTGCACCACCAGGCAACGGTCGAAACCAAGGTCGGCGCCGCCGAGTTCCTGGCTGTACAGCACTTGATCAGCGACCGAAGCGTCCTTGCCGTCCAGCACCACACGGGCCTTGATGCGCTTGCCGAACGAGGCGAACTCGCTGGCCACCGCTTTGGTGCCGGTGAAGCCCGGCGCGCCGATGATGGTCAGGTCTTCCGGGACACTGCCCAGCGCGGCCAGACCGAGCTTGCGGCCGGTCGCCGGCTCGACGCCGCCGATCACTGCGTTAACGGTGTCGGCCGGGGTCGCGCCCGCTTCGACGATCACCACATAGACCGGCACCTTGACCACTTTGAGAATCTGGTAAACCGCGTGGTACAGGGTGCCCTCTTCCGAACCGGTCGGATCGAGCAACGCGTGGGTGGTGAAGCTGTTGATGCGGAACGGCGCGTTACGCGGGATCAGCGGATCGGCTTTCGGCGCGGTGCCGACCAGACCGATGACGTTGTCACCCAGGCCACCCATGGCCTCGGGGGATTCAGTGGCATTGACGGTAATGCCGTTGTGCTCGAAGTTCAAAACCTCAGCCATGGTTAGTCAGCCTTCTTGGCAGCGGCCTTTTTGGCCTGAGTGGAGGGAGTTTTCAGTTCCAGTCGACCGGCGAACTGCAAGGCACTGGCCTCGACGTCGAGCAGATCAAGGTCTTGACCGACGCTCGACCAGTGCCCACCACCGGTGGGGAATGGGACGAGCACGGTGTAGGTTTGGCGGGTTGCCATTTTTCGTTTCTCCATAAACGGGAAAGCCCCTCTTGGGGAGGGGCTTGGCGGGTGTTGAATGTATTGGGCGGATAAGAAAACGCGCCGGAGTGCGGGGCGTTTATTCGGGCTGTTCGGCGATCCAGGCCGGTACTACCGGGCGTGAATCTTTGGATGGAAAATCTGGCGATTGTGGCCAATCACGCAGGCTACGAAGGAAAAACAGGAGTTCGCTGAACTGTTCTGGAGCTAGAGTAGGCCGCTGATTAATTTCGACTTGGTCACGATGTCTCTCACGTAACCATTTGACTCTTTCAAACTCCAAATCTCTCCACACACGCTCTTCGGCAGCTAATACTTCTACCGAGGGCTCTGGCGGATCAATCCAAATTGGGAGCCCCTCCGAGTCATGGCTGCGAACTTTGCCAGGACTGAATGTGCCCAAAACCTCGGCAAACCGTGATTCAGTAATCAATACTGCGTCTGCCGGCATCTCTTTGTGAATACCTTCAAGATAGGTACAACCTGTCGACTTGCTGTAGTAACGCATATTTTTTTCCTCTATCGGCCAACCGCAAACCAGTAAAACTGGGCATTCGCCGATGTACCGCTATGCGACCAATTAAAATTTGTCTTAGTCCAGTTACCAAGCTGCCAAGGGCTGCCACGTCCAGCACCGACTTGTGTTGCACCATCGGCGTAATTGATCAGCACCACGAAAGGGAACACAGGAAAGGCCAATGGAAACGCTTGAGTATTTAATGCACCCGAAGCAACGGCCGGAGAGAGCCCCCACTGCATAATGAGACTTCCCATCCACTTCGGGAAAACGATGTAGCCGTTTGAGGTAAAACTTGCTGAAAATCCAAAACGTAGCTTTTTTGGGGTGACAATTGTCGTGTCATCAACACCGTCTTCTGTTTGTGTTTGCGTGGCAACTTTCGCCGTACCTTGATGGAACTCAGTCGCTTGCTGCGCCAAAACGGCCAAGCCGGCAATATCAATGCTTCCCTCGTTGACCGGGGCGTTCCACGCTTTGATGCACCACATGACAGCGAGGTTGCGGGGACGGGTTTCAGTGCCGCCAGTGTTCACCGTATTCTGGGCGTTCACCATCTGCATAGTGGAACCGTTATCTACCGGGGAAAGAAAGGCACCCACTGAGATACTCGCTGCCGCACCATTAATATTTCCTGCCTGCCAATTACCCGCAGGATCGAAAGTCGCAGCAGTGCCATCGAAGTAACGATGGTTGTGCGCAGCAAATGCCTCAGCTTGATAGGTGCCAATTCCCCTTCCAGCATCCACGCTTCGACCGTGATCCCAGCCACGCAGGAACTCACCGCGACCATCCGGCAGACGGAAATTGCCCGCGCCCTCATCACCTTTGTTGTACTTACCGGCTAGATAAGCATTCAGATCAGGATAAAGAGCGGCACTCTTGACGCTGCTATCCAGCTCAAGAAAACCCACCGGGGGGTTAGCACCTGGGAACGCAACGATGGTACCCACCGGCAGCATCGAAGCATTGGCAATCATTCCCTCGATTTCAGTTTTGGTGTAGGTATCCTTGATGCCAAAACCTGCCAGTGTCTCGGGATTCGCACCCGCAGTCGCACGACCATATTCATCAACCGTCAGGCTCTTATAAGTCCCGGCAGCAATCCCGGTGCGCCCGGCCAACATCTTGAAGGTCAGCGCGGTAGTGCCGAGGGTGATCGGCGCATTGGTGGTCAGATGCCACAGCGAATCACCGTTGGCCGTGCCCTCCTCCACCATGACCGTCAGGCCCGGCGTCACCTTGGCGCTGCTGTTGGCATCGGTCGCCCGCACCCAGTCTCCGTTGGCGACAATCCACAGGCCGTTGTCCTTGGCCTGGGTCTGGTCCGCAACAAGTACGCGGTCGCCAGCAATCACAGCCACACCGTCAATCTGCTGCGCGCCGTTCAACACGACATTACCCGTTGCAGCAACACGCACCGATTGCTTGCCATCAAGCTTGCCAAGCTCTTCGGCGAGGTAACTCATGACCCAGGCACGTGTGGCTTTAACCACAGTGTCGTCGATCAACAACGTCACCAGCGACGCATTACTGGTCTCGAAAATCGAACGAATGTAAAACTCTTTCCCCGAGCCCGACGTAGCCAACACCGGTTTGAACGACTCCGGATATTTGACGATGGCGTAGAGAATCCCGGTGTCAGTCCACAGCCCCGCTTCCCGCACATACCAACCGCCAACGTCAGGCGGGATGGTCACTTCGGCGAGCAGCCAGCTCGGATTCTTTTCGTCCTGGAACAGCGCGTTGAGCGGCCCTCGCCAGACTTCACGTGCAAGCGCGGTGGCAGTTGCGGCCGGGTTGTAGACTTTGCCGTTACCATCGCCGACGGAAATCTGCGTCAGCTTGATCGGCGTACCTGCGGCCTTGCACGCCGTTTCGTAGGCAATCCCTGCGTTGGTGAGCAGGGTGTAATAGTCAGCCATTCAGGCCCCCTGAGGATAAATAGTGGATGTTTCGACGGTGTACATGCCAGCAGCCAGGAACGCCTCTCCCGAGGTTTCGAGCCCTTCGATGAACACCGGATAAACCGTGGTCAGTTCGCCGCAAAATGTCGCTGCGCCGATGTAATGACTGCCGAATGCGCTCAGCCCGACCGAGACCGACAGCACATCGCGTTCGCTCTTGGCATCAGCCAGACGTCGGTCGAGACGGGCGTCGATTTCTTCGCTGTAGGGTTGGTCGCTGAAGGCACGCACGGAAAAGCTGTAGGGCGCGCCGGGCGGTGTCTGTTCGTACCAGGCGCGGATTTCCGGGCGCAGTTGCAAACCCTTGGCGGCGTTTTCCAGTGCCTTGCGAGTGCCGGCCTGGCGCGCGGTGGGCCAGGCGAGTTCGACGGTGAGGCGTTTTTCCGCTTCCGGTGCGGTGCTGCTCCATTCGGCGACGCCGCGATCCGCCGCCAGATACGGCAGAAATGCGACCGGCGTTTCACTCGGGTTCATCAGTTGCGGAAACGGCGGCGCGATGCGATCCAGCAAAGCGCCGAAGCCCAGATCCAGTCCTCGTTCGAGGGCTGAGCTGTTGGCCGGCAGCAGCGTCGGGCGCTGAGGTTGCTCACTCATAGGGTCAGCACCTCGACTTCAACTGATGTGCAGTACGGCGCTTGAAAAGCGCTGCACACAACCGGCGTCAGCGGTTCGACAATCTGCAATTGCACGGCGCCAGCGCTGTGCAGCGTGTAGTCGATCCAGCTCGGATCGACCCGGCCTTCGAGGCGATGACAACTGTCGGCATAGGCCTGCAACTGGTGTTGCGCAGCGACCTTGGTCAGGCCCGAATCAGGGCCGGAATTGATCTTGGCGACGACGCGGATTTTATAGCGCTGAATGTCGGCGGCCTGCACGGTGACGAGGTCGGTTTCAGGGCGCACATCCGGCCGGGCGAAGTGTTGGCGGACACCTTCAAGCAACGCCTCGGAAGGCGTGCCATCGCCGTCGCGCGACAGTACCGTGACCTGCACTTCGCCGGGCGCGGTGCGGCGGCCATTGCCATCCTTGACCTGCGCGGCGAGGCCGTCTGGGTTGAAGGTGTAAGTGACGTTGACCACACCGGCATCGGTGGATTCGACTTTCACCGTCGGCCGTTCGCCAAGGGTGAAGACTTCGCGGCGGTACTGCATCCGCGAGCCCGCTGCCGGGGCGTGCGGCGCCAGGTAATAACGCAGACGAGCGTCGTCATCACTTTCATAAATCGCTGGCACCGGCGGGAAGGCCGCCGGGTCGCCCGGATCGAGCAACTGTCGCTCCAGGCCCATGTCCGCCAAGCGCGCATCGAGGTTGCTGCCGGTCGCCCACCACGCCAGCATCTGCTTGATGCGAGCGTTGTATTTGCGTTCGTGGGTTTGCAGCCGAACGCAGAAGGCCTCGAGCGCCATTGTCAGCAACTCGCTTTCGTTTTCCAGGCTGGTCTTGAGTTTCGCCGCGCTGTTCGGTGCTCGTGCTCCGACATATTCGATGACGAACGTCTTGAACTCGGCCAGCAGATCTTCGAAAGCCTCAACGGTGATCAGCGAGGGTTCGGCCAATTGGTTCTGGCCGGGGATCAACATGCTCATGTCACAACCTCGAAAGTCTGTTGGCGATTTTTCCAGGTGCCGGCGAAACGCAGCAGCAGACCGGCGCCCTGACGGCTGGCGACGATCACTTGCGGCTGAAAATCATCGATGCCGTTTTGCTTGTTATAGAACGCTTGCGCCGCATGGCTCTGCGCCAAAAGCAGGACGTCATCGCCGAGGTTCTGCCCCAACAGCGTGGGGATCAGCGATCCGTACAAAGGCCGTTTTTGCCGGGTGCCCAGCGGCGTGGTCAGGGCCCGGGTCGCGCGCTGCACAAACTGCAGCCAGTCGTCGACCGTGGCCCCGCTGTCTCTATCGATTCCGATCATGGAAGGCTCTTGAATCAGGGGCTGATGACGCGGCCCTGGTGATCGACCAACGGGCCGCTGAAGTGCACGCCTGAAGCGTCAATGGTGAGGCCGACGACACCCAATTGCAGGGTGATCATCTGCGGCATCATCGTCAGTTGCGCCGGGCCGATATTCATTGCAAGCGACTCGCGAGAACCGCTGAAAGCCGCCGGGCCGTTCTGCCAGTGCAGGATATGAGTGGCGTCGTCGTAGCCGCTTTCGCTGCCGTCCTGATGCACTCGACGGGTCAGCGTCGGCACCGTCGCGGCGGGTGGAAACCGGTCGCTGTTCAAGCCGAACAACGCCACCGATTGCGCACCGCTTTCGCCACTGCCGTAGTTGAACAGCAGGCACTGCTCGCCCACCGTTGGAATCCGCGACTCGCTTTGCGCGCCAGCACTCGGGTTGAAAAATTTGATAGCGGGCGTCAGCAAGCCACCGTGGCTGACCTGACAGGTATTGCTGGCGGCATCGACTGACTGGCAAATGCCGATGCGACAAAAACTCTCGGCGCGTCGGTGCAAGTCATCGATCTCCGCCTCCATCTCGGCAAGCCGCTCGATGATCGGGCCGAGCTGCATGCGCAGCATTGCGTCGAACATCGGTCAGCCCTCCAGCGAGGTGTATTGGTCAGGGTCGTCGATGTCGCTGACTTCCCAGGTACGGGCGAATTTCGGTGTGCCGAGCGGGTCATCGAGCAGCGTCGGGCCGAGGTAGAGGGTCTGGTTGAACGTGAGCTTCCAGGCCTTGTATTGCTGATCGGCGCGGATTAGCAATGAAGGCAAGCCGTCAATGTTCATCGGCAGATCGCATTGATTGCCGGGCAAGTTCCAGCGGTTGTCGGTGATCAGGTTTTTCAGTACGGCGATCAGATCGCACGCTGCAAAAGCGGTCGCTGCAAGCGCCGGAATGACTTGCAACGACAGCGTCATGACATGGGCAATTCGCCCATCAGCGGCGCGCACGCCGGATGCATTTCGGTCGAAGTCGATCAGCACCCAGGCTTGATCGCCGGGTGCAGTGAAATCGTCGTGATTGCCGACATTGAGATTGAGTCCGGCGGTGTTGCGCAGTGTCGTCGCAATGGCTGTGAACAGTTGCGACGGCTGCTGGATCGGTGTGGGCATACATGACCTCCTTTTCAATCGTCCACGCGTAGCCCTGCCGCCAAAATGGCGGCACGGAGAAACAGTCAACGTTAAGGCTGGTCGCGCGGCGGTGGCACTTCGCAGACGCCGATGCGCTTGGCGGCCCAGCGTTCGTACAGACCGATGGCCACGTCAGCACCGGCCATTGCGGTCAGGCAGCCGAACGCGCCGGCAGCCCAGATCGATAATCCTGCGGCGTACAGCAGCATGATCGCCGACACGCCGCAGATCATGCAGGCGCCGGAGCGCAAAGCCAGACGCCGCATAAGCGGCCAGCCGCGTGCGCCCTCCTTGTCTGCACGCCACATTTCGCCGGAGACTCCGCCGACGACGGCAAGGAGGATGACCAGCCAGATCGGCATGTCTGCCAACGCTTGTTGCTCGGTTGTCATGTCACGCCTCCTGATGTGATTGATGTGTGTTGTTTCAATCGATCTCTCTAAAAAACGGATATTCGAGGAATACCCGCAAGTTGTGCCTTGTTCAGTGATTACGCGCATTCCGATGGTGCAAGTCATGCCGAAAACCCGGCCAAATGCCGGGTTTTCTGTTAAGCATTCAACGTTCAATGCCGATTTCGAATGGCATCAAAACGGAGCTGCTGGCCAATTCACCGCTGTCGGATAGCCCGGCTGATTGTTAATCTCACTCAGATCGACGACGTACTGTTTGTAGGCTTGCCACTGTGCTACTTCCGCCGGGGTTGCAGCGCCAAGCTCTACTCGGTACTGCTGCGGGTTATAAGTCAGCCAACTGGCCGCCATTTCAAAGCGTTGCTTCTTGCGAGAAACGGCAATGGCAACGTAGTCCCCATAAACGGGTTGCAAAAAGACCTCTTGCGAACCGAGGTATTTGTAGATCAAACCAACTTGAGCCGCTGGATTGGCGGTGACATCCATCCAGTAGTCCATCAAGCCCGCGTGTGCAGGAAGTGGCGGCGTACTTTCAGCTTCCACGATTTGGTTAACCAGATAAAAACTGTAGCCGCTGATCAATTCCATCAGTGCATAACGATTCATTTCAATATCCTTATATTTGTTTAACTAATTCCTGCTCTGTAAACATTCATTGCAGGGGGGCTGCTCATACGAGCATTTGAAAAATGCCCGGCGCTGAGGCCGGGCTTTTCAGTAATGCGCTCCTTCGCCTTCCTTCAAATCCTGTAACCCAGAAGGAAGCTGACTTTTCGGCGCTACTGGCGCGGTACGAGTCCATTCAAATTGTTTTTCCGACCGCGGTCCCTGCCCGCCGGATAACTGCTTCTGGTGCTTTACGCTGCACACCCGGGTCAGTTGCCAACCCTCTGAACCGTTGAGGCCGGTTCATCGCTGCCTGTTCTTGTGGAACTAAAGAGCTTTCGTTTCCAGCCGCTTTGTCGAGCGGCTTGGTGGCAATAATATGCATGTATGCATATCCAGTCAATGCGCAAATGCATTTATTTATGCATTAAAATGCGCGGACGCATGGAACCCCCGCCGTTCAAGGGTTGCTGGTTTCTTGCGGGCGAAAAAAAACCCGCCGATGGGCGGGTTTATCTGAAGACAGTTCGGTTAGCGGGCGTACATGCCCCACCAGAAGACGTGACCGAGGATGACGATCTGCTCTTCCTGGATCTCCTGGAAGCTGTAGTCCTCGTCCGGATGCTCGTCACGATTGAAGCTGCGCAAGCGAATGCCGGTGGGCAGGCGATAGAGCTGCTTCACGCGCAACTGGCCGTTGTGATTGATCGCATAAAGGTCGCCATCAATGATGTCGCCGATGCCGCACTTGCCCGCATTCACACCGACGGTAGCGCCGTCGCGCAGCACCGGCAGCATACTGTTGCCGCGCACGGTCACGCATTTGGCCTGGTCGAACTGCACACCGTTATGGCGCAGGCTGCGCTTGCCGAAACGCAGGCTGGAGCGCTCGCTCTCTTCGATGACGAATCTTCCTGATCCTGCTGCCAATTCAACCTCGCGAAGAAACGGCACGGACACCTCGTCATCATCGACAGGGGTATCGTCGTCCCACAGCATTATGTCCTTGAGTTCTGCATGCACATCATCGCGCGCGCCGCCGGACGTCTGTGCGACATCCGCGCGCCCACGCAATTGATCGGTACTCACATTGAAGTATTCGGCGATCTTCGAAATATGTTTATCCGAAGGATCGACGATCTTCCCGCTGAGAATCCGCGAGAGAGTGGATTGAGGCACGCCGGTGCGACGGTGGAGCTCCGTAGGGGAGATCCCGTGCTGGTCGAGCAGTGCTCTTAAGACGGAGGATACGTTGCGTTTTTGCATAACGCGCATAGTGCTTGAAGTTTTTATCGAAGACAAATGCTGATTTGCATAAATCGTGCATAAGTCTCGTTTTATGCAGAAAAGTGTCAGCGAGCCGTCATGCCTGCGTTGGGCAGACCGCCCATGGTAACCTTGCGCCCATCGCGGAAAAGCCCGGCGGTTGCCCCGCTTTTGCCCTACATTTTTTAACGAGTTGCCTGACAATCCGATGAATAAAGCCGTCTCCGACCTGTCCTCCCACACCCCGATGATGCAGCAGTACTGGCGCCTGAAGAATCAGCACCCGGATCAGCTGATGTTCTACCGCATGGGCGACTTCTACGAGATCTTCTACGAGGACGCGAAGAAGGCCGCCAAGCTGCTCGACATCACCCTGACCGCGCGCGGGCAGTCGGCCGGACAGGCGATTCCGATGTGTGGGATTCCTTACCACGCGGCGGAAGGTTATCTGGCGAAGCTGGTTAAGCTCGGCGAGTCCGTGGTGATTTGCGAGCAGGTCGGCGACCCGGCGACCAGCAAAGGCCCGGTTGAGCGTCAGGTGGTGCGGATCCTCACGCCGGGGACGGTCAGTGATGAGGCGCTGCTGGATGAGCGCCGCGACAACCTGATCGCTGCGTTGTTGGGTGATGAGCGTCTGTTCGGCCTGGCCGTGCTGGACATCACCAGCGGCAGCTTCAGCGTGTCGGAAATCAAGGGTTGGGAGAATCTGCTGGCGGAACTGGAGCGGATCAACCCGGTTGAGTTGCTGATCCCGGATGACTGGCCAAGGGACCTGCCGGCGGAAAAGCGCCGTGGCGTCAGTCGTCGCGCTCCGTGGGATTTCGAGCGCGACTCGGCGCTGAAAAGTCTCTGCCAACAGTTTTCCACCCAGGACCTTAAAGGCTTCGGGTGCGAGAACCTGACCCTGGCCATCGGCGCCGCCGGTTGCCTGCTGGCTTATGCCAAGGAAACCCAGCGTACCGCCCTGCCCCACTTACGCAGCCTGCGCCACGAACGTCTCGATGATACTGTCGTGCTCGACGGTGCCAGCCGACGCAACCTGGAACTCGACACCAACCTGGCCGGCGGCCGCGACAACACCCTGCAATCGGTGGTCGATCGTTGCCAGACCGCCATGGGCAGTCGTTTGCTGACCCGTTGGCTGAACCGCCCGCTGCGTGACCTGACCGTATTGCTGGCGCGCCAGACCTCGATCACTTGCCTGCTCGACGTCTATCGCTTCGAGAAGCTGCAACCGCAGCTCAAGGAAATCGGCGACATCGAGCGAATTCTCGCGCGAATCGGCCTGCGCAATGCGCGCCCTCGTGACCTCGCACGTCTACGTGACGCCCTAGGCGCGCTGCCTGAACTGCAAGTGGCGATGACCGACCTCGAAGCGCCGCACCTGCAACGTTTGGCAACCACCACCAGCACTTACCCGGAATTGGCGGCGCTGCTGGAAAAAGCCATCATCGACAACCCGCCGGCGGTGATCCGTGATGGCGGTGTGCTGAAAACCGGTTACGACAGTGAACTCGACGAGTTGCAATCGCTGAGCGAGAACGCCGGTCAATTCCTCATCGATCTGGAAGCCCGCGAGAAGGCCCGTACCGGCCTGTCTCACTTGAAAGTCGGCTACAACCGCATCCACGGCTACTTCATCGAACTGCCGAGCAAGCAGGCCGAGTCGGCGCCGGCCGACTACATCCGTCGCCAGACGCTGAAAGGTGCCGAACGTTTCATCACCCCTGAACTGAAAGAGTTCGAAGACAAGGCGCTGTCGGCCAAGAGCCGCGCTCTGGCGCGCGAGAAAATGCTTTACGAAGCACTGCTGGAAGATTTGATCAGCCAGTTGCCGCCCTTACAGGACACCGCCGGCGCTCTGGCCGAGCTGGACGTACTGAGCAACCTCGCCGAACGGGCGCTGAACCTTGACCTGAATTGCCCGCGCTTCGTCAGCGAGCCGTGCATGCGCATCACCCAGGGTCGCCACCCGGTAGTCGAGCAAGTGCTGACCACGCCGTTTGTGGCCAACGACCTTAGCCTGGATGACAACACGCGCATGCTGGTGATTACAGGTCCGAACATGGGCGGTAAATCCACCTACATGCGCCAAACTGCATTGATTGTGCTGCTCGCGCACATTGGCAGCTTCGTGCCGGCGGCCGCCTGTGAACTGTCGTTGGTTGACCGCATCTTCACCCGTATCGGTTCCAGCGATGATTTGGCGGGTGGCCGTTCGACCTTCATGGTCGAAATGAGCGAAACCGCGAACATCCTGCACAACGCCACCGAGCGCAGTCTGGTGCTGATGGATGAAGTCGGACGCGGCACCAGCACCTTCGACGGTCTGTCGCTGGCGTGGGCTGCCGCCGAGCGCCTTGCGCATCTGCGCGCCTATACTCTGTTCGCTACCCACTATTTCGAACTGACCGTGTTGCCGGAAGCCGAGCCATTGGTGGCCAACGTGCATCTCAACGCCACCGAGCACAACGAACGCATCGTGTTCCTGCACCACGTACTGCCGGGGCCCGCCAGCCAGAGCTATGGCCTGGCAGTGGCGCAATTGGCGGGCGTGCCCAGTGAAGTGATCGTGCGTGCGCGTGAGCACTTGAGCCGACTGGAAGACACCGCGTTGCCGCATGAGGCGCCTAAACCCGCCACCAAGGGCAAACCGGCAGCGCCGCAGCAAAGTGACATGTTCGCCAGCCTGCCGCACCCGGTGCTCGACGAACTGGCGAAAGTGGATCTGGATGACATGACCCCACGCCGTGCGCTCGAAATGCTCTATGCACTGAAGAACCGGATATAAGCACTAAAGAAGCGGATATAACGCAAACGGCTTCAAGCTGTTAGAATCTCGCGCGGTTTGGGATGCTGCTGGCTAATAGCCTGGCTGGCAGACATCACTCCCGAACCTGGCGACCCCAACCGTGAAGGGGCAACGCTGCCGCCGCCTGAGGAGAAAATTAGAAATGACCTTCGTCGTCACCGACAACTGCATCAAGTGCAAGTACACCGACTGCGTAGAAGTGTGTCCGGTGGACTGCTTTTACGAAGGCCCGAACTTCCTGGTGATTCACCCGGACGAATGCATCGACTGCGCCCTGTGCGAACCAGAATGCCCGGCCGTGGCAATTTTCTCCGAGGATGAAGTTCCAGAGGATATGCAGGAATTCATTCAACTGAACGTTGATCTGGCTGAAATCTGGCCGAACATCACCGAGAAGAAAGAATCGCTGCCGGATGCTGAAGAGTGGGATGGCGTCAAAGGCAAGATCAAAGACCTCGAACGCTGATCTGTCCCGCGCTCGAATCAAAAGGCCCCTTGCGGGCCTTTTTTTGTCCATAGAAGATCGCAGCCTGCGGTAGCTCCTGTATGAGCTGACTTTTCTGCGGACAAAAAAAGGGGCGGTTTGACCCGCCCACATTTTTTCCCTATTCCCTGTATTCCTTTTCATCGTCCTGATGAATCGCGTCCTGCGATGTCCATTCCCCTCATCCTTGAAGGGCGTGTCTGTCCGTCGACACAACCCAGATATTAAAGAGTTCCCTGTCAGGAGCAACGGGCCGAATACGTCTGGAGGCGCTGCCATAAGCACTTCACATTAAAAAATAAATAGTTAAATCAATAGGTTAGATAGGACCAACGTGAAGAGTGGACTTCTGCCGCAGGCTAAAAATAACGAACACTTACGGAAGAGTAAGCAAAGGCTTACATCGCGAGACTACACCTTGGACACTTTCGTAAAAACTGACGAACGCCATTCCCTGTAGGAGCTGCCGGGGTTCACCTGCAGGTAACAAAAAGCCCCGAACCAGTCGGGGCTTTTTGCGGGCGGTCGTTTGAGGCGCTTACTGGAACAGCGACTCGCTCGACAGGCCATTCTTCTCAAGGATTTCACGAAGGCGCTTGAGGCCCTCTACCTGGATCTGCCGCACCCGTTCCCGGGTCAGGCCGATCTCCAGGCCTACATCTTCGAGCGTGCTGCTTTCATGGCCGCGCAGGCCGAAGCGGCGGATGACCACCTCGCGCTGCTTGTCGGTCAGTTCGGACAGCCATTGATCGATGCTCTGCGACAGGTCGTCATCCTGCAACAGTTCACATGGATCGGTTGGGCGATCATCTGTAAGGGTGTCCAGCAGGGTTTTATCCGAATCCGGACCCAGCGAGACGTCGACCGAAGAAACCCGTTCATTCAGACCAAGCATGCGCTTGACCTCGCCTACCGGTTTTTCCAGCAGGTTGGCGATTTCTTCGGGTGAAGGTTCGTGGTCGAGCTTTTGCGTCAGCTCTCGTGCAGCGCGCAGGTACACGTTGAGTTCCTTGACCACATGAATCGGCAACCGGATGGTCCGGGTCTGATTCATGATCGCGCGCTCGATGGTTTGACGTATCCACCAGGTCGCGTAGGTCGAGAAGCGGAAACCGCGTTCAGGGTCGAACTTTTCCACCGCGCGGATCAGCCCGAGGTTGCCCTCTTCGATCAGATCCAGCAACGACAGCCCCCGATTGACATAACGCCGGGCGATTTTCACCACCAGGCGCAGGTTACTTTCAATCATGCGTTTGCGCCCAGCCGGATCGCCACTTTGCGACAAACGCGCAAAATGAACTTCTTCCTCCGGGGAGAGCAATGGGGAAAAGCCGATTTCGTTGAGATACAACTGCGTGGCATCAAGTGCACGCGTGTAGTCGATGTACTTGTGTTGTTTAAGTGAGGCGGATTGTTTGGATTTGGAACGAACGGAAGGTGGAGCAGCCCCTTCATCATTCGACATCGAAGATTCCGAATCGATGCCGGCCTCCATAAGGAGAACCTCATCGTCGATGTCAAACTCCGGCACTTCTTTACTGAGAGCCATTGTTATAGTCCTTTGGTGAGTTCGACCCCAAGCTCAAGCGACGCCTTTATCCTTGGCAGCGCTGGAGCCTGTCCCCTCTACGTGACGGAACAGGCTGGCTTACAAGTCAACGTCTTGGCAGGAACTGCAACGGATCCACAGGTTTACCTTGGCGGCGAATCTCAAAATGCAGTTTCACCCGGTCTGTACCCGTTGACCCCATTTCGGCAATTGTCTGTCCGACCTTGACCTGCTGTCCCTCCCGAACCAACAGCCTGCGGTTATGGCCGTAGGCACTGACGTAGGTTTCGCTGTGTTTGATGATGACTAATTCGCCGTAGCCCCTTAAGCCACTCCCGGCGTAAACCACCGTCCCATCAGACGCAGCTAAAACAGGCTGTCCCAAATCTCCGGCGATATCAATTCCTTTATTCAAACTACCGTTTGAAGAGAATTTTCCAATCAGAATGCCATTAGATGGCCATCCCCAGCCGGTCGGGGCTGGCCCTGCCGGAGGCAGTGGAGCGGGGGTTTGCTTGTTGGCGACGGACGGTACAGCGCCCGCAGAACCGCCCGCAGAACCCGTGGTGGTAGTGGTCGTGGTGCCATTTGCCTGGCGTCGGATTACCGTTGTTTTGCTCGACGAAGAAGGTGAAGAACTGGCGCCGCTCACCACTGCTGTCGACGTTGAACCGGTGCGGCCATCAAAGCGAATTGTCTGACCCGGATGGATCGTATACGGCGTAGGAATATTGTTCCGGGCAGCGAGGGCTTTGTAGTCCCAGCCGTAGCGAAAAGCGATCGAAAACATCGTATCGCCCGGACGGACTACATATTGCCCGGTCGTTACCGCAGGACGCTGCGCGACCGCGTTGCGATCGACCACTCGAACGTTACTCGATTTGGTGCTGGAGCAACCCACCAGCAAGGTGCTCAAGACAAGGCCAGTCACCAGGCGCTGAAAGCTCGTGTTACCCATACGCTGCGCAATGACTGTGAGACTCACCCGCCGCTCCCTTTGTGGTGGCTGAAAAATTTGGAATGCCGGTTTTCGGCATGACGTGTCGCAAGTATAACGGGCCGAATCGGCTTTACCTTTAATGAAGCGAAATCGCTTCGCGCACACGTTTGCAAGTTGAAAATCTGCTGCGTTTAAACAATCGCTGCCGGAGTAAGACCTGGGCGAACGAAAGGAATTCAGCACCTTTATATAAATGCTCAGGCGAGTGGCCCATTGAGCAAAGGTACGAATCGAACAGCGCCGAGAACGTGACGGGAAAAGCCGTTTTCTTCACGCACGATCAGCATCAGTTGTTGCACTTCTCCAGAGCCAACCGGGATCACCAGACGTCCGCCTGGTGCCAGTTGATCGAGCAAGGCTTGCGGCACATCGGTGGCCACGGCCGTGACGATGATGCCATTGTAAGGCGCCAGTGCCGGCCAGCCCTCCCAGCCATCACCCCAACGGAATACCACGTTGCGCAGGTTCAGTTCGACCAGACGCTCCTTGGCGCGATCCTGCAGGACCTTGATGCGCTCAACCGAGAACACCCGCTCGACCAGCTGCGACAACACGGCGGTCTGGTAACCGGAACCGGTGCCGATCTCCATTACTTTATCCAGCGGACCCGCCTCGAGTAGCAGCTCGCTCATGCGCGCCACCATGTAAGGCTGGGAAATGGTCTGGTTGTGGCCAATCGGCAGCGCCGTGTCTTCATAGGCGCGGTGCGCCAGCGCTTCGTCGACGAACAGATGACGCGGCGTACGCCGGATCACTTCCAGCACTTTGGCGTTGGACACGCCTTCTTCGTAGAGCCGCTGAATCAGGCGTTCGCGCGTACGCTGCGAGGTCATGCCGATGCCGCTACGCAGCCGGTCTTCGTGTTCACGAGCCATCAGCGCAGTCCCTCCAGCCAGCCGTCGAGACTTCTGAAGGCATCGTTGAACGTGCGATCAAGCTGTAACGGGGTCACGGACACAAAACCCTGCATCACTGCATGGAAATCAGTGCCCGGCCCGCCATCTTCGGCGTCGCCGGCAGCCGCAATCCAGTAACCGGCCTTGCCGCGCGGATCGACGACTTTCATCGGCGCCGCCGCCCGGGCGCGATGGCCGAGTCGGGTTAATTGAATGCCACGAATATGGTCGATCGGCAGATTCGGAATGTTCACGTTGAGTACCGTGCGCGGCGGCAGTTCGAGCCCGGCATGGGCCTCGACCAGTTTGCGCGCAAAGTAGGCCGCCGTCGGCAGATTATCCACCTGGCGCGAGACCAGCGAGAAAGCGAACGATGGACGCTCCAGGAAGCGCCCTTCAAGGGCGGCCGCCACGGTCCCGGAATACAACACATCATCGCCAAGGTTGGCGCCGAGGTTAATCCCGGAAACCACCATGTCCGCTTCGCGTTCCAGCAGGCCATTGAGGCCCAGGTGCACGCAGTCGGTCGGTGTGCCATTAAGGCTGATGAAGCCGTTGGCCAGGTATTGCGGGTGCAGCGGACGGTCGAGCGTCAGCGAACTGCTGGCGCCGCTTTTGTCCTGCTCCGGGGCGATAACCACGCATTCGGTGTAATCCGCCAGCGCAGCATAAAGCGCGGCGAGACCGGGTGCGGTTACCCCATCGTCGTTAGAAATCAGAATACGCATGGGCTGTCCGTCTGCCCCACCGGCACCAGATCAACGAGTTCGCGCACCAATACGGTGGCGAAGCATCCGGCCGGGAGGACGAATTCCAGTTGCAGAATGTCAGGCTGGGGATAATGCCACGTCAATCCGCCAATGGGCAGCCGCAGGATGCGACGTTCATGGCTCATGCCGGCATGAATCAACCAATCGCGCAGCTCTGCATGCTCGGCGGCGATCCCCTGCTCCAGATCATGGACAGCGCCTGCGGTCGGCGAGTCACCTTCGCCCCACTGCGGGCCGGTCGGATGCAGGTCGAGAATGGCCAGACGCGGGTCGCTGCATTCAGCTTCACCGGCCGGGAAAAAGCTGCGGCTGTCGGTGAATGCCAACAGATCGCCGACTTGTGCCTTTTGCCAGGTGCCATCGGCGACCCGCGCCGCCAGCACCTGATTGAACAGAAAACTACGCGCTGTCGAGAGCAGGCGCGAACGCACATTGCGTTGCTCCGGCAATGCCTTGCGCGCCGCCCACGCACGCGCATCAACGACGTTGCCGCCATCATGGCCGAAACGCTGGGCACCGAAATAATTAGGGATGCCTTGTTTCGCGATCAGCTGCAACCGCTCTTCGATGGCGGCTTTGTCGCCATTGAATTGAGTCAGGCGCAGCGTGAAGCCGTTGGCCGAATGCGCACCGCGTTGCAGCTTGCGCTTGTGTCGGGTGGTCTTGAGGATCTTCAGCGTGTCGTTTTCCGCTGCCGAAAGATCGGGATCAGCCTTGCCCGGCAACTGCACGCTGAACCACTGACGGGTCAGCGCCTGACGATCCTTGAGGCCGGCGTAGCTGACGGTACGCAACGGCACGCCGGCAGCCTTGGCGATACGCCGCGCAGCCTCTTCGGTGTTCAGGCCACGCTTCTCGACCCATATCCACAAATGTTCGCCGTCACCGCTGAACGGGATGTCGAGAACTTCATCGACCTGAAAATCTTCAGCAATGGCTTTCAGTACCGCGCTGCCGAGGGGTTCGCCATAGGCCCGCGGGCCGAGCAATTGCAGTTCATTCATGCGCGCAGCAACAAGGCAACGGAGTGCACGGCAATGCCTTCTTCGCGACCGACAAAGCCAAGCTTCTCGGTGGTGGTAGCTTTCACGTTCACTTGATCCAACTCAACTTGTAGATCCGCAGCGATCAGCGCGCGCATCGATTCGATATGCGGGGCCATTTTTGGCGCCTGGGCGACGATGGTGTTATCGACGTTGCCGACTTTCCAGCCTTTGGCGTGGATCAGCGCGACCACATGACGCAATAGCGCACGGCTGTCGGCGCCCTTGAATTGCGGGTCGGTGTCCGGGAAGTGTTTGCCGATATCGCCCAGCGCAGCAGCGCCGAGCAAGGCATCACTCAAGGCATGCAGCAGGACGTCACCGTCGGAGTGAGCGAGCAGCCCGAAGCTGTGTGCGATTCGCACGCCGCCCAGAGTAATGAAATCGCCTTCAGCGAAACGGTGCACATCATAGCCGTGGCCAATACGCATAAAAAAAACGCCCCGATTTTTGTCAGGGCGTGATTCTACCTGCATTAGGCCCGAAGGGCGCGTGCGTGATGCTGCAAGTGGTCGTCTATGAAGCTTGAGATGAAGAAATAGCTGTGGTCGTAGCCCGGTTGCAGGCGCAACGTCAGCGGGTGGCCCGCCTGTTTTGCCGCTTGTTGCAGTGCCTCGGGTTTGAGCTGGGTGGCGAGGAAGTCGTCACGATCACCTTGATCGACCAATAGCGGCAGCTTTTCATCCGCGTCGGCGATCAGCGCGCAGGCATCCCACTCCTTCCACTTCGAACGGTCTTCGCCCAGGTAACGGGAAAATGCCTTCTGACCCCACGGGCAATCCATCGGATTGTTGATGGGCGAAAATGCCGACACCGATTGATAATGCCCCGGATTACGCAATGCGCAGACCAACGCGCCGTGGCCGCCCATGGAGTGGCCGCTGATGCTGCGCTGGTCCGACGCAGGGAAATGCGCTTCAACCAGTGAAGGCAATTCCTGCACGACATAGTCATGCATCCGATAGTGTCGCGACCAAGGTTCCTGCGTGGCATTCAGATAGAACCCGGCGCCAAGGCCGAAATCCCATGCGCCATCCGGATCGCCCGGCACATCCGCGCCGCGTGGACTGGTGTCCGGGGCGACGATGATCAAACCGAGTTCGGCCGCCATGCGCAGGGCGCCGGCCTTGTGCATGAAGTTCTCATCAGTGCAGGTCAGGCCCGACAACCAGTACAGCACCGGCAGCTTGCCGCCCTGCTCTGCCTGCGGTGGCAGATAGACAGCGAACACCATGTCGCAACCGAGCACATCGGAACGATGGCGGTAACGCTTGTGCCAACCGCCAAAACTCTTCTGACAGGAGATATTTTCCAGACTCATGTAAAGACTCCTACGCGGTCACGGCAACACGCCTTCACGACGTGTCGCCATATCCCGGCGATTGATCAGAAATGAATGACGGTACGGATGCTCTTGCCTTCGTGCATCAGGTCGAACGCCTTGTTAATGTCTTCCAGACCCATGGTGTGGGTAATGAAAGTATCCAGCGGAATCTCGCCGCTTTGCGCCATGTCGACGTAGCTTGGCAACTCGGTACGACCGCGCACGCCGCCGAATGCCGAACCGCGCCAGACACGACCGGTGACCAACTGGAAAGGACGCGTAGCAATTTCCTGACCGGCACCGGCCACACCGATGATCACCGACTCGCCCCAGCCTTTGTGGCAGCACTCAAGCGCCGCGCGCATCAGTTGAACATTGCCGATGCACTCGAACGAGAAGTCGACGCCGCCGTCCGTCATGTCGACGATCACTTCCTGGATCGGACGATCGAAATCTTTCGGGTTCACGCAGTCGGTTGCACCGAGTTGCTTGGCGATTTCGAACTTGGCCGGGTTGATGTCGATAGCAATGATGCGCGCAGCCTTGGCTTTCACTGCACCGATCACTGCAGACAGACCGATGCCGCCCAGACCGAAAATAGCCACGGTGTCACCTGGCTTGACCTTGGCGGTGTTGAGCACCGCACCGATACCAGTGGTGACGCCACAGCCCAGCAGGCAGACCTTTTCCAGCGGCGCGTCTTTAGAGATCTTGGCCACGGAAATTTCCGGCAGCACGGTGTATTCCGAGAATGTCGAAGTACCCATGTAGTGGAAAATCGTCTCGCCCTTGTAGGAAAAACGCGAAGTACCGTCCGGCATCAGGCCTTTGCCCTGAGTTGCACGAATGGCCTGACACAGGTTGGTCTTGCCCGACTTGCAGAATTTGCACTGGCCGCATTCCGGGGTGTACAGCGGAATGACGTGATCGCCGACGGCAACCGAGGTCACGCCCTCACCGATAGCCTCAACGATGGCGCCACCTTCGTGGCCGAGGATCGACGGGAAGATGCCTTCCGGGTCAGCGCCGGACAAGGTGTAGGCGTCGGTGTGGCAAACCCCGGAAGCCACCACGCGCAGCAACACTTCACCGGCCTTGGGCATGGCGACATCGACTTCTACGATTTCCAGCGGCTTTTTGGCCTCGAAGGCAACGGCGGCGCGCGACTTGATCATGCTGACTCTCCAGTGAATCCATTGAATAAAAAAACCAGACAAGAGTGTAATACATGGCCAGACGATGAATAATCCGGCCAAAAGCAAAACATTATTGCCATACAGGGATAATCCCGATGTCCGAAAATCGCTGGGAAGGCATTGACGAGTTCGTCGCCGTCGCCGAATGCAGCCAGTTCACCGCCGCGGCCGAACGCCTCGGGGTTTCTTCCTCGCACATCAGTCGACAAATCGTACGACTGGAAGAACGTTTACAAACGCGCCTGCTGTATCGCAGTACCCGTCGAGTGACGCTGACCGAGGCCGGCCAGACGTTCCTGCAGCATTGCCAGCGCTTGCAGGATGGTCGCGAGGAAGCATTGCGCGCCGTCGGCGACCTGACCAGCGAACCGAAAGGCATGTTGCGCATGACCTGCGCGGTGGCTTACGGCGAGCGATTTATCGTGCCGCTGGTGACAAGGTTCATGGGGCTGTATCCGCAGTTGCGCATCGATATCGAATTGAGCAACCGCCAACTCGATCTGGTGCATGAAGGGCTGGATCTGGCGATTCGACTGGGCCGACTGCAGGATTCGCGGTTGGTCGCTACTCGGCTGGCGCCTCGGCGCATGTACCTGTGTGCATCGCCGTCCTATCTGGAACGGTACGGTCGCCCACACAGCTTGTCGGAATTGAGTCGGCACAATTGCCTGATCGGCAGCACGGACATCTGGCAGCTTGAGCAAAACGGGCGGGAGTTTTCCCAACGAGTGCAGGGCAACTGGCGCTGCAACAGTGGGCAAGCAGTGCTGGATGCGGCGTTACAGGGTGTGGGGTTGTGTCAGTTGCCGGACTATTACGTGCTGGAGCATCTGCACAGTGGTGCGCTGATTTCGTTGCTGGAGGCGCATCAGCCGCCGAATACGGCGGTGTGGGCGCTGTATCCGCAGCAGCGGCATCTGTCGCCGAAGGTGCGCAAGTTGGTGGATTTTCTTAAGGAAGGGTTGGCCAAGAGGCCCGAATATCGGTGCTGAGTGTTGCGTTGTCTGTGGAGGCGCCTTCGCGAGCAGGCTCGCTCCCACAGGGGATCTCCGGTGGATACAAAAATCGTGTTCGGCGTAATTCAAAGGTGGGAGCGAGACTGCTAGCGAAGGCAATCTGACAGGCTCTACAGCACTTAGCGGCGATTCGCCCAACGCTGGCGCAACCATTCGAGATCTTCCGGCCGGGTCACCTTGAGATTATCCGCCCGCCCTTCAATCAGTCGCGGCGCCAGCCCCGCCCACTCCATCGCTGAAGCCTCATCGGTAATCACCGCATCAGCAACCAGACTGTCCGCCAACGCCCGATGCAAAGCACCCAGTCGAAACATCTGCGGCGTGTACGCCTGCCAGATCACGCTACGATCCACGGTCTCAAGCACGCGACCATTTTTGTCGACGCGCTTCAGCGTGTCACGCGCAGGCACCGCCAGCAAACCGCCCACCGGGTCATCCGCCAGTTCATCCAGCAATTTGTCCAGATCCTCACGACTGAGGTTCGGCCGCGCCGCATCGTGTACCAGCACCCAATCTTCATCGTCGGCACCCTGCGCATGTAGGTGCAGCAAGGCATTGAGCACCGAGCCTGAACGCTCGGCACCGCCCTCAACCCGCTGAATACGCGGATCGCTGGCGCTCGCCAGGTTCGGCCAATAAGGATCATCGACAGCAAGACTGACCACCAGGCCTCGGAGGCTCGGGTGATCGAGGAAACAGCCGAGGCTGTGTTCGAGAATTGTGCGCCCGCCCAGTTGCAAGTACTGCTTGGGACGGTCCGCGGCCATTCGGGCACCGACGCCCGCGGCAGGAATCACGGCCCAGAAGGCCGGCAGAGAATTGATCATTGGGCCAACTGGTAAAGGGTTTCGCCGTCCTTGACCATGCCCAACTCGTGACGAGCCCGTTCTTCAACGGTCTCCATGCCTTTTTTCAGCTCACTGACTTCAGCGTCCATCACTCGGTTGCGCTCCAGCAAACCCTCGTTCTCGGCATGTTGATCAGCAATCTGCTGATTCAGCTCGGCGACCTGCGCCAGACTGCCATTGCCCACCCACAGGCGGTACTGCAGACCGGCCAGCAGCAAGAGCAAAACGAGAAACAACCAGTAAGGACTGCGCATCGAATATCAGGTATCCAGTGAAAAAAGACAGCCACGCTAAAACTTTGAAGCATCTGATAGCACGAAGCCTGGAAAGATCCAGGCTTGTGCTGTTAAGGCATCAGATTAGTGGCAAATCCATCGCTGTCACGACTTTTTCGACACAATCCGGTGTCCTTTTATCAGTTTCCGCTTAACCGCGGAATTCGCTACGACCGTTGTATTTGGCTTTGCCATTCAACTGCTCTTCGATACGCAGCAGTTGGTTGTACTTGGAAACGCGGTCGGAACGGCACAGCGAACCGGTCTTGATCTGGCCAGCCGAGGTGCCCACAGCCAGGTCGGCGATGGTCGAATCTTCGGTTTCGCCCGAACGGTGCGAGATCACCGCGGTGTAACCGGCAGCCTTGGCCATCTGGATGGCTTCCAGGGTTTCGGTCAGGGTGCCGATCTGGTTGAACTTGATCAGGATCGAGTTGGCGATCTTTTTATCGATGCCTTCTTTCAGGATCTTGGTGTTGGTCACGAACAGATCGTCGCCGACAAGTTGGATTTTCTCGCCGATCTTGTCGGTGAGGACTTTCCAGCCAGCCCAGTCGGATTCATCCAGGCCATCTTCGATGGAGATGATCGGATAGCGCTCGGTCAGGCCTTTCAGGTAATCAGCAAAACCTTCGGAGGTGAACACATGCCCTTCACCGGCCAGGTTGTATTTGCCGTCTTCGTAGAATTCGCTGGCCGCGCAGTCGAGTGCCAGGGTCACGTCGGTGCCCAGCGTATAACCGGCGTTGGCCACAGCTTCCGAGATCACTTTCAAAGCGTCTTCGTTGGACGCCAGGTTGGGTGCGAACCCCCCTTCGTCGCCAACGGCAGTGTTCAGGCCGCGGGCCTTCAGCACAGCTTTCAAGTGATGGAAAATCTCGGTGCCCATACGCAGACCTTCCGAGAAAGACTTGGCGCCAACTGGCTGAACCATGAATTCCTGGATGTCGACGTTGTTATCGGCGTGCTCGCCACCGTTGATGATGTTCATCATCGGAACCGGCATCGAGTACACGCCAGGGGTGCCGTTCAGGTTGGCGATGTGAGCGTACAGTGGCAGGTCCTGGTCCTGCGCAGCAGCCTTGGCCGCAGCCAGGGAAACGGCGAGGATCGCGTTGGCGCCCAGGGAACCTTTGTTTTCAGTACCGTCGAGCTTGATCATCGCGTGATCCAGAGCTTTCTGGTCGCTTGGGTCGGTGCCCAGCAGCAGATCACGGATCGGACCGTTGATGTTGGCTACCGCTTTGAGCACGCCCTTGCCCAGGTAACGGCTCTTGTCGCCATCACGCAGCTCGAGCGCTTCACGCGAGCCAGTGGATGCACCGGACGGCGCGCAAGCGCTGCCGATGATGCCGTTGTCGAGAAGCACGTCCGCTTCCACGGTGGGATTGCCACGGGAGTCGAGAACTTCACGACCTTTGATGTCGACGATTTTTGCCATTGTTGTAAACACTCCAAAGTTGACGAAAACGACGCAGCTAGAGGAAATCTTTTTACCGTCGGCAAGTGGTGTGCAGCGGGCAGCTTGCAGACGACAACGCACATGCCCGAGGGCATGTGCGACAAATCGTGCGGTACTTTACCGGAGAATTGAGTGTTACGCGGTTTCTACCGTCGGAAAACTCTTCACCAGTTCGTCCAACGCTTTGAGCTGGGCCAGGAATGGCTCCAGTTTGTCCAGACGCAAGGCGCAAGGGCCGTCGCATTTGGCATTGTCCGGATCCGGGTGAGCTTCGAGGAACAGACCGGCCAGCGCCTGGCTCATGCCAGCCTTGGCCAGATCCAGAACCTGCGCACGGCGACCGCCAGCGGAGTCGGAACGACCGCCAGGCATTTGCAGCGCGTGGGTCACGTCGAAGAATACCGGATACTCGAACTGCTTCATGATGCCGAAGCCGAGCATGTCGACAACGAGGTTGTTGTAGCCGAAGCTCGAACCACGCTCGCAGAGGATCAATTGATCGTTACCCGCTTCCACGCACTTGTTCAGGATGTGTTTCATTTCCTGAGGGGCGAGGAACTGGGCTTTCTTGATGTTGATGACTGCATTGGTCTTGGCCATCGCAACGACCAGATCGGTCTGGCGCGACAGGAAGGCCGGCAGTTGAATGATGTCGCAGATTTCAGCGACGACCGCGGCCTGCTCAGGCTCGTGAACGTCGGTGATAATCGGCACGCCGAAGGCTTGTTTGATGTCCTGGAAGATGCGCATGCCCTCTTCCAGGCCAGGACCACGATACGAGGTCACAGAAGACCGGTTGGCCTTGTCGAAACTGGCCTTGAACACGTAAGGGATACCGAGTTTCTCGGTGACCTTCACGTACTCTTCGCAAACCTGCATGGCCATGTCGCGGCTTTCCAGCACGTTCATGCCGCCGAACAGCACCATGGGTTTGTCGTTGGCAATCTCGATGTCGCCGACGCGGATGATCTTCTGTGCCATCGGGTTTACGCCTTCTTCTGGTGTTGAGCCAACGCTGCTTTGACGAAACCGCTGAACAGCGGATGGCCATCGCGTGGTGTCGAGGTGAACTCAGGGTGGAACTGGCAGGCGACGAACCATGGATGATCCGGTGCTTCAACCACTTCAACCAAGGCTGCATCAGCGGAACGACCGGAGATTTTCAGGCCGGCTTCGATGATTTGTGGCAGCAGGTTGTTGTTCACTTCGTAACGGTGACGGTGACGCTCGACGATCACGTCCTTGCCGTAGCAATCGTGCACCTTGGAGCCGGCTTCGAGCAGGCAATCCTGAGCGCCAAGGCGCATGGTGCCGCCCAGATCGGACGTTTCGGTACGCACTTCAACGGCGCCGGTCGCGTCTTCCCACTCGGTGATCAGACCCACAACCGGGTGGCCGCTGGCGCGGTCGAACTCGGTGGAGTTGGCGTCTTTCCAGCCCATCACGTTACGGGCAAATTCGATGACCGCCACTTGCATGCCGAGGCAGATGCCCAGGTACGGAACCTTGTTTTCGCGAGCGTATTGAACGGCAGTGATCTTGCCTTCCACGCCACGCAGACCGAAGCCGCCCGGTACGAGAATCGCGTCGACACCTTCGAGCAGCGCAGTGCCCTGATTTTCGATGTCTTCGGAATCGATGTAGCGCAGGTTGACCTTGGTGCGGTTGCTGATGCCGGCGTGACTCATCGCTTCGATCAGCGACTTGTAGGCGTCCAGCAGTTCCATGTACTTGCCGACCATCGCGATGGTCACTTCGTGCTCCGGGTTCAGCTTGGCGTCAACCACCGCTTCCCACTCGGACAGATCAGCGCTGCCGCATTGCAGACCGAAACGCTCAACGACGAAATCGTCCAGACCCTGCGAGTGCAGAATGCCCGGGATCTTGTAGATGGTGTCGGCGTCTTCCAGCGCAATCACCGCACGTTCTTCAACGTTGGTGAACTGAGCGATCTTGCGACGCGACGAGATGTCGATCGGGTGATCGGAACGGCACACCAGCACGTCTGGCTGCAGGCCGATCGAACGCAGCTCTTTTACCGAGTGCTGAGTTGGCTTGGTCTTGGTCTCGCCAGCGGTGGCGATGTACGGCACCAGCGTCAGGTGCATCAGCATCGCGCGCTTGGCGCCGACTTCGAAACGCAGTTGACGGATGGCTTCGAGGAACGGTTGCGACTCGATGTCACCGACGGTGCCACCGATTTCAACCATCGCCACGTCAGCGTCACCGGCACCCTTGATGATGCGGCGCTTGATTTCGTCGGTGATGTGCGGAATCACCTGGATGGTTGCACCCAGGTAGTCACCACGGCGCTCTTTGCGCAGCACGTGCTCGTAGACACGGCCCGTGGTGAAGTTGTTGTTCTGGGTCATGGTCGTGCGGATGAACCGCTCGTAGTGGCCCAGGTCCAGGTCGGTCTCGGCGCCGTCGTGGGTGACGAACACTTCACCGTGCTGGAACGGGCTCATGGTGCCCGGGTCAACGTTGATGTACGGATCCAGCTTCAGCATGGTGACCTTAAGTCCCCGCGCCTCCAGGATGGCTGCCAATGAAGCCGATGCAATGCCTTTCCCCAAAGAAGAAACAACACCGCCCGTGACGAATATGTAGCGCGTCATGAAAAACCCTAGAAGTCTGCGTTAAAGCGGTCCGAGCCGCCGGGGAAAGCGAAGGAAGGCCGAAGCCCCCGATCACCTGCATTAATCACAGTGCACCTTTCAAAAAAACCGCCGCGTTGGGACAGACCGGCAGTGGAAACACCGGTACGTTGCTCGCTACACATTTTTTGGAATCGCCCAGCAAAGACTGCTTGGTAATCGGCAACTCCTGCAATTCAGGCGAATCCACAGAAGTTGTATCAAGAAGGGAGCGTAGTCTACCGGAATGCCCCTTTCATCTCAAACCTTGATCTTCGTCTGTTGGCTGCCAATGCAATTTCCAGCCTTCCCGCACATTGCCATCAAGACTCGGCAGGTTCGCCACCGCGAGCAATTCTGCACCGCGAAACAGCAGCGGCAATCTGCCACGCAGGAAGCTCGGCACGGCACGCTCGTTGAGCAGGCGCTTGAGGTCGCGGTGGCCGCGATCAGCCAGATGCAGCACTTCACCGCCCTGACGATAAGCGATGTGCAATGGCCCGCAAGGAGTCTGCCCGCTGAACATGACACACCCGTTATCGGGCAAGCGTAGCGCTGAAGATGGCGCCTGCCACTCAGCGCCGATCACTGGCGCGCGCAGCCAGTCGCCACTGAGCCACCACACACGACCGGCGCTGCGATGCAACTGGCCATCGGCCAGACGCCAGAGGGGTGAAGCATCGCCAGCGGCTTCGCACAGACTCGACCAACCCGACCAATGGTCAGTCTCAGGTAGTCGAGTCAACGGCTCGAGCCAATGACCGAGAGCATTTCGCTGGCGGGCTGCGGAGAGCGCTGCGAGCGGCGCCAGCTCAAGCGACGGCAATCCCAGCCATTGGAAATCATGAGCCGTCGCGGCCTGCGCCAGATCGATTTTTGCCAACTCATCAAGCAAGCCTTGCGCCTCACGCAGATGCGCGGCGCTGCGGGCCATGCTCGCCTGCGCTTGCGGCCAGCGCCCGGTCAGCAGCGGCATGACTTGATGACGCAGGTAGTTGCGCGAAAATTGCCGGTCCTGATTCGACGGGTCTTCTATCCACTGCAATTGCTGAGCCTGCGCATAAGCTTCCAGCTCGGCCCGCGAGACATCCAGCAACGGACGAATCAACGTGCCCTGCCCCACCGGTCGTTGCTTCGGCATCCCTGACAACCCGCGCACGCCAGCGCCACGCAATAACCGGAACAACAGCGTTTCCGCTTGATCATCGCGATGCTGACCGGTCAGCAGTACGTCATCAACTTGCGTAAGCGCACTGAACACCGCATATCGCGCATCCCGCGCTGCCTGCTCCAGACTTGCTCCGGGTTTCACAGTCACCCGTTCGATCCGCAACGGCACACCCAGCGCATCGCAGACGGACTGGCAATGTTGCGGCCACGCATCAGCCGCAGCCTGGAGGCCGTGATGGATATGGATAGCACTGAGCGTCGGGAGGGGTTCGGTTTTGGCGAGTTGAGCAAGCAGATGCAGCAGGACGGTGGAATCGAGACCACCGGAGAAGGCGATGCGCCAATGCGCGGCGTTGCGCCAAGGCTCCAGGTTGCGCAAAAGCCGTGAAGGCAAATCAATCATGGACTGACCCATAGCTATCTCTTTGCCCCAAACAAATGTGGGAGCGAGCCTGCTCGCGAAGACGGTTTAACATTCAACTCATTCGTCGAGTGTTATACCGCTTTCGCGAGCAGGCTCGCTCCCACATGGGTATCGCGCTTCGACTTAGAGGCCGTAGCTCATCAGTCGATCATAACGGCGCTTCAGCAGTGCTTCGTTATCGAACTTCTTCAGCATCGCCAGTTGCGAGCTCAGCTCCGCACGGATCGATGCGGCAGCAGTCGCCGGATCACGGTGCGCACCGCCCAGAGGCTCGCCGATCACCTTGTCGACGATACCCAGGCCTTTCAGGCGCTCGGCGGTGATGCCCATCGCTTCGGCAGCATCCGGTGCTTTTTCGGCGGTTTTCCACAGAATCGATGCGCAACCTTCCGGCGAGATCACCGCGTAGGTCGAGTACTGCAGCATGTTCAGCTGATCGCAGACGCCAATCGCCAGAGCACCGCCGGAACCACCTTCACCGATGACGGTGGCGATGATCGGGGTCTTCAGACGCGACATCACACGCAGGTTCCAGGCGATGGCTTCGCTCTGGTTGCGCTCTTCAGCGTCGATACCTGGGTAAGCACCCGGAGTGTCGATGAAGGTCAGGATCGGCATTTTGAAGCGCTCGGCCATTTCCATCAGGCGGCAGGCCTTGCGGTAGCCTTCCGGACGCGGCATACCGAAGTTGCGGCGTACCTTCTCGCGCACTTCGCGGCCCTTCTGGTGACCGATGATCATCACCGGCTGGTCGTCCAGACGAGCAATACCACCAACGATTGCAGCGTCGTCGGAGAAGTGACGGTCGCCGTGCAGTTCGTCGAACTCGGTGAAGATGTGCTCGATGTAGTCCAGGGTGTACGGGCGTTTCGGGTGACGCGCCAGGCGAGCGATCTGCCAGCTGGTCAGCTTGCCAAAGATGTCTTCGGTCAGCGTTTTGCTCTTGTCCTGCAGGCGGGAGATCTCATCGCCGATATTCAGCGAATTGTCATTACCGACCAAGCGCAACTCTTCGATCTTGGCTTGCAGGTCGGCGATCGGCTGTTCGAAATCTAGAAAATTCGGGTTCATAGGCGTCCGTCTTGGGTCGTGTCCCAAATGAGCTTGGGCCGGCCGGTTGTCTATTCGCGCCCTACCTTAAGGGAGAGGCGCGCTGAGGTCGAGATTAAAAATTCAGGTTGCGGGCGGGCGCCATGATGGCGCTCGCCGGTCAACGGTATTGGAGGAAGACGTTGTCTCGCCCGAACTGGTCACGCAGAGCCTGAATCAAGGCATCTGCCGGGTCGATTCGCCAGGTCTCGCCGAACTGCAGCAAGGTCTTCGCATCCGGGCTGGTGTACTCCATGGTGATCGGGCATGCACCGCGATGGCGCTTGAGCAAATCCCCCAGCCAGCGTAGCTGATCGCCTTTCAGGTCCTGGGTTTGCAACTTCAGGCGCAGGCTTTCGGCGAGGTTGGTGCGCGCATCTTCCATGCTCATCACGCGCTTGACCCGCAGACGCAGGCCACCGGAGAAGTCGTCGTTACTGACTTCGCCTTCGACCACCACCATCGCGTCGGTCTGTAACAGCGACTGCGCGGAATGGAAAGCTTCGGCAAACAGCGACGCCTCGATTCGCCCGGAGCGGTCGTCGAGGGTGATGAAGCCCATCTTGTCGCCCTTTTTGTTCTTCATCACGCGCAGGGCAATGATCATCCCCGCCACGGTCTGGGTATCGCGCGCAGGCTTCAGGTCGATGATGCGTTGACGGGCGAAACGGCGAATCTCGCCTTCGTATTCATCGATCGGGTGACCGGTCAGGTACAGGCCCAAGGTGTCTTTCTCACCTTTGAGGCGCTCCTTGAGGGTCATCTCCTTGGCCTTGCGATGCACGGCGTAAACGTCGGCGTCTTCCTCGACAAACAACCCGCCAAACAGATCGCTGTGACCACTGTCGTGAGTGCGCGCGGTCTGTTCAGCCGACTTGATCGCTTCTTCCATCGCCGCCAGCAACACAGCACGGTTACGGTCGATGTTGGCCTGGTAAGCCTTTTGCTCATCGTGGAAGAACGGGCCGAGACGATCCAGTGCACCGCTGCGGATCAGACCGTCGAGGGTGCGCTTGTTGATGCGTTTGAGGTCGACCCGCGCGCAGAAGTCGAACAGATCCTTGAACGGACCGGCCTGACGCGCTTCGGTGATCGCCTCGACCGGGCCTTCACCAACGCCTTTGATCGCGCCGAGGCCGTAAACAATGCGGCCATCGTCGTTCACCGTGAACTTGAACTCCGAAGTATTCACATCCGGCGCGTCGAGACGCAGCTTCATCGTGCGAATTTCTTCGATCAAGGTCACGACCTTGTCGGTGTTGTGCATGTCCGCCGACAGTACCGCGGCCATGAACGGCGCCGGGTAATGGGTTTTCAGCCAGGCAGTCTGATACGACACCAGACCGTAAGCGGCGGAGTGAGACTTGTTGAAGCCGTAACCGGCGAATTTTTCCACCAGGTCGAAAATGTTACCGGCGAGGTCGGCGTCGATATTGTTGGTCTTGCAACCCTCAATGAAACCGCCGCGCTGCTTGGCCATCTCTTCGGGTTTTTTCTTACCCATCGCCCGCCGCAGCATGTCCGCACCACCGAGGGTGTAACCGGCCATGACCTGGGCAATCTGCATCACCTGTTCCTGATACAGGATGATGCCGTACGTTGGCGCCAATACTGGCTTGAGGCCTTCGTACTGATAGTCGGAGTGCGGGTACGCCAACTCGGCGCGACCGTGCTTACGGTTGATAAAGTCATCAACCATGCCCGATTGCAGCGGGCCCGGACGGAACAGGGCCACGAGTGCGATCAAGTCTTCAAGGCAGTCGGGCTTGAGCTTTTTGATCAGCTCTTTCATGCCTCGCGACTCAAGCTGGAATACCGCCGTGGTTTCTGCTTTTTGCAGCAGCGTGTACGTCGGTTTGTCGTCGAGCGGAATGAACGCGATGTCCAGCGGCGGCTCGTCGACCTTGGCGCGGTCGCGGTTGATGGTCTTCAGCGCCCAGTCGATTACCGTCAGAGTACGCAGACCGAGGAAGTCGAACTTCACCAGACCGGCGGCTTCAACGTCGTCCTTGTCGAACTGGGTTACCAGGCCGTCACCGGCCTCGTCGCAATAGATCGGCGAGAAGTCGGTCAGCTTGGTCGGCGCGATCACCACGCCACCGGCGTGTTTACCGACGTTACGCACAACGCCTTCAAGCTTGCGCGCCATCTCCCAGATTTCCGCCGCTTCTTCATCGACCTTGATGAAGTCACGCAGGATTTCTTCCTGCTCGTAGGCTTTTTCCAGGGTCATGCCGACTTCGAACGGAATCATCTTCGACAGACGATCGGCCAAGCCGTAGGACTTGCCCTGCACCCGCGCCACGTCCCGCACCACAGCCTTGGCGGCCATGGAACCGAACGTGATGATCTGGCTTACCGCGTTGCGGCCGTACTTTTCGGCCACGTAATCGATGACTCGGTCACGGCCGTCCATGCAGAAGTCGACGTCGAAGTCGGGCATCGATACCCGTTCCGGGTTAAGGAAACGTTCGAACAGCAGGTCGTATTCCAGCGGGTCGAGGTCGGTGATCTTCTGCACGTAGGCCACCAGCGATCCGGCACCCGAACCACGGCCCGGACCTACCGGTACGCCGTTGCTCTTGGCCCACTGGATAAAGTCCATAACGATGAGGAAGTAACCGGGGAAGCCCATCTGGATGATGATATCCAGCTCGAAATTCAAGCGGTCGACATAGACCTGACGCTTGGCTTCGTAGTCTTCGGTGGTGTCTTTGGGCAGCAGTACCGCCAGTCGTTCTTCGAGACCGTCGAACGACACTTTGCGGAAATATTCGTCGATGGTCATGCCATCGGGGATCGGGAAGTTGGGCAGGAAGTGCGTGCCCAGTTTCACGTCGATGTTGCAGCGTTTGGCGATCTCGACGGTGTTTTCAATCGCGTCGGGAATATCGCTGAACAGCTCGATCATTTCCTCGGCGCTTTTCAGGTATTGCTGGTCGCTGTAATTTTTCGAACGCCGCGGATCGTCGAGGGCGCGGCCCTCACCGATGCACACGCGGGTTTCGTGGGCGGCAAAATCTTCCTGCTTGATGAAGCGCACATCGTTACTCGCCACCAGCGGCGCGCCGAGTTTGTCGGCCAGTGCCACAGCGCCGTGCAGTTGCTCTTCATCGTTGGGGCGATTGGTGCGCTGGATTTCCAGATAGAAACGATCCGGGAACACCGTCATCCACTCGCGCGCCAAGGCTTCGGCTTCCGCCGGGTTGCCACCGATAAGGGCCATGCCGATCTCGCCTTCTTTGGCGGCGGACAGCATGATCAGGCCTTCATTGGCTTCGGCGACCCACTGGCGCTCGACAATGATCATGCCGTTGCGTTGGCCTTCGATGAAGCCGCGCGAGATCAACTCAGTCAGGTTGCGATAACCCTTGGCGTTCATCACCAGCAGGCTGAGCCGGCTCAGCGGTGCGTCCGGGTCCTTGTTCGACAGCCACAGGTCGGCGCCGCAGATCGGCTTGATGCCTGCGCCCATGGTGTTTTTATAAAATTTGACCAGCGAACACATGTTGTTCTGGTCGGTGACCGCGACCGCCGGCATGTTCATGGCGGTCAGCGCTTTAACCAGCGGCTTGATCCGCACCAGCCCGTCGACCAGCGAGTATTCAGTGTGCAGGCGTAGATGAACGAATGAAGCCGGCATAGTGATCCTGTCCAGTTACATAGAGACAACAAGGCCCGGATTGTACCGGGCCTCGAACAAAACATCAGCCTTGCGACTAAACCTGCGTCAGGCCTTCCAATGCCTCGTAAGCCTGACGTACCGGGGCAAACGAGCGGCGGTGAATCGGCGTCGGGCCGAGTCGCACCAACGCTTCCAGATGAACGGGCGTCGGGTAGCCTTTGTGACCACCGATGCCGTAACCCGGATAGATCAGTTCAAACGCGGCCATTTCACGGTCACGGCTGACTTTGGCCAGAATCGACGCGGCAGCAATCGCCGGCACCTTGCCGTCGCCTTGCACCACCGCTTCGGCGCGCATCGGCAATTGGGGGCAGCGGTTGCCGTCGATCATCGCCAGTTTCGGCTGGATGTGCAGGCCGGCCACCGCGCGCTGCATGGCGAGCATGGTCGCGTGCAAAATGTTCAGCTCATCGATTTCTTCGACTTCGGCGCGGGCGATGCACCAACTCAGGGATTTCTCGATAATCTCGTCGTAGAGCTTTTCGCGCCTGGCTTCGGTGAGTTTCTTGGAATCATTCAGACCGAGAATCGGCCGATTCGGATCGAGGATCACCGCTGCCGTCACCACGGCACCGCACAACGGACCGCGACCGACTTCATCGACGCCGGCCACCAACTCTTCGACTTCGGCGACCAAGGTGAAATCCAGGCCCATTTGCATGCTTGTCTTGCTCATCGTGATTGACCGATCAGGTTAAGGACGGCGTCCGCCGCCTGATTGGAAGCGTCCAGCCGCAGCGTGCGATGGATTTCGTCGAAGCCGCGCGTCTGTTCTTCACCACCTTCGATAAGGGGCGACAGCGTCTGCGCCAGTGCCTCAACCGTCGCATCATCCTGCAACAATTCCGGGACCAGCAAACGCTGGGCCAGCAGATTCGGCAAGGACACGTACGGGCTCTTGACCATGCGCTTGAGGATCCAGAACGTCAGCGGCGCCAAACGATAAGCCACCACCATCGGGCGCTTGTATAACAGCGCCTCAAGGGTGGCTGTGCCGGAGGCGATCAGCACGGCATTGCAGGCAGCCAGGGCCAGATGCGACTTGCCGTCGAGCAAGGTCACCGGCAGATCGCGACCGACAAGCAGCTCTTCAAGCTGAGCGCGACGCTCGGCATTGGCGCACGGAATGACGAAGCGCAAACCCGGACGCATGGCACGCAGGCGCTCGGCGGTATCGAGAAAAAGTGCCCCCAGCCGGCCGACTTCGCCGCCACGGCTGCCCGGCATCAACGCCACCAGCGGCCCATCGGGCAAGCCCAACTCAGCACGCGCAGCAGCCCGATCAGCTTCCAGCGGGATGGTATCGGCCAGCGTGTGACCGACAAACCGCACCGGAACGCCTTTCTCTTCGTAGAATTTGGCTTCAAACGGCAACAGCGTAAGCATCAGATCGCAGCCTTCGCGGATCTTCAGTACGCGCTTCTGCCGCCACGCCCACACCGAAGGACTGACGTAATGCACGGTTTTGATCCCGGCCTGACGCAGCTTGAGTTCGATATTGAGGTTGAAATCCGGGGCATCGATACCGATGAATACATCGGGTTTTTCAGCGATCAGCGTGGCGATCAGGTCTTTGCGGCGCTTGAGCAGCTCGCGCAGGCGCCCGAGCACTTCCACCAGGCCCATGACCGACAAGCGCTCCATGGGAAAGTACGAAGTCAGGCCCTCGGCCTGCATCAACGGACCGCCGACACCGATGAACTCGACCGCCGGATGCTGATTCTTGAGCGCGCGCATGAGACCGGCGCCGAGAATGTCACCGGAAGCCTCACCCGCCACCAGCGCAATACGCAGATTGGCCATGATCAGCGGGTGATGCCGCGAGTCGACGACTGAATGGAGTCACGGAATATCGCGACTTCCGGGAACTGAGCCGCAGGTTCGGCCAGTTCGGCCAGTGCCTGCTCGACCGTCAGTCCTTGGCGATAGACGGTTTTGTAGGCGCGACGCAGGGTGTGAATCGCGTCTTCGCTGAAACCGCGACGGCGCATGCCTTCGAAGTTCATGCTGCGCGCTTCCGCCGGATTGCCGAACACCGTGACGAATGCCGGAACGTCCTTGCCAATGGCGGTGCCCATGCCGGAGAAGCTGTGGGCGCCGATGTGGCAGTACTGGTGAACCAGGGTGAAACCGGAGAGGATTGCCCAGTCATCAACGTGCACATGCCCGGCCAACGCAGTGTTGTTGACCAGAATGCAGTTGTTGCCGATGACGCTGTCGTGACCGATGTGGGCATAGGCCATGACCAGGTTGTGATCGCCCAGCGTGGTTTCCGAGCGATCCTGAACGGTGCCACGGTGAATCGTAACGCCTTCACGGATGACATTGTGGTCACCGATGACCAGGCGGGTTTCTTCACCTTTGTACTTCAGATCGGGCGTGTCTTCGCCTACCGAGGAAAACTGGTAGATGCGATTGTGCTTGCCGATGCGGGTCGGGCCTTTGAGGATTACATGCGGCCCGATCACGGTACCCTCGCCGATTTCCACACCTGCGCCGATGATCGACCATGGGCCGACCTCGACGCCGTCAGCCAGAATGGCCGACGGATCGATGATTGCGCGAGGGTCAATCAAACTCATACTTTTTGTTCCGCACAGATGATTTCGGCGGAGCAGACCGGTTTGCCGTCAACCGAAGCCTGGCACTCGAACTTCCAGATCTTGCGCTTGCAGCTGATGAACGTAGCTTCAAGAATCAACTGGTCGCCCGGTTTGACTGGCTGGCGGAAGCGCAGCTTGTCGGAACCGACGAAGTAATACAGGGTGCCGTCGGCCGGTTTGACGTCGAGCATTTTGAAACCGAGGATCCCGGCAGCCTGAGCCATTGCCTCAATGATCAGAACGCCTGGCATGATTGGATGCGCCGGGAAGTGACCATTGAAGAACGGTTCGTTGATGCTGACATTCTTGTAGGCGCGAATGCGCTTGCCTTCAGTGTCCAGTTCCACCACCCGGTCCACCAGCAGGAACGGGTAACGGTGAGGCAGGTATTCGCGAATCTCGTTGATGTCCATCATTTCGGGGGGAAGCCTATGTAAAGATTGGGAGCGCGACTGACGCGCACTCCTCTAGCAAATCAAGGAGGCAGTCTAGAGGCTGTGCACACTTGATATGGAAATGGTATCAGCCATCTGATGAAGCATTGCCGTCAGGGGTCACTTCCCCTACGCGCTTTTCCAGCTGTTTCAAACGTCGCGCGATGTCATCGAGCTGACGGATGCGTGCCGCGCTTTTGCGCCATTCGGCAGCCGGTTGCATGGCTGTGCCGGAAGAATAGGCGCCAGGCTCGGTAATCGAGTGGGTCACCATGGTCATCCCGGTCAGGAAAACGTTGTCGCAAATGTCAATGTGACCGACCAGGCCAACACCGCCAGCGAGCATGCAATGCTTGCCGATTTTGGTGCTGCCGGAGATCCCGACGCAGGCGGCCATGGCGGTGTGATCACCGACCTGGACGTTGTGTGCGATCTGGATCTGGTTGTCGAGTTTCACACCATTGCCGATCACGGTATCGGCCAGTGCGCCGCGGTCGATGGCAGTATTCACGCCGATTTCGACATCGTCGCCGATGGTCACGCCACCGATCTGAGCGATTTTCTGCCAGATGCCTTTTTCGTTGGCAAAGCCGAAGCCCTCACCACCGAGTACAGCACCCGACTGAATAACCACACGTTTGCCGATGCGCACGTCGTGATACAGCGTTACGCGCGGCGCAAGCCAGCCGCCCTCACCAATTTCGCTGCGGGCACCGACAAAGCAATGCGCGCCCAGCGTCACTTGCGCAGCAATCCGTGCACCCGCTTCGATAACCACGAAAGGGCCGATGCTGGCGCTTGGATCAACCACTGCGTCCGCCGCAATCACCGCTGAGGGATGAATACCCACAGTGGCTTTTGGCTTGGGATCGAACAAGTGGGAGATACGCGCGTACGCCAGATAGGGATCCGGCACCACCAGCACATTACCGGCAAAACCTTCGGCGTCGGCTTCCTTGAGCAACAGAGCTGCTGCCTGAGAACCCGCCAGGTATTTGCGATATTGAGGATTTGCCAGAAAGCTCAACTGAGCTGGGCCAGCCTCTTGCAAAGTGGCTAGCCCAGTAATTTGCTTCTCCGGGTCGCCACGCAGGGTGGCGCCGAGGAACTCGGCCAACTGGCCGAGTTTGATAGTCACGGTCATGGGTTACTTCAGCTGATTCATGCGCTCGATAACCTGGCGCGTGATGTCGTACTGAGGTTTGACATCGATCACTGCGCCACGCTCGAACACCAGGTCAAAACCACCTTTCTTGATGACTTCTTCCACTGCGCTATCCAGTTTCGGCTTCAGTTGCTTGAGCATTTCGCGGTCGGCAACAGCTTTGGCTTCGTTCAATTCCTTGGACTGGAACTGGAAGTCACGGGCCTTTTGCTTGAATTCCAGCTCCAGACGCTCACGCTCACCTTGCTGCATCTTGTCGCCACCGGCCATCAGACGATCCTGAATACCCTTGGCACTGCTTTCCAGGGTTTTCAGTTTGGTCAGTTGCGGACCGAACTTCTTCTCGGCATCCACGGCGTATTTCTTCGCCGCGTCGGATTCCAGCAGTGCCATCTGATAGTTCAGAACGGCGATTTTCATGTCGGCAAATGCCGGGCCTGCCACCATCAAGGAGGCCAGGAGAACCAATTGAGTCAACTTACGCACGATGCACTCCTACAAAATCCATTGTCGTTATCTTGGGTCAGACGCTTAGAACGTCTGGCCGAGGGAGAATTGGAACACTTGAGTTTCAGCGTCATCCGGTTTCTTGATCGGCATGGCCAACGCGAAGCTCAGAGGACCCAGTGCGGTGACCCAGGTCACACCCACACCGACGGAACTGGCCATGTTGCTCAGGCTGATGTCGTTGCACTGAGTGTTCGACTTGGAACCGTTAGCGTTCGTAGTGTCCGAGCACTTGGAGTCAAATACGTTACCGACATCCCAGAATACCGAAGTACGCAGGGAACGCTGATCCTTGACGAATGGCAGCGGGAACAGAACCTCGACACCACCCTGGATCAGGACGTTACCACCGAACGGCAGTGGATCCTGGTCCGGGTCAGCCAACGTGCCCGGGTTAGTACCTTTACTCGGCGTACTGCGAGGGCCGAGGGTGCTGTCCTTGAAGCCACGAACCGAGTTGAAACCACCAGCATAGTAGTTTTCATAGAACGGCAAGCCGTCAGTCGAACCGTAACCGTCGCCATAACCCAGCTCGGTGTGCAGACGCAGGGTGTAGTTCTCGCTGATCGGCTGGAACAGCTGACCGCGGTAATCAAGTTTGTAGAACGACAGATCGCTGCCCGGAATGGTGGTTTCCAGGGTCAGGCTCTGGGAACGGCCACGGGTAGGCAATACGCCTTTGTTCAGCGTCGACTCGGACCAGCCGGCCGAAGCCTTGAAGTTCAGATACTGATCGCCTTCCTTGTTTACGAAGTCGAAAATCTCGTCAACGGTGTAGGTACCGGTCTTGATCTTGTCCTGTTGAGCGGACAGACCGAAGGTCAGACGCGAAGTCTCACTGATCGGGTAGCCAACGTTCACGCCGGCACCCAGGCTGTCTACCGCATAGCTGGCTACGTCAACATCGAGGTCTTTGTAGTCGGTGGTGCGATAGAACGCGTTGTAACCCAGGCTCACGCCATCGGCGGTCCAGTACGGGTCAACATAGCCGAAGTTGTAGCGGCTCTGGTATTCGCTGCGGGTCAGGCCGACGCTGACGCGGTTACCGGTACCGAGGAAGTTGTTCTGGGTGATCGAACCACCGAGGATCAGACCAGCACTCTGGGCGAAACCGACACTGGCGGTGATCGAACCGGACGCTTGCTCTTCAACGCTGTAGTTAACGTCCACCTGGTCGTCGACACCTGGCACAGCCGGGGTTTCAACGTTGACTTCCTTAAAGAAGCCCAGACGCTCAAGACGGGTCTTGGATTGGTCGATCAGGTAGGTCGAAGCCCAGCCGCCTTCCATCTGACGCATTTCACGACGCAGCACTTCGTCTTCCGACTTGGTGTTGCCACGGAAGTTGATACGGTTTACGTAGGCACGCTTGCCCGGGTCGACAGCAAACAGGATGTCCACAGTGTGGTCATCATCGTGCGGCTGCGGCACGCCGTTGACGTTGGCGAAGGTGTAACCCTCGTTACCCAGACGACGGGTGATCAGTTCCGAGGTGGTGGTCATCAGCTTGCGCGAGAACACCTGGCCTTTCTGCACCAGCAACAGCGACTTGACCTGGTCTTCAGGGACTTTCAGGTCACCACTGAGTTTGACGTCACGAACGGTGTACTTCTCGCCTTCGGTGACGTTGACAGTGATGTAGACGTGCTTCTTGTCCGGAGTGATGGACACCTGGGTCGAAGCGATATCCATGTTGATATAGCCACGGTCCAGGTAGTAGGAACGCAGACGCTCCAGGTCACCGGACAGCTTTTCACGGGCGTACTTGTCATCGTTCTTGAAGAACGACAGCCAGTTGGTGGTTTTCAGTTCGAACAGGTCGGTCAGGTCTTCTTCAGGGAAAACCGTGTTGCCTACCACGTTGATGTGCTGAATGGCGGCAACGGTGCCTTCGTTGATCTTCACTTTCAGACCAACGCGGTTACGCGGCTGCGAGACCACTTCGGTATCGACGGTAGCCGAGTAACGACCTTGCGCGACGTACTGACGTTGCAGTTCGTTACGCACACCCTCAAGGGTGGCGCGCTGGAAGATCTCGCCTTCGGCCAGACCGGATTGCTTGAGGCCCTTCATCAGGTCTTCAGTGGAGATCGCCTTGTTGCCTTCGATCTCGATACTGGCGACGGATGGGCGCTCGACAACCGTGATTACCAGAACGTTGCCTTCGCGGCCCAGCTGGATATCTTGAAAGAAACCGGTTTTGAACAACGCACGAGTGGATTCCACCAGGCGACGATCATCCGCCTGCTCGCCGACGTTCAACGGCAAGGCACCAAAGACACTACCCGCGGAGACCCGCTGGAGGCCATTGACGCGAATATCAGAGATAGTGAAGGACTCGGCGTGAACTTCGGCGATCATCAATACGGTGAGAACCGCAGTTAGCAGCAGACGTTTCATGAAGTCCTTTCTTATTCCAACTGGCAATAAACAAACTGCCGCAAAATGCGGCAGATTCGCAATTCAGCGAAGCGTTACAGTCGACCCAGATCGTTGACCAGAGCAAGCAACATCACCCCGACCACCAAACTGATACCGATCTGTATCCCCCAACCTTGCACCCGATCCGACAAGGGACGACCACGCGCCCACTCGATCAGATAAAACAACAAATGCCCCCCATCCAGTACAGGAATGGGCAGCAAATTCAGAACGCCCAGGCTAATACTCAGATAAGCAAGGAAATTCAGGAAATCAGCGACACCCGACTGGGCAGAAGCGCCCGCCACTTTAGCAATGGTTATCGGTCCACTCAAGTTTTTTACCGAGAGCTCGCCGAACAGCATTTTCTTCAGTGAATCGAGCGTCAGAACGCTCATGGTCCAAGTACGTCGGGCGCCCTCGCCAATCGCGGCCAAAGGCCCATAACTGACCTCGCGAATCATCTCCGGCGGCCAGTCGACAGCTTTGACGCCTGCGCCCAGATAACCACTCGGCGACTTGCTTTCACCGCGCGCCGCCAAGGTCACAGGGACGTCGATTGGAGCACCATCACGCTCGACGCGCAGCATGATTTTGGTATCAGGACGCGTACGAACCGTATCAACCACTTGCTGCCAGTCGTTAAGCGCCTGACCATCAAGAGACAGCAGGCGATCACCGGTCTTCAGGCCAGCAGCCTGCGCCGGGCCTTTCGGATCAAGTTCGGCGAGCACTGGCGGCAAGGCCGGGCGCCAGGGACGAATCCCCAGCGAACGGATCGGATCCGGCTCATCTGCGCCTTTCAGCCAGTGATCCAGCATCAACTCGCGCGGCGAGTCAGCATTGGAGCCCTGCTCACGCACCAGCAATTGCAATGAGCCGCTTTCCCCCAGGCGACGCACCAACTGCAGGTTTACCGCCGCCCATCCCGTAGTCGGCTCACCGTCGACTGCGACAATTTCCTGACCCGCACCCAAACCGGCCCTGGCGGCAATACTGCCGGACTCGACCGCACCTATGACCGGACGTATCTGCTCACTGCCAAGCATGGCCAGGACCCAGAAGAACACCAGCGCCAGCAGGAAATTGGCAATCGGACCCGCGGCGACAATGGCGATACGCTGGCGTACGGACTTGCGATTGAACGACTGATCAAGCTGCTCGAACGGGACTTCGCCTTCACGCTCATCGAGCATCTTGACGTAGCCACCCAGCGGAATCGCGGCAACCACGAACTCAGTGCCTT
This sequence comes from Pseudomonas sp. TH43, assembly GCF_016650635.1. Taxonomy (GTDB): domain Bacteria; phylum Pseudomonadota; class Gammaproteobacteria; order Pseudomonadales; family Pseudomonadaceae; genus Aquipseudomonas. Next base: position 957,796 of record NZ_JAEKFI010000003.1, read on the forward strand.
GCTTGTCGTGCCAGCGCAGCAGAGGCATGCCAAAGCCTATGGAAAAACGTAGAACCTTGACGCCACAGCGCCGCGCGACCCAGAAGTGGCCGAATTCGTGAAAGGTGACCAGTACACCCAAAGCGATCAGGGTGCCGGCAATCATATAGAGCGCGCTCATCTACTTTCTCCGCAAACCTGTTCAGTGCCGCGTGCAGCCATTGTGTTACAAAATCTATCGGCCGTGCCGATTCAGCCATTGCTCCGCCAGAACCCGGGCTTTCGCATCAGCGGTAAATACCGCATCGAGATCATCCAGCGCGACAACCGGCTCCAGACTCAAGACTTCCTCGATGATACTCGCGATTTCCAGGTAGCGAACCCGCCCATCGAGAAACGCTGCCACCGCGACTTCGTTGGCCGCATTCAGCATGGCCGGCGCGCTATCGCCTGCTTCGGCTGCTTGACGCGCCAGGCGCAGGCAAGGGAAACGCTGTTCATCCGGCGCCTCGAAGTCCAGACGCGCGACCGCAAACAGATCCAGCGGCGCCACACCCGAGTCGATGCGCTCTGGCCAGGCCAAGGCGTTGGCAATCGGCGTACGCATATCAGGATTACCCAACTGCGCGAGAACCGAGCCATCGACATAGTCGACCAGCGAATGGATCACGCTCTGCGGATGAATCACCACTTCAACCTGCGACGGCTTGGCATCAAACAACCAGCAGGCCTCGATCAACTCAAGCCCTTTGTTCATCATGCTGGCGGAATCCACGGAGATCTTGCGCCCCATGGACCAGTTCGGATGCGCACACGCCTGGTCAGGTGAAACATGCGCCAGTTCGGCCATCGATGTCTGCCGGAAGGGGCCGCCGGAGGCTGTCAGAAGAATCCGACGCACGCCAACCGAACTCAAGCCACTTGCAAAATCCCGTGGCATGCACTGGAAAATCGCATTGTGTTCGCTATCGATCGGCAGCAGAACAGAACCGCTCTTTCGCACGGCCTGCATAAACAAGGCACCGGACATTACCAGCGCTTCTTTATTGGCCAACAGAATCTTTTTGCCGGCCTCGACCGCCGCCAGCGTCGGGCGCAGGCCCGCAGCACCGACGATCGCCGCCATCACTGCGTCGACTTCTGGAGCGGAAGCAACCTGACACAGGCCCTCCTCCCCGACCAGCACGCGGGTCGGCAAACCGGCGGCGCGCAGGTCATCCTGCAAGCCACGAGCAGCGACCGCTTCCGGCACTACGGCAAATTGCGGCACGTGACGGACGCACAGGGCCAGCAGCTCACTCAGACGCGTGAAACCACTCAAGGCGAAAACCTGATAACGCTCAGGATGACGAGCGATGACGTCGAGGGTACTCAGACCGATCGAGCCAGTCGCCCCCAGCACGGTAATCTGTTGAGGACGACTCACGGTGCAGCCATCCAAAGCAGCACGGCAAACACCGGAATTGCCGCCGTCAGACTGTCGATGCGATCAAGCACACCGCCATGCCCCGGCAGCAGATTACTGCTGTCTTTGATGCCGGATTGACGCTTGAACATGCTCTCGGTGAGGTCGCCCACCACGGAAATAAAGACGATCAGCGCTGCGCCAATCAAGGCCTTGAGCAGTTCGGCAACGGTCCAGTCACGCACCAGCCCGACGATGGCGGTGATCACCAGGCTCAATGCCAGACCACCATAAACACCTTCCCAGCTTTTACCCGGACTGACCTGAGGCGCCAATTTGCGCTTGCCGAATTTACGGCCAGAAAAGTAGGCACCAATATCAGCGCCCCACACCAGCACCATCACCGCCATGATCAGCCAGTTACCCAACGGATACTGCTTGATCTGCACCAGCCCTTGCCAGGCCGGCAACAAAATCAGTAGACCGATGACCAGCTTGGTGGCAGCCGTAGACCAATGTTCGCTGGAACGCGGATAGGTCAGTACCAGATACGTCGCCACCGCCCACCAAAGCACCGAAGCCCCCAGCACCCATGGCGCCAGACCCGGCAGCACATACATGACGAACAACATCAAGGCGACGACGGCGGCATAGCCGACGCGGAAAGATTGTGCGGTAAAGCCCGCCAGACGTGCCCATTCCCAGCCTCCCAGGCTCACGACCAGACCGATGAACAGGGCAAAACCGGAACCTTCAAGCAGGAAAAAACCGCACAAGGCGATCGGCAGCAGGATCAGCGCAGTGATGATTCGTTGTTTAAGCATTAAACCCGGGCTCCAGCTTCAACCTGTTCGCTCGTTCTACCGAAGCGACGTTGGCGCGAAGCGAAATCGGCCAGCGCATTGCGCATGGCATCGTGTTTGAAGTCCGGCCAGAACAGGTCGGAGAAGTACAGTTCGGCGTAGGCCAACTGCCACAGCAGGAAATTGCTGATGCGGTGCTCGCCACCCGTGCGGATACACAGGTCCGGCAACGGCAGATCACCGGTTGCCAGACAGGTTTGCAACAGATCCGGAGTGATGTCCTCCGGACGCAGATGCCCGGCCTGGACTTCACGCGCCAAACGTTGTGCGGCTTGCGCGATATCCCACTGACCGCCGTAATTGGCGGCGATCTGCAGGATGAAACGGTTGGCACCTGCGGTCATGGCTTCTGCTTCACGCATTGCAGCCTGAAGCTCAGGATGAAAGCGCGAGCGATCGCCAATGATGCGCAGGCTGATGTTGTTGTCGTTGAGGCGCTTGGCCTCACGACGCAGCGCCTTGAAGAACAGATCCATCAAGGCACTGACTTCATCGGCCGGACGCTGCCAGTTTTCACTGGAAAAGGCGAACAGGGTCAATACTTCAACCTTGGCCTCAGCGCACACCTCGATCACCGCCCGCACAGCATCGACACCCGCTTTATGCCCGGCGACACCTGGCATAAAGCGTTTTTTCGCCCAGCGATTGTTGCCATCCATGATGATCGCGACATGGCGCGGCACCGCGGACGGCGCAGTCTGCTTGGTCTTGTCCATTTAAAACTCGACCCTTATACGGCCATCAGATCCGCTTCTTTTTGCTTGGTGGCCGCATCGATATCAGCTTCAGCCTTGTCGGTGAGCTTCTGAATATCGGCAGCAGCGCGACGCTCTTCGTCCTCGCTGATTTCTTTGTCTTTAACCAGTTTTTTCAGTTCGCCCAGAGCATCGCGACGAATGTTTCGCACCGCAACACGTGCATCTTCCGCTGCACTGCGCGCTTGCTTGGTGAAGCCCTTGCGGGTTTCTTCGGTCAGAGCCGGCATGGAAATCAGCAGCAACTCGCCCAGGTTGGTCGGGTTGAGGTTCAGGCCAGCGCTCTGGATAGCCTTGTCGACGGCGGCGAGCATATTGCGCTCGAAGGCCACGACCTGCAGGGTGCGCGAGTCCTTCACAGTGATGTTGGCCACTTGGGTGATGGAGGTGTCTGCGCCGTAGTACGGCACCATCACGCTACCCAGAATGCTTGGGTGAGCCTTGCCTGTACGAATCTGACCAAATGCGTGGTTCAGGGAGTCCAGGGATTTCTGCATGCGCTCTTGAGCGTCTTTCTTGATTTCGTTGATCATTGTTGACCTTCCTCGATCAGGGTGCCTTCAGCGCCGCCATGGACGATGTTCAGCAGGGCACCGGGCTTGTTCATGTTGAATACACGCAACGGCATCTTGTGGTCGCGGCACAGGCAAATAGCGGTCAGATCCATCACGCCCAGCTTGCGATCCAGTACTTCATCATAAGTCAGATGATCGAACTTCTCGGCATGCGGGTCTTTGAACGGATCTGCGGTGTAGACGCCATCGACCTTGGTCGCTTTCAGCACGACGTCAGCATCGATTTCGATTGCGCGCAGGCACGCAGCCGAATCCGTCGTGAAGAACGGGTTACCGGTACCGGCGGCGAAAATTACCACGTCTTTGGAGTTCAGGTGACGCATGGCTTTGCGGCGATCGTAGTGATCGGTCACACCGACCATGGAAATGGCCGACATGACGATGGCCGAGATATTGGCGCGTTCCAGCGCATCGCGCATGGCCAAGGCGTTCATCACAGTGGCCAGCATGCCCATGTGGTCGCCAGTTACCCGATCCATACCGGCTTTGCTCAGGGCTTCACCGCGGAACAGGTTGCCACCGCCGATCACCAGACCGACCTGTACGCCGATGCCAACCAGTTGGCCGACTTCCAGCGCCATGCGATCCAGAACTTTCGGATCGATCCCGAACTCTTCCGAGCCCATCAGGGCCTCGCCGCTAAGCTTGAGTAGAATGCGTTTATAGCGAGCCTGATAACCACTGCCCTGCTGAGCCATTGCGAATCTCTCCTGCGGCGTATTTAAAAATTCTTTGCGAGCTGTTTACAGCTGGCGTTCACTCTAGCTTGGCGCTGCTTCAGCGCCATCGGAACATGGCTTTGTAAGTCAGTTCCAGGTGCAAACCAATAAAAATTGGTCACCCCATCTGAAAAGAGGCTGCGCGCGTGAGCGGGCAGCCTCTTTCGGCGACAGTTGAAAAAACTGTCTTATTGCTTGGCGGCAGCCAGCTGGGCAGCAACTTCTTCAGCGAAGTTGTCGACCGGCTTCTCGATGCCTTCGCCTACTTTGAAGTAAGTGAAGGAAACGATTTCAGCGCCAGCTTTCTTGGCCAGCTCGCCAACCTTGATTTCAGGGTTCTTGACGAACGCCTGCTCAACCAGGCTTGCTTCTGCCAGGAACTTGCTGATACGGCCTTTGACCATATTTTCAACAATGTTTTCTGGCTTGCCTTTGATTTTTTCTTCGTTCAGCTGCAGGAACACAGCTTTTTCGCGCTCGATAGCTTCAGGCGAAACTTCCGATGGCAGCAGGAACTCAGGGTTGCTGGCCGCTACGTGCATAGCGATGTCTTTGGCCAGTTCAACGTTGCCGCCTTTCAGAACAACTGCAACACCGATCTTGTTGCCGTGCAGGTAGCCACCAACAACGTCGCCCTCTACGCGAACCAGACGACGGATGTTGACGTTTTCGCCAACCTTGCCGACCAGTACCAGGCGAGCAGCTTCTTGAGCTTCGATCAGCGGAGCAACATCAGTCAGCTTGTCGGCGAACGCTTTTTCAACGCTTGCAGCAACAAATGCCTTGAAGTCGTCCTGCAGAGCCAGGAAGTCGGTCTGCGAGTTCACTTCCAGCAGAACGGCAGATTTGCCGTCTTCTTTCAGAGCGATAGCGCCTTCAGCTGCTACGTTACCGGCTTTTTTGGCAGCCTTGATTGCGCCCGAAGCACGCATGTCATCAATGGCTTTTTCGATGTCGCCGTCAGCCTTTTCCAGGGCTTTCTTGCAATCCATCATGCCTTCGCCGGTACGCTCGCGCAGTTCTTTAACCAACGCTGCAGTAATTGCTGCCATTTTCAAATTCCTCTTGGATAGGTTTTCAACCATTCCACCCGATCGAACGGGCGTTCAATTCGTCCCGAGCCCCACCTTGTAGCTGCTGCACGTTACAGATCCTGTAGCTGCGCCGCCAACAAATGGTTTTCGAGGTGGCAAAAAGGGGGCCAAGCCCCCTTTTTGCTTACTGAGTCAACGCCAGGGCGTCAGTTACTCAGCTGCAGCCTGAGTTTCTTCAGCTGCGAATTCTACAGTGCCGCCGCCAACATTGTTGCGACCACGGATTACTGCGTCAGCCATCGAACCCATGTACAGCTGGATAGCGCGGATTGCGTCATCGTTGCCTGGGATGATGTAGTCAACGCCTTCCGGGCTGCTGTTGGTATCGACAACGCCGATTACCGGGATGCCCAGCTTGTTGGCTTCGGTGATCGCGATGCGCTCGTGGTCAACGTCGATCACGAACAGTGCGTCTGGCAGACCGCCCATGTCCTTGATGCCGCCCAGCGAACGATCCAGCTTCTCAAGATCACGAGTGCGCATCAGCGCTTCTTTCTTGGTCAGCTTGGCGAAAGTACCGTCTTCGGCTTGAACTTCAAGGTCACGCAGACGCTTGATGGAAGCACGAATGGTTTTGAAGTTGGTCAGCATGCCGCCCAACCAGCGGTGATCGACGTACGGCGAGCCGCAACGTGCTGCTTCTTCAGCAACGATCTTGCCAGCGGAACGCTTGGTGCCGACGAACAGAATCTTGTTTTTGCCCTGGGCCAGACGCTCTACGAAAGTCAGAGCTTCGTTGAACATTGGCAGGGTTTTTTCAAGGTTGATGATGTGAATCTTGTTACGCGCGCCGAAAATGTACTTACCCATTTTCGGATTCCAGTAACGGGTTTGGTGACCGAAGTGCACACCGGCCTTCAGCATATCGCGCATATTGACTTGGGACATGATAGTTCCTTAATAAGTCGGGTTTGGCCTCCACGTATCCCAATGACCAACCAGTGGCATAAAGCCAAAAGCACCCAGGTCATCGTGTCGACACGTGTGTGGATTTAAGCCTTTCGGGGTATCCCCGGAAAGCGGCGCATTTTATACCACAGGGTGCGCAGAAACGGAACCCGAAATCTGTATTCGCACCAAGGACATGGGCGCAGCCCCCTTGGAATCGGCTTCAAACGCACCATTGTATAGAGAGAAGCGATGCACGCAGGCGCGGATTTGCTCCTTCCGTCTGTTAGAATCGCGTTTTTCAGGGTCGCAAAACGCACACCTGCCACCCTATCCGTATCAGCAAGCGCCGCCGAGCGCAGAGAGAGCCTGTATGACCGTCAACCTCAAAACCCCCGAGGACATCGCTGGCATGCGTGTCGCCGGCAAACTGGCCGCCGATGTGCTGGAAATGATTGCCGAACATGTCAAACCAGGCGTGACCACGGACCAACTGAACCAGATCTGCCATGACTACATCGTTGATGTGCAGCAGGCCATCCCTGCCCCGCTCAACTACAAGGGCTATCCGAAGTCGATCTGCACCTCGATCAACCACGTGGTGTGCCACGGCATCCCGAACGACAAACCGCTGAAAAACGGCGATACCCTGAACATCGACGTGACCGTCATCAAAGACGGCTACCACGGCGACACCAGCCGCATGTTCCACGTCGGCGAAGTGCCAGTGTGGGCCGAGCGCCTGTCGCAGATCACCCAGGAATGCATGTACAAGGCGATCGAGATCGTCAAACCCGGCTGCCGCCTCGGCGACATCGGTGAAGTGATCCAGAAGCATGCTGAAAAGAACGGGTTCTCGGTGGTACGCGAGTTCTGCGGCCACGGCATCGGCAAGGTGTTCCACGAAGAACCGCAAATCCTCCATTACGGCCGCGCCGGTACCGGCATGGAGCTGAAGGCTGGCATGACCTTCACCATCGAGCCGATGATCAATCAGGGCAAGGCCGACACCAAAGTATTGGGCGACGGCTGGACCGCGATCACCAAGGACCGCAAGCTCTCGGCGCAGTGGGAACACACCCTGCTGGTCACCGACACCGGTTACGAGATCTTCACCTTGCGCGCCGACGACACCATCCCGCGCGTCTCGGCCTGATCCACTCAACGCTCCCAGCCTTATAGAAGGAAAGCCAATCGATGCCGCAGGTGGATCCCGAACTCTTCGACCGCGGCCAGTTCCAGGCTGAACTGGCCCTGAAAGCGAGTCCTATTGCAGCGTTCAAGAAGGCGATCCGCCAGGCCCGCGACGTGCTCGACACGCGTTTTCGCAATGGCCGCGACATCCGCCGCCTGATCGAAGACCGTGCCTGGTTCGTCGACAACATCCTGCAAAAGGCCTGGGAGCAGTTCAGCTGGAGCGATGACGCCGACATCGCGCTGGTCGCGGTCGGCGGCTACGGCCGGGGTGAATTGCACCCGTATTCCGACATCGACTTGCTGATCCTGCTGGACAGCGCCGATCACGAAGTTTTCCGCGACTCCATCGAACGTTTTCTTACGCTGCTGTGGGACATCGGCCTGGAAGTCGGCCAGAGTGTGCGCTCGGTCGATGAGTGCGCCGAAGAAGCGCGCGCGGACCTGACGGTGGTCACCAACCTGATGGAAAGCCGCACCATCTGCGGCCCCGAACGCCTGCGCCAGCGCATGCTCGATGTCACCAGCACCGCCCACATGTGGCCGGCCAAGGAGTTCTTCCTGGCCAAGCGCGCCGAACAGAAGGCCCGTCACCACAAGTACAACGATACCGAATACAACCTGGAACCCAACGTCAAAGGCTCACCCGGCGGACTGCGGGATATCCAGACGATTCTTTGGGTTGCCCGGCGCCAGTACGGCACGCTCAACCTGCGCGCCCTAGCCGGCGAAGGTTTCCTGGTCGAGAGCGAAAACGCCCTGCTCGCCTCCTCGCAGGAATTCCTCTGGAAAGTGCGCTACGCCCTGCACATGCTGGCGGGCCGCTCCGAGGATCGGCTGCTGTTCGATCATCAGCGCACCATTGCCGGCTTGCTTGGCTTTGAAGGCGACGATGCCAAACAGGCCGTCGAAAACTTCATGCAGCAATATTTCCGCGTGGTCATGAGCATTGCTCAGCTCAGCGACCTGATCATCCAGCACTTCGAAGAGGTCATCCTCGCGCCGGAAGACGAAGCGCCGCCACAGCCGATCAACTCGCGCTTCCAGTTGCATGACGGCTATATCGAGGCGCGCAACGACAACGTGTTCCGCCGCACGCCGTTCGCCATGCTCGAGATTTTCGTGCTGATGGCGCAGCAGCCTGAAATCAAAGGCGTGCGCGCCGACACCATTCGTCTGCTGCGCGAGCACCGTCACCTGATCGACGACAACTTCCGTAACGACATTCGCAACACCAGCCTGTTCATCGAGCTGTTCAAGTGCAAAATCGGCATTCACCGCAACCTGCGGCGGATGAACCGTTACGGCATTCTCGGGCGATATCTGCCGGAATTCGGCTTTATCGTCGGGCAGATGCAACACGACTTGTTCCACATTTACACAGTCGATGCGCACACGCTGAACCTGATCAAACATCTGCGCAAGTTGCAGTACACCCAGGTGTCGGAAAAATTCCCGCTGGCCGCCAAGCTCATGGCCAAGCTGCCCAAGCCCGAACTCATCTACATGGCGGGCCTGTACCACGACATCGGTAAAGGCCGGCATGGCGACCACTCGGAAATCGGTGCGGTTGATGCCGAGGCGTTCTGCCAGCGCCATCAGTTGCCCGTGTGGGACAGCCGCCTGATTGTCTGGCTGGTGCAGAACCATCTGGTGATGTCGACCACCGCGCAGCGCAAGGACTTGTCCGACCCGCAGGTGATTCACGACTTCGCGCAAGCGGTTGGCGATGAAACCCGCCTCGATTACCTCTACGTGTTGACCGTCGCCGACATCAACGCCACCAACCCGACGCTGTGGAACTCATGGCGCGCCAGCCTGTTGCGCCAGCTCTACACCGAAACCAAGCGTGCCCTGCGCCGAGGTCTGGAAAACCCGGTGGATCGCGAAGAGCAGATCCGCCAGACCCAAAGCGCCGCGCTGGACATTCTGGTGCGCGGCGGCACCGACCCGGACGACGTCGAACAGTTGTGGGCGCAGTTGGGCGATGACTATTTCCTGCGCCACACTGCTGGCGACGTGGCCTGGCACAGCGACGCGATCCTGCAGCAGCCGGTCGATGGCGGGCCGCTGGTGCTGATCAAGGAGACCACCCAACGCGAGTTCGAGGGCGGCACGCAGATCTTCATTTATGCACCGGACCAGCATGACTTCTTCGCCGTGACCGTGGCGGCGATGGATCAGCTCAACCTGAACATTCACGACGCCCGGGTTATCACGTCGAGCAGCCAGTTCACCCTCGACACCTACATCGTGCTCGATAACGAAGGTGAATCCATCGGCGACAATCCGGCGCGGGTCAAGCAGATCCGCGAAGGCCTGACCGAAGCGCTGCGTAATCCGGACGACTATCCGACGATCATCCAGCGTCGCGTGCCGCGTCAGCTCAAGCACTTTGCCTTCGCACCCCAAGTGACGATCCACAACGACGCCCAGCGCCCGGTGACAGTGCTGGAACTCACCGCACCGGATCGTCCAGGCCTGCTGGCGCGAATCGGCGGGATCTTTCTGGAGTTCGACCTGTCGCTGCAGAATGCCAAGATTGCGACCTTGGGCGAGCGGGTGGAAGACGTGTTCTTCATCACCGACGCGCATAACCAACCGTTATCCGACCCGTTGCTGTGCAGCCGTTTGCAGGATGCGATCGTTGAGCAACTGAGCGTCAATCAGGAACCGGATATCAAGCTTTCGCGAATCAGTATTTGAATCAATGATTTTCCCCTGTGGCGAGGGGATTTATCCCCGTTGGGCTGCGTAGCGGCCCTAAAACCATTCACTGCGATTTGACTGAAAGTCCGCACGCACAGGGTTTACGACTGCTTCGCAGCCGAACGGGGATAAATCCCCTCGCCACAATGGCTCCCCTTTCACACTTAAAAGAGGCCCCAATGAACAACGCTCTGAACCAGCTCCAGCCCTACCCGTTCGAGAAGCTTCGTGCCTTGCTCGGCACCGTCACGCCGAGCCCGGACAAACGCCCGATCGCCCTGTCGATCGGTGAGCCGAAACACCGCTCGCCAGGTTTTGTCGCGGAGGCGCTGGCAAACAGTCTGGATCAGATGGCGGTGTACCCGACCACCCTCGGCATTCCAGCCCTGCGCGAAGCCATCGCCGGCTGGTGCGAGCGTCGTTTCGGCGTGCCGAGCGGCTGGATCGACCCGGCGCGCAACGTGCTGCCGGTCAACGGTACCCGTGAAGCGTTGTTCGCGTTCACCCAGACCGTGGTCAACCGTGGCGACGACGCGCTGGTGGTCAGCCCGAACCCGTTCTATCAAATCTACGAAGGTGCTGCGTTCCTCGCCGGAGCCAAGCCGCACTACCTGCCGTGCCTCGACGAGAACGGCTTCAACCCGGATTTCGATGCGGTTTCGCCGGACATCTGGAAGCGCTGCCAGATCCTGTTCCTGTGCTCGCCGGGCAACCCGACCGGCGCGCTGATCCCGGTCGATGTGCTGAAAAAACTCATCGCCCTGGCTGACGAATACGACTTCGTGATCGCTGCGGACGAGTGCTACAGCGAGCTGTACTTCGATGAGCAAACTCCGCCGCCAGGCCTGCTCACCGCTTGCGTAGAACTGGGCCGCAAGGATTTCAAACGTTGCGTGGTGTTCCACAGCCTGTCCAAGCGCTCGAACCTGCCGGGCCTGCGCTCCGGTTTCGTCGCCGGCGACGCCGACATCCTCAAGGGTTTCCTGCTGTATCGCACGTACCACGGCTGCGCGATGCCGGTGCAAACCCAACTGGCCAGCGTCGCTGCATGGAATGACGAAGTGCATGTACGCGCCAACCGTGCGTTGTATCGCGAGAAGTTCGACGCGGTACTGGAGATTCTCGGCCCGGTGATGGACGTACAACGTCCGGATGGCAGTTTCTACCTGTGGCCGAATGTGCAAGGCGATGATGCCGCGTTCTGCCGCGACCTGTTCGCCGAAGAGCACGTGACCGTGGTGCCGGGTTCCTATCTTTCCCGTGACGTGGATGGCGTCAATCCGGGGGCGGGTAGAGTACGGATGGCACTGGTCGCGCCATTGGCAGAATGCGTGGAAGCCGCAGAACGCATTCGTGACTTCATCACCCGCCAACGATAAGTACTCCACCGTGCCAGCAATACTGGCACGGTAACTTTCCATATCAAGAAACACTTCCAACGTATATATAAATCCACTTCTCACCGAGAGACGTTTACTCTTCCGGTGCGCACTTTCCTGTGCCTGATAACAAACCAACCACAACTTCATGGAAGAAGTAAAACATGAATACCCTTCAAGACTGCACGCTCGTTCAATGGCCGGATGATCAAGCGGCCTATGAAGCCGCCATCAATGAAACTCCGGCGAATGCAGGTACTCGCAATAGCGGCCGTTCCAAACGTTCGCTTATCAACTATTCCAAACTATGGGCGAATGGTCGCACCTTAAAGATTGCGTTCATTGATGAGGTCGATGCGGATCACAAACAGAAAATCATCGACGCTGCCAGTCGCTGGTTACCGTTTATCAACCTTACTTTCGATTTCGTTGATGATCTGCAAGGCGATATTCGTATCGCCACGAAGAACAACGACAACAGCTCCATGCTCGGCACAGACGCGTTACTCATTCATCCGGACTGGCCCACCATGAACCTTGGGGTCACAACCGACCATGAGGATTTCGATGTCATCGTCACCCATGAATTTGGCCACGCACTGGGTGCCATGCATGAGCATCAACACCCGAAAGCCAACATTCCCTGGGATAAACCGAAGGTGTACGAATTTTATCAGAATCGCGAAATGAACCCGCTGACCCGCGCGCAAGTCGACCAAAACATGCTCACGCCCTTCGGGACCATCGAGGCGATTTATACCGATTACGATCGCAAATCCATCATGCATCATCCCGTCGCTAAAACGCTGACTCTGGGAGACTGGGAAAACCCAATCAATCGGACAATCAGCAAGAAAGACAAAAAGATGATGGCATTACTTTATCCGCGCTGAGCACTGACTAAAACAATGAAACAAGGAAGTTACAACATGCTTATCAAATCAACTTGCATCACCTGCATCCGTCTTAACACTCGCATGGAGCAAGATGCATAATGTGGGCCAAAAACAACCCCTCCAAACTCTGGACGCCTGGTCAGACTTTGCGCATCGCTTTCCTCAACGGTACAGAGGAATTCAAGACTGCCACTATCGCTGCGGCCAACAATTGGCTGCCACACATCAATTTGAAGTTCGATTTCGTTGAAGGTATAGAAGGCGACATCCGCATACTCAGCAGGGAAGGCGAATTTTCGTCCAGCATCGGTACCGATGCACTGCTCAAAATCGACGAACAAACGATGACGCTCTGGCCCCACTCACCCATTCATGCTCGTTATTTCGCCGCCAATGTGATGCATGAGTTCGGTCACATGCTGGGCGCAGAGCATGAACAGACCAACCCTACGGCAAACATACCTTGGGACAAACCAGCCTTTTACAAGCAACATGGGCTGACTGCCCAGCCTGAAGAAGATGACGCCCAGGCGAGCGCCACGCGTCAAAGACTGCACGATTGGTATCTTGATCGTGCAGCTCCCAGTGAAAGCATTTATTCCGAGTACGACCGCAAGTCGATCATGCACTACGTCATCCATCAGTCCTGGACCGAGGGCGGCTTTCAGAACTTTTTGAATCTGGTTCTCAGCGAGAAGGATAAAGCCTTCATGGCAAAGGCCTATCCCTGTCCGGTATAAACCCGAAATCGGCTATTTCACCTGACCCAGATTCGCTTCACTCAAATCAAGCTCACCCAGCACCTCACGCAATACGTCATCGCCAATCTCGTGATGACGGCTAAGGCTATAGAGTTCCAGGCGTTGCGCCCGCAGCGCCTTCAAACGCAAACGCCGTTCCAGCAGGTCCATCTGAAACGCCATCGCCTGGGCTTCGGCGGAATCGTTGAACACTTCGAGCTGATGACGATATTCGGACATGATCCGCGCCTTGAGCTCCGCTGCCAGCGCCGCGTGTGCGGCATCCTGCGGCGGCAGCTCTTCGGTTTCCAGCGCGTGGATCGCCGCTTCGGCGGTCTTGCGCCAGGCATCGCGGACTTCCTGGCGGCGCTTGTCGTCCGGGCTCTTTTCGATTCCGCGCAGCAACAGTGGCAGCGCGATGCACGCCGACACCAGTGATAGCAAGATCACCCCCGCGGCGATGAAGATCAGCAAGTCGCGCTCGGGAAATGCGTCCGCCCCCATCAACATCGGCACCGACATCACACCCGCCAGCGTCACCGCGCCGCGCACACCGCCAACCGTCAGCAACCAGCAGGAACGTGCGGTTGGCACTTGAGTCAGCTCGCCTTTACCGCGCCAACGCCGCAGCAATACCGACAAACGCCAGATGCTCTGCACCCAGATAAACCGCAGCAATACCAACGCGAGGAAGATCGCCACGACGTCGAGGCCGCGATAGAACAATGTTGGCCACAACGTCGGTTCATGGCTGACCACGGCTTTGATGATGTCCGGCAATTGCAGACCGAGCAGCAGGAAGATCAACCCGTTGAAGGCGAATTCCAGCAGTGACCAGACGCTGCGATTGAGCAAGCGGGTGCTGGTCTGACGTGGCAGCAGATCGAGCCAGCTCTGCATCATCCCAGCCGCCACCGCCGAAAGAATGCCCGACACGCCGAGGCGTTCAGCCAATACATAAGCAGCGAACGGCAGCAGCAACATGAACACCACGTGGGTCGCCGGGTCGTCCCAGCCGCGCGCGATCATCCACGCACGCAAACGCCCGACCAGCCAACTCAACGCCACGCCGACCGCCAAACCGCCAAGCGCCACCACGACAAAGGTCAGGCTGGCGTTGGTCAGCGAGAACACCCCGGTAATTGCTGCGGCCAAGGCGAACTTGAACGTCACCAGACCCGAGGCATCGTTCATCAGCGCTTCGCCCTGCAACATATGCATCAATGGCGTGGGCAAACGGTTTTGCGAAATTGCCGAGACGGCCACGGCATCCGTTGGCGACAGAACAGCGGCCAATGCGAAAGCCACCGGCAGTGGAATCGTCGGCAGCAACCAGTGGATGAAATACCCGGCCCCCACCACCGTGAACAGCACCAGCCCGACCGCCAGCGTCAGAATCGGCCCACGCAAATGCCAGAGTTCACGTTTGGGCATGCGCCAACCATCGGAAAAGAGCAGCGGCGGCAAGAACAGAAACAGGAACAGTTCGGGATCAAGGGCGACATGCAGCCCCAGCGTCGGCCAGGCCAGCAAGGCACCGGCGGCGATCTGCACCAGAGGCAGCGGCAGCGGGATGACGCGCCCGACCAAACGCGAGATGCTGACCAACATCAGCAGGATCAGGACGGTGTAAGCAGTTTGCATAAAGCGAAAATCTCAGACGATCGACAGCGTTGAACTGCCATATTAGCCGCTTAGGCTGCGTAAGACCGTTGCACCTATGTCGCAGCCCTGCAACATATCCCCTTGTAGGAGTGAGCCTGCTCGCGATAACGGTTTAACGTTCAACAAAGTCAGTGGCAGGTAAATCGCCATCGCGAGCAGGCTCACTCCTACAGGGTTTTGCGGTGGGAAATCGACCTCAGGCGCCGCGAAACCGTTTGGTCATGGCATAATCCGACACCATTTTTCTCCAGCACCAGTAAAGGGGGCGATTCCTTGACCGATTCAAGTAAAACGTTGCACCTTTTCGGCATCAAAGCCTGCGACACCATGAAGAAGGCGCGCACCTGGCTCGATGAACACGCTGTCAGCTATGACTTTCACGATTACAAAACCGCCGGTATCGACCGCGAACACCTGACTCAGTGGTGTGACGAGCACGGCTGGCAAACGGTGTTGAACCGCGCAGGCACGACCTTTCGCAAACTCGACGACGAACGCAAAGCCGATCTCGACCAATCGAAAGCCATCGAACTGATGCTCGCTCAACCCTCGATGATCAAGCGCCCGGTGCTCGATCTCGGTGACCGAACCCTGATTGGCTTCAAGCCAGATATCTACGCGGCCGCTCTGAAGTAAGCAGCCCGTCACTCTTTGTAGAGGTATTCACATGTCCAACTCCCTGTTCAGCATTGCCTTCGGTGTCGGCACGCAAAACCGTCAAGGCGCCTGGCTCGAAGTGTTCTACGCACAGCCACTGCTCAATCCTTCGGCCGAACTGGTCGCTGCCGTTGCGCCGATCCTTGGTTACACCGAAGGCAACCAGGCCATCACCTTCACCACCGCACAGGCTGCGCAACTGGCTGAAGCGGTCAAGGGCATCGACGCCGTTCAAGGCAAACTGCTGACCCGTCTGGCCGAGAGCCACAAACCGCTGGTCGCCACCCTGCTGGCTGAAGACGCGCAGTTGACCTCGACGCCTGAGGCCTACCTCAAGCTGCACCTGCTGTCGCACCGTCTGGTCAAGCCGCATGGCGTGAGCCTGGCCGGGATTTTCCCGCTGCTGCCAAACGTAGCGTGGACCAGCCAGGGCGCGATCGACCTGAGCGAACTGACCGAAATGCAACTGGAAGCCCGTCTGCGTGGCGAGCTGCTGGAAGTGTTCTCGGTGGACAAGTTCCCGAAAATGACCGACTACGTGGTACCGGCCGGCGTGCGCATCGCTGATGCCGCGCGTCTGCGCCTGGGCGCTTACGTCGGTGAAGGCACCACCGTGATGCACGAAGGTTTCATCAACTTCAACGCTGGCACCGAAGGCCCGGGCATGATCGAAGGCCGCGTATCCGCTGGCGTCTTCGTCGGCAAGGGTTCGGACCTGGGCGGCGGTTGCTCGACCATGGGCACCCTGTCGGGCGGTGGCAACATCGTGATCAAGGTTGGCGAAGGCTGCCTGATCGGCGCCAACGCCGGTATCGGTATTCCGTTGGGCGACCGCAACACTGTTGAGTCTGGCCTGTACGTCACCGCCGGCACCAAGGTTGCTTTGCTGGACGAGAACAACAACCTGGTCAAAGTCGTGAAGGCGCGTGAGCTGGCGGGTCAGACCGACCTGCTGTTCCGTCGCAATTCTGAAACCGGTGCTGTGGAATGCAAAACCCACAAATCGGCGATCGAACTGAACGAAGCGCTGCACGCTCACAACTAAGTGCCGCAGGCACTTGTGGGAGCGAGCCTGCTCGCGAAGCTTTTGGCGTCCATATGGGCGCCTTCGCGAGCAGGCTCGCTCCCACAGTGTCTTGTGTACACCCCGCCCAAGTTCACAGGGCTGAACAGATGATGATTCCCTCCCCCTGGCGTGCCGATTTCCCGGCCATCGCCGCGCTGCAACGACAAGACCAGACCTATCTGGACAACGCCGCCACCACACAAAAACCGCAAGCCCTGCTCGACGCACTGGCGCATTACTACGCCAATGGCGCAGCCAACGTGCATCGTGCGCAACACCTGCCCGGCGCTCACGCGACGCAGGCGTTCGAGGACAGTCGGCTGAAGGTTGCCCAGTGGCTGAATGCCGGTGACAGCGGGCAGATCATCTTTACCCACGGCGCCACCAGTGCGCTGAACCTCCTGGCTTATGGCCTGGAACATCTTTTCCATCCGGGCGATGAAATTGTCATCAGCGCCCTGGAGCATCACGCCAACCTGCTGCCGTGGCAGCAACTGGCGCAACGTCGCCAACTGAAACTGGTGATCCTGCCGCTGGACGACGACGGCGTGATCGACCTCGCTGCCGCGGTGCATTTGATAGGCCCGCGCACGCGATTGCTGGCGGTCAGTCAGTTGTCCAACGTGCTTGGCGCCTGGCAGCCTTTGCCGGCCTTGCTGGGCATGGCCAAGGCGCAAAACGCCCTGACCGTGGTCGACGGCGCCCAAGGCGTGGTGCACGGTCGGCACGACGTCCAAGCGCTCGGTTGCGACTTCTATGTGTTTTCCAGTCACAAGCTCTATGGCCCCGACGGCGTCGGCGTGTTGTTTGGGCGCAATGCTGCGCTCGAACAGTTGAAGCCATGGCAATTTGGCGGCGAAATGGTGCTGGAAGCCAACTTTCACGATTCACGCTTTCGCCCTGCACCGCTGGGTTTCGAGGCCGGCACGCCGCCGATTGCCAGTGTGATTGGCCTCGGCGCGACGCTGGATTATCTGGCGGGTCTGGATCAAGACGCGGTGTCGGCTCATGAAGTGGCGCTGCATGACTACCTGCTGCGTGGCCTCGCCGCTCGCAATGGCATTCGTCTGCTCGGCAAGCCGCAACTGGCGCTGGCGAGTTTCGTCGTTGAAGGTGTGCACAACGCCGATCTGGCGCACTTGCTGACAGAGCAAGGCATCGCTGTGCGCGCCGGACATCATTGCGCGATGCCGCTGTTGAAAAGCTTTGAGCTGGCCGGGGCGATTCGCGTGTCACTGGCGTTGTACAACGATTCGGAGGATCTGGAGCGCTTCTTTGACGCGCTGGATCAGGCGCTGGAGTTGTTGCGATGAGCCTGCCGATTGAGGCTGCCGAGGCGTTGCAGACTTTTCAGAATGCGGCGGGCTGGGAGCAGCGGGCGCGGTTGTTGATGCAGTTTGGTGATCGCTTGCCGCCGTTGGATGACGCAGACAAGTGCGAGGCCAACCGGGTGCATGGCTGTGAGAGTCAGGTGTGGCTGGTGGGATCGTTGCGCGACGGTCATTGGCAATTCAGCGCCAGCAGCGATGCGCGGATGATTCGCGGGTTGGTGGCGTTGTTGCTGTTGCGGGTTAACGGCTTGTCTGCCGCTGAGTTACAGCAAGTTGATCTGCCAGACTGGTTCAATCAACTCGGCCTTTCGCGCCAGTTATCGCCCTCGCGCAGCAATGGCCTGAATGCTGTGCTGCAGCGGATGAATGAGCTGGCCACAGCCGTGTAGGAGCAAAGCTTGCTCGCGATGCGTCTTGCCCGGTTCCAAATGGACACCGGAGCGCTACCTTCGCGAGCAAGCTTTGCTCCTACGGTTTGACCCGCTCTGCCGGGCGTCGGACGCCGGCAACTATCTTGTCCACAGCCTTGGTTGCCGCGACCATGCCGAACGTCGCCGTGACCATCATCACCGCACCAAACCCGCCCGCGCAGTCCAGCTTCACGCCATCGCCGACAAAACTCTTCTGCAAACAAATGCTGCCATCCGGCTTCGGATAACGCAGTTGCTCGGTGGAAAACACGCACGGCACGCTGTAATGACGGGTCACCGTGCGCGAAAAACCGTAGTCGCGGCGCAAGGTCGAACGCACTTTCGAGGCCAACGGATCATTGAACGTACGGTTCAAATCGCAGACCTGAATCAGCGTCGGATCAATCTGCCCGCCCGCGCCGCCGGTGGTAATGATCTGGATCTTGCGGCGTTTGCACCAGGCAATCAGCGCTGCCTTGGCGTTGACCGCGTCGATGCAGTCGATCACGCAGTCGATGTTCGGCGTGATGTATTCGGCCATGGTCTCGCGGGTGACGAAGTCTGCCACCGCGTGCACCGTGCAATCGGGGTTGATCCCGCGCAGGCGCTCGGCCATTACCTCGACCTTGGGTTTGCCGACGGTACTGTCCAACGCGTGCAGTTGGCGGTTGGCGTTGCTGACACAAACGTCGTCCAGATCAAACAGCGAAATCTCGCCGACGCCACAACGGGCCATGGCTTCCGCCGCCCAGGAACCAACGCCACCGACGCCGACAATCGCCACATGGGCCGCGCGCAAGCGCTCCAGGCCTTCGATGCCATACAAACGGGCGATGCCTGCAAACCGCGGATCTTCTGTACTCATGACCATTACCCCAAAAACCGGCGCGCATTATAGGGCTACACAGCGACAAGTTTTAAGCTTCCAGCTACAAGTGTAAGAACTTAAGTCAAAGTCGGCTGCCCAATGTCGGGCATTTCCCTATCAGATGTACGACTGGCGAACTGCCGGTGTAGGATGCGCGCCCCTCGGGCGTATAGCCGACCGATCCTTCGTTCCACAGCCTTTGGAACCCGAAATAGCTATGTCATCGCGTAAATTTGGACTCAACCTGGTGGTGGTTCTGGCAATCGCCGCCCTGTTCACCGGTTTCTGGGCACTGATCAACCGCCCGGTCTCCGCGCCCAACTGGCCGGAGCAGATCTCCGGTTTCTCCTATTCGCCATTTCAGCAGGGACAATTCCCACAGAAGGATCAGTATCCGTCTGACGACGAGATGCGCCGCGATCTGGAGATCATGAGCAAGCTGACGGACAACATCCGCATCTACTCGGTCGACGGCTCCCTACAGGACATCCCGAAACTGGCTGAAGAGTTCGGCCTGCGCGTGACCCTGGGGATCTGGATCAGCCCCGACCAGGAACGTAATGAACGGGAAATCCAGCGCGCCATCGAACTGGCCAACACCTCGCGCAGCGTGGTTCGCGTGGTGGTCGGCAACGAAGCGATCTTCCGCAAGGAAATCACCGCCGAACAACTGAGCGTGCTGCTTGATCGCGTGCGCGCGGCGGTGAAAGTGCCGGTGACCACGTCCGAGCAATGGCACGTCTGGGAAGAACACCCGGAGCTGGCCAAGCACGTTGACCTGATCGCCGCGCACGTTCTGCCGTACTGGGAATTCATTCCGGTGGATAAAGCCGGGCAGTTCGTCTTCGACCGTGCTCGCGATCTGAAAAAACTCTTCCCGAAAAAACCGCTGCTGCTCTCCGAAGTGGGCTGGCCGAGCAACGGCCGCATGCGCGGTGGTGCCGACGCGTCGCCGGCGGATCAGGCGATTTACCTGCGTAATCTGGTCAACAAGCTCAACCGCCAAGGCTTCAACTACTTCGTGATCGAAGCGTTCGACCAGCCGTGGAAGGCCAGCGACGAAGGCTCGGTCGGCGCGTACTGGGGCGTGTTCAACGCCGCACGTCAGCAGAAATTCAACTTTGAAGGCCCAGTGGTGGCGATCCCGCAATGGCGCGTGTTGGCCATCGGTTCGGTGGTGTTGGCGCTGTTGTCGCTGACCCTGCTGATGATCGACGGCTCGGCGCTGCGTCAGCGTGGGCGGATTTTCCTGACCTTTATCGCCTTCCTGTGTGGGTCGGTGCTGGTGTGGATCGGTTACGACTACAGCCTGCAATACAGCACGTGGTTCAGCCTTACGGTGGGCTTCCTGTTGGCGCTGGGTGCGCTCGGGGTGTTCATCGTCTTGCTGACCGAGGCGCATGAACTGGCCGAAGCGGTGTGGATTCACAAACGTCGGCGCGAGTTCCTGCCGGTCGAGGGCGACTCCAACTATCGCCCGAAAGTCTCGATTCACGTGCCCTGCTACAACGAGCCGCCGGAGATGGTCAAACAGACCCTCGACGCGCTGGCCGCGCTCGATTACCCGGACTACGAAGTCCTGATCATCGACAACAACACCAAGGATCCGGCGGTGTGGGAGCCGGTGCGCGATTACTGCGCCACCCTCGGCCCGCGCTTCAAGTTCTTCCACGTCTCGCCGCTGGCCGGTTTCAAGGGCGGCGCGCTGAACTACCTGATTCCGCACACCGCCAAGGATGCCGAAGTCATCGCCGTGATCGACTCCGATTACTGCGTGCACCCGAAATGGCTCAAGCACATGGTGCCGCACTTCGCCGACCCGAAAATCGCTGTGGTGCAGTCGCCGCAGGATTATCGCGACCAGAACGAAAGCACCTTCAAGAAGCTCTGCTACGCCGAATACAAAGGCTTCTTCCATATCGGCATGGTCACTCGTAACGACCGTGACGCGATCATTCAGCACGGCACCATGACCATGACGCGTCGTTCAGTTCTGGAAGAACTGGGCTGGGCCGACTGGTGCATCTGCGAAGACGCCGAACTCGGTCTGCGCGTATTCGAAAAAGGTCTGTCGGCGGCGTATTACCACGACAGCTACGGCAAGGGGCTGATGCCGGATACCTTTATCGACTTCAAGAAACAGCGTTTCCGCTGGGCCTATGGTGCGATTCAGATCATCAAGCGTCACACCCGCAGCCTGCTGCGCGGCAAGGACACCGAGTTGACACGCGGCCAGCGTTACCACTTCCTTGCGGGCTGGTTGCCGTGGGTCGCGGACGGCATGAACATCTTCTTCACCGTCGGCGCGTTGTTGTGGTCGGCAGCGATGATCATCGTGCCGCAACGGGTCGATCCGCCGCTGCTGATTTTCGCAATCCCGCCGCTGGCGCTGTTCGTGTTCAAGGTCGGCAAGATCATCTTCCTGTATCGCCGCGCCGTCGGCGTGAACCTGAAAGATGCATTCTGTGCAGCATTGGCCGGGCTGGCGTTGTCGCATACCATCGCCAAAGCGGTGCTGTACGGCTTCTTCACCACCAGCATCCCGTTCTTCCGCACGCCGAAAAACGCCGACAACCACGGCTTCTGGGTGGCGATTTCAGAAGCGCGTGAAGAGCTGTTCATCATGTTGCTGTTGTGGGGTGCGGCGCTGGGGATCTATCTGGTCAACGGCATGCCGAGCAATGACATGCGTTTCTGGGTGGTCATGTTGCTGGTGCAGTCGCTGCCGTATCTGGCGGCGCTGATCATGGCGTTCCTGTCGTCGCTTCCCAAACCTGCGGCCAAGCCTGAAGCGGAACCGGCCGTCTAAATCCTCATCGATGCACTAAACGGCGGCCAATGGTCGCCGTTTTGCTTTAAGATAAACGCCATTTTGCGGGGCTCTTCCTAATCCCTGTGGGAGCGAGCATGCTCGCGAAGGCTTTGTAACATTCACCGATTATGTTGACTGACACACCGCATTCGCGAGCAGGCTCGCTCCCACATTGATACCGTGCCCACATTCATGATCTTCGGAGTTTTCCATGACGGCCCACGCCGACCTTTCGCCGACCCTCCAACTCGCCATCGACCTGATCCGCCGTCCGTCCGTGACGCCGGTCGACGCCGATTGCCAGAAGCAGATGATGCAGCGCCTGGGCGATGCCGGTTTCACCCTCGAGCCGATGCGCATCGAAGATGTGGATAACTTCTGGGCGACCCACGGCAACAACGACGGCCCGGTGCTGTGCTTCGCCGGCCACACCGACGTGGTGCCGACCGGTCCGGTGACCGCATGGCAAATCGACCCGTTCAACGCGCTGATCGATGAACACGGCATGCTCTGCGGCCGTGGCGCGGCGGACATGAAAGGCAGCCTGGCGTCGATGACTGTCGCCGCTGAACGCTTCGTCGCCGACTACCCGAACCACAAGGGCAAGGTCGCCTTCCTGATCACCAGCGATGAAGAAGGCCCGGCGCACCACGGCACCAAGGCTGTGGTTGAACGTCTCGCCGCGCGCAATCAACGTCTGGACTGGTGCATCGTCGGCGAACCGTCGAGCACTACGCTGGTCGGCGACGTGGTGAAAAACGGCCGTCGCGGCTCGCTCGGCGCCAAGCTGACCGTTCGCGGTATCCAGGGCCATGTGGCTTATCCACACCTGGCGAAGAACCCGATCCACCTCGCCGCTCCGGCGCTCGCCGAACTGGCCGCAGAGCATTGGGATCACGGTAACGATTTCTTCCCGCCGACCAGTTTCCAGATCTCCAACGTCAACTCCGGCACCGGCGCGACCAACGTGATTCCGGGTGATCTGGTGGCGCTGTTCAACTTCCGCTTCTCCACCGAATCGACCGTTGAAGGCCTGCAGAAGCGCGTCAGCGACATCCTCGACAAGCATGGTCTGGACTGGCACATCGATTGGGCGCTGTCCGGCCTGCCGTTCCTCACCGAACCGGGCGCACTGCTCGACGCGGTGTCGTCGAGCATCAAAGACATCACCGGGCGCGAGACCAAAGCCTCCACCAGCGGCGGCACCTCCGATGGTCGTTTCATCGCGACCATGGGCACGCAAGTGGTTGAACTGGGCCCGGTCAACGCGACCATTCACCAGGTCAACGAGCGCGTGCTGGCAGCCGATCTCGACGTGCTGACCGAGATCTACTACCAGACCCTGATCAAGTTGCTCGCCTGATGCTTGCTTGCCCCATTTGCAGTGAACCGCTGAATGCGGTGGACAACGGCGTGGTCTGCCCCGCCGGACATCGATTTGACCGTGCGCGGCAGGGTTACCTCAACCTGCTGCCGGTGCAGCACAAGAACAGCCGCGACCCTGGCGACAATCAAGCCATGGTCGAGGCGCGTCGTGACTTCTTGAACGCCGGGCATTACGCGCCGGTGGCCAAGCGTCTGGCGGAACTGGCGGCCAGTTATGCGCCGGATCGCTGGGTCGACATCGGTTGTGGCGAAGGCTATTACACCGCGCAGATCGCTGAGGCCTTGCCGAACGCTGATGGTTACGCGCTGGACATCTCCCGCGAAGCAGTAAAACGCGCCTGCAAACGTAATCCCGCGCTGACCTGGTTGATCGCGAGCATGGCCCGCGTGCCGTTGGCCTCGGGCAGTTGCCAGTTTCTCGCCAGCGTCTTCAGCCCACTGGACTGGGAAGAAGCCAAGCGTCTGCTCAGCGTTGGCGGCGGTCTGATGAAAGTCGGCCCAACCAGCGGCCATCTGATGGAACTGCGTGAACGTCTTTATGACGAAGTGCGCGAATACACCGACGACAAGCATCTGGCCCTGGTGCCGGAAGGCATGGCGCTGGCGCACAGTGAAACCCTGGAATTCAAGCTGACCCTGGACAAGCCCGAGGATCGCGCCAACCTGTTGGCGATGACGCCCCACGGCTGGCGTGCCAGTGCCGAACGCCGCGCTGCGGTGATCGAACAGGCCGAGCCGTTCGTGACCACCGTGTCGATGCGCTACGATTATTTCGTTCTTCAATAACTTTTGGTCTCGGGCGAGCGCCCGTGGCCGGCTAAATCCGCGAATGGATTTTTCAAACCCGCAGTGAGGACATCCATGCGCCAACCGGATATCGAGATTTACCTGAAAGACGCCGACGTCGACCACAAGGCCATTTCGGCCTGGCTGGGCGAAGCGCTAGGCCCGTGCAGCGATTGGGTACAAAAAGGCCAGACCTACAAGTGCAAGGCCGGCAACGTGCCCGTGACCTGGCTGCCGAAAGCCGTGGGCAAGTGGAACAGCCTCTACCTGGAAAGCGATGCAACCCCATGGGATGACGACATCGCCTGCGCCCGCGCAGCCTTTGCTGCGCTGAACGTCGAAGTGCGTTGCGCGCCGGGGACGTGGGTCGAGGAAGAAGGGGAAGAGACCGCGGATCGCTGGATGCGCATCAGCGTTGACGGTGAAGAAGAGATCACCTGGAAAACTGCCTGAACCGCATCACCTGAACCTGTAGGAGCAAGGCTTGCCCGCGAAGGCGTCTTTGAAGTCGCCACAAAGCTTCGCGGGCAAGCCTTGCTCCTACAGGCAGGTGTTGGTTACAGGCCTACCACATCCTCAGCCTGCAAACCCTTCTCGCCGGTGATCACCGCGTACTCGACCTGCTGGCCTTCGGTCAGCGAACGATGCCCTTCGCCGCGGATCGCGCGGTAGTGCACGAACACGTCCACCCCGTCTTCGCGCTGAATGAAGCCGTAGCCCTTGGCGTCGTTGAACCACTTCACGTTGCCGGTTTCACGTGTTGCCATCTGTTCATACTCCTTTTTTATTATTGAACAGGCTTTTCGCAGGAAAGCCTTTGAGGAACGTCAGCCTGCGTCCGACGTCCATAAAGGGCCCCGGCGACAGACCGCCGAGTATATGACAGGCGCGAAAACTCTCAACAGGAGATTACTTCGCTGCTTTTTTGCCGATTTTCGATGAATCCGGCACACTATCGACCGCCCGAGCATCTGCTCGGTTTTATCCACTCATGCAGAAGCCGTATGACCCGTTCCCCGTTCCGTCGTCTTGTGTTTGGCACCTTGCGCCGACTGTTGTACCTCTGGGTTCGCTCGGAGACGATCAACCAATCGTCGTTGACCCTCAACCTCGACCGCAGCCGTCCGGTGTTCTACGTCCTGCAAAACCCTTCGCTGACCGATCTGGCCGTGGTCGACACCGAGTGCACCAAAGCCGGTTTGCCGCGTCCGGTGCTGCCGGTGTCGGTGGGCTCGCTGATCGAACCGGCGGCGTTCTTCTACCTGACGCCGGATCCCGACTGGCTCGGTCGCCAGGACAAGCGCGGTGCGCCGCCCACCCTGACCCGACTGGTCAGCGCCCTGACGCAGAACGCCGCCGAAGACGCGCAAATCATTCCGGTCAGCGTGTTCTGGGGTCAGTCGCCGGACAGCGAAAACAGCCCATGGAAACTGTTGTTCGCCGACAGCTGGGCGGTCACCGGACGTCTGCGTCGGTTGTTGAGCATCATCGTCCTCGGGCGTAAAACCCGCGTGCAATTCTCCGCGCCGATCCACCTGCGCGAGCTGATCGAGCACAACAAGGGCCACGAACGCACCGTGCGCATGGCCCAACGCGTGCTGCGCGTGCATTTCCGCAACCTGAAAGCGGCGGTGATCGGCCCGGACATTTCCCACCGCCGTAACCTAGTCAAAGGCCTGCTCAATCAGCCACTGGTCAAGCAAGCGATCCTCGACGAAGCCGAGCGCGAAAACATCTCGCCGGAAAAAGCCAAGGCCCAGGCCCTGCGCTACGGCAACGAGATCGCCTCGGACTACACCTACACCGCGATCCGCTTCCTCGAAGTGGTGCTGAGCTGGTTCTGGAACAAGATCTACGACGGCATCAAGGTCAACCACATCGAAGGCGTGCAAAAGGTCGCCCAGGGTCACGAAGTGATCTACGTGCCGTGCCACCGCAGCCACATCGACTATCTGCTGCTGTCGTACCTGCTGTTCCGCAACGGCCTGACCCCGCCGCACATCGCCGCCGGGATCAACCTGAACATGCCGGTGATCGGCAGCCTGCTGCGTCGTGGCGGCGCGTTCTTCATGCGCCGCACCTTCAAGGGCAATCCGCTGTACACCTCGGTGTTCAACGAATACCTGCACACCCTGTTCACCAAAGGCTTCCCGGTCGAATACTTCGTCGAGGGCGGTCGCTCGCGCACCGGGCGCATGCTGCAACCGAAAACCGGCATGCTCGCCATCACTATGCGCAGTTTCCTGCGTTCGTCGCGTATGCCGATCGTGTTTGTGCCGGTTTACATCGGCTACGAGCGCGTGCTGGAAGGTCGCACCTACCTTGGCGAACTGCGCGGCGCGAGCAAGAAGAAAGAATCGATCTTCGATATTTTCAAAGTAATCGGCGCGCTCAAGCAGCGCTTCGGCCAGGTCGCGGTGAACTTCGGCGAGCCGATCAAACTGGCAGAGTTTCTTGACGCCGAGCAACCGGACTGGCGCCAACAGGAACTTGGCCCGCAGTACAAACCGGCATGGCTCAACGAAACCACCAACCGTCTCGGCGAGAAAGTCGCGCAGCACCTCAACGAAGCCGCCGCGATCAACCCGGTCAATCTGGTGGCGCTGGCGTTGCTGTCGACCACGCGTCTGGCGCTGGATGATCGCGCCATGGCGCGGGTGCTTGATCTGTATCTGGCGCTGCTGCGCAAAGTACCGTATTCGCCGCACACCACGTTGCCGGAGGGCGATGGCCGCGCGTTGATCGAGCACGTGAAGGACATGGATCTGCTCGCCGAGCAGAACGATGCGCTGGGCAAGATTCTTTATCTGGACGAGCAGAACGCCGTCCTGATGACTTACTACCGCAACAACGTGCTGCACATCTTCGCCCTGCCGGCGCTGCTGGCGAGCTTCTTCCAGAGCACCTCACGCATGAGCCGCGAGCAGATACTGCGCTATACCCGCGCGCTGTATCCGTACTTGCAATCGGAGCTGTTTATTCGCTGGACGCTGGACGAGTTGGACGGCGTGGTTGATCAGTGGCTGGAAGCGTTCGTCGAGCAAGGTTTGCTGCGTTTCGAGAAGGACGTTTATCTGCGTCCGGCCCCGAGTTCGCGGCATTTCGTGTTGCTGACGCTGCTATCCAAGAGCATCGCCCAGACTCTGCAGCGTTTCTACATGACCGTATCCTTGCTGCTCAACAGCGGTCAGAACAGCATCAGCGCCGAAGAACTGGAAGACCTCTGCACGGTCATGGCTCAGCGTCTGTCGATTCTCCACGGTCTGAACGCCCCGGAGTTCTTCGACAAGAGCCTGTTCCGTCACTTCATCCAGACAATGCTCGACCTCGATGTGCTGCGCCGCGACGAAGCCGGCAAGTTGAGCTACCACGAACTGCTGGGCGAACTGGCTGAAGGTGCCGCCAAACGGGTACTGCCAGCGGAAATTCGCTTGTCGATCCGTCAGGTGGCGCTGCATCGCAGTGAAGATGCCGCCGAGTTGGTAGAGCCGGTCTGACGCCTCAAGGCCGCAGGCAACAGCAAGGAAGCTTCTGCCTGCTCCCGCTGCCTATTCGCCGTAGTTGGGTAGAAGTCTCCTACATATAAATCCTCTCCTCGGCTTTATGGTGAGCACTCGTCAATACCGACGATCAATTGATAAGGAAATCAATATGCCCCATCAAGCCGTAAAAACCCTCAGTGGCAGCGTGCATTACCTCGCAAGGATTGGCCTGTTGCCTGGGTCGACACTGACCGTCAGCCTGCTGGATATCACTCAGGCGGATGCTCCCGCTAAAGAGCTGACTGCGCAGGTGATTCCAGAGGTTGCAACGGCCGGTCTGCACTTCAACCTGACCTACAAACTGGCCGATGTCTTGCCCGGTCACACTTATGTGATCCACGCACGCATCACGCTCAATGAGCAGTTGATCTTTACCAGCAAAAAACCACACCTGGTAGTTTTGGGCGTCGATTATGTGCAGGGCCAAAGCGTGCTGGTCGATCTGGCCTGAGGCGCAGACCATTTTCGACTCTATCTACAGTCCCGTTTGCCTGATAAATGCTGCGCACAGGTGATTGTATTAACGGTTGAAACTTAACGGTTGAAACTTACTGACAACTAACGGAAGAGCACACGGGTTCCTCCGTTAGTTGATTCGTGAATAAATAGGCTCATTATTAATCGCGATAAGGATATCGAGATGAGCCTGTCAAGCGTACTTACCCCAATCGTCACTGTCGATTTCCGACTGCCGACCGAGTTTAAAGCACCCGAGGGCGGCGTAAATGAAACAGTCGTCAGCGTAAAAGTGGCCAACTCAAAGTCCGGCACACTCATCAAGGACTGGCGCCATTCGTCGATTTTCGATGTGGACTGGAAGTTTGCCTTCCCTCACCCGCTCAACAATGTGGGGGTGAAATATCAGATCAATGTGCAGATGTATCACGATCAAAAGCCGCTGCTGCTCGAGCAGGACTATTTCGTCATCGTCAACACCGCCCCCTATCGTCAGACGCTGCACTTGAGTCCGATCGGAATGCTCTATGTCGAAGTTCAAGCGCCTCGCGCCATTGCGCCGCAGGAAGCGGTGACCATCAGCCTGCACGAGGCGGGAGAGCCGGAGACCGAACTGGTTCGAGTCACGCACGATGAACACACCGCCAGTTCGTTCTATTTGAAATATGATCCTGACAGCGTCATTCCCGGCAAACACTATGCACTGAGCGGAATTGAAAACCGCTATCACCAGCCCATTCTGGTTTATCCCTGGCAGATAGAACTCTCTCCTGTCGCGCCCAATCCAGTCCTGCGAGTATTTGACTCTTTGTCTCGGTGGTTGGAAAAACCCTTACGTTTGTTCACTGACTCTGATGCAAAAATCCGCTAGATTTCTGTCGACGCCGGGATTCTTCCGGCGCAAAAGTCTTTGAGGTTCCGATGAAAAAACTCACCCTTCTCGCCGCCGCCACGCTGTTGAGCGCCTGCCAATCCACCACACCTGCGGGCAAGGTCGGTCTCGATGGCGAAGTGTTTTACCTGCAACGCATCGCCCTGCCGCCAAGTGCGACCTTAAGCGTGAGCCTGCAGGACGTGTCGCTGGCAGACGCACCGGCTGTGGTAATCGACGAGCAGAAAGGTCCGGTCAAAGGTCAGGTGCCATTGCCGTTTCATTTGAGCTACGATCCGGCGCAGGTCAACCCCGGCCACCGTTACTCGGTCAGCGCGCGCATCGAAGTCAACGGCGAGTTGATGTTCATCACCACCGAAAACCATGCCGTGCAACTCGACGGCAATGACCCGCAGCCGCTGAAAATCCGCGTCGACGCCATTCGCTAATTGTCTGTTAAGGAAGCTGCCATGCTCCGCCCTACCCTTCGCTTTGCCGGCCTGTGCGCGGGCCTGATGATCTGCGCCAACGCCATGGCGCTGTCGCTCAGCGACCTGTCACAACAGGACGCTACCGGTGGCCTCAAGGATGCCCTGAGCCAAGGCGCGCAAATCGCCGTCAAACAACTGGGCACGCCGGGTGGCTTCAGTAATAACCCCGACGTGAAAATCGAACTGCCTGGCAAACTTGGCAAAGCCGCCAGCAAAATGAAAGCCTTCGGCATGGGCGCTCAGGTCGAAGAACTCGAAACTGCGATGAACAAAGCAGCGGAGTCCGCCGTGACCCAGGCCCAGCCAATCCTCGTCGACGCCGTGAAAAAAATGAGCGTGGCAGACGCCAAAGGCATCCTCAGCGGCGGCAAGGATTCCGCCACGCAATACCTGGATAAAACCAGCCGCGAACAGATCCGCGCCAAGTTCCTGCCGATCGTCAAACAGGCGACCGACAAGGTTGGCGTTGCGCAGAAGTACAACTCCTTCGCCGGCCAGGCTGCTGCATTCGGTGTTGTCGATGCGAAGAGCGCAAATGTCGAAAACTACGTGACCGAACAGGCATTGAATGGCCTGTTCGAAATGATCGGCAAACAAGAAGAAACCATCCGCCAGAACCCGGCCGCTGCGGCGACCAGCCTGGCGAAGAAAGTCTTTGGCACGCTGTAGGTTCTGACTCTGTAGGATCTGCCGAAGGCTGCGACCCTTTTGATCGTGTCTTGGCTTTCGAGCATCACGATCAAAAGATCGCAGCCTTCGGCAGCTCCTACAGGGTTTGCTTCGTCAGTGTCAGGCTGCATTGCTCGACGTTAAGGCATCGGAGTAACTCACGCTGTTGCGGTAAACGTCCGTGAGCCGGCTCACGGCTCGCTGAATCACCGAACACTGAAACTCGATGAAGTACGTCAGATCGAGCTCGTCCGCCTCGGTATGCAAATAAGACCGCCCATACTTCACCGGCGCATTGCGCAGCAGCAAACTGATCGCAATGTAACGAAACGCGGCGAACTCGTTTTTGAACATCAACCAGTAGAACAACGCCCGCGCGACCCGCCCGTTACCGTCGCGAAAGGGGTGCTCGTAGCCCAAAGCAAAATGCAGCGTGATCGCCTTGATCAGCGGATGCACATAACGCCTGCCCTGGGGCAATCCTTGGGGCAAATTGATCCAGTTCGACAATCTCTCCAAGCGCAAAATCAGCCCAGCAGCGTGCGGTGGACGATGTACCGTGTTGCCTGAACCGTCCTGGACAACCACCTCATCATTTGTCCTGAAAACGCCCGGAGAATATTGCTCGTCAGCAATCCCCTCCACGCCCACCCGATGCATCGCTGCGATCAAATCCACGCTCATCGGCTCATAACGTCTTTCCCAAGCGAAGTTCATCATCCTGTAGTTGCCCATCACCATGCGCTCATCCGGCGTACGCGGCTGACGCTGGTGCTTGAGCATGTCTTTGGCGACACGTGTAGTGGTCGCCGCGCCCTCCAACTGGCTACTGGCGATGGCCTCATCCTCGATCAGATCATTAAGCAGATAACTGAAATGCGCCCGCTCGCCGATCCGACGGGTCATGTCATCCAGGGCGGCGGTAGTCGTCTGCCGATCCACCACCGAAAGCGTCATCTGCGCCAACGGCGTCAGCAGATATTTCCCCCAGTGCACCGGGTCCCCCAGTGGCAGCAGATTGACGTACTGCGCCACCCGCGCCTTTTTGACCAAAGCCCAACACAAATTGACATCCAAACCGGGTGCCCAGCGATAGCGCAGTGCCTCGAAAGGCAGATAACGCCCCTGATCATCAACAGGTTTAAGCAACGCCAGATAATCCGCCAGACGCTGCTTGTGCGGTGGGCGCGCCAACAGGTCGAACACGGGATCGGATCTGCCTTTGGAGACTGGCGGCTTTTTCATCAGAAGGTGTGCTCGAGGGCTGTGAAAGCAGAGGCAGAAGTACAACACCCGAGGGACACGGGCTCAATATCAGAGGTTTCTGAAAAAGATGTAGGAAGGAAGTAGAGGATATTCAGGGAGAGATTGGTCGGTTGGCAGGCCGTCTTCGCGAGCAAGCTCGGCTCCTACAATTGGGTTGGGTGCAGGCGGGGAGAAATTGATCGGTTGGCAGGTCGCTTTCGCGAGCAAGCTCAGCTCCTGCGAAGGCAAGATCAAAAGATCGCAGCCTTCGGCAGCTCCTGCACAGGATGAGCGCAAGCTCGACAAAGCTCTTGATCTTGCCGTACCGGCCCCTTCGGCAGGCTGAGTGGAGGGATTGATCCGGGGGTGGGCGCGGAGCGCCGTTCGACGGAGTCGAATGCATCGAAAGGAGGTGCAGCGAAGCAAACCGGAAGCGATGCCCCCGGATCAATTCCGGAGCGAAGGAACCCCGAGCCCCAGCGAGCGGGCCGAACGCCGGGGCCCAGCCTTTTGGTTACTTTTTGGCGTCTGAAAAAGTGACCCGCCGTAAGGGCGGAACCGCCAGCCGCCGCACCCAAAAAAACGGATATTAACCAAGAACACCCAAAGCATGGTCGGCCCAAAGGCCGCCAAGCCCAAAAAAATCAAGCCTCCCGCCGAACCCGGAACCAAGCCGCATACAACGCCGGCAAAAACAAAAGCGTCAGCGCCGTAGCAACAATCAACCCCCCCATAATCGCCACCGCCATCGGCCCGAAAAACACGCTCCGTGACAAAGGAATCATCGCCAGCACGGCCGCCAGCGCCGTCAACACAATCGGTCGAAACCGCCGAACAGTCGCCTCGATAATCGCCTGCCAAGGCCTGAGCCCGGAGGCAATATCCTGCTCGATCTGATCCACCAGAATCACCGAATTGCGCATGATCATCCCCGACAGCGCAATCGTCCCCAACATCGCCACAAACCCGAACGGCTGACGGAACACCATCAGAAACAGCACCACCCCGATCAACCCCAACGGCGCCGTCAGAAACACCATCGCCGTACGCGAAAAACTGCGCAACTGCACCATCAGCAACGTCAGCACCACCACGATGAACATCGGCACCCCGGCGTTCACCGACTTCTGCCCACGCTCCGAATCCTCCACCGTGCCACCGACATCCAGCAGATAACCGTCCGGCAACTCAGCGCGAACCGGATCCAGCGTCGGCATGATCTGCTTGACCAACGTCGCCGGCTGCTCCTTGCCATAAATATCGGCGCGCACCGTCACCGTCGGCAGACGATTACGGTGCCAGATAATGCCCTCCTCAAAGCCATATTCCAGCGTCGCGATCTGCGACAAGGCCACGCTGCGACCGTTATCCGTCGGCACCGCCAGGCTTGGCAACAGCGACAACTCAGTACGCTCATGCACCGTGCCGCGCAGCAGAATCTCGATCAATTCGTTGTCTTCGCGATACTGACTGACACTCGAACCGGTCAGCGAACTCTGCAGGAATTTCGCCAGATTGGCCGTGCTCACTCCCAATGCCCTGGCACGATCCTGATCGATGTTCAGGTACACCACCTTGCTCGGCTCTTCCCAGTCGAGGTGCACATTGACCACATGTGGATTCTCGCGAACCTTGGCCGCGACCTTACGGGCCAGCGCGCGGACTTCTTCGATGTGTTCACCGGTGACGCGGAACTGCACCGGGTAGCCCACCGGCGGACCGTTTTCCAGCCGCGTGACCCGCGAGCGCATCGCCGGGAATTGCTCATCAAGCGTCTCGATCAACCAGGTACGCAGCGCTTCACGCTCCTCGATGGTTTTCGCCAAAACCACAAACTGGGCGAAACTCGCCGCCGGTAATTGCTGATCCAGCGGCAAGTAGAAACGCGGCGAACCGGTGCCCACATACGCCACGTAATTGTCGATGCCGGCGTGATCCTTAAGCAGTGCTTCGAGACGTTTGACCTCACCGGTGGTATTGGCCAGCGAAGCGCCCTCGGCCAGTTTCAGATCGACCATCAATTCCAGCCGATTGGAGGCCGGGAAGAATTGCTGCGGGACGAAACGGAACAGCATTACCGAGGCAATAAACAGCGCCACGGTGAGCACGATCACGGTTTTGCGGTGCGCCACGCACCATTCCACCAGACGCCGAACCCGCTGATAAAACGGCGTGCCATACGGGTCCGGTTGCCCGTCACCCGTACCGTGTCTGGCCGCATGAATTTTCGCCAGATCCGGCAGCAGTTTTTCTCCCAGATACGGCACGAACACCACCGCCGCCACCCACGAGGCAATCAGTGCGATGGTCACGACCTGGAAGATCGAGCGGGTGTATTCGCCAGTACCGGATTGCGCGGTGGCAATCGGCAGAAAGCCTGCAGCGGTGATCAGCGTACCGGTGAGCATCGGAAACGCGGTGCTGGTCCAGGCGAAGCTCGCGGCTTTGATTCGATCAAAGCCCTGCTCCATTTTGATCGCCATCATTTCCACGGCGATGATCGCGTCGTCCACCAGCAAGCCCAACGCCAACACCAGCGCACCGAGGGAGATTTTGTGCAAGCCGATGCCGAGGTAATACATACAGGCAAAAGTCATCGCCAGCACCAGCGGAATGGTCAGCGCCACGACCATGCCCGTACGCACGCCGAGGGAGAAGAAGCTCACCAGCAAGACAATCGCCAACGCCTCGACCAACACCTGGACGAACTCGCCAACCCCGGTTTTCACCGCCGCCGGCTGGTCCGAGACCTTGCGCAACTGCATGCCGGCCGGAAGGTTTTTCTGGATGCGCGAGAATTCGCCCTCCAGCGCTTTACCCAGCACGAGAATGTCGCCGCCGTCCTTCATCGCCACGGCCAGACCAATCGCGTCTTCGCCCATGAAGCGCATGCGTGGCGCCGGAGGATCGTTGAAACCGCGCCGCACGTCGGCGACATCGGAGATGCGGAACGTACGATCGCCGACCCTGATCGGGAAGTTCTTGATCTCATCGACTGAGTGAAAATTTCCCGAGACCCGCAGTTGCAAGCGCTCGCTGCCGGTTTCAAAAAACCCGGCGGTCGACACCGCGTTCTGTTCTTGCAGCGCCTGTTGCACCGCCGCCAGCGGCAAGCCGAGGGTCGCCAGTTTGACGTTGGACAACTCGACCCAGATCTTCTCGTCCTGCAAACCGAGCAAATCGACCTTGCCGACATCCTTGACCCGTTGCAGCTGGATCTGGATGCGGTCGGCGTAATCCTTGAGCACCGCGTAATCGAAACCGTCCCCCGTCAGCGCGTAGATATTGCCGAACGTGGTGCCGAACTCATCGTTGAAGAAAGGCCCCTGAATATCCGGCGGCAAGGTCTGGCGAATATCGCTGACCTTCTTGCGCACCTGATACCAGAGGTCGGGGATGTCCTTGGAATGCATCGAGTCGCGGGCAATGAACGTGACTTGGGATTCGCCGGGGCGCGAGAACGACACGATGCGCTCGTACTCACCGGTTTCCATCAATTTCTTTTCGATACGCTCGGTGACCTGTCGCGAGACTTCCTGGGCGGTCGCGCCCAGCCAACGGGTCTGAATCACCATGGCTTTGAAGGTGAACGGCGGGTCTTCGCTCTGGCCGAGCTTGGTGTAGGACAAAGCGCCAACAATGGCCAGCAACAGCATCAGGAACAGTACGATCTGGCGATTACGCAGCGCCCATTCGGAAAGGTTGAAGCGCATCGGGGCTTACTCCTTGTCCGCCAGATTGACCACACGGTTGGAGCGATCCACCGGACGCACCTGCTGACCTTCGAGCAGCACATGCACGCCAGCGGCCACCACCCAGTCACTGGCGTTCAGCCCCTCAAGCACCGGTACGGTTTTTTCGCCGAACGGGCCAATGCGCACAGGGGTCTTCTTCAAGGTGTTGTTGGCGCTGACGACCCAGACGTAGGTCGCGCCGTTTTCTGCGGTCAGCGCCGAGAGTGGCACCGACAGTGACACGGTATCGGCCGATTGCACGAACACGCGGGCGCTCTGGCCCAACTCGGCCGGGACTTTGCCGCTGGTAAAAGAAATACGTGCGGCGAAGGTGCGTGAACGTGGATCGGCAGCCGGCGACAATTCGCGAATCTGTCCTGCGAAGCGTTGGTTCTGTTGGGTCCAGAGTTCTACCGTAACCGGCTGGCCGACCTTGAAGCGACCGAAGCTTTGCTCCGGCAGGCTGATCAAGACTTCGCGCTCGCCATCGGTGGCGAGGGTAAACACGGTTTGCCCGGCAGCAACCACCTGCCCGACTTCTACCGAACGCTTGGCCACCACGCCATCCTGAGGCGCACGCAATACCGCGTAACTGGCCTGATTGGTCGAAACGTTGAACTCAGCTTTGATCTGTTTGAGGCGCGCTTCGCCGGAGCGATAGAGGTTTTCGGCGTTGTCGTAGGCCGAACGGCTGACCATCTGCCGATCCATCAGGGTCTTGTAACGGTCTCGTTCGGCACGCACCAGGTTGAGATTGGCTTCGGCGGCGGCGACTTGCGCGCGGGTGGCGTCCAGTTGCAGGCGCACGTCCTGTGGATCGAGTTCGGCGAGCGGTTGATCGGCCTTGACCCGCTGGCCTTCGTCGACCAGTCGTCGGCTGACTTTGCCGCCAATGCGGAACGCCAGATCGGGTTCGTATCGGGCGCGCACCTCGCCCGGATAACTTTCCATCGCCTGCGCCGAAGGCTCTGGCTGCACCACCATGGCGGGTCGCACGGTGACTTGCGTCGCCTCTTCCTGACCACATGCGGACAATATCAACGCCAGACTGACTGGCAACGCAAAGGACAACGCATGGCGGAACATGGTGACGGACCTTTCGCTAATGGTGCTTGGAATAATTATACTGGCCGGTATGTTATTAATAGCAAACTCACCAGTCCAGTATTAAAAGCGAAGAATGTCGAACAATCTTGCAGCTCCAAACGGCCCGGGCCGCCCCAAGGATCTGGCCAAGCGCCAGGCAATCCTCGACGCGGCAAAAATTCTGTTTTTGAGTCATGGCTATGCCAACACCAGCATGGACGCGGTGGCCAGCGAGGCCGGCGTGTCGAAGTTGACGGTCTATAGCCATTTCAACGACAAGGAAACGCTGTTTTCCGCCGCCGTGGTGGCCAAATGCGAGGAGCAATTACCGCCACTGTTCTTCGAATTGCCCGAAGGCATCGCCGTGGAAAATGTGTTGCTGAACATTGCCCGAGGCTTTCATCACCTGATCAACAGCGATGAGTCGGTGAATTTGCACCGTTTGATCATGGCGCTGGGCGTTCAGGATCCGAAGCTGTCGTTGATCTTCTTCGAGGCAGGCCCGCAGCGCATGGTGCAAGGGATGGAAAGGCTGCTGACGCAGATCCATGACAGCGGCGCACTGAGCATCGACTTGCCACGCAATGCCGCCGAGCACTTCTTCTGCCTGATCAAGGGCGCGGGGAATTTTCGGTTGTTGTACGGCTGCGGGGAGCCGTTAACTGAAGAGGCTTCAGAGAGCCATATTCAGGAAGTGGTGGCTTTGTTTATGCGCGCCTATAGGCCCTAAATATCTGGTGTTTAGCTGGCCCCTTCGCGAGCAGGCTCGCTCCCACATTTGAAATGCATTCCAGTGTGGGAGTGAGCCTGCTCGCGATTGGGGCGACTCGGTTTTAAGGCTTGAGCGCTTTCTTCGGGTAGATATCGTACCGGCTGGATTTGCCATCCAGCGCATGACTCGGCTTTGGCCCCTCAATGCACGGTGCCTTGCGTGGCCGCTTGACCACCACCCGGTGTGTCGCCAGCGCCAACGCCGCTTTCAGCAACGCCGGCGCATCCGGATCATCGCCAACCAATGGCCGGAACAGGCGCATTTCCTTCTTCACCAACGCAGTCTTCTCACGGTGCGGAAACATCGGGTCGAGGTAGATCACCTGCGGCGCCTCACCTTCCCAGTTCTGCATGACCTCGATGGAGTTGCCCTTGAGCAACTTCATTCGCGCCACGATCGGTGCCACGTCGAAATCCTCCGCCGCCCGCGCCAGACCATCCTCCAGCAGCGCGCCAATCAGCGGCTGGCGCTCGATCAGGCTCATCTCGCAACCGAGACTGGCCAGCACGAACGCATCCTTGCCCAGGCCCGCCGTGGCATCCAGCACGCGCGGACGTACGCCTTGAGCGATGCCGACGGCTTTGGCAATCATCTGCCCGCTGCCGCCGCCGTACAAACGCCGATGGGCCGCACCGCCCTCGACGAAGTCCACGCGCACCGGCCCCGGCGCATCCGGCCCGAGTTGTTGCAGCTGCAAACCCTGCTCGCCGACCTGCAAGGCGAACTCGCCGTCAGCCACTTCCAGCGGCAGGCCTAGGCGTCCGGCCCACTGTTCGGCTTGCGCTGCAAACGTCGGGCCGAGGGGCTGGACATGGATGCGGCAGGCCGCGGGTTGCTCAATCATGGAAAACACGCTCAAAAAAGTTAAGGATCGGCGGAAACCGCCGATAACCCAATCAACGCGCATTTTGCCAGAGCTGAGCGTCAACCGAAAAAAATGTCAGGCATTCTCCCCACATCGATTGGCTACATCTCGCCCCATGGCGACTTTAGCCGTCAAAATACTCAAGCACTGAGCGGCGTCAGTCACCTGTGGCAGGATTTCTTTGCCCAGGCGATGGCCGAACAGTCGAGTGATGTGGTGCCGGCTTGCGGCACATTTCCACCGGTTGATCTGAGCAGCACTGAAGAGCCGACCATCGGCAGCGACCTGCACGCGCACATCGTCAGCCAGCGTGAATGCGACGTGGTTGAAACCGAAGTGCGCCCGCCAGAGCCACTGTTCCTGCCGATCGCCGAATTCGAAATGGAACTGGCTGACAAGCCATTCCCACCGTTCCCGCCGGAAGAGCTCAAGGCCCAGCAAGCGCAGCAGGATTTCGACAGCAGCTGGGTACGTCCGGTGGTGATCAACAACGGTCAACCTGTACCGGAACCTGGCGCCGCGCCGCAGAAACGCCCGCTGTACCTGCCGATTGCCGAGTTCGACATGGATTTGCTGCAAAAGCCTTTTCCGCCGTTCCCGCCGGAAGAGATCGTCGAGCAGCAGAAGGCACTGGACTTCGATAACGGTTGGGCACGCCCGATTGTTCTGCAGAACCTGCGCATCGCCGCCTGAATCTCAGCGACACACGCTCCAGCGCCCGACATCGACATGAAAGTGATTGCGATGGGCGGCGTTGTAATCCGGACTTAACACCACACTGAACGCCTCACAGGCGCCATCGCGCACCTGACGCAGAAACTGTGCGTCCTGATTTTGCCGGGGCCAGTCTTTGAGCACGCTGATGCTGCGCCCGTCGGCCAGGCGAAAACCGGCGATATCCAGCGCATCGGCACTGGCATGGCGGCTCAGTGCGCCGCTCTCGCGATTGTAGATATTGCGGCAGGCAAAGCTGCCGAGGTGATCGAGGCGCGCTACTTTCTGGCCGTAAACGGCTTGCGCGGCGGGTTGCAGGGTATGGTGCTCGAACATCGCGTAGGCCACTGCCAAGGGACAACTGGCGAGGAAACTGCTGCTCAGCGCCACCTCACCGCCCTGAACGCGCAAAGCGCCGATCAGCGGGCACTTGGCGTCGGGGCTGTCGGATTGTCGTGAGACGCGCAGATTGGAGCTGGCCAGCGCCTGCGCGCAGAGGTCGGGGTCACCGCGCAAACGCATCAGCTTGTAGCCGGTCAGCCAGTTGGGCGTGGCTTTAACGTCCAGCGGCGCCCATGGATTCCACTCCGGCGGGATGTCCAGCCAACCGCGCCAGACACTGACCAACGCGGCGCCGATGATCAGCAATACGCTGAGTGCAAGCCAACGCGCCATGCTCAGCCTTTGAAAAACTGATTGGCCTTGGCGTACGGCATCGACCGCGACGTAAAGCCGAACGTGCCCGATTGCTGGATCTCTTGCGCCGCACGATAGAACTCACCGAACGCTGCCAACGCCAATGCCGAGCCGGTGCTGATGCGCCGTACGCCCATTTCTTGCAGTTCCTGCACCGTCAGCTTCAAGCCGCCGGACATCAACACGTTGACCGGTTTCGGCGCCACCGCGCGCACCACCGCCAGCACTTCTTCGGCATTGCGCAAACCCGGCGCATACAACACGTCGGCGCCGGCCTCGGCGAAAGCCTGCAAGCGGCGAATGGTGTCGTGGATATCGGGATTGCCGTGCAGATAGTTCTCCGCACGGGCCGTCAGGGTGAAGGGAAACGGGAGCGTGCGCACTGCGGCGACGGCAGCTTCGATACGCGCCACGGCGTGTTCAAAGCAATAGATTGGCGCATCGGCGCGGCCAGTGGCGTCTTCGATCGAGCCGCCCACCGCGCCCGCGTCGGCTGCGCGCAAAAGACTTTTGGCACACTCGGCCGGATCGTCGGCGAAACCGTTTTCCAGATCCACCGCCACCGGCAAGTCCGTTGCGGCGACAATCGCGCGGACATTGGCCAAGGTCTCTTCGAGACTCAAAGCGCCATCGGCCTTGCCCTGGGAAAACGCATAACCGGCGCTGGTGGTCGCCAGGGCCTGATAACCGAGACTGGCGAGCATCTTCGCCGAGCCCGCATCCCACGGATTGGGAATGATGAAAATTCCCGGATGCTCATGCAGGGTTTTGAAGGCGTGGGCTTTGCGGGTTTGCGCGTCCATCGGCGAGCTCCTGGGCAGGAAAACTGAAGCGCCTCAGAGCAGGTCAAGCTGCTCGGCGGCGGGTTCTCTGTATAGCTCAGGCAGCGATGGCAAGCCAGGCAAACGTTGCATCAGTTGCGCGTGAAAACGTTGCGCCAGTTTCGCCGCCAACAGGTTATCGGCGGTGTGCAGGAAGATGTACGGCGTGCGCCCCTCTTCGATCCACTCGGCGATTTTCGCCACCCACGGCACGAGGAATGTGTCGTTGGCCTCAAGCTCGGGATGGCCGATGAAACGTACCTGCGGGAATTGCGTGAACGCCGCCGGACGCGTCGGCACCCGAGGCTTTTTCGATTGTGCGTGGATCACCGAAGACTCGGTCGACAGGCAACTGAACAGTGCACGCGGATCAAGGCAGATGCGCTCGACGCCACGGTCGAGCAGCAAGCGATTGAGCAAGCGTTCGCTTTCACCCTTGGCGAAGAACTGTTCGTGGCGCACCTCCACCGCCAGCGGGCAGTCCAGCGCATCGATGAACGCCGCCAGCTCCGGCAGCCGATGCGGCGTAAAGCTTTTCGACAATTGCAGCCACAGCGGCGACACGCGCTCACCGAGGGGCTTGAGTAGCTGCAGGAAGGTTTCGGCAGCGGTCAGTTGCTCGCGCAAGTCACCGCTGTGGCTGATGTCACCGGGGAATTTGGCGGTGAAGCGGAAGTGTTGAGGCATGACCTCGGCCCAACGCTGCACGGTGGCGGGCGACGGGCTGGCATAGAAGGTCGTGTTGCCTTCGACAGCGTTGAACACCTGACAATAGAGGCCGAGGAATTCGGAGGTTTTCGCGTCTTGCGGATACAGATACTCGCGCCAGGCGTTTTCACTCCAGGACGGGCAACCGAGGTAGTAAGGCAGATCCATCAGATATACAGATCGAGGCCCAGCACGTCCGCATCCCAATCGACAAAACCGGCAGTGCTCAGGTAGCTGGCGAGGGCCATGGCTACGCTCTTTTTCATCGCACGGTGGTAGATCATGTCTTGCTGACGGGCAGGCAGATTGCTCAGGCGTTGCGCAGAAGCTTTGGCAGCACGGGCGGCCAGTTGCTCTTCGCTCGGGAATTCCAGCT
Source organism: Pseudomonas sp. TH43 (assembly GCF_016650635.1). GTDB lineage: Bacteria > Pseudomonadota > Gammaproteobacteria > Pseudomonadales > Pseudomonadaceae > Aquipseudomonas. The sequence goes on from NZ_JAEKFI010000003.1 coordinate 999,019, forward strand.
CGCCGTCGATATCGTCGACGGATTCATCCAGCGCCACATTGCCTTTGCGAGGCTTGCGCTTGATGGGGTAGGACTGAGAGGAAAGGCCGTCTATACGCATAATTTCATGCTCGGTATCGATGATGGCAATTTAGCGGCACTTGACCGACTTAGCAAACTGCCGAGTGATAACTAGAACACATAAAGCGCAAAAGGTTTAAAGCGCGGGGTTGGAAACTGACGATTGGCGTCGTCTGCAGAAATCTTTTCGCGAGCAGGCTCGCTCCCACAAGGACGGCGCAGTACCTGTGGGAGCGAGCCTGCTCGCGAAAGGGCCAACTCGGTATCGAGTGAATCAACGAGCCTTGGGGGTGGCCACTTTGTCGCGCAGGTAAACCGGTTGTGCGTCGTCGGCCGGGACCGACTCGCCGCGCTCCCAGGCAAAACGCGCCAGCGTCAGCAGGTCTTCGGCGTGAGGCAGCATGCCGGCGTCGGAGCCGCTCAGATTGACCGCGATGCGCTCGGCATAACCCCAGCCTGTCCCAGCACCGAACCACTCGCCACTGGCATCAACCGGCAGCGCCGCGACTTCCGGCGGCAACACCGCTTCGGCGCCGACCAAGCGCATCTCCCCCGCCGTCTCGCGGTAGCAACCCCAATACACTTCATCCATGCGCGCATCGATGGCCGCCGCGACCTGGCTCACGCCATGCTCACGCAACGCACGTTGCGCCAGCACCGCAAGGTTGGACACCGGCAACACCGGACGGTCCAGCGCGAACGCCAGCCCTTGCACCACACCGATAGCGATCCGCACACCGGTAAATGCACCCGGCCCACGACCGAACGCAATCGCATCGACCGCTTGCAAGGTCGTGCCGGCGTCGGCGAGCAATTGCTGAATCATCGGCAGCAGCTTCTGCGCGTGCAGGCGCGGGATCACCTCGTAATGACTCGTGACCTTGCCGTCATGCAGCAAGGCAACGGAGCAAGCTTCAGTCGCGGTGTCCAGGGCCAGCAAGGTGCTCATCGATGTTTCCAAAACAGGGGTGGGGAAAAGTGCGTCAGTATAAACAACTACGGCCCGCAAGCGGGCCGTGGATGATGCAGCCAGTCAGACTTTTCAGCTCAGCGCTGCCAGCACCTTGGTGGTGATCGCATCAACCGAACCAACGCCTTCGATGTGGCTGTACTTCGGCTTGCCGTTGGCAGCCGAAAGCTTCTGGTAGAAATCCACCAGCGGCTTGGTCTGCGAGTGGTAGACCGACAGGCGATGACGCACGGTTTCTTCAGTGTCGTCCTTGCGCTGTACCAGCTCTTCGCCGGTGATGTCGTCTTTGCCAGCAATTTTCGGCGGGTTGTAGACGATGTGGTAAACGCGGCCGCTGGCTTCGTGAACACGACGACCGGCGATGCGCTGAACGATTTCTTCGTCTTCAACCGCGATTTCAACCACTGCATCCAGCTCGACGCCGGCAGTGACCAGAGCTTCAGCCTGCGGAATGGTGCGCGGGAAGCCGTCGAACAGGAAGCCGTTGGCGCAGTCAGGCTGAGCAATACGATCCTGAACCAGGGCGATGATCAGGTCATCCGACACCAGGCCGCCGGCATCCATGATGCTCTTGGCTTGAACGCCCAGCGGAGTGCCGGCCTTGACCGCTGCGCGCAGCATGTCGCCGGTGGAGATTTGTGGAATGCCGAATTTTTCGGTGATGAACTTAGCCTGAGTACCTTTACCGGCCCCGGGAGCTCCCAGCAGAATGACGCGCATTAGATGTGCTCCTCAATTTTTTTATAAAAAGCTTTTACAAAACAAAGGATTCGCCTCTTGGGACGAATCCTGAAAAATACGGGTCGTGGCCGCACAAACGGCCAAAGGCTGATCAAGATACACAGCAGGCTGCGCCCACACAAGACGCCAAAAGTCGGAGAAACCGAAGCCCACCGCGACCTTGCGACGCGGTAACCCAAGTCGCAACCCCATCATTAACTGTCGCCTGACCGCACTTGCAGCGTTCAGACAAAGCGGCATCCGGCGTTTACTCCAGGTGCCGCACGCCACGGCAAAAACCTTAGCCGGTATTGCGCAAACCGGCGGCAATCCCCGCCACAGACACCAGCAACGCTTGTTCCACCGGACTGCCCTGCTCGACTTCCTGCTGCCGCGAACGCGCCAGCAACTCGGCCTGCAATAGATGCAGCGGGTCGAGGTAGGTGTTGCGCAAACGGATGAATTCAAGGGTGTCCGGGCTATGTGCCAGCAGCTGCGACTGGCCGGTCAGGCCGAGTACCACCGCGCACGCCTGCGACAATAGGTCGCGTAACTGCGCGCCCAACGGCAGCAAGTCCGGCTCGACCAGACGCTGATCGTAGGACAGCGCAATGTCGGCGTCAGCCTTGGCCAGGACCATTTCGAGCATGTCGATGCGCGTGCGGAAGAACGGCCATTGCTCGCGCATCTGTCCGAGCAATTCGCCCTCGCCGCGCTCCAGCGCTTTGCTCAACGCCGATTCCCAGCCAAGCCAGGCCGGCAGCATCAGCCGCGTTTGCGTCCAGCCGAAGATCCATGGGATCGCCCGCAGGCTTTCAATGCCGCCCGCTCGACGTTTGGCCGGACGACTGCCGAGCGGCAAGCGCCCCAACTCCTGCTCGGGTGTGGACTGACGGAAATACTCGACGAATTGCGGATTCTCGCGCACGACCTGGCGATAAGCGCTGACACCGTCGGCCGCCAATTCGTCCATCAGATGACGCCATTCGGGGGTTGGCGGCGGCGGGGGCAGCAGTGTCGCTTCGAGCACCGCGGCCAGATACAGATTGAGGTTTTGCTCGGCGATGTCCGGCAGACCGAATTTGAACCGAATCATTTCCCCCTGCTCAGTGGTGCGGAAACGCCCCGCCACCGACCCCGGTGGCTGCGACAGAATCGCCGCGTGCGCCGGGCCACCGCCACGGCCCACGGTGCCACCGCGACCGTGAAAAAGCAGCAATTCGACTTGTTGCTCGCGGCAGATTTCCACCAGCCGTTCCTGCGCACGGTATTGGGCCCAGGCCGCTGCGGTGGTGCCAGCATCCTTGGCCGAGTCGGAATAACCGATCATCACTTCCTGCGGGCCTTGCAGGCGCGCGCGATAACCCGGCAGCAGCAACAGACGCTCCATCACCGGCCCGGCATTGTCCAGGTCAGCGAGGGTTTCGAACAGCGGCACCACACGCATCGGCCGCAGCACGCCGGACTCTTTGAGCAGCAACTGCACGGCGAGGACGTCGGAAGCGGCGCCGGCCATGGAGATCACATAGGAGCCGAGCGAAGCGCCCGGTGCGGCGGCGATTTCCTTGCAGGTATTGAGCACTTCAGCAGTATCGGCGGACGGCTTGAAATGCGCTGGCAGCAACGGCCGACGATTATTCAGTTCTTGCGTCAGGAAGGTGATGCGCTGCTCTTCGTCCCAATCTTCATAACGACCGAGGCCGAGGTAATCGGTGATTTCAGTCATCGCCGAAGTGTGCCGCGACGAATCCTGGCGCACGTCGAGGCGCACCAGGAACAGGCCGAAGGTCACCGCCCGGCGCAGGCAATCGAGCAACGGGCCGTCAGCAATCACGCCCATGCCGCATTCGTGCAGCGAGTTGAAACACAGCTCCAGCGGATCGAGCAAATCACGATTGTTGTGCAATACATCAGCCGGTGCCGGGGTATTCGCCGTCAGCGAGGCATGCGCCCAGTTACGCGTCGCACGCAGGCGTTCGCGCAATTGTTTGAGTACCGCCCGATAGGGTTCCGCGCTGTCGCCAGCCTTGGCTTTCAGGGCATCGCTGGCTTGTTGCATCGACAGTTCGGCAGCGAGGTGATCGACATCGCGCAGATACAGATCAGCCGCCATCCAGCGCGCCAACAGCAACACTTCGCGGGTCACTGCCGCGGTAACGTTGGGGTTACCGTCACGGTCGCCGCCCATCCACGACGCGAAGCGGATCGGCGCCGCTTCCAATGGCAGACGCAGGCCGGTCGCTTCAAACAAGGCCTTGTCGGCCTTGCGCATATGGTTGGGAATCGCTTGCCACAGCGAGTGTTCGATGACCGCGAAACCCCATTTGGCCTCGTCAACGGGCGTCGGCCGAGTACGGCGAATTTCTTCGGTGTGCCAGGCTTCAGCGATCAATCTTTGTAGGGTGTTTTGAATCTGTTCGCGCTCGGCCGAGGTCAGATCGCGATGATCCTGAGCGGCGAGTTGCGCGGCAATTGCGTCGTACTTCTGGATCAGCGTGCGCCGCGCCACTTCGGTCGGGTGCGCGGTCAGTACCAATTCGATTTCCAGCCGCGCCAGTTGCCGGGCCAGCGACTCGGCGCTGTGGCCTTCGTTGCGCAGACGTGCAAGCAATTCAGGCAATACGCGGGACTCGAACGGTGCGGGCTGCGACTCTTCGCGACGATGAATCAGCTGATACTGCTCGGCGATGTTCGCCAGATTGAGAAACTGGTTGAACGCCCGCGCCACCGGGAGCAATTCGTCTTCGCTCAATTGATTGAGGCTGGCGCTCAGTTCAGCGTCCATCGAGCCGCGGCGATCAGCCTTGGCGCCCTTGCGGATCTGCTCGATCTTGTCGAGAAAGGCCTCGCCGTACTGGTCTCGAATGGTGTTGCCCAACAGCTCTCCGAGCAGGTGAACGTCTTCGCGCAAGCGTGCATCAATATCGGTCATCAGCAGTTCTCCAGCAGTAATCCGGACGGCTTTGGAAACAAGTGCGTGGGCTAGAGAGTGCCGTTCCAGAACGCTTCTTACAAGCAGGCGACGAAGGGACTTTAAACCTTGTGGCCGAAAGCTAGTCTCAACAGTAAGCCGTACAACGGCTTGCCGCCGGCCCCGGCGGACACTCACCCAAGCCTGCCACCCGCAGGTGCGACATGAGGTCATCATGAAAATCCGTGAACTCGCCCAGCATTGGGAAGAAAACGCCAAAGGTCGCCTGACCGACACTGGCTACACGATTCATCTGGACGTCGAGGCCGCTGCGCGCCTGGCGGCGATTGCCGAAATGTACCCGAAACGGCATGCCGAAGAATTGCTCGGCGAGTTGATCGGCGCTGCGCTTGAGGAATTCGAAGCGAGCCTGCCGTATGTGAAGGGCTCGACCGTGGTGGCGACCGATGAGGAAGGTGATCCGTTGTATGAAGACGTTGGGCCTACGCCAAGGTTTCTGGCGTTGTCGCGACGGCATTTGCAGGACCTTTCGGCTGCTGCCGGCAAGCAAAAACACTGACACAACCTAGTCCAAAACTGTGGGAGCGAGCCTGCTCGCGAAAGCGGTATATCAGTCGACATTGATGGTGACTGGCACACCGCATTCGCGAGCAGGCTCGCTCCCACATTGATTGTATTTCTGCCTTAAAATCGACGTATTTTCGATATTGGAAACACCCGCGCGTACCGCTTTATCCTGCCAAAGTTCCCGCCTTAGAGCCTTGTCCATTCAGTCAAAAAAAAATTTGGCGATAGGCCATCTTTTCTGAACTTTTGAAAAATCCCTCCGGTCGGAAGCTGTAACCACGCCTGGAACGAGCGTTTCAAAAACGCGCTTTCACACGACGCTTGCGGCTCCTCGACCAGGATGGATTTAGATGTTCTTAGGAGATGCCTAATGGAGTTGAAGACCATGAAAAACCAAACCTCGTTCTCCCACCTGCGCGGTCTGAAACTGGCGGCTCTGGCCATCGGCACCAGCTTCGTACTGGCCGGTTGTGCCGGCAACCCACCGACCGAGCAATACGCCGTGACTCAATCGGCCGTGAACAGCGCCGTCAGCGCTGGCGGTACCGAGTTTGCCGCGGTTGAGATGAAGCAAGCGCAGGACAAACTGAAACAAGCCGAAATCGCCATGCACGACAAGAAGTATGACGACGCCCGCCGCCTGTCCGAGCAAGCTGAATGGGACGCTCGTGTAGCGGAACGCAAGGCTCAGGCAGCCAAGGCCGAACTGGCTGTGAAGGATTCCCAGAAAGGTGTTCAGGAACTGCGTCAGGAAAGTCAGCGCCCAGTGCAGTAAGCGCGCATCCCGACCGCAAAGCTGAAACTTTATCGATAGAAAGGACGACAAATTATGCGTAAGCAACTGATGATCCCCGCTCTCCTGGCCGCAAGCGTTGCCCTGGCTGCCTGCTCCACTCCGCCTAACCCGAATCTGGAACAGGCACGCACCAACTACGCCGGCCTGCAAGCCAACCCGCAGGCGAGCAAAGTCGCCGCGCTGGAAACCAAAGACGCCAGCGATTATCTGGACAAAGCCGACAAGGCTTACCTGGACAAGCAAGACGCGTCCAAGGTTGACCAACTGGCGTACCTGACCAACCAGCGCGTGGAAGTGGCCAAGCAGACCATCGCCCTGCGCACCGCTGAAAACAACCTGAAGAACGCTGCAGCCCAACGTGCCCAGGCACGTCTGGATGCCCGTGATCAGCAGATCAAACAGCTGCAAAGCAGCCTGAACGCCAAGCAGACCGATCGCGGTACGCTGGTGACTTTTGGTGACGTACTGTTCGCCACCAACAAGGCTGACCTGAAATCCAGCGGTCTGGTCAACATCAACAAACTGGCGCAGTTCCTTCAGGAAAACCCTGATCGCAAAGTGATCGTCGAGGGTTACACCGACAGCACTGGCGCGGCCAACTACAACCAGTCGCTGTCCGAGCGTCGTGCGACCTCGGTACAGGTTGCATTGATCAAGATGGGTGTCGATCCATCGCGCATCGTGGTTCAGGGTTATGGCAAGGAATACCCGGTTGCCGATAATGGCAGCGTTTCCGGCCGTGCAATGAACCGTCGTGTGGAAGTGACCATTTCCAACGACAACCAGCCAGTGATGCCACGTTCGGCTGTCAGCTCGAACTAAGCGCCCTGCTGTAACGCAAAAGCCCCGCCTGATTTGATCAGGCGGGGCTTTTTTGTGGGGCTGAAATCGCGGCCCCTCACCCCAGCCCTCTCCCGAGGGAGAGGGAGCCGATTTGTGGTGCTTTCAGAATTTGTGTTCGACTCGGTGGATCAGATCGGCGTAACTCGAAACACACCTCGGTCAGTCCCCTCTCCCTCTGGGAGAGGGTTAGGGTGAGGGCTGAACCTGCAGAATCACTCTTGCAGCTTCTGCGGGGTCTCTTCGCCCATGCAGCGCACGGCTTTTTTCTGTGCGTTGATCAGCACGCCGGTCAGGCCTTTCTGTTCGGTGTCGAACAACACCAGCACGCCATCGATGCACTGCGCCACTTGCGGCGCCGGGTCCAGCGAGACTTTGTAGTCCTCGCCCGGCACGGTTTTGAGCATGGTGAATTCGTTGAGCAGCAACGCATCCTCGGGTTTGGCGAAGTGCAGATAACCGTAGTACCACAGCGCCCCGACGGTGCCGAGGATGCTGCAGATACCGGTAATGATCAGCGGGATGGCGTTACGTTCTTCACTCATTGCGGACTCTCATCTTCAGAATTCGGAGGTGTCGGGTAATTGGGGATTTCGCCGAGCCGGCGCAGGCCGTTGAAGTGCTCGGGATCGTCGAGATAGCGCAGCATTACCTGGCGCCACACCGGATCGCCAAAAGTCTGCACGTGGCCGCCACGGGTCAATTGCAACACACGCGGTGGCGGCGCAGCTTGATACAAGCGGATGCCGTTGGAAAGCGGCACCAGCGGATCGTCGATGCTGTGGAAGATCAGTTTTGGCACGCCGTTGAGCTGTGGCATCGAGTTGATTGCGCTGTCGCCATCCGGCACCAGCCACGACAGCGGCACCTGAAATGGCCAGGTCAGCCATGAGGTGCTCAGCGCGTATTGACCGACGCTGCGGTAGCTGGCGGGGACGCCGTCGAGCACCAGCGCTTTCAGCTGTTTCTGCCGTTCGGGATGCTGCACCAGCCAATGCACCGCCATCGAACCGCCAAGGCTCTGACCGAGCAGCACCAACGGCTTGCCCTTGACCTCGGGCGCCTTGTCGAGCCAGGCGAACGCGGCGTCGATGTCCTGATAAATCGCCGGCAAGCTCGGCTCGCCCTCGGACAAGCCGTAACCGCGATAGTCCACCAGCAGCACTTGATAGCCGTTTTTCGGCAACCACCAACTGCCACCGAGGTGCATTGGCAGATTGCCGCCGTTACCGTGCAGGTGCAGTACTGTGCCTTTGACCTCAACGCCGGGTTTGGCCGGCAGCCACCAGGCGTTGAGCTTCAGGCCATCAGCCGTGACCAGGGTGACGGTACGGTATTCGAGTTTGGCCTTTTCCGGGGTGAAGGTCTGACCCGGCTCGGGATAGAACAATAGAGAACTGCAACCGCCGAGGGTCAGGAGCAGGCAGAAGATGCCGAGGATTCTCATCCGGTGAAACCTCGCAAAAATTCAGGTTGGAATTCAGAACAAACCTGTAGGAGTGAGCCTGCTCGCGATAGCGGTGTGTCAGTCGATATACATGTTGATTGACACACCGCTATCGCGAGCAGGCTCACTCCTACAGGGGATTTATTGTGATCTAAAGGATGTTGGAGTAATCCGCTTCGATCCGGTCCAGGCTCAGGTGATTGAGGAAGTTGGAGAAGCACATCCACGCCGACAACGCATTCAAATCGCGGAACTGATCCGGCAGATATTTCGGCGGCACCACCAGCCCTTCATCCACCAACTGACGCAACGTGCGCATGTCTTCCAGAGTGGTCTTGCCGCAGAACAACAGCGGGATCTGCTCAAGTTTGCCCTTACGCACAGCCAACTGAATGTAGTTGTAAACCATGATAAAGCCCTTGAGATAGGACAAGTCTTTGGTAAATGGCAGCCCCGTCGGCGTCGATCCACGGAAAACCCGGCTGGCGTTGCCGTAGCTTTCCGCCATCTCAAAGCCCTGCTCGCGGAAGAACTCGAACACCTGCAGGAAGTCGGCGCCCTCCTCTACCATATGAATGGCGCGAGTGCGGTTGGTCAGTTTGCGCAGGCGACTCGGATAGGAGGCGAAGGTAATGATTTCCATGAGGATCGCCAGACCTTCCTGGGTCACCGTCGACGACGGCGGGCCTTTGGAGAGAAAGGTGCAGATCGGCTGGTTCAAACCGTTGAGCGTGGTGCCAACGTGCACCAGCCCCTCATGAACTTCCAGTGCGCGCACGTCGCGGTCGTTGAACATCGCGTCGGTGCGGATCTTGATGTAGTCAGCACCCGCCGCCGCGTCGGCAACGATGCCGTCGGACTCGAATACGCGGATGGTTTCCTCGGCCTCGCCGAACACCTTGTTCAGGCGGGTTTGCAGCAGATGCACGGCGTCTTTGGCGGTGAGGGTTTTCGGCTCATCCTTCAAGTCGCCTCGACCGTCGATGTTGTTCAGGTAGTCGGACATCATCAGGCCGAGGTCGGCCAGGGTCGGATCACCGGCGTGAAACGCGTCGGACGCAGCGCCGTACAGTTCTTGCGAGATCAGGCCGAAATCCTCGGTGCCGCGCGCTTCGAGCATGCGCACGACCATGCGGTATTCCTTGCACATGCGCCGCATGATCTGCCCGACCGGGTTGAACTGGCCGAGCTGACGGGTGATGTCGCGCTCGATGTTCTGGAATTCCAGTTTGACCTTGCTTGAATCGAAACTCAGTGGGCGATTGAGGTAGTAGTCGCGATCCACTGCCGGCATTTCCTTGCCTTTGGCCTTGAGAAAGCCCTTGCGGATGTTCTCGTCCCACTTGACCGCGTCGAGCACACGGATCGGCGTCTGCGCCAGCACAATGCGGTCGGACAACATGCGTATCGTCTGCTGGTAATCGTCCACCCGAAACTCCTGTAGAAAACGTGACGCACTGAATTATTTGGCGCGGGCCTGACGCTGGTAGCGCGCGGCTTCGACGAATACATCGGAATTGGCCGGATCGTCGAGGTAGGCAAAGACCTTGTCGAGCTGGCTGTCGACCTCAACGCCGTCGCCATCGTCAGTCTGGAAGGCCTGACCGTCCAGGGCTTTTTGCTTGATCGCTTGATTGATCTGTTCCAGATCGAGGTTGTAGACGACCAATTCGTGTTTATCGGTGAGCTCGAACCCGGCGATGGTGAAGTGGCCGCCATAGCGCGCCGGGACTTTCGCCGACAGATACCAGCGACTGCCGTGGCGCGACACGGTGAAGGGATACGCTTCGCGCTCCTGAGGCTTGGCCTTGAAGTACGTGACGGCCTGATAACGGTCGTTGCCAAGCCGGCTCAGCTCAAGGTTCATTGGTTCGCCCCAGGCATTGGTGCTCGACCATTTGCCGAGCAAGCCTTTGGGCGCCGGCTCACTGGCGGGCAGCGGCTCCTTGAAAGTCACCAGACAGCCACTGAGCAGCAGGAACGACAAGGCGATCAGCACGCCACGCCAGGCTTTCATTCAATACTCCCTATGAACCTGAAACACTTTCCCCTGTAGGAGCTGCCGAAGGCTGCGATCTTTTAATCCTGATCTCTGAAAGCAAGATCAAAAGATCGCAGCCTTCGGCAGCTCCTTCAGGGGGATCGGCGTCAAACGGACGCGAGCACCAGGTGCATGTATCGAGTCAGAATGCCGAGCATGTCTTGTTCGGCCAATGGCTCGGCGTCGTTGAGCAGGCCCTGATATTCCATCCGTCCGATAATCGCCGTCAACACCTTGGCATCCTGCTGCGGTTCGCGCGAGCCCAGCACCTGAAATAACTGGCAGGTACCCTGCAACAGAATCTGCTGGTGCGAGCGCACCAGAATTGCCAGACGCGGGTTGAGCAGTGCCTCCTGACGGAAAGCCTGCTCGGCCATCAAGTGCTCGCGACGGTTAATCAACTGCCGATGAACATAGTCGGCCATCAACCGCGCAATGTCGTCAGCCAGCTGAGAGCGCGACTCGGGGCTGCCGTCACCGCTGACCACCATCTCGCGCAGCAGACCTTCGTTGTTGACCCACAACTTGGCCATGTATTCGGCGCTGCGCTCGACGTACTGAGCGAAGGTATCGGTGAGCAGGTCATCGATGTCCTTGAAGTAATACGTGGTGGCCGACAGCGGCACACCGGCCTCGGCAGCCACTGCACGATGGCGCACAGCACGCACGCCATCACGCACGACAATGCGCATCGCCGCGTCGAGAATGTCCTGTCGACGCTGCTCACTGCCCTGTCGGCTGGCCTTGCGGCCCTGGTACTGAACGCTTTCAGCGACCGCAGTGGCGATACCCGCTGCACCTTCTTGAGCTATTGCACCCATCACGACAGAACTTCCTCTGCAATCAAAAGTAACCAATTGATACATTTGTACCAGACAGGCAATAAAAAGCCGCCTGTTTTAGGCGGCTTTTTAACTGAAACGTTTACGCTTGCGGTCGCATATGCGGGAACAGGATCACATCGCGGATCGACGGCGAGTTGGTCAGCAACATCACCAGACGGTCGATGCCGATCCCTTCACCGGCCGTTGGCGGCATGCCGTACTCCAGCGCGCGAACGAAGTCGGCGTCGTAGTGCATGGCTTCGTCGTCGCCCGCGTCCTTGTCCGCGACCTGAGCCATGAAGCGCTCGGCCTGGTCTTCCGCGTCGTTCAACTCGGAGTAGGCGTTGGCGATTTCACGGCCGCCGATGAACAGCTCGAAACGGTCAGTGACGTTCGGGTTGTCATCGTTGCGGCGCGCCAGCGGCGACACTTCGAACGGGTACTGTGTAATGAAGTGCGGCTGCTCCAGCTTGTGCTCGACCAGTTCCTCGAAAATCATCACCTGCAGTTTGCCCAGACCTTCAAAGCCCAGCACCTTGGCGCCGGCCTTCTTGGCGATGGCGCGAGCCTTGTCGATGTCGTTCAGATCATCGGCGGTCAGCTCAGGGTTATACTTGAGAATCGAGTCGAACACCGACAGACGCACGAACGGTTCGCCGAAGTGGAACACCTTGTCGCCGTAAGGCACGTCGGTGCTGCCCAGCACCAGCTGCGCCAGTTCACGGAACAGTTCTTCGGTCAGGTCCATGTTGTCTTCGTAGTCGGCGTACGCCTGGTAGAACTCCAACATGGTGAACTCAGGGTTGTGACGAGTCGAAACGCCTTCGTTACGGAAGTTGCGGTTGATCTCGAAAACCTTTTCAAAACCACCGACCACCAGACGCTTCAGATACAGCTCAGGCGCGATACGCAGGAACATTTCCATGTCCAGCGCGTTGTGATGGGTTTCAAACGGCTTGGCCGCAGCGCCGCCAGGAATGGTCTGCAACATCGGCGTTTCGACTTCGAGGAAGTCGCGCTGCATCAGGAAGCTGCGGATATGCGCAATGACTTGCGAACGCACGCGGAAGGTCTGGCGCACGTCTTCGTTGACGATCAGGTCAACGTAGCGCTGACGGTAGCGCTGTTCGGTGTCGGTCAGGCCGTGGTGCTTGTCTGGCAGCGGACGCAGCGATTTGGTCAGCAGACGCACGCTGGTCATTTCAACGTACAGGTCGCCCTTGCCGGAACGCGCCAGAGTACCTTCGGCGGCAATGATGTCGCCCATGTCCCAGGTTTTAACGGCGGCCAGGGTTTCTTCAGACAGGGTTTTACGGTTGACGTAGACCTGAATGCGACCGGTCATGTCCTGAATCACCATGAACGAGCCACGGTTGAGCATGATGCGACCGGCAACCTTGACCGGGATTGCAGCCTCTGCCAGCTCTTCCTTGGTCTTGTCCGCGTACTGTTTCTGCAGAGCATCGCAGTAGTTGTCGCGGCGGAAGTCGTTCGGGAAGGCATTGCCCTTGGCGCGCTCGGCAGCCAGCTTTTCCTTGCGCAAGGCGATCAGGGAGTTTTCTTCCTGTTGCAGGGCTTGCGGGTCGAGTTGTTGGTCGCTCATGTCTTTAGATATTCCATCACAGGTTCGTTACCCCCGGCGTGGCGCCGGGGTTCGCGGGCAAGCCTTGCTCCTACAGGGTCGCGTGTCACCGCGACCACTGCAGAGCAGGCCTTACAGCCCTGATTTCAGGCTGGCATACAGGTATTCGTCGATGTCGCCGTCGAGTACCTTGTCGCAGTCGCTGCGTTCGATGTTGGTGCGCAGATCCTTGATCCGCGACGCATCGAGCACGTACGAGCGGATCTGGTGGCCCCAGCCGATGTCGGACTTGGTGTCTTCCAGCGCTTGCGACGCGGCGTTGCGTTTCTGCATTTCCTGCTCGTACAACTTGGCCCGCAGCATTTTCATGGCGGTGTCCTTGTTGGCGTGCTGGGAACGTTCGTTCTGGCAGCTGACCACGGTGTTGGTCGGTACGTGAGTAATACGTACGGCCGAGTCGGTGGTGTTTACGTGCTGACCACCGGCACCGGAGGAACGATAGGTGTCGATCCGCAGGTCTGCCGGGTTGATTTCGATTTCCACCTTGTCATCGATCTCTGGCGAGACGAAAACCGCGGAGAACGAAGTGTGGCGACGGTTGCCGGAGTCGAACGGGCTCTTGCGCACCAGACGGTGCACGCCGATCTCGGTGCGCAGCCAGCCAAAGGCGTATTCGCCCTTGATGTGCACGGTCGCACCTTTGATCCCGGCGACTTCACCGGCCGACAGTTCCATGATGGTCGCGTCGAAACCGCGTTTGTCAGCCCAGCGCAGGTACATGCGCAGCAGGATGTTGGCCCAGTCCTGGGCTTCGGTGCCGCCGGAACCGGCCTGGATGTCCAGGTAGGCGTTGTTCGGGTCCATTTCATGGCTGAACATGCGGCGGAATTCCAGCTTGGCCAGATTTTCCTCGAGACGGGCCAGCTCGGCGACGACATCGCCCACTGCGCCTTCGTCGTTTTCTTCGACGGCCATGTCCAGCAGGTCGCGGCAATCGGCCAGACCGGCGTTCAGTTCGTCGAGGGTGTCGACGATCTGTGCCAGCGCCGAGCGCTCACGGCCCAGTTCCTGGGCGTATTCAGGTTTGTTCCAGACACTCGGATCTTCAAGCTCGCGATTGACTTCGGTCAGACGCTCATGCTTTTGATCGTAGTCAAAGATACCCCCGAATAGTTTCGGAGCGCTCGGACAGGTCCTTGATGGTGTTCAGGATCGGATTGATTTCCATGACGGGCAGCACTCGTTGGCGAACTTTTGAAAGCCGGCGAGTATAACGTAATCAAGCTGTCACGGCAGCCCGTCTGGCGGCTCCGGGGATCATTAAACCCTTTGCCCTCACCCTAGCCCTCTCCCAGAGGTAGAGGGGACCGATCGGGGGATATTTGAGAGGTACGCCGACGTGAGAGGGCTTTGCTGAATCCGGAAGTGCCAAGCTTGCAGACCCATAATCGACGCGGTCGATCAGGTCGATGTACAGCGCCAGACACCACGGTCGGCCCCCTCTCCCTCCGGGAGAGGGCTGGGGTGAGGGTCAGCCGTTACTCGATCCCGACCTGGTTGCGGCCATTGTTTTTGGCCAGGTACAACCCGCGATCCGCCGCCGAGATCAGCAGGCGGCAATCGCTGCCCGCCTGCGGCACCATGGTTGCCAGGCCGATGCTGATGGTCAGGCTCGCACCGTCTGCTGGGGTGTTGTGCGGGATTTTCAGCGAGGCCACTGTCTGGCGCAGCTTCTCGGCCACCAGCCGCGCACCGCCCGGCGAGGTGTTCGGCAGCACCAGGGCGAACTCTTCACCGCCGTAGCGCGCCGGCAGGTCAGAAGGTCGCGCACTGGCGTCGCGGATCGCCGTGGCGACCTTGCGCAGCGCCTCGTCGCCTTCAACGTGGCCAAAGCTATCGTTGTAGGACTTGAAGTAATCGACGTCGATCATCAGCAACGACAACTGGCTCTGATCACGCAGCGAACGGCGCCATTCCAATTCCAGGTATTCGTCGAAATGGCGGCGGTTGGACAGCCCGGTCAGGCCATCGGAGTTCATCAGGCGTTGCAGCACCAGGTTGGTGTCGAGCAATTGTTGCTGGCTGACCCGCAGCGCACGATACGCCGCGTCCCGTTGCAACAAGGTCATGTAGGAGCGCGAGTGATAGCGGATGCGCGCTACCAGTTCGATGGTGTCCGGTAGCTTAACCAGATAATCGTTAGCCCCGGCCGAGAACGCCGCGCTCTTGATCAGCGGGTCCTCCTTGGTCGACAGGACGATGATCGGGATGTCCTTGGTCGCCGGGTGATTGCGGTACTCGCGCACCAGACTCAGACCGTCGAGGCCGGGCATCACCAGATCCTGCAGAATCACCGTCGGCTTGATCCGCACTGCTTGCGCGATAGCCTGGTGCGGGTCGGAGCAGAAGTGGAAGTCGATGTTTTCTTCGTTCGACAGCCCACGGCGGACGGCTTCGCCAATCATCGCCTGATCGTCCACCAACAACACCATGGCGGCGTTTTCGTCGGTTTTAATGTCGTCGATCTGTAAGTCATTCATGGGCGGTCACCTGAGTACTGCGGGGGCCAGGATTGCGGATCAACTTGTTCATTTGGGGAAAATCTCCAGCAATCGTGGCGCTATCTTTTCCAGTGGGCGTATTTCAACGGCGGCATCAATGGCCGCGGCAGCCTTGGGCATGCCGTACACCGCACTGCTTTGCTGATCCTGCGCGATGGTCAGATAACCCTGCTGGCGCATGAGCTTAAGCCCTTGCGCCCCGTCGCGTCCCATCCCGGTCAATAAAACCCCGACCGCATCACCATTCCAGTAACTGGCGACACTCTCGAAAAACACGTCGATGGAGGGCCGGTAGATCTCGTTGACCGGCTCGGCGGTGTAGGCCAGCGTGCCGTTTTTCAATAATCGAATATGGTGATTGGTACCGGCCAGCAGCACCGCCCCGCTTTGCGGCGGCTCGCCTTCGCGGGCCAGACGCACATCGAGACCGCTGGCACTCGCCAGCCATTCGGCCATGCCGGCAGCGAACACCTGATCGACATGCTGCACCAGCACAATCGCCGCCGAAAAGTCCCGCGGCAAGCCCTTGAGCAAGACTTCCAGCGCCGCCGGCCCGCCCGCGGACGAACCGATAGCCACCAGCCGCTTGCACGAAGCCGAGCTGCGTTGCGGTGTCGGCAGTGGCCGCGAGCGCGGCGCTTTGTCGCCGATCAGCCAGCCAATGTTGAGAATCTTGCGCAGCAATGGCGCTGCCGCTTCCTGCGCATTGCCGGCGCCGATCGCCGGAGTGTCGACCACGTCCAGCGCGCCGTGGCCCATGGCCTCGAACACGCGGTGCACATTCTGCTGGCGGTCGACCGTGACAATGACGATAGCGCATGGCGTTTCGGCCATGATCCGGCGGGTCGCTTCGACGCCGTCCATCACCGGCATGATCAGGTCCATCAGGATCAGATCCGGAGTGTTTTCGGCGCACAGTTGCACCGCCTCGGCGCCGTTGCGGGCGACCCAAACCACCTGATGCGCCGGCTCGAAGGCCAGCGCCCGGCGCAGCGCCTCCACCGCCATTGGCATGTCGTTGACGATTGCGATCTTCATGCCCGCGCTCCTCCGATGAGCTCGACCACTGCATCGAGCAGGGCGTCGTCATGAAAACTGGCTTTGGCTAAATAATAGTCCGCCCCGGCGTCCAGTCCACGGCGGCGATCCTCTTCACGGTCCTTATACGACACGACCATCACCGGCAGCGATTGCAGACGATTGTCGCGACGCAGCAACGTGACCAGTTCGATGCCGTCCATGCGCGGCATGTCGATGTCGGTGATCAGCAAATCGAAGTCCTCCGAACGCAGTGCGTTCCAACCGTCCATGCCGTCCACCGCCACCGCAACGTCGTAGCCACGGTTGAGTAGCAGCTTGCGTTGCAGCTCGCGCACGGTCAGCGAATCGTCGACCACCAGTACCCGCTTGCGCGCGGCCTCCACCGCTTGATTGCCGTGGCGAGCGATGCGCTCCAGGCGACCGGTATTGAGCAGTTTGTCCACCGACCGCAACATGTCTTCAACGTCGACGATCAGTACCACCGAGCCGTCGTCAAGCAAGGCCCCGGCGGAAATGTCCTGCACTTTGCCCAGACGCTCGTCCAGTGGCAAGACCACCAGTGTGCGTTCGCCAATGAAGCGCTCGACTGCCACGCCATAAATCGCATCGCGCTCGCGGATCACCACGACCTTGAGGGTTTCGCCGCTGCTCTGGCTGGCCGGGCGGTTGAGTAACTGGCTGGCGGCGACCAGGCCGACATGCTGGCCTTCGTGCCAAAAATGCTGACGACCTTCGACCTGCACGATGTCTTCCGGCTCCAGGTCGCACATGCGTTCGATGTGCGCCAGTGGGAACGCGTAGGCTTCTTCGCCGACCTCCACCACCAGGCTGCGCACCACCGACAAGGTCAGCGGCACTTCCAGGTGAAAGCGGCTGCCCTCGCCCGCCGTCTGCTCCAGCACCACCGCGCCGCGCAACTGGCGAACCATGTGCTGCACCGCATCAAGGCCGACGCCACGACCGGAGACTTCGGTGACCGTATCGCGCAGGCTGAAACCGGGCAGAAACAGGAACGTCAGCAGTTCTTCTTCGCTCAACTGCGCGGCGGTTTCTGCTGGGGACAACTGCCGTTCGACGATGCTGCGGCGAACCTTTTCCAGATCGACGCCATTGCCGTCATCACTCAATTCCAGCACCAGCAGACCGGCTTGATGTGAGGCGCGCAGGCGGATGAGACCTTCTTCAGGCTTGCCCTGGAGCAAACGTTGCTGCGGGGTTTCGATACCGTGATCGACCGCGTTGCGCAGCAAATGGGTCAACGGCGCTTCGAGCTTTTCCAGCACGTCGCGATCGACCTGAGTCTTCTCGCCTTCGATTTCCAGACGCACCTGCTTGCCGAGGCTGCGGCCAAGATCACGGACCATGCGCACCTGACCGCTGAGCACGTCGGCGAAGGGCCGCATACGACAGGCCAGTGCGGTGTCGTAGAGCACTTGTGCGCGCTGGCTGGCCTGCCAGGCGAACTCGTCGAGTTCGGCGTTTTTCTCGCTCAGCAGTTGCTGGGATTCGGCGAGCAAGCGTCGCGCATCTTCCAATGCTTCCAGCGCCTCAAGACTTAGCGCATGTTCCTTGAGGTGTACGTTAAGGTTTTCCAGCGCACGCAGGCCGTTGTTCTGCATGCGCTTGAGGCGTTGCATGGTCGCCAGATGCGGCTTCAGGCGCTGGGTTTCCACCAGCGATTTGCTCGACAGATCGAGCAGGCTGTTCAGGCGTTCGGCGGTGACGCGCAGCACGCGTTCGCCACCTTCGGTGGTGCGTTTGCTCTTGCGTGGTGCTGGTTCAGATACCTCGGCAAGGGCTTCTATTGCAGGTGCTGGCGGCGTCGGCTGAAGGCGCGGCGCTTCAAGCTGCAACTCGGCCATGACCGGCGCGGCAATCGGTGCCGATGGTGACGACGGATCGAGCAGCTGTCCCATCAACGCGACGTACGCGTCAATATCGCTCGGCTGCGGCGCACTCGCCGGGGTGGCGATGCGCATCAACAAATCGGTGCCCTGCAACAACGCGTCGATGTGTTCCGGGCGCAGCAGCAAGCGGCCTTCCTGCGCGCTGACCAGACAATCTTCCATCACATGGGCAACGCTGACGCCGCTGTCGATGCCGACAATCCGTGCCGCGCCCTTGAGCGAGTGCGCCGCACGCATGCACGATTCCAACTGATCGGCCTGGGTCGGATTGCGTTCCAGAGCCAGCAGCCCCGAGCTGAGCACCTGGGTCTGGGCTTCGGCTTCGAGGCTGAACAGCTCAAGCAGCGAGGCGTCGCGCATTTGCTCGGGGGTCATGTAAGGCTCCGGGTCACGGCGGACAACAGCTGTTCTTCATCCAGCCAACGCAGGCTGCGCCCCCTGAATTGCAGGACGCCACGGGTGTATTTGGCACTGGCTTGCGCGCCGGATTGCGAGGCGGCGTCGAGAATGCGCTCATCGATGGCGTGGATGCCGTCGACTTCATCCACCGGCACCACCACCGGCCCGCCATGGGCGGCGATGATCAGCATGCGCGGCATGACTCGCGCGCCACTGATCGGCGCAGCGTTCGCGTCTAGATCGAGCAATTCCACCAACGACAGGCAAGCGACCAGCGCGCCGCGCACGTTGGCGACGCCAAGCAAGGCCCGTGAACGCTGATGCGGCAATGAGTGAATCGCCTGCATCGGCGCGACCTCGACCAGGCTGCGTGTCGCCAGCCCCAACCATTCTTCGCCGAGCCGGAACATCAGCAGCGAACGGGTTTTCACATCGTTTTCAACCGCAGTCGCCACCGGATCGCGCTCGTCTTGCTGCAACGCATAGCGGTCGAGCAATCGCGTGGCGGCGGCGGAATACACCGAGCAGTTGCGGCAGTGAATATGTTCTTCCAGCAGCGGACAGGATTTGTCGCCGTGGATGCCGATGCGGTTCCAGCAATCATCGATGGCCCGGGCGTCTTCGTGCGTGACGTTCAAGGTGTCGGACGGGTTCATCGTTTACGCTCACTGTCGGCGGTGCGGCCGCTGCGGGCGGCGCGCTCCTGCAATCGTCTGGCACCGGCGCTGTCACCCTGGGCCTGGAGCAACACGGCCAGGTGCATCAGCGCTTCAGGATGTTGCGGTTCGAGGTACAAGGCCTTGCGGTAAAAGCCTTGGGCTTCCAGCGTCAGCCCAGCGACATCGCTGAGCAGGCCGAGCCAGTAAAACACTTGAGCCACCGGTTCGTGGCTGCGTAAATATTGCTCACACGCAGCACGGGCCTCGGCACTTTTGCCTTCATTGGCCAGCGCGGCGATGTTCGCCAGCAATGTTGCGGCATCGGGATTGGCACTTTTGCTGGTAGTTGGCAGCGGCGCCACCGCAGCAAATGGCCGGCTGCGCACGGGCGCTGGCGGCGTGCTGCGCAGCGGTTGGCTGACGGGCAACGGCGCTGGCTTGGGGATCGGCAACGGCTCAGGCAGCGGCTCGCTATGACGGCTGAACGCGAACGACTGGGGAATGCCGATCGAACGCATGCCCAAGCGCCCGAGCAGGCTGCCCTCCGCCGGGCCGATAAACAGCACACCGTCGACATGTGTCAGGCGCTTGAGCACTTCGAACACCTGCTTCTGGGTCGGTTGATCGAAGTAGATCAGCAGGTTGCGGCAGAACACGAAATCGAAGGGCGGCTCGCTGGTCAACAGCGTTGGATCGAGCACGTTGCCGACCTGCAAGCGCACCTGCTCACGGACGTTTTCGTTGACGCGATGGCCGTCCTGCTCAGGCGTGAAATGCCGCTCGCGATAGTCCAGATCCTGGCCGCGAAACGAGTTCTTGCCATACAGCGCCCGCCGCGCTTTCTCCACCGACAACGGGCTGACGTCCATGCCATCGACCTTGAACTGATGGGGCTTGAGCCCGGCATCGAGCAAAGCCATGGCAATCGAATAAGGCTCTTCGCCAGTGGAGCACGGCAGGCTGAGGATGCGCAGCGCACGCATATTGTTCAGCTCGTCCAAGCGTTTACGCGCCAGTTTGCCCAACGTGGCAAAGGATTCCGGGTAACGGAAAAACCACGTCTCGGGGACGATCACCGCTTCAATCAACGCTTGCTGTTCATCCCGCGAGCCTTGCAGCAAATGCCAATATTCGTCGGCGTGGGCAGCTTGCGAAAGGATCGTGCGCTGACGCACGGCGCGCTCGATGATCGCCGGGCCGACCGAGGTGACATCGAGGCCGATGCGTTCCTTGAGGAAGTCGAAAAAACGCTGATCGCTGCTCATGGCTGCGCCTCAAGCTGCGCCGGGTCCAGCGGCGGATGGGGGAACAGCAGCGTGCGCACGGCATCATCGAGCAAGTCATTGACCCGCACCCATTGCACCAGACCTTGTGCGTCCTGACGCACCGGGCCGAGGTACGGTGCCTGACGATTGTCGAGGCCGTAGGGCTGAAAATCCTGCGGGTGGCAGCGCAGCGTATCGGTCGCCTGCTCAAGAATCAGCCCCAGCCATTGCGCCGGTTGCGCGTCGTCCGGGCGATAGTGCACCAGCACCAACCGCGTGCTGGTTCGCGCTTCAGCGGGTTGACCAAAGGTCAGCGCACTAAGGTCGATCACCGGCACCACTACGCCGCGATAAGCGAACACCCCGGCAACCCATTGCGGCGCCCGCGCGATCGGTTTCAACGGCAGGCGCGGCAGCACTTCCGCGACTTCGGTGGCGCGCAGGGCGTAACGCTCGCTGCCGATGCGAAACAGCAGGAACAACGCCGGCTTCGCCACTTGCGCGACGTTGCGTTTGGCGATGATTTCGCTCATCAGACTTTGAATCGCGAAACGCCGCTGCGCAGCCCGACGGCCACCTGGCTCAGTTCGTCGATGGCGAAACTGGCCTGGCGCAGCGACTCGACGGTCTGGCTGCTGGCGTCGCCCAACTGCACCAGCGCATGGTTGATCTGCTCGGCACCGGTGGCCTGC
This sequence comes from Pseudomonas sp. TH43, assembly GCF_016650635.1. Classification (GTDB taxonomy): domain Bacteria; phylum Pseudomonadota; class Gammaproteobacteria; order Pseudomonadales; family Pseudomonadaceae; genus Aquipseudomonas. Next base: position 1,020,322 of record NZ_JAEKFI010000003.1, read on the forward strand.
GCCTGCATGCCTTCGTTGACCATCAACACCCGCGGCGCCAGCGCCTGCACTTGATGGATGATCTGCGACAACTGCTCGCCGACCTGCTGCACTTCGGACATGCCGCGGCGCACTTCTTCGGAGAACTTGTCCATGCCCATCACGCCGGCCGAGACCGCCGACTGGATCTCGCGAACCATCTGTTCGATGTCATAAGTGGCGACGGCGGTCTGATCCGCCAGACGTCGCACTTCGGTGGCGACCACGGCAAAACCACGGCCGTATTCACCGGCCTTCTCGGCTTCGATGGCGGCATTGAGCGACAGCAGGTTGGTCTGGTCGGCGACCTTGACGATGGTCACCACCACCTGATTAATGTTGCCGGCCTTCTCATTGAGGATTGCCAGTTTGGCGTTGACCAGATCCGCCGCGCCCATCACCGAGTGCATGGTGTCTTCCATACGCGCCAGGCCTTGCTGACCGGATCCGGCGAGCACCGAGGCCTGATCGGCAGCGGTGGACACTTCGGTCATGGTGCGCACCAGATCGCGCGAAGTGGCGGCGATCTCGCGCGACGTCGCGCCGATTTCGGTGGTGGTGGCGGCGGTTTCAGTGGCGGTGGCTTGTTGTTGCTTGGACGTCGCGGCGATCTCGGTCACCGAGGTGGTCACCTGCACCGACGAGCGCTGCGCCTGGGACACCAGCGAGGTCAGCTCGGTCATCATGTCGTTGAAGCCGGTTTCAACGGCGCCGAACTCGTCCTTGCGGTCGAGGTTCAGGCGCGAACTGAGGTCGCCGGTGCGCATGGTTTCGAGGATCTTCACGATGCGGTTCATCGGCGCCATGATCGCGCGCATCAACAGCAAACCGCAGAGACCGGCAGCGAATACCGCGACCAACAGGGAAACGAACATGCTGACTTTGGCCGCGGCCACGGCATCGTCGATATTGGCCATGGCCTGATCAGCGACTTTCTTGTTTTCGCCGATGATGTCGTTGAGTTTCGTGCGACCGGTGTACCACGCTGGCGAGAGCTTCTCATTGAACAATTTCACCGCATCGGCTTCCAGGTTGCGTTTGTGCAAATCGAGCACCGCGTCCTGAATCTGCATGTAGTTATCGTGGTACTTCTCGAACGCGGCGAACTCAGTGCGATCCTCATCGGTCGCCATGGTCTTGCGGTAATTCTCCATCTGCTCCAGCAGACGGCTCTCAAAGGACTTGAACTCGGCGGCGTCTTCGCTGCTGATGCCTTCGCCTTCCTTGAGGCCGAGCAACTCCTGAGTCTGCAGATAGCTGTCGACCCAGGCACCACGAATCATCGAGCTGTAATAGACACCGGGAATCGCATCGTCGCGGACGCTGTTTTCACTGGCTTCGATCTTCAATAGTCGCGAGTACGACAGCACCACCATCAGCAACATGATGGCGATAATCACCGCAAAGCTCGCCAAAATGCGTTGGCGCAACGTCCAGTTCTTCACAGTGATTCCTCGTGCCTAGGGTCGAAATGCGGGGAGTATAGCCGAGGGCGGTGTTTCATTAATAAGACGCTTTTTAACCCTCGCGCCCATCGAGGTTAAACCGGGGCGGGCTCTGGACAGGGACTTTCCAGCAAGCGAGGTGCAACTGACCAGTGACGGATTGGCAGAAAGGGGCGCTGGATCGGTCATTTCTGAACGGACGGTTTCTTCGCGATGATGGCCACGAGCCATTGTGCGCAAGAAGTTGCGCACTTATTTTCGATTTTGCCCTACCAATGCCTCTACAACCCACGTCCCACGTGGCCTGTAGACGAGTGCGCAAGAAGTTGCGCAGTACTGCGCAACTTCTTGCGCACTTTTGCCCTGATTCGCCTGGCAAAAATCCTAAAACCCACAGGCTAGAGCGGTTTAACCCCCGGCTGCCGGGCACTTCACAAAAGCTGGCACGCTCCTTGATAACAGTCAGGTACCCACCGGGCGATTTCGCCTCCCGGGCACCTTAAATTTATCCGCAAGGAGAGCACCCCATGGCAACACCAGCGTACATGTCGGTTACCGGCGAAAAACAAGGCCTGATCACTGCAGGCGCCTTCACCGCCGACTCCGTTGGCAACACCTACCAGGAAGGCCACGAAGACCAGGTCATGGTTCAGGCTTTCAGCCATGACGTGATCATCCCGCGTGACCCACAATCCGGTCAGCCAACCGGTCAGCGCGTTCACAAGCCAGTTGTGATCACCAAGGTCTACGACAAGGCTTCGCCTCTGCTGCAAGCTGCTCTGACCTCGGGCGAGCGCATGAGCGAAATCGTTATCCAGTGGTACCGCACTTCGGCTCAAGGCACCCAAGAGCACTACTACACCACCAAACTGGAAGACGCGATCATCGTCGCCATCAACAACAAAATGCACAACTGCCAGGATCCAGGCAACTCGCACTTCACCCACCTGGAAGAAGTGCAGTTCACCTACCGTAAAATCACCTGGACCCACGAAGTATCCGGTACTTCGGGTTCCGATGACTGGCGTGCTCCAGTCGTTTAATTACGGCTGATCGTTACAAACATCGGCCAGCTCTGCTGGTCGATGTTGTTTACGCCCCTCCAGAATTTAGCGTACGTTGGCCCGCTTTTGCGGCCGTCGACGCGCGCCGCTGTACAGCACGAGGAACAACGGATGTTCGCGCCGGCCAATGAAACCCACTTTGCCCTGACCATCGAAGGTCTCTCCGCCGACTTTCAGGTGTTTACCCTGCAAGGCCGGGAAGCCATCAGCCAGCCCTTCGTTTTCGAGGTGGAACTGGTCAGTGAAAAACCGTCGCTGGACCTCGAAACCCTCCTGCACAAACCGGCCTTCCTGCAACTGTCGCCCGACGGCAGCGGCATCCACGGCCAGATCTACCGCGCCGCGCAGGGCGACTCGGGCAAACGCCTGACGCGTTATTCGCTGACCCTGCGCCCGCAACTGGCGTACCTCGCGCACCGGATCAACCAGCGCATCTTCCAGAACCTCAGCGTGCCGAAAATCATCGGCATGGTCCTCGAAGAACACGGCATCCAGAGCAATGCCTACGCCTTCCAGACCGGCTCGGTCTACCCCGAGCGCATCTACTGCGTGCAGTACGACGAATCGGACCTGCATTTCATCCAGCGCCTGTGCGAGGAAGAAGGCATTCACTACCACTTCCAGCACAGCGCCACGGCGCACAAACTGATCTTCGGCGATGACCAGACGGTGTTCCCGAAACTCAAACCCGTGGCCTACCAGCAAGACTCCGGCATGGTCGCCAGCGACCCGGTGATCAAGCGCTTCGACCTGCGCCTGGAAACCCGCACCAGCCGCACCACACGCCGCGACTACGACTTCGAAAAACCGCGCCTCACCCTCGAAAGCGAAAACCGTGGCGACGCCCTGCCCGACCTCGAGGACTACGATTACCCCGGCCGCTTCGTCGACCGCGCGCGCGGCAAACACCTGGCCAAACGCGCCCTCGAACGCCACCGCAGTGACTTCCAGTTGGCCGAAGGCAAAAGCGATCAACCGTTGCTGGTCAGCGGCCATTTCCTCGCGCTCACCGCGCACCCGAAAGCCAAGTGGAACGACCTCTGGCTGCTCACCGAAGTGCTGCACGAAGGCAAACAGCCGCAAGTCCTCGAAGAATCGGTGACCAGCGACACCACCGCACTCAAAGACGATTTCCACCAGGGCTACCGCAACCGCTTCCAGGCCACGCCGTGGGACGTCCCCAACCGCCCGCCCCTGCGCCACCCGAAAGCGCGCATCCTCGGCAGCCAAAGCGCCGTGGTGACCGGCCCCAAAGGCGAAGAGATCCACTGCGACGAATACGGTCGCGTCAAAGTCCAGTTCCACTGGGACCGCGAAGGCCAGGCCGACGACAAAACCAGCTGCTGGCTACGCGTGTCTTCAGCCTGGGCCGGCGCCCAGTACGGCGGCATCGCCATCCCGCGCATCGGCATGGAAGTGCTGGTGACCTTCCTCGAAGGCGACCCTGACCAACCGCTGATCAGCGGCTGCCTGTACCACAAGGAAAACACCGTCCCGTACGCGCTGCCGGCGAACAAGACGCGCACGACGTTCAAAACCCTGAGTTCAATGGGTGGCGGCGGGTTCAACGAACTGCGTATCGAGGACAAGAAAGGTCAGGAGCAGATCTATCTGCATGCCCAGCGCGATTGGGACGAAAACATCGAGCACGACCAGAAGATTCGGGTTGGCAATGAGCGGCACGATACGGTTGAGAAGAACAGCTACACCGAGTTTAAAGCTGAAGAACATCACACGGTTTATGAAGACCGCAAGGTTGAGGCGCAGGCCAGTGATCACCTGACGGTTGGGGTGAATCAGCACGTCAAGATTGGGACCGGGCAGTTCATGGATGCGGGGCAGGAAATTCACCTTGATAGTGGCATCAAGGTCGTGCTGGAAGCGGGAGCAGAGCTGACGCTGATCGGTGGGGGCAGCTTTATCAAGATCGATGCCGGTGGCGTTACCATGAGCGGCCCGGTGATCAACATCAACTCCGGCGGCAGCCCCGGAAGCGGTACTGGCGCTGCTGCGGTACTTCCTGTACCGCCCAAACCGGCGGATACCGCACCGGTAGGGCAAACGCTGGGCAACGCACCGGTCAACACGGCCGCACCAAGAAAAACCAGCGAGAAAGGCAAAGAGGCGCTCATCGTAGACGTATGGGGAGACCCGGATATGGGCAGTCAATTGCAATTGTTGGGGCCAGAGGGCAAGGCATGAGTGAGTTCAAGGACAAGTCCATTACCGAAGGGACGCGCAAGAAGACCGACTACGAGAACGATCAAAAATCGCGGCTGGCGCTTAACGTAGAACGTACAGATGGCGGCAAGTTACAGATTCCGATCATGGTCGACGCCAAGACCACTGAAGAAGAAGAAAAATACCAACACAACACATTACTTGCCGTCACTCCGCTCGCGCGGCTGCCGGGCCATGACAAACTCAACGAAACGCTGCAGGGCGCGCTACCCCGTCCTGGTCGTATCTATGTGTTTTTGAAAAACAAACTGTGGCGAGAACTGGAAACCGATGGCAAAGGCCAGTTGTTCGAAGTAGATGTAGCCCACTGGCGCAAGGTTGCAGAGAAAAAAGGTGACGCAGACAAGCGCGACCCAGTGTGCGTTAAACAGTATTTGATTTTGGTTCCGATGTTTCTACAGGGACGGTTCGTTGGCGACCAACTGAGTATTGCTTACAGTGAACTGCCGTGGACATGGGAATACATTGAGTGGCTCGAAAAGGACTCAGGGCGTATCAAGGCCCGTAGTCAAAATATGAGATCTGCCTGGGCGGCGACTGCAGGTGAGACGCAGCATTGGAAGGCTTCATTGATCCACCCGGCGACGCCAGTAAAGGGTATTACTAAGGGTCTGCGAGCGCGAGAACTGCACGTAGAAACCTTGCTGGAAGATCCAAGTCTATTTACTCCCGACTTGACGACTCTGCCAGCCACTACAATCATCAAGCAATTGGAAAAGTACCAACAAGAGCTCGCGGGGCATCTGAACACCACCCCTCCCTCGCCGCCCGATGCTTTACCCGCAAGTACCGACGTGCTTAGCGAATATAAACTCCGTGACTACCCCCATTTAGTGGGGTTCATCGTCGACGACCCATTGTTTACATTCCGTCATGCTGTCGCTCAGTGCAGATTGGCAGTTGAACTTCTTCAAACTCTCAACGCCCTCGTTCCGTATCAACCTTTTGGCCATTACGCAGAACTCCTGTATCAAGAAGTACTGTCGCCTGCAGGCAGTTTGAAAGACTTATTACCGCACGTCGATGAGGATGGTTTAAAAAAGACCACCCTCCATGCTGAGCGTGAAAAAGCTCGGGAAGTTGTCTATATCCAGCAAGAACGCATGCTTGACTTAGTTAACAAAAAGTTGCCTTCAATCTGGAATGACTACACCTACAGTAAGGATGAACGACTGTTAGAGCCCTACGCTCTATTGGTTGAGTTGCTGGAGATACTGGGTTGTTCGGCAAAAAAATCTGATCCTCGGTGTATTGAGCCGGATGACAGCAAAGTCAGTGCGGCGGTATTAAAGCTAAGTAGAGACTTGGCCGCCGCAACTAATATTCTGACCAAAGATTTGCTGCCGACGACTAACGGTGAATTACCAGCGACAGCGAGCAAACTTGCTGCATTCAAGAATACTGGAAAAGAAGCGAATCCGGAAAACCTTGGACTAAGTTCACTATCATTGTTCAGCAATTTATACATTGGACAGAACGTAGCGCTCGCAGTAGACGAAGTAGCCGCGCATATTGCCCACGCCACCGCTGCCATAGCAAAAAAAGTAGCTGAGAGTAAAAATATTACTCAAGTTGAATTGGTCAGAGTGTTCGGCCCTAGCTTTACGTTTGCCAACAAACTTTCCAGCAAAGCAAAAAATCTGAAATTGATCACTCAAGGTGAAGCCTTGAGTCAGAACCTGGTTGTATTAGGTATACATGGCGCCGGATTGAGTTTCGGAGTTACTCCCAACGAAAGAACTACTCTTACGCGTAAAAACTTCCTTGTAGCGAATTTTGAAGGGAGAAACGGACAAATCGTTGGCACGACAAGCGGCAAAGTAGCGGAGCGTCTGTCCTTCGCTAAGAAAGAGCTTGGTTATGTCATGGTGGTGGCGGGCTCTGCAGATGATCCCATTGTTCAGGAATATATGCGTTGGCGCATGACGATGCCTGCTATGGCATCGGCAAAAAATCTAAGTAGCAATATCGCGTTGCCTGGGATAGCGACGGCGTTTGCGGCATTTAGTCTATATGCCAATACGGTGGGGGCCACGTCTTTATTGTCGGGAGAGAGAACACGTTTCTTCGCAGGAGCTGCAGCAGCAGGCATTGATCTTGGATTAGCAGCCAATAATGTTATGTTGAAGATTATAGTTGACTCCAACGCCACGAGATCACCTTGGCTTATCTTTTGGGAACGAGGCCGATTTGACACCAAAAACTGGAAGTTTGGATTCGGAGAAAATCTTTCTAAACGTACCGGAAGCAGTTGGCTTAACCTTACTCGTATCGGATCAACCTTTGCTGTCGCAGCCACTACTGCTCTCTTTGTATGGGATGCGGCCAGAGCAGCCAAACAAGGTGAAAATGATGTAGCGATGGCTTATAGCCTAGCGGCGGTCGGTTCAGGCATGTGGGCACTTTATACTATAGGATTATTGGCGAGCCCTTGGATACTTGGAATCGGAGTCGCTCTATTTGTAGCAGGACTTGTAGGCAGCGTTTTACTAGCTAACAGCCCAGTAGAACAAGTTGTCAAACAAGGGCCTTTTGGTGACAGCGATCGACTAGAACACCTAAATGACCCTCTAATTGCTTACCAACAACTGCTTGGCATTCTAGGAGCGCCTCGCTTAAAAATCCACCGACTTCAGCAGTGGCAAAAAGAATCCAGCAAAGACGACAGAGAAAAACTTATATTATCTGCCAAGAATAACAATATATCACTGACACCGAATGATTGGACCGTAGAACTACAAACCCCACTACTTAGCCACTTTGAAACCGGATTAAGATTCACAATCAAAGCTAAAGAAACCGTACGCACGCGACAGCACTTTAGTGGCTGGAATCACCTTCCATCTATAGATATTCAAAAGGAAAAGCTTGGCGGAATTATATTGGACGGAACCAGGATCCTTTATATACTTGCAAGCCAAAACAACGTAATCGCTGAAGATGACTCAAGCCGCAATCTCCGAGCTTGCGAATACAAATTAAAAGTTTACGGTCAATTTGAGTTAGGTCCATTTCAATGCAACGTTGGAGACCCATTCCCCGAGTACCGAAATATTGCACTTCCTCAACCTAGACCTAGTGCATGGGTGCCTTTCCCCGGTTCTATGCCAGCAGAAAACGATGGTACTGAAGATGTGCCCTACTGGCTGATAGAACAGAGAGACTTTGCGAAAATATGAATGATTTAAATTCTGCTCCGCTTAACTATGGCCCAGCTTCATACAACAGCGGTGAAATCCCAGTTCAGCCCGGACATCTATGGCAAGAAGATTCCAGTCGATCTGGCATTTTTCGGACGGCCCTGAATTGGGGCAACTATGCAAACTTGGACCCTTGGCAAGATGTCGATGCCCAATTGCAAATAGAGACGACAGATACTTCGAAGAAAGATAGCAGCCCTGACCATTATATCAACCATCAGCGATGGAAATTCGAAACATCCAATATACTTTTAACACTTCTGCCGCTTCTCAAATGGTGGTCTATAATATTTATCCCATGGATTCTGTGGGGGTTCGCAGTAACTGAGGCGCTTTCAAATGTATTCGATAACATCAATGCATCTAAAGGCGTTTATACAACAATGCTTCTAATGCTAGTAATAGTAGCAACCACACTATCATCAATAGCAATAAGCACATGGATGATGTGGAGAGACAAGCCAAATTATAAAAAATATATAATCCTGGTTTCTGTTGAAGCACTTATTGCTACGGCCTCATATATTTTCACCCCTGAAACAGTTTCAGAGAACACTTCACCACTAAAATTAATCATGGCGATGTTGGTAACTGTATTCATGGGTCTAGCTGGCTGGGACTTTGTAATCTACTTTTACTTACGGCTGTTCCGAGCGGGAGTAAGTGAACTCAATAGAAAGACGGGAATGCTCACCGTCGCTCGCCGCTTTCGCTCAGCCTTCACTGCCCCATTTTATGAATTCGATGCGACCATGGAATTGCGACCAGCCCCACATGGCAACAGCAGCATGGCTGTTTGGTTGCATCATCGCTACAGTTCCTTTGAGATCTTCCTTGGAGGCAAGGTCCAATCGTTAGGAATGAGTCGTGAAGAATGCTTGGCATTCTGGGATACCTTGCAGCGCTATATGGATGTAAGTCAACCATTGCCGGAATTACCACTCCTTGAACAATTCCGCCATCTAGATCCGACCACTGCGGCTCATGACAAACTCTCCAACCGACCACCACGCCGTTGGCGCGATACTAAATACAAAGTATGGGATCGCACCGAACGACCTGCCATGATGAAAAATAACCTGAATTATCCTTGGCAAACTGAAGCCTGCATTTTGGCGGCTAAAATTGATTCCACGTTGAGTATCGAAGACTACTATCATTCTCAAGAGAAGAAAGGCATTAACTCCACTCCTAACGCAACTGATTACGATAATATTCACCGCCCATGATTATCTATGTCACCATTAACATCAAAATGCACAATTGCCAGGGTCTAGACAACTCGCACTTCACCCACCTGAAAGAAGTGCAGTTCACTTACCGCAAAATTACCTGGACAGCCGAGCTTCCTAAATGACTGTCAGGGCAAACACCCCTTACGCAACAGGCTCGTACCGCGGCAACAGCGACTCGCCACTACCGCCTCCAAAATGGGTGGAGAACGCTAATAGGTCAGGAAACTTTTCCACTCATCTGGCCTTTGGAAATTACGCCAATTTAGAGCCGGAGGTGGAAGTCAGTTCACAACTTGAAGCTATCAAACTTGCCACCCCGAATAAAAAAGAAGAGTACGATACAGAAACCTACTGCACAAATAAACACTGGAAATTTCAAAACTCCAGCAAAGTGCCACATTTTCTTTTCGTACTTAAGCTCGTAAGTTTTTCGTTCATTTGGGCACCTTGGACTCTTGGGGTCTTCGGTTCCATAGGAATAGAGTTAGGACATGGAGCCCCTGGCTGGACTTGCCCCTTCAAAACCGGACACCAACTCCCCGTTAAATTGATGCCACTGCCAAGCGCCTGAACTCCCTCGGTGAACGGTAGTTCAAGGCGCTGTGCGGATGCTGCTCGTTGTAATGTTCGAAGGCAATTGCCAAGTTACGCAGCGCCGTTTCTCGATCCGGCTTGGGCATGTGCGCCACGTAATCACGCTTGATCGTCTTCACGAAGCTCTCTGCCATGCCATTACTCTGTGGGCTACGCACCGGTGTGGTCACCGGCTGCAAGCCGATCTGTCGAGCAAACAGGCGCGTCTGTTCGGCGGTGTAGGCCGAACCGTTATCGCTGAGCCACTGCACCGGCGTTGCAGGCAGCTGATCACCGAAGCGCTTCTCCACGCTTTCCAACATCAAGTCGCGGATGTCATCGCCGCTGTACCCGGTTGGGCTGGCTACCCAGCCGATGGCTTCGCGATCACAGCAGTCCAGGGCGAAGGTCACGCTCAGTTTAGCGCCGTCCTCGCAACGGAATTCAAAGCCGTCCGAGCACCAACGCGTATCGCTGGTTTGCACCGCAATACGGCCTTCGTGCCGACGCGGCACGCCGGGTTGTTTGATCCGGCGTTCAAGTAGCAGGTTGTGATCACGCATCACCCGGTAAACCCGCTTCACGTTGATCGCGGGTAGCAACTGGGTTTCACGGACGCGACGCAGCAATCCCCAGACTCGACGGTAGCCATAGCTGGGCAGTTCGCTGACCTGTTGCTGGATTTCGGCCACCAACTCAGCGTCGTTCACAGGCCTGCTTCGCCGTGTCTTGGGCGATACCGATTGCTTGATTCGAACCGTTAATTGCGAGCGCGCCACACCGAGACATTCGCTGACCAGTTTCACTGGTCGTCCCCCGGCAACAAGGGTGAGTGCGCAATCCATTTTCGCGACCGGGCGATCTCCACGGCTTCTTTGAGGATTTCCGCTTCCATCGTTTTTTTGCCCAGCATCCGTTGCAGCTCACGGATCTGCTTGAGCGCATCGCTCAGCTCGGAGGCCGGCACCACGGCTTCGCCCGCGCTGACCGCCGACAGGCTGCCGTCCTGATACAGCTTGCGCCACAGGAATAATTGGTTGGCATTGATGCCGTTGCGCCGAGCGACGACCGACACACCTTGCCCTGGCTCAAGGCTCTCGCGAACCATGGCCAGCTTTTGCTCTGGGCTCCAGCGGCGCCGCCGCTCCTGGCCCAAAAGCTCCCCATTCTTATCGTTGCTGTTAGTCATAAACATAACCGTTTGCCTATCCCTTATCGTAAGGGGGAAACGGTGTCCTGTCTTTCATGGGGCTCGTTCACTGGCACTACGGGTGGCGCGTTCATTGGTATTTCCACTGCCATTTTGATGCTCACCTCTCTAGTGTTATTCATGACGGGCAATAAGTTTGTTCACCACATGCAAGTCTTAGGATTTGTAGCCGGTGCAATTACTACCTATTGGTTAAAAGGTTCACTATTCAATACGAGCTCAATGAGTATCGCCCTGTGGGGAGGCGTCTTTCTATATTTCGTAGCCTCCCTCGGAACCGACGCATTATTGTGGTTTCATAGCAAAATCAGCACGCACGATGGCAGCGAATTTAATCGAACTGATGGCATGCTCAGGTTCAAAAGGCGTTTCCGCAAGCTATTCGTTGCACCATTTGAAGAGTTCGACCCGGTGCTTCAGTTACTTCCTAATGGCTTCGGCTCCCACGACTACGCGCTGTGGCTGCATCATCGCTATACCGACAACAAAATTTGCCTGGCGACCAAGGTTCACTCGCTGGGGCTGGATCAGGCCAACGCACTCGCTTTTTGGGATTGTCTACAACGCTACATGGATATCACGCAGCCGCTGCCTGACCTGCCTGTGCTTGAGCAGAGTCGCCAACTTGATCCCGTGACAGTCGCCCACGACGCAAAAACTGGCCGCAACCCACGACGATGGAGAGAACAGTCGGAGAAAGGATGGATCACAGGCGGCCAGAAGTCGTTGGCCAAGCAGTTGCAGGAATATCCATGGCAAAAAGAACCCTGTATCGTGAAAGCGCGTATCGATCCATCGTTGACGATTGAGGCGTATTACCGCGCTCAAGAAGCAAAAGGGATACATGCAACTCCGAAAGCCGATGACTTCGATAATATTCATCGCTCATGATTACCTATGTCGCCATCAACAACAAAATGCACAACTGCCAGGATCCAGGTAACTCGCACTTCACCCACCTGGAAGAAGTGCAGTTCACCTATCGCAAAATCACCTGTACCCACCGAGTATCCGATACTTCGGGTTCCGATGACTGGCGTGCTCCAGTCGTTTAATTACGGCTGATCGTTTCACACATCGACCAGCTCTGCTGGTCGATGTTGTTTACGCCCCTTCAGAATTTCGCGTACGTTGGCCCGCTTTTGCGGGCGGTAACCCTGCGCCCGCAACTGGCGTACCTCGCGCACCGCATCAACCAGCGCATCTTCCAAAACCTCAGCGTGCCGAAAATCATCGGCATGGTCCTCGAAGAACACGGCATCCAGAGCAATGCCTACGCCTTCCAGACCGGCGCGGTCTACCCCGAGCGCATCTACTGCGTGCAGTACGACGAATCGGACCTGCATTTCATCCAGCGCCTGTGCGAAGAAGAAGGTATCCATTACCACTTCCAGCACAGCGCCACGGCGCACAAACTGATCTTCGGCGATGACCAGACGGTGTTCCCGAAACTCAAGCCTGTGGCCTATCAGCAAGACTCCGGCATGGTCGCCAGCGACCCGGTGATCAAGCGCTTCGACCTGCGCCTGGAAACCCGCACCAGCCGCACCACGCGCCGCGATTACGATTTCGAAAAACCGCGCCTCACCCTCGAAAGCGAAAACCGTGGCGACGCCCTGCCCGACCTCGAGGATTACGACTACCCCGGCCGTTTCGTCGACCGCGCGCGCGGCAAACACCTGGCCAAACGCGCCCTCGAACGCCACCGCAGCGACTTCCAACTCGCCGAAGGCAAGAGCGATCAACCGTTGCTGGTCAGCGGCCATTTCCTCGCGCTCACCGCGCACCCGAAAGCCAAGTGGAACGACCTCTGGTTGCTGACCGAAGTCCACCACGAAGGCAAACAGCCGCAAGTGTTGGAAGAGTCAGTGACCAGCGACACCACCGCGCTGAAAGACGATTTCCACCAGGGCTACCGCAACCGCTTCCAGGCCACGCCGTGGGACGTCCCCAACCGCCCGCCCCTGCGCCACGCCAAATCACGCATCCTCGGCAGCCAGAGCGCCGTGGTCACCGGCCCCAAAGGCGAAGAAATCCACTGCGACGAATACGGTCGCGTCAAAGTCCAGTTCCACTGGGACCGCGAAGGCCAGGCCGACGACAAAACCAGCTGCTGGTTACGCGTCTCCAGCGCCTGGGCCGGCGCCCAATACGGCGGCATCGCCATCCCGCGTATCGGCATGGAAGTGCTGGTCACCTTCCTCGAAGGCGACCCCGACCAACCGCTGATCAGCGGCTGCCTGTACCACAAGGAAAACACCGTCCCGTACGCACTGCCGGCGAACAAGACGCGCAGCACGTTCAAGACCCTGAGCTCGATGGGTGGTGGCGGTTACAACGAACTGCGTATTGAGGACAAAAAAGGTCAGGAGCAGATTTATCTGCATGCTCAGCGGGATTGGGATGAAAACATCGAGCACGACCAGAAGATTCGGGTTGGTAATGAGCGGCACGATACGGTTGAGAAGAACAGCTACAGCGAGTTCAAGGCGGAGGAACATCACACCGTTTTTGAGGACCGTAAAGTTGAAGCGCAGGCCAGTGATCACCTGACGGTTGGGGTGAATCAGCACGTCAAGATTGGTACTGGGCAGTTCATGGATGCGGGGCAGGAAATTCACCTGAGCAGCGGCATGAAAGTGGTGATGGAGGCTGGCGCAGAGCTGACGTTGGTCGGTGGTGGCAGCTTCATCAAGATCGATGCCGGCGGCGTGACCATGAGCGGGCCGGTGATCAACATCAACTCGGGCGGTGGACCGGGCAGTGGCACTGGGGCAGCGCCGTTGTTGCCGGGGCCGTTGAAGCAGGCGGATGCGGATAAGGCCGGGCAGCTGTTGGTGCCGGCGCAGCGGCAGGCGTTGATGCGTCGCACGCCACGCTGTGAAATTTGCGAGAAAGCTGCCGCGCAAGCAGCGAAGGACGCCGCCAAATGAGTTACCCGTCGAACGCCAACTTTTTGCTGATCGACGGAGTCCTGCGTCCTGATGCGATCCCAAGTCTGTATCAACTTGGCGAACCGTTAGAGATCGAACCGTTGTACTTGGGAACGCGGTGGGCAGAGTTGAAGGATTTGGGGCCGATACTCGTGAAGCCGCAGGGGAACTCTTCCGTCCTCAGAGACTGGCAGCAAAACCACCTGACTCAAGCCGATTCGTGTCCGTTGTTCAGCCGCGCTTCACTCAATGAAGTAGCAGATCACTTACGACACTTTATCTGTCCGCCAGATGTGCACGGCAGCGAAGGTCTTTTGCGTTTCGCCGATCCCCTCGTCATGCATCACTGGCTTTCCAGCTACGGGCCGGAGCATCTCAGTCACGTGCTGGGACCTATAGAGACAATTTGGATCAAGACGCCGATCCACACCTGGCGGTCCGCGAGCGATACACCGATTACACCGTTCGCGAGACCGCAGTCAAAGGACCCTCGTGACAAAAACTTCGCCCTGCTCGGCGAGCAACAAATCACGGCTCTGGAACTCGCCTACCGATGGCAGTTCAAAGAGCGCTTATACGCCTGGTTGAACACCCGCGACGCTCAAACATTTTCACTGCTAAACAGCGATCAAACTGAGTGGTGGCTAGAACACGTTCTAGACAGCGGCAGCGCTTGGGGGCTGGTCAGCGAACGAGGACTGGTAACATGGGCGGAAACCTGCGTTGACTGGGGACGAGACTTCGCCACTCGCCCTGACAGCCCCTATCAAGAATGGCTGAGCCAAAACCCCGACAAAGGGCGTTTGGCACCCGAACTGCGTATCGAAGCACTGGATGATTATCGCCAGCAAGCGCTGGAAGCAAAGGACACTGCAAATGGCTGACAAGAGCGGAACACTCCAACAACAGCGCAACGCCTGTTTCCCCACCACCACAGCAAAAGCCACTGGCGGCTGCCCCCTCACCGGCCCCGATGTCGCCATCGTTCCGATGCGCTATGCGCTGGATCGCTCTCGATACGATGAAGATCCGAAAAAGCTCAAGCCGCTTCTCAAGTCGGGAAAATGGTCGGCGCTACCATCCCTTAAAACTCGAGGATATACGCTGCGTCAGTTGTACAAGGGTTACGTTTACGTGTACGACGAAACGGATAAGACATTGCACGAATACATTTACTCAACGAGTACAGGACAACTGACTCGCATCAAATGGACAGATGCCGATACAGGAAAAGACAAGCGATCAAGTGCTGGCGAAAGCAAGAGCTACCTACTCTACCCGCGAAAAAACAACCTGCACATAGCCTACTCGCGGAATCAGTGGACGTGGAAAATTTGCGAGCACATGCGCTCTAACCCCGGCAGTCGCAAAGACTATATGACTGCCCTTGATTTACCGACTTACTGCATTACACAATCAGTACTCAACACCTTGCCGCTGTTATCTCTTGCTGATGCCGCCGCCGACGTCGATAAAGACGCGGTTAAATCTGATAAACGCTTTGGTGATTCAGCGATTCCAACGATAGCACCAGAGGGAAAAGTGGATGGCGAGCCAATTTTCTGTCCCGTGGCAGCAGATATTTTCTGGACAGGAAGCGTTCCAGACAAAGACAGTTCGCTAGTAGTCGTTATTGACGATCCGCTGGCAGTGCTTAATGACTTGGGTACGCAATTGATAGCCGACCAGGCTGCCTATCAGATTTGGCAAGAAGAGCATGAGCATAAGATCCAAATAGCTCAGACAGTTGAAGCCTTGTGTGGTGCAAATGTCGCCGATGAAAATAAATTACCGGCGTCTGTTCGCGGCAGCCCAATCAAAAAAAGACAGTATCAGCGCGACTTGGACATATATTACTCACAACTTGAAAATGAGCGACAAGCAGCCTTATTCGGGGGAATGAGTGGCTCTCCAAACATGATCGCAATATCGGAAACTTTCAAGTCAGCTGATATCCGCAAGCAGCTCAAAACCCAATATAATTCATTGCCAACCGAAGCTGACTTTAAGTCATGGCAGGCACGAGAAAAGTGGCGGCGCGAAGTAAACCTAGATGGGGCCCATGCATATATTCAAACCCATGAAAAAAACGGGAACATCCTATTAGATAACATACGCAAAACTCAATACGACTTCAAAACTTGGGCAAAGCATATTGGAACCGAGCCTTTACGATTATTTATAGACACCACGAACATTGACCACCTTCACTACTTACAAGAAACCGCCGCTCAACTTCTGCAAGTCTTAATCCAAGACATTGGTATCACTAAATGGCTCGCTAAAGAAGATGCGAAGGCAACTACTCTCTTTGGCACTATTAGATTTGGCTTTTCACCTGGACTGAAAGACGCGTTTGAAACCCAGGGTAGTTATCTGCTCAGTGGTATCGGGGACATGACCACACTCGCTACGCGGGCGGGCGAACTCAATGGAGTACTGAGCCACGAAGGATTTGCCGACAAGGCGTGGATGAAAGCGCTTAAACAGCCTGTGCAAGATACTTTCAGTGCCGTAAAGGAATTGGCTGCTGGCAAAGGCAAGAACACAGCCGAAGCAATCCTTTTAGCGCTTGTACCGTCCGATAGCAGATTGGCAATGGGAAAAACACAAAACATTCAGATACTCGCTCGTAATTTACTAATTGGCCATATCCTGACGAATGCCACGGACCGCCCAGCTATCGACGAGAAAATCGGAGAAAAGCTTAAAGCCTGGAAACAAGAGTGGAAGGTACTTAACAAGCAGATCAACGACACCCGCCGGCAATGGCTATACCCTGATCAAACCGGACAGCGTAAAAGTTTAGCCCGCACGCTTCAAATACAAGAAACAAAACTGCAAACACACGAGCTAAAAATACCAGGAATACTAGACTACAAGAACAATAAATACGCGGAATTAATGAGAGAGGAAATTCGAAACTTTGCTCGCTTACCGGCAAATATTGCGAAAGATTGGAATACCAAAGCCAAGGCTTGGGGACAAAAATTCGGAATGAACGCCGGCGCTGTCACTTGGGGCGTCATAATGCTCAATCTTATTAACACTGCGATCGTCTACAAAGAGCTAACTTCTGACGGTGAATTCAGCGCGAAAGACATAACTAAATTCAGCTATGGACTAGGTTACAGTTTAAACCTATTGATGGCCGTATACATTGAAACTCCTTGGAACCTGATAAAAAACGCAAAACCAGTCATAATCGACAGTTCAGAAGTTGGTATATTAAATAAATCAGCGGAATACTGGAGAGTACGTGGAAAAAATGATTGGGCATCCGCAGTTGGGAAATTCAAGTTTGGACTAGTAGCTGCGGGAGCATTTGGGCTAGCTGCTGCCTCAGCGGAAATATGGGACATAATTGATGACTTTGGAGACCTTGAAAGCCAAGCAGAAAGAACCGCCGCTACGGTGAAGTTTGCTGCCGTAGCCGGCATGGCGGCAAGTGGTCTCCTACAACTTCTTGCTGGACTAAACATTTCTGGACAGTTAGTAGCTGTAGTGATGAACCCTTGGTTCGCTGTTGCAACGTTAATTATCGGTGTGATTTATCTATTCGCCACAATAGCTTTAAATTACTTCAAACACGACGGAATTGGTTCTTGGCTTAAAAAATGCGCATGGTCAATCAGTAAAGAAGGCAAATATCAAGAAGATGCTGATGGCCGCGCAGAAGAAAAGAGAGCCTTGCTAGAGATTCAATTAAGCCCACAAATATTTGTTAAAGGAACATTCGAAGAAAAAAACATATACACACCAAGAGTCGGATACTTACCAGTAAAAGTACAAAACGGGGCATGGATCCAACTTCGGTTACCCAACGCCATTCGGGGAAAGCTTCTTGAATTCAACATCACAAACAGCAAACGCCCTCTCGGTATATTTCCCGTAAGCAAAACCAGCGATTTAGTTCAAGATCCGTTTCTAGACAAAGGACAATTTGTTAATACTGAAACATTTGAAAATATATCAAACAAGCCGTACAGCCGAGATCCATACGCAGCGATTTGCCCAGCGCCCCCTCCAGAAAACCAAGATATTGTTTGGCAAACTTGGGTACCCGCAAGCGAAAACGCAGACTTCGTCGAAATGCAAATTTGGTATCCAAAACAAATTCTAAAACCGGGCGCAGATGATCGAGGGTATCTATATCAAGTAGAAATAGACCAAAACGGAGTATCAAAAGTTGATGGACTCAGTACTAAAACACTCGAAGTGAAAAGTTCAAACCGCGCGAACTCTTTAATTCTTGCAGTGACAGAATAAGAACTCCTATTATTTCTACACGCGCAATTACCAGTCACCCGATCGATTTGTGAGGTCCATATGCAAAAGCAGTTGAAAGCACAAGAGGAACATACGCCTCTAATGTCTTGGACAACCAAAGCAATCCCTGCGTCGCCCAGAAAAATCAGACAGGCCGAACTTCAAATTATCGTAGGGTTCTCTTTAATCTTTTTGTATGCAGCTTGGTTAGCGTCCGTAAAAATTGATAATAGCATAGGAATATCAGCGACTACCGGACTAGCACTCATTGCATTTGCCACCTATATTATAATGGTAATCGTACGACAGAAAACTGTCTACAACTATACGATAAGCTCTGAAAAAGGACGAGTAGATTACTATCTCCACTACCCTGACTTCGCAGGTACTTTATTTAAGAGCATCGCGGCGCTAGCGATTTTATCCTTCATTGGAACGGCAATTTATACTGGGTCTTTCTTATTTTTGATAGGCCCAGTTGCGATGGCTTTAGCCTCTGCCCAATTTTTATTATTTTGGAAAAATGAAACGCACACTAGAAATAGCACCTTGTGGCATAACTATAACTTCGTCACCGTCGATCACGAAAGACTAATGGTAATTACTCACTGCACCGATCAAACGGTAGGATTTGAAGCTCGTTTTCCAGACAAACAGCTGCTCGAAAAATACCTAAAAACATTGAAGACACTGCTGCCCGAGACCGCCATATATACACAAAAAAAATGGGAACAATGATTTTTTAAATTAACTGAATAGCCGGCCACCTCCAGCCACCAGACTGACAGGGAAAGCGAAATAAATTTGGCAATTACACACATCCAAATCAAACGCTGGCGGTTGAGTGCAGGGCGCCGTGGTGCTAATACGCTTAAGAAAACTAAATGACTGCTTCAATATCAGACGAAAGCGCCATCGAACAACAACCAATTGCGGGCGAAGTCCAGATGTCTTGGACAATCAAAGCATTACCTCACAATACTTCAATCATGGACATAGGCATGGTTGTACTTACCCTAATCGGACTAACCGCACTCTTAAATGGAATATATGAAATATTTTATCTTGAGCTCCCACTACGGCAACGCTCAACATTCCTAAGCGCACCCTTCGGAATTGTATGTCTATGTATGACTCTATATTTCTGGACCTTAGTTATACGGCAAAAATATATATACCACTATATTGTTACCGACAAAGAAATCGATGTCAAATACAAAACCCACTTCCCGAAGTTTGCGGAAACCTTCTTCAAATGGCTATCTGGGATATTCATCTTCACAGTTTTCATATTTATTATCTTCAACCCATCAGCAGCATGGCTACTGGCCGGTACCGCTGGAATCTCTATTGTGAGCGCCATACATCTTTTAAATTGGAAAAACCCAACAAAAAGTTTAAGATTCACTTGGGACCGACCAAACCTAGTAATTACCGATAGAAAGCGGAACTTAGTTGCCGTTCAGCGCCGTCACAATCCAGAAATGCGCCTTGAAGATAACTACCTTTATATACCGGTACACCTACCTAAAGCGGACATTGACAAATTCTTAGTATTCGCAAAAAAATTTACTCGACCGTCTACAGATTTTGAAGAGGGCCGCGACAAAAATTAATTATTTTTGCAAGATCAAAAAGCCAGCAACTAGGTTTTAGTTTCAAACCTGAGCTGGCCAATGAGCAAACATAGTGGACCTCGAAACCCTCCTGCACAAACCGACCTTCCTGCAACTGTCGCCCGACGGCAGCGGCATCCACGGCCAGATCTATCGCGCCGCGCAGGGCGACTCGGGCAAACGCCTGACCCGTTATTCGGTGACCCTGCGCCCGCAACTGGCGTACCTCGCGCACCGCATCAACCAGCGCATCTTCCAGAACCTCAGCGTGCCGAAAATCATCGGCATGGTCCTCGAAGAGCACGGCATCCAGAGCAACGCCTACGCCTTCCAGACCGGCTCGGTCTACCCCGAGCGCATCTACTGCGTGCAGTACGACGAATCGGACCTGCATTTCATCCAGCGCCTGTGCGAAGAAGAAGGCATTCACTACCACTTCCAGCACAGCGTGGCCGGCCACAAACTGATCTTCGGCGATGACCAGACGGTGTTCCCGAAACTCCAACCCGTGGCCTACCAGCAAGACTCCGGCATGGTCGCCAGCGACCCGGTGATCAAGCGCTTCGACCTGCGCCTGGAAACCCGCACCAGCCGCACCACGCGCCGCGATTACGATTTCGAAAAACCGCGCCTCACCCTCGAAAGCGAAAACCGTGGCGACGCCCTGCCCGACCTCGAGGATTACGACTACCCCGGCCGTTTCGTCGACCGCGCGCGCGGCAAACACCTGGCCAAACGCGCCCTCGACGCCACCGCAGCGACTTCCAGTTGGCCGAAGGCAAAAGCGATCAGCCGTTGCTGGTCAGCGGGCACTTCCTCGCGCTCACTGCGCATCCGAAAGCCAAGTGGAACGACCTCTGGCTGCTCACCGAAGTCCACCACGAAGGCAAACAGCCGCAAGTGCTCGAAGAATCGGTGACCAGCGACACCACCGCCCTCAAAGACGATTTCCACCAGGGCTACCGCAACCGCTTCCAGGCCACCCCGTGGGACGTACCCAACCGCCCGCCCCTGCGCCACGCCAAATCACGCATCCTCGGCAGCCAGAGCGCCGTGGTGACCGGCCCGAAAGGTGAAGAGATTCACTGCGACCAGTACGGCCGCGTCAAGGTCCAGTTCCACTGATGAAGGGCAAAATTCAATTGCTGCCGTTGCGCTATGGATTCGTCAATGGCACAGCACTGGATCCGTCGAGCGAACTCCCTGTCCCTTATAAACTCGGTACTCGCCCTATAGGTATTCGCCTGCTGTGCGATGGCTGGCTCTATGTGATCGACAGTCAGAATGGCGAGTTATCAGAGTTTCGGGTCATTGATGGTGTGGTAAGCGCTATGCTCTGGCAAGGCACGGAAGTACAAAGTGACTTGCGTGATAAGCCAATCAAGAAACCAGTGTTGGCGTACTCCAAACTCAGCACGCTCTATGTCACATATTCCGAAATACATGGACCGCGAAAAAGTGCCTTCAGGTAATCAAGAGTAAATCCGAACGTAAGTTCTTTATGCAAGCAGTCGATTTAAGTCGAGCCGATTGTGAAACAGGAGGTCCGAGCTTATTGACCCCAGCTATGGCCGAGCGCTGGTTGGCCGAGGTCGCGACAGCTCGTGTTCAGAGCGAGCAAATCGCTCAAGATGAAGCTTCGTTGAAAGCACTCGAGAATGCTGATAACGCTGAGCGACGCAAGCGCGGCGAGCCGGAAACAACAGCGACGTTCATTCCGACAGTCAATGTCTACAGCTATCCAGAAAATGAACGAATCCCCTATTTGTGGGAAATGCCTGAGCAGTTCCGTGAATCATCAATGAATCCACTGACCAATTGCATCGAAGCGGACTACCAGCAGGATGTGCTGTATCTCGTGGTAAACGATGACATTGGTGTCCTTCGTGATCTTGCCAACTATCAGGATCAGGTTGCCGATTGGATCGATACATGGGCCAAAGGAGGGTCGCAAGATCGTGCAAACGAACGCGACTATCTGCTCGCCTGCTACATTGAATCACTCACCCAACTCACTCGGGAAGACATCGGAAATCTGGCTGATGCAAGTGATGACCCGTCCATAAAGGCGATGCTCAGTGACCTGAATGGAATGCAGGAGCCCGAACAAGGCACGACGCGCCAAGCGATAGTCGAGTACCTCAATAAAGGGGGGCTGATGACCCCGGCGAAAGGAAGTCCTGTACCGCCAGAGCTGGCCAAACTGCAAAAGGAGTCTTTGGATGACGCTATGCACATGGCCCAATATCAAGGCCCCATGGCGGATTACACGGCATCGGGTCGAGGTATTGAAGATACTGATCGTCGTTACTACACGCGTGAGCATTTCAGGGTAGCTCCGCAAAACTTCGTCGAAAAAAATTTTGAAGCCCTGCTCAAATTGGGTAAGGAGCAAGACCGACGAATCAAGGATGTCCTTAACGGCGCCAAAATGGGGCAACGCGGAATCAATGATCTGATCGACCGTGATGCGATGGACAACGCTTTGTTCGATCACCGCAAATCCCTCAAGCGTTGGAACAAGCTACTAGACCAGATTACTGTTGATCGAACAGCAATGCTTTCTGCAGGACGCTTTCATAAAACTGCCTGGTACTACGATCCCCAGAATGCCAAACAGGTTGGCCAGTCTTTTGCTACAGAATACGCATGCCTGAAGGATGTCTGCCGAAGCGATGAAGCATGCGATGTGATTCTCAAGTCCTTGGAGAAAGAACCACAATTCAGCCGCCCCATGTTTTATGCGCTGCCCTACAGTGAGCAAACGGCTCTCTGGGTTCAGTATGCTTTCGCGCAGGCAGCGGGCATGACGTTGTTCAACAACGTGCCCGAGTATGTGAAAAGTCTCCAGAATATCGAAAAAAACCGTTTACCGGCCCTCGACACGCTTCCTGAGGATACTCGTGCTGTTGCCGACGCAGCGCAACAAACGATGAGCCCGGCCCTCAATCGTGGTATTGAAAAAGTTTTGGCCGATTTTGATCAGGTACTCAAGGGGCAGGCCATGCCTGACCTTGACCAGCTCTTTCGTCGTTTACCCAAGGCTTTGCCGACACGCATCCTGGATGCGGCGAAGCGCGAGGGCGTGACCTTCACTATCGCATCCGATGCCGAGAAAGCTGCTCTTCGAAGTGCTCTCAAGGATTTGTTCGAAGAAAAAGAACATTTACAAAAGCTCAATCGAGAGCGAAACAAGGTAAAACGCACATCAGGCCACAAGTCTCCAAAAGCTCAACAACTTCAGGCTGAGATAGAGATCACCCGGAAGCAACTGGCAGGCTCTGAAGCTCGCCTCGCAGGCGGACTCAGTCCCATTGCAGAGTTACCGGATAACAGCGTCCGGTTTTATGGAGCAACTCCCGTACGCGCCGGCATTACTGTCGTATTCCCGCCGGCGAATCAGCAAGAAATATCCGGGCTAATGAAGAATTTCAGAAACGGTGTAAAGAGTGCGCCAAAGCAAAATCTGATGGGGGATGGAGCCGCGTTGTTGTTGTTTGTGGTGCAGGCTTTGAATCTGAGGCAGGTTGTGAGTGAAACCATCAGCCAAACTAAAAACAAGCGTGCATTGCTACCTGTCTTCAACGCTGCAGTAGCTACCAGCGCTGCAGGCTTTGCTGCCGCTCAGGGGATTTTCGATACGGCACTGACTGCTCGCAGCGCACTTTTGGCGAAAGGATTGCAGAGTCATGCGATTGCACATCTTCAAGTCCAGATGGGTAAGTTGCATGTCGGCTTGGGATCAATGACATACCTATTCGGAGCATATGCTGCCGGTGCAAGTCTCGTAGGTTATCAAAGCAGTTGGGAGCAAGCTGTTAGAAGCGGAAATGAAGGTGCTCAGGCTGGAGCGATCATGTCGATGGCCGTTTCAGGTGGATTATTGGCAAGTAATATCTATGGGCTCGGCAGCACGCTTTACTCAAACTATACCGTGCTGGCGGCCGAGCAAGGGGCTGTCCGAACAGCTGCATGGGCTGCATCAGGTGTCCGTTTATCAAGTGTATTTTTCCGTGCAAACCTGGCAGGTGCTCTGTTTACCGCGCTGGAGTTGGGCGGGAACTATGTTTACAACTACTACAACACTACGCCACATGATCAATGGCTTCAAAGTACTCCTTGGGGAGAGGACGCTAGCAAACGCAAGTCGTTGAGTCTTGCTGGTTACCAAAGCTCCTTGATAGCGATAGTACAGGCGCCTTCCGTGCAGGTCGGTCGTGTGGAATACGACTCCTGGTGGAAAAACCTGCTGCTAAGAGCCAAGATCGGCGACATACATTTATTGTTGCCCGGACTTGATACAGCTGCATTCATAGCCCCGTTGGGAGGTCAGCCCAGTCACCAGTTAAAAATCGGTGCGTACCGTATCAACACGATCCTCGTCGATGCCAGACAGACCATCGAGCGCTGGGAAATTCTTAGTGAGCCCGTCGATGCGAGACTCCGCCGTATTGAAGACCAGCAGATTGTTCTCTGCGTCGGTTACCCTGAGACCGAGGAGCGAATTGTCGGCAAATCTCAAGAGGAATTGATGCTGGTTGTAGCGATTCAAAGCACAGGTTCGAATGGTATAGCTCAGCAGAGAACGCACTATATTCGTGTCGATCCAAGGAGCAGTGGCGCTTTTCCTTCTATTGATAGAGTTCCACCGCCCCCTCACGCGCCTCTGCTTCAAGTAGAGCCCCTGATGTTGGAATTGGCTTCGCATGTCTAAAAATCTTGAGCTTGAACCGATCGATATGACAGCAATAAAATTGCACAACGCAGGAGATGTCGAACAGTTCCCCTCTGGCAATACGACGTACCTGGCACCGCTACCTCTTCCAACAGAGGCATTGCCACACAGCCCTTACGTGAGCGAGCTCAACGAGACATATCTGGACTTCGGCGGAGGAAAACCTCAAGTATTTTCATGGCAGATGACGCTGGGCGGCCCTTTTACTGCTGCGTTCTTGATGATTTTAGGCATCCCTTTAATTGTTGGACTAATTGCTGCCTCAAGTGGTTTTGCGCTGACTGAGGTAATGGAGTTTAGTAAAGACCTTTTTATCACGGCCCGAAAACCAGCCATCTGTATGTTCATAGGTGGACTTACTGTTGGGTTAGCGGTGTGGATCTACCAACACAACAAATTCACAGAAGTCATCCCCACCCGTTTCAATCGCCAACGCCGAGAAGTCTGCTTCATGCCCACAGGCGCAGAGGCTCCAATCTTCGCCCCCTGGGAATCACTCTCTGCCTGGGTGGTTCAGGCTCAAGGCGTCTCACAGTACGGCGTCCGGCGTCAGTACGGTATGGGCATGGGGATTCACCATAAAGGGCAACTGGTCAGCATCGAGTTCATGTGCGGTGGGATGCCGCTGGCCATTGCCCATTGGGAAGCCGTCCGCGCCTACATGGAATACGAAGTTCACGACCTCAAAAGCATTCAAGACCCAATGGATTTACAAGGCCCTGACGATCCTGCTCATGAAGGCATGCACACCTTCCGCAACGCCCGCAGGCGCCTGCACCGCAGGATTGCTGAAAAAGAGGTTGGCTGGGTGTATGCCTTTTTCTGGTACCTCTACCACATCATGACGTTCTGGACTTTGCCCAACCGCCTCGTCGAATGGGAAGTGCGGCGCATCGCCAAGGTCGGCCGCAAAAAACTGCCTGAGGCCATGCAAGCATGGTCAGAATCGATCCCCGAGGAGCAATGGGCGAAGCCAAGCGAGGAACTGATTCGTCTGAGCAAATACGTCAAAGAACAGAAACAGCGCACGCCATTGCGCGCGATCACAGAGATTTTTGCAGAGGTTCATCAGCGCGAAAAAAATGCTGCCGGAGGTCATGAGCGAAAGTCCGGGCGTTCGTGAGGCGGCTCTGGAATTGACTTCACATGTCTAAAATTTGAAATCGAACCGATCGATATGACTGTAATAAAATTGCACAACGCAGGAGATGTCGAACAGTTTCCCTCTGGCAATACGACGTACCTGGCACCGCTACCTCTTCCGACAGAGGCATTGCCACACAGCCCTTACGTGAGTGAACTCAACGAGACATATCTGGATTTCGGCGGAGGAAAATCTCAAGTATTCTCATGGCAGATGACGCAGGGCATTCCGTTTATTGGAGCACTCTGATGATCCTGGCAGCGCCTAAGGTAGCAGCGCTTTCGTTGGACTCGACTAGCGTGCTTTACATCGTCCCCGCAAGCCTACCCATAATTCAGCTAAGCCCCCTAGATCGTTACAATGTACGCGCAACTCAAGGTTTAAAAATTAGTGCTAATTTTCAACTAAGCTCAGATCAGCAAGGCGAGCACTTGATTTTACTCCAGCCCAGCCCAACCCTAAAAAATGGTCAGAATTTTCACCGTCAAACCGTCGACTACCGCCAGACAATCTGCCAGTAAATGAAACACCCCCCTATTGGCAAATTGAAACCACTGAGCTCCCCGTATGACATTTAAATTGGATATCCCATATGCTGTAAGCGCGTATTACAGCACCAACCGAGAAGCGTTGTTACCACCCAAATCGGCACAAGACCTCAATCGTTCAGGCACCTTTGATACTCATCTTGCTTTTGGTCACTACGCATACCTAGAGCCAGAAATGGAAGTTACTGCCCAATTAGAGGATAAAGAGCAGTCTGCACATAGCCGACAGCGGGAGGCGGGAAACACCGAAAATATATACTGCAACGCGAACCGCTGGCAATTTCAAAGCACCACTAAGATTCCACACCTACTATTTATACTTAAATTAATTTGTATCTCTTTCGTATCAGCTGTTTGGGGACTCGGAATAGTCATTGAGTTCGCCCCCGACACAGGGAGAAGCGATGTTAATGCGTTTTATATGTTAATTGGATGCATAGCTGTCGTGGCTGCCATGTATATTTCACTTGCGCTATTCATGAGCGGCAAAAAACTGGTGCATCAGATCCAAATCGGCGGTTTCGTAATTTTCGCCGGTATCGTTTTATGGAGATATGGTTCACTTTTGGGAACTGGCAGCATGCAAGTTTGCCTCTGGCTAGGCACATTTCTTTATTTCGTAGCAACTATCGGGACTGATAGCCTGCTATGGCTGTACGGTAGAATAAGCACCCACGACGGAAGCGAGTTCAATCGCCTCGACGGAATGCTCCGTTTCAAGCGTCGTTTCCGTAAACTCTTTGTTGCCGCCTTCGAAGAGTTCGATCCTGTGCTGCAGATTCTACCTAGCGGTTACGGTTCCCACGACTACGCCCTGTGGCTGCACCACCGCTATACCGACAACAAGGTATGCCTAGCCACCAAGGTACATGCCTTGGGTCTCGACCAGCCAAATGCACTGGCTTTCTGGGATTGCCTGCAACGTTACATGGATGTCACGCAACCGCTACCTGACCTTCCTGTACTTGAGCAAAGTCGTCATCTTGATCTCGTCACGGTGACCCACGATGCCAAAACCGGACGTAACCCAAGACTATGGCGAGATCAATCGGAAAAAGCCTGGCTGGCAACGGGCTCCAAAGCGCTGAGCAAGCAGCTCGAAGAATATCCATGGCAACAAAAACCATGCATTGTTAAAGCACGTATTGACCCATCTTTAACAATTGAGGCGTATTACCGATCCCAAGAAGCGAAAGGTATAATTGCCACCCCCAAGGCCGATGATTTTGATGATGTGCATCGGCCCTGAAGAGGTAGAGGTAGGCTTCAGCCCAACTGACGCACCTGCTTCTCCAACTCCACCTTCAACCCCGGCTCCAGCTTCAACTGCCGCGCCAGTTCATCCAGATAGCTCTTCTCCATAAAACTCTCCTCATCCACCAGCATCACACTGGCGATGTACATCTCAGCCGCCATCTCCGGCGTACTCGCCGCACGGGCAACGTCGGCAGGGTCGAGGGGTTTGTTGAGTTCGGCGTGTAGCCAGTGTTGCAGTTCCTGATCGTTGTCGAGCTTGGTGAATTCGCCCTCGATCAATTGCCGCTCGCGGTCGTCGATGTGGCCGTCGGCTTTGGCGGCAGCGACCAGCGCTTTGAGAATCGCCTGACTGTGTTGCTCGGCTTGTGCCGGTGGCAGGCGATCCAGCGTTTGCGGTTCGCGTTGTGGGGCGGAGCCTTTCTGCGCGTTGTAGTTGCCGTAGGCTTTGTATGCCAGCACGCCCAGTGCGGCGAGGCCGCCGTAGATCGCTACTTTACCGCCGACCTTGCGCACTTTCTTGTTGCCGAGCAGCAGGCCCATTGCGCCTGCCGCCAGTGCCCCGCCGCCTGCGCCTGAGAGCAGACTGCCGAGACCGCCAGAGCCTGAAGCGCCGCCAAGCAAACCACCCAAGGCACCGCTGGCCGATTTGTTCTGCGACCCGCTCGCCTTGTTTTGCAACAGATCCTGGCCGGACTTTAGTAGTTGATCGAGTAATCCACGGGTGTTCATGTTCCGCCTCCAAACAGGGGTTAACCGGATCTATAAGGCCTCCAGCCTAGTTCGAAAGTGCCCTTCCCCTGCCTGCAAGTGTGCTTCCAGATGTTGCTTGATGCCCCTGTGGCGAGGGAGCTTGCTCCTGCTGGGCTGCGAAGCGGCACCCAATGCATTCTTTCAGACTTACCCGGTTTGCCGGTTTTGCGACTGCTTCGCAGCCGAACGGGAGCAAGCTCACTCGCCACAAAGAAATCCGCAAGCCATGCCATCTAAAAAATAGATATACACTCAGGCCAATCTATAAAAACCGCCCACTGGGTAGCCTCGTCATGATGACCCTGCGTCAGATCCGTCACTTCATCGCCGTGGCCGAGACCGGCTCGATCTCCGCCGCCGCGCAAACCGCATTCATTTCCCAATCGACCCTGACCTTGGCGATCCAGCAACTGGAAGAGGAAATCGGCGTCAGCCTGTTCAGCCGCCATGCCAAGGGCATGACCCTTACGCACCAGGGGCACCAATTCCTACGCCAGGCGCACCTGATTCTCGCAACGGTGGACAACGCCAAGCGCAGCCTGCAACAGAGCACTGATCAGGTCGCCGGGCAGTTGATCGTCGGCGTGACCAGTCTGGTTGCCGGTTATTACCTGGCGGATCTACTCACCCGTTTTCAGCGCGCCTATCCCAACGTCGAGATCCGCGTGATGGAAGACGAGCGCCCCTACATCGAGCATTTGCTGGTCAGCGGCGAGATTGATGTCGGCGTGTTGATTCTCTCCAACCTCGAGGATCGTCACGCGTTGCAGACCGAAGTCCTGACCCACTCGCCGCACCGTTTGTGGCTCCCAGCCCAACATCCGCTGCTGGAGCACGACAGCATCAATCTCGCCGACGTCGCCCGCGAGCCGTTGATTCAACTCAACGTCGATGAAATGGATCGCAATGCCCAACGCCTATGGCGCGGCGCCGGGCTGCAACCGAAGATCACCTTGAGAACCGCTTCCACCGAAGCCGTGCGAAGCCTTGTCGCGGCGGGCCTGGGCGTCTCGATTCAGCCAGACATGACTTATCGCCCATGGTCACTGGAGGGCGACATCATCGAGGCGCGGCCCATCGCCGACCTCAATCAGACCCTCGACGTCGGTCTGGCCTGGCGCCGTGGCACCGCGCGGCCCGCTCTGGTCGATCCGTTCCTGACCGTCGCCCGTGAGCAACCCCACGGTGGACGCAAGCCATCTATTTAATCGAATGCTGCCTTCAGTATTTAGAATTTGTCGACCTCGGAGCCGCGCACTAGTCTTGCTGCATCTATAAGACGGTCGGCTCCCGATATCAGGGAGCAACAATGGCCACACAAGAAAAGAGAACGCGGAAAATGGCTGGCGCGCAGACCCCGATGTGTACCGCGTTGTTGATCGACGGCGAACTGGTCGCTGGCGAAGGCTTTGTCGAGCCGATCCTCAACCCGGCCACTGGTGAAATCCTTACGCACATCGCCGAGGCCAGCACCGAGCAGGTCGAAGCCGCGATCCTCGCCGCCCACCGTGCCTTCGCCGAATGGTCGCGCACCACGCCGCAGCAACGTTCAAATCTGTTGCTGGACATCGCCAACGCCGTCGAAAAACACGCCGACCACCTCGCCCGCCTTGAATCACTGAATTGCGGCAAACCGTTGCACCTTGCGCGTCAGGACGATTTGACTGCGACCGTCGATGTGTTCCGTTTCTTCGCCGGCGCTGTGCGTTGCCAGACCGGACAGCTCAGCGGCGAATACCTGCCGGGCTACACCAGCATGGTGCGTCGCGATCCGATTGGCGTGGTCGCCTCGATCGCGCCGTGGAATTACCCGATCATGATGGCCGCGTGGAAAATCGCCCCGGCCCTCGCCGCAGGCAACACACTGGTGTTCAAGCCGTCCGAACACACGCCGCTGTCGATCCTTGCACTGGCGCCAGCGCTGGCCGCAATCCTCCCGCGTGGGGTGATCAACATTATCTGCGGTGGCGGTGAAGGCGTCGGCAGCCACTTGGTCGGCCACGCCAAAGTGCGCATGGTCTCGCTGACCGGCGATATCGTCACTGGACAGAAAATTCTTCAGGCCGCCGCAAAAACCCTCAAACGCACACACCTCGAACTCGGTGGCAAAGCCCCGGTGATCGTCTGCAACGACGCCGACATTCAAGCGGTGGTCGAAGGCGTGCGCACCTACGGTTACTACAACGCCGGGCAAGACTGCACCGCCGCTTGCCGGATCTACGCGCAGGCCGGGATTCACGACAAATTGGTCGCCGAACTCGGCGCCGCCGTCAGCAGCCTGCGCTTCGCCGGCAAACGTGATGCCGACAACGAGATCGGCCCGCTGATCAGTACTCGCCAGCGCGACCGCGTGGCCAGTTTCGTCGAGCGCGCTCTCGGTCAGCCGCACATCGAACGCGTGACCGGTGCAGCCGTGCATTCCGGCGCCGGTTTCTACTATCAACCGACGCTGCTCGCCGGTTGCAAACAGACTGATGAAATCGTCCAGCGCGAAGTGTTCGGCCCGGTGGTTACCGTGACTCGCTTCGACGAACTCGCGCAGGCCGTCGACTGGGCCAACGACTCCGAATACGGCCTCGCCTCGTCGGTGTGGACACAGAATCTGGATAAGGCGATGCAGGTTGCCGCGCGCCTGCAATACGGCTGCACGTGGATCAACAGCCATTTCATGCTGGTCAGCGAAATGCCCCACGGCGGGCTGAAACGCTCCGGTTACGGCAAAGACTTATCCAGTGATTCGCTGCAGGACTACAGCGTGGTGCGGCACATCATGGCCCGCCACGGCCAGCATCTCTGACTACGCTAATAACAAGCCGAAAACGGCACGCTTCACCGCGTTCAAAACTGCCCCGACCATAATTTAAAGAAGAGGGTTTAACCATGTTCGTGCACAAGACCGCACTGCTCAGTGCAATCACCACGGCCCTGCTCGCCAGCGCTAGCCTGCAAGCTGCCGAGCCGTTAAAGGCTGTCGGCGCTGGCGAAGGTCAGCTGGATATCGTCGCTTGGCCGGGTTACATCGAACGTGGTGAGAGCGACAAGGCCTACGACTGGGTGACCGGTTTCGAGCAGGAAACCGGCTGCAAGGTCAATGTGAAAACCGCCGCCACCTCGGACGAAATGGTCAGCCTGATGGCCAAGGGCGGTTACGACCTGGTGACCGCGTCGGGCGATGCGTCGCTGCGGTTGATCGTCGGCAAGCGTGTGCAACCGATCAACACCGCGTTGATCCCGAACTGGAAAACCCTCGATCCGCGCTTGAAAGATGCGCCGTGGTACGTGGTCAACAATCAGACCTACGGCACCCCGTACCAATGGGGCCCGAACGTGCTGATGTACAACACCAATGTATTCAAGACCGCGCCGACTAGTTGGAACGTGGTGTTCGCCGCGCAGGATCTGCCCGACGGCAAGCCGAACAAGGGCCGCGTGCAGGCCTATGACGGCCCGATTTACATCGCCGACGCGGCGCTATATCTGAAATCGACCAAGCCTGAATTGGGCATCAAGGATCCGTACCAACTCACCGAAGATCAGTACAAAGCCGTGCTCGATCTGTTGCGCGCGCAGCAGCCGCTGATCCACCGCTACTGGCATGACACCACGGTGCAGATGAGCGACTTCAAGAACGAAGGCGTAGTTGCATCAAGCGCCTGGCCGTATCAGGTCAACGGCCTGATGAACGAGAAGCAGCCGATTGCTTCGACCATTCCGAAAGAAGGCGCTACGGGCTGGGCCGACACCACCATGTTGCACGCCGAGGCCAAGCACCCGAACTGCGCGTACAAGTGGATGGACTGGTCGCTGAAACCGAAAGTCCAGGGTGATGTGGCGGCGTGGTTTGGTTCGCTACCGGCGGTGCCGGCAGCGTGCAAGGAGAGCGAACTGCTCGGTGCTGAAGGTTGCAAGACCAACGGGTTTGATCAGTTCGACAAGATCGCTTTCTGGAAAACCCCGCAGGCTGAAGGTGGCAAGTTTGTGCCGTATAGCCGCTGGACGCAGGACTACATCGCGATCATGGGCGGTAGATAAGCCCGAGAGCACCTCGGTCGAGCTCCCTTTCCCCCTCGCCCCTCTGGGGGAGAGGGCTGGGGGTGAGGGGGTAGCTTTTGACCTTGCCCTTGATCTCAGAGCAATGGCCGAAACCCCTGCCCTCTCCCGGAGGGAGAGGGAGCTAAAAGCAATCTCAGCGCCCTGCACACCTACTGTAGGAGCTGCCGCAGGCTGCGATCTTTTCGACGCACACACGACTTTTTTGAAAGCCCGCTTTACCGGAGCACCGCACCATGACGCTTGCAGTCCAGTTCACCAACGTTTCCCGGCAATTCGGCGAAGTGAAGGCCGTTGACCGGGTTTCCATCGATATCCAGGACGGCGAGTTCTTTTCCATGCTCGGCCCTTCCGGCTCGGGCAAAACCACCTGCCTGCGCCTGATCGCCGGGTTCGAACAACCGAGCGCCGGCTCGATCCGCATTCACGGCGCCGAAGCGGCCGGTTTGCCGCCATACCAACGTGACGTCAACACGGTGTTTCAGGATTACGCGCTGTTCCCGCACATGAACGTCCTCGACAACGTCGCCTACGGGTTGAAGGTCAAAGGCGTCGGCAAAACCGAACGGCATAAACGCGCAGAAGAAGCCTTGGACATGGTCGCCCTCGGCGGTTACGGCGCACGCAAACCGGTGCAACTGTCTGGCGGCCAACGCCAGCGTGTCGCCCTCGCCCGCGCCTTGGTCAACCGTCCGCGCGTGTTGTTGCTGGATGAACCTTTGGGCGCGCTGGATCTGAAACTGCGTGAGCAAATGCAAAGCGAATTAAAGAAGCTGCAACGCCAACTCGGCATCACCTTCATCTTCGTCACCCACGATCAAACCGAAGCGCTGTCGATGTCCGATCGCGTGGCCGTGTTCAACAAGGGCCGCATCGAGCAGGTCGACACGCCGCGAAATCTGTACATGAAACCGACCACCACATTCGTCGCCGAATTCGTCGGCACCTCGAACGTGATTCGTGGTGATCTGGCCCGCCAAATCAGCGGTCATCCGCAGCCGTTTTCGATCCGCCCGGAACACGTGCGTTTCGCCGAGGGCCCACTCGCCAGCCACGAAATCGAAGTCAGCGGTCTGCTCCATGACATCCAGTACCAGGGCAGCGCCACCCGTTATGAATTGAAGCTGGAAAACGGTCAGACCCTGAGCATCAGTCACGCCAACAATCAGTGGATCGACAGCAGCGCGCAACATCAGACCGGCCAGCGCCTGAGCGCACGGTGGGCGCGGGAAGCGATGATTCCACTGCACGACACCGTGACGAGCGGGGTGTGACATGAGCACGCTCGCGATGACTGCATCGCCGCCGTTGCGCAGGTTTTCCAACCTGCTCTACCGCAAGCCGAATCTGTATCTGTCGATGCTGCTGGTGCCGCCGCTGCTGTGGTTCGGCGCGATTTATCTCGGCTCGCTGCTGGTGCTGTTGTGGCAGGGTTTCTACACCTTCGACGACTTCACCATGGCGGTTACTCCGGACCTGACCCTGGCCAATTTTGCCGCGCTGTTTCAGCCGTCGAACTTCGACATCATCCTGCGCACGCTGAGCATGGCCATCGTCGTATCGATCGCCAGCGCCATCGTCGCGTTCCCGATTGCCTACTACATGGCGCGCTATACCACCGGCAAAACCAAGGCGTTTTTCTACATCGCGGTGATGATGCCGATGTGGGCCAGTTACATCGTCAAGGCGTATGCGTGGACGTTGCTGTTGGCCAAGGGCGGTGTGGCGCAGTGGTTCGTGCAGCACCTGGGGCTGGAGCCGGTATTGCAGTTCATTCTGGGGATTCCCGGCGTCGGCGGCAGCACCTTGTCGACCTCGCATCTGGGACGGTTCATGGTGTTTGTCTACATCTGGCTGCCGTTCATGATTCTGCCGATTCAAGCGTCGCTGGAACGTCTGCCGCCGTCGCTGTTGCAGGCCTCCGCTGACTTGGGCGCGAAGCCGCGTCAGACCTTTATGCAGGTGATCTTGCCGCTGTCGATTCCGGGCATTGCCGCCGGTTCGATCTTCACGTTTTCGCTGACCTTGGGCGACTTCATCGTGCCGCAACTGGTGGGGCCGCCGGGCTACTTCGTCGGCAGCATGGTGTATGCGCAGCAGGGTGCGATCGGCAACATGCCGATGGCGGCGGCGTTCACGCTGGTGCCGATTGTGTTGATCGCGGTTTACCTGTCCATCGTCAAACGACTGGGAGCCTTCGATGCGCTCTAATTCAGAAAAGCAGGGGGAGAAAGCCTCTCTAGGCCTGAAAATCGCAGCCTGGGGCGGGCTGGTGTTTCTGCACTTCCCGATCCTGATCATATTTCTTTACGCCTTCAACACGGAGGAAGCGGCGTTCAGCTTTCCACCGAAGGGTTTCACGCTGCACTGGTTCAGCGTCGCTTTTTCGCGGCCTGATGTTCTAGAGGCAATCAAGCTTTCATTGCAGATCGCAGCCATCGCCACACTGATTGCAATGGTGCTCGGTACGTTGGCTTCGGCAGCGTTGTACCGCCGCGATTTCTTCGGCAAACAGGGCATTTCACTGATGCTGATTTTGCCGATTGCATTGCCGGGGATCATCACCGGGATCGCCCTGCTAGCGACGTTCAAGACGCTGGGGATCGAGCCGGGGATGTTCACCATCATCGTTGGCCACGCGACCTTCTGCGTGGTGATCGTCTACAACAACGTCATCGCCCGTTTGCGCCGCACTTCGCACAGTTTGATCGAGGCCTCGATGGACCTCGGCGCCGACGGCTGGCAGACCTTTCGCTACATCATCCTGCCAAACCTCGGCTCGGCGTTGCTCGCCGGCGGCATGTTGGCGTTTGCGTTGTCGTTCGACGAAATCATCGTCACCACGTTCACCGCAGGCCATGAACGTACGTTGCCGTTGTGGCTGCTCAACCAACTGAGCCGGCCACGGGATGTGCCGGTGACCAACGTCGTCGCGATGCTGGTGATGATGGTGACCATGCTGCCGATTCTCGGCGCGTATTACCTGACGCGCGGTGGCGAAAGCGTCGCGGGCAGCGGCGGCAAATAACCGAATAACCACTGAAAAAACCGAATCCCTGTAGGAGTGAGCCTGCTCGCGATAGCGGTGTGTCAGTCACAGCAATATTGAACATGACGACGCTATCGCGAGCAGGCTCACTCCTACAGTTGAAATCGGTTTCTTCTGAAAAATAACAATTGCTTCAAAGAGGACAAAACCATGCAAACCCAACTCTTGATCAACGGCCAACTGGTCACCGGTGAAGGCCCGGCGCAACCAGTGCTCAACCCTTCGCGTGGCGAAGTGCTGGTAGAGATCAACGAAGCCACCGAGGCCCAGGTCGACGCCGCCGTGCGTGCCGCCGACAACGCCTTCGCCGATTGGTCGCAAACCGCGGCGAAAGACCGCTCCCTGTTGTTGCTCAAACTCGCCGACGCCATCGAAGCTCACGGCGAAGAACTGGCCAAGCTCGAATCCGACAACTGTGGCAAACCCTACAGCGCCGCGCTCAACGACGAGATCCCGGCGATTGCCGACGTGTTCCGCTTCTTCGCCGGCGCCAGCCGTTGCATGAGCGGTTCGGCGGGCGGCGAATATTTACCCGGCCACACGTCGATGATTCGCCGCGACCCGGTTGGCGTGATCGCCTCCATTGCGCCGTGGAACTACCCGCTGATGATGGTTGCCTGGAAAATCGCCCCAGCGCTGGCTGCCGGTAATACCGTGGTGCTCAAGCCGTCGGAACAAACCCCACTGACCGCGTTGCGTCTGGCCGAACTGGCGTCGGAAATCTTCCCGGCTGGTGTACTCAACCTGGTGTTTGGTCGCGGCCCTACCGTTGGCAGCCCTTTGGTCACGCACCCGAAGGTGCGCATGGTTTCGCTGACCGGCTCCATCGCCACCGGCGCCAACATCATTTCCAGCACCGCCGACAGCGTTAAACGTATGCACATGGAACTGGGCGGTAAGGCGCCGGTGATCATCTTCGACGACGCCGATATCGATGCGGCGGTGGAAGGCATCCGTACCTTCGGTTTCTACAACGCCGGGCAGGACTGCACCGCCGCGTGCCGGATCTACGCGCAGCAAGGCATTTACGACAAGTTTGTCGAGAAACTCGGCGCGGCGGTCAGTAGCATCAAGCACGGTTTGCAGGATGATCCGTCGACCGAGTTGGGGCCGTTGATCACTGCCCAACATCGCGACCGTGTTGCCGGGTTTGTCGAGCGTGCCGTGGCTCAGCCGCACATTCGTCTGATCACTGGCGGCAAGGCTGTCGAGGGCAATGGTTTTTTCTTTGAACCAACCGTTCTGGCCGATGCGCAGCAGGACGACGAGATCGTTCGCCGCGAAGTGTTTGGCCCGGTGGTCTCGGTGACCAAATTCACCGATGAAGCGCAGGCGCTGGAATGGGCCAACGATTCGGACTACGGCCTCGCCTCCTCGGTGTGGACAGCGGACGTCGGACGCGCGCATCGCATGTCGGCACGCTTGCAGTACGGCTGCACGTGGGTGAACACGCACTTCATGCTCGTCAGCGAAATGCCCCATGGCGGTCAGAAATTGTCCGGTTACGGCAAGGACATGTCCATGTACGGGCTGGAGGACTACACCACGGTTCGGCATGTGATGTTCAAGCACTAAAGATCAAAAGCTTCGCGAGCAAGCTTGCTCCTACAGTGGTGCGATGTCCCCCTGTAGGAGCAAAGCTTGCTCGCGAAGGCGTCAACTCCGGCTTCAAGGCAGAAACCGGCTCTGCGCACTACCAGGATAAAACCTAACAATAACTACCGAACCGGGCGGCGCCCATTTCGCCCCGCCACGGCCTCGGCCATCCGAAATCTGCCGATTTCACGGAGCAAACACACAT
Source organism: Pseudomonas sp. TH43 (assembly GCF_016650635.1). Taxonomy (GTDB): domain Bacteria; phylum Pseudomonadota; class Gammaproteobacteria; order Pseudomonadales; family Pseudomonadaceae; genus Aquipseudomonas. The sequence goes on from NZ_JAEKFI010000003.1 coordinate 1,057,460, forward strand.
GAGTTCCTCACCCGATCTCGCCACAGCCGTTGCCGACAGCGATGCCGAACAACTGCGCCAACTGGGCTACACCTCGAACTTCAACCGCAGCATGAGCCTGTGGGAAAACTTCGCTCTAGGCTTCACTTATCTGTCACCGGTCGTAGGGGTTTATACCCTTTTCGGCCTGTGCCTTGCCGCGGGCGGGCCACCGATGTTCTGGGCCTATTTATTGGTCGGTTGCGGCCAGTTGCTGGTGTGCCTGATCTTCGGCGAAGTGGTTTCGCAGTTCCCGATTTCCGGCGGTGTATACCCTTGGGCACGTCGATTGGTCGGTAAAAAATGGGCATGGATGGTCGGCTGGATCTACTCCATCGCCCTCTGCGTCACCATCGCTGCGGTCGCCGTCGGTGCGGGTCCGTACCTGGCCGCCATGCTCGGTTTTGAGCCGAGCAACAACACCAACATCGTCATCGCACTGGTGCTGACCTTGTTCGCCACGCTGGTCAACCTCAGCGGCACCAAAGTGCTGGCGCGCATCGCCATGTTCGGCTTCCTCTGCGAACTGGTCGGCGCGGTGATCGTTGGTGTTTACCTGCTGGTGTTCGAACGCCATCAACCGCTGAGCGTACTGTTCAACACTTTCGACATCAGCGTCGACGGCTCGTACCTGCCGGCATTCCTCACCGCATCGCTGGCGGGGATGTTCCTCTACTACGGCTTCGAGGCTTGCGGCGACGTCGCCGAAGAGACCCCGAACCCGAGCGCGAAAATCCCGGTGGCCATGCGCATGACCATCTACATCGGCGGTATCGCGGCAATGTTCGCCTGCCTGGCGCTGATCCTCGCCGTGCCGGACATGCAAGCCGTGATCAATGGCACCGACAAAGACCCGGTCACCACCATCCTCAACAACGCCTTCGGCCCGGTCGGCTCGAAAGTGGTGATGGGCGTGGTGATGATTTCCTTCATCTCCTGCGTCATCAGCCTACAAGCAGCGGCGAGCCGTCTGCTGTACTCCTACGCTCGCGACGAAATGGTCATTGGCAGCCGACTGCTGAAGAAGATTTCTCCTACCACCCAGGTGCCGGTTGCCGCACTGTTCGTGTCCGGCGTCCTGCCGGCCCTGATCATCGCCCTCGGCTTCTTCCTGCAAGACGCCGTGGCCACCATCGTCAGCTTCGCCGCCATCGGTATCTACCTCGCGTTCCAGATGATCGTCCTGGCCGCGCTGTACGCCCGCAGCAAAGGCTGGAAACCGAGCGGCAAGTTCACCCTCGGCGCATGGGGCTGGCCGGTGAACATCGGCGCGCTGGTGTATGGCGTTGGCGCAATCATCAATATGGCTTGGCCACGTACGCCGGATGCGGCTTGGTATGTGAACTATGCGATGGTGTTGAGCACGGCGATCGTGATTGGATTGGGCTTGGTTTATATGTGGATTGGCAAGCCGTATGACCATGGCAAGGCCCCGGCTGGGGATGCCTGGAAGGTCAGTCGCTAAGAGTGTTTGATCCCGGCACCGACAAGGTGCCGGGGTTCAGGGAAGCCGAGAAAAACCATCAAAAAGAAAACTCTGCCTGATCGTGTTTCAGCAAGGAAATACGGTCGAACAGTTTGATTTTTTCGTTGGCTTTTTGCTTGGCGTGATCGGACATGATTGCAATCAACTCTTCCAACTGACTGACGTCTCCGACGACTTTGAATTCCTTTTCCTTGTTGACGAAAACAAGCGACTTTTTCTTCCTCGACAACAGTTCAATGACGTTGCTGAGCGTACCGGTGCTCTTTGCATCCCAGATCATCAAACCGTAGTCGGCTGCTTCGGCCATGACGACGTCTTTCTCGGTGAAGAAGGCTCTCGACCCTTTGGCATGTTTGGAATCGACTGTCCTCGCGGGCCATTTCCCTAGGTTATTTCTCGGTGCCGCCCCGCTGCAGAACACCGTGGTTTTGGATCGTTCGAGACTCAGCAGGTACTCCTGAATAGAGGTATCGGCACCCCCTGCATCCCCAACCACCACCTCAAACTCAGACGCCACAATATTATTGATGCGCTCTTTAACCTTCGGATCAAGGTTCTTGATGTTGATAGAGCCGGCAATAAATACAGTCGTCATTGAGTTCACTTCCAAGTTAGCGCTGCGACGTAAATTTTCCCTACCTTCGGATATTTACGCAAAACAGCGCAGGCCGCGTCCATCGACGCCCCGCTATCAAACAAATCATCTACAACCAAAACATTCCAGCGCACATCAGTGGTGATTTCATCATTGACGCTGAAACTGTCTCCAATCGCCGCAACCTTGTCGGCTTTGGAATGCAAATCCTTCAGCGACTTTCCCGTGGTCGCTTTTCGAAGCAGATCCGAGTAAACCGGCCGCCCGATAATTCGTCCCAACGCTAGGGCAACTTCAGTTACCGGTTGTCGCTGACGAATATTTGAAGCGGGCATGGGCACCACGAACCCGACCTGATTCAGTTTTGGGAACACATTTGTCGCTAACGCCTGAGCAAGTGGGCTGACCTGAGTCCAATCCTTCTGGTATTTGAGCTGGTAGGTAGCCTCGCCAATCTCGGTGCGCTGATTATCGAAGCATGGGTATCCGCGATCATCGTTGCCAAGAAAGGTACTACTTACCATGTGTTTGTCCAGCACCCAGCCCTGATCCCAAGGGCCGTTGATCTGCTTGAGAGACACCTTCATTGAATTCTCCTTTATTCATAACAATCCTTTGAGCCCTGAAACCACGGGCCGAGCATCTGCAGCGATGCGCAAGATTCAAATAAATAGCGGAAAAATCACTGGTTAGGGTTGGTCTCGCTGGCGCCAATGCAAAAACAGGCATTTCCTACAGATATGGCCTTCGCAAACAAATCCTCTTTCCTACAGAAGGTATCGACAGAACCGACTTGGCGTCTTACGTGCCTGCCGATAGGCTTTTTCTTGGCAGCGAAATCAGCGGCAGGGTTGAACAAAAAAATCTGTGGCGAGGAAGCTTGCTCCCTCGCCACAGGTTTACTCCGCAATTTGATTGATCTCGCCACCGTAAAAGCCAAATGGCTTTCACGGTACCTACCCCAGCGCTAAAACCGCGAAACACTCCGCATCGCATCCACCAGATAGCGCATCGCAATCCGGTCACTTTCCGAAAGCTCTCGATAGCGCTCCACCAGTTTCAGTTCGTCAGAGCTGAGCCGACGTTTTCTGCGGCCGCTACCGAGGCAGGGAAAGATGCCCAACATGTCGGTGATGCCTTGTATTTTTGCCATGGACGATGTCCTTCTCTAATACTGCAAAGAATTGCTTAAACACCACATCGTCCTGCCCCTTACAGCAGCGCCGTGTGCCCTGCCGGCTAAATGGGTCGCGCCGGTCATGCTCATAGAATAGAAATTAATTCGGCGCTGAAAAGCGATTTTTAGAGTAATTAGTCGAGAAAAGCAGATATGCCGTGTAAATCAGAACGTCCTGTCAGATTTTTAACCGACATGTCTTGTTTCATTGACACACTCACGCAATGAATCAACGAATTTTGCATTGCGAGCGAACGGTTTAAGCTAGCCGGCATCTGTTTATAGTCCGTTGCGTTTGGCCGAAGGCTTGTCCGAACCGTTATTTCTGATCCAGCACGTGCCAGGAAGGGCGCGGGATTGCACACGACAGGTTGTATTTATGCACCGCAGGAATTTGCTCAAAGCGTCCATGGCCATTGCGGCTTACACCGGTCTTTCGGCCACCGGCCTGCTGGCCACCCGTGCGTGGGCTGCCAATGGCGGCGCCGCTGATGGTGAGGCACAGGCGTTTGACTTCGAAGCATTGAAGCGCCAGGCCAAGCAACTCGCTGGCAGTGCTTATCAGGACACCAAACAGGTGCTGCCGCCGACGCTGGCGACCATGACCCCGCAAAACTTCAATGCAATCCGCTACGACGGCGAGCATTCGTTGTGGAAGGAGAACAAGGGTCAGCTCGACGTGCAGTTCTTCCACGTCGGCATGGGGTTCCGTCAGCCGGTGCGCATGTACAGCGTCGATCCTAAGACCCGAACCGCCCGCGAGGTGCATTTCCGTCCGGCGCTCTTCAATTATGAGAACACCTCGGTCGACACTCAACAGTTGAAAGGCGACCTGGGTTTTGCCGGTTTCAAACTGTTCAAGGCCCCGGAACTGGATCGCCATGACGTGGTGTCGTTCCTCGGCGCCAGTTATTTCCGCGCGGTGGATGCGACTGGCCAATATGGCCTCTCCGCGCGCGGTCTGGCGATCGACACTTATGCCAAGAAGCGCGAAGAATTCCCTGACTTCACCAAGTTCTGGTTCGAGACGCCGGACCAGAACGCCACGCGTTTTGTGGTCTACGCCTTGCTCGACTCGCCGAGTGCAACCGGCGCTTACCGCTTCGACATCGATTGCCAGGCCGAGCGCGTGGTGATGGAAATCGACGCGCACATCAATGCGCGCACTGCCATCGAACAACTGGGCATCTCGCCGATGACCAGCATGTTCAGCTGCGGCACCCACGAACGCCGCATGTGCGACACCATTCACCCGCAAATCCATGACTCGGATCGTCTGGCCATGTGGCGCGGCAATGGCGAGTGGATCTGCCGCCCGCTGAACAACCCGGCGACCCTGCAATTCAACGCGTTTGCCGACACCGATCCGAAAGGTTTCGGCCTGGTGCAGACCGACCACGAGTTCGCCAACTATCAGGACACCGTGGACTGGTACAGCAAGCGCCCAAGCCTGTGGGTAGAACCGACCACCGCGTGGGGCGAAGGCTCGATCGATCTGCTGGAAATTCCTACGACTGGCGAGACCCTCGACAACATCGTCGCGTTCTGGACACCGAAAAAACCGGTCGCTGCCGGTGATTCGCTGAACTACGGCTACAAGCTTTACTGGAGCGCTTTGCCTCCGGTGAGCACGCCGTTGGCGCGAGTACAGGCGACCCGTTCCGGCATGGGCGGTTTCGTTGAAGGCTGGGCACCGGGCGAGCATTACCCGCCAGTCTGGGCGCGTCGTTTTGCCGTGGACTTCACCGGTGGAGGCCTCGACCGCTTGCCAGCGGGTACCGGGATTGAGCCAGTGATCACCTGCTCGAACGGCAAGGTGCAGGACTTCAGCGTGCTGGTGCTGGATGACATCAAGGGTTACCGGATTCTGTTTGACTGGTACCCGACCAATGACAGCGTTGAGCCGGTGGAGCTGCGGTTGTTTATCCGCACCAACGATCGTACGTTGAGCGAGACGTGGTTGTACCAGTACTTCCCGCCGGCGCCGGATAAGCGCAAATACCCTTGAGGGTTCTCTAGCGCTTGGGCGGGCCTCTTCGCGAGCAGGCTCGCTCCCACAGTTGATCTCGGTCGACCACAAAAGTCATGACCGGCATTGCACCAATGTGGGAGCGAGCCTGCTCGCGAAGGAGGCCCAGGCAAAACAACATTCAGCAGACAAAAAACAAAGCCCCGGCCATCACTGCCCGGGGCTTTTTGCTTCATCGCTACTGACTTAATCGCGCAAATCAGACTCATGAATCGGCTGATCCCGATGCGTCGCGCGCTGATACTGCGCCGGCCACACCGCTTTGCGTCCACCCAGATCATCGTCGGCATGCAGCGGCCAGTACGGATCACGCAGCAGCTCGCGGGCGAGGAAGATGATGTCGGCCTGGCAGGTGCGCAAAATGTGCTCGGCCTGCGCCGGCTCGGTAATCATTCCCACAGTGCCGGTGGCGATGCCTGACTCTTTGCGTACGCGCTCGGCAAAGCGCGTCTGATAACCCGGCCCGACCGGGATCTCTGCGTTGGCAGCAGTGCCGCCCGACGACACATCGATCAGATCCGCGCCAAGGGTGTGAAGGCGTCGCGCCAGCTCCACGGTTTCATCCGGATTCCAGCCATCCTCCACCCAGTCAGTGGCCGAGACGCGAACAAACACCGGTAACTCCTCCGGCCAAACCGCCCTGACCGCTTCAGTCACTTGCAGCACCAGACGGATGCGATTTTCGAACGAGCCGCCGTACTGGTCACGGCGCTGGTTGCTCAACGGCGACAGAAACTGATGCAGCAGATAACCATGGGCAGCATGCACTTCGACGACACTGAAACCCGCCGTCAGCGCACGTTTCGCGGCATCGACAAACGCCTGAATGACTTCAGCAATCTGGCCTTCATCGAGCTGTTTTGGCTGTGTGTGTTGTGGGTCAAAGGCAATCGGCGACGGCCCGACCGGTGTCCAGCCGCCATCATCGGGTTTGACGCTGCCATGTTTGCCGAGCCACGGCCGATGGGTGCTGGCCTTGCGCCCTGCGTGAGCCAGTTGAATGCCGGCAACCGCGCCTTGGGAGGTAATGAATCGGGTGATGCGTTGCAGTGGTTCGATCTGTGCATCGTTCCACAGGCCGAGGTCTTCGGCGGTGATCCGGCCATCGGCGGTGACCGCGGTGGCCTCAGTGAAGATCAGGCCGGCACCGCCCACCGCGCGGCTGCCGAGGTGCACCAGGTGCCAGTCGTTAGCCAGGCCGTCGACGCTGGAGTATTGGCACATGGGTGATACGGCGATGCGGTTGGGCAGGGTCAGTTGGCGCAGAGTGAAGGGTTCAAGCAGCAGACTCATGGGGCACCTCTCAAATCAGTGGGCAGGCTCCAGGGTTCTGTTTGAAAAGTCGACGAGTGACAGGAAAAGGTGCAGCACCCGCCCCCGCGGGCAAAAAATTCGACAAGACGTCACAAGGCCAATCAAGCAGTGCTTAGAGCCTAGTCGACAACGGGGGATGAGGGAGGGTTCAGAGTGATTCAGCGTGTGAAAGGGTGCTTTCGCGAACAGGCTCGCTCCCACATTCGGGAATGCCTATCCCTGTGGGAGCGAGCCTGCTTGCGAATGGCGTCAACGCGGTTCGATGTGGGCAATCATCAGTTGAACAGTCTCGTTACCACGAAACTCGTTAACGTCGAGCTTATACGCCAGCTCAACCCACTGAATCGTCGGATTCGGCCAGATATCCCGGTCGATACCAAACGCGATGCCATCCAGTTTTACCGAGCCACACTCGCTCTTCAGCACCACCTTCAGATGTCGCTCACCAACCACGCGCTGCTCGACCAACTGGAACACACCGTGAAACAACGGCTCCGGGAAGTGCTGGCCCCAAGGCCCGGCATGGCGCAGGGCGCGGGCCAGTTCGAGGTGGAATTCCTCAACCGCCAGCGTGCCATCGGTCAACAGGCGCCCGGTCAGGTCTTCCTCGCGAAGTTGCCTACGCACTTCAGCGTCAAAGGCCTCGGCGAAAAGCGCAAAATTCTCTTGCGGCAAGGTCAGACCAGCGGCCATCGCGTGACCGCCGTACTTGGCGATCAGGTGCGGATGCTGCGCTGCCACCACGCTCAAGGCATCGCGAATATGGAAACCCTGCACCGAGCGCCCCGAGCCCTTGAGCAAGCCGTCGCCAGCATCGGCGAAGGCAATGGTCGGACGGAAATAACGCTCCTTCATGCGCGACGCGAGGATGCCGATCACCCCTTGGTGCCACTCCGCATCAAACAGGCACAGACCAAACGGCATCGACTCCACCGGCAAGTCCTTGAGCTGCGCCAGCGCTTCACGCTGCATGCCTTGCTCGATGGATTTGCGATCCTGGTTCATGCCGTCCAGTTGCGCGGCCATTTCCCGGGCCAGATTGGCGTCGGCGGTGAGCAGGCATTCGATGCCCAGGCTCATGTCATCCAGACGCCCGGCGGCGTTCAGGCGCGGACCGACGATAAAACCCAGATCCGTCGAAGTGATGCGGGTTGCGTCACGCTTGGCGACTTCAAGGATCGCTTTGATCCCCGGCCGCGCACGCCCGGCGCGAATCCGCTCCAGCCCCTGATGCACCAGAATCCGGTTGTTGGCGTCCAGCGGCACCACGTCGGCGACGCTGCCCAGCGCTACCAGATCAAGCAGCTCGCCGATGTTCGGCTGCGGCTTGTTCTCGTACCAGCCGAGGCTGCGTAAACGCGCGCGCAACGCCATCAACACATAAAAAATCACCCCGACGCCGGCCAGTGCCTTGCTCGGAAACTCGCAGCCTGGCTGGTTCGGGTTGACCAGCGCATCGGCCTGCGGCAGCTCATCACCGGGCAAGTGGTGGTCGGTGATCAGCACTTTCAGCCCATGACGCTTGGCGGCAGCCACGCCTTCGACGCTGGAGATACCGTTGTCGACAGTTACCAGCAACTGCGGATCGCGGGTCATCGCGACTTCGACGATTTCCGGGGTCAGGCCGTAGCCGTATTCGAAGCGGTTCGGCACCAGATAATCAACGTGCGCGGCACCTAGCAAACGCAAACCGAGCATGCCGACCGTGCTGGCCGTCGCACCGTCCGCATCGAAGTCGCCAACGATGAGAATGCGCTGGCGTTGCTCCAGCGCCGTCACCAGCAAGTCCACCGCCGCGTCGATGCCCTTGAGCTGCTGAAACGGGATCAACCGCGCCAGGCTCTTGTCCAGTTCTGCCTCGGACTGCACGCCCCGCGCCGCATACAAGCGGGTCAGCAGCGGCGGAATATCACCCAGAAAGGGCAGAGTGGCAGGCAGTTGACGAGGTTCGATACGCATGGGGTGACGGAGACTTCTCTTTAATACGTGGGATTAATCAGTTAAAGGCGCGGGATCAGCCGCGCTCACCTTGCAGCCATTGCAACTGGACTTCGTGCTGACCACGGTCGTCGGTAACGAAGATCGTCCCTTCGCTGATCATCACGTCCCACTTGATAACGCGGGGCATGTCCTTGGCCAGAGTCTCCAGCACTTCTTGCGGGACTGCGGCGATGTTGACGTTCTTCAGGTTCTTGATCGCCGGGATCACCTTGGTTTCCCACACACGCAGGCTGCCGTAGGCGAGCAGGCTGGTGCGCTCGGTGCGACGCGAGCACCAGGTCAGGCGATCGGCGTCAGGCTGACCGACTTCGATCCAGTGCAGAACGCGGTCGTCCAGGCTCTTTTCCCACAGCGCAGGTTCATCCACGTCTGACAGACCACGACCAAACGACAACTGCTCGTTGTACCAGAGGGCGTAGGCCAACAGCCGCACGGTCATGCGCTCTTCGGTCTCCGAAGGGTGACGGGCGATGGTCTGCTTGACGCTCTCGTAGACGCTGCGGTCGAGGTCGGTGAGGTTCAGTTCAAACTTGTAGGTGGTCGAAGGCTGGGCCATGAACGGGCTTCTTGATACGAGGAAAGTCGGCAAGTCTAACCGATGCGGTAGGCAATCATCGAATTGATGGCAATCAACCTGCGGCGCCTGACAGCCGGCTATGTTAAAACGCTGTATCGCTCAGCCTTGTCCTACAGGATTCAGCATGCCGTTTTCCAACAAGCCGCTCAGCGGCGTGAAAGTCATCGAGTTAGGTACGTTGATCGCCGGGCCATTTGCCTCACGCATTTGTGGCGAGTTCGGCGCCGAAGTGATCAAGATCGAATCGCCGGACGGCGGGGATCCGCTGCGCAAGTGGCGCAAACTGTATGAAGGCACATCGTTGTGGTGGTTCGTTCAGGCGCGCAACAAGAAGTCGCTGACGCTCAACCTCAAGCATCCTGATGGTCTGGCGATCCTGAAAAAATTGCTCGGCGAAGCCGACATCCTCATCGAAAACTTTCGCCCCGGCGTGCTGGAAAAACTCGGCCTGAGTTGGGAAACCCTGCACGCCCTGAACCCGAAACTGGTGATGGTGCGTTTGTCCGGTTTCGGTCAAACCGGGCCGATGAAAGATCAGCCGGGGTTCGGCGCGGTCGGCGAATCCATGGGCGGCCTGCGCTACATCACCGGTTTCGAGGACCGACCACCGGTACGCACCGGCATTTCCATCGGCGATTCGATTGCCGCGCTGTGGGGCGTCATCGGCGCGCTGATGGCGCTGCGGCATCGCGAGGTCAACGGCGGCACCGGTCAGGTGGTCGACGTGGCGTTGTATGAGGCGATATTCGCGATGATGGAAAGCATGGTGCCGGAGTTCGACGTGTTCGGTTTTATCCGCGAGCGCACCGGCAACATCATGCCCGGCATCACGCCCTCCTCTATTCACACCAGCGCCGACGGCAAGCATGTGCAGATCGGCGCCAATGGCGATGCGATCTTCAAGCGCTTCATGCTGATCATCGGCCGCGATGATCTGGCCAACGATCCGATGCTGGCCAGTAACGACGGACGCGACAGTCGCCGCGACGAGCTGTACGGCGTGATCGATCGCTGGGTCAATTCGCAGCCGCTGCAAACAGTGCTCGACCTGCTTAATCAGGCCGAAGTACCGGTCAGCCGAATCTTCAGCGCCGAGGACATGTTCAGCGATCCGCAGTACCTGGCCCGGGAAATGTTCCTGTCAGCCAAGCTGCCGGGAGGCAAGGACTTCAAGATGCCGGGCATCGTGCCGAAACTCTCTGAGACACCCGGCTCTTCCGAATGGGTCGGACCGCAGCTCGGTGAACACAATGCGCAGGTACTGAACGATCTTGGCTACGACGAGCAACAGATCGCCCGCTTGCGTGAAGACGGAGCCATTTAAGCTGAAACGCCGGCCGACATCGCACGCCAACCGCGCCCACCACGGGTGGCCGTGGCGCCTGTTCGGCCTGTTGCTTTTGCTGGCCCTGCCGGCTTGGGCGCAGGCGAAACCAACATTGATATGGCTGCTGCGCGACCTGCCGCCCCTGACGATTTTCGAAGGCCCGAAAAAAGGTCAGGGGGTGATCGATCAATTGATGCCGATGCTGATCGCCGGCATGCCCCAGTACGAACACACGCTGATGCGCGTCAATCGTGCCCGTGGCTTGCAGATGCTCCACGAAAACCCGTTCGCCTGCGACCCTGCGTTGTTGTGGAACAAGGAGCGGGCGCAGTGGGTGGCGTACTCGATCCCGGCGATTCGCGCGGTGAGCAATGGCCTGGTGGTCCGTCAGCAAGATCGGGCAGTGCTCAAACCTTATTTGGTGGATGGCGAAGTCGACCTCTCGGCGCTGCTGGCCGGTGGCGACAGAAAAGTCGGTGTTGTCGCCGAACGCAGCTACGGTGAGTTTCTCGACAATATCCTGCATCAGGCGCCGAGCGCTGCGCTGACGGCGCATTACGGCAACGATGCATTGACCAATCTACTGTCGATGCAGCGCCTGGGGCGCTTGCAGGTGGTGCTGGGTTATTGGCCGGAAATCCGCTATCAGGCCAAGCAGGCGCAGATCGCCGAGGATGAGCTGGAGTTCTATCCCATTAAGGGCACCGGGAAATATCTCTCGGGATATGTCGCTTGTTCCGACACCACATTGGGACGTCAGGCCATCAGCGAGATCAATCAACTGCTGCGCACCCTGCCCCACGAACATTTGAATCAGCTGTATGCCGCGTGGCTGAATCCCGAGCGCCAAGCGGACTATCTCGAAGAGGCACGGCTGTTTTTCGAACAGCAGGCCACGCAATAGGCAAACGCCGGACAAAAGAAACCCCGAGAAGTGGGGAGACGACTCGGGGTTAAACGTGGTCTACATAAAGACCCGTAGCAGCAAGCGACAAGCACCGGAGCACAATGCTTGATCCTGCTGTTATGGAGTCTGACTGACAGGGACGCAGGAAGGTTCCCACAAAAAATATTTCATCTTTACAGCGCAGGACGTTTGTCCAGAGCTGCGTTGCGCAATGCCGCGATCACACAGGGTTCCAGCCGCCCTTCGGCGATCAGCACGTCGCGATGCAGACCGTCGACGACGTCGGTCAACAAGCGCTTGTCGCTCAACTGCGCCTGGTTGAATTCGCGTTCGACCACAATGGCGCCGTTGCTGTTCTTCAGGCTGACCAGGCATTCGCCATGGCTGCCGCGAGGGGTCAACGTCACTTGATACGGGCTCAGAGCCTCACCGAGCAATAGACTGATACTTTCCATCTCGATCTCCACTCAATAGTCCGAAAACATAGTGCCTGGGGCGTGTTCACAGTAAATGACCACCGGCCCGAGAAGAAAGTTCTGCCTGCCGATTGCTCCCTCCCTGGAGCGTTACCGGTCTGTCGGAGCATGCACGGCGAAGATGACAGTAAAAATAACCATGCTTCAGGCTCCGTCCGGCTGCTGCAGCGCGTTCAGGTAGTTGTCCAGCAAGCCTCGCATCAACACGGCCGATACCGGCGTTTGCAGGCGTCCGAGCAGTTTCAGTTCATGGGCGTGCAACAACGTCTCGAGATCGTCCAACACACTCGGTGCGACGGCGCCCAGCAGGATCAGTGCTCGCGACTGTTGCCCTATAGCCAAGTGCTGGATCAGCGCGATGCCATCGCCACCCTTTAGCTGCGGATTACAGATTGCGATATCGACAGCTCCGCAATGCCCCAGCGAACACACCGCCGACGCCAGTGACGGCGCCGTCAGCACGTTATAAATGCCGACGGCGTTGAACATCTGGTGCAGCGCCATCAGCTGGAACGGGTTGTGTTCAAGTATCAGGACTTTGAGTGAACGCATGGGCGGCCTCTGAAGCGACAAGCGCGGACTCTCACCGCAGGTACCGTTCACTCTAGGGCAGCCGTCCTCAGCCTCCCATCGGAAAAGGACTCACGTCGTATAGGACTTTTCCCAACTTCACTGCAGACATCGGCTGCCACTTTCCAGCGGCCGCTGGCCAGTGTCCGTCCAGCCGCCGAGCAGACCGCGCAATTGGCCATCGGCGCTGTAAAACGGCACGGTCCATTGGTAGATCTCGCGCGCCCCGTTTTTGAACTGCAATTGACGCCTGCAGAAGCGCATCTTGCGCGTGCGTACTTGCTGCATGAACTCGTCATGCAGCATCCGCGCGGTCGCCCCAGGCAGCGTGTCGGCTTCGATCAGTGATCGTCCCTGTACTTCGTGGAAGCGGATCGAGAGCGCCTCCTCATAGCTACGGTTGCACATGATCAACCGCCCTTGCAGGTCGCGGACGAAGATCGGATCGGGCATCGACTCAATCAATGCATGCTGAAAGGCCAACTGGTCGCCGAGTTCTTTTTCGGCTTTGCAGCGTTCTTTGATCACGGCACTCAAGCGACGATTCCAGATCAGTGACAACAAACCAAAAATGGCCATGACCGCCATCGCCCAACACCCCCAACCGGCAATCCGCTGCCAGACCGTGGGCGTCGGGATCGGCGCAACACCGTCCAGCCATTTCAGCCGGATCGCACGCAGTTCATGCGCCGGAAATGCCTCGAGTGCCTTGTTGAGGATGCTCAACAACTTTGGCTGACCTTTGCGCACAGCCAGGTGATCGGCCTCCCACTTGCCCTCCAGCAGCTCTCCGACCCTGAGCAATCCTGAGGGGAACAACTGCGCGCCGATCTCGTTTTCAATGGTGGCGTAAGCCTCACCGCTTTCGACCAATGCTCGGGCTTCGCCGTAGGTTTTGACTGAGCGAATCTCGATCGATGGGTAGTCGCGCCGGATGATGCCTTCCAGTGCGTGACGACTTGGCAATACCAACACGCGCTTGGCCAACTGCTCCAGCGACTGCACCTGCGGCTCCCCGACCCGCCCGACAAACACCCAGCCGGCTCCGCCAAAGGCATGGCTGAAGTCCAGATAGACTTTGCGCTCATCACTCATGGCTAACGTCGTGCTCATGTCGGCTTCACCGTTCTCCAGTCGTGCAAGCATGTGATCGGTGGAAAACGATTCCTGATGCACGAACTGCAAACCGGTCATCGCACTGATGCGCTGGAGCACATCGTTGTTCAAGCCGCTCCAGTGCGCATGCTCATCCTGGAACAGGTACAGCGGATACTGCACGGACGCGACGATGACCCGCGGATTATCACGAATCCATTGCTGCTCCTCGGGCTCCAGCTCGATGGGCTGAACCCTGCTGCCCCCGGCATCATGCAGCATCATCTGTGCCGCCACACCCCAGCGCACGAACCCCAGCATTGCCAATACAAACAGCCAGCCAAGCGCCGGCTTAACATCTCGAAAAAACCACATTGCCACTTCCTTCGTGATCGACTCACCCGTCCTTCGTGGGTGAAAACCCGAGCAGTGTGGCAGCAGAAACAAAAAAGCCCGTCAGGAGACGGGCTTCAAAATGTGACAGCTTTTGCTGGCTTAAAGCGGCTTGCCGCGGTTGCCATGCTGGCTGACAAAGGCTTGCACGGCTTTCAGCTCGTTTGGCAGAACGGTGCAACGCTCATTTCGCTCAAACAAATCAGAAAGATGTGCAGGTAGTTCGAGAGCTTTTCCTACACCGGCTTTTTCCACCGCGTCCGGGAATTTGACCGGGTGGGCCGTACCGAGGATCACCATCGGGATGTCCAGGCTGCGACGGCATTCGCGTGCAGCTTTAACGCCGATGGCGGTGTGCGGGTCCAACACTTCGCCGGTCTGCTCGTAGACTTCGGCGATGGTTTCGCAGGTTTGCGCATCGTCCACGGCCAGCGAGTCGAACAGTTTGCGCGCTTCGGTCCAGCGCTCCTGCTCGACGCTGAAGCTGCCGTCCTTCTTGAACGAGTCCATCAGGCCGGCAATCGCCGCACCGTTGCGACCGTGCAGGTCGAACAGCAGACGTTCGAAGTTCGACGACACCATGATGTCCATCGACGGCGACAGCGTGGCATGCAGGGTTTCCTTGACGTACTGGTTGCCGCTCATGAAGCGGTGCAGGATGTCGTTGCGGTTGGTGGCGACGATCAACTGGTTGATCGGCAGGCCCATGTTGCGCGCCAGGTAACCGGCGAAGATGTCGCCGAAGTTGCCGGTCGGCACCGAGAACGATACCGAACGCGCCGGGCCGCCCAACTGCAGCGCTGCGTGGAAGTAGTAAACGATCTGGGCCATGATCCGCGCCCAGTTGATCGAGTTCACCGCCACCAGACGCGTGCCTTTGAGGAAGCTTTGGTCGGCGAAGCTCGCCTTGACCATTTCCTGGCAGTCATCGAAGTTGCCTTCGATGGCGATGTTGTGGATGTTCTCGCCGAAAATCGTGGTCATCTGGCGACGCTGCACTTCGGACACACGGTTGTGCGGGTGCAGGATGAAGATGTCGACATTTTCGCAGTGCTTGCAGCCTTCGATGGCGGCCGAACCGGTATCACCGGAGGTGGCGCCGACGATGACAACGCGCTCGCCGCGTTTTTCCAGCACGTAGTCGAGCAAACGACCGAGCAGTTGCAGGGCGAAGTCCTTGAACGCCAGGGTCGGGCCGTGGAACAGCTCCAGCACCCATTCATTGCCGTTCAACTGACGCAGCGGCGCGACGGCACTGTGGGCGAACACGCCGTAGGTTTCTTCAAGAATCTTTTTGAAATCGGCGTCAGGGATGCTGCCGGTCACAAACGGGCGCATGACGCGGAAGGCCAGCTCGTGATACGGCAGGCCGGCCCACGAAGCGATTTCTTCCTGGGTGAAACGTGGCAGGTTTTCCGGGACGTACAGACCGCCGTCGGTCGCCAGACCAGCCAGCAGGACGTCTTCGAAATTCAGGGCCGGTGCCTGGCCGCGGGTACTGATATAACGCATGTTTTCAAACCTTCGGTTTGAGCTTCAAGCTACGAGCTACAAGCTGCAAGTAAAAGCCAGACTGCTTTTCTCTTGCCGCTTACCGCTCGAAGCTTGCAGCTGCTTCTGTTTAGTTCAGGTGCTCGACGCGGATCCGCACAACCGGACCATTGACGCCGGCCAGGGCTTCCAGAGCGGTGATTGCATCGTTGATGCGCTGCTCGACCACGCGGTGGGTCAGCAGGATCATCGGCACCAGACCGTCGTGTTCCTCGACTTCCTTCTGCATGATCGACTCGATGTTGATGCCGCGCTCCGAGAGGATGCTCGCCACCTGAGCCAGTACGCCCGGATGATCCTTGGCCTGAATGCGCAGGTAGTAAGCGCTTTCGCAGGCTTCGATCGGCAGGATCGGATGGGCCGACAGCGAGTCTGGCTGGAAGGCCAGGTGCGGCACACGGTTCTCCGGATCGGAGGTCATGGCGCGAACCACGTCGACCAGATCGGCGATCACCGACGAAGCGGTAGGCTCCATGCCAGCGCCGGCGCCGTAGAACAGCGTCGAACCGGCGGCGTCACCGTTGACCATCACCGCGTTCATCACGCCGTTGACGTTGGCGATCAGACGATCGGCCGGGATCAGCGTCGGGTGCACGCGCAACTCGATGCCGGCAGGCGTACTGCGCGCCACACCAAGGTGCTTGATGCGATAGCCCAGCGCTTCGGCATAGTTGACGTCAGCGGTGGTCAGCTTGGTGATGCCTTCGGTGTAAGCCTTGTCGAATTGCAGCGGAATACCGAACGCAATGGACGCCAGAATCGTCAGTTTGTGCGCGGCATCGATGCCTTCAACGTCGAAGGTCGGATCGGCTTCGGCGTAACCCAGCGCTTGCGCTTCGGCCAGCACGTCTTCAAACGTACGGCCCTTCTCGCGCATTTCGGTGAGGATGAAGTTGCCGGTGCCGTTGATGATCCCGGCCACCCAGTTGATGCGGTTGGCAGACAGACCTTCACGGATCGCCTTGATCACCGGAATGCCACCGGCCACAGCCGCTTCAAACGCCACGATCACGCCTTTCTCGCGTGCCTTGGCGAAAATTTCATTACCGTGAACGGCAATCAGAGCCTTGTTCGCGGTGACCACATGCTTGCCATTCTCGATGGCCTTGAGTACCAGCTCGCGGGCAACGGTGTAGCCGCCCATCAGCTCTATGACGATGTCGATCTCAGGGTTTGTGGCCACTTCGAAGACATCGTTGGTAATCGCAATACCGGTCGTCTGGAACTGAGGCTTTGGCGTGCGCATGGCAATTTGTGCCACTTCGATCCCACGCCCGGCACGACGAGCAATTTCCTCGGCGTTGCGCTGAAGTACGTTGAAGGTACCGCCACCGACGGTCCCTAACCCACAGATGCCTACTTTGACCGGATTCACTGTGAACTCCCCATAAAACGGCCGACGCAGGGTCGGCCGGAAAACAACCGCGTGCTCGCGGTTCTCTATTAATGGCCCGGCAATGCTGCTGCCGAGCCATGATCGTCAAAGGTTGACCGTGACGATGCGAATTACTTCGCGCCCAGCGCCAGTTTGGCGACTTGTGGCGCAGGCTGGTAGCCCGGAATGACTTGTCCGTCGGCCAAAACGATGGCCGGTGTGCCGTTCACGCCGATCGACTGACCGAGGGCGAACTGTTTGGAAACCGGGTTCTCGCACTTGGCGGCCTTGATTTCCTTGCCATCGACCATTTTGTCCATGGCGGCTTTCTTGTCTTTCGAGCACCACACGGCTTGCAGTTGTTCGTCACCCGGCGAGCCGAGGCCTTGGCGCGGGAACGCTACATAACGCACTTCGATGCCGCGCTTGTTCAGCTCAGGCACTTCGGCGTGCAGCTTGTGGCAGTACGGGCATGTGGTGTCGGTGAACACGGTGATGTGCGATTTGGTCTCGCCGATAGCCGGGTAGACCACGGTTTCGGCGACCGGAATGGCGTTGACCAGTTTGGAGACGCCCAGGCGTTCGGTCTTCTCGGTCAGGTTGACCGGTTTGCCGTCCTTGAGCTGGAACAGGTAGCCCTGAACGATGTACTGGCCATCGGCGCTGGCGTAGAGCACGCGGCTGCCTTTAAGTTTGACTTCGTACATGCCTGGCAGCGGACTGGCGGTGATGGTCTCTACCGGGACTTCGAGCTGGAGGTTTTCCAGGCTTTTACGAATGGCTTTGTCGGCCGCGTCATCGGCGACGGCAAAGGTGCTGACCAACGCAATGGCTGCGGCGGCGAAAATCTGGGTCAGACGCATGAGAACTCCTGAAGGCGGACAAATGAAACGGTCAGAACGCCCGTGTCGAAACACCGGGTCACAACCGTCCATCGTGCAAACCGGCAAAGCCTAACACATAAGGTCACGGTGGCCGAATGCGCCTGTCGCCATACATTCATGTGTAACTGACACAGCTTCATGCTTGTACAACTGACCCACAACCATATGTGGCTGACACACATTATTGTGGCGAGGGGATTTATCCCCGCTGGGTTGCGAAGCAGCCCTAAAACCATCCATCGCGATCTTTCACGCAAAACCGAGCCAGCCGGGTTTGCGACTGCTGCGCAGCCGAACGGGGATAAATCCCCTCGCCACAGGTTAGTGTTCCAACATTAGAGACGTGTCAGCCGCGCGGGTTGTGTTTGGCGTGCAGCTCTTGCAGGCGGGCGCGGGCGACGCGGGTGTAGATTTGCGTGGTGGAGAGGTCGCTGTGGCCGAGCAGCATCTGCACCACGCGCAACGCACTGCCTCTGCAACTGCTACACCCATATGTGACTGACACACATTATTGTGGTGAGGGGATTTATCCCCTCACCACAGGTCAGCATTCCAGCAATGGTGGATGTGTTAGCCGCGCGGGTGATGTTTGGCGTGCAGGTCTTGCAGGCGTGCGCGGGCGACGTGGGTGTAGATCTGGGTGGTCGACAGGTCGCTGTGACCGAGCAGCATCTGCACCACGCGCAAATCGGCGCCATGGTTGAGCAGGTGCGTGGCGAACGCGTGACGCAAGGTATGCGGCGACAGCGACTTGCCGATTCCGGCGACCTTGGCCTGATGCTTGATCCGGTGCCAGAAGGTTTGGCGGGTCATCTGCTCGCCACGCTGGCTGGGGAACAGCACATCGCTGGGACGGCCGCCAAGCAGTTCACCACGGCCATCGCGCATGTAACGCTCGATCCAGACGATCGCCTCCTCGCCCATCGGCACCAAGCGCTCTTTACTGCCCTTGCCCATCACCCTTAATACACCCTGACGCAGGTTGACCTGCTCCAGTGTCAGGCTGATCAGCTCGGTCACCCGCAGCCCGCAGGCGTAAAGCACTTCGAGCATGGCGCGGTCACGCTGGCCGATGGCGTCGCTCAGATCCGGCGCCTTCAACAGCGCTTCAACGTCGGCTTCCGACAGGGATTTGGGCAACGGCCTACCCAGTTGCGGCATGTCGACGCGCAAGGTCGGGTCGACGCTGATGATCTTTTCCCGCAGCAGATAACGATAAAAGCCACGCACACCGGAGAGAAATCGCGCCGTGGAGCGCGGTTTGTAGTTCTGCTCAAGGCGCCATGACAGGTGATCGAGGATCAGCTCGCGGCCGGCGTTGACCAGCTCAAGGTCCTTCTCCCGCAACCAGCCATTGAACAAGGCCAGATCGCTGCGATAGGCGTCGCGAGTGTTGTCGGACAGGCCTTTCTCCAGCCATAGAGCGTCGAGAAATTGGTCAATCAGCGGGTGGTCGATAGCTGGCATGGGGACTCAAGACACGCAGGCACAAGCACGGCGCGCAAATTTGAAGTGAACGTTAGAAATGGCCGCTAGTCTTTCATAGCCCGCTATTTCAAGGAACAGGGAGCATCAATGAACGAGCAGCAAATTCTTTTGGCATTTGGCGCCATTGGCGTGGCGGCGCTGGGCTGCCAATGGTTGGCCTGGCGCTTGAAGCTGCCAGCCATCCTGTTTCTGTTGCTGACCGGGATTCTCGCAGGCCCGGTGCTGGGCTGGCTCGATCCGCAGGAAATGTTCGGGCCACTGCTGATGCCGTTGGTATCACTGGCCGTGGCGCTGATTCTGTTCGAGGGCAGCCTGACCCTGCACCTGTCGGAGTGGAAGGAGATTGGCAGCGTTGTTCATCGATTGGTGACCATTGGCGCGATCTCGACCTGGATCGTCATCGCAGTCGCCACGCATTATTTACTCGGCTTCGACTGGATGTTGGCCATCCTTTTCGGCAGCTTGACGCTGGTCACCGGGCCGACAGTGATCGTGCCCATGCTGCGCGTGGTGCGACCGAAGGCCTCGATCGCCAATATTCTGCGCTGGGAAGGCATCGTCATCGACCCGATCGGCGCCCTCCTCGCTGTCGTGGTTTACAGCTTCATCATTGCCAGCGCTGAAGGCCATGGCCTCAAGCAAAGCCTGTTGACCTTCGGCGGCGTGATCGTGTGTGGCGCCGCGTTCGGCATTGTCGGCGGCTGGCTGCTCGGCACGGTGATTCGCCGTCAGTGGCTGCCGGAGTACCTGCATAACCTCGCCTCGCTGGCGGCGGTGCTGGGTATTTTCATCGCGTCCAATGAGGTCATGCACGAGTCCGGATTGTTGGCGGTGACGCTGATGGGCATGTGGCTGGCCAACATGAAAGGTGTGGATGTGCGGCACATCCTGCACTTCAAGGAAAACCTCAGTGTCTTGCTGATTTCCGGGCTGTTCATTCTGTTGGCGGCGCGGTTGGATCTGAACGCGCTGATCGGCCTGGGTCCACTGGTGTTGATTCTGTTGTTGGTGATTCAACTGATCGCCCGACCGCTGAACGTCCTGTTGAGCACCGCGGGTTCCAGCCTGAGTTGGCGTGAGCGTGCCTTGCTGTGCTGGATCGCACCTCGGGGGATTGTTGCGGCCGCGGTGTCGGCCATTTTTGCCATTCGCCTGGATGAGGCCGGCCATGAAGGTGCGCTGTTGCTGGTGCCGCTGACCTTTGCGGTGATCATCGGTACCGTGGTGCTGCAAAGTGCTACCGCGCGGCCGCTGGCACGATTGCTCAAAGTTGCCGAACCTGCGCCAAGCGGTTTCCTGATCGTCGGAGCCAACGCACCTTCACGCTTGCTCGGCAAGTCGCTGCAGCAATTGGGCAGCCGCGTGCTGCTGACCGATTCAAGCTGGGAAAACATTCGCGCGGCGCGTATGGAAGGGCTACCGACCTATTTCGGCAACCCGGCTTCGCAACATGCCGACGCGCATCTGGATCTGGTCGGGCTGGGGCATCTGCTGGCGCTGTCGCCGTCGGGTGAGCTCAATACACTGGCGGCGATGCGCTTTCGCCATGACTTCGGTCATCAACGCCTGTTCGGGCTGGCGAGCGGTCAGGAAAGCCGTCGTAGCGACAAACACCGCGCAAGTCTTGAGCATCGCGGCAATCAGTTGGGCAGCGAGGCGTTCACTTACGCGAAACTGGCCAGTCAGATGGGCCAAGGGGCCGAGCTATACAGCACGACGCTGACGGATGGCTTTGGTTGGGAAGACTACTGCGCGCTGCATGGCAATCGGGCGACCCTGCTGTTCATGCGCGATGACAGTGGCTGGGTGCATGTGGTGACGCCGGAAACTACGTTGAAGCCCGGATCGGGGTGGACGTTGCTGGCGTTGATACAACCGGAGACTTCCAGCGCCTGACAGGACGATTCGCGAGCAGGCTCGCTCCCACAGTGATCGGGGTGAACACAACATTTGTGTCCGGCACAAAACCTGTGGGAGCGAGCCTGCTCGCGAAGGGCGCTACCCGGATTCAGATCAGGCAGCAAAACCCGGGAGCACCGGCACTGGACGCTTATCGTCGTCAATCGCGACAAAGCTGAACTGACCGTGGATAGCCTTCTCGCGGCCATCGCAACTCATGCTTTCAACAAACACTTCCACCTCGACCTTGAGGCTGGTGTTGCCGACCTTGATCACTTTGCCTACCAGCTCGACGATCGAGCCGGCCGGAATCGCGTGGTTGAAGTCGATGCGATCGGTGGACACGGTCACCAGCGGCAAACGGCAGAAGCGTGTGGCGGTGATGAAGGAGACTTCATCCATCCATGCCAGCGCAGTGCCGCCGAACAGGGTGTTGTGGTGGTTGGTGGTCGGCGGGAAGACGGCTTTGGTGACGCGCGTTACCGAGAGTTCGGTACGGCGTTCGATTTCCTGGTCGCGGGTAGACATGGGAGATGACTCGTAAAGAGCAGACAGCAAATCGAAAACAAGATCAAAAGATCGCAGCCTTCGGCAGCTCCTACAGGATAAGGGCAGTTAAATTCAGGCAACAAAAAAGCAGCCCGTAGGCTGCTTTTTTCTGCATCGGAAGCTGGACTTAAGCCAGTTTTTCCTTGATGCGAGCTGCTTTACCCGACAGGTCGCGCAGGTAGTACAGCTTGGCTTTACGTACGTCACCGCGACGTTTAACAGCCATGCTGTCGATCTGCGGGGAGTAGGTCTGGAAAGTACGTTCTACGCCAACACCGTTGGAGATTTTACGAACGGTGAACGCACTGTTCACGCCGCGGTTACGCTTGGCGATTACAACGCCTTCGAACGCTTGCAGACGGGAACGATCGCCTTCCTTCACTTTCACCTGAACGACAATAGTGTCGCCTGGGGCGAAGGTAGGGATTTCTTTGGTCATCTGCTCTGCTTCGAGTGCAAGGATGATTTTGTTGGTCATGCTGTGCTCCTAAGGTAAATCAACTGATCTACCATCGATACGTTGTTAACTATCGTCCCGCTCGCGGATGTATTCCTCGAGCAGCTTCTTCTCTTCTCCAGAAAGCGAGCGGCTTTCCAGAAGATCGGCGCGTCGTTCATAGGTCCTACCAAGGGACTGCTGTAAACGCCAACGCCGGATATGCGCGTGATTGCCACTTAGCAACACGTCGGGAACACGCTGATCCGCATACACCTCAGGTCGGGTGTAGTGCGGGCAATCCAGCAGACCATCCGTAAAGGAATCTTCCTCAGCGGAATCCGCATGCCCTAAAGCTCCAGGCAGCAGTCGTGTAACCGCATCGATCAGGACCATGGCCGGCAGCTCGCCGCCAGACAGTACATAGTCGCCAATCGACCACTCTTCATCGACATGAGCTTCAATAAAACGCTCGTCAATGCCTTCATAGCGGCCGGCAATCAGGATCAATGCATCCGATTGTGCCAACTCGCGTACCGCCGACTGAGTCAGTTGACGGCCTTGGGGGGACAGGTAAATCACCTTCGCCGCCTCCCCGGCTGCTGCCTTGGCCTGAACCAGAGCATCTTCCAGGGGCTTGATCTTCATCACCATGCCCGGACCACCGCCAAACGGGCGATCGTCCACAGTGTGATGCCGATCCGTCGTGTAATCCCGCGGGTTCCAACAGGTCAGCTGCAAGAGCCCCTGTTTGACCGCTCGACTGGTGATGCCGTAGTCGCCGATGGCGGAAAACATCTCGGGAAACAAACTGATCACTTCTACGCGCAAGTTAGCCACGCTTAGAAGTCCGCGTCCCAATCCACCTTCATCTCGCCCGCGGCCAGATCGACTGCCAACACACATTGGCCCGTATAGGGCAACAAGCGTTCGCGATCATCCAGGCTGCCAGCGCAAGGCTTGACTACCATTACATCATTGGCGCCGGTTTCCAGAAGATGGTCGACTTTCCCGAGCATTTGCCCCAGTTGATCGATAACCTTCAGACCTTCCAGCTGGTACCAGTAGTACTCGCCGTCGGTCAATTCAGGGAACAGGTTGCGCGGCACGCAGATCTCATAACCGGCCAGAAGACGAGCTTCTTCACGATCATCAAGACCCTTGAGCTTTGCGACCAGGAACTTATCGCTCCCGCGTCCACTGACCAGCTCGACCTGTTTGACATTGCCTTCACGCTTGAGCGTCCAGGTTTTGTACTGCAACAGGTTTTCAGTCGGATCAGTAAAGGAATAAACCTTCACTTCGCCGCGAACGCCATGAACAGAATAAATTTTGCCAATAACGATCAAATCATCGGCAACAGCAGGCGTCGCGTTCATATTGCTCAGGCCGCAGCCTTTGCAGATTCCTTCAGCAACTGAGCAACACGCTCAGAAGGCTGTGCACCAACGCTCAGCCAGTAGGCTACGCGCTCTTGGTTCACGGACAGACGGATTTCCTGACCACGGGCAACAGGGTTGAAGAAACCAACCTGTTCTTTGTGGGAGCCGTCACGCGGGTTACGCGAGTCGGTTACGGTCAGGTGGTAAAACGGGCGCTTTTTGGAGCCGCCAAGGGCAAGACGGATTGTTAGCATGTGAACATCGTTCCTGTAGTCGGTGCTGCAAATCTAAATGCACAGCGGGCATGGGTGCCCGAAAGGCCGCATATTCTAAGGAATATCCGGACTTTTGCAAATGACTTTTTCCGGCGCCTATGGCATGCCGTGCAGATTTGCATATAGAGCCGTCGATGAAAACGGCCAGTCAGCTCCCGCCGAGTGCGGGTTTGCTGTTGATCCCGCGTCCTTGCGGGGCCTGCGCCGGTGCGACGACCGGCCAGTTTTTTACATTTTTGGCATACCGCCGCCGGGCAACATACCGCCCATGCCGCGCATCATTTTCGCCATTCCGCCTTTGGCGGTGAATTTCTTCATCATCTTCTGCATCTGCTTGTGCTGCTTGATCAAGCGACCGATGTCCTGCACCTGAGTGCCGGAACCCATGGCGATCCGGCGTTTGCGCGAACCGCTGATCAGCTCAGGGTCGCGGCGCTCGGCCGGGGTCATGGAATTGATGATGGCTTCCATCTGCTTGAATTGCTTCTCTGCAGCATTCTGGGCATTGCCCATTTGCGACAGGTTGACGCCGCCGATGCTTGGCAGTTTGTCCATGAGGCCGCCGAGGCCGCCCATGTTCTTCATTTGTTGCAGCTGATCGCGGAAGTCTTCGAGGTCGAAGCCCTTGCCCTTCTTCAGCTTTTTGGCCAGTTTGTCGGCCTTGTCCTTGTCGAGGGTCGCTTCAGCCTGTTCGATCAGGCTGAGCACGTCGCCCATGCCGAGGATCCGCGAAGCAATACGCTCAGGGTGGAACGGATCGAGCGCTTCGCTCTTCTCGCCCATACCGATGAACTTGATCGGCTTGCCGGTGATTGCGCGCACCGACAGTGCGGCACCGCCACGGGCGTCGCCGTCGACCTTGGTGAGGATCACACCGGTCAACGGCAGCGCGTCACCGAAAGCCTTGGCCGTGTTGGCGGCGTCCTGACCGGTCATGGCGTCGACCACAAACAGAGTCTCGACCGGGTTGATCGCGGCGTGCAGCGCCTTGATCTCGCCCATCATTTCTTCGTCGATGTGCAGACGACCGGCGGTATCGACGATGACCACGTCGATGAATTTCAGCTTGGCTTCTTTAATAGCCGCGGTAGCGATGTCGACCGGCTTCTGGCTCAGGTCGGACGGGAAGAACGTCACGCCGATGTCGTTGGCCAGGGTTTCCAGTTGCTTGATCGCAGCAGGACGATAAACGTCCGCCGACACGACCATGACCGACTTCTTCTTGCGCTCTTTAAGGAAGCGCGCAAGTTTACCGGCGGTGGTGGTTTTACCGGCACCCTGCAGACCCGCCATCAGAATGACGGCAGGCGGCACAGCGCTCAGGTTCAAATCTTCGTTGGCCGCGCCCATCAGGCTTTCGAGTTCGGCCTGGACGATCTTCACGAACGCCTGGCCCGGCGTCAGGCTGCGCGACACCTCGGTGCCGACAGCGCGTTCCTTGACCGAATTGACGAAGTCCTTGACCACCGGCAGGGCGACGTCGGCTTCGAGCAACGCCATGCGCACTTCACGCAGGGTGTCTTTGATATTGTCCTCGGTCAGCTTCGCCTTGCCGGTGACATGGCGCAGCGTCTGCGAGAGACGGTCGGTTAAGTTTTCAAACATTGCGCGATCCTTTCAGGCCCTGTGTAGACCGGGATAATGGCGGCCCAGACCGGAATCAACATGTGCTCGGCGAGCCTGCGGCGTGGGCAGGTCGCGGATTATAGCGAAGACTGCGTCTGGCGGACACCTCGCTGTCAGCTTCCTGAGTCTTTCGTGTCATGGCGGTTCTATGCCAAACTCAGCCCCTTTCGGGCTTGCCTAACAGGATTTATGCTCCCCTTGTCACCCAGTTTGCTGACCACCCTCGCCGCCGCCCTTCTATACGCCGCTGCGACCTTTTATCAGAGCACCCGTCTGGCCACCGGCGCCAAGGCGAACAAGCGCCTGCTGGTTACGCTCGGAATCCTTGCCGTGCTGGCCCACAGCGCCAGCCTGCTCACGCATTTGCTGACACCGATCGGTCTGGGCCTGGATTTCTTCAGCGCCTCCAGCCTGATTGCGGCGGCGGTGATCGCCCTGACCCTGATTGCCTGCTCGCGGATCCCGGTGGAGAACCTGCTGGTGCTGCTGTTCCCGCTCGGCGCGATTACCGTGCTGCTGGCGCAGTTCGCGCCGGCCGGTACGGTGCAGATCATCGATGAAGAGCCGGGCATCCTCGCGCACATTCTGTTGTCGATCCTCGCCTACGGCATGTTCACCATCGCGGTGTTCCAGGCGCTGCTGCTGCTGGTGCAAGACCACCAGCTCAAGCACAAGCACCCGTCCGGGCTGATCAAGAACTTCCCGCCGCTGCAAACCATGGAAAGCCTGCTGTTCGGTTTCCTCTGGGCCGGCTGGACGCTGTTGTCGCTGTCGCTGATCTCCGGCTGGCTGTTCGTCGAGAACCTGTTTGCCCAGCATCTGGTGCACAAGACCCTGCTCGCGTGCCTGGCCTGGATTGTCTTCAGCGTGCTGCTGTGGGGACGCAATCGTCTCGGCTGGCGTGGCCACAAGGCGATTCGCTGGACCCTCGCCGGTTTCTGTCTGCTGATGTTGGCGTATTTCGGCAGCAAACTGGTTCGTGAATACATCCTGCACATCTGACGGGCGGCATAAATGGACGGTTTGCCCATAGGGCCGATGCTTGCGGTATTTGTCCTGCTGATTCTGTGGTCGGGGCTGTTTACCGCCATCGAAAATGCGCAGCAACATCTACTCGCACAACGCATCGCCTCGCGCGCCAGCGATAAACCGCTGGCGAAGCTGGGCTTCCCGCTCGACAGTCTGATCCTCTGCAACACCTTGTGCCGTGCGCTTGCGGTCGTGATTGCGACGTTGCTGGCAATTTTCCTCTGCGAAGAAAACGGCCCTTGGGCAGCATGCCTTGGCGCCGGCGCTATTTTGCTGGTGTTCGCCGATTACTTCCCGCGCACCGTCGCTAAGCGTTATCCGGACGCCGTACTGGCTTTCGGCAACTCTTTCCTGGCCGTGCCGCTGAAGCTCATTTACCCGATTGCCTGGCTGTTCAGTCGCATCAGTGGCTTGCTGATGAGCCCGTTTACACGCAAGGCACAAGTGGTGCAGCAGAGCGAAGATGACTTGCCTGCCGACCGTCACGACGACGCGGAGCACCCGGTGCACGCGCATCCGGTTTCGGGGATCCACGCGCTGGACAACATCACCGTCAATGACATTCTGGTGCCGCGCAGCGATGTCGACGGTATCAATCTCGACGATTCGATCGAAGAGATCATCGAACAACTGCGCCACAACAAACGCACGCGCCTGCCGGTATTTCACAGTGACATCAATCAGGTCGAGGCGGTGCTCAATACCCGGCAGATCCGTCATCTGCTGAACAATGGTGATCTGACTATCGAAGCGCTGTTGGCGGCCAGCTACGAGCCTTATTTCGTTCCGGAAAGTACGCCGTTGCAACTGCAACTGTTGAACTTCCACAAGCAACAGCGGCGACTGGGCATGGTGGTGGACGAGTACGGCGAAGTGCTCGGCATCGTCACACTGGAAGACATTCTCGAAGAAATCGTTGGCGAGTTTGAAAGCGAGCACAGCCTCGATAACCCGCATATTCATCCACAGGCTGATGGCCGAATGGTGATTGACGGGGCGGCGTCGATCCGTGAATTGAACAAGTGCCTGGGCTGGCACTTGCCGAGCGATGGGCCGAAGACGCTGAATGGTCTGGTGACCGAAGCGCTTGAGACCATCCCGGACAGTGCGGTTTGCCTGAAGATTGGGCGGTATCGGCTGGAGATTCTCGAGACTGAGGATAATCGGGTGAGCAAGGTGTTGATCTGGCATACCTCTTCAGTGCCAGCTCTGGTGCCTGTCAGATAAAATCAAAAGATCGCAGCCTGCGGCAGCTCCTACATTTGGAATGCGTCCCCATGTAGGATCTGCCGCAGGCTGCGATCTTTTTGCTCTTGTTCAATCGTTAGCCCCCTTCCTATAATCGGATCAGCTTACCCAAGCTTCGCCGAACCGCGTGCTTATCCCGCACTAGACCGGTTTTGGCCATTTCCGCTGTACTCCGACGACTGTTCCTACTCGAAACAGCGCTCGCGCCTCATCCCACATCCCTGGGTGTTCGACCATAATAATTCGCTCCAACGGAGCTCATGACTGTCAGGGATCACCGCATGACGACCAGTACCGCTTACAGCGACACCGCGCCTGCCCAACCGACCAATTCCGCCACGCGCGTGGCCACGGCGAGTTTTATCGGCACGGCCATCGAGTTCTACGACTTCTACGTCTACGCCACCGCTGCTGCACTGGTGATCGGGCCGGTGTTCTTTCCGCAGACCTCCGGCACCGCACAGATGCTCTCGGCGTTTCTCACTTTCGGCATTGCCTTCCTCGCGCGACCTCTGGGCTCGGCGTTGTTCGGCCATTTCGGTGACCGTATCGGGCGCAAGTCCACATTGGTCGCCTCGTTACTGCTGATGGGTGTTTGTACAACATTGATCGGCGTGCTGCCGGGTTACGCCAGCATCGGCGCCTGGGCACCGATCCTGTTGTGCGTGCTGCGCTTTGGTCAGGGTTTGGGATTAGGCGGTGAATGGGGTGGCGCCGCGCTGCTGGCCACGGAAAACGCACCGAAGGGCAAACGGGCGTGGTTCGGCATGTTCCCGCAGCTCGGCCCTTCGATTGGTTTTCTCGCGGCCAACGGCTTGTTTCTGACCTTGGCCATGACGCTCGATGATGAGCAATTCCGCAGCTGGGGCTGGCGTATTCCGTTTCTGCTCAGCGCCGTGCTGGTGATGGTCGGTCTGTACGTGCGATTGAAACTGCACGAAACCCCGGTGTTCGCCAATGCCATCGCCCGTCAGGAACGGGTAAAAATGCCGCTGGTCGAGCTGTTCAGCCAATACTGGGCGCCAACCCTGCTGGGTGCGGCGGCGATGGTGGTTTGCTATGCGCTGTTCTATATCTCGACGGTGTTTTCCCTGAGCTACGGCGTGTCCACGCTTGGCTACAGCCGCGAAACCTTCCTTGGACTGCTGTGTTTTGCCGTGCTGTTCATGGCTGCCGCCACGCCGTTGTCCGCTTGGGCAAGTGACCGTTACGGGCGCAAACCGGTGCTGATCATCGGTGGCGTGCTGGCGATTCTGTCGGGGTTTCTCATGGAGCCGTTGCTGACGCAGGGTTCAACCTGGGGCGTCGCGCTATTCCTGTGCATCGAGCTGTTTTTGATGGGCGTGACATTCGCGCCGATGGGGGCGCTGTTGCCGGAGCTGTTTCCGACCCACGTGCGTTATACCGGCGCATCGGCGGCGTATAACCTGGGCGGAATTGTCGGGGCCTCGGCGGCGCCGTTCTTCGCGCAAAAACTGGTGGCGATGGGCGGCTTGAGTTACGTCGGCGGGTATGTGTCGGGGGCGGCAGTGCTGAGTCTGATTGCGGTGCTGTGTTTGAAGGAAACGCGGGATAACGATCTGAATCAGGTGGCCTGATAGACCGCCATCGCGGGCAAGCCTTGCTCCTACAGATCAGCGTCGCAACGCGACCTTATGTAGGAGCAAAGCTTGCTCGCGAATGCCGCGACCCGATTTAGAGTTCTACGACAACAGCCTGAGCAGCACGGGTCGCTTTGGCACGAGCAGCCTCGATCGACTCATCCCGCGCCAACGCCACGCCCATGCGGCGCTGACCGTTCACTTCCGGCTTGCCAAACAGGCGCAACGCCGTGTCCGGCTCGCTCAACGCCGCACCCAGATTGGCGAATGCCGTCTGAGTCGACTGCCCTTCCACCAGAATCACCGCCGAAGCCGATGGGCCGAACTGACGGATCAGCGGCACTGGCAGGCCAAGAATGGCGCGGGCGTGCAGAGCGAACTGCGACAGATCCTGCGAAATCAGCGTCACCAGACCGGTGTCATGCGGACGCGGCGAGACTTCGCTGAACCATACCTGATCACCTTTGATGAACAGCTCAACACCGAACAGGCCACGGCCACCCAGCGCCTCAGTCACCGCTTTGGCAACACGCTCGGATTCCGCCAGAGCAATCGGGCTCATGGCTTGCGGCTGCCAGGATTCCTGGTAGTCGCCCTTCTCCTGACGGTGACCGACCGGCGCGCAGAATGTGGTGCCACCAACGTGACGCACGGTCAGCAGAGTGATTTCGTAGTCAAAATCGATGAAGCCTTCGATGATTACCCGACCTTTGCCGGCGCGCCCCCCCTCTTGCGCGTAATCCCAGGCTTTTTGCACGTCATCGGTGCTGCGCAGCAGGCTCTGGCCTTTGCCCGACGAGCTCATCACCGGTTTGACGACGCAAGGGAAACCCAAGTCCTCAACCGCTTTGCTGTAGTCCTCGAAGGTGTCGGCAAAGTGGTACGGCGAAGTCGGCAGATCCAGCTCTTCGGCGGCCAGACGACGGATGCCCTCACGGTTCATGGTCAATTGCGCAGCGCGAGCGGTCGGGATCACGGTGAAGCCTTCGGCCTCCAGTTCGACCAGCGTGGCGGTAGCGATGGCTTCGATTTCCGGCACGATGAAGTGCGGCTTCTCGGCTTCGATGACTGCACGCAGGGCAGCGCCGTCGAGCATGTTGATCACGTGGCTGCGATGGGCAACCTGCATGGCCGGCGCGTTGGCGTAGCGGTCAACGGCGATCACTTCAACGCCCAGGCGTTGCAATTCGATCACCACTTCCTTGCCCAACTCACCACAGCCACACAGCAATACGCGGGTCGCGGTCGGCGACAATGGAGTTCCGATACGGGTCATCTCAGGTCCTCAAAGAAGCGGATCATCGAGGAAAGCGACGCCAGACGCGCTTTCCATGGGGAGAAAGCGCGGCATTTTACATGAACGCGAGGGTTTGGCTTCAGCTGGCGACAGCCTGTTTGCGCTCGCGCCAGGCCATGATCAGCCAGACAGCGGTAACGCCGGCGAATTTCGAGGCCAGCGCGGTGATGATCACTGGCGGCGTCATCAGATCGATCATGCCGAAAAAGATGAAGGTATCGAGGGGAATGCTCAGCGCCGAACTGATCCACAAGCGGTCACGCAACGGCCGCTTGGTAACGCTGAACACCAGCCAATCGATGATTTCGGACACCGCGAACGCCGTGGCGCTGGCCAAAGCGATGGAGGGATCGGAGGTGACGTAGGACAGCACCAGCGCCGTCAGCATCGCCACCAGCGCACCATGACCGAAACGGGTTTGCACCATATCGCGCAGTATGAAGACCAAGCCGCCCCAAGCCGACCAGATGATGTCCAGGTGCGGCGCGGTGGAGAAGGCGAAGTTGATCAGCACGACACTGCTGATGTAGGCGATGAGGAAAATCATGGGGGTGACCTGGCAGATTGGCGCACAGATTACTTGAGCGATGGTATTGCGCCAATAGTTGCAGTGACCTTAGCGACCTCTTCGCGAGCAGGCTCGCTCCCACCTTTGAAATGCATTCCAATGTGGGAGCGAGCCTGCTCGCGAAAGCGCTGGTTCAGGCGCCTGATTTCCCGGGGATCATCCACACCAACCCACTCGCCTTCGCCCGTTCATGACACAACCCCAGCACCACCCGGCGCTCGTCATTGTTCATGCGGCTCCAGCGCGTGATCTCTTCGACCGTACGCTGGCAGCCCGTGCAGATATCTTCCTCATCCAGCGCGCAGATATTCACGCACGGCGAGGCGACCGGTCTTTCGGGTGTAGTCATTCTTCCTGCTCAACCAGATCACGCGCATAACGCTGGGAGTTATGCACATAGTGCGCGGCGCTGGCTTCGAGCATTTTCTTCTGCGGCTCGGTCAGTTCACGCACAACTTTGCCCGGCGAGCCCATCACTAGCGAACCATCAGGGATTTCCTTGCCTTCGCCGATCAGCGAATTGGCGCCGATGATGCAGTTCTTGCCAATCTTCGCGCCGTTCAAAATCACCGCATTAATGCCGATCAGGCTGTAATCGCCAACCGTGCAGCCATGCAGCATGGCGTTGTGGCCGATGGTCACGCCGGTGCCGATGGTCAGCGGATAGCCCATGTCGGTATGCATCACCGTGCCGTCCTGCACATTGCTGTTCTTGCCGATCAGGATCAGTTCGTTGTCACCGCGTAGCACGGCGTTGAACCAGACGTTGGCGCCCTCTTCCAGTTTGACCTTGCCCACCAGCACGGCATTGGGGGCGACCCAGCTCTGTGGATGGGTGTCGACACGGGCGTCGCCCAAGCGGTATTTCATCTTGTTTTCCTCAGGGCTCACGGTGATTGGCCATTCGAACGATGGCTTCAGCCGTTGATGCTTCAGGTATTGATAAAGCTTTTCGGCGGCTGATGCAGGCTGATTTTCGCGTCATAGAGCAGGTTGATCAACTCGACGATCATGATCGCCGTCAGCCCCCAGATCTTGTATTCGCCGTAACGGTAACTGGGTACGTACCAGCTGCGACCCTGGTAATCGATGCGATGGGTATGTTCGCGCGGGTCTTTGCGAAAGAACTCCAGCGGTACGCTAAATACCGCGGCGATTTCAGCATCGTTGGGCTGGTACTCGACAAAATCGGGGATCACGCCGACATAAGGCGTGACTTTGATGCCATGCAGGGAGATTAGCGGGCTTAGCGGGCCGATGATTTCAACCAGTCCGGGCGGCAGGCCAATTTCCTCTTCGGCCTCACGCAAAGCGGTGAAGATCAAATCCGGGTCTTCCGGATCGCGACGCCCACCGGGGAAGGCAACTTCGCCGCCGTGGGTCGAGAGTCCGCTGGCACGCAGGGTCAATACCAGCTCCGGCTCGTCACTGCGGGTGATCGGCACCAGAACGGCGGCCTCGGGGAAACGTTTGTCGGTCTCCAGCGTGCGCGGTGTGTGGTTGCTTACCCGATGCAGTAGCTCGTCCAGCATGAGTGTTCTCGATCTGTGCCTTACCCCGCATCATGCACCAATCAATGCAAGCGCCCAAGCCCCCGAAACCTGCCGTGTCGCGAAACGACAACTTGCCGACCGACACCGCTGCACGCCAAGATAGGCGCAGCATTCAGGAACCCCAGCATGAAATTTTGCAGCCAGTGCGGTAACCCGGTCACCCAGCGCATTCCCGAAGGCGATTCGCGGCTGCGATTTGTCTGTGATAGCTGTCAGACCATTCACTATCAGAATCCCAACATCGTCGCCGGTTGTGTCGCAACCTGGGACACGAAGGTGTTGCTGTGCCGCCGCGCCATTGAACCGCGCCTCGGCTACTGGACGTTGCCCGCAGGTTTCATGGAAAACGGCGAGACCATCGAACAGGCCGCCATCCGCGAAACCGCCGAGGAAGCTTGCGCGCGGGTGCGCAACCTGAGCATCTACACATTGATCGACGTGCCGCACATCAGTCAGGTGCATGTGTTCTTTCGCGCCGAGCTGGTCGATCTGGACTTTTCTGCCGGCCCCGAGAGCCTCGAAGTGCAACTATTCGACGAAGCCGACATTCCTTGGGACGAGCTGGCTTTCCGCACGGTGGGACGTACCTTAGAATGCTTCTTCGCTGATCGGCGTGTTGAGGAGTATCCGGTTCGTTCGGAATCGATTCCGCCGCTGGTGCAGCCTGTCATTATTTGATTCGGTGATGGCACCGGCTAGAAGATCAAAAGATCGCAGCCTGCGGCAGCTCCTACATAAAACCTGTTTGCGTCACTTCTTGGGGAATCGTTTCAATGCGCTGGTTGCTTGCCCTGTTCTGCCTGTCGTTCGTTACCGTCTCCCAAGCGTCATTCGTGACCACCGTGACGCCTGCGAATACCCCGCTCATCGAAAAAGTCCTGGTACTCAAATCGGCTCATCAACTGCAGTTGATCGCCGACGGCAAGCCACTCAAGACCTATCGCATCTCGCTGGGCAAAGGCGCGAAAAAAGGTCCGAAACTGATTGAAGGCGACAAGCGCACACCGGAAGGTTTCTATTGGATCGACTGGCGCAAGACCAGCGACAAATTCAACCTGTCGATGCATATTTCCTACCCGAACATCAGCGATTCTGCACGCGCCCGACGTGAAGGCGTCGAACCTGGCGGGATGATCATGATCCACGGCACGCCGGATTCGGAAGAAACCCCGGAAGACCTGTTCCACACCCTCGACTGGACCGACGGCTGCGTCGCCATGCGCAACGTTGATATGCGCGAAGTGTGGAGTCTGGTGCCGGACGGCACGATGGTCGAAATCCGCCCTTAACCTATGGCGACGTTTCGCTAAATCCCCTCACCATAAAGTGCTCATTCAGCTGTACCGCTGGTCACCCGCAAAAAAATAAATCAAAAGATCGCAGCCTTCGGCAGCTCCTTCAGGGTTGATACCACTTCCCGATGTAGGAGCTGCCGCAGGCTGCGATCTTTTGATTTAAACAGCCCACCTTTAATACCACTTCAAACCACACCCACTAGAAGCCGCTATTTCATTAGGCTAAAGGCCAATTACCTGCGTTGACATGGTATTCAAGTGGTATTAATTTCCGCCCCACAAGCGAGCCACAACAATCCTATACTCGCGCCGGAAATAACCGCCATGCACGATCTCCAGACCCTACGCCCCAACGACTCCCAGCCGACGCCGCTGTACCTGCAATTGGCGCGCAATCTGGAAGCGGCGATTCATGCCGGGCAGTGGAAATCCGAGCAGGCGATGCCTTCGGAGCGCAATCTCAGCGAACAGTTGGGCATCTCCCGCGTGACCGCGCGCAAAGCGCTGGAAGTTCTGCTCGACCAAGGTCTGATCCGTCGCTTGCAAGGTTCCGGCACCTTCATCACTCCACGTTTGGAACAACCGTTGTCGCGCCTGTCGGGCTTCAGCGAAATGCTCCGCCTCAAGGGTTTCGTGCCCAGCTCGCAGTGGCTGGAGCGGGAAATCACCCTGCCGACCCACGAAGAACTGATACGCCTGAGCCTGTCGCCAAACGACAAGGTCGCGCGCATGAAACGCCTGCGCAAAGCCGACGACACCGTGATGGCCATCGAGATGAGCACCCTGCCCGCTTCGATCATGCCGAAGCCGCAATTGGTCGGCGATTCGCTCTACGAATACCTCGACGGCATCGGCAAACCGATCGTTCGCGCCTTGCAGCACATTCAGGCGATCAACGCCTCGGACGAATTCGCCGCGCTGGTCGGCATCGCCCCCGGTACCGCCATGCTGCTGATGACTCGGGTCGGCTACCTGGAAGACAACACGCCGATCGAAGTCACCGACACCTATTGCCGCAACGACTACTACGACTTTGTTGCAGAGCTGCGTAGATAAAGAGCTGCGTCGTTAATCCGGCGAAGCCGTCAAACAGCGAGAACCGAAATGTCTGAAGACAACATCCTCACCGCCAGCGGCTGGGTTCGCGGCCGGCTGATTCACGAACACGGCAAAGTCGTGTCGATCGAAGGCGTGCCGTGCGATCCGGCAACCAATGACCTGCCGTATTTGCTGCCCGGTTTCATCGACCTGCACGTCCACGGCGGTGGCGGCAAAGACATCATGGAAGGCGCCAGCGCTTTCGAAACCATCACCAAAACCCACGTGCGCTTCGGCACCACCTCGCTGCTGGTCACCACCATGACCGCGCCGAGTGCCGAGATTTCAAGTGTGCTCAAGGAAGTCGGCGAGTTCTGTGAGCAGCGCCCGAAAGGCGCCGCCCGAGTGCTTGGCGTGCACCTCGAAGGCCCGTACATCAATCCCGGCAAACTCGGCGCACAACCGAATTTCGCCCACACCGCGTTAATGGCCGAAGTCGAAGAATATCTGGCACTGGCGCCGATCCGGGTGATCACCATCGCCCCGGAAATCGCCGGCCATGACGCATTGATTCGTGAACTGAGCAGCCGTGGCGTGCGCATGCAGATCGGTCACACCCTCGGCAGTTACGAGGAAGGCGTCGCCGCACTCGACGCCGGCGCCACCAGTTTCACTCACTTGTACAACGCCATGAGCCCGCTGCATC
This sequence comes from Pseudomonas sp. TH43, assembly GCF_016650635.1. Classification (GTDB taxonomy): domain Bacteria; phylum Pseudomonadota; class Gammaproteobacteria; order Pseudomonadales; family Pseudomonadaceae; genus Aquipseudomonas. The sequence continues at coordinate 1,093,225 of NZ_JAEKFI010000003.1, forward strand.
ACCGTGAGCCGGGCATCGTTGGCGCAGCACTGGCCCACGCCAAGTTCGCCGAGCTGATCCCGGACTTGCTGCACGTGCACCCCGGCGCGATCCGAGTGGCCCTGCGCTCGATCCCGTGCCTGTATTGCGTCACCGATTCGACCGCCGCCGCCGGCATGCCCGACGGTGAATACAAGCTCGGCAGCCACACCGTGACCAAATGTTTGGGCGGCGTGCGCCTGCCGGACGGCACGCTGGCCGGCAGCACCCTGACCATGGATCAGGCGCTGCGCAACCTGGTGAAGATCGGTCTGCCGATCGCCGAAGCCTCGCAACGTCTTTCGCAATTCCCCGCCGATTACCTCGGCATCACCGAACGCGGGCGCCTTGCACCAGGCGCCTGGGCCGACTGCGTGCGGCTGGATCGCTCACTCACACTGACCGCCGTCATGGTCGAAGGAGAAGACATTGACTTCAAAAATGCTTGAAGAGGCGCTGTCCTCGTTCGAGGCCGTGCAAGCCCAACTGCAACAGCTTGACCCGCAACTGATCGAGATCGCCGGGCGCCTGCGCCGTCAGCCGCCGCAAGTGGCGATGACCGTCGCGCGCGGCAGCTCCGACCATGCGGCGAGCTACTTCGCCTACCTGACCATGCAGCAATTGGGTGTGCCGGTGGCGTCGTTGCCGATGTCGGTGGTGACCATGCAGCAGGCGCCGTTGAAGGTCAGCGGTCAGGTGGCGTTTGCGTTCTCGCAATCAGGTCAGAGCCCGGATCTGGTCAACAGCCTGCGTCTGTTGCGCAAACGCGGCGCGTTGAGCGTGTCGATGGTCAACGCCGCCGATTCGCCGCTGGAAGCGGCGTGTGAATTCAGCGTGCCGCTGCTCGCCGGTACTGAAAGCAGCGTCGCTGCGACCAAGAGTTTTATCGCCACCCTCAGCGCCAGCGCCCGTTTGATCGCGCACTGGAAAGAAGACAGCGAATTGCTGGAGGCGCACAACGCCCTTCCTGAAGGCCTGCGTGAAGCGGCCAAACAGGACTGGAGCGCGGCCATCGAAGCGCTGCGCGATTGTGAACGTTTGATGGTGATCGGCCGTGGCGCCGGTTTTGCCATCGCTCAGGAAGCGGCGCTGAAATTCAAGGAAACCTCGGCGATTCAGGCCGAAGCGTTCAGCAGCGCAGAGGTCCGTCACGGTCCGATGGCGCTGATCGACGAGCACTACCCGCTGCTGGTCTTCGCACCACGCGGTGCCGAGCAGGCGGGCCTGTTGAGCCTGGCAGCGGAAATGCGTCAGCGCGGCGCCCGCGTATTGCTGGCTGCACCGGACGATGTCAGCGAACGCGACCTGACCCTGAGCCGTGCGGAACACCCGGCGCTCGACCCGATTCTGGCGATTCAGAGTTTCTACGTGATGGCCGCAGGTCTAGCCGTGGCCCGTGGCATGGACCCGGACCAGCCACGCCACCTGAGCAAAGTGACCCGAACGCACTGACACCCGTTGATCGATGAAAAACCGCTCGGCGGACACAAAAACCGCTGATTGACGCACGACCCTGTCGGCGGACGCAAACCGCTGATTGATGCACACCCGCTGTAGGAGCTGCCGCAGGCTGCGATCTTTTGATTTTGATTCACAAAAACAAGATCAAAAGATCGCAGCCTGCGACAGCTCCTGCAGAGGACATCGAACCGAGATTTAACCGATGAGACCGAGCCATGCACAACAACAATAAAGAGCTGACCCTCAGCGCCCCGCTCAGCGGCCCGGTGCTCACGCTCGCCAAAGTCCCGGACGCGGTGTTCGCTAGTGGCGCGATGGGCGACGGCATTGCCATCGATCCCATCAACGATACGCTGTACTCGCCGTGCGCCGGGGTGATCATTCACGTCGCGCGCACCGGCCACGCCCTTACCGTGCGTGCCGACAACGGTGCGGAAATCCTCCTGCACCTGGGCCTCGACACCGTTGAACTGAACGGCGAGGGCTTCTCGATGCTGGTCAAGGAAGGCACGCGAGTCAGCAAGGGTCAGCCGCTTTTGCGCTACGACCTGGACAAGGTCGGGCGCCAATGCAAAAGCCTGGTCAGCCTGCTGATCCTGACCAACAGCCAGGATTTTCAGGTACGGCCGATCACGCTCAAAGCGGTGAAGGTGGGCGAGCCGTTGCTGCACATTGTGGCGCGCAACAGTTCGGCGCTGGATGCGGAAGAAGTCGACGGGCCAGAGGTTCACGGTCATGTCTTGGTGGCTCATCGCGGCGGTTTGCATGCGCGCCCTGCCGCGTTGATTCGTCAGACCGCGCAAGGTTTCAAGAGTCGGTCGCGACTGCATTTCGCCGGCAAATCGGCGCCTTGCAACAGCCTGATCGGTTTGATGGGGCTGGCAGTTGGCGAGCAGGATGAAGTGCAGGTCAGCAGTCAGGGGCCGGACGCCGAAGCCGCGCTGCAAGCCTTGCTCACGGCATTGGCGACTGCCTTGCCGGATGACCATCACGCTGCCGCACCGGTAAGTGTTGCGCCTCTTGAACGCGCGTCCGAGGCTGGCGTTTTGCACGGCGTTTGCGCCGCGCCGGGACTGGTCGGGGGGCCGCTGTTCCGCTTGAACGCGATCAGTTTGCCAGTGGACGCAGGTGATCATGACCCGGCACAGCAACTGCAAAACCTCGACACCGCACTGAATCAGGTTCGCTGCGAAATCGACAGCACCCTTACCCAGGCCAAGAAGCACAAGAATGCCGACGAAGAAGCGATTTTCGCCGCGCATCTGGCCTTGCTGGAAGACCCGGCCCTGCTCGACGCTGCGCAACAGTCCATCGATCAAGGCACTGCGGCAACGCACGCGTGGAGCCAGTCCATCGATGTGCAATGCGAGATGCTGCAACACACCGGCAGCGCGCTGCTGGCCGAACGCGCCAACGATTTGCGCGATCTCAAACAACGCGTACTGCGCGCGCTACTGGGTGAGGCGTGGCACTACGACGTGCCGGCCGGCGCCATCGTCGCGGCGCATGAACTGACGCCTTCGGATCTGCTGCAACTCAGCGCTCAAGGTGTCGCCGGGTTGTGCATGGCCGAGGGCGGCGCGACTTCGCACGTGGCGATTCTGGCGCGGGGCAAGGGTCTGCCGTGCATGGTTGCCTTGGGCAAGGATTTGCTCGATCAGGCGCAAGGCCAAGCGGTGGTGCTCGATGCCGACGGCGGCCGTCTCGAACTGATGCCGAATGGCGAACGTCTGGCCGAAGTTGAACAAACGCAAATCGACCGCCAACAACGTCGCGATGCACAACAAGCCAAAGCGCATTTACCAGCAGAAACGCGAAATGGCGTGGCCATAGAAGTCGTCGCCAATGTCGCCTCCAGCCATGAGGCAGCTGACGCATTCGCCAACGGCGCCGATGGTGTCGGCCTGTTGCGCACCGAGTTCCTCTTCGTTGATCGCCAGACCGCACCGGACGTCGAAGAACAACGCAACGCTTACCAAGCCGTGATTGATGCCATGGGCGACAAGTCGGTCATCATCCGCACCATCGACGTCGGCGGCGACAAGCAACTCGACTATCTGCCACTGCCGGCCGAGGCCAATCCGGTACTCGGTCTGCGCGGCATTCGTCTGGCCCAGGCGCGTCCGGAAATCCTCGACCAGCAACTGCGTGCGCTGCTGCAAGTCAGCCCATTGCAGCGTTGCCGGATCCTGTTGCCGATGGTCACCGAAGTCGATGAACTACTGCACATTCGCCAACGCGTCGACGCCTTGTGCATCGAACTGGGCGTGAGCCAGCGCCCGGAAATCGGCGTGATGATCGAAGTCCCCGCCGCCGCGCTGCAAGCCGAGCAACTGGCCGAGCACGCAGACTTCCTCTCGATCGGCACCAACGATTTGTCGCAATACACCTTGGCCATGGATCGCGATCACGCCGGTTTAGCCGCCCGCGTCGACGCCCTGCACCCGGCGCTGCTGCGATTGATCGCCATGACCTGCGAAGGCGCGGCCGTGCACAAACGTTGGGTCGGCGTCTGCGGCGCCCTCGCCTCCGATCCGTTGGCGACGCCAGTGCTGATCGGCCTCGGCGTGACTGAACTGTCGGTGAGCCCGGTGCAGATTGGTGAAATCAAGGATCGCGTGCGCCAGTTGCACGAAGCCGAATGCCAACGCCTCGCTCGCGACCTGCTCAAACTGAGCAGCGCCGCGGCGGTACGTCACGCCTGTCACCAACATTGGCCTCTGCGCTAACAAAAACAAAAAGGACAAACGCCATGTACCAACTCTTTATCGAAGGCCTGCAACGCCTCGGCCGTGCGCTGATGCTACCGATCGCGATCCTGCCGATCGCCGGCCTGCTGCTGCGTCTGGGCGATACCGACCTGCTGAACATCGCGATTATCCACGATGCCGGCCAAGTGATCTTCGCCAACCTGGCAATGATCTTCGCCATCGGCATCGCCGTCGGTTTCGCCAAAGACAACAACGGCACCGCAGGGCTGGCCGGGGTAATCGGTTACCTGGTGATGATTTCCACGTTGAAGGTGCTCGATGCGAGCATCAACATGGGCATGCTCGCAGGGATCGTCAGTGGCCTGATGGCGGGCGCGCTGTACAACCGCTTCAAGGACATCAAGTTGCCGGAGTACCTGGCGTTCTTCGGCGGCCGACGGTTCGTGCCGATTGTCACCGGGTTCGCGGCGGTCGGTCTGGGCGTGGTGTTCGGCTACATCTGGCCGCCGATCCAGCACGGCATCAACAGCTTCGGCGCTCTGATGATGGAAAGCGGCAGCCTCGGCGCCTTCGTCTTCGGCGTATTCAATCGCCTGCTGATCGTCACCGGCCTGCACCACATCCTCAACAACATGGCGTGGTTTGTCTTTGGCAATTTCACCGACCCAACCACCGGGGCTCTGGTGACTGGCGATTTGTCGCGCTACTTCGCTGGCGACCCAAAGGGCGGCCAGTTCATGACCGGCATGTTCCCGATGATGATCTTCGGTCTGCCGGCGGCGTGTTTGGCGATGTACCGCAATGCTCTGCCGGAACGGCGCAAGGTCATGGGCGGGATTTTTCTGTCGATGGCCCTGACCTCGTTTTTGACCGGGGTGACCGAGCCGATCGAATTCGCCTTTATGTTTCTGGCGCCGCTGTTGTACCTGCTGCATGCGCTGCTGACCGGGTTGTCGATGGCGATTACCAATGCGTTGAACATCCATTTGGGATTCACGTTCTCTGGTGGTTTTATCGACATGATTCTCGGCTGGGGCAAGTCCACCAATGGTTGGCTGGTGATTCCGGTGGGTCTCGCCTATGCGGTGATCTACTATTTCGTGTTTGATTTCTGCATTCGTCGTTTCAATCTGAAGACGCCGGGGCGTGAGGATGTGGCTGTTAGTGAAAAAGCCGTACTGACCGAAAATGAACGTGCCAGCGCTTACATCAAGGCACTCGGCGGCGCGGAAAATCTGCTGACGGTGGGCGCTTGCACTACGCGTCTGCGACTGGAGATGGTCGATCGCAACAAGGCGTCGGATGCGGATCTGAAGGCGCTGGGCGCGATGGCGGTTGTGCGTCCGGGTAAAGGTGGCAGTTTGCAGGTGGTTGTCGGGCCGATGGCGGACAGCATTGCAGATGAGATTCGTCTGGCGATGCCTGCGTTGGGGCGTGCTGTTCTGGTTGAAACCGCTGTTGTTGATGAGCCGAAAGTTGTGGCCGTTGCCGTTTCCGAGGCGCAGCAATGGCTGAACGCGTTGGGCGGCGGTGACAATGTGCTGCAACTGGATTGCATTGCGATGACGCGGATTCGCCTGCAATTGGCGGATGGCAAGGCGTTGTCCGAGGCGCAGTTGAAGGATCTGGGTTGTCACGGTGTCAGCCAGTTGGATGGCGGGGTCTGGCATTTGCTGGTGGGGGATAAGGCCGCGAGTTTGAGTGGTGCGATTGATGCTCTGGTCAATCGCAACGAGGTCAGCGCCAAAGTCTGACCCCACACATCACCCATGTAGGAACTGCCGCAGGCTGCGATCTTTTGACTCTGTTTTTTGACAGCCAGAAGCAAGATCAAAAGATCGCAGCCTCGTTGCACTCGACAGCTCCTACAGGGAAGCTATCTATCCGAAGAATCAGGTCGGCCATCAGGCCACCATCGCTGGCAAGCCAGGCTCCCACAGGGATTGAGTACATCTGCGGGTGATTGGTTGCTGTGAGGTTGTTATCGCGAGCAGGCTCACTCCTACAGTTGGAATGAGTACACCCGCAAGAAACAGGTCGGCTATCAGGCCGCCTTCGCGAGCAAGCTCAGCTCCTACGACAGCAAGATCAAAAGATCGCAGCCTGCGGCAGCCCCTACAAGGGCAAAAGCCAAACACCCCGTGCTCCTCACCACTCAACAGAATGAGCGTTAGCTCGGCTGCAGCTCTTGATCTTGATCCACCAGCCCCGTCGGCAGGCTGAGTGGAGGGATTCATCCGGGGGTGGGAGCGCAGCGACCGTTTGGCGCAGCCAAACACAGCGAGAGGAGGTGCAGCGAAGCAAACCGTAGGCGATGCGCCCGGATGGATACCGGAGCGAAGGAACCCCGAGCCTTAGCGAGTGGGCCGAACGTTGGGGCACAGACCTTTGCTTCCTTTGGGGCGTTTGCCAAAGGGAGTCGGCCGTCAGGGCGAAACCATAAGCAGCCATTACCGCAGAAATGGATATGTACTCGGTCAGAAAGAAATCCATCGTCTGAACGGGCGCCATCGCTGGCAAGCCAGCTCCCACAGTGGAATGAGGTCGCCCGAAAAAATCGCAGGCAACAAAAAACCCGCAGACAATCACTCATCTGCGGGTTTCCTGTTTCAGCAGCAAAAAGATCAGAAATCTTCCAGCCGCCACACCTCATAAGCTGGCGTCTCGTAGGGATGACTAAGCTTCAAAGCCGCCACAACAGCAACGATCAACTCATCCGCCACCACCAGCTCAACCTTCCACTCCTCAACCCGCTCAACCTGCCCCGCTTCGCCAATAAACGGCTGACTGCCGTCCAAAGGTCGAAACTGGCCCAGACCAAGCACCTGCCAAGCACAGTGATCATAGTCACCAATCCGCCCACCACCGGCAGCGAACACAGCCCCTTTGACCACCTCGACATGACTGTCAGGAACAAAAAACCCGAGCTTGTACACGACGCTTAGTTAACCCAAACGCGTGCATTACGGAACATACGCATCCAGGGTGCGTCCTCGTTCCAGTCTTCCGAACGCCACGAGTTCTGCACCGCACGGAACACACGCTCCGGGTGCGGCATCATGATCGTCACGCGACCATCACGACTGGTGAGACCGGTAATCCCGCGCGGCGAACCGTTCGGGTTGGCCGGATAACGCTCGGTGACCTTGCCATGGTTGTCGACGAAACGCATCGCCACGCAACCCGACAGATCCGCTTCCAGCAGGGCTTCTTCGCTGGAGAACTCGGCGTGACCTTCACCGTGAGCGATGGCGATCGGCATACGCGAACCGGCCATGCCCTGCAGGAAGATCGAGTTCGATTCCTGGATCTGCACCATCGCCACGCGCGCTTCGAACTGCTCGGAGCGGTTACGCACGAAGTGCGGCCAGAACTCGCTGCCCGGGATCAGTTCGTGCAGGTTGGACATCATCTGGCAACCGTTGCACACGCCGAGGGTGAAGCTGTCGTTACGCTCGAAGAAACCCTGGAACGCATCGCGGGCGCGGCTGTTGAACAGTGCCGACTTGGCCCAGCCTTCACCGGCGCCGAGAACGTCGCCGTAGGAGAACCCACCGCACGCCACCAGACCTTTGAACTCGTTCAGGTCGACACGGCCAGCGAGAATGTCGCTCATGTGCACGTCGATCGCGTTGAAACCGGCGCGGTCGAACGCAGCGGCCATTTCCACCTGACCGTTTACGCCCTGCTCACGCAGCACGGCAACCTGTGGGCGGATGCCTTTCTTGATGTAAGGCGCGGCGATGTCCTGGTTGACGTCGTAGCTGAGCTTGACGCTCAGGCCCGGGTTGTCTTCTTCCAGCAGCACGTCGAATTCTTGCTCGGCGCAGTCGGCGTTATCACGCAGACGCTGGATCTGGTAGCTGGTTTCAGCCCACTGACGTTGCAGCAGACGACGCTGGCCTTCGAACACGGTGTCACCGTTGAAGGTGATGTTGATCTGGCCATTGTTGATCGGCTGACCGATCACCGACACGCAATCGCCCAGACCGGCAGCGCTGAACTGCGCGAGGATGTCCGGCGTGGCGTCCTGACGAACCTGGATCACGGCACCCAGTTCTTCGTTGAACAGGATCGCGGCGATGTCGGCAGTGGTTTCTGCCAGACCGTCGAGGTTCAGGCTCAGACCGCAGTGACCGGCGAAGGCCATTTCCACCACGGAGGTCAGCAGACCACCGTCGGAACGGTCGTGGTAAGCCAGCAGGTGACCGTCGGCGTTGAGGCCCTGGATCACCGCGAAGAAGGCTTTCAGGTCTTCGGCGTCATCGACGTCCGGAGCCTGATTGCCGAGCTTGCCGTGGGTCTGTGCAAGGATCGAAGCGCCCATGCGGTTCTGACCGCGACCGAGGTCGATCAGGATCAGGTCCGTGGTGCCTTTGTCCATGCGCAGTTCCGGGGTCAGGGTCTGACGAATGTCAGCCACTGGCGCGAAACCGGTCACGATCAGGGACATTGGCGAGGTCACGGTTTTTTCTTCGCCGTTGTCGCTCCAACGGGTGGCCATGGACATCGAGTCCTTGCCCACCGGAATGGTGATGCCCAGCTCAGGGCACAGTTCCATACCGACCGCTTTCACGGTGTCGTACAGACGCGCGTCTTCGCCCGGGTGGCCGGCAGCCGACATCCAGTTCGCCGACAGTTTGATGTCGGAGATCTTGTTGATGCGCGATGCGGCAATGTTGGTCAGGGTTTCGCCGATGGCCATGCGGCCCGACGCCGGAGCGTCCAGCAGAGCCAGCGGAGTACGCTCGCCCATCGCCATCGCTTCACCGGTGTAAACGTCGAAACTGGTCGCGGTGACGGCAACGTCTGCTACTGGCACCTGCCATGGGCCGACCATCTGGTCACGGGCCACGAGGCCGGTGATGGTGCGGTCGCCGATGGTGATCAGGAAGCTTTTGCTCGCCACGGCCGGGTGATGCAGAACGCGTTCGATGGATTCGCTGATGTCCAGGTTCGACGGATCGAAGTCATCGCCCAGTTCAGCTTCACGCACCACCGAACGGTGCATGCGCGGGGCTTTGCCCAGCAACACTTCCAGCGGCATGTCCACCGGGTTGTTGCCGAAGTGGCTATCCGTGACAGTAAGCTGTGGTTCAGCGGTGGCTTCACCGACTACGGCAAACGGGCAGCGCTCGCGTTCGCAGATCGCCTGGAAGCGCTCGAAGTCTTCAGGGCCGACGGCCAGAACGTAACGTTCCTGGGATTCGTTGGACCAGATTTCGTGCGGGGCCATGCCCGGCTCGTCGTTTGGAATGTTGCGCAGTTCGAAACGGCCACCGCGGTCGCCGTCGTTGACCAGCTCCGGGAAGGCGTTGGACAGACCGCCCGCGCCGACGTCGTGGATGAAGCTGATCGGGTTCTTGTCGCCCAGTTGCCAGCAACGGTCGATAACTTCCTGGCAGCGACGCTCCATTTCAGGGTTTTCACGCTGCACGGAAGCGAAGTCGAGATCCGCCGAGCTGGTGCCAGTGGCCATGGAGGAGGCAGCGCCGCCACCCAGACCAATCAGCATCGCCGGGCCGCCGAGCACGATCAGCTTGGAGCCAACGACGATTTCGCCTTTCTTGACGTGTTCTTCGCGGATGTTGCCCATGCCGCCGGCCAGCATGATCGGCTTGTGGTAACCGCGAACTTCGTCACCGTGCGGGGTAGTGATCGACTGTTCGAAGGTACGGAAGTAGCCAGTCAGGGCCGGACGACCGAATTCGTTGTTGAACGCGGCGCCGCCGAGCGGGCCTTCGATCATGATGTCCAACGCGGTAACGATGCGCTCAGGCTTGCCGTACGGCACTTCCCACGGCTGTTCGAAGCCCGGGATTTGCAGGTTGGACACGGTGAAACCGGTGAGGCCAGCCTTTGGCTTGGCACCACGACCGGTTGCACCTTCGTCACGAATCTCGCCACCGGAACCGGTCGATGCACCCGGGAACGGAGCGATTGCGGTCGGGTGGTTGTGGGTCTCAACCTTCATCAGGATGTGCACCGGCTCCTGCACCGCGCCGTACTGGCGGGTCTCAGGGTTCGGGAAGAAACGGCCGGCAACGTTGCCGACGATCACCGAGGCGTTGTCCTTATAAGCCGACAGAACACCTTCGCTGTGCATCACGTAGGTGTTCTTGATCATGCCGAACAGGCTTTTTTCCTGGTTCTCGCCATCAATATCCCAACTGGCGTTGAAGATCTTGTGGCGGCAATGTTCGGAGTTGGCCTGGGCGAACATCATCAGTTCGATGTCGTGCGGGTTGCGCTTCAAACCGTTGAAGGCGTCGACCAGATAGTCGATCTCGTCTTCGGCCAGGGCCAGGCCCAGTTCGGTATTGGCCTTTTCCAGCGCGGCACGACCGCCACCGAGGATGTCGATGGCAGTCAGCGGCTTCGGTTCGGCGTGGCTGAACAGACCGGCGGCCTGTTCGAGGTTGGCCAGAACGATCTGGGTCATGCGGTCATGCAGGACGTCGGCAATCTGCTGGGCTTCAGCGTCGCTGAACTGACCGGCCACGTAGAACGCGATGCCGCGCTCCAGACGCTGGATCTTGCTCAGGCCGCAGTTGCGGGCAATGTCGCTGGCCTTGCTCGACCATGGCGAGATGGTGCCGAAACGCGGCAACACCAGAAACAGACGGCCGGTCGGCTCTTGAACCGGAACGCTTGGACCGTACTTCAGAAGGCGCGCAAGCACCTGCTGTTCGTCGCCGGTCAGGACGCCGGTGACTTCGGCGAAGTGAGCGAATTCAGCATACAGGCCACTGACAGCTGGAACCTTCTGGCTCAGTTGCTCAAGGAGTTTGCTGTGGCGAAAGGCAGAAAGGGCAGGAGCGCCGCGCAGGATCAACATCTTCGGGACAGCCTCGGGAAGGGGTGTGCTTTGAGGCCGTGCATTCTAGCCTAAACCGCCCTCAACATCACCCGAAACGCTACGCACGGTTGCACTCGACCACCAATCTGTGTTTCTGCCTTCAGAGTCAGGTAAATCGACCCAATAATGACGTCTTATTTTTACTGTAACAAAAAGCCGCACAGCCCCATTCCCGCAGGGTTTCGCTCGGTTTTGTGATCGCTAGCAGACTCGCCCCGCGCTGTCGAGATATGGCGCCCGCAGCCGTTTGCGTATACTGCGCAAATGTTTTTCCCAACGGCTTTGCGTCCGCGGTACGCCAAATGGCTGATCGCAACCGGACTCTTCCTGGTGCTCGGTGGCTGTGTTGATAAACCCAACACACTCGAGCGCGTAAAGGAGGATGGCGTGCTGCGGGTGATTACCCGAAACAGCCCGGCCACCTACTTCCAGGATCGCAGCGGTGAAACCGGCTTCGAATACGAGCTGGTGAAGCGGTTCGCCGACGATTTGGGTGTGGAACTGAAGATCGAGACCGCCGACAACCTCGATGACCTCTTCGATCAGATCGGCAAACCGAACGGCCCGGTACTGGCCGCCGCAGGTCTGGTCAGCAGCGAGGAGCGCAAGAAGCAGGTGCGGTTCTCCCATTCGTATCTCGAAGTCACCCCGCAGATCATCTACCGCAACGGCCAGTCACGGCCGACCGACGCCGGTGATCTGGTCGGCAAGAAAATAATGGTGCTCAAGGGCAGCACCCACGCCGAGCAACTAGCCGAGCTGAAAAAGAAATACCCCGGCATCGAGTACGAAGAGTCCGACGCGGTTGAAGTGGTCGACCTGCTGCGTATGGTCGATGAAGGTCAGATTGACCTGACCCTGGTCGACTCCAACGAAGTGGCAATGAACCAGGTCTACTTCACTAATATCCGTGTGGCCTTCGACCTCGGCGACGCCCGCAGTCAGAGCTGGGCCGTGGCTCAGGGCGAAGACAACAGCCTGCTCAACGAGATCAATGCCTATCTGGACAAGGTGCAGAAAAACGGCACCCTGCAACGCTTGAAGGACCGCTACTACGGTCACGTCGATGTCCTTGGCTACATGGGCGCCACCACCTTCGCCCAGCACCTGCAGCAGCGCTTGCCCAAATACGAACAGCACTTCAAGAACTACGCCAAGAAAGAGAAGGTCGACTGGCGCCTGCTGGCCGCCATCGGTTACCAGGAATCGCTGTGGCAGCCGGCGGTCACGTCCAAGACCGGCGTGCGCGGTTTGATGATGCTGACCCAGAACACCGCGCAGGCGATGGGCGTATCCAACCGTCTGGATCCCAAGCAAAGCATCATGGGCGGGGCCAAGTACCTGGCCTACATGAAGGATCAGCTCGACGATTCAATCAAGGAGCCGGACCGTACCTGGTTTGCCCTGGCGGCGTACAACGTCGGCAGCGGCCATCTGGATGACGCACGCAAACTGACGGCCAAGGAAGGGTTGAACCCGGACAAATGGCTGGATGTGAAGAAGATCCTGCCGCGCCTGTCGCAGAAGCAGTGGTACAGCAAGACGCGTTATGGCTATGCCCGAGGCGGCGAGCCGGTGCACTTTGTGGCGAACATTCGCCGTTATTACGACATCCTGACGTGGGTGACGCAGCCGCAGCTTGAGGGCGATCAGGTGGCCGAGGGCAACCTGCATGTGCCCGGCATCGACAAGTCCAAACCGGCGCAAGAACCCGCTCCGCTCTAACAAACACCCCAAAAAAATGTGGGAGCGAGCCTGCTCGCGAAGGCGTCGATTCAGTCGACATTATTGTTAACTGATACACCGCTTTCGCAAGCAGGCTCGCTCCCACAGGGGTTATGCCTCGGCCTTTAACCTTTCAACGCAGCCGCCAGAATCAGGGCTTTCATTTCGGATACAGCCGACTTGAAGCCCACGAACAGCGCATGCGCCACCAGCGCATGACCGATGTTCAGTTCGTTGATACCCTTGATCGCTGCTACCGCTTCAACGTTGTGATAATGCAGGCCATGACCGGCATTGACGATCAGGCCCTGGGCCAGACCAAACGCCACACCGTCCGCCACACGCTTCAATTCTTCAGCGACTTCAGTCGGCGTCTCGGCATCGGCATAACGCCCGGTGTGCAGCTCGATGGCCGGCGCACCCACGCGCTTCGACGCGGCAATCTGCCGCTCGTCCGCATCAATGAACAGCGACACTTCGCTGCCGATTTTCGACAGACGCTCAACCGCTGCCTTGATGCGCTCTTCCTGCCCCGCGACATCCAGACCACCTTCGGTGGTCAGTTCCTGACGGGTTTCCGGCACCAGGCAGATGTGTGCCGGACGGATGCGCTCGGCGAACGCCATCATTTCTTCGGTGACGCCCATTTCGAAGTTCATGCGGGTTTGCAGCACATCCTTGAGCAGCAGCACGTCGCGCTCCTGAATGTGCCGACGGTCTTCGCGCAGGTGCACGGTGATGCCGTCGGCGCCCGCCTCTTCAGCGTCCAGCGCAGCTTTGACCGGATCCGGATAGCGCGTGCCACGGGCCTGACGCAGGGTGGCGACGTGGTCGATGTTCACGCCAAGAAGAATGCGATTGCTGGTGGTCACGGATGCGCGCTCCTGAAGAAAAAGATTCGGCGCACAGCATACACGGGGCTAGGGCTTGCGAAACAGTTCGCGACTGACGAGGGGACGACCGCCGAGGTGCACGGCAAGTGCCTGGCGCATCAAGCGCTTGGCGGCAGACAGCGCGCCGGGGGCGGTCCAGTCGGCGTCGGCCATGGCCAGTAGTTCGACGCCGTTGAACAGACCGGGTTGCAGCAGAAAGACTCGCTCCAGACCGGCATCCACTTGCAGACGATAGAGACCGTCCTCGGCAATGGCTTCGCCGTGGATATCAGTGTTCAGGGAAAAGCCGTAACCGAGATCGTCCAGCAGCCGCCATTCGAAAGAACGCAGCAACGGCTCCAGCGGGCGGCCTTCAGCCAGGGCCAGCAAAGTGGCGGCGTAGTGATCGAATACACCCGGGTGCGGATCTTCGGCAGGTAGCAAACGGATCAGCAATTCATTCAGATACAGGCCACTGAACAGCGCCTCACCGTTGAGCCACGCCGAAGTGCCTGAACTCTCCATGCGCCCGACATTCTTCAACTCGCCCTTACCGCGAAACTCCACTTCCAGCGACACAAACGGCCGTGCCAGTGTCCCGGCTTTGCCCCGCGCACTGCGCAATACCGCCCGCAGCCGACCTTGCGGCGTGAGGAAATCCACCAAGGCACTGGTTTCGCGGTAAGCGCGCGAGTGAAGGACGTAGGCGGGTTGGGCGGGAGGCGGGTTTTGCGACATTGAGTTCTCTATGCAGAAACGCAGTTTTACACACAACCCAAAACCACTGTGGGAGCGAGCCTGCTCGCGAAAGCGGAGTGACAGTCAACATCAATGCTGAATGTTACATCCCTTCGCGAGCAGGCCCGCTCCCACATTGGCTATCGGTGTTCTCTGGAACGGTGATTACAGGTCGCCGTAGCCCAGCGAACGCAGCGCGCGCTCGTCGTCGGACCAGCCGCCCTTCACCTTGACCCACAGGTTGAGCATAATCTTGGAGTCGAACAGCAACTCCATGTCCTTGCGCGCTTCGGTGCCAATGCGTTTGATGCGCTCGCCCTTGTCGCCAATGATGATCTTCTTCTGACCGTCACGTTCAACGAGGATCAAGGCGTGGATGTGCAGGGTTTTGCCCTGCTGCTTGAATTCTTCGATCTCGACCGTGATCTGGTACGGCAGCTCGGCGCCCATCTGGCGCATGATTTTCTCACGGACCAGTTCGGCGGCGAGGAAACGGCTGCTGCGGTCGGTGATCTGGTCTTCCGGGAAGAAGTGGTCGTTCTCCGGCAGATGATCAGCAATGACCTTTTCCAGCGCTTCGAGGTTATGCCCGTGCTGCGCGGAAATCGGAATGATCTGCGCGTTCGGCAGTTGTTCCTGCAACCAGCTCAGGTGCGGCATCAGCTCGGCTTTGTCTTCGATGCGGTCGGTCTTGTTCAGCGCGACGATCAGCGGGCCGGTGACGTACTGCACGCGCTCCAGCACCATCTGGTCTTCGTCGGTCCACTTGGTGCGGTCGACCACGAAGATCACCACGTCGACGTCTTTCAACGCCGCCGAAGCGGTCTTGTTCATGTAACGGTTCAGGGCCTTTTCGCCACCCTTGTGCATGCCAGGGGTGTCGACGTAGATCGCTTGCACGTCGCCTTCGGTCTTGATCCCGAGCATGTTGTGGCGAGTGGTCTGCGGCTTGCGCGAAGTGATCGCGAGCTTTTGGCCGAGGATGTGGTTCAACAACGTCGACTTGCCGACGTTAGGACGGCCGACGATGGCAACATAGCCACAGCGAGTTGCGTTTGTATCAGTCATTGCCATTCTCCACGCCCAGGGCAATCAGTGCTGCGGCGGCCGCTACCTGTTCGGCAATACGACGGCTCACACCCTGACCTCGGCTTTTTTCATTCAGTAAGACAACTTCGCACTCGACGAAGAAAGTTCGGCAGTGCGGCTCGCCCTGGATATCCACGACTTCGTAGCGTGGCAGATCGCAACCGCGCGATTGCAGATGTTCCTGCAGGCGGGTTTTCGGATCCTTGTTGGTATCGACCAGCGTCAGGCCTTCAAACTCACCGGCCAGCCAGGCGAGGACACGCTCGCGCGCCATATCCATGCCGGCGTCGAGGTAGATTGCACCGATCAATGCTTCGAGGGCGTCGGCCAGAATCGATTCGCGACGGAAGCCGCCGCTCTTCAACTCACCGGAACCCAGACGCAGGTAATCACCGAGATCAAAACCGCGAGCCAGTACGGCCAGCGTCTCACCTTTTACCAGCCGCGCGCGCAAACGCGACAGCTGGCCTTCGCGGGCCAGCGGGAAGCGATCGAACAGCGCCTCGCCAGCGACGAAGTTGAGGATGGCATCGCCAAGGAATTCCAGGCGTTCATTGTTGCGCCCGGCAAAACTGCGGTGCGTGAGGGCCAGCAGCATCAGCTCCTGATCCTTGAAGGTGTAACCGAGCTGGCGCTCGAGACGGCTAAGAGAAACGCTCACGGTTTACCCACGCTGAGTTCGTGGCTGGATTCCACTGCCATCGCCGGGATACGGCGCAGGCCTGGGACAATTAACGCTGTGTTCAAAAATTAAATCCTGGCTGTTAGCTGCACGCCGCGAAGCCGATTGTGTCGACTCCAGAAATGCATTCGGCGCTGTGTTCAACAGCGCCGTGTGTGATTACTTGATCAGGCCAACCCGCGAGAAATTCGGCAGGTGACTGAGTTTCGGTTCCGGCCAGCTCATCCAGACCGCGAAGGCCTTGCCGACGATATTCTGGTCGGGAACCATGCCCAGCAGATCCTTGGGAATGTTCGGATCATCCCAGTAGCGACTGTCGTTCGAGTTGTCGCGGTTGTCGCCCATCATGAAATAGTGCCCGGCCGGTACGGTCCACGTATGGTCCGGAGTGGCGCGGTAGCGGCTCATTTCCTTGCGGATAAGGTGCTCGGCTTCACCGAGTTTTTCCTTGTAGAGCTCAGCGCTGCCGAGGGTGCCCGGCTCGGAGCCGACCAGTTGCTCGGCAATCGACTCGCCATTGACGAACAGACGCTTGTCAGCGGTGTAACGCACGGTGTCGCCCGGCAGGCCGACTACACGCTTGATGTAGTTGACGTTGGGGTCGCTCGGGTAGCGGAACACCATGACATCGCCACGCTGTGGGTCACCGACTTCGATGATTTTCTTGTCGATCACCGGCAGGCGGATCCCGTAAGAAAACTTGCTCACCAGAATGAAGTCGCCAACGTCCAGAGTCGGCTTCATCGAACCGGACGGAATCTGGAACGGCTCCACGAGGAACGAACGCAGCACCAGAACGATGAACAACACCGGAAAGAACGACTTGCCGTATTCAACCAGCAGCGGCTCTTTGTTCAGTTTCTCGACCACCACGACATCGGGTTGGCTGACACTGCCTTGATAAGAGGCAATAGCAGCACGCCGACGCGGCGCCAGGAACAACAGATCGAGCAACGCCAACAGGCCGCAGACGAACACGGCGATGACCAGCAACAGCGGGAAATTTAGTGACATAGGACCTAACTATCCAACCTGAGCACTGCAAGGAAGGCTTCTTGTGGAATTTCCACGTTGCCGACTTGCTTCATGCGTTTTTTACCGGCCTTTTGCTTCTCGAGCAGTTTCTTCTTACGGCTGACGTCACCACCGTAGCATTTGGCCAATACGTTCTTTCTGAGTGCCTTGACGGTTGTCCGTGCAACGATCTGACCACCAATGGCAGCCTGGATAGCCACGTCGAACATCTGACGAGGAATCAGTTCTTTCATCTTCTCGGTCAACTGGCGACCTTTGTAGTGCGAGTTGTCACGGTGCACGATCAATGCGAGAGCATCGACCTTGTCGCCGTTGATCAGCACGTCCAGTTTCACCAGATTAGCCGATTGGTAACGATCGAAGTGGTAGTCCAGCGAAGCATAGCCACGGCTGGTGGATTTGAGGCGGTCGAAGAAATCGAGGACCACTTCGTTCATCGGCAAGTCGTAAGTGACCTGCACCTGATTGCCGAGGAACAGCATGTCGACTTGAACGCCGCGCTTCTCGATGCACAGGGTGATGACGTTGCCCAGGTGCTCCTGAGGCACAAGGATATTGGCACGCACGATTGGCTCGCGCATGTCCTCGATCGACGACACATCTGGAAGCTTCGACGGGTTGTCGACGTAAATCGTTTCACCGGTTTTCAGCACCAGCTCGAAGATTACCGTCGGCGCCGTGGTGATCAGGTCCAGATCGTACTCGCGCTCGAGACGCTCCTGGATGATTTCCATGTGCAGCATGCCGAGGAAGCCGCAACGGAAGCCGAAGCCCAGTGCGTCGGAGCTTTCCGGGGTGTATTGCAGCGACGAGTCGTTGAGGGTCAGTTTCTGCAGCGCTTCGCGGAAATCCTCGAAGTCGTCGGAGCTGACCGGAAACAGACCGGCGTAAACCTGTGGCTGGATGCGTTTGAAGCCTGGCAGCACTTCAACGTCCGGCGTCGAGCTCAGGGTCAGGGTGTCACCGACCGGTGCACCGTGAATGTCCTTGATGCTGGCGATGATGAAGCCCACTTCGCCGGCCTTGAGGTCAGCGGTCGCGGTGTGCTTCGGATTGAACACGCCAACGCTGTCGACCAGGTGGATCTTGCCGGTGGACTTGACGAGGATCTTGTCGCCCTTCTTCACGCGGCCATGACGCACGCGCACCAGAGAGACAACGCCCAGGTAGTTGTCGAACCAGGAGTCGATGATCAACGCTTGCAGCGGATCTTCGATGTTGCCGGTCGGCGCAGGAATGGTGTGCACCAGACGCTCGAGCACTTCGTCGACACCCAGGCCGGTTTTGGCGCTGCAAGTGACGGCGTCGGTGGCGTCGATGCCGATGATCTTCTCGATCTCGTCCTTGACGCGATCGGGATCGGCCTGCGGCAGGTCGATCTTGTTCAGTACCGGCATGACCTCGAGGCCTTGCTCGATGGCGGTGTAGCAGTTGGCCACGGACTGGGCTTCAACACCCTGACCGGCATCGACCACCAGCAAAGCACCTTCACACGCGGCCAGGGAACGGCTGACTTCGTAGGTGAAGTCGACGTGGCCCGGGGTGTCAATGAAGTTCAGCTGATACTTGATGCCATCTTTGGCAGTGTAATAAAGGGTGACGCTGTGGGCCTTGATGGTGATCCCGCGTTCACGCTCCAGATCCATGGAATCCAGTACCTGGGCTTCCATTTCACGCTCGGCCAGGCCGCCGCACATCTGGATGAAGCGATCGGCCAGCGTCGACTTGCCATGGTCAATGTGGGCGATGATGGAGAAATTGCGGATATGACTCAAATCACTCACGGATCAACACTCAAAAAGGCTGCAGGCATAGCCCGCCGAAAAATAGCCGGGAATTGTACCTGATACACGGCGCAAGCGTCACGTTCGCCTGTCACCCGGATTGCATGCAAAAACGCCCCGATCTGTCGACCGAGGCGTTTTCAGGGTTAAACGAGGGATGAAAGCTTGTTCATCAACCGGCTCGTCTGAGCAGCCAGACACCCGCCAACGCACAGACTCCCGCCGGCACCAGCACTGCGAACAGGGGCGAGAAACCGAACACCAGGCTCGATGGACCGAGCAAATCCTGCACGATGCGGAAGGTGAAGCCCACCAGCACGCCGGTAAATACGCGCTGGCCCAAGGTCACCGAACGCAGCGGGCCGAAGATGAAAGAAATCGCCATCAACACCAATGCGGCAGTGACCAGCGGCTGCAACACCTTGACCCAAAATGCCAGCCAGTAGCGGCCGTTGCTCAGGCCCTGCTCCGACAGATAGTGGATGTAGCCCCACAAACCACTGATCGACAGCGACTCCGGCGCCATGACCACGGTGCTCAGCAGTTGCGGGCTCAGGGCCACGTCCCACTGCTCGCTCGGGGTATTGACGACTTCAGTGCTGCGCTCATGAAACAGCGTGGTGGCGACGTCGGTAAGCTGCCATTTGGTGCCGTCGAATTCAGCCTTTTTGGCGAAACTCGAACTCAACAGATGGCGCTCCTTGTCGAAGTGATAGCGGGTCACGCCATACAACAGACCGTTCGGCTGAACGGCGTTGATGTGGATGAACTCCTCACCCTGACGGTGCCACATACCGTGCTTGGCACTTTGTGCGTCGCCGCTGCCCTGGGCCAGCGAGCGATTGGCCTGAGCCATGCTTTCAGTGGCCGGCGCAACGTATTCGCCGATCAGCACGCCGGCCAGCATCAGCACCAGCATCGGCTTCATCACCGCCCAGACGATACGACCGATCGACACGCCAGCGGCGCGCATTACGGTCAGTTCACTGCTGCTGGCCAGGCTGCCGAGGCCGATCAGACAGCCGATCAACGCCGCCATCGGCAACATTTCGTAGAGTCGGCGCGGCGCGGTGAGCAATACAAAGCTCAGCACATCAACCAGCGTGTAGGTATCGCTGACGTCGCCCATCTCATCGATGAAGGCAAACAGCGTCGCCAGACCGAGGATGATCGCCAGCACGGCGATGATCGCCATGAACACGCTGCTGCCGATGTAGCGGTCGAGTTTAACCACGGGCCACCTCCAGCGCAGCGGCACGACGACTGGCCATTTTCAAGCGCAGCGGCTCCCAGTACAGCAGGCCGAGACCGATGAACAGGAAGATCGCGTGCACCCACCACAAGCCGAGGGCCGGCGGGATCTTGCCCTTTTCAAGGGCGCCGCGGGCGGCAATCAGGATGGTCAGGTAAGCCATATAAAGAAGAATCGCCGGCAGCAGCTTGAGGAAACGCCCCTGGCGCGGGTTCACGCGCGACAGCGGCACCGCCATCAGGGTCACGATAAAGACCAGCAGCGGCAGGGACAAACGCCATTGCAGTTCGGTTCTGGAGCGAATGTCATCGCTGCTCAGCAGGGTCGATGTAGGCATGGCGTCGCGGTCTGTGACCTCTTCGCTGACGTCCGGCTTGGGCAACTGCACGCCATACGTCTCGTAATGAATCGCCCGATAATCAGCCTGGCCGGGGCTGCCGTCGTAACGGTAGCCGTTGTCGAGAATCAGGTAACGGTTGCCGTCCGGGCGGACTTCCTGACGACCCTTCTCGGCCACCAGCACGGAAATCCCGCGATCCTTCTGATCGGCACCGAGGTTTTTCTGCGAGATGAATACGCTGCCAAGGTTGATGCGATCGTCGCTCAGGGTTTCGGTGTAGGTCACCCGAGTACCGTCGCGCAGCGCCTGAAAACGGCCCGGTTCGAGGGTGTCGAATTCGGTCAGCGCGTCCTGTTTGTTCAGCAGCAGCTGGAACTGGTTGGCACCTTGCGGGGCCAGGCCGAGGCTCAGCCATGCCACCACCAACGCCACCAGCGTCGCTGGAAACAGGGTCATGCGAAACAGTTTCTGCTGGCTCATGCCGGTGGCCGAGAGCACGGTCATTTCGCTTTCGAGGTACAGGCGACCGTAAGCCAGCAGGATCCCGAGGAACAGGCCCAGCGGCAGAATCAGTTGCAGGAAACCCGGCAGGCGATAGCCCATGATCAGGAACAGCGAGCCCGGATCGAGCTGGCCGGCAGCGGCCTGAGCGAGGTATTTGATGAAGCGACCGCTCATGATGATGACCAACAGCACGGCACTCACGGCGCTGAGGGTCAACAGGACTTCGCGGGACAGATAACGGAAGACGATCAAACCAGACACTCCAGGGTTGTCAGGCTAAGGCGGCCAAACAAGCAAACACATCGACCGGCCCGCAACGCAGAGCCGTCGAAAAAAGATGCGGCATTATCCTGTGATTGAGGGCGCCTGTCACTGCGCACACTCATCTGCGTATGCAAACCGTTGAAGTTAGTCCAACCGAGGGTTGTCAGGCGCGGGGAGCGAGGTTCAAACTGCGGCCCTTGTCGCAGGCTTTGGCCTGCGCCTCTTCTATCTATAAGCAGGCGACTGCGAACACCGTCGAACGCCTGCGTGTTGACCATTCATTCAGGGATCCGGACATGGAACTGGTTGTAAAAAGCGTTAGCCCAGAAACGTTGAAAACCGCCACCCTGGTGGTTGCCGTCGGCGAAGGCCGCAAGCTCGGCGTCGCTGCCAAACAGCTCGACGAACTGAGCGGTGGCGCGATCAGCGCCGTACTCAAGCGTGGCGATCTGGCCGGCAAGGTCGGCCAAAGCCTGCTGCTGCACAGCCTGCCGAACCTCAAAGCCGAGCGCGTGCTGCTGGTCGGCGTGGGCAAAGATGAAGAATTGGGCGACCGTCCGTTCCGCAAAATCGTTGCCGCCATCCTTAATACCCTGAAAGGCTTGAACGGCAGCGACGCTGTGCTGGCGCTGGATGAAATTATTGTCAAAAACCGCGACAGCTACGGCAAAACCCGTCTGCTGGCGGAAACCCTGGTGGATGGCGAATACACCTTCGACCAGTTCAAGAGCCAGAAAGCCGAACCGCGCGCGCTGAAGAAAATCACCCTGCTGACCATCAAGGCCGCGCAAGCCGAAGTGCAACGCGCCGTGGCCCACGCCACTGCAATCGCCAATGGCATGGCTTTCACTCGCACCCTGGGCAACCTGCCGCCGAACATCTGCCACCCGACCTACCTCGGCGAACAAGCCAAGGATCTGGGCAAAGAGTTCAAGGATCTGAAAGTCGAAGTCCTCGACGAGAAGAAGATCAAATCCTTGGGCATGGGCTCGTTCTACGCCGTCGGCCAGGGCAGCGCTCAACCGCCACGCCTGATCGTCATGCAATACAACGGTGGTAAAAAATCCGAGAAGCCATACGCACTGGTTGGTAAAGGCATCACCTTCGACACCGGCGGCATCAGCCTGAAACCAGGCGCCGGTATGGACGAGATGAAGTACGACATGGGCGGCGCTGCCTCCGTGTTCGGTACTCTGCGTGCGGTGCTTGAGCTGAAACTGCCGATCAACCTGGTGTGCATCCTCGCCTGCGCGGAAAACATGCCGAGCGGCAACGCGACTCGCCCGGGCGACATCGTCACCACCATGAGCGGCCAGACCGTGGAAATCCTCAACACCGACGCCGAAGGCCGTCTGGTGCTGTGCGACGCCCTCACGTACTCCGAGCGCTTCAAGCCACAAGCGGTGATCGACATCGCCACCCTGACCGGCGCTTGCGTCGTCGCGCTGGGCGCACACACCTCGGGCCTGTTGGGCAACAATGACGAACTGATCGGCCAACTGCTCAGCGCCGGCAAGGCTGCCGATGACCGTGCCTGGCAACTGCCGCTGTTCGATGAGTACCAGGAGCAACTGGACAGCCCGTTCGCCGACATCGCCAACATCGGTGGGCCGAAAGCCGGCACCATCACCGCCGCGTGCTTCCTGTCGCGCTTCACCAAGAACCTTAATTGGGCGCACCTGGACATCGCCGGCACCGCATGGACCAGCGGTGGCAAGGACAAGGGCGCCACTGGCCGCCCGGTTCCGCTGCTGACCCAGTACCTGCTCGATCGCGCCAAAGCCTGAACCCGCTGATGGGCGGCGGCGTCACTTTCGGGTGATGCCGCTTGCCGCTCTGGAACCGCAATGACCAAAGTCGACTTCTATATCCTGCCCAGCGCCGATCCTTCGGCACGCCTGGACTTCGCCTGCAAGCTCACCGAAAAAGCCTGGCGCATGGGCCACCGCATCTACCTGCATTGCAGCGATGCGGCCCAGCGTGACGATCTTGATGCGCGTCTATGGGCATTCAAGGGCGAAAGCTTCGTGCCCCACGGCCCCGCCGACAGTGAACCGGATGGCTTGATTGTTCTGGGGTTGGGCGATGACTGCGGTCAGCATCAGGATTTACTGGTCAACCTCGACCTTAAAGTGCCGGCCTTCGCCAACAAATTCGCCCGCATAGCGGAAGTAGTGGTCGAAGATCCGACGATTCGGGCAGCCGCGCGGGAGAGTTTCCGTTTCTACCGCGAACAGGGCTATCCTCTGCAAGATCACCGTTTACAGCGACTCTGAGCACTCCAATGGACACTCCGAAACCGCAGCAAAAGCCGACACACCTGCTGGACGATCTCGAATCGATCCGTCAGTTGCTCGGCGACGACAACCTGCAACCACCCCTGCTGACCGATACGGTCGAAGATGGCGAACAGGAACAGATTCCGATGTTGTTCGACGCGGTCGGCTCCGAGCCGCCAGCCGTCGAGCCGCCTCCGGCTCCCGCCCCGAAGCCCGCTGCGCAACCTGCCGCGCCTGTGGATAAAGGCCCGGACGCCCTGCTCCACCTCGACAGCGAACTGCGCGCCGCCGCGCAATTGATCATGCAAGACGTGATCGATGACTTCGCCCCGCACATCGAAACCGAGATCAAACGCCGCCTCGACGCGCGCCTGGAACGCCTGCTCAGCCAATACGAATAACCCGGCTGGATCCCCTGTGGCGAGGGGATTTATCCCCGTTCGGCTGCG
This sequence comes from Pseudomonas sp. TH43, assembly GCF_016650635.1. Taxonomy (GTDB): domain Bacteria; phylum Pseudomonadota; class Gammaproteobacteria; order Pseudomonadales; family Pseudomonadaceae; genus Aquipseudomonas. The sequence continues at coordinate 1,117,287 of NZ_JAEKFI010000003.1, forward strand.
CAGCAGTCGTCAATCCTGTAATTGCGCAGCGTGATTGAAATATTGGGGGCCGCTGCGCAGCCCAACGGTCTTATGAGGTTTTTTTGTGGCGAGGGGATTTATCCCCGTTCGGCTGCGCAGCAGTCGTCAATCCTGTAATTGCGCAGCGTGATTGAAATCTTGGGGCCGCTGCGCAGCCCAACGGGGATGAATCCCCTCGCCACAAAGGCTCACCCTGACATTAGAGTCCCTGCCCCGCTCGCCCTCGGCCCCATGCCCCGCTATACTTCCCGGCTTTTCCTGAATAAATGCCAATAGGGTCCCGCCGCGCATGGATAAGACCTACCAGCCGCACGCCATTGAAACTTCCTGGTACAACACCTGGGAGTCCGAGAACTATTTCGCACCGCAAGGCGCGGGCGATTCCTACACCATCATGATCCCGCCGCCGAACGTCACCGGCAGCCTGCACATGGGGCACGGTTTCAACAACGCGATCATGGACGCCCTGATCCGTTTCCGCCGCATGCAGGGTCGCAACACCCTGTGGCAGCCGGGCACCGACCACGCCGGTATCGCCACGCAGATGCTGGTCGAGCGTCAACTCGAAGCCCAAGGCCAGAATCGCCATGACTTGGGCCGCGAAAAATTCCTCGAGAAAATCTGGGAATGGAAGGATCAGTCCGGCGGCAACATCAGCCGTCAGATCCGCCGCCTCGGCTCGTCCGTAGACTGGAGCCGCGAGCGCTTCACCATGGACGACGGCCTCTCGGAAGCGGTTAAAGAAGCGTTCGTGCGCCTGCACGAAGACGGTCTGATCTACCGCGGCAAGCGTCTGGTCAACTGGGACACCAAACTGCACACGGCGATTTCCGACCTCGAAGTGGAAAACCACGACGAGAAAGGTTTCCTGTGGAACCTGAAATACCCGCTGGCCGACGGCGCGAAAACCGCTGACGGCAACGATTTCCTGATCGTCGCGACCACCCGTCCGGAAACCATGCTCGGCGACTCCGCCGTCGCGGTGAACCCGAACGATGAACGCTACAAAGCCCTGATCGGCAAGTTTGTCGAGCTGCCGCTGGTTGGCCGCCGCATCCCGATCATCGCCGACGATTACTGCGATCCTGAATTCGGCACCGGCTGCGTGAAAATCACCCCGGCCCACGATTTCAACGACTACGAAGTCGGCAAGCGCCACAACTTGCCGCTGCTGAACATCTTCGACAAGAACGCCAACGTGCTGCCGGCTGCTCAGGTGTTCAACCTCGACGGTACGCTGAACGACAGCATCGACGGCGCGATTCCGGCTGAGTACGCAGGTCTTGAGCGTTTCGAAGCGCGTAAGCAGATTGTGGCCGCGTTCGACGCCGCCGGCCTGTTGGTCAGCGTTGACGATCACAACCTGAAAGTGCCGAAAGGCGATCGCTCCGGCACCGTGATCGAGCCGTGGCTGACCGACCAGTGGTACGTGTCGACCAAACCGCTGGCCGAGCCTGCGATTGCTGCCGTTGAAGATGGCCGCATCCAGTTCGTGCCGAAACAGTACGAAAACATGTACTTCTCGTGGATGCGCGACATCCAGGACTGGTGCATCAGCCGTCAGCTGTGGTGGGGCCACCGGATTCCGGCCTGGTACGACGAGTCGGGCAAGGTCTACGTCGGCCGCGACGAAGCCGAAGTGCGCGCCAAGCACAACCTCGGCCCGGACATTGCGCTGCAACAGGACAACGACGTTCTCGACACCTGGTTCAGTTCGGGTCTGTGGACCTTCTCCACCCTCGGCTGGCCGGAAAAAACCGAATTCCTGAAGAAATTCCACTCCACCGACGTGCTGGTGACGGGTTTCGACATCATCTTCTTCTGGGTTGCCCGGATGATCATGCTGACGATGCACCTGATCAAGAACGAGGACGGCACGCCGCAGGTTCCGTTCAAGACCGTGTATGTGCACGGTCTGGTGCGTGATGGCCAAGGCCAGAAGATGTCCAAGTCCAAGGGCAACGTCCTTGACCCGCTGGACATCATCGACGGTATCGAGCTGGAAGAACTGGTGCAGAAACGCACCTCCGGCATGATGCAGCCGAAACTGGCGAAGAAGATCGAGAAGCAGACCCGCGACGAGTTCGCGGACGGCATCGCCAGCTACGGCACCGACGCCCTGCGCTTCACTTTCTGCTCGCTGGCCTCGACCGGCCGCGACATCAAGTTCGACATGGGCCGCGTTGAAGGCTATCGCAACTTCTGCAACAAGATCTGGAACGCCGCGCGTTATGTTCTGGACAAGGGCGAAGACTGCGGTCAGAACGGCGAAGCCTACGAGCTGTCGCTGGCAGACCGCTGGATCATCTCGCAACTGCAACGCACCGAAGCAGAAGTGACCCGTCAACTCGATCAGTTCCGTTTCGACCTCGCCGCACAAGCGCTGTACGAGTTCATCTGGAACCAGTACTGCGACTGGTACCTGGAACTGTCCAAGCCAGTGCTGTGGGACGAGAACGCGCCGGTTGAGCGTCAGCGCGGCACTCGCCGCACGCTGGTTCGCGTACTGGAAGTGGCGCTGCGTCTGGCGCACCCGTTCATGCCGTTCATCACTGAAGAAATCTGGCAGCGCATCGCGCCGCTGGCTGGCATTCAGGGCAAGACGATCATGCTGCAACCGTGGCCGGTGGCCAATGAACAGCGCATCGATCCGGCCGCCGAAAACGACATCGAATGGCTCAAGGAACTGATGCTCGGCACGCGTAACATCCGTGGCGAAATGAACATCGGCCCGGGCAAACCACTGCCGATCTACCTGAAGAACGTCAGCGCGGAAGACCAGCGTCGTTTGACCGAGAACGAGGCGCTGCTGAAGAAGCTGGCGCGTCTGGAATCGATCACCGTTCTGGCGGCAGGCGAAGAAGCACCGCTGTCCGCGACTGCGCTGGTTGGCGAGATGGAAGTGCTGGTGCCAATGGCCGGTCTGATCGACAAGGGCGCGGAACTGGCGCGTCTGGACAAGGAAATCCTGCGTCTGCAGGGCGAAGTCCAGCGTGTTGGCGGCAAACTGTCCAACGCCGGTTTCGTTGACAAGGCCCCGGCCGAAGTCATCGAGAAGGAGCGCGCCAAACTGGCCGAGGCAGAACAAGCCTTGGGCAAGCTGGCCGAGCAACACGCGCGGATTTCCAGCCTGTAACGGCAAACCGCAATGAAAGAGGGAGGCCATGGTGGCCTCCCTTTTTTATGCCTGCCACACCACAAATTCCCTGTGGGAGCGAGCCTGCTCGCGAAAGCGGTGGATCAGTCAGCTAATTTTTTGACTGACAATCCGTCTTCGCGAGCAGGCTCGCTCCCACAGTTTCAACGGAGTTGCCCTTAGATGTGGGACAATACCCGCCACTTTCAGCCATACCCGAATCGACCACGCCCATGAACGCCCCCCGCACACCCAAACCTGCGCGCAAGAAGCCTGACACCGCGACCCCGGCCAAAGCCGTTGAGCCGCGTGAGAAGGCCAGCCTGCATCCGCGCAATCGCCATCAGGGTCGTTACGACTTCCCGGCGCTGATCAAAACCACGCCGGAACTGGCGAAGTTCGTGATCACCAACCCGTACGGCAAGGAAAGCATCGACTTCGCCAGCCCCGATGCGGTGCGCGTGTTCAACCGGGCGCTGCTCAAGTCGTTTTATGGCATCCAGCATTGGGACATTCCGGCCGATTATCTCTGCCCACCGGTCCCGGGGCGTGCCGATTACGTGCATTTCCTCGCTGACCTGCTGGCCAGCATGAACGACGGCAAGGTGCCGCGTGGCGCAATCGTCAACGTGCTGGACATCGGCATGGGCGCCAACTGCGTTTATCCGCTGATCGGTAACAGCGAATACCGCTGGCACTTCCTCGGCTCGGAGATTGACCCGACGGCCGTGGCTGCCGCCCGAGCCATCGTCCAGTCCAACGACCTGAACAAGGTTATCCAGTTGCGCCAGCAGGAAAACCGCAAGCACATCCTCATCGGCTTGCTGGAACCGGGCGAGCGCTTCGACCTGACCATGTGCAACCCGCCCTTCCACGCTTCGATGGACGAAGCGACCAAGGGCAGCGAGCGTAAATGGCGAGCCTTGGGCCGCGCCGATCCGAAACGCAAACTGCCGGTGCTGAACTTCGGTGGCCAGTCGGCTGAATTGTGGTGTGAAGGTGGCGAAGCACGCTTCGTGACACAACTGATCGCCGAGAGCGCGAACTTCCAGCACAAGGTATTGTGGTTCAGCACGCTGGTGTCAAAAGCGTCGAACCTGCCAGCCATCGAAACCGCCCTGAAAAAGGCCGGCGTGCTGGAAAGCCAGGTCGTGGAGATGTCGCAAGGTCAGAAGCAAAGCCGTTTCGTCGCCTGGACCTTCCAGACCAAGTCTGAACAGCAAATCTGGCGCCGCGAGCGCTGGACCCGCTAAGACGCTGCTGATCCCATGTGAGAGCGAGCCTGCTCGCGAAAGCGGTGGGTCAGTCAATATTGAAGGTGACTGATCCAACGCTTTCGCGAGCAGGCTCGCTCCCACAATGGTTCAGGGCCAAATGCCAAATCGCAGGCACAAAAAAACCGTGCCCGGATCACTCCGGTGCACGGTTTTTTATTGCTGCGTCTTACTTGTTCACAGCGTCGGTCAGGCCTTTGGCCACAACCAGCTTGATCACTTTCTTCGCAGGGATTTCGATGGCAGCGCCAGTCGAAGGGTTACGGCCAGTGCGGGCAGGACGCTCGGTCACTTTCAGCTTGCCGATACCTGGCAAGGTGATTTCGCCGCCGTTTTCCAGCTGATCGGCAACGATTTGGCCCAGTTGGTCCAGAGCGTTACGCGCGGTGGTTTTCGGCGCGTCGATAGCTTCAGCGATGTCGGCGATCAGTTGGTCTTTAGTAAGAGCCATGTAGTGTTCCTTCCCTATCAAATTCATATGGATTGCAGAGTGCAGTGTCAGCCATCGAGCCCGATCTTCTGGATCTGGCACCCTCGGCGATAACCACGACGAGTCGGGTTATAGATACCGAAATCAGGGTTTGGTTCGACCTGACAAATGCTGATTGCACGCTTAACGCAGTGACTTCGCGTAAGACCGGGCAAAACTAGCACAGAGACGGGGAAATATCCGCCTCTAGCTACCCATTTGGTCAGCTTTATTGCTCTAAACCGGTAAAAAACTGCATAAGCCCGGCCGCACGACCCGGTTTTGCCCTACAACCCCACGTTTATGCTGCCGCCGACACGATTTCCCGGTTATGCAGGAGCTGCCGCAGGCTGCGATCTTTTGATTTAGATTTTGAAAAAACAAGATCAAAAGATCGCAGCCTTCAGCAGCTCCTACAGGGAGTCACGGCTGAAGATTCGGGTACACTTAGCGCTTTTTCGGGGGAGCCCGCCCTCCTCCCTTCCACCAGCCGAGAAGCCCATGCCGATCCGTCATTGCATCGTCCACCTGATCGACAAAAAACCCGACGGCACGCCCGCAGTTCTGCACGCCCGTGACACTGAACTGGCCGAGTCTGCAGCCATCGAGAACATGCTCGCCGACCTCAACGAGAGCTATAACGCCAAACAGGGCAAAGCCTGGGGTCTGTTCCATCCGGAATCCGGCGCGTTCCCGTTCAGCGGCTGGCTGAAGGAATACATGGAAGGCGGCAAGGACTTCACCGCGTTCAGCAAAGTCGCGGTCGAACACCTGCAAAAGCTGATGGAAGAGTCGAACCTGTCGGTCGGCGGCCACGTGCTGTTCGCCCACTATCAGCAAGGCATGACCGATTACCTGGCGATTGCCCTGCTGCACCACAGCGAAGGCGTGGCCGTAACCGATGAACTGGACGTGACACCGTCGCGCCACCTCGACCTTGGTCAGTTGCACCTCGCGGCGCGGATCAACGTCTCCGAGTGGCAGAACAACAAGCAGTCCAAGCAGTACATCTCGTTCATCAAAGGCAAGAACGGCAAAAAAGTTTCGGAGTATTTCCGCGACTTCATCGGCTGTCAGGAAGGCGTCGACGGCCCGGGCGAAACGCGCACGTTGCTCAAGGCGTTCAGTGATTTCGTCGAGAGCGAGGATCTGCCGGAAGAGTCCGCCCGAGAAAAAACCAAAACCCTGGTCGATTACGCCAGCAGCCAGGCCAAACTCGGCGAACCGATGGGCCTGGAAGAACTCTCCGAGCTGATCGACGAAGAGCGCCCGAAAGCCTTCTTCGATCACATCCGCAACAAGGACTACGGCCTGTCGCCAGAGATTCCGGCGGACAAACGCACTTTGAATCAATTCCGCCGCTTCACCGGTCGCGCCGAAGGCCTGTCGATCAGCTTTGAAGCGCACCTGCTGGGCTCGAAGATCGAGTACGACGAAGAGGCTGGCACCTTGGTGATCAAAGGCCTGCCGACGTCGCTCACCGATCAGCTGAAGCGTCGCAACTGATGCTCGGCAATGTGCTGAAGAAGGTTGCGCTGGTTCTGCTGGTGGTCGTGGTGTATCAGAACTGGGGCAAGATCGAGCGGGTGTTCAATCCGTCGCAGATGGTTGCTGAGCAGACGCGGGCGCAGGCCAACGTCGTGCTATATGCCACCGACTGGTGCGGCTACTGCAAGCAAACCAAACGTTTTCTCGACAGCAAGGGGATTCCGTTCAAGGAGTTCGATATCGAGAAGGATGCCGAGGCGCGCAAGGCGTATGAGGCGCTGGGTGGGCGCGGGATCCCACTGATCGACGTGAATGGCACGTTGATTCGCGGATTCGATCCGGACGAAATCCTCGCCGCCCTCAAATAACGCAGCCCCCTGTGGCGAGGGGATTTATCCCCGTTCTGCTGCGAAGCAGTCGCAAACCCTTTGAATGCGGTTTGCCTGCTGCAACTTCGCCACGGGTTTTGGGGCCGCTACGCGACCCAACGGGGATAAATCCCCTCGCCACAATTGCTCCTCTCACCACCAAGTCAGGTGCGACTTGTTGATCAGCGGGCTTCGATGCGGAAACCGAAACGCGGGAAGTGCACGTGCACCACGCCGCCACGCTCATCCTCGCGACGCACGATCAACTCTTCACGACCGGCAAACAGCAACTCACCCACCACCGGATCAACCCCGTAATCCGTCGCCGAGATTGCCACCTGCTGGCCAGCCTTGAAGCCGTTCGGGTCAACGAACTGCTCATCCGGCAATGCCGCTGGCGTCGCGTTGCGCGCCACTTCAAGCGCCTCGTCGGAGGTCATCGCGCTGGCCGCGCCATGGCCAAATCCCAGTACTCGACCCAACCAGGCGGCAACCGCCGGATACTCATCTACCAGCGGCGCCGTGACGTGCGTGGCCTTGAGGAACCACAGTGGATGCGCCAGGGCGAAGTCGGCAATCGACGGCTCGCCGAACAGGAAGTCGCCCTGCTCGCGCTGTAGCTGTTGCTCCAGGCGCGCCATGATCGTCGGCCATTGATGTTTGGCTTGTTCAGCGGACAAACGCGTGGCGCTGCCGCCACTGAACAGACCGGCGCGGTCGGCCATAAATGCCTTGATCGCTTCCGGCGGAAGCTTGCCGAAACGCACGGCCACCGACTCCGGCTGGAACACCAGGCTGACCGCGTGCTGGAACACCACCGAGTCAGCCCACGCGGCGAAACTGGCAGCAGTCATTTCCTGACCTTCAGGGAAGAACGCTGGCAGGGCTTTCTCCTGCTCCAGACGGCGCGCGATCAACGAAGTGTCGCAGTAAATGTCGGCGCCGATTTGCAGCACAGGTGTCTTGCGATAACCACCGGTGAGTGCTGTCAGATCAGGCTTCGGCATCACTGGCGAAATGTGCACCGAGCGCCACGACAAGCCTTTGAAGCCCAGCAGCAGGCGGGCTTTTTCAGCGAATGGGGAGGTCGGGTAGTGATGGAGAATCAACTCGGACATGCTCGGCTCCGCCGCTCAGAAAATGAACCAGCAGCTTAGCGTGCATTTTGTTAGCAGCCTACAGATCTGCCTGATGGGAACCCATCAGTCAGATTGATAAGACGCGACCAGGCATTCCTTGGCGCTCTTGCGCAGTTTTTTGATCAGCCGTTCCTGGCGCAGAGCATCGCTTTTATCGCGGCACAGCTCGGTGTACACCAATGCCATGGCCGGGCTGGAGAGGAAGAACCGCGCGCCCTTGCCACTTTGATGCTTGGCGAAACGGCGCTGCGGGTCGTCGCTGATTCCGCAGTACAGCGAACCATTGGCCGCGCGAACGAGGTAGACGAACCAGGACTTGCTCACCGGTTCGGCAACATCGACAGATTTTTCGCTAGGGCTGGTCACTTCGGGATCAAGACGTGTAGGAAACAGGCCGCGATCTTATCAGCGACCGGCCTGAAATGCCTTCAGTCCCTTCAGCGCTTGTGCGCGCACAGCGTTGCGCACCAGCGGTGTCCAGCCCAGCAGCAGGCCCTTGAAGCCCAGAGCCTGACGCGACCAGCGCCACAGGTCGAAGTGGTCGTGGTGCTCGCAGATCTTGCCGTCACGGAAGACGAAACGGGCCTGAATATCGTTGATGACGATGTTGCCGGTCTGGCTGAACAGATAAGTCGCGACCCAATGCGCGCCGCCGCTGCGTTCATCGGCGCGAACGTTGTCGAAGGTCAGCGAAAAGTCTTTGGCGCGGGTGGTGAGCATGCGCCACATGTCGCCGGCATCGCGCCCGCGCAATTCACCGAAGGCCGGGTCGCTGAACACTACATCGTCGGTGTAGCAGGCGGCCATGGCCTCGGCATCGAGACGTTGGAAGGCTTGATAGAAGCGGGTGATCAACGCGGCGTGGGCTTCACTCATGGGCAATCTCCAAAAGAGGTACAGATTGCCAGCACGATAATCCGCAATGGACGGAAACACTATCGGCATTCGCCCACCGAATACCCGGAGTGCACACATCCAGTGTGGGAGCGAGCCTGCTCGCGAAAGCGGTGTGTCAGTCAACACAGATGTTGAATGTTCAATTGCCTTCGCGAGCAGGCTCGCTCCCACACTGGTAAGCGGTGTTTAAATCTTCTCGCTTTGCACCTGCACGTAGAGCGCACGCCCGGCACCCAGCCCGGCGATGATCGCACCGGTACCGATAATGCCGAAGATCCAGCCCACCGCATTCCAGCCGCCCGTCCAGTCATGCACCACGCCGACTGCGAACGGTCCCATTGAGGCCAGCGTATAACCGAAGCCCTGGGACATGCTCGACAGGTTCGCCGCGACATGTGAATCCCGCGAACGCAACACGATCAAGGTCAGTGCCAGACTGAACGTACCGCCCTGCCCCAACCCCAGCAGGATTGCCCAGCCCCACAGCCCTTCAATCGGCGCGTACAGGCAACCGAACAGACCGCCTAGGGTCAACGCCATGACCACGACAATTGCCAGACGCTGATCCTTGCCACGCGTCGCCAGCCACGGTGCCGCCAGAGAACTCGCAAGCTGGATGATCACCGAACCGGACAACACCAGCCCCGCTTGCGTCGGCGTCAGACCACGACCGATGAGGATCGACGGCAACCAGCCGAACACGATGTAGGCCAGCGACGATTGCAGGCCCATGTACAACGTCACCTGCCACGCCAGCGGATCGCGCAGCAAACCGCGCACGCGATAGGCAACATTATGTGCGCCATGCTTCTGCCCGACTTGTGGCAGCCAGAACACTGCCGCAATCAGCGCCGGGATCACCCAAAAGCCCAGGCCAACAGCCCAGCTTCCGCCAAAGTGCTCGCTCAACGGCACACTCGAACCCGCCGCCATCGCCGCGCCCAGGCACAGCGCCATGGTGTAGACGCCGGTCATGGTGCCGGCGTGTTTGGCGAAGTCGCGTTTGACGATGCCCGGCAGTAATACGCCGACAATGCCGATGCTCGCGCCGCCCAGCACGCTGCCGGCGAACAGGCCGATTTCACCGAAGTTGCTGCGCAGAATAATACCGCCCGCCAGGGTCAGCAGAATCCCCAGCACCACCCGCTCGGCACCGAAACGTCGCGCCAGGATCGGCGCCAGCGGGGCAAACAAACCGAGGCACAGAACCGGCAGCGTGGTCAGCAAACCTGCTTGAGCTGCCGACAAACCGAGGCTCTTCGACACATCGCTGAGCAACGGCGCCATGCTCGACAGCGCCGGACGCAGGTTCAACGCGACCAGAATCAAGCCCAGCAACAACAGCCACGGCCGCCGAACCAGCGGATGGCTTTGTTGCACTTGCTCGTCATCGGCCTCGGCGTCGATCAGCAGCTCTTCAAGTTTCGGGGGTGTGGATATCTCGTTGCGGGACATGGATTTCTCTGTTTCAAGGTTCATTGATCAACTGCCTCGACAAGGCTTTGGCCCGTTCCGGGTCGCGTTGCTCGACCGCATCGAGCAATTCGATGTGCAGGTCGAACACTTCCTGACGGCGCGGGACGATGTTCAGGGTCTGGCGCAATTGCGCGCCGACAATGCTGGAGAAATAGCGATACAGCTCGCTGAGGGTCGGGTTGTGCGCGGCGTCGACCAGACGGCGATGGAACACCAGATCGCAGGCGATGTAGGTATCGAGATCGCCGTGGTAATGGCTGCCGCTGGTGCCTAGCGCCTCGCGTAATGCGGCAAGGTCTTCGTCAGTACGACGCAACGCCGCCAGGCCGATGGCTTCGACTTCAAGGATGTGCCGGGTTTCTCGCGCCTGCTCCAGCGAGCAGCGCGACAGCGCTTTGAGCGTATCGAGCGGATCGACCAGCGCGCGCAGGTAACTGCCGTCGCCCTGGCGGATCTCGATCAACCCGGAAAAAGCCAGCACGCGCATGGCTTCGCGCACGGTGTTGCGGCTGATGCCCAGCTCGGCGCACAGCTCCGGTTCGGTCGGCAAACGCTCGCCGACCTGCCACGCACCGCTGTTGATGCGCTGACGGAGTTGATCCAAAGCCTGATCGACCAGGGATCGTTTAATGAGTGGAGAAATGTCTGACATAGGATTTGCCCTTTCATCCAATCATAGGATGAATTTTCTGACATGTTAGTCAGACCCGTGTAGGACAGCAACCACCTAGGGTCAATCGGAGACACATGGAGCGGCATTTTCGATTGGTCAAAATTACCCTTTAAGGGTAATTTTAGGGAAAGGTTCAAGATTTTTTATGGAGAAAAACACACCCCACTACAACTTGGCGGTGATCAAGGAGGATGTCAGAAGGCTCGGGATAAACGCATTTACCAGGACCGCTCGCAAAAGCGGTCGAGACATGGGCCTGAATTTCAAGGAAATGCAGGACGTGGTTTTCGAACTGCAAAACAGGATGCTGTACACATCGATGACGACTTATGGCGACCATCGGATTTGGCAAGACGTGTACCACATCACTTCGCATGATCTGGAGATCTACATCAAGGTCACTTATTGCTCAGGCGGTGAACCTCCGGTGATCTCCTTCAAGGAGAAAAAACCATGAACACTAAACAATGCTTCAGTTGCGGAGCACCTGAAGGAATGCGGCACTTCGAAGGTCGTGCCGAAACCATGAGCGTAAAAGGCATTGAGCGTCGTCTTGATGATTTGTCTGGATGGGAGTGTCAGGCATGCGGGGAAGTCATATTCGACCCCGATAGCGCATTACGCTACTCGAATGCGAGTGACGAACTCGTCATTGCTGGCCGACAAATCATTGGTAACGAGATGAAGCGCATCCGCCGCAAGCTGCATCTGTCACAAAAGGAAGCGGTGCTGCTGTTGTCAGGGGGCGGACACAATGCGTTTTCACGATACGAGCGCGGCGACTCGCTCCCACCTAAGGCCTTGATAGTGCTGATGCGCCTGCTTGATCGTCACCCCCACCTGCTCACCGATGCGCGCGCTTTGGGCGAAGGAGCAGATTTGAGAGGATTCAAGGACATAGTGCACGCAGAACAGGCAACGCTCTCTGTGTCATGACGCGAAAATCATAAAAAACCCGGCACAAGGCCGGGTTAGTTTTAAACATCCACCATCAATGCAAAATCTGACTCAAGAACAACTTCGTCCGCTCGTTCTGCGGGTTATCGAAGAAGTCATTCGGCGCCGCTTGCTCAACGATTTCGCCCTTGTCCATGAAGATCACGCGATTGGCCACGGTGCGGGCGAAGCCCATTTCGTGGGTTACGCAGAGCATGGTCATGCCGTCTTCCGCCAGACCGATCATGGTGTCGAGCACTTCCTTCACCATCTCCGGGTCGAGCGCTGAAGTCGGTTCATCGAACAGCATGATTTTCGGTTTCATGCACAGTGCGCGGGCGATCGCCACACGCTGCTGCTGACCGCCGGACAGTTGCCCCGGGAATTTATGCGCCTGCTCCGGAATGCGTACGCGCTCCAGATAATGCATGGCGATTTCCTCGGCCTTGCGCTTGGGCATCTTGCGTACCCACATCGGCGCCAAGGTGCAGTTCTGCAAAATGGTCAGGTGCGGGAACAGGTTGAAATGCTGGAACACCATGCCGACTTCGCGGCGGATCGCTTCGATCTGCTTGAGGTCGTTGGTCAGTTCCACGCCGTCGACGACGATGCGGCCCTGCTGGTGTTCTTCCAGACGATTGAGGCAGCGAATCGTGGTCGATTTGCCGGAACCCGACGGGCCGCACAGAACGATACGCTCGCCCTGTTTGACGTTGAGATTGATGTCTTTCAGCACGTGGAACTGGCCGTACCACTTGTTGACGCCCTGCATCTGAATAATGCCTTCAGGGCCCACTGGCTTTTTGCTTGCTTCGCTCATTTACAGAGAACTCCTAACGCTTGTGGCCAGTGTCGAGCTTGCGTTCCAGATGCATGGAATAGCGCGACATACCAAAACAGAAAATCCAGAACACCAGGGCGGCGAACACGTAGCCTTCGGTGGCCATGCCCAGCCATTTCGGATCGGCAGCGGCTTGCTTGACGCTGTTGAGCAGGTCAAAGAGGCCGATGATGATCACAAGACTGGTGTCCTTGAACAGCGCAATGAAGGTGTTGACGATGCCCGGGATCACCAGTTTCAAGGCTTGTGGCAGGATCACCAGGCCCATCGAACGCCAGTAACCGAGGCCCATCGCCGCCGCCGCTTCGTACTGACCTTTGGGGATCGCTTGCAGGCCGCCGCGCACCACTTCAGCGACATAGGCCGACTGGAACAGGATCACGCCGATCAGTGCCCGCAGCAACTTGTCGAAGTTCATGCCTTCAGGCAGGAACAGCGGCAGCATCACCGAGGACATGAACAGCACCGTGATCAACGGCACGCCGCGCCAGAACTCAATGAAGGTCACGCAGACCACGCGGATCGCCGGCATATTCGAGCGTCGCCCCAGCGCCAGCACAATGCCCAGCGGCAAGGCACCGGCGATACCGACGGTAGCGATCACCAGGGTCAGCATCAGACCGCCCCATTGGCTGGTCGCGACGTTGGTCAGGCCGAAGCCGCCGTGCAGCAGGATGAACGCAATGATCGGGTACAGCACCAGGAAGCTCAGCCCGTAGATCGCTTTATGCGGTACACGCGAGATGAACAATGGCGCCGCGCCGAGGACCGCCAGCCACACGGTCAGGTCTACACGCCAGCGCAGCTCCGGCGGGTAATAACCGTACATGAACTGGCCGAAACGCTGTTGAATGAACACCCAGCAAGCGCCGTCCTTGGTGCAGTCGGCGCGGGTGGTGCCGACCCAGTTGGCATCGATGATTGCCCAACTGAGGATCGGTGGCACCACGAGGTAGATCAGGTAGAACGCAAACAGCGTCAGCAAGGTGTTGAGCCAGCTGGAGAACATGTTCGCGCGCATCCACGCCACCACGCCGATGCTGCTGCTCGGTGGGGGCATGTCGGGTTTGAAAGTATGGGTAGTCATGCGCGTTTCCTCACCGCTCGATCAGCGCAATGCGCTTGTTGTACCAGTTCATCAGCAGGGAAATGCTGATACTGATCGCCAGGTACACGCTCATGGTGATGGCAATGACTTCAATCGCCTGACCGGTCTGGTTGAGCACGGTACCGGCGAACAGCGAAACCATTTCCGGGTAACCGATACCCGCCGCCAGCGAGGAGTTCTTCGCCAGGTTCAGGTATTGGCTGGTCAGTGGCGGAATGATCACGCGCAGGGCTTGCGGGATGATCACTTTGCGCAGGGTCGGGCCGTTGCGCAGGCCGAGCGAACGCGCCGCTTCGGTCTGGCCATGGCTGACCGACTTGATCCCCGAACGCACGATCTCGGCGATGAACGCCGCGGTGTACACGGTCAGGGCCAGCGTCAGCGCCAGCAGTTCCGGGATCAGCACCCAGCCGCCAACGAAGTTGAAGCCTTTGAGCTGAGGCATTTCCCAGTGCAACGGGGCACCGAAGATCAGCGCGCACAGTGTCGGAATCACCACCAGGATGGCCAGGCCTACCCAGAACTTGTGAAACGGTACGCCGGTTGCTTCGAAGCGCTTGTTGGCCCAGCGGCACATCAGCACGATGCCGACGATGGCCACCAGGACGCTGATCACGAACGCCCAGAAACCGTCAGCTGCCTGTGCGGCCGGCATGTTCAGGCCACGGCTACTGACGAAGAAAGTGTCACCGAAGTTATGACTGGCACGCGGTCCCGGCATGGTCAGGAATACCGCGAAGTACCAAAAGAGGATTTGCAGCAGCGGCGGAATGTTGCGGAACACTTCCACATACACAGTCGCCAGTTTGCTGATGATCCAGTTCGGCGACAGCCGTGCCACACCGATGATGAAACCCAGCAGTGTTGCCAGAACCACACCGATAACCGTCACCAGCAAGGTGTTGAGCAGGCCGATGACGAACACCCGGGCATAGCTGTCCGATTCGGTGTAGTCGATCAGGTGTTGAGCGATGCCGAAACCGGCACTGCGCTCCAGAAAGCCGAAGCCGGATGTAATGCCCCGGTGTTGCAGGTTGGTCTGGGTGTTATCGAACAGATACCAACCCATCGCGACCACCGCCACAACGGTGATGATCTGAAACAGCCACGCACGCACTCGTGGATCGCTGAGGCTGAACCTCTGCTTAGGTGCGCCGATTGAATTTTGCATGAAGTGCCCCGCAAGAAATGGAACAGAACATCACCCGGCGGTTGGCCCGCCGGGTGATAGAACCATTAGCGCACTGGTGGTGCGTACTGAATGCCGCCGTTGTTCCACAGGGCGTTCAGGCCACGGTCGATTTCCAGCGGAGTGCTCTTGCCGAGGTTTTTCTCGAAGATTTCGCCGTAGTTACCTACCTGGGAAACAATTTTTACCACCCAGTCCTTCGGCAGTTTCAGATCCTTGCCATATTCACCGTCGCCACCGAGCAGACGAGCAACGTCCGGGTTCTTGGTGGATTTGGCTTCTTCCAGCACGTTTTTCGAAGTGACACCGGCCTCTTCCGCGTTGAGCAGCGCGTAGCCGACCCAACGCACGATGGCCAGCCACTCGTCGTCGCCATTACGCACGACCGGGCCCAGAGGTTCTTTGGAAATGGTTTCCGGCAATACCACGTAGTCTTTCGGCGAAGCCAGTTTGCTGCGCTGCGCGAAAAGCTGGGATTTGTCGGAAGTCAGTACGTCGCAACGACCGGATTCCAGCGACTTGGCGCTTTCATCGGAGGTGTCGAAAGTGATCGGGGTGTACTTCAGGCCGTTGGCGCGGAAGTAGTCGGACACGTTCAGCTCGGTGGTGGTACCGGCCTGAATACAGATGGTCGCGCCGTCCAGTTCCTTGGCACTTTTCACGCCCAGCTTGTTGTTGGCCAGGAAGCCCACGCCGTCGTAGTAAGTGATGAAGCCCGGGAATTTCAGGCCCATGCCCGCGTCACGGGAGCTGGTCATGGTGGTGTTGCGCGACAGGATGTCGATCTCGCCGGATTGCAGCGCGGTGAAACGCTCCTTGGCGTTCAACTGGCTGAATTTGACCTTGGTCGCGTCGCCGAAAACAGCAGCAGCCACAGCGCGGCAGACGTCAGCGTCGATCCCGAGGATCTTGCCGGTCGCGTCCGGTACCGAGAAGCCCGGCAGACCGTCGCTCACGCCACATTGCACGAAACCTTTCTTCTGCACGGCATCCAGGGTTGCACCCGCCTGAGCGAACCCGCTGACGCCGAGAACTGTTGCTGCAGTCACGATCGCCAGGGTGGATTTCAACATCTTCATTCAAACCTCCAGTTTTGCTCTTGTTGTGTCGGAGCTTGAGTCCAGCCGCACCCTTTTGAGGCGTTGTTGACCCGTGTTGGCTTTTTTTAGGGTCAACCGACGTAAGACCTTCGCTATGAGTCTAGTAGGAGAAAATCCACATCATGGACAACTCACTTCTCACCAAATCGGCCGAACGGGCTGTAGCCCTTTCACATTCGCTAAGCCCGTAGCGGCCATTGGCGAACATCCATCACCGGATTCGTTGCTATCCCGTCGCGAGTCGTACACTGATAGTGTTACCGCCAGGCGAAGGACGCTTTGTACAGAAACCTCCATAGCAAACGCCGTACCACACCTGCAGCTGAAGCGTTTGAGCGACAGGTCAATAGCAAAACTTGTACCCTTGCGACATCTTCTTAACGGATCAACCCGACGCGCACTCGAATCACGCACTTAATGAGAGCGCCCGCACATTTTTGGAGCAGCCATGACCGAGCCCTTGATTCTTCAGCCTGTTAAGCCCGTAGATGCCTGCGTGATCTGGCTGCACGGCCTCGGCGCCGACCGTTACGACTTCCTGCCGGTGGCCGAGGCGTTGCAGGAAAGCCTGCTCAGCACGCGCTTCGTGTTGCCGCAGGCACCGACCCGTCCGGTGACGATAAATGGCGGATATGCCATGCCGAGCTGGTACGACATCAAGGCCATGAGCCCGGCCCGGGCAATCGACCGTGACGAGCTGGAGGCGTCCGCCGATCGCATCATCGAATTGATCGAAAACGAGCGCGCCAGCGGAATAGACGCTTCGCGAATTTTCCTCGCCGGTTTTTCCCAGGGTGGCGCCGTGGTGTTGCACACCGCGTTTCTGAAATGGCAGGGGCCGTTGGGGGGCGTACTGGCGCTGTCGACGTATGCGCCAACATTCAGCGATGAACTGCAATTGTCCGCCAGCCAGCAACGCATTCCGGTGCTGTCGTTGCACGGTCAGTTCGACAACGTTGTGCAAAACTCGATGGGGCGCAGCGCCTACGAGTATTTAAAGCACCATGGTGTCACCGTGACATGGCAGGAATACCCAATGGAGCACGAAGTGTTACCCGAAGAAATTCGCGATATCGGCGTGTGGTTGAGCGAACGCCTGCGCTGATTTTCCGATCAATTCCTGCCCTTTGATCATCACACTACGCCGCGCCCGTTTCTTGCATTACACTGGCCGGCGTACATTCCTTAACCAATTGATGAGATGACCGTGCTCGAAGCACTCAAGAAAATGTTCGGTAAAAGCGAGGCTGAGCAGCTCGCGCCAGTTCCCAGTGCGCCGTCGCACGCCCCCGGTCATCGCAACGATGCGCCTCAGGCCGACCGCCCCGCTCCCGTAGCGGCACCGAAGCAAGAGCCAAAACCTGCTCCGGTCGCGCCAATCGCCGCCGAGCCTGCGCGCAGCGAAGCGCCACAACCGGCCAAACCGCGTCGCGAACCGAAGCCAAAGGCACCGGTCATTCCGTGGAAACTCGAAGATTTCGTTGTCGAGCCACAAGAAGGCAAAACCCGCTTCCACGATTTCAAGCTCTCTCCAGAACTGATGCACGCCATCCAGGATCTGGGCTTTCCTTATTGCACGCCGATTCAGGCGCAGGTGCTGGGCTTCACCCTCGCCGGCAAAGACGCCATTGGCCGCGCGCAGACCGGTACCGGCAAAACCGCCGCGTTCCTGATCTCGATCATCACCCAACTGCTGCAGACCCCGCCGCCAAAAGAACGCTACATGGGTGAACCCCGTGCGCTGATCATCGCGCCGACCCGTGAGCTGGTGGTGCAGATCGCCAAGGACGCCGCCGACCTGACCAAGTACACCGGCCTCAACGTCATGACGTTCGTCGGCGGCATGGACTTCGACAAGCAGCTCAAGCATCTCGAAGCGCGTCATTGCGACATTCTCGTCGCCACCCCGGGCCGTTTGCTCGACTTCAACCAGCGCGGCGACGTGCACCTGGACATGGTCGAAGTGATGGTGCTGGACGAAGCCGACCGCATGCTCGACATGGGCTTCATCCCACAAGTCCGCCAGATCATTCGTCAGACCCCACCGAAAAGCGAACGCCAGACCCTGCTGTTCTCCGCGACCTTCACCGAAGACGTAATGAACCTCGCCAAGCAGTGGACGACCGATCCGTCCATCGTCGAAATCGAAGTCACCAACGTGGCCAGCGAAAACGTCGAGCAGCACATCTACGCCGTGGCCGGTGCCGACAAGTACAAACTGCTCTACAACCTGGTCAACGATAATGGCTGGGAGCGGGTGATGGTCTTCGCCAACCGCAAGGACGAAGTCCGCCGCATCGAAGAACGTCTGGTACGCGACGGTGTGAATGCTGCGCAGTTGTCTGGCGACGTGCCGCAACACAAACGCATCAAGACCCTGGAAGGTTTCCGCGAAGGCAAGATTCGCGTGCTGGTGGCCACCGATGTTGCCGGTCGCGGGATCCACATCGACGGCATCAGCCATGTGATCAACTTCACCCTGCCGGAAGTCCCCGACGACTACGTGCACCGCATCGGCCGTACCGGTCGCGCTGGCGCCGATGGCGTGTCGATCAGCTTCGCCGGTGAAGACGACTCCTACCAGTTGCCGTCCATCGAAGAAAAACTCGGTCGCAAGATCAGCTGTGAAACACCGCCAACGCATCTGTTGCGCGCGGTCGAGCGCAAGCGTCCGCAGTAAGCGACGTTTAAAAGAAAAGCGCAGCCGGCAACGGACTGCGCTTTTTTTTCGCCCGGCGTTTCATCAGGTGCTTGCGGGAGATAACTAAATGTCCATAATGGACAAATTAGTTTACATACAGACTTCGGAGCCTGACATGTCCAGTACGCCCTACGTGATCGACCAACTTCAGGCCCGTGAGCTACTGGCGCGCATCGACGTGCCGCAGATCCTGCGCAAGCTGTTCCGCGACCTGGCCGCCGGACACGCCGTGCAACCGGCGCAACAACTGGTGGAGTTCCCGCAGGGTGCAGGCGACTTCATCAATTATCTGGGAGTACTGGCTGAAGACGGTGTGTATGGGGTGAAGACCTCACCGTACATCGTTCGCGAGCAAGGCCCGCTGGTAACGGCGTGGACGTTGTTGATGTCGATGCAGACCGGTCAGCCATTGCTGCTTTGTGATGCCGGTGAGCTGACCACCGCACGTACTGCTGCGACCACGGCTGTGGCGGTCGACGCCTTGGCTCCGTTGAACGCTACCCGACTGGCGATCATCGGTAGCGGCAAGGTTGCCCAAGCGCATCTGCACTATGTGAAATCGCTGCGTGACTGGCAGAGCATCAGCGTGTATTCGCCATCGCTTACTGAAGACCGCGAGACTCAGGCGCTGTTGAAAACCATCGCACCGAACCTGAAGATTGCCGACAGTCGCGACGCAGCCATCGCCGAGGCCGACGTGATCATGCTTTGCACCTCATCCGCAGGCCCGGTGATCGACCCCGGCGCCCTGAGCAAACCGGCGCTGATCACCTCGATCAGCACCAACGCCCCGCGCGCTCATGAAGTACCGCCGCAGAGCCTCAACGACATGCAGGTATTCTGCGACTATCGTCTGACCACGCCGGGGTCGGCGGGTGAGATGTTGATTGCCAGTGAACAGCATGGCTGGAGCAAGGATTCAATCATCGGCGATTTGGCGGATCTGCTCAGCGAAAAAGTCCAGCGACCGACTTACGACCGTCACGTGTTTTTCCGTTCAATCGGCCTGGGCCTGGAAGACATCGCCCTGGCCAATGCGGTTTATCACCTGACCCACTAACACCAAAATCCCCTGTAGGAGTGAGCCTGCTCGCGATAGCGGTTTTACATTCAACATTATTGTTGACTGATATACCGCTATCGCGAGCAGGCTCACTCCTACAGGAGATCTGCGTTTTTTCGATATTGAGTACTAACTGGAGAACTCCATGAGCCAGGCAGATTTCATCATCATCGGCGGCGGGATTGCCGGCGCTTCCACCGGGTTCTGGCTGTCGCCGCACGGCAAAGTGATCGTGCTCGAACGTGAATCCCACCCGGCCTATCACTCCACCGGGCGCTCGGCTGCGCTGTACACCGCCGCTTACGGTACCCCGCAGGTACGCGCACTGACCCAGGCCAGTCGCGAGTTTTTCGATCATCCTCCGGCCGGTTTCTGCGAACACCCGCTACTGACCCCACGCGGCGAAATGACCGTGGATTTCACGGGCGACGCCGCCGAACTGAACAACCAATACCTCAGCGCCAAAGCCACGGTGCCGGAGATGCAGTTGCTCAGCGCCGATGAAGCCTGCGCGCGGCTGCCGATCCTGCGCCGGGAAAAAGTCCACGGCGCAATCTACGACCCGAGCGCCAGCGACATCGACACCGACGCTTTGCACCAGGGCTACCTGCGCGGCATCCGCCGCAATAACGGCGAAGTCCATACCGATTGCGAAGTGCTCGGCCTGAGCCGCGACGCCGAGGGCCTCTGGCAGGTGCAGACCAATGGCCAAACCTTCAGCGCACCGGTGATCATCAACGCCGCCGGTGCCTGGGCCGACAAGATCGGCGCACTGGCCGGGGCCAGATCGCTGGGCCTGCAACCGAAACGCCGCGCCGCGTTCATCTTCGCCGGGCCCGAAGGCGTCGACATTCATCACTGGCCGATGCTGGTCAGTCTCGATGAATCCTTCTATATGAAGCCCGACGCCGGCATGTTCCTCGGTTCGCCAGCCAACGCCGACCCGGTCGAACCCCACGACGTGCAGCCGGAAGAACTCGACATCGCCATGGGCATCTATCAGATCGAGGAAGCCACCACGCTGACCATCCGCCGCCCGACCCGCACGTGGGCCGGTCTGCGCAGTTTCGTCGCGGACGGCGACTTGCTCAGCGGTTTCGATCAGCAAGTGCCGGGGCTGTTCTGGGTTGCGGCGCAGGGCGGTTACGGTATCCAGACGTCCCCGGCGATGGGCCAGGCCAGTGCGGCGCTGGTGCGCGGCGAACCTCTGCCCGAGCAATTGCGCCAGTTCGGACTGAGCAGCAGCATGCTCTCGCCTGCTCGACTCGCCTGAGCGCCGGTTCGGATGACGCGCCCAACAGATTGCGGCACACTCGCAGCGCCTCCTGATCACGGGGGCGCTGACGCTGCCTGGAGCTCCACTGTCATGACCGCCCCCGAACTCGACCCGGCCCTGGATAACTTCCGCGCCATCGCCGACGCCATCGCCACGCTGTTCTTTCCGCACGCCGAAGTGGTGCTGCACGACCTGCGCACGCAGAAGGTCGACTACATCGCCAACAACCTGTCCAAGCGCGAGATCGGTGACGACTCATCGCTGGAAGACATGCTCAGTGAAGATGTCAGCGACAGGAACATCGGCCCCTACGAAAAGCTCAATTGGGACGGGCAGAAGATTCGCAGCCTGAGCACGGTGCTGCGCAACAGCGAAGGCCTGCCGTTGGCAGTGCTGTGCATCAATCTGAATATTTCGCTGTTCGAGAACGCCAAGGCTGCGCTGGATCTGTTCCTGTCGCCGAGCAAACTGATTCCGCAGCCCGATTCACTGTTTCGCGATGACTGGCAGGAGCGCATCAACACGTTCCTGCATGCCTGGCTGCGCGAGCGGCAGTTGAGTCTTAATCTGCTGACTCGCGACCACAAGCGCGAACTGGTGCTGGCGCTACACGCCGAGGGTGCGTTCAAGGGCAAGAGCGCCTCGAACTATGTGGCCAATGTGCTGAACATGGGGCGGGCGACGGTGTACAAGCATTTGAAGGAAATGAAGGGCTAGAGATCTTCATCGATAGTTCCGGCCTCTTCGCGAGCAGGCTCGCTCCCACAGGGGATTTGTGAATGCCAGAGATCCAGTGTGGGAGCGAGCCTGCTCGCGATAGCGGACTATCAGTCGCCGTAGATGTCGGACTTGAAGTACTTGTCGGAAATCTTCTGGTATTCGCCACTCGCGCGAATGCCATCAATGGCGCCGTTCAACTGGCTGACCAGTTCAGTATTGCCCTTGCGCACCGCAATCCCCGCGCCCTCGCCCACGTACTTCGGATCCTTCAACTCAGGCCCGACAAACGCATAACCCTTGCCACGCGGCATCGAGAGAAAGTCATTCAGCGGAATGGTGTCGGCAAAGATCGCATCGAGACGCCCCGCCGCCAGGTCCATGTAGATTTCTTCGTTGTTGCTGTAGCGCTTGACGTTGATGCCCTTCGGCTCGAACACCTCGGTGGCGTAACGATCGGTGGTGGTCGCGCGCTGCACGCCGACGTTCTTGCCCTTGAGGCTGGCGTACTGATCATCGACCGTGGCGCCGTCCTTCATTACCAGACGCGACGAGGTGAAGTAGTACTTGTGGGTGAAATCCACTGACTTCTTGCGGTCTTCGTTGATGGTCATCGACGACAGCGCCATGTCGATTTTCTTCACCTTCAGCGACGGAATCAGACCGTCGAACTCACCCTCGACCCACACGCACTTGACCTTCATCTGCGCGCACAGGGCATTGCCGACGTCGTAGTCGAAACCGACGATTTCACCTTGGTCGGTTTTCGAGGCGAAGGGTGGGTAAGCGGCTTCGATGCCAATGCGCAGGGTTTGCTCGGCGGCGAACACGCTGGCGCTTGCCAACAGGCTCAGGGCCAGACCGGTGATGAGGGGGAGTTTCTTCATGTTCGTTCTCTCGCGGGTTGTTGTTGGTTTGGCAAGATGAAGAAGAGCAGCTGCGAGCTGTTAGCTACGAGCGGCGGGACGGAGCATTTTTTGTACTTATAAATCCATACTGGACTCGTATGTACAAATCGTCAATCGAGGAAAAGGGAGTGTCAGTGGAATTTTTTGTTGTTGCAGAAGGCCTCATCGCTGGCAAGCCAGCTCCCACAGGGTTCTGTGCTGCACACCGAATTTGTGCTCGACGCAAAACACTGTGGGAGCTGGCTTGCCAGCGATGTCGGACTAAAGGGCGCTACAGGGCTTACTTGTTCCAGCGATCCGCGGCGGCATGATCACTGTCGCGCCCTTCAACCCAACGCGGCCCGTCGCTGGTGTTTTCTTTCTTCCAGAACGGTGCACGGGTTTTCAGGTAGTCCATGACAAACGCGCAGGCGTCGAAAGCGGCCTGGCGATGGGCGCTGGCGGCGCCGACGAAGACGATAGGCTCGCCCGGCTCCAGCGCGCCGATGCGGTGCAGCACTTCCAGCTTCAGCAGCGGCCAGCGCTGCTCCGCTTCGATGGCGATTTTACCGAGGGCTTTTTCGGTCATGCCCGGATAGTGCTCAAGGAACATCCCCGCCACATCCAGCCCATCATTGAAGTCGCGCACGTAGCCGACAAAACTCACCACCGCGCCGACGCCGACATTGGCCGCGTGCATCGCGTTGACTTCAGCGCCCGGATCGAACGGCGTGGCCTGCACGCGAATCGCCATGGCTCAGCCTCCGGTTACGGTAGGGAAAAACGCCACTTCGTCGCCATCGACCACCGGTTCATCGAGTTGGCAGAGATCTTCGTTGCGTGCACACATCAGGTTCTGCTCGCTCAACACTTCAGCGCCGTCACGCTTTGCCAACAGTGCCCTCACGTCATCGACAGTGGCGAAATCGCCTTCGACCTTTACCGAATCCACGCCCAGCGCTTCACGGTAACGGGCAAAAAATTTCACGGTCAGGTTCATGGCTGCTCCGCTTGAAAGTGCCCACTCTTGCCGCCGACCTTCTCCAGCAGGCGCACACTTTCGATGATCATGCCGCGATCGACGGCTTTGCACATGTCGTAGATGGTCAGCGCGGCGACGCTGGCGGCGGTCAGCGCTTCCATTTCGACGCCAGTCTGCCCGGACAGTTTGCAGCGGGCGACGATGCGTACGGCGTCTGCGCCTTCGGCACTGAGTTCGACTTTGACGCCAGTGAGCATCAGCGGGTGGCACAGGGGAATCAGATCGCTGGTTTTCTTCGCTGCCTGAATGCCGGCAATGCGCGCCACGGCGAACACATCGCCCTTGGGATGGCCGCCGCTGACAATCATCTGCAACGTTTCGGGGAGCATGCGCACCAGCGCTTGAGCCGTCGCTTCACGGAACGTCACGGCTTTTTCAGTGACGTCGACCATGTTGGCGCGACCTTGGGAATCGAGATGAGTCAGCACGGGATTACTCCTGATCAGGAGCGTGGATTGTAAACCTGCGGGTCAGATTTCCGCATCACTGATTATGAATTCACCACCATCCCTTGTAGGAGTGAGCCTGCTCGCGATAGCGGTCTGATATTCAACATTGATGTCGACTGATCGACCGCTATCGCGAGCAGGCTCACTCCTACATTTTGATTTGTGTTTGGGCATAAAAAAACCGGGCGGCTTTTGGGCCGCCCGGTTTTGTGTGGAGAGTTACAGGTGCGTTTCGGCGTATTCAGCCAGGATCGAGCGAGGCACCCCTTGCAGGGTAATGTGCACACCGTTGGGGAAATCCTTGAAGCGTTCAGTCAGGTAGGTCAGCCCGGAGCTGGTCGCGGACAGGTAAGGGGTGTCGATCTGTGCCAGGTTACCCAGGCACACCACTTTGGAACCGGCGCCGGCACGGGTGATGATGGTTTTCATCTGGTGCGGCGTGAGGTTCTGGCATTCGTCGATCAGAATCAGGCTTTGCTGGAAGCTACGACCGCGAATGTAGTTGAGCGATTTGAACTGCAGCGGCACTTTGCTGAGGATGTAGTCGACGCTGCCATGGGTGTTTTCGTCATCCATGTGCAAGGCTTCGAGGTTGTCGGTGATGGCGCCCAGCCAAGGCTCCATTTTTTCCGCTTCGGTGCCGGGCAGGAAGCCGATTTCCTGGTCCAGACCCTGCACGCTGCGGGTGGCGATGATGCGGCGATAGCGTTTGCTGACCATGGTCTGCTCGATCGCAGCGGCCAGCGCCAGAATGGTTTTACCCGAACCTGCAGCACCCGACAGATTGACCAGGTGAATGTCCGGATCCAGCAGCGCGTACAGCGCCAGGCTCTGATAGATGTCGCGTGGTTTGAGCCCCCACGCCTCTTGGTGCAGCAACGGTTCCTGATGCAGGTCGAGAATCAGCAAGCGGTCTTCTTCAATCTCCTTGATCCAGCCAACGAAGCCCTGCTCATCAATGATGAACTCGTTGATGTGCACCGCCGGCAGGTTGTCGATCAGTTGCACCTGGTGCCAGGTGCGGCCATGGTCCTGACGGGTTTCGACCTTGCTCACGCGGTCCCAGAACGAGCCGGTCATGTTGTGGTAGCCGTTGGGCAGCAGGGATACGTCATCGACCAGTTGGTCGGTGCTGTAGTCCTCGGCCGCGATTCCGCAGGCGCGTGCCTTGAGGCGCATGTTGATGTCTTTGGTCACCAGCACCACAGGTTTTTGCGGGTCGCGGGTATGCAGGTCGATCAGTTGGTTGATGATTTTGTTGTCGTTCAGGTGCTCGGGCAGAATCAGGTTCGACTCAGCCTGCTTGCTCATCAGAATTGACAGCAAGCCCTTCGGTCCGCCCTTGCCGCGCTGGATCGGCACACCCAGTTCGACGTCTTCCGGGGAAGCATCGCCCAAGGTCTTGTCAATCAGCCGGATGGCCTGACGGCATTCGGCGGCCACGCTGTGATGCCCGCTCTTGAGCTTGTCCAGTTCCTCAAGCACGGTCATCGGGATCGCGACGTGGTGTTCTTCGAAATTAAGCAGGGCGTTTGGATCGTGAATCAATACGTTGGTATCGAGTACATAAAGGATTGGCTGGTTGGAAGAAGGGCTACGTCCGTGATCATCCATACTCGGTCACCTTTGTCAGAGCCAGTAGACGCAATACCTGGGCGGTGCTGCGCCTCGAAGTGACTGCCGAAATCTCACCTGCGGAGATTCAAGTGACTGCAAACAAACGGGTCTTGGAAGACGCCACCTGTGTTGCAGGTTTCGGCGGTCTGTCTTCGTAATACTCCAAAACCGATGACATAAAAAAGTACTTTGACGGTTTTTTTAAGTTTATTTTGCAGAGTGACGAAAAGCCCTTGGCGGACTGCCCAGACCCCGCTAAAGTCGGAAGTCCGCCTGCATCGAATTCCGCAAAAAAATCACTTCAAGCCCAATGTTTCCGGGCTTTTGCCGTTTCTCAGCGAAACGCGTCCTGACAGTCTTCCCAACCAATCCCACTTTGCGCCGTTTGCGTGATCAGCCATGGCATCGACGTCTTCACCGCGTCCTGCTTGACGTTGAAATTGATCACCCCGTGCCGCCACAACAACATCAGCGTCAGCACCCGTTGCGCGCTCGGGGCACCCTTGAGTTTGCCGGCGCCGTCCTGGGCATCAATGTCCCACAGCGCCACTTGCAGGCCCTGAGAATTGAAGAAACCTTGCGCATCGCTGCGGCGCTGGCCCTCCGGGGGGCGGAACAGCGGCACGTAGTTCTCCGGCAGCTTGTTCCTGACCAGATCAGCGCTGCGGCGCACCGAGTCCTGCCAATCCTGCCAATGGCTGTGGGAGCGAAACTCCCAGCCCTGCACGCCGACGCACTGTTGCGAGAACGCCGCTTGCAGGCTGCTCACAGAACGCTCGGCCAGGCGTGCCTGAATGTCCTTGCCCAAAACAAAGAACGTACCGCTCAGGTTCGACTTGCGCAGGTATTCAGTCAGCCAGTCGGTGTTGTCCGGTTGCACGTTGGCGGCACTGTCGAAGGTCAGCAGAAACAGCCGATCGTGCATGTCTTCGCCGTTGCGCTCGTAGTCGCCGAAACGATCGAATTCGTTGCTGGTCTGCGGCGACAGCGCGGCCTTGCGCATCAACTCATCCAGATACTGCAGATGGAAGATCCGGCTCGGTTCGGCCCACTTGGTGTAATAGCTGTCATCGCTGACCACGAATTTGGCGGCTTGCTCGCGCAGGGTCGGCAAGTCTTCGACGAGGAAGCAGAACGAGGCATCCTGATCGCAGCTTTGCTGGGCGTAGTTGTAGTTGGCCAACAAGCGCTGCCAGAGGCGTTGGCGCAGGCCGTTGATCGCGTCGATATTGACCGTACGCAAGCCCAGACGCTGGGCCAGGGCGGCCTCGTCCATCGATTCGGTGCCGAGCAGGCCACGGGCGAACATGAGGATTTCCGCCCGCGAGGCGACGTCGAACAGCGTCGGGCTGGTCAGTTGCTCCGGCCAGGTGCTGCGATCCAGCGTCGCCACATCGCCCGGCGCCGCAACGGCACCGAAGCTCAACAGCCACGCGGTGAATAAAAGAACAATGCGCAAAGGGGCGTCTCCATAACAAAACCCGCGCGGCACTATAGCTGATGTGCAAAATTCACGGACGCTGCCCTCACCCCAGCCCTCTCCCAGAGGGAGAGGGAGCCGATCTCCGTTGATTTTAAAATTTGAGTTCAACTCGATAGCTCAGGTCGGCGTAAATCGAAAGAATCACTCGGTCAGTCCCCTCTCCCTCTGGGAGAGGGTTAGGGTGAGGGAAAAATCCACCAGCCGTCGCAAATGCCCGAGCTTCCCCACACCTATAGCCCCCATAGCTGGAGTCAACTCGGACAACCCCCTAGAATCGCCCCCACGATTAAAGGAGACGACTTCATGCTGATGGTGATTTCCCCCGCCAAGACCCTCGATTACGAAACACCGCCGGCGACCCAGCGCTTCACTCAGCCGCAATACCTCGACCATTCCCAGGAACTGATCCAGCAACTGCGCGACCTGACGCCGGCGCAGATCAGCGAACTGATGCACGTGTCCGACAAGATCGGCGGGCTCAACGCCGCGCGTTTCGGCAGCTGGACGCCCGCGTTTACGCCAGAGAACGCCAAGCAGGCGCTGCTCGCGTTCAAGGGTGACGTTTATACCGGTCTCGACGCGCAGTCCTTCAGCGAAGCCAATTTCGACTATGCGCAAAAACACCTGCGCATGCTCTCCGGCCTCTATGGCTTGCTGCGCCCGCTGGACCTGATGCAACCGTATCGCCTGGAAATGGGCACCAAACTGGCCAATGCCCGTGGCAAAGACCTCTACGCCTTCTGGGGCACGCGCATCAGCGAATGGCTGAACGAGGCACTGGCCGACCAGGGTGACGACGTGCTGCTCAACCTGGCGTCCAACGAATACTTTTCAGCGGTCAAACGTACAGCCTTGAACGCACGGATCATCAACACCGAGTTCAAGGACCAGAAGAACGGCCAGTACAAGATCATCAGCTTCTACGCGAAAAAAGCCCGTGGCCTGATGAGCCGCTTCGTCATCCAGGAAAAAATCAACGATCCAGCCCAGCTCAAGCAATTCGATGTGCAGGGTTATCGCTACAGCGCCGAGCAATCGAAACCCGATAATCTGGTATTTTTGCGCGACCACGCCCCCGAATAAAGCATGCCCAATGCACGACTCTTTCTATAAAGAGTCGTGCACCTCGCACGATGTCAAAAATCCCTCGCCGTTTTTCGCCATTTTAATGGCGCCAGTTTTTCATCCCTGTCTTTTCTAAGATTTGTTTCACTCGACACTGATCATTTTTTTCAGTAGTGGCACCTAATTTTTTTCACAGTAGTGGCACAAAACTATCTACTGCGATTAATCGCCTATATATAAAGGGCGAAAGCAAAAGTGCTATCAAATTGAGACCAGTGCCATCTTTGACAATATTTCAAGAAATTTCAGATTTCGCGATGAGTGGACAGGAACTATGTCCAAATGCATAGCTCATACCACCGGTAACGATTCTCGCCGAGTTTGTACGAGATAACTTACGTTAGGCAGATAGCCATGTAACCAAGTTGTCACAGCAACTTGCCTAGATGACTAACCAGTCTGAAAACAACTAGATGGACAGGAGATATGCATCATTAATATCCCCTGCAAGGCCAAGGCCGCGCCCCTATAAACGTGCTCGCCTGAGCACCAAACCGCTTGATCCACGGGCTTTTCGCCTGACATCGAGCGCGCAAGACGATTGCACCAGAGTCTTCCACAAGGAAGATCCGCTGCATAACAGGGCACGTCATAACTATAAGGCCTGGTTGCGCACATCTTGAGTGCACTTATTTAGACACTCGGAACTTCGTATGCCTGCACACGGCATTGTGGCGCCTGTAAGCCGCACTTTCGAGTGCACTAGTGAACGCTGAACACCATTAACTCCGGCCTTCTAAGGCCTGATATATACAGAGGTAATTGCGATGCGCATCAGCATATTTGGTTTGGGTTACGTTGGCGCAGTGTGTGCCGGCTGCCTGTCTGCACGGGGCCATGACGTGGTTGGCGTCGACGTTGCCAAAGACAAGATCGACATGATCAACGCTGGCAAATCCCCCATTGTTGAACCGGGCCTGGGCGAACTTCTGCAACAGGGTATCCAGACCGGTCGTCTGCGTGGCACGACCAACTTCGCCGAAGCGATTCGTGACACTGACCTGTCGATGATCTGCGTTGGTACGCCGAGCAAGAAGAACGGCGACCTGGAACTGAACTACATCGAAGCGGTATGCCGCGAGATCGGTTTTGTCCTGCGTGAAAAAACCACCCGTCACACCATCGTTGTGCGCAGCACCGTACTGCCGGGCACTGTTGCCAACGTGGTCATCCCGATTCTCGAAGACTGCTCGGGCAAGAAAGCCGGCGTTGATTTCGGCGTCGCGGTCAACCCTGAGTTCCTGCGTGAATCCACCGCCATCGCCGACTACGACCTGCCACCGATGACCGTCATCGGCGAGTTCGACAAGGCGTCGGGCGACGTTCTGCAATCGCTGTACGAAGAACTCGACGCGCCGATCATCCGCAAGGACATCGCCGTCGCCGAGATGATCAAGTACACCTGCAACGTCTGGCACGCAACCAAAGTGACCTTCGCCAACGAGATCGGCAACATCGCTAAAGCGGTCGGCGTCGATGGCCGTGAGGTGATGGAAGTGGTTTGCCAGGACAAGACCCTCAATCTGTCCCAGTACTACATGCGCCCAGGCTTCGCCTTCGGTGGTTCGTGCCTGCCAAAAGACGTGCGTGCTCTGACCTATCGCGCCGGTTCCCTGGACGTCGAAGCACCGCTGCTCAACTCGCTGATGCGCAGCAACGAATCACAAGTGCAGAACGCCTTCGACATCGTTGAAAGCCACGACAAACGCAAAGTCGCCCTGCTCGGCTTGAGCTTCAAGGCCGGCACCGACGACCTGCGCGAAAGCCCGCTGGTGGAACTGGCCGAGATGCTGATCGGCAAGGGTTACGACCTGAGCATCTACGACAGCAACGTCGAGTACGCCCGTGTTCACGGCGCGAACAAAGACTACATCGAGTCGAAAATCCCGCACGTATCGTCCCTGCTCAACGCGGACTTCGATTCGGTAATCGACAACTCCGACGTGATCATCCTCGGCAACCGCGACGAGAAATTCCGCGCGCTGGCCCAGCAAGCACCGCACGGCAAACAGGTCATCGACCTGGTCGGCTTCATGGCCAAAGCCACCGACGCCGGTACGCGCACCGAAGGTATCTGCTGGTAAGGCAGCCCTGTAGGAGCTGTCGAGTGAAACGAGGCTGCGATCTTTTCGGGAACACCAAAATCCCAAGCGAAAGATCAAAAGATCGCAGCCTTCGGCAGCTCCTGCATGTCCTTGCAAGTTTTTGTAAGCCTGCCTTAACCCCATCGGGCCCGGCCCGAGATAGAGACGGATGCAGATTATGCACAGGCTAAAACACGGCCTACTTCAGGCCGCCGGTTGGCTGTTCTACCTAAGTTTGTTGATGGGCCTGGCCTTGATGCTGCCCACGTCCACATTCGACTCCGAGTCGAAGGACTTCATTTTCCTGATTGGCGCCGTGGGTATCTGGCGCTACTCGATGGGCGCAACGCACTTTGTGCGCGGCATGATTTTTCTCTACATCGTTTACCCGCACCTGCGCCGCAAAGTGCGCAAGCTGGGTAAAGCGGCGGATCCGTCGCATGTGTTTCTGATGGTCACCAGTTTCCGTATCGACGCGCTGACGACTGCGCAGGTCTACAGCTCGGTGATCCGCGAAGCCATCGACTGCGAACTGCCGACCACCGTGGTCTGCTCGATCGTCGAAATGTCCGATGAGCTGCTGGTGAAAGCAATGTGGGCGCGGATGAATCCGCCAGAACGCGTCAAACTCGACTTCGTGCGCATTCCCGGCACCGGCAAACGTGATGGCCTGGCCTATGGTTTCCGCGCGATCTCCCGTCACCTGCCGGACGACCGCGCCGTGGTTGCCGTGATTGATGGCGACACCGTGCTCGGCGAAGGCACCGTGCGCAAGACCGTGCCGTGGTTCCAGCTGTTCGGCAACGTCGGCGGCCTTACCACCAACGAGTTCTGCGAAGTGCGCGGCGGCTACATCATGAGCGAATGGCACAAGCTGCGTTTCGCCCAGCGCCACATCAACATGTGCTCGATGGCCCTATCCAAACGCGTACTGACCATGACCGGGCGCATGTCGGTGTTCAAAGCGTCAGTGGTAACCAACCCGGAATTCATCGCCGACGTTGAAAGCGACTCGCTGCAACACTGGCGCCTGGGCCGTTTCAAGTTCTTGACCGGCGACGACAAGTCGAGCTGGTTCAGCCTGATGCGCCTCGGCTACGACACCTTTTACGTGCCTGACGCGGCGATCAACACCGTTGAACACCCGCCGGAAAAAAGCTTCATCAAGGCCAGCCGCAAACTGATGTTCCGCTGGTACGGCAACAACCTGCGCCAGAACTCCCGCGCGTTGGGTCTGGGTGTGAAACGCCTCGGCGCCTTCACGTCGGTGGTGTTGTTCGACCAGCGCGTATCGATGTGGACGTCGCTGCTCGGCCTGACCGTGGCGATCATCGCCAGCTTCAAATACGGCACCGCGTTCATCCTCGTTTACCTGCTGTGGATCGGCATCACCCGCCTGATCCTGACCCTGCTGTTGTCGTGCTCCGGTCACCGGATCGGCCCGGCTTATCCAGCGATTCTTTATTACAACCAGATCGTCGGTGCGCTGGTGAAGATCTACGTGTTCTTCCGCCTCGACCAACAGTCCTGGACTCGCCAACCCACATCCCTGACCCGTGATCTCGCCAGCTTTCAACGTTGGTTCAACACCTGGTCGTCTCGGACCATGACCTTCTCCGCCGGCAGCATTTTCGTCGCCGTGCTGCTGATGATGGTCTGACCGCCCCCTTATTGAATTAACAAGGAAATCGCCCCTATGAATACCGCCGTCAACGCCAACGTAGTGCATGAATCCGAAGCCCAGCGCCAACACGCCCGCGTGAAAATCCCGGCCAAGCTGCGCTTTTTCGGTCCCGACCGGACGCCGGTTGAAGCGCGGGTCATCGACCTGTCTGCCGGTGGTCTGGCGTTCAACGCCGGGCAAATGCCACTGACTATCGGCGAGGTGTACAAGGCGCGTCTGCAATTCGTCATCGACAACCTCGGCCTGGCCATGGACGTTGAGCTGCAAGTGCGCTCCTACGACCGCCAGACCGGCCGTGTTGGCTGCCAGTTCCAGAACCTTGAGCAGCAGGACATTTCCACCCTGCGCCACTTGATCACGTCGCACCTGGCCGGCGACATCGTCAGCATCGGCGAAGTGTTGGCGACTCTGCAGCGCGACAACTTCACCAAGGCACGCAAGGTCAAGGACGGCGGCTCCGGCATGACCCCGTTCGGCCGCCTGAAAGCCGTGACGTTCAGCGCCGGCATTTTCGCAGTCGGTCTGGTCGCGGCGGGTTTCATTTTCAAATCGGTGTACGGCATGTACTTCGTCAGCCATGCGCAAGCCGGTCTGGTCAGCGTGCCGGGGATGAACATCACCATGCCGCGCGACGGCACCGTGCAAAGCCTGGTCAAGTCTGACGGCGTTGCAGCGAAAGGCGCGCCACTGGCGACCTTCAGCACCAGCATGCTCGACGTGCTCAAGGGCCATCTGGACGAAGACCAACTGGCCCCGGCCAAGGTTGAAGAACTGTTCGGCAAGCAAATGACCGGCACCCTGACCTCCCCTTGCGACTGCACCGTGGCCCAGCAACTGGTGGCCGACGGTCAATACGCAAGCAAGGGCGACGTGATCTTCTCGCTGGTGCCGCGCAACACCCAGGCCACGGTTGATGCGCGCTTCTCCTATCGCCAGTTCGGCGACGTGCGTCCGGGCACCCCGGTGAGCTTCCAGATCGCCGGCGAAGACAAAACCCGCACCGGCAAGATCGTCAGCAGCACCAGCCTGAAAAGTGCTGACCTGTCCTCCGACATCCGCGTGCAGATCCAGCCTGACGAGCCGCTCGACAGCAGCCTCGCCGGTCGCCCGGTGGAAGTGAACAGCGACCGTGGACCGAACCTGAACTGGCTGATCGACAAAGCCATGGCTGCCGGTCTTTAAGTCGAGGACATGCCTGTGACTACTCCACCCATCCTGAAAACACCGCGATCCCTGTGGGAGCTGGCTTGCCAGCGATTGGATCAATGCGGTCTTGCTGAAACACCGAGTCGCCTGAATCGCTGGCAAGCCAGCTCCCACAAGGGAACGGTGTGTGCCTTGGCACTGGCGGTGAGTCTGGCCGGTTGCGCCGGCCTGCCCGATCAGCGTCTGGCCAACGAAGCGCTCAAGCGTGGCGACACCGCTACCGCTGCGCAGAATTATCAGCAACTGGCCGATCTCGGTTACAGCGAAGCACAAGTCGGCCTCGCCGATATCCAGGTCGACAGCCGCGACCCCGAGCAAATGAAACAGGCCGAAGCGACTTATCGCGCCGCCGCCAGTGTTTCGCCGCGCGCGCAGGCGCGTCTTGGTCGCCTGCTGGTGGCCAAACCGGGTTCCACCGAAGCCGAGCACCACGAAGCCGAAAGCCTGCTGAAAAAAGCCGCCGCCAATGGCGAAGGCAATACGTTGATTCCGCTGGCGATGCTCTACCTGCAATACCCGCACAGCTTCCCCAACATCAACGCGCAGCAGCAGATCGATCAGTGGCGCAAATCCGGTTACCCGGAAGCGGGTCTGGCGCAGGTGCTGCTGTATCGCACCCAAGGCACTTACGACCAGCACCTGGATGACGTGGAAAAAATCTGCAAAGCCGCGCTCAACACCACCGACATCTGCTACGTCGAACTGGCCACGGTCTATCAGAAACGTGCCCAGCCGGAACAACAGGCCGAGCTGATCAAGCAGCTGCAGGCCGGTCACGCCCGTGGCACCGTCACCGCGCAGCGCGTCGATTCCGTGGCCCGTGTACTGGCCGATTCGACCCTGGGCAAGACTGACGAGAAAACCGCGCAGTCGTTGCTCGAGCCGATTGCTCCGGGCTACCCGGCGTCGTGGGTAACCCTCGCGCAATTGCTCTACGACTACCCGGAACTGGGCGATGTCGACCAGATGATGAAGTACCTCGACAACGGCCGCGCCGCCGACCAGCCACGCGCCGAGCTGTTGCTGGGCAAGCTCTACTACGAAGGCAAAATGGTTCCGGCCGACGCCAAAGTTGCCGAAGAACATTTCCAGAAAGCCGTCGGCCGCGAAGTCGCCGCCGACTATTACCTCGGGCAGATCTATCGCCGTGGCTACCTCGGCAAGGTCTATCCGCAAAAGGCCCTCGACCATCTGCTGACCGCTGCACGCAACGGCCAGAACAGCGCCGATTTCGCCATCGCCCAGCTGTTCTCCCAAGGCAAGGGCACCCAGCCCGACCCAGTCAATGCCTACGTGTTCAGCCAATTGGCCAAGGCACAAAACACCCCGCAAGCCGATGAGCTGGCGACCACCCTCGCCGCGCAATTGCCGCCCGAGCGTCTGGCCCAAGCCCAGCGTCTGCTGCAACAGGAGCAAGCCAGCCGTGGCGCTCTGAACCAGAACACGCTGCAACTGCACGCCCTGCAAGAAGAAGACGGCGAGGAAAAATTATGAAGTTGAATCCATTCGTGAAGGCCGGTATTGGCCTCACCTTCGCGCTGATCTGGTCTTGCCCGACACTGGCCGCGATGACTGAAACCAAAAACTTCGGCCTCGAAGTGAAAATCACCGGCCAGTCCGAAGACGACCGTGACCTCGGCACCGCACCCGGTGGCGACGTCAACGGCGTGGGCCTCGACCTGCGTCCATGGATCTATGGCGAAAGCGGCGCGTGGAGCGCCTACGCCATGGGCCAGGCCGTGACCTCGACTGACATCATCGAGACCGACACCCTGCAACAGTCCGACACCGACGGCACGCAGACCACCGACAACGGTGATCGCAAGACCAAGAAAAACTACCTGGCGATGCGCGAGTTCTGGGTCGGCTACAGCGGGCTCACGCCGTATCCGGGCGAAATGCTCAAGCTCGGTCGCCAGCGTCTGCGCAATGACGATGGCCAGTGGCGCGACACCAACATCGAAGCGCTGAACTGGACCTTCGACACCACCCTGTTGCGCGCCAACGCCGGTGTTGCCGAACGCTTCAGCGAATACCGCACCGACCTCAAAGAGCTGGCGCCGAAAGACAAGGATCGCCTGCACGCCTACGCCGACGCCGCTTACCAGTGGACGCCGGGGCAATGGGTCGGCATTCGCGGTCACCACACACACGATGACGGCAAACTCGATTACGCCGAGCCGGGTGTCCCGCGTGACTCGCTCGACAAGACCCAGAACGGCGACATCAGCTGGCTCGGCCTGACCGCCGACAGCGACGCCTACAACTGGCGCAACACCAACACCGTCAACTACTGGGGCAGCATCACCGGCATGAGTGGCGACCGCGACACAGTCAACCCGCTGAACGCCGACGGCAGCGCTCCAACCCAAGCCAAACGCAGCGAAGACGTCAACGGCTGGGCCACCGACATCGGTGTGCGTCTGCGCCTCGATCCGCAATGGCAAGTCGGCGGTGCGTATGCCCGCGCCAGTGCTGATTACGAGCAGAACGGTCTGGAAAGTAACCGCTCCAACTACACCGGTACGCGCTCGCGGGTTCACCGTTTCGGCGAAGCCTTCCGTGGCGAAATGAACAACATGCAGACCGCGACGCTGTTCGGTTCGTGGATGGTCAACGACGAATACGACGCCAGCCTGATCTACCACAAATTCTGGCGTGTCGACGGCAACAAGCCGGTGGGCAGCAACGGCATCAACGCGGTGGAAAACAACACCGACGATGCGACCGGCGCGATTCTGTCCAGCACCTCTTTGCCGCTTGAAGACGGCAACAAGGATCTCGGCCAGGAGATGGACCTGGTCGTCACCAAATACTTCAAGCAAGGCCTGTTGCCGGCGGCGTTGAGCCAGTCGATCGACGAACCTTCGGCGCTGGTGCGTTTCCGTGGCGGTGTGTTCAAGCCGGGCGATGCCTACGGCAAGCAGGTTGATTCGTACATGCACCGCGCGTTCATCGACGTGATCTGGCGCTTCTGATGCAAACCGCCAAGGGAGTGCCCGACATGATCAGCACCAGGATAGGCTCACTCAGCCTGCTGGCCGGCGCGATGCTGCTGGCCAGCGCCGGCGCCTTCGCCACGGTTGAACCGGCCGCACCGCAACCGGGCAAGCCGGCGACCATGGCCAAAGAGCTGCAACAGGCCAAAACCTACACCGTCAGCAGCGCGCCAACCGACGCGTTGAATCTGGCCGCGCCGAAACTGCCGGACATTTCCGGCTACACCGCCGAAGCCGCTGCCGCGAAGATCGTCCGCAGCAAAGCGGGCAAGATCAGCGTGCGCCGGATGATGCAGGAAGACGCGCTGAAGGACTTCATCGGCGGCGACAACAAGATGGCCGAATGGGTGGTGCGTCAGCACGGCATCCCGCAAGCGATCTTCGTCGACGACGGTTACATCAACCTGAAAGAGCTGGCGCAGAAACTGCCCAAGCAGTACTTCAGCGAGACCTCGCCGGGCGTGTACCTGTCGAAGTTGCCGATCGTCGTCGGCCGTAAAGGCATCCTCGAAATCGATGGCCAGACCCAGGAATTGCGCCTGTCGCAAGAAGCCGGCTCGTTCCTCGTCAACGATGGTCAGTTGTTCGTGCGCGACACCAAAATCACCGGCTGGCGCGAGAAGGAAAACGGCCCGGCCACCTTCCGTTCGCCGAAGGAATTCCGTCCGTTCCTGCTGGCCTGGGGTGGCACCGAGACCTACATCGTCAACAGCAAGATGGCCAGTTTCGGCTACGCCAACAGTAAGTCGTACGGCGTGAGTATTTCCCAGTACACGCCGAACATGGCGAAGGTGCTCAAGCGTCCTGAGCCGACAGGCTGGATCGTCGGTTCCGAGTTCTCGGACATGTGGTACGGCTTCTACTGCTACGAGACTCGCGACTTCGTGGTCAAGGGCAACACCTACAAAGACAACATCGTCTACGGCATCGACCCGCACGACCGTTCCCACGGCCTGATCATTGCCGAGAACACCGTGCACGGCACCAAGAAGAAGCACGGGATCATTATTTCCCGTGAGGTCAACGACAGCTTCATCTTCAACAACAAGAGCTTCGACAACCACCTCTCGGGCCTGGTGATCGACCGTAATAGCGTCAACAACATCATTGCCTACAACGAGATCTACAAGAACCACACCGACGGCATCACGCTCTACGAGTCCGCCGACAACCTGCTGTGGGGCAATAAGGTCATCAGCAACAAGCGCCACGGCATTCGCATTCGTAACAGCGTGAACATCCGCCTCTACGAAAACGTCGCCATGGCCAACGGTTTGACCGGCGTCTACGGCCACATCAAAGACCTCACCGACACCGACCGTGACATCAAGCTCGATCCGTTCGATGCGCAGGTGTCGCTGATCGTCGTTGGCGGTGAACTGGCAGCCAATGGCAGCGGCCCGCTGTCGATCGATTCGCCGTTGAGCGTCGAGCTGTATCGCGTGTCGATGCTGGCGCCGACCAAATCCAGTGGCATCAGCTTCAACGGCATCCTCGGTGAGCGCCAGGATGAAATTCTCGACCTGCTGGTGCGCCAGCAGAAAGCCGTGCTGATCGACCCTGTCGAACGCCAGACCGAAATGCAGGACTGAGGATAATTTTATGCACCCACACTTGATCAAATTACTCAGCCTGTCGGCCCTGACCGTGGGCATTCTCGCGGCCAGCAACGGCGCCCGCGCCGATGAAGGTGCCGCTGCCACGCCGCCAAAGTTCAGCGCCGAACCGTGCTGCAACCTGTGCCCGGCTGCGCATGACGCGAAGAACTACACCACGCGTTATCAGCAGAACTTCACCACGCTGGTGCAGGCGCAAGGCGACTGGTTGTTCCGTACCCAGGAAGACCTGCGCACCGAGTTCAACACCACGCCGGCCGGCTACAAACGCCTGCAACAGTTGCACGATGCGTTCAAGGCCAAAGGCGTTGAATTGGTGATCGTTTACCAGCCGACCCGTGGCCTGGTGAACCGCAACAAGCTCAACCCGCAGGAAAAAGCCGCGTTCGATTACGAGAAGGCTTTGGGCAATTACAAGACCATGCTCGGCCGTTTCGCCAAGATGGGCTATGTGGTGCCAGACCTGTCGCCGCTGACCAACGAATCGCTGCCGGACACCCTGCCCGCCCACGATTTCTACTTCCGCGGCGACCAACACTGGACGCCATACGGCGCGCAGCGCACGGCAAAAATCGTTGCCGAAAAGGTCAAGCAGATCCCGGCCTTCGCCGACGTGCCCAAGCGTGAATTCGAGACCAAGCGCTCCGGGCGCATGGGTAAGACCGGCACTTTGCACAACATGGCCGGGCAACTGTGCGGCACCAGCTACGCGATCCAGTACATGGACCAGTTCACCACCGAGCCTAAGGGCGAGGCTGGCGATGGCGATCTGTTCGGCGATTCCGGCAACCCGCAAATCACCCTGGTCGGTACTTCGCACAGCGGCAAGAACTACAACTTCGCCGGCTTCCTCGAAGAAGCCATCGGCGCCGACATTCTCAACGTCGCCTTCCCCGGCGGCGGTCTGGAAGGTTCGATGCTGCAGTACCTCGGCAGCGACGAATTCCAGAAGACTCCGCCGAAGATTCTCATCTGGGAATTCTCGCCGCTGTATCGCCTCGACCAGGAAACCATCTATCGCCAGATGATGTCCCTGCTCGACAACGGCTGCGAAGGCAAAGATGCACAGATGTCCGCCAGCACTACGTTGAAAGCGGGCAGCAAACAAGAACTGCTGGTCAACAGCAAGAACCTGAACCTGCAGAACAGCAGCCATCAGGTCGACATCCGCTTCGCCGACACTTCGGTGAAAACCCTGCAAGCCACCCTCTGGTACATGAACGGTCGCCACGAGGACATCAAGATCGAGAAACCGGAAACCTCCGACACCGACGGTCGTTTCGCCTTTGAGTTGCGCACGGACGAAGACTGGGCCTCGCAAAACCTGCTGGCGGTCGAAGTTCAGGGCCCGGAAGCGGGCGCCGCGCCACAGAAAGTCGAAGCGAAAATCTGCAAACGCAACGTATTCCCGGGTGCTGGGCAACAAACCGCTCAGGTCGGGCAATGAGGTCTGCTATGCGAAATCCGAAATTGAAATCTTTATTGGCCCCCACCCTGTTGAGCCTGGCGATGTTCGCCGGGGCCACTCAGGCCGCCGCCCCACTGCGTCCACCGCAGGGTTACTTTGCGCCTGTGGATAAATTCAAGACCGGTGACAAAAGCGAAGGCTGCGATGCAATGCCGACGCCGTACACCGGCCCGCTGCAATTTCGCAGCAAATACGAAGGCTCGGACAAGGCCCGTTCGACACTGAACGTGCAGTCGGAAAAAGCCTTTCGAGACACCACCAAAGACATCACCACGCTGGAACGCGGCACCGCCAAACGGGTGATGCAGTTCATGCGCGATGGTCGTCCGGAACAGCTCGATTGCACGCTGAACTGGCTGACCGCGTGGGCCAAGGCTGATGCGTTGATGTCGAAAGACTTCAACCACACCGGCAAGTCGATGCGCAAATGGGCGCTGGGCAGCATGGCCTCTTCGTACATTCGCCTGAAATTCTCCGACTCGCATCCGCTGGCGCAGCATCAGCAGGAAGCGCAGGTGATCGAAGCCTGGTTCAGCAAAATGGCTGACCAAGTCGTCAGCGACTGGGACAACCTGCCGCTGGAAAAAACCAACAACCACTCGTACTGGGCAGCCTGGTCGGTAATGGCGACGTCGGTCGCGACCAACCGCCGTGACCTGTTCGATTGGGCGGTCAAGGAATACAAGGTCGGTGCCAATCAGGTAGATGCCGACGGCTTCCTGCCAAACGAACTCAAGCGCCAGCAACGCGCCCTCGCCTATCACAACTATGCCCTGCCGCCGCTGGCGATGATCGCCAGTTTCGCTCAGGTCAACGGTGTCGATTTGCGTCAGGAAAACAACGGCGCGCTGAAACGCCTGGGTGATCGAGTGTTGTCGGGAGTGAAAGACCCGGATGAATTCGAGAAGAAGAACGGCAAAGAGCAGGACATGACCGACTTGAAAGAGGACATGAAATTCGCCTGGCTCGAACCATTCTGCACGCTCTACACCTGCCCGGCGGATGTGATCGAGAAAAAGCGCGGCATGCAGCCGTTCAAGACCTTCCGCCTCGGCGGGGACCTGACCAAGGTCTACGACCCGTCCCATGAAAAGGGCAACAAAGGCTCATGAAGCAAAGCCCCTCACCCTAACCCTCTCCCGGAGGGAGAGGGGACTGATTGAGGTGGCTGTGCGAGTTACGCCGAAATGAAATACCGAGTCGATCTCAGGCGTTGAAAAACAACCAAGATCAGGCTGCACAGAAATACCGAGTCGATCTCCATTTTTGAAAGCCCTGGAGATCAGGCTCCCTCTCCCTCCGGGAGAGGGCGGGGGGTGAGGGAAAGATTTCAAGGCCCTGCTCGACCCTGACAGAAACACCGTTTCACCCCTCCACTACCACGGGGGGTTTGGGGGGGCTTTGGCCCTTGACTGTTGGTTCAAACATGGAGAGATCGGGATGGTATTTTCATCCAACGTGTTCCTGTTTCTGTTCTTGCCGATCTTTCTCGGCTTGTACTACTTGAGCGGGCAACGCTATCGCAACCTGCTGCTGCTGATCGCCAGCTACGTGTTCTATGCCTGGTGGCGCGTGGACTTCCTCGCGCTATTCGCCGCCGTCACGCTGTGGAACTACTGGATCGGCCTCAAAGTCGGTGCCGCCGGTGTTCGCACCAAACCGGCCCAGCGCTGGTTGCTGGCCGGCGTCGCGGTGGATCTGTGCATCCTCGGCTACTTCAAGTACGCCAACTTCGGCGTCGACAGCATCAACGCGATGATGACGTCGGTCGGTCTTGAGCCGTTCATCCTCACCCACGTACTGCTGCCGATCGGTATCTCGTTCTACATCTTCGAATCGATCAGCTACATCATCGACGTGTATCGCGGCGACACCCCGGCCACGCGCAACCTGATCGACTTCGCCGCGTTCGTGGCGATCTTCCCGCACTTGATTGCCGGCCCGGTTCTGCGTTTCCGCGACCTCGCCGATCAGTTCAACAACCGCACACACACCCTCGATAAATTCTCCGAGGGCTGCACGCGGTTCATGCAGGGTTTCATCAAAAAGGTCTTCATCGCCGACACCCTCGCCGTCGTTGCCGACCATTGCTTTGCCCTGCAAAACCCGACCACTGGCGACGCCTGGCTCGGCGCGCTGGCCTACACCGCGCAACTGTATTTCGACTTCTCCGGTTACAGCGACATGGCCATCGGTCTGGGCTTGATGATGGGTTTCCGCTTCATGGAAAACTTCAAACAGCCGTACATCAGCCAGTCGATCACCGAGTTCTGGCGCCGCTGGCACATCAGCCTGTCGACCTGGCTGCGTGACTATCTGTACATCACCCTCGGCGGTAACCGTAAAGGCACGCTGATGACCTATCGCAACCTGTTCCTGACCATGCTGCTCGGCGGTCTGTGGCACGGCGCGAACATCACTTACATCGTCTGGGGCGCCTGGCACGGCATGTGGCTGGCGATTGAAAAAGCGCTGGGCCTGAACACCTCGCCGCGCAGCCTCAACCCGATCCGCTGGGCGCTGACTTTCCTGCTCGTGGTCATGGGCTGGGTGATCTTCCGAGCCGAGAACCTGCACGTTGCCGGGCGCATGTACGGCGCGATGTTCAGCTTCGGCGACTGGTCGCTGTCGGAACTCAATCAGGCCAGCCTCACCGGCCTGCAAGTGGCGACTCTGGTCGTGGCCTACGTGACGCTGGCGTTCTTCGGTCTGCGTGACCTGTACACCAACCAGCCGCCGGCCAAGGTCAAACCTGAAGTCAACGTCGAGGCCAACGGCCCAGCGACGGCGACTCCGGGAATGATCAAGGCAGCGCCTGGCGAAAACCCGGCGAACATCCATGAGCCTGGCTACACCGTCGGCGTCGAAGCCCAGGTGCAACCGGCCTACTGGAGCGCGGACTGGTCGCGCTATGTGATGCGCGGGCTGATCCTGCTGCTGTTCATCGCCTCGATTCTCAAACTCTCGGCGCAAAGCTTCTCGCCGTTCCTTTACTTCCAGTTCTGAGGGATCTGACATGACCCGCTCATTACGCATCTTCTACATCGCCCTGTTCCTGGTGACCCTGTTGGTCCTCGGTCTGTGGTCGGTACGCAGCTTCTTCGGCTTCAGCACCAACGCTGATGCAACGGTGCTCAACGGCCGCTGGACCAAGGCTGTGGAAACTCACTACGACGATGAATTCCCGATCAAGCGTCTGGGTACCAACCTCTGGGCCGCGCTGGATTTCAAACTGTTCAACGAAGGTCGTCCGGGCGTCGTGCTCGGTCGCGATCAGTGGTTGTATAGCGATGAAGAATTCAACCCGATCGTCAACGAAGAGTTGAACCTGCAAGGCAACTACGCGCTGGTCGAAGGCGTGCGCCAGACCCTCAAAGCGAAAGGCGTGAAACTGGTGATGGCGATCGTGCCGGCCAAGGTTCGCCTGTACCCGGAACATCTCGGTGACGTGAAACCGGCGAGCATTCACGCCAACCTTTATCAGGATTTCCATAACCGCGTCGCGGCCGACAAGATCCTCGCCCCTGACCTGCTCAAGCCCTTCCAACAGGCCAAGCAGAACGGTGAGCAAGTGTTCCTGCGTACCGACACGCACTGGACGCCGGAAGGCGCCGAGATTGCGGCGAACACCCTGGCGAAAACCATCGCCGACAAGTTCCCGCTCAGCGGCGAGCCGCAGCGCTTCGTTACTACGCCGGCCGAGAAGGTCACGCACAAGGGCGATCTGCGCTTGTTCCTTCCGCTCGATCCGCTGTTCGAAAACCTGATGCCGGCGCAAGAGCCGCTGCAAAAGCGCAACACCGTCGCAGCCGGCGATCAGCCTGCCGGTGACGACGCGCTGTTCGCCAGCAATGAAGTGCCGGTGGCACTGGTCGGCACCAGCTACAGCGCCAACCCCAACTGGAACTTCGTCGGTGCACTGAAACAAGCGCTGCACAGCGACGTGGTGAGCTACGCCGAAGACGGCCACGGGCCGATCCTGCCGATGCTCAGCTACCTGAAAAGCGATGACTTCAAGAACAGCCCGCCACAGGTGCTGATCTGGGAGTTTCCTGAACGATATCTGCCTGTGAACAACGAAATCGGCGACGCCGACCCGCAGTGGGTCGCAGAGCTTAAACAAGCCGGCGCGCGCCAACAAAACGTAGCAATCAACACTAAATCCGAGACGCCCGATCGGGCGCAAAACTGAAAGAGAGGTAACACCATGACTTTCACGACTACTCCTCGTCGTCTCGCTAAAAGCTTCGCTCTGGTTGCTGGCCTCAGCGTGCTTTCCGTGCCTGCCTTTGCCGGTGGCGACGCCGCGCTCTACGGCCCGACCGCACCGAAAGGC
This sequence comes from Pseudomonas sp. TH43, assembly GCF_016650635.1. Classification (GTDB taxonomy): domain Bacteria; phylum Pseudomonadota; class Gammaproteobacteria; order Pseudomonadales; family Pseudomonadaceae; genus Aquipseudomonas. The sequence goes on from NZ_JAEKFI010000003.1 coordinate 1,161,155, forward strand.
TCGACCTTCGTCCGTGTCTACAACGCCAGCAACGCGGAAATCAGCGCCACCGTGGGCAGCACCAACCTGAGCGACGTTGCGCCACTGGCCAGCAGCGACTTCAGCTTCATGCCGGGTGGCGACTACAGCGCCAAGGTCGGCAGCCAGACCCTGCCGGTGAAACTCGCTGGTGACCACTACTACACCCTGGTCAACAACGCTTCCGGCGCGCCGCAACTGATCGAAGAACCGCCGTTCAAGAACAAGCAGAAATCCCTGGTGCGTGTGCAGAACCTCAGCGACAAGCCGCTGACCCTGAAGACCGCCGACGGCAAGACCGACGTGGTGCCGAACGTCGCCGCCAAGGGCCGTGGCGAACGTGAAATCAACCCGGTGAAAGTCAGCCTGGCGCTGTACGAAGGCGACAAGAAAGTCGGCGACGTGAAGCCGGTCGCGCTGGAGCGCGGTGAGGCTGCGGTGCTGTACGTCACCGGCAGCGGCAGCAGCCTGTCGCCAGTCTGGGTAAAACGCCCGGTGTCGACCCGCTAACAAATTTCCCGAACTGACGCAGCTCCCTTTGTAGGAGTGAGCCTGCTCGCGATATCGGTTTCACATTCACCGAATGTGTTGATTGACCCACCGCAATCGCGAGCAGGCTCACTCCTACAGGGGATCGCAGTGACCGTTCGGATACGAGACAAAAACAAGAGTGAAACGACACAGCGTTCGTGCCTCTAACCAATCGATTTTATGGAGTAAACAATATGATTCCGGTGATCTTGTCAGGTGGTAGCGGTTCACGTCTTTGGCCGCTTTCGCGTAAGCAGTTCCCTAAGCAATTCCTCGCCCTGACCGGCGAACACACCCTGTTCCAGCAGACCCTCGAGCGCCTGGTGTTTGAAGGCATGGACACCCCGATCGTGGTCTGCAACAAGGATCACCGCTTCATCGTCAACGAGCAGTTGAGTAACCGCAATCTGGAATGCCAGCGCATCCTGATGGAGCCGTTCGGCCGCAACACCGCGCCAGCCGTGGCGCTGACCGCGATGATGCTGGTCAATGAAGGTCGCGACGAGTTGATGCTGGTACTGCCGGCCGACCACGTGCTGGAAGACCAGAAAGCCCTGCAACGCGCCTTGGCGCTGGCCACCGTCGCTGCCGAAAATGGTGAAATGGTGCTGTTCGGCGTGCCGGCAACCAAACCGGAAACCGGTTACGGCTACATCAAATCCACGGCGGATTCGCTGCTGCCCGAAGGCGTCAGCCGCGTCTCGCACTTCGTCGAAAAACCCGACGTCAAACGCGCCACCGAATATGTCCAGTCGGGCGGTTACTACTGGAACAGCGGCATGTTCCTGTTCCGCGCCAGCCGCTTCCTCGAAGAGCTGAAAAAACACGATCCGGACATTTACGACACCTGCTTGCTGACCCTTGAGCGCAGCGAGCAAGACGCCGACACCGTCACCCTGGACGAAGCTACATTCGCCTGCTGCCCGGACAACTCCATCGACTATTCCGTGATGGAAAAAACCCAGCGCGCTTGCGTAGTGCCGTTGACCGCAGGCTGGAGCGATGTCGGTTGCTGGTCGTCGCTGTGGGAAGTCAACGAGAAAGACGCCAACGGCAACGTCACCAAAGGCGATGTGGTCATCCAGGACAGCAAGAACTGCATGATCCACGGCAACGGCAAACTGGTGTCGGTGATCGGCCTGGAAAATATTGTCGTGGTCGAAACCAAGGACGCCATGATGATCGCCCACAAGGACAAGGTCCAAGGCGTCAAGCAGATGGTCAACACCCTCAACGAACAGGGCCGCAGCGAAACCCAGAACCACTGCGAAGTCTATCGTCCGTGGGGTTCGTATGACTCGGTGGACATGGGCGGGCGTTTCCAGGTCAAGCACATCTCGGTCAAACCGGGCGCGTGCCTGTCACTGCAGATGCACCACCACCGCGCCGAACACTGGATCGTGGTCAGCGGTACTGCCGAAGTGACCTGCGACGAAAACGTGTTCCTGCTCTGCGAAAACCAGTCGACCTACATCCCGATCGCCTCGGTGCATCGCTTGCGCAACCCGGGCAAGATCCCGCTGGAAATCATCGAAGTGCAATCGGGCTCGTACCTGGGTGAAGACGATATCGAACGTTTCGAAGATATCTACGGTCGCTCCACCCCGATCGAACGCGGCGTGTCGGTGAAAACCATCGCGCAGTAAACCGCTCAGCAAGACAAAAAGCCCTCGCCCAGCCCACTGCGTCCCCTATCCGCAGTGGGTTGGGCGGGGGCTTTTTTCATACAGTTGTCAGTTACCGCGCAATCGCCACACGCTTGCTCATCGACTGGCGGATTTTGGTAGAAGCATGCGCGGACACACTGGCATTGGTTCTGGTGAACAAGCCCCTGTTGGCCGGTTCGTAACGTGTAATGCTGGCGGTTCCCTCAACGGTCTGATAGTGGATATTCCATGCCTGCTGTTTTTGATCGAATTTCATGAAGGCGAAAGCGTTCTTAAACTCCTGCATTTGTCCGCTGTCGTTAGCGGCATAGCCGTAATCGGGATACTCCATTGCCGCACCGAGGCCTAAACCATGCTCGCTGCGAGGCAGATTATTGAACTGGGCATCTTCCTTGCCACCTTCCACGTGACGCACTCGAAGGACGTTTTCGTTCAACTGTTCGACCGTCAGCGAGCAGCCACTGAAGGCAGGGGTGAAGACGTGATCTGGCTGGGTCCCGGACGGATTGACGGGGATATCGACATACCCGCCCTGAGGCGCCCAATAGCCGGAAACCGCATTGGTTTTATCAGGCATCTGGCCGGCGGCGATGTCGATGATTCTCAATGCGTTGAATGCACCATTGCTTGCTCCTGAGTAAGTCAGCTTATCCATGGTGAATATGAATTCGGCTCCCCCCGCAGTATTACTGAGGCCGTTGACGACCGCTTTGGAATAACGCCCGGGCGTCGGGTCTAAAAACTTGGTGTCGACCACCACCTTGCCGAACTCAGGCACTTGCAATGCTTTCCCGATATTGGTGGGGTTACCCATTGCAGGTACAAACCGATTCGGTTCGCCTTTATCCTTGAATGCGACGGCGGAAATTTCGCGGTTGGAAGCTGACGCAATGACGGGTTCCCATAAGCCATTGGCCAACGGTTTTCGCGTGATCGCTCCGTCGCTGTCGAGATAGGTAATCGGGTTGTTCAGCGCCATCCTGTAGAGATTGCTTCCATCGATAAAACCTTTGGGATCCGGGTTCATCCAGCGCTGCAACCACGGGATGTAATAGCGTAAACCGTAGTAATACAGCCCCGTTGCATCCCGCTCCTTGCCCGAGTATCGAATCGTTCGGTAACCCACTTCGGACTCACGGCTCCACGCCGTTTCGCCAAACGGGTAATAGATTTCCTGACTGATGATCCGCCCGTCCTCGGCCAATTCCAGGTTGGCCGACCCAAGGTGATCGGCCAAGATGTACCGATACTGATCATTGCTTCCCGACGGTGGCGGGCCTTCCCAGTGCAGGACGTTGACGCTGTTGAGTCCGGTCTGTGCCGAGATCACCTGCAGGACTTCGCCAGCACTGTCGACACGCAACTCCAACCCCGGCAGGTAGCGCACCTCATTGATCACGGTGCGGGCGCTGGTCTGCAACGAACGGATCTTGCGCACTCGCTGACCACTGGCGTCGTACACATACAGCTCACGGTCGTTGACCCCGCCAACCCTTTGCACCGGGCTGATCGATTGCAGCTGATTGCGCAGATTCCATTGCACAAAGCGCCCTTGATCCAGCATCAGCAAGTTGCCGCGAGCGTCGTACGCCGCCGCGATCTGCGCTTCGGTGGGCGGTACACCGTTGAGGAAAGGCAAGCCGCGATTGCTGTAGCGGGCAACTTGCAACTCACGCCCTGGGCCTTGCACGCCTACGTGACTGAGCTTAAGCAAATTGCCACCGGCATCGTAGTGATACGTCTGCCGATAGTTGCTGAGCGCTGCCGGATCGACTCGACCGAGCGAGCCCGGCCCCTGATACGCTGCACCCGCCTCCCGGCCGGTCGCATCGATCAGTTGGTAGAGGCTGTCGTAAAAAAATTCGCTGAACGCTTCGATGCGCTGATTGGCGAAGTAGCGGATCGGCTGCGCCTGATCCCGAATACTCAGCACGTTACCCATCCGGTCGTAGGCGTAGGTCAGGTCCTGCAACAGCGCACCGTCAGCCTTATGTGCGTGACGTCGCATGAGCCGACCGTCCTGCGGCCGATAGCTCAACGTCGTTCGCACGCCGTTGCCGGCTGTTTCCTGTTCGACCTGACCGTTGGCGTTGTAATGGATTTCACTGACCAGACTCTGCTCAACGGGCTGATTCTTGAGCTGCAAGCGGCAGGCGCGCAACCGGCCATCGACGGTCTGCTCGAATCGCTGCCGATGGCCTCGGGCATCAACTTGTTCAAGCATTTGCCCTTGCGCACCGAAACGCCAGCCAGTGGTCGCGCCGTCGCCGGGCTCGAGCCATTGCCAACGCTCGTCGATCGGTTCGGGCCAATCCGGGTTGTTCGGATCAAGCGCGAAGTGGCGGGTGCTTTCGAAATTCTGGCCGGTGATTGAAAAGCTATTGAATAGCACGCTGCCGGCCTGATCATCGTGGCGGATCAACTGACCAAACTGGTTGCGCGCCTGCTCGCCCTGCCCCGCCGCACCGTAGACAAAACGCTCGACACATTGCCGTGGCTGCGCAACAGACGCTTCAAACACCGCCAGCGGACGCAGCATCTGGTCATAGTCAATTTCGTGAACAGTACCGCGACTGTCCCAGCTCATCAGCACTTGAGCCGCTAGGCCCGACAGCATGACTTGCGTTCCGCCATCCACACTGTCCGAGCGCAATACCTGACCACTCAAGGTGTACACCGTGGTCAGATTGGGCGGCGTTTGCGGGTCGGTTTTTTGCAGCAGCCACAGTCGCGGATCCCACTGACGCGTCGCACGCCCGGCGGTGTCATACGTCGTGCGGTTGACACGGGATTCAGCTGGGAGACTGGCGTCTGCACGCCAGTAGTCAACGGCGCATGTCGTCAGACCGCGTGGGTCGAATAACAAAACTCTTGGCGTTCTGAAATGCGCATCCATGAACCTGCTCCAACACGACAACGGAAATTTTGAGTCCTGAAAACATGGGAGCAGGTGCGGGGGTGGCTGGCTACTGACAGAAATGACAGTACCGACCGACGGCAAAACTCAACGCCCTGAATGTCCATTTCCCTCACCCTTCGGTAGGATGAAGTTCACGTGCTTGCGGAGACTCGAACATGTTCATCGGCATCCTGCTGGTCATCACCTGGCTGATCCTGTTGCTGCGCTATCCGGCCAAGGCCTTGCCGGTCTCGGTGGCGGCGGCGATTGGCCTTGGCCTTGTAGCCGTTTGGGTGGTATGGCTGGACAACCGCGAGATCAAGCAACTGGCACGCCTTGAGCTGCGCATCGCCTACGCGCCTGAGCAGTGCCCGGCTGATCGCCCATTGCAGTTGAAGATGAACAACGGCAACAGTGTGCCGCTGACCGAACTGCGCTGGCGCATTGCAGCCTATGCACCGGGTGACACGGTCAACCTCGCTGACAATCAGTACACCGCCCCACGCTATCGTGGCCCCGGTGAATTGCAGGCTGGCGGCAATTGGGAAGACTGTCTGCCAATGCCGCCACTGCGCCCCGGTTATCGTCCGCAAACCCTGGAATTCCGCGCCGAGCGTTTGCAGGGCAGTTTTTCCGACTGATCTCCCTCCCCCACTTTTTGCACAAGGAATGCGCCATGCCCGTTGCGTTGATTACCGGTTGCTCCAGCGGCATCGGCCGCGCCCTCGCCGATGCGTTCAAAGCCGCCGGTTTCGAAGTCTGGGCGAGTGCGCGCAAGGCTGACGATGTGGCCGCGCTCAGCGCTGCCGGATTCACCGCCGTGCAACTGGACGTCAATGACGGCGAAGCACTGCAACAACTCGGCGAGCGGATCAACCAGCAACACGGCGGCCTCGATGTGCTGGTCAACAACGCTGGTTACGGCGCCATGGGGCCACTGCTCGACGGCGGCGTACCGGCCATGCAGCGCCAGTTCGAAACCAATGTGTTTTCGATTGTCGGTGTCACCCGAGCGCTGTTCCCGGTGTTGCGCCGAGCCAAAGGGCTGGTGGTGAATATCGGCAGTGTTTCCGGTGTGCTGGTCACGCCGTTCGCCGGTGCCTACTGCGCGTCGAAAGCGGCGGTGCATGCGTTGAGCGACGCCTTGCGCATGGAGCTGGCACCGTTCGGCATTCGGGTGATGGAAGTGCAACCGGGGGCCATTCAATCAAGCTTCGCCAAGAATGCCGGGCACGAGGCCGAGCAGTTGATCAACGAGCAATCGCCATGGTTTCCGCTGCGTGAAGGGATCCGCGCGCGGGCCAAAGCGTCGCAGGACAACCCAACCCCGACCGGCGAGTTTGCCGCCGTATTGTTGAAAGCCGTACAGCAGAGCAAACCGCCCCGACTGATCCGCATCGGTAATGGCAGCCGGGCGTTGCCGTTGCTGGCGGCGTTGCTGCCCCAGGGTTTGCTGGAGACAACGCTGATGAAGCGCTTCGGCTTGAATCGTCAGATCTGAGCCTGGGAAAACACTCATTCCTCCCAGGCTATCTTGATCCCCAAAACACTCAACAGTGCGAAGACGATCAATGCCAGAAACAATCCAAGTCCAAAGAACGTGCCCGCGATGACTTCACGGGGGTTGGCGGGGTTGTAGAACACGCTGACCTTGTCTCCCGCCACGGCGCCGGAGAACTCATCTGTGAACTCATGAATGACCGGCGTACCGTCCGCCGTGACAAAGGCAACCCTTCGGGTGGTGGTGTAACTGTTGCCGCTCCCGACATGAGTCATCCTCGAGCTGGAGGTGGTCAAGACTTGTGCTGGAGCCTTGAGGCCTCTGATTCTGAGATCGAACCAATCGTAGCCTTGGTAGACGGCGCCGACGGTACTGAACAGCAACATCAGTCCGAAGATAAATCCCCCGATGTACTTCATCCGCTTGCTCCTTGCAGGCTCGAAAGGGCCGGCAATATAACGATCCTGCCCTTTGCCAACAACCCTTGCGCGTCCTCGCGGTTGTGCCTTCGGTGCATTCAGTAGAATGCGCGCACTTGAGACCTTCGCGGCGTTTGCCCGGCTCAGGCAGCATGGAATCGCTGGCGTAACAATGCTGCGCAGATGGCTGAAGGCGACCAGCTCTACAGCGAACGGGTCACCCAGGTCACCAGCAAGAAAACTTTGTTCGATGAGGCGCGTGATGAAGACGTCGGCCGCTACTCAGCCGCTAGCCGTTCACCAAAAGCCGTGGCGACGTTTCGGGGCGCATTGCGAAAGGCCATGTGTCGCCTTCGCGGGCAAGCCTTGCTCCTACAGGACTCGGCGTTATTCCGAATATCAGGGAATAACGCAAAACCGGTAGGAGCAAGGCTTGCCCGCGAAGAGGCCAAAACAATCACCACAAACCCTTAACCCCAGCCCTTCATGAAGTCGATAAACGCGCGCACCTTCAACGGCAAATGCCGGGTGTCCGGGTACAGCGCATACACGCCTTGCTGCGCGAAGCGGAAATCGGTCAACACGCGCTGTAATCGCCCAGCCTCCAAATCCTCCTGAATCAGCCATTGCGGCAAAATCGCCACACCTTGCCCGGTCAAGGCAAACGCCCGCAGCGTCGCCGAGTTGTCGGCGACGATCGCAGTGGTGCCCGGTTTCGGCTGATACACATGCTCGACCCCGGAAGGATCGGTCACGGTCATCTCAGGCACCCGCCCATGCCCCAAGGTCGGCATCGACTCCAGCGTGGCCAGCGTGGCAACCGGCGCATAACGCTCGACCAGACTCGGCGCGGCCACCGCAAACACCTCGAACGTCGACAACTGCACCGCACGCAGATTGGAGTCGTACATGCGGCCCAGACGAATCGCCATGTCAAAACGCTCGGAGATCAGATCGGCATGGGTTGAAGACGTCGACAAGTGAATGTTCAGTTGCGGCTGCTGCTGACGAAACACCTCCAGCGCCGGCACCACCTGCGCCAGAGCGAACTCGACGGTCGTGGTAATACGCAACGTGCCCTTGAGCTGTGAATGCTCGGAGCGAGCCTCCTCAATGGCCAGCCGCGCTTCGTCCAACGTGCGCAAGCAGCGTCGATAAAAACGCTCGCCCGCATCGGTCAGCGCCAGTTGCCGAGTGTTGCGCGTGAGCAAGGTTACGCCCAACTCCTCCTCCAGCCGCTTGAGGTTGAAGCTCACCACCGCACGCGTCTGGCCCAATGTATCGGCGGCAGCGGTCAATGACCCGGCCTCAACCACCGCTTTGAACGTGTCGAAACGGTCGAGACTGACCATGTTCGCGGCACTCCTTGTCAAAATAATTTTGACAAACTAGCAGCCAAACCAGCGTTTTCCTATCACCTGAAGCGCCCTACCCTGCACGTCTTATCACAGGGAAGCTGCCATGGCTTATCGCTCGAAAGTCGCGCTGGTGTATCTGTTGGGGTTTGCCCTCGACTTGCTGAACATGTTCGTCGCGAGCATTGCCTACCCCGACATCGCTCAACAATTGCACGCGTCAGTGACCGAACTGGCGTGGATCACCAACGCCTACATGCTCGGCCTGACCTTGATCATTCCGCTCAGCGTGTGGCTGGCCGCACGGGTCGGCGAGCGACGGTTGATTCTTGCTTCGCTGCTGTTGTTCGGGGTGGGCTCTGCACTGGTGGCGCAAGCAGGATCGACTGAAAGCCTGATCGGCTGGCGCCTGCTGCAAGGGCTCGGTGGCGGACTGTTGCTGCCGGTTGGGCAGGCCTTGGCCTATCGGCAGTTTGCGCCGGCGCAGCGCGCGCATTTCACTGGCGTGGTTTTATTGGTCGCGCTGATGGTGCCTGCACTGTCTCCAGCGGCGGGTGGATTGATCGTGCAGGCGTTGTCGTGGCGGTGGATTTTCTACCTCAACTTGCCGGTGGCGCTGCTCGCTTTCGGGCTCGGCCTGTTCTGGTTGAAAGCCGATCAACCCGCCGGCGAACGGCCGACACTGGACGCTCGTGGCCTGCTGTTGGCGGCTGCGGCGCTCAGCTTGTTGTTGATCGCCGTCAGCCTGGTGAGCGAATCCGCTAACCGAACCCTCGGCGTCCTGGTGCTGTTGCTCAGCCTGCTGACCCTGTGTCTTTACCTGCGCGATGGCTGGCACAAACCCGGCGCCATCCTCGACCTGCAACTGATCAAAAATCCGTCACTGCGCCTGGCGATGCTGATCTACCTGTGCGTGCCCGGAGTGTTCACCGGCACTCACATGATCGCCGTGCTGTACCTGCACGGCCTCGGCTTCGGGGCGGCGCAAACCGGCGCATTGATGCTGCCATGGGCGGTCGCTTCGGGCTTGGCGATCATGCTCGGCAAACGCAGTTTCAATCGTATCGGCCCCAAACCTTTGCTGAGCGCCGGCATGCTCCTGCAATGCCTCGGCATTGTGCTGCTGATGCGCATCGAACAACCCGCCAGCACGCCACTGATCATCGCTTACGCGCTGATGGGCCTGGGCGGCAGCCTGTGCAGCGTCACCGCGCAGACGTTGGCCTTTGTCGGCATCGCAGCAGACAAAATGGGCCACTCCAGTGCGCTGTGGAATATCAACCGACAACTCGGTTTCTGCCTTGGTGCGGCGCTGCTCAGCTCACTGTTGGGCGCTTCGGGTGGCACTGGTTTCCGAGCCTGTTTTATCGCCGCTGCGCTGCTCACGTTGCTGCCAATGATCAGCGTCCTGCGCTTCGACTCGACAACCGTGCTGGCGTTGTTGAGGCCAACACCCCTCAAGGAAAAATCCCCATGACTGACGACAACGAATATTTTCAGGAAGTGATTCAGGCACACGAGGCCATCGAGCGATGGTTTGCCGTGGCGGAAGAACAGGACGCGCTTGACCGGTTGCTGACCCGGTTTTCGCCGGCGTTTTGCATGGTTTCGCCGCTGGGCCGGGTCTTGGATTTCGAAGCCTTGAGCGGATTGTTCCGCATGGCTGGCGGCAAGAAAACTGGCTTCAACATCGCGCTCAGCGAGTTACGCATGATTGCGTTGCATGAACGCGGTGCGACGGTGAGCTACCGCGAGCAGCAGACCGATGCGAGCGGTTTGCACACGGATCGGCGCTCGACAGTGGTGTTTGAAAAATCCGTTTGCGGGCGGGTGGTCTGGCGGTATTTACATGAGACGTTTTGCAGTGCGTGATTGCTCGGTATTTGTCTGAAATACCGAGTGGCTCCTATCGCGAGCAGGCTCACTCCTGCATTGGATCTGCGTCACGCAGAAGCCCCTGCTCGCGATTCAGACGACTCGGTCTATCAGTTATCCACAGCGCCCTGATTCACCACCACCGTGCAGGTAATCCCCGCCGCCAGCAAAACACCCTCCGGCACTTCATCGATGTGAATGCGCACCGGCACGCGCTGGGCCAACCGCACCCAGTTAAAGGTCGGGTTCACGTCGGCGATCAACTCGCGGCTTTCCGGGTTGTCGCGGTCGTAGATGCCACGCGAAATGCTTTCCACATGACCCTTGAGCACCTCGCCGCTCATCAACTGCATGTCGGCCTTGTCGCCGACTTTCACGTGCGGCAGTTTGGTCTCTTCGAAGAAGCCGTAAACCCAGAACGAGTTCATGTCGACCACGGCCATTTTCGCTTCGCCGATACGTGCATAGTCGCCACGATGCACATTGAGGTTGGTCACGTAACCATCAACCGCCGCGCGCACTTCGGTGCGTTTGAGGTTGAGCTCGGCCGCTTCCAGTTGTGCCTGAGCGTGTTGATAGTCGGCCAGTGCGGCGTCGGCGATGTTGCTGGCGTCGTCGCGGTTTTCCTTGGAGATCACCAGGTTGTCGAGGTCGGCGCGCCGATGGGCGTTGACCTTGCGCATCTCCCACGTCGACTTGCGTGAAGCGACCAGCGACTGCGCCTGTTTGACGGCGATACGGTAATGCTCGGGGTCGATCTGCATCAGCAAGTCGCCCTTTTTCACCAGTTGGTTATCGCGCACCGGCACGTCGATCACTTCGCCGGTGACGTCGGCGGCGACGTTGATGATGTCCGCACGAACCCGACCATCGCGAGTCCACGGCGTGTTCATGTAGTGCTCCCACAACGTGCGGCCGATCCACAACGCAAGGGCCAGCACCAGCAGGGTCGCAAGCAGGCTGAAAAACTTTTTCATCAGGGCCTTCTTCAGAGATAGAAAGTCAACGGTAAACAGTCAGCGCCATCGCGCCAAACAGACAGGTAAACAGGCTCAGGCGCAGCAGCGCCGGGTGCCAGAAAAAGCGATACAGGTCGAACCCCGACAAAAACCGATCCACCGCCCAGGCCAGTGCCGCAGCGATGAAAAACATCAGGGTCATGGTCGGCATGTACACGCCGTGGAAGGCGATTTCACGAGGCATGGGCAAGTCCTTCGGGCTTGGCGGGAGCAAGCGCGGCAAGCGGTGATTGCGGGTCGAGCAACGAGGTGCGGATGAAGTGCAGATAGCTCTTCACCCGGCGCAACGCGGAGGTATCGAAGTGCGGCGCGAACGGCTCATCGGTCGCTGCAACTCGGCTGATAGCATGATCGACAGCAACCAGTGCGCGTTCGAGATTGCTGGCGTTCGGTTGCAGAAACAGGCGTACCAGCGCACGCCCCATCACGCGGATCGCCTGGCGCCACGGCTGCGATTCGGCATAGGCCGGGTGCACCGGGAGAATCGCCTGTTCTTTGCGCAACTCGATTATCGCGTGGCCGACTTCCAGCACCACGAACATCCAGCGCAGCAGGTTCTTTTGCACCTTCGGTTCCCCGGCCGCGAGACCGTAGGCCTGATGCAACAAGTCGCGGGTTCGGCTCTCGAAACTCGAGGCCAGGCCTTTGAGTTTGCCGCTGATCGCGTAAACCACTTGGCCGCGCAGATCCTGCTCCAGACGTTTCCACAACCAGCGGCTGTTCGGCGGCAGAATAATCGCCCCCGCGGCAGCGCAGACCAGCATGCCCATGACCATAGCGATGTAGTCGTTGATGAAGGTGTAGGGGTTGTAGACAGTCAGGTTGTCCGGCACCGAACCGGTACTGAAGAAGATCAGCAAACCGAGGCCGACACCGGCGTATTGCGGCCGCGACGTGAGGAACGAACCGAGCACGATCACCGGCGCGAGCATCACGCACAGCAGCGGGAAACCGTCGATCCACGGGAAGATGAAAAACATCTCGACGAAGCCGATCAGCGCACCGATGAAAGTGCCGCAGGCCATTTGAAATGCCATGCGTTTCGGGTTCGGCGTAGCGGCGGAGAGGCCCACGGTAGCGGCGGCAATCAGGGTCATCGTCGCGCCGCTTGGCCATGCGGTGGCAACCCAATAACTGCCCAGCACAACGAGGATGAACGAGGCGCGGATGCCCGACGCGGCCGCCGCCCACCAGTTGGTTTGCGGGGTGAAGGGCTCGTCCCAGCGCTCGCGTTCGTGGCGGTGATCGGCCAAGGATGCGTGGGTCTGTGCATAACTGTGCAGGTCATCGACGAAGCGATAAAGCAACTCGTAGGCGGTGTGGAAATCCAGCTGTTCGGCTTCGCTCGGGTCGGTGTACTGAAAGATCCCGCGCAGGGTTCGCACGCGTGTCGGCAAACCTTCTTTGTAGGTCGCCAGCGCTGCCGCCAGACGCGCCGCATCGGGGCTGGTCAGGGCGCGACCGCTGAAACCGTCGAGCACTTCGGCGAGATCCTGCAGGCCCGGTCTGATCGCCGCGACAACATGTTCTTCGCCATTGACGCGCAGGCGTTCGAGCAATTGATGCAAGGCGTTGAAGCGCGTGGTGATGCCCATGAATTCGCTGTTCAAACGGCTCAGGCGACCATTGCGCCGACGCATGTGCGGGTCCTCGAAAACGGTCACGCTGCGCAAGCCTTCAATGCCTACCGCTTCGGCGATGAAACGTACGTTGCTGGCCTCGAACGCCTCGGCTTTACTGCGCCCGCGCAAACCATCGGTCACGAATAGTGCGAACACACCGAAGCGCTGATACAAGGCATTGCGCATCGCCGCGCTGGCGGTTTGCGGCAGGATCGCCGCGCTGATCACGGTCGAGCAAAGAATCCCCAAGGAGATTTCCAGCACCCGCCATACCGCCGCCATGAACGCGCCGTCCGGATGCGCCAGCGCCGGCAGTCCGACCATCGCGGCGGTGTAGCCGGCCAGGACAAACCCGTAGGCGCGGAAGTTACGGCAACGCGCGGCACCGGCCGAGCAGATGCCGACCCAGATCGCCAGTGAGCCGAGGAACAGTTCGGTGTTTTGCGCAAACAGCGCGATCAGCGTGACCATCATCGCCGACCCGGCCAACGTGCCGAGGAAGCGATAGAAACTCTTGGCGAACACCTGACCGCTCTGCGGCTGCATGACGATAAACACGGTGATCATCGCCGTGCGCGGTTGCGGCAGCTCCAGCCGCATCGCCAGCCACAACGTGAGGAAGGCGGCGACCAATACTTTGAAGATGTAGACCCAGGTCACGCCATCGCTGCGCGCCCAGTCAAAGAAACCCCGACGCCATTCCAGGGAGTAGAGCCAGCGCAGAGGTGCGGGCAAGGGAGTCATTAAATCCTGCTCAATGATCGAGAATTGAAGAATTTGCTACGGCGTACACAGTCCCTGTGGCGAGGGGATTTATCCCCGTTGGACTGCGAAGCGGCCCCAAAACCTGCGACCCGATTCCCACAGTCACACCGCGTGCACTGGCTTTGCGACGGCTGCGCCGCCGAACGGGGATAAATCCCCTCGCCACAGGTTTTGCTGTCCACTCCAAGGGTGGGCATTCCCACCAGAGATTTTGGGTTCACCGCAGCAGCGCCGGGTTTTCGGGGCTTGGGGTTTTAAGGGAGTCATTAAATCCTGCTCAATGATCGAGAATTGAAGAATTTGCTACGGCGTACACAGCCCCTGTGGCGAGGGGATTTATCCCCGTTGGGCTGCGAAGCGGCCCCAAAACCTGCGACCCGATTCCCACAGTCACACCGCGTGCACTGGCTTTGCGACGGCTGTGCCGCCGGACGGGGATAAATCCCCTCGCCACAGGTTTTGCGGTCCATTCCAAGGGAGGACACTCCCACCAGAGATTTTGGGTTCACCGCAGCAGCGCCGGGGTTTTCGGGGCTTGGGTTTTTAAGGGAGTCATTAAATCCTGCTCAATGATCGAGAATTGAAGAATTTGCTACGGCGTACACAGCCCCTGTGGCGAGGGGATTTATCCCCGTTGGGCTGCGAAGCGGCCCCAAAACCTGCGACCCGATTCCCACAGTCACACCGCGTGCACTGGCTTTGCGACGGCTGCGCCGCCGAACGGGGATAAATCCCCTCGCCACAGGTTTTGCGGTCCATTCCAAGGGAGGACACACCCACCAGAGATTTTGGGTTCACCGCAGCAGCGCCGGGGTTTTCGGGGCTTGGGTTTTTAAGGGCGTCATTAAATCCTGCTCAATGAACGAGAACTGAAGAATTTGCTACGGCGTACACAGCCCCTGTGGCGAGGGGATTTATCCCCGTTGGGCTGCGAAGCGGCCCCAAAACCTGCGACCCGATTCCCACAGTCACACCGCGTGCACTGGCTTTGCGACGGCTGCGCCGCCGAACGGGGATAAATCCCCTCGCCACAGGTTTTGCGGTCCATTCCAAGGGAGGACACTCCCACCAGAGATTTTGGGTTCACCGCAGCAGCGCCGGGGTTTTCGGGGCTTGGGTTTTTAAGGGCGTCATTAAATCCTGCTCAATGAACGAGAACTGAAGAATTTGCTACGGCGTACACAGCCCCTGTGGCGAGGGGATTTATCCCCGTTGGGCTGCGAAGCGGCCCCAAAACCTGCGACCCGATTCCCACAGTCACACCGCGTGCACTGGCTTTGCGACGGCTGCGCCGCCGAACGGGGATAAATCCCCTCGCCACAGGTTTTGCGGTCCATTCCAAGGGAGGACACTCCCACCAGAGATTTTGGGTTCACCGCAGCAGCGCCGGGGTTTTCGGAGCTTGATTTTTTAAGGGAGTCATTAAATCCTGCTCAATGAACGAGAATTGAAGAATTTGCTACGGCGTACACAGCCCCTGTGGCGAGGGGATTTATCCCCGTTGGGCTGCGAAGCGGCCCCAAAACCTGCGACCCGATTCCCACAGTCACACCGCGTGCACTGGCTTTGCGACGGCTGCGCCGCCGAACGGGGATAAATCCCCTCGCCACAGGTTTTGCGGTCCACTCCAAGGGAGGACACTCCCACCAGAGATTTTGGGTTCACCGCAGCAGCGCCGGGGTTTTCGGGGCTTGGGTTTTTAAGGGAGTCATTAAATCCTGCTCAATGATCGAGAACTGAAGAATTTGCTACGGCGTACACAGTCCCTGTGGCGAGGGGATTTATCCCCGTTGGGCTGCGAAGCGGCCCCAAAACCTGCGACCCGATTCCCACAGTCACACCGCGTGCACTGGCTTTGCGACGGCTGCGCCGCCGAACGGGGATAAATCCCCTCGCCACAGGTTTTGCGGTTCATTCCAAGGGTGGGCATTCCCACCAGAGATTTTGGGTTCACCGCAGCAGCGCCGGGGTTTTCGGGGCTTGGGTTTTTTCGGCAGTCGGTACGTCGTTGCCGGCGCCGAGGCCGCCACCCAGCGCGGTCACCAATTCAGCATGGGCACTGAGGCGCGCCGCTTGCACTTGCTGCTGCACTTGCTGCTGCTTGAACAACAGCGTCTGCGCATTCAGCACATTGAGGTAATCGGTGAGGCCACGCTGATAAGCGATCATCGCGATGTCGTAAGTCTTTTGCGCCGTGGCCACGGACTCGGCGGCGAACCCCTGCTGCTTGTCCATCGACTCACGACGGATCAACTGGTCAGAGATGTTCTTCAGCGCATTCACCAGCGTCTGGTTGTAATGCGCGACGGCGATGTCATAACCGGCCGACGCTTCACCCAACTCGGCACGCAAACGCCCACCGTCAAAGATCGGCAACGAGATCGCCGGCCCGACGTTGTAGTTGAGTTTCTTGCCGGTCAAAAACTCCAGGGCACCACCACCGGTGGCCATGTAACCGAGGCTGCCGACCAGATCGACGTTGGGATAAAAACCGGCATGCGCCACATCGATCCCGCGTGCCTGCGCCGCCACTTGCCAGCGACTGGCGACCACATCCGGACGCTGGCCGATGAGTTCCGCCGGTAACGCTGACGGCAATTTCAGCGCAGCACTCAGCGACAGAGTCGGGCGCTGCAACTGCGCGCCCTCGCCCGGCCCTTTTCCCGCCAGCGCGGCAAGCTGATTGCGACTGAGGGCAATCTCTTCGTCCAGCGCATCGAGTTGCCGATGGGTTTCCGGCAACGGCGTTTGCGCCTGGCTGACCTCGAAATGCGTGCCGATCCCGCCGTCCAGACGCTTCTGCGCCAGATCGAGAATCTGTTGTTGCTGCTTGAGCGTCGCCGCAACGATGTCGCGCTGCGCGTAATGCAGCGACAGTTCGATATAGGCGCGGACGATGTTGCTCTGCAATTCCAACTGGGCCAGTCGCGCTTCGGCGGTGCTCATGTGCGCCAGGTCCACAGCACGTTCGCTGGTGTTGCTTTCACGGCCCCAAAGGTCGAGCGCGTAGCTGAAACCGAGCGCGGCGTTGTTATCCCAAGTGGTGGTGTTGGCCAGCTCGCCCGGGCCGTAGAACTGATCGGTCGGCCAGTTGTGGCGCTTGAGCGTCGACTCGCCATTGATCTGCAACGACTCGGCCGCTTCGGCGACGCCGGCCATGGCCTTGGCCTGACGCACGCGCGCAGCGGCCATGGCCATGCTCGGGCTGTCTTGTACGGCGAGCTCGATCCAGCGGTTCAGTTGCGGGTCGCCGTAGGCTTGCCACCATTGCCCGGTGGGCCAGTTTGCATCGCGGGCGGCGTGGGCAATGGCGTCGTCGGTGGCCAGCGCATTGGCTTCCAGCGCTTTGCCCTGCGGGGCAATGCCTTGCGTTGAAATGCAGCCGCTGAGACCGAAGATTAAAGCCAGAACACTGAGCGGCAAAAGCGCTCTGTTGATGCGACGCGGCACAGCTGCGAATTCCTGAGAAGAGGGGACATCGAGGGTTCCTCTGTAGGAGCTGCCGCAGGCTGCGATCTTTTGATCTAGATTCCCTTAAACCAAAATCAAAAGATCGTCCGAACGCGGCCCGAGCCTGCGGCAGCTCCTACAGGGATCGGCGCAATTCTAGGGGGCGCCCTCAATGGCGATAAGCTGGGATTCTTGTGAATCTTTGTTACCGTTAACGAGATAATCCCTTGGTCGGGGGTCTCAGCCCCTGAAACTTCGTGTCACAATTTGCCATCTCCCTTGAGAGCACCCCATGGACACTTTGCAAAACATGCGCGCCTTCTGTTGCGTCGCCGAAGCCGGCAGCTTCACCGCCGCCGCCGTGCAACTCGACACCACCACCGCCAACGTCTCGCGCGCGGTCTCCAATCTGGAAGCCCACCTGCAAACCCGCTTGCTCAACCGCACGACCCGGCGCATCGCCCTGACCGAAGCCGGCAAGCGCTACCTGTTGCGCTGCGAACAGATCCTCGCCTACGTCGAAGAGGCCGAAGCCGAAGCCAGCGACGCCCACGCCCGCCCGGCCGGGCAGTTGAAAGTGCACACCATGACCGGTATCGGCCAGCACTTCGTCATCGACGCCATCGCCCGCTACCGCAAAACCCACCCGGACGTGACCTTCGACCTGACCCTGGCCAACCGCGTGCCGGATCTGCTCGACGAGGGCTACGACGTCTCCATCGTGCTCGCCAGCGAACTGCCGGACTCAGGCTTCGTCTCGCAACGCCTCGGCATCACCTACAGCATCGTCTGCGCCTCCCCGGCCTACGTGAAAGCCAACGGCTGCGCACAAAAGCCCAGCGACCTGCTCAACCACGCCTGCCTGCGTCTGGTCAGCCCGGTGATCCCGCTGGAGAAATGGGCCTTTGACGGCCCGGAAGGCCAGGAAATGGTCACCATCAACAGCTCACCGTTTCTGGTGAACTCCGCCGACGCGATGAAAACCGCGATCATCAGCGGCATGGGCCTTGGCGTATTGCCGGTGTACGCAGCGATTGAAGGGTTGCGCAACGGCACTCTCGTTCGCGTGATGCCGAACTACCGCTCACAGGAGCTGAACCTGTACGCGATCTACCCGTCGCGGCAATATCTGGATGCGAAGATCAAGACGTGGGTCGAGTATTTGCGCGGGTCGCTGCCAGAAATATTGGCGGCGCATCAGGCGGAACTGGCGGCATATGAGTTGAGTGGAAGTCTGGCGGGTGCTCGGGTGGCGAACTGAAATTGGCGCTCTGCAGACGCGGGTGAATGTTTGGACGTTTGCGACGGGTCGCCTCGGTTGTCCCTCGCAAGTGAGTTGAATATGTTTTCGGGGGATGCAGGCTTTGGCCAGCGCAGTGACATTGCTGCTGACGTCGATCCGCCACAGCGGAATGCGATTCTGGCGATTCAGCAAATCATAATGCTGGCGGAATTGCCGGTGGATCGGGGCTGGATCATTTGGAAGTGATACTGCCAGCCATGCACCGCTGATCCCTTAGAGCAGCCTCTGTTCAGAACGGAACTTCCACGTCTATTGATCAACGAGGAAGTCCCGCTGGACCATGGCAGTCAGCAAAGCCCGTATTGCGTAAAAACAGATCTGTTACTTCTTGAGATGATCGAGATCAGAGACATCTCGGAATGCGCCCTTCGCTTTCAACCGTGGTTCCGTTGGATTGTTTTGAACATCCAGGTCAAATCCAAGCGCCAACGTACCTTTAACTAAATCGAAAGTCACATCTAACGTCCCACTCCCATAAACAGCCGGATACGGAGTGAATTTAGTTCCCAATTCGACTTCCTCGGACAGCATATAACTAATACGCAGTCCCGAGTCCTCCTCATAATTATGCTTGCCATTGGTGATGTCAGCCTTGAATTCGCAGTGCAGGCTCGCTGATCGTTTTGCATCAAACTGCTGCTTTGCAATTACAACCACGTACTCACCATCCGTGGCGAAGGTGTCAACCACTCCAGTGAATGGAGCAAGACTATCAATGAGTACACTGGCTGTACCTTTCACGGCCATTTGTTTTTTTGAAGTTAGAAAAAATTCATTTTTCATAAGAAGTCCCTTTATCAGAAATTAATCATCGCAAGATTACGAAACAGAAGACTGCCGTAATTAGTCCTCTTCCACACCTGTCAGAACTAACAGGCCTATATATCAGTCCGCAATAAACCACGACAAAACAAAGTCTTATTGTTATAAGAAAACCATCAAAAGCTCAGCGCACCCTTCTGACCACTCAACAGGATGAGCGATAGCTCGGCTGCCGCTCCTGGTCTTGATCCACAGGCGACGTCGGAAGGCTGAGTGGCCGGGAAATGATCACCATCAACAGCTCGCCGTCTCTGGTGAACTGCATTCAGCAGATCATCATGCTCGCGGAACTGGCGGTGAGTCAGGTGCTGGATAACGTCGAAATTCGCCAGCCCTCAGCACCGAGCCTTGTGGAAGCGAGCCTGCTCGCGAAGGCGTCGGGAACTCCAACATGTAGGGTGGCGGACACACCGCTATCGCCAGCAGGGCTAGCTCCCACAAGTGGACAGGGTGCATTCAGTCAGAGATTGGTCGGTTGTCAGGCCGCCATCGCGAGCAAGCTCAGCTCCTACAAAAGCCAGATCAAATGCCAGATCAAACGCCAGATCAAACGCCAGATCAAACGCCAGATCAAACGCCAGATCAAACGCCAGATCAAACGCCAGATCAAACGCCAGATCAAACGCCAGATCAAACGCCAGATCAAACGCCAGATCAAACGCCAGATCAAAAGATCGCATCCTGCGGCAGCTCCTACAAAAAATTCGCGGCGCAGCCGCCCCACTCAACAGGATGAGCGTTAGCTCGACAGCAGCCCTTGATCTTGATCCAAGGGCGACGTCGGAAGGCTGAGTGGAGGGAATGATCCGGGGGTGGGAGCGCAGCGACCGTTTGGCGCAGCCAAACACATCGAGAGGAGGTGCAGCGCAGCAAACCGTAGGCGATGCGCCCGGATCAATCCCGCAGCGAAGGAACCCCGAGCCCCAGCGAGCGGGCCGCACGCAGGAGCAAAGCCTTTTCGGTTACCTTTTCGGCGTTTGGAAAAGGTGACTCGCCGTAAGGGCGAAACCTTAATCCCCCATCACCAAAAAAACGGATATACACCCAACCCCCCAAGAGCATGGTCGGCCCAAAGGCCGCCAAGCCCACCAAGACAATCAAAGCGAGAAAATGTTAGCTTGCTTGCAATCAAGCCCGTCGAGCCCTCAGCAATGAAAAAGACTGTCCTGGCCTTCAGCCGCATCACCCCGCCAATGATCGAGCGCCTGCAACAAGAGTTCGACGTCATCGTCCCCAACCCAAAAGCCGGCGACATCAACGCCCAATTCAACGAAGCCCTGCCCCACGCACACGGCCTCATCGGCGTCGGCCGCAAACTCGGCCAGGCCCAACTCGAAACCGCGACAAAACTCGAAGTGGTCTCCAGCGTCTCCGTCGGCTACGACAACTACGACCTCGCCTACTTCAACCAACGCGGGATCATGCTCACCAACACCCCCGACGTCCTCACCGAAAGCACCGCCGACCTCGCCTTCGCCCTGATCATGAGCAGCGCCCGCCGCGTCGCCGAACTCGACGCCTGGACCAAAGCCGGCCAATGGCAAGCCAGCGTCGGCGCTCCCCTCTTCGGCTGTGACGTCCACGGCAAAACCCTCGGCATTGTCGGCATGGGCAACATCGGCGCCGCCATCGCCCGCCGTGGCCACCTCGGCTTCAACATGCCGATCCTCTACAGCGGCAACAGCCGTAAAACCGAACTCGAACAGCAACTCGGCGCACAATTTCGCAGCCTCGACCAACTGCTCGCCGAAGCCGATTTCGTCTGTCTGGTCGTGCCACTCAGTGACAAAACCCGCCACCTCATCAGCCACCGCGAACTGGCCCTGATGAAACCAAGCGCCATCCTCGTCAACATCTCCCGTGGCCCGGTGGTCGACGAACCCGCGCTGATCGAAGCCCTGCAAAACAACCGCATCCGCGGCGCCGGTCTGGACGTCTACGAAAAAGAACCGCTGGCCGAATCGCCACTGTTCCAGCTGAAAAACGCCGTGACCCTACCGCACATTGGCTCCGCAACTAACGAAACCCGCGAAGCCATGGCCAACCGTGCCCTCGCCAACCTGCGCAGCGCCCTGCTCGGCGAACGCCCGCAGGATCTGGTCAACCCACAAGTCTGGCGCGGATAAAGAAACGGGCAAGTGCAAACATGCACTTGCCCGTTCCAACTGACTACACAACTTGAAATTCAACAACAGCCCCACTCAAACTTCAGCGCTATAAGCTCTCGGCATGATCGTGGCTTTCGGTTTACGAAACACCAGCACATTCCCCAGCATCACCAACACCAGCCCGACCAGCGCTGGCGCAGTCCACTGATAACCTTCGGCAAACGCCGAAACATTAAGGGCGACCACCGGGAACAATACCGTGCAATATGCCGCGCGCTCCGGGCCCATGCGCCCGACCAGCGTCAGGTACGCAGTGAAGCCGATCACGGAACCGGGAATAACCAGGTAAAGCAGCGCACCGACGTAACGCGGCGACCAGTCCATGTCGAACGGAATGCCCTTGACCAGGCACCACATCGACAACATCGCCGCGCCATACGCCATGCCCCAGGCATTGGTGGTCAACGGTTTCAGGCCGGCCTTCTGTTGCAGGCTCGACAGCATGTTGCCCGCCGAAAAACACAACGTGCCACACAGTGCCAGACCCAGGCCCAGCAAGGTCTGCGGGCTGGCGTGATGCCCGGCCAGCTCCGGCCAGAACAGCATGCCCAGACCGAACAACCCCAGTGCTCCGCCCATCAACACGTTGCGAGCGATGCGTTGACCGAAGAACACCCGCGCATTGAGGGCATTCCACAAGGTTGCCGTGGAAAACACCACCGCCACCAGACCGCTCGGAATCCACTGGCTGGCGGTCAGGAAGCACATAAAGTTCACGCAGAACAGGCACAGCCCCTGCGCCACGCAAATCAGATGCCCGCGGCGATTCATCGGTTGCAGCCGACGACTCAGCAGCAACAACACGAACAGGATCAACGCGGCGAGGCCGAAGCGATAAACGATCGACACCGGAATCGCCACCACCCCCAACTGCCATTTCAAGGCAATCCAGGTAGTGCCCCAGATCAGCACGGTCAACAGATACAACGACAGATTCATAATGGAGAACTCCCGAAGGCAATGCCAAGCGCTGTTGTGGCGAGGGGATTTATCCCCGAAGGGCTGCGAAGCTGCCCCAAAAACTTGTGAGCGCTACGCACTCAAGCGGGACGTTGCGCCAAGCTCCCTCACCACAAGGTTTGCGCTGAATTGAGAATCAGGGTGCTGCACCGAAGGTTGGAGCGCTTGCACAATCTTGCGCTTTTGTCGGCCGGCTGGCTGGCAGCGCGACGCCTACGGAGTAGGATGCAAGGCGTTGGAGAGAACCGATCATGACCGCAATCGATAGCCTGCAAGTCTTTCAAGCCCTTAACCGCTCGCAGAACGCTCGCCTTGTGCACAGCGCCGAGCTCGGTGACGGCTTGTCTGCAGCGCTGTGGACCAACCACCACGACGCCCAGGAATACGAAGCGCCCAGCCACCACACGCTGTCCTGCTACATCGCCGGCGGCACCGGCACGTTTCGTCGTGGTCAACCGGGCCTCAAGGGTGGGCCGGACAAATTGTGCATTCTGCCGGCCGATCACCAATCGGGTTGGGTGATCAATGGCGACATTCGTCTCGCGCACCTGTATTTCAGCGCAGAACAGTTCGCCCTCGGTTGTGTCACGTTGCTTGATCGCGAACCCCGAGAAATGCAGTTGCGCGAGCAGACCTTTCTCGAAGACCCGCAGCAGGCTCAACGCTTTCGGCAGTTACTGACGCTGAACTGGGACGAACCCGCTGAACGTCTGCTGATCAGCAGCCTCGCTCACGAACTGATCAGCCACACATTGCTCAGCCAGGTTGGCGCGCGTCAGGGCTTGCGGCTAAAGGGCGGCCTCGCACCGCATCAGCGTCGGCAATTGGTCGAGTTCATCGACAGTCAGTTGGCCGAACCGATCAGCCTTGGGCAACTCGCCGGTTTGTGTGCGTTATCGGAATATCACTTTGCACGAATGTTTCGCGTGAGCTTCGGTTTGCCGCCGCATCAGTACGTGCTGGCGCGACGCTTGAGTCGAGCGCGGGAGTTGTTGCGCAGCACGGCATTGCCGTTGGGGGAAATTGCGCTGGCCTGTGGGTTTGCCAGTGCGAGCCACTTTACCAATCGCTTCAAGCAGGTGTTGGGTGGGACGCCTGGCGAATATCGCCAGGCGTTTTTGCGTTGAGGCCTTTCCCCTCACCCTAGCCCTCTCCCGAGGGAGAGGGGACTGAATGGGGGATGCTCAAGCATTACACCGACCTGAAAACACTGTACCGAATCCATAATCGACTCGGTATTTCAGGTCGGAGGACATCGTAAGCATTACACCGACCCGAAAACACTTTACCGAATCCATAATCGACTCGGTATTTCAGGTCGGAGGACAACGCAAGACACCGTGGTCGGCCCCCTCTCCCTCCGGGAGAGGGCTGGGGTGAGGGTCAGCTCTTGATTCTGACCTAAAACTCCAAGGTGCTGGACAAGGAAATCTGCCGCGAATCCCCCATCGACACAAAGAACCGGCTCGCCGCCGAGGTGTAATAAGTGCGATCAAACAGGTTCTTCACGTTGAGCTGAAACTTGACCTTCTGCCCCTCGACTTTGGTGTCATACGTGGCAAACGCATCGGCCACGGTGTAGCTCGGCAGATCAAAATCATTCACCGCGTTGCCCGCACGTTCGCCGACATAACGCGCCCCGGCGCCGACGCGCAATTGATCGCCACCGATCACACTGCCGAAGTCATACACCGCCGACAATGAGCCGCTGTTCTTCGCTACGTTCTGCAAACGCTTGCCTTTGTAATCCGGGTCTTCGGTGACTTCGGCATCGGTGTAGGCGTAGCTGCCGATCATGCTCCAGCGCTCACTCAGTTGACCGCTCAGATCCAGTTCAAGACCACGCGAACGCACTTCGCCGGCGGCGCTGTAGATCGTCGTCGGGCCTTCAGCGTTGGCCACCAGCACGTTGCGTTTCTTGATGTCGAACAGCGCGATGTTGCCGGTGATTCTCCCCGGCAGATCCAGTCGCGCGCCCAACTCCCACGACTTGGCTTCTTCCGGCGCAATGCTGCCGTCGAGCACCGTGCTGCTGCCACTCAGCGGCGCGATCGTCGAGTTGGGTTTGAACGATTCGGTGTAGCTGCCGTAGAACGACAAGGCGTCGGTGTAGCGATAGACCAGACCCGCACGAGGTACCCATTTCTGCCCGTTGCTGTCGGTGTTGGCCTTGAACGGCACGCCTTTGCCGGCGTACTGGTCGTACTCCTGAAAGCGCCCGCCCGCGACCAGAATCCACTGATCGGTGAGGTGAATCGAGTCCTGCATGAACACCGAATCGCTGCGCAGTTCATCGGTCTGCGCGCTGTCGGCGGCACTGACCGTGGTGCCTGCGACTTCACGGCCATAGACCGGATTGACGTAGCTGAAGGTGCTCAGGCTTTTCTGGCGGATCAGGTCGGCGCGGTAGATCTTGCGGTACTCGTCGTCAACGCCAAACACCAGATCATGCTGCATGCCCAGCACATTGACTTTGCCTTCGAGGCTGGCCGTGGTGAAACGGTCGGTGCTGATCGCGTTTTGCGTGCCGTCCATGCTGCGGGTCAGCGTGCCTTTCTTGGTGTCGATAGCGGTTACGCGCACTTGACTGGCGTCGTAGGTTTCGCGGTTCCAGCTGTAGCCGAAGTGAGCTTTCCAGTCGTCATTCAGTTCATGGTCAGCTTCGAAGTGGTACAGATCCGAGCGGCCTTCCATGTTGTTGAACGGCTCGTCGAGGCGCTCGTTGCGCGAGATGTCCAGTGGGTGATTGGTGCGCGGATCGATCAGCGTGCCACGGTCGAACGGCGTGAGAAATTCACGGTGTTCGTAGCCGAACGTCAGCTGGGTGTTTTCGCCGAACCAGGCCAGCGAAGGGGCGATCAACGTTTCGCGGTGAGTGCCGAAATTGCGCCAGTAATCTTCATCTTCGTGATCCAGCACCATGCGATAGGCCAGCCCGGAATCGCCCAGTGCGCCGGTACTGTCGAAGGTGCCGCCGCTGCCGTTCTTGCCGTGGCCATAGGTCGAACCGCGCAAGGTCAGGGCGTTGTACTGGGCCAGCTGAGGCTTTTTGCTGACCATGTTGACCACGCCGCCCGGGTCTTGGATCCCGTAGAGCAAGGAGGCCGGCCCCTTGAGCACTTCGACGCGATCGACCGTGGCGTTCATGCCACGGCCCTGCACGATCGGCATGCCGTCACGCATGATCGAGCCGTTGCGGTTGTCGCCGAAACCACGCGTCATCACCGAATCCTGGGTGCTGCCCAACGTATTCCCTTGAGTGATACCGCTGACGTTGGCCAGCGCATCGTCGAGGTTGCGCGGCGCCTGATCGCGGATGACCTGCGCCGGGATGACGTTGACGGTCTGCGGGGTTTCCTGCAACGACGCCGAGGAGCGCATCACCGAACTGGTTTCCGGCGGCTGATAACTCATCGAATCATCGCGCATCGAGGTGATGGTGGTGGCGCCGAGGTTGAGCGCGCCCTCGGTCGGTTTTGGCTCCAGCGCCAGGGTGTGGCTGTCGGTACGACGGAAGCTCAGACCCGAGCCGCTGAGCAGCCGTTGCAGCGCTTGCTCGGCGCTCATCTGACCATTGACCGCAGGGGCAGTGAGACCGTAAGGCGCTTCATCGGTGTAGACCACGCTTTGCCCGGTGACCCGACTGAAGTCGTTCAGGGCTTGCGGCAACGGCTTGGCACCCAGTGCGAAATTGAACTGTTTCTGCGCCTGACTGCTGACGGTTTCAGCCGCGAGAGCGACGCTCATCGGCAACAGCGCCAACGCCGAAAAACTCAACGCCGACACGCCCAACCACTGTTTGACCGAACCCGATTTTGCCCTGGACTTCATTGCTCTATGACCTGTGTAGAACCGCAACGGATGCGAATGACTCGCAGTTTCAGTCACTACACGGATGGGACTCGGGTTTACCTCACCACAAATCTGAAAATATTTTTGGGGGTGTGTTGTCGGGCCCGACGCCTTCGCGGGCAGGCTCGCTCCCACAGGGATTTTTTATCGATAACAGATCCAGTGTGGGAGCGAGCCTGCTCGCGAAGAGGCCAGTGGCCTCAACGCAAAATAATCAGATGCCCCAACACCTGATGCTGCTCAAACCCCAACACCCCTTGCAGGGAACTCAACACAGCCTGCGGATCCTTGCTCGGGAAACTGCCACTGACCTTGCGCGCTGCCAGCTCATCGTTGAGTAGCACGATCCGTCCGGGGTAATACCGGCGCAAATCTTCCACGACATCCGCCAGCGTCGACTTGTAGTAAGTCAGCCAGCCCTGACGCCAGGCCAGTTGCGCCTCACTGTCCACCGCATGCAGTTTTTGCGCTGCGCCCTGACCGTAGGCGACTTGCTGCCCCGCCGTAACAATCTGCTGTTCGCCTTGACGATCCGCCTTCACGCCAACGCGTCCCGACAACACCGTGACCTGCGCGCCGTGCGGCTGCAGACGCACTTCAAATTGCGTCCCGAGCACCCGCGCCTCACCTTTTTCCGCTGCTACTACAAACGGATCACCCGTGTGCGTGACGCTGAAAAAACCGGCACCGCGACGTAACTGAACATGCCGCTCACCTTTGCTGAAGTCCACGGCGATGGCGCTGTCGGCATCGAGGGTCACTTGCGATTGATCCGCCAGGGTCACCGTGCGGATCTCGCCAGGTGCCGAGACATAATCAGCGCCCAGATCGTCGGCCCAGCGTTGCGGTTGCCATCCCGTACCGAGGCTGACCATCAGCAGCAGACACGCCGCCATCGCCAGCACTCCCGACCAACGCAGCAGCGGCGTACGACGCGGACGCTCCATGGCATTGAGATAGCCTTGCAACGCCAAGGCGTCTTCAGCGGCCAAAATCTGCGCCGGGCCTTCGCTCAATTCCCACACGACCTGGGCCTGGGCGTACGCCTCGGCATGCGCCGGATCTGCACGCAGCCATTGGCTGAAAATCAGTTGATCGCCAGCACTCGGTCGATCATGCAACAGGCTCAGCCAGGCAAAAGCCGCCTGCTCCTGAGCGGGCGTCGGGCTGACGCGGTCGATGTGAGTCACGGTGCTTTCCCTGGCGTGCGTGGCGCGGGTTCGCGCAGGCTGGCCTTGCAGGCCTCGAGGGCGCGCATCATATGTTTTTCCACGGCACTTTGGGACAGGCCCATGGCTTTGGCGATTTCCGCGTATTTGCGACCGTGGATGCGATTGAGCAAAAAGATCTGCCGCGTGCGCTCGGGCAACGCGCGCAATGCCGCTTCGACATGGCGCAGATCATTGCCCGCTTCTAGCGCGGCTTGCGGCTCGCTGCCGTGACTGTCCGGCGCGTCCGGTTGCCAGCCTTCGTTGACGCGCGTGCGCGTGCCTTCGCTGCGCAAATGGTCGATGGCGATATTGCCGGCGCAGCGCAGCAGATACGTGCCGAGTTCCTCGACCTGCACCAACGGCCGGCGCCAGAAACGCAAAAACAAATCCTGCACCAGATCCGCCGCCGTCGCCCGGCAGCCGACTCGCCGGTTGACCAAGGCTTCCATTTGCGAACGCTGGGACAGGAACACCTGAAGAAAATGCGCACGCGCGCCACGTGGCTCGTCGTCGCGTGAATCCGGCGGCAGACCGATCAGCATTTCAGCTCAGCGCCCATGCGGCGACCGGACTGGCCAACAGGCTCGCAGCGGCCAACGCCAACGCCAGACGCGGGCGGTAAGGCAGCAGCAACACCAGCACGAGTGCGCTGAGCATCAACACCGCGAACCAGTCGACCAGACCGAAACTCCAGCCGCCCGCCGCCACCGCCGCCCACAGCGACAATGCCAGCAACGACCAGCCAACCAGTTTCAAGGCCTGAGCGCGGCGAACAGACGGTTTGTTGCCGAGCAATTCATCGTGGTGCCGAGGCATCGACAGGCACAGTGCGCTGAACCCGGCGTAAGTGAGCAATAGCGGCAACAACATCAGTTTGCCCCTTGCTCAAGCGTGACCGGCCGACTGGCTTCGCGCGATGTTCTTTTGACCCTGACGGTGTTGCCGGCGCGGTGCATTTTCATCGCCGCCCAAACCAGCAACAGGCCTGTTGCGAGACACGTCAGGTCGAACCCCGCCAGCGCCCAATCGCCCTGCGCCAAGGTGGCCGCGAGATTCCACGGAGTCAGCGCATTGATCAGCGGCAGCGCAATAAACAGCAGCGCGCCGGACGCAAGTTGCTCAACCCAAGCCCTGCGCCCCCGACGCAGCAAGGCATGCACAACACTCAAACCCCAGGTGGTGAAAAATGCATTCACTTCCCAGTCCGCACGCTCGGCCATGCTCACTGGCAGTAGACGGTTGGCGAGGAAAAACATCGCCACCGCTGCCACCAGGCCGCTCATGCTGGCAATGTTCAGCACTTCTACCAAACGCAGTTCGAACGGCATGACGCCGCTCTTGGCGTGTTTGAGCTGACGCTTGCCGAGCCAGATCACCAGTCCGGTGCCGATCATCGCCGTGCCGGCCAGACCGCAGATGAAATACAGCCAACGCAACAGCGGACCGGCGAAGTGCCCCATGTGTAAGCCATAGAACGTCCCACCCACCGCCATCGCCGCCGGTTGATCAGGTGTGCTGCCGAGCATTTCGCCAGTGACACCGTTAAAGGTCACGGCACTGCCGAAATCGTGGACGATGCGATCACCCGCCCGGGACAACACTACCGTGGCATTGGCATCCCCCGGATTGTTCACCGAAAGCCGTGCAGTGTGGCCGCCTGACCATTGCTCACTGGCTTTGCTCAACAGCGGCGCCATGGCTGCCAGCGGCGCAGCGACATTCGCCCGTTCCGGCGTCTTCGAGGCCGGGAAAACTTCGTCATAGAACGTGCGCACGTCACTGCCATAGGACGCCACGATGCTGGCGGGCATGACCATCGACATGAAAATCACCAGGCTGCTGTAGGTGATCATCAAGTGAAACGGCAACACCAGCACGCCCACGGCGTTATGCCCGTCGAGCCAGGAACGCTGGCCTTTGCGCGGTCGGAAGGTGAAGAAGTCCTTGAAGATTTTCTTGTGGGTGATGATCCCGGTGATCAGTGCGACAAACATCACCATGGCCGCGATGGTCGACAGCCAGCGTCCCCACGGATAAGGCATCTGCAACTGGAAATGAAAGCGGTAAAAGAACTCGCCGCCCATGCTTTCGCGGCCCTGCACTTCAGCGCCGGTTTGCGCGTCGAGGGTTTTCGATTCGAAGCGCCCGCGCTCGCCGGTTTTTGCCGGTGCCTGCTGCCAACGCACCGTGAGGCCGGGATCACGGGCATCGGGCAAATCGATCAGCCAGCGTGAGGCGCCGGCCGCATGTTGTTGCAGATAGTCCTCGGCCAACGTCAGGCTGGTTTCGGCATTGACTGATCGCGCCGCAATTTCCGGCTGCATCCAGTGACTGATTTCATCCTTGAAGTAGGCCAGGGTGCCGGTCAGGAAAATCGCGAACAACAGCCAGCCGAAGATCAGTCCCGTCCAGGTGTGCAACCAGGCCATCGCCTGACGAAAACCCTCTTTCATGCGTAACCCAAGCCGCGCGCCGCGCCAGAGACAGTTGCCAGAATCACGCTCGGCACCAGCAAACCGACCCACGCCGACCACGCGGTGCGGCAGGCGAAGCACCAGAGCACCGCCACCAGATAGACCAGAAACGAAACGGTCATGCCGGTCACCACGGCTTCGGCGCGGTTCATCGGCAACCACAGCGTCAGCGTGACACTCGCCAGCGCCGCTACCAGATAACCACCAAACACCGCCGCCAGCACCCGCGAGGTGACGGCCAGACGATAGGACATGGGAAGTGTGGCGAGTTTGGCTTTCATGTTTCGACCCTGAAACGAAAATGGCCGGCCGACAAGCCGAACCCACAGGCGAGCAATATTAATGATAAATATTCTCATACGCAAAAGCATCTGATTGCCGGCCAGGGTCTTCGCCCCCTACAATGCGAACAGTTCTTGTTCTCTAACGCATGCTCTCAACCGCGTCACGAAAGCGCCCGGAGTCATACCGTTGTCGTCCGCCCACCCTGTCGAATCGCTCTACCAGGCCCACCACAGCTGGCTCACCGGCTGGCTGCGGCGCAAACTCGGCTGCCCGGACAGCGCAGCAGATCTGGCGCAGGACACGTTCATCAAGGTACTGACCGCCCGCGAACCACCGGTAATCATCGAACCACGCGCGTTCCTCACTACGCTCGCCAAGCGGGTTTTGTTCAATCATTACCGCCGTCAGGATCTGGAGCGCGCCTATCTCGACACGCTGGCGCAAATGCCGGAAATGGTCGCGCCGTCGGAAGAACACAAAGCAATCATCCTGCAAACCCTGATCGAGCTGGATGAGTTGCTTGATGGCTTGCCGCGTCAGGTCAAACGCGCGTTTTTGCTGGCGCAGGTCGACGGCCTGACGTATCCACAGATCGCTGCAGAACTGGACATATCTGTAGCCACGGTCAAACGTCACCTGAACAAAGCGGCGCTGCGCTGCTACTTCGCGCTATGAACCGCACTGCGGATTTTTCCTCGCTAGTGGCCGAGCAGGCAGTGCACTGGCTGATGGAAATGCAGCAAGGTGCATTCACCCCGCGCCAGCAACAGGCGTGGCAGCAGTGGATGGATGCTCACAGCGAGCACCGAAGGGCGTGGGAACACATTCAACGGGTCAACCAGCGCTTGCGTGGTGTGTCTTCGCCGCTGGCGCATGCAGCGTTGAACGCGCCGAAGTCCGGCAGCCGCCGCCAGGCACTGAAACTGCTGCTGATTCTTGGCGCCGGCTCGGCAGTGACCTGGGGCATGCGCGAGCACAATCCGCTGCCGTCGCTGCTCGCCGACTATCGCAGCCCGATTGGCCAACGGCGCAAGGTGGCGTTGGATGCGGGCAGTCAGTTGCAACTCAACACGGCCAGTGCGGCGGATGTCGATGGAGCGCAGCGGCTGATCCGCTTGCTCGAAGGCGAAATCCTCCTGACGGCCACGCAACCGTTCGAAGTGCGCACGGCTCAGGGCATTCTGAAAACCCAGGGCGCGCGCCTCAATGTGCGGCAGTTTGCCGATCGCACGCAGGTGGCGGTGTTTGAAGGTCGGGTCGAGCTG
This sequence comes from Pseudomonas sp. TH43, assembly GCF_016650635.1. GTDB lineage: Bacteria > Pseudomonadota > Gammaproteobacteria > Pseudomonadales > Pseudomonadaceae > Aquipseudomonas. Next base: position 1,192,616 of record NZ_JAEKFI010000003.1, read on the forward strand.
ACCGCCAGCGGACGCCCGCCAATGCTGCTGCCCGTCGCCCGGCAACTGAACTTCACCTCGACGTCGGTCAGCGAAGCCAGACCGTTGGACGCCAACAGCGGTGCCTGGGCCGACGGCATGCTGGTGGCAGCGCACATGCGTCTGGGTGACTTCCTTGATGAGCTTGGACGTTATCGTCGCGGGCAGTTGCATTGCGACAAGAACGTCGCCGACTTGCTGATCTCGGGGACTTATCCACTGGATGACAGTGAGCGGATTCTTGATCTGCTGGAAATCAGTCTGCCGGTGAAGGTGAAGCGCTTTACCCGTTATTGGGTGACCGTCGAGGCACGGGTTTAACCCGCAAAGATCAAAAGATCGCAACCTTCGGCAACGCCTACCTGGGTGGACGCGTTTGCAATGCAAGCGCTGCCGCAGACTGCGATCTTTTGATCTGCAAAAAAATAAATGAGCCGTTTTTCAGATCTGGCGTGACAGAGAAGGAAAGCCCCCTTGATTCAACCTTCTCAGGATCACCCACCATGCACCCCACCCGCCTCACGCCACTGGCGCGCACCCTGCGCAATCTCGTTCTCGGCGCCAGCCTGAGCTTCAGCGCCCTGCCCGCCGCACTGGCTGCCGACGCCAAGGCGTATCACATCGCGCCGTCGTCGCTGGAAAATGCGCTCAACCAGTTTGGCCGTGAAGCGGGCGTGCTGATTTCCTTTGGCTCGCAAGTCACCCGTGGTGTGCAAAGCCGTGGTCTGGAAGGCAGTTACACGCCGGAACAAGGCCTCAATGCGTTGCTTGAAGGCACCGGCCTGCAAGCGCGCGCCGAAGGCAATAACGCCTTCAGCCTGCAACCCTTGAGCGAAGCGACACTGGAACTGGACACCTCGAAAGTCGTCGGCGACTGGCTCGGTGACGCCGCGCAAATCAACGTCTTCGAACATCCCGGTGCCCGTGACGTGATCCGCCGCGAAGAATTTGAACGTCAGGGCGCGACTCAAGCACGCGATGTGCTCAACCGCATCCCCGGCGTCAACGCCCCGGAAAACAATGGCACCGGCAGCCACGACATGGCGCTGAACTTTGGCATTCGTGGTTTGAACCCACGCCTGGCGGCACGCTCGACCGTGCTGATGGACGGTATTCCGGTGCCATTCGCACCTTACGGTCAGCCGCAACTTTCCTTCGCGCCAATCAGCATGGGCAACATGGACGCCGTCGACGTCGTGCGTGGCGGCGGCGCGGTGCGCTACGGCCCACAGAACGTCGGTGGCGTGGTCAACTTCGTGACCCGCGCACTTCCCGATGAGCCCACCGTCAAAGGTGGCTTGCAGACTGAAACCAGCCCTTCGTCGAGCCATGACGGCTTCAAGACCAACGCCAATCTGTTGGCCGGTGGCACCGCCGACAATGGTCTGGGTGGCGCATTGCTGTATTCCGGCACCCGCGGCGGTGACTGGCGTGAACACAGCGACACCGAAATCGACGACCTGATCCTCAAGGGCAAATACCAGCTCGACGAAGCCAATAGCTTCAATGCCATGGCCCAATATTACGAAGGCAAGGCCGATATGCCCGGTGGCCTGAACGTCGCCGACTACGATGCTGATCCCTATCAGTCGACGCGCCCCAAAGACCAGTTCTGGGGCCGACGCACGATGTTCAACTTCGGCTATCGCTATCAGGAAGATCGCCGCGAGTTCACCGCCAACACCTTCTTCACCAAGACCTTGCGCAGTGGTTATCTGGATCAGGGCAGCTTCCTCTCGCTGTCGCCACGCGAGTACTGGGTACGTGGCCTGGAAACCCGTTTCGCCCAAGGCTTCGACCTCGGCCCGACCAGCCACGAGGTCGGCGTCGGCTATCGTTACATCAACGAGGCCGGCCACGAACTGCGCTATCGCACGCCGATCGCCAGCAATGAATACCCGACCACCAATAGCCGCAACGACCGTGATACGCGCGGCGGCACCGAGGCCAACGCGTTCTTCGTCGATGACCGCATCGACATCGGCAAATGGACGATCACCCCGGGCGTGCGCTACGAGATGATCGAGTCGCAACAGACCAACAACCTGACCAACGTCAAATACAAGGGTGACTACAACACCGCACTGCCGGCACTGAACGTGCTTTATCACCTCACCGACAGCTGGAATCTGTACGCCAACACCGAAGGCTCGTTCGGCAGCGTGCAATACAGCCAGATGCCCAATCGTGTGAGCAGCGGCGAAGTGAAACCGGAGAAGGCGCGCACCTGGGAACTCGGTACTCGCTACGACAACGGTGCGTTGCGCGCGGAAATCGGTGCGTTCCTGATCAACTTCGATAACCAGTACGAAAGCAACCAGACCAATGACTCGGTGATCGCCCGTGGCGAAACCCGTCACCAGGGCATCGAGACCAGCGTCAACTACGCGCTGGATGACTTGAGCCCGGCGCTGGCCGGCTTCGATGTCTACGCCACGTACGCATTCGTTGACGCGACCATTCGCGAAGATGGCCCGAACGAAGGCAATCGCGTGCCGTTCTCCTCGAAACACAAAGGCACGATTGGCGTGGGTTACACCGAAGGGGCGTGGAAGCTCAATCTGGACAGCAGCTTCCAGAGCGACCAGTTCGCCGACAACGCCAACACCACCAAAGAAAGCGCCGATGGCAGCACCGGCAAAATCCCGGGGTACATGCTGTTCAGCAGCCGCGCAGGCTACGACTTCGGCCCGCAGTTATCGGATTTGAACGTGGCAGTGGGCGTGAAGAACATCTTCAACACGCAGTACTTCACGCGCTCGTTTGATGACAACAACAAAGGTAAATATGTGGGGGAACCGCGCACGGTTTATGTGCAGACTTCCGTAGCGTTTTGAAATTGAAAAGCCCCTCATCGGAACGTCGCCCGCCTACTCCTCTCCGGGAGGGAGAGGAGACAGATTGGGGGATGCTGATGATTTTTCGCCGACCTGAAGGTGCTGTGCCGAATACATAGTCGACGTGGTTTTTCAGGTCGATGTACCTCTTCAGACACCTCGGTCGGCTCCCTCTCCTTCCGGGAGAGGTGGCTGATTTGGGGGGCTGCAGAAATACATCGACCTGAAAGTACTGTACGGAATCCACAATCGACTCGGTCTTTCAGGTCGATGTACCTCTTCAGACACCTCGGTCGGCTCCCTCTCCTTCCGGGAGAGGGCTGGGGAGAGGGTCATGGTCTACAGTAAAATTTCAAATCAACTTCACAAGGATCGTGAAGCATGCAAACTCGCCCCACCCTCGCCCAATTCGCCCGCCAGTTACGCCTTAATCAAACCGACTGCGAGCATCTGCTCTGGCAGAGATTGCGCTCACGTCAAATCGCCCACCTGAAATTTCGTCGGCAGTTTCCCTGTCCGCCCTACGTGCTGGACTTTTACTGTACTGAGCTGAAATTGGCGATTGAGCTGGATGGTGGCCAGCACTATGAAACGCCGGGATTGATGTACGACCAGCGCCGAACAGATCATCTGTATAAGCAAGGCATTGAAGTCGTGCGCTTCAGTAATCTGGAGGTAATTCAGCAGATGGATGAAGTACTTGATCAGATCATGCGAATTGCGGCAATTCGAAGATCGCCCTCACCCTAACCCTCTCCCGGAGGGAGAGGGGACAGATTGGGGGATGCTGATGATTTTTCGCCGACCTGAACGTGCTATGCCGAATCCATAATCGACTCAGTCTTTCAGGTCGATGTACCTCTTCAGACACCTCGGTCGGCTCCCTCTCCTTCCGGGAGAGCTGGCTGATTGGGGGAGCTGCAGAAATACATCGACCTGAAAGTACTGTGCCGAATCCATAATCGACTCGGTCTTTCAGGTCGATGTACCTCTTCAGGCACCTCGCCGGCCCTCTCTCCTTCCGGGAGAGGTGGCTGATTGGGGGGGCCGCAGAAATACATCGACCTGAAAGTACTGTGCCGAATCCATAATCGACTCGGTCTTTCAGGTCGATGTACCTCTTCAAACACCTCGGTCGGCTTCCTCTCCTTCCGGGAGAGGTGGCTGATTGGGGGGGCCGCAGAAATACATCGACCTGAAAGTACTGTGCCGAATCCATAATCGACTCGGTCTTTCAGGTCGATGCACCTCTTCAGACACCTCGGTCGGCTCCCTCTCCTTCCGGGAGAGGGCTGGGGTGAGGGGCTGACCTCTAATGCCCTGCGCAAAAAAGCGCCACGCAAACAAAAACGGGCCTGCATTCGCAGGCCCGTTCTCATTAGGTTGGCTTATAAAATCAGCGTATCAGCTGTTGATCGCTGCCTGTTCGTTCTCATCAAACTCTTCCGCCAACAGCTTGTCGTTGGCCTTGCCGGTGATTGGCACCACAGCGGCGCGCGGTTTACCTCGCAGTTTGCCGAAAAGGTGCTCCAGGGCGTGCTCGAGTTTTTCGGCGGCGCCGTCGATCGCCTGTTCCAGCGAATCGGCTTTGTGGGTCACGGAAATCGGTTGATGGCCTTTTGGCCGCGCTTCCAGTTGGCAGCGCATGTCATGGGGACCAGGTTTGTCACCGTTCTCGTCGCTCAGGTGGACTTCGACACGGGTCAGGTCTTCTTCATAACGTTCGAGCGTGCTCTCAATGGTTGTACGTACCCACTCCTCCAGTCGTTGACTACTTTGAATATGGTTATCGCTGTTGACTTGGATTTGCATAGTTCATCCCTTATTTCAGCTAGCTCGCGAGGGGCCTTGAATTGAATTTCCTGACCCCTTGGTTACAACAATCGGCCCGACTGCCAAACATTTCAACCCCTGAAAAAAGAAAAATATTCATTCGCAAAAAAAGCCGGACAACCAAGCAAAGCGCTGGTAAGGTCGGGAGTTGGGTCGCCTCGCAACCCTGCAAAATTTGCTCACAATTGCCCGTCATTCAACGGGTGCAAACTGCGAAAAATCCCCGCCTCTTCGACCAGCCAATCATGCACCGCACGCACGCCCGGATGGCTCAACGCCCCCGGTGCATAGAGCAATACGTAACGTTTGTGGTTGGGCACTGACAACCCGAACGGCACGATCAAAGTCCCTCGCTCCAGCTCATCATTGAGCAGCGTGCGCCGGGCAATCGCCACGCCCATACCGGCAATCGCCGCTTCGATGGTCAGATGATTCCGATTGAAGGTATGCCCGCGCCGTACGTCGGCCCCTTCAAAACCGATCGCATTCAGATAAAACTCCCACTCCGCATATTCGTAACTGCCGCGCCAGGCAGTGATGTCGTGCAGTAACGGGAAATGCAGCAGGTCCGCCGGGCCATGCAGTGGCGGACGTCCGCGCAACAGACTCGGCGCACACACCGGGAAAATCTGCTCGTCGAGCAAGGCTGTGGATAACAACCCTGGATAACTGCCGTCGTTCAGATCAATCGCCAGATCAAAGTCGCCCTCATGCAACGGCACGCTGCTGTCCTCGGCGACCAGCCGCAACTGGATGTCCGGATAGCGCTGTTGCAAGCGTGGCAGACGCGGCGTCAGCCATTTGCTGAGGAACGACGGAATCGATCGCAGACGTAAAATCCCGCTGATCATCCCGGCGTCGAGTCGGCGCAGCTCCGCATCAATGCTGCCGTACGCCTCGTTGACGGTAATGGCCAGGCGTTGCCCTTCCGCACTCAGCTCCACGCCGCGCGCGCGCCGGTGGAACAGGCGAAACCCGAGACGCTCCTCCAACTGACGAATTTGCTGGCTGACCGCCCCCGGCGTGATGTGCAGTTCTTCTGCGCAACGGGTAAATGACAGGTGCCGCGCGGCACAGGAAAACACCTGCAGCCAGACATAGGTCTGGGCATGCAATTGACGACTCATCGTTTAGTCCTGCTAAAGGCTTACTTAGGAAGTTTCGTTAGTCACGTCGGACCGAGGTAGGCAGTATCGCCGACATTGCGCTTGTCCTACAAAAAATGGCGGCGATTCCTCTACCATTCCTTGTAAGGCTTTAGCATGGCTATCAGTGTTTTCGATCTATTCAAAGTCGGCATCGGTCCGTCCAGCTCCCACACTGTCGGCCCGATGCGCGCCGCTGCGACCTTCGCCCAGGCGCTGATCGACCAGCATTTGCTCAACGATGTGCGCCGTGTCGAAATCCGTTTGTACGGTTCGCTGTCGGCCACCGGCGTCGGCCACGCGACCGACCGTGCCACGGTCATGGGGCTGATGGGCGAATGGCCGGACAGCATTGATCCGTCGACCATCGATCCTCGCATCCAGCAACTGCGCGAAACCGGATCACTGTCTCTCGCGGGTCAAAGAGACATTGCCTTCAACTGGCAAAGCGATCTCCTGCTGCTCGACGAGAGCCTGCCCTACCACCCCAACGCCATGTCGCTGACAGCCTTTGGCGAAAGCGCCGAGCTGTTCACGCAGACGTACTATTCGGTGGGTGGCGGTTTCATTATCGAGGCAGCGGAAGCCGAATCCGGTGTCGCGCCGGCCGGCGACGTGGTGTTGCCGTATGATTTTTCCAGCGCCGCCGAGCTGCTGTCACTGTGCAAGAAGCACAACCTGCGCGTGTCCGAACTGATGATGGCCAATGAGCGCGCGTGGCGCACTGACGCCGAAATCCGCCAAGGGCTGCTGCACATCTGGTCGGTGATGCGCGAGTGCGTCGAACAAGGCCTGCGCCACGAAGGCATTCTGCCCGGCGGCCTGAATGTGCCGCGCCGCGCGGCGAAACTGCACCGCAGCCTGTTGGAAATCGGCAAGCCGAATGTGATCAGTTCGACTCTGTCGGCGATGGAGTGGGTCAACCTGTTCGCCCTCGCAGTCAACGAAGAGAACGCTGCTGGCGGGCGCATGGTCACCGCGCCGACCAACGGCGCAGCCGGGATCATTCCGGCCGTTCTGCACTACTACATGAAATTCAACCCTGAGGCGTCTGACGATGACGTCGTCGCGTTCTTTTTGGGCGCGGCCGCCGTCGGCATTCTGTGTAAGAAAAATGCCTCGATTTCCGGCGCCGAAGTTGGCTGTCAGGGCGAAGTCGGTTCGGCCTGCGCCATGGCCGCTGCCGGTCTTGCCGACGTGCTCGGCGCCACGCCAGAGCAACTGGAAAACGCCGCCGAAATCGGCCTTGAGCACAACCTTGGCCTGACCTGCGACCCCGTCGGTGGCTTGGTGCAAGTGCCGTGCATCGAGCGCAATGCGATCGCTGCGGTGAAGGCGATCAACGCCACGCAAATGGCCCTGCGCGGCGACGGCAACCACTTCATTTCCCTCGACCGGGTGATCCGCACCATGCGCGATACCGGCGCCGACATGCATGACAAATACAAAGAGACTTCACGGGGCGGCCTGGCTGTGAACTGGGTGGAGTGCTGAGGCGCATTCCCTGATCGCCCCGGCAGGCCGCACCCGACGGCCTGCCAACCGTGAGCCCGAGCAAGAATAATAACGAGGCGATAACGATGACCGATGTACGTACACCTGCTGTCGAAAATCCCGCTGTAGACCTGACAGGCAAATCCGCAACGGCCCACAAGGGCTGGAGCAAACCCGACACCACCTGGATGCTTGGCCTGTACGGTACCGCCATCGGTGCCGGCACTTTGTTCCTGCCGATCAACGCCGGTGTCGGCGGTTTCTGGCCGCTGCTGATTCTCGCGGTGCTGGCGTTCCCGATGACCTTCTTCGCCCACCGTGGTCTGACCCGTTTCGTCCTGTCCGGGCGCTCCGGGGACATCACCGAAGTGGTTGAAGAACATTTCGGCATCGGTGCCGGCAAGCTGATCACGCTGCTGTATTTCTTCGCGATCTTCCCGATCCTGCTGGTTTACAGCGTGGCGCTGACCAACACCCTGAGCAGCTTCCTCGAACACCAACTGCACATTGCCCCACCGCCACGGGCGATCCTCTCGCTGGCGTTGATTCTCGGCCTGATGACCATCGTCCGTTGCGGCCAGAACGTGATCGTCAAAGCCATGAGCGTGCTGGTTTATCCGTTCGTCGCGGCGTTGCTGCTACTCGCGCTCAGCCTGATACCGAACTGGAACGGCGCGTTCTTCGCCAGTGCGCAAGAAGCAATGCCGATGTCGGTGTTCCTCAAGACAATGTGGCTGGCAATCCCGGTGATGGTGTTCTCGTTCAACCACTCGCCGATCATCTCGGCCTTCGCGGTTGATCAAAAACAACGCTACGGCGATCAGGCCGAACGCAAGAGCAGCGGCATCCTCGCCATGGCGCACGGCATGATGGTGGTGACGGTGATGTTCTTCTGCTTCAGTTGCGTGCTGGCATTGTCGCCGGCGGATCTGGCAGCGGCGAAGGCGCAGAACATTTCGATCCTGTCGTACCTGGCCAACCACTTCCAGACCCCGGTCATCGCTTATGCCGCGCCGCTGATTGCGCTGGTGGCGATCACCAAATCCTTCCTCGGCCACTACATCGGCGCCAGCGAAGGCTTTCAGGGCATGATCGTGAAAAGCCTGCGCGGCCGTGGCAAGGTGATGTCGGCGAGCTGGCTGAACCGCGCGACCGCGCTGTTCATGATCCTCAGTTGCTGGGCTGTAGCGACGTTCAACCCGAGCATTCTCGGCATGATCGAAACCCTCGGCGGGCCGGTGATTGCCTGCCTGCTGTTCCTGATGCCGATGTACGCCATCCGCCGCGTGCCGGCCTTGCGCCAGTATTCGGGTCAGGCTTCCAACGTGTTTGTGGTGCTGATCGGCCTGATTGCACTGTCAGCGATCATCTATTCATTCCTGCCCTGAAAACGCGCCATAAAAAAAGGCGAGCCAAGCGGCTCGCCTTTTTTTTCGCCGTGTTCATTGTTCGACAAATTTCCCGGCATGTCCCTTGCAAACTCCCCCTGTAGGAGCTGTCGAGTGAAACGAGGCTGCGATCTTTTGACCTTCATGACCGAAATCAAAACATTGAAGAGCAAAAGATCGCAGCCTGCGGCAGCTCCTGCATGAGTAACCAGTACAGGACACGGAATGGCCGATGGTCTGGTATGGCGAACCAACCCGATCACGGCCGGTCAACAACTGCACGTTCAATCAGGCGGTGACGCATCATGGACAATCCTTTTCAGATCATTACCGATGCCTTCGCGCCGGACTATCAGATCAACCTGAGCATTCAGGGCCTGGACGGCAGCATCATGCTGACCCTGTCCAACAGTGGCCGCATCGTGGCCAAACGGATGATCAGCGCCGAACAGCGCAACGACCCGAAACGCCTCAAGCGTCTGGTGCAAAGCATTCAATTCGGCATCGCCATCGAACAGGGTCACAGCGCCATGGCGATCCTCGAAGCGATGACCAGCGGCGACGGGCTGACCCCGCCACCGCCACAATCGCTCGGCCAGCCTCGGCAAGTCGCCGGGCTTTAGAGTTCGCCCTTCTCGACCTCGGGATGTTCACCAGAACCCGCACCTAACTTGCGCTGCGGTTTCTCGATCTTCACCGAGGGAAATTGTGACGAGGCGTAACGCACCACCAGAATCGAGAACGCCAGCAGCAGAATCCCGCCGCACAGGTAGATGATGCCCATGTCCGGCGGGTTGTGGTGCGAAACGTTGGAGATCAGCAGGCGCGTCAGCGCGGTGATCGCCACGTAGATCAGGAAGCGCACCGGCATGTGGTTGGTCTTGAAATAAATCCCGACCATCGCCCCGAGTTCCAGATAGATGAACAGCAACAGAATGTCATCGATCTTGATGTGGCCTTCCTCGAGCATCCCGAGAAACTCCATCACCGCCGCCCACGCCGTCACCGCACCGATGGCGAACAACGCCAGGTAGTGGAAGGTTTCGACGAACAGGTTGCCCAGGGACTCGGCCAGTTGATGCACGTTTTGCCGCAGTTTCTCGGCCCAGTTTATTTTCACGATGATGTTCCTTAGCCCGATTCGAGCGGATGATGCGTGTTGGACGTGACGGTTTTCTGCACGTTTGCAGTTTCATGCAGAAAAGAGGCCACGCCATCATGGCGAGCCGCCACCAAACCCGCGCCGTGGCGTTTGGTCGCACCGCGCCCCGCGCCTGCAGGAGTGAGCCTGCTCGCGATGGCCCAACGCTGCCTCCCTGACAAACCCCAAATCCGGTCTACATTGAAAAGCCACTACCCATGGCGCAGGGATTCGCTTATCCTTTTCGCTGTATATGGATACAGTAGTCGTCAAGACAACTTAATGTGAAGGCATGTGAGGTGGTGAATGGCCGTCGAAGTGGTATACCGCAGCAGCCGAGATCTGGAGCGCTTGTTCATGGATAAAGCCGAAGCTGACCGTCATGACAAAATGCTCGAGCTGGCCGAATATCTGGCCGATGTGTTGCAAAAAGCCGTTCCGTCGCTGACTGAACAGCAAGTGGAAGAAGCCGGGATCTACATGGCGAAGAATCGCGATGTGTTTGCCCGTGCGTTCAAGAGCCAGCCTGACGCCCTGTCGGAACTGCTCAACGCACCGGCCGAAGTGGTCGAGCAAGCTGAAGTGGCAGACGCTGTTGAAGCACCGGCCAAGGCCGCGAAAGCAGCAAAAGCGACCAAGTAATCCGCGCCCCTTGAAAGATCGCAGCCTTCGGCAGCTCCTGCATTGGAATGCATGGTTCCTTTAGGAGCTGCCGAAGGCTGCGATCTTTTGATTTTCAGCGATACAACACTTTTTCCGCCAGTTCATCGGCTACCCGCGCCGGTGAACGCTTCTCCGCCTGCGCATGGGCAAACACCTCGGTCAGCCGAGAACTGATTTTCGACAGATGCGCGGTAATGCTCTGTAGCTCCTCGCCCCGATGTTTCAACGAGACGTAAATCAGCCCACCGGCATTGATCACATAATCCGGCGCATACAGAATCCCGCGCCGCTCCAGTTGATCGGCCACGTCCAGATGCGTCAGTTGATTGTTAGCCGAGCCCGCCACCGCCGAGCAGCGTAGTTGTGTGACGGTGTGACTGTTGAGTACACCGCCCAGGCCGCAGGGAGCGAGAATGTCGCAAGGCGTACTGAGCAATGCATCATTGGCAATCGGATGCGCATTGAGCTGCTCCATCGCCAGTTGCACCTTGCCATGGTCGATATCACTGACCAACAGTTCGGCGCCCGCCGCGTGCAGTTGCTCGGCCAGTGCAAAACCGACATTGCCCAAGCCCTGAATAGCGATGCGCAAGCCTTCGAGGTTATCGCTGCCCAAGCGAGCCATGGCGGTCGCGCGAATCCCGGTGAACACGCCCATTGCCGCGTGTGGCGCCGGGTCGCCCGCCGACGTGGTGCTGGTGACATGCTGAGTCTGCTGGGCAATGCAATCCATGTCCGCGACCGAGGTGCCGCTGTCGATAGCGGTGATGTAACGGCCGTCGAGCTGATCGATGCAACGGCCGAAGGCTTCGAACAGCGCACCCCGGTTCTCGACATGTATCGGGCGCACGATCACCGCAACGCCACCGCCCTGAGGCAGGCCCGCCAGCGCGGCTTTGTAGCTCATGCCCTGCGCGAGGCGAATGGCATCTTCAACGGCGGATTCATCGTTGGGATAGGCAAGGTAACGGCACCCGCCCAGGGCTGGCCCGAGGCGACTGTTATGAATGGCAATGACCGCCTTCAACCCGGAAACCGGGTCAACGCTAAGGTGCAGCGATTCCAGGCGAGTGCTTTGCATGAGAGCAAACATCGTTGGGCTCCCGAATCACTTCTTGTAGAACGCCAGTATAGGCTTGCGCCCGAAAATTGCTGGAGCGCACCGGAATAAGCGCCCGAGAGTACAAGTGCTTTGTGGCATAAACCCTCAAGGGCAAAGCCTGACACTGGACGGATGGCGCGGACAGGGCTAAAACGAGGCATTCTCCGGAGATTTCAATGAGTCCGCGTCAACGATTTTTCGAGTGTCTGCACCGCTCACCGCCCGCGCTGTTTGAAGCCGCGCTGTGGATCGCTGCCGAACACGAAAAAGACGTCGATCCAATGGCGCTGCTGCACGATTTCAAAGAGCTGCAACAGCGCGTGAGTTATGGCCTGCCGATGCTGCCGGTCAGTGAACTGGCACAACCGTTGTTGCGGCGCATGATTGATCTGGGTTTTGCCCAGGATGACTTCCTGCCGTTGCGCCCACAGGCAGCGTTGCTGCACAAAGTCTTGCAGACGCGACGCGGTCAGCCCCTGACCCTGGCGTTGATTGCTCTTGAGCTGGCACGCGGCCTGGAAATTCCACTGGTCGGCGTCAACTTCCCCGGACACTTCCTGCTGCGGGTGCCCGGCGCCGATCACTTGCTCGACCCTTGCGGCGGCCGACGCCTGTATCCCAATGACTGTCGCGAGTTGCTGCAGCGTCAGTACGGGCCGAACATGAAGCTCAACGCCGAGCATCTGCTGACCGCCTCGCCGGTGCAGATGCTGCAGCGTCTGTCGCGCAACTTGCGCCAGTTGCATCTGACGCATGATGACTTCATTGCCGCACTGATCGACGCTGAACGCGTACTCGAACTGGGCAACGCCGCTGCCGCCGATTACATGGCGCGAGCCAGTCTGTATCAACGGCTTGATTGCCCGAATGCCGAACGCTTTGACCTGGAACATGCGCTGCTGCTTAGCGATGATCCGATCCAGCGCCTGCGCCTGACCGACCGGCTCAGTCACCTGCCGCCCAACTCCGTCGTCCACTGAATCCCCTATCACACGATCGTGTAGGAGCAAGGCTTGCCCGCGATGCAGGCGCCTCGGCCTTTTGGTCAGATCGCGTTAGCGTTCTTCGCGGGCAAGCCTTGCTCCTGCAAGGGCCGGTGCGGTTTCGGCAGGCGAGCGCACCTGGATAATCAGCAGCGCGGCGATGACGGCAGGAATCGCGCAGAAGAAGAAAATCTGCTCAACCGGAATGTGCATCGCCAGCAGCAGGCTGCCAAACAACGGCCCGAGAATCGAACCGAAGCGCCCTACTCCCAACGCCCAACCTGTGCCTGTGGCGCGTACGTGCGCCGGGTAGAAATTACTCGCAAACGCGTTCAACGTCAGTTGTCCGCCGATGATGCAGAACCCGGCGGCGAAGACGCAGGCCACCAGATAACGTGGATTGTCGTGATTGAGTCCAAGCAGAATCGTGCACAGCGCCGCACCCGCCAATACCCCGGACAACAACCGCACCTTGCGTTTCAAACGGTCGGCGAACCAGGCCATGCAGATCGCGCCCACGGTGCCGGCGAACAGGAACATCGAGGTCACCAGGTTCGCCTCGTTGAGTGTTAAACCGCTTTCGAGCAACAGCGTCGGCAGCCAGCTGATCATGAAATACAGCAGAATCAGACTGACAAAAAACGTCGCCCATATCAGCAGCGTCGGCCGTGCATAGCCGTTGCGGAACAACTCAACCACGGTCAGTTTGCTGCCCTGCTCGCTTTCGTTCTGCTCGACTGTTGCAGCAGGTGGCTGCCAGTCCGGTAGCATGCGTGCGGTCACCTTGCGCAGTCGCGCATACGGTGGCGCATCACGCAGCAAACGTGGCAGTGATTCCGGCAGCATCCACCAGAGAAACGGAAACAACAGCAACGGCGTGACGCCGCCGGCGAGAAACACCGCTTGCCAGCCAAACTGGTCGATAAAACCCGCCGCGACAAACCCACCGGCCGCACCGCCGAACGAGAAGCCGCACGCGGCCAGCGTGACCATCAATGTACGCAGGCGCGGCGGTGAGTATTCCGACATCAACGCCATTGCACTGGGCATCGCTCCGCCCATGCCGATGCCGCAGATGAAGCGCGCAATCATCAACGTGTTGAGAGAATCGGCGAACACCATCAGCACGGTGAGGCTGGCGTAGATCAGCACGCAGGCGAGCAGAATCCGCCGCACACCGAAGCGGTCGGCCAGTGGTGTGACCGCCAGAGATCCGATAGTGAGACCGAGCAGGTTGGCGCTGAAAACAGGCCCGAATGCCGACTTTTCCAGCCCCCAGTCCTGCGCCAGTGCGGGCACCACGTAGCCGAGTACCTGAGCGTCATAGCCGTCGGTGACCAGTAGTAAGGCAAGCAGGATCAACAGTAACCACTGATAACGGGACACAGGACGGGCGTCGAGTGCCGCCCGGAAGCTGGCAATCTGGTTGTGCATCGCAAGGTACCTGTTTTGTTTTTATGATTTTTTTGTGTTGCAAAACACCTTGTGGGAGCAAGGCTTGCCCGCGAAGGCGGTGGATCAGCTACACAATAAATAACTGAACCACCGCCTTCGCGCGCGAGCCTTGCTCCCACGATTTTGCTTACGGGGTGTCTGGCTGATTGGCCGGGTGCGCCCTGATAAACGCCGGGTGCTCCGCTGCCAACGCTGACACACGGCGAATCTTTGGATAAGCCTCAAGACTGACGTTGAACCGCTCAGCCGCATACAACTGCGGAATCAAATACACGTCCGCCACACAGGGCCTCTCGCCAAAGCAGAAACCGCTATCACCGATCAACTGCTCCACCGCCGCCAGCCCTTGGCTGATCCAGTGGTTGATCCACTCCACCACCTGCGGTTCGTCGTGCCCCAACTGGCGCAGTCGATTGAGCACGCTGACGTTGTGCAGCGGATGCACATCGCAACCGATCACTGCCGCCACGCCACGCACCTGTGCGCGAGCCGCAAGGTCTTCAGGTAACAGCGGCACCTGTGGATAACGTTCCTCCAGGTACTCGATGATGGCCGGCGATTGAATCAGCAACTCACCGTCATCGGTACGCAGCGCCGGCACGCGGCCCTGTGGATTGATCGCCAGATACGCCGCTTGCCGATGCTCGCCACCCGGCGGCGCGATCAGGTTGATCGGCAGCGCCTGATAATCGAGGCCCTTGAGTGCCAGCGCGATGCGCACCCGGTACGACGAGGTCGAGCGGTAATACGTGTAGAGATCCATGATCCGCTCCTGTCAGCGCGCCGCCAGCACTTTGCCGCGGCATTCACCGAAGCCGATGGAGGCAAAACCGTCGCGGGCGCAACGGGCGCGCAGGATGATTTCGTCGCCGTCTTCAAGGAACTTGCGCACTTCGCCAGAAGCCAGTTCGATCGGCTTTTTACCGCCCTCGGTGATTTCCAGCAGGCTGCCGAACTGACCGTTTTCAGGGCCGGACAACGTGCCCGAACCGAACAGGTCACCGGACTGCAACTGGCAACCGTTGACGCTGTGGTGCGCGACCATTTGCGCGACGGTCCAGTACATGTAGCGGGTGTTGCTCAGGGTCAGGCGATGGGCCGGCAGATTCTGTTCGCGCATACGCTCGGTGAGCAGTAACACCTCCAGTTCGATGTCGAACGCACCGCCGTCCTGATCGCGTTTATCGAACAGATACGGCAATGGTTGCGGATCACCTTCAGGACGCGCCGGTTGCGCGGTGCGGAACGGCTCAAGCGCTTCGGCAGTCACCACCCACGGCGAGACGCTGGTGATGAAGCTCTTGGACAGGAACGGACCCAGTGGCTGATATTCCCAGGCCTGGATGTCGCGTGCCGACCAATCGTTGAGCAGGCAAAAACCGGCAATGTGCTCGGCGGCGTCAGCGATGGCAATCGAGTCGCCCATCTCGTTGCCCTGACCGATCCAGATGCCCAGTTCCAGTTCATAGTCCAGACGTGCGCAGGGGCCGAAGGTCGGCTCAGTCTGCCCGGCCGGCAAGGTCTGACCTTTCGGCCGACGCACGTCGGTACCGGAGGCGCGCACAGTGGAAGCGCGACCGTGATAACCGATCGGCACATGCTTGTAGTTCGGCAGCAGCGGGTTATCCGGGCGGAACAATTTGCCGACGTTCTGCGCGTGCTCGATGCCGACGTAGAAGTCGGTGTAATCGCTGATGCGAGCTGGCAGATGCATTTGGCAATCGGCGGCCAGCGGCAGCAGTTTCGCGCCTTGGGCTTCAATGTTGCCGCGTTGGGTGCTGCCTTCGCTGAACAATTCGAGCAGACGTTGACGTAGCGCGACACGCGCATCGCGACCGAGGTCAAAGAACGCGTTCAATTGGCCGCCGTGCATGGCTTCAACTGCACTGCGAGCAACGCCGTCAAACAGACCAGCTTCAAGTGCCACTTGCAGGTCGAAGATGTGCTCGCCAATCGCCACGCCCGCGCGCGGCGCCGAACCGTTGAGGCTGAATACGCCCAGCGGCAAGTTCTGCAGCGGAAAATCGGTGTGGTCGTTGGCCGAAACGACCCAACTGCGGGTGATGGAATTCTGCGTCATGGGTTATCTCCGGGTCGGGTCGAACGTGGCGGGCAGCGTGGCCCAGCAGGCGTCGTAATGGGGTTGCAGTTGTGGGCAGTCGAGGGCGAAGCGGCTTGGGCGCAACACTTGGCTGGTCTCGAACATGAAGGCCATGGTGTTGTCGATCTTCGCCGGTTTGAGGTCGGCGTTGATCGCTTTGGTGCAGGTTTCGCCATCCGGGCCGTGGGCGCTCATGCAACTGTGCAGCGACGCACCGCCGGGCACGAAGCCTTCGGCCTTGGCGTCGTACTCGCCCTGGATCAAGCCCATGAACTCGTTCATCAGGTTGCGGTGGAACCACGGCGGACGGAAGGTGTTTTCGGCGACCATCCAGCGTGGCGGGAAGATCACGAAGTCGAGGTTGGCCAGACCGTGCACGCTGGTCGGCGAGGTCAGCACGGTGAAGATCGACGGATCCGGGTGATCGAAACTGACCGTGCCAATGGTGTTGAAACGGCGCAGATCGTATTTGTACGGGACGTTATTGCCGTGCCACGCGACCACGTTGAGCGGCGAGTGGTTGAGCTCGGTAGCCCACAACTGGCCAAGGAATTTCTGTACCAGAGTGGTCGGTTGTTGCAGGTTTTCGTAAGCGGCGACCGGGCTCAGGAAGTCGCGCGGATTGGCCAGGCCGTTGCTGCCGATCGGCCCCAGATCCGGCAGGCGCAGTGGCGCGCCGTGGTTCTCGGCGATATAGCCGCGCGCCTGTGGGTCGAGCAGTTCAACGCGAAATTTCAGCCCGCGTGGCAGCACGGCGATTTCCAGCGGCGCGACTTCCAACACACCCAATTCGGTGGCGATACGCAGACGTCCGAGTTGCGGCACCAACAGCATTTCGCCGTCGGCGTTGAAGAACACGCGTTCCATCGAGCGGTTGGCGGCGTAGTTATAGATGCTGATGCCTGCCGGCTTCTCGGCGCCAGAATTGGCCGCCATGCTCACCAGGCCGTCGATAAAGTCGGTCGGTTCGGCGGGCATGTCCAACGGGTTCCAGCGCAGGCGATTGGGCGTCACTTCACCCAGCGGGCCACCGGCCAGTTGTCGCTCGAGTTTGACGAACGCCGGGTGATTGGCCGACGGCTGAATGCGGTACATCCAGGTGCGCCGCGCTTCACTGCGGGTCATGGTGAACGCGGTGCCGGAAAACAATTCGGTGTAAAGACCGTAGGGGGCCTTTTGCGGGGAGTTCTGTCCGACGGGCAGCGCGCCGGGCAACGCTTCAGTACTGAATTCGTTACCGAAACCGGACTGATACGCCAGCGTCTGAGCGGTTGAATCGAGGTTCATGGAGCCTCCTGAACAGGGAGTCGGCAGTGGCCCATCGCTCTGGCTCAGAGGTTTCGGCACGCCGGGGTTGTTATTATCGTAATTCGATTACGCATAACGTAATTTGCTCGCTATCCAGCGTCAAGCTATAAAGACGCCCATTCGTTTTGGAACACGGCCGCACCATGGAAAAAACCAGCGACAGTAACGGCAAACAGAAAGTCCGCTCCGCCGAAGTCGGCACCGACATCCTCAAGGCCCTGGCCGAGTTGTCACCGTCGACTTCGCTGTCGCGCCTGGCCGAACATGTGCAGATGCCAGCCAGTAAAGTGCATCGCTACTTGCAGGCGCTGATCGCCTCGGGATTCGCCGAGCAGAACGCCGCAACCAACCATTACGGTCTCGGCCGTGAAGCCCTGCGCGTAGGCCTGGCCGCACTCAACAGTATGGACGTGCTGAAAATCGCCGCCCTGCCGTTGGCCGAACTGCGCGACGAACTCAACGAAACCTGTTTCCTCGCGGTGTGGGGCAATCAAGGCGCGACCGTGGTGCACATTGAGCCCGCGGTGCGTGCGGTGACGGTGGTGACGCAATTGGGCTCGGTGTTGCCATTGCTCAGCTCATCGACGGGACTGGTTTTCAGCGCCTATTTGCCGCATCGGGAAACCGATGATCTGCGCGAGCGGGAAATCACCGTTGGCGATCATCCGCTGAAGGACGAGAAGGCCTACGCAACGCTATGCGAACAGATCCGCGAGCGCGGTCTGCATCATGTCCACGGCTTGCTGATGCCGGGCGTCGATGCGTTGTCGGCACCGGTATTCAATGCGGTCGGGCAAGTCGCGGCGGTACTCACAATCGTCGGCCCGACGTCACTGTTTCACGCTGACGAAAACGGCCCGGCGGCGCAGCGCTTGTTGGCGGCGACGCGGGCCGTGAGCTGGCGGATGGGTTTTGAAAGTTCCCGCCCTTGAACACACGACAGCACTAACTCAGCAGCCCTGATAGTTTTGCCTTCGCGACAGCCTGAGTTCGGCGCTCTACGCCCAGCTTCACGTGAATGCGCCGAGCGTGAGTCTTTACTGTATGCAACGAGATAAACATTTCATCGGCAATCTGTTGATTTGAATAGCCGAGTGCAATCCGTCTTAAAACTTCCAGTTCACGCTGACTCAACACAGGCAGGCTCGCCGGCTCGGCAAATGACTCTTGGCCAATTGAGCCTACTGAAGGCGCCTGCAACATCGCGCCCCTGCGCAAGCTCAGCTCTCGCAATGCCTGTTGGCACTGAAAGCTCGCGACCAGCCCCAAGCCTTTTTGCAAGGCGTTATCGGCCTCATCCTTGCGACCTTCAAGCCACAGCAGCTCGGCTATTGCCAATTGCAATTCCGTCTGCAAAGCGTTCATTGCGCGGGCTTCTGCCAGGCTGACCATCTGCTGCAACTGCGCCAGAGCGGTGTTGATCATTTGCGGATCTTTTGCGTTAGCGAGTATTAACAGATATTCAATTCGTGAGATCAACAATACGGTCGCCGGAGGCGCTTGCAGGCCTTGCGGCCCTCGATAATGGCGCACCACCCGGCCAAGCGTTTCACCGGCAAGCTCTCGACGGTCTTGCTGCAACCAGAAGTGGCTACTTATCTGCAACAGGACGCCACGGTAAACAGTGTCTGGAATCTGCCGCTGCTGCATCAAGCGCTCTGCCGCTCGGAGCCGATTGAATGCCAGTTCAAAGTCACGCCGATTGGCCGCCAACTGCGCCTGCCCAAGGTAGCCATACAACACACGTTTATCATGGCTGCGCAGACAATCATTCAAGCCGCTTTGAAACAGTTGCGACGCACGTTCATCCTGCCCTTGATTCAACGCCAAACGCCCACGCAGCAGGGCGATTCGTCCATGCAAAGGCGTAAGCCGGCAAGGTTGCTCGCGCAGCAACGCATCCATGTTGCTCAACAATGCCTCGGCACGACCAGACGCGCCTCGCTGTTCGAGCAACTGCGCATGGTCGAGTTCAAGCAGGCCTTCGAACACCAGCGAATCCTGCGCGCGCGCCTGGCACAGCGCTTGCCGATTGAGCGCTTGCGCGACGTCCAGCTCGCCTCTGAGCAACGCCTGTTGCGTCAGCCCCGACAGGCACAACAGTCGAGTCGGCCACGCCTCGGGAGCGAGCTCAGCCAATGCCTGCTGAAAATGTTCACGCGCAGGTTGCATCTGCCCCTGCAAATGCAACAGCCAGCCCTGTTGCGCCTGCCAGCGCGCAATCAGTTGCCGCTCAAGTGACGCCGACGGTTGTGGCATGAAACGCGCCAGATGCGCGATGCACTGCGCCGCCTGTGCAAACCGCCCGGCAAACAACAGTGCTGCGGTAAACAACCCGACCAGTTGCGGCGAGCT
Organism: Pseudomonas sp. TH43; assembly: GCF_016650635.1. Classification (GTDB taxonomy): domain Bacteria; phylum Pseudomonadota; class Gammaproteobacteria; order Pseudomonadales; family Pseudomonadaceae; genus Aquipseudomonas. Next base: position 1,212,439 of record NZ_JAEKFI010000003.1, read on the forward strand.
GAGGGTCAACTCTTCCCCTTGATGCTCATGCAAGTGCAGCAACAGAACCACGGTCTGGTCTTCGAAGAGCTGCTCGAAGCTGAAGTGTTGCAACAGACTGACCGCCACTTCGAATTCCTCGGCAAGCAGGGCCTGTTCAAACGCCGAGCGCCAATCTTTGCCGACCGTAAAGAATTGACAGGCGCGACGATGCCAGGAACGGCCCGCCGGCCACTGCGCGTCGCGCATGACTTGCGAGAGTGGCGCAAACACCTGCTGCCATTCAGCCGATTCATGCCACGGTTCGATGAAGCAGCCAAGCATTTGCAGCGTGCGCAGGTGCTGCGCGCCCTCCCCGGCACCAAACAAATGCTCACATAATTCGTCGTTGAAACGCGGCAAATGTGCGAGCACCCGCCAGACCTCGGCCAGCTCCGGCGTCAGACTGCTGAAGAGTTCGTGTTGCAGATAATCCAGCAACTTGTCGACCCGTTGCTGCGGCTGAAGACCTTGCGACCAATCGCACTTTTGCAGAAGCGCCATACGCACACCGGCGCACCAGCCACCCGTGCGCTGGACAATGCGCGCAGCGACACTGGCAGCCTGCTCCGGCGACAAATGCTGCAAGGAGCAGGCGATCTCGTCTTGGGTGAGGGCCAGCGTCGCACTCTCGCATTCATACAATTCATCATCGAGCAGCAGACGCGGCCAGTTGCATTGTGGACGTCGGCGAGTACCGATCCACCAGGTGAGTGCCGGACTGCTGATGGCAAGCAGACGGTCGAGCAGAGCGTCCAGCGCCGCATCCGGCAAGCGGCAGTAATCGTCGATAAACAACCAGGTCGGCTCAGACCAGCGCGCCAGCACCGCGGCCAACTGCGCCTCATCAACACGCTCGACCACCCCCAGCGTCTGCGCCAGACGTTGGCGGAGTTCATCGGGACTGAACGCAGTGCCGGCCAGCGGCAACCACAACACCCCGCACGCCGGCGGCGCCTGAAACAGGCATTCAGTGAGCAAGGCACTTTTGCCGCTGCCGGCAGGCGCACACACCAGACGCACCCGCGCAGAGGATTCAAGCAACGGCTCGCTTAAACGCGCACGCGGCTGATGATGGGAAGAAAGCCTGGGGAGAAATCCGCGGCGATCCAGGCACGGCGTCATGGCGGTCATCGAGTGAGCCTTTTTATCGTTGTGCACTCACCCTAGCCCTCTGCAGGCACCTTGTTGACGAGTATTCAGCACGCTGATTAACGCCCATAAAAAAGGCGACCGGGTGGTCGCCTTGTGTTTCGCCAATGAATCCAGACCGTTACCGCACGCCCTCGGCGCGCAAGGCCGATGGGGTGTAGTCGGCAGCCTTGGCTTCAAAGCCGAACTCGAAGCTGTGCTTCTCTTCGTTCTTCATGCCCAACGCAATGTAGCGACCGGCAATGATGTCGTAGAGCGCTTCGAGGGTGTAGGCCTGTGCCTGATGATCGTAGTAATACTGCGCGTGACCTTCGGCGACGCGCCACAGTTGCCCGCGACCGTCGTAATGGTCGACCAGTGCCACCTGCCAGCTGTCTTCGTCGATGTACATGTGGCGCTTGGCGTAAATGTGCCGCTCGCTCGGTTTGACCGTGCCGATCACTTCCCAGACGCGATGCAGTTCGTAGCGCGTCAGATCCTGATTGATGTGCCCGGCCTTGATGATGTCGTCGTACTTGAGCTTCGGCGAGTCGAGTTTGTAGCTGTTGTAGGGAATGTACATTTCCTTCTTGCCGACCAGTTTCCAGTCGTAGCGATCCGGAGCCCCGGAGAACATGTCGAAGTTGTCCGAGGTGCGCAGGCCATCGGCCGCCGTGCCCGGGCCGTCATAGGCCACTTGCGGTGCCCGACGTACGCGGCGCTGACCGGCGTTGTAGATCCACGCCAGACGCGGTTCCTTCACCTGGTCGAGGGTTTCGTGAACCAGCAGCACGTTACCGGCCAATCGCGCTGGCGCGGTCACCGACTGCTTGAAGAAGGTCAGCACGTTGGCAGCCTGTTGCGGGTCAAGATCCTTCATCAGTTGCGGCACGGCGATCTCTTCTTCGAAGCGGATCGGCGTGTAGCTGCCGTTGGTCTGCGGTGTGACCTGAGTGATGATCCGTTTGACGTTACCGCCGTGATAACGGGTGATGTGGTTCCACAACACTTCAACGCCATTCTTGGGGATCGGGAACGCGTAGTAGCGATTGCCGGTGAAATTGGCCAGGCCGTTACCATCGTTGATCGTGGTCACGTTGAGGGCGCTGCGCTTGGCCGACTCGTAGATTTCCGCTGGCACGGCGACGGTTCGATGAGTCGGGTAGACCGGAATCTTGTAGGTTTCCGGGTAGCGTTTGAACATCGCCACCTGGCCCTCCGAGAGCTTGTCCTTGTACTTGTCGACGTTGGCCGCAGTGATGGTGAACAGCGGCTTTTCATTGGCGAACGGGTCGGCGAGGAAGCCTTTGCTGTCGACCGCGCCGGCGTTTTTCGGGATGCCGCCGGTCCACGCTGGAATCGAGCCATCGGCGTTGCCGGCCTTCTCGGCGCCGAGCGGCGTGAGGCTGGTGCCGAGTTTGTTTGCCTCATCCGGCGACACCGCGGCCATTACGTTGGCCGCCAGCAGACTCAGGGCCAGCACACCACATTGCAGAATCATTTTGCGCATTGCATTCATCCTTCTCGGGCAGATCAGAAGTTCACGCCGAAGCTCAGAGCGACGAAGTCACGGTCTTCGAGGACGTTGTAGTCGCCACCGAAAAAGTCGGTGTAACTGAGGCTCGCGGTATAGGTGTTGCGGTAATCGGCATCGACGCCAACGCTGATCGCTTTCGCGCCTTCGTTGAACAGGCCGTTGGGCCCGTAACCGGCGACGTCGTGCGACCACGACAGGTTGGGTTTGAAGTTGACCCCGCCAATCACGTTGGCGTAATCGAGGATCGCCCGGGCGCGGTAGCCCCAGGACGTCGAGGTGACAAAACCATCGGTGTCGCCCCCAAAACCGTACTGGCCGTATACCGAGTCACGGCCATAACGCAGCTGACTGCGCGACTCCAGACCGCCGACGTGAACCACTGCGGCTTCACCGACCACGGTCAGTCGCTCGGCGCCCAGGACTTGATCGAAGAAGTGCGTCAGCGTGCTCTGCACTTGCGTCACTTCTTTACGGCGATAGCCTTTATTGTCCGCACCCGGCGCGGTCGACAGTGGCGACGCTGCGCCGCCGGCAATCGGGTTGAGCAGCGCCAGCGTCAGGTCGTTGGTGTTGACCTGCACCGGAGCATTGGGCCGGTAGCTGATCTCGCCAGTCCACGCGGTGCCGGTGGGCAGCGTGGTGGAGAAACTCGCGCCGTACAGGCGAATGTCTTCCGGGTATTCAAGGTAATACTGGCCGCGCCCGAGCATCACGCTCTGCGCCAGCCCCGCGCCGCTGCCAGGCGCCAGACCGTTGGCAATGCCGACCATCCCCGGCAATGCCGCCAGCGTCGAAAGCCCGGCAGTGGTGGTGCCCACGGTTGGCGTGCGACTGTGGTAGTTCATGAAATAGAGGCCGTATTCGGTGTCGTCGCCGAGCCAGCGCAGCGCCGTGCCCCACTGCCCGGAGTCGCGCGCATCGCGGTCACCACCGCGAGGTACCACGACGCCTTCACGGGTCACTTCAATGCCTTGGCCAAAGGCCTGGGTCAGCGGTACAAACGGCGCAATTGCCGGGCTGCCGACGGTGTAATTGTTGTTGCAACCATCCGCCGCGACGTCGACGCCGAAGAACGTGCCACAGTTGTCGAGAACGGTCTGGTCCCATTCCAGTTGATAGAAACCTTCCACCGACAGCTTGTCGGTCAGGCTCTGGGAACCGAACAACATGTTCACCGGAATCAGGCCTTCCTTGATCTCCGCGCCGGGCCGGCGAAACGCCGAGACGTCGATCGGGTTGATGCTGTTGATCGAGTTGCCGATGAAGGTACTTTCGCCCCAGCTCACCACTTGTTTACCGGCACGCACAGTGCCCGGCAGGTCGGCGATGGAATAATTGTGATAGACGAATGCGTCGAGAATCTGCGCGCCGGAAGACTTGGCGCCCTCCTTGCGGCCGCTGTCGCTGATCTGCTTGAACTCGCGGTCTTCGTCCTTGAGTTCGAAGTCGTACCAATACTTGCCACGCACGAACACCCCGGTGTCGCCGTACTTCAGCTCAAGGTCGTGAATGCCTTTGAAGATTTTCGAGAAGGTCTCGCCCTTCTTGAAATTCAAGCGCCCGTCATCACCGGTCGAGGATTGCCCGGTACCACCGTTGACCGTGCCGACCAGCGACTTGTCGGCATCGCGCATACCCCAACTCGCACCGACCGACAGCGATGAGTCGAACGTGCCTTCGATTTCGCCGATGTTGAACGAAACCGCGTGCGCCTGGGCACAGCAACCCAGAGCCACCGCGGCGGTCAGCGCCTGCGGTGTGAAGATGGCGCGCATTGTTTTTGTTGTCATGCGTCTTCCCCGGTGAGTGACAGAAGGCCTCACCCTACTGCCGCCGACACACGACGATAAGCGCACCAAGGAGGTATTCGCGTTGTCGCTCGAAAGGATGAATGCCCGCACTGGACGGGGCTTTGCGCGGGCCATGCGTCAGCTGGATGGCGGATCATCAGTGCAGCGCATGGTGCTCATCGAGCCATCTTGACTGTTGCATGCCCCGTAACAGTGCATGTCCGGAATCGCTATTTTTCCTACAGGCCGAAGTGCTTATTCTGAGCGGGCTTTCACGGGACACGCCGTAAAGCGTGATGCCAGCTACGCTGAGTCACTGAAGCGATTGGCAACAGATTTCAGATGAATCGAAGTGTTCGATTTATCGCCCCGGTGTTCACTGACGTTGATTTGTAGCTCCTTGATCCAACGTCTTACCTTGGCCGCTGCGTTTGCAGCGGCCTTTTTTATGCCTCGGGAAAAGTCACTGCTCCGTCCTGCGCAAACTGTACTGTCCAACCAGTTCTTTGGAGACAGCCCACTCAATAAAGACTTTGGTGCTTATTTTCAAAAAGCGAAGAGCATCGATAGCTCAGTCAATACGCGAGGGATTGCTATGCAGGCTTGGGCGGCTTCGTACCGAGCCGCTCACGAAGCGAAATTGCAGCAGCAGATAAGCAGGAGGCAGTTTTTTATAAAAAACTTCTGAAAGGAGGCCAGCAATGAGCACCGTCGAGCAAATTGTCAAAAATGAATCCGTCGAGGACGTGCTAACTGTTTTCGCACGAGGTTCCGCAACCCCAACACTAGACAGAATGTTTGCGCGTTATCGATACGAAGTGGTTGCCAGCGGTGAACTGCTTCAAACATATGCGAAACTTTTCGAAAAGGTCGTATTGGCCGACGCCAAAGGGCCTGTTGCAATCAAAGGACCAAAATGGAAAGCTCCAAAACTCATGACAGAAAACAGATACTCCTAAAAAATTGGGCCATCAATCCCAAGATTGATGGCCCTTTTACTTAGAGCGAATACTTCTGCAAATTCGCCATCATTTCCTTCAGCGCTTCAATATTGTCCTTCGGGTGCGCCGCGCCTTCGAAATCACAGATCTGCTGCCAGTGCGCCGCTACATCCTCCGGCGAGAAACCCACTCGCGGATCAAACCCGGCGCCCAAACTACGTTCCCAGCGCACCTTGCCCATCCAGCCACCACCGACTTCGAACAACCCGGAAGTCTCCTGGCATTGCTCGCTCGCCAGATACACCACCAACGGGCTGACCAGTTCCGGTTTGAGTTGTTCGAACACTTGTGGCGGGATAAGGCCTTCGGTCATGCGCGTGCCGCCGGTTGGCGCGATGGCGTTGACCAGAATATTGTTCTTGCGACCTTCGATGGCCAGGGTGCGGGTCAGGCCGTAAAGGCCGAGCTTGGCCATGCCGTAGTTGGATTGGCCGAAGTTGCCGTAGATGCCCGAGGTCGAGGCGGTGAAGATCACCCGGCCGTAGTTTTGCTCGCGCAGATGCGGCCACGCGGCGCGGGTGACTTTGTAGGCGCCTTCGACGTGGACGCGGTAGACCAGATCCCAGTCGGCGTCGTCCATTTTGTGGAAGGTCTTGTCGCGCAGGATGCCGGCGTTGTTGACCACCACGTCGACGCGGCCAAAGACATCGAGAGCGTTCTGCACCAGCTTGTCGCCGTCGGTGACCGAGTCGTGGTTGGCCTCGGCAATGCCGCCGGCTTCGCGAATTTCCGCGACCACGCGGTCGGCGGCCGAGGCATTGGCACCTTCGCCCTGCGTCGAGCCGCCGAGGTCGTTGACCAGCACTCTGGCGCCCTGTTTGGCGAACAGCAGTGCGTGGGCGCGGCCAAGGCCACCACCGGCTCCGGTGACGATCACGACTTTATCTTCGAAACGCACAGACTCATTCATCGAGGCAACTCCAGCAGGCCAATGGGACATTGACCCCGAGTGTCAGGCACGGGGCGTGGTGTCACAACGAACACGGCTGGGGCTGAATGGTGTGCGATAAGGTTGGGGGATAGTCAGAGCGATAGAGATCCTGTGGCGAGGGGATTTATCCCCGATGGGGCGCGAAGCGGCCCCAAATCCAGTGAACGCGATTCGTCAGGTTTACCGAGCCTTATGGTTTTGCGACTGCTTCGCAGCCGAGCGGGGCGGGGCGACGTTTCGCTAAATCCCCTCGCCACAAGAGTTCACTCAAGCCAGTGGTTATCAGGAGCAGGCGACTTTGCGTGGCGGCAGCACCAGACGCTCACGAAATGCCAGGTAGTGCTTGAGCACCTGCACCGGCGCCTCGGTTTGCGGGTAGTGACCGATACCCGGCAACAGCACGGTGTCCGCGTCCGGAATCAGTTCGCGATAGCGTTCGACCATGTGTGCACCGGAGATCGGGTCGACTTCGCCGTCGATCACCCGCAAGGGGATTTCGCCACGCTGCATCGCCGCGACCCAGCGATCTCGCTGCACCCGGCGTTCCGGAATGTAGCCGATCAACTTGTGCATGATTCGCGGGCCGTGATTGCTGTCGACCAAGCTCCAGAAATCGTCCAGTTCGCTTTCGGTCGGCGCGGTCTGTGGGCCGAAGATATGTCGAAAGCTTTTCACCAGACCATCGCGAGTGAACGCGCGCCCGATCATCCAGCCCAGTGGGCTCAACAGCAGTTTTTGCATCAGCACCGGACGATGGGTTTCGGGGAACAGCCCGCCGTTGAGAAATACGCAACTGGCGACATCAATGCGATCTTCGTAATGCCGGGCGAGCAATTCCTGCGCGACGCTGTCGCCATAGTCGTGAGCCAAAATATGCAGCGGTTGCTCGATTTGCAGATGCGCGAGCAGCGCCTGTTGCAGATCGGCCTGCTCCAGCAAGCTGTAGGTGTGATTGAGCGGCTTGGCCGAATCGCCGAAACCGAGCATGTCGCAGGCAATCACCCGATAACGCTGGGCCAATGGCTGCCACAGGTAATGCCAATCCCAACTGGCGGTCGGGAAGCCATGGATCAGCAACAACGGCTCACCCTGCCCTGTCGTCCAGTAACGAATCGGCTGGCCACGAAAGACAAACGTCTGGCTGCGTTTACGCCAGACACACAGAGGAATCTCGGCAAGAGGCATTAGAGTTTATATCCGGGGTCTTGTTTATCGAGTTTGCGCAGCAGCGCTGGCCAGGCCAGCGCGCCACCCATGCCTTGCGCACTTTTGGTGACGCCAGCGATCATCGCTTTGGCACCCGCCAGAATTTGCGGTTCGATGGCGATGAGTTCAGCACCACCGGTCTGTGCCATGACCTGAATGTCGCAGGCACGCTGGAAGGTGAACATCATCAGAAAGGTGTCGGCGATGGTGCCGCCACAAGTCAGCAGACCGTGGTTGTGCAGCATCAGGAAATTGTTCTCACCGAGGTCGGCCTGCAAGCGCGCCTTTTCTTCGTGGTTCAGCGCCACGCCTTCATAGGCGTGATAGGCCAGGCTCGACAGCACGAACAGCGACTGCTGGCTGATCGGCAATACGCCCTGCTTTTGCGCCGACACCGCGACACCGGAGGCGGTGTGCGTATGCAGCACGCAAACCACATCGTGCCGCACTTCGTGTACGGCGCTGTGGATGGTGTAACCGGCGGGATTGATCTCGTACGGGCTGTCCATGAGTTTGTTGCCCGCCTGGTCGACTTTCACCAGGCTCGACGCGGTGATTTCATGGAACATCAGACCGAACGGGTTGATCAGGAAATCTTCGGTGCCCGGCACTTTCGCGGAAATGTGCGTGAAGATCAGATCGTCCCAGCCATGCAGCGCGACCAGACGATAACAAGCGGCGAGATCGACACGGGCCTGCCATTCCGCAGCACTGACCTGGCCTTTGACATTAAGGGACGATTGGACGGGGGCTACGCTCACTGTATGCACCTCTGCGTTCTTATTGTTCTGCACGTGTGAGCAGTCTAGTCAGGCGCAGGCAATCGCGTAGTTGCATTGGCAGCCAGCTTGATGACTGACCGAGTCAGCCATGCAAACTCCTTGGATCCATGTCAAAGCAACGACGCCAACAAAGGTGCAGCAAACAGATTCAACAACCCGGTAAGTACCATCACCAGCCCCGCAACCGACCCCTCTTCACCGCCCACTTCATGGGCGCGACTGACGCCGGCACCGTGCGCGCCGACCCCGAACAAGGCGCCGCGCGCCAAGGCACTGCGCAGCGGCAGCCACTTGAGCAGCACGCCACCGAGCATCGCCCCGATCACCCCGGTGAACATCACGAACACGGCAGTCAGTTCCGGCACGCCACCCAGATCCTGCGCGAGCGGCATGGCAAACGGCGTGGTGATCGAACGCGGTACCAGCGACAGTGTCACCGAGCTGTCGAGCGCCAGCGCTTTGGCCAGACCGAACGACGTCGCAATCGACGCCGTGCTGCCGGCGACCATGCCCAACATCAACGCCGACCAATGCCGCATCAACAAACGGCGCTGTTGCCAGATCGGTACGGCGAAGGCCACGGTCACCGGCCCGAGTACCAACATCAGCCAATGGGTGTTGCTCGAGTATTCGGCGTAAGCGGTATGCAGTGGCACGGCCAGCGCGAGCAGCAGCGCCGGCACCAGAATCAGCGGCGACAACAGATAACGCCCGGTGCGCCGATAAATCCAGCGGCTGAACAGGTACGCCAGCAAGGTGACGGCGAGCCAGAACATCGGCATCCATTCAAGCTTCATGGGAACGCCTCATGCGCACGGCCAGTTCCACGGTGAATGCTGTAACCAGCATCACCATCAATGTGCTGGCGGCAATCACCAGGAGGATTCGCCAGCCGTCATTGCGCAACAGCGTGCCGTAGTCGAGCAGGCTCATCAGCGCCGGAATAAAGAACAGCAACATTTCGGCCATCAACAGTCCCGCGCCCAATTGCAGCGCCGCCGGTTTGACCCAGCCGAGAGCGAAGGCCAGCAACAGCAGCGCCATGCCGATCACACCACCGGGAATCGGCCACGCCAGCCACGCGGCGAGTTGGCAGCCGAGCAGGTACAGGCCGAGCAGTACGGCGAGTTCAGCGACTAAACGGGAAAGATGCTTGAGGGTTACGGCGTTCATGGTTTTTGCTCCTGACAGGGGCATATTTTACGAAGCGACCTGCCATCCCTGAAGCGAATTGTTAGACTCAAAGCCATTCCAAAACGGAATCAGGACGATGGAATTCAAACAACTGCGCAGTTTTGTCGAAGTCATGCATCAGGGCGGGTTTACCCAAGCGGCGAAGATCCTGCACATCAGCCAGTCGGCGGTGAGCAAACAGGTGGCGCAGCTGGAACAAAGCCTCGGCACGCCACTGCTTGAACGGCTGGGTTCACAATTGCGCCTGACCGCCGCCGGCAGCGTGGTGCTGCAACGCGCGGAAGGCATGCTGCGTTTGCGCAATGAATTGCTGGTTGAACTCGACGATCTCAGTCATCTGGCGCGCGGTGAATTACGCCTCGGATTGCCATTGCTGGGCAGCGACGCGCTGTTCGCCGGGCTGTTTGCCGAATATCGCCGGCGCTACCCGAACATCAGTGTGCAGTTGCTGGAGGGCGGCAGCCGCAACATCGAACAAGCTGTGCTCAACGGTGAACTGGAATTGGGCGGTAGTCTGCTGCCGAAAGATCCGCAGTTCGACTGTCAGCCGTTTTGCGACGAGAAACTCGACGCGCTGCTGCCGATCGATCATCCGCTGGCAGATCGAGGTGAAATCGGCCTGGAAGAATTGGCCGATACGCCATTCCTGCTCTATCAACGCAGCTTCGTGCTCAATGATCGATTGCTGCAAGCGTGCCAGCAAATGGGCTTTACGCCGAAGGAAGGCGGGCGCAGCGGTCAGGCGGATTTTCTTGCGGCGCTGGTCGCCGCCGGGCAAGGCGTGGTGCTGCTGCCCAGTGTCGTCGCGCGGGGGCTGGTGCGGCCAGGCGTGGTGCGCCTGACCTTGCGCGCGCCGGATTACCTGCGCTGGGACATCGCGTTCATCTGGCGTAAGGGCGCCTATCTGTCGAATGCCGCGCAGGCGTGGCTGGCCCTCTTGCGCGAGCGCCCGATCAGCCCTTGAGTACGTCGATCAACTGCGCCAGCCAAGGCTCGGCGTCGGTTTCCGGGGTCACGCTTTCGCTGGCGTCGATGCGCAGCATTTCCTGCACTTCGCGCACGCCCAACTCTGCGAAGAGTTCGCGCATCTGCTCGCCACCACCGCAGAAGGTGTCGCCATAACTGGCGTCGCCGAGTGCAATGACCGCGCCCGGCAGACCGCGCCAAGCGGCGGGCAATTGATCGCGGATAGCCGAGTACAACGGTTGCAGGTTGTCCGGTAACTCGCCCATGCCGGTGGTCGAGGTCACCGCGAGGAATGCCTCGGGAGCGAACGCTTGTATGTCCGCCAGGCTGGCGCGCGCGTTGTAGAAGGTTTCAAAGCCAGCGGCTTTCAGCAGGTTCTGGGCGTGGCGGGCGACTTCTTCGGCGGTGCCGTAGACCGAACCGGAGAGGATGGCGACTTTCATCAATCTGATCCTGAAACTGAAAAAAATGAGCGGCGATAGTAACAGCCCGGGCCGCAAAGCTGCGATTGGATCTCAACTGGCCCTAATGGCCAGTAGACAGCGCCGGCGGTTCTTCTAGAATGCGAGCCTTCGGCAATTCTGAATGGACTCACAGATGATCAATGCCAATCTGCTGCAAATGGTGATCAATGCTTCGAACGATGGAATCGTGGTGGCAGAAAAGGAAGGCGAACAGGACAACATCCTGATTTACGTCAACCCGGCCTTCGAGCGCATGACGGGTTACAACAGCGAAGAAATCCTCTATCAGGACTGCCGCTTTCTGCAGGCCGGAGACCGCGACCAGCAAGGGCTTGGACTGATTCGCGAGGTGCTGCGCAACAATGGATCGTGCCGGCAGATCCTGCGTAACTATCGCAAGGACGGCACGCCATTCTGGAATGAGCTGTCGCTTTCGACAGTAAAAAATGCTGAGGACGGCATGACGTACTTCGTCGGTGTGCAAAAGGATGTGACGGTTCAGGTCAAGGCTCAGCAGCGCGTCGCGCAACTGGAAGCCGAGGTTGCAGCCCTGCATGCAGAGCTGGCCGCACTGAAATCGACGAACGGTTCAAACAAAACAGCGAACTAATTGTCATTAACTACAATCACCAATGACTTTGTAACTATTTCTTTCGAGCGAGCCATGCAACGCGACGCCCTCCTCACTCAGGATGAGCTGGATTTTATCCAGACCATGCAGCACAACCCGCAGCTAAACGTGCGGGATGCGACGTCGAGTCTGCTGGTTAATGGCGGTTCGCAAATTCGTGATCTGCTCACGCGCCTGGCCGCTCATGAGCAAGTGACCATTCAGGCCAACTTCGAAAATCAGCAGATGACCTTCCCCCTGCACCTGGTGGAAGACGAGTTTCACGCCCTGCATTTACGCTTGGGTGTGCCGAGCATCTACGAAGATGGCCCGATGGTCCGCCCTTGGCGACTGGCCCTTGAAGAACCGGTGGCGTTGGAAAATGCCAAAGGCCAACCCGGCACGATGTGGGTGCATGAGGTTTCGCACAAAGGCGTGCTGCTCGAAATGCGCAACAAGACCAAGCCACCCAAGCACTTTGCGCTGTGGTTCAGCCCTTCCGGTTATGAGCGAATTTCACTGCGTGGCAATTTCGAGCGCGAAACCGAGCACGGTTTCCATGCCTACGAACTGAGCCAGACAGATGCTGATGAAACCGAGCGCCTGCGCCAGTTCATCCTGCAACAACACCGCCTGACCCACCCCGCCCTGCACACCTGAGTTTCAGGTATCGAGTTTTCCTGCGAGAAACTGCGTCAGCCGCTGACGCATGGTCGCCCCCTCATTGCCCAGGCAACCGATCGAAGACCCGGCCAGAGTGTCCTGCGCCAGGTCGGCGGCATCGCCGGCCAACAACACCTGACAATCCAGGCTCAGCGCCAATCGATTCAGGCGCCGTGATAACTCCGCAGCCGGTGCATGATTGGAAAACAGCACCAGCGCCTGGGGTTTGATCTTTTCGCAGACCAACGTCAATTCATCGAACGGCTGGCCGGCCGTCAACACCCGCACTCCCGAGTCGCTGCCACTCAAAAACAGCGCGGCCACCAGCAACTCCAGCTCCCGGCACTGCCCGGCCAACGCACTGACGATAATCTTGCGCGGCTGTGCTGTGCGTAACGCAATGACTCGCTGCAGCACCCGCGTGCGCAGATAGCCATCGAGAAACAACCATTCACTGGTTTGCCCGAAACTGTCCTGGCGCTGCAGCAATTGCCGCCACAGTGGCAGCAGAATGTCCTGGAACACCACCGGCAACGAATACGAAGAAAAGATCTGCCCGTAGACCCGATCCAGCTCAAGATCATCGAACGCACTGACGGCACGCTGCACTTGATGCTGCCATTGCAGGTAATCGGCCTGCACCCGATCTTCGGCAATGTAGTTGGCCAGCACTTTCAGCGGCTCGGTCTTGGCGAGGATCTTGCCGATCTTGCTGACGGCCACGCCACGGTCGATCCATTCGACGATGCTGCGCACGCGCTCGATATCGGTCATCGAATACAACCGATGCCCACTTTCGGTGCGCGTCGGTTCAATCAAACCATAGCGCCTCTCCCAGGCACGCAGGGTGACCGGATTGACACCGGTCAGCCGCGAGACTTCGCGTATCGGGAACAGGTCTTCGCGCTCGAGCGCTACAGATGCCTGCGAAATAAGGCTTGAGTCCGTCATGACAGGCATGTGGCTATCGACGTCCATGTGAGTAAATTGGATCCCATTGTAGTTGCAATGCTCCATAAAGGTTCATGCGACGAACTACGACGAAAGTCGCTGGTTAAATCGCGAAAATCAGGAATAATCCTTGCTTGCAATAAAACGCAGGCCACTACCCCGGCCTGCGTCTGGCGAAACTCCTACCCGGAGCAACGCGTTCGTAATACGGAGATACACAATGTCTACTTCCCCCGTCACGCTGATGGTTGCGCGTCGCGTCGCCGATGGCCGCTATCAGGATCTGATCGCCTGGCTGCGCGAAGGCGAACAACTGGCCACCGACTTCCCCGGTTATCTCGGCTCTGGCGTGCTGGCTCCGCCGCCTGGCGATAACGAGTTTCAAATCATTTTTCGCTTCGTCGACGAACAGACTTTGCATGCCTGGGAGCATTCGGCTTCCCGCACTGCGTGGCTGGATCGCGGCAGCGATCTGTTTCTGCACCCCAAGGAACATCGGGTCAGCGGCATCGAGGGCTGGTTCGGTGCAGCCGGTCAGCGGCCACCACGCTGGAAACAGGCCGTGGCCATCTGGTTGGCATTCTTTCCGGTTTCGCTGCTGTTCAACTTCGTGCTCGGCCCGCTGCTCGGCGATATGAGCCTGCTGCCGCGGGTTTTTATCAGCACTTTGTGCCTGACGCCACTGATGGTTTACTTCTTTATACCGTTGTCGACGCGGTTGCTGGCCAATTGGTTGAACAGCACACCGACGCGACGCTTGCCGGCCGAGCCAGTTTCTCAAAACCGATGAAACGTCTTTAGGAGCAAGGCTTGCCCGCGAAGGCCATGTGTCATTCAGCATTGTCGGCGGCTGACACACTGCTTTCGCGGGCAAGCCTTGCTCCTGCGAGAAACGCAAAGCCCTTCCCGCAATAGGTGGGTAAGCCGTGTCGCTGTTATAGTTTTTGCTCTACCCGCGACGCGAGCTGTTCATGACCACCACTTCCGCCCCGATCCTCATCACCGGTGCCGGCCAACGTGTCGGTCTGCATTGTGCGCAGCGTCTGCTCGAAGATGGCTACAGCGTCATCTTCACCTACCGCACTGAACGCCCCGGCGTACAAACACTGCGTGATCTGGGTGCCATCGGCCTGTTCGCCGACTTCTCCAGCGAAGCCGGCATCCTTGCCTTCATTGGCGAACTCAACACCCACACCGACAGCCTGCGCGCCATCGTCCACAACGCCTCAGAATGGCTGGCCGAAACCCCGGACAGCGAGGCCGAAGCGTTCACGCGCATGTTCAATCTGCACATGCTTGCGCCGTACCTGATCAACCTGCACTGCGCGGAGCTGCTGCAACGCTCGACGCCTGCCGACATCATCCATATCAGCGACGACGTCACGCGCAAGGGCAGCAGCAAGCACATCGGCTATTGCGCCAGCAAAGCCGGGCTCGACAGCCTGACCCTGTCCTTCGCCGCCCGCTATGCGCCGGCCATCAAGGTCAACACCGTCGCGCCGGCCCTGCTATTGTTCAACCCCGACGACAACGCGGCGTACCGCGCCAAAGCCCTGGCCAAATCCGCGCTGGGCATCGAACCGGGCAGCGAAGTGATCTATCAGAGCCTGCGCTACCTGCTCGACAACCCGTATGTCACCGGTACGACCCTGACCGTCAACGGCGGACGGCACGTCAAATAACGCCGCCCCGAGAGGATCTTGCATGCCACTGTCCCTGCCCGAAAACTACCGCGAAATCCTTATCGGCCTCGGTGAAGACCCCGACCGCGAAGGCCTGCTCGACACCCCGGTACGCGCGGCCAAGGCCATGCAATACCTGTGTCACGGCTACGAACAGAGCGTTGAGGAGATCGTCAATGGCGCGTTGTTTGCCTCTGACAGCGACGAGATGATCATCGTCGCTGACATCGAGTTGTACTCGTTGTGCGAACATCACTTGCTGCCCTTCATCGGCAAGGCCCATGTGGCTTATATTCCGACAGGCAAGGTGTTGGGCCTGTCGAAAATCGCGCGGCTGGTGGACATGTTCGCGCGGCGCCTGCAGATTCAGGAAAACCTCACGCGGCAAATTGCCGATGCGGTGCAACAGGTCACCGATGCCGCCGGCGTCGCCGTGGTCATCGAAGCCAAGCACATGTGCATGATGATGCGCGGCGTGGAAAAACAGAATTCGACGATGAACACCTCGGTCATGCTCGGCGCCTTCCGCGAGTCGAGCAACACCCGCCAGGAGTTCCTGCAATTGATTGGACGGAGCAAGTAAATGCCACAACTTCAGCCGGGAATGGCGCGCATCCGGGTCAAGGATCTGCGCTTGCGCACCTTTATCGGGATCAACGAGGACGAGATCCTCAACAAGCAGGATGTGCTGATCAATCTGACCATCCTGTATGCCGCGCAGGAAGCGGTGCGCGATAACGACATCGACCACGCACTGAATTACCGCACGATCACCAAGGCGATCATCGCCCACGTCGAGGGCAACCGCTTTGCGCTGCTCGAACGCCTGACTCAGGAATTGCTGGATCTGGTAATGAGCAATGGTTCGGTGCTGTACGCCGAAGTCGAAGTCGACAAGCCGCACGCACTGCGTTTTGCCGAGTCGGTATCAATAACGCTCGCGGCGAGCCGCTGAGCTTCAAGCTTCGAGCCGCAAGCGTTAAGCTACAGCCACCCACAATCCAAACTTGCAGCTTGAAGCTCGCCGCTTGAAGCTGTCTCGAAGAGACCTCCATGACCGAGCAACAACGCCTCGAACTCGAAGCCGCCGCCTTCCGCCGGCTGGTCGCCCACCTGGACAGCCGCAAGGACGTGCAGAACATCGACCTGATGAACCTCGCCGGGTTCTGCCGTAACTGCCTGTCGAAGTGGTACAAGGCCGAAGCCGACGAGCGCCAGATAGACGTCAGCCTCGATGACGCCCGCGAAGTGGTTTACGGCATGCCGTACGCCGAGTGGAAAGCCCAATTTCAGCAAGAAGCCAGCGCCGAACAACAAGCGGCGTTCGCCAAAGGAAAAACCCATGAGTGACCTGAACACCCTGCGCGCCAGCCTCAAGAGCGGTGAACACGCTTTCGCCGACACTCTGGCGTTTATCGCCGCCGGGTATGACTACCAGCCGCAGGCGTTCAACAACGGTGGAGTGGATAACGCGGCTGGGCAGAACGAAGGCTCGTGCAAGACCCTCGGTCTGGCGCTGCTGGAAGGTCTGAGCGATGAAGAAGCGCTGCTGGCGTTTGGCGAGCATTACCGCTCGGTGGTGGCGACGCCTGAGGGCAGTGATCACGGCAACATTCGAGCGTTGATCGCTCATGGCCTGGCCGGTGTGAAATTCACCGCACAGCCCCTGACCCGCCGCTGATCACAGAACCAACCACAATCCCCAGTGGGAGCGAGCCTGCTCGCGAATGCGGTCTATCCGTTGACTCATGTGCTGAATGTGAGACCGCTTTCGCGAGCAGGCTCGCTCCCACATTCGATGTGTGGGCTGTGAATAACGGACACAAAAAAACCGGCCAATTGGCCGGTTTTTTTATGCCTGCGATCTTAGAACGAAGCGTTCTGCAGACCGTCCAGGTAACGCTCGGTGTCCAGTGCCGCCATGCAGCCGGCGCCAGCCGAGGTGATGGCCTGACGGTAAACGTGATCAGCCACGTCGCCGGCAGCGAAGATGCCTTCTACGCTGGTCGCGGTCGCGTTGCCGTCACGGCCGCCCTGCACCACCAGATAACCGTCTTTCAAGGTCAACTGACCTTCGAACAACGAAGTGTTCGGGGTGTGGCCGATGGCGATGAACACGCCGTCGACAGTGATTTCGTCGAAGCTGCCGTCGTTGTTCTTCAAGCGCACACCGGTCACGCCCATGTTGTCGCCCAGCACCTCGTCGAGGGTGGCGTTCAACTTGAGGATAATCTTGCCTTCAGCCACGCGAGCATTGAGCTTGTCGATCAGGATTTTCTCGGCGCGGAAGGTTTCGCGACGGTGGATCAGGGTCACGGTGCTGGCGATATTGGCCAGGTACAGCGCCTCTTCAACCGCGGTGTTGCCGCCGCCCACTACAGCCACTGGCTTGTTGCGGTAGAAGAAACCGTCGCAGGTTGCGCAGGCCGAAACGCCTTTGCCCATGAACGCTTCTTCCGACGGCAGGCCCAGGTAGCGAGCGCTGGCGCCGGTGGCGATGATCAAGGCATCGCAGGTGTAAGTCGCGCTGTCACCGGTCAGGGTGTAAGGCTTGGCAGCAAAGTCGACGGCGTTGATGTGATCGAAAACGATCTCGGTTTCAAAACGCTCGGCGTGCTCGCGCATGCGCTCCATCAGGACTGGACCGGTCAGGCCATGGACGTCGCCCGGCCAGTTGTCGACTTCGGTAGTGGTGGTCAGCTGACCGCCAGCCTGCATGCCGGTGATCAGCAGTGGCTTGAGGTTGGCACGGGCCGCATATACCGCAGCGCTGTAACCGGCAGGGCCGGAACCGAGAATAATCACTCGCGAATGACGGACTTCAGACATGACCTGCTCCTGTTGACCGGGCCGAAAAACGGGCACGGATCGCCGGACTGCCGGCGGGAATAAAAAAGGACCGTGGAAAACCTTGGGGAAGGCTTGAGCTCGACAGTCCTGTAAAAAGTTGGGTGCAGCGTATCGAGGGGCGCAAGATTAAGGAAATACGGTTTAACAATCCAGCTCATAGGTCGTCTCTATGCCGACAGACTGACGAGATGGACATCCACATCTATGAGAGATACCAACCGAATCTGCAACGCCATTATTAGGCCATGATGCGCAAGAAGTTGCGCAGCAGCCCATAATAAAACACCCCCTGAAACCGCTACAGGCCTTACAGCGCAAGGCCTGTAGCCAAGTGCGCAAGAAGTTGCGCAGTACTGCGCAACTTCTTGCGCACTTTTCATGGTTTTTCCTTGCCCGAGTCGCCTGCCTGGATGAGATGTTTCGCTTAAATCATTGATCCGGAATGACTATCGAATCGCTGGCATGGAAGTTGATGTCTCCCAAAACACACGGGCAGGCAATCGTGCCTGTTTGACGTGTTTTTTCGAGCAAGGAGAGCATTCCCATGGCAACACCCGCGTACATGTCCGTCACTGGCGAAAAACAAGGTCTGATCACTGCCGGCGCCTTCACCGCCGACTCGGTTGGCAACACCTTTCAGGAAGGCCACGAAGACCAGGTCATGGTTCAGGCTTTCACTCACGATGTGATCATCCCGCGTGACCCGCAATCAGGTCAGCCAACCGGCCAACGCGTGCACAAGCCAGTGGTGATCACCAAGGTCTACGACAAGGCATCGCCTCTGCTGCAAGCTGCTCTGACTTCGGGCGAGCGCATGAGCGAAATCGTTATCCAGTGGTACCGCACTTCGGCTCAAGGCACCCAAGAGCACTACTACACCACCAAACTGGAAGACGCGATCATCGTCGCCATCAACAACAAAATGCACAACTGCCAGGACCCGTCGAACGCGCACTTCACGCACCTGGAAGAAGTGCAATTCACCTACCGAAAAATCACCTGGACCCACGAAGTATCTGGTACTTCGGGTTCCGATGACTGGCGTGCTCCAGTCGCTTGATCGCGGCTGACCGCTTCACGCATCGGCCAGCGCTGCTGGTCGATGCGATTCATACCTTGCAGTGTTGATGTGCGGCCTCTCTTTCTCACCTGACCAAGGAACAGTCCAATGCGTCAAAGGGATTTGAAGTTCACGTTTTCCGTGTTGTCAGGGCAGATGGAGTTCGAGGTCGTAGAGTTCACACTGGAGGAAGCCCTCTGTGAGCCGTTTCGACTCACGATCGAGTTGGCCAGCTACAACCCCAACATCGATTTCGGCAAGGTTCTCGATCAGCCCTCCTTACTCACGATCTGGCAGGGCGGCACAGCGGTGCGCCATGTCCACGGGCTGGTGTCGAGTTTCACTCAAGGTAAAACCGGCTTTCGCCGCACGCGTTATCGCGCCGTGGTCGAACCGCAACTCGCCCGACTCGCCCTGAGTTCCAACTGGCGTATTTTCCAACAGAAAAACGTCCCGGACATCATCAAGTCGGTGCTCAGCGAACACGGCATCCTCGACTATCAGCCACACATCAACAGTGAACATTTGCCGCGCGAATACTGTACGCAGGTCGGCGACACGGACCTCTACCTGTTCGATCGGCTGTCCAGTGAAGAAGGCCTGTTCTATTTCTTCAAATGCAACGAAAGCACTCACACGCTGATCCAGGGCGACAAACTCTATGTGCAGGAGCGCATTCAAGGCGCTCCGGTGCTGTACACCACTGAACCCGCAGCGGATGCCACACAGCCCGTGCTCTACGCGTTCAGTTACACCGAAAACGTGCGCACGGCCGAGCAGACGCAACGCGATTACACCTTCAAGCGTCCGACCTTCGACCAGCAGCAAAACTACGCTGGCGATGACTTGCAACATCAGACGCCGAGCTATCAACGCTACGATTACCCGGGTCGCTACAAGGTCACCTCGGCCGGTAAGCCCTTCACCCAGAATCGCTTGCTCGGGCACCGTGGCGATGCGCGCATCGCCGTTGTCGAAGGCGACGACCCGCGCCTGATCCCGGGTTTCTCTTTCCAGCTCACTGGCCATCCCCGGGAAGATTTCAATCGTTGGTGGCGCTCGCTGAGGATCACTCACAAGGGCATCCAGCACGCCAGCCAGGAAGAAGAATCCGCCGGCGCCGAGGTCGGCGTGAGCTATGACTTCGTCGCCGAAATCATTTGCGAAGAAACCGAATGGCGCACCCCGCCGCTGCCCAAACCGATCATCGACGGGCCACAGATTGCGACGGTGACCGGGCCGGACGGGGAAGAGATTTACACCGATGAATTTGGCCGGGTAAAAGTCCAGTTTCCCTGGGACAGGGAAGGCAAGAACAACGAATTCAGTTCCTGCTGGGTGCGCGTGGCACAGAACTGGGCGGGTGCGGACTGGGGCCATATGGCGATTCCGCGCATTGGCCAAGAGGTCATCGTCGATTACCTCGACGGCGACTGCGATCAGCCGATCATCACCGGCCGCACGTACCGCGCGACGAACATGCCGCCCTACCAACTGCCCGATCACAAGATTCTCAGCACCATCAAAAGCAAGGAATACAAGGGCACTCGGGCCAACGAACTGCGCATTGACGACACCACCAAGCAGATCAGTGCCGCCTTGATGAGTGATCACGGCAGCACCGCATTGCATCTGGGTTACCTGACGCATCCACGGCCGAGCGGCGGTGAGCCGCGCGGCGAAGGCTTCGAGTTGCGCACCGATGAGCACGGTGCGCTGCGGGCCGCCAAGGGGCTGCTGCTGAGTACCGAGGAGCAATTGAACGCCAGCGGCGGCCACCTCAATCGTGCCTCGGTCGTACAGGTGCTGGAAGCGGCGTTGAAACTTGCCAAGGATCTGGGCGACTACGCCCAGGACAACCAGGGCGTAGGCCATGACAAGGCACCGCAGAAGACCCTCAGCGATGCGGTTCGCGACCTGGGCAACGGCGCGAACGACGAGTCGGGCAAGAGCAACGGCGGCAATCCGGCGATTGCCGTGAGCGGTGAAGCCGGCATTGCCGCGGCGTCGCCCAAGAGCATCACGGTGGCGGCGGGTGAGCATATCGACACGATTGCCCAGCAAAATCAGCAACAGACCTCGGGGCAGAAGTTTGTGCTAAATGCCGGGACCGATTTGGGAATGTTTGCCCACAGCGGCGAAATGCGCCAGATCACTCACCAGGGCCCGATGCTGTTGCAGGCGCAGAAAAACAATATTCGCCTGGAGGCGGATCAGAGTGTGGAAGTCAGCGCCAGCAACCAGCATGTGCTGGTGTCGGCCAAAGAGCACATCACCCTGATGTGCGCCGGGGCCTACATCACTATCAAGGGCGGCAATATCGAACTGGGCATGCCCGGCAACCTGATCGTCAAAGCGGCCAAACACAGCCTGCTTGGCGCCACCAGCCTGGAAGCGGAACTGCCCAAATTCAAAGTCGGCGATACCCAGCGACGCTTCATGCTCAAGCAGATTGACGGGACCTCGGCGATGCCCAACATGCCGTACAAAATCACCCTGTCCAATGGCGAAGTGGTCGAAGGCCTGACCGATGCTCAGGGCGCCACGCAGTTGCTGCAGAAAGATGTGATGAGCATTGCCAACGTCGCCATGCTCAAGCCGCCCTCCCCCGCAGCGGCAGGCGCGGCAGCGGGAGGTGCAGGTGCAGGTGCAGTTGCCAGTGGTGCCGGTGCCGCTGACGAGGCGGAGGAAATTGTGCAGTTCTTCGAATTCACGGATGACCAGGGTGGTCCCGCGCCGCACCACTTCAAGGTGATGTCCGCCGGCGAAGTCGTGGCCGAGGGTTCCGGTGATCGCACACCGGAATTCCCTGCCGACATGGAGCTGGAGCTGGAGTCGTGGCCGGTGAAGGAGACACAAAATGCCTGATCTCATCACGCCACAGGTGCGCAAGCTCGCGGCCATCGGATACGGCGAAGCCTCGACGGACAACAACCCGCAGGAAGTCCGCGCCATTTGTTTTACGGTGACCAACCGTATGCGCGCGTGGGGGCTGGCCGACGTCGCCAGCCTGCTCAAGGAGACCGGGACCAGTTATATCGTTGCCGCGCAGGGCGACAATGTCCGTTACAACCAATTGATGAAGGCTTCGGAAGCGGACATCAATGCCGACCCGAACATGCGCTCGGCGGTGGAGAGCGCGCGGGATGCTCTGGCCCAGCGTGGCAACGATCCCTCCAACGGTGCGTATTGGTGGGATGGCATCGATATCAAGAAGTCGACCAACCCCCGACACTCATTGGGATTTCACTACGGCTCCCCCTCGCACAACATCTTCGGGATTGCGCAAGTCTCGAAGCCGGAGACAATCACCTATTGGAAGCAGCTCAACAAAAAGACCAACACAATGGTCAATACCCGCGAACGGGGTCGTTATGACCACGTATATCGGTCCACCGCCGCCATCGGCAAAACGATCTTCTGGACCACCAACCCGGAATACATCAAGGCAACCGGCGCCAAGGAATATCGATGAGCACACTCACCCGTTGTCTGAGTCTGGTTCTCGGCGCGAGCCTGCCATTTCTGGCCCAGGCAGCCCCGGTACAGTTCACCGATTACCGTGCGTTCTATCAGTCGCTGGGCGACAACCTGTTCGCCGGGCCCGGCAGCGAGCTGGCCAGACCCTGTTCGGAATCGCCAAGGCATTGCCTGTGGGT
Source organism: Pseudomonas sp. TH43 (assembly GCF_016650635.1). Taxonomy (GTDB): domain Bacteria; phylum Pseudomonadota; class Gammaproteobacteria; order Pseudomonadales; family Pseudomonadaceae; genus Aquipseudomonas. The sequence continues at coordinate 1,234,934 of NZ_JAEKFI010000003.1, forward strand.
CAACGCCATGCGCCCGGCGTTTGAACGCTTTGAAGATGCGCAGTGGAGCGCGCCCGACGAACTGAAGCTCGATCCGCCCAAAGGCACACCCGTCATTGCCTTTGACGGAGAGGCCCTGACGGTCGGCAAACAACGTTGGCCGCTGCGCGACGCGATCAACTTCGCCTCGCCGCAATGGCCTGTCGGTGATCCCATCGACCCGGAAAATGTGGCGACGGCCACGGCCTGGCGCCAGGGCGCCTCAACGTGCCTGGAGTTGCAATACGTCAGCAGTGGCTACGGTGATCGCTATCCTCTGGTGTTGCTGGTACACGGCCAGCATCTCTACGCGTTACCGCGACTGTTCGCCTCTTGTTCGGCCATTCGCAAGGCGCCCGGCAATCAGTTCAGCTACCCGGAAAACGCCTACCTGGGGGCGGAACTGGAAAACAATCCGACCGGGTTGCAAGTGGATTACCGGGTACCCAACGCAAAAAAACCGCTGGAGCAGTACCTGTTGCACTTCCCGAATCAGGGCGACCCCTTCGTATTTGAGGCGCAGCGCCAATAGGCGCCAGCGGACAAATCCGGCATGACCTTGCGCCCACGCGTCGAGACCAACGGAATTTTCAAGGAGGAAATGGGCGATGACTGATCCTACCCAGCCGAAAAAGATCGCTTCCAGCCAATCGATCACCATGCCCAGCGGTGGCGACATTCACCTGATTCCGCCGCCACCGAAACCCTGCGTGACAATCCTTGTGCACGGTGTAAACGACCTGGCGGGTTGCTACGCACGTATTGAGCAGGGGTTGTGTGAGGGGCTGAACGAACGCCTCGATATGCCACGAACCTTCCCCAACGGCGCGAACAATCCGGGATACCTGTTGCCGGCCAGCTACACCGCTCCAGGCGATGATGATGGCGAGGCCAAGAACCCTGATGCCGTGTACTTCCGCCGCAAGGCCGGAGCCTCCAGCAACGGCGGCCAGCCACGCAGTGTGGTGGTGCCGTTCTATTGGGGATTTCGCGAGGAAGAGGCTTTCATTCAGAAAACCGAGGCGCACGGTCAGTGGCTGGACCGTGACGGCAACCGCCTGGACAAGGCCGGCACCAAAGAAGGCGGCCAGTTCGCCAACGCCACCACCAACCTGCCGGATATGTGGGGCAAGGGCTTCAATGGCATGCTGCTCGGGTTCATTTCCCTGAACAAAATCGGTGGCACGATGACCCACCCGCTGTTCTCGGCTGCCGGCCGCCGCTACATGGTGCTGGCAGCCATGCGCTTGGCCATGTTGATCAAGATCATTCACAAACGTCATCCGAACGATACGATCAACGTGGTTGGCCACAGCCAGGGCACGCTGCTCACTTTGTTGGCCCACGCGTTTCTCAAGGAAGAAAACGCCAAACCGGCGGACGGCGTGGTCATGTTCAACTCGCCCTACAGCCTGTTCCAGCCGAACATGGACAAGGTCCAGAAGTGGGGCGGGCAACAGACAACCGCGGCGCGCATCGCCACACTCAACGGCATCTTGCAATTCATCGCCGGCAGCCCTAATCCGGTGCCGGCCCTGTCGGGCGTGGCGCTTAAAAACAAGCAGGGTTACGGAGCGATTGGCGGGCCTGGCTGGACGGGCACGGCGGCGTGTCAAAGCACGATCCGCGGAGACAAGATCACCTTCAACGAGCGCGACAACCGCGGCTGCACCTTTCTCTATTTCACCCCTCAGGATCAGACGGTTGGCCTCAGGAACGTCCAGGGCATCGGCTGGCAGGGCATCGGCGAAGAGGTCGATGGCCAGCCTGCGCGCAAGATTCTTCCACAACGTTTCCACCAACGCGTCTTTACCGTGCGCAAACGCAACGGCGAGAAAGAACCCGTCGGCAAACACGTGCCTCCTTATGTCTACCTGTTGCGCCAGGACAGCGAACAACCGTGGGAGGACACCGGGCTGGGCTTCATGGACCGTATTCCCAATGGCAGCCTGGACAAGGGCGCCAGCGTGGTCTTGACCGCGCCGCAATTGCCGGTGCCGGGCGACGTGAATTTTGCCAACGATGGCGTTATGACCGCCCCCGGGGAAGCCTCCAAAAGCGGGGTGTACCAGATGAAGGACAAACTCGACCCTGTCGATGCCTCGATCGGCGTAGCCAATGGCGGCTGGGAGCCGAAGAACCCACGTCATGCCGAAGCGGAGATCATGGAAGAAGCCCTGGCCTTCAAATATGGGCAAGACATCCAGAGCGTCGAAAAGGCCCGCAACGAGGGCAAGGAAGCCTCGGAGTGTGCCCATGTGTTTGCCGCTCGGGCTCAAGGCAACGGCAAGGTCCTCATCACTCGCGGGGAAACGCCTTATCAGGCGCGTATTCGTCTGCAAGGCGAGGACTATTCGGAGGCCCTGTCTTTCCACTCATCCATTCCCAACAACCCTGAACACAGCCGACAAGTGCTGGCCTATGACGTGGCGATCGGTGCCGGCGAATGCGTCGATGAAGCATCGTTTTACGCGTATTTGTGTCGGGTGGCGGATTGGCGGCTGGACTGGGCGAAGACCGACGGCGGCGCCAACGCGCAATTTCAGGCGGAGAATGAAGATCCGGACGACTCCGTGGATCAGCACTATCAGGAGGAGGACGGTAAAAACCGCGAGCTGATTGACTCTACGGTCGCCTATCGCAAGACCGGCACGCTACCCGCCATCAGCGACACCATGCCAAGTCTGGTGGCCACCCAGACCCGCACCGAGCTCAGAAAAGGCGAGCCGGTACGTTTTGGTGGCAGCGCCTGATGCGCCTCGATAGAGCTTGTCTGTTTTTCACCGGCCTGCTCCTGACCAGCCTTCTGGTTCACGCGGCTGAACATCCATCGACGGTCAGCCGTTGCTTTGCCAGCGCGGCTTCTCCCGTGACTGCCTATACCTCGGCCAAGGAGGCCGCCACCATGCCTGTTGATGCCCGTTACCGCGCCCCTGCCACCTCGCCTCGTCTGGACACGCTGGATGTGCTCGCCATTGGCCTGAGCCTCGACGTGTTCCGTCAGGGTCAGGCCTGGAAAGCCTTGCAGGAGCAGAATGCAAAGCAGACCGAAGCCCTGCATGTGGGCAGCATTCTGCCCACGGATCCGAAAAAGTACCCGGTGGATGGTGACGCCAAAGACCTCGCCTATGACAAGCGCAAGGCCGATGCGCTGGAATTGGGCTTGCGCGACTTCATGGAGAAGTGGCCGATCCCGACCATCACCGTCGTGCGTGGCTGGAATCCCGATACACCGAACCTGCGTTACGCCCCGCAAAGAACCCGGGAAATGCTCTCGGGCATGGTCAACAGTTACCGCACGGAAGCGGGCCTGCACTGGCATCGCGTGCGCAATCTGCAAGATGGCGTGGTCTGCAATGACACCCCCGAAGGCCTGGTGGAAAACCTGTTCAACCTGTTCGAACAAAACCCTGACCTCCCCGCTGTGCTGGTCTACAACGTGGAAGGGTTCAGCATGTCGTTCGCGCTGTCGGCAAAAAAGGCACCGTTGATTGGCGGGCCGGGCCCGCGCAAACCGGGAGAACTCACCGACGCCATGGTCGCCATGGTGGTCGGCCGCCCCGAACGCGTCGAATGGCTGCGTTATTACGCACAATTCGCCAAGGTCAACGAGAACAAAATCGACCCGGAGTTCAGCGGTTGGGGCGCGAGCAAACCCGCCGTGGAGTTCCAGCCATCGACGTTCATTCCGCAACCCTGGACCCAACGTGCGTTCGAGCAATGGGATGCGCAACCGGTGCTGGCCAAGCTGCATCGGCCGGTCACCGTGTCACTGCTGCGGCCAGACAATGGCGAACGCCTGAAGCGTGACGCGCTGACCGCCGAACTGGCCGCTGGCTGGAAAAGCGCCACCGACGGACTCGCGCAAAAACCGGTTCGGGTGTTCTTTGATGGCGGCGCGAACACCACGCCACTGGCGGAGTTGCTGCCGGCGCTCACTGCCGCGCACAGTCCGCTGGACCTGCTCGATTCGCGCGAGAGCTACGACCTCACTCAGCGCTTGGGCGACACCGGCTCGGCCTCGCCGTTCGTTGGCCTCACGCTGGCGACGATGGCCAGCTACCTCAACGCCGACACCAGCGTAGTCATGCCGATGCGCCGCCCGGAACAGGCGACGATCATTGCCGTGACCTCACCGACGCCCGGCAAGAAGCCTTCAGGCGATGATCATTTCGGCGTCAACCTGGCGCCACAGACCGCCAGTACCGAGGAACCGCCAACCGTGCCTACTGCGCATTCGGCCACGAAAATGCCGGTCGTCGAGCAGGATCACACGCTCGAAGAGTTCCTCGCCGAGCAGAAACCGAAAACCAACTGGATGGACGATCTCTAGGAGGCCTGCTGCCATGGACATCATTCGGCTCGGCGACTCCACCAGTCACGGTGGCACCGTCCTTGAAGCATTCAACCAGACGGACCTGAACGGCAAACCCATGTCCGGTGTTGGCCACAAGGTGGTTTGCCCGCTGTGCAAAGGGGTGTTCCCGATCACGCAGGGCAGTGCGCTGCTGGATGTCGGCGGCATCGCAGTAGCGCTGCACGGGATGAAAACCGCGTGCGGCGCCAGCCTGATTGCCAGCAATCCCAAGGGTGAGGCTGCCAGCTAAGCCCAAGCGGTACTGCGCGGGAACAAGGCTGGATCAGCGCTTGTTCTTCGCCCCCGACCAGAACAGCGAGGGCAGCGTCCGTGAGTCCAGCAACGCGTCATCCGCCGTCACCAGACGAGGCAGAACGTGCCAGGGATGGTTGGCGCTGCGGTGATGATGCAGGTGCAGATTGATGTGATAGGGCCAGATGAAAAACCGCCCTGTGCACCCGACTTTCCAGGCATACGTCCATTCCCGCCAACCGGGAGTTACGTCCGGCCCGCCACTGTGCTCAGCGATGCTGCGGATTTTCTGCAACAGGGTGCCCAGTGTGGCCAGTGGCACGAACCAGAAAAAAGCAATCAACAGGATCGTCTGCGCCGACGTCTGCCAGGCAATGAACGCTAAAAGGCCCAGCCAGATCACACTGGCGGCGAAGGCCGGGCCGGTCATCTTCGGCGATGCTCCGCCCGCTGCCTTGTAGGCGCGCAGATTGCGCAGTGTGTTGATCAGGAACAGATCGCCGAGCAATTGCCGCAGCAACAGTTTGCCGCTCAGCGGACGGAAATCCCAAGGCTGGCGGTGATACAAAAAGCGGCGCTCCGGGTCGTTCGCGGTTCCGGTCTGTTGATGATGTTCGAGGTGCAGGGGCCGATAGAACTCTACCGGAACCATGCCTAGCACACCGATCGCCAGGTTGATCAGAAAGTCGTTGAGCGTGCGATGACGGGTCAGGTGATAGTGCGTCGCGTCGTGGTACAGGATGAACAGCGCATGTTGGCGCGCGGCAATCACCACGAAGGCCACGCCATACAGACGCCAGTCCCCCACGTACAGGGCGATGCGCAACGTGACGATGATGCACAGCCATTCCAGCAGGATCGCCGCCATGCTGCGCAGATCCACTTTCAGGCGCTTGAGCATGACGGTGAACAGGCCTGCCACGCCGCCAATCGCGGCGCCATACACCACGTCGAGCAGCACGTGCTGGCCCGTCGTCAACACGGTAATCCCCAGCACCACGCTCCACAGACTGAAAAGCCATACGGCACGCACGCGCAGATAACTGAGGACAACGCTGATCGCCACCGGCAATGCCACATGCCCACTGGGCGAGGCGGCCAACGGTGAGTCGAGTTGGTAGAACCACGTGAGCCACTGCGACGTGCTGTCCGGCCGCTCGATCATGGTGGGCCAAAACAAATGGCTCAGCAGGCAGGTTCCGGACGCCACGGCCGCGGCAAAAAAGGCTGGCAGCAACCATGCGCGGCGCCGTCCCAGAAGCACCAGCGCCGGCATGATCAGCACATAGCTCAGGTACAACGGCAGGGTGAAAGGAAGTCGAGCAATGTGCGCGTCAAAACCGCTGGGCTGAATCACCCGCACCGCGCCCATCGGCCAGTGCGTGACGAGAAAATACAGCGCGCCCGTCACGACGGTGTAGACCACCAGCCAAAGGAAGGGCCGCGTCACGATCGAGGTATCAATGTGATGACTGGCAAACGTGGATGACATGAATAAAGCGCCTGATGGGTCAGAACACGTGCAACGTTTCCATACCGCCAAGAGCGGCGGCTTCTGCTCGGTTATGCCAGATTTTCAGCGTCAGTAAATGACGGCGACGAAAGGAAGTCTACGTTGCATTGACCCTTTCAACTCGCCAAACTCCAGACATCTTGCCTGCGATGCCGAGGATCTCCATGCGTTTGTGCGCAACGTCCGTTGAATGCTCCGATCTGCATCCACATGAAATCGATCGGATGTTCGAGATCTATCGCGCCTCCTACTGCGACACCTCCCGCGCGCAATTCGACCAGGATTTGCAGGACAAAACCCACTGCATCGTGTTGCGTTGTGCGGATCAGACCATCGTCGGTTTCACCACGCTCAAACGCTATGGGCGCACGTGGTCGGGCCAACCGATCAGGGTAATTTTTTCCGGCGACACCATCATTGATCGCGACCACTGGGGCAGCCAGCAACTGGCCTTCGCGTGGATGCGCCTGGCCGGCGAGATCTGGCAGGAGCAGCCTGACGTTCCGCTGTACTGGTTTCTGATCTGCAAGGGTCACCGCACCTACCGCTATCTGGCCGCCATGGCGTTGAACTACGCCCCCCGCGCTGGCGTGGTGACGGACCCTGCGGTTCAGGCACTGGCGGATTATCTGGCAGTGGATCGTTTCGGCGATGCCTACGATCCGGCGACGGGCGTGCTGTCTTTCACAGTGCCACAAGGTCGCTTGACGACCGAGCTGGCACACGTCCCCGCCCCTCACCTGCGCCTGGAAAACGTGGCGTATTTTCTACAGCAGAATCCTCGTTACGCGTCGGGCGATGAGTTGGTCTGTCTATGTGAATTACACCCCGACAACCTGCGGCCCTTGGCGCTGCGTCTGTTTGCCGCCGCGCAACCATGCTGATCCGCCAGGCCAGCGCGGCGGACAATCGGCAGCTGCTCGATTTTCAGGCGCAGCGGGCCATGCAGGGTGGTTTGCCAATGCGCTTCGATCGCGGGCCGGATTACTTTGCGCTGCACCGTTGTCATGCCAGCGACCATCGCACCTGGCTGGCCGAGAACGCCACCGGTGATCTGAAGGGCATCGCCAGCCTGGTGGTGCGCGAGGGTTATCTTCAGGGTGAAATTCAGCCCGTGGCCTATCTGGGGGATTTGCGACTGGTGCCTGACCGACGTCTGTCGCTGTCGTGGATGGCCGAGGTCAAAGTCCGTCTCGCCGCACTGGCCGCTGAAACGGGAGTGCAGCACGCCTATTGCTGTGTCATCCGCGACAACCGTCTCGCCACCCAGTCACTGCTCGGCGGACGGCGCGCCAATCCACTCGGCCTTGCGCACTGGCGGGGCTACAGCAACGTCGCCGTTTATGCCCAGCGCGGTTGGCGAAGCATTCCACGAACGCCAGACCACGTGCGCATTGTGCAAGCGCAGCCGTGCCACGCCGATGCGCTGCGTGCGTTTCTCGACAGCGAATCGGCAGGTCAGCCGTTCGGCAACGTCTTCAGTGAGGCGCAGTTTGCCCGGCGCCTGGAGACCTGGCCGGACTTCGACCTCTCGTCATTTCTGCTGGCACTGGACGCCCGAGACAATCTGCTGGGCTGCGTCGCGCCCTGGGATGCCGGGCGGATCAAGCGGGTGGTGCTGGAGACCTTGCCGCTGACGCACCAGGCCATTCGCCTCGCATTCAACAGCTGTGCGCCGCTGCTGGGGCGCCCGGCGATTGCTGCGCCAGGTGAGGCATTACGCGACGTTTACCTGACCCACTTGCACGTCCGACAACGCGACCCGCAGATTTTTGCGGCACTGCTGGATGCGGCGTGGCTGCGCGTTCGCGGTCAGTACGCGTTGATGCAATTGTGTCTGTATGACCATGATCCGTTCTGGATGGCCATGAAGCGCTATCGCGCCGTGTCCATCGCCATGGACCTGTACACGGCACCCTGTGTGGGCAATGCCGCGGCGTTGACGCCGCAGGATGCCGAGCGCATTCCGGGGTTCGAAATCTATCTCGTCTGAGCGCACCCGTGCAGGACAGCCAATAACGTCAGCCAGAAACGCGTGGCGTCAAAGCCACCGCCGCCCAGCACCGGTTGACCGTGGTCGAGCCTGGGCAGGCAAATCTGCGGCATGCCCTCGATGCATTGATGCTCGAGGTAAAACTGCCCGTCATGGGCCCAACCCGGTCGTCGGGCATTGAGACGGCCATGATGGGTATCGAAGCGCGAACTGGGCGCGGCGCTCCAACTGATAACGTGCAGGCAGGGCACGTCAGCGGGCAGGTGTTCGAGCAGGTCGCTGATGTGCGGGTCGCGCAGGCTGCTGATATCCCGTGCGCCCTCGGCCACCCAACGCGTTTTCGCCAGCACACGGCGAACGCGGTCGAGCGGGTAGTTGCCGCTCGGCTGCCCAACATTGCACGCCAACACGTCATCGATGACCGTCGACGGGCCTGTCGGCGGTTGCACCAGCGCCACGCCGTCACACGCCTCGCTCAATGCCTGGTTCTGTGCCAACGCCGCGAGCGCATCGAGCCCGCCCTTGCTGTGCGCCAACACGACAAAGCGCTGCCCCTGCCTGAGTTCGGCCGTCAGCACCTTGCTGATATGCCGCCCCTGCGCCATGACGCCGCGGGATGAACGCACGGGCAGGCGCAGAACCGGATAACCCAGGCGCCGCAAAGTCTGCGCGCAATCCTGAAAACAGCCGGGCAACCATTCGGAAAACAGCCCGGCCACCAGTACCACCAGCGTATCCGGGTCAAGGCTGGGCATGGGCATGTGCCAGGCCGCGACAAATTTCTCCGTACAGTCGAGCCGTGCGTCAGGCGCTACGAATTCGGTTGCCGGAAAATGCAGCGGCCAATCGGCAAACCCCTCAGGCATCCAGGCGTGTGTGATCGCCGAAGGTCTTTTCATGGCGTGCGCCCAGCATATTCGTCCAGCGTTTGTCGCGCCGCTTGCAGCGCCTCTCGGGTATCGAGGTGATTGGGGTGAAATCCCGGCATGAACCACGCCAGCCATCGCGGAAATACACGGGTCAGCGGCCCGGGATGAACGAATAACCAGCCGAGTAAACGCAGCCACTCGCGCCCGTTGCGGCGTTGCCCGTCATTGCCTGCCAGTCGGTAAATGAAGTACATGACATCGACGGCAAAGTAGCCGGTCATGATCAGCATGACCCCGCATCGCTTCAGATATCGCCGCAGCGGATTGCTCACCACCACGCGCAGCACATCGTAGGCGACGGCCTTGTGTTCGGTTTCTTCGATCGCGTGCCAGCGCCAGAGCATGGCCATCTTCGCATCGGCACCGTTGAGGACAGCGGGATGACGCAGGAGCTGATCGGAGAGAATCGCGGTGAAATGTTCCAGGCTGGCCGTCATCGCCAGACGCATCGCCGGCGAAAATTTCTTGCCCACCTCCTGACGACGCAACAGCAGTTGTTCCAGAGCATCGATCGGGGCGCCTTGCGCCGCGAGTAGCCGGTTGTACGCGCGATGTTCGCGAATATGCGCCGCTTCCTGATACACGAACGCGTCAACCGCTTGCGCCAGCACCGGATGTTTTTCGATGGCTTTGCGAAAGTGCACGACACTGTCGATGAAGAGTTTTTCGCCGAGTGGAAACATGATCGACAGGCCATCGAAAAAGCGCGTGACATGCGGCCAGCCGCGATACCAATAGCGAGGAATCTGCTCATCGAGCGCAAAACGCACGTCGCGTCGGGGGATGTCTGCGCCAGCGGGTTTTGCCGCCGAGCGTCTGGCCAGAAGGCGTTTTAGATACGACATACAGTTTTCTGCGGTTCCTCGTTGCCCCGACGCGCCTGCAATTGATCATTAGCGAAGCGATCAGGGCGGTATACTTTTTCGACTCGACCTTTCAAGGAGCCCATATGCGCAGTTCCGGTGACATTTCGCAAACACGTCGTTTCGACGTGGCCAATCTGTGCGTGCTGGCGCTGCAAACGCTGTTATGGGGCGCGACCCTGACATGGCTTTCCCACACCGAGGCGGGCGGGCTCAAATGGCTGGTGCTCATTCCGTTTTGCCTGGTGATGCAGGGTGTCTTCTCGATGATGCACGAGTCCTTTCATGGGCTGGCGCACAGTCGCAAATCCCTCAACTACTTCGTCATGTGGTGGGCTTCTACCCTGTTCGGTGCTTCGGCTACGCTGATCCATATCAATCACCTGGGTCATCATGTGCGCAATCGCACGCGCGCAGAGCTGGCCGACTTTGCGGTCGCGGATGAGTCGCTGTGGCGCAAGCGTATCGAATACTACTTTGCGGTGCTCGGCGGTATCTGGCTGGCGGCGTTTGTCGGCAGCCTGTTGTTGCCGGTGCTGCCGGCGCGGATCACGGACAAATGGTCGCAAACCGCAGAGGTCAATACCTATGCCGCGGCGTTCAAGGACTTCTCCAGCGCTGACTTCAAACGCATCCGCCTGGAAGTCATTGCCAGCGTCGCCGCGTGGTTATCGATCGGAATCCTGCTCGGATGGACGTGGCAGGTTGTGCTCATCGCCTACCTCGCCTTTGCATTTTCCTGGTCGTCGCTGCAGTGGGTGTACCACATGCGCACGCCACTGGACGTGGTCGAAGGCGCCTATAACCTGCGCGCCCCGCGTCTGGTTCGCTGGGCATTTTTGAACTTCAACTACAACCTGACCCATCATCGGCATTCGGCCATGCATTGGCAGCAGATGCATGCAGCCTCCAACCTGAAGGAAACCCGGCCGTTGTGGTATGGCTGGCTGCAGGTTTTCCTGCCGCCCCAGCGGCTACCCGATGACTTGACGCAACTGGAGAAGACCTACTTCTGATGAGCGCCAACATGGATGTCAAACGCGCGCTATGGCAAACCTTCCTGGAGCACGCCAAGCCCACGCTCGATCAATGGCACAGGCAACTCGAGCAACCGCAATCGACGCAAGAGCATTTATTGCAGCGACTGCTCGAAGCCAATCGTGATTGCGCATTCGGCCGTGCCCACCACTTTGCCCGCCTGCAGGACTCGACGCAGTTTCGCGACCACGTACCGATCCACACCTACGCGCAGCTGCAGCCGTGGATCGAGCGCGCGCAAACGGAATCCGCCGCGATTCTGACCGCCTCCCCACCGCTGTTTTTCGAGCGTACGAGCGGCAACAGCGCGCTGCAAAAAGCGATTCCCTATACGCGCGCCTTCCTCACAGAAATGCACAGCGCGCTGACCGTGTGGCTCGCCGACATGCATCGCCAAGTGCCTGGCATCAGTCATGGCTCGAGCTATTGGTCGATGTCGCCGCCCCTGCAAATGCCTGTGGCGGGAGCCAATGGCATTTGTCTCGGCTCGGCCAGTGATCTGGAGTATTTGAGCGGCAGTCATCTGGCGGATCTGGCAGGGACGTTGCTGATTCCAGAGTTTAACGGTGCACTGTCGCAATGGCGCCGACAGACGCTCTTGGCCTTGTTGGCCGATGCTGATTTGAGCTTTATCAGTGTCTGGAGCCCGACCTTTCTGACCAGCCTGTTGCAGCCGCTGTTCGACGCCGAAACGCCAGAACATGCACAGACGTTTGCCTGGCTGGAGGCTGCGCTCCCCGCGCCGCGCCGGTCAGCGCTACGCCGCGCGCGAGCCCAGGGTGTCTGCAGCGAATTATGGCCACGCCTGGCCGCCGTCAGTTGCTGGATGGAGGGGCCCAGTCGCCACTACTTCACGCAGTTGGCCACACGCTTTCCGCAAACGCAGTGGCTACCGAAAAGTCTTTTTGCCACCGAAGGTGTCGTGAGCGTTCCATTCGGCGACGGACCGGGCTGCCCGTTGGCGATCGGCAGTCATTATCTGGAGTTTCTCTGCGAAGACGGCACCCTGCGCCACGCTCATTCGTTACGTCTGGGCGAAACGGCGCAGGTGCTGCTGAGTACCGGTGGCGGCTTGTACCGCTACGCCTTGGGCGATCGGGTCCGCGTGGTCGGCATGTCGGGGGCCACACCGCGGGTCGAGTTCGTCGGACGTGCCACGGCGACCAGTGATCTGGTCGGTGAAAAACTGGATGAACACGTCGTGCAGAACCTGTTCGAGCGTTGCCCGACCACCCAGGCTGGCGCATGTCTGATCCCCAATGCCTATGCTTCGCCACCGCATTACACGGCGTTGGTGGCGATGTCCCGAGACCTTGATGTCAGCGCCCTGGCGCTGACGATCGAGGCAGCACTGGCCGACGCCTTTCATTACGGCCAGGCACGCCAACTCGGGCAACTGGGACCGGTGCAGGTGCGCCTGCTCGACGGCGGCGCTGATCAACTCGCGCAGGTGTTGCAACAGGCGGCGGAGTTGAGCGGCATCCGTGCGGGCGACTTCAAGCCGCGTTCGCTCATCAACCGGCTGGAGACAGCTCAAGACCTTCTCGCTCTGACGGAAAGCTCATGTCGGCACCTGTGAATAACCTCCTCGAAACACCCGACGACGCTACCCTCGAACAATGGTATGTGGCGTGCGCACAGAACGAACTGCGCAAAAACAAACCTTACCGGGCGAAGATTCTGGGCCTGAACCTGGTGCTTTTTCGCCAGCGTGACGGCCGGGCAGCGGCATTACTCGACCAGTGCGTGCATCGCGGCACCCGCTTATCGGCGGGCAAGATTGCCGACGATTGCCTGGTGTGCCCTTACCACGGCTGGCGCTACGACGCTGAGGGGCAAGTGGTGCACATTCCCAGCGTCGGCGAGAAATCGTGCTCATCGTCGTCCCCCGCGTATCGCTACCGCCAGCGTCACTTTGCGGTGCAAGAACAGGACGGGCTGATCTGGGTCTACACCGGCAAGGGCGACCCGCAGAGGAAAGCCCCGTTCAAACTACCGGTCTACGGCGAAAAGCCCTGGCAGTCGTATTTCATGATCAACACCTTCGAGGCTGACGTCGGCAGCCTCGTGCAGAACTTCATGGACGTGCCGCACACCGTTTTCGTGCACGAGGGCATCTTCCGCTCCAGCACCGGACGAACGATGGAAGCCACGCTCGCGTGTAAAGCGCAGAGCATTGAAGTGACGTATCACGATGACGGCGACAAGATCGGTATCCTGAACTGGCTGAGCAACCCCGACGGCGAGCCCATGGTGCACACCGATCGCTTTTTTGCACCCAACGTCACGCGTTGCGACTACCGCTGGGGCGAGCGTTCGGCGTTCATCATCATCAGTCAGATCACGCCCATCGATTCACGCCAGTCGCGCGTCTACACCTACATCGCCTACCGCTTCCGCCTACCCCGCTGGGTGCTGGGCCTGTTGCGTCCATTCATTCATCTGTACACCCACATCGTTATTCGCCAGGACGTGAAAATCATTCAGGCGCACCGGCAAGGCCTCGACAATGTCGCGGATTTCAAACCGTGCAACGTGCAGGCCGATGCCGTGCATATCGGCGTCGATCAGCTCCTGGCAGCCGTAAAACGCGGAGAAGCGTTACCACCGGCACAACGCCGTGAATCGCGGATACGCTTCGAGCTTTGAGGGCGGACGGCAAACGATTGACTGAGGAATAGACTCCCTCTGATCTTTGTTACAGTGAATGTCGATCGCTTTACCGCGCTTTCGCAGCCTTTGCAAAGTCGGTAAGGTCGGCGCGTTTTCCTTTGCTCGGAGCACCTTATGCCCGCCCCTGTTCTGTCCGGCCCGCAATACCTGCGAGAAGGCCTAAAACTGGTCCTCAGCCCTGGCCTGCGCCTGTTCGTGTTGTTGCCGCTGGCGATCAACCTGGTGCTGTTCGTCGGATTGATTTATCTGGCCGGCCACCAGTTCAGCCTCTGGGTCGATACGCTGATGCCGTCGCTGCCCGACTGGCTGAGCTTCCTCAGCTATGTCCTTTGGCCGCTGTTTGTCGTGCTGGTGGGGCTGATGGTGTTTTTCACCTTCACCATGCTCGCTAACGTGATTGCAGCGCCTTTCAACGGTTTCCTCGCGGAAAAAGTCGAAGTGGTGGTGCGTGGTACCGACGACTTCCCGGCCTTCAGCTGGGGCGAACTGGTCGAGATGGTTCCCCGTACGTTCGCTCGGGAAATGCGCAAGCTCGGCTACTTCCTGCCCCGAGCCCTTGGCCTGTTCATCCTCTCGTTCATTCCGGTGGTAAACATTGTTGCCGCGCCACTGTGGCTGTTGTTCGGTGTGTGGATGATGGCGATCCAGTACATCGACTACCCGGCGGACAACCACAAACTGGGCTGGAACGAAATGCTCGCCTGGCTGCGGCAGAAGCGCTGGCAGAGCATGAGCTTTGGCGGCATCGTCTATCTGGCGCTGCTGATTCCGGTGGTCAACATCCTGATGATGCCCGCCGCTGTAGCGGGCGCGACGCTGTTCTGGGTGCGTGAGCGCGGTGCCGAGAACCTCGTGACTCAGCGCTGAACCGGCAACAGACAGCACGTCATAAATCCATCACCCGAACGTCACAAGCACGACATGGCCTCAGCCGACACTGAGGTCATGACGACAGCTCTACATATCACCCTCATCAGCGAAACCTTCCCACCGGAAATCAACGGCGTGGCCAATACCCTTGGCCGCTTGTGCGATGGCCTGCGCGCGCGCGGGCATCAGGTGGAACTGGTGCGGCCGCGTCAGGCCGGTGATCCGCAGCGCAGTGAAGATGATGCGCTGCTGCTGTGCCGAGGTTGGCCGCTGCCGGGGTATCCGGGGTTGCAGTGGGGGCAGTCGTCGATGCACAAACTGCTGCGGCGCTGGAAACGCCAGCGCCCGGATGTGCTGTATATCGCGACCGAAGGTCCGCTGGGGTTGTCGGCATTGCGTGCGGCGCGACGGTTGGGAATATCGGTGGTCAGCGGCTTTCACACCAATTTTCAGCAATACACCAGTCAATACGGCCTGGGTTTGCTGACCCGGATGCTCACGCATTATCTGCGATGGTTTCACAATCGTTCGGCGCTGACCTTGGTGCCCAGTGTCAGCCAGCGGCTGGAACTGGAGCGGCGCCATTTCGAGCGGTTGGCGTTGTTGTCGCGAGGGGTCGACAGCCAGTTGTTTCATCCAAGCAAACGAATGAACGCCTTGCGTGAACAGTGGGGGCTCGGCGAACGCGACACCGCCGTGATCCACGTAGGACGACTCGCCCCGGAGAAAAACCTCGGGCTGCTCAAACGCAGTTTCGAAACTCTGCACAGCACTTATCCACAGCGCAATCTGAAACTGATCGTTATCGGAGACGGGCCGCAACGCATGGCGCTGGAAAAGGAATTGCCTGAGGCGATCTTCTGCGGCGCACAACGTGGCGAGGCATTGGCCGCGCACTATGCGTCGGGGGATGTGTTTGTGTTTCCGAGCCTGACTGAAACCTTCGGCAATGTCGTGCTGGAGGCGTTGGCGTCGGGGCTGGGCGTGGTCGCTTACGATCAAGCGGCGGCGGCGCAGCATATTCGCCATGGCTACAACGGTGTGCTGGCGATGCCCGGGGATGAACAGGCGTTTTGCGAGGCGGCGGCATGGTTGTTGGAGGAGGAAGAAACGTTGCGCTGTGTGCGCCTGAATGCGCGGCAGCATGCGAGTCGCCAGGGGTGGGCGGCGATTATCGAGCAGTTTGAAAGCCATTTGCGTGGGGCTTGTGTGGGGGAGCAAGTGGTACCGAATGCGCAGACATTGCCTTGAATCATTGCTGACTTGGAAGGCGCCATCGCTGGCAAGCCAGCTCCCACAGTGTTTGCGGAAAACACAAAATTTGTGAACATCCCCAGAACCTGTGGGAGCTGGCTTGCCAGCGATAGCGTCAGAAGCGGCGCTGGTTAAACCAGCGTCATCAACGCCTCACGGCTGAACGGCAAAATGTCCTGCTCACGCCCTTCACGGACTTTCAGCGCCCAGTCCGGATCAACCAGCAGCGCACGCCCCACCGCCACCAGATCGAATTCCTCTTTGTTCAAACGCTCCAGCAGGTTTTCCAGACTGGCCGGTTGCGCGACTTTGTCGGTATTGACCATGAACTGCAGAAACTCGCCGTCCAGACCCACACTGCCGACGGTGATGGTCGGTTTGCCGGTGAGTTTGCGCGTCCAGCCGGCCAGGTTCAGGTCGGAGCCGTCGAACTCAGGCTCCCAGAAGCGGCGCGTCGAGCAGTGGAAAATATCCACGCCGGCGTCAGACAACGGCTTGAGAAACTCACCCAGCGCTTCGGAGGTTTGCACCAGGCGTGCGGTGTAATCCTGCTGTTTCCACTGCGAGAAACGGAAGATGATCGGGAAACCTTCGCCGACCGCTGCACGCACCGCCTGGATCAGTTCGATGGCGAAACGCGAACGGTTGGCCAGGCTGCCACCATATTCGTCGGTGCGCTGGTTGCTGCCTTCCCAGAAGAACTGGTCGACCAGGTAACCGTGGGCGCCGTGGATTTCCACGCCATCCATACCCATGCTTTGCGCATCTTTAGCGGCCTGAGCGAACGCGGCGATGACTTCCTGAATGTCTTGTTTGGTCATGCCGTGCACCACGACCTGACCATCCTTGAGTTTTTCCGTCGGGCCGTAAGCCGGCACGCTGGCGTCCGGTTCGGTGCCGATGCGGCGCACGCTGCCGACGTGCCACAGCTGCGGAACGATCTTGCCGCCTTCAGCATGAACGGCGTCGACGACTTTTTTCCAGCCGGCCAAGGGCGCGTCACCAAAGAATTGCGGCACGTTCGGGTAGCCATTGGAGGCAATGTGGCCGACGGTGGTGCCTTCGGTGATGATCAGGCCGACACCCGCCGCCGCACGACGACGGTAGTACTCGATGACTTTCGAATCAGGCACGCCACCCGGGGAGAAAGAGCGAGTCATCGGCGCCATGACCACACGGGTCGGCAGTTCGAGGGCGCCGAGGTGGAACGGTTTGAACAAGGCTTGAACCGGCATTGGAAGGCTCCACAGGGAATGACTTTATGACGGCGATAATATTGATTCGAGAATCCCTTGAACAGCACTATTGATTTGGGTGATTAAGGATTAGAAGACGCAAAGCAAAAGATCGCAGCCTTCGGCAGCTCCTACATGGGTTTTGAGGTCACCTGTAGGAGCTGCCGAAGGCTGCGATCTTTTGATCTTGCTTTATCAGCTCAGCGCTTTTTCAATCGCATGAACAATAGTCGGATCATCCGGCGCCGTACGCGGCGAAAACCGCGCCAACACGCGGCCGTCCTTGCCGAGCAGGAATTTCTCGAAATTCCAGGTGATGTCACCGGGAAACTCCGCGCCCTCGCCCGCCAGCAGACGGTAAAGCTGATGCCGTTCGTGACCGTTGACTTCGAGCTTGCTCGACAACGGAAACGTCACGCCATAGTTGAGGCTGCAGAAATCCTGAATTTCCTTTTCGCTTCCAGGTTCCTGACCAGCGAACTGGTTGCACGGCAGGCCCAGCACACTGAAACCTTTGCCTTTGAACTGCTGATAGAGGTTTTCCAGCGCCGCGTACTGAGGCGTCAAGCCGCATTTGGAGGCGACGTTGACCACCAGCACGACTTGGCCCTTGAAAGGCGCCAGCGGTAGCTCCTGACCATCCAGGGCTGTCAACTTAAGGTCGTGAAAAGCACTCATGACGAACTCCAGGATTCCGATGTTCTTCTCGAAACAGCCACTTGGCGAGGCCACCAAGGACAGCCGCGGACTAAAAAGGCGCCCGCGGGCGCCTCTCCAGTTCTCGAAAGCTTAGCGCAGAAATCAGTGGTGATGGCCACCTTCGCCATGGACGTGGCCATGAGCGATTTCTTCCTGGCTGGCGTCACGGATGTCAACGATCTTCACTTTGAAGTTCAGACGCTGACCGGCCAGTGGGTGGTTGCCGTCGACAGTTACGTCGTCGCCGTCGAGGTCACGAATGGTGACGATCTGCATCTGGCCGTCCGGCGCCGAAGCGTGGAACTGCATGCCGACTTCCAGCTCGTCAACGCCTTCGAACATGCTGCGGCTCAGGGTGCTGACCAGTTCAGCGGCGTATTCGCCGTAAGCGTCTTCCGGTTCAACGGAGACTTCCAGCTCGTCACCAACAGCTTTGCCATCCAGAGCTTTTTCCAGGCCCGGGATGATGTTGCCTGCGCCTTGCAGGTAGACCAGCGGAGCGCCGCCGGCGGAGCTGTCGATGACCTCACCAGCGTCGTTGGTCAGGGTATAGTCGATGGAGACAGCCTTATTGGCGGCGATCAGCATGGGGCGAGACCTTTTGCATAAGAATATAGAAAGGCCAAGTTTAGCGAAGCAATCGCTCGAAAGCGAACACAACCCGGACAAACGGGTTTCGACGATTAGCGGCTTCCATCAGGATGCAGACGGCCATTGGGTGGCCGAGCTTTCCTGTGGCCACACCCAACACCTGCGTCACCAGCCGCCCTGGCAATCGCGCGCCTGGGTCCTTGACCCGGCGCAACGTATTGAAAAAATAGGCCAACCCTTTGCCTGCGGTTGGTGCGCACAAGGCTCGGTTAGCGCTAACCTTGGCGACTGAATTTCGGCAGATCGTCAGCTATAGACGGCAGCCATTGCCATGCACCCTTAGAGAATTCGCATGCAAACTTTTTTTATCGCACCCACCGATTTTGGCGTGGGTCTGACCTCCATCAGCCTCGGGCTGGTACGCACGCTGGAGCGCGCCGGGCTGAAAGTCGGTTTCTTCAAGCCGATTGCCCAGCCGCATCCGGGCGACACCGGCCCTGAGCGCTCGACCGAACTGGTGGCGCGTACTCACGGTCTGAAACCGCCGCAGCCGCTGGGTCTGGCCCACGTTGAGCGGATGCTCGGCGACGGTCAGCTCGATGAGTTGCTCGAAGAAATCATCGCCCTGTATCAGCAAGCGGCCGTCGGCAAAGACGTGCTGGTCGTTGAAGGCATGGTGCCGACCCGGAGCGCCAGCTATGCCGCGCGGGTCAATCTGCATTTGGCCAAAAGTCTGGATGCGGAAGTCATTCTGGTCTCGGCCCCGGAAAACGAAGTGCTCGCCGAATTGTCCGGCCGCGTCGAATTGCAGGCGCAGTTGTTTGGCGGCCCGAAAGACCCGAAAGTCCTCGGCGTGATCCTCAACAAGGTCAAGACCGACGAAAGCATGGAGGCCTTCGCCGCGCGCCTTAAAGAACATTCGCCGCTCCTGCGCAGCGGTGATTTCCGCCTGCTCGGCTGCATCCCGTTCCAGCCGGAACTCAATGCGCCGCGCACCCGCGACGTTGCCGACCTGATGGGCGCGCAAGTGCTCAACGCCGGCGACTACGAAACTCGCCGGATGACCAAAATCATCATTTGCGCGCGCACCATGCGCAACACCGTCGAGTTGCTCAAGCCCGGCGTGTTGGTGGTGACGCCCGGCGATCGCGACGACATCATCCTCGCGGTCAGTCTCGCAGCGATCAACGGCGTGCCGCTGGCCGGCCTGTTGTTGACCAGCGATACCCTGCCCGACCCGCGCATCATGGATCTGTGCCGTGGCGCCTTGCAGGCCGGTTTGCCGGTGTTGTCGGTGAGCACCGGCTCTTACGACACTGCCAACCTGCTCAACGGCTTGAACAAGGAAATCCCGATCGATGACCGCGAGCGCGCGGAGATCATCACCGATTTCGTCGCCAGCCATCTCGACGCCAACTGGCTGCACCAGCGTTGCGGCACGCCGCGAGAAATGCGCCTGTCGCCCGCCGTGTTCCGCTATCAGTTGATCCAACGCGCGCAAGCGGCGAACAAGCGCATTGTCCTGCCAGAAGGCAGCGAGCCGTTCACCGTGCAAGCAGCGGCGATCTGCCAGGAGCGCGGGATTGCCCGTTGCGTATTGCTGGCCAAACCGGAAGACGTCGAAGCCGTGGCTCGTGCGCAAGGCATCGTGCTGCCGCCGGGCCTGGAGATTCTCGATCCGGACTTGATCCGCGAACGCTACGTCGAGCCGATGGTTGCGCTGCGCAAGACTAAAAGCCTCAACGCACCGATGGCCGAGCAGCAACTGGAAGACACCGTGGTGATCGGCACCATGATGCTCGCACTGGATGAAGTCGACGGCCTGGTTTCCGGCGTCATCAACACCACCGCCAATACCATCCGCCCGGCCTTGCAACTGATTAAAACGGCGCCGGGCTGCACGCTGGTGTCATCCGTATTCTTCATGCTGTTCCCCGAGGAGGTGCTGGTTTACGGTGACTGCGTGATGAACCCACACCCAAGCGCCGCCGAACTGGCCGAGATTGCCCTGCAAAGCGCCGACTCGGCCGCAGCGTTCGGCATCACTCCGCGCGTGGCAATGATCAGCTATTCCAGCGGCGAATCGGCCACGGGCGAAGAAGTCGAGAAGGTCCGCGAAGCCACCCTGCTCGCCCACGAACAACAGCACTCGCTGCTGATCGACGGCCCGCTGCAATACGACGCTGCCGCCAACACGGACGTTGCCCGGCAACTGGCGCCGAACAGCCAGGTGGCCGGTCGCGCCACCGTGTTCGTGTTCCCCGACCTGAACACCGGCAACACCACCCACAAAGCCGTACAGCGCAGCGCCGATTGCGTCAGCCTCGGCCCGATGCTGCAGGGCCTGCGCAAACCGGTGAATGATTTGCCGCGCGGCGCGCAAGTCGATGACATCGTCTACACCATCGCCCTCACTGCGATTCAAGCCGCCAACCGACCTATGGATGTGTAAATGCTGGATTTTCTACCTGCACCGCTGCGCGGCGTGATCGCCTCACTGTTGTTGGCGCTCAATACGATTCTGCTCTGCTCGTTTCTGTTCTGCGTCGCACTGGTCAAGGCCTTGCCGTTCGCCTTCACCCAGCGCATCGCCGGCTGGCTGATGAGCCACACTCATGAAGCGTGGATCAGCAACAACAAGGGCTGGATGAACCTGGTGCGCCGCACGCGCTGGCACCTCAGCGGCCTGCAAGGGCTCGACTACCAGCACTCATACCTGATCACCAGCAACCATCAGAGCTGGGTCGATATTCTGGTGCTGCAATACGTGCTCAACCGTCGCATTCAGCCGCTGAAGTTTTTCCTCAAGCAAGAGCTGATCTGGGTGCCGGTGATCGGCCTGGCGTGGTGGGCACTGGGCTTTCCGTTCATGAAGCGCTACTCCAAGGCTTACCTGGCCAAGCACCCGGAAAAGAAAGGCAAAGACCTGGAAACCACGCGCAAGACCTGCGCGAAGTTTCGCAACAACCCGGTGGGCATATTCAACTTCGTCGAAGGCACGCGCTTCACTGAAGGCAAGCACGCGCAGCAGCAATCACCGTTCAAATACCTGCTCAAGCCCAAGGCTGGCGGCATTGCGTTTGTGCTGGATGCGATGGGCGAACAGTTGGAGTCGATCGTTAACGTGACGATTCATTATCCGGGCGGCCGCCCAGGCTTCTGGGACTTGTTGTGCGGCAATGTGCGGGATGTGGTGGTGCACTTTGAAGAACTGAAGATCCCGCAGCAATTCATTGGCAAAAACTACGACCAGGACGGCGAATATCGCCTGCAGTTCCAGGGCTGGATCAATCAGCTGTGGCTGGACAAGGATGCGCTGCTGGAGCAGATGCACCGCGAATACCCTACCCAATAATCGATTGCCTGTGATGGCCTCTTTGCGGGCAAGCCTTGCTCCTGCAATGTTATGAGGTGTACCTCCTGTAGGAGCAAGGCTTGCCCGCGAAAGCGATCTCAAGCTCACAAAAAAGCCCGCCGATGATTGCTCATCGGCGGGCTTTTTACTTATTGCTAACGCTTAGATCGCGCCGCGTTTACGCAACAGATCCAGCACTTGCTTGACGCTTTCTTCCAGACTCAGTGTCTGCGTGTCGATCACCAGATCGGCGTTCAGCGGCACGTCGTACGGGAAGGATTCACCCGGGATGTTGTCGCCACCGGCGGCATACAGACCTTGCGGATCACGCTCGGCGCACACGGCTGGGGAGGCCTGAACGTAGACCGTCAACAGACGATCCTTGCCGATCAGTTCCTTGGCCTGTTCACGCCCTTCGGCGCTAGGTGCCACGAATGCGGCCAGGGTCAGCAGACCGGCTTCGTTGAACTGACGCGCCACGTGCGCGGCACGGCGCCAGTTCTCGGTGCGACCGGCGCGATCCTGCGGCAGACCTTTGTTGAGGTCGTGACGCAGATTCTGGCCATCCAGGACAAACACCGCACGGCCCATGTCGAACAGCTTGCGCTCGACCGCATAAGCCAGCGTGCTCTTGCCCGCGCCCGAGAGGCCGCTGAACAGCACGGTGGCCGGTTGCTGGCCGAAGCGCTGAGCACGCTCTTCAGTGGCAACATGCGCCAGTTTGCCGTGATGCGTGGCGGTGCCATGCGTCACTGGCTGCGCGACGATCATGCCGGCGCCAACGGTGCCGTTGGTCAAACGGTCGATGATGATGAACGCGCCGGTGGTGCGGTTGCTTTCGTAACCGTCGAGCGCGATCGGCGCGTCGAGTGCGATCTTCACCTTGCCGATTTCGTTGAGCTGCAACGCGCTCGCCGGGCCTTCTTCGAGGGTGTTCACGTCGACCTTGTTGACGATGCTGGCGATCGAGCCCGGCACGTAACTGGTGGCGCGTTTGATGTCGTATTTCTTGCCCGGCAACATCGGCTCTTCAGCCATCCACACCAGCATCGCTTCGAAGCTGTCGGTGACCGGCGGCACGTTGTCGGCGTGCACCAACAGGTCGCCACGGGAGATGTCGATTTCATCTTCCATGGTCAGCGTCACGGCCTGACCTGGGCCTGCATGCTCCAGTTCACCTTCGAAGGTGACGATGGATTTCACGCGGCTGCTCTTGCCCGATGGCAGCACAACCACTTCGTCGCCTTTCTTGACGATGCCGCTGGCCAGCGTGCCGGCGAAACCGCGGAAGTTCAGGTTCGGACGGTTGACGTACTGCACCGGGAAACGCAGATCGGTGAAGTTGCGGTCGCCCGCGACTTCCACGGTCTCGAGAATTTCCATCAGCGACTGGCCTTTGTACCAAGGCGAACGCTCTGACTTGTTCACCACGTTGTCGCCTTTAAGGGCAGACATCGGCACGAAGTGCATGCTGGTCGGCTTCATCTTCAAGCCTTCGGCAAACTTCAGGTAGTCGGCTTTGATCGACTCGAACACACCTTCATCGAAGTCCTTCAAGTCCATCTTGTTGATGGCGACGACGATGTGTTTGATCCCCAGCAGGGATGCAATGAAGCTGTGGCGACGGGTCTGGGTCTGCACGCCGTAACGCGCATCGACCAGGATGATCGCCAGGTCACAGGTGGATGCACCGGTGGCCATGTTGCGGGTGTATTGCTCATGGCCGGGGGTGTCGGCGATGATGAATTTGCGTTTGGCGGTGGAGAAATAGCGGTAAGCGACATCGATGGTGATGCCCTGCTCACGCTCGGCCTGCAAGCCGTCGACCAGCAATGCCAGGTCGATGTCGTCACCGGTGGTGCCGACTTTCTTCGAATCGCGGGTGATCGCTTCGAGGTGATCTTCGTAGATCATTTTCGAGTCGTGCAGAAGGCGCCCGATCAGGGTGCTCTTGCCGTCATCGACGTTACCGCAGGTCAAAAAGCGCAGCAGCTCTTTACGTTCGTGCTGGCCCAGGTAGGCGAGGATGTCCTCGCTGATCAAATCAGATACATGCGACATGACAGCCCCTTAGAAATAGCCTTGACGTTTTTTATCTTCCATCGAGCCGGCGCCATCGTGGTCGATGACACGGCCCTGGCGCTCGGAAGTTCGCGTCAGGAGCATTTCTTGAATGATGTCCGTGAGGCTTTCGGCCTCGGACTCCACGGCGCCCGTCAACGGGTAGCAGCCAAGGGTACGGAAACGCACTTTCTTTTTGACGATGCGCGCTTTGTCTTCGTCGGACAGGTGTTCGAGGATGCGCTCGTCGTCGATCATGATCAGCGTACCGTTCTTCTCGATCACTTCGCGTTCGGCGGCGAAGTACAGCGGCACAATCGGGATGCCTTCGAGGTAGATGTACTGCCAGATATCCAGTTCGGTCCAGTTCGACAACGGGAACACACGAATGGATTCGCCCTTGTTGACCTTGCCGTTGTAGACGTTCCACAGCTCTGGACGCTGGTTTTTCGGATCCCAGCGGTGCTTGCTGTCGCGGAACGAGTACACACGCTCTTTGGCGCGGGATTTCTCTTCATCGCGACGGGCACCGCCGAATGCTGCGTCGAAACCATGCTTGTCGAGTGCCTGCTTGAGGCCCTCGGTTTTCATGATGTCGGTGTGCTTGGCGCTGCCGTGGGTGAACGGGTTGATGTTCTGCGCCACGCCATCGGGGTTGATGTGGGTGATCAAGTCCAGGCCCAGCTCTTCGACCATCTTGTCGCGGAACTTGTACATTTCCTGGAACTTCCAGCGGGTGTCGACGTGCATCACCGGAAACGGCAGCTTGCCCGGGAAGAACGCCTTGCGTGCCAGATGCAGCATCACGGCGGAGTCTTTACCGATGGAGTACAGCATCACCGGGTTATCGAACTCGGCGGCCACCTCGCGGATGATGTGGATGCTTTCCGCCTCCAGCTGTTTCAGATGCGTCAGTTTGTCGACCATGGCTACTCACGAAAACTTTCTTATGAACGGCCAGCGGGCCGTGTTCGAGCGGGGAATCCTAGCACAGCGGCCTTCTTCTAATCAGGACGCAAGCTAGAACGAAAGGGCATATGAATATGCCTGCCAGTTCTGCCGAGCAGTGCCCTTGTGGGAGCGAGCCTGCTCACGAAAGCGGTGTGCCGGACACCTTTGTATTGAAGGTTTGACGCCTTCGCGAGCAGGCTCGCTCCCACAGGGATTTGTGGTGGAATCAGATCGGGTTCGGGCAGTCGATGAAGATGTGTTCAACGGCAAAGCGCTTCGCCAGGTAGTCGCCCAGTGCCTGCACGCCATAGCGCTCGGTGGCGTGGTGGCCGGCGGCGATGAAGCTGATGTCGTTTTCGCGGGCGCTGTGAAAGGTCTGCTCGGAGGCCTCGCCGCTGAGGAACAGGTCGACACCCGCCGAAACGCCATAGTCGATATACCCCTGGCCGCCACCGGTGCACCAGCCAACCCGGCGGATCATCGGCCTGCCTTCGATCAACAGCGGCTCACGGCCCATGACTTCCTGCACCTTGCGGGCAAAGTCGCGCGCGGTCATCGGCTCCTTCAACGAGCCGACCAAGCCGACGATTTTCAGGTTATCGGGGTCCAGCGGGCCTTCGACGGTGATGTCCAACTGACGCGCCAGTTGCACGTTATTGCCGACGTCCGGGTGCAGATCCAGCGGCAAGTGATAGGCGAGCAGACTGATGTCGTGCTTGAGCAAGGTCTTCAGGCGACGCTGCTTCATGCCGGTGATGCACGGGTTTTCGCCTTTCCAGAAATAACCATGGTGCACCAGCACCAGATCGGCCTCGGCTGCGACGGCAGCGTCCAGCAACGCCTGACTGGCAGTGACACCACTGACGATGCGCATCACCTGCGGCCGGCCCTCGACCTGCAAGCCATTGGGGCAATAATCGGCAATTTTTGCACTGCCCAGGTAACGGTCCGCTTCTTCGACGAGGGTGCTGAGGGCGACGGCCATGAAAGACTCCTAAATATCCCGTTCAGAGGCACGCGCGGCCTCGTATAATGCGCGACATTATGGGCGGTCTGACCCCGCCTGCAACTTTTCCAGGACGTGCTTAATGTTCAAGGCGCTGCGTTTTATGGGCTGGCCGCTGTTGGCCGGTGTGCTTATCGCTCTGTTGATTATTCAGCGTTACCCGCAGTGGGTCGGGCTGCCGAGCCTCGACGTCAACCTGCAACAGGCTCCGCAAACCACCAGCGTCCAGCAGGGGCCGGTGTCCTATGCGGATGCGGTGACCATCGCGGCGCCTTCGGTGGTCAACCTCTACACCACCAAAGTCATCAACAAGCCAGCGCACCCGTTGTTTGAAGACCCGCAGTTCCGGCGTTTCTTCGGTGATAACTCGCCGAAGCAGAAACGCATGGAATCGAGCCTTGGTTCGGGTGTGATCATGAGCCCGGAAGGCTACATCCTGACCAACAACCACGTTACCAGTGGTGCGGATCAGATCGTCGTGGCCTTGAAGGACGGTCGCGAAACCCTCGCCCGGGTGATTGGCAGCGACCCGGAAACCGACCTCGCGGTACTGAAGATCGACCTGAAAACCCTGCCAGCGATTACCGTCGGTCGCTCCGACAACATCCGCATCGGTGATGTCGCACTGGCCATCGGCAACCCGTTCGGTGTCGGTCAGACCGTGACCATGGGCATTATCAGTGCCACCGGGCGTAATCAGTTGGGCCTGAACAACTACGAAGATTTCATCCAGACCGACGCAGCGATCAATCCGGGCAACTCCGGCGGTGCGCTGGTCGACGCCAACGGCAACCTCACCGGCATCAACACGGCGATCTTCTCCAAGTCCGGCGGTTCGCAGGGTATTGGCTTCGCCATCCCGGTGAAACTGGCGATGGAGGTGATGAAGTCGATCATCGAGCATGGTCAGGTGATTCGTGGCTGGCTGGGCATTGAAGTACAGCCGCTGACCCAGGAACTGGCCGAATCGTTCGGTTTGTCCGGGCGTCCGGGGATTGTCGTCGCGGGGATCTTCCGCGATGGCCCGGCGCAGAAGGCTGGCCTGCAATTGGGCGACGTGATTCTGAGCATCGATGGCGAACCTGCGGGTGATGGTCGCCGTTCGATGAACCAGGTGGCGCGGATCAAACCGACCGACAAAGTGACTATTCAGGTGATGCGTAACGGCAAAGAACTGAAGCTCACCGCTGAAATCGGCCTGCGTCCACCGCCGGCACCGGTGCAGGAAAAAGAAGAGTAAAACTTTTTTCGCGCGAACCGCGCGAATAAAAGACATTCTCAAAAGGCATGTTATATTGTTTCAATTCTAGGAATTGGAACAACATAACATGTCGTCTCGAACAAAGGCTTCCCTGCTGAGCCTGAGCCTTGGTTTACTGGTCGATCCAGTCTTCGCCGAAGAACCGCAGCCCCTCGAACTCGACGCCATCAGCGTCACTTCCGACTATGAATCGCCGACCGGACCGGTCAAAGGCTACCGCGCCACGCGCTCCTCCAGCGCGACCAAAACCGACACCGCGATCCGCGATATCCCGCAAGCGATCAGCGTTGTACCGGCCAGCGTACTCAAGGATCTAGGCAGCACCAGCGTCGAACGTGCGCTGGATTTTGCCGGCGGTGTGTCGAAGCAAAACAATTTCGGCGGCCTGACCCTCTACGAGTACAGCGTGCGCGGCTTCACCACGTCGGAGTTCTACAAGGACGGCTTCAGCGCCAATCGTGGTTACCCAAGCGCGCCCGACGCCGCCAACATCGAGCGCATCGAAGTGCTCAAAGGCCCGGCGGCCAGCCTGTATGGTCGAGGCGATCCGGGCGGTACGGTGAACATCGTCACCAAGAAACCACAGCCCGACGCCTTCACCACCCTGCAAACCAGCGCCGGCAGTTGGGATCGCTATCGCACTGCACTGGACGTCAACACGCCGCTGGATGATCAGGGCGATGTGCTCTCGCGGATCAACCTTGCGGTCGAGGATAACCACAGCTTTCGCGATCACGTCGATAGCCAGCGTGTGTTTGTCGCACCTTCAATCAGCTGGCAATTGAATCCGGACACGTCGCTGTTGGTTGAAAGTGAGATCGTCCGCCACAACTCCACTTTCGACCGTGGCATCGTTGCGCCGAACAATAAATCGAGCGGCGTCTCACGCTCGACCTTCCTCGGCGAACCCAACGACGGCAACATCGACAACCACAACAACCTGTTGCAGGCGACCCTCGAACATCACCTCAATGACAGCTGGAAACTGCGTCTGGCCAGCCATTACAAGGAAGGCAAACTCTGGGGTGATGCCTCCGAGTCTCGCCCGTTGAACGCTGACGGCCACACCGTCAATCGCCGCTATCGCGAACGTGACACAAACTGGCACGACAGCATCACGCAGCTGGAACTGCGCGGTCTGTTCGACCTTGGCCCGTGGCAACACGAACTGCTGATCGGCACCGAGTACGAAAACTTCCGCAAGAACGAACGCGTCACCACGATTGCTGGCGGCCCCTACGCGATCGACATCTACAACCCGATCTACGGCCAGCCAAAACCCAACGGCGCGCGTTCGGGTACGGACCTCTTCGAACACGTCGAAAGCCACGCGCTGAACCTGCAGGATCAAATCGTCTTCAGCGACAAACTGCGCGGGATGATCGGCGCGCGCTTCGAGCATTTCGACCAGCGTATCGACGATCACAGCCGTAACGCCAACAGTCGCCAGAGCCACGATGCCCTGACCCAGCGCGTCGGTCTGCTTTATCAGCTGACGCCCAATACCGGGCTGTTCGCCAACGCCTCGACCTCGTTCAAACCGAACAACGGTCTCGACGCCGCGGGCAAATCCTTCGATCCGGAAGAAGGCGTCGGCTATGAAGTCGGGATCAAGAACGAGTTGTTCGACGAGCGCCTGAGCAGCACCCTCGCCTTCTTCCACATCGACAAGGAAAACGTCCTCGCCCTCGACCCCGGTACTGATACCAGCCGCGCGATGGGCAAAGCGCGCAGCCAGGGCTTCGATCTGCAAGTGACCGGACAAGTCACTGACGCGGTGCGGGTGATCGGTGCATTCGCGTACATCGACGCGGAAGTGACCGAGGGCGACGCGGTCATCCCAAAAGGCAGCCGCATTCTTGGCGTGGCCAAACGCAGCGGCAGCCTGCTCGGTGTTTATGAATTTCAGGATGGCCCTTTGCGTGGCTCGGACGTCGGCGCAGCGTTCACTTATGTCGGCGACCGCTCTGGCGAATCCGGCAGCGATTTTGAATTGCCGGCCTACCACACCGTTGACCTGCTGGCCCATTACAAGGCCAGCGACAACGTCACCGTCGGCCTGAACCTGAACAACCTTTTCGACGAAAAGTATTACGAGCGCTCCTACAGCAACTACTGGGTCAACTCCGGCGAGCCGCGCAACTTCACTGTCAGCCTGACCCTCAACCTGTAAAAGGACGTCACCATGCGACACGGCAAAACCCTTGTACTCATCGCCGCACTGTTCGCCGGCCAGGTCTCGGCCCACGGTCTGTGGACTGAACAACGTCGCGGCAATATCGAAGTGATCTACGGCCACGGAGCCGAAGACAATGCCTTCAAGGCCCGGAAGATCAGCGGCGCCTGGGCTTATGACGCCAGCGGCAAGATGATCCCGGTCACGGTTGAACGCCTGGCAGATCACGCTCGCCTGAAACCACTGAAAACACCGGCGGTGATGGCCGTGGCCCTGAACAACGGCATGTGGACGCAAACAGCGGACAAGAAGTGGATCAATGAAGGGCGCAGCAAAGTGCCTGACGCCATCGAGGCGACGCAGACGTTCAAATACAGCCTGGCGATTTACCAGCCGGGGGCGAAGTTGCCGAAGCTCGATCAGATCAAACTGCTGATTGTGCCGGAGGTTGATCCACTGACCGTGGGGCCGGGCAATTCATTGCCGGTGCGAGTGTTGCTCGATGGCAAACCGGTGGCGGGTGTGAAGTTGATTGGTGACTACCGCAGCGCGCCGAACACCCTGAGCACCGAGACGGATAAGGATGGCCGTGCGCAGGTGCTGGTGAGGAATGAAGGCTTGAATGTAATTGCCGCGCAGGTTGAAGTGCCGGTGAAGGACAGCCCTGATGTCAACAGTCGCGGCCTGTTCACCTCACTGACATTCCTCGGCGAACCGCATCACGAATAAAAGCAGACCCTCACCCCAGCCCTCTCCCGGAGGGAGAGGGGGCCGACCGAGTTGTCTAGCGGGGTACATCGACCTGGAAGATCAAGTCGATCATGGATTCGACAAAGCAAGGTCAGGTCGGCGCAATTCAACAGCATCCCCCATTCAGTCCCCTCTCCCTTTGGCTGGGAGAGGGAGCCGACCGAGGTGACTCAGGCTATCCATCGATCTGAAAAACCGTGTCGATTATGGATTCGGCAAAGCAAGATCACGTCGGTGCAATTCAACAGCATCCCCCATTCAGTCCCCTCTCCCTTTGGCTGGGAGAGGGAGCCGACCGAGGTGACTCTGGCTATCTCGACCTGAAAAACCGTGTCGATTATGGATTCGACAAAGCAAGATCAGGTCGGTGCAATTCAACAGCATCCCCCATTCAGTCCCCTCTCCCTTTGGCTGGGAGAGGGGGCCGACCGAGGTGACTCAGGCTATCCATCGATCTGAAAAACCGTGTCGATTATGGATTCGGCAAAGCAAGGTCAGGTCGGTGCAATTCAACAGCATTCCCCATTCAGTCCCCTCTCCCTTTGGCTGGGAGAGGAAGCCGACCGGGGTGACTCTGGCTATCCATCAACCTGAAAAACCATGTCGATTATGGATTCGGCAAAGCAAGATCAGGTCGGTGCAATTCAACAGCATCCCCCAATCAGTCCCCTCTCCCTTTGGCTAAAAGAGGGAGCCGACCGAGGTGACTCAGCCTATCCATCGACCTGAAAAACCATGTCGATTATGGATTCGGCAAAGCAAGGTCAGGTCGGTGCAATTCAACAGCATCCCCAATCAGTCCCCTCTCCCTTTGGCTGGGAGAGGGAGCCGACCGAGGTGACTCTGGCTATCCATCAACCTGAAAAACCGTGTCGATTATGGATTCGGCAAAGCAAGATCACGTCGGTGCAATTCAACACCATCCCCCAATCAGTCCCCTCTCCCTTTGGGAGAGGGTTAGGGTGAGGGGCTCTTGCCTTTAGAGCTCGCCGAGGCCGTCGATCAGCGCCTGATTCTGCTCCGGCGTACCCACCGAAATCCGCAGGAACTGCGCAATCCGCTCCTGCTTGAAGTGCCGCACAATCACGCCCTGCTCGCGCAATTTAGCCGCCAGCCCCGCCGCATCATGCTGCGGATGCCGGGCGAAGATGAAGTTCGCCGCCGACGGCAGCACTTCAAAACCCTTGGCCTGCAACTGCGCGATCACCCACTCACGGCTCTCGATGACCAGACGGCACGTCTTGTCGAAATACTCGCGATCCTCAAACGCCGCAGCAGCACCGACATTCGCCAGACGATCCAGTGGATAAGAGTTGAAGCTGTTCTTGATCCGCTCCAGCGCTTCGATCAGATCCGCATGCCCCACCGCCAGACCCACCCGCAGGCCCGCCAGCGAGCGCGACTTGGACAAGGTCTGCGTCACCAGCAAGTTCGGATAATGATCCACCAGACTGATCGCGGTCTCGCCGCCGAAGTCGATGTACGCCTCATCCACAACCACCACCGAATCCGGGTTGGCTTTGAGAATTTGCTCAACCGCGTCCAGCGCCAGCAGGCAACCGGTCGGCGCGTTCGGGTTAGGGAAAATGATCCCACCGTTCGGCTTGGCGTAGTCGGCCGGATTGATCTGGAACTGTGCGTCCAGCGGCACCGCATCGAACGTGATGCCGTACAACCCGCAGTAAACCGGATAAAAGCTGTAGCTGATGTCCGGGAACAACAGCGGCTGATCGTGTTGCAGCAAACCGTGGAAAATATGCGCGAGCACTTCGTCCGAACCGTTGCCGAGGAATACCTGATTGCTCTGCACACCGTAATACCGGGCGACCGCGTTTTTCAGCAGGTCACTGTTCGGATCCGGGTACAGACGCAGGTTGTCGTTGAGCTCGGTCTGCATCGCCGCGAGCGCTTTCGGCGACGGGCCGTACGGGTTTTCATTGGTGTTGAGCTTGACCAGCTTGGTCAGCTTTGGCTGTTCGCCCGGCACGTATGGCACCAGATCCTTGACGAACGGGCTCCAGAATTTACTCATGCTCATTCCCCCTGCCCTTGAAGAAAGTCTTCGTCTTTGATGCGGTATTCGGCGCTGCGCGCGTGGGCGCTCAGCGACTCGCCACGGGCCAGCACGGAAGCGGTTTTACCCAGCTCGGAAGCACCGGCCTCGGAGCAGAAGATGATCGACGAACGTTTCTGGAAATCGTACACACCCAGCGGCGACGAGAAACGCGCAGTGCCGGAGGTCGGCAGCACGTGGTTCGGGCCTGCGCAGTAATCGCCCAGCGCTTCGGAGGTGTGACGGCCCATGAAGATCGCGCCAGCGTGGCGGATCTGCGGCAACCAAGCCTGCGGGTCAGCGACCGACAACTCCAAGTGTTCCGGGGCGATGCGGTTGGCGACTTCGATGGCTTGGGCCATGTCCTTCACGTGAATCAGTGCACCACGGCCATTGATCGAGGTTTCGATGATGGTCGCGCGGTCCATGGTCGGCAGCAGTTTGTCGATGCTCGCGGCGACTTTGTCGAGAAACTCGGCGTCCGGGCTGACCAGAATCGCCTGGGCGTCTTCGTCGTGCTCGGCCTGGGAGAACAGGTCCATGGCGATCCAGTCCGGATCGGTCTGGCCGTCGCACACCACGAGAATTTCCGAAGGGCCGGCGATCATGTCGATACCGACCTGACCGAACACGTGACGTTTGGCAGTGGCGACATAGATGTTGCCAGGGCCAACCACCTTGTCCACTTTCGGCACGCTTTCAGTGCCGTAAGCCAGCGCAGCGACGGCTTGCGCGCCACCGATGGTGAACACACGATCGACGCCGGCGATGCACGCCGCCGCCAGCACCAGCTCGTTGATTTCACCGCGCGGCGTCGGCACGACCATGACCACTTCGGTCACGCCGGCCACCTTGGCCGGAATCGCGTTCATTAACACCGACGACGGATACGACGCCTTGCCGCCCGGCACGTACAGGCCGGCGCGATCCAGCGGCGTGACCTTCTGGCCAAGCACGGTGCCGTCAGCTTCGGTGTAGCTCCAGGAATCCTGTTTCTGTTTTTCGTGATAGCTGCGCACACGGGACGCGGCTTTTTCCAGCGCTTCGCGCTGCGCCACGGTGATGCGAGTCAGAGCCAGTTCCAGGCGCTCGCGCGGCAGAATCAGGTCGGCCATCGAAGCGACTTCAAGGCCATCGAATTTTTGCGTGAATTCGACCAGCGCCGCGTCACCGCGCTCGCGCACAGCCTTGATGATGTCCAGCACGCGCTGATTGACCGAGTCGTCAGACACACTTTCCCAGCTCAGCAGATGATCCAGATGATGCGCGAAATCCGGGTCAGCAGCGTTGAGTCGGCGAATTGCAGTCGTTGCGGTCATAGCGAGAGCCTCATAGGAATGGCAAAAACTCAGGCGCCCTAACTTAGCAGTCGTTTCCGCTTGGGCACCTGAGATTCTGGCTATGAGGCGGATAGACGGGCGCAACTTAACGTCGCGCAGGTAAATCAGCCGCGGTGTCGAGACTCCACTGCATTGCGCAGGGTGTCGATCAACGCCTGGATTCGGGCGTGTTGCATTTTCATCGAAGCCTTGTTGACCACCAGGCGCGAGCTGATCGTGGCGATCAGTTCCTGAGGTTCCAGGCCGTTGGCGCGCAGGGTGTTGCCGGTGTCGACCACGTCGATGATCTTGTCAGCCAGACCGATCAACGGTGCCAGCTCCATCGAGCCGTACAGCTTGATGATGTCGACCTGACGGCCCTGCTCGGCGTAGTAACGCTTGGCAACGTTGACGAACTTGGTCGCCACGCGCAGACGGCCCTTGGGCTCCGGCGCGCCGATCTTGCCGGCGGTCATCAGTTTGCACTGAGCGATTTGCAGGTCCAGTGGCTCGTACAGGCCCTGGCCGGTGTATTCCATCAGCACGTCTTTACCGGCCACGCCGAGGTCGGCCGCGCCATGCTCGACATACGTCGGCACGTCGGTGGCGCGCACGATCAGCAGACGAACGTCGTCCTGGGTCGTGGGGATGATCAGCTTGCGGCTCTTGTCCGGATTCTCGGTCGGCACGATGCCCGCTTCGGCGAGAAGCGGCAGGGTGTCGTCAAGGATGCGGCCCTTGGACAGTGCGATGGTCAACATGGGAAACGTCAGTCCTTATCAAGGTACTCATGTCCGGTCGCAATCGGCGCCGGACACACATCGAGCCGGAAACCGGCTCGACTCATAATCTCAGTGGACACGTCCGTGTGTCCCAATGCAGCGATTAGCCCGGAACGCGACGGATCTTGGCGCCCAGCATCTGCAGTTTTTCTTCGATGCACTCATAACCACGGTCGATGTGGTAGATGCGGTCGATCAGGGTATCGCCTTCGGCAACCAGTGCCGAGATCACCAGGCTCGCCGAAGCACGCAGGTCGGTGGCCATGACTGGCGCGCCCTTCAGTACTTCAGTGCCGGTGACGATCGCGGTGTTGCCTTCGACCTGGATCTTGGCGCCCATGCGGTGCAATTCGTACACGTGCATGAAGCGGTTTTCGAAGATTGTCTCGATCACTGCGCCAGTGCCTTCGGCAATCGCGTTGAGCGAGATGAACTGCGCCTGCATGTCCGTCGGGAAAGCCGGGTACGGCGCGGTGCGCACGTTGACCGCTTTCGGACGCTTGCCGTGCATGTTCAGCTCGATCCAGTCTTCACCGCTGGTGATTTCTGCGCCGGCTTCACGGAGCTTTTCCAGTACCGCTTCAAGGATGGTCGGATCGGTGTCCTTGACCTTGACGCGGCCGCCGGTGACCGCAGCGGCCACCAGGTAGGTGCCGGTTTCGATACGGTCAGGCATGACTTTGTAGAAGCACGAACCCAGACGCTCGACACCATCGATGGTGATGGTGTCGGTGCCGGCGCCGGAAACCTTGGCGCCCATGGCGTTGAGGAAGTTCGCCAGGTCAACCACTTCAGGCTCACGGGCAGCGTTCTGCAGCACACTGCGGCCCTTGGCCAGAGCAGCGGCCATCATGATGTTCTCGGTACCGGTCACACTGACGGTATCGAAGAAGAAGCTTGCACCGCGCAGACCACCTTCAGGCGCCTTGGCCTTGATGTAGCCGCCTTCGACGTCAATCACCGCGCCCATGGCTTCAAGACCACGAATGTGCAGGTCGACCGGACGCGAACCGATGGCGCAACCGCCAGGCAGTGCGACTTCGGCTTCACCGAAACGGGCAACCATCGGGCCCAGCACCAGGATCGACGCACGCATGGTTTTCACCAGTTCGTACGGCGCGATCAGGGTCTTGATGGTGCGCGGGTCGATTTCGACGCTGAGTTTCTCGTCGATCACCGGCTCAATGCCCATGCGACCGAACAACTCGATCATGGTGGTGATGTCGTGCAGGTGCGGCAGGTTGCCAACGGTCACCGGGCCATCGCACAGCAGGGTGGCAGCCAGGATCGGCAGGGCAGAGTTCTTTGCCCCGGAAATGCGGATCTCGCCATCAAGACGAGCGCCACCGGTAATAATCAATTTATCCATAAGAATCTCGACGCCCTTAGGCTCAGGTGCGCTCGGCCCAGGCCGCGCTGCTGAAAAATTTCATAGTGACCGCATGGATGCTGCCATCGGTGATCCATGGGTTCAAATGGGCATAGATCTGCTGCTGACGCTTCACCGGGCTCAACGCCGCCAGTTCATCGCTAATCACGTTCAGCTGGAAATTGCAGCCTTCGCCCTCAACTTCTACCAACGTTCCGGGCAGCTTTCCTTCAAGGAAGCTCTTCACTTCTACGGCCTGCATGCTCAACCTCAATCGGCGCCCTGTGCGCACGGGTCGGACATCATACAAAAAAGCCCCGCGCCTGCGAACCCCGCATGGCAGGACTCTGACGGGGGGCTTCTTTATAGATGTGGGTTCAGGGGTGCGCCAACAGTTCGGTCAGTTCACTGACCTGAGCGATTTCGCGCATGTCTTCAGGCATTGCGCGGATGCTGACGGCCTTGCCGGCTGCCTCGGCATCGCGCATGAAGCACAGCAGCAACGACAAACCGACGCTGCTGGACTTCTTCACCGCCGAGCAGTCGATCACCAGCGAAGACGCTTTGCTGGACTTGATCAACGCCTGGCCTTCCTTGCGCAAGCCAGGGCCGGTGCGGTAATCCAGCACGCCGCTGAGCAGAAGCTCGTCGACATCACTCATACGAACTGCGGCCTCACTCATTGTGCTGGGTTCTTTTCGGTGGATTCCTTGGCCTTGGCCACTTCACCGGCCCAACCATTGATGGTCTTGTCCAGATCGTTGCCATTGCGCTGCATCGCGTCGGCGAACTGATCACGGAACAGCTTGCCAATGTTGATACCGTTGATGATCACGTTGCGCAGCTTCCACTCGCCGTTGATCTTCTCCAACGTGTACTGCACTGGATAAATCGCGCCGTTGCTGCCCTTGACGGTCATGTTGACGCTGGTGCGATCGCCCGACTCATCCTTGGCAGGATCAACGGTGATGCCCTGGTTGTTGTACTCGAGCAAGGCGTTGCCGTAGAACTGGAACAGGCCTTTCTTGAAGTTTTCCTGGAAGGTCTGCATCTGCGCCGGCGTAGCCTTGCGCGAATACTTGACCGTCATGATGCTTTTGGAAATGCCTTCGGCATCCACCACCGGCCCGACAATGCTGTTGAGCGCCGCGTAGAAATCAGTCGGATCCTGCTTGTATTTCTCTTTGTTGGCAGCCAGGTCGGCCAGCAACCGGCTGGTCGTGTCCTGCACCAGATCATGTGCCGAAGTTGCAGCAGCCACGGCGTTACCCATCAACGGCAGAGCCGCCAGTAACACCAACAGGCTGCGTCGCAAGATAGAGATCATTCAAAAGCTCCTCATTTGGCGTCTTTGCTAACGGTATTGAGCAGGAATTTACCGATCAGGTCTTCCAGTACCAGTGACGACTGCGTGTCGTGAATGGTTCCACCATCCTTCAGCGGTTTGTCTTCCCCGCCTACGCTGATACCGATGTACTTCTCGCCCAGCAGACCAGCGGTCAGGATAGACGCTGTGGAGTCGGTCGGTAGGTTGTCGACCTTTTTATCCACTTGCAGCGTGACCCGACCGGTGAAGCTGTCACGATCCAGATCGATCGCCGTGACCTTGCCGATGGTCACACCGGCCATGGTCACTTTGGCTCTGACCGTCAAACCGGCAATATTGTCGAAGTAGGCATAAAGTTTATACGTGTCGGTGGTCGACGTCGGAGACAGGCCACTGACCCGCAACGCAAGCAGCAACAAAGCCAGGATCCCTGCCAGCAGGAACAGGCCGACACCGATTTCCAGGGTGCGGTTTTGCATCAGAAATCTCCAAACATCAAAGCGGTCAGAATAAAGTCCAGGCCGAGCACTGCCAGCGAGGCAAACACCACGGTCTTGGTGGTGGCACGACTGATCCCCTCGGAAGTGGGCTCACAGTCATAGCCTTGGAATACGGCGATCCAGGTCACTACGAAGGCGAAAACGATACTTTTGATGACACCGTTGAGCACATCACTGGTGAAGTTCACGCTGTTCTGCATGTTCGCCCAGTAGGAACCTTCATACACGCCCAACCAGTCGACAGCTACCCACGAACCACCCCAAATGCCCACCACGCTGAAAATCATCGCCAGCACCGGCAGGGAAATGAAGCCGGCCCACAGGCGTGGGGCAATGATGTATTTGAGCGGGTCGACACCGATCATTTCCAGGCTGGAAAGCTGTTCGGTGGATTTCATGTTGCCGATTTCTGCGGTCAGCGCCGAACCGGCACGCCCGGCAAACAGCAGCGCTGTCACCACCGGCCCCAGTTCACGCAGCAGGGTAAGGGCCACCATCTGCCCCACCGCCTGCTCCGAACCATAGCTCGACAGAATGCTGAAACCCTGCAGCGCCAGCACCATGCCGATGAAAATCCCGGAGACGACGATGATCACCAGCGACATCACGCCAACCGAATGCAGCTGTTTGACCAGCAGGCCAAAACCGCCGCTGATACCGCCGCGCCCGAGCAAGGCGTGAAACAGGAACAACGTCGCCCGACCGAACACCGCAACGGCGTCGATCGCGGCCTCGCCGAACCGGCGTACGCGTTCTAATAATGAAATTCTGCGCATCAACGCTTCCCCAGAAGATCTGCGCGGTAATCCGTCGCTGGAAAGTGATACGGCACCGGGCCATCGGGGTTGCCGGTCATGAACTGACGAATACGCGGTTCGTCCGAGTTCATCAGTTCATCCGGTGTGCCCTGCCCCAGCACCTGACCATCACCCACTACATAGATGTAGTCGGCAATGCTCGCGGTTTCGGCCAGGTCGTGGGACACCACGATACTGGTGATCCCCAAGGCATCATTGAGCAGACGGATCAGGCGCACGAGTACGCCCATGGCGATCGGGTCCTGGCCGACGAACGGTTCGTCGTACATGAGAATCTGCGGATCGAGGGCAATTGCCCGGGCCAGCGCAACACGACGCTTCATACCACCGGACAGCTCGTCGGGCATCAGTTCGATGGCGCCTCGCAAACCGACTGCCTGCAATTTGAGCAGGACGATGTCGCGGATCATTTCTTCCGGCAGCTCGGTATGAACGCGCAGGGGGAAAGCCACGTTCTCGAAGACATCGAGATCGGTGAACAGCGCGCCGCTCTGAAACAGCACGCCCATGTGCTTGCGCGCATCGAACAGATCGCTGCGCGAGAGCTTCGGCAGGTTCTGGCCGTTGACCCAGACTTCACCGCTGGTTGGGCGCAACTGTGCGCCCATCAACCGCAGCAGCGTGGTCTTGCCACAACCGGAAGGCCCCATGATGCCGGTGACCTTGCCGCGCGGGATGCGGATATCGACGTTATTGAAAATGCTGCGCGCACCGCGCTTGAAGGAGACTCCCTTCAGCTCGACCGCGTAGGCGTTATCGGCACTCATCTAAACTCCTTGCGATGCAGCCTCTCACTCGGACGCCGGGCTTTCCTGGGAAAGCACATACATCCACGGCAGGCCGAACTGGCGGCGAACTATATCACTGCAACAGCCACGCGCCCAAGGCTTGTGCCGGACCGTATTCAGTGATTTGACAGGCTCTGGACATCTTTTCGAAGCATTTGGTAACGAGGAATGACAAAGCACGACGAACTT
The DNA here is from genome assembly GCF_016650635.1 of Pseudomonas sp. TH43. Taxonomy (GTDB): domain Bacteria; phylum Pseudomonadota; class Gammaproteobacteria; order Pseudomonadales; family Pseudomonadaceae; genus Aquipseudomonas. Next base: position 1,273,924 of record NZ_JAEKFI010000003.1, read on the forward strand.
GCGTGAGGCTTTGCAACATAACCGCTATAATCGCCGCCTTTTCATCGGGCTATACGATTTCTGACATGAGCCAATCCAGCGACCTGATTCAATCGGCACAACGCACCATCCAACTCGAAGTGGAGGCCGTACAAGGCTTGTTGCCCCATATCGACGCCGATTTCGTACGCGCTTGCGAGATGATTCTGGCCAGCAAAGGCCGTGTAGTCGTGGTCGGCATGGGCAAGTCCGGGCACGTCGGCAACAAGATTGCCGCCACCCTGGCCAGCACCGGCACCCCGGCATTTTTCGTACACCCGGCCGAAGCCAGTCATGGCGACATGGGCATGATCACCCGCGATGACGTGATCCTCGCCCTGTCCAACTCGGGCTCGACCAACGAAATCGTCACCCTGCTGCCGCTGATCAAACGCCTGGGCATCCAGTTGATCAGCGTCACTGGCAACCCGCAGTCGCCGCTGGCCAAGGCTGCCGAGGTCAATCTCAATGTTCACGTCGAACATGAAGCCTGCCCGCTGAACCTCGCACCGACTTCATCGACCACCGCCGCGCTGGTCATGGGCGATGCCCTGGCCGTCGCGCTGCTCGAAGCACGCGGCTTTACCGCAGAAGACTTCGCCTTTTCTCATCCCGGTGGAGCCCTCGGCCGTCGCCTGTTGCTGAAAGTCGAGAACGTCATGCATGCCGGGCAGGAACTGCCGCAGGTACAACGCGGCACCCTGCTCAAGGATGCGCTGATGGAAATGACCCGCAAGGGTCTGGGCATGACCGCCATCCTTGAAGCCGATGGCAAACTGGCCGGGATCTTCACTGACGGCGACTTGCGTCGCACCCTGGATCGCAGCATCGATATCCGCAGCGCCACCATCGACCAGGTGATGACGGCTCACGGCAAGACCGCCCGGCCCGAAATGCTCGCTGCCGAGGCCCTGAAAATCATGGAAGACCACCGAATCAACGCATTGGTAGTTGTCGACGAGGAGGATCGCCCGATCGGCGCATTCAACCTTTCCGATCTGCTGCGCGCAGGAGTGATGTAATGAGCAACGATCTGCTGCAACGCGGCAAAGCGATCAAACTGGCGGTCTTCGACGTCGACGGCGTTCTCACTGACGGGCGCCTGTATTTCCTTGAAGACGGCAGCGAATTCAAGACGTTCAACACGCTCGACGGCCAAGGCATCAAAATGCTGATGAATGCTGGCGTGCAAACCGCCATTATCAGCGGCCGGAAAACGCCGGTGGTTGAGCGTCGGGCGAAAAACCTGGGCATCCCGCATCTTTTTCAGGGACGCGAAGACAAATTGGTCGTTCTCGACGGTCTACTCGAACAACTGGGCCTAAGCTATGAACAGGTCGCCTACCTCGGTGACGACCTGCCTGACCTGCCGGTGATCCGCCGCGTCGGTCTGGGCATGGCGGTCGCCAACGCTGCCGATTTCGTCCGCGAACACGCTCACGGCGTGACCCGCGCCCGTGGTGGCGAAGGTGCCGCCCGCGAATTCTGCGAATTGATCCTGCGCGCCCAGGGCTGCCTTGATGCAGCCAATGCCGCGTACTTGTGAGCCAAACCATGTTTAGCAAAAAATTTCGCAATTTCCTGCTGTTCGGTTGCATCGCTGCGATTTTCGCAGCGGTCGGCTACTGGAACATCAGCCCGGAACGCTTCCTCGACAAGCCGCCGGTCTCTTCGACCGAAAGCCCGATCGACTGGTATGCAACCAACACGCACACCCTGCAATACCTGCCAGACGGCAAGGTGCAGTATGAAATGACCTCCGACAAAGCCGAGCACGTCAAGGCGACCGACATTACGCTGGTCACCAAACCCGACCTGAACATGTACCGCGGCACCGACTTTCCGTGGCACGTGACCAGTGAACGCGGCGAAGTGAACTCGGGCGGCACTCAGGTTGAATTGATCGATTCGGTGCGTATCAAACGCACCGATGAAAAGAAGCGTGATCTGTTGGTGACCTCTACGCGCATGACAGTGTTCCCACAGGAGCAATATGCGCAGACCGAGCAACCCGTTAGAATCGACGGCGCTGGCGGTGTATCGACTGGCGTTGGAATGAAAGCGTATCTGAAGGACAGCAGGATACACCTGCTATCGAACGTAAGAGGACAGTATGAGGCTCGTTAAAACCCTCCCTATTTTGCTCAGTCTGGGCGCAGCACTGGGAAGCGTGAGCGCCTGGGCTCTGCCGAACGATCAAGAGCAGCCAATCCGCATTCAGGCCGACGATGCCCAGCTGGACGACAAGAATGGCGTTGCCACCTATAAGGGTGACGTGATCATCACTCAGGGTTCGATGAAGGTGACCGGTAATACCGTGACCATCACCCGCACCCCGGCAGGTGATATCGACGTGGTGACCTCGGTGGGCAACCTGGCTTACTTCGAGCAGTTGCAAACGGCTGGCGATACCAAACCGGTTCAAGGCTGGGGTGTCACCATCCAGTACCATGCCGCGCAAAACCGTGTCGTGCTGATCGACAAGGCCAAGGTTGTCGACAAGGACAACAACGTGACCCAAGGCGAGAAAATCGTCTACGACACGGTGAAAAAACTGGCCAGCGCTGGCCGCGCTACCGGCAGCAAAGTCACCGAAGCGCGTCCGCGCATCGACATGGTGATTCAGCCGAAGCCGAAAAACGACCAGAAAAAGGCCCCGTAATGGCAACTCTGAAAGCTCAGCATCTGGCCAAGGCGTATAAAAGTCGTCAGGTCGTGCGTGATGTCAGCCTGTCCATCGACAGCGGTCAGATCGTCGGTCTGCTCGGCCCTAACGGCGCCGGCAAGACCACCTGCTTCTACATGATCGTTGGCCTGGTCCAGGCTGATCAGGGTCGCGTACTGATCGATGATCTGGACGTCAGCCACCAGCCAATGCACGGCCGCGCCAAGGCCGGCATTGGCTATCTGCCGCAAGAAGCGTCGATCTTCCGCAAACTGTCGGTAGCCGACAACATCATGGCCATCCTCGAAACCCGTCAGGAGCTCGACAAGGCCGGCCGTCGCAAGGAACTGGAAAGCCTGCTGCAGGAATTCCACATCACTCACATCCGCGACAACCTCGGCATGAGCCTGTCCGGTGGTGAGCGCCGCCGTGTGGAAATCGCCCGCGCGCTGGCCACTGCACCGAAATTCATCCTGCTCGACGAACCGTTCGCCGGTGTCGATCCGATCTCGGTCGGCGACATCAAGCAGATCATCCACCATCTCAAGGCCAAGGGCATCGGTGTACTGATCACCGACCACAACGTGCGCGAGACACTGGATATCTGCGAAACCGCTTACATCGTCAACGACGGTCAACTGATCGCCGAAGGTGACGCCGAGACCATCCTCGCCAACGATCTGGTCAAGGAAGTGTATCTGGGTCACGAGTTCCGCCTCTAAGCGCGACAGTGCCCGGTGCGCCGCCGGGGCGCTGTATCGGTTCAAGCGCAATTTAATACGCTTTAATTGTTACAGCGCTCTAGGCAAACACTTCAGTTTCAGGCATATAATTTGCTTAAGTTTGGCGCTTCGGCGCCCTGTAGTGGATGGCGCATAGCGCCGGCGAATAAGGTGTTAAGCCCCTGCCATGAAACCATCGCTAGTCTTGAGAATGGGCCAGCAGCTGACGATGACACCGCAGCTGCAACAGGCCATCCGCCTGCTCCAATTGTCGACCCTGGATCTGCAACAGGAAATCCAGGAGGCTCTGGAATCCAATCCGATGCTCGAACGCCAGGAAGAAGGCGAAGACTTCGACAACTCCGATCCTCTGGCCGACAACACCGAACAGAAGCCCAACACTGAGATCCAGGAACCCTCCTATCAGGAAACCGCACCGACGGTGGACAACCTTGAGGACGGCGACTGGAGCGAGCGCATCCCCAACGAACTGCCGGTCGACACCGCCTGGGAAGACGTCTACCAGACCAGCGCCAGCAGCCTACCCAGCAGCGACGATGACGAGTGGGACTTCACCACCCGCACCTCCGCCGGCGAAAGCCTGCAAAGCCATCTGCTCTGGCAACTGAACCTCGCACCGATGTCCGACACCGATCGCCTGATCGCCGTGACCCTGATCGATTGCATCAACAATCAGGGCTATCTGGACGAAACCCTCGAAGAGATCCTCGAAGCGTTCGATCCGGAACTGGACATCGAGCTGGACGAAATCGAAGCCGTGCTGCACCGCATCCAGCAATTCGAACCGGCCGGCATCGGCGCGCGCAATCTCAGCGAATGCCTGTTGCTGCAATTGCGCCAACTCTCGGCCAAGACACCTTGGCTGGCGGAAGCCAAACGCCTGGTCAGCGATTACATCGACTTGCTGGGCAGCCGCGATTACAGCCAGTTGATGCGCCGCATGAAGCTCAAGGAAGACGAACTGCGCCAGGTCATCGAACTGGTGCAAAGTCTCAATCCGCGTCCGGGCTCACAGATCGAATCCACCGAGGCCGAGTACGTCGTCCCTGACGTCATCGTGCGCAAGGACAACGAGCGCTGGCTGGTCGAGCTGAATCAGGAATCGGTGCCACGCCTGCGGGTCAACGCGCAGTACGCCGGTTTTGTCCGCCGCGCCGACACCAGCGCCGACAACACCTTCATGCGCAATCAGTTGCAGGAAGCTCGCTGGTTCATCAAGAGCCTGCAAAGCCGCAACGAAACCCTGATGAAAGTAGCCACCCAGATCGTCGAGCATCAGCGCGGTTTTCTGGAGTACGGCGACGAAGCCATGAAGCCGCTGGTTCTGCACGACATCGCTGAAGCGGTGGGCATGCATGAATCGACGATCTCCCGGGTGACCACGCAAAAATTCATGCATACCCCGCGCGGTATTTATGAACTGAAATACTTTTTCTCCAGCCACGTCAGCACCTCCGAAGGCGGTGAATGCTCGTCCACGGCGATCCGCGCGATCATCAAAAAACTGGTTGCGGCGGAAAATCAGAAAAAGCCGTTGAGTGACAGCAAGATCGCTGGTTTACTGGAGGCACAAGGCATTCAGGTGGCTCGCCGCACCGTCGCCAAGTACCGCGAATCCTTAGGGATCGCGCCTTCGAGCGAACGCAAGCGGTTGATGTAAGCCACGTTACAGCGTTCCAGTGGCAGGCTATCCAGCCTGCCGCTTTATGCACTGGCAACGAAGGAGAAGCTGTATGCAAGTCAACATCAGTGGACACCAACTGGAAGTGACCCAACCTCTGCGTTCCTACATCGAGGAAAAACTCCAACGACTGGAACGACATTTCGACAAGATCACCAACGTGCAAGTCACGATGTGCGTCGAAAAGCTGAAGCAGAAAATCGAAGCCACCTTGCATATACCCGGCAGTGAAGTGGTCGCCAATGCGGAAGATACCGATATGTACGCGGCGATCGACTCACTGACCGACAAGCTGGACCGTCAACTCAAAAAGCATAAGGAAAAGACCCAGAGCCTGCTCCAGGGCGCCACCGGTCGATAACCCCCCACTCCATGATCCGACTTGAAAGTATCCTGACCCCCGGCCGTTCCCTCGTGAACGTGCCGGGCGGCAGTAAAAAGAAAGCCCTCGAACAAATTGCCAACCTGATCGCCCGCGAAGTGCCGGATCTGGAGATGCAAGATGTCTTCGAGGCCCTGATCGCCCGTGAAAAACTCGGTTCCACCGGTTTTGGCAACGGCATCGCCATTCCTCACTGCCGCCTCAAGGGTTGCCAGTCGCCTATCAGCGCCTTGATGCACCTTAAAGCGCCGATCGATTTCGACGCCATCGACGGCGCGCCGGTTGACCTGCTGTTCGTATTGCTGGTCCCGGAAGCCGCCACCGATGCGCACCTGGAGTTGCTGCGTCAGATCGCCAGCATGCTTGATCGCAAGGACGTACGCGATAAACTGCGCAGCGCTGCGAGCAACGAAGCCTTGTACCAGGTCGTACTGGACGAGCAAAACGGGCAGTAATCATGCGCTTGATCATCGTCAGCGGCCGTTCCGGCTCGGGTAAAAGTACCGCCCTGGATGTCCTTGAGGACAACGGCTACTACTGCATCGACAACCTGCCTGCCGGCTTGCTGCCGGAATTGGCCGAACGTGCCCTGATCCACACTGAGCTGGCGCAACCGCTGGTGGCCGTGTCGATTGATGCGCGCAACCTGCCAAGCCATCTGACACGGTTTCCCGAGCTGCTTGAAGATGTCCGCAGCAAACACATCCAGTGCGATGTCCTGTATCTGGATGCTGATGAAGAAACCCTGCTCAAGCGTTTTTCCGAGACTCGCCGTCGCCACCCGCTGAGCAACGCCAACCGCTCGCTGGCCGAAGCGATTCAAGATGAAACAGCCCTGCTCGGCCCCATCGCCGACCTCGCCGATCTGAAGATCAACACCACCAGTCTGAACCTGTACCAGTTGCGCGATACCATCAAGCTGCGGCTGCTGAATCAGCCTGAGCCCGGCACGGCGTTTCTGGTCGAGTCATTCGGCTTCAAACGCGGCATGCCGGTGGACGCGGATCTGGTGTTCGACGTGCGCTGCCTGCCCAACCCTTACTGGAAGCCGGAACTGCGAGCGCAATCGGGGCTTGATGCGCCAGTGGCCGACTATCTGGCGGCGCAGCCGGAGGTCGAAGAAATGTTCCAGGACATCTTCACCTACCTGCACAAATGGCTACCACGCTTTGCGGCGAGCAACCGTGCTTACGTCACCATAGCCATTGGCTGCACCGGCGGGCACCACCGCTCCGTCTACCTGACCGAACGCTTGGGTCAGGCCCTGCAGAAAACCCTGAAGAACGTCCAGGTTCGCCACCGCGACCTCACTTAAAGGATTCACACCGCGATGCCTGCTCTGGAAATCGAAATCATCAATAAACTGGGTTTGCATGCCCGCGCGTCGGCCAAGTTTGTTGGCGTTGCCGGGCAGTTTCCGGATTGCACAATCAGAGTGGGCCGTACGCCGGAGACCACGGTCGACGGTAAAAGCATCATGGCGATGATGATGCTCGCCGCTGGCAAGGGCACGAAAATTTATCTGAGCACTGAAGGGCATCAGGAACAGGAAGCGCTGGATGCGCTGGTGGCGTTGATCAACAACTACTTCGATGAGGGTGGTTGAAAGTCCAAGTCAAAAGATCGCAGCCTGCGGCAGCTCCTGAATTGAGGGGCGCATTTAGCCAGCGGCGCACATATCCCCTGTAGGAGCTGCCGCAGGCTGCGATCTTTTGATCTTTATCCCAACGCGGTATCCATCACCATCATCAGACAAAACCCGATCAACAGCCCAAGACTGGCTAATTTGTCATGACCATTGCGTCTCGACTCCGGGATGACTTCGTGGGTCACCACCAGCAACATCGCCCCCGCCGCCAACGCCAGACCCAATGGCAACAACACCTGCGCCAGGCTGACCAGCCATGCACACAACAGCGCAAACACCGGCTCGACCAAGCCTGATGCCGCCCCGATCAGGAACGCCTTGACCCGCGACATTCCCGCCCCGGCCAACACCAGCGCAATCACCAGACCTTCCGGCACATCCTGCAGGGCAATGCCCATCGCCAGACTGTCCGCGTCGGGCATGCCGCCGCCGGCAGAAACGCCGACAGCCATGCCTTCAGGGATGTTATGGGCAATGATGGCGAACACAAATAACCAGATCCGCGGCGGAATAACCGGGTGCTCGAGCGTACCGACAAGCATTTCCGGCGAGGCGCCCGACAGCTTGCGGTCAACCAGATAGAGACCGAATGCCCCCAGCATGATGCCGAAGCAGATCAGGCCACTGGACCCCCACGCCGTCAGACCCAGGCTTTCGGCGGCGGCGATACCCGGTACGATCAGCGAAAACGCGGTCGCTGCCAGCATCACCCCGGCACCAAAGCCCAACAAGGTATCGCTGAGCGCCTGAGGCATGCGCCGAATCACCAGTACCGGCACCGCCCCGAGCGCCGTGCCGAGCGCGCAGATCGCCCCGCCTTGCAACGCCCGGGAAAGCCTCGGTTCCAGATCCAGCCATTCCAGTCCGTGAGCGACCAGCAAGGTCATGCCCGCCAACAGCAAGAGCGACCCCACCGCGTAACGAAACATACGCCCACTTCCGATCGCCAGTGTTTCAGTGCCCATAGTCAGCCTTGGATTATTTTTATAGAAGACTTAAACCAGTGCGGCCTTGTAGCGCGCAGCCACTTCAGGCCAATTGATTACGTTGTAGAACGCATTGATGTATTCCGGGCGACGGTTCTGGTAACGCAGGTAGTAGGCATGTTCCCAGACGTCGAGACCAAGAATCGGCGTATTGCCGTTCATCAACGGGCTGTCCTGGTTGCCACTGCTTTCTACGATCAGCTTTTTCTCAGGGGTCACGCTGAGCCAGGCCCAACCGCTGCCGAAACGGGTCAGTGCAGCTTTGGTGAACGCCTCTTTGAAACTGTCCAGACCACCCAGTTGTTCATCAATGGCCTTGGCCAGTGCACCATCAGGCTTACCGCCACCGCTTGGCACCATGACTTCCCAGAACAGCGAATGGTTGGCGTGCCCACCGCCCTGATTGATCACCGCTGCACGAAGTTTTTCCGGCAGTTGCTGAACGCTGGCGACGAGTTTTTCCACCGGCCATTCGGCGTACTCAGTGCCTTCTACCGCCGCGTTGAGGTTATTGATGTAGGTCTGGTGATGCTTGGTGTAGTGGATCTCCATGGTCTGCGCATCGATGTGGGGTTCGAGGGCGTCGTAGGCGTAAGGCAAGGCAGGAAGGGTAAAAGCCATTTCAATGGACTCCATGGTGATGTGGGGCAGGCGCGCGGCGCGCATTGCCGGTATCCGGGTGCAACAGGCGCTGGGTGCGCGGGTATTCGCCGTGCTCGCTGATGAAATTCAGCAGTTCGACGTAAGTTTTGCTGCTCTGGCGCAGCGCCGCTTCACGCAGTGCCGGGCGCAGGCGCTCGTCCTGCATGGTCTGCAACAGCCGTTGGTGGATGGCACAGAGGTACTCGGCGCTTTCCTCCGGCTGATTCAGGCGCAGGTGCAAGTCGGCCAGGTTATGGTGGGAGATGACGCAGGCCGCCACCGCTTCATCGGCATCCGCCCAGCGTTCGTACAGCACTTGTGCCAGGGCCAGGGCTTGCAAGTAAGCCTCGCGGGCGTCGATCAGTTCGCCCAGCATGAAGCAGCGATTGGCCCGTTCGATCGTGCGTTTCCAGTGCTCCATGGTGAGCCTCCAAAGCGGTTGCGGTGCTTACACGCCGCCGGCGGTGAGTTTCTCGGGATTGAGCAACTCTTCCAGTTGGCTGCGCGACAGATCGGTGTGTTCCAGAGCAACGTCGATCACTGCACGACCTTCCTTGTAGGCCTGCTTGGCGATTTCCGCGGCTTTCTGGTAGCCGATGATCGGGTTGAGCGCGGTGACCAGAATCGGGTTGCGCGACAACGCTTCTTTCAAGCGCGATTCGTTGACCTTGAAGCTGGCGATGGCTTTGTCACCGAGCAGGCGGCTGGAGTTGGCCAGCAGTTCGATGCTGCTCAGCAGGTTCTGCGCAATGATCGGCAGCATTACGTTCAACTCGAAATTGCCCGACTGCCCGGCGATGGTGATCACCGAATCGTTGCCGATCACTTGCGCGGCGACCATGGCGGTGGCTTCCGGTATCACCGGATTGACTTTGCCCGGCATGATTGACGAACCCGGTTGCAAAGCTTGCAGTTCAATTTCGCCGAGGCCCGCGAGCGGACCGGAGTTCATCCAGCGCAGGTCATTGGCGATTTTCATCAGCGACACGGCGATCGCTTTGAGTTGCCCGGAGACGGCGACGGCAGTGTCCTGCGAGCCGATCAGCGCAAACAGGTCCTTGCCCGGAGTGAATTGCACGTCGGTCAGTTGGCTTAGTTGACGGCTGAAACGTGCGGCGAACTCAGGGTGTGCGTTGATCCCGGTGCCGACCGCTGTGCCGCCCTGCGCCAGCGATTGCAGACTTGGCAGCAGATCCTGCAGATGGCCAATGTTGGCCTTGAGTTGCTGCGCCCAACAGTTGAGCACCTGACTCATGCGTACCGGCATGGCGTCCATCAAGTGGGTGCGGCCGGTTTTGACGTGGTGATGCACCTGCTCGGCTTTGCGCTCGATCACTTGCACCAGGTGCAATAGCGCCGGCAGCAGTTGTTCGTGCAGGGCCAGTGCGGCGCTGACGTGGATGGTGGTGGGGATGATGTCGTTGCTGCTCTGGCCGCAGTTGACGTGATCGTTGGCGTTCACTGGCTCGTCGAGCAGGCGGCTTGCGAGTGTTGCGATCACTTCGTTGGCGTTCATGTTGGAGCTGGTGCCGGAACCGGTCTGGAAGATATCCACCGGGAAATGCTGCATGAAGTCGCCTTCGAGCAAGCCTTGCGCGGCGTCGCTGATGGCTTTGCCCTGGGCGGCGCTGATCTGGTTGAGTTCGACGTTGGCGCGGGCAGCAGCGGCTTTGGCGAGGATCAGTGCGCGGATGAATTGCGTCGGCATCGGTTTGCCGCTGATCGGGAAGTTATCCACTGCGCGCTGGGTCTGCGCGCCGTAGAGAGCGTCCACTGGCACCTGCAGTTCGCCCATGCTGTCGCGCTCAATACGTGTCTTGGTCATCGGTAAATCCTTGGACTAATTCAATGAGAGGAATAGAGGGAAGCAACTCGCAGGTAGCGAGCTGCCAGGTGTAGCGTTGCCAGCGCTTGAGCCGGCAGTTGCACAGCGACAGACGCTCCATTTCACGCAATGGACGCCAGGCTTGATCGAGACAGAGGCTGCGCCAGTGCCACGGCAACGCGATGTCGGTGGCGGTGTCGAGCAGCAAGCGGAAGGACGTTTCGGCGACCGTCCAGGGTGAGGTCGCGGTGCAACAAGACAGATACCGGCCTTCGGCCAGGTAATGTTCGATCAGGCGCGGTTCGTCAGAATCCATCGCGCAACGGATCTGGCGACTCATCCAGCGCCAGCTTTCGAGGTACGCTGCTCGTGCAAGGCAGAACTCATGATCCGGGGCTCATCCGATAATGAGATTTATTATTAGATGATAATGAGAACCAAAACAAGAGCGCGCGTTTTTGTAGGAGCCGAGCTTGCTCGCGAAGGCGTCGTGCCAGTCGACCTCAATATTGGCTGACACGACGCTTTCGCGAGCAAGCTCTGCTCCTACAAGGGCTTGGTTGCAGGCATGAAAAAGGCGCGGCATCCGGGATGATGGCGCGCCTTTTTGTGTGACGGCTGGGGTTTTAGCTGCCCGCGACAGTCATCCGTTCGATCAACACCGAACCTGTGCGGATATTACTGCGCAGCTCAAGGTCGTTACCGACCGCGACGATCTGTTTGAACATGTCGCGCATGTTGCCGGCGATGGTCACTTCCTGCACCGCGAACTGAATTTCACCGTTCTCGACCCAGAAACCCGCCGCACCGCGCGAATAATCGCCGGTGACCATGTTCAAGCCATGGCCCATCAGCTCAGTGACCAACAACCCACGACCCATGCGCTTCAACAGCGCTGCCTGATCTTCGTCGCCATGGGTGACAAACAGGTTGTGCACGCCGCCCGCGTTAGCCGTGCTCGGCATGCCCAGTTTGCGACCGGAGTAAGTGCCGAGGATGTACGACACCAATTCGCCTTTTTCGACGAACGGTTTAGCGTAGGTCGCCAAACCATCGCCATCGTAGGAAGCGCTGCCCATTGCGCGCATCAGGTGCGGCCGCTCGTCGATGGTCAGCCACTCAGGGAACAGCTTCTGCCCCAACGTGCCCTCAAGGAATGACGATTTACGATACAGACTGCCGCCGGACACCGCCGAGAGGAAACTGCCGAACAAACCACCGGCCAATTCTGCGGAAAACAGCACCGGCACTTCGCAGGTGGGTACCGGACGAGCGCCCAGACGACTTGCCGCCCGTTGCGCCGCACGTTGGCCGATGCTCACCGGATCCGCCAGCAAGGTGCCCTGACGGCTCACGTCGTACCAGTAATCGCGCTGCATCTGGCCATCGGCCTCGGCAATCATCACGCAGCTCAGGCTGTGCCGGGTCGAGGCATAACCACCGACGAAACCGTGGCTGTTGCCGTAAACGCGGCAGCCTTGATGGGTGCTGAGCGTGGTGCCGTCGGCGTTCTTGATCCGCGCATCGGCATCAAACGCCGCCGCCTCACAGATAAGCGCTTTCTCGATGGCCTGCTCCGGGGTGATGTCCCATTCGTGGAACAGATCAAAATCCTGCAGATCCTTGGCCATCAACGCCGCATCGGCCAGGCCCGACGCGTCGTCCTCAGAGGTATGCTTGGCGATGGCCAGTGCGGCGGCGACAGTCTCGCGGATCGCATCAGGCCCAGTCGCAGACGTACTGGCCGAACCCTTGCGCTGACCGACGTACAGCGTAATGCCAAAGCCCTGATCGCGGTTGAACTCGACCGTCTCGACCTCGCGCTGACGCACCGACGTCGACAGCCCTTGTTCCAGCGACACCGCCACTTCGCAAGCACTGGCGCCCTGACGCTTGGCTTCGGCGATGATCTGCTCGACCTGTTCCTGCAGTGCCGGCAATGCCTGCGGGCCGACGCTTTGAACTGCACTCATGCTCATCTCCACTCAAATTCTGCTTTCGGCTGGGGCCATCGAGCGACCGGGCCGGACAAGCGGCCCCCGACTGGTTATCATGGCGGCGTTTCTTTGCGGACTGCCACCATGGTTGATTCTTACGACGACTCCCTCGATACGGGAGAAAAAAGCAAATCTCAGGTCAAACGCGAGCTGCATGCTCTGGTTGACCTTGGCGAGCGCCTTACAACACTCAAGCCTGACTTGGTGGCAAAACTGCCACTGACCGACGCGATGCGCCGTGCCTTGGCCGATGCGCCCAAGCACACCGCGAATATCGCGCGTAAACGGCACTTGCAGTTCATCGGCAAACTGATGCGCGATCAGGACACTGACGCGATTCTGACCTTGCTCGATCAACTCGATGCCTCGACTCGTCAGTACAACGAGCGTTTCCATAACCTGGAACGCTGGCGTGACCGCCTGATCGCTGGCGATGATGCCGTGCTGGAGAAATTCGTCGTCGAGTACCCGGACGCCGATCGCCAACAACTGCGTTCCCTGATCCGTCAGGCTCAGCACGAGGTTGCGCAAAACAAACCTCCTGCTTCCAGCCGCAAGATCTTCAAGTACATCCGTGAGCTGGACGAGACTCAACGCGGCCTGCGTTAAATCTCGCCCCTGTAGGAGCTGCCGCAGGCTGCGATCTTTGTTTTTAAAAAATCAAAAGATCGCAGCCTGCGGCAGCTCCTGCAGCCAATCTCTTTATGCGCCCGTGCCACCCACGGTGATCGCATCGATTTTCAGCGTCGGCTGGCCAACACCCACTGGCACCGATTGCCCATCCTTGCCGCACGTACCCACACCGCTGTCCAACGCCAGATCGTTACCGACCATCGACACCCGGCTCATCGCCTCGGGGCCGTTGCCGATCAACGTCGCGCCTTTGACCGGCGCGGTGATCTTGCCGTCTTCGATCAGATACGCTTCGCTGGTGGAGAACACGAATTTGCCGCTGGTGATGTCGACCTGACCACCGCCAAGGTTGGCGCAGTAAATGCCCTTCTTCACCGAGGCAATGATTTCTGCCGGATCGCTTTCGCCGCCGAGCATGTAGGTGTTGGTCATCCGTGGCATCGGCAGATGCGCATAGGATTCGCGACGACCGTTACCAGTGCGGGCCACGCCCATCAGACGCGCGTTGAGCTTGTCCTGCATGTAACCCTTGAGCACACCGTTCTCTATCAGCGTGGTGCATTCGGTCGGGGTGCCTTCATCATCCACGCTCAGCGAGCCACGACGACCGCTCAACGTACCGTCATCGACGATGGTGCACAGTTTCGACGCAACCATCTCGCCCATGCGGCCGCTGTAGGCCGAGCTGCCTTTGCGGTTGAAGTCGCCTTCCAGGCCGTGACCGACCGCTTCGTGCAACAGCACGCCAGACCAGCCCGAACCCAGCACCACCGGCAAAGTGCCGGCCGGCGCAGGAATCGCTTCGAGGTTCACCAGCGCCTGACGCAGCGCTTCACGGGCATAACCCATGGCACGGTCTTCAGCGAGGAAATAACGGTAGTCGGTACGCCCGCCGCCGCCGTGACCACCACGCTCGCGACGGCCATTCTGTTCAACGATCACGCTGACATTGAAACGCACCAGCGGTCGCACATCGGCTGCCAGACCGCCGTCGGTGGACGCCACCAGAATCCGTTCCCAGACCCCGGCCATGCTCACGCTGACTTGTTGGATACGAGGGTCGAGAGCACGAGTGGCAACGTCGATGCGCTTGAGCAGCTCGACTTTCTCGGCGCGGCTCAGCACTTCCAGCGGATTGTCTGGCCCATAAAGTTGTGCGACATCTTGTGTGGTGAACGCCTGCACGGTGCCGTTCTGCCCGGCACGCGAGATCGAACGTGCGGCGCGGGCCGCAGCGCCGAGGGCTTCGAGGGTGATCGCATTGCTGTAAGCGAAGCCGGTTTTCTCACCGGACTGCGCGCGCACGCCAACCCCTTGGTCGAGGTTGAAGCTGCCTTCCTTGACGATGCCATCTTCCAGCGCCCAGGACTCGGAGATCTGCCCCTGGAAATACAGGTCGGCCGCATCAATGCCCGGGCCGGCCAGATCGCCGAGCACGCCTTGCAGGCTCTCGATCGTCACACCGCCGGGGGCCAACAGGTGATCACTGACTGAGGACAACAACTCGCTCATAGGTTTACGCCTTAAATTCGTGTTCTGAGGCAGGTCGCTGTGCGCCCTGCGAGAAAAACCGCCGATGACGCGTCACCGGCATCCGCGCCCTGATGGACGCCTGTTCATTACTATCGCGCTCGGCCAACAACACCGCTTCGCCTTGATCCTGACTGGCCAGCACGCGGCCCCACGGGTCGACAATCGCCGCATGCCCGAAGGTTTCCCGCGGGCCCGGGTGGGTTCCGCCCTGCGCTGCCGCCAACACATAACACTGAGTTTCGATGGCCCGCGCGCGAATCAGCACATCCCAGTGCGCCGCGCCGGTCACCGCGGTAAACGCCGACGGTGCGGTAATCAATTCGGCACCCGCGGCGCGCAACTCGCTGTACAGCTCCGGAAAGCGCAGGTCGTAACACACCGTCAGACCGACTCGGCCAACCGGTGTGTCCGCCACCACCACGCCACTGCCATAAGCATAGTCATCGGATTCACGATAACGACCGCGATTGTCCGCTACATCGACATCGAACAGATGCAACTTGTCATAGCGTGCTACGAATTCGCCGTGTTCATCGACCAGTAACGAGCAAGCATTGGCCTTGGCCGTCGGCTGATCCACCGGCGGCAACGGCAACGTGCCGGCCACTATCCATAACTTGAGGTCGCGGGCGGTCTGTTTCAACCATGGCAGGATCGGTCCTTCACCCAGCGCTTCGGCGCGGCCGATATCAGCGATGTCACGGCGGCCCATGGCAGCGAAATTTTCTGGCAGCACGGCGAGCTTTGCCCCCGCCGCCGCTGCTTGTTCGAGCAGGCGTCGGGCCTGAGCCAGATTGGCCAGCACATCACTCTGGCTGACCATTTGAATCACCGCTAAAGACATGGCCGCTCCTGCATATCAACTGACCTGCAGGAGCTGCCGCAGGCTGCGATCTTTTGATTTTGTTTTCAAAAACCAGATCAAAGATCGCAGCCTGCGGCAGCTCCTACATAGGGGATAGGATCATGCTACTCAAAAAGGTTTGTCGAAGGTGATTTTCGGTTCTTTCCATGGGCCTTTGACGGTGTATTTGACACTGGCAAAGCGCGCCACGCGATCACCGATCAGCTTGTCGATCAGGAACAGGGCACCGCCGACCGCCGGTGCCCCGACGAGCAACGCAGCAATCGGCAGATTATTGGTCACCGGCAGCGTCACCAACAACTTGGCGTCGACCTGTTCAGCCACCAGATCCAGCTTGCCATTGAGTTCAATATTGCTCGACGGCCCGGTCAGGCGAATAGGTTCTTTCGTATCGTAAACACCGTTGGTCGCCACCAGCAGACCTTTGACCCGGTCGTAGCTCAAGCCCTTGCCGAACAGGTCGGAGAAATCCAGGCGCAGGCGACGGCCAATCGAGTTGAAGTTGAGCAGACCAAACACGCGCAACGCCTGTGCACCGCCCTCCACTTCGACAAACTGGCCCTTGTTCAGTGACGCATCAAGTGTGCCGGAGAAACGCTTGGTCGCCAGCCATGCCGGCGAGCCCGGCCAGCGGCCGTCAACATCCATGTGAAATTCTTCGCTGGTTACACTCGGGGCAAAGCCCCAGCCCTTGAGCACATCGGCAAGGTTTTTGCCGCTGATGCGGCCCTTGAACCAGCTATTGGTGGCACCCGGCGCACCTTCCCAACCGCCGTTGCCCTGCAACAGAATGCCTTTGAGGCCCATGTCGAGATTGTTCAGGGCGATGCCTTTGGCGGTCGGACGCACTTTCAGCGACCAGCCACCGACCAGATCCGCGCCGAGGAACAATTGATTGATGGTGATATCCAGTGCCGGGATTTTCGTCGGATCGACCGAAGCCAATGGGTCCGGAGCGTTCTCGTCAGCCTGCACCGTCGGGTCCGGCGCCGGCAGTTTCACATACTGCAGATTGACCGCAATCGGCAAACCCTTGGCGTCCGGCAGGCTGGCCGTACCTTTGGCCTGCTGACTGTCGAGGGCCAGTGCCCACGCCCCCGGCTTACGGTTGACCTGAACCGAAGCTTGATCCAGCGTGGTGCCGAACGCGGTCAGCTTGCCGACCTTGAAGTCGGCGCTGCTGAGCAATTTGTTGGCGCTGCCGCCCGGATCCTGCCCGGCGTACTTGTTGACCAGATCCTGCCACGGCGCCACGTCCAGCTCCGACAGCACACCGCGAATGCGCAGGCCTTTGGCGCCCGGCAGCACCGCTTCGCCGGCACCGAGGAACAATTCGCCGCGACCGTCGGCAAAGTTGCTCGGCGGCGCCGCGAAGGTGAAATTGGCCAACTGGTCGTAGTTGACCCAGTAACGACGCTCCTGCCCTTGCAGGGTCATGCGGAATACGGTGTCGCGACCGACCTCTGCCGCCATGCCGAACGGAGCCGGCAGATCCACCGCTACTCCTTTCATGCTGGAACTGACCATCAATTGACTGTCAGCACCGTCCAGATTCAATTGCAGCTGGTAAGGAATCGTCCCCGACACCGGCAACGGTTGAGTCACGCCGAGCCAATCGGAGAGTTTCTTGACCTCGACCTGACCCGACGCAGCAACCCGGGTTTTCGGTTTGCCAGGGCTGCCATCGGCAAAAATCTGTGCCGTGACCGGTTTGTCGAACGCCCGCGCCGTGATGTTCTGGCCGCTGAGCCCCTTGGCGCTGTCAAAGCGGAAATCACCCTTCAGTTGAGTCAGCTCGAGCTTCGGCTCAGCCAGTTTCAGCCGCGCGTTGGCGGTTTTGAAATCGACGAGGATTTTCGGCTGATCACCGCCCTTGTCCAGCGGGATGTCGAGCTTCAGCTTGCCCTGCAGGTCACCCGCGCCTTCCCAACCGGCGAAAGTTTCACCGGTACCAATCGGCGCATCCTGAAGGATCTTCAGCCCATCACCCAAGCCACCGGCAAAGGCACCGTCGAGGAACATATGCGTATGTTGGCCGGCGGCCACATGGGGAATATTGACGAAAACATCGCTGACCTGAGTGTCGAGCAGCTGCCCCTTGCTGGCCAGAATCCGCACGCCGCTGTCTTCAATAAAGACATCACCGCTGACTTTGCTGACATGCGGCCAACCTGGCTGGAACGCCAGTTCGGCATCATGCACCTTGAAGAACAGGCTGATGCTGCGGTCGGCTTCCCCGGCATTTTTGCTCAGCGAACCCTGATACTGAAAGAAGCCCTGATCGACGGCCCCTTTGAGGATCGCCGTGCGCAGCCATTCATCGAGCGCCGGGCTCAGTACTTGCGGCAGGTACTTGGCGGTGTAGCGACCATCACCATCGACCAGGCCGACCCGCAAGTCCATGTAGTCTTCCTGGCTGTGGTCGAAATGCAGGCGAATCAGGAAGTCGCCGGCAATCTTGCCCTCTTCGCCCAGCACTTTCAGGTACGGCGCAATCAGGGTAAAACCGTCTTTATCGAGCTTCCAGGTCAAGCGCGCGTTGGCCTGAAGGTATTGCCATGGCTTGGCGAAAATCGGGTCGAGGTGCAGGACAAAATCCTTGCTGTCCATGCGCAATTCGCCGCCGTCGAGGTTGCCGCTCAGGCTGCCACTGACATTTCGTGCGGCCGGCGCGCCGTGATAAGCGTCGAAACCGACCTGATCCAGATTGGCGGCGAAGCCGAATTTGCTGCCGTCAGTGGCGCCGGGACGGAAATCCAGCAGCACATTGCGCAGCCCACCGGTGACTTTCAGATGATCGACCGCCGTGGCGAAACCTTGCGGCAACGGCCCCAGCGCATTGAGTAGTGGTGTGATCGGGGTCAGGTCGAGGCGATCGGCCTGCATGTGCCAGAGCTCGTCAACCTTGTCGGTGGCACGAGTCTGTTGCAATTGGATATGCGACTCCCAACGGTTTTCGCCAAAATTCATCGCCAGCGAATCGAGGGTGACGGTCGCCCCTTCGGCACGGTTCTGGTAGTAGGCGTTCAGCGCCAGATTGTTGATCTGGATCGGTTTGCGATCCGCGTAAGCACCGGTCAGTTGCGGCGCGTTCACACGAACCGCAGCACTTTGCAGAGTGCCCTCGGCCCAGTTGACCCAGAGCTCGCCACCGGCCTTGATCTCGGAGAAATTCCACTGCCGTGTCAGACGCTCGGGCAGCCATTTCGCCCAATCGCTTTGCGGCAAGCTGGCATAGCCTTCAACTGCACTGTCCTGCCATTGGCTCGGACGCATGCGTGTGCGCAGGGTCAAGGCGACCGGCTGGCCGTCGGGCAGGGTCAGACGCGCATCGAGACGCTGGCGGCTGGCACCGGTCTTCAGATTGAGGCCGACATAAGTCAGCGTGAGAGGCGCGTGATCCAGTGGCTGCAAGGTCACCTGACTGTCGAGCACCGACAGCTGTTGAATCATTTGCGAGCGATTGAACAGTTGCTCCGGATCGAACGGTTGATCCTTCTGCACCGGTAGACCTTCCAGCGACCAACTGCCGTCTTCGCCTTCCTTGAGGCTGATCTTCAGACCATTGAGCTCGAGGTGGGCAATACGCACTTCACGGGCCAACAGACTGGCCCATAGATCCGGCACTGCCCGCACGCGATCCAGACGCAAGGCATTCGCGCCGTCGCCAACCATCACGTCATGAGCCAGCAGGATCGGCGCGAAACCGCTCCAATTGCCTTCCAGTTCGCCGATCTGCAACGGCATACCGAGGGCAGCACTGGCCTTGTCTTCAATTTCGGTGCGGTATTCGGCGACCAGCGGTGTCAGTTCGCGGCCGAGACTGACGTACAACGCCATCAACACCAGAACCAACGCGCACAGGCCCAGTCCCCAACGGGTGAGTGCGCCCAAAATGCGTGTCAGACGTTCCATGTCAGTTGGCTCCCATGGCAAAAAAACTGCGAAAAGCTGAGGCCAGCCGCGGTGGAAAAAGTGTGACGCAGGGGATCAGAGCAACACCACGTCATATTGTTCCTGGGAATACATGGTTTCCACCTGGAAGCGTATGGTGCGGCCGATAAAGCCTTCAAGCTCGGCGACGTTACCGGATTCTTCATCGAGCAAGCGATCAACCACTTTCTGGTTCGCCAACACCCGATAACCCTCGGCCTGATAGGCGCGGGCTTCGCGGAGAATCTCCCGGAAAATCTCGTAACAGATGGTTTCCGGGGTTTTCAGTTTGCCGCGCCCCTGGCAACTGCTGCACGGCTCGCACAGCACTTGCTCAAGACTTTCGCGGGTGCGTTTGCGGGTCATCTGCACCAGGCCCAACTCGGTGATGCCGATGATGTTGGTCTTGGCGTGATCGCGTTCCAGCTGTTTTTCCAGGGTCCGCAGCACTTGGCGCTGATGCTCTTCATCTTCCATGTCGATGAAGTCGATGATGATGATGCCGCCGAGATTACGCAGGCGCAGTTGACGGGCAATCGCCGTGGCCGCTTCGAGATTGGTCTTGAAGATGGTTTCTTCGAGATTGCGATGACCGACGAAAGCGCCCGTGTTGACGTCGATGGTGGTCATGGCTTCCGCCGGATCGACCACCAGATAACCACCGGATTTCAGCGGTACTTTGCGCTCAAGGGCTTTCTGGATTTCGTCTTCAACGCCGTACAGGTCGAAAATAGGCCGTTCACCCGGGTAATGTTCCAGACGATCGGCAATTTCCGGCATCAGTTCGGCGACGAACTGCGTGGTTTTCTGGAAGGTTTCCCGCGAGTCGATGCGGATTTTTTCAATTTTCGGGCTGACCAGGTCGCGCAATGTGCGCAACGCCAGGCCAAGATCTTCGTAGATCACACTCGGTGCACCGATGGTTTTGATCTGTTCGTTGATCTGGTCCCACAGACGTCGCAGGTAGCGAATGTCCATGAGGATTTCATCGGCGCCGGCCCCTTCGGCGGCGGTACGCAGAATAAAGCCGCCAGCCTCTTTGATGCCTTCTTTGGCCACGCAATCGCTGACCACTTGCTTGAGTCGTTCACGCTCGGCTTCGTCTTCGATTTTCAGGGAAATGCCGACGTGGGCGGTGCGTGGCATGTACACCAGATAGCGCGACGGAATCGATAACTGCGTGGTCAGCCGCGCTCCCTTGGAGCCGATCGGGTCTTTGGTGACTTGCACCACCAGACTCTGGCCCTCGTGCACCAGCGCGCTGATGCTTTCCACCGCCGGGCCTTCACGCAGGGAGATTTCCGAGGCATGAATGAACGCTGCGCGGTCCAGGCCGATGTCAACGAACGCCGCCTGCATCCCCGGCAGCACACGGACGATCTTGCCTTTATAGATGTTGCCGACGATCCCGCGTTTTTGTGTGCGCTCGACGTGCACTTCTTGCAGCACACCGTTTTCGACCACCGCCACGCGCGATTCCATCGGCGTGATGTTGATCAGAATCTCTTCACTCATGGCAGGATCTCGTTCAGGCATGTTCACGATAATGGCCGCATCTTGATTCGTACGACGCTCATTGCGCGTTCAGGTTTTGCCAACAGGGTATGCCGAAATGGCCCAACAGTTCTGCGGTTTCGCAAACAGGCAGCCCGACGACCGCCGAATAGCTGCCATTGAGCCCCGCGACAAACACCGCGCCGAGGCCCTGAATGCCGTAGCCGCCGGCCTTGTCCCGGGGTTCGCCGCTGGCCCAGTAGGCTGCCGCTTCTTCACGGCTGATCGGCCGGAATCGCACCAGACTGCGCACCACCCGTGATTCGCAGCGGTCGCCTTCAAGCAGGGCGATGGCGGTCAGCACTTCATGTTCCTTGCCGGACAACACCATCAGCATGGCGCATGCATCGGCTTCGTCCACTGGTTTGCCGAGAATTTTGCCGTCGAGCACCACGGCGGTATCGGCACCCAGCACACAGAACGGTTGATCGGACACGACCGCGCGCCGTCCGGCCTCGGCCTTGCCACGCGCGAGGCGTTCAACGTAGGCCGAGGGCGATTCTGCGGATAACGGGGTTTCATCGATGTCCGCGCTGATGGCGGCGAATGGAATGCCGATCTGCGTGAGCAATTCACGTCGACGCGGCGATCCGGAGGCGAGGTAAAGCGGCTTCATCAAAACATCTCCCTGTTCAGTGCCTTGCTTCACCGGCTCAATTGATTTTGTAGCGTCGGCGCAATCCACGCAAAGCGAAGCTGACCCACGGCCAGAGCAAGGCACTGACCAGTGCCGGAAGCACCAGCGCCAGCGTCGGCTGACGGTTGCCGGTCAGGGCGCTGAGCCACAATTGCACAAGTTGCGCGAGGCCGAAGATCACCAGGATCACCAGACACTGTTGCCACATCGGGAACATCCGCAGACGTTGTTGCAACGACAGCACAAGGAAGGTGATCAACGTCAGAATCAAGGCGTTCTGGCCAAGCAGCGTGCCGTACAGCACGTCCTCCGCCAGCCCCAGGCAAAACGCCGTGACCATGCCAACCGTGTGCGGCATGTACAGCGCCCAAAATGTCAGGAGCAGCGCCAGCCACAGCGGACGCAGGATTTCCATGAATTGCGGCAACGGCGAAACGCTGAGCAGCAGGCCAATGGCGAATGTCAGCCAGACCATCCAGCCGTTACGCGAGGCAGTCGCTCCAACCATTATTCTTGTCTCCCGGTGGTGGCAGGCGCAGTGACCGGCGGTTTCGCCGCCGGCCGCGCTGCAGGCTGGGCCGCTGGAGGTTTACTGGCCGCTGGAGGCTTGGCCGCAGCGGGCGGTTTGCTCGCTGGCGGTTTGGCTGGCGTGGCACTGGCGGCAGCGGCAGGAGCCGCGGGAGTAGCGGGCGTCGCAGCAGCGGCTGCAGGAGGCGGGGTCACGGTCTTCGGCACGGTCGCCGGAATCACCGGGCCGCCGCCAAAGGCATCAAGATTTTCCTGTGCTTGCGCGGCATCGTTGACGCGCTCTTCAGCGGTGCGGTTGTCGCTGAACACCAGCAGCAGGTAACGGCTGCGGTTCAATGCGGCAGTCGGCACGGCACGGACGATGGCGAAGGGCTGACCGGAATCGTGGATCACTTCCTTGACCGTGGCCACCGGATAACCGGCCGGAAAACGCTGACCGAGGCCCGAGCTGACGAGCAGATCGCCTTCCTTGATGTCGGCGGTATCCGCCACATGACGCAGTTCCAGGCGCTCCGGATTGCCGGTGCCGCTGGCAATGGCCCGCAGACCATTACGGTTCACCTGAACAGGAATGCTGTGTGTGGTGTCGGTCAGCAACAATACACGCGAGGTGTACGGCATCAACTCGACCACCTGCCCCATCAAGCCGCGCGCATCGAGCACCGGCTGACCCAGCACCACGCCGTCGCGCTCACCTTTATTGATGATGATGCGATGGGTGAAAGGGTTGGGGTCCATGCCGATCAACTCGGCCACTTCGACCTTTTCGTTTACCAGCGCGGAGGAATTGAGCAACTCGCGCAGCCGAACGTTCTGCTCGGTGAGGGCGGCAAGCTTCTGCATGCGACCCTGCAACAGCAGGTTTTCGGTCTTGAGTTTTTCGTTTTCGGCGACAAGCTCGGTGCGGCTGCCGAACTGACTGGCGATCCCTTCCCACAGCCGTCCGGGCAGGTCGGTGATCCAGTAGGCGTCCATCAACACCAGCGACGCTTGTTTGCGCGCGGGTTTGAGCAGGTCGAAGCGGGCATCGACCACCATCAGCGCGACCGACAGCACGGCCAGCACCAACAGGCGCACACCCAACGAAGGGCCTTTGGCGAAAAGCGGTTTAATAAGCCGCTCCTCCCAGGCAAATGTTCTGTTTATTCATACGGCATCAAACCGGCCTGGATGAAGACTGACAGAAGATAAACGCCAACAGGCAGCACTGCAAAGTGCTGCCTGCGCGCTCACCCACGTTATGCACCCAACGAGTTATTCGCTGGAGAGCAGGTCCATGGTGTGTTTATCCATCATTTCCAATGCACGGCCACCGCCGCGAGCAACACAGGTCAGCGGATCTTCGGCAACGATCACCGGCAGACCGGTTTCCTGGGCCAGCAACTTGTCGAGGTCACGCAGCAGCGCGCCACCACCAGTCAGGACCAGGCCACGCTCGGCGATGTCGGAAGCCAGTTCCGGCGGCGATTGCTCCAGCGCGCTTTTCACGGCCTGAACGATAGTGGCCAGGGACTCTTGCAGAGCTTCCAGCACTTCGTTGGAGTTCAGGGTGAATGCGCGTGGAACGCCTTCGGCCAGGTTGCGACCGCGAACGTCGACTTCGCGAACTTCGCCGCCCGGGTAGGCCGTGCCGATTTCCTGCTTGATGCGCTCAGCGGTGGATTCACCGATCAGGCTGCCGTAGTTACGACGCACGTAAGTGATGATCGCTTCGTCGAAGCGGTCGCCGCCAACACGCACGGATTCGGCATAGACCACACCGTTCAGGGAGATCAGCGCGATTTCGGTAGTACCACCACCGATATCCACGACCATCGAGCCGCGCGCTTCTTCTACCGGCAGGCCGGCACCGATCGCAGCCGCCATTGGCTCTTCGATCAGGAACACTTCACGCGCACCGGCACCAAGGGCCGATTCACGGATGGCGCGACGCTCAACCTGAGTGGATTTGCACGGAACGCAGATCAGCACACGAGGGCTAGGCTGCAGAAAACTGTTTTCGTGAACCTTGTTAATAAAGTATTGCAGCATCTTTTCGCAGACGCTGAAGTCGGCGATCACGCCGTCCTTCATCGGACGAATGGCAGCAATGTTGCCCGGTGTACGGCCGAGCATGCGCTTGGCCTCGGTGCCGACAGCAACGACACTTTTCTGGTTACCGTGTGTCCGAATGGCCACAACCGATGGCTCATTCAGGACGATACCGCGCTCGCGCACGTAAATAAGGGTGTTGGCAGTGCCCAGGTCAATGGAAAGATCGCTGGAAAACATGCCACGCAGTTTCTTGAACATGGGAAAGGGACCCTAGGCAACGCGTGGGTAAAAAAGTGCGGCAAACTCTAACAACGACAGGGATTTTGGGCAAGGCGCCAATATGTTAAATTGGCCGCTTTTCTGTGCACCAAGCCCCACAATCGCGGCCTTATGACCGTAGAAGTGCGGTAGTGTTCCGACAATCTAACACACGGACGCCGTCCGTTCTGTTTTCCACAGGAGAATCCCGATGGCGCTAGAACGCTCCGACGTGGAAAAAATCGCTCATCTGGCCTGCCTTGGCCTCAATGATGCCGATCTTCCACACATTACTTCCGCTCTCAACAGCATTCTCGGTCTGGTCGACGAAATGCAGGCTGTTAATACCGACGGAATCGAGCCTCTGGCCCACCCGCTGGAAGCCAGTCAGCGCCTGCGCGCCGACATCGTGACCGAGACCAATCATCGCGAGGCCTATCAGTCCATCGCACCAGCGGTCGAAAACGGCCTGTATCTGGTTCCGAAAGTCATCGACTAAAGGGAAAGAGCCTGCAATGCATCAAATGACTCTGGCCGAGATCGCCCGCGGTCTCGCCGATAAAAAGTTTTCCTCCGAAGAGCTGACCAAAGTCCTGCTGGCGCGTATCACCCAGCTCGATCCACAGCTCAACAGTTTCATCAGCCTCACCGAAGAGCTGGCCATCGAGCAGGCGAAAGCCGCCGACGTACGCCGCGCCAACGGTGAGAGCGGCGCGCTGCTCGGTGCGCCGATCGCTCACAAAGACCTGTTCTGCACCCAGGGCATCCGCACCAGCTGCGGCTCGAAGATGCTCGACAACTTCAAGGCACCCTACGACGCCACCGTGGTCGCGAAACTGGCTGCGGCCGGTGCCGTGACCCTGGGCAAGACCAACATGGACGAATTCGCCATGGGTTCGGCCAACGAGTCGAGCTGGTACGGCGCGGTGAAAAACCCGTGGAACCTGGAACACGTACCAGGCGGTTCGTCCGGTGGTTCGGCAGCGGCAGTTGCCGCGCGTCTGTTGCCGGCGGCGACTGCCACCGACACGGGCGGTTCGATCCGCCAACCGGCGGCGTTCACCAACCTCACCGGCCTGAAACCGACCTACGGTCGTGTTTCGCGCTGGGGCATGATCGCTTACGCCTCCAGCCTCGATCAGGGCGGCCCGTTGGCGCGCACTGCCGAAGACTGCGCAATTATGTTGCAGGGTATGGCCGGCTTCGATCAGAACGACTCCACCAGCATCGATGAGCCGGTGCCGGATTACTCCGCCAGCCTCAACGAATCGCTGCAAGGCCTGCGCATCGGCGTGCCGAAGGAATACTTCAGCGCCGGTCTCGATCCGCGCATTGCCGAGCTGATCCAGAACAGCATTAAAGAGCTGCAGAAGCTCGGTGCCGTGATCAAGGAAATCAGCCTGCCGAACATGCAGCACGCGATTCCTGCGTATTACGTGATCGCCCCGGCAGAAGCGTCTTCCAACCTGTCGCGTTTCGACGGCGTGCGTTTCGGCCACCGCTGCGAGAACCCGCAAAACCTGATCGACCTGTACAAGCGCTCGCGTGGCGAAGGCTTCGGCCCGGAAGTCCAGCGCCGGATCATGGTCGGTGCCTACGCGCTGTCCGCCGGTTACTACGACGCCTACTACCTGAAAGCGCAGAAGATTCGTCGTCTGGTGAAGAACGACTTCATGGCTGCCTTTAATGAGGTCGACATCATCCTCGGCCCAACCACGCCGAACCCGGCCTGGAAACTTGGCGCCAAGAACAGCGACCCGGTCGCCGCCTATCTGGAAGACGTCTACACCATCACCGCCAACCTCGCGGGCCTGCCGGGCCTGTCGATGCCGGCCGGTTTTGTCGACGGTCTGCCGGTTGGCGTGCAGTTGCTCGCGCCGTATTTCCAGGAAGGTCGCCTGTTGAACGTTGCCCACCAGTATCAGTTGAACACTGACTGGCACACCCGCACCCCGCAGGGGTTTTGAAACTGCTGCGCTCGGTAATGCTGCGTTGAAAACTGGCTCGTAATGCTCATTGACTAACGTCAACTCCGCTTACTCGCCAGTTTTCGCCTTGCCTTACCTTCGCTCGCGACGTTTCAAAATCCCCAGCAAAAGGCTAGGAGACACACATGCAATGGGAAGTCGTGATCGGGCTGGAGATTCACACTCAGCTCACTACCCGGTCGAAAATCTTTTCCGGTAGTTCCACCACATTCGGCTCCGAGCCGAACACCCAGGCCAGCCTGATCGACCTGGGCATGCCTGGCGTTCTGCCGGTGCTGAACCAGGAAGCCGTGCGTATGGCGGTGATGTTCGGTCTGGCGATTGACGCCGAGATCGGTCAGCACAACGTGTTCGCCCGTAAAAACTACTTCTACCCGGATCTGCCGAAGGGCTACCAGATCAGCCAGATGGAATTGCCGATCGTCGGCAAGGGCCACCTGGACATCGCCCTGGAAGACGGCACGGTCAAACGCGTCGGCATTACCCGCGCGCACCTGGAAGAAGACGCCGGCAAGAGCCTGCACGAAGAATTCAACGGTGCCACCGGCATCGACCTGAACCGTGCCGGCACGCCGCTGCTGGAAATCGTTTCCGAGCCGGACATGCGCAGCGCCAAGGAAGCCGTGGCTTACGTCAAGGCGATCCACGCTCTGGTGCGTTATCTGGGCATCTGCGACGGCAACATGGCCGAAGGCTCGCTGCGTTGCGACTGCAACGTATCGATCCGTCCGAAAGGCCAGGTCGAGTTCGGCACGCGCTGCGAGATCAAGAACGTCAACTCGTTCCGTTTCATCGAGAAGGCGATCAACTCCGAAATCCAGCGTCAGATCGAGCTGATCGAAGACGGCGGCAAGGTCATTCAGCAGACCCGCCTGTACGATCCGAACAAGGACGAAACCCGTCCGATGCGTTCGAAAGAGGAAGCCAACGACTACCGTTACTTCCCCGATCCGGACTTGCTGCCAGTGGTCATCGAAGAATCGTTCCTCGGTGAGGTGCGTGCCACCCTGCCGGAACTGCCACCGCAGAAACGCGAGCGCTTCCAGGAGCAATTCGGCCTGTCGGTCTACGACGCCAACGTGCTGGCCACCAGCCGTGAGCAAGCGGACTACTTCGAAAAAGTCGCCGCCATCGGTGGTGACGCCAAATTGGCGGCGAACTGGGTGATGGTCGAGTTGGGCAGCCTGCTCAACAAGCAAGGCCTGGACATCGACGAGTCGCCGGTTTCCGCCGAACTGCTGGGCGGCATGCTGCTGCGCATCAAGGACAACACCATCTCCGGCAAGATTGCCAAAGTGGTGTTCGAAGCGATGGCCAACGGCGAAGGCAGCGCAGACGAGATCATCGAAAAGCGCGGCCTGAAGCAGGTTACCGACAGCGGTGCGATCTCGGCGGTACTCGACGAAATGCTCGCGGCCAACGCCGAGCAAGTTGAACAATACCGCGCGGCAGACGAAGCCAAGCGCGGCAAGATGTTCGGCTTCTTCGTCGGCCAGGCGATGAAAGCTTCGAAAGGCAAAGCCAACCCGCAGCAAGTGAACGAACTGCTGAAAAGCAAGCTCGAAGGCTGATGAAAATGGGGCCAGTCCCAAGGACTGGCTCCGTCTCCTGCAGGAGTGATCTGTGGCGAGGGGATTTATCCCCGTTGGGCTGCGCAGCAGTCCCAAAATCTGAGAGCTCGGTTTATCGGGTGTAAATCAAGCTCGGCATCTGGGGCCGCTTCGCTGCCCAACGGGGATAAATCTCCTCGCCACAAAAGCTCACGCCTGCACTAGTTTCGGGAAACCTTTGAATGAAGCGTTTGTTCATCAGCTGCGCCCTGCTCTCGTTGCTGGCCGGTTGCGCCAGCACCGACATCATCGACCCGCACGGTTACGACCAGAGCGGCGTCGCCTCCTACTACGGAGCCAAACACCACGGTAAACGCACCGCCAGTGGCGAGCCGTTCAACCAGAATTCCCTGACTGCCGCCCACCGCCAACTGCCGTTCGGTACGCGGGTGAAGGTCACCAACCTGAAAAACGATAAGTCCTGCGTGGTGCGCATCAACGACCGTGGGCCGCACACCCGTGGGCGCTTGATCGATGTTTCACGCGAAGCCGCCGAACAACTCGGTATGCTCGGCAGCGGTACCGCGCGGGTTCGCGTGCAAGCCCTCGACGACTGATGGAGCGCCAACCATTTTCGGACTGACCGATTTACCGCTGATCAGCGTGATCGAACTGCTCGCTGGCCTGTGCCTGCTGATCTTCGGTGCCGAGTTGATGGTGCGCGCAGCGGTGCGTCTGGCTGAACGTTTGCACGTGCGCCCGCTGATCATCGGCCTGACCATTGTTGCCCTCGGCAGCAGTGCCCCGCAGATGGCGGTCAGCGTGCAAGCGGCGCTGGCGCACAACCCCGACATCGCCGTCGGCAGCGTGCTCGGCAGCAGCATCTTCAACATCCTCGTGACCCTAGGCCTGTCGGCGCTGATCATTCCGCTGCGCGTGTCGCGGCAACTGGTGCGCCTCGACATTCCGTTGATGATCGGCGCCAGCCTGCTGGTGTTTGTGTTGGCGTGGAACGAAGAAATCGGCCGTCTCGACGGCATTATTTTGCTCTGCGCGCTGGCCCTCTACCTCGGGTTGCTGCTGCGCCAGTCGCGGCACTCGACGCGACCGCATGCGGAACAGACTGAAGCCGCGCCGACCTCCTGGATCGGCAGCTCGCTGATGATCATTGCCGGGCTGGCGATGCTGGTCTTCGCCGGGCATCTGCTGCTGGGCGCCGCCGTGGTGGTGGCCACGGATCTGGGCTTCTCTGAACGGGTGATCGGCCTGACCGTGGTCGCCGTCGGGACGTCACTGCCGGAACTGGCAACCTCGCTGATCGCCGCACTGCGTGGGCAACGGGACATTGCGGTAGGCAACGTGATCGGTGCCAACCTGTTCAACTTGCTCGGCGTGCTGGGTGTCACCGCACTGATCGCGCCGACGCCGCTATCGGTATCGCCAAATGCGCTGGATTTTGACCTGCCGGTAATGCTCGGCGTCGCCGCGCTGTGCCTGCCGGTGTTCTATTCCGGCTACCGCGTGACCCGCGCCGAGGGTTTGCTGCTGCTGGGTTTGTATCTGGCTTACGGGCTGCACGTGGTGTCGTTCACCACCGGCATGCCCCTGGCCGGCAAGCTTGAGCGCCTGATGCTGTTTTACGTTCTGCCGACGCTGCTGACGTTTCTGCTGTTCACGTCGATCCGCGCCTGGCGCCGCCAACACCACAAGAGTGATAAACCATGACCGAATCGAAGCAGTCCGGGGTTGAAGTCCGCCGCCAGGTAATGGGCGATGCGTTTGTTGATCGGGCGTTGGGCAACGCCACCGAGTTCACTCAACCGCTGCAGGATTTCGTCAATGAACACGCCTGGGGCGGTGTGTGGAATCGCGAAGGTCTGCCGTTGAAAACCCGTAGCCTCATCACCCTCGCGGCGCTCACTGCGTTGAAGTGCCCGCAAGAGCTGAAAGGCCACGTGCGCGGTGCACTGAACAACGGCTGCACGGTGGACGAGATTCGCGAGGCGCTGCTGCATTGCGCGGTGTATGCCGGTGTGCCGGCAGCGATTGATGCGTTTCGGGCGGCGCAGGAAGTGATCGACACCTATCAGAAGCCCGAGTAATTCAGAGAGGCTGAAATAGCTTTCGCGAGCAGGCTCGCTCCCACATTGAAATGCGTTTCAACTGTGGGAGCGAGCCTGCTCGCGAAGAGGCGCGAAAGAACAACCAAGCTTCAGGCTAGATCCACCCACCCCACTGCAAAACGAAGATGCCGATATTGGTGGTAATCGCCGCCATCAGCGTGGTCAGCACAATAATCGCCGCCGCCAACTCATGATTGCCCTGCGCCGCACGGGCCATGACGAAACTTGCCGCCGCCGTCGGACTGCCGAAGTACAGAAACAGAATCCCCAACTCCGCCCCGCGAAAGCCCCACAGCCAGGCGCCGAGCGTCGCCAACAGCGGCAAACCGATCATCTTCACCAGACTCGAACTCAGCGCCATGCTGCCGCTCTTGCGCAACGCCGCCAGTGACAGAGTGCCGCCGATGCAGATCAGCGCCAGCGGCAGCGTGGTCTGCGCCAGATACTGACCTGAGGTTTCCAGCCATCCCGGCAAACCGATCTTGAAATAAGCAAACGGCGCCGCCGCAATCACGCTGATGATCAACGGGTTGCTGAACACGCTTTTGCAGATGCTCCACGGATCAGACTTGATCACCGGGCTGTACACCGCCAGCACGATGGTCGACAGCGTGTTGTAAAACAGGATCACCAGCGCCGCGAGAATCGCCCCGAGGGAAATCCCGTAATCGCCGTACATGCTCGCGGCGAGTGCCAGACCGATCACGCCGTTATTGCCGCGAAATGCGCCTTGGGTATAGATGCCGCGGTCTTCGCGCGGGCATTTGAAAATCGCCCAGCCCCAGGCCAGGGCAAAACTCACCAGCGTGGCGAGGGAAAAGTAGATCAGCAGCGCCGGTTGCAGTGCAGCGTGCAGGTCGGCGTGCAGAATGCCGAGGAACAGCAGCGCCGGCATCGTGACGTTGAACACCAGTGACGAGGCGGTATGGATGAAGTTGTCGTTGATCCAGTCGATGCGCTTGAGCAGCACACCGAGAAACAGCATGGCAAACACCGGCGCGGTGATGTTCAGGGTTTCGAGGAAAATTGCCAGCATGCCGGGGGAGCCTTGGGTGAGCGTCGTTAGGGGGCAATGATAAAGCAAAAGCCCCTCACCCTAGCCCTCTCCCCGAGGGAGAGGGGACCGATCGCGGGATATTCAATAATTCCACCGACCTGAAAGGGCACCTCTGAATCCAGAACGGCTTGTCGAGTCCATAATCAACGCGGTATTTCAGGTCGATGTATTGCGCTGGACAACTCGGTCGGCCCCCTCGCCCTCTGGGAGAGGGCTGGGGTGAGGGCCAAGCAGATCACGCATCAAGTAATCGGCGCTGGGTTGAACAACGTAATGTCGTTATGCAACTTGTGCTTCTCCGCCCACGTCTGCTGTTTGCCGCTGGCAACATCCAGATAGTAGTGAAACAACTCCCAACCCAATTCCTCGATGGTCGCCCGCCCAGTGGCAATTCGTCCGGCGTCAATATCGATCAGATCCGGCCAACGCTGCGCCAGCTCCGTACGCGTCGAGACCTTCACCACTGGCGCCATCGCCAAACCGTACGGTGTGCCGCGCCCGGTGGTGAACACGTGCAGGTTCATCCCCGCCGCCAACTGCAACGTGCCGCAAACAAAATCACTCGCCGGCGTTGCGCAGAAAATCAAACCTTTCTGCTTGAAGCGCTCCCCCGGGCCAAGCACGCCATTGATCGCGCTGCTGCCGGATTTGACGATCGAACCCAGCGATTTCTCGACAATGTTCGACAGCCCGCCCTTCTTGTTGCCCGGCGTGGTGTTGGCGCTGCGATCCGCCTCGCCCTTGGCCAGGTAACGGTCGTACCAGTCCATCTCGCGCACCAGCTCCTCGGCCACGGTCTTGGTCTCGGCGCGGGAAGTCAGCAGATAAATCGCATCGCGCACTTCGGTGACTTCGGAAAACATCACCGTCGCCCCCGCGCGCAACAACAAGTCCGAGGCATAACCCAGCGCCGGGTTGGCGGTGATGCCGGAGAAGGCATCGCTGCCGCCGCACTGCATGCCGAGGATCAGCTCGGACGCCGGCACGGTTTCGCGGCGGCGCTGGTCGAGTTTCTTCAGGCGGACTTCGGCCAGTTGCATGATCTGCTCGATCATCTCGGTGAAACCGTGACTGGAATCCTGCAAGCGATACAGCCATGGATCGCTGAGATCAACCGACGCATCATCCTCATGCATCACCTGCCCGGCCTGCAATTTCTCGCAGCCCAGACTGATCACCAGCGCCTCACCACCGAGGTTCGGGTTGCGCGCCAGATTGCGCACGGTGCGAATCGGGATGTAGGCGTCGGTGGCGGTAATGGCCACGCCGCAGCCGTAACTGTGGGTCAGTGCCACCACGTCATCGACGTGCGGGTACTTCGGCAGCAACTCGTCCTTGATCCGTTTCACCGCGTGATCGAGTACGCCGGTGACGCACTGCACCGTGGTGGTGATCCCGAGAATGTTCCGCGTGCCGACGGTGCCGTCGGCGTTGCGATAACCCTCGAAGGTGAAGCCTTCCAGCGGTGTTTGCGCGTCCGGCACCTCGGTGGACAGCGGCAAGCTGTCCAGCGGCGGCGCGGTGGGCATGCGCAGTTGATCTTCCTTGACCCAACTGCCACGGGGGATCGGCTGCAACGCGTAGCCAATGATTTGCCCGTAGCGAATCACCTGGCCGCCCTCGGGAATGTCTTCCAGAGTGACCTTGTGGCTCTGCGGCACGAAATCCACCGTGACCAGGCCATCGGGGAATTCAGTACCGGCCGGTACACCCTGGTCATTGACCACAACCACTACGTTGTCCCGCTCGTGCAGGCGGATGTAGCGCGGCGAGTCGGAATGTTCAATCAACTGCATGACGCCGCTCCTCAGGAATGCGCTTGAGACAATTTACCGGTGGCTTCAGTACCGCTGTTGGTTGGCGGCTCTTTGAGTACCACACGTTTGATCGGGCCAACGATGACCAGATAGCTGAACACCGCGACCAGTGCGTTGGCACCGACAAACACCAGTGCCCATTTGAACGAACCGGTGGAACTGATGATGTAGCCGATCACGATTGGCGTGGTGATCGACGCGATGTTGCCGAAGGTGTTGAACAGGCCACCGCTCAGACCGGCGATCTGTTTCGGCGAGGTGTCGGAGACCACCGCCCAGCCCAATGCGCCAACGCCTTTGCCGAAGAAGGCCAAAGCCATGAAGCCGACGACCATCCACTCTACGTCAACATAGTTGCAGGCAACGATACTGCTCGACACCAGCAGACCAGCGATGATCGGCGCTTTGCGGGCGAAGGTCAGTGAATGGCCCTTGCGCAGCAGGTAATCGGAAATCACTCCGCCCAGCACGCCGCCGATGAAACCGCAGATCGCCGGCAAGGACGCGATGAAACCGGCCTTGAGAATGGTCATGCCACGCTCTTGCACCAGATACACCGGGAACCAGGTCAGGAAGAAGTAAGTGATGCCGTTGATGCAGTACTGGCCCAGATAAACGCCGAGCATCATGCGATTGGTCAGCAATTGACGGATGTAATCCCACTTCGGGCCGTCAGCCTTTTTGCCTTGCTTGACGTCCATGTCGACCATGCCGCCGTTGTCGGCAATGAACTGCACTTCCGCTTCGTTGGCCATCGGGTGTTGGCGCGGGCTGTGGATAACCTTCAGCCAGATGCCTGAAAAGACGATGCCGAACACGCCCATGACGATGAACACGTGCTCCCAACCGAAGGAGTAGACGATCCAGCCCATCAGCGGTGCGAACAACACCGTGGCAAAGTATTGCGCCGAGTTGAAGATCGCCGAGGCGGTGCCGCGTTCAGCGGTCGGAAACCAGGCCGCGACGATGCGGGCGTTGCCGGGGAAAGATGGCGCTTCAGCCAGCCCCACCAAAAAGCGCAGCATGAACAGCGCAACGATGGCCGTGGACATGCCGAACTCACCGACAAAGCCTTGCAGCACGGTAAACAGCGACCAGGTGAAAATACTCAGCGCATAGACTTTTTTCGAGCCGAAACGATCGAGCAACCAGCCACCGGGAATTTGCCCGGCGACGTAGGCCCAACCGAATGCGGAGAAGATATAACCGAGGGTGACCGCGTCGATACCGAGGTCTTTTTGCAGGCTGGAACCGGCAATGGCGATGGTCGCGCGGTCGGCATAGTTGATCGTGGTCACCAGGAACAGCATGAGCAAGATCAAATAGCGGACGTGAGTAGGCTTGGACGATTGCATGTAGATGTACTCCCACTGATTATTTTTATGCGCGGGTGAATCTTCTTTGGTCTGGCTTTTGTGGGAGCTGGCTTGCCAGCGATAGCATCAATGCGGTGCGACTGACATACCGAGTAGCCCGCATCGCTGGCAAGCCAGCTCCCACAGGTATTGCGTGGATCAGGAACCGATGTAACTGGTCTTCACGACCGTGTAGAACTCTTGCGCATAGCGGCCTTGCTCACGGGATCCATAGGATGAACCTTTACGCCCACCGAACGGAACGTGGTAATCCACGCCAGCCGTCGGCAGGTTGACCATCACCATCCCGGCCTGGGAATGGCGCTTGAAGTGGTTGGCATACTTCAGCGAAGTCGTCGCAATACCCGCCGACAGACCGAACTCGGTGTCGTTGGCCATTGCCAGCGCCGCGTCGTAATCTGCCACGCGAACGATGTTGGCGACTGGGCCGAAGATCTCTTCACGGCTGATGCGCATCGACGCTTCGCTGTCGGCAAACAGCGTCGGCGCGAGGAAGTAGCCTTCGGTGTCGCAGGTCACCAGACCGCCACCGCTGACCAGACGTGCACCTTCGGACTGGCCGATGTCGATGTACTTCATGTCCTGCTCAAGCTGCGCTTGCGAGACCACCGGACCGATGTCGGTACCGGATTTCAGCGCGTGGCCGACCTTGATCGACTTCATGCGCTCGGCCATGGCTTCAACGAACCTGTCGTGAATCCCGGCGGTAACGATCAAGCGGCTCGACGCGGTGCAACGCTGGCCAGTGGAGTAGAACGCACTCTGTACCGACAGCTCGACCGCTTGCTTGAGGTCGGCGTCGTCGAGAATGATCTGCGGGTTCTTGCCGCCCATTTCCAACTGCACTTTGGCCTGGCGCGACACGCAGTTGACGGCGATCTGCCGACCAACGCCGACCGAGCCGGTGAAGCTGATGCCATCGACTTTCGGGCTCTGAACAAGCGCGTCGCCAACCACACGACCGCTGCCCATCACCAGGTTGAATACGCCGGCCGGGAAGCCTGCGCGGGAGATGATTTCAGCCAGCGCCCAGGCGCAGCCCGGGACCAGATCGGCCGGTTTCAGCACGACGCAGTTGCCGTAGGCCAGAGCCGGGGCGATTTTCCACGCAGGGATGGCGATCGGGAAGTTCCACGGCGTGATCAGACCGACCACACCCAGCGCTTCGCGGGTGACTTCAACGTTGACGCCCGGGCGCACTGACGGCACGTAATCGCCAGACAGGCGCAGGCATTCACCGGCGAAGAACTTGAAGATGTTACCGGCGCGGGTCACTTCGCCGATGGCCTCAGGCAGGGTCTTGCCCTCCTCCCGCGCCAGCAAGGTGCCGAGTTCTTCGCGACGGGCGAGGATTTCCGTACCGACTTTATCCAGCGAGTCGTGACGGGCCTGAATACCCGAAGTCGACCAGGCCGGGAATGCGGCGCGAGCAGCATCGATGGCAGCGTGAACCTGAGTCAGGTCAGCCTTGGCGTAGTCGCCGATGGTATCGCTCAGCTCGGACGGGTTGATGTTGGCCGAGTAATCGGCACCGGCAACCCATTCACCGTTGATGTAGTTGTCGTAGCGCTTTGCATTTGTCACTGGGCAGCCCTCAAAACTAAAAGCCTTTACGCAAAAAGCCGCTGATTGCTCAGCGGCCTCGGTTTTATCGGGTGTTACTGCGCACCTTGCTTGTCGATCAGCGCGGCGAGCATTTCGTACTCTTCGCCAGTCAGATCGGTCAGCGGCGCCCGCACCGGGCCAGCGTCATAGCCGGCGATTTTGGCGCCTGCCTTGACGATGCTCACGGCGTAACCGGACTTGCGGTTGCGGATGTCCAGGTACGGCAGGAAGAAGTCATCGATGATCTTGCCGACGGTGGCGTGATCTTCACGAGCGATCGCGTGGTAGAAATCCATCGCGGTTTTCGGAATGAAGTTGAACACCGCCGAGGAATAAACCGGCACGCCCAGTGCCTTGTAAGCAGCGGCGTAGACTTCGGCGGTCGGCAAACCACCGAGGTAGGTGAAGCGATCACCGAGGCGGCGACGGATCGACACCATCAACTCGATATCGCCCAGGCCGTCCTTGTAACCGATGAGGTTCGGGCAGCGCTCGGCCAGACGTTCCAGCAGCGGCGCGGTCAGGCGGCAAACGTTGCGGTTGTAGACAACCACACCGATCTTGACCGATTTGCACACGGCTTCAACGTGGGCGGCAACCCCATCCTGGCTGGCTTCGGTCAGGTAGTGCGGCAGCAGCAACAGACCTTTGGCGCCCAGACGCTCGGCTTCTTGAGCGTATTCGATGGCTTGACGAGTCGAACCGCCAACGCCGGCGAGAATTGGCACGCTGGTCGCGCAGGTGTCGACGGCAGTCTTGATGATTTCCGAATATTCGCTGGCAGCGAGGGAGAAGAACTCACCGGTGCCGCCCGCAGCGAACAATGCCGAAGCACCGTACGGCGCCAGCCATTCCAGACGTTTGATGTAGCCGGCGCGATGGAAATCGCCCTGCGCGTTGAAATCGGTTACCGGGAAAGACAGCAGGCCGGTAGAGAGGATGGACTTCAGTTCTTGTGGATTCATTATTCGAACACCCTGGTAGCAACGTTTTTTGTGATTGGACCGTTTCAGCCTTCGCCGAAGTTGTAGGTCATCGTACAACTTAAAAAATAACCGTCAACTGCATTTCATCGTTGCGGGCGATTTTTTGTCGGACACGATTCCAGGTATGCCGGAAAAACGTTGCAGCAGGGGGCTATCAGCGGCGGCGCGATAACACGCCAGAAAGGTTATGGACGAGAAAGGATGTCGGAGGAGTCAGCCATGACTAGCTGAATACAAAAGCGGCGGCGCACTGCGATCTTTTGACCTGATACTAAAACTGGATCAGAAGATCGTAGCGTGCCGCCGCTTTGCAGGATGGGGGCTGGTGCTGAAGCGCTTAGCCGCGCTGGGCTTGTGCTTCTTCGTGGGCCTGGCGCAACCGCTCGCGGCTGTTGGTCAGGTGCAGTCGCATGGCCGCGCGGGCGGCATCACTGTCCTGACGGGCAATCGCTTCGTAGATTTCTTCGTGCTCACGGCTCAGGCGGTGCATGTAGTGCTGCTGATCATCATGCGCCAGACGCGCCGAATTAAGCCGCGTGCGCGGAATAATACTGGTGCCGAGGTGAGTCATGATGTCGGTGAAATAGCGGTTGCCGGTGGACAGCGCAATTTCCAGGTGGAAGGCGAAGTCCGAGGCCACAGCATCGCTGGCGTGGGCGACACTGTCGTTCAAGGCATCGAGGGCGGCGCGCATGGTTGCCAGTTGCTCGGGGCTGCGGCGCTGCGCGGCGAGGCCGGCGGATTCCACTTCAAGACTGATGCGCAATTCGAGAATCGCCAGCACATCACGCAGGGTGACGACGGTGGCCGGATCGATGCGGAAGCCACTCGGGCTTGGCGTGTCGAGAACAAAAGTGCCGATGCCGTGACGGGTTTCCACCTGGCCGGCAGCTTGCAATCGGGAAATCGCTTCACGCACCACGGTACGGCTGACGCCATGGGCTTCCATGATCGCCGACTCGGTGGGCAACTTGTCGCCGCGCTTGAGCAAGCCGTCGCGGATCTGCTCGCTGAGCACCGTAACCAATTCCTGGGCCAGGCTGCGGCGCTTGCGTGGGAGGCGCGGGGTGTCGATCAGGTTTTCCATGGTCTGCATCTTGTCTCGAAAGTTCGGCTTGAAGGCATCATAGCTCAAGCGTGTTGTACGATCACTTCTCGTCACACGTTGCCTTTGCAGGAGCCGGGCTTGCTCGCGAAAGCGCCGTGTCAGTCAGCCCATGTTTTGGCTGATATGTCGCCTTCGCGAGCAAGCTTTGCTCCTACAAGTGTTATGGGCTGATCAGGCAGTGACGGTTTGCTCGACAAGGTGGCCGTTGTCGATGCGTACATGCCGTGGGTGGAATCGTTTCAAACTGCTGCGGTGGCCGACACTGACGATGCTCAGGCCCGGCAACTGATCGATCAGCGCCTGATACAGCGTCGCTTCGTCTTCTTCATCCATCGCCGACGTGGCTTCGTCCATATACAACCAGTGCGGTGCATAGAGCAGCGCACGGGCGAAGGCCAGTCGTTGCTGCTCACCCGGCGAGAGCATGCGTTGCCAGTGATTGGCTTCATCCAGGCGCTTGACCAGATGCGGCAGACGACAGGTTTGCAGAACCTGTTCGTAACGCTCCGGCGCATAGGTGTCACCCGGCTGTGGATAACTCAGCGCCTCGCGCAGCGTGCCGATCGGCAAATACGGCTTTTGCGGCAGGAACAGATAACGCGCCGTCGGCAGCCGAATACTGCCATGCCCCGCCGGCCACAAATGTCCCATCGCCCGTAGCAACGTCGACTTGCCGCTGCCGGAGCGGCCGCTGAGCATCAACCGCTCACCGGGCTCAACGGTCATGTCGGCACTGGTCAGCAGATGACGACCGTCAGCCAGATCCAGCCCGAGGTCTTGTACCTGCAATTCGCTGCCCTGATTTTGCACATCGATGGCCGGTGGGCGCTCTTCATTATCGGTCATCGCCTGGCGGAAACTCAGCAGACGATCACAAGTGGCGCGCCAGGAAGCGAGGCTCTGATACGCACTGATAAACCAGCTGAAGCTCTCTTGAACATTGCCGAATGCCGAACTGATCTGCATCAGTTCACCCAGCTCGATTTTGCCGGCGAGGTAACGCGGCGAGGCCACAATGAACGGGAAGATGATAGCGGCCTGGCTATAACCGGCGGTGAAGAACGTCAGGCGTTTGGACACTTTCATGATGTCCCAGAAGTTGTGCCAGACATTGCCGAAACGGGCGCTCAAGCGACGATTTTCGTTCGGTTCACCGTTGTACAACGCGATGCTTTCGGCATTCTCGCGAATCCGCACCATGGAAAAACGCAGGTCGGCTTCGAAGCGTTGTTGTTGGTTGTTCAGACCGATCAAACGACGACCGATCAAATGCGTCAGCCAACTGCCTACCACGGCGTAAACCAGCACGCACCAGAACATGTAGCCGGGAATGGTGATGCCATAGACTTCAATGCTCCCCGACACGCCCCAGAGAATGATCGAGAACGACACCAGACTGACGATATTGCGAAGCAGTCCAATGCCCAGTTCAAGGGTGTTGGAGGTGAAGTTGTTGAGGTCTTCGGAAATCCGCTGATCCGGGTTGTCGGTGTAACCGCCCTGCTCCAGCTGGTAGTAATTCTTGTCGGCAAGCCAACGGGAAAAATGCTTTTCGGTGAGCCAGGCCCGCCAGCGAATCGTCAGCATCTGGGTCAGGTAGAGCCGATACACCGCCCCGACAATCGCCACCGCCGCAATGCCGCAGAAATACAGAATCAAGCGCCAGAACGCCGCTTCATCCTTCTTCTGCAGAGCGTTATAGAAATCCTTGTACCAAGTGTTGAACCACACCGAGATGCCCACGCTGAGCAGCGAGAGCGCGATTACGGCAATCAGCAACGTCCAGGCCTTGCCCTTCTCTTCACTGCGCCAATAAGGCGTGATGATCGCCCACACCTTACGAAAAAACTGCCCGCGCACAGCATCGTTGACCGCGGAATATTCAGCGTTCTGATTCATGGATAAGGCTCGATATAGAAAAGAACAGACACGCACCGATCATAGTAGATCGGTGCGTTTTATCGCGAGGGCTGGCGATAGTCGTTCAGCGCAGGTTCAGCGACGAACCGGGCGCTTCTGCAGTTTGCGCTGCAGAGTGCGACGATGCATGCCCAGGGCGCGGGCAGTGGCGGAGATGTTGCCTTCGTGCTCGGTGAGCACGCGCTGGATGTGTTCCCACTGCAAGCGGTCGACCGACATCGGGTTTTCCGGCACCAGACTGTCGAGGTCGGCGTGCTCGGAAAGCAGCGCGGCCAATACGTCGTCGGCGTCGGCCGGTTTGCACAGGTAGTTGCAGGCACCGCGCTTGATCGCTTCGACCGCCGTGGCAATGCTCGAATAACCGGTGAGGATCACCACGCGCATTTCCGGGTCCAGTTCCAGCAGCTTGGGCAGCAGCACCAGGCCGGAGTCGCCGTCCATTTTCAGGTCGAGCGCGGCGTAGTCCGGCAGATCAGCCTGGGCGATGGTCAGGCCTTCCTCGGCGGAACCGGCGGTGCTGACGCGAAAACCACGGCGGGCCATGGCACGAGCCATGACGCGGGTAAAGGTTGCGTCGTCGTCGACCAGCAGCAAATGCGGCAGTTCTTCGCCTTCGACTTGGATTTCGTCACTCATGTTGGTCTCCTCGGGCGCCGTGGGGCAGGCGCAGCTCGGTGAGCGTGCCGCCTTCCTCATGACTATAGAGTTTCACTGAGCCGCCGGCGCGTGTCACGCTGGCCTTGCTCAAAAACAGGCCCAGGCCGAAACCTTTGCCCTTGGTGGTAAAAAACGGTTTGCCGATCTGCTCGGCGATGGCCAGCGGTACACCGGCGCCGTGGTCACGAATGCTGATGGTCACGTTTTCGGCGTCCCAGTCCAGCGTCACCTTGAGGTTTTCCGGGCAGGCGTCGGCGGCATTGTTCAGCAGATTCAGCAGCGCCTGAGTCAGGTCCGGCGGCGGCGCCATGCGCGGCACCGTGCCTTGGCCCAGGCGATGAAAGCGATAACTGGCTTCCGGGCGCATCAGGTGCCAGCGGTTCAGTGCTTCATCGAGCCATTGGGTGACGTCCTGCATTTCGACCGCCAGACGACGATTGGCCTCGGCGGCGCGGACCAGTTGCTGCAAGGTCTCTTTGCACAATTTGACCTGATCCTGCAGCACCTTCAGATCGTCCTGCAACATCGGGTCGGGATGATCCTGCTGCATCTCCTTGAGCAATACACTCATGGTCGCCAGCGGCGTGCCGAGTTCATGGGCGGCGCCAGCGGCCTGGGTAGCGACGGCGAGCAACTGCTGATCGCGCAGGCCTTCTTCACGACGGATCGCGCGTAATTCTTCCTGACGACGCAGCTCTTCGGCCATGCGTGCAGCGAAGAACGTGATCACCGCAGCGGCCAGCGCAAAGCTCAGCCACATGCCGTAGATCTGCAGATTCTCGCGGGCGACCGGCAGGGTCTCCAGTGGATAGAAACGCGTGAGCATCACCGTATACAGCGCCAGCGCGATGCCCGACAGGATTACCGAATAGCGCCACGGCAGCGTCACGGCGGCAATGGTCAGCGGCACCAGATAATACGAAACGAACGGGTTGGTCGACCCGCCGGAGAAATACAGCAGCGCGCTGTGGATAACCAGATCGCAGGCCAGTTGCAGCGCGTATTCGAGTTCGGTCACCGGCCACGACGTGCGCAGCCGCACGGCAGTGAACACACACAGCAGAATCGAGCAGCCGAGGGTCATCGCCAGTTGCACCCACGGCAACGGCAACAGTTGCAGCCAGTAGGCCAGGCCCACGGAACCGGCTTGCGCGGCGAGCACCAAAGTGCGAATGAAAGTCAGCCGCCAGAGGTTCTGGCGAGTGGCGGAAGTCAGTTGTACGGGGGCGAGCATGAGCTCTCCTGATGAGCGCTCCAGGCGGATCGCACGGAGTATAACCAAGCCACGGCCTCGAGAGGCGAAAGTGCGGCAAACGACCACATGGCGTGGCCAGAAAAATCGTCTACGCCGAACCCGCCTCCTCAACGAGTTGAGTCCAATTGTGGCGAGGGGATTCATCCCCGCTGGGTGGCGGAGCCGCCCCAAATCATGCGACCTCATTTAACCAGACATACCGCGTCAGCCTGATTGCGACTGCTGCGCAGCCGAACGGGGCGGTGCGACGTTTCGCTAAATCCCCTCGCCACAAAAACTTTCTCGACTTGGGATCAGCGGTGAGCCGGGGTATCTGTATAGAAGTTGTAACTGGGCGAACCGGAGCATAGAAGCTAGAGTCTGATGGTTTCACGCAGGCCCCCGAACCATCACCTGCGCCCTCATCAAGGAGCCTTCATGCACACATTTCGCCGCAGCGCCGCCCTTCTCGCCCTGACCGTCGGCAGCGTCGCCAGCCTTCCGGCCCTGGCCGCCGATGAGCTGCACTACAACCAGATTTCCCTGCGCGCCGAAGTCAGCCAGGAAGTCGCCCGCGACCAGATGATCGTGACGCTCTACACCGAAGAGCAAAACACCGACCCGGCCAAACTCGCCGCCGACGTCAGCACCACCATGAACAAGGCACTGGCCCAGGCCAAGCAAGTCAAAGACATCACCCTGCGCCAGGGCAGCCGCAACAGCTACCCGATCTACGACACCAAGGGCCAGAAAATCACCGGCTGGCGTGAACGCGCCGAACTGCGCCTGGAAAGCTCCGACTTCGCCGCCCTCTCCAAACTCACCGGCGAACTGCTGGGTGACCTGAAAATGGGCGGCATGGACTTCGCCATCGCCGACCCGACCCGCAAAGCCAGCGAAGACGCGCTGCTCAAAGAAGCCGTCAGCGCCTTCAAGGCCCGCGCCCAACTGGCCACCGATGCACTCGGCGGCAAGGGCTACAAAATCGTCAACCTGAACCTCAACAGCAACGGCTACCCACAACCGTACCTGCGCGCACCGATGATGATGAAAGCCGCCGGCATGGATTCAGCGCCAGTGACGCCAGAAGTTGAGGCCGGCACCAGCCAGGTCAGCATGACGGCTGATGGCTCGATTGAAGTGCTGATGCAGTGAATTGACGTGAGCTGAATGAAAAACCGGCGATCAGTGAATGATCGCCGGTTTTTTTGTGCCTGGAATTTATGTTGTTTGCTCGGCCGTCATCGCTGGCGAGCCAGCTCCCACAAGGTCATGCGTCGATTCCAAAATCAGCACAAAAACCTGTGGGAGCTGGCTTGCCAGCGATGAACGATAACGCGGTCTCACGTCTGCGGATCAACCCGATCCAACGCCCGATTCACCGCCAGTTCAGCCAGCATGATGATCTGCTGAATCCCCAGCACTGTGTTGCGCTGCAGACCGCTCAGCTCATTGGCGAAGTTACT
Source organism: Pseudomonas sp. TH43 (assembly GCF_016650635.1). Lineage (GTDB taxonomy): Bacteria > Pseudomonadota > Gammaproteobacteria > Pseudomonadales > Pseudomonadaceae > Aquipseudomonas. The sequence goes on from NZ_JAEKFI010000003.1 coordinate 1,317,373, forward strand.
GGCCGCAGCACTGGCGGAGGCCAGTGATTCACAGGCGTGAGCGAGCAGGCTTTCGGTGTCGACGTTGGGACAGACCATGAACATCGTGCTCGGTTGGCGCGACTTCGTGGGTTGGGGGCAGAGATAGAAATCGAGGGCGCGCTTCATGGCTTCGCGGTTTCGGGCGAGGTCTTCGTCGCGTAGGGCTTCGTCGAGAGGGGTTGGTTTTTCTTCGGGGGGATCGGGTACAGGCTTAGTCATTGGAAAACCCTATTTTGCAAATGGATGCCAGCACCTGCCGTTTCTCACGCGGCGAAGTGGGTGGCAGCTATGTGCGGGGTGAGAAACCGGAAAAATAGGAAACCGGCCAGACCGAAGTCTGCCCGCACACAGCCGCCATAACGCATTTGCAGGCAGCGAGTACGCTGGCGGCGATTATGCGGATACGTAGACCGAATAACTAATTTTTACCGGGTTCTCACACCCGATCGCTGAACATTCAGCGACATCCCAAGCCTAGAGAGCCCACGTCCGACGGACAACCTGAAAACCTTGTGGGAAGGTTCCGGTAATTCGATACACATTTAAACAGCCCAAAGTAATCGGGTGACCGAGCGGGCCTCTTCGCGAGCAGGCTCGCTTGTATGTTTAGACTTGAAGGGGTGGGCGGGACTACAGACTCGATTCTGACTCTGACCAGTACAGACCGTGGGAGACTTCTCGTCCCGCCCTTTCTACCCAAAGCGCCGATAAGGAATTCATCGGTAAACCGACGATAGAGACAAGCCAGCGCAACGGTAGACCCCAACAAGCTCTTAAACCCTAGCTCCGAGGATTCGTCATGACAATCCTTACTTCGCAGACGGTTGTTGGTATCGATATCGCCAAGGCCGAAGTCGTTGTCTATCGTGCTGACCTGGAAACAATTGAGTCGGTCAAAAATGATCGAGCCGCCCTCAAACGTTGGCTCAAAACTTTGCCTGCGCAAAGCGCTATCGCTGTTGAAGCCACCAACATCTACCACTTGGAGACTGTTGATCTGGCTCATGCGATGGGGCATCAGGTCTATGTCGTAGATGCTTATCGAGTTAGCCATTATCGTCGCGGGGTCGGTCAACGGGCCAAAAATGATCCCTGCGATGCCCGCGTGCTCGCGCGTTATTTGACGAATGAGCAATGTAAATTGCGGCTTTGGAACCCGCCACCCAAGGCCTATACCGTACTGAAAAGCTTGCTGCACAGACGCGCGACGTTAATTCAGAACCATACGGGGCTTATGTTGAGCTGGGCCGATGAACCCTTGCTGAAAAAAGAGCGTGCCGCTCAGCAAAAAGCATTCGAACGATCCGATCAGGTCATTCAGAAACTGCTGCGCAAGGTCAGCAAAGAGGCGGGTATTGAAGACAATATTGACCGCTGCAAAGCGATTGAAGGCGTGGGAGAACTGACGGCGACTGGGTTGGCAACGACCTATATGCGCGGTGACTTTGCCAATAGCGATGCCTTTATCGCGTTTTTGGGTATGGATCTGACAGTGGACGATTCGGGTAAAAAGAATGGCCCGAGATTCCTGACCAAAAAAGGAGACCCGGAGATCCGTCGGTTGACGTACAACGCCGCGATGGCGGCGAGTCGCTCAACGAAGTGGAAACCATTTTACGAGTCTTACCTGGCCAGAGGCTTCTCGAAAACACAGGCGTTAGTGGCCCTTGCTCGCAAGCTCTGTCGAGTGGCATTCGCCCTGATGAAAAATCAGGGCGAATACCGATTAGCCTGAGATTTTAGGGTTGCTGGCCAACATAGAATCTCCCACAGTTTGGACCGAGTACATCTGCCAGAGATTGGTCGGCTGTCAGGCCGCCATCGCTGGCAAGCCAGCTCCCACAGGGGTTGAGTTCATCTGGCAGAGACAGGTCGGCTGTCAGGCCGCCATCGCTGGCAAGCCAGCTCCCACAAGGGTTGAGTTCATCTGGCAGAGACAGGTCGGCTGTCAGGCCGCCATCGCTGGCAAGCCAGCTCCCACAGGGGTTGAGTTCATCTGGCAAAGTCAGGTCGGCTGTCAGGCCGCCTTCGCGAGCAAGCTCTGCTCCTACAGGATCGAAATCAAGATCAAAAGATCGCAGCCCTCGGCAGCGCCTACCGGGGAGACAAGTACACCCACCACGCGGCGCAGCCGCCCCACTCAACAGGATGAGCGTTAGCTCGGCAGCAGCTCTTGATCTTGATTCACGGGCGACATCGGAAGGCTGAGTGGAGGGATTCATCCGGGGGTGGGAGCGCAGCGACCGTTCGACGAAGTCGAACACATCGAGAGGAGGTGCAGCGCAGCAAACCGTAGGCGATGCCCCCGGATGGATCCCGGAGCGAAGGAACCCCGAGCCCCAGCGAGCGGGCCGCACGTAGGAGCAAGCCTTTTTTTGCTTACTTTTTTGAGGCGTTTGTCAAAAAAGTGAGTCGCCGTCAGGCGAAACCCTAAGCAGCCGTTACCGCAGCAACGGATATGCCCCCAACAAAAACCCCCACATATACCGAGATAGACACTCCCACAGGAAAAACGATATTTCCGGACACCCCCAAATCCCCGCTACCCTCAAAAAACCACCACCTCCAATATCCCCGGGGACTCCATGCCAAGATCCACCCTCAAACCGCTCCTGATCTCCCTGGCCCTGGCCGCAACCACACCCGTCGCCCACGCAGCCACCACCCTGGTCTACTGCTCCGAAGCCAGCCCCGCAGGCTTCGACCCCAGCCAATACACCAGCGGCACCGACTTCGACGCCTCCGCCGAAACCGTCTTCAACCGCCTCACCCAATTCCAGCGCGGCGGCACCGACATCGAACCCGGCCTGGCGACAAAATGGGACGTCTCCAGCGACGGCCTGCAATACACCTTCCACCTGCGCCAAGGCGTGAAATTCCACACCACGGAATATTTCACCCCGACCCGAGACTTCAACGCCGACGACGTGCTCTTCACCTTCCAGCGCCTGCTCGACCCAGACAACGCCTTCCGCAAGGCCTACCCCGCCGAATCCCCCTACCTCACCGACATGGGCCTGAATACCACGATCAAGTCGGTGGAAAAACTCGACGAGCAAACCGTGCGCTTCAACCTCAACAACGTCGACGCGGCCTTCGTGCAAAACCTCGCCATGAGCTTCGCCTCCGTGCAGTCGGCCGAATACGCCGCGCAACTGTTGAAGGAAGGCAAAGCCGCAGACCTCAACCAGAAGCCGATCGGCACCGGCCCGTTCGTGTTCAAGCGCTACCAGAAGGACTCGCAGATCCGCTACGCCGCCAACAAGGCCTACTGGAAACCCGAAGACGTCAAAATCGACAACCTGATTTTCTCGATCACCCCCGACGCCGCCGTGCGCCTGCAAAAACTCAAGGCCGGCGAATGCCAGGTCAGCGGCTACCCACGCCCGGCCGACATCGAAGTCATGGAAAAAGACCCGAACCTGCGCGTACTCAAACAGGCCGGTTTCAACCTCGGGTTCCTCGCCTACAACACCACTCACCCGCCACTCGACCAACTCAAGGTGCGTCAGGCGCTGGACATGGCCATCGACAAACCGGCGATTATCAAAGCCGTCTACCAAAGTGCCGGCCAACTGGCGCAAAACGCCTTGCCGCCCGCGCAGTGGTCTTATGACCCGAACATCAAGGACGCTCCTTACGACCCGGTGAAAGCCAAGGTGCTACTTAAAGAAGCAGGGGTTGCACCGGGTACTACCATCAACCTTTGGGCGATGACGGTGCAACGCGCATCCAACCCCAATGCGCGGATGTCGGCGCAGATGATTCAGCAGGATTGGGAAAAAATCGGCATCAAGGCCAACATCGTCAGCTATGAATGGGGCGAGTACATCAAACGCGCCAAAAATGGTGAACACGACGCGATGATCTATGGCTGGACAGGTGACAACGGTGACCCCGACAACTGGCTCGGTGTGCTCTACAGCTGCGCCGCAGTGAAAGGCAGCAACTACGCCAAATGGTGCGACCCGGCCTACGACAAACTGGTGCAACAGGCCAAGGTCTCTACCGATAAAACGCAACGGGTAAAACTGTATCAACAGGCGCAACTGATACTTAAACAACAGGTGCCCATCACCCCCATTGCCAACTCCACAGTGTTCCAGCCGCTGCGCAAGGAGGTCACTGATTTCCGTATCAGTCCTTTCGGGCTTACTCCGTTCTATGGCGTGGGTATAAATAAGTAACACCAAGCCCCAAGGCGGCGCGCACAACGTGACCGTCGCACCGTTTTGGGGCTTCGTTTGCACCGTAAAAACCACTCGCAAACGGTCAAATGCGTCAGAAGTTATACAGATGCGACATTAAGGTACGTTCGTGCCACGGTTTGAGGCTGGCAGTCGCTCTGCATCTTGCAATGGGTATGGCCCCTGCATAAGTATCCGCAGGCACGACTCACGAGGTCGTACCTCAAATCAAAAAATGACAACAAATCATGAGGCCAACATGCTTAAACACGCGGTCATTCCGTTTTTAGTCGGCGCAGGCTTGTTAGCCTCCGCACCTTTCGCATCCGCTGCGACTAACCTGGTGTTCTGCTCCGAAGGCAGCCCGGCCGGTTTTGATCCGGGCCAGTACACCACCGGAACCGACTTCGACGCCTCAGCTGAAACCATGTTCAACCGTCTGACCCAGTTCGAACGTGGCGGCACCGCCGTGGTTCCTGGTCTGGCGACCAAGTGGGACATTTCCGAAGATGGCCTGACTTACACCTTCCACCTGCGCGAAGGCGTCAAGTTCCACACCACCCCGTATTTCAAGCCGACTCGTGAGTTCAACGCCGACGACGTGCTGTTCACCTTCAATCGCATGATTAACAAGGATGACCCGTTCCGTAAGGCGTACCCGACCGAATTCCCGTACTTCACCGACATGGGGATGGACACCAACATCACCAAGATCGATAAAGTCGATGACCACACCGTCAAGTTCACTTTGAAAGAAGTGGATGCCGCGTTCATCCAGAACATGGCCATGAGCTTCGCTTCGGTTCAGTCCGCCGAGTACGCAGCCCAGCTGCTGAAGGAAGGCAAGCCTGCCGACATCAACCAGAAGCCGATCGGCACCGGCCCGTTCGTATTCAAGAGCTACCAGAAAGACTCGAACATCCGCTACACCGGCAACAAGGACTACTGGAAGCCTGAAGACGTGAAGATCGACAACCTGATCTTCGCCATCACCACCGACCCGTCGGTGCGTATTCAAAAGCTGAAAAAGAACGAGTGCCAAGTCACCCTGTTCCCGCGTCCAGCCGACCTGAAAGCGCTCAAAGAAGACAAAACCCTGAAGATGCCTGACCAGGCTGGCTTCAACCTGGGTTACATCGCCTACAACGTGATGGACAAGGTCAAGGGCAGCAACGAGCCGAATCCGCTGGCTGACCTGCGCGTCCGTCAGGCGCTGGACATGGCCGTGAACAAGCCACAGATCATCGACTCGGTTTACCAGGGCGCAGGCCAACTGGCCGTTAACGCCATGCCGCCGACCCAGTGGTCTTACGACACCACTATCAAAGATGCCAAGTACGACCCTGAGAAAGCCAAACAGCTGCTCAAGGAAGCCGGCGTCAAGGAAGGTACCGAGATCGTTCTGTGGGCGATGCCGGTACAGCGTCCGTACAACCCGAACGCCAAGCTGATGGCTGAAATGCTCCAGTCCGACTGGGCCAAGATCGGCTTGAAAGTGAAGATCACCAGCTACGAGTGGGGCGAATACATCAAGCGCTCCAAAGGTGGCGAGAACCAGGCCATGATCATTGGCTGGAGCGGTGACAATGGTGATCCGGACAACTGGCTGAACGTGCTGTTCGGCTGCGACTCGCTCAGCGGCAACAACTTCTCCAAGTGGTGCGACAAGAAGTTCGACGGCCTCGTCAAAGAAGCCAAGCGCACAACCGACCAAGGTAAGCGCACCGAACTGTACAAAGAGGCGCAACACGTCCTCAAAGATGCAGTCCCAATGACACCTATCGCTCACTCGACGGTGTATCAACCCATGCGCGCCAACGTGCAGGACTTCAAGATCAGCCCATTCGGCTTGAACTCCTTCTACGGCGTCAGCGTCAGCAATTGAGTTAACGCAACGGCGACGTTTTTGACGTCGCCGTTGCTTTATCTGCCGGAAAGTTAGGAATTTGCCTACATCCAATTCCATTGCGGACGACTGCAATGGTGGGGGATGTGTCGCCCTTTCCTACGAGGTTTTCAGGCTTTTACGTATTTACTGCCAGGCCCACGGCCTCTACCGTCGGGTTCTGACCAGTGTCTGCGTGGGCCAACGGTTTGCTGTACGTATTGGATTGAACGCAATGCGACCACAACGTTTCAGGACGAGACGCGGTGCATTGCATAACACTAAAAAAAGAGGGAGCGTCATGCGCCATACCTTGGTTTTTTCCGCATTGCTGGGCGCCGGTCTGTTGGCCGTCTCGTCCACCAGTTTCGCCGCCAGCAAAAGTCTGGTGTTCTGCTCAGAAGGCAGCCCGGCAGGTTTTGATACCGCGCAGTACACCGCAGCCACCGATAACGATGCGGCCGAACCGATCTACAACCGTCTGGTCGAGTTCGAAAAAGGCGCGACCAATGTCGTACCGGGCCTGGCGACCAAGTGGGACATTTCCGAGGATGGTCTCAAGTACACCTTTCACCTGCGCGAAGGTGTGAAATTTCATACAACGCCGTACTTCAAGCCGACCCGTGACTTCAACGCGGACGACGTGTTGTTCACGTTTAATCGCATGCTCGATCCACAGCAGCCATTCCGTAAGGCCTATCCAACGGAGTTTCCGTACTTCAACGGGATGAGCCTGAACAAGAACATCGCCAAGGTCGAAAAGACCGGGCCGCTGACCGTGGAGTTCACGCTCAACAGCGTCGACGCCGCGTTCATCCAGAACATCGCCATGAGCTTCGCCTCGATCCTGTCCGCCGAATACGCCGACAAACTGCTCGCCGAAGGCAAGCCAAGCGACATCAATCAGAAGCCGATCGGCACTGGCCCGTTCGTGTTCAAGAGTTATCAGAAAGACTCGAACATCCGCTTCAGCGGCAACAAGCAGTACTGGGATCCGAGCCGGGTCAAACTCGACAACCTGATCTTCGCCATCAACACCGATGCTTCGGTGCGCGTGCAGAAACTCAAGGCCGGCGAGTGCCAGATCACTCTGCATCCCCGCCCTGCCGATGTTGAAGCGCTGAAGGCCGACCCGAAACTGCAACTGATCTCCAAGCCGGGTTTCAACCTCGGTTACATCGCCTACAACGTCCGGCACAAACCGTTGGACCAGCTCGAAGTGCGTCAGGCGCTGGACATGGCGGTGAATAAACAGGGGATTCTCAACGCTGTTTATCAAGGCGCCGGTCAACTGGCCGTCAACGCCATGCCACCGACGCAGTGGTCCTACGACGACACGATCAAAGACGCCGCCTACAACCCGGAAAAAGCCAAAGAGCTGCTCAAGGCTGCCGGCGTCAAAGAAGGCACCGAGATCACCCTGTGGGCGATGCCGGTGCAGCGCCCCTACAACCCCAACGCCAAACTGATGGCCGAAATGCTCCAGGCTGACTGGGCGAAGATTGGTCTGAAAGTGAAGATCGTCAGCTACGAATGGGGCGAGTACATCAAGCGCACCAAGAATGGTGAGCACGACATCAGCCTGATCGGCTGGACCGGTGACAACGGTGACCCGGACAACTGGCTGGGTACGCTGTACAGCTGCGACGCCATTGGCGGCAACAACTACTCCATGTGGTGCGACCCGGCTTACGACAAGCTGATCAAAGAGGCCAAGGTCGTCACCGACCGCGACCAACGCACCGTGCTTTACAAACAGGCCCAGCAATTGCTTAAACAGCAAGTGCCGATCACGCCTGTGGCCCACTCGACGGTCAACCAGCCGTTAAGCACACGGGTTGAAGGGTTCAAGGTGAGCCCCTTCGGCCGCAACGTGTTCTCGGGTGTCAGTATCGATTAACCCAACCGATTAGCCGCAACGCTGAGGGGCGCCGTCTAGCCCCTCACGCAAGCGCTTTGCCGAAATTCGCCAATCCGGCCTTTGGCAAACGTTTGCGATGTGTGAATGAGTTCTAAACCAATAACCGGCCAACCTAAAAAGGCCGGCATAAAAAGAAAGTAAAGGAGCTTCACCCATGAAACTGAGCAGCACCGCGATACTGGCCCTGGCCATCAGCAGCATCACCGCCACGGCTTATGCTGAAAATGTGAGTCAGGAGTTTGTCCCAACCACATTGGCCGGTAGTAGCGCCCAAAGCGAGGCCAAAGGTTTTATCGATGGACAAAGCCTGGGCGGCACCACGCGTAACTGGTACGCCAACGAACTGAAACGTCGTGATGACACTTTCAGCTACGTGAAAAACAGCGACAAGAACACCTCGCCAGTGGTCAAAACCGCCACCCCGCGTCGAATCAACTGGGTTCAAGGCACTATCGTCAACTACACCTCGGGCTTCACCCAAGGCACCGTTGGCGTTAGCACTGAAGTGGCGGCTTACAACGCCATCGTTCTGGACCGTGACCGCAAGGACATTGCCGGCGGTTCCAACCGTACGCTGGCTCACTCCGATGGTGACGCAGTAGACCAGTGGAGCAAGCTGGGTCTGGCCAACGTCAAGTTCCGCGTCTCGAACACCACTCTGACTGCCGGTCGCCAGAACTTCAGCACGCCGATCGTTGACGTCATCGGCAACCGTCCGCTGCCTTCGAGCTTCGAAGGTATCAGCCTGCACAGCGAAGAACTGAACAACCTGTCTTTCGACCTGGCCGGCTTCGACCGCGTCTCGCCACGTACCGAGCAGAGCCTGTCGAAATTCCGTTCCGAATACTCGGCCACTGGCGTTGAAACCGACAAGGTCTACACCGGCGGTGTGAACTACCAGCCGCTCAAGAGTCTGAAAACCAGCCTCTATGTAGCCAACGTCGAAGACTTCTGGAACCAGTACTACTTCGGCGCCACCCACGAACTGGGCGACAGCCAGGTACTGAGCCTGACCACCGGTCTGAACTACTACAAGACCATGGACGAAGGCAAAAAGCTGATGGGCGACATCGACAACGATACCTACTCGTTGTCCTTCGGCCTGACTCACCAGGCCCACAGCCTGACCTTCTCGTACCAGCAAGTGAACGGTAACGAATACTTCGACTACCTGCACGAAACCAACGGCATCTACCTGGCCAACTCCCTGCTGTCGGACTTCAACGGCCCGAACGAAAAATCCTTCCAGATCGCCTACGGCATCAACATGGCCGAATACGGCGTACCGGGCCTGAAGTTCAACATCTACCAGGCACGTGGCTGGGGTATCGACGGTACTCACTACACCGGCACGGCTTACACCGATCCAGGTGCCAAGCGCGGCGACCTGAGCCTGATGGACGGCGAAAGCCACTATGAATACGGCATCGGCGCGGCTTACGCAGTGCAGAGCGGCCCACTCAAGGCCACCGCGATTCGTGCAACTTACACCACGCACCGCGCCAGCGAGCACCAGGCTGACGGCAACATCAACGAGTTCCGTCTCGTGACCACCATCCCGTTCAACATCCTGTAAAAAACGCCAACCGAAGGCTGACTCATGAAGAGTCGGCCGTTCGGTTTTTTGTCTTCAACCGATTGCAGAGGGTTATCGATGAAAATGCTTCCCCTACGTGCGGCCGTCGCTGCCGCGTTGTTGAGCGCCGCCATCGGCGTCTCGGCCAAACCCTTGGTGGTCTGCACCGAAGCCAGTCCGGAAGGCTTCGACATGGTCCAGTACACAACTGCAGTCACTGCCGATGCGGTGGCCGAAACCATTTTCAACCGCCTGGTCGACTTCAAGCCCGGCACCACTGAAGTGGTTCCGGCGCTGGCCGATTCCTGGGAAATCAGCGATGACGGCCTGACGTACACGTTCCACCTGCGCAAAGGCGTCAAGTTTCACACCACCGACTACTTCAAGCCGACCCGCGACATGAACGCCGACGACGTGCTCTGGAGCTTCCAGCGTCAGCTGGACCCGAATCACCCGTGGCACAAACTGTCGAGCGTGGGCTTCCCGTACTTTGAAAGCATGGGCTTCAAAGAACTGCTGAAGAACGTGGAAAAGGTTGACGACAACACCGTCAAATTCACCCTGACCCGTCGCGAAGCACCGTTCCTGGCTGACGTGGCCATGCCATTCACCGCGATCTACTCCGCTGAATACGCCGACCAGTTGCTCAAGGCCAACAAGACCGGCGACCTCAATAACAAGCCGATCGGCACCGGCCCGTTCATCTTCCAGCGTTATGCAAAAGATGCCCAGGTACGCTTCAAGGCCAACCCGGAATACTTCCGTGGCAAGCCGCCGGCCGATGCGCTGATTCTGGCGATCGCCACCGACAACAACGTGCGCCTGCAGAAGCTCAAGGCCAATGAGTGCCAGATCGCCCTGTATCCGAAACCGGATGACATCCCGAGCATCAAGAAAGACAGCAACCTGAAAGTCGAAGAACTCGACGCAATGACCGTCTCGTACATCGCCATGAACACCCAGCACAAGTACATGAGCGACGTGCGAGTGCGCAAAGCCATCGACATCGCTTTCGACAAGGAAGCCTACGTCAACGCGCTGTTTGGCAAAGGCAACGCGACGGTCGCGGTCAACCCGTACCCACCCACGCTGCTGGGCTACAACCACGACCTGAAGAACCCGCCACGCGACCTCGACGCCGCCCGCAAGCTGCTCAAGGAAGCCGGGGTACCTGAAGGCACTGTGTTTACTCTGTTTACCCGTAACGGCGGCGGCCCGACCAACCCGAACCCGATGCTCGGCGCACAAATGATGCAGGCTGACCTGGCGAAAGTCGGGATCAAGATCGACATCCGCGTCATGGAATGGGGCGAGATGCTCAAACGCGCCAAGGCCGGCGAGCACGACATGGTGTCGGCCGGATGGGCGGGCGACAACGGCGACCCGGATAACTTCCTGACGCCTATGCTCAGTTGTGAAGCGGCCAAGAATGGCGAGAACTATGCACGCTGGTGCAACGAGAAATTCCAGACACTGCTGGATGAAGCACGGGCTAAAGTAGATCCGGCGGAACGCGCCAGGCTCTACGAACAGGCACAAGTGCTGTTTAATCAGGATCAGCCATGGATCAGCATGGCCCATACCAGGATGTTTACCGCAATGCGCAACAACGTAGAGGGCTACCACATCAGCCCTCTCACCACTAATAACTTCGCCACCACTCAGGTGAAGTAGATAAGAAACTCCCGGTTTCCCTGACCTCAGGGAAACCGGGCACGCCTAACCGGCTGATGAGGTACCACACAAGATGTTTAGTTTTATTGCCCGCCGACTGGGGTTGTTGATCCCCACGTTTTTCGGCATCACCTTGCTGACTTTCGCGTTGATTCGCATGATCCCTGGCGACCCCGTGGAAGTGATGATGGGCGAACGTCGGGTCGACCCCGAAATGCACGCTCAGGCAATGGAACGCCTAGGTCTGAACAAGCCGCTGTATGCCCAGTATCTGGACTACATCGGCAAACTGGCCCACGGCGATCTCGGCGAATCCCTGCGTACTCGCGAGAGCGTATGGACCGAGTTCACCTCCCTCTTCCCGGCGACCCTGGAACTGTCCATGGCCGCCCTGCTGTTCGCCGGCATTCTCGGGCTTCTGGCCGGGGTGATCGCGGCACTCAAGCGAGGATCCCTGTTCGACCATGGGGTGATGGGCATCTCCCTGGCGGGGTATTCGATGCCGATCTTCTGGTGGGGCCTGATCCTGATCATGTTCTTCTCGGTGAGCCTCGGCTGGACACCGGTTTCCGGGCGCATCGACCTGCTCTACGACATCGAGCCGCGCACCGGTTTCATGCTCATCGATACGCTGCTGGCCGATGACGTCGGGGCGTTCTTCGATGCCCTGCATCACCTGATATTGCCGGCTATCGTGCTCGGTACCATTCCGCTGGCAGTTATCGCGCGGATGACCCGTTCGTCGATGCTCGAAGTACTGCGCGAAGACTACATCCGCACCGCCAAGGCCAAAGGCCTGTCGCCGTCGCGCGTGGTGTTCGTCCACGGTCTGCGTAACGCGCTGATCCCGGTACTGACCGTGGTCGGCCTGCAAGTCGGCACGCTGCTCGCCGGTGCGGTACTGACCGAAACCATCTTCTCGTGGCCCGGCATCGGTAAATGGCTGATCGAAGCCATCGGCGCCCGCGACTATCCGGTCGTACAAAACGGCATCCTGTTAATCGCCTGCCTGGTGATTCTGGTCAACTTCGTAGTGGACATCCTCTACGGCTTTGCCAACCCACGCATCCGTCATCAGCGCTGAGGTCAATACCATGAGCACTCCAACATCCTCAGTAGCCACCGCTGCTTCCAGCGCGGATCAAAGCCTGCTGTACCCGTCACCGTACAAAGAATTCTGGCAAGCCTTCTCGAAGAACAAGGGCGCGGTTGCCGGCCTGCTGTTCATGCTGCTGGTGATTTTCTGCGCGCTGTTCGCCCCTTGGGTCGCGCCGCACAACCCGAGCGAGCAATACCGCGACTTCCTGCTGACGCCGCCGGCGTGGCTTGAAGGCGGGCAGATGCAATTCTTGCTCGGCACCGATGAACTGGGTCGCGACCTGCTGTCGCGCCTGATCCAGGGTTCGCGCCTGTCGCTGCTGATCGGTTTGTCGTCGGTGGTGATGTCGCTGATTCCGGGGATCCTGCTGGGTCTGTTCGCCGGTTTCTTCCCGAAAATCCTCGGCCCATCGATCATGCGTCTGATGGACATCATGCTGGCCCTGCCATCCCTGCTGCTGGCTGTGGCGATTGTCGCCATCCTCGGCCCTGGCCTGATCAACACCGTGATCGCGATTGCTGTGGTGTCCTTGCCGTCCTACGTGCGTCTGACCCGTGCAGCCGTCATGGGTGAACTGAACCGCGACTACGTCACCGCCGCGCGTCTGGCCGGTGCCGGTCTGCCACGCCTGATGTTCATCACCGTGCTGCCGAACTGCATGGCGCCACTGATCGTTCAGGCAACCCTGAGCTTCTCTTCGGCAATTCTCGATGCTGCGGCTCTGGGCTTCCTCGGCCTTGGCGTTCAACCGCCAACCCCTGAGTGGGGCACCATGCTGGCCTCGGCCCGCGACTATATCGAACGCGCCTGGTGGGTCGTCAGCCTGCCCGGTTTGACCATTTTGCTCAGCGTGCTGGCAATCAACTTGATGGGCGACGGCCTGCGCGATGCGCTGGACCCGAAACTCAAGAACGCCGCCTGAGGAGATTCCCATGTCACTGCTAGAAATCAAGAATCTCAATGTTCGCTTCGGCGACAAAACCGCCGTGCCGGTGGTCGATGGTCTCGACCTGAAAGTCGACAAAGGCGAAGTACTGGCCATCGTTGGCGAGTCCGGTTCGGGTAAGTCCGTGACCATGATGGCGCTGATGGGACTGATCGAGCACCCGGGGATCGTCACTGCCGACGCCCTCAACTTCGACGGTAAAAACATGCTCAAGCTGAGCAATCGCCAGCGTCGGCAGATCGTCGGTAAAGACTTGGCGATGGTCTTCCAGGATCCGATGACGGCGCTCAATCCGAGCTACACCGTCGGTTTTCAGATCGAAGAAGTGCTGCGTCTGCACCTGAAAATGTCCAGCAAGCAAGCGCGCAAACGTGCGATCGAACTGCTGGAAAAAGTTGAAATCCCCGGCGCAGCCAGCCGCATGGACGCCTACCCGCACCAACTGTCCGGCGGTATGAGCCAGCGCGTCGCAATCGCCATGGCGATTGCCGGTGAGCCGAAACTGCTGATCGCTGACGAACCGACCACGGCGCTCGACGTAACGATTCAGGCACAGATCATGGATCTGTTGCTGGCGTTGCAGAAAGAACAGAACATGGGCCTGGTGCTGATCACCCACGACCTCGCGGTCGTCGCTGAAACTGCCCAGCGCGTGTGCGTGATGTACGCCGGTCAAGCCGTTGAAGTCGGTCAGGTGCCGCAACTGTTCGACATCCCCGCGCATCCGTACAGCGAAGCGCTGCTCAAGGCGATTCCCGAGCACAGCCTCGGCGCCTCACGTCTGTCGACGCTGCCGGGCATCGTCCCGGGCCGCTATGACCGTCCGCAGGGTTGCCTGCTGTCGCCGCGCTGCCCGTACGTGCAGGACAGCTGCCGCGCGCAACGCCCCGGCCTAGACCCGAAAAGCCACAGCCTCGCCCGCTGCTTCTACCCGTTGAACCAGGAGGTGGCGTAATGGCCGTCGTACTTACCGCCCGCGACCTGACCCGTCACTACGAAGTCTCCCGTGGCCTGTTCAAGGGCCACGCGACCGTGCGCGCCCTCAACGGCGTGTCGTTCGAACTGGAAGCCGGCAAGACCCTCGCGGTGGTCGGCGAATCGGGCTGCGGCAAATCCACCCTCGCCCGCGCCTTGACGCTGATCGAAGATCCGTCCTCGGGCTCGTTGAAAATCGCCGGGCAAGAAGTCGCCGGCGCCGACAAGGCCCAGCGCAAGCAACTGCGCAAAGACGTGCAGATGGTCTTTCAGAGCCCGTACGCATCGTTGAACCCACGGCAGAAAGTCGGTGACCAGCTCGGCGAACCGCTGCTGATCAACACCAACCTGAGTGCTGCCGAACGTCGCGAGAAAGTCCAGGCGATGATGAAGCAGGTCGGCTTGCGCCCAGAGCATTACCAGCGCTATCCGCACATGTTCTCCGGCGGTCAGCGTCAGCGTATCGCTCTGGCTCGGGCGATGATGCTGCAACCGAAAGTGCTGGTGGCGGATGAACCGACCTCGGCATTGGACGTGTCGATTCAGGCGCAGGTGCTCAACCTGTTCATGGATCTGCAGCAGGAGTTCAACACCGCGTACGTGTTCATCTCGCACAACCTGGCGGTGGTGCAACACGTGGCCGATGACGTGATGGTGATGTACCTCGGTCGTCCGGTGGAACTGGGCCCGAAAAACGCCATCTACGAGCGCCCACTGCACCCGTACACCCAGGCGCTGCTGTCGGCGACCCCAACCATTCACCCGGATCCGAACAAGCCGAAAATCAAGATCGTCGGCGAACTGCCCAACCCGTTGAACCCGCCTTCAGGCTGCGCGTTCCACAAGCGCTGCCCGTATGCGACCGAGCGTTGCAGCACTGAAGAGCCCGCCCTGCGTGCGCTCGACAATCGGCAGGTGGCTTGCCACTACGCCGAGCAATTCCTCGACGGCGCTGCGTAAAAAGATCTGCGGACAAACACAAAACCTGTAGGAGCTGCGGCACGCAGCGATCTTTTGATTTTTAGAATCAGGATCAAAAGATCGCAGCGTGCCGCAGCTCCTACAGGGGATCGTGTTTTACCCGGGTTTAAAGTGTTAACCAAACCCCTTCCACCTCGATTGCGCATCAGTCGAGGCAGAAGGGGTTTTCTTTTGCCTGCAATCTACGTCTGGCTGTCGCCATCATCCGGATCATCGGTGTCCGGCTCGTCCGTGGTCGAGTCGTCATCGTCCTTGCTACCGCCCTGATCCTGATCGCCAGGCTCGGATTCGGACTTCGCCAGCATCAACCCGCTATGCCCGGCCTGCCCACTGAACGCCTGCGAACCATGATCCTCGCACGCGGCCCAAGCCGTCGCGGTGCCGAGGGACAGCATGACCATCACTTTCAACAGCAGTAAAACGCGTAGCAACCTGTTTTTCATGACCGATTCCATCCTGTGCAGGTGAAACAGCAATGCCGATCCGGCGCTGAGTGAAATCTAGTTCCGATCAGCCGGGTTCACCAGATAGGACGCTAATGAACACGCAGAAATGCCGTTGGCGGACAGACCTGTTTCGAATAAAGGTCATAACCGTATCAGCTAAGCGACACGCGACAGCGAGGGTTCACGGGCTGGGCGGGCGCCTTCGCGAGCAGGCTCGCTCCTACAATTGGATCGTGTGCAGCCTGTAAGGAATGAGGTGGCTGGCGGGACGCCATCGCTGGCAAGCCAGGCTCCCACAGGGATTGGTGCAGCCTGAAGGGAATGGGCGGCTGGTGGGGCGCCATCGCTGGCAAGCCAGGCTCCCACAGGAATTGGGTGCAGCCTGAAGGGAATGGGGCGGCTGGCGGGACGCCTTCGCGAGCAGGCTCGCTCCCACAATTGGATTGGGTGCAGCCTGAAGGGAATGGGGCGGCTGGCGGGACGCTATCGCTGGCAAGCCAGGCTCCCACAGGGATTGGGTGCAACCTGTAAGAAATGGGTCGGCTGGCAGGCCGCTTTCGCGAGCAGGCTCGCTCCTACAATTGGATTGGGTGCAGCCTGAAGGGAATGGGGCGGCTGGCGGGACGCCTTCGCTGGCAAGCCAGGCTCCCACAGGAATTGGGTGCAGCCTGAAGGGAATGGGGCGGCTGGCGGGACGCCATCGCTGGCAAGCCAGGCTCCCACAGGCATCGCGAGCAGTCTCGCTCCCACAAAAAACCAGCAGCAAAACACCCATCGCCCCTGCTCCTCACCACTCAACAGGATGAGCGTTAGCTCGGCAGCAGCTCTTGATCTTGATTCACGGGCGACGTCGGCAGGCTGAGTGGAGGGATTGATCCGGGGGTGGGAGCGCAGCGACCGTTTGGCGCAGCCAAACACATCGAGAGGAGGTGCAGCGCAGCAAACCGTAGGCGATGCCCCCCGGATCGATCCCGCAGCGAAGGAACCCCGAGCCCCAGCGAGCGGGCCGAACGTAGGAGCAAGCGTTTTTTTGCTTACTTTTTTTAGGCGTTTGTAAAAAAAGTGAGTCGCCGTAAGGGCGAAACCCTAAGCCGCCATCACCGAAAAACGGATATACACACAAAACCAAACCAACAAAAAAGCCCCCAAGGCCTACACCTAGGGGGCTGCAGATAAACCAGCTCAAAGCTTAGTGATGCTCACGCGTCGCACGGAATTTCACATCCGGCCAACGCTCTTCCATCAACGCCAGATTAACCCGCGTCGGCGCGAGATAGGTCAGATGACCACCACCGTCGACAGCCAGGTTCTCCACAGCCTTGTTGGAAAACTCCTCAAGCTTCTTCTTGTCGCTGCATTCGATCCAGCGCGCGGAATACACAGTGATCGGCTCATACGAGCACTCAACCTTGTATTCCTCTTTCAAACGGCTGGCGACCACATCGAACTGCAGCACACCAACGGCACCAAGAATGATGTCGTTGCTGCGCTCCGGGAAGAACACCTGAGTGGCGCCTTCTTCAGCCAGCTGTTGCAGGCCCTGACGCAGTTGCTTGGATTTCAGCGGATCACGCAAACGCACACGACGGAACAATTCCGGGGCGAAGTGCGGAATGCCGGTGAAGCCCAGGGTTTCGCCTTCGCTGAAGGTGTCGCCGATCTGGATGGTGCCGTGGTTGTGCAAACCGATAATGTCACCGGCAAAAGCTTCTTCCAGCTGTTCGCGCTCCGAGGAGAAGAACGTCAGGGCGTCGCCGATGCGCACGTCCTTGCCGGTGCGCACGTGGCGCATCTTCATGCCTTTCTCGTACTTGCCGGAGCAGATACGCATGAAGGCGATGCGGTCGCGGTGTTTCGGGTCCATGTTCGCCTGGATCTTGAAGATGAAGCCCGAGAACTTCTCTTCGACCGGCTCGACGGTACGCTCGTTGGCCACACGGGCCAACGGACGCGGTGCCCAATCAACCACAGCATCAAGCACGTGATCGACACCGAAGTTGCCCAATGCCGTACCGAAGAATACCGGTGTCAGCTGACCGTCGAGGAACTCCTGCTGGTTGAACTCGTGGCAGGCGCCTTGAACCAGTTCAAGCTGCTCGATGAAACGCTCGTACTCGTCACCCAGATGCGCACGAGCTTCGTCGGAGTCGAGTTTCTCGATGATCTTGGTTTCGGTGCGTTCGTGACCATGACCGGCGGTGTAGACAATGATGTAGTCATCGGCCAGGTGATACACGCCTTTGAAGTCGCGGTAGCAACCGATCGGCCAGGTGATCGGCGCAGCCTTGATCTTCAGAACAGCTTCGATCTCGTCGAGCAGTTCGATCGGGTCGCGGATGTCACGGTCGAGTTTGTTGATGAAGCTGACAATCGGCGTGTCACGCAGACGGCAGACGTCCATCAGCGCGATGGTCCGTGGCTCGACACCTTTACCGCCGTCGAGAACCATCAATGCCGAGTCCACCGCCGTCAGGGTGCGATAGGTATCTTCGGAGAAGTCTTCGTGGCCCGGGGTGTCGAGCAGGTTGATCATGTGCTCGCGATACGGGAACTGCATGACCGACGTGGTAATGGAAATACCCCGTTGTTTCTCCATCTCCATCCAGTCGGATGTCGCATGGCGATCGGATTTACGGGATTTCACCGTACCGGCCACAGCAATCGCCTTGCCCATCAACAGGAGCTTTTCGGTGATCGTGGTTTTACCGGCATCGGGGTGGGAAATAATGGCGAAAGTGCGGCGTTTCGCGACTTCGGCGGCCTGGTTGGTCATGGGAAATCGCCTGGCGGTGATTCAAAAAAGGGCCGCGATTATAGCCCAAGTCAGTGCAATAACCGAACCGTTGAGCACATTAAGGGTGGCCAAATGCTGCCTCAGATGGGAACCTTTTAAAGCACGGAGACGTCCATCCCCTGTTACGACATTTCGTCAGGGGCTGAAAAATCAGCAAGTTAGCCTGACGAGGCTGCGCTCATGGCTCGCTTTCAGACCGCTTTTTGCCGGTGCTGAGGGAGCTGCTTCTCGCGAACGTTTTTCCCGGCAGCCAAAGTTTGGCATGCCACACGGGATTGCGCTCGCCGACTATAAAAAAGGAGTCCGCCTGTGGCTATCCGCTATGGCAAAGGGCTGATGGGAGGTGCGGTTGTAATCGCGCTCCTGGCCCTGCTGGTCCACTGGATCGGCATCAACACGATCGAACACTACCGCGACGATTTGTTGTTTTACCTGCAAGCTCATCTGATTCTCGTCCTCGCTTCAATGCTGGCCGCCCTGGTCGTGGGCATCCCCGCCGGTATCTTTCTCAGTCGCCCGACCATGGTCGGCCGCGCTGAACGCTTCATGCAGATCTTCAATATCGGTAACACCGTGCCGCCGTTGGCCGTACTCGCGATTGCCCTGGGGATTCTTGGCATCGGCAGCGGTCCGGCGATCTTCGCTTTATTCCTCGCCTCGTTGCTGCCGATTGTGCGCAACACCTATGAAGGCCTGAAAAACGTCCAGGGTTCGCTGAAAGAAGCCGCTGTCGGCATCGGCATGACCC
The DNA here is from genome assembly GCF_016650635.1 of Pseudomonas sp. TH43. Lineage (GTDB taxonomy): Bacteria > Pseudomonadota > Gammaproteobacteria > Pseudomonadales > Pseudomonadaceae > Aquipseudomonas. The sequence goes on from NZ_JAEKFI010000003.1 coordinate 1,336,626, forward strand.
CGCGTCAGGTGCTGTGGCAAGTCGAACTGCCCAACGCCGTACCGATCATCATCGGTGGTGTGCGTGTCGCGCTGGCGATCAATGTGGGTACCGCGCCGCTGGCGTTCCTGATCGGCGCCAACAGCCTCGGCAGCCTGATTTTCCCCGGCATCGCCCTGAACAATCAGCCGCAACTGCTGCTCGGCGCCGCGTGTACCGCGCTGCTGGCCTTGCTGCTCGATGGCGTGGTCACCCTCGCCAGCCGTCTCTGGCTGGAACGCGGTTTGCGCCCGACTTAAGGCTTTTGCGAAGGAATACCTATGAAACGATTCAGCTTGATTCTAGGCCTGATGCTGAGCAGTGCCCTGCTGTTCGCAGGCATTGCCCAAGCGGCAGAAAAACCAGTGATTCGCATCGGTGCGCGAGTCTTCACGGAACAGACACTGCTGGCCGAAATCACCTCGCAATACCTGCGCAGCAAAGGCTACGACACCCAAGTCACGGGTGGTCTGGGCAGCAACCTCGCTCGCAGCGCCCACGAAAGCGGGCAACTCGACATGCTCTGGGAATACACCGGCGTGTCGCTGGTGGCCTACAACCATGTCACTGAAAAACTCGACAGCGCAGAGTCCTACGCACGGGTGAAAGAACTCGATGCGAAAAAAGGCCTGATCTGGCTGACGCCGTCGAAATTCAGCAACACCTACGCCCTCGCCCTGCCTAAAAAAGTCGCCGAGGAATATCCGCAGATCAACAACATCAGTCAGTTGAACGAAGTGCTGCGCGCCGAAGCCAAGACCAATCATCTGGTGGCGCTGGACACCGAATTCGCCAACCGCTCCGACGGCCTCGACGGCATGGTCAAGCTCTACGACATGAACCTGACCCGCAAGAACATCCGCCAGATGGACGCGGGCCTGGTCTATACCGCGCTGCGCAACGGCCAGGTCTTTGCCGGGCTGGTCTACACCACCGACGGTCGCTTGAACGCCTTCGGCCTCAAGCTGTTGGAAGACGACAAGCATTACTTCCCCGACTACACCGCCGCGCCGGTGGTACGTCAGGCCTACCTCGACGCCCACCCGAAACTCGCCGAGCAACTCAAACCGTTGGCCGAACTCTTCGACGACGAAACCATGCGTCAGCTCAACGCGCGGGTCGACGTCGATCACGAAAGCCCATCGAAAGTTGCCGCCGATTTCCTGCGCCAACATCCGTTGAATTAAGAGAGGAGAAGTCATGGAATTCCTGAACGCCTTTTCCCATCTCGACTGGCAGCAGGTGATGCACCTGACCTGGCAGCACATCACCCTCGTTGGTATCGCCGTGACGCTGGCGATTGTCGTTGGCGTGCCGCTGGGCATTCTGATGACGCGTTTCCCGAGCCTTGCCGGCCCGTTGCAGGCCAGCGCGACGGTGCTGCTGACCGTGCCGTCGATTGCCCTGTTCGGTTTGCTGCTGCCGTTCTATTCCAAGTTCGGCCAGGGCCTCGGCCCGATGCCAGCGATTACCGCCGTGTTTCTTTATTCGCTGCTGCCGATCATGCGCAACACCTACCTCGCCCTGACCGGCGTTGAACCGGGCATTCGTGAAGCTGCACGTGGCATTGGCATGACGTTCGGCCAGCGCCTGCGCATGGTTGAGTTGCCAATTGCGGTGCCAGTCATCCTCGCCGGCGTGCGCACGGCCGTAGTGATGAACATCGGCGTGATGACCATCGCCGCTACCATCGGCGCTGGCGGCCTCGGTGTGTTGATCCTCGCTTCAATCAGCCGCAGTGACATGTCGATGCTTATCGTCGGCGCGCTGCTGGTCAGTCTCCTGGCTATCTTCGCTGACCTGATTCTCCAATGGCTGCAACGCTCGTTGACTCCAAAAGGACTCCTCAAATGATCGAACTTCAAAACCTCAGCAAAACTTTCCAAAGCAACGGCAAAGATGTCAAAGCCGTGGACTCGGTGAGCCTGACCGTCAATGAAGGCGAAATCTGTGTGTTCCTCGGGCCATCGGGTTGCGGCAAAAGCACCACGCTGAAGATGATCAACCGCCTGATCAAACCGACCTCGGGCAAGATCCTGATCAACGGCGAAGACACCACCGACCTCGACGAAGTAACCCTGCGCCGCAACATCGGCTACGTGATCCAGCAGATCGGTCTGTTCCCCAACATGACCATCGAAGAGAACATCGTCGTCGTGCCGAAGCTGCTCGGCTGGGACAAACAGAAATGCCACGACCGCGCCCGCGAACTGATGAGCATGATCAAGCTTGAGCCCAAGCAGTATCTGCATCGTTACCCGCGTGAATTGTCCGGTGGCCAGCAGCAACGGATCGGCGTGATCCGCGCACTGGCGGCGGATGCGCCGCTGTTGCTGATGGACGAGCCGTTCGGCGCAGTCGACCCGATCAACCGCGAGATGATCCAGAACGAGTTCTTCGAGATGCAACGGGCGCTGAACAAGACCGTAATCATGGTCAGCCACGACATCGACGAAGCGATCAAACTCGGCGACAAGATCGCGATCTTCCGCGCCGGCAAACTGCTGCAGATCGACCACCCGGACACCCTGCTGGCGCATCCGGCGGACGATTTCGTGAGCAATTTCGTCGGTCAGGACAGCACGTTGAAACGCCTGTTACTGGTGAAGGCCGAAGACGCGGCCGACAACGCGCCTTCGGTGAGCCCGGAAACCCCGGTGGCCGATGCGCTGGAATTGATGGACGAGCACGATCGCCGCTATGTCGTGGTCACCTGTGCCGAGAACAAGGCGCTGGGTTACGTGCGTCGTCGCGACCTGCACCGCCAGACTGGCACTTGTGCGCAGTACCTGCGTGAATTCAACGCGACGGCGGCGTACGACGAGCATTTGCGCATCCTGTTGTCGCGCATGTACGAGTTCAACCGCGCCTGGTTGCCGGTGATGGATGCCGAGCGGGTGTTCCTCGGCGAGGTGACGCAGGAGTCGATTGCGGCTTACCTGAGCTCGGGTCGTTCGCGCGGGATGAAAACCAGCATCGTCTCGCCGGCTGAAGCGGTAGTCGCCTAAAAAATACACACCCTGTGAGAGCAAGCCTGCTCGCGAAAGCAAAATGTCAGTCGGCGATGATGTCGGCTGGGAAAATGCCTTCGCGAGCAGGCTCGCTCCCACAGGATTCGTGTGATTTTTTCTTCACTCATGAGGCGGAAAAGAATCTCAACACTTGAGAACAGCATAGTCGACCTTAAACAGTCTGCGTAACAGCCAAAATCCCCCTCACACCCTCCTCACGCCTCCAACGTCGCCGATGTTGTCGCCATCACACTTACCCACGACTTCGCTGACAAAAGCGGCGAACGTGCAGGTATTTTTAACACTCTAAAATTCCTGGGGAACATCTGCCCGTCATCTCGGTCGGCTACAAAGAGTGCTGAAAGCGACGCACGTCAGAAGCGTGCAAAAACGCGACATTTTTAGTTGATCTCAGGCCCCTCACCCCCTAAAGTTCGCGCCGAACGTCCATGCTGGAAACGATCCATCCGGCTCAAGTACTGACGACGAGACAGCAAGGCCAAGGGCAGAGCCCCATGGCCTTTTTGCTTTCGGCGACATGCCTTGGGAAGTAGGCGAACCAAAGTGGGGATACGGAGGACGTTCATTTGCACCCATTGTTTTTACACGTTTGCCCATAGGAGCTCCCAGCATGTCGATCAACGTCGAAGATTATTTCGCGCGCGCCACTTTTGACAAAATGAAGGCGTTCGCCGACAAGCAAGAAACCCCGTTCGTGGTGATCGACACCGCGATGATCAGCCAGGCCTACGATGACCTGCGCGCCGGTTTCGAATTCGCCAAGGTCTATTACGCAGTCAAGGCCAACCCGGCCGTCGAGATCATCGACCTGCTCAAAGAGAAAGGTTCGAGCTTCGACATCGCCTCGATCTATGAGCTGGACAAAGTGATGGATCGCGGCGTCAGCGCCGACCGTATCAGCTACGGCAACACCATCAAGAAATCCAAGGACATCCGCTACTTCTATGAGAAAGGCGTGCGTCTGTTCTCCACCGACTCCGAGGCCGACCTGCGCAACATCGCCAAGGCTGCACCGGGTTCGAAAGTCTATGTGCGTATCCTCACCGAAGGCTCGACCACGGCCGACTGGCCACTGTCGCGTAAATTCGGCTGCCAGACCGACATGGCCATGGACCTGCTGATCCTCGCTCGCGACCTCGGCCTGGTGCCTTACGGCATCTCGTTCCACGTGGGCTCGCAACAGCGTGACATCAGTGTCTGGGACGCGGCGATCGCCAAGGTCAAAGTGATCTTCGAACGCCTGAAAGAAGAAGACGGCATCCACCTGAAGCTGATCAACATGGGCGGTGGCTTCCCGGCCAACTACATCACCCGCACCAACAGCCTGGAAACCTACGCCGAAGAAATCATCCGCTTCCTGAAAGAAGACTTCGGTGATGACTTGCCGGAAATCATTCTCGAGCCGGGCCGTTCGCTGATCGCCAACGCCGGCATTCTGGTCAGCGAAGTGGTGCTGGTTGCGCGTAAGTCGCGCACCGCCGTCGAGCGCTGGGTGTACACGGATGTGGGCAAGTTTTCCGGCCTGATCGAAACCATGGACGAAGCGATCAAGTTCCCGATCTGGACCGAAAAGAAAGGCGAGATGGAAGAAGTCGTCATCGCCGGTCCGACCTGCGACAGCGCCGACATCATGTACGAGAACTACAAGTACGGTTTGCCACTGAACCTGGCGATTGGTGATCGCCTGTACTGGTTGTCGACCGGTGCTTACACCACCAGTTACAGCGCAGTAGAGTTCAATGGCTTTCCACCGCTGAAGTCGTTCTACGTGTGATCAGCCTGTAGCTCAACGAAAGCCCTTGACCTGTCATGGGCTTTTTTTTGGTTTACAACCTGCGCATTTTGACCAGTTGATCCGACATACTTTGAACGTCGCTCAGCGGGCCCTTGAACATCGGCAGCACAGCTTTTGCACGTGCCATGGTCATCGCCGGGTAATGGCATTGAAGCACCTGCCTGGCCTCATCCAGCATGCATGTCATCCGATAGCAAAAATCGCTGAGGTTGTTCGCCGCACTGGCGGCGCGTCGGCGCAGGTTGAAGAGAAACTCGACATGCTCTTTCGACTGCGCGATTCGCTCCTCCTGCGAATACAGTCGACCCGGCTCGTAAGTCGTACCGGGCAAACCGATTTTACCCAAGCTGTAATACGCTTCGATCTTGGGGATCGGCTTATCGCAAGTGCAAATTGGCGTAGTCAAACACTCTATGAAACGCACGAAGATACTGTGCATCGACTCCGCCAGTCGGGTCACCTGGACATTGAAGTCCAGCACAGCCGACCGGTAATGACCCAGTCGGCGATGCATTTCGCGTAGAACATCGATTATGTTTTCGGCGGGGGCATTACCCCATGCGGGCGATCTGACCAGTGAAAAGTGCTGTGGATCGATAGTGACAATCGCCTTCCGGCGATTGTCGACATTTGAAACAACAGACTGAAACTCTTCGATAAAGCCAAAAACGTCACGCAATACCAGCGTGCAATTGCTGCCAAGCAACGGTGTTGCCATCGCTATCGCGCGCCAACAAGCAGCGCTGGTTTGGGCTGCCTCTTTCAAGCTTTGAACATTCGGCGGCGGCAAAATGAGGTGTTTTTGCCGCTCGAAAATCGCAGTAAATTCGCTGATTTCCTGCAAAGCAGGACGCAGGTCGTTGAGGAACGTCACATATTGCTTCAATGCAGCAAAGTTCTTTTCTGCCAGTAGATAGGCAAGCATCAGTCTCTCCTTAGTCTGATCGAATTGATGTTGCCGATGGACCTGTATCCATCGGCAGCCCTGCGGCACTCTGATCTCAAGCAGCAAGGCAGGGCACCAGGACAACTACAATCAGCGCTGCGGCATCGACAGCGGATAAAGGAGCGCACTAAACAGTGGCGCGTGCTGTTTCAGTACTGCACTGAGTGCATCACTGTCGTCGTACAGGTCGACATTGATTGCATTGCGGAACTGCTCAAAAGCATTCACCGCGACACTGAAGCTGACGGCAAACTTCTCGCGCTGGTCTTCCATCACATGAATGGCCTTCAGGTATGCGACCTTGCCCTGCGAATCACGGATCCCCGCGCGCTCACGCTCGATATCAGCCTGAACAACATCGATCTTCTGTTTCAGCTTGGCATTCTCGCGAACCATGTCCAGAAAGCGCACAGACTCACTTATACCGATAAGGGTTCGCTTCAGTTGGTCAATGGCCGCCATGACCAGCTTGACTTCCGGCGGAGCCAGACCGAGTTCGGTAATCTGGCCGATGGTCAGTTCAATGTCTTTGCCCAGATTCTCGATGCCGCTTTTTTCCAGGAGACTGATGCCGTCATTGATGACCTTTCGCCCTGCTGCAAGCTCTGCAAGCTTGTCCTCCAGTTGCGAAATTTCAGCATTGATCAGGAGCGCGTCATGCTGGAAATCAGCGATGTAAGCCTGTGTCAGACGCACATCAAACTTTGCATCAATGTTGCGCAAGGAGCCACGCAACAGGGAGGCCTGCCTGGACATGGCAGAGGAAATCGCAGTCAGAATTTCCTTGCGCTCATCGTCGATTTCTCCGATGACTTCAGGATCGGTTTCTTTCAATCGGTCCTTCTCGTTGCGGGCGAGACGTCGCAAGGTGTTTTGCAGATCATTCATACCCACTTGTGCCGAATCCTGTAATTGGCTTTGGCATTGCCCCATACCACTCACGATACGCTTGAAGCGGTCGAATAGATCTGGCAGGTAACTCAGTTTGACCTTCCAGACTTCCGCCTGAGTACGGGCCTCACGCATCTGTTCAATAGTCGAATTCAGAGCGGCAGTGTCTACCAGTGGATAATTCACTGGGGCGTTGAAAAAGCTGACCACACGAGTGGTTCGCGCGCTGAAAGAATAATTACGCTCGTACTCTTCATCAGCCTCTTTGAAGACCTCAATCAGCTTGTCCGAGTCGCTGCCGATGGCTTTCCATGGCTGCACGACTTCTTCGAACTCGACACCAAAGATCCGCAGACTCAACGCGTCATTGATTCGACTCATTGCCGAAACGGAATTGCTGATGTGCAGGTACAGACTTTTCCAGACGTGCAGCAGGTTCTGCGTTGCAATGTCGGCATCGATCGCCACGATCATCAGGTTTTGCAGGTCGTGTTTGACGCGAGCAAGGGAACCCAGCGTCTGGTTCTTGCTCGACAGAGTCTGAATGTCTCGATCCTGTTCGGCGTACAACTCATCGCGTGCAACCCGAATGTTCTCGGCTTCTACACCCATGTAAATAGCCATCGCCAAGCCTGCGATATTCAGCCCGGCGGCAGACTTCAACGCCTCCTGAACAGCCGCCTTGTACTCAGTATTCTTTATGTCGATTTCTTTCGCACGGTTATCAATATCGTTTTTCAAGACTTTGATATCCACCGCCAACGTACTACTGTCAATCAACCCGACCCTTAGCTTTATGTTAGGTAGAACATGCTCCCGCAGATCATAAGCAAACGTATCCAGATCATTCTTGATGCTCTGCACATCACTCAGGTTTTGATTGATCTTTTCAAATATCCGCTGCAGATAATAGTCCAGCGTCGCGACCGTATCAGGATCAATTTCAATATCCGGAAACTTGTTGCCCAATTCCATTTCGAGTGCTTTAAGCTGAGCAAGCGTTTTAATTTTGTTTTTCTTGAGGAACGCGACCGAATCATCGTCGTTCAAGACTTCCTGAATCGACCTGCCATAATTGATCATGCTGCTGGCAAAGCTCTTCAGCCCTTGCCCGGTCATCATGATGCGTTGACGCAGCGGCGACCAGCGTCTCGCGTGGTTGCGGGTCTGGGTGAACGTGTTCAGAAAGTCGGTAGGGTTCAAACCGGGCCCACCGTCCTGACCTGCGCCAAAACGCAGGTAATCCTGAACATCTTTGAGGGTGTAGGGAAGTGCCAGACCGGCGGCTTCATACTTACGCAAATCAATGATCTGTTTTTTTGTGAGGAGAAGCCCTCTGTCACGTACTACATCATCGCCATCTGAATTGGATACATCGCTCAGCAACTTTGGCGCGGTGATCGCCATTTGCATGACTTGCTCAGGCGAGGCATTATTCAGGGCGCTGCCCCATAAACTGGAAGAAGGCATGATCATTCCTTTAATCGATATTTTAAGTTAAGTAGACACCAGAAATAAAAGCCGCAATGGCTATAAACTTCCGAGCTGACTTAAACATAAAAGCTGCACGTGTAAAAGCAGCACAGGCCTTCAATATATTTATAAAAAATACCAACAACTTGACACACGAATTAAAATTCGCGAATTGCCATCTTAATCCACTTGACCAGCCAGTTGTTCTGCGCGTTTTTTATACTCTAACGCCATTGATTGAATGGCGGTATGCGAAGCGTTCGCCAATGTCTGAGCAGCCACTTCGAGAAACACCGCATGCCCTCCGGACATCGCCTGGCGGTACCAAACTAACGCTTCCTGAATATTTGAGCGTTCAGCCAGCACGCTGGCAAAACTGAACTGACCGCGGAAATCGCCACCCTGCGCCGACCGGCGATACCAATCGAAAGCCGCGTCAGGATCCGCGCAACAATGGCGCCCCTCTTCCAGGTAACGGCCAAGCAGATTCATCGACTTGGCGTGGCCTAACTCGGCAGCCTGACGATAAAGTGCCAATGCTTGCGGCTGATCAACCGTCACACCGCGCCCGGTCGCCAACAGATTGGCAAGGTTGTACATCGCCCAGTCCAGACCCGCCTCGGCGGCGATTCGGTAATGCCGCGCAGCAACCGCAGCATCCGCCGCACAGCCCCAACCATGCTCATGGCATCGACCGAGCATGTTGCGCGCCATCAGATGGCCGCGTCCGGCAGCGATGCCGAACCAGCGAAGCGCCAACGGCTGATCCTGCGCTATGCCTTGGCCATCCAGCAGGATCTGCCCGAGCAGCGCCTGCGCTTCGAGGGCATTGGCCCCCGCCGCCAGCAAAATCGCCTGCGCGGCACGGGCCGGGCTCTCTGCGAGCATGGCGTTGAATTGCGCGCCGTCGAGGACTTCCTCGCGGCGCAAGCGAAAGTCTGTCACTCAGACCTCGACCCAGCGACGCAGCAAATTGTGATAAGTGCCGGTAAGGCGGATCAGCGAGGGGTGATCAGGCATGTCTTGAGTGAGCTGCTGGATCGCCCCGTCCATCTCGAACAGCAACGCACGCTGGCTGTCTTCGCGCACCAGACTTTGCGTCCAGAAGAACGACGCATAGCGTGCGCCGCGAGTGACCGCGTTGACCTTGTGCAGGCTGGTGCCGGGGTACAAGACCATGTCGCCGGCCGGTAGCTTCACCCGTTGTGTGCCGTAAGTGTCCTGGATCTCCAGTTCGCCGCCGTCGTAATCCGCAGGCTCACTGAAGAACAGCGTCGCCGAGATATCCGTGCGTACGCGCTCGATACTGCCTTTCGGTTGGCGCACGGCGTTGTCGATGTGGAAGTCGAAACTGCCACCGGCCGTGTAACAGTTCACTAACGGCGGGAATACTTTGTGCGGCAACGCGGCGGACATGAACAGCGGATTTTTCCACAACCGCTCAAGCATCGCTGCACCGATTTCCTTGGCCAGCGGATGGCCTTCGGGCAACTGCAAATTGTGCTTGGCCTTGGCCGACTGGAAGCCGGCAGTGATCTTGCCATCGGCCCAGTCGGCCTGTTCCAGCGCCTCGCGGATGCGCTGCACCTCGTCTTTGGCGAACAGTCCGGGGATGTGCAGCAGCATGGCGATGTCACCTGATGGCAAGGAGGCGGCAATGGTATTGATTCTTATTGGCCGTGTAAAACCCGAGAGACGAATGAACTGGCAAAAACCGTAAGGTTAAAATGTAAAGAATGTAAATTCAGTGCAGTTAGCAATGTTTCGCAATTGATACGAATACCTGTTTACCCTATATTCCGCCCCCTCAAATCCTTGGGGAGGGGAATTTCAATGGCACGTCAACACGCACAATTACCAGTCAGTTCACCACGTTTGCTCGCCTCTGCAATTGGCGTAGCGATTACCGCCAGCTCTGCAGGCCACATGGTGTTCGCTGCCGAAAAAACCGACAGCAAAGCCTCTGGTAATGCCATCGCCCTGGACGCTACCGCCATCACCGGCGAAACGCAGGACCCGACGTCCTACCAGGTCGAGAAAGCCTCCTCGCCCAAGTACACCGCACCGCTGGTCGACACGCCGCGCTCGGTAACGGTAATTCCGCAACAGGTTCTGAAAGACACCGGCGCCCTGAACATGCAGGACGCGCTGCGTACCGTGCCGGGCATCACTTTCGGCGCCGGTGAAGGCGGCAACCCGCAGGGCGACCGTCCATTCATCCGTGGTTTCGATGCCCAGGGCGACACCTACCTCGACGGCGTGCGCGACACCGGTTCGCAGAGTCGCGAGATCTTCGCCGTGGAAAACATTGAAGTCAGCAAGGGCCCGAACTCCGCCATCGGCGGTCGTGGCGCAGCCGGCGGCAGCATCAACCTGGTCAGCAAGAAAGCCCATCTGGGCAACTCGTTCGACGGTGGGTTCACCTGGGGCTCCGACCAGACCCAGCGCTACACCCTCGACGGCAACTACCAGTTCAGCGACACCGCCGCCGGCCGTCTCAACCTGATGAGCCACGAGAGCAACGTTGCCGGTCGCGACAAGGTCGATTACGACCGTTGGGGTATCGCCCCGTCCCTGGCCTTTGGCCTGGGTACCGACACCCGCGTCAACCTCGATTACTACCATCTCGAAAGCAACGACACCCCGGACTCGGGCATCCCGTACACCATTCCAACCGGTGGCTCGGCGGCGCGCACCAAGTCCAACCCGGACAAACCGTACTCGGGTGGCGACCACAGCAACTTCTACGGTCTGGATCGCGACTTCCGCAAGGGCCGCACCGACACCGCGACCTTCGCCATCGAGCATGACCTGAGCGACTCGCTGACGATCAAGAACACCCTGCGTCACGGCACCAGCATGCAGGATTACATCCTCACTCAGCCGGACGACAGCAAGGGCAACGTCAACAATGGCAGCGTCTGGCGTCGTGCGAATACTCGGGTGAGCAACACCGAGACCACCACCAACCAGACCGACCTGTTCGGCAACTTCTACGTCGCCGGCTTCAAGAACAGCTTCTCCACTGGCGTTGAATACACCCGTGAGGAAAGCCAGAAGTCCTCGTACAACGTCAATACCGACACCACGCCACGCACCAGCGCCGCGACCACCAACTGCACCCCGTCGATGATCGGCGCATCGAGTGGCTACAACTGCACCTCGCTGTCGAACCCGAACCCGAACGATCCGTGGAACGGTGCGATCTCGCGTAACTACGCCGGCACCGACACCAAGGCCAACACCTACGCGCTGTATGTGTTCGACACCCTGGAGTTGAACGAGCAGTGGCTGGTGAACATGGGTCTGCGTTACGACCATTTCGACACCGACTACAAGTCGTATACCGCTGCCGGCGCGACCACGGCCAAGGGCGATGACACCAGCGAGTTCGTTACCGGTCAGTTCGGCATCGTCTACAAGCCGGCAGAAAACGGCAGCATCTATGCCTCCTACGCCACCTCGGCGACGCCACCGGGCAATACCCTCGGTGAAGGCATGGACGGCAACCCGTTGGGCGGCGCCACCGATCGCAGCGGCAATCTGCTGAGCAGCGACATGGAGCCGGAAACCACCAAGAACTACGAAATCGGTACCAAGTGGGATCTGTTGAATGATCGTCTGTCGCTGACGGCCGACATCTTCCGCACCGAGAAAGAAAACGCTCGTGTGCAAGTCGATACCACGTCGTACGAAAACGCCGGCAAGACCCGCGTGCAAGGTGTCGAACTGTCGGCCAGCGGCAAGATCACTGACAAGTGGCAAGTGTTCGCCGGTTACGCCTACATGGACAGCGAGCAGGTGGATGGCGGCCCGCTCAACCGCGCCACCGACGGTAACGAACTGCCGAACACACCGAAAAACAGTGCCAGCCTGTGGACCACTTACCAGGTCACGCCGAAGCTGACCATCGGTGGCGGTGCGTTCTACGTTGATGACGTCTTCGGCAGCGTGGCCAACACCACCATGGTCGATTCGTATGTACGTTACGACGCGATGGCAGCTTACAAGCTGACCAAGAACGTCGACCTGCAACTCAACGTGCAGAACCTGACTAACGAAACCTACTACGACAAAGCCTTCTCGACCCACTTCGCCAACCAGGCGGCGGGGCGTACGGCACTGCTGAGCACCAATTTCCACTTCTGACCGATGTGGAAACCTGTGGGAGCGAGCCTGCTCGCGAAAGCGGTGGGTCAGTTAAGTAGAAGCTGACTGACACGACGCCTTCGCGAGCAGGCTCGCTCCTACAGGGAATGCGCTGCAAGGCTCGGCCCCGTTCATTCAATTGAGCGGGGCTTTTCTGCGTAATAAAGAACGCTTCTCGATAACCCACGGCATAATGCGCGCCGTGAAGACAATTTTCGAACGGATGGCGAGTGACGTGTTGAAGAAAACCCTGTTCCAGTTGCACTGGTTTTTTGGCATCACTGCAGGCCTGGTGCTGGCCCTGATGGGCATCACCGGTGCGACCTATTCGTTTCAGGATGAAATCCTGCGGGCGCTGAACCCCTCCGTGCTGCAGGTGGAAAAACAAGTCGCCGGCGTGCTGCCGCCTGTCGAACTGGTGGAACGCATCGAAGCCACTTCGGGCAAGACCGTCTCGATGCTCTGGGTCGAAACCGACAGCGGTAACGCCGCTAAAGTGTTCTTCACCCCGCCCAAGGGCGAACGTCGCGGCGAGATGCGTTACTTCGACCCGTACACCGGCGAATTCATGGGCGATGCCGTCGGCCAGGATTTCTTCGGCCTGATGCTGCAACTGCACCGCTTCCTCGCGATGGGCGATACCGGGCGCAACATCACCGGTGCCTGCACGCTGATCCTGCTGTTCTTCTGTCTGTCTGGTCTGTACCTGCGCTGGCCGCGTCAGTGGAACCGCTGGCGTGTGTGGCTGACCCTCGACTGGAAGAAAAAGGGTCGCGCCTTCAACTGGGATCTGCACTCGGTGGCCGGCACCTGGTGCCTGTTGGTCTACCTGTTGCTGGCGCTGACCGGGTTGTCGTGGTCGTACGAGTGGTACAACAAGGGCCTGACCAAACTGCTTTCCGACGCCCCGCAAAACGAGCGCGTGCGCGGCGGCCGCGGCCCGGCGCCAGAAGGCCCGGCACCAACTGCCGACTACGCGGCGATGTGGAGCAGCATCTACAGCGCCGCCGGCCCGGGCCTTGCTGCCTACAACATCCGCATGCCGGCGGTGGCCGGCCAACCGGCGACCGTGTTCTATCTGCTCGACAGCTCACCCCATGATCGCGCCCTGAACCAGATCACCCTCGATCCGGCCACCGGCATCGTCAAACGCGTCGACCGCTACGCCGACAAAAGCTTCAAGGCGCAATTGCTGACGAGCATTTACGCGTTGCACGTCGGCAGCTATTTCGGCCTCGTCGGGCGGATCATCGTCACCGTCGCGGCGCTGTGCATGCCGCTGTTCTTCATCACCGGATGGCTGTTGTATCTGGATCGTCGGCGCAAGAAAAAGCAGATCAAGGATGCCCGCAAAGGTCTCGACCAACCGGCCGGCGATGCGTCGGGGTGGCTGATCGGTTTTGCCAGCCAGAGCGGTTTTGCCGAGCAACTGGCGTGGCAGACCGCCGGCCAATTGCAGGCCGCCGGGTTGCCGGTAAAGGTGCAGCCACTGGCGAATGTCAGCGAACAGGATCTGCGTGAATCAAACAACGCGCTATTCGTGGTCAGCACGTTTGGCGACGGCGAAGCGCCGGACAGTGCGCGTGGTTTCGAGCGCAAGGTGCTGAGCAAAGCTTCAGCACTCGACAACCTGAACTACGCGGTGCTCGGTCTTGGCGATCGTCAGTATCAGCACTTCTGTGGCTTCGCCAAACGCCTGCATCAATGGCTGAGCGATCACGGTGGCAAGACCTTGTTCGCGCCGGTAGAAGTCGACAGTGGCGATCCCTACGCCCTGCGCCACTGGCAAACCCAACTTGGCCTGCTCACCGGTCAGGCTCCGGTCGATACCTGGCAAGCGCCGAGCTACGACAACTGGACACTGACGCGCCGCGAACTGATGAACCCGGACAGTAGTGGTTCCCCGGTTTATCTGTTGGGCCTGAGCGCACCGAATACCAGCAGCTGGCTGGCCGGTGACCTGGTCGAAGTGCTGCCGCGCAACTGCCCGTGGGTCATCGAGCACTTCCTCGACGGCCTCGGCATTCGTGGCGAGACCTCGGTGAAAATCAACAGCCTCGACGAGCCGCTGGAAGTCGCGCTGGCCTCGCGTCAATTGCCTGAGCACCGCGCGCACCTGGTCGGCCTGCATGCGCAGGCGCTGGTCGATGCGATGGTGCCGCTGAACATGCGCGAATATTCAATTGCCTCGATTGCCGGCGACGGTGTGTTGGAGCTCATCGTGCGTCAGGAGCAGCATGCCGACGGCACGCTCGGCATCGGTTCCGGCTGGTTGACCGAGCATGCGCCCGTCGGTGGCAGCATCAGTTTACGCGTGCGCCGCAACAGTGGTTTCCACCTGCCGAACGAGCCGCTGCCGATGATTCTTTTGGGCAACGGCACCGGGCTGGCCGGGCTGCGCAGTTTGCTCAAGGCGCGGATTGCCGACGGCCAGCAGCGCCAGTGGTTATTGTTTGGCGAGCGCAATCGTCAACACGATTTCCTCTGCCGCGCAGAGCTGGAAGAGTGGTTGATCAACGGTGATCTCGCGCGGCTGGATCTGGCGTTTTCGCGCGATCAGGCAGAAAAGATTTATGTGCAGGATCGCTTGCGCGAATCGGCTGACGAATTGAAAAAATGGTTGGCTGACGGTGCCGTGATCTACATCTGCGGCAGCCTGCAAGGGATGGCTTCGGGCGTTGATCAAGTGCTCAACGACATCCTCGGTGCCGCCGAAGTCGAGCGCCTGATCGAACAGGGCCGCTACCGCCGCGACGTCTACTGAAAATGCGTGCCTTTGTAGGAGCTGAGCTTGCTCGCGAAGACGGTCTGACATTCAACGATGATGTTGACTGATCTAGCGCTTTCGCGAGCAAGCTCGGCTCCTACAAGGGTGTGGTGGTCAAACGGGCTGCAGTTTTTGTTCGAAAACGGCTATGCCATTCAAATCCCGCAACACCACACTCATCTCCCCGCTCTGCCCTTCAATATTCACTTCGCCAAAAAACTGAAACCCGGCAAACGGCGACGCGTTTTGCGTCGGCGGTGCCTTCTCGAACACCACCTCCGGGCCAAAGGTTTTATCCAGCGGATTAGGCCCGAAACTCCCGGCATTCAAAGGCCCCGCAACAAACTCCCAGAACGGTTCGAAATCCTGAAACGCCGCGCGATCCGGGTGATAGTGATGCGCCGCGCAGTAATGCACATCCGCTGTGAGGAAGACGAAATTGCGCACCTGCTGCGCACGCAGGTAACCAAGCAGTTCGGCGACTTCCAGCTCCCGTCCTTGCGCCGGACCGGGGTCACCATTGGCCACTGCTTCCCAACGCGCCACACCCGGACTGACCTCGCCATCCGGCACGCCAAGGCCGATCGGCATGTCGGCGGCAATGACCTTCCACTGGGCTTTCGATTTCTTCAGTCCGCGCTTGAGCCAGTCCAGTTGCTCACGCCCCAGAAAGGGTTTCGCCGCGCCGAGGTTGTCGTCATTGGCGCCGCGATAACTGCGCATATCGAGCACGAACACATCGAGCATCGGCCCGTAACTGAGCTTGCGATAAATCCGTCCGCCCGCGTCGGCGGCCTGCAAGCGCATCGGCGAATATTCCAGCCAGGCTTTTCGCGCGCGACCGACCAGTTTGTGGATATCTTTCTCCTGATAACGCTCGTCGAGCTGCTTTCCCGGCGACCAGTTATTCACCACTTCATGGTCATCCCACTGCCAGATCTGCGGTACTTCGGCGTTGAAACGACGGATGTTTTCGTCCATCAGGTTGTAGCGGTAGTTGCCGCGATAGTCGTCGAGGGTCTGCGCGACCTTGCTCTTGGCTTCGCTGGTGAGGTTGCGCCAGATGCGACCGCCTTCAGTGGTGAGCTGCGCCGGCACCGGGCCGTCGGCGTAGATGGTGTCGCCACTGTGGATAAAGAAGTCCGGCAGACGCAAACGCATGGCCTCGTAGATGCGCATGCCGCCGATGTCCGGGTTGATGCCGAAGCCTTGGCCGACAGTGTCGCCGCTCCAGACAAAACGAATGTTACGCTGTGCCGTCGGAGCACTGCGCAGGTGCCCCAGCCACGGCTCGCTGGCGACGCCGGTGCGGGCGTCCTTGAAATACACCCGATAGAAGATTGCCTGATCGGCGGGCAGCCCGGTCAGTTCAACACGGGCGGTGAAGTCGCTGCGGGCATCGGCGAGCGCCGAGACCAACCGGCGTGGATTGCGAAACTGGCTGCGCGTGTCCCACTCGACCACCATATGCGCGGCGCGGTCGCTGCGACTCCAGATCATCGCGCGATCGCCTTGCAGGTCGCCGGACTGCACGCCGTCGGTGAGCTGCGGACGATCCTTGACCGACGCAATCACCGCCGGCGCCAACCCTGGCAGCAACAACCCGGCGCCGATCCCTTGTACGACACGCCGACGACCCACATTGAAATCGCTCATGGTGTTCTCCCTGAAAAAAGGAAAACTTAAGCACGCCTGTATGAACTCGCCATGACACCACTAACCAATGTAGGAGCTGAGCTTGCTCGCGAAGGGGCCATGTCAGTCAACATCATCGTTGAATGGCAGACCGCTTTCGCGAGCGAGCTCGGCTCCTACAAGGGTTTTTGTTGTCAGTCAGGCCTTGGCGGGGGTCAGTGCCAGCTCGGGGGCCTCGGGGCATTTGACGGCTGCATAGCTCAGGCGCACAACAAAACCAATGTAGGAGCTGAGCTTGCTCGCGAAGGGGCCATGTCAGTCAACATCATCGTTGAACGGCAGACCGCTTTCGCGAGCAAGCTCGGCTCCTACAAGGGAATTGTGGTGTCAGTCAGGCTTTGGTGGGTTCCAGTGCCAGCTCGACGGCTTCCGGGCGTTTGACGGTTGCATAGACGACGGCGGTCAGCAGGCTTCCCGCGACAATCGCCAGCAAATACAGCAGCGCATGGTTGATCGCATTGGGGATGGCCAGCACAAACAAGCCACCGTGCGGCGCCATCAGTTTGCAGCCGAAGTACATCGACAACGCCCCGGTCAGTGCGCCGCCAGCGATGCTCGCTGGAATCACTCGCAGCGGATCTTTTGCGGCAAACGGAATCGCGCCTTCGGAGATAAAGCACAGCCCCAGCACCAGCGCCGCTTTACCCGCTTCGCGCTCGGTCTGGGCGAACTTGCGCCGCGCAATAAACGTCGCGATGCCCAAGCCAATCGGCGGCACCATACCGGCGGCCATGGTCGCGGCCATCGGTGCATAACTCTGCGACGCCAGCAGCCCCACCGAGAACGCATACGCCGCTTTATTGATTGGCCCGCCGAGGTCGACGCACATCATGCCGCCGAGCAGTACACCGAGCAGGATCGCGTTGGTGGTGCCCATGCTGTCGAGGAAATGCGTGAGCGCCGCGAGCATGCCTGCGACCGGTTTGCCAACCACGTAGATCATCACCAATCCGGTAAACAGGCTGGCGAACAACGGGATGATCAGAATCGGTTTCAGCGCTTCAAGACTTTGCGGCAAAGCGACATAACGACTGATCGCTTTCGCCGCATAACCGGCGATAAAACCGGCAACGATGCCGCCGATGAAACCGGCGCCCAAGGTGCTCGCCAGCAATCCACCGATCATCCCCGGCGCCAGGCCTGGCCGGTCGGCAATCGAATAGGCGATGTAACCCGCTAGCAGCGGCACCATCAGTTTGAACGCGGTCTCGCCGCCGATCTGCATCAGCGCCGCCGCCAGCGTGCCCTCTTCCTTGAACGCGGTGATGCCGAACACGAACGACAGCGCGATCATCAAACCGCCCGCAACGACCATCGGCAGCATGAACGACACGCCGGTCAGCAGGTGTTTGTACACACCGGTTTTCTCTTGCCTGGCCGGTGCTTTTCCGTCACTCGCCGCGCTTTCCACAACACCTTCGGCCAAGGCCTTTTTCAGCGTGGCTTCAGACTGCTTCAATGCGATGCCGGTGCCGCAGCGGTAGATTTTCTTGCCGGCGAAACGCTCGGTGGCAACTTCGATATCCGCCGCCAGCAACACCACGTCAGCCTCGGCAATCGCCGCGGCGCTCAGCGGGGTCTTCGCGCCCACGGAGCCCTGGGTTTCGACTTGCAATTCATAGCCCAGACGCTTGGCGGTTTGCTGCAAGGCTTCGGCGGCCATGAAGGTGTGCGCAACACCGGTCGGGCACGCCGTGATGGCGACGATGCGTGGCGCGCGCGCTGCATCAGCAACCGGTTCAGCCGCGCGGGCAACGTAGACTTCAGCCTCTTCAGCCCCACGACGCAGCACTGCGTCAACATCTTGCAGCGCCTGTGCCGGAGCAATCTGGAACACGCGTTTGCCGACGAAACGCGTCATGTCGACCGCGCCTGTCGCGACCAACAAAACCCACTCCGCCGCCTCGATCGTTGCCGCCGACAACTCGCGTTCCGGGTGCGCCGCATCGACCACTTCAACACTGGTGCTCCAGCCCTGACGTTGCGCCGCCGCATCGAGCAACCGCGCGCACAGCACACTGGTGACCATGCCGTTCGGGCACGCCGTAACAATGGCTAACTTCATGACAAACCCTCTTATTGTTCTGTCAGGGGGCGCACGCGCACGCCCTGTTCGAGCTGCGCCAGTTGCGCGGCGTCGTTGATGCCAAAACCGATCTGCGTCACCGCCATCGCTGCAATCGCCGTGGCAGTGCGCAGGGTTTGCTCCGGCGTGTCGGCGCTGAGCAGACCGTGAAGCATGCCGGCCAACAGCGAATCACCAGCGCCAACCGTGCTGGCGACACTGACTTTCGGCGGCGTGGCATGCAGCGCCGAGCCGATGCTGAACCAGTTCACGCCGTCAGCGCCGTGGGAAATCACCACGTGCTCGATGCCTTGCGCATGCAAGCGCGCCGCTGCTTGGGCTTCGGCCGCGTGGGAAACCACCTCGCAACCCAGCGCATCAGCGAGTTCTTCGGTGTTCGGTTTGATCAGCCACGGGCCAGCCTTCAGCGCCTCGCGCAGGGCTTCGCCGCTGGAGTCGAGGGCGACTTTCAGGCCGAGCTGGTTGAGCCGTTCGATCAACTCACGCAACCATTGCGCAGTGACGCCGCGCGGCAAACTGCCGGCGACCACCACCGCATCATGCCCCGGCGCCATCTGCACCAGACGCTCGAGCAACGCTTGTTGCGCGGCGGCATCGACCACCGGCCCCGGGCCGTTGATGTCGGTGATGCGACCATTCTGTTCAGCCACCTTGATGTTGCTGCGCGTCTCACCGGGCACACGAATAAACGCGTCGACAAAACCACGTTTGGCGAACAGGGTTTCGAACGCTTGCAGATTGTCTTCACCGAGAAAGCCGCTGACCGTCAGTTGATGACCAAGATCGGCCAGCACCTGTGCGACGTTCACACCTTTGCCGGCGGCATGGGTGTGCATCTCTTCACTGCGATTGACCTGACCGGCCGCCAGTACCGGCAACTCCACCGTCAGATCCAGCGCCGGGTTGAGGGTCAGGGTAAGAATCTTGGCCATTACAGGGCCTCCACTAATGCGCGCACTTCGTTGGCGCTGCCCACGGCCAGGGCGTGTTGAGCAAGGGTTTGCGCCTGGGTCAGGCTGAGTTCGCGGATGCGCGCTTTCACTTCGGCAATGCTGCGGCCGGACACGCTCAGCTCATCGACACCGAGGCCGACCAGCACCGGCACCGCCAACGGATCTGCGGCCAGTTCGCCGCACACGCCGACCCATTTGCCATGGGCATGGGCCGCGCGCACGGTGATGTCGATCAATTGCAGTACCGCCGGGTGCAAGCCGTCCGCCTGCGCCGACAGCGTTGGATGGCCACGGTCGATGGCCAAGGTGTATTGGGTCAGGTCGTTGGTGCCGACGCTGAAGAAGTCGACTTCCCTGGCCAGCACCGGCGCCAGCAATGCGGCGGACGGCACTTCGATCATGATCCCCAGTTGCAGGTCAGCGACCGGGATTTCCAGACGCAGACGCTCGGTCATGTCACGGGCCTGGCGCCACTCTTCAACGCTGCCGACCATCGGGAACATGATCCGCAGCGGACGGTTGTCCGCCGAACGCAGCAAGGCACGCAATTGCGCTTCCATGATCTGCGGACGCTGCAAGGTCAGGCGAATACCGCGCACACCGAGGAACGGATTCTCTTCCTTGGCGATCGGCCAATACGGCAGCGGTTTGTCGCCGCCAACATCCAGCGTGCGCACCACCAGCGGCCGACCGGCGAGGCCGTCGAGGACGCGGCGGTATTCAGCTTCCTGGGTGGCTTCGTCCGGCGCTTGCGGGTGGGCCATGAAAATCAGCTCGGTGCGCAGCAGACCGATGCCTTCGGCGCCCTGCTCCACCGCGCTGATCACACCGGCGCTTTCACCGATGTTGGCGAACACTTCGACGGCGTGACCGTCGGTAGTGTGTGCCGGTTGGTGGCGTTGTTCGGCGGCAATCTTCAGGCGTTGCTCGCGGGTGTCGCGTTCTTCGGCGGCGCGTTGCAGGGTCGCCGCATCGGCGTCGACGTGCAGGCGACCGCGTTGGCCATCGAGCAGCAACGCCGTGCCCGGCGCCAGCAACAACACCGCTGCGCCAGCACCGACCAGTGCCGGAATGCCGAGAGCACGGGCGACGATTGCACTGTGCGCCGTGGCACCGCCGCGAGCGGTCAGTATCCCCGCCACCCGTGCCGGATCGAGCCGCGCCACATCGGACGGGCCGACCTCGTCCATCACCAGAATGTACGGTTGCTCAGGCTCGCTCGGGGTTGCGACGCCACACAGTTGCGCCAGCACGCGGCGGCCAATGTCACGCAGATCCGCCGCACGTTCGGCGAGCAAGGCATCCTGCAACGATTCCTGCTGCTTGGCGGCCGCTTCGATCACCGCCATCCACGCCGCTTCGGCGCTTTCACCCTGCTTGAGGCGCGTGTCGACTTCGTCGGTGAGTTCCGGGTCGTCGAGCATCTCCTGATGGGTGATGAAGATCTCGCGGATCGCTTTGGCTTTGCTGCGTTCGATCAGGCCTTGAATATCGTTGCGCACATCGGCCAGCGCTTGCTTGAGGCGCTCACGCTCGATGGCGGCGGACTCGCCACGCATTGGGTAATCGATGCTTTGTTGCACTTGAATGTGCGCCGGGCCGATGGCGATGCCCGGTGCTGCCGGGATCGCTTGCAGCAGGCTGCCGGAGGCCGGAGCGATCAGCACTTCGGCGATGTCGGCAATGACTTCGCGCTGTTGGCTGATGGCGGGCAGCGGCTCGACTTCTTCACCGAGGCCTTCTTCGATGGCGGCGAGCAGTGCCGGCAAGGCATCGGCGGCGATGCTCGGTTCGGCAATCAACTCCAGCACCTGACCCCGACGGGCGCCGAGGCTGAGCAGTTTGCTCAGGCTCTTCACCGACACGGCGCTGTCCTGGCCATCGACGATGCGCACACGGATTTCGCCATTAAAACTCTTCGCCAATTGCGCGAGGATCTTCGCCGGGCGCGCGTGCAAGCCGTGGGCGTTGGCCAGCGCAATGCGTGCACTCGGCCAGTCAGCGGGCAGTTCACCGCCGAGCACTTCGAGGACTTTGCGGCTGCTGGTGGCCCGACCGAGTTCGTGGCCGCGACCTTCAATGAGCAGCGCGCACAAGCGCTCAAGCAAGGCCTGATGCGCTTCGCCGAGACTGGCCAGGCAAAACAGACCGCTCAGCGGCTGACCGAGGTAGCGCATCGGTTTGTCCGGCGTCACGAAGGCCAGGCCGGGGCGTTTCACCGTTTGCTCGCTGTGCAGCCACCACAAGCCATCGCCCAACGGCAGCGCCTCGACTTGTTGCAGCACCGCAGAAAAGCCGTTGCTCACACAATCGGCCTGACGCAACAGACGCGCACCACGCCAGACCAGTTCTTCGAAATCGTCGGCAGACACGCCGAGACCGATCATCTGCGCGTCCAGCGCCAGTTCCTGCGGCGCACCTTGCAGCAGTTTCAGCAGCGCTTCGGGCGAACTGGCGCGACGCAGGGCCTGGCCCAGATCAGTCTCGCCGAGGGCGCGGGTCAGCAGTTGCAGCAGACGCAGGTGTTCGTCGGATTTGGCGGCAATGCCGATGGCCAGATAAACGATCTGGCCATCGCCCCAATCCACGCCCTCGGGAAACTGCATCAGGCGCACGCCAGTGGCGAACACCTGATCGCGGGTTTCCGGGGTGCCGTGGGGAATGGCGATACCTTGACCGAGAAAGGTCGAGCCCTGGGCTTCCCGGGCCTGCAATCCGGCAAGGTAGCCGTCGGCGACCAGACCATCGGCCACCAGATGATTGGCCAGCAATTGCAGGGCGGCGGGTTTATCCACGGCCGATTGGCCCATGGATATCTGCTCTATAGTGAGCTCGAGCATGCGATCTCCTTTTTGGCATCGGATGACGCCAGGTATTGTTTTGAATGGTTGCAGCTTAGGCGCTCTAACGCTTCGCTTTTCAGCGGCAGTTTTGGCGGTTTCACGGCAGAACCGGCCAAAGGCGTCTAAAACGTAGAAAATACGCTTGCTGAAACGTTTAATCTAGATTGATCGGCACGTTACTCGATAATGTTCCATCCTTGAAGTCCAACTTGTCGGATGCGTTGCGACAATAGTCGCCTGCCCTAATCGGGTAGGATTGGCGAAAATGTTGCGGCAAGCTCGCAAAAACAAGGAAATCCCGGGTTGAAACTCAGTGATATCGCGCGGTTGGCCGGAGTGTCCGTGACCACCGCCAGCTACGTCATCAACGGCAAGGCCGAACAGCAACGCATCAGCACCGCCACTGTCGAGCGGGTGCGCGCAGTGGTCGACCTGCATGGCTTTACGCCAAACCCACAAGCGGCCGGGTTGCGCAGCCGCCACACCCGCACGTTGGGTTTTATTCTGCCGGATCTGGAAAACCCCAGTTACGCGCGGATCGCCAAACTGCTGGAGCAAGGGGCGCGGGCGCGCGGCTATCAGTTGCTGATCGCCAGTTCCGACGATGCACCCGAAAGCGAACGGCAATTGCTGCAACTGTTCCGCGCGCGTCGCTGCGATGCCCTGATCGTCGCCAGTTGCCTGCCGGCCGGGGACGACAGTTATCGTCAGTTGCAGGCCAAAGGCTTGCCGATCATCGCCATCGACCGGGTCATGGAACCGGAGCATTTCTGCTCGGTGATCAGCGACGACCGCGAGGCCAGTCTGCACCTGACTCAGAGCCTGCTCGATGCACAACTCAAGCAAATCGTGCTGCTGGGTGCTCGCCCGGAGTTGAGCATCAGTCAGGAACGTGCCGCCGGTTTCAAACAAGCGCTGATCGACTTCAAAGGCGAAGTGCTGGTCGAGCACGCCGAATCCTTCAGCCGAGAATGCGGCCAGCAACTTATGGAAGAACTCCTGCAACGTCTGGGGCATTTGCCGGACGCGCTGATCACCACTTCCTACGTGCTGTTGCAGGGTGTGTTTGATGCACTGCATGACTTCCCGCTCAAGTCACGACCGCTGCGCCTTGGCACCTTCGGTGATACGCAACTGCTCGACTTCCTGCCGCTGCCGGTCAATGCCATGGCCCAGCAGCACCAGTTGATCGCCGACAAGGCGCTGGAACTGGCGCTCGCAGCCGTTGAGCAGTCGGAGTACAAACCGGGTGTACAGGCCATCGCGCGTACCTTCAAGCAGCGCATTCACCGAGACTGAGCCGTGGAGCTGATCGACAGCCACACCCACCTCGACTTCCCCGACTTCGACGCCGATCGCTCGGCGTTGCTGGCCGAAAGCCGCGCTCTAGGAGTGCGGCGGATGGTGGTGCTCGGGGTCTATGAGGGCAACTGGCAACGGGTGTGGGATCTGGTGCAGAGCGATCCCGATCTGTACGCGGCGTTCGGTCTGCACCCGGTGTATCTCGATCAGCATCGTCCCGAAGATTTGCCGACACTGGGTGATTGGCTGACTCGGCTGCACGGTCATCGGCAGTTGTGTGCAGTGGGCGAGATCGGTCTGGATTACTTTATCGAAACACTCGACCGCGAGCGGCAACAAGCACTGTTTGAGGCTCAACTGCAACTGGCAGCGGACTTTGAATTGCCAGCGCTGATCCATGTGCGACGCAGCCACGCAGCGGTTATTGCCACGCTTAAACGCTTCAAGCTCAAACGCGCAGGGATCATCCACGCTTTCGCCGGCAGCCGCGAAGAAGCGCGTGAATACATCAAACTCGGTTTCAAACTGGGGCTTGGCGGCGCACCGACCTGGCCGCAAGCCCTGCGCATGCATCGCGTGCTGGCGGAGTTGCCACTGGAGTCGATTGTGCTGGAAACCGATTCACCAGACATGGCGCCCGTCATGTTCCCCGGACAACGCAACAGCCCGGCGCACTTGCCGGCGATTTGCGCGGCGCTGGCCGAGCTGATGAGTCTTTCCCCGCAACAACTTGCCGCCGCCAGCACGGCCAACAGTTGTGAAGTATTTGGCTGGTAACCGACCGAGCGAATGCATCCTCCTGCAGGAGCCGCGGCCCGCGGCGATCTTTTGATCCTGCTTTTGAAGCAAGATCAAAAGATCGCAGCCTCGTTTCACTCGACAGCTCCTACCGCTCCTACAGTTAGCCATCAATGATCATCAGGTCACGGTCAGTCGGAAATTTTAGTCGGCGTGGGCTTTGGCGGCTTCGAGAAGCAGAGTCAGGTGCTGACGTTGGCGCGCATAACGCACCACCACGAAGTACACGAAGATCGTGATCAGTGAAGCATTCAGTTGTTCGGTGACGCTGAGCAGCCCCACCCACTCCATCACCAACGCCACCAGCAGCGCGGTACACACTGTCACCGAGGCACTGAAGCGCAACAACGCCAGTGAATCGAGCGATTTGAAGCGCTTGATCTGTTGCGGGCAGCGTAGCTCCAGAGCTTTTTGACAACGCTCGCAACTGAACGTCTCGTTGATCGAGATAGCATTGAGCTGCCAGGGTTTGAGGGCCAGAGTGGTCTGGCAATGGGCACAGCGGCCCTGGACTCCCAAGGTTGCAACAGACATGTGCGGTCTCCTCCAAAACGGTCTGACAGGGATTCTGGTTGATTGAAGGCGAAAATCCAGCGGACTGAGGAAAACAGGATTTCACCTACAGAAGCCAGCCAAAAAGTACTACAAGCAATTCAGACATAAACCCGAGCCTTGTCCCTGCGAACTGGCAACTGGCAACTGGCAACTGGCAACTGTAAGAGCTGCGGCACGCTGCGATCTTTTGATCTAAAAAACAACATCAAAAGATCGCAGCGTGCCGCAGATCCTACTGGGGTGTGGTTAGACGCGGAAGGCGCTGATCAGCTGTTTGAGTTCCACGACCTGCGCCGACAGCGCGCGGCTGGCATCTTCGGTCTGGTGTGCGCCGTGTGCCGTGCGCTCGCCGGCGCGGTTGATCTCGACGATATTCTGGTCGATGTCATGGGCTACCGCTGTTTGCTGCTCAACCGCCGCGGCGATCTGCTGGTTCTGGTCGACGATCATGCCCACCGCGCCGAGGATGTTCTCCAACGCCTGCTGAACCTTTTCCGACTGTCCTACCGTGCCATTGGCCATTTGATGGCTGACGCCCATGGCCTTCACCGCCGCGCCGACACCGCCATGCAGTTTGGCGATCATCTTTTCGATTTCTTCGGTTGATTGCTGGGTACGTTTGGCCAGCGTGCGCACCTCGTCTGCGACCACCGCAAAACCGCGTCCCTGCTCCCCGGCGCGTGCGGCTTCGATCGCGGCGTTGAGCGCCAGCAGGTTGGTCTGTTCGGCGATGCTCTTGATCACTTCCAGCACACGGCTGATCGATTGGCTGTCACTGGCCAATTGGTTGATCACCAGCACCGATTGATCGATCTCGCTGGCCAGCGCAGCAATGCTGCCCTGCTGTGACTCGACCAGACCACGACCACTGATGGTCTCGTCATTCACGCTGTGGGCGCTGCTCACCGCTGCAGCAGCACTGCGCGCCACTTCCAGAGACGTCGCCGACATCTGGTTCATTGCCGTCGCCACTTGCTCGATCTGTGTACGCTGCCCGGCGACGGCCTGATTGCTTTGCGCGGAGACGTTCTCCACCTGTCCGGCCTGCCGCTCGACTTCGCCGACGGTTTGGCCGACGCGCTCGATCAAGTCATGAATTTTCTTCACCGTTCCGTTGAACACTTCGCCCAACTCGCCCAGCTCATCGCGGCTGTGCGCCACGAAGTTGACCGTCATGTCGCCGGCCGCAACCTTGTCCATCATCGCGCCAAGGCGTTTCAGCGTTGTACGTGTGGAGGCGTAAAAACCGCCGTAGAGATAGAAAATCAGCACAAACACCACCGACAACGCCACGGCCTGCAAGACCATGTGCGTGCGGTTTTGCGCTAGGCGCTGCTGCAATTGCCGGTCGAGAAACTTCAACGTCGCTTCGTTGAGCTGGTAGGTCTTGTCCATCAACCCGGTGACCTGGTCGTAGAACGCCTGCCACGGTGCATCGAGGGTTTCGGCCATCACGACTTGCTGTTCGAACAACTCGCTGGCCTGTTTCAACGAGGCCTTGCTGCTGTCGGCTTGCAGCGTCAGGGTTTCGCGCGCAGCCTGGCTTGAGCCGAGGGCATCCTGCAGTTTCAAGGTGTATTCGGCCTGAAGCTTTTCGATCTGCGCCAGCAGCTCATCAAAACGCGTGCTCGACGAACTGTTGAGAAACCCCTGTCCCAACGAATACGAACCCATGGCCCGGCCTTCACCAAGGGTTTGGCTGACCGTCGGGGTGAGGTTGATGACCAGTTCGCTGAGTTGGCGGATATCGCTTTGGTTATCGCGGCTCAGACCGGCCTGACTGGCGATGATCTGGCTGAAAATCTGCGCATTGCCGAGCAGTTTACCGATCAAAGCGCTTTTACTTTGCAGGGAGCTTTCCGCTTGCTGAGCCTTGAACGCGGTGATCATTTCATCGCGTTTGCCTTCAAACACCTTGATCTGCCCGGAATCATCAGTCATCGCTTTCAGGCCTTGCAGCCGGGCAAGCAGACTTTGTTCGAGCGTGGTGATCTGCGACTCGATGTTACCGGCCTTGCCGGACTGACCGAGGGTGACGTTGATCTGCACCAGATTGTTCAGGGTCTCCAGATCCCGGCGCAGGGTCAGGCTGCTGCCCAGCAGGTCGAGGCTTTGCAACTCCACCTGAGTCCCCTGAAACTCGCGATAAGAGTCGCGCACCAGATAGAAATTGGTCACCAGCATCGGCACCAGGAACAGCACGCTGATCAGGCTGAACTTCATGCCGAAGCTCAGACGGTTCATCAGCGAGACGGCGGGATAGAGCAAGCTCTTCACTGGAAGTCTCCCTTGGTTTTTCTTGTTTTTATTGGCAGGCGCGAGGCGACAGCAGATAGCCACTATCGAGCGCCATCTCTGTATAGCTCAAATCGAAGGGAGGTTTTGTAACTTAAGGTTAACGACAGCCTGCGAAACACATCCCTCTGTAGGAAATGCCGCAGGCTGCGATCTTTTGATCCTTCTTTGAAATCAGTGAACCAGAACCGTCCACAAGGCAAACCCGGCATACCACAGCACCGCCGCGCGCAGCAGCAGGTCCCACAGGCAATCGAGGGTGTTGATGCCTTCCGGGCCGACCGCAGGCGGCGGAATCTCGCCCGCTGCCAGCCCGACTTTGTTGATCAGTTGCGCAGCGCTGATGTTCCAGTTAAGCAACTCGTGCAGCATCACCCGGCTCACCGCAACAAAGTTGCCAACCAGCGCCAGACTGGCCGCCAGCAAACGCACCGGCACCCAATCGAAGGCATGACGCAGTTGCGCAGCACGCTCGACCAGCGCCGGGTTCTTGCCGTTTTCTTCGGCCAGTGCCAACAAACGATAGGCCAGCGCTGCCACAGGGCCGAGCAGGAAATACCAGAAGATCACCGCGAAGAAGCTTTGATAGGCCTGCCACAACAAGTGCCCCTGCACCTGATCGAGCAATTGCTCGCCACTGTCGGCGCAGATGTCCAGATCACGCTTGGCCACGTGGGCCGCGGCTTGCAGATCCTCACGACGCCAGGCATCGCGGAACGGCCCGAGACCGCCGAGCAAATCGCCGCGCCCCAGGCTGTAAATCACCACCAGCAAATGCACCGGCAAGGCCAGCAGGCCGTAAGCCACAGGCTCCAGCACCAGCAACAACAAGGCGAGCAACGCCACCGGCAGCAATACCAGAATGGTCAGCACCAGCCATGGCTGTTTGGCCAAACGCTCGTTGCTTTCGAGTTTGTGCAGTTCGCGGATCCATCCGCCATCGCGTTGAAGCCGATGGCGCAGGGCCGAGAATTTCTCGATCCAGACCGCCAGCAGTAACACCAGAAAACTCATTGTCCTTCCTCTTGTGCCAGGGCAGCGCGGTAACGCGCCCAGTCGAATGCCGGGCCAGGATCGGTCTTACGCCCGGGTGCTATATCGCTGTGCCCGCAAATGCGGGCGCCGGTGATGGCCGGAAATACTTTTTGCAACTGGCGGGTCAGCGCCGTCAACGCCTGATACTGCGCATCAGTGAACGGCAGATCATCCGTACCTTCGAGCTCGATGCCCACGGAGAAATCGTTACAGGTTTCGCGTCCGTCGAAAATCGACACCCCCGCGTGCCATGCCCGTTCAAGACAGGAGACAAACTGGGTGACCTTGCCGTCACGTTCAATAAGAAAGTGCGCGGAGACGCGCAAGTCGGCAATCCCTGCAAAGTAGGGATGCTCAGTGACATCCAGACGATTCTGGAAAAACTCCTGCACCTTGCCGGTGGCGAACTGCGCGGGTGGCAAGCTGATGTTATGGATCACCAACAGGGAAATTTCGCCCGCGGGGCGTTCATTGAAGTTGGGCGATGGGCACACCTGCACCCCCTGACACCACCCGCTAGCGGGATCCAACTGCATACCGATTCCTTCAACGCCGACTGTGTTGGCGCCCAGTATGCCGTGATCGGCCCCCGGCGCGCGATCACTTGCCGCGATTGAGTCGCCGCAGATTACCCAGCACCGACTCCAGCGCCCGGTCAAACAGCAAGGTGTCGTCCAACGCACGCACTGCGCCGCGACGGAATTCCAGGGCGAGCCCGGTGCGACTGCGCTCGCGGACTTTCATCCCGGTACGATCGACAAATACGTATTTGCCCGTGGCCTCGATGATGGCGGCCAGCTTGCAGCGCAAGCTGTGTTCGTCTTCCTCAAACGCAACCCAACTGCCCAGACGCAACTGGTCGACCTGACGCAAACCGGCATCGTCGTGGGGCAAGCGCACCGAGGTTAGCTCCAGCGTGCCGTCGTCGGCGTCAGGCAAAACAATCTGCTGCGACACCTCGATCATCGTCGCGGCTTGATCCGTCTCGGCGGAGCGCTCCAGCACGCGCACATGCAGAGCCTCAAGCTCACTGAAAAATTCGCTGGTCGCGAACGGATCGAACGCCGAACTGGTCAAGCCATCACGCAACGACTTGAGCAAACCTGGCACCAGTGCCAGCAAGCGCAGACTGGATTCTGCGTCGTCGTGGCGCTGCACGCTCCAGATCAATTGCTCCATGGTCTGCACATCGGCCTGCCACTCGGCGGACTGATCGCCATGCTTGAGGCACGTCAGCAGCAGCACTTTGCTCCAGGCGTCCTGTACGAAGGTCACCACCGAAGGCGGCAGGACTTTGCCCAAAACCGCTTGATTCAGCGCCTGCTCGACCCGACGCCGAGCCATTTCGGTTTTAGCGCGCCCCTCTTCGGCATCGCGCAATCGCTGTTCCAGCAGCTCGCTGCGACGGCGCTCGTCACTGGTGAACGCAAGGAAGTCAGCCAGCAGCTCGGAAAAAATCGCCGGGTCATCGACAAAGTCGCTCAGCAGGCGTTGCACCACTTGTTCGATGCGCAAGTACAGACTGTCGCGCGCCTCACCGTCGCAATCACCCCAGCCCATGGCGGCGTCGGCAATTTCGTTGAGCAGACGCCGCGCCGGATGACTGCTGCGGCTGAAGAAGCTCTTGTCGAGCACCGCGACCTTTAGCATCGGAATCTGCAGGCGAGCGATCAACGCTTTGAGCGAGTCCGGCACATTGCGGTCTTCGAGGATGCAGTCGAAGACCATGGCAATCAGATTGATCACGTCTTCGTCTGCGCCGCCGACAATCCGTGATTTGCCACTTCTGACGCTGACCCGAGTCAGCAGTTGTTCGAGCTGATTGCGCAGATCGAAGTCGTCCTGCGCCGCCAGCGCCGGCACGTACTGTTGCAAATGCGAGAGCAGGCGCAACAGGTCGCGGGTGGTAATCGGCTGGCTGGTGCCGCTGGGCTCCAGCGCCGGTGCGACGCTACCGCGCACATGCAACAGCAACTCCTGCAACGCGGCGAAGACCTCCTGCACGCCTTCGTCAGCCGGTGCGGGGTTATGACTTTCTTCGCTGTAGACGCTGGCCGCGACGCGATCAATTGCGCGGCGCGCGGGCGCTGGTTGCAACCCTGGCAGCACACCAGTGGCGAGCAGCAGTTGATTGGCTTCGGCGTAAAGCTGCTCGGTGTCGGCCAGCACATAACGCTCGAACAGTTTGAGCAGGATCAGCTTGACCTTGATCTCCACGCCCAGATTGCGTCCGGCCTGCAAGAAGTACTCGCACAGCATCGCCGGGCCGAGCGGATTGTGTTGATCGTCGAGAGTATTGCCCAGCAAGGCGTTGAGCCGCGTGGTCAATTGATCGAGAGCGAAGCCGTCACGCTTGAGTACGCGACCGACCATGGTCTCGACCGCCACGCTGCGCTCCATGTCATCGGTGCGCGGCGCCGACTCTTCGTACACCAGCGTGTGAGGCAAGGTGTTGTGCGTGGCGTGGTATTGAGTGAGGCCGACGAAGGCCTCGAAAAATTGCTCGAGAAAGCCGCGCTCGATGTTTTTACGCTTGAGGCGCAGGTCGCGCATGGCTTCAAAAAAGATGTTCTGCTCGACGTCGTTGCGCGCGCGATCGGCCATTTCAAACAGCGTGTCGTCGGCGTTATCGAACAGCTCCTGCAAACCGAGGCGCAGTTGCTGCGCAGCCTTGTCGCGCACCTGAAGCAGAATCACAGGCAGGCGGGCGAGCGGCGAGTGATTCGCCTGATCGGTAGCGGCCTTGTGCAAAGGCACTACTTTCCCGTCGTTGTGCATCCAAGCCTCCTGGAACGGTGATTCGTCAGTCACTTTCTGCGCAAGCCCCCTGTGGGAGCGAGCCTGTTCGCGAAAGCGGTGGGTCAGAAAAAAATGCCGCTGACATGCCCTCTTCGCGAGCAGGCGCGCTCCCACAGTTTTAAAAGCGGCATCTTCAAAATCGTCAAAGCCATGACGTCAAATGCAAGGCGGATTATCTTGCAAAAGTTGTCCCCGGCGCTATAGCCGTCAGGGTTTCCCCTATATCCGCACACTTGCACAGACCAACACCGGACGGGGTTTGCTCAAAGAAATTCGACCGGATGCAGTCAAGCGCGCGAGTTCTCGCCTTGGGTTGGCTCGCGCCATGCCCCTATAATCGAACCACTTTGTTTGTGGAGCCCGTTATGCCGAATCTACGTCTCGCCGATTTGACCGCCGAAATCGAAGCCAACGTGCGCCGTGCGTTGCTCGAAGACATCGGCAGCGGCGACATCACCGCGCAACTGATCCCGGCCGAACGCCTGGCCAAAGCCACCATCATTACTCGCGACGCAGCCGTTGTTTGCGGCACGGCTTGGGTCGATGCGGTATTTCGTCAGCTCGATCCGCGGGTGGCAGTGCATTGGCAAGTCGTCGATGGCGAGCGGGTAAAACCCAATCAGCCGCTGTTTCATCTGGAAGGCCCGGCACGTTCGCTGCTGACGGGTGAACGCAGTGCGCTGAACTTCCTGCAATTGCTCTCGGGCGTGGCAACGCGCGCGCAATACCTGGCCGATTTCGTCAGCGAAACTCAGGTGAAGTTGCTCGACACCCGCAAGACTCTGCCGGGCCTGCGCCTGGCGCAGAAATACGCCGTAACCTGCGGCGGCTGCCATAACCACCGCATCGGCCTGTACGACGCGTTCCTGATCAAGGAAAACCACATCGCTGCCAGCGGTGGCATCGCGCAGGCTATTGCCGCCGCGCACAAGATCGCCCCGGGCAAACCGGTGGAAATCGAAGTCGAAAGTCTGGATGAGCTGAAGGAAGCATTAGCGGCCGGCGCAGACATCATCATGCTTGATGAGTTGAGCTTGGATGACATGCGCGAAGCCGTGCGCCTGAACGGTGGCAAAGCGAAACTGGAGGCCAGCGGCGGGATCAACGAAAGCACGCTGTTGCCGATCGCCGAGACTGGCGTGGATTACATCTCGATCGGTGCGATGACCAAGGATGTCAAAGCGGTGGATCTGTCGATGCGACTGAGTCTCTGAAGACTGCACGCAATAAAAAACGCCAGCCCGATTGAGGCTGGCGTTTTTGTTTCAGACCACCAGATTGTTCATCTCGCAGTACTCGTCCCATTCGACGCCCAATACTTCGGCCGCCTCTTTGTGCAATACGAGGCGTTGTGCCTCGAATTCTTCAGGAGTGCTGGTGGTGTACTTGAGTGTCAGTTCCCACGGCTGCAAGCCTTGGGCTTCGGCTTCGTCTTCGAAGGCCCACTGGATCTGATCTTTCTGATCGTCGGCGGGCAAGTCCTTGATCTCGTCAGCCAACTGGGTCGACTCGAGGAGGTACTTTTTGAGTGCTTCTGCGTGTCTTTCTTCTTGGGTCAGTTCTTTAACAGTCATGGCGTTCTCGCTGATCATAAGAATGGAGGATGGATCTGGATCATCAAGGATCTCTCTGACGCGGATTGTCCGGCCTTCGGAACCATTCGGGATCATGTGAAAACTGCTGGGCGATGCTCATGCAGGCTCCGAATATAGGACGTTTGCATGACGAATTACACGGCTCTTTACATCTCTCTCACAAAAAGTTGACCTGCGGAACATAAATACGCTTTTCGAGTCATAGCGATGTGCCACTTCGGCACTCATCTCCGCTGTTCACAAGGAAAACCAGTGATGCGCAGCTTTTCGAAGATCTCCGCCGTTGTGTCCGCCACCGCTCTGATCACGGTTCTGGTGCTTCCTGCCAGCGCGATGGCTGTGGAGCTGAGCTCCAGTAGTCCGTCCTACGGCGACAAGGTTCCGCTGATTCACAACGATTACGGCAAAGAGGTGGTGATCAGAAGCGACATCAGTATCGATGAGCTGAAAAAGATGCGTGACACGATCAGTGAGCAGACGCGCCAGATCGAAGACCTCAAACGCAGTAGCGGTTCCAGTTCAAACTCCAGTGGCAAGGAAATTGATGACCTGAAGAACAAGGTCAAGGAACAGGATCGCGAGCTGGACACCCTCGGTCGTCAGGTCGAAGACCTCAAGCGCAACAGCGGTTCGAGCTCAAGCTCGAGCAGTAGCGAGATTTCCAATCTGAAACAGAAGATCAATGATCAGGATCGGGCGATGGATCAGCTCAAACGTACCGTCGAGGATCTGAGCCGCAAAGTGAAATAAAGGGGATGGTGCCCGAGACAGGAATCGAACCTGCGACCTTCGCGTTACGAGTGCGCTGCTCTACCGGCTGAGCTACACGGGCGGTGGGCTAAACCTAGCACTGGTCGTGTGCTGCGGCAAATTTGTGGGTTGCCTGATGGTTATCTCTTGAAACTCAATTGCTTTTTGCCAGACAAAAAAATGCCCCGCCGTTTAAACGGCAGGGCATTTTTATTGCGCTAAAGCGATGGGGTGATTAAACGCCCGAAGCCTTGGCGGCTGCCACGTCTTTGATGGACAGCTTGATACGGCCGCGGTTGTCCACGTCCAGTACCAGCACTTCCACTTCCTGACCTTCTTTCAGGATGTCGGTCACTTTCTCTACGCGAGCGTCGCTCAGCATCGAGATGTGCACCAGACCGTCCTTGCCCGGCAGGATGTTGACGAATGCGCCGAAATCGACGATGCGCTCAACCTTGCCGACGTAGATCTTGCCGATCTCGGCTTCAGCGGTGATACCCAGAACGCGCTGACGCGCAGCTTCAGCAGCTTCCTTGGTTTCGCCGAAGATCTTGATCGAACCGTCGTCTTCGATGTCGATCGAAGCTTTGGTTTCTTCGCAGATCGCACGGATGGTCGCGCCACCTTTACCGATAACGTCACGGATCTTGTCGGTGTCGATCTTCATCGCGATCATGGTCGGAGCGTTGGCCGACAGTTCGGTACGCGACTGGCCGATGATCTGGTTCATCTGACCGAGGATGTTCAGGCGCGCTTCCAGGGCTTGGCCCAGAGCGATTTCCATGATCTCTTCGGTGATGCCCTTGATCTTGATGTCCATCTGCAGCGCGGTCACACCTTTGGCGGTACCGGCTACTTTGAAGTCCATGTCGCCCAGGTGGTCTTCGTCGCCGAGGATGTCGGTCAGGACTGCGAATTTCTCGCCTTCCTTAACCAGACCCATGGCGATACCGGCAACCGGTGCCTTCATCGGCACACCAGCGTCCATCAGGGCCAGGGAAGCGCCGCAAACGGAAGCCATCGAGCTCGAACCGTTGGATTCGGTGATTTCCGAAACCACACGGATGGTGTACGGGAACACGTCAGCGGCTGGCAGCATGGCCGAAACCGAACGACGGGCCAGACGGCCGTGACCGATTTCACGACGACCAGCACCACCCATGCGACCACACTCGCCCACCGAGAACGGAGGGAAGTTGTAGTGCAGCATGAACGGGTCTTTTTTCTCGCCTTCCAGGGTGTCCAGCAGTTGTGCGTCACGGGCAGTACCCAGAGTCGCGACTACCAGAGCCTGAGTTTCACCACGGGTGAACAGCGCCGAACCGTGAGTCTTCGGCAGAACGCCGACTTCGATGTTCAGCGGACGTACGGTCTTGGTGTCGCGGCCGTCGATACGTGGCTTGCCGTTTACGATGTTTTCGCGAACGGTGCGGTATTCGATTTCGCCGAAAGCAGCTTTGACTTCGCTGGACGAAGGCTGACCTTCTTCACCGGACAGCTTGGCAACAACCTGATCCTTCAGCTCACCCAGGCGAGCGTAACGGTCGGCCTTGATGGTGATGGTGTAAGCCTGGGAGATCGCTTCGCCGAACTCGGCACGGATAGCGCCCAGCAGTTCGGTGGCTTCTGGAGCCGGAGCCCAGTTCCAGGTTGGCTTGGCAGCTTCAGCGGCCAGTTCTTTAACCGCGTTGATCACAACCTGGAATTCGTCGTGAGCAAACAGTACCGCGCCCAGCATCTGGTCTTCGGTCAGCTCTTTGGCTTCCGATTCAACCATCAGCACAGCGTCCGAAGTACCGGCAACGACCATGTCCAGGCTCGAAGCAGCTTGCTGCTCGTAAGTCGGGTTCAGCAGGTAGCCGGTGCTTTCGTGGAAAGCTACACGAGCGGCGCCGATCGGGCCGTCGAAAGGAATACCCGAGATGGCCAGGGCAGCCGAGGTACCGATCATCGCAGCGATGTCCGGATCGGTCTTCTTGCTGGTGGAAACGACGGTGCAGACAACCTGCACTTCGTTCATGAAGCCTTCTGGGAACAGCGGACGGATCGGACGGTCGATCAGTCGGGAAGTCAGGGTTTCTTTCTCGGAAGGACGGCCTTCACGCTTGAAGAAACCGCCAGGGATCTTACCGGCAGCGTAAGTCTTTTCCTGGTAGTGAACGGACAGAGGGAAGAAGCCCTTGCCTGGATCGGCTTGTTTTGCACCGACTACAGTCACCAATACGCTGACGTCGTCGTCAACGGTGACCAATACTGCGCCGGAGGCCTGACGGGCGATACGGCCAGTCTCGAGGGTAACGGTCGATTGACCGAACTGGAATTTTTTGATTACCGGGTTCACGGTGTCCTACCTTCTTTGTGGCTCTTGGGGGAACTGGTTTCTTGCGAATTCTTGGGCAATGTCGGGAATCGGCCCAACGCCTGTCCAGGGTAAAACGTGTATCCAGATAAAACTTGAGGCTGGGAGCCTGCAAGGCGCCAGCGGTAAACCGCTGACGCCTGACAGACCACCAACCTCATAGCGCAATCGCTGATTAGCGACGCAGACCCAGGCGACCGATCAGAGTCTGATAACGACCCAGATCCTTGCCTTTCAGGTAGTCCAGCAGCTTGCGGCGCTGGTTTACCATGCGGATCAGACCACGACGGGAGTGGTGATCTTTACCGTTGGCCTTGAAGTGACCTTGCAGTTTGTTGATGTTGTGGGTCAGCAGTGCAACTTGCACTTCTGGCGAACCAGTGTCACCAACAGCTTGCTGGTAGTCAGCAACGATTTGAGCTTTTTCTTGAACGTCGAGAGCCATGAGGCAATCCTTTTATCAGGAAACTGTTTCAGGGAAACAGCTTCAACAGGCCAGGGACAAATCCCTGTATCTATAAATGAGTCGTGACCGTGCCTGTTAACAGCCACACTCGCCGACCTGCTGTTACGCAGGCCGGTTCCGGTCATTCTGACCGAATCAAGCGACGTGGCGCGATGCGCCCGTCTTCGCTCACTTCACCGATACCGATGAAGCGACCATTGTGATCCTGTACCCGTACCATGCCGAACTTCGGAGCATCCGGAGCACGTACCGGCTGGCCGTTGAGCCAGTAGAACGCGCTAGCTTCGGAGAAGTGCAGCAGCGGCCAATCCAGCAGGCCGCTGTCCGATGGCATCAGGAAACGGTCGACCGCTTCGTTGCCGCCTTCGGCATGTACCGCTTCAAGCTCTTCGAGGGTAACCGTCTGCGCCAAGGTGAAAGGCCCGGCCTGGGTACGGCGCAATTCTGCGACGTACGCACCACAACCGAGTTGCTCACCGATATCCTCCACCAGGGTGCGAATATAGGTGCCCTTGCTGCAATCCACCGCAAGTCGCGCAGTATCGCCTTCGAAGGCCAGTAATTCCAAGCGCGCAATAGTAACAGAACGCGGTTCACGCTCCACTACTTCGCCTGCACGGGCCAGCTTGTACAGCGGCTGGCCATCACGCTTGAGCGCCGAGTACATCGGCGGTATCTGACTGATTTGCCCACGAAAACCTGGCAGAGCGGCTTCGACATCGGCGCGACCAACGGTCACCGGACGCTCCTGCAAAACCTCACCTTCGGCGTCTGCCGTGGTGGTGGTCTTGCCCAGTTGCGCCAGGGTTTCATAACCTTTGTCGGAATCGAGCAGGTATTGCGAGAACTTGGTTGCTTCGCCGAAGCACAACGGCAGAACGCCGGTGGCCAATGGGTCGAGGCTACCGGTGTGCCCGGCTTTTTCGGCATTGAGCAGCCAGCGAACCTTCTGCAACGCGGCGTTGGAGGTGAAACCCAACGGCTTGTCGAGCAGGATGATGCCACTGACGTTACGACGGATACGTTTGACCTGAGCCACCGAATTACTCCTTGGTGTCTTCAGGTTCAGCCGCCGGGTGCTGATTGTCTTCAGCCACGGCGCGCTCGATCAGGGCCGACAGGTGCGCACCACGCACGACGGATTCGTCGTAGTGGAAGTGCAATTGCGGGACGCTGCGCAGCTTCATCTCGCGAGCCAATTGCATACGCAGGAAACCTGCGGCGGCATTCAGCACCTTGATGCTTTGCGCGATGTCTTCAGCGTTGTCCTGGCCCATCACGGTGATGAAAATCTTCGCGTGACCGACGTCACGGCTGACTTCCACAGCGGTAATGGTGACCAGGCCTACGCGCGGATCTTTGACTTCGCGACGGATCAATTGAGCCAGCTCGCGCTGCATCTGATCGCCGATACGTTGGGTACGGCTGTATTCTTTTGCCATGATTTTGTTACCTGTTACTGCCCCACGGTGAAACCCGCAAGGTCTGAAAGCGGCAAACGCCCGGCCTGACAAAAGCCAGACCGGGCGTTGCGTTTAGAGTCCGGGTGATGCGCCGCACTGTTGAGTGCGGCCGACCATCACGGCTCCTGAAGTGCGCGAGTTAGAGGCTGCGAGCAACCTGAACCTTCTCGAAGACTTCGATCTTGTCGCCGACTTTGACGTCGTTGTAGCTCTTCACGCCGATACCGCATTCCATGCCGGCACGTACTTCGGAAGCGTCATCCTTGAAGCGGCGCAGGGATTCCAGCTCGCCTTCGAAGATAACGATGTCTTCACGCAGTACACGGATCGGACGGTTACGGTGCACAACACCTTCGATCACCATGCAGCCTGCGATCGCGCCAAACTTCGGCGAACGGAACACGTCACGCACTTCGGCGATACCCAGGATGTTCTCGCGAACATCGCTGCCGAGCATACCGGTCAGGGCTTTCTTGACGTCTTCGATGATGTCGTAGATCACGTTGTAGTAACGCATATCCAGACCTTCCTGCTCGACGATCTTGCGAGCGCCAGCATCGGCACGCACGTTGAAGCCGAACAGTACAGCGTTGGAAGCCAGTGCCAGGTTAGCGTCGGACTCGGTGATACCACCGACACCGCCACCCACTACACGCACTTGAACTTCGTCGTTGCCCAGGCCATTCAAGGCACCGTTCAACGCTTCCAGCGAACCACGGACGTCGGATTTGAGGACGATGTTGAGCGTCTTCTTCTCGGCCTGACCCATGTTTTCGAAGATGTTTTCCAGCTTGCCAGCATGAGCACGAGCCAGTTTGACTTCGCGGAACTTGCCTTGACGGAACAGAGCCACTTCACGGGCTTTCTTCTCGTCAGCAACCACGCTCATCTCGTCGCCAGCGTCCGGGGTACCGTCCAGGCCGAGAATCTCGACAGGGATGGAAGGACCGGCTTCCTTGATTGGCTTGCCGTTCTCGTCGAGCATGGCGCGAACGCGACCATAGTTCGAACCGACCAGGACCATGTCGCCTTGGCGCAGGGTACCGTCTTGAACCAGAACGGTTGCCACCGGGCCACGACCTTTGTCGAGACGCGATTCAACCACAACACCACGGCCAGGAGCCGATGGAGTCGCTTTCAGTTCGAGAACTTCAGCTTGCAGCAGAACGGCTTCAAGCAGCTCGTCGACGCCAGTACCGACTTTCGCCGACACCGGTACGAACGGCGTATCACCGCCCCACTCTTCGGAAGTCACGCCGTGAACCGACAGTTCGCTACGGATGCGATCGAGATCAGCGCCCGGCTTGTCGATTTTGTTCACTGCAACAACCAGTGGCACGCCAGCCGCTACCGCATGCTGAACAGCTTCAATGGTCTGCGGCATCACGCCGTCGTCCGCTGCAACTACCAGAATAACGATGTCGGTCGCCTTGGCACCACGAGCACGCATTGCGGTAAACGCGGCGTGACCCGGGGTGTCGAGGAAGGTGACCATGCCGCGTTCGGTTTCAACGTGGTATGCACCGATGTGCTGGGTGATACCACCGGCTTCGCCAGCAGCAACCTTGGCACGACGGATATAGTCGAGCAGGGAAGTTTTACCGTGGTCAACGTGGCCCATTACGGTCACGACTGGAGCACGGGAGAACGACTCACCTTCAAACTTCAGGGACTCGGCCAGGGAATCTTCCAGGGCGGTGTCGCTGACCAGGGTCACTTTGTGGCCCAGTTCTTCGGCTACCAGTTGAGCAGTTTCCTGATCAAGCACCTGGTTGATGGTCGCTGGAGTACCCAGTTTGAACATGAACTTGATGATTTCAGCAGCCTTGACCGACATCTGATTGGCGAGATCGCCAACAGTGATGGTCTCGCCGATCTGCACATCACGCACGACAGGGCCGGTTGGGCTCTGGAAACCGTGAGCGTTGCGTTTCTTCAGCTTGGCCTTGCCGCGACCACCACGACGGAAGCCATCGCTTTCTTCGTCGGTAGTGCGTGGCGCCACACGTGGAGCTGGCGCTTTTTCTTTAACCGAAGCGCGATGCGGAGCGTTTTTGCGCTCGCCATCACCGCCACCGCTGCGACGATTGTTATCGTCGGCACGTGGCTTGTCCGGACGGCGCTGTTCGTTCTGCTTGTTGCGAACGTCAGCAGACGGTGCTGGCGCAGCGGCAACCACCGGTGCGCTTTCGCGAACAGGTTCGGCAGCAGCCGGCGCCGCAACGGCGTCGCTGGAAGCGGTTTGCGCAGCAGCAGGCTGGCGACGCGCTTCTTCTTCGGCGCGCTGCTTGGATTCTTCTTCAGCCTTCTGGCGAGCAGCATTTTCTACTGCGCGACGCTCATCCAGTTCACGCTTGCGTTCGGCTTCGATTTCTTCCGGGCTACGCTGTACGAAAACTTTCTTCTTGCGAACTTCTACGCTGATGCTTTTGCTACCAGCCACACGCAGGGTGCTGGTGGTTTTACGCTGCAGCGTGATCTTGCGTGGTTCTTCCACTTTCGCCTTGTGGCTGCTTTTCAAGTGAGTCAGCAGAGACTGCTTCTCACTGTCAGTCACATTTTCTTCGGCGGCGGTGTGCGGCAGACCTGCCTCACGCATCTGCTGCAACAGGCGCTCTACCGGTGTTTTGACCTCATCGGCCAGTTGTTTCACCGTGACTTGCGTCATGCACTTCTCTCCTCAGGCCGCGCCTAATTACTCGAACCAGTGGGCTCGGGCGGCCATGATCAACTTGCCGGCACGATCATCGTCAATGCCGTCGATGTCGAGCAGGTCGTCAATAGACTGCTCGGCCAGGTCTTCGCGGGTAATTACGCCGCGCACCGCCAGTTCCATCGCCAAATCCTTGTCCATACCCTCAAGCGAGAGCAGGTCTTCGGCCGGATGGGCGTCTGCCAGCTTTTCCTCAGTAGCGATGGCTTTGGTCAACAAACGATCCTTGGCACGAGCGCGAAGCTCGTTGACGGTATCTTCGTCAAAGCCGTCGATGTTGAGCATTTCTTCCAACGGTACGTAGGCAATCTCTTCCAGGCTGGTGAAGCCTTCATCTACCAGCACCTGTGCCAGATCTTCGTCGACTTCCAGCTCGTCGATGAAGTTGCGCAGGATGTCGCCGGTTTCTGCTTGCTGCTTAGCCTGGATGTCCGATTCGGTCATCACGTTCAGGGTCCAGCCAGTCAACTGGCTAGCCAAACGTACGTTCTGACCACCGCGACCGATGGCCTGAGCCAGATTGTCTGCGCCAACGGCGATGTCCATTGCGTGGGCATCTTCGTCAACGATAATTGCCGCAACCTCAGCCGGGGACATGGCGTTGATCACGAACTGAGCCGGGTTGTCGTCCCACAGAACGATGTCAACACGCTCACCGCCCAACTCGCCCGACACTGCCTGGACGCGCGAACCGCGCATACCAATGCAAGCGCCCTGCGGGTCGATGCGTTTGTCCTTGGAGCGGACGGCGATCTTGGCGCGCGAACCCGGATCGCGGGACGCAGCCATTACTTCGATCAGGCCTTCGGCAATTTCCGGCACTTCGATGCGGAACAGCTCGATCAGCATTTCCGGCGCGGTACGCGACAGGATCAGCTGCGGGCCGCGGTTCTCGGTGCGGATTTCCTTGAGCAGCGCACGCAAACGCACGCCAACCCGGAAAGTTTCGCGAGAGATGATGTCTTCACGGGCCAGCAACGCTTCAGCGTTGTTCCCCAGATCCACAATCACGTTGTCGCGGGTGACTTTTTTCACGGTGCCGGAGATGATTTCTCCCAGGCGCTCGCGATAAGCATCGACCACTTGAGCACGCTCGGCTTCACGCACTTTCTGCACGATGACTTGCTTGGCAGTCTGTGCAGCAATGCGGCCGAACTCGATGGATTCGATTTTTTCTTCGACGACGTCGCCGACCTTGGCGCCAGGATGCGTTTCAGCAACCTTGCTCGGCCAGGTTTCAATGGCCGGATCGTCGAGATCATTCTCTTCGACGACCGTCCAGCGACGGAAAGTTTCGTATGCCCCGGTGTGGCGGTTAATTTCCACACGCAGGTCAACTTCGTCTTCAAAACGCTTTTTGGTAGCAGTGGCCAAAGCCAGCTCCAGCGCTTCAAAAATTACGCTTGCCGGTACGCCCTTTTCATTGGATACCGACTCAACAACCAGCAGTACTTCTTTGCTCATCGTACGCCTCGCCTTTCGCAAGCCATTGGATCCGCGGGATCCGCGTCTCAGTCAAAACTGGGAATAATGTTGGCCTTGTCGACCATATCGATCGGCAACAGGAACTCATGGTCATCTACCTGCACCACGACATCCTGTTCTTCTACACCGCGCAGAAGGCCCTGAAAGTTGCGCCGACCTTCAAAAGGCGAGCGCAGCTTGATCTTCACTTGTTCACCGACAAATTGGGCGAACTGCTCAAGAGTGAACAGTGGGCGCTCCATGCCAGGCGAGGAAACTTCGAGGGTGTACTCAACAGTGATTGGATCTTCAACATCCAGTACACCGCTGATCTGACGGCTGACAATGGCGCAATCGTCCACCAGCACGCCACCCTCTTTATCGATATAAACGCGCAACATCGAGTGACGACCTTGAGCCGAAAACTCGATACCCCAGCATTCATAGCCTAGGGCCACGACCACCGGGGCCAGCAAGGCCTGCAACTCTTCTAGCTTGCTCGACACCTGAACCCCCTAGTGCATGATATGTGCATGCTATGCAAAATAAAAAAATGGGCATAACGCCCATCCTTGAAACGCCGTCGAACAGCGGCGTTGAAAGTGTCCAGCTAACAAAAAGCCCCTTAAAAGGGGCTCCTTAAACTGGTTGCGGGGGCCGGATTTGAACCGACGACCTTCGGGTTATGAGCCCGACGAGCTACCAGACTGCTCCACCCCGCGACAAAGCTGGGGCGGAAGTATACGACCGATCCCTTATAGGGTCAATGTAACCTTCCACCTGCAAGAAAGCCCGCAACAGCGGGCTCTCCTGACTAATTGGTACCGAGAAGGGGACTCGAACCCCTACACCCTATGGGCACAACCACCTCAAGGTTGCGTGTCTACC
Organism: Pseudomonas sp. TH43; assembly: GCF_016650635.1. Classification (GTDB taxonomy): domain Bacteria; phylum Pseudomonadota; class Gammaproteobacteria; order Pseudomonadales; family Pseudomonadaceae; genus Aquipseudomonas. The sequence continues at coordinate 1,379,756 of NZ_JAEKFI010000003.1, forward strand.
AATTCCACCACCTCGGCAAAACTACATTTGAAACTCTTCTTACTTCTGCTCTTGAGCTGGAGGTACGTCAGTCGCTGGAGTAGCCGACTTTTGCTCTTGAAGCACCGGGACATCATCAGAAGCCGGTTGTTGTTGCTTAGGTACTTCCAACACTGCTGGGTTTGGCAAACCTACTTGAGTCAGCTGATGAGCCTTCTCTTTAGCAAAGTAACCTAACCCTAAGCTGGTTATGAAGAAACCAGCGGCAAGTATAGCAGTAAACTTACTAAGAAAGGTAGAGGAACCTTGGCTTCCGAACACAGTATTTGAAGCACCTGCTCCGAAAGACGCGCCAGCGTCCGCACCCTTACCCTGCTGCAGCAAAACCAGAGCAACTACGCCCAATGCACCCAGCAGATGAAAAACGACTACGACTGTTTCCAGCATTTTTTCAGTTTCCCGCGGCGCGACAGATCGCACCGAACTCATCTGCATTCAGGGAAGCTCCACCAATGAGCCCCCCATCGATATCCGGCATGCCGAACAGTTCGACCGCATTGGCCGCCTTCACGCTGCCGCCGTATAGAAGCCGCACACCTCGTGCGACTTCAGAATTCTCTGCCGCCAACTGCTCGCGAATGGCTTTATGCACATCCTGAGCCTGTTGCGGCGTTGCAGTCAGTCCGGTACCAATGGCCCAGACAGGCTCGTAAGCAATGACTGCATTGGCAAAAGCACCTACACCCAGCTCCTCGATGATGCTGCCCAGCTGACGCCCGACAACCTCAAGAGTTTTCCCGGCTTCGCGCTGCTCCAGGGTTTCCCCTACACACAGCACCGGAATCAAGCCACATGCCTGTGCCGCTGCGAACTTGCGATTCAGCATTCCGTCTCGCTCGCCCATAATCTGACGGCGCTCGGAGTGCCCGACAAGCACCAGGGAACAACCTGCATCCACCAACTGACTCGGTGCAATTTCACCGGTCAATGCACCTTGCATGGATTCCACTGCAGAATTCTGCGCACCGACCGAAATCGATTTACCTTTCAAACCATCAATCACTTGATTGATATGCAAGCAAGGCGGGAATACCGCGACATCAACACCGCTTGGCAAGGCCAGATGACGAAGGCCGTTGATCAGCTCAGCGACGCTGGCGCGGGTACCGTGCATCTTCCAGTTACCAGCTACCATAGGGCGACGCATGCTGTACCTCGTCGGTCAAAGTGGGCGCAGATGTTACCCAACACAATCATGGCTTGCAAGCCGTATCAGGCAGAAACTTCAGTTACCAGTTTTGCCAGTTCTTCGGCATAGCTGCGAACCTGAGCTTCGTCCTCGCCTTCGACCATTACGCGCACCAGAGGCTCTGTCCCGGACTTGCGCAAAAGCACACGACCACGACCCGCCATTGCCTGGGTAACACGCGCACTGGCTTCCTTGACAGCCGGATGCTCCAGCGGGTTTTCGCCACCACCAAAACGCACGTTGATCAACACTTGAGGACATTTACGCAGAGCCTGACGCGTTTGCGCCAAACCTTCATTGCGAGCCTTCAGCGCCATCAGCACTTGCAACGCCGCAATGATCGCATCACCGGTCGTGGTGTGGTTGAAGCAAACGATATGCCCCGAATTCTCACCCCCGACCAGCCAATTGCGCTCCAGCAACTCGGCGATAACATAACGGTCACCGACATTTGCACGAATGAACGGAATCGAAAGCTCTGCGAGGGCCAACTCCAGACCAAGGTTGCTCATCAAGGTACCAACCACGCCACCCTGCAGCTTTCCACGCTCATGCAGATCGCGAGCAATGATGTACAACAACTCGTCACCATCAACGATTGCGCCCGTGTGATCGACCATCAAGACCCGGTCGCCATCACCATCAAAAGCGATACCCAGATCCGCGTGCTCAGCCAGCACGGCCGCCTGCAGCTGCCCCATATGAGTTGAACCGCAATTATCATTGATGTTCAGCCCATTCGGCTGCGCTGACAGCACGACAACGTCTGCGCCCAACTCACGGAACACGCTCGGAGCGACTTTGTAGGTCGCGCCATGAGCGCAATCGATGACAACCTTGAGACCAGAAAAACTCGTGCCCGTCGGTACACTGCTCTTACAGAACTCGATGTAGCGACCGGACGCATCGTTGATTCGCGACACCTTACCGATTTTGCTCGACTCGACCACCGTCATCGGCGCATCAAGCAATTCTTCGATCATTAGCTCCAGCTCATCCGGCAGCTTGGTGCCTTTGCCAGAGAAGAACTTGATACCGTTATCGTCATGAGGGTTGTGCGATGCGCTGATCACAATTCCGGCTTCAGCCTGGAACGTGCGCGACAGATAGGCGATTGCCGGCGTTGGCATCGGACCAAGCAACATCACATCGGCACCCGCCGATGTCAGACCGGCCTCAAGCGCCGACTCAAACATATAGCCGGAAATCCGCGTGTCCTTGCCAACCAATACTTTGCAGGCTCCCATCTTGCGAAAGGCCATACCAGCAGCCCAGCCAAGCTTGAGCATGAAGTCGGGAGTGATCGGATAGACACCAACACAACCACGAATGCCGTCGGTACCAAAGTATTTTTTGCTCATAAGTGCTCCATCATTCTTATTCGGCTGATTCCACGGCCGCGATCATTCGCACCACATCTACCGTCTCTGCCACATCATGGACGCGCAATATACGCGCACCCTTGACGGATGCCAGCGCCGCCAGCGCGAGCCCTCCGAAAAGACGCTCGCCTACAGGACGGTTCAAGGCATGGCCGATCATACTTTTTCGCGAGACGCCGACCAGCAACGGCCGACCCAATGCATGCAGAGATTGCATATGCTTGAACAAGCTTAGATTGTGCTGCAGGGTTTTGGCGAAACCGAAGCCGGGGTCAAGAATGACCCGCTCGGCGGGGATACCTGCCAATGCGCATGCCGACATCCGCTCAGCCAGAAACTCGCCCACTTCCCGGGTCACGTCCTGATATTGCGGATCATCCTGCATGTCGCCCGGCTCACCCAGCATGTGCATGAGGCAAACCGGCAAGCCCGTTGCCGCGGCCGCATCCAGCGCCCCATCACGCCGCAGCGAGCGTACATCGTTAATCAAGCCAGCACCTAGCCGCGCGGTCTCGCGCATCACCGCAGGCGTCGAGGTGTCGACCGAAATAATGACATCGAGCTCGCGATTGATCAGCTCGACGATCGGCGCTACGCGCTCAAGCTCTTCCAACGGCGATACAGCGCGCGCGCCAGGCCGAGTCGATTCACCGCCGACATCAATCAGCGTGGCACCGGCCGCGACCATGGCTTCGGCGTGGCGCAAGGCCGCGTCAAGCTGGCTATATCGGCCACCATCAGAGAAAGAATCGGGAGTGACATTGAGAATACCCATGACATGCGTCTGGGCCAAATCAAGAACCCGGTTGCCGCAAGGCAACCGGGTCAGGGACTGTACAGAAGTCATTTCAAGCCTTAAACGTCAGCAGCCGGACCACCAATCGGTGTTTGCGGACGCTCATCCTGAGCAACTGGAGGCGGAGGCGTACCAGTGCCGCCCGTCCAATCGCGCGGCTCACGAGGTGTGCGGCCAGCCATGATGTCGTCGATTTGTTCAGCATCAATCGTTTCGTACTTCATCAGCGCGTCAGCCATGGCATCAAGCTTGTCACGGTTATCCGTGAGAATCTGCTTGGCGGTGCCGTAGCACTGATCAATGATGCTGCGTACTTCGGAGTCGATCAGCTTGGCTGTCTCACCAGAGAAGCTGGCAGCTTGACCACCGCCGCCGCGACCGAGGAATACTTCACCTTCCTCTTCGGCGTACATCAGCGGACCCAGTTTTTCCGACAGACCCCATTTGGTCACCATGTTCCGCGCGATCTGGCTGGCACGCATGATGTCGTTGGAAGCACCGGTGGTAACACCGTCGAAGCCCAAAGTCATTTCTTCAGCGATACGGCCGCCGTACAACGAGCAGATCTGACTGATCAGTGCACGCTTGGACAAGCTGTAGCGATCTTCTTCCGGCAGGAACATGGTTACACCCAACGCTCGACCGCGCGGAATGATGGACACCTTGTAGACCGGGTCATGTTCAGGCACGACACGACCAACAATCGCGTGACCTGCTTCGTGATAAGCGGTGTTCTGCTTCTCTTTTTCGGACATGACCATCGATTTGCGCTCAGCGCCCATCATGATCTTGTCTTTGGCCAGCTCGAACTCTTTCATCTCGACGATGCGTTTGCCGGCGCGAGCCGCAAACAGCGAGGCTTCGTTGACCAGGTTAGCCAGGTCTGCACCAGAGAAACCCGGGGTACCACGAGCGATAACGGCTGGAGCAACGTCGTCACCCATTGGCACTTTACGCATGTGAACCTTGAGAATCTGCTCGCGACCACGGATATCCGGCAGACCAACAACCACCTGACGGTCGAAACGGCCTGGACGCAGCAGCGCCGGGTCAAGTACGTCTGGACGGTTGGTTGCAGCGATAACAATGATGCCGTCATTCATCTCGAAGCCGTCCATCTCAACCAGCAACTGGTTGAGGGTCTGCTCACGCTCGTCGTGACCGCCACCCATGCCGGCGCCACGGTGGCGACCGACGGCGTCGATTTCGTCGATGAAGATGATGCAAGGCGCATGTTTTTTCGCCTGCTCGAACATGTCACGAACGCGGCTGGCGCCTACACCAACGAACATTTCGACGAAGTCAGAACCGGAAATGGTGAAGAACGGCACCTTGGCTTCGCCGGCAATCGCCTTGGCCAGCAAGGTTTTACCGGTACCCGGAGGACCCACCATCAGCACGCCGCGAGGAATACGACCGCCCAGGCGCTGGAACTTGCCCGGATCACGAAGGAACTCAACCAGCTCACCGACTTCTTCCTTGGCTTCGTCGCAACCAGCAACGTCGGCCAGGGTGGTTTTTACCTGATCTTCAGACAGCAGGCGCGCCTTGCTCTTGCCAAAGCTCATCGGCCCGCCCTTGCCGCCGGCACCACCCTGCATCTGGCGCATGAAGAACATGAACACCGCGATGATCACGAGGATCGGGAAGCTGGCCACCAGAAGCTGGGTCCAGATGCTTTGCTGCTCAGGCTGCTTGCCTTCAACCACAACGTGGTTGTCGACCAGATCGCCGATCAGGCCATTGTCCTGGATCGCCGGACGAATGGTCTTGAAGCTGTCGCCGTCGTTGCGCTTACCGGTAATCACATAGCCATCAACGGCTACGCGCTCGACCTTGCCATCCTTGACCTGCTGGATGAAGTCGGAATAGTTGAGGGTCTGCGGCTCGTTAGGGCTGGAGAAGTTGTTCATCACTGTCACCAGGACAGCCGCGATGATCAACCACAGGATAAGATTCTTTGCCATATCGTTCAATTAACTACCCTCTGAAGCAAGCTCCGCTACTGGCGCGCGCTTCGCATGATATTCACCGGCCTAACTTACTACATTACCTACAGCTCTGGCAGGCGCCGTCTGTAACCCTTTGTGAAACACTTTCTACACAATATTCGTTAATGCTGGCCGGGCGAAATACTAAAAACCTATCACCCCGCCAAAAAAACTCGTTTTACTCACTACGACCGCGGTAGCCCCAAGCCAGCATGTATTGCTCGCGGGAGGTGCCACGTGAGGAGTCCGGCTTGATCATCTGGATCTTGTCGAACTTCTTGCGAGCATCCTTCAGGTAAACATCAAACCCTTCGCCCTGAAAAATCTTGATCACAAAATTACCACCCGGCTTGAGTATCCGCTCTGCCAGATCAAGAGCCAGCTCACAAAGGAACATGGCTTTTGGCATGTCCACTTCAGGCGTACCACTCATATTGGGGGCCATATCGGAAATCACAAGGTCCACCTGCGAATTACCCACGGCTTCAAGGATCTGTGCGAGCACTGCGTCCTCGGTGAAGTCACCCTGGATGAAGGTCACGTCAGGGATGCTGTCCATTTCCAGGATGTCCGAAGCGATCAAACGCCCCTGACCGCCAATCAGACGACTGGTGACCTGCGACCAGCCACCGGGCGCCGCGCCGAGGTCGACAACGCTCATGCCGGGACGGATCAGCTTGTATTTCTCCTGGACTTCCAGAAGCTTGTAACTCGCACGCGAACGGTAGCCATCCTTCTGCGCCTGCTTCACATAGGGATCGTTGACATGTCTTTTCAGCCAACCAAGGCTTGTCTTGGAACGCGCCATTGGGCACCTCGATGATAAGGGTCGTGATTAATTGGGCGGATCCACGAACCCTCGGGTAAAATGGCCGCCATTTTACAGAATCCAGACGAAAGGGTCAGATTATGCCGCTCACTCAAGAGCAGAAGAAACAGTACAAATCCATTGGCCACCATCTGAAACCAGTTTTGACTGTGGCTGACAACGGTTTGACTGAAGGTGTGTTAGCCGAACTTGAACGCGCATTGGCGGATCACGAGCTGATCAAAATCAAGCTCAACATCCTCGATCGCGAATCGCGCCTGGCGCACATTGCAGAACTGTGCAAGGTCGGCAAAGCGGACCTGGTACAGGTCATCGGCAAGATGGCACTGGTTTACCGCAAGAACTTCAGCGTCAACAAGCAGCTGTCGAACGTTCATCGCTTCAAGTGATGACAAGGGTCAAGGGTGTGCTTCGCGCACCCTGCCACTCCATCCAGGCACCGGTTGCATCACCAGTACCAGCCCGGAAAAGCCCAGCAACAGATAACTGAACACCTGCCAGCGCTGCGCATCCGGCCAGCCGACACGCACTGCGACGAACATCGCACACGCATACAACGCCATCAGCAGCACTTGCCCACGAAAATCCCGCCATAGACTGGCAAGGCCCTCGGTCTGAATCAGCACCAAAGCCTGAAAAATCACACACGCGGCGGCGAATCCCACCACAGGCACTTCAAACATGCTTGAAATTTCATCGATCAGCAGTGGAGCCAGTTCAATTTGAACCAGCACCGGCTGCAAACCGAGATGAATCAGCCAGAGACCGCCGACCCATAGCATCTGGGTCAGCTGCCAAAGCATGGCGCCCGCATGCAGCGGGCGCCTTCTTTCAGATGTGACGGACTTCGACAATCTCGTACTCGATAACGCCGCTTGGCGTTTTCACGGCGACCACATCGCCCTCTTCCTTGCCGATCAAAGCGCGAGCCAGAGGCGAGCCGACCGAAATCTTGCCGAGTTTGAAGTCAGCCTCATCCTCACCCACGATGTGGTAAGTGACGCTTTCATCAGTCTCGACGTTGGCGATTTCGACCGTAGTACCGAAAATCACCTTGCCGGTATGAGGAATCGTCGTGACGTCGATAATGACCTGATTCTGAATCCGGCCTTCAATGTCACGAATCCGCGCCTCGACCATGCCTTGCTGTTCGCGCGCGGCATGGTATTCAGCGTTTTCTTTCAAGTCACCCAACTCGCGGGCCGTACCGATGTCCTGGCTGAGCTTCGGACGAACGACCTTGGTCAGGTGAGTGTGTTCTTCTTCCAGGGCTTTAGCGCCCTGGACGGTCATTGGGTATTTGATCATGCCTTCAATCCTGCGTGTAGATCCTGCAAGCGACGCACGGTTTTTTCAGGACCGAACTTCAGCGCTTCACAGATAGCTTCGCCAGCAGCAATGGTGGTGGTGCAGTAGATCTTGTGCTGCAAGGCATTACGACGAATGGAGTAAGAGTCAGCGATCGACTGACGACCTTCGGTGGTGTTGATGATCAGCGTGACTTCGTCATTCTTGATCATGTCGACCACGTGCGGACGACCCTCGGTCACCTTGTTCACACGGCGCACTTTCAGGCCTGCGGCTTCGATCAGCTTGGCAGTACCGGCAGTGGCAACCACTTCGAAGCCCAAGTTGATCAGATCACGGGCCACGCCCGCAACCAGTGGCTTGTCGTCGTCACGCACGCTGATGAACGCAGTACCGCCAGTCGGCAGCACTTCGCTCGCGCCCATCTGGGCTTTGGCGAACGCTTCACCGAAGGTGTCGCCAACGCCCATCACTTCACCGGTCGACTTCATCTCTGGGCCGAGGATCGGGTCAACACCAGGGAATTTGGCGAATGGGAACACCGCCTCTTTCACGCTGTAGAAGTTCGGAATGATTTCTTTGGTGAAGCCGATTTCTTTCAGGGTTTTACCCGCCATTACGCGAGCCGCGATCATGGCCAGGGAAACACCGATGCACTTCGACACGAACGGTACGGTGCGCGAAGCACGCGGGTTGACTTCGATGACGTAGATATCGTCACCTTGCAGCGCCAACTGCACGTTCATCAGGCCGATTACACCCAGTTCCAGGGCCATTTTCTTGACCTGCTCACGCATTTCGTCCTGGATGTGTGCCGGCAGCGAGTACGGCGGCAGCGAGCACGCGGAGTCACCGGAGTGAACGCCAGCCTGTTCGATGTGCTGCATGATCGCGCCGATCACCACGTCTTTGCCGTCGCAGACCGCATCCACGTCCATTTCGATGGCGCAGTTGAGGAAGTGATCCAGCAGCACCGGGCTGTCGTTGGACACTTGAACCGCTTCACGCAGGTAGCGCTTGAGCTCTTCTTCTTCGTAAACGATTTCCATCGCACGACCGCCCAGTACGTAGGACGGACGCACCACCAGCGGGTAACCGATCTTGGCAGCGGCACGAATGGCTTCGTCTTCGCTGCGCACGGTCGCGTTTGGCGGCTGACGCAGGTTCAGGCGTTGAACCATTTGCTGGAAACGCTCACGGTCTTCGGCACGGTCGATGGCGTCAGGGCTGGTGCCGATGATCGGCACGCCAGCGGCTTCCAGAGCACGAGCCAGTTTCAGCGGGGTTTGGCCGCCGTACTGGACGATCACGCCTTTCGGCTTCTCGACGCGAACGATTTCCAGCACGTCTTCCAGGGTTACTGGTTCGAAGTACAGACGATCGGAAGTGTCGTAGTCGGTGGACACGGTTTCCGGGTTGCAGTTGACCATGATGGTCTCGTAACCGTCTTCGCGCAGCGCCAGTGCCGCGTGTACGCAGCAGTAGTCGAACTCGATGCCCTGGCCGATACGGTTTGGACCGCCGCCGAGGATCATGATCTTGTCGCGACCCGATGGTGCCGCTTCGCACTCTTCTTCGTACGTCGAGTACAGATAAGCGGTATCAGTGGCGAACTCGGCCGCGCAGGTGTCAACGCGCTTGTAGACCGGGAAAATTTCCAGCTTGTGACGATGCGTACGCAGGCTCTTCTCGGTCACACCCAGCAGCTTGGCCAGACGCTGATCGGAGAAGCCTTTGCGCTTGAGCTTGAACATCAGGTCGCGATCGATGCTGGTCAGACCCAGGGTCTTGACCTTCTCTTCGTCCTTGATCAGATCTTCCATCTGCACCAGGAACCAACGATCGATCATGGTCATGCTGAAGATGTCGTCAACGCTCATGCCGGCGCGCATTGCGTCCGCCACGTACCAGATACGCTCAGCGCCCGGCACGGTCAGTTCGCGCTTGAGCACGCTCATGCTTTCCGGGTTGCTCAGGTCTACTTTCTCGTCCAGACCGCAAACGCCTACTTCCAGACCGCGCAGAGCTTTCTGCAGGGATTCCTGGAAGGTACGGCCGATGGCCATGACTTCACCGACGGATTTCATTTGCGTGGTCAGACGCGCGTCAGCCTTGGCGAATTTTTCGAAGGCGAAACGTGGCAGCTTGGTCACGACGTAGTCGATGGACGGCTCGAAGGACGCCGGGGTCTTGCCGCCGGTGATGTCGTTCGACAGTTCGTCGAGGGTGTAGCCCACTGCCAGTTTGGCGGCGACTTTGGCGATCGGGAAACCGGTGGCTTTCGAAGCCAGCGCCGAGGAACGCGATACACGCGGGTTCATTTCGATCACGACCATACGGCCAGTGTCCGGGCAGATACCGAACTGAACGTTGGAACCGCCAGTCTCCACGCCGATCTCGCGCAGTACCGCCAGAGAGGCGTTACGCAGGATCTGGTATTCCTTGTCGGTCAGGGTCTGAGCCGGGGCAACAGTGATCGAGTCACCGGTGTGCACGCCCATCGGATCGAAGTTCTCGATCGAGCAGACGATGATGCAGTTGTCCTTTTTGTCGCGGACAACTTCCATTTCATATTCTTTCCAGCCAATCAGCGATTCGTCGATCAGCAGCTCTTTGGTCGGCGACAGGTCGAGACCGCGGGCGCAGATTTCTTCGAACTCTTCACGGTTGTAGGCGATACCGCCACCAGTGCCGCCCATGGTGAAGGACGGACGGATGATGCAAGGGAAGCCAAGGGTCTCGAGGACGGCGTTGGCTTCTTCCATGCTGTGGGCGATACCGGAACGCGGGCACGCCAGGCCGATGGATTTCATCGCCTTGTCGAAACGCGAACGGTCTTCAGCCTTGTCGATGGTATCGGCGTTGGCGCCGATCATTTCTACGCCGAACTTCTCCAGAACGCCTTCGCGCTCCAGGTCCAGGGCGCAGTTCAGAGCAGTCTGACCACCCATGGTTGGCAGCAGCGCATCTGGACGCTCTTTCTCGATGATCTTGGCAACGGTCTGCCATTTGATCGGCTCGATGTAAGTTGCGTCGGCCATGGACGGGTCGGTCATGATGGTGGCCGGGTTGGAATTCACCAGAATGACGCGGTAACCCTCTTCGCGCAGGGCTTTACAAGCCTGGGCGCCGGAGTAATCGAATTCGCAGGCCTGGCCGATAACGATCGGGCCAGCGCCGAGAATCAGGATGCTTTTAATGTCTGTACGTTTTGGCATGGGTTTGTCACTCAAATCCGCAGGTCAGTCGGCAAGCCGTCTTGATCGATTTCTGAAGCCTCGAAGGGGCCGCCGGTGCCGGGGCCACCCTCGAGGGGCTTCTCTCTACAGTCTCAAGGCGAACGCTTAGCGTTGCTTGGCCATCTCGTTGATGAAGCGGTCGAACAGTGGCGCAACATCGTTCGGGCCCGGGCTCGCTTCAGGGTGACCCTGGAAGCTGAACGCGCTCTTGTCGGTGCGCTCAATGCCTTGCAGGGTGCCGTCGAACAGCGATTTGTGGATCGCGCGAACGTTGGCAGGCAGAGTTTCTTCGTCTACCGCAAAACCGTGGTTCTGGCTGGTGATCATCACGACGCCAGTGTCCAGATCCTGTACCGGGTGGTTGGCACCGTGGTGGCCGTGGCCCATTTTCAGGGTCTTGGCGCCGGAGGCCAGAGCCAGCAACTGGTGGCCGAGGCAGATGCCGAATACCGGGATGTCGGTATCCAGAACTTCCTTGATCGCCTTGATCGCGTAGTCGCATGGCTCCGGATCACCAGGGCCGTTGGACAGGAACACACCGTCCGGCTTCAGTGCCAGTACGTCGGCAGCCGGGGTTTGCGCCGGCACCACGGTAACGCGGCAGCCGCGCTCGACCAGCATGCGCAGGATATTGACCTTGACGCCGTAGTCGTAGGCAACCACGTGGTATGGCAGCTCGGAAGCATCGATGGTCGCGTGGCTGTCAGTCTTCAGATCCCAGACAGTCGAGCGCCATTCGTATTGAGTCTTGGTGCTGACGACTTTCGCCAGATCCATGCCCTTCAGGCCAGGGAAGCCTTGCGCAGCGGCAATCGCGGCTTCTTCGGAAATGTTGTCGCCGGCCATGATGCAGCCGTTCTGTGCGCCTTTTTCACGCAGGATTCGGGTCAGGCGACGGGTGTCGATACCGGCGATGGCCACAACGTTGTTGGCTTTCAGGTAATCGGACAGGGACATCGTGTTACGCCAGTTGCTCGCTACCAGCGGCAGGTCACGAATAACCAGGCCAGCGGACCATACGCGGTTGGACTCGGCGTCTTCCGGCGTGGTACCGGTGTTGCCGATGTGGGGGTAAGTCAGGGTAACGATCTGTTGGGCGTAGGAAGGATCGGTAAGGATTTCCTGATAGCCGGTCATTGCGGTGTTGAACACCACCTCACCAACGGTTTGACCGTCGGCACCAATGGCTTCGCCGCGAAAAATGCTGCCATCAGCAAGGGCAAGTATGGCTGGCTTAGTCAAGAAGACCTCCCGTAAATAACGCATGAAAGGGCGATCGCAGGTTGTAAAAAAGCGGAGTGACGTATGGACACGTCACCCCGCTTCTTCACTGAATTATTCTGCGCGCTTTTAGTGGACACACTAAAGCTGTAGCTTACAGAAAAAGGCTTTTTTGGTCCACCGCTAATGAGCCTAAAAGGCCGGAGAATGCGACAGGACGTCGCTCGGTGGTGAAAAACCAGCGCAAACAGGGCGTTTGCGCTGGATCAAGCGACAGCTTAACGCAGGTCGAGGACGTCCTGCATGTCGTAAAGACCCGGCTCGCGACCGTCCAGCCACAGCGCGGCACGCACCGCACCCTTGGCGAAGGTCATGCGACTCGAAGCCTTGTGAGTGATCTCCAGGCGCTCGCCCTCGCAGGCAAACAGCACGGTGTGATCACCCACTACATCACCACCACGCACGGTGGCAAAACCGATGGTTTCACGCTCGCGGGCGCCGGTGTGACCTTCACGGCCGTAGACCGCAACCTTCTGCAAATCACGATCCAGCGCATTGGCGATCACTTCACCCATGCGCAACGCCGTACCCGACGGTGCATCGATCTTGTGGCGGTGATGAGCTTCGATGATTTCGATGTCCGCGTCGTCACCCAGCACCCGCGCGGCCATGTCCAGCAGCTTCAGCGAAAGGTTGACGCCGACACTGAAGTTGGCCGCGAACACGATAGGAATGTCCTTGCCCGCCTCGACCAGCAACTGCTTTTGCGCCGCGTCCAGCCCAGTGGTGCCGATGACCATGGCCTTGCCCGCCTTGCGGCAGAACGCCAGATTTTTCAGCATCACTTCCGGAAGGGTGAAATCGATCAGTACGTCGAACTCTTCCGCTACCGCTTCAACATGACCGCACAGCGGCACGCCGATACGCCCCAGCGAAGCCAGCTCACCGGCATCGACGCCAATCAGCGTGCTGCCGGGGCGAACGATCGCAGCAGTCAGACCGGTCAGTGGCGCGCGCTGCTGCACGGCCTCGACCAGAATTTTGCCCATGCGCCCGGCGGCGCCCATCACAGCTATACGTCGCATGCCGACTCCTTACAGATCGCCGAAGAAACGCTTCACACCGTCGAACCAACCGGTGGTTTTCGGCGAGTGGCTGTTGTCATCCGCCAGCGAGCCGCGGAACTCTTCCAGCAATTCACGCTGACGACGATTCAGATTGACCGGCGTCTCGACCGCTACGCGGCACATCAAATCGCCCGCACCGCCACCACGTACTGGCGCAACGCCTTTGCCACGGACACGGAATTGCTTACCGGTCTGAGTGCCTTCGGGGATTTTCAGTTTGACGCGACCGTCGAGGGTCGGAATTTCCAGCTCGCCGCCAAGTGCCGCATCGACGAAGCTGATCGGCACTTCGCAGAACAAGTGCTTGCCATCGCGCTGGAAAATATCGTGCTCACGAACGTTGATGACCACGTACAGGTCACCCGTTGGTCCGCCCTGCGTGCCCGCTTCGCCTTCACCGGACAGACGAATGCGGTCGCCGGTATCGACGCCGGCCGGCACTTTAACCGACAGGGTTTTGTACTCTTCCACACGACCGTCACCGTGACAGGAATCACACGGATCGGAAATGATCTTGCCCTGGCCATGGCAACGCGGGCAGGTCTGCTGCACCGAGAAAAAGCCCTGCTGCATGCGCACTTGACCGATACCGCCGCAAGTCGGGCAGGTCGATGGCGACGAGCCTTTCTTCGCGCCAGAACCATCGCACGGCTTGCAATTGACCAGCGTCGGAACGCGGATATTCACCGACGTACCGCGCACCGCTTCTTCCAGGTTCAGCTCCAGGGTGTAGCGCAAATCGCTGCCACGCTGAGCGCCGCCACGGGAACCGCCGCGACCACCACCGAAGAAATCACTGAAGACATCGCCAAAGATGTCAGAGAAGTTCTGACCGCCGAAACCGGCACCGCCGCCACCCATGCTTGGATCGACACCGGCATGACCGTACTGATCGTAGGCCGCACGCTTGCTGGAATCGGACAGTACTTCGTAGGCCTCGTTGGCCTCTTTGAACAGCTCTTCCGACGCTTTGTCATCGGGATTACGGTCCGGGTGGTGCTTCATCGCCAGACGGCGATAGGCCTTTTTCAGGTCCGCATCGCTTGAGCCACGCTCAACACCCAACACTTCGTAATAGTCACGCTTTGCCATAAGTCTTCTGCACTCTTGAGGACGTCGGGCAAACCCCTCCTGAGGATCGCCAAACTCGCTGAGCCCCAATACAGGCCCGGACCCAACTCACGTCAATTCAACGATCCTGGTCTTTGATTCATGCGGTACTTGCGGCGCGAAAAGCAGGAGCATTTTCGGCCATACCACCAGCATCCGAGCGTTGTCGCATGCTGTAAAAATTCGCGTATTCCAGATACGCCAACGCGGGAGCTAGCTCCCGCGCGGCGACATCCTACCAGTCACCGCCCAAAGGCAGTCAACCGGCCGACCAACAACTTACTTGTGGTCTTTAACTTCTTCGAACTCGGCATCGACAACATCGTCAGCCTTTTCAGCTTTCTCGTCGTGCGGTGCCGCGCCTTCAGCAGGCTGAGCCTGTTCGGCGTACATCTTCTGAGCAACCGGAGCAGAGACTTTCGACAGCTCTTCAACCTTGGCTTCGATGGCAGCCTTGTCGTCGCCTTTGACAGCGGCTTCCAGGGCAACCACGGCAGCTTCGATTGCGACCTTCTCTTCAGCGGTCACTTTGTCGCCAGCATCAGCGATCATCTTGCGAGTCGAGTGAACCAGTGCGTCACCCTGATTGCGAGCGCCGGCCAGTTCTTCGAACTTGCGGTCTTCTTCAGCGTTCACTTCAGCATCACGAACCATTTGCTGAATTTCTTCGTCGGACAGACCGGAGTTGGCCTTGATCACGATCGACTGAGTCTTGCCGGTAGCCTTGTCCTTCGCACCAACGTGCAGGATGCCGTTGGCGTCGATGTCGAAAGTCACTTCGATCTGTGGCACACCACGTGGAGCAGGTGGAATGTCGGCCAGGTCGAACTTGCCCAGGGACTTGTTCTGTGTGGCTTGCTTACGCTCGCCCTGCAGAACGTGAATGGTCACAGCGCCCTGGTTGTCATCGGCAGTCGAGAACACTTGCGATTTCTTGGTAGGAATCGTGGTGTTTTTCTCGATCAGCGCGGTCATCACGCCACCCATGGTTTCGATACCCAGGGTCAGCGGGCTGACGTCGAGCAGCAGCACGTCTTTCACGTCACCGGCCAGAACAGCGCCCTGAATCGCAGCACCCATGGCAACAGCTTCGTCCGGGTTAACGTCCTTACGCGCTTCTTTACCGAAGAAATCGGTCACCAGCTTCTGCACCAGCGGCATACGCGTCTGACCACCGACCAGGATTACGTCGTTGATCGCGCCAACGTCCAGACCCGCGTCTTTCATGGCGATGCGGCAAGGTTCGATGGTGCGCTGAACCAGGTCTTCAACCAGTGCTTCGAGCTTGGCACGCGAAATCTTCACGTTCAGGTGCTTAGGACCGGTCGCATCTGCAGTGATGTACGGCAGGTTGACGTCGGTCGACTGAGCGGACGACAGCTCGATCTTGGCTTTCTCAGCGGCTTCTTTCAGGCGCTGCATGGCCAGCGGGTCACCTTTAAGGTTCATGCCGCTTTCTTTCTTGAATTCGTCGACGAGGTAGTCGATCAGACGAATGTCAAAGTCTTCACCGCCCAGGAACGTGTCACCGTTGGTGGCCAACACTTCGAACTGGTGCTCGCCGTCAACTTCAGCGATCTCGATCACGGAGACGTCGAAAGTACCGCCACCCAAGTCATAAACGATCACGGTGTGATCGCCCTTGGCCTTGTCCATACCGTAAGCCAGAGCGGCTGCGGTTGGTTCGTTGATGATACGTTTTACGTCCAGACCGGCGATGCGACCGGCATCTTTGGTCGCCTGACGCTGGCTGTCGTTGAAGTAGGCCGGAACGGTGATCACCGCTTCGGTCACTGGCTCGCCAAGGTAGTCTTCGGCGGTCTTCTTCATTTTCTTCAGAATTTCGGCCGAGATTTGTGGCGGTGCCATCTTCTGGCCGTTCACTTCAACCCAAGCGTCGCCGTTGTCGGCCTTGGCGATCTTGTAAGGCACCATCTGAATGTCTTTTTGCACAACTTCTTCGTCGAAACGACGACCGATCAGACGCTTTACTGCGTACAGAGTGTTGTGCGGGTTGGTTACAGCCTGACGCTTGGCCGACTGACCTACCAGGATTTCGCCGTCGTTGGCGTAAGCGATGATCGACGGCGTGGTACGCGCGCCTTCAGCGTTTTCAATAACTTTTGCTTTGCCGTTTTCCAGCACGGAGACGCAGGAGTTGGTAGTCCCCAGGTCGATACCGATAATTTTGCCCATGTTAACTCTCCCGAAACTTTGGATTTGGATGCCGCAGCAGTGGTGGCTGACTGCGGTAGCACTTAAACGCTTGACTTCTAAATGGGGGCCTTGCGACTAATTTCAAGCCTTCTCGTCAATCGAAGGCGAAATTGGCGCTGGCGCCTTACTGACCACAACCATGGCCGGGCGCAACAGGCGACCGTTGAGCTGGTAGCCCTTCTGAAACACCTTCAGAACGCTGTTCGGTTCCACGTCGGCGCTTTCCTGCATGGCCATCGCCTGATGGTGAACGGCGTTGAACGGTTCGCCATGCGGATCGATGGCTTCAAGCTGATAACGCTTGAGGGTGTCGTGGAACATTTTCAGCGTCAGCTCGATGCCTTCACGCATCGGACGGATGCTTTCGTCGTCCGGGTTCGACAGCTCGAGGCCGCGCTCCAGGCTGTCGACGATCGGCAACAGATCGCTGGCGAATTTCTCCAGCGCAAATTTGTGCGCCTTTTCGACGTCCTGTTCGGCACGGCGGCGGACGTTCTGCAGATCGGCAGCTACACGCAGAGACTGATCCTGCGCTGCGGCCAATTGCTCTTCGAGCACTTGTACACGGGTCGCCAGGTCGTCACCCGAACCCTCGGGCGCCTGATTGGCTTCTGGGTTTTGCTTATCTACTGTCTGTTCGTCAGCCATAGAATTCTCCTTTCAATATCGTCCGCGAGTTCGACTCACGCTTCTGCCCCGATATATGGGGCCGCAAAATCAGGCTTCAAGGGCCTTCACGCATTTAACCCTACAAAAAAGTGCTGATTTTTCATTCCTCGATGCGCTAAGCATTCAGATCAATCAAGCAAATCGAGCTAAGCGAGGGCATTGTCAGCTCGAAACAAAACACTGTATAAATAACCAGACCTAAAGCTTGGGAGCGGCCTTTATGCTGGTGCACCTGTCCGTACACAACTACGCCATCGTTGAACATCTCGATCTTGAACTCGATCGCGGGATGAGCGTGATCACAGGGGAAACCGGCGCCGGCAAGTCGATCATGCTTGACGCACTGGGCCTGGCCCTCGGCGATCGCGCCGACAGCGGCGTGGTTCGCCCTGGGGCCGACAAGGCCGATATTCTGGCGACCTTCGACCTGGTCGACATTCCCGAAGCCCACGCCTGGCTAGCCGAGCGCGATCTGGACATCGACGGCCCCTGCATCCTGCGCCGGGTCATCACTTCGGAAGGACGCTCGCGCGGCTATATCAATGGCACGCCCTGCCCGCTTGGCGATCTCAAGTCCCTCGGCGAATTGCTGATCGATATCCACAGCCAGCACGAACACCAATCGCTACTTAAAACCGATACCCATCGCCGCTTGCTGGACGAATACGCGGGCGCCACGGATCTGGCCCGCCAGGTTCACCTGGCTGCCCAGCGCTGGCGCCAGACTCGCCAGGAACTGGAACGCCTCTCCAATTCGGGCGATGAGCAACGTGCTCGTCATCAATTGCTCAGCTACCAACTCGAAGAACTGGAAAATCTCGGCCTCGGCGATAACGAGCTCGAACAGCTGGAGCAGGAACACAAAAACCTGACCAACGCCGAAACCTTGCTGGGTATCTGCCGGCAAGTGGTTGAGCAGTGCAGCGAAAGCGACTCAGGCAATGTGCTGAACGCCCTGACCGCCAGTCTTAATCGCCTGTCGAGCGTAAACAACTCCGTCGGCGCCCTGGGCGAAGCCAGCAGCTTGCTGACCAGCGCACAGATTCAGGTAGAGGAAGCCGTCGGTGAACTCAATCGTTTCCTCGACAACTTCGATGCCGATCCGGCGCGCCTGCAATATCTGGAGGAGCGCCTCGACGCCATATATACGCTGGCGCGCAAACACCGGATCCAACCGACCGAGGTCGGGGAAATGCAGCAGAAACTGCTGGATGAAATCGAAACCCTCAATGCCAATGATGAATCCATCGAGCGGCTGGGTGAAGAGCTGGCATCCTTTGCCCGTCACTATCAGGAAAAGGCTCGGGAACTGAGTGATCTGCGCCATCAGGCGGCGGGCAGCCTTGCCAGCGCGGTGGAACAGGAGATCCAGCGCCTGGGCATGCCCGGTGGTCGTTTCACCATTGAGCTGCGCGCCAACAGCAGTGACGAACTGCTGCCCAACGGTCTTGAGCAGGTCGAGTTGCTGGTCAGCGCCAACCCCGGCCAACCACTCAAAGCGCTGGCGAAAGTGGCATCGGGTGGTGAACTGTCACGGATCAGCCTCGCGATTCAGGTCATCACCGCCCAAACATCCCGCGTACCGACTCTGGTATTCGACGAAGTGGACGTCGGCATTGGTGGCCCGACAGCCGAAATTGTCGGTCAATTGTTGCGCCGGCTCGGCGAACGCGGCCAGGTACTGACCGTGACTCACTTGCCGCAAGTGGCGGCACAGGGTCACCAGCATTTGTTCGTACACAAGGTACGTGGCGAGCAAGCAACGCACACCGCCGTGTCCAAACTGAGCAAGAACGATCGCATAGAAGAAGTGGCGCGGATGCTCGGCGGCATCGATCTGACCAAGGAATCCTTGGCTCACGCGAAAAAAATGGTCGTTACCGCCAAAGTTTAAGATTCACATGCGACAGAAAGCACGAAGGCGACCCTTGGGTCGCCTTCGTTCGTTTCGCGAACCTGAAATTCGCGCGACATGCTTACTTTTTCTTGCGTACGTACAGCACCAGGTTGTGATCTACCAACTCGACACCGTGCTCCTCGGCAATTGCCTTCTGGAGTTTTTCGATTTCGATGCTGACGAATTCGACGACTTCACCGGTTTCCACGTTGACCATATGGTCGTGGTGGCCACCGTCGGCCAGTTCGAATACCGCGTGGCCGCCGTCGAAGTTGTGACGGACCACCAGGCCAGCCGCTTCGAACTGGGTCAGAACACGGTAGACCGTGGCCAGACCGACGTCCTCACCAGCTTCCATCAACGCCTTGTAGACGTCCTCGGCACTCATGTGACGCTGCTCGGTAGAGTCGAGCATTTGCAGGATCTTGACCCGTGGCAGGGTCACTTTGAGGCCGGCTTTGCGTAGTTCGCTATTTTCAACCATGGTTAGCTTTCTCGCGATGCTGCTTCGCAGCTTCTCTTAATGCGGGTATGATCGGCGTTTACGTTGTCCCAGCCAAGATAGTGGAAGTCGCCCACCGATGCAAAACACCAAGCTCTTGCTAACCAGTTTCACCTTTGTGGGACTGCTCGCACTCGCCGGTTGTTCATTCCCCGGGGTTTACAAAATCGACATCCAGCAGGGCAATGTCGTCACGCAGGACATGATAGACCAGTTACGCCCGGGAATGACCCGGCCGCAAGTACGGTTTATCATGGGCAACCCTCTGCTTGTCGACACGTTCCATGCCGATCGCTGGGATTATCTGTACAGCCTGCAACCGGGTGGCGGTGAACGCCAACAGGAACGCGTCAGCGTTAATTTCAACTCAAACGACCAGCTTGTCAGCCTGTCCGGTGACTTCATGCCGGGCGTAAGCCGTGACGAAGCCATTCTCGGTAAGGACAGTGGCACTAGCGTGACCGCTCCTGCTGAAAACGCCGAGAAGCCAAAACCGGAAAAACCGGTCAAGCCAGGTTCCTTGCTGGATCAGATCCAGAAGGATGTCGATGGTGTGGAAACCGTTCCGGTTCCAACGCCAGAGCCGCTGGATACCTCGCCGCAATAATTTGCGACGCAATAAAAAACCCGGAAATACCGGGTTTTTTATTGCCTGCCGTTTGGCCTTCTCAAAGATTTTTTGCTTTAGCCTCGGCAGCCTTGGCCGCACGCAAGCGTCGCACCTCTTTCGGATCGGCAAGCAATGGTCGGTAAATCTCAATGCGATCCCCCGGCTGAATGACTCGAGCGTCCGGGTCGGCAACTACTTTGCCGAAGATACCCAGCGGGCACTCAGACAGATTCAGTTCGGGAAACTCGGCACCGATACCCGATGCGAGCACTGCAGCTCGAACCGTCATTCCCTGCGCCACACTGGCAGAACGCAAGACCTGACGATCAACGGCCGCGTACACGACCTCTATCTCGATCATCGACTCAACCATGCATCTGCTTGGCACGCTGACAGAACGCATCCACCAGCGTATTCGCCGCCTGATTGAACAACGGCCCCAGCGTGGCGCGCACCAGCGGGCCGGCGTAATCGAACGACAGATCTAGGCTGATTTTGCAGGCCTTCTCATTCAACACCTTGAACACCCATACGCCGTGCAACTGATTGAACGGACCTTCTTCAAGGTTCATTTCAATCGACTGCCCCGGCACCAGCGTATTCCGCGTGACAAAATGCTGACTCAGACCACCCTTGGCCACGCCAACACTGGCGCGCATGTGCTCTGGTGAGCTCTCCAGAACCTCAGCGGCGGAGCACCACGGCAAAAACTCCGGGTACCGCGCCACGTCGTTGACCAGGTCGTAAAGGAATTGCGCCGGATAAGGCAGCAGCGCTGATCGTTGAATATGTGTCGTCATGTAAGCGTCACTTCCAGAGCTGGGTGGCAAACACTACAAGAATGCCGATGGGCGCCACATAGCGCATCAAGAACAAAGACAAGGCAAACAGTGCCGGATTACGAATCGACAACTCGTCACGCACCGCTTCACGCCCCATCACCCATCCGGCAAACAGCACGAAACACAGGCCACCGAGCGGCAACATGATCCGCGAAGTGAAGAAATCGATCACGCCAAAGAAGTCCAGACCGCTCTTCGCTCCCCATTGGTAGAGGTGGAACATCCCGCCTTCGTTCACGAAAAATTTGGCTTCCTTCCAGATATTGAAGGAAAACACGGTCCCCAAACCGACGAACCAGCAAGTGAACGCCAACCAGAACGTCACCCAGGCGCGACTGACTTTGGTGCGTTCAACCAGGTAAGCGACCATCGGCTCAAGCAGGGAAATTGCCGAACTCCATGCCGCAACGGCAACCAGCACGAAGAATACAACGCCCATCAATTGACCAAACGCCACGTTACCAAAGGCAAATGGCAGGCTGACGAACATCAGGCCCGGGCCCTCACTCGGGTTCAGGCCGGCAGCGAAAACAATCGGAAACAAGGCCAGACCGGCGACCAGTGAAACAAACGTATCCAGCAGCGCCACACCGACAACCGTGCCGGACAGCGACGCGTTCTTCGGCATGTAAGCGCCGTAGATCATGATCGAGCCCACACCCACGCTGAGCGAGAAGAACGCGTGACCCATGGCGGGCAGCAAACCATCGAGCACCTTTTCCGGATGGAAGTCGAACATGAAATGCACGCCTTCCATGAAATGCCCGGTGGTCATGCTGTAACCCAGCAGCACCAGAATCATCACGAACAGCAACGGCATCATGATGCGCAGGCTGCGTTCAAGGCCGGCAACCACGCCTTTGGCGATCACAAACGCCGACAACAGCATAAAAATCGTGTGCCAAAGTGTCAGACGCCACGGATTGGAGATGACATTACCGAAATAGGCACCGACCTGATCGGCCGTGACGCCCTGAAAATCACCACGCCCCATATCAATGATGTAATCCAGCGACCAACCGCCGACCACACTATAGAAAGACAGAATCAGCAATGCCGTGATCATCCCGGCAAACGCACCCCACGACCACTTGGCCGAGTGCCCCGCCTCGATCGCCAGCACCTTCAAAGCGTTGGCCGGACTCTGCCGGGCGCGCCGGCCTATCAGGGTTTCAGCCAGCATGACCGGAATGCCGATCAGTGCGATACATGCCAGAAACATCAGTACAAACGCACCGCCGCCGTAGACCCCGACCATGTAGGGGAACTTCCAGATACTACCCAGCCCCACGGCCGAACCGGTCGCGGCGAATATGAAAACCCAGCGGCTAGCCCAACTGCCGTGGACAGAAACCTTGTCTGTCGACATCGTTTATCACGCCCAAGCGTTAGAAAAAGAGGCCGCATTGTCCGGGATTCACTCAACCTGCTCAAGCACGCAGCATCACCGTAGCCGACAGCGGAACAACTCCATATAATGCCGCCCCTATGGCTAAACAGAAGAAACACCCAACAGGGACCATCGCGCAGAATAAAAAGGCGCGACACGATTACTTCATCGAGCATAAGTTCGAGGCTGGTCTGGTCCTGGCCGGCTGGGAAGTAAAAAGTCTGCGGGCAAGCAAGCTACAGCTGGTTGACAGCTACGTACTGCTCAAGGATGGCGAAGCATGGCTACTGGGTAGCCATATCACGCCTCTGATGACCGCAAGCACCCACGTCATTGCCGACCCGGTGCGTACCCGTAAATTGCTGCTCAACCGCCGCGAGCTGGAAAAGCTTGCAGCGATGGTGCAGCAAAAGGGTTACGCCTGCGTCTGCTTGTCCTGGTACTGGAGCAAGCACATGGTCAAGTGCGAGATCGCTCTGGGCAAGGGCAAGAAGGAATACGACAAGCGTGACACCGAGCGTGAACGCGATGCCGGACGTGAGCTGCAACGCGCTGTGCGCAACAAGGGCAAGGAAGATTAATTTCTTCTGCCTTTAGGCCGTATTCGCGAGCAGGCTCGTTCCCACATTCTGGAATGCATTTCAAATGTGGGAGCGACTCTGCTCGCGAAAGCTATTGCAGCATCAGCACAGAAACAACTGATCACATCCCCTTGCGCCGCTCCGCCCGAGCCATGCGCTGAACTTCCTGCCGCACTTCTTCCAGCACTTCCTGCACATACAGAATGTGTCTGCTGGAGACTTCCCTTGCCTGCTCAGTGCGCCCCTCGATAATCGCCAGGTACAATTCCCGGTGCTGTGTGATCAGCATGTCGCGGGTTTCCGTGCGCTGTTTGTACATGCCACCGATGTTGGTCACGACATTGCGCTTGAGCAGATCGAACAGCCCGCGAATGGTGTGCAGCAACACCGCGTTATGACTGGCCTCGGCAATCGCCAGATGGAATTTCGCGTCCGCCGCGCCCTCCTCCACTCGACTCACTTCATCATGCCGCGAATAGCAATCCTGCAGCTCTTCGAACGCGGCGGTGAGCCGCTCGCGATCTACGTCTGTTGCGCGTAATGCCGCGTAATAGGCGCACGATGCCTCCAAAGTGTGCCGAAACTCCAACAAGTCCCGTTGCGCCTCAGGGTTGCTTTCAAGCAATTGCAGCAATGGATCGCTGAACGTCGAGCCCAGGCTTTCCACCACGTAGTTGCCACCGCCCTGACGACTGACCAGCAAGCCTTTGGCTGCCAGTTTCTGAATTGCCTCGCGCAACGACGGGCGTGATACGCCGAACTGCTCGGCCAGCGCGCGCTCCGCCGGAAGCCGCTCACCGGACTTCAGCGTGCCCTCAAGGATCATCCCCTCGAGTCGCTCGACAATATCGTCAGACAAACGGCGCTGACGTATCTGATCAAACCCCATAACTCATTTCTCCACGAGCCCGACCGCTCGCCGGGCTCTCTATTCTGGCCTATCGGCGCCCTGCCGACACCTATCAGACACCACTTCGCAAAACCGGATCAGTTGCCTTCTGCACCGCTGATTCGACAAAAGTTTCAGAGCGACAAATTGACACACCGACATCAAGGCTTTTACCCTAGCCAACAGCGATTGTAAATTGGTATTACCAATTATCCAAGAACGCTGACAGTGCCTGACCAACAACAATTAGGGGCCACCCCATATGCAAACCTGGCAACAGCTCTACAGCCCGCTCGGCAGTCTCGGCGTCTCCGCACTCGCGGCCGTCATTCCCATCGTGTTCTTTTTTCTCGCGCTGGCGGTGTTCCGCCTCAAAGGCCATGTGGCCGGCAGCATCACCCTCGCCCTGTCGATTGCCGTGGCGATCTTCGCGTTCCATATGCCGGTAGACATGGCCTTCGCCGCGGCCGGTTACGGCTTCGCCTACGGTCTGTGGCCGATTGCATGGATCATTGTCGCAGCGGTATTCCTCTACAAACTGACGGTCAAAAGTGGTCAATTCGAGGTCATCCGCAGTTCGGTGTTATCGATTACTGACGACCAGCGCCTGCAAGTGCTGCTGATCGGTTTCTGCTTCGGTGCGTTCCTGGAAGGTGCTGCCGGGTTCGGCGCGCCAGTGGCAATTACTGCTGCTCTCCTCGTCGGACTGGGCTTCAACCCGCTATACGCCGCCGGCCTGTGCCTGATTGCCAACACCGCACCGGTGGCGTTCGGCGCTTTGGGGATTCCGATTATCGTCGCCGGCCAAGTCACCGGCATCGACGCGTTCAAGATCGGCGCCATGACCGGTCGCCAACTGCCACTGCTGTCGCTGTTCGTGCCGTTCTGGCTGATATTCATGATGGACGGCCTGCGCGGCGTTCGTGAAACCTGGCCGGCCGCACTGGTCGCAGGCCTGAGCTTCGCCATCACTCAATACTTCACCTCGAACTTCATCGGCCCGGAACTGCCGGACATCACCTCGGCACTGGCCAGCCTGATTTCGCTGACCTTGTTCCTGAAAATCTGGCAGCCGAAACGCACCGCAGGCGCGCAAATCGCAGGTGCCACGTCGAGCGCAGCGATCACCGCCAGCGTCGGTGGTTTCGGCCAGAAGCGCAGCACCGTGGCTTCGCCTTACAGCCTCGGGGAAATTTTCAAAGCCTGGTCGCCGTTCCTGATCCTCACCGTGCTAGTCACCATCTGGACCCTGAAGCCATTCAAGGCAATGTTCGCCGCTGGCGGCTCGATGTACAGCTGGGTGTTCAACTTCGCGATCCCGCACCTTGATCAATTGGTCATCAAGACGGCACCGATCGTCGCCGCTCCGACTGCGATTCCAGCCGTGTTCAAGCTCGACCCGATTTCCGCGACCGGTACAGCGATTTTCTTCTCCGCGCTGATCTCGATGCTGGTGCTGAAGATCAATTTCAAAATTGGTCTTACCACTTTGAAAGAAACCTTCTACGAACTGCGCTGGCCTATTCTGTCGATCGGCATGGTGTTGGCCTTCGCCTTCGTCACCAACTATTCCGGCATGTCATCAACCCTGGCACTGGTGCTGGCCGGAACCGGCGCAGCGTTCCCGTTCTTCTCGCCATTCCTCGGCTGGCTCGGCGTGTTCCTCACCGGTTCCGATACCTCGTCCAACGCCCTGTTCAGTTCGCTGCAAGCGACCACTGCGCACCAGATTGGCGTCAACGACACTCTGCTGGTGGCGGCGAATACCAGTGGCGGCGTGACCGGCAAAATGATTTCGCCACAATCGATCGCTGTGGCCTGCGCAGCAACCGGTCTGGTCGGCAAGGAATCCGATCTGTTCCGCTTCACCCTCAAGCACAGCCTATTCTTTGCAACGATTGTCGGCCTGATCACCTTGGCTCAGGCCTACTGGTTCACCGGCATGCTGGTGCACTAAACCTTCACGCAACACGGATAAAACCGACGCTGGTTCGTGATTCCGGCGTCAGCAATTCACAACCCGGTCTGTAAGGCTGCTGAAAGCAACGTTCTCTATATTCAGCAGCCTCAACGGACGGATAACCGGGCCCACCCGGAGACACGCCTGATGAGCGAGCTTTTTTACAACGCTGTGCCGAACGCGACCCGCGTTGCACCGCCACTGCCCGAACCTCGGCAATACCCCAGCGAGAAACCGTCGCGGGTCTACCTGTTCGGGACGTGTGTGGTCGACCTGTTCTACCCCGAAGCAGGGATGGACGCGATCCACCTGCTGGAGCGCGAAGGGATTCAGGTCGAATACCCGCAAGGGCAAAGCTGCTGCGGGCAACCGGCCTACACCTCGGGTTACACCGAGCAGGCGCGGACGGTAGCGCGCTCGCAACTGGCGCTGTTTGCCGGGGATTATCCGGTGGTGGTGCCGTCGGGTTCCTGCGCGGGCATGCTGCGCGAACATTACGCCGACTTGTTCAAGGACGAGCCGCAGACGTTGAAAGAGGTTCAGGCCCTCGCGGCCCGTACCTACGAATTGGCCGAATTTCTGCTGTTCGTCTGCAAGGTGCAGCTCAAGGACAGTGGCGAACCGGTCAAAGTCGCGCTGCATACTTCGTGCTCAGCGCGCCGCGAAATGAATACCCACCTGCACGGCCGCGAGTTGTTGGCCCAGTTGAGCAACGTTGAGCGGGTTAATCACGACCACGAAAGCGAATGCTGTGGCTTTGGTGGGACATTCAGCGTCCGTATGCCAGACATTTCCGGCGCGATGGTGGCTGACAAGACCCTGGCGCTGAAGGAATCCGGCGCACACAAGGTACTGAGTGCCGACTGCGGCTGTTTGATGAACATCAACGGCGCATTGGAGAAACAAAAAGAAGCGCTACGCGGGCAACATCTCGCCAGCTTCTTGTGGCAGCGAACCGGAGGTGCGAAATGAGCACCTCGACGATTATTCCTACGGTCGCCGTAGAAGAAGATTTCCACACTCGGGCCCACAACGCTCTGGGTGATCAGCAGCTACGGAATAACTTCCGCACTGCCATGGATTCACTGATGACCAAGCGGGCAGCGTCGTTCAGCGATGCCCACGAAAGAGAACATTTGCGTGCCCTGGGCAACTCGGTCAGGGCCCGTGCGCTTTCCAGGTTGCCCGACCTGCTCGAGCAACTTGAACAGAACCTGACCCGCAACGGTGTGACAGTGCACTGGGCGGAAACGGTGGACGAGGCCAATGGCATCGTCTTATCGATCATCCGCGCTCACGAGGCGCGGCAAGTGATCAAGGGCAAATCGATGGTCAGCGAAGAGATGGAGATGAACCATTTCCTCGAGGCTCGGGACATTGAATGTCTTGAGTCCGACATGGGGGAATACATCGTCCAGCTCGACCACGAGAAGCCTTCACACATCATTATGCCGGCGATCCACAAGAATGCCGGTCAGGTCGCGTCCTTGTTCCACGACAAACTTGGCGTGGAATACACCAAGGACGTTGACCAACTCATTCAAATCGGTCGCAAGGTTTTGCGGCAGAAATTCTTTGAAGCGGACATCGGCGTCTCCGGCGTCAACTTCGCCGTGGCCGAAACCGGCACGCTGCTGCTGGTGGAAAACGAAGGCAACGGCCGCATGACCACCACCGTCCCGCCGGTGCACATTGCCGTCACCGGTATCGAAAAGGTTGTGGAAAACCTGCGTGACGTGGTGCCGTTATTGTCGCTGCTGACCCGTTCGGCGCTCGGTCAGCCGATCACTACCTACGTCAACATGATCTCCGGCCCGCGCAAGGAACACGAGCTCGACGGCCCGCAGGAAGTGCATCTGGTGCTGCTCGACAACGGCCGCAGCCAGGCGTTTGCCGACAGTGAATTGCGCCAGACCCTGAACTGCATCCGCTGCGGCGCGTGCATGAATCATTGCCCGGTGTATACCCGCGTCGGAGGCCACGCCTATGGCGAGGTGTATCCGGGGCCGATCGGCAAAATCATCACACCGCACATGGTCGGCCTGGCGAAAGTCCCCGACCATCCGAGTGCCTCGTCATTGTGCGGCGCCTGCGGTGAAGTGTGCCCGGTAAAAATTCCTATACCGGCCATCCTGCGACGCCTGCGCGAAGAAAACGTCAAAGCACCGGACAGCCCCCATCAAGTGATGCGCGGCCAGGGCAGCAAATATTCGCGCAAGGAACGTTTGATCTGGAACGCCTGGGCGACACTCAACAGCTCACCGACGCTGTATCGATTGTTCGGCTTCTTCGCTACACGCTTGCGTGCCTTGACCCCGAGCAAAATCGGTCCTTGGACGCAAAACCACAGCGCGCCGAAACCCGCCGCCCGCTCACTGCACGACATGGCCCGCGAGCATCTGGCCAAACAGGGAGATCGCTGATGAGTGCCAAGCAAAATATCCTCGGCAAACTGCGCAAAAGTCTGACGGGCGCCACACCGATCGCTGACAACTTCGATGTCGATCTGGTGACCCAGCCTTACACCTACAGCGCCGAACAACGCATCCCGCAATTGCGCAAACTGATGGAAGCGGTGCACACCGAAATCCATATGACCTCGGGTACTGAGTGGCCGGCGCTGCTTGTCCAATTGCTGCACGACCGTCAGTTGCCAAGCCTGCTGATCGCACCCACTACGCCACATGGTGAAAAAATCACTCAGCACTGGGCGAACAATCCTGATCTGCCGACGCTGAAATCCTACGACCGCCCGATGGAAGAATGGAAAGCCGAGTTGTTCGACGACACCCCGGCCAGCCTC
The DNA here is from genome assembly GCF_016650635.1 of Pseudomonas sp. TH43. Taxonomy (GTDB): domain Bacteria; phylum Pseudomonadota; class Gammaproteobacteria; order Pseudomonadales; family Pseudomonadaceae; genus Aquipseudomonas. The sequence goes on from NZ_JAEKFI010000003.1 coordinate 1,408,347, forward strand.
ACCGGCACGCTTGGCGCCATCGCCGCCACCGGCAGCCTGATTCTCTGGCCAACACGCGAAGAACCGCGCTTGATGAGCCTGGTGCCGCCGGTGCATTTCGCCCTGCTCAAGGCCAGCGAAATACGCGACAACTTTTATCAGGTGCAACAGGAATTCAACTGGGCTCAGGGCATGCCGACCAACGCGTTGCTGGTGTCCGGCCCGTCGAAAACTGCTGACATTGAACAAGTGCTGGCTTACGGCGCACACGGCCCGAAAGATCTCGTGGTCTTGATCCTGGAGGACCAATGACGCTTCCGGTTAATTTCCTGCGTGACGCGCAGCAACTGATTCCAGCGGATCGCCGCTTCGATGATGCGCTGTCGACTCTGGCCTTCGGCACCGACGCCAGTTTTTATCGGCTGATCCCCAAACTGGTGATCCGCGTTGAATCGGAAGATGAAGTCGTGGCGCTGCTGAAACTGGCCCAGCGCGATCACGTTCCGGTGACCTTCCGCGCCGCCGGCACCAGTCTTTCCGGGCAGGCAATCAGCGATTCTGTGTTGATCGTGCTTGGGGATAACTGGAACGCTCGCGAAATCCGCGGCCAAGGCATGCAAATCCGTTTGCAACCGGGCGTGATCGGCGCACAGGCCAACGCATGGCTGGCGCCGTTCGGGCGCAAGATCGGCCCGGACCCGGCGTCGATCAACGCCTGCAAAATCGGCGGCATCGTCGCCAATAACGCCAGTGGCATGTGCTGCGGCACTGCGCAAAATACCTATCACACACTCGCCGGGATTCGCTTGGTACTGGCTGACGGCACGCGACTGGACACTGAAGACGCTGACAGTGTTGCGGCATTCCACGCAAGCCACGGCGAACTGCTCGAGCGCTTGGCGACATTGGGTCGCGAGACCCGCGCCAATGCCGAACTCGCTGCTCGAATCCGCCACAAATATCGTCTGAAAAATACCACCGGCCTGTCGCTCAACGCCTTGGTGGATTTTGATGAGCCTGTGGATATCTTGAGCCACTTGCTGGTCGGTTCAGAAGGCACTCTCGGTTTCATCAGTGCAGTGACTTACGACACCGTCATCGATCACCCGAACAAGGCCTCGGCGCTGATCGTGTTCCCGGATGTGGAAACCTGCTGCAACGCGGTGACCGTGCTGAAAAGCCAACCGGTATCCGCGCTGGAGCTGCTTGATCGACGCAGCCTGCGTTCGGTACAGGACAAACCGGGCATGCCCGCTTTCGTACAACAGCTGTCGGATAATTCCTGCGCGCTGCTGATCGAATCCCGCGCGGCTTCTTCCACTTTGCTGCAGGAGCAACTGGCGCAGATCATGGCGTCGCTCAGTGGATTCCCGGTTGAAAAACAGGTCGATTTCACCGAAGACCCAACCGAGAACGCCAAGCTCTGGGCAATCCGCAAGGACACCTTCCCCGCCGTCGGCGCGGTGCGCAAAACCGGCACCACGGTGATCATCGAAGATGTGACCTTCCCGGTCGAACAGTTGGCCATCGGGGTGAACCGCTTGATCGAGCTGTTCGACAAACACTCCTACGACGAAGCGATCCTTTTCGGACACGCGCTGGAAGGCAATCTGCACTTCGTCTTCACCCAAGGCTTCAACAGCCCGGAAGAAGTCGCACGCTATCAGGCGTTCATGGACGACGTCGCGCAATTGGTAGCGGTGGAGTTCGGCGGTTCACTGAAAGCCGAACACGGCACCGGGCGCAACATGGCGCCGTTCGTGGAGCTGGAATGGGGCAGCGACGCCTACCAACTGATGTGGCAGCTCAAACGCCTGCTCGACCCGAACGGCATCCTCAATCCGGACGTAGTGCTCAGCGAAGATCCACAGATCCATCTCAAGCACCTGAAACCGTTGCCAGCGGCCGACGAGATTGTCGACAAGTGCATCGAGTGCGGCTTCTGCGAACCGGTTTGCCCGTCGAAAGGGCTGACCCTGAGTCCGCGTCAGCGCATCGTGATCTGGCGGGATATTCAGGCGAAAAAACGCGCTGGGGTCGACACCACTGAACTGGAAAAAGCTTACGAATACCAAGGCATCGAGACCTGCGCCGCAACAGGCTTGTGCGCGCAACGTTGCCCTGTAGGCATCAACACCGGCGAGCTGGTGAAAAAGCTTCGAGGCCGACACGCCACGCATCAGAAAACCGCTGACTGGATTGAAGGAAACTTCGCCAAAACGCTGCAAGGTGCACGCTTCACCCTACACGTGGCCAACGGTGCGCGGATGATGCTCGGCGCGCCGCGTCTGGCGAAGCTTTCGGCAACGCTGACGCGCCTGTCCAAAGGCCAGGTGCCGCTGTGGACCAATGCGATGCCGCAACCGGAGAAGGCCATTCGCTTCAGCCCGAGCGTGTCGGACGAGCGCCCCCGCGTGGTGTATCTGGCGGCTTGCGTATCGCGGGTTATGGGCCCGGCGGCGGGCGACAAAGAGCAGATGTCGTTGTACGACAAAACCCGTGGGCTGCTGGAAAAGGCAGGTTACCAAGTGGTGTTCCCGGACAATCAGGACAACCTCTGCTGCGGTCAGCCGTTCGCGTCCAAGGGGTATGCAGAGCAAGCGGAACACAAGCGTCAGGAACTGATCAGCGCTCTGCTCCACGCCAGTCGCGGCGGGCTCGATCCGATCTATTGCGACACCAGCCCATGCACGTTGCGGTTGGTGCAGGATGTCGGAGATGTTCGCCTGGATCTGTACGACCCGGTGCGATTCATTCGTACGCATCTTCTCGATCGACTGGACTTTACCCCGCAGGACGCACCGATTGCCGTGCATGTGACGTGCAGCACTCAGCATCTGGGCGAAGCTCAGGCGCTGATCGATCTGGCGCGCAAGTGCAGCAAAACCGTGGTGATCCCGGAAGGTATTCACTGCTGTGGATTTGCCGGTGACAAAGGTTTCACCACGCCGGAGCTGAACAGCCATTCACTGCGCACACTCAAGGACGCGGTACAGCATTGCAGCGAGGGGATTTCCACCAGCCGCACTTGCGAAATCGGTCTGACGCAACATGGCGGGATCGACTATCACGGCCTGGTTTATCTGGTCGACCGGGTCACTCAAGTAAAGGCCCGCTGAAGAAAAGTAGAACCCTTGAGCAAGGCCGCAGTCCACAGAACAGGCCCCGAACACTCGGGGCCGTTCCTTCTTTCGGTGACCGGCCCTCATGGTCAGCGAAGTGTGGATTCCTCAGTGCAAGGAGATACTCATGAAGCGTTCTGTACTGTTAGGCCTGTTCGTCACTGCCTCGATGATGGCTTCCACTTCGTTTGCCGCTGACAAGCCAACCAGCCTCTGCGAAGCGAATTTGCAGACGATCAACAACGCCAAGGCGCAATACCAATCGTCGCCTGAACTGAATGCACGCGTCTCGGCCAGCGTGAGTAAAGCCCAGGCCCTCAAAGCTCAAGGCAAGATCGACGACTGCCTGGCGGAAACCCAGCAAACCATTCTGGAAATCCAGAAAACCACTGGTGACACCAAAAAATGATGCATGGGCTGACCAACCTTGGGTTCAGCGTCATCGGCCTGGGATTTGGTGCGATGGCCTTTTCTTACCAAATGTAAAAAAAACCGAATTCCTGCGTGCCGTGGCGGTCGATTAAACAGGCACTACACTAACGTGGCCTGTCATGACCTCGGCATCGCCGCCAGACCGTCCGGCAGCACCGAGCCCCCATCGTTCAAGGAGATACCCATGAAGCATTCTGCAATTGCTGGATTGTTCATCGCTGGTGCACTTCTGGCGTCGCCGGTGTTTGCGGCAGACAAAGACCTGTGTGCCGGGAATCTTCAAACCATTAAAGACTTTGTGACCAGCCAGCCTTCCATTCCGGAAACCTCGATGAACAACGTCAAAGAGGCTCAGGAAAAAGCACAGTCGGCACAGGCTTCCGGGAACGACAAGGAATGCGTTGAAGTCACCAATGGCCTGATCACAAAAATGCAGATCCGCAATCCAACACGCAACTGACACACCAGGAAGCCAACCTTCGGGTTGGCCTTCCACCACGGTTTGACGTACACTGCGCAGGCTTGTTGCTCAAACAGATGTACTGAGCAATGAGTTCGGGGCCGTTTAGGATTCGACGCCGGTTGCGAAACTTTAGGTGCATGCCGACTTGGTAACAGAAGTCGTAAATCCACTGTTGCAACTACTTATAGTTGCCAATGACGAAAACTACGGCCAGGAATTCGCTCTCGCTGCGTAAGCAGCCTTAGCCCTGAGCTTCTGGTACCTTCGGGTCCAGCAATCACCAGGGGATGTCTGTAAACCCAAAGTGATTGTCATATAGAACAGAATCGCCGTGCAGTACGTTGTGGACGAATCGGCTAAAACTTACACAACTCGCCCAAAGCACCCTGCCCTTCGGGTCGCTGAGGGTTAACTTAATAGAAACGGCTACGCATGTAGTACCGACAGCGGAGTACTGGCGGACGGGGGTTCAAATCCCCCCGGCTCCACCAACTCAACAAAAAAAGACGTCCAAGGACGTCTTTTTTTGTACCTGAAATTCGGCAAAAAATGCCGGTTACACCCTCTCGCCGTCAGGCGCCCAGCTCTGCTAACCGCTTCCGGCGGCCGACCCAATGAACATCACGCAAGCCAAAACCTCTGTGCCCAGGACGATGATGCATAGCGCTGTCCAATGAATAAGCATCAGGCGAGGTGGGCGAGAATCGCCTACCTTGAAGACAGGCAATGGCTGTGGTGCCATCACTGGAGAGCAATGGATATGCGCAAGAAATCTCAGCCGTGGCTGGTTCCCCTCATCATACTGGTGGGCATTTTCTGGCTGTTCGGCGAGAAAACGCCTACAGCGACCAAGCCTGCTGCCGTCGTGACGCCCTCTCAGAATCTGATATCGACACCGGCTCCGCTCGTGAGTAATCCCGAGGCGCCGGCACCCCAGCCCGTTAGCGATCAATACGTAAACGCAGACAAGCTCAATCAACGCGACCGACCCGCTGGTAAAGTCGTCTCCAGCCTGAAACGGGGAACTCAGGTTCAAATATATGAACGGCAAAATGAATGGGTTCGCGTAAGCGCTGACGGACAGCCCGCAAGGTGGTTGTCGTCCAGCAAGTTATGCACGGGGGCCACCTGTTTTACGGTCTCCAAAGCACCATCTGCACCGCTCGCCTCCCCGCCCAAACAGTATCGGCAGGCATCACCCAGTTACGGTTCATCTTGTTCATGCTCGTCAGGAAACGTGTGTATCGGCCCGCGTGGTGGTCGGTATTGCATCACTTCTGGAGGTAACAAACGCTACGGCGTGTGATCCAACAACCGAACTTTGTGATCCGTGGGAAAAGCTGCAAAGCCCATGCACCCAACTCTGGTGATCATTCTCCCCGCCACCATTTACCCGAAGGACGCTCATGAACATCTGGCTCGGCGCCATACTGGCTGCCCTCGTTTCTCTTTCGGCCCACGCAGCCACCGCCGACATTCCGCCGAGGATTCAGCAGGTCAATTACAAAAGCGGTTATGGCAGCGTGCAGTTCAAACAGTCGATCAAGGGCTATAAAACCGCAGAGTACAAACTCAACGCCAAGGCCGGGCAGGTGCTGACGGTGGACTTCAAGCCCTCCAACACCTCCGCCTATTTCAATATCGCCGCCAGGGGTTCTGACTCCGCGCTGTTCAACGGCTCGGTCAAGGGCAATCACTTCATCGGCTCGTTGCCCGCCGACGGTGAGTACACGGTGCAGGTTTATCTCATGCGCAATGCTGCACGGCGTAATGAAGTCGCGAACTACGGGATCACCCTGATCCTCTCCAACGGCGACGCAGCGGATAACAACTCGCCATTCGAGCAGAACCTGGCGTTGCAGGGCATCAACTTTCACCTGAAAGAGGATCGGGTCGATGGCAAACCCACTTTGCGCATCGAGCCCAAGGGGTTGGAAATCGACAATTCGCTGCTGACCCAGCCACTCACGGGCAACATCGTCCGTGCCGAAGTTGCCGACCTCAACAATGACGGCTCACCCGAGATCTACATCGCTACGCGCGCGCCAGGTCGCGGTATGCCGGGAGGGTTGGTCGCCTATTCGGCCAACAACAAAAAATCCCTCAGCGAAATCTATCTGCCCCCGGTCAGCGACAATCCGAAAACGGCCGAGGGGTATCAGGGGGAGGACGCGTTTGCGGTAGTCGAGAACAGGCTGGTGCGACGCTTCCCGGTGTATGACAGCGCGGGTGCCAATGCGGGCCGGACGGGAAAGATGCGGCAGGTTCAGTACAAATTGATGGCTGGCGAGGCCGGGTGGATTTTGCGTGAGGACAAGGTCACGGAGTATTGAACGGCAACCGCTCGTTGCAGACAGACGGATAAACCGCAGAAGCGCTTCTACACTCACAGCGCCGCCCCCGTCAGAACGAGCCCCCATGACCAGCCTTCAAGATCGCATGCAACAAGGCAAGGACGCCCGCAAGAATTGTTCGCGCAGCTCTCAGGCGAGTACGGGCAAGATGAACCGCGACCCGATTCCGCTGATCAAGGCATCCAGCCAGGGCCGCGTCGCCTCGCTGGTCGAATTGCGGTACGGGCGCATGCTGGTTTCGCCGTTCACGTTCTTTCGCGGCAATGCGTTATTGCATGCTCATGATCTGTCGAGTACGCCAAACATGGGGCTGACGTTGCCGATCTGTGGCGATTGTCATTTGATGAATTTCGGTGGTTTTGCCACGCCCGAACGCAATCTGCTGTTCAGCGTCAACGATTTCGATGAAGCGCATCCCGGGCCGTGGGAATGGGATCTGAAACGCCTTGCCGCGAGTTTCGTGGTGGCCGCGCGTGACTTGCGCCACGGCGAATCGGTTGAGGAGACCGTGTGCCGCGACGTGGTCGGCGCCTACCAGACGACCTTGCTCGAGTGTGCCGAGCAAAGTTCGCTGGAGAACTGGTACGAGTCCATCAGCTACAACGATCTGCTCCAGCAGGCACGCAAAAGCACCCTTGAGCATGTGGAGCGTGCGATCGCCAAGGCCGAGCGGCGCACCCATGCCCAATTGCTACCGAAAATCAGTGAGCGCGATGCCCATGGACGTCTGATTATTCGTGATGACTTGCCGGAAATTTTCCATCTGCACAAAAACACCACGCTGCTCGACGCCGAGGATGACTGGCTGCGGTTGTCGGACTGGCGACCGCTGTATGACACGTTCATGCGTGACTATCGAGCCACGCTGCAACCTGACCGGCGTGAATTGCTGTCACGGTTTCACGTTCAGGATCTGGCGTTCAAAGTGGTCGGTGTCGGCAGTGTCGGCACGCGTTGCCTGGTGGCGCTGCTAACCGACGATCAAGCGTTTCCGCTGTTCCTGCAATTCAAGGAGGCGCGGCGCTCGGTGCTGGCGGATTACGTCAAAGCCAAGTCGCGGGTGCGCCATGAGGGGCAGCGTGTGGTCGAGGGCCAGCGTTTGATGCAAGCGGCCAGCGACCTGTTTCTCGGCTGGACCACCGGGCCCAGCGGGCGGTTCTTTTACGTGCGGCAATTACGCGATATGAAAATCTCCGCCGAACTGGAAACCTTCGATGCTGAAACGTTTGCCGCCTATGGACGCATTTGCGGTCGCGCACTGGCCCGCGCGCATGCCAAAGCCTCCGGCCTCGCCGCGCAAATCAGCGGTTACATCGGCAAGGGCGATGCGCTGGCCGATGCCGTTTTGAAGTACGCGCAACATTACACCGCGCAGAATGAGCGCGACTTTGAGCGCTTCCAGATGGCCTGCCGTAAAGGACGGTTGCAGGCGCGATCAGAGGCTGATTTTGCCGCGGATCACACGCCTTAGGCAGGGCGGGAGCGGTCGTGAACGAGATGAATTTTTCTTCACTGCCCCTTCACATTCAAACCTGTACAGTCCACTCGCTCATTCAAGAAACTACGGTTCGCCCGCGCTCCTGCGGGCTTTTTTTTGCCTGCCGTTTGCCGTCGAAGCGATACACATAAGTGTCCTGCACGCCGTGGCGTGAAGAATGGCGGGCCTGTGGATGAATTCTGATCAGCGCAAATCCCGCCGATTGAGCCAAGCGTTGGCTGCGCGTATTGGCCGACGAAGTGGTCAGGTAAAACCTTGAGTCAGGCAAACTTCTCACCAAACGCGCAAGAGCGGCGCGCATGTAGCCATTGCCGGAATGCTCCGTGTTGGCCCAGTAGCCGACAACAAAGCGATCACGCTGGCGCGGTTTCAGGCCGATGCAGCCAATGATGGCTTGCCCGTCGGCACTGATGATGAACAACCGGCGCTCAGCGGTTTCACTGCTGAAGTCGTCACGGGCCTGTAGCAAAGATTCCAGCGCCTGCACCTCGGTGGTGTGCGGTCGGGCCCAGGCGAGGAACTCCGCGTGCTGTGGATAGCTGACGTTCAGCGCTTGCTGGAACGCTTTGCACAATGCCGGATCCGGAGACCTCAATGTCAGCGACTCAGTGCCGACGGTAAACGCAAACTCCATCACCCTCTCCCTGACATTACACCGCCAATGCAGGAGCTGCCGCAGGCTGCGATCCTTTGACGTTGCTCTTTCAATTAAAAGCAGGATCAAAAGATCGCAGCCTTCGGCAACTCCTACAAAGCATCATCGTTATCTGAATGTGCAATGAGTGGCCAGAATTTATAGAGCGGTTTGTATTTTCTGCCGCAGCGGGCAATTCTGTCCTTTGATACCACTGACCGGAGCGTCCGATGTCGCTGTTGACCCTATCCTGCGAGCGCCTGACGCTCGACATACTCGCCCCGGATCAGGCCGAACTGGAAAGCGATTTCTACCGGCGTAACCTGCGCCACCTTGCACCGTGGTCACCAATCCGCACCACCGACTACTTTTCCACTGAGCAAATCCGCCGACGCCTGGACATCCAGGCCAGCGCCTTCGAGGCCGGACTGGCGATGCATTTCGCCCTGCTCACTCCGGACGGCCAGCAGATGATCGGCGCGTGTAATTTCAGCGGGATTATTCGCGGGGCATTTCAGGCGTGTTATCTGGGTTATCACATCGATGAGGGCCATCAGGGCCAAGGCTTGATGCAAGAAGCCCTGAAAGCGGGCATCGATTACATGTTCGACAGCCAGAACCTGCACCGAATCATGGCCAATTACATTCCCGGTAACGACCGCAGTGCGCGACTGCTGGAGCGCTTGGGTTTCGAGCGTGAAGGCTACGCCAAGGCGTATCTGAACATCGCCGGGCGCTGGCAGGATCATGTGCTGACGGCATTGGTCAACTCAACGTTCGAAACACCCGACAAGCGCTGGTCGCGACGGTTGGCGTGAGTTTCACAATTTGTTAAGCATTGGCGCAGTATGCTCAGGCCTCCCGCCCCTTTCGGTTGCCTGAAAGCCATGTCGCGTGCCGTCACTTCGCTGTTTCTGCTTGCCGCCCTGCTGTTTTTCTTTGCGCTGGGTAACCATCAATTACAAGGCTCCACCGAGGCCCGCGTCGCCGGGATCGCCATGGAGATGCACCTGGACAATGACTGGGTGACGCCGCGCCTGTTCGGCGAACCGTTTCTGGAAAAACCACCGCTGAGTTTGTGGCTCGACGCCGGCGCCATGCGCGTGTTCGGTGTTTCGCCTTGGGCGGTGCGATTGGCTTCGGCGGTGGCCGGATTACTGAGCGTGATGCTGCTGTACGGCATGTTGCGACGTTTCGGGCGGCCAAAAATCGTCGCATGGACGGCGGGGATGCTGCTGGCAACCATGGCCAGTTACTGGAGCAACGTGCGCGGGGTCGGCGAGGATGCGCTGCTGGCGCTCGGCGTGACAGCGGCATTGTTGGCTTTTTTTCAGGCGCAAAGAGCATCGAGTGTCGGCAATTCGCTGCTATTTGTCATCGGGATCGCCATCGCAACCTTGAGTAAAGGCGTGCTCGGGCTGGCGATGCCGGGTGTGGTGATTTTTGCTTACCTGCTGGCCGATAACCTGCTGGACAAACGCCTGAAGATCGGCGCCTGGCTGCGCCCTGGTTTATTGACGGCCGTCGGGCTGATCCCGTTGCTGATCTGGCTTGCCGTGCTTTATCAGCATGGCGGCGCGCAAGCGGTCAAAGAAGTGTTACTGACCAACAGCGTCGGACGCTTCAGCGGATCGTTCGTCGAAGCCGGACACTATGAGCCGTTCTATTACTACCTCGCCAAGCTGCCGGAAGCGTTTCTGCCGTGGAACATTCTGGTGTACCTGGGGCTGTGGCATTTCCGTAAAGAACTGAAGGCCAATCGTTATCTACTGTTTTTCAGCCTGTGGATAATTGCGCAGTTCATCATGCTGACCCTGGCGTCGAGCAAGCGCACGGTGTACCTGATGTCGATGACACCAGCGGCAGCGGTGATCGCCGCTGAATATGCGTGGGTGTTGCTCGAGAAGTTGAAAACGTACGAATCGGCCAACTCTTTTCCAGGCAGAATCGCTCGTCATCGTCAGGCGCTGGCGGCAACCGTACTGACGGTGGTGATTGCTGGCTATCTGGGCGCCGCACAGTGGGCACTGCCAAACGCCGATAAGCATCTATCGTTCCTGCCATTGACTGACCACATCCAATCGCTGCAAGCCGACGGTCATCAAGTCGCGCTGTTTCAGGCAAACGAGCGGGTCGGTGGCGCCAGCGTGTTCTATACGCAGAGTGTGCTGAAGGGACTGGATACAGAGGCGCAGTTGCAGGACTTCCTCAGCGCTGCATCAACGAACGTGGCGGTGATCTCGGCGGACACTGAACCCGCCGCGCCACTGAAAGTGCTGAAAACCATGATGGTCGGACGGCAGGCGTACTACTTCGTCAGCGACTGACGCCTGTCCGAAACCTACCTGTGGCGAGGGGATTTATCCCCGATGGGGCGCGTAGCGGCCCTCTCTTTTGATTCAAAAGAAAGGACCGCTGCACAGTCCATCGGGGATAAATCCCCTCGCCACAGGGTTATTCGTTGCTCAAGGGAGTTGCCAGGATGCTGGCAGGCACTCGCTGTTGATGCTTGTGCAACACCGGCCTCTGCAGCCGCGCCCGGCCATAAAACGCCAGCGCCGTCAGCAAACACGCCAGCCAGACAAAAATCCCTGCCCAGAATGTGTGGGACATGTAGTGCCACCCTTGCAGAACCCGCGTCGTGCCGTAAACGAAACCCAGCAACAACGAGCCCCACAAAATGGCACTGGAAAACCGCCACTGATAGCGCCGCGCAACAAAGTACAACGCGAGCATGGTGAAGCCACCCGACGCATGCCCACCCGGCCAGCAACGCCCCTCACCCGCCTCATGGAACAACTGGAAATTGTTGTACCACTCGATATGAGCCATTTTGCCGCCGTATAACGTGGTCTCGATCGGGCAATAAACGCTGGTGTGCGCTTTGAGAAAGTGGATCACGCCGGTGCACACCGCGAAAGCCACCACCACAAACAGAAAATCCCTACGGTGATCGGCGGTAAAGCGCAGCAGCGGAGCGACTTTGCAGCGCTGTAGAAATGCCCCAAGCCGCGGACGCTTCTGCGGATTGACCAACGGCCAGACCACCGACAGCATCGCCCCGATCAGAGCGATTTCCGCCGTCCAGTTCGGAATGATCCGGGCCCATTTGTGGGTGAGCTTTTCGAAGAAATGAATCTTGTCGAGCGGGAACGTGTGGGTCAGCGGGTCAAACAGCAGATTACTGAAAGCGATGTCGATGTGAGTCATGTCGAACATGAAAAACACCAGCGCCGCGCAGATCAGCGGGATGCCGAAGTTGTAAGCGTAAAAACGTGAATTCATTGAGTCGTTACCGTGCGCCAGTCGGAGGCTTCAATAAAGCCGAGCATTTTGGGGGCCGCCGGGCTGGCAGCGGAGACAAACAGCGAAGACCCATAACCGGGATCGGACGCCGGGACTTTCAGGTCTTTTTCAATTTGCCCCATGCATTCGCTGTGGGTCACCAGAATCAGATTGCGGCCCGGCACCTTGTGCGCGAGCGCGTCCTGCAACATGCGGCCCTTGCAACTGATCAACCAGTCTTCGCCGCTGGCAGCGCGGTTGAACATGTAACCGGCGGTCTGCACGGTGCGCACCATCGGGCTGTTATAGATGTCGGCGTTGCTCAGCCCGAGTTGCTCGAACTGCGCGCCGACGGCAACCGCGACACTGCGTGAGCGATCCGTGATGCCGTCATTGCCACTCAGGCACGCCGCTTTGGAGTGGTCGCAACGCTCGACATGGCGCACCAGCACGATCATGTCGCCCTTGGCCCAACCCGCCGCCAACGCCTGCGCGCCAGCCACGTTGCCGTGGGCCAGGTCTGGCACCGCTGCCGGGGCGAGCAGCCACAACGTCAGCGGAATCACTAACACCGACGCGGCCAACACCACCCAGGTGTTGCGAAAACGCGCCAAACCGCTCAGATCGATCGAGCGTTTGACGCCGAACAGACTCAGTCTCAATTCCACAAAAAACCGCCTCGCCAGCCAGCATCACTTGTCATTCGATGCGACGAAACTACAGAGGCTCGCGTGGGCAGCGGGTGAAACCCATGTGAAAAAAGTCTTGGGATCGTCTGTTACAAATTCTGTCCGACAAAAACCTTTCAGCTCTAGCATTTGCGGCCGATAAACACCTGCTAACACCCTTGCTGGCTCGAAAAAAACAACAATCTTCCAGCCTAACTGACGATCAAGAAACCCTATGTTTCTGGAGGAATTGTGATGAATAGCTGGTTCGGCAACATCAGCGTGAACATGAAACTGGGCCTGGGCTTCGGCCTCGTGCTGGCCCTGACCTGCGTGCTGGCCCTGACTGGCTGGACCAGCCTCGGCGGTCTGATCGACCGCAGCAACTGGATGAGCGACATCACCCAGCTCAACGCCGGTCTGACCAAACTGCGTGTGGTGCGCCTGCAATACATGCTGACCAATGGCGATGAAACCGCCGCGCAGAACGTGCAGACCACCCTTGAAGGTTTCGCCGCGCAACAACAGAAGCTGATCAACAGTTTCAAGAGCCCGGAAAACGTCAAACTGCTCAAGGAACAGGCAGCAACCATCGCTGAATACCAGACGTCGCTGAACAAAATGCGCAATGCCTACCGCACCGGCAGCAGCGCCCGCGACACCATGAGCACCAACGCCGAGACCGCTTACAACCTGATCGAATCGATCAGCAACCGCGTCCAGCAAATGGCCATGAGCGAGCAGCGTTTCGAACAGTTCCAGGCCATCACCACGGCCAAGGAAGCGTTCATCCTCGCGCGCTACGAAGTACGCGGCTACACCGCCTCCAGCAACGCCGAAACCGAACAAAAAGCCGTCGGCCAACTGGACGTGGCGATCGCCAGCCTCAAGCAATTGCAGGTGCATTTTGCCGACAGCCAGCAAGACGCCTTGCGTCAGCTGGAAACCGCGCTGGTCAATTACCGCAGCGCCTTGATGGCGTTTAAAAACGCCAACAGCGAAGCCGTACAGGCCCGCAAGGAAATGACTGATCAAGGCACCACCATCGTCGCCCTGAGCGAGCAGCTGTATCAGATTCAGCTCGACCGTCGCGACATCGAAAGCGCCCAGGCGCGCACCTTCCAGTTGATCAGCACCCTGCTGGCCCTGCTGGTTGGCGTGATTGCCGCCGTGATCATCACCCGTCAGATCACCCGTCCGCTGCAAGACACCCTGGCCGTGGTCGAGCGTATCGCCAGCGGCGACCTGACCCAGAACGTCACCGTCACCCGCCGTGACGAACTGGGTGTGCTGCAACAAGGCATCGCGCGCATGGGCGTGACCCTGCGCGACTTGATCAGCGGCATCCGCGATGGCGTCACCCAGATCGCCAGCGCCGCTGAAGAACTCTCGGCCGTCACCGAGCAGACCAGCGCCGGTGTGAACAGCCAGAAAGTCGAGACCGATCAGGTCGCCACCGCGATGCACGAGATGACTGCCACCGTGCAGGAAGTCGCGCGCAACGCCGAAGAGGCCTCGCAAGCGGCTGCCGCTGCTGACGGCGAAGCCCGTGAAGGCGACAAAGTGGTCAACGAAGCCATCGCCCAGATCGAACGTCTGGCCAGCGAAGTGGTGCGTTCCACCGAAGCCATGAGCGTGCTGCAACAGGAAAGCGACAAGATCGGCAGCGTCATGGACGTGATCAAAGCCGTGGCTGAACAGACCAACCTGCTCGCGCTCAACGCTGCAATCGAGGCGGCGCGTGCCGGTGAAGCCGGCCGTGGTTTTGCCGTGGTCGCCGACGAAGTCCGTGGCCTGGCCCAGCGCACACAGAAGTCCACCGAAGAAATCGAAGGTCTGGTCGCCGGTTTGCAGAATGGCACCCAGCAAGTCTCGGCAGTGATGAGCAACAGCCGCGCGCTGACTGACAGCAGCGTCGCCCTGACCCGCAAGGCTGGCCTGTCGCTGGAAAGCATCACCCGCACGGTGTCGAACATCCAGTCGATGAACCAACAGATCGCTGCGGCGGCTGAACAGCAAAGTGCAGTGGCTGAAGAGATCAGCCGCAGCATCATCAACGTGCGTGACGTGTCCGAGCAGACAGCGGCGGCCAGTGATGAGACCGCAGCGTCCAGCGTTGAGCTGGCGCGTTTGGGTGGTCAGTTGCAGCAGATGGTCAGCCACTTCCGCGTTTGACCTTCAGTCAGAGTCATAGCCTGGATCCAATCGCGGGCAAGCCCGCTCCCACAGGTTTTCGGTCGTTCACAGAGTTTGTGTCCGACTCGATACCTGTGGGAGCGGGCTTGCCCGCGATTGCGTCATGACTAGCACACTGAATTCTGGTCATGCCTCGAAACTGCCCGCCCCTTTCTATCGCGTGCCACGCTGACGCAATGCCGACGGCATAAAATACGCATCTTCCGGCACCGGTTGCGCAAAATCCACGGTCTCCGCTTCTTCGTTATCGAGGTTCTGCACGTAGTAACGGCGGGCCTGCAAGTCATGGAAAACGTCCAGCGCACTCCACGTCGTTGGCAGGTCGTAGAAGTTTTTCAGGTAGGCCATCGACACGCGCCACAACTCCCCTCGCCCGTCGTATTGATCGACCAGCGCCGCGCCCCAGCTGTCTTCATCGAGAAACAGCACGCGCTTGGAATAGATGTGTCGCGCGCCCGGTTTCAGGTTGCCTTCAACCACCCACACCCGGTGCAGTTCATAACGCGTGAATTGCGGATTGAGGTGGCCCGGCGTGAGCAGTTGCGCGTATTTCACGTCGGGGCTGCCGACTTTGTAGTTGTTGTACGGAATGTAGATTTCCTGTTTGCCCTTGAGCTTCCACTCATAGCGATCCGGCGAGCCGTTGAACAGGTCGGTGTCGTCGGCCGTGCGCAGGCCATCGGATGATGCAATCGGCGTGTCATAGGCGAGGTTCGGTGCGCGGCGCACGCGGCGTTGGCCGGCGTCGTAGACCCAAGCCTGGCGCGGGTCTTTCAGTTGATCGAGCATCTCATGCACCAACGCTGCACCACCGGCCAGCCGCGCCGGACTTTTCACAAAAGCGAGGTAGTAAAACAGGATGTTTTTCAGGTCGGCGAACTGGCCGCCGGGACGGTAATAGTTGAAGAGTGCCTCCTGCTGCGAGGTCACCAGGGCAAAGCTGCCGTTGCGCTGGACCGGCGCTTCGGAAGCGCGGCGCACCACGTAGATACCGCGATAGCGGGTAATGTGGTTCCACAACACTTCAATGCCGTCCTTCGGTACCGGGAACGGCACGCCGCCATAGGCATCGGAGAAACCGCTGCCGCCCTCGAGCAGCTTGGCCGAGGTGGCATTTTTCAGAGTGTTGTCGTACAGCCATTGCGGTGCCGAACCTGATCGACGGGAAGGATAGATCGGCATCTGAAAGGTGTCGGGGTAGCTGTTGAACATCGCGATCTGGCCCGGGCTGAGATGGGCCTTGTACTGATCGAGGTTAGCCTTGGTGATGGTGAACAGCGGTTTGTCCGCCGCATACGGATCGGGGTGATGCTGGCCGGGTTTGTAGCCGGCCGGCGCCTGGGTGATGCCGCCAGTCCACGCGGGAATGGTGCCCGCCGCGTTGCCGGCACGCTCGGCGCCCATGGGGGTCAGGGTGGTTTTCAGTTGTTCGGCTTGCTGTGGGGTGATGGCGGCAAGGGCGGTGCCTGCGGCCAGACCCAGCACGAGCGCCAACGATGTTCTTGTCAGTCGTGAAGTGTGAAACATGATCTTCTCCAAAATACAAAAACCTGTGGGAGCGAGCCTGCTCGCGAAAGCGGTGTGTCAGTCGACATCAATGTTGAATGTGCTGGCCTTTTCGCGAGCAGGCTCGCTCCCACAGGGGGAATGAGTTGGAATTCACAGGAAATACTTGAGGTTGAACCCGACGTTGTCGCGGTCGCGGATGCCGTTGTTCTGTCCGCCGCCGTAGAACTCGGTGTATTGCAGTTCGGCTTCGAGCTTGTTCTGGTAGTTGGCCTTGATTCCCAGCGTGTAAGCCTTGCGACCCTCGATGGTGTTGCCGGCCTGATAGCTGTTGCCTTTGAAGTCGTCCTTGTAGACGACATAAGGCGAGACGTTGACCCCGGCGTACACGTCGTTCCACGTGCCGTTGAGCATTGCCGTGTAGCTGTAGGAATCACGGTTGACCTGATCGTCACGATCACCGCCCGACACATAGGAATAATTACCGGTGCCGGCGTAGTAACGGGTGCTGCCGTCATAAGCGGTGTATTGCAGGCTGCTGCCGCGCAGGTGCTCGGAGGCCAGTTCGAAGATGCCGAACAGCGAGTCGAACGAGGCCGTCGGACCGAAGTTGTAGATAGTGCCCAACGAAGTGTTGAAGGCTTCCACACGCTCGGCGTTGTTGATCTCACTGTTGAGGTTGACCATCTGCCCGCCGACATTGATCGACTTGCCCGTCACCGCCACGGCGGCACCGTTGGCCAGGTCGCCGATCAAATCGTTGGTGGCCGCGACGCCAATCGGCAGGTTCGGTCGATAAGCGATTTCGCCGAACACCGATGCCGTACCCAGCGTGGTGTTGAAGCTGAAACCGTACATGCGAATGTCTTCGGCGTAACGTCGATGCGCCTGGATGTTTCCCATGACATCAGCGGTGGCCAGACCGTTGGCGAGTGCCCCGGCCTGACTGCCGGCGACACCGGACAACAGGTTGGTCAGGGCATCCATGTCGATGCCTTTGTACCCGCCAAGGTCAGCGGCAATGGTCGGCTCCTTGGCGTGGTAATTGACCATGTACAAGCCGAACTCGGTGCTGTTGAGTTGCTCGGCGATATAGCGAAAGGCAAAGCCGAACTGGCCGTCGTTGCGCGCGTTGTAGTCCTTGCCGACCGAGGCCACTTTGAGGGTATTGCCATACGCCGGGGTCACGCCGTTGGCGTACAGTCCGGTGGTTTGCAGGGCCTGGCTCAGCAACGGGTTATTGCCCAACGCGCTGTACAAGCCGATGACATTGCCAAAACCGGGCACCGGCGTATCGAGCGCGGTGCCGCTGAAGTCGTTGTAACCGGTGTTGCCTCCGTCAGCGAACAGGTCAGTTTGCGAGTAGAAGGTGCCGACCGGATCGATGCGGGTTTCCTTCCAGTTGGTCTGGTAGAAACTCTCCATGGTCAGGCTGTCGGTCAGGCCGATGTTGAAGCTCAGCGCCTCCACCGGCACCAGCACTTCCTTGACCTCGGCGCCGGGCAAGCGGTACTTGGCAGCGTCCACCGGGTTGGTGGTGTTGATCCCGCCGCGATAGAAAATCCCCTCGCCCCAGTTGAAAACCTGGCGGCCGACCCGCGCGGTGACCGGCATCTGCGCAACGTCCCAACTGCCATGCACGTAGGCGTCGAGCATCTCGATGCGGCTGCCGGCGATGTCGCGGGTCTGGCTGGTGAAGTGGTTGTCCTGCGGGTAACTCTGGCTGGGTTGCGACGGGTTGTTGTTGTCGTAGTAGTCGTTGCGCTTGTCCATCAACTGGGTGTCGTAAAACGCGGTGCCGCGCATGAACAAACCATAGTTCTGATAGTTGGCCTCAAGCTCGGACGTGATCTTGTACACCTCGGAAACCAGCCCGGTGTCGAAGTTGCGATTGCCGTCGTTGGTGTTGACGTCATCGTTAGTCTTGTCGCGACCCTGCACCCGCCACAGGCGCCCGTACGATAAGGTCGTGTCGAGGGAACCGGTGACCTGCTTGTCCATCAGGCTGAACTCCACAGCCTGCGCGCTATCGACTGCGCACAGTTGCAGCAACCCTGCCAAACCGACACCGGGAAGCGCCGCGCCAGACCGGCGCAATCGAGTACTGATCATCTGATCCTCCTTGTTTTTGTTGTTTTTCGTGTCGCGTCGCGATCGTTAAGGGACCAATCCCGCACTGACATAAATCCGGCTGTGCGAGCCGAAATGACCGAGCAATCTGAACAACTGTTGGTTGAGTACCGGGTGGTCGAAATCTTCACGATGCAGTCGATTACCGCCGCTGAAATCACTGGTCGCCGGAGTCGTTTCCAGCCACTGACCGATGGCCTCGTCGAAGGCGGCGGAAGCATCGACAGACTCGGCGCTGACCACTTCGCGCAGGTAGTCGACGGAGTACGGTGGATACGTTTCGTCTCGGGCAACGTCGGCGTAAGCGTCGAGCATCGGATGCGGCTGACCGGCACGCAGCAAACGGCGCAGCCAGGTCGATTGGTACTTCTCCACCTCCATGTGCCGGGTGGCGACGCGTTCGATGGAGGCCTGCTTATCCTCAGCGAAACCGGCGATGGCTTTGCCTTCCAACAGCAAAAGACTGGCAAGATCGACGCCGGGCAATGGCTTGGCGTGATAAGGCTGGGTCAGATCCTGAATGTGGTGCAGGCCCCAGCCGAGAAAACGGTAGCCCCAGTACGGATGGCCACTGGCAAACGCCAGTCGGGCCAACCCCATGTATTGATACGCGCGCCAGTCCGGCCAACTGCGTTCGAGAAATCCGGCAGCGGCGTAGACCACCGCGCTTTCATGGAAAAAGCCCATGTGGAACGGCGCCTGTGAGCTGTATTGAAACCTTGCATCACCGAAGGGTTGCGGGCCGAAGCCATAGCGCGCGCCGACTTCACCCGGGTTGTCGCTGAACAGGTTGATGTCGTGGCCGTAATCGGGTTCGTCGGCGGCGCTGGCCAGCACGGCCAGTGGTGCGACTTTTTCGTGCTCGGCGACAACGATGAAACGTTGGCGATTCCACGGTGAAAGGGTCTGTTCGACCATGACTTGATCGGCTTGCAGATGCGCGCGTTCGGGCAGGTCTTTGCCGGGCAATGGCTGAATGACCATCGCCAGATGGATCTCGGGATTGATGCGCAATGCGCTGAGGAAATCGTGGCGCAGATTGTCACTCGGCGTGGCCGGTAATTTCAGGCTGTCGGGGCGTGGCGGGTATTGGCCGAAGTGCTCGCGGGCGAAGCTTTCCTGTTCCTCGAGCAACGCGCTGACCGCCTCGTACTGCTCCACCAGAAAGGATTCCAGCGGCTCGACTTCGATGGGCGGCGCATCGCGCAACACCGGCAGATCCTGCAACGCCAGATAGCTGCCCACCGTATGGTTCGACCAGCCCCAGGCGCTCGGGGCTGTTGCACAAAGCAGCAGCAGGAGGAATGTCAGCTTCATTGCTTTTCGTTCTTATTGGATGTGCTGTGAGGGTTGAGCCTAACAACCGACCCCGCTGCTGACACTGTCCGATCTCACCAGAAAAGCTCTCCGATGGCGCCAATTCAAATCGCAATACGGTTTCTGTAGAAGCCTGCCGAAGGCTGCGATCTTTTAACGTTGATCTGAAAAAACAAGATCAAAAGATCGCAGCCTTCGGCAGCTCCTACAGGGGGATTTTTGAGGATTTTCAGGCGGGGTAGCCGGTGATTTTACGGATGCTTTGGTACAACGGTTTGAGTTGGCGGTACATGCGCAGGTAGACCTCTTTGTACAGTTGCTCGTAGATTTTCTGCGCTTCAGGTTGCGGGGTGAAAACCGCACCGACGCGGGTCATGGCTGCGATTGCACTGGGGAAATCCGCGTGCAATCCGAGCCCCACTGCGCAGCAGATCGCTGCGCCCAGGCCGGACGCTTCATACACATGCGGACGCTCCGCTGGCAGGCCGAAAATATTGGCCGTGAGCTGCATCGCCGCATCACTCTGCGACCCGCCTCCAGCCACCCGCAGACGCTTGATCGAGATCTTCGAGCGCCTCTCGATATTCTCCATGCCCTGACGCAGCGCATAGGCCAACCCTTCAAGAATCGCCCGGTAGATGTGCGCACGGGTGTGCACATCGCCGAAACCGATCATGGCGCCTTTCGCTTCGACACCCGGCTCGCGAATCCCCGGCGACCAATAGGGTTGCAACATCAGCCCCATCGAACCCGGTGGCACCGCGTTGACCAGCGCATCAAAGAGCTGCTCGGGCTCGATGCCCTGCTCTTTCGCCTGCTGCATCTCGCGCAAGCCGAATTCGTTCTTGAACCAGCTGACCATCCAGTAACCGCGATAAATCATCACCTCGCAGTTGTACTGATCCGGCACCGCCGAGGGGTAGGGCGGAATCAGCGGGACGATTTCCAGATAGCGCGAGCGGGTGCTGGTGATCGTCGCTGTGGTGCCGTAGGACAGGCACACCGTATCGGCGTCGACCACGCCGGAACCGAGCACTTCGCAGGCCTTGTCCGCGCCTGCCGCAATCAGCGGCAGCCCTTCCGGAATCCCGGTGTGACGGCAGGCCTCAGCGGTGATGTAGCCAAGGGTTTCACCGGGCTTGTACAACGTCGGCAATTGCTCGGGGCGCACCGCCAGGGCCTGCCATTTCCAGTCACTCGGCGCGGCCCATTTCAGGCGTTTGAAGTCGAACGGCAAGTAGCCAACGCAGCAACCCACCGAGTCGACAAAGCGTCCGCACAGTCGATGCGTGAGAAACCCCGAGAGCAGCAAAAACTTGTCCGTCGCCGCCCACACGTCTGGCTGATGGCGAGCGATCCAGTTGGCCTCAGCCTGGGCACGAAAGTAATCCACGGTGCCCTGCGCGCCGACCAGTTTGAACAACCAGCCCCACGGTCCCTTGATCCCGCCTTGGACTTCGCTCTGACGTTGATCCAGCCAGAGGATCGCCGGGCGCATCGGTTTGCCCTCGGCATCGACATTGATCACCGTGCCGCGCTGGGTAGTCAGCGACACACCGGCAATCTGCGTGCGATCAATGCCGGTTTGCTGCCAGACCTGCTGACACGCCTCGCCCAATTTCGACCAGTAATACTCCGGATCCTGCTCGGCCCAACCCGGTTGCGTCGAGTAATACGCCTGCAATTCGACCTTGCCTTTGCCCAGCAGATTGCCCTGCAAATCGAAGAGCAGCGCGCGCACGCTCTGGGTGCCGTTGTCGATGGCCAGCAGGTAACGCTTGTTCGGGTGGTTATCCATGGAGCTCTCTTCAGGGGGCATCAAGGCGTGGCATCCGGCAAACCGTGATGGCGTTGCCACAACGCCCGATAACGCTGTATTTCCTGCTGCCAGTGTTCGTCGCTCCAGCCTAGTCGTGGCTGGCAGAGCTGGCGGATGGCGGCGAAACAGTCTTCGCCGCCACGCGGCAACAGCAGACCCAGACGCGTGCGGCGCAGCAGCAGATCGTCGAGGTGCAAGACCATTTCCGCGTCGCAGGCGAAGGCCAATTCCGCCCACAACGTGTCCGTAGCCCCGACCGTTTCGTGACCGACGTCTTTGATCAATTGCGCCAGCCTCGGCAGGTTTCGGCCATGCCGACCGGCCAATCGTCGCCACTGCTGACGGCTCAATTCTGGAATCGGCAGCGCAGGCACAGCGGCAAACACTGGCGCAGCGTCATCGACGAAGGGCCGCCCGAGCATCGCTGCGCAAGCCTTGAGCACTTCGATGGCTTGCGGGCGAAACGTGGTCAGTTTGCCGCCGGCCAATGTTACGCAACCGGGCTCCTGCCACAGCACGTGCTCGCGGGTTTCGTTCGATGGTTTGTCTTGATGATCACCCGTCGCACCGCCGACCACCGGGCGCACGCCGGACCAGGTCGACAGCACGTCATTGGCCGTGACTTCAGCGCCGGGGAATTGTTGTGTGCAGGCCGCTAGCAGATAGTCGAGTTCTTCGCCGCTGATGCTCGCGCTCTGATCCAGATCCTCGCGATGATCGAGATCGGTGGTGCCGACCACGGTCGCGCCTTCCCACGGAAAAACGAACACCGGACGCCGGTCGCGCTCATGCAGAAAAGTGAAGGCCTGCGCCACTGGCAAACGCCAACCCGGCAGCAATAAATGACTGCCACGCAACGGGCGCAATTGCCTTGGAGCCTCGGTTGGCCGCAAACGCTCAGCCCAGGCGCCAGTGGCCACAGCGAGTACCCCGCAGCGAAACTGCAGAGTCGCGCCGGCCTCGCAATCTTCGACCTGAACGCCACACACTCGCCCGCTTTCACGCAGCAAATGTTCGACGCGAACGCCGTTGACCACGACAGCGCCATCCGCGCGCGCCTCGCCCAACACACGCACCACTAACCGCGCATCATCGGTCAGCGCATCGGCAAAACAGGTACCGCCGAGCAAGTCGTTTTCTTTCACGCCGGGCGCCAGATAACGCAGTTGCTGCGCATCATGAAAACGATGACTGCGCCGTCCGGCCAAGGCGTCGTAAACGCTTAACAAACCACCCAACACCCGCGGCCCGGGAAAACCGCCGCGATAGTGCGGCATCATGAAACTCATCGGTTCAACCAGCCCCGGCGCTTCGTCGAGCAAGCGCTGACGCTCGCGCACTGAATCGCGGGTCAGGCGCCATTGCCCTTTGGCGATGTAGCGCAAGCCGCCATGAACCATTTTCGATGATCGGCTGGAAGTGCCCCAGGCAAAATCACGCTGCTCCAGCAGCAGACAGCGCCAGCCACGACGCGCGGCTTCACGCAGGATTCCGGCGCCACTGATGCCGCCGCCGATCACGATCAGATCCCAGGTTTCCTCCGCCAGCGTCGGCAAAGTCTGCTGGCGCCATGCGGCGTTCCAGTCCTGACTCATGGCCTTCACTCCTGCAACAGCGTGCCGGGATTGAGGCGCCCGGCCGGATCGAAGTGTCTGCCCAAGGCTTGCAAGGCATCGATCGCCAATGCGCCTTTCTCGCGTAGCAGATACGGCGCGTGATCCTTGCCGACACCGTGCTGATGGCTGATGGTGCCGTGGTTGTCGACGATGGTCTGGCTGGCCGCGTGCTTGAGTGCTTTCCAGCGCGCCAGCGTCGCCGGGTAATCCGCCGCCGGACGGAACACGTAGGTGGTGTAGATGCTCGATCCTTCGCCATAAACGTGGGACAGGTGGGTGAACACATGCACCCGTTCGCCCTCCGCCGCCAAAGCGTCACGCAGACTGTTTTCGATGAGACCGAGGAGATTGTCGACGTTGCTCCAGTCGGTGGCTGTTTCCAGCGTGTCGACCACGTAACCGGCGTTCCACAGGTTTTCGCGCAGGTAGGGAAAACGAAAGCGGTTCTGCGCCCATTTGTTGCCGAGCAAGGTCCCGGTAAATACGCCGCCGAAGGCTTTCAGATGCTGACGGGCCTGGCTCAGCGACAGCGCGTTTTGCCGACGATTGCCGGTCACGCCGAAGGTCAGCAGGCACTTGCCCGCGCCTGCCCCGCGCAGGCTCAGGTATTTTTCCAGCCAGGCGATTTGCTGCGGATGACCGGCCAACGCCAATTGTGTTTCGGTTTCCACCGCGTTGGACAGGCGCAGCATCGACAGCGGCACGCGCGCCTGAGCGAGTTGGCGGATCGCTTGCAGCGCTTTGGTCCAGCTCGGCAGGAATACCCCGTAGAAGCGTTCATCAGCGGGCAGTGCGCTGACCCGCACTTTGACTTCGGAAATGATCCCGAATCGACCTTCGCAGCCCAGTACCACTTCGCGCAAATCCGGGCCTGCCGCCGAGGCAGGAAAGGTCGGAATTTGCAGAGGCCCGGCGAAGGTTTCCAGCGTTCCGCCAGCGAACAATTGTTCGATGCGCCCATAGCGCAACGACTGCTGGCCACTGGAACGACTGGCGACCCAACCGCCCAAGGTCGACAGCTCCCACGATTGCGGAAAATGCCCGAGGGTGTAGCCACGGGCGCGCAGTTGGCTTTCCACCTGCGGCCCGGTGGCGCCAGGGCCGAAGGTTGCCAGCAGGCTCTGCTCGTCGAGGTCGATTAACCGGTTCATCCGCGCCAGCGACACCGTCACCACCGGCCGCACGGAATTCGTCGGGTTGATGTGGCCGGCCACCGACGTGCCGCCGCCATAGGGGATCAGGCACAAATCCTGTTCATGGGCGAGCGCCAGCAACAGGCGAATCTGCTCGCCAGTCTCGGGAAACGCCACGGCATCGGGATAGTTGCCCAGCGCACCTTCGCGCAACGCCAGCCAGTCCGGCAGGCTCTGGCCCCGGGCATGCAGTAACCGGTCATGGCCATCGACGCTGTACAGCGTATGAGCCTGCAATCGCGAGGCCGGTACGCGGACCAATGCCGCTTCAAGCGTGGCATCGGGCAGCGCTCGCCCCACGCCCAGCCGCTCATGGAGAAACTCCGCGCCTTGGGCCGGCAGTTCGACCACCGTGTTTGCATCTCCCCAGCCATTCCAGCGTCGCATGCGTGTGTCCTTTTTCGGTTCTTATCAGCGATATTTCAGGTCCCCATACTAGCCAGCGGCCGAAAAGTGTCACGGTCGCATCCGGCCAGTTCGTGTAGCCAATTGAGTCAAACGTCGCGCAAGCGTCAGCCATTTACTTTAGTCGTGGTTTCAAATTACCTTTCAGGGCATTCATCCGCTCATGCACGCTTTGATCAAGGGAATTCGATCATGCAATCGCTCGGCTTCACGTCTGTTCCGCCGCTGCTTAAATATCTGCGCCATGCCGAGCAATTGGGCATGGCCATCGAGCCGGCATTGGCGGCGGCTGGTTTACAGGCGCAGCAGTTGAGCGACAACACCCTGCGCTTGCCGGGTGAGGCCCATGAAAAGCTCCTCGATTATTTCTGCGAACACTCGGGCGATCCGCTGTTCGGGCTCAACGCGGCGAACTTTGTCCTGCCCAACTCGTGGAGCGTGCTCGGTTACATCACCATGAACTGCGCGACGCTGGGCGATGCCATGAGCCGGATCATGCCCTTCGAGAAACTGGTCGGCGACATGGGCGTGAGTCGCGCCGAGGTGCTGGATGGCCACGTGCATTTGATCTGGACCTGCCGTTATCAGCGCCCACGGATCCGTCGGCACCTGGTGGAAAACGTGCTGGGTTCGTGGCTGCACTATGCGCGCTGGATTGCCGATACGCAGATGTCGCCGGCCGCGGTCTGGCTGGAACATTCGTGCCCGGCCGAAGCCACGCCAGCACAGTACGAGGCGTTCTTCGATTGCCCGGTGTTGTTCGATCAGGCGTATTCGGCGCTGATTGTGCCGCTGCCGTATCTGCAGTTGCCGTTGCGCCAGGCCGACGCGCAATTGCTGCGCACCCTGGAAGAACATGCGTTGGGGTTGATGGCGACGCTGGAGGATGCGTCGCTGGAGCAGCAGGTGAAAAACATTCTGCGCCAGTTGCTCAAAGAAGGTTTACCGCGCAAAGAGCAGGTGGCCGAGCATCTCGCTGTTTCCGTGCGTACGTTGCAGCGGCAGTTGCATCAGGCGGGAACGTCTTATCAGCAGATTCTGGATGATTTGCGTCAGGAGCTGGCTGAGCATTATCTGCTCAACAGTACGCTGCCGATTCAGGACATTGCCCAGTACCTGGGGTTTACCGAACCGCGCTCCTTTCATCGCACGTTCAAGAGCCGACGCGGCATGCCGCCGGGGGAGTTTCGGCAGACGCATCGCGGGTGATTGCATTGGCGGCGTCAGTAGGAGCAAAGCTTGCTCGCGAATGCGGTACGGCATTCAACACTTGTGTTGACTGAACCAGCGCGTTCGCGAGCAAGCTTTGCGCCTACAGAGGTTGTGCCGTCCGCGAAATCTGCGCTCGCTGAAGCTTTGCGCCCACGTTTTTGATTACAGGCTGATCGCGTTGGTGAACACCAGGCGATTACCGAACGGGTCGGCGATGGTCATGTCTTGGCTGCCCCACGGCATGGCCTGGATTTGTGGGTGCGAGAACTTGTAGTCCTTGCCGATCAGTTGCTGCTGGAAAGCCTCCAGTTCATCGGTCTCGATGCGCAATGCCGACCCCGGGCTCGCATCGCCATGGTGCTCGGACAAGTGCAGCACGCACTCGCCACGGGACACTTGCAGATACAACGGGAAGTTCGCCTCAAAGCGGTGCTGCCAGTCGATCTTGAAGCCGAGGAAGTCGACGTAGAACTCTACGGCTTTGGCTTCATCGAAAATCCGCAGGATCGGGGTGGTTTTGCCGAAGCTCATGGGGTGCTCCCTGACTGGTTGGCCCGACAGTGTAGCTGGGCTGGATGTCAGCACTTCGGCTTGTTGCGGACTTTCTTTAATTGCAATGTGCCACCATGAGACATGGATCAAAAGATCGCAGCCTTCGGCAGCTCCTACAGGGGTTCCGTGATCAATTGAAACCTTTGCGTAGATCACCTTCCCTTGCCAGAAAGCGTCCTTCCCTTTTGCCATTTGGCTGGCCGTCGCGGTAACTCAAAACACCGTTGATCCACACGCCGTCAATGCCCTGCGCTGCTCGCTGCGGATCATTGAAATCCGCTACATCGCGCACGGTCAGCGGATCGAACAACACCAGGTCCGCCCAATACCCTTCTCGAATTTCGCCTCGTTCCTTCAAACCAAATCGCGACGCCGACAACCCGGTCATCTTGTGTACCGCCGTGTGCAGCGGGAACAGCCCGACATCCCGACTGAAGTGCCCCAACACCCGTGGGAAAGCGCCCCACAAACGCGGATGCGGGAATGGGTCTTCCGGCAGTCCGTCAGAGCCCACCATCGACAACGGATGCGCGAGGATTCTTCGTACGTCCGCCTCGTCCATTCCGTAGTACACCGCACCCGCCGGTTGCAGGCGTTTGGCCGCGTCGATCAACGGCACGTTCCATTCGGCGGCGATGTCGATCAAATCGCGACCACTGACTTCCGGGTGCGGCGTCGACCAGGTGATGGTGATGCGATGCGCATCGGTGACTTGCTTCAGATCCAGCGTCGAAGAACTCGCCGCGTACGGATAGCAATCGCAACCGACCGGGTGGGTTTTTGCCGCTTCCTCCAGCGATGCGAGCAGCTGCGGACTACGCCCCCAATTACCGACGCCAGCACATTTGAGGTGGGAAATGATCACCGGTGATTTCGCGTGACGACCAATCTGAAAGGCCTCATCCATCGCCTCCAGCACCGGGGCGAATTCACTGCGCAAATGAGTGGTGTAAACCGCGCCGAATGCCGTCAATTCTTCGGTGAGTTGCATCACTTCATCGGTAGAGGCGTTATAGGCGCTGGCGTACGCCAGGCCTGTGGATAAGCCGAGCGCGCCAGCCTCAAGGCTTTCACGCAATTGCCCGCGCATTGCGGCGATTTCCTCAGGCGTGGCCGTGCGGAACAAGTCATCAAGGTGATTGCTGCGCAGCGCTGTGTGGCCGACCAGCGCCGCCACATTCAACGTGGTGTTGGCCGCCTCGACCGCTGCGCGGTAATCGCTGAAGCGTGGATAGACGAATGCCGCCGCCGTGCCGAGCAGGTTCATCGGGTCCGGTGGATTGCCTTTCAGACTGACCGGAGACGCACTGATCCCGCAGTTGCCGACGATCACCGTGGTCACGCCTTGGCTGAGCTTGGGCAGCATTTCAGGATGACGGATGACCACCGTGTCGTCGTGGGTGTGCACGTCGATGAAACCCGGCGCCAGCACGCGGTCGGCGGCGTCGATTTCCTCGGCAGCGCTGGCGTCGTGCAAGTCACCGATGCGCTCGATGCGACCATCACGAATTGCCACGTCGGCGTGGTAACCGGGCGTGTTGCTGCCGTCGATGATCAGGACATTGCGAATCAGCGTGTCGTACTGCATTTCAGTCTCCCAGCGGCAGGTGATCGTCGCCGCCACGGTATTCGTCGAGGGCGAGTTTGATCCGCCGCAGACGCTCTTGATTGTCTTCAGGATTGGCCAGCGCCAGCTCGGTGGCGAGCACGTCGATGGCGAGCAGCATGCCGTAGCGCGCCGCCGTCGGTTTGTAGATGAACGAGGTTTCCGCGCCTTGCAGCGGCAGGACGATGTCGGCCAGTTCGGCCAGCGGCGAGTCGGCGCGGGTGATCGCCAGAATGCGTGCGCCGTAGTTGCGCGCCAGTTCGACGGTCTCCAGCAATTCCGGGGTGATGCCGGTCAGCGAGCAGACGATGAGCACTTGCTCGGCGTTCAGGCTGGCGGCGGTGACGCGCATCATCACCGCGTCATGACACACCGCAATCGGGTAGCCGAGGCGCACCAGCCGTACCTGCAATTCGTCGCTGCACAAGGTCGAGCAACCGCCCATGCCGAAGGCGTGAATCATCCGTGCCTGGCCAAGTAATCTCACCGCATCGGCGAAGCGCGATTCGTCGAATCCAGCGAGATGCTGGCGCAGCGTGGTTTCGATATCGCCGACGATCTGCCCGTAGAACGCCGACTGTTCAGGCGTGCCCGCCGGGTCGAGAAAACGGCTGCCGACGCCGCTGGCCTGAGCCAGTTGCAGGCGTAGATCACGCAGGTCACGGCAACCGACGCTGCGGGCAAATCGCGACAGCGTGGCGGTGCTGACCTCGGCGCGTTGCGCCAGATCTTCGAGGCTGGCGGAGGCGGCAAAACCAACGTCGTCGAGCATCAGCCGAGCAATACGGCCCTCGCCGGCGCTGAAGGAATCCTGGCGGGCGCGGATCTGGTAGAGGATGTCCATGGCGGCGGGCTCCGGTTACAACAGATAAGAAAGGCCGACGGTCAGACCGAAAGCGACCAGCGAGATCAACGTCTCAAGCACGGTCCAGGTCTTGAACGTCTGCGCGACCGTCATGTTGAAGTATTCCTTGATCAACCAGAAGCCGCCGTCGTTGACGTGGGAAAAGATAACCGAGCCAGCACCGGTCGCCAGCACCAACAGCTCAGGGTGTGGATATCCCAGACCAATGGCCACCGGCGCGACCACGCCGGACGCGGTGGTCATGGCCACGGTGGCGGAGCCTGTGGCGATGCGCATCAACGCCGCGAACAACCAGCCCATGATCAGCGGCGACAGGTGAAACTCGTGGGCGAGGCCGACGATCTCATCGGTCACGCCGGCATCCACCAGAATCCGGTTCAGACCGCCGCCAGCCCCGACCAGCAGGGTGATGCTGGCGGTCGGTGCCAGACATTCGTTGGTGAATTTGAGGATCGATTCGCGGTTGAAACCCTGGGCGATGCCCAGCGTCCAGAAACTCAGCAACGTTGCCAGCAACAGGGCGATCACCGAGTTGCCGATGAACAACAGGAACTGATTGAAACCGCTGCCCGGCGTGGAAATCAGGTTGGCCCATCCGCCGATCAGCATCAGCACCACTGGCAGCAGAATGGTCGCCATGGTGATGCCGAAACCCGGCAGCTTGTCGCGCGGTTCGCGGTCGAGAAATTGTTTTTCCAGCGGGTTATCTGCCGGCAACTGAATGCGCGGCACGATGAATTTGGCGTAGAGCGGGCCGGCGATGATCGCCGTCGGAATGCCGATCGCAATCGCATACAACAGGGTCTGCCCGACCGACGCCTGATACGCCTGCACCGCGAGCATCGCCGCCGGGTGCGGCGGCACCAGCGCATGCACCACCGAGAGGCCGGCGACCATCGGCAAACCGACCATCAGGATCGACACACCGACGCGCCGCGCCACGGTGAAGGCAATCGGCACCAGCAAGACAAAACCGACTTCGAAGAACAACGGCAGCCCGACCAGAAACGCAATGCAGACCATCGCCCAGTGCGCGTTCTTCTCGCCAAACTTATCGATCAAGGTGCGCGCCATCTGCTCGGCGCCACCGGACTCGGCCATAATCTTGCCGAGCATCGTCCCCAGCGCCACCACCAGCGCAATATGCCCCAGCGTCTTGCCCACGCCGGCCTCATACGCGCCCACCACGCCCGACGGCGGCATCCCGGCCACCAGCGCCAGACCAATGGAAATCAGGGTGATGACGATGAACGGATTGAGCCGGTAACGGGCGATCAATACGATCAGCGCGATGATGGCGACGGCGGCATACACCAGCAGCCAATAGCCGAAAGAAGGCGTCATGCGGTACTCCTCGAAAGGGTCACGTTCGAATGGGTTGTGAAACTCATAAATCATTTCGAGATCGAGTTTTCAAACCGCATGAAAGTAATTTTCGTGGAGAGGTAAGGCGTGTCGCAAATGGATATGTCGTGTCGCGATTAATGAAAATCGAGGGGCGGGATTTACATAAGTTTCCTGGCTGGTGAGAAACCAATGTGGGAGCGAGCCTGCTCGCGAAGACGGTCTCGCATTCAACATTTCTATCGACTGAAGCACCGCTTTCGCGAGCAGGCTCGCTCCCACAGTTTTGATCGTATTCGTTCAGACTGGTTTGGGGATGTTTTGAAAATTGAGGCAAGCGCTAGACTCGCCTGACGCGTCTCTATCGGGCACCCGCCCATGACCAGCACGCGCCGCACCAGAAAAAAACTGACTGCCGAAAACCTGATACGTGCAATCGCCAGCTCTACAGCCATCGAGACGGGGCAGAGTGTTGAAGCAATTGAACGCAAACTCAAAGTCAAAAACAGCAAGTTCCTGCACCTCTCTCTGGCCAGGTAACGTCGCCGTTCAAGCCCACAAGGCTTGTCGTAGCCAATACTCCATCGGTTCGTAGTTGCAATTCAGACCTTGGTGAATCGCAGAAAAATAAGCCATAAGACCGATCTGACACGAGAGCAAAGCCTGAAATACAAACGGCCGCCCGAGGGCAGCCGTTTTGAGGGTTGATCGCCAAGCCCTACAGGGCTTAAACACCGATCACACCATTTCGTTACGAATCCATTCAACCACCGACGTGCGTTTCGGCGCCCAGCCCAGCAGTTCACGCGCATGTTTGCCGCGCACGCGGCTGTTGGAACCGAGGCCATAGTTGGCCATTTCGTAGCCCCATTCGGCTTCGGCGTCTTTCAGTGGCCAGTCTTGCGGTTCGCCGAGGTTCAGCGCTTGGGCCATGGCGGTGGTCATGTCGACGAACGACGCTTCGCCGCTTTCGACGAAGTAGAAAGTACCTGGTACGTTCTTGGTCAGCGCCAGCAGATACAAGGCAACGACGTCTTCGATGTGCACGTTGGACCAGATGTTCTGACCCGTGCCGACATGGCGCACGACGCCGCTTTTGCGCGCCTGTTTGAGCAGACGTGGCAACTGCACGCTGTCGCGATTGACGCCCAGGCTGTGGCCGTAGATCAAGGTGTTGCAGATGACGGCGGAGTTCACGCCATCCTTCGCCGCCGCGAGGATCAGGTTATCGATCGCCACACGCGCAGCCTTGTCGACGGTCGGTTCCGGTAGATTGTCTTCGTAGTAGATGACGTCGCTGGATTTACCGCCCGACGCATCACCGACGATGCTCGAACCGCTGGTGTGCAGGAATACCTTGTTGGAACCGCGCAAGGCGTCGAGCAAGGCCTCGACCGCACCGCGGTGGTCGCTGCTGGCAGCGTTGATCACGGCATCGGCGGCGCGCGCCTGTTCGGCGAGCAGCGCTTGGTCGTCGAGGGTGCCGATCACCGGGGTGATGCCGAGTGCTTTCAGCTCATCAGCCTGTTCGGCGCTGCGCACCAGACCGCTGACGTTATGGCCGGCCTGAACCAGACCGGTAGCAATAGAGCCGCCGATAAAACCGGCAGCGCCGGTGACGAATACGTTCATGGAGAAACTCCCTGCGTGAATAAGTGATGGGGCGAGTATCGACCGATGTCCCTCAGGGAAACACCCGCCCTCGCCCAATTCACTCTTGCGTACAGGTCACGAATCAGCCCTTGAAATCAACGCTGGCGTAGGCCGCGAGTTTGCTCTGGATAAAGTCGAGGAAGCACTGAATGCGCAGCGCCAGTTGCGAGTTACGGTAGTACACCGCGTTGATCGGCTGGCGATAACCGCTGTTGAATTCGCCCAGCAGCACCTTCAAACGTCCGGCGCGGATGTCATCGATGGTCATGAAGTGCGACAGGCAGGCGATGCCCTGACCTTCCAGCGCCAGGTGGCGCACGGTCTCGCCGCTGGAGGCGCTGATGGCCGGGTTGATCGGCCAGCGATCACCGTGCACGTAACGCAGCGGCCACTGGTTGAGACCTTCGTTCTGGGTGAAGCCGAGCAAGGTGTGGTCGCTCAAGTCGGCCGCTTGCAACGGCGCACCGTGTTTCTGCAGATACGCGGGGCTGGCGACGATCAGCAGCGGACTGCTACCGAGTGAACGGGCGTGCAGCGTCGAATCGGCGAGGGTGCCGATGCGGATGGCGATGTCGGTGCTTTGTTCCAGCAGGTCAATGATCAGGTCATTGCTGTTGAGTTCGAGCTGGATGTCCGGGTAGAGACGGCGGAACTCGTCGATATAGGGGACGACGGCATGGAGCATGAACGGCGAGGCAGCGTTGATCCGCAGGCGTCCGGACGGGGTTTGCTGGCGGGAGGACAGGCGTTCTTCGAGTTGATCCATCTGGTCGAGAATCAGCTTGGCCTGCTCGAAGAAATACTTGCCCTCTTCAGTCAGGTCCATGCGCCGCGTGGTGCGGTTGATCAATGTGGTGTCGAGCTTGGCTTCCAGCTTCGACAGCGTGCGACTTACGGCCGAAGGGGTCTGCCCGACCTGCTCGGCGGCGGCGGAGATTGAACCGCATTCGATCACGCAGACGAAAATCTGCAACTCATCGGATCTGGCTTTCACGGGTGTCCCTTAATTGATCGTCGGCACAAATCCATTGTGGAGAGAGAACACCTTTGTGGCGAGGGGATTTATCCCCGATGGGCTGCGCAGCAGTGCCCTTTCTTTTTCAGGATCAAGAGGGGGCCGCTGCGCGACCCAGCGGGGATAAATCCCCTCGCCACAAATAAATTCGCTCACCAAGAGGTAATCATTTCAGGCCTTGAGGGCGAACACCTCTTTCAGATGCTGTTCATACCGCGCCACATCGTTCTCGATGTTCGGACGCTTCATCACATCCACACAGAGGAACGTCGGCAAAGCAGTCATGCCCAAAAATTCGTTGGCCTTGTGGAACGGGAAGTACACCGCGTCCACGCCTTTGGCTTCGAAGAAATCAGTCGGGTCATCAAACGCTTGCTGCGGTGCGTTCCAGGTCAGCGACAGCATGTATTGCTTGCCCTGAATCAACCCGCCGCTGCCGTACTTCTGCGACGCGTCGGAACGGGTACGACCATCGCTGGCGTAGAGGCTGCCGTGTCCTTCGGTGAAAACTTCGTCGAGGTACTTTTTCACGGTCCACGGCGCGCCCATCCACCAGCCCGGCATTTGATAAATGATCACGTCGGCCCAGAGGAATTTCGCCACTTCTTCGGCGACGTCGTAGCCCTCGTCGATGAACGTGGTTTTGACGTCGACACCGCCGCGATCCAGCACGCTCAGTGCCGCTTCGTGCAGGGTGGTGTTGTAGCGACCGTCGGAGTGGGCGAATTTTTTACCGCCGTTGAGCAACAAAACTTTTTTCATGACAAAGCCTCGGCGCAGCCATCGGGCTGGGTGAAGAAGGGAAAATGGAATGGCGGCAGATTAACCATCCGCCTCGCGCGGAATAAGCCGTGGCTGCGCAAAATACATTTGAGCAAAACGCACGAATCGAGTGCAGATTGTTGCCGTAGGATTGGCCGCCATCTGAACTTGAGGAGTTTTATCGATGAGTGAACGCCACGGTTTCATCCTGCACGCCAAGACCCGCCCGGAAAAAGCCGAGGCTTTCGAGACACTGTTCCGCGCCTATGTCGAACCGAGCCGCGCCGAACCGGGCTGCATCGAGTACCACATGCTGCGCGACCAGGAAGATCCGTCGCTGTTCATCTTCTACGAGATCTGGGAAAGCCAGGCGCATCTGGACGTGCACTCGAACCTGCCGCACATGAAGCAATTTTTCGAGCAGCGCATGGAGTTTCTGGAGCGTGATTTTGATATCCGCCGGATCGACATGCTCAGCGAGTCGTCGGCTAACCGCTGATCAGCAGGTGGGCGCCGAGCGCGCCCATTCCGATGAAGAACACCCGTTTGAACAGCACCGCGCTGATCCTTTGACGCAGCCATTGGCCGAGCAACATCCCGACCACCGCCGGAATCAGCGCCAGCAGCGAGGCGCTTAATTCGCCGCCACCGAGCGCACCGCGCCAAAGCAAGCCGCCGGCCAGTGCCAGCGTCGAAACAGTGAAGGACAGGCCCAGCGCCTGCACCAGTTCATCACGGTTCAAGCCCAGCGCTTGCAGATACGGCACCGCTGGAATCACGAAGACGCCGGTGGCAGAAGTGATGAGGCCGGTGATCACGCCACAGACCGGGCCGAGCCAGGATTCATGGCGAGGTTTAACGTGCAGCGTCGGCAGGAATAACCCGCTCAACGCATACAGCAACAGCGCCGCGCCCAACCCACGCACCACCCAATGTCCGCCCGCCATGCCGATCCACACAGTGCCGATACCGGTGCCGAGGAAGATCATCAGCAGCATGGGCCACAGGCGCTGGATCAGCTCTTTCAAATGCCCGCCGAATGCCAGTTGCCAGAGATTGGTCAGCGTTGCCGGGATAATCAACAGCGCCGCTGCCTGCGACGGCGCCATAGCCAGACCGAGCAGACCCATGGCGACCGTGGGCAGGCCAAGACCAATCACGCCTTTGACCAGACCGGCCATGACGAAGGTAGCGATGACCAGCAGTGACAGGGCCAGGCCGAGGTTTTGGTAGAAATCAGCGAGTGTGTTCATGACGCTACTGTGCGCCTGAGGGACCTGGTTGAAAATCTGCCATATACTGAGGCTGCCTCTTTCATAACAAGAGGCTGAAATTTTCTTTGAGACCTCAGGCCCCTTCGCGAGCAGGCTCGCTCCCACATTGGATCTGTGGCGAGCACAAACCTGTGGGAGCGAGCCTGCTCGCGAAAGGGCCAGTCCAGTCACTACCAAATCAGAGGCCATCATCATGCACTTCGACCTCACAGACCTGCGCCTCTATCTGCACATTCTCGACACCGGCAACATCACCGCCGGCGCCGCCCGCAGCCATCTCTCACTTGCCGCCGCCAGCGCCAGAATCCGCGCGATGGAAGCGTCATTGGGCACCGAGTTTCTGCAGCGCGGCCGGCGTGGCATCACGCCGACTCCCGCCGGCAAAGCCTTGGCGCAACACGCGCGCATCCTCTTGCAACAGGCCGAACGCATGCAGCAGGATCTGGCCGACTACGCCCAAGGCGTCAAAGGTCAGGTGCGTCTGCTGTGCAACACCACCGCGATCACCGAATACCTGCCGGAAGTGCTCGCGGACTTCTTGCGCAGCCACCGCAATCTCGACATCGACCTGCAAGAGCTGCCCAGCGCACGCATCACTCACGCGTTGCGCCAGGGTGCGGCGGATCTGGGGATTGTGTCCGACGCGGTCGACACCAGCGACTTACAGACGCAAGCGTTCCGCGACGATCCACTGGTGCTGATTCTGCCGCTCGACCACCCATTGTCTGACGCCGCCGAGGTCAGTTTCAGTGACGCCTTGCGCCACGACTTTGTAGGACTGAGCGCCGACAGTGCCTTGGCCATCTATCTCGAAGAACAGGCCCTGCACAGCGGCTCGCGAATGCAGGTGCGCATACGCGCGGATGGCTTCGACGGCGTGATACGCATGGTCGGCCGTGGCGCGGGGCTTGCCATCGTGCCACTGGCCGCTGTCGAGCGCGCGGCGTCTCGCACCTTCAAAAGCATTGCCCTTGATGAACCCTGGGCCCGCCGTACCCTGATGCTCTGTGCCAGAGATTTCAGCGCATTGCCGGGGTACGCCAAAGCGTTGTTGCACGCCTTGACTCTCCCCTAAGGGGCAGACTTCATCCTTGGCTTTTTCCAGCAGGGACATTGACCATGGGCAAACGCATTCTGTTGATTCTCGGCCATCCTTCGGCGAGCAGTTTCTGCGCCGCGCTTGCCGAGGGTTACGCCCAATCGGCGCTTGAGGCCGGGCATGAGTTGCGGCAGTTGCGACTCGGAGCGCTGGATTTCGATCCGGTGCTGCGTGCAGGTTATCAACAGGTCCAGGCGCTGGAAGATGACTTGAGCGCGGCTCAGTCCGACATCCTCTGGGCCGAACATCTGACGCTGGTTTACCCGATCTGGTGGGGCGGTATTCCGGCGCTGCTCAAAGGTTTTTTTGATCGGGTGCTGCTGCCGGGATTCGCCTTCAAATACCGCAAAGGCAAAGCCTATCCGGACAAACTGCTGAAGGGTCGCACCGCCCATTTGCTGGTGACGATGGACACACCGCTCTGGTATTACCGCTGGATCTATCGCATGCCCGGCTTGCATGAAGTGCGCAAGACCACCCTCGAGTTCTGTGGGATAAAACCACTGCGCACCCTCACCTTCGGCCCGGTGCTCGACTCAACCGATCAGCAACGACAAACCTGGTTGCAGCAGGCGCAGGCTATCGCCGGTCGTTGAGTCTGCCGATAATGCGCCGCGCGGTCTCACATTAAAAAGGACGTTTATGTACATCGGCCAAGCTGCGCAACGCTCCGGCACCACCATCAAAAGTATCCGTCACTACGAGACGATCGGCCTGCTGCCCAAACCTCGCCGCCATGGCAACTACCGCCTCTACGATCAACAAAGTGTCGAACTGCTGATCTTCATCAAATGCGCCAAAGACATGGGTTTTCGGCTCAAGGAGTTGCAGGCGATCTTCGCTGATCACCACGGTGAGGCGATGCCTTGGGCGCTGGCGCGACAGGCCATCGAAGCGAAGAAACGCGAAATCAACGACAGCATGGCCGAGCTCACCCGGCAATACGCGCAACTGGAAGGGTTCGAGGCAACCCTTGAGCACGCCAGAGTCAGTTGCCCGCTGAAAAACCTCTAAGCGGTGTGCGCGCTTCTGAGCACTTCGATGTCGAGCACAGACAACTGAGCAGCGCCCGGGCGCTATAGGGTGCGACTTCATTCCTCAAGTCCACTGCCCGGAGTCCCCCATGACCGCGACCGCCCCTATCACTGTTCTGCGCGACACCCACCCGCTGCCGGTACTCGATGCCTGCAAATGGGAAAAACTCGAGGGCGACCCGCACACCGTCAACCTCAACGCCTACACCAGCGAAGACGGCAGCAAGATCATGGGCACCTGGATCTGCACACCGGGCAAGTGGCGCGTGGAATATGTGAAGTGGGAGTACTGCCATTTCCAGGAAGGCTACTGCGTGATCACCCCGGACGGCATGGAGCCGATTCACCTGCGCGCCGGCGATATTTTCGTGGTTGAACCGGGGATGAAAGGCACGTGGGAAGTGGTTGAGACGGTGCGCAAATATTTCGTGTTTGCCTGATGCAAAAAAGCCGGGAGATCACCCGACGTGATTTCCCGGCAACACCTACTGCAATTTATTTCAGTACATCCCAGAGATATCCACACCCCAGAGATATCTGTGGGAATAGAGAACCTGTGGCGAGGGGATTTATCCCCGATTGGCTGCGAAGCGGCCCCCTGCATTTTGTCAGTCAAAACGCGGGCTCAGGTTTTGCGACTGCTGCGCAGCCGAGCGGGGATAAATCCCCTCGCCACAAAAAGCTCTTTCACCAGAGACTTTGAAAAGTTACTGCGGCTTGCGGTAGCTGTTGATGATCGCCGAGAAGTCTTTACCGCCTTCACCGCGCTGGCTCATCGCCTGATACAACTGCTGCGCCACCGCGCCGAGCACCACCGGTTGATGCGCCTGACGCGCCGCTTCCGTCGCCAGCCCGAGATCCTTGAGCATCAACTCAGCCCCAAACCCGCCGGTATAACCGCGCGAGGCCGGCGCCGTTTCGACGATGCCCGGCCACGGGTTGTACATTTCCGAACTCCAGCAACGCCCGGTCGAGCTGTTGATGATGCCAGCCAACACCGACGTGTCGATGCCCAGCGCATCGCCCAAGGCCATCGCTTCACTGACGCCGACCATGGAAATCGCCAGCAGCAAGTTGTTGCAGATCTTGGCAATCTGCCCGGTGCCGACCTCACCGCAATGCACGATGTTGCGGCCCATCTGCGCCAGCACCGGTTGCAGGGTGGCGAACAGTTGCGGGGTGGCGCCGACCATAAATGTCAGGGTCCCAGCGGTCGCGCCGCCGGTGCCGCCCGAAACCGGCGCATCGGCCACGGTCACACCTTGTTTCGCAGCCGCGGCAGCCACATCGCGAGCCGTCTGTGGATCGATGGTGCTGCAATCCACTGCCGGCACGCCTTTGCCGATGCCGGCGAGCACGCCGTCCTCACCCAGCCATACGCTGCGCACGTGCACGGCGGCCGGGAGCATGGTGATCACCAGTTCGGCGTCTTCGGCCGCTTCACGGGCCGATGAACGAATCGTGCCGCCCTGCTGCTCCAACTCCGCCAAAACGGTTTTGTTCAGATCAACCAGGTTCAGCGAATGGCCCGCCTTGATCAGGTTACGCGCCATCGGCGCGCCCATGTTGCCCAGACCGATAAATGCGATTTTCATGGCCCGTTCCTCAGCGCAGGTTGATGGTGGTGTTCACGCCGTCGTTGACGCTGTCGTCATCGAACCAGCGCGCCGTGACCGTTTTGGTCTGTGTGTAGAACTGCACCACTTGCTTGCCGTACGGGCCGAGGTCGCCGAGTTTCGAACCTCGCGAACCGGTGAAGCTGAAGAATGGCACCGGCACTGGAATCGGAATATTGATGCCGACCTGGCCGACGTCGATTTCAGTCTGGAATTTACGCGCCGCTGCGCCGCTCTGGGTGAACAGACCCGTGCCGTTGCCGAACGGGTTGGCGTTGACCAGCGCAATCGCCTGATCGAGGGTGTCGACTTCCAGCACCACCAGCACCGGGCCGAAGATTTCCTGGGTGTAAATCTGCATGTCGGTGGTCACGCCCGAGAACAGGGTCGGGCCGACAAAGTTGCCTTGCTCGTAGCCCGGCACCTTGATGTCGCGGCCATCCAGTTCGAGCTTGGCGCCCTCCTTGATACCGCTTTCGATCAGGTCGAGAATCCGTGCCTTGGCTTTCTTCGAGATCACCGGCCCGACATCGGTGCCCGGCTCGCTACCGGCATTGACCGTAAGTTTCTGCGCCAGCGCTTTCAGATCCGGCAACCATTGTTTCGCAGCGCCCACCAGCACCACCACCGAGGTGGCCATGCAACGTTGCCCGGCCGCACCGAAACCGGCGCCGACCAGCGCATTCAGCGCTTGTTCGCGATTGGCGTCCGCCAGCACCACGGCGTGGTTCTTCGCGCCCATCATCGATTGCACGCGTTTGCCGTGCTTGCCGGCCAAGTCATAAACGTGAGTGCCGACCGCCGTCGAACCGACGAAGGACACCGCTTTGATGTCCTTGTGCGTGCACAGACCATCGACCACATCTTTACCGCCATGCACCACGTTGAGCACGCCAGCCGGAACGCCGGCCTCGATGGCCAACTCCACCAACAACATGGTCGACAGCGGATCCTGTTCTGAAGGTTTCAAGACGAAGGTGTTGCCGCACGCGATAGCCATCGGGAACATCCACAGCGGAATCATTGCCGGGAAGTTGAACGGCGTGATGCCGGCGCACACACCGATTGGCTGGCGCAAGGTGTAAGTGTCGACGCCGCCGGCAACGTTTTCGGCGAATTCACCCATTTGCAGGGTGCCGATGGAGCAGGCATGTTCGACCACTTCCAGGCCACGGAAAATATCCCCCTCGGCGTCGGCAATGGTTTTGCCCTGCTCGGCGCTAAGCACCACGGCGATGCGTTTGGAGTGTTCGCGGATCAGCGCTTGCAGCTTGAGCATGATGCGCATGCGGGCGCCAATCGGGGTCAGTTTCCAGGTCTGGAAGGCGCGGTGAGCGGCACTGATGGCGGCATCCACTTCAGTGGCAGTGGCGAACGGCACCTTGGCCAGCACTTCTTGGGTCGCCGGATTGACGATGTCGTGCCATTCGGTGGTCTGCGATTCGACCCATTCACCGTTGATCAGCAGCTTGACCTTCTGGACCGTGGTTTCGTTGGGCGTAAGCGATGCGTTCATGCTGGTCTCCAAAACTTGTTTTTATCGTAGGAGCCAAGGCGAAGGGTTCGCCTTGAGATGAGGCGTGTGTCACGAATTGGTTGTCGGACTGTTTTTGGAGTATAGATGTGCAAACTTCTAATAAGAACGCACATATAAGCCCGTCCATCATGCAAAAAAACATCACCTCTTTAGGTTCGCTGAACTGGGACGACCTCAAGTTTTTCCTCGAAGTCGCCCGTACCCGCAAGGCCAGCACCGCCGCCAAACGGCTGGCTGTCGACTACACCACGGTGTCGCGTCGGATCAGTTCGCTGGAAGCGGCGTTAGGCACGTTGCTGTTCGAGAAGTCGCGCACCAGCGGTTTTGTGCTGACCACCGAAGGCCAGCGTTTGCTCGGTTATGCCGAGTCGATCGAAAGCACCTTGCACATGGCCTGCGAGCAGGTTTCCGGCTCCGGCGTGGCGCTGTCCGGGCATGTGCGCATGGGCTGCACCGAAGGTTTCGGCAGTTTTTTCATCACCCCGCAATTGAGCCACTTCGTTGATGCCTACCCGGCGATTTCGGTGGACATCCTGCCGCTGCCGCACTTCATCAGCCTGTCCAAGCGCGAAGCCGATATTGTCATCGCCTTGGAGCGTCCTGAGCATGGGCCGTACGTCTGCTGCAAACTCTGCGACTACCGCTTGCAGCTCTACGCGACCCAGGACTACCTCGACCAACACCCACCGATCCGCCGCCCGGGCGACTTGAGCAAGCATCAATTCATCAGTTATGTGGACGATCTGGCGTTCAGTTCGGAGCTGCTGTACCTGGCGAACGTGCTGCCCGGCGCCCACGCGAACCTGCGCAGCACCAGCGTGATCGCGCAATTTGTGGCCGCGCAGCAAGGACGTTCACTGGCGATTCTGCCGTGCTTCCTGGCCGCGCAGGACCCACGCCTGCTGCCGGTACTGCCGGAAGAAATCAACATCACCCGGCAGTTCTGGATGTACTGCCGCGAGGATCTGAGGAAGCTCAAGCGGATTACCCTGTTGTGGGATTACATCCGCGAGGTGACCGAGCG
Organism: Pseudomonas sp. TH43; assembly: GCF_016650635.1. Lineage (GTDB taxonomy): Bacteria > Pseudomonadota > Gammaproteobacteria > Pseudomonadales > Pseudomonadaceae > Aquipseudomonas. The sequence goes on from NZ_JAEKFI010000003.1 coordinate 1,449,557, forward strand.
CAATCAGGCGCTGTTGATGGGTGAAAGCCGTGAGATGCAGTTCGCCGATTAACCGGCGCTGACCACAATCGCCACCCGACGGTTTTCCGTGCGGCCCGCCGCCGTGGTGTTCGGGGCCACCGGCTCGCTGCTGCCGAGACCTTGCAACTGGATATTTTCCGGCTTCATGCCGACCGTGCCGAGCACGTTGGCGACGCTTTTGGCGCGGCGCAGCGACAGTTGTTGGTTGTAGGTTTCTTTGCCCGACGCATCGGTATGGCCGTCGACTCGCACGCGCTCGATACCAACACCGAGCAGGGCCTTGCCGATGCGCTCGACAATCTCGGTGCTTTGCGCGTTCAGGCTTTCCACGTCGCTGCCAAACAGCACTTTGCCCGACAGGCCAAACTCCCAGCCTTCTTCAGTCAGCTCAAAGCCTTGCTGTTTGAGCACGGCAATTTGCGCCGGAGTCAGGCCTTTGGGCGGGGCGGTCTGGCAACCGGTCAGGGTCAGTGCAGCCAGCAACAGCAGCGCGGAAAACAAACGAATGGGCAGTGTGAACACGGTAATCAGCTCCTGGTTTGAACGGGATCGACCGGGTGCTCCGCCCCAGCCGTGAATTGGGCGCCACGCGACAGACGCTTGGCCTGATACATCGCCGCATCGGCGGCATTGAGCAGCGCACCGGGGGTCGCGCCATGATCGGGGAAAACCGCGATGCCGATACTGAGCGAGGTCACGACACTGGTCCCACCCGGCAGCGCGATAGGCGTATCCATGCTGGCGAGGATCTTGTCGGCAATACGCTCGGCATCTTCGATCTTGTGCAGCGGCGTCAGCAGCACGGCAAACTCGTCACCGCCCAGTCGCGCCACCAGGTCTTCCTCACGCAATTGCGCGCGGATGCGATTGGCAATAGCCACCAACACGGCATCGCCGGCGGCATGGCCAAAGTTGTCGTTGATGCCTTTAAAGCGGTCACTGTCGAGAAACAGCACGGCGACTCGTTCGTTGAGCTTGCCGCCACTGCGCAAGGCGCGAATCAGGCGGCCCTCGAAAAAGGCGCGGTTCGGCAGGCCAGTGAGGCTGTCGTGACTGGCCTGGTGGGCAAGTGTCTCGTTTTCGCTCTGCAGATGGCTCTGCCAGGACTCGAGCTCATCGAGCAAGGCATTGAAGTCGTTGCCGAGATTGTCCAGTTCGGCGATTTGCGCTGGCGGTACGCGTCGGTCCAACGCGCGTTCGCTGCGCGCGGCGTGGGCCACGCTAGCAAGACTGCGCAGCGGGCCGATGATTTCGCGCAGTTGCCGACGTGCCAGATAGATCGCCAGGCAAGCGCTGATGGCAGTACAGAGAATGATCCCGGCCAGACCACTGAGCAGAAAACGCATCAGGCTGCCGCCGTGACCTATGAGCAAGACGCGACCGATTTCACGGTCCTGATGAACGATCGGCAGGCTGATGGGCTTTTCCAGAAGGGCGCGGGTGATGAGCGTTTCCAGCCCGGAGAACAGCCCGTTCTCTGGTCGTTGCCAACGCGCGAGCAACTGGCCCCGCGCATCGAGCACCTGCGCATCGGCTACTTCTTCGGTGGACGCGATCAGCTCCAGCGCTTCCGTAGCGGCCGTCTTGTCGTTGAACACCACTGCCGCTTCCACGGTGTAGCTGATCGAGCGGGCAATCAGGTGCAGGTTGTGATCGGCATAAACCCGCAGCGCCAACACGCCAAGCAGTGTCAGCGAAACACTGGCCATGGCCACCGCCAGCAGCGCCACCGTCAAGTGCCCACGACCCAGAACCGAGCCCAGTGTCGGGCGGATATTCGATCTGAAAAGTCTCATGGCGCCGCCGGTTTCCGACGCGACAGTTGCAGCACGCTTGGGTGAATGCGCACGCCGCTGCGGGCTACGGAGTCGAGATTGACCTCGAAGGACACCTGTTCATCGCCGACACGCAGGCAGAACAGGCTGCCGACCGTGCACTGATCGCCACCCTCGCTGATGCTCAACACCGGATGGCCAATCAGGGACGCAAAGAGCCGACTGCGCTCCTCCGACGTGAGTTTGCCGATATACACCGCGTCGCATTCATTGGCGATGGCCGGATTGTCGGCCAGCAATCGACGCACGACAACCGGCCGGCCAGTCGCCTGAGTGGTGCCTTTGACGAGGTCGTCGGTATATTCGGTGGGCCCGACGATGCACAGGCGCAATTGCGCGGGCTCGACCGGCCAACGGGCGTAACTGAGGATGCCAAGTACGACTTGCGTGACAGATTGAGCGCGCTGCTCAGCCATGCCTGTCGGCGCTTGTGGCTGCGCGACGGCCATGCCCGTCAGCAGCCAGAGCAGACCGACCAGCCACGCGTGCTTGCAGCCAACTACGCGCGCTGTCGACCAGACAGACACCTTCATGCAGGGATTCTCTTGGATCGTACCGAAATGATGCCGCAACGATAGCACAGCGGCGAAATGCCAGCGAGGCAGCGAGCACTGACCGGTTAGTCAGTAATCGCCGCCGATCACGCAGGTTTTCATCCCTGAGGCTCGAAGCCTTCTTCCAGTTCCAGCATCAGCCCGCTCAGGCGTTTGACCTTGCGCAACACCGCTTCCTCAAACACCCCGGCGCGGGGTTCGACCAAGGTAAACCAGTGCTTGGCCCGGGTGATGCCGGTGTAGATCAGTTCTTTGGTCAGCACCGGATTCAGGGCGTCCGGCAGAATCAGCGCGGTGTGGGCGAACTCCGAACCCTGGGACTTGTGCACCGTCATCGCGTAGACGGTTTCGACGTCGTTGAGCCGGCTCGGCAACACGAAGCGCACGCCGCCCTGCCCATCGTTGCGCGGGAAAGCCACACGCAGCACCGGTTTACCGGCGTCCGGCCCTTCGCGTTCGGGCAACTTGAGGGCGATACCGATATCGCCGTTCATCAAGCCCAGACCGTAGTCGTTGCGTGTCATCAGCACCGGGCGACCTTCGTACCATTGCTGGTCGTTTTCGATCAGCCGCGCCTTGAGCAGCGCTGCGGTGATGCGCAGGTTCAAGCCTTCAACGCCCCATGGCCCTTTGCGCACGGCACACAATAACTGGAAGGTATCGAACGCCTGCAGAACCTCCCGCGCCCAATTGATCCAGTCCGGGTGTTCCAGCGGTCTGCCCGGCGTCGGGCGCTGATTGCGCAGCACGCTCAAATAGTGGCGATAGCCTTGTGGGCCGTCGCCATGGCCCTCGAGCAGCAATCGCTCCAGATGGTGATCGTGCTCGCCTTTCAGCGCTAGCGAAAACACATCGTCATAGTGCCCGGCCGAGAGCAACTCACGTGCCTCTTCCGGCAACTGCTGGTTGACGCGCCGCGCCAGCTGACCAATGCCGCTGCCCTCGCCGAAGCGCCGCGAATGACGCAGCATCACCACTTGCTGTGCCAGCGGGTGCGCGCCGTCGACGTCTTCATGCAAACCGCTGTCCTGCAGCGATTCGCCACTGACCGACTCCAGCCACTGGCGAGTCTGTGGGCTGTACCAACCGCTCTCGGCGTCACGGCACAAATCCCCCAGCACCGCGCCGGCCTCCACAGAAGCCAGTTGATCCTTGTCGCCCAGCAACACCAGTCGGGCGTGAGCCGGCAAGGCGTCGAGCAGATTGGCCATCATCTCCAGGTCGATCATCGACGCTTCATCGACCACGAGCACGTCCAGCGGTAAGCGGTTGCCAGCATGGTGACGGAAGTGTCGGGTGCCGGGACGGCTGCCAAGCAAACGGTGCACCGTGGTTACGTCGCAAGGGATTTTTGCCCGCACGTTTTCGGCAACTTTCAGCGATTGCACTTGCTGACTGATGGACTCGGTCAATCGCGCAGCGGCCTTGCCGGTCGGTGCGGCCAAACGAATCCGCAGTGGTTGACCAACCTCTACCGCCGGCGCTTGCAGGAGCGCAAGCAAACGCACCACCGTGGTGGTTTTACCGGTGCCGGGACCGCCCGTGACGATGCTGAAAGCACCACGCGTGGCGAGTGCGCAGGCGAGCTTCTGCCAGTCGATCACCTCACCAGCCCTGGCCGCTCCGAACAGTTCGTTCAGGCGTTGCGGCAGGTCATCCGGTGTCGCTTCGCCCTGGGCGAGACGTTGGCGCAATGCCGTGTCGATGCGCCGCTCGTACGCCCAGTAGCGGCGCAGATACAGGCGTTTTCCGCAGAGCACCAGCGGTCGCTGCTGCGCCGTTTCCCGGACATCGGCCGACAGCGCGACCAGATCACTGCCTGCCAACGCCTTGCACCAATGCACGCCATCGAGCGCTTCAAGCAACTGCGAAGGCAACAGCAGCACGCCACCTTGCACATCGCCTTCGGGCGGCAATGACAGTGCGAAATCAGGAGCTTTGAGGGTTTCGAACAGGTCCAGGCAAACGTGCCCATGGCCGAGTTGATGGCTGGTCAGGGCCGCGGCGAGCAGTACCAGCGGATCGGTATCAGGTTCAAGCTCGTAAAGAAACGCGACGAATGCCTTGTCCAGCGCCCGCAGCCAGCCACGCTCGACCCAGCGGCTGAGCAACAGCAACAGATCATCGGCCTTGCTCAGCGGTGAAAGCGTTGACAGGCTGTCGGCGGTCAAAGGCGTTGGTAGCAGATCAGCGAAGGTACGGTTCATAGCAGGATTCCCTGTTCCCATGCGGGTTCGGCCTTGGGTTCAGGTTTACCCTGGAACATCCGGTCCAGACGTTCGATCAACTCACGCGGCGGTCGCGCAAAGTACACACCGCGACTGTCGGCTCGCGTGCCGCGCAGGAACAGATACAGTGCTCCGCCGACATGCCGGTCGTAATCGTAGTCAGGCAGCCGCGCCTTGAGCTGACGATGCAACGCCAACAGGTACAACACGTATTGCAGGTCGTAGCGGTTGTCGAGGATCGACTTTTCCATCGCCTGCTCGGTGTAAGCCAGATCATCCACGCCCAGCCAGTTGGATTTGTAATCGGCTACGTAATAACGGCCATCGTGCTCAAAGGTCAGGTCGATGAAGCCCTTGAACATGCCATTGAGTTGTACCGGTTCTGCTGCGACGCGGGCCAGACCATTATGGGTGTACTGACGCACGAGCTCGTCGAGTTTGAGCACGTCGACCTTGTGGCTGGCGAACCAGAATTCCATTTCAACCCGATATTGCTTCAGTTGCTCAAGAACCACCGGCGCCTGCCCGCCGCCAATCGACAGCGGGGATTTGAGCAGGTGTTGTAACCAGTCACTGAGGGTCGTGATCCAGCCTTCCCAGCCACGCAGGTTGCAGCGGCGCGCAATCGAATCCTCCAGCGCTTCGCGAGTAACCGCAAAGCCGTCGTCACCGGCCCACTCCAGCAAACCGTGGAGAAACGTGCCCGGATTGGGGCCACGGGGAAACCGATGGATATCGGCGCCGCCGGCGATGATCTCTCGCGGCGCATCAGGGTCGAGGCGTTCGTCATCGAACAGTTTCTGTGCTTGCGGGCTGTCCGGAGCTTCGTCGCTGCCCATGCTCAAGACATCACTGATGCGCAATGCGCTGTAGGAAGCGATCCACCAGTTTTCGCTGGCTTTGCGCTTGGGTAACAGCGTGGCACTGAGGATCGCGTCATTGCGTGGCGGTTGGTAATGCTCCTCGGTGGGCGGCGGCATTTCTGCCAGGCTGATGGCCGGGCAGTCTTGTTGCAAATCTTCTAACCAACGGTTCAGTCCGCTGGATTCACCCAGCGATGCACCACCGCCCAGCAAGTAGCCAAGTGCAGAAAGGTGCAATACCGAACTATTGTTATTGCCTCGCTTGAGATCCGTCACACCCAGCCAACAGGCGTGCTGCGCGCGGGTCAGAGCGACATACAGCAGGCGCAGATCTTCAGCCAGACGTTCGTCGTCAGCTTGTGCGATCAACTCGGCGGTCGGCTTGAGACTGACTTGAGCCTTGCCTGAAGCATCGTGGTAATGCAGCGGCAAACGGCTGCCGTCTACCGGTTTCGCCGAGCAAATGAATGGCAGAAATACCAGAGGGTACTCAAGGCCTTTCGACTTGTGGATGGTCACGACCTTGACCAGTTGCTCATCACTTTCCAGACGCAGGATCTGCTCTTCGCCAGCCTGACCGGACAGCGCCAGAAGCTCGGCCAAATGACGGATCAACGCTTGCTCGCCGTCCAGTTCCGCAGCGGCTTGTTGCATCAGCTCCGACAGGTGCAACAGGTTGGTCAGAACACGTTCGCCGTCAGTGCGTGCGATCAACGCCTGCGGCAAATGGAAATCGTGCAACAGGCGCCGCAGCATCGGCAGCACGCCTTGCTTGCGCCACAGCTCGCGGTAGCCGCGGAACTGCATGACCCGGGATTCCCAGACCAGCTCATCCTGGTTCAACCGCTCCAGCTCAACCAATGGCAGGTTCAGGGTGATGCAGGCCAATGCGGCTTTCAATGAACGCTCGACGTCCGGCTCGGCACATGCCTTGAGCCAGGACAGCAGGTCGTGGGCTTCTTGCGCCGCGAACACCGAATCCTTGTCGGAGAGGTAAACGCTGCGCACGCCTCGGGCGGCGAGTTGACCGCGCACGGCCTGAGCCTCTTTGCCATCCCGGACGAGAATCGCGATATCCGAAGGGCGCAGGCCTCTGAACGCTTCACCGTCCCGAGTGAATCCGGCGCTAGCGGTTTGCCCGCCATTGAGCAGAGCGGTGATTTCACTGGCGCATGCAGCTGCCATTTGTTGCCGGTAAACCACGCCTGACAGCGGTTGATCACTGGATAAATGCCAGACATTCAGCGCCGCGACGTCTTGCCCGGCGATCTGCAGTTTCTCCTTGCGACCTTGCGAATCAACCGGCTGAAACGGCACAGGATTCTCGCCGCTTTTCTCGCGGAACAAAAACGCGCCGCGTCCCTGCTCTCGGGACTCGGCGCGCTCGAACACATGATTGACTGCCGTCACCATGCCATGGCTGGAACGGAAGTTGGTGCCCAGCGTATGCAATCGGCCAGTGGTGGCTTGGCGCGCCCGCAGATAGGTGTAGATGTCTGCACCGCGGAATGCGTAGATCGCCTGCTTGGGGTCGCCGATCAGAAACAGCCCAGTATCGGGATTGTTGTCTTCGATGCGATAGATACTCTCGAAGATGCGGTACTGCACCGGGTCGGTGTCCTGGAATTCGTCAATCAACGCCACCGGGAACTGCTCCCGGATCAACGTCGCAAGACGTTCGCCACCGTCAGATTGCAGCGCTGCATCCAGGCGCAAGAGCATGTCGTCGAAACCCATCTCGGCACGGCGGCGCTTCTCTTCTTCGAAGCGCGCGCCGACCCATTTGGCGGCGTGTTGCAAAACGGCAGCGTCGGGCGTTGGCAATGCATCGAGGCTCGACTTGAGGCCCTGCATGGCGTCCAGACCCGGATGGCTCGGAGCCTGGCCTTTCCACGCTTCGGCCATTCCATCAGGGGTCAACCGGCTGAAACCGGTGCCGATGTCGAGTTGTTCGAGGGACTCATCCTCTGCCCAGGCTTTGAGCTTTTCAAACCACGGTTCGAAGTAACGCGCTTGCATCTTGCGCCCGTCGACGGCTTTATTCGCGACACCCTCATGGCAGATGACGAGCAACTCGTCGGCCCACTGACGCCAGGGCATTTTCAATTCGATCAAGGCTGCACGGCGTTCCAGCAGACACTCTTCGATCAGCTCTGCCGGAGCCTTGCTGTTATCGCTGTCGCGCTCACTGGCGAACAGCCCGCGCACCCGAGGCAACAATGCCGCAGGCCCACCCCAATTGTTGCGAACCCAGTTCAGCGCATCGCCTTGCATCGGATAACAGAACAGTCGCCAGTAATCGCGCAGCACTTCGCCGAGCAAATCGCTGTGATCGGTTTCCAGGGATTGGGTAAACAGGCTGCCGCTGTCGAACGCATGCTCGCGCAGCATGCGCTGACACCAACTGTGAATGGTCGAGACGGCAGCCTCGTCCATCCATTGCGCAGCGATATCGAGCCGGTTGGCGCATCCAGACCATTGCCGAGGATCGAATTGATCGCGTAGTTCGGCGATCAAACCGTCGGGGGCGGGGATTTCATCACGGAAGTAACGTGCAGCTTCGGCGAGGCGTGTGCGAATCCGCTCACGCAGCTCTTTGGTTGCGGCATCGGTGAACGTCACTACAAGGATTTGCGGCGGCAACAGTTCGCGAGGGAACCCGCTCGACTCGCCACCATGCCCCAGGATCAGGCGTAGATAGAGCGCAGAAATGGTGAAGGTTTTACCGGTACCGGCACTGGCCTCGATCAACTGACTGCCACGCAACGGGAATGCCAAAGCGAGCGGTGTTTTCGTACTCATGAACGCGCCCCTTCGCTGGACAATGAACGCCAGGGTGCTTCAAACAGAGGACGGTATAACGCGTCGCACCAACCGGTGAAGGTCTCGTCCGCAAGCAGCGCATCAAAGTCGGCATATTGCCGGGTCAGCGCAGGACTTTCGCGGCGCTCGCCTTCACTGTTCTGACCGTCACCGTCATAGGCTTTACGGGCAGCGGCTTCGGCCTTGAGCGGATCGGTCTGGGACAGCCAGGCAAACGCGGTTTTCACTGCAATCGGCAATGGCTGGCGCATGCCTGCCTGCCAGGCGAGGAGAAGGTCACCGAGAAACCGAACGGATCTTTCCTGCTCCATAGGCTCAAGCAGCAAGGTATCGTCACTGGCCACCAATGCTGTGGTCAGTGAAACGCCGCTGGCGCAGGCGACAAGGTGATTGACCCACGGTTTGGTCAGTCGATGCCATTTGCGGCTCTTGATCGAGCCAATGCTGTTGGGAATGGTCGTGACCGACAAGACACCGCCATCGGCGCGCTGATGCAGGCCCGAGAGCCAGCCTTCAAGGCGTAAATTCTGCAACTCGAGATGAATCGGCATCGCGCTGGTCAGCGGGGTTGGCCATAACGTCAGAAGTTGCCGATAGCGTAGCAGCAAGTCTGGTAGCGGCTCGATCAACTCTCGTTGCAGGCATTCGCCAAAACCCGCCATTGGCAACAATCCGCTGTTTTGCAGACGGCGCGCCTGAGCTTCGAGCGCCTGCTCGACATTCTCGGGCTGTCGCAGCGCGGCTTCGAGCAAGCTGTCGCTGAGCGTATAACGCTGCAACGCGTCCAGCACGAAAGGCTCTTCATCGGCCAGCGGGGCTTCGGCGGCCTCGAAATAGACTTTGAGTCGCTGAGTGAAAAAGTGCCGGACCGGGTTGCGCAAGAAGTCTTGCAACAAGGTCAGGCTCAACGGCTCCTCCTGGATATAAGGCGTGAGTAACTGAGCGTCGGTTTGTGGCTCATGTTGTTGATGCAAAACCTGCCATTCACTGGCGTAGCTGAACAGCTGATCGCCATCATGGAAATAGCGCGCACTGAACGGTTGCAGCGGATGCTCTTCGGTAATCGCGCTCAACAGATCCTGGCTTTCGTCTAGCAGTCGCCAGCCACTGGCGAGGTGATCACGCAATTGGCCGATCAACACCGAAGCAGGCCGTTCACTGTTGTCCCGAATGCTGCGGCCGACCCAACTGATGTAGAGCTGATGGCGTGCGGACAGAAGCGCTTCGAGCAACAGATAACGATCGTCTTCACGCCGCGACCGGTCACCCGGGCGGTAATCGCTGCCCATCAGATCGAAGTCCAGCGGTGGCTGCGCGCGAGGGTAATCACCATCGTTCATCCCCAGCAAACAGACCAGTTTGAAGGGAATGGCGCGCATGGGCATCAGCGTACAAAAGTTCACCGCACCGGCCAGGAAGCGCTGAGACAGGCGGCCCTGATCCAGTCCGGCCAGCCAGGCTTCCCGTACGACGGTCAGCGGCAGTTCATCCACCAGACCTACCGCCTCGCAGGTCTCCAGCCAGGTTTCGCGAAGCTCCTCCAACTGCGTCAGCAAGTAATCATCGTGCTCATTACTGGCTTTGAAGAACAATTGCATCAGCGCTTGCAGGCGCTGCCCCCACTCTTTGGGTTGAGCCGGTTGTGTGAGCTGCTGATGAGCGAGTTCCAGGGCATCGAGCAAGGCCACCAAAGGCCCGATCAGTGCAGCATCCAGACCACCGATTTCATCATAGGGCTCGATACCGGCACAGGCTTCGGCGCTGCCGACCGCGTAGCCCAGCAGCATTCGGCGCATACCGAAATGCCAACTGTTCTGCTCCAGTTCCTGCGGTAGTCCAAGCCCGGCGCGTTGTTCGGCATTCATTCCCCAGCGCACACCCGCGCCTTCGATCCAGCGGTGCAACGTCGGCAGGTCGCGCTCTTCCACGCCGAAACGGGCACGCAGCGCCGGTACGTCGAGCAAATCGAGAATCTCGCTGACCGGGAAACGACTGTCCGGCAACTTGAGCAGGTGCTCGACCGCGATCAGCAATGGATCCCGACCACGCTGGCCCTGATCCGCCAATGTGAAGGGGATGAAGCGCGGATCATGTCGATCGATCTGACCAAAAACAGCACGAATGTGTGGGGCATAACTGTCGACGTCCGGCACCATGACGATCACATCGCGCGGGCGCAGATCCGGGTTGGCACTGAAGCGTGCCAACAGCTGGTCATGGAGGATTTCGACTTCGCGTTGAGCACTGTGGGCAACGTGAAAACGGATCGAATCGTCCTTTGCCAGATCAACAGGAGGCCAATGCTCGCGAGTTTCACTGAGTGGACGCAACTCGAGGATGTCGTCCTGTAATTGATTGAGCAAATTGTGCGGCTGAGTGTCGCTGAACAGGTCAATTCGCCCGTCGCGAAAGGCCGCGCGATAGCTGTTGGGATCGTCATAGCTGTCGAGCAGGTTGATGTAGTCGCGACCCTGTTTACCCCATGCAGCCAATAATGGATGGGCGTGTTGATGCAGTGTGTCTGGGTCAAGTGCGACAGGCATGCCACTCTTGCGCGATTGCCGCTTGTATTGGTGACGCAGTAAATCCTTGTCCGCGACGATATCGGCCCAGTGGTGACGGCAAGGGTTGTGTACGCAGAGCAGAACCTGGCTGAATCGAGCGAGCCCTGCTAGTGCTTCGAGCACCTGAGCTGGCAATGAAGATATCCCGAAGACAATGACTCGCGAGGGTAGTCCAGCCGGAGCTTCTGTCAGGTTATTGATGCGTTCGATAAATCGCTGATGAACGCCGGCACGGCTTTGTGCCATGCCTTTTTCGCCCACGTCGCCCAACAGCGCGCGCCACAATTCGGCTTGCCAGCAACTGGTTGGAGGCAGTGGTTTTATTTCGCCCCTGACGTTTCGTAACTGATGCCGCCCTTCCGCCCAATCCTCAAGCCAGTCTGCCCGATACACCTGATATTGGTCGAAGAGATCCGCCAGACGCTCGGACAGCTGATAGCGCTTGCGCAAGTCAGTGTCGTGGGTGAGGAAGCGTTGCAGCGGCTCAAAATGAGGACGATCGATGACCTGCGGGAGCAGGCGCATCAAACGCCAGGTCAATGGCGCTTTATCGAGCAGGGATTTGGGCGGAATTTCATCTCGGCCCAAAACCATTCGGTACAACTGCCACATGAAACTGCCGGGCAACTGCACATCGATTGCTGCGGCAATGCCGCAACCGCCGAGGTCATCTTCCTCGGGGTCTTCTGCCAGGGCCAATTTGAGCCACTGAGCAATGCCGTTGCTCTGTACCAGAGCAATTTCGTTTTCCAGAGGAGCCAATGGATAGCGCCGCATTATGCTGATCACAAGGCTGCGCAGTTCGTCCAGGCTATTGCTCTGGACCACCATAAATGCAGCGTTGAGGGACTGGGCGTCCGGCATAAAGGATTCCTTGGAAAGTACGAAAGCCAGGGCAGAACCTTAGCATTGTCGGCAGGTTGTGACAGCCGGACGGCGTCCGAGATTGCTGTACGAACTTTCCTGCGGGCAAAACAAAACCCCAACTGCTTTCGCAATTGGGGTTTCGGAATTTAATCTTGACGATGACCTACTCTCACATGGGGAAACCCCACACTACCATCGGCGATGCATCGTTTCACTGCTGAGTTCGGGATGGGATCAGGTGGTTCCAACGCTCTATGGTCGTCAAGAAATTCGGGTACCGAACCGTGGCCAGATGGCCTCGCTTCAGCAAATTGGGTATGGGATAGTTTTCGGTGTTTTGTGCTGCCTTTTTAGGGGCGGTCGAACTTTCGGTTCGTTTCGTCTTCACACACCGCAATCTGATGCTCTTTCGAGTACTCAAATTGCTTGGGTGTTATATGGTCAAGCCTCACGGGCAATTAGTATTGGTTAGCTCAACGCCTCACAGCGCTTACACACCCAACCTATCAACGTCGTAGTCTTCGACGGCCCTTCAGGGAACTCAAGGTTCCAGTGAGATCTCATCTTGAGGCAAGTTTCCCGCTTAGATGCTTTCAGCGGTTATCTTTTCCGAACATAGCTACCCGGCAATGCCACTGGCGTGACAACCGGAACACCAGAGGTTCGTCCACTCCGGTCCTCTCGTACTAGGAGCAGCCCCTCTCAAATCTCAAACGTCCACGGCAGATAGGGACCGAACTGTCTCACGACGTTCTAAACCCAGCTCGCGTACCACTTTAAATGGCGAACAGCCATACCCTTGGGACCGGCTTCAGCCCCAGGATGTGATGAGCCGACATCGAGGTGCCAAACACCGCCGTCGATATGAACTCTTGGGCGGTATCAGCCTGTTATCCCCGGAGTACCTTTTATCCGTTGAGCGATGGCCCTTCCATACAGAACCACCGGATCACTAAGACCTACTTTCGTACCTGCTCGACGTGTCTGTCTCGCAGTCAAGCGCGCTTTTGCCTTTATACTCTACGACCGATTTCCGACCGGTCTGAGCGCACCTTCGTACTCCTCCGTTACTCTTTAGGAGGAGACCGCCCCAGTCAAACTACCCACCATACACTGTCCTCGATCCGGATAACGGACCTGAGTTAGAACCTCAAAGTTGCCAGGGTGGTATTTCAAGGTTGGCTCCACG
>NZ_JAEKFI010000004.1:0-935000 GCF_016650635.1 Pseudomonas sp. TH43
CAGAATCTGCCGTCAACCGTTAATTTCGCTTTTTATCGAAACACCCCAAAAGCCTCCCTATATATAGACGCGACACCAGCGTGCGACTCAAAACCACCCAAGCATGACAGGCACACGCACAATCCACTGACGTTAAAAGCCAATCAAGTACCGCACGCGCAATAACGCGACCGAGCGATCTTGAGACCGGCGAGCAATAGAAGAAGGGAATTCCAACAATAGATGGTGTCCCAGGGCAGGTTCGAACTGCCAACCTTCCCCTTAGGAGGCATATGCTTTGGTGAGTCAGCTTGATTCCGGTCGCTTCCTGAAACATCACAATTCTCTGTTTTTAAAGGGCCTACCTATTCTGCTTGTGTCTTGAGGTTTCTCCTTGTAGCGTTCTGCATCATGAGAAGTGGGGACCGAAGTGGGGACTAGAATTGGCCATCAACACTGCTGACAAAAGTGTGAACGATCAAAAGCTCAAGGGTATGCCGCCAGCATCCAAGATGACGGAAAGTTTGCCTGGCCGTTCCCGGGGCAGCCTTTTGTTCAAGCGTAGCCAAAATGGAGCGATCAGCGCCTACTTCCGCTACCGGCTCAACTCAAAGGATACGATGATCTCTCTGGGCCAGTATCGCTTGAGCGCCAGAGCGCCGGGACTGGCGCTGTCTGAGCTACGCGACAAAGCGGCAGAGATGGCATTGATTGCTTCCGAGCACGGCGACGTTAAGGTGTACTTGGCGGCCAGAGCCGCCGCAGAGAAAACACAACGACAGGCCGTAGTGCTCGCGCAGCAGCTTGCGACCCGACAAGGTAGCTTCGAAGAACTGCTAAATGCATACGTCAAAGATCTGACCGCTCGCGGCAAGGTCAAGGCGAAAGAAGTCGAGCGCCTATTTCAAACTCACGTAATACAGCACCACCCTGATCTGATGACGCGTCCAGCAAAGTCCATCACCGGCGAAGACATTCATTTAGTAATGAGCGCGCTACTCGCACGCAAGCCTAAAGGTCGTGGTATCGGGAACAAAGCGAAAACGGCCAATACTGACATGCGATCAACAGCCGCCAGCGTCCACCGATATCTAAAGGCTGCATTCAGCTATGGCAGCAAGGCACACCTCTCCTTGGATCGAGATGTAAGTGATTCGAAAGTTTTCGACATCGGGGTCAATCCAGCTACCAAGGTCCCTACCCTTGCTAATACACGCGGCGGTCAGACTGAATCCCTGACGCCAGAAGAGTTGGGTGAGCTTTTACGTCACTTGGATACCCTGCCTCCCCGAGAGATAGCGATCTGCAAAGGTTTAATCTACCTGGGCGGCCAACGAATGGAGCAACTGCTCCGTGTGACCTGGGAGGATACGTCCGATGACCTTCTGCACCTTACCGACGGCAAAGGGCAAAAGACTCAAGCATGGGATCACCTGCTACCCCTGACCGCCAGAATTAAGCAAATTCTGACGCCTTTGTTTGAGAGCAAAATCGGGCCTGGCCCGTTTTGTATTGGCCGGCGTTGTATTCGTCCGGATACAGCGGGCAAGCGATTCAGTGATGCTGGAAAAGCTTTGAGTGGGTCCGGTAAAACGCGATATTTCAGTTATGCGAACGTTCGGGTAAGTGCTGAAACGCTGATGGCTGCACTTGGAATTACGAAGGAAATCCGTAGCTGGCTTTTATCTCACGGACGCAACGATGTTCAATCGATTCACTACGATCGATACAGCTATCTACCAGAGAAAAAGGCTGCTCTGGAGTTATGGGGTAGATACCTAGACTGTTTGTATGCGGAGAAAGAGTGGGACCAAGGCAAGGTTATTTTGCTCAGCCGAAAGCGGCCTCAGGAGATCACAAAAAGCTGACGCTGTGATTCGACTTGACCAACAGGCGCCGCAGTGACGACCGACAGAGAGCGGCCAATTGCTGCCTGCCACGAAGGGCCGCAATCCACAACCCCAAAGCTGACGGTGGCGACAGCGACGCTGCTTTCGAATCTAGAAGGCACCTGGGCTGGAGGTTAAATTCGTTTTCAGCGTTTTTTTCTTTTTCAAGAGATTTTCGTCCGTTTCTTGGATAACAATGGTCTTTGGTTTCATTCGCCATTACCCAACGGAAGGTCGATCGAATGTCTTGGTTCAATAGGTTTTTTGGATTGTCACGCAGTGACACCCTAGATCAGCCTGCTGCTCAATCCGGGCCGTCACGCACCGACCTACCAGACCTACTTGCGGCTCTCGGTGGACCTTATAGTGATATCGACGACCCGATGTACATCCAAGCAATCAACTTCGTTCTTGAGTCCAAGCAGACTTCGATAAGCGGAATCCAAAAGCAACTCAAAATTGGGTACAACCGCGCAGCTAGCTTCATCGAAGCCATGGAACTTGACGGAGTCGTATCGTCATTGAGTGCGGCCGGCGCACGACATTTGCTATCCCCAGAGGAACGCAGCGCCTACCTTCTCCACCGCAAGATTGATCTGGCCGATCCGGGCATTGAGGTCGAGCAGAAAACACTTCGGCATAGGTCGATGCCTCGCCCAGAGAAGATTGGCCTTCCGCCGCTCACCGGAAAAATCAGGGGCACCAAGGATTTTGGATTCAACATTGTTGGGGAATCACATTTTCAAGGAGCACTTCGAAAAATTCGAAGCTCCACGTGCATGGCCGAAGACAACAACTTCGAGGCCTTCATTGTGACTGAGCCTGAAAACCCCCATGACTCCAATGCCTGCGCGATCTATATCGACGGGTATAAAGTCGGCTACTTGCCCAGGGATGCGGCTGCGAATTTTGCCGACCAGATGGCGGCCCAAGGAGTCCATGGAACTTCGTGTTTCCAGCTTCGGGCGAAATTGGTAGGCGGATTTGGAACTAAGTTGAACATCGGAGTGATGGTCAATCTACCTACTGACCAGACGCGATAGACCGGCCAATGAGTGTTCCCGTTTCGCTTTATTCTTTATTCGTAAACCTTCGTGACAGGCAGTAATCGGCCATTAGCGGACGCTCATAGAATGCCGCGCCGCTTTGCCTGCGAATCGATTTAACTCGCTGAACGACTGCCCGTAGTAATGTAAAGAATGTCTGCGCCCAACGAATGTATGTTCGCCAAATAATCAGCTTTAGGGATTCGCACTCCTCGCTCATATTTATACTGAGCGTCGAGATTTACACCGCCAACGGCTCCAAAATGTTGTTGGGTCATCTTCAGCTTGACCCGCTCCTCACGTAACCGACTGCCAATAGTGCTTGGGCCTTTTACGACCGCTTCCCTAGAGGCCTGCCTGGTCACGCTTGCCCGTGTATAAGCATCATCGATTTCTGAAGTGATGTCCTGAACAGCCTTTAACGTGGCCCGAATGCGCTCGACAGCTTCTTCGTTACCAAATTTTTCAACGATGCTCTGCACACCATGCAGAGCCTCCTTGAATCCTCGTTGGTTAGCGTGCAAGCGTTCTATTATCTCTGCTAATGAATGCTTTGTTGGCATCCCGCCTCCTCATGTTCCTGAGGCGGGATGCTACCAGTACTTGGCGAAGATTAGTGATCGGGAGAATCGGGGAAGGCCGGTTTGGGTCGATTTCTGCCTGTCACCACCAGCACCTATGGGCAGTTCTCTGCCGGTCATGGCTACGAAGCGTGCTGATCAATCTGATGCATTCGGTGGTCAGATCGAACGCAAAATTACTGGTCTGCTCGAATACAAACAGGTGTCTAGCGGAGTGCAATTCACAGCATAACGAACACAGTCCGGTCTCTGCGTAGGCACACGCCATCAGTTCGCGCACTCGCTCTTTTGCCGCGAGATCAGCGGCACCTACGCTCATGCAATGGTGCCTTTATTGCACGAAGAAAGTAGGCGGGGGGTCGTGACGTCACTAACGTCCATTCTCATGAACGTGACAATAATGACCTTGCAGGGCTACCCATTTGTAAGGTGTATCTACGAGCGATCCACCGGTCACAATCGCCTTGCAGGGTTCGTCACGAACGGTGTAACCAGAACAAGCTACCGCATATTTGCTGTCATGCCAGAGCCGGTACTGGCGCGGGGTCACTCCATAGCGATCCCCCCAAAATGCGTCTGGATCTGCGCAGTAACGCACTACGTCCGCAGCCTCAATTTCAGCCGTCACTTCACCGCTTGGGCTGATATGTTTCACCGTGAAGCCTACACCCGCGCCGGCGAGCTGACGAAGGCATGTCTCAAGATCCATAAAACCTCTCCTTAACTAGTCGGTGCTAACCAATTTCATGGCATTTCTGCGATCAATAACGCTTCTCTCCCCAGCCTCCTCGCGCAGCAATCTTGCATTCTCGGCTGACTGAGTCGCTCCTTGTGCATCACCATTTGCATTTTGCTTCGCGGCCTGCCACTCGAGGGCCTCAGTTGCGATTTTTAGCACCTCCGCTTGTGAAGGTTTACTGCGCTTCGTCGACTCGCAGACTTCACTGCCAGCGCGTTGACGCTCGACTACGGCGCGAGCTTCATTCGATGAAATCCGGAGTACTGCTCGGGCGGCGGCTAAACGGCCATCCACGTTTGCAGCCTCATGATCTTCGAAACAGCCATTTAACGACTCCACCGCTGCTAACAGGTTGTCGACCATTCGCATTAGCTCGATGTGTTGTGGATCTTTACTCATTAGCGTTCCTATCACTGAATGACTTCATCTTTTTTGAAGATCAGTTTGATCGTTACGATTTTGCAGTAGAGGACTCTGAGCCTGGAATTTCATTCAATATTTTCATGTTCTCAATAACCCGCTTCATTTCAACCGGATCAGACAGGAAAGCTGAATCTTTGATTATTACAGTTCTTGTTCCGCTAAATTCTTCCGCAATTTCTGAAGAAATTGAGCTGACTACTCGCCTAATTTTCTCCATGTCCTTCCAAAACCTCGCCTCAAGGTCTTCCACACTGCAACCTGCCCTCAAAGACTCGAATAACCATAGACGCTTCTCTCGATCAGGATCTGGATCAGGAAAGCGACTGTAGTCGCCTCTCGTTACCATTCTTTGGCTCAAGAGACTATCTTCTGCGACTATTTTTAAAACCTCCTCAGGACTATTTTTAGCTGTCGGATACATCTTGAGAAATGCTTTCTCGGGGATTGCTCCTTCAGATATTTTCGGTAGAGCTAGGCGCAGTAAGTATTGCATTACCACGCTTGTGGTGAAAGGAAGAACTACCTCTTCAAATACAAACGGAACGGTAATTTCGCTGTACACCATTCGGCCTATTTTGTCCGCCAGATATTTAGTCAGGCCGGCATCTAAGAAGGTTCGCAAATCAGTTGTTTTTTTGATGAGTTCAGAGAACCCATCATTCTTTAGGTACTTAAGAAATTCCATATTGTAGCCATAAAGATCAACAGAGCCGAGTGCCACCCTAGAGTCTTTTGTTGTGGACATAAGGCGAGAGTGGAGGGATTTCAAATTTTCATCAGTTAGAAAATTTAACCCAGCGCTTTCGAACTCCTGTCTAAAATAGCTTTTTACAGCCTCATGCTCGACTACTAAATGGACTTGAAAAAATGAAGAAAGCACGCTGCTTTTTTGGGCCAGCCTTGCATTGATAGATGTCCCATCGAATGTTTTGAAAACGATTTTTCGAAGGGCTTGATTTATTAAGTCGAATGGAGGAGTATTTCTAAAATCACTGAAAGACTCAAAGTCGTCGGAAACTTGTTTTAAATATTCAGCTAGGCGCCCGTCAGATATCTCAAGTTCTATTTCGCTTGTAAATGATGACGCCAATTTAAGAGCTGGCTCGCTGAAACCGCCAGATGCGTAACAGTGATATTCAAAGCAGGTGTCACCCGGCATCAAATCTTTATCAAGAATAGTGAACAACAGAAACTTAACGAGTTCTTTGATTAGCGCTGGGCGAGAAAGCCTTGCTTTCATTTTTTTACATTGAATTGTTCCTGAAACTTTTTGAGATGTGTATAAAACGCAGTCTCGCCCTCTCTCGCCGACGCCCTGCATTAACATGACATTATCAAAAGCCCCATACTCGCCTAGCGTTATCTCCGAATTCACAAGACAATAAATTAAATTCTCAAAGTCACGATCGCCTAGTTCATCATATGGAAGAGCTGATAACCCAACGTCTAGAGCGAGCGGCTTAAAACCAGCCCCAATTTCTTGCTTTAATCGTTCCTTGTTGATCTGTTGCATTATCACTCCTTGCTATTTAGATCATTAACTAGAAGGTTGATGCGTGGGTATATCTCAGCGCACCTCGCTTTGCAGACTGATCAGAGCATCCGTTGGTCGGCTATTTACCATACCTTCGTTCCCTCGATTTCGCGGACGCGAAAATGCACGCTCATCTATTGGCTCGGCCCCGACATGTCGGGGCTGTTTTCGTCAGTTAAAACACCGGAACGCCGGTTGTATCCTTCACTTTCAGCTGCCCTGCGCATGGCCTGGTATTCATGTTCGATACACCCGGCGGAGAGACACATAGTGTAAGGCTCACCCCATAAGGCAGTTCAATGTGCCGAACTTCGCCGTAGGGAACCTCAGCAGTTCGCGAAACCGTGCCCTTATCGTTGATGATCTCAGGTACGGAAAGCTTTTCAACATAGGTGTTCTCTGGCCACTCCCGGCGCCCCTCAGCACCAACCTGGTAATTAAGGTCGACCCGAAGCTTCGCAACTGTATCGCCGACCGAAAGTATCTGGATCTGACTGACAAGGTTCACAATGCCCAACGCACACGCGGATTTCTGCGCATTGCATTGCCGTACTTCAAGAGGCTGATATCGATAACCCTCTGCGGCGCCGGCATTGCCGTAAAGCACATTGCCTGCCCCAATCCCCATACCGGGATAGCCAGAAAGATCGGTCGTCCCAGCGTAATAGTCGACGACAACAGGCCCTTTATCGGCGCCCCCCCAGTTAGCACAACCAGCGAGCGTGGCCAAAGCCAGCACGACACTACAACCAACAACTGAACGCATGCAGTTTCCTTCTGGAAAATAGGATCAACAACGCTCGAAACGCTCAAGCGTCAGCCTCGCCGCATACTACCAGCGAGCTTGACGCCTGCGTGTGCGCTATCGAGAGCGCTGCCTTTCGGTGCCGAAGACCTAGCGGGCGACGTGGGTGCAAGTCCGATGAACGACAAGATAGTCAGCTCCTACTGAGAGGAATTTATGAAAGCTGCGCGAGAGAGTCGGCTAATGTATGGAGCACCGACCCTATGGTAAAAGTCTGTGACGCTGAACATGCATCATTGGCTGAACCGCAGGAGGTAGATCAAAAAATAGCCGCCTTCAGGCCACGGCTCCTAGACCACTCGAATAACAGGATGAGAGCTTACGATCCTGATGGTTCTGGTTGCTCTGGTCAGGGCCACATACCAATCCTTCGCGGACATATTGGCCGACTGCACAACCACTGCATGGTCGAACTCAAGCCCTTTCACTAAAAGCGTACTGCCAATGCAACGAAGCGGCAGCTTGCGCCCCATATGCCGTTGCCTATTCTGCACCTCCGCGACCGCGGACATTAGGGTATCCCCCTCCACGCTCCCCTTCAGAATCAGCGCCGAGCGCATCGCGTAAAACATTTCGCGCCTGAACAGATATGTCCCCGGCATTCCTTTGAGAGCATCCAAGAACGCTACCGCTGCGTCCCCAGTGTTGGTGCTGATAAGCGAATCAATGGCAGGAAACAATGGGGAAAATTTCATCCCGCATCGACCTCCCTTGATGCGAGAGGCGATGGCCTTTTCCATTGGGGTTTTGTCAGTACCCGTCATGCACTCACTGGCGAAATTCAGCAAAGCGCCAAAAAGCTGCTCGCCCACAGCACCCTCGATTGCTTTTGCATTTTTGACCAGAGATTTACAATTGACTGCTTCAATAGTGGAGAACGCTCTCTTTGATAGCTTTTGCGCTAGTGATGCTCGGCTTGCCTCGTTGGTGCTATTCCCAATGACAACAACGCTCTCACCGTCGTATATCGATTTCAGGCACTGCGCATAGATGACGGGCTGCTGATACATAGGATTATCAGGAAGCTCGAACCACTCAACACATGCTGGAGCAGCCCTCAAATCGACTGCCATCCCTGCTTCAAGTTTTTTGCGTACATCTCGTAACCAATCAGCAAGGGGAGTGTTGTTCGATGCCTTCCACCGCCATGGTGTATCTAACTCGGCTACCAACGGGAACGCGGGATAAACCTCCGTCCCCCAGCTCACGGGATTCTGCCCTTTGAAATCAAAGATCGCCTGCAGTGGGTCACCGAAAATACAGGTGGGAAGTTGATTGGCTAAAAGACAAACCACCCGATGCTGTACAGGTGAACAATCTTGGTACTCGTCTACAAACAAACCTTCGTAGGAAGCACCAATAATTTCGGCGACTGCCTCGGTCTGAAGGAGTCTCAGAGCTGCGTCGTAGACTGCATTCCACTCTGCTGAAGTAGTCGGTCGAATAGCTTTGATTTTTGAGCGTAAGGGGAACGAAGCGGCGAACCTTAAACACCAGCCTGCGATGGTCTCGACCTTGAACTTGTCACTTGGAACCGAGAGTTTGTTAAGTCTCGCGGTGATCGCATCTACCCCCGCGTGTGTATGCGTGAGAATTAAGCGCCGCTGACCTGAACAAGCCACCGCCCGCGCTATCTGCTCAGTTTTTCCACACCCCGCCGCGGCCACAATGCTTGCACGTTCCAAACCAGAAATGTACAGGCTCAGGGTATTCTCAGGCGACTCAAGCATCGATCCACTTCCGTAGATCGGAAATGATATTCGCGAAGGGCGTCACGTCGTTGGGAGGAAAATTGTTCGCGATTATTTCCCCTAAACCTTCTCCTCTGGTGATGTCCTTGAACCAGCTTTCTTCCTTCGCTGTTTTGCCCAAAGCAAGTCTGAAATTCGGCTCATCTCTCCAAGGTGGCAGGGCTAGGTCGCCAATCTGGTCGATGCCCATGACTTTCAGTGTTTTGTTAATACCACTCAAGATACTGTCGGCGCTGACACACCCACTCGCGTATTTGACTGCGGCCTCAACCCCGCCCCACGGCAAGTCAATAAACAGGCGTTCTTCAGTTGAATATTGTCCTGGCCACTGAAGGCAGCTAGCGCCTTTGGCCTGCGCTCTCGCCATTGCTGCAGGGTTTGGTGGCTCGTCGGAGTCGAGCAACATCAACACTTCATAACCGAGGTCACAAAGATGCTCGGCGATCACCGGCGCACTGTCTTTGCCTGAACCATTGACCGCGACAACGCCTTGGGCGGCCAATGAGTCCATTCCTCGTTCAACCCAGCAGTTATCAAGGCCACGAACAATGCCTTGCTCTGTTCGACCTTCTCCGACAACGATTCGTCTGGCGAGGAACGCTTCTGGTGCACCTCGCAAGTGCCGTTGTGCGGTGCCTAGCTTCCTTACTGCCGCAGATATAGATTTAACTTCGGTAACACCGGCAGATGACCTGACAGAAAAAATATCCTCTGCCTTCAGTTCGCAAATTACGACTGGTGAGTGCGTGGTGATGAATATCTGTGCCTTGCTCGCCCCTTCACCTAGCGGAGCCGTTTTCAGAAGCTTCAGCAACCTAGCGATTCGATGAGGCTCAAGACCAAACTCAAGCTCATCGATCATCGAAATATGTTGTTGGCCTACGTCATGCTGGAGAGCAGACACAATCAATCGGGAGGAACCGGTGCCAAGCAGGCGCAGTGGTAATCCATCATCATGCAGAGAAATACCTCCCGCCGTGATATTAACCCCATCTACGTCTAAAGCCGCAGCATAGGCGCCCCTAGCCGGTACGGAAAATTTCCTGCTCAGAATCTTCACGCGATCGATTACTGATTTGAAAATGTTCTGATTGGTGTCCCCGAAAGCCTTCCTGGCAGCCCTTCCGGCATCAGCCAGCTGGAGCGAATACCCGCTGTTGGACTCCCCCACTCGCGTCAATACAGATGACCGCCCCCAAGCCAAGTGTCGCTCTGCATAAGGGCCGAGACGTGTAACGGACAGCAATTTCCAGTCTTTATAACGCAAGGTTGGAGGGTCTTTCTCAGCTGCGTTTATCCGATCGTTATAAAGCGACCAACGAGCCTCGAGGGATGCGTCAATAGTCATCCGCAGCGTTAGAGCGTAGTGCAGTCCCTCGTTTGGCTCGTCTTCAATTTTTAGCGTTTCAGCATTCCACCCTCGCATCTGCATCCCATAACGCTCTTCAGACAGGAATGCCGTGGGCAGGTCTACCAACGTCACCATAATGTCGACTGGTTTCGAGGTGTCCAAATTATAGAAATCGCAGTCGTCTGCCAGCGTGTAAGGCTTAGGGTTTAGACAATGCTCGATCGCATCAAGTATGGAGGTTTTTGTCGAGTCGCCGGGGCCGATCAGACAGTTCATGCCTGGAGCAGGTGACCAATGAAGAGATTCAATCCCGCGAAAATGCTGAATACTCACTGAAACGATGCGCATGACATTTCCCTATGCCCGTTGATGGCATTTTGCTCAACAGTATCCAAATGACGGCTGAACTACTAGTGATCTGTTTAACCGAGACGACTCGGCCCTGGTAAGGCGTACGGCTATTCGCCCCCGTGGCGAGTCGTTCTGACATACCGCCGCAGGCAACCTGTGGCGTTGACTGCGCGGGTAGTGAAAGAATGGCAATGACGTTGGCCGAAAGCTCAGCTCCTTTTTCGCCCGAAGAAACCGGACCGCAAGGATCCACGACCAGCACTCTCGTTAAAATCATATTACTTGGACTTCTATGAGAAACCTTCCGCCCCTAGCGTCACAAATCGCTCATCTTGATCCGGAGGAGATTGAAGCGCTATACACACGCTATCTCGCTGGTGAAAAAATATCCGTGCTTCAGGCCGAATTTCGAATTCCAAATACAGCTAAACAACTTATATACCTATTCCCTCCTCTAATACTAAATGACAAACCATGCCCATATTGCCACTCCGCCATGTCAAGCAAACGCAAAAATAAAACCCAACGTGCATCCGAGGAGAATATAATAAAATGTTTAGACTGCGGTCACTTTGAAGACCCGCAGTCCGGTCGCTTCAAAAAACACTGCAACTGTAAACCATGCCAATTAAAGCGGAAAGAAGCGGAAGTACAACGCGAACTGGAGTTCCAAAAAAAAATTAAAGAAAAGTACAACCCCGAATTGGTAACACCAATACCGTACGCAAATCTAAATTTCAAACACAAGCTTACATTGATAAGCTTACTTCGCAGCCAAACGCCGGAAAGCTTCGATTATATAATTCCCATCACACACAGCCATAAAAATCATTTATTGACTCCAACAGCAAGCTTTACAGAACAGTTGCTAACATCGCTTTACAAATGCAAAGCAATCATTATCGATCCTAACTCAGCACCCAATTCACTCAGAAATAAAGACCCAGATACATTCAATGTCCAGTGGTTATCAAACGTAACGCTAGACGGTCAACATCGAACAACGCTCACGGCGCTTTACAACGCAATAAATAAAGACCTCAATGAAAACATATCAAGCAACTGGTCCTCAGAGATAAAAGAAATACTATTCCAAATACCTCAGGAGGAAGTAATCCAATACCTACACCTTAAAGCAAATATCCTAGATGTTAGTTTTGGTGCCGAAACAAAGACCCCCGCAATTATTAGGCAGCTTCTCGAAACTCATTCTACATCACAGCTTTACACGCTAGCTTCTAACGCCGTTGATAACGCCCATCTTTTCTACAAAAAAAAACACGTAAGCCATAGACATGCAGCCAACACTATTCCTGGCAAAATGCTATCGCTTGCAGAGGCGCATGCTTCAAAAAAACGCGAAGTATTTGAGTTCTCCAGAGATATAAACGCGCCGCGCTCGGTAATCAGTAAAATATTCTTCGATTTTTATCTCGGTGACGTAGACGCGGCTTTCAAGGTAGCCCCGGGCAAGTACTGGAGAGACGTGCTAAGCCATCGACTACCGCATGATGAACCAAACAAACGAGATAACAATCTTTTCTGCCCAGAATGTGGCTCGCAGGAGCACACCCTTAAGATGAAGGACATTAGTATCTACCTTACATGTCGTGATTGCGAAATCATCAGTACTTTTAGCCTAAGCTAATTAGATTAAAGCGAAGCCAATGCCTAGCCTCAGTCATATACCGGGTATGTGTTCTAAACTGATACGGCATGGCGAGGCTATGCAGGATGCGCACGGGCTATCTGCTACTCATCATGCACGCAATGACTGCAGTGATTCACGCAAACGGCGAGCTATGCACGGTGCATAGGTACGTCACCGAAAATTGATTTCCGCGACGTAACCTCGCCGTAGCGGCGGAGAGCGACCTAACCTAGCGATTCGCAATCCGCTGCTGACTTCATTGCAGTGGCAACACTCTCAGCCATTTCCACCAACACATCAACAATGCGCGCATGCTCCCACGGATCATTCGGTGCAACAGCCATCGCGACGGCCCTCGGGTTTGCCAGCACGGTCTGTAGAGCATCAAGGTCATTTGCGTTCAGGTCCAGGCTGAAGCTCAAGCGTTTAGTCATGATGTAACTCCAAAAGAGGGATCTGGATGCCGACGGCCATCGCCTGCCCTAGATACCCAGCATGTTTGATGTAGCTGAATACTTCGAATCGACTGGCTACCGAGCGAGGGCCGTCGTCGAAAAGGCGATTACAAAGATTGAGTAAGCCGATCTCATCAGGGGCGTTTTCCAGAAATAGCGCCAGGTGCCAACCACCACTTCCCTCCCAGCATTTCTCATCGGATAGCGGATGGGGAACGACGTACGCCTCTTTAATCGGCAACACTTGCTGAGCGATAGCTAACATGAGTACGAAAGGACCTGCGTTTTCGTTGGTAAGCGAAGCGCGAAGCTGTTCAAGTTGGACCTCGAGATTGGAGATCTCTAAAGCAAGCATCTGCTTGCCAAGAGCTTGGATCTGATTAAGGAATTTTTCATGATCCCTAGACATTAGATCGATCTCCTGTGGCTATAAGTTGCTTCACCTTCTTCATACGAAAGTTGGGTTTCTGGCTGGGCAGCCGGCCTTGTTGTCGGTTCTGCCGGAGCAATGGTTTCAGAATTCTGCACTTCTCGCTGGGCGCTCATCGCTTCGATACGCTTCAGGGCTTCGTTGGGATCTTCGCCAAGCTGCAGACCAACACGCTCGCGAACATCCTCGATCTGCGCACCAGCGAACTGGCTGACGAGTCGAGCATGACGCTTCACCGTAAGGCTATCGCCGCCTCGGTCGCGATCATAAGCAAGCGAAAAGCGCTGGATTTTATAGCGCTCGGCCAAGGCGATGATTGCCGCCTCAGTGTTTGGACCAGGTTCGCCAGTAGTGCCGATGAACAGTATCCGCTGCCGCTCTTCTGGGCTAGCCAACTGGTAGGTGCTCAGGGTGTCGACACCACCCTCGCTGAAGCGGATTTCGGTGGGGTTCGCGCATTTCGGGTTGGCGAGGTAGACACCTTTTTCAGTTTCTGTCGTAAAACCCTTGAACTCACGTCGTTCGCCATTGATAACCTGAGCGCCGCGGTACTCATACCCGCAGAACTTGGCATTAGCATCAATGTGAGGAAACACAGCGGAGCCATGCCGGCTCGTACGCCAGCGCGTTTCGGCCAACACTTCGGACGAGATACCTCGCTCTTGGCTCAGATAGCTATCACGGCGAGACATGAAACCGAAAGTGCGGTAGTGGTTTTCCGTGCTGGTTGCGATTGTCTCTAGGCGCTCGCGTTCCTTCCTCTGTCGCGACTCTTCGCGTGCCCGATCAATACGGGCCTGCTCTTCCGCTGATTTACCCAGCGAAGGCAGAACGCCTCCCTGAAACGCACGAATATCGTCCTTGGCCTGGATGAAGGTGCCGCCACTGGCTTCCTGATAGAGCTTGAAGATGTCACCGCTCTTGCCCGAGTGGCGGTCATGCCAGACCCAATTGTCATCAGCGGCTTGGTAAATGTCGTATTTCCCTGAGCCGTGGCGGAAAACAGCATGTCCTTTGTACGAGGCCTTCTTGTCGTACTCCATGCCCAGGTGAGCAGCGTAGTCGGTCAGGTCAACGTCGCGTTTCATCGCGGCGACTTCGCGGGCGTCTGATGCTTTGTCGTATTTCATCGAGCGTGCTAAAGCAGTACTAGGAACCTGCCGTCGCACTCGACCAAGAGGCTGTCGATCAGCGAGTGTGTTATCGGGCAATACACCCTCACGTCCCCTTCCGGGACCTGCTGCCAGATCGCATGTGGACAACGTACGCAGACAGTCTGAGGGAGCTCGCCCTGCAGGGCGTTTAATGTTGCCGAGCGGACGGGAGAAGGCTTCTTCGTTTGCTGCGTCACCGGCGCCGGCGGCGCGGTCAAATTGGCCGAGGCTGCCGGCGACTCGCTGGCCTGCGGCGCCGGCTCGGGATTCGGGTCGGGAAACTCCATCGGCGGCGGCGACAGGTCGTCCATCAACGCGGGGGTATCGGCCGAGGCCGGCAAGGGTGGCAGGTCGGACAGGATCAATTCGGACATAGCGGGCCTCCTGAGGCTCAGGCTTGATCAGTTTCAGCTTCGTGGTGAATAAGGCGGTCGTCATTCCCTGGAGCGTTTCGCAAAGGTCGCGGCGCTGCTCTGGGGGAACGGATGAGCCGGGGTTTGTCCATCGCGCAACTTCTGCACCTGGAGCGGGGTTTTCTGCAGCTACAACGGCAACGCGGCGGGCATCAGCCGGCCAGGTCTGTTCGTCGATGCGAAAGTCGACGATTTCAGCGCCGAAGGCCTTGGCGTGCTCGATCTCAACCTCTACGGGCGGCAGGACGGTAACGGACTGGCGGGGTTGTTCTTGGGGCTGTTCCTTCGCCTGGCCGGGGAACTGGAAAAGTGGAGAGCCCCCCTGGAGACGATCGAGGACGGAAAGTTTCTGAGGGGTCAGCCTGAACGGCTGGCCGGTGTGCACGGATGCGCGAATAGCTTCGCGAGCCTGAGGCATCAGGTCGAGAGCGTTCTCTTTATAGACGAATTCCGCCGTCGACTTCTTGAATGGGAGCCAGTTGGCTTCACTCAGGTACGTTTTGCACCCGTGGATTCCGCGGGTATAGGCGACATACCAAGCCTGCAGAGAAGCGTAGGATGACGGCAGGTAGTAAGACTGCATAACAGTCATGCCCTGCGCTTTATGGCCGGTCATCGCATAGCCGTGCTGCAGCGACTCGTATTCACTGGCATTGATCTTGACCGTCCTCCCATCGTCCCGGGTGATCGTGAACAGAATGTCCTCGATCCGCTCACCGTCGACTTCGCGGGTGACTCGCTCAATACCCAGCACGGTGCCAAGGTCCCCGTTGTAGATCGGTTCATTCTGAGAGTCCTTGGCCGTTTTGCGCAAAAGCAGGCGGTCACCAATCGCAACCTGAATCGTGAATCGCTCGCCGGGCAGTACCTCGGTTTCGATGCTTACGCTGCCTACAGCACTCAATTCACCACGAGCGAATCGGGCATCACGAATTTTGTCGTTGAGCGCCCGTACCTGTTCGTTCGTATCAGTGAGGACAAGAATCTGGGACCAGTCCAACTCACGGACAACGCTATCCTTCCCTGGCAGGCCAGCTTTCATGTCAGCGAAAACATCGCCAACCAACTCGTCAGCTTCGTTCACGCCGTCAGCGAAAACCTTGACCTGATCATCGCGCTGCATGTGGCGGACCGCATCGCTCACCTTGCCTTCATAAAGGGCCTGAGCAGTAGGCCTGAACTGGTCGACTTGGCGGGCGATCGTTTCGATCTTGGCGCAGCGATCCCCAACAACGTCGTGCAGAAGGCCGAACAATGCGGCGGTCTCCACTGCGTCATGCTGGTTTCTATCACCAACGCAGATCAGGCGGGCGCCTGCCTGGTGACAAGCCACCACCAGGTTATGCATCTGGTAGGTGTCCAGCATGCCGGCTTCGTCGCACACGACGATATCGCCGCGTCCGATGAGATCCTGCTGTTTGAAACGCTGCCCAGCCTGCTGCGCGGCAAGCGCGTTCTGGTGCTTGATCAGTAGTGAATGGACAGTCTGGGCCTGAATACCGGTCGACTTAGCCAGCTCCGTTGCCTGCTTGTTTGCAGGCGCAACGCCAATTACACGGCGCCCCTGCGCCTTGAAAACTTCGGCGTATACGCGGAAGGTCGGCGCCAGAGTGGAAGACTTACCAACGCCAGCGGCCCCCTTAAAGAATGTGTATTGACCTGGCCCAGTCAGATCGTAGGCAGCTTGGCGCTGCTCCTGAGTGAGCCGAAAAGGCTTTTCGCCTGGCTTCTGGGCCGCCTGTTTTTCCTTCTCATAGTCGTCAATCACCTGGTCAACAAAGGCACGATCAACATTCCAACTCGGATCATCGAGACCAGCATGCACCGCCTTTACGCAGTCGGCTTCAAGGGTGAAGAGTTCCTTCGTCGTGTAGCGCTTCGGCGGCATGCGGCCGTTTTCGTCCGGCTGCTGGGGAATTTCGATGATGCCGAGTTGTTTGTAAATCTCCGACTTGGTTGCTTCGATTTCTTCAAGGCCACCTTTGCCAATGGTCAGGTGCGCGGCCGCGGAATCGATCGCGAATTCATCGATCACGGTGGATCCGCGGAACACCATGCGCTGCAGCTCAGCGAGACTCGGTGCCTGGAGATCTTTGGCGGTTGATGCCTTCAGCTCGACAGTGGGAATCGCTTCGCGCCAATGACCATCCAAGCTGTCACCTAGCTCGATGTCCTTCGCATCGCGGCTTCGGACGGCGATAGCCTGAGCTGCAGCTTGGCCAGAGGTGGCCATAGTCTTTTTCTCTGCCTGGATCTGCTCGCTGCGCTTGGAAAACTCGGCGACGAGTTCCTTCGAAACTGAAGCATCGTTGAGACGCAGGCCATGCCCGCTCCAATCAACGACCATCGCAGAAGCCAACTCGGGGAGGCGTGCCTGGAGACGCTGATAGAAGGCCACGTCGACGACTGCACCAAACTCCTTTTGGCTCTTGTACAACCATCCCGCATCGAGGGTCAGGAACTTGCCGTCGACGGTGCGAACGAAATTCGGCCGTTCCAGGTGTACGTGAAGCTGAGGATCAGGAAAGTCCTGGCCGGGTGCGCGACGTGCTGTGCAATGGGCATATGTCAGAGTGACGCACTCGCCGGTTACAGATTCTGCGCCCTGAGCGCCTTCACGTCCGCGAATCCGGCCAGTACGGTGCTCGCGCTCGATCGCATCGTTCACAGCCCCCATCATGCATTCCTGGATCACGCGACGGGTTTGGTCGTCAGCCTGTGCCCAGTAGATGCTGATGGACTTCTGCAGGCTCACACACGAGCTGAAGCCCAGAACAGGATCCTTTGCCGATTTTTCTTTCCCGTCCTTCTCCAGTCGTTCCAGGTCGCCGGCGTCGAGTTGCTTTTTCGAGGACAGGTTTGCCTTCTTCGATTCAGCTTCCTGAATAGCCTTGTCGATGGCCTTTTCGCGCTTCTCATCAAGGAACGCCTCTCCGGTGCGTGGGTTGATTCCACGGAAAAGAGCTAAGTAATCACCGTCCTGGGGATGCTCACCGAGGCCCAGCTTGTTGGCCAACGGGCCTGCAATACCCGATGCCAAAGTGTCGTTGCCGGACTTGTGGTAGTAGTCCTCTCGCCCTGTGCCCTGGTCGCCCTCCACCTGACTGACGATAGCGGCGATCTCGGCGTCGACTTTCGCCAGTTCGGCAGCCATGACCTCATCTGTCACGCCACGCTCTGCGCCGAGATCAATGCGCTTCTCACGTAAGGCCTGGAGCTCCTTCAGCTTCTTTTCGAAGTAGGAAGCCTTGGCCGCAAAATTACCGGCCGTGGTCTTCTGGTTGCTCATCCCGTAGTGACTCATCGCTCAATCTCCATGCCTGTCTGCTCGGCAATGAGGCGATCCATAACCATCGGCACGAGTCGATTGAGCATCGGCTCGATGGTGCCGGCGAGCAGTTCAGGCCGGCGCTCGGCCTGGCTGGCGAGAACCTGCAACAGCAGATCAGGAAGAGCAGAGCCCAGAAGGGAAGAAACGGATTGGGTAATTGCGCCGGCAATTGAAGCCACAACCGGGCCATCGAGCAGAACAGGTACCGGACGAGACGGCTCGGCGCAGAAGCGCTGCGCCTCTAGGAAGCCCGCGATCTCTTCGTCTGTACGCTGGGACATGAGGGCATCGAGTACGCGGCCTTGAGCAACGTCCAAGCGTGCCGAAAGGCGCTCCAAGCGCACCGCTGCAACTTCATTCAGGTACTGGGTCGAAGTCTTTGCCCCAGCCTTTTTCCGCGCCATTTTCCTTTTCCCTTCTGAGAACGCTTCTCAGGTAGACGGCTTTAGCCGGCGTACCTTGCTTTTGCTTTGTTGGCTTTACGGCTTGGAGTCCGCGAACTGCGCGGAATCCGGGCCGACGCGAAGCACCCGAAGGGTGCAGATGTGTTATCAAATCGCTTTTATATACAAGCATTTCGCAGCTCTTTGTGCAAGTTTTGCTTGACTCGCATTAGTTTGCAACTATTCTAGACCTCAAGTGACTGACGTTTGCATCTTGTTTGCAACAAACAGCCACTTTAAGGCGAGCCCTTTGGTAGAGTTAACAATCAGTTTTCAACAAACTCAGAAACCCAAGGGGATCGCCATGTATGACCGACGCACAGACGCAGAGCGCGCCCGTGATGAGCAAGACGAGCTGGAGTGGATCCGGATGCAGCAGCAGGAGGCCGATCGGAAAACAGCGGCGTTGAAAGCCGAGCTGGAGCGTATGAAGGCTGCCGCCGAATCTGGTAGCGGCCAGAAGAACGTGAGAGGGAGTGTCACCAAGGCCTTGTTGCCACGAATCGAAATCTTGCGTGAGGCAACCCGCCTGGGTACTCCGATTACCCAGCAACAAGAAATGCTGGAAAGGGCAGGAATCGTTGTCAGCTACAACAGCCTGCGCAAATTCATACAGAAATTTCTGGCCCGCGAGTATCGAGAATTCTTGGCAAACGTCCGCACAACAGGTGCCGACCCTGATTTAGGGCGGGAACTACACCCTGACGTGATAAGCAAGAACACCCCTGATGTGGGTTTAACGCCTCCAGCAAAGGCTGAGAGAAACACTAAAGAAGTCAAACCTGCCGAGTCGTCAGCAAAGAAACCACCTCTTACCCCTGGTGATCTCCGAGCGATGACAGGTCAACTTGACCCAGATAAGTACCGGACCGACGAGTAGTCGGGACAATAACGAAAGGAAGAGAAAAATGCGCGTAGCACTCGTCAACCTTGGCGGCAACCAAGGTAAGACCACCCTCTCAGTAAACCTGTTCGCGCCGCGTATGCCGGAAGCGAAGATCTTGGCAGTAGAAACGATCAACGCCGCGGGTGGTGATCTTGGCGCTGCCGTTGAGCAACTGAAGGGCGAGCAGTTCGCCCGGATCTATGCGGAACTTGCTTCCGCCGACGATTTGATTCTGGATGTTGGCGCATCGAACATCGAAGATTTCCTGGTCGGCCTTTCCCGTTTCGAGGATGGCCACGATGAAATCGATCTGTTCGTCATCCCCTGCACTTCTGATACCAAGGAACGCACTGAGGCCATGAAAACGGCCCACATGCTCAGCGCTCTCGGTGTTCCTCCGGAAAAAATTCAGTTCGTGTTCAACCGCGTCGTTGATGGCGTCGAGGCTGAGTTTGCGGATGTGCTGAACTTCGCGAAGAAAAGCGGTGTGGCGTTTGCCAATCCGGCATGCGTTGTCCCTGAGTCGGAGCTTTTCGCCCTGCTCTCGGATAAGAAAATGAACATCGTCCAAGCACTGAGTGATATCACCGATTACAAGGCCGAGTTGAAGGCAGCAACTCGCTCCGACGATAAGAAGGCTTGGCGTCGTGCCATGGACATGCTGGCCATCACCAAGCAGTCCAAATCGATGGATCGACAGTTGCAGCATGTTTTCGAACTGCTGACTTCGACGGTTGGGGCCTGACGATGAGTGCGCTCCCGATGAATGTCAGCGAAGCTGCTCTCACACGGGAGCAACTGATGCTGCGCGAGCTCTTCCGCGATCACTTCGAGTTGGCTGATCGTTTCGAGGCAACAGCAAATCAGATGGCAGCCGTCGATCGATCCCTGCACGGCTCTGGCGAGCAGAAGGGAATTGCCGAGTTACTGCTCGATGCTGCAGAAAATATCCGTGGCGCAGCATCATCAATCGACACCATGAACTTGGATGGCTTCTCGCGAGCGCTCGACTCCCTCAGCCGGCAGATCGCTGGTCTACCAGGTCGTTTGCTCAAGCCGGCCGATGAGATCGACTTCCGAGCCTCACTGCGCGAGGGGATTGCTCAGGTGCTAGCTGATGCGATCATCGATGCAAAGCTTCAAGTTGAGCAGGAAGCGATTGAGGTCGCCATCAATGACCTAACTGGGCGCGTTAAAGCGGCGATGGCGCAGCTAGGCGAGAGCTCTGCTAACTACTTCGCAGAGCGCAACCAACTGCGTGGCCAACTCGACACAGAGAAAGTTAAATCGACTGCACTGACAGAGCGACTGACGTACTTCGAACAGAACAAAGACAAGGCCTTTCGCCAGATGACCGCCGACTTTGCCGCCGCGAGTCAGCGAGCGAGTAAGACTCGCTTGATCGACTTTTGCGCAGGCCTGGTGATCGGCGTCGTCGTTTCGCTCAGCGTCCTGGTGCCGATGGCCAGCCAACACCTCAACCAACAAACCCACACCAACCAACAGCGCTAGCGCGCAACCACTACTACTGACGGAGAAGTCGCATGTCTAACCATAGCGATGATGGGGATTTTCGTGCCCGAAAAAAGAAGGTGAGCCTGCTCGGCAGTGACGCGGAGGCTTTTATCCGTGCACGACACGAGGAGCGCGAAGAGTTCAAACGCCTTGAGGGACGGGACCTTGATGGTCTGGAAAAACTGGCCAAGGATCCGCGCATGGAAGAACTGCATAAGCAACATCAGCAGCGGGACAACGCTCCAACATCCCAGGCCGAGCAGCGCAAAGATGCCCAGGAGGTGGTCCAGGATGAGCAAAAAAAGCTGACTGATCAGCAGGTCAATCAGGAAAAACAGGGCGAACACGCCAGGAGATCAATGTAATGGACAACAGAACCCTCATTGCAGCATCGGCACTGGTCGCAGTGTTCACGGGCCAAGTGGGCGCTTGCCCTCTTGAAGATTGCCTACCTGGATTGAGCGAGCCTCAGTTTCAGTCTCGTGACCAAGACATGCTCGGTTTGTATGACCTGAAGCAGTCCGGCCAAGCGGCAATGCACGTTGGATTAATCGCCGCTGATTTCAGGATCGCACTGCTCGAAACGGAGAATCGCGCTCTTCGTCTGGCCTTGGCAACTGGCACTCCACCTGACGTCAGCAGCCTGAAGTTTTATCCGAGCCTGAACAGTTTTCTAGATGCAATGAAATCGGACCTGATTCAGACAGAAACAACTGGCCGGATGCCGCAATTGCGTCATTTTGAGCAACGGGTCCGCAATGCGGACACCCGAGCAAAAATTGCTGATGCATCGCGGGCGCTGGTAATCGAGAGCGCTCAAATTGCTGCGGCGGCGAACGAAACTAAGCAAGCGAAGTGAAAGGGTGGCTCACCTGAGCGGCAACTCAGGTGAGCCGGTTTCGCGGCAGGAAAAACCCACGAAAGGAAGAAATTGTATGGTAACGCAATTCCGTAATTACATGGAAAATCTGCTTCTCTGGTTCACAGATCCTGAGGCAGCCAAGCGCGCCTGGCGCGAGTGGCGCACCACGGCGCTCCGTACGGCACTGGCACCACAACTCAGCACCGATACTTTCGGCTGGCCGGTTGAGCAAATCATTCATGATGATGTGATCGACCCCATCCCCGCCGATCGTGCGGCGATCACGCGTCGAGCGTATTACGGCCGTGCGGCGTATCACTCCGGCGCTCGTTTGCAGAAGCGCATGCGCGCTCGCAACTTCGTAATCAGCATAGTGTCGTTCCTGGTGGTGTGCGCCACAGCCTACCTACTCGGTCGCAACGGTTCCAGCCTCGCCTGGCAGTGGGGTTCGACAGCTGCCGGTGCCTGCATGGTCATCGCTGGCATCTACCTCTTCGGTTGCGCTCGTGGGCTAACGGCTGATAGCTGGCATCTCATTCTTCCTGCCGGCCCGTTGCTCACCGAGGAGGAGATCGAGGACGTTAAAGAATTCGGCGCTCGAGTACTGCTGCGTGTGACACCACCCCAAACGCCTTCTGACCTGGTGGGCTCGTACCGGGCTTGGACTTATGATCGTGACGGCAACCCGGTCGACGGCCAGATTGTTCCTGACGATCTGTCGGTTTCATATCTGCGCAAAGCGGCGGTCGATGAGTCGGTCCCGATGGCTGTTGCGGGGATTGCGTTCTCTATGGCCGGCGCGTTCGTGGCCACCGACTCAATTAGCTGGTTCTTCGCCCCCATTGTTGCGGGTGCCGCTGCTGTCTGGTCGCTTCTTTCGATTTTCGATTTGAGCTCAATTGCAAAAACTCGCGCTGCTGCAGCTCGTGAAGCGCTAGCCGTCAGCGCATACCCGAAGCTCATCGAGCAGGAAGGAAAGTCTAAATTTTCGGACTTTGATCGCGCTCTTGACGAACAGATTGAACGAGCCATTTCGGAACAATCGCCGTTCATCCAGCTAGGAACCTCAACCGATTTGTTTGCCGAACGCCGTGATCCATTCAGCCCGGCAAAAGCCGGCGTGCCGTTCGGAATGACTGTCGCAGACCTATCCACTCACCTGTTAATTGTGGGCCTCACAGGTACAGGTAAAACGGCGGCTTGCATTCGCCCCGTTGTCTGGCAATGGCAAGCAGCGAAAGCTGGAGGTCTGCTTGTACTCGATGGCAAAGGTCAACTGCCGACTGAGTTGATGGATCTCCCGGGCTTCCAAGTAATCAGCCCAGGCAATGCCTCGTTCAACGCTATCCAGAATCTGCGCCCAGATGAAGTTGCCGACACACTGTTCAAGTTGTTTTCGTCGGACAAAGGCAATGCTGGCGACGTGTCCGGCAACGAATGGGAGCAGTTCGCAAGAGAGTTGCTGCGCAGCGCCGCAAAAGTTCTGGCCCTGCTGAATGCTCTGGAGCCGACAGAGTGGCCCTGGACGCTGGGTTCGATCTACAGACTCGCGTTCGAGCCTGGCGGCCGTGAGCGTGCAAAAGTAATTATTGAAGAAGGCAGTGCCTGTGGCCACCTTATGCCGGGGCATGTGCGACGTGCCTACAATGGTTTCATGGTGCGCCACATTGAAAAAGCCGATGAGACTCGATCGAGCATCGAACTCAACCTTGAAACCTGGCTCGGTACTCTGATCAACGACCAAGATCTGGGTGCGTGGGCTGATACAGAGGAAGGCATCGAGATCGAGGACTGCCTGTACGGCGCGATGTTGGGGCTGGCTCTGCCAGATACTCAAACTGGCGTTGCCATCTCTGCCCTGGCCAAGCGCCGCTTTTACTCGGCGATCAAACGCCGCGGCGATGGCTGGAAAGCTGATGGCCAGACAGCTGTCTTGCTGGTTGTCGATGAGGCTCAGGACCTGGTGTCACATGAAGAATTGGCGATTTTACCCAAGGCTCGCAGCCTCGGTCTCTGTGCGGTCTACTCGACTCAGGGCCTAGATGGGCTCCAGGTCGCGCTGAAAGATGAACAGGCCACCATCATGCTTCTCGACCAGTTCCGTTCGATTGTGAGCGCGCAGATCGGCTCTGACATGACTCTCGCTTATGTGTCGAAACGAATTGGCGCCTCGCCCCGGGTTGTATTCTCTGAAGTCGCCGCTAACACCACTGATCCGGTTGCTACGGCGAACTCGTACGGCGTAAACGCTGGTGGCTATTCAGCTGGCACCTTAGCCGCCCGCGCGCAAACCTCGGACGAAATGCTGAAACTCAGCAGGTCCTATGGTCACGTTGGCCAGGCCATTCAAACCATGTCCGAACTTGCAAAGAAATTCGGTGCCGAGCAGGCTTGGCAGCAACTCCCAGCAGTAATTCGTCGCGAGCGCCCTGCAGGCAGCGTCAAGATCGGCGAAATCCCTCTCGTCGCCGTCGACGAGATCCACTCTCTCACCATGAATAAATTCACCGCTCTGGCAGCGATCAATCGCTGCGGGACCATCCGCCGTTCCCAGATCCGCCTGATCCCAATGTTTAAGTTTCCGACGGAGGAGAAAGCAGCATGAACAACCAATCCACTCATCTGCTGGCCCAACACGGTGAACTCCTTCAAGTCGGATCCGTAACGACGGCAAGCGCACAAGGTGTTAAATCGGGGCTGGTCCTGAAGGCAATGGGGGCTGCGATCATGTGCATCGTAGTTGCTGCCGGCGCAGGCCAATTCACCCAAAGTATTCGTGAGGAAGCCGCTCGCGTTGCTGCAGCGGAAAAGGCTGCAGCAGCTCACAAGACGGAAGAAGTGCGAATCGCCGCGGCGCAGGTTGCCGGTCTGAAGAGGCGTATGACTGCAATGCAAACGCAGATCAGCACTCAACGGGATAACCTGCTTACCGACCTCCGGGGAATTATCGTCGCAGCGGAAAAGCACTCTGATGTTGCCGAAATGCTTCGCCACTATCCAGCGCCGTACAAGCCTCTTCAGGCCATCGATCCGGCAATGTTTGAAAGTTTCCTAGAGACCGACCGCCAAAGCTGGGTTGCCTCGGGGACTAGTCCCCAGCTTGAGCAGCACTATCAGTCTGAGCTAGCGAAGCTGAAACGGGCCGAGGAATACTTGAAGAACTTCGAGCAGGCTGTGAACCTGATCGACCGCGGCCAACCGTTGCCTGCCTGGATGGGGTATGAACGCTTTGCCATTGGCCCCAAGGCAAAGCCTCGGGAGGTGGAAGCCTCCGTAGCGCCGGCGCCTGAAGCTCCTCGCTACGCACCAAGCGTCGACGCCGCTCCGGAGCCGGTCATGCCGCTGGATACTCCTGCGGCGCAAAAACAGGCGCCGGTGTTGAAGCCGCGCACCGCGGCGACCGGCGAATCCGGAAAGGTTCAAGTGCTGGATTGGTAGCCTGCTCGGCTCGTGCCCATAGAAAACCCGGCCTCGGCCGGGTTCCTTTTGCCCGCTCTCGGGCGTGAGCCCTGAAGGGTTGGCGTGCCCGCATAACCTACTGTGAAAATTTCAAGATCTAACAATCTCTGAAATGGTGGGCTGCTGTACCCCATACTGGCGAGCCAGCTGGGCTTGGGTGTACAAACCAGAAGCATAAAGCCCTCGAATCTGGTTCTTCTCTTCCTCAGTCAACTTGGC
This sequence comes from Pseudomonas sp. TH43, assembly GCF_016650635.1. Taxonomy (GTDB): domain Bacteria; phylum Pseudomonadota; class Gammaproteobacteria; order Pseudomonadales; family Pseudomonadaceae; genus Aquipseudomonas. The sequence continues at coordinate 25,268 of NZ_JAEKFI010000004.1, forward strand.
ATTGCCATGACTTGGCAAAATTGCCTCAGTGCGAGCAAGCGCTCGACCTAATTCAGCCTTAAGCCGCTGTGCTTCAAGAAATTGCTCAGCGACCTCTACGGCAGTTTGCTGATTTGTCGAACTGAAGCCCTGCTGCAATAAGCTTCTTTCTATGTGCTGAATTCCTTGAGTTAAATCATCAATACCACGCCGGGTTGACGCCACAGCAGCCCGTGAAAGATGTTGGCTCGTTACAGTCAGGACCTGTTCGCTTTCGCCATCGACTGAATCGTTCGGGTTTAAAGGGGACCCCATAATGCACCTTTTATAGATATTTATATTAACAATATAGGAAATATAAGTATAAATTGCATGAAGGTCAACGCGTTTTTGGCGGGCCCGTCCCGTACTGCGCTAGGGGGCTAGTTTTTTGTCCCCTTGCATCTCCTCGATTGCGAATCTGCTCAGTAGCTGGGCCATCTGCTCCTGGTACTCGCTGTACTCGTCCAGGAGCACTGGGTCGCCGGCTAACCCTGGTAAATAATCAGACCCGTACTCAGCCGCAAGAGCACCTTGAAGCATCCAGTCCAGATACAAGGGGCGCAGCACCCTCTCAGCCAGCCCGGGTTTGCCGTGCGCCCAATAGAATCGATGCTCAGGGGTAGAGACGAAAGCGCAACCTTTCGCCCATGCAACATAGTCAACTTCCCAGTAAATTCCGATCGCATCAAGGTGGATCGCGAACCAAAGTGAACCACTGGGTTCTTTCGATGCCTTGGCTCTCCAGGATTGCAGGTAGGCGTTGCAGGCCAGGCCGACGAACGCAGAGCCTGGATAGTAAGCCATACGATCACACCCGATCTGCAGGACGGGAACGGAGTTAATGATGTGATTGAGGAGCAGATCATTCAGGTGAGGTTTCATGATTTGGATGCTACCGACCTACCCCCCTCGCCTCAATTCCCAGCAGGTTTGAAAATTACCGATAAAATACGTTATCACCAATTAAGGACGCCCCTCATGCGTTTAGGAATCAGCACTGGATTTGATCAACGCTACGACTGCCGGACCTGTGAAGTGGAGGACATGGATCGAGAAAATCTGGATCGCCGTACTTGGCGCTGCAAAACCTGCAGTGAACCCGTTTGGGTTCACCTGGCGAATGAAGCCGGTGATTCACAACTGGTGGAGCGCCACCCGGCCTGCGAGCTCGATACCCGCGACTACATTGTCCTGGAGCATGACATTTCACAGGGGTTGTTTGAGGTGAAGGACTCGAAACCGGCAATGGGCAAGGGCAACAAATGGTATTTGGCAATTGAAAAGAACGGCTACGACATCGTTGAGCGTGACAAGTACTACAACTGCATGCCTAGGGGATAGCTTGCGCTTGCTGGGGATCATGTCGTGACAGCACCGTGTGGGAATCAACCCATACGGAGTTTCCTATGTACGACCTCAATGTTTGCCTGGACTGCGGCTTGCCCTTCGAGCCAGTGGAATGGACAGAAGACCTCTCTGGTATCGGTGACGACACTGCCTATTGGGTGACCTTTGTAGACGATGAGGTGTGCCAGTGCGCCACTGAGGATAACGATGACTGACCTGATGAATAAGCATAGCGGCGATCTGCAGGTCGCCGGCGAACAGCGCCTCAGCGCTGCCCAGTTTCAGCGTTCTACGGAGCAGGAGCCGATGGAAGAGTTCGAGCCGATCCGCGATTTTTTCCAGCGTCGCCAGGCCAAACATCTGAGTGAGCGTGCGTCGACGGTGCAAATAGTGACTGAGCGCGCCGCAGCCTACCGAGGCCATTTTGTTTTTCCAGGCATCGACACCTTTGCCGGCATCGAGGTCGATGGCCAGCGTGTCGGTTATGTCGACTACGGCATCAACCCGCTGGGCGACCGGCTCTATATCAACAAGATTGAAATCGAGGACCAGCATCAACGTGGGGGAGTGGGTCTATCCGTGATGTGGTTACTTTGGCGCACGCATCAGGTGCCCTTGGTGCCTATTCAAGAGTTCTGGAGTTCAAAGGGATTTTGGTACAAGGCTCGCCAGCGGTTGGCAGCAGCAGGCGCACTGATCGACCCTGAACTCCATACGGGTGATCTGGAGCAAGCCCAACAGCGCTGGCAGCATCTGATTCCCGAGCTTCCACACGAACGGCAGATCCGCGAGATGATGGCCTCGCCGGAGTGGCCCGAGATCGAGGCGGGATTCAACGCGAGGCAAGCGTTATGAGCTGGGGCATGCCAACATCAGCACCACGTGCATATACGATCGGCGAGCTTCCAGACCGGAAGATTCGCCGACATGTAAAGTGCAGTATTAGGCACCGCCCCCCTGTGGGGACTGTGGCGGTCGGAATGGAGTGATCGCCCTGCTGATAGACCCAGTCAGCATCTGCCGGGTACTCATAGACAGCCCCCCCATAACCCCCTGCATAGAGTTCTCGTAAGGATTTAAACCAGGCTCAGACAGACTAATCATGTTGAGCACGCTACGCGGGAATGAAGTGATCAGTTGGGCGCTGGTGACAACTACGTTCCATGACAGCAGGATGATCACTACGACCATCAGCAAGCCGCCGATCAGGATGCCGCCGAGGCTTTCCAGCGGACGCCCGACATCGGCGACCCCCGGATCAAACATACCCCAAAGCCCCATAGCCATAGCCTGGACCATTGCAAGACCAACAGCGCTGATCACGATCGCTGCTGCCAGACCACCCACGGCCAAAGCAGGATAGAGGAAGATGAAGATGAAGGCGTTCCACCCTTTCGCCGACAGCTGGGAGGTGTGCTCTTCCCCTTTCGGGGCGGCCATGCCAGCCGACCAGAGCGTCACTCCGAAAAAGGTCGTAGCAACGGCTACGAGCCAGCTGATTGCCCCCATAAGTCCATAGATAGCAAACAATAGAGGCATCACGTATCCAAGCAACCCGCCGGAGACAATCATTACACCTCCGATTGCTTTTGGCAGCGTCCCATCAGTGATTGAGTTAAGACCGGGGATGTATTTCGCGATCGTCCCGCCCGCAAAAAATCCAATGCCAGTGCCAACGAGCGAGCGTCCCCAAGACGCAATGTTGTGGATATTCTGGTTCGAGGGCCCGGTCGTGGACTTGAGGATGTCGAGCGAAAAAACTCTAGCCAGCAGCGACTTTTCAGCACCAACATTTCCGGGTTGAATCTGTGCCAGGGCTTCGCTTTCGACCAGTTTTGAGAGCGAGTCGCCCGGAGTCATTGCCGAAAGCGTAGATTTTGGCATCATCTGTGCGGTCGCGCCCTCTGCGTAGCTAGCAGCACGTGAGAAGTCGCTCGCTGCGCGCAACACGAAAGTGCCGCCGAGCATCCAACCCCAATTCTTTACTTCGTCAAAATACGCTTCACTACGAGCAGCCTGGTCAGTTGCAATCGTGGTGCTGATGGTTTGCTCAACCATGGTTTTGTACCAGTCTGCGGACTGACTAGCCCATGTGATACTTTCCTCAAAAAACGTCTTCGCGTCCCCTGCCCCAACAGTCCCGTCTCGAGCCAAAATCGCCTGCTGGACGGCATGCTCGACCAGACCGATCCAGATCTCACGCTGAGCCGAGGCTATACCGACCTCGATAGAGGCGGCATTGTTTTTCTTGACCTGTTCATACTCATCACTGCAGGTCATTGACGACAACCAACCGGATTGGCAAAACCACCCCTCGGTTTCCATCTCCCGCTCGACCGTGCCAGTAACCGCGTCGGGCTCGATCAATCGTTGGACACCCATGCTCACAGCACGGGCCAATTCGTCGCTCGGAGGAATTAACGGTATCTGTAAAGATCGGCCCGCGTTTGCGATATACACACCTGCAGCAGCGGCTTCAGTCGAGCCCGCTGCTGGATACTTACCGCCGTAGACCTGATTCCATTTTATTTTTAGAGCCTCATTCGCAAGGTCACGACTTGATAGCGAATTTAGTTGATCGTTCGGATCTCGGAATATCTTCAGACCAGCGAGTTGGACCGCTGAGATTTTCCAACTGTTAAGCATGTCCAAAGCGACCCTCGCGTCGACTTCAACTCGGAATTTCGGATCACTAAACAGGTTATGGCGATGCATCAGTTCAAATGCATTGTGTTGCATCGTGTCGCCGAATTCGGCCGCAGATTTGGAGACCCCGGCGACAAGAGCGTGTCCTGGCGTCAAAGAGATCTGAATCCCGCCGGCACTAGAGACAGGAATAACCGGTGCAATTAGAGTCAAGGCGAAGATCACCCGCAGGGGGTAGAAAAAAGCCTCGTTCCCATCTTTTGCACCGAAAAAATTACCGTTGTTTTTGAGTCGGAAAATGCCGAGAAACATAGCCCAGGCCGCGAGGGCGCCGAACATGGCTAGGCCGAGTGTAGAGAAAGCGGATGCAAATATCGTCAGCGGAGTTACGTCCTGAGCACCTATTCCAGGGAGTTCTGCCGCATCAAATATCCAACGACCGAAAAGCCATGACAGCACAAGTGCGGAGAAACTATTCATTCGATAGCCCTCACCCGCACACAGTAATCATTAGGCAGCACTCGTCCTATCAACAACGACGGTCGTTTAAAAATCTCTCGCAAAAATCGCAACGGGTGTGGTGCGCTTTGCGTATAAGCCATATGAATGCGGTAGGCATTCTGAAAAAGCAACATCAGCACCATATTCAGAAAAACACCATTAGCGAAAAGAAGCATCTTGCCCTGCCCCCAGCTTGCGGCAAAATAAGCAAGCACAGCAGCCACACTAATAACCAATACAAAATTGACAAAAATAAGCGACTTATAAGCACGTCGCAGTGACTCATTCGTAACTTGGCTCTTCAAACAAATGTCATCCCACAAAAGCTCATCATCAAGCTCTGCGAGATGGCGATCAGCTTTCGACTGTATCCTTATTTCGCTGACCCAATGGTAAATATTTTTGATGAAATAAATCGGAAGAGTAGCGGCATTTTTAAGCTCACGACCAGCATTAACAGTCTGACGGTAACCACTCAGGTAACCAAATGCCGTTTTAATTTTACTCATGATTACTACTCCCCATATAAACAGGAGGAATTGGAATTTCTGGATCCTTGATTTGTATCGTACTTTCGCTTCTATAAGCCTGCGGCATTTCACGAGCCGGAACGACCAAACCGAAATAAATAATTAGAAAAACGCCGATGGCTCTTGGAATCTTTACGCTTGCCTCTTTAAACATGGTTCCCGCCCTCCTTCGAAAGAATTTCCTCTACAGTTCCAGCAAGGGTTGAAATGATATAGCCGTCATGCATGCATGATTCGGGCAACTCACATGCTTTAACCTGTATTTCTCGCAGTATTGCGAGAACCTTCTTTAGCTGCTCATACGACATAACCAAAGCCTCTTTATGTTCATACACACTATTCTATGACCCTAAAGCTAAGCCATCTAATTGATTGTTCACAAACATAAAAATGCTTTTGCAATTACGTAATAATAATTTGAATGAGTTCTAGCTTGATTTACAGAGCATAAATAAAGACCATCATAGAGCCAGCCTATATACCGGCAAAAAAAGCCCCTATGAAGGGGCTTCTGAACAAGAAGCGAAATCAATAACGCCGAAGCATCTGCGCAACACCCGCAAAAAATTCTTCGGGATGGTTGGAATGCGTCTCTATATCACTCTCAGAAACATACGCTGACCACTTGCCATTTTCATATACAAATTTAAAAGCGTCTGTACCAGCAGTTTGGCGGCCGTAACCGCCGATATTGTCTATCGGACGCACCTTCTGAACGCCATTTATCAGCAGTGACATATATCCGGTGTCGCGATTGCCAGGCTCATTCCAGAAAGTGAGTTGAATACTTTCAGCCTCCGGCCGCCCTACAGCTTTATCCAAGTATCGAGAGGTCTTTTCGCTGTACACAGCATCAGCCGTCGCAGTTGCCGGCATGACCTTATTCATTTTGGGTTCGCCACAGCCGACAAGTGCAGCCAAAACCAGGGTGACAACGATGATACTCAGCTTTTTCATAACCAGATTCCCTCAATTTAATGTGCCAGGATCTCTTCCTGCTGTAACAGCGGGGCGGTATCGAGACCTGGCAAAGGAGCCAGACGTAGATTCGTTACTGCGTCCGCTCCATAGCCACCGGCTGCAGCGGCGCCTTCAGCTTGATTTCCACACGACGGTTCTGCGCCCTTCCCTGCTCCGAGTTGTTGCTTGCGACCGGCTGGGACGGACCGGCACCGAACACCTGGATGCGATTCTTATCAATGCCCTGGCTCATCAGGTGCTTACCGACGCTAATAGCGCGCCTCTGGCTCAACTCGATGTTGCTAGAGTTGCTACCGACACTATCGGTATGGCCAGTTACCTCAATATTGTTCTCACCGTACTGTTTGAAGGATCCAGATAACTTATCCAGGTTAAATTGGGCTGCAGGAGACAATTCGGTCGAGCCATTAGCGAACGTGATCGCACCTGGCATCACCAGCTTGATGTCATCGCCTTGGCGCTTTACGTCGATGCCAGTGCCAGCGGTCACTTTGCGGAGTTCAGCCTCCTGACGGTCGGCGTACACTCCGTAACCCGCACCGGCCAATCCACCGATACCAGCGCCAATGAGAGCGCCTTTACCCTGGTTTTCCTTGTTGATCAGCGCACCTGCGGCGGCTCCTACGATAGTGCCGATGGAGCCCCAGGTCAGGGTCTGGTTGCGAGTACCATCCTGATCCTGCAACCCAGTACCAGCGCAGCCAGTGAGAGAGAGGAGAATGCTGGTAACCAGCACGGAGGTAATAGCTTTTTGCATGTCGAGGCCTCTAGTTGTTAGTCGTAGAATGGAGAAAGTGCGTCCGAGCCAGTTGATAGAGTCAACCGGATATATACGAATAACAGCGAGCACCCGACCGGGCTATTTTAGTTATTGCCTCCCTACCCCTATCGCTGCTCGGGGGTAGTTTGGTACGCAGCCATTAATTGCTACTTACTTCTTAGCCATAATTATCTACCAGCACTACCGCACATACAAGTAACAAACCGCCAACTTCCTCATGATAAATATATATCGCAAAACCAAAAGCCATATATAATCAACGACAAAAAGTAGCCACTACAGACCAACGATGAAAACTTTCGAAAGAGACAGCTCGCTCGATCTAATTAAGTGGATCGCACTATTTACGATGATCATCGATCACACCTGGTTTGTGCTACCAAATGAAATCCAGGAAAATATGAGTTGGATGAGAGTTTTCGGCCGATTTGCATTTCCATTATTCTGCCTGACGATTGCCGCAAATGTAGCCCGGCGGCCACTCCGTTACCCCGGTGGATGGACGTACCTCTGCGGGATACTGTTGTTCGCAATACTGAGCCAGTGGCCCTATTCAAGATATTTCAATAATGGGCATTTAAATATTCTGTTCGTCCTCGCTCTTGGACTGGTGATCGCTCAGGCGGTACATCATCGAACCCCCAGGCTATTCGCCGGCGGGATCTTAGTCTTGGTGACTGCTATCGCTTACCGCCCGGTGCTGAGCTACGGCTTGGCTGGAGTACTGCTACCTGCTGCGCTGATATCCGCGCTCCGGGCGGGCAAGCTGGAGATAAAAGTCGCAAGTTGGTCCCTGTGCGCTCTCCTCGCCGCTATCGCAAATGTCGGCGGCTCGATTTTGCTGTTGCCTAATCTGCCCGCGATTGATTGTGCAGTCATCGCCGCAGCCGCACTGGCGCCGGTACTTGGGCTGACCCTGCTGCAGATCCAAGTCCGGCCGCTGCGTCCAGTAGGAAACTGGCTCTACCCGGTTTATCCGATCCATCTGCTCCTGCTCAGCTCGATGTCGATAGCCTCCAGCTCTGCCCTGGCAAGCGCTTAAGCCCCGGGAGGGCGCTGAGCAGGCTTCTTAAGCCTACATCCGCCATTGCGCATCCTCCAGGCGACACCCCGATGCTCGAACCCACCCCCTTCCCTTCTGGGGCTTTTTTCAACGCGCATACGATGCCTTGGCGCCGTAGGTGCTTGCACCTGATATGGAACTGCGGGTGTCGGGCTGCAAGCCCGGCCGGGCCCGGGCAGAGCCCGAGATTTGTTATCGCGCCGTGCCGAAGGCACGAAATGCGCGATGCCTATATGCGTCGATGGGGCTCCCGACACATCGAAAGTCTCTTTCTTTACCCGTAGGGGGAATAGACAGAACTATAAAATTTCACTTATTTCAACGCCAAGGAGACGGCCTCGGATAACCGATAAGCGAAAAGCAAAAAGATAGGTTTATGTATTAGATGCGGGGCAATGGATTACAGTGAGGATAGTCAAGAATGAAAATATCAGGCAGTTGGGCACGGGACAACCTCCGCGGAGCGGATGTGTAAAGGGCTATGTTCGTCGTCGAGATAGCTCGCTAGCCAGCCTTTCATCTGCAATGACTGCAGCGGCAGAAGCCGAAATATTTTGCTCTATAGCAAGAGCGACGATCAGTTGATGACGTATTCTCGCGTATTCATAATCGCGAGGAGGTAGGGTCTGGGTACTGAGTTCAGCCGCTTGCTTACGCCCTTCAGCCTTGCGCCAATTGCTTGTGGATCGCTCACGCTTGAGCTGCTCCAGCGACCGACGTTCGATTTCAGCAGACCGGCGCTGCGAGATGGCCTGTAGTTGAAGCTTGCGGTTTTTCAGTGCTCTTTTTTGTGCCCTCTCGAAGAGGTAAGCGAGGCCCAGATCCCTCCAAAATAACTTTGTAAATCTGATTAAAACTTTAGTGCGTACAAGATGCAGTCCATTCTCGTTCTTTTCATCTAACCGATTTTTTTGGGCTCGTTTATAGACGTATCCCACTGCCTCCATGCCGCTCAAGAGCCGACTCAAGGCCCCGGTAGAGATACCAGACTGTTCAGCAATACGGCATTGCGCATTTAGGTTGAAACGACCGGCCTCGTCGATCCACCCAAGCACGCTGGTCGCCAAATCAAGGCGAAGGAGAACGGCTTCTGCAATGTTGCCCAAGGCGATGTACTTTTCTATACGACTGCGCCGGTCACCGTGGATAGAGTCGAGCCGACGCAGATACTTTCCGCGGTTCTCTACGATGCAAGATAACCTTTCCCAGGCTTTCTTAATAAGCGGGTTGCTCTTCTGCTTTTCAGATAGGCGCCGTGGCGCTGCGAAACGCGCAGACGAAATACTCCTGGCCGGTGCGCTTAACGCATAATGTGGATCTGAGGCTAACCTCGCCATCGCACACCCGACCAGTGGTGAACGCACGCGCAAAGTCGCCGCTTGCAGAGCTGCAAGAGCATGTACATACTAAGCTTACCGATTGCGTTCCGCAGGTTTCCGCCAAGAAATCAGCTGCCGAACGTAATTAAGGAAAGGCCCGCCTCGTGCGGGCTTTTTTTATGCCCGTTTTTGCGAGGCGTGCCGCTGCTGCGCGTAGAACTCACAAATGTCTGCGAGATTCCAGCGAATTGCGCGACCGAAATGCAACGGCTGTGGAAAGGCGGGATCGTTTTTCGATAGTCGATAAAGCGTTGATCGTGAAATTTTAAAGATCTCGCAAACCTGCTCAGTAGTTTGAATTTGCATCGCATATGTCTCGTTGTCGAAGCCTGTGACGCTGATCATTCGCGACACGAGCTGACACGTCAATCCGCCGAAAACAGGCCCTAACTCGCTGTTTTTTTGGTCGTTTTTCTATCGTAATTGCATCTGAATATATTTATGCGGCGCCACAGCGAAGTGCCCACAATCAAAGCGACGGAAAAGAATTAAAATAACTATAAATATAACCAATCAATCTATTTAAACTTGGATTTGAATCGATTTTGAGCATCACGCTTGGTTGTCACGTCAGTAGCCCCCCAAAGCGATCCGCCGCGAGAGGATAAAATTTCAGACAAATCGCTATTCGATGTATCTACAAAATCGGGGGCGATCCACACCTCATAAAAAAAGCCGAGCAAGCTGAGTAAAAACTTCGCGACTGACGACAGGACGGGAGTGAATCGCTCGAATGCGATAGACACATCCATGACTGCTGCTGGCAATAGCCTCTCGCCACGAACGGCAGTTGTCGACCCATAGCGGTCGGTCTCGGTGGACCGCAGGTAGCCTAAGAGTTTAGGGAGTGAGGAGCGGCAACCACAGGTGAGGCGGCAGTGGTAACCGGTAGTGCCTACAAGCCATAACCAGAATTGGCCAGTGCCCATGTTTCACAGCTGACAGCGTCATTAGATGCCCATCTCTCGAAACCTCGGAGTTGAGCATTTTGATCGCCGCCGCGCCGTCCGCAGTTACGGGAATGTCGGTTAGTGCTAGGCCATGCCCCGATATACCTCTATACAACATCTCCTCACTATTTCCCCCTGGCAACCAGGCCTGCATGGTGCAATGCTTGAGAGACTCCTTAGCGAAGGCTGCGAATTCTCTGGTTCTCTTTGTTTCGCCTCGCGATGTTGCCCAGGCCATCAGGAGCGGGATCAAAGTACTACCTTTGGTTTGACCTTCACGATAGGTCTCAGTGGATTCTCTGGGGTGGCTGATCAGGTTTCGATAGCTCGCATCGATTGTTGGGTAACCCCCATGTGTCCAGTAGGTGAATCGGTAGTTTTCGAGTAGGTGGTCACAGTAGTCGACTGCAAACGGCTGCCATTTTTCCATCATGGAGAGGAAGGTCAGCGCGACGCCTATGTCGATCGACTGCTCATCTGCGATCGGGCTTAGTAAGCTCGGATTATTGCTGATCAGATGACTGATCTGTGAGGCCAGCTTGGAGGCCTCGTCGAATTTGGATGGGTCGCCTGCCTCAGTTTTCAGGCATCGCTGAGGGACTGTGTCATCACCGCTTATCTGCCAAAGCAACCAGAGGCCGCGCTGGGCGATCCGTCCCAATGTCTCGAACAGTTTGAGACTGATGTCGACTGATGTCGAGGTGTTCACCGCCGCAGAGATGCCATGTCGCACATGAACGTAGGGCAAAACCTTTTTGCCTAAGAACTCGTCCCAGATTTGGAAGTGAAGATCCATGAGCGCTGCGAACGTGCCACCCATGTCGTCCGCAATTTTCTTCTGCTGCTTGGCATCAATGTGCACCTTGATGTGTTCCCAGGCTAACAGGATGACGCGTTCGCTGGCCCGATAGGGGGCCTCCAGATTGCCCGCGGCACGTGCCCAGACGAACAGTACCCACAAGCAAATGTAGACCTGCCTCACGCTGGTTAGCCGTGACTGTGGTTTCAGGTCTTCACCGCCCAACAACCCCTTCGCCAGGTTGCAAAAATGCTGGTAGGCAATATCCGGCTCGTCGATCATCGCGACCGATTTCTGAAAACTACTCCGCAGGCGCTCGTCGACCAACTGCTGCTGTAGCACACCCTGGGTTAGCTTTCCGGCCAGTAAATCCCCGTTCCAGATCTGAAAGGAAACGCGTTCATTCGTCTTTATTTTGATGTACTGGGTTACGATATCCTGGATAGCCTCATGTATTTCCCCCCCGAAACACAGGCAGATAACCACTTTCATGTGCTTGTATTGCTCGGCAATCCGAACGGGAATATAGAAATCCGTGATTTCGTTGATTGAGCCCCTTAGCGCCTGCGTTGTACCGTCCCAATCGTTGCGAGTTAGGTCACCCTGCTTGATGGAGAACAAAAATAGCTTCTCCTCCGAGATACCGGTTTGCGGGTCGAGTTCACTCCCCACAGCAGCGACGTCCACGCCGTATTGACGCGTTCCAACCGAGGGGCGCGAAATCACGTTAAAATCTAACTCGCTGAGTAAGTCAGGTAGCACCACGTCAAGCTCGCGGCGTTCTCGGAGAGAGGCGAGATATTCCCTGAATACGAGCTTCATTCTGGTTTACCTACGTTTTGAAGACTCAGCAACTTCATCTGCAAACCGACGGGTTCGAGAATCACTTCGCGCGGCAACTCAACGCTGTGGCTAATGCTTGCGAGTGGATGCTCCAAGCGCCTAGGTTGGCTATCGCCCTGCCCGTCGCCATCGTTGGAGCTCAGGCTGTCCTCGATCCATGTCACCATCCCGTTTCCATAAAGGAGAATGCTCTCGGCAAAAATGCCGGCAAAGGGTGAGTCTTTCCGACTCGCCCGCATCGCATCATTCATGACGTCAGAACGACGCTGACCCTCTAACTGTTTTTCGCGCTCAGAGGGCCGGAGTTCGACGATAAACCCAACCTTCTCAATTTCATCGCAGTACTGCTTAAGACTGTTGAGCGCGCGCTTTACCATCGGAGCGGCTTTGTCATTGGTGTCGTCGGCAATGGGCTGAAGATGCTTTTGGGCACTGGTGTAATTGATTAGCAGCGGGTCGAACAGTAGATCGCTCACTTCGGTATCCCAATCTTCAGATCCTTGCGATTCGCTTGGTGGCTCTTGAGTTTGCTCAGAAGAGGGCTGATCAACGTGTGCGAGCGTAGAGTCGATGCTCGCACGCCGAGCGCATCGCCCTAAATTAACCAGAAAGCTGGCAGCGATTGCAGGGTTCATGAAGAAGACCGCCGTCGCTCTGCGAGCTATGAACGCATATTCGCTTTCCGTAAAATTGAACAGGGTGAATTCCAGCCGGAACGTGTACTCCTCCTTGTTACGGAAGAAGCCTTCATTCATTTCTCTGCACAGCGAGTTAGGTGCTGTCCTCAGCCAGTCGACAATCCAGGTCTCGAAGTCCTGGGCAGGGCCGTCAATGAGGTTTCGGATAGTTGAATCGAAAAGCTCAAACCGGAGATTGGAGCCCGGTTGCAGAAGCAGGTTAGTGATGAAAGCGCGAGCTTCATCGGCGCCGCCTGCTTTTACGAGGTTTGCCAAGCCAAGGTCGACAAGCTTTTGAGTTTGAACTTCCAGCTGGATGGCTCCGAGCTGCGCCAGCAGCATTGCCCTTAACGAAGGTGCAATGTCCTTGAAACTGAAAGCGAGTGCGTAGGCAAGATGGTGAGCAACCTTTGATGTGGTCGGATGAGAGGCCTGGCCAGTCAGATCTTCAAGCTCCATTGCGAAATGCTGTGGAATCGACTCTGTGAAACTCAATAGTGTTCTTACCAGTGCACTACGAACCTCATCGTCAGACTCCGTTACAGCTGATTTCCCAAGCACATCTAATGCTCGACGCCATTGGGCGTTATCGTTAAATGGCGGGGAGGATAAAGCCTGGATAACCTGAGCCTTCTCAACAGCCGTACCATTCTCAATCAACGCGTACGCCCGTTCAGTGAAGTAGGGCAGATCCGCTTTTAGGCCGTTGCGAATGGCAATGTGCAAGCTGTAGAAGTCGCAGACATCCAGCTCTCCAGAGTCGACGAGAGCAATTAGCTCCCTCGGTCTGTTCGGCGAGGCACTGCACCACTTTCGAAAGGTCTCAGTAGCCTCGTGAGGTTCACCGTCCGCTTGGGCTGCGAGGATCCTGAGTGATGGCAGTAAAGCTGTTGCAGAGGTGTCTAGGCGCTCTATGGCTAAGCTGTAGATCCTTCGCCCTTGATAACCCTGAAAGCCACTAAAAGAGGCCAGGCCGCTGGCAGAGAGAGTGTCAAGTAGATCGAAACTCCCCTCGTTGTGGGCGTCGGCAAGTAGTTGAGCAATCGCATCGAAGTGCTGATACCGACATTGCCAACGATCGCTGAAAACGGCCTCTAGCAGCGTTCCATTTTTAGCTAGCTCGACGACATCTGCGAGGGTGGGAAGGATCATCCGTGGCTCCTCAGTGGGGCGCAATTTGTTGGCAAATTCTATCGGTAGCGAGGGTAGGCTGGGAATGGCATTGCGTCGTCTGAGGTAAAGCGTCTGCGCCGCGACCACTCCATGTATGCCAGCGCTGTGAAACGAGGACTTCAAAGCGGAGTCTACGTTTTTTACACGGCTTGGGTTAATAGCTGGCGGTGGCGGATGACTGCTTTTGGCCGACATCTGCCCCCCATGATGGGCGGCAATTGGACAAACGCTGACGTTCGCCGGAATCTGCTGACGCTTTATTATTTGAGATCTCACCCCAGCGACGCTTTACAACAGAGTCCGGCCATCCTGATAGAATCGTTCAGGTTATAGATAACACCCTTCTGAGAAATGGTATGAATACAGAATTGATGGAAGATGAGATGCGCCGGGCGCTATTCGGTGATTCTGAGCCTTGTGCGCCGGCAATTAACTCAGACGTGCAGGACACAGTCCCGGATGTTGTGATCATACAACCGGTGAAGGCAGCGAAGAAAAAGACAGTCTCAAAAGGCTTCACACCTAGGTTGAGAGTCACGCTCCGTGTGGGAAATGAATTTGAAGGTGAGACGCACGAAATGATACATGAGGCAGATACGCTGAGCTCTCTAGTTGCAGAACAAGAAGCTACTAAGACGGCCAGAAAAAAATTCAGATTTGTGGAAGTGGTCTCGGTCAAGTCGATGTAAGTGGGCACTCTAACTTAGCTCGGAAATTCAGATGTGGGAGACGTCATTACCTAAACCTATAATAAAGCACACGCTGCTCGGATGCCTTGGTATCCGCATTGTTGACGATAAACGCGGTACGTTTCTGGAGCTCGCCGCGTCGATTACTTTCACCGGACAACCTGTTGATTCCTAACCTTTACTCATTATGTGCGCGAACCTTCAGTACTTGGGGACTTCCGTGCCTTGTAGTTGTCCGCTGCTCGGTGGATTTCGGACGTCACACTCAACAGTATTTGAGACAGCTCCAGTAAATCAACGTCAACGGTCCCTTCTTCCGAGCCTGATGCTTTCTCTTTTCGGGTAAACCATATATGCATGGCTTTCAGACAAGGCACATGCTTCCCCACGTAGCGAGCTAGCTGCTCACCTTCGCGATAAAAAAAGATAATGCTGAATGCCAGCAACAGAGAGTACAACCCTGTACCGACGAAAAACCAGCTGGTATGACCTGATTCCGGTAGATAACCAGTAAGACACAACGCCCCTAAGGAAACGAGAATCGAAGCGCATACGACCAGCGACTTGATGATGCCCCAGACTAAAAAGGACAAACTTGCATTCATCAGCATTGGGGATTTCGCATTACCTGATAGTCCACTGAGGATGTAACACGCGAACTGAGGAACCATAATCAAACTGGCAACGCCTGTCACAATCAAGAAATCCTTTTCAATGTCGAGCATGAAGCCGATGAAACTATTAAGCCAAGCGCCATATTCACCGATAAATTGACCATTTTTAATAGCGCCTGCACTAATCGCTATCCAGGCCACACCAAACGTGATCATCACGGTCAATGAAGACAAGTACCACACCACCCGAATATCGCCGCCATTTTTTTCGCGTAGCAGATAGGTAATTCCCGCGATAGTGCTGATAAGAAACGTTATGAGGAAAAAAGCTTTGAACATTAGATCTGACCTCGCTGGACTGGGGCGCAATGATATCATTCAATTGAGGGGTAAATCGGACCGCGCTTCGACGATGTAACGGCGGCGCTTACGCAGTAGAATTGACCATCGTTCGGCCATTTAGATGTGCCTACGACTTTGAATGCGACCCAGGAGTTTTGTTTTTCAAACAATTGGTAATATAGACGATAGATGTTGCAGCGAACTCTAGAAAAAACTCTGCTTCTGCCTTCGAAAGAGCTGACTCGACGGTGCCGCCGTGCCTAACGAAATCTTTATTACTCGCATAGCCATAGGCTTGGGTGATCAAGCGTCCAATATCTGCGTCGAGATTGGCTTGCTTAATGATCTTGCCGAGCGTTCCGTTTGGCTCGTTCAGCAGCACCATGAGGCTTGATTCAACAGAGCTGATTGACTCCTTTATGGAGTTTTCGAAGTCAGGCGTTGCTGAATAAATGAAATTCTTCGCTTTTAGCCATTGCGCACGGATTGGCGTCAATTCATCAGCCAACGCTTCATTTGCCTTACTCCAATTCCTGGATGACGGAGCGTGTCGTTGTACCCGCTTGAGGTCGAGCAAAATGTCGGCGTAGAGCTCCTGCACGTAAACGCGTCGGTTAGCATAGGTGCTCATTTCCTGAAGCTTGCAAAATGCCATGAAGACTTCGAGCGATTTATGCGGGTTAGGATTCGCATATTTCGCGTCCTCTAGATCAATTGTCACCTCCGCATAGAGTTCCCGGTATTCGGCAGGCTGAGCAGAGGTTCGGCCATCGGTGGCATACGCGATCATTAACGTCTGTATTTCTATGACCTTTGCACCCAGTTCAATCGCCCGCTTGCTATCCATGAATTACTCCTAGCTTCTTGCTGAACACATTTCCTCCAGCTTAGCGACGCCTTCGAAAAGTGTGGGAACTGGAGTTTTACCTGTATTGAGTGACACATCCGAGCGTCTTTGTTTGGCCGGAAGCAGTCTCCGCTAGCCCTGCACCATCACGTCACACACAGGGCTAGGTTCTCGGAGTTTCCTATTTTGGTAGTGGCCCACATGCTTCAATAAGTTTGCCATCAGTGCGGCTATCGATGGCACCATCTGCCCCGATGTAGACATCGGTGTTCGGCCACTTCGGCTTAACCCGGATGCAGTGCGATTTTCCACCGTTGTTCCAATCGAACTCCATAAAAAACCGGCTGTTTGGGAAAATGTGCCCTGCCCCACCAGTGGCTTCGCCTGGGTAGATCTCGCCTTTTGAAATATCGTGCTGAACATTCAAGATATATCCGAGCCGCCCTTGTCCCTCGTTGGAAAAATGAAAGCTCACTTGGGGTGTGGCGACATACCAAAAGACGATGGGGGCGAGTATTAGCGCTATCACCCAGCGCCAGAAATGCCGTTTCGGTTTATTTACAGACGTGGTCACGCGTGCCATCTCCCCAGCTCGAACGTGGTAGTGCCAACACTTCATCCATGAGCATCTTTGCCGTAATCCCACCGTTTGGATGTTGCGCGTAAAGTTTGATGCCTATGCTGATTGATACTCGGTCGCCTACGTCATCCCAGGCCCGCATTCCTTCAATGTCTGCCGAGCGGTGAGGCCCTTTTCGCTCGTCCCATTTTTGAACCTTCCGGAGGGAGTCTGAGGCGATTTGCTCAAGCCCAGCACCGTCTAGGAGAACGTTTTCAGAAAGCCCCCCAGCGCGGCCTACATAGCCATAGTGGATGTTCGACCAGATGTCATAGAAGTAGTCCAGTTGACCTTGTTTCTGCCAAGGTCCGCCGAACTCTTCCCCGATCGGTCCCTTGTGATCCCATTTCCGACCTTGAGCAACCCGCTCAGTCCAAAGGGCCATCGCAGCCGCAGCGTTACCGAGCTCCATCGCTTGGAAGTTAGGCGGTGAAAGGCGCGCATACCAAGGAAGCTTTTGAAACTTTGCATTTTCCGCTACTGCGTCAAAGCTGGTTAGCTTCTTCATTTTTAGTACGGATGGGTGCGTGATGTTGCGGTTCATTTCACCGGCGATATAGGTGGCCACCTGTTCCATCAGGTCAGGGTCTTTGCACGTAGCGGGGGCTTTCGGTTCAGTCTTTGGCTCTGGCTTGTTCGGAGCGGCTTTGGGGGCTACCAGAGCGTTTGCGGCAACTGCTTTTTGTTTCAAGTTTGGGTCAGCGAGCAGTGTAGCCATTTTCTCGTCATCCACAGTGCCATCTGGATGGAACGCACCCAGTGCCATGAAGTTGATAATGGTTGCACCACCAGAATCGCCCATCACAAAACCGCCACCAACATCGCCTGACCCGGTAATGACCGTTCCGCCGTGGCTGGTTGGGCTGCCTAAGTGGGCCATAGGACGCCCGTTCACTTGAATGGACGGGAAACCTGTTGTGATTACGGCTCCACAGCCGCAGGTATCGCCAACGCGAGCAGATCCCATAAAGTTGATGTTTACATCGCCACTGGCGGAAGCAATCGGAGTCGTGCCATGACCGGGCATTGGGCAGACATGCTTGTCACCCAATCGAGCGGAGGGAGTCATTCGTCATCCTTGTCGTGCAATAAAAAGCCTTCGTGTGGAGGCTAAAAGCGTTTTGTAGGCTCCGGGAGATTACCGCACCGCGAGGGGGCGAGTCTGTAAGAAAAGTCTGAATTTAGATCCTGGGCCGGCCGGTTTTGGGCGATTTCAGCCTGGCGCCACCACAGGCAACATTCATCATACTTTCGAAGCGTGCGGGTCAAATCCGACGCAGGGGGATCGGTTGAAATGTGCAATGACTTTTCAATTGAGATGAAATTACACAGGTAGAGGGAACGGCCAAGGCATCAGTTTCGGAAATAGGCAGAAGAATCCAATTCCCCTGGAAAGTTGATAACTCAATACCGAACGCTTAGAGAAGTGGGGACCAAAGTGGGGACTGGAGAGAAAAATCTATCGAGGGGGCTATCGAGAAACCTAGCTAACTACCTGATTATAATGGTGTCCCAGGGCAGGTTCGAACTGCCAACCTTCCCCTTAGGAGGGGGATGCTCTATCCAATTGAGCTACTGAGACATACGAAGGTCGCGAGCGGACGCCGCGCGACGGACGGCCTGCATGTTAACGGCCAAGCCCTGATTTGTCATGTCATCCGTAGGCATTTTAAGTGTAGGCAAGCGGCTTGCAACGCTGAAGGAAGATTTTCCGTGCATTTTGCACTCCTTCAAAAAGCCATCATTGCAGATTGCAATCCTGCCAATCCCAAAAAACCTCCCAAATGCTTGTTTTTAAAGGACTTAACAGCAGTTAGACTGTTGGCACGACGGCTGCTTTGCCTGCTTTATATAAAGCGCACTCGGAGCGGCCTCACATGAACAGCACTCTCTGCATTGCAAACGCAATCGCCTTGGCGATTCTATTTGGCTTTCATTTTATTCCCGAGAGTGCTGCACCGGAACAGGTGGCTCAGCGCATGCCGCATTACCTACAGGTGCAGAAAGCGCCTCAATGGGCGGTATTGAACGACCAGAGCAGTACCGCACCTCAGGCAGTCAGCGACTCCGAGCAAGCGCTGCCGGGGAACGCTAAAGAACGCCTGGTTTTTTGAAACAACTTCAGGAGCAACCGATGTCGAAGTCAGCAGCAGGATTTCTGATCCTCGCCTTTTTGAGTGGCACCTTGCATTTTTCGCTATTCGAGGAAACCGAAATTACCCTTCCCCTGATTGGCTGCGGCATATTCGCGGTATTTTTTGTTCTCGCATTGGTAGCAGGACGCAAGTTCAAGTTTGACCCTGTGTTGCGTTGAGCTGTATCCATTCCAGGAGATGATTGACGGCGTAGACCAGGTCACCAGAATTGTCGATCAGATACGCGGGCGAATCACTTGACCTGCGATTCTGAAATTGAGCATTGCGGGCAAGCCGCTCATCAATTTGCTTCAGCGTTTCTCGACCACGCTGAAGGAGGCGCTCACGCAACACCTCATCCTTTACCGTCAACAGAACCGGCAATAGCGTTGGGTAACGTTCCTGCGCTTGGCGCAGGTTTGCACGAGAGCCGTTAACCAGCACATTTCGTCCGGCCGAGAGCAGTTGATCCATATCCACCGGGATTCCGTATGCGAGACCGTTCGCTCGCCATGCCAGCGAGAAATCCCCAGCGCGCTCATGGCGATCGAATTCCTCAGCCGTTACACCGATGGCATCCTCCCCTACCGATTCAGCCGATCGAGTAATGACCCTGCGCATGATTTCGCAATTCATCGCGCGTAACGGCTGACGCGCAGCCTCAATCAGACTGTCCTTGCCTGAACCGGACGGGCCCATTAGATAAATAAGCTTGCCATCCATCCTGAAATGCCCTCTGGCAGGTGCCCGCCCCTAGTAAATCGGCAAATTGCCACTATCCTGTAAAGGCAAGGAACGAGGATCGAAAGCGCCATAGCATGCACGTTCTGATGCCTTTGGGCATCTATTGATGTGCACTTGGAAGCGAACAGTGATGCGGGTTGAAGCGAAGTTTTCAAACCAGTCCGCATTTCTGATAATTGGTGCTGGCATTACGCCTTTACCCAGCTCAATATTTGTCACAGAATTGACGCCAATGATCTGGCAATTTTGAGGCATGATGCGGGCCTCTTAACAATTCAGGTTGAACCATTTGGCGCGGATGCTTGTCCTACCACACATCCTGCGGCCAATCCCGAGAACCGCTCCCCTGAACTAACCGGTTAAATATATGCGCCCATTGAAACAGGCAATTTATTCCAGCCGTACGGCTGACAAGTTCGTCGTACGTCTGCCAGACGGAATGCGTGAACGCATTGCCGAGGTGGCTCGCAATCATCATCGCAGCATGAACTCCGAGATCATTGCGCGCCTTGAGCAGAGTCTTATTCAGGAAGGTGCACTGGGCGAAGAGCTGAGCATGCGCTTGGACAGCCCCGAGCTTTCGCTGCATGAACGCGAGCTGTTGCAACGTTTCCGCCAGCTGTCTCACCGCCAGCAGAACGCCTTGGTATCTTTGATCGCCCACGACGCCGAAATGGCAGCAGACGCGTCCTGAGCCACACCGAACACCTCAAGCCAGCTTAGTTGCTGGCTTTTTTTTGCGCGGATTTTGAGTTTTCACAGGCACAAAAAAGCCCGCCATTGAGCGGGCTGTTTCGATACAACAGGTCAGAGCAGGAAGATTGTCGCCAACCCGAGGAAGATGAAGAAGCCACCGCTGTCGGTCATGGCAGTGATCATCACACTCGCCCCCATCGCCGGGTCTCGACCCATTTTCGCCAGGGTCATCGGGATCAATACGCCCATCAAGGCTGCCAGCAACAGATTGAGCGTCATAGCCGCCGTCATGACCACTCCCAACGACCAACTGCCGTAAAGCAGATAAGCAACCACGCCAATCACACCGCCCCAAACCAGGCCATTGATCAGACCTACCGCCAGCTCCTTGCGCATGAGGCGCGAGG
Source organism: Pseudomonas sp. TH43 (assembly GCF_016650635.1). Lineage (GTDB taxonomy): Bacteria > Pseudomonadota > Gammaproteobacteria > Pseudomonadales > Pseudomonadaceae > Aquipseudomonas. Next base: position 46,052 of record NZ_JAEKFI010000004.1, read on the forward strand.
TGTTGCCTGTACTGACTTGATCGAGCGCCATGGCGCGAACGATCATGGTGATCGTCTGGTTACCGGAGTTACCACCAATACCTGCCACGATCGGCATCAGTGCCGCGAGTGCTACCAGCTTCTCGATCGAACCTTCAAACAGACCGATCACTCGGGAAGCGATGAACGCAGTGATCAGGTTGATTGCCAGCCACGCCCAACGGTTGCGCAGAGATTTCCACACCGAAGCGAAGATATCTTCCTCTTCGCGCAGACCTGCCATGTTGAGGACTTCGCTTTCACTCTCCTCACGGATCAAGTCGACCATTTCGTCGATGGTCAGACGGCCGATCAGTTTGCCGTTCTTGTCGACGACCGGAGCAGAAATCAGGTCATAGCGCTCGAATGCCTGGGCGGCATCGTAGGCGTCTTCATCCGGGTGGAAACTCACCGGATCACTCGCCATCACCTCAGCAACTTGTTTGTCCGGATCATTAACCAGCAAACGCTTGATCGGCAGCACGCCCTTGAGCACGCCGTCGTAGTCGACCACAAACAGCTTGTCGGTATGACCCGGCAGCTCTTTAAGGCGACGCAGATAACGCAGAACCACTTCGAGACTGACATCCTCACGGATCGTCACCATCTCAAAGTCCATCAACGCACCGACTTGCTCATCGTCATAGGACAAGGCCGAACGGACACGCTCACGCTGCTGGTTATCGAGACTCTCCATCAGCTCATGGACGACGTCTCGCGGCAGCTCGGAAGCCAGGTCAGCGAGTTCGTCGGCGTCCATGTCCTTGGCGGCAGCCAGGAGCTCATGATCGTCCATGTCGGCGATCAGCGTTTCACGAACGGAATCGGATACTTCTAGAAGAATGTCGCCGTCGCGATCAGCTTTGACCAATTGCCAAAGCGTCAGGCGATCGTCCAGCGGCAAGGCTTCGAGGATGTAGGCAACGTCGGCGGAGTGCAGGTCATCGAGCTTGCGTTGCAACTCGACGAGGTTCTGCCGGTGAACCAGGTTCTCGACCCGGTCGTGATGCGCGCCTTCCTGGCGATGAGTCAGGTCTTCGACGACCCGTTGACGCTGCAGCAGCTCGACGACTTGAGCCAGTCGATCCTGCAGGCTTTCCTGTGTTTTCTTTACTTCGATTTCAGACATAGGCGAACTCCACTCCCAGCAGCGGGGCACGCCGGAAGGATCAATCAGTCAATTCATGATTGGTGAAACGGGGTACTGAGTAACTACTGGGTAAGTCCATGGAGATTTTCCACAAGCCCCGGCGGGGCTGACGGGCGCAATGATACACCGCCTGACGGTTTTAAACGTTAAAAAATCGCGGTCGAAACAAGCGCTTGCGAAACAAACCTGAGCGTTGTCCTGACCCTTGCAAATGCGACGACTCATCCTGAAAAGAAAACACACCCGCATTGAAAAATGTAGCGACTACCCTTGAGCGTAGATCGTCATGGAGGACGTCGGATGCCAACAAAATCAATTCTTTTTGTACTGACCTGCCTGTTTTGCCTAGCGCGTAGTGGTGAAGCGACAACCCTGCATCGCTGCGAAGCGGCGGACGGCAGCATCACATTCACATCAATGAGTTGCTCGCATGGCGAACGACTCTCAAAACAGGAGGTTCACCCCTACTCGCCCGGATCCGTCGTAGCCGTGATGCCGGAAGCCAATCACGAAAAAACATCCGGCATGAATATCCAGGGGCGAGAGCCCGGCATTGTCGGCGTCGCAGAGCATCTGTGCGGCAACGTGATCGATGCCAGGCAACGCCGGGAAGCGATCATCAATCGACGAGTCATCGCGGGCATGAGCGCACAGGATGTCGAAAGCGCACTGGGCAAACCGGACAAAGTGAATATCAGGACATCGACAACGACTTACCGTTATGACCTCAAGCGAGGCCGAAGCGCACAAGTCGATTTTGATCAGAGGGGATGTGTGAAGGAAAAAGGTAAATCCCGGACAGCAAAAAGCCCGCGTTAAACGCGGGCTTTTCGGTGTATGGTGCACTCGACAGGATTCGAACCTGTGACCGCTCGGTTCGTAGCCGAGTACTCTATCCAGCTGAGCTACGAGTGCATTTGTGTTTTTAGACCAGACCACAACTGGATGAAGCCAAGTTACCTGCATTGCTGCAACTAACTCTTAAATGGTGCACTCGACAGGATTCGAACCTGTGACCGCTCGGTTCGTAGCCGAGTACTCTATCCAGCTGAGCTACGAGTGCATTTGTGTTTTTAGACCAGATCACATCTGGTTGAAGCCAAGTCATTTACATTGCTGTAATTGACTCTTAAATGGTGCACTCGACAGGATTCGAACCTGTGACCGCTCGGTTCGTAGCCGAGTACTCTATCCAGCTGAGCTACGAGTGCATTTGTTGCGCCGCATTATAGCCCGTCTAATCTCTATTCCAACCACTTTTTCTATTAATTTCAACAACTTACAGAAAAAGCCAGATTACGACGTACTAAGCAAATAATGGCGGAGAACGGGGGATTCGAACCCCCGACACCCTTTTGAGGTGTACTCCCTTAGCAGGGGAGCGCCTTCGGCCACTCGGCCAGCTCTCCGCAACACGGGGCGTATCTTAACCAACCTTTTCCCCGTTTGCAAACATAAAAATCGATAAAAATTAATGGCTTGGTTCTTCGTCCTTCTCTTTCTTTATACGCAGGTAAATTTCCTCACGGTGCACAGCAACCTCTTTCGGGGCATTCACACCGATACGCACTTGATTTCCTTTAACGCCGAGCACGGTCACGGTGATTTCGCCATCACCGATAATCAGGCTTTCTGCGCACCGACGGGTCAGAATCAGCATACCTTTCTCCTTACGCAATTCAGTTCTGGGACAACAGTCTGCAAAAAAAAGGCACCCGACCTACAACCGGAGCGATCGTAGCCCTACATGCCTGAGTATTGACCAGCGCGAGCAAAAGAACAGTTCAGGGCTCGCGCCATTCAAAAAATAAAGGGCGCGGTCAGACCGCGCCCTTCAAGAAACGGAATTACTCGCCCTGACGGGCCGGAGCATCCAGTTCGAAAGCCGTGTGCAGGGCGCGCACAGCCAATTCCAGGTACTTCTCTTCAATTACCACGGAAACCTTGATTTCCGAGGTCGAGATCATCTGGATGTTGATGCTTTCTTTCGCCAGGGATTCGAACATGCGGCTGGCCACGCCTGCGTGGGAACGCATGCCGACGCCGACGATCGAGACCTTGGCAATCTTGGTGTCGCCAACCACTTCACGGGCACCGATCTCGCGAGCGGTGTTTTCCAGCACGGTCTGTGCGGCCTGATAGTCGTTGCGGTGCACGGTGAAGGTGAAGTCGGTGGTGTTATCGTGCGCAACGTTCTGCACGATCATGTCGACTTCGATGTTCGCGGCACTGATCGGGCCGAGAATCTTGAACGCCACACCCGGGGTGTCTGGCACGCCACGGATGGTCAGCTTGGCTTCATCGCGATTGAAAGCGATGCCGGAAATGATCGGCTGTTCCATGGTTTCCTCTTCATCAATAGTAATGAGGGTGCCCGGACCCTCCTTGAAGCTGTGCAGTACGCGCAGCGGAACGTTGTACTTGCCGGCGAATTCCACCGCACGGATCTGCAGCACCTTGGAGCCGAGGCTGGCCATTTCCAGCATCTCTTCGAAGGTGATCTTGTCCAGGCGCTGAGCGACCGGAACAACACGCGGGTCGGTGGTGTAGACACCATCAACGTCGGTGTAGATCTGGCACTCGTCAGCCTTCAGCGCTGCAGCCAATGCGACGCCCGTGGTGTCGGAACCGCCACGACCGAGGGTAGTGATGTTGCCGTGCTCGTCGACGCCCTGGAAACCGGCGACAACCACTACGCGACCTGCTTTCAGATCACCACGAATCTTCTGGTCATCAATCTGCAAGATACGCGCTTTATTGTGCGCACTGTCCGTCAGGATCCGCACCTGATTACCGGTGTACGACACCGCCGGCACACCGCGCTTGATCAGCGCCATGGCCAACAGGGCAATCGTTACCTGCTCACCGGTGGAAACGATCACATCCAATTCACGCGGAACCGGTTGACTGTCGCCACTGATTTGCTTGGCCAGATCGATCAGACGGTTGGTTTCACCGCTCATTGCAGACAGCACAACCACCAGGTCATCGCCGGCATCGCGGAACTTCTTAACCTTGTCGGCAACCTGCTCGATTCTCTCGACAGTACCGACCGAGGTGCCTCCAAATTTCTGTACGATCAAAGCCATTTCAAAGCCGCCTCTGCCCATGAAGGGCGCCCAATAATCAATCAAACAGCCGTCGGGCCCGCTACTAGACCGCGAACCCGACGGGCCGTCTTATAAACCCTGCTCGACGAATGGAACGGTCAGCGCCAGTGCGCCATCCAGCGCGCCGGCGTCGACACCGCCGCCCTGCGCCATGTCCGGACGACCACCGCCCTTCCCGCCCACTGCCGCAGCAGCCTGTTTCATCAAATCACCGGCTTTGAGTTGGCCAGTCAGGTCTTTGGTTACGCCTGCAACCAGAACGACCTTTTCCTCATGGACACTGCCGAGCAGGATCACTGCGCGGCCGAGTTTGTTTTTCAGTTGATCGACCAGCGCCAGCAGTGCTTTTGCATCCTGACCATCCAGACGTGCAGCCAAAACCTTCACGCCTTTGACGTCCAGTGCCGAGGACGACAGATCGTCGCCCGCAGCGCTGGCAGCCTTGGCTTGCAATTGCTCGAGCTGCTTCTCCAGTTGGCGATTGCGCTCCAGCACAGCCGACAGCTTGTCGATCAGGTTGTCGCGACTGCCCTTGACCAGGCTCGCCGCTTCCTTGAGTTGTTCTTCTGCAGCGTTCAAGTAGGCCAGTGCCGCGGCACCGGTGACTGCCTCGATACGACGCACGCCCGAAGCCACACCGCCTTCGCTGATGATTTTCAGCAGACCGATGTCGCCGGTACGGTTGGCGTGGATACCGCCGCACAGCTCGACGGAGAAATCGCCGCCCATGCTCAGCACGCGTACGTTGTCGCCGTACTTCTCGCCGAACAGCGCCATGGCGCCTTTGTTCTTGGCGGTTTCAATGTCGGTTTCTTCGGTTTCAACGGCGGAGTTCTTGCGAATCTCGGCGTTGACGATGTCTTCCAGCGCCTTGATTTGTTCAGGCTTGATCGCTTCAAAGTGACTGAAGTCGAAACGCAGACGCTGGCTATCCACCAACGACCCTTTCTGCTGAACGTGTTCACCCAGAACCTGACGCAATGCGGCGTGCAGCAAGTGCGTCGCCGAGTGGTTCAATGCAGTGGCGTGACGCACTTCAGCATCAACGTGAGTTTCCACTGGCGCGCCGGTGGTCAGGCTGCCCGAATCCAGCACGCCGTGGTGCAGGAAGGCGCCGCCGGTCTTGGTGGTGTCACGCACATCGAAACGTGCGCTGCCGGCCTGAAGGAAACCGCAATCGCCAATCTGGCCGCCGGACTCAGCGTAGAACGGCGTCTGGTTCAGAACGATCACCGCCTCTTCGCCTTCATTCAAGACGTCGACCGACTGGCCATCTTTATAGATGGCGACGATTTTCGCCGAACCGCTGGTGTCTTTGTAACCGGTGAACTCGGTGGCCACATCAACCTTGACCAGGGTGTTGTAGTCCAGACCGAACGAACTGGCCGAGCGCGCGCGAACACGCTGCGCTTCCATCTCGCGCTCGAAACCGACTTCGTCGACAGTCAGGCTGCGCTCGCGGGCGATGTCGGCAGTCAGGTCCATCGGGAAACCGTAGGTGTCGTAGAGTTTGAACACCACGTCGCCCGGCACCACGGTGCCTTTGAGTTCCGCCAGATCCTGCTCGAGAATCTTCAGACCGTGCTCCAGAGTTTTGGAGAACTGCTCTTCTTCGGCCTTGAGCACGCGTTCGATGTTGCTCTGCTGCTTTTTCAGTTCCGGGAAGGCTTCGCCCATCTCGGCAACCAGCGCGGCGACGATTTTGTAGAAGAAGCTGCCAGTAGCGCCCAGCTTGTTACCGTGACGGCAGGCGCGACGAATGATCCGGCGCAGTACATAACCGCGACCTTCGTTGGACGGCAGCACGCCATCGGCGATCAGGAAACCGCAAGAACGGATGTGGTCGGATACTACTTTCAGCGAAGACTGGTCACCGTTTTCGCAGCCGATTGCTGCGGCCGAAGCGCTCAGCAGGTTCTTGAACAGGTCGATGTCGTAGTTCGAATTGACGTGCTGCATCACCGCACTGATCCGCTCCAGGCCCATGCCGGTATCGACCGACGGTGCTGGCAACGGATGCAACACGCCATCGGCGGTGCGGTTGAATTGCATGAACACGTTGTTCCAGATCTCGATGTAACGGTCGCCGTCTTCTTCCGGCGAGCCCGGTGGGCCGCCCCAGATGTGGTCGCCGTGATCGTAGAAAATCTCGGTGCATGGGCCGCACGGGCCGGTATCGCCCATGGTCCAGAAGTTGTCGGACGCGTATGGCGCGCCTTTGTTGTCGCCGATGCGGATCATGCGCTCGACCGGCACACCGACTTCTTTGGTCCAGATGTCATACGCTTCGTCGTCGGAGGCGTAGACAGTGACCCAGAGTTTTTCCTTCGGCAGTTTGAGAACGCCGGTCAGGAAGGTCCAGGCAAAGGTAATCGCGTCGTGCTTGAAATAGTCACCGAAGCTGAAGTTACCGAGCATTTCGAAGAACGTGTGGTGACGAGCGGTATAACCGACGTTTTCCAGGTCGCTGTTCTTGCCACCGGCACGCACGCATTTCTGGCTGCTGGTCGCACGGGTGTACGCACGTTTTTCCTGGCCCAGGAAGCAGTCCTTGAACTGGTTCATCCCCGCGTTAGTGAACAGCAGGGTTGGGTCGTTGCCCGGAATCAAAGAGCTGGAGGCTACACGGGTGTGGCCTTGCTCTTCGAAGAAGCGAAGGAAGGCTTCACGGATTTCTGCGCTTTTCATTAGGTTCTTCCACGGAGGCTGCGGCCAAAGGCCTGTTCGAAACGTCAACAGACGAAGCGACGGCAAAGGGCCGCATTATATCGGCCCCGCGCGCGGGGTACAGCGTGTTTATACGATAGAAACGGTCAATTGGACGGCTAACGCTGTCACTTGCGCGAAAACTCGACGAATGCCGCGATCACTTGCTCGATTTGCGAGCGATTGACGTCCATGTGCGTGACCATGCGCAGACGGGCGGCAGCGCTCAATTTGATCCCGCGCTCGGCAGCAAATGCCTTGAACGCTTCGGCTTTGTCGCCCATTTGCACATAAACCATGTTGGTTTGCACCGGCTCAACACTGAAACCTGCTTCACGCAGACCTTCCGCCAGAAGTTGCGCATTGGCGTGGTCGTCTGCCAGCCGCTCGATGTTGTGATCCAGGGCGTACAAGCCCGCCGCCGCCAGCAGTCCGGCCTGACGCATACCGCCACCGACCATCTTGCGCAGACGCCGCGCCTTGCCGATCAACGCGGCCGAACCGCAAAGCACCGAGCCCACTGGCGCACCGAGGCCTTTGGACAGGCACACCGACACCGAGTCGAAATGCTGGGTGATCTCGCGGGCATCAACCCCAAGCTTGACCGCCGCGTTGTACAACCGCGCGCCATCCAGGTGCAATTGCAGGCCATTGTCCTGAGTGAAGCGGCGGGCGCGGGCCAGATACTCCAGCGGCAGCACTTTGCCTTGCATAGTGTTTTCCAGCGCCAGCAGGCGAGTACGGGCGAAATGGAAGTCATCCGGTTTGATCGCAGCAGCAACCTGATCCAGATCCAGCGAACCGTCAGCCTGCACTTCCAGCGGCTGCGGCTGAATCGAACCGAGCACCGCCGCGCCTCCGCCCTCGTACTTGTACGTATGCGCCTGCTGGCCAACGATGTATTCGTCGCCGCGCTCACAGTGCGCCATCAAACCGAGCAGGTTGCTCATGGTCCCGGTCGGGACAAACAGCGCGGCAGCGAAGCCAAGGCGCTTGGCCAGTTCGGCTTCCAGACGATTGACGGTCGGATCTTCGCCATACACATCATCGCCGGTGTCTGCCGCGGTCATCGCGTCGAGCATGGCGGGAGTCGGTTGGGTGACAGTGTCGCTGCGAAGATCGATAACGCTCATGAACCTGGCCTCAAAGTCAGCAGGGGAAATCCCTTTACGAAGGTCAATTACTGCGGTCATCACGTCGATTAATCAACCCTGGAGCGCAAAAAGGTCAGGTTACTTCTTGAGAACGCGACATCCATGTGGGAGCGAGCCTGCTCGCGAAAGCGGTCTGCCAGTGACACATCTGCTGACTGACACACTGCTTTCGCGAGCAGGCTTGCTCCCACAGGTTCAGTGCAGGGCCGGAAAATATGTGTTAAAAACGCTCCGCCGCCCAACAAATGGCGGCGAAAACGTTCTCAGGGCGGGGTGTAATTCCCCACCGGCGGTAATTGCGCGCAATGCGCATAGCCCGCGAGCGCTTGGCAACGAACACGGCTTTTAGCGGTGATCGACGACAAGGTCAGCAGACCCGGTGTGATTCCGGGGCCGACGGTCATAGTCCGGATGAAGAGAGAACGGGATTGACGCCAAAGGGCCGCCTGCGCACTTCTGTGCTCGCGCGTACCCTTGAATCCCTTTCGATTCATAACGCCCTGTTTTTCACACAAACAGGAGTCAGAACATGCAACCCACCGCTATCGACAGCAAAAACAAACACACTCATGGCGAGCGCGTCGCGTTCATCCAGGCCTGCTGGCACAAGGAAATCGTCGACCAGAGCCGTAAAGGCTTCGTCGCCGAAATGATTGCCTTGGGTTATCAGGAATCGGACATCGATATCTTCGAAGTCGGCGGCGCCTTTGAAATGCCCCTGCACGCCAAGTTGCTGGCCAAGACCGGTCGTTATGCCGGCATCGTTGCGGCCGCCCTGGTCGTGGACGGCGGCATCTACCGTCACGAGTTCGTCGCCCAATCGGTGGTCAGCGGCCTGATGCAGGTGCAGCTGGAAACCGAAGTGCCGGTGTTCTCGGTGTCCCTGACCCCGCATCACTTCCATGCGGGCGACGAACATCAGAAGTTCTTCTTCGAGCACTTTGTGCACAAGGGTCAGGAAGCGGCTCGGACTTGTGCCGATACGCTGCAGAAAATCCGCGCACTGCGCCGCACCGAGCCGCGCGCTGTCGCCGTCTGACGCCGAGTGAGGTTTTGACCTCACTCAAATCAAATGTGGGAGCGAGCCTGCTCGCGAAGAGGGGCTGCCAGTCGATGATAAGTTGACTGATAGACCGCTTTCGCGAGCAGGCTCGCTCCCACATAGGTTTTGTGCCGGTTTATAGATCGCTATCAGGCGAGATTTTCGTCGGTGGCCGGCACGATCAGGATGCCTGCGCGCAAGCCGTTCTTGACCTTGGGATTAGGGAAGATGATTCGCGCGCCCTCTTCCTCAATGATCCAGCGGGTATTGGCCAGATCTTCGGCCAGCACATAGCCCATCTCCAACTCGGAAAAGTTTTCGACGTCCTGTGGCAGGTTCAGGTGGAACGCATCACTGTGCTTGATGATTTCCCGCGCCACGCTGAACAACTGCAGACCGTCCAGGCCTTCTTCAGCCAAATCTGGCTCATTGCCTTCGATGATCTGCTGCAGACGAGTTTCCAGCAGCGACACATTGACCCCGTCGTTCTGCCCGAACGGCCGCGCCTTGCCCAGTTCCAGCGTGAAGGCTTCGGCATCGAGCTTGTCGTAGGTATAGGAACTAAAAACGATCGACGGCTTGTTCTGCAACAACACCGCCTCCATGCCCGCCGCGCGCAGCCGTGCCAACTCCCGACGGGAATGCTGGCGACCTTCTTTCCACGGATACAACGCGAACTGCTCGATCCGCGAACCACGAATCGCCGTGTGCAGGTCGTAGTGCAGGCGCTGGCGGTCTGGCAGGCTGAAGAAACTCGCCGCCAACCGTTCCAGCTCACAGGCTCGCAAAGCTTCCGAACCACTGCTTTGTTCATGACGGCCGTTGAACAGCCGATTGACGTCCTGCTCGATGAAACGCTCGCCTTTGCGAATCGCTTCCGGGTTGCCGAACAGGAACAGAATGCGTGCACGCGGCTTCAGATCGCCGCGAGCGATGTCGTGCAGCAGCCGATCAAGTAACTCGATCGGTGCTGTTTCGTTGCCATGGATACCTGCCGACAGCAGCAGATCCAGGCCATTGTCGCGAGCTTCAGGGGGCCGGACTTCCAGCGCCCCTTCGCTCAACCAGCGCATCCGCACGCCTTCGACAGTCAGTTGAGTTTTCTCCGCCGGTTCGCGGCCGGCGAGGGTCAGTTCAAGCAGTTTGCCGAGGGCGAGCATAGAGCGGTTTCCTTAGTGATCGTGGTTGCAATCCGGGCCGTGCACGTGGTCTTCGTCGTCGCCGACGTCAGCCGGTTCCATTTCCAGTTGCAGACTTACCAGATTAGTTGCCAATGGGCGCAGCAGCAGGTTGGCGTACTCGGCATCACCTTCTTCGACGTCCACGCCGATCAGCAGTTGGCCACGGCCGTCCTGCTGGATCCACAGCTCTTTGCCTTGCCACATGACCGCGACGCGGGTGCACGAGGTTTGCAGTTGCGTGCCGTCGGTGTCTTCAAGGATCAGCTGCAGGGAATCGCTCATGTTTTTACTCTCTTCGGGAGACAAGCCGCGCGCCGCGTTCGGGCGACGCGCCGGCCATCAATTGATCTGGAATGGATAAACCGCGCCCAGTTTAAGGATTTGCGTCAGTTCATCCAGTGCCGTCCGGCATTCAAGCAACAATTGCGGATCCGCCAGATCGGTTTCGCTCAGGCGGTCGCGGTAGTGCTTTTCAACCCATGCGGTCAAGGAACCGTACAACGGTGCGGTCATGATAACCCCTGGGTTGACCGCCGCCAGTTCGGTTTCGTTGAGTGCGACGCGAAGTCTCAGGCAAGCAGGGCCACCGCCGTTCTGCATGCTTTGCTTGAGGTCGAAGACTTTCACTTCACGAATCAGCCCGCCGGAGCTGGTCAAACCTTGCAGGTAAGTCCAGACGCGCTCGTTGGCCTGGCATTCTTGCGGAACAATCAACAGCATCGAGCCGTCAGGGCGTGACAGAAGCTGGCTATTGAACAAGTAGGAACGAACCGCGTCATCCACGGTGACGGCCGAACGCGGAACACACACAGACTGAAATTTCCCACCCGCTTTGGCGAGTTTGCCTTCCAGTTCGGCCAGCATCTGTTCAGTCTCAAGGAACGCGTCCTCGTGATAGAACAGGACTTCGCCATTACCTACGGCGATCACGTCGTTATGGAACACGCCCTGATCAATCACGTTCGGGTTCTGCTGAGCGTAAACCACGCCTTCGTCACGCAGACCGTGCAGACGTGCGACGGCTTGCGAGGCTTCAAGGGTCTGACGGGCCGGGTATTTCTGCGGCGCAGGATAACGATTGTCGAAGGCACTGCGACCGAACACGAAAAACTCGACACCTGCCTCGCCATATTCACGGCAGAAGCGTGTGTGGTTGGCCGCGCCTTCATCGCCGAACTGCGCCACCGCCGGCAAAGCGGCGTGATGGGCGAAGTGCTGCTGATTGGCGAACATCGCGCCAAGCACACGACTGGTGGTCGGGTGTTCGATGCTGCGGTGGTATTTGCAGTTGAGGTTGGCGGCGGTGAAATGCACGCGACCGTCAGCGGTGTCGGCACTCGGGCTGACCGTGGCGGCGTTGGCCACCCACATGCTCGACGCCGAGCAACTGGCGACCAGCAGCGGCATCGCTTCTTTGGCGGCGCGCTCGATCACTTGAGCATCGCTGCCGCTGAAACCCAAACGGCGCAGAGCGGCCACGTCCGGACGCTCCTGCGGCGCGAGGACGCCTTGCTGAAAGCCCATTTCCATCAGCGCTTTCATCTTCGCCAGACCTTGCAGCGCCGCTTCCTTCGGGTTCGAGGATTGCTGGCTGTTGCTCTGGGACGCAACGTTGCCGTAGGACAGACCACCGTAGTTATGGGTCGGCCCCACTAGACCGTCAAAATTGACTTCATAGGATTTCATCAGCGAGGCTCCACGAGAATCTGTTGTTATAGGCATCGAGTAACAAATAGGTAAGACCGAGGTGCGGCTATCGCGAGCAGGCTCACTCCTACAGGGTTTGTGTCGTACACAAATTGTGTGTCCACCATCAACCTGTAGGAGCGAGCCTGCTCGCGAATGGGCATCACGCCATTTTCACGCCGGGCGTGAGGGTCGTGGGCAAAGTCAGGCTCGGGGTTTCCAGCGACGCCACCGGGTACGCGCAGTAATCCGCCGCGTAGTAGGCGCTGGCGCGATGGTTGCCCGAAGCACCGACACCGCCGAACGGTGCGCTGCTCGCAGCGCCGGTCAGTTGTTTGTTCCAGTTGACGATGCCGGCACGGCTTTCCAGCCAGAACTGCTGATAACGCGCTTCGGAATCCGACAGCAGACCAGCGGCCAGACCATAAGCAGTGTCATTCGCCTCAGCGATCGCCGCTTCAAAATCAACGTAGCGGATCACTTGCAGCAACGGGCCGAACAGTTCTTCGTCCGGACGCTCGGCAACAGCGCTCACATCGATAATGCCCGGCGTCAGCAACGCGGCTTGCGCCTGTGGCTGGGTCATTTCCAGCAGCGACACGGCGCCGTTGGCCAGGAGATGTTCTTGAGCATCCATCAGCGCTTTCGCCGCGCCGAGGGAAATCACCGAGCCCATGAACGGCGCCGGTTGCTGATCAAACGCACCGACCTCAATAGTCGCGCTGACTTCCACCAGACGCTTGAGCAGGCTATCGCCCCACGCACCTTGCGGGACCAACAGACGACGGGCGCAGGTGCAGCGTTGGCCAGCCGAGATGAACGCAGACTGAATGATCGTGTAAACCGCCGCATCCAGATCCGCCACCTGATCGACCACCAGCGGATTGTTGCCACCCATTTCCAGCGCAAGGATCTTGTCCGGGCGCCCGGCAAATTGCTGGTGAAGATGGTTGCCGGTGCGGCTCGATCCGGTGAAAAACAGACCGTCGATGCCAGGGTTCGCCGCCAGCGCAATGCCGGTTTCGCGAGCGCCTTGCAGCAGGTTCAACACGCCAGCCGGCAGACCGGCTTCAATCCAGCACTTGACCGTCAGTTCAGCGACTTTCGGCGTCAGCTCGCTTGGCTTGAACAACACGCTGTTACCGGCCAGCAAGGCCGGCACGATGTGGCCGTTCGGCAAGTGACCGGGGAAGTTGTAAGGGCCGAATACCGCGACCACGCCGTGCGGTTTGTGGCGCAGCACGGCAGTGGCGTCGCCCAACGGGCCGCTCTTCTCGCCGGTACGCTCGCGGTAGCTCTGTACCGAGATAGCGATCTTGTTGACCATGCTGGTCACTTCGGTCGCAGATTCCCACAGCGGTTTGCCGGTCTCTTCACCAATGGTCCGAGCGAGCTCGTCAGCGTGGTTTTTCAGCGAAGCCGCGAATGCCTCGAGTACGCCGATACGCTCTTCCAGCGAACGACGCGCCCAGTCCGGAAAAGCCTGACGTGCAGCCTGCACCGCCGATTCGACCTGAGCGCTGGTGGCGCCCTCCCCCGACCACAGCACTTGCTGGGTCACCGGGTTCAGCGATTGAAAGGCTTCGCCCTGACCGGCCAGCCACTCACCTGCGATGTATAGCGAATTCATTATTTCGACTCCCGTGCAGCGGACAACGCCACGGCGCGCACTTGATCGCCAGCGTTGAGTTGAAGACGTTTGGCGGTCTGTGGATCAACCACCAGGGTGCCGGCAGCGAGACGCGCCGGCGCAGCAGTGATGCGACAGTCTTCGCGTTTGCGGTTATGGATGATGAACGGCGTGGCGTCATCGCCCGGCGTACCGACAGCCAGTACCAGCGCCTCACTGTCACGCACCGCGCGGATCTTGCCGGTTTCGCATTCGATGGCCGGGCCGGCATCGAAAATGTCGACGTAACCCTGATAGCTGAAACCTTCACCCTTGAGCATCGCCAGCGCGGGCTCGGTGTCCGGGTGAACCTGACCGATGACGTTGCGTGCGTCAGGCGACAGGAAGCAGGTGTACAGCGGGAATTTCGGCATCAGTTCAGCGATAAACGCCTTGTTGCCCACGCCGGTCAGGTAATCGGCCTGGCTGAATTCCATTTTGAAGAAATGACGGCCAAGGCTTTCCCAGAACGGCGAACGACCGGCGTCATCGGAGACACCGCGCATCTCGGCGATGATCTTGTTACCGAACAGCTCAGGGAATTCAGCGATGAACAGCATCCGCGCCTTCGACAGCATGCGACCGTTCAGACCGCTGCGGTAATCGGCATGCAGGAACAGCGAGCACAGCTCGGAATTACCGGTCAGGTCGTTGGCGAGGAACAGCGTCGGAATCTCGCGATAGATATTCAGCTCTTGCGAGGCGCTGACCGTCAGGCCGACACGGAAGTTGTACCAGGGCTCACGCATACCGACGGCGCCAGCAATGGCGGAAATTCCCACCACGCGACCATCATCGTCTTCGAGCACGAACAGGTAGTCCGCATCGCCACGGCCGGCTTCGCCGCGAAAGGTCTTCTCGGCCCAGCCGACCCGGTGGGCCAGACGCTCTTCGTTGGCTGGCAAAGTCGTAAGGCCGGTGCCGGTGCTGCGGGCCAGGTCGATCAGAGCGGATAAATCGCTGCTGCGTACGGGACGAACAATCATGCTATCTCCTCAAACGGGCCGCCGCGGCCACCCGTGAAACTCGCTAAGGCGTTAAACCGCCACCAGGCGCACGCTGGCACCTTCACCGACGCCCAGGGCTTCGGCCGCTTCCAGATCCAGAGTCACCGGTTTGCCTGGCGCGTAATCCAGCTCCAGCAACACCGCGCGGTAATCCTGCAACTGCGCGTTGGCCACTAGATACTGGCGCCCGACACCCTTGACCGCTTCGCCGATTTTCACCGGCACAACACGGCTCTGGGCGATCGAACGGATCCCCGAAACACGTGCATGCAGGGTCGGGCCACCGTCGAAAATGTCGATGTAATGATCGGTCTCGAAACCTTCGCGCATCAGGATGTCGAAGGTGATCTGCGCACGCGGGTGCACCTGGCCCATCGCCTCTTGGGCGGAATCCGGCAGCAGCGGCACGTAGATCGGGTAATGCGGCATCAACTCGGCGAGGAACGTGCGGCTCTTCAGCCCGCACAAGCGCTCGGCAGCCGCGTAATTGAGGTCGAAGAAATTGCGACCGATAGCGTCCCAGAACGGCGAGTCGCCATTCTCGTCGCTGTAACCGACGATCTCGGTCACCACCGAATCAGCGAAACGCTCCGGGTGGCTGGCAACGAACAGCAGACGACCACGGGAGTTAAGCTCGGACCACGGCGAACCCACCAGCTCGCGCTGCACGTAGAAACTGGTCAGCAAGCTGTTGCCGGTCAGGTCGTGGCACTGCGAAAGCACGTGGATCTTGTTGTGGATCTTCAGCTCGCGGGAGGCGTGAACGAAGGTCTCGTTGCGGAAGCTGTAGAACGGCTCGGAGTAACCGGCCGAAGCAACGATGGCCGAGCAGCCGACCAGTTTGCCGGTGGCGGAATCTTCGAGGACGAAGAAATAGCTTTCTTCACCGTTGAAGCTCACTTCGGCGGCAAACGAGGCTTCGCTCGCAGCGATCTTGTCGCTCAGACGTTCCACGTCATCCGGCAAGGAAGTGACACCAATCGGGCTGTCCGCAGCCAGACGCTGTACCTCGCCCAGATCAGCCATTTGCGCGGGGCGCATCACCAGCATGGTGTCACTCCTTTCTTTACATTCTTTTGGGGGAAATAAGCCGACCCGTTTGTAGGAGCAAAGCTTGCTCGCGAAGCTTTGTCAGCCACTGTGAAGTCGCTGGAGCCTTTCGCGAGCAAGCTTTGCTCCTACAGAAGAGCGGGGCCGGCATCAAAATTTTGATCGGCGCCCGAATCATCAGGCGCCGAAGGGTCTATCAGGCTTGTGTCAGTTTTGCAGCAGCGCGTTCGAAACGATCCAGACCCGCATCGATATCGGCGTCTTCCACCACCAGGCTCGGGGCGAAACGGATCACGTCCGGGCCGGCCTGCAGAATCATCAGGCCTTCTTTTTCAGCGGCGTTGAAGATGTCCTTGGCTTTGCCTTTCCAGGCATCGCTGAGCACGCAACCGATCAACAGACCGAGGCCACGCACCTGAGTGAACAGGCCGTATTTCTCGCCGATCTGCTCAAGACGGGTCTTGAACTTGTCGTGCTTGGCGTTCACACCGTTCAGCACTTCTGGCGTGTTGATCACGTCGATTACCGCTTCAGCAACAGCACACGCCAGCGGGTTGCCGCCGTAGGTGGTGCCGTGGGTACCGACGACCAGATGTTTGGCCAATGCTTCGGTGGTCAGCATTGCCGCGATCGGGAAACCTCCGCCCAGGCTCTTGGCGCTGGTGAGGATGTCCGGGGTCACGCCGTAATGCTGGTAGGCGAACAGCTTGCCGCTGCGGCCCATGCCGGTCTGCACTTCGTCGAACACCAGCAACGCGTTGTTCGCGTCGCAGAGTTCGCGGGCACCTTGCAGGTAGGCCAGTTCGGCCGGCAGTACGCCGCCCTCGCCCTGGATCGGTTCCAGCACGACCGCACAGGTCTTGTCGGAAACCGCAGCTTTCAGCGCCGCCAGATCGTTGTAAGGAACGTGGGTAATACCGGTGATTTTCGGGCCGAAACCGTCGGAGTACTTCGACTGGCCACCGACGTTGACGGTGAACAGGGTACGGCCGTGGAAGCTGTTCAGTGCGGCGATGATTTCGTACTTCTCGCTGCCGAAACGGTCGAACGCAACACGACGGGCCAGCTTGAATGCGGCCTCGTTGGCTTCAGCGCCGGAGTTGCAGAAGAACACGCGTTCAGCAAACGTGGCGTCGATCAGCTTGTGCGCCAGGCGCAGGGCCGGTTCGTTGGTGAACACGTTGGACACGTGCCACAGCTTGTTCGCCTGTTCGGTCAACGCACCGACCAGCGCCGGATGCGCATGGCCCAATACGTTAACGGCAATCCCGCCAGCGAAGTCGATCAGCTCGCGGCCAGCCTGATCCCAGACGCGGGAACCAGCGCCACGCACGGGAATGAAAGCGGCAGGCGCGTAGTTGGGAACCATTACCTGGTCGAAATCGGCGCGTTGTACCGCAGCGTGCTCAACGGACATCGGAGTCTCCTGAAGAGGAACACTCGCCTGAAACTGGCGAGCGATGGGGGGATTGTAAGGACAGTTTTCAGCCCGGCCTTGCCGCCAAGCGACAACTTCTTATAGCGCAAACCCCGGATTTTCCCGGGTTTACGGCAATGCGACATATAGCGTCGCAAAGGCGCAGTTTAAACTGCCCAGAGAGATCTGCGGTGGCTTCACTGTATTTGATCAATGAATTCAATGTGCGGTAACTATGTACCGCACATGATCATTTTTTTTCTGATTTGCTGGGCGCTCACCACACGCTAATGGATGAGCGTATGAACCTGTCACAACCGCTTCAATCTACCGCCCGTCTCGATGATTTCGACACGGCGCACGACGACACGCATTTTCTGCACCTGCATCACGCCACACCCGATTGGCTGGCCAGCGCTTCGGCCTCGCGACGTGATGCATTGCGGCGCAAAGCGCCACACCCTGAGCCTGGGCTGGCAACCTCTCCTCGTCAGCATCATGTTGATTTGGGCGCACTGAATGCGCAGCACTGGACAGCGCAGAACCAGGTGGATCGCCTGCTGGCCGATCTCAAGGATGTCGACGCCTTTGCCGCGCCGTTGCTGACAGCAGCCATCAAGGATCAATTCGGCCTGACTCTCGACGTCAACAACACGTTCGTTCGTCTGTACATTCCTGTGACAAATCCCTGGTTCGGATTTTCCACGGGCGCCAAGCGGGTCTGGAGCTTGTCCTTGCTGGACGCCGCGCGGCATAACTTCGAGAGCCAGGAAACCGAAGCGGATGCGTTCGAGCCCGACTCCTGTTTCATCACCCGGCCAGACGAGCGCGAGCAATTCAAAACCCTCCCGGACGTCACCCGGACGCTATCAATACCCGACTTCATAAAACTGTGTCGGACACTCGATCTCGGTGCGCAATACCAACAGCATCTGCAACACCATCTCGGTGTCAGCCGACCCGACGTGGCGGCGACATTGCGTCTGCATGTTGAAACCAGCCAGAAAGCCGCGCTGAAATCGGCACTGTTGTACGCGCGCATGAACAACGACATTCAGGAAGATCTGTTCCGCCTCATCGGCGGCTTGATCGACGGCCTGCAAGGCATGCGGCTGGACGGCGAAACCTTGTGCAGTAATAGCCTGTCGCTGCTGTCCTCAAAGCTGCACGGCATTATCGTGTTTGCGCCCGACCTGAATACCAGCAAGCACGTCAGCCGGGTGGTCGCCTATGTGCCGAACGATCCCGAGCACCCGATCAAGGAATACGCTTCCAGCGCCATATTCGCCGCCGAGCTGACCCGGCAGCTACGACAAAGCGACTATCAGCATTTTTTCAATCGCTTCATTGCTCACAACGAGCGCGGCCGCTTCTTCTCGACACTCAAAACACGCCTGTTGCAGATTCAGTATTACCCGCACGAACGAGGCGATCCGAAACCTGCCTGGCGCGAAGTCGCCGTTGAAAGTCCCAATCTGCAGTTTCGCGTCGAGATCATCAATGCATCGTTATGGCAGCAGCAATTCGAAGATGCGCTGAACAAAATCCTCAACGACGGCAAAGACCTCGCCGTGCCCACAGCATGGGTTGATCAGAAAGCACGTTGGGCCTTCTGGGATTCGCTGACGAACATCGCGTCAACGTTGTTGACCGTCGCCGCTTTGGTGGCGACGCCGTTCGTGCCGTTTCTCGGAGAGCTGATGCTGGGTTACATGGCCTATCAGTTTCTGAACGAGACCTTTGAGGGCATCATCGAATGGGCGCAGGGGCAACGATCCGAAGCTTTTCTGCATCTGATGGACGCCGTTGAATCGGTTGTGCAACTGGGAACATTTGCTGCCGGCGGTATGCTCCTGGCCGGGGAGTTTCGCAACCTGCTGCCGCAACAGGTGCTGCGGTTCATTGACCGCTTCAAACCCGTCATCACTCCGAGCGGAAAAACCCTCTACTGGAAAGCCGATCTCGCCCCCTACGAACAAACTATTACTCCTGCGAAAGGCTCCTTGCCGGATCAATACGGCCTGCATCAGAGCCAAGGGAAACGACTACTGCCGCTGGACGGCAAAGTCTTCGCCGTCAGGCCGGAGCCAGGTTCCACTGGTTTTCGAATTGATCACCCGACGCGCGCAGATGCCTATCTTCCTGCGCTTGACCACTTCCACAGCGGCACCTGGCAAACAGAGCTTGATCGCCCGCTGACCTGGCCGACCGACAAACTGCTGCGACGTATTGGTCATACGGTCGACAGCCTGTCACCCGCCGAGCTGGAACAAGCACTCACCAGCAGCGGCTGCCACGAAGGCGTGCTGCGCAAATTTCACGCTGAGCGCGAGCCACTTCCACCGCTGCTGGAAGACACCCTCAAACGCTTCAACATCGATAAAGCCATTCGTACTTTCATCGAGCAGATGCACAGCCACGACGCCGCCGAATTTTCGCAGGCCGAGCCGATCACTCAGTTGCAACTGCTGACCGAACATTGCCCCTGGCCAGAGGACAAGAGCCTGCGCCTGCTCAACGCTCAAGGCGAAACCGTCTGGGAAAGCAACCGCCAGGATCTGCCGACGATTGAACTGAACGAACCGCCGGCGGGTTCGGGCGATCTGCTCAGTAATCTGTTGTCGAAACTCGACGAAAGCGAGCTCAAAACGCTATTGAACGAAGAGCCCGGCCGCCCTCCCATATCCTCTACGGCGCGAGCTCACACGCTGAGGAAAACCTTGGCGAACATCGCCACCGAGCGCCGTACGCTTTTGTTCGATGCACGCTATCGCGCCCTCGAACACAGCACCGACGCAGCTTCGCAAAAGCTTATCGACGCAACGCCCGGCCTCCCCACCAGCGTCGCCCGGGAGATACTGCGCACTGTCACGGGCGAAGAACGCCAGCCACTTCAACAGTCATCTGTGCCCAAGCGGCTGGTACAACTGTCTCGCTGGGCCATGGAAGACGTCCGCACCAGCCGCGCCTTTGAAGGTTTGTACCTGGACTCAAGCAAACCGCTGGACACTGATCGGCTGGCACTGCACTCACTTGAAGGTCTCCCCGGGTGGCCAAAAAACCTGCGAATCGAAGTTCACGAGTACGGCGTCCACGGCACACTGCGCGACAGCATTGGCCCCGCCGATGCCGTGCCGCGCAAAACCCTGGTGTTGCTTGAAGATGGCCGCTACCAGGCTTACGACGAACACGATCAGCCGTTGTCAGCAGCGTTCGATTTCTACAATGCCGTGCTGCAAGCCCTGCCCGACAATGCGCGCGACGCGCTGGACATCAACATCGGCGCAGGCACAAAGCTCAAGCAGGCCGTCCGCGAACATGCACTGGCCCGCGACGATCTGAAAAAAATCCTCGCACTGCACCGCGAACTCAAACCGGCTTACGATCCGCACATCATGCGCTTACCCGGAGGAAGCGAAGGCTACAGACAGTTCAACCCTTATGTTCCGGTGCTTGAACAACAGGCGATGGCGCTCAACCCATCGTTTACGCCAGCACAACTGCAGGCATTCATGCAAAGGCTAATGACCTACCCAGCGGGTCCGCGCCTGGAATTGACGCGTCTGACTGCCGAGCTTGCGCAACTGCGACTTGATCTGGACGCCTGGACAACACAAACACCAAGGCTGCACCCACTGACCGGCACCCGGTTCGATGCTGCAGCGTTCTCCGAAGCGAAGAATGATCGCCTGGCATTCAAGGACGCTCTACAGCGTTGCTGGATCGAACGCACAACGCTTGACAACGAGGGCCCCGAGGCGCAATTACCGCTGCATTTCGCGCAGCCGATCATCGGCGAGCTGCCGCAACTCACCGCGGATTTCAGCCACGTTACTCACCTGTCACTGGAAGGCAGTCGTGCGGTACTCGGCACAGACCGTTTCCTGCGCAATTTCACCGGACTGAAGCATCTGCAAATTCGCAGCTGCAATCTGGGTAGCGTGCCCCAGGCCATCGGGCTCATGCCAAATCTGAATCAACTGGTACTGGCCGAATGCGGCATCACCCTGGATGACGCAGCAGTGGCCACATTGGGCGGACTGACTTCGCTGAGCGCACTGGATTTATATGGCAACCCACTGGGGCGAGCGCCGGATATCGCCGGCATGACCGGGTTGACCTACATCGACCTGGCCGACACTGGCATCACCGATCTTCCAAACGGACTGCTGAATCATCCGAAATTGCATAACGGTGTTTTCAGCGACAACCAGATCAGCGAAATACCAGAGGGTTTTTTCCATTACCCGCAAGAAATCACCTCCGGTTTCGACTTTTCCCACAACCCCGTTTCGAGCGTTACGCGCGACAGAATAAGAGCGCTTTTTCATCAATACGGGGAAACGCTGGACGTGCTCTGTGAAGAGGTCGACATCACTCGGGTAAAACAGCTTTATTCGTTGTTCAACACGCAGGAAGCCAGCCAGTTTTTCTACCGCCTACCGGGACTCACGGATAACGCCCGATTGGAACTGACTCGGCTGGAAAACGAATACTCGACTCTTAGAGAGGATCTGGCTGCCTGGACCGGTGATATTCCGGCAATCAACCCGTTCACTAACGCCCCGTTCACCCTGCTCGAACTGACAGAGGAGCAGTCGGCACGGGATGAATTCAAGGCACTGGTCGAAGAATGCTGGCGCAGGGAAAGCGAGTTCGAAGAACTCGGTGAAAATGGCGAGACGCTGTACGAGCTCAACCTGCCGACCACCATCATCGGCGAGTTACCGGCACTGAGGGCAGACTTCAGTCATGTGTCGAACTTGAGCTTGTTCAGCGAAGAAGGTGCCACGACCGGTGCGGATCAATTCCTGAACGGTTTCCCCAAACTCAGGACGCTGAACATTCGCGAGTTTTCACTCGGCGACATCCCTCAGGCAGTGTTCAAAATGGGTGATCTTACTGCGCTGTTCCTGACCGAATGCAACATCAGTCTGAGCGCCGAAACCGTGGTGGGACTGGGTGAAATGGTCAAGCTGGAGTTTCTCGATTTGAGCTACAACGCGCTGGGACTGGCACCTAATGTGAGCCAATTGGGCCGTTTGTCAGCGTTGACGCTCAACAAAACCGGCATCAGCGAACTCCCCGAGGGTTTGCTGCAACTCAAACACCTGACCACCGCAGACTTGAGCGACAACGCGATCACCCACATGCCCAGTGACATTCTCGAACTGCCGGTAAAGCTAGCCGAATCGATCAATTTACGCGGCAACCCTTTCGATGCGCACAGCCAGACAGTCCTCACCGCCTACTTCAAACAACACGGCATGCACTTTGGAATCGAAAGCACCGTCGAGTGGGCAGAAATAGAGATTTCAACCTCCGAAGGTTCGGAGGTCGACGAATAGACCGAAAGATAACGCGCAGCGATCAACCGCGCTCAGGCGGTACTGAAGACAACTCGAATGGACTGCTGCTGCGCCGCTGGTTGCGATCTTCCCGCGGCGTGGCACCGAAGAAGTTGCGATAGGCGCTGGAGAAATGCGGCCCCGAGGAGAAGCCGCAAGACAAGCCGATCTGGATGATCGACTTGCTGGTTTGCATCAACATCTGCCGGGCCTTGTTCAGGCGCAACTCCAGGTAGTACTGGCTCGGCACACGATTGAGGTATTGCTTGAAGATCCGCTCCAACTGGCGACGCGACACGCAGACGTGCTGGGCGATTTCGTCGGTGGTCAGCGGTTCTTCGATGTTGGCTTCCATCAGCAACACCGCCTGGGTGAGCTTCGGATGGCTGGAGCCGAGACGGTTCTGCAATGGGATGCGCTGACGCTCGCCGCCTTCACGGATGCGTTCGACCACCAGTTCTTCCGACACCGCGCCGGCCAGTTCCGCACCGTGATCGCGGGCGAGTACCGCCAGCAACAGATCGAGAACGGACATGCCGCCACACGCGGTCAGGCGATCACGGTCCCAGTCGAACAGATGGCTGGTGGCGATGACTTTCGGGAAGCGCTCGGCAAAATCGTCCTGCCAGCGCCAGTGCACGGCCGCGCGATAGCCATCGAGCAAACCGAGTTGCGCCAACGGGTAGACACCGGCAGACAGACCGCCGATCACGCAACCGGCACGCACCAGTTGCTTGAGTGCGCTGCTCAGTGGCGAGGCCAATGCGGTGGGTGGCTCATCGGCGAGCAGGAACAGTTTCTGGAAGTTTTCCAGCTTGCCGGCCCACGGTTCACCCGGCAGTTGCCAGGCGCCCTCGCCCGGTGCTTCGGCTTGCAGAAACGACAGTTCGTAAACCACGTCCGGGTGCACACGCTGAGCAACACGCAAGGCCTCCTCCGCCAGCGCCAGCGTCAACGCTTTAGTGCTGGGCCAAATCAGGAAACCAATTCGATGGGCAGTCATGGGCGGGCAATCCGAAACGAAGAACGGTGATGAAGGCAAGGGCCAATGCTAGCCCGAAAATGAACACAAATCATGAAACCAACCGAGATCCAGGCAGGGATCTAAATGTGGGAGCGAGCCTGCTCGCGAAAGCGGTGGATCAGTCAACACCTATGTCGGCTGTCACACCGCGTTCGCGAGCAGGCTCGCTCCCACAGAGATCGTGGGTCGGCCTTCAGGCTGCGAATCATGCACTATTCCGGTGCATATCGGCAGTTCTGATTACTTGAGGCTGCCCGACAGGAACTGCTGCAAACGCTCAGATTGCGGATTCACCAGCACTTCGCGCGGGTTGCCGCTCTCTTCAACAACACCTTTGTGCAGGAACACCAACTGGTTCGACACTTCACGGGCGAAGCCCATTTCGTGAGTCACCACGACCATGGTGCGACCTTCCTGAGCCAGCGCTTGCATGACCTTCAACACGTCGCCCACCAGCTCCGGGTCGAGCGCCGAGGTGGGTTCGTCGAACAGCATCACTTCCGGTTCCATCGCCAGCGCACGGGCAATCGCCACACGCTGCTGCTCGCCACCGGACATATGCCCAGGGAAAGCGTCTTTGCGATGCGCCACGCCAACCTTGTTCAGGTAATGCTCGGCTTTCTCGCGGGCTTCAGCCTTGGACACGCCCAGCACGTGAACCGGCGCTTCCATGATGTTTTCCAGCGCGGTCATGTGCGACCACAGGTTGAAATGCTGGAACACCATCGACAGGCGCGAACGCATGCGTTGCAGCTGCTTCGGATCAGCGGCTTTCAGCGCGCCGTCCTTGTTCGCGACCAGTTTCAGCTCTTCGTTGTTGAGCAGAATCTTGCCCGCGTGCGGCTGCTCAAGCAGGTTGATGCAGCGCAGGAAAGTACTTTTGCCGGAGCCACTGGAGCCGATGATGCTGATCACATCGCCAGCTGCCGCTTTCAGGGAAACACCCTTGAGCACTTCGTGACTGCCATAGCGTTTATGCAGGTCTTGGACTTCAAGTTTGTACATGCGGTCGGTTCTCACAAAAACAGTCAGTCAGTCGTTGAGCAAGCGCCCGTGACGCAGCGCTTCGCGCCCCGCCACCTTGGCCAGCCAGAAACCGGGTTGGGCATAGCGCAGCCGTTCAATGGCAAACAGCACCCCGGACGTACCAGCACACACCGTGCTGACCCGATCGGATAAAGGATCGATCACTTCGAAAATCTCGTCACCGGCCTCGACCCACTCGCCGGGTTTACGCAGAAAACTCACCACGCCTGGGTGCGGCGCGAACAGCAATTCGGTGCCTTCGAACGGCATGCCTTCGCAGGCTTCGTGCGCCGGGTTCGGCCACTCGCCAGTCATCAGTCCCTGCTCGGCAAGGAACGCGAGAATGCCTTCAGCATAAGCCTCGGCTTCTACGCGGCCGGTGTCAGCCTGACCGCCCAGCTCAATCGTCGTCGCCAGGCACGCCAGCGGAATCTGCGCGTCCGGGAATTGACGCGACAGACGCAGCCACGGCAGCGAACACGCTTCATCGAACGAGCTGCCGCCGGAATCTTCCGCGAGCAAACCCACTTTCACATTCAGATGCGCGGCCAGCGAACGCCACTGCGGCCAATGCTGCGGCAATGCATACATGTGCAGCGCGGCTTCGGCATCGCAATGCAGATCCAGCACCACATCGGCGGTGCAGGCATGGCTGAGCAATACGCGCTGCATGCCTTGCAACTGGCTGCTCGCTGGCGGCAACGCGGCCAAGTGATCCGCCATTGCCTGACGAATCAAGCGCACATTGGCGTGGGGATCATCACCCAGGCGATCAGCCAGCGCTGCCGCAACCGGCGCGCTCAGCTCGACGAAATCACGGTTGAAATTCTTGCCGCTGCCCGCCTCGAAACGGCCCTGGAAGTTGCCTTGCAGCAATTGCCCGAGCCCCAACGGATTGGCCACCGGCACCAGCTCGATGACACCGTTGAGTTGGCCTTTGGCTTCGAGTTCGCCGAGGCGCTTTTTCAGCTCCCAAGCGGTGCGCATGCCCGGCAATTCGTCAGCGTGCAGGCTGGCCTGAATATAGGCTTTGCGCTCGCCGTGACCAAAACGAAAAACCGAAATCTTGCGCTCGCTGCCCAGATGGCTCCACGGCAATACGTGGTCGATGCGTTCCATATCAGTGCTTCCGCGGCGCGAGGTAGCTCAACCAGCGACGCTCGGCCAGCTTGAACAGCTTGACCAGAATGAAGGTCAGGCACAGATAGAACACGCCAGCGGTAATGTACGCCTCGAACGGCAGGTAGAACTGCGCGTTGACAGTACGCGCCGCGCCGGTGATATCGATCAAGGTCACGATGGACGCCAGACTGGTGGTCTGCAGCATCATGATCACTTCGTTGCTGTACTGCGGCAGCGCCCGGCGCAGCGCCGATGGCAGCAGGATGCGCTTGTACAGTTTGAAGCGCGACATGCCCATGGCCTTGGCCGCTTCGATCTCACCATTGGGCGTTGCCTTGAGGCTGCCGGCGATGATTTCAGCGGTGTAGGCGCTGGTATTGACCGCAAAGGCCAGGCACGCACAGAACGTTGCGCTGGACAGCCACGGCCAGAGGAAGCTTTCGCGTACCGCTTCGAACTGGGCCAGACCGTAGTAGATCAGGAACAATTGCACCAGCATCGGCGTGCCGCGAATCACGTAGGTGTAAAGCCACGCCGCACCGTTGACGACCGGGTTCTTCGAGACGCGCATCAGCCCCAGCGGCAGCGCCCCCAGCAGACCGAAAAACAGCGACAGCGCGAGCAGTTTGAGGGTGGTCAGCAGGCCGCCGAGGTACAGCGGCATCGCCTCCCAAATGACGTTGTAGTCGAAGATCATAGATCAGCCGCCCTTACGCCTACCGAGTAGCGCTTCTCAAGTTGACGCAGGATCAGCAACGAAACGCTGGTGATCACCAGGTACATCGCCGCCACTGCGAGGAAGAAGGTAAAAGGCTCGCGGGTGGCATCTGCCGCCTGCTTGGCCTTGAACATCATGTCTTGCAGACCGACCACGGAAATCAGCGCGGTGGCCTTGGTCAGTACCAGCCAATTGTTGGTGAAGCCCGGAATCGCCAGGCGAATCATCTGCGGCACCATCACCCGGAAGAACACCTGAAAGCTGCTCATGCCGTACGCCATGCCCGCTTCGGCCTGACCTTTAGGGATCGCCATGAACGCGCCACGGAAGGTTTCCGACAGGTACGCCCCGAAGATGAAACCGAGGGTGCCGATACCGGCGGCCAGCGGATTCAGGTCGATGTAATCATTGAAGCCGAGCAGCGGTGCAACGCGGTTGAGCAAGTCCTGGCCGCCGTAGAAGATCAGCAGGATCAGAACCAGATCGGGAATCCCGCGGATTACCGTGGAATACAGATCGCCCAGCCACGCCAGCCAACGCACCGGCGACAGGCGCAGTGCAACACCGATCAGCCCGAGAACGATGGCCAGAGCCATGGACGACAAGGCGAGCTGAAGCGTCAGCCATGCGCCATCGAGGATGACAGCCCCGTAGCCTTTCAACATGATTCAGGTCCTCGAAAGTTGGGATGAAAAAATGGCGCAAACCGCAGAGATCCTGTTGCTTGCGCCATTTCGGACTTGTCGCAGAGACGTCTTACTTGCCGTAGATATCGAAGGCGAAGTACTTGTCCTGGATTGCTTTGTATTTGCCGTTTTCGCGGATGGCCGCGATGGCTGCGTTGATCTTGTCTTTCAGGGCGTCGCCCTTACGCACAGCGATACCTACGCCGTCGCCGAAGTATTTAACGTCGGTGAACTGTGGACCCACGAAGGCGAAGCCTTTGCCGGAATCGGTGTTCAGGAAGCCATCTTGCAACAAGGTGGCGTCGGCCACGGTGCCGTCGAGGCGACCGGCGGCGACGTCGAGGTAGATTTCGTTCTGCGAGCCGTATGGCTTGATCTCGGCGCCCAATGGAGCCAGAACTTCGCGGGCGAAACGCTCGTGGATCGAACCACGTTGTACGCCGATGTTTTTGCCCTTCAGCTCAGCCAGGTTTTCGCTGACCTGAGTGCCGGCCTTCATGACCAGACGCGCCGGGGTGTTGTAGTACTTGTTGGTGAAGTCGACAGACTTCTTGCGGTCTTCAGTGATCGACATGGACGACAGGATCGCGTCGATCTTGCGCACTTTCAGTGCCGGGATCAGACCGTCGAACTCTTGCTCGACCCACACACACTTGACCTGCATCTGCTCGCACAGAGCGTTGCCGATGTCGTAGTCGAAACCAACGATGCTGCCGTCCGGTGCTTTCGAGGCGAACGGAGGGTAAGCCGCTTCGATACCGATCTTCAGAGGTTTTTCGTCAGCGAAGGCATTCAGCGACAGCACGGACAGTGCCAGGGCGCCAAGCAGCACAAGTTTCTTCATCTTGGGACTCCATCGGTAAAGGGCAAAAACGGCAGAGTGAGCGACAGCCCAATATGCGAATGGGTGAATCGGGAAATCGGTTGCTGCATCGGTGGGACATTTCCCGTTGAACCCGGTAGAGGTTTCAACGTCAGCGACGATGAGCGAGTGATCGGCATTCTAACGACAGGCCCGAAGCCGATATTTCTTCAATGCGACAACTAATTACAGATGCACAGAGAAAGCGACTTTGGCGCATTGACAGCCCTGCAATTTCATGCAAGAGCGAAAGACAGTGAACCGATCTATGCTGCAAATTGCGGGCCTATTATTCGCAAACCCTTCTAATCCGGCAAGCGCAGCGTTGTGTCTTATTTTTTAGCGGGGTTTTAAAGGCTCTAAAACGGGGCGATGCGTTTCCCTTCGCCCCGGTTTGGCGCGGGCGGTTACACATTCGGTTACATGGAAAGCACGGGGTAACAGCGGGAAATGTCTTACGACGCAGATCGATAATTATTGGTTGGGTGGTTTCGGTTTCTGACAGTCGGCTACATCGGCGCCTTACAGATTGCTATCGCTGGCAAGCCAGCTCCCACAGGGATTTGCGGTAAAGCTGAAGTTTCTGACACACCACAAAACCTGTGGGAGCTAGCCTGCTAGCGATGACGCCAGTCCAGCCAACCCAAATTTGCGCATTAACTGAAACCCCCAACACACCACAAACCCTGTGGGAGCTGGCTTGCCAGCGATGAGGCCCATCCAGCCACTACAAAACCAACAGACACAAAAAAGCCCCGTCCGGCCTACACCGAACGGGGCTTTCCAGCACTTCAACCTGCTACTTAAGCAACATTCATGGTCTTGTGCGTATCAATCAAATGCTGCACCACACCCGGATCCGCCAGCGTCGAGATATCCCCCAACCCGTCATATTCCGCCGTAGCGATCTTGCGCAGAATGCGCCGCATGATCTTGCCCGAACGGGTCTTAGGCAGCCCTGGCGCCCACTGGATCACATCCGGCGAAGCAATCGGCCCGATCTCTTTTCGCACCCAGTTCTTCAACTCCAGACGCAACTGCTCGGTCGGCTCCTCGCCATTCTTCAACGTGACATAGACATAAATGCCCTGCCCCTTGATGTCATGCGGCACCCCAACCACCGCCGCCTCAGCGACTTTCGGGTGAGCAACCATCGCGCTTTCGATCTCGGCCGTGCCCATACGATGGCCGGACACATTGAGCACGTCATCGACACGCCCGGTGATCCAGTAATAACCATCAGCATCACGACGCGCACCGTCACCGGTGAAGTACATGCCACGGAAGGTCTTGAAGTAGGTATCCACGAAACGATCGTGATCGCCATACAAGGTACGCGCCTGACCCGGCCACGAATCGAGAATCACCAGATTGCCCTCAGCCTCGCCCTCGATGATGTTACCGAGGTTGTCGACCAGCGCCGGCACCACACCGAAGAACGGACGTGCCGCCGAACCCGGCTTCAGCGCATGAGCACCCGGCAACGGGCTCATCATGTTGCCGCCGGTTTCGGTCTGCCACCAGGTATCAACGATCGGGCAACGCGACTTGCCGACATTCTTGTAGTACCAATCCCACGCTTCCGGGTTGATCGGCTCACCCACCGAACCGAGCAGACGCAAGCTGCTGCCATCGGCGCCTTCAACAGCGGCCTGACCCGAGGCCATCATTGCGCGGATCGCGGTCGGCGCGGTGTAGAGGATGTTGACCTTGTGCTTGTCGACGATCTTCGCCACCCGGGTGATGTCCGGATAGTTCGGCACGCCTTCGAACAGCAGCGTGGTCGCGCCATTGGCCAGCGGGCCGTAGACGATATAACTGTGGCCGGTGACCCAGCCGACGTCGGCGGTGCACCAGTAGACTTCGCCCGGACGGTAGTCGAACACGCGCTCGTGGGTCATCGCCGCATACAGCAGATAACCGCCAGTGGTGTGCTGCACGCCCTTCGGCTTGCCGGTCGAGCCGGAGGTATAAAGGATGAACAACGCTTCTTCCGCGCCCATCTCTTTCGGCGCGCAGACGGTGCCCGCCACTTTCATCAGGTCTTCGTACCAGATGTCGCGATGCTGGTTCCACTTGATGTCGCCGCCAGTGCGCTTGCAGACGATGACTTTCTGGATGCTGCTGGTTTCCGGGTTGGTCAGTGCGTCGTCGACGTTGGCCTTGAGGGAAATCTTCTTGCCGGCGCGGATGCCTTCGTCAGCAGTGATCACCACTTTCGATTTGCAGTCGATGATGCGACCGGCCAGGGCTTCCGGCGAGAAACCGCCGAACACCACCGAGTGAATCGCGCCGATCCGGGTGCAGGCCAGCATGGCGACCACGGCTTCGGGAATCATCGGCATATAAATGGTCACCACGTCGCCACGGTGCACGTCCTGACCACGCAGGGCGTTGGCCAGTTTGCACACTTGCTCGTGCAGTTCGCGGTAAGTGATGTTGCGGCTCTCGGAAGGATCATCGCCTTCCCAGATGATTGCGACTTGATCGCCGCGCTCGGCCAGATGGCGGTCGAGGCAGTTGTAGGAAACGTTCAGGGTGCCGTCGGCAAACCACTTGATGTCGACATGGTGATCGTCGAACGACGTCTGTTTCACCGTGGTGAAAGGCTTGATCCAGTCGAGACGCTGAGCTTGCTCGCGCCAGAAGCCGTCAGGGTTGACGACCGACTGTTGGTACATGGCTTTGTAGGTCGCCTCGTCAGTCAGCGTGTTAGCCAGAACCTCGGGACGAACGGGATACAGAGAAGCCGCACTCATCTTTCCTACCTCGGTGTAATAGTTGTTTTTGTATGACCCTGTTGTAACGGGGCCGGGCCCATAGAACCATTCGACGATGGTAGTAACAAGCCCCTACAAAACATCCAGATACCCCTTTTACAAGCCAGACTCCAACCTCCAAAACGCCCGCGAACCCTGTGGGAGCTGGCTTGCCAGCGATTCAGTCAACTCGGTCTCCCAGGCAAATTGCATCGCCAGCAAACCAATTCCCACACCCTATCGACCGATTGTTACCAAATCTGCCAAAGGTGTTTATCAAAACCCGCTCTGTTTACCCCCGCCCCACCTCCCTAGAATTCACCTCGCCGACAAGGCAAACGCGATTAACAACGTTACAGCCCCCACGAAGGCCGTTAATCCAGCTCTCAAGTAATAACTGCAAACGATGAAGTTCCACACGCAACCCTAAAAAGGTTGCGTGACCCCACTCGACCTCAAAAAGGTAAATTTGAAATGAAAGCTTTATTGGTTCTGGCCCTCAGCAGTCTGTGCGCAACCGCCATGGCAGACGAGGTCCCGACTGATGTCGCACAGCAACAACCGGTGATCGAGGAATACACTTACTCCACCCACCTGGACATCGCCAACGTTGTATCGATGAGCGAAGTTCCAAATGTCTGCGAAGTTGTTCCAATGAAAATGGAATACGACGACTCCACAGGCCAGCGTCACATTCTGCGCTACAGCGTCATGGGCAACGGCTGCACCAACTGATGATTTGAGACTGCACCGAATTGGACCTCTCAGCGCTTCATTGAGGGTCGATTCCAGCCCGGCTTCGGTCGGGCTCAGTTGTGTCTGGAGTCGTGCAAAAGGGTTGCAAAACACAAGATATAGTGAAAAACGCGGTTTTTTGCTCAAATCTTGAGCAACCGAAGCCCGGCGAAAAAATTAATCAAAAAAAATTCTCAGAGACCAACATCGGCGAAAGCCCTGTAAACCCTCGCTCCGACTCAAATCCCCCTCCCGCTCGACCGCCCTGCGCGCTTTCGCCCTCCCCCACGAGCGCATTTTTTTCCCTATAATGCCGCCCTAATCGGGTCAGCAATATTCCCTTACAGGGATCAAAAGCCATTCTGAAGCCCCGCAGACGCGTTCAACGCGAACTGCGCCCGTCAGAGGCTCTCGGAACCCGTACAAAATTCTGTTTGATGCCTGCGTTTAGCTGCTGCAAAGAACGATTCCTTTAGATCCAACGCGGTCTGTACGACCGTGTGAAAAACCAACCATCAGGTTTCACACGGGCGACAGGCCCTCACGCAGGAGACGACACGTCATGCTGAGCTGGGACGAATTCGACAAAGAAGACAGTGAAGTAGCAACAGTGAAAGGCGCCAACGCCGGCCACGCTACTGAAGCCAACATGGACCGCCTCGACAACGCCGGCGGCGCCGCTGCGCTGGAAGCCCGCGCCGTGACCGCCGACGACTCGGCCGCTGTCGCCCGCGCCAAGGCTGCACTGAACTCCCTCGACGTCGCCGAAGGCCTCGCCGAACTCGAAGGCGCCTCCGCCCGTGTCGCCGTTGACGAAAAGCGCATGATCAACTGCCGCGCCGACCTCAACCAACTCGTGCCATTCAAGTACGACTGGGCCTGGCAGAAGTATCTGGACGGTTGCGCAAACCACTGGATGCCGCAAGAAGTCAACATGACCGCCGACATCGCCCTCTGGAAAGACCCGGAAGGCCTGACCGACGACGAGCGCCGCATCGTCATGCGCAACCTCGGCTTCTTCTCCACCGCCGACTCCCTAGTTGCCAACAACCTGGTACTGGCCGTGTACCGCCTGATCACCAACCCGGAATGCCGCCAGTACATCCTGCGCCAAGCGTTCGAAGAGGCGATCCACACCCACGCCTATCAGTACTGCATCGAATCGCTGGCCATGGATGAAGGCGAAATCTTCAACATGTACCACGAGATCCCATCGGTCGCCAAAAAGGCAGCCTGGGGCCTGAAATACACCCGTTCGATCTCCGATCCGAAGTTCGAAACCGGCACCCCTGACACCGACAAAGAACTGCTGCGCAACCTGATCGCCTACTACTGCGTTCTGGAAGGCATCTTCTTCTACTGCGGCTTCACCCAAATTCTCTCCATGGGCCGCCGCAACAAAATGACCGGCGTCGCCGAGCAGTTCCAATACATCCTGCGCGACGAATCCATGCACCTGAACTTCGGCATCGACGTGATCAACCAGATCAAAATCGAAAACCCGCACCTGTGGGATGCCGAAATGAAGGAAGAAGCGACCCAGATGATTCTGCAGGGTACGCAGCTGGAGATCGAATACGCTCGTGACACCATGCCTCGCGGCGTACTGGGCATGAACGCGGCGATGATGGAGGACTACCTGAAGTTCATCGCTAACCGTCGTTTGAGCCAGATTGGTTTGAAGGAAGAGTATCCAGGGACGACTAACCCGTTCCCTTGGATGAGCGAGATTATGGACTTGAAGAAAGAGAAGAATTTCTTTGAGACTCGGGTTATTGAGTATCAGACTGGTGGTGCGTTGAGCTGGGATTGATGATGGCGTTGAGCCATGCTATAACAGCAAAAGCCTAAAGGATGCTTAGCTGAATAAATTAAAGCCCCGCAAGTGCGGGGCTTTTTTATAGGAAATTAAAATGCATACGCCAATACTGCTGGATTATCACGCTATTCATGGCACCTCGAAAATTAGAAGCTTCTACATCGATGAAAATTTATATATCTCGTTAGAAGACGTTGTTTTAACTCTAGCAAAAACAAATACAGCTATAAACGAACAAGGAAAAACTGGTCTAGGGCAGTTAGTAAAAGCTCAACGCGATGTACTGGACAGCGACGAATACAAACACTTCCCAGTCATCGATGACTTATCTGCGCAACCGAGAACAGAGGTTTTTATCACAGAACCCGGTTTATACCGAGTAATCTCTCGTGACAGCACTCCAGCCAGTAAATCATTCCAAAGATGGATATTCCACGAAGTAATACCGGCAGTAAGGAAGTACGGGACATACCCCGCACCAGTTAAACAGGGCGGCTCAGAGATAATGTCTCTAGCCCAAACCCTCGCACAGCATACCAATCTACTTATAAAAGAAATCGAAGAGCGAGAAAAGCTCGCCAATGAAACCCGTTTACGCTTTGAAGAAACCGAGCGACAACTCGAAGAAATAAATCAGAAAATCGAGACAATTACGCTTCCAAGTGATAACTCCGACCTTATAGATGTGCAAAGCTACTGCTCGGACAGGTCTCTAATTATTGACCTGCAACATCTGAGAGCCATGTGCGCAAAACTTTGCTTGGAACAGGGCATAACTTATAACAAGAAGAAAAACCCCGAATCCCACATGGACCATTTGTACCCTCCATTACTAATAAATGAAGCCATAAAACTTATTCGGAGTTGATGATGAGCGAGCTAATGCAGTCAGAACTACCGCTAGAATTGCCCTCGGCTTCTTTCGCGGAAATCGACGGGATACAAATGGGCGTTTTGAACGACACTACCCCTTATCTCACAGAAAGAGGCTTAGCTAGGCTCTGCGGAGTAAACCCTAAAACAATCAGTGATTTAGCTAACAATTGGCACGATGAAGTATTCAAGCCCAGAGGAAAAAGAATAAAACAGCTGTTGATTCAGCAAAACTTCACAGCTGAACGAATAGTTATTAAAACAGAGCAAAACGGCCAAAAAATCAGCGCCTACCCAGACACGGTCTGCATGGCAATCCTAGAATATTACGCATTTGACTCAGATAATACCGACAATCAGATAGCGCAAAGAAACTTTAGACTGCTAGCTCGCAGAACCCTGCGGGCCTTTATCTACGAAGGAGTTGGATTCTCACCCGAGTCACTAAAACTAGACTCATGGCGCCATTACCACGACAGAATCTTACTAAATAAACTGCCTGCAGGTTTCTTTAGTGTTTTCAGAGAGATTGCAGACATCGTTGTATCTGCAATTGAGTCGGGACTGATCATTGACACACATACTGTTCCAGACATCAGTGTTGGACAGATGTGGGCCAGACACTGGGCTTCAGAAAATCTCGAAGCAGTCCATGGTGAAAGAAAAAAATTCCCTCATGAATACCCAGACTACTTCCCTCAATCAGCAGCAAAAACCGAAGCAAATATATATCCACTGAGCGCTCTGGGCGATTTCAGAATCTGGCTAGAAAAGATATATCTACCTCAAAAATTCCCTGCATATTTACAGAAAAAAATAGCGCAAGGCCTTATTCCCCAGGGCACCGCTGGCGCACTACTTTTATCTCTAAAAAAATAAACCAAACCGAAAACAATCTAGGCGACATCAATACATCGCCTAGATTTACAGATAATCCCCACACACACAAACACACACACACCACCTTATTGACGCGAAAACCTATCGAACCTAAGGTATACATAGGTGCCTAAGAAACACCCAACGTAGAAGCTGACTTATTTACACATTACGACCTATATTCTATCAAGAATATATATGTTTAATGCGTAAAAAATAACGCTTGTTGGGATATTCTTAATCCCTCTACGTCGGGTTACGGCTCTTTTAACTTAAACGTAGAGGTAAGGTTATATTTACAAAAAAATGGCTGCTGCCTCCCACTACCTTGGAGGCCGACCTTGTCTGAATCAATCATTCCCACGACTTTTAAACGCCACGGCCTTTATCTGCACGGCCTTCTGGTTGAAAACCAGCCATGGTTTTGCGCCCGCGACATCGGTCGTTTGATGGGTGTGCACCTCAGCGAACGCATGTTCAACAAGCTAGACAAGGATCAACGTCGCGTTCTGTCGATTGAGTATTTCCGGCAACCCGAAAAGCAATTGATGCTAAGTGAATCCGGCGTCTATGCGCTTCTGGTTTATCACTACGTTCCGGGCAATCGGTTGCTGCGTGAGTGGCTGACTCATCAGGTAGTGCCGGCCTTACGCGATGCAGAACACTCGGGGCATTCAGATCGGCCGATGTTGAGTTTGTTGGATTGGCCGGAGATGTCGTTGAGTCTGCTGCATTGGCAGAGCGAAGGTTGGATTCGGCTGCGGGATATGCCTTATTTGTTGAGCGATCAGGCACCACGAAAAGCGATGGCGACGAAGCCTTGGTGGCGGAGGGTCGCTCAGACGTCTCAGGCGTCGAAGCATTCGATGGGTTGAGCGATGCTCTTGTAGGATCGCACGCGAGATCCGTCGCTTTTTTTTGTAGGATTTTTCGTAGACAGATGTGATGGCCACTCAGTATCGTCCGAGGGTTTTCAACCCTCGGCGATAGTATGGATACGAAAAAGGAACACAAAGGCTGGACCAATGACGAATTGGAGGCCTCTATCGATGCCTACCTCTCGATTCAAGCGAGATATCCAAACGACGAAAAATTCAATAAGTCTGCGGAGCACAAGCTTCTCCAGAGCGGTGTGCTTGCCAATCGCAACAGCAAGTCGATCGACTATCGCCTTCAGAACCTTTCAGCACTGTTTGACGAGTTAGGACTGAAGACGATTGGTCACTACAAGCCAAAAGTAAACATTGGCTCAGGAATCGCTGCCCGGCTGACCAAAATTTTAGAATCCAAAGGTCTTTTGACTCCGAGTCATGACCTCCCCTCCGCCGAGGGAGAAATTCAGAATCGATATCTAAAGCACGCCAGAGTACAGGATTTTGCAGGCGAACCAGAAGATGATGAGATACCTCAACAAGGGGTAACGATTACCCGATATTTCGTTCGAAACTCTAAGGTCAAGGGCTGGATCCTAGATAACGCTAACGGGATTTGTGAGGCCTGTGATCAGCCAGGCCCTTTCGAAATGGATGGAAAGCCATATCTCGAGGTTCACCACGTTAAGCACTTGGCACAACACGGCAAGGATCGCAAAAACAACACCATTGCGCTCTGTCCAAATTGTCATCGACGCTGCCATCATTCAAGCGACCGAGAGGAATTCACAGACTTGCTTTATAAAAAGGTTAAGCGGTTGAAGCGGCAATAATCTATATGCATAGCGACTGTGGCGAGGGGATTCATCCCGAATCGGCTACGGATCAGTCTGCAAGCGAACGATGATTTATCTGTATCATCGCTCATACCGTTTTGGGGCCGCTCCGCGGCCCATCGGGGATAAATCCCCTCGCCACAAGAATCGGTTTGCCCCAGAGATTGAGTTAATGCGGGAAATCGCAAATAGTTCCAGCAACACCTCTCAGACTTACCATAATCCCGAAACTTTATAGACAGCCTTACTGTGAATCGAGAGCAATCTCGACCACACACATGGACGAACATCATATGCAGCAACCATCCACGGACTCGACCACTCCGGGTCAATACCGACTCTTGGTCGTCTCATTCCTCATCGTATTTTTCGGCCTGCTCATGATGACCCTGCGCATCGCTCAAAAGAACGAAATCATGGCCATCGGTGCAGTCTGGGTGGCCAACGCTTTGACGATGGTGCTGCATGTCATTTATTGGAAACGTTATGGCCTGTCCGTCGGCTTTAAAATCGCGGTTGTGATTCAAATCGTCATTACCATTCTGCCTTTCCTTTTTGGCAATCTCGGCTTTATGGCTGTTCTGTTGATGCTGGGTGGCGAGATCCATTACTGGTAACCCGCGCCACCTCCCGCTATTAATACCCCTCCCCCACTCAAGGATCCGAGCCCTACCATGAAATTCGATCTCGCCTACTGCCTCAGCCTCGACGACAAGTTGTCGATCTATGATGTTCGCGATCTCAATTTCGATGAGACGGTGGCCTTCGACTCTGTGAAGGAACACTTCCAGTGCCCCAACGATGCCTGTCGTTCGGCGTTCGAGGCTTCTAATGAGTTGGGTACGTTCAACGCCAAGAACGTGAATTACGTGCGCACGCCGCACTTCAAGAATTTGCCCACTACGCAGCATGTGGCGGGCTGTCCGTATGTGAGTTTGAAGGCTTCAGCGTCTGGCGTTGAGACGGCAGATGGCGAGGTTGATGACGGGAAAGAGGAACACTTCCCATCGGAGTTGCTGCTCACCCGGCGTGAGTATGTGCGCAAGCCTGTCGCGCCAGCGGGGGCGGCGGATGTGTTGCGCGATGATCCGGTGCGGGTGGCGGCGGACAGTGGTAAGGAGTCGGCGAGTCGTGAGTCGGCGCCGGACAAAACCAGTGTGTTTGCGCATCCGGTGGAGTGTTTTGTTTCCAACTTCGCGGACAAGGAGTTGCTCAAGCGGATGCCGTTGAAGGTCGGCGAGCATTCGGCGCCGTACAGTTCGTTCTTCAAGAAGATCGAGTATCTGACGGACAACAAGGGGCTGATTTACTGGGGGCGGATCAAGAAGATCGAGGACTTCCACAGTGCCAGTTTTCGTATCGATTTCGAGGACAAGGTCTGGTTCAAGAAGCCCGAGGACAGCAAGAAGAAGCCGTATCCGGTCAGCGTTTATCTGAACAAGAAGCTGATCGACAACTATCGCAAGCGCAAGGCGTTTCTGGAAGAGATCAAGCACGCGGTGGATAGCGACAAGGCGTTGTTTTGTTTCTTCTATGGGGTGACGCCGGAGTTGAAGCAGGTGCCTGGCAAGAAGAACCCCGAAAAGCCTTTCGAGGTCTTCAATGCCAATATCGAGAACCTGGATCACTTCATTATTCGTGAAGCGCCGGATCTGGAGTGACGGTTAGCCCTGGGGCAGTTGCAGTGTGACGGCGCCGGGGTGTTGTTTGATCAGCGAGTACGGCAGGATCGACCAGTCGGGTGAATCGCAGGCTCGCTCTACGCGCGCGAAGTACGCTCCGATGTACAAACCTTTTTCAGTGAAGTGCCAGTTGGAATAGCTCCAGTTGTCTTCATTGGTGAAGTCGCAACTGTCTTCATCTCCCTCCGCTGGTTTCTTCATTTCATCCGGGTACAGCGCGGTGAGTTGTTTGATCAGCCACGGCATAAATACTTCGCGTTGATACTTGGAGCGAGCGGCATCTTCGGCCTCGGTCAACGGCTGGTCACCGCCTCGGTAACGGTCGGCGTGAAGGATTGGTTGGCCCTCGCCCACCCAAAGCACATCTTCGAGCGACAACGGGTGGCCGGTTTTCACATCGATGTTCAGCGGCGAATCGCCGAAGTCCGGGTGTGCGCCGCCGCAGTCATAGCTGGTGGAGATGTTCAGGCTGATCACACTGGGCGAGATAAACGTCGGGGCGACGTCCTGGAGGAATTCGGCGTAACCGCGGCCGCGCAACTGGCAACCGTAGTAACTGATGGCCTCGTCCCACAGGCGCCCGAGTAACTGCTGGTTAACCCGTTGCAGATCTTCTTTTGGCAACCCGGACTCGATGCTGAACATGGTCATCTTGGTGTCAGGCTCTTCCCACCATTGCAGGGTGTAGCCCATGAAGTCCTGCTTTTTACCGGTTTTGAGTTTCAGGCCCTGAAGCCGCAGATATTCGTAAGGCTCGGTCTTGGGCAACTTGGCGATGTAAGGCAGTGCATTCGCCGGCACTTCGGGAAGCGGCGTATCGGTGACCAGTACGGGCAGCTTTTTGCCTTTTGGGTTTTGCCATTCGCCCTTCCAACCGCCATCTATCTGTTGCAGTTTCAGCGTCGGTAACGGTTTGCCCGGTTCCATACGATCGCTGCCCTCTGTGAGCAGCAAGACGTCATTTTTATAGGTGCCGTTAAGCTCTAGATCGCGGTGAAATTTCTCATAGAAGTAGCGACCGGTGACTTGCTCCGGGTCACTGGTATCGACTTCGAACACGATCGGCATTTTGCCCAACGTGCCGGTGAATACCAGTCGGTTATCTTCGGCGTGCGCGGTGGACAGCATTGAGAACAGCACAGCGGCACACGGCGCCAGGCGCATCAGTCCCTTGAGCATTGATCGTTCCTTGAAAGAGGCGGAGGCCGCGCCGGCATTGTAGGGTCAGCGCAGGTAAATTCGGTGCGGATTATGGCGGGGTTGTGGTCAGGAATCGAGGTTCTGTTTGCACTTCGACTCAGGGCAATTGCAACGGGACGCCGCCGGGGTGCTGTTTGACTATGTCATAGGGCAGCACGCCCCACTCGACGACGCCGCACACCGCGGCGGCATGTGAGTACGACGGCAGGAAGGTGATGCCTTTTGCGCCGAAGTACCACGATGGGAATTGCCAGGGTTGCTGCTCGTCGTATCCGCAGTCGTCTTCGCCTTCGGCGATGACGGTCATTTGTTTGGGATGGAGCTCCAACAACTGCTTGAGGAGCCATGGGGCGAATTCTGTGGAGCGATAGTTGTAGTAGTTCTCCGAGGCCTTGGCCGATGCGTCTTCGTAGCCTGCCAGAAAGTGAAAGGGCTTGCCCTGCCCCACCCACAACACCTCCTCAAGGGTCAGCAACTTACCTGTCTGGCTATCAAAGTTGAGCGATTCAACATCTTCATTCGGGTGCGCGGCGCCCTGACAGTAAAACTCGTTAGTTAGGCGCACGCTCATCACTGTCGGTGTTATCCACAGCGGTTGGCTGGATTGCGAAAAACCACCTGGGCAGCCGTAGTATCCCGCCACATATCCCCACAAACGCGCCATCAACTGTTGATTGATGCGCTCCCGCGCTTGCGGTGAATAACCTGACACGACCTCGAACAGCGAGACTCCCGACTCCGCCTCGCGCCACCCTTGCAGCGTGTAGCCCATGAAGGTTTCGGTTTTACCCTTTGTAAGTTGCAGACCTTGCAGCCGCAGGTACTCGTAGGGGAATTTGTCATGCAGGTTGGCGAGATAGGGCAAGGCACCGGCGGGAACATCGGGAAGCGTAGCGGGCTGCAACTCGACTTTCAGGACTTTCCCGGCCGGGTTGCTCCACTCGCCGCTCCAGCCGTTGAGTTTTGGCTGCAAGCGCAGCGTCGGGCGCGAATCGCCTTCCATCACAGCGCCTTCGACCATCACTAATGCGTCGCCCTCTCTGCTGATGTCCAGTGCGAGGTCGGTGCGGTACTTTTTGTAGAAGTAACGGCCCTGGTTGTAACGGGTGTCGATTTCCATAACGATCGCGGCTTTGCCCAGGGTGCCGGTGTACACCTGCTTGCTGTCGTCGGCCCCTGCCCGGCTCGGGAGCACCAAACCGACGAGCAGCAAAATGGCGGAGATTCGTAACAATCCGCGATACATCATTTCATCCTTGAGTTGACTGGGCGTGTGCCCGGTGGAAGCGTTGCGGATTATGTCGACGTTGCGCGGGGGAATCGAGCGCCTTCGCTTTCAGCTCAAGCACATGCTGATCATCACCATCAGCAACAACCCGATGTACACACGCGCATGCACTTGATCCGGAATCCGCCCAATCCACGGCGTGGCCAGTCGAATCCCCAGCAACGATCCCACCGTCAGCAGCGCAAATGCCAGCAAATCCACGTACCCGACAAACCACGCGCCCAACTCGGCCTGACTGAACCCGGCAAGCGCCATGTACGTCAGCGTTCCAGCCAACGCCACTGGCACGCTCAGCGGATTGGCCATGGACGTCGCTTGCGACATGCTCAAGCCACAACGGCGCAACAGCGGCACGGTCATGACGCTTCCTCCTACGCCGAGAAACGTCGCGATGGCGCCAATGCCTACACCGCCGCCAGACGTTTCCACGGCGCCCAGTCGCCGAGGGATTACGCCTTCGACCTGGGTGAGAAACCCGCGTCTGAGCACGCAGTCGACAATGGTCACGCCGAGGTAGACGATGAACGCGTAGCGAATCACCTCGCCACTGACCCACACCGCCGCTATCGCGCCGACCACTGAGCCCACTGCAATAAACCCACCCAACGGCCACAGGTAAACGCGGAGGAGATTGCCGGCGCGGCGATGTTTGTCGGTAGCGATCAGCGCGTTGACGATCATTACGCAGGTCGAGGTGGCGACGGCAATGTGCATCGCCGATTGGCCGACCGGGTCGTCGGCGCCGTGGCTGGCGGTGAGCAGGCGATAGAGCAGCGGCACGACGACGAAGCCGCCGCCGAAGCCGAACAGCACAGCGGTGATGCCGGTCAGGCAACCGAAGCATGTGAGCAAGAGGTAGAACATTTCGCGGCGTCCTTAACGGGGAGGCTCACGAAGATAGAGCGGCATGGCTTGGCCTGCTTCAGCAAGTCAGCCAATAATGTTTGCGTTTACGCCAACCGTTGGAAATCGCTCGATGCGCAATGTTTCGATCAATCTGCTGGATGACACGCCGCGCGCAGTGGTGGCGATCGGTACGGATTATTCCTACGGTCATCTGCTACCGCGTCATACACATCGACGGGCGCAATTGCTCTACGGCGCGACCGGGGTGATGCAGGTCAGCACCCATGACGGCAACTGGGTGGTGCCGCCGCAGCGGGCGGTGTGGATTCCGCCGGGCGTCGCGCATGAGGTGTTGATGCTCGGGGTGAGCACGCGCAGCGTGTACATCGAACCGGGTGCGGTGGAGTTGGGCGAACGTTGCCAGGTGATCAATGTGTCGCCACTGCTGCGGCATTTGTTGCTGGAGGCGGTGGAGTTGCCGTTGGCTTACGACGAGGCGGGCCGCGATGGTGTGTTGATCGATTTGCTCCTGCATGAACTGGCGCGCAGTGCGCCCCTGCCTTTGCACATTCCACTGCCGGCTGACGGAAAACTGCTCGCGCTCTGTCAGAGTTTTCTGCATCAACCCAATGCGCATCAAACACCGCAAGAGTGGGCGGATCAGTTGCACGTAAGCTTGCGCACCTTCAATCGACTCTTCCGCCAACAGACCGGGCTGAATTTCAGCCAGTGGCGCCAGCGCGCCTGCGTGGTACTCGCGCTGGCACGGCTGGCAGCGGGCGAAGCCGTGACGCGGATTGCACTGGACTTCGGTTATGAGAGCCCAGCGGCGTTCTCGACGATGTTTCGGCGGGTGTTGGGGCAGGCACCGTCCGTCTGGTTGGAGCCGCCAAATTAGGGCAAATCAAAAAATGCGTTTGATCCCGGTCGAAAACAACTGTACAAAAACACAGTACATTTTCCATCAGCACTCTTGAGCCCGGAGCACACCATGGCCTCTCTTGCGATGAATCACATCCTCGAACGCATTGCCCTTTTCCAGTTCACCCCGACGCACTGCCTCCAGGCCCGAGCAATGCTGGGCTGGAGCGTGGATCAGCTGTCGCGGGAGGCCGAGGTTTCGGCGGAAGACATTCAACGGTTTGAAGCGCAGCAAGAGGTGGCGGACGCGGCGCGTCTGGCGCTGGCGTATCGGTTTGAATCGCAGGGGTTGGTGTTCTTTCCCGGGTTTGCGCCGGGGCGAAGTGCGAGTCTGAACGCGATGGCTGCGGAAACAGCGGGGCGTGGGGATTATGCGATGGCTGATTGAAAGGACAAGTTGATCTTTATTCCCAAATAGGTATATTTTCGCATGAGTGCAAGGAAGCCGCTCTTGTGGGTTTGCAGTAGCAAGAAAGATCTCAAGCAGATGCCCACAGACGTACAGGATGTTTTTGGTTATGCACTGGACTTGGCCCAAAGTGGCCTGAAGCACCCAGATGCAAAACCCTTGAAAGGGTTCGGAGACGCGGGTGTACTGGAGTTGATTGGAGACTTCGACACCAACATTTACGCGCCATTTACACGGTTCGTTTCGGCAGTGCGATTTAAGTTTTGCACTGTTTTTAGAAGAGGTCGACAAGCGGAAT
This sequence comes from Pseudomonas sp. TH43, assembly GCF_016650635.1. Taxonomy (GTDB): domain Bacteria; phylum Pseudomonadota; class Gammaproteobacteria; order Pseudomonadales; family Pseudomonadaceae; genus Aquipseudomonas. Next base: position 89,445 of record NZ_JAEKFI010000004.1, read on the forward strand.
TAAAACCGCTCAATCCGACAGCGATCTGATCCGAGGCAGACGTCGAGCCGCTCAGGATCACGCGAAAGGATCAGAAAATGATAGAAATTGAAGAAGGCAGCGGCAACGTCTACCAAGACCTCGAATTGCCCAATGCCAGTGAAATGCAGGTCAAGTCGCAACTCGCGGCAAAGATCGGCGAGATCATCAAGGCACGCCATCTCACTCAGATTCAGGCCTCTGAAATTCTAGGGCTATCTCAGCCGAAACTTTCCGAAATGCTGCGAGGAAAATTTCGAGGCATCAGTGAGGCCAAAATGATGGAATGTCTTTCACATCTTGGGCGAGACGTGCAGATCGTCGTGAAGTCAGCCCCCCGATCAAGGAAAGAGGGGCGTATTGAGGTTGTATTCGCCTAACACGAACACTCGTCAGGCGTTCTGCACCACCGCCCCACTCTCCCCTTCAACCGCCAGCCACCAGGCATCCCCGCGTTGTGGTTGAGCGATGTTGAACGCTTCCCCCATCTGCGGCGTGGTGATGGAAACGCTGCGTTCCCAAGCCAGCGCCAGAATCCGGTCAAACGGTTCATGCCAGGCATGCATCGCCAGGTCGAACGTGCCGTTGTGGATCGGAAACAACCACCTTCCTTTAAGGTCGATGTGCGCTTGCAGGGTTTCTTCGGGCTGCATGTGCACGTGCGGCCATTCGACGTTGTAGGCGCCGGTTTCCATCAGGGTCAGGTCGAAAGGTCCGTACTGTTCGCCGATGCGTTTGAAGCCGTCGAAGTAACCGCTGTCACCGCTGAAGAAGATTCGCGTATCGCCGTCGACCATCACCCACGACGCCCACAACGTGCTGTTGCCGTCGAACAGGCCGCGGCCGGAGAAGTGCTGCGACGGTGTGGCGACAAAGCGTATGCCGGCGATTTCGGTGCCCTGCCACCAGTCGTACTGGCGCACTTTGCTGGCGTCGATGCCCCATTTGATCAGCGTATCGCCAACCCCCAGCGGGGTCAGGAAGTAGTTGGTTTTGGCGGCCAACTGCAACACAGCCTGATAGTCGAGGTGATCGTAGTGGTTGTGCGACAGGATCACCGCTTCGATCGGCGGTAGTTGGTCGATGCTGATCGGCGGCTGGTGAAAGCGTTTCGGCCCAGCCCACTGCACCGGAGAGGCGCGCTCGGCGAAGACCGGGTCGGTGATGAAGAACTTGTCGCGCATTTTCAGCAGCAGGGTCGAGTGACCGAGACGATAGATGCTGTGGTTCGGCGCTGCCAGCAAGTCCTCATGGGTCAAGGCCTGTACCGGAATCGCTGCGGCTGGACGGGTATCGCGCGGTTTATGGAAGATCATGTTCCACATGATGCGCAGCATTTTGCGCAGACCTTCGCGCTGCACCGGCGCATGGTTACGGAACAGTCCTTGATCCTGCCGCGAGGCTTCAGGTGTGGAAGCGGAATTTGAGTTGGCCATGTCTGAGTGACTCCAGAAAAACCGCGCAATTCACGGCTTTCCACGCTGGGACGATGAATGGCCATGGCTGCACGCAGTGGCCGAACGTTCTGTTTTTTTAAGTTGCGAGGATTAACGCAACATTACACTGCTCGGTGTAGTTTCTAGGTTGCATCAAAGTAGATGACAAGTAAACTGCCAAGTGTAATTTCCACTTTTCTCTGCCGAAGCGTACTTATGACAGCTCCACAGCGACTCACCGAGCGAAAACGCGAAGCGATCATTCAAGCGGCGATTGCCGAATTCCGTGCCAACGGTTTCGAAATCACCAGCATGGACAAGATCGCAGCCACTGCCGGCGTGTCGAAGCGCACGGTGTACAACCACTTCCCGAGCAAGGAGGAGTTGTTCGCCGAAATCCTCAATCAATTGTGGGCGCGGATCAGCGCAGAGATGACCGCGGTCTATTGCCCAGACCAGCCACTGCGCGAGCAGTTGCAGCAGATGTTGCTCGCCAAGTTGCAGATGATGGCCGACGACAACTTCATGGGCCTGGCACGCGTGGCAATTGCCGCAACTATCCATTCCCCGGAGCGCGCGCAGAACATGGTGGCGCGCATGGGCGAACGCGAGGAAGGTTTGACCGTGTGGATCAGAGCCGCGCAGGCAGACGGCCGACTCAAACCCGTGGATCCCGAGTTCGCCGCCCAGCAAGTGCAGGGGTTACTGAAGTCCTTCGCGTTCTGGCCGCAGATCTCCATGGGCCAACCGCCGCTCGATGCCCAGACGCAAAGCACCGTCGTGGAGTCGGCGTTGGACATGTTCCTGAACTGCTACCAGCTCTAAATCGCCGCTCTCCTGCGCGAACCCGCGATTAAATGGCTCGGAAGGACACTGATTATTCCCGTTGGAATAAATGACAATGTCCGACAATTGACCGACGAACGGTCAGCCTGAGAAAAATACTGCAAAGTGTTTCAGGATGAATTTCGCGCAGGGCATCATGGAAAACCAACGCGGCAAAGGCTTGTCATTCGCCAGACGCATTTACCTGCCACGGGTCATTGGTCTGGGCATCGGCTTTTTCAGCGTCGGCGCGGCGCTGTACCCACTGACCATGCCGAGCTGGATCTGGGCATTGCTGCTGTTCAACGGTTTCGCCTGGCCGCATCTGGCTTATCAGATCTCCACTCGCGCAGCGTTCCCTTATCAGGCCGAGCGCCGCAATCTGTTGTATGACTCGCTGTGCGGTGGCTTCTGGGCCGCGTGCTCCCAGTTCAATCCGCTGACCACCGTGACCATCCTGTCGATGATGACCATGAACAACGTCGCCGCCGGTGGCCATCGTTTGTTCGTGTTGGGCGCCCTCGCCCAGCTCGCCGGGGTGCTGTTGGGCTGGGCGATCTTCGGTTTCAAATTCACTCTGATCACCACGCAAGCGCAAGTCTGGGCCTGCCTGCCCATGCTGACGTTGTATCCGCTGGCGTTGGGCATGGTCTGTTATCGCTTGGCGATCAAACTCGCCCAACACAAACGCGCGCTCAGCACGCTCAGCCGGACCGACAGCCTGACCGGCCTGCTCAACCACGGTGCATGGAAAGACCTGCTGCACCTGAAATTTCAGCAGTGCCGCCAGCACAACAGCCAAGCCACACTGGCATTGATCGACATCGATCATTTCAAGGTGATCAACGACAGCTACGGACATATCGTCGGCGATGCCGCACTGCAACAGTTGAGCAAAGAACTCAAAAGCCTGCTGGATGAATACGAGCTGGCCGGGCGCTACGGTGGCGATGAGTTCTGCGTGATCCTGCCGACCCTGCCACTGAGCAAGGCCGAAATGCTGATGGAGCAACTGCGTGAGACCTTGCAACAATATCGCCATCCGCAGGTGCCCGAGTTGCGAGTGAGCCTGAGTATCGGTTTGGCGCGGTATCAAAATGCGTACAAGGATGCGCTCGACTGGCTGGACGATGCCGACAAAGCGCTCTACACCGCCAAACACACGGGTCGCAACACCGTCAGCGTAGCCCTTGGCCGACCCGAGACCGACAACACTAGCGCCTGAAAACTTATACAAAACTGCGACAGACCGCCTTCTTGTACAACTTTATGAAGTTTTGTATAAGTATCCGGCTGTCAGTCAAGGAACGCTGGCATTGAGCAGTCACCGCCGAATGCCGTCCGTGTATTCGGCCTGCCAGCGCGGGAATAAGGACTGAATCCTTGACCTTCCCTACTTCCAGAGTACTGCGAGCATGTTTTTCAACCGCCACAAGTCGGCTCTCGACGATCTGCAACACAAACTCACTGAACAATCCGGCCTGCTCGACGCGATCAATCGCTCGATGGCGGTGATTGAATTCGACCTTGAAGGCGTGGTGTTGCGCGCCAACGACAACTTCTTCAAGACCATGGGTTATGCGCCCGAACAGGTGATCGGTCAGCCGCACCGGCACTTCTGCACGCCGGAATTTGGTCGCAGCGCTCAGTACCGCGAGTTGTGGTCACGTCTGAAAAACGGTCAGTTCCAGTCCGGCACGTTTGAACGGGTCAACAGCAAGGGTCAGCCGATCTGGCTGGAAGCCAGTTACAACCCGATCAAGGATGACGCGGGACGTGTGGTGAAAGTGGTCAAGTACGCCATGGACGTAACCGCCAAGGTGCAGCAGGAAAGTGAGGCAAACGCCAAGTTGCAGGCTATCGACCGCGCGATGGCGGTGATCGAGTTCAACCTTGACGGCAGTATTCTCACAGCCAATCAGAATTTTCTGACACGCATGGGTTACACCCTCGCCGAACTCAAAGGTAAACATCACCGTTTGTTCTGCACGCAGGCGGTGGTCAACAGCAGCGCCTATGAGGACTTCTGGCGGCGCTTGAACCAGGGTGAATTCTTCCAGGGGCAATTTGAACGCGTGGATAAACACGGGCAAACAGTGTGGCTGGAGGCCAATTACAACCCGGTGTACGACGCCGCCGGCCGCTTGTGCAAAGTGGTTAAATTCGCATCTGACGTCACCGCCCGTGTCGTGCAGCATGAGCAGGATGCGCGCAGTGCCAGCGCGGCTTATCACATTTCGGTGGCGACCCGAAAAGTCGCCGAGCAAGGTACTGAGGTGATTCAGCAAGCTGCCAGCGAAATGCGCGAAATTGCTCAGGACATTGCCGAATCTTCAACATTGATCGCGCAATTGGGTGAACGCTCCGAACAGATCACTGCCATCGTCAACACCATCCGCGCGATTGCCGATCAGACCAATCTGCTGGCACTGAATGCGGCGATTGAAGCGGCACGAGCCGGTGAACAAGGGCGCGGTTTTGCCGTGGTCGCCGATGAAGTGCGGCAACTGGCGGCGCGCACCAGCGGTTCGACTGCGGAGATTTCCAGCATGATCGGTTTGATTCAGAGCGAAACGCGTCAGGCGATCAAGAGCATGGACGTCACTCGAGACCGAGCGGCCGACGGCGTGGAATTGGCGAATCAGGCCGGGACGGTGATTTTGCAGATTCGCGACGGCGCCAGTGAAGCGGTGCAGGCGGTGAGCATGTTTGCCAATGAGCGCGTGTAGACGCGTTTGAATCGAGGCGCGGCCTTCGCGGGCAAGCCTTGCTCCTACAGATTTTGTGGCAGCAAGGCTTGCCCGCGAAAAGGCCATAAACCCCGGCGCAGGGCTATAGTCATGCAACGTCCCAAGCCCCGCCGAGTGCATCATGACCACAGAAAAACCCGCAACACCTGAAACCACTCCCGTCGATCATCTGCGCTTCCATCGCCCCCACGCCCACCTCAACACAACCTTCGGCAACGACACCTTCGCGCTGCGTGCCGAGGCTTTTGCGCGATTCTTCGGCACGCCGACCTTTCTTGGCGCGCAAACCCTGATCGTGTTGCTGTGGGTTTGCCTCAACGTGTTTGGCGTGACGACGTTCGACGTTTACCCGTTCATTCTTTTAAACCTCGCCTTCAGCCTGCAATCGGCTTACGCCGCGCCGCTGATTCTGCTGGCGCAAACCCGCCAGGCTGCACGGGACAAGGCGCAATCGGATGCCGATGCGCAGCACCGTGAAGCCTTGGCCGTGGCCAACACTGAGCGGCAGGCGCAGGCCGCAAAGAACACCGCGCAACTGCTTGAGTTGCTGGAGCAGAACACTCGCCTCACCGAAATGACCAAGAGCCTGACCGAGCGCATCGAGAGCCTGACCAGCGAAATGCATCAGCACATGAACAAGAACCCGCGCGACTGATCACGGCAAACGCAATGCCCGGCCGAGCTCATCGAACAGCGTAACCACCGAGCGCAATGCCCGGCAATCCGGGCGCGTCAGCAGCCACAGCGCGGTGTCGTAACCCTGCAAAGGCTCGCTCAGGGCTTGCAGATCGTCGGTGATGAGAAAATCCGGCAATGCCGCGACCCCCAGTCCGGCGCGCACCAGTTCGGTGACTGACAGCATGCTGTTGCAGCGATAACTCGGTGTGACACCCGGCAACTGCTGACGGCGCCAGGCGATGGTCGGGTGATCAGGTAGAAAGTCGTCCGGGGCGATCCAGGTCAGTGCTGACAAATCCGCCGCGTCGACGCCTTGCAGATAGCGCGCACTGGCGCAGACCCGGTAGGAAATCTTCGCCAATTGCCGTCCGACCAGATGTTCCGGCGGTGTACGCGTCAAGCGCAGGGCGATGTCGGCATCGCGACGGCTGAGGTTGGCGAAATCGTTGGAGGTGCTCAGTTCGATGTTCAGCGCCGGGTAGTTCGGCATGAACTGCGCCAGCGCTGGCAGCAACAAACCTTGCAGCACCGAATCGGTACAGGTCAGGCGCACTGTGCCGCTGACCACTTCCCCGCCCTGCTCCACACCGATTCGCGCAGCGTCGAGCGCCTGTTCAGCGCGTTCGGCCTGCTCGGCAAGGGTTTGTGCGAGTGTGGTCGGCAAATAACCGGCGCGGCTTTTTTCGAACAACTGCTGGCCGAGAGCGGCTTCAAGACGACGCACCGCGCGAAACACCGTCGACACGTCTACTTTCAATAGCTGCGCAGCGCGGGCCAGAGACCCGCCGCGCACGAGGGCGAGGATCAGGGCCAGGTCCGGGAAGTCGAGCTGATAGTGCGCTGGTGCATTGATCAATTGGGGAAACGCCAATATTGAGTGCGTGAACGCCAATCTATAGTGAGCCCCGGCAACCGACAACTGCGCCACAAAAGCACTTCGTCTTACTCAAGAAAAGGAAATCCCATGGACGCTGTTTCCATCGCCCTGATCGGCGACTACGACCCGCAAGTGACTGCCCACCAGGCCATCCCGATTGCCCTTGGCCTGGTGACCGAACACCTTGGCCAGACGGTGCAGTTCGAATGGCTGGCCACTGAGCAGATCCACGCTGACACACCGCTACAACGCTTCGACGGTTTCTGGTGCGTGCCGGCCAGCCCTTACAAAAGCGAAGACGGTGCACTGCGCGCCATCCGCTTTGCCCGCGAACAACAGCGCCCTTTCCTAGGCACCTGCGGCGGCTTTCAACATGCGGTGCTGGAATATTCCCGCAACGTGCTGGGTTGGGCCGATGCCGAACACGGCGAAACATCGCCAGATTCAGATCGCGCCGTGTTGACGCCGCTGACCTGTTCACTGGTCGAAGCGGTGGACAGCATTGATTTGCTGCCCGGCTCGTTGATCGCCAAGGCGTACGAAACGTCGCAGATTCGTGAAGGCTATCGCTGCCGCTACGGTGTGAATCCGCAGTTCGAAGGTGATCTCTTCAACAATCGGCTACACGAAGTGGGTCACGATTCAGCCGGGGATTTGCGCGCAATCGAATTGAAGGATCACCGGTTTTTCGTCGCCACACTGTTCCAACCGGAGCGCGCAGCCCTCAAGGGGCAGATGCCGCCGCTGGTGCGGGCGTTTATCGAAGCCTGTGCGGAGTCGCGTTGATGAAAGCAACCACGGAGTGTTTCGCAGTAATTTTCACCTCGACCCGTACCGAGGGTGATAACGGATATGCCGCAGCGGCGGAACGCATGGGCGAACTGGTGCGCGAACAGCCTGGGTTTCTCGGTGTCGATTCGATTCGCGGGGAGGATGGCGTTGGCATCACCGTGTCGTATTGGCAGAGCGAAGCAGCGATTCTGGCGTGGCGGCAGCATCCTGAGCATCGGCTGATCCAAGCGCGCGGGCGCGAGATCTGGTATTCGGCGTTTCATACGCGGGTGTGCAAGGTTGAGCGGGAGTATCGGTTTGGGCAGTGAGCAGGCTGTGTAATCAATGGCCTCATCGCTGGCAAGCCAGCTCCCACAGGGTATTGCGTAGCTCTGAAGATCACGCTGTACCTGTGGGAGCTGGCTTGCCAGCGATGGGGCCAGAAGCTTCACCGCAAAATCCTCAGCCCCGCACCAGACTCCGCACCGCGACAATCTCCGGCACTTCAACCTTTTGCAGGTAAACCCGCAACGGCTCGGTGATGTTGATGCGCTCATCAATGTGCTGGTCCAGCAGCAACTGAATCAGCTCGCGTTTCAACGTCATCGTCGTATCCGAAACCCGTGCCCAGACGAATTCACTGGCGGGAATAATGCCGTCGTCGGCCACGTCCATGCCGAACGAGTCTTCGCTGAAACGCACGATGTATTGACCGGTCTTGCGGTTGAGGCCGACAAAACCCTTGAGGTCGTCGGCCGCCTGGCAGATGAGTTGGGAGGTGATGCGCATGGTAAACCTCACGAAAAATGATCGATGGTTTACACGCAGGGCAACGGAGCGGCGCGCCCTCTGCCGGGACGTCTGCCGAGGGCAAGCGTACTGCAAACGGCACCACAAAAGTGCAGGAAAAATCGCTTTTAATACGTTTATGTCGGTCTGGCGATAGCAAGCAATCGATTCAGTTGTTAAAAGGTACGTCTTTGAAAATGCCCTGCGAAAGGATCTCGAACATGCCCGCCACTTTCACCAAAAGCGCCCTCATGCTGAGCCTGTTGCTCGGTCTCGGTCAGGCTCACGCCGCCGATGTCGACGCGCTGGCCGCCGCTCACGGCATTCCGCACCCGGCGGTGATCGCCCACCGTGGCGCGTCGTTCGACGCACCGGAATCCACCGCCGCGTCCTACAAACTGGCCCGCGACCTCGGCGCCGACTACCTGGAAATGGACCTGCAACGCAGCAAGGACGGCGTGCTGTTCGCCCTGCACGATAACAACCTGCAACGCACCACCGACGTCGCGAGCAAGTTCCCGGATCGCAAGGACAGCCCGGCCAACGCTTTCACCATGGCCGAACTGAAAACCCTCGACGCCGGCAGTTGGTACAACAAGGCCTATCCGGATCGCGCTCGCGCGTCCTACGCCGGGCTGAAAATCCTCACCCTCGATGAAATCATCGACATCGCCCAGGCCAATGCGCAGCACAAGCCTGGCTTGTACATTGAGACCAAAGAGCCGCAGCTGTTCCCCGGCATCGAGAAAGACCTCAAGGAAAAACTGCAGGATCGCGGCTGGCTGAGCCCGGCCGGCTCGAAACTGGCGAAAAGCGAGCTGGGTGTCGGTCAAGGCAAAGGCAAAGTGATCCTGCAGACGTTCGAGAAAAACAGCCTCGAACTGCTGCAAAAGGAAATGCCGCAAGTGCCGAAAATCCTCTTGCTGTGGGTTGGCGAAGGCAGCATCGAGCCGAAATCCAAGGTGACTTTTGCCGAGTCGGGCGAGAAGGACAAAAATGCGTTCTACGGCAAGCAGGAGCCGAAGTCCGAAGCCGAATTCAAGCAGTGGATCGACTACGCCAAGGCGCAGGGTGCCATCGGTACCGGACCTTCGGCGAAGCTGAGCCATGGCGGCGATCAGAGCTATTCGGATCTGGTACAGCCGTGGATGAACAAGTACACCCACGATCAGGGCCTGCTGGTACACGTTTACACGGTCGATGAGCCGGTGGACTTCGAGAAGGTCATGGCGGCCGGCGTCGACGGCATCTTCACCAACCGCGCCAGCGAACTGTTGAAGTTCTATAAACGCCCGGCGGCCGCCAGTGTCGATCAGCTGTTGAAGAACAACGGTTACTGAGTGACCACCCACACCGAGTGGACAGGCCGCCTCTGGCTGGGGCACGACTATGGCCTGATCCACGGCGTGTCGGGGCGCACGGCGCCCCATTCTCACTATGCTCACCAAATCATTCTTGCCCCCGAGCGACCGGTGACGGTGTTGCTCGATGGCGAAACCCTCAGCGCCTCGCAGCTGTTGATAGCCTCAAACGTGCGCCATGCAATCGTTGAAGCGCCGGATCCGCTGTTTACCGTTTATGCCGAACCGTTGCTGTTTGCCGCGCACACGTTGCGTGATGCGCTGTTTAACACCGAACTGACGTTGCCTGCACTTGATCTGGCGATACGCCAATGCCCGCGTCGCTCGCGCAGTGATCCGCGCATCGAGCGTGCGCTGGCCGCGGTGGAGGCTTCGCTGAGCGATAAAGTCGCCGCCCGCGCCGTCGCCGATACAGCGAATTTATCCTTGAGCCAGTTGCAGCGACTGTTGGTCAGCCAGGTCGGTTTGCCAGTGCGCAGGCTGGTGTTGTGGCGACGTCTGCGCATGGCGATGGCCTCTATTCTGGCGGGCGACCCGGTGACATCCGCCGCGCACAACGCAGGATTCGCCGATTCGGCGCACTTCTCACGCAGTCTGAAAAAACTCTTCGGCGTCACCGCGCGCCAAGCCTTGCAACACATCGACCTGAAACTGCTCGACTGAGTCAGCGGCGCAGCGCATCAGGCACTTTCGGCTCACGGCTCAATGCCACCGACTCGAACGGATCAAGCAATTGCGCCACATAGTCGCGGGGAAAATCCGGGCGGCTGCCAATCCCCAGATCGCCTTGGCCGATGCGGTAATCCTCGGTATAGAACGCAGTCCCCAGCAGCCAATCCCACACGGTGAAGAACAAACCGAAATTGACGTCACCGGCGCGCCCGTACTTCATGTGATGGAAGCGATGCAGCGGTGCCCAGGCGAAAATCCAGCGCAGGAAACCGGGGCGCATGTCGACATTGGAATGCTGCAACAGTAACTGGATGGCGATGGCGAACGCCAACAACGAGGCGACCTGCAATGGAATGCCCAGCACCAGCAATGGCAGCAGCCCCGCCGATGCTTCCAGTAATTGATGCAACGGATGCTTCATCAAACCGTTGAAGCCGTACAGGCGTTCAACACTGTGATGCACCGCATGCAAACGCCACAGCCACGGCACGCGATGACTGGCGTAATGCATCAGGCTGATGCCCGCATCGGCAATCAACATCGCCAGCCCCAGTTGCAGCCATAACGGCCAGCCCGTTGGCCGCACACCGTCAATCGCCAACAGAGCGACCAACCCCGGCAATGCGAGCAATCCCAATGCGCTCAACGCTTCGTTGATCAGCGCATGCAAGATGTCGCGCTGACGATCACCCGCCGCACGGTTCCAGCACACCTCATAGGGCAATGCCCATTCAGCCGCGAATGACACGGCCAATGCCGCAAGAAACAACGGCAACAGCCACACGGTTGAAAGATTGGCCAGCCACACACCGCCGCCTATGAAACCGCCCCAGAACAGCGGCGCGTACAACCTGGCAAACATACGTTTCATCTGCACCTCCTTTGATCGAAGGCACAGCATGAGAGGTTGCGATGTGGGGCAATTGAACAAACGACGCAATCGACCAGGATGTTTTTAAGGGTGAGTTAAGTTGCGCTGATTAACCTGAACTCACTCAAACAGCACACCGCTTAGATAAACACCAAAAGGATTGAACCGATGAAAACCTTGACTGCCCTGTTTACCGCCGCTGCCCTGACCCTCACCGCTGGCCTGGCCCAAGCTGACGTACGCGTCGACCAGATCCCTGAGCTGGTCAAGTCCGGCAAGATCAAGTCGCTGGAATCAATGAACGCCGAAGCTCTGAGACTGCATCCGGGCGCGACCATCACTGACACGGATCTGGATAACCACTTCAACGGTTACGAGTACGAAGTTGAATTGAAAACCGCTGATGGCAAAGAATTCGACGTCGACTTCGACGCCGCCACCGGCAAGGTGCTGAGCAACAAGCAAGACACCTGATAGCGCGAATATGAGAAGCCGCACGATGAGAAATCGTGCGGCTTTTTTGCGTTCGGCTTTTGAAATTTGGTGTCAGTGAGATTTTCTCCCCCTCACCCCAGCACTCTCCCCCAGGGGGCGAGGGGGAAAGGGAGCAAATCGGGGGTTTTCAAAGCCTGAGTGCGGCTCGAAATTTCAGGTCGGCGTAGCTCGAATATCCACCGCAGTCAGTCCCCTCGCCCTCCGGGAGAGGGCTGGGGTGAGGGGAATCGGCATCACGCCGAGGTGCTGACCAGCGAGCCGGAGGTGCTGCTGTCGGAATCCTGCAACGCCTGCAGCAACGCCGCCGTCGCCGTTTGCAGCGAGGCCGAAGTGGCCGTTACCTGCGATTGCGCGGCAGCCACTTCGGTCGCCTTGGCGTCAGAACTTTCCTGTTTCGCCTGGGCCGCTTGCAACGCCTGCTGTTGTTCCTGCAATTGCTTTTGCAACTCGGCAATCTGCTTGCGCAGTTCTTTCACCGTGTCCGACTCGTCGCTGCTGCTGGAACTGCTGTCGCCAGCCGGCGCTGCGCCGCCGGCCGCTTTCGGTGCATCGCTGGCGGCGCCGGTGCCAGCGACTGCGCTGGTGGAGTTTTCTTCAGCGGTGTCGCTGACTGCGGCTTTGCTGGTCGAGGCAGCGACGGGCTGAGTGATCGAAACGGATGTGATGCTGACCATGGGAAGGCTCCAATGCCGGTTATAGATAACCGGTCATCGTCGGTGCTCAGCTCAACTTGAGATCGACTGTGTAGCGACTCGGTATCCGAATCGGTACACAGTCAAAGGGTCACGCGCTCAGGCGTGCAGTGACTTCGTTCAGTTGTCCCGACAAGCCATGCAGGTTCTGGCTGGCGCTTTCGGTGCGCTGGACGTTATCGAGGTTAGTGCTGGCGATCGAAGTGATTTCGGTCAGGTTGCGCGAAATGTCCTCGGCCACCGACGTCTGCTCTTCAGCCGCCGTGGCGATCTGACGGTTCATGTCGCGAATCGCTTCAACCGCATGGGTGATGCGCTCCAGCATCGCCCCGGCCTGAGTCACTTGCTCGACGCTTTCGTCGCTACGGGTCTGGCCGCTGTCGATGGCCTGGGCCGCGTCCACCGCGCCGGTCTGCACGCTCTGGATGATCTGATTGATCTCGATGATCGACTCAGCCGTGCGCTGTGCGAGGTTGCGGACTTCATCGGCAACCACGGCAAAACCACGCCCGGCCTCACCCGCCCGCGCCGCTTCAATCGCCGCGTTCAACGCCAGCAGGTTGGTCTGCTCGGCGATGCCGCGAATCACTTCCAGCACTTTGCCGATGCGGCCGCTGTCGGCTTCCAGACGACGGATGACCGTGGCGGTGTTGGCGATCTCGCCGCGCATCTGGGTGATGCTGTGAATGGTGCTTTGCATGACCTTTTCACCCTGCTGGGCAGACTGGTCGGCGTCGTCGGCCGCACGCGCCGCATCGGCTGCGTGACGCGCCACCTCCTGAGCAGTGGCAGACATTTCGTTCATCGCCGTGGCCACTTGGTCGGTGCGGTTGAACTGCTCGTTGGTGCCGCCGGCCATGGTCGTGGCGATGGCATTCAACTCGCCACTGGCGCTGTCCAGATCGCTGGCGCTGCGTTGCAGTTGAGTGAAGGTGTCGGCGAGAAAATCGCGCAGGGTATTGGCCGCCGCAGCAAGATTGCCCAACTCATCCTGACGGTCGCTGACCACGCGTTCGGCGAGTTTGCCGCGGCTCAACCGGGTGACGTAATCAATCAGTTTACGGATCGGCTCGACCAGATTGCGGTTGACCAGCCACAGACTCAACAGGCCGATCAACAGACCCGACGCGAGCATCACCAGAATGCCCAGCAACACTGTGTGATCAGCTTCGGCACTGATCTGCGCCGATTGCTCGGTGCCCTGCTTGCGCAGCTCGGCCACCAGTTCGCTCATCTGATCGCTGGTTGCCCGGTCGACGCCTTTGACGGCAACGTCGCCCGCCGTCGGATCAGCACCGGCTGCGACATAGGCATCTCGGCCCCTTTGGTAAGCAGCGCCGAGTTGGCGATGCTCGTCACGCAGACGCTCGATGCGGGTTTTCAGGCTCGGTTCGATGCCTTTCTGGCCGGCCAGTTCGCCGAGAATATTTTGCACATCACGCTGACGGTCTTCGAACTGGCCCCAATACTTGGCCAGGTCTGCCGGTTGCTTGCCGCGCAGCAAAACGTTTTTCCATTCCTGTACCTGCACCTTGAATTGCAGGTTGGCCTCATCGATCAGTTGCGAAGTGTGCAACGGGCCCGCGATCAACTGGCTGTAACTTTGCACACCGTTGGACAGGAAGTGGAAGCAGGCCAGCGCGATCAACAGCATCGCCAGCAGACTGCCGCTCAGCAGGGCGAGAATTTGCGCTCTCAAGGATTTTTGCAGCATCGCAGGTACTCATGACAGGGATGAGGCACGCCCGATAAGGCGTGGAATTTTGCCGGACATCCATGTCGGCGAGCCTTGGCTCATGGCCAAAGGCGCGCAACGTAACCTAAGCGTGATCGGCGTACCAGAGCGCTTCTTGAAGAAAATCCGACTGTCGGTAAGCCGCTGATTTGACGTCATTTTGCTGTCACACAAACGTCATGTGACATTGCGAAGATGCGGCTCAGGTGAACCTGACAATCCCGCGCCAGACGCCCTCCTCGCAGCGAGCTTTCATGAACCACAGCCTCGACATCAGTCATCGCGATCCTGATCTGTTTGGCCTGCTTTACGGCTTTCGTTTTCTGCCCGGCGAACGCGGCCGCGAAGTCGATTCGGCGACCGCGTTGCGCTGCCTGCAAGACGACAGCGACAGCGGCGAATTCCTCTGGCTGCACCTGAACCTGGCTCACGCCGCGTGCGAACGCTGGATGAAAAGCCATCTGCAATTGCCTGAGGAGTTTTTCGAGGCGCTGCACGAAGGTTCGCGGTCGACGCGCATCGAGCACGTCGACTCGGCGTTGCTGGCGGTGGTCAACGACGTAGTGTTCAACCTCAGCAGCATGGTCTCGTCAGACGTGTCGACGCTGTGGGTCTGCGTGCGCAGCAAACTGATCGTTAGCGCGCGCCTGCAACCGTTGCACTCGGTGGACAAATTGCGCTCATCGGTGAAGGCTGGCGAACGCTTTCGCTCGCCCTCGGAACTGCTCGTGCACCTGCTGCGCGATCAGGGCGAAGTGCTCACGCAAATCGTGCGCAAGACCAGCCTGAGCGTCGATCAGGTCGAAGATGAATTGCTCTCCTCGCGGCTGTCGACCAACCGCGCCGAACTCGGTGCCAACCGCCGCGTGCTGGTGCGTTTGCAACGACTGTTGGCGCTGGAGCCGGGGTCGTTGTTGCGCCTGCTCAACCGGCCGCCGCCATGGTTGCAGAAGGAGGACGTCAAGGAGCTGCGCAAATCCACTGAGGAGTTTGCGCTGATCATCAACGACCTGACGGCCCTCGGCGAGCGGATCAAACTGTTGCAGGAGGAGATCGCCGCCAACCTCAACGAACAGAGCAACCGCACGCTGTTTACCTTGACGGTAGTGACGGTGCTGGCGCTGCCGATCAACATCATTGCCGGTTTTTTCGGGATGAATGTCGGGGGCGTGCCGTTGTCGCAGGACCCGGAAGGCTTCTGGATATTGGTCGCGCTGGTGGCGACGTTCACCGTGATTGCCGGGCGCTGGGCTTTCCGCAAAAGAGGCGATTACTGACCTTGCCCACCACAGAACCATTGGGCTGACAGAAATTCTGTGGCGAGGGGATTTATCCCCGTTCGGCTGCGCAGCAGTCGTAAATCCAGTGCACGCGGTTGGGCAGATACGCCGAGGTGAATGGTTTTTGGGGCTGCTTCGCAACCCAGCGGGGATAAATCCCCTCGCCACAAAGAGCTCACCTCGGTGGGCGCGGTTGGGCAGATAGACCGAGGTGAATGGTTTTGGGGCTGCTTTGCAACCCAGCGGGGATAAATCCCCTCGCCACACAGAGCTCACCTCGGTGGGCGCGGTTGGGCAGGAAGGCTTCTGGATATTGGTCGCGCTGGTGGCGACGTTCACCGTGATTGCCGGGCGCTGGGCGTTCCGCAAAAGAGGCGATTACTGACCCTTGCCCACCACAGAACCATTGGGCTGACAGAAATTCTGTGGCGAGGGGATTTATCCCCGTTCGGCTGCGCAGCAGTCGTAAATCCAGTGCACGCGGTTGGGCAGATACACCGAGGTGAATGGTTTTTGGGGCTGCTTTGCAACCCAGCGGGGATAAATCCCCTCGCCACACAGAGCTCACCTCGGTGGGCGCGGTTGGGCAGGAAGGCTTCTGGATATTGGTCGCGCTGGTGGCGACGTTCACCGTGATTGCCGGGCGCTGGGCGTTCCGCAAAAGAGGCGATTACTGACCCTTGCCCACCACAGATCCATTGAGGTGACAGAAATTCTGTGGCGAGGGGATTTATCCCCGTTCGGCTGCGCAGCAGTCGTAAATCCGGTGAATGCGGTTGAGCAGATACACCGAGGTGGGGGTTTTTGGGGCTGCTTCGCAACCCAGCGGGGATGAATCCCCTCGCCACGAAGAGCTCACCTCGGTGGGCGCGGTTGAGCAGATACACCGAGGTGAAGGTTTTTGGGGCTGCTTCGCAACCCAGCGGGGATAAATCCCCTCGCCACAAAGAGCTCACCTCGGTGGGCGCGGTTGGGCAGGAAGGCTTCTGGATATTGGTCGCGCTGGTGGCGACGTTCACCGTGATTGCCGGGCGCTGGGCGTTCCGCAAAAGAGGCGATTACTGACCTTGCCCACCACAGATCCATTGAGGTGCCAGAAATTCTGTGGCGAGGGGATTTATCCCCGTTCGGCTGCGCAGCAGTCGTAAATCCGGTGAATGCGGTTGAGCAGATACACCGAGGTGAAGGTTTTTGGGGCTGCTTCGCAACCCAGCGGGGATAAATCCCCTCGCCACACAGAGCTCACCTTAGATCACCGTCCCCTCCTGAGCTTAGGGATGGGGTCAACAGATCAGTGGTCGGGCTAATCCGCCAAACACTGATCTATCGCAGTCTCTCTGTAACATTCTGCAACGATCATGGGCGGCACTCCTTCCCTCGCTCAGGATTGTCCTCCCATGGCTACTCCCTCCCTGACCGCCAGCCCCGCGTCCGCCGCCAGCGGCAGGCCTGCCCTCGACAAGAAAACCGGCCCGTTCACCTACGTGATCTTTTTCGCCGTGCTGGCGATGGGGATGCTGTTCACCGCCTACAGCCTGATGCACGACATGCACGAACTCGGCACCGTGGTCACCACCTGGACGCCGTTTCTGCTGCTCGGCGTGGCGCTGTTGATTGCACTGGGTTTCGAGTTCGTCAACGGTTTCCACGACACCGCCAACGCCGTAGCGACGGTGATTTACACCCACTCGCTGCCGCCAAATGTCGCGGTGGTGTGGTCGGGCTTTTTCAACTTCCTCGGCGTGCTGCTGTCGAGCGGCGCGGTAGCGTTCGGCATCATCGCCTTGCTGCCCGTGGAGCTGATTCTGCAGGTGGGCTCGTCCGCCGGTTTCGCCATGATTTTCGCCCTGCTGATCGCCGCGATTCTGTGGAACCTCGGCACCTGGTGGCTGGGCTTGCCGGCCTCGTCATCACACACTTTGATCGGCTCGATCATCGGTGTCGGCGTGGCCAATGCCTTGATGCACGGCCGCGACGGTACCAGCGGTGTCGACTGGGCGCAGGCGACCAAGATCGGTTATGCGTTGCTGTTGTCGCCGCTGGTGGGTTTCGGTTGCGCCGCGTTGCTGCTGCTGGCCTTGCGCGCGTTCGTGAAGAATCGCTCGCTGTACAAAGCCCCTGAAGGCAACGCCCCGCCGCCATGGTGGATTCGCGGTTTGCTGATCCTGACCTGCACCGGTGTATCGTTCGCCCACGGCTCCAACGACGGCCAGAAAGGCATGGGCCTGATCATGCTGATCCTGGTCGGTACCTTGCCGATGGCTTATGCGCTGAACCGGACCATGCCGGAAGAACAATCCCTGCAGTTCGCCGCCGTGGCGCAAGTCACTCAGCAAGCGCTGGTAAAAAACGCACCGCTGCCGGCGCCGGCCGACCCACGGGCGACCCTTTCCGATTACGTGCGTAGCAAGGAGGCCACGCCGCAATTGATTCCCGCCCTCGCCGCCCTCACCGGGCACATCGGCGAAGAGGTCAAAGGCTACGGCTCGTTGGCGAAAGTCCCGGCTGAAGCCATGGGCAACGTGCGTAACGACATGTACCTGGCCAGCGAAAGTATTCGCTTGATGGACAAGAACAAGGTCGGCAACTTCGATGCGGATACCGCTGGCAAGCTGCAACTGTTCAAGCAGCAGATCGACAACGCCACGCGGTTTATTCCGCTGTGGGTGAAGATCGCCGTGGCCATTGCGCTCGGGCTGGGCACCATGGTCGGCTGGAAGCGCATCGTGGTCACGGTCGGCGAAAAAATCGGCAAGACCCACCTGACTTACGCTCAGGGCGCGTCCGCAGAAACCGTGGCAATGCTGACCATTGGCGCCGCGGACATGTTTGGTTTGCCGGTGTCGACGACGCATGTGTTGTCCTCGGGTGTGGCCGGGACCATGGTCGCCAACGGTGGCGGGTTGCAGATGAGGACCATCCGCAATCTGTTGATGGCGTGGGTGCTGACACTGCCAGCCGCCATCCTGTTGTCAGGCAGCCTCTACTGGCTGTTCACACAAATCTTCTGACCCCTGTAGGAGAGCTGCCGCAGGCTGCGATCTTTTGATCTTGTTGTTCAAACGCAAGATCAAAAGATCGCAGCCTGCGGCAGCTCCTACCGGTAGCCGTAATAGAGAGAGATCCGGCGAGGTTTGAGTCCAGGTTGTGGTCAGAGGGTTGAGCGGATGACATCGCCGAGCCAATCCATGAACACGCGCACTCGCAGCGGCAAATGTCGCTGCCGCGCATACAACAATGAAATGCCCATCGCTGGGGCGGTGAATTGCGGCAACACCGTTACCAGTTCGCCGTTGTCCAGATGCGGCTGCATGCCGGTGCGTGGCACCTGGGTCAGCCCGAAGCCGCCCAGACACGCCGACTCGTAGGCATCGGTGCTGTTGACCGTCACGCTGCCAGCCATCGGCAAGCGTTTGACCTGACCGCCCTCCTCGTACACAAACCCTTCCGAACGCGAACCCAGTACGCCGACGTAATGCACCAATCGATGCTGCGCCAGATCCTCCAGAGTCTGCGGCACGCCGTAGCGTTCGAGATACGCAGGGCTCGCGCAGTTGATCATCGAGAAGTCGCCGAGGTGCCGCGCGACCACCGATTGATCAGGCTGCGCGCCGATCCGCACCACGCAGTCGAACCCCTCGCTGAGCAAATCGACGCGGCGGTCGGTGCTGCTGATTTCCAGCTCGAGGTTCGGGTGACGATCCATGAACTGCGGCAGGCGCGGCAGGATCAGGCGCCGCGCGAGAATGTTTGGCAGGTCGACACGAATGCGCCCGGTCAGCGAGGCTTCGTCCTGGCGAAACAATCCTTCGATCTCGTCCATGTGCGACAGCAAGTCCTTGCTGCGTTCGTACAACACCAGACCATCCTGCGTCGCCTGCACCTTGCGCGTGGTGCGCTGCAACAGGCGCGTGCCGAGTAACGCCTCCAGCGCTTGCACATGCTCGGACACGGTCGAGCGCGGCAAGCCGAGGCTCTCACCGGCAAGGGTGAAACTCGACAATTCGCTGACCCGGACGAAGGTTCGCAGCAGTTCCAGTTTGTTCATGGGCTCACCCTCGATTGTTCGCCAGATCCGACCAGTGATTCCGATTTCAGTCTGTTTATCACCTCCCGGCGGATAAATAAACTGAACCCATCACCACCACTCAGCGCAATCGAGGAAGCCTCATGAACCGCAAAATCGCATTGATCACCGGCGCCAGCCGTGGCCTGGGCAAAAACGCCGCCCTGCACCTCGCCGCGCAAGGCGTCGACATCATCGGCACCTACCACAGCCGCGCCGATGAAGCCCAGGCACTGGTAAGCGAAATCGAAGCACTCGGTGGTAAAGCCGTGATGCTGCAACTGGATGTCGGCCGCAGCGAAAGCTTTGCTGCGTTCGGCACACACGTCGAAAAGGCGCTGCAACACTTCGATCGTCAGCGCTTCGATTTTCTGATCAACAACGCTGGGGTCGGTTTGCACGTGAGTTTCGCCGAAACCACCGTGGAGCAATTCGACCTGCTGATGAACGTGCATTTCAAAGGGCCGTTCTTCCTGACTCAGCAACTGCTGCCGCTGATCAACGATGGCGGGCGCATCATCAATATCTCCAGCGGCCTCGCGCGTTTCACCCTCCCGGGCGCCAGTGCTTATGCGGCGATGAAAGGCGCGATTGAAGTACTCACTCGTTATCAGGCAAAAGAGCTGGGCGCGCGACAGATTGCCGTGAATACCCTGGCGCCAGGTGCGATCGAAACCGACTTTGGCGGCGGCACCGTGCGCGACAACGCGGCGGTGAACGCCATGGTCGCCGAAAACACCGCGCTGGGCCGTGCCGGGCAGCCGGATGACATTGGCGGAGCATTGGCGCTGCTGCTGTCACCGGGTGCGCAATGGATCAATGGCCAACGCGTCGAAGCCTCCGGCGGGATGTTTCTCTAAATCTGACACCGCCCCATGTGGCGAGGGGATTTATCCCCGTTGGGGTGCGCAGCGCCCCCCTCTTTTGATCCAGAAAAGATGGGCTTGCTGCGCAGTCCAACGGGGATAAATCCCCTCGCCACAACTTGCATTCCAGCATTAGACCGTACGGGCCATCAGCAAGCGTTCGCGCAGCACGTCATAGCCCCAGTGATACACGTAGGTGTACGGCAGGAAGAACAGCAGCACGCCGATATCCAGCAAGAATGCCTGCCACAGACTGACCGACAACCACCACGCAATCAGGGGCACGCCCATCACGATCAAACCACCCTCAAACAGTAGCGCGTGGACCACCCGCACCCAGGCGTTGTGGCCGATATTCAGGCGTTTGAGCATGCGGTCAAAGAAGCCGTTGAACACGACGTTCCACGCCAGTGCCAACAACGCGATCAGCAGCGTCACCGCGCCCATGTCGAGCAGCGACTTCTTCATGATCCACGCCAGCAACGGCGTGCAGATCAGGATCGCCAGCAGCTCGAAGCCGACGGCCTGGAAAATACGTTCAGTGATGGATTTGTTAGCCGTCATGGCCTGACTCCTTGAGTGAAGATGGTTGCCATGTTCCGGCATCGCTCCGATACTTCATAACCAATAACCATCGATCAAGGCGATAGTTCATGGCCTCTCAAGAAGTGTTGCTGGCGTTCGTTCAAGCCGCGACTCAAGGTTCGTTTTCGGCAGCGGCGCGCAAACTCGGGCGCAGTCAGTCGACCATCAGCGCGGCGGTGGCAAGCCTTGAGATTGATCTGGACCTGGTGCTGTTCGATCGCAGCAGCCGCAAGCCGACGCTGACCCCGGCCGGCCACGTGATGCTGCAACGGGCCGAGGCAATTCTCGCGGCCAGCAGTCGACTGGAAATGACCGCGCGGCAACTGTCCCAAGGCGTCGAGCCGAAACTGACCGTGGCGATTTCCGACACTTATCAATCGGCGCGCTTCGAAGCGGCGCTGGTCGGGTTCGAGCAGCGTTATCCGGACCTGGAGCTGGAATGCCTGATCGCCGAATGCGATGACCTGATCGAGTTGGTGCAGCGCGGTCGTGCGCATCTGGCGTTCGCCGAAATGCAGGACACTTATCCGCCAGACCTGGTGACCTCGACCGTCGCCGAACGTACCGATATCGCGCTGTTCGTCAGCGCCGAACATCCGCTGACGAAACTGCAAAACATCGATCAAGCCAGCCTTGAACAGCATCGCGAATTGCGCCTGGCAACCATCGTCAATCCGTACGAGAGTCGCGCGAAGGGTCGAGTATGGTCGGCGCCGAGTTATCTGATGCTGATGGAAATGGCCGAAATGGGTTTCGGCTGGGCGCCGCTGCCGCGTTGGCTGGTGGGGCGTTTCGGTAATGGCACGCTGGTGGAACTGAACGTGCGCGGCTGGCCGAAACCGGTGTTTGTCGATGCGCTGTGGTCGCGGCTGTACCCGCCGGGGCCGGCGGGTAGCTGGTTGCTGAGCAAGATGCTGGAATAGGGGGGTGACCCCATTCGCGAGCAGGCTCGCTCCCACAGGGGAATGCATTCCAAGTGTGGGAGCGAGCCTGCTCGCGAAGGCGTCAGCCCAGACAACCGATCAAGCCGCCTCAATCGCTGCTGGCCGGTTCACCTGAAAATACTCATGCAGCCCACGCATCGCCGGCAGTTCCAGCGCCTGCGCCGCATAACACAAGCCAACCCGTCGGGTCGGCGCCGGCAGGTGCAGTGCGCGCACGACCACCCGCTCATGGCCGTTCACCAGCGATTGCGGCAACATCGCCACCCCGACACCCGCCGCGACCATGTGCAACGCCTGCTGCAACGAACCGGCATGCCCGGCCACCGCCTCCGGCGAGCGCCCATATAACGCCATCAGACGTTGATGCGACGGATGCTGCGGACACGTAATCCAATCCGCAATCGGCGCCCAACCCGCCTGCGCCAGCGCCATCGGGTGATCCAATGGCAACGCCATCACATACGGTTCTTCCCACAGCGGCAGGAACAATTCGTCCTCGCAGCACATCTCCTCGACCGCCAGGCGACCCTCGCCGCTGCACCCCTCCTCCAGCGTCAGTAACAAATTCGGCAACGCCAGATGCGCCATGCGCACGAACGCTTCGATATGACTGGCAGCGATGTCGCCCTCGATGCCCAGGGTCAGCGCTGCACGATTTTCGCGCCCGCGAAACATCTGGCTCAGCGCCTCCGCTTCCGCCACCATCCGCCGCGCCTGCGGGTACAGCAACCGCGCCTCATCGCTGACCTCGACACCGCGCGGCTGACGTACGAACAACGTCGCGCCGAGTTCTTCTTCCAACTGCTTGATCGTCACCGACAGCGTCGGTTGACTGATGAACAGTCGCTGCGCGGCAGCGGTAATGTTGCGCTCTTCGAATACCGCGAGGAAGGCTTTGAGGTGACGGATATCCATAGGAAATTCCGATAGGTGACAGAGGAATAAGGCATTTTTCAGCCCGTACAGGGCTAAATATACTGCGCTCATCGTTCAGTCATTTGAAATTCTTATTTCAGGAGTTCCACCATGAGCAAGCCTTTGATCATCATCACCGGTGCCAGCTCGGGCATCGGTGAAGCCACCGCCCGTCGTCTCAGCGCGGCCGGCCATCCTTTGCTGTTGTTGGCGCGACGCATCGAACGCCTGCAAGCGCTGGAGCTGCCGAACACGCTCAGCCGCAAAGTCGACATCACGGATCGCGCCGCTTTGCTCGCCGCCGTGGCAGAAGCCGAAGCGCAATTCGGCCCGGCCGATGCGCTGATCAATAACGCTGGTGTGATGCTGCTGGGCGCGATGAGCGAGCAGGATCCGGCGCAGTGGGATCAGATGCTCGACGTCAATGTGAAGGGATTGCTCAATGGCGTGCACGCTGTAGTCGCCGGGATGATTGAGCGCAAGCACGGCACGATCATCAATGTCAGCTCGGTGGCCGGGCGCAAGACGTTCCCGAACCACGTCGCGTATGTCGGCACCAAGTTTGCCGTGCATGGTTTGTCGGAAAACCTGCGTGAAGAACTGGCGCCGCACAACGTGCGTGTGACCACAATTGCGCCGGGGGCTGTCGAGACCGAGCTGCTCAGCCACACCACTGACGAGGCGATCAAGACCGGTTATCAGGCGTGGAAACAAGAGATGGGCGGTACGGTGTTGAGTGCCGAGGATGTCGCGACGGCGATTGCGTATGCGTATGAGCAGCCGCAGGGCGTGTGCATTCGCGAGATCGTCATGGCCGCGACCCGCCAGCAAGCCTGATGTTTTGATGTTGGGCTTACTGGCCTCTTCGCGAGCAGGCTCGCTCCCACATTTGGAATGAGATCAACCGTGGGAGCGAGCCTGCTCGCGAAAGGGTCGGCACTGCCATTGAAGGTTTTGGATCAATCCAACTGCGACAGGCGCGCCTCGATAAACCTTCGCTCCGGCTCTTGTCGGGTTAACGCCAGAGCTCGGAGGTAAGCCGTTCGCGCTTCCTCCACCCTTCCCAACTGCCGACAGAATTCCGCCCGCGCCGAATGCGCCAGATGGTAATCCTGCAGTTCACCGCGATCCAGAATCCCCTCGATCAAGCGCAACCCGGCCAACGCTCCATCACGTTTGGCCACCGCCACCGCGCGGTTCAACTCGATCACCGGCGACGGCACCGCCCGCAACAGCACGTCATACAGCCCGACTATTTGCTCCCAATCGGTCTCCTCGGCTGTCGGCGCCTCGGCATGCACTGCGGCAATCGCCGCCTGCAAACAATATGGGCCAAACCGCCGCGTGGTCAGTGCGCGCTCCACCAGTGCACAGCCTTCGGCGATCAGCTCGGCATCCCACTGCGCACGATCCTGATCATCCAGCAACACCAGTTCACCACTGGGTGAGGTGCGCGCCGGCCGCCGCGATTCGTGCAGCAGCATCAGCGCCAGCAGGCCCATGACCTCGGGTTCCGGCAACAACTCCATCAACAACCGCCCCAGTCGGATCGCCTCGCGGGTCAGATCCTCTCGGGTGACTTCAGCGCCCATCGACGCCGAATAGCCCTCGTTGAACACCAGATAAATCACCCGCAGCACACTGTCGAGGCGTTCGGGCAGTTCGCTCAGGCTCGGTACTTGATAGGGGATTTTCGCGTCGCGAATCTTCGCTTTGGCGCGCACGATTCGCTGGGCAATTGCCGCTGGCGCCGAGAGGAAAGCGCGGGCGATTTCCTCGGTGGTCAGGTCGCAGACTTCTCGCAAGGTCAGCGGCACTTGCGCATCGGCCGCCAGCGCCGGGTGACAACAGGTGAAGATCAGCCGCAGGCGATCGTCTTCCACGTCCTCACCACTCCAGTCGGCCTGTTCAAGTTCTTCCAGTTGCGCCAGCAGCAAGGGTTGTGCGGCCTTGAAGCGCGCACGCCGACGCAACACATCAATCGCCTTGAAGCGCCCGGTGGACACCAGCCAAGTGCGTGGATTGTCCGGCACGCCGTCGCGCTGCCAGCGCTCGACCGCGACGAAGAACGCCTCGTGCAAGGCTTCCTCGGCGAGGTCGAAATCACCCAGCAGACGAATCAGCGTCGCCAGAATCCGCCGCGAGTCTTCGCGATAGACCTGCTCGACCCGCGTGCGCAGCTCAGACATTCAACTGCCGCACCGGCCGCACTTCAACGCTGCCGATTCGCGCCGCCGGAATGTTGCCGGCGACCTGGATCGCTTCATTGAGGTCCTTGGCGTCGATCAGGTAGAAACCGGCCAGTTGCTCTTTGGTTTCCGCGAACGGGCCATCGGTGATCGACAATTTACCGTTGCGCATGCGCACAGTGGTGGCGGTCTGCACCGACTCCAACGCTTCGGCAGCGACCATCCGCCCGCTGCCCTGGATCGACTCGGCGTACGCCCAGCATTCGGCATCTTCGGGGCTGTCGGGCGACGCGTGCAGAAGGCGCTCATCGCTGTAGACCAGGCATAAATACTTCATGGCGGTTCTCCTGATTCGAACGGATCAACTATGGCTGAAGATCACGGCTGCACATCAAACAGGGTTGCGCCGCTCATCGGATCGAACGGGGCCGACCAGTGTTCGTGAGCGATCCGCCACGCGCCGCCCACCTGCCGATAGCACGCGGTGACACGCATCCAGCAGCTCTGGGTTTCGCCCTTGTCATTGGTGCCGCCGCAGTTGGCCACCCAATGGGCGAAAGCGATGTTGTCGGCGCTCTCGATGGCGATTTCGTGGAACTCGAAAATGTGCGGGCCGGGGCACATTTCCATGCACGCCACCCAATGCGCGCGGTAGGCCGCTTTGCCCTTGAATTGCAGGGCCTTGATCGCGTCGAAGGAGACGATGTCGTCGGCGTACAGCGCCATGACTTTCTCCACGTTCTTGGTCATGACGGCTTCGCGGTACGTGTTGATCAGCGTCTGGATCTCAGTCTGTGCGCTCATGGTGTTCTCCGTGGTTTTTGTTGTGAAGACACCCTTAGTCGCTCGGCGAGTCGACAGATCGACAGGCGAAACAAAAGATTTCCACGGAAGGCAAAGTCGCTAGAATCCGAGGTTCATCTTTGTAGGAAAAAGGAAATTCCCGTGTCAGCCCAACTCGTGCCGTACGACAGCTTGAACGCTTTGCAGCGTCAGCAAGTCGAGGCGATTGAAATCCATGCCGAGCAGATCAAGTTCTCCGGTGACATCCATGGCGCTCTGCACACCTTGCTGTCGAAACCCGCCCCCGGCGTGAAGGGCTTCGCGCTGCTGGCTGATGACGTACCCGTAGCGTTTCTGTTGCTCAAACGTCCGCCGGTATTGCCGGCGTGGGCCGATGAACACAGCGCCACATTGCATGCATTGCAGGTTGATCACCGGGCCCAAGGCAAGGGTTATGGCAAAGCCTGCCTGCAAGCGCTGCCGCAGGTTGCGCGTCAGGCGTGGCCGGAGATCAAAGGGCTGGAGTTATCGGTGGATGCTGACAACGATGCCGCGATTGCGCTGTACGCCAAATACGGTTTCGTCGACAGCGGCGAAGCGTACAAGGGCCGGATCGGTTATGAGCGGCGCATGGGGCTGTTTTTCTAAATCATCGAGGGATGCACGATGATCGATTCAATCGAAGCATTGGAAGCTATTTACGGACTGCCCCACGAACGTGCGGTGCGCAAGCAGATCACCTTTCTCAACGCGGATTATCAGGCGATGGTGCGCGTCTCGCCGCTGGTGATCGTCAGCTCGGTGGGCGCCGATGGCCTCGACAATTCACCGCGCGGCGATGCACCGGGGTTTGTGCGGATCATCGACGAACGCACGCTGGCGCTGCCGGATCGCCCGGGTAACAACCGCATCGATACCTTGCGCAATGTGCTGCACGATCCGCGAGTGTCGCTGCTGTTCATCATCCCGGGGATTGGCGAAACGTTGCGGGTCAACGGCACCGCGACGATCAGCGCAGATCCGGCGCTGCTGGAAAGCTTTGCGGTGAATGGCAAACCGGCGAAAACCGTGTTGCTGGTGACGGTGGAAGCGGCGTTCTTTCATTGTTCGAAAGCGTTTGTGCGTTCCGATGCGTGGAACCCGGAAACGCATTTACCACGTTCGGCGTTGCCGACGGCCGGGGCCTTTCACAAGCGATTGAACGACGGCCAGTTCGACGCGGACAGTTACGACCGCGAAGCGCTAAAAAGGGTGCTGGACACGCTGTACTAAAGACTCCGAGACACCACTTAACCCTGTGGGAGCTGGCTTGCCAGCGATGGCGTCGGCATATCAACCATTGATGTCGACTGACCCACCGCTATCGCTGGCAAGCCAGCTCCCACTTGGTATGTGTGATGATTTACAGAGTGAGGATCATCTCGTGCCACGCCATGCCGCCGTGGTCGGACTCCGAGGGTTTGATGTAGGCAAAACCGAACCCGGCATACAGCGGAATGTGCTTCTCCTTGCACATCAAATGAATCGTTGCCTTGTCCATCCCGCGCATGCGTTCGATGAATTCGCCCATCAAGCGCTTGGCCAAACCCTGCCCCTGATAATCTGGGTGCACCACCACCGACATGATCACCACGTTCGGCCCTTTCGGGTCATGGCCGATCAGCTCCTTGAACGCCTCATCCGACATCTGCACATCAAACGCTGCGCCTGAATTGACGAACCCTGCCACCACGCCATCCACCTCGGCGACGATAAAACCATCCGGCCAAGTGGCGATGCGCGTGGCGATCTTCTCGCGGGTGGCGGCTTCGTCGCCTTCGTAGGCAACGGTTTCGATGGCGTAGCAGCGATCGAGGTCGGCGGCGGTGACGTTACGAATGAGGGTGTTCATGGCAACTCGAAAATCAGCAGAAGAAAGTGCCGAAAGCATAATTGAATAAGGTCTGCATATCGATCCGCAGGTGCAGCGTAAAGCCTGCGTATATGCGCTTTTATTCGGCTTCGCGAGCGGCTACTTGTAGGGCGTGTCTCTGACTACCCTTGAGGGAAACCGCTTATGAGCAGCGTTGAGATTGGCCTGTTGATGGTGTTGGGCATCAGTACTTTCGGCTTTATCACCCTGGGCATCGACCTGATGCGCACGCGTCGGACCAACAAGGCAAAACAGAGATGAAAACGAGGCGGCGGATCGTAAATCCGCCGCCTCGTTGTTTGATTACCGCCGGGCTTCGACCGGTACGCAGATTTCCAGCTTGCCGGTTTTACGCGCCGGGTTGAAGTCCGCGCTGTATCGCTCCAGTTCCGGGGCGTTGAGCTCCACGTAGTGGGAGGCTGGCAGCCAGGTCTTGTAGATGTATTGCAGGGTCTGCGGCAGGTGCTCCAGAGAGCCTTTGTGCTCGAACACCGCATATTGTCGGGGCAAAACCTCAACCCAGCGAAACGTGTCCTGAGGCAACTCATCGAGCTTGCTGATTTCCACCCCAGCGATGTAATCGAACCCACCCTTACCATCGAAATTGCAGCAGACGCCGTAGGTGACTTCACCTTTCTGACCCGGAATCTGGCCCAGATGGGGCAGGAATTTTTCCCACAACGCCGGAATGTTATGCGCGGTTTCCTGGGTATATCGCTCACCCAGCCCTGCAATCAGCAGGAAGTGTCCATGTTCGAAGCGAGGTTCAGCCACTTCGACGCGTTTTTGCTCATCCATGACTCGACTCCTGGAACAAAAAAGGGGTTCGGCTGGGAGTATAGAAAGCCAAACCCATTTCGCACGGTTACAACGAATGGAGCTGCTCGACGGCACCCGATCCGACAAACTCGTTATAGCCGGATACGATCACGTACACCGCGAAATAGCAGAAGATCGCCGCAGATGCCATGTAGGAGTAGCGCAACAGCTTGTCACCGAGCAGCTTGCCGCCGTGGCTGGCGGCAAAGCACAAACCGGCCGACCAGAGCAGCCCGGCGCAGAGGAAACCGCCGAGGAACAGCGCCGAACTCAGCGGGCCACCGCCACCGGAACGGGCGATCAGCGTGCCACCGACCGCGGCGAACCAGAGGATCGCGCTCGGCGAGGACATCGCCAGGAAGATCCCGCGAAAGAACTCCTTGCGATGAGAGTTCTGCCCCACTTCGGCGGTGGCCGCCAATTGCGCTTCGTGATGGATCGCCGAATAGATCATCTTCGCCGCGAAGTAGATCAGCAGCGCCGAACCACCGATCCACAACACCCAGCGCACGGTTTCGTATTGCAGCAGAACCGTCATTCCGGCCAGCGCCAGCACGGCGTAGATCAGGTCGCCGACGCAAGTGCCGAGACCCAGCGCGAAGCCCTGAAAGTAACCACGCTGCATCGCCAGCGTGATCATTGCGATGTTGGCCACGCCGATATCCAGGCACAGCGAAAGGCTCAGCAAGAAGCCGCTGGTGAATTCCATCAACCATTTTCCTTGGGACAAAATTGTTTACAAACGGGCTGGACAGTATGCCATCACTGACCTTATCTTCCGCCACAGGTCACCGCAGTGACCAGCGTCGCTCGGACGGTTCCGGGCGCTTACGTTATCCGAGGCAACAATGGCTGAACAAGGTTCGCCGCGCCGCTTTGCGCGCATAGATCGACTCCCCCCTTACGTTTTCAACATCACCGCCGAGCTGAAGATGGCTGCGCGTCGTCGTGGTGAAGACATCATCGACTTGAGCATGGGCAACCCCGACGGCGCCACGCCGCCGCACATTGTCGAAAAACTCGTACAAGTTGCCCAACGCGAAGACACCCACGGTTACTCGACGTCCAAGGGCATTCCGCGCCTGCGTCGGGCGATTTCCAACTGGTACAAGCAACGCTACGAGGTCGATATCGACCCGGAAAGCGAAGCCATTGTCACCATTGGCTCCAAGGAAGGCCTGGCGCATTTGATGCTGGCGACGCTGGATCAGGGCGACACGGTGCTGGTGCCGAACCCGAGTTATCCGATTCACATTTACGGTGCAGTGATTGCCGGCGCTCAAGTGCGTTCGGTGCCGCTGGTACCGGGCGTGGACTTCTTCGACGAGCTGGAACGGGCAATTCGTGGCTCGATTCCGAAACCGAAAATGATGATCCTCGGCTTCCCGTCGAACCCGACTGCGCAGTGTGTGGAGCTGGATTTCTTCGAGCGGGTGATCGCCCTCGCCAAGCAGTACGACGTATTGGTGATTCACGATCTGGCGTACGCCGACATCGTCTACGACGGCTGGAAAGCTCCGTCGATCATGCAGGTGCCGGGCGCCAAGGACATCGCGGTGGAGTTTTTCACCCTGTCCAAGAGCTACAACATGGCCGGTTGGCGCATCGGTTTCATGGTTGGCAACCCGGAACTGGTCAACGCCCTGGCGCGGATCAAGAGCTACCACGACTATGGCACGTTCACCCCACTGCAAGTCGCGGCGATTGCTGCGCTGGAAGGCGATCAACAGTGCGTGCGCGATATCGCCGAGCAGTATCGCCAGCGTCGTAATGTGTTGGTCAAAGGCCTGCATGAACTGGGCTGGATGGTCGAGAACCCGAAGGCGTCGATGTATGTCTGGGCGAAGATTCCCGAGGCGTATGCGCATCTGGGTTCGCTGGAGTTCGCCAAGAAACTGCTGGCCGAGGCCAAGGTGTGCGTCTCGCCGGGGGTTGGTTTTGGTGAGTACGGCGATGACCACGTACGCTTTGCGCTGATCGAAAACCAGGACCGGATTCGCCAGGCCGTACGCGGCATTCGCGGGATGTTCCGGGCCGATGGATTAGTCACGAAAACTGGCGCCTGACACCTGCCCCCTGTGGGAGCGAGCCTGCTCGCGAAAGCGATCTATCAGTCAACATATTGGTTGGCTGGCATGGCCTCTTCGCGAGCAGGCTCGCTCCCACATTGGTTCTGGGTGGAACCTGAAATTCAGGCACAAAAAAACCGCATCACTGCGGTTTTTTTGTGTCTGCAAGAAGCTGTTTAAACGAACAGCGACAACAGCAGGATAAAGCCCAACGCGACCACCGACAGGATAGTTTCCATCGCCGTCCAGGTCTTGAAGGTCTCGGCCACGGTCATGTTGAAGTACTGCTTCACCAGCCAGAAACCGGCGTCGTTCACGTGCGACAGAATCAACGAACCGGCACCGGTAGCAAGTACCAGCAACTCACGGTTGACGCCCGGAATCATCCCCACCACCGGCACCACAATGCCCGCGCCAGTGATGGTCGCCACGGTGGCCGAACCGGTCGCGATACGGATCACCGCCGCCACCAGCCACGCCAGCAGGATCGGCGAGATCTGCGCGCTGACCGCCATGTGGCCGATCACGTCGCCCACGCCGCTGGTCACCAGCATCTGCTTGAAGCCACCGCCCGCACCGATGATCAAAATGATCGCGGCGGTTGGCGCCAGGCTCGCATCAAGCCACTTGAGGATTTGTTGGGAACCGATGCCCTGCTTGTGGCCGAAGGTGTACAGCGACAGCAGCAACGCCAGCAGCAGCGCCGAGATCGGGTGACCGATCATGTCCATCCAGGTGCGGAAGAAGTTACCGTCCGGCAGCGCCACGTCAGCAAAGGTTTTCAGCAGCATCAGGAACACCGGCAGCAGCACGGTGATCAGGGTGATGCTGAAGCTCGGCAGTTTCGCCGAGTCGTCGTTTTCGCGGGCCAGTTGATCGACCAGTTCCTGATTCGGTGTACCGGGAATGTGCTTGGCGATGAACGTACCGAAGATCGGGCCGGCAATGATTGCCGTCGGCAGCGCAACGATCAGGCCGTAAAGAATGGTCTTGCCGATGTCGGCGCCGAACACGCCGATGGCCAGCAGCGGACCCGGGTGCGGCGGCACCAGGCCGTGTACGGCGGACAGGCCGGCGAGCAGCGGGATACCGATCTTGATGATCGACACACCGGTACGGCGCGCAACGATGAACACCAGCGGAATCAGCAGGACAAAGCCGATTTCGAAGAACAGCGGAATGCCTACCAGGAACGCGGCAAACATCATCGCCCACTGGACTCTTTCTTTACCGAACGCCCGGATCAGGGTCTGGGCGATCTGATCCGCACCGCCGGATTCGGCCATCATTTTGCCGAGCATGGTGCCCAGCGCAAGGATGATGCCGACGAAACCGAGCACGCCACCAAAGCCGTCCTGGAACGCTTTGATGATGGTGCCGATCGGCATGCCCGAGGTCAGGCCGAGAAACGCCGCAGCGATGGTCAGGGAAATGAACGGGTGAATCTTGAACTTGGTAATCAGGACAATCAGCCCGATTACCGTAACCACTGCGTCGAGCAGCAGGAACGTGTCGTGGGACATGCCAAACATTGGGGGTGTCTCCTGGATTGTTGTTGTTATTAAAGCGGGTTAAACAGAAGTCGTGAGGACCGCGCAGTCTCTTTCAACACACTCATACCGCCTGCTTCAGACCGTGGGCCTGCCACCAGACGTGAGCCTGGGACGCCAGTTCTTCAACGCTGTGGATCGACGCATTCAGCGCCAATGTCAGCGGCTCGCCCTTGGGCGATTCGAGGGTGGCGAACTGGCTTTCGATCAACGTGGCCGGCATGAAGTGGCCCGGGCGGTGCGACACACGCTCGGCAGCGACTTCAGGGGTCAATTCAAGAAACACGAAGCCCAGGCCCGGCAAGGCACTGCGCAGCACTTCGCGATAACTGTGTTTAAGGGCGGAACAGGTCAACACCGGGCGCTTGCCCAATGCATCGACGCGACGCAGTTCATCGCACAGGCTGTCGAGCCAGCCGGCGCGGTCGTCGTCGTTCAGGGGGATCCCCGCGCTCATCTTTTCGATGTTCGCGGCCGGATGGAAAGTATCGCCTTCAATGGCAGTGGCGCCGCTCAATTGGCACAGGGCCTCGCTGACGCACGTCTTGCCGCAACCGGCAACGCCCATGATGACCAGGGCGGTGATGGGATGACTCATATAACACCTCAGCGCGCAGACAGCGCTACCTTTGCTAGCTATGACTCTAGTGCACAGGCAGAAGTTGCCGACGCCTTCTTGTCGTTTTTTTGGGTTGCAGCAGGTTTGCGCCCAACGCCAAAAAGCGAAGATCAGGCAGGACCTCGCTTACGCATTTACAGCTGCATCAGGACAGCGCTACCTTAGTGCCTTGATTTTTGTTTGGCAAGCCGCCCGATGACCACCCCTAAAAACGATAAAAATACCCGCACCACCGGCCGTCCCACCCTTAATGAAGTTGCCCGCCTGGCCGGTGTCAGTCCGATTACTGCCTCGCGCGCCCTCAGAGGTGTGAGCACTGTGGCCACCGAATTGGTGGAAAAAGTGCAGAAAGCCGCCAGTGAACTCAACTACGTGGTCAACCCTGCTGCTCGCGCATTGGCCTCGGCACAGAGCCATTCGGTGGTGGTGTTAGTACCGTCGCTGTCCAACTTGTTGTTCATCGATACGCTCGAAGCCATTCACCGGGTACTGACGCCCAAGGGTTTTGAAGTGCTGATCGGCAACTTCCACTACTCGCGCGATGAAGAAGAAAACCTGCTGCGCAACTACATGGCTTATCAACCGCGTGGTTTGCTGCTGACCGGGTTCGATCGCACCGAAAGTTCGCGACGGATGATCGAGGCCAGCAATATCCCCTGCGTGTACATGATGGAACTGGACAGCGCCGCCGGGGTGAATTGCGTAGGGTTCTCGCAACTGAGTGCCGGCGAAACGGCGGCCGACCATTTGCTTTCCCGTGGGCGCCAGCGGCTGGCCTACATTGGCGCGCAACTCGATCAGCGCACCTTGCTGCGCGGTGAAGGTTTCCGCAAAGCGCTGCAGAAGGCCGGTCGTTATGACCCGGACCTGGAAGTGCTGACGCCACGCGCGTCGTCCGTGGGCCTGGGCGGTGAGTTGTTCATGCAATTGCTCGCGGCGCACCCGGACGTCGATGCGATCTTTTTTGGCAACGATGACCTGGCTCAAGGTGCGTTGCTCGAGGCGTTGCGTCATGGCATCAAGATTCCCGAGCAAGTGGCGATTCTGGGTTTCAACGACTTGCCGATGTCCGAACACATGGTGCCGCGTCTGAGCAGCATCAATACCCCGCGCGAAGCGATTGGCCGGCGCGCCGCCGAGCAGATGCTGACGCTGATGGCGGGCAACTCGGTGGCACGCCCGGTTGAAGACATGGGTTTCGAACTGAAAATCCGCGAAAGCACCTGATCCCCAAAGATTCGAGGTTGAAACACCCTCCTGTGGGAGCGAGCCTGCTCGCGAAAGCGTCGTGTAACTTGGCACAGGCTTATCTGACACACCGCTTTCGCGAGCAGGCTCGCTCCCACATTGGATCTCCACAGACTTTAGTGACTGAGTAGATCGACCAAGGCCGATGCGCCTTTCTGTAGCGGCTGGCTCTTGAGCCACACCGCATGCACCGGTAGCACCAGGCCGTTTTCGATGTTGCGGAAATTCAGGCGTTTCAGCCGTCCGCTGTCCAGCCGCGACTGCACCACCGACAGGGGAAAATTTCCCCAGCCCAGTCCCGCCTCAACCATTTCCATCGCTGTCTCGAGGCTGTCGGTGCGCCAATAAGACTCCGCCACCAATGGCCGTGTCTCGCTGATCGGTAAATCGCGACTGGCCACAACGACCTGTCGCACATGCACCAGGTCCTCGAGAAACAGATCCCGACCCTGCAACAACGGGCTGTCCGCCGCCAGCGTGGCGGTCATCCGCTCGCTGCCGACAAACTGAAACTGTTCCAACACATTCACGCTCAACCCGGCAAACGCCAGGCACACGCTGACCCGACCGCTGTGCAACATAGCCAACACGTCATCCTGCGGCGCGGTCAGCACTTCGATGTCGAGCAACGGATGACGCTCGGCAATCACCTTGATCGCCGCCAGCAAACGCCGCCGATCAATGTCCGCAACCACGGCAATCGACAACTTGCTCTCCAGCCCCAACGACAACTCCACCGCGTGCACTTGCAGTTGTTTGAGTTGCTCGGCGATCAATCGCGCGTGGGGCGCCAGTGAAAGCGCCATCGCTGTCGGTTGTGGTTCGCGATGACTGCGGTCGAATAACAAATAACCGAGCTCGGCCTCAAGGTTGCCGATGCCCATGCTGACCGCCGACGGGACTTTACCCAACGCCCGAGCGGCAGCCGAAAACGAGCCGCGTTCGATCACGGCCAGAAAGAGTTGAATGCTGTCGCTGTTGAAATTCACTTGGTTAACCTGTCAATGCATCTATCTATCAGAGAAACTGAAAGTAGCTGACTTTTTCTGTCAGACCTATTGAAGCTATCTTTCGCCGCCTCCGCCAGCCCCGCTGGCCATTGATTCGACGAAAAGAGGCAATCTGCATGCAAGGCGTTAAACGCAAAGTGGTTTACGTGTCGCTCTATGAAATCATCGGCATGAGCTTTTCCGCCCTCGGTCTGGCGCTGTTGTCCGGCACCTCGCCGGGCAGCACCGGGCCATTGGCAGTGATCATCACCACCATCGCCGTGACCTGGAATTTCATCTACACCTCACTGTTCGAGCAGTGGGAAAGTCGCCAGCCATCGCGCACCCGCACCGTAAAACGGCGCATCGCCCACGCTGTTGGTTTTCAACTGACGCTGATCGTGTTTCTGATTCCGCTGATCGCGTGGTGGATGAACATCAGTCTGGTGCAGGCGTTCCTGCTTGATCTGGCGTTGATCATTTTTATCCCGTGCTACACGTTTGCGTTCAACTGGCTGTTTGACCGGATTTTCGGTTTGCCGGCCTCGGCGTTACCGGATGCAGCGACAGCGGCATAAATCGTTAATTCGTAAACAGATATTGCAAAAAATCAGCGGTTTAGCCGATAAAACCGCTGATATTCACAATCCGCGAACTCCGATAGCAGGCTAAGCTTTTCCATCAATAAAAAATGGATCAGCCTCATGACCGCTCACGCACCCGCCGCCGCGCAAAGCGACGGCATCGACCCGATTCGCTCCGCCCAGGTTTCCGCCCGCATCGACCGACTCCCCGCCGTCGCGACGATCTGGCGGTTGGTGGCGCTGCTGTCGATCGGTGGATTTTTCGAACTCTACGATCTGTTTCAGACGGCCTATATCAGCCCCGGCCTGATTCGCGACGGCATCTTCGCCACCGGCAATCAGGGTGTGTTCGGTTTCTCCGATCAGGCAGCGTTTGCCTCGGCAACGTTCCTCGGCCTGTTCCTCGGCGCCAGCCTGCTCAGCCCGTTGGCGGATCGCTTCGGGCGCCGGGCGATTTTCACCTTCGCACTGGTCTGGTACACCGTGGCGACGGTGTTGATGGGCATTCAGAGTTCGGCGCTGGGTATCATCGGCATGCGCTTTCTAGTGGGCATCGGTCTGGGTATCGAACTGGTGACCATCGACGCCTACCTCTCGGAACTGGTGCCCAAACGCATGCGCAGTTCGGCGTTTGCCTTCGCGTTTTTCGTGCAGTTTCTGTCGGTGCCGGCGGTGGCATTGATGTCGTGGTGGCTGGTGCCGCAAGCGCCGTTCGGCGTGTCCGGCTGGCGCTGGGTGGTATTGGCCAGTGCGGTGTTTGCGCTGTTTATCTGGTGGCTGCGCAAGCGCCTGCCGGAGTCGCCGCGCTGGCTCGCGCAACATGGCCGGTTCGATGAAGCCACGCGGATTCTCGACGACATCGAAGCACGATGCGTGAAGGATCACGGCAAGCCGCTGGACGCTCCTGAAACCGTGCCGGTCGATGTCGAAGGCAAGGGCCGTTTCGCCGACATCTGGCAGCCACCCTATCGCCGTCGCGCACTGATGTTGATCGTTTTCCACGTCTTTCAGGCGATCGGCTTCTTCGGCTTCGGCAACTGGTTGCCGGCGCTGCTGTCCGGCCAGGGTGTCAGCGTTACCCATAGCCTGATGTACGCTTTCATCATCACCCTCGCCTACCCGCTCGGGCCGTTGCTGTTCGTGAAGTTCGCCAATCGCTTCGAGAACAAATGGCAGATCGTCGGCTCCGCCCTCGGCGCAATGACCTTCGGTACGTTGTTCGCCCTGCAGACCAGCGCATTCGGGCTGATCTTTTGCGGCGTGATGATCACGTTCTGCAACGCGTGGCTGAGCTTCAGTTATCACTCGTACCAGAGCGAACTGTTCCCGACCAATATCCGCGCACGGGCAGTGGGCTTCTGCTATTCGTTCAGTCGCTTGTCGACGGTGTTCAGCAGTCTGTTGATCGGCTTTTTTCTCGACAGCTTCGGCACGCCGGGCGTGTTGGCGTTCATTGCCAGCAGCATGTTGATCGTGATGCTGACCATCGGCTGGTTCGGCCCGCGCACACGCAATCTGGCGCTGGAAAACATTGCCCATCGTTGAAACCCGGTAATTGCTCCTGTACAGCAGTCAGTCATCACCTACAGGTCAATTCATCATCTTGGTCAGTGCCAAACAACTGGACGGGGGACACGGAGGCCTCCGTCCTGTGTCACGCCCTTCCCTCCGGCTCGCTACCCTACATCAGAAAATCCTGATACCTGTAAGAACTGACAGTAGTGCTGATTGAACATCGCTTGTTTAATGGGTCGAGTGATCACACTCGGGGTCACAGTCAGGATCAGGAGATAATCATGGAAGCCAAATCATTCACCGGTCTTTGCAATTGCAAGTCCTCCTACAACGGAAACCCCGTCGGGAAGGACTTTGATACAGAACAGGTTGAATTTAATCAACTTAGCTTTATAGCGACCATGGACAAACATTATGTCCAGATAGGATATGCCGCCGAAAACCTCAAGCCTGGTGAATACGATCTGGATTTTACTCCAGCTGGGGCTACTACACTGCAGTATCACAATGGAAAAACATTACTCAGATTGACCGGAACAGGGAAAGTCACCATCGGGCCGAATCTGGATACCCAAAAAGGAACAATTGACGCCAGTTACCTTGATGATATTGGGCGGCCGATTACCTTCAAGGGTACGTTCAGTGCCAATTACGAATTGAAGTAACAGGTGCAAGTAATAAAACAAGGGCAGTCGCAACTGCCCTTGGTTGTTAGAAAATGACCCTCACGATTTCAGAGCATCAATTCAACTGCAACGTCTCATTGAACTGACTGATCGCATCCACCACATGCCGTGAACCCTGCTGGATTTCCTGAATCACCGCCCCCGCCTCGTTGGCCAACTCCACCCCAAGCCCGGTGCGGCTCAAACTCGATTGCATGCTCGACACCGCACTCAACGACAAATCATGGTTCTTGCGCACCACGTCGACAATCTCCAGCGTCGCCTGACTGGTTCGTGCCGCGAGGCTGCGCACCTCGTCCGCGACCACCGCAAACCCGCGCCCGTGTTCGCCGGCCCGCGCCGCTTCGATCGCGGCGTTGAGCGCCAGCAAGTTGGTCTGATCGGCAATGCCGCGAATGGTCTGAACGATGGTGCCGATGATGTCCGACTGTTTGCTCACCGCATCGATGCTCACGGCGGCTTCGTTGAGGTCGCGGGAAATGTCCTGGATGATCTGCACCGTCTGCTGCACGACTTGCGAGCCTTTCTGCGCACAGGCGTCGTTTTGCACCGAGGTGCTGTGGGCCGATTCGGCAGCGTTCTGCAGGGTGGTCATCTGATGGGTGATATCGCTGGCGAACTTGACCACTTTGTATAGCCGCCCTTTCGCGTCGAACAACGGGTTGTACGAGGCCTCCAGATAAACCATCTGCCCGGACTTGTTCTTGCGCTCGAAACGATGGGAGTGATATTCGCCGCGATTGAGCGAAGCCCAGAATGCCTTGTATTGCGCAGACTCGGCTTCTGCGCGGTGGCAAAACAGACTGTGGTGATGGCCGACGACTTCGTTGAGCGAGTACTGCATGGTTTTCAGAAAGTTGTCGTTGGCGGTGATGACATTGCCTTCAGGGGTGAATTCGATCACCGCCATCGAGCGGCTGATCGCCGCGAGCATGCTTTCTTCTTCGTGTTCCTTGTGCACTCGGGCAGTGATGTCCGATGCCACTTTGATCACACTTCTGACCTGTTTATCCGGGCCGTAAACGGGCATGTAGCTGGCTTCAAGCCAGACTTCCTTGCCAGCCTTGTTCAAGCGCAGAAACGTGCCACTGATCGGTTCGCCACGGGCCAGGTCACGCCACAACCTGGCGTATTCCTCGCTGCGGTAAAACGCTTCTTCGCAAAATACCCGGTGATGTTTGCCGCGCACTTCCTCAGCGCTGTAGCCCATGGTCTTGCAGAAGTTTTCGTTGGCATCCAGAACGATGCCGTCAGGGCTGAATTCAATCATTGCCATCGAGCGGCTGATCGCCGCCAACTTGGCATTGGCTTCGGTCAGGGCGCAGCTGAATCGCTCGATTTCCTGCAGGTCAGCCTTGTGATGTAGGTTGAACATGGTTGTATCACCTTCCGCGCGTTCTTTTGATTTGATGAAAGTTCAGGTCTTTCAGAATCCACCACTACGTTCCACAGAACAGGCACACGCATTCCTCCACAGGAGGAAGTTGTCAGGTGATAAATGATGATCAATCGGAGCGTCCATGCAGCAGCGCTCTAATCAAGACATCCTTCTCTTGATAGCCCGCACGCGGGCCAGCCCTAACGCGTTGAAGAACTTCCATGTACAAGATGCTCCTTGTTGTTTCAGTGTCGGTGCCTTGGCTTGCGCACTCTGGCAGCATGAATTTGCGCACTAACCGTGCACGGTCGACATAGTTAGTTACAGAGCAGCATAGCCAGCGCAAAGCCTTGCGCAAGGCCACTAGTCGGCCAGTAGCTGGCACTTTTTGCACAAAAATCGATTCAGCGCGGGAGGTGTTGGCGGGTCTGACGCTATCGCTGGCAAGCCAGCTCCCACAGGGTTCTGCGCTATTTCAAATCAGCGCACTATCTGTTGGAGCTGGCTTGCCAGCGATGAGGCCATTACAAACACTGCGAAAACAACAGAAATGACTTACAGACTTCCACTCACCTTGTCAGCAACTTCTCCCGGCACCCAAGGCTTCCAGACCTGCGGCTGATCACGCAAAAACGCCTCGGCCACCGCCCTTGGTTGCTGGCGTTTTTCACTCATGCCCGCCAGCGTCTGGTTGAGCAAATCAATCGGCAAATCGACCTTCTCGAAGAACGCCACCAAGTCCGGATATTGCGACTTGAACGGCGCCGACACGCCAATCGCCAGGCTCGCCGGCATTGAGCGAGTGCCCTTTGGATTCGGGTTGTTGGCATCAGCCAGGGTCTTCCAGGCCTCGGCATCAAACGCTGGTTCATCCAGTTTCACCAGTTTGAACCGCCCCAACAGTGGCGTTGGCGACCAGTAATAGAACAGCACCGGTTTGCCACGCTTGATCGACGACGCCACTTCGGCGTCCAGCGCTGCGCCGGAGCCGGTGCGGAAGTTGACGAAGCTGTCGGTCAGGGCATACGCCTTGAGCTTCTGACTGTTGACGATCTCCGAGGTCCATCCGGTCGGGCTGTTGAGGAAACGCCCACGAGTGGGGTCTTCCGGGTCGCGGAAAACATCCTTGTAGCGCGGCAGATCCGCGACCGACTTCAGCTCTGGCGCCAAAGCCTTGATGCCACGCTCGGGGTCGCCCTTGATCACGTACTCCGGCACCCACCAGCCTTCGGTCGCGCCTTTGACCGTGTCACCCAGGCCAAACACTTTGCCTTCGTTGGCCGCCTTGACCCACGCCGGACTGCGCCCGGCCCACTCTTCGCCGATCACTTGAATGTCGTTTTTCGCCAGCGCGGCTTCCAGGCTGACAGTGCTGCCCGGCAATGTGTCGGTCGGGTAGCCGTAACCTTTTTCGACAATCACGCGCAGCACTTCAGTGATGAAACTACCGCTCTCCCAAGTGATGTCACCAAAATGAATCGGCGCAGTGTTCTCCGTCGCCGATACCGCGCCGACGCTCAGGCTCAGCGCCAGCAACGAGCCGCCGAGCAGGGTTTTGATCGATCTCATGCAGACCTCTTGTCTTGTAGGAATTGGTTGGCGCTGTGGCGATCGCACAGCGCTTGGGTACGCGTCATGTACGCACTTACCGAACGTTGGGAGATCCCCAGTTCGGCGGCAATTTGTGGGTACGTCAGGCCGTCGATGCGCGCGAGCAGAAAGGTTGAACGGACTTTGTCCGGCAAGCGCTGCAAGCTGTGGTCGAGACGGTTGAGGGTTTGCGTCAGTTGCGCGAGCACTTCGGGCGAGGTGGCGAAATCGATCTCGACTTGCTGCGCATGACGACGCTCCAGATCGGCCCGGCGCCAACGCTGATAGAGCAGACGCTGGGCGACGGTGGTCAGCAGCGCACGAGGCTCACGGATGGCGCTCAACGCGGGAGCTTCGAGCAACTGCGCGAAGGTTTCGGCAGCGATGTCTTCGACGCTGGCTGCATCGTGCAGATGACGGCGCAGGTACAGGCAGAGCCACGGGTAGTGGGCGCGGAACAGGCTGCCAACAACCTGACGATGGGAACGCTGGGCACCGGACATAGGGGCTCCTGAATGAGGGGTCGCTGAATGTCCGGTGTTCCGGTGGCGCGATCGTAACAAGGCGCCTTATGCATTAATAATACTTAAAACTTATTTTTATATTACCAATAGGAATACCTGATCAAAAGATCACTGGCGGCGATGTTTCAGCGCAAGCGGCCATACCCCAATGCTTCAGCCTCGTGCTCATAGTCGAGGACAACCTGATAATCACCTTCGCCTGCCGGCAGCACTTCGGGCAAACCCAGTGTTCGCACCACATCAGGAAGTTCGCGCAGGGCCTGGTTCATCACTTGCCGCAGGAGTTCGACGTGCTCGTCGGTAGCGCTGGCAACCGTGATGAAAGGCAACGTCGGACTGCAAGCACTGCGCGCGAGTACCCGCAAGCCGCTGACCTCTTCAGGCGCGTGTTGCGCAAGATAGGCATAGGTGACGCTGTCGATAGCCGCCAGATCGGCACGTTGGTCGCGCAGCCAGCGCAGACTCTCGCGGTGACCGCCACTGGTGCCGACGGCAGTGAAGAATTGACCGTCCTGTTGCAACGGCGCCAGGCGCTGGCGCAACAGGTTCATGCCACTGTTGGAGTCTTCGCTGTTGATCACCCCACGGCTGTGGCGAAATTCGCCAAGGGTTTTGCGTGAGTCATCGGCTCGGCTGAGAATCAGGCTGCAATGATTGCCGGCACTGGCGTCGGGCAGTTCGTAACGCGGGCGACCGATGACGCGCACCCGCCCCTTTAAAACTGTCATCAGCGGATAGCCGCAGGTTT
The DNA here is from genome assembly GCF_016650635.1 of Pseudomonas sp. TH43. Classification (GTDB taxonomy): domain Bacteria; phylum Pseudomonadota; class Gammaproteobacteria; order Pseudomonadales; family Pseudomonadaceae; genus Aquipseudomonas. The sequence continues at coordinate 131,274 of NZ_JAEKFI010000004.1, forward strand.
GCGTGACAAGCAGAGCGGGCGACAGCCAGAGTTGAGGCAACGACAAGCCCTGAGCATTCAACCGCGTATGCCCGAGGTGTTCGAGAATGCGCGCGAGCCAACGCTCATTGGCCACGCGGATGGGCTCAGGGGCGGTATACATCAGCAGTTCGGCGTGGTGCTGGGTCATACACATGTTTCCTGACAACAAATTTCCAACTGTAGGGGCGGCGGTGTTCTTGGGTCAGTGGTAAGGGTGTTGGGGGCTGTCGATCGGTTTGAAGCCATTCTGCCGCCAGAGCTGCCCATACCCGCGCACCAGAAACCCGCCACTGCGCAGCACCCATTGTTCGCGATACAGCCAATAGACCTTGGGCAAGTCGTACCAGGCAAGGCCCGGCAAATCGTGGTGCACCAGATGAAAATTCAGGTTCAGAAACAGCCAGCGCCACGGCCACCCGGCTTCGTTGAGTACGGTACGCATCTCCGGTCGCGCGTGCGGTCGGTGTTCATAGTAGGAGCGGAGCATCGCAATCGACAGTGCCGGCACACTGATCAGCAGCAGGTAATGCCACACCGGCAGTGCACTGTAGCGAGCGATAAACCAGAGCATCAGTAAAGTCAGCGCGCCGTGGGTCAGCCACATCAGCCACGCTTGGCGCTCACCGTTGTTCAATCGTTGCAGCTCCTCCCTCGCCAGCGCAATCAGCCCCAGCGGTGCGCCAATCAGGAAACGCCCCAGTACGGTTTTGTTCAGCCAGTGCAGGCTACGTTCGAACAGCGAACTGCCCTGCCAACCTGCACTGCTCAGGTAACGGCTTTCAGGATCGACACCAGGCACGGTCAAGTCTTCGTCGCGGTGATGCAACAAATGGCTGTCGCGGTACAGCGTGTACGGATACCAAACTGCCAATGGCGCGTAGCCAAGGATTTTGTTCACGGTCTTGGAGCGCGTTGGATGCCCGTGCAGCAATTCGTGCTGCACCGACAGCCACAGCACCAGCAATGGAATCAACAGCAACGTGCTCAGGCCGAGACCGAGCGTGCGGCTATTGAGAAGGATGGCAAACCAGCCGCCATACACCGCGATCAGCAACAACCAGGTCGGCCATTCGCTGCGGGCCGTGAAGCGTTGGCGCAGGGATTCGATATGCAGACGGTGCGCGGCGTCGAAGTAATGAGGCATGGCGTTGCTCGAAACGGGGATCTTCCCCTTCTGTGCAACGACGCCGATAAATCTTGCAGATTATTTTCAGGTTCAGGCGGGAGCCCGAGAACCGGGCTCCGGAAAGGCGTGATCAATGACCGAAGATGTCGACTTTCTTGGCTTTTTTCTCCGCACGTTTTTCAATCGCGGTCTTGGCCGGTTTCTTCTTGTCGGCTTTCTTTGAATTCATACCTTTGGACATGATGGTTACTCCATTCACAGGGCTGTAGGCTCAGGTATACACCTATCCCAAGGCGCGCGTTCTTTTATAATCGCCGCCTCCCCCACCGCCAGTCCGATCCCATGCCAGATACCCAATACAGCCTGCTCGATGAATCTCTTTGGCCGTTGATCAACAAGTTTTACCGCAGCCACCAATCGTCAATGAAAGCGGTGCGCGATGCGCAATTGTGGGTCGCGCGGCGCGGAGAGATTGTGGGCGCGTTGTGTTTGCGGCCGGTGTCCGGCGGGCAATGGTTGACCGGGCTGTTTGTTGATCCGGGGTGTCGTGAACAGGGCGTTGCCGCGCAGCTGATCGCAGCGGCGGTGCAGGATGTGAGCGAACCGGTGTGGCTGTTCTGTCATCCGGATTTGCGCGATTTTTATGAGCGACGCGGGTTCACGTTCGACCCGGCGCTGCCACAAGCGATGGCGGAGCGCTTGAGCCGGTATGCGCGGAGCAAACCGATGATTGCGATGGAGCTGATTCCTGCTCAATCCTGATGTGCAATGCAAAACCAAAGTGGCAGCGAGCCTGCTCGCGAAAGCGCTGGGTCAGTCACAGAACCTGTCACTGAAATTACGCATTCGCGAGCAGGCTCGCTCCCACAGGGGTATGTGCCGGGTCTTGGATCAGTCGTCGGCTGTGGGATCGAGATCCGGGAACATCACTTCGGTAAAACCGAACTTGCTGAAGTCGGTAATCCGCGAGGGGTACAACCGGCCGATCAGGTGATCGCATTCGTGTTGCACCACGCGCGCATGGAAACCCGCGGCCACACGCACGATCGGCTGGCCCTTGGGATCAAAACCTTCGTAGCGAATCTGTTGGAAACGCTCCACCGCACCGCGCAGACCCGGCACCGACAAACACCCTTCAAAACCCTCTTCCGTGAGCGGATTCAGCGGCGTGATCAGCGGATTGATCAGGATCGTCTGCGGCACCGCTTCCGCGTCCGGGTAGCGTTCGCTGTGCTCGAAACCGAAGATCACCAGTTGCAGATCGACACCGATCTGCGGCGCGGCGAGGCCCACGCCACCGACGCTTTCCATGGTCTGGAACATGTCGTCGATCAGTTGCCACAGTTCCGGGCTGTCGAACATTTCCGGCGGCACCGGCGGGGCGATGCGCAGCAGGCGCTCGTCACCCATTTTGAGGATTTCACGGATCATGGTCAGGCTTCGTCAGTGTCCGGCTTGAGCGAGTGATCGCGGCCCAGGCCCGAGACATGTTGTTTGGGTTGTTCATCGAGTTCTCCGGGGACTTTTTCACCCGCGTCCTTGCCCTCGCTGGACATGTGCTCGATCACCGCGTTCATCTCCGCGCCGAGCAACAGCACTGCGGCGGAAATGTAGAAATACAGCAACAGCACGATGATCGCACCGATGCTGCCATACATCGCGTTGTAGTTGGCGAAGGTTTTGACGTAGAACGCAAAACCCAACGAGGCGATGATCCACACCACCACGGCCAACACCGAACCCGGTGTAATAAAGCGGAATTCCTGTCTGACGTCGGGCATCACGTAGTAGATCAGCGCCACGGCGACCATCATCAGAATAACGATCACCGGCCAGCGCGCAATCGTCCACACGGTGACGATGACTTCTTCAAGGCCGACCTGCGCAGCAATCCAGCCCATCACTTGCGGCCCGAGCACCATCAGTGCCGCGGCCACCAGCAGCATGCCGGCGATGCCGACGGTGTAGACAATCGACAACGGAAAGCGCTTCCAGATTGGCCTGCCTTCGACCACGTCATACGCTGCATTCATTGCGCTCATCATCAGGCGCACGCCGGCAGAAGCGGTGTACAGGGCGATGACGATACCCACCGAAAGCAAGCCGCCCTTGGACTGCTGCAACTGATCAATCACCGGGTTGACCTGCTCCAGGGCCTGCGGTGGCAGCACCAGTTCCGATTGCAGGCGCAACCAGGAAAAGAAGTCCGGCAGGTGCAGGAAACCGATCAGGGCAATCAGGAACAGAATGAACGGGAACAGCGAGAACAGCATCTGGTAGGCCAGCGCCGAGGCATAGGTCGACATCTCGTCGTCGACGAATTCAGTGACCGTGCGCACCATCACTCGGTGCAGGGGCAGACCTTTCATGTCTGGAAATATCATTCGCGTCTCCTTTCGCCGCATTACAGGTTGAAGTCGTGGCGACTCAGGGGCCGTTTTTTACATCACGTTAGCCTACTTGGCGACCCTCGGTGGGCGCGCGCAGCCTTTCGACACAAAAACGGCCATCCTTGGATGGCCGCTCGTGTTTTTCGTTCAAGGCTGAATCACACCTTGTCGACGCCTTTCTTGACAGCATCCTTGGCTTTGCCGACTGCTTGCTGGGCTTCGCCTTTTTTCTCTTGAATCTTGCCTTCGGCTTGCAGTTTGGTGTTGTCAGTGGCTTTACCTACGCCTTGCTTGACGTTACCGACCGCTTCGTTGGCCATGCCTTTTACTTTATCGCCTGTGCTACTCATGGTGTTTCTCCTTGGTGCAATTAGGGGGAAAAGTCAGTACGTAATGATTGACCGGGCAGGTTTGCGCCAAGTTTCATTTATTTTTTGCGGGATCATTTCGTCGCGGCGCGCAGGTTAGGCTTTATGTTTGCGTGCGCAGCCCCGAGAATGCGCAATATATGGGCGCCAAGCGCCATGAACCGATCCCGCAGGAATGTTATGAAACTCGATAAAAAGCTCGCCATCGCCCGTAGAAACCAGGAACTGGGCGGCGCCGTGCTCGGCACCAACAACTGCCACTTCGCCGAACTGAACCGTAACCGCAACATCTGGTGGTTCGATTTGCCGGTGACTCGTCTGGCCGTGGGTCAGTACGAGTGGATTCACCTGTTGATGCACACGCCGGCCACCGACGAACTGCTGCACCTGAAAGTGCCGACAGTGTTTTTGCGTGAAAAGCTCGAAGGACTGGTGATCCGCAACGAGGGCAAGCGCAAGGCTGCGTTGAGCCTGGAGTTGAGTGCAGACAAGGATTCGTATCTGCAGGACATGCGTCCGACGGGCACCAACGTCAACTTCGCACCATTCCGTCAATAAGATTGGGGGCGCCTTTTTCCCTCACCCTAGCCCTCTCCCAGAGGGAGAGGGGACTGACCGAGGTGTTTGAGCGAGCCACACCGACCTGAGATATCGAGGCGAACGCAGATCTTGAAGTGCAGATGATCAGCTCCCTCTCCGAGAGGAATAGGGGACTGCCCGAGGTGTTTGAGCGAGCCACATCGACCTGAGATATCGAGGCGAACGCAGATCTTGAAGTGCAGATGATCAGCTCCCTCTTCCTGAGGGAGAGAGGGCTGACCGAGGTGTTTGAGCGAGCCACATCGACCTGAGATATCGAGGCGAACGCAGATCTTGAAGTGCAGATGATCAGCTCCCTCTTCCTGAGGAAGAGAGGGCTGACCGAGGTGTTTGAGCGAGCCACACCGACCTGAGATATCGAGGCGAACGCAGATCTTGAAGTGCAGATGATCAGCTCCCTCTTCCTGAGGGAGAGAGGGCTGACCGAGGTGTTTGAGCGAACCATACCGACCTGAGATATCAAGTCGAACGCAGATCTTGAAGTGCAGATGATCAGCTCCCTCTTCCTGAGGAAGAGAGGGCTGACCGAGGTGTTTGAGCGAGCCACACCGACCTGAGATATCGAGGCGAACGCAGATCTTGAAGTGCAGATGATCAGCTCCCTCTTCCTGAGGGAGAGAGGGCTGACCGAGGTGTTTGAGCGAGCCACACCGACCTGAGATATCGAGGCGAACGCAGATCTTGAAGTGCAGATGATCAGCCCCCTCTTCCTGAGGGCGAGAGGGCTGACCGAGGTGTTTGAGCGAGCCACACCGACCTGAGATATCGAGGCGAACGCAGATCTTGAAGTGCAGATGATCAGCTCCCTCTTCCTGAGGGAGAGAGGGCTGACCGAGGTGTTTGAGCGAGCCACACCGACCTGAGATATCGAGGCGAACGCAGATCTTGAAGTGCAGATGATCAGCCCCCTCTTCCTGAGGGCGAGAGGGCTGACCGAGGTGTTTGAGCGAGCCACACCGACCTGAGATATCGAGGCGAACGCAGATCTTGAAGTGCAGGTGATCAGCTCCCTCTCCGAGAGGGATAGGGGACTGACCGAGGTGTTTGAGCGAGCCACACCGACCTGAGATATCGAGTCGAACGCAGATCTTGAAGTGCAGATGATCAGCTCCCTCTCCCTAGGGAGAGGGCTGGGGTGAGGGGCAGGATTCACCCCAAAATCCAAGCCATGCTCTGCACCAACAAAAAGCCCCGCATCTGCGGGGCTTTTTGGTTTAAGCGGCGGACTTGGCCTTGATCTTCTTCAGCTCTTCGTCGCGCAACTCTCGGCGCAGGATCTTGCCGACGTTGGTGGTCGGCAGCGCATCGCGGAACTCCACCGAACGCGGCACCTTGTAGCCGGTGACGTTGGCGCGCATGTGATCCATCACCGTTTCCTTGGTCAGGGTCACGCCCGGTTTGGCGACGATGAAAATCTTGATCGCTTCGCCCGACTTCTCGTCCGGCACGCCGATGGCCGCGCACTGCAACACGCCCGGCAGGGTTGCCAGCACATCTTCCAGTTCGTTCGGGTAGACGTTGAAGCCAGAGACCAGAATCATGTCTTTCTTGCGATCGACAATGCGCATATAGCCATCCGGCTGAATCAGCGCGATATCACCGGTCTTCAACCAGCCTTCGCTGTCGAGCATTTCATCGGTGGCTTCCTGACGCTGCCAGTAGCCCTTCATCACTTGCGGGCCCTTGATGCACAACTCTCCGATTTCACCCAGCGGCTGCTCGACACCGGCATCGTCGATGACTTTGCACAGGGTCGACGGCACTGGAATGCCGATGGTGCCAATCTGGATGTTCTGGATCGGGTTGACCGTGGCCACCGGGCTGGTTTCGGTCATGCCGTAACCTTCGCAGATCGAGCAACCGGTGACGGCCTTCCAGCGTTCGGCAGCGGCCAGTTGCAGGGCCATGCCGCCCGACAACGTGACTTTCAGCGCCGAGAAATCCAGCTTGCGGAAACCTTCGTTGTTGCACAGCGCGACGAACAGAGTGTTCAAACCGACGAAGCCGCTGAACTTCCACTTCGACAGCTCCTTGACCATCGCCGGCAAATCGCGCGGGTTGCTGATCAGGATGTTGTGGTTGCCGATCAGCATCATCGCCATGCAATGAAAGGTGAACGCATAGATGTGGTACAGCGGCAGCGGCGTGATCAGGATCTCGCAACCTTCATTGAGGTTCGAGCCCATCAGCGCCTTGCACTGCAGCATGTTGGCGACGAGGTTGCGGTGAGTCAGCATGGCGCCCTTGGCCACGCCGGTGGTGCCGCCAGTGTATTGCAGCACCGCAACATCACCGCTGTGCGGGTTGGCTTCGGCGACAGGCTGGCCCTGGCCCTTGCTCATCACATCGTTGAACTTGACGGCTTTGGGCAGGTGATAAGCCGGCACCATCTTCTTCACGTACTTGATGACGCTGTTGATCAGCAGACGCTTTATCGGCGGCAGCAAGTCGGCGACTTCGGTGATGATGACGTGTTTGACGCCGGTTTTCGGCACCACGGCCTCGGCCAGATGCGCCATGTTTGCCAGGCAAACAAGGGCTTTCGCACCGGAGTCGTTGAATTGGTGTTCCATTTCCCGCGCGGTGTACAGCGGGTTGGTGTTGACCACGATCAGCCCGGCGCGGATGGCACCGAAGACGGCCACCGGGTATTGCAGAACGTTGGGCAGTTGCACGGCGATTCGATCGCCGGGCTGCAAGTCGGTATGCTGTTGCAGATACGCGGCAAACGCACCGGACAATTCGTACAGTTCACCGTAGGTGATTGTCTTGCCCAGGTTGCTGAAAGCCGGTTTGTTGGCGAAGCGTTGGCAGGACTGCTTCAACACTGCCTGAATATTCGGGTACTCGTCTGGATTGATGTCGGCAGCAATTCCAGCGGGGTACTTATCCTTCCAAAAGTCTTCGATCATGGAAGCCCACTCCTCAGCAACGCGAATTCTTCACCGCATTTGATGCGATTATTATTGGTGTTTGTTTTGTATTGGTGAATCTGGCTTTTATATAGGCCGAGAAGTCACAAAGCGCGCCGAGAGTAGCAGCTTTGCCAAGGGTCGAATAGAGGGAAAAGCAGCCCATACAGTCATGTTCGTGACTCAAGACTTGCTAACGGTCATTTTAGAGCAAAAATCCTAGAACTCTTTAAAAGCCCCGGAATTTGGGGCTTGGAAGCAAAAGATCGCAGCCTGCGGCAGCTCCTACAGGGGAATGCATTTCCTGTAGGAGCTGCCGAAGGCTGCGATCTTTGTGTTTCTGCGCCCTTAGGCGATATCGCGCAACTCACGGCGCAGGATCTTGCCGACCGGCGTCATCGGTAACGACTCACGCAGCACGATGTGCTTGGGCACCTTGTACGCGGTGAAATTCTCTTTGCAGTACGCCTTCAATTCTTCAAGGCTCACGCCGTTCTCGCGCGCCACTACAAACAGCTTCACCGCCTCGCCGGAACGTTCGTCCGGCACGCCGATCACTGCACAGTTGGCGACTTTCGGGTGAGCCATGACCACATCTTCGATCTCGTTCGGGTACACGTTGAAACCGGAGACGATGATCATGTCCTTCTTGCGATCGACGATACGCACGAAACCGTCCGGATCAATCACTGCAATATCGCCAGACTTGAACCAGCCCTCGGCATCCAGCACTTCCGCGGTGGCTTCAGGTTTGTTCCAGTAGCCCTTCATTATTTGCGGGCCTTTGATGCACAGCTCGCCGCGCTCGCCCATCGGCTGTTCGACGCCGTCATCATTGATGACTTTGAGCTGCGTGCCCGGCACCGGCAGGCCAACCGTGCCCAGGCGTGACTGATCACCGTACGGATTGGTGCAGGCTACCGGAGAGGTTTCGGTCAGGCCGTAACCTTCGGTGATGCGGCAACCGGTCATTTGCTCCCAACGTTCAGCGGTGGCTTTGACCAGCGCGGTGCCGCCGGAGTTGGTGAGTTTCAGGCTGGAGAAATCCAGGGTCTTGAAGTCCGGGTGCTCCATCAGCGCGACGAACAAGGTGTTCAAGCCCAGCAACGCCGAGAAACGCCAGTTCTTCAGCTCCTTGATGAACCCGGCAATGTCGCGCGGGTTGGTGATCAGCACATTGTGGTTGCCGGAAACCATCATGCACATGCAATTCGCGGTGAAAGCATAGATGTGGTACAGCGGCAGTGGCGCGATCATCACCTCCTGGCCTTCGCGCAGCAGTGGCTGGCCATCCGGGCCGAGTTGCGCGAGGCAGGCGCGCACCTGTTGCATGTTCGCCACCAGGTTACCGTGGGTGAGCATCGCCCCCTTCGCCAACCCGGTGGTGCCGCCGGTGTATTGCAGCACGGCGATGTCGTCGAGGCCGACCTTCAACGGCTTGATGCCCAGACCCCGGCCCATGCGCAGCGCGCTTTTGAAGGCGATCGCCTGCGGCAGCGAATAGGCAGGAACCATTTTCTTCACTTTGCTGACCACGGTGTTGACCAGCCAGCCCTTGGCGGTGGGCATCAGGTCGCCCATCTTTGCTTCGATCAGGTACTGGATGTCCGTGTCGGGCAGTACTTCCTGGACTTTCTGGCCGAACATGTTCAGGTAAACCAACGCACGCGCACCGCAATCCTTGAACTGATGGCGCATCTCCCGTGCGGTGTACAACGGGTTGGTATTGACCACGATCAGCCCGGCGCGCAACGCACCGAACACGGCAATCGGGTAATGCAGGACGTTGGGCATCTGCACGGCGATACGATCGCCCGGCACCAGGTCGGTATGCGCTTGCAGATAACCGGCGAAGGCAGCGCTCTGGCGTTCAAGCTCGGCGTAGGTCAGCGTGATGCCCATGTTGCTGAATGCCGGGCGATCCGCGAACTTCTTGCAGGAACGCTCAAACACCTCGATCACCGACTTGAACTCGCCCATGTCGATGTCCAGCGGTACGCCGGCCGGGCGTTTGTCGTTCCAGAAATCAGGTTGCATTGTTCTTGTCCTCTTTACCTGAGCCGATCCGGGCCGCTTTCTGTCATTTCTGAAAAAGCGGAGCTTCACGGACACTAGCAGTTATGGCCATTCAGGCAAATAAGGGCAAAGCCGTCATTGATCGTGTGAATCTTCCTGCCGTGGCGTGGGCTGATCAGACGCGCTATACAATGTCCCGACTCTGAGCAAAGGAATCGCCATGACCCACGACACCCTATGGCTGGATGCGAGTGACCGCAGCCGCCTGTACGTCAATCGCTGGTTGCCGCTCGCGCCGCTCAAAGCGGTGGTTCTGCTGGCTCACGGCATGGCTGAACACAGCGCTCGATACGCACGATTGGCCGACACGTTTTGCGACAAAGGATACGGCGTGTACGCCCCGGATCTGCGTGGACATGGCATTACTGCCGAAAACGGTACCCTCGGGCATTTCGCCGATGACGATGGCTGGTGCAAAGTGGTCGGCGACCTCGCCAGCCTCAATCAACACATCGGCCAGCAACACCCCGGTGTACCCATCATCCTGCTCGGCCACAGCATGGGCAGCTATCTCGCTCAGGGTTATCTGCTGCACCACAGCGCCAGTCTGCAGGGGGCGATTCTCAGCGGCTCGAACTTCCAGCCGGTGGCTCTGTATGGCGCCGCGCGACAGATTGCCCGCTTCGAAAAACTGCGTCAGGGCGGCAAGGGCCGCAGTGCGCTGATCGAATGGTTGTCGTTCGGCTCGTTCAACAAAAAATTCAAACCGGTGCGCACGCCGTTCGACTGGCTGAGCCGCGATCCGGCCGAGGTCGACAAGTATGCCGCCGATCCGCTGTGCGGCTTTCGCTGCACCAATCAGCTGTGGATCGACTTGCTCGGCGGCTTGCAGCAAATCAGCAAAGCGTCCAATCTCGCCCAGATCGACCCGGGCCTGCCGTTGCTGGTGATCGGCGGCGAATGTGATCCGGTGAGTGACGGCAAGCGTCTGACAGATCTGGCCAATGCATTAAGCACAGCCGGCAGCCAGAACCTGCAACTGAAGATCTACCCACAGGCGCGGCACGAATTGTTCAACGAAACCAACCGCGACGAAGTGATCGCCGATGTGCTGGCCTGGATCGACCAGGCGCTGGGCCATCAACGCCCTCACCGCAGCGAATAATTTTTTGTGGATTCATTTAATCCGTCACAGGAATCAAGACCGATGACCCAGGTTACCAACATCCCTTACGAAGCCCTCGAAGTCGGCCAGACCGCCAGCTACAGCAAGACCGTCGAAGAACGCGACATTCAGCTGTTCGCCGCGATGTCCGGCGACCACAACCCGGTGCACCTGGACGCCGAGTTTGCCGCCGCCAGTATGTTCAAGGAGCGCATTGCGCACGGTATGTTCAGCGGTGCGCTGATCAGTGCAGCAGTGGCTTGCGAAATGCCTGGGCCGGGCACTATTTATATCGGCCAGCAGATGAGCTTTCAGAAGCCGGTGAAGATCGGCGACACGCTGACAGTGCGCCTGGAAATCCTCGAAAAACTGCCGAAGTTTCGTGTGCGCATTGCCACTCGCGTGTTCAACCAGCGCGATGAGTTGGTGGTGGATGGCGAGGCTGAGATTCTGGCGCCGCGCAAGCAGCAGACGGTGACGCTGCCGACTTTGCCAGCGATCAGCATTGGTTGATTGATTAGAGGAGTGTCAGTGGGAGCTTTTCCCCCTCACCCCAGCCCTCCCGAAACGTCGGACCGCCCCCAAGGGGTAGAGGGGAAAGGGAGCCGATCTGTGTTGTTCTTGAGATCTACATTCACCTCGGACTGTCAGGTCGATGGACCTCGAATAAACAACTCGGTCAGTCCCCTCTCCCTTTGGGAGAGGGCTAGGGCGAGGGGCTTCTGCTTCTGCTTCTGCTTTCCCGGACACATAAAAAAACGCCAGACTAGCTGGCGTTTTTTGTGGGCTACGAACGCTTACGAGCGTGCGCGAGCCTGGTTACGCAGGGCTTTCACCTGGTCATGGTTGCGTTGTACGCCATGGTATTGGCGCTCAACCAGATCACGAATGCCGACCAGATTGTGCTTGTTGATTTTCTCGATGGCTTCACGATAAGCCTTCAGCGCATGGTCTTCACCGCGCTCGGCTTCGTTCAGCACAGCCTCTTCGTCCTTGCCGGTGAACATGGCTTTGACGTCGACCCAGCGACGGTGCAGGTCACCGCTGACGCTGGTGGAAGTTTCCGGATCGCCGCCCATCGAACGTACGGCCGCTTGCAGTTCAGCAGCTGCGGTCGCGCAATCGGCAGAGCGAGTGACAAACAGGGTTTTCAGTTCTGGATGCTTGATGTCTTCGGCGCAAGTCTTGAACCCTTCCTGACCGTCCTTGCAGGTTTCAATCAGGTCATTGAGTACAGAGATGGCTTCTTTATTCATGTCGGTCATTTTTCAATTCCTTGCGATCGGTGGAAGATGCAAGGGATATTGCAGTGTGCGTGCCAGCTTTTTAAAAACTATAAAACCTTTATAAATCAACAACTTAAAGTTAAATGAACTATCTGTATTGTGGTTATTTGCATGATCTGTCATTTGGCCTGCATGCAGAATGCCTGTATTTTCCACTCTGATTTGAAGCCAGACGATCTCACTGATGAATCCCGAAAAACTCGAACTGCTGATCACCCGCGAAATGCCTTTCGGCAAATACAAGGGTCGGATCATCGCCGACCTGCCGGGGCCTTACCTGAACTGGTTTGCCCGCGAGGGTTTTCCTAACGGCGAACTGGGCGGCCTGCTTGCGCTGATGCAGGAGATCGACCACAACGGCTTATCGGACTTGCTCGAACCGCTGCGCGCCAAACATGGCAAACCCGCCCCGCGCCACTGAAGCGCCCTCCTCTTTAGAGCCAGCCGCCATGCCCGATAACACCCGCCGCGCCCGTGACGAAGCCTTTTGGCAAACGTTCTCCGACCGTTACGACGTTCAACCCGGCCCCGTGAACCTGGAAAACGGTTATTTCGGGCGTATGTCGCGCACGGTGATCGAGGAGTACCAACGTAACGTAGAGCTGATCAACACCAGCAACTCGGTGTACGTGCGCCAGCGGTTCGAGCAACACGACAATCTCGACATCCGTGCACAACTGGCCGAGCTGATCGGCGTGCGCGCACAGAGTGTCGCTTTCACGCGCAATGCCACCGAGGGCTTGCAATCGCTGATCCGCAATTACAACCGCCTGGAGCCGGGCGATCAGGTGCTGATCTGCGACCTTGAGTACGACACGGTCAAGGGTGCCATGCGCTGGCTGGCCAAGCATCGCGGCGTTGAAGTCATTGAAATCGCCCATGCGCATCCGGCGAGCTTCGACAGCCTGCTGGACGCCTACCGTGAAACGTTCATCCGTCACCCGAAATTGAAACTGATGGCCCTGACGCACGTCACCCATCGCACGGGTCTGGTGATGCCGGTACAGGCGATTGCCGCGCTGGCCAAGGAGCACGGGGTCGACATCATCCTTGATGGTGCCCACGCCCTCGGGCAAATCGAGTTCGACTTCGAAGCACTGGGCATCGCCTTCGCCGGGTACAACCTGCACAAATGGATCGGCGCCCCGCTGACACTTGGCTTCCTCTATATCGCCCCGCAGCGCCTTGGCGACATCGACCCGGACATGGGCGAGATGCATTACCCCATCAACGACATCCGCGCCCGCACCTCGTACAGCACACCCAACATCCCGGCGCTGATGACGTTGCCGTTGGTCTTCGAGGAGCATCGCTCACTCGGCGGTGCCGCGGCCAAGGGTGCGCGCCTGAATTACCTGCGTAACCTGTGGGTCAGCGCCGTGCGTCATTTGCCGGGCATCGAGGTGCTGACGCCGGACGATCCGCGCCTTTATTGCGGGATCACGGCGCTGCGTTTCACTCGCCATGACGATCAACAGGCGATGGCCGAGCGTTTGCTCAACGACTTCAATCTGTTCACCGTGGTGCGCACCGGTGCCGCGTGCGGGCCGTGCATCCGGATAACGCCGGGGCTGACCACCACCGCGGGTGAAATGCAATTGCTCACCCGCGCGCTGAACGAACTGCGTTAGTTGGCCTAGACGGTGTATTTGTCGAAGTCCTCGGGCTTGATCTGCGACGACACCGCGAAGGTGTCGATGCCGATGGTCAGGTGTCCGAAGAAGCCGTCTTCATAGGTGTCGCGGCCGATCGGCCACACGGCCAGGGTCGAAGCTTCGCCGCCCATGCCAGCGTAGATGCTGTCCTCGACATTGTTCAGCGCCGCCGAGGCTCGCCCGCGATAGGCTTTGGCATTGAGCACCGAGCGCGAGACGACCTCGGGAAAGTACAACTGGCCGACCCAGGCGACGTTGCGCTCTTCAAGATATTCGCTGCCGGTCACCATGCGCACCGCCACATGAATGTGCAGTGCGCGGCCGGCATAGAAGCCCGGATAGATCGTGGTGAAACGCACCTTGCCTTTTTTATCGCAGAACTGGCTTCCGCGCAGGTAGGTGTCATCGTCGGTACGCGGGATTGAACCGATGGCGTCGGATTCGACTTCAAGGTCCGGGTTGATGCGGCTCCAGCCCGAATACGCGCCTCGCGCATTGCAATGCCAGATATCCACCAGCGCGCCGCTCACCGGCTCACCGGTCATGGCATCGACAATGCTCAGGCGCAACAGCAGTGGCAGACCATCTGCACCTTCGCTGATGTTGCGGCGCAATAGTTGCGGGTTACGGAAATACGGCCCGGCGATTTGTTCGGGGGCCAACTGATACACGGGGTTCGGTGAGGCTGTTGCAGAGTCTCGATCCATGACGCGTTCTCTCTTCCATAAGATGAACGCAGATTAGCGCTACGCAAAAACCTGTGTGCGGTAACTATGTATCGCGTCGTAACGTGCTTTTGTAGGCGCTGCCGAAGGCTGCGATCTTTTGATGCTGGATTTTCTGCGGGCAAAAAAAAACGGTGCACCGACCAAGCGCACCGTAAAGCCGTAGAACACACAACGAAGTGTTTGGTAACAATCAGTCCGGCAGCATCAGTCCAGCAGCGCCAACGCCTCGGCAGTGCATTCTTGAATACGCGCCCAGTCGCCGTTCTTGATCCACTCAGGATCCAGCATCCAGCTACCGCCCACGCACATGACGTTTTTCAGCGCCATGTAGCTCTTGATATTGGCCGGGCCGACGCCGCCAGTCGGGCAGAATTTCACTTCACCGAACGGGCCGCCGAGGGCTTTGATCGCTGCTACGCCACCGCTGACTTCAGCCGGGAACAGTTTGAAGCGGCGATAACCCAGACCGTAGCCTTCCATGATGCCGGAGGCGTTGCTGATGCCTGGCAACAGTGGAATCGGGCTGTCGACGCTGGCTTCGAGCAGATCACGGGTGATGCCCGGGGTGACGATGAATTGCGAACCCGCTGCTTCAGCCGCCGCGAGCATGTTGCGATCCAATACGGTGCCGGCACCGGTCATCAGCTCCGGACGTTGCTCACGCAGGATCTGGATGGCCTTGAGGCCGAACTGCGAGCGCAGGGTCACCTCCAGCGCGGTCAGGCCACCGGCGGCCAGGGCGTCGGCCAGCGGCAGCACGTCCTGTTCACGGGCGATGGTGATTACCGGCAGGATCCGCGCCTTGGCGCAGAGGCTGTCAATCAGGGCAACTTTGTCCGCCATGGAAACGGTCGGGGATGGGATTGTCATAGCGGCTGTTCCTTGGCTCATGGGCACCAGTAAATCTCTAACGTAGGTTGCAGAAACGCGCGCACCGGCATGGCAGCGACGTCGGATGCCAGTGCGGCATTCAGTGTGGTCAGTTTCGATTGACCGGAAATCGACAGAATCTTGTGCCTGGCCGAAGCGAGCAGCGCACGGCTCATGGTCAGACGCTGACGCGGCACGCTCGGCGCCAGCATCGGCCAGCAACGGCGAGTGCCGTCGACTTGCAGTGCTTCAGTCAGATTCGGGCTGCCAGGAAACAGCGACGCGGTGTGACCGTCATCACCCATGCCCAGTACCAGCACATCGATCGGCGGCAGCTCGGCGAGCAAGCGGTCGGCGTTTTCAGCGGCTTGCTCGACGTTCGCCGCAGCACTGTAGAGGCTGAGGAACTGCGCCTTCGCTGCCGGGCCTTTGAGCAGGTACTGCTTGAGCAAACCAGCATTGCTGTCGGCGTGTTCAACCGGCACCCAGCGCTCGTCGGCAAGGGTCACAACGACCTTCGACCAGTCCAGTTCCTGCTTGGCCAGGTGCTGGAAAAACGCGACCGGGCTGCGACCGCCAGACACCACCAGCACGGCGTTGCCGCGTGCTGCGATGGCATCACTCAGTTGCTTGGCCACATTCAGCGCCAGACCTTCGGCCAACAGCACCGGGCTCTTGAATTCGTGAGCGTTCACGCCCGCGGGCAGTTTCACTTCAGATATCGCCATACCACGACCTCCCGTCCCGCGTGATCAATGCAATGGAGCTCATCGGCCCCCACGACCCGGCCGCATACGGCTTGGGCGCGTCACCGGATTTTTTCCACCCGGCGATCAGCTGGTCACACCATTTCCACGCGGCTTCGATTTCATCTTTACGGACAAACAGGTTCTGATTGCCGTTCATCACTTCCAGCAACAACCGCTCGTAGGCATCGGGGATTCGTGCGCTACGCCAGGTGTCGGAGAAATTCAGTTGCAGCGGGCCGCTGCGCAGTTGCATGCCTTTGTCCAGGCCCTGTTCTTTGGTCATCACGCGCAGCGAAATACCTTCGTCCGGTTGCAGGCGGATGATCAGTTTGTTGCTGATCTGCAGGCGCTGCTCCGGGGCGAAGATGTAGTGCGACGGTTCTTTGAAATGGATGACGATCTGCGACAGTTTCTGCGGCATGCGCTTGCCGGTGCGCAGGTAAAACGGTACGCCGGCCCAGCGCCAGTTGCGGATGTCGGCACGCAGGGCGACGAAGGTTTCGGTGTCGCTCTGGGTGTTGGAATTCGGTTCTTCGAGGTAGCCCGTTACCGATTTGCCTTCGCTGTAACCGGCGATGTACTGACCGCGCACAACCTGCGTGGTCAGGCCTTCCGGGCTGATCGGTGCCAGCGCCTTGAGCACTTTTACTTTCTCGTCACGGATGCTGTCGGCGGACAAGTCGGCCGGCGGGTCCATGGCGATCAGGCAAAGCAACTGCAACAGGTGATTCTGGATCATGTCACGCAGTTGGCCAGCCTTGTCGAAGTAACCCCAGCGGCCTTCGATGCCAACCTTCTCGGCCACGGTGATTTCCACGTGGGAGATGTAATTCTGGTTCCACTGGGTTTCGAACAGGCTGTTGGCGAAACGCAGGGCAATCAGGTTCTGAACGGTTTCTTTGCCCAGATAATGGTCGATGCGGTAGGTACGGTTCTCCGGGAAGAACTGCGCCACGGCGTCGTTGACCTTGCGCGAGGACTCCAGATCGGAACCGATCGGCTTTTCGAGGACCACGCGGGTATTTTCCGCCAGACCGACTTTCGCCAGGTTCTCGCAAATAGCGCCGTACACCGCTGCCGGCGTGGCGAAGTAGGCAATCATGCGTTGCGTGCTGCCAGCCAGTTCGGCCAGCGCGACATAGTCTTCGGCCTTGAGGAAGTCGACGTGCAGGTAGGTCAGGCGAGCGAGAAAACGCTCGGCGACGGCTTCGTCCAGCTCTTTGCCGACGTAGCGGCGCAATTCGGCGGCGATGAACGCCATGTGCTGCTGCTCGCTGCCTGCTTCACGGGCCAACGCGATGATGCGCGTGTCCTCGTGCAACAAGTCAGCGCCATCGAGGTGATAAAGGGCAGGAAACAGCTTGCGCAGGGCCAGATCGCCAAGAGCGCCGAACAAGGCAAAGGTGCACGGTTCAACCGTAATCGAAGGCATGATGTTTGTTCTTTTATCAAGTTAAGCTACAAATACCTTTTTTCAAGGCATCACTCAAGGGAAAATGTAGTAATAACCACAACATTTTCGCAAAATACAGATTCCGAGTGGTGGTCGGTCGGAGCCATCAGTAGGATAGGCCACCGTTACGGGCCATATCAAAGGCCCAATTTGCATAGCCCGGCGCAACTTTGCGCAGGTGAATTAGGAATTCCATATGGACCGCGTGCGAAATTTACTGGAACAGATCCAGAGTCGCCTTGAAGACCTGAACAAGGCCGAACGCAAAGTCGCCGAGGTGATCCTGCTCAACCCGCAGCAGGCCACCCGCTTCAGCATCGCCGCCCTCGCCCAGGCCGCGTCGGTGAGCGAACCGACGGTCAATCGTTTCTGCCGTTCATTCGGTGTCAGCGGTTATCCCGAGCTCAAGCTGCAACTGGCGCAGAGCCTGGCCAGCGGCGCGGCGTATGTCAGCCGTGCGGTGGAAGCCGATGACAATCCCGAGGCGTACACGCAAAAGATTTTCGGCAGCGCCATCGCATCCCTGGACAGTGCTTGCCAGGCGCTGGACCCGAACCTGATCAGCCGCGCCGTCGACCTGTTGATTCAGGCGCGGCAGATCCACTTCTTCGGCCTCGGCGCTTCTGCACCGGTGGCGCTGGATGCGCAGCACAAATTCTTCCGCTTCAACCTTGCGGTCACGGCGCACGCCGATGTATTGATGCAGCGGATGATTGCTTCGGTGGCGCACACCGGTGAACTGTTCGTGATCATTTCCTATACCGGCCGCACCCGTGAGCTGGTCGAGGTTGCGCGCATTGCTCGCGAGAACGGCGCTTCGGTGTTGGGTTTGACGGCGGAGAATTCGCCGCTGGCCAAGGCCAGTACCTTGAGCCTGAACATTCCGCTGCCGGAAGACACCGACATCTATATGCCGATGACCTCGCGGATCATTCAGTTGACGGTGCTGGATGTGCTGGCGACGGGGATGACCCTGCGTCGCGGGGTGGATTTCCAGCCGCATCTGCGCAAGATCAAAGAGAGCTTGAACGCCAGCCGGTATCCGGTGGGTGACGAGTTCAACTAAAGACCAAAAGCCCCTCACCCCTGCCCTCTCCCAGAGGGAGAGGGGGCCGACCGAGGTGTCTTGCGCTGTCCATCGACCCGAATGATCGAGTCGATTTTAGATTCAGTACTGCACTTTCACGTCGGCGTAACTCTTAAGCATCCCCCATTCGGTCCCCTCTCCCTCCGGGAGAGGGCTAGGGTGAGGGGCAACAATGTCATCATCATTTCACTAAGCCGCGGCCCACGCCTGCAAGCTCAGATGCGCCTTCTCCCCCGGCGCCAGGTGCAAGCTGTCCGTCCCGCCCGCCGCCGCTTCCACGCAAACAAACTCCAACACCTCATCCCAACTCACGCCCAACAGCGGCCGCGAGCCCGGATGCCAGACCACCGTGTCGGCACTGTCACCGGTATCGATGCACAACTCGCGCTGCCAGGCGTGATCCTTGAGCTGTAATTCGCCGTCATGCTGAAACACTCGCTGACAACCGCCATCAACCCGCAACTCGCCTTCCTGCTGGCAAATCTGGCGGTTCAACTGGTCGTAACCCTGCGCACCTTCGAGCCCAGACAGCGCTATCTCACCGACATCGCCAATACGCCAGTAAGCATGCAAAGCCTGGCTCAACTGGCACGGCATGTCGTCCTGATGCTCGGTGCTCAGGCGTAATTCCATGCGTTCACCCAAGTGTGCGTGCAGGTCGACCTGCCAGTCGCACAGCTGCAATTGCCAATGCAGGCGCACGCCGTCATCGGCGCTGCTGCTGTCGAGCAACTTCCAGTCGAGCAGTCGTGCCCAGCCATGCGACGGCCACGCGTTTTCGCTGGGATGACGGCCATACCACGGCCAGCAAACCGGCACCCCGCCGCGGATCGCACCGACATGCGGCCACTTCGCCGCACACCACAACCACGGCTTTTGCCCGCGCGGCTGAAAGTGCAGCAACTGCGCACCCTGACGACTGAACACCGCCTGACACAGCGGATGATCGATCACCAACACGTCGCGCATCTGATAGCGCTCCCAGGCGAACACCGGTTGTTCGCGCAGGGATTTGAAGAAGCGTTGTAGCGGATGCTCATGCATTTGCCACGGTCCTGAAAATCATGGGGGTACTTATCAATCCTAAAGCCTTGCATAGCACTTTGTGGCGAGGGGATTTATCCCCGCTGGGTCGCGAAGCGGCCCTGAAACCATTCAATGAGGCGTATCAGTCAGACGGCGTTTTACGGATTTGCGACTGCTTCGCAGCCGAACGGGGCGGTGCGACGTTTCGCTAAATCCCCTCACCACAAAAACTCTCCAGCCACAAAAATCATCAAGCAACACATCAGACCTATGTCACAAAAAAAAGCGGACAGCCTTGGCTGTCCGCAAATATGCGCACATAGAGAGGAGCTTATCGCAGACGCGTTAGAACGTAGACTGAATTTTCAGGCCAGCGACCAATGCGTTGTCCACTGCATCCACACCGCCCGGGTGAGTGATGTATTGCAGGTTAGGACGTACGGTCAGCCAGTTGGTGACGTGGAAGCCGTAGTTGATCTCGTAGTTGTATTCGGTTTCACGAATCGGCGAGAACACCGGGTTGTCGTAGTCCGAAACACCGTTGGAAACGTTAAGCAACTCGGCGTTTTTCTTCACGTCGTCGTTGACGTGGATACGCGCCGCGCCGATACCGACGTCATCCTTTGGACGCGCGTCGAATGGGCCTTTGTAGACAAACATCACCGACTGGTAGTTGTCGATGAAGTTGGTGTCTTTGTCGTGGAACGTGGCGTTCGCCGCGATGTTCAGACCGCGCGAAGCATCACCGTTGTGGCTGGTGAGTTGCTGTTGCGCCACGAACCAGTAGCCGCTTTTGCTGCTGTGGGTTTTGTAGGCGTCGCCAGTGGTAGCAGCGTCGAACCCGTTGACGTCTTCGCGAACGTCGTCGGCATCCGCCGTGCTCTTGTAGTAACCGACACGGTATTCGCCCGGCAGGCTGTTGACCTTCGGCGACCAGACCAATTCGACTGGCAGAACAGTACCGGCGGTGCCGCTGCCGCTGAGTTTGAAGCCGTTGCCGTGTTCCAGCTGCGACGGGTTCTGGTTGTACGCACCAATCTGCGCGTAGAGCTCGTCGTTGATGTTGTACTTCACGCGAATCGCGGCTTGGCTAACCGGCCAGTTGTACCAGATGTTGGTCGCCCAGTTACCCACTTGCGAACCGCAGAACGCCAGGTTCTGGAAATCGCACGGGAAGGTGTTGAAGTCTTCGCCTTCGCCGAAGTAACCGGCCTTGACGTCGAGCTTGTTGTCGAAGAACTGGTGCTGAATCCACAACTGGGTCAGACGCACCATGTGGCCACGGCCATACACTTCTTGCGACGAACTCAAGGTGCCGGCACGCGGATCGCCAACGCGATCGTTGGAGATGTTGTAACCGTTACGATTGGTCAGCTGGATCTTCGCCTGGGTGTTATCCCAGCCCCACAGCTTTTGCAGATCGAGTGCCACGCCCAGACCAAACTGGTCGGCGTAACGCGCGGTCTTGTCGTCGTTGTAGCCACCGTGCAGGTTGCCACCGACTTCCCCAACGTAGTCGGCCTTGATGTCGATACCCTGCTCGATCAGCTTGGTCCGCTCACCACCCCAATCGCCGGTCATCCATTTGGAATCGGAGCTGAAGGCATCCGCGGCCATCGCGTTACCGGCCAGCACCAATGCCGCCGCAGCTGACACTTGGCAGATCAACCGGGCATTGACGTGTTTCTTTTTCATCCCTACATCCTCGTCTTTATTGTTATTAACTGTTTTTATCTAACGCGGTTTACATAAATTGCGACGAATGACAAACCATCCACCGCGTGCTCCTTTGTGGGAGCGAGCCCTGTGGCGAGGGGATTCATCCCCGTCGGGCTGCGCAGCAGACCCCGCTTTTATGGGGCCGCTACGCGACCCAACGGGGATAAATCCCCTCGCCACAAAAGCCCTCTCCTACATCAAATATTCAGCGGCCTTTGAATTGCGCCACGTTCGCAGACCGCGCATCGGTCTGTGGTTGGCCGGCAGTGCCGAGGCGCTCACCGGTATTGGCATCAAACAACAACACTTTCGACGGATCGAATTGCAACGTCAGGCTCTCGCCCACCTGCGGTGCCACGTCCGGCGCCAGACGGCAGCAGACTTTGGTTTCATTCAGATTGACGAACACCAGCGTGTCCGGGCCGGTCGGCTCGGTGACCTGCACTTCGGCACGAATGCTTGGCAGGCCATTGCCCTCGCCGTTCGACAGAACGATCTGCTCCGGGCGCAGACCGAGGATCACTTCGCGATCTTCAAGCCCGGCGTCCTGCATGCTCATCGGCAGTTCACAACGCGCCTGACCGCTGTCGAGCAGCGCCAGCAGACGACCGTCCTTGCGTTGCAGACGCAGCGGGATGAAGTTCATCGGCGGCGAACCGATGAAGCTCGCCACGAACAGGTTGGCCGGGTCGTTGTAGATCTCTTTCGGCGTACCGAACTGCTGAATGATGCCGTCCTTCATCACCGCCACTTTGTCGCCCAGGGTCATCGCTTCGATCTGGTCGTGGGTCACGTAGACCGTGGTGGTTTTCAGGCGCTGGTGCATCAGTTTCATTTCGGTACGCATCTCGACGCGCAGCTTGGCGTCGAGGTTGGACAGCGGTTCGTCGAACAGATAGATCTTTGGACGACGCGCCAGGGCACGGCCCATGGCCACGCGCTGTTGCTGACCACCGGAGAGCTGACCCGGTTTACGGTTCAGCAAATGTTCGATCTGCAACAGCTTGGCGACACGCGCGACTTCTTCGTCGATCGCCGACTGGGCCATTTTGCGAATCTTCAGACCGAACTCGATGTTCTCGCGCACGCTCATGGTCGGGTACAGCGCGTAGGACTGGAACACCATGGCGATGTCGCGATCTTTCGGGCTCATGCCGCTGACGTCCTGGTCACCGATCATGATCGCGCCGCCAGTGATGGTTTCCAGACCGGCAATGCAGTTCATCAACGTCGATTTGCCGCAGCCCGACGGGCCGACGAGGATCAGGAATTCGCCTTCCTTGATCGACAGTTCGATGTTCTTCAGGGTGTCCGGCAGGCCGGCACCGTAGGTCTTGTTTACGTTGCGAAGTTCGAGCGTTGCCATGATTACCCCTTGACTGCGCCGGCCGTCAGCCCGCGCACGAAATACTTGCCTGCGACCACATAGACCAGCAGGGTCGGCAGGCCGGCGATCATCGCCGCTGCCATATCAACGTTGTATTCCTTGGCGCCGGTGCTGGTGTTGACCAGGTTGTTCAGCGCCACCGTGATCGGTTGCGAATCACCGCTGGAGAACACCACACCGAACAGGAAGTCGTTCCAGATCTGGGTGAACTGCCAGATCAGGCAGACCATGATGATCGGCGTCGACATCGGCAGAATGATCCGCCGGAAAATCGTGAAGAAACCCGCGCCATCAAGGCGTGCGGCTTTCACCAGCGCATCCGGGATGCTCACGTAGTAGTTACGGAAGAACAGCGTAGTAAACGCCAGACCGTACACCACGTGGATAAACACCAGGCCGGTGGTGGTGCTTGCCAGGCCCATTTTGCCGAGGGTGAACGAGGCTGGCAGCAGCACGGTCTGGAACGGCAGGAAGCAGCCGAACAACAGCAGACCGAAGAACAGCTGCGAACCACGGAAGCGCCAGAACGACAGCACATAACCGTTCAACGCGCCGATGGCGGTGGAGATGATCACCGCCGGAACGGTGATCTTGATCGAGTTCCAGAAGTAACCGTCAACCGTGGCCCAGGCCTTGACCCAGCCGATGCCGCTGACCACGGTTGGCCAGCTCAGCAGGTTGCCGGTGCTGATGTCTTCCGGGGTTTTGAAGCTGGTCAGCAACATGACCACCAGCGGCACCAGATAAAGCAGTACGGCGAGGATCAGCACCGCGTAGATCGCGATGCGACTCAGGCTGATAGCAGGTTTGGCAGCGAGACTAGTCATTGCGCTTGGTCCTCAGCTCGGAATACAGGTAAGGCACGATGATCGCGAGGATCGCACCGAGCATCAGAATCGCACTGGCCGAGCCCATGCCCATCTGGCCGCGACTGAAGGTGAAGGAATACATGAACATCGCTGGCAGGTCGGAGGAATAACCCGGACCACCGGCGGTCATCGCCGCGACCAGGTCGAAGCTCTTGATCGCGATATGCGCGAGGATCATTACCGCACTGAAGAACACCGGACGCAGGCTTGGCAGCACCACTTTCCAGTAGATCATCGGCATGCTCGCGCCATCGATCTGTGCAGCACGGATGATCGATTGATCAACGCCACGCAGGCCGGCAAGGAACATCGCCATGATGAAGCCCGAGGCTTGCCAGACAGCGGCGATCACCAGGCAATAAACCACGCGATCAGGGTCGATCAGCCAGTCGAGACGGAAGCCTTCCCAGCCCCAGTCACGCAACAGTTTGTCCAGGCCCATGCCCGGGTTGAGCAGCCATTTCCATGCGGTACCGGTGACGATCATCGAGAGCGCCATCGGGTACAGGTAAATGGTGCGGATAAAGCCTTCACGACGGATGCGCTGGTCGAGGAACACCGCCAGCAGCACACCAATCACCAGCGTGATGCCGATGAACATGCCACCGAACACCGCGAGGTTTTTGCTCGCAACCCACCAGCGGTCGTTGTCGAACAACCGTGCGTATTGCGCCAGACCGGCCCACTTGTAGTTGGGCAGGAACGTCGAGGTGGTGAACGACAGCACGAACGTCCACAGGATGTAGCCATAGAAGCCCACCAGCACGATGAACATGCTCGGCGCCAGCACCAGTTTGGGTAGCCAGCGCTGCAATGCATCGAACGGCGAGGCCTTGCTGAACACAGCAACAGAACTCATGGGGAAATCCAGAATAAAGATGACAAGGGCATTTCCCTGTAGGAGTGAGCCCTGTGGCGAGGGGATTTATCCCCGTTCGGCTGCGAAGCAGTCGCAAAACCATTGCATGCGGTGTTTCTGAAACTGCGCCGCTGCAACTTTCTGGGGTCGCTGCGCAACCCAACGGGGATAAATCCCCTCACCACAAAAGCTCACTCCTACAGGTCCAAGCATTACTTGGCGGACTTGATCGCTGCGCCGAGTTTCTTGGCGGTGTCGGCCGGGTCGGCTTTCGGGTCGTTGATGTAGTTGGTCACGACATCAAAGAACGCGCCTTGCACGGCCAGCGTGGTCGCCATGTTGTGCGCCATGCTCGGCTGCAAACCACCGGATTTGGCATCCGCCAGGAAGTCCTTGGCAGCGGTTTGTGCGCAGGAGTCGAAGCCGAGCTTGTCCATGTTGTTCAACATGTCGTTGCGAACCGGGATCGAGCCTTTGTTGATGCTGAAGACTTTCTGGAAGTTTTCACCCAGCACGACTCTGGCGATGTCCTGCTGACCGGCAGCAGTGCCCTTGTCTTTCTGCTTGAACACCGCCAGCGAGTCGATGTTGTAGGTGAACGCCTTGTCGGTGCCCGGGAACGCTACGCACTCGTAATCCTTGCCGGCGACTTTCTTGGCGGCGGTCCATTCGGACTTGGCCCAGTCACCCATGATCTGCATGCCGGCCTTGCCGTTGATGACTTTGGCCGCTTCCAGGTTCCAGTCCTGGCCTTTGCCGTCGACGTCCATGTAGGTCGCGACTTTCTTCAGCTCGGTCAGCGCCTTGACCATTTCCGGACCGGTCAGCGCGCCGTTGTCCAGATCAACCAGGGCTTTCTTGTAACCATCGACACCCATGACCGAAAGCACCACGGCTTCGAACACGGTGCTGTCCTGCCAAGGCTGACCGCCGTGGGCCAGCGGAATGAAGCCCGCGGCTTTCAGCTTGTCGCCCGCAGCGTAGAATTCTTCGAGGGTGGTCGGGTTCTTGGTGATACCGGCTTTCTTGAAGACTTCCGGGTTGATCCACAGCCAGTTCACACGGTGAATGTTCACCGGCACGGCCACGTAATCACCGTCGTACTTCACGGTATCGGAGACTTTCTTGTCGAGCAGGCTGTCCCACTTCTCTTCTTTGGCAACGTCTTTCAAGACGTCGGTGTCGAGCAAACCGGTCGACGCCCATTCCTGAATGTCCGGGCCCTTGATCTGGGCAACGCCTGGCGGGTTACCGGCAACGGCACGGCTTTTCAGCACGGTCATGGCGGTCGCACCGCCACCACCGGCGACAGCGCCGTCTTTCCAGGTGAAACCGTCTTTTTCGACTTGGGCCTTGAGCACATCAACGGCAGCTTTTTCGCCACCGGACGTCCACCAGTGCACGACTTCAACCGAACCTTTGGATTCGGCAGCGGAAACACTGAGAGGCAGAATTGCGAGCGGGAACAGGGAGGCGACAGAAATGACAGTAGCGAGGCGAGAAATCGCATTCATCTGAGATGTACCTTTCTTGTTGTTATGCATGCAAGTCTGGTGCTTGCGCTGCACAGGAGTTTAAACAGGGCGATTCCCTTCGCAGGTAACGAAGGGACGCGCGAATGTCACCACATGGTTACACAGGACTGCTCTGGGACAACTGCGCCAAAGCAGTCGCCATACTCGGTGACAAGGGTAGACGAGGGATCAGCACGGCTTGCCAGGCGTGATACAGATCGGGTTTTCCCGCCCAGATATCGGCGCTTGGGGTGTTTTGCGGATTGAGTTCGTGGTGCCAACTGCCATCGCAGCGGTCGATGAAATTCACCTCGCAGAATTCCCAGAACAGCCGGTACCAGGTTTCGTATTGCTCATCGCCAGTGCGTTTGAGCAGGGCGCTGGCAGCAGCGCTGGCTTCGGCGTGCGTCCAGTGCAGGCGATGGCGGACGACGGCTTTGTTGCCCCAGTCGAGGGTGTAGACGATGCCCGGCAAACCATCGACGTCCCAGCCGTTGCGGCAGTTGTTCTCGAAGAGTTTTTGCGCGTCGGTGGCGAGCCAACCCGGCGTGAGCATACCCGCCTGCACCCGCGCCGCTTCGAGGTGCAGCAACAGCCGCGCCCACTCGAAACCATGGCCTGGGGTGGTGCCGTAAGGACGGAAACCGTCGGCGGGATTGTCATGGTTGTATTCGCGCAGCGGTTGCCAGTCGCGATCGAAATGCTCGATGACCATGTAACCGTTGGCGGCAGCGTGACCGTGAATCACCCGCTCGACGATACGTTGCGCACGCACCAGCCAGCGCGTGTCGTCGGTGACATCGGCCAGCGCGAGGAATGCCTCGGTCGCGTGCATGTTGCTGTTGGCGCCGCGATAGGCTTCTTCTTCGCTCCAGTCGCGGTTGAAGAATTCGCGCATGGCGCCCTCTTCTTCGCTCCAGAAACAGGTGTCGATGATGTCGATGGCGTCATCCAGCAATGCCTGTGCGCCGGGGCGTTTGGCGACCACGGCCGAACTGGCGGCCAGGGCGACGAAGGCATGCAGATAGGCGTTTTTGCCGGTGTTGTCATCGCGGTGTTCGGCGACGGCGAACCAGCCACCGTGCAGCGCATCACGCAATGGCCCGCGCAGGGCGGCAATGCCGTGATCAACCAGTTCGGCGAAACCCGGCAAGCCTTGAATATGGGCCATGGCGAAGCTGTGGGTCATGCGCGCGGTGTTCATGGTTTCGGCTTGCGCGTTCGCGGGGAGATGGCCGCGTTCGTCGAGGTTGCCGAAACCTTCGGGCAGTTTGGACGCCTTGGCGAATTCCAGCAGGCGCAGGCCTTCGGCGGCGAGCCATTGCTGGTGGGCAGGGGCGTTCAGCCAACTGCTGAAGCCGGGTTGGAAGAGATCCATGGGTGGCCTTTTTTGTTGTTATGACTGCGGGAGTCTAAACAACGGGCCGGGGCGGGCTTGTAACGAAGGGGGCGGGTTTTGTCACCGATCCGTGACAAAGAACAGCCCTCACCCCAGCCCTCTCCCAGAGGTAGAGGGGGCCGACCGAGTGGTGCCGAGCTATCCGCCAACCTGTCACATCGAGTCGATTATGGATTCGCTACCGGACTTCCAGGTCGGCGTATCTCTGCAGCATCCCCCGATCAGTCCCCTCTCCCTCTGGGAGAGGGCTAGGGTGGGTAAAGACCGGGTACATCCTTTACGTTTGAGACCGGGGACATGGTTTACAGGTATCAATCATGGTCAGGAGGTGCTGACCATGCCCTGGAATCAAGAGTCCCCAATGGATCAACGAGTGAAGTTAGTCAGCGACTGGCTTGGCGGCAGTTACACCAAAAGCCAATTAAGTCGGCGCTATGGCGTCAGCCGTCCAACCATCGACAAGTGGCTGGAACGGTATGCAGCACTGGGCGTGGACGGCTTGAAAGAGCAATCGCGTAAGCCATTGAATTGCCCTCATCAAACGCCCGACGAAATCATAGCCACGCTGCTGACCAAGAAAAACGAGCATCCCGATCGGGGGCCTAAGCAGATCATTGATCGTCTGCGCGTCTCCGATCCGGATATCCACTGGCCGGCCGCGAGTACCGCCGGGATATGGTTGAAGAAGGCTGGTCTGGTCACCGCGCGGCGCCCCTATCCCGTGCGCCCACGCGCTCCGACGCATTTGCGTCCGGTCGATCAACCCAATCAGACCTGGTGTGCCGATTACAAAGGGCAATTCAAAATGCAGGATGGCAATTGGTGCTATCCGCTGACCATTACCGACCAGATGAGTCGCTATCTGCTGCTTTGCCGGGCATTGCCCAGCACGCATGGGGAGCCGACGCGGCAGGGCTTCGAGTGGGCCTTCCGGGAGTTTGGGTTGCCGGATGTGATTCGCACGGACAATGGCGCTCCCTTCGCATCAACGGGTTTGGCGCGTTTATCGAAGTTGTCGGTGTGGTTCATCAGGCACGGAATTCACGTCGAGACAATTACGCCTGGCCGTCCCGACCAAAATGGCCGGCACGAACGGATGCACCGAACGCTGAAAGCAGCGGTATTACGAACACCTGCGGAAAATCTTGTGCGCCAGCAATTGGCCTTTGAGGATTTCATCCAGGACTTCAATCAGGTTCGACCGCACACCGCGTTGGACATGAAGCCACCTGCTTCGGTGTATAGCCCGTCGTTACGACCCTACCCCGGTTACCTGCCAGCGGTTGAATACGGCACTGACGTTGAAGTGCGTAAGGTTCGTTCGAACGGAGAGTTCAAATGGAAAGGACAGCTGATTTTTCTGGGAGAGGCACTGATCGGCGAAGAGATCGCGCTGAAGGAGGTGGCTGATGATGTGTGGGAGTTGTACTTTTGCACCTTCTGTTTAGGCAGGCTTGAACGCGGCGCTAAACGCGTAGCAAGCCTGGAAAAGGTGTAAACGATGTCCCCGGTCTAATGTGTAAAGGATGTACCGGTCTCTACAGTGAGGGAAAGCTTTTGACTCAATCCGCCGAACGCGGCAGTTGCAGGGTCACGCGCAAGCCACCCTCACGCAGATTCTGCAACGTCACCTCACCACCATGGCTATGGGCAATGTTGCGCGCGATCCCGAGACCAAGCCCATAACCCTGCTGCTGCCCCGCCAAGCGAAAGTGCGGCTCGAACACCTGCTCCAGCCGCTGCTCCGGCACCCCCGGCCCTTCATCGTCGACGTGCAGGACAAACGCACTCTCATCGTCATCGATATGCAAATGCGCGTTCTGCCCATACTTCAGCGCGTTGTCGATCAGGTTGCCAATGCAACGCTTCAACGCCAAAGGCTTGCCCGAATACGCCGCCAGCGCACGCCCGTGCTGGGTCACGCGACCATTGCCGTTGGGCGCCAGATACGGCTCGACCAGACAATCGAGCACATGGTTGAGATCCACCGGTTCGATGTTCTCGTGGATATCGGTGTCTTTCACGCATTGCAGCGCGCCTTTGACCAGCAGCTCCAGCTCATCCAGATCACGGCCGAACTTCGCTTGCAACGCCTCGTCCTCAAGCAACTCGACGCGCAAGCGCAAACGCGTGATCGGCGTGCGCAGGTCATGGGAAATCGCGCTGAACAATTGGCTGCGTTCGGTCAGGTAACGGCTGATGCGTTCGCGCATGCTGTTGAACGCGCGGCCCACTTCCACCACTTCGCTGCCGCCGCCCTCAGCCACCGGCTCGACGTCGGCGCCCAGCGACATATCCCGCGCGGCACGCGCCAGACGCTTGAGCGGCCGACTCTGCCAGTGCACCAGCAGGCCGATGAACAGCAGCAAAAAGCCGCTGGTTAGGACGATGAACCACACCTGTTGCGACGGCAGCCCTTGTTCTTCCAGGCTGGTGTACGGCTCGGGCAACAGCGAGGCGATGTACAGCCATTCGCCCGGCGCCATTTGAATCTGCGTGACCAGTACCGGCGGGTTCACCGGCTCAAGGGTCAAGGCGTAATGCGCCCAGGAACGCGGCAGTTCATCAAGTTTCAACCCGGCGTTGAAAATCCGCAGGTCTTCGGGGCTGACAAATGTCACCGAAATATCGGTGTCATTGCCCAGGGTCTGGCGCAGGACTTCATCCACCGCTTTCATCACCGCCGCTTTACGCGGCGTGACCGGTAGCACGTCCATACCCAACGGTTTATCGTTGAGCGTCACCACGAACCGGGTGCCGCCCATGCTGCGCAACTGGTCGAGCACCAACGGCCGATACGCCACCGGCAATGAGCGGAAATAGCTGACGCTGGCGGTCATCGAATGGGCAAGGCTGCGGGCGCTGGTGACCAGGCCTTCGAGCTGGGTGGCGCGCAATTGCGACACCCAGATCACGCTGGATAACGTCTGTGCGAACAACACCGCGAGCAAGGTCAGCAGGAGCATCCGCCCGAGCAGCGAGCGCGGCACCGGCACCTTGGCGGCAAGTTTACGCAGCGACTCAGTGACCATTGCCGGCAACCACGTTGGCTGCCAGTTGGTAACCGCTACCGCGCACGGTGCGGATCAGCCGTGGCGGTTTTTCCGTGTCGCGCAGGCGTTGGCGCAAGCGACTCACCGCCATGTCGACGATGCGATCGAGCGGCATCAGATCGCGGCCACGGGTAGCGTTGCCGATGGTGTCGCGGTCGAGGATTTCCTGCGGGTGATCGAGGAACAGTTTCAGCAGGGCGAAGTCGGCGCCGGACAGGATCACTTCTTCGCCATCAGTGTGGAACAGCCGATGGCTGACCATGTCGAGCCGCCACTCGTCGAACGCCAGCACCTCACTGCCACTGCGTTCCTGGCCAAATTGCGCACGACGCAGCAATGCCTTGATGCGCGCTTGCAGTTCGCGGGGGCTGAAGGGTTTGCCGAGGTAGTCGTCGGCACCGAGTTCCAGACCGATCACGCGGTCGGCTTCGTCGGAACTGGCGGTGAGCATGATGATCGGCACCTGCGCCTGACGCGGATGCTGACGCACCCAACGGCAGAGGCTGAAGCCATCTTCGTCGGGCAGCATGACGTCGAGGATCACCAGATCGCTCGGCGCCTCATTGAGTGCCTGGCGGAAACTGGCGCCATCGGCGGTGGCCCGCACCTGAAACCCGGCGCGGGTCAGGTAGGTTTCCAGCAACTCGCGTATTTCCTGGTCGTCATCGACCAACAATATCGACTTGTTGACTGAGCTCACTTCGAAGGCATCCTTGTTGTTGGAATTGGGGCGGATTATGCCTGATGAACCTTGGAAATTTGTTGTCTGTTCTGGCCCCATCGCTGGCAAGCCAGCTCCCACAGGGTCTTGTACACATCCTGAGAATGTCCTCAATCCTGTGGGAGCTGGCTTGCCAGCGATGAAAGCGACTCGGTCTCAAGCCTGTTCGAGCGCCACACCGGCGCCAACGAGGCCGGAATACGGCGCTGTCACCAGCCACACAGGAATGCCTTTGAAATAATCGCTCATGCAACCTTTGTCAGCAAAGCTGCGGGCGAAACCACTTTCGAGGAAGAAATCGGCAAACCGTGGAATCACCCCACCCACGATGTACACACCGCCGCGACCGCCAGTAGTCAGTACGTTATTCCCGGCCACACGCCCGAGCCAGCAGCAGAACTGTTCCAGCACTTCCAGCGCAATCGGGTCGCCCGCGAGGCCCGCAGCCGTGATGGCTTCCGGCGTATCAAGCCTGGGTTCGTGACCATCCACCGCGCAGATCGCCCGGTAAACACGCGGCAATCCACCACCGCTCAACGCCGTTTCCGCGCTGACATGGCCAATCTCGTTGTGGATGTGCTGCCACAGCTGTGTTTCACGCGGGCTGCTCAGCGGCAGATCGACGTGACCGCCCTCGCCCGGCAACGCGGCAAACCGGCCTTCGCCCAAATCGAGCAACGTGCCGACGCCAAGGCCAGTGCCCGGCCCAATCACCACAGCAGGACGCAACGGCTCCGGCGTACCCTCGCAAACCACACGAAACTCGTCAGGCTGCAATCGGGTCATGCCCAGCGCCATCGCCGAGAAGTCATTGACCAGCAACAACTGCTCGACCTGCAAGGCCTGGCAAAACGCCTTGCGACTCAGCCGCCAGTGGTTGTTGGTGAACCTGAATTCATCGCCGCTGACCGGACCTGCCACCGACAGGCACACCGAACCGATCGAACCCGGCGCCAGACCGAGCCCGCTCAGATAGAGGCTGATCGCCTCTTCCGGGCTGGCGTGGTCGGCGGTAGCCAAGACCTCAATCGATTCCAGTTGTTGGTTTTTCCACAACGCGAACCGCGCGTTGGTGCCTCCGATATCACCGACCAAAGCCAGTTTCAATTAAGCGTCTCCAGGGCAGAAGTGAAGGCGCTGGCGCCCTGCTCCGCCGAGCTGAAGGCCAAACGCATGAAACCAAACAGCTCGCGCCCGCTGCCGATGTTGTTGCCCAACAGGCCTTTGGCGGGTTCGCGCGCAGCAAATTCGTCGGCGTCCACCTTAAGCTCCAAGGTGCCTTTGACGCCATCGACGCGGATGATATCGCCCTCTTGCACGCGCGCCAAAGCACCGCCGACATAAGCTTCCGGGCTGACGTGGATCGCCGCCGGGATTTTCCCCGAAGCGCCGGACATACGTCCGTCCGTCACCAATGCGACTTTGAAGCCGCGATCCTGCAGCACGCCAAGGAACGGCGTCATCTTGTGCAACTCGGGCATACCGTTGGAGCGCGGGCCCTGGAAGCGCATCACCGCGACAAAATCTTTTTCCAGCAGGCCAGCCTTGAAGGCGTCGGCCAAATCCTGTTGATCCTGGAACACCATCGCCGGTGCTTCGACGATCTGGTTTTCCAGCGCCACGGCCGAAACCTTCATCACACCGCGACCGAGGTTGCCCTCCATCACGCGCAAACCGCCCTCCGTGGAGAACGCGCGCGCGACTGGACGCAGGATGTTTTCGTCGAGGCTGTCGACCGGGCCTTCGCGCCAGACCAATTCACCGTTATCGAGGAATGGCTCTTTGGTGTATTTGCTCAAGCCGTGGCCCAGGACAGTATTGACGTCTTCGTGCAGCAGGCCTGCAGCAAGCAGTTCGCGGATCAGGAATGACATGCCGCCCGCGGCCTGGAAGTGGTTGATGTCAGCTTTGCCGTTCGGATAAACGTGGCTCAGGGTTGGCACGACTTCAGAGAGGTCGGCCATGTCCTGCCAGGTCAGTTGAATGCCCGCAGCCATGGCGATGGCCGGCATGTGCAGGGTGTGGTTGGTCGAGCCACCGGTGGCGTGCAGCGCGACGATCGAGTTGACCAGCGACTTCTCGTCGACGATTTCGCCGATTGGCATGAAGTTGCCGTTCTGCTTGGTCAGGCGCGTCACTTGATGCGCGGCTTCGCGGGTCAGCGCATCACGCAGCGGCGTGTTCGGGTTGACGAAAGAGGCGCCCGGCAAGTGCAGGCCCATGACTTCCATCAGTAACTGGTTGGTGTTGGCAGTGCCGTAGAAAGTGCAGGTGCCCGGGCTGTGGTAGGACTTCATCTCCGATTCCAGCAGCTCTTCGCGGGTTGCCTTGCCTTCGGCGTATTTCTGCCGCACGTCGGCTTTTTCCTTGTTGGAAATCCCCGAGACCATCGGCCCGCCCGGTACGAAGATCGTCGGCAGATGACCGAAGCGCAGCGAACCCATCATCAGGCCTGGCACGATTTTGTCGCAGATGCCGAGCATCAGCGCGCCATCGAACATGTTGTGCGACAGCGCCACAGCGGTCGACATGGCGATCACTTCGCGGCTCGGCAGGCTCAGCTCCATGCCTGGCTCGCCCTGGGTCACGCCGTCGCACATCGCCGGAGTGCCGCCAGCGAACTGGCCGACCGAGCCGATTTCGCGCAGGGCATTCTTGATTTGCTCGGGAAACACTTCGTACGGCTGATGCGCCGAGAGCATGTCGTTATATGAAGAAACAATGGCGATGTTCGCCGAGTTCATCATCCGCAGGCTGTGCTTGTCTTCGCTGCCGCAGCCGGCCACGCCATGGGCGAAGTTGGCGCATTGCAGCTTGCCGCGCATCGGGCCATCCGTCGCGGCGCCGCGAATCAGTGCAAGGTAAGCCTGACGCGTGGCGCGGCTGCGGGCGATAAGCCGTTCGGTGACCTCAAGAACGCGGGGATGCATGTGTAGAACTCCAGGCTAACGGATGTGGCGACCTGATTGTCTATGCTGATCAAACACCGTTGTCGTTGGAATGACAGACGGTTTTTTTGACCATTCGGACCAGTTGATTCAGGTCACTCGTTGTAGATAAAACAAAATATTGCCACTAAAAAGGCTTGTTTTCTATTTTTATGCGAATAATCTTGTAATTCCAACAACAAAACGACGGCGGCGCTGTTCCATGACTCTACGAATCGCAATCAATGGTTTTGGCCGCATCGGCCGTAATGTCCTACGCGCACTGTATACCCAAGGCTATCGACAGGATTTGCAGATCGTCGCCATCAACGATTTGGGCGACAGCTCGATCAACGCTCATCTGCTCAAATACGACACCGTTCACGGCACATTCGACGCACAGGTCGAACATGACAACGAAAGCCTGACGGTCAACGGCGACCGCATTGCAGTCAGCGCTATCCGCAACCCGGCCGAGTTGCCATGGGCTGCGGAAAAAATCGACGTGGTATTCGAATGCACCGGTCTCTTTACCGACCGGGCCAAAGCCGCTGCGCATATTACTGCCGGCGCACGCAAAGTGATCATCTCGGCACCGGCCAAAGGCGCCGACGCCACTGTGGTTTACGGTGTGAACCACGACATTTTGCGCCAGTCGCACCAGATCATCTCCAACGCTTCGTGCACCACCAACTGCCTGGCGCCGGTGGCGCAGGTGCTGCACCGCGAGCTGGGAATCGAAAGCGGTCTGATGACCACGATTCATGCTTACACCAACGACCAGAACCTGACCGACGTCTACCACACCGACCCGTACCGCGCGCGTTCGGCCACGCAGAACATGATCCCGAGCAAGACCGGCGCCGCCGAAGCGGTGGGCCTGGTTCTGCCGGAGCTGGCGGGCAAACTGACCGGCATGGCCGTGCGGGTGCCGGTGATCAATGTGTCGCTGGTGGACCTGACCGTGCAACTGAAAAAAGAAGCCAGCGCCGAAGAAGTCAACGCGCTGATGAAAGCCGCGAGCCAGCATTCGAAAATTTTGGGTTACAACACGTTGCCGCTGGTTTCCAGTGACTTCAACCACAACCCGCTGTCGTCGATCTTCGACGCCAACCACACCAAATCCAGCGGCAAATTGCTGAAAGTACTGGCTTGGTACGACAACGAATGGGGCTTCTCCAACCGCATGCTGGATAACTGCCTGGCGCTGTGTAACGCGGAATAAATTCCCAATCCCAGTGGGAGCGAGCCTGCTCGCGAATACGATCTGTCATTCAACATTCATGTTGGCTTATACAGCGCTTTCGCGAGCACCCCACCTCCCACAGGTTTTCGATTTCAATTCAAAATCAAGGCTTGACCAAACGGGCAGATGATAAGCATTATCATTCGCTCGAAATGGATCAGGTTCCCCCGTGAGTCAATCGCGCTTCAACCACGTCTTCCTCACCCAGCGCACCTCACTTCTGCGCACGCTGGAACGGATGGTCAACAATCACAGCACCGCTGAAGACCTGCTGCAGGAAACCTACCTGCGCGTGACGCGGGCGCTGAGCGAGCGGGCCATCGATCATCTTGAACCCTTTGTTTTCCAGACTGCGCGCAATCTGGCCCTGGACCATTTGCGTGCGCGCAAGATTCATTCACGGACGATGGTTGACGACGTCCCGCAGGATGTCGTGCACAGCATTGCCGCCCCCGCCAGCAGCGCCGAAGACGCCGCCCACGCCGAACAGATGCTGGAGCGCTTGAACGTGAGCCTCAGTGAACTCAGCGCCCGTCAGCAGCAGATTTTCATCCTCAGCCGCCTGCACGGGCACAGCTATCAGGAAATCGCCGATGAACTGAGCGTTTCCCTCAGCACCGTGCAGAAAGAATTGAAACTGATCATGTCCATTTGCATTGGCGTTGCCGAACGCCTGAATGGCGACTGAACGATCCGGCACACATCAGGATCGACTGCACTGATCATTGGGCTTTGTTACCCTTGCCCGACTTTACGCTTCACTTAAAAAAACAGCCGTGCGCAGACACCGCCGAGGAAACACCGTGACGGACACCCACCGCTCGCCTTCGCCAGACTCGGCGCAGGACGCTGCAAACGCAATGGACCAGGCGCTGGACTGGCTCATCGTGCTCGGCAGCCCGGACGAGGAACAGACCCGGCAGTTCCATGCCTGGCTGGCGGCTGATCCCTTGAATGCCGAGGCGTTCACCAAGGCGCAGGCGATCTGGGACGGCCCGCAAGTCGCCCAGTGCGCGCAAAGCTTGGCGTTGAAACCGGCGAAAGTCACCTTCCTCCGACGCTTGCGCCCGCACTGGAAACCGCTGGCCACCGCGGCGGTGCTGGTTCTCGGTCTGTTCAGTTTCAGTAATTTGCCGATGCGCCTTCAGGCCGATCATCTGACCGTGGTCGGTGAGCGCCAGCGCCTGCAACTGGAGGACGGCTCGAAAGTCCTGCTCAACACCAACTCCGCATTCTCCAGCACCATCAACGATCAACAGCGCGTCGCGCGGCTGTACCAGGGCGAAGCATTTTTCGAAGTGGCTGGCAGCCGCAATCAACCGCTGGAAATCGATGCCGGCCCGGTCAAGGCCAGCGTGCGCGACACCGCATTCGCCGTGCGTTATCTCGATGGCGTGGCGCAGGTCAACGTGCAACGCGGCGATGTCGATTTGCGCGCGACGCACAACGATAGCCACGTGCGCTTGTCGGCGGGGGAAAGCATTCGCATCGGCCCTAACGGTTTCGACCGCCCGGCCAAACTCGATGCCGCCACTGATCTGGCCTGGGTACAGGGCCGACTGGTGTTCGAGAACTGCCCGTTGAACCAGGTGCTGGCCGAACTGCGCCGCTACTATCCGGGCTGGATCATCAACAACAACGAGCAATTGGCCGACGTCGCCGTGACCGGCAATTACCGCCTCGATCAACCGCTCGACGTCGTCCGCTCCCTCGCCCACATCACCTCCGCGCGCTTGCAGGAATTCCCCGCGCTGGTGATCTTGAACTAAATGAGAATTATTTTTACTCGATAGCCGAAGCAGGTACGTCTAGTTATAGCCAATGCAATTGATTCGCATCACGCGATGCCAATCTGCACCTATAAAGATTCGTGCGACACGGAGCGCTATCGATGTCCTCACGCCTTACCCGCCAGACCTCTTCCCCTTCCCGCGTATTGTCGCTGCTGACCGCTGCCATCCTCATGGCCGGCACCGCACCGCTGATGGCTGCCACCGAGCAACCCGCGCGCAACATGGGTGATTACTCGTTCTCCATCAGCCAGCAACCGCTGGTGTCGGCGCTCAATGCCTTCACCGCCGTCACCGGTTGGCAAGTCGGCCTGCCGGCAGAACTGGGTCAAGGCGTCTCGTCGCCGGGCGTGCGCGGCTCGCTGCCACCGGAAAAAGCCCTGGAGCGCCTGTTGGTGGGGACCAACCTGAGCTTCCGCAAGCTGAGCAACAACAACGTCGTGCTGGAAAAACGCAACAACAGCGGCACCCTCAATCTTGATCAGGTGACCATCAGCGCTACCCGTCAGGAACAGTCGGTCAGCAGCGTGCCGGCCAGCGTTACCGTGCAGACCCGCGAGGATCTGGACCGCAACAACGTCAACACGATCAAGGATCTGGTGCGTTACGAGCCGGGGGTTTCGGTCGGCGGTGCCGGTCAGCGTGGCGGTATCAGCGGCTACAACATCCGCGGTATCGACGGCGACCGCATTCTCACTCAGGTTGACGGTGTCGAAATACCGGACGGTTTCTTCAACGGTCCCTACGCCAAGACCCAGCGCAATTACGTCGACCCGGAAATCGTCAAACGCGTGGAAATTCTTCGCGGCCCAGCCTCGGTGCTGTACGGCAGCAACGCCATCGGCGGCGCCGTCAGCTACTACACCCTCGACGCCGACGACATCATCAAACCGGGCAAAGACGTCGGCGCGCGGCTGAAAACCGGCTACAGCTCCGCCGATGAGAGCTGGCTGAAATCCGCCACCGTCGCCGGCCGTGCCGAGCAGTTCGACGGTTTGCTGCATTACAGCCAGCGCGACGGCCACGAAACCGATTCCTACGGCAGCAACAACGGCACTGGCCTTGAGCGCACCGCCGCCAACCCGGAAGACGTCAAAGCCACCAACGTGCTGGCCAAGATCGGCTGGAACTACAACGAAGATTCACGCCTGGGCCTGACCTACGAAAAGTACAAGGATGATCGCGACACCGATCAGAAAAGTGCCTACGGCGGCCCGTATTTCAACGGTGCCCCGACAATCCCGAACAGCATGCTGCCCGGCGGCATGTACCAGTGGCGCACCGGCAACGACACCATCACCCGTGAACGTTTCGGCATCGAGCACCGCTTTGCTCTCGACAGCCTGCTGGTCGACAACGTGAAGTGGAGCCTTAATCACCAGATCGCCAAAACCGATCAGAGTACCGAAGAGTTCTACTACCCGATGTCGCGTAAAGTGTTGCGCACCCGCGACACGATTTATGAAGAAAAACAGTGGGTCTTCGACGCGCAACTGGACAAGGCGTTCGCCATCGGCGACACCGATCACGTGCTGACTTACGGCACCACCATCAAGCAGCAGAAAGTCACCGGTTCGCGCAGTGGCAACGGCACCTGTGTCGCAGTCCTCGGCAGTTGCCGCCAGATCGGCGCGGTCAGTCCGGCGGATGTATTGAAGAAGGCCAGCGACTTCCCCGACCCGACCATCAATACCTATAGCCTGTTTGCCCAGGATCAGATCAGTTGGAACAACTGGACCTTCCTGCCAGGCCTGCGCTACGACTACACGCAGCTCAAGCCGCACATCACCGAGGAATTCCTCAACACCGTGGCGGCGGATGGCCAGGGCACGGTCAGCGACGAGAACAAGACCTGGCACAAAGTCTCGCCGAAATTCGGCCTGACCTACGCCCTGACCGAGAACTACACCTGGTACGGTCAATACGCCGAAGGCTTCCGCACCCCGACGGCGAAAGCGCTGTACGGTCGTTTCGAAAACAGCACCACCGGCTACAACGTCGCGCCGAACCCGGACCTCGAACCGGAGAAGAGCAAAAGCTACGAAACCGGTCTGCGCGGCAACTTCGAACAAGGCTCGTTCGATGTGGCGGTGTTCTATAACAAGTACCGCGACTTCATCAACGAAGATGCCGTCACCCCCGGCTATAGCGAGCTGACCTTCCAGTCGAGCAACATCAAGCACGCGACCATCAAGGGTGCGGAAGTCAAAGGTCGTCTGAACCTGGACTCCTTTGGCGCCCCGCAAGGCCTCTACACCCAAGGCTCGATTGCCTACGCCTACGGTCGCAACAACGACAACGGCGAGCCGCTCAACAGCGTCAACCCGCTGACCGGCGTGTTCGGCCTGGGTTACGACCAGGACAACTACGGCGGCCTGCTGAGCTGGACCATGGTGAAGAAAAAGGATCGCGTCGACGACAGCAACTTCAAGTCGCCGGATGGCGTCAGCAATCAGTTCAAGTCGCCAGGCTTCGGCATTCTTGATCTGGCCGGGTACTACAAAGTCACCGACGACGTCACCGTCAGCGGCGGCATTTACAACCTGACCGACAAGAAATACTGGCTGTGGGATGACGTGCGCGGATACGACAGCGTCGGCGAGGCCTCGGTCACACAACCGGCCAACCTTGACCGCCTGACCCAGCCGGGCCGCAACTTCGCGATCAACCTGATCTGGGACATCTGATCCGGTCGACCTCACTGCGCGTGTTGACTCACCGCGCAGTGAGGTTTTTTTACGCTCTGGCGTGATGTGGTTCGTCTCGTTAACAAGCGCCTCTTTTTCTCAAGGACTCCTCATGACAGCTCAAGACACCGAACAACGCCCTGCCCTGCGTTCGCAACGCTTGAACCAGATCACCAACGAGCCGCACACCAAGCTCGATGCGCTGGTGAAGGCGCATGCGCCGTTCGAGACCCGCGCCAACTTCGCTCGTTTCGTCGTCGCGCAGTACTTGTTTCAGTCGGAACTGGTCGACTTGTACAACGATGCCGAGTTGACCGCGATCGTGCCTGACCTGCCAGCGCGTTGCCGCGCCGAAGCGGCCAAGGCAGACCTCGCAGACTTGCACACCGAAGTCCCGGCGCCAGTGGCCGGCGCGGTGAAAAACCCGGGCAAGGCCCGTGCATTGGGCTGGATCTTCGTCTCCGAAGGTTCCAAGCTCGGCGCTGCATTCCTGATCAAACGCGCCGTGGCGCTGGAGTTGAGCGAAAACTTTGGCGCCCGTCACCTCGGCGAGCCAGAAGGTGGCCGTGCCGAAGGCTGGAAGAGCTTTGTCAGAACCCTCGACTCGCTGCAGTTCACGGCCCAGGAAGAGGCTGAAGTCGAGCAAGGCGCGATTGACGCGTTCAACCGTTTCACCGTGCTGCTGGAACAGGCTTACGCCACAGAAGCCGAACCGGCCTGAAGCAACACACCCCTTGTCGGAGCAAGGCTTGCCCGCGAAGGCGTCAGCCCATTCAACATCACCGTTGACTGACCCGCCGCCTTCGCGGGCAAGCCTTGCTCCGACAAGGGGCCGCGTAAGCCTGTAAGATCTCCATTCCGCTTCAGAAGCAATCCGCTGAGCCCATGCCGCAACCAGCCTCCTCGAAACTCGCCCGCCTGCTGTTCGGCTTGTTGGCCTACGTCAGCCTCGGCATTGGCCTGATCGCCATCGTCGTGCCCGGCCTGCCGACCACCGAGTTCATCCTTCTCGCCGCATGGGCCGCGACCCGCAGTTCGCCGCGCCTGAGTGCCTGGCTGGAAAACCATCGCCTGTTCGGGCCGATCCTCTTCAACTGGCGCAACGGCAGGATCATTGCGCGCAAGGCCAAGGTCAGTGCCACGGTGAGCATGCTGCTGTGCGCGACCTTGATGCTGGTGATGCTCGATCACGGCTGGCCGGTTTATCTGGCAATTGCCGGGATGAGTCTGGGCAACCTGTGGATCTGGTCGCGCCCGGAAACCCTATCCCCTTGATCCCCTCACCACAGCAAGGCTCAGGCCCGATCAACACGCTGTGTCCCCCTGAAACTTCCCTGTAATTAATCGCCTTTTCAGCACAATCTCCTGCGCAAACGTTTAGCGCTGACCGTCCGTCGGCAGCCTGCTCATGCCCTCTCGCTTCTCGCCGATGAGCATTGAATGGCGCTGAATGGATTTGGCGAACCGGACCGTTCATGTCCGCATGCCACCCGTTTATTCATTCGCGAGATCGCCCCATGTTCGACGCTCTGTCCATTCGCCTGAAAATCGTTCTGCTCTCCGGTCTGTGCCTGCTCGGTGTGGTGGCGCTGATCGTCGGCATGAATATTTACCAGACTAACCAGAACGACGAACTGGTCAGCGACTCCAGCAGCAAAATGCTCACCGCCAGCGTGGAGAACCTGCTGCAAGCCAAAGCCGCCGAACAAGCCGTGCGCGTCCAGAAAACCTTCGGCGAAAGCCTGACGGTGATCACTGCGCTGGCCGACCAGATCAAGGACATGCGCGCGATGGCCACCAAGCGCTCGCTGGAGGCGGGCGCATTACGTGAAGAGTTGAACCTGAGCCTGAAAACCGCGTTCGAGCGCAACGACAAAGTCCTCGGCATCTGGCTCGCCTTTGAACCGAACGGCCTTGACGGCAAGGACAGCGAGTTCGTCAACGACGCCGCCCGCCAATCCAACGAAGCCGGACGCTTCGCGACCTATTGGAGCCGCGCGGCCGGTTCCTCGCTGAACACGATCATGGTCGAAGAAGACCTGACCAAGACCACCCTCAGCGTCAGTGGCACGCCCTACAACAGCTGGTACACCTGCCCTCGCGACAATAAACGAACCTGCTTGCTCGACCCGTACGCCGATACCGTCGGCACCAAGGAAATGCTCATGACGACCATTTCCGTACCGTTGATTGTCGATGGCAAAGCCATCGGTGTGGTCGGTGTCGACATCGCCCTCGATGCCCTGCAAGCGGCAGCAGTGGACTCGCAGCGCAACCTGTTCAACAACGCTGGGCACATGCTCATCGTCTCTGGCAGTGGCGTCCTGGCTGCCGACAGCTCAGACGCTGCCAAGGTTGGCAAGAAGATCAGCGACACCCTTGGCGCCGATGGCAAGGACGTATTGCAATTGCTCGCCAGCAGCACGCCGAAAATCCTCGAACAGGGCGACCTGATTCGCGCCGTTTACCCGGTCGATCCGATTGGCAATTCGCGCGCCTGGGGCGTGGTCATCGACCTGCCGAAACAAGTGTTGCTGGCCGACTCGGTCAAGCTGCAAGCGGTACTCGACGACGCTCAGGAAACCGGCGTGATCACCGCCGTGTTGGTGGCTGTAGCCGCTGGTCTCATCGGCCTGCTGCTGATCTGGCTCACCGCTTCGGGCGTGACCCGGCCGATCAACAGCGTCGCCGAAATGCTCAAGAACATTGCCAGTGGTGAGGGCGACCTGACCCAACGCCTGAACTACAAAAAGCAGGATGAATTGGGCGAACTGGTGAACTGGTTCAACCGTTTCCTCGACAAGCTGCAACCGACCATCGCGCAGATCAAACAAAGCATCACCGAAGCGCGCGGCACTGCCGACCAGTCTTCGGAGATCGCTCGGCAGACCAGTGAAGGCATGCAGGTGCAGTTCCGCGAGATCGATCAGGTGGCCACCGCGTCGAACGAGATGAGCGCCACCGCCCACGATGTCGCCAACAGCGCATCGAACGCTGCCAATGCCGCCAAAGGTGCCGACCAATCGGCCCGCGACGGCATGTCGATCATCGAGCGCAGCACCCGCGACATCAATCAACTGGCCGACGAAGTCAGCAAAGCAGTGACCGAAGTCGAAGCGCTGGCGGTCAACAGCGAACAGATCGGCTCAGTGCTGGAAGTGATCCGCAGCATCGCCGAACAGACCAACCTGTTGGCGCTCAACGCGGCGATCGAAGCGGCCCGCGCCGGCGAGAGCGGACGTGGTTTCGCCGTGGTCGCTGACGAAGTGCGCAATCTGGCCAAGCGTACGCAGGATTCGGTGGAAGAGATTCGCGTGGTGATCGAACGCATCCAGACCGGCACCCGTGGCGTGGTCGCGACCATGCATTCGAGCCAGACCCAAGCGCACAACAACGCCGGGCAGATCCGCCAGGCCGTCGATGCGCTGGGCAAGATCAGCGATGCGGTGACGGTGATCAGCGACATGAACCTGCAAATCGCCAGCGCCGCCGAGCAACAGAGTGCGGTGGCTGAGGAGGTCAACCGCAACGTCTCGGCGATTCGTACCGTGACCGAAACCCTGACCGGCCAGGCAACCGAATCGGCCGCGATCAGCAGCCAACTCAATGCACTGGCCAGTCAGCAGATGAAGCTGATGGACCAGTTCCGCGTGTAATCACCGACCAAAAAATCACCACAAATCACTGTGGGAGCTGGCTTGCCAGCGATGGCGGCAGATCAGTCGATAGATTGTTGACTGACACACCGCTATCGCTGGCAAGCCAGCTCCCACAGGGTCAAGTGGCAACTCTGGAATCGGGGGTTTCATCTAACCCATCGATTTTTTGCACTATCATCGCCCTCTCGTTCCGGAGGGCCTTTGATGACTGATCTGCTCACGTCCATTCAAGCCGCACTCGGCTTGCCGCACACGTCGATTGCGTTCACCGACCGTGGCGCCCTGCCCTCGGCGTTCACCGTCACCGAACTGGCCTGCGCCAGCATCGCCGCTGCCGCTCAGGCCGTCAGCGAACTGTTGAATCAGCAAACCGGTCACCTGCCCGCCGTTGAAGTCGACCGACGCCTGGCCTCGTTCTGGTTCGCCACCTCGATCCGCCCGATCGGCTGGCAACTGCCGCCGCTGTGGGATCCGGTGGCCGGCGACTATGCGACAAAGGACGGCTGGATCCGCCTGCACACCAATGCCCCGCACCACCGCGCTGCCGCCGAAAGCGTACTCGGCGCCTGTGCCGACCGCGCGGCGATGGCCGCCAAAGTTGCGCAATGGGTCAGCAAGGATCTGGAGCAAGCGGTGGTCGATGCCAAAGGTTGTGCCGCCGAGATGCGCAGTTGGGCGCAGTGGCAACAACATCCGCAGGGGTTGGCGGTGAATGCCGAGCCGCTTGTGCACTTCAGCTCCGCTCAGGATGAACAAGCCAAATCGTGGCAAGGCTCAGTGGAGCGTCCGTTGGCCGCAATCAAGGTGTTGGACCTGACACGCGTGCTCGCCGGCCCGACCGCCAGCCGCTTTCTTGCCGGCCTCGGCGCCAATGTGTTGCGCATCGATCCGCCGACCTGGAACGAGCCGGGTGTGGTCCCGGAAGTCACCCTCGGCAAACGTTGTGCGCGACTGGATCTGTACAATCCGGCCGATCGCAGCGTGTTCGAACATCTACTCAAAGACGCGGACATTCTGCTCCACGGCTACCGCGCCGATGCCTTGGAGCAGCTCGGTTTCGGCGCCGAGCGCCGTCGGCAACTGGCGCCGGGTCTGATTGATGTCTGCCTCAACGCCTACGGCTGGAGCGGCCCGTGGCAAAACCGGCGCGGGTTCGACAGCCTGGTGCAGATGAGCAGCGGCATCGCCGAGGCGGGGCAACGCTGGAAGCACGCCGACAAACCGACGCCACTGCCGGTACAGGCGCTGGATCATGCGACCGGGTATCTGATGGCCGCGAGTGCAATCACCTTGCTGGCCGAGCGCTTGCGCAGCGGCCGCAGTGGTTCGGCACGGCTGTCGCTGGCGCGTACGGCAAAGTTGCTGATCGAGCATGGGCCGGGAACAGGTGAGGCGTTGCGGGCCGAGGATGAGCGGGATCAGGGTTCATTTCTCGAGCAAACCCCGTGGGGCCCGGCGCACCGGTTGCAAGCGCCGCTGACGATCAGCGGGACGCCGGTGCATTGGGCGTTGCCGGCCACAGAATTGGGTTCACACCGGCCACAGTGGTAGTGACTGCTCGGGCCCCATCGCTGGCAAGCCAGCTCCCA
Organism: Pseudomonas sp. TH43; assembly: GCF_016650635.1. Classification (GTDB taxonomy): domain Bacteria; phylum Pseudomonadota; class Gammaproteobacteria; order Pseudomonadales; family Pseudomonadaceae; genus Aquipseudomonas. Next base: position 176,145 of record NZ_JAEKFI010000004.1, read on the forward strand.
CAGTGTCCGTGTCGCCCTCGTAATCTGTGAGCGCCCGGAAACCTGTGGGAGCTGGCTTGCCAGCGATGAGGCCGGTTTTGCCGGCACACACTTCGGATCAGTCAGCCCGGCTCAAGGACGTCCACAAAAGCTGAGCGGCATACCCTCGATACGGCCGCCACGCCTCTGCACGAACGGCCAGTTCCTGCGCCGTCGGCCGCTGCCCCTCCAGCACTTCCAGCGCTCTTAGCAACCCGATATCGCCATGGGGAAACCCATCCATATCGCGCAACTGCCGCAGCGCAATGTACTGCGCCGTCCAATCACCAATGCCGTGCAGCGCCAACAATCGCACCACCCCGCCCTCGCGATTCGGCTCAAATAACGACGGATCCTCCAGCAACGCCTGTGCCACGCCCGACAGCGTGCGCCCACGACTTTTTGGCATGCCCAAAGCGGCCAGATCCGCCGCTGCCAAAACATCCGCCTGAGGAAAAACGTGAGTCAAATCGGGAATTGTTGAACGCAGCGGCGCGCCATATTGCCCGACCAGTTTCCCCGCCAGACGAATCGCCGCGACCACGGTAATCTGCTGCCCAAGCACCGCGCGAAACGCCAGTTCCAGACCGTCCCATGCGCCGGGAATCCGCAACCCCGGGTGCTCGGCGATCAACCGCGCCAGCAACGGATCTTGCGCCAGATGCCGTTGCATCAGCGGCAGATCAGCATCCAGATCAAACATTCGCCGCAACCGCGCAACGATCTCCGGCAGCGCCGTCAAATCTGGAAAATCCAGCGCCACCTCCAGCGCATCAGCGGTGCCGGGGCCGACCGAAACCGTACCGTGAACGCCGTGCAACCCGATGCTTCGCGAGTACACACCGTCGACAACGGTCTCCATCCCGACCACCGCCCGCGCCGCGAGAAACCCCAGCATCGCCGCCCAGTCATAAGGCGGCTGATACTCAAGCCGCAACCTCACAACGACAGCAATCCGCTGTACAAACCGTAAGCCGCCAGCCCGGCGCCGATGATCACGCAGGTAAAAATGCCTTTCTCGACATGGGTGAACAACGGCTCGCCCTGCTCATGCTTGGCTTTGGCAAACAGGATCACCCCCGGCGCATACAGCAACGCCGACAGCAGCAAATACTTCACTCCGCCGGCATACAACAGCCACACCGCATAACCGAGCGCGATGCCGCCGATCAGCAAGTCCTTGGTGCGCTCGGCCGAGGCGTGTTCGTAGGTTTCGCCGCGCCCGCTGAGCAATACCGCATACGCCGCCGACCACAAGTACGGCACCAGAATCATCGACGAAGCGAGATAAATCAGGCTGGTGTAGGTGCCCGCCGAAAACAGCGTGATCAACAGGAAAATCTGGATCATCACGTTGGTCAGCCACAACGCATTGACCGGCACATGGTTCTTGTTTTCCTTTTTCAGGAACGCCGGCATGGTCTTGTCCTTGGCGGTCGCGAAGAGGATTTCCGCACACAGCAACGCCCAGGACAACAATGCGCCGAGCAGGGAAATCGCCAGACCAATACTGATCAGCAACGCCCCCCACGGCCCGACGATGTGCTCCAGCACCGCCGCCAGCGACGGGTTCTGCAGCTTGGCCAGTTCCGGCTGGCTCATGATCCCCAACGACAACACATTGACCAGCACCAGTAGCGCCAGCACGCCGATAAAACCGATCACTGTGGCGCGGCCGACGTCGCTGCGTTTCGCCGCCCGCGCCGAATACACGCTGGCGCCTTCGATACCAATGAACACGAACACGGTGACCAGCATCATGTTGCGCACTTGATCCATCACCCCGCCGAAACTCGGGTTGCTGCGTCCCCAGATGTCACGGGTAAAGATGTCGGCCTTGAACGCCACGGCGGCGATGACGATGAACATGATCAACGGCACGATCTTCGCCACTGTGGTCACCTGATTGATGAACGCAGCCTCCTTGATCCCGCGCATCACCAGAAAATGCACAGCCCACAGCAGCACCGACGCACAGCCGATGGCGATTGGCGTATTGCCCTGACCAAACACCGGAAAGAAATAACCGAGGGTGCTGAACAGCAGGACGAAATAACCGACGTTGCCCAGCCACGCGCTGATCCAGTAACCCCACGCAGACGAAAAACCCATGTAGTCGCCAAAACCGGCCTTGGCGTAGGCATACACACCGGAATCCAGCTCCGGCTTGCGGTTGGCCAGGGTCTGGAACACAAACGCCAGGGTCAACATGCCGATCGCCGTGATACCCCAACCGATCAGGATCGCCCCGGCATCGGCGCGCGCGGCCATGTTCTGCGGCAACGAGAAAATCCCCCCGCCGATCATTGAACCCACCACTAGGGCGATCAACGCACCCAGGCGCAGCTTTTGCGTCGTTTGCGACATTCCAGTCTCCCTTTTCCAAACAACGGGTTATCAGAACCTGTTTACACCTGTGGTGAGAGTGACTCTCTGTGGCGAGGGATTTTATCCCCTCGCCACAGAATAGGCGTGTTCATCAAACATTAACTAAATGGATAAACACTAAAAACGTTTATTGAATACCACCGAAAAACGTCCATTTATATATAGCCGAAGACGCTAACGCCTAGCACGTTAAGACAGTTTTGTGCGCTGAACCTAATAAATCAATTCTGTACTGAAAACAGAAGCGGAAAATTTGCCAAAACCTGAAAAAGAACTAGCGTGATAGTTCGAAAGTAATAATAGCCATTCCCAAAAACCCACAACAAACCCCTCTAGGACGGGCTTTACAGACAATAGCTTTATGCCTGCAGTGGCTTACTAAGTCATTCATTAACAATGGAATGTGTCCATGAACTGATCTACGTCAGTTGTTCGAACAGTCAACAGTCCTACGCTGTGAACTCTTCTCTCCTGCAATGGAGTCATGCAATGTCTGAAGCTCCCGGAAAACTACGACTTGGTGCACTGGTTGCCTTGGTAGTCGGTTCAATGATCGGTGGCGGGATATTCTCTTTGCCACAAAACATGGCCGCCAGCGCCGACGTCGGCGCGGTGCTGATCGGTTGGGCCATTACCGCTGTCGGCATGCTCACCCTCGCTTTTGTCTTTCAAACCCTCGCCAATCGCAAGCCTGACCTGGACGGCGGCGTCTACGCCTACGCCAAGGCCGGTTTCGGCGATTACATGGGTTTCTCGTCCGCCTGGGGTTACTGGATCAGTGCCTGGCTGGGCAACGTCGGTTACTTCGTTCTGCTGTTCAGTACCCTCGGCTACTTCTTTCCGGTGTTCGGTGAGGGCAACACCGTTGCTGCCGTCATTGGCGCTTCCGCGCTGTTGTGGGCCGTGCACTTTCTGGTGCTGCGCGGGATCAAGGAAGCAGCGTTCATCAACCTCGTGACCACGGTCGCCAAGGTCGTGCCGTTACTGCTGTTTGTGCTGATCGCGATCTTCGCCTTCAAACTGGACATCTTCACCGCTGACATCTGGGGCGTGAAAAACCCGGATCTGGGCAGCGTGATGAACCAGGTGCGCAACATGATGCTGGTCACCGTGTGGGTGTTCATCGGCATCGAAGGCGCGAGCATCTTCTCGGCCCGAGCAGAAAAACGCTCGGACGTCGGCAAGGCCACCGTGATCGGTTTCATCACCGTGCTGCTGTTTCTGGTGCTGGTGAACGTGCTGTCGCTGGGCATCATGACTCAGCCGGAACTGGCCAAACTGCAGAACCCGTCGATGGCCGCCGTGCTTGAGCACGTGGTCGGTCACTGGGGCGCGGTGCTGATCAGCGTCGGTCTGATCATCTCGCTGCTGGGCGCGTTGCTGTCGTGGGTGCTGTTGTGTGCGGAGATCATGTTCGCCGCCGCCAAAGACCACACCATGCCGGAATTCCTGCGTAAGGAAAACGCCAACCACGTACCGGTCAATGCCCTGTGGCTGACCAACGCGATGGTGCAGATTTTCCTCATCATCACCCTGTTCTCGGCCAGCACTTACCTGTCGCTGATCTACCTCGCCACCTCGATGATTCTGGTGCCGTACCTGTGGTCGGCGGCGTATGCCCTGCTGCTGGCGGTGCGCGGCGAAACCTACGAAGGCTTCGCGGCCGAGCGGCGCAAGGATCTGATCATCGGCGGCATCGCCCTGATCTACGCGGTGTGGCTGCTGTACGCCGGCGGGGTCAAGTACCTGCTGCTTTCCGCCCTGCTGTATGCGCCCGGCGCGATCCTGTTCGCCAAGGCCAAGCTGGAACTCAAACAAGCTGTTTTCACCAATGTCGAGAAGCTGATTTTTGCCGCGGTGGTCGTCGGTGCCCTGGTGGCTGCCTACGGTCTCTACGACGGTTTCCTGACTCTGTAATTGCCAAACGTTTTATCTCTGGAGGATCACTGCAATGACCACGGAAAAAGTTAAGTACGGCGTCCATTCCGAAGCCGGCAAACTGCGCAAAGTCATGGTTTGCTCCCCAGGTCTGGCCCACCAGCGGCTGACCCCGAACAACTGCGATGAACTGCTGTTCGATGACGTGCTCTGGGTTGCCCAAGCCAAGCGCGACCACTTCGACTTCGTCACCAAGATGCGCGAGCGCGGCATCGATGTGCTGGAAATGCACAACCTGCTGACCGACATCGTCGCCATCCCGGAAGCGCTGGACTGGATTCTCGAGCGCAAGGTCACCGCCGACTCGGTGGGCCTGGGCCTGATCAACGAAGTGAAATCCTGGCTGAAAAGTCTGGAGCCGCGACACATCGCCGAATACCTGATTGGTGGCGTGTCCGCCGATGATCTGCCGGACAGCTTCGGTGGCAAGACCATCCAGATGTTCCGCGACTTCCTCGGCCACTCCAGCTTCATTCTGCCGCCGCTGCCGAACACCCAGTTCACCCGCGACACCACGTGCTGGATCTACGGCGGCGTGACGCTGAACCCGATGTACTGGCCGGCGCGTCGTCAGGAAACCCTGCTGACCACCGCCATCTACAAATTCCACCCGCAGTTCACCAACGCCGAATTCGAAATCTGGTACGGCGACCCGGACAAGGACCACGGCAGCTCCACCCTCGAAGGCGGCGACGTGATGCCGATCGGCAACGGCGTGGTGCTGATCGGTATGGGCGAGCGCTCATCCCGTCAGGCCATCGGCCAACTGGCGCTGAACCTGTTCAAGAACAAAGCCGTGGAAAAAGTCATCGTTGCCGGCCTGCCGAAATCCCGCGCGGCGATGCACCTGGACACCGTGTTCAGCTTCTGCGACCGCGACCTCGTGACGATTTTCCCTGAGGTGGTCAATCAGATCGTCGCGTTCACCCTGCGCCCTGACGAAAGCAAACAGGGCGGCATCGATATCCGCCGCGAAGAATCGAGCTTCCTCGACACCGTCGCCAAAGCCCTCAACCTGCCGAAGCTGCGCGTAGTGGAAACCGGCGGCAACAGCTTCGCCGCCGAACGCGAGCAATGGGACGACGGCAACAACGTGGTGGCCGTGGAACCGGGCGTGGTCATCGGCTACGACCGCAACACCTACACCAACACCCTGCTGCGCAAGGCGGGCGTGGAGGTCATCACCATCAGCGCCGGCGAACTCGGCCGTGGCCGTGGCGGCGGCCACTGCATGACCTGCCCGATCATCCGCGACCCGATCGATTACTAAACCTCTGAGCCCTGGCCGACACTTACAACGTGCGGCCAGGGGGATAACCGACACCGAAGGAGATCCATCATGGCTTTTAATATGCGCAACCGCAGCTTGCTGAGCTTGATGCACCACACCACTCGCGAGCTCAACTACCTGATCGACCTGTCCCGCGACCTCAAGCGCGCCAAGTACACCGGCACCGAGCGTCCACACCTGCAAGGCAAGAACATCGCGCTGATCTTTGAAAAAACCTCGACTCGAACCCGTTGCGCCTTCGAAGTCGCCGCCCACGACCAGGGTGCTCACGTCACCTACATTGACCCTGTGTCGTCGCAGATCGGCCACAAAGAAAGCATGAAAGACACCGCCCGCGTACTGGGCCGGATGTTTGACGCCATCGAGTACCGTGGCTTCGAACAGGAAATCGTCGAAGAACTGGCCAAGTTCGCCGGTGTGCCGGTGTTCAACGGTTTGACCGCTGAATTCCACCCGACGCAAATGATTGCCGACGTGCTGACCATGCGCGAACACAGCGACAAGCCGATGCATGACATCAGCTACGCCTACCTCGGTGACGCCCGTTACAACATGGGTAATTCGCTGCTAATGATCGGCGCCAAACTGGGCATGGACGTGCGCATTGCTGCACCGAAAGCGCTGTGGCCACACGCTGATTTCATTGCCCAGTGCAAAGAATTCGCCGAAGAAAGCGGCGCGCGCATCACCCTCACAGAAGACCCGAAAGAAGCGGTCAAAGATGTCGACTTCATCCATACCGACATCTGGGTGTCGATGGGTGAGCCAGTGGAAGCGTGGGATGAGCGCATCGAGCAACTGCTGCCGTACCAGGTCAACACCAAGATGATGAAAGCCTCCGGCAACCCACGGGTGAAATTCATGCACTGCCTGCCGGCGTTCCACAACAGTGAAACCAAGGTCGGCAAAGACATCGCCGCGCGCTATCCGCACCTGGCCAACGGCGTCGAAGTGACGGAAGAGGTCTTCGAATCCCCGGCCAACATTGCCTTCGAGCAAGCGGAAAACCGCATGCACACCATCAAGGCCATTCTGGTGTCGGCGTTGGCGGATATCTAAAAAGCTCGCCCGCTCCTCCTGACGAGACACGGTCAATGTGGGAGCTGGCTTGCCAGCGATAGCGGTGTGTCAGCCGACGAGAATGCTGACTGTTACACCGCCATCGCGGGCAAGCCCGGCTCCCACAGGATCGCGCTTGTTCCGTCAGACCTTATTGTTCTTCAGAAGGACATGCACCATGCGTATCGTCGTAGCGCTGGGCGGTAACGCCCTGCTCCGCCGTGGTGAACCGATGACCGCTGACAATCAGCGCGCCAACATCCGCATCGCCACCGAGCAAATCGCCAAGATCCATCCCGGCAACCAACTGGTCATCGCCCACGGCAATGGCCCGCAAGTCGGCCTGCTGTCGCTGCAAGCGGCGGCTTACACCTCCGTCACCCCTTACCCGCTGGACGTGCTCGGTGCCGAAACCGAAGGCATGATCGGCTACATCATCGAACAGGAACTGGGCAACCTGCTCGACTTCGAAGTGCCGTTCGCCACCCTGCTGACTCAGGTCGAAGTCGACGCCAATGACCCGGCCTTCAAGAACCCGACCAAACCGATCGGTCCGGTCTACGACAAGGCCGAAGCGGAAAAACTCGCCGCCGAAAAAGGCTGGGCCATCGCTCCCGACGGCGACAAGTTCCGCCGTGTGGTGGCCAGCCCTCGGCCGAAACGCATCTTCGAAATCCGCCCGATCAAGTGGTTGCTGGACAAGGGCAGCATCGTGATTTGCGCCGGTGGCGGCGGGATTCCGACCATGTATGACGAGAACCGTAATCTCAAAGGCATTGAGGCGGTCATCGACAAGGATCTGTGTTCCTCGCTGCTCGCCGAACAACTGGAAGCCGATCTGCTGGTGATCGCCACTGACGTCAATGCGGCGTTCATCGACTACGGCAAGCCGTCGCAGAAGGCCATCGCCGAAGCGCATCCGGATGAACTGGAACGCTTGGGTTTTGCCGCCGGGTCCATGGGGCCGAAGGTGCAGGCAGCTTGCGAATTCGCGCGCCATACTGGCAAGGTCGCGGTGATCGGTTCGCTAACGGACATCGAAGCCATCGTCCAGGGCACCGCCGGTACTCGCGTGAGTACGGCGAAGCCGGGCATCAGCTATCGATAATTAGAAACTCCGGGGGCAGGCCCAGGCCTGCCCTTCTCCCATGCCTTGAAAGGAGAAAACCATGGCTCAGTTTGAACCTGGTCATTTGCATATCGAGCGGCACGCGTTGACCGACGATGACGTCAATTACAACGTGCACCTCGACTATGAAGTGTTCACCGACCCGCAAAAAGGCAAAGGGATACAGTTCACCTTGCATGGCAATATGCAGGGCAAGGACATGAAGGAAACGTTTTTCCTGCCCAAGGAAGAGGCATACAACTTTGCCCGCGACGTGACCCGGATCGCCGAAAAATACGGAATCCCCAAGACACACAGCCAGATCGGCTCGGTTCACAAACATTACGACTTGATGTTTGAAGACATCCGCAAGCAGTTGAATATGCAATCCGGGGATCCGGTCAATCTCGAGCATTTCGAATGACCCTTTAAAAAACCCTCACCCTAGCCCTCTTCCAGAGGGAGAGGGGACTGAACGAGGTGTATGCCGGCAGACATCGACCTGGAAGTCCGAGTCGATTATGGATTCACAGCCGTATTTTCAGGTCGGCGTATCTCATGAGCATCCCACAATCGGCCCCCTCTCCCTCCGGGAGAGGGATGGGCGGGCGGCGTTTCCGATGAGGGTGTTTTTGATTTAAGGCATACTTGCCACCCTCCGCAATCCAGAACCCAAAACCGCCCCATGCGTATCCACGTCAGTTTCATCGACCGCGTCGGCATCACCCAGGAAGTCCTGGCTATCCTCGGTGGGCGCAATCTCAATCTGGATGCGGTGGAGATGATCCCGCCGAACGTCTACATCGACGCGCCGACCTTGAGCCCGCAAGTGCTCGAAGAACTGAAAGATGCGCTGTTTCGTGTGCTCGGCGTGGAAGCGGTGACGGTGGTCGACATCCTCCCCGGCCAGCGCCGGCATTTGCAGCTCGATGCCCTGCTCGCGGCGATGACCGACCCGGTGCTGGCACTCGACAGTGCCGGCAAGGTGTTGCTGGCCAATCCGGCGTTGATCGCGCTGTACGGTCGTGAACCGGCCGGTGAAAGCGTCGCTGAACTGTTCAACGACCCCGCCCTGCTCGACACCTTGCTCGAACACGGTTTCCGTCTGCCGCTGCGCGAAATCACCGTCAACGGCCAGACCCTGCTGCTCGACGCCACGCCGATCACCGACGCTGGCGCCCTGCTCACGTTGTACCAACCGAACCGCATCGGCGAACAACTCTCGGCACTGCACCATGACCACGCCGAGGGCTTCGATGCTTTGCTCGGCGAATCCCCGGCGATCCGCACCCTCAAGGCCCGCGCTCAAAGAGTCGCGGCCCTCGATGCGCCGCTATTGATTCAAGGCGAAACCGGCACCGGTAAAGAACTCGTTGCCCGCGCCTGCCACGCCATCAGCGCGCGGCACAGCGCGCCGTTTCTCGCGCTGAACTGCGCAGCGCTGCCGGAGAACCTCGCCGAGAGCGAACTGTTCGGCTACGCCCCCGGCGCCTTCACCGGCGCGGCTCGCGGTGGCAAACCGGGGCTGATGGAACTGGCCAACCAAGGCACGGTGTTTCTTGATGAGATCGGCGAGATGTCGCCGTACTTGCAGGCCAAGCTGCTGCGCTTTTTGAATGACGGCAGCTTCCGTCGGGTTGGCGGTGATCGTGAGGTAAAGGTCAACGTGCGGATCCTCAGCGCGACTCACCGTGACCTGGAAAAAATGGTCGTCGAAGGTTTGTTCCGCGAAGACCTGTTTTATCGCCTCAACGTGCTCAACGTCGAAGTGCCGCCGTTGCGTGAACGTGGTCAGGACATTCTGTTGTTGGCGCGTTATTTCATGCAGCAGGCCTGCGCGCAGATCCAGCGTCCGGTCTGCCGCCTCGCACCGGGGACTTACCCGGCGCTGCTCGGCAACCGCTGGCCAGGCAATGTGCGGCAATTGCAAAACGTGATCTTCCGCGCGGCGGCGATTTGTGAAAGCAGCCTTGTAGACATCGGCGACCTCGACATCGCCGGCACCTCGGTGGCGCGTCAGACCGACAGCGATGTCGACAGCCTCGAACAAGCGGTCGAGTCCTTCGAGAAATCACTGCTGGAAAAACTCTACGTCAGCTACCCCTCGACCCGCCAACTGGCCAGCCGCCTGCAAACCTCGCACACGGCCATCGCCCATCGACTGCGCAAGTACGGCATCCCCAACAAACCCTGAGCACACCAAAAATCCCCCCTGTGGGAAATACCCCCCTGTGGGAGCGAGCCTGCTCGCGAAAGCGGTATATCTGCAGAATCATTGGTGACTGACACACCCTCTTCGCGAGCAGGCTCGCTCCCACAGGGGTTAGAGGGTAGATTCGAAATCGCGTCAAAAACGACCTCTGTCTGTACTGAAAGCGCTACAGCGGAACGATATCGCTACACCCACCTCCGATCACCGCTGTGCAAGGCTTTGATCCCGTTCAGCTTTTTTCCTCGCTCCATGCTGTAGCGATTTCGCTACACGCGATCAAGTCAGCCATTTCGCTGAAACACATAACTCATTGATTTATAACGACAAATAAACCTTGGCCGCGATCTTGCTAATCAACCCCTCATAAATAAGGGCCTTCGCGCCCGACTATTCCACCGCGTCCACCAGACGAGTCTGGCCCCCTGAGGAGTTTCCATGAGCGAGTTGCGTTTTACTGAAGATCACGAATGGCTGCGCACCGAAGCTGACGGCAGCGTTACTGTCGGCATCACCGCTTTCGCGCAGAACGCCTTGGGCGACGTGGTATTCGTGCAACTGCCTGAGCTGCAGGCTTACGAAAAAGGCGCCGAAGCCGCCACCGTGGAATCGGTGAAAGCCGCCAGCGGCGTGTACATGCCTCTCGACGGCGACGTACTGGAAGTCAACCCGGCGCTGGAAGACGCTCCGGAACTGGTCAACGAAGATCCGCTGGGCCAAGGCTGGTTCTTCCGCTTCCAGCCAAGCGATGCCGCCGCTGTCGGCAAATTGCTCGATCAGGACGCGTACGACCGTCTGATCAAAGCCCAAGCCGAAGCCTGAGGAACGCCGACATGACTCAAGTAAACCTTGGCACCGCCAACGAATTCATCGCCCGTCATATCGGCCCGCGCGCCGGTGACGAGCAAGCCATGCTCAACAGCCTCGGCTTCGATTCGCTCGAAGCGCTGAGCGCCAGCGTCATCCCGGAAAGCATCAAGGGCACCAGCGTGCTTGGCATGGACGACGGTCTCAGCGAAGCCGACGCCTTGGCGATGATCAAATCCATCGCCGGCAAGAATCAGCTGTTCAAGACCTACATCGGCCAGGGCTACTACAACTGCCATACGCCTTCGCCGATCCTGCGCAACCTGCTGGAAAACCCGGCCTGGTACACCGCTTACACCCCATACCAGCCTGAAATTTCACAGGGCCGTCTCGAAGCGCTGTTGAACTTCCAGACGATGATCAGCGACCTCACCGGCCTGCCGATTGCCAACGCCTCCCTGCTCGACGAAGCCACCGCCGCTGCCGAAGCCATGACCTTCTGCAAACGCCTGAGCAAGAACAAGGGCAGCCACCAGTTCTTCGCCTCGATCCACAGTCACCCGCAAACCCTCGACGTGCTGCGCACCCGTGCCGAGCCGCTGGGTATTGAAGTTGTAGTGGGCGATGAGCGTGAACTGACTGAGGTGACGCCGTTCTTCGGCGCGCTGCTGCAATACCCGGCCGCCAACGGTGACGTGTTCGACTACCGCGAACTGACCGAACGCTTCCACGCTGCCAATGCGCTGGTGGCCGTGGCCGCTGACTTGCTGGCCCTGACGCTGCTGACCGCGCCAGGCGAGTTCGGCGCTGACGTTGCCATCGGTTCGGCACAACGCTTCGGCGTGCCGCTGGGTTTCGGTGGCCCGCACGCCGCTTACTTCTCCACCAAAGATGCGTTCAAGCGCGACATGCCGGGCCGTCTGGTCGGTGTTTCGGTTGACCGTTTCGGCAAGCCGGCGCTGCGCCTGGCCATGCAAACCCGCGAGCAACACATCCGTCGCGAGAAGGCCACGTCGAACATCTGCACCGCGCAAGTGCTGCTGGCCAACATCGCCAGCATGTACGCCGTCTACCACGGCCCGAAAGGCCTGACGCAGATCGCCAACCGCGTGCATCACCTGACCGCGATTCTGGCCAAGGGCCTGACCGCTCTGGGCCAGACCGTCGAGCAGGCGAGCTTCTTCGACACCCTGACCCTGGCCACCGGCGCACAAACCGCCGCGCTGCACGACAGGGCGCACGTTGCGCAGATCAACCTGCGCGTGATCGACGCTGAGCGTCTGGGCCTGTCGGTTGACGAGACCACCACACAGTCGGACATCGAAACCCTGTGGGGCCTGTTCGCCGACGGCAAGACCCTGCCGGACTTCGCTGCGCTGGCCGCTTCGGTGCAAAGCACCATTCCGGCGTCGCTGGTGCGCCAGTCGCCAATCCTCAGCCACCCGGTGTTCAACCGTTATCACTCGGAAACCGAGCTGATGCGCTACCTGCGCAAACTGGCCGACAAGGACCTGGCGCTGGATCGCACCATGATCCCGCTGGGCTCGTGCACCATGAAACTCAACGCCGCCAGCGAAATGATCCCGGTGACCTGGGCTGAATTCGGCGCCCTGCACCCGTTCGCCCCCGCCGCGCAAAGCGCCGGTTATCAGCAACTGACCGATGAACTGGAAGCGATGCTCTGCGCCGCCACCGGTTACGACGCGATCTCGCTGCAACCGAACGCCGGTTCGCAAGGCGAATACGCTGGCCTGCTGGCGATCCGCGCCTATCACCAGAGCCGTGGCGATGAGCGTCGCGACATCTGCCTGATCCCGTCGTCCGCTCACGGCACCAACCCGGCCACCGCCAACATGGCGGGCATGCGCGTTGTCGTGACCGCGTGCGATGCGCGTGGCAACGTCGACATTGAAGACCTGCGCGCCAAAGCCATCGAGCACCGCGAACACCTCGCCGCCCTGATGATCACTTACCCGTCCACCCACGGCGTGTTCGAAGAAGGCATCCGCGAAATCTGCGGGATCATTCATGACAACGGCGGCCAGGTGTACATCGACGGCGCCAACATGAACGCGATGGTCGGCCTCTGCGCGCCGGGCAAGTTCGGCGGCGATGTCTCGCACCTGAACCTGCACAAAACCTTCTGCATCCCGCACGGCGGTGGCGGCCCGGGCGTTGGCCCGATTGGCGTCAAGTCGCATCTCACTCCGTTCCTGCCCGGCCACGGCCAGATGGAGCGCAAGGAAGGCGCGGTCTGCGCGGCACCGTTCGGCAGTGCGAGCATTTTGCCGATCACCTGGATGTACATTCGGATGATGGGTGGCGCGGGTCTGAAGCGTGCTTCGCAACTGGCGATCCTCAATGCCAACTACATTTCCCGCCGCCTCGAAGAGCACTATCCAGTGCTGTACACCGGCAGCAACGGTCTGGTCGCGCACGAGTGCATCCTTGACCTGCGTCCACTGAAAGACAGCAGCGGCATCAGCGTCGATGACGTCGCCAAGCGCCTGATCGACTTCGGTTTCCACGCCCCGACCATGTCGTTCCCGGTGGCCGGCACGCTGATGATCGAGCCGACTGAAAGTGAGTCCAAGGAAGAACTGGATCGCTTCTGCGACGCCATGATCCGCATCCGCGAAGAAATCCGCGCGGTGGAAAACGGCACGCTGGACAAGGACGACAACCCGCTGAAAAACGCGCCGCATACCGCAGCGGAACTGGTTGGCGAGTGGACTCACCCGTACAGCCGCGAGCAAGCGGTGTACCCGGTCGCGTCGCTGATCGAAGGCAAGTACTGGCCACCGGTCGGTCGCGTCGACAACGTGTTCGGCGACCGCAACCTGGTCTGCGCCTGCCCGTCGATCGAAAGCTACGCTTAACCCGATGCGGGATCAGTTATCGCTGATCCCGCACACACCGCATCCCTGTAGGAGCTGAGCTTGCTCGCGAAAGCGGTGTATCAGATAGCTGACAAGTTGACTGACACACCGCTTTCGCGAGCAAGCTCAGCTCCTACAAGGGAATGCGGGCAGCCGCAAAGATCCGCCAATTCCTATAACAAGAAACCGGAGAACCACTCATGTCGTTAAGCGTGTTCGACCTGTTCAAGATTGGTATCGGCCCCTCCAGCTCCCACACCGTCGGCCCGATGCGTGCTGCTGCGCGCTTTGCTGAAGGCCTGCGACGTGAAAATCTGCTGACCACCACCGCCAGCGTGCGCGTCGAGTTATATGGTTCCCTCGGCGCTACCGGCAAAGGCCACGGCAGCGACAAAGCCGTGCTGCTCGGCCTCGAAGGCGAACACCCGGATACCGTCGACACCGAAACCGTCGCCGCCCGCCTGCAACAAATTCGCGGCGATGGCCGACTGAACCTGCTCGCTGAACACAGCATTGCGTTCAACGAGAAAGAACATCTGGCGATGATCCGAAAGCCGCTGGCCTATCACCCCAACGGCATGATCTTTCGCGCCTTCGACGCCGCTGGCATTCAAATCCGCAGCCGCGAGTATTACTCGGTCGGCGGTGGTTTTGTCGTCGATGAAGACGCCGCGGGTGCCGACCGTATCGTCGAAGACGCCACGCCGCTGACCTTCCCGTTCAAAAGCGCAAAAGACTTGCTCAGCCATTGCGCCACTTATGGTCTGTCGATCAGCCAAGTGATGCTGACCAACGAAAGCGCCTGGCGCCCGGAAGCGGAAACCCGTGCCGGTCTGCTGAAGATCTGGCAGGTCATGCAGGACTGCGTCGCCGCCGGTTGCCGTAACGAAGGCATCTTGCCGGGTGGCCTGAAGGTTAAACGCCGTGCGGCGGCGCTGCATCGACAACTGTGCAAGAACCCGGAGTCGGCACTGCGCGATCCACTGTCAGTGCTCGATTGGGTCAACCTCTACGCGCTGGCCGTCAACGAAGAAAACGCCAATGGCGGGCGAGTGGTCACGGCGCCGACCAACGGCGCGGCGGGGATCATTCCAGCAGTGCTGCATTACTACATGCGTTTTATCCCCGGTTCGAACGATGACGGCGTTGTACGTTTTCTGCTGACCGCTGCGGCCATCGGCATTCTGTACAAGGAAAACGCCTCGATCTCCGGTGCCGAAGTCGGTTGCCAGGGTGAAGTCGGCGTGGCCTGTTCGATGGCGGCCGGAGCGTTGTGCGAAGTGCTCGGCGGCAGCGTGCAGCAAGTCGAAAACGCTGCGGAAATCGGCATGGAGCACAACCTCGGCCTGACCTGCGACCCGATTGGCGGGCTGGTGCAGGTGCCGTGCATCGAGCGCAACGCAATGGGTTCGGTGAAGGCAATCAACGCGGTGCGCATGGCGATGCGCGGCGACGGCCAGCATTTCGTCTCGCTCGACAAGGTCATCCGCACGATGCGCCAGACCGGCGCCGACATGAAAAGCAAATACAAAGAGACCGCCCGCGGCGGTCTGGCGGTCAACATTATCGAGTGCTGAGCCTTATTTAACTCCGCCTCCCTCAGGGAGACGATCGTACTTAGCCCCCTCTCCCTCCGGAAGAGAAACGTAACTAACTCCCTCTCCCTCCGGGAGAGGGTTGGCGTGAATCAAGGAGTTCCGCATGTCCACCGAACAACTGTCGAAAACCCCGCTGCACGCTCTGCACATCGAACTCGGCGCTCGCATGGTGCCGTTCGCCGGCTACGACATGCCGGTGCAATACCCGCTCGGCGTGATGAAAGAACACCAGCACACCCGCGAACAGGCCGGTCTGTTCGATGTTTCGCACATGGGCCAGATCCGCCTGACTGGCGCCAATGCCGCCAAAGCCCTGGAAACTCTGGTGCCGGTGGACATCATCGACCTGCCAGTGGGCATGCAGCGATACGCGATGTTCACCAATGAAACCGGCGGCATTCTCGATGACCTGATGGTCGCCAACCTCGGCAACGACGAACTGTTCCTCGTGGTCAACGCTGCATGCAAGGATCAGGACCTGGCCCACCTGCAACAACACATCGGCGATCAGTGCACCATTACGGCGCTGTTCGAAGAACGCGCGCTGCTCGCGCTACAAGGTCCGGCGGCGGTCAGCGTGCTCGCACGTCTTGCTCCTGAAGTGGCGAAGATGACTTTCATGCAATTCGCCCGCGTGAATCTGCTGGGCATCGATTGCTTCGTCAGCCGTTCGGGTTACACCGGTGAAGACGGTTTCGAAATTTCGGTGCCGGCTGACGCTGCGGAAAAACTCGCCCGAGCCCTGCTCGCCGAGCCAGAAGTTCAGGCCATTGGCCTTGGTGCTCGCGATTCGCTGCGCCTTGAAGCCGGTCTGTGCCTGTACGGCCACGACATGAACACCGAGACCACGCCAATCGAGGCCAGCCTGTTGTGGGCGATCTCCAAGCCGCGTCGCGCTGATGGCCCACGGGCCGGTGGTTTCCCGGGGGCAGAAGTTGTGTTCGCCCAGCAACAGAACGGTGTTGCGCGCAAACGCGTCGGCCTGCTGCCACAAGAACGTACGCCAGTGCGTGAAGGCGCAGAAATCGTCAACGAAGCAGGCGAGATCATCGGCACCGTCTGCAGCGGTGGTTTCGGTCCGACCTTGGGCGGTCCCTTGGCAATGGGTTACCTCGATAGTGCTTATGTCACACTTGATACGCCAGTTTGGGCAATCGTTCGTGGGAAAAAGGTGCAAATGCTTGTAAGCAAAATGCCATTTGTTCCACAACGCTACTACCGGGGTTGATTGACTGTTTCTATACGTAACGCGGTTGCGTTATGCGTGCACTAATGTGTAACGCAATCGCCACAAAAAAGTGCATTTTCTATCAACTGATTCGAATATGAACTTTGCTTATAACGATCGAAAACAATTGAACAAGCTCATCGTCTAAGCCTGCACTAGCGAACCGACTAAACACCACCAAGGGCAGCAAAACCGGGGCCTTAACGGGGCTTGTTTTTTCTCCCGTAGTTGGCGTAGAGTTTGTCCACTGTGTTTGCATGGGTCAGCTTGGAATCGTGACCTGGGCAGTAGCCTACAAGTTAGCTACATCCCGTTCGACGTCTTCTTACTCTCCTGCAACCAGCCCCAGTACTCTTTCATGAGAAGGAGACTGTCATTAATTTTTTGCGTCAAAGGAAATAAGAAATGTCCACACGTCAGAGCGGTACCGTCAAGTGGTTTAACGACGAGAAAGGTTTTGGTTTTATCACTCCAGAAAGCGGTCCGGATCTGTTCGTGCATTTCCGCGCCATTCAGGGCAACGGCTTCAAAAGCCTGAAAGAAGGCCAGAAAGTGACCTTCGTTGCTGTGCAAGGCCAGAAAGGCATGCAGGCTGATGAAGTTCAAGCAGAAGGCTGATCTTCTGTAACGAAAAAGCCCCTGATATTGATATCAGGGGCTTTTTTGTGCGCGCGAATCCGTAAAATGGCGCTTCATTTTGCGTCCAGAGGCTGCCATGTCGAAAAACCTGCTCACCCCGCAAGGCGACTTTCCCACCGTCGGCCTTGGGCGTCGTCTGGCAGCAATGTTCTATGACTTCCTGTTGTGCACCGCCCTGCTGATCGTGACCGGCTTCATCTACAAGCTCATCCAGGCAGCAATCATTGGCGAAGAGCGACTGCGGGTGATGACCGATGCCGGCAAACTTGATGGCGATCCGCTGTACTCGACGGTATTGCTATTGGTGCTGTTCGCCTTCTTCGCCAAGTTCTGGACCCATGGCGGGCAGACGCTGGGCATGCAGGTGTGGGGCATTCGCGTGCAGAACGCCGATGGCAGCGCAATCAGCCTGTGGCAGGCGCTGCTGCGCTTTATGGTGTCGATTGCATCGTGGCTGTGTGCAGGGCTTGGATTCTTCTGGTCGCTGTATGACAAGCAGAAGCGCACGTGGCACGACATCTATTCCGATACCCGCGTCGTACGAATCCCGAAGAAAATCAAGTAACGTCCAGACACCGAATACCAATGTGGGAGCGAGCCTGCTCGCGAAGGCGTCGTATCAGTCAATTTCAATGGTGACTGGTACACCGCTTTCGCGAGCAGGCTCGCTCCCACAGGGATTGTGTCTGCGTCTAGATCTCAGGCGTTACCGGCCAGCTTCATCCGCGCCGCTTGTGTAAAGTCCAGCATGCGCTTCAAAGGCCGAATCGCCTGCGGAATCAACGCCGGATCCACAAAGATCTCGTTCGTCCCTTCCTTCAAGCTCCTCAGTGTGCGCTCAAGGGTGTTCATGGCCATCCACGGGCAATGTGCGCAACTACGGCACGCTGCGCCGTTACCGGCGGTTGGCGCCTCAATGAAGACCTTGTCCGGGCACAGCTGCTGCATCTTGTAGAAGATGCCACGGTCAGTGGCGACGATCAGGGTCTTGTTCGGCAGCGATTGCGCGGCAGCGATCAACTGGCTGGTGGAGCCGACGGCGTCCGCCAACTCGATCACCGAGGTCGGCGACTCCGGGTGCACCAGAATGGCGGCGTCCGGGTACAGCGCCTTCATGTCTTCGAGCTGCTTGGACTTGAACTCTTCGTGGACGATGCAGGCACCGTCCCAGAGCAGCATGTCGGCGCCGGTCTTGCGCTGAATGTAGGTGCCCAGGTGCTTGTCCGGTCCCCAGATGATCGTCTCGCCGTTGTCCATCAGGCTTTCGACGATCTCCAGCGCGCAGCTTGATGTCACCACCCAGTCAGCCCGCGCCTTCACGGCAGCGGAAGTGTTGGCGTAGACCACCACTGTGCGCTCCGGGTGCTGATCGCAGAACGCTGAAAACTCGTCCACCGGGCAACCCAGGTCCAGCGAGCAGGTCGCGTCGAGGGTCGGCATCAGTACACGTTTTTCAGGATTGAGAATCTTCGCGGTTTCGCCCATGAACTTCACGCCGGCAACCACCACGGTCTTCGCCGGGTGAGCGTTGCCGAAGCGCGCCATTTCGAGGGAGTCGGACACGCAGCCGCCGGTTTCTTCGGCCAGCGCCTGAATCACCGGATCGCAATAAAAGTGGGCCACCAGCACCGCGTCCTGAGCCTTGAGCTCGGCGGCGATGGCAGAACGGTAATAAGCCTCTTCCTCGGCAGTCAGCGGTTTGGGCTGTTTGGCATCGAGGTGGGCTTGAACCAGAAGGCGTTCGGAAATCTGCGTCATGTTCGCAAGACCTGCAGGCGCTTTCGCGCGAAAGTCGAGTATACACCCGGCTCCGGACCACTTGAGGGTACCGCCGGGAGAGTGAGTTTTATCAGGCACGGACAGCGTTGAAGCTGCGCAAGGCTACAGAATATCCCGTTGATACAAAAGATGATTCTGACCTGTGTCAGCGCAGGCAACGATGACAGAAGAGGTGCCTGAATTGCAGGCAAAAAAAAACCCGGAAATCCTCACTTTCGTGGGCCTTCCGGATTTTCTAAACCGCCAAAAATGGTGGGTCGTGTGGGATTCGAACCTACGACCAATTGGTTAAAAGCCAACTGCTCTACCAACTGAGCTAACGACCCGCTGTGTGGTGGCGCGTATAATACTGATTTTTAAGGACTATTCAACACCTTTTTGAAAATAATCAAAAATAAGCTGTTGGATCGCTCACACCCGCCGCCGCAAAGCCTTCTGCGCGCAGGCGGCAGCTGTCGCATTTACCGCAGGCACGGCCGTCATCGTCGGCCTGATAGCAGGAAACGGTGAGCCCGTAATCAACGCCAAGCTTCACGCCGGCCTGAACGATTTGCGCCTTGCTCAGGTTCTGCAACGGCGCCTGAATGCGAAAGCCATTGCCTTCAACGCCGGCCTTGGTCGCCAGGTTGGCCATGCGCTCGAACGATTCGATGAACTCGGGACGGCAATCCGGGTAGCCGGAATAGTCCACGGCGTTCACACCAATAAAGATGTCGCGAGCGCCGAGCACTTCAGCCCAGCCCAACGCCAGGGACAAGAACACTGTGTTGCGCGCTGGCACGTAAGTGACCGGGATGCCTTCGCCCAGCTCTTCCGGGATGTCGATGCTGCTGTCAGTCAGCGCCGAGCCGCCCATGCCGTTCAGGTTGAGGCCAATGACTTTGTGCTCGACCACGCCCAGATCGCGAGCGACGCGCGCAGCAGCGTGCAGCTCAGCGTGCGAGCGCTGACCGTAATCAAAGCTCATGGTGTAGCAGCTATAGCCCTCGGCGCGAGCCATGGCCACAACAGTGGCCGAATCGAGGCCGCCGGACAGCAGGATGACTGCACGTTTTTCAGTGGTGTTCAGTTGTTCAGTCATATCAGCGCCCCGGCTCGTCATTCCAAAGATATTTATGCAGCTGCAATTGCAGGCGAACCGGCAGGTTGTCCGCCACCACCCAGTCCGCCAGATCGCGAGCATTGAGGTCGTGGTGGCTTGGCGAGAACAGCACTTCACCAGCACGGCGCTCGAGACCGTACTGGATCAACTTGGAAACAGCCCAGTCGTAGTCGTCCCGCGAGCAGATGACAAACTTCACCTGATCGTTGGGGGTCAGCAGTTCGATGTTCTCGTAGCGGTTGCGATGAGCTTCTTTCGAATCCGGGGTTTTCAGATCGACAACGCGACTGACACGCGGATCCACAGCCGAGATGTCGAGAGCACCGCTGGTTTCCAGCGAGACCTCGTAACCGGCATCACACAACTGTTTAAGCAAAGGAATGGCGTTCGGCTGTGCCAGCGGCTCACCGCCGGTAACGCAGACGTAGCGCGGACGAAATCCGGCCACTTGTTCGAGGATGTCGTCGAGGGTGCGGATCGTACCGCCACTGAACGCATAGGCACTGTCGCAGTATTGGCAACGCAATGGGCAACCGGTCAGGCGCACAAAAACAGTGGGCAGCCCGGCAGTCCGCGTTTCCCCCTGCAAAGAGTAGAAAACTTCGGTAATTCTCAATGTGTCTTGCATAGTCGCCACGGGCGTAACAGCTAAACAGGCTGTCCGCCTCCGTCAGGCACTTCAGGCAAACCCGCCAACGCGTGGATCACAAGAAGCGTGTTTCAGAAAAAGGGCGTGAATTCTAACGAAAAAACCCGCGACTAGCGCGGGTTTCTTCCAAACGGGTCAAACACGTTTACATGCGTTGCAGATCGCGTTGGGCCAACTGAGCAGCGGACGTACCCGGATATTGGGAAACCACTTGTTGCAGAATGCCTTTGACCTTGTCGGTGTGACCGAGGCGGCGCTCTACATCAGCCAGCTTGTACAGCGAATCCGGCACTTTGGCGTGTTTGGGATACAGCTGCGAAACCTTGGCAAATGCCTGACCTGCACCTTGCAGATCGCCTTTTGCCAGATTCACTTCACCCAACCAGTACTGAGCGTTGCCCGCGTATTGGCTGTTTGGGTATTTGCGCAGGAAAGCGGCGAAAGCCTGGCTGGCCTTGTCGAAATCCTTGGCTTTGATCAAGTCGAAAGCAGCATCGTAATAGAGCTTCTCTTTCGCCGGATCAGCCGGTTCGCTACCTGCAGCGGGTGCCTGGGCTGCAGCAGCCCCGGCGCCAGCGGCAGCACCGGCAGCAGCACTTGCGTCGCCACCGGCAGAAGAATTCTCAGGAGTCGCGGCAGGTGCAGCACCACCGGATCCTATGCGCCGATCAAGATCCTGGTATCGCTCCAGGGATTCCTGCTTCATGCGCGCAACCTGATTTTGCAGCTCTTCAATCACACCTTGCTGGCGCGATATCTGATCCTGCATCTGTTGCAATTGGTTGAACAGCATGCCTTGTGCCGAGGCAGGGGCCGAAGCCGCTCCCCCGGCATAGGCGCCGTTCGTACCGTAACCTGCAGGCGGATAACTGCTCCCGCTATTGTTATAACCGGAGTTGTCATCGACCACAGGAACCGCAGCCCACGCCGCAAGCGGCGCGAGGCTGAGAGCCAGAACAGTTACAGCACGACGGCACGTTCGCATATCGAATTACTTACGCAGTTCGACGCGACGGTTTTGAGCCCAGGACTGCTCGTCGTTGCCGGTAGCAACTGGACGCTCTTCGCCGTAGGAAACCAGTTCCAGCTGAGCTGGGGAAACACCTTGCAGTACCAGGTAGCGTTGAACGGCTTTCGCACGACGCTCGCCCAGTGCCATGTTGTACTCACGAGTACCACGTTCGTCGGTGTTGCCTTCCAGAACAACGCGAGCGCCGTTTGCTTTCAGGTCTTTGGCGTGAACGTCCAGAGCGCGCATGGCTTCTGGCTTCAGGTCCGAGCTGTCGTATTCGAAGTAGAAGGTGGTGATTGCGCGCAGAGCAGCTTCTTCGCTCAGGGAACCGTCAACGGCACCAGTGTTTGCGCCGTAACCAGCGTTTGGATCAACAGCGCCTTCACCGGCGTTGTCGCCGCCTTTGGACGAGCAACCTACAGCTACAGCCATGGCCAGAGCCAGCGCAGCAAATTTACCAAACTTCAGCATTTCCATCGTGAAACTCCTAATGAACCCCAGTGTGTTAAGTAAAACGTGTAGCGCCCGCTCACTTCAGGTAAGGGGACCAGGACGGTTCTCTGACTTCGCCTTGAGCGGTAGGAAGCGGGAGCCTAACGCGTCCATTAATGGACACGAGCATCAAGACTCCCCGGCCCTGTTGGCGGGTGGCGTAGATTACCATGGTGCCGTTGGGCGCAACAGTAGGTGACTCGTCCAGAGTGCTATCAGTGAGGATCTTTACACTACCTCGCTGCAGATCCTGGGCTGCCACCTTGAAATTGGTGAAGCCATCCTGACGATGAATCATCACCAAAGTCTTTTCATCAGCCGACAGTTTCGGGTTGGCGTTGTAGTTACCAATGAAGGTCACTCGCTCCGCACCGCCGCCACTGGCGCTGGTTTTGTAGATTTGCGGCTTGCCGCCACGGTCCGACGTGAAGTAGATGGTCGAACCATCCTTGCCCCAGTACGGTTCGGTATTAATGCCAGGACCTGCGGTCACGCGGGTGATCTGACGCGAGGCCAGGTTCATCACGTAAATGTCCGGGTTACCGTCTTTCGACAGCACGAACGCCAGGCGATCACCGTTCGGCGACCAGGCTGGAGCGCCATTCAGGCCTTCGAAGTTGGTGATCTGCTCACGGCGACCGGTGTCGATGTTCTGCATGAAGATGCGCGGACGCTTTTGCTCGAACGACACGTAGGCGATGCGCTTGCCATCCGGTGCGAAACGCGGCGACAGGATCGGCTCGCGCGATTGCAACAGAGTCACTGCGCGAGCACCGTCGTAGTCAGAACGCTGCAGGGTGTAGCGAGTGTTCTTCTCGGAGAAGCGCTCAGCCGTCACGTACAGCAGACGCGTCGAGAACGCACCTTCGATACCGGTCAGCTTCTGGAACGACTGGTCGGAGATGAAGTGCGCCATGTCGCGCAATTGCTCGGTGGTCCCGGAAACACTGCCGTCTGCCACTTTCTGTTCGGTGGCCACGTTGAACAGTGCCCACTGCACCTGCAGGCGACCGCCCGCTGGAGCGATGCTGCCGACCATCATGTACTGAGCACCCACCGCCTTCCAGTCACGGAAGATGATTTCGCTCGGCTGGCTTGGCTGGCTGATCATGTTTTGCTTGGGAATCGGCGAGTAGTAGCCCGAGTTACGCAAATCGTTACCAATGATTTCAGCCATGTCGTCCGGCAGCACGGCACCGCCCTGCATACCGAACGGTACAACGGCGATCGGAGTAGCCCGATCGCTGCCGCTGGTGACCAGAATGTTCTTTTCATCAGCCATCGCGATCCCTGCCATGCAGCAGATCACGACCAGCATTCCTCGAAGAAGGTTTCTCACAAGGCTAGATCCTCAGGTGTGAATGTCATCTTGAATGAACGATACGGAGCGAAATCGCTCGGCTTCATTCCCTGCATTTCTGTCAAACGTCCAATATTCTTCACTGCCGCGACTGCCGACGCATCGAACGGACCGTCGCCACTGGACTTGGAGACGCTGACCGAAGTCACCGTACCGTCCGGCAACATGCCGATTTGCAGCACGACCGTCATGCCTTTGCGTGCCGAAGGTGGACGAGCCCAACCTTCCGCTGCTCGCGCACGAATCAGGTCATCGAAACTGCCCGCGACTTCGTCACCCTGCTCATCGGCCAAGGCCTGCTGGCGCTGCGGCGTGTCGGAAAGCAAGTCGGCCAAGGCCTGAGCCTTTTTGTCTTCGGTCGATTTACGTGCCGCATCCTGCGCTTTCTTCTTCGCAGCATCGGCAGAAGCTTTCTTCTTCGCATCTTCGGCGACTTTCTTTTTCGCCTCTTCAGCTTCAGCTTTCTTCTTGGCGTCTTCGGCGGCTTTCTTCTTCGCGTCTTCGACGATCTTCTTCTTGGCTTCTTCAGCGGCCTCTTTCTTGGCCTCTTCCTTAGCCTCTTCTTCAGCCTTCTTCTTGGCTATATCAGCCAATTGTTTCTCTTCGGCCTTCTTGGCTTCGGCTTTTTTCGCGTCGTCGGCTTTCTTGGCGTCATCCGCCTTTTTCGCTTCGTCCGCTTTTTTAGCCTCATCGGCCTTCTTGGCTTCCTCGGCTTTTTGAGCCGCTTCTTCTTTCTTTTGTTCCGCAGCGGCCTTGATCTCTTCCTGCTCGACCTTTTTCTGTTCCATCTGCTCGACTTCGGTCTGGCGCGCGGCGGATTTCTTCGCCTCACCCGCAATCTTCTGATTGGTCTGGGTGGTTGCCTGACTTTTCGATTTCAGCTGGTACAAGGTCGCCTGGACAATCGGCTTGGCCGGCGGCAGCTCTGGTGTAAAGGCAAAACTGACGAACAGCATGCCGAACACCAGCACGTGCAGGACAATTGCCAGAACACTAGGCCAGAAGTAGCTTTCCGAGGCGGACGGCTCTCGCTGTTGCTGCATCAGGGGGCCTCGGTAATCAAACCAACATTACCGACCCCGGCTTTCTGCAACCCGCCCATGGCGCCCATGACGGAACCATAGTCGACGGTTTTGTCACCGCGGATGAAGACCTGGGTACGCTTGCCGCCTTCGGTGCCGGCACGAATGATCTTGGTCACCGCATCGGTCATTTGCGGCAGGGTCATGGCCCTGTCCTGTTGCTTCTCGGTGTCGACTTCGCTGCCAAGGTTCCAGTAGTAGGTCTTGTCAGCCTTGATCGAAATGGTCAGGACCTGGGTGTTGTTGTCCTGCGGCAAGGCTTCGCTGGAAACCTTGGGCAGATCAACTTTCACGCCCTGATTGAGCATCGGCGCGGTCACCATGAAGATGACCAGCAGTACCAACATCACGTCGATGTAAGGCACCACGTTCATCTCGGCGACCGGCTTGCGCTTTTTGCGAGCTCGAGCGATTAAAGCCATTGGAAATTACCTGCTTATTCTTCGCTGGTGTGCACTTTGCGGTGCAGGATCGCCTGGAATTCATCGGCGAAGGTGTAGTAGCGGCCCAGCAAGGTTTCGCTGCGAGCAGCGAAACGGTTGTAAGCGATGACCGCAGGGATCGCGGCGAACAGACCGATCGCGGTGGCGATCAGGGCTTCGGCGATACCCGGTGCCACGGTGGCGAGGGTCGCTTGCTGGGCGCTGGCCAGGCCGCGGAAGGAGTTCATGATGCCCCACACGGTACCGAACAGACCGATGTACGGGCTGACCGAACCAACGGTGGCGAGGAACGGCAGGCTCTGCTCCAGCTTCTCTTCTTCACGGGAGATGGCAACGCGCATGGCACGAGCCACGCCTTCCATCACCGCTTCAGGATCGACACCTGGCTGCTGACGCAGACGGGAGAACTCTTTGAAACCGGCACGGAAGATCTGCTCCACGCCCGAATCCGGGTCCGGGTTGCTGCCCGCCTGACGGTACAGTTTGGACAGGTCGATACCCGACCAGAAGCGCTCTTCGAAGCTCTCCAGGGCGCGTCGACCGGCGCGCAGCAGATTGCTGCGCTGAAAGATCATGATCCATGAGGTCACCGATGCGGCCACCAGGGTCAACATTACCAACTGCACCACGATGCTGGCATTGCTGACCAGGCTCCACATGGAGGAATGGTCGACGACGTTAGCTTCCACGCTTTATCTCCTGCTTTGAGTGTGTACCCGGGCCGACCGCGTCGGCAAAGGCCGCACGCAAGTCTTCGGGAAGGGCCCGGGGTTTCAAACTGTTAGTGCGCACACAGGCCACCAAAAACTGCCCTTCACAGAGCAGCACATTATCCGTTGCCCGCCTGACCTGCTGTTTGAAGCGCAGGCTGACCCGGTTCAATTCGATTACATCAGCGCTTACCAGCAGTTCGTCGTCCAGTCGCGCCGGCGCGTGGTAACGCGCTTCGCTGGAGTGCACGACGAACAACAGATCCTCCCCGGCCAGCTGCGATTGGGCAAAGCCCAGCTCGCGGAGCCGCTCGGTTCGAGCCCGTTCCATAAACTTGAGGTAATTAACGTAATACACGATGCCGCCCGCATCGGTGTCCTCGTAATAAACGCGACAACGATGTGCGAACGGCTCAAGCCCGTTTTGCGCGCGCATACTCTAGTGCTTACTCCTCGGGTTGCCAATCCGGCCAGGCAACTGTTTTTCATGGTTTCAGGGCTTTACTGCAAAAGTACCGTCGTCTGACAGTACAAACCCTGAATAAATCGCCAAAAAATGTGTATCAATCGTCCACGGCATCGAGAAACTCGTCTACCACGGGCATCTCACCCATTCGTGACGGAATGTTTAAACCGAAATGCAGATACGCATGCCGCGTCACCACCCTGCCCCGTGGCGTGCGCATGATGTAACCCTGTTGAATCAGGTACGGCTCCAGCACATCTTCAATGGTGTGACGCTCTTCGCTGATCGCAGCAGCAAGACTGTCGATGCCCACCGGGCCGCCATCAAACTTCTCGATCATGGTCAGCAGCAGACGCCGGTCCTGATGATCGAAACCGTGTTCGTCGACATCCAGCAGGTTCAACGCCAGGTCAGCCACCGATTTGGTGATATGGCCCTTGGCGCGTACTTCGGCAAAATCGCGCACGCGGCGCAGCAGACGATTGGCGATTCGCGGCGTACCACGGGCGCGCCGAGCGATTTCGAAAGAACCCTCCGGATCCAGCGGCAGACCAAGGATAGCCGCCGAACGACTGACAATCGTCGCCAGATCGGCAGTGCTATAGAACTCAAGACGCTGGACGATACCAAAGCGGTCACGCAACGGATTGGTCAGCATGCCGGCGCGAGTGGTCGCCCCCACCAGGGTGAAAGGTGGCAGATCGAGCTTGATCGAGCGCGCTGCTGGCCCTTCGCCGATCATGATGTCGAGCTGGAAATCTTCCATCGCCGGGTACAGCACTTCTTCAACGATTGGCGACAGACGATGGATTTCGTCGATAAACAGCACATCGTGCGGTTCAAGGTTGGTCAGCAGTGCGGCCAGATCGCCCGGACGTTCCAGCACCGGGCCCGAGGTGCTCTTGATCGACACGCCCATTTCCTGGGCAATGATGTTGGCCAGCGTGGTTTTACCCAACCCCGGCGGGCCGAAGATCAGCGTGTGATCGAGGGATTCACTACGGCCACGGGCGGCCTGGATGAACAGTTCCATCTGTTCGCGCACGGTCGGCTGGCCAATGTAGTCGGCCAGGCTGACCGGGCGAATGGCGCGGTCCTGGACTTCTTCGCGCTCGCGCGGGCTGTGCGCAGCGGCGATCAGACGATCAGCTTCAATCACTTAAATCATTCCCTTCAGGGCGCGGCGGATCAGGTCTTCACTGCTCAAATTCTTGTCCTTGATGGCGGTAATCGCCTTGCTCGCTTCCTGCGGCTTGTAGCCCAGGGAAATCAGCGCACTCACTGCATCGTTCTCGGCGGTGTTGACCGGCGCCGGGCCGTCGGGCTGATTCGGTACCAGGGCAAACATTGCCGGCGAGGTTTCCCAGGCCTTGAAGCGATCTTTCAGTTCGACCAGCAAACGCTCGGCAGTTTTCTTGCCGACGCCCGGCACCTTGGTCAGGGCCGAGGTGTCCTGGGACTGTACGCAGCGGATCAGTTCGTCGACCTCCAGGCTCGACATCAATGCCAGCGCCAATTTCGGCCCGACACCATTGAGACGGATCAACTCGCGAAAAAAGTCTCGCTCACGCTTGCCGGCAAAACCATAGAGTAACTGCGCGTCTTCGCGTACGACCAAATGGGTGTGCAGGGTCAGTGGTTCACCGACCGACGGCAGACGATAAAGCGTGGTCATGGGCACTTCCAGCTCATACCCGAGGCCGTTTACATCGAGAATCAGGTGCGGCGGCTGTTTCTCAGCCAGAGTGCCGCGCAAGCGTCCAATCACGTTTCAGATCCTTGAGCGTTGGCCAGCCGTGGGCTGGCGACTGTCGAAAGGCGGATCAAGGGCCGACGACCCAGGCGCAAAAATCCGCTTTCAGGAAAATTGATGCTGATGCTATCAGAGACGCAAGCGCCCGCCACGACTGCGTGCAGTGCCCAAGCCATGCGGTAGCAGGCTGGAACGGGTGTGCGCGTGACAAATGGCGATGGCCAGGGCGTCGGAGGCATCGATCTGCGGTTTGCTGGTCAGCTTGAGCATGTGCATGACCATCATCTGCACTTGTTCTTTATTGGCGGCGCCGGTGCCCACCACGGCCTGCTTGACCTGAGTGGCGGTGTATTCGGCGATCTCCAGGCTCTCTTCAGCGCCAGCGACAATCGCAGCGCCACGAGCCTGCCCCAGCTTCAGCGCCGAATCGGCATTTTTCGCCATGAACACCTTTTCGATGCCCATGGTCACCGGGCCATAAGTCTGGATGATCTCACGCACGCCGCGATAAACAATTTGCAAACGCTCATGCAATTCGCCTGCGCCGGTGCGGATGCAGCCAGAGGCCACATAAATGCAGCCGCCACGCCCGGTATCACGAACAATCCCGTAACCGGTGATGCGCGAGCCGGGGTCGATACCAAGAATTAAAGTCATAACGCCTGCAGAAATTGATGCGAAAGCTGAGGGTACATGTAGGAGCTGCCGAAGGCTGCGATCTTTTGATCTTTAAAAACAGAAAGATCGCAGCCTTCGGCAGCTCCTACAGGTGAAGTGTAGAGCCAGCAAAAACTGCGACCTTTCTATTTGCCTCAACCGAGTTGAGCGGCCACGTCTTCAGGAATGTCCGCGTTGGAATAGACGTTCTGCACGTCATCCAGGTCTTCAAGCATGTCGATCAGCTTGAGTACCTTCTCCGCACCTTCCAGATCCAGTTCGGCACTGGTGGTCGGCTGCATGACGATTTCCGCGTCATCACCCTTGAAACCAGCGGCTTCCAGCGCGTTACGCACCGCGTAGAAACTGGTGAACGAGGTAAACACGTCGATCGAACCGTCTTCGTGAGTAACCACGTCATCGGCGTCGGCTTCCAGTGCAGCCTCGGTCAGTGCATCTTCGTCGACGCCCGGCGCGAAGCTGATCTGGCCTTTGCGTTCGAACAGGTACGCCACTGAACCGTCGGTGCCGAGGTTGCCTCCGCACTTGCTGAACGCATGGCGTACGGCTGCCGCAGTACGGTTGCGGTTGTCGGTCATGCACTCGACCATCACTGCCACGCCACCCGGGCCGTAACCTTCGTAGGTCAGCTCTTCAACGTTGTCCGCTTCGGTGGCACCGGCGCCGCGCGCAACGGCGCGGTCAATGATGTCGCGGCTCATGTTGGCGCTCAACGCCTTGTCGAGGGCCAGACGCAGACGCGGGTTGGAGCCCGGATCGCCGCCGCCCTGACGGGCCGCAACGGTCAGCTCACGAATCCACTTGGTGAAGATCTTGCCTCTCTTGGCATCCTGACGTTCTTTGCGGTGCTTGATGTTCGCCCACTTGGAATGACCTGCCATAACTCGCTCCGAATTCTCTTTGAAACGTTGCCCGCCCTGCTCATGCAGCGGCCAGCAAACAAAAAATCTCGACCTGCTCTCTGGAAAGAAAAAAGGCGCATCCGAAGATGCGCCTTCAGGCCCGTCTTACTCAGCCTTTGGCGTTTCGCGCAAACGAATATGCAGCTCGCGCAGTGCCTTGGCATCCACCACACCCGGCGCTTGCGTCATCACGTCGGCAGCACTCTGGGTTTTCGGGAAGGCGATCACTTCACGGATCGACTGAGCGCCGGTCATCAGCATCACCAGACGGTCCAGACCGAAAGCCAGACCACCGTGTGGCGGTGCACCGTACTTCAGCGCGTCGAGCAGGAAGCCGAATTTCTCTTCCTGTTCCGCTTCGTTGATGCCCAGCAGACGGAATACCGCTTGCTGCATTTCCTTGCGGTGAATACGGATCGAACCGCCACCCAGCTCAGTGCCGTTCAGCACCATGTCGTAGGCACGGGACAGAGCGCCGGCCGGGTTGGCCTCCAGCTCTTCTGGCGAGCACTTCGGTGCGGTGAACGGGTGGTGCAGCGCGGAGAAGCTGCCGTCGTCGTTTTCTTCGAACATCGGGAAGTCGACAACCCACATCGGTGCCCATTTGCAGGTCAGCAGGTTGAGGTCGTGACCGAGCTTGATGCGCAGCGCACCCAAGGCTTCGCTGACGATCTTGGCCTTGTCGGCGCCGAAGAACACGATGTCGCCGTCAACTGCGCCAACGCGATCAAGGATGGCATTGAGGTTGTCCAGCGGGATGTTTTTCACGATCGGCGATTGCAGACCGTCAACACCGGCTGCGCGCTCGTTGACCTTGATGTATGCCAGGCCCTTGGCACCGTAGATGCCGACGAACTTGGTGTAGTCGTCGATCTGCTTGCGCGGCATGCTCGCCCCGCCTGGAACGCGCAGTGCGGCGATGCGGCATTTCGGGTCGTTGGCCGGGCCGCTGAACACCTTGAAATCAACTTCTTTGAGTTGATCGGCAACGTCGACCAGCTCCAGCGGAATACGCAGGTCTGGCTTGTCGGAACCGTAACGGCGCATGGCTTCTTCGAAGGTCATGTGCGGGAACTCGCCGAATTCCAGATCCAGCACTTCCTTGAACAGGTTGCGGATCATTTGCTCGGTCAGGCCCATGATCTCTTTTTCATCGAGGAAGCTGGTCTCGATGTCGATCTGGGTGAATTCAGGCTGACGGTCGGCACGCAAGTCTTCGTCACGGAAGCACTTGGCGATCTGGTAGTAACGGTCGAAACCGGCAACCATCAGCAGTTGTTTGAACAGTTGCGGCGATTGCGGCAGGGCGAAGAACGAACCGGCGTGGGTACGGCTTGGCACCAGATAGTCACGCGCACCTTCAGGGGTGGCACGGGTCAGGATCGGCGTTTCAACGTCGAGGAAGCCGTTTTCGTCGAGGAAGCGACGGATGCTGGTGGTCATGCGCGAACGCAGACGCAGCTTCTCGGCCATTTCCGGACGACGCAGGTCGAGGAAACGATAGCGCAGACGGGTTTCTTCGCCGACGTCGGAGAATTCGTTCAGTGGGAACGGCGGGGTTTCCGACTCGTTCAGCACTTCCAGCTCGTAGCCCAGCACTTCGATCATGCCCGACGCCATGTTGGCGTTGGTCGCACCGGCCGGACGCAGACGTACCTTGCCGGTGATCTTCACCACGTATTCACTGCGCACGCGATCGGCAGCGGCGAAGCTTTCGGCGCGATCCGGATCGAATACCACTTGGGCCAGACCATCACGATCACGGATATCGAGGAAAATCACCCCGCCGTGGTCGCGACGACGGTGAACCCATCCGCAAAGGGTAATTTCCTGGCCTTCCAGGCTTTCGTTCAGTTGGCCGCAATAGTGGCTGCGCATCATGATAATGGTTCGCTTCTCGTCATTCGATATTCGGTGGAGATCCCGTTGCTCTCAAGCAATGCGGAAACTCACGCGTGTCGTTCAACCTGGGGTTGAACCCTAGTCAGATTTGTCGCCACCGGCCAGGTTCTTCTTGGCGCCGGTCTTGAAATCGGTTTCGTACCAACCGCCGCCACTGAGGCGAAAGCCTGGCATCGACAGTTGTTTCTTCAACTCTGGCGCCTGGCAGGCAGGGCAGTCGACCAGCGGTGACTCGCTGATCTTTTGAATGGCTTCCAACTGATGACCACAGGAAGCGCATTGGTAATCGTACATCGGCATGGGGGTGTCTCGGCGATCAGATTGCCACCGCGCGCAGGGCTTTGCGGCGAAAGGGCGGGATTATATCCATTAAATGCGGGCTGTGCAGCCGTAACACTGCACAGTCCGACACCTTGCCTGCAACCGCTGTTGTTCAAAGCGCAGGCGCTGGCGTCACCTCCCTGCCCTCGTTCATCACGCAGACCACCCGCACCAGCGCGCTGAAGTTTTTCACGCCACCGTGGCGCAATTGCACCTGGCGATCAACGTGGGACAACAGCGAGCTGATCGAACAGCAGTTATTGCGCGCCATGTTGCCGAGGATATTCCAGTACACCTGCTCGAGCCGCAGGCAGGTTGCATAACCATTCAAACGCACGGATCGCGACAGCGGTCGGACCAATGCCATGTCGAACTCGTTGATGAACGGGCCGACGATAAATTCCTGTGGCGGCCCGACAATCCTGTCGTTTCGCCTGTCTGCATCTTCCATTTCGGTGACACTCCTTTGCCATCTCTGCGGGTTATTTGAAGCCACATCCTGTGACTTCATAAAACCGCAGACGCAAAGTTATATCCAGATGACTTATTGACCATCAACGTAGGATAAGCCAACGAAACAGGTAAGAGTCTGGACAGCGCGCGAGCACCTGGTCGAGATGCCCGCGCGGCTGGGTCATGCTTCCAGCAGCGCGCGCAGCATCCACGCGGTTTTTTCATGCACTTGCATACGCTGGGTCAGCAGGTCGGCGGTGGGCTCATCGCTGACTTTGTCGAGCAACGGGAAGATACCGCGAGCCGTGCGGGTCACCGCTTCCTGACCGGCAACCAGTTGCTTGATCATGTCCTCGGCAGCCGGTACGCCCTCCTCTTCCTTAATAGAAGAAAGACGCGCGTAGGTGGCATAGGCACCCGGCGCCGGGAAACCGAGGGCGCGAATGCGCTCGGCGATCAAATCCACGGCAAGCGCCAGTTCGTTGTATTGCTCTTCGAACATCAAGTGCAGCGTGCGGAACATCGGCCCGGTGACGTTCCAGTGGAAGTTGTGGGTTTTCAAATACAGCACGTAGGTGTCCGACAGCAGACGCGACAGCCCTTCAACGATGGACTTGCGATCCTCTTCACTGATACCGATATCGATTGCCATGTTTTACCCCCTAACGGCGATTGAATTCATCCAAAGGTGCAGACCCACTCTAGCAAGGCTGTCGACACCTCGCAGCCCCGATCACGCATACAGGCTGCGACAAATCGACCGGCACCTTGCCACTGGCCGGGCTGATTTGAGTCGCTGCAGGCTTTGCTGTTAAATAGGCAGTGTGTCGCCATGCCCAATTTTCCGGGGTGTTGCGCATAGGCTGATGCCGTGTACGTGCCTACCGCCTCTTTATTTTGTTGTGAAGCGAACCGTACGCCTTCAGCTCTTCCTTGTGAGCCGTCATAAACGTGAGCCAATTAAAATGTTGAAAATCGTCCACCTGCTAATGGGCGCAGCGGCCTTGCTGCTGTCGTTCATACCCAGCTTGAAATCCGAAGCCGTTCCCTACCTGCAACAACCCGACGCACTCTACCTGGCCTTTTTCGGCCTGCTGAACCTGGTCATCGCTCCAGTGATTCCTTACTGGAACAAAGGCCCGCGTCAGCATCTGCAAAATCTGGTCAGCGCGCTTCTGGTGCTGACTGTCGTCCTGCAAACCTTGACTCTGATCGCGCCGATGCCTGTCATCGCCGGCCAGCCAGCTGTGTTGTTCAGCCTGGTAATTGCGCTGGTTGCCGTTATCCTGCACCTGGCTGTCAGCTTCTATCGATCTTCACCGGCTGCCGCGCCAACCAGCTACGACATGACCAACCGCGATACCGGCACCGTCAAGTGGTTCAACACCTCCAAAGGCTTCGGCTTTATCTCGCGCGATTCCGGCGATGATATTTTCGTGCACTTTCGTGCAATCCGTGGCGAAGGCCACCGCGTTCTGGTCGAAGGCCAGCGCGTGGAATTCTCGGTGATGAACCGAGACAAAGGCCTGCAAGCCGAGGACGTGATCGCCGCTCTGCCGCGTCGCTGATCCGAGGCAATAAAAAACCGCGAACAGCCTGGCTGTTCGCGGTTTTTTTATGCCCTCAATTTCTATTGAAGCAAACGGCTCCTTAATAGTGCGGCGGTGGCGCTTCTTCTTCGAACGACTCGAACTGCCCGACCATTTCCTCCTGACGCTTGAGCAATGCCGCCATCTGCAATTGCAGACGATCAACCACACGCTGCTGCGCGACCAGCACGTCGTTCAACGCCTGAATAGTGTCATCCTGAAACGCCAGACGGCTTTCCAGATCCATAACGCGTTGTTCCAGGCTCATGCTTCAGCCCTCCAGAAACGTGAAGTCTTCGGTCAACACCAGACGCAACCGCTCGCGAATGGCCGCTGCTTGCTCGGCGCTGTAAGGCTTGGCCGGGTGCTTGCCCCAGACCGGCGCCGGCCAGGCGGCGTCATCCCGTTTACGCACGATCACATGCATGTGCATCTGGCTGACCACGTTACCCAGCGTCGCGACGTTCATTTTGTCAGCGTCGAACAGATCCTTGAGCAACTCCGCCATTGCGGTGGTTTCCAGCCACAACTGCTGCTGATCGGCGACATCCAACTGAAACAACTCGCTGATATCGTCGCGGCGTGGCACCAGGATGAACCACGGGTAGTTGGCGTCGTTGGACAGCAATAGCCGGCAGAGCGGGAAGTCGCCGATAACCAGCGTGTCCTGTTGAAGTCGTGAATCTAAAGCAAACACTGCGTGCACTCCGGCTGATCGACATAGTGAGCTTAGCGGCCATCCCGCAGGACGTTGCACCAAGCGACAGACCGGCAGCATACCTGCGATTACGCCAGCCTTCACGACAGCAGTGCCCTCTCGTCATTCACCGCGCGCCCCGACATGTGACATTTACCGACACGCCGCACCAACAAAGACCCGAGAAAGGCAATGAACACCCGCAAATGACCGAAAAACGTTGATGCGTTCGAGATCGCCCACTCACCAAGCTGTGTGATTACAGGACAGCGTGCGATTTTTTTTGCACCAAAACCGCACAGTGCGTCTACGCTCATGCGTCGAAGCATCCGCCGAATACTCACTCCTGGGGTGAACCGGTAACGTTTTTGGCTGTCGCGTGCGGCTGACGCCGTGGCAACACCATTGCAGGAATGGCGTCAAGCCCTTGTAAAAATGGGCTTTGCGCCCCGTATTTATGAGGTTTTTACAGGTAACACGCGCTGTGCAGAAAAATAACCGCAGCGACATTGCGGTTTGTGCACGCTTGTTGCATTCGCACACATATGGACTATAAGCGCACCACACGATGTGGATGCCTCAAGCCCAACAAAAACAGTGGCAGGGTTGCCCGATGGAGATTCAAGTGTTTTGCCAGGGACTCTTTTTTAGCGATGCAAACGGCTAAAAAAACAGCGAGAAAGTTGTAGGCCCGATTGCATCGGTACTGTGAATTTGCGACATCTACACAACCGTCTGCGACAGCGTCGTAAAGAAGGTGAAAGGTTAGATTCGCAAGTATCGCCAACATTGTCTGCGTGATATAAGTTTGCGCCGACACAAAAAGAAAGAGCCGCCCAGATAATAAAACAGGTGGGACGGCAGTACTCTTCTAAAAACCAAAGGAGCAAATCACGATGCGCGTGATGAAGTGGAGCATGATCGCCCTGGCTGTAGCAGCAGGCACCTCGCAGTTCGCAATGGCGTCCTCTCAGGATGATTCCAAAGGCTTCCTGGAAGACCAGAGTCTGAAACTGAAGACTCGTATGGAATACATGAACCGCGATTACAAAAACGGTGCAGGCAACAGCTCTTCCGGTACCGCTGGCTATCGTCAGGACACCGGTGTCAGCCAACTGCTGACCTACGAGTCGGGCTTCACTCAAGGCACCGTAGGCTTCGGTCTCGATGCCATGGCAATGGGTTCGGTCAAACTGGACGGCGGCTCGGGCCACCGCGGTAACGGCCTGTTCGCCAGCGACAGCGACGGCAACCCGGAAAAATCCCAGGGCAAAATCGGCGGCGCAGTTAAATTCCGCGTTTCCGACACCACTCTGAAATACGGCCAGCAGTTCGTGGCCAGCCCGGTTTTCGCCACCGATGACAGCCGACTGCTGCCAGAAGTCGCGACCGGTACCCTGATCACTTCCAAAGAGATCAAGGGTCTGGAACTGAGCGCCGGTCGTTTCACCGCGCTGAGCAAGCAAACCGGTATGGGCCGTGACAGCATCGGCGGTCTGCCTGATGAAAATGGCTTTGGCGGCAAAGGCCTGACCAACATCAACATCTTCGGTGCCAGCTACGCCTTCACCGACAACTTCACCGGTGCGCTGGCTGCCTCCGACGCTGATGAGTACTTCAAGAAGTACTACATCAACCTGAACTACACCCTGCCAATCAACGACGAACAGTCGCTGAACTTCGACCTGAACGGTTACAAGACCAAAGGCGACAAGCGCGGTGATCTGGTTGACGCCATCGGCGACGGCACCCTCGGTGTAGACAACAACCTGTGGTCCCTGGCCGCTGCCTATAGCCTGGGCGCGCACAAGTTCACCGTTGCCTACCAGCAGTCGAGCGGCGACAACGCTTACTACTATGGCGTTGACGGTAACAGCACAATCTTCGTAGCCAACTCCATCCAGATCTCCGACTTCGTCGGCCGCGAAGAGAAATCCTGGCAGGCTCGTTACGACCTGAACATGAAAACCTACGGCGTACCTGGCCTGAGCTTCATGACCCGTTACGTAATGGGTGACAACATCGAGACCAACGGTCTGGGTGAAGGTAAAGAGAACGAGTGGAACGCCGAATCCAAATACGTGATTCAGGAAGGTCCAGCCAAGGATCTGTCGTTCCGTCTGCGTTATGCCATGTACCGCTCCAACGGCGCGTACAGCGGCTACTCGTCTGACAACAACGACACCCGTCTGATCGTTGAGTACCCACTGAACATCCTCTAATCCGGATGCACAGCTGACGTACTGTAGAGCTCTGCTCTAACAAGAACCGCTCACCTGATTCAGGTGAGCGGTTTTTTTATGCCCGACTTACTTATGCCAGGCAACTTACTTCCAAACAACAAAGATTAGCCAGCTATCTATTAGCCAGCAATCTTTTAACACAGACATAAAAAAACCCAAGAGTGCGAACAGCTCCTGGGTTTTCATTAATTAACTGACCGCAAGGCCAGGTATCAAAGTTGTTACTGAACAGCGCTTTCCTGAACTACGCGAATCACCCGCTGCGGAAACGGGATATCAATACCAGCCGTTTTTAAGCGGTCGCGGGACTGTTCGTTAAACATGAACATCACGTCCCAATAGTCGGCGGTTTTAACCCAGACACGCAGGGAAACCGTGATCGAACTGTCACCCAGCGTCGAAATCACCGCTTGTGGCGCAGGATCCTGCAGAACGCGATCATCCTTGGCCAGATCCAGCAGCACCTGACGAGCCTTTTGCAGATCGGCTTCGTAATCGACACCCACATCGAACACAACCTTGCGGGTTGGCTGACGGTTGGTGTTGGTGATGATGCCGTTGGACAGGTTGCCGTTCGGCACGATGATGGTCTTGTTGTCGCCAGTACGCAGCACAGTGTGGAAAATCTGGATGCTGTCGACAGTACCCGATACGCCTTGCGCTTCGATCCAGTCACCGATGCGGAATGGACGGAACAGCAGAATCAGCACGCCGCCAGCGAAGTTCGCCAAGCTGCCCTGCAATGCCAGACCGATGGCCAGACCGGCAGCACCGATGGCAGCAACGAACGAGGTGGTTTCAACGCCGATCATCGACGCCACGCTGACGATCAGCAGCACCTTGAGAATGATGTTTGCCAGGCTGCTGATAAAGCCTTGCAGCGCCAGGTCAGCGTTACGCAGGGCCAGCAGACCACCAAGCTTTTGCGTGACCTTGTTGATCAACCACCAACCGATGGCCAGAGTGATCACGGCCAGCAGCACGCGGCTGCCGTATTCCATGATCATCGGTATCCACGCCTGGGACGCCTTGACCAGGTTGTCTACCTCAGTATTCAAATCCATGTTCTATCTCCTGATTTCCGGCCATTCGGCACGCGAAAGATGAACGGCAGAAAACCGCCGGGTTGTACATAAATGCAATGTGGGAGCGCGCCTGTTCGCGAAAGGCGTGTGTATTCAGCAATAAGGTTGACTGACACGCCGTCTTCGCGAGCAGGCTCGCTCCCACAGGGCCGCGGATAGCTTAGTCGCGGAAGTTGTTGAACTGCAGTGGCATGCCGAATTCCTTGGCACGCAGGGCCGCGATGGCTTCTTGCAGATCATCACGCTTCTTGCCGGTCACACGTACCTGCTCGCCCTGAATGGCGGCCTGTACTTTGAGCTTGGCATCCTTGATGTGGCCGACGATTTTCTTCGCCAGTTCCTTGTCGATGCCTTCTTTGAGTACGGCGTCCTGCTTCATCAGCTTGCCCGATGCATAGGCATCCTTGACCTCAAGGCACTGCACATCGATCTTGCGCTTGACCAGTGCCAGCTTGAGGATCTCGATCATCGCTTCCAGCTGGAACCCGGCTTCAGCGGTCAGACTGACGGTCAGGTCCTTTTCCTTGAACTCGAAACTGCCTTTGCCTTTCAGGTCATAACGACGATCGAGTTCCTTCACGGCGTTCTCGACCGCGTTGGTGAGTTCGTGTTTGTCCAGTTCGGATACCACGTCGAACGACGGCATGTAATCTCTCCAATAAAAAGGCGCGCTCAATGAGGATGGAGCGCGCTTGGCTTGCGGTTAAAATCGGGCTCATTATAACGGGTCTTTTCCTGACGACACGGCGAGCCGCACATGCCTGCAATCAAACGAGCAAAAAACTGATGTCCACCACCTGGCATGTTCTCGGCGCCGGCAGCCTCGGCACACTGTGGGCCACGCGACTGGCCCGCGCCGGTCTGCCGGTCAGGCTGATCGTGCGCGATACCATGCGCTTGCACAGCTATAAGGCAGCAGGCGGATTGACCCTCGTAGAAAACGGACAGGCCAACACCTATGCAGTTCCCGGCGAAACCCCGGACAGCCCCGAGCCGATCCGTCGTCTGCTGGTAGCCTGCAAGGCCTACGACGCCGAAAACGCCGTCGCCCGCCTCGCCTCGCGCCTGGCGGCGGATGCCGAGCTGATCCTGCTGCAAAACGGCCTGGGCAGTCAGGACGCCGTGGCCATGCAAGTGCCACAGGCGCGCTGCATCAGTGCCTCCAGCACCGAAGGCGCGTTTCGCGACGGTGATTGGCGCGTGGTGTTCGCCGGCCACGGTTACACCTGGCTGGGCGATGCCGGTCATCCGGTTGCACCGATCTGGCTGGATGACCTGGAGGCCGCAAAAATCCCCCACGAATGGAGCACCGACATCCTCACCCGGCTATGGCGCAAGCTGGCACTCAACTGCGCGATCAACCCGCTGACCGTGCTGCACCATTGCCGCAACGGCGGATTGCAGGACCATCACTGCGAAGTCGCCACGTTGTGCGCCGAACTCGCCGAATTGCTCGAGCGTTGCGGCCAGCCCGCCGCCGCCGACAATCTGCAACAGGAGGTCGAACGGGTGATCCAGGCCACGGCCGCCAATTACTCATCGATGTATCAGGACGTCGCCAACCAGCGCCGCACCGAAATCAGCTATCTATTGGGCCACGCCTGCAAAGTCGCCGCGCGTCACCAATTGAACCTGCCGCACCTCAATCAATTGCAGCAGCGCCTGATCGCCCATCTCGGCAGCCTTGGATTGCCCAGCGACTGAGCAGCGGCTACGCTGGCCACTTGTTCCTTTGCTGCGATAAACCTGATGCCATTGCGCCAGCGCCTCGAAAACCTGCCAGTCGGCCAGAAACTGCTGGCCGCCCTGCTGGTGCTGTTGACCACCGTTCTGCTGGTCGCCAACCTGACCTTTATCAGCGCCGCCTACTACATCTCCCAGGAGAGCATGGCGCCCCAGGCCTTGCAGACCATTGGCAGGTTGATCGCCAACCCGAGCCTGGTCAGTGAAGCTCTGCAATCACCGCAAAGCGCCGAACGCCTGCTCAAGGAACTCGACAGCTATTCACCGCTGCGCGCGGCCGCCCTGTATGACGGCAAGGGCGAGCGGATCGCACAAGTGCAGCGCGGCGACAAACTCAATCTGCCGGAACGTTACCGCCACATCGAAGCCTGGCAGCTCACCGAATTTCGCAGCAACCAATTGATCACCCTGCCCCGCCCCGGCACCGCGCCGGGCCACTTGTTGCTGGTGGCCAGCAGCGAACTGCCCATGGCGTTCTACACCGGCACATTGACCGCGAGCCTCGGCATCCTGATTTTCAGTGTGTTGCTGTGGCTGGTGATTGCCCGGCAGATCAAGCGCCTGATCACCCGCCCGATCCATCAGCTTGAGGAGTTGTCGCGTCAGGTCACCCGTGAAGAGAACTATGCGCTGCGCGCCTCTCGCGGCAACCATGACGAAATCGGCAGCCTCGCCGAGGCGTTCAACACCATGCTCTCGCGCATCGAGGCGCGCGAACAGCAACTCAAGCGCGCTCGCGACGACTCGCAAGCCGCTTACGATCAGGCCCAGGGGCTGGCCGAAGAAACCCGCCACACCAACCGTAAACTGGAACTGGAAGTCCAGGTGCGCAGCAAGATCGAGAAGAAGCTCACCGGTTTTCAGAACTACCTCAACAGCATCATCGACTCGATGCCTTCGGCGCTGATCGCCCTCGATGAGCAGCTCTACGTCACCCAATGGAATCAGGAGGCCAGCGCGCTCTCCGGCACACGTCTGGACGAAGCGCTGAACCAGCCGATCTTCCTCGCCTTTGAACCGCTGAAGCCGTTTCTGCCGCAACTCAAGCAAACCGTCGAAGAACACACGGTGGCGAAGATCGAGCGCGTGACCTGGTTCAAGGACGACGAGCCCAAGCATTACGCCCTGACGTTTTATCCGTTGATGGGCGGTGCCGGGCGTGGCGTGGTGATCCGTATCGACGACATCACCCAGCGTTTGTCGCTGGAAGAAATGATGGTGCAGTCGGAAAAGATGCTCTCGGTCGGCGGCCTCGCCGCCGGTATGGCCCACGAGATCAACAACCCAC
Organism: Pseudomonas sp. TH43; assembly: GCF_016650635.1. Lineage (GTDB taxonomy): Bacteria > Pseudomonadota > Gammaproteobacteria > Pseudomonadales > Pseudomonadaceae > Aquipseudomonas. Next base: position 217,056 of record NZ_JAEKFI010000004.1, read on the forward strand.
TCGGCGCGATCCTGCACAACGTGCAAAACATCCGTCGACGGTTGTCGGCGGATCTGCCGAAGAACCTCGAAACCGCCGAGCAACTGGGCATCGAACTGGACACGGTCAACCGCTACCTGCAAGGCCGCGAAGTGCCCAAGCTGCTCGACGGCATTCAACAGGCTGGCGCCCGCGCGGCGAAGATCGTCACCCATATGCTCAGTTTCAGCCGCCGCAGCACCCGGCAAATGGCCCCGTGCGATCTGCCGGCGCTGATCGATCAAGCAGTGGAAATTGCCGGCAACGACTTTGATCTGGCCATCGGTTTCGACTTCAAGGGCCAGGCAATCGTCCGTCAGTTCGACCCGGCGCTCGGCCCGGTGCCGGGCACCGCCAACGAACTTGAACAAGTGCTGCTCAATCTGCTGAAGAACGCCGCGCAGGCGATTCACCAGCGCGAGGACGACAGCGAGCCCGGGCGGATCATTCTGCGCACCAGACTCAATCCGCCGTGGGCCGAGATTCAGGTCGAGGACAATGGCATCGGCATGAGCGAGAGTGTGCGCAAACGCACCTTCGAGCCGTTCTTCACCACCAAGGAAATCGGCCAGGGCACAGGCCTTGGTTTGTCGGTGTCGTACTTCATCATCACCAACAATCACAAAGGCCAGATGGAAGTGCAGTCGGCGCCCGGCCAGGGCACCTGCTTCACCCTGCGCCTGCCGCTGGCGCAACCGGCGGCCATCGCGGCCGAAACCAATCAACTACCGAGGTAACCCATGGGCTTTCGCTTGTCGAAGATTTACACCCGCACCGGCGACAAAGGCGAAACCGGCCTGGGCGACGGCCGCCGCGTGCCGAAGGATCACCCACGCATTGAAGCGATTGGTGAAGTCGATACGCTGAACAGTCAGGTCGGCGTGTTGCTCGCAGGCCTGATCGCCGAGCGCGAGACTTATCCGGGATTGAATGAACTGATCGACGTGTTGGCGCCGTGTCAGCATCGTCTGTTCGATTTGGGCGGCGAACTGGCGATGCCGGAATATCAGGCGTTGAACGCGGCGGAAATCGAACGGCTCGAAGCGGCGATCGATGTGTGGAATGAGGAGCTGGGGCCGCTGGAGAATTTCATTCTGCCCGGGGGTTCGATGTTGATTGCACAGGCGCACGTGTGCCGCAGTCTGGCGCGCAGTGCCGAGCGGCGCTGCCAGCATTTGAATGCGCTGGAGCCGTTGGCCGGGGTTGGCCTGGCGTATATCAATCGGTTGTCGGATTTGTTGTTTGTGGCGGCGCGGTTGATTGCGCGGCGGCAGGGGATTGCCGAAATATTGTGGCAGCCTGCGGCTAAACCTTCAGATCTGTAGCGCCTGATCGGCCGCCATCGCTGGCAAGCCAGCTCCCACAGGGTTTTGGGTCGTTCACTAACACTGTGTTCACCAAAATACCTGTGAGAGCTGGCTTGCCAGCGATGAGGCCAGTGGCCTTTTACAAAGGTTCAGGCCAGAACGCGCGAATTCCCGCCACACCCTGCGCCCCAGAACTCCAGGCCTTCTCCCGCTCCGCCGGGCCAACCCCGCCCAGCAGAAACACCGGTTTGCTAAAGCCTTCGATCAATGTCGACGCCTGCTCCCAGCCCAGCGGTTGCGCATCCGGGTGCGTCAGCGTCGGTTGCACCGGCGACAGCGTCACAAAATCCACGCCCATCTGCTCAGCCAACGCCAACTCTTCAGCGTTGTGGCACGACGCCGCCAACCAGCGCTCCGCCGGCAACGGACGGCCTGCGGCTGCGTATTTACGCAACTGAGCAGAGGTGATGTGCCAACCGGCGGAAGGAAAATCGCCGAGCCATTCGAACGGCCCCTTGATCATCAGTTGCGCCTTGCCGGCACACAACCCGGCAGCATCCACCGCGAGGTCACGGTACTTGGGGTCGTAACCATTCGGGGCGCGCAACTGGATCAGTTTGATCCCGCCAGCAATTGCTTTCTGGATACCGCGCAGCAACGCCGGAGTTTCCAGATCTTCCGGAGTGATCAGGTATTCGGCGGGCAAACGCGCCGCAGCAACAATCGGCTGGTTGGCGGCCGGGAACTCGTAGCCCGCCAGCTCTTTCGCGGTCACCCAGGCCAATGGCTGGCCTTCGGCACCATGAGGCTCGCCGCTGAAGCTCGAAACTTCCCAGACATCCAGCAATACCTGCTTGTCGGGGTAGTCGTGACGTACTTTGATCAATGGTCGGGCGGCGCCTACAACAATGCCCAATTCTTCGTTCAATTCACGGGCCAGCGCCGTTTCGACCGACTCGTCGGCCTCGACTTTGCCACCGGGGAACTCCCACAAGCCACCCTGATGCTGGGTGTCGGCACGGCGGGCGATGAGGATTTTGCCACTCTCGTCACGAATGACGGCGGCGGCGACGTGTACGCGTTTCACGGGATCAGCTCCTCCAGTCCAGCCTTTTGCCACGCCTTGAAGGCGGGCCATTGGTAGACGGTTTCAACATAGGCTTCGTCGGCGGCCGGCAGCTTCACCTGATAGGTGCGCAGGCGCACGGCAATCGGCGCGAAAAAAGCATCGGCCAGGCTCACGCGGCCAAACAGATACGGCCCACTTTCGGTGGCGGCGGCGCGGCACTCGGCCCACAGCGCGAGCATGCGTTCGATATCGACCTTGACCTCCGGCGGCACCGGGTTTAGCGGCGCGTCGTGGCTGAGGTTGAACGGCATGTGATTGCGCATGGCAAAGAAGCCGCTGTGCATTTGCGCGCAGGCCGATCGGGCCTGAGCACGGGCGAAGATGTCGCTTGGCCAGAGCTGCTCGGACGGGAATTGCTCGGCGAGGTATTCGGCGATGGCCAGCGAATCGGCAATGGTTCCGCGTGCGGTTTGCAGCAGCGGCACCTTCGCGGTCGGCGAATGCTTGAGCAGCAGCGCGCGAGTGTCGGGCTTGCCGAGTTTGATCAATTCTTCGCTATAGGGCGCGCCGGTCAGTTCAAGCGCCAATGCCGCGCGCAGGGACCAGGAAGAAAGCAGTTTGTCGCCGATGATCAGGTGCAGAGACATGGTGTGGCGCCTTTTCGTCAGTGGAGAAACCTGGAGATTTGAATTCTTGAGCTGCCGTCTTCGCGAGCAGGCTCGCTCCCACATTGGATCGTGTTGTCACAAATCCCCTGTGGGAGCGAGCCTGCTCGCGAAAGAAGCGACCCGATCCTGGATCAGGTGCGGTATTCGGCGTTGATCTTCACGTACTCATGCGACAGGTCGGTGGTCCAGATGGTTTCGCTGCAATCGCCGCGGCCCAACTCGATACGGATGGTGATCTCTTCCTGCTGCATCACCGCCGAGCCTTGCGCTTCAGTGTAGGTCGCTGCGCGAGCGCCACGGCTGGCGATGCACACATCGCCGAGGAACACGTCGATCTTGCTCACGTCCAGATCCGGCACGCCGGCACGACCGACGGCGGCGAGGATACGGCCCCAGTTCGGATCTGAAGCGAACAGCGCGGTCTTGATCAGCGGCGAGTGCGCCACGGTGTAGCCGACGTCCAGGCATTCCTGATGATTGCCGCCACCATTGACTTCAACGGTCACGAACTTGGTCGCGCCTTCGCCGTCACGCACGATGGCCTGGGCCACGTCCATGCACACTTCGAACACCGCTTGCTTCAACTTGGCGAACAGCTCGCCTTCGGCACGGGTGATTTCCGGCAATGCAGCCTTGCCCGTGGCGATCAGCATGCAGCAGTCATTGGTCGAGGTATCGCCGTCGATAGTGATGCGGTTGAACGACTTGTTGGCGCCGTCGAGCATCAGGTTATGCAGCACATCGCGGGAGACTTTGGCGTCAGTGGCGATGTAACCGAGCATGGTCGCCATGTTCGGGCGGATCATGCCCGCGCCCTTGCTGATGCCGGTGACAGTGATGGTCACACCGTCATGCTCGAACTGGCGGCTGGCGCCCTTCGGCAAGGTGTCGGTGGTCATGATCCCGGTGGCGGCCGCTTCCCAGTTGTTTTCCGACAGATCGTCCAGCGCCGCTTGCAGCGCGCCTTCGATCTTCTCGACCGGCAGCGGCTCACCAATCACACCGGTGGAGTACGGCAGAATCTGGCTGGCATCAACGCCAGTCAACTCGGCCAGTTTCGCGGTGGTGCGCTCGGCAGCAGCCAGGCCAGGCTCGCCGGTGCCGGCGTTGGCATTGCCGGTGTTGGTCAGCAAATAACGCACGGCGTTCTGTACGCGCTTTTTCGCCAGAATCACCGGTGCCGCACAAAAGGCGTTCAACGTGAACACGCCGGCCACAGTCGAGCCTTCGGCGCAGCGCATCACAACGACATCTTTGCGCCCGGGGCGCTTGATGCCGGCCGAGGCGATACCGAGTTCAAAACCGGCAACCGGGTGCAACGTTGGCAAAGGACCAAGACCAACAGCCATGAATGCGCTCCTTACTCAATGATGTCAGCACCGCCACTCACAGGGACGGTGATTTAAATGGCAAAACGCCGCGACGGCTTATGCCGGTCGCGGCGCGGGTATTTCAGCGATTGAAACGGGTTTTACTGGATCTGCCCGTGGCAATGCTTGAATTTCTTGCCCGAACCGCAGTAGCACAGTTCGTTGCGGCCCAGCTTCTGCTCGTTGCGCACCGGCGCGGTGGCGAGGGCGACATCAACCTCTTCACCCAATGCTTCCGGCTGGTCGAGACCAGGTGCTTCGGCGTGTTCGAACTGCATGCGGGCGGCCAGATCTTCGGCTTCCTGACGCAGACGTTGTTCTTCGACTTCCGGATCTTCGCGGCGAACCTGAACGTGCGACAGCACACGGATCGAGTCGCGCTTGATCGAATCGAGCAGCTCGGAGAACAGCGTGAACGACTCGCGCTTGTATTCCTGCTTCGGGTTCTTCTGGGCATAGCCACGCAGGTGGATACCATGACGCAGGTGATCCATGGTCGACAGGTGGTCTTTCCACAGGTCGTCCAGCACGCGCAGAACGATTTGCTTCTCGAAGGAGCGCAGTGCGTCGGCACCGGCCTGGTCTTCTTTCTCGTTGTACGCGGCAATCAGCTCGGCCATCAGCTTCTCGCGCAGGGTTTCTTCGTACAGGTGATCGTCTTCGTCGAGCCATTGCTGGATCGGCAGCTTCACACCGAAGTCGCTGGCAATCGAAGCTTCCAGACCGGCGACGTCCCACTGCTCCGGCAGCGATTGCGGCGGAATATGCGCGCTGACGGTGGCGTTGAGTACGTCCTGACGGAAGTCAGCGATGGTCTCACCGATGTTGTCGGCGGCCAGCAACGTGTTACGCATGTGATAAATCACTTTACGCTGTTCGTTGTTGACGTCGTCGAACTCGAGCAGTTGCTTACGAATGTCGAAGTTACGACCTTCAACCTTGCGTTGCGCCTTCTCGATCGCGTTGGTCACCATGCGGTGCTCGATCGCTTCGCCGGGCTGCATGCCCAGGGCTTTCATGAAGTTCTTCACCCGGTCAGAGGCGAAGATGCGCATCAGGCTGTCTTCCAGCGACAGGTAGAAGCGGCTCGAACCGGCATCGCCCTGACGGCCGGCACGGCCACGCAGCTGGTTGTCGATACGGCGGGATTCGTGACGCTCGGAGGCAATTACCTGCAAACCGCCCGACTCCAGCACTTGCTGGTGACGCTTCTGCCAGTCGGCCTTGATCTGCGCGATCTGCTCAGGGGTCGGGTCTTCCAGCGACGCGACTTCAACTTCCCAGTTACCGCCCAACAGGATGTCGGTACCACGACCGGCCATGTTGGTGGCGATGGTCAGTGCGCCCGGACGACCGGCCTGCGCGATGATCTCGGCTTCTTTTTCGTGGAACTTGGCGTTCAGAACCTTGTGTTCGATGCCTGCCTTCACCAGCAATGCGGACATGTGCTCGGAAGTTTCGATGGTCGCAGTACCTACCAGTACCGGACGACCAGCCGCCATGCTTTCCTTGATGTCGGCGACGATGGCCGTGTACTTCTCTTCGGCCGTCAGGAACACCAGGTCGTTGAAGTCTTTACGCGCCAAAGGCTTGTTCGGCGGAATGACCATGACTTCCAGACCGTAGATCTGGTGGAATTCGAACGCTTCGGTGTCAGCGGTACCGGTCATGCCGGACAGCTTGGTGTACAGACGGAAGTAGTTCTGGAACGTAGTCGAGGCCAGGGTCTGGCTCTCGGCCTGAATGTTCAGACCTTCCTTGGCTTCGATGGCCTGGTGCAGGCCTTCGGACAGACGACGGCCCGGCATGGTACGACCGGTGTGTTCGTCGACCAGTACGACCTGACCGTCCTGCACGATGTATTCAATGTTGCGGTTGAACAGTTTGTGCGCACGCAGACCGGCATACACGTGGGTCAACAGGCCCAGGTTATGCGCCGAGTACAGGCTCTCGCCTTCAGCCAGCAGGCCAACGCGGGTGAGCATGTCTTCGATGAACTGGTGACCGGCTTCGTTGAGTTCGACCTGGCGGGTCTTCTCGTCAACGGTGTAGTGGCCAGCCTTGGTGACTTCGCCTTCGACTTCTTCGACGTGCAGTTCCAGCTGCGGGATCAGTTTATTGATCTCCATGTACAGCTTGGAGCTGTCCTCGGCCTGACCGGAAATGATCAGCGGGGTACGCGCTTCGTCGATGAGGATGGAGTCGACTTCGTCGATCACGGCAAAATTGAGTTCGCGCTGGAATTTTTCTTCCATGCTGAACGCCATGTTGTCGCGCAGGTAGTCGAAACCGAATTCGTTGTTGGTGCCGTAGGTGATGTCGGCGGCGTAAGCGATGCGCTTCTCTTCCGGCGGCTGGAACGGCGTCACGACGCCGACGGTCAGGCCAAGGAATTCATACAGCGGACGCATCCAGTTGGCGTCACGACGGGCCAGGTAGTCGTTCACGGTCACAACGTGAACGCCCTTGCCGGACAATGCGTTGAGGTAAACGCCCAGGGTCGCCACGAGGGTTTTACCCTCACCGGTACGCATTTCGGCGATTTTGCCTTCGTGCAGGGTCATGCCACCGACGAGTTGTACGTCGAAGTGGCGCATACCCATGATGCGCTTACCGGCTTCACGGGCGACCGCAAAGGCTTCTGGCAACAGCTTGTCGAGGGTTTCCCCTTTGGCGATGCGGGCCTTGAACTCATCGGTCTTGGCGCGCAATTGATCGTCCGAAAGGGCCACCATTTGCTCTTCGAAGGCATTGACGAGCTGCACCGTCTTGAGCATGCGTTTGACTTCACGCTCGTTCTTGCTTCCAAAAAGTTTCTTTAACAAAGGCGCAAACATATCGGCAGGATCTTCCACACTAAAGGGATGGAGGGCGGCCCCGTGAGTCGCCCGAGCAGCCCTCATGGCCGCATGCGAACGAGCATTCTACCCGGAAACGGTGGTGAGGAAAGTGGCGATATTCCACGATGCTGGCACTGCGCGTTGACGGGGCTCACTTAAAATAGGGGCGTTTTGCATAACTTCAAGTCGTACGGCAAAGAAGTTAGTTGTTGATTTAATGGGTAAAGCAGGTGCAAAAGCAATGGGCGAGTGATTTCGCTGCATCTGCTACCATGGCGCTTCTGTTACTTCAGGTGTTCGATCATGGCATTTCGCCCTCTTACGGCCAGAGCACCCGCCGTTCTATTACGCGAAGCCAAGCCGCTCAAAGCCATCCTCGGCCATGCCCAACGTCTGGGTCATCTGCAACGCCTGCTCGAAAGCCAACTGCAACCCGCCGCCCGCGAGCATTGCCACGTCGCGTCGTGGCGTGAGGGCAGTCTGTTACTGATTGTCACCGATGGCCACTGGGCCACGCGCCTGCGTTATCAGCAGAAACGTTTGCAGCGGCAATTGCAGATGTTCGATGAGTTCGCCAGTTTGACGCGGATTCTGTTCAAGGTGCAGCCACCGACGGTTCAGCGCGGCGCGATTGGGCACACGATGGATCTGTCGACGGATGCGGCAGCGACGATTCAGGCGACGGCGGACGGGATCAGCGATCCGGGTTTGCGGGCGGCGCTGGAACGTCTTGCGGCGCACGCCAAAGACAAAACCTGATCCCGTTTTTTTGTAGGAGCCGAGCTTGCTCGCGAAAGCGCAGTGTCATTCAACATTGATGTTGTCTGATACGGCGCCTTCGCGAGCGAGCTCGGCTCCTACTAAGGACGCGGTGTGTCATTCAGCGTTGATGTTGTTTGATACGGTTCCTACGGGTTTAGCGGCGTTTGCTGCCTCCGAGTAACGAGCCCATCAGGCCGCGTACCAGCTGTTTGCCGAGGTTGTTGGCAGCCTGGCGCATGGCGGATTTCAGCGCCTGACCGGCGGCTGTGCCGAGGAACTCTCCGGCCCTGTCGGCGAGGCTTGGCTCTTCAGCCGGCGGTTTGCTGGCCGTTGCCTCGGCCTCCGGCGCCAAGCCTTTACGGCCCATCAGAATTTCATACGCTGACTCACGATCGATCGGCTTGTCATAGCGCCCTTTGAACGGCGAACCGGCGATCAACACGGTGCGCTCGGTTTCCGTCAACGGCCCGATCCGCGATTGCGGCGGCGCCACCAGCACGCGCTGAACCATTTCCGGCGTACCCTTCTCTGCCAGCGTGCCGACCAGCGCTTCGCCAATGCCCAACTCAGTCAGTACCGATAACGTATCGATCGCCGGATTCGGCCGGAAGCCGTCTGCCACCGCACGCAGGGATTTCTGCTCCTTGGCGGTGAATGCGCGCAAGCCATGCTGGATACGCAACCCGAGTTGCGCCAGCACGTTGTCCGGCAAGTCCGCCGGCGACTGCGTGACGAAATACACCCCAACGCCTTTCGAACGGATCAACCGCACCACTTGCTCCAGGCGCTCCTGCAAGGCCTTCGGGGTGTCGCCGAACAACAAATGCGCCTCATCGAAAAACAGCGCGAGCAACGGTTTGTCGGCATCGCCGCGCTCAGGCAGCTGCTCAAACAACTCGGCGAGCAACCACAACAGGAACGTCGCGTAGACTTTTGGTGCCTCGTGAACCAGACGGCTGGCATCGAGCAAATGAATGCGTCCACGGCCATCGGCGGCCGGTTGCAGAATGTCTTCGAGTTGCAGCGCCGGCTCGCCAAACAGCGCTTCGGCGCCCTGCTGCTCCAGCGTCGCCAGACGACGCAAGAGCGCCTGGCTGGAACCGGTGGTCATCAGCGCGGCGTCTTCACCGAGCATTTGCGGGTTGTCTTTGAGGTGATTGAGCAGCGCTTTCAGGTCTTTCAAGTCCAGCAGCAACAGGCCTTCCCGATCCGCGACTTTGAAAGCGGCATACAGCGCCGCCTGCTGACTGTCGGTCAGCTCCAGCAGACTGCCAATCAACAGCGGGCCCATTTCACTCAACGTAGTGCGCAGTGGATGACCGGACTGACCGTGAATGTCCCACAAGGTCACCGGATAAGCCTGCGCCTTGTAGTCGAGCCACGGCATCCCGGCGATGCGCTCCGCGACCTTGCCCTGCGGGTTACCGGCGGCACCGAGGCCGCACAGATCACCCTTGATGTCAGCGGCGAATACCGCCACGCCGGCGTCGCTGAACGCTTCAGCCAAGCGCTGCAATGTCACGGTTTTACCGGTACCGGTCGCACCGGCGATCAGCCCGTGGCGGTTCGCCAGGCGCATGCCCTGACCGATCTGTTGTCCCGCGAGATCGGCGCCGATTACGAGTTGCGATGAGTCAGGCATTTTGTCACCTATGGTTAATCTTTGATTCGCTGTGGCCGATAGATAAAGCGTGAACCTGACTGAAAAGTCGGTCGGACATTTCCCTAAGGAGAGTCGGAAATATCAGTTTGCATTCACCTTTGCCCATATTGCGCGCCTTTATAAAAGCACGCCCAGGACATTAAGACCTTAGCGGAACCCCAAGCCATGAACAAAAATCTGCGCTTCAGCCATAAAATTTTGCTTGCCGCCGCCCTCATCGTCATCGCCGCTTTCGCCTCGTTTACCCTGTACAACGACTGGTTACAGCGCAACGCGATCCGCGATGACCTGCACAACTATCTCAACGAGATGGGCGAGGTCACTGCCGGTAATATCCAGACCTGGCTCAGCGGACGCATTCTGCTGGTCGAGAACGCCGCCCAGAACATCGCCATCAACCCCGAACCTGCCAACGTCGCCAGTCTGCTGGAACAGAAAACCCTGACCTCGACGTTCATGGCCACCTATCTGGGCGACGCCACCGGGCACTTCACCATCCGCCCGGACACGAAAATGCCCGACGGTTTCGATCCCCGCGTACGCCCTTGGTATAAAGGTGCCGAGAGCAGCAGCACCTCGACCCTGACCGAACCCTACATCGACGCCGCCACCGGCCAATTGATCATCTCCATCGCCACCGCCTCAAAAAAGGCCGGCCAGAGCGTCGGCGTGGTGGGCGGCGACCTGAGCCTGCAATCGCTGGTCGACACTCTTGCCGCGCGTGATTTCGATGGCATGGGTTATGTGTTCCTGGTCAGCGCCGACGGCAAAATCCTCGTGCACCCGGACAAGGCATTGGTGATGAAGTCACTCAAGGAAGCCTATCCACAGGACACCCCGCGCATCAGCAGCGACTTCAGTGAAGTCACCGTCGATGGCAAGACCCGCATCGTCACCTTCGCGCCGATCAAAGGCCTGCCGTCGGTGAACTGGTACATCGGTTTGTCGGTGGACAAGGATCAGGCGTTTGCGATGCTCAGCCAGTTCCGCACCTCGGCAGTCATTGCGACAGTGATTGCCGTGGCGATCATCATCGCGCTGCTCGGCATGCTGATCCGTCTGCTGATCCAGCCGCTGCACGTGATGACCCGCGCCATGGAAGACATCGCCGACGGTGAAGGCGACCTGACCAAACGCCTGACCATCGTCAATAACGATGAGTTCGGCATCCTCGGCACCGCGTTCAACCGTTTTGTCGAACGTATTCACGGCTCGATCCGCGAAGTGTCGTCGGCGACCGGCCAGGTCAACGAGGTCGCGCTGCGCGTGGTCGCTGCGTCGAACTCGTCGATGTACAACTCGGATCAGCAAGCTTCGCGCACCAGCAGCGTGGCCGCCGCGATCAATGAACTCGGCGCCGCCGCTCAGGAAATCGCCCGCAACGCCGCTCAGGCTTCGAGCCAGGCCAGTGACGCGCGTGGTCTCGCCGAAGACGGCCAACAAGTGGTGGATCGCAGCATCAAGGCGATGAATCAACTGTCGAGCATGCTCAGCGCGTCGAGCAGCAACATCGAGTCGCTGAACAGCAAAACCGTGAACATCGGCCAGATCCTCGAAGTGATCACCAGCATTTCCCAGCAAACCAACTTGCTGGCACTCAACGCGGCGATTGAAGCAGCGCGCGCGGGTGAAGCCGGTCGTGGTTTTGCAGTGGTCGCGGACGAAGTGCGCAACCTGGCGCACCGCACGCAGGAGTCGGCACAGCAGGTGCAGACGATGATCGAGGAGCTGCAAGTGGGCGCTCGTGAGTCGGTGAGCACCATGAGCGACAGCCAGCGTCACAGTCAGGACAGCGTGGAGATTGCCAACCTTGCCGGGGAGCGCCTGAACAGCGTGACGCAGCGGATCGGCGAGATCGATGGCATGAATCAGTCGGTAGCGACGGCGACCGAGGAACAGACGGCGGTCGTTGAGTCGATCAACGTCGATATCACCGAAATCAATACGCTGAACCAGGAAGGCGTGGAGAACTTGCATGCGACTTTGCGTGCGTGTTCGGATCTGGAGCAGCAGGCTTCGCGGTTGAAGCAGTTGGTGGGTAGTTTCCGCATTTAAGATCAAAAGATCGCAGCCTGCGGCAGTTCCTACAGGGATACAGCCGCAGGTTGCGATCTATTTACTCCTGCCCCTGCGTCGTAATCCCGACCGAACATCTATTCCGGATAAAGGTCAACCAAGGGAGAACCACGCAGCGGAGGGTTGATCACCGTGCACATCGCCGACATCACCATGTTCTACGCCCCGGCCAGCGGCGGCGTACGGACATATCTGGATGCCAAACATCGCCGACTGCTCGTCAAACCCGGCATTCGCCACAGCCTGTTGATCCCCGGTGCGCATTTGGGCGAAGACAACGGCGTTTACACGGTTCCCGCCCCCGCCCTGCCCTTTGGCAAGGGTTATCGCTTCCCGCTTCGGCTCGCCCCCTGGCGAAACGTCCTGCAAGGTTTACAGCCCGATCTGATCGAAGTCGGCGATCCATACCTCACCGCGTGGGCCGCACTGGATGCGCGCCGGCAACTGGACGTGCCAGTGATCGGCTTCTATCACTCGGACCTGCCGCTGCTGGTCGGTAATCGCATGGGCCATTGGCTCACGCCGAATGTCGAAGCGTACGTCACCAAGCTCTATGGCAACTTCGACCGGGTGCTCGCGCCCAGCCAGATCATGGCCGACAAACTCAGCAGCCTCGGCGTGCGCAATGTTTACGTACAGCCACTGGGCGTGGATCTGCATACATTTCACCCCGCGGCGCGCAACTCGCAGCTGCGCGCGGAGCTCGGCCTAACCGACGACACCCGGCTGCTGATCTTCGCCGGGCGTGGTTCAAAAGAGAAAAACCTGCCGGTGCTGCTCAAATGCATGCAGCGTCTGGGCCCGCGTTATCACCTGTTGCTGGTCGGGTCGTCGATGCCCGCCGTGGTGCCGGACAACGTCAGTGTGATCAATGAATTCTGCCCGGCGCACAGGGTTGCGCAATTGATGGCCAGCGCCGATGCGCTGCTGCATGCCGGCGACCAGGAAACCTTCGGGCTGGTGATCCTTGAAGCCATGGCCTGCGGTATTCCGGTGGTGGCGGTGGCGGCTGGCGCTTTCAAAGAAATCGTCGAGCAATCCTGTGGCCTGCTCTGCACGCCAAATAATCCGCAGGCGATGGCCAATGCCGTGCGTGAACTGTTCAGTCGCGGCAGCACCCGGCTTGGCGAACAAGCGCGGCAACACGTCGAACAGCATTACGCCTGGGACACAGTGGTCGACAGCCTGCTGGGTCACTATCACGCCGTGCTCGGTCACTCACGGCCCAAGGTTGCCAATGGCTGAGCCCCTCGCCAAACCCGCCGTGTTGCTGGTGCTGCACGATGTGGCGCCTTCGACGTGGGCGGATTACCAGCCGTTTGTCGAAGCGATCGACGCCTTGGGCAACGTGCCGATGACGTGGCTCGTCGTACCGGACTTCCACCGCCACGACACGCTCGACGCTCACCCGGCGTTTTGTCGAATGCTCAGCGAACGCGTTGCCCTCGGTGACGAGCTGGCGCTGCATGGTTTTTACCATGACGATCAGGAACCCGGCCCGCACACCCCACGCGACTGGTTCATCCGCCGCGTCTATACCCATGAAGGCGAGTTCTATCGATTGTCCCGTGACGCCGCCCTTGCCCGCCTGCACGCCGGCATGGAAGTGTTCCGGCGCCACGACTGGCCACTGCACGGTTTTGTCGCCCCGGCGTGGCTGATGAGCGACGGCACCCGGCAAGCCTTGCGCCAGTTGCCACTGAGTTACACCAGCGATCCGCAACATCTTTATCGTCTACCGGACTTTACCCCCATAGCCGCCCCCGGTCTGGTCTGGAGCGCCCGCAGCGCTTGGCGCCGAGGCCTGTCAAAAATTGTCAGCGATCAGCGGCAACAGCGCTGGCGCCAGGCGCCGGTGATTCGGCTAGGCTTGCACCCCGTAGACATGCGTCACCGCTTTTCCCGTGATTACTGGCTGCACACCCTTCAACAACTGCTGGCGGATGGACGCGTACCGATGAGCAAAATCAACTGGCTGAGCCAACAGCGCGGTCAAGCGGGACGCGCCGCATGAGTCGCGGCATTCTGTTACTGATCGGCTTGCTCGCGGCCGTGCTGATCCCTGTTGTGCTGGGCGGCGGCGACACGTGGGCTCGTCTGCAAAGTTTTCCGCTGCAATGGCTGCTGATCATGTTCGGCATGATCCTGCTCTGCTGGGGCATCAATACGTTGCGTTTACGTTTGTTGCTCGGCGATCAGCGCGATCGGGTGACACCGATGAAAAGTCTCGGCGTGGTCATGGCCGCTGAATTTGCCTATTGCGCCACCCCCGGAGGCAGTGGTGGCCCACTGACGATCATGGCATTGCTGGCACGCAGCGGTGTACGCCCGGCGCGCGGCAGTGCGGTGTTTGCCATGGACCAGCTCAGCGATCTGCTGTTCTTTCTCTGTGCGCTGAGCGGGATTCTGATTTACGCGCTGTTTCAGCACCTCAGTGACCGCCTCGAATGGCTCCTGATGGTCAGCGCCGTGTCGTTGTTCGGCGGGCTGTTCAGTTGCGTGTTGCTGGCACGTTATCACCGCGCCCTGATCCGTCTGAGCGGGCGACTGTTGGCGAGGATGAACGTCAAGGCCGGCACCCGGCGCCGTTGGGCGCGCAAGCTGCTGCACTTTCTCGCAGCGTTTACCGACACGTTGAAATTGCCCTGGCAAACCTTGGTCAAGGTGTTCGCCCTGACCTGCGTGCATTGGCTGCTGCGCTACAGCGTGCTGTATCTGGCGCTGCGCGGGTTGGGCGCGGACTTGCAGTGGGCGTGGAGTTTTCTGGTGCAGATGCTTTCGCTGGGCGCCGGGCAGTTCAGTTTGTTGCCGGGCGGTGCGGGGGCGGCGGAATTGACTTCGGCGGCCCTGTTGGCGCCGATGGTGGGGAAATCGACGGCAGCGGCGGCGATTCTGATCTGGCGGGTGGTGACGTATTACTTTTACCTGCTGGTCGGTGGCCCGGTGTTCCTATTGATGCTGGGGCGGCCGCTGTTGCGGAAACTGATGAAGGTGGGCCAGGCTTAAAAGATCGCAGCCTCCCTCAGCGCCTACAGGGTCTCGGTTCAGGCATCGTCGCCCTTGTCGTCGGACTTATCTTGCAATTGTTCCCACAACTCGGCCGCACCGGGAAACTCGGTGCCATCCTCCGGGCTCATGTCCTCCGGGTCGTAGCGACTCAAACACCCTTCGCCCAACGTAGCGGGAGCCTTGGAAGTGGCTTTGTCGAGTGGATCGCTCATCAGGCTTTTCCTCTGGGTAGAAACGGCGAAGGGCCTGGAGCGATTGAACGCCCAGACCCTTCGTTTTTCAAGCTCGCGCAGGTTCGATCAGAACACCACAGTCTTGTTGCCGTGCACCAGCACGCGATCCTCGAGGTGATAACGCAAGCCGCGGGCCAGCACCATCTTCTCGACATCACGGCCGAAACGCACCATGTCTTCAATGCTGTCGCTGTGGCTGACACGCACCACGTCCTGCTCGATGATCGGGCCGGCATCCAGCTCTTCGGTGACGTAGTGGCAAGTCGCACCGATCAGTTTCACGCCACGCAGGGAAGCCTGGTGGTACGGCTTGGCGCCGACGAACGACGGCAGGAAGCTGTGGTGAATGTTGATGACCTTGTGCGCGTATTCGCGGCACATGTCCGGCGGCAGGATTTGCATGTAGCGCGCCAGCACCACCACTTCAGCATCGTGCTGTTTGACCAGACGCGACACTTCGTTGAACGCCGGTTGCTTGTCCTGCGGATTGACCGGGACGTGGTAATAAGGAATGCCGTGCCACTCGACCATGCTGCGCAGGTCATCGTGGTTGGAAATCACGCAGGAAATTTCGCAGTCCAGCTCATCGCTGTGCCAGCGGTGCAGCAAATCCGCCAGGCAGTGGGATTCGCGACTGGCCATCAACACCACGCGCTTCTTCTGCTCGGTGTCGGTAATGCGCCAGTCCATCGAGAACTCTTCAGCGATCGGGGCAAACTTCTCGCGTAATTCTTCAATACCGAAAGGCAACGAATCGGCACGAATCTCGTGACGCATGAAGAACCAGCCGACCTGATTATCCGAGTGGTGGCTCGCTTCGGTGATCCAGCCATTGTGGGCTGCCAGAAAATTACTGACTTTGGCAACGATGCCAACGCGGTCCGGGCAAGAAATCACCAGCCGAAAAGTGCGCATGAGGGGGAAACTCCAGAACTTCGCAAAGGCCGCCATTCTAGCGACTGCGCGGAAAAACTGCAGTATTGATGAGCGCCGGCCTGGCTCGCGCGTCAGAACACGGCTTTTTGACGGCGATAAACGTCAATGTGATGGCGCCGTAATGGCACCTACTCAACACATAATTGTGAATATGGGTGATGACTGCATCACACTATTTAACTGAACAATCAATTTACGGCTATTTCCCGCAACTAATTTAAATAAAAAGTCCGGTTAAATGTTTACTTGATGAAACAGCCTGACTATTATTGCGACACTGTCCCCTGCCATTCAACACCTCCACGTAAGGTAGTTCACATGTCCTTGATCAACGAATATCGCGCCACCGAAGAAGCAATCAAAGAGCTGCAAGCCCGTTTGAAGAACCTGTCTCAAGACGACAAACTGCAAACCGAGCTGGAATTCGAAGGCAAACTGCGCACCCTGATGGGCGAATACTCCAAGTCGCTGCGTGACATCATCGCGCTGCTGGATCCAGAATCGAAAACCAAAGCACCCCGTGGCGGCGCAGTAAAAACTACTGGCACCAAGCGTGCTCGCAAAGTTAAACAATACAAAAACCCGCACAACGGCGAAGTCATCGAAACCAAAGGTGGCAACCACAAAACTCTGAAAGAGTGGAAAGCCAAGTGGGGCGGTGACGTGGTTGAAGGCTGGGCTACCCTGCTGGGCTAAGCCGCAACGCCCGTCGCTGACCGATCAGTGACAAAAAAAGAAACGCCAGCAAATGCTGGCGTTTTTTTATGCGCGCCATTTGCGCTGAACATGTTCGATTTCAAACGTCCAAACGTTTGCGCAATGTCTGGACATAACTCTGCCATTCATTGAGCACCGCGCTCTGCATCGGCGTCGCACTTTGCAGCCATTGCTCTGCGGTTTCGATAAAAGATGACACGGTATTTGGCGCGCCCCACTCCGGCGCCGACAATCGCTGCCGGCAAAATATTCTCCAGCGCTCTTGCTCTTCAAAACTCAACGTCTCGGGAAAGTTACGCGCTCGATATCGAAAGAGTAATTCAGGCAAACGTTCATCATCGAAAGGCCATTGCTCTTGTGCTAATTGTGCCGGGTCAGCCGATCTCACTTGCTCGCACAGGCGCCGATCTCGATCACCGATAAATCCGTCGTACAACTGTTGCTCCGGGTCTTCGCTCGGGGTGAAATCTTCGCTGGCATAAATCGCTGCGACTTTATCTTTCAAAACTTGTTGTGCGGCAGTTAGCCGCAGTGCGCGTTCCTCATACAGCGCCATGTCCAGGCCCAGTCGCTGTTGATCTTGTGCACGCAATACCGACAGCGGCGCAACAACCGGGCAACGGTTGATGTGAATCAGTTTGAGCGGCACCGGCAATTCGCCTTCCAGCAAATCATCGCGGCGCGTGTAGAGGCGCTGGCGCAGCGTCTGGGCGTCCAGATCGAGCAAGCCCTGCGGATCAAGGTGCAGGTCGCAGACAATCAGCGCATTGCGGTTTTTCGGGTGCCAGGCCAAAGGCATGACCACACCGACATAACTGCGCGCCGCCGAGAAACGCCCGGAGATGTGCACCATAGGCTGCAACAGGCGAATCTGATCCATCACCTTCTGTTTGCTGCGCAACTGAAACAGCCAGTCATAGAGCTTCGGCTGCTTTTCGCGAATCAGTTTTGCCAGCGCGATGGTCGCGCGCACATCCGACAAGGCTTCGTGGGCGTGCCCGTGATCAATATTGTTGGCGGCGGTCAGGCGTTCGAGCTTGAGCGTCACCCGGCCCTCGTCATCGGTCGGCCAGACCAGGCCGTCCGGGCGCAATGCATAAGCGGCGCGCACCACATCGATCAGATCCCAGCGACTGTTGCCGCCCTGCCATTCACGCGCGTAGGGATCGAAGAAATTGCGATAGAGGCTGTAACGCGTCATCTCGTCATCGAAACGCAAAGTGTTGTACCCGGCGCCACAGGTGCCGGGCGCGGCCAGCTGTGCGTGTACCCGGGTCATGAAATCGGCCTCGCTCAAACCTTTTTCGGCGAGCTGGCTGGGGGTGATGCCGGTAATTGCACACGCCGCCGGGTGCGGCAGGATGTCTTCGCTGGGTTGGCAGTAGAGGTTGACCGGCTCGTCGATTTCGTTGAGCTCATGGTCGGTGCGAATCCCGGCGACCTGCAGCGGGCGGTCGCAACGCGGATTGATGCCAGTGGTTTCGTAGTCGTACCAGAAGATGGAAGTCACGGGCGGTTCCTGAACTGAAGATCGGCAAAGTCTAGGCGCTCAACCCTTGTCGCGGCCAGCCTCGCGTCATTTCAGTACGTTGCTTCACACGCGGTGCAATACATAGTTATGTCGTTTCCCCCCGAGAGGCTGCTAGCATCGGACGCACTTGCACTCAGAACAGGCGAACATCAGGTAGCCCATGCTCGAGCCCACAGCACCGCCAAGGAAAGCACCGCTGACCCCGCCGCTGGACACGCGGCATCAGGTCGAAACGCCGGAAGGCATCGACCTGCCTTTGCGTCCCGCCGGGTTGATGGTGCGGGCCGTGGCGTTCAGCATCGACCTGGGCATTCGCGGCGTGATCATGGCCGTACTGTTTATCGTGCTGGCGTTTCTCGGCAAGCTCGGCATGGGCCTTGGGTCGCTGCTGCTGTTCGCGATCAGTTGGTGGTACATGGTGCTGTTCGAAGTGCTACGTCAGGGCCGCTCGCCGGGTAAACAGTGGATGGGCCTGCGCGTGGTGCACGATGACGGCACACCCGTGGGTTGGTCGGCATCGTTACTGCGCAACCTGCTGCGCTTCGTCGATCTGCTGCCGTTCGGTTACTTCCTCGGCACCCTCAGTTGCCTGCACCATCCGGCCTTCAAACGCCTCGGCGACATCGCTGCCGGCACCCTTGTCGTGTACAGCGAACGTCCGCTGACCCGGCCGCAACTGCCCGAAGTCGAATCTCGGCGCTCGCCCGTCATCCTCACGCTCAGCGAGCAACGCGCCGTGCTCGGTTTCGCCGAGCGTCAGGGCGAATTGTCACCGGCGCGGGTCAACGAACTGGCCGCCCTGCTCGCTCAGCCGCTGCATATCAGCGCGCCGAAAGCCGTGGCTGAACTCAACGCTATCGCTCGCGGTTTGTTGGGGCCGACATGAAGCAAAGCCTTTTCGAAAGTCGCCACAAGGCCGAATGGGAGCGTTTTGCGCTGGCCCTCGAACGCCTTGAGCGCGGCAAGGACACCTCGCAGGTCGCCGCTTTCCCCAAAGCCTATCGCCGACTTTGCCAGCATTTGGCGCTGGCGCAGGAACGCGGCTACAGCAGTTTCCTGATCGACTCGTTGCAGCAGCAAGTGCTACGCGGTCATCAGCAGCTGTACCGTCATCGCAGCCGCCTCGGCGCCAATCTGCTGAGTTTCATCCTCGCCGACCTCCCGCGACTGGTGCGTGCCGAATGGCCGTTTGTACTCGTCGCCGGCCTGCTGTTCTTCGGCAGCCTGCTCGGCGTCGCTGTGTTGGTCTATGTGTTTCCCGAACTGGTCTACAACCTGATACCCGCCGATCAAGTGCGCGAGATGCAAGGCATGTACGACCCCGTCGCCGGCCACCTGGGGCGCCCCGCCGACCGCGCCGCGAGCGAAGACTGGGTGATGTTCGGTTACTACGTGATGCACAACATCGGCATCGCCTTTCAGACCTTCGCCAGTGGCTTGCTGATGGGCGTGGGCAGCGCGTTCTTTCTGTTTTACAACGGGCTGGTCATCGGCGCCGTCGCCGGGCACCTGACCGAAATCGGTTTCGGCCAGACTTTCTGGCCATTCGTCATCGGCCATGGCGCCTTCGAACTGACGGCCATCGCCCTTGCTGGCGCGGCCGGTCTGAAACTGGGTTGGGCCTTGATCGCCCCTGGGCGCCTGACCCGCGCCGAGGCGTTGAAACACGCTGCGCGCAAGAGCGTATTGCTGATCTGCGGGGTCATGCTGTTCCTGCTCATCGCGGCGTTCATTGAAGCCTATTGGTCGTCGAAAAACAGTCTGGCACCGCAGACCCAATATCTGGTCGGCGCCGGACTCTGGGGTTTGGTGGCGGCTTATCTGCTGTTCGCCGGAAGGACGCGCCATGCGCCTGAGTGACGCCACTGTCGTGCTGCGGCCGCGCACCACCTGGGAAGCCATGGACCTGGGCGTGCTCATGAGCCAGCAGCATCGACGCCTGCTGATGACCAGTTGGGCGATCGTCACCCTGCCGCTGTTCGCTCTGCTGAGCATGGTGTTCTGGGACTCACCGTCGCTGGCGGTGTTTATTTTCTGGTGGCTAAAACCGGCGTACGAACGCCTGCCGCTGTACATCCTGTCGAAAGCCCTGTTCGGCGAAACACCGACGCTCAAACAAGCGTTGCGCGAGTGGCCACGCTTGCTCAAACCGCAACTGCTGGCCAGCCTGACCTGGCGCCGCCTGAGTTTGAGCCGCAGCTTCCTGATGCCGGTGGTGCAACTCGAAGGCCTCGATGGCAGTGCCCGCCAACAACGCCTGAACGTTCTGCTGCAGCGCAATGCCGGCGCCGCGCAATGGCTGACCCTCATCGGCGTACACCTGGAAACGGCGCTGTGGATCGGCCTGATGGTGCTGTTCTACCTGTTGCTGCCGCAGCAGGTAGAAACCGATTGGGATTGGCAGTCACTGATCCTCGCGGCGGATCAGGACTGGCGCTGGCTCGAACACCTGACCAATGCCTTTTACGCGTTGGTGCTGGTGGTCTGGGAACCGATTTACGTCGCCTGCGGCTTCAGCCTTTATCTGAATCGACGCACGCAACTGGAAGCCTGGGACATTGAACTGGTCTTCCGCCGCTTGCGCCAACGCCTGAACAACGGCGTACTCGGTCTGCTGCTGGCGGTCTGTCTGGTACTGCCGAACGTGCCCTCGGTCTGGGCCGCCGAAGCCGATACAGGCCCCAATGCACCGCGCTTGTTGAATCAGCCGCTGACCAGCCAGGCCTCACGCGACAACATCAAAGCCCTGCTCGAACAGCCGCCGTTCAAGAACAAGGAATCCGTCACCCGTTATCGCTTCGGTGACGACCCGGCAGCGCAGGCCAAAGAGACAAAACCCGGCGAAGCACCGCCATGGCTGAAAACCCTGCTGGGCTGGCTAGACGGCCAGCACCTCGACGGTCTGGCCAAGCTCATTGAGGTGCTGCTGTGGGGCATCGTGATTGCCGCGTTCGGCTGGTTGCTCTGGCGCTACCGCGAATTTCTGCAAGCGTTTGTCAGCCGACGGCCGCGACTGCCGGCCAAGCCACAACGCACGCTGCCGCAACAAGCCTTCGGCCTGGACTTGAACCGCGACACGTTGCCCGACGACATCGCCGCCAACGCCGAGCAACTCTGGCCCACCCAGCCACGTGCGGCGTTGAGCCTGCTCTATCGAGGCTTGCTCAGCCATTTGCTCCACGATTTTGATCTGACGCTGAAACCCGCCGACACTGAAAGTCAGGTACTCGCGCGCATCGAGCACATGCAGCGCCCCGAACTGCTCACCTTCAGTCGCCACCTGACCACGCATTGGCAACACATGGCCTACGGGCATCGGGTCCCGGCGGCGCACCTGCAACAGGAATTATGCGAGGGCTGGCGCGCCTTGTTCGGCCACGGAGCCACCCGTTGAGTCGCCGTACCCTGTGGTGCGTCGGCGCATTGATCGTCGCTCTGCTGGCGGCGTTGAGCATTTTCCTTTTCCTCAAGGCCAAGCCCTATCAGGAAGAAATCGATCACGGCCCCTCGCCTGATGCACAAGCCAATCCGTATCTGGCGGCGGAACTGTTTTTGCGTGAACGCGGCCTCAACGTCAGCCACGCCGAGAGCCTCGCGGTGCTGCCGGATATCGATCCGCGCCGACACACTTTGCTGCTGTTCAACGACCGCTCACGGATGACCCCGCGTCAGGTCGATCAAGTGTTGAACTGGACACGCGCCGGCGGGCGCCTGGTGTTCGTCGCCGAATCGCTGTGGGATGAGCAGACCAAACAAAGTAACGACCTGCTGCTCGATCGGGTGCAACTGCATCAATCCTTGAGCAAGGATCTCAAAGAGCCGCCCGCCGACCTAGAACAGGACCGCTTCCCCAAGCTGACCAAGCTCTATCTGGAAGACGAGGACGCACCGGCCTACGCCGGCTTCGACACCGATTTCCACCTCGACGACCCAAAGAATCTCGCTCAGGCCTGGGCCAACAGCGCCAAGGCCACGCACATGATGCAACTGCCCTACAGCCTCGGCTCGGTCACGGTGGTCACCGACGCCGATCTGTGGAAAAACAAAGCCATCGATCAATACGACAACGCCTGGTTGCTCTGGTACCTGAGCGCCGACACCAACGTCACGTTGATCTACAGCACTGAGCACGACGGGTTGCTGACCTTGCTCTGGCGCTATTTCCCGCAGGCCATCGTCGCCCTGCTCGCCTTGATCGGCCTGTGGCTGTGGCATGTCGGCGTGCGCCATGGCCCGCTTCAGGCACCGGCCCCGAGCGGGCGTCGGCAGTTGCAGGAACACTTGCGCGCCAGCGCCGATTTCCTCCTGCGCCACAACGGTCAGCAAGCACTGTTGCAAGCCTTGCAACAAGACGTGTTGCGCCGTGCGCGCCGTCGCCATCCCGGTTTTGATCGATTGAACGTTGCCGAACAATGGTTGGCGCTGTCGCGCCTGACCCGTCAGCCGACCCGCGCCATCAGCCAGGCCCTGAGCCCTGTGCCGAACCAACGCTTGTCCAGCGCCGAGTTCTGCCGTCAGGTCGCCCACCTGCAAACCTTGAGGAATACGCTATGAGTGAACAGACCGAGCCCGGCAGCGCCAGCCACGCCGCCCAGCAACGCCAGCGCGCCAGTCAACTGGCGCAAGCGGTTCGCAGCGAATTGCACAAAGCCGTGATCGGCCAGAGCGAGGTGATCGACGACGTGCTCACCGCGTTGATCGCTGGCGGTCACGTGCTGCTTGAAGGCGTGCCGGGGCTGGGTAAAACCTTGCTGGTGCGAGCATTGGCCCGTTGCTTTGGCGGCGAATTCGCGCGGATTCAGTTCACCCCGGACCTGATGCCCAGCGACGTCACCGGTCACGCCGTGTACGACCTGCAGACCGAACAGTTCAAGCTGCGCAAAGGCCCACTGTTCACCAATCTGTTGCTGGCCGACGAAATCAACCGCGCCCCGGCAAAAACTCAGGCGGCGCTGCTCGAAGCCATGCAGGAGCGCCAAGTGACACTCGAAGGTCGTGCCTTGCCGATCGCTCAGCCGTTCATGGTGCTGGCGACGCAGAACCCGATCGAACAGGAAGGCACCTATCCACTGCCGGAAGCTGAACTCGACCGCTTCATGCTCAAGGTGCGCATGGATTACCCCGACGCCGAACAAGAACTGAACATGGTGCGTCAGGTCAGCCGCTCGACCCGCGCCGACATGCTTGATGTGCAGCCGCTGCGCACCGTGTTGCAAGCCAAAGATGTGCAAGCATTGCAGCGCATCGCCAGTGATCTGCCGCTGGATGATCAGGTGCTCGATTATGCCGTACGCCTGGCGCGCAGCACCCGCACGTGGCCGGGCCTGACGTTGGGCGCCGGGCCGCGCGCCTCTATTGCACTGGTGCGCTGCGCCCGCGCCCGAGCGTTGTTGCGCGGTGGCGAGTTCGTGATTCCCGACGACATCAAGGGCTGCGCGCTGGCCGTGCTGCGCCATCGCGTGCGCGTCGCGCCGGAGCTGGACATCGAAGGGCTGCAGGTCGATCAGGTGTTGCAGCAATTGCTCGACCAAGTCCCGGCGCCGCGCCTATGAAACCCGTTTTGAGCAGAAAAGATCGCAGCCTTCGCCAGCTCCTACAGGTGTGCCATGCAGGAGCTGGCGCAGGCTGCGATCTTTTCAGCAGACAGTCCGGTGCCACGCCATGAAACCCTCAAAACTCCTATTGATCTGGCTGACACTGCTGCTGGCCATCGGCATTGCCCTCGGCACCTTGCAGGCACTCGATATCGACATTCCGCCGAGTCTGCTGTCGATCAACTGGGGTTTGCTGCTGGCCCTGTTGGCCCTGGCGACAATCGACGCGCTGCGCCTCAAGCGCCTGCCTGCCATACGAGTCAAACGGCAAATGCCCGGCAGCCTCGCGCTCGGTCGCTGGGGTGAAATACGGCTGGAGATCGAACACGACTTCAGCGAACCACTGGAAATACAGCTTTTTGATCACGTTCCGGATGGCCTGAGCTTTGAAAATCTGCCGCTAGGCATCGAGCTGCAAGCTGGCCGGATCAGCCACGTGGGCTACCGCTTGCGCCCCCTCAAACGCGGGCACTTCAGCTTTGAACACTGCGAACTAAACCTGCCGAGTCCGCTCGGTTTATGGTCAGGCAAACGCCTGCTCGACGTCACCGACCACACTCGCGTCTACCCGGATTTCGCCCGGTTCTACGGCGGTGAATTGTTGGCGGTGGACAACTGGCTCAGCCAGCTCGGCGTGCGGCAAAAACAGCGCCGTGGTCAGGGTCTGGAATTTCATCAACTGCGCGAATTCCGTGAAGGCGACAGCCTGCGCCAGATCGACTGGAAAGCCACCGCGCGGCAACGCACACCGATCGCCCGTGAGTATCAGGACGAACGTGATCAACAAATCATCTTCATGCTCGATTGCGGCCGGAATATGCGCAGTCAGGACGATGAACTGTCGCACTTTGACCATGCACTGAATGCCTGTCTGCTGCTCAGTTATGTGGCGTTGCGTCAGGGTGACGCGGTGGGGTTGATGACCTTCGCCAGCGATCAGCCGCGGTTTATCGCCCCGGTCAAAGGCAGCGCCCAGCTCAATGTGTTGCTCAATAGCGTTTACGACCTCGAAAGCAGTCAACACCCGGCGGACTATCAGGCTGCGATCCGTCCACTGATCGCCCGGCAGAAGCGCCGGGCACTGGTAGTGCTGGTGACCAATGTGCGCGAGGAGGACGATGAAGAACTGCTGAGCGCGGTCAAGCGCCTGAGAAAGCAACATCGGGTGCTAGTAGCAAGTCTGCGCGAATCAGCGATTGACCAGTTGCAGCAGACGCCCATTCAAACCTTGGATGAGGCGCTGGCATATTGCGGGACTGTTGACTATTTGAATGCCCGCAACGAGTGTCATGAACATCTGATCGCTAATGGCGTTACTACGCTGGATGCACAGCCTCAGGAATTGGGGACTGAGCTGGTAACACGCTATTTGAGCTGGAAGAAGGCTGGCTCGTTTTGAACATTCAATCCCATCCCATCAACGCTCAACAGAGATAGAAATCGTATTCGGGTGATAGAGGTGGGACAAGACACCACTCCCCCCTTCGTATAAAAAATCGCTGAAAATCGTAATCAATCGAGTACCTCAACTCCTTCAATGCTTTCCAACCTCCCCAAAAACCGATGCTATGCTTTTATTTTTTCGAAAGGAGTCGAATCTATGTCACTTGAATATTCGTTATCTGATGTACTGGACAGGATGTATGAGAATCAGCTTGGGTTAGAGGCGGCCCTTATGGAGCTAACATTACAAGTAGAAAAAGAAGGCTTTACTGAGGTAGGTGAAAACGTCCGAGGTGCGCTATGTAGGGTTGGTGAAAATGCTGGCTACATCAAGCAAGGCATGGCTAAGCTCAGAGGAAGAAACCTCAAATAAATGGATTAGCTACGTGTTCAAACTTCGGCTGGGGCCATTCGAGGGAACCACTAGATAAAAATTTTTCTAGAGATTTGACCCCAGTGTCCTCAATAAAAAAAACCGCCTGACACGACTTCAGAAAATGTGCGAGGCCTGTCTACTTTTAAGCACATCTAGTAAATCCTCGTAGCCAAAAGGTCCGACAGTTTTCGGGAATTAGAAAACGTCCCTTGGCTTTCGGGAATTAAGACTACAAAGTTTGGTGCCAATGCCTACGCAGTCACCGGAATGGGCTGACTGACACTCTAAGAGATGCCGCTTAGATTAGACATTGTCGCTGACAATCAGCGGCCAGGTTTAGTCGCCTGACATGAGACAAGGTGCAAGGCTTCATCCGGTCGGATTTTCTACTTCCGTACTTGATGGTGGCTGTGTGCAGGGCACCTTCGGGTGCGCCGGAAAACCTTGTTTCCACCGGTCGACTAACCTGCGCATAGCTGCCTCCCTTCATTTAGTCGCGAAGCGGAGGCAGCGCCCAATAAAAGGAAACAAGGCAATGCAAAAGGCATCCATAAGCCCCCCTGAGATAGATTCCGCCGATACATCCCCCTACGCTTCTCCCGACTCAAAAAAACTCCATGAAGCCGCAGAACGCGCCCTCGACCACTACCTAAAACCCGAACCGCCCTCCCGCAACTCCGTCGATCGCGCCATGCAGATGTTCATGGTCGCCCCCGACATCAACTCCGAAGCCATCGCCATCCAGACCTACGAAACGTTTTCGTCGGTGAGCATTCTGTTGCTGGATCTGGCGGACAGCCTGGAAGACAAGCCGCGGCATCTGGCGATGGCGATTTATCACTTGAGCGAGATGGGGTTGTTGCTGGCGGAGAAGACGCTGGACAGTGAACGGGCGATTGCGCTGGCCTGACCTTCAGGCAGGCGTTGTCTTGCCACGACGCCATCGCGAGCAAGCTCGCTCCCACAATGGATCAGCGGTGAACCCATTATGGGTGGTCACCAACGATCAACCAATGAAGGAGCGAGCCTGCTCGCGATGGCAATAGTGAACGCGCCGCAGAAATCAGGCCGAGGCCGGCAGCGGCTGAAAACTGAAGTATTGCTTCAAGGCCTGCACCAGTTGCCCATACTCCGGCGGCGGCCGGTGCAGGCTGAAACCCGCGTCGTAATGTTGCGGAGTCGCGTCTTCATGGCACCACAGGCAACAGGCCGTCAGGTCGATGACCTGTTGGCAGCCTTCATCCATGGGAATTTTCAGACGCAGGGTGAAATCGACACCGGTCATCATCGGCAACTGACTGATGAGCATCAACCCGTCTTCAGACACGTTGCCGAGAAAGCCGATCGGTTTGTCGGTGACGCTGTTGAACACTCTGAGAAAGTACGGCAATTGATGCCGTTCGATTCGGCGGTGGGTAAACATGCGCGGTTCGCCATGCAGGGCTCCATCACAGAGCCGCACTGTGCTTCGGAACGAACCTGTGTTGCAGGTACGCTCTCCCCGCTTCCGGTATGACGGTCGCCATGACGCCGTCACCTGACTGCTGCCAGTCGCAGGTGTTGCCCCGGTTTAGAGGCCAGGCTCTAAAACGGGATGATTCGACTATAGCTCAGCTTGTACACACAGACAGCGTTTGTATGACAACTGCCATCAGAAACGCGTCGGGCTGACCACCGCAGCAGCACTGCGCGTTGGGTAATGACCCAGGCTCTGCAAGGTTTCCAGGCGGGCACGGGCGCGGTAGGCATATTCGCTATTGGGGTACGAGGCCATGATGAACTGATAGGTCTGCGCAGCATCGACAAACATTTTCTGCCGCTCAAGGCACTGGCCGCGCATCATCGACACTTCCGGCCACACATACGGGCGGGCACGGCTGGCGCGCTCGACCTTGGACAGTTCGAGCATGACCTGCTCGCAGTTGCCGCGATCATAAGCGCTGTAGGCGTTGTTCAAATGATGGTTCATCGACCAACGGGTGCAGCCCGTGACGGCGAGGACGCTGAGGGCAAGGGCGGCAATGGGTACGAATCGCATGAGGGTTCTCCTGTCTTGAGCTCTGTATCGACCCTGCGTCGAAAATCTTCAGAACCGTTTGCACCGATTATCGCGTCGGTGTGGTCGTCGCGTTCAATAAAGAAAACAATAAGTAGTGCAAACGAACAATGACTACACCAACGGAGCATAGTAGCCTCTGCTAGCGCTTGAACTCAGGAGTCTTTGCATGTCCGTCCGTCGTACCAAAATCGTCGCTACCCTTGGCCCGGCCAGTAACTCGCCGGAAGTTCTCGAACAGCTGATTCTGGCTGGTCTGGACGTCGCCCGTCTGAACTTCTCCCACGGCACCCCCGACGAGCACAAGGCTCGCGCGAAGCTGGTGCGTGACATTGCTGCCAAGCACGGCCGCTTCGTTGCCCTGTTGGGTGACCTGCAAGGCCCGAAAATTCGTATCGCCAAATTCGCCAACAAGAAGATCGAGCTGAAGATCGGTGACAAGTTCACCTTCTCCACCAGCCATCCGTTGACCGAAGGCAACCAGCAAGTGGTCGGCATCGACTACCCGGATCTGGTCAAGGACTGCGGCGTGGGCGACGAGCTGCTGCTCGACGACGGTCGTGTGGTCATGCGCGTTGATACCCAAACTGACGACGCATTGCATTGCACCGTGACCATCGGCGGCCCGCTGTCCGACCACAAAGGCATCAACCGTCGCGGCGGCGGTCTGACCGCTCCGGCCCTGACTGAAAAAGACAAGGCCGACATCAAGCTCGCCGCGGAAATGGAAGTCGACTACCTCGCTGTGTCCTTCCCGCGTGACGCTGCCGACATGAACTACGCCCGTCAACTGCGCGACGAAGCCGGCGGTACTGCCTGGCTGGTGGCGAAGATCGAACGCGCTGAAGCCGTGGCCGACGACGAAACCCTCGACGGTCTGATCCAGGCTTCCGACGCGGTGATGGTTGCCCGTGGTGACCTGGGTGTGGAAATCGGCGACGCCGAACTGGTGGGCATTCAGAAGAAAATCATTCTGCACGCACGCCGCCACAACAAGGCTGTGATCGTCGCGACCCAGATGATGGAGTCGATGATCCAGAACCCGATGCCAACCCGCGCCGAAGTGTCCGACGTGGCCAACGCCGTGCTCGACTACACCGACGCCGTGATGCTCTCGGCTGAATCCGCTGCGGGTCTGTACCCACTGGAAGCTGTGCAAGCGATGGCGCGCATCTGCGTCGGCGCTGAAAAGCACCCGACCGGCAAGACGTCCAGCCACCGTATCGGCAAAGTCTTCGAAAGCTGCGACCAGAGCATCGCGCTGGCGGCCATGTATACCGCCAACCACTTCCCGGGTGTGAAGGCGATCATCGCACTGACCGAAAGTGGCTACACGCCGTTGATCATGTCGCGCATCCGTTCGTCGGTGCCGATCTACGCGTTCTCCCCGCACCGCGAGACTCAAGCGCGCGCGGCGATGTTCCGAGGCGTGTACACCGTGCCGTTCGACCCGGCATCGCTGCCGCCGCACGAAGTCAGCCAGAAAGCGATCGACGAGCTGGTCAAGCGCGGCGTTGTGGAGAAAGGCGACTGGGTCATCCTGACCAAAGGCGACAGCTACCACACCACCGGTGGCACCAACGGCATGAAGATCCTGCACGTAGGCGACCCGCAGGTCTGAGTGATCGACCGCTGAAAAACAAAAGCCCCGGCATGTGAATGCCGGGGCTTTTTGTTTTCTGCTCCAAAGAATGTGTCGACTGATTCGACGCCATCGCGAGCAGGCTCACTCCTACAGGGGGACGCATTTCAACGATAGGAGTGAGCCTGCTCGCGATGGTGTCAATCCAGTCAGCGAACCTCTCAATGCCGCTTGATGAATCCGGTCAACGCCGCCAATGCTTCCGGCGATTTCAGGCGCTGGGTGAACAGCACGCCCTCCTCTTCGATCACTTTGCGGATCAGTTCGCGATCCGGCGTCTTCATCAGTTGTTTGCTGATGCGCACTGCTTCGGCTGGTAACTCGTCGAAACGCAATGCCATTTCCCGCGCCTTGCTCAACGCAGCAGCGCCGCTGCCCAGCGCCTCGGTCGCAATCCCCCACTGCGCAGCCTGTTCACCGCTGAAGCCTTCACCGAGCAACAACAACTCCGCCGCTTTGGCATGCCCGAGCAAGCGCGGCAGGATCAGACTGGAACCAAACTCCGGGCACAAACCAAGATTGACGAACGGCATGCGCAACCGTGCATCGCGGGCCACGTAGACCAGATCGCAATGCAGCAACAACGTGGTGCCGATGCCCACCGCCGCGCCGGCCACGGCGGCGATCACCGGTTTGCGGCATTCAAGCAGGTTGAGCATGAAATGAAACACCGGGCTGTCGAGGTCGCTTGGCGGTTGCTGGATGAAATCAGCGATGTCGTTGCCAGCGGTGAAGCACTCGGCGCTTCCGGTGATCAGCACAGCGTTGATTTCGGGGTCACTGTCGGCCTGCTTCAGCGCCTCGGCGAGGCGGCTGTACATGGCGCGGGTCAGGGCGTTTTTCTTGTCGGGGCGGTTGAGGCGCAGGGTGAGCAAACCGCGTTGGCGTTCCAGCAGGATGGCTTCGGTCATAAGCGTCACTCAACATTCCAGGCTGACAAAGTTTAGTGGCGAGGGGATTTATCCCCGCTGGGCTGCGCAGCGGCCCCAACATTTTGTGAGCGCTGCGCACTCAAACGGGGATGAATCCCCTCGCCACACAGTAGTTTCAGCGTTCAACCGCGACTGAGGAACACATCGGCCAGCGTTCGCGTTCCAGCAGCATGGCTTCGGTCATAAGCGTCAATCAACATTCCAGGCTGACAAAGTTTAGTGGCGAGGGGATTTATCCCCGCTGGGCTGCGCAGCGGCCCCAACATTTTGTGAGCGCTGCGCACTCAAACGGGGATGAATCCCCTCGCCACAGAGTAGTTTCAGCGTTCAACCACGACCGAGGAACACATTGGCCAGCGTTGGCGTTCCAACAGGATGGCTTCGGTCATAAGCGTCACGCAACATTCCAGGCTGACAAAGTTCAGTGGCGAGGGGATTTATCCCCGCTGGGCTGCACAGCGGCCCCAATATTTTGTGAGCGCTGCGCACTCAAACGGGGATGAATCCCCTCGCCACACAGTAGTTTCAGCGTTCAACCACGACTGAGGAACACATCGGCCAGCGTTCGCGTTCCGGCAGGATGGCTTCGGTCATAAGCGTCACTCAACATTCCAGGCTGACAAAGTTCAGTGGCGAGGGGATTTATCCCCGCTGGGCTGCGCAGCGGCCCCAACATTTTGTGAGCGCTGCGCACTCAAACGGGGATGAATCCCCTCGCCACAGAGTAGTTTCAGCGTTCAACCACGACTGAGGAACACATCGGCCAGCATTCGCGTTCCAGCAGGATGGCTTCGGTCATAAGCGTCACTCAACATTCCAGGCTGACATAGTTTAGTGGCGAGGGGATTTATCCCCGCTGGGCTGCACAGCGGCCCCAACATTTTGTGAGCGCTGCGCACTCAAACGGGGATGAATCCCCTCGCCACACAGTAGTTTCAGCGTTCAACCACGACTGAGGAACACATCGGCCAGCGTTGGCGTTCCAGCAGGATGGCTTCGGTCATGAGCGTCACTCAACATTCCAGGCTGACAAAGTTTAGTGGCGAGGGGATTTATCCCCGCTGGGCTGCGCAGCGGCCCCAACATTTTGTGAGCGCTGCGCACTCAAACGGGGATGAATCCCCTCGCCACACAGTAGTTTCAGCGTTCAACCACGACTGAGGAACACATCGGCCAGCGTTGGCGTTCCAGCAGGATGGCTTCGGTCACAAGCGTCACTCAACATTCCAGGCTGACAAAGTTCAGTGGCGAGGGGATTTATCCCCGCTGGGCTGCGCAGCGGCCCCAATATTTTGTGAGCGCTGCGCACTCAAACGGGGATGAATCGCCTCGCCACACAGTAGTTTCAGCGTTCAACCACGACTGAGGAACACATCGGCCAGCAGTTGATTGCGCGGCAGTCCGGCCAGGTACAGGCGCTTGGCAAAGGCGTCGACACTGGCGGTCGAACCGCAGACTAAGGCCAGGGTTTGTCGGGAGACAAGGCGCAGTTGCGCCAAAGCGGCGGCTGACTCGGCCGCCGTCCATAGATCGACACTCAGGTTTTCGCGCTGGGCGGCCAGTGCCGCAAGGGGTTTGGCCAGATAGTGCTCGCGCGCATCATGAGCCAGGTGAATGATGCGTATCGCGCCTTGGTGATCCTGGCGCAGAGCTTCGCGCAACACCCCGAACAATGGGCCCAATCCGGTGCCCGCCGCCAGCAGCCACAGCGGTCGGGTGTGCCAGTCCGGGTCGTAATGCAATGCGCCGCCACGCAGTTCGCCGAGGCGGACCGGGTCGCCGATCTGCAACCGCCGCGCCGCATCGCTGAACTCACCCGGCTCGCGGCAATCGAGGTGGAACTCAAGAAAGCGGTCTTCTTCCGGCAAGCTCGCCAACGAATAAGGCCGGGCGATGTGGTTGATCCACAGCACCAGATGTTGCCCGGCGCTGTAGCGCAATGGCCGTTGTGGGGTCAGGCGCAGACGCAGGACGTTGTCGCTGAGCCAGTCCAGTGCTTCGACCACCGCCGGGCGACCATCGGCGACCGGGTCAAAGGTGTGCACGTGCAAATCTTCAACCACCTGACACTGACAGGCCAGGCGCCAGCCCTGCTGCCGCTGCTCGGCGTTCAAGGCATCCGGACGATTGTCTGCCGGCAAGCCTTGTACGCACTGCACCAGACACGCGTGGCAACTGCCGGCGCGGCAGCTGTATGGCACGGCCACGCCGTTTTGATTGAGGGCATCGAGCAGATTGCTGCCCGGCGCCACCGACCACAGCCGCTCACCGACGCGAAGTTCAGGCATCGACGTTCTCCCACGCGGCCGCACAGCGATTGCGCCCGTCACGCTTGGCCCGATACAGCGCCTGATCGGCGCGCTGCAAAGCGTCGTCCAGATCATCACCCAAGGCCAACAGCGTCATACCGGCCGACAGGCTGAGATTGCGCACACTAAGGCCAATCAACTCAACATCGGTGAAGGCTATTCGCAAACGCTCACAGCAAGCGGTCAAGCGTTCGGCGTCGCAATCAGGCAGCAATACGACAAATTCTTCACCACCATAACGCGCCAGCACGTCGCCATCGCGCAGACACGCCTGCGCGACAGCGGCGAACGCCTGCAACACCTGGTCTCCGGCGGCATGGCCGTGCAGGTCGTTGATGCGCTTGAAATGGTCGAGGTCGATCAACGCCAGGCCATGCACCACATCGCTGTCCAGCGCATTCAGCTCACGTGAGGCCAGGCGCAGAAAGTGCCGGCGATTGAACAGCCCGGTCAGTTCGTCAGTGGCGACCAGGTCTTCGAGTTGGCGCATCATCCCGCGCAGCGTGTCCTGATGCGCCTGCAAGGCAAACCGGCGCTGGCGCATGCGTTGCCGCGAGGTCTGTACAAAGCGCGCGTAAAGCACCAGCCACGCCAGCACCATCGCCAGAATGCCCACCTGCAACGCAGCCAGCGCCGGCTCTGGCAGAAGAAAGTGGTAACCGTCCCAGAGCGTGATCGCGCAGAAACTGAAAAACACCATCAGCGCGCAGCGAATGAACGCGCGTCGACTGAGGTGAAACAGGCCAAACAGCAGGATAAGTACATAAAAAACCAGAAAAGCGCCGCGCGCCTCATCCAGATGAGCGATCAGCCAGGTCTGCCAGCCGAGGCCGAGCAGTACTTGCACTTCGGTCAGACTCGGGTCGGCGTAACGTTGGTTGCGGCCGGTCCAGAACATCACAAACAGGGCCGCCTGAGTGATCACCACCAGTGCGCTGCCGATGGCCACAGCACTGAGGGTCTGGTCGTAATGCCCGGTAAAAAACGCCAGCCACAGCAGCAGCAGAGCCAATCCGTAGGTGGCCGCAGCAAGGGCAAAACGTTTGAGCAGAAGACGTTGAATAGCGTTATGGGTCAATCGTTGACTCACCGTGCGATAGGAGGCTGACCGAGTGTCCTACTCTACAGACCGGCTGCCACTTTAGTGGCGTAGTCGATAAATGACCACCGATTTTCGGGCTCGAAATTTGACGTCAAAAGTGCGGCTGCAAAGCCCCTCACCCTAGCCCTCTCCCGGAGGGAGAGGGGACTGACCGTGTTGTTTATCCGATGTACACCGACCTGAAATACCGCGTCGAACTCAGGTTTGAACGGCATGAAGATCGGCTCCCTTTCCCCCTCGCCCCCTTGGGGGAGAGGGCTGGGGTGAGGGGGAAGATCTTGAACTGCAAACCCGACGTCCGATATTCGCCCACCCATGCGACCAACGAATGACTGCCGGCGCGTGTATGCCTCACCGAGGCGCGGTATACTGCCGCGCCTTTTTAGCGTCGCGCCAGCAGCCCCGGCGTGCCCGGCCCAAAGGGCCAGCTTCAAGTTGCAAGCTCCAAGCCGCCAGCTCAAGCAGTCCGCGTACTGCTTCAACTTGCCGCTCAAAGCTTGATGCTCAAAGCTGCCCCATAGAATGTTCCCGTCTTTTAGAGGAGCGCGACTCATGACCGTGATCAAGCAAGACGACCTGATTCAGAGCGTTGCCGACGCCCTGCAGTTCATTTCCTATTACCACCCCGTGGATTTCATCCAGGCGATGCACGAAGCCTACCTGCGCGAAGAATCGCCAGCAGCCCGTGACTCGATGGCGCAAATCCTGATCAACTCGCGCATGTGTGCCACCGGCCATCGCCCGATCTGCCAGGACACCGGTATCGTTACCGTGTTCGTGCGCGTCGGCATGGACGTGCGTTGGGATGGCGCCACCATGGGCCTGGACGACATGATCAACGAAGGCGTGCGTCGCGCCTACAACCTGCCGGAAAACGTCCTGCGTGCCTCGATCCTCGCCGACCCGGCGGGCGCTCGTAAAAACACCAAGGACAACACCCCGGCCGTCATTCACTACTCCATCGTCCCGGGCAACACCGTGGAAGTGGACGTGGCGGCCAAGGGCGGCGGTTCCGAGAACAAGTCGAAAATGGCCATGCTCAACCCGTCCGACTCGATCGTCGACTGGGTGCTGAAAACCGTTCCGACCATGGGTGCCGGCTGGTGCCCACCGGGCATGCTCGGTATTGGCATCGGCGGCACCGCCGAGAAAGCTGCAGTGATGGCCAAAGAAGTGTTGATGGAATCCATCGACATTCACGAGCTGAAAGCCCGTGGCCCACAGAACCGCATCGAAGAAATGCGTCTGGAGCTGTTCGAGAAGGTCAACCAGTTGGGCATCGGCGCCCAGGGCCTCGGTGGCCTGACCACCGTGCTCGACGTGAAGATCATGGATTACCCGACCCACGCAGCCTCGCTGCCGGTGTGCATGATCCCGAACTGCGCCGCCACCCGTCACGCGCACTTTGTGCTCGACGGTTCCGGCCCGGCCTCGCTGGAAGCGCCACCGCTGGACGCCTACCCGGAAATCGTCTGGGAAGCCGGCCCATCGGCCCGTCGCGTCAACCTCGACACCCTGACCCCGGAAGACGTGCAGAGCTGGAAGCCGGGCGAAACCGTCCTGCTCAACGGCAAAATGCTCACCGGTCGCGACGCTGCGCACAAGCGCATGGTCGAGATGCTCAACAAGGGTGAAACCCTGCCGGTAGACCTCAAAGGTCGCTTCATCTACTACGTCGGCCCGGTTGATCCGGTCGGTGACGAAGTGGTGGGCCCGGCAGGCCCGACCACCGCGACGCGGATGGACAAGTTCACCCGTCAGATCCTTGAGCAAACCGGCTTGCTGGGCATGATCGGCAAATCCGAGCGCGGCCCGACCGCGATCGAAGCGATCAAGGACAACAAAGCCGTGTACCTGATGGCCGTCGGCGGCGCTGCTTACCTGGTCGCGCAAGCGATCAAGAAGTCGAAAGTGCTGGCGTTTGCCGAACTGGGCATGGAAGCGATCTACGAGTTCGAGGTCAAGGACATGCCGGTCACCGTTGCGGTGGACAGCAAAGGTGAGTCGGTACACATCACCGGCCCGGCGATCTGGCAGCAGAAGATCAGCGAAAGCCTGGCGGTAGAAGTGCAGTAAGCGCTTACTCTGCAAATAAGGCCGGTACATTGAAAGGTGTTCCGGCCTTTTTAATTCATCAAATTAAATTGTTATGTCGCGTTCATACCCATTTCGCGGTTTTAGGTATAAGCGAGTGAGTTTTTCGTAAGGCCCACACTGTCCGCGCACGATGGCATGCTATGGTGCGCGCTCGAATTTTCGACTGCCTATCACGCCATGCCTGCGACTTCCCGTACCTTGCGCCTGTCGTTGTATACCCTGCTGATCATCGCCGGTGCGGCCCTTGCCGCCACGCTTGCCATCCGCCACGCCGAGCGTCAGGCGATGGTCGAGGACGCGGCTCGCGCCAACCAGCAACTGGCGTTGTATGCCAACTCGCTGCACACCCTGATTGATCGCTACCGCGCCCTCCCCGCCGTACTCGCGCTGGACCCGCAATTGCGAGCAGCGTTGGCCGGCCCGGTCGATGCAGAGCAGCAAGCGGCACTCAATCTGAAACTGGAAAAGATCAACGGCGCGGCGCAGTCCTCGACCCTTGAACTGCTCGATCACACCGGCCTGGCCGTGGCGGCGAGCAACTGGCGTTTGCCGAGCAGTTACGTCGGTCACAACTATGGCTTCCGCCCGTATTTCAGCCAGACCCGCACTCAGGGTTCCGGGCGTTTTTATGCCGTGGGCGTGACGAGTGGGATTCCCGGTTATTTTCTCTCCAGCGCGGTGCTCGGCGACCACGACGAGTTCCTCGGGGCGATGGTAGTCAAGCTGGAATTCCCCGAGCTGGAACGTGAGTGGAGCCAGGGCAGCGACACCCTGCTGGTCAGCGATGCGCGCGGCATTATCTTTATCGCCAATCAGCCCGGTTGGCGCTATCGCCTGCTGCGCCCGTTGAGCGCCGCCGATCATGCCGACATCAAAGCCACGCGGCAGTACGACAAACAAGCGTTGGCCCCTTTGACGCATCTGTCGTTGCGCCGCTTCGATGACAACAGCGATCTGCGTCGCGTCGAAGGCCCTGAAGGCACGGCGGATTACCTGTGGGAATCATTGCCGCTGACCGCCGAAGGCTGGACGTTGCATCTGCTGCGGCATCCGCAGGTGGCCTTCGAAGACTTGCGCAACGCCGGGCTCGCCGCTGCCGGCGTGTGGCTGGCGCTGGTGTTTCTGTTGCTGTTCCTCAACCAGCGCTGGCGTCTGGCGAAGCTGCGCCAGCGCAGCCGTGAAGAGCTGGAGCAACTGGTCGAAGAACGCACCCGCGATTTGCGCACGGCGCAGGACGGTCTGGTGCAATCGGCCAAACTCGCGGCGCTGGGGCAAATGTCCGCGGCGCTGGCCCACGAGATCAATCAACCGCTGACCGCGCAGCGCATGCAACTGGCGACCCTGCGCCTGCTGCTCGATCATGGCCGCGTCGACGATGCCTACAAGGCGTTGAAACCGGTAGATGACATGCTCACGCGGATGGCAGCCCTCACCGGCCATCTGAAAACCTTCGCCCGCAAGAGCCCAAGCGGATTGCGCGAGCGTCTGGATCTGGCGACGGTAGTCGATCAATCCCTGCAACTGCTCGACGCGCGGATGCGCGATGAACAAGTCAGCCTGGTGCTGCACCTGACGCGTCCGGCGTGGGTGCGCGGGGACGCGATTCGCCTCGAACAGGTGCTGATCAATCTGCTGCGCAACGCCCTCGACGCCTTGCAGGGCAAGCCGTGCAAACGTCTGGAAATACGTCTGGAGGCCGACGAGCAACTATGGCGACTGAGCGTCAGCGACAATGGCGGCGGCATCGCCGAAGAACATCTGAACCAGGTGTTTGATCCGTTCTTCACCACCAAACCGGTAGGCGACGGCCTGGGTCTTGGGCTGGCGGTATCCTTCGCTATCGTGCATGAATCCGGCGGGCGCTTAAGCGCAGAGAATGGCGACAGTGGCGCGGTGTTCAGCCTGACCTTGCCGATCGATCTGGAGGCGCATATCTGATGCTCAATTCGGTGATGGTGGTCGATGACGAAAGCAGCATTCGCAACGCGGTAGAGCAGTGGCTGAGCCTGTCGGGGTTCGAGGTGCAGTTGTTCAGTCGCGCTGAAGAATGCCTCGCCGCCCTGCCCGCGCACTATGCCGGGGTGATCCTCAGCGACGTGCGCATGCCCGGTATCGGCGGGCTGGCGTTGTTGGCTGAAGTGCACAAGCGCGACGCCGATCTGCCGGTGATTCTGCTCACTGGCCACGGCGATGTGCCGATGGCGGTCGAAGCGATGCGAGATGGCGCCTACGACTTCCTGGAAAAACCGTTCAGCCCGCAAACCCTGCTGGGCAGCTTGCGCCGGGCCCTCGACAAACGCCGCCTGGTCCTGGAAAACCGTGCCCTGCACGAGCAGGCCGACAACCGCGCCAAACTCGACACGACGCTGCTGGGGGTTTCCCGTGGCTTGCAGACGCTGCGTCGGCAGGTGCTGGATCTGGCGGGGCTGCCGGTCAATGTGCTGATCCGTGGCGAGACCGGCAGCGGCAAGGAACTGGTTGCCCGTTGTCTGCATGATTTCGGTCCACGGGCGGACAAGCCCTTTGTGGCGCTGAACTGTGCGGCGATCCCTGAGCAATTGTTCGAGGCCGAGTTGTTCGGACATGAGAGTGGCGCCTTTACCGGCGCCTCCGGCAAGCGCATCGGCAAACTCGAATACGCCGATGGCGGCACACTGTTTCTCGACGAAATCGAAAGCATGCCGCTGGCCCAGCAAGTGAAACTGCTGCGGGTATTGCAAGAACAGAAACTTGAGCGATTGGGCTCGAATCAGAGTATTCGCGTGGACCTGCGGATCGTCGCGGCGACCAAACCCGACTTGCTCGACGAAGCCCGCGCCGGACGCTTTCGTGAGGATCTGGCGTATCGACTGAACGTCGCCGAACTGCGTTTGCCGCCGCTGCGGGAGCGGCGTGAAGACATTCCGTTGCTGTTCGAGAACTTTGCCCAGAGTGCGGCGCAGCGCCTCGGCCGGACTTTCCCGCCGCTAACGGGCGCGCAGTTGAGTCATCTGCTCAGCCATGACTGGCCGGGCAACGTGCGTGAACTGGCCAACGTCGCCGAACGCCAGGTGCTGGGGCTGGATGAGCCGTCGCCAGGGATTGATCCCGGCCAGTCGCTCGCGGCGCAGCAGGAGGCATTTGAAGCGCAGTGCTTGCGCGCGGCGCTGACGCGGCACAAGGGCGATGTGAAAGCGGTGCTTGAAGAACTGCAACTGCCGCGCCGGACCTTCAATGAAAAGATGCAGCGGCATGGGTTGAGTCGGGAGATGTTTGTTTCAGGCAGCTGAGTTTTTCAGCGCATTATCCGGCGTCTTCGCGAACAGGCTCGCTCCCACCTTGGAAATGCATTTCCCTGTGGGAGCGAGCCTGCTCGCGAAGACGTCAGCAGATCCCCGCAAATGCTCAGATGCATAAGCAAATTTCCGCTCACCAGTAGTGCCCCATAAGCGGATTTCCGCTCAGCAAACTCCCTCACCCCCTCTAAACCGGCCTTCTCCCCGTTGGCACAGCTCCTGCTATAGCCCCCACAGGCTGCGTTTCTACGCGCTCCACAAAAACAATTAAACGAAGGATCCTTCAATGGATAACTCCAACGCCCTGCCCCTTGGGTCGGCTGCCGTGCCCGCCAAAGAAAGAACCACCGCCAACCGAATCAAATCGATCTTCAGCGGCTCCGTCGGCAACATGGTCGAGTGGTACGACTGGTACGTTTATGCCGCCTTCTCGCTGTACTTCGCCAAAGCCTTTTTCCCTAAAGGCGACACAACCGCCCAACTGCTGAACACCGCTGCGATTTTCGCCGTGGGTTTCCTGATGCGTCCGATCGGCGGCTGGCTGATGGGCTTGTACGCTGACAAGGTCGGCCGCAAGAAAGCCCTGATGGCCTCGGTTTACCTGATGTGCTTCGGCTCGCTGATCATCGCGCTGAGCCCTGGTTACGAAACCATCGGTGTCGGCGCGCCAGTCCTGCTGGTGTTTGCGCGACTGCTGCAGGGCCTGTCGGTCGGCGGCGAATACGGCACCTCGGCAACCTATCTCTCGGAGATGGCGACCAAAGAGCGTCGCGGCTTCTTCTCCAGCTTCCAGTACGTGACATTGATCTCCGGGCAGCTCATCGCGCTGGGCGTGCTGATCGTGCTGCAGAACTTCCTCACCACCGAAGAGCTGTACGCGTGGGGCTGGCGTATTCCGTTTGCGATCGGCGCGCTGTGCGCAGTCGTGGCGCTGTATCTGCGTCGCGGCATGGAAGAAACCGAGTCGTTCACCAAGAAAGAGAAGTCCAAGGAAAGCGCGATGCGCACCTTGCTGCGTCACCCGAAAGAGTTGCTGACCGTGGTCGGCCTGACCATGGGTGGCACCCTGGCGTTCTACACCTACACCACGTACATGCAAAAGTATCTGGTGAACACCGTCGGCATGAGCATCTCCGACTCGACCACCATTTCCGCTGCCACGCTGTTCCTGTTCATGTGCCTGCAACCGATCATCGGTGGCCTGTCGGACAAGATCGGTCGTCGCCCGATCCTGATCGCCTTCGGCGTGCTGGGAACGATTTTCACCGTGCCGATCCTGATGACCCTGCACACCATTCAGACCTGGTGGGGTGCGTTCTTCCTGATCATGGCGGCGCTGATCATCGTCAGCGGTTACACCTCGATCAATGCCGTGGTGAAGGCTGAACTGTTCCCGACCGAAATCCGCGCACTGGGCGTTGGCCTGCCGTACGCGCTGACCGTGTCGATCTTCGGCGGTACTGCCGAATACATCGCGCTGTGGTTCAAGAGCATCGGCATGGAAACCGGTTACTACTGGTATGTCACGGCTTGTATTGCCGTGTCGTTGCTGGTGTACGTGACCATGAAGGACACCCAGAAGCATTCGCGCATCGTGACTGACTGATCGGGTTTTCACAGCCACTGCAACGGTGGCTGTGATGGCCTCTTCGCGAGCAAGCTCGGCTCCTACATGAATCTGAGAACGACACATCCCTTGTAGGAGCAAAGCTTGCTCGCGATGCGGCCAACGCGATATCAGCTCAGTGCGGAGGACGTCGCCTGCTTGCCGTAGCGCTTCTGCGCATACGAAGCGCCAACGACCATCACCAGCAGAATCCCCGCCAGCACCGCTGACGATCCAATGGTGCCAAAGTCCAGCCCGCCCTTTTCATGGGGCTTGGTCATCAGGTCGCCCAGGGTCGCGCCAAACGGCCGGGTCAGCACGAACGCCAGCCAGAACAACAGCACCGTCGAAATCTTCGTGAAGTATTTGAGCAGCACGACCACCGCGATGGTCGAGCCAATCAGCAGCGCGCCACCGGCAAAACCCAGCCCTGAATCATCGGCCAGATAATCACCCAGCGCCGTGCCGAGGGTGTTGGAAAACAGAATCGCCATCCAATAGAACATCTCCCCACGAAAGCTCTGCACCTTGCTGACATTCAGCGAATCGCCACTCAGGCGCCACGCGGCGAAGATCGCCAGCAGAATGGCGATGAGAATCATCGAACCGGTGGCGTAACCCAGGCCAAGGGTACGATCCATGAAGTCCGACATGGTGGTGCCGGCGGTGCTGGTCGAGAGGATCACGATCCAGTACAGCAGCGGCTTGTAAGTCTTGGCCATCAATTGCGTGATCAGCGTCAGCACGAACACGCTGATCAGAATCAGCGAACTGATCGCGTAACCGACATTGAGCGTCATCGACAACAAATCCCCCGCGGTTTCCCCGAGAGTCGTCGCGCAGATTTTCATGACCCAGAAGGCCAGGGTGATTTGAGGAAGTTTATTCATCGCAGGTAACGCTCCAGTGTGTGACGGCCGGTTGTTGGTTTTCTGGCCGAGGGCAGACTGGCGTTGTGGCGGTGAAAAAGCGGTCGGCAAAGCATGAAAAATCTGTCACACGCGGCGAAACCGCGATTAATCGCGAATTAATGCTCGCGCGGCATCCTGCACCTACCTGATCGATGACCTGCGCGACGTTCGCTCCAACGACGAAAGCGAATTAAATACGCCGCCCTTAATATCAAGTTAATCGATTGTTTTTAGCATTATTTTGCGCTTTTCAATCAATTTAGTTGGCGTAGCATAAAACCCATGCAAGACACACCCGCCAACGAATCTGGAGTCACGAACATGAAAACCAAACTGATCCTCGCTTTCGCCCTGTCGGTACTGGCTGCCAACACCTTCGCCGCAGACGGTTACGACCGCACCGGTTCCGCCGTTGCCGCCGATGGTTATGACCGCACCGGTTCCGCCACTGTCGCTGAAGACGGCTATGACCGTACCGGCTCCGCAACTTTCGCTGAAGATGGCTACGATCGCACCGGCTCCGCAACTTTCGCCGCCGACGGTTATGACCGCACGCAATCCGCTGCCATCAGCTAACCCCCTGCTTAAAAACGCACAGCCCGGCTTCGGCCGGGCTTAGTCATTTCTGGGGGAATGATATTTTTTAGCTCAGCACAAAGACCTGTGGGAGCTGGCTTGCCAGCGATGGCGATCTGTCAGTCGACATTTACATCGGCTGAAAACATGCCATCGCTGGCAAGCCAGCTCCCACAGGGTTTTGATTGGATGGAATATCAGTGCCTGACTGGAAATTGTTTGATCGTGCTTGCACTATTGGCCACCTGATCCAGCCATCTCCAAGAGCCCCAGCCATGCCCGATGACATCCACTTCTACGAACCCGCCAATGGCCACGGCCTGCCCCACGATCCGTTCAACGCCATCGTCGGCCCGCGCCCTATTGGCTGGATCTCTTCGCAGGATGCCAATGGCCAGCTCAATCTGGCGCCGTACAGCTTCTTCAACGCCTTCAACTACATTCCGCCGATCATTGGTTTTTCCAGCGTCGGGCGCAAAGACAGCCTGAACAACATCGAGCAGACCGGCGAATTCGCCTGGAACCTCGCCACTCGCCCATTGGCCGAGCAGATGAACCAGAGCTGCGCGATGGTCGCGCCTGAGGTCAACGAATTTGAATTGGCGGGATTGACGACCGTCGCGTCAAAAGTGATTTCGGTGCCACGGGTCGCCGAAAGCCCGGTGTCCTTTGAATGCAAGGTCACGCAGATCATTCAGTTGCAGCGCGCCGATGGCGAAACCGTGCCGAGCTGGTTGATCCTCGGTGAAGTGGTCGCCGTGCATATCGCCAAATGGCTGTTGAAGGACGGCATCTACGACACCGCCGCGGCAGAACCGATTCTGCGCGGCGGCGGGCCGGCGGACTATTTCCAGCTGGGGCCCGAGGCCCTGTTCAAGATGTGGCGTCCGGGCGCAAACGAGTAAGGCGTTACCAGATCAACTCGGCGTCAGCAGTGACGCCCTGCAAACGGTCCAGCTCTTGGGTGGCAGCTTCATCGGCGGCGATGGCGCCGGGGAAGATCTGATCATTCAGCAGTTTGTGAAAGCGTGGTGCACCGCCATCGACCAGGGCCTTGACCGCGATTGCCGCGTGATAACCCTTGTTGCCGCCCAACTCGACGGGGACGACTGCGGAGACTGCTTCGAAGTGTTCGAACTCTTTACGTGCCATGTCACAGATCCCGGCTCAGACAAATAAGCCGGACATTAAACCCTCAACCGGCGAGTTTGTGTACCGGCGCCGGGCATTGACCGAGGGCTTGCGCGGCCGACACGTCCTTGAAGGTGTGGAAGTCGAGGCTGTTGACCACCAGTTCCTGCACCAGCTCGGCGAAAATTTCCATCGACGGGCTGTTGAAGTAGTTGGTCATCATCTGCTGACTGCTCCAGAACCCGGAGACCAGCCACAACTCGGGATCACACTGCGAATGCTGCAAGGCAAAACTCAGGCAACCGGGGGCGGCGCGAGACGGATCGATCAATGCGCTCAGGCGCACACCGAGTTCCGCCGAACGCCCGGCGCGCGCTCGGACGAAGGCCATATGACTGACGGGAATCTGCTTGGACATGTTCAACCCTCCCAGGGAGTCGCGTGGCAGCCGGGTGGAGGCTGCGACAGGATCCAAGGTTAAGGGCCGCGCGCCAGGCGCCGTTAGTCGATTCCTGCCGCCGCGTTGCACAATCCTGCGAGACTTGCCTGAACCTGATTTGACACACATCCCATGTAGGCGCTGCCGCAGGCTGCGATCTTTTGACCTTAAAGACAAAAATCAAAGGATCGCAGCCTTCGGCAGCTCCTACAGGTGGGCGTCGCGTCGATGTTGAGCAATAGCGCGGTGCAGAATCAGGCAAGCATTTC
Source organism: Pseudomonas sp. TH43 (assembly GCF_016650635.1). GTDB lineage: Bacteria > Pseudomonadota > Gammaproteobacteria > Pseudomonadales > Pseudomonadaceae > Aquipseudomonas. The sequence continues at coordinate 261,013 of NZ_JAEKFI010000004.1, forward strand.
GCAGGATGTGTCTACCGCTTGCGCTTGCACAAACATATGCTCTGCCCCATTCCACCTCCCCTGCCGAGGATGCCGTGCATGACGTCATTCGATCGTTTTCAAGCCGAACCCACTGCTGACATGGAAAAGCAGCGCGCGGAACTGGCGGCGATCATCCGCCGCAACACCACGGACGATGGCAGCTACGCGACCGCCATCGGTTCGCTGTACATGTCACGCCACACCCAATCCCACGACTTTGCCCCGGTGCTCGCGCAACCGGCGCTGTGCATCATGGCGCAAGGTCGCAAAGAGGTGCGGCTGGCCGATGAGTACTTCAATTACGATCCGTTGAATTATCTGGTGGTGTCGGTTTCGATGCCGCTGAGCGGGCGCGTGGTTAACGTGTCGCCGGAGAATCCGATCCTCGCCGTGCGCCTGGACATCGACCCGGCAGAAATCACCGCGCTGATCGCCGACGCCGGCCCCATGGGCGTGCCGACGCGCCCGACCGGGCGTGGTTTGTATGTCGAGCAGATCGACAGTTCGATGCTCGATGCGGTGCTGCGTCTGGCGCGCCTGCTCGATGCGCCGAAAGACATCGCCATGCTCGCGCCGCTGATTCGCCGGGAGATTCTCTACCGTCTGCTGCGCAGCCCGCAGGGCCATCGTTTGTATGAGATTGCGATTGCCAACAGCCAGAGCCATCGCATCAGCCAGGCGATCAAATGGCTCAACGGCAACTTTGAACAGCCGCTGCGTATTGATGATTTGGCCAAAGAAGTGAATCTGAGCGTGTCGACGCTGCATCACCGGTTCAAGGCGATGACGGCAATGAGTCCGTTGCAGTATCAGAAGCAGTTGCGCCTGCAAGAGGCGCGGCGGTTGATGCTCGCCGAAGGGCTGGAAGCGTCGGCAGCGGGGTATCGGGTGGGGTATGAAAGTCCGTCGCAATTCAGCCGCGAGTACAGCCGGTTGTTTGGGGCGCCGCCGTTAAGGGATTTGGCGCGGTTGCGTCTGTCTGTCTGATCCGGAATTTTTATGGCGGCTGAAGGCCTCTTCGCGAGCAAGCTCGGCTCCTACAAAGTTATGTGAACAACATAAATTCCCGTAGGAGCATAGCTTGCTCGCGATGAGGCCAGTCCAGCCCATACATCTCTGTGATCAGACCGCCCGGATCACATGCTTGATCTCCTGAAACGCTGCCAACCCCCAAGGCCCCAGTTCGCGGCCAATGCTGCTCTGCTTGTACCCGCCCCACGCCGCCTGCGGGAAAATCACTTGCGGTGCATTGACCCACACCAGCCCCGCCTGTAACGCATTGGCCACACGATCCGCCGCTACAGCATCAGCCGTCACCACACTCGCCACCAAACCAAACGGCGTGTCATTGGCCAGCACAATCGCCTTGGCCTCACTGCTGAAACTGCGCACGCAAACCACCGGGCCGAAAATCTCTTCACACCACAGCGCACTGTCCAGCGGCACGTCGGTGAACACCGTCGGCTGCAAGAAGTAGCCGCGTGGCAGATCTGTCGGGCGATTGCCGCCGCAGATCAATCGCGCACCGGCACTCAGTCCACGGTCAATGTGCCCGAGCACTCGCTGGTACTGCGCCTGATTGACCAGCGCGCCCATTTCCACGTCAGCATCGAACGGATCGGCGACACGAATGGCCTGCGCACGCTTCTGTAGCCGACGCAGAAACTCCTCTTCCAGCTCATCAGCAACCAACACACGACTGGTGGCCGAGCACATCTGCCCGGCGTTGAAAAAGGCGCCGCCGCAGGCCAGCTCAACCGCCAAATCGATGTCCGCATCCGCCAGCACCAGCAGCGAGGATTTGCCGCCCAGTTCCAGGCTCACGCCCTTCACCGTTTCCGCCGCGCGCTGCATCACCTGCACGCCGACTGCGTTGCTGCCGGTAAAGGAAATCCTGGCGACACGCGGGTCCGCCGACAACGGCGCACCCACCGCCAGCCCCGTGCCGCAAACCAGATTGAACACGCCATTGGGCAGACCCGATTCAGCGATGATCGCCGCCAGTTCCAGCTCCGGCAGCGGCGTGACTTCCGAAGGCTTGAGCACCACGCAGCAACCCGCCGCCAGCGCTGGCGCCAGTTTCCACGCGGTGGTGACCATGGGGAAATTCCACGGCACGATCAGCCCGACCACACCGCACGGCTCACGGCGAAGGCGTGCGCTGAAATCATCGCTGGGCAGCGGCACGTTGCTGTCCTGTTTCGCGTCGAGGCCTTCAGCGAGTTCGGCGTAATACTCGAACGTGGCGATGACATCGTCGACGTCGATAGCCGCTTCGAATTGCGGTTTGCCGTTGTTGCTCGACTGCAACTTCATCAAATGCTCGCGACCGTCGCGCACGCCGTTGGCGATGTTGCGCAGGATCGCGCCGCGCTCAGCGCCCGTGGTTTGCGACCAGCGCTTGAACGCCTCGCTGGCAGCCGCGATGGCTTGGTCGACCGCTTGCTCGTCACCGCCATTGACGGTGGTCAGCAGCGCTTCGGTGGCCGGGTTGATCACGCGCAGATGCTCGCGACCGGCAGACCATTGGCCGTTGATGTAGAGGCCATCGAGTGTGGTTGGGAAATTGATCATTGCGCCACCGCCTTCATCCATTGGGTCTGGTCGATTTCAATCAGGGTCGGGCCCTGCCGATCGGTTGCACAACGCAAGGCGCTGCGCAGTTGTTCGATGCTGCTGATGGCTTCGGCCGCGCAACCGAGGCCCTTGGCCACAGCGACAAAATCCGGGGTGTAGATGTCGACGCCGACCGGTTCGATGGCGCGGTTGACCATGTACTTTTTGATTTCTTCGTAGCCCTGGTTATTCCACAGCAGGACGATCACCGGTACCCGCGCTTCGACGGCGCTGGCCAGTTCCGGGAGGGTGAATTGCAAGCCGCCGTCGCCGATCAGGCACACCACCGGCGGGCGCGCGCCTTTGTCGAGTTGGCCACCGAGCCAGGCGCCAATCGCAGCGGGCAAGGCGTAACCGAGGGTGCCGTAACCGGTCGAGGCGTTGAACCAGCGACGCGGGTGATCGGGGTTGAAGGTCAGGTTGCCGGTGTACACCGGTTGCGTGGAGTCGCCGACGAACACCGCGTTCGGCAGTTCATCGAGCACGGTGTCGAGGAAACGGGTTTGCGCGAGGGTCGGTACGTCCCAGCTCGCGGCCAGTTCAGCGCGCAATTTGCCGGCGCGGGCCTGACCCCAATCGCTGCTGCGCTCATTGAGTTTTTCCTGGGACAGCGTGTTCAGCAAGGCTTGTGCAGCGTTGCGTGCATCGGCCACCAGCGCCAGGTGCGGCGGGTAGTTGCGCACGGTCTGGTCGGCGTCGATATCGATGCGCAGCAGTTTGCCGGGAATCTCGAAACCGCCGGCGAAGGTCACGTCGTAATCGGTCTCGGCCAGTTCGGTGCCGATGGCCAGCACCACGTCGGCATCAGCGACCAGCGCGCGGGTTGCGACCAGTGTCTGGGTCGAGCCGATCAGCAGCGGATGGTTGCCCGGCAGCATGCCTTTGGCATTGATGGTCAGCGCCACCGGCGCGTCGAGCAGCTCGGCAAGTCGGGTCAATTCCGGCGCTGCGTCGATGGCACCGCCGCCCGCCAGAATCAGTGGACGTTTGGCCTCGGCCAGCAGCTCGCTCATGCGTTTGACGGCACTCGGTGCAGCACCGGCGCGGTCAATGTTGACCGGGACACTGGCGAGCAACTCATCGGCGTTTTCGACCAACACGTCCAACGGAATTTCGATGTGCACCGGACGCGGACGGCCGGCCTGGAACAGCGCAAACGCGCGAGCCAACACCGCCGGCAATTCAGCCGCCGACATCAGCGTGTGAGAAAACGCTGCGACACCGCCAACCAACGCACTCTGGTTCGGCAATTCATGCAGCTTGCCGCGACCGCCGCCCAACTGACTGCGCGACTGCACGCTGGAAATCACCAGCATCGGGATCGAATCGGCGTAGGCCTGGCCCATGGCGGTGGTGATGTTGGTCATCCCCGGGCCGGTGATGATGAAGCACACGCCCGGTTTACCGCTGGTGCGCGCGTAACCGTCGGCCATGAAACCGGCGCCCTGCTCATGCCGGGGCGTGACATGACGAATGCTCGAACGGGCCAGCCCGCGATACAGCTCCACGGTATGTACGCCAGGAATGCCGAACACCTGCTCGACCCCATAACCTTCAAGTAACTTGACCAGTACTTCGCCACACGTCGCCATGTCGATTGCCCTTGCATATTCATTGAAGACACAAGGCTTTGTGTAGGAGTGAGCCTGCTCGCGATAGCGGTAGATCAGTCACTGCGAATGCTGGATGTGATGACGCCATCGCGAGCAGGCTCACTCCTACTTAAAAGCCCTTCATGGGTTCATTGAACGGTTGCCAGGTAGCCGCAACAATCGATTAAAAGTCATACTAGCCATGTCCTCACGTCATACCTTGGATCCACATGAAGCGCCTGCCTCCCCTACCCGCTCTGCACACGTTCTGGATTACCGCGCAGTGCTGCAACTTCACCCGCGCTGCCGAGCAACTGCACATCACTCAAGGTGCGGTGAGCCGCCAGATCGCCGGGCTGGAGGAGCATCTCGGTTATCCGTTGTTCATTCGTCTGGCGCGAGGTCTGGCGCTGACGGCCGAAGGTCGTGAGTGGCTGCCGCGAGTGCAGCAGGTCTTCGCTCTGATCAGCGAAGCGACCGAGCAGATCGGTCTCAAGCGTGAAACCCTGCAACTCAAGGCACCGAGCTGCGTGATGCGCTGGCTGTTACCGCGTTTGCTGCAATGGCAAAAGGAACGCCCCGACGTGCCGGTCAAACTCACGGCGTCGTTACAACACGGTGTCGATTTCCAGCGCGAGCAGTTCGACGCGGCGGTGATCTACGGCCCGCCGCCGGACAACGCACCGGGGGCATTGCACCTGTTTGATGAGCAATTGACGCCGGTGTGTTCGCCGCTGCTGCTCAAAGGTACGCCAACGCTGAATACGCCCGCGGACCTGCAACAGCATCTGTTATTGCACCCGACTCACGATATTCAGGACTGGTCGGTGTGGCTGAACGCTGCCGAGCTGCAGTTGAACAACATCAGCAGCGGCCAGCATTTCGAAACGCTAGATCAGGCGATGTCGATGGCGTCGCACGGGACGGGAGTCGCCATTGGCGATTGGTCGTTGATTGGCGATGACTTGCGCGCGGGGCGGCTGGTGATGCCGTTTGATTTGAAGGTGAAGACAGGGTTGGCGTATTACCTGGTTTTACCGCCAGCAGTCGAGCCGTCGCCACCGCTCGAAGAGCTGATGATCTGGCTGGTAGAACAAGCCCACACCCGCTGAACACAAATGCCCCAGTAGGAGCTGCCGCAGGCTGCGATGTTTTGATTTTGCTTTTAAAGACAAAATCAAAAGATCGCAGCCCGCGGCAGCTCCTACAGGGGGTGCATCAGTAGCCGACGGTGTAGCGTTGGCGCGAGTGCTTGGGTGTTTCCACTTCGTCGATCAGCGCAATCGCATAGTCGGCAAAGGTGATCCAGCTACGGCCCTCGGCGCTCACCAGCAAATGGTCCTTGCCGACGCGGAATTTGCCCGTGCGCTCACCTTCAACGAATTCCGCCGATGGCGAGAGGAAGGTCCAGTCCAGATCCTTCTCCTGACGCAATGCATCAAGAAACGCAGCACCGGCGCTGGCCTCGGTTTTGTACTCGGCCGGGAAACCCGCGCTGTCGATCACTCGCGTGTCGTCCGGCAGCAATAGCGAACCCGCACCGCCGACCACCAACAAGCGCTTCACCCCGGCCTGCTTCACCGGCCCGACGATTGCGCTCGCCGGAACAGTGGCGAAATGTGCGGCGGTGATCACCACGTCGTGACCGGCCACCGCATCTTGCAGCGCTGCCGAATCCAGCACGTCGACATTCTTGCTGACCACACCGGCACGGGCGGCGAGCTTCGAGGTATCGCGAGCGATAGCGGTAACGCTATGGCCGCGACGCAGGGCTTCTTCCAGCAGCTGGCTACCGGCACGGCCGGTGGCACCAATGATTGCGATCTTGCTCATGACGTTCTCCAGTTGGCTTGAGTGTTTCAAATGAGGCACAAATCTATTGAGTGAAGATATTTCCCTGTGCTGAGGAAACTTTGTGGCGAGGGGATTTAGCGAGTCACAACAGCGCTTCCCCATCATTAGAAACGGCGGATTACCACTTCATTTCACCCTTGGCGACTTTCGCGCTCAGTTCCAGCGAGCTCTCTTCACCCAGCTTCGGGTAGCGCTTTTTCATCGCCGCGATCAGCGCAGCAGAATCCTTGGCCTTCGCGGTTTCCTCGTCGAAAGCTTTAATGTAGTCGGCGGTGAATTTTACGCTGGCCAACGAGCGGCTGCTGTCACCGAGGTAGTGACCCGGCACCACGGTTGTCGGCTTCAAGGTTTCAATCGAATGCAAGGTCTCCAGCCAGTCGGCGTGGGACTGCGCGCTCTGGGTGTCGGCCATCCACACGTGAATGTTCTCGGCAACTACCACGCCACCGACCACAGCCTTGAGCGATGGAATCCACACGAAGCTGCGATCCGGCTGCTTGCCTTCAAGCCCGACCACCTGCAACTTCTGCCCTTCCAGCATCAGGCTGTCGCCCTTGAGCACGCCCGGCACAATGGTTTTCGCCGGTACGTCGGCGCCCATTTTCGGGCCCCAGAAAGCCAGTTTTCCGGCAACGGTTTTGTTGATGTGATCGACGGTCGGCTGCGAGGCGAGCACCTTGGCGTCGGGGAAAGCTTTGGTCAGCGTGTCGAGGCCGAAGTAGTAATCCGGATCACCGTGACTGATGTAGATGGTGGTCAATTGTTTGCCGCTGGCGCGGATCTTTTGCACCACCTGCTCAGCCTGCGATTTACCGAATTGCGCGTCGACGAGAATCGCGTCCTTCTTACCGCTGACCAGTACCGACGTCACCGGAAAAATCGCGTTGGTACCTGGGTTGTAGACATCGAGCGTCAGGTTGGCAGCGGCCGCATGCGCGGCGAATCCGAGGGAGGCGGTGGCGAGTAGAACGCGTTTGAGGGTGGTGAAGCCGATCATGGGTTGCTCCGGTGTCCGTTTGCCGTGTTTGGCGATGGGACAGAGCTTAGTTGCCTGACTCAGTACAAAAAATGCGATGCTTGGACATAGTTTGTTTCTGAAAGCGGGCAAATCATGGATCGTCTCCAAGCAATGCGGGTGTTTGTCACCGTGGTGGACCTGGGCAGTCAATCGGCCGCCGCCGATCACCTCGACCTGTCACGGCCAGTGGTTTCGCGCTATCTGGCGGAGCTCGAAGACTGGGTCGGCGCACGTCTGATGCACCGCACTACGCGCAAGTTGAGCCTGACTGCCGCCGGCAGTGAAATCCTCCCGCGCTGTCGGCAGATGATCGAACTGTCCAGCGACATGCAGGCCGCCGTCAGCGAACCCCACGATGCACCGCGCGGATTGCTGCGGATCAGCGTCAGCACTTCGTTCGGTCAAGCGCAACTGGCCGATGCGATGGCGGCGTACGTCAAGCGCTACCCCGGCGTGAGCATCGACCTGCAGATGCTTGATCGCACGGTGAATCTGGTGGATGAACGGATCGATCTGGCGATCCGCACCAGCAATGACCTCGATCCAAACCTGATCGCCCGGCGTCTGACCGTTTGCCGCTCGGTCGTCTGCGCTTCGCCGGCCTATCTCGATGAACATCCCGCGCCGCAACGGGTTGAGGAACTGAGCCGGCATAACTGCCTGACTCACTCGTATTTCGGCAAGAGCCTTTGGCATTTCGAAGAGGACGGCGAGCCGGTATCAGTGCCGGTGCAGGGCAATATCAGCGCTAACGAAGCCAGTACGTTATTGCGCGCAACGTTGGCCGGCGCAGGGGTGGCCATGCTGCCGACCTATCAGGCCGGTGTGCATATCCATTCGGGAGAGTTGATTCGATTACTGCCGGATGCCGAGCCACGGCAGATGAACATCTACGCGGTGTACGCCTCACGCAAACACATGCCGGCGGCGTTACGCAGCATGCTGGATTTTCTGGTACTTCGATTCCCCGAAAACCCGGAGTGGGACGCAGATCTATAACCCCCCCGCCTTCTGTAGGAGCAGAGCTTGCTCGCGAACCCGGAGTGGAACGCAGATCTGTAAACACCCTGCCTTCTGTAGGAGCAGAGCTTGCTCGCGAAGGCGGCGGGTCGGTCAGCACATGCTCTGAATGACACACCGCCTTCGCGAGCAAGCTCTGCTCCTGCAAGGGTTCATCAATGTTCTGAATGGCGGGGTACATCCTCAGGCGTACTCGCTGGCAACTCCCCGGCGCTGGCCTATGCTGAAAGTAATACCGCAGGGTATTTCGTTCAGAGGTGAACGCCATGAACATCAAAACAAGAAGGTACTTCGCGATTTTCATCACCTGCGCCGCCACGCTGGCGCTGTACGGCACCGCTGCCTGGCGGGTCGAGCAACTGCGACAACTGCCGCGTGAATACGCGAGCTGTAACTTCGAGCGCTGCATTCCGCACAACGCCACGCTGAATGCCCTGCGTTGACTTGCAGGGCTCAGCGGTGATTTGAGGTTACTGCTCGGTCTTCAGACGATCGCGGAACGCCTTTGGCGAGATCCCCACCCGACGCCGAAACAGGCGCGTGAAGTTGGTCGGATCGGAAAACCCCAGCAATTCCGACATCTCGTAAATGGTCATGCTGGTGTACGTCAGCAAACGCTTGGCTTCGAGCAACTGACGCTCGTGCATGATCTGTAACGCCGGTTGCCCGGCCAGTTCACGGCACGTGCCGTTGAGGTGCGAGACCGAAATCCCCAGCCGATGGGCCAGATCCTCGACCTTCACATGCTGGCGGTAAGTCTCCTCCACCAATTGAATGAAACCGTTGAGGTATTCGCGCTGACGTTGCGGCCGTTGGCTGGCGTTATGGCGCACGATGGCCTGCCGACTGACCCAGACCATGATCACGCTGACCAGCGAGTGCATGAGCATTTCCCGCGCCGGTTGATGGCCGTTGTACTCAGCCTGCAACGCTGAAAAAAGACTGTTCAGGTAATCGCCGTCATGGCCTGCCGGATAGCTTTCGGCTCTGGCGAGCGCATGCACCGCATCGCCCAGTTGCGCCTGCAAGTGGTTGATCAGTGGCGTTGCGAGCGTGACGACAAATCCTTCGACGTCTTCGGAAAAGCGAAAGCCATGCACCGATAACGGTGGCAGGACTTGAATAGCGGGGGTCTGGAGTTGTGTGCGCTGACCTTCAATCTCAAGCTCTGCCTGACCTTTGAGGACGAAGAGCAGCTGGCATAAATCGGCGTGACGGTGGGGTTTGATTTCCCATTGATGTTCGCGACTGCGTGAGGAAATGGTTTCACAGTGCAGCAAGTCAGGGGTCGGCCAGTCCAGGCTTTCACCGTAAAGCTTGAACACCGGAATGGAAGGCAGCTCGGGCTTGTTCATCACTTCATCCAGGCCTCGAAGGTTGCGGGCGATAATCGCACCGATTGGCAGAATGTACAGGTATCGGCTCAGTTTTCACCTTCAATTGACAGACCCGCAAGGGAAAAATGCAAGCACTCGATCCATAAAAAACATTCGCCGGCATTTGCCGCGTGAAGCTTGCGAGTCATAAAAACAATGAAAACGCTGAAAACCCAAGTCGCCATCATTGGCGCCGGCCCCTCCGGTTTGCTCCTCGGTCAGTTGCTGCACAACGCCGGCATCGACACCCTCATCCTCGAACGCCAGACGCCCGATTATGTGCTCGGCCGCATCCGCGCCGGGGTGCTTGAACAAGGCATGGTAGAGCTGTTGCGTCAGGCTGGCGTGAGTCAGCGCATGGACACCGAAGGTCTGGTTCACGGCGGCTTCGATCTGGCCCTCGACGGGCGTCAGGTACACATCGATCTGCACGCATTGACCGGCGGCAAGAGCGTGATGATCTACGGCCAGACAGAGGTCACTCGCGACCTGATGGCCGCTCGTCGGGAGGCCGGTGCAGTGACTATTTATCAAGCGAGTGATGTCGTTCCTCACGGCATGAAAAGCGACGAAGCTTTTGTCACCTTCGAAAAGGACGGCGAAACCTGGCGCGTCGATTGCGATTACATCGCCGGTTGCGATGGCTTCCACGGTGTGGCGCGGCAGTCGATTCCGGCGGACTGTCTGAAGGTATTCGAGCGGGTTTATCCGTTTGGCTGGTTAGGGATTCTCGCCGACACGCCGCCGGTGCATGAGGAGTTGGTCTACGCCCGTCATGCACGTGGTTTTGCCTTGTGCAGCATGCGTTCAGCGACGCGCACGCGTTACTATTTACAGGTGCCGGCAGATGAAAACGTCGACGCCTGGAGTGATCAGCGTTTCTGGGATGAACTGAGAAGCCGCTTGCCTGCGCAGCTCGCAGAAAAACTGGTGACCGGCCCTTCCATCGAAAAAAGCATCGCGCCGCTGCGCAGCTTTGTCGTCGAACCGATGCAGTACGGGCGCATGTTTCTCGTCGGCGACGCCGCCCACATCGTCCCGCCCACCGGCGCCAAGGGCCTGAATCTGGCGGCCAGTGACGTCAGCACATTGTTCAATATTCTGTTGAAGACCTATCGCGACGGCCGCACCGATCTGTTGGAGAAATACTCCGAGATCTGCCTGCGCCGAGTCTGGAAAGCCGAGCGCTTTTCCTGGTGGATGACGTCAATGCTGCATCGCTTCGACGATCAGGATGATTTCAGCCAGCGCATCAGCGCCTCCGAACTGGACTACTTCGTCAGTTCAGAAGCGGGCCGAAAAACCATTGCAGAAAATTACGTCGGACTTCCTTATGAGGCTATCGAATAGCCTGCTACCGACTTACACTGGCGAGCACCTACCCGCGCGCCCTGGCTGTGCGGGTCAATCACTGCCCGCAGGCTTGCCCGTGACCAATCTCAATCACCCCGAAACGCCCAAACCGGCCATTCGCAGCGTGCTGGTCGCGCTGATGATGGCGATCTTTCTTGGCGCGCTGGATCAGACCATCGTCGCCGTGTCGATGCCGGCCATCTCCGCACAGTTCAAAGATGTCAGCCTGCTGGCCTGGGTGATTTCCGGGTACATGGTGGCGATGACCGTGGCGGTGCCGATCTACGGCAAACTCGGTGATCTGTACGGGCGACGCAAATTGATGCTGTTCGGCATGGGCCTGTTCACCCTGGCCTCACTGTTCTGTGGCATGGCGCAGAACATGGAACAACTGGTGCTGGCGCGAATCGTTCAGGGCATCGGCGCAGGCGGGATGATTTCCGTCAGCCAAGCGATCATCGGCGATATCGTGCCGCCGCGCGAACGGGGTCGCTACCAGGGTTATTTCAGCAGCATGTATGCGATGGCCAGCGTCGCCGGCCCGGTGCTCGGCGGCTACATGACGGAATATCTGTCGTGGCGCTGGGTGTTTCTGATCAACCTGCCGCTGGGTCTTGGCGCCTGGTGGGTCGCCCAGCGCAATTTGCGCGGGCTGCCGATTCCCAATCGTAAACCGATCATCGATTACCTCGGCACCGTACTGATGATCATCGGCCTGACGGCGTTGTTGCTCGGCATCACGCAGGTCGGTCAGGGCCATTCCTGGCGCAGCGGTGAAGTGCTCGGTCTGCTGGCCGGCGCTGTCGCAGTGCTGGCGGTGTTTGTCTGGCATGAACGCCGCGCGCGCGAGCCGTTGCTGCCGATGCACCTGTTCGCCAACCGCAACGCCTTGCTGTGCTGGTGCACGATTTTCTTCACCAGTTTCCAGGCGATTTCGTTGATCGTGCTGATGCCGCTGCGCTTTCAGAGTGTCACCGGTGGCGGCGCCGACAGTGCGGCACTGCACTTGCTGCCGTTGGCGATCGGGTTGCCGATCGGCGCCTTTTTCGCGGGCCGCCGCACCTCGATCACCGGGCGCTACAAGCCGCAGATTCTGACCGGTGCGATGCTGATGCCGATTTCGATTCTCGGCATGGCGTTCAGCCCACCGGAGGCGACGCTGGTCAGCGGGTTGTTCATGTTGCTCAGCGGCATCTCCAGCGGCATGCAGTTTCCGACCTCATTGGTTGGTACGCAGAATTCGGTGGAGCAGCGCGACATCGGCGTGGCCACCAGCACCACCAACCTGTTCCGCTCGCTGGGCGGTGCGGTCGGTGTCGCGTTGATGTCGGCGCTGTTGCTGGCGTTGTTGCAGGATTCGAGTTTTGCTCACTTGGCGAGCAGTTCGCTGATGAGCGAGGGGCATTCGGGCAACGTTTTGCTTGATGGTTTGAACGCGGCACCGGGGGATGCGCAGAACGCCTTGCGTGCGGAACTCGCGGTAACGTTCCGGCATCTGCTATGGGTCAGTGCGGCGGTGTCGTTGCTCGGGCTGGCGGCCGCGATTGCGATGCCCAACAGCCTGCTGCGCGGGCGTGAACACGGCGCCAAATAAAACCGCAAAAGATCGCAGCCTGCGGCAGCTCCTTGTATCTCGACTATCGCTCCGTCAGGAGCGATAGTTCTCGACTGATCATCGAGGGAGGGACTTGGAAGCCGTGCAGCTCCTTAGGCTTTTTGCCTGTGATGTAGATCGTGCTCCTGCCCTCCACACTCACTCATATAGTTCGAACGGTATCTTGGGCCCGTCTTTGGCGAGAGCCCGCATTCGCAAGGTTGGACAGAGTGCAGTGATGATCGAAAACGGATCAATGGAGAGACAGTCATGTCCAATTTCGTCGGCGTCGATATCGCTAAAAACACCTTTGATATCGCCACTCACCTGCCAAACGGTAAACACAAAACCAAAGCCAAACTGGCCAACGACCCGAAGGGTTTCAAAGAGTTTGAAGCTTGGCTGAACAAGCAGGTCGAGCCTTCGTCCCTGATCGTGATGGAAGCCACCAGCGTGTATCACCTGGAACTTGCCGAGTTTGTTTACAACAGGGGCTACCGGGTCTGTGTTGTAAATCCGTCCACGACCAGCGCTTACGCCGGCAGCGAGTTACGCCGGATCAAAACCGACAAAAGCGACGCCAAACTGATCGCTGACTTTGCTCGGGAAAAGGCTGAGAAGCTTCAACTGTGGGCGCCGGAGCCGTTGAAGTATCGCCAGCTAAAGGCGATGGTGCGGCGGTTGGACGACCTTCAGGAGATGGAGCGAATGGAGCTCAATCGACTGGATGTGTCCGACGAGAAGGTCAAAGACTCGATCAACTCTGTGCTGCGCCACATCGAAAAAGAGATCGCTGAAACGCACAAGGCGATCAAAAAACACATCGACGATGACCCGGACATGCGCCAGATGCGTGACTTGATCGTCACCATCGACGGCATCGGACAGAAAACGCTTGAACGGCTGCTGGCCGAACTGGGCGACCTGCGCAAATATGACGATCCTCGCAAACTGGTCGCTGCCGCTGGGTTGAACCCAAAGCTTCAGGACTCAGGGGTGCTCAAGGGGCGAACTGTGATTTCGAAGATCGGCTCGGCACGGGTTCGGGCTGGTCTGTACATGCCAGGCTTGGTGGCGCTGAAGCACAACGAAGCGATAATCGCCATGAAGGATCGCCTGAAGGCCAACGGCAAGGCTCCCAAGCAGATCATCTGTGCAGCGATGCGCAAGCTGCTGCATTTCGTTTACGCCGTTCTAAAATCGGGCCAACCATTTGACCCGAAATTTGCACTTGCCCGATGAGGGGCAAGACGGTATCTACAGGGGAACAGTCATGCAGGAGCTGCCGCAGGCTGCGATCTTTTGATCTTCAAGGGCTGTAGTAACCCACCGCCACCAGGAAATGCCCGACCTTCTTCAGGTAGGCATGTTTATCCTCGATCTTGCCGGTCACCGGGTTCTTCCAGCGGTACTCGTATTCACCGGCGTCCTGCTTGGCGATCAGCGCCAGAATCGGCTCGCCCACCGGTTTGCCCTCCGGGTCCTTGACCTTGCCGAAGTCGGTGTTGATCAAACGCAAATTGGTGCCATGGGCGACGTAGCGCTGGGTGTCCAGATCGACCACGAACACGTACAGATCATCCTGCAAATACCCGCCCTTGAGCGAGTTGATCGCGGTCAGCGTGGCCTTTTCATCCTTGGTCAGATCGGTCGCTGCTTTGTCCAGCAGGGCTTTGGCTTGTTCAGCGGAGGCGCGCGGCAGGTAATAACCGACCGCCAGAATTCGCTGACCGATGCGTTGGTAGAACACATGCTTGCGCTCGACCTTGCCGTCCGCCTGGTTCTGCCAGCGGTACTCGGCTTGCTGAATGCCATTGCCTTCGGGCACCAGCAGCGCTTCCTTGAACGCTTTCTGCAAGTCCGGCCCGAGCACTTCAGTGACGTCGCGGCCGATCAACGCTGATGAAGGCCCGCCGCTGGCGAGCATCACGCCTTTGGTATCGACCACGAACACGTAGCGATCCTTATCGACGAACTCGCCCTGGCGACTGAACGCGGCGAACGCCTTGTCGCCATTGTCGTGGTAGTAGGCCAGCGCTTTTTCCAGCAAGGCAATGGCGGCCTGGCTGTCATCTTTGGTTGTTGTGGCGGCGCTGGCCTGACCGAAACCGGCCAATAACATCACGCCAAGCCAGGCTATTTTGTGCAAAAACCCCATGACGCATCCCTCGTTCTTGTTGGTGTTTCAAGAGCGTAGACGGGATGCGCGGATGTATGGATATTCAGAATGATGCAGGGGATTGCAGAACCCTGTGGCTAGTCGCTTTCCTGTGGTGAGGGGATTTATCCCCGTTGGGTTGCGAAGCAGCCCCCAAAACCTGAGTACTCGGTAGCACTGTAGATATGCTGGGGAGCGCTTCGCACTCCAACGGGGATAAATCCCCTCACCACGATGGCGCACTCGGTGACAGATCGGCGTTTATGGGCGCGAATTGATCTGCTGCTGCAAGTTCTGGATCTGCGCCTGAAGCGTGTTGATGTTGCGGGTCATCTGCCCGCGGAACGCATCGAACTCAGCCGTATTGCCACCGCCCTGCGGGGCCGCCGGACGATTGTCCTGCTGACTTTTCAGGACGACGATGTCCTGTTCCAGACGATCAATCGCCGCGCTCGGGTTGCCCTGTTTCTTCAACGCGGCGATATCGGCGCCGAGGCTCTTGAACTGCGCATCGAAGCCCTTGAGCTGAGCGTCGACCTTGCTGGTGTCGCCCGACGTGCTTTTCACCGCCGCCAACTCCGCGCTCAAGGCTTTGACCTGCGCCTGCAACTGGTTATTGGCGTTCTGCTGTTCGGTGGTCTGCGCCGTCATCTGCGCCAGACGCTTGTCGAGATCACTGGCCTGACCGGCGACGCCCTGCTGCTGTTTGCTCTGATCCAGCAGCTTGCCTTCCAGTTGTTTGATCTGCAGCTTCAAGGCTTCGCTGTCACTGCTGACGTTGGTCTGACTGGCGACGACCTTGCCGGAAATGTCCTGCAAGCGCCCCGCTGCTTCTTCGCTGATGCGCGCGAAACTTTCCTGGGTCGCAACCAGTTGCTGCTCCATCAGCGAAATCTGCTGAAAGCTCCACCAGGCAAGGCCGATGAAGGCAAAAAACAAGGCACCGACCAGCGCCCACAATGGCCCGGTGCTCGCTGCCTTGACCTTGACCACAGGCGGTGTGCGCGAGTGCACGGAGGTGCGGGCGGTGGTCGGAATGTCATCGTCGTCGAAGGTGTCGGCACGCAGGCTCGGGACATCGTCGAAATCGTCGTGGGCATCATTACGCATGGACATTGAGGCAACCTTTGTGGAACGCGGTGATGGCAGATTGGCGCGAAGTATAAACCCCACAGCCGCAGGGATTGACCCTCAACCTGCGGTGCGGTTCATTGCCGGCCGGCCGATTCGTTTCAACGAATGTCCTGAGCTTTCCACCAGCTGCAGAACTCATCCAGCGCCGACCAGAGGCTGACTTTCGGATCGTAGTCCAGATAATGCCGGGCGCGACTGATATCGAGGGTGAAATTTTTCTTCATCACTTGCATGCCCAAGCGCGACAGCGTCGGCTCCGGGCGCCCGGGCCAGAGTTTGCACGCGCCTTCGTTGAGCGCCGCGACGCTGTAGGCCAGTCCGTAGGAACGGTACTTGGTGACCTGTGGGACTTCCATCTTGCGCATCACGTAATTGACCACATCCCACAGCGGCACCGGCGCGCCGTTGCTGATGTTGTAGGCCTTGCCCAGCGCGGAACCGGCGGCCAGCAGACTGCTGAGCATGGCTTCGTTGAGGTTCTGCACGCTGGTGAAATCGACCTTGTTCAGGCCATTGCCGATGATCGCCAGCCGCCCCTTGCGCTGCATGTTGAGCAGCCGCGGGAAGATGCTCATGTCGCCGGCACCGGTGACGAAACGCGGGCGCAGCGCAATGGTTTCGAGACCGAATTCCTGCGCACCGAAGACCTTCTGCTCGGCCAGATACTTGGTCGCCGCGTAGTGATGCTTGAAGCGTTTTGGCACTTGTTCTTCGGTCAGGTTGAGGTGGTCGCGGCCATCGAAATAGATCGACGGCGACGACAGATGTACCAGCCGCCGCACGCGTTGCTTCAAACAGGCTTCGACGACATTTTCGGTGACTTGCACGTTGCCCTGATGAAAGTCCTGATAACGACCCCACAGCCCGACGGCGCCAGCGCAATGCACCACGGCTTCAACGTCGCTGCAGAGTTCGCGCACCAGGTCCGGGTCCGTCAGATCGCCGGGGACGAATTCAGCGCCACGGCGCACCAGATGCTCAACGCTCTCGGCCCGGCGACCATTGACCCGCACGTCCAGGCCCTGCTCCAGAGCGAAACGCGCAAAGCGTCCGCCAATGAAGCCGCTTGCGCCGGTGACCAGAATTTTCATGTATAGCTCCAACAAAAAGCAGCTACTAGCGTCAAGCTTCTAGCTGCAAGTTTAAAACGGCGCACAGCGCTTGACTTGCCGCCTGCAGCTTGACGCTCACAGCTGCTTCCAGGGCACCAGCCATTGCGCCGAAGAACGCACCAGTTGCTCGGTCAGCAAGCCCAGCAACTGACCGCCATTGCGCCAATGATGCCAGTACAGCGGCACATCGATCGGTTTATCTGGCAACAGCTCGCATAACTCACCGCGCTGTAATTGCTCGCGCACTTGCAGTTCCGGTACCAGGCCCCAGCCCAGGCCGGCTTCGGTCAGGCGGATAAAACCTTCGGAAGACGGGCATAAATGGTGCTCGAAACCGCCATCGACGCCGAGCGACGCCAGGTAACGATGCTGCAGAAAGTCGTCCGGGCCGAACACCAGCGCCGGCGTGCGCGGCAGTTGCTCGGCGCGCACGCCATCGGGGAAATGCCGCGCGATGAACGCCGGGCTGGCCAGCGCGCGATAACGCATCGCGCCGAGCAACATACTGCGCGCGCCGGCCACCGGCCGTTCACTGGCGCATAGGCATGCGGCCACTTCACCGGCGCGCATGCGTTTAAGGCCCACGGTCTGGTCTTCGACGATCAGATCGAGCAACAAATGCTGTTCGGCGCAGAAATCCCCCACCGCTTGCGCCCACCACGTGGCCAGGCTGTCGGCGTTCAACGCGATGCGCAGGCGCTCCGGCACACCCTCTTCGTCCAATGCCGGCACCAGGGTCTGCAAGTCACGCTCAAGCAGACGTACCTGCTGCACATGGTTGAGCAGACGCCGGCCGATTTCAGTGGGCGACGGTGGCGTGCCGCGCACCAGCACCGGTTGGCCGACCCGCGCTTCGAGCAGTTTGATCCGCTGCGAAATCGCCGACTGCGACAAGCCCAGCACCTGCGCGGCGCGTTCGAATCCGGCCTGCTCGACCACGGCGGCCAGAGCGGAAAGCAATTTGTAGTCGAACATCAGTTTTCCTAATGAGCGATCAGCACTATTGGTTTTTCTTATACAGCGTTCAACCGGAGAATAGCCAGCAAGCACCCTCTCTGTTCAGGAATACCTTCATGGCTGGCGAAACTTCACTCACGACCCTGTTGCGCAGCATGAGCCCGCAACTCAATGCCGGCGAATACGTGTTCTGCACCTTGCACGACGGTCAGATGCCGAGCGGGCTGGAGATTGTCGGCAGCTTCCGCGAGCAGGAAGGTCTGACGGTGATTCTCGAACGTTCCCACGCCGAACAGGCCGGTTTCAGTTTCGATTACGTCGCTGCTTGGATCACCCTCAACGT
The DNA here is from genome assembly GCF_016650635.1 of Pseudomonas sp. TH43. GTDB lineage: Bacteria > Pseudomonadota > Gammaproteobacteria > Pseudomonadales > Pseudomonadaceae > Aquipseudomonas. Next base: position 279,161 of record NZ_JAEKFI010000004.1, read on the forward strand.
GCATTCGGCGCTGGATGCGGTCGGCCTCACTGCGGCATTCGCCAGCGCACTGGGCAAGGCCGGGATCAGCTGCAACGTGATTGCCGGTTACTACCACGATCATCTGTTTGTCGGTCAGGCCGACGCCGAACGCGCCATGCATGTGCTGCTCGATCTCGCAGCCAACGCGGAGTAAACCTTATGTGGCAAAGCTATGTGAACGGCCTGCTGGTGGCGTTCGGGCTGATCATGGCGATCGGTACGCAAAACGCTTTTGTGTTGGCGCAGAGCCTGCGTCGCGAGCATCACCTGCCGGTTGCCGCGCTGTGCGTGGTCTGTGATGCACTGCTGGTAGCCGCCGGAGTGTTCGGCCTTGCAACGGTGCTGGCGCATAACCCGACACTGCTGGCGGTGGCTCGCTGGGGTGGTGCAGTGTTTCTGATCTGGTACGGCAGCCAGGCGCTGCGCCGAGCATTCTCGAAACAGAGTCTGGATCAGGGTGAAAACCAGACCGTGCGCTCTTTGCGTGCCGTGATGCTCAGTGCCTTGGCGGTGACTCTGCTTAACCCGCACGTTTATCTGGACACCGTGCTGCTGATCGGCTCGCTGGGCGCGCAACAATCGGTGCCGGGCGCGTATGTGGTGGGCGCTGCGAGCGCTTCGCTGTTGTGGTTTTTCACTCTGGCGCTGGGCGCGGCATGGCTGGCGCCCTGGCTGGCTCGCCCGAGTACCTGGCGGATTCTCGATCTGGTGGTCGCGCTGATGATGTTTACCGTAGCGGGACAACTTATTATCGCGAGTTGATTTATTCCAAACGGCTCTGGAACCTCTATCCCACACAGTTGTTGCGTGGTTAAGCCGCAACCCCGGTGCTATGATCCGAACCCTGCGCCGCAAAGAGTAAAAACTCGCCGGTGCATTTCTGGCCGCCCGTGATCGGCCTTGCGCTCACCGCAACAGACCTGATTAGGAGAATCATCATGGCTTTCGAATTGCCGCCGCTGCCTTACGCACACGATGCCCTGCAGCCGCACATTTCCAAGGAAACCCTGGAATTTCACCACGACAAGCACCACAACACCTACGTCGTGAACCTGAACAACCTGGTGCCAGGCACCGAGTTCGAAGGCAAGACCCTGGAAGAAATCGTCAAGACTTCTTCGGGTGGCATCTTCAACAACGCCGCTCAGGTCTGGAACCACACTTTCTACTGGAACTGCCTGGCGCCAAACGCCGGCGGTCAACCTACCGGCGCGCTGGCTGAAGCCATCAACGCAGCCTTCGGTTCGTTCGACAAGTTCAAGGAAGAGTTCAGCAAAACCTCGATCGGCACCTTCGGTTCCGGCTGGGGCTGGCTGGTGAAAAAGGCTGACGGCTCCCTGGCTCTGGCCAGCACCATCGGCGCCGGCAACCCGCTGACCAGCGGCGACACCCCGCTGCTGACCTGCGACGTCTGGGAACACGCTTACTACATAGACTACCGCAACGTTCGTCCGAAGTATGTCGAAGCGTTCTGGAACCTGGTCAACTGGAAGTTTGTTGCTGAGCAGTTCGAAGGCAAAACCTTCACCGCTTAAGCTACGCGCCAGTCAAAAAACCCGGCATTGCCGGGTTTTTTTATGCCTGCGATTTTTTGATGATCGTTCCCACGCTCCTGCGTGGGAATGCATACCGTGAACGCTCCGCGTCACTGGACGCAGAGCGTCCCTTGAGGCATTCCCACGCTGAGCGTGGGAACGATCAAAAGCAAAAGATCGCAGCCTACGGCAGCTCCTACATCGGGATGGCGTTACTCCCACAGAAAATGCAGCTTCAAGCCGCTTGCTGCCTTGCTACGGAGGGCTAACATCAAAACATTGGGAAAATTGTTCCGCGCCGCTCAAGTTGAGGGCCAAAACTACCGACACAGTACAATTAGGGCTAATACTCCAGACAGCAGCATTTTGGCCAAGGCTAAAGGCAAATGATCCTGGGCCTGATTGTCCCTTTGACTGCCAACTCGGGATTGCCAATACTCATGGCAACTTGATGCTACCCGCACGGAACAAGGAATAACCCTTTGAAGCTGGAACTCAAGAACAGCTTGTCGGTGAAGTTGCTCCGGGTCGTGCTCCTGTCGGCATTGATCGTCGGCGTGGTCTTGAGCTGCGCGCAGATTGTTTTCGATGCCTACAAAACCCGTCAGGCCGTTGCCAACGACGCCGAACGGATCCTCGACATGTTCCGCGATCCCTCCACCCAGGCGGTCTACAGCCTGGATCGCGAGATGGGCATGCAGGTGATCGAAGGCCTGTTCCAGGACGACGCCGTGCGCCAGGCCTCCATTGGCCACCCCAACGAAGCCATGCTCGCGCAAAAATCCCGCGACTTGCAGCATTCCAACAGCCGCTGGCTGACCGACCTGATCCTCGGCCAGGAGCGCACGTTCACCACGCAACTGGTGGGCCGTGGCCCGTACAGCGAGTATTACGGCGACCTGAGCATCACCCTCGACACCGCGACTTATGGCGAAGGTTTTATCGTCAGCTCGGTAATCATCTTCATTTCCGGCGTTCTGCGGGCCCTGGCCATGGGTCTGGTGTTGTACCTGGTTTATCACTGGCTGCTGACCAAACCGCTGTCGCGGATCATCGAGCACCTGACCGAAATCAACCCGGACCGCCCCAGCGAACACAAAATCCCCCAGCTCAAGGGCCACGAAAAGAACGAGCTCGGTCTATGGATCAACACGGCCAACCAGTTGCTCGAATCCATCGAGCGCAATACCCATCTGCGCCACGAAGCGGAAAACAGCCTGCTGCGCATGGCCCAGTACGATTTCCTCACCGGCCTGCCGAACCGCCAGCAATTGCAGCAGCAACTGGACAAGATTCTGGTCGATGCCGGCAAGTTACAGCGCCGGGTCGCGGTCTTGTGCGTCGGGCTGGACGATTTCAAAGGCATCAACGAGCAGTTCAGTTACCAGACCGGCGACCAGTTATTGCTGGCCTTGGCCGATCGCCTGCGTGCCCACAGCGGCCGCCTCGGCGCCCTCGCCCGTCTGGGTGGCGACCAGTTTGCGCTGGTGCAGGCGGACATCGAGCAGCCGTACGAAGCCGCCGAACTGGCACAAAGCATTCTCGATGACCTGGAAGCGGCGTTTGCCCTCGATCATCAGGAAATCCGCCTGCGCGCGACCATCGGCATCACCCTGTTTCCGGAGGACGGCGACAGCACTGAAAAGCTGCTGCAGAAAGCCGAGCAGACCATGACGCTGGCCAAGACCCGCTCGCGCAACCGCTATCAGTTCTATATCGCCAGCGTCGACAGCGAGATGCGCCGCCGTCGCGAACTGGAAAAAGACCTGCGCGATGCCTTGCTGCGCGATCAGTTCTACCTCGTCTACCAGCCGCAGATCAGCTATCGCGATCACCGCGTGGTCGGCGTCGAAGCGCTGATTCGCTGGCAACACCCGGAGCACGGTCTGGTGCCGCCGGACCTGTTCATTCCGCTGGCCGAGCAGAACGGTACGATCATCGCCATCGGCGAATGGGTGCTTGATCAGGCCTGCAAACAGCTGCGCGACTGGCACGATCAAGGCTTCGTCGACCTGCGCATGGCGGTCAACCTGTCGACCGTGCAACTGCACCACGCCGAGCTGCCGCGAGTGGTCAACAATCTGTTGCAGATGTATCGCCTGCCACCGCGCAGCCTGGAGCTGGAAGTCACCGAAACCGGCCTGATGGAAGACATCAGCACCGCCGCCCAGCACTTGCTGAGCCTGCGTCGCTCCGGCGCGCTGATTGCCATCGACGACTTCGGCACCGGCTATTCATCGCTGAGTTATCTGAAAAGCCTGCCGCTGGACAAGATCAAGATCGACAAGAGCTTCGTCCAGGATCTGCTCGATGACGACGACGACGCGACCATCGTTCGGGCAATCATTCAACTGGGCAAGAGCCTTGGCATGCAGGTGATTGCCGAAGGCGTGGAAACCGCCGAGCAGGAGACTTACATCATCTCCGAAGGCTGTCATGAAGGTCAGGGTTACCACTACAGCAAACCGCTGCCGGCGCGTGAGTTGACCGCCTACCTCAAGCAGGCACAGCGCAGTAACGCGGCCATTCTTTAAAAATCAAAAGATCGCAGCCTCTGGAAGCTTCTGCGTTCCCTGTAGAAGCTGCCGGAGGCTGCGATCTTTCGATCTGCGTAAATAAGAAATATTTCCAGCCACAACCCTTTACACATAATGCGAAAGATTTGCATTATGTCGCAGCTTTGCGCACCCCCGCGCCTGTCCATTCATCTACCGAAGCAGGATGTTCGCCATGATTCGTATGCCTCTGGCTACCGCCAGTCTGCTGGCCATCGCTATTTCCCTCGCCGGTTGCGGCGAAGGCAAAGACAAGGCCGCCGCTCCGGCCACGCCGACTCCAGCCGCCAGCACCACCGCACCTGCGGCTGCTCCTGCCGCTGCCGGTAAAGTCGACGAAGCCGCCGCCAAGGCTGTGGTCGCGCATTACGCCGACATGGTCTTCGCCGTTTACAGCGATGCCGAATCCACCGCGAAAACCCTGCAAACTGCCGTTGACGCCTTCCTCGCCAAGCCGAACGCCGACACCCTGAAAGCCGCCAAGGCTGCCTGGGTCGCTGCCCGCGTTCCTTACCTGCAGAGTGAAGTGTTCCGCTTCGGCAACACCATCATCGATGACTGGGAAGGTCAGGTGAACGCCTGGCCACTGGACGAGGGTCTGATCGACTACGTCGACAAATCCTACGAGCACGCACTGGGTAACCCGGGCGCCACCGCCAACATCATCGCCAACACCGAAGTTCAGGTCGGCGAAGACAAGGTCGACGTCAAAGACATCACCCCGGAAAAACTCGCCAGCCTGAATGAGCTGGGCGGTTCCGAAGCCAACGTCGCCACCGGCTACCACGCGATCGAATTCCTGCTCTGGGGCCAGGATCTGAACGGCACCGGCCCTGGTGCTGGCAACCGTCCTGCTTCCGACTACCTGGAAGGCGCCGGCGCCACTGGCGGCCACAACGATCGTCGTCGTGCCTACCTGAAGTCGGTGACCCAATTGCTGGTCAGCGACCTGGAAGAAATGGTCGGCAACTGGAAGCCAAACGTGGCTGACAACTACCGCGCCACGCTGGAAGCCGAGCCAGGCGAAACCGGCCTGCGCAAAATGCTCTTCGGCATGGGCAGCCTGTCCCTGGGCGAACTGGCGGGCGAGCGCATGAAGGTGTCTCTGGAGGCGAACTCGCCTGAAGACGAGCAGGACTGCTTCAGCGACAACACCCACAACTCGCACTTCTACGATGCCAAAGGCATTCGTAACGTCTACCTGGGCGAGTACACCCGTACCGACGGCACCAAAATGACCGGCGCCAGCCTGTCGTCGCTGGTGGCCAAGGCTGACCCGGCTGCCGACACCGCGCTGAAAGCCGATCTGGCTGCCACTGAAGCGAAGATCCAGGTCATGGTTGATCACGCCAACAAGGGTGAGCACTACGACCAACTGATCGCTGCCGGCAACACCGCTGGCAACCAGATCGTCCGCGACGCCATCGCCTCGCTGGTCAAGCAGACCGGTTCGATCGAAGCCGCTGCCGGCAAACTGGGCATCAGCGACCTGAACCCGGACAACGCTGATCACGAGTTCTGATCAACAGCGTCCGCGTCAAAAAAGGCGACCTTCGGGTCGCCTTTTTCATATCTGCCATTCCCAAAACCCTGCTCCATGATGTGCTCGATATCAAATGCACCACCCATCCCTGTGGGAGCGAGCCTGCTCGCGAAGGCGTCATCTGTCGCAACCTCGTCAGCGCCGCAGACACCGCTTTCGCGAGCAGGCTCGCTCCCACAGGGTTTGCATGAGCTTCAAGGCTTGCCACAAATCAAGCAAACGATAATTCCTCTTATTCAAACCCCCTCGCCCTGTTAGACTTTGCGCCTTTATTTTTGCCCGTCCGCAGGATGTCTGATGCCCTCGCTGCCTCTTCGCTTGTCCGCACTGTGTCTGGCCCTGGGCCTGAGTGCCTGCGATGACGCCCCGCGTTTCACCAAGGCCGAGCCTGGTGAAGCACGTTCGGGCGGTGCAGCGACCGTGCGCAAGACCGATCAGAACGCGTTCTCCCTGCCCTCGGCCAACCTGCCGCCGTCGCGTCGAGTGGATTTCAGCGTCGGCAACAGCTTCTTCCGCAGCCCGTGGGTGATCGCGCCGTCGACCACCACCGCGCGTGACGGACTCGGCCCGCTGTTCAATACCAACGCCTGCCAGAACTGTCACATCAAGGACGGTCGCGGTCATCCGCCAACGCCCGGTGCGGCCAATGCGGTGTCGATGCTGGTCAGGCTGTCGATTCCCGACGCGCCGGAATATGCCCGGCTCATCGAGCAGGTCGGCGTGGTGCCGGAGCCGGTCTACGGTGGCCAGTTCCAGGACATGGCTGTGCCCGGCGTCGCTCCCGAAGGCAAAGTGCGGGTCGACTACACGCCGGTACCGGTTCGCTTCAAGGACGGCACCGAAGTCGAACTGCGCAAACCGACGTTACAGATCACCCAACTCGGCTACGGCCCAATGCACCCGGACACGCGTTTCTCCGCCCGCGTCGCCCCGCCGATGATTGGCCTCGGTCTGCTCGAAGCGATCCCTGAAGAAGCGATCCTCGCCAACGCTACCGCGCAAGCCAAAGAGAACGGCGGCATCAATGGCCGGCCAAACCGAGTCTGGGACGACGCGTTGCAGCAAACCGTGATCGGCCGATTTGGCTGGAAAGCCGGGCAACCGAATCTCAATCAACAAAATGTTCACGCGTTTTCTGGTGACATGGGCCTTACGACCAGCCTGAGACCTTTCGATGACTGCACCGAGGCGCAAACCGCCTGCAAGCAGGCGCCGAACGGCAATGGCCCGGACGGCGAGCCGGAAGTCAGCGACAACATCCTGCGTCTGGTGCTGTTCTACAGCCGTAACCTCGCCGTGCCCGCGCGCCGTAACGTCAACGATGAACAAGTGCTGGCCGGCAAAAACCTGTTTTTCCAGGCCGGCTGCGATTCGTGTCACACCCCGAAATACACCACCGCTGCCAACGCCGCCGAACCTGAATTGGCCAATCAAGTGATTCGCCCTTACAGCGATCTGCTGCTGCATGACATGGGTGACGGTCTGGCTGACAACCGCACGGAATTCCAGGCCTCCGGCCGCGACTGGCGCACGCCGCCGTTGTGGGGGATCGGCCTGACGCAAGCGGTCAGTGGCCACACCCAGTTTTTGCATGATGGCCGCGCGCGCAATCTGCTCGAAGCGGTGCTCTGGCACGGCGGCGAAGCAAAAGCGGCGCAGCAACAGGTTTTATCGTTCAATGCCGAGCAGCGTGCCGCGCTGCTGGCGTTTCTGAATTCACTTTAAACACTTAAAAGAATCGGGAGCCCGACATGTTCCGTCCCAAGCTACTGTTCACCAGCCTTGCCGCACTGGCCCTCGGCGCGTGCTCGCCACAGGATCCGCAAGCCGTCACCTCGGCGGCCATCGCCAAATCGGTGATCCTGCCGACTTACACACGCTGGGTCGAGGCCGACAAGCAACTGGCTGTCAGCGCCCTCGCCTACTGCCAGGGCAAGGAAACCCTGGAGACCGCCCGCGCCGACTTCCTGCACGCGCAGAAAGCCTGGGCCGAGCTGCAACCGCTGCTGATCGGCCCGCTGGCCGAGGGCAACCGTTCGTGGCAGGTGCAGTTCTGGCCGGACAAGAAAAACCTTGTCGGCCGTCAGGTCGAGCAACTGGTCGTCGCCCAGCCGCAGATCGATGCCGCTGCACTGGCCAAGTCGAGCGTGGTGGTACAGGGCCTGTCGGCTTACGAGTACATCCTGTTCGACGCAAAGCCTGATGTCGCCAACGCCGACCAGAAAGCCAAGTACTGCCCGCTGCTGATCGCCATCGGCGAACGTCAGAAGCAACTGGCCGAAGAGATTCTGCAGAGCTGGAACAACACCGACGGCATGCTCGCGCAGATGACCAAGTTCCCCAACCAGCGCTACGCCGACTCCCACGAAGCGATCGCCGATCTGCTGCGTGTACAGGTCACCGCACTCGACACTCTGAAGAAAAAACTCGGCACGCCGATGGGCCGCCAGAGCAAAGGCGTGCCACAGCCGTTCCAGGCCGATGCATGGCGCAGCCAGTCGTCGTTGACCGCGTTGGAAGCCAGCCTTGCCGCCGCCAAAACCGTTTGGGAAGGCGTCGACAACAAAGGCCTGCGCAACCTGCTGCCAAGCGATCAGAAGCCATTGGCAGACAAGATCGACGCCGCTTACGCTGCCTCGCTGAAACTGTTCGACAGCACCCAGCGGTCGCTGGGCGAAATGCTTGAAGACGATGCGGGTCGGCAGCAACTCAACGACATCTACGACAGCCTCAACGTCGTCCATCGCCTGCACGAAGGCGAATTGGCCAAGGCGCTGGGCATTCAACTGGGCTTCAACGCCAACGACGGTGACTGATGAGGGCAAGTGCCATGCTGCGACGCCAGGCTCTGACTTTAGGTAGTGTGCTGCTGGGAGCAGTGACGCTGGGCGGCTGGACGCTGTTCAAACGCAAGGATCAGAGCCCGCTGCTGCTGTCGGCGCGCGACGACACCGACGGCAAGCACTATGCCGTCGGTTATCGGCTGGATGGCACGCGCGTGTTCGCCACCGAAGTCGGCCAGCGTTGCCACGACATCATCAACCACCCGACGCAGCCGATTGCACTGTTCGTCGCCCGCCGGCCGGGTACCGAGAGCTACCTGATCGATCTGCGCGACGGTGCTTTGTTGCAGACCGTGACGTCGCAACCGAACCGGCACTTCTACGGTCACGCGGTGATTCACAAGGACGGCGAATACCTGTACGCCACCGAGAATGACACCAGCGATGCCGGTCGTGGTTTGCTCGGGGTGTACAAGTTCGAAGGCGAACGGCTGGTGCACAGCGGTGAGATTTCCACTCATGGCCTCGGCCCGCATCAGGTGTCATGGATGCCCGATGGCGAGACGCTGGTGGTGGCCAACGGCGGGATTCGTACTGAAGCGGAAAGCCGCGTCGACATGAACCTCAACGCCATGGAGCCAAGCCTGGTGCTGATGCAGCGCGACGGCACCCTGCTGAGCAAGGAAACCCTCGCCCAGCAGATGAACAGCGTGCGCCACCTGGGCATTGCCAGCGACGGCACCATCGTCGCCGGCCAGCAATTCATGGGCGCCTCGCATGAGCGTTCGGAGCTGTTGGCGATCAAGCGTCCGGGGCAGCCCTTCGTGGCGTTCCCGGTGCCGGAGCATCAGTTGCAGTCGATGGGCCATTACACCGCGAGTGTGGCGGTGCACAGCGAGTTGCGTCTGGTCGCATTGACGGCGCCCCGTGGCAATCGCTTCTTTATCTGGGATCTGGACAGCGGCGAAGTGCGCCTCGACGCGCCGTTGCCTGATTGCGCGGGCGTGGGTGCGGTGAAGGACGGCTTTGTCGTGACCTCGGGTCAGGGCCGTTGCCGTTACTACGATTGCCGCCAGGATGAACTGTTGGCCAAGCCACTGGAACTGCCGGCGGGGCTCTGGGACAACCATTTGCACTTGATGGCCTGAAGCAACCGCAAACCCGGTAGGAGCAAAGCTTGCTCGCGAAGACGGCCGCACACCGGACATCCTGGTGACTGATACACCGCTTTCGCGAGCAAGCTTTGCTCCTACAAGCCAACGGTAATAACTGGCAGTTGGAATCCCTGCCTGTCTCGGAGTAATGTGCCCGCCTGTCTCACCTGATTTATCCAAGGAACTGGAAATATGCTGCGTCGCCGCATGCTGATCATGTTGGGTGTTGTTTTGCTGATCGTCCTTGTGTTGGGCGGGTACAAAGCCTTTTCGATCTACACGATGGTCCAGGGCTTTTCCAAACCGAAACCGCCGATCAGCGTCGCCGTGGCCACCGCGTCCGAACGCCCGTGGCAGATGCGCTTGCCCACCGTCGGCACGCTCAAGGCGCTGCAAGGCGTCGACTTGAGTCTGGAAGTGGCCGGCACCGTCACCGAGCTCAAGTTCGAGTCAGGCCAGAAGGTCAAAGCCGGACAACCGTTGCTGCAACTCGACAGCGCCGTCGAAACCGCCCTGCTGGAAACCGCCAAGGCTGATCTGGGCCTCGCGCAACTGGACTTCGGCCGTGGCAGCCAACTGGTCGACAGCCGCGCCATCTCCAAAGGCGAATACGACCGCCTCTCCGCCGTACTGCAAAAGAACAAGGCCACGGTCAATCAGCTCAACGCCTCGCTGGCGAAAAAACGCATCCTCGCGCCGTTCAGCGGCACCATCGGCATCCGTCAGGTCGACGTCGGCGACTACCTCGCCAGCGGTACCAAAATTGCCACACTGCAAGACCTGAGCAGCCTCTACGCTGACTTCTACCTGCCCGAGCAATCGGTGCCGAAACTGGCCATCGGCCAACCGGTGCAGATTTCAGTCGCCGCCTATCCAGGGCAAAACTTCGCCGGCAAGATCAGCGCGATCAACCCGATTGTCGAAAGCACCACGCGCAACATCCTGATACGCGCGACCCTGGCCAACCCCGACGGCAAATTGCTGCCGGGCATGTTCACCAGCCTCGAAGTGCTGCTGCCGGATCCGCAGAAACATGTCGTCGTGCCGGAAAGCGCGATTACCTACACCCTCTATGGCAACTCGATCTACGTGGTCGGACAGAAGAAAGCCGAGGACGGCAGCGTTGAAAAGGACGACAAGGGCCAACCGGTACTGATCGCCGAACGCCGCTTCATCGAAACCGGTGAGCGCCGCGACGGCGTGGTGATGATCAACAAGGGCGTGCAGAGTGGCGAAACAGTGGTGACCGCCGGCCAGATCAAACTGGACAACGGCGCCCACATTGCCATCAGCGACGACAAGACCCTCGGCGAGCAGAACAGTCCGCCCCGCGCCGACTGATCAAGGAAACCCCATGGCTTTTACCGATCCGTTCATCCGCCGCCCGGTGCTCGCCACCGTGGTCAGCCTGTTGATTGTGCTGCTCGGCTTCCAGGCCTGGAGCAAGCTGCCGCTGCGCCAATACCCGCAAATGGAAAACGCCCTGATCACCGTGACCACGGCGTACCCCGGGGCCAACGCCGAGACCATTCAGGGCTACATCACCCAGCCGATGCAACAGAGCCTGGCCAGCGCCGAGGGTATCGACTACATGACCTCGGTCAGTCGGCAGAACTTCTCGACGATTTCGATCTACGCACGCATCGGCTCCAACACTGATCGCTTGTTCACCGAACTGCTGGCCAAAGCCAACGAGGTGAAGAACAAACTGCCGCAGGACGCCGAAGACCCGGTGCTGAGCAAGGAGTCCGCCGACGCTTCGGCGCTGATGTACATCAGCTTCTTCAGCAAGGACTTGAGCAACCCGCAGATCACCGACTACCTGTCCAGGGTGATCCAGCCAAAACTGGCGACCCTGCCGGGCATGGCCGAAGCGGAGATTCTCGGCAATCAGGTATTCGCCATGCGCCTGTGGCTCGACCCGGTGAAACTCGCCGGTTTCGGCCTCAGCGCCAGCGACGTGACCAACGCCGTGCGCCAGTACAACTTCCTCTCCGCCGCCGGCGAAGTGAAAGGCGAGTACGTGGTCACCAGCATCAACGCCAACACCGAACTGAAATCCGCCGAGGCGTTTGCGGCGATTCCGCTCAAGGTCAGCGGCGACAGCCGCGTGCTGCTCAGCGATGTCGCGCGGGTTGAAATGGGGGCCGAAAACTACGACTCGATCAGCTCGTTCGGCGGCACGCCGTCGGTGTACATCGGCATCAAATCCTCGCCGGGCGCCAACCCGCTGGACGTGATCAGGGAAGTGCGCAAGATCATGCCGGAGCTGGAGGCGCAGTTGCCGCCCAACCTCAAGAGCGAGATCGCCTACGATGCCACGCTGTTTATTCAAGCATCCATCGACGAAGTGGTGAAAACCCTGTTCGAAGCGGTGCTGATCGTCATCGTCGTGGTGTTCCTGTTCCTCGGCGCACTGCGCTCGGTGGTGATCCCGGTGGTGACCATTCCCCTGTCGATGATCGGCGTGATGTTCTTCATGCAGATGATGGGTTACTCGATCAACCTGCTGACCTTGCTGGCGATGGTGCTGGCCATCGGGCTGGTGGTCGACGATGCGATTGTCGTGGTGGAAAACATCCACCGGCACATCGAGGAAGGCAAGACGCCTTTTGATGCCGCCCTTGAGGGTGCGCGGGAAATTGCCATGCCGGTGGTATCGATGACCATCACTCTGGCTGCGGTGTACGCGCCAATCGGTTTCCTCACCGGGCTGACCGGGGCGCTGTTCAAGGAGTTCGCCCTGACTTTGGCCGGTGCAGTGGTGATTTCCGGGGTTGTCGCGCTGACGTTGTCGCCGATGATGTGCGCGTTTCTGCTACGCCCCGAACAGAATCCCAGCGGCCTCGCGCATCGCCTCGACCGCGTCTTCGACAACCTCAAGCGCCGCTACCAGAGCCTGCTGCACGGCACGCTGAATACGCGGCCGGTGGTGCTGGTGTTCGCGTTGATTGTGCTGTGCCTGATCCCGGTGTTCCTCAAGTTCACCAAATCGGAACTGGCGCCGGACGAAGACCAGGGCATCATTTTCATGATGGCCAGCGCCCCGCAACCGACCAACCTTGACTACCTGAGCACCTACACCGACGAGTTCATCAAGATCTTCAAGGAATTCCCGGAGTACTACTCTTCGTTCCAGATCAACGGCTACAACGGCGTACAGGCCGGGATCGGCGGCTTCCTGCTCAAACCGTGGAACGAGCGCAGTCGCACACAGATGCAGATCCTTCCCGAGGTGCAAGGCAAACTGGGAAGTATCCCCGGCTTGCAGATCTTCGGTTTCAATCTGCCCTCGCTGCCCGGCACCGGTGAAGGCTTGCCGTTCGAGTTTGTGGTCAACACCGCCAACGACTACGAACTGCTGCTGCAAGTGGCTGACCGGATCAAGAAACGCGCGATGGAGTCGGGCAAGTTCGCCTTCGTCGATCTCGATCTGGCATTCGACAAACCTGAGGTAGTGGTCGACATCGACCGCGCCAAAGCCGCGCAGATGGGCGTGTCGATGCAGGATCTCGGAGGCACCCTGGCGACGCTGCTCGGTGAGGCGGAAATCAACCGTTTCACAATCGAAGGGCGCAGCTACAAGGTCATCGCTCAGGTCGAACGAGCGTACCGAGATAACCCGGACTGGCTGAACAATTACTACGTGAAGAACACCCAGGGTGAGCTGCTGCCCCTGTCGACACTGATCAAGATCAGCGATCGCGCGCGACCACGACAGCTCAACCAGTTCCAGCAGCTCAACGCCGCGAAAATCTCCGGTTTCCCGCTGGTGAGCATGGGCGAAGCGATCGACACCGTGTTGCAGATTGCCCGCGAGGAAGCACCGGCCGGTTTTGCTTTCGACTATGGCGGCGCGTCACGCCAGTTCGTCCAGGAAGGCAGTGCCTTGTGGGTAACCTTCGCGTTGGCGCTGGCGATCATTTTCCTCGTGCTGGCGGCGCAGTTCGAGAGCTTCCGCGATCCACTGGTGATTCTGGTGACAGTGCCGCTGTCGATTTGCGGCGCGCTGATTCCGCTGTTCCTCGGTTGGTCGAGCATGAACATCTACACCCAGGTCGGACTGGTAACGCTGATCGGGCTGATCAGCAAACACGGGATCCTGATCGTCGAATTCGCCAACCAGTTGCGCAAGGACAAAGGCCTCACGGCGCGCGAAGCGGTGGAGGAAGCGGCGGCGATTCGCTTGCGACCGGTGCTGATGACCACCGCGGCGATGGTGTTTGGCATGGTGCCGTTGATTCTGGCGACCGGTGCAGGCGCTGTGAGCCGGTTTGATATCGGCATGGTGATTGCGACGGGGATGTCGATCGGCACGTTGTTTACGCTGTTTGTGTTGCCGTGCATCTACACCCTGCTGGCGAAACCTGACCTAAAACCATGACCCTGCAGGAGCTCGGCAGGCTGCGATCTTTTGACCTTGACCATGCGTTTTAAAACCAAATCAAAAGATCGCAGCCTGCGGCAGCTCCTACACAGGGGGTTTGTATTCATCCATAAAAAAGACCTCGCATTTGCGAGGCCTTTTATGTGGGCTTCAACCGGGTCAACTCTGTGGCTTCATCCCTTGGGAAAGCCCGAACATGAACAGCAACAAATCATGGTCGGGTTTACTCGCCGCAGAGACTTTTGCCACGCGGGGTATAGCGCAGTGAGCATCCGTTGTGGATGCACCTATTACCTGCATGCGAGGCTGCTCCCAGGCAGCCACCGCCAGTGAAGCAACTGCCAAGGCCCCTACCAGGAACAAACCTCGTGCAATTTCGAGTTTCATCGCTATAAACCTTTGATAGCGCTGCCAAACGCCGTCTCATAAAAGTAGACGAGTTTTTTCCAGTCCGTATCGCTGAACGACGAGTGGCGACGCATTTGCTTCATGTCATGGGAGGCGGCGCGATAGGCGGTCAAACGTTGCCGGCACTTCTCGAAGTCGATCAAAGCGACTTCGACCTTGGCCGACTCAGGCTCACCGGTTACCCGCACAAATACGTGTTTGATGTAGATGCAACTGTGCTGCCAACGGCCCTTGTGCATACGCGCAAGATTCTCGGCCAGCTCTTTGAGGACACGCTCATAAACCGCTTCGCCGAATTGCGCGCGACCACCGCCGGCTTCCCACTTTTCCAGTTCGTCGAAACCGTCCAGCGACTTCGTCACCAGCAAGGCTCGCCACTTGTATTGCGGGTCAGGTTGCGCGCCGCAGAAAACGATTTCCGGCACCCGCACTCCGAGCTTGCTCACACCGGTCAGGGCATCGAGCTCACGCAATACCGTCGGGCGACCGAACGGGTGCAACCAACTGCGATAGATGTGTCCGGTCTGGCGCTTTGCATACAGCAGTTGCCCGTCACGTCCGATGACTCGTTGCACACCACTTTCGCCACCACGACGCACGTTGGGTTCTTCTACCCACTCACCGCGCTGGTTCCAGTAATAGTCAAAACGATCCTGCGGAGCAATGTCCGATTCTGCTGCAAATTGCACTGCCATTCCGTTACCTCTTGCGTAATACGTAAACCCGCCACATGGCATAGAGCGGAATAAAATCCAGTTGTTCTTGAATGCGGAACCCAGCGTCTTCAAATTCCTTTTCGACCGTAACAGCCGGTAACACAAAGCGATTCTGGTAACCTTCCTGTCCACGCTCGGCCTCGGCCTTCTTGCGTTTCCAGGCCTTGAAGTTGCCATCCACCCACAGCGAAATAATCACGCTGTCACGGGTGACGCGTTCAAATTCACGCAGAATGGCCCGTCGATGCTCGGCTTCACCGATGTGATGGAGCAAACGCATGCAGAAAATGCTGTCGACGGCGTTATCAGGCAAGGCAATGTCGAACGCAGATGTGTGCAAGGGTTGTACCCGTTTCACCACCTCCGCCGGTTGTGCCTGCATGGCCGTCCGGATCATCGACTCGGAATTGTCCGCGCCAATGATCACCCGGTTGGGTTTTTCCGCCAGCAATGGCCAGAAACGCCCCGCCCCGCACGGCAAATCCAGCACCAGACCCGGTTCGCCAGCCAATGTCAGCGCCTTGCGAGCCAGTTGCTCGTCACGCCAATGGGACAAACGGCGACCGAGATTGGCCTGATGCTTTTGCAGATATTTCTGCGCATGCGTGTCGTCATACTTTTCGGAAAAATCGAGTTTGATCGGGCCGGCCATCACCAGGACTCCTGAATTGCTGATGTCCCCACCATAAGCAGGGCCGTGTCAGCGTCAGGTCATCCATTTGTGAAAAAAACGTCGGGTAAACCCGCAAACTATTTCAAGGTTATACAGGATTTAGACAGGTTGGCGGGAGTGGCTGGGTGCCACCACCGCGTGTCAGCCTTTGCCCAATTCCACCTCGAAACGGCAACCGTTGGGCTGCATGGTGCTCAGCGTCACCGTCCAGCCCTGGTTCTCGCAGATCCGCTGAACCAATGACAATCCGAGCCCCAACCCTTCGCCGCGGTTTTCAGTGCCGCGTACAAACGGCTGGAACATCGCCTCGCGCTTCTCCTCCGGAATGCCGACGCCCGAATCTTCGACGACAAAGCCATTAGCGTTCAGCGACAGGCGAATAAAGCCCTGTTCGGTGTAGTGGCAGGCATTGCGCAAGAGGTTGCCCATCACCGCTGTCAGCAACGTGGCGTTGTAACAGGTGTCCGGTGGGTTGCCGGGCTCGAACTGCAATTTCAGGCCTTTGCTTTCGATCGGTTCGCGCCAGACATTCAGCAAGCTGTCAGCCACCTGAGCGAGATTATGTTGCGGCGCCATCCCGGCGTCTTCGCGCTGGGCACGGGCGAGCATCAGAAAGGTCTGCACCAGTTCGCGCATTTCTTCGCTGGCGCGGGCAATACGCTCGACCTGAGAGCGACCGCGCTGATCGATAGCCGGGTTCTCCAGCAGCAATTCGCAGGAGCTGGCCAGCACCATCAGTGGGGTGCGCAATTCGTGGCTGACGTCACTGGTAAACAGCCGTTCGCGACTCAACGCCTGACGCAGACGCCCGAGCGTCGCATCGAAGGCCACTGCCAGTTCACCGACTTCGTCTGCTGCGTAATCCGGCGCCAACGGTGGCGCCAGCCCGAGCAACTGGTCGCGATGGCGTACCTGCCGGGCCAGCCGTACCACCGGCGCCATTACTTTGCGCGCCAGCACCCAGCCGAGGAATACCGCCAGCGCCAGGCTGAGCACAAAGCCGACCAGCACGACGGCAAACAGCACGCGTTCACGCTCTTCAAAATCGCTTTGATCCTGCAGCAGCACATAGCGACGACCGTCGACGATTTCGACCATCGCGTGGTACGACAGCTGCTCGCGGAACACTTCGTGGAAACCGGAATCGAGGTGGCGCAAATCCTTGGGCAATTCAAAATCACCCGGCCCGCCACTGAAATAGAACAACTGATCCGGCTCCGGGCGATGGCTCCAGTCGGAGACATTGTCCATCAGCAGCAGGCGCTGCAAATCGCCGCCCAGCCCGGCCGAAATCAGTTTCTCCTCGACCAGATGCACCGTTGCGACGATGCCCATGGCGAAGGCGCCGGCCACCAGCGCGCTCATCAGCGCGAAGGCAATGATGATCCGTTGAGAAAGGCTCTGTCTAAACTCCATTACGCATCGGCCAGGCGGTAACCCACGCCGTGCACGGTATGCAGCAGTGGCTTGGCGAAAGGCTTGTCGATCACCTGACGCAATTGGTGAACGTGGCTGCGCAGACTGTCGCTATCGGGGCAGTCATCGCCCCACAGCGCTTCTTCGAGCACTTCGCGACGCAGTACATGCGGGCTCTTCTGCATCAACACTGCCAACAACTTGAGGCCGACCGGGTTGAGTTTCAGCAGCTTACCTTCGCGGGTCACTTCCAGCGTATCGAGGTCGTAACTCAAATCGCCAACCTGCAACGCCCGACGTCCGCCACCCTGCGCCCGGCGCATCACCGCTTCGACGCGCGCGGCCAGCTCGGACAAGGCAAACGGCTTGATCAGGTAATCGTCGGCGCCGGACTTGAATCCCTGCAAGCGGTCGTCGAGTTGATCGCGGGCGGTGAGCATGATCACCGGGGTGTCGCGGCGGGCATCTTCGCGCAGGCGCTTGCACAGCGTGTAGCCATCAATCCCCGGCAACATGATGTCGAGAATGATCAGGTCGTAATGCTCGGTCGCCGCCAGATGCAGGCCCGACAGACCGTCCTGCGCGCAGTCGACGGTATAGCCTTTGAGGCCCAGATAATCGGCCAGATTGGCGAGGATGTCGCGGTTGTCTTCGACCACCAGGATTCGCATGGGCACCTCTTCCGTACACAGTAATGGCCGTCTTGGCCCGCGCAGCTTACGGCCAACTCAGCCTCAGGGCTAGGCTGAAAACCGTTGAAATCGACGCTCTCAACCAAATTTGAGGGTTAACAAGATTTTCACTATCGGTTCACAACCTGACTACAGTCACCACGCAACACTCTCGCGCCATTAGATATAAGGAATGTAGACAATGGACTCTTTGAAGATGGCGCCCCTGCGCCTTCTGCTACTGGTCACCGGTGTATGGCTGGTGATCTTTTCCGTGACCCGCGCCGTTTTGTTGCTGACGCATCTGGATGAGGCCGGTGGCGGCGCTTTTGCCTTATTCGGCATCGGTCTGCTGTACGACCTCGGCTTCCTTGCGTATGCAGCGTTGCCGATGGGCTTGTATTTGTTGCTGTGCCCGCCGGCGTTATGGCGTCGTCGCGGCCATCGCTGGTTTCTGCAAGGCCTGTTCACCGTCAGCCTGTTCGCCATGCTGTTCGTGTCAGTGGCCGAATGGCTGTTCTGGGACGAGTTCGGCGTGCGCTTCAACTTCATCGCCGTCGACTACCTGGTGTATTCCGACGAAGTGCTGAACAACGTGCTGGAGTCGTACCCGATCGGTACGCTGTTGAGCATTCTGGCGCTGCTGGCCATTGCCATCAGTTTTGCTCTGCGCAAAACGTTCAATGCTGCACTGGACGCTCCGCTGCCGCCGCTGCGTGGGCGCTTGCTCAATGCGCTGGGTTTGCTGGTTGTCGCAGGCTTGAGCCTGCAACTGCTGAGTCAGGACGCACCGCGTGCTCAGGGCGGCAACGCCTATCAAAACGAATTGGCGAGCAATGGCCCGTATCAGTTTTTCGCTGCATTCCGTAACAACGAGCTGGATTACACCCAGTTCTACAGCAGCCACACACCTGAGGTAGTCGCCCGACAGATTCGCGCTGAATTGAGCGAACCCAATGCCCGCTTCATCGGTCAGGATCCGCAAGACATCCGTCGGATGATCGACAACCCCGGCACTGCGCGCACACCGAACATCGTGCTGGTGACCATCGAAAGCCTCAGCGCCAAATACCTGGGCAGCAATGGTGACGAGCGCAACCTGACGCCAAATCTCGATGCCTTGCGCAAACAGAGCCTGTACTTCAACAATTTCTACGCCACCGGCACCCGCACCGACCGTGGCCTGGAAGCCATTACCCTGGCCATTCCACCGACGCCGGGCCGTTCGATCGTCAAGCGCATCGGCCGTGAAAGCGGTTTCGCCAGTCTTGGCCAGCAACTGAGTGCGGTGGGTTACGACAGCGTGTTCGTGTATGGCGGGCGCGGCTATTTCGACAACATGAATGCATTCTTCAGTGGCAACGGCTATCGCGTGGTTGATCAGAGCAGCGTCGATGAAGCGGACATTCACTTCAAGAATGCCTGGGGCATGGCCGACGAGGATCTGTACAAGCAGACCCTGAAACTCGCCGATGCCGACTACGCCAAACAGCAGCCTTTCCTGCTGCAACTGATGACCACCTCCAACCACCGTCCTTACACCTACCCGGACAATCGCATCGACATCAAATCCGGTAATGGTCGCGACGGCGCGGTGAAATACACCGACTACGCCATCGGCGAGTTCCTTGCGCAGGCGCGGCAGAAACCGTGGTTCGACAACACGATCTTCATTTTCGTCGCTGACCACACCGCAGGCAGCGCCGGTAAGGAAGACTTGCCGATTGCCAACTACCAGATCCCGCTGTTCATTTATGCACCGAAGCTGATTGAACCTCGCGAAAACGGCCAACTGGCCAGCCAGATCGACCTCGCGCCGACCTTGTTGGGTTTGTTGAACATGGATTACCAATCAACGTTCTTCGGCCGCAACCTGTTGCAGGACAACCCGCTGCCGCCGCGTGTCGTGGTGGGTAACTATCAGCATCTGGGCCTGTTCGACGGCAAGGATCTGGCGATTCTCAGCCCGCGCCAGGGCCTGCGTCGCCACGACGATGCACTGACCGAGAGCCGTGAGTCACGGGCGACCAGCGATGACCCGCTGATCAGCCGCGCCATCACCTATTACCAAACCGCCAGTTATGGCTTCAAGCAACAGCTGCTTGGCTGGAAAGCACCCAAGGAGGGTGCTCCGCAAGTCAGCGAACGTTAATCGAAGCGCCCCGGGCCGATGTCTCGGGGCGTTTTCTTTTGTTCAGGATCCGTCATGTCATCAAGCGTTGTACGCCCCACTCCTCGCCCGTTGAACCTGTGGTTGTGCCTGGGGATTCCCGTCGCTGCCGCGATCATTTTGGTTTTGCTGGAACTGACCGATCTGGACATGGATCTGGCTCGGATGTTTTACGACCCGGCGGCCGGAGACTTCATCGGGCGTCACAGTTACTTCCTCGAGAACATCCTTCACGACCGCGCAAAAGAGGTGGTGATCGCGTTCTCGGTATTTGCGGTTCTGGGTTTTATTGCTTCGTTTTTCATCGAACGATTGAAACCGTTCAAGCGCGAACTGGGTTGCCTCGTGCTGTCGTTGGGCCTGGCGACGTCGTTTGTCACGCCGATGAAAGCGGTGACGGCGGTGCAGTGCCCGTGGAGCCTGGAGCAGTTCGGCGGCCATGAGACTTACAGCAAACTGATGGAACATCGGCCGCAGACCAACAAACCTGGTCGTTGCTGGCCGGGTGGTCATGCGGCAACGGGGTTCACACTGTTTGCGCTGTTCTTTGTCTTGCGTGACCGTCGTCCGCGTCTGGCAAAACAAGCGTTTATCTTTGCCTTTGCATTGGGCTCGGTGTTTTCGATCAGCCGAATGATGCAGGGCGCGCACTTCTTTTCGCACAATGTGTGGACGGCGATTTTCTGTTGGCTGATTTGCCTGGGGTCGTATTACTGGGTCTTGTATCGCCCGGCCGTGAGGGCTGAGGGTATCGTCAGAGCGCACCCCGTCAGCGCCTGATCTGACGCCACCGCTGGCAAGCCATGCGCCTCAGGACTCCCGCGAGTTCCGTAGGAGAAAGGCTTGCCCGCGAAGGCAACACCTCGGTCTTCAGCCAACACTGAACCGAGGGCAATAAAAAACCCCGCTGGCGAGAGCCAGCGGGGTTTTTGCGTTACGGGGGTAAGGCTGGCTTACATCATGCCGCCCATGCCACCCATGCCGCCCATGTCTGGCATGCCGCCGCCAGCGCCGCCGTCTTTCTTCGGCGCGTCAGCTACTGCCGCTTCGGTGGTCAGGATCAGACCGCCGATCGACGATGCAGCTTGCAGAGCGGAACGAGTCACCTTGGTTGGGTCCAGGATGCCCATTTCGATCATGTCGCCGTATTCGCCAGTTGCAGCGTTGTAACCGAAGTTACCAGTGCCGTTCTTGACTTCGTTGACGACAACACTTGGCTCGTCACCGCTGTTGGCAGCGATCTGACGCAGCGGTGCTTCAACAGCGCGGCGCAGAACTGCGATACCGACGTCCTGATCAGCGTTGTCGCCTTTCAGGTCGTTCAGGGTTTGCAGAGCGCGGATCAGCGCAACGCCACCGCCAGGTACCACGCCTTCTTCAACGGCTGCACGAGTTGCGTGCAGGGCGTCTTCAACGCGGGCTTTCTTCTCTTTCATTTCTACTTCGGAACCAGCGCCAACCTTGATGACTGCAACGCCGCCGGACAGCTTGGCCAGACGCTCTTGCAGTTTTTCACGGTCGTAGTCCGAGGAAGTTTCAGCAGCCTGGGCACGGATCTGAGTGATACGCGCCTGGATGTCTGCTTCAACGCCAGCACCGTCAACGATGATGGTGTTTTCCTTGGAGATGGTCACACGCTTGGCGCTGCCGAGGTTTTCCAGGGTAGCGGCTTCCAGGCTCAGGCCGATCTCTTCGGAGATAACGGTACCGCCGGTCAGAACAGCGATGTCCTGCAGCATGGCCTTGCGACGGTCGCCGAAGCCTGGAGCCTTGACGGCTGCGACTTTAACGATGCCACGCATGTTGTTCACAACCAGAGTCGCCAGGGCTTCGCCTTCAACGTCTTCGGAAACGATCAGCAGTGGACGGCCGGCTTTGGCAACGGCTTCCAGCACTGGCAGCATTTCGCGGATGTTCGAGATCTTTTTGTCGACCAGCAGGATCAGCGGGCTGTCCAGCTCGGCAACCATGGTCTCTGGCTTGTTGACGAAGTATGGGGACAGGTAGCCACGGTCGAACTGCATGCCTTCAACAACCGACAGTTCGTTTTCCAGGCCAGTGCCTTCTTCAACGGTGATCACGCCTTCTTTACCGACTTTTTCCATGGCTTCGGCAATGATGTCGCCGATGGAGCTGTCAGAGTTGGCCGAGATGGTGCCGACCTGAGCGATGGCCTTGGTGTCAGCGCAAGGCTTGGACAGGTTCTTCAGCTCTTTGACGATAGCGATGGTCGCTTTGTCGATACCGCGCTTGAGGTCCATCGGGTTCATGCCGGCAGCGACGGCTTTCAGGCCTTCGTTGACGATCGACTGAGCCAGAACGGTAGCGGTAGTAGTACCGTCACCAGCGTCATCGTTGGCACGGGAGGCAACGTCTTTGACCAGCTGCGCGCCCATGTTTTCGAAACGGTCTTCGAGTTCGATTTCTTTGGCGACGGAAACGCCGTCCTTGGTGATGGTCGGAGCGCCGAAGCTCTTCTCGATGATCACGTTACGGCCTTTCGGGCCGAGGGTCGCTTTTACTGCGTCAGCCAGGACGTTGACGCCCTTGAGCATTTTTTTACGGGCGGAATCGCCAAACAGAACTTCTTTAGCAGCCATGATCGATATTCCTTAAATACTTTGTAGTAGCGGGAAAATGGGCGGGGAAATCAGCCTTCCAGTACAGCGAGAATCTCGTTCTCAGCCATTACCAGCAGGTCTTCGCCGTCGACTTTCACAGTGTTGCTGCCGGAGTAAGGACCGAACACAACCTTGTCACCGACTTTAACGGCCAGCGCACGCACTTCACCGTTTTCCAGAGTCTTGCCTGGGCCTGCAGCGACGATCACACCGTGGTTGGCTTTTTCAGCAGCCGAACCTGGCAGGACGATACCGCCAGCGGTTTTCTTTTCTTCTTCGCTGCGACGGATTACGACGCGGTCATGCAGAGGACGAAGCTTCATTGTCGATCTCTCCTAATTGTGGTTTTCATCGGCCGGTGTAGTCCCGGCGGGTTTAACGAATCCGGCCTGCGCCGGTTGCGGTTCGTCGAGCGAGCCGCGGAAGTCTGTCCGACTCAAATGTCGGAAACCTTTCGGTGACCGATACATAAGGGCGCATAAGCTTATTACAAGGGCGAGGCTAAAAAAATTTCACCGAGGCTCGTTACAAAAGCAGCCCACAAATGAACACGGCACCCGAAGGTGCCGTGTCGATAACGCCGTTACTTGGTGTCGCGGTGTTCGAACTCGCCTTCGATCACATCGCCTTCGCGGCCCAGAGGCTCGCGCGGAGCAGGACCGCCCCGCGGTTGCAGGTCGTCGGCGAACGCGCGTTGGCGCATGGCCTGGTCTTCGGCGCGCTGACGCATCTTGTTCGCCAGCAGGCGACGGGTGAATGGCAGCAACATCACCAGACCGACCACGTCGCTGATAAAGCCCGGCAGGATCAAAAGACCACCGGCCAGCGCCAGCATCAGACCTTCAAGCATGGTTTGCGCAGGCAGTTCGCCGCGGTTCAGGCTTTCACGGGCACGCAGTGCCGTAGCCAGGCCGGCGACGCGCAGCACGAACACGCCGAACATCGAGCCGACAATGATCAGCAGCAGGGCCGGGAAAAACCCGATAGACCCTGCCACTTTGACGAATACGAACAGCTCCAGCACCGGAAACAGCAGAAAGAGCAACAGAAAAGGGCGCATCAAAGTTTCCTCAACGCAAGAAATGCCTTGCAGTAAGCCTTAGATGACGTCGCCCTTTCGTGAATTCAAGCGTCGGCCACTGCATTTTTTGGCCAGACCTCGGCGTGAGCCAGAGAAACCAAGGCTTCGCGCACTTGTGTCGGCGTATTACAAGGCGCAGGGAACGGCAGCCAGTACAGTGCCTGACCGATGCGCAGGTGCATGCCTTCGGTGTCGATCCCGGCCATCTGTGCCGGCACACTTTTCGGCAGACCGGCGAGGTCGACGTAGTGCGCGATGGCTTTGGCATGGTCGCTGTTCATGTGCTCGACCATGCTGATCTCGCCCTTGCCGGCGAACGGGTTGGCCAGGGTCAGTTGATCGACCCAGTGAATCGCGCCGAAACCGCCGATGTAGCGATGCCGCACGGGCGTCAGCACCCAAAAATCGAAATCGTGGGCCTTGTGGTAGTTCTGCGAATCGGGGAAGTAGCGGTAGTAGCGCTCGGCAGCCGCTTCAATCGCAGCAGCGTCTTCGAGCTTTTGCGCTTCGGCCAGATAGGTCAGGCGACCTACGGCTTGCACATCATCCGCCTCGCGCTCGCCAACCAGCAGCGAGCATTTCGGGTCTTTTTGCAGGTTATGGGTGTGTTGGGCGATGCGGCTGATGAGGATCAGCGGTCGGCCCTGCTCGTCCAGGCAATACGGCACCACGGAGCCAAAGGGAAAACCGGGCATCGATTTGGAGTGAGTCGACAGCACCCCGCGGTATTCCTTGAGAAGCAATTCTCGGGCATTCTTGGCCACTTCAACGCTCAATTTATGACTCCTTAAATAGAATCCGTCGTAAAAACGGACAGGTGACCGGGATAAGTTCCAGTCACTTTGGGGCAGTTCTCATGTGCAGCCAGGCCACGTCGGGCGCAGATCGAGAGGCTCTCTTGAGGGAAAACCACTCTGACCTGCTATCGGGGCATGCGAATGCAACTCAACGACAAAGTAATCATTATCACTGGCGGTTGCCAGGGTTTGGGCCGTTCGATGGCCGAGTATTTCGCCGGTAAAGGCGCGAAGCTGGCACTCGTCGACTTGAATCAGGAAAAACTCGACGACGCGGTGGCTGCCTGCAAGGCCAAGGGCGTCGAGGCGCGCAGCTATCTGTGCAACGTGGCCAATGAAGAACAAGTGGAGCACATGGTTGCTCAGGTTGCCGCCGACTTTGGTGCGATTCACGGTTTGATCAACAACGCCGGGATCCTGCGCGATGGCCTGCTGTTGAAGGTCAAGGACGGCGAAATGAGCAAAATGAGCCTTGCACAGTGGCAAGCGGTGATCGACGTCAATCTGACCGGCGTGTTCCTCTGCACCCGTGAGGTGGCGGCGAAAATGGTCGAGCTGAAGAATAGCGGCGCGATCATCAACATTTCATCGATCTCGCGTGCGGGCAATGTTGGCCAGACCAACTACTCGGCGGCCAAGGCTGGCGTGGCGGCGGCGACGGTGACCTGGGCGAAAGAACTGGCCCGTTATGGCATTCGGGTGGCGGGGATTGCACCGGGTTTCATTGAAACCGAGATGACCCTGGGGATGAAGCCCGAAGCGCTGGAGAAGATGACCTCGGGGATTCCGCTCAAGCGCATGGGCAAGCCGGAGGAGATCGCCCATTCGGCGGCGTATATCTTCGAGAACGACTACTACACCGGCCGGATCCTGGAGATGGACGGCGGCTTGCGTATCTGACCGCAGCGCAAAACCTGTAGGAGCCGAGCTTGCTCGCGAAAGCGGTGGTTCATTCAACAGATCTGTTGAATGTTAATCCGCTATCGCGAGCAAGCTCGGCTCCTACAGCGAAAGCGGCGTGTCATCCAACTTCAGCGTTGCCTGACACGGCCCCTTCGCGAGCAAGCTCGGCTCCTACAGCGAAAGCGGCGTGTCATCCAACATCAGCGTTGCCTGACACGGCCCCTTCGCGAGCAAGCTCGGCTCCTACAAGCGAAAGCGGCGTGTCATCCAACATCAGCGTTGCCTGACACGGCCCCTTCGCGAGCAAGCTCGGCTCCTACAAGTACAGGGTGTTGCTGAGGTATCAATCGTCGCTGATGGTGATGTTCGGCATCGCCGGCGTTGCCGCTTCCTGCAACACGATCCGCGCGCCGACGTGGCGGGCCAGTTCCTGATAGACCATGGCGATCTGGCTGTCCGGCTCGGCGATCACCGTCGGTTTGCCACCATCGGCCTGCTCGCGAATCAACATCGACAGTGGCAGCGAGGCCAGCAGTTCGACGCCGTACTGGGTCGCCAGTTTCTCGCCACCGCCCTCACCGAACAGATGCTCGGCATGCCCGCAGTTCGAGCAGATGTGCACGGCCATGTTTTCCACCACACCGAGTACCGGAATGTTGACCTTGCGGAACATTTCCACGCCTTTGCGCGCGTCGAGCAGCGCCAGATCCTGCGGCGTGGTGACGATCACCGCACCCGCCACCGGGACTTTCTGCGCGAGGGTCAGCTGGATGTCGCCGGTGCCTGGCGGCATGTCGATCACCAGATAATCCAGATCGCCCCACGCCGTTTGCGTAACCAGTTGCAGCAGTGCGCCGGAAACCATCGGCCCGCGCCAGACCATCGGCGTGTTGTCGTCGGTCAGGAAAGCCATCGACATCACTTCGACACCGTGGGCCTTGAGCGGCACAAACCACTTCTGATCCTTGACCTCAGGGCGAGTGCGCTCGGGAATGCCGAACATGATGCCCTGGCTCGGGCCATAGATATCGGCATCGAGAATACCGACCTTGGCGCCTTCGCGGGCGAGTGCCAGCGCAAGGTTGGCGGCGGTTGTCGACTTGCCCACGCCACCTTTGCCGGAGGCTACGGCGACGACATTTTTGACGTTGGCCAGACCCGGAATCTGCGCCTGCGCCTTGTGCGCGGCAATCACGCTGTTGACTTCGACCCTGGCGACGACGACGCCATCAAGGTTTTCGATCGCCAGTTGCAGCAGTTGTGCCCAGCCGCTCTTGAACAGACCGGCGGCGTAGCCGATTTCCAGTTGCACATTGACGCGGTCACCGACGATCTCGATGTTTTTCACGCAACCGGCGCTGACCGGATCCTGGTTCAGGTAAGGGTCGGTGTATTGGCTGAGGACGGCTTCCACCGCTGCGCGAGTGACGGCGCTCATGGGCAACTCCGATAACAAGACTGGGAAAAGATGACGGCTATCGTACGCTGGACATCGATTTGAGGCGAACAGATTGCTCGAGTCGGAAAACCTTTGTGGCGAGGGGATTTATCCCCGTTCGGCTGCGCAGCAGTCGTGAAACCATTCAACGCGGTGTACCTGATACACCGAGGTATCAGGTTTTGGGGCGGCTTCGCCACCCATCGGGGATAAATCCCCTCGCCACAAATGCTCTCAAAGTACCCAGCGGCTCAGGGGTGAAAAATATACTCGGGCGCTTTATAGTGGCCGACCTCCGTTTCATCAAGTAGCGAAGCCCCACATGTCCGAACCACGCAAGATCCTCGTCACCAGCGCCCTGCCCTACGCCAACGGTTCGATTCACCTTGGCCATATGCTGGAATATATCCAGACCGATATGTGGGTGCGCTTCCAGAAGCATCGCGGCAATCAATGCATCTATGTCTGCGCCGACGACGCCCACGGTTCGGCGATCATGCTGCGTGCAGAAAAGGAAGGCATCACCCCGGAACAACTGATCGCCAACGTGCAGGCTGAACACAGCGCCGACTTTGCCGAGTTCCTGGTCGATTTCGACAACTTCCACTCCACTCACGCCGAAGAAAACCGTGAGCTGTCGAGCCAGATCTACATCAAGCTGCGTGACGCCGGGCACATCGCCCAGCGCTCGATCACCCAGTATTTCGACCCGGAAAAGAAAATGTTCCTGGCCGACCGCTTCATCAAGGGCACCTGCCCGAAATGTGGCACTGAAGACCAGTACGGCGACAACTGCGAAAAATGCGGTGCAACCTACGCACCGACTGACCTGAAAGATCCGAAGTCGGCGATCTCTGGCGCCACCCCGGTGCTCAAGGATTCCCAGCACTTCTTCTTCAAGCTGCCAGACTTCCAGCAAATGCTGCAGACCTGGACCCGCAGCGGCACCTTGCAAGACGCCGTGGCCAACAAGATCGCCGAATGGCTGGACGCCGGCCTGCAACAGTGGGACATCTCCCGCGATGCGCCGTACTTCGGTTTCGAGATCCCGGGCGAACCAGGCAAATACTTCTACGTGTGGCTGGATGCACCGATCGGCTACATGGCCAGTTTCAAGAACCTTTGCGATCGCACGCCGGAGCTGGACTTCGACGCGTTCTGGGCCAAGGACTCCACTGCCGAGCTGTACCATTTCATCGGCAAGGACATCGTCAACTTCCACGCACTGTTCTGGCCAGCGATGCTCGAAGGCGCCGGCTACCGCAAGCCGACCGGTATCAACGTGCACGGCTACCTGACCGTCAACGGCCAGAAAATGTCCAAGTCGCGCGGCACCTTCATCAAGGCCCGCACGTACCTGGATCACCTGTCGCCGGAATACCTGCGCTACTACTACGCGGCCAAACTGGGCCGTGGCGTCGATGACCTCGACCTGAACCTCGAAGACTTCGTGCAGAAGGTCAACTCCGACCTGGTCGGCAAAGTGGTCAACATCGCCAGCCGTTGCGCCGGTTTCATCCAGAAGGGCAACGCCGGCCTGCTGGTCGACACCAATGCTGCGCCGGAGCTGACCGAGGCTTTCCTCGCTGCCGCGCCAAGCATTGCCGACGCTTATGAAGCCCGTGACTTCGCCCGCGCCATGCGTGAAACCATGGCCCTGGCCGACCGCGCCAACGCCTGGATCGCCGACAAGGCGCCGTGGTCGTTGAACAAGCAGGAAGGCAAGCAGGATGAGGTTCAGGCGATCTGCGCCACCGCCATCAACCTGTTCCGCCAACTGGTGATCTTCCTCAAACCGGTATTGCCGTTGCTGGCCGCCGACGCCGAGGCGTTCCTCAACGTCGCCCCGCTGACCTGGAACGATCACACCAGCCTGTTGGCCAACCATCAGCTCAACGAGTTCAAGCCGTTGATGACCCGCATCGACCCGGTAAAAGTGCAAGCCATGAGCGACGCCTCGAAAGAAGACCTGACCGCCAGCCAGACCGACACCGGCGCCGCCGCCCCTGCGGGCAACGGCGAACTGGCCAAGGATCCGCTGTCGCCGGAAATCGACTTCGACGCGTTTGCCGCCATCGACCTGCGCGTTGCGCTGATCGTCAAAGCCGAACACGTCGAAGGTGCCGACAAGCTGTTGCGCCTGACCCTCGACATCGGTGACGAGCAACGCAACGTGTTCTCGGGGATCAAGAGCGCCTACCCCGATCCGTCCAAGCTCGATGGTCGTCTGACCATGATGATCGCCAACCTCAAGCCACGGAAAATGAAGTTCGGTATTTCCGAAGGCATGGTGATGGCTGCCGGCCCCGGCGGTGAGGAAATCTACCTGCTGAGCCCGGACAGCGGCGCCAAGCCAGGTCAACGCATCAAGTAACACTCGGCGGTGAATCGATCCCACAGGCGTGCCCCGCATGCCTGTGGGATTTTTCATATCCGCCCGGATAATGCCTAACCTTAAGAGACACTCGCCCGTTTCGCTGGCAGAACCATGACCGAACTTGTGCTTACGCTCATCAGTGCTGCGCTGCTCAACAACTTCGTGTTGCACTGGCCGCTGGGCATCGATCCGCTGTTGGCGGGCCGTCGCCAGCAGGTGCATGCGCTGGGGCTGGCGACGCTGTGTCTGATGGTGATCGTTGGCGTCATCGGTTACGCGATCTGGCATTGGTTGCTGGTGCCGCTGCAACTTGAAGCGCTGCGCCTGTTCGTGTTTCTGCCGTTGAGCGTGTTGCTGATTGCGCCGCTGCTGCACGGCTTGCAGCGCTGGCTGCCAAACCTGCCCTTCGACGGGTTATGGCCGCTGTTGCTGGGCAATGGCGGCGCGCTTGGGCTGGCGCTGATCAATGCGCAAAACGATCAAGGCCCGCTGCACGCGACAGCGCTGAGCCTCGGCGCCGGGCTGGGCTTCTGGCTGGTACTGAGCCTGTTTTGCGATTTGCGTGAACGCACGGCCGACAACGATATTCCCCTGCCCTTTCGCGGCCTGCCGATCGATCTGATCGGCGCCGGACTGATCGCAGTGATTTTTCTCGGATTCAGTGGATTGATCAAAACATGAGTCTGATTCAACGCATCGATGCGCTCTTGCCGCAGACCCAATGCGGCAAGTGTGGCCATCCCGGATGCAAGCCGTACGCAGAAGGCATCGTCGACGGCGAGCCGATCAACAAGTGCCCGCCCGGTGGTGATGAAACCATCGCGGCACTGGCTGAACTGTTGAAAATTCCAGTGCTGGAGCTGGATATCAGCCGTGGTTCAGCGCCGCCGCAAGTCGCTTATATCCGTGAAGCCGAATGCATCGGCTGCACCAAGTGCATTCAGGCTTGCCCGATCGATGCCATCGTCGGCGCGGCGAAATTGATGCACACCGTGTTGATCGACGAGTGCACAGGTTGCGACCTGTGTGTTGCGCCGTGCCCGGTGGATTGCATTGAGATGCACCCGCTGCCACTCGGTACGCTGCCGGTGGTGGGTGGTCTGGCCTTCAATCTGGACGAACAGCGCGCCCGCGCAGCCAAGCGTGATCACGCACGTCAGCGCTTCGAGCGGCGTAATGAGCGCCTGCAACGGGAAGAACAGCAAAAACAGGCAGAGCGAGAGGCTCGCGCGCAACGGGCCGCTCAACCGGCAGTGACTGCAAGCGATCCGGTGCAGGCTGCGCTGGAACGGGTTCGCGCCCAGAAAGCCGCCGGCGCCGATGCCGCGCTGAAAAAAGCCAAGATCGATGTGGCGATGAGTCGTGCGCAACTGCACAAATCCCTGAAAGCGTTCGGCCATCCGCCGACATTCGAGCAGCAGGCGCAATTAATTGTCTTGCAGCAGCAGTTCGAAGCGGCGGAGCACGCTTTGGCGAAACTCGAAAGCAGCGCCCCACCCGCCTCTGCAGTAGTGGCGCCGGCGAAAGACGCCGATCTGAAACGGGCGAAGATCCAGTTGGCCATGCGCCGCGCCGAACTGAAGAAAGCGCAAACAGCTGAAGCCGCACCTGAGCAGATCACAACGCTGGAACAGGCCTTGCGCGACGCCGAGCAGGCCTTGCACGCTGCCGAAGACACGAGCGAGCAGCCTTTGCCTGATTTGCTACGGGTCGAAAAACGGCCCATCGACAGCCATCTGCGCCAATTGAAAACCGAATTGGCCTACGCCCGCGCTGACCTCAACAAACTCGAACGGCGCGCCGACACCGCCACCGAAACCCTCGACAAGGCCCGCGCCCGCCTGCAAGACGCCGAGCGCCAGGTACAAGATCATGTCGCCCCTTGAGACGCCGGACGATCGCCTGCAACAGGCAATGAAACGTGTGCTGCTCGCCACGTTGCCGGGGCTGCTCGCATTGTTCTGGCTATACGGTTGGGGCGTGCTGATCAATCTGATCCTGTCCATCACTACGGCTTTGATCGTTGAAGCGGGTGTCACGCGCTTGCGTCGACAACCGCTACAACCGGTGCTGAGCGACGGCAGCGCGGTGGTCAGCGCGACACTGCTGGCGGCTGCCCTGCCACCTTATTGCCCTTGGTGGTTGACGGTAACGGCGATGGCCTCAGGTTTGTTGCTCGGCAAACATGTGTACGGCGGCGTCGGCAAAAATCCGTTCAACCCGGCAATGCTCGGATTCGCCTTGGCGATGTTGATGTTTGCACAGCCAATGACCCATTGGCCGGCGCATGGCATGGATGTTGTGGCTGCCGTGCATCAGGTATTCAACGTCGGCTCTGCGCCGGACGCTTGGGTTCAGGCCACGGCG
Source organism: Pseudomonas sp. TH43 (assembly GCF_016650635.1). GTDB lineage: Bacteria > Pseudomonadota > Gammaproteobacteria > Pseudomonadales > Pseudomonadaceae > Aquipseudomonas. The sequence continues at coordinate 310,777 of NZ_JAEKFI010000004.1, forward strand.
CTGGACAGTCTGCGCATCAACAAAAGCCTGACCATGGATGAGCTGTTCGCCAGCAATCCGGCGTTCGGTCGATTCGGTGGACGCGGTGTGGAATGGGTGAACCTGGCGTTTCTCGCCGGTGGACTGTTCTTGTTGCAGCGCCGGGTGATCGGCTGGCAGGCGCCGGTCGGCATGCTCGCCAGCCTGTTTGTGGTCAGCCTGCTGTGCTGGAACGGTTCGGGCTCGGACTCCCATGGGTCACCGCTGTTTCACTTGCTGAGCGGCGCGACCATGCTCGGTGCGTTTTTCATCATTACCGAGCCGGTCTCCGGCGCCAGAAGCGCGCTCGCTCGCCTGCTGTTTGGCGTCGGCGTCGGGCTGCTGACCTATTTGATTCGCACGTGGGGCGGCTACCCTGACGGCGTCGCGTTTGCGGTGTTGTTGATGAATCTATGCGTCCCGACACTCGAGCGTTTTGCCGCCAGCCGCCAGATACAGGTGAGCCCATGAACCGCAGGAGCCGCGTGATGACGCTGGTCTTGCTGGCGGCCATCGGCCTCGGCGCGACGTATCTGATACAACAACTCAATGCGCCACAGATCGCCGCCGAACAACGTTTGATCGACAGCCGCAAACTGCTCGACGTGCTACCCGCCGAGGCCTACGACAACCAACCACTGGAACATCCGCTAACTTTGGCCGACATCGCGTTGAGCCACAGTGCCTTGACTGGCGGCTATCGCGCGACCAAGGGCAGTCAAACCGTCGCAGTCCTGCTGCGGAGTCAGACTCAGGGTTATGCAGGCGTCATCGAGTTGCTGATTGCCATTGATGCCAATGGAAAGTTACTTGGCGTGAAAACCCTCAGGCAAAACGAAACTCCGGCGCTGGGCGGGCCCATAGGCGACTGGCCAAATACCTGGCTTGCGGCGTTTTCCGGCAAATCGAGCAGCGAACCGGCAGACGCAGCCTGGGCATTGAAGAAGGATCAGGGCCAATTCGATCAGATGGCCGGCGCGACCATTACCTCCCGCGCAGCGATCAACGCGATTCATGACGCATTGCGTTACTTTGATGACCATCGGATCGCGTTGCTGGGAAGTGGAACATGAACCTGTCGAATGCTCTGATGCTCTCGCTGCTGCTGGGTGCTACTGAAACATTGGCGGGCGCATTGGTCATCCTACTGATGTTTGCCACGGTAGTCGGTGCTTATGGCGCATGCATGGCACTGCTGCGCTCGCGACTGACGGGGGCCAGTGCATTGCTGGCCAGTCTGCTGCTCGCGGCGACGTTGACCAGTTGTGCAGACATTCTTGCGCAACGCTGGTTTCTGCCGTGGCATCAGTCGGTAAGTCTGTATATCGGTCTGATCGCGTTGCAATGCGTGGTGCTGGAGTGCCATGGCTTCTTTCGCCAACCGCTGACCGACCGTTTCAGGCTCTGCGGTCTATTCGGCGGGCTGATGCTGCTACTCGCGGCACTGCGCGAACTCATCGGCCACGGCAGCCTCGGTCACGGACTATCCGAACACTGGCAAGGTCTGGTTTTATTCAGCGAGGGCCTGCATCTGATGACGCTGGTTCCCGGCGCCTTCATATTTCTGGGGCTGCTCCTTGCGGCCCGTCAGGCGTGGACTCGCTCGCACTCTATTTCCAAGGAATCGCATCGCCCATGAATGCCGCAAAACGTCTTGAGATCTTTCGCAGACTGCATGAAGACAATCCCGAGCCGAAGACCGAATTGGCCTACTCCTCGCCCTTCGAGTTGCTGATTGCGGTGATTCTCTCGGCGCAATCCACCGATGTCGGCGTCAACAAGGCCACGGCGAAGCTGTTTCCGGTCGCCAACACTCCGGCAGCGATTCACGCCCTGGGCGTTGAAGGATTGTCCGAGTACATCAAGACTATCGGTCTGTACAACAGCAAAGCGAAAAACGTCATCGAGACTTGCCGCTTATTGGTCGAGCGCCACAACAGTGAAGTGCCGCAGACGCGCGAAGAGCTCGAAGCTCTGCCCGGTGTGGGCCGCAAGACCGCCAACGTTGTGCTCAACACTGCTTTTCGCCAGTTGACCATGGCCGTCGACACGCACATTTTCCGCGTCAGCAACCGCACCGGCATCGCCCCCGGCAAGAACGTGGTCGAGGTGGAAAAGAAACTGATGAAGTTTGTACCAAAGGAATTCCTGCTCGACTCCCATCACTGGTTGATTCTGCACGGACGCTACGTGTGTCTGGCACGTAAGCCGCGCTGCGGCAGCTGCCGGATCGAAGACTTGTGTGAATACAAAGGCAAAACCTCGGACGATTGACTGGCTATTAGGTTTATTGATTCATCGATTGAAAAAATCTTTTTTACCCGCTGCTGGAATGTCGATATAAGGAGCGCCAAAGGCATTCTTAGCCGGGAGTCAGCTTATGAGTAGCGACAAAGAGCAACTGGAAATAGATGACGATATCGCTGCAGAGACTGATGACGCAGAACCAGTGGTTGAGGTCGCCAAGACCAATCTGAGCAAGCGCCGCACTATCGATAACTTGCTGGAGGAGCGCCGTTTGCAGAAGCAATTGGCCGATTACGATTTTGATGACTGATACTTGAAAGCCTCCCGGAACGGAGGCTTTTTACTTTCTGCTGATTGCTGAACTTGATCGGCCCATGATCCCGTCAGCGGTCGAAATGATCAGACAAGCCCATTACGCTGCGCCAATTCGATCAGATCAACCAGAGAGCGTGCGTTCAGTTTCAATAACAAACGTGTCTTGTAGGTGCTGACGGTCTTGTTGCTTAAAAACATACCGTCGGCAATTTCCTTGTTGGTCTTGCCCCGTGCCAGCTGTTGCAAGACCATCATTTCCCGCCCGGAAAGGCGATCCACCATATCGGCTTCACTGGCATTGCCCAAACTGGTACGTACCGTATGCAATGCCTGGTTGGGGAAATAACTATAACCTGACAATACCGCTTTGATTGCACTGAGCAACTCGGTCAGGTCCTGCTGCTTGCAGACATAACCGGCGGCGCCCGACTGCATGCAACGCATGGAAAAGTGCCCCGGTGCCTGAGAAGTCAAAACCAGCACTTTCATTGGCATGGCCACCGAACTCAATCGGGCAATAACTTCCAGACCATCAAGTTTGGGAATACCGATATCCAGTATCACGATGTCCGGCATTTGTTCGCGAGCCAGTTGTAACGCGTCCACACCGTTATCTGTTTCCGCAATGACTTCGTAGCCATGACGCTCCATCAGCATACGTACCGCGAGACGAATGACGGGGTGATCATCCACGATCAGCACTTTATTCATGGGCAGGTCCAATTTCGCTGTTCGAATTTCTAGAGCCCGCACCTTAGCTTAGTCATATCGCCTGTGGCATGGCGTTGTTCTCTTGCACTTGCAGCGAAAGACATGCCCTACAACCAATAAAGATTATTCCTACAAAAAATGCATTTGAAACGTTCAGGCAAACTGTACGTGCGGCTTTTGAGCGTCTTTTTGGCCGAGGAGCCCTGCGAATTTTTACCCATCCCGACAGCGACTCTAAATACTGATTCTCCCGGATCAGCCAGCCCAACTTTGGCCACTTCAGATAGCTATTCTGCGGATCACCGGAGCGCACCGAGTTCTACAGAACAAGTTAGCAACATCCTTGACGACTACCGACAAAACTCTGCAACAAGAAACTTCCAGACAGCAGATACCTTTTGATACCGGCCACCGACACTAATAACATCAACCAACCAGGCACTCACTAAAACACACTGCTCACAACAGAGGACAATTTCCATGAAAAAAAAGAACACGCTTAATATAAAAAAAAGAATAACCAACCCCATGACAATCATTGGCATATTTGCCTTGATCTCGGAGACGTCGGCTGCGGTATCCCTGCCGTTTCTGGACAATACCGAGCGCGAAATTTATATCTGGTTCCTGATCAGTTTCCCCTTCTATCTGTTACTGCTTTTTTTTATCACCCTCAACTTCAACTATCTTTCTCTCTACGCCCCCTCTGACTTCGATAGCGACGACCACTTCCTGAAGGCGCTTGAAGATCATAAAAACACGGCAAACCCGCAAGAAAAACGTCGCACCGACAACGCACCCGATCCTCCAGTGGTGGAACGCCGCGTAACTTCGCTGTGGGTCGAATACGCCGTTCAACTGTCCAAACCTTCGAGCTTACTGTCCATCATCGATGTACGTCTGATCAACACTCAGATTGAGCTGGATAAATTAAAAGAAGCATTCCCATTACACGGAAAACAGTCTAGCCAGATCATTATGTTTTTGACTGATTCAACTTCCGATGCATTATTCAAGCAAGTTGCTCTCAGCCACAGCAAACACATCAAGAAGACCACAGGCAGTACGCTTTACCTTGTCTATAACGTGTGTACGAGAATGGCGACAATACTGAAAGGAAATTGACGGACAGGAGACGTTCTTGGAAAGAACAATGGGCACACCGTTGAATGGGTGCGACGCATTAAACGAGTCAGGCAAGCGAGAGAAAGGGCTTGAGCAATAGCGCCCTCGTCAGAATGACAAGGGCGCTATTTATACTGCGCGTCTGAAGTAATCAGAACAGCTTGCGACCCTTGTTGGCAGCAATGCGCATACGCAGCGCGTTGAGCTTGATAAAGCCCGCCGCGTCGGCCTGATTGTAAGCACCACCGTCTTCTTCGAAGGTCGCGATGTTGGCATCGAACAACGAATCGTCGGACTTGCGGCCGGTGATGATCACATTGCCTTTGTACAGTTTCAGGCGCACAACGCCGTTCACGTTGACCTGCGAAGCGTCGATCATCTGTTGCAGCATCAGACGCTCAGGGCTCCACCAGTAACCGGTGTAGATCAGGCTGGCGTACTTCGGCATCAGCTCGTCTTTGAGGTGAGCGACTTCGCGGTCCAGGGTGATCGATTCGATGGCGCGGTGGGCGCGCAGCATGATGGTGCCGCCCGGGGTTTCGTAGCAACCGCGGGACTTCATGCCGACGTAACGGTTTTCGACGATGTCGAGACGGCCGATACCGTGAGCACCACCGATCTTGTTCAGCGTCGCCAGCACGGTAGCCGGGGTCATTTCGACGCCGTCCAGTGCAACGATGTCGCCGTTACGGTAGGTCAGTTCCAGGTATTGCGGTTTGTCAGGAGCGTTCTCCGGGGAGACGGTCCATTTCCACATGTCTTCTTCGTGCTCGGTCCAGGTGTCTTCCAGCACGCCGCCTTCATAGGAGATGTGCAGCAGATTGGCATCCATCGAGTACGGGGATTTCTTCTTGCCGTGACGCTCGATCGGGATCGCGTGCTTCTCGGCGTAGTCCATCAGCTTCTCGCGGGACAGCAGGTCCCACTCACGCCACGGAGCAATCACTTTCACGCCAGGCTTGAGTGCATAGGCACCCAGTTCGAAACGCACCTGGTCGTTGCCCTTGCCGGTGGCGCCATGGGAAATGGCGTCAGCGCCGGTTTCGTTGGCGATTTCGATCAGGCGCTTGGCGATCAGTGGACGTGCGATGGAGGTACCCAGCAGGTACTCACCTTCGTAAACGGTGTTGGCGCGGAACATCGGGAACACGAAATCACGCACGAATTCTTCGCGCAGATCGTCGATGTAGATTTCTTTGACGCCCATGGCCTGAGCCTTGGCGCGGGCCGGCTCGACCTCTTCGCCTTGACCGAGATCAGCGGTGAAGGTCACCACTTCACAGTTATAAGTATCCTGCAGCCACTTGAGGATCACCGAAGTGTCCAGGCCGCCGGAATACGCCAGAACGACCTTGTTTACGTCCGCCATGCCATCACTCCACGGGGTTCTACGGAAAGCCGAGGAGTCTACCGCCCAAACGCGATAATTTACAGAGGCGCGACAGCTTAAGACGACAAAGCGACAGAATCTGTCGAGAGCGCGACGATGACCGGCGGGTCAGGAAGTCGCCGCGGTATTGGCTGGAGTGCTGGCTTGCGGTGCTGGAACCGCAGTGGGTGCTACCCGCGCCAGTTTTACATTGACCCGACGGTTTTTCGCGCGATTGGCCGCGTTGGTGTTCGGCACGATGGGATATTGCTCGCCATGGAAACGCACGGTGATCTGCGATTCCTGAATGCCATTGGCCTTGAAGAAATCGACCACTGCCAGCGCGCGGCGGCGCGACAGTTCGCGGTTGGTCAGGCGATTGCCGCTGTTGTCGGAATGGCCGTCGAGTTCGATGTGATTGACCGTCGGATCGGCCTTCATGAACTCAAGCATCACTTGCAGTTTGGCCTTGGCGGCGGCATCGAGGTCAACGCCTTCGCCGGGGAAGCCGATCTGCGACTGTTTGATCTGATCGAAATTCTGCGGCAGCAATTTCGCTACACAGGTCTGATAGTCGTTAAACGCCTTGCTGAACTTCACCGGCAATAAACGCACTTCCGACACGCGGCCATCGCCCGAAGCGCGACGCACGACCGGACTGCGTCCATCCAGCAGGCCACTGATCAGACCGCCGGCCTGAGATTGCGAACTGTTGAACAAGACGTTGCCGCTACCGAGCCTGACATTGCCCAGATTGATGTCGCCACGTCCTGGCTGCCACGGTGCAGCCGCTGCCAGCAGCGTCGCCGAGCCACCGCCGAGCATGGCGTTGTAGGCATTCAGACGAAATATCGCCTGTTCGCCGGCCTTGCGCACGAATTCACCCGAGCCGAAATCAGTGATCGGTTGTGTCAGGCGGCATTCGAACTTGTCGCCGGCGACCGTCCACTCAATGTTCTCCAGGCGAGTCTGGTAGGTGAGCGCCATCGCGGGAAGGCTGGCAAACACACTGAGCAAGGCTAAATAACGCTGGCGCACGGGAGGCTCCATTGGCTTCTGAAACACAAAGACCGATTCACACTATGTTTACGGCATACGTACGGGATATCGGAAGCTTCCCGCAAAACTTGATAGCGAGTGCCTGCAAGAGTCTTTTCCGGTAGCATTCGCCTCAGTTTGACCCGCCTGGAATCCCCTCATGTCCGACCGCCTGACCCTGCTGCGTCCCGACGACTGGCATATTCATCTTCGCGATGGTGCCGTGTTGACCAATACCGTTGCCGATGTTGCGCGCACGTTTGGTCGCGCCATCATCATGCCCAATCTGGTACCTCCGGTGCGCAACGCCGCTGAAGCCGACGGCTATCGCCAGCGGATTCTCGCTGCCCGCCCGGCCGGCAGTCGCTTTGAGCCGCTGATGGTGCTGTACCTCACCGACCGCACCCAGCCCGAAGAAATTCGTGAAGCCAAGGCCAGCGGATTCGTGTACGCCGCCAAGCTGTATCCGGCTGGCGCCACCACCAACTCCGACTCCGGGGTGACCAGCATCGACAAGATTCTGCCGGCGCTGGAAGCCATGGCCGAAGTCGGCATGCCGCTGCTGATCCACGGTGAAGTTACCCGTAGCGACGTCGACGTGTTCGACCGCGAAAAGATTTTCATCGATGAGCATATGCGTCGTGTGGTCGAGCGCTTCCCGACGCTGAAAGTGGTGTTTGAACACATCACCACCGGCGACGCCGTGCAGTTCGTCAACGAGGCTTCGGCCAACGTCGGCGCGACCATCACCGCGCATCACCTGCTCTACAACCGCAATCACATGCTGGTGGGCGGGATTCGGCCGCACTTCTATTGCCTGCCGATCCTCAAGCGCAACACGCACCAGGAAGCCCTGCTCGACGCTGCCACCAGCGGCAGCGCGAAGTTCTTCCTCGGCACCGATTCGGCACCGCACGCCCAGCACGCCAAGGAAGCCGCCTGCGGCTGCGCCGGCTGCTACACCGCGTACGCCGCCATCGAAATGTATGCCGAAGCCTTTGAACAGCGTAATGCCCTGGACAAGCTCGAAGCGTTCGCCAGCCTCAACGGCCCGCGCTTCTACGGCCTGCCAGCCAACACCGATCGCATCACCCTGGTTCGTGAAGAATGGACCGCCCCGACCAGCCTGCCATTCGGCGAGCTGACCGTTATCCCGCTGCGCGCCGGTGAAAAACTGCGCTGGCGCCTGCTGGAGGAACACGCGTGAGTGAAGACCATTTCGACGACGAACTGGACGGTCAAAGTGGTGGTGGCGGTTCCCGTCATCCGATGGCAGCACGCTTTCGCGGCTACCTGCCGGTGGTCGTCGACGTAGAAACCGGTGGCTTCAACTCGGCCACCGATGCGTTGCTGGAGATTGCTGCGACCACCATCGCCATGGATGAAAAGGGTTTTGTTTATCCCGACCACACTTACTTCTTCCGTGTTGAGCCGTTCGAAGGCGCCAACATCGAAGCGGCGGCGCTGGAGTTCACCGGGATCAAGCTCGATCACCCGCTGCGCATGGCGGTCAGCGAAGAAACCGCGCTGACCGACATCTTCCGTGGCATCCGCAAGGCGCTGAAGGCCAATGGCTGCAAGCGCGCGATTCTGGTCGGCCACAACAGCAGCTTCGACCTCGGCTTCCTGAACGCCGCCGTTGCGCGGCTGGACATGAAGCGCAACCCGTTTCACCCGTTCTCCAGTTTCGATACCGCGACACTGGCTGGCCTGGCGTACGGTCAAACCGTACTGGCAAAAGCCTGTCAGGCAGCCGACATCGATTTCGATGGCCGTGAGGCGCACTCGGCGCGTTACGACACCGAGAAAACCGCTGAGCTGTTCTGTGGCATCGTCAACCGCTGGAAACAGATGGGCGGCTGGGAAGACTTCGACGACTGATACTCGTCGGATTTCTATCGAGCATAAAAAAACCGGCCACTTGGGCCGGTTTTTTGTTTAATGCTTATAGAGCTTAAATTCTCGATCAATCCACACCACGTAAAAAACTCGATGGCTCTTGTAACCCACCATCGCTACACGTTCGAAAGCCCGAAACACCAACAATCTGACATCACCTGTCAAAAAATCAGGTATCCCGACTTTCAAGCTGGTTCTCTCGATCGTTTCACAGCCATATCGATGCCTATGTTCTTTGCGCAATTCTCTCCAAGGCATTTTTCCCAGAATCCTCAGACGCTCAAGCATTTTCGACCGCTCGACGGCCTCGCAATCTTGAATGCACCAACCATTCTGCAAATACTCAAATGAGAAAATCGGAGGTCGTGCTTCTGATGAATCCTTTTCGATGGTTGACGTCCGTGCCGTTACTGCAACCGCCGCATCGCGTTCCCTGCGTTTGAACCTGGCCATTGTTCAGTTCACCAAATGCTCCCGGAAATACTCCTGCATCTCACAGGCTGGAATTTCTCGGCTGAACTCCCCTTCCTTGAAGTTTCTATGCCAAGGGGCTTCTTCATGCGTCAACTGACGTAGTTTCCACGCCGAGAATTGGCCATAAACGTCGAACACTTCGTTGAGCAGACTTTGTTGTTTGGCACTGAAAACATCTGGATTGAAATCACTTGGAGGAGGAATGGCACTCGAGCCAAATTGGCTGAATCTTCGATACAGATCCGGAACCACTGGCCCGTGCATCCACGCTTCCAGCTTTTCAGGGAAGAGTGCTTCGCCATGGACGGCCAGACTGAACCCTTGAGCGTAATAAACCATTTTTTGAATTTTGAGATTGGAGATCTCGCCCTCATGCCCTTCCAGGCAGAGGAAATAATCCGCAACGTCCAAGCTACTCGGCATTTGAATCCCCTTCTGCATCATGCAATCCATTGCACCGTCCTTACGAAGTGAGGCGCAATACCGGACCAGGCAATCGCCCCTGTGCCCCGTTATTGCTCGAGCACAACCCTATCCAACCACTGTTCAGTCATCCAGTATTTTTTCCGCGCATTTGAAACAAATGATGCCGAGAGGGTGTTCCAATTAATTCTCCACATAAAAAAACCGGCCACTTGGGCCGGTTTTTTTGTACCTCGACGTTGCGCCTTACAGGGCAGCAGCGTTCTCGGTCAGGTAAGCAGCAACGCCTTCTGGCGAAGCGTTCATGCCTTTGTCGCCTTTTTTCCAGTTGGCAGGGCAGACTTCGCCGTGCTCTTCGTGGAATTGCAGAGCGTCGACCAGACGGATCAGCTCTTCCATGTTACGGCCCAGCGGCAGGTCGTTGATGATCTGCGAGCGGACAACGCCTTTGTCGTCGATCAGGAACGCGCCACGGAAAGCTACGCCGCCTTCCGATTCAACGTCGTAAGCCTTGGCGATGTCGTGCTTCATGTCGGCAGCCATGGTGTATTTCACCTGGCCGATGCCGCCATTGTTGACTGGGGTGTTGCGCCAGGCGTTGTGGGTGAAGTGCGAGTCGATCGACACAGCGATCACTTCAACGTTGCGCGCTTTGAAGTCAGCCATGCGGTTGTCCAGAGCGATCAGCTCGGACGGGCAGACGAAGGTGAAGTCCAGTGGATAGAAGAACACCAGGCCGTATTTGCCTTTGATGGCCGAGGACAGGGTGAAGCTGTCAACGATCTCGCCATTGCCGAGTACGGCCGGGACGGTGAAGTCAGGGGCTTGTTTGCCTACGAGTACGCTCATTGATATCTCCTGGTGTAAAAACTTGAAGTTCAGGGTTCGGGCCAGCCTGCCATCCTCAGACGACAGCCCTGTGACACGAACCCCCTTCGCAAGGGCCGACCATCATACACTGCGTGTTTCGCCTGTCCTTAACGGTTTTTAAAAAGGAGGCGGATAACCACGCTGCATTTACAGGGCCAGGCAATTAGCCAGTGATCACCGTTCGTCAGCCACAGCTGTCAATCAGATGAAGTCTTCCGAAAGCACTTTGACAATCATTCTCGTTAACATTAAGATCCATCGCAATTGAGTCACAACCAGCGACGGTTCTCACTTATGTATGTTTGTCTCTGCACTGGCGTCACCGACGGACAGATCCGCGAAGCGATCTATGAAGGTTGCTGCAGCTATAAAGAAGTACGCCAGGCCACCGGCGTCGCCAGCCAATGCGGCAAATGTGCCTGTCTTGCCAAGGAAGTGGTTCGCGAAACCCTGACCAAGCTGCAAACCGCCCAGGCCGCGATCCCCTACCCGGTAGAATTTACTGCTGCGTAATAACACCCTATTTCAAAGAACCGGACTCATGTCCGGTTTTTTTATGCCTGTAAATCAACTGCTTAGGCTCAAGACGCGGAACACAAACATTCTTATTCCGATTAATTTTCATATATTATTCAATAACTTAGGTTTGACACTTATAAATACGAAGCTCAAACTCTGCCGCATATACAGCTATTACAGGGCAGGACTCCGATCATGAAAGGCGACATTACAGTCATCCAGCATCTCAACAAGATCCTTGCCAATGAGCTGGTCGCGATCAATCAGTACTTCCTGCATGCCCGTATGTATGAAGATTGGGGTCTGAACAAGCTCGGCAAGCACGAATACAAAGAATCCATCGATGAGATGAAGCACGCGGACAAGCTGATCAAGCGCATCCTGTTCCTCGAAGGCCTGCCAAACGTGCAGGACCTGGGCAAGCTGCACATTGGCGAGCACACCCAGGAAATGCTGGAGTGTGACCTGCGTATCGAGAAGACCGGTCACGCAGACCTGAAAGCCGCGATCGCGCATTGCGAAACCGTGGGCGACTTCGGTAGCCGTGAACTGCTCGAAGACATTCTCGAATCCGAAGAAGAACACATCGACTGGCTGGAAACCCAACTGGGTCTGATCGATAAAGTCGGTCTTGAGAATTACCTGCAGTCGCAGATGGGCGAAGAGTAAGTGCTGACGCTGGCTGCGATCGTTTCAGATTGCACCGGTAACTTGCAGTAACTTTGCGAACGCACTAAAAAGCCCCGCCCTCTTTCGAGGTGCGGGGCTTTTTATTGGCTTTTCTGTAGGAGCATGGCTTGCCAGCGAAGAAAGCGCCGCGGTGCTACAGACACACCGCGTTATGGTTTTTCGCGAGCAAGCTTTGCTCCTACAACAAAAGCATCAGGCTTCCGACTTGTTCGCCGCAGCCGCTTCAACAGCAGCCTTGATGGTGCTTTGCAGCGAGCCGTCAGCAGACATTTCGGTCATGATGTCGCTACCGCCGACAAGCTCACCACCCACCCACAGTTGTGGGAAAGTTGGCCAGTTAGCGTACTTTGGCAGGTTGGCGCGGATTTCCGGGTTCTGCAGGATGTCGACGTACGCAAACTTTTCGCCACACGCCATGACAGCCTGTGCAGCTTTCGCGGAGAAGCCACACTGTGGGGCATTCGGCGAACCTTTCATGTAAAGCAGAATGGTGTTGTTGGCAATCTGCTCTTTAATCGTTTCGATGATATCCATGGAGCACCTCGGCTGAACTTTCCGACTCATGGGTCGGCACGGTGGCGCATTGTAACGGAATCCCGAGCGCGCTGCTCGGTCTCCCCGACAGACATCCTCAAGCCGCCGCCACGGTCACCGGCACGCCATTCAACGCCGCGTTGCCCGACAACTCGTCGAGCTGGCATTCATCAGTCAGGTCATTGGCACTCGACCCCGGCTGGCCGCTGGCAATCGCCATCCTCACACCCGGACGCGCATGGCCCCAGCCGTGCGGCAGGCTGACCACGCCTTTCATCATGTCCAGGCTGCCAAGCACTTCCACCTCGATCTGGCCGACCCGCGAACTGACCCGCACCCACTGCCCATCACTGAGCCCACGACTGGCGAGGTCATCCGGGTGCATCAGCAACTGATGACGCGGCTTGCCCTTCACCAGACGATGATAGTTGTGCATCCACGAATTGTTGCTGCGCACATGCCGGCGACCGATCATCAACAGTTCATCGGCGGCGGGCGCCTGCAATGCGGCGAAACGTGCAAGGTCAGCGAGGATCTCCGGCGGCGCAGCCTGGACACGCTGATCAGGGGTTTTGAGGCGCGCCGCCAGGTTCGGCTTCAATGCACCGAGGTCAATCCCATGGGGATGATCAAACAGGGTCGCCAGCGAGAGCTTTTGCTCCGAGCCGTCACCGTACAGCCCCATGCGCAGGCCCATGTCGATCATCTTGGCCGGCGGCATGGTCGGTTTCAGTTCCTTGTCGGTCTTCTCGGCGAACGCCTTGGCGAGGCCAACAAAGATCTCCCAGTCATGCAACGCACCTTCGGGCTTGGCGAGGATCGCTCGATTGAAGCGGGTAACGTTGCGCACCGCAAACAAGTTGAACGTGGTGTCGTAGTGATCGTTCTCCAGCGCCGAGGTCGACGGCAGAATCAGGTCGGCATAACGCGTGGTTTCGTTGATATACAGGTCAATACTGAGCATGAACTCCAGGCCATCCAGCGCCTGCTCCAGTTGTCGCCCGTTCGGGGTCGACAACACCGGGTTGCCGGCCACGGTGATCAGCGCGCGGATCTGCCCTTCGCCTTCAGTGAGCATCTCTTCGGCCAGCGCCGAGACCGGCAACTCGCCGCCGTACTCGGGACGCCCGGAAACCCGACTTTGCCATTTGTTGAAATGCCCGCCCGACGTTGAAGCCACCAGATCCACCGCCGGCTCCGTGCACAGTGCCCCACCCACACGATCGAGGTTCCCGGTAACCAGATTGATCAACTGCACAACCCAATGGCACAGCGTGCCGAATGCCTGCGTCGACACGCCCATGCGCCCGTAACAAACCGCATTCGGCGCCGCGGCAAAGTCGCGGGCCAACTGACGAATCTGTTCAGCGGGAACGGCACACAACGGGCTCATCGCCTCGGCAGTAAACGTCGCCACTGCTGCACGCACTTCGTCCAGGCCCTCGACCGGCAGGTGACTGTCGCGCGTCAGGCCTTCGCTAAACAGCGTGTTGAGCAGCCCAAACAATAACGCCGCATCGCCACCGGGGCGCACAAACAGGTGCTGATCGGCCATCGCCGCCGTTTCGCTGCGCCGTGGATCGACCACCACGACTTTGCCGCCCCGAGCCTGAATGGCTTTCAGGCGCTTCTCAACGTCAGGCACGGTCATGATGCTGCCGTTGGATGCCAGCGGATTACCGCCGAGGATCAGCATGAAATCGGTGTGGTCGATGTCCGGAATCGGCAGCAGCAGGCCATGGCCGTACATCAGGTAACTGCTCAAGTGATGCGGTAACTGATCGACCGAGGTCGCCGAAAAGCGATTGCGCGTCTTCAGCAAGCCGAGGAAATAATTGCTGTGGGTCATCAGCCCGTAGTTATGCACGCTCGGGTTGCCTTGATAGACCGCCACGGCGTTCTGTCCATGCCGCTCCTGAATCGCCGCCAATTTCTCCGCCACCAGCGCAAACGCATCGTCCCACGCGATCGGCAGCCATTCGCTGCCAACGCGGCGCATCGGCTGGCGCAGGCGATCCGGGTCATTCTGGATATCTTGAAGCGCTACGGCCTTGGGGCAGATGTGGCCACGACTGAAAGTGTCGAGCGCATCACCCTTGATCGAAGTGATCGCGACATTGCCGTCGGTTTCAGTGGTTTCGATGGTCAGCCCGCAAATGGCTTCGCACAGGTGGCAGGCACGGTGATGGAGAGTCTTGGTCATGGCCAGTCTCTGTCTTGTTCTGGACGGGCAATCACGCCCGCGGGAACAAAACTATGGCCCGAGTGCCGACACGACGCCAGCGACGTTCGTCTTGTGAATCGATGACTATCAGGTGAGCCGATAGACCGCCGCAATCAGCTTGAGGGCAACTGAGGGGGCGCTGCCAGCTGGATTTCCTGAATGGTTTCGATCTGCTCGTGAGCAACGTGTACGCCGGTGAGTTCGCCGATCAATCGCCAGTGTTCGTCGAGTCCGGCGCTGATGGTCGCCATGCGATCGATCATGTGGCGCCCGGCGGATTTGACCACTTCGTCTTCGCTGCGCAACAGTTCAAAAGACATTGAAGTGACTGAAGCGGTCAGATGGGTCAGTGAGCGAGCCGTGTGGCCCAGCAATTCCATTAACAGTTTTTCTTTCGATTCCATGCGGTGGGCTTCCTGCGTCGCTCGAAACTTATTTATAACTCAGCACTTTGCTTTAGCAAATGTTTCAGACTGAGCATCCGACCAAGTGATGGCATGGCGCCACGGTCGTAAACCGACTCAAGCGACCCGATCCCCGCCACACCGCATTGCCAAGCCCTGCGAGGCCAGTGTACAAAGAGGCTCGCTGCTGTCCTGAACTTGGCTTCAAATGCGTGACTGCAACATCATGTCCGCCCTCCGAATCCCGCAAAAACCGTAGCCTATTGGAAAAACGCGACATTTAGTGTCAATATCGCGCCTTCCCCTATTTCGTCGCCCCGTGCGGCTTACGCCGCAGGTCTCGCCCGTTGTTCCGTTAAACAAGGCTTTGAGCATCTGCGGTTTGTAGCAAAAGGTAGTCAATGATGAGCGCAAGGCACTTTCTCTCCCTGATGGATTGCACGCCCGAAGAGCTGGTCAGCGTGATCCGTCGAGGCGTTGAGCTCAAGGACCTGCGTAACCGCGGCGTACTGTTCGAGCCTCTGAAAAACCGCGTGCTGGGGATGATTTTCGAGAAATCCTCGACCCGCACGCGGATCTCGTTTGAAGCGGGCATGATCCAGCTCGGCGGCCAGGCGATCTTCCTTTCGCCGCGCGACACCCAACTGGGCCGTGGCGAGCCGATCGGCGACTGCGCCATCGTCATGTCGAGCATGCTCGACGCAGTGATGATCCGTACCTTTGCCCACAGCACCCTGACCGAATTCGCCGCCAACTCGCGCGTGCCAGTGATCAACGGCCTGTCCGATGACCTGCACCCGTGCCAGTTGCTGGCCGACATGCAGACATTCCTCGAGCACCGTGGCTCGATCCAGGGCAAAACCGTGGCCTGGATCGGCGACGGCAACAACATGTGCAACAGCTATATAGAAGCGGCGATCCAGTTCGACTTCCAGTTGCGCATCGCCTGCCCTGAAGGCTACGAGCCCAACCCTGAATTCGTCGCCAGGGCCGGCGACCGCGTGACCATCGTCCGCGATCCGCAGGACGCCGTGCGTGGCGCGCATCTGGTCAGCACCGATGTCTGGACTTCGATGGGCCAGGAAGAGGAAACTGCCAAGCGCCTCAAGCTGTTCGCGCCGTTCCAGGTCAATCGCGCCCTGCTCGACCTCGCTGCCGAGGACGTGCTGTTCATGCACTGCCTGCCCGCGCACCGTGGCGAAGAAATCAGCCTCGACCTGCTTGATGACCCGCGCTCCGTCGCCTGGGATCAGGCAGAAAACCGTCTCCACGCACAGAAGGCCCTGCTCGAGTTCCTCGTCGAACCGGCATATCACCACGCATGAGCCATGAATTACTGCTGAACCTGCGCAACCTCGCTTGCGGCTATCAAGATCAACGTGTGGTGCAGAACCTCAATCTGCACCTCAACGCCGGTGACATCGGCTGCCTGCTCGGCTCGTCCGGCTGCGGCAAAACCACGACGTTGCGCGCCATTGCCGGTTTCGAGCCGGTGCACGAAGGTGAAATCACGTTGGGCGGCGAAACCATTTCCAGCGCCGGTTTCACCCTCGCACCGGAGAAGCGCCGGATCGGCATGGTGTTTCAGGATTACGCGCTGTTCCCGCACCTCAGCGTCGCGGACAACATTGCATTCGGCATCCGCAAGCACCCGAACAAGGAGCGCGTTACCGAAGAGTTGCTCGAACTGGTCAACCTGAAAAACCTCGGCAAGCGCTTCCCCCACGAGTTGTCCGGCGGCCAACAGCAACGCGTCGCCCTCGCCCGCGCTCTGGCACCCGAGCCGCAATTGCTGTTGCTGGATGAGCCTTTCTCCAACCTCGATGGTGAATTGCGCCGCAAGCTCAGCCATGAGGTGCGCGACATCCTCAAGGCCCGTGGCACCAGTGCGATTCTGGTGACCCACGATCAGGAAGAAGCCTTTGCCGTGAGCGATCATGTCGGCGTCTTCAAGGAAGGTCGACTGGAGCAGTGGGACACGCCGTACAACCTGTATCACGAGCCAGCAACGCCTTATGTAGCGAGTTTTATCGGTCAGGGTTACTTCATTCGTGGCCAACTCGGCAGCCCGGAATCGGTGCAGACCGAACTGGGTGAACTGCGCGGCAACCGGGCCTATACGTGGCCGATTGGCGGGGCGGTGGATGTTTTGCTGCGCCCGGATGACATTGTTTATGCGCCGGACAGTGGGTTGAAGGCGCGAATTGTCGGCAAAACTTTCCTTGGGGCTTCGACGTTGTATCGCCTGCACTTGCCTACCGGCGCGCAGCTGGAGTCGATTTTCCCGAGCCATGCTGACCATCAGGTGGGTGCAGAGGTGGGGATTCGTGTCGCGGCCGAACATCTCGTGTTGTTCCAGGCCTCGGGCAGCACCGCAGCACAAATTCCGGCAGTGGAAAACGGCGTCCGCCGCTACAGCACTGCACTCTGATCCGTCCCGGATCAGAACTGTGGGAGCGAGCCTGCTCGCGAATGCGATGTATCAGTCACAGATGATTTGACTGACCGAATTCGCGAGCAGGCTCGCTCCCACAGGTGTTTTTGGGTCAGCTCAAAAACAATGTGCCGCTCGCAACGAGCGTCGCATTGCCGCCGATCTTCACCCGCTCGCCTTCCAGCCGACAAAACAACTCCCCGCCCCGCGCCGAACGCTGGCACGCGGTCAGGCTCGACTTGCCCAGACGTTTCGACCAATACGGAATCAAGCTGCAATGGGTCGAACCAGTCACCGGGTCTTCATTGATGCCAATTGCCGGCGCGAAATAGCGCGAGACAAAATCATGCTGATTGCCGCGCGCCGTGACGATAGCGCCGAGCCAAGGCAGTTTGGCCAATGCAACCATGTCTGGTTGGCAATCGAGCACAGCCTGCTCCGACTCCAGCACCACAAACAATTCGTTGGACCCGAGCACATCCACGGCTTCGACGCCCAGCGCCCGCTCGACATCCAACGTCACGCCAATCTCCGAGGGCACGATTGACGGGAAGTCCAGCCACAAGCGGCCATCCCCACGGCTCACACTCAGCGGCCCGGACTTGCAGGTGAAGTCCAGACGCTCGGCCGTTTCCTTGTAGATCTCGAACAGCACATAAGCGCTGGCCAGCGTCGCGTGACCGCACAACGGCACTTCGGTGGTCGGCGTGAACCAGCGGATATGCCAGGCCGAACCTTCCCGCACCAAAAAGGCAGTTTCCGCCAGATTGTGTTCGGCGGCGATCTTCTGCATCAACTCGTCCGCGAGCCACGCGTCGAGCCGATACACCATCGCCGGATTGCCGCTGAATGGCCGATCACTGAATGCGTCGACCTGATGAAAATCAAGCTGCATAACTTACTCCCTCAGTCAGTCGGCAGAGCATGCAGCGCTGCTCGGATCAACGCCAGTGACAGAACCCGCCAATTTTCTTCATACAGCCGAGGTTATTCTCATGCGCGACCAATGTCGGCGAATTCGGCCTGGGTATGCTCGGCCAGCACAGCAGGAGCCAATTCGACTTCCAGGCCACGTCGACCGGCGCTGACATAAATAGTCGCAAAGGCCTGAGCGGAATTATCAATGAAGGTACGCAGACGTTTCTTCTGACCCAGCGGACTGATGCCCCCCAACAAATAACCGGTGGAGCGCTGGGCCGCCGCCGGGTCCGCCATCTCGACTTTTTTCACCCCTGCCGCGTGAGCCAGACCTTTGAGGTCGAGACTTCCGACGACCGGCACCACTGCCACCAGCAATTCGCCTTTCTCACTGGCCGCGAGCAGCGTCTTAAACACCTGCGCAGGCTCCAGCGCGAGTTTTTCCGCGGCCTCCAGCCCGTAGGACGCGGCCTTCGGGTCATGTTCGTAACTGTGCACGCGATGTTCGGCACGAACTTTTTTCAACAAGTCCAACGCAGGGGTCATGGCAGCTCCAGGCTCGGCAGTGGCAGAAAAATCCTGCGCCGGATTCTAGGCGATCAGATAACAAAAGGCTCTAGTCCAGCGCCGCGTTTCCCGCGGCCTGCAGCCTTTTCAGAAGATCGATAATCGGCCCTCGTCGAGGATCATTCACAGCGCCAATAGTTTTATTGTGACCGATGGTTCACTTTCGACCTTTGACAGGTTTGTTTCTTGTCTATATTTTTTCGAATCTGAATAATGTAAAAATTATCATCATTGCAGCACCCAGCAGTAAACCGGGAACAGGATGGGGATCCTGCCCCGGGGAAAATCGCGCCCTGCCCTGACGGCATCGCGCCAGACAACAACAAAAAACGAGGTTTTCAATGACAACTGCTTTACAGCAACCATCGCTCTCGGGCCAATGCATGGCCGAGTTTCTGGGTACTGCACTCCTGATCTTTTTTGGTACCGGCTGTGTCGCCGCGCTCAAAGTCGCGGGTGCCAGCTTCGGCCTTTGGGAAATCAGCATCATCTGGGGCGTCGGCGTGAGCATGGCGATCTACCTCACCGCAGGCGTTTCCGGCGCGCATCTGAACCCGGCCGTGAGCATCGCGCTGACAATCTTCGCCGACTTCGAAAAGCGCAAACTGCCCTTCTACATTCTTTCGCAGGTGGCTGGCGCCTTCTGCGGTGCGCTGTTGGTTTACACGCTGTACAGCAATCTGTTCTTCGATTACGAACAAACTCACCAAATGGTGCGTGGCTCGGCCGCCAGCCTTGAGTTAGCGTCGGTGTTCTCCACTTTCCCGAATCCGGTGCTGTCCACCGCTCAGGCGTTCCTGGTCGAGATGATCATCACCGCCATCCTGATGGGCGTGATCATGGCCCTGACCGACGACAACAACGGCTTGCCGAAAGGCCCGATGGCACCACTGCTGATTGGTTTGCTGATCGCGGTGATTGGCAGTTCGATGGGCCCTCTGACCGGTTTTGCGATGAACCCGGCACGTGATTTCGGTCCGAAACTGATGACTTTCTTTACTGGCTGGGGTGAAATTTCCTTCACCGGCGGCCGTGATATTCCGTACTTCCTGATTCCGATTTTTGCACCGATTGTCGGTGCCTGCCTCGGCGCTGCCGGGTATCGCGGGCTCATCGCCCGTCACCTGACCGGCGCCACACCTGCTACAAAGGATGCAGAACCGGCCATTGACGGCAAACCAAGAACTTCTTGAAACAGCCGGCGCGGGTTTCTGCCAATCCGAGCCTGCGCCACGGCCCACTCTCCCTTATTTCGTCCAAGGCAATCGACATGACCGACATTCAGAATAAGAACTACATCATTGCCCTCGATCAGGGTACGACCAGCTCACGCGCGATCATTTTTGACCGCGATGCGAACGTGGTCTGCACCGCGCAGCGCGAATTCGCCCAGCACTATCCGCAAGCCGGTTGGGTCGAACATGACCCGATGGAAATCTTCGCCACCCAGAGCGCCGTGATGGTTGAGGCGCTGGCCCAGGCGGGTCTGCATCATGATCAGGTCGCTGCCATCGGCATCACCAACCAGCGTGAAACCACCGTAGTCTGGGACAAGACCACCGGCCGCCCTGTCTACAACGCGATCGTCTGGCAGTGCCGCCGCAGCACCGAGATCTGCCAGCAGCTCAAGCGCGACGGCCACGAAGACTACATCCGAGACACCACCGGCCTGGTCACCGACCCGTACTTCTCCGGCACCAAACTCAAGTGGATCCTCGACAACGTCGAAGGCAGCCGCGAACGTGCGCGCAACGGCGAACTGCTGTTCGGCACCGTTGATAGCTGGCTGATCTGGAAATTCACCGGCGGCAAAGTTCACGTCACCGACTACACCAACGCCTCGCGCACCATGCTCTTCAACATTCACTCGCTGGAGTGGGATTCGAAGATGCTGGAGATCCTCGATATCCCGCGCGAGATGCTTCCGGAAGTCAAAGCCTCCTCGGAAATCTATGGTCGCACCAAGAGCGGCATCGCCATCGGCGGTATCGCTGGCGACCAGCAAGCGGCACTGTTCGGCCAGATGTGCGTCGAGCCGGGTCAGGCGAAAAACACCTACGGCACCGGTTGCTTCCTGCTGATGAACACCGGCGACAAAGCGGTGAAATCCCAGCACGGCATGCTCACAACCATCGCTTGCGGCCCGCGTGGCGAAGTGGCTTATGCACTGGAAGGCGCGGTATTCAACGGCGGTTCGACCGTGCAGTGGCTGCGCGATGAACTGAAGATCATCAACGACGCTCACGACACCGAATACTTCGCCAGCAAGGTCAAGGACAGCAATGGCGTGTACCTGGTGCCGGCCTTCACCGGTCTGGGCGCTCCCTACTGGGACCCGTATGCCCGTGGCGCGCTGTTCGGCCTGACTCGCGGCGTGCGCGTTGATCACATCATCCGCGCCGCGCTGGAATCGATCGCCTACCAGACTCGTGACGTCCTCGACGCCATGCAACAGGACTCCGGCGAACGCCTCAAAGCCCTGCGCGTGGACGGCGGCGCGGTAGCGAACAACTTCCTCATGCAGTTCCAGGCCGACATCCTCGGCACCCAGGTCGAGCGCCCGCAAATGCGCGAAACCACAGCACTGGGTGCGGCCTATCTGGCCGGTCTGGCGTGCGGCTTCTGGGGCAGCCTGGAAGAACTGCGCGGCAAGGCAGTGATCGAGCGCGAGTTCGAGCCGAGCCTGGACGAAGTCGAGAAAGAGAAACTGTACAAAGGCTGGAAAAAAGCCGTCAGCCGTACCCGTGACTGGGCGCGTGAAGACGCTGAATAAGCCAACCTTCAGAGACTGATAGGCAACTAACTGGTCGGGAGCGGATTCCTGCGGCATCATGGGCAAATTTTGCACGGCAGCCCAAAGGAAGCCCCATGAATCTGCCTCCCCGTCAGCAGCAAATCCTCGAGCTGGTCCGCGAACGCGGCTATGTGAGCATCGAGGAAATGGCCACGCTGTTCGTTGTTACCCCGCAAACCATCCGCCGCGACATCAATCAGCTCGCGGAAGCCAATTTACTGCGTCGCTACCATGGCGGCGCGGCCTACGACTCCAGCGTCGAAAACACCGCTTATGCGATGCGCGCCGATCAGATGCGCGATGAAAAACAACGCATCGGTGAAGCCATCGCCGCGCAGATCCCCGACCACGCCTCGTTGTTCATCAACATCGGCACCACCACCGAATCGATTGCCCGCGCCCTGCTCAATCACAATCACCTGAAGATCATCACCAACAACCTGCACGTGGCGTCGATGCTTAGCGCCAAGGATGATTTCGACGTGCTGTTGACCGGCGGCAATGTGCGCCGCGATGGTGGCGTGGTCGGTCAGGCGAGCGTGGATTTCATTAATCAGTTCAAGGTTGATTTCGCGCTGGTCGGGATTAGCGGGATTGATGAAGACGGCAGTCTGCTCGACTTCGATTATCAGGAAGTACGGGTTTCCCAAGCGATCATTGCCAATGCACGGCAGGTGATTCTGGCGGCGGACTCGAGCAAGTTCGGACGTAATGCGATGATTCGACTTGGGCCGATCAGTCTGATTGATTGCCTGGTGACCGATCAGCAGCCGGTGCCGGCGCTGGCGCAATTGTTGAGCCAGCACAAGATTCGCCTCGAAGTCGTTTAACCCTTCTTATCTTCATTGGCTGTACCGACGCCTTCGCGAGCAGGCTCGCTCCCACACTGGAATGCATTTCAAACTGTGGGGGCGAGCCTGCTCGCGAAAGCGATCACTCAAACAACACACCTCTCGCGCCATTAAGCGCATCCCATGTTCGAAAATTTTCCTTTTTTTGATCTTCGATGAGTTTTTTCAATCGAACGTGACTGGCTGTGCGCGTCTTTATGGGCTACCATTTTCGCAAATGAACATTAATGTTCGATTTCCAATATAGAAAATCAAAAGAGCCCGAGGCCAGCCGATGTCCACCTCTACCTTGCGTACGCCCCCACTCTCCGAGATCTACGATATCGCCGTGATCGGTGGCGGGATCAATGGTGTCGGGATCGCAGCGGATGCCGCCGGTCGCGGTCTTTCGGTGTTCCTTTGCGAAAAGGACGATCTGGCCAGCCACACCTCGTCGGCCAGCAGCAAGCTGATCCACGGTGGCCTGCGCTACCTCGAACATTACGAATTCCGTCTGGTACGTGAAGCGCTGGCCGAGCGCGAAGTGCTGCTGGCCAAGGCGCCGCACATCGTAAAGCCAATGCGTTTCGTGCTGCCGCACCGTCCGCATCTGCGTCCGGCGTGGATGATTCGTGCCGGCCTGTTCCTCTATGACAACCTCGGCAAGCGCGAAAAACTGCCAGGTTCGAAAAGCCTCAAGTTTGGCGCCGACAGCGCACTGAAAAGCGAAATCAAGAAAGGCTTCGAATACTCCGACTGCTGGGTCGACGACGCCCGCCTGGTGGTATTGAACGCCATGGCCGCCCGCGAAAAAGGCGCCCACGTGCACACCCAAACCCGTTGCGTCAGCGCCCGTCGCGCCAAAGGTCTGTGGCACCTGAACCTGGAACGTGCCGACGGCAGCCTGTTTTCGATCACTGCCAAAGCGTTGGTGAATGCTGCCGGCCCATGGGTCGCCAATTTCATCCGTGATGACCTGAAGATGGAATCGCCGTACGGCATCCGTCTGATTCAGGGCAGCCACATCATCGTGCCGAAACTGTACGAAGGTGATCACGCGCACATTCTGCAAAATGAAGATCAGCGCATCGTTTTCACTATTCCGTACCTGAACCACTTCACCCTGATCGGCACCACCGACCGTGAATACACTGGTGATCCGGCGAAAGTGGCAATCACCGACGGCGAAACCGATTACCTGCTGAAAGTGGTCAACGCCCACTTCAAGAAACAGATCAGCCGCGACGACATTCAGCACAGCTACTCGGGTGTGCGTCCACTGTGCAACGACGAATCCGACAACCCGTCGGCTGTCACCCGCGATTACACCCTGGCGCTGTCGGGCAGTACGGAAGAAGCGCCGCTGCTGTCAGTGTTCGGCGGCAAGTTGACCACCTACCGCAAACTCGCCGAGTCGGCGATGGCGCAGTTGATGCCGTTCTTCACCCAGATGCGCCCGAGCTGGACCGCGACGGCGACCCTGCCGGGCGGCGAAGACATGACCACACCGCAGGCCTTGAGCGCGCTGATCCGCGACAAGTTCGACTTCGTGCCAACCGAGATTGCCCGTCGCTGGTCTACCACGTACGGCAGCCGCACCTGGCGCATGCTCGAAGGTGTCGAGACCCTCGCCGACATGGGCGAACACGTTGGCGGCGGGCTCTATACCCGTGAAGTCGATTACCTGTGCAGCGAAGAGTGGGCGACCACGGCGCACGATATTCTGTGGCGCCGTAGCAAGCTGGGGTTGTTCACCACGCCGGCAGAGCAAGATAAGTTGGCCGCATATCTGGGTCAGGTCGAACAGAACCGTAGCAAGATCGAAGCGGCGTGATTTGAACATTGCTTAAACGAAAGCCCCTGAATCGCAAGGTTCAGGGGCTTTTTGTTGTGTGGATTCTTCAATATCTGATTGGGTCAGTTGAATTTTTCCCCCTCACCCCAACCCTCTCCCCCAAGGGGTAGAGGGGGAAGGGAGCCGATCTCTGTGCGGTGCCCAATCTGCGTTCGACTCGGTATCTCAAGTCGGTGCATCTCGCCCAATCGCTCACCCCAGCCCTCCCCCCAAGGGATAGAGGGGAAAAGGGAGCCGATCTCTGTGGGGTGCCCAATTTGCGTTCGACTCGGTATCTCACGTCGGTGCATCTCTTCCAGTCGCGGCGGTCAGTCCCCTCTCCCTCCGGGAGAGGGCTAGGGTGAGGGGCTGTTGCTCGTTCGGTTTTCCGAACGCGACTTCCCGGTCGATTCGGTAAACCGGATCAGTTATGCCCAAACAAACCATCACAAAACTTTAATAACGTTATAAATCATCCACTTAACTACATCAGACTGGTCTGGCACGACTCATGCTCTACACTCTCTCGACGAATGCCTGCTGTGCCAACACTTCAGGAGCCGTCAGGCATTCGAAGCACAAAAGGGCCGACGAACTGGCTCCATAAAAAAAACAATTCGAGGAAAATTTGATGCGCATCGTTCCCCATATCCTGGGCGCAGCCATTGCTGCCGCTCTGATCAGCACGCCAGTTTTCGCCGCCGAACTCACCGGCACCCTGAAGAAGATCAAAGAGTCGAACACCATCACTCTGGGTCATCGCGACGCCTCTATTCCTTTTTCCTACATCGCTGATGCGTCCGGCAAACCGGTCGGCTACTCCCACGACATCCAGCTGGCCATCGTCGAAGCGATCAAGAAAGACCTCGACCTGCCAAACCTGCAGGTCAAATACAACCTGGTAACCTCGCAAACCCGTATCCCGCTGGTGCAGAACGGCACCGTGGACGTCGAGTGCGGTTCCACCACCAACAACGTCGAGCGTCAGCAACAAGTTGACTTCTCCGTTGGCATCTTCGAAATCGGTACCCGTCTTCTGTCCAAGAAAGACTCCAAGTACAAGGATTTCGATGACCTGAAAGGCAAGAACGTCGTGACCACCGCCGGCACCACGTCCGAGCGCATCCTCAAGGCGATGAATGCCGACAAGCAGATGGGCATGAACGTCATTTCCGCCAAAGACCACGGTGAGTCCTTCCAGATGCTGGAATCGGGTCGTGCCGTTGCGTTCATGATGGACGACGCCCTGCTGGCTGGCGAAGCTGCCAAAGCCAAAAAGGCTGATGACTGGGCCGTGACCGGTACTCCTCAGTCCTATGAAATCTACGGCTGCATGGTGCGCAAAGGCGACGAGCCGTTCAAAAAGGCTGTCGATGACGCCATCGTGGCGACCTACAAGTCGGGCGCGATCAACAAGATCTACGAAAAATGGTTCATGCAGCCAATTCCGCCAAAAGGCCTGAACCTGAACTTCCCGATGAGCGACGAGCTCAAGAAGCTGATCGCCGAGCCGACCGACAAAGCGGCCGACGACAAGAAAGCCTGATTTCTGACTAACCTTATCTCCTGAAGGGGCGCCGCCCTTTCAGGAGCTTGTCACTCCCTGCTGGTACTTTTTGGAAACACTCGAACCGGTGGCTGTCGAGCCGATCGCGTGTGCCTGATCCTCAAGATCAGGTGGGAATGGATCTTCCCCAGGCGGGCACTTGTACATCGATCGAATCGAGGGGAGACCCTAATGAATTACAACTGGGACTGGGGCGTGTTCTTCAAGTCCACCGGCGTGGGCAGCGAGACCTATCTCGACTGGTTCATCTCCGGTCTGGGCTGGACCATTGCCATCGCCATCGTGGCCTGGATCATCGCCCTGCTGCTGGGCTCGATACTGGGCGTCATGCGCACTGTGCCGAACCGCCTCGTGGCGGGCATTGCGACTTGCTACGTCGAGCTGTTCCGTAACGTGCCGCTACTGGTTCAGCTGTTCATCTGGTACTTCCTGGTGCCCGACCTGCTGCCGCCGGATCTGCAAGAGTGGTACAAGCAGGATCTCAACCCGACCACCTCGGCCTACCTGAGCGTTGTCGTGTGCCTTGGCCTGTTCACCGCCGCACGGGTCTGCGAACAAGTGCGCACCGGTATCCAGGCGCTGCCGCGTGGCCAGGAATCGGCCGCCCGCGCCATGGGCTTCAAGCTGCCGCAGATCTACTGGAACGTGCTGCTGCCCCAGGCCTACCGGATCATCATTCCGCCGCTTACCTCGGAATTTTTGAACGTGTTCAAAAACTCCTCCGTGGCCTCGCTGATCGGTCTGATGGAATTGCTTGCGCAAACCAAACAGACTGCCGAGTTCTCGGCCAACCTGTTCGAAGCCTTCACCCTGGCGACCCTGATCTACTTCACCCTGAACATGAGCCTGATGCTGCTGATGCGCGTGGTCGAGAAGAAAGTTTCCGTGCCCGGCCTGATCTCCGTGGGGGGTAAATAATGGAATTCGATTTCAGTGGCATCGTCCCGGCCATTCCCGGTTTGTGGAATGGCATGGTGATGACCCTCAAGCTGATGGCCATGGGCGTGGTCGGCGGGATTATTCTCGGCACCATTCTCGCGCTGTGTCGTCTGTCGCATAACAAACTGCTGTCCAGACTGGCCGGCGCGTACGTCAACTATTTCCGCTCGATCCCGTTGCTGCTGGTGATCACCTGGTTCTATCTGGCAGTACCGTTCGTGCTGCGCTGGATCACCGGCGAAGACACCCCGATTGGTGCGTTCACCTCGTGCATCGTGGCGTTCATGATGTTCGAAGCAGCGTATTTCTGCGAAATCGTCCGGGCTGGCGTGCAGTCGATTCCCAAGGGCCAGATGGGCGCAGCCCAAGCGCTGGGCATGAGCTACGGCCAGATGATGCGTCTGATCATCCTGCCGCAGGCGTTCCGCAAGATGACCCCGCTGTTGTTGCAGCAGAGCATCATTTTGTTCCAGGACACCTCGCTGGTTTATACCGTGGGCCTGGTCGACTTCCTCAACGCCTCGCGCGCCAGTGGCGACATCATTGGCCGCTCGAATGAGTTCCTGATCTTCGCAGGTCTCGTGTACTTCACAATCAGCTTTGCCGCCTCGCTGCTGGTCAAGCGTCTGCAAAAAAGGTTTGCCGTATGATCTCTATCAAGAACATCAACAAGTGGTATGGCGACTTCCAGGTACTGACTGATTGCAGCACCGAGGTCAAAAAAGGCGAAGTGATCGTGGTCTGCGGCCCGTCCGGTTCGGGCAAATCGACCCTGATCAAATGCGTCAACGCGCTGGAGCCGTTCCAGAAAGGCGACATCGTCGTCGACGGCACCTCGATTGCCGACCCGAAAACCAACCTGCCGAAACTGCGTTCGCGCGTCGGCATGGTGTTCCAGCATTTCGAGCTGTTCCCGCACCTGACCATCACCGAAAACCTGACCATCGCGCAGATCAAGGTGTTGGGCCGCAGCAAGGAAGAGGCGACCAAGAAAGGTCTGCAACTGCTTGAGCGCGTAGGCCTGTCGGCGCATGCCCACAAGCATCCGGGGCAACTGTCCGGTGGTCAGCAACAGCGTGTGGCGATTGCCCGTGCGCTGGCGATGGACCCGATCGTCATGCTGTTCGACGAACCGACTTCTGCGCTCGACCCCGAGATGGTCAACGAAGTGCTCGACGTGATGGTGCAACTGGCCCACGAAGGCATGACCATGATGTGCGTGACCCACGAAATGGGCTTTGCGCGCAAAGTGGCCGACCGGGTGATTTTCATGGACGCCGGCAAGATCATCGAAGACTGCCCGAAAGAGGAATTCTTCGGCGACATCAACGCCCGCTCCGAACGCGCGCAGCACTTCCTCGAGAAAATCCTGCAGCACTAAAAGCACCACACCGCTCTCTCTGCAGGAGCTGCCGCACGCTGCGATCTTTTGCCTTGAAAAGCAAGATCAACAGATCGCAGCCTGCGGCAGCTACTACAGGTGAGGGGTGAAGTTTGTTGTGGTGGTTGACCCAAGGCATCTGTGATGAAATGCGACCCCAATCTCTATCGCGCCGCGCCGCCATCACTTGCCGTGAAGCCCCGTCTGATTCGTCATTTGTTCCTGCCGCCGCTGATTATCATCCTGATGGTCGGATTGGGTTATGCCGGCTTCCTGATCAGTGAACACTTTGGCATTCGCAGCCTCAGTGAAAACGGCCAGCGCCAGCTTGAACTGAACGCCCGCGCGGTCGAAAGCGAGATCAGCAAATACACCTACCTGCCCAGCCTGCTGGAACTCGAAACGAGTGTGCCGCAGTTGCTGGCCGACCCGACCCCGGAGCACCGGCAAACGGTCAACGATTACCTTGAAGGCCTGAACCGGCGCAGCCGCAGTCGGGCCATCTACGTGATGGACACCACCGGCCGCGTCATGGCCACCAGCAACTGGCGCGATGTCGACAGTTACCTCGGTGAAGACCTGTCCTTCCGTGCCTACTTTCAAAAAGCCATACGCGGCGAACCCGGACGTTTCTACGGCATCGGCAGCACCAACGGCGAGCCCGGCTACTACCTCGCCCACGGCCTCGAAGAGCACGGCAAGATCGTCGGCGTCGCCGTGGTCAAGGTGCGCCTCGAAGCCATGGAAGAACGCTGGCAGCGGGCGCGCCTTGAAGCCTTCGTCAGCGACGAAAACGGCATCATCATTCTCTCCAGCGACCCTGCCCGCCGACTCAAGTCAGTGGTTCCGCTGAGCGAAGAAACCAAAGAAAAACTCGCCCGCAGCCTGCAGTACTACTGGTTTCCGCTCAACGAACTGCAACCGCTGGCCCGCGAAACGTTGTCCGAAGGCGTGGAGAAACTGACGTTTCCGGCCAACAGCGAAGTGCAGTCGGACGAAGACGACATCAGCTATCTGGCGCAGACCCGGCCGCTGAGTGATACACCGTGGAATTTCACTCTGCTGACGCCGTTGCAGGATCTGCGCCGCGAGGCGATCAACCAAGGCATTCTGGTCGCCGTCGCCTTTGCGCTGGTGGCGTTCCTGCTGATCGCCTGGAACGAGCGGCGCAAGGTCATCGCCACCCGCCTCGCCGCCCGCGAAGCCTTGCAGGAAGCCAACAATCAACTGGAACGTCGGATTACCGAACGCACCACCGACCTGCGTGCCAGCAACGAGCGGCTGAAGAGCCAGATCCGCGAACGCCGCCAGGCCGAAGAGACCTTGCGCCGTGCTCAGGATGAGCTGGTGCAGGCCGGCAAGCTCGCCGCCATCGGCCAGATGTCGACCAGCATCGCCCACGAATTGAACCAGCCACTGGCGGCAATGCGCACCTTGTCTGGCAACACCATTCGTTTTCTTGAGCGCGGCCAGCTCGACATCGCCAGTACCAACCTGAAGACCATCAACGAACTGATCGACCGCATGGGCCGAATCACCGCCAGCCTGCGCTCGTTTGCCCGGCGCGGTGACAATCACGGTCAGGCCAGCCTCGGCAAAGCCGTGGACGCCGCGCTGCAACTGCTCGGCGCACGGCTGGAGCACTCGCCGCTGCAAATTCACCGGCAATTTATCGATGTGCAATTGCTGATCGACCAGACACGCCTCGAACAGATTTTGATCAATTTGATCGGCAACGCCCTCGACGCCATGCAGGCGCAGCCGCACCCGGAACTGTGGCTGGAGGGCGAAGAGTTCAACGGCAAATACCGCCTGCGCGTGCGCGACAACGGCCACGGCGTCGATGCCGAAGCGCGCAAGCACTTGTTCGAGCCGTTCTTCACCACAAAACCCGGTGAGCAAGGCCTGGGCCTTGGCCTGACCCTTTCTGCCAGCCTCGCGGCCGCCACCGGCGGGCATCTGGGTGTCGAACACCCGGCCAGCGGTGGCACCACCTTCGTCCTCAGTTTACCGTTGGTAAGCCCTACTCCTGCCGAGCCAATATGAACCCCGACCTTAGTGTGCTGATCGTCGAAGACGACCCCCATGTGCTCCTCGGCTGCCAACAGGCGCTGACCCTTGAAGACATTCCCTGCGTCGGCGTCGGCAGTGCCGAGGAGGCGCTGGAGAAGGTCGGCGACAACTTTGCCGGCATCGTCATCAGTGACATTCGCCTGCCGGGCATCGATGGCCTGGAACTGCTGACGCGTCTCAAACAACGCGATCGCAGCCTGCCGGTGGTGCTGATCACCGGTCACGGCGACATTTCCATGGCCGTCGGCGCGATGCAGAAAGGCGCCTACGACTTCATGGAAAAACCGTTCTCACCGGAACGTCTGGTCGATGTCGCACGGCGCGCGCTGGAGCAACGCAGCCTGGCTCGCGAAGTGTCGTCGTTGCGTCGGCAACTGGCCGAGCGTGATTCCCTTGAAGGACGCATCATCGGCCGTTCGCCGGCGATGCAGAACCTGCGCGAGCTGATCGCCAACGTCGCCGACACTTCGGCTAACGTGTTGATAGAAGGTGAAACCGGCACCGGCAAAGAACTGGTCGCGCGTTGTCTGCATGATTTCAGTCGGCGCCACAGCAAGCAGTTCGTCGCACTGAACTGCGGCGGTCTGCCGGAAAACCTTTTCGAAAGTGAAATTTTCGGCCACGAAGCCAACGCCTTTACCGGCGCTGGCAAACGCCGGATCGGCAAGATTGAACACGCCGACGGCGGCACGCTGTTCCTCGACGAAGTGGAAAGCATGCCGCTGCCTTTGCAGATCAAACTGCTGCGCGTGTTACAGGAGCGTACCCTCGAACGCCTCGGTTCGAACCAGAGCGTGGCGGTCGATTGCCGGGTGATTGCGGCGACCAAGTCCGACCTCGACGAATCGAGCAAGGCCGGCGAATTCCGCAGCGACTTGTACTACCGCCTCAACGTGGTGACGCTGGAATTGCCGCCACTGCGCGAGCGCCGCGAAGACATCCTGCAACTGTTCGAACACTTCACCCAGCAATCGGCGCTGCGTTTTGACCGCGCCTTGCCGGACCTGGACAACCAGACGCTATCCAACCTGATGAGCCACGACTGGCCGGGCAACGTGCGAGAACTGCGCAACGTCGCCGAACGCTTTGCCCTTGGCCTGCCGGCGTTCAAAAAGTCCGGTGCCAACAGCGGCGGACAAGGCCTGGGCTTTGCCGAAGCGGTGGAAGCGTTCGAGCGCAACCTGCTCAGCGACGCCCTGCAACGCAGCGGCGGCAACCTGACCCAGGCGAGTCTTGAGTTGGGCATGGCCAAGACCACGCTGTTCGACAAAGTCAAAAAATACGGCCTGAGCCATTAAGCGAGAACCACGTGGATCTGTTTTTCAAAGCCTTGCTGGGTGCAGCGGTGGTACTGATCATCGCGGCGCTGTCGAAGACCAAAAACTATTACATCGCGGGATTGGTGCCGTTGTTTCCGACGTTTGCGCTGATTGCGCATTACATCGTCGGCAAGGGACGTTCGATTGAGGATTTGAAGACCACGATCGTGTTCGGGATGTGGTCGATCATTCCGTATTTTGTGTATCTGGCGACGTTGTACGTGATGGTGGATCGGATGCGGCTGGAAGCTTCGTTGGCCGTCGCGGCCGTCGCGTGGTTGATGGCCGCCACTGTGCTCGTCACCGTTTGGGTCCGCCTGCACAGCTGAAAACCCCCCATACCCGGTAGGAGCTGCCGAAGGCTGCGATCTTTTGATCTTGATTTTAAAAAAGACAAAATAAAAAGATCGCAGCCTTCGGCAGCTCCTACAGGGCTACATTGCTAGCCGTTAACGGTGCCGCCCTTGGATTCGGCCATGATCTGGCGGATCGCGCCGACAAATGTGTCTACCGGTTGCCCACCCGTCACCGCGTACTGGCCGTTGAATACCACCGTCGGCACCGAGCTCACGCCGCGTTGCAGCCACAGCTGTTCCTCTTCGCGCACCTCATCGGCAAACTCGTCTGACGCCAGAATCGACTCGGCACGCTGACGATCCAGCCCGACACTTTCCGCGATCTGCACCAGCTGGCCGTGATCGGAAGGATTGCCGCCATCGCTGAAATACGCCTTGAACAACGCCTCTTTCAACGGCAATTGCACGCCTTCAAGCCCCGCCCAATACAGCAGTCGATGCGCATCGAAGGTGTTGTAAATGCGGCTATTGCCATCGGTGCGAAAGGCAAAGCCAAGTTCGGCGCCTCGCGCGCGGATGGCTTCGCGATTCTTTTGCGATTGCTCCGGCGTCGAACCGTACTTCTCATGAATATGTTCAGCGATGTTCTGCCCATCGGCGCCCATCTTTGGATTCAGCTCGAACGGCTGAAAACGGATCTCGGCTTGTACTTCGTTGCGCAAGATCTCCAGCGCCTGGAGCAAGCCATACAGACCGACGACGCACCACGGGCAGGAGACGTCGCTGACAAAATCGATTTTCAAAGCGGAATTCATCAAACACCTCGCGAGGGGAAATCGTGCGGGAAAGTTTGCACGATACACCTGGCCCGGAGTTTGTGGTGCCCCCCTTCGCGAGCAGGCTCGCTCCCACAAAGGAATGCGCTCCAATGTGGGAGCGAGCCTGCTCGCGAAGAGGCCGGAGCAGACGCCACAAATCGATCGGCTACAGCAGATTCCCGCCCACCACCGGCTCAATCTGCGCCCAATGCGAAGTGTCTTCTCGAGCAGGCTCGCTCCCACAAAGGAATGCGCTCCAATGTGGGAGCGAGCCTGCTCGCGAAGAGGCCGGAGCAGACGCCACAAATCGATCGGCTACAGCAGATTCCCACCCACCACAGGCTCAATCTGCGCCCAATGCGAAGTGTCTTCTCGAGCAGGCTCGCTCCCACAAAGGAATGCGCTTCAATGTGGGAGCGAGCCTGCTCGCGAAGAGGCCGGAGTAGACGCCACAAATCGATCGGCTACAGCAGATTCCCATCCACCACCGGCTCAATCTGCGCCCAATGCGAAGTGTCTTCTCGAGCAGGCTCGCTCCCACAAAGGAATGCGCTCCAATGTGGGAGCGAGCCTGCTCGCGAAGAAGCCGGAGCAGACGCCACAAATCGATCGGCTACAGCAGATTCCCACCCACCACCGGCTCAATCTGCGCCCAATGCGAAGTGTCTTCTCGAGCAGGCTCGCTCCCACAAAGGAATGCGCTCCAATGTGGGAGCGAGCCTGCTCGCGAAGAGGCCGGAGCAGACACCACAAATCGATCGGCTACAGCAGATTCCCGCCCACCACCGGCTCAATCTGCGCCCAATGCGAAGTGTCTTCTCGGTGCTGCTGCAAATACGGCAACACCGCCGCCAATAACGGTTCCTTGAACGCCTCTTGAAAACGATGCGCCAGCCCCGGAATCAGCTTCAATTGACTGCCGCGGATATGCGCTGCCAGGTGCACACCGTGCATCACCGGCAGCAACGGATCCGCCGTGCCGTGCACCACCAGCGTCGGCACGCGCAACTGGTTAAGCAACGCCACGCGGCTCGGTTCAGCGAGGATCGCCATGATCTGCCGCTTCACGCCTTCCGGATTGAACGCGCGGTCATACGACAATGCCGCTTGATGCAGCAATGCCTGGCGGTCATCCGTCACCGTCGGGCTACCCAGCGCCGCCAACAGATCAGCCTGCTGCTCCAGCGCAACTTCGCGATTCGGCGCGCCGCGACGGGATAGTAGTTGCACCAGCGCGGCACTCGGTGCCGGCAGGCCTTCAGCGCCGGAGGTGGTCATGATCAGCGTCAGGCTCTCGACCCGCTGCGGCGCCATCGCCGCCATGTGCTGGGCGATCATCCCGCCCATGCTCGCGCCGAGGACATGAAACTGCTCGACGTGCAGCGCCGACATCAGGCCCAGCGCGTCGTCGGCCATGTCAGTCAGGCTGTACGGTGCCGCCACCGGCAGCCCAAGTTTGTAGCGCAGCACTTCAAAGGTCAGATTGGCCTCAAGCGGGGCCTGGCGCCAGGTCGACAGACCGACATCGCGGTTGTCATAACGGATCACCCGAAAGCCCTGCTGACACAGCGCGACTACCACCTCATCCGGCCAGTGAATCAATTGCCCGCCCAGGCCCATCACCAGCAGCAACGCCGGATCTGACGCGCGACCAATACTCTGATAAGCGATGCTGACTTGTTGCAGATCGACGTGCTCGGTCGGCACGTTGACATCGCAACGCGCTGCCGCCATCGACGGCGCACCGAACAAAAGCGCGGCCAACATGGCCGCGACTGATAAAAACACCTTGTGCATGAAAAACACCGAAACGCAGAACCCCAGTAGAGCGCGAGTCTGATGAAGTTTGTTCAAGCGCGCTGCCACAGTTGCGTGACAGTTTGATGAAGAGTGCCGAGCGGTCATTGCGCGGCCGCGAGCAGCCCCTGTCGACAGCCCCGCCAACATGAGACAAACTCACCACCATCGCTGAATCAGCAAATTTTTTTCATGGAGCCATCGGTGCTTGAGATCCGCCACTTGAAAACCCTTCATGCCCTGCGTGAAGCCGACAGCCTCGTCGACGCGGCTGATCGCCTGCACCTGACGCAATCGGCGCTGTCCCACCAGTTCAAGGAACTGGAAGAGCGCATGGGCATGCAACTGTTCGTGCGCAAGACCAAACCGGTGCGTTTCACCAGCGCCGGTTTGCGTCTGCTGCAACTGGCCGATGCGACCCTGCCGCTGCTGCGCGCCGCCGAGCGTGACATCAGTCGTCTGGCCGGTGGCACGGCCGGGCGTCTGCACATGGCGATCGAATGCCACAGTTGCTTTCAGTGGCTGATGCCGACCATCGACCAGTTCCGCGATGCCTGGCCTGAGGTTGAACTCGATCTGGCCTCGGGTTTTTCCTTTGCACCGCTGCCGGCATTGGCGCGGGGCGATCTGGATCTGGTGGTGACCTCCGATCCGCTGGAAATTGCCGGCATCACCTATGTGCCGCTGTTTACCTACGAGGCGATGCTGGCGGTGGCGAACCAACATGCGTTGGCGAGCAAGCCGTACATCGTGCCGGAAGACTTGCTCACGGAAACGCTGATCACCTATCCGGTGGAACGCGACCGGCTGGACATCTTCACGCGTTTTCTCGAACCGGCAG
Organism: Pseudomonas sp. TH43; assembly: GCF_016650635.1. GTDB lineage: Bacteria > Pseudomonadota > Gammaproteobacteria > Pseudomonadales > Pseudomonadaceae > Aquipseudomonas. The sequence goes on from NZ_JAEKFI010000004.1 coordinate 346,045, forward strand.
ATATCGAACCGGCGCAGGTGCGTACATCCGAGCTGACGGTAATGATGATGCAACTGGTCGCCAGCGGTCGTGGCGTGTGTGGCATGCCGCACTGGGCGCTGCACGAATACAGCTCGCGCGGGTACGTGAAGGGCAAGCGGCTAGGGGAAAAAGGTCTGTTCGCCACGCTGTATGCCGGCATTCGCGCGGACATGCTCGATGCGCCGTACATGCGCGATTTCCTGCTGACAGCGAAGGACACTTCGTTCTCGACACTCGATGGTGTCAGCGCAGTTCGCTAAAACCCAAATCAAAAGATCGCAGCCTTCGGCAACTCCTACACAGACCCCCGTAGGAGTTGCCGAAGGCTGCGATCATTTGATCTTTCCCCCGAACGTCCCAACCTGTCCCAAGACCTACCGCTCATCGCAGAACACCCCGCACCTGTCAGTTATGACAGTTGGCAATAGACCGTTACCGGCATTCAATCCAGTTCACGTTTCTTGCCCGCAAGGTCTCTGCCATGAGCATCGTTCAGAACGTCTCGGATGACGACATCGATACACGACAGGTCGACCTTTTTCCAACGCCCCAACCCGGCGCTATCAGAGCCAATGCGATAGCCCCGCTATTGATCCCTCAGCTCATCCCTGTGCCGGACGATGAAAACGTGCTGGGCGGTATCAACCAGGCCATGCTTGCAGGCGCACCGTCGCAACCCATCGGGCCCGAGGGCCTGCGCGCCTATATCGATCCGTGGCAGGCACAGCAAGAGGAAGACCAGTACCGGGTTCGCGCCCGTTACCTGGACAGTACCCGCAGCATCATCGTCGCTGAAGGTGAGGTGACTGCCGTCAATCAACGCATCATCACTTGGCTGGCCGGCTTGATCGACGGCGTCTGCGAGCTTTATATCGGAGTGTTCCGCCTGAGCGCGGGCGCACCTGTCGATGAAGAAGACGAAGAACAATCGCCACGCCTGCCGGTGCTGATCAAAACCACATTCCCTGGTGGCAATGTACGGCTGCCCGCCCTGGTGGTGAGTGCTGACCTGCAGAAAAACGGCGTCACCAAGGATTTCTTCGATAACGACAGCGAAGGTGTCATCGGCCTGGATGTCAAAGTTCCCGCCTACACCCACATGCGTCGCGGAGATTTCATCGTGGTGTATTGGGGGGGCATCGTGGCAGCCTCGCATACCGTCACGGCGCAACAGGTCGGCCAACCGGTCATCCTCACCATCACCCGGGAGTTCATTGAAAAGGCCGGTGACGCTGCGGCGATGATCACCGACTACCGTATTTGGGATGTGGTGCAGAATGCCTCTCAGCTGTCCTTCCCGCTAAGCCTCAACGTGCGGACCACGCTCAATCTACTGCCCGCGCCCCTCGTCGAACAGGCGGATGCCAATGGCGTTATCGACCTCAAGGGTCTGCTGGGTGAAGACGTCCAGGTGCTCTCCACATCGGGTTCGGCACCCTTTGCGATCAACAGCACGCTGACCTTGGACTGGCACGGTTCAAGTGCCAACCAGAGTCCGGTCAACCACACTCAGTCCTTTCAGTTCAAAAGCAGCGCCCGCTCGCACTATTTCACGGTGCCCTACGCCTTCGTACATTTGATTTCGCAAGGCAGGGCGCTGGTCTGGTGTACGTCGACCCTCAATCAACAGACGCGCGAATCACGCCGTGTCTGTGTCAGCATCAGCGGACCGGACCTGCAACTGCCAGCTCCTCACGTACGCGATGCGGCGGGTGGCGCCTTGCCCTCGGACACCCCGGCCACCGTGGTTACGGTACGGCGCATTGACACCGCTCAACTGCGCGACAGCGTGCGCTTGTACTGGATCGGTACGGATCGCAACGGCAAGCCTGTCCTCGACTACATCACGCAACGCACGCTCAACACCGAGATGGTGGGCCAGGACATTCCGTTCACCGTCGAAGGTGCCTACATCGCGCCTTTGCAGCACGGGCTGCTCAAGGTTTACTACGAGCTCTATCGCAACGGTTCATTACTCGGGACTTCCGAAGTCCAGTCGCTGTTCATCGATGATGCCGTGACCGAGCTGCTGCCACCCCGCGTGCCGGCAGCTCCCAATGACCTGTTGATTCCCGCTGTGCCCGCCATTGACGCCGATGCAGTGATTGCCCCGTATCCGAACATGCGCGCCCTGGACCACATCGAGCTCGATTGGGTGGCCGCCGACCCGGCACGCAACCGACACTTCGAAGTGACCTTGGCCATCGAGTCGGTGGGCATCAATGTGGTCATCCCGCTGCCCGGCGCGCTGATCGAGGACTTTCTTGGCGAAAAAGTCGAACTCGTCTACACCGTCACCGGTATAGCACCACGACTTCGGCGCATCTCCAGACGGCTGACGTTGACCGTTGCATCGCCGATTCCGGTTCCCGATATTCTGGCGGTGAGGGATCGCAACAACGCGCTGGTGCCTGACCACACCCGCACTTACAGCCCGGTGGTGACGTTGAGCGGTGCACGCGGGGTCAATTCGGCGGTGCAGATCGACGATAACGGCGTGAAATGGACGACCATACCGGCAAGCGCGCAAGACACCTGGAACACGCCGGCGCTGGCGATCCCTGTCGGTGAGCATCGTTTTATTGCCCACACACCCGGCTCGTTAAAAGCGTCCGCCGCCTGGACGATCACACGTCTGGCAGAACACCCCGTGGAAATCAGCGCACTGATCGACGGGAACAACGTCAGCATCGGTAATGGCGGTAGCACCACCAGCACGAAAGTGACGCTCAAGGGTTCAGCCACTCCGGGTGAGCAGGTACAGATTTTGCTCAATGGCAAGGTGCGTGAGACCGTTGACGTCGATCCACACGGCAGCTTTGTCTACACCCTTGAGCCGCTTGCCGAGTACACCCACCGATTCATCGCCCGGCCAGTGCCGGCCAACCGGCCAGACTCCAACGAATGGGTAGTCACCGTCCTTTCGCAATGGACGGACATCAACACCGATTTCGCCGATTTTTCTTACGACGGCTGGCAGCAGCACGTCGCTGCACGCTGTGGCTCGATCCGTCAATGGCAGGGCGCGCCAAGGTTCTGCAACTTTACCGACTGCGGTGTGCCGGACGATGCAGCAGGGTGCATTTTCTACCGTGATGTGTGGTTCATTCCCGGTGACTACCAGTTCAGCCTGATCGCCAGCCATATCATCGAAAGCTACTTCCCCGGTTTGGCCAACCCGATTATCGGTATCGTCGACAGCGTTGATTTGCGCCCATACGACCGTGAACTGCCCAAGGACGGTGTGCGCTACGATCTGGTCCTGAGGTTCACCGTTACCGCGCCCCAATGGCGCAGGCTATACGTGGTCAATCACCAACGCAGCAGCAACGGCAACGATTACGTGATCTTCGAGATCAACGTCAAACGGCTATCAGGTAGCCGTGGTGGCATCATGTCGACACCGCAAACCTTCAATGAACTGTCGTCCGTCAACCAGCCATTACCCGCAATCAAGCTGCCGCTGCCGAAAAAACGTTGAAGCATTGCCGCACCGGGTTCGAACTCAAGACGAGAAAGAAACCTGCCGCCACATATGGATTTTGTCGAAGTAGTCTTCACCGACACGCACGGCCAGTGGTTCGAGGCCGAACTGGATAAATCCGCAGCGTTGGTAGAGGTTGAATGCCGCGTCGTTGCCAGCGGTGACCGTCAGTTGAAGCAATTGCAGCGCCGGACGGTTTCGCGCCTCGGCAATGACCGCTTGCACCAACTCGTGACCGAGACCGTGCTGGCGAAAATCCGCCGACACATACATCCCGAACAACGTGGCTTTATGCCGAGCCTTTTCCCGAGGCTCGAGCGCCAGCCCGACAATCCCGGCCAGCGTGCCGCCCTCGAATGCACCGAGCACCACATCCAGTTTGCTGGTCAGCCGCGCTTCCCACCAGCTCAACGGCATCACCGCGCGCTCACGCACGCTGGAGGTGAATGCCTGCGGATGGCGGTCATACGCTTCGAGCATCAACTCCCGATAAGCCAGGGCATGACTGGCGTCCAGCCGTTCGATCCACATGGTCAAGCCGTCCTGCGTTGCTCAAGCATCAGCCGTACAGCGAGGCCGCCGAGGACAAACCCCATGAAGTAACGCTGCATCGCCAACCACGTCGGATTACGCACGAACCATGAAGCGATCCCCGCGGCGAACAACGCGATCAACAGATTGACGGTGAAACTGACGCTGATCTGCGTCAGCCCGAGAATGACGCTTTGGGTGAACACCGAGCCGTGTTCCGGCGTGATGAACTGCGGAAACACCGAGAGATAAAACACCGCGATCTTCGGGTTCAGCGCGCTGGTGAGAAAGCCCATGGTGATCAGTTTGCGCGAGGAATCCGGCGGTAATTGCTGCGCCTCGAACGGCGAGCGCGCACCGGGTTTCACCGCTTGCCAGGCCAGCCACAACAGGTACAGCGCGCCGGCCCACTTCAACACTTCATACGCCATCGGCACGGCGATGAATACCGCGGTCAAACCCGCTGCCGCCGCGAACATGTGCACAAAAAACCCCGCGACCACGCCAAGCAACGAGGTCACCCCGGCCTTGCGCCCCTGACAGATCGAACGCGAGATCAGGTAGATCATGTTCGGCCCCGGCGTCAGCACCATCAGCAACGCCGCGGCGGCGAATATCAGCAAGTCTTGAAGCGGGATCATGGCAACGTCCTTTGCATGGATGATCAGGCGATGGCGGTCAGCGAGGCTCGATAAAACGGCAGGATCACATCCTGTGTCAATGGCGCCAAAACGACATCGCCTTCGGTGAACGGGTCGATCCAGATGACTTCTTCGATTTCCGCTGCCGGGAAAACGTCGGCGTTGATTGTCAGCTGAAAGATCTCGGCCTGTACGACAAATCCCGGCTCGTTGGCGGCAGGTGCAGAAAACTGGCCAAGGAAGATTGCTTGCGCTGGATCGATCTGCAGATCCAGTTCTTCTTCCAGCTCTCGGGCCAAGGCATGCACCGGTAATTCATGCGCTTCAATTTTGCCGCCCGGTTGCATGAATGCAGTGGTGCCGCGTTTGCGAACCAGCAGGGTTTGGCCGTTCGCGTTAAGCAGCAGAGCAGCGGCGATGCGGATGATGCGGGACGAACCGGCGGATGTCAGTGTCATGGGGTGTAAATAGCCTTGGGCGAAAAGTCGTCAGGATCCCACGCCGGGCTAATGCTCGCCACTTTCAAGATGACTTCTGCGGCAAATCTGACGCCTTCGCGAGCAGGCTCACTCCCACAGGTGAATGCATTCCCTTGTGGGAGCGAGCCGGCTCGCGAAGGCGTTGGCCCGGACGACAAGTTTGCCGGCCAGCCTTCTGTGGGCCAGTATGCGCAGCAGCAACCGGCCGGCCATTCAAGGTAAACCGATGACACTTTCCTTCAGTGATATCACCTGGCATCGCGCCGTCGGGCAATTGATCGAGGCGCTGGACAAGCCGAATTTCTGGGCACAACTGGTGCGTCTGCTCGACCAGTACATGCCGTTCGATAGCTGGGTGGCGCTGCTGTTCAGCGCCGGGCAGCACCCGCAGGTTTTCGCCGCCAGCCCTGGCGAGGATGGCATTCCCGATCCGTTGTTCGAGGACTATCTGCGCGGGCTGTACTTGCTCGACCCGTTCTATATCGCCAGTCGCGAGCAATCACGTTCGGGTTTGTTTCGCCTGTGGGAAGTGGCGCCCGAGCATTTCGAGCTGACCGAGTATTACCAGCGATACTTTCGTCTGAATGTCGTCGCCGACGAAATCCAGTTCAATTGTCAGCTTGAGGGCGATCGTACGTTGTGCCTGTCGCTGGGCAGCAAACAGCGCTTCAGCAGCGAGCAGATCGCCTTGTTATCGTTGATCCAGCCGTGGCTGCTCGCGCTGTTGCGCCAGCGTCTGCCCTATGAACTCAACGAGAGTGTGGCGCCGGCCTCCGCCGATTGGCGGCTGCAACTGGAAACCTCGGTGCAACAACTCAAGGGCGCGCAACTGACCGCCCGCGAGCTGGATGTCGGGCGTTTGATGCTCAGCGGTTGCTCCAGTAAAGAAATCGCCCGTAAGCTGGAAATCTCCGTAGAAACCGTGAAAGTCCATAAGAAACACATGTACAGCAAGCTGGGGATCAAATCCCAGTCCGAGCTGTTTTCGATTTTTCTTCAGGCGCAAAACGCCTGAAACAGCTTTCCTGTGTCGATAGATCCCCTGTGGCGAGGGGATTTATCCCCGTCCGACTGCGCAGCAGTCGTAAAACCTGTGCATGCGGTCTTTCAGTTAAACCGCAGTGACTGGTTTTGGGGCTGCTTCGCAACCCAACGGGGATAAATCCCCTCGCCACAAAGGCCCATCCAACAGGTTTGCAATCCACTGAGTCCGAACCAGGGAAACCGTATGAGCCTGTCACTCCTGAGCCGCTACGCCTTCTTTGCCGTCTGCGTGATTTTCACCCTCTCCAGCCTGCCTTTTCTCGACCACGACTGGCTGTGGCCGATCACTGCCGTCACCGGCGTGCTGAGCCTGATCGGTCTGTTCGACCTGCTGCAGAGCCCGCACGCGGTACGCCGCAACTACCCGATCCTCGGCAACATTCGCTACCTGGTCGAAGGCATTCGCCCGGAGATCCGCCAGTACCTGCTCGAGTCCGACAGCGACGCCCTGCCCTTCTCCCGTGCCCAGCGCTCGCTGGTCTATTCGCGAGCGAAAAACGAAAGCGCCGACAAACCTTTTGGCACCCTGATCGATGTCTATCAATCCGGTTTCGAATTCATCGGCCACTCGATGCGCCCGGCGCCATTGAGCGACCCGAACAGTTTCCGCGTCACCGTTGGCGGCCCGCAGTGCTCGCAGCCGTACTCGGCGTCGGTGTTCAACATCTCGGCGATGAGCTTCGGCTCGCTCAGCGCCAACGCCATTCGCGCACTCAACCAAGGCGCGAAACTCGGCAACTTCGCTCATGACACCGGCGAAGGCAGCATCAGCCCGTATCACCGTGAAAACGGCGGCGACCTGACCTGGGAACTCGGCAGCGGCTACTTCGGCTGCCGCACCAGCGACGGCCGTTTTGACCCGGAGCGCTTCGCTACGCAGGCGCAGAACCCGCAAGTGCGGATGATCGAAATCAAGATGAGCCAAGGCGCCAAACCCGGCCACGGCGGCATCCTGCCCAAACACAAAGTCACCAAGGAAATCGCTGAAACCCGTGGGATCATGATGGGCGAAGACTGCGTGTCACCATCGCGCCACAGCGCGTTTTCCACGCCGATCGAAATGATGCAGTTCATCCAGCAACTGCGTGAACTGTCCGGCGGTAAACCGGTGGGCTTCAAGTTCTGCCTCGGCCATCCGTGGGAGTTCATGGGCATCGCCAAAGCCATGCTGGAAACCGGCATCCTCCCGGACTTCATCGTTGTCGACGGCAAGGAAGGTGGCACCGGTGCCGCACCGGTGGAGTTCACCGACCACATCGGTGTGCCAATGCGCGAGGGCCTGTTGTTTGTGCACAACACCCTGGTCGGCCTGAACCTGCGCGACAAGATCAAACTCGGCGCCAGCGGCAAGATCGTCAGCGCCTTCGACATCGCCAGCGTGCTGGCCATCGGCGCCGACTGGGCCAACTCTGCGCGCGGCTTCATGTTTGCCATCGGCTGCATTCAGTCGCAGAGCTGCCACACCAACAAATGCCCGACTGGCGTCGCTACTCAGGACGCGTTGCGCCAACGTGCACTGGTCGTGCCGGACAAGGCTCAGCGCGTGTTCAACTTCCACCGCAATACGCTAAAAGCGCTGGCGGAAATGCTTGCCGCTGCCGGGCTTGAGCATCCGTCGCAGTTGTCGGCAAAACATCTGGTACGGCGTATGTCGGCGACTGAGATCAAGCTGTTCTCGCAATTGCATGTGTTCCTCAAACCGGGGGAACTGCTCACCGGAGAAGTGAACGGCGAGTTCTATTCGCGGATGTGGCAGATGGCGCGGGCGGACAGTTTTGAGCCGAATGAGCTGGCGGTAGCCTGATCCCTGAAGAGTTGTCAGCCTCATCGGCAATGCCCCTTCGCCCCAAATCATTAACCAATAATGCAGCAGCACGTAGTAAAGCGGCGGATGTACATCCAGAGCCGTCAGTTGCCAGATTCGAGCGGGCGCTTCCCGCGCCAACAGCAAGCTATAAGCCTCGTCGTACCAGATTCCTGGCTGCTCGATTGCATAGAGGCGCACCCACAACGCAAGAACAATCACACCCGCCAGTGCGAAGCGATCCAGCATGACTGTCAGTGGGTATTCATTACGCAATAAACCAGCGGGCAAGCGCTTCACACGCGCTGCCCGCGAAACACCACGAATCTGAAAAAGACGTATCCCAACAACAGATTCAGTCCGGTAAAGGAAGCAACCGTCACCAGTCCTGGCCAGTTGAACGTATCCGCTAATAAACCCGTAGCAAAACTCACCCCGCCCATCATCGCGATAAACAGCAGGTAGGTGAAAACACAGGTTCCAGGCTCAAAGGTGTAAAGCGCATTCACATAAAACGAAAACGCTGCGGCCACACAAAATGCCGCAAAGTTGCTCGCCGCTTGCGTCAACCCGACAGCGCTGCACAGTACGAAAAACACTTGCCAATGGATCAGGCCATCGGCAAGGCCAACGATCATCAGCGCAGAGAATCCTTTCATCGCCACTCCTTGCCACCACCCAGTTGTCAGGCTTTGAAACTAAGGCAGGAGGCAGGTGCGGTCTACTGTCAGAAATTACAGGCGCAGGCCCTCTTCCGACGAATGGTCGTGAGCGCTACCAATGCAGAGAGTGAAGGCGCGGCGGCTCCTTCATCACAATGAATCCGTAATCGCCAATCAGATAAATCCGGTAATACTGGCTCTCCACAAACGTCGGATAACCCAGGTAACCGACGTGCGTGGCATTGCGTCTTTCTCGCTCGGCAACCACGTTGGTGATGCCTGCGCGCGGCAAGTTTTCCGCAAGCAGGTAATAGTCGATATTGAGCAAATAACGCAGCACCGGCTGCTGTTTGAAAGTCGCCTGCGCACCGATCAACCAGTGATCGGAATAACTCACCGACAGATAAATTCGCTTGGCGTCGCGCAGTTCCCGGTGCGCGGCGATGTCGTGGCTGAGGCTGTAAAGCGCATGGCTGGCGAAGGCTTTCTGCATCGTCATCACGCGACCGTAGGCGAAGGACAGCGACAGCGTTGCCAGCAGCGGGATCATCAGCAGCAAGGGCAATCGAGGGTGGAACGGTGCCAGGCCATGAAGGGCGAGGTAGAACAGAAAAATCAGCAGTACACCGAAGCCCATCAGCGTGCGTGCGCCTTCGTTGAAATCACGAAATAGCAGGGTGATTCCGGGTACCAGCAGGATGAGTACTGGCAGGGTCAGCAAGCCGATCGAGCTAAACCATAAACGCTGCTTCGGGTGCTTGTAGATTTGCCTGCCGATTCGCCACCCACCCACCAATGCACAGAGCACCAACCCAGCGAATATCCATGCGTAGCCACCCTGAAACAGCAATGCGACCTTTTCTGAAACCCGCCCGATATTGATGCCGAACTGCAGCAACGGATTGGCGCTCCCGTTGAGCAACTCGCCGCGCCCGGATTCCATGAACGGGTAAGCGGTGACGGCATAAATCAGCACACCCAGAATCAGCTGCGCGAGTTTGCAGCCGAGCATTTCCAGCACATCGGTTCGACGGTCAATCGCCCGAATCAACTCTACTGCGCACAGCCCGATAAACACGTTGAGGCTGATCTGATAAAGACCGATCGCCAGCGCCAGCAATGTCGCCGGGACCAGCCAACGCTGCACTCGGGATGAGCCTTGAAACGTAATGGCGTAAACCACCGCGACGAGGCTGAGCGCCATGCTCGGGCCGTCGTATTGGTAGGACAGATTCTGCAGCAGGAACGGGTTGTACCAGAGCGGCAACGGCACCAGGCAACAGGCCAGTGTCGGTTCGGCGAAGTAGTGAAAGGTCAGTCGCGTCAGGGCCAGGCTCATGGCCACAGTGGCGATCAACAGCGGCAGCGGAAAGATGTCCGGCGCGGCGCCCGTAAAAGTCAGCAGTTGATACAACCAATCGCTGAACAGCCGCCCCTGCCCGGCCCACGCATTACCGGCGGCCAGTGCGCGCCAGTTGTCGTCGATGTAGGGGAAGTCGGCGAGGATCAGCGGCAGAACGTACAGCGAAGTCGCGAGCAGAAAAAACAGCACGACCTGACGGCGGCCAAGTTCTCGCACGAGAAAATCGCTGATTCTCATGGCCGCGCCTCGGGGTGGATATAAAGCTTTGAACCTGCTTCGCGGTTTTGTATCGGCCTATCAGACCGGTGGTTACTCGGGTCCCAGCAGTCGTTAGAGAGGCATACCCGTGGTGATTGCTTTACCTGTTGTGAATGCTTGGCCTGTTGTGAATGCTTGGCCTGTGGTGACTGCTTTACCTGTTGTGAATGCTTTACCTGTTGTGACTGCTTGGCCTGTGGTGACTGCTTTACCTGTGGTGACTGCTTTACCTGTGGCGAGGGGATTTATCCCCGCTCGGCTGCGCAGCAGTCGTAAAATCTGTGCGTGCGGTTTTCCAGTTAAACCGCGGTGGATGGTTTTAGGGCTGCTGCGCAACCCAACGGGGATAAATCCCCTCGCCACAGGTTTACACAATCCTGATCTCTCGACCGGGGCTTTGTCGTTACAGCGCCTACCAATTAAGAAGCCGAACGTTGTGAATGCGTTACCTGTTGTGAATGCGTTACCTGTGGCGAGGGGATTTATCCCCGCTCGGCTGCGCAGCAGTCGTAAAGCCTGTGCGTGCGGTTTTTCAGTTAAATCGCGGTGGATGGTTTCAGGGCTGCTGCGCAACCCAACGGGGATAAATCCCCTCACCACAGGTTTTACACACATCCTGAGAGCCACAAAAAAGCCCCGATCTCTCGACCGGGGCTTTGTCGTTACAGCGCCTACCACTTAAGAAGCCGAACGTTGCGAATGCTTTACCTGTTGTGAATGCGTTACCTGTGGCGAGGGGATTTATCCCCGCTCGGCTGCGCAGCAGTCGTAAAACCTGTGCGTGCGGTTTTTCAGTTAAACCGCGGTGGATGGTTTTAGGGTTGCTGCGCAACCCAACGGGGATAAATCCCCTCACCACAGGTTTTACACACATCCTGAGAGCCACAAAAAAGCCCCGATCTTTCGACCGGGGCTTTGTCGTTTCAGCGCTTAAAACTTACTAAACCGAACGCGCCGTGCCTTGCGTCACTTGGGTCGGTTGCAGCTTGAACACGTAGAACAACACCGTCAGCAGCACCAGGAACGCGGGCCCGACATACAGCGCCACGCGCGTGTCCGGGAAGTACGCCATCAGGCCGACCACCAGCACCAGGAATGCCAGCGCAAAGTACGAACTGACCGGGTACAGCCACATCTTGTACTTGAGTGCCGCACGCTCGCTGACGCTCAGGCCTTTGCGGAATTTCAGTTGGGCCAGCAGGATCATTACCCAGGTCCAGATCGCGCCGAAAGTGGCAATCGAGGTCACCCAGACAAAGACTTTTTCCGGCACCAGATAATTCAGCAGCACGCCCAGCAGCAGCGCGGCGATCGACAGCAACAGCGCACGACGTGGCACACCGTTGTTCGAGGTCTTGGCGAAACCGGCTGGCGCCTGACCGTTCTGCGCCAGGCTGTAGAGCATGCGCCCGGTGCTGAAGATGCCGCCGTTGCACGACGACAGCGCCGCCGTGATCACTACGAAGTTGATGATGCCGGCAGCGGTCTTGATGCCCAGACGCTCAAAGGTCATCACGAACGGGCTGCCCTGCGTACCGATCTCGTTCCACGGGTAGATCGACAGAATCACGAACAGTGCGCCGACGTAGAACAGCAGAATCCGCCAGAACACCGAGCCGATCGCATTGGGAATGGTTTTCTGCGGGTTCTTCGCTTCGCCGGCAGTCAGGCCGATCATCTCGACACCGAGGTAGGCGAACATGACCATTTGCAGCGACATCAGCACACCGGTCACACCGTTGGGCATAAAGCCGCCGTGGGCCCACAGGTTGGAAATGCCCAGCGCGACGCCATCGTTGCCGAAACCGAAAGCGATGATGCCGACGCCGCCAATGACCATGGCAATGATGGTGACGATCTTGATCAGCGCGAACCAGAACTCGAACTCACCAAAGGCTTTCACCGCGATCAGGTTGATCGAGCCCATGCTGACCAGCGCCGCGAGGGCCCAGATCCAGCGCGGTACATCGGGGAACCAGATGCCCATGTACACGGCCACCGCGGTGATTTCCGCGACGCAGGTCACCAGCCACAGGAACCAGTAGTTCCAGCCAGTGAGAAAACCCGCCAATGGGCCAAGGTAGTCTTGCGCGTAGCGGCCGAACGAACCGGCCACCGGGTTGTGCACGGCCATTTCGCCGAGGGCGCGCATGATCACCAGGATCGCCAGGCCACCCAGAATGTAGGAAATCATGATCGCCGGGCCGGCCATTTCAATGGCTTTGGCCGAACCTAAGAACAGACCGACGCCGATACAGGCACCGAGCGCCATCAGGCGAATATGCCGTTCGCCGAGTTCGCGTTTAAGCGGACCGCCCTGAGCGGTGTCGCCGTGAGGCAGGTGATTGCCGACTGGCATGGGGGTGCAACCTCGTCTTGTTATTGGATATGACCACCGAGTGTCGCAGCGGTGGCGGATAAGCCTTGGCTGCCGTGAAACCGCGCCGGCCTCGTGGGCGAACGCGTCTTGTAGGACAAAACCTGCAAGATCAGCGGGGCGTGCAGTATAAAAAGCCTTGGGCAGGGCTTTTCACTCTATAAACCACAACATTCAGCGACAACTCTCGGCAAAAGCCCGGTTTACGGAGAGGCATTACCTGCGTTTCGTAGGAATATTCGCCGCCGAAAAAGGCGCCGAGTATTGCACAGCATTGGTGCACCGTCATGTCCCTGCTTTGCAAGCATTGACCGTTGGAAAGCTCTATCCCGGCCACTTCCAGCCTTAACTCACTCGCTATGCAGATGAACTCCAGTGGCGAGGGGATTTATCCCCGTGCGGCTGCGCAGCAGTCGCAAAACCAGTCACCGCGGTGTGTCAGACAAACTGCGGTGACTGGTTTTGGGGCCGCTTCGCAGCCCAACGGGGATAAATCCCCTCGCCACAGGTCCTTCATTCACTTCAGAAATTTCCTTCAGGCATTGCAGATCCGAGTGGGATGACCTGGCACTAGTCTTGTTGTGTGATCAATCAATGCAAGGAAGCAACATGACCGTCCAACCCAACTCCCACCGTCTGCGCCAAGGCCGGTTCTCCGAAACTGGCCGCGCCTACTTCATCACCTCAGTCATTCACGACCGCCAACCCGTTTTTGCAGACTGGCAAACAGGCCGACTTCTGGTGACAGAGCTTCGCAAGGCGCATGACCAAGGCTGCGTAGAGTCCATCGCATGGGTGGTGATGCCTGATCATTTCCATTGGTTGATGCAGTTGCAAAGCGGCACGCTTGCCGAGGTCATTGGTGCAATAAAAGCGCGCTGCACTCAGGCCGTTAATCATAAGACCGGACGCGAAGGGCCGTTGTGGCAGAGCGGCTTTTACGACCGTGCGATTCGTGATGATGAAGATCTGCTCCCTTTCACCCGGTATATCGTGGCCAACCCATTACGGGCTGGTCTGGTTGAAAACATCGGCGACTACCCGCTCTGGGATGCCTGCTGGCTCTAACCCCGATTTCAATGGTTTAGATACCCTGTGGCGAGGGGATTTATCCCCGTTCGGCTGCGCAGCAGTCGCAAAACCAGTCACCGCGGTGTGTCAGACAAACTGCAGTGACTGGTTTTGGGGCCGCTTCGCAGCCCAACGGGGATAAATCCCCTCGCCACAAAATCTCCGAAGCTCAAAGCCATCTGCTCTGCTTCCAGATTTATTCAGTACTTCCCCAGCCCCAACCCTTCACAATTTTTTCACCAGCGCCAACCACCGTCTAAGCTTCAGACAAGTCCGATCAATCTGCGTGAATGGATCAATCGACTATGGGCGCTTTGTGGCAAACCGATTCGAGTAAATCTGTGGTTCCAACTGAACGTGTGGATCAAGCGCCTGTCCCCAAAAAACCACGTCGTAATCGGCATGGCTGGAAGGCTTTCTGGTTGTTGCTGCTGATTATCGCGATCGTGATCGGTATGGGCGCGGCCAAAGAAATGCGCACCTCGCGTTTTCAGTCCGCTGAAGTCAGCAAATACGCCGCCTCACTGACCTACAAACTGGAACCTGGCCCCAGTGAAGCGATTCACTACCCCGGCAACGGCCCGTTCGATTTGCGCCTGGGTTACAGCTCCCTCGATGAATTTCTGCCGCGTCTGCTCAAGCGCAATTATGTGATTACCGAGCAGACACGCTTTTCCCCTGCCCTGCTCAGCTACACCGACAAAGGCCTGTTCGTACCCTATTCGGAAAAAATTCAGGCCGGCCTGACCATCACCGACTGCCGCGCCGCGCCGCTGTACAAATACAACTATCCGCAACAACTGTATTCCAGCTTCGCGGCAATCCCGCCCGTGGTGGTCAACAGCCTGTTATTCATTGAAAACCGCTTTCTGCTGGATCCCAAACAGCCTCGCGCCAACCCTGCGGTGGACTGGCCACGCTTCGGCATGGCGGCCTGGTCGCAAGTGGCGAAGTTGCTGCATTTGCCCGGCCAGTCGGCGGGCGGCAGCACGCTGGCGACACAACTGGAGAAGTATCGCCACTCACCGGATGGCCTGACGGTTTCCGGCGCCGAGAAGATCCGCCAGATGATTTCCGCCAGCGTGCGTGCATACCAGGACGGCCCGGACACCCTCGGCGCGCGGCAGAACATCGTCCGCGATTACCTCAACAGTGTGCCGCTGTCCGCAGTGCCGGGGCATGGCGAAGTGCACGGCATGGCCGAAGGTTTGCGCGTCTGGTACGGCAGCGATTTCAACAAGGCCAACGAACAGCTGAACAGTCCGGCCACCGACCCGAAAACCATGGCCGACAAAGGCCTCGCGCTGCGCGAAATGCTCTCGCTGATGATCGCCCAGCGCCGCCCTTCGCATTACCTGACCAAGGGTCGCGAAGAACTCGCCGACCTCACCGACAGCCACTTGCGCCTGCTCAAGCAGAACGGCGTCATCGACAGCGCACTGGCCGATGCCGCGCTGGCCAGCAAGGTCACTTATCGCGACTGGCAAACTCAACCAACCATTCAGCCAATCGAAACCAATAAAGGCATCAGCGTCGCCCGCAGCCGCTTGGCAACGATGCTCAACCGCCCGCTGTACGACCTCGACCGCCTCGACCTGTCCGCCACCAGCACCCTGCAAGGCGACCTGCAAATGCAGGCCACCGAGTACCTGAAAAAACTTGCCGACCCGGCCTTTGCCGCGCAGATCGGTTTGATGGGCGAACGTCTGCTGACCCCGACCAGCACCACTCAAGTGCGCTACAGCTTCACCCTGTTCGAGCTGACCCCGGACGGCTCGCGCGTGCGCATTCAGACCGACAGCACCGACCAGCCGTTCGACATCAATGAAGGCAGCAAACTCGAACTCGGCTCCACGGCGAAAATGCGCGTGCTGACCACCTACCTGCAAATCATCTCCGAGCTGCACGATAAATACGCCGGCATGAGCGTGCCGGAACTGAAGAAAGTCGACGTGCCGGATCAGGATCGCCTGAGCCAGTGGGTCATTGATTATCTGGTGCAGAACAAGGATCGCGATCTGTCGAAAATGCTCGGCGCCGCGCTCGACCGTAAATACTCGGCCAGCCCCGGCGAAGCGTTTTTCACCGGCGGCGGGCTGCACGTGTTCCACAACTTCCGCAAGGAAGACAACGGCCGCATGCCGAGCCTGCGCGATGCTTTGCGTGAGTCGATCAACCTGCCGTTCATTCGCCTGATGCGCGACGTGGTGCGCTACGTCACCTATTCCGGCCCCAACAGCAGCGCCGAACTGCTCAAGGACGATCGCGATCCACGCCGTCAGGAATACCTGGCCAATTTCGCGGATCGCGAAGGCACCTCGTTCCTGCTCAAGTTCTGGAAAAAGTACAAAAACAAGGACACCCAGGCGCGCCTGGAAACCTTCCTCGACAGCATGCGCCCGACCCCGATCCGCATGGCCGCCGTGCACCGTTATCTGTTGCCGGATGCCACTCAGGAAGACTTCAACACTTTCGTGCGCGCACACCTCAAAGGCGCCAAGCTCACTGAAAAACTCACCGATGATCGGCTGATCCGCCTCTACGACTCCTATGGCCCCGGCAGCTACGACCTGCCCGATCAGGGCTTCATCGCCAAGGTTCACCCGCTCGATCTGTGGCTGATGGGCTACTTGCTGCACAACCCTGACGCGACTTTCAGCCAGATCGTCAAAGCCAGCCAGTTCGAGCGTCAGGAGGTGTATAGCTGGCTGTTCAAGAGCAAGCACAAAGGCGCCCGTGACAGCCGCATTCGCACCATGCTCGAAATCGAAGCGTTCCTTGAGAT
This sequence comes from Pseudomonas sp. TH43, assembly GCF_016650635.1. Classification (GTDB taxonomy): domain Bacteria; phylum Pseudomonadota; class Gammaproteobacteria; order Pseudomonadales; family Pseudomonadaceae; genus Aquipseudomonas. Next base: position 362,565 of record NZ_JAEKFI010000004.1, read on the forward strand.
TCATCAACGCTGGCAGAAAGTCGGTTATCCGTTCGACCACCTGGTGCCATCGCTGGCGACCGCGATCGGCAGCTCCGGTGATCGTCCGGCGGCGCTCGCCGAGCTGATCGGCACCATCCTCAACGACGGCGTGCGCATGCCGACCCTGCGCATCGACAGCCTGCACTTTGCTGCCGGCACACCGTACGAAACCCGCGTGACCAATGACCCGCATGTCGGCAAACGGGTGATGCCGTCCGAAGTAGCCACGGCCATGCGCGAGGCGCTTTCGCAAGTGGTCGATTCCGGCACGGCCAAGCGCGTCTCCGGCAGTTTCAAGACCGCCGACGGCACTCCGCTGATCATGGGCGGCAAGACGGGCACAGGGGATAACCGCATCGAAGCCATCGGCTCGGGCGGGCGGATTCTCAGTTCGAAGTCGATCAACCGCACCGCGACTTTCGTGTTCTATATCGGCGATCACCACTTCGGCACACTGACGGCGTTCGTGCCGGGCCGCTCGGCAGAGAACTTCAAGTTCACCTCGGCACTGCCAGTGCAGGTGCTCAAAGGCATGGCGCCGATCCTGTCGCCATACCTGCAACCGGATTCACATACCCAGTGCGAGGCGCCCGTCGTCGCCCAGCGCAACTGAAACAGGCGGTAAAACCCGCAAACACCCCGATACACAAACGATAACTATGTATCGCATGCACCGCTGAACAGCCGCGCACACTGAAAATCCTTTCAACGCCAAAAGGATTTTGCGCATGTCTGACTCCCGTGCACGGGGCATTCACTTCGAGACCTTGAAAAAGGCCATCCCACCGGTGCTCCTGAAGGCTTCGGCGAAACGCCGCGCCGAGCTGCGCGAGACCAGACCGGTGCTCCCGGGCTGGTTCACCAGGGCTTCGTCCGATCAACAACAAGCGCTACAACACGCCACCGAAACCCTTCACAGGCGACAAAACGCACGGGACGCCTTGTTCGACAAGATCCAGAGCATCGAAACCTTTGCAAAAAATCTGCTGGAACCTGAGCTGCACAAACTCGACGCGAGTTTCGATGCCGACAACACCTGGTTGCGCCTGTACGCGCCGAAAAGCCTCGGTATTTTCGGGCTCAAGAGCGAAGCGCTGACGGTCAAGACCTTGTCACTGCTGCAAGCGGCCTTGCACAACTTTGAATACGACGAAACCCGGCCGGGCTTTTATGAGGAGAGTTCGTGTTTCATCAGCCGCCCGGATAACAACGGTCACTTCGAACCGATAGTCACCCAGGTGCAGGTCGACACTTTCGCCCGTTTATGTCGGCGCCTGAACATCGGCGAGCAATACCAAAGCTATTTGAAGCACTTCCTGCGCCCACCGGATAATCGCCTGGTGGAAAACCTGTTGCGACAAATCAACAGCGCCTATCACAAGCAGTCCTTGCAGACTGCAGCCTGTCTGGCGCTGGTGAAAAAAGACATTCGGCAAGCCGACTACGATCTGCTGATGAAAGTCGTCAGCGGCGACAGCGTCATCATGGATGGCGACAAACAACTGCGTTTGCGTGGCCTGAGCATCATGGGATTACGCCTGAGCGAGTGCATGTTGTTCATGCCGTGCGAGTTTCAGCGCTACAGCAACGGCGCGCTGTTTGCGTGGATTCCTGGCGACCCCGAACATCCGCTCAAACGCTACCCCAGCTACCAGGCGTTCCAACAGGTACTGACCCGCCAACTGACCGCCCGTGCCATTGGCAGCGATAAAGGCGTCGATGCAGGCAAACCGACCGCCTACCAAATGTTTTTCAGCCGCTTCGTTGCACAAAAAGATCGGCCCTACTACTTCCGACGGTTCATCAAAACGGTCAATGACGGCCCATCGCAGTCGTTCGTGGAAAAATGGCGCCATCATGAATGGGTGCAACTGGGTGAGCGGCTGATTGCGCACATCGACATTCCACCGCCACGTGACGTGGGTGTACGCCAGGAACCGATAGAGGCGCCGAACTTCCACATCATTGACTGCAACCTTCCGGGCAAAGGGCTCTGGGAGAATTTCGAGCTGTGGCCGGTGTTGCACGAGGCAGCCCTCGATCGACTGCTCAGCGATGCCAGGGTCATCGCTGTGCCCAACGCCGATGAAGATGCCAAGGCACGTTCGGAGCGCTGGGCCAATTACCTCAATATCGGCTTTATCACTTTCGGGGCTTTGGCGCTGGTAGTACCGGGGCTGGGCGAATTGATGCTGGTCATCACCGCCGGGCAATTGCTCGATGAAGTGCTCGAAGGCGCAGTGGAGCTGAGCGAAGGTGACCGACAGGCAGGCTGGGCCCACCTGACCGATGTGATCGAAAACCTCGCTACCGCCGCGGCACTGGCGCCAGTCTTTCACTACACCGTGTCACCCTTTATCGAGAACCTGAAAGCCGTCCGGTTGCCCAATGGTGCGACGCGACTATGGAAACCAGACCTCAAGCCTTATCGCTTCACCGGCCCTTTCTCGCAGGATATCCCGCAAGACAACCAGGTCTTGTATGAGCACAGGGGCAAAACCCTGTTACGCGTGGAGCAGCATCATTACGAGGTTGCGAAACACCCGGCGACGGGCGAACTCCGCGTCCGACACCCGACCCGCACGAATGCGCTTGAATTGCCCGTTCGGCACAACGGCGCGGGGAGCTATGTCATTGAAGGCGAAACACCGCGAGACTGGGATAACGCTACGTTGATGCGCCGTATTGGCCATCCGATAGATCCCTTCACTGATCCGCAACGACTCGAACTGATCCGCAAGACCAGCGCCACCTCCCCCGACGTGTTGCGCCGCATGTACCGCGACAACGCCGGCGTGCCGCCCCTGCTGGCTGACACGTTGCAGCGCTTCACTCTCGAGCACGACGTCAGCGGCTTTGTAAATCAGGTCACGAGTAAAAACCCGTGGATGCAGGCGCTGGGCAAACGCGATACGGCCAGCCAGTTACAAGTCATCGAGGCGCAGGGGCTTTGGCCCGCCGATGTGTCGCTGCGACTCAAAGACAGCCGCGGCCAGACGCTTTGGCAATCGACTGCGGCGAAATCCGCTCAAGGCAAGAAACTGGTGGTTGAGTTGAGTGACCAGCAAATTGTTCAGGGGCAGGGTTTGTCCAGCATCCTGCAAACACTGGAGGCCAACGGCACACCGATGCTCATCGACAACGAAGAGCAACTGCAAGCACGCATCGCCAGCAGCGCGAAATCCTTGCGCAACGAGCTGTTTAATCAGCGTTACGAAAATGATGAAACACCCGCCAGTCCAGCCAGACAACTGCTGAAACAGGCTCTGCCGAACTTGCCGGTGACGATCACCGACACCTTGTTGGGCAACGCAACGCCGGGCGAACTCGACTTGATGAGCCAGCATCAACACCTGCCGTTGCGCCTGAAACAACTGGGCAATGAGCTGCAACTGGAAGCCCGTGCAACCCACGCCTGGCAAGGCTTCCATCATGACTGGCTGGCCACTGCCGACACCGAGCGACTGGCGCTCAACGCCTTGCGAATTCATAGCGATACGCTGGCGCAACTGCGTATCGACATTCGCCAGCAATCGCTTGATGGCCTGCTGAACAGCAGCGTAGGGGCCGAAGATGCTGCCACCGTGCGTACGCTGATCAAGGATCAGGACTCCCGATACACGGCCTACGACGCTGAGGGGCAACCCCTGCAAGAACACGCCAGCGATCTTTTTCAATCAATTCTCGCTGCCCTGCCGAGCGAACAGCGCCAGGCGCTGGGTTATCGCCTCGATGACGCCGCAGGGTTCAAGCAATGGATTTTGGCCAAAACCGAACACCCGAGCGTACGCCGAACCTTGCTGGCCGAGCCACCGCTGAGAAGCACCGCAACGACGGAAACCATCAAATTGCTCGGCGGCCCCGGTTACTCCAGATCCGCGCAAACCCTGCACGAACGCGTTCAGGATATCTACCCGCACCTCAATGAAAACCAGGTGCAAGGGTTCGCTCAGGCATTGACCGCGCAAGGCGACGCCGAGGCTGGCATCCGGCGTATTGAAGAGGAACTCGACACACTGCGCGTGACCCTCAATACGTGGCGCTTCGAGCAGGTTGTCGATTGGGATGCCGGAGATGGCGGTACGCATAATCTGTCGTTCATGGTCGACGGTGGACTGCATTTGTCGGAAAGGCTGATGGCCTGTTTCGAGCGTAAATTCACGGCGCCGGGCGAAGCCAGTATCACCCCGCAAACCGGTTACGCGCTGGACCTGTCCTCGGAACTGCGCCGCTATAACCTTGAGCACTGGTGGCAAAAACTGCCCGATCTGAAGCCCTGGCTCGAACAGATCACCAGCCTCACGCTCGACAACGTCCCACTCAATGAGGGGCCCACTGGATTGCTCGACGACTTCCGGCACGTGCGTCAATTGAGCGCCAGAAAGTGCGAGCTCAAGACTCTGCCAGACAGCATTGGCCGGATGCGCCAACTGGAAACCCTGCGCCTGTCGGGTAACCGCATTCAGTTGACGCCGGACACGCTCGAACAACTGAAAAACCTCACTCGCCTGCAGACTTTGCGTCTGGACGAAAATCCCTTGGGGTTGACGCCGGATGTCAGTCGGATGCCGCGCTTGAGTATCTTGTCGCTGAACGACACCGGCCTGACGACCTGGCCCAAAGGGTTGTTTGAAAAGCGCCGGCCACGGCAATTTTTTCTCGACATGCTGGGTAATCCGATCAACGAAATCCCCCATGTTGTGTCGGGCTCCGACAACGCCTTCATCGTTGCCCGTACCCGTCTGCTCACTGAGCAGCTCCCGGATGTTCAGCGCACCGTCTACGAGAATTATCGTAAGTCGGTGGGACTGATTCCCGAGCATGTTGCCTCTGCGACCACAACCGACATGCTGAAGCGCTGGCCGGCGAATGACGAGGTGCTGTTCCATCAAACACCCGGGCGCGGTATCTACCGCCCGGAGGCTTGGCCTGACCTCGCTTCAGAGCCTAACTCGGTGGGCTTCTTCAGGATTATCAATGACCTGCCCCGGTCGGCCGACTACCGCATGGGCGGGTCTGCACGGGAACAGCTGAGTGACCGTGTCTGGCGGATGATCCATGCCATTGATGTCGACAAAGACCTGCGTCAGGAGTTGTTCGACATGGCCACGTCGCCGGTCAACTGTCGGGATGCCGGTGCACAAGTGTTCAACCAGATGGGCATCAAAGTGCTGGCGACAGAGGCACGGCTCTCGTCAACTTCGCGAGAGATGCTTGAGCCAAAACTGGTGACATTGGCCAGAGGCGCGACCCGACTGGATCATGTCAACGATATCGCTCAGGCCGACATCAGCAGCCGTGGGGGCGACCCGGACGTGGTCGAGGTCTATCTGGCTTATCAAACCGGTTTGGCCGCCCGTCTGCAGTTGCCGTGGCAATCGCAGAACATGCTGTTTCGCCTGACCGCCGGCGTAAGTGAGGCGAAAATCGATCAAGCCTTTGAAACCGTGAAAGCGATGGAGGTGGGTGACGGCTTGATCAACAGCATGCTGGAGCAACCGTTCTGGGCTGACTTCCTGCGCGAGGCCTACCCCGATCAGTATTACGCCAATAAAACCCGCTTTGAGGAAAAAGCCTCGCAGCTCGACGACTTGCGTACCGCGCAGGCTGAATGGGCGGGCTCCACGGAGCCCTATCTGCAAAAAACGGCGTTACGCGACAAGATCAAGGATCTGGCGAGATTGCTCGCCGTGCCCAAAGAGCAAGTGCTGACCGGGCAGCCGATGCCGGACTCGCTGTACGAGCGGCTGTTTAGCGATCTGGGTGACCAGGAACAACAACTCAGCCGCCAGCAGACCCGCGATGCCCTGAAAAAAATCGGTCTTTGAAACGACCCTGACCGGGTGAATCCGCAGACCACCACTGCTGTGGTTTCACCCGATCACCCGACCTCGGAATCCCAGATCACGGTGACATTGCCTTTATACGTTGCCGCCTCGCGAGAGAGCATGTCGGCCACGTCGCCTTGCTCGATGCCGAAGTGCAGCGTCCCTGGTTTGCGATCAACGTAAATACCGGGCTGGAACAGTTCGGTGCCCACGCCGCTGACCCGCAGCGGTTGGCGGATCACTGCGCGCCCGCCCTCGGTTGTCAGGCCCGAGGGCAGTGTTACGGCAACTTGCAGAGGGGCCTGATTGCCCGCGGGATCTTGCACCGCGCAGGTGTCGCCTGCGGGGTACGTGTACTGACATTGCATCTGCATCTTGAAGCGAGAGCTGGTCGAAATATTGAAAGTCTGATCGCGCAGCAGCCGAGTAGGCTTGCGCCCCTGACTTAACCAGGCCTGCCAGCCACCTTGTGGCACCAACTCCACACGAGTGCCTCCGGGAGGAATATCCACCTTGAGCGTGTGCTGAACCTCCAGCTCAAAGTTCAACGTCAGCGCGGAACTGGACGGCAGCATGATGTCGCCAAAGTCGAAATCAGCTCTGGGACCCAACGTGTAGGTCAGATGGCCAACATACACTCCCGAGGACATTTCCAACGGTTTCGGGGTTTCCAGTTCGTAAGCGAAGTCCAGGTAGTCATAACGCAGCCAAGGAATATCAAACCTCGCCTGCCGAGAGCACACACCTTGGTTGGGCGTCTTCCAGAAAAACTTGTAGGCGTGATTCCAATAAAACGCCACACCACTGTAGGTACAAGGTAGCGGAGTGTTTACCCATGTTCCGTCCCACAACTTCCAGTGTGCCTCCCGGTAATCAGGTTGGGGCCCCACCAGTTTCATGATGTCTTCGGTCACATACGTTGAGCCCAGGCCTGCGATGCGAACTTTCAGGGTCTTGGTTTCCCCCGTTCCCAGATGAGTCACCGTCAGATCTCGCCACTGAGTCGGGACCTCGAACATGGCGCCCTGACGGATTGAGCCGTGATTGGCCAAAATCGGTGCTTGCGAATTGAACTGGATGGGCACCTGCAAACTGAACATTTCATTGTCTTTACATTGCTGGGGGGCCTGCGCGCAATATCCACTGGCCGGCGTGTCGTTGGTAAATTTATTGCGCAGCGGATGAGCCGAGTCCGGTTTGAACGAAGCATTGATCAAGACCTGCTCGGCATTGGCCGATGACAGCCCCACAAACAGCAGAATCAGCGAGCCTGCCCATCGCTGGAAAACGCGTAAAACCTTCATGCATTAAACCTCTTGGGAACCGCCGAACAGCGCTTGGATCAATGATTGTCTTTGCTTGTTTATCCGACCTCGGAATCCCAGATCACGGTGACGTTGCCCTTATACGTAGCGGCCTCGCGAGACAGCATGTTGGCCACATCACCCTGTTCGATGTCGAAGTGCAGCGTTCCCGGTTTGCGATCGACGTAAATGCCGGGCTGGAACATTTCGGTGCCCACGCCGCTGACGCGCAGCGGCTGGCGGATCACGGCGCGTCCGCCTTCGGTTGTCAGGCCTGCGGGCAGCGTTACCGCGACTTGAAGTGGTGCCTGATTACCCGCAGGGTCTTGCACCGCGCAAGTGTCACCTGCGTCGTACTGACATCGCATCTGCATCTTGAAGCGCGAACTGGTCCAGAGATTGAAGGTTTGATCGCGGAACAATCGCGTCGGCTTGCGAGCCTGGTCAAGCCATGCCTGCCATCCGCCCTGCGGGGTCAATTCAATCGTGGTGCCACCGGGTGGAATTTCGACTTTGAGCATGTGCTCGACGATCAGGGTGAAGTTCAACCGGAGCAGATTGTCATTGGGGATCATCAGATCGCCCATGTCGAAGTCCATGCCTGGTCCAACCGTGTAGTCAATGCTCCCGTAATATCGACCCGACTTCATCGTCAGCGGCTTAGGCGTGCGCAACTCGTAGCCATAAACAAAATACTGATAGTGGAAAATCGGAATGGTGAACCGTGCCTGCTTCGCACACGTCCCGGCATTGACTGGTACTTTCCAGAAGCTGTTGTAGCCATGAAAACCCGCCGTCGCGCTACCAACACCCAAACACGGGGCGGGTGCCTCTCGCCACGCACCTCCGGTCCACAAAAGACTCCACGCCGCCCTGTAGTCATCCCCGGCCTGGCCTTCCACGATGACCGTCACCGCCTCAGAAAGGCCTGACTCATGACCGATGCCCGCAATCCGGATTTCCACCGTTTCTTGAGCACCGGATTCATGCTCGACTTGAATCTTCTGCCAATGCGAAGGCACTTTGGCCATCCCGCCTAGCCGCGGATCGGTGTGAAAAGCCTGAATCGGGCCGCTGGATCTGAAAGTGATGGGCGCTATCAGACTGAACAGGCCCTCCGGTGTGCATTGATGTGGAAGTTGAAGGCAAAAACCCTCCGAACGCGTCTGGTTAACGAACTCGTTGTTTTGCGGGTTGGCCGAGTCCGGCCGAAACAGCGCTTCGATATTTTTCTCGGCCGCCGACGCCGACGTTACGGCAACACTCGCCAGCCATGCGACGATCACGCGTCCTGACAAATTGATCATGATTGCTTCCTGCTCCATCCGGGCGTTAGGGGTTATCAGGCACCCGGCAAAACGGCGTTGAACATCATGTTGACGTTGCCGAAATATTTTCCCGGTTTGTAAACGCCATCGTCCGGCGGCTGTGGGGTGATTTCCAACAGCACGCGTTTTCCCTGCCGGCCATCGGCCGAAGACACCACCTCGACCGCTTCGCCAACCTTCAGCGCTTTGCCGTTGAACACCACCTGCAGACCGATATCGTGGCGGTCGTCGCCATTGGACAGATAAGCCAAACCCTCCAGGCGCGCTTCAATCGCACCGCCCTCGTTCTTCACATCAAAATCCTTGCGCAGTCCGCCGAGCGTCGAGTTCAGCAAACTCCACTGCAAGCGCTGTTCGCGGCTGATCCAGCCGGGGTCGGCCGGCAACACATGAAACCTGGAAGTGGGAATGCTCACCGACACTTCAAACTCATGTTCCTCACGCGCCGCATGGGCGCAAGTGCAGGCCAGCACCAACCCGGTTAGCGCCACCAGTGCAACTTTTCGCCTGTTCATGATTGATCCTCTGCCTCCGAATGGCGTGACGTCTACCCCTTCACTTCGACCTTCTTTTTCGCCGCGCCTTCTATCACGGTGAAGCGGTAATGACGCCCGGCCTGTTTGTCGAAACGAAAAGTGCGCCCCGCCAGGATGTGGTGTTTGGTGGTTGGCTGGCAGTCCTGCTCATTGCCCGCAACACAGTCCTTGAATTCGTCGATGACCACGACGCTGTTGCCGTTATTGCGGATTTGATACTGGCCGCTGCCGTCGTCGATCACGCTGTCGAACCGAGTATTTTTCGGCCGGACAAAGAACACCGTGCCGTAACCCGCCAACACCGTCACGCCCGCCGCCAAGTCCTTTTTGTAGTCCGTCTGTTCTTCGTCAGTGAGTGCAAACTCATCGGCTTTTTCGGGAACCACCGGAACAAACCGGACGCGGAAATAGCGCTCTTTTTCCCGCTCGCCCATGTACAGCAAACGCGTGCCTTGGGTGCCGTTGGCCGGGACGATCAGGCGTGCCGGGCTGGCCATCAAACCGTCACGAGCGCTGGCGCCGGCGGGAGTTTGCAGGGGGATTTCTCGGGCGGCGCCTTGCTCATCGAAGATCATTTCGAGAATGTTGATCCTGATAAAAGCCGTGCTGTCGCCACCGTTGTACACGCGTTTGAGGTACGTACTTTTATCGCCGTCCAGATAGTCATAAACCACCCCGACATTGATTTGCGGGGCGGCCACAGCAACTTGCGCGCACAGGTAAAAACCAACTGCCAACAAACGTTTCATATTTGATTTGCCTCTGTATTTGCAACACAGCCACATCGGGCTGCAACAGCGAGTGAGCGGGTTAAAGGCAGCATCAACCTGCGGTTTCAGCAGCAATGGCCGCGTCCGCCAAGGTATCCGGCGTACAACGCAGATCACCGATCATCAACACATTGTTTTCCACGCGCGCCGCGTCCGTGTTCAAACGGAACCGGCAGAGCAATTGATCGCCCTGGCGCACTTCCAGCGTCGGCGCACCGGCGTTCATTTCCATCGAGAAGAACCCGTCCACTTCGCTCACGCCACGGCTGGCGTGGTTGATGATGTGGTGGCCCTTGAGCGGTTGGCCTGAGGGGTCGATCAAGCGACCGAGAACGGTCAGGGTTTTCATCACGCGGATCTTTCGATAATCGACGCCGCCCTTGTTCAAGTGATAACTCATGCGCGCCGGTTGAATCGCGGCGGCGGGCACGTCGTTGCCTTCGAAATCGAAGCTCACCGTGCCGTTTTTGTACGCGGTGATCGGGATGAAATTGCGCCCCGGCCGCAGATTGGCGCTGCCGCCGCTGAAGTCGTCGGCGCGCAGGGCGATGTCGTCCAGGTCGGACTCGACGTCGACAATCATTCCGGCGCCCCCTCGGTCGTGTTGACTGGTCATGGTCAGGTGTTGGCCGCTCAGGGCAACGGTGCTGTCCAGGTTGAGGCCGCCGGTGAGGTTGCCGTTGAACGATGAGCGCTGCACAAAGCCGTCACCGTTGACCGCGTCGCTCTGGAAGCTGCCAGTACCGGAAAGTCCCAAACCATAGGTGTCGGCGATCGCCGTGGCCGAGACGCTTTGCAGCAGGTGGTCTTGCAAATCCTTGCGGTACGTCAGGGAGGCGTTGTTGTCACGCCCGCCATCGCGCGAAGTGCGCGAGCCGAGGCTGCCGGAAATCTGCTCGCCCGGAGCGCCCAACGCGAGGCTGAGACTCAGATCGACCCCACGATTGCGGGCATCGCCGCTGCTGAAACTGCCGGGGCGGTCGAACACCGAAAACCGCCAGTTGGCATCGTTGCCAAACAATTCGCCGCGCTGGGTCCAGCCCAGATCAACAGCAACGCCCTCGACGTTGCCGTCACTGTGCGACACCCGTGCATTGATCGAGCTTTTGTTGCTGACCCGGTGATTGACCGACAGCGCCGAGTTGCTGGTCTGGCCGATGAATACGTTGCGCTGACGCACGCGGGTGCCGTCCGGCAAGGTTTCGTAGGTGTTGGTGGTGTCGAGCCAACTGCGGTTGTGGGTGAGAAAAATACTGCCCGATCCGTAGCTGTACATGCCTTGCAGATCGAGACCGGTGCCGTGGTCTTCGGTCTGATAAAGGTTACCGAACACGCTGGTGTTGTTGGCCAGCGTCCAGTCGATCGAAGTGCCGTACTGCAATTTTTCGCTGATCTGCCGCCCGGAGAATCCGACGATGGCTCGCGGATGCAGCAAGTAGTTGAACGCAGCGCCAGCCGTCATGCCGCCGGACGCCTGGTCGTCCCAGTTGCTCCACAACTTGCTCTCGCGCCCGGCGAAAACGTTGTAACGCCAGCGTTCGTCGTGATTGCGCCAATTGTTCGGTTTGTAGATCAGTTCGGACGTGGTGGAGGTGATCTGGCCGTCTTCGATCAGGCGCACCTCAACTTCATAGATGCCGCCGGGTAGCGGTCGGGTATCCAGCGTTTGCAAACCGGCATCGACCGGTTGTGTGTTGATCAACATGCCGTTGCGATAAATCTCCACCGAAGCTTGGCGGTTAGCGGTGACATAGAGCGGATAAACGCTGGGTTTCGGGTTGTCGATGGCGAGGCTGTCGGAACTGCCGTACATGGCGCCCACTGCGGTGTCCGGGCTGGCGCCGAACGAACGCGGCTGGCGAGTCAGACCTTCAGAGTCGGGCATGAAATAGCCAAGCCGCAGGAAGCTGCCCTGCAGTTCCTTCTGGCTGTAGAGCTCTTGCACGGCGTGATACATCTGCTCGTCCGAACCGCCCAGACGGGCCATTTGCACGTTCAGACTTTGCGTCCAGTTGCCCAGGCTGCTGCTGGTGACCAGCCCGTAGCGGCCACCGAGATCCTGATCCTGGCCACCGTTGAGATTGAGTTGGTTGCGTACGATCAATCCGGTGCTGCCGGCTTGTGGTTGCAGGTAATAGCGCGGGGCCTGGCTGTCGCGCTCGGCATTTTCGGTGACGATCGACACCAGCGAATTTTCCAGGTTGTAGTGCACGGCGAGCATCTGCTCCGGGCAACTGCCCTGGCAGGCGCCCAAGGCAACACCGCGACCGAGATAGTCGGCCCAGACATCGCGCTCGGTGGCGCTGAAGTTGCTGTCGATGTTTTCGGTAAATTCGAGCAGGGTGATGCGATCATCGCGTGACAACACAATCATCGCCTCGCCCAGAAACTGTTGGTCCAACTCAACACGCACCGCCAGTGGTACATCAAAGAAGTGCTCTTCGAATTCGCTCGGCAACCCTTTCGCCTGCGCCAGCAAGTTACGCGGCGTATGACGGGCATCGGTGGACGCAGCCAAGGCGTTGGCACATAAAAAAAGTGCAAGCGCTGCCGCGATGGGTGTCATCGGGAACATGAACTGATTACTCTTTTTGTTTGACCGGCCGAACACCGACCGGGCGCTAACTGATAGCGACCGGCCGGGCGAACCCATCACCCATGACAGGCAATAGTGAAACGTGCCTTATGGCTTTACGCGTGGAATCGCGTCGAACATCACCACCGGTGTGGCGGTGTAAAGACCGAACTGGCCATCGGCAGGTTTGGCGGCCGTGATCACCAGGTCGGCACGCATGCCGCCGTTGGATTCGGTATCGCCTACAACTTCTTCAGACGCGCCGGTGAGGGTTTTACCGTTGAAGGTATAAGTCAGCGCAATGGTATTGGAACCGTTGAACAGTGGCTGTGGCCCGCCTTCGACATAAGCGCCGACGGCGCCCTGGCTGTGTTGAATGTCATAAGTGCCACGAACCGGAGACAGCGTGCCGGCACCAATGACGTAGCGCATTTCTTCGTTTTTACCGAAGTTCGGATCGACCGGCTGGGCGTGGAACACCTTGCTCGGAATGTCCGCGACGATATTGATCGAAGTTCGCGATTCTTCGGCCGCAAAGGCCACCGAAGCACTCAGTGTCAGCAAGACCAGAGGAGTAGCGATTGCAAGTTGCTTGAGCATGATTAACTTCCTGTCATTTTCTTTGTGGGAATTGGCTGAAGTCCAGCGCTGCTTACAGGATCGGAAGAGTCAATAAACCCTGCTTTAGCCATGTAAGAAAGTGAACCTTCAGCGCCGAGGAATACTCCCCTATTCCCACCATGAAATAAGCAGGCTGTTTCCGGCGAACGCGTAGCCAAAGTGCTATCAAACTTGAAAGAAAAATTGCGACTTTCAGGAAAAATAACAAGCTGACTGTAAGACCCGTACTACATCACGACAGACTTTAAAAACTAAGCGCCGCGCTACTTCTGTAAGACACAAACTACAGCGCCCATAAAACAAGGAAAGTGTTGATGCTTTAGAGTAATTAACCAAACTTAATTAACGCTGTATAGGGCTTTATTGTTTCCATCGCGGCGAAAAACGCTTAACCGGTGCCCCCCTTGCGGGCGCGTCGCGCTCGTGGTGGCGGTGACGACCGTTGGTCATTTGTGCTTGCCTGATCCGTAAGATATATCTTAAGTTGTATCTAAACACGACGAGAGAAGACAGAAATGAGAGACCATCATTCCCCCCACCGCGAACATGGCGACGGCCGTGACGGCTTCGAGAAGCGTCCCGGTCGCGAACGCGGCGGCCGTGGCCCACGGGTGTTCGCACCCGGCGATCTGAAACTGCTGTTGCTGGCATTGATCGCCGAACAGCCGTGCCACGGCTACGACCTGATCCGCCAGATCGAAGGCATGTTCGACGGCGCGTACAGCCCAAGCCCCGGCGTGATCTACCCGACCCTGACCTTCCTGGAAGAAAGCGACCTGATTGCCGGCGACGCAGAGGGCGGCAAAAAACGCTACAGCGTTACCGAGGCCGGGCGTTTGTCGCTAGGCGAACAGGCCGTGGCGCTTGATGGCGTGCGCATGCGTATCGACGTCAGCAAACGCTCGCTGCGCGGCCATGACCGCCCCGCCGAAATCCACGAAGCGGTGCACAACTTGCGCCATGCCCTGCAAATGCACCACGGGCGCTGGAGCCCGGAAGAAATCCTGCGCGTGCGTGACCTGCTCAACGACACCGCCAAAGCCATCGTCGACGGCCCTGCCGTTCAACCTGCCTCGGAGAAAGCCGAATGACTGCAGTCGATACCCAAACCATTCACCGCGTGATGCACGAAATCAAACGCCGCAAGCTTGAAGTGCTGCGTGTGGTCGACCTGACGCCGCGCATGCGCCGCATCACCCTCGGTGGGCCGGAACTGGCCGGTTTCATCAGCCTGGGCACGGATGATCACGTCAAACTGCTGTTCCCGCAGAACGCCGAACAGACGGCGGCACTGGAGACGATGGTACTTGGCGCCGGCAAGGACAACGGACCAATGCCCGAAATGCGCGACTACACACCGCGTCGCTACGACCTGGACAAACTGGAACTGGACATCGATTTCGTCCTGCACGGCGATGGCCCTGCCTCGACCTGGGCTGAGCAAGCCAAACCGGGGCAATTCCTGCACATCGGCGGGCCGCGTGGCTCGATGATCGTGCCGGACATCTTCGACAGCTATCTGTTGATCGGTGACGAAACCGCCCTGCCCGCCATCGCCCGTCGCCTCGAAGGTCTGGCGGCGAATCGCAAGGCGCTGGTGGTGATCGAAGTGGAAAACGGCCGCGAGCAACAAGTGCTGGAAAGCGCAGCGCAGGTCAATGTGATCTGGGTATTGCGTGAAGGCGGCAAGGACAACCTGCTGACCACCGTCAAACAGTTGCAGGTGCCCCAAGGCAATCTGTACGTATGGGTGGCGACGGAAACCAAAGTCTCACGGCAGATTCGCCGGGTGCTGATCGATGAGCACGGGCTGGATGAGCAACTCATCAAAGCCGTCGGCTACTGGCGCGCTGAAGGCACTCCTGAAGAGGAGTGACACAAATCCGCTGTTTCTGGTGATCACCTGTGGTTGATGATTACCTGTGGTTAGTGATGACCTGTGGTCAGTGATGAACTGTGGTCAGTGATGAACTGTGGTCAGTGATCACCTGTGGTCACCTGTGGTCAGTGATCACCTATGGTCAGTGATCACCTATGGTTACTGATGACCTGTGGTTACTGATGACCTGTGGTCAATGATGACCTGTGGTCAATATGACCTGTGGTCAGTGATGACCTGTGGTCAATGATGACCTGTGGCTGGTGATCACCTGTGGTCAATGATGACTTGTGGCGAGGGGATTTATCCCCGTTGGGCTGCGAAGCAGCCCTGAGCGCGGATACTGCGGATTACCTGACACAACTCATTGAATGTTTTGGGGCCGCTTCGCAGCCCAACGGGGATAAATCCCCTCACCACAGGTTCTCATTCACAACAAGTTCTCATCCAGCACATGTTCCTCACTGATGTGAAGATCGGGTTGCACGCCAGCGGTCGAGGCCGATTACCAGCAACCCGATCACCACAAACCCCACCAATATCCCCCCGGCATTAATAAACACCTGTGGATAACCCAACACCGCCACATCAATGAACGGATACGCATACGCGCCCAGCAAATGCCCGCGCAGCAAGGCGTAGATGAAATACACCAGCGGATAAATCAGCCACACCGGCAGATGCCAAAGGCGCAACGTGCCCTTGGGCACGCACAACCACCAATAACCGAGAAACAGCAGCGGCATTACGTCGTGCAGCAATTCATCAGCAACAAACTGCCAACCCTCCGGATGCCACAAATGCCGTAGCAAAATACTGTAGGCCAGACCGACCACGACAATACTCACGGCAATCCCGCTACTCACCCACGGCTTTAAAAACCAGCGGCGTGCGGCGGATTCGCGATCAGTTACAGCGCAGGTCAACACCGTCGCCACCAGCGTGTTCGTCCAAATCGTGAAGTAACTGAAAAAGCTCACCAGCCCGCCCAACAGACTGGCGTTGACGCTCAAACGCGCGAAGAAAATCAGGTACAACTGAATAGCCAATCCCGCCCAACCCAATACGGCAGCGCAAGTGATCAGGCGTCGCCGCCAGACGGCGTCCATCTCAGAGCGGTCGCTTGGTGCGCATCAACTTCACATACAGACGCTCGACCTTTTCGCGCGCCCACGGGGTTTTGCGCAGGAACGTCAGGCTCGACTTGATGCTCGGGTCGCTCTTGAAGCAGCGAATATCGATGCGCTCGGCCAGCCCCGACCATTCGTAATGGCTCACCAAAGCGTTGAGGATCTGTTCAAGCGTCACGCCGTGCAGCGGATCGGGGGTTTGTTCGTTCATGCCAGGCCTTTGAGCGAAGTGAAAATGCAGAAGCCGCGCACCTTAGCCGAGGGGGTGATCGGGTGGAAGGCCTACCTTCAAATGTAGGCCAACCCGGAAAGATCGCAGGCCAGCACACGGCCCACAATGCGCCCGTTTGCCGCACTGTTACCGATTGCGAAATGCTGCATGTCTGCAAAAGCCCTTTGTCTTTTTGTTACAGATCATTATCCTGCCGCCCTTCCGATGAAACGCTTCACTGCCTGCGACATATTGAAGCGCTCGAATTGCATCCCGAAAACACCAAAAAAAGACTTATCCATGCCCGATTTTTCCTTCTCCCGAGACAGCGCTACCTCAGTACTGCGCACCCTTGGCGGCTGCACCGCGCTGGGCCTCGCCACCTGCGCTCAAGCGGCGCCCGCGTTCGACAGTGACTCACCGTGGATGCTCGGTGACTGGAACGGCACGCGCACCGAACTCTCGGAAAAAGGCTACGACTTCAAACTCGATTACACCGGCGAAATGGGCAGCAATCTGCACGGTGGCTACGATCACGACCGCACCGCGCGTTACAGCGATCAGTTTGGCCTGGGCACTCACCTGGACCTGCAAAAAATCCTCGGCTGGGACGATGCAGAATTCCAACTGACCATCACCAAGCGCAGCGGCAACAACATCAGCAACGACCGGATCAACGATCCGCGCGTCGGCGGCTTCACTTCCGCCCAGGAAGTCTGGGGCCGTGGCCAGACCACGCGCCTGACGCAGATGTGGTATCAGCAGAAATTCTTCGATCAGAAACTCGACATCAAGGTCGGCCGCTTCGGCGAAGGCGAAGACTTCAACAGCTTCCCGTGCGACTTCCAGAACCTGGCGTTCTGCGGCTCGCAGGTCGGCAACTGGGTCGGCGGCATCTGGTACAACTGGCCGGTCAGCCAATGGGCGATGCGCGTCAAATATCACCTGACCCCAGAGCTGTACGCGCAGGTCGGCGCCTATGAGCAGAACCCGTCGAACCTCGATCGCGGCAACGGTTTCAAACTCAGCGGCAGCGGCACCCAGGGCGCGATCCTGCCGATCGAGTTGGTGTGGACGCCGAAGCTCAATGGTTTGCCGGGCGAATACCGCGCTGGTTACTACTACAGCAACGCCAAGGCCACCGATGCTTATAAAGATCAGAATGGCCAACCGGCCGCCCTCAGCGGCGAAGCCTACCGCAGCGCATCGAGCAAACACGGCGTGTGGCTGGGCATTCAGCAGCAAGTCACCAGCGTCGCCAGCGACAACTCGCGCGGTTTGAGCGTGTTCGCCAACGGCACGATGCACGACAAGAAAACCAACGCCATCGACAACTATGTGCAGGCCGGCATTACCTACAAAGGCCCGTTCGATGCTCGTGCGAAAGACGACATCGGTTTCGCCCTCGCCCGCGTGCACGTCAACCCGGCCTACCGCAAAAACGCCGAAGCGAGCAATCAGGCCCACGCCGTTTACGACTACGACGATCCGTCGTTCCTGCCGCCGCAAGACACCGAATACAGCGCCGAACTGTATTACGGCGTGCACGTGACGAACTGGCTGACCGTGCGCCCGAACCTGCAATACATCCGCCACCCCGGTGGCGTGAACAACGTCGACGACGCGCTGATCGGCGGGATCAAGATCCAGTCCTCGTTCTAAACAACACCACGGATCAAATGTAGGAGCGAGCCTGCTCGCGAAAGCAATTTCAACTTCACCAAAGAAGTCGACTGACACACCGCTTTCGCGAGCAGGCTCGCTCCCACATGAAATTCGTTAGCTAGACAAGTTTTTATCTGAACCATACCCGCGCCCAATCGTCATCTACAGTGACTACAGCGCGGGACTACATAAACGTCACGGAGAATCACACTATGAGCACCGAAAGTGCTTCGAGTCGGGGCCGTCTGCTACCCAGCCTGCTCGGCATTCTGCTTCTACTGATGGGCCTGGCCATGCTGGCCGGAGGGGTCAAGCTGAGCATGCTCGGCGGCTCGCTGTACTACCTGCTGGCCGGTATCGGCATTGCGCTGACCGGTATTCTGTTGCTGCTGCGCCGTCGCGCCGCGCTGGGCCTGTACGCCATCGTGCTGTTTGCCAGCACTGTTTGGGCGCTGTGGGAAGTCGGCCTGGACTGGTGGCAACTGGTGCCACGTCTGGCCCTGTGGTTCGTTCTCGGCTTCGTGATGTTGCTGCCATGGTTCCGTCGTCCACTGCTGCTCGACGGCCCGGCGCCAATGGGCACTCGCGGCTTGACCGTGGCTGTGGTGCTGGCCGGCCTCACCGCGCTGATCAGCCTGTTCACCCACCCGGGCGAAACCTTCGGCGAACTGGGTCGCGACACCGCCGACACCACCAGCACCGCACCAGCGATGCCGGATGGCGACTGGCAGGCCTATGGCCGCACCGAATTCGGTGACCGTTACTCGCCGCTGAAGCAGATCACCCCGGCCAACGTCGGCAAGCTGCAAGAAGCCTGGCGCATCCAGACCGGCGATCTGCCGACCGCTGATGACCCGGTTGAGCTGACCAACGAAAACACCCCGCTGAAAGCCAACGGCATGATCTATGCCTGCACCGCGCACAGCAAAGTGCTCGCGCTGGACCCGGACACCGGCAAGGAACTGTGGCGCTTCGACCCGCAGATCAAGAGCCCGGTCGGCTTCAAAGGCTTCGCGCACATGACTTGCCGTGGCGTGTCGTACTACGACGAAGCCGCTTACGCCAAGACTGAAAATGCTGCGTCCGCCGTTATCTCCGAAGCTGGCAAAGCCGTTGCTCAGGCCTGCCCGCGTCGTCTGTACCTGCCCACCGCTGATGCCCGCCTGATCGCTCTGAACGCCGACACCGGCAAGATCTGCGAAGGCTTCGGCAAAAACGGTGTGGTTGACCTGACCCAAGGCATCGGCCCGTTCACCGCGGGTGGCTACTACTCCACCTCGCCGGCCGCGATTACCCGTGATCTGGTGATCATGGGCGGTCACGTTACCGACAACGAATCGACCAACGAGCCATCGGGCGTGATCCGCGCTTTCGACGTGCACGACGGTCACCTCGTATGGAACTGGGACAGCGACAAGCCAGACGCCACCGAGCCTTTGGCACCGGGCGAAATCTACAGCCGTAACTCGGCCAACATGTGGTCGCTGGCCAGTGTCGACGAAAAACTCGGCATGGTTTACCTGCCTCTGGGCAACCAGACTCCTGACCAGTGGGGCGCTGACCGCACTCCTGGCGCCGAGAAATTCAGCGCCGGCGTTGTCGCGCTGGACCTGGCCACCGGTAAAGTGCGCTGGAACTACCAGTTCACTCACCACGACCTGTGGGACATGGACGTTGGCAGCCAGCCAACCCTGCTCGACATGAAAACCGCCGACGGCGTGAAACCTGCGCTGATCGCCCCGACCAAACAGGGCAGCCTGTACGTCCTCGACCGTCGTGACGGTACGCCGATCATCCCGATCAAGGAAATTCCGGTTCCGCAAGGCGCCGTGAAAGGCGACCACACCGCACCGACCCAGGCCCGTTCGGACCTCAACCTGCTGGCCCCGGAACTGACCGAAAAAGCCATGTGGGGCGCGAGCCCGTTCGACCAGATGCTGTGCCGCATCCAGTTCAAGGAACTGCGTTACGAAGGCCAATACACCCCGCCGTCGGAACAGGGCAGCCTGATCTACCCGGGTAACGTCGGTGTGTTCAACTGGGGCGGCGTGTCGGTCGATCCGGTGCGTCAGATCCTGTTCACCAGCCCGAACTACATGGCCTTCGTGTCGAAAATGGTGCCGCGCGAGCAAGTCGCCGCCGACAGCAAACGCGAAAGCGAAACCGCTGGCGTGCAACCGAACACCGGCGCGCCATACGCGGTGATCATGCACCCGTTCATGTCGCCACTCGGCGTACCGTGCCAGGCCCCGGCCTGGGGCTACGTTGCCGGTATCGACCTGACCACTGGCAAAGTCGTGTGGAAACGCAAAAACGGCACCAGCCGCGACAGCTCGCCAATCCCGATCGGCTTCACCCTCGGCGTACCGAGCATGGGCGGCTCGATGGTGACTGCCGGCGGCGTCGGCTTCCTCAGCGGCACCCTCGACCAGTACCTGCGCGCCTACGACGTGAACAGCGGTAAAGAGCTGTGGAAATCGCGTCTGCCTGCGGGCGGCCAAGCGACTCCGATGACTTATACCGGCAAGGACGGCAAGCAATACGTCCTGTTGGTTGTGGGTGGTCACGGTTCGCTGGGCACCAAAATGGGTGACTATGTGATTGCCTACAAACTGCCGGAATAAGCGTTAGCGGCGGTAAAGAAGAAGGCGATGTCCCGCAAGGGTCATCGCCTTTTTTGTGCACACCATTTCTGCATACACCTGAGGACCCTGTGGGAGCGAGCCTGCTCGCGAAGGCGTCAGCACATTCAACATCTACGGTGCCTGACACACCGCTTTCGCGAGCAGGCTCGCTCCCACAAGTTTGATCCGCATTGGCCTGTGGGAAATGTGCTTGTCCTACAGACGCTGAAAATTGCGCGGAGTTTTCCGACAAGTCGCGTCGGTTGTGCCTCGGAAATTGGCTGGATAGGCTCGGGGGGTCGCTGCATATTCAGCGAACGGGCGTCGCGGCCCGACCTCTTAAGGCATAATCGCCCGCTGACTGCAGGACATAAGTGTCTGTCGGTTTGTTTTATGGCGGCTGTGCGCGGGATACCTACGGGTATGCCGAAGTGCCTTGGGAGTCGGTCCGCGAACCCGCGTATAGCTGCCACCCTCGAGTTGCGTCGCGGCAACCAAAGGGATGGCTCCAACATTTCCCAAGGAGTCAAAAGTGATCAAACCAACACCCAACCCGCCCGCAGCGGACGACACTACCCCCTACGAATTCCCCGGTTCAAAAAGATTCCACGAAGCCGCCGAACGCGCCCTCGACCACTATCTCAAACCCAACGCCTTAACCCTGCGCTTTCACAAACCCAGCACCATGTTCCAGGTCGTCAGCGACATGGATAACGAGAGCCTGCTGGCCCACGCCTGCGAATCACTGGCCTCGGCCAGCATCATGACCAGCGATATTGCCGCTTATGTGGATACGCCGCAGCGGCATACGATTCTGGCGATCCAGCAAATCATCATGCTGGCAGAGCTGGCGGTGAATCGCGTGCTGGATAACGTGGAACTACCTGCACAAGGCTGATGCTCCACTGCGCGCGTGCGGAGTGGACTGACATTCGATCGCAGCCGCCCACGCGTGCAGCCCTGTAGAACCAGGGTCGTTACTGCGTAACCAGATCAAATTCACCCAGAATATCGATATCGAGATTTGACAGATCTTTGGCCTTTACATCGAAAGACATCCGGTATCGGCCAGCCGTCGGGCTGAAATCAATGGTAACCGTACCTGCATCCGCACTGGCACGCTCCAGGACATTGCCTAACAGGGAGCGATACGTGAGCTTATGGAAAGTGGGCAGGTCGTCTGGTTGCAGTTGTTTCACATGAATGTAGATCGTTCTGTGATCCCCGAAACTGGCGGTTTTCTCTGCACCGTAGCAATGCCAATACTCGCCATCAAAAAAGACACTGACCTCATTCGCTATAAACTCCTGCCCCTGAACCTTCGCCGTAAAAACTCCCGAGGTACTTGAGGTCACAACATTGGCATCAGTCATATTCAGCTCCGTTGAATTGCAAAGTGGAGCGCAGATCGTGCGGGTGAATCGCAAGAGAAACACCTGACAGATCTGACAGGTTTTTAGATCCAATAAGCCAGTGACGGCGACGGGATATAGCTTAGATAGCAACGCCCACCGACAAGCGTCTCAGCGCAATGATCGCGAGCAGACTCAATTGCACATTGGAGTTGATTACAGCCAGTTAGAAATTGGTGAGCTTTAAGACCGCCATCGCTGGCAAGCCAGCTCCCACAGGATTGATGTCCACCTGAAGCAGAAGAGTCGGCTGTCAGGCCGCCTTCGCGAGCAAGCTTTGCTCCTACAAGATCAAGAGCGAGACCAAAAGATCGCAGCCTGCGGCAGCTCCTACATGAAACTCGCGGCGCAGCCGCACCACTCGCAGGATGAGCGTTAGCTCGGCAGCAGCCCTTGATCTAGATCCAAGGGCGACGTCGGAAGGCTGAGTGGAGGGAATGATCCGGGGGTGGGAGCGCAGCGACCGTTTGGCGCAGCCAAACACATCGAGAGGAGGTGCAGCGCAGCAAACCGTAGGCGATGCCCCCCGGATCAATCCCGCAGCGAAGGAACCCCGAGCCCCAGCGAGCGGGCCGCACGCAGGAGCAAAGCCTTTTCGGTTACCTTTTCGGCGTTTGGAAAAGGTGACTCGCCGTAAGGGCGAAACCTTAATCCGCCATCACCAAAAAAACCGATATACACCCAAAACCCCAAGAGCATGGTCGGCCCAAAGGCCGCCAAGTCAAAAGCGTGACCCCTGTCAAAACCCTGAACATACAAGCAGAAACATCCCCTCCCATTGAAACCACCCAAAGCCTGCCCCATCTAAGATCCATACTCCATTGCGCAGGTGCCCCATGAGCGACCAGCAAGAATTCCCGGACAACCCAGACGACTACACCGAAGCCGAACACATCGAACACACCTCTTCAGGCAAAGGCCTCGCCCTGCCCGGCCAGAACCTGCCGGACAAGGTCTACATCATCCCGATCCACAACCGCCCGTTCTTCCCGGCTCAAGTCCTGCCGGTCATCGTCAACGAAGAACCCTGGGCCGAAACCCTCGATCTGGTGAGCAAATCCGACCACCACTCCCTGGCCCTGTTCTTCATGGACACGCCCCAGGAAGACCCGCGCCACTTCAATACCGGCGCACTCCCCGAATACGGCACGCTGGTCAAAGTCCATCACGCCAGCCGCGAAAACGGCAAACTCCAGTTCGTCGCCCAAGGCCTGAGCCGCGTCCGTATCAAGACTTGGCTGAAACACCACCGGCCACCGTATCTGGTGGAAGTCGAATACCCGCACCAGCCGACCGAGCCGACCGACGAGGTCAAGGCCTACGGCATGGCGCTGATCAACGCGATCAAGGAACTGCTGCCGCTCAACCCGCTGTATAGCGAAGAACTGAAGAACTACCTCAACCGCTTCAGCCCCAACGATCCGTCACCGCTGACCGACTTCGCCGCCGCGCTGACCTCGGCCACCGGCCCCGAACTGCAAGAAGTGCTCGACTGCGTGCCGATGCTCAAGCGCATGGAAAAAGTCCTGCCGATGCTGCGCAAGGAAGTCGAAGTCGCGCGCCTGCAAAAAGAGATCTCGGCAGAAGTTAACCGCAAGATCGGCGAGCATCAGCGTGAGTTCTTCCTCAAAGAGCAACTCAAAGTCATCCAGCAGGAACTTGGCCTGACCAAGGACGACCGCAGCGCCGACCTCGAACAGTTCGAACAGCGTCTGGAAGGCAAAGTCCTGCCGGCGCAGGTGCAAAAGCGCCTTGAAGAAGAAATGAACAAACTGTCGATCCTCGAGACCGGCTCGCCGGAGTACGCGGTCACTCGTAACTATCTCGACTGGGCAACCTCGGTGCCGTGGGGCGTCTACGGCGAGGACAAACTCGACCTCAAGCACGCTCGCAAAATCCTCGACAAACACCACGCCGGCCTCGATGACATCAAGGATCGCATCCTCGAATTCCTCGCTGTCGGTGCCTATAAAGGCGAAATCAGCGGTTCCATCGTGCTGCTGGTCGGCCCACCGGGCGTGGGTAAAACCAGCGTTGGCAAATCCATCGCCGAATCCCTTGGCCGGCCGTTCTATCGCTTCAGCCTCGGCGGCATGCGTGACGAGGCCGAGATCAAGGGCCATCGTCGCACCTACATCGGCGCGCAGCCGGGCAAACTCGTGCAGGCGTTGAAAGACGTCGAAGTGATGAACCCGGTGATCATGCTCGACGAGATCGACAAGATGGGCCAAAGCTACCAGGGCGACCCGGCCTCGGCGCTGCTGGAAACCCTTGACCCGGAACAGAACGTCGAATTCCTCGACCACTATCTGGACTTGCGCATGGACTTGTCGAAAGTCCTCTTCGTCTGCACCGCCAACACCCTCGATTCGATCCCCGGTCCGTTGCTCGACCGCATGGAAGTGATTCGCCTGTCGGGCTACATCACTGAAGAAAAAGTCGCCATCGCCAAGCGTCACCTGTGGCCGAAACTGCTGGAGAAGGCTGGCGTGTCGAAGGGCAGCCTGAGCATCAACGACAGCGCGCTCAAGGCCTTGATCGACGGTTACGCCCGTGAAGCCGGGGTGCGTCAGTTGGAAAAACAACTGGGCAAACTGGTGCGTAAAGCGGTGATGAAGCTGATCGACGATCCGAAAGCGGTGATCAAGCTCGGGCCGAAAGACCTCGAAGCGTCACTGGGACATCCGGTGTTTCGCAACGAGCAAGTGTTGTCCGGCACCGGCGTCATCACCGGACTGGCCTGGACCAGCATGGGCGGCGCCACCTTGCCGATCGAAGCGACGCGGATTCACACGCTCAATCGCGGTTTCAAACTCACCGGGCAGTTGGGTGATGTGATGAAGGAATCGGCAGAGATCGCCTACAGCTACGTCAGCTCGCACCTCAAGCAATTCGGCGGCGATGCGAAGTTCTTCGACGAAGCCTTCGTCCACCTGCACGTTCCGGAAGGCGCCACACCGAAGGACGGCCCAAGCGCCGGCGTGACGATGGCCAGCGCCCTGCTCTCGCTCGCGCGTAATCAACCGCCGAAGAAAGGCGTGGCCATGACCGGCGAACTGACGCTGACCGGGCATGTACTGCCGATTGGCGGCGTGCGCGAGAAGGTGATTGCGGCAAGAAGACAGAAGATTTTCGAGCTGATATTGCCGGAACCGAACCGGGGTAACTTCGAGGAACTGCCGGATTATCTGAAGGAAGGGATTACCGTGCACTTCGCCAAGCGGTTTGCGGATGTAGCGAAGGTGCTCTTCTGATAGTTCTTTGGTGGCATGACTACCGTTATCGCGAGCAGGCTCACTCCTACAGTGAGAGGTGGTGTTCACAAATCCTGTGTTCACCACAAACCCCTGTAGGAGTGAGCCTGCTCGCGATGGCGTCAGCCCGGACACCAACCCGCCCTGACTGTCACACTTTGTCTCATCTTCAGTTATGCTCGCCGTTCGTCGTGAACGCTCGGAGCTGCTGAACTTATGTCCCCCACTCGCCTGTTTGTCCCCCTCGCCCTTTCGTTGCTGGCCGCTTGCGCCACCCAACCGAAACAGAACGTGACCGTGGAAAAACAAAGCGAATGCCCGGTGCGGCTCACCAACGGCCAAAACCTCATCATCATGCTGCCAAGCAACCCAACCACCGGCTATCGCTGGGCCATTCAGGACTCGGCTGGTGGTGTATTGCGCGCACTCAGCCCCGAGGTTTACAGCAATCCGGAAGATGCCGGTGTGGTCGGCGCGGCCGGACTTTCCACCTGGCGCTTTCAAGCGTTCGCCCCCGGCACCGGGCGTCTGCGCCTGACCTCGCAACAGCCGTGGGCCCCGGAAGTGCTGCCGGTGGAAACCTTTGACTGCGCCATTTCGGTGAACTGATCGTGGGCTGGCTGATTCTGGCGCTGATGGGCGCGGTGACCTTTCTCTACGGTGTCAGCACCCATGCGGCGTTGCTGTGTCTGCTGGTCAAACCCCTGCCGGTGCTGGCGTTGCTCGGCTGGCTGCACGATGCGCCCCCCAGCGACTATCGGCGCTGGATCAGCCTCGGTCTGATTTTCTCGCTGCTGGGTGATGTGTTGCTGGCATGGCCGGGGGATCTTTTTGTATTCGGGCTCGGCGCATTTCTGGTCGCGCATCTGGCTTATCTGAAGGCTTATCTGAGTGACTGCAAGCGTCTGGCGGTGTTGCCACTGGTGCTCGCGCTCGGTGTTGGCGCGGTGTTGCTTGGTCTGCTGATTTCCAGTGGTTTGGGACCGTTGCTGGTGCCAGTGATCGTCTACGGCACGGCAATCAGCGCGATGCTCTGGCGCGCCCTCGCTCGTCTCGGAACCGATGTGCCCAAGCGTTCGGCGCTACTGGCGGCGGGCGGTGCGCTGGCGTTTGTGTTCTCGGACAGCGTGATTGGTATCGATCGCTTTGTATCGCCATTCCACGCCGCGCCGTACGTCATCATCCTCAGCTACTGGCTGGGCCAATGGGGCATCGCCGCCTCCGCGTTCTCCCAGAAACAACCCTGACCTTTGTGGTGAGGGGATTTATCCCCGTTCGGCTGCGCAGCAGTCGTAAAAACAATGCATACACTTTGCCTGACACACCCTGTCGGGCAATTTTGGGGCTGCTTCTCAGCCCAACGGGGATAAATCCCCTCGCCACGTCGGACAACCCAAGCATCCCCGCGCCCTTTTGGCTAAAATGCCGGCCTTTCCATTTACACCGCCGGAACCGCCGTGAGCAAAGAACCCGATCGCATTTTCGCCCAGCCTTTGGCCCAAGTGCCTGACTTCGCCTTCAACGAGGACGTGGTGCGGGTGTTCCCGGACATGATCAAGCGCTCGGTGCCGGGTTACCCGACCATCGTCGAAAACCTCGGCGTGCTCGCGGCGCAGTTCGCACAGCCGAACAGCGTGCTCTACGACCTCGGTTCATCCCTCGGCGCGGTGACTCAAGCGCTACGCCGACATGTCCGCACTGACGGTTGCCGGGTAATCGCTGTGGATAACTCGGCGGCGATGGTCGAACGCTGCCGCGAGTACCTCAACGGTCAGGACTCGATGTTCCAGGAGTTGCTGCCGGTCGAGGTGATCGAAGGCGACATTCTCGCCCTCGACTTCCTGCCTGCTTCGGTGGTGGCGCTGAACTTCACTCTGCAATTTATCGCCCCGGATCAGCGCACCGCGTTGCTCTCGCGCATTCGCCAGTCGCTGCTGCCGGGCGGCGCGCTGATTCTCTCGGAGAAGCTGCGTTTCAACGATGCCGAAGAGCATGCGCTGCTCACCGATCTGCACGTCGCTTTCAAACGTGCCAACGGCTATAGCGAACTGGAAATTGCCCAGAAGCGCAGCGCCATCGAAAACGTCATGAAGCCCGACAGCCTCGAAGAACACCGCGAACGCCTGTTGGCCGCCGGGTTCTCGAAAGTCGTGCCGTGGTTCCAGTGTCTTAACTTTGCCTCGTTGATTGCCTTGCCATGATTGATCTGTCCCCCCTCGCCCGCCGCCTGGCCGGTACACCGCTGGCCGAATGGGCCAACACCCTGCAAGCGCAACTCGACAAAAAGATGGAGAAAGGCCACGGCGACCTGGAGCGCTGGCAAAGTGCGTTGGACGCCTTGCCGAAGATTCAGCCGAGCGAGATTGATCTGCTCAACGGTTTGAAACTCGATACCGATTGCGACGATGAAACCCGCGCGCAGATGCGCACGGCGTTGATGGGCCTGTCGCCATGGCGCAAGGGGCCGTTTGATTTGTTTGGTGTGCACGTCGACACCGAATGGCGCTCGGACTGGAAATGGTCGCGCGTCGCCCCGCATCTGGATCTGAAGGGCAAACGCATTCTCGATGTCGGTTGCGGCAACGGCTATTACATGTGGCGCATGCTCGGCGCGGGCGCGAACAGTGTGATTGGTGTTGATCCGAACTGGCTGTTCTTCTGCCAGTTCCAGGCCGTGCAGCGCTATCTGTCAGAGCCGAACGCCTGGCACTTGCCGTTCCCGTTTGAAGACCTGCCGCCGAATCTGGAAGGCTTCGACACCGTGTTTTCGATGGGCGTGTTCTACCACCGTCGCTCGCCGATCGAGCACTTGCTGGCGCTGAAGGATTGCCTGGTCAAAGGTGGCGAACTGGTGCTGGAGACGTTGGTGATCGAAGGCGATCAGCAACAGGTCTTGGTGCCGGAAGATCGATACGCGCAGATGCGTAACGTGTGGTTCCTGCCGTCAGTGCCGGCGCTGGAATTGTGGCTGCGTCGCGCAGGCTTCACTGATGTGAAATGCGTCGATGTCAGCACGACAACGGTCGAGGAACAGCGCGGCACCGAATGGATGAAGTATCAGTCGCTGAGCGACTTCCTTGATCCCGAAGACCACAGCAAAACCATCGAAGGCCTGCCAGCGCCGATGCGGGCCGTTATCGTCGCCAGGAAGTAAAGGAATAACCCTGTAGGAGTGAGCCTGCTCGCGATAGCGGTCTGACAGTCAGATAAATGGTGGCTGTCAGACCGCTATCGCGAGCAGGCTCACTCCTACAAGGGATTGTGTTTATTCAGATGATTTGGTGCGGCGGGCGCGGAAGAATTCGGTTAGCACTGCGCCACACTCTTCGGCCAACACCCCACCTTCATACAACACCCGGTGATTCAAAAAGCCCTGGGTAAAAAACTGCCCTTGGCTCTGCACAATCCCCGCCTTCGGCTCCAGCGCCCCATACACCACCCGCGCCACCCGTGAATGCACGATCAGCCCGGCGCACATGCTGCACGGCTCCAGCGTCACGTACAGCGTGCTGCCCGGCAGACGATAGTTATCCACCGCCTGCGCCGCCGCACGGATCGCGACCATTTCGGCATGAGCACTCGGGTCGCTGGCACTGATCGGGCAATTGAAGCCGCGACCGATAATCTCACCGTTCTGCACCAGCACCGCGCCCACCGGCACTTCGCCCAACGCCGCGCCTTGCGCTGCGAGGGTCAGGGCTTCGCGCATGAAATCGCGGTCACGGCTGCGGTCGATGATCGCTGCAGGGCGAATCTGGCGCATCACTTCACCTCGATGGCGGCCATCAGGCCGGTTTCCATATGGTCGATCACGTGGCAGTGAAACATCCACACACCGGGGTTATCCGCCACCAGCGCCACTTGCGCGCGCTCGTTCTTGCCCAGCAGATACGTGTCAGTGAAATACGGGATGATCTTGTGCCGGTTCGACGACAGCACCTTGAAACTCATGCCGTGCAGGTGAATCGGGTGCTGATACTGGGTCATGTTTTTCAACTCGAAAATATAGCTCTGACCCAGTTTCAGGCTGGCGATCGGCCGATCGGCGCACGTCTTGTCGGTGATGTCCCAGGCCTTGCCGTTGATCTGCCACAGGCTCGGCGGGCGCCCATTGTCGACATCGACCGACACCGAACCGACCCATTCGAAATTGAAGTTGAGTTTCTCGGCGTTCGCCAGATCAGGCTCGGCCACTGGGTTGGCGGGCAGAGTTTTCGGCCAGTCAGTCGGCGCATCGGCATTGGCTACCGAACGCAGAGTGCCCAGACGCACCGGGCCATTGCGCAGCGACAGTTCCTCACCGGCGGCCGGAGCCTTGATCGCCAGACAGATACGCATGCCCGGGCCCAGCCAGTATTCCTTGCCCAACGGGCGCGGCTCGACCGGATTGCCGTCCAGCGCATAAATTTTCGCTTCGACGCCCGGAATATTGATGCGATAGGTCAGGGTGTTATCGAGGTTGAGCAACCGCACCCGAGTGATCTGCCCTGCCGGCAACTCGATGACCGGCGTTGGTACACCATTGATGGTCGACAGCCGCCCGGCCGTGCCGCCACGCGCCGCTTCACGCGGAATGCTGAACTCGACGAAATTGCCTTCATCATCGATGTGCCAGTTCTTCAGGCTCAACGTCTTTTCGTACACGAAACCGGTAGGCTCGCGCTCTTCGACAATCAACGGCCCGACCAGCCCGCGACCCAGTTCTTCGCTGCTGCTGACGTGTGGGTGATACCAATAGCTGCCGGCATCCGGCACGCGGAACTTGTAATCAAAGTATTCACCCGGCAACACCGGCAGTTGCGAAACGTACGGCACGCCATCCATTTCCAGCGGCAGACGAATGCCGTGCCAGTGAATCGTAGTCGCCACCGGCAGATGGTTGATGAACCGCACCCGCAGCCATTCACCCTGACGCACGCGCAATTCGGTACCCGGCGCCGATGGGCCAAACGCCCAGGCTTCGGTCTTGTGCCCCGGCACCAGCTCAACGTCCAGTGGCGCGGCGATCAGTTCGTAGTCGTGACCGGCTTCAGCATCGGCCATCTTGCCCAGCCAATAACGCGACGCGCCCCCCGCTCCCACGCCAACGACAACAAGACCGGCCAGGCCACCGAGGATTTGGCGACGGGTAAAGGACATGAACTCAACTACCTCACGTATCAGCGGCGGGCGCTTGGCCCGCAAAAGGCGAATACGATACACCTGCAACTGAGAAAGATTAAGTGGAGTGTTGTCGCAGGGTTGGCATCGCACCGTGGCACTTCGAAGGGGCCACTATCGTGCCACTCCCCCAATGAAAAACGAATGTAACAGGGTTAGACTGCGCGCCCGCATGTCGAGACTGGCTGCAGCACCAAGTCACAGTGGGCTCATGGATATTGATCGCGTCACTAACGCGATCTTCGAACGAAAAGAGAGGGACGTCTTGAAGGTCAGTAAATTGATTGTGATCGCCGCACTGTCGATCCTTGGTTCACAGTGCCTGTTCGCGGCCGCATCAGCGGCTGACGACTTTGATTTCAAGTTGAGCACCGCTGCCCCGTTGACGGCGCAAGGCTATTCAAATACTGACTCGTTTGGCGGCGACGGCGTATTTGTCACAACTGATGTGATCGCGTCACCCGATAAAAAAACCACTTGCCCTGCTCCACCTCAGAAAACGAAGTCAAAGCCCGCGCCCGCCCCAAAATCAGCAACCGTCGTGAAACCTGATGTACTTAGCATTACGAACGTATGCTCCCCAGTCATCAACATAAAAGCGCCTTCGGGCACGATGGGTCTACATTCAAAAAGTGCATTCGTAGATCATGAACCAGATCCCGAACTGGCCGTAAAATCACCGGCAAACACTGTAGAGACACAGCAACAAACGCTGGCTCCTGAGACCATAAAATTAAGGATCAAAGGCTTTATGGATGCCGAGCTCAGAACTCACAGCACAGCACTCATGTGGGTTTTTATCGTCATCCTCATCGGTCTTATCGTCATAGCTATATTGAACACGCGTGCAGCATTGAGGCGCTCAAACCCGTCTAACGCCGCAAGGATAGCTTTGATTCTTTCCATCGTTTTGGCTGCGGGTGTATTTTACTTACTGCTCCGCAACCCAGTACCAATAGAAGTACAGCGTTCAATCATCGATAGAGCATTCAACGATCTGGTGACCGTAGAAACAGCGCCGGTCATAGAACCTTCGCCATCCTGGAGTGCATTCAGCCAGCAGTTGACTGCGGCGCAAGCCGAAATTGCTCAATCGCAGAGCCAGCTATCATCTCAATTGAATCAGATTGCGCGGACAATCGAACCCACAAAAGACAACAATACGTGGTGGCAACTCTTCGCACTCATAGTATGGGGTACTGCCGTTATCTATGTTCTCTTGAACTGGCACACCCGCCATCTGGCGCAGGCGGCGCTAACCAATAAAGTCGTTGATTCGCCCCTTCCTCTTGATGCGCTGTACAACCTTGAGGAAACCATCGCGAATGTCGTTGCCACTGGCACTCGCAGTGCAGCAAATATCGATCAAGAGATCGAGTTCAATGAGGTTCTTCAGGCGATCAATAGTGTGCGCAAGCAGCTGGAGTCAGGTTCCGACTCTGTGGACTCAGACAAACGGTCTGTCACTTTCCATCTTCGCGCACGCAGCATCGAATTCCGTCATTTGGAAACAGTCTTGCGCCAACTGGAGGACGAACTTATCTCACGCTACGAGCGCCCTCGCGAGTTATGGCGCAAAAGGGTACTTATACGATTGACTGCCGCAAGAAGAGCAATCATTTCAACTTGCCGTGCTAGCCCGGCCGACTCGGATCTGAGCATCACTTAATCGAATAGCACACTGTCTAGTCCTGAAATAGGTTTACACCTATTTCGCTCTCAAAACGCCCGATGCACCGCATCGGGCGTTTTGCATTTCAACGATAGATGCGGTCGCTTGCTGTTGTAGATGTTTACTGACTCGTTGACCATTTGAACCGCCTCAGCCAGATCCTTGGGTCGGTGAAGCAGAAACTCTGTCTTCAAGATTCCGTTAACCCGCTCTGCCAAGGCGTTCTGATAACAGTCATACCCATCGGTCATCGAGCACAGGATTCCATGCTTGGCATGCAGCTTCTGGTAGAGGTCAGAGCAATATTGCGAGCCACGATCCGAGTGATGCACCAGCGCCTGATCGGTTCTTCTGCCCCGTAAAGCCTTGTTCATCGCTTGAATGACTGATTCGGCGTGCAAGGTTTCATGCACGTGATGACCAACGATCTTGCGAGAGTAGGCATCTGTAACCAAGCTCACGTACGCAACGCTTTGCTCGGTGGGTAAATACGTTATGTCCGCGACCCAGACCTGTTCGGGACCAGTGGCGGTCACTTGATCGGGGCCAGGTTTCAACCGGTTGGGATGTCGGCGGAAGCGATGATGACTGTCAGTGGTCTTGTGATAGGCGCGCTTGCGTGGCACCAATTGGCGACTATCTCGCAGGATATCGAACAGCCGGTCGCGACCGACTGTGCGCGATAGCTCCGGCTCGGACTGCATAAGGCCATGCAACTTGCGAGTGCCCAGTCGAGGCATCTGAAGGCGTGTTTCCAAGACAAACCCCAGCACTTTTCGGGCATGGCTGATTTGCGCGTCATAAGCCCGGTTTCGCTTGTAGTACGCCTGCGGGGAAATACCCAGAAACTGGCAAGCCCTGCGAATACTCAGGCCTTGGATTTGCCCTTGGGTGAGGACTTGCCGGATCGCTTTTTTACGACAGAAACACCGTAATCATTCTTCAACACGTCAACGACCGCCTCGAAGAACTGGGCCTTCTGATTGGCAAGGGCGAGCTTTTCTTCAAGCTCCTTGATTCGCTGTTCAGGCGTCAGCGGCAAACTTTGTTCGTCCATCGGTCGGCTCCTCTGGGCGCGAATAGAGGCGCCCTGGCTCCAGTCCTGCCGCCCATGCTTGCGTAGCCACACCAACACAGTCGACCGACCCTGAATTCCATAGCGCCGTTGAGCCTCTTTATAACTCAACTCGCCTTTTTCAACCTGATCAACGACTGCCAATTTAAAGCCCAGCGTGTAATCACGCTGGCTGCGCCTTTTTCCCGTATCCATTGATTCCTCCTGAAGATAAGTCAGAAGGTGTAAACCTTATTCAGGACGAGACACACCCAACAAAAAAGGCGCCTAAGCGCCTTTTTTGTTCACCACGAAACAACCAGCAGGATCACTCCCACTCAATCGTCGCAGGCGGTTTGCTCGACACGTCGTAAGTAACGCGCGAAATGCCTTCGATTTCATTGATGATGCGGCCGGAGACGGTTTCCAGCAGTTCGTAAGGCAGGTGAGCCCAACGTGCGGTCATGAAGTCGATGGTTTCTACGGCACGCAGGGCAACGACCCAGGCGTAACGACGGCCATCGCCTACCACGCCAACCGATTTCACTGGCTGGAACACTACGAAAGCCTGGCTGACTTTGTGGTACCAGTCGGCTTTGCGCAGTTCTTCGATGAAGATGTGGTCGGCACGACGCAGCAGGTCGGCGTATTCCTTTTTCACTTCACCGAGGATGCGCACGCCCAGGCCCGGGCCCGGGAACGGGTGACGGTAGACCATGTCGTACGGCAGGCCGAGTTCCAGGCCCAGACGGCGGACTTCGTCCTTGAACAGTTCGCGCAGTGGCTCGACCAGTTTCAGGTTCATCTCTTCCGGCAGGCCGCCCACGTTGTGGTGCGACTTGATCACGTGAGCCTTGCCGCTTTTCGCGCCAGCCGACTCGATTACGTCCGGGTAGATGGTGCCCTGAGCGAGGTACTTGATGTTGTCCAGTTTGTTCGACTGGGCATCGAATACGTCGATGAAGGTGCGGCCGATGATCTTGCGCTTCTTCTCTGGGTCGGCTTCGCCGGCCAGGTTGTTCAGGAACTGCTCTTCAGCGTTGGCGCGGATCACCTTGACGCCCATGTTCTCGGCGAACATGGCCATCACTTGCTCGCCTTCGTGCAGACGCAGCAGGCCGTTGTCGACGAAGACGCAAGTCAGTTGATCGCCAATGGCTTTGTGCAGCAGCGCAGCAACCACCGAGGAATCAACACCGCCGGACAGACCCAGCAGCACGTTGTCGGTGCCGACTTGTGCGCGGATGTTGGCGATGGCGTCTTCAGCGATCTTCGACGGTGTCCACAGGGCTTCACAGCCGCAGATGTCGAGGACGAAGCGCGACAGGATGCGACCGCCCTGCTTGGTGTGAGTCACTTCCGGGTGGAACTGCACGCCGTAGTAGCCACGGGCGTCGTTGAACATGCCGGCGATCGGGCAGCTCGGGGTGCTGGCGAGGATGTGGAAGTCTTCCGGCATCTTGGTGACCTTGTCACCGTGGCTCATCCACACGTCGAGGCCGAACAGGCCATCGGCGTCGATATGGTCTTCGATACCGTCAAGCAGACGGCTCTTGCCAACCACGTCAACGCGGGCGTAACCGAACTCACGCAGTTCGGAACCTTCAACCTTGCCGCCCAGTTGCTCGGCCATGGTCTGCATGCCATAGCAGATACCGAAGACCGGTACGCCCAGATCGAACACTGCCTGTGGGCAGCGCGGGCTGTCGGCGACGTGCACGGACTCGGGGCCACCGGCGAGGATGACGCCTTTGGGAGCGAATTCGCGGATCGCATCTTCGTCCATGTCGAACGGATGCAGTTCGCAGTACACACCGATTTCGCGCACGCGGCGGGCAATCAGTTGGGTGTATTGCGAACCGAAGTCGAGGATCAGGATGCGGTGAGCGTGAATATCGAGGGCCATGATTCAGTCTCGTCTAAGTCATTCAGAAACAGTCGTGATACAGAAACAACTCGGGGCTGAATAAAACAGCCCCGGTTGCTTAACGATTTGCTTGAAGCATCAACCTACGCGGTAGTTCGGCGCTTCTTTGGTGATCTGCACGTCGTGAACGTGGGATTCGGCCATGCCAGCACCGGTGATCCGCACGAACTCAGGCTTGGTGCGCATTTCTTCGATGTCGGCGCTGCCGGTGTAACCCATCGAGGAACGCAGACCGCCCATCAGTTGGTGAATGATCGCGCTCAGGGTGCCTTTGTAAGGCACACGGCCTTCGATGCCTTCCGGAACGAGTTTCTCGGCGCCGGCCGAGGAGTCCTGGAAGTAACGATCGGAAGAACCTTGAGCCTGGGACATGGCGCCCAGCGAACCCATGCCGCGATAAGCCTTGTACGAACGGCCCTGGAACAGTTCGATTTCGCCTGGCGCTTCTTCAGTACCGGCGAACATCGAGCCCATCATCACGCAGGAAGCACCGGCTACGATGGCCTTGGACAGGTCACCGGAGAAACGGATGCCGCCGTCGGCGATCAACGGTACGCCGGTGCCTTCAAGGGCAGCAGCAACGTTGGCGATGGCACTGATTTGCGGAACGCCGACACCGGCGACGATACGCGTGGTGCAGATCGAGCCAGGGCCGATACCGACCTTGACTGCGTCAGCGCCCGCTTCGGCCAGAGCCTTGGCGGCGGCGCCGGTGGCGATGTTGCCGCCGATCACCTGCACATCAGGGAAGTTCTGCTTGACCCAGCGAACGCGGTCGATCACGCCTTTGGAGTGACCGTGAGCGGTGTCGACCACCACCACATCCACACCGGCATTGACCAACGCAGCTACACGATCACCGGTGTCTTTACCGGTGCCGACAGCAGCGCCAACG
Source organism: Pseudomonas sp. TH43 (assembly GCF_016650635.1). Taxonomy (GTDB): domain Bacteria; phylum Pseudomonadota; class Gammaproteobacteria; order Pseudomonadales; family Pseudomonadaceae; genus Aquipseudomonas. The sequence continues at coordinate 398,431 of NZ_JAEKFI010000004.1, forward strand.
CGCAGACGACCTTGGTCATCCTTGCTGGCCAGCGGGTAAGCTTTGGCTTTTTCGATGTCTTTGACGGTCATCATGCCTTTGAGGGCAAACTTGTCGTCGACGATCAGAACTTTTTCCAGACGGTGCTTGTGCAGCAGTTCGCGGACTTCGTTCTTGTTGGCGCCTTCGCGTACGGTGACCAGACGCTCTTTAGGCGTCATCACTTCACGTACGGTGGCGTCCAGACGGGTTTCGAAACGCACGTCACGGGAAGTGACGATGCCGACCAGGTCGCCATCGTGCAGTACCGGTACGCCGGAAATGTTGTGCATGCGGGTCAGTTCGAACAGATCACGCACGGTAGCATCGGCTTCGATGGTGATCGGATCCTTGACGACGCCGGCTTCGAACTTCTTGACCTTGCGAACTTCGGCAGCTTGCTGCTCGATGGTCATGTTCTTGTGGATAATGCCGATGCCACCTTCCTGAGCCATGGCGATTGCCAGACGGGCTTCAGTAACGGTGTCCATGGCGGCAGAAACCAGAGGAATGTTCAGCTCGATGCCACGGGTAAGGCGGGTTTTCAGACTGACTTCGTTAGGAAGCACCTCGGAATAACCGGGCACTAGGAGAATGTCGTCGAAGGTCAAAGCTTCTTGGCTGATACGCAGCATCGCGGGGGCTCCCGAGCGGGAAAATGGAAGCGCGCCATTATAGTCAGACACCCCCTGCTGTTCAATGTAAAACTCAGCTTAATATCAATGTTGCTGATGTACGGGGATCCCCGGCCCTACAGCTCCACCTTGACCCAAGAGACAGGTTGATCGAGCCAATCAGCAAACTCATCGATAAAGCTTTGCTTGAAGCCAGCCTCCAGCCAGTTATTGAAGATGAAACCAAGGTTGGAGAATGCGCATTCCTGCAAATACAGAAAACCGTTGATGTCGTCTTCATGCCCGCATTCGGGGCAGGTGAAATTGTCGGTGCGCCCTGGCATCCAGTCTTCGAGGCTGTCGAATAGCGCTTCACCGACTTCCCGCCGACACTCGGCGCAACCGGCTTCTTCGAGAAAGCCCTTGGCCGGGGTGTAGATGCAGCGTTTGGTGACGATTTCTAGCCCATTGATTGGCTCACCGAATGGCAACGCCTGTGGATGCAGCACCACGGCACGCGCACCATCGGCAATCGCGTAAGCCATGCGGTTGCCAGTACGGCCACAGGTCGTCAGCTCTTCTTTGATGATGTTCTTGCGCACCAGCCAGCGCACGATCGCCCGGGCCCGGGGTTCGTGGACCGGCAGCGTGGAAATTTTCGGCACGATGATGCTTTGCGAATTCATGGGTACAGCCTGCGACGTCAATTGGAAGTTCTGCGGTGCTCTCTCCGACGCCATCGCTGGCAAGCCAGCTCCCACAAAGTGTTCGGTCGCTCACAAATATTGTGTACACCAGAAAAACCTGTGGGAGCTGGCTTGCCAGCGATGGCGTCAGTGCGGCCGGCAGCTTAATCCCTGACAAAATCCGGTCAAGTGCTGAAATAGCGCAGGATCAGGGCAATTCCGCTCGCCAGCACCAGCCACGTCACCAGCCGCACAAACGCCTCGCGCGACAAGCGCATGGTCAACCGCCGCCCAATCCACAGCCCCAGCGCCATGGCCGGTAACAGGCACAGCGCCAACATCAACAAGGGTAGCTCGGCATACACACCGGCGATGGCGAAAAGGCTCAGCCGCACCACCGTGCTGCAACTGATCAGCGCACTTTGCGTCGCGCGCGCCGCTTCTTTCGGCAGACGACTGTTGAGATAGATCGCATATAAAAAGCCGCCGCTGCCGAACAGTGCCCCGAACAAGCCGCCGACCGTGCCCATTGGCACCGCCCACGCCGCTGACAATTGTGCCGGCCGCGCTTTGACCCACAGGCTGTAAACCGCATAAGCGCTGATGAACAGCCCCATCAGCAGCAACAACAGATCGGATTTGAGGTTGAGCAGGAAGATCACCCCCAACGTACAACCCACCGCCATGCACGGCAGCAGCCGCAGCAATTCGGGTTTGGCCACGTCTTTGCGCGACGGCAGCAGATTGCCGAACGCCGCAACGAAATCCAGCAACACCAGCAACGGCACGATTTTCGACAACGGCATAAACACAATCAGAATCGGTCCCGCTACCAGCGCCGTGCCAAATCCGGCGATGCCGAACACGATATAGGCCAGTGCGATGGCCAGGCCGATAACCGCCCAGCCCTCGACGCCCCACGCCCATTCACTCAACAGCCCCAGCACACTCATCGCCACGCATCCTTTATTGACCTGAGATGACTTTAGCCAGCGCCGAGGGTTGCGACTAATATCTTCAAAGCCGACGACCCATCTCGAAAAGGCATACCTCGTGCTTTCAACCCGCCAACTGCGTTACTTCGTGGAAATCGCTGAGTGCGGCAGTTTCAGTGCCGCTGCCGAGCGCCTGTTCATCGCTCAATCGGCATTGAGCCGACAGGTCAAAGACATGGAAACGCGACTGCAAACCCCGCTGTTCGAACGCACCGCGCGCCAGCCTCGACTCACTGCGGCGGGCGAAGCATTTTTGCCGCGCGCGAGGAATCTGCTCAACGAGCTGAGCAAGGCCAGCGCCATGGCCACTGAGGTCGGCAACGGCCAACTCGGAACATTGCGCCTGAGTCATTCGAGCACCGTACCGATCAGTGGGCGTCTGCTGCGTGACATCAGTCGCTACCTCGATCAGCAACAAGGCGTGTCGCTGGACATCGGCAAACTGTCTTCGGAGGCGCAGCTTGAGGATCTGGCCGAGGGGCGCCTCGATATTGGCTTGCTGCGCCTGCCCGTACTGCGTCAGCGCGAAGGTATTCAGATTGTGCCGCTGTTTACTGAGCGCTTACTGCTGGCGGTTCCGGCCGATCATCAATTTGCATCAGCGCACTCGGTCGATCTTGCACAACTCAAGGACGAGGCGTTCATTTCCATCCCGCATCCACAGCGCGGCGGCCTCAGTTATTTATGCGCCGACCTGTGCATGCGTCAGGGCTTTTTCCCGAAAGCGGCACGGGTGATGTCGCGCAAGACCACGCAATTGCAGTTGATTCAGGCCGGATTCGGCATCGCCCTGCTGCCGGAATCGATGCAGGACCTCGCCCCGCCCGGCGTACGATTCCTGCCGCTGGCCGACGCCGACTGCCACAGCACCGTCGCCCTCGCCTACCGTCAAAACCCGCCACCACTTATCCAACACTTCATCCAGACTTTCACCAATCCCGTGTAGGAGCTGCCGAAGGCTGCGATCTTTTGATTCTAAAAAACAAGATCAAAAGATCGCAGCCTTCGGCAGCTCCTACAGGGATCGTGCAATGACGGCGAGAATGCCTTTAAACTGCGCCCCATGATTAAAGATCCCTTTGCAAGACTTGGCCTGGACCGTGAAGTCCTGACCGTCAGCCAGCTCAACGGCCGCGCGCGGGTGTTGCTCGAAGACGTGTTCAGCAACATCTGGGTCGAAGGCGAAATCTCCAACCTCGCTCGCCCAGCGTCCGGCCACATCTACTTCACCCTCAAGGACAGCGGCGCGCAGGTGCGTTGCGCACTGTTCCGGCAGAACGCCGCGCGCGTTCGACAGGCGCTGAAGGACGGTCTGGCGATCAAGGTCCGCGGCAAGGTCTCGCTGTTTGAAGGCCGTGGCGACTATCAGTTGATTCTCGACACCGTGGAGCCTGCCGGTGACGGCGCACTGCGGCTGGCTTTCGATGCGCTGAAGGAAAAACTCAGCGCCGAAGGCCTGTTCAGTGCCGAACGCAAAGTGCCGTTGCCGGCACATCCGCAGCGCATCGGCATTATCAGCTCGCCAACCGGCGCGGTGATTCGCGACATCATCAGTGTGTTCCGCCGCCGGGCGCCGCAGGTGCAACTTACGTTGATTCCCACCGCTGTGCAGGGTCGCGAAGCGACTGCGCAGATCGTTCGAGCTTTGAAAATGGCCGATGCCCGTGGCTTTGACGCACTGATCCTTGCCCGTGGCGGTGGCTCGCTGGAAGACCTCTGGTGCTTTAACGAAGAGGCCGTGGCCCGCGCCGTTGATGCCTGCGTGACGCCGATTGTCAGCGCCGTCGGCCACGAAACCGATGTGTCGATCAGCGACTTTGTTGCCGACGTGCGCGCGCCAACGCCTTCCGCTGCCGCCGAACTGCTCGCGCCAGATTCCAGCCACCTGATCCGTCAGGTCGAAAGCCTGCATCGGCGGTTGGTGATGCGCATGCGCGACCGTTTGATGCGTGATCGCCTGCGCCTGGAAGGCATGGCGCGTCGCCTGCGTCATCCCGGCGAACGTCTGCGCCAACAGGCTCAGCGCCTGGATGATCTGGACATGCGCATGCGCAGGGCGTTCGAGCGCAGCCTCAATACTCGTCGCGAACGCTTGATCCGCTTGGAGACCCGTCTCGCCGGGCAACATCCGGGACGGCAATTGGCGATGTTGCGCCAACGTCTCGACAGCCTCGCCGAACGCCTGCCACGCGCGATGCGCGAAGGCCTGAAAAGTCGTCGCCTGCAATTGCACAGTCAGATGCAGACGCTGCACGTGGTCAGCCCGCTGGCAACGCTCGGCCGTGGCTACAGCATTCTGCTGGATGAACGCGGCAACGCGATTCGCAACGCCGCGCAGACCCACACTGGCCAGCGCCTGAAAGCCAGACTCGGCGAAGGCGAACTGCAAGTGCGCGTCGAGGACAACCACCTGACGCCTGTCACTCTTTCTTTACTGGACTGATCCATGCCGCGTTTTCTGGCTTCATTGTTTTTACTGTGTCTGACCTTCAACGCCCACGCCGACAGTTACATCACCCGGCTGCTGAACAAACCGGTGCCGGGCGGCGTCGCCGTGGTTGACCTCGGCGCTGCTGCACAAGCGCCGAAAGCCACGTATCAGGGCAAACCGGTACTGGTGGTGAAAGAACAGAACAACTGGCTGGCGATTGTCGGTGTGCCGCTGACGGTCAAGCCTGGCGCGCAGCAGATCAGCAGTGGCGGGCGCAATTTGCCGTTCACCGTGGGCAGCAAGAAGTACCCGGAGCAGCGCATCACCCTGAAGAACAAACAGCAGGTCAATCCGGATCAGTCAAACCTTAAGCGCATCGAAGGTGAACTGGCCGAGCAGATCAAGGCTTACCGCAGCTTCAGCCCGAACACGCCGAGCAATCTACTCTTGGACAAACCGGTGAACGGGCCGCTGTCGAGCAAGTTTGGTGTGCGTCGCTTCTTTAATGGTGAAGAGCGCAATCCGCATGCGGGTCTCGATTTTGCGGTGCCGGCGGGCACGCCGATCAAGACGCCGGCAGCGGGCAAGGTGATTCTTACCGGCAACTATTTCTTTAACGGCAACACCGTGTTTGTCGACCATGGTCAGGGCTTTATCAGCATGTTCTGCCACATGTCGAAAATCGACGTAAAGGTCGGCGATCAATTGGCGCGTGGTGCGGTGGTGGGCAAAGTCGGGGCGACTGGCCGGGCTACCGGGCCGCACATGCACTGGAACATCAGCCTGAACGATGCGCGGGTGGATCCGGCGATTTTCATTGGTGCGTTTCAGCCTTGAATATGTAGTGAGGCGACCGGCCTCTTCGCGAGCAGGCTCGCTCCCACTCTGGATCTTATTCACAACCCAGATCCCCTGTGGGAGCGAGCCTGCTCGCGAAAGCGGCTTACGCAACACACCAATACTCACTGAATTCCCGCAAACCTCAATTGCGCCCTAATCGACGCTCACGCAAAAATCAAAAAGATCCGCCGGCTTAGGCACAATAAAATCGCGAAAAAACCTGCTTTTCGAGTATTCCTCTCAATTTTTTTCGACTGCTTGCCATCCTTTCCCCTCGCGGTTAGGGTTGAGGGCATGAAAACCTCTCACACCCTCATTCAGCTTCGCCAGCACCGCAGCCTGTGCCTCGTCAGCGCACGACTGCCAGGCTGAATCGCTACGCCTCGTCCTACGCTTTTCCAAGAACATTCGTCACACCGGCAGGCCGCCTCTTTTCGGCCCAGACAATAAGGAATTTCCCGATGAGCATGCTCAAAGATCCGTCTTCGAAATACCGCGCGTTCCCCGTCATCAACCTGCCGGATCGTACCTGGCCGTCGAAAACCATCGACGCCGCGCCGATCTGGTGCAGCTCCGACCTGCGTGACGGCAACCAGTCGCTGATCGAGCCGATGGACGCGGTCAAGAAGCTGCGCTTCTGGAAAACGCTGGTGCAGGTCGGCGTGAAGGAAATCGAAGCGTCGTTCCCGGCTGCTTCGCAAACCGACTTCGACTTCGTGCGTACCCTCATCGAGGAAGGCCACATCCCGGACGACACCACCATTCAGGTGCTGACCCAGGGCCGTGAAGACCTGATCGAGCGCACCTTCGAATCCCTGCGCGGCGCGAAGAAAGCCATCGTGCACTTGTACAACGCTACCTCACCGTCTTTCCGTCGCATCGTCTTCAACCAAGACAAGGACGGCATCAAGGCCATCGCCGTCAACGCGGCCAAGCTGTTCGTCAAATACGCCGCGATGCAGCCGGACACCGAGTGGACCTTCGAATACTCGCCGGAAACCTTCAGCGCCACTGAGCTGGAGTTCGCCAAGGAAGTCTGTGACGCGGTAATCGAGGTGTGGAACCCGACGCCTGAGCACAAGATGATCCTCAACCTGCCGGCCACCGTTGAATGCGCAACGCCGAACATCTACGCCGACCAGATCGAGTGGTTCGGCCGCAACATCAATCGTCGTGACAGCGTGATCATCAGCCTGCACACGCACAACGACCGTGGCACTGGCGTCGCTGCCACCGAGCTGGGCCTGATGGCTGGTGCCGATCGCGTCGAAGGCTGCCTGTTCGGCAACGGCGAGCGGACCGGCAACGTCGACCTCGTCACTGTTGCCCTGAACATGTACACCCAGGGTCTCGACCCTCAACTGGACTTCTCCGACATCGACGGCGTGCGCAAAGTCGTCGAAGAGTGCAACCAGATTCAGGTTCACCCACGTCACCCGTACGTTGGCGACCTGGTGCACACCGCGTTCTCCGGCTCGCACCAGGATGCCATCCGCAAAGGCTTCTCTCAGCAGAAACCGGACGCTCTTTGGGAAGTGCCGTACTTGCCGATCGACCCGGCCGATATCGGCCGCAGCTACGAGGCGGTGATCCGCGTCAACAGCCAGTCGGGCAAGGGCGGCATCGCTTACTTGCTGGAGCAGGAATACGGCATCAGCCTGCCACGTCGCATGCAGATCGAGTTCAGCCAGGTCGTGCAGCGTGAAACCGACCGCCTGGGCCTGGAGATGACCGCCAAGCAGATTCACTCGCTGTTGATCAGCGAATACCTGCAAGCCAACACTCCGTACGCGCTGGTCAGCCATCGCCTGCAGGAAGAAAACGGCAACAGCAACGTCGAAGTGGAAGTGGCGAGCCAGGGTCAGGGCGAAACCAACCTGCACTGGCGCGGCAAGGGCAACGGTGCGCTGGAAGCACTGGTGGCCGGTCTGCCGGTTCCGGTGGAAATCATGGACTACAACGAACACGCGATCGGCGCGGGCACCAACGCCAAAGCGGCGGCCTACATCGAGCTGCGTGTGAACGGCGAGCGTGCAGTGCACGGCGTGGGCATCGACGAAAACATCACCACGGCCAGCTTCAAGGCGCTGTTCAGCGCGCTGAACCGATCGTTGAGCCAGCCTGAGGCGAAAGCGGCTTAAGCGTTCGCTGAAACGCGAAAGGCCCCGAAGTGCGAACTTCGGGGCCTTTTTTTGCCTCATGGTTTTTTACCGATTTCAAAGCCCCCTTCGCGAGCAGGCTCGCTCCCACAGGAGATCGCGTTCCAAATGTGGGAGCGAGCCTGCTCGCGAAAGCGGCCTGCCCGCCATCCCATCAATATCAGGTGAACTCGAAATTATCCGCGTCGAGGTTTGCCGGGAAACGCTCGCGATAGGCCGCCAGCGGTGCAGCCTCCAGAACAGCCTTGAACACGCCGTCCGCCTCCCCCGCCGCGAGCAAGGTTTCACCCTGAAAATCCAGCACCTGGCTGTCGCCTGTGTAGGCAAAACCTTTGCCGTCGGTGCCGACACGATTCACCGCCGCCACGTAGCAAAGGTTTTCGATGGCGCGCGCCGGCAACAGCCGGTTCCAGTGCAAACGGCGGGCGCCGGGCCAGTTGGCGGTGTACAGCAACAGATCGGTGTCCTGCGCATCGCGACTCCACACCGGGAAGCGCAGGTCGTAGCAGATCAGTGGACGAATGCGCCAACCCTTGAGCTCGAACTGCACCTGACGTTCGCCGGGGGTGTAATGATTGTGTTCCCCGGCCATGCGAAACAAGTGGCGCTTGTCGTAATGCAACACTTCACCGTCCGGCCGCGCCCACAGCAAGCGATTGCGGTGGCTGCCGTCGGCGGCCTGGATGATCACGCTGCCGGTGATCACCGCATTGAGTTTCGCCGCCTGAACACGCAGCCATTTGCTGGTGGGGCCGTTTTCGGCCTCAGCAAGCGTTTCCGACTCCATGGAGAAACCGGTGGTGAACATCTCCGGCAGGATGATCAGATCCGCGCCGCGTGCCTGCTCCAACAGCATTTCAAAATGCTCGAAGTTAGCCTGGCGGTCATGCCAGGCCAGACTGGTCTGGATCAGCGCCAGGTTGAGATCGGGTAACGCACTCAAATCACGCATAGTTTTGCCGCCGCTTCTCGCAGCGTTTCCTCGCGTTTGGCGAAGCACAGACGCACCAGGCGCTGGCCTTCGGGTGGGTTCTGATAGAAGACAGACACGGGAATGCTCGCCACGCCGTGCTCGCGGGTCATCCACATGGCCATCTCGACGTCATTCAAGTCAGGACGAATCTGCGAGTAGTCGACCAATTGGAAATAGGTGCCGGTGACTCGACTGAAGGTGAATCGCGACGGCGTCAGCAGATCGCAGAACAGATCGCGCTTGGCCTGATAGAAACCCGGCAGCTCTTCAACGTGTTCGGGATGCTCGGCCATGTAATCAGCCAAAGCGTATTGCAGCGGGGTGACGCCGCAGAAACTCACGTACTGATGGACTTTGCGCAACTCGGCAGTCAGCGCCGGTGGTGCGACGACGTAGCCGGTCTTCCAGCCAGTGACGTGGTAGGTCTTGCCGAACGAGCTGACCACGAACGCACGTTGATACAGCTCTTCGTGGGCGAGCACGCTGACGTGGGGCACGCCGTCGAACACCAGGTGTTCGTAGACTTCGTCACTGATCAGGTAAATATCACGATCGCGGATAAGCGCTGCCAGTTGATCGAGTTCCGCACGACTGATCAGTGCGCCGCTCGGGTTGTGCGGGGTATTGATGACGATCATTTTCGTGCGCGGGCTCAGCGCCGCGGCGAGCTGCTCGAAATCGATGGAAAAGTCGTCCGGATTCAACTGCACATGCACACAACGACCGCCCGCCAACTCCGTCGCCGGTTCGTAGCTGTCGTAGCACGGATCGAACACGATGACTTCGTCGCCGCTGTGGATAACCGCCTGAATCGCACAGAAGATCGCCTGAGTCGCGCCCGGCGTGACCGTCACTTCGTTAACAGCATCGACGTTGACGCCGTAGCTGCGGGCGATCTTCGCGGCAATCTGCTGACGTAGCGCCGGCAAACCGGTCATTGGCGAATATTGGTTATGGCCGCTGGCAATATGCCGACCTACCGCGTCGCGCAGCGATTGCGGGCCGTCGAAATCAGGAAAACCCTGGGACAGGTTGATGGCTCCGGTCTGCGCCGCGAGCTGAGACATCTGCGTGAAAATAGTGATGCCGACATTCGGCAGCTTACTGGTGATCATCGGGGGTTCCCTGCTCAACACCCGGCTCTGACGACGGCTCGGGAGAGACCGAGAATAGCCCATACGGCGCCCATAAAAAAAGGGCGCCCACTGGCACCCTTCTCTCATTTGTACAACACCAGACCCTGTGGCGAGGGGATTGATCCCCGTTCTGCTGCGAAGCAGTCGCGAACCCTATGAATGCGGTTTGCCTGCTGCACCTTCGCCACGGGTTTTGGGGCCGCTACGCGACCCAACGGGGATAAATCCCCTCGCCACAAAAAGCGCGAAGAATCACTTCTTGTCGCGGCGCTTCTTGTCGGCTTTCTTGTGGTGCGACATCAAACGACGCTTCTTGTTGACCTGGCGGTCTGTCAGCGTGGTTTTTTTGCCTTCGAACGGGTTGTCGCCGCCCTTGAACTCGATGCGGATCGGCGTACCGACCAGCTTCAGCACACGGCGGTAAGTGTTCTCCAGATAGCGCACATACGACTTCGGCACTTTCTCGATCTGGTTACCGTGGATCACGATGATCGGCGGGTTCGCACCACCCAAGTGGGCGTAACGCAGCTTGATCCGGCGGTTGTTGACCATCGGAGGCGCGTGCTCGCCAACGGCGTCTTCGAGAATCTGGGTCAGACGGTTGGTCGGCCAGCGGGTGACCGCCGACTTGAACGAGTTCTGTACCGAGGCGTAGAGGTTGCCCACGCCAGTACCGTGCAGTGCCGAGATGAAGTGGATGTCGGCGTAATCAACGAAGAACAGACGACGCTGCAGCTCGACCTTCACGAAGTCGCGCTCGCTCGGCGTCATGCCGTCCCACTTGTTGATCGCGATGACCAGCGCACGGCCCGACTCGATGGCGAAGCCCAGCAGGTTGAGGTCGTGATCGACCACGCCTTCGCGGGCGTCCATCACGAAGATCACCACGTTGGCGTCTTTGATCGCCTGCAGGGTTTTGACCACGGAGAACTTTTCGACTTCTTCGTGGATCTTGCCGCGCTTGCGCACACCGGCGGTGTCGATCAGCGTGTACTTCTCTTCATTCCGTTCGAACGGGATGTAGATACTGTCGCGCGTGGTGCCCGGCTGGTCATAGACGATAACCCGGTCTTCACCGAGCATACGGTTGACCAGAGTCGACTTGCCGACGTTCGGACGGCCGATGATGGCAATCTTGATCCCGTCTTTTTCGCTTGGGCCAGGAATGCGCTTGGCTTCCTCGCCTTCAGCAACGATCTCTTCTTCGCCGTCTTCCGGCTCTTCTTCGTCTCGCGGGAATTCACCCAGAGCGATTTCCAGCATCTGTGTGATGCCACGGCCGTGAGCACCGGCGATCGGAATCGCGTGGCCCATGCCCAGCGGAGCGAATTCAGCGCGGGCCATTTCCGGGTCGATATTGTCGACCTTGTTGGCCACCACGTAGGAGCACTTGTTACGTTTGCGCAGGTGTTCGGCGATCATCTGGTCGGCGGCGGTGAAACCGGCCTTGGCATCTACCAGGAACAGCACAACATCTGCTTCTTCAATGGCCAGCAGCGACTGCTCGGCCATTTTTTCGTCCATACCGTGCTCGTCACCGGAGATACCACCGGTGTCGACCAGAATGTAGGAACGCCCTTGCCACTTGGCCTCACCGTACTGGCGATCACGGGTCAGACCGGACAAGTCGCCGACGATGGCGTCGCGAGTCCTGGTCAGGCGGTTGAACAAGGTGGACTTGCCGACGTTCGGTCGGCCCACCAGGGCGATTACGGGAACCATGCGGCTCTCCACTTCGTTATTTCAGAAAATACAAAAGCCGCTGCGAGGCAGCGGCTGGTGCTCGGGGCAACACTGTGGGAGTGAACAGGTTCACTTCCACAAGTGAAGCTGCCTGGGGTGTTATCCCCAAGCATAGTTGTTACTTGATGGTCAGGGCTTCCAGTTTGCCACTGTTGCCATATACATAAATCGTGTCACCCACCACCAGCGGACGGGCACGCAGGCCGTCGCTGTCGATGCGCTCACGGCCGACGAAACGACCGTCAACCTGACTCAGCAGGTGCAGATAACCTTCCAGGTCACCCACTGCAACATAGCTGGAGAACACTTCCGGAGCCGACAGTTGACGGCGAGCCAGCGAATCGTTGCTCCACAAGGCTGTGGTGGAACGTTCGTCGACGCCTTCAACGGTGCCCGAAGACAGGCTCACATAAACGCTGCCAAAACCCTGGGCAATACCGGCATAGCTCGACGCATCGCGCTGCCAGAGTTGACGACCGCTTTCCAGATCGAGTGCCGCTACGCGACCCTGATAGCTGGCAACGTACAGCGTACCGCCGGACAGCAGCAGACCGCCGTCGATGTCGACAACGCGCTCCAGTTCCGAACGACCCTGTGGAATCGCAATGCGTTGTTCCCAAACCGGCACGCCGTTGGAAATGTCCAGAGCGACTACTTTACCGGTCGACAGGCCAGCCACCGCAAGGCGGTTGGTGACCAGCGGAGCACTGGTGCCACGCAGGGTCAGAACGGCCGGGGTGCTGTCATACACCCAGCGCTGGCTACCGGTGGAGGCATCCAGACCGATCAGACGATCGTCCTGAGTCTGCACCACCACCACGTCGCCGTTGTTGGCCGGCGGCGCGAGGACTTCGCTGGTCACGCGAGCACGCCACTTCTCTTCACCGTTGACGGTGTCCAGAGCAACGACTTCGCCTTGCAGCGTGCCAACCAGAACCAGACCGTAACCTACGCCAACGGCGCCGGAGACAGGCAGTTCAAGATCTTTTTTCCACTTCACGTCGCCATTGCTGCGATCCATGGCCATCACGATGCCCGTGACGTCGGCAGCGTAGATGGTGTCACCGTCAACTGCCGGTACCAGCATGTTGTAGGTTTCGCCCTGACCGTCACCGATCGAACGACTCCACTGCTTGTGCAGAACCACTTCTTCTTTGAAGTCGGTCAGTTCGGCCGGTGGCAATTCTTTTTTGCTGTTGCTGCTGCAACCCGCGGCCAGAAGGGCCAGAGCCAGCAATGCTGCATGCTTCCAACGGATCACGTCACGCATCCCCTTTGGCCAGGTCGTCGAGCTTGATTTGAAGGCCACCGACCGCCGCTTCATCCGACAGTGCCGCCTTGGCTTTTTGATACGCCTTGTTCGCGTCATCGGTGCGGCCCAGCTGTACCAGCAGGTCGCCCTTGAGTTCTTCGCGAGTGGCCAGGAACGCTTTGTCGGCGTCGCCGTCGAGCAGTTTCAGGGCGTCATCGGCCTTGTTCTGCGCGCCGAGCACCTGCGCCAGACGCTGACGGGCGATTTCGCCCAGCGCCGGGTTGGCCGGTTTGTCGACAATGGCTTTGAGCTCGGTCGCGGCGTCATCCAGCTTGCCGCTATCGACAGCAACCTTGGCCACGAACAGACTGCCGTACTGCGCGTAGGCAGTACCGCCGAATTCGCTGTTGAGCTTGCCGGCCAGATCCGCAACGCGCGCCGCATCAGGCTTGCCGTCAGGCGTCAGCGTGGTTTCCAGCAGTTGCTGATAGAGCACCGAGGCGCCTTGCGACTGGTTGCTCTGGTATTTGTGATAAGCCTGCCAGCCGAACACGATAACCAGTGCCAACAGGCCGCCGGTGACCAGAGGTTTGCCGTTGCGTGTCCACCAGTCCTTCAAATCCGCCAACTGTTCGTCTTCGGTACTCGACACCCCAATACTCCTTAATCGCTAAATCGGCTGTTAAGACAGCTTCAACCCTGCACGACGCAGGTGGCCAGGTGAGCGGCGAGCGCATCCCAGGCAATGCTTTGTTGTTCGCCCTGGCCACGCAGGGGTTTGAAACCTACCACTTGCTGGGCCATTTCGTCGTCACCCAGGATCAGTGCGTACAACGCACCGCTCTTGTCGGCTTTCTTGAACTGGCTTTTGAAACTGCCGGCGCCGGCATTGACTTGCAGACGCAGGTTTGGAAGTTGATCACGAACACGCTCAGCCAGAGCCAGACCGGCCAGTTCGGCCTCTTCACCGAAGGCGCAGAGGTAGACGTCGACCTGACGGGAGATCTCTTCGGGGATCTGCTCGAGGGTTTCGAGCATCAGGACCAGACGCTCGATGCCCATGGCGAAACCGACACCGCTGGTCGGCTTGCCGCCCATCTGCTCGACCAGACCGTCGTAACGACCGCCCGCGCAGACAGTGCCCTGAGCACCGAGTTTGTCGGTGACCCATTCGAAAACGGTTTTGCTGTAGTAGTCGAGACCACGCACCAGCTTCGGGTTGAGCACGTAAGGAATGCCAACGGCATCCAGGCGCGATTTCAAACCTTCAAAGTGAGCGCGGGATTCGTCATCGAGGTAGTCAGCCATCTTCGGCGCATCGACCAGCACCGCTTGAGTGTCGGCATTTTTGGTGTCGAGCACGCGCAGCGGGTTGGTTTTCAGACGGCGCTGGCTGTCCTCGTCGAGTTTGTCGTGGTGCGCCGAGAGATACTCGACCAGCGCTTCACGATAACGACCACGGGACTCGCTGGTACCCAGGCTGTTCAGTTCGAGTTTGACCGCATCACGAATACCCAGCTCGCCCCACAGACGCCAGGTCATGATGATCAGCTCGGCATCGATGTCCGGACCGTCGAGGTTGAACACCTCCAGACCGATCTGGTGGAACTGGCGATAACGACCTTTCTGCGGACGCTCGTGACGGAACATCGGACCGATGTACCAGAGTTTCTGGACCTGGCCACCGCCGGTGATGCCATGTTCGAGCACAGCACGCACACACGCCGCAGTGCCTTCCGGACGCAAGGTCAGGGAGTCGCCGTTGCGGTCCTCGAAGGTGTACATTTCTTTTTCGACGATGTCGGTCACTTCGCCGATCGAGCGCTTGAACAGCTCGGTGAACTCGACGATCGGCATACGGATCTGCTTGTAACCGTAGTTATCCAGCAGACGCGCCACAGTGCTCTCGAAATAACGCCACAGCGGGGTCTGTTCGGGCAGGATGTCATTCATGCCACGAATGGCTTGCAGAGACTTGCTCACTTTAAATCCTTAAATTCGTTCGGCGCTTCAGTCAGGCTCAGCCGCGCGCAATTACGGCAGCGTCAGCTTCGACCTTTTCGGCCGCTTTCTGGCGGATCAGCCTTTCGAGCTCGTCCACCAGATTGTCATTCGTCAGTTTCTGCGACGGCTTGCCGTCGATGTAAATCAGGTTTGGCGTACCGCCGGTCAAGCCGATATGGGCTTCCTTGGCTTCGCCGGGGCCGTTGACCACACAACCGATCACCGCGACATCCAGCGGCACCAGCAGGTCTTCAAGGCGCCCTTCCAGCTCGTTCATGGTTTTCACCACATCGAAGTTCTGCCGCGAGCAGCTCGGGCAGGCGATGAAGTTGATGCCACGGGAACGCAGATGCAAAGACTTGAGAATGTCGTAACCGACCTTCACTTCCTCGACCGGGTCGGCCGCCAGCGAGATGCGGATAGTATCGCCAATCCCTTCGGCGAGCAGCATACCTAGGCCCACGGCGGATTTCACCGTGCCCGAACGCAATCCACCCGCTTCGGTGATGCCCAGGTGCAGCGGCTGGACGATTTCTTTCGCCAGCAAGCGGTAGGCTTCGACGGCCATGAACACGTCGGAGGCTTTCACGCTGACCTTGAAGTCCTGAAAATTCAGGCGTTCAAGATGCTCAACGTGACGCAAAGCGGATTCGACCAGTGCGGCCGGGGTCGGCTCGCCGTATTTCTTTTGCAGGTCTTTTTCCAGCGAGCCGGCGTTGACGCCGATGCGGATCGGGATCCCGCGGTCACGGGCAGCATCGACCACGGCGCGCACGCGGTCTTCACGACCGATGTTGCCCGGGTTGATGCGCAGGCAGTCCACGCCCAGTTCGGCCACGCGCAAAGCGATCTTGTAGTCGAAATGGATGTCGGCAACCAAAGGCACCTTGACCAGTTGCTTGATCTTGCCAAACGCCTCGGCGGCGTCCATGTCCGGTACAGAAACGCGGACGATGTCGACGCCAGCGGCTTCCAGACGATTGATTTGCGCAACAGTGGCGGCAACGTCATTGGTGTCGCTGTTGGTCATGCTCTGCACAGCGATCGGCGCATCGCCGCCCACCGGTACGTTGCCGACCCAGATCTTGCGCGAAACGCGACGTTTGATTGGAGATTCGCCGTGCATGACTTATTGACCCAACTTCAGGCGAGCAGTCTCGCCACTGGTGAACGGAGCGACATCGACCGGTTGGCCGTTGTAGCTGACCTGCGCGCCACGGGCGTAGCCCAGACGCACGGCAAATGGTGGCTTGCCGGCAACAGACAGGCTGTCGCCCTTGCGCTTGAGGCCACTGAACAACACTTTACCGCTGCCGTCGCTGACTTGTGTCCAGCAATCGGCAACGAACTGCACCGACACCTGACCTTGACCGGCGACCGGCGCAACCGGTGCAGCAGCCGCTGCGGAAACAGCCGGTGCCACTGGCGCCGTGACCGTCGCTGCCGGTGTGCTCGGAACGGTCGGGGCCGGAGTAGCTGGTGTGGCAACCACGGACGCAGGCGTATGAACCGGCGCAACCGCAGTGGCTGCCGGAGCGACAGGTGCTGCTGGCTCGGTGGCCGGAGCAGCGCCCTCGGCACCGGTCGATTCAGCGCTGGTTTCGGACTGAGGCAATGCCAGTGCAGTCGAACCCTGGGTCTGACCTTCGGCGACCGCCTGATCTTCAGGCTCATCAATCGGGTGAATCTGAGTGGTACCGTCAGCGCCTTCGACTTCAACGTGCTCAGGTGCCAAAGAAGCCAGATCCTTGGTCCGCAGCGACGTCTGATCCTGCCACCAGACGAAACCGCCGCCGATGACCGCGATCAGCAACAGCAGGCTGACAATACGCAAAATGGTATGGGAAACCCGCACAGGCTCTTCGATACGACCCAAGGCGTGAACGTTGCTGCCCTGGGAATCGGTGCCGGTGGACTGGTCGAATTGCTGAACCAGAACCGTCTGGTCCATGCCGAGCAATTTGGCATAGGCGCGAATGTAACCGCGAGCGAAGGTATGCCCCGGCAGCTTGTCGAAAGCGCCGGCTTCAAGATTGCTCAGGGAAGTCACGGTGAGGTTGAGCTTGAGGGCCACTTCGGCCAGCGACCAGCCATTGCTTTCGCGGGCCTGGCGCAAGGTCTCACCGGGGTTAACGCGATTCGCTGCTACAACTTCGGGATGCGCCGCTTTCATCATTGCTCCGACAGGTATTGCTGATATTCCGGCGTACCGGGATAGAGTCGTTTTAATTGCAGGCCATAACTGGCGGCCTTGTCGCGATCTTCAAACACTTTTGCCAGCCGAACGCCGAGCAATAGACTACGTGCATTTTGTTCGGTCAGCAGGCTGAATCGGTCGTAATAGTCACGTGCGGGCACATAATGCCTGTCTTCGAAGGACAACTCAGCCATTTCCAGCAACGCGCGCGGTTGTTGACGGTTCAAACGCAGTGCTTTTTCCAGCTGCTGCTGCGCCAGATCACGCTGACCAAGCTTCGCCGCCGTCATGCCAAGGTTCTCGAACACACGCGAACGCTCAGGATACAGGGTATCGGCCGCGGCCTGTTCAAAACGCTCGTAGGCTTCCTTGTAACGCTGTTCTTCGTAGAGAAAACTGCCGTAATTGTTGAGCGTGCGGGCATCGCCGGGACGGGAGGACAAAGCCTTGCGGAAATGCTCGTCAGCCAGTGCAGGCTCCATTTCGGCCTGAAACACCAGCCCGAGCGCAGCGTTGGCGTCAGGATCCGAGCTGTCCAGCTCCAGCGCTTTCTTCAGCGGCACCTTGGCCCGCTCGGTCATGCCCTGCTGCAAGTACCCCAGCCCCAGCTGCACGTAGGCAGCCCGCGCTTCATCGCGGCCCTTGCTGGTCTTCATCGGGTTGTAGTCACCCGACAGGACACAACCAGCACACAGGCTGGCCAACAGCAACAGCAGCGCAAAGCGCAGGGACATAGAGATCCTCTCTTAGTTAGTGTTCGCGGCGTTCTGTGCCAGATCGCTATCGGCGCTCAACTCACGCACGGCGATGTAACGTTCGCTGCGACGGGTGCGATCCAGCACCTGCCCTACCAATTGACCACATGCGGCGTCGATGTCTTCACCACGGGTGGTGCGGACAGTGACGTTGAAACCGGCCTGATGCAACTGATCCTGGAAACGACGGATCGCGTTGTTGCTCGGACGCTCGTACCCGGAGTGCGGGAACGGGTTGAACGGAATCAGGTTGATCTTGCACGGAATGTTCTTCAGCAGCTCGACCATCTCGACGGCGTGTTCAACCTTGTCGTTGATGTCTTTGAGCAAGGTGTACTCGATGGTCAGCACACGCTTTTCGCCCAGGGACGACATGTAGCGCTGGCACGACTCGAGCAGCATCTTAAGCGGATATTTCTTGTTGATCGGCACCAATTGGTTACGCAATGCGTCATTCGGTGCGTGCAGCGACAACGCCAGGGAAACGTCGATGTGCTTGGCCAGCTCATCGATCATCGGCACCACGCCCGAAGTGGACAGGGTCACGCGGCGCTTGGAGATCCCGTAGCCGAGGTCATCCATCATCAGATGCATGGCGGCGACGACGTTGTCGAAGTTCAGCAGCGGCTCACCCATGCCCATCATCACCACGTTGGTGATGGCACGGTCGACGGTTGCCGGGACGCTGCCGAAAGATTTGTTGGCAATCCACACCTGGCCGATGACTTCGGCGGCGGTGAGGTTGCTATTGAAGCCTTGCTTGCCGGTGGAGCAGAAACTGCAATCCAGGGCACAGCCTGCCTGGGACGAAACGCACAGAGTGCCGCGTTTGCCCTGGGGAATGTACACGGTCTCGACGCAGCTGCCGGACGCCACGCGCACCACCCACTTACGGGTGCCGTCGGTGGAGATGTCCTCGCTGACCACTTCCGGACCACGGACTTCAGCAATAACCTTGAGCTTGTCGCGCAAGGCCTTGCTGACGTTCGTCATGGCGTCGAAATCATCGACACCAAAGTGGTGAATCCATTTCATTACCTGACCGGCACGGAAACGCTTCTCCCCGATTGAGTCGAAGAATTTTTCCATTTCCTGTTGAGTCAGACCCAGCAGGTTGGTTTTTACAGTCGATGTAGTCATGGATTCACCTTCACTCTTAAGCCAATGCTTAGCGAGTGGTTACTTCAGTAGCTGCGAAGAAGTACGAGATTTCACGAGCAGCTGCGGCTTCGGAGTCCGAACCGTGAACAGCGTTGGCGTCGATGGAATCAGCGAAGTCAGCGCGGATGGTGCCGGCAGCAGCTTCTTTAGGGTTGGTAGCGCCCATCAGCTCACGGTTCAGAGCGATAGCGTTTTCGCCTTCCAGAACCTGAACAACAACAGGACCGGAGATCATGAAAGCAACCAGGTCGCCGAAGAAACCACGAGCGCTGTGCTCAGCGTAGAAGCCTTCAGCTTCAGCTTTGGACAGTTGCTTCAGTTTCGAAGCTACAACGCGCAGGCCTGCTTTTTCGAAACGAGTGGTGATCTCGCCGATGACGTTTTTTGCAACAGCGTCAGGCTTGATGATGGAGAAAGTACGTTGAACAGCCATGGTGTAACTCCAGAAACGGTAATTTGCGAAAAATTAAACCCGCGAATTATACGCGGGTTCTTGGGTATTGCCTAACCTGCGAGACGATCAGTCCAATTCTTTGGCCCAAAGCTCCTGAACCGCTTCCAGCACCTTCTCGCCGACACGGCCAGAAGTGCTATCAAACTCGGGCAGATCCTGGATCATCTCTTTCAGACGGACAAAACCTACAGAATACGGGTCGACACCGGCATGGGCCTCGGCCAGTTCTTCTGCAATACGTTGAACATCATTCCAACCGTAGCTCATGACAGTCTTACCAGTCAGTGCGGCGCTTCAGCCGCATGGTTAAGCGAATATTTCGGAATTTCGACGGTGATGTCTTCTTCGCCAACGATGGCCTGGCAAGCCAGACGCGATTGCGCCTCCAGACCCCAGGCACGATCGAGGAAGTCTTCTTCCAGCTCGTCGGCCTCTTCCATCGAGTCGAAACCCTCGCGGATGATGCAGTGGCAGGTGGTGCAAGCACACACGCCGCCACAGGCGCTTTCCATCTCGATGTGGTGTTCGTGGGCCAGTTCGAGAATCGATGTGCCGGGCGCAGCCTCGACCACCATGCCTTCAGGGCAGAACTTCTCGTGGGGCAGAAAAATGACCTGCGGCATCAGATATCCTCGATTTCATTCAGATTGCGCCCCGACAGAGCGGCTTTCACCGTCAGATCCATGCGGCGGGCAGCAAAAGCATCGGTCACTTGCGACAGACGCTTGGTCTGCTGCTCGATGGCGTAACCATCAGTACCTTTCATCAGTTCGGCCAGTTCCTGCAATTGCAGGTCGATGACCATGCGCTCTTCGGCGTCGAGCAAACGCTCGCCATCAACCTCCAGAGCGCCCTGCACCGCCTCGATCAGGCGCTGCGCATCGACTTGCTGCTCGCGCAGAACGCGGGCAACCTTGTCGTCGTTGGCGTGCTGGAACGAATCTTTCAGCATCTTGGCGATTTCGCCGTCGGTCAAACCGTAGGACGGCTTGACCTGAATGCTCGCTTCAACGCCCGAGCCCAGTTCACGGGCGGAAACGCTGAGCAGACCGTCGGCATCGACCTGGAAGGTCACGCGAATTTTCGCCGCGCCCGCCACCATCGCCGGGATGCCGCGCAATTCGAAGCGTGCCAGCGAGCGGCAGTCACTGATCAATTCACGCTCGCCTTGCAGCACGTGAATCGCCATGGCCGACTGGCCGTCTTTATACGTAGTGAAATCTTGTGCACGAGCGACGGGGATGGTGGTGTTGCGTGGAATCACCTTCTCCATCAGGCCGCCCATGGTTTCCAGCCCCAAAGACAGCGGAATGACGTCGAGCAACAGCAATTCGCCGCCATCGCGCTTGTTGCCAGCCAGCGTATCGGCCTGGATCGCAGCGCCGATGGCCACCACTTGATCCGGATCGATTTCGGTCAAAGGCTGACGACCGAAGGCTTCAGCAACAGCTTCGCGAACACGCGGCACACGGGTCGAACCACCGACCATGACCACAGCGTGCACGTCGTCCAGCTCAATGCCGGAATCGCGCACGGCGCGGCGGCAGGCTTTCAGGCTGCGGGCAACCATTGGCTCGATCAGCGCATCGAAGGCTTCACGCGTCAGCGGCGCTTTCCAGTCGCCGTAAGCCACTTCAACACTGGCCGCGTCGGTCAGGGCTTCTTTGGCCGCGCAAGCGGTTTGCAGCAGATTGCGTTGTGCGCCCGGATCGAGATCGGCGGACAGGCCCGCGCTCTCGATGATCCAGCCGGCAATCGCGTGATCGAAGTCGTCGCCGCCCAGCGCGCTGTCGCCGCCAGTAGCCAAGACTTCGAAAACGCCGCCAGTCAGACGCAGAATGGAAATATCGAAGGTGCCGCCGCCCAGGTCATAAATCGCGACCAAGCCTTCAGCATGTTGATCCAGACCATATGCCACAGCGGCAGCAGTCGGCTCATTGAGCAAGCGCAGCACATTCAGACCGGCGAGCTTCGCCGCATCCTTGGTGGCCTGACGCTGAGCATCATCGAAATACGCCGGAACGGTGATTACCGCGCCAACCAATTCGCCACCGAGGGTCGCTTCAGCGCGCTGACGCAGCACTTTGAGGATATCGGCGGAGACCTCGACCGGGCTCTTCGGGCCCTGCACAGTGTCGATGAACGGCATGTGCGATTCGCCACCGACAAAGCGGTATGGCAGTTGCTCGCCCAATTGCTTGACGTCGGACAGACCACGACCCATCAAGCGCTTGACCGACAGCACAGTGTTCAAAGGATCGGAGGCGGCGGCCAGCTTGGCCGATTCGCCGACTTCGACGCGATCGGCGTGGTAACGCACGGCGGACGGCAGGATAACCTGCCCGTCAGCGTCGGCCAGCGGCTCGGAAAGACCACTGCGCAACGCAGCGACCAGCGAATTGGTAGTGCCCAAGTCGATCCCCACAGCCAGACGACGCTGGTGCGGTTGAGGACTTTGGCCGGGTTCGGCGATCTGCAGTAGGGCCATCGTGATCAGGACTTATCTGTATATCAGGCGTGCGACCGGAGCGGCACTGGGTTAATCGTCGAGGCGCTCTTCTAACTGGCGCACTTCGTAGGTGAGCTTGTCGAGGAACTGCATGCGCCGCATCAGGCGTTCGGCCTGTTCGCGTTGCGCTGCATCATCCCAACAGGCTGCGAAGCTTTCGTTGAGTTCTTCCTGGGCCACTTTCAGGCGCCGCTTGAATAACGCGACACCGTCGAGATCGGCGCTGTCCTGGAGGTCTTCGAGCTCTTCGCGCCATTGCATCTGCTGCAAAAGAAACTCGGGGTCATGGACCGTGACCTCCATCGGCACTTCATGCCCGCTGATATTCAGCAGGTAGCGTGCACGCTGGGGCGGGCTCTTGAGCGTCTGGTAGGCGTCGTTCAGCCGGGCAGACTGCTCAAGCGCCGACCGCTGCTCGCGCTCGGAAGCGTCAGCAAAACGGTCAGGATGAACGCCGCGCGCCAACTCACGATAGCGCGTGGCCAACTGCTCGAGATCCAGACGGAAGCTCGGTTGCAGCTCGAATAAAGCGAAATGACAAGGAATACCCACGACAAGCCTCAGATATTGAAGCTTTCGCCGCAGCCACATTCACCGCGTACGTTGGGGTTGTTGAACTTGAAGCCTTCGTTCAACCCTTCCTTGACGAAATCGAGCTCGGTGCCGTCCAGGTAGGCCAGGCTTTTCGGGTCGATAATCACTTTTTCGCCGTGACTTTCGAACACCTGATCCTCTGCAACCACCTCGTCGACAAACTCCAGCACGTAGGCAAGGCCGGAACAGCCTGTGGTGCGAACACCCAGACGAATCCCTTCACCTTTGCCGCGCCCGTTGAGGGAGCGTCGCACGTGTTGAGCAGCCGCTTGTGTCATGCTGATAGCCATCGGTGACTCCTTACTCGTCGCCAAATCCAGAAAGTCAGATCAAGCCTTTCTTCTGCTTGTAATCGCGAACAGCCGCTTTGATAGCGTCTTCAGCCAGTACCGAGCAGTGAATTTTCACTGGTGGCAGGGCCAATTCTTCGGCCAACTGAGTGTTCTTGATGGTTTCTGCTTCGTCCAGGGTCTTGCCCTTCATCCACTCAGTGGCGAGGGAGCTGGAAGCGATAGCCGAACCGCAGCCGTAGGTCTTGAATTTGGCATCTTCGATGATGCCGGCTTCGTTGACCTTGATTTGCAGACGCATTACGTCGCCGCATGCCGGAGCGCCGACCATGCCGGTGCCGACATCAGGATCTTCCGCGTTCATCTTGCCGACGTTGCGCGGGTTTTCGTAGTGGTCGATGACCTTTTCGCTGTAAGCCATGATTCTTAATCCTCACTCATCAGAGAGTCGCTCTTAAAGCCCTGCAACCTTGGTTTACAGGGCCGGTTCGCGGCGACTTGAAATCAGTGTGCCGCCCACTCGATTTTCGAAATGTCGACACCGTCTTTGTACATGTCCCACAGCGGCGACAGAGCGCGCAGCTTGGTAACGGCCTCGCAGACTTTCTGCGCGGCGTAGTCGATTTCTTCTTCGGTGGTGAAACGGCCGAAGGTGAAGCGGATCGAGCTGTGTGCCAGTTCGTCGTTGCGGCCCAGGGCGCGCAGTACGTACGAAGGCTCCAGCGACGCCGAGGTGCACGCCGAACCGGACGATACCGCCAGATCCTTGAGCGCCATGATCAGCGACTCGCCTTCAACGTAGTTGAAGCTCAGGTTCAGGTTGTGCGGAACGCGGGCGGTCAGGCTGCCGTTGACGTACAGCTCTTCGAGGTGCTCGACCTGCTTGTAGAAGCGGTCGCTCAACGCTTTGATACGGACGTTTTCAGCAGCCATGTCTTCTTTGGCTACGCGGAACGCTTCACCCATGCCGACGATCTGGTGGGTCGCCAGGGTACCGGAACGCATGCCACGCTCGTGACCGCCGCCGTGCATGGTCGCTTCGATGCGCACACGCGGCTTGCGGCTGACGTACAGCGCGCCGATGCCTTTAGGGCCGTAGGTTTTGTGTGCAGAGAACGACATCATGTCGACTTTCAGCTTCTGCAGGTCGATCTCGACCTTGCCAGTAGACTGAGCGGCGTCGACGTGGAACAGAATGCCCTTGGAGCGGAGCAGTTCGCCGATAGCGGCGATGTCGTTGACGGTGCCGATTTCGTTGTTCACGTGCATCACGGAGACCAGGATGGTGTCTTCGCGCAGTGCAGCTTCAATCATCGCCGGGGTGATCAGACCGTCGGTCTGAGGATCGAGGTAAGTCACCTCGAAACCTTCACGCTCCAGTTGGCGCATGGTGTCGAGGACAGCCTTGTGCTCGATCTTGGAGGTGATCAGGTGCTTGCCCTTGGAGGCGTAGAAATGTGCCGCACCCTTGATTGCCAGGTTGTCGGACTCGGTAGCGCCGGATGTCCAGACGATTTCACGCGGATCGGCGTTGACCAGATCGGCCACCTGACGACGGGCGTTTTCGACGGACTCTTCAGCTTTCCATCCGAACACGTGGGAACGGGACGCCGGGTTACCGAAGTTTCCGTCGACCAGCAGGCATTCACTCATTTTTTGCGCAACGCGCGGATCAACCGGTGTGGTTGCAGAGTAATCAAGGTAAATCGGCAATTTCATGGACTATCTCCTAAATCAGGGCTGGCGTGCCGCTAGCTCTTCGGCTGTCATTCGACGGCGGACGCTTCAATCTTGTCCAGGCGTGGCGCCTTGCTGTTGCAACGGCGCTGGTCCTGACGCTGGGCTACTTCTTGCACCTCACGGCGAGTCACAAGATCAGCCAAGCTGATACCGCTTAGAAATTCGTGAATCTGCAGGCTCAAGTCGCACCACAGATGATGGGTCAGGCAGGTGTCGCCGGAATGGCAATCGCCCTGGCCCTGGCACTTGGTCGCATCGACCGATTCGTTCACCGCATCGATCACCTGGGCGACCTGGATGCCCTGCATGTCGCGGGACAGCTGGTAGCCGCCACCAGGACCGCGAACACTGGAAACCAGGTTGCTGCGGCGCAGCTTGGCGAAAAGCTGTTCGAGGTAGGACAGGGAGATGCCTTGGCGCTCGGAGATATCGGCCAGGGACACGGGCCCGTGCTGCGCGTGCAACGCCAGGTCAAGCATGGCGGTCACGGCGTATCGGCCTTTTGTAGTCAGTCGCATGGACAGTTACCACGGAGTTCAGAATGGGCGGGAGTATGCAATTCCCGAGCATTTAAGTCAACTATAAGACCTAGTGCTTTAGTCGGGTTTACCCGCAAAAGAGCGCGCGCATCATAGCAAAGGCTGGCGGCATGCAGCCAGCGGTACCGCGTTATCGTTCTTCGCGAGCAGGCTCGCTCCCACGAGGGATATGCATTCCAATGTGGGAACGAGCCTGCTCGCGAAGGCAGCGCTGCGGTTTAGCTGGCTTTGGACTCGTCTTTGCCTTTGACGCAGGCGAAATCCTCTTCACGCAACTGAGGCAGATCTTTGGCGCAGTAATTACTGCCCAGATCCTTCAGCGCGCCACACATCCCCTCCAGCCGACCGTCCACCGCTTGCAGGTGATCGAGCAACTGGCCGATGGCGCGCGCCACAGGGTCAGGCATGTCCTCGCTGACGCCGTAGGCATCAAAACCGATCTTCTCGGCCATAGCCTTGCGCTTGGCGTCCTGCTCCTCATCGGACTTGACGATGATCCGCCCCGGAATACCCACAACAGTCGCGCCCGGCGGCACTTCTTTGGTCACGACGGCATTGGAGCCGACCTTGGCACCCGCACCCACGGTGAACGGGCCGAGCACTTTGGCGCCCGCCCCCACGACAACACCGTCACCCAGCGTTGGATGGCGCTTGCCCTTGTTCCAGCTGGTGCCACCCAGTGTCACGCCCTGATAGATAGTCACGTCATCGCCGATCTCGGCGGTTTCACCGATAACGATGCCCATGCCATGATCGATAAAGAAACGTCGACCAACCTTGGCGCCCGGATGAATCTCGATCCCGGTCATCCAGCGACCGAAGTTCGACACCAACCGTGCCAGCCATTTCAGTTCGTTGCGCCAGAGCATGCCCGCCAAGCGATGAATCCAGATGGCATGCATGCCGGGGTAGCAGGTCAGGACTTCAAAAGCGTTACGCGCCGCCGGGTCTCGATGGAATACGCTCTGGATATCTTCACGCAAACGCTCAAACATCATTCAGTCCTTCCGCTTCAGAAGCTCACCACGGGCCGCTTTTTGGGTTTCCGTGAGGATGCCTCGCAAAATATTCATTTCCGCCCGGCTGACCGAGCTGCGTCCGTACAACCGGCGCAGGCGCGCCATCAAGTGCCGTGGTTTTTCCGGATCGAGGAATTCGATGGCGACCAGCGTCTGCTCCAGATGCTCATAGAATCGCTCCAGCTCATCCATGGTCGCGAGCTCGGCGCTTTTCACCGAGGCCACTTCTTCTTTCTCGATCTTGCTTGGCTGACCTTGTGCGGCCAGCCAGGCCATGCGCACTTCGTAGCTCAATACCTGCACCGCCGCCCCGAGATTCAGCGAGCTGAACTCAGGATCGGAGGGGATGTGCACGTGAAAGTGACATCGCTGCAGCTCGTCATTGGTCAGGCCGGAATCTTCACGGCCGAACACCAGGGCGATTTCGGCGCCCTGCCCGGCCTCTTCGACCACTTTGGTGCCGCACTCGCGCGGATCCAGCAGCGGCCAAGGGATACGACGATCACGGGCGCTGGTGCCGAGCACCAGATTGCAGCCGACCAAGGCGTCTTCCAGAGTGGCGACGACTTGTGCATTTTCAAGGATGTCACCCGCACCGGAGGCGCGAGCATCGGCCTCGTGATGCGGAAACAGGCGCGGTTCGACCAGCACCAATCGCGACAGACCCATGTTTTTCATGGCGCGCGCGGCCCCGCCGATGTTGCCGGGGTGGCTGGTATTGACCAGGACGACACGAATGTTCTGCAGCAAGGGAGGCGCTCTCGGACACAGGAAAGGGGTGCAAATCTTACAGAACAGCCTACCGTTAAGCTATGAAAGCGAACAGCGTCCTTCACCTGAAGAAAAGTTCTGATAGAATGCGCGGCTTTCTTTAACAACCTTAGGTGACACATCCATGCAGCCCATGCTGAATATCGCGCTGCGCGCCGCCCGCAGCGCCAGTGAACTGATCTTCCGCTCCATCGAGCGCCTGGATACCATCAAGGTCGACGAAAAAGACGCCAAGGATTATGTATCCGAGGTCGATCGCGCCGCTGAACAGAAAATCATCGACGCGCTGCGCAAGGCTTACCCGAACCACTCGATCCGCGGTGAAGAGACCGGCCTGCACGCCGGTACCGGCATCGAAGGCGAAGAGTACCTGTGGATCATCGATCCGCTGGACGGCACCACCAACTTCCTGCGCGGCATTCCTCACTTCGCCGTCAGCATCGCCTGCAAATACCGCGGTCGCCTGGAGCACGCTGTTGTTCTGGACCCGGTTCGCCAGGAAGAATTCACCGCCAGCCGGGGTCGCGGCGCTCAACTGAACGGTCGTCGCCTGCGCGTCAGCGGTCGCACCAGCCTTGACGGCGCCCTGCTGGGTACCGGCTTCCCGTTCCGTGACGACCAGATGGACAACCTGGAAAACTACCTGGGCATGTTCCGCGCCCTGGTTGGCCAGACTGCCGGCATCCGCCGCGCGGGCTCGGCGAGCCTGGATCTGGCTTACGTGGCAGCCGGTCGTTTCGATGCATTCTGGGAGTCGGGCCTGTCCGAGTGGGACATGGCTGCAGGCGCCCTGCTGATTCAAGAAGCCGGCGGCCTGGTGAGCGACTTCACCGGCGGTCACGACTTCCTTGAAAAAGGCCACATCGTTGCCGGCAACACCAAATGCTTCAAGGCAGTACTGACGGCGATCCAGCCGCACCTGCCGGCTTCGCTGAAGCGCTAAGCTTCCCGCGAAACGAAAAAAGCACCCTTCGGGGTGCTTTTTTTATGCCTGAAATTTACAAAACCTCCCTGTAGGAGCTGCCGAAGGCTGCGATCTTTTGATGTTGGTTTTTGAAAAACAAAGATCAATAGATCGCAGCCTTCGGTAGCTCCTACACGGGAATCGGTTTTTTTGCGGGCACAAAAAAGCACCCCGCAGGGTGCTTTTTTCTAAACGATCGGCCTGTTACTGGCCCGGCTCGTTCTGCGACAAAATCAATTTACCTTCCTTGTCGACCGGAATCTGGTTGCCCGGATCACGATCCATCCGCACTTTGCCTTCCTTGCCGTCCAGCGAGTAACGCACGTCGTAACCGACGACTTTGTCGCTGATGTCATTCACGGTGTTACAGCGAGTCTGGGTGGTGGTGTAGGTGTCACGGTTTTGCATGCCTTCCTGCACCTTGTTACCGGCATAACCGCCACCGACCGCGCCAGCGACCGTGGCAATCTTCTTGCCGGTGCCGCCGCCGATCTGGTTACCGAGCAAACCACCGCCGACCGCACCGATTACCGTACCGAGGATCTGGTGTTGATCCTTGACCGGCGCCTGGCGAGTCACGGCGACGTCCTTGCACACTTCACGTGGAGTCTTGATCTGTGTTTTGACCGGCTCAACGGCCAGCACTTGCGCATACTCAGGGCCGCTTTTTACCAGGCTGTAGGTGGCAACAGCACCCCCGGCAGTCACACCGACAGCACCCAATACCGCACCAACCAGCAACGACTTGTTCACATGAACCTCCTGACCATCACATGCGGGACATCGCCCGCGCTTCTCCCAGCCTTGGAGCATAAAAAAAGGCGCGAGTTCAACTCGCGCCTTTTTTGGCAGACAGCTGGAAAAGCGATGGCCGTTACGGACGGTCGTCGACTTCCTTCTCGGTGTTCGCCGGTGGAATCAGGTCTTCAGTGCTCAGGTTCAGCCAGATCAGTACCACGTTCGCGATGTAGATCGACGAGTAAGTACCCGCCAGAACACCGATGAACAGGGCGATGGAGAAGCCGAACAGGTTGTCGCCACCAAAGAACAGCAGCGCCGCAATCGCCAGCAACGTGGAGATCGACGTCGCCATGGTGCGCAGCAGGGTTTGCGTGGTCGAGATATTGATGTTCTCGATCAGCGAAGCCTTGCGCAGCACCCGGAAGTTCTCACGCACCCGGTCGAATACCACAATGGTGTCGTTCAGCGAGTAACCGATGATCGCCAGCACCGCCGCCAACACCGTCAGGTCGAAGGTGATCTGGAAGAACGACAGGATACCGATGGTCACGATCACGTCGTGGATCAGCGAAACGATGGCGCCGACCGCGAATTTCCACTGAAAGCGGAAAGCCAGGTAGATCAGGATGCCGCCGAGCGCCAGCAGCATGCCGAGGCCGCCCTGGTCGCGCAGCTCTTCACCGACCTGTGGGCCGACGAACTCGACTCGCTTGACCGTCGCCGGGTTGTCGCCACCGACCTTCAGCAGCGCTTCGGCCACCTGATGACCCAACTGCGGGTCTTCACCCGGCATCCGCACCAGCAGATCGGTAGTCGCACCGAAGCTCTGCACGATCGCTTCGTGATAACCCGAACTCACCAACTGCTCGCGCACCTTGGTGACGTCGGCCGGACGCTCGTAGGTCAGCTCGATGAGCGTACCGCCGGTGAAGTCCAGACCCCAGTTCATGCCCTTGTGGAAGACGCTGAAAATAGCCAGCACCGTAAGAAACACTGTGACGCCGAACGCGAAGTTGCGAACGCCCATGAAGTTGATTGTACGTAACATGGCAGCCCCTTAAATCCACAACTTCTTGAAGTCACGTCCGCCAAAGATCAGGTTGACCATTGCGCGGGTCACCATGATGGCCGTGAACATCGAGGTAAAGATCCCGAGGGACATGGTCACTGCGAAACCTTTGACCGGGCCGGTGCCCATGGCAAAGAGAATGCCGCCGACCAACAATGTGGTCAGGTTGGCGTCGAGAATCGCGGTGAATGCCCGGCCGAAGCCTTCGTTGATTGCACGCTGCACGGTCATGCCGGCGGCGATCTCTTCACGGATCCGCGAGAAGATCAGCACGTTGGCGTCGACCGCCATACCCATGGTCAAGACGATACCGGCGATACCCGGCAGGGTCAGCGTTGCGCCCAGCAGCGACATCAAGGCCAGCAGCAGCACCATGTTCACCGCCAGTGCAACGGTGGCGATGATGCCGAAGAAGCGGTAGATGGCGATGATGAACAGCGACACGAACAACATGCCCCACAGCGACGCATCGATACCTTTGGTGATGTTGTCAGCACCCAGGCTCGGGCCGATTGTGCGCTCTTCAGCGAAGTACATCGGTGCCGCCAGACCACCGGCACGCAACAGCAGCGCCAGCTCGGACGATTCGCCCTGACCGTTGAGGCCAGTGATACGGAACTGAGCACCCAGCGGCGACTGAATGGTCGCCAGGCTGATGATCTTCTTCTCTTCTTTGAACGTTTGAACTGCAACGTCCTTCTCGACGCCATCAACCACTTGCTTGACGTAAGTGGTCACCGGACGCTGCTCGATGAAGATCACCGCCATGCTGCGACCGACGTTCGAACGGGTGGCGCGGCTCATCAGCTCGCCACCATGACCATCCAGACGGATGTTCACTTCAGGTGTGCCGTGCTCGCCGAAACCAGCCTTGGCGTCAGTCACCTGGTCACCGGTGATGATCAGGCCACGTTCGATCTGAGCTGGTGGACGCTTGCCTTCACGGAACTCGAAGGTTTCGGAAGTGGCTTTCGAAGCACCTGGCTCTGCAGCCAGACGGAACTCAAGGTTGGCCGTCTTGCCGAGAATACGCTTGGCTTCGGCAGTGTCCTGCACGCCCGGCAGCTCAACCACGATGCGGTTGGCACCTTGACGCTGAACGATCGGTTCGGCAACACCCAGCTCGTTGACGCGGTTACGTACCGTGGTCAAGTTCTGCTTGATGGAGTATTCACGGATTTCCGCCAGCTTGGCCGGGGTCATCGCCAGACGCAGCACCGGTTGACCGTTGAGGTCGGCCGGAACAATGTCGAAATCGTTGAAGTTCTTGCGGATCAGCGCACGGGCCTGTTCGCGGGAATCTTCATCACTGAAGCCCAGCTGAATGGCACCGCCCAGTTGCGGCAGGCTGCGATAGCGCAGCTTCTCTTTACGCAGCAGGCTCTTGACGTCGCCTTCGTAGACTTTCAGGCGTGCATCGAGGGCTTTATCCATGTCCACTTCCAGCAGGAAGTGCACACCACCGGACAAGTCCAGACCCAGCTTCATCGGGTGCGCGCCAAGATTGCGCAGCCATTGCGGGGTGGTCTGTGCCAGGTTCAGCGCGACGACGTAGTCATCACCCAATGCCTTGCGCACAACGTCCTTGGCTGGCAGTTGATCTTCTGCCTTGCTCAGACGGATCAGGCCGCCCTTGCCGTTTGCCGCCAGCGTGGCTGCCTTGACGTTGATCCCGGACTCTTTGAGCGCGGTACTTACGCGATCAAGATCGGCTTGATTGACCTGCAGTGCCGTGCTGGCGCCGCTGATCTGGATAGCCGGGTCATCGGGGTATAGATTCGGAGCGGAATAAATCAGACCGATCGCCAGCACCGCCAGGATCAGAATGTATTTCCACAGAGGATATTTGTTCAGCATCACGCCGCCCGTTATGACGCGGGGCGCCTTGCGCGCCCCGTCGATTGAGTAGAAGTTGTTGCTCTTAGATCGCTTTCAGCGTGCCTTTTGGCAGCGTGGCAGCGATGGCGCCTTTCTGGAACTTCATTTCCACGGTGTCGGAAACTTCCAGAACCACGAAGTCATCGGCCACTTTGGTGATCTTGCCGGCGATGCCGCCGGTGGTGACCACTTCGTCGCCCTTCGCAAGGCTGCTCAGCAGGTTCTTCTGCTCTTTGGCGCGCTTGGCCTGTGGACGCCAGATCATCAGGTAGAAGATGACCAGGAAGCCGACCAGGAAAATCCACTCGAAGCCGCCGCCCATTGGGCCGGCAGCAGCCGGTGCAGCCGCGTCAGCCATGGCGTTAGAGATAAAAAAGCTCATTTAGCACTCCAGTTGCAAATGTTGAATCTTGGGGTCAGAAAACTCAGTCCAAAGGCGGAACGGGGAGCCCGCGTTTGGCGTAGAAGGCATCGACAAAGGCGGCCAATGTACCCTGTTGAATAGCCTCGCGCAAACCAGCCATCAGCACCTGATAATGGCGCAAGTTATGGATGGTATTGAGCATGCTTCCCAGCATTTCGCCGCACTTGTCCAGGTGATGCAGATAAGCGCGAGAGAAGTTCTGGCAGGTATAGCAATCGCAGGTCGGATCCAGTGGCGATTCATCATGGCGATGGAACGCGTTACGGATCTTCAGCACGCCGGTATCAATAAACAGATGCCCGTTGCGGGCATTACGGGTTGGCATCACGCAATCGAACATGTCCACACCGCGGCGCACACCCTCAACCAGATCTTCCGGTTTGCCAACGCCCATAAGGTAACGAGGTTTGTCAGCCGGCATCATGCCCGGCAGATAATCGAGCACCTTGATCATCTCGTGCTTCGGTTCGCCCACCGACAGACCGCCGATGGCCAGGCCATCGAAGCCGATCTTGTCGAGGCCTTCCAGCGAGCGCATGCGCAAGTCCTGGTGCATGCCGCCCTGCACGATGCCGAACAATGCTGCGGTGTTGTCACCGTGGGCATTTTTCGAGCGCTGAGCCCAGCGCAGCGACAATTCCATGGAAATACGAGCGACGTCTTCATCGGCCGGGTACGGCGTGCATTCGTCGAAGATCATCACGATGTCCGAACCGAGATCGCGCTGCACCTGCATCGACTCTTCCGGGCCCATGAACACTTTGGCACCGTCGACCGGGGAGGCAAAGGTCACGCCCTCCTCCTTGATCTTGCGCATCGCGCCCAGGCTGAACACCTGGAAACCACCGGAGTCGGTCAGGATCGGGCCTTTCCACTGCATGAAGTCGTGCAGGTCGCCGTGCTCTTTGATCACTTGGGTGCCAGGACGCAGCCACAGGTGGAAGGTGTTGCCCAGAATGATTTCTGCGCCAGTGGCAACGATGTCACGCGGCAACATGCCCTTGACCGTGCCGTAAGTACCCACCGGCATGAAGGCCGGGGTCTCGACGGTGCCACGCGGGAAGGTCAGACGACCACGACGGGCCTTGCCATCGGTGGCCAGGAGCTCAAAGGACATGCGACATTCGCGACTCATTCTGTTTCCTCTGCGCCGGTTTCTTTAGGGGCTGTAGGTGCGGGATTACGGGTGATGAACATCGCATCACCGTAGCTGAAAAAGCGGTAACCGTTGTCGACGGCGGCCTTGTAGGCGGCCATGGTTTCGGGATAACCGGCAAATGCCGAAACCAGCATCAACAGCGTCGATTCCGGCAAATGGAAATTGGTCACCAGGGCATCGACCACATGAAACGGCCGGCCCGGGAAGATAAAGATATCGGTGTCGCCACTGAACGGCTTGAGCACGCCATCGCGCGCGGCACTTTCCAGCGAACGCACGCTGGTGGTGCCCACAGCAATCACTCGACCGCCGCGCGCACGGCACGCAGCCACCGCATCGACCACGTCCTGGCCGACTTCGAGCCACTCAGTGTGCATGTGGTGATCTTCAAGCTTTTCGACGCGCACCGGCTGGAACGTCCCCGCGCCAACGTGCAGCGTGACGAATGTAGTCTCGACGCCCTTCGCGGCAATCGCTTCTATCAGCGACTGATCGAAATGCAGCCCCGCTGTCGGCGCCGCCACCGCGCCCAGGCGCTCGGCATACACGGTCTGATAACGCTCGCGATCCGAGCCTTCATCCGGACGGTCTATATAAGGAGGCAACGGCATGTGCCCGACGCGATCGAGTAGCGGCAGCACTTCTTCAGCGAAGGCCAGCTCGAACAACGCATCGTGACGCGCAAGCATTTCGGCTTCGCCACCGCCGTCGATGAGGATCTTCGAACCCGGCTTCGGCGACTTGCTGGAACGCACATGGGCCAGCACGCGATGCGTATCGAGCACTCGCTCAATGAGGATTTCCAGCTTGCCGCCGGACGCTTTCTGCCCGAACAGCCGCGCCGGAATCACCCGGGTATTGTTGAACACCATCAAATCGCCCGGGCGTAAATGCTCAAGCAAATCAGTGAATTGACGGTGTGCAAGGGCACCGCTGACCCCATCCAGGGTCAACAGGCGACTGCCGCGACGCTCGGCCAAAGGGTGGCGGGCGATCAGCGAATCAGGGAGTTCGAAGGTAAAGTCAGCAACGCGCATGATGGGGTTCGTCTAGCAGGGCCCGAAAGTCTAGCGGAAATATCGAAAATTGACCATGAAACGTGATTGACCAACGGTAATCTCATCTCTATACTTCGCCGCCATTGAGCCCTGATGGCGGAATTGGTAGACGCGGCGGATTCAAAATCCGTTTTCGAAAGGAGTGGGAGTTCGAGTCTCCCTCGGGGCACCACATAGCAGTATCTGAAAGTCTCTACCAGACTCTCAGACCCAGAGAAACCGGCCACTTGAGCCGGTTTTTTTGTGCCTGTCTGTTTAACGTTGTGTCCCCTTATCCCCTTATCCGCTGTATCCCTTCTCGACAAAGAACGAGTTTGCTTCAGCAAAAAATCACTGGAGAAGCCATATTGAAGATGCTTTCGATTAAACAGTGGCTATTGCGCCAACCAGTGGGTAAGGGAGATTTAACTCAATCGTCCGCTCCGACATCACTGGTGCCCAAGCCCATTCAACCAGTTTGTACCCATGGCATTTCAACCGAGCTTCCTGTTGGCACCAAGCGGTAGCAAAAGCCTCCGGCCGCTGATCCTCGGGTAGGTGCTGCAACAGCGTAGTAATTCTCGGACCCAGAAAATCCAGTGCTACCGCTTGCCAGTCTGGAACTTCCTGAACGTGCATCAGATCAATGCCGACCTTGCCGTGCAAATTGATCGCTGCGACCGACATACCGTTGTCATGGCTGATCGAAAACCCCGGTTCGCGCATTTTGCCCAGCAACAACCGAGGCGCAGACCCTGGCTGGCTAACCACGCTGATCGCCTGCGCCGGCAACCCGAGTTCCTTCCCCAACACCTCCCGCACATGGTCACGAATCCGCCGGCGGGCGTCTTCGCGTCGTGTACCGGGAGGGTGACCGGTACTGATCAGCCAAACACCGTCTGCCAACCGTTCAAGCATTTTGTGCACGACCCGGCGCGGCGGGGCAGCCGGCCCAACGACTAGTGGCGGGGATATGTTCGCCTTTCATGACCAGAGTCAGTGGGCCGAGATGCGCGTCGTTGCCGACCACGGCGCTGTACAGCACCGAACTGCGCGGGCCCATGTAGACGCGTTCGCCGATGGCGACCTGGTCAATTTTCATCACGCGGTCTTCGAACAGGTGAGTTTGCGGGCAGGCGCCGGCGTTGAGTTCGCTGTCGGCACCGATGGTCACGCAGTCAAATTCGGTGATGTCGGTGGTGTCCATGTACACGCCGCGGGCGATTTTGCAGCCGAGCATGTTGAATGCCAGTGGCAGCCACGGGGTGCCGCGCAGGTAGCGGAGGAAGTTCGGCGCGGCCATGCCTTCGTAGAGGCTGGTGATGCCTTCGGACAGCCACACGAACCGCGTCCACATCGGGTCGGCGCGTTTGCGGTAGCGGCCTATGATCAGCCATTTCAGCGCGACCACGAACAGGAAGTTGCCGACGCCGTAAGCCAGGCCGATCAGCCCGAGGTAACCGAGCACCGCGCCCCAGCGTTCTTCGGCGGCCAGTGGCATCAGGTCGAGCATGACCGTATAGCCGACGGCGATCACGGCCGCATGCGGGGTGACGATGCGGAATGCTTCGATCAGGCCACGGGTCAGGCGCCGTAGCGGCGAAGGACGGAAGGTCAGGGATTCCGGGTAGCCACTGACTTGCTCGCGGGCCGGCAGGTTGATTGGCGGCGAGCCAAGCCAGGTGTCGCCGTTGGACAATGCGACGTTGTCCGGCGCGGCGGAGTGCACGCCGATCAGTACGTTCTCGGGCAGCACGGTGCCGTCCGGGATGTAGCTGCCATTACCAACAAAACTGCGGTTCGAGATGACGGTCGGTTGCAGGCTCATCCAGCCGCCATCGATGCGCTCGTCGCCGAGCATCACGGCGTCAGCGATGAAGGTTTCATCACCGAGGGTCAGCATGTCCGGGATCACGCCCTGGGCGGTGGATATCTCGGCGTCGCGCCCGACCTTGGCGCCCAGCAGGCGATACCAGAACGGCGCGTACACCGTGGCGTAAATGCCGGACAGGACGTTGAGGCTCGCCTCCTGGATATGGCTGACCAGCCACTTGGCGCAGTAGGTGTTGCTGTGCACCGGGTAGTTGCCGGGCTTGAGCCGGGGTAAAGCAATCCAGCGCAGCGCAGCGGACGCCAGTGCGGTGGCGACGATCAACACGGCGCTGGCCGGCAGCGCGAGGGCGAAGTAACGCGCCAGTTGCAGGAACACGCTGTCGCCTTGCAGCGCTGGCAGAATTTGTTGTTCGTCAAACCAGTCAAGCAGGAAGAAGGTCGGGAACACCGGAAGGAAAAACAGTGTGGCGATCAACAGGATGCCGAAGACAAAGAACACGCGCTCAGCGAATAATCGCGTGGCCGTCACGGCCGGGCGCGGTGCCTGATCCTGAATGTCGAAGCTGCCGATGTCGCGGGCCGGCGAGCCTTGCCAGATACGCCCGGCCGGTACGTGGTGACCGTCCGCCAGTGCCGATTGACCTTCGAGATGACCGAAGTGACCGACGCTGGTGTTGCCTTCCATGATCACGTAGGAACCGATGCAGGCATTGCCTTGCAGGGCAATGCGCCCGAGGTGCAACTGGCCGCGCTCGACGCGGGCGTTTTCGAAGCTGACGCCGTTGCCGATGCTAACGCCATGGCCTATTTCCAACAGATCCGGGGCACGAAGACCGACACCGCCGATGATCACGTCCTGGCCGACTTTGGCGCCAAGGGCACGCAACCACAACGGGTAAAGCGACGAGCCACTCAGCAGGTAAACCGGTGCCGACTCGACCATGCGGTCGGCCGCCCACCAGCGGAAATACGTCAGGCCCCACAGCGGGTAGGTGCCGGGTTTCAGGCGTCCTCCGATCAACCATTTACCGGCCAGAGCGATGCCGAATTGCAGCACGGTGGCGAGTAGGAAAACTGCGATGGAAGCGAGGGTCGCGAGCGCTATCGAATCGCCGGGTGCGCCGGTAAGGAAGTGATAGGTGAAGAATGGCGCCAGCCATTGGGTCATACGCAGGCCGACCATCACCGGCAGCGCCACCGCTTGCGCCACGCCACAGCGCCAGCGCCGCCAGGCCGACGACGGGGTCCATTGCACCGGCGCTTCTGCCGCTTCCGGGGTTTGCGCCAACACGGCGGCGATGGCGCCGATACGCCGCTGTTGGTAGATGTCTCGCACGGTGATGTGGGCAAAACGCGGGTCGGCGCGCAACGCCGAGGCCAGGCGTGCGGCGAAGAACGAGTGGCCGCCAAGGTCGCTGAAAAAGTCGGCGTCACGGCGAATCGGCTGGCCCGGGAATAGCTGCGCCAGCGCGGCGAACAACACGGTTTCACCCTCGTTTTCCGCGGCATCGGATTCTACGTCGGCGCCGCCGGTATCGGTGCTGAGCGGACGTGCCTTGAGGGCTTTGCGGTCGATTTTGCCGGAGGTCAGGCGCGGCATGCTGTCGAGCAATTCAAAGCGGCCGGGCACCATGTACGACGGCAGTTTGGCTTGCAGGGCTTTGCGCAATTGGCAGGTAAACGTGTCGGGCGTGGCGTCGTCGCACACCAGATAGGCGATCAGTTGATCGAGGCCATCCTCGTTGCGCAGTAAAACCGCAACGGTGCCGACGCCGGGTTGCTGCGCGAGCAGGGCTTCGATCTCGCCCAGTTCAACGCGGAAGCCGCGAATCTTCACCTGATCATCCGCACGGCCGAGGCATTGAACTTGGCCATCGACGTCGATCCGCGCCAGGTCGCCAGTGCGGTAGAGACGCGCATCGTGGTAACCGCTGGCCCAGGGGTTGTGCAGGAATTTTTCCGCAGTCAGGTCCGGGCGGCCCAGATAGCCATCAGCCAAACCGGGGCCGATGATGCACAGCTCCCCGGTTTCACCGCGTGGCAGCAGGGTCGGCGCTCGACCGTCACCGACCTCGGCCTCATTGGCAATCACCAGCAAACCGTAGTTAGGCAGGGGCGTGCCGATGGTCACCGGATGGCCGGGCGTCAGCCGCGCGAGGCTCGCCGACACGGTGGCTTCAGTCGGGCCGTAGGTGTTGAAGATTTGCCGTCCGGGTTTGCTCCAGCGCTCGACCAGCGACTCGGGGCACATTTCGCCGCCGAGGTTGATCAGACGCAAGCCCGGCACGTCTTCACTGAACAGCGCCAGCAGGGTCGGCACGGCATGGAGCACGCTGATGCGTTGCTCGTTGAGCAGGCGCGGCAGGACTTCCGGGTCGCCGCTGGCTTCTTTGGGGCCGATCCACAGCGTGGCGCCGACCAGATAGGCGATCCAGATTTCCTCAAACGACATGTCGAACGCCACCGAAAAACCCTGGTAGATCCGGTCGCTGGCGCGGATGCCGAGGATCGCGTTCTCGCTGCGCAAGAAGTGGCAAATGCTGCGTTGGGAAATCAGGATACCCTTGGGTTTGCCGGTCGAGCCCGAGGTGTAGATCACGTAGGCGGCGTGGTCTGGCAGCGCACCGCAGCGTCGCAGCTGTGGCGAGTTGCATGGCATCAGCAGGGTTTCGGCGGTCCACAGCGTCAGGCCGGTTTCGGCCAGTGCTGGCGCCAGTTCATCGCAACACACCACACCCACGGCGCTGGCGTCTTCCATGCAGACTTGCAGGCGTTCCACCGGCGTATCCTGATCCAGCGGCAACCATGCCGCACCGGCCTTGGCGATGCCTGCCTGCATCACCAGCAACTCGATCCCGCGCGGCAGCCACAGACCAACTATCTGCCCTGGCTGAACGCCGTCCCGAATCAGTTTTGATGCCACCTGAGCGGCTTGATGGTCGAGTTCCCGATAAGTAAGCCGGCGCTCACCGAAGATTAGAGCAATCTGCTCAGGATGCCGACGGGCGCTGGCTTCAAGCAAGTCGGCCAACACTTCCTCGCGTAGCAGTTCAGGTTGAATCGGACCGTACAGAACATCCTCCAATCGCTCCGTCTTAGAAGGCTCAAGCATTGTTAAGTTATTCATGAAGTAGTTTTCGCTGTGTTTAAAAAAGTAAAAGCCGAGTGGCCCTGAGTTAATTAAGTGTTTGTTGGAGCATGCTGGCTCGCAAAGTCAAAAAGTCAGCATTTATCGACGCTCACTATGTTGCGATCTTCGGAACGGCCCGCTCCCACAGCTAAACGTTGCGAGGTTTAGGCATCTTGCATGAGGTATATCTGGATCTTTTATTCAAGTACGTCTGGACGACTTTATGTTGCAGCAGCAAAGCCAAGAGGTAGAACTTGCCCCATTCAAAC
This sequence comes from Pseudomonas sp. TH43, assembly GCF_016650635.1. Classification (GTDB taxonomy): domain Bacteria; phylum Pseudomonadota; class Gammaproteobacteria; order Pseudomonadales; family Pseudomonadaceae; genus Aquipseudomonas. The sequence goes on from NZ_JAEKFI010000004.1 coordinate 437,815, forward strand.
TAGCGGCAAAGATATTCTGCCGTTCGTGCATAGACGCAGTCATATATCAGAAACTTTATTTGGTTCGTATCAGACATATTCGTGCTTGGCGTTGGCAAGTTACGCCCCCCATTTGGCAACAGGAGATTCTGGTTAGCCCGCAACATAACGCCACTTGATCTCGCTGCACTCAATCCGCGATCAAGTTTTATAATCTCTGGCTGGTTAATTAATTTTCATGGCGCAATGTTGACCAGACGAATGATTGATCAGACAGGTTTTTAAGTGAAGCAGAATTAAGTATGTTTCAGTTGCCATTAAAAATACTTAATGAGAGTCACCGATATGGAGCTCGATGCAGAGCAGATGCAGGCGTTTCTGAGCGTCGTCAGGGGCGCCAGCATTCGAAAATGCAGCGACCAGTATTTACCCCTTCAGCGGTTCGGCAACGTATACACGCGCTGGAAGTTCGTGTTGGCCGTTCAGTCATTGTGCGGGGTGGCTTCAGCTTGCCCCGCCTCGCCTTTGGGCTGCACTTGTGAATCTCTCGCCGTATAATCACGCGCTCCTGAAAACAGTCCCACACGTCTCGCTCTCACGCTGACTGCATCCACGTTTTCGACACGCATACTGAAGGGCATCGCTAAAGGCACACCATGGAAACCTCTCTGGAAACAGTCGCCCTTTTCTCCCTCAAGCTCGCCTACGAGGAAGAAGGCCTGAGCCCGATCCTGCGCGATGACATGGTCATGGGTGACTACCAGCGGGACATTTTCGAGTTGTTGGTGCGCCGGCGTGATGTGGAGACCATTCAGTTAAAAGTGAATGAATGCCTGGGACTGGCGCTGGACGCCTTGGGCGGTGTCGAGAAACCGCTCGGGCGTGAGTTGCACAAGCTGTCGGCGGACTTCAGCCAGGCGCAGTCGCTGGAGCAGCTTGATCAGCCGCTGCTCGCGCTCAAGGGTTATCTGAAGGACATTCTGTAATTCAGCGCGCCGCGCGCCCTTATCTATCCATCCTCTGGTTGAAGAAAAATCCCGCCCCCATCGCTCTTCTCCACCGTTTGACACCGATGAAGTGAGTGGCGCGACGCTACTATTTTGTTATCTTGCCGTCCGTCTACAGCGCGCCTCATCAATGCGCGCTGTCTCAGGATTTTTGCAGGTAAAGGAAAGGATCGAATGGCGTTTCTGTGTCTACTCGCATTTCTGGCGACATGGGGTTTAATGTGGCGCTGGGTGGTGAAGAACCGCGGCAACTGGAATCTGTTTTTCGGCAACGTTCTCGGTGCCGGGGCGGGGTTTATTGTCGGCGTGGTGGTGTTTTCGATCACGCTGTCACTGTTTGCACCGGATCTGAAAACTGCAAAAAAGCAGGTTCAGGAAACGGCAACTCAAGCGGTCGCGCCTGCTGCGATGATGCCTGAATCCGAGCCCGAGACTGTTCCTGCGCCGGCCCCGGTCGCCGTCGCGCCGCCGGCACCGGCACCTGCACCTGCACCTGCACCTGCACCTGCACCTGCACCGGACAATTTTCCGGCCTTCGTTGTCGGTAAACCACAGAATGAGCCTTCGCCACCCGAGTCCGCGCTCCTGCCAAACTACAGCAATCGCCTGACCAACACGGTATCCGAGAAGCAGGTTGCAGACGCGCTCGGCCAGGACTTCGCTGCCCTGCGCGCAACCCTCGGCAAAGATCCGAATGCCGATAAATCCTTGATGGCGGCGGTGATGTGCGCGCCGTTCATTCACAGTGCCATGCGCTTCCCGGCGGCGACGCTGATTGCTCCGCAAGTCAGCAACAAAAGCCAGCGCTTCAAGGATCAGGTCTACACGATCAGCAACACCGTCACTGCCCGCAACATGCTTGGCGACGATGTGAGTTATCGCTACACCTGCTCAGTGCAACCAGTACCGGGCAGCGCTGGCGAAAATGCCGAATGGCGACTGCTCGATCTGAAGTTGAAGAAGAGCCAATCTTAAGTCTCGCTTAAGGGTTAAAGGCGCCGGCTGCGCTATCATCGCCGGCCTGTGCGCCTTGAGCTTTGCCTGCGAATGCCTCCAACACCTGATGACCTGATCCCGCTGCCAGCCGTTTTGGCCGGTCCGCTGTTGCGACGGCTGGAACCGACGCGACTGGTGTTGTGGCTGGTGGGTACACGCCAACTGTCACTGACTTTGCGCCTGCACGATGTAGGAGATATTCCTCTCGGTGCCGAGCAATGTACGGTCATTCCTGTAGGCCGTCGGGCATTCATTCACCTCATTGAGGTCACCCTGCAAAGCGCCCTGCCCTGCGACACGCGTATCGACTATGACCTGCTGATTGACGGCATCAGTGGGATCGCTGAGTGGGCACCACATCTGCTGTATGGCGATGCGAAGTGCCCGAACTTCGTTCTGCGTTCGCGGATTGATCAACTGCTACATGGCTCCTGCCGCAAGCCGCATCACCCGGCGGCGGACGGTTTGCTCTGCGTCGATCAACTGTTGGCAACCGAAACCGATCCGCAACAACGCCCGGCCCTGTTGATGATGAGCGGCGATCAGGTGTACGCCGACGACGTTGCCGGGCCGATGCTGAGGGCGATTCATGCCTTGATCGAGCGTCTGGGCCTGTTCGACGAACACCTCGAAGGTGCCGTTGTCAGTGACAGCGCCAAGCTCTACGAACACCCTGCCAGTTACTACCACCGTGCGGATTTGTTACCCGCGCTGGAAGGCAACGAGACATTGCGCGAGCGATTTTTCGGCGGTGCGCGTAAGCCGATTTTCACCAGCAGTAATGCCGATAACCACCTGGTGACTTTGGCCGAAGTCATGGCGATGTACTTGCTGGTTTGGTCGCCGGTTGCCTGGGCACTGATCAATCCGCAAGCCCCTGCGCTGACGCCCGAACGACGTCAGCGCTATGCCCTCGAACAGACGCGGATCGACGGTTTCAAGGCTGGCCTGGGCAACGTCGCTCGAGCACTGGCGCATCTGCCGAGCCTGATGATTTTCGACGATCACGACATCACCGACGACTGGAACCTGTCCGCGCAATGGGAGGAAACGGCCTACGGCCATCCGTTCTCCAAACGCATCATTGGCAACGCGTTGATCGCTTACATGTTGTGTCAGGGCTGGGGCAATAACCCGGACGCCTTCAAGGGGCTGCTGGAGAAAACTCTGGGATTGAGCACCAGCGGCGATGACCAATACCTCGACAGCCCGCTGCAAGACGATCTGATTGACGACCTGCTGCGCTTTCAACATTGGCATTTCGTACTGCCGACGAGTCCGGCGTTGGTGATCATCGATACCCGCACCCGGCGCTGGCGCAGTGAAATGGCGCTCAAGCAACCTTCCGGCCTGCTCGACTGGGAGGCCTTGAGCGAACTGCAACAGGAGCTGCTCGATCACCCGTCGGCGATCATCGTTTCGCCAGCGCCGATCTTCGGCGTGAAGCTGATTGAAACCGTGCAGAAAGTCTTCAGTTGGTGCGGATATCCACTGCTGGTCGACGCGGAAAACTGGATGGCCCATCGCGGCGCGGCACAGGTAATCCTTAACATTTTCCGCCACTCGCGCACACCGGGTAATTACGTGGTGCTGTCCGGCGATGTGCATTATTCCTTCGTCTACGAAGTACTTATCCGACACCGCAAGGCCGGACCACGGATCTGGCAGATCACCAGCAGCGGCATCAAGAACGAGTTTCCAAAAACCCTGCTGGAATGGTTCGACCGCCTCAACCGCTGGCTTTACTCGCCGCGCTCACCGCTGAACTGGTTTACCAAACGCAGGCTGATGCGCATCGTGCCGTACACGCCGGAACACGCGGAAGCGGGTGAACGGTTGTGGAATTCGGCGGGAATCGGCCAGGTGTTTTTCAATGAGCAGGGGCAGCCGCGGGAAATCATTCAGCACAATTCGAATGGCGCGGAGAAAACGCGGATGCGGGCGCCGGATCTGACGGATTATCCGGACTGACGCGCACCCTTCCAATGTAAGAGCGAGCCTGCTCGCGATTACGGTAGGCCATTCAAAACGTACAACGCCTGATACACCGCTATCGCGAGCAGGCTCACTCCTACAGGGGGTTTCGGCTGCGCGTCAGTCCGCAGACACCGCCCGTCCCACACCTCGAGCAATCATCTCCACCTCACGCTCATCAATCGTCAGCGGTGGCAGCAGCCGTATCGTCTTGCCACGCGTGACGTTGATCAGTAATCCATGATCGCGCGCGGCGATCAGCGTCAGGTCACGCACCGGCTGTTTCAGCTCGATACCGATCATCAAGCCCTGGCCGCGAATCGCCAGCACATTGGGGTTGTCCGCCAGTTCTGCGCGTAACCGCGCCAACAGACGCTCACCCTGCAACCGCGCATTTTCCAGCAATCCTTGTTCTTCGATGATATCCAGCACCGTGCAACCCACTCGACAGGCCAGCGGATTGCCGCCGAACGTGCTGCCATGGCTGCCGGGCGTGAACAGATCCGCCGCCCTGCCCCGCGCCAGGCACGCGCCGATCGGCACGCCATTGCCCAGTCCTTTGGCCAGGGTCATGACGTCGGGAACGATGCCTTCGTGCTGGAACGCGAACCAATGGCCGGTGCGGCCGATGCCCGTCTGAATCTCATCGAGCATCAGCATCCAGGCGTGGCGATCGCACATTGCACGAAGCGCTTTCAAATAGCCGGGCGGCGCCAACTGCACGCCGCTTTCGCCCTGAATCGGCTCGACCAGAATCGCCACAATTCGCTCGCCATGTTTGCGCTGCACCTGTTCCAGCGCAGCGAGATCACCGAATGGTACTTTGACGAAATCACCCGGCAATTGGTTGAAACCCAAGCGTACCGCCGGGCCATCGCTGGCCGACAACGTACCCAATGTGCGGCCATGAAAGGCGTTGGCCATTACCACCACCAACGGCTGTTCAATGCCTTTGCGCCAACCGTACAACCGCGCCAGCTTCAGCGCCGTCTCATTGGCCTCGGCACCGGAGTTGTTGAAAAACGCACGCGCCATCCCGGACAGTTCAGTCAGCCGTTTTGCCAGCTGTTGCTGCCAGTCGATGCTGTACAGATTGGAGGTATGCAGCAGCAACCCCGCCTGCTCGCTGATCGCCGAAACAATCTTCGGATGCGAGTGGCCGACGTTGGTCACCGCCACGCCGGCAACCGCATCCAGATACTCGCGACCGGCCTGATCCCACAGTCGGGTGCCCAGGCCTCTGGTGAAACTCAAGGCCAGCGGTTGGTAGGTGTTCATCAGGGCGGCGGTCATGACTTCAAGCTCCAGTGCAGGTCAGTGTGTTGGCAGTATGGTTAGCCACTCGAACTGGATAAACTCAGTAAAACTTCGATCATTTAAAAGCAGGGCTTGATAATGGACGTATTCCAGTCAATGAGCGTCTACGTCAAAGTCGTCGAAGCCGGGAGCATGACGGCGGCCGCGTTGCAGTGCGATATGTCGACGACGATGGTAGGTAATCATCTGAGGGCGCTGGAGCAACGCCTTGGCGTGCAACTGCTGCAACGCACCACCCGACGTCAGCGCCTGACTGAATTCGGCAGCGTTTATTACCAGCGTTGCCTGGATGTACTGGGACTGGTGGCCGACTCAGAACGTCTGGCCGAACAGGCACTCGATGAACCGCGAGGCCTGTTGCGCATTACCGCGCCACTGACCTTTGGTGTAGAACGTTTGGCACCGGCGCTCAGCGATTTTTCCCTGCAGTATCCGCAGGTCAAAATGGATGTGGTACTGACCAACAGCCGTCCGGACCTGCTGGAAAGCGGCCTCGACGTAGCGTTTCGACTGGGCCATTTCGAGGAGTCGAACCTGATCGCCCGTCCCTTGATCGATTACACACTGACCGTGTGCGCCGCCCCGGAATATGTGGCCCGCCGTGGTATGCCGAAGACACCCGAAGACTTGCAGCAACACGACTGCCTGTCGTTCGCCTATCCCGCTGGCGACGATTGGCAATCCGTGGAAAAACGCTGGCGCCTCAGCGGACCGGACGGAGAAATTCTCGTCGACGTCAGCGGGCCGATGCTGATGAATACTTCAGCCGGTTTGCATCAGGCCGCCCGCACCGGCATGGGTATCGTGATGCTGCCCGATGCCCTGGTGGAACAGGATCTGCGCGACGGCAAACTGGTGACCGTCGTTGCCGACTACCAACCTCCCAGCCGTCCCTTGCACTTGCTCTACGCTCCGGATCGCTATCGCTTGCCGAAGCTGCGCCGCTTCGTCGAATTCGCGATGCAGACGTGGGGTAGATCCTGACGTCGAGCGCTGGACTAATCTCGAAAAACTGCTGACAAGGAGTCGAACCATTGATGAAAAACAACCTGACCGTACGCAACCTGTTGCCTGACGAGGTGGAGTCGGTACGGCTGTTCCTCGGACAACATGGCTGGGGGCACCGCACCGGATCCAGCGAACATTTCACGCAACTGATCAACAACTCTCAACGCACGGCGGTTGCCCTGCGCCACGCCCGGATCGTCGGCTTCGCCCGGGGTATCTGCGATGGTTTGTCCAACGGCTACCTGTCGATGGTCGTGGTCGACGGCCAGTACCGGCGCGAAGGCATTGGCCGCCAGCTGGTTGAGCATGTGATGGGCGACAACCCCGACATCACCTGGGTACTGCGCGCCGGACGGGAAGGTGCCGAGGCCTTTTTTGCCAGCCTGGGGTTTGAGACATCGGTGATTGCAATGGAACGGCCGCGATTAAAATAAGCGGCGTCCACCCTGGCAACCGCTATGATCCGGTTCCTCTTTCCAGCACGGACGCTGTGCGATGCTTGTCACTCTACAAAATACCCCCCTGTGGGTTTATGTCGTTTTTCTGGTTCTGCTGTATTTCGGTCTCAAGGCCCGCAAACCGCAACACGAAAGCCGATTTGCGCTGTTATCGACCCCGCTGGTGTTATTGGTCTGGTCGCTGATGTCATTGAACCTGACGGATGATCCAGGCTTGACCCTGGGCGGCTGGCTCATTGCTTTGTTACTGGGCACCCTGTCGGCATGGCTGATTTTCCCGAACAAAGGGGTCAATCTTGATGATCCGGAAACCGGGTTGATCGTGCCGGGCACCTGGAAGGCGCTGATACTGCTCCTGCTTTTTTTTGCCGTGAATTACTACTTCGGCTATCAGAATGACGTGCACCCGGAGCGGGCTGCCGCCCCGGATATGGTGTTGTTCAAAGCCGTCGCATCGGGCTTTATCACTGGTCTGATCAGCGCTCGCTCACTGAAATATTACCGCTTGCTGCGCAGCCTTCAGGCTCAACGCCCGCCATTGAGCAGCCAATGAGTCAGGAGCCACTTTTCACCAACACCGGCTTCTCCTGATAGCGCTGAGCAAACACCTGCTTCAGGCTGGCCACCTTCGGCATGTCGTTGATCACGATGTAGGGATAACTCGGGTGCTCCGTCAGGAAATCCTGGTGATAGTCCTCCGCCGGGTAGAAGCCGTTGTAGCTTTCCAGTTTCGTGACGATGGGTTTATTGAAGGCATGCGCCGCCTCGAGTTGCGTGATGTAGGCCTGCGCAACCTTCTGCTGATCGGCGTTGACCGGGAACAGCGCAGAGCGATATTGCGTGCCGCTGTCCGGCCCTTGGCGGTTGAGTTCAGTGGGGTTGTGGGCCACCGAGAAGTAGATCTGCAGCAGGCTGCCGTAGCTGACCTGAGCCGGATCGAAGGTGACTTGCACCGACTCGGCATGGCCGGTATCGCCTTCGCTGACCCGCTCATACTCTGCCGTATTGGCCGCGCCGCCGGCGTAACCCGAAACGGCTTTCTGCACGCCTTTGACGTGTTGGAAAACACCCTGCACACCCCAGAAGCAGCCACCGGCGAACACCGCCGTTTCGCTGTGTGCCTGAGTGACTTCATCAAGGGTTGGCGGTGGAATGACCACCGCGTCTTCACCGCCCAGGGAGAACGCTGAAACCTGGCCTATCACGCCTGCCACCGCCACTCCCAACAACATACGACGCCATGTAATTTTCATCTCAATAATTCCTGATTAGCCGAAGGTAAAGGCGTAGGCCGACACGCCCGGGTCAAGAAATTCGATGCTGAAGGTCCGATCCTTCACGCCATCGGTTTGTCGCACCAGTTGATACAAGCGCTGCTCGGTCACATGACCGCTACCGTCGGGGGCGACGTCGACACCATGCGCCGCACCCGGCGCCTGGCCGTCGATCAACACTTTGAAACGCACCGGTTTACCGTCCGCTCCCGGCCCAAGCACCAGATGCAGATCGCGGGCATGGAAGCGATAAACGATACGGCTGGCACTGGCACTGGCAGTGGCGCGCTCGGCACCGACGGTCCATTGGCCGCCGAGGCTCCAGTCATTCAGGGCGAGATTGGCGGGAGGGTTGTAGGTCGCGACCTTGTCAGGCTCAAGGTTGATTTGCGCTACGAAATGTTCCGCACGCTGGTAGCCGACATAGGTCTCCGGCGATTGCGCTTCGTTCATGTCCGGCGCCAGTTGCACGCCCTTGGCGTCGGCATTGATCAAACCGTCCGCGACGCTTTTCGCACCGGCTTCACGCAACAATTGCTGTATGACGCGCTCCGATTCGGCGTAGTCCCCTTCGCCAAAATGGTGGTAACGGATACGCCCCTGAGCGTCGGCAAAGTAATGCGCCGGCCAATATTCGTTGTTGAAGGCACGCCAGATCTTGTAGTCGTTATCGATGGCCACCGGGTAGTTGATGCCAAGCTCTTTCATGGCTTTGGTGACGTTGCCGACGTCACGCTCGAAAGCGAATTCCGGGGCGTGTACGCCGATCACCACCAAGCCCTGATCGCGATACTTCTCGGCCCAGGCTTTGACGTACGGCAGCGTGCGCAGGCAGTTGATGCAGGAGTAAGTCCAGAAATCCACCAGCACGACTTTGCCCTTCAACGCTTGGGCATCAAGCGCTGGCGAGTTGAGCCATTGCACAGCGCCATCCAGCGGCGGCAACTGACCCTCGACCGGTAATGTGCCCGCAGCTTTGGCCGCCATTTTCATTGCACCGCCAGCGGCCATCATGTTGCCGTTGGCCGTGTCATCTGCCGGCGGAATCTGCGCCATCATCGCGCCGTTCGCGTTGGCGGTTTTACCCGAAAGCCTGCCGACCAGAGACTGTTCCAGACCACCGGTAGACGCCGTCGATAACCGTGCGAGAACCCCGGTATCAAGCCCCAGCGCAATCGCCGCGACACCGGCCAACATCAATGCGCCGAGGCCACGACGAATCCACTCACCGGTGCCGATCGAACGCTTCATCAGCGCAAAGACCTTACCGCCCAGCAGCAATGCCGCCGCCAGCGATGTAGCGGCGCCCGCCGCGTAAGCGAGCAACAACAGCGTGGTGGCGATGCTTGCCCCTTGCAGTGCTGCGCCGGTCAGAATCAACCCCAGAATCGGCCCGGCACACGGAGCCCAGAGCAGGCCCGTGGCGACGCCGATCAGAAACGAAGCGCCGGGCCGCGGGCGATTGTCCTGCCCGGCGGCTTCCGACAAACGACTGCCCGCCGACACCAGCGGCCGGGTCAGCCGTTCTGCCACGCGCGGCAGCAGCAAGGTCAGCCCGAACAGTGCAACGAACAGCAACGCGAGCCAGCGCCCGTACTGATTGACTTGCACCACCCAACCGCCGCCCACCGCCGCCAACGAGGCGACGAGCGCAAAGGTCACCGCCATCCCCGCCAGCAGCGGCAAGCCACTCTTGATAAACGGCTGCCCGGTGCGAGCGAAGACAAAAGGCAGAACCGGCAGGATGCACGGGCTGACAATCGTCAGCACGCCACCGAGATAAGCGAGAACCAAGAGCCACATAAATTCGTCCTGTTTGAAGTGAAGATCGCGAACGGGTCATGACTCAAGCCGCCACGGCTTTGAAGGTCATTGCCAGGCCGTTCATGCAGTAACGCAGGCCGGTAGGCTTGGGCCCATCATCGAAAACATGTCCCAGATGGCCGCCGCAGCGGCGACAGTGGACCTCGTCGCGAGACATGCCGAACGAGCGGTCCTTGCGCGTGGCCACTGCCTGTTCCAGCGGTGCCCAGAAACTCGGCCAACCGGTGCGGCTGTCAAATTTGGTCGCGGATGAAAACAGCGCCAGATCACACCCGGCACAGGCAAAGGTGCCGGTGCGATGTTCGTTGTTGAGCGGGCTGGTGTAGGCCCGCTCAGTGCCCTCTTCGCGCAGGATCTGGTACTGCTCGTCGGTCAGGAGCGAGTGCCATTGACTGTCGCTGTGAGTCACTTCGAACGCCTCGTCTGCTCGCGCTTCACTGACCAGTGCGGTGCTGGTCGACAATTTTGGCAATACACCCGCCACCAGGGCTGCAACCCCTAGCCCGCCGCCCGCTAACAGAATCTGCCGCCGTGAAAACATGGCCGTCTCCAAAAATTCCAGATGCCCTTCATGGAACACAGCCTAGGCTTGGTTTGATCGCCAAATCCTCACGGGAAGTTAACGAATTCGTGATAACTCGCCCGGAGGAAAACCCGCACAATGCGCCTATCGCGCCGAAGGATTGAGTTTCATGGAACAGACCAAACGCGTTCTCGTGGTCGAGGACGACCTGCACATCGCCGACCTCATTTGCCTGCATCTGCGGGATGAACAATTTGAGGTGACACACAGCGCCGACGGCGACGAAGGCATGCGCCTGCTGCAGCAAGGTCATTGGGATGCATTGATCCTCGACCTGATGCTGCCGGGGGTCGACGGTCTGGAAATCTGCCGCCGCGCCCGGGCCATGGCCCGCTACACACCGATCATCATCACCAGTGCCCGCTCCAGCGAATTGCACCGCATTCTTGGCCTTGAACTGGGCGCCGATGATTACCTCGCCAAACCGTTTTCGATGCTCGAACTGGTGGCCCGGGTCAAAGCCTTGTTGCGCCGCGTCGATGCGATGGCGCGCAATCTGAAGATGGACGCCGGCAGCCTCAGCCTCGATGGCCTGAGCATCGACCCGATCACCCGCGATGTCAGTCTCGACGGGCAGCGCCTCGATCTCACGCCACGGGAGTTCGATCTGCTGTACTTCTTCGCGCGCCAACCGGGCAAAGTCTTCTCGCGGATGGACCTGCTCAACGCCGTCTGGGGCTACAGCCATGAGGGCTACGAACATACGGTGAACACCCACATCAATCGCCTGCGGGCAAAGATCGAAAAAGATCCGGCCCAGCCCTCGCGTATCCTCACGGTGTGGGGCCGCGGCTATAAATTCGGTGCAGAACATCCATGAAATTGACCCTGACGCAGCGCCTGTCCATCGTTTTCGCCGTGTTGCTGCTGGTGTGCTGCGGCACCTCGGCATGGCTGCAAGTGCGTTCCAGTCAGATGCATGAACTGGAGGTGGTGCAGGGGCTGTCGAGGGATCTGGCGCAACACATCGCCCACGACACGGTGCTGATGGACAGCAATGGCCTGATGCCGGGTGCCGTGCGCGAACTGTTCAGTCAGTTGATGCTGGTCAACCCGAGTGTCGAGGTGTATCTGCTCGACACCGAGGGGCGGATCGTCGGCAATGCCGCTCCCGAGGGCCGGATTCGTCGGCAGCAGGTCGATCTGGCGCCGATCCGCCAACTGCTCAACGATCAGCCTCTGCCGATCCTCGGCGATGACCCGCGCAGCATTGACGGGCGTAAGGTTTTCAGCGCCGCGCCGTTGCGGGTCAACGGTAAACCGGCCGGTTATCTGTACGTGGTGTTGCTCAGCGAAGAACATGACCGTTTCGCCGAGCGTGGGGCGACCAGCGCGGCGCTTAACACCGCGCTGCTGTCAATCGGGCTGGTGGCGTTGCTGTGCCTGATTGCCGGTCTTACGGCGTTCAATCTGATTACGCGGCCGCTGCGGCGACTGACCGAAACGGTCAGCCGTTTTGATATCGATGGCGCGCCGCAACCCGTACCGGCACCGGTGGAGAAATCAGCTGACCCGGATGAAATTGCGGTCCTCGACGCGGCTTTCCGGCAGATGCAGAACCGCCTCGGCGAACAGTGGCGCTCCTTGACCCGTCAGGATCAGGAACGCCGCGAACTGGTGGCGAATATTTCCCACGACCTGCGCACGCCTTTGGCTTCGCTGCACGGTTATCTGGAAACCCTGTCACTCAAAGACGCCACGCTGTCCCCAGAGGAACGCCGCCGTTATCTGGGCATCGCTCTCGATCAAAGCCGCAAGGTCGGTGGCCTCGCGCAATCACTGCTGGAGCTGGTGCGCCTCGAGCACGGTTTTGTGCAACCGGTGCTGGAGCGGTTCTCCCTGATTGATCTGGTGCAGGACATCTTTCAGAAATTCGAACTTACGGCCGAAGCACGACAAGTGGAACTCAAGGCGCATTTCGTACCCAACCTGCCAACGGTCTGCGCCGACCTCGGGCTGATCGAACGGGTGCTGACCAATCTCGTTGATAACGCTTTGCGCCATACGCCCCAGGGCGGCGAAATCGAACTGGATCTGAAACCCCATGGCAGTCTGGTCGATGTGACGGTCAGTGACACCGGGCCGGGCATTGCTGCCGAGTTGCGCGAAGGTCTGTTCCTGCGGCCCTTCAATATCGGTGGCGCGCGACGCGACGGCGGCCTGGGGCTGCGCATTGTGCACCGCATTCTGCAACTGCACGGGCGCGAGATTCAGTTGCTGGACATCAGCGGTCGCGGTGCGACGTTCCGCTTCTCGCTGCCGACAGATCAGCAAACGGCCGAACAATGGGTGGTGCGCTCGATGAATCTGAACACCCCGGGGAAATAGTTGAGACCGCCGGCCCGTTGCTCCGTGACAACGCCGCCGCGCTCCCCTAAATTAGTCGGCCTGAAAAAGCCCACGGGCTTGCTCATCTCCACTCAAGTTAAAAAGTAGTGAAATTTCAATGTCCGATTTCAACACCGCTGAATCCGTAGTCACCGAATCGTCCAAAGCGGAATACGAAAACTCCATCAATCTTTCACAACACCTGCCACAAGCCAAAATCATCAGCGAGATGGTCCTGGACGCGTTCCAGTCGACCCGCGAGAGCGACCAGATCCGCGAACTGCGCACCGCAATCCGTCAGGCTCACGACAGCTTCGATGACGACAAGGCCTACGAGCTGATGGGCGAACTCAAGTCTCTGAAAGACGCCGAAGCCGCCGATCTCGCCGCTCTTGAAGACCTCAGCAGCAAGTTCTCGATCGGCCGCATCCTGTCCAGCTTCAAGGACGATCCGGCGTTCCAGGAAATCGTTTACGGCCTGGCTCTCAAAGTGCTGAACCAGACTCATCAGGCGATCAGCAACCCGAGTGGCGGCAAGAGCAAAACAGCCAAGAAGAAAGAAGTCGAAATCTTCATCATCAGTAAAGACGGCATCAGCGTAACTCTGCCAATGCGCACGCCGCGCTCGCGCCTGAGCGTTGACCGTGAAGCGCTGGAATTCCTCGGTTTTACCTTCGTCGGTGAAGGCGAAGAAGCGGAACTGGAAAGCGAAGTCTTCGTTGATAACGAGGGCTCCGAGCAAGCCGTTAACCGCAAGAACATCATCACCGCCCTGCAAAAACAGACCGCGTTTGATGGGTACAGCATCGCTGCGCAGTAATTTTCAGCGCTGACGAAAAAGCCCCGCACTGAGATTCAGGCGGGGCTTTTTGCTTTCCGGCCTGGGGGTTATGCGTCGGAGTGCAATGCCGCAATCATGTCGACTTCAATCGCCGCATTCTTCGGTAACTGATACACACCGACGGTGGTACGCGTGTGCCGGCCAGCATCGCCGAGCACATGGCTGAACACGTCCGATGCGCCGTTGGCCACTTCACTCAGGTCAACAAAGTCCGGCGTCGACTTCACATACACGGTGACCCGCAGCAACGCCTTGATCTTGTCCAGAGAACCGACTGCATCGACGATCAGCGCCAGACAACGCATCGCACTGATGCTCGCGGCGGCCTGGGCATCCCTCAGGGTCAGCTCCAGTCCGACGCGTCCGGGATACTGAATCTTGCCGTGAGTACGCGGCACCATGCCGCTGATGTACAACTCATCGTGATGACGGATCAGCGGCGCGTAATTGCCGCCGGCCGTGTTCTCACCATAGATGTCATAGTTCAGATCCTGGGCCAGGGCAATGAAGCGTTCGTCGCAGGTCATCCTCTCAGTCATTTCGCCCAGCCTCTTTATCGATGCGTGAAGAACAGTTGAGCACCTGTAAAAGGCTTGGCGCTGTCACTGAATTGGTTGGATCCAAATCTAGGGGTTTTGAACCTTAGTCGCAACCCTTCCCCTCACCCTAACCCTCTCCCAGAGGTAGAGGGGACTGATCGCGGAATATTGACGAGTTACACCGACCTGAAAGCGCTTCAGCGAATCCATAACCGCCAAGATGTTTCAGGTCAATAGAGGCCTCGTGATAACTCGGTCGACTCCCTCTCCCTCGGGAGAGGGTTGGGGTGAGGGGAATTTATGACGAGCAACAAAAAACCCCGCACATCTCTCAATGTGCGGGGTTTTTCTTCAAGCCTTTGAGCCTTACGGCGCGTACGTCAGCAGCAACTCCGCCGGCACCTTGAAGTCCAGGGACATCATGACGCTCAACGCGGTGATGGTGAAGATCGAGAACACGAACAGCTTACGTGCCCAGACGGTGTCATCCACCGCTTTGTAGCCGGTCCAGGCCATGTACAACCAGTACATGCCCATGGCCGCGGCTACAGCGAGGTAGCTCATGCCGGCGTAGCCGCTGAAGGTCAGCATCAAGGTCGCCACGAGGAACGCCAGGATGTAGAGCAGAATGTGCTTCTTGGCCACTTGAATCCCGCGCTTCACTGGCAGCACCGGAATCGATGCGGCCAGATAATCGTTGAAGCGGAAGATCGCGATGGCGTAGGAATGCGGCATCTGCCACAGGCTGAACATCACCAGCAACGTCAGCGCGGCCATGTCGAAGCTATTGGTTACAGCAACGTAACCGATCACTGGCGGCATGGCGCCGGACAGACTGCCCACCAGCGTGCCGTGAACCGACTTGCGCTTGAGGTACAGGCTGTAGAAGCCGACGTAGATAACAAAGCCGATTACCGCGAACAGGGCAGCCAACGGGTTGGCCACCTTGTACAACAATGCAACGCCGAGAACACCAAGGATGGTCGCGTAAACCAGGGCCAGTTTCAGGGAGATCAAGCCCTGCACCAGCACGCGGTTTTTAGTGCGTTCCATCTTCAGGTCGATGTCGCGGTCGATGCAGTTGTTGAACACGCAACCGGAGGCGACAACCAGGGACGTGCCGATCATGGCTGCCAGAAACACCGCCAGATCGACATGCCCTTTCGAGGCCAGGAAGAACCCGCCTGCCACAGAAAGCACGTTACCGAAAATGATCCCCGGTTTGGTGATTTGGATAAAGTGCTTGAGCGACATCGGGTCTACCTCACTTCGCCATCATGTACGTGTGGATGCTGAACATGATCCACAACGACAGGCCAACCAGCAGCACGATCACAATCGCGGCGAACACGAAGGCGATCACATTGTTACGTTGCGCAGCCGAACGGTCCAGGTGCAGGAAGTACACCAGGTGGACAACCACCTGGATCACGGCGAAAGCCAGAACGATCATCAGCGTGATCGATTTCGGCAACGACGGGTACATCACCAGTGCAAACGGAATAGCGGTCAGGATCACCGAAAGGATGAAGCCGATCGCGTAGGACTTGACGCTGCCGTGGCTGGCGTCGTGGCTGTCATGGGAGTGTGCGTTAGCCATTACAGGGTCCCCATCAGGTAAACAACGGTGAATACGCAGATCCACACCACGTCCAGGAAGTGCCAGAACAGGCTCAGGCAGCTCAGACGGGTCTTGTTGGTCGCCGTCAGGCCGTGCTTGTTGACCTGGTACATCATGATGCCCATCCAGATCAGACCCGCAGATACGTGCAGACCGTGGGTACCGACCAGGGTGAAGAACGCGGACAGGAAGCCCGAACGGCTAGGACCGAAGCCCTCGGAGATCAGCAGGTGGAACTCGTTGATCTCCATGGCGATAAAGCCTGCGCCCAGCAGGAAGGTCATGAACAACCAGCCCAGAACCTGCTGCTTCTTGCCTTTGTACAACGCCAGCATGGCGAAGCCGTAGGTGATCGAACTGAACAACAGCAGAGCGGTTTCGCCCAGCACGTATGGCAGTTCGAAGATGTCGTGGCCCGCAGGGCCACCGGCGACGTTGTTTACCAGTACCGCGTATACCGCGAAGATCGACGCAAACAGAATGCAGTCGGTCATCAGGTAGAGCCAGAAACCGTATACGGTCATCTCGCCCGAATCGTGGTGATGGTCATCGTGCCCATGTTCACCATGGGCGTGTCCAGCATTGGTCACTAAATTCGACATGGTTTAAGCCTGTTCCAACGAGGTTTCAACACGGGTGGCGTTGGCCGGGATTTTCCCTGCCGCGACCAGACGCTTGTGCTGCTCGGCTTCGATACGTTCGATCGTTTCAACCGGAACCATATAGCCCTGGTCATCACGTGCAGCGTGGATCACGAAGTAGACGACAGTGCCTACCAGGCTCGCGATGGCCAGCCACCAGATGTGCCAGATCATGGCGAAACCGAAGACGGTCAACAGCGCGCCCATCACTACGCCAGTGGCAGTGTTGTTCGGCATGTGGATCGGCTCGTACTTGGCCGGTTGCTGGTACGCAGTACCGTTTTCCTTGGCTTCGGTGAACGGGTCGATGCAGTCAGCCTTAGGCAGCACAGCGAAGTTGTAGAACGGAGGTGGCGACGAGGTCGACCATTCCAGAGTGTGTGCATTCCACGGGTCACCGTGATCGCAGATGTTCTCTGGCTTGTTGCGGTCACGCACACTGACGTACAGCTGAATCAGTTGGCAGGCGATACCGGCAGCAATCATCACCGCACCGAACATGGCAACGTACAGGTACGGTACCCACTCAGGGTTGGTGGTGGCGTTCAGACGACGGGTCATGCCCATGAAGCCCAGTGCATAGAGCGGCATGAACGCGACGAAGAAGCCCGAGATCCAGAACCAGAACGCTGCTTTACCCCAGCCTTCGTGCAGCTTGAAGCCGAACGCTTTCGGGAAGTAGAAGGCGAAACCGGCGATGTAACCGAATACCGCACCGCCGATGATCACGTTGTGGAAGTGCGCGATCACGAACAGGCTGTTGTGCAGAACGAAGTCAGCACCCGGGATGGCCAGCAGTACGCCGGTCATGCCGCCGATGGCGAAGGTCACCATGAAGCCCAGAGTCCACAGCACCTGGCTGGTGAAGCGCAGGCGGCCCTGGTAGATGGTGAACAGCCAGTTGAATAGCTTCACACCCGTCGGGATGGAAATCAGCATCGTCGCCAGACCGAAGAAGGCGTTGACGCTTGCACCCGAACCCATGGTGAAGAAGTGGTGCAGCCAAACCATGAAGCCCAGTACCGAGATCGCGCCCGAGGCGTAGATCATCGAGTGGTGGCCGAACAGTTTCTTGCCGGTGAAGGCCGAGATGACTTCCGAGAAAATGCCGAATGCCGGCAGGATCAGGATGTATACCTCAGGGTGGCCCCACGCCCAGAACAGGTTGACGTACATCATTGGATTGCCACCAAGTTCATTGGTGAAAATGTGGAAATCCATGTAACGGTCAAGGGTCAGCAGTGCCAGGGTAGCGGTCAGGATCGGGAACGAAGCCACGATCAGAACGTTAGCCCAGGTGCAGGTCCAGGTGAAGATCGGCATGTCCATCAGTTTCATGCCAGGGGTACGCATTTTCAGCACGGTCGCGAGGAAGTTAACCCCCGTTAGCGTCGTACCTAACCCGGACAGCTGTAGCGCCCAGATGTAGTAGTCCATGCCCACGCCAGGGCTGTATTGCAGACCCGACAGCGGTGGATAAGCAACCCAACCGGTCTTGGCGAATTCGCCAACGCCCAGGGACAGGTTGATCAGCACAACGCCGGACACCAGCAGCCAGAAGCTCAGGGAGTTCAGGAACGGGAAGGCAACGTCACGTGCGCCGATCTGCAGCGGCACTGCAAGGTTCATCAGGCCGGTGAAGAATGGCATCGCCATGAAGATGATCATGATCACACCGTGAGCGGTGAAGATCTGGTCATAGTGTTCAGGCGGCAGGTAGCCAGGCGAACCCTCGGTGGCCATGGCCAACTGGGTACGCATCATGATGGCGTCGGCAAAGCCGCGCAGCAGCATGACCATGGCGACGATGATGTACATCACGCCGATTTTCTTGTGGTCAACCGAGGTCAACCACTCGGTCCACAAGTAGGTCCACTTCTTGAAGTAGGTGATTGCAGCGAACAGCGCCAGACCACCGAGCGCGATCATGGCGATGGTAATCATCACGATCGGTTCGTGGAATGGGACGGCTTCCCAACTTAATTTACCAAACATCGTTTACTCCTCTGCCCCGGCAGCTGAATGCGAACTCGAGTCAATTTCCGTGGCCGCCACTTCTTTCTCTTTCTTCTCGTGCTTCAGTGGCTTGCCCGGCTTCATACCTTCGTACTTGTCGACGATGATCTGGAACTGGTTCGGCGTGACCGAGGAGTAGAGCTCGACTGGGTTGTTCTGGCTTGGCTTGGCAAGGGCTGCGTATTCAGCTTGATCAAGCTGTTTAGGTGACTTCTTGACTTCACTTACCCAGGCGTCGAAATCTTCCTGAGTCGTTGAGATGGCTTTGAACTTCATGCCGGTGAAACCCGCGCCGCTGTAGTTGGCGGAGATACCGTCCATTTCAGCGTTGCGGTCAGCGATCAGGTGCAGTTTGGTCTGCATGCCCGCCATCGCGTAGATCTGGCCGCCCAGACCCGGGATGAAGAACGAGTTCATCACAGCGTCAGAGGTGATCTTGAAGTTGATTGGCGTGTGCGCCGGGAACACGATCTTGTTGACCGTGGCAATGCCTTGTTCCGGGTAGATGAACAGCCACTTCCAGTCCAGCGCGACCACTTCGATGGTCACTGGCTTGACGTCAGACTCAATCGGACGATACGGGTCCAGTTCGTGAGTCGAGATGTAAGTGATGTAACCCAGGGCAATGATGATCAGGACCGGGATGGTCCACACAGCCACTTCGATTTTGGTCGAGTGCGACCATTTCGGGGTGTAGACGGCGTTCTTGTTCGACGCGCGGTATTTCCAGGCGAACAGGAAGGTCATGACGATAACCGGCACAACGACCAACAGCATCAGCAGGGTCGCGGTGATGATCAGGTTGCGCTGTTCCAGGCCGACCTGGCCCGTTGGATTGAGCAAGGTCATGTTGCAGCCTCCCAGCAACAACGTGCCGAGCAGCGGCACTAGGCCTAGTAATCTGGGGTACCTGTTTTTACTCATCTCACGACCTCTAAAGCAGCTTGCGCAATGCAGTTGGGTTTTGATCGCCAACACTTCACCCTGCCAAGGGTTGGCATTTTCTTTGGATTGAATAAGGGCCGCCCGTCGCGCGTCAGACGCTCGACAAATCCCGGGACAGCGTTAAGTTCTTATTCGAATTCGTGGTCAAAGGCCTTGTTACAGACCAATTCCATTTGGTGCGGAAAGTTGGAAGGCACCGACACCTGGGTGTCTTGAAAGCCTCTCGACTTGCTCGACACCCGACTTCCTGCGCAGCCCTTTAATAAAGTGCTCCTTAATAAAGGCTGAACAGTGCCGGGAATTCAGTGCGGGCGATTGTAGATAGGTAGCGCCCTATACACCATGTCTTATCCCGAAATAATTTTTATCCATTCGAGCAACAATCCATCACCATTTTTGCAAAAGTTCCGCATGTTATCGAAATCGATTCTCAACAAAAACACCAAAAAATGTAGGTGTATCCGCCTCAGTTCAGACAGCTCCGAAGGCTTTTTCTGAACGTCTGATCGGCGCAAAGCCCGATATTCCAAGGGCTCTGGCCATTTGCCAGAGCGTGTTAAAACTGCCTGATCTGGCACTCACGTTCAAAACCAGAAAAACCCTGAAACAGACCAATGTTTTTATGTAACAAGAGGCCAATCGGCCACTTCACGAACCCCTGCGGCACACCGCGTGTGACAACATGTCGCACACCTGCCGCACCCTCCCTTGCCGTTCGTCACGGCGATTTCACAAAGTCTCTGAACGGCAAAACGCCCCGACTTGCTGATCCGCAAATCGAGGCGTTAGCTGTATCGGCGCAACTGCCGAAAAGTTGATTCAGCGCAGTTCTTTTCGGTTACGCGAGGTCAGCAGTGGCACCAGGATCACCACCAGCACAAACGCCACCAGCGCCCATTGCGCCAGCGACAGGCCGAGGATCGGCGGATACGGCGTCGAGCAGAAACCGTCAACCTGGAATCCCAGCGGGAAGATCTTCGCCAATGGCAGATCATCGACAATCGGCTGCAACACATCGATGCCACAGCTGACTGCCGGATAGAACTGGGTATACACGTGGTGCCCGGCAACGCCGGCCCCGGCAATCGCACAAATCACCACCAGCACCTCGAACACGGTGATGCTGCGCCGCGTGCGCATGGCCGCGCCGATGAACGCGAACAGCGCGATCAGCAGCAACGCATAACGCTGCAAAATACACAGTGGGCACGGCGCTTCGCCGAGCACGATCTGCATGTACAGCGCGCCACCGATCAGCGCCAGGCAGATGATCCCCAGCAGCACCAGAAAGCGCCGTTCACGGCCCAACCGAATCGTTTCCTCGCTCATTGCCTTTCCCTTGTATGTCCATGGTTCAGCCGGCCAGCGGCTGAAAGTTGTCGCAAGTCTACACCGGGGCAATAAACGATAAAGCGGTTAAGGAACCATTAACTTGTAGTGAGGTTTGCCAAATCAGAATGGTGTAACGGCCATCGCGGGCAAGCCCGCTCCCACAGGATTGGCGGCGCACAAAAAATCTGTGGGCGACGCCTGACCTGTGGGAGCGGGCTTGCCCGCGATGAAAGCGACTCGGTATCAGATCATTCCAAAGCAGCAGCCGGCCCGAAGAACTCGTAACGGCTTTGCTTCTCCGGCACACCCAGCGCCTTCAGATGCCGCTTGATTGCGCCCATGAAGCCTTTCGGCCCAAGGAAGTACGCATCCACGTCACGCTGCTCAGGCAACCACTCACCGAGCAACTCCTGGCTCAGCATCCCAACCTTGTCCGCCGCCGGGCTCACGCCGTCATCTTCGGCATAGCAGTAGAAACGTTTAAGTTGCGGGTGACGCGCCGCCAGCCCATCAATCCAGTCTCGGAAGGCGTGGACGCTACCGTTGCGCGCGCAGTGGATAAAGTGCACCGGACGCTCGGTCTCCAGCGCGGCTTCGAGCATCGCCAGTGTCGGGGTAATGCCAACGCCGCCGCTGATCAGCACCAACGGCTTGTCGCTCGCGGTCAAGGTGAACTCACCCGACGGCGGGAACAACTGAATGCTCGCGCCAACATGTAACTGATCGTGCAAGTGATTGGACGCGCGACCACCCGGCTCGCGCTTGACGCTGATGCGGTACTGACCTTTGTTGGCCAGCGCCGACAGCGAATAGTTGCGGCGGATTTCTTCGCCATCAAGGATCAACTTCATGCCGATGTACTGACCCGGTTCGGCCGCCAGTATCGGGCCTTTGTCCGCAGGTTCGAAGTAGAACGAGATGATTTCCGCGCTTTCCTCGACCTTGGCCGCAACGATGAACTCACGCGCCCCGCGCCAGCCGCCGACGGCTTGTTCTTTCTGGTCATAGATGGCGGTTTCGGCGCCGATCAGAATGTCAGCCAGTTGCCCGTAAGCCGCGCCCCAGGCGCTCATCACTTCGGGCGTGGCGATCTCTTCACCGAGCACTTCAGAGATCGCACGCAGCAGGCACGCACCCACAATCGGGTAATGCTCGGGAAGGATTTGCAGGGCCACATGCTTGTTGATGATCTTCGCCACCAGATCGCCCAACTGATCAAGCTGATCAATGTGGCGGGCGTACATCAACACACCGTTGGCCAAAGCACGCGGCTGGTCGCCGCTGGACTGGTGCGCCTGATTGAACAATGGGCGCACCTCTGGGTATTCAGAGAGCATCATGCGATAGAAGTGGGTGATCAGCGCCTCTCCGCCGCTTTCCAGCAGAGGCACGGTGGACTTGACGATGGCACGATCCTGGACGCTAAGCATAAGGTTGACTCCTGAGCTTTCTTTGAAAAGTTACCTTAGGCTTATCAGTTTCCGTGCCAACTTATTTATCCTTATAAATCAACAGTTTGAAATTTACGTAGTCATAACGACTCAAAGGGACTTATAGTCATCCCGACTACATATTGTCTCTTTGACTACAAACCATGACTGCCAAATCTCTACTGACTGCTCTGCTGCCCCTGGTCTCCGATCTTTCTCGCGAACTGCCGGAGGGCGAGCGCTACAGACGCCTGCTCGAAGCCATGCGCGCGCTGCTGCCGTGCGATGCCGCCGCGTTGTTGCGTCTCGACGGTGAATCGCTGGTGCCACTGGCAGTCGATGGTTTGAGCACCGACACCCTCGGCCGGCGCTTCAAAGTCAGCGAGCATCCGCGTTTCGAGATTCTGCTGGCCGGTGCCGGGCCGACGCGTTTTGCTGCAGACAGCGACTTGCCCGACCCTTATGACGGTCTGGTCGATGGCCTCGACGAGCATCTCGAAGTCCACGATTGCCTTGGCTGCCCGCTGTTCGTCGATGAACAGCTCTGGGGTCTGATCACCCTCGACGCCCTCGATCCCGAGCGTTTCGAACCGATCGAACTCGACGCCTTGCAAGCCTTCGCCAGCCTTGCAGCGGCGACGGTCAACGCTGCCGAACGCATCGAGCGCCTGGCGACTCGCGCCGAAGACGAGCACCAGCGCGCCGAGGTTTATCGTCAGGCCAGCGGTCAGCAAAACCGCGAAATGATCGGCCAGAGCAAAGCGCTTAAACGCTTGGTGGAAGAAATAAACCTGGTCGGCGGCAGTGATCTGACTGTGTTGATCACCGGTGAAACCGGCGTCGGCAAAGAACTGGTGGCGCAGGCGATCCATGCCGCCTCGCCGCGTGCCGACAAACCGATCATCAGCCTCAACTGCGCCGCCCTCCCCGACACGCTGGTCGAAAGTGAACTGTTCGGGCACGTGCGCGGCGCCTTCACCGGCGCCACCAGCGACCGTCGTGGCAAGTTCGAACTGGCCAATGGCGGCACGTTGTTTCTCGACGAAGTCGGTGAGTTGTCACTGACGGTGCAGGCCAAACTGTTACGCGTACTGCAAAGCGGGCAGTTGCAGCGATTGGGCTCGGACAAGGAACATCAGGTCGATGTGCGCCTGATCGCCGCGACCAACCGTGACCTGGCGGAAGAAGTCCGCAGCGGGCGTTACCGTGCCGACTTCTATCATCGCTTGAGTGTTTACCCTTTAAAGGTGCCAGCGTTGCGTGATCGCGGTCGCGATGTGTTGCTGCTTAGCGGTTTCTTTCTGGAACAGAACCGTTCGCGCATGGGCCTCAACAGCCTGCGCCTGAACAGCGATGCCCAGGAGGCACTGCTCGCCTACACTTGGCCGGGCAATGTGCGCGAGCTGGAACACTTGATCGGGCGCAGTGCGTTGAAGGCTTTGGGCAATTGCAAGGTACGGCCGAAGATTCTCAGTTTGAGTGCGGCGGATCTGGATTTGCCGCGCGAGGTTGTGGATAACTCCGCCGAACCTGCTGCCGATGTTGTAGCGGCGGCGCCGCTGATCAACGGCGCTTTGCGCAGCGCCACCGAGGAATATCAGCGGCGCTTGATCAGTGCGGCGCTGGAGCGCAATCAGGACAATTGGGCGAGCGCGGCGCGTGAGTTGGGGCTGGATCGAGCAAACCTTGGGCGCATGGCCAAGCGGTTGGGCATGAAAAGCTAAAGCAAACCCTCACCCTAGCCCTCTCCCCGGAGGGAGAGGGAACTGATTGGGGGATGCTGCAGAATTACGCCGACCTGAATCTGCTTCGCCGAATCCACAATCGACTTGGTCGCTCAGGTCGATGTAAGACGCAAGACACCTCGGTCAGCTCCCTCTCCCTCGGGGAGAGGGCTGGGGTGAGGGGCTTTGGATCTGAAGACCAGCCGACAACTGACCTAAAGCCCAACCTTTTGACGCCGATAACCCGGCATCAAAAGTTTCTGGCGATTGGCACCCTCGCCCACCACCTTTCCACAGAAGGTTTATATGTCTTCCACCAAAGCCCGCGCAGATTCACTTTCGCTTCTGCTGTTTACCTTGCGCAGCGGCAAGCTGATGGCGATCAACCTGCTGAAAGTCAGTGAAATCATCCCCTGCCCGCCGCTGACCAAACTGCCGGAGTCGCACCCGCACGTCAAAGGCATCGCCACCTTGCGCGGCGCGTCGTTGTCGGTGATCGACCTGAGCCGTGCCATCGGCGAGCGTCCGCTGGAAGACCCGAACGGCGGCTGCCTGATCGTCACCGATGTCAGCCGTTCGAAACAGGGTCTGCACGTGCAAGCGGTAAGCAAAATCGTCCACTGCCTGACCACCGACATCAAACCGCCGCCGTTCGGCTCTGGCGGCCCGCGTGCCTACATCACCGGCGTGACCTCGGTCGACGGCGTACTGGTGCAAGTGCTGGACATCGAAAAAGTCATCCACAGCATCGCCCCGGCGCAGATCGAAATGGCCCCGACCGACCTGTCCATGGAAGACGCCGACGTCCTCGGCAACGCGCGTATTCTGGTGGTCGACGACAGTCAGGTGGCATTGCAGCAATCGGTGCACACCCTGCGCAACCTCGGTCTGCAATGCCACACCGCACGCAGCGCCAAGGAAGCCATCGACTGCCTGCTCGACCTGCAAGGCACTGCGCAGCAAATCAACCTGATCGTCTCCGACATTGAAATGTCCGAGATGGACGGCTACGCCTTCACCCGCACCCTGCGCGAGACGCCGGACTTCGCCCATCTCTACGTGCTGCTGCACACCTCGCTCGACAGCGCGATGAACAGCGAAAAAGCCCGATTGGCCGGAGCGAACGGCGTGCTGACCAAGTTTTCTTCACCTGAGTTGACCCACTGTCTGATCGAAGCGGCCAAGCACGTCGCGGCGCACGGGCACTGAGTCTTGGCCGAAACGTATTGTTTTTTGATGCGGCGTGATCTGGGTAAGGACGCGCCGGATGTGCTTTTGCCTGAAGGCATTGAACTGCGCACGTACTCCGTCGAATGGGCGCCGCCGGTGCATGACTTGATGCAGCTCGGCCACCGCGAAGGTGGCGGCCGAGTGCCGGCGCTGGACACTTGGCAGAAGCAATTCGAGACCGATCCTGAATATGATCCGACACTGTGCTTTATCGCCCACGATGCCGAAGGTGTCGTCGGTGTGGCGCAATGCTGGACCAGTTCATATATCAAGAATCTGGTGGTGCATCCTCGGGTTCAGGGCCGCGGACTCGGCCGTGCGTTGCTGTTGCATGCCTTCGAGGCATTCAAACAGCGGCGCGAAGGCTTTGTAGATTTGAAAGTGCTGGAGGACAACCTGCGAGCGCAGCGATTGTATGAAAGTGCCGGGATGTATGTCGTCCGCCGTGAACTTGTGCCGGACTGATAGTCAGTCATCGCTGGCAAGCCAGCTCCCACAGAGATTGGCGTCGGTCACAAAACCTGTGGGAGCTGACTTGCCAGCGATGGCGACCTCACAGACAACTTTTCACCCTCAGGCATACTCCAACCTTGGCTACTACCCAAGGACGCCCACCATGAAAACTAACATCCTTAGTTTGCTCTACCTCACCGCCCTCGCTTCTCAAGCCCATGCTTCCAGCCCCGACGCCTGGGCGGCCTACGACAAAACAGTCCTCGCCAGTTGCACCAAGGCCAGCGGTTTGAAAAATGCCAAACCCGTCGGCACTCCCGCTCAATTCGATGACCGCGTTGGTTACACCGCTGTGTTGCTGCAGGGTCAATATCCGCAAAAACACATGAAAGGCCAGCAAGGCACCGAGCTGTGCCTGTTTAACAAACAGT
The DNA here is from genome assembly GCF_016650635.1 of Pseudomonas sp. TH43. Taxonomy (GTDB): domain Bacteria; phylum Pseudomonadota; class Gammaproteobacteria; order Pseudomonadales; family Pseudomonadaceae; genus Aquipseudomonas. Next base: position 463,766 of record NZ_JAEKFI010000004.1, read on the forward strand.
CGAAAACCGCGTTCGTCACCGAGTGGGACTCGATCCGCCCGACCGCCAAAGCCCAGTGAATGGCGCATAACTTGCTTCGACCCCGGCCTGTGCGGTGGTTTTTTGCCACCGTTTCACACCCTGATTGAAGACAGATCGCTCAATGAATACGACGTTTTCCTGCGTAGGCTGCGGCAAATGCTGCACCGATCACCATGTGCCCCTGACCTTGGCCGAGGCCCGTATGTGGGCGGCGGATGGCGGCCAGGTGATCGTCTTGGTCGAGGCCTTTCTCGGCAATGGCCTGGGTTTGCCTGAGCAGCAACGTGAACACGCCGAACGGCGTTCGGTGGTGGTGCGCAGCGGCATGACCGATGCCCATGTGGCCATCACTTTCGCAGCGTACAACGTCGGCCCCTGCCGGAATCTTGACGAAGACAAACTGTGCCGCATCTACGAACGCCGGCCGCTGGTTTGTCGCATTTACCCGGCGGAAATCAACCCGCACATCCCGCTCAACCCCCTCGCCAAGGATTGCCCGCCGGAGTCCTGGGAACAGGGGCCGCAGTTGATCGTGGGCGGCGAGTTGGTTGATCAGGAACTGCTGCAATTGATTCAGCGTTCGCGGCAGGCGGATCGTGATGACATTCAGGTCAAGGACGTCATTTGCGCGATGCTCGGGATTCGCACCACCGCGCTCAAGGGCGACGGGTTTACTGCGTATCTGCCGAACATGGCGGCGTTCGCCACGGTCATCGATCAGGTCACCGCGCAGCCGCTGGGCGAGGCGCACAGTGAATGGCTGTTTCATGTGTCCGGCGATGACATTGCCGGGCAAGTGCTGGCCGCGGGGGCGCAGGTGGTGACGGAGCCGGCGCAGACGTATGCGTTTATCTCGCTGCGCGCGGCCTGATCCAGAAATCTGGTGCTGTGGCTGCTGGCCTCTTCGCGAGCAAGCTTTGCTCCTACAAGGTTTTTTGTTGCCCATCAATCCCTATAGGAGCTGAGCTTGCTCGCGAAGCGCCAGCCCGCTCAACCTCAATCGCGAACCTGCCGCCGCCGCCAAAACTCCCGCGCCAACATACGCAAATCCCCCGCCAGTCCCGCCACATCCTCGGAGTTGCGCTGACTCTGCCGTCCCTCATCCACCGTCACCTCGCACGCCGTGCGGATGCTGACGATATTGCGATTGATGTCCTCGCTCACCGCGCTTTGCTGCTCCACCGCCGCCGCGATCTGCAGACTCATCTCGGTGATCTGCTCGACCCGCGCACTGATCCCGTCCAGCGCCCGCGCCGCCCGTTGCGCCTGTTCGACGCTGTCATCGACATGCTCGCTGCTCTGCTGCATCACCTGCACCGCATCACGCGCGCCATTTTGCAGGGTGCTGATCATCCGCTGAATCTCGTTGGTCGATTGCTGCGTGCGTTGCGCCAGCCCGCGCACTTCATCGGCCACCACCGCAAAGCCGCGCCCGGCGTCACCCGCCCGCGCGGCTTCGATGGCCGCGTTGAGCGCCAGCAGATTGGTCTGCTCGGCAATGCTGCGAATCACCTCGAGCACTCCGGAAATCTCGCTGCTGTGGCCTTCGAGTTGATGGATCACCTCGGTGGCGCGCCCCAGCTCCTCCGCCAGGCGCAACACCGCGCTGCGACTTTCGCCGACCAGCAAATGCCCTTCACGGGTTTCCGTCCCGGCCATGTCCGCCGCCACCGAGGCTTGCTGCGCATGGCTGGCCACTTGCGCGACACTGGCAGCCATTTCATGAATCGCCGCCGCGACCAGATCGGTTTCCGCCTGCTGCGCCAATGAACTGCTATGGCTGCTTTGCAAATGATCGACCAGTTGCGCCGCATGCCCGGCCAACTGTTGCGAAGCATCGCCAATGCGCCCGACCACCGCGCCAACCTGCGCCTCGAGCATCTGCAAAGCGAACTCGATCTGCCCGAATTCATCCCGTCGACCGGTATAGATGCCCTGGCTCAACGGGTTATCGGCAATGTGCAGGGCACGCTCGGTCAACCGCTCCAGCGGCCGCAGCATCCAGTGCACAACCCCTGCACAAGTACCGCTGCCAATCACAAACGCCGCCGCGTCGATCCACATCGACTCGGGTCGCAACCACGCTTCGACACTCAACACAGCACCGAGCAACGTGCTGGTCAACGCCGTGAGTTTCGCGCGCAAGCTGATCGCAGGGAGTTGCCAGCGTTTCACCTGCGTCCCGCGCAACTGCGCATAGGCACGCTCCGCTGCCCTCACCTGGCGCTCATCCGGCCGCGTGCGCACCGACTGATACTCGACCGCCGCACCGTTCTGAGTGACCGGCGTGACGAACGCGCTGACCCAGTAATGATCACCGTTCTTGCAACGATTCTTCACCAGCCCCATCCACGAACGCCCACGTTTGAGCGTCTGCCACAGGTGCGCAAACGCCTGCGCCGGCATGTCCGGATGACGCAGCAAGTTGTGCGGCACACCAAGCAGTTCGTCGCGGGTATAACCGCTGATCCTGATGAAATCATCGTTGGCGTAGGTGATTGCGCTGGTCAGATCGGTGGTCGAAAGAATGTTCGCATCCAGCGCTACTTCGACGTTGCGACCGGTCACCGGGAGATTGATCTTCATGGATAGCGCGCTCGTTTTATTGGAAGAGTCGGCAGGGCTGCTGACTCTAAGCGCACCAATTGGTCAAATATTGATCTGGCTCAGGAACTGAGCACTTAGCCATCACTGTGTTCGAAAATCATAGAGATCCGAAAATCACAGCGATGGCCGCAGGCGGGAATAAAACTCAGCGCTTGCCCATCGAACGACGAGTGCCCGGCGGGGCCATGCCCGGGGTCTTGGTGTGGCCATTCTTGGCGCCGTTCTTGTACCACGGCTGGTTAGAGCCTTTGGCAGACGCCAACTCGCCCGGTTTGAACGGGAATTTGAAGGCCGGGATTTCGCTGTGGGTGTCGCTGGCATCGGCCAATTCTGCCGGGACAGCGCTTACAGCGTCGTCAACCGGCGGCAGGGTCGGGGAAGTCATAAAAGCTCCGGAAAGCAAAAAGTCGGGCCCGAACAGTGAGCCGCGAAGGCGCGCAGTATACCTGCACGCCTTGGCTCGGCACCTGAAGATTTGCACCGCACGCCGAACGGCTTACAAGTACGTGATGGTGACAATACCTTTGTCGGTCGAAGTCTTGAGTGCTTCATAGGTCATGGACAGCGGCAGCGATTGATGACTGCAAGCATTGCGATAAGTGTCGACATCGACTTTCAGACCAGGCTTGATTTCGACCTGACGGGACTCCGTGGCGGACAACGTCCCGACACGTCCGACCACACAGCCCGAATCGACGATTTGCCCGGTAAAGCGGATCTCGCCAGATTGACTGCTAGGTGCGGCGACGGCTGTGAGTGGAAGCAAGAGAAGCACGTACGGCAGAGCGGTTTTCAGCCTCATTTCAATACACTCCCAGGGTGAGCAGCCCAGAAAACCCGGACTGCACGAAATTTATCCGCGAGCAGGGACGAATTTTGAACAGCATAGCTGGCAAATAAGTCCCGAATTGGGAACGATCGGTCCCTTTTTGGGACCGTTATACCGCCATCGCGAGCAGGCTCACTCCTACATTTGAAATGCATTCCCACTGTAGGAGCGAGCCTGCTCGCGATGAACGATGACGCGGCGCTTCTGCCTGATCAGGACTGAGGATCAACCCGATCCAAAACACGGTTTACCGCCAGTTCGGCGAGCATCACGATCTGCTGGATGGCCAATGCCGTACTGCGTTGCGGACGACTGAGCTGATCGGCGAAATCGCCAGCCATCACGTGGGCCGAGGCCAGGGACTCGCAGGCGTGAGCGAGGAGGCTTTCTGTGTCGATGTTCGGGTGGACGAGGAACATCGTGCTGGGTAGGCGCGGTTTTATGGGATCGGGGCTGAGGTAGAAATCGAGGGCGCGTTTTATGGCTTCGCGGTTTTTTAACTGGTCGTCGGCGCGGAGAGCGTCTTCGAGGGGGGTTGTTTCGAGGGGGGGATCGGGTACGGGCTTAGTCATGGAAATGTTCCTAGTCAAAAGCCAACACGTGCCGTTTCTCACGCGGCGGAGTGGTGGCAGCTATGTGCGGAGTGAGAAACCGGTAGGAACAAGCCCGGCCGAACCGAAGTTCGCCCGCACACAGCCGCCATAAAAAATTGCAGGGCAGCAAAATAGCTGGCCGCAATTATGGTGGTACTGGTGTTGGATTAACAGTTCCTACAGGCTCTCACACCCGATCGCCGAGTTTTCGGCAACAACCCAAGCCTAGAGAGCGCACGTCCGACGGACAACCTGAAAACCTTGTGGGAAGGTTCACCGATTTCGAAACGCTTTTAAACACCCACTGCCGATGTAGGAGCTGCCGCAGGCTGCGATCTTTTGATGTTCAACGTCAGAGGCAAGATCAAAAGATCGCAGCCTGCGGCAGCTCCTACATGAGATTGCCGCCAACTGGAGAAAATGGTCGGCTGGCAGGCCGCCATCGCGAGCAAGCTCTGCTCCTACAAAAACAAAAGCCAGATCAAAAGATCGCAGCCTGCGGCAGCTCCTACATAAGATTGCCGCCAACTAAAAAAAATGGTCGGCTGGCGGGGCGCCATCGCGAGCAAGCTCTGCTCCTACGAAGAGCAAAAGCAGAACGCGCACCGCTTTTGCTTCTCACCACTCAACAGGATGAGCGTTAGCTCGGCTGCAGCTCTTGATCCTGATCCACGGGCGACGTCGGAAGGCTGAGTGGAGGGATTGATCCGGGGGTGGGAGCGCAGCGACCGTTTGGCGCAGCCAAACACATCGAGAGGAGGTGCAGCGCAGCAAACCGTAGGCGATGCCCCCGGATCGATCCCGCAGCGAAGGCACCCCGAGCCCCAGCGAGCGGGCCGCACGTAGGAGCAAGCGTTTTTTGCTTACTGCAGTGGTCAACTAATTCCGGACACCTCGATAGGTGGTTTTGACGCCATCGCCCGCTCATAGACGGTAGGTGGCAGATATCCCAGTTTTGAGTGAAGCCGTTCGTTGTTGTAATACCCAACGATGTACTCGGTGATGTCGCGGATCGCTTCGGTATGATTGGCGTAGTCACGTCGCCATACCCGCTCCATTTTCAAGCTCAGGAAGAAGCGTTCCATCACCGCATTGTCCCAGCAATTACCTTTACGGCTCATGCTCTGCTGCATGTCGTTTCTTGCCAGTAACTCTCTGTAAGTTGCACTCGCGTATTGGCTGCCACGATCCGAGTGGGCAATCAGGCCTGGCGGCGGTTGGCGCTGTGCGATGGCCAGTTGCATCGCAGTGCACACCAGCTCTGCCGGCATGTTCGGAGCCATCGACCAGCCCACGATCTTGCGTGAAAACAAGTCCAACACCACGGCCAGATACAGCCAGCCACTGCGGGTGCGGATGTAGGTGATGTCTGCCACCCAAGCCTTGTTTGGCGCTGCCGGATCAAATTTTCGGCTCAGTACATTTTCGGCAATCGGCAGATCATGATTGCTATCGGTCGTGTGCACAAACTTGCGCTTCCAAGCCGAACGTAGCCCATTGGTACGCATTAAACGGCGGATTTTATACAGCCCAACAGACAGGCCTTTGCCGCGCAAAGCGTCGCGCAAGGGCCGGCTGCCGTAGCAGCCACCACTCTCGGCAAAAGACGCCTTGAGTTGCAAAACGACAGGACAACTCTGCCGGACGGGCGCATCAGCACGCTTTTGCGACTCATAGAAGCCCGAGCGACTGATGCTCAGTAACCGACAGACATGTGTCACTGAGTAGGCCTTCTGTTGCAGCTGACGAACCAGTCGATACCTTACTTCAGCTCGCGGGCAAAGAAGGCCGTAGCCTTTTTTAAGATGTCGTTATCCATCTTGAGCTGGCGATTTTCCTGTTCCAATTGCCGGATGCGCTGTTGCTCTGCCGTCAATGGCTTGCCGATTCCGGCCTGCCCCAATTGCTCTGCCTCGTACTGTTGAACCCAGCGTCGAACGGCTGTCTCACCAATGTTCAGATCTTGGCAAACCTGCGTAACGGTTAGCCCCTGATCCTTGATCATCTTCACGACTTGCAGCTTGAAGCTGTCGTCGAATGCCCTGCGTTTTTTGGTCATGAATAACTCCTCGATAGATGTATTTTCCACCTATCGGGGTGTCCGGGGAAATTAGACCACTGCATACTTTTTTAGGCGCTTGTAAAAAAGTGAGTCGCCGTAAGGGCGAAACGAGAGTGTCAGATTTTTTGTGTGCGGGCCGTTAATGGCCTGCCGTCAGGCAGGCCTTCATTTCACCAGTTAGACCTGATGAATCGGTCCCCGTACAAAACCGCAAATTGATTCATAGCGTTTTTCCAGTCATGGGCGGCGCTTCCCCAGTTGGCGGTGATGTTTTGCAGTGCCAGCCAGATCAGTTTCGTCGCGGCTTCGTCGGTTGGAAAGTGACCTCTTGTCTTGATGATCTTGCGCAGCTGCGAGTTGATACTCTCGATGGCATTGGTGGTGTAGATCACCTTTCGTATGGCTGGCGGGAACACAAAGAACGGGATAACTCGATCCCAAGCGCGTCGCCAGGCTGCAACCACCGTTGGATATTGCTTGCCCCAAGGCCCCGATTCGAAGGCATCCAGAGCTTGCTCGGCGACTTCGGCGTTGAGTGCTTGATAAATCGGTTTCAGGGCCTTGGCCAGTTCGCGACGCTTGTCCCATGCCGCGTAATCAAGGCTGTTGCGGATCAGGTGAACGATGCATGTCTGCAACGCTGTCTGAGGAAACACTGCACTCAAGGCTTCAGGCATGCCTTTGAGACCATCCGTTACCGCAATCAGGACATCTTCGACACCTCGGGTTTTAAGGTCGTTGAAGACTTTCATCCAGAACTTGGCGCCCTCTGTGTTCTCAATCCAGATGCCCAGAATGTCGCGGGTGCCGTCCGGAAGTACGCCCAGAGCCAGGTAAATCGCTTTGTTGCGAACCACGCCTTCATCACGGATTTTAACCCGCAGCGCATCAAAGAAAATGACCGGGTACATGGGCTCGAGGGGCCGTTGTTGCCACGTACTGACTTCCTCCAGAACAGCGTCGGTAACGGTGCTGATGAAGTCATGGGAGACATCTGTTGCGTACTGTTCCGAGAGAAATGCACGAATCTCACGAACGCTCATGCCGCGGGCATACATGGCAATGATCTTGTCATCAAAGCCTGTAAAACGCCGCTCGTGTTTGGGGATCAAAATCGGAGAAAAGCTGCCGTCACGGTCTCTGGGAATATCCAGACGCAACGGGCCGTCATCGGTCAGCACGGTTTTGCCGCTCTTGCCGTTACGCTGGTTACTCGAATCCTCAGGGCGCTCCGCGCCCTGAGGATAGCCAAGGTGAAGCCCCAACTCGGCACCAAGGGCTCTTTCGATAAGCGCCTTTTTGAACGCCATCGCGGCATCCTGAATCGCTTCGGCACTCATCGTCTCGCTGAGGAACTGGTCGATCAGCTCTTTTGGAATGGACGGAAGGTCACGCTTGGCCTCACGGGCCGGTTTCTTTTTGGTTGGCATACATGCACCTCTGCAGCATGTTATGCCCGAACACAAAATTTATGACACTCCCGGCGAAACCCTAAGCCGCCATTACCGCAGCCACGGATATGTACACACAAAACTGACAGCGCTGACAGCCAGCCGTCACCCTCCTGACCCCCAAACAAGTTTATAACTACCCAACCTGCCCAAACTCCAAACCCTCGGCGCCTCAAAAGCATGCGAATCCAAAAGCACAAAGCCCTGCTAGCCACCCTCCTGATCCTGCTGGCAGCCACCGGCCTATGGTTTGCACTAAAACCCGCCCCCACCAAACTCGCCACCCCCACCGCCATTCCCGTGCGAGTCATAGCGGTCAGCGAAAAAGACGTCCCCCGCTACACCAGCGGCATCGGCTCCGTACTCTCCCTGCACAGCGTGGTAGTGCGCCCACAAATAGACGGCATCCTCACCAAAATCCTCGTCAAAGAAGGCCAACTCGTCAAAGCAGGCGACCTGCTGGCCACCATCGACGACCGCTCGATCCGCGCCAGCCTCGACCAGACCCGCGCCCAACTCGGCGAAAGCCAGGCCCAACTGCAAGTCGCCCTGGTCAACCTCAAACGCTACAAACTGCTCACCGTCGACGACGGCATCTCGAAACAGACCTACGACCAGCAACAAGCCCTGGTCAACCAACTGAAAGCCACCGCCCAAGGCAACCAGGCTTCAATCGATGCGGCGCAGGTACAACTTTCCTACACGCAGATCCGCTCCCCGGTCACCGGCCGCGTCGGTATTCGTACCGTCGACGAAGGCAACTTCCTGCGCATGACCGACACCGCTGGCCTGTTCACCGTCACCCAGATCAACCCGATCGCGGTGGAGTTTTCCCTTCCCCAGCAAATGCTGCCAACCCTGCAAGGCCTGATCAACGACCCTGAGCACGCCCAGGTCAAGGCCTACATCGGCGCCGACACCGATGGCGAAACCGGCAACCTGCTCGGCGAAGGTCACCTGACCCTGATCGACAACCAGATCAACGCCAACACCGGCACCATCCGCGCCAAGGCCGAATTCGACAACGCCAGCCAGAAGCTCTGGCCCGGTCTGTTGGTCACGGTAAAAATTCAGACAGCCCTCGATAAAGATGCGCTGGTGGTACCGCCCACCGTCGTACAACGCGGCCTCGACCAACACTTCGTCTACCGAGTGAATGGCGACAAAGTCGAAGCCGTACAGGTGCAGATGGTTTATCAGGGCAGCGGTCAGGACATCATCAAAGGCGTGAAGGCTGGCGACGTGCTGGTGACCGATGGCCAGTCGCGGCTCAAACCGGGTTCGACCGTGCAAGTCATGACGGAGCCGCCGCAAGTGGTGCAAGCGGAGCCGAAACCATGAAGGAACACAAAGGCGTTTCGACGTGGTGTATCGATCACCCGGTGGCGACGATTCTGCTGACCATCGCGCTCGTACTGGTCGGCGTGATTGCCTTCCCACGCTTGCCGATTGCCCCACTGCCTGAAGCGGAATTTCCTACGATTCAAGTCTCCGCGCAGTTGCCCGGTGCCAGCCCCGACACCATGGCGTCGTCGGTGGCCACACCGTTGGAGGTGCAATTCAGCGCCATCCCCGGCATGACCCAGATGACCTCGAGCAGTGCTTTGGGCTCAAGCCTGCTGACCCTGCAATTCACCCTCGATAAAAGCATCGACACCGCCGCCCAGGAAGTACAGGCAGCGATCAACACCGCTGCCGGCAAACTGCCCAAGGACATGCCGACGCTGCCGACCTGGAAGAAGGTCAACCCGGCCGATAGCCCGGTGCTGATCCTCAGCGTCAGCTCGACGCAAATGCCCGGCACTGAACTCAGCGATCTGGTGGAAACCCTGCTCTCACGTCAGATCAGTCAGATCGACGGTGTAGGCCAAATCAACATCACCGGTCAGCAACGTCCGGCGATTCGCGTGCAAGCCTCGGCGGACAAATTGGCCGCCATTGGCCTGACCTTGGCCGACATTCGTCTGGCGATCCAGCAGACCAGCCTCAACCTGGCCAAGGGTGCGCTGTACGGCGAGTCGAGCATTTCCACGCTGTCGACCAACGACCAGTTGTTCCACCCCGAGGACTACAGCCAACTCATCGTTTCCTACAAGGACGGCGCCCCGGTTCACCTGCGCGACGTCGCCAAAGTCGTCAACGGTTCGGAAGATGCCTACGTACAAGCCTGGGCCGGCGATCAACCCGGGGTGAACCTGGTGATCTCGCGCCAGCCCGGCGCCAACATTGTCGAAACCGTTGACCGCATTCAGGCCGCCCTGCCCGGCCTCGAAGCCATGTTGCCGGCCTCGGTGCAGGTAAAAACCCTGATCGACCGCACCCAGACCATCCGCGCCTCGCTGCATGAAGTGGAAATCACGCTGCTGATCGCGATCATGCTGGTGGTCGCGGTGATGGCGCTGTTCCTGCGCCAGTTGTCGGCGACGCTGATTGTTTCGGCGGTACTCGGCGTGTCGTTGATCGCCAGTTTCGCTTTGATGTACATCCTCGGATTCAGCCTGAACAACCTGACATTGGTGGCGATCGTCGTCGCGGTGGGCTTCGTGGTCGACGATGCGATTGTGGTGGTGGAGAACATCCACCGGCATCTGGAAGCCGGCGACGATATGCGCGAAGCTGCGATCAAAGGCGCGGGCGAGATCGGTTTTACCGTGGTCTCGATCAGTTTCTCGCTGGTGGCCGCGTTTATTCCGCTGCTGTTCATGGGCGGTGTGGTCGGGCGCTTGTTCAAGGAATTTGCTCTGACCGCGACCTCGACCATTCTGATTTCCGTGGTGGTTTCGCTGACGCTGGCGCCGACACTCGCCGCGTTGTTCATGCGCAAACCGGTGCATCACGCCCACGACAAACCAGGGTTCAGCGAACGCCTGCTCGGCTGGTACGAAAAAGGCCTGCGCCGCGCCCTCGCCCATCAAAAATTGATGCTCGGGGTATTCGGCCTGTCGCTTGGTTTGGCCATCGCGGGTTACATCTTTATCCCCAAGGGCTTCTTCCCGGTGCAGGACACCGGTTTCGTCCTCGGCACCACCGAAGCTGCTGCGGATATTTCCTACGGCGACATGGTGAAAAAACACCTGGCCATGGCCGAAATCGTCGCGGCCGATCCGGCCGTGCAGGCGTTTTCCCACTCGGTGGGCGTCTCCGGCAGCAACCAGACCATCGCCAACGGCCGCTTCTGGATTGCCCTGAAAAAACGCGGCGACCGTGATGTCAGCGCCAGCCAGTTCATCGACCGCATTCGTCCGCAACTGATGAAAGTCCCCGGCATCGTCCTCTACCTGCGCGCCGGCCAGGACATCAACCTCAGCTCCGGCCCAAGCCGTGCGCAGTACCAATACGTACTCAAGAGCAACGACGGTGCAACCCTCGCGACGTGGACGCAGCGCCTCACGGAAAAACTGCGCAGCAACCCGGCGTTCCGCGACATTTCCAACGACTTGCAGTTGGGCGGCAGCATCACCCACATCAGCATCGACCGCAGCGCGGCGGCGCGTTTCGGCCTGACCGCGAGCGATGTCGACGAGGCGTTGTACGACGCGTTCGGCCAACGGCAGATCAACGAGTTCCAGACGCAGGTCAACCAGTACAACGTCATTCTGGAGCTGGACACCAAACAGCGCGGCAAGGCCGAAAGCCTCAACTATTTCTACCTGCGTTCGCCGCTGAGTGGCGAGATGGTGCCGCTGTCGGCACTGGCCAAATTTGATGCACCGACCATCGGCCCACTGTCCATCGCCCACGACGGCATGTTCCCGGCCGCCAACCTGTCGTTCAACCTCGCGCCCGGCGTGGCATTGGGTGATGCGGTGATTCTGCTCAATCAGGCCAAGGCCGAGATCGGCATGCCGACCGCGATCAGCGGCAATTTCCAGGGCGCGGCGCAGGCGTTTCAGAGTTCGCTGGCCAGTCAACCATGGCTGATTCTCGCGGCGCTGGTGGCGGTGTACATCATTCTCGGCGTGCTTTATGAAAGCTTCGTGCACCCGCTGACGATCATTTCGACGCTGCCGGCGGCGGGGCTGGGCGCGGTGATCATGCTGTGGATCTGCGGCCAGGACTTTTCGATCATGGCGTTGATCGGGCTGGTGTTGCTGATCGGCATCGTCAAGAAAAACGGCATTCTGATGATCGACTTCGCATTGGAGGCTCAGCGCCACCGTGGGATGTCACCGCAGGATGCGATTTTCGAGGCGTGTATCACGCGGTTCCGGCCGATCATCATGACCACCCTCGCCGCCCTGCTCGGCGCGTTGCCGCTGATGCTCGGTTACGGCACTGGCGCCGAACTGCGCCAACCGCTGGGGATCGCGGTGGTCGGCGGCTTGCTGGTCAGCCAGATGCTGACGCTGTTTACCACGCCGGTCATATACTTGTGGCTTGAGCGGCTGTTTCACCGGCACTCACACCCACCAGCCCCATCGCCCGCACCGGCACTGGCGACTACAGACTGAGGCGGTCATGCGCGTTCTGATTATCGAAGACGAGGAAAAAACCGCGGATTATCTGCACCGCGGTCTGACGGAACAGGGTTACACCGTGGATCTGGCCCGCGACGGCGTCGAGGGTCTGCATCTGGCGCTGGAAAGCGACTACGCGGTGATCGTCCTTGACGTCATGTTGCCGGGCCTCGATGGCTTCGGCGTGCTGCGCGCGCTGCGTGCGCGCAAGCAGACCCCGGTGATCATGCTCACCGCCCGCGAGCGCGTCGAAGATCGCATCAAAGGCCTGCGCGACGGTGCCGATGATTACCTCGGCAAGCCGTTTTCTTTCCTCGAACTGGTCGCGCGCCTGCAAGCGCTGACCCGGCGCAGCGGCGGCCATGAACCGGTGCAGGTGAGCATCGCCGACCTGTGGATAGATTTGATCAGCCGCAAGGCGACCCGCGCCGGGACACGGCTGGACCTGACCGCCAAAGAGTTCTCGCTGCTCAGTGTATTGGCGCGGCGTCAGGGTGAAATTCTGTCGAAAACTGCCATTGCCGAAATGGTCTGGGACATCAATTTCGACAGCGACGCCAACGTCGTCGAAGTCGCGATCAAACGCCTGCGCGCGAAGCTTGACGGGCCGTTCGACGAGAAACTGCTGCACACCATCCGCGGCATGGGCTATGTGCTGGAGAGCCGTGGTGTCCAGTAATTCAATTGCCTTGCGCCTGAGCGGGATGTTTACGCTTGTGGCACTGCTGGTGTTTCTGTTGATCGGTGGCGCGCTGTATCAGCAGGTGGATAAAGGCTTGGGGTTACTCCCGGAAGCCGAGCTAGATGCGCGTTACAGCGTGCTCGAATCCGCCCTTAATCGCTTCGGTACGCCGGAGCATTGGGTGAAGATCAACGCCAAGTTGAAGCTGCTCGGCGAAGAGGACAAGCGCATTCGTTTCTGGGTAGTCAGCGGCGATCCAGGTTACGAATACGGTCAGCCGGATGCGGCAATTCGCGCTTTTGCCCAAGGCCCGCTGGGCATGCGCGACATGCAGTTGGCCGAACATCCCTATCCGCTGAAAGTGCTGCTGACTGAACTGCCGGCAAAAGATCAGCGTCCGCCGCTGCGCTTCATGATTGGCATTGATACCGAGACGTTTCACGAGACCCAGCACAACCTGTTGATCGCGCTGATCGGGCTGGCGATTGTCGGTGTGCTGATGGCTTCGGCGCTGGGGTATTGGGTCGCTCGGATCGGCCTCAAGCCGCTGATCAAACTGTCCCATGAAGCTCAAAGACTCGCACCTCCGCTAAGAGCTGGACGCTTGCGTCTGTCGCCGCTGCCACCGGAGCTTGAGCAGTTTGTCGACTCATTCAACTCGACGCTGGAGCGGGTCGAACAGGCCTACTCGCGACTGGAATCGTTCAACGCCGACGTCGCTCATGAGCTGCGCTCGCCGCTGACCAATCTGATTGGCCAGACCCAAGTGGCACTGACGCGCGGACGCTCGGCCGAACACTACTTTGAAGTGCTGCAATCCAATCTTGAAGAACTGGAACGGTTGCGCTCAATCATCAACGACATGCTGTTTCTGGCCAGTGCCGATCAGGGCAACAAGGCGACCAAGCTCACCGCGACGTCGATGGCCGCTGAGGTGGCAACGACGTTGGAGTATCTGGATTTCATACTCGAAGACGCGCAGGTTCAAGTGCGGGTCAGCGGCGATGCGCAGGTGCAGATCGAGGTCGCGCATTTGCGCCGGGCGCTGATCAATTTGCTCAGCAACGCAGTGCAGCACACCGCGCCGGGGCAAGTGATCGAAGTACGAATTGAGGTCGAAGAACATCAAGTGAGTATTGGTGTAGCCAACCCCGGTTCACCGATTGCCGGCGAGCATTTGCCGCGATTGTTCGAGCGCTTTTACCGGGTGGATGCGTCACGCAGTAACAGTGGCAACAACCATGGCTTGGGGCTGGCGATCGTTAAGGCGATTGCGCTGATGCATGGTGGCGATGTGTTTGTGAGGAGTGATCGCGGGATGAATACGTTCGGGATTTATTTGCCTGTTTAAAAGCCCCTCACCCTAACCCTCTCCCAGAGGGAGAGGGGACTGACCGAGTTGTCCTCTCGACATACACCGACCTGAAATATCCAGTCGAACTCAAGTTTTAAAAAGCAAAGAGATCTGCTCCCTTTCCCCTCGCCCCCTTGGGGGAGAGGGGACTGACCGAGTTGTCCTGTCGAAGTACACCGACCTGAAATATCCAGTCGAACTCAAGTTTTAAAAAGCAAAGAGATCTGCTCCCTTTCCCCTCGCCCTCTTGGGGGAGAGGGGACTGACCGAGTTGTCCTGTCGACATACACCGACCTGAAATATCCAGTCGAACTCAAGTTTTGAAAAGCAAAGATATCTGCTCCCTTTCCCCTCGCCCCCTTGGGCGAGAGGGGACTGACCGAGTTGTCCTGTCGAAGTACACCGACCTGGAAATATCCAGTCGAACTCAAGTTTTGAAAAGCAAAGATATCTGCTCTCTTTCCCCTCGCCCCCTTGGGGGAGAGGGGACTGACCGAGTTGTCCTGTCGAAGTACACCGACCTGAAATATCCAGTCGAACTCAAGTTTTGAAAAGCAAAGAGATCTGCTCCCTTTCCCCTCGCCCCCTTGGGCGAGAGGGGACTGACCGAGTTGTCCTGTCGAAGTACACCGACCTGAAATATCCAGTCGAACTCAAGTTTTGAAAAGCAAAGAGATCTGCTCCCTTTCCCCTCGCCCCCTTGGGGGAGAGTGCTGGGGTGAGGGGGTAGCTCTTAGCCGCACCGCACTATTCGACTTTTACCTCCTGCGCAACAGTCATTTATGAAAATCACGCTGTTTCCCAACGCCCGGCAACCTTATCTTTGCCCGCACCAAACAGCACTCGCCAAGCGAGAAGGTTTTCAGAATGTCCAACAGTATGGGTATTGCCAGCGCTTTCGTTTTGTCCTCATTGATCCTGTCGCCGATGGCGATGGCTGAAGAATCCCACGCGTTCGTTGCGCAGAACAGCGCACGCGCCCAGGCGTTCGACCAGCACCAGGCTGAAATGATGGCCAAGGCCAAAGACGCGACGCAGGCACCTCAGGCTGCCGCAACCCAGGCTCAAGCGTCCGAGAAAGACAGCTGAGTCGCGCACCGCTCCGTTTCCCTCGACGCGGTTGTTTGGCTCTTCCCGTTCAACCGTCGTCACTCCAGGCCGCTGCCATTCAGCGGCCTTTTTTCGTTGTGGTCTGAAAGCCGTTTGGTTCGTCTGTAACAACAAGAAACATCAAGCGCCTCAAAATATAGAGGTGCCAGTTGACCCAAGGAGCTCCATTGCACGTGCGTTACCCAGTCCGCTTTACTCCGTTGTTCATTGCAATTGCCGCAACGATGGCATCTTCCGCTCACGCCGATGAACCTGCCAAAGAAGGTTTCGTCGAAGGCTCGAGCCTCAACCTCAACGCCCGCAACTACTACATGAATCGCAACCGCTTGCAGCAGGCGGACGACAACATCGAGTGGGGTCAAGGCTTTCTCGGCATCTTCCAGTCGGGTTACACCGAAGGCACGGTCGGTTTCGGCATCGATGCCCACGCCATGCTCGGGCTGAAACTCGACGGCGGTGGCGGCACGGACGGTTCGAGCATCCTGCCGGTTCGAGAGAATGGCGGCAAAGCGCCGGGCTCATTTTCCACGGCGGGCGGGACGCTGAAGATGCGTGCGTTCGACACTGAACTCAAGGCCGGCGACTTGTTCCTCACCAACCCGGTGATTGCCGGCGGTGAATCGCGCATGCTCCCGCAAACATTTCGTGGCGTGAGCCTGACCAACCACAGCTTCGACGGTTGGTTGATCGAGGGCGGCCAGGCGAGTTTCACCAAACCGTACAACCAGAGTGGCCACAAACGCATCGGCACCTCCTACGGCAGCCTGGCCGATGGCGACGACAGCCAGCACCTGAACTGGGCCGGCGTGGCCTGGAGCGGCGTTGAAGGCCTGACCAGTAGCCTGTATGCGTCCGAGTTGAAGGACATCTGGAACCAGTACTACTACGACCTGGATTACACCTGGCAGTTGAACGATCTGGTCAGCCTCAACCCTGGCCTGCATTTCTATCACACGCAGGACACCGGTGATGCGCTGCTCGGCAACATCGACAACAACACCTACAGCCTGCATTTCACTGTCGGCGTGGGCAGCCACAGCGTTACTGCCGCGTATCAACGGGTCAATGGCAATACGCCGTTCGATTACATCAGCCAGGGCGACAGCGTTTACCTCGACAACTCGCAGCAATACTCGGACTTCAACGGCCCGAACGAGCGCTCGTGGAAACTCAAATACGCCTACGACTTTGCCGGCCTCGGCCTGCCAGGGCTGACCTCGGCGCTGTCCTACTCGCGCGGCACCGTGGATCTGACCAAAGTCGACCCGGACAGCAAGGGCTATTCCAACTGGTACAGCGCTGAAGGTCGCAATGCCAAGCATTGGGAGCGCGACATCGACCTCAAGTACTTGGTGCAAAGCGGCCAGGCCAAAGATTTGGCAGTGCGCCTGCAGTGGGCGACCAACCGTGGCGGCAATGGCTACGGCGCGATTGATTCGGATACAGATGAATACCGCGTGATCGTCGACTACCCGATCAACGTCTTCTAAGATCAGCATCAAATCAGCTGCGATCTGATACAAATTTTGATTGGAATGGTTTTTGTGGCGAGGGGATTTATCCCCGATGGGCTGCGCAGCAGACCCTTTTTTGGGGCCGCTTCGCAGCCCATCGGGGATAAATCCCCTCGCCACAGTAGATCTGTTTCAGTGTTATCCCCCGCAGTGTTTGTGCAACTACGCTTATAAGATCCCCCAACCGATAACCCCATCATGATCGCGAGCCGTACCCCACCCGTTGCGGGCAAGACCGGACGCCCCGAGTTACTGCTGATCTGCGGCAGTTCACTGACCGTGATCGCGATTATCTGCATCGTCACCTTTCTGCTGATTCGTGAGCACGCCAACGCTCAGGACTCGGCCACCCGCAGCGCCACCACCATCGCGCAGCTGATCGACGCCGACGTCCTGCGCACGGTCGAACTGTACGACCTGACCCTGCAAGGCCTGATCGCCGCCGCCCAGCGTGATGACTTGCGCGACGTCACCCCGGAGATTCGCCATCTGGCGCTGTTCGACCGCTCCACCACCGCGCGCTTCAAAGGCGACATCCTGCTGCTCGACAAGCATGGCGAGGTGATTGCCGACTCCTCGCGGGTCGACCCCAAACCGGGTAATTTCGCCGACCGCGACTACTTCCTCGCGCACGCTTTCAACCGTGATGTCGGCATGTTCATCAGCCGCCCGTTCAAAACCCGCTGCGACTGCGATGAGGCCAATCAATGGCGCATCAGCTTCAGCCGGCGCATTTCCTCGGACACCGGGGAGTTCATCGGCGTGGCCGTGGCGTCGATGAAACTCGACTACTTCGATCAGTTGTTCAACAGCCTCGACATCGGCAAAAACAGCACACTGAACATCATCGACAACGACGGCGTGCTGCTCGCGCAGAAGCCCTATCTGCAAAGCGACTCGATCGGCAAGAGCTTCGGCAATCGGCCCAACGTGGTGCGGATTCTGCGCGACAAGGATGGTAATGGCAGTTTCACCAGCATTTCGAGTATCGACCATCAACGGCGCCTCTACACCTATTCGCGGGTTGGCAATCTGCCGCTGACGGTGATGGTCGCGCTCTCCAGCGATGAGGTATTTGCCACTTGGCGCCGCACCGCGATATTGATCAGCGGCGCGACTGGCGTGCTGTGCGCGGGTTTGCTGTGGCTGACCTGGCTGCTCGCCCGCGAACTGCGTTTGCGCCAGCGGGCCGAGCGTGAACTGGCGCAACTGGCGGCCACGGATGCGCTGACCGGTGTCGCCAACCGGCGGATGCTTGATCAGTCGTTGCGCCACGAATGGTTCCGCGCACAGCGTTCGGGCCAGCCGATATCGGTGATGATGATCGATGCCGACCATTTCAAGGCGTTCAATGACCGCCATGGCCATCCGGCCGGGGATCAGGCTTTGAAAACACTGGCCCGAGTGATCATTGAAAACGTACGACGACCGGCGGATCTGGTTGCACGTTACGGTGGTGAGGAGTTTTCGGTGATTCTGGCCGAGACCGACAGTCATGGGGCGCAGCAGATTGCCGAGCATATTCGTCAGGCGGTTGAGCAGTTACCGCCGGTCGACGGTGCCGAGAGGCCGATGACGGTGAGTATTGGCATCGCGACCTGGACGGCGGCGAGTGAGATGACGCTGGAGCAGCTGTTGTTTGCGGCGGACAAAGCGTTGTATCAGGCCAAGGAAGGTGGGCGCAATCGGGTGGTTGTTTCTTAGGTTCAAAAGATCGCAGCCTTCGGCAGCTCCTACAGGTGATCGCGCTCCAAATGTAGGAGCTGCCGAAGGCTGCGATCTTTTGATCTTTTAAAAAGCATAAAAAAAGGCCATCCGAGGATGGCCTTCAAAAAACTAGAGAGGTTTTTTACTTACACCGCCGCAACAGGGCGCATGTAAGAGATCGGTGCGGTACTGGCGTCTTCGAACGTCACCACTTCCCAGGCATCTGTCTGCTCAATCAATTTGCGCAGCAGCTGGTTGTTCAGTGCATGACCGGACTTGAAGCCTTTGAACTCACCAATCAGGCTGTTACCCAGCAGGTACAGATCGCCAATGGCATCGAGGATCTTGTGCTTCACGAATTCGTCTTCATAGCGAAGGCCGTCTTCGTTCAGTACGCCATCGGCATCGACCACGATTGCGTTTTCAACGCTGCCGCCGAGTGCGAGGTTGTGCTTGCGCAGGTACTCGATATCACTCATGAAACCAAAGGTACGGGCGCGGCTGACTTCTTTTACGAACGAAGTGCTGGAAAAATCCACGCTTGCACTTTGGGTGCGGTCCCGGAATACCGGGTGATCGAAATCGATCTCGAAGCTCACCTTGAACCCTTCGAAAGGGACGAAAGTGGCGCGCTTGTCGCCGTCTTCCACTGTCACTTCACGCAGGATGCGGATGAATTTCTTGGCGGCGTCCTGTTCTTCCAGGCCAGCCGATTGAATCAGGAATACGAAGGGTCCAGCGCTGCCATCCATGATCGGGACTTCGGACGCGGAGAGCTCGACGTAGGCGTTATCGATGCCCAGGCCAGCCATGGCCGAGAGCAAGTGCTCTACCGTGTCCACTTTGACGTCGCCGTTAATCAGCGTCGTCGACATAGTGGTTTCACCGACGTTTTCCGCGCGGGCAGGGATCTGCACCACAGGGTCGAGGTCAGCGCGACAAAACACAATGCCAGTGTCGACAGGCGCAGGCTTGAGGGTCAGATAGACCTTCTCACCGGAGTGCAGGCCTACACCTGTGGCACGGATAATATTTTTCAGTGTGCGTTGTTTAATCATGGCTTGGGCCGCTTCAGCGCAAATTGCGAACTGGTATCAACAAAGGCTGGCGATAATAGCAGACCGAGCCTTTGCTGAACACCAATCACCTTCATAGCCCTGATACATTCCATCAATCGGCCTGACGACGCAGGAAGGCCGGGATGTCCAGGTAGTCCAGATCATCTTGCGGATTCATCTTCGCGGCAGCCGCAGCACCGGCCTGAGCCTGGTTGCGCATGACGGTCGGACGGTCCAGATCACGGTAGTTGACCGCTGGCGCTTCCTGACGAGCCGCAGCCGGTTGTTGTACCTGGGAGGCAGCCATGGAAGTGTGAACGGTGTTGTCGATGACCTTCACAGGCTTCTCGATTTTCGCGCCCAGACCGGTGGCTACTACGGTTACGTGCAGCTCGTCGCGCATGTCCGGATCGATAACAGTACCGACCTTGACCATCGCGTGCTCGGAAGCGAAGGCTTCGATGATGCTACCCACGTCGGAGTACTCACCCAGAGACAGGTCAGGACCGGCGGTGATGTTCACCAGGATGCCGCGTGCGCCTTGCAGGTTCACGTCTTCCAGCAGCGGGTTACGGATCGCCGCTTCGGTGGCTTCACGTGCACGGTTCGGACCGCTGGCGCAGCCAGTGCCCATCATCGCCATGCCCATTTCGCTCATCACGGTACGTACGTCGGCGAAGTCGACGTTGATCATGCCCGGACGCTTGATGATGTCGGAGATACCGCGAACGGCACCGGCCAATACATCGTCAGCCTTGGCGAAAGCCGACAGCAGGCTGGCGTCTTTACCGAGGATGGTCAGCAGCTTCTCGTTAGGAATGGTGATCAACGAGTCGACGCTTTCGGACAGCATGCGGATGCCTTCGTCGGCGATCTGCATACGCTTGCGGCCTTCGAACGGGAACGGACGAGTCACGACCGCAACGGTCAGAATGCCCATTTCCTTGGCCACTTCGGCAATGATCGGTGCAGCACCGGTACCGGTACCGCCGCCCATGCCAGTGGTGATGAACACCATGTTGGTGCCCTGCAGGACTTCGGCAATGCGCTCACGGTCTTCGAGAGCGGCCTGACGACCTACTTCAGGGTTGGCGCCGGCACCCAGACCTTTGGTCACACCGGTACCCAGTTGCAGAATGGTTCGCGCGCCGATGTTTTTCAGCGCTTGAGCATCAGTGTTGGCGCAGATGAATTCAACGCCTTCAATGTTGCTTTTGACCATGTGGTTGACAGCGTTGCCGCCGCCACCGCCGACACCGATAACTTTGATTACCGGGCTTGCGGGGATGTTGTCTACGAGTTCGAACATTTTCCCTCTCCTTACATTCTCTAGTTTTTTCGCCTACTGCATTTTTGTCGCGGTGCATCTACTGCTACTGCTTGCCGCTCGAAGCTTGACGCTTCCAGCTGCTTTTAAAAGTTGCCTTGAACCCACTTCTTCAATCGGTCCAGCAACGGCGCCTGCGGCTCTTCGTTGCTGTAGCTGTCGCGGCTGCCGATGCCCGAGAACGAGATCCCGTCGGACTGCTTTTGCAGGCCGTACATCAACAAGCCAACGCCAGTGGAATAAATCGGGTTACGCACCACGTCATCCAGACCTTTGACGCCGTGCGGCACGCCCAGACGAACCGGCATGTGGAAGATTTCTTCGGCCAGTTCAGTGGCGCCTTCCATCTTCGACGTACCGCCGGTGAGGACGATGCCGGCCGGGATCAGGTCTTCGTAGCCGCTGCGACGCAGCTCGGCCTGAATCAGCGTGAACAGTTCGTCGTAACGCGGCTCGACCACTTCGGCCAGGGCCTGACGCGACAGTTCGCGCGGTGGACGGTCGCCAACGCTTGGCACCTTGATGGTTTCACCGGCACCGGCCAGTTTGGCCAGGGCGCAGGCGTAACGGATCTTGATTTCTTCGGCGTACTGGGTCGGAGTGCGCAACGCCATCGCGATGTCGTTGGTCACTTGATCACCGGCAATCGGGATCACGGCGGTGTGACGAATCGCACCTTCGGTGAAGATCGCGATGTCGGTGGTGCCACCGCCGATGTCGACCAGGCACACGCCCAGCTCTTTCTCGTCGTCGGTCAGTACCGAGTACGCAGACGCCAGTTGCTCAAGAATGATGTCGTCGATTTCCAGACCGCAGCGACGCACGCATTTTTCAATGTTCTGTGCGGCGTTGACGGCGCAGGTGACCACGTGAACCTTGGCTTCCAGGCGGACGCCGGACATGCCAAGAGGCTCGCGCACACCTTCCTGGTTGTCGATCACGTAATCCTGCGGCAGGGTGTGCAGCACGCGCTGGTCAGCCGGGATCGCCACAGCCTGGGCGGCGTCAAGAACGCGCTCAAGGTCAGCCGAGCTGACTTCGCGATCACGGATCGCGACGATGCCGTGGGAGTTCAGGCTGCGGATGTGATTGCCCGCCACGCCGACGAACGCCGAGTGAATGCGGCAGCCCGCCATCAGTTGGGCTTCTTCGATCGCGCGCTGGATCGATTGCACGGTGGATTCGATATTGACCACCACGCCCTTCTTCAGGCCACGGGACGGATGCGTACCGATCCCGACGATTTCCAGCGAGCCGTCGTCGGAGACCTCGCCGACCAGCGCCACCACCTTGGAGGTGCCGATATCGAGACCGACGATCATTTTGCCGCTTTGCACGTTTGCCATGGGTCCTGCCTCTTCTTAATTCTTTGCGACAGCGGGTTTGTCTGTCGTCGGCGCTACAGGTTCCCGCCAGCCAACAGCGAGGCCGTTGGCGTAGCGCAGATCGATGCGCGCAATGTTCGTAATCTGGTCTTTAAGCGTCTTGTCATAGATGGCGATGAAGCGGCGCATCTTTTCCACCAGGTTGCCGCGTCCCAGCAGCAATTCGATGCCGGGGCCGGAACTGCCGGCACCGGTGGTCAGGAACCAGCTACCGCGTTCACGCAATTCCAGGCGCGCAATCGAGAAGCCCAGCGGCCGCAACATCTGGCTCAGCACCTGATACTGCTGCATCACTTGCTGCTGGGCCCGTTGTGGGCCGAACAGCTGTGGCAGGTGTTCGTAGTTCGCCAGCTCCTTGGGAGTGAACGCCTGGCCCTGGTTGTTCAGCAACGACTCGTCGCCCCAACGGGCCACCGGCAGTTGCTCTTCGAGGCGGATCACCACTTGATCCGGCCACACACGCCGTACTTCGGCGTGGGCGATCCAGGGCATCTGCTCAAGCTCGGTACGCATGCCAGCCAGATCGATGGTGAAGAAGCTCGACGCCACGTACGGGGCGATCCGCTGCTGCACCGCTTGCTGGCTGATGTAGCTCAGGTCGCCCTGCACGGCGATCTTGGTGATCGGTCGGTCGGCGTACGGCAGCAAACGCGTTGCGCCTTCGTACGTACCAAAGCCCAGTACCACCAACAGCACCGGCCAGAACAGGCTTTTCAGAAAGCTGAAATTGGCTTTCGGCAGGCGCGCGGACATCGGCTCTTTGGCCACCATTCGGCTGGCACCCCGCGGCACCGGCTTGCGGCCGGGTGCGGGTGGCTGATGTCTGAGCTGAGCGCCTTGCATGGTCTTAACCTCGCGCCTCTTGGGTTACTGCGCCTTCAACACTGGCGGCCAGAATGGCCAGCACCAACTGCTGGAAATCCAGACCGGCAGCACGTGCCGCCATCGGCACCAGACTGTGATCGGTCATGCCCGGTGCGGTGTTCACTTCCAGGAACCAGAACTGCCCGTCGGCGTCCTGCATCACGTCCGCCCTGCCCCAACCGGCAATCCCCAGCGCCTCACTGGCCTTGGCCGTGAGATCCATGAGTTCCTGTTCCTTGGCGGCATCCAGCCCGCACGGAATGCGGTACTGGGTATCGTTGGCGATGTACTTGGCGTCGTAGTCGTAGAACGTGTGCGGTGTACCCAGGGCGATAGGAGGCAACACCTGGTCACGCAGGGTGGCGATGGTGAACTCCGGACCTTGGATCCATTGCTCAACCAAGACTTGCGAATCGTAGGTACTGGCCGCTTTCCATGCGTCGATCAACTCGGACGCAGAACTCACTTTGGCCATCCCGATACTTGAACCTTCATGCGCCGGTTTGACGATCAAAGGGAAGCCCAGTTCCGTCGCCGCGGAAATACAATCGGCTTCGCTGCACAGCACGGCGTGACGCGGCGTCGGAATCCCGAGGCTGTGCCAGACCTGCTTGGTGCGCAATTTGTCCATCGCCAGTGCGGACGCGAGGATGCCGCTGCCGGTGTAGGGAATCCCGGCGACTTCGAGCAGGCCCTGCATGCTGCCGTCTTCACCACCACGGCCGTGAAGAATGATGAACGCGCGGTCGATTTTTTCACTCAGCAGACGCTGCAGAATATCGGCGCCAACGTCGATGCCGAACGCGTCCACGCCAGCGCTTTGCAGCGCGTCGAGCACAGCATTACCGGATTTCAGCGAAACCTCACGCTCGGCACTCAGACCGCCAAAGAGCACGGCGACGCGGCCGAAGTCTTTCGGCGCGATAGTGGAAAACAGCTTGGCGTAGGCAGCAGTCATTTCAACTTCCCCTCGACCGACGCCGCCACGGCGCCAGCGAACAATTCACTTTTCAACAGCTTCGGCGCGAGACCGCCGATATCACCGGCGCCTTGGCACAACAGAATGTCGCCAGCACGCAGCAGCGGCTTGACCAGCGGCGCCAGATCAACGCCACGCTCGATGTAGATCGGGTCGAGCTGACCGCGCTGGCGGATGCTGTTGCACAGCTTGCGACTGTCAGCGCCCGGGATCGGCTCTTCGCCGGCCGGATAGACTTCCATCAGCAGCAGCACGTTGGCATCGGCCAGTACATTGACGAAATCGTCGTACAGGTCGCGGGTGCGGCTGTAACGGTGCGGCTGGTAGACCATCACCAGACGGCGCTCCGGCCAGCCACCACGCACGGCTTTGATTACGGCCGCGACTTCGGTCGGGTGGTGACCGTAATCGTCGACCAGCATCACGTTGCCGCCGTCCACGGGCAGTTCGCCGTAGACCTGAAAGCGTCGACCGACGCCCTGGAAACCCGACAGGCCCTGAACGATGGCTTCATCGCTGACGCCCTCGTCGGACGCAATGCAGATGGTCGCCAGCGAGTTGAGCACGTTGTGGTTGCCCGGCATGTTCACGGAAACATCCAGCGGCTCGCGGTCAGGACGCAGCACGGTGAAGAAGGTCTGCATGCCTTGCTGACGCACATTGATTGCACGCACGTCGGCATCTTCGCTGAAGCCGTAGGTCACGGTCGGACGTTTCACCAGCGGCAGGATTTCGCGCACGACCGGGTCATCCAGGCACATCACGGCCAAACCGTAGAACGGCAGGTTGTGCAGGAACTCGACGAAGGTTTTCTTCAGTTTGTTGAAGTCACCGTCGTAGGTCGCCATGTGGTCGGCATCGATGTTGGTGACCACAGCCACCAGCGGTTGCAGGTGCAGGAAGCTCGCATCGCTTTCATCGGCTTCGGCGATCAGGTAACGGCTGGTACCCAGTTGTGCATTGGTACCCGCAGCATTCAGTCGACCACCGATGACGAACGTCGGATCGAGACCACCGGCGGCAAATACTGAAGCGATCAGGCTGGTAGTAGTGGTTTTGCCGTGGGTGCCGGCAACGGCGATGCCGTGGCGATAGCGCATCAACTCGGCGAGCATTTCCGCACGCGGCACCACAGGAATGCGGCGCTCAAGGGCGGTCGCGACTTCCGGGTTGGAGGTGTTCACAGCGCTCGACACCACCAGTACGTCGGCGGTCGCGGCATTCTCGGCACGGTGGCCGATGAAGATGTGCGCGCCGAACGATTCCAGACGCTCGGTGACCGGCGAAGCTTTCAGGTCGGAACCGGAGACTTCATAGCCCAGGTTCAACAACACTTCGGCGATGCCGCACATGCCCACGCCGCCGATGCCGACGAAGTGGATGCGACGGATGCGGCGCATTTCCGGTTGCGGCATGGCTTTCTGATTCTCAACCATGGGCCACCTCCAGACAGGTATCGACCACGCTACGGGTGGCATCGGGTTTCGCCAGACGGCGGGCCGCTTGGGCCATATCTTCGAGTCGTTGCGGTTGCATCAAGACCTCTGTCAGGCGCGCGGCAAGGTCCGCGGCACCAGTCGTTCTTTGCGGCATCAGGAAGGCAGCGCCTTCACGGGCCAAATAATCGGCGTTGCGGGTCTGGTGATCGTCGATCGCATGGGGCAAAGGCACCAGCATCGAGGGCAGACCGGCGGCAGCCAGCTCACTGATGGTCAACGCGCCTGCGCGGCACACCACCAGGTCAGCCCAGCCATAGGCCTGGGCCATGTCTTTGATGAACGGCTGCACCTGCGCATCGACGCCGGCGGCGCGGTAGCGCTCTGCAGTCACTTCATCGTGGTTTTTGCCGGCCTGATGAAACACTTCCGGGCGCAAATCGGCAGCGACTTGGGCCAGGGCTTCAGGCAGCAATTTGTTCAACGGTTCTGCGCCCAGGCTTCCGCCGAGGATCAGCAAACGCGCTTTGCGACCGGCCAGAGCAGGTCGCGATGTGTCGAGGAACAGCTCGCTGCGCACCGGATTTCCGGTGGTACGGCGGGTGTCCGACAGAGTAAAGGTGTCGGGGAACGCTTCACACACCCGGGCGGCGAACGGCACCAGCAACCGATTGGCGGTGCCAGCGACGGCGTTCTGCTCGTGAACGATCACCGGTACGCCGGCCAGTTTCGCGGCGAGACCACCGGGGCCAGTCACATAACCACCGAAGCCGACCACACACACCGGCTTCAGACGGCGAATGATCGCCCGCGCCTGCCATACCGATTTCAGCAGCATGAACGGTGCCTTGAGCAGCGACAGCTTGCCCTTGCCGCGCAGGCCGGTGGCATTGATCCGGTGCAGTTCCAGCCCTGCGGCCGGCACCAGTTCGTTTTCGATCCCACGTGGCGTGCCGAGCCAGTGCACGGTGTAACCGCGCGCCTGAAACTCGCGGGCACAGGCCAGCGCCGGGAATACGTGGCCGCCGGTGCCGCCGGCCATGATCAATACGTTAGCGCCCATGATTCGGCTCCTCGGCGAAGTCGCTCTCATGGAATTCCATCTCTTCACTGCCCAGGTGGGTTCGACTCTCCCACTCGATCCTCAGTAGCAAGCCGAGACAGGCACAGCAAATCACCAACGAACTGCCGCCATAACTGAGGAACGGCAAGGTCAGACCCTTGGTTGGCAAGAGGCCGACGTTCACACCGATGTTGATCAGGAACTGACCAATCCACAGGAACGACAGACCGTAGGCCACATAAGCGGCGAAGAACTGTTTGGCTTTCTCGGCCCACAAGCCGATGTACATGCCGCGAATACACACGAACACGAACAGCGCCACGGTGCACAACGAACCGACCGCGCCGAGTTCCTCAGCCAGAACCGAGAACACGAAGTCGGTGTGCGCTTCCGGCAGGTAGAACTGCTTCTGCACGCTGTTGCCCAGGCCTACGCCCAGCCACTCGCCGCGACCGAATGCGATCAGCGCTTGCGACAGCTGATAACCGGCGCCGAACTGGTCGGCCCACGGGTCGGCAAAGTTGGTCAGACGCGCCATCCGGTACGGCTGCATCTGAATCAGCAAGACCACCGCCCCGACCGCCAACACCACCATCAGCGAGAAACGGAACAACCCGACCCCGCCAAGGAACAGCATCGCGGCAGCAGCGCCCATCATGACCACGGTGGCACCGAAGTCCGGCTCCATCAGCAACAGGCCGGCCATCGGCAGCAGCACGATGAACGGTTTGAAGAAGCCCATCCAGCTCTCGCGCACTTCCTTCTGGCGACGCACCAGATAACCGGCGAGGTAGATCACCACGAATACTTTGGCGATTTCGGACGGCTGCACGTTGAAGAAGCTGAACCCGATCCAGCGCATCGAACCGTTCACTTCGCGGCCGATGCCGGGGATTATCACCATCACCAGCAAGCCGAACGCACCAATCAGCATCAGCCAGCCGAGGCGCTGCCAGGTGGCGATCGGAATCATCATGGTGACGATGCAGGCGCCCAATCCCAGCACCACATAAATAAGGTGGCGAATCATGTAATACAGCGGACTGCCCGACTGCGCAGCCGCCACTTCGGTGGAAGCCGAGGCGATCATGATCAGACCGAGACCGAGCAGCGCCAGGCAACCGGCGAGCATCGGGAAATCGAGGTCGATGCCGCGCCCGGTGATGATCGGCGACGGATACGGTTTGATGATATTGCGCAGGCTCATGCCAGTTCCTCCACGGCGCGGACGAACTGGTGACCACGGTCTTCGTAATTCTTGAACATGTCGAAACTGGCGCAGGCCGGCGACAACAACACCACATCACCCGGTTGAGCAGCGGCGCGGCATTGCGCAACGGCGTCAACCAGCGAGGTCGCGCGAATCAGCGGCACGGCATCACCGATGGCTTCGCCGATCTTGTCGGAGTCGCGGCCCATCAGGATCACGGCGCGGCAGTTGGCCGCCACCGGATCACGCAGATCGTTGAACTCGGCACCCTTGCCATCGCCACCGGCGATCAGGATGACCTTGCCGTCGATGTCCGCACCGAGGCCTTCGATGGCGGCCAGTGCAGCGCCGACGTTGGTGGCTTTCGAATCGTTGTAATACGCAACGCCGTCGAGATCACGCACCCACTGGCAGCGATGCTCGAGACCGGCAAAGGTGCGCAGCGCCGCGAGCATGGCGTCGAACGGCAGGCCAACCGCGTGACCGAGCGCCAGCGCCGCGAGGGCGTTGGACTGGTTATGCGCGCCGCGAATCTTCAGCTCACGCACCGGCATCAGGTTCTGGAATTCGAACGCGAGATATTTCTCGCCGTCCTCTTCACGGATACCGAATGCCTTGAAATCCGGTTTGGTCAGGCCGAAGGTCCAGCACGGCTGGCCCTCGCCCATCAACGGACGGCTCAGCGCATCCTGGCGGTTGACCACGAACTGCCTGGCACCACGGAAGATCCGGTGCTTGGCCAAATGGTACGCCGGCAGGCCGCTGTAGCGATCCATGTGGTCTTCGCTGATGTTCAACACGGTGGCCACTTCGGCGTTGAGCTGGTCGGTGGTTTCCAGTTGGAAACTCGACAGCTCCATCACGTACAGCTCGACGTCATCGCTGAGCAGGTCGAGCGCCGGAGTGCCGAGGTTGCCACCGACGGCGACACGTTTGCCGGCCGCAGCCGCCATCTCGCCGACCAAAGTGGTGACGGTGCTTTTCGCGTTGGAGCCGCTGATAGCCACGATCGGCGCCTGCGCGTTACGCGCGAACAGCTCGATGTCGCCGGACAGTTTCACGCCACGGGCCGCAGCGGCTTGCAGGGCCGGGGTCGCCAGCGCCAGACCGGGGCTCACGTAGAGCTCGTCGGCACGGCACAGGAATTCGACGTCCAGCTCGCCACAACGCACTTCCACGTGCGGATAGTCACGCTTGAGCGTGGCCAGTTCCGGTGGATTTTCCCGCGTATCAGCCACAGCAAACGACGTGCCCCGGTTCGCCAGGAAGCGAACCAGGGACATGCCGCTCTTGCCGAGGCCGACAACGATGCGGAAGTGGTCAGAAGCGATCAGAGACACTCGTTCTACCTCAGCTTCAGGGTGGCAAGGCCGATCAGCACGAGAATCACGGTGATGATCCAGAAACGGACGATCACGCGCGGCTCGGGCCAGCCCTTGAGTTCAAAGTGGTGGTGTATCGGTGCCATGCGGAACACACGGCGACCGGTCAGCTTAAAGGACGCAACCTGAATGACGACTGACAGGGTTTCCATCACGAACACGCCGCCCATGATGAACAGGACGATTTCCTGACGGACGATCACCGCGATGGTGCCCAGTGCCGCGCCGAGTGCCAGGGCACCGACGTCACCCATGAACACTTGCGCCGGATAGGTGTTGAACCAGAGGAAGCCCAGACCGGCACCGATCAGCGCACCGCAGAACACGATCAGCTCGCCCGCGCCCGGCACGTAGGGAATCAGCAGGTATTCGGCGAATTTCACGTTACCCGACAGGTAGCAGAAAATCCCCAGACCGCCGCCAACCATCACCGTCGGCATGATCGCCAGACCGTCGAGGCCGTCAGTCAGGTTGACCGCGTTGCTCGAACCGACGATCACAAAGTAGGTCAGCACGATAAAGCCCAGGCCCAGCGGAATGCTGTAGTCCTTGAGCATCGGCAGAATCAGCGTGGTTTCCACCGGGGTAGTGGCGGTCATATAAAGGAAGATCGCTGCGCCGAGGCCGAACACCGACTGCCAGAAATACTTCCAGCGACTCGGCAGACCACGCGAGTTTTTCTCGATGACTTTGCGGTAATCGTCGACCCAGCCAATGGCCCCGAAAAGCAGGGTCACCAGCAGCACAGTCCAGACATAACGGTTGCTCAGGTCAGCCCAGAGCAGAGTGCTGACGCCGATCGAAGACAGAATCAGCGCGCCACCCATGGTCGGCGTACCGGATTTCGACAAGTGCGATTGCGGACCATCGTTACGAACGGATTGACCGATCTGACGGTTCTGCAAAGTGCGGATCATCCACGGGCCATAGCACAGCGACAAAACCAGCGCAGTCAGCACACCGAGAATCCCGCGCAGGGTCAGGTACTGGAAGACCGCGAAGCCTTTGTAGAACTGTTGCAGATACTCCGCTAGCAGCAGCAGCATTAATGTTTCTCCAGACTGGACCCGCACAGAGCCGCAACGATGTTTTCCATCGCTGCACTGCGCGAACCCTTGATCAAAATGGTGGTGTTTGTGTCCTGCTCGGCGTCGAGGGCCTGAATCAGTTCGGCTTGCGTGCCGAAGTGATGCGCCTGTTCACCGAAAGCGTTTACGGCGTGAACCATGTTTGGCCCAACGGCATAAAGCGCGGAAACCTTGCCCCGGGCGTATTCGCCCACGTCGCGGTGCCCCTGCTCCGCCCAATCGCCCAACTCGCCGATATCTCCGAGCACCAGGACGGTGCGGCCGGAAAAGCCGGCGAGTATATCAACGGCCGCGCACATCGAGGTGGGGTTTGCGTTGTAAGTGTCATCGATCACGCGCATACCGTTTTTCGCCAGTTGCGCGACGGTGCGACCCTTGACCGGTTGCACGGCGCCAAGCCCGGTGGCGATGCCGAACAGCGACACGCCCAAAGCGTGCGCAGCAGCGGCGGCGGCCAAGGCGTTAGCGACGTTGTGGGTGCCGAGCAGGTTCAGTTGAACGCGCTCGACACCTTCAGGTGTATGCAGATTGAAGGCCGGGCAGCCACGGGCGTCGGTGGTCAGATCGCTGGCATGGAAATTCGCCTGAGTGTTGCTCAGGGCGAAAGTCAGCACCTGGCGAGCGCCCGCGCGGGTCTTCCAGATGCCGAAGGCCTTGTCATCGAGATTGAGCACGGCGACGCCATCAGCCGCCAGCCCGTCGATGATTTCACCCTTGGCTTCAACGATTTTTTCCGGGCCGCCGAACTCACCGACGTGAGCGGTGCCGGCATTGTTCAAGATCGCCACATGCGGCTTGGTCAGCCCGACCGTGTAGGCGATTTCACCGAGGCGCGAGGCACCCAGTTCGATGACGGCCGCCGTGTGTTCCGGGGCCAGTTCGAGCAGAGTCAGTGGCGCGCCGAGGTCGTTGTTCAAATTGCCGCGAGTCGCCAGCACCGGACCGCGCGTGCGCAAGATGCTCGCGAGCATTTCCTTGACGGTGGTCTTGCCGCTGGAGCCGGTGATCGCGGCGACTGGCTGAGTGAATGCAGCACGGTTCAGCGCCCCCAACTGGCCGAGAGCCTGACGGGTGTCTTTGACCAGCAATTGCGGCAACGTACTGTCGGCGACTTCACGCTCGACCAGTGCGGCAACGGCGCCTTTGGCGGCGACGTCGTTCAGATAATCGTGACCGTCAAAGCGCGGACCGGTCAGGGCAATAAACAGTTGGCCAGGCTGGATCGCACGGCTGTCGATGCTGACGCCGTCGAAGCTGGCATCCGCAGTGATCAAGCGTGCATCGAGCGCATTGGTCAGTTCGCTGAGTTTGAGGGCCTTAAGCATGGGCCACCTCCCACGCGGTCAGCGCGTGATCAGCCTCGACCAGATCGGAGAAAGCGTGGCGCTCGCCATTGATCTCTTGATAGTCCTCGTGACCTTTACCGGCCAGGACGATTACGTCATTGGCCGAGGCACCGGCAATCAGTTGCGCGATCGCCTGACCACGGCCGGCGACGAAGGTGACTTTATCCACAGCCGTGAAACCGGCGCGGATGTCATCGAAAATCACCGCAGGGTCTTCAGTGCGCGGGTTGTCGTCGGTGACCAGCACTTGATCAGCCAGACGCTCAACCACTTCAGCCATCAACGGACGCTTGCCGCGATCACGGTCACCGCCGCAGCCGAACAGGCAGAGCAGTTGGCCTTTGACATGAGGACGCAACGCGGTCAGGACTTTTTCCAGCGCGTCCGGGGTGTGGGCGTAATCGACCACCACCAACGGCTGCGTGCCACCGCCCAGACGCTGCATGCGACCGGCCGGGCCTTCGAGTTTCGGCAGTACTTTGAGAATTTCGTCGAGCGCATAATCCAGACCGAGCAAGGCGCCGACCGCCGCCAGGACGTTGCTCAGGTTGAAGCGACCGAGCAAGGTGCTGCGCAGATGATGTTCGCCCTGCGGCGTCACCAGCGTGGCGCGCACGCCGTGGTCGTCGAACTGCGCTTCGCGGCAGAACAGGTACGCGCTGCTGTCGAGCAGGCTGTAGGTGATCAAACGCGATTCACGTTTTTCAGCGGCCAGTTGCCGGCCGAAATCGTCGTCGAGGTTGACCACGCGGCACTTCAGGTCATTCCAGGCGAACAGCTTGGCCTTGGCCTCAGCGTACGCTTCCATGGTGCCGTGATAATCCAGATGATCGCGGGACAGGTTGGTCATCACCGCCACGTCGAATGCCAGCGCGGTGACGCGGCCCTGATCCAGACCGTGGGACGAAACTTCCATGGCCACGGCTTTGGCGCCGGCCTTTTTCAGGTCGCCCAGCGTCGCCTGTACGGCAATCGGATTCGGCGTGGTGTGCAGACCACTTTGCAGTGCGCCATAGAAGCCGGAACCGAGGGTACCGACGATACCGCAATGCTGGCCGAGCAGATCCAATGCCTGTGCGACCAATTGGGTCACGCTGGTTTTGCCGTTGGTGCCGGTTACGCCGACCAGATTCAGGTGATGGCTTGGCTCGCCATAAAAGCGGCCAGCGATGTCCGACAGCTGCGCCGCCAGGCCTTTGACCGGAATCAGCGGCACGTCGGTGATCGGCAGCACGGTGGCGCCTTCCACTTCATACGCTACAGCCGCAGCACCGCGTTGCAATGCATCGGCAATGTGCGCGCGGCCATCAAATTTGCCACCGGGCACGGCGAGGAACAAATCGCCTGCGCGCACGTTGCGGCTGTCCAGCGCCAATTCACGGATCAACAGATCGTGGCCGGCGTGGGGGAATATCTTGTTCAGACTTAATGACATCAGCCGCGCCCTCCATTGGCTTTCAGCGGAATGACTGGGGTGGCGTTGGCCTGCTGAGTGGTCGGCAGGTTGTCCGGGGTCACGTTCATCAGACGCAGGGTGCCGGACATCACACGGCTGAACACCGGCGCGGACACCAGACCACCGAAATAACCGGCCTTGGACGGTTCATCGATCACCACAACAATGGCGTAACGCGGATCGCTCATCGGGCCGAAACCGGCGAACAGCGAGCGATAGGAGTTTTCGGCGTAGCCCTTGGTGCCCACCGACGTTTTACGTGCAGTACCCGACTTGCCGGCCACGTGATACGCCGGCACCTGCGCACGGAATACGCCACGCGGGGCTTCGATCACTTGCGTCAGCATGCCTTGCATGGTTTTCGCGACAGCTTCCGGCAGCACTTGCGTCGTTTGCGGCGGCTTGTCGGTTTTGATCAGGGTCAACGGCGCGAGACGACCATTGTTGGCCAGCGCCGAGAAGGCATGAACAAGCTGAATCGCGGTCACGGAAATACCGTAGCCGTAGGACAGTGTTGCGGTTTCAGCCTTGCGCCATTCGCGGTAGTTCGGCAGGTTGCCGACACGCTCGCCCGGGAAGCCGAGGCCGGTGTCCTGGCCGAGGCCGACTTTCTGCGCGAGACGGTAAATGGTTTCGCCACCAATATCGAAGGCAACCTTACTCATGCCGACGTTACTGGAATTGATCAGAATGCCGGTCATGTCCAGCACCGGACCTTCGCTCTTGGAAACGTCCTTGATCGTGTATTTACCGATCTGCAGCGTGCCCGGATACACCTCGACGGTGTCGCTCGGTTTCCAGCGGCCGGACTCGATCGCGGCGCTCATCGAGATGGCTTTCATGGTCGAACCCGGTTCGAACACGTCGATCATCGCGCGGTTACGCATCATCGCCGGTTGCAGGTTGCGACGGTTGTTCGGGTTGTAGGTCGGCTGGTTGACCATGGCGAGAATCTCGCCGGTCTTCACGTCCATGATCACCAGGCTGCCGGCCTTGGCACCGTTTTCGATGATTGCGTTGCGCAGCTCGCGGTTGGCCAGATATTGCAGACGCAGGTCAATCGACAACGCCAAGGGCTTGCCGGCCTTGGCGTTTTTGGTGACCTGGACATCCTTGATCAGCCGTCCGCGCCGATCCTTGATGACCTGTCGTTTGCCCGGCACCCCGGCCAGCCACTCGTCGTAGGCGAGTTCGACGCCTTCGCGACCGTGATCGTCGATGTCGGTAAAACCAACCATGTGCGCGGTGACTTCACCGGCCGGATAGAACCGGCGGAATTCTTCGATGCCGTAAACGCCCGGCACTTTCAGGTCGAGTACAGCCTGGCCCTGCTCAGGCGTCAGCCCGCGCACCAGGTAAATGAATTCTTTGTTGGCTTGCGCTTCAAGGCGCTCGGTCAGGGCTTTCGGATCCTGCCCCAGGGCGGCGGCGAGTGCGGGCCACTTTTCCTTGGCGGTCTGCATTTCCTTGGCGTTGGCCCACAGCGTGGTCACCGGGGTACTGACGGCCAAAGGCTCGCCGTTACGGTCGGTGATCAGACCACGGTGAGCCGGAATCGGGATATGACGCAGGCTGCGCGCATCGCCCTGACCTTTGAGGAAGTCACGGTCAACCACTTGCAGGTCGATGATGCGCCAGCAGATCGCCGCGACCATCACGCCGAGCAGCGCCACCATCAGGCGGAAGCGCCACGGGAACAATGCGCCTTCGAGTTTCATCATGGCGCCACCATCTTCACGTCAGCCGCGCCCGGAATGTGCATTTTCAGTTGTTCGGTGGCCAGCACTTCGATCCGGCTGTGCGCGGTCCAGGTGCTTTGCTCAAGAATCAAGCGACCCCACTCGGCCTGCGCCTTGTCGCGCACGCTGAGTTCGTTATAAAGGGTGTTGAGCAACTGACGGTTCCAGTGCGCGCTGTACGACACGGCGATGGCCGATACGAGCACGCCGATGAACAGCAGCAGCATCAAAAAGCTGCCGCCAGGCAGTGGCTTGGCGAAAAGCTTGCTCACCGCAGCTTCTCCGCGACGCGCATGACGGCGCTACGGGAACGTGGGTTGGCTTTGAGTTCGGCGTCGGAGGCCGTCTGCGCTTTGCCATGGACTTTGATTTTCGGTTCGAACGCCACGTGGCGAACCGGCAGGTTGCGCGGCAGGTTGTCGGCTTCGCCTTTCACCAGCTTGCGCATGAACAGTTTGACGATGCGGTCTTCCAGCGAGTGGAAGCTGATCACCACCAGACGACCGCCAACTTCCAGCGCTTCCAGTGCGGCTTCGAGGCCGGCTTCCAGATCGCCCAGTTCGTTGTTGACGTGAATGCGCAAACCCTGGAATGCACGGGTGGCCGGGTTCTTGCCCTTTTCCCATGCAGGGTTGGCGACCTTGAGCACTTCAGCCAGATCGGCGGTGCGCTCGAAAGGCGTGATATCGCGACGCTCGGCGACGGCACGGGCCATGCGCCCGGAGAAACGCTCTTCACCGTATTCCTTGAACACCCGGGCGATTTCCTCAGCCGGCGCGGTGTTGACGAATTCGGCAGCGCTGATGCCACGGGACGGATCCATGCGCATGTCCAGCGGGCCGTCGTTGAGGAAACTGAAGCCGCGCTCAGCATCGTCGAGCTGCGGCGAAGACACGCCGAGGTCGAGCAGAATGCCGCTGACCTTGCCGGCCAGACCTTGTTCGGCGACGACCGAACCCAGCTCGGCAAAGCTACGCTGCACAACGACAAAGCGGCCGTCTTCGGCCGCTAGCGTTTGCCCGGTGGCAATCGCTTGTGGATCTTTGTCGAACCCGATGAGCCGACCGTCCGTCCCGAGCTGGCTGAGGATCAGCCGGCTGTGGCCACCGCGTCCGAACGTACCGTCCAGATAGCAGCCATCAGGGCGTACGGCGAGAGCCTCGACGGCTTCGTCAAGCAGTACGGTGATGTGGTTAAAGCCGCTATCAATAGTCACAGGATCAAATCACGCAGTTCATCAGGCATAGCGCCCGGTTGTTGAATAGCAGCAAGGTCGGCGGCAGATACCGCGTCCCATGCATCCTCGTCCCACAATTGGAACTTGTTCAGCTGGCCCACCAGCATCGCGCGCTTATCGAGCTTGGCGTATTCGCGCAGACGCGGTGGAACCAGAAAACGGCCACTGCCATCGAGCTCGAGGTCGACGGCGTTGCCGATCAATAAACGCTGCAAGCGACGGTTCTCTTCACGAAGCGAAGGGAGTGCACGCAACTTGGTTTCAATAATTTCCCACTCGTCGAGCGGATAGACGCACAAACATGGATCAACGGCATCAATGGTCACGATCAATTGGCCGGAACTGCGCGAATCGAGCTCGTCACGGTACCGGCTCGGCATGGCGAGACGGCCCTTTGCATCGAGACTGATAGCGTTAGCTCCGCGAAACACGTCTGCGTTTCTCCAATTTTTATCGTTTTGAGCTCAAAAAACCCACTTCATGCCACTTTCCGCCACTTGCGCACACTATAGGAATGCGCCCACCACACCGTCAAGGCGCGGATTAAAGGAAAACCCTTACAGAACGGAGATTTAGGAGCATAAAAGGAGGAGCAACGAGAATCTGGCGCGGAGTTTCGACCCATAACTTGATGCAGCACTGAAAGCTGCGCTCGAAAGTTAAAGTAATTTGTTAAGAGTAAGATTTTTTCGGTATTACAAAAGCGCTTCTGCTGTTGATTGAAGCAGGGTGGGAAATGGCTATTACTGCATTTGCCGCTGCCGAACTTTCAGAGCAGGCCTGCTGATATTACACAGCCCTGTCGCCTTTGATTCAAGCAGGGAAAGAAAAAGGTGGAGAGTCGATCTGTAAGCCGGGTTCTGTCTTGAACAGTCATTCGTCTACGATGGCCATCACTGGACATCTTTAGCAACCTACCCGGTCCCAGCGCGGGCCACGCCTTGGGACCCTATTTGGTCTTGCTCCAAGTGGGGTTTACCTAGCCACGAACTGTTGCCAGACGTGCGGTGCGCTCTTACCGCACCTTTTCACCCTTACCGGCGCCGAAGCGCTTAGGCGGTTATTTTCTGTGGCACTTTCCGTAGGCTCACGCCTCCCAGGCATTACCTGGCACTTCGCCCTATGGAGCCCGGACTTTCCTCCCCCCCCTAATTTTCATAGAGGGCAGCGACTGTCCGATCGACTCTCCGCCGCGCAGGTTAACGGCAGAGCGCCTGAAGAACAAGCGCTAATAGCCGCAAAACCTGTCTGCGCGACGGGTTACTCGCCCTTCTGCTGGTCCAGCGCGACCTGGTACAGGACGTTTTTTCGCTCACCGGTAATCTGCGCCGCCAACGCGGCGGCACGCTTTAGCGGCATTTCTTCGAGCAGCAGATTGAGGACGCGCATGGCTTCGCTGCTGACCGCGTCTTCGGACTCCGGCGCCGTCCAGCCGGCCACCAGCACGACGCATTCGCCACGCTGCTGATTGCTGTCGGACTCGACGAACGCGCGCAGCTCAGACAGCGGCAAACCCTTGAGGGTCTCGAAAGTCTTGGTAATCTCACGCGCCAGCAAAGCCGGGCGCTCACCACCAAACACCGTTTCCATATCCTGCAAACATTCGAGAATGCGGTGCGGCGCTTCGTAAAAGATCAGCGTGCGTGGTTCTTCTTTAACGGCTTCAAGGCGCGCTTTGCGCCCGACCGATTTGGCCGGCAAAAAACCCTCAAAGATGAATCGGTCAGACGGCAGACCTGCCGCCGACAACGCCGCGATCAAGGCACAAGCACCCGGCACCGGCACGACATTGATCCCGGCAGCACGAGCCTGACGCACCAGGTGATACCCCGGATCGGAAATCAACGGCGTGCCGGCATCGGAGATCAGGGCGACGTTGTCACCTGCCAGCAAGCGCGTAATAAAACGACTACCTTCATCTCGTTCGTTATGTTCGTGACACGCGGCAAGCGGCGTGGCAATCCCGAAGTGCTGCATCAGCCGCGCCGAGTGACGGGTGTCCTCGGCAGCAATCAACGCCACTTCGCGGAGGATTTTCAGGGCCCGGGCGCTGATGTCGTCCAGGTTGCCGATGGGCGTCGCCACCACATAAAGCGAGCCCGCAGCGGAATTCAAAGGACCTGGAGCAGTCAAAGCGCACACCTCGTGTTCGGTAAAAGCGGGCATTGTAGCGCGTCACGCGACAGGCGATACGCCTGAGCCAAACCCGGTTTTGCCCGCAGTTGTGTGCTGTCGCAACATTTACTCCAGCTAAATTGCCCGTTTCACGCCACTAACATCGCGCCCCGGCCAGTGCTTGGGTACAATTCGACGCTAATTTGATCGAGTATCAGGAACACTTACATGATCGCTTGCCTGCGGCTGTTCACTGCCCTCTGCCTCGCTGCCTTATTGGCGGCTTGCGCCAGCTCCCCTTCCTCCAGCCTTGGCGAACTTCCACGGACTCCGGATGCCAGCATCGAGCAACTGCTCGAACAGGCTACCCAGGCTAAAACCCCGGAAAAATCTGCCCTGTTGCGCTTGAGCGCAGCGGACCTGGCTTATCGTCAGGGGAATGCCGCGCAGTCCGCGCAAATCCTGCAACAAGTGCCGATGGAGCAACTGAAGCCGGGCCAGCAGATTTTCGCCAGCACCTTGAATGCCGAACTGGCCATGACCCGCAATCAGCCGAAAGCCGCGCTGACTGCTCTGAGCCACCCGAGCCTGCAACACCTCGGTGAAATGCCGCAAGAACAGCAGGTTCGTACCGGCACCGTTCACGCCCGCGCCTTTGAAGCCGATGGTCAGACCCTGGCCGCCGCTCGCGAACGTATTTTCATCGCCCCGATGCTGCAAGGCGAAGCCGCGAGCAAGAACCACGAAGCGATCTGGACGCTGATAGCCTCGCTGCCGACTGACCAACTGCAACCGAACACCAGCGACGATCTCGGCGGTTGGATGGGCCTGGCGCTGGCGGTGAAAACCGCTGGCACCCTGGAACAGCAGCAAGCCGCAATCGATGCCTGGCGCGCGCAGAATCCAAAGCACCCGGCAGCCATCAACCTGCCGCAGCCACTGACCAAGCTCAAAGAGCTGGCCAGCCAGCCATTGAGCAAAATCGCCCTGCTGCTGCCACAGGACGGCCAACTGGCAGCGGTCGGTAAAGCACTGCGTGAAGGCTTCATGGCTGCGCACTACCAGGCTCAACAAGCCGGGCAGAAGCCACCAGCCATCGTCTTCTACGACAGCTCGAAGCTGACCTCGATGGACGAGTTTTACCGCAAGGCTCAGGCTGACGGCGTGCAGCTGGTCGTCGGGCCGCTGGAAAAGCCACTGGTCAAACAACTGAGCACTCGCCCGCAATTGCCGATCACCACCCTCGCACTGAACTACAGCGAAGGCGAACAAGGCCCGGCACAGCTGTTCCAGTTTGGTCTGGCCGCTGAAGACGAAGCCCGTGAAGTCTCGCGCCGCGCCCGTGCCGATGGCCTGCACCGCGCCGCCATCATGGTGCCGAAAGGCGAATGGGGCGAGCGCGTGCTGCGTGCTTTCAGTCAGGACTGGCAGGCTAACGGCGGCAGCATCATTGCCATCGAACGCGTTGATCAGCCAGTGCAACTGGCTCAGCAGATTGCCGACATGTTCCAGCTGCGTCAGAGCGAAGCCCGCGCCAAGAGCCTGCAGAATGCTGCGGGCGCCAACGTAGCGGCACAGCCTTCGCGCCGTCAGGACATCGAGTTCATCTTCCTCGCCGCGACGCCGCAACAGGCGCAGCAGATCAAGCCGACCCTGAACTTCCAGTACGCCGGTGACGTTCCGGTTTACGCAACTTCGCACGTGTACAGCGCCAGCGGCGATGTGAACCAGTACAACGATATGAACGGCATTCGCTTCTGCGAAACCCCGTGGCTGCTGGAAACCAGCAACCCACTGCGCCAGCAAGTTGTTGCACAGTGGCCACAAGCCGCCGGCAGCCTCGGCCGCCTGTATGCCATGGGCGTCGACGCTTATCACCTGGCACCGCGCCTGGGTCAACTGAAGGCCCTGCCGGACAGCCGCATCGAAGGTCAATCGGGCAGCCTCGGCATGACCCAGACCCAGCGCGTTGTGCGTCAACTGCCTTGGGCGCAGTTCGTCAGCGGCCAGGTTCAACGCCTGCCGGACACCCCGCGCTAATGCCTGACCGGTCACGCTCGCAAAGCGGCAAGGATGCCGAGCGCCAGGCGCTCGAGCATCTGCAGAATCAGGGGCTGCGCCTGTTGGCGCAGAACTGGCTGTGTAAACGTGGCGAGCTTGATCTGGTCATGCTTGATGGCGATACAGTAGTATTCGTCGAAGTTCGTTACAGAAAAAACACCCAATGGGGTGGCGCGCTCGCTAGCATCGATGGGCGCAAGCAGCAGAAACTGATTTTCGCCGCACAGTATTTTCTTCAGCGCGAGTCGCGTTGGGCCAATTCCCCCTGCCGCTTCGACGTGGTGGCCATCGACAGCCACCCGGATCAGCTGAACTGGTTGCAGAATGCTTTCGACAGTTGATCGTCTGCGTTGCGATCCCACCGACAAATTTTGCTCTTTGCTTTGCGGGCTGCACATTCATGTGCCGAACAGCCGCGCTACTTAAGGTCACACAGATGGACATGCAATCCCGAATTCGCCAGCTTTTCCAGGCCAGTATCGACACCAAGCAACAGGCGATGGACGTACTTGCACCGCACATCGAGCAAGCCAGCCAGATCATGGTCAACGCCCTGCTCAACGAAGGCAAAATGCTTTCGTGCGGCAACGGTGGTTCGGCCGGCGATGCCCAGCACTTCTCCTCGGAGCTGCTCAATCGCTTCGAGCGCGAGCGCCCGAGCCTGCCGGCCATTGCGCTGACGACCGATACGTCGACGATCACCTCGATCGCCAACGACTACAGCTACAACGAAGTGTTCTCCAAACAGATTCGTGCACTCGGCCAGCCGGGCGATGTCTTGCTGGCGATTTCGACTAGCGGTAACTCGGCGAACATTATTCAAGCGATCCAGGCCGCACATGATCGCGAAATGATTGTCGTAGCATTGACCGGTCGCGATGGCGGTGGCATGGCGTCGCTGCTATTGCCAGAGGACGTCGAGATTCGCGTACCGGCCAATGTCACTGCACGTATTCAAGAAGTCCACTTGCTGGCGATCCATTGCCTCTGCGATCTGATCGACAGCCAACTGTTCGGGAGTGAAGAATGACCCCTAATCGCCTTAGCCTTCTGGCCTTGACTCTGTGCCTTGGCATCAGCGGCTGCACCTCGGTGGTAAATGCCAGCCGTGAAGCGCCGATCGATGATGACCGCGGCACCCGCACCTTCGGCAGCAAGATCGACGACTCGTTGATCGAAACCAAAGTGGGCGTAAACGTGGCCAAGGCCGATCCGGCTCTGGACAACGATTCGCACATCGTCGTCACCAGCTTCAACGGCGTTGTCCTGCTCGCCGGTCAAACTCCTCGCGCAGACCTCAAAGCCAAGGCCGAACAGGCCGCTGCCGCCGTCCAACGCGTGAAAACCGTTCATAACGAACTGCAGGTGATACCGCCGTCGGGCTTCCTGGCTCGCCAAAATGACACTTGGCTGACCTCGAAAATCAAGACTCAGATGCTCACCGACGCCAGCATCCCCGGCTCGCGCATCAAAGTCGTGACGGAGAATGGCATCGTCTACCTGCTGGGCCTGCTGACCAAACAGGAAGCCACTCAGGCGACCAATCTGGTGCAGGGCGTTTCCGGCGTGCAGAAAATCGTCAAACTCTTCGAATACATCGACTGATACACAGCTCCTACAGTTTTGAGATGTGCATGCAGTTTTGAGACGCGCATGAAAAAGGCGATCCATCCGGATCGCCTTTTTTTTATTTCACCACTTTCAAGCTTGGCCGGCCGCTAGGGCGCGGTGGCTCGCTGTCCGGTGGCGGCAAGTCGTCATCCGACTCGATCTCTTCCTCGTCATCCATCGGCGACTCGAGATCAAACACCATGCCCTGACCGTTTTCCCGGGCATAGATCCCCAGAATCGCACCAATTGGCACGTAGAGGCTGTGCGGGACGCCACCGAAGCGACCTTCGAAGGTCACCACGTCGTTGTCCATGTGCAAATGACGCACAGCACTTGGCGAGACGTTCAGGACAATTTGCCCGTCACTGGCGAAACCCTGCGGCACTTGCACCGCCGGGTACTCGGAATTGACCAGCATGTGCGGGGTGCAATCGTTATCGACAATCCACTCGTAGAGCGCGCGGACCAGATAAGGTCGACTGGAGTTCATAGCGGCTCCTTAAGCCTTAGCGCATATCGCGTTCGACACCAGACAGACTCGCCTGGAAAGCCTCACGCGCAAACTGGCGCTCCATATAATCAAGCAACGGCTTGGCCGGCCGCGGCAGTTCAATACCCAGAATCGGCAAACGCCAGAGTATTGGCAATAGGCAGCAATCCACCAGACTTTGTTCCTCACTGAGGAAAAATGGCTTGTCGGCGAACAACGGCGACACGCCCGTCAGGCTTTCACGCAATTCCTTGCGCGCCACGACACGCGCGGCCTCTTTGCTTTTCGGATCCAGAATCAGATCCACCAGACCACACCAGTCACGCTGAATGCGGTGAATCAGCAGACGGCTGTTGGCACGCGCCACCGGATAAACCGGCATCAATGGCGGATGCGGGTAACGCTCATCCAGATATTCCATCACCACGGTCGACTCCCACAGCGCCAGGTCACGATCGACCAGCGTAGGCAGACTTCCGTAAGGGTTTACCTCGATCAGTTTAGGCGGCTGACGACCAGCTTCCACATAAATGATCTCGGCGCTGACACCCTTCTCTGCAAGTACGATGCGCACTCGGTGGGAATAGTGGTCGGCGGGGTCGGAGTAACAGGCCAACCGATTGGTCACGCCCATGGCGATCCTCCTCGCTTGTTGAATTTGTCGGAACCGGAAAAACGCGCGCGCCCAGAGGACGCCTCCCGCAATGCCTGGCTAGCCAGA
The DNA here is from genome assembly GCF_016650635.1 of Pseudomonas sp. TH43. GTDB lineage: Bacteria > Pseudomonadota > Gammaproteobacteria > Pseudomonadales > Pseudomonadaceae > Aquipseudomonas. The sequence continues at coordinate 506,721 of NZ_JAEKFI010000004.1, forward strand.
CCTTGCGTTTTCGGAGGCGCCCTTGGGCGCGCGCGATTAACAGCAATGCTTGAAGCGTATCAGTGCACGTCTTTCCAGTATTCACGCTTGAGCAAGTAGGCGAACACAAAGAAGAACGCCAAGTACAGCAAAACGTAAGTACCGATGCGCTGATGTTGCAGCTTAACCGGGTTAGCCGAGTAAGCCAGGAAGGTTACCAGATTCTTGACCTTCTCATCGAACTGCTCTTCGTTCAGAGCACCGGACTTCGGCACGATGGTCAGTTGATCGCACGCTTCATGAGTCAGCGGCGTACCGGTCAACGGATCATATTGCTTTTTGCCGTCTTCGACGATCTGTACCTGTTTGCAGCCCACCACCTGACGACCTTGCAGGCCGACGAGTACGTTAGGCATACCGACGTTCGGGAAGACCTTGTTGTTGACACCCCAAGGGCGTGCCGGATCTTCGTAGAACGAGCGCAGGTAACCGTAGAGCCAGTCAGTGCCACGCACACGCGCCACCAGGGTCAGGTCCGGTGGTGCCGCGCCGAACCAGGTCTTGGCGTCGGCAGGCTGCATGCCGATGTTCATGTGATCGCCGATCTTGGCCCCGGTGAACACCAGCTTATCCAGCATCAGTTCGTGAGGAATGCCCAAGTCATCGGCAACCCGTTCGTAACGCTGGAACTTGGCGCTGTGGCAACCCATGCAATAGTTGGCAAAGGTACGCGCGCCATCCTGCAGGGCCGCTTTATCAGCGAGGTCGATGTCGACTTTTTCCAGCTCCGGACCGTGTTCGGCGGCGAAAGACAGGACAGGCAAAGCAGCAAAAATCAGAGCAAAAAATAACTTTTTCATCAGCCAGTCACCCTTTCCGGAACCTTTTTGGTCTTCTCGAGCCTGGTGTAGAACGGCATCAGAATGAAGTAGGCGAAGTACAGGAAGGTGCAGATCTGCGAGACCAGCGTGCGCTCCGGCGTCGGCGCCAGAACGCCCAGGATGCCGAGGATCACGAACGAAATGCAGAACACCACCAGCCAGATTTTGCTCATCCAGCCTTTGTAGCGCATCGATTTGACCGGACTGCGGTCAAGCCACGGCAGGACAAACAGCAAGGCAATCGAGGCGCCCATGGCGATCACGCCCATGAGTTTGTCGGGGATCGCACGCAAGATCGCGTAGAACGGCGTGAAATACCAAACCGGCGCAATATGCTCTGGCGTCTTGAATGGGTTCGCTTGCTCGAAGTTGGGCTTTTCGAGGAAGTAGCCGCCCATTTCCGGGAAGAAGAACACGATAAAGCAGAAGATGAACAGGAACACCACAACACCGACAATGTCTTTCACGGTGTAGTACGGGTGGAAGGCGATGCCGTCCAGCGGGATGCCGTTTTCGTCTTTGTGCTTCTTGATGTCGACGCCGTCAGGGTTGTTCGAACCGACTTCGTGCAGCGCCAGAATGTGCAGCACCACCAGACCAAGAATGACGATCGGCAGAGCGACAACGTGCAGAGCGAAGAAGCGGTTGAGGGTGATCCCGGAGATCAGGTAGTCACCACGAATCCACTGAGTCAGGTCGTTACCGATAACCGGAATCGCACCGAACAGCGAGATGATCACCTGGGCACCCCAGTAGGACATCTGACCCCACGGCAGCAGGTAACCCATGAAGGCTTCAGCCATCAGCGCCAGGTAAATCAGCATGCCGAAGACCCAGACCAGCTCACGCGGTTTCTGGTACGAACCGTAGAGCAAGCCACGGAACATGTGCAGATAGACCACGATGAAGAATGCCGAGGCGCCGGTCGAGTGCAGCAGACGCAGGATCGAGCCGTACTCGACGTCGCGCATGATGTATTCGACGGAAGCGAACGCTTCTTCTGCCGACGGCGTATAGCTCATCGTCAGCCAGACACCGGTGACGATCTGGTTGACCAGCACCAGCAGCGCCAGCGAGCCGAAGAAGTAGAAGAAGTTGAAGTTTTTTGGAGCGTAATACTTGCTGAGATGGTCTTCCCACATTTTGGTCGCAGGGAAGCGTGCATCAACCCAATCCATGAACTTGCTCATCACGCTTTCTCCGTATCGACGCCAATGACAATCAGGTCATCGGTCTCATAGGAATGCGGGGGAACTGGCAGGTTCAAAGGCGCGGGTTGCGACTTGTAGACGCGGCCAGCCAGATCGTAGTGGGAACCGTGGCAAGGGCAGAAATAGCCACCTACCCAGTCTTTACCAAGATCTGCAGGTGCCACTTCGGGACGGAAGGTCGGAGAGCAACCCAAGTGTGTGCAGATCCCGATCAGCAGCAGAATTTCCGGCTTGATCGATCGCACTTCAGGGTCGACATAGGTGGGTTGCGTGGAGTTTTTGGAAGTCGGATCGGAGAGCTGGCCCTCGATCTTCTTAAGATTCCCCAGGATTTCCGCAGTACGGCGGACAATGAACACCGGCTGGCCGCGCCACTCAGCAATCATCTGCTGTCCTGGCTCGATCTTGCTGACATTCACTTTCACCGGTGCACCAGCGGCTTTCGCCTTGGCACTGGGAAACCATGACCCCACGAACGGGACCGCAGCCCCCACCGCTCCTGCAGCACCCACCACGGATGTGGCTGCTACCAAGAAGCGACGCCGGCCTGCATTCACGCCGTCATTGCTCATTCAGTCCTCTCCCATCAGCTTTGTGGCCTGTTAAATCAGGCATCTACTAAATAAATCAATGTTACTTATAAAAATTTTGCCGAGATGGTAATGAAAAGCCCCAATTCTGACAAGGGAATTACCCGGAGCTCATACCCTCAAGCCTTGCAGTATAGGGGGTCTACGAATGTGGCAAGTTGTCACAGCGCAATTCTTTTATAAATCGCAGGCATAAAAAAACGCCCGCTTCCGTGAGGAATCGGGCGTTCTTTTTGAACGTGGAAGCGGAATTAACGCTTCGAGTACTGCGGACGCTTACGCGCTTTACGCAGACCAACTTTCTTACGTTCAACTTCACGGGCGTCGCGAGTAACGAAGCCAGCTTTGCGCAGAGCGCCACGCAGGGTTTCGTCGTAGTCCATCAGAGCGCGAGTGATGCCGTGGCGGATTGCGCCAGCTTGACCACTTACACCACCGCCGATCACGGTGACGTAGATATCGAACTTCTCGACAGTCTCGGTCAGCTCCAGCGGCTGACGAACTACCATGCGGGCAGTTTCGCGGCCGAAGAAGTTATCCAGCGAACGGTTGTTGATGGAGATGTTACCAGTACCCGGACGCAGGAAAACGCGTGCGGTTGCGGTCTTGCGACGGCCAGTGCCGTAATTTTGAGTCGCCGACATAATGTACTATTCCGTTAAAACTTCAGTTCTTGGGGCTGCTGAGCAGTATGTGGGTGTGCAGCGCCCGCATAGACTTTCAGCTTACGGTACATGTCGCGACCCAGTGGGTTTTTAGGCAGCATGCCTTTAACCGCGGTCTCGATCACGCGCTCAGGGGCTTTAGCGATCAGCTTTTCAAAGTTGATCGACTTGATGCCGCCCGGGAAACCGGAGTGGGAGTAGTACATTTTGTCAGTGGTTTTAGCACCGGTAACACGAATCTGCTCAGCGTTGATTACGACGATGTAGTCGCCGGTGTCAACGTGAGGAGTGTACTCAGGCTTGTGCTTGCCACGCAGACGGCTCGCGATTTCGGTGGCCAGACGACCCAGGGTCTGACCAGCAGCGTCGACGACAAACCAGTCGCGCTTTACTGTTTCCGGTTTAGCAGTAAAAGTTTTCATTCTTTATAGCCTCAGGGGCCGCCCTGTAAATTAGACGGCGGATCTTACTGAATAGTGCGTACTTTGACAAGTCAAAGGCAGCCGGATACAGACGCTTTCGGGGGCTCGGGTCGGCGCGTCCGTTCAACGGCAAGATTCTTCGGCGGCGGCGCATCACTTCCACTGCAGAAAGAGGTCGGCAATTATGCAGATTGCGAAAAATATTTCAACCTGCTTTTATGATTGTTTTGCCCAAGGAGCACCCGATGGACTATCGCCAGCTAGGCCGTACCGACCTGAACGTGAGTGCAATCTGCCTCGGCACCATGACCTGGGGCGAGCAAAACACTGAAGCTGAAGCCTTCGCCCAGATCGAAAGGGCCAAAGAGGCCGGGATCAATTTCATCGACACCGCCGAAATGTATCCGGTGCCGCCGAAAGCCGAAACCTACGCCACCACCGAGCGCTACATCGGCAATTACTTCAAAAGTCGCGGCGATCGTGCCGACTGGATCCTCGCCAGCAAAATCGCCGGTCCGGGCAACACCATCGACTACATCCGCGACAAAAACCTGCGCCACAACCGCCAGCACATCACCGCTGCAGTGGATGCCAGCCTCGAGCGACTGCAGACCGACTACATCGACCTGTATCAATTGCACTGGCCGGAACGCAGCACCAATTTTTTCGGACAACTGGGCTATAAGCACAAGATCGAAGCCAATCTGACGCCGCTCGAAGACACCCTCGAAGCGCTCGATGAGCAGGTGAAAGCCGGCAAGATCCGTCACATCGGCCTGTCCAACGAAACGCCGTGGGGCACAATGCGCTTTCTGGCATTGGCCGAAGCCCGTGGCTGGCCGCGCGCGGTGTCGATCCAGAACCCGTACAACCTGCTCAACCGCAGCTTTGAAGTGGGCCTGGCGGAAATCGCCATTCGCGAACAGTGCGGCCTGCTCGCCTATTCGCCGCTGGCGTTCGGTTTCCTCTCGGGCAAATACGAAGGTGGCGCGCGTCCGCCAAAGGGTCGTCTGAGCCTCTACAGCCGCTTCAGCCGCTACTTCAACGCGCAATCTGAAGCTGCGTGCAGTCGCTATGTGGCGCTGGCCCGTGAGCACGGCCTGGATCCGGCGCAGATGGCGTTGGCGTTTGTGACCCAGCAACCGTTCGTCACCAGCAACATCATTGGCGCGACAACGCTTGAGCAACTGGATAGCAACATTGCCAGTTTTGATCTGAAGCTTTCCGATGAAGTGCTCGAAGGGATTGAGGCGATTCACAAGGATCACCCTAACCCGGCACCTTGATTGACCGCTGAAAGCTTCGCGAGCAGGCTCGCTCCCACAGGTACAGCGTGATCCTTGTGGGAGCGAGCCTGCTCGCGAAAGGGGCAGTCAAATCACTGAAAAACTCAGAGCGAGCGCGCGATGATCTCCTTCATGATTTCATTGGTGCCGGCATAGATCCGTTGCACACGTGCATCCGCCCATGCCCGCGCCACCGGGTATTCCCACATGAAGCCGTAACCGCCATGCAACTGCACACACTCGTCGAGTACCTTGCATTGCAGGTCGGTGCCCCAGTATTTCGCCATCGCCGCCGTCGGCACGTCGAGCTTGCCTTGCAGGTGCAACTCCAGGCACTTATCGACGAACACGCGACCAATCTGAATCTCGGTGGCCATCTCCGCCAGTTTGAAACGGGTGTTCTGGAAGTCGGCAATCGCCTTGCCGAACGCCTTGCGGTCACGGGTGTAATCAAGCGTCCATTGCAATGCCGCCTCGGCTGAGGCCAAGCCGCCAATCGCCACGGTCAGACGCTCCTGCGGCAGCTCCTGCATCAGGTACGCAAACCCGGCACCGGCCTGCCCCAGCAGATTCTCCTTCGGCACACGAACATCCTGGAAGAACAATTCCGAGGTGTCCTGCGCCTTCATGCCGACTTTCTCAAGACGCTTGCCTTTGTCGAAGCCCGGCGTATTCGCCTCGACCAGAAACAGGCTGGTGCCCTTGGCGCCCGCCTTCGGATCGGTCTTGGCGACGACAATCACCAGATCAGCCAGAAAGCCATTGGTGATGAAGGTTTTTGAACCGTTGATCACATACTCGTCACCGTCCAGAACGGCGGTGGTCTTCACGCCTTGCAGGTCAGAACCCGCGCCCGGCTCGGTCATCGCAATGGCCGTGACCATCTCCCCCGAGACCAGTTTCGGCAGGTATTTGTGCTTCAGCGCCTCACTGCCGTAATGCAGGATGTACGGCGCAACGATGTCTGAATGCAACGAGAAACCGATGCCGGTCAGCCCCAGCCGACCGACCTCTTCGATCACCACCGCGCTGTAAAGAAAATCTGCGCCCAGGCCGCCATATTCCTCTGGCAGATGCGAGCAGAGCATCCCCGCCTCCCCGGCCTTGTTCCACAGTTTACGGTCGATGTAGCCCTGTTTCTCCCATTGCCCGTGGAACGGCACGGCCTCCTTTTCAAGGAATGTTCGTACGCTGTCGCGGAACAATTCGTGCTCGGGGCTGAACAGGGTTCTGGGAATCATGCGGCACCTTTCTTTCTTGTTGGAGGGAGATGACCTTCAGAGACTATGCCTACCCTCCGACACAGGACACTGGACACATCCGACAAAAAATAAGACGATCCAGCCGTCTGGTGACCACTTTCCCTTATAAAAACAAAACAAAAGTTGAATTATGTCCAAGCAAGTCTCCACGCCCTTGCGGCGCGTCAGCATCCTGGCGATCGACCAGGTTTTCGCTTTCACCCTCATGCAAGCCAAGGATTTTTTTCATGTGGCGAGCCTGCGTTACGGTAAGCAACTGGGCCACGGCCTGACTCCGGCGTTTGAAACCCGCCTGGTCAGCCCCGACGGTAAACCGGTGAAAAGCTTCAGTGACGTGGTCATCCCGGTGGACGGCGGTCTGGAAAACACCGATATCATCATCCTTCCAGCGTTCTGGGATGATTTCGATACGTTGTGCAGCCGTTACCCGCAAATCCTTCCTTGGCTACGCGAGCAGCACGCTCGCGGCGCCGTGCTCTGCGGTGAAGCCACCGGGGTGTTCTGGCTGGCCGAGGCCGGGCTGCTCAATGGCAAGGAAGCGACCACGTACTGGCGCTTCTTTAACGCCTTTGCCGAACGCTTCCCCAGGGTGCACCTCAATCAGGACAAGCACCTGACCGACGCTGACAATCTTTATTGCGCCGGCGGCACCACGTCGGCCTGCGATCTTTACATCTACCTGATCGAGCGCTTCTGCGGCGCGAACGTGGCGCAAGCAGTGGCCCGCGACATTCTTTACGAAGTACAGCGCAACTATTCGCCGGGGCGTATCGGTTTCGGCGGGCAGAAGCTGCATCAGGATGTGATCATCCTGCAGATCCAGCATTGGCTCGAAGAGCATTTTGCCGACAAGTTCCGCTTCGAAGACGTCGCCCGCGAACACGGCATGAGCATCCGCAACTTCATGCGCCGCTTCCAGACCGCCACCGGCGACAAGCCGCTGCATTACCTGCAACGCCTGCGTATCGAGACCGCCAAGGGCTTGCTCTCGGGCAGTCGCAAGAGCATCAAGACCATCAGTTATGAGGTTGGTTACGACGATGCGAGCTTCTTTGCGCGGCTATTTCGCCAGCACACGGAGCTGTCGCCGAACCAGTATCGGCAGCAGTTTCAGCAGGCAGCATAACCTAGGCGCAACAGCGAAATTCCAATGTGGGAGCGAGCCTGCTCGCGAATTCGGTTTTACATTCACTAAGATTGTTGGCTGACACACCGCTTTCGCGAGCAGGCTCGCTCCCACAGGGAAGATCTTCAGCGCATAAAAAAGGGCCTGCAATTGCAGGCCCTTTTTATTTGCCGAACGCTATTTAAGGCTTGTGCGCCCGCGACAGGAATTCGTGCGATTGCATTTCCAGCAGTCGGCTCAGCGTGCGCTGGAACTCGAAGTTCAGGCGGCCGCCGGTGTACAGATCTTTCAGCTCGACTTCGGCAGAAATGATCAGTTTGACGTTACGGTCGTAGAATTCGTCGACCATATTGATGAAGCGTCGGGCGATATCGTCGGTGGTGACGCTCATCTGCTCGACACCGCTTAGCAGCACGGCGTGGAAGATCTTGCCCAGTTCGATGTAGTCGTTCTGGCTGCGTGGGCCATCGCACAGTTCGCGGAAGTCGAACCAGGCCACGTCATCGCAAGTGCGCAGGGCACGGATTTCGCGGTTCTCGATCATCAACACGTCGTTCTCGACGGCTGCTGTGCATTCTGGCGTCAACGCCTTGAAGCTCTTGCGCAAGCTCTCGTGAGCGGCTTCGTCGAGCGGATAGTGGAACAGCTCCGCTTGTTCGAGGTGACGCAGACGGTAGTCGACGCCGCTGTCGACGTTGACGATCTCGGTGTTCTGCTTGATCAGCGCGATGGCTGGCAGGAAGCGCGCGCGTTGCAGGCCGTCCTTGTACAGACCGTCCGGGACGATGTTCGACGTCGCGACCAGAGTCACGCCGTTCTTGAACAGCTCTTCCATCAAGGTGCCGAGAATCATCGCGTCGGTGATGTCGGAAACGAAGAACTCATCGAAGCAGATCACCCGCGATTCAGTCGCAAAACGCTTGGCGATGATGGTCAGCGGATTTTTCTCGCCGCCGAGGGTTTTCATCTCTTCGTGCACGCGCTTCATGAAGCGGTGGAAGTGGGTGCGGGTCTTTTCCTTGAACGGCAGCGCTTCGAAGAAGGTGTCGACCAGGTAAGTCTTGCCGCGACCTACGCCGCCCCAGAAATACAGGCCCTTGACCGGCGTCTGATCTTTTTTGCCGAACAGCTTGCTCAGCAGACCCGGTTTGTTCTGATCGGCGGCGATCAGATCCTCGTACAGACGCTGCAGATGACGCACAGCAGTTTCCTGCGCGGCGTCATGGAAGAAGTCCGGGCGTTTCAGATCAGCTTGGTATCGTTCTAGGGGCGTCATAATTCGTTAGCAAGGCAACAAAAACGGGCCGTCACTGTAGCGACGGCCCGTGGGAATGGCAATCGGCCCTTGGTCGGACCGTGCCGCCGATTAGTCCTGAACCGGGGTCAGCGCAACGCGCAGCGCCGCAACGGCCGCGTCCCGCGCAGCAGCGTCGGCGAACGCCGGGCTGTCGCCAACGCACTCGCCTTCCAGCCAGACGTTGAAGCTCAGGTCTGCGCTGCGCACGTCCAGCGGCTGGCCGGATTGCAGTTGCTTGGTCACCTGGCCTGCGGTTTTGCCGTCGGCGAAGTTGCGCGACAGCAGCAGTTGCTCGCCATCGGCCGCCAGCAGACGGAAACGGAAGCTGCCATCGTCTTCACGGAAGCTGACGAAACGTGCGGCTTTCGCGGCTTTCTTCTTGGTGGTCGCAGCGACCTGAACCTGATTGACGAAGGAGCGCAGGCCAACGGCTTCGCGCAGTTCGTTGAGGAACGGCGTCGCCACGGCACGGGCCTTCTTCGCGCCGATCTGCAGGATGTCTTCCAGATCCGCCGGGCGCTCGATCAACTGGTGATACTTGTCGCGTGCTTCGCCGAGATCGTTGTCGAGCAATTGGAAGAGACGGTTCTTCGCCTCACCCCAACCCAGACCGCTGAGCAATTCGCTGCGGAACTCGTCAGCCTGCGCCGGCGTGGCGAAGGCCTGGAACAGCGTGAACAGGTGCGAGTTATCCGGATCCTTGGCTTCGCCCGGCGCTTTGGAGTCAGTGACGATCCGCGAGATCGCGTCCTTCATCTCTTTGGCGCTGGAGAACAACGGAATGGTGTTGTCGTAGCTCTTCGACATCTTGCGACCGTCGAGGCCTGGCAGCGTCGCCACGCTCTCTTCGATCAGCGCTTCGGGCATGGTGAAGAATTCTTTGCCCTGACCGAACAGGTGGTTGAAGCGCTGGCCAATGTCGCGGGCCATTTCCACGTGCTGGATCTGGTCACGACCGACCGGCACCTTGTGCGCGTTGAACATCAGAATGTCCGCCGCCATCAGCACCGGATAGCTGTACAAGCCCATGGTGATGCCGGCATCCGGGTCTTCACCGGTTTCAACGTTCTTGTCTACCGAGGCCTTATAGGCGTGGGCACGATTGAGCAGGCCCTTGGCGGCGACGCAGGTCAGCAGCCAGGTCAGCTCAGGGATTTCCGGGATGTCGGACTGGCGGTAAAAGGTCACGCGGTCGACATCGAGGCCACCGGCCAGCCAGGTCGCGGCGATTTCCAGACGCGAGCGCTGAATGCGCAGCGGGTCATCGCATTTGATCAGGGCGTGGTAGTCGGCCAGGAAGTAGAACGAATCGGCATTGCTGTCGCGACTGGCGAGGATCGCCGGGCGGATGGCGCCGGCGTAGTTGCCCAAGTGCGGGGTGCCGGTGGTGGTGATGCCGGTGAGGATACGGGTACGGTTCGTCATGGGTAATCGCTTGTCAGACTGCAATCAATTCGAGAGACGCGGCAGGATCAGATCCTTGAGATCGGTCAGCTTGCCATGAAAAAAGTGTCCGCATTCTGCCACTTTCAGCAGCTCATGGGGGCGCTGGAGTTTTTCCGACCAGTCGTAGACCAGCTGCGGATCGATGACTTCGTCGGTTTCCGGCTGGATCACCGTGAGTTCACCGTGTTGCGGCAGTTGGTCCTGCTCGCCAAGACGCATCACCGCCGGGGCGACCATGAACAGATGCTTGAGCTGCACACCCTGCGCTTCGAGACGGCCGCCGAGACTTGCCGCAACAAATCCGCCGAAGGAGAAACCGAACAGCGTCAGCGGCAGCTCCGGGTGTTTTTCCCGCAGCCACTGGGCGGCAGCCTGGGCATCGTCGACTTCACCGGTGCCCATGTCGTGCGAACCCTCGCTGGCGCCAACGCCGCGATAGTTGAAACGCAAGGTGATCAACCCCGCATCGCGCGCGGTGCGCTGCAGGGTCGAGACGACCTTGTTGAGCATGGTGCCGCCCTGCACCGGGTTCGGATGGCAGATCAGCGCGATGCCGCGTGGCTGCTCGTTGTCCAGGTACAAGCTTTCCAATTGACCCACCGGGCCGTCAATAACAACTGGGGTTTCACGCATCAGCAAGGAAGGAACTCCGTGACCTCGAATCGGGTCGACTCGTCTAGCAAATTGTCTGTGCCAATCTATTGCGAGTGAATCGCGGTATACAGCGCAGGTTCGAGCCGTTAACGTAAAGCAAAGCCGTTTATAGAGGAAGGACTCGTGGAACACTCGCTCTTAGTTTGGTTGTTACCGACTCTTGCCCTGGTTGTGGGTGTCGCCATTGGATTCCTGATCGCGCGCGTTGTGCCCAGCGCCGCACCGAGCCGCACGCAGCGTCAACTGGATGATATCCAGGAGCGTTTCGACAGCTACCAGAACGAAGTGGTCACTCACTTCAACAGCACCGCAACGCTGGTCAAGAAGCTGACCCAGAGCTACCAGGAAGTGCAGGATCATCTCGCCGAGGGTGCCAACCGTCTGGCCCTGGACGAGCAGACCCGTCAACGCCTGATCGCTGCCCTGCATGCTGACGCCGTACAGACCCCACGCGAACGCCTGACGCCTCCGCGCGATCAGGAGCCGCCACGTGACTACGCACCGAAAACCCCGAACGCGCCGGGCATGCTCGATGAGCATTATGGTCTGAAGAAGTAACCAGCCTTAGCGCCAAACAAAAAGCCCCCGGACAGTGATGTGTCCGGGGGCTTTTTGTATCTGCTGTCTTCGGTTTCTGTTGCGCGCCCTTCGCGAGCAGGCTCGCTCCCACAGGGAACTGCATTTCAAAGGTGGGAGCGAGCCTGCTCGCGAAGGGGCCAGCACAGTCCACACACAAAAATGCCCGGTCACAGGACCGGGCATTTCCTCATGCGGGCATTCGCTTACGGATATTGCTGAACCGTGCCCGGCTGCTGTTGCTGCTGACCACCATATTGCTGACCCGGGATCGCCTTCAGGTTGACCTCAACCCGACGGTTCTGCGCCCGGCCATTGACGTCACCGTTGCTGGCAATCGGATTATCCGGGCCGGCGCCACGGGCTGTCAGGTTGGCACCACTGACACCCTGCGACGTCAGGTAGGTCGCGACACTCTGCGCACGACGCTGCGACAGGTCCATGTTGTGCTGACGGCTGCCGGTGCTGTCGGTGTAACCGACGATCTCGATCTGGTTCTGGTTGAACTCTTTCAGCGAGTTGGCCAGGTTGTTCAGCGGCTGATAGAAGCTCGATGCAATGTTCGCCGAGTCAGTCGCAAACGTGATGTTGCCCGGCATGATCAGCTTGATCTGATCGCCCTGACGCTGAACTTCCACGCCAGTGTTGGCCATGCTGGCACGTAGTTTGGCTTCCTGCTTGTCAGCGTAGTAACCGTAACCGGCCGCCGAAGCACCCACCACAGCGGCGCCGATCAAGGCACCCTTGCCGCGATTGTTATGGTCGATGGCAGCACCGGCCAAAGCACCGGCCAGAGCGCCAAGGCCACCGTACTTGGCGGTTTTGCTCATGCCTTGAGAGCCACCGTCGGCCTGACCCTGATTGTCATACGGGTTAGGCGAGGCGCAGCCGGACAGCATGGCCACGGCAGTAGCGACAATAATCAAACGACGCGTGGTGAACATGGAAAGCTCCTACTTTTGCATTCTATGGTGGCCATTTGGCAATGGACCTGTGCGGGCGTTGGATCATGACAATGCAGAAAAATTCCGCCGACGACTCGTGACAAAATATTTAGGCCCGCACAAACGGGTTTTCGCGCATTTCATCACCCAGACGCGTATCCGGGCCGTGCCCGGTGACGACCGTTGCGTCTTCGTCCAGTGTGTACAGCCGCTGTTTGATCGAACGCACGATGGTCGCCTGATCGCCGCCCCACAAATCCGTGCGCCCTACGCCGCGACGAAACAACGTATCGCCGGCTATCAACAGCTTAGCCTCGGAAAACCAAAAGCTCATGGAACCTGGCGTATGCCCCGGCGTATGCAGCGCCACGCCGCAGCCGCAAGCCAGTTCTTCATCATCGCTCAACCAGCGATCCGGCGATGGCACCGGAATGTAGGGCACGCCGAACATCTGGCACTGCATCTCCAGGTTGTCCCACAGGAACTGATCTTCCTTGTGCAGATGCAGGGTCGCGCCGGTTTTCTCCTTCATCTGCCCGGAAGCCAGGAAGTGATCGAGGTGCGCGTGGGTATGGATGATGCTGACGACTTTCAGACCATGAGCATCGAGGCGCGCCATGATCAGGTCGGGGTTGCCGCCCGGGTCGACGACGATGGCTTTCTTCGTAACAGGGTCGCCGATGATCGTGCAGTTGCACTGAAGCGGACCGACGGGGAAGGTTTCGCGGATCAGCGACGGGGTTGGAGCAGACATGAAAATCCTCGACAGACGGCTAATGGCGTTTGCTCAGGATTCTACCTCGGGCAACGTCAGCGGTAACGCCGGTGCGGGCTTTGAGATTCAGCTGGTGGCTTGCCGGTTAACTCAGCACCCCCAGTTCTTTCGCCCGAGCGACGGCTTGCGTACGTCGCTCAACCCCCAACTTGCTGTTGATATGGCTGGCGTGGGTTTTTACCGTGTGCAACGAGATGAACAGTTGATCGCTGATCTCCTGGTTCGAACAGCCTTGGGCGATCAGGCGCAGTACCGACAATTCCCGACTGCTGAGTTGCTCGGTGCCACTCGAATCAATGACCGGACGGGACGGCGCTGAAGGGAAGTGCTGGAGCAATTGCTGACCCGCCAACGCTGGCGAAGCCAGCAATTGTCCGCGCAGCCAATCTCCCTGCTCTTTCACTAATGCATCAAACGGCTGCAACACGCCCCCTGCCGCCGCCTCCAGCGCCTGACTCAGCGCTCTGCGCGCCTCCGGCTCACGTCCACCTGCCAGCAATAGCGCCACTTTCTGCGTCAACGCCATCACACACAGCAACTGCCGCCCGGTTTGCTGACCGTTCTCATGCAACACGTTCAGCCGCCCTTCGGCGAGCATCGGTTGACCCTGAATCAGGTCGAGCAGCGCCTGTTGCAGTTCTACATGCAGGGGCAACTGTGGATGAAATTCCGGCGGCGCGGCAGCGCGCTCGCCGGTGTAGGTCTGGCCCAGTCGCGCCAGCCAGGCTTCGGCCAGATCGGTGCGGCCCTGCGCCAGCCACAGCTCACATTTGACCAGCGTAATCATTGCCAGATAGTAAATAGGCGGAACGTCCCAGATGTGCATCAGCCGTTCGGCTTCCGCCAGTTCGGCGAAGGCCTTGGCGAACTCGCCGCTGGCGCCGTCCAGACGCGCGATCACGCAATGGCCGATCAGCACGCTGATATCGCGACAGGCGCGTGCTTCACCGATACCGGCCAATAATCGCGTGCGGGCGGCTTGTGGCTGCAGGCGCATCGCCAACAGAAAACCTTCGTACAACGTCAGCCGAGCACGCACCGCGTACAAGCGTTGTGGCGACAGACCGCGCAGACGCTCCAGGCCCTGATGGACTTCATCGAGTGCGCGCAGAATTTCGCCGCGCGCCTGCAAGACCCGCGCGCGGTCGTAATGCGCCAAAGCTTCGAACAGTGGATTGCCGACCCGCTGCGCCAACTCAAGCGATTCGCGGTTCAAGCCGCGCGCGCGCCAGAGATCGCCATCGGCAATGGCCAGATTGGACAGCGTCGATAAACACATCAGCCGCTGGCCGTACCGCTTCGCCGGCAGGCTCTCCAAGGCTTCGGTGCAATAGTTGAGGGTCAACTCGCGATGACCGCGCCCGCGGGCGATGATCCCGCTCAGCGCCAGCCATTGCGCAAGCATCGACTTTTGCGCCGTGGCTGACGGCGCTGGCAAGAAGCGGCTCAAATGGCTGGACAACTCTTCCGCAGCGTCCAGCTGACAGGCCAGCCCCAGCGCCCAACTGTAGAGGACGATCAGCCGTGGTGTGCTGACCAGCAGACTGTCGGGCAAGTCCATTTTCCAGCGCAGGAGCATGCCGACGTTCTGCTCGGCCAACAGTTGCTCCTCGGACAGGTTCTGCACCAGGTTCGCCGCCACATCGAGGTGCCCAGCACGTAACGCCTGCTCCACCGCTTCGTCGAGCAAACCCTGCGCGTTGAACCAGCGGCAGGCGCGCAGATGCAGGGTCGCGGGCGGCACCAACGCTTGCGCAATCGGCCGGCTGCGCAGCAGATCGGAGAACAGATGGTGATAACGATACCAGTGCCCGTGCTCATCCAGCGGCACCAGAAATACCTGATGCGCCAGCAAAAAGCGCAGGATTTCGGCGCTGTCATGGGCTTCACGCACCGCATCGCACAATTCGCTGCAAAAGCGTTCCTGCGGCGCGGTGTCGTAAAGAAATGCCTGCACTTCGGTAGGCAGGCAATCGATGACTTCTTCCAGCAAGTAATCGCGAATCAGCCCTTCCCCGCCGTTCAACGCTTGCGGCAACGTCGCGTCACTGCCGGCTTCGGCCACCGCCAGTAACCAGAAGCGCAGCCCGGCAACCCAGCCTTCGCTGCGCTGGATCAGGTTCTCCAGCGCTTCGCCACGCAATGAACTGCTGTGGCGATCGAGCAAGGTCAGGGCTTCGTCGTGGGTCAGGCGCAAGTCCTGTTCGTGCAATTCAAGCAACTGGCGGGACAGGCGCAACCGCGCCAGGTGCCAGTCCGGGCGCTGCCGACTGGTGACCATCACCAGCAAACCGTCAGGCAAATGATTGAGGAAAAATTGCAGGCAACGGTCGAGCACCGGGCCCTGGGCGAGATGGTAATCGTCGAGTACCAGCAGCAATGGCGCCGCTGGATCAAGGTGCAGCGCCAGCTCGTCAAGCAAGCCGTCGAGCCATTCTTCGAAGGCAAACGGCTGATGGCGTTGACGCATTTTCAGCAGCCCTAACGCGCGACTGCCCAACTGCGGAAAATAATCCTGCAACCCTTCGAGCAGGCGTTCGAGAAACCGCCCGGGGTCGCTGTCTCGCGGGCTCAGCCCCAACCAGAGACTCTGCCAATACGCCGGCAGGCTCTGACAGAACTCCACCGCCAGCGAACTCTTGCCGAACCCGGCGGGGGCGCTGATCAGCAACAGCCGCCCACCGAGCCCGGCTTGCAGGCGCTCGCAAAGGCGTGGGCGCAATACGTATCCGTCAGGCAATGGCGGGCGAAAAAATCGCCCGTCCAATGCCGCGACGGCAACACTTGCGGGACCCGGAAGTGGGGACAGATCAGTCATGGCCGGCTCTTGTTCGAATTGCTGTTGGCGGCGTTGCAGATGTCCGCAGACTAGCCTTAAACGAACCGGTTATGAAGGTTGCTGCTACAAATGGCTACAAAAAGGTTCCAGCAAAACGTCAGGAAAAAAAACGCCCCGAACCAGTCGGGGCGTTGTTTCGAGGATGCGGCCTCGGGTTACACCTTAGCGAATACCGTCCTGGCCCAGGTTGCCCGGCTGGAATTCACTTTTGCTGGCAGAGAAGCCGAAGTCATACGCCTGCTTCTCTTCGTTCTTCATACCCAGCGCCAGGTAGCGACCCGATTGCAGGTCGTACAAGGTTTCCAGGGCGTACCAAGGCACTTGCTTGTCGTAGTAATCCTCGGCATGCGCCTCGGCTACGCGCCACAGTTGACCGCGACCGTCGTAATGGTCGATGACCGCTGCCTGCCAGGTGTCTTCGTCGATGAAGAAGTCACGTTTGGCGTAGATATGGCGCTGGCCCGGCTTCAAGGTTGCAACCACATGCCAGACACGACGCAGCTCGTACCGCGTCAGGTCCTGATTGATGTGGCCGGCCTTGATGATGTCGGCGTACTTGAGCGTCGGTGAGTCGATCTTGTAACTGTTGGAAGCAATGTAGATTTCTTTCTTGCCTTCCAGTGCCCAGTCGTAGCGATCCGGTGCGCCGTTGTACATGTCGAGGTTGTCGGAGGTCCGCAGACCATCCGCCGCAGTACCCGGACCGTCATAGGACACTTGTGGTGCCTGACGGACACGGCGCTGGCCAGTGGCATAGACCCAGGCCTTGCGCGGTTCCTTGACCTGATCGAGCGTCTCGTGAACCAGCAGCACGGTACCGGCCAGACGGGCCGGCGCGGTCACCTTCTGCTTGAAGTAGAACAGCACGTTGCCCGGATTTTTCGGGTCGTAGTCTTTCATCTTGTCGCGGAACACGAACTGATCCTGGAAATACACCAGGCTGAACGAGCCGTTGGTTTGCGGCGTTGCCTGGGTAACCAGGCGCGTCACGCTGCCACCGCGATAGCGGGTGATGTGGTTCCAGATGACTTCCAGACCGGTTTTGGGAATCGGGAACGGCACGGCCGTGTCGAAGTTTTCCAAACCGTTGCCGCCGGCGACCAGATTGGTCGTGGTGGCGTTCTTCTTGATCGCGGCAAACACGTCATCCGGCACGGTGGCACCGCGATGGGACGCGTAGACCGGCATCTTGAAGGTGTCCGGGTAGCGCTTGAACATCGCGTACTGGCCCGGCGCAAGCTTGTCCTTATATTTATCGACGTTTTGCGCAGTGATGGTGAACAGCGGTTGCTCACTGCCGTAAGGATTGGACAGGAAGCCCTTGCTGTCGACGGTGCCGGCATTTTTCGGCAGCGGCTTCCAGGCCGGGATCGAGCCGTCGGCATTACCTGCCATCTCGGCGCCCATCGGGGTCAGGCTCTTGCCCAGCTTGTCGGCTTCAGCGGCGGGAACGGCCGCCATCACACTGGTCGCCAGCAGCGAAAGCCCCAGAACACCGGCGTGGAACAGACTCTTTGTTATTTTCATATGTGTGTTCGTCCTGAAAAAACTCTGCTTAGAAGTTCACGCCAACGCTGAGTGCCACGAAATCGCGGTCATCCACCGTGCTGAAGTCGCCACCAAAGAAGTTGGTGTAGTTCAGACTCGCTGTGTAGGTGTTCTGGTATTCGGCATCGACCCCGAGGCTGACTGCCTTGCGGCCTTCTTCGAAGTTGCCGCCTGGGCCTGGCGAGTAACCCTTGACGTCATGCGACCAAGCCACGTTCGGCTTGAGGTTGACCCCCGCGAACACGTCGCTGTAATCCCAGATCGCACGACCGCGATAACCCCACGAAGTCGCCGTGGTGAAACCGTCATTGTTGCAGTTGCTGCTGCGGTTGCTGGTCGATGCACCCGGCCCTGCACCGTTGATGGTGGAGGTGTTGAGAATCTGCGAGCAGGTGTCGAGGCCACCGGTGGCCGGCAGTTCACCCGGGCCAAAAACCGGATCGCGGCCATAACGAGCATCGGATTTGCTTTCCAGCCCACCCACGTGGGTCACGCCGACTTCACCCACCAGGGTCAGACGATTGGCGCCCATGACCTGATCGAAGAAGTGCGTCAGGGTGGTCTGGAACTGGGTGATTTCCTTGCGGTTGTAACCGTGCAGGTCTTGCCCCGGAACACCGTTGAGGATCGAGGCATTGGTCAGTGCACCGCCCAACGGGCGAACACCGGCGAACAGGATGTCGGTGGAGTTCAGTTGTACCGGAGCGTTCGGCCGGTAGCTGACCTCACCGCTCCACGCCGTGCCGGTAGGCAGGGTGGTCGAGAAGCTCAGGCCATAGAGGCGAATGTCTTCAGGGTATTCGATGAAGTATTCCGAGTTGCCCGCCACCACCAATGGCCCCAGCGCCTGGAACGGCCCTGGTAGCGCCGCAACACCG
Organism: Pseudomonas sp. TH43; assembly: GCF_016650635.1. Taxonomy (GTDB): domain Bacteria; phylum Pseudomonadota; class Gammaproteobacteria; order Pseudomonadales; family Pseudomonadaceae; genus Aquipseudomonas. The sequence continues at coordinate 525,100 of NZ_JAEKFI010000004.1, forward strand.
TTGTAGATCGACTGCGGCGCACCCGTGGCGCTGAAGATCGGCGCGCGGCTGTGATAATTCATGAAGTAGGCACCGAACTCGGTCGCCAGCGGATCGAACATGTATTTGGTCGACACGCCCCACTGACCACTGTCACGCGCGTTGCGGTTCGGCGAGCGGCGCACCAGCACGCCCTCTTCGTTGACGTCCACGCCCGCGTTGGCCAATGGGCCGAGCGCGATGCCTGGAATGGTCGAACGCTTGTTCAGCACCCGGAGATTATCGTCGCAACCGGTGGTCACGATGTCGGGTTGCGAGAAGAAGGTGCCGCAGTTATCGGTAACGGTCTTCTGCCAGTCGATCTGATAGAACGCTTCAGCCGAGAGGTTTTCGGTAATGCTCTGGGATACATAGAACATGTTGACCGGGATCAGGCCTTCCTTGATCTCGGCGCCTGGACGGCGGAACGCGGACACATCGATCGGGTTGATCGAGTTGATGCCGCCACCGATGAAGGTGCTTTCACCCCAGTTCACCACTTGCTTGCCCAGACGCACCGAACCCGGCTCATCGGCAATCGAATAGTTGTGGTACACGAAGGCGTCGAGGATCTGTCCGCCCGAGGACCGGGCCGCGATGTCACGGCGATCGTTGCTGACGTCCTTGTATTCCAGGTCGGCGTTCTGCAGCGCGAAGTCGTACCAGTATTTGCCCCGTACGAAGATACCGGTGTCGCCGTACTTCAGTTCCAGGTCATGGATGCCTTTGAAGATCTTCGAGAAGGCTTGCCCGCTCTTGAAGTTCAAGTGGCCGTCATCGGAGGTCTGGGACAGGCCCTTGCCGCCGTTGTTGACACCAATCAGGTCCTTGTTCGGCTGCTGGGTCGAAACACTCATGCCCAGGGAGAGCGAAGAGTCGAACTGGCCTTCGATTTCACCGACGTTGAAACTGACGCCGAATGCGGGCCCGGCGAGCGTAGAGGCAAGACTGACTGCCAGAGGCAATTTCGCCCGGCGCCAGAACTGGTTTACTGAGGTCATCGACGCTACTCCATGTGCATTATTGTTATGGCAGTGAGTACTTTTAAAAACGCTGTGGAGGGACCGGGCGCCAGGGCTGCCCGAATTCACTCCAAAGTTGCTCGCCCCGTTTAGTGCGTGTGCTCCGTTCTTAAAAATCCTTGAGCGGACTATAGCCAGCAGGTGGTACTGCTTGATCCCTCTAAAGTGTGATTTGCAGCTGCCGGCCACTCTGGAACAGTCCTTTCGCCAGTCCGACACATGTCGGCACGGCAAGGATGGCTGAATTTTTCGATTTCACAAGCCAAGCGCTTGCTTGGTGGGTCTGGCGCGCCGTTTTCGGCGCGCCAGCAGACACTCAAAGTGTCGAGAGGAAGGTGCTGTTGTTGGCCTGCCATTCGGTGATGTCGAGGCGGATGCGCTTCTTGTCGAGCTTGCCGACACTGGTCTTGGGAATTTCGGTAACAAGGGCGATCTGACTCGGAATCGCCCACTTGCTCAGGTGGCCCAATTCAACGAACGGCTTGAGGTGCTCCTTGAGTTCACGCGCCCCGATCACGTGCCCTTCACGGATCACCAGCAGGGCAAACGGGCGCTCGCCCCACTGCGGATCGGCGATGCCCACCACTGCTACTTCGCGTACCGCGGCGTGACGGCTGATCAGGTCTTCGAGGTCCAGCGAAGAAATCCACTCGCCACCGGTCTTGATCACGTCCTTGATGCGGTCGCGGATGTCGATCACGCCCATGCTGTCGAGCGTGGCGACGTCACCGGTGTGCAGCCAGCCGCCGGCCCAGAGCTCGGCACCCTTTTGCGGCTCGTTGAAATAACCCTCGGTGAGCCAAGGTGCGCGCAGCACCAGTTCGCCTTGGGTTTCGCCATCGGCCGGCAGAAAATTACCGTCGGCATCGACGATCGCGGCTTCCACCAACGGCCCCGGCACACCGGCCTTGATTCGGTATGTGGTGCGCTCGTCTTCGCTGCCGGCCATCAATTCGTCGTTGAGGTGCGCGCAGGAAACCAGTGGCCCGGTTTCCGACATGCCATAGGCGGCGGTGAGCTGAATGCCGCGAGCCTTGGCGGTTTCATAGAGTGTGCGGTTCAGCGCACTGCCGCCGATGACGATTTTCCAGCCGCCGAAGTCGTTGCCCTGCGCGCCTTTGGCGTTGAGCAGCATTTGCAGGATGGTGGGCACGCAGTGGGAGAACGTGACGTTCTCCTTGCGCCACAACTCCACCAGAAACTCCGGGTCGTAGCGCCCCGGGTAGACCTGTTTGAGCCCGAGCATGGTTGCCACATAGGGCAGGCCCCAGGCGTGAACGTGGAACATCGGGGTGATCGGCATGTACACGTCGTTGGTGCCGAGCAGGCGCACGCTGTCGATGGAACCCATGATCGTCGACACGCCCATGGTGTGCAGCACCAGTTGCCGATGGGTGAAGTACACGCCTTTCGGATTACCGGTGGTACCTGTGGTGTAAAACGTGGTGGCGACCGAGTTTTCGTCGAAATCCTGAAAATCGTACTGCGTGCTTGCAGCGGCCAGCAGTTGCTCATACTCGCCGACCAGATTCGGCAGCTCGGCGGTTTTCTCCGGCAGATCGGTCAGCAGCAGGGTTTTCTCTACCGTGGTCAGGTGCGGGGCGATGGCCTGATACAGCCCGACGAACTCGCTGTTGACCAGTACGAAGCGGTCCTCGGCGTGGTTCATGGTGTAGAGGATCTGTTCTGGCGACAGGCGCACGTTGATCGTGTGGATCACCGCGCCAATCATCGGAATCGCGAACATGCATTCCAGGTAACGATGGCTGTCCCAGTCCATCACTGCCACGGTGTCACCGGCCTTTACACCGGCGGCCGTCAATACGTTGGCCAGCCGCGCAACCCGCTCGATCAGGGTCGGATAGCTGTAGCGCAACTGGTCACGGTAAACGATCTCGCGGGTTTTCTCGTAACGGGCGCCGGACATCAGCAGCCGTTTGATCAGCAATGGATACTGGTAGGCCCCATCGGCCGGGGGAATGACGCGAGTCTGCAACATATGAATCCCTTTTCTGGCTGCACGGTGTTGGCGTAGAGATTTGTACTCTAGAACCCTTATACGCCAGCCAAATCAGCCAAAGGAATGATTTGCAGAGCCGTACAAATGCTAGCTTTGCGCCAGCATTTGCCGGTTTTCGTCACCGATCAGATCGTTTGTCCTACAGCCTCCTCAGAAGGCGTCCGTGGGAAAACTGCCGCAGCAAGGAAGGTAAGCGCGCCAAAACCCGCAAGAATCAAGTAAAGGCCTACGAAACCATGGCGAGGTTCGACATAGGAAATCAGCGGAATCGCTGTCGCGCTGGCGCCGAACGATAAACAGTAACGCAGGCGAACACCCGAGACTGCCAGTGTGGCGCGACGAAGTTGGCGACCATCGCATCGTTGACTGTTACCTGACCGAACACGACGAACATGAACGCCGCACCGAGAGCGATCACGGCCCAACCATCGGCATACGCCAGCGCAAACAACAGCGGCGCCTGGCACAACGTCAACACAATGAACGGCCATTTCAGGCTGACGCGGTGCAGCACTCGACCGATGCTCAACTGTGCGACAGCGCCGAAGGCATACGCCAGGCTGACCACCACACCGAGTGTCTGCGGCGAGGCGAACACGTCATGCAAACGCTCTTGGAACAGCTTCGGATAGGTCATGGTGGTGGCGTTGAACACTACACCGCCGGTGGCCGTGGCCAACGCCAGCACACCGAAGACCATGACCATTGAAATACGCTGGCCGGCGGCGCCTTTTAGCGGTGTGTGCGGGCGCTTGGGAATCGGTTCTTCACGCACCTGCAAGGCGAAGCCGCCCCCCAAAACAATCGCCACCGCCCCAGGTATCAGAAATGCCGAACGCCAGCCAAACTGCGCCACCAGCAACCCGGTGATCAATGCCGAAAACGCCACGCCGAGGTTGCCCCACATACCGTTGATGCCGATTTCGCGGCCACGGTTCTGCGCGTAGGCGACCAACATCGCGGTGCCCACCGGGTGATAGATCGCAGCAAAAATACCGATCAGGCTCAGACCCACCACCAACATCGTCGGACTGTTACTCAGGCCGGTGAAGATCGCCGAGGCGCCGATGCCGAAGAAAAACACCAGCATCATCTGCCGCCGACTCCAGTGATCGCCCAGCCAACCGGCGGGTAGCGAACACGCACCAAAGGCAATGAAGCCCCCCAGTGACAGAGCGATCAGCGCGGCGTAGTCGAGGCCAAAGGCCTGCGTCATGCCAAGTATGGCGGCAGGAAAAATCAGCATGAACATGTGATCGATCACATGGGCGGCGTTGATGTAGCGGATGACGTTTCTGGATTGATTCATGGCAGCACGCTTTGCGTTGTTGTGAGCGGCTTATGCTAAGTTGGCGAGAAAGCGCATTCCTGCCAAGCAAGTCAGCGAATCAGACATGTTGATCAGCCACTTCGAACACGGCCCGGTGAGTGCCTATCCCCGGGATTACCTGGACGGCGCGCATCAGCCGTTGCACCTGCATCGCGAAGCGCAGCTGTTGTATGCGGTCAGCGGAATCATGCGCGTGGTCACTGCATCGGGCGCGTGGGTGATTCCGCCGAGTCGTGCGGTGTGGATTCCGCCCGAGGTGGCGCACGAGATCTTCATGAGTGGCGATGTGCAGATGCGCTCGCTGTTCATCGCTCCGCAATTGTCGCCGGCCAGCCTGCAACAGTGTTGTGTGCTGGCGGTGACGCCGCTGTTACGCGAACTGATTCTGCGTGCGGTGCAAGGCCCGCCTCACGCCGACAATCCGCTGATTCAGCAATTGATGCTGGAGGAACTCGCCAGTCTCGAAAACCTGCCGCTGCACATTCCGCTGCCCAGCGACCGGCGTCTGCAAAACATCTGCCTGGCGCTGCTGCACACCCCGGATCATCCCAACACGCTGGAAGACTGGGCGCAGCAAGTCGGCGCCAGCTCACGCACATTGGCGCGGCTGTTTCAGCAACAATTGCAGATGAGTTTCAACGCCTGGCGCCAGCAGTTGCGCCTGATGGAAGCCCTGCCGCGCCTGCTCGCCGGTGACAGCGTGCAGAGCGTGGCGCGGGATTTGGGTTACGGCAGTGCCCGCGCCTTCAGCGCGATGTTTCGCCGTTTGCTTGGCGAGAATCCCCGCGAATACCTCAATACCCTGAGCAAGCTCAGCCAACTCCTGTAGGAGCTGACGAGTGCAACGAGGCTGCGATCTTTTGATCTGCTTTCAAGATCAAAAGATCGCAGCCTTCGGCAGCTCCTACATAGCAGGATCAGTGCATCTCGGTGAAGGCGAGTTTCACGCCGATGGCGATCAGCACAGCGCCCATGGTGCGGTCGAACCAGTGGCCCATGCGGGCGAAACCGGCACGCACACGTTGCTGGCTGAACAGCATCGCCACCAGGCAGAACCAGAACGCGGTGGCGACCGCCAGATAAACCCCGTAACCGGCCTGCACCGACAGCGGCGTGTGCGGGTTGATCACCACGGTGAACAGTGACAGGAAGAACAGCGTGGCTTTCGGGTTCAAGCCATTGGTCACGAAACCCGACGTGAACGCGCCGCGCGCTGTGCGCTCACCGACCTCTTTGTGCAGATCATCGGTGACCGCTTTCGCCGGTTGCGCACGCAAGGCCTTGAAGCCGATGTACAGCAGGTAAGCCGCCGCAGCCCATTTCAGGGCGTTGAACAGCACAATCGATTGCGACACGATCAGGCCGATACCGAGCAGCGAATAACCGACGTGGAGGAAAATCGCCGTGCCGACACCGAGTGCCGTCCAGGTACCGGCGCGACGACCGTGGGTCACGCTTTCACGCACCACCACGGCAAAGTCCGGGCCGGGGCTGGCAACGGCCAGTAAGTGGATCAGTGCAACGGTCAAGAACTCGGTCCAGTACATGGGGGCTCCTCTGGGGCAGCTTGGTCAATAAAAAATCTGCAGGAAACGCAGTGCCTTGTGGCGAGGGGATTTATCCCCGTTCGGCTGCGTAGCAGTCGCAAGTCCAGCCAATGCGGTCCAACTGTTACAACGCGGTGTTTTAGGGCTGCTTCGCAACCCAACGGGGATAAATCCCCTCGCCACAGGGTACTGCGGGGGCTGCGTAACATGTAGCAGTCGCAAGTCCAGCCTATGCGGTTCAACTGTTACAACGTGGTGTTTTAGGGCTGCTTTGCAACCCAACGGGGATAAATCCCCTCGCCACAGGGTACTGCGGGGGCTGCGTAACGTTTTGTTTCATCTGGTAGGCTCGGCAGATTACGCCCTACGCTCAAAGCCTAAAAGGTACAGTTGATGACGAACACGCGCCGCGCCGTTTTCCTTGATCACCCTTCGCTGGACCTCGGCGACCTCGACCTCAGTCCGTTGCGCGCCTGCTTCAGCGACCTGCAACTGTTCGCCCAGACCCTGCCCGAGCAAGTCAGCGAACGCCTGCAAGGCGCCACCGTGGCAATCACCAACAAGATCCACATCGACGCCGCCGCCATGGCCGCCAACCCGGATCTGAAACTGATCTTGATCACCGCCACCGGCACCAACAACGTTGATCTGGCAGCCGCCCGCGCTCACGGCATTACCGTGTGCAACTGCCAGGGTTATGGCACGCCGTCGGTGGCCCAACACACGATCATGTTGCTGCTCAACCTTGCCACGCGACTGGCCGACTATCAGAAAGCCGTCGGTGAAGGTCGCTGGCAGCAAGCCAAACAGTTCTGTCTGCTCGACTACCCGATTGTCGAACTCGAAGGCAAAACCCTCGGTCTGCTCGGCCACGGCGAACTCGGTGGTGCCGTGGCGCGGCTGGCCGAAGCGTTCGGCATGCGCGTACTGCTCGGACAAATTCCGGGGCGCCCTGCTCGCCCGGATCGTCTGCCGCTGGATGCATTGTTGCCGCAGATCGACGCGCTCACCCTGCACTGCCCGCTCAACGAACACACTCGCCACTTTATCGGTGCCCGCGAGTTGGCGTCGATGAAGCCCGGCGCATTCGTGGTCAACACCGCCCGCGGCGGGCTGATCGATGAACAGGCGCTGGCCGATGCCTTGCGCGCCGGTCATCTCGGCGGCGCGGCGACCGATGTGCTCAGCGTCGAGCCCCCGACTCAGGGCAATCCATTGCTGGCGGCGGACATCCCGCGCCTGATCGTTACTCCGCATAACGCCTGGGGCAGCCGCGAGGCGCGCCAGCGCATCGTTGGCCAATTGACCGAAAACGCTCAAGCGTTCTTCAGCGGTAAGGCGCTGCGTGTCGTCAGTTGATAAACTGCGGCACTTTTTTTTGAGGAGCAGTTATGGATCCGCGCAGTGAAGTACTGCTTCGTCAGCCCGAGTTGTTTCAAGGTTCGTTGTTGCTGGCCGGTTTGCCCGCCGACGATTTGCTCGGGCGCCTGCCCAACGCGTTCGGCTGGTGCTGGCATGCCGGCGACCAAGCCGCACTGGACGCCCGCTTCGAAGGTCGCAGCCATTTCGGCGTGAATGTCCCGGAGCGTGAGTTCGACAGCGCTGTGGTGTTCCTGCCCAAGTCCAAGGATCTGACCGATTACATCCTCAATGCCGTGGCTTCGCGTCTGGCCGGGCGCGAGGTGTTTCTGGTCGGCGAGAAGCGCAGCGGTATCGAAGGTGCGTCGAAACAGCTCAACCCGTTCGGCAAACCGCGCAAACTCGACAGCGCACGTCACTGCCAACTCTGGCAAGTGACCGTGGCCAACGCCCCTGAAGCGAAATCCCTGGAAAGCCTGGCGCAGACCTATGAACTGCCACTGGCTGAAGGCCCGTTGAAAGTCATCAGCCTGCCGGGCGTGTTCAGCCACGGTCGCCTGGATCGCGGCAGCGCTCTGCTGCTGGAGCATCTGGACAAACTGCCGAGTGGCCATCTGCTCGACTTCGGTTGTGGTGCAGGTGTGTTGGGCGCAGCGGTCAAACGTCGCTATCCGCACAATCAGGTGACTTTGCTCGACGTCGATGCATTTGCTGCCGCCAGCAGCCGTCTGACATTGGCCGCCAACGGCCTGGAGGCCGAAGTGCTGACCGGTGACGGCATCGACGCTGCGCCGATGGGTTTGAACGCGATTCTGAGCAATCCGCCGTTCCATGTCGGGGTACACACCGACTATTTCGCCACAGAGAACTTGCTGCGAAAAGCAGCCAAACATCTGAAAAACGGCGGCGAACTGCGCTTGGTCGCGAACAGTTTCCTCAAGTACCAACCGCTGATCGAAGAGCATCTGGGTGTGTGTGCAATCAAGGCCGAGGGCAATGGTTTCCGCATTTACCGAGCCAAGCGCGGCTGAAAACTCTTTTAAAAAAGAGGCTTGCCGTATCGGTTTTGCGAAGGCAGAATCCGCTCCGTCCTAGGGGAGTAGTCTCCCACGAGCGCCAAGCTCGTCCGGCATACGTCAACATACTTGATCCTCAGATCATGGCGTATGCGACCCAAGCGTCCGCACCAGACGGATCGCAGGGTTTGACAAGACCTATGACACGCACACCTTACCCGGGGCGGGAAGGCTGTACGTGTCATAGCCGTGTCGACCCGCCCCTTAGGAAATCCTGATGCTGGACTCGTTACTCGTTCCCACCGCAATCGTTGCCTTGGCCGAAATCGGCGACAAGACGCAACTGCTCGCGCTGATTCTCGCCGCTCGCTTCCGCAAACCCTGGCCGATCATTGCCGGTATTGTCGCCGCGACCCTGGCCAACCACGCAGCAGCCGGTGCGGTAGGCGCCTGGTTCGGCAGCTTCTTCTCGAATGCGACGCTGCACTGGATCCTCGCCGCCAGCTTCACCGCCACCGCGTTGTGGACGCTGGTGCCGGACAAAATGGACGACGATGAAACCAGCACTGCGCGCAAGTTCGGGCCGTTCCTGACCACGCTGATTGCGTTCTTCCTCGCCGAAATGGGTGACAAAACGCAGGTCGCCACAGTGATGCTCGCGGCGCAATACCCGGATCTGTGGCTGGTGATTCTCGGCACCACGGCGGGCATGTTGATTGCCAACGTGCCGGTGGTATTGGCGGGTAATTTTGCTGCAGACAAATTGCCACTGACCTTGATCCGTCGCCTCGCGGCTTCGGCGTTCATGATTCTGGCAATTGTCGCGGTGTACAAGGCCATGCAGAGCAGTGGCTGGGTTTAACGACGCAAGTCGATAGTCCGTGTCATCGTTCTTCGCGAGCAGGCTCGCTCCCACAATGGAATGCATTTCAAAGTGGGAGCGAGCCTGCTCGCGAAGGGGCCATCAACTTTGCTGCACAGCTATCAGGACTTCGGGGCTTTTTCGTACAGCGGCATGACCTTCGGAATCGCCGCCTGCAACGCAGAAGTGCGGCTACTGGAAGACGGGTGCGTACTGAGGAACTCCGGCGGAGCACCTTCACTGGCCTTGCTCATCTTTTCCCACAGCGTAATCGCCGCATTAGGGTTGTAGCCGGCGCGGGCGGCGAGTTCGAGACCGATCAGGTCAGCTTCATTTTCATTGGTACGACTGTTGGGCAAGGTCATCAACAGGTTTACACCGTTGTTTCCCACCTCCACCAATGCAGGCGGCGCACCCGCCGCTATCGCCATCTGTTGCGCCATTTGCACGCCATACGACTTCGACAACGCCTCGCGACCGTGTTCGCGTAAAGCGTGGGCAATTTCATGCCCCATCACTGCGGCCGCTTCATCGTCGGTCAGTTGCAGTTTGTCGAGCAGACCGGTGTAAACGATGATCTTGCCGCCAGGACCACAGTTGGCATTGAGCTCATCGCTCTTGATCAGATTGACTTCCCATTTCCATTGCGCGGAGTCCGGCCGGAATGTCGGCGCCTGGGCGATCAACCGGTCGGCGATCACCTGAATACGTTTGGCATCGGCGCTGGTTTTGTCGAGCACATTCTTGCTGCTCGCATCACCCAGGGTCTGCTGGTAATCCTGGGCATACGCTTGATTGACCTGCTCGCTCGACACCAGGCTGAACATCCGCTGCTGACGAACGACACCCACCTCACCGGCACTTGTCGTGTTCACCGTCTCGCAGCCATTGAGCAACAGCACCGAGCCCAGCACACCCGCCATCAGTGACTTGTTCATCCCGTAACTCCCGATATCCGCACTCTGCGAAAGGCAGACTGTAGTGGAAAAAATTCATACTGAACTGACTGCCCTGCTGCGCAAAGGTTCTGCGCCTGCCTGAATGCGACACGGGCACATCCAAAAGGGTCAATTCGCCCCCTTGGGCTCATGTCCATTGGCCCACCTGCCGATACATCACCGCAGACGTCCTCTCGCGTGCGGAGCTCCCATGAAGTTCAAGTCGATCCAGTTTTCCGTTGCCGCCCTCGCCGGCGCCATCGTCCTTAGCGTGGTGGCCGCACTGGTGCTCTACGCACTGTTTGCCGGCGCCCGCACGCAGGAGATGGTGCAGCAGCGCACTCAGGCGCAGTTCGAACAAGTCATCGAACAACGCCTGACCTCGCTGGCACAGACCCAGGTCAGCCAGATCCAGCGCGAACTCGAAGCGCCGCTGCTGATTGCCGGCGGACTGGTGCGGGTCAACGCTCTGCTCGGTACGCCGGGCACCGATGGCCAGCCGCGCCTCAATGTCAGCCGCGAACAACTGATCAGCCTGATCAAAGAGAACGTCGAGAAGAATCCGAAGATTCTCGGCACCTACATCGGCTGGGAAAAAAACGCACTTGATCACAATGACGCCGCCTACGTCGGCACCAGCGTGGTCGGCATCGATGCCGCCAACGGGCGCTTTCTGCCGTGGTGGTTCCGCAATGACGACGGCACCTTGGGCCTGGACAAACTGGCGGATGTCGACGATCAGAAAGTGCTTTCCACGGGCGTGCGCGCCAGTGAGTACTACTTGTGTTCAAAAGAGAGCAAGAAAGCCTGCGTGATCGATCCGGCGCCGTACAAAGTCGGCGACAAGATCGTCATGCTCGCCTCGTTTATCGAACCGATCATGCTCAATGGCACGTTCCAGGGCATCGTCGGCGCCGACCTGTCGGTGAACTTCATTCAGGAAATGCTCCTGGGTGCGAACCAGAAACTCTACAGCGGCGCCGGGCAAATGGCCCTGATCGGCGGCAATGGCCGGATCGTTGCCTACACCAAAGACCCGAGCAAATTCGGCGAGAAAGTCAGCGACATCCTTGATGCCGAACAGACCGCCAACATGGCCAATCTACAGCGCGGCGAAGTCACCTATTCGGTCAATAAGGACAAGGGGCGCATCGAGTTGTACCTGCCGTTCGGCATCGGCCAGACTGATGCGCGTTGGACGCTGATGCTGCAACTGCCGCTCAACGCGGTGATGGCTGACCTGCAAAAGCTTCAGGGTGATCTCGATGCCCAGCGCAAATCCGACACCTTCGGCATGGCCATGGTCGGCCTGCTCATCGCCGGCATCGGCCTGCTGGTGATCTGGCTGGTCGGTCACGGCATCGCCCGACCGCTGAAGCAAATGGTCGCCATGCTCAATGACATCGCCCAGGGTGAGGGTGATCTGACCCGACGCTTGAGCAGTGATCGCAGCGATGAATTGGGTTTGATCGCCAAGGGCTTCAACACTTTTCTGAGCAAGTTGCAGGCGATGATCACTCAGGTGGTGACGTCGGTGCAAAGCGTCAGCGATTCCTCGGAGCACACCGCCGACATCGCCATTCGCACCAACATCGGCATCCAGAAACAAATGGCCGAGATCGATCAGGTGGCCACCGCCGTGCAGGAGATGACTGCCACCGCACAAGATGTTGCGCGTAATGCCACGCAAGCTGCGCAAGCCGCCAGCCATGCGGATCAGGCGGCCAGTCAGGGCATGCAGATCGTCCGTGACACGTCGAATTCGATTGGCGTGCTGGCGGTGGAAATCGGCAAGGCCGTGGACGTAGTGCAAACGCTGGCCAAGGACAGCGAGAACATCAACGCGATTCTCACGGCGATTCGCGGGATTGCCGAGCAGACCAATCTGCTGGCGTTGAACGCAGCGATCGAAGCGGCTCGCGCGGGTGAGCAGGGTCGCGGCTTTGCGGTGGTGGCGGACGAGGTGCGCAATCTGGCGCAGAAAACTCAAAAAGCCACCGAAGAAATCCAGAGCATGATCCAGCAACTGCAACAGGGCACGCGCGACGTGGTGCGGGTCATGGAGGACAGCCAGAACCGCACCGACGAAAGCGTGCAGCACGCGGCGAAAGCGGCGCAAGCGCTGGAGACGATTACGCAAGCAGTGTCGGTGATCAACGACATGAACACGCAGATTGCCAGTGCGGCAGAAGAGCAGAGTGCGGTAGCGGATGACATCAATCGCAACGTGATCAACATCGGGCAAGTGGCCAATGAAGTCGCGGGTGGCGCGGATGAGTCGAGTTCGGCGAGTGCCGATCTGACCAAACTGGCGGAGCAGCAGCGGCGGTTGATCAATCAGTTCAAGGTTTAAGGGCAAGACGCCCTCACCCCAGCCCTCTCCCGGAAGGAGAGGGGGCCGACCGAGTTGTCTCCCGTCATCCATCGACCTGAACAATCGTGGCGATTATGGATTCGGTGAAAAGCTTTCAAGTCGGTGTATTTCGTCAATATCCCCCGGTCGGTCCCCTCTCCCTCCGGGAGAGGGCTAGGGTGAGGGGCTTTTGATCTAAATGCTTTAACCCGGGGTCAGACACTCCGGGCCATTGAGCTTCGGATCATTGATCAGATTCGCCAGCACCCGCTCGCGCAGCGCGCCGGGTTCACTGGCGAGCAGCGCTTGTAGCGTATGCAGCGGCGTCGCAGGATCGAGCCATGCCGCCTGCCCCGCCTCGTCGAGAATCAACGGCCGGCGCTGACTCGACGCTGGCTGAGTGATCACGGCGGTGCTCAACCAGACCTGCTCCTGCACCGGATACGCCTCCCAGATCGCCGCGAAAAACAGTGAAGAACCCTCTCCCGGCGTCAGCCAGTACGGGCGTTTGCGCTGGGTGCCGCGCCATTCGTAAAAGCCGTTGGCCGGCAGCAGACACCGACGCAGTCGCAGCGCCTCACGGAACATCGGCTGTTCGGCCACGGTTTCCGCCCGGGCATGCGCGGGTGTTTTTGACAAATCGGTCAGCCACGGCGGCGTCAGCCCCCAACGGGCGCGGGCCAGGGTGCGCTCGCCGGCTTCACCGGCACGCAGCATCAACACCGAATCATTGGGAGAAATGTTCCACTGCGCCAGTTGATCGGCAGGAAAACCTGGCAGGGCCGCAAAGTCGCGGTTCCAGCGAAACAGGGCATAACGTCCACACATGGGGCAACACGACTCTGAATAAAACGAACGTCAGCCTAACAGACCAGCGTACCGGGGAAACTCTCCGGTTCATCGCCGGGCAGTGGCAGCGCGGCATTGTACGCGGTGATCAACTCACGGGCGTACTCGGCCTGGTCGTTATCGACGGACAGCCCCAGCAGGCCGAAGATCGGCAATTCGCCGGTACCGCCGAGCAGATCGCGGCCGACCAGATGCGCCTCGATGCCTTCGCTGGCGAGCATGCCTTTGAGCATTTCACCTTCCATCAGGTTTTCCGGCTCGTAGATTCGCTGCATGGGCGCCCCTCACTCGTTTTCGCTGAAGACTTCCAGATGCCACTCACCTTCGTGAACCTGCAACACAAACTTGATTGGCCGGCAACACACCTGGCAGTCCTCAATGTAGGTCTGATCGCCGCCAGACAGATCTACGGTCGTTTCGACTTCTTCACCACAACACGGACATTCATACAGTGCGCTTTCCAGCATCGCGGTCTCCCAAGTGACTTGTGCGTATAATCGCCGGTCTATTTGCAGGGCTATTTTTGTCTGGCTACCTTTTCAGACCGTGCCCCGTTGGTTTTCGATCAAAACCTTTACTTACCCTAGCCGTTTCCAACAAGAGAGCATGATGGGCGAATTCGATGCCATCCGACCTTACGACGACAGCGAAGTACCTGTGGTACTGGCAAGACTGCTCGGCGACAAGGCGTTTCTAGATATCCTCACCCACTTCCGCTTCCCGCGTTTTGCCGGTGCTTTTGGCTGGATGCTCAAACCACTTATAGCCCATCGGCTGCGTCGTGAGTTCGCCGACGTGACATCGGTGGCGACTTTGCAGGACAAGGTCGAGTCCTACGTCGACCACACCATCGAGCGCGCCACTGACGGCGTGACCTACACCGGTGTCGAGCAATTCAAGTCCGGCAGCGCCTATCTGTTCATCGCCAACCACCGCGATATCGTGATGGACCCGGCCTTCGTCAACTACGCCGTGTACCACGCCGGCCTGCCGACGCCACGCATCGCGATCGGCGACAACCTGCTGCAAAAGCCGTTTGTCAGCGACCTGATGCGTTTGAACAAGAGCTTCATCGTCCACCGTTCGATCACCGGCCGTCGCGAGAAGATGGCCGCGTATCAACTGCTGTCGGCGTACATCAACCACTCGATCCGCAACGATTGCGCCTCGATCTGGATTGCTCAGGCCGAGGGCCGGGCGAAGGATGGCGACGATCGCACCGAGTCGGCGATCCTCAAAATGTTCCACATGAGCCGCAAGGACGAGCCGTTCGGCGAAGTCATTCGCTCACTGAATGTCACCCCGGTGTCGATCAGCTACGAATACGACCCGTGCGACCAGGCCAAGGCTCGCGAGCTGTACATCCGCGCCACCACCGGCACTTACGCGAAAGCGCCGGGCGAGGATGACGTCAGCATTGCCAAGGGCATCACCGGCTACAAGGGCCGCGTGCACGTGAACTTCGCCGCGCCGATCAGCGAGCTGTTCGAAGACACCAAGCAATTGGCAGTCGAGATGGACAAGCAGATTCTTGGCGGTTATCGCCTGTTTCCGGTGCATTACCTGGCGTACGCGCAGTGGGCCGATGCCGATCCGCAACTGAATGTGCCGAAGGCTGCCGAGGTATTCCCGGCGGACGAACTGGCCAAGGCGCAGGAAGAGTGGCAGAGCCGGCTGGACGCGTGCCCTGTGGAGCATCGTCCGTATCTGGTGCTGCAATATGCGACGCCGGTGCGTAATCAGTACCGGGTGAAGGCTGGGTTGCCGTTGTAAATTCAACAGCAAGATCAAAGATCGCAGCCTGCGGCAGCTCCTACAGGGGAATGATGTACACCCCGTAAGAGCTGCCGCAGGCTGCGATCTTTTGCTTTTAGTAGCGGGTGCTGATCCAGGAGACGATCAGGGCCAGGCCCAGGCAGGCAAAACCAAAACGATAGAAAAACCGGTTCATGCGCAACGTCGCCCAATCCAGCATCGGCTCGGCATTGGGTTGCGCCTGACGCTGGGCGGCAATACTGGCCATGGCGCGCTGTTCACGGCGGCGGGTCGCGTGCAGCAGCCAACTGCCCGGAAAGGCCAACAGCAACGCCAGCAGGTTGATCAATTTGGCGGGATGAGTAGTAAACAGCGTCATCAAGTGCAGCGACATCACAGACCTCAATCTAAACCGGTGTGGCAGACGCCAGACCGACGACCGCGGCGCGAATTCTACCGAAACCTTCCCCCCCTGCCCCAGCCTTTGCGATAAATAACCTGACAATCGACCGATGGCTGCCCTGTGTCACGGCATCGTCATGTGGATACGCCACCCTGCGCGCCTCGAAACGCACATGGAACGCGACATGCTTCACGCTGAAAACCAGGATCGCCTGTACCTCATCACCCCTTACGACGAACAGCAAAGCCTCGTCGGCAGCCTCGCCTTCAACGTTCAGGATCGCCACTGGCTGGTGTATTGCGCACTCGGGGGGCATCAACATGCGGATTTGCCCGAGACCGATTTGCTGACGGGCGTCAGCGTTCTCGACTTCTACTCCCAAGCCGCCTGAAAGCAAAAGCACCCTCACCCTAGCCCTCTCCCAGAGGGAGAGGGGACTGACCGGGTTGTTTGGTCGAAATACATCGCCCTGAAAGTCCGAGGTGAATGTAGATCTCAAGAACAACACAGATCGGCTCCCTTTCCCCTCTATTCCTCGGGGAGAGGGGACTGACCGGGTTGTTTGGTCGAGATACATAGACCTGAAACTTTGAGGTGAATGTAGATCTCAAGAACAACACAGATCGGCTCCCTTTTCCCTCTACTCCTCGGGGGAGAGGGGACTGACCGGGTTGTTTGGTCGAAATACATCGACCTGAAAGTCCGAGGTGAATGTAGATCTCAAGAACAATACAGATCGGCTCCCTTTCCCCTCTATTCCTCGGGGAGAGGGGACTGACCGGGTTGTTTGGTCGAAATACATCGACCTGAAAGTCCGAGGTGAATATAGATCTTAAGAACAACACAGATCGGCTCCCTTTCCCCTCTATTCCTCGGGGAAGAGGGGACTGACCGGGTTGTTTGGTCGAGATACATTGACCTGAAATATCCAGCCGAACTCAGATTCTGAAAAGCCCCCGATCGGCTCCCTTTCCCCCTCGCCCCTGTGGGGGAGAGGGCTGGGGTGAGGGGGGGGACGATTTCAAGCTCAAAAAAGCCCGGGGCCATCACTGGCACCGGGCTTTTTTGCATCCGCCGAAAAGCTTACTCGGCGAGCACCTGACCTACGGTCGGGTCCTTGAACAGACGCGTCAGCGCGTCGCTCAACACATCGCTGACCAGTTTGGTGTTGGTTTCCTGGTTCGGCGCCATGCCGAAACGCTGATCCAGCGAAGCGCCGTAACGGCCGCTGTAGCGACGGTTGGCGTTTTGCACGTCGGAGCGGAAGGTTGCGCCGATGGTCGCTTCGGTCACGTACATGCCTTCTTTCGGCGACTGGTATTTCAGCTCAGCCAGGGTCACGGTCAACTGCGGCGCGTTTGGCGCGTTGTTGGTCGGGGTGAAGCCGAGCAGACGCACGGCGGCTTCCGCCTGAGCCTGCAACTTCGGCAGGATCTGCTCGCGCTGCACGGTGATGGCGCTGGTTTCCGGGTACAGACCGCCACGGGTGCCCAGGGTGGGCGACGGACGACCGTCAACCACACGCACGACGACTGGCTGGCCACGGCCGACCGCTGCCAGTTGCGTGGTCAGCTTCGGCTCCGGGCTCAGTTGTTGCGGGCTGTGGGCGCAGCCGGCCAGGGTCAAACCGGCCACAGTGATCAAACCGAACAACAGGCGTTGCAACATGCTCTTCTCTCCAGAATCAGGCACAAACAGGCCGGCAGTATAGCGGTGGGCCACTGCGGGTAACCAGCGCCCGGCAGCGAATACTGCAATGTCTGACCAACCCGGGCAAAAGCGGTTCCTGTCACAGATTGTTCACCTGCCATACACGTTGACGTCACGCCCCTTCGCCAACCTTCAAAGCAGTCCTCCAACAAGGTACTCAGCCATGCGTTATCTGATCTCGTTATTCGCCCCGCGCCCACTGCATCGCAGCTTCGCCCTGCTCGACCGCAACGGTCATTGTCAGGCGTTCAAGCAGTGCAGCCTGCAACCCATGGGCGACGGTTGGGTGGAAATTGAAGAAATCCGTCTCAACTGGTTGCACCAGCCACTGCCCGCCAGCGCCCGCGTCATGGCGTCGCAGCCCCGCGCACGGGTGCAGGCGATGTTGAGCATCTGACCGGATGCCTAATAAAAGTCATTAAACACGAGCAACTGCCCGCATTTCTTCGATACAATCTCCCCCCGATTATAAGGACGTCTCCTGATCGGGCCCCGCAACAGCGTCAATGCGCATGCATCGACATCAAAATCGCCCACAGAGAGCCGCCCACACAGATCGAGTGAAGTTGGCGCGCTTGCCTGTTCTTCCGGCAAAAACCCGCTTTTCGCGAATCTGCAGAGCTGTCATGACGCTCGGCCACCGCGTTGTTTTGCCCTTGGGGGCAGGGTGCCAGGCTTGGACAGCCCTTTTTTGAGGTTCACGTCTTCAAAAGAGCGTGAAAAAAACGGGTTTTCACAACTTCACAAGAGTGTGGCGAGCAAATGAATAGTTTTGCGTCTGAACATGCACCATTAGCGTCTGAAACAGCCCAACGACACAGGACCGGGTATACCTCGAATATCGGAGCCTGAAGCCTGTCCGCTACGGATTTGGTTGCACAAAAACGGATGTCTCGACCATAAGTCGAATTGCCAGCCACGTGCTGAAATGAGTTCATGGAGCTCTTGAAGCGAGGCCGCACGCATCCGTCGAAGTTGCGAAAAATTGCGAAGATTCGGACATGGCGACCTGACCATGGATAGCTGGGGCATAACAGATCTGTCCCGGAACGCCTGGCAGCCATGCCGACAATTTGGTGCTGCAGATTTTGGAGACGCGTTAAATGGCGCATAACGAAGCAGTCGACGTAGTTCTGGTAGGGGCCGGCATCATGAGTGCCACCCTGGCAGTGCTGCTCAAAGAGCTCGACCCCGCGATCAAGCTGGAAGTCGTCGAGCTGATGGATTCCGGTGCCGCCGAGAGTTCCAACCCCTGGAACAACGCCGGTACCGGCCACGCTGGCCTGTGCGAGCTGAACTACACACCGCAAGCCGCCGACGGCACCGTCGACATCAAGAAAGCCGTGCACATCAACACCCAGTTCGAGGTGTCGAAGCAGTTCTGGTCGTACCTGACCAGGAAAGGCACGTTCGGCTCGAGCAAATCCTTCATCAGCCCGGTGCCGCACCTGAGTTTCGTGCAGGGCGACAAAGGCGTGTCCTTCCTCAAGGAACGCTTCGACGTGCTGAGCAAGCACCACGCTTTCTCCGACATGGAATACACCGAAGACAAGGCCAAAATGGCCGAGTGGATGCCGTTGATGATGCCGGGCCGCTCGCCGGACGAAGTCCTCGCTGCCACCCGCGTGATGAACGGTACCGACGTCAACTTCGGCGCCCTGACCAATCAGTTGCTCAAGCACCTGACCAGCGCTCCGGATGCTCAGGTCAAGTACTGCAAACGCGTGACCGGCCTCAAGCGTAACGGCAACGGCTGGACCGTGAGCATCAAGGACGTCAACAGCGGCAGCAGCCGTGAAGTCGACGCCAAATTCGTCTTCCTCGGCGCGGGCGGCGCGGCATTGCCGCTGTTGCAGGCATCGGGCATCGAAGAAAGCAAAGGCTTCGGCGGCTTCCCGATCAGCGGCCAATGGCTGCGTTGCGACAACCCGGAAGTGGTCAAGCATCACCAGGCCAAGGTGTACAGCCAGGCTGCCGTCGGTTCGCCACCGATGTCGGTGCCGCACCTCGACACCCGCGTAGTCGACGGCAAGAAATCCCTGCTGTTCGGGCCATACGCCGGTTTCACCACCAAGTTCCTCAAACACGGCTCCTTCATGGATCTGCCGCTGTCGGTTCGCGCCGGCAACATCGGGCCGATGCTGGCGGTGGCGAAAAACAACATGGACCTGACCAAATACCTGGTCAGCGAAGTGATGCAATCGATGGAGCAGCGTCTGGACTCCCTGCGCCGCTTCTACCCTGAGGCGAAAGCCGAAGACTGGCGCCTGGAAGTGGCCGGCCAACGGGTACAGATCATCAAGAAAGACCCGAAAAAGGGCGGCATCCTGCAGTTCGGTACCGAACTGGTGGCTGCGAAGGATGGCTCCCTCGCCGCACTGCTCGGCGCTTCGCCAGGTGCCTCGGTGACCGTTTCGATCATGCTGGAACTGATCGAGAAGTGCTTCCCGGCCAAGGCCAAAGGTGAATGGGCTGGCAAACTGGCCGAGATCTTCCCGGCCCGTGAAAAGGTCCTGGAAACCGATGCTGCGCTGTATCGCAAGATCAACTCGCAGAACAACATCGCCCTGGAACTGGTTGAAGAAAGCAGCGAGACCCCAAGCTACGCTTGATCTTGCGGCATAAAAAACGCCCCGTACTCAGTGAGTGCGGGGCGTTTTTTTACGCCTGAACATTGGCAAGACTTCTGTGGCGAGGGGATTTATCCCCGCTGGGCTGCGGAGCGGCCCCAAAACCTGCTGATAAGGTGTGTCAGGCAAACCGCACTCACTGATTTTGCGACTGCTGCGCAGCCGAACGGGGATAAATCTCCTCGCCACAGGTATTGGGGATACCTCAGGTGCGGGACTTTTCGATCAGCTCGATGTATTCCGGGGCGTTGCGCTGATCGGCGATCAGCTCAACGAAGGTCTTGCCCTGCTCGTCCTTGCCATCGACGTCGTAACCCGCCTCGACGAAGAAGCCCAGAAACCGCTCGAAATCATCGATGCGCAGACCACGATAGGCCTTGATCAATTTGTGCAGCGACGGCGAAGTGGCGTCGACCGGTTCAAAATCGAGGAACAGCTTGATCTGCTCATCGCCGATCTCGTCACCAATCACTTGTTTCTTATCTTTACGCATTGCCGACTCCAGCTCGCAGACATTACACGGGGCGGGCAGTTTACCCCTGCCCGGCCGCCCGGCTCAACGCGATCGCACCGCCCCGGTGTGCAAATCGGCCCAGATGTGACCGTTGGCGTAACTGAGGAACTGCACATAGACGGTATCGTTGCGCAGCAGATCGATGATCACGCGGTATTGAGCCTGTGGATAAAACAACGTCAGGGTTTTGCTCTTGTCGTCGTAGATTGGTTTTTTCAGGCTTTTGCTTTCACCGTCGAAGTTGACCAGCACCTGAGCGATCGTCGCACCTTTGTTCAGGGACTTGCCCTTCAGGCGGATCATCAATGGCGAGGTGACCGGGATCGGTTGCTGATTGGACTGGCGTTGTGCGCCGACCACCACGGCATAGTCGGTGACTTGCAAAAGTTGCTGCTGCTCGGGCTCGGCATCGCGCACGGTCTGATCGTCCGGCGGCAGGAATTGACTGTGCATCGGGGCGGCAGACAGAGGCAGGCTGAGGGCCAGTAACAGGGCGGCAAAGCTGCGAATGAAGAGGCTCATGACAGGCTCCGGTGGGCGGGGCCGAGCACTCTAGCATGGGTGTACAAAACGGATCAGCCCACACAAAAACAAGTGTGGGAGCGAGCCTGCTCGCGAAAGCGGTGTGTCAGCTTTCAATGATGCTGACTGACACGACGTCTTCGCGAGCAGGCTCGCTCCCACAGGGAGTAATGCAGGGTTCTTACATGCCTTTGACGGCAAAGATCCCGTTGGCGTTGCGCCAGTAGCCTTTGTAATCCATGCCATAACCGAAGATGTAACGGTCGATGCACGGCAGGCCAACGAAATCGGCTTTCAGGTCAGGACGCGCCTTGCGGTCGTGATCCTTGTCGATCAGCACGGCGGTGTGCACTTTGCGCGCGCCGGCGTGTTTGCAGAAGTCGATGATCGCGCCGAGGGTGTGACCTTCGTCGAGGATGTCGTCGATGATCAGCACGTCGCGGTCGATGAACGACACTTCCGGCTTGGCTTTCCAGAACAGGTCGCCGCCGCTGGTTTCGTTGCGATAACGGGTCGCGTGCAGGTACGACGCTTCCAGCGGGAATTGCAGATGAGTCAGCAGTTTGCCGGAGAAGATCAGGCCGCCGTTCATCACGCAGAACACCACCGGGTTGCTGTCAGCCAGTTGTTCGTTGATTTGTGCACCGACGCGGGCGATGGCGGCCTCGACTTCAGATTCGGTGTACAGGCAGTCAGCCTCTCGCATGATTTGACGGATATGCTCGAGATCAGCGGACATGGCGCTCTCCGGGGGGTGGTTGGCGGGGGGTATAACCGCGAAAAGCGGGCAAAGGTACGCATCTAGCGCGGTCGAATCAAGCCTTTATGGACTAACGTACAGAATGTCCTATAGGACATCACCCTCGGATAGATTAATCTAGGCCGGTTTTTTTGCCCGCCGCCGGAGTTTTTTCATGCCCATCCTCGAGATCCGCCATCCGCTGATCCGCCATAAACTCGGCCTGATGCGCCGCGCTGACATCAGCACCAAGAATTTCCGTGAGCTTGCTCAGGAAGTCGGCGCCCTGTTGACCTATGAAGCTACAAAAGATTTGCCGCTCGAATCCTACGATATCGCAGGTTGGTGCGGCACTGTGTCGGTCGAGAAAATCGCCGGCAAGAAGATCACCGTCGTGCCGATCCTGCGCGCCGGCATCGGCATGCTCGAAGGCGTGCTGAGCCTGATCCCGGGTGCCAAGGTTTCCGCTGTGGGTGTCGCCCGCAACGAAGAAACCCTGCAAGCGCACACCTATCTGGAAAAACTGGTTCCGGAAATCGACGAACGCTTGGCAATGATCATCGACCCGATGCTCGCCACCGGCAGCTCCATGGTTGCGACCATCGACCTGCTGAAAAAGGCTGGCTGCAAAGACATCCGCGCAATGGTGCTGGTTGCCGCGCCGGAAGGCATTGCTGCCGTAGAAAAAGCTCACCCGGACGTGACCATCTACACCGCGTCCATCGATGAGCGCTTGAACGAGCACGGTTACATCATTCCT
The DNA here is from genome assembly GCF_016650635.1 of Pseudomonas sp. TH43. GTDB lineage: Bacteria > Pseudomonadota > Gammaproteobacteria > Pseudomonadales > Pseudomonadaceae > Aquipseudomonas. The sequence continues at coordinate 547,447 of NZ_JAEKFI010000004.1, forward strand.
GGGCTTGGCGATGCGGGTGACAAGATCTTCGGCACCAAGCAGAAGGACGCGTAACCATGCAGCAAGAGTTCAACGATCCGCTCTGGCGCACGGTGCTGTCCGGCGCACAGATGCTGTTCGTGGCTTTCGGCGCTTTGGTGCTGATGCCGCTGATCACGGGCCTTGACCCGAACGTGGCACTGTTTACCGCAGGTCTGGGGACGATTCTGTTCCAGATCGTCACTGGCCGTCAGGTACCGGTGTTCCTCGCGTCAAGCTTCGCTTTCATTACCCCGATCATTCTCGCCAAAGGCCAGTTTGGCCTCGCCGCGACCATGGGCGGCGTAATGGCTGCCGGTTTCGTCTACACCTTCCTCGGCCTGGCCGTGAAGATCAAAGGCACCGGGTTCATCGACCGTCTGCTGCCGCCGGTGGTGATTGGTCCGGTGATCATTTCCATCGGCCTGGCCATGGCGCCGATTGCCGCGAACATGGCGATGGGCAAGGCTGGCGACGGTTCTGAACTGATCCATTATCAGACTGCAATGATGATCTCGATGCCGGCGCTGCTGACCACGTTGATCGTGGCGGTGTTCGGCAAAGGCATCTTCCGCCTGGTGCCGATCATCTCGGGCGTGCTGGTCGGCTTCGGCATGGCGTTCTATTTCGGCGTGGTCGACACCGCGAAGATTGCCGCTGCACCGTGGTTCGCGATCCCGCACTTCACTGCGCCGGAATTCAACTGGCAGGCAATTCTGTTCATTGTTCCCGTGGCATTGGCTCCAGCCATCGAGCACATCGGCGGCGTGATTGCCGTGGGTAGCGTGACCGGTCGCGACTACCTGAAGAAGCCGGGCCTGCACCGCACGCTGCTGGGTGACGGCATTGCCACCACCGCGGCAGGCCTGTTCGGTGGTCCGCCGAATACCACGTATGCCGAAGTGACTGGCGCCGTGATGCTGACCAAGAACTACAACCCGAAAATCATGACCTGGGCGGCGATCTTCGCCATCAGCCTGGCGTTCATCGGCAAGTTCGGCGCGCTGCTGCAAAGCATTCCGGTGCCGGTGATGGGCGGGATTCTGTGCCTGTTGTTCGGTTCGATTGCGGCGGTGGGGATGAACACCCTGATCCGTCACAAGATCGATCTGGGCGAAGCGCGCAATCTGGTGATTGTGTCGGTGACCCTGGTGTTCGGGATTGGCGGTGTGCTGGTCGGCACCGGCACTGGTCCGGACGACTTCGGCCTCAAAGGCATCGCGCTGTGCGCGGTGGTGGCGATTGCGCTGAACCTGCTGCTGCCGGGCAATGATGGCTGGAAGAACAAGAAGGCGGATGAGCCGCTTCTCTAACAGTCGACGCAATACCTGTGGCGAGGGGATTCATCCCCGCTCGGCTGCGCAGCAGTCGTAAATCCAGCCAATGCGGTTTTCCAGTTGCACCGCATTGGCCGGGTTTGGGGCTGCTTCGCAACCCAACGGGGATAAATCCCCTCGCCACAAAAGCCCGCTCCCACATGGTTCACGCTGTACTTGTGGGAGTGAGCCTGCTCGCGATTGGCTTTAAAGCGCCAGCGGCGCTCGTTCGCATAGAGTGGCCAACGCCTTCGCCCATTGCACATCGTCATTCAGGCACGGCACAAGAATCAACTCCTCGCCCCCCGCTTCGCGGAACTGTTCCTTGCCGCGATCACCAATCTCTTCCAGCGTCTCGATGCAGTCGGCGACAAACGCCGGGCACATCACCAGCAACTTCTTCACGCCGCTTTTACCCAGCTCATCCAGCCGCGCTTCGGTGTACGGTTCGATCCACTTTGCGCGGCCCAGACGCGACTGAAACGACACCGACCATTTACCATCCGGCAGGCCCATGCGCTCTGCGAACAACGCCGCCGTGCGCAAGCATTGCGCGCGATAACAGGTGGCCAACACCGCCGGCGAGGCGTTCTTGCAGCAATCGTCATTCTTGAAGCAGTGATTGCCGGTCGGATCGAGTTTGGTCAGGTGACGCTCGGGCAAGCCGTGGAAGCTCAACAGCAAGTGATCGTAATCCTGCTGCAAGTGCGGCTTGGCGCTTTCCACCAGCGCTTCCAGATATTCCGGCTGATCGTAGAACGGTTGCAGCACCGATAATTTCACATCGAGCTTCTTCTCGCGGATCACCCGCTTCGCTTCTTCGATCACCGTGGTCGTGGTGCTGTCGGCGAACTGTGGATACAGCGGTGCCAGCGTGATGCGTTTGTGCCCCGCCGCGACCAGCTTCAGCAGGCAGGTTTCAATCGACGGCTCGCCATAACGCATCGCCAGTTCTACCGGCCCCTGCGTCCACTGCGCTTTCATCTGCTGTTGCAGGCGCTGGCTGAGCACCACCAGCGGCGAACCTTCTTCCCACCAGATCGACGCATAAGCGTGGGCCGACTGCTCCGGGCGTTTGATCAGGATCAGCGATACCAGCAAACGCCGCACCGGCCACGGCAGGTCGATCACGTACGGGTCCATCAGGAATTGATTGAGGTAGCTGCGCACATCGGCCACAGAGGTTGAGGCCGGGGAGCCCAGGTTAACCAGAAGCAAGGCGTGATCGGTCATGCAACGTCCTATTTCAGAGGCGGCTGGAGAGATCGTCCAACGCCGCGCGTAAATCGGTGAACTGGAAAGTGAAACCCGCTTCCAGCAAGCGTGCCGGCACGGCCTTTTGACCACCGAGCAACAACAAAGACATCTCGCCGAGGCCAACCTTCAGTGCCAGGCTCGGCATCGGCATGAACGCCGGGCGGTGCAACACGCTGCCCAGCGTTTTGGCAAATTCGCGATTGCGCACAGGTTTCGGCGCGCACGCATTATAAGGACCCCTGGCCTGATCGCGGTGCAGAAGAAAATCAATCAGGGCGATTTGGTCGTCGATATGAATCCACGGCATCCATTGCCGCCCGCTCCCCAATGGCCCGCCCAGCCCCAGCTTGAACGGCAGCAACAGCCGTGACAAAAAGCCGCCCTCGGCCGACAACACCAGACCGGTGCGCACCAGCACCACACGAATGCCCTGCGCTTCGGCGCGCAATGCGGTTTCCTCCCAGGCGATGCACAACTGGCTGGCGAAATCGTCGATGACTGGCGGCGAGTCTTCGCTCAGCTCGCGTTCGCCGCCATCGCCGTACCAGCCAATCGCCGAGCCCGAAATCAGCAGCGCCGGTTTCCGCGTGCGGCTGTCGAGCCACGCCAGCAACGTTTCGGTGAGCGTGATTCGGCTGCTCCACAGCAACGCTTTGCGCCGATGCGTCCACAGCCGATCGGCAATCGGCGCGCCGGCCAGATTGACGACCGCGTCCACCGGCTCATCGCCGAGGTCTTCCAGCCGTGCAATTGCGCGCACCTGCGCACCACAGATTTTCGCGACTTTGTCCGGTTGACGACTCCACACCGTCAGGCGATGTCCCTGTCCCGACCAGTGCTTGCAGAGCTGACGACCTATCAAACCAGTACCGCCGGTCAGCAATATGTGCATGACATCTTCCTCGCGTGGCGTTTAACCCGGATCACTAGTCTATTTTTAAAAGCAGGGATCTTTTCTATCGGGCAGGCTCTATTGTTTAACCATAGGCCAAGCTGTCAGAACGAGAACGCTAGAAGTTATACCAAAAAACAAAATTGTACAGGTTTCATCCACGGCGTAGTCTGTACAGAAAGGTAAACGAGGCCCCTATGACTGTACCTATCGCAATCATCGGCACCGGCATCGCCGGGCTCTCCGCCGCCCAGGCTCTGACAGAGAGCGGGCACACCGTCCAATTATTCGACAAGAGTCGCGGCAGCGGCGGGCGCATGTCGAGCAAGCGCAGCGACGCCGGCTCACTGGACATGGGCGCGCAATATTTCACTGCTCGTGACCGGCGATTTGTCACCGAGGTCCAGCGTTGGCAAAGCCAGGGCTGGGTCGCCGAGTGGACGCCGCAGCTCTACACCTATCAGGGCGGGCAGCTGAACCTGTCGCCAGACGAGCAGACCCGTTGGGTCGGCGCACCGCGCATGAGCGCCATCACCCGGGGCTTGCTCGATGGCCTGGAAGTGCATTTCGCCTGCCGCATCACCGAGGTCTTTCGCGGTGAAGAACACTGGCATTTGCAGGACGCCGAAGGTTTCACTCACGGCCCCTTCAGCCATGTGGTCATCGCCACGCCCGCGCCGCAAGCCACCGCGTTGCTGGCCGCTGCGCCGAAACTCGCCGGTGCCGCCGCCGGGGTGAAAATGGACCCGACCTGGGCCGTCGCCCTCGCCTTCGATACACCACTGGATACGCCCATCGAGGGTTGCTTCGTGCAGGACAGCCCGCTCGACTGGCTGGCGCGCAATCGCAGCAAACCGGGGCGCGACAACACGCTCGACACCTGGGTGCTGCACGCCACCAGCGCGTGGAGCCGGCAACATATCGACCTGTCCAAAGAGGCTGTGATCGAACAACTGCACGGTGCGTTTGCCGAATTGCTGCACAGTGCCATGCCTGCGCCGACCTTCAGCCTTGCGCATCGCTGGCTCTACGCCCGCCCTGCCATCGGCCATGAATGGGGCACGTTGGCCGATGCCGATCTGGGCTTGTACGCCTGTGGCGACTGGTGCCTCTCAGGACGTGTTGAAGGGGCATGGCTCAGTGGCCAGGAAGCGGCACGACGCTTACACGAACACCTGCAATGAACCGTATCAATCCGCGCAAATTGCTGCTGTCGAAATGGACAGCAGCCCACCCGCAGCATCGCGAAAGACACTTTCTGGTGACGGAGCTGTTCCGTGATGAGGAAGGCACGGTGCTGGAAGTTGAACTGCAGGCAGTGCTGACCAAACGCGCCGAACGCCTCGATTGGCAGATTCTCAAGAACAACGAGCACTGGCTACTCGGCTGGCAATAACGCTTTTGCTTAGGCAGGAGTAAAGCTTGCTCGCGAACGCTATTTCACATTCAAGATTGATATTGAATGAGCCGACGCCTTCACGAGCAAGCTTTGCTCCTACCAAGGTCGTCGCGCAAAAACCTATACAAACCATTTGACTTGTACACCTTTGGATCTATGCTAAGCCAATGTTGTACAGAGATTGATCTCTGTACAGGTTTAGATTCGAGGTGACTATGTCCGCTCTTCCTTGCGCCAAACCGAAAATCGCCATCAGCGCCTGCCTGATGGGTGCCGAGGTGCGCTATAACGGCGGACACAAGGAATCGCGGCTGTGCAGCCGCACCCTCACTGAGTATTTCGATTTCACCCCGGTCTGCCCGGAAGTCGCCATCGGTCTCGGCATTCCGCGCGAACCGATCCGCCTGGTCGGTGACCCGGAAAGTCCTCAAGCCATCGGCACGGTCAATCCGGCAATCAACGTCACCAAGCCTCTGGCCGCGTACGGCGAGCAAATGGCCGGCGAACTCGAAGGCATCTGCGGCTACATCTTCATGCAGCAATCGCCATCCTGTGGACTGGAGCGAGTCAAGGTCTACCACGCCAACGGCGCGCCGGTGAACGGCGGCGGACGCGGCATCTACGCTCACGCCTTTTGCGCGCGCCACCCGGACTTGCCGGTGGAAGAAGCCGGGCGCCTGAACGATCCGGTATTGCGTGAGAACTTCATCACGCGCGTCTTCGCCTACAGCGCCTGGCAGCAAGTACTTGCCGACGGCCTGAGCCGTCGCGCCCTCACCGAATTCCACTCGCGCTACAAATACCTGTTGATGGCCCACAACCCGCCGCAATACAAGGCCCTCGGCAAGCTGCTGGGCAACATGGCGCATAGCGACCCCGGCGAAATCGGCCCACGCTACTTCAGCGAGTTGATGGCGGCGCTGAAAAAATGCGCGACACGCGGCACTCACTGCAACGTGCTGCTGCACATCAGCGGCTATCTGAAACAAGCGATCAGCGCCGAAGACAAACAGGAAATGGTTCACGTCATCGGCCAGTACCGCCAAGGCATCGTGCCGCTGGTGGTGCCGCTGACGCTGCTCAAGCATCACTTTCGCCAACACCCCGATCCGTACATCGCGCAACAGGTTTACCTGCAGCCGCACCCGGAAAACCTCAGCCTGCGAAACGCCATCTGATGAACGACAAACCCGATTCCAGCGCCCAGGAAGACCTCGGCGCCGACTTCAAGAAAGCCCTCGACGAAGGCTGGCTGCCGATCCGCGAAGTTGCGCGACAGACCGGCGTCAACGCGATCACCTTGCGTGCATGGGAGCGCCGATATGGGTTGGTCATCCCACAGCGCACGCCCAAGGGCCATCGCCTGTATTCGGCCGAACATGTGCAACGCATTCTGACCATCCTCACCTGGCTTAATCGCGGCGTTGCCGTCAGCCAGGTCAAACCGCTGCTCGACACCCCGCAAGCGTTCACAGAAACCGTGGAGAGCGATTGGCATCTGCTGCGCCAGACGTTGCTCAGCGCCGTCACCCAACTCGATGAACGCAACCTCGACGACGGCGTCAATCAGGCCATGGCGCTCTATCCGCCGCGCACATTGTGCGAACAATTGCTGATGCCGCTGCTGGCCGATCTCGAACAACGCTGGCAGGGTCAATTCGGTGCGCAGATGGAGCGCGTGTTCTTTTTTTCCTGGTTACGCAGCAAATTCGGCGCACGCATCTACCATAACAACCGTCAGTTGCACGCCGCGCCCTTGTTGTTGATCAATCATTCCGATCTGTCACTGGAACCTCATCTGTGGCTATGCGCGTGGCTGATCAGCAGCGCCGATTGCCCGGTGCAAGTGTTTGACTGGCCGCTGCCGCCGGGAGAGCTGGCACTGGCCGTCGAACACCTGCAAGCCCGTGGCGTACTGCTGTATTCCAGCAAAGCCATGAACCTTGCGCAGTTACCCAAGTTACTGAATGGAGTCGGTTGCCCAAAAATAATTGTCGGACCAACGGTATGCATCCACCACGCCGAGTTGGCCGTAAGAACTTCCGAGATCGCTGATTTGTACCTGGCTGAAGACGCGCTTTCAGCGCACCAGGCACTCGTTCAGCGTGGGCTGATTTAATCATGGGTTTAATGTCATGCAATTGATCTGGCTGCGCAGCGACTTGCGCCAACACGACAACACCGCCCTCGCGGCCGCCGCAGCCCGTGGCCCGACCGTGGCCGTGTACCTGTTGAGCCCACAGCAATGGCTGGAACACGACGATGCTGCGTGCAAAGTCGATTTCTGGCTGCGCAATCTCGATGAGCTGAGCAAAAGCCTCGGCGAACTGAACATTCCCTTATTGATCCGCACGGCAACCCATTGGGATCAAGCCCCGGCGGAACTGCTCAAGCTCTGCCGGCAATTGAAGATCGAAGCGGTCCACGCCAACGAAGAATACGGCGTGCACGAAAGCCGTCGCGATGCAGCAGTGGCCGAAACCCTGCAGGCCGAGGGCATTGAATTTCGCAGCTACCTCGACCAGTTGCTGTTCAAGCCCGGCACTGTCCTGACCAAGACCGACACTTATTTCAAAGTGTTCAGTCAGTTCAGAAAGGTCTGCTACGAACGCCTGCATCGTTCAATGCCGTCGTTGGTCAAAGCCCCCGGCAAGCAGGCAAAACTTGCGCTCGACAGTGACCCGGTTCCAGCCTCTGTCAAAGGCTTCGCCACACCGAGCGACTCCCTGCGCGCCCTTTGGCCGGCGGGCGAACACGAAGCCCGACGCCGCCTCGATACGTTCACCGACGCGCAAATCGACTACTACCAAAGCGAACGCGACTTCCCGGCCAAGCCCGGCACCAGCCAGCTCTCGGCTTATCTGGCCGCCGGCGTCATCTCACCGCGCCAATGTTTGCACGCCGCCCTGCAAAGCAATCAGGGTGAATTCGAAAGCGGCAAGGTCGGCGCCGTCACCTGGATCAACGAGCTGTTGTGGCGCGAGTTCTACAAACACATTCTGGTCGGTTATCCACGGGTCTCGCGCCATCGCGCCTTCCGCCCGGAAACCGAAGCGCTGGCCTGGCGCGATGCGCCCGACGACCTCGCCGCGTGGCAGGAAGCGCGCACCGGCCTGCCGATCATCGACGCGGCGATGCGCCAATTGCTCGACACCGGCTGGATGCACAATCGCCTGCGCATGGTCGTGGCGATGTTCCTGACCAAAAACCTGCTGATCGACTGGCGCGAAGGCGAACGCTTTTTCATGCGTCACTTGATCGACGGCGACCTGGCCGCGAACAACGGCGGCTGGCAATGGAGCTCGTCGACGGGCACTGATTCGGCTCCGTACTTCCGCATTTTCAACCCGTTGAGCCAGTCGGAAAAATTCGACAGCGAAGGCCTGTTCATCAAGCACTGGCTGCCTGAACTGGCCGGGCTCAACAAAAAGGAAATTCATAACCCGGCCCATCTCGGCGGGCTGTTCGGCGTCGCCGATTATCCCGCGCCGATCGTTAACCTCAGCGCTTCACGCGAGCGTGCCTTGGCCGCGTTCAAGAACCTGCCGTCACGTGCACCTACCGGAGATGGCGATGAGTGAATTCCTGCGCCGTTTCGCCCGCCAGTTCTGCGAGTTGAACAAAGACAACCTGCACCGGCTGGGCGAGCTGTACAGCGATGACATTCACTTCACCGACCCGTTGCACGAGGTGCAGGGGCTGACACAGTTGCGCACCTACTTTAGCGAGTTGTACGCCAACGTCAGCGAACTGCGTTTCGACTTTCATGGCTTCGACCAGATCAGCGATTGCGAAGGTTATTTGCGCTGGGTCATGAGTTATCGCCATCCGCGTCTGGCGGGTGGTCGCGTCATACGCGTCAGCGGCTGCTCGCATCTGCTCTGGCGCGACAAGGTCTATCGCCACCGGGATTACTTCGATGCCGGGGCACTGTTGTATGAACATTTACCCGTATTGGGCCGGGTGATCGCCTGGCTAAAAAGGAGAATGGGATGAGTCGTACACCACAACGGCGTTATTGGTTGACCGGGGCCAGCAGTGGCATCGGCGCCGCGCTGTCTGAAGAGATCCTCAAAACCGGCGCGCACCTGGCGGTCAGCGCGCGTCAGATCGCACCGCTCAAAGTCTTGTCGCAACGCTATCCGGGCCAAGTGCTGGTGGTGCCGGGAGACCTGACCAACAGCCAGACCGTCCGTGAAATCGGCGAACAGATCGCCGAAGACTGGGGCTCGCTGGACTCGGTGATTCTCAACGCCGGCACCTGCGAGTACGTCGATGCGAAACAGTTCGACGCCTCGATCATCGAGCACGTGGTGCGCACCAATCTGCTCGCCAGCAGCTATTGCATCGAAGCCGCCCTGCCCCTGTTGCGCAAAGGCACCGCGCCACATTTGGTGGGTGTCGCCAGCTCGGTGACTTATCTGCCATTGCCGCGTGCCGAAGCCTATGGCGCATCGAAAGCCGGGCTGCGTTACCTGTTCGAATCGCTGCGCATCGATCTGGCGGACGAAGGCATTGAAGTCACCGTGGTCAGCCCCGGTTTCGTCGAAACGCCGCTGACGGCGAAAAACGACTTCCCGATGCCGCTCAGTTGGCCTGTGGATAAAGCCGCGCGGCACATCTTCGCCAAACTTCAGGATCGGCCACTGGAAATCGCTTTCCCGGCATTGTTCATGGCGGCGCTGTGGCCGCTGTCGAAACTCCCCGCAAGCCTCCAGTTGGCGATTGGCAAGCGCATGGTGCGCAAGTCGCCGCCGCTGCGAGATCCAGCATGAAAATCGCCATCGTCGGCAGCGGGATCGCCGGGCTTACTTGCGCCCACCTGCTCAATCGCCGCCATGACGTGCACGTGTTCGAGGCCAGCGACTGGGTCGGCGGCCACACGCACACGGTCAACGTCACCGTCGACGGTCGCGAATACGCAGTGGACACCGGTTTCATCGTGTTCAACGACTGGACCTACCCGAATTTCATTCGCTTGCTCGGGCAGCTCGGGGTGCCTTTCAAGGCGACCGAGATGAGTTTTTCGGTGACCGATCCAGACACCGGCCTGGAGTACAACGGCAACAACCTCAACAGCCTGTTCGCCCAGCGCAGCAATCTGCTTTCGCCGGGGTTCTGGGGCATGCTGCGCGATATTCTGCGCTTCAACAAAGAGGCTCAGCGCGACCTCGCCGAACTGCGCATCGCCAGCGACATGACGCTCGACGACTACCTCAAGGCAGGCCAATACGGCGAGCGCTTCATCCTGCATTACATCGTGCCGATGGGCGCAGCGATCTGGTCGATGTCGATGGCCGAGATGCTCAATTTTCCGCTGCAGTTCTTTGTGCGTTTTTTCAAAAACCATGGACTGCTGTCAGTCAGTGATCGCCCGCAATGGCAAGTCATCGAAGGCGGTTCCAGCGCCTACATCGCACCGCTGACCGCGCCCTTCAAAGACAAGATCCGCCTGAACTGCCCGGTGCACCGCGTCGATCGCGATGAGCACGGCGTGGTTATCCACAGCCCCGCCGGCATCGAGCACTTCGACAAAGTGGTGTTCGCCTGCCACAGCGATCAGGCGCTGCAACTGCTGGCCACCCCGAGCGATGCCGAACGCGCGATCCTCGGCGCCCTGCCCTACGCCGACAACGAGGTGGTGCTGCACACCGATACGCGTTTGCTGCCAACACGCAAACTGGCGTGGGCGAGCTGGAATTATCGCCTCGGCGGGTCTGGCCATACCCTGGCCGCCGTCACCTACGACATGAACATTCTGCAGGGCATCCAGAGCGACACCACGTTCTGCGTCAGCCTCAACCAGAGCGCCGGCATCAGCCCGTTCAAAGTGCTCGCCAAGTACACCTACGCGCACCCGCAATACAGCCTGGCGGCCGTGGCGGCACAAAACCGCTGGGCGGAACTGGACGGCGAGCAGCACACCCATTATTGCGGTGCCTATTGGGCCAACGGCTTCCATGAAGACGGCGTAGTCAGCGCACTGCGGGTAGCGTCGTCGTTCGGGGAAACGTTATGAACAGCGCCCTTTACAGCGGCTGGATCGGTCATCGGCGTTTCTCGCCGCGCCAGCATGCGTTCCGCTACAAGATCGGCTTGCTCTACCTCGATCTGAGCGAACAGGAGGCAGTGCTGGCGTTGTCGCCGCTGGCTGGGCGCAGTCGCTTTGCGCCGTTCTCCTTTCGCGAGACCGACTACCTGAAAACCTTCACCGGTCGCGGCGTGCGCCTGATCGATGCCGTGCGCCAGCAGGTCGGCGCCGCCATCGGTCATGAGCCACAAGGCTCGGTCTGCCTGCTGACCCAGGCACGCAGTTGGGGCTTGTCGTTCAACCCGGTGAGTTTCTTTTATTGCCACGAAGCCGACGGGCAACTGGCGGCGATTGTCTGCGAAGTCACCAACACGCCGTGGCGCGAGCGCTATCACTATGTGTTGCCGGCGCGCGCACCCGCCAACCTGCAGGACTTTCATCAGCACTTTGCGGTGGCCAAGGCCTTCCACGTTTCGCCCTTCCTGCCGCGCGATCTTGAATACCGCATGAGTTTCAGCCCCGCCGCGCAAACCCTCGGCGTGCACATGGCCGACTGGCAGGGCGAACAAAAACTGTTCGATGCGACCCTCAACCTGCAGCGCGAGGCGCTTGACCGCGACAGCCTGCATCGCTACCTGCGACGTTTTCCGTGGATGACCGCAAAAACCGCATTGGCCATCTACTGGCAAGCGCTGCGACTGCTGCTCAAACGCGCACCGATCTTTGCTCATCAGGCTGCCGACGGCAGCTTTCAAACCGCCACTGTGCCTCCCAAGGAGCACCGCCATGAAATCCTCTAGCCTGTCGGTCAGTCGGCTCAGCACTAACGGTTTGACCGGTTCGCTGCTGCGCCGCGGCGTATTGCGCCAATTGGGTCAGCTTAAACACGGGCAATTGCTGGTGGTCGAGGATGGCGAACAGCTGTTGTTCGGCACGCCGGGCAGTGCATTGCTGGGGGAAATCCACGTCACCGATGCGGCAGTCTGGGGCATGGTTGCCAGCAATGGTTCGATCGGCGCGGGCGAGGCATTTATCCACGGTTACTGGAGTTCACCGGACTTGACCGCGGTGGTGCGCGTGTTCGTCAGCAACCTCGACGTGCTCGATGCGATGGAGGGCGGCCTGGCCCGCCTCAGCCGGCCGTTGGTGCAGGGCCTGCACTGGCTCAACCGCAACACCCGCAAGGGTTCACAGAAGAACATCGCGGCGCATTACGACCTCGGCAACGATCTGTTCGAGCAGTTTCTCGACCCGACCATGATGTATTCGGCGGCGCAGTTCCTTTCGCCCGAAGACAGCCTGGAGCAAGCACAACTGAACAAACTCGAGCGTATCTGCCAGAAGCTCGCGCTCAAGCCCAGCGATCATTTGCTGGAGATCGGCACCGGTTGGGGCAGCATGGCGCTCTACGCCGCGCAGAACTACGGTTGCCGCGTCACCACAACGACGCTGTCGAAAGAGCAGTACGCGTTCACCGCACAACGTATCGAACAACTCGGTTTGCAGAATCAAGTGACGTTGTTGCTTGAGGACTACCGCGACCTCACCGGCGAATACGACAAACTGGTGTCGATCGAGATGATCGAAGCGGTCGGCCATCGCTTTCTGCCGACGTACTTCAAACAGTGCGCGCATCTGCTCAAAAGCAATGGCCTGATGCTGATCCAGGCCATCACCATCCGTGAGCAGCGCTATGAACAGGCCAAGCGTGGCGTCGATTTCATTCAGCGTTATATCTTCCCGGGCGGCGCCCTGCCCTGCGTACAGAAGATGCTCGAAGTGGTCAGCCGCGAAACCGACATGAACCTGCTGCACATGGAAGATTTCGGCCTGCACTACGCCAAGACCCTGCGCCTGTGGCACGAGAATTTTCGCCGCGCCCATGGCCGTCTGAGCGAGTTGGGTTACGACGATTACTTCCTCAGGCTGTGGGAGTTTTACCTGTGCTACTGCGAAGGCGGTTTTCTCGAACGCACCATCGGCACCGCGCAACTGTTACTGGCCAAACCCGACGCGATGACAGCACCGCTGCTGGGCCGTTTCGATGCTTGAGCGGCTGGCCAACGCGCTGTTGTTCCAGATCGGCTGGCTGACCTGCGTGCTCGGCGGCAACAGTTTGTGGTTGTTGCTGGCGTTGGCGGTGTTGGTGATTCATCTGTGCTGGATCAGCAGTTGGGCGGCCGAGGGGCGCCTGATTCTGAGCGTGGTGATCGTCGGCACGGCGGTCGACAGCGTTCTGCGCGCTGTAGGCGTGTTTGCGTTTCAGGATCTGTCGCCGCTGATCCCGTTGTGGCTGATGCTGCTCTGGGCGTTGCTCGCGACCACGCTGCGTCATTGCCTGCAATGGAGCGCCCGGCCGTGGTGGCTGGCAAGCGCACTCGGCGCGGTGGGTGGAGCAATGTCGTATTACGGCGGTGGACGACTGGCCGGGGTGCAGTTTCCCTACGGCGAGTTACCGACGCTGATTGGCATCGGCTTGCTCTGGGCGCTACTGTTTCCGTTATTGCACGCGATGGCTCGGCGGCTGGCCAACTGAGCGTCCGTCAGACCTTTCACACAGTCATCGGTCGCTGCCTTACACTGCCGCCATGAAAACCATTCCCCACCAGCAAATCACTGAGCCTGCTGTCACCTGCTCGACCTGCGCAGCCTGCTGCTGTCAGCTCGAAGTGATGCTGATCACCGACACCGGCGTGCCTGATCGTTTTATCGATACCGATGAGTGGGGTGGTGAAGTGATGCTGCGTCTGGACGACGGCTGGTGCGCGGCGCTGGATCGCGACACGATGATGTGCACGATCTATGAGAAACGTCCGCTGATTTGCCGCGAATTCGAAATGGGCGCTCCGGAGTGCATCGAAGAGCGCCAGGGCATCGCCACCGCCTACCGCTGATCCCCCCGGTTTTGTAGGAGCAGAGCTTGCTCGCGAAGGCGTGGTGTCAGTCGATGAACGTTTTGACTGGGGCACCGCTTTCGCGAGCAAGCTCGGCTCCTACAAGGGCGGGTTACAGCGGCATGGTGTAGTACAGCGCGTAACTTTCTACGCCGTCGTTACTGCCCGCTGATCCCCTCGGGCTTGTAGGAGCAGAGCTTGCTCGCGAAGGCGTGGTGTCAGTCGATGAACGTTTTGACTGGGTCACCGCTTTCGCGAGCAAGCTTGGCTCCTACAAGGCCGGGGTTACAGCGGCATGGTGTAGTGCAGCGCGTAACGTTCTACGCCATCGTTACTGCCCGCTGATCCCCTCGGTTTTGTAGGAGCAGAGCTTGCTCGCGAAGGCGTGGTGTCAGTCGATGAATGTTTTGACTGAGTCACCGCTTTCGCGAGCAAGCTCGGCTCCTACAACGGCGGGTTACAGCGGCATGGTGTAGTGCAGCGCGTAACTTTCTACGCCGTCGTTACTGCTGGCCAGGCCGGCGTTGGAATAGTGCGTCGCACGGATCCCGACTTCATGCCCGCCGTTGAAACGCAGACCAAAACCGAGGCGATCTTCGAACTGGAAAGAGCCGCCGATGTTGTTGGATTCGTACTTGGTATTGGAGAACGCCGCCACGCCAATCCCCGCTTCCACATACGGCTTGACCGACTGGCCGGCAAATTCATAAACGAATACCGGCGAGAACGACAGGCTGTTGTTGCTGGAAGTCTTGTCACCTTCCCAGTAGGTGTAGGCACCGCTCCAGTAACCGGTCAGGCGACCGACGTCACTCTGCAGCCAGCTTTTGTCCCAGTCGAAATTCATCCCAAGACGATAAGTCATGGTTGAATCGCTTGTCGCGCCAACGGCGAATTCAACGCCGGCAGCTTGTGCAGTAATACTTTGCCCCATTAGTGCGGCCGCAATCGCGGCCAAGCAGAATAGTCGCTTCACTTTGAAACTTCCTTTTCCGGAACGATCGTTTGGTTTTTAAGGTGATTCAACGCTATAGAAATCTGCGCTCGAACAGAAGTTCAGCCGATTCCCATGTTTCTTTCACATTATTTTTACAAATCGAAGGGTTTTACGCTGCCAGACGAATGCCATAGAACAGGAAGGACATTTCTGAAATGACCCGGATCGGCGCTGGTCCAGAACTTTGCCGCTTGACTTGGCCCCTCGGCGAGCAGATTGCGCTCGGCCAACAAGCGCTGAAGCTGTCGCGCGACGGCGGCGCCGGTATCGATCAGGCTGATGTCTTCGGGGATCATCGACTTGAGCATCGGCTTGAGGAAGGGATAGTGGGTGCAGCCCAGTATGATCGTGTCGCAGCCGTTGGCCAGCAACGGATCAACGTAGCTCTGCAACAGCGCACGCAATTGCGGGCTGTGCAGATCGCCGCTCTCGATCAGCTCGACCAGGCCTGGACACGGCTGAGTGATCACGCGTACATCGGTGGCAAAGCGATCAAGCAAGGCGGCGAACTTGGCACTCTGCAACGTGCCGGTGGTGGCGAGCACGCCCACCACACCGCTGCGGGTGGCTGCCGCCGCCGGTTTAACCGCTGGCTCCATACCGACAATCGGCCAATCGGGAAAGTCGCAACGCAGATCGGCAACGCCGGCCACGGTGGCGGTATTGCAGGCGAGCACCAACGCCTTGGCGCCCTGCTCGCGGAAAAAACCGGCCATCACGCTACAGCGCTGGCGGATGAATTGCGGGGTCTTTTCGCCGTAGGGAACATGCCCGCAATCGGCGACGTACAACAACGACTCGTTGGGCAACAGTCGCTGGATTTCCGCCAGTACCGACAAGCCGCCGACACCGGAATCGAACACGCCGATCGGCGCTTCACGCATGGCGCGAGCCACAGACGCTGCAACCCGGATCACGCTTGACGCGCAGCTCCCGGAAGCGCGAACCAAGGGCATCGATCAACAGCAGCCGCCCCACCAGCGGCTCACCGAAGCCGACCAGCACTTTCAACGCCTCCAGCGCCTGCAGACTGCCGACCAGACCGACCAGAGGCCCGACCACGCCCGCCTCGCTGCAGGTCAGCTCGGCTTCGCTGCCGTGCCCGTACAAACAGTGGTAGCACGGGCTCTCGTCGCGGCGCGGGTCGAACACCGACAGTTGCCCTTCAAGGCGAATCGCCGCGCCGCTGACCAGCGGTTTGCGCGCGGCCACACACGCCGCGTTGACCGCTTCGCGGGTGGAAAAATTGTCGGAACAGTCGAGCACCAGATCCACCGCGGTCACGGCAGCGGCGAGAGAGTCCTCGTCCAGCGCCTGACGATGAGCAATCAGTTGAATCTCGGGATTGATCGCGCCCAGGCGCTTGAGCGCCGAATCGACCTTGCTCATGCCAACGCTGTCGGTGTCGTGAATGATCTGACGTTGCAGGTTGGTCAGGTCGACCGTGTCGAAATCCGCCAGATGCAATTCGCCGACACCCGCGGCGGCCAGATACAAAGCTACTGGCGCGCCGAGACCGCCGAGACCGACGATGAGGACGCGACTGTCCTTGAGCTTCAACTGGCCATCGATGTCGATGTGTTGCAGGAGAATCTGCCGGCTGTAGCGCAGCAATTCCTGATCATTCAGCACGGCAGGCGTCCCAGACTGATGCGTTGATGACCGCCCAGATCGGTGCGGCTGTGGACTTCTTCGAAGCCACGAGTCAGTAGCAGATCGCGTACGGCTTCGGCTTGATCATAGCCATGTTCGAGCATCAGCCAGCCACCGGCCTCCAGATGATCCGGGGCTTGGGCGACGATCAAGCGCAGATCGTCGAGCCCGTCTTCACCGGCGACCAATGCGCTGGCCGGTTCGAAGCGCACATCGCCTTCAACCAGGTGCGGATCTGCGGCGGCGATGTACGGCGGGTTGCTGATGATCAACTGAAAACGCTGACCCGCCAGCGAGCTGAACCAATGGCTGCTCAGCACCGTGGCGTTGTTCAAATGCAGACGCTGACGGTTACGTTCAGCGAGTGCTACAGCTTCCAGCACGCGATCCACGGCAGTGACATTCCACGCCGGACGCTCGCTGGCCAAGGCCAGGGCAATCGCGCCGCTGCCAGTACCGAGGTCGAGGACTGTGGCCGGCGTCGCGGGCAGCAATTCCAGCGCCGCTTCCACCAGCAGTTCGGTATCGGGACGCGGGATCAGCGTATGCGGCGCCACTTCCAGATCCAGTTTCCAGAAACCCTGCTGGCCGAGGATGTACGCCACAGGCTCACCGCCACGACGACGTTGCAGGTACTCGGCAAAGGTCAACGCTGCTTCACTCGGCACGATGCGCTCGGGCCAGGTGTGCAGAAAGCTGCGCGATTTGCCCAGCGCCGCGGCGAGGAGCAATTCGGCGTCCAGACGCGCAGTGGGCGAATCCGGGAGTTCGGCGGCACGCAACAGGCTGGCAATGATGGTCATTTATTCACCTATCGCAGCGAGTTGGTCGGCCTGGTACTCGGCCAGCAAAGGCTCGATCACCGCTTCAACGCCACCGGCGAGAATTTCATCAAGGGAGTACAGGGTCAGGTTGACGCGGTGGTCGGTGACCCGGCCCTGAGCAAAGTTGTAGGTACGAATGCGCTCGGAACGGTCGCCGGAACCGACCAGCAATTTACGCTCGCTGGCAATCGCATTGGCTGCCGCAGCGGTTTGCTGATCGTTGAGTTTGGCCGACAGCCAAGCCATCGCGCGGGCACGGTTCTTGTGCTGAGAACGTTCTTCCTGACACTCGACGACGGTGCCGGTCGGTATGTGCGTGATGCGGATCGCCGAGTCAGTGGTGTTGACGTGCTGACCACCGGCCCCGGAGGAGCGGAACGTGTCGACGCGCAAGTCCGCCGGGTTGATCTCGATGGCTTCGCGCTCATCCGGCTCGGGCAACACGGCCACAGTGCAGGCCGAGGTGTGGATACGGCCCTGGGATTCAGTGGCGGGTACACGCTGTACGCGGTGCGCGCCGGATTCGAATTTCAGCTTGCCGTAAACGTTGTCGCCTTCAATGCGGGCGATGACTTCTTTATAGCCACCGTGTTCGCCCTCGTTCTCCGAGAGAATTTCCACACGCCAGCCCCGCCGCTCGGCGTAACGCGAGTACATGCGGAACAGGTCGCCGGAGAAGATCGCCGCCTCGTCGCCACCGGTGCCGGCGCGAATTTCGAGGAAGACGTTGCGGCCGTCATTGGGATCCTTGGGCAGCAACATGCGTTGCAGATCGGCTTCCAGGGTCACCAGCAGTTCTTTGGCTTCGCGGACTTCTTCCACGGCCATTTCACGCATGTCCGGGTCGCTGTCCTTGAGCAGCGCCTGCGCGCCTTCAAGATCGCTTTGTACGCTGAGCAGCTTTTGATAGGCGTGTACGACGGGCTCGAGTTCGGCGTATTCCTTGGAATACGCGCGGAACCTGGTCTGATCGGCAATGATTTCGCCGTCGCCGAGCAGCGCGGTCAGTTCCTCGAAACGATCCTGGAGAGTGTCCAGCTTATTGTGCAGTGACGCTTTCATTGCGGTTTTTTATCCGAAAAGCTATCCGGTGAGCCCTCGAGGGCAAAGAGTTCCTGGGCCATGGCCAGCGCATCGAGGCGGCCTTCGGCAGAAAGCTTTTTCAATTGCACGCTGGGCGCATGCAACAGTTTATTGGTCAGGCCACGAGCGAGTTGCCCGAGCACATCTTCGGCGTTGCCGCCATTGGCCAGCAGGCGCAGGGCCTTTTGCAACTCTTCGTCGCGCAGGCGTTCGCTCTGTTGACGATAGGCCTTGAGCACATCGACCGCCGCCAGTTCGCGCAGACGCACCATAAAATCGTCGGCGCCAATCGAGACCATCTCTTCGGCCGCTTGCGCTGCGCCCTGACGGCTCTTGAGGTTTTCGGCGACCACTTCGTGGAGATCGTCGACGCTATAGAGGTAAACGTCGTCCAGTTCGCCGACTTCCGGCTCGATATCCCGCGGCACGGCGATGTCGACCATGAATATCGGCTTGTGCTTGCGCAGCTTCAATGCGCTTTCCACCGCGCCCTTACCGAGGATCGGCAACTGACTGGCGGTCGAGCTGATGACGATATCGCTGCGCACCAGTTCTGCCGGGATGTCCGACAACAACACCGCGTGGGCACCGAATTGCTCCGCCAACAGGCTGGCGCGCTCCAGCGTCCGGTTGGCGACGACGATGCGTTTGACCCCCAGTTCGTGCAGATGGCGGGCGACCAGGGTGATGGTCTCGCCGGCGCCGATCAGCAACGCCTGGCTGCGTTGCAGGTCACTGAAAATCTGCTTGGCCAGGCTGACCGCCGCAAATGCCACGGACACCGGGTTTTCACCGATGGCGGTGTCGGTGCGCACTTGCTTCGCGGCGTTGAACGTCGCTTGAAACAGTCGCCCGAGCAACGGCCCGATGGTGCCGGCCTCGCGGGCCACGGCGTAGGCCGATTTCATCTGACCGAGAATCTGCGGTTCGCCCAGCACCAGCGAGTCGAGCCCGGAGGCGACACGCATCATGTGACGAACTGCCGCATCATCTTCGTGCACATAAGCACTCGCGCGCAGCTCATCGAGGCTTAAATGGTGATAGTCGGCCAGCCAGCGCAGCACGATATCGGCAGAAAGCTGATCCTGCTCTATATAAAGCTCACTGCGATTGCAGGTGGAGAGGATCGCAGCTTCGCGGCTGTCGGTCAGTCGGCAGAGCTGCTGCAAGGCCTCCACCAGCTGCTCAGGGGTAAAGGCCACGCGCTCGCGGACGTCTACTGAAGCAGTCTTGTGGTTGATACCGAGTGCAAGGAAGGCCATTCAAGGTCGCTGATGGTGACGTGAAGCCGGCAATTGTCCTACTTCGTCAGATTCAGAACAACTATTGGATCTCTATCGGACCAATTGTATCCATCTTATGCTGCGATCCATTCTCGTTCATGTACACACCAACCCATGCAGGAGCTGCCGCAGGCTGCGATCTTTTGATCTTGCTGTTGAAAAAACCAGAATCAAAAGATCGCAGCCTGCGGCAGCCCCTCCATGGGATCAGCGTAAATTGCCTGAGCGGTTATGTTTGGCCCAAAGCTTGTGTCATGATGATCCGACCGCAGGTTAGTCGTCCTCTTCCTATATGAATAGATCCTCCGCGTTGCTCCTCGCTTTTGTCTTCCTCAGCGGCTGCCAGGCCTTGGCACCCGTGTCGCCGGACGGTACGCCGCCGGTCGAAGACACCACGCCCGCGCCTGAAAAACCCAAGGTTTACAGCTCGTTCAGCGAAGAAACCGTTTTCAGTCTGTTGAGCGCCGAACTCGCCGGCCAGCGCAATCGCTTCGACATTGCCTTGGATAACTACGTGACCCAGGCCATCAACACCCAGGATCCGGGTGTTTCCGAGCGTGCGTTCCGTATTGCCGAATATCTGGGCGCCGATCAACCGGCCCTCGATACCGCGCTGATCTGGGCGAAAAACGCCCCGGACGATCTCGAAGCGCAACGCGCCGCCGCCGTGCAACTGGCACGCGCCGGGCGTTACGACGACTCGATGGTCTATATGGAGAAAGTCCTGCAAGGCAAGGGCGACACCCATTTCGACTTCCTCGCGCTGTCAGCGGCCGACACCGATCAGGAAACCCGTAACGGTCTGATGAAAAGCTTCGACCGTTTGTTGCAGCGTCATCCGAACAACAGCCAGCTGATTTTCGGCAAGGCCCTGCTGTTGCAGCAGGACGGCGACAATCGTGCGGCACTGACCCTGCTCGAAGACCATCCACCGGAAGAAGGCGAAATAGCGCCGATTCTGCTGCGCGCCCGCCTGCTTCAGTTGATGAATCGCGGCGGCGAAGCGCTGCCGCTGCTGCAAAAAAGCATCAAGAAATACCCGGACGACAAACGCCTGCGTCTGACTTACGCACGCATGCTGGTCGAACAGGACCGAATGGACGACGCCAAGGCCGAGTTCTCCAGCCTCGTTCAGCAATACCCGGAAGACGACGAACTGCGTTACTCGCTGGCGCTGGTGTGCCTGGAAGCCAAGGCCTGGGACGAGGCCAAAGGCTATCTGGAAGACTTGATCGCCCGCGAAAGCCACGTTGACTCCGCGCACTTGAACCTGGGTCGCATTGCCGAAGAGCGCAACGACCCGCAAGGCGCGCTCATCGAATATGCGCAGGTTGGCCCGGGCAACGACTATCTGCCGGCACAATTGCGTCAGGCCGATATTCTGATGAACAACGGCAAGACCGCTGAAGCGCAAAGCAAACTGGCGGCCCAGCGTGACGAAGAACCGGATTACGCCATTCAGTTGTATCTGATCGAATCGGAAACCCTGTCGGCCAATAAACAGGACGACAAAGCCTGGAAAGTCTTGCAACAGGCATTGCTGCAATACCCGGACGACCTGAACTTGCTGTACACCCGGGCCATGCTCGCGGAAAAACGCAATGACCTGGCACAGATGGAAAAAGACCTGCGCCTGATCATCAAGCGCGACCCGGACAACGCCATGGCGCTGAACGCTTTGGGCTACACCCTGTCTGACCGGACGACACGCTACGCTGAGGCCAAAGCGCTGATCGAGCAGGCACACCAGATCAATCCGGAAGACCCGGCGGTCCTCGACAGCCTTGGCTGGGTGAATTACCGCATGGGCAATCTGGATGACGCCGAGAAATACCTGCGCCAGGCGCTGGAGCGTTTCCCGGATCACGAAGTCGCCGCGCACCTCGGCGAAGTGTTGTGGGCCAAGGGCAACCAGCGTGAAGCCAAACAAATCTGGGGCAAATTCCTCAAGGATCAGCCCGACAGCACCATTCTGCGCAGCACCATCAAGCGCCTGACCGGATCCGAGACTCTTTAACTCATGTTTTTGCGCCACGTTATTGTTTTCAGCTTCATCGCCCTGCTCGCCGGTTGCGCGGGTTTCGGCGCTCGCGAATCGGTCGAAGGCCACGGCAGTCCGGCTCAATGGGCCGCGAACAAACAACAGCTGACCGGCCTCGACGGCTGGCAGATCGACGGCAAGATCGGCATCCGCGCACCGAAAGATTCCGGCAGCGGCACGTTGTTCTGGCTGCAGCGCCAGGACTATTACGACATCCGCCTGTCCGGCCCATTGGGTCGTGGCGCTGCACGCTTGACCGGACGTCCGGGCAAAGTATCGCTGGAAGTCGCCAATCAGGGCCGCTACGAATCGCAATCTCCAGAAGACCTGCTGCAAGAGCAGCTTGGCTGGAAACTGCCGGTGTCAAATCTGGCCTGGTGGGTACGTGGTCTGCCAGCTCCGGGCAGCAAAAGTCGTCTGAATCTGGACGCCGACAGCCGTCTGGCCGACCTTGAACAGGATGGCTGGAAAGTCGAATACACCGCCTACACCGAACAAAACGGCTACTGGTTGCCCGAGCGCATCAAACTGCACGGCACCGACCTCGACGTGACGCTGGTGATTAAGACCTGGCAACCGCGCAAGTTGGGGCAATAACGCATGACCGCTGCACGCCTGACCCTGCCATCGCCAGCAAAGCTCAACCTGATGCTGCACATTCTCGGTCGCCGTGAAGACGGTTATCACGAGTTGCAGACGCTGTTTCAGTTTGTCGATTACGGCGACGAAATCACGTTTGCCGTGCGTGATGACGGCGTGATTCAGCTGCACACCGAATTTGAAGGCGTGCCGCATGACAGCAACCTGATCGTGCGTGCAGCGAAAATGCTGCAAGAACAATCCGGCTGCGCACTCGGTATCGACATCTGGATTGATAAAGTGCTGCCCATGGGTGGCGGCATTGGTGGCGGCAGCTCGAACGCGGCGACTACTTTGCTCGGTCTGAATCATTTGTGGCAACTGGGCTGGGATGAAGATCGCCTGGCCGCGCTGGGTCTTTCGCTGGGTGCTGACGTTCCGGTTTTCGTCCGCGGTCATGCGGCTTTTGCCGAAGGCGTGGGCGAGAAACTCACCCCGGTCGATCCCGAAGAACCGTGGTATCTGGTGCTCGTACCGCAAGTCTCTGTAAGTACGGCAGAAATTTTTTCAGATCCATTGTTGACACGTAACACGCCGCCCATTAAAGTGCGCCCCGTTCCCGAGGGAAACAGTCGAAATGACTGCTTGCCGGTGGTTGCAAGGCGTTATCCAGAAGTACGTAACGCGTTGGATTTGTTAGGTAAATTTACCGAAGCAAAGCTCACCGGAACTGGAAGTTGTGTGTTTGGGGGCTTCCCAAGCAAAGCTGAAGCTGATAAAGTCTCGGCCCTTCTGACAGAGACCCTTACAGGGTTTGTAGCGAAAGGAAGCAACGTTTCGATGTTGCATCGCAAGCTGCAAAGTCTGCTCTAAAGGAACCAAGTGCTCGGCACTTGATGCAACAGATACAGGGGCGTCGCCAAGCGGTAAGGCAGCAGGTTTTGATCCTGCCATGCGTTGGTTCGAATCCAGCCGCCCCTGCCATTTTCTATACTCATCCAGGTTACCCTCAGCCTCTAGGTACTGCGCGTGTCCAAGATGATGGTCTTTACGGGGAACGCTAACCCCGATCTGGCTCGGCGTGTTGTACGTCAGCTGCATATCCCTCTCGGTGACATCTCTGTCGGCAAGTTTTCCGACGGCGAAATTACTGCAGAGATCAATGAAAACGTTCGCGGTAAAGACGTTTTCATTATTCAGCCGACTTGCGCTCCGACCAACGATAACCTGATGGAACTGGTAGTGATGGCTGATGCCTTCCGCCGCTCCTCGGCTACTCGTATCACTGCTGTTATTCCTTATTTTGGTTATGCCCGTCAGGATCGCCGTCCGCGTTCCGCACGTGTGGCTATCAGCGCGAAAGTCGTCGCTGACATGCTTACCGTAGTCGGCATCGACCGTGTTCTCACGGTTGATCTGCATGCTGACCAGATTCAGGGTTTCTTCGATATTCCGGTAGATAACATCTACGGCTCCCCGGTATTGGTGGATGACATTGAAGATCAGCGCTTCGAAAACCTGATGATTGTGTCCCCGGACATTGGTGGCGTCGTGCGTGCACGTGCTGTTGCCAAGTCGCTGGGCGTGGATCTCGGGATCATCGACAAACGCCGTGAGAAAGCCAATCACTCTGAAGTGATGCATATCATCGGTGATGTCGAAGGGCGTACCTGCATTCTGGTCGATGACATGGTCGATACCGCCGGCACTCTGTGCCACGCGGCAAAGGCCCTGAAAGAGCATGGCGCAGCCAAGGTCTTTGCCTACTGCACACACCCTGTGCTGTCGGGTCGGGCCATCGAGAATATCGAAAATTCCGTGCTGGACGAGCTGGTGGTGACTAACACCATCCCGCTGTCCGCTGCAGCACAAGCCTGTGCACGTATCCGTCAACTGGATATCGCACCGGTTGTTGCCGAAGCGGTTCGCCGCATCAGCAATGAAGAATCGATCAGTGCGATGTTCCGTTAAGGGCCCTGCCCTTCTCGAAATGTCTCGTTGACGAAAAGCGCCCCGCCCCGGCATTCCTGTCGGGGCGGGGCTTTTTTGCCCATACCGCGTTCGGCGCTGGTCGCAAACGCCACTCGGTCATGGCTATTTTGGAGATACAAAATGAACGATTTTACTCTGAATGCTGAAGTGCGTTCCGACCTGGGGAAAGGTGCGAGCCGCCGCCTGCGTCGTCTCGCCGCTCTGGTTCCAGCTGTTGTTTACGGTGGCGAAAAAGCCCCTGAATCCATCAGCATGCTGGCCAAAGAAGTTGCCAAACTGCTCGAAAACGATGCTGCCTACAGCCACGTTATCGAACTGAACGTTGGCGGCAAAAAGCAGAACGTCATCATCAAAGCTCTGCAACGTCACCCGTCCAAGGGTCACGTTCTGCACGCTGACTTCGTACGCGTTGTAGCTGGTCAGAAACTGACCGCTATCGTGCCTGTGCACTTTGTTGGTGAAGAAGCTCCGATCAAGAAAGGCGGCGAGATCTCGCACGTCCTGAACGAAATCGAAGTAACTTGCCTGCCGAAAGATCTGCCTGAGTTCATCGAAGTCGACCTGTCGGCTCTGGAAATCGGCGCAATCGTCCACCTGTCCGACCTCAAAGCCCCTAAAGGCGTTGAGTTCGTTGCACTGGCTCACGGTGACGACAAAGCTGTTGCAAACGTACACGCTCCACGCGTAGCTCCAGAAGCTGAAGAAGGCGCAGCAGAGTAATTCACTCTGCCAAGCCGGAGTGAGCAAGTAACATCGCGGACTGGAACGTAGCGAGAAAGCGGGCGAGAACGCGGAGTTTACATCCATGGTAAATGAGCATTTTTCGTCCACTTTCGCCGCTTCTCCTGATTGCGGCGATGTTATCCACCACTCCAAGGAAGGGCCCCTATCGTGACTGCCATCAAACTGATCGTTGGCCTGGGAAATCCAGGCGCCGAATACGACCAGACCCGGCATAACGCAGGGGCCCTTTTTGTTGAGCGCATCGCCCACGCACAGAATGTGAATCTTGTGGCCGATCGCAAATATTTCGGCCTGACCGGGCGCTATTCGCATCAGGGTCAGGATGTTCGTCTGCTGATTCCCACCACCTACATGAACCGCAGCGGCCAGGCCGTGGCGGCACTCGCCGGTTTCTTCCGCATCAAGCCTGAAGAAATTCTGGTGGCACACGACGAACTCGATCTGCCTCCGGGCGTCGCCAAGCTCAAGCAGGGTGGCGGCCATGGCGGTCACAACGGGTTGCGCGACATCATTGCGCAACTGGGTAATCAGAATACGTTCTACCGTCTGCGGCTTGGCATTGGCCACCCGGGCGTCGCCAGTATGGTTTCAAATTTCGTCCTGGGTCGTGCGCCACGCGCCGAACAGGAAAAACTCGATGCCAGCATCGACTTTGCCCTCGGCGTGCTGCCGGATATCCTCGCCGGTGAATGGAACCGCGCGATGAAAAACCTGCACAGCCAGAAGGCCTGACTCTTATCCGAGGGGAAACACCATGGGATTCAATTGCGGCATCGTCGGCCTGCCTAACGTCGGCAAGTCCACCCTGTTCAACGCCCTGACCAAATCCGGTATCGCGGCCGAGAACTTCCCCTTCTGCACGATCGAGCCGAACAGCGGTATCGTGCCGATGCCGGATCCGCGTCTGGAAGCCTTGGCGGCCATCGTCAATCCGAAGCGCATCCTGCCGACCACCATGGAATTCGTCGACATCGCAGGCCTCGTTGCCGGCGCCTCGAAAGGTGAAGGCCTGGGCAACAAGTTCCTCGCCAACATCCGCGAAACCGACGCGATCGCCCACGTCGTGCGCTGCTTCGAAGACGAAAACGTGATCCACGTTTCCAACAGCGTCGACCCGAAGCGCGACATCGAAATCATCGACCTGGAACTGATCTTCGCCGACCTCGACAGCTGCGAGAAGCAACTGCAGAAAGTTGCGCGTAACGCCAAGGGCGGTGACAAGGATGCAGTCGTTCAAAAAGCACTGCTGGAGCAACTGATCGCGCACTTCACCGAAGCCAAGCCGGCGCGCAGCCTGATGAAGAACATGAGCGCTGACGAAAAGGCAGTGATCAAGGGCTTCCACCTGCTGACCACCAAACCGGTCATGTACATTGCCAACGTCGCTGAAGACGGTTTCGAGAACAACCCGCACCTGGACGTGGTTCGCGCCATCGCCGAAGAAGAAGGCGCCATGGTCGTTCCAGTCTGCAACAAGATCGAAGCGGAAATCGCCGAGCTTGATGACGGCGAAGAGAAAGACATGTTCCTCGAGGCCTTGGGCCTGGAAGAGCCTGGCCTGAACCGCGTAATCCGCGCTGGCTACGAAATGCTGCACCTGCAGACCTACTTCACCGCCGGTGTCGAAGAAGTCCGCGCCTGGACCGTCAAAGTCGGTGCGACCGCACCACAAGCTGCTGGCGTGATCCACACCGACTTCGAGAAAGGCTTCATCCGCGCCGAAGTGATCGCCTACAACGACTTCATCCAGTACAAGGGCGAAGCCGGCACCAAAGAAGCCGGTAAATGGCGCCTGGAAGGCAAGGACTACATCGTCAAAGACGGTGACGTGATGCACTTCCGCTTCAACGTGTAAAAGCAGCATCCAAGGAAAAGCCGCGTTTGATACGCGGCTTTTTTGTGCCTGAAACATTTCCCGCCCCACCACATTCCCCCTGTGGGAGCGAGCCTGCTCGCGAAAGCGGTGTGTCAGCTAAATATTCATTGACTGACACACCCTCTTCGCGAGCAGGCTCGCTCCCACAGGGAGGAATGGTGTGGGGTCAGGCCTTTTTGGTGCGTGGCAAGAAGATCGCCAGTACGCCAAACAGTGGCAAGAACGAGCACAGGAAATACACGTACTCAATCCCGTGTACATCCGCCAGATGCCCCAGCAGCGCTGCACCAATCCCGCCGAAACCAAACATCAAACCGAAGAACACCCCGGCAATCATCCCGACATTGCCCGGCACCAGTTCCTGCGCATAAACCACAATCGCCGAGAACGCCGAAGCGAGGATGAAGCCGATCACCACGCTGAGGACACTGGTCCAGAACAGATCGACGTGGGGCATCAGCAAAGTGAACGGCGCCACGCCGAGGATCGAGAACCAGATCACCGCCTTACGCCCGATCTTGTCGCCAATCGGCCCGCCAAAGAAGGTCCCCGCCGCCACCGCTCCAAGGAACAGGAACAGGTGCAATTGCGAACTGGCCACCGACAGGTCGAACTTCTCGATCAAGTAGAACGTGAAATAACTGGTGAGGCTGGCCATGTAGAAATACTTGGAGAACACCAGCAGCCCAAGCACCACCAGCGCACTCGTCACCCGGCCCTTCGACAAACCGTGAGTCGCCGCCTGGCCGGCCTTGAGTTTGAACAGGTTCAAGTGATGGGCGTACCAACGACTGATGCGGTACATCACGAACAGCGCAAACACCGCGAACAAGCCGAACCACGCCACGTTGCCCTGGCCGAACGGAATAATGATCGCTGCCGCGAGCAACGGGCCGAATGCGGAACCGGCGTTACCGCCGACCTGAAAGGTCGATTGCGCCAGACCAAAACGTCCGCCCGAGGCCAGTCGCGCGATGCGTGATGCCTCGGGGTGAAAGGTCGAGGAACCGATACCGATCAGCGCCGCCGCCAACAGAATCATTGGAAAGCTACCGACCACCGACATCATCACGATGCCAATCAGCGTGCAAATGGAGCCTGCCGGCAACAGCCACGGTTTCGGATGCCGATCGGTGTGATAACCAACCCACGGTTGCAACAGCGACGCGGTCAGTTGAAAGGTCAAGGTGATCAGGCCGACCTGAGTAAAGCTCAGATCGTATTTGGCCTTGAGCATGGGATAGATCGACGGCAGCACCGATTGAATCAAGTCGTTGATCAAATGCGCCAGCGCCACCGCGCCAATGATGCGCATCACCAATGGACTGCTTTGCGGAGCAGCGGGCGCCGAGGCAGCGGCGGTCTGAGCGTTGCTGATAGCCATGGAAGTTTCCGGACAACAGATGAGTGCACGCAGGCAGGTGCGCCAATGTGCCATTTTTAGGTGCGCGAGCGCCATCCCCTTAGGCAGCTAACTAACTGACCAATCTGACCAATCTGACCGAATCGCTGAATGGCTGAATGGCCGGATTACTGACTAACCGAATCATGTAGGAGCTGCCGAAGGCTGCGATCTTTTGATCTCGACTCTGAAAAACAGATCAAAAGATCGCAGCCTGCGGCAGCTCCTACAGGGGACAAGTGATAGCGCAACGCCATGGTCTGAATCTTGCCTTGCTTCATCCCTTGAACGCGGCGCCCTTACAAAGGGCACCGACAATGGGAAGTTTCGCTACAGAGCCGGCCTACAGAGCGGGCGACAGTGAACTTTCGAGGCCTTTTAGCAGGGCACAACATCAACGTCTTACGACGGCGATGCACGCCGATGGTGCGTGGTGTTCAGAGGAGTCATGGGGCATGCAGGCTTTCCTTTCACCGGGGATCAAATTGCTGGGGCGGTTTGGCTTCGCAGGTAAATTCCAGTTGTTGTTTTTGCTGTTCATTCTGCCGTTGACCGGCAGCCTGTTGATGATTGGCCAGGACTATCGCGACAAGCTCAACCTGATCTCCGGCGAACGTGCCGGCGTACGTCAATTGCTCGCACTCGATGCGCTGGACAACCTGCTCGCTGCCCAACGCGACCGTGCTGCCCGTTGGCGCGCTACCGAAACCAATCGCCAGCCGACACCGGCCACCCTCGCCGCCATGGGCGCGTTCGACGCAGTACAACCGGCGGTTGTGCAAGCCATCACCGATTTGGGTAACACCCTGAAAAACGAAGGTGCCGAAGGCGAAACGCTCAGTCGTTACCAGGCGCTGCAAACTGCACTGAACGGATTAGATTCGAAAAGCCTCAGCGGCGTCGGTTGGTGGCCGGACGGCTACGACCGTTTCACCAACGCCCTCAGCGCCCTGCAAGCGTTGCGCGAGCAGATCGTCATGGACAATCGCCTGACCCTCGCGCCGTGGCTGGAAACCTATTTGCTCACACAGATCTCCACGCAGCACGCGCCGGATCTGATCGAACGCGTCGGCCGCCTCGCTGCGGTCGGCCAAGCCTCAGTCGTCTCCGGCCAATTCACCCTGCAGAGCCGTTTGCAGTTGCGCGACTTGCGCAGCCGCATCGGCGACGCCCGCGAGCAACTGGTCAAAACCGCCACGCTGCTCGAAGCACGCCTGCCGACAGATCAGCAGAGCTGGGCCAACCAATACCATGACAGCCTTAAACGCCTCGACAGCGGCCTGAAGGTGCTCGACGACGGCGTGTTCGGCGGCAGCATTACGCTCAAGCCGGAAGACTTCGAACGCAGCCTCGACACGTTACTGACGGATCTCGCTTCACTGCGTCAGCAGTCGTTGGTGTCACTGGATCAGCGGCTCGACGCCTATCACGGCTCGGCGATCCATCAGTTCATCATCGTCGCGACAATCTTCGGCTGCCTGCTGCTCGCGGCGCTGTATTTGTTCATCTGCCTGCAAGCCTCGATCCGTCGCAGTGCCAGCGGCATCACCGTGCTGGCCGAAGCCCTGCGCGATGGCAACCTGAGCCTGCAAGTGCCGGTGGTGGGCCGCGATGAGTTGGCGGCGATCAGCACTGCACTCAACGTCGCCGTGGTGCAATTGCGTACGAGCATGCTCGGTGTCGATCATGAGACGTCGCAACTGAGCAACGCGGTGCGCAGCCTTAACGATCACTCCAGCGGCGCGCTCGGTGAAGTCGAGGCGCAGCAGTTGCAGATATCCCAGATCGCCGCTGCCGCGACGCAATTGGCCGCGACGTCGCAAGGCGTGGCGCAGAGTTGTGAACAGGCGTCCGGCAGCGCGCAGCACACCCGACGCATCGCCGCCGACAGTAGCCGCGACAGCCAGCGCACGACCGCGAGCATTCAGCAGCTCAATCAACGACTCAACGAAACGGCGGCAGCGCTGGGCCGGGTCAGTGAGCAAGGGCAACAGATTCAATTGGTCGTCGACACCATTCGTGGTGTCGCCGAGCAGACCAACTTGCTGGCGCTGAACGCCGCCATCGAAGCCGCGCGCGCCGGGGAACAGGGTCGCGGCTTTGCCGTGGTCGCCGATGAGGTGCGCAGCCTGTCGCAACGCACGCAGTCGTCCACCGCGCAGATCGCCGGCACGGTCGACAGCTTGCGCGCGACGGTCAATGAAGCTGTGAGCCTGATGGAAGCCGCGTGCGGCCAGGCGCAATCGGATGCCGAAGCGGTCACGGGTCTGGGCGAACGCTTGGGAGAAATCGCCAGCGCCGTGCAGAGCGTCACTGACACCCTGGCGCAGATTGCTACGGCGGTTGAAGAACAGGCGAGTACCGCCGACGAGGTCAGTAGCAATATCCAGCAGGTCGATCAGGCTGCGTTGCGTTTGCTCGAAGGTGCGCGGGCAGTGAATCTCGCGGCGGACACGCTGAGCCAGGGCAGCCATGCGCTGAGCGCCAATACCGCAAGATTCCAGCTGCGTTGACACCCGGCCCAGCCTTGATTTTCGGGGTCGGAGGATAAGCGGTTGAAAATAAGAAGAAATATTTTAAATTTACGCTTGACGCTTTTCCATTTCAGGGGAATAATGCGCGCCACTTGGCTACATAGCTCAGTTGGTTAGAGCATAGCATTCATAATGCTGGGGTCCGGGGTTCAAGTCCCTGTGTAGCCACCAAGTACTAAAAACGGCTTACCGAAAGGTAGGCCGTTTTTTTATGCCTCGAGAAAAGTCTCGGTGATCTGTTATTCCGCGGTAATCACCAGACACCCTTTCATCACACGCACTTTGACGTTCTCGTTCACCTCGAATCCTGCCTGCCGTAACCACAGGCCGCTAGCGGCACCAGGGTGTTGTCGCACCTTGGTTCCGCGTTCTTTGGGTTACTTCAAACTTCTTTTTCTCCGTCGCTCGCTTTGGTCGCTGCCTGTGCGATCAGGGCGTCGAGCATCTGCGCAATAACCTTTCATTCGACTGAATCGGCACCGACAGATCAGGTTGAAAAAACGCTGTAGGGAACGGGTTCGATTCAGGTATGAATTAGATCGCGCACCACAAATACAAAAAAACGGCTTACCGCAAAGTGAGCCGTTTTTTGTGCCTAGAGGAAAGTATCGGCAGCCAAGACACTGATGATTTACTGCGACCAGTTTTCCATCGCCGACAACCCTTTCGCCCAGATTTGCCGAGTGCGCAAACCGACCATCGCCCGCCAATCCGGATCGGCGGGATAAAACTGCTCCAGCAAATTTACTTTGATCCCCCTCCCCGTCGCATCCAGCGGATCGCCATGCAGATGCAGCCAATGGTCATCGCGCAAATAGCGATGCACATCCGGCCCCGGATATGTCCCGCACTCGATTACAAACGGCATCAACTGAACGTCCGGTAAAGCATTGAGCAGCGCCTGCGAGGTATATCCGGTAGCCGTCGCCGCCACTCCGGTTTCGCTAAAGGTGTCGGCGCCCGTGTGCAGTGTGTAAAGCCATGGGCCGTAGATCGCCTGAGCGTGCGCAAGTGCCGGGTAAGGCGACTCGGTGATGGTCAGTAACATCGGATGGCCGTATTCGCCAGCGCCGGTGTGCAAATCAAAACACATCACGGTTTCAGCGCCAGCCAGATGCACGTCGATGATTTGATGCAACGTGCGATTCGACCAGCTCGGCGCCTGGCCGCCATAAAACAGTCCATCGGGATGACTGTGCTGCCCGCCCTCGACAATCGACATCACCGCCGGCCAGCCGTGTTGGTTGATCTGGGCATCGAGCAAGGCATCGGCGCGTTGTCGCTCGGGGCCATTCAAATCAATGCACGCGTAGATTTCATGCAATGCGGCGTACGCACGGTTATCCGGCAGCGGTCCGGTGAAATCCTGGTGATTGCGGTTGAGGTCGATGTTGTCTTCGTTGACCCTTCGTAACCACGCCGTGCCCCATGGGTTGATCAGGTGAACCATCACCACCGCGACATCCTTGGGCAGCGAGCCGGCTACGAAGGTTTTCAGCCAATCGATCTGACAGTCGGAGCCGTAATAGCCCTCGACCCCGTGCGTGCCGCTGAGCGCCACCAGTCGGCGTTTGGCTTGCGGATCGCCAAGTATGGCGACATCAGTGCTCAGGGGTTCGCCGAAGGGCCCGCGGCGTGGATGTGCGTAGGAGGTGAGCGTGGCGCCGGCGGCGTTGGCGGCGGCCAGAAACTGTTCGCGTTGATCGCGGTAGCTGGATTCGGTGGGGAACTCGCTGTGCATTCTTGGCCTCTTGTGATTTTTATGCCTTTGAACTGTAGGAGTGAGCCTGCTCGCGATAGCGGTGAATCAGTCAGCAATGATGTTGAATGTGCTGACGCTATCGCGAGCAGGCTCACTCCTAAAGGGGGACGTGTGCGGTCAGTCGATTGACGTTGACCCTAGCGAACATCCGCCCCGAAAAGAAAGACAAAAATGCCCATCGGTTTGCGTCGCGACCGAGCGGTCGATAAAGTCCCTCAGACTTTTATCCCACGGACGGAGAGCCCGCGTGTTTTCAGCCTTGCCCTTGAGCCGCTTTCGCCTGCCAGCCCTGACGCTGATCATCAGCGCCCTGACCCTCACCGCGTGCAACGCCCCACCCTCCTCGACCCTGCCGCTGGCGCCGGAAGCCGCTTCCGGTTACCGCACCGATCTGCAAACCCGCCACGCCAGTCAACACATGGCAGCGGCCGCTAACCCGCTGGCCGCCGAAGCGGGGCGGGAGATGCTGCGTCAGGGCGGTTCGGCGATTGATGCGGCGATTGCGATGCAAGCGGTGCTGACGCTGGTCGAGCCGCAATCTTCCGGGATTGGTGGCGGCGCGATGATCGTGCTGTGGGACGGCAAACAGGTGCGCACCTATGACGGTCGCGAAACTGCACCGGCGGGCGCTACCGAAAAGCTGTTTCTACAGGCCGACGGTAAACCGATGCCGTTCCCGCAGGCGCAGATTGGAGGGCGCTCGGTCGGCACGCCGGGCGTGTTACGTGCGCTGGAGATGGCCCATCAGCAACATGGTCGCCTGCCTTGGGCCAAGCTGTTCGAACCGGCAATCAAGCTCGCCGAACAAGGCTTCGCGATTTCCCCTCGCCTGCATTCGCTGCTCGCCTCTGATCCGGTGATCAGTAAATCGCCAGACATGGCCAAGTACTTCCTTAACGCCGATGGCAGCGTCAAAGCCGTCGGCACGCGCCTGCAAAACCCGGCATTGGCCGCGGTGCTCAAGCGCATCGCCAACGAAGGCGCAGATGCCTTGTACAAAGGCCCGATTGCTGAGGAGATCGTCGCCAAGGTTCAGGGCCACGCCAACCCCGGCAGCCTGTCGCTGAACGATCTACAGCGCTACCAGGCCAAGGAGCGCGCGCCGCTGTGTACCGATTACAAGCGCTGGCAGGTCTGCGGCATGCCACCGCCGTCGTCGGGGGGGATCGCTGTGGCGCAGATTCTCGGCACCTTGCAGGCGCTGGAAACCCGCGATCCACGCTTGTCGCTCACCCCACTTAAACCGGTGAAAACCGACAAACCGGCCGGCATAGAACCCGATCCACAAGCCGTGCATCTGATTGCCGAAGCCGAACGCCTGGCCTACGCCGACCGCGCGCAATACGTCGCCGATACCGACTTTGTGCCGGTGCCGGTAAAAGGTCTGGTCGATCCGGGTTATCTCGCCAGCCGCGCCAGCCTGATCGGCGAACGCAGCATGGGCAGCGCCAAACCGGGCACACCGCCGGGCGTGCAGGTAGCCTACGCGCCTGACCGTTCGCCGCTGCGCATCTCGACCTCGCAAGTGGTCGCGGTGGATGACCTCGGCGGCGCCGTGTCGATGACCACCACCATCGAAGCCGCGTTCGGCTCGCACCTGATGGTTCAGGGTTTTCTACTGAACAACCAGATGACCGACTTCTCGTTCATCCCCGAAGAGAACGGCCAGAAAGTCGCCAACCGCGTCGAACCCGGCAAACGCCCACGGTCATCGATGGCGCCGACGCTGATCTTCGATCGCAACAGCGGCGAATTCCTCGCCAGCGTCGGCTCACCGGGCGGCTCGCAAATCATCGAATACGTGGCGAAAACCACCGTCGGCCTGCTCGACTGGAACCTCGACCCGCAAAGCGCCATCAGCCTGCCCAACTTCGGCAGCCGCAACGGCCCAACTGAACTGGAGCAAGGCCAGTTCAGCCCGGCGTTGATTCAGGCGTTGAAAAACAAGGGGCATGCGGTGAACGAAATCGATATGACCAGCGGCACCCAGGCCATCGTGAGGGTCAAGGATGCGCAGGGGAAAGCGTCGTTGGCAGGTGGCGCGGACCCACGGCGTGAAGGGGAAGCGTTGGGGGATTGAAGCCAGGACACAAACAAAAAAGGCTTACCGCGAGGTAGGCCTTTTTTCATGCAACTGATTGAACTTGGAACATCGCTCGGCTCAGCGATTAGCCACCAAATGTGCACCAAACAACAGATAGCAACCGCCCGCGAAGCGATCCAGCCATTGCCTTGACCGCTCGTATACACCAGCGATCCGCCGACTGGCGAAGAACAGCGCCACGCTGCAATACCAGCTGAACGACAGCGTCGCCATCGTCATCACCGCCAGTGCCAGCAACAGTGGCGGGATGTGAGCCGGCATGGCGGTGGCGAAGATGGTGGCGACGAACAGTGCGGATTTGGGATTGGTCATGTTGCCCAGAAAGCCCCGCCCGTAAGCGCCGAGCAACGTCTGCTCCGGGGTATCGAGCGTGCCAGGGACGATCGGCGTCTTGCGCTTGAACTGCTTGAGTCCGAGGTAGATCAGGTAACAGCCGCCGGCAATCTTGAAGCTCAGGTACAGCGTCGGCGCGGCACTGAACAGCGACTGAATGCCCAGGCCACCCGCCAGCCCCCACAACACCGTTCCGCTGGCGACGCCGAGCGCCGCGACGACGCCATGGCGGCGCGAACGGCTGACCGCCAATTGGGCGATATTGAAGAAGTTAGGCCCGGGCGTGACCACGGCGACCGTCCACAACAGGGCCAGCGACAGCAACGGCGCCAGATAACTCGAAAGGGAAAGATCCATGGGGCACGCGCCTGATCGGTTCGACGATGCCCTCTACCTTGCAACATCCAGCAACGTTTTGCCATCAACGACCATCAAATCGTTAGCGTCTTGCCATCCACCGCATCGCCAATCTTCAGGAAATGCCCACCCGCCACATGGTGCAAGGTGCGCAAACCGTCATGCCCTTCGAAATGCCAGCGCCCGTCGCTGAACACGCGTTCATCGGCTTGGGCGGCGATGACTTCGGCGAGGAACAGGTCGTACTGTTCGTGGTTGCGCGGCTCCGGCAGCAAACGGCATTCGAGCCAGGCGACGCAACCGTCGAGCAATGGCGCTTCGACTTGCTCACCGCTGAAGGTTTGCAGGCCGTACGCCTGAAACTTGTCCTGTCCCTGGCTTTGGGTGATTTCCAGCCCCGACGTATTGCCGACGGTTTGCACGATGTCGGCCTGATTGACGCACGGCACGTTGAGTACGAAGGTGCCGGAGGCTTCGAGCAGTTGTCGCGTCCAGGTGGATTTGTCGAGCACGACGGCGACTTTCGGCGGTTCGAAATCCAGCGGCATAGCCCAGGCGGCCGCCATGATATTGCGCTGGCCATCATGGGCGGCGCTGACCAGCACGGTTGGGCCGTGATTGAGCAGGCGGTAGGCTTTGTTGAGAGGAACCGGGCGGCGGTGGGCGTTGCTCATGGGGATCTGCTCCGGGGACAAAGGAGCCGATTGTAGCGCCAGCACCGAAAGATCTGCTGCTGAAAAAACCCTGTAGGAGCTGCGGAACGCTGCGATCTTTTGATCTGGGCTCTGATCCTTAAAATCAAGAGATCAAAGGATCGCAGCCTCGTTTCACTCGACAGCTCCTACAGGGGATCGGTGCGGGTCAGTTGGAGAGTTGGTTGGCGAATTGGCCAACCGCATCCACGACTTTCTGCGCGCCGTCCTGAATCTCGACGATCACCGTGCCCGCCTCCGCCGCCAGCGCCAGCCCTTGTTCGGCCTGGAGCTTGCCATCGGCCATCAGCGCGACGGCGTTGCGTGCCATTTCCTGGTTCTGGCGGACCACGCCAACGATTTCTTCGGTCGCCTGGCTGGTGCGCGACGCCAGTTGCCGCACTTCATCAGCCACCACTGCAAAGCCGCGACCCTGTTCGCCGGCACGGGCGGCTTCGATGGCCGCGTTGAGCGCCAGCAGGTTGGTTTGCTCGGCAATCCCACTGATGGTTTTGACGATGGTACCGATGACCAGCGACTGCTCGTTCAGCGCTTCGATGCCTTCACCGGCAGCCTGCATGTGCCGTGAAAGATCGCGCATCACGTTCACCGCTTCGGTTACCACGGTGGTGCCGCGCTGAGCAGTGCTGTCGGTTTGCTGCGACGTGCTGTAGGCAATGCTGGCGGCGTCGGCAACCGCTTGCTCGCGATTGACCTGATCCGTGATCACCGTGGCGAACTTCACCACTTTGTACAGTTTGTTGTTGGCGTCGACCACCGGGTTGTAGGACGCCTCCAGCCACACCGTACGACCATGGCTGTCGACCCGTTTGAAGCGGCCGGCGACAAACTCGCCGCTGTTCAATCGACGCCAGAAGTTCTGATACTCGGCGCTGTTGTATTCCTGCGCCTCGCAAAACAGTCGGTGATGTTTGCCCTTGATCTGCGCCAGGCTGTAACCCATGCCGCCGAGAAAGCGATCGTTGGCGTTGAGCACGTTGCCATTGAGGTCGAACTCGATGACGGCGGTGGAACGTACCAGCGCGCCGATCAGGTTTTCGTGCTCGCGAGAGGCTTCGATGGTGCGGGTCAGGTCGCTGGCGAAGATCGAAATGTGTTTGATCCGCCCGTCCGAAGAACGCACCGGTTGGACGATCGAACGCAGCCACGCTTCTTCACCATTGCCGCGAAGCAGGCGTATGGCGCCGGCGAAATGCTCGCCGCGGGTCATGGCGCTTTTGAAGCGGTGGTGGAATTCGTCGGACTTCACATGGGCCGGCACGATGTCTTCAATAGCCCGACCGATCAGGTCGTGGTTCTTGTAGAGCATCTCGTTGAGGAAGTTCTGGTTGACCGACTGCACCCGTCCATCGGGCTCCAGGGTCAGCACCAGCATCTCGCTTTC
The DNA here is from genome assembly GCF_016650635.1 of Pseudomonas sp. TH43. Classification (GTDB taxonomy): domain Bacteria; phylum Pseudomonadota; class Gammaproteobacteria; order Pseudomonadales; family Pseudomonadaceae; genus Aquipseudomonas. The sequence continues at coordinate 584,915 of NZ_JAEKFI010000004.1, forward strand.
CAGGCTTTCCTTCACTTGCACAAGGCTGGAGAGTTCTTCACGAAGAGCGGCCAGCTCTTGCTTCAAGCGTTTGTTGAACATGGGAAGGTACCGATGGGCAGAGTAGAAAGCGGGATGCAGGCTAACCATCGGCCTTGGAATGCTTTTCTGAAGAGCGATTGAGACTGGCCAGTCAAAAATAATCTCGGCGGGTCTCTGGCCTGATCCATTGCCCCAAAGACCGATGACAAAACCCGGCGCTGTGGCCCGGGCGGATCAGGTATTCTCAAGGCAAATTGCAACAACATGTTGCCGGTATCTGCCCGATAAGGAGTCCCGCCTTGGATTTATCGACCGCTGCCTGGATGGTTCATGACACCCGATTGATCCTCTGCTGCCTGCTCGCGATTGCGACGATCATCGTGTTGATCAGCGCCACTAAACTTCCGCCCTTTCTATCGATCCTGATCGGCACTTTTATTGCCGGCGTTGGCGCAGGCTTACCGCCAGAAGACGTTGCCAAGGCGTTCAGCAAAGGCGCCGGGGCCATTCTCGGTGAAGCCGGGATCATCATCGCACTGGGCTCGATGCTCGGTGCGCTGATGGCCGAGTCCGGTGCTGCCGATCGCATCGCTTCGACCCTGCTCGGGCTGGGCAAAGGCAAGTCCTTGCCGTGGGTCATGGCGTTGGTAGCGATGGTGATTGGCTTGCCGCTGTTCTTTGAAGTGGGGCTGGTGATGATGGTGCCAATCATCTTCGTCATGGCCCGGCGTTCGGGTCAGCCGCTGTTGAAAATCGCGATTCCGGCGCTGGCCGGGATGACCACGCTACATGCCTTGATGCCCCCGCATCCCGGGCCGCTGATCGCCGTCAGCGCTTTGCATGCCGACCTTGGGCTGACCATGTTGTTGGGTTTCAGCATCGCGATTCCGGCGGTGATTCTGGCCGGACCGCTCTACGGCAACTGGCTGTCGAAACGCATGCACGTCGATGAGCCGGCGGAGCTTGGCGCATTGTTCAGCGCCCCGCCGAAAGCGCCGCGCCAGCCAGGTTTCGGCATGTCGATGATGATCATTCTGCTGCCGGTGTTGCTGATGCTTGGCAGCACCCTGGCGAAAGTCGCGATGAGCCCGGAAAGCAACGTCGCCCTGACGCTGAAGTTTTTCGGTGAGCCTTTGGTAGCGCTGGGCGTTGCCGTCATGGCGGCGGTGATCTGCCTCGGCTGGGCCAACGGCATGCCTCGCGATCAAGTGGGCGGCACTCTGCGCAAAAGCCTCGCGCCGATTGCCGTGCTGTTGCTGACCATTGGTGCCGGCGGTGGCTTGAAGCAGACCTTGCTGGATGCCGGCGTCAGCCAGACCATCAGCAAAGTCGCCGAAGGCGCACACATGCCGTATCTGTTACTGGCCTGGTTGATCGCCGTGGCATTGCGCCAGGCCACAGGCTCGGCGACGGTCGCCACCACCACGACGGCGGGGATTCTGGCGCCGATGATGGCGGGGCTGGCAGCGACACAAAGCTCGTTGGTTGCGCTGGCGATTGGCGCCGGTTCAGTGTTTTTCTGCCACGTGAACGACGCCGGTTTCTGGATGGTTCGCGAGTACTTTGGCTTGCAGCTCAAGCAGACAATCTGGGTCTGGTCGATCCTGCAGACCATTGTGTCGGTGGTGGGGTTGGTCGGGACGTTGCTGTGGTGGCATTGGTTGACCTGACAGCCTCCGCGCTATTTACGCTGAGGCTGTCAGCCAGTCGTTATGAACAGGGCGCCACGGATTGGCTGCCGACACGGCTCATGCGCGAACCGAAGTATGCCGCGCTGATGATGCCCACAGCGCCCATCACCGCGCAGAACATCACGCAGATCCAGGGGCTCCACGGCATCAGACCGATCAGCAGCAACGGGGTGATGCTCGCCCACGCCGCATAGGCAATGTTGTAGGTAAAGGAGATGCCTGACACACGAATGCGTGCCGGGAACAGCCCGACCATCACCGACGGCACCGCGCCTACGACACCACACGCCAGACCGGCCACCGCGTAGGCCAGACCGAGCCAATGACCGCCCGAGATCAGACAGCCGTAAAGCACTGCGATGCCCAATGGCAGCAGCAGGCTATAGAGCATGACCGTGCGCCACGCGCCGATGCGGTCGACCAGCAGCCCGGCGAGCACGCAGCCGATATTGAGGAAGACAATGCCCAATGCGCTCAGGGCGAAGGTGTGGCTGGCGGTCATGCCGAAGGTTTTCTGCATCATGGTCGGGGTGATCACCACGAACACCACCACTGCTGAGGTCAGCACGCAGGTCAGCAGCATGGCCGGCCACATCGCCAGTCGATGCTCGCGCAGCACCGTGCGCAGCGGCAGTTCGACCCGCGCCTCGCGCTGCGCTTCCATGGCCATGAACACAGGGGTTTCGCTCAACCAGCGACGCAGGTAGACACCGATCACGCCGAACACGCCGCCCAGCAGGAATGGGTAGCGCCAGGCGTAATCGAGGATTTCCGTCGGGGTGAAGACTTGCGCCAGAAAAGTCGCAGTCAGCGCGCCGATCAGATAACCAAACGTCAGGCCGGCCTGCAAAAAGCCCAGCGCATAACCGCGATGCCCGGTGGGCGCATGTTCGGCGACGAACACCCACGCGCTCGGCACTTCACCGCCCACGGCAGCCCCTTGCAGAATGCGCAGCGCCAGCAACAACAGGGGGGCGAAATAACCGATCTGTGCATAGGTCGGCATGATCCCGATCAGCAGGCACGGCAGCGCCATCATCAGGATGCTCAGGCTGAAGACTTTCTTGCGCCCGAGTTTGTCGGCGAAATGCGCCATCAGGATTCCGCCCAGTGGCCGTGCCAGATAGCCGGTGACGAAGATGCCGAAGCTTTGCAGCAGGCGCAGCCACTCGGGCATTTCTGGCGGGAAGAACAGCTGGCTGAGGGTCAGGGCGAAGAATACGAAGATGATGAAATCGTAAATCTCCAGCGCCCCGCCAAGGGCCGCAAGGCCGAGGGTCTTGTAGTCGGAGCGGCTGAACGGCGCAGGTTTGGCCGTGGGTTGGGCAGTCATGGCAAAGAACTCTGGATCAGGCAAAAACCAAGGCGCCCATGGTCTACGCAAACGGGCTGGTGGACAACCCGTTAGACCATAGTCATGGTTTTGCAAAACCTGCTCACAAAGCGTCGGCAGTTGAATTACTGTTAATGCCTGTCCAGCGGGACCACGCCGGCGCCGGCCAAACGATGGGAATCCCCTGTGGGAGCGAGCCTGCTCGCGAAAGGGTCAGTTCAGGCAACTTTGATGTTGAATGTGCCGACCTCTACGCGAGCAGGCTCGCTCCCACAAGGAGTCTCTGTGTTGCGCAGAGGAGTGATTGTTCCTGTAGACCCACAATAACCATAAAAATCCGAGGTATTCCTGTGGCCGTTGATATCGAAGATAGCCGCTCTGCGCGCTTTGCCCTGCGCTGTTCAAGTTTTGCCGAACGCTGGTTTCCCGATTCCTGGGTGTTCGCCGCGTTGGCCGTCATCATCGTGGCACTGGCCACGCTGGCCATGGGCGCCAAACCCACCGACGCCGCGATGGCCTTCGGTGACGGCTTCTGGAGCCTGATCCCGTTCACCATGCAAATGGCCTTCGTGGTGATTGGCGGCTACGTGGTCGCCAGCTCGCCACCCGCCGTCAAACTGATTGATCGCCTGGCACGCATCCCGAAAAACGGCCGCTCCGCCGTGGCCTGGGTCGCGCTGATCTCGATGGTCGCCTCGTTGCTCAACTGGGGACTTTCGCTGGTCTTCGGCGGTTTGCTGGTACGCGCCCTCGCCCGCCGCACCGATCTGAAAATGGATTACCGCGCTGCTGGCGCCGCCGCTTATCTGGGCCTCGGCGCAGTCTGGGCGCTGGGCCTGTCGTCGTCGGCCGCGCAGTTGCAGGCCAACCCAGCCAGCCTGCCGCCATCGATTCTGTCGATCACCGGGGTGATTCCGTTCACCGAAACGATTTTCCTCTGGCAGTCCGGCGTCATGCTGCTGGCGCTGATCGTGGTTTCGATCATCATCGCCTACGCCACTGCGCCCGGCCCGAACTCGGCGCGCGACGCCAAGGCCTGCGGCATCGACCCGGCCTTCAACCTGCCGCCGCTGCAACCGCGCACCCGGCCGGGCGAATGGCTGGAACACAGTCCGCTGCTGATCATCGTGCTGGTGTTGCTGGCAGCGGGTTGGCTGTTCCACGAGTTTTCGACCAAACCGGCGATCACCGCGATTTCCGGGCTCAACACCTACAACTTCCTGTTCATCATGCTCGGCGCGCTGCTGCACTGGCGTCCGCGCAGTTTTCTTGATGCGGTGGCCCGTGCAGTGCCAACCACCACCGGCGTGCTGATTCAATTCCCGTTGTACGGCTCGATTGCCGCGCTGATGACCACCGTCAAAGGCGCCGATGCGCAAACCCTCGCGCACCACATCTCGACGTTTTTCGTCAGCATCGCTTCCCACGACACTTATGCGCTGCTGATGGGCGTGTACTCGGCGATTCTCGGTTTCTTCATTCCGTCCGGCGGCGGCAAGTGGATCATCGAAGCGCCGTACGTGATGCAGGTGGCCAATGATCTGCAATATCACCTCGGCTGGGCGGTGCAGATCTACAACGCCGCCGAAGCGCTGCCGAACCTGATCAACCCGTTCTACATGTTGCCGCTGCTCGGTGTGCTTGGGCTGAAAGCGCGGGACTTGATCGGTTTCTCGTTCGTGCAGTTGCTGGTGCACACGCCGCTGGTGCTGTTGCTGCTGTGGGCGTTGGGCACGACATTGGCGTATACGCCGCCGGTAATGCCGTGACTTGATGGGATTGCACCTGCTCCAATGCAGGTGCAATCAGTTTTGATCGACGGGCAATAGGTTCAGGAGAGGAACACTAGACACCGCACGATTTGTAACCCAGCAGTCATATTTCCTTGCTAGGGTCCGCCCGAAACAAGCTGAAACAATTTAGCGAAAAAATGGACTTCGAGATGAAAGACGAAACAGACGGCATCGACGCATCCGCACCTGAATCCGATAACCCCACCGACACCAGCCGCCGCCGCTTCCTCGGCGGTGTTGCGGTACTCGGCGTCGGCGCAACACTGAGCGCTTGCGGTAATCCCGGCGACAGTTCCGGCAAACCGGTAGAGCGCCCGCTGACGCCCGCCGAGCTGGATAAAGCCCTGCGCGAAAACGTGAAGAACGTCGTGGTCATCTACGGTGAAAACCGCAGCTTCAATAACCTGTTTGCGGATTTCCCGGGTGTCGAAAACCCGCTGTCGGCGCTGAAGCCGGAAGACGGCGCGCAACGGGATCGTGACGGCAATCTGCTGTCGACCCTGCCGCCAGTCTGGGGCGGTCTGAATCAGGTCGGCCCGCAAACCCTCGATGGCGTGATCTACCCTGCCGGCACGCAATTTCAGGAACACCTGCCCAACGCGCCTTACGCTCTCAAAGGCCCGCAGGGCGAAGACTTGCCTTTAAGCCTGGTGACGCGCGATCTGTGGCATGTGTTCTATCAGAATCAGATGCAGATCAACGGCGGCAAGAATGACCGTTTTGTCGCTTGGGCCGACTCCGGTGGTCTGACCATGGGCCATTACGCCCAGACGCGTTATTCCCTGCGTCTATGGGATGTGGCCAGGGAGTTTGTGCTCTGCGACAACTTCTTCCAGGGCGCCTTCGGTGGGTCGTACCTGAACCATCAATATCTGATAAGCGCGCAGGTGCCGTTCTACCCGGATGTCGCCAATTCGATTGCCAAACCGCAAATCGCCACCCTGCAAAGCGACGACCCGACCGACAATCGTCTCAAGCCGCTCGACACCTCGCCAGCCAGCGCCATGACCGGCCCGCCGCAATTCGGTCCGAGCCTGCTGACGCCTGACGGTTACGCAGTCAACACCATGGCCCCGCCGTACTGGCCGACCTGGGTTCGCGACCCCGAGCGCCCGGAATACGCCAAGCCATTGCCGAGCGTGCTGGTACCACAGACGCACGAGCATATCGGCGACAAACTGTCGAAGAAGAACGTCGACTGGGCCTGGTACGGCGGCGCATGGCAGGCCACGATTGACGAGTACAAGGATTCAGGCAACATCCCGAAAATCCCCAATTTTCAGTACCACCATCAGCCGTTCAACTACTTCAAGAACCAAGGCCCGGAAAACCCGGCCGAGCGCGCCAAGCGTCTGCGCGACGGTGGCCTGGGCGATGAGTCGAGCACCAACAAGTTCCTCGCCGATGCCGAGGCCGGCAAGCTGCCAGCAGTCGCGTTCTACAAACCTCAGGGCAACCTGAACATGCACGCCGGATACGCCGATATCGCTTCTGGCGACCGGCATATCGTCCGCGCGCTGAAAGTGCTGCAGCAAAGTCCGCAATGGAAAAACATGGTGGTGGTGATCACCGTCGATGAAAACGGCGGCTGGTGGGACCACGTGGCTCCGCCGAAAGGTGATCGCTGGGGCCCGGGGACGCGTATTCCGGCGCTGGTGATTTCGCCGTTCTCGCGCAAAGGCACGGTGGATCACACGGTGTATGACACCGCTTCGATCCTGCGCCTGATCACGCGCACGTTTGCCCTGGAAACCCTCGACGGGCTGAAAATGCGCGATGACGCGATGACCGCCCGAGGCCAGAAACCAATGGGCGATCTGACCAACGCGCTACATTTTCCGGTCTGACGAAAAGTCCTGTGGGTCGGCTCGAAAAAACTCGGGCCGACCACTTCTCTGTGCCGCACGGCTGATCCACTATGAGGCGCCCCCGACCGTGGGGGACTCACGCTGAAAAGGATCTGAGCATGTTCAAACTCACAGGACTTATCCCCGCCACACTGGCCCTCGCCGCGCTTACCCTGAGCGCCGCCGCCCACGCCGATGTCGACCTGAAACTGGGCAGTACCGAACGCGTCACCCGCCTCTTCGCTTACCCCAACAATTGCAGCGTGATCTGCTTTCGCAACTGGTCGCTGGAGCAGACCGTCGCGCATTACCTGAGCCAGAGCGTGCAACGCGACGGCTATACCCATGCGAAAGTGTTGGTGAAAAACGATAACGGCCAGCTCTATGCCGAAATCAGCGGCGTGCCGAAAGGTTACGACAAGCCATTGGCGGCGCTGCTCGATGCCGGCGACCTGGCGTACACCGGCGCCAGCAAGCTCAACGCCGACGGTAAATGGGCCTACAGCTGGTATCTGTTCCTGCCGCTGGGTATGGCACTGGAAAATCGCAAGAGCATCGAGCTGCTGCACTTCCCGCCGGATTACTCGTTGACCCAGGCGCAGGACTATCTGCGTTCCAACACCACCGATCGCTGGGCAACGCTGCTGACGGTCAATGGCATCCCTGCCGAACAGACCCCGGCCTATCAGACCATCATCGACATCGCGCCGATTGCCGCGCCGGCCAACGCCGGCAGTGACCTGGAAGGCGTCTACGACTACTTCAAGGAATACCAGACTACGCTGGTCAAACAGTTCAGTCAGACCGCCAAAGGCACGACGCTGCCGATGGTCGCTTTCGGCGCGCCAGTGCGTAACTGGATCAAGCAGCAATATGGGCCGACCGTGAACGTTTTGGGCCTGGCAACCATCAGCCCCAGCGCAGGCGTGAACGTACCGGTGCTCGGCTCGAACCACCCGAGTTATATCTGGTACGCCGCCGATCCGAAAAGCTATACCGGCGACGATGCGCAGGCCAAAGCCGATGCTGCCGGCCTGAAAGTGATGGGGCAGGATTTGAGCGCCGCCTGCTGGCAGGCCGACATGGGCAGCAAACTGACGAGCAATGCGCAAACCACGCTCGATAACTGCACCCGAACCTGGCAAGTCACGCAGAAGGTTAAAACCTGCGAGCTGTTCTACACCTCGATCCGGAACCTGAGTGAGCAACAGGCAGTGACCCAATGCGCTTCGACGCCAATCAAGGCACAACTCAAGCAATTGCAGGCGCCATTGCCAGAAAGTGCCGTGCCGGCGCCGTACCTGTAAGCGACGTTGGCCATTCCCGTGTCAGCCATGTCTGACGCGGGGATGCGTCTAACTCGCCTGTCAGATCTGACAGTAGATCTGTCGTGACACATGCGCGACGATTGGCTCCGCACACGTGTTGCAGGACTGACAGGACGTCAGCCTTCGGGAGTCGCAGCACCCGCTCGACAAGGAACGTTATGAACAGCCACGCTCTTCAGGCCCGCCAGTCACGGGATGAACAGGGGGTATATCCGTTCGCCGCATTGCCTGTGCGCCTGGGCTTCCCGTCCAGCCGCGATTTCGAAGTCATGCATGACGACGCCGGCATCGCCACAGGGGTGGTGGCGCGACGGGATTTTCTGCGCATCAGCCGGATGTGCCGAGTGTCGGGGCAATTGCTGCCTTACCGATGTCGCCAGAGCCGACAACTGCAACCCGGCATCCACCTCTACGACCCGCGTTTCTGCGGCCTGCTGAAACACTCCTGCAATCCCAACGTGTTTCTCGACTTGAGCGAGCTATGGCTTTGGTCGCTGATAGATATCCTCAGCAGCGAACGGTTGACCATGGACTACGCCGCCACCGAAGACAAACTCTTGCACCAGTTCGCCTGTGATTGCGGCTCATCCCTTTGTCGCGGGTGGATCACCGGCTACGACGATCCACCCAACCTCGAAGGCCAGCAGTTTTTGCAGCGCTGGCGCCACTCAAGCTGGCGCTGAAACGCCTTTATGGCGCGCCGACAGGTCGCAAACGGTATTGCGGCGGTAACTGTTCGAAACCGCTGATGGTGGCGTTCAGGCTTTTCCAGCGACCGTCCTTGATGCCATAGATGCAACCGTGAATCGACAGGCTCTGCCCGCGATGCCAGGCGTTTTGCACAATGCTGGTATGGCCGACGTTGGCCACTTGCTGAATCACGTTGAGTTCGCACAGACGATCGACGCGCTCTTCTTCGGTCGGCAGCTTGGCCAGCTCATCGCGCTTGTCGTAGTACAGATCGCGGATCGAGCGCAGCCAGCCATCGATCAGGCCGAGCTGACGGTCCTGCATCGAGGCGCGCACACCGCCGCAGCCATAGTGGCCGGTGACAAGGATGTGTTTGACCTTGAGCACGTCCACCGCGTACTGGATCACCGACAGGCAGTTGAGATCGGTGTGCAACACCACGTTGGCGACGTTGCGGTGCACGAACAGATCGCCCGGCAGCATGCCAACGATCTCGTTGGCCGGCACACGCGCATCGGAACAGCCGATCCACAGGTACTCAGGCGTTTGCTGGCGCGCCAGTTTGGCGAAGAAATCCGGGTCTTCCTTGGTGATCGCGTCAGCCCAACGCTCGTTGTTATCAATCAGGTCTTGTAAGTCATGCATGCTGTAAGGCCTCAAGAAAGATGCGCAACTGTGACAGACGGCCGTCCGTCGGGGTCACGCCAGAATCGCAAGTGATTTCGTTGGAATTCTCGTGTGCCCGGTGAGTCCACCTTAGTAAGGCCCACAGTATGAGGATTTGCCATGACTGATTCACGACGCCCTTACGATGCGGTGCAACCGGAGCCCATCGATGATAACGAAGACCGCATGGGTTCGGTGCACGAGCTGGATTTCGATGAAGACGAACCCAGCGCGAAGATTGGTGATGAACTGCCCGAGCGTGAGCGCGAACAACTAATGCCTGACGAGCGCGTGCGTGAAGCGGGCTTCACGGGTGCATCGACCGCTGACCACGAACCGACCGACGATGATATGAGCCCGGAAACCTTGATCCATGAGGACGGTGCACGGGATGCCGAAGAGGCTGGTGAAGGCAATCAGGCCGATTGGGATTTGAGCATTGTCGATGAGGATGACATCGGCGGCGGCAATGGGCTGGATGAGGCAGAGCTGGCGCGGCGTGATCCGCTGGATGGTAATCGCTGATCTGCGTTGCCTGACAGGATGCTTTCGCGAGCAGGCTCGCTCCCACAGTTTTTTGGATTGATCACAAAATTTGTATGCGAATCAAATCCAGTGTGGGAGCGAGCCTGCTCGCGATGCTTTTAAAGGCAATCAGTCAACCAGAGTGCAGGCCATGACCACGGCGTCTTCGCGCCCGCCGACTGCCGGATAGTAGTCACGACGTCGACCAATCTCGTTGAAGCCATAACGCTCATACAAGCGGAACGCCGAGCGATTGCTGTCGCGCACTTCCAGGAAACACTCTCGAGCTTCTGCCGCATACGCTCGCGACATCAAATGCTCAAGCAATGTCAGCCCCAGCCCACGCCCCTGATTCTCCGGTTTGACGGTGATGTTGAGGAGGTGCGCCTCATCAAGAATGATCTGCACCACGCCGTGACCCACCTGTTGCTGACCTTCGAACATCAACCAGATCTGATATTTGCCCAGGCCATCGAGAAAAATTCCGCGCGTCCACGGATGACTGTACGCGGCGAATTCAATCTTCAGCACAGCGTCGAGGTCCGCCTCGATCATCGGGCGAAACGTTACAGCGTCACTCATTGATATCTTTCCAGCGCGCCATCAGCCGACGCATGGCTTGCCACACAGCGGCTTTGCGCTGCGGCTCTTCCATTAACAATTCCAGACCGGGAATGGCCCAGGCCGAGCCCAGACCTTCGATCTGCAATTCACGATTGAACGCTTCAGCATCCGCTTCACCGGCGAAACGTATTGCCGGCAAGCCAATCAACCAGAGACAGGTGCACGGTGCCGCTTCCATTTGCACCGAGAGGAAACCCTGGACGAAGTCGCGCGCCGCTTCCGGGCCCTGATCCATGGTGCCGCGATTAAGCCAGGGCCAGCGTACCGGCTCGCCGACGATCTGCGGCGCCTCCGGCAAACCGGCGGCGCGCAGCATATCCTTGAGCAGCAGATAAGCGGGGTCGCGCGACTGGAACGGTTCGCCTGTGGGTAACTCGACCAGCAGCAGGCATCGCCCGGCGCGCAGCAACTGCAGGGCAAACCGTGGCGGCGGCACGGGCGCGGGTTTCGCGACCACTGGCGTGTCGTCGACTTCCTCCACCGGTTTGGCATTAGTGCGAGTGCTTGCCAGCGATGGGCGCGGCACTTCGATTTTCGGCCGCTCAGCCGGACGCTCAGCCGCCGCTTGTACCGGTGCGGCGGCCTGCGGCGCCAGCACCACCGCAACCTCAATCTCAGGCTCGGGCATGTCCAGCAGCTCGGGCCGGGACGGCGCGGCGAAGGGTAATTCGGTGCGCGGCAGCCAATTGACCACCTGCATGGCGTTCAAATAGGCGCGGCGGCGGGACTCGATAAGCAAGGGTCGGCCACTTGTGGATAACTGAAGTGGGCTGATTCTACCGCCCTTCGCTCAAGATCGCTTGCTGTTGATCGATAGCCTTGAGCGATGTTCTACCCAGGTGCTTTATCCAAGCGCTTTACTCAAAGAAAAGCGACAGCCCGTCCCGAGACTGAATCGCATCCTTCGTGATGCAGTACAATCGCCGCTTTTCATTGCCAACCAGCCGGGCATTCCGATGATCGAACCCAAGCGCGTCTTGCGCGCCCTCGCTGAACACTGGGCGCTTCTGGAGCCTTTGTGCGAGCACTTCGACCAAGGCACATTGAGCCTCAACGAACTGCGCACGCAACTGGCCGCCCAACAACTGGACAGCACGCCGCAGGACATCACCAGCCTGCTCGACGTGTGGATTCGCCTCGACATTCTGATTCCGGTGGCGAAAAGCCCGAACCGTTTCGAGCTGAACGCGCAGATCCACGACTTCCTCGCGTACCTGCGCAGGGAGCACCGGCTGGGCCTGTGCCTGGAAATCGAAGCCTATCTGCGCCACCTCGAGCGTCTGGCCGGTTACATCCAGGACGCGTTCGACATCCGCGACGGCCACGACCTCGCCCGCCAGTTGCGCCTGCTCGACATGCGCGTGCGTGACGTGTTGAAGAAGCTCGACAACGACGAACAGGCGCTGGTGGCCGTCGCCGAACGCGCGAAGACCAGCGACCGGCAGATTCCATTGCGTCAGCGTTACGCTGAAGTACTGGCGACGTGGGACGAATACGTCGAGCCGATGATCGATCTGGTGAACGCCGACGGCGCTTTCGAACAAGGCGTGCGCAAGGTCGAAACCGTATTGCTGAAGATGCTCAGCGAGCAGCAGCGCCTCGGCCATCTGGTCGATGACGACATGCTCCTGCGCACCCACGCGCGCATCCTCGAAATGCAGACCAGCGCGCAACTGACCTTGCGTCATGCCCGCGAACTGCTGCTGCCGCTGCGTGAAGAAGCACGCCGACACAACGCCGTGACCCGTGGCGCCGCGCTTGCGCTGGCGGCGATTCGCCGTAAGGGTATCGATGCCGTGCCGCAAGCGGCGATGCCGCTGTTCACTCGACCGCAAAGCACCTTCCTCGGCAGCGCCAGTCAGGTCGAGGCCTACGTTTACGCGTTGGCGCGCTTCGAGCCGAAACCGGCGCGCTTCCCCAAGGCGCACAAAACCCAGAAAGGCGAGGCGCCACGTGCGCCGCGCACCGTGCGCGAGATGCTCGACCGTTGCGAAGACGCCCTGCCAATGCCGGACCTGATGGTCTGGCTGCTGGAACAGGAGCCGGACGGCGCCACCGACGAATTGCTTTACTGGTTCTCGCGCCTGTCGCGGGAAAAACGCTTCAAGCGCGAGCGTCTGGAACGCCGCGAATATCACACTCACGAGCACCAGGTCAGCCTGCGCTCCTTCGCCCTGCTCTCGGCCAGCGCCAGTGCCGCCGAGGATTCTGCGAGCGCCCTCTCTGCAGGTACTTCAAATGCAACTTGATCTTTCCGAACTGTCGCAACTCGCGCCGATCTTCCGCGAGCTGTTCAAGGGCTACCACGTCAGCCGCCGCGACCCGGAGCTGTACGCGCAACTGTCGAATTTCCAGGATCAATACCGCACGCTGTTCAAGGCGCTGGGTTTTGAACTGGTCTGCGACACCCGTGGCTTCTATTACTTCGTACCGGACATGGCTGCCGCAGCGGTGAACAAGACTGCCCAGCGTCTGGCGCTGTTCACCTTCATCCTTGTCGAGCATCTGGCCGATCAGGGCCGCGATCCGATCGCCGTGCTCGATGGCGGTAGCCTCGGCCGCGAAGAGTTGCCATCGCTGCTGGAAAAATACCGCGATCTGTTCATTCAGGCCGAAGTACAAACGGTTGAAGAACTCGAAGAAAAGATCATGCGCCGCATGACCCAACTGGGTTTCGCCGGCGAAGAAAACGGCGTCTACCGTTTCCTGCCGCCGATGCACCGTTTCCTCGACGTCTGCCTGTCGGTGCAGCAAGACCGCGATCTGGCGGCCAGCGTGCACAGCGTACTGCCGCTTCCGGCGCCAGTGCTGATCGACGAAGCAGCCGAGGCCAAATTCCTCGAAACCGACGATCCGCTGGATCTCACCGAATTCGATGAAGAAAGCGAAGAAGACGCACTGGCCCGCGCCATTGCCGAAGAACAGGAGTCCGACGCATGAGCCAGGAACGCTACGGCATCCGCCGCTTTGCCCTTTTGAACACCGCCGGTTACAGCCTCGGCCTGTTCCCGCTGGAAGAGCCGTTGTCGGTTTACGGCGCGAACAACCTCGGTAAATCGGCGTCGATCAACGCGTTGCAGTTCCCGATTCTGGCGCGCATGTCGGACATGAGTTTCGGCAAGTACAGCCTCGAACAATCGCGGCGCTTCTACTTTGCCTCCGACACCAGTTACATCCTCGTCGAAGTGAACCTGCCCCACGGCCCGCACGTGATCGGCGTGGTCGGTCGCGGCCCGGGCGGCGGTTTCGGTCACCAGTTCTTCGCCTACGCCGGCAAGCTCGATCTGGCGCATTACCAGAAAAACGACACCTGCCTGCGCCAGAAAGAGCTGTTCAGCAACCTTGAGAAAGAAGGCCTGAAAGCCTACGAACTCAAACCTGATGAACTGCGTCGTTTGCTGGTTGGCGGTCACACGTCGATCCCGCTCGACCTGACGCTGATCCCTCTGCGCTCCACCAGCGAGCAGAGCCTGAAGACCTTCCGCGCACTGTTCATCAACCTGCTGCACATGCGCGAAATCACTGCGGCCAAGCTCAAGCAGTTGTTCCTCGATGCCTTCGAACACAGCCTGCGTTCCGGCAGCGTCGATTACATCGCCGCGTGCGAAGAAGCCTTCCGCGACGTACGCCGTATGGAGCAGGACTATAACTCGCTGGTCGCTGCCGGCCCGTTGGTTGAGGCCTTGGCCAACGGCGTGAAACAGCGCGACGTGCTGCGCGGCAAACTGCATCGCCTGTCGCCGCTGCTCGACTCGTTGCTCGGCACCTGGTCGGACTACGCCAGTGCGCGCAAGGAAGAACTGACGATTCAGGCCGATCACTACCGTGGCGAGCAGGACAGTCTGCAAAACGATCAGCGCGGCGGCACTCAGGAACTGATGCGACTGGAGCGGGAAATTTCCGGCATCCAGCGCTGGCTCGGCGAACTGTCGGTCCTGAAGAATCGCTTTGCTTTGGTCGACGACGTCAAAGTGCTGGAGCAACAATTGCTCGCGGCCAAAGACGCCCACGACGAACTGGCCGGTGCATTGGCGCAATCGCGTCAATTCAGCGCCGAGGATCTGGAAGAGCGCCTGCGCGATCTGGAAAAACGCCTGAAGTCGGTGAAGCAGCAACTCGATCACGCTGACAACAATAGCTACGCCCGCCTGCGCGAAGAGTTCTCGCAACAGGACGTCGAACGCCTGATGCGCCTGTTCAACAGCGCATTGTTCAGCCTGCCGCTGGGCGAACACGGCATCACCCTCGACGACGATGGCGAGTGGGTGAAATCGGTCGAGCTGATTCTTGATGGCTTCAAGGGTGAACGTTTCGAAGTGCCGGGCCTGTCGATCGATATCTCCAATATCGAGCCTCCAGCCCTGCAAGCATTGGCCGACCGTGCCGCGCTGCGTGATCAGAAAGAGCGTCTGGAAAAAGAGCTCAAGCAGCTGAAAACCCAGCAGGCTGTAGCCGCCGACCGCGCCGCGAGCAAAACCCAGACCGAAGCGCTGTATCAACAAGTGCTGGATGCGCAGAAAGCCCTGGAAGACTTCCGTCGCACGCAGACCCTGAGCGCTGAAGAAGGCGACAAGCTCGAGCAACTGGCGCAGATGGAAGGCGCGCAGGATGAACTCAAGCGTTCCAGCGATGCCTTCACCGAGCGCGTCCAGCAACTGTCGGCCAAGCTGCAACTGGTCGGCCGGCAGATCGCCGATATGGAAGCCAAGCAACGCACCCTCGACGATGCGCTGCGCCGCCGTCAGCTGTTGCCGGCAGATTTGCCGTTCGGTACGCCGTTCATGGATCCGGTCGACGATTCGATGGACAACCTGCTGCCGCTGCTCAACGACTATCAGGACAGCTGGCAAGGCTTGCTCCGCGCCGATGGTCAGATCGAAGCGCTCTACGCGCAGGTACGCCTCAAAGGCGTGGCCAAGTTCGACAGCGAAGACGATATGGAGCGCCGTCTGTCACTGCTGATCAACGCTTACGCGCACCGCACCGATGAAGCGCTGACGCTGGGCAAGGCCCGTCGCGCGGCGGTCACCGATATCGCCCGCACGTTGCGTAACATCCGTAGCGACTACGACAGCCTTGAGCATCAACTGGCGCTGTTCAACCGCGAGATCAACAAGCGTCAGGTCTCCAACCTGCAGAGCTTCCGTATCGTCCTTGCGCCGAACAAGGAAGCGCTCAAGCACATCGACCAGATCATCCACAGCGCCGGTCAATACGAAGAAGGCGAAACCCTGTCGGTGTTCGACCTCAGCCAGAGCGCCGAACAGGACAACAAGAACGAAGAGGCCAAGGAATACCTGGCGCGGTTGGTGGCGGCGAACCACAACCAGCTCGGCCTCAAGGACTTGTTCGAGCTGGCGTTCGAGATCACCAAGGTCAATGGCCAGCCGGTGATCCACACCGACATCGATGGCGCGGCGTCCAACGGTACGACCATGACCATCAAGGCGCTGACCAACATGTACTTGTTGCTGCACTTGATGGATCGCGACCTGGCCGGCCGCGTGCGTTTGCCGTATTACCTCGACGAAGCGGCGGACATCGATGAGAAGAACCAGGCAGCATTGCTGGAAACCAGTCTGCAATTGGGCTTCGTGCCGATTCTGGCGAGTGTGAAGCCGCAGGTTTGCGCCAGTGTCGCCATCGACCTTGAGGGCGGCAGCGGCCCGGCGGGGATCTACATTGATGAGGCGGACTGGAAGTACATCCGTCGCCATGATGCGGTGAAGGCGACCGTCAATGTTGAAGCGGATGAGCCGGAGCTGGACGCGGTTTGATCGGCTTTAGCTGAAGGCAATAAAAAGGGCCGCGATCTGCTTGGATCGCGGCCCTTTTTTATGGCTTGGGATTTGTGCTGGGCTTTGAGGCCTCTTCGCGAGCAGGCTCGCTCCCACAGTGGATGGGCGGTGTGCACAAAAATTTTGCTCGACGCTAATCCCTGTGGGAGCGAGCCTGCTCGCGAAGGCGTCCTGAGAGACGCGACATCAACTCCCTGATTACTTGCCGAGCGAAATCTTCGGCGCCCACGTCAGCCACTCATCCTCGAACTTGTCGAACAGTGGGAAGGTTTGTTCAGCCCGCGCCGGGTTGCCCATGCGCTCGCCGTCTGGCGTGGCGAAGGCAATGCCGCCCTGAATCGCCGTCTCAAGCGACTCCGTGCGTACCGTCAAACCGTTGAACAGGCCAATGTCGAAGCCCACACCACTGGTGTTCCAGAAGCGGCTGCCACTGCGCACCAACGGCGCATATTTCGGCTCGATCAGGATATGCACCAACACTCGGTCGGCGGTCTGGCCCAGCTCATAACCGGTGACCTTGCCCACAGTGATTTCACGGTAGGTCACTGGCACGCCGGGTTTCAACGAACCACGGCGAGCGGCGCTCAGGACCAGGCTCAAACCCGCCTCTTGCTTGGTCACTTCTGGCGCATTGGCCAAGGCAACGAAGTTTTTCTGCGGGCCAAGGTTCTTGGCAGCCGGTTGCACTTCAAGATATTGGCCGGTCACCAGGGTTTCCAGGTTCGACGTTTTCATCAGACCCAACTCAGGTTTGACCACCCAGAACTGACTGCCGACCCGGGCGATTTTCTCCGGTACTTCGGTGATCCGTGCGGTGAGCAGGACCGATTGCAGGTCGTCAGCCAAATCAACGCTTTCAATCTTGCCGACATCCAGGCCCTTGAAACGAACCGGCGTGCCGCTGCGCAAGCCGTCGGCGCGATCGACTTTGATCGTCACTACGGCGCCTTTTTTATCGGCGTCGTCATGGTTGGCGAACAAGCGGAAACGTGGAATGCGTTTCTGCAGCGGTGCCTTGGCTTGCGGCGTTTCAAAAGCAATGCCACCGGCCATCAGGGTTTGCAAAGACTCGCTCTTCACCTGAATCCCGCCGGTCAAACCGCCGGTCAGCGTGACACCGCTGACGTTCCAGAAACGCGTCGAGGCGTTGACCAGGTTTTCGTATTCCTTCTCGATGTGCACACCGACGATGATCTGCTTGCGAGTCTTGGAGAACTGATAGCTCTGTACCGAACCCACCTTGACCTGCTTGTACAGAATCGGGCTGCCGACATCGATCGAGCCAAGCGTGTCGGTGAACAACACCAGATGCAGGCCCGGAGAGCGCAAATCCAACGGCGGAGCTTTTGGCCGCGCCTCGAATTCGCGTTTAGGTGCACCGCCCTTATCGCCCGGACGTACGGCGATGTAGTTACCTTTTACCAATGCCTCCAGCCCGGTGATGCCAGCCAGAGAGATCGATGGCTTGACCACCCAGAACTGCGTGCCATCCACGAGATAGTCTTCGGCCAGCGGATCGAGCGTCAACTCGGCGGTAGCGCTGGACAGATCAGGGTCGATCTTCAGCGCTTTCATGTTGCCGACCTGAATGCCTTTGTACATCACCGGCGTGCGGCCAGCCTGGAGCCCTTCGAAGTCGCTGAGTTTGACCTTCACGCGAATGCCGGCAGCGGCGGCATCAAAGTCCTCGTAGAGACGGAACGGCAGGCTTGGATCAGTCGGCGGACTGTCTTTGCGGTTCTCCGGCGTAGCGAAGGCGATACCGCCAGCAACGATGCTCGCCAGGGACTCGCTGCGCACTTTTACCCCGGAGAGATTGGCGTCGATGCTGATGCCGCTGGCGTTCCAGAAGCGTGTATGTTTGCGCACGAGTTTGGCGTAGGTCGGCTCAATGAAGACTTTGAGTTCAACCGTGCTTTGATCTTCGGAAAGCAGGTAGCTTTTGACCTGGCCGACCTTGATCTGCTTGTAGAACACCGGACTGCCACGGTTCAACGAACCCAGTCGATCAGCCTTGATGGTCAGGTGCAGGCCAGGTTTGGCATCGGACAGCGGCGGCTCTTCGGCAAGTGCCTTGAACTTGCGTACCGGCTCGCCTTCACCTGGGCTGATGGCCACATAGTTACCTGAAACCAATGTCTCCAGACCGGTGATACCGGCCAGGGTCACACTCGGTTTGACTAGCCAAAAGCGTGTGCTGGTCTTGAGGTACTGCTCGACGTCCTTGTTCATTTCGATGGTGGCGATCACCCCTTTGGAGTTGCCTTCATCGTCGAGCTTGAGCGCCTTGACCTTACCGACCGACATGCCTTTGTACATGACCTCGGTCTTGTTGGCCTGGATGCCTTCACCACTTTCAAAGCGCACCTGGATCTCGATACCGGTTTCGGAATAGGCACGCCAGCCCAGCCAGCCGCCGATAATCAACGCGATCAAGGGAAGGACCCAAATGGCGGACCAGTTCGAGGCCGGTCGGGTTTTCGCTACGGGCAAATCAGTCATGGTCGTCGTCCGACTCCGTGTTATCCCAAATCAGTCGGGGATCGAAAGTTACTGCAGCAAGCATCGTCAGAATCACCACACTGGCGAAGGCGATGGCGCCAAGATTGGCTTCGACACTGGCAAGCCGGCCGAAGTTGACCACCGCCACCAGAATGGCGATCACAAATATATCGAGCATCGACCAGCGGCCAATGAACTCGATGAAGCGGTACATCCAGATACGCTGGCGTGCAGACAACGGCTGACGCCGCTGCACCGAAAACAGCAGCAATGCGATGCCAACCAGTTTGAAAGTCGGCACCAGAATACTGGCGATGAACACCACGGCCGCAATCGGAATCATGCCGTGCTGTACCAACTGGATCACGCCGGACATGATGGTACTCGGATCACCCTGCCCCAAAGAACTGACAGTCATGATTGGCAACACGTTGGCCGGGATATAAATAATCGCTGCGGTGATCAGCAGTGCCCAGGTTCGGCCCAGACTATTGGGTCGGCGAGCGTGAACCAGTGCACCGCAGCGGGTGCAGGTCTGCTCGTCGGTATCCGCTTCCTGTTTATTCAATTCATGGCATTCGGTACAAATCAGAATGCCCGCATCAATCGCCCGCATGAGCATCCTCTCCTGATAACGACTGCCAGATCTGATGCGGCGACATCACCACCTCCAACCAGACCTGTATCAACAGCAAGCCGATGAAGCACACCAGGCCGAGGCCTACGGTGATGGCTGCCATGTCCGCCAGTTTGACGATTGCTACCAACACCCCCATCAGGTAAACCTCGAGCATGCCCCAGTCTTTGAGGTGGTGGTAAATGCGATACAGCAGCAAGCCGTAACTGCGGCCGATGTTGAAGCGGATCGTCAACAGCACAAACAATTGGCACAGCAACTTGAGCAGCGGAATTGCCATGCTGCACAGGAATACGACGATCGAAACACCCTTCATGTCAGTGTTGAACAGGCCGAGCACGCCGCTCCAGACCGTATCCTGTGATGACTGTCCGAGGATATTGAGTTGCATGATGGGTAAAAAGTTTGCCGGTATGTACAACAGCAATGCCGCGATGACCAAGGCAAGGCTGCGCTGCACCACGTTATGGCGGTGAGCGTACAACTCGTAACCGCAGCGTGGGCAGAGGGCTTTCTCGCCGTGGGCAAGCGTTGGCTTGCGCATCAGCAGGTCGCACTCATGACAGGCCACCAAGTCTTCCAGCGGTAAATCTGACAGCTCGGGAGCGTCAACCGACTCTGACATAAAGGCTCTGGCTCCGAAAAAGGTGGGACTATTCTAGTGTTCTGATTCGAAAATAACTGTGCAAATTTGTTCGCTATCGCGAGCAAAAAACTTTCCTGCGGGCAAAACAAAACCCCAACTGCTTTCGCAATTGGGGTTTCGGAATTTAATCTTGACGATGACCTACTCTCACATGGGGAAACCCCACACTACCATCGGCGATGCATCGTTTCACTGCTGAGTTCGGGATGGGATCAGGTGGTTCCAACGCTCTATGGTCGTCAAGAAATTCGGGTACCGAACCGTGGCCAGATGGCCTCGCTTCAGCAAATTGGGTATGGGATAGTTTTCGGTGTTTTGTGCTGCCTTTTTAGGGGCGGTCGAACTTTCGGTTCGTTTCGTCTTCACACACCGCAATCTGATGCTCTTTCGAGTAGTCAAATTGCTTGGGTGTTATATGGTCAAGCCTCACGGGCAATTAGTATTGGTTAGCTCAACGCCTCACAGCGCTTACACACCCAACCTATCAACGTCGTAGTCTTCGACGGCCCTTCAGGGAACTCAAGGTTCCAGTGAGATCTCATCTTGAGGCAAGTTTCCCGCTTAGATGCTTTCAGCGGTTATCTTTTCCGAACATAGCTACCCGGCAATGCCACTGGCGTGACAACCGGAACACCAGAGGTTCGTCCACTCCGGTCCTCTCGTACTAGGAGCAGCCCCTCTCAAATCTCAAACGTCCACGGCAGATAGGGACCGAACTGTCTCACGACGTTCTAAACCCAGCTCGCGTACCACTTTAAATGGCGAACAGCCATACCCTTGGGACCGGCTTCAGCCCCAGGATGTGATGAGCCGACATCGAGGTGCCAAACACCGCCGTCGATATGAACTCTTGGGCGGTATCAGCCTGTTATCCCCGGAGTACCTTTTATCCGTTGAGCGATGGCCCTTCCATACAGAACCACCGGATCACTAAGACCTACTTTCGTACCTGCTCGACGTGTCTGTCTCGCAGTCAAGCGCGCTTTTGCCTTTATACTCTACGACCGATTTCCGACCGGTCTGAGCGCACCTTCGTACTCCTCCGTTACTCTTTAGGAGGAGACCGCCCCAGTCAAACTACCCACCATACACTGTCCTCGATCCGGATAACGGACCTGAGTTAGAACCTCAAAGTTGCCAGGGTGGTATTTCAAGGTTGGCTCCACGCAGACTGGCGTCCACGCTTCAAAGCCTCCCACCTATCCTACACAAGCAAATTCAAAGTCCAGTGCAAAGCTATAGTAAAGGTTCACGGGGTCTTTCCGTCTAGCCGCGGATACACTGCATCTTCACAGCGATTTCAATTTCACTGAGTCTCGGGTGGAGACAGCGCCGCCATCGTTACGCCATTCGTGCAGGTCGGAACTTACCCGACAAGGAATTTCGCTACCTTAGGACCGTTATAGTTACGGCCGCCGTTTACCGGGGCTTCGATCAAGAGCTTCGCGTTAGCTAACCCCATCAATTAACCTTCCGGCACCGGGCAGGCGTCACACCCTATACGTCCACTTTCGTGTTTGCAGAGTGCTGTGTTTTTAATAAACAGTCGCAGCGGCCTGGTATCTTCGACCGGCATGAGCTTACGGAGCAAGTCCTTCACCCTCACCGGCGCACCTTCTCCCGAAGTTACGGTGCCATTTTGCCTAGTTCCTTCACCCGAGTTCTCTCAAGCGCCTTGGTATTCTCTACCCAACCACCTGTGTCGGTTTGGGGTACGGTTCCTGGTTACCTGAAGCTTAGAAGCTTTTCTTGGAAGCATGGCATCAACCACTTCGTCATCTAAAAGATAACTCGTCATCAGCTCTCGGCCTTAAGATCCCGGATTTACCTAAGATCTCAGCCTACCACCTTAAACTTGGACAACCAACGCCAAGCTGGCCTAGCCTTCTCCGTCCCTCCATCGCAATAACCAGAAGTACAGGAATATTAACCTGTTTTCCATCGACTACGCTTTTCAGCCTCGCCTTAGGGACCGACTAACCCTGCGTCGATTAACGTTGCGCAGGAAACCTTGGTCTTTCGGCGTGGGTGTTTTTCACACCCATTGTCGTTACTCATGTCAGCATTCGCACTTCTGATACCTCCAGCAAGCTTCTCAACTCACCTTCACAGGCTTACAGAACGCTCCTCTACCGCATCACCCGAAGGTGATACCCGTAGCTTCGGTGTATGGTTTGAGCCCCGTTACATCTTCCGCGCAGGCCGACTCGACTAGTGAGCTATTACGCTTTCTTTAAAGGGTGGCTGCTTCTAAGCCAACCTCCTAGCTGTCTAAGCCTTCCCACATCGTTTCCCACTTAACCATAACTTTGGGACCTTAGCTGACGGTCTGGGTTGTTTCCCTTTTCACGACGGACGTTAGCACCCGCCGTGTGTCTCCCATGCTCGGCACTTGTAGGTATTCGGAGTTTGCATCGGTTTGGTAAGTCGGGATGACCCCCTAGCCGAAACAGTGCTCTACCCCCTACAGTGATACATGAGGCGCTACCTAAATAGCTTTCGAGGAGAACCAGCTATCTCCGAGCTTGATTAGCCTTTCACTCCGATCCACAGGTCATCCGCTAACTTTTCAACGGTAGTCGGTTCGGTCCTCCAGTTAGTGTTACCCAACCTTCAACCTGCCCATGGATAGATCGCCCGGTTTCGGGTCTATTCCCAGCGACTAGACGCCCTATTAAGACTCGCTTTCGCTACGCCTCCCCTATTCGGTTAAGCTCGCCACTGAAAATAAGTCGCTGACCCATTATACAAAAGGTACGCAGTCACAGAACAAAGTCTGCTCCCACTGCTTGTACGCATACGGTTTCAGGATCTATTTCACTCCCCTCTCCGGGGTTCTTTTCGCCTTTCCCTCACGGTACTAGTTCACTATCGGTCAGTCAGTAGTATTTAGCCTTGGAGGATGGTCCCCCCATATTCAGACAAAGTTTCTCGTGCTCCGTCCTACTCGATTTCATGACTAAGAGATTTTCGCGTACAGGGCTATCACCCACTATGGCCGCACTTTCCAGAGCGTTCCGCTAATCTCAAAGCCACTTAAGGGCTAGTCCCCGTTCGCTCGCCACTACTAAGGGAATCTCGGTTGATTTCTTTTCCTCAGGGTACTTAGATGTTTCAGTTCCCCTGGTTCGCCTCTTGCACCTATGTATTCAGTACAAGATAACCATCTTATGATGGCTGGGTTCCCCCATTCAGACATCTCCGGATCAAAGTCTGTTTGCCGACTCCCCGAAGCTTTTCGCAGGCTACCACGTCTTTCATCGCCTCTGACTGCCAAGGCATCCACCGTATGCGCTTCTTCACTTGACCATATAACCCCAAGCAATCTGGTTATACTGTGAAGACGACATTCGCCGAAAATTCGAATTTCTCAATTAAGAGAACTCACAAATTTTACCTTAGCCTGATCCGTTACCAGTGAAAGTAACGTTCAGTCTATCTTTCTATCACATACCCAAATTTTTAAAGAACGATCTAATCAAAAGACTAGAAATCAATATTCTCAATGGAATACTCATTTCTAAGCTTTCAGAAGCAGTTATATGGTGGAGCCAAACGGGATCGAACCGTTGACCTCCTGCGTGCAAGGCAGGCGCTCTCCCAGCTGAGCTATGGCCCCATAACAAAATTGGTGGGTCTGGGCAGATTCGAACTGCCGACCTCACCCTTATCAGGGGTGCGCTCTAACCAACTGAGCTACAGACCCAATTTCGAGCGCGTAACTGTTAGCTTGGAGCTATCAGCTTGGAGCTTAAAGCTGCTTCTATCGTCTTCTTCAATGAATCAAGCAATTCGTGTGGGAACTTATGGAGCAGCTGATGTCGTCGATTAAGGAGGTGATCCAGCCGCAGGTTCCCCTACGGCTACCTTGTTACGACTTCACCCCAGTCATGAATCACACCGTGGTAACCGTCCTCCCGAAGGTTAGACTAGCTACTTCTGGTGCAACCCACTCCCATGGTGTGACGGGCGGTGTGTACAAGGCCCGGGAACGTATTCACCGTGACATTCTGATTCACGATTACTAGCGATTCCGACTTCACGCAGTCGAGTTGCAGACTGCGATCCGGACTACGATCGGTTTTATGGGATTAGCTCCACCTCGCGGCTTGGCAACCCTTTGTACCGACCATTGTAGCACGTGTGTAGCCCAGGCCGTAAGGGCCATGATGACTTGACGTCATCCCCACCTTCCTCCGGTTTGTCACCGGCAGTCTCCTTAGAGTGCCCACCATTACGTGCTGGTAACTAAGGACAAGGGTTGCGCTCGTTACGGGACTTAACCCAACATCTCACGACACGAGCTGACGACAGCCATGCAGCACCTGTCTCAATGTTCCCGAAGGCACCAATCCATCTCTGGAAAGTTCATTGGATGTCAAGGCCTGGTAAGGTTCTTCGCGTTGCTTCGAATTAAACCACATGCTCCACCGCTTGTGCGGGCCCCCGTCAATTCATTTGAGTTTTAACCTTGCGGCCGTACTCCCCAGGCGGTCAACTTAATGCGTTAGCTGCGCCACTAAGAGCTCAAGGCTCCCAACGGCTAGTTGACATCGTTTACGGCGTGGACTACCAGGGTATCTAATCCTGTTTGCTCCCCACGCTTTCGCACCTCAGTGTCAGTATCAGTCCAGGTGGTCGCCTTCGCCACTGGTGTTCCTTCCTATATCTACGCATTTCACCGCTACACAGGAAATTCCACCACCCTCTACCATACTCTAGCTTGTCAGTTTTGAATGCAGTTCCCAGGTTGAGCCCGGGGATTTCACATCCAACTTAACAAACCACCTACGCGCGCTTTACGCCC
The DNA here is from genome assembly GCF_016650635.1 of Pseudomonas sp. TH43. Taxonomy (GTDB): domain Bacteria; phylum Pseudomonadota; class Gammaproteobacteria; order Pseudomonadales; family Pseudomonadaceae; genus Aquipseudomonas. Next base: position 609,823 of record NZ_JAEKFI010000004.1, read on the forward strand.
AGTAATTCCGATTAACGCTTGCACCCTCTGTATTACCGCGGCTGCTGGCACAGAGTTAGCCGGTGCTTATTCTGTCGGTAACGTCAAAACAGCAACGTATTAAGTTACTGCCCTTCCTCCCAACTTAAAGTGCTTTACAATCCGAAGACCTTCTTCACACACGCGGCATGGCTGGATCAGGCTTTCGCCCATTGTCCAATATTCCCCACTGCTGCCTCCCGTAGGAGTCTGGACCGTGTCTCAGTTCCAGTGTGACTGATCATCCTCTCAGACCAGTTACGGATCGTCGCCTTGGTGAGCCATTACCTCACCAACTAGCTAATCCGACCTAGGCTCATCTGATAGCGCAAGGCCCGAAGGTCCCCTGCTTTCTCCCGTAGGACGTATGCGGTATTAGCGTTCCTTTCGAAACGTTGTCCCCCACTACCAGGCAGATTCCTAGGCATTACTCACCCGTCCGCCGCTGAATCCAGGAGCAAGCTCCTCTCATCCGCTCGACTTGCATGTGTTAGGCCTGCCGCCAGCGTTCAATCTGAGCCATGATCAAACTCTTCAGTTCAAACATCTTTGGGTTTTTAAGAAACCCTAAACTTGGCTCAGCAATCGTTGGTTACATCTTTGATTTCTCGCGGAGTAACTTGTGATGCTGATAATCTTGTTGACTATCAGTCTGACTCCACAAGCACCCACACGAATTGCTTGATTCAGTTGTTAAAGAGCGGTTGGTTAAGATCTTTCGTCTCAACCGAGGCGCGCATTCTACAGCAGCCTCATTTGCTGTCAAGTGATTATTTTCAGAAGTTTTCGAAGAATTCTTCAACAACTTCAACCACTTGCGCTTCCGATCTCTCGTCAGCGGGAGGCGAATTCTACAGCGTTACACGCTGCTGTCAACACCTCTTTTTCAACTTCCTTTTGGCTTCGATGAACTGAAGCAACCTACCGCCGAAACCTACATAACTCATTGAATCTCAAGGAGTTTTCCGTTTCGACTGCGCCGGAAGTGGGGCGAATTATAGACGTCCAGAATCTGCCGTCAACCGTTAATTTCGCTTTTCTTGCAAAACCGGCTTTTTGCCCAACAAACGCGGGATACGACGCGTCACCGGCGGAATACGCAGCATCAGAAGCACCGCACCTATAGAGGCATAGACCGCCCACTCCTCAAGATCGGCGCGCACGATCCACAACATATGTAGCAAACCCAAACCCAGAATCACGTACGCCAGGCGATGCAGCTTCTTCCAGCGCGAACCCAAACGACGCTGACTGTAGCGATTGGACGTCACCGCCAATGCCAACAGACCAAGGAAACCCAACGCACCGACTATTATGTAGGGCCGCTTGCGCAACTCGACAGCCAGTTGCGACCAATCGAAACCCAGGATAAAAGCCATATAGCTGCACAGGTGCAACACCACATAGGCGAAACACCAAAGTCCCAATTGCCGGCGAACAGCAATCCACCCCGCCCACCCGGTGAGTTTCTGCAAAGGCGTCATGCTCAGGGTGATCAACAACAGCACCAGCGTCCCCAGCCCTAATCGATCCACCAGCACTTTTCCGGGATCCGGTCCAAGCAAATCCTCAAGCGCCTGATACAACCAGAGCATCGGCCAGATCGCCGCCGCAATGAAAACGCCTATACGCCAGAACGGGAATCGCATCAGTAATTCTTCCGCAGATCGAGCGCTGTATATAAAGAAGCGACTTCATCCGAGTAGCCATTGAACATCTGCGTATCACGCACGTTTGGCTTGAACAGACTGTTAGGCAACCGCCGCTCCCGCGCCTGGGTCCAGCGAGGGTGATCAACCGTCGGGTTCACGTTCGCATAAAACCCGTACTCATCTGCAGCAATGCTCTGCCAGGTGGTCTTCGGCTGCTCGCTGACCAGACTGATACGCACGATGGATTTGACGCTTTTAAAGCCGTACTTCCATGGCACCACCAAACGCAGCGGCGCGCCATTCTGGTTAGGCAACTCGCGGCCATACATGCCGACGGCCAGAATCGCCAATGGATTCATCGCTTCATCCAGACGCAAACCCTCTACATAAGGCCAGTCGATCAAAGCAAAACCAGAACGCTGTCCGGGCATGCTCTTGGGATCCTGCAACGTTTCGAAGCGAATGTACTTCGCATTGGCAGTCGGCTCGACCTGCTTGAGCAATGCAGAGATTGGAAAACCGATCCACGGAATCACCATCGACCAGGCTTCGACACAGCGCAGGCGATAGATTCGCTCCTCCAACTGGTACGGCTTCATGAAGTCTTCCAGTGCATATCGCCCTGGCTTGTTCACCTCCCCGTCGATCACCACACTCCAAGGTTCGGTCTTCAACGAACCAGCATTGGCTGCCGGGTCGCCCTTGTCGGTACCGAACTCATAGAAGTTGTTGTAGTGCGTGGCGTCCTTATAAGGCGTGATCGCCTCATCCTTGACGTTGACGGCGCCCCATTTAGTAGAAGAAAGCTTATCGACAAGCCATGCAGGCGCCTTGCCCGGCTCCACATCGGCATACCGAGCAGCATCGTCAGCACTGGCCCAACGCGGCAGACCGCTCACAGCGATACCGGCCGCGGTAGCTCCGAGCAATTGGCGGCGAGAGAGATAAATGGCTTCAGGCGTGACATCCGACTCGTGGCAGTCAGACGCTTTGGGGATTTTGATCAACATGACAACTCCGCAGCTTTGGAGGACAGATGCACCCATAGACTGCGGAGTATGCGGGAAATTACATCACTCGGCTTTTTTGTGCCGACGAAGATGCAACAGGTATTGCACGGGGCCGGAAGCCGCGTAGGCGAGGAACACCAGCAGCAGAATGCGCGGTGGATCGCTGAACACGACGGCAAACACCAACACCACGGCGAGAATCGCAACGAACGGTACGCGTCCCTTCAAGTCCAGCTCTTTAAAGCTGTTGTACTTGATGTTGCTGACCATCAGCATCCCGGCTGCCGCTACCATCAGCGCGACCAGGAACGACATCTTCGAACCCTGAATCCCGTAATCGCTGAACGCCCAGACAATCCCCGCCACCACGCCAGCAGCTGCCGGACTGGCCAGGCCAATGAAGTAGCGCTTGTCCGCCGTACCGACCTGGGTGTTGAAACGGGCCAGACGCAAGGCTGCACCTGCTACATAGATGAAGGCGACCATCCAGCCGACCTTGCCCATGTCGCCCAGTGCCCAGCCGAAGGCCAGCAACGCCGGCGCAACACCGAATGCGACCATGTCCGACAGCGAGTCGTACTCGGCACCAAACGCGCTTTGCGTATTGGTCATGCGCGCAACGCGACCGTCGAGGCCGTCGAGCACCATTGCGACGAAAATCGCGATCGCCGCAAACGCGAAATACTTGCTCGCGTTCGCTGCATCACCAGCACTCAAGGCAGCCTGCGCACTCATCGAATTGATGATGGAATAGAAACCTGCGAACAGATTCGCAGTGGTGAACAGATTCGGCAGCAGATAGATACCACGATGCCGGACTTTACGACCTTCTGCGTCATGCCCTTCTTCGATGTGTTCATCGATGGGCAGCAGGCTTTCGGCGTCAGAAGCCTTGTTCGGCTCTTCGGGACGTTCGCTCATGGACATTACCTTGCAACGGTTTGGAAAAATTCGACAGGTGTCTGGGACGACGGTTCGGCCACAAACGATGCAGCTTTATACCAGAACCACCGGCGCAAACGAAAAAACGCGGCCGAGGCCGCGTTTTTTGTACAAGGGACGACGACTTAGTTTTTGGCTTTGTCGACGATCTTGTTGGCCCCGATCCACGGCATCATGGAACGCAGTTGCTCGCCGATGATTTCGATACCGTGAGCGGCGTTGTTACGACGCTTGGCGGTCATCGAAGGGTAGCCGGTTGCGCCTTCGCTGATGAACATTTTGGCGTATTCGCCGTCCTGAATACGTTTCAGGGCGTTGCGCATGGCCTGACGGGACTCGGCGTTGATCACTTCCGGGCCGGTCACGTACTCGCCGTATTCAGCGTTGTTGGAGATCGAGTAGTTCATGTTGGCGATACCGCCTTCGTACATGAGGTCAACGATCAGCTTCAGTTCGTGCAGGCACTCGAAGTAGGCCATTTCTGGCGCGTAGCCAGCTTCAACCAGGGTTTCGAAACCGGCTTTTACCAGTTCAACGGTACCGCCGCACAGAACGGCTTGTTCGCCGAACAGGTCGGTTTCAGTCTCGTCCTTGAAGGTGGTTTCGATGATGCCGGTACGACCGCCACCCACGCCAGCAGCGTAGGACAGCGCAACGTTTTTGGCGTTGCCCGAGGCGTCCTGGTAGATCGCGATCAGGTCAGGGATACCGCCGCCCTTCACGAACTCGGAACGTACAGTGTGGCCCGGTGCTTTCGGCGCGATCATGATCACGTCGAGGTCAGCACGCGGAACAACCTGGTTGTAGTGGATCGCGAAGCCGTGGGAGAAGGCCAGGGTGGCGCCTTTCTTGATGTTCGGCTCGATTTCGTTCTTGTACAGCGACGACTGGAACTCGTCCGGGGTCAGGATCATGACCAGGTCGGCAGCAGCAACTGCGGAAGCAACGTCGGTCACTTTCAGGCCGTGAGCTTCAGCTTTGGCAACAGTGGCCGAACCTTTACGCAGACCAACAGTAACGTCGACACCGGAATCTTTCAGGTTGCACGCTTGGGCGTGGCCCTGGGAACCGTAACCGATGATGGCAACTTTCTTGCCCTGGATGATCGACAGGTCGCAGTCTTTATCGTAGAAAACTTTCATGAATTTCCCCTTTATATCCAGGCCGTTCAGGCCATTCGCTAATTTGGTTTAGATGCTGAGTACTTTGTCGCCGCGGGCAATACCGGTCACGCCGCTACGGACGGTTTCCAGAATCGATGCGGTGCCGATGGACTGAATGAAGCTGTCGAGCTTGTCGCTGGTACCGGTCAATTGAACGGTATACACGCTGGCACTGACGTCGACGATCTGTCCACGGTAAATATCGGTGGTGCGTTTGATCTCGGCGCGCTGGGCGCCAGTGGCCTTGACCTTGACCAGCATCAGTTCGCGCTCGATGTGAGCACTTTCCGACAGGTCCACCAGCTTGACCACTTCGATCAGCTTGTTCAGGTTTTTGGTGATCTGCTCGATGACTTCATCGTGCCCGACGGTGGTCAGCGTCAGACGCGACAGGGTCGGGTCTTCGGTCGGGGCCACGGTCAGGCTTTCGATGTTGTAGTTGCGCTGCGAGAACAGGCCGACTACACGAGACAAAGCGCCGGGTTCGTTTTCCAGAAGCAAGGAAATAATGTGCCGCATGATTAAGTACGCTCCGTCTTGCTCAGCCACATATCGCGCATCGAGCCGTCTTTGATCTGCATCGGATAGACGTGCTCGCTGGTGTCGACCGAAATATCCAGCACGACCAGGCGATCCTTCATGGCAAACGCTTCCGCCATCTGCGACTTCAAGTCTTTCGAGTCGGTGATGCGCATGCCAACGTGACCGTAGGCTTCAGCCAGTTTGACGAAGTCAGGCAACGATTCCATGTACGAGTGCGAGTGACGGCTGCCGTAGCTCATGTCCTGCCACTGACGAACCATGCCCAGAACACCGTTGTTCAGGATGACGATTTTTACTGGCAAGCCATATTGCAGGCAGGTCGACAGTTCCTGGATGTTCATCTGGATACTGCCTTCGCCGGTGACGCAGGCAACATCGTCATCCGGGAAGCTCAACTTGATGCCCATGGCCGCCGGAAAACCGAAGCCCATGGTGCCCAGGCCACCGGAGTTGATCCAGCGATTCGGCTTGTTGAACGTGTAGTACTGCGCAGCGAACATCTGGTGCTGGCCCACGTCGGAAGTGATAAAGGCGTCGCCCTTGGTCACTTCGCACAGGGTTTCGATCACAGTCTGCGGTTTGATCTTGCTGCCGTCGCCCTTGTCGTAAGGGAACAGGCCGCGATCACCGCGCCATTCATCAACCTGTTTCCACCAACTGGCCACGGACTCCTTGTTCGGGGTCTCGCCGATTTCCTTGAGGATCGCGACCATTTCGGTCAGGACACTTTCCACCGGACCCACGATAGGTACGTCGGCCTTGATGGTTTTGGAGATCGAAGCCGGGTCGATGTCGATGTGAATGATCTTGGCATTCGGGCAGAACTTCGCCGGGCCATTGATCACGCGATCGTCGAAACGCGCGCCGACCGCGAGGATCACGTCAGCATGGTGCATCGCCAGGTTGGCGGTGTAGCTGCCGTGCATGCCGAGCATGCCGATGAACTGACGATCAGTGCCCGGGAAACCGCCCAGGCCCATCAGCGTGTTGGTCACTGGCAGGTTGAGCATTTTCGCCAGTTCGGTCAGCGGTGCGGAACCGTTGCCGAGGATCACGCCGCCGCCCGAATAGAGCACTGGACGCTTGGCCGCCAGGAGCATTTCTGCTGCCTTGCGGATTTGCCCCGAGTGGCCACGAACGGCCGGGCTGTAGGAACGCAGCTTGGCTTTCTTCGGGAAGATGTATTCAAACTTCTCGGCCGGGTTGGTCATGTCTTTCGGGATATCGACCACGACCGGGCCCGGACGACCGGATTGCGCCAGGTAGAACGCCTTCTTCATGACTTCCGGGATTTCCGAAGCGTGCTTGATCATGAAGCTGTGCTTCACGATCGGCCGGGAGATACCGATCATGTCGGTTTCCTGGAACGCGTCGGTACCGACCATGGTGCTTGGCACCTGACCGGAAATGATCACCATTGGAATCGAGTCCATATAGGCGGTCGCGATACCGGTAATGGCGTTTGTGGCGCCAGGACCGGACGTCACCAATACCACGCCGGCTTTACCGGTGGCACGGGCATAACCGTCAGCCATATGGGTTGCCGCTTGCTCGTGACGAACCAGGATGTGAGTCACTTCCGGTTCTTTGAACAAGGCATCGTAAACATGCAGGAGAGCACCACCCGGGTACCCGTAGATATATTTGACGCCTTCGTCACGCAAAAAGCGGACGAGCATCTCACCGCCAGATAAAAGCTCCACGTTGTTCACCTCTAAAACGCCAGAATACCGTCCACAAAAAAGGGGCGGGTCTTAATAGGTTTACTTCTCGGCAGAGCATGAGCGACGGTGGTCGCCGACTACGTCAGCACTGACTGAGCAAGTATTGGGATCGTCCCAAGTGTTGCGGGCCTTTCCCACCCAGCGCGAGGTAACGCGTTGCGGGTGTAACAGGTCGGCGCGGGTGTGCGCCTCATGATCTACCGAGTGGGTCTGCTTCTGGCAGTCCCTCTACAGCGGACTTTGGATTCTTCTGTTTCGCCCTCTCCAAGTCAAGTCGTCTGTGTGGTTAATTGTGGGTAAGCACATGAGAACGCAAGAAAAAACCTGAAAACCGCTACTCTGTTAGTGTCAATTGCGCAATTTTGCCAAGGAATCAGCATGCGAACGCTCCTCCTCACTCTGCTGATCGGCCTCAGCCCATGGTGTTCGGCCGCTCAAATCTACAAATGGGTCGATGCCCAAGGTGTCACGCACTTCGACGCACAGCCGCCACCGGGTCAGCCGTCCACCAGCATGCAGACGCCCTCCTCGCCCGCGCAGAAACCTGCGCCAATGCCGGGTAGCGGTGTGTTGGGTGATCAGAAAGCGATCGACGACAAGGTCAAGAAACAAGTCGCTGACCAACAGGCGCAGCTCAAGACCTTTTGCGAACAGGCGCGGACGAACCTTGCGCAGTTGCAGAACAATCCGCGTTTGAGGGAGGAAGTGGAGGGACAGATGCGACGGCTGGATGATGCGCAGCGTCAGGAGCGCATTGTTGAGGCGCAGAAGCAGATTGCCGAGAACTGCCAGTAACGTCGCGCCCTTGTAGGAGCTGAGCTTGCTCGCGAAAGCGGTGTATCAGTCGACTTATTCGTTGAATGACACACCGCTTTCGCGAGCAAGCTCGGCTCCCACAAAGATCGGGGATCAGCGCGAGGCGGTGATCAGCAGGTCGAACTCTTTGAGCAGCACCTGCAGCTGGCGATCCTTGCCCTGCAAATTGCGCTGGGCAAAGACCATTTCGGCCATTTCCTGAATACCCGAGGCGCTCGGCAGTGGAAGATCCTGCTCAAGGATCATCTTCATCCGCGGCAGGAAGATCCATTGCAGCCACTGCTCGAAGTCCAGAGTATCAACCGAAAACGGCTCGACACTGCTCAGCGCTTCGGCCGACGGCGACACCTCATCCCACCAGCCTTGCGTGCGCAGTTCACGCTCGATCAGCAACAACTGATCGGCGATTTTCGGGAAACGGGCGTTCATCACAGCGAAACCTTGGCCTTCTGACGGGCCTGAGCAGCACCGGCGGAATCACCTTGTTTTTCACGGGACTGCGCGATGATTTCCCACAGATTCGCTTGCAAGTCAGGACGACCGTTAGCCATGGTCAGCGCACGACGGGCGAACTGCTCGGCTTGCGGCGCATCGCCTTGCGCCATGCGCACTTGCGCCAGACGATAAAGCACTTGCGGCTCACGCGGGGCAACGCGCTGTGCACGCTCCAGACTGGAAGACGCACCGTTGAGGTCGCCACCGGCCTGCTGCTGTTGCGCCGTGGTCAGCAAGGCGAGCACCGGGCCGTCCAGTTGCTCATCCGCCGACAGACCGCCGCCACTGCTGGCCGAAGGAATGCCGCTCGGGGTCGACGGCATGTTGTAAGTGCCGGAGTTGATCGGCGCCGATTCAACCGACGACGGGTTATACGGCCCGGCCGTAATACCGCCCGACGCCGGACCCGGCACGATCGGCGAAGTGCTGATCGGCGCCGATGTTGTCGCACCACCACCCGGCACCATCACTACCACGCCGGTATCACCCTGCGGGATCGCTTGAGTCTGAGCCTGCACCGGACGCTTCACCGTGGTTTGACGGAAGCCGCCATTGGCTGAAATACGTTCGCTGTTGGACACGGCCGTGCCGGAATCAACCACCGGGATCGAACCACGCTGTACGGTAGAGCAGCCGCTGAGCAAAGCCACGGCGGTCACCGCTGGAATCAACCACTTGTTCACTTGAAACCCTCTTTGCTTAATTCATCCAGCCCTTGACCCAATCCATCACCGACTCCGGCGAAGCAGGCGTTTCGCTTGCACACGCAGCGCCGGGTGGCGGTTCGCTGCCGCGAATATACGGCATCTGCACCGCCCCTGGGCAGTTGGCATCAGAGCCTTGTCCGGTACGCGAATCAACCCACGCCTGGACGATGTTGTCCGGCTGCGGCATGTCCAGCGGCAGCGGATCGGCCTTGCGCATGAAACTGGTCCAGACCTGCAACGCACCGGTGGCACCGGTGAATGGCGTCTTGCCGTTATCGTCGCGACCCAGCCAGACCACCGCCAGCAGATCCTGACTGAAACCGGCGAACCAGCTGTCACGGGAATCGTTACTGGTGCCGGTCTTGCCCGCCAGCGTCAGGGTTTTCGGCAGCACGTTATAAACCGAACTACCGGTACCTTCACGCATCACGCGCTGCATGGCGTTCTGAATCAGGTAGATCGACGCCGGATCGAAACGCTGTTCGATCTGGAACGGATACCGCTTGAGCGGCTCGCCTTCAGCCGTCAGCACACTGCGGATGCCGCGCATCGGCGTGTTGAAACCACCGTTGGCCAGCGTCTGGTACATGGTCGCGACTTCGATCGGGGTCATGGCGCCGGCACCCAGCAGCATCGACGGGAACGCCGGGAACTCACGGGTTACGCCCAGACGCCCAAGCGTCTTGAGTACGTTGGGCACACCCACTTCCAGACCCAGACGCGAAGTCGACAGGTTGTAGGAATGCGCCAGGCCCTGATAGAGGAACACCGTGCCGTGGGAACGGCGATCGTAGTTCTGCGGCTTCCAGACCTGACCGTCAGCACCTTTGACCGACAACGGATCGTCCGACAGCCAACTGGTCAGCGTGTACTTGCTCGGTTTCTCCAGCGCAGTCAGATACACCGCCGGCTTGATCAGCGAACCCACTGGGCGCACAGCATCGAGCGCGCGGTTGAAGCCGGCAAAACTTGCCTGACGGCTACCGATCATTGCCTGCACTTCGCCGGTTTCCGGGTTGGTCACGACCATTGCCGCTTCAACGTCATCGGAGCCCTTGCGCCCGGCCAGACGTTTAAAGGTGTCGTTGACCGACGCTTCAGCCTTCATCTGCAGAATCGGGTCGAAACTGGTGAAGATGCGCAGACCTTCTTCGGTCAAGTCTTCGTCGCGGTAGTCTTCACGCAACTGGCGTTTGACCAGATCGATAAAGCCCGGGAACGAACTGTCGGCCAGTTTGCCGCGAGTGGTCACGCCCAATGGCATTTTCTTCGCCGCGTCGACCTGCTCCGCCGTTGCCACGCCTTGCTGCTCGAGCACGTCGAGCACCAGGTTACGCCGCTCAAGCGCGCGTTCAGGATTACGCCGCGGGTTGTAGTAGGAAGGCCCCTTGACCATGCCGACCAGCAGTGCGACCTGATGCAGTTTGAGCTCGGACAATGGCTGGCCGAAGAAGAACTGGCTGGCCAGACCGAAACCGTGCACCGCGCGCTGACCGTCCTGACCGACGAAGACCTCGTTGAGGTACGCCTCAAGGATTTCTTTCTTGTCGTAATGCAGTTCCAGCAGCATCGCCATCATCGCTTCGGTGAGCTTGCGAGTCAGGCTGCGTTCGTTGGTCAGGTAGAAGTTTTTCACCAACTGCTGGGTCAGCGTACTGCCGCCCTGCGTCATCTTGCCGCCAGAGGTGTTGACCCAGACAGCCCGGGCAATCGACTTCGGCGACACGCCCCAGTGGTTGTAGAAATCGCGGTCTTCCACGGCGATCAGCGTATCGAGCAAGTACGGCGGCACCTGATCGATCTTGATCAGGATGCGGTCTTCAAGATTCTTCGGATAAATCCCGCCGATCAACAACGGCTCAAGGCGAACCACGGACAATTTCGAACCGTTGGTCGCCGACAACTCAGCGACGTAATCGCCGGAGAAGCGCACGCGCACTGGCTGCGCTTTTTCCAGACCTTCATAGAACTGGAAGCCACGGGTGTTCAGGTCGACGGTATTGCCATTGACGGCCGCAGCACCGGGGCCATTGCTCACGGCTTCGCGACGATAGCCGAGGGCATCGAGTTCGGTGAGGAAATCGTCCTTGCTCAGCTTTTGTCCGACGAACAGCTCGAGCGGGCGCGCGTATACCTTGGCCGGGATGGTCCAGCGCTTGCCGGAGAACTTCTCCTGCACCACGGCATCGAGGTAAACGGCGAAGCCGGCCAGCACCACAAGGCCGACCAGACTGAGTTTAATGGCCCAGCTCAGCCACGGGCGCAGGCCCTTGGATGGTGGTTTTTTCTTGGTACGGGGGGATCGAGTTCGAGTCATGGCGGCGGATTATACGCACTTTATTCATACTCAACAGGAGCGCTCCGAGGTTTGCGTCAGGCTGGCGAGCGGCCATAATGGCGACCTTGAATTTCCCCCAGTCTCTGAAGGATCGCCCGTGAGCCAGTCACTGATCGCTGCCCTGCAAAACCCGGCCCTCTACCCGCACCCCGTCGAAGGGTTCCAGGTCATCGAAACCCATATCTCGTGGGTGATCCTCACCGGCCCCTTCGCTTATAAAGTGAAGAAGCCAGTGAATTTCGGCTTCCTCGACTTCACCAACCTCGAACAACGCGAACACTTTTGCGCTGAAGAGCTGCGTCTGAACCAGCGTCTGACCGACGATTTGTATTTGGAAGTGTTGCCGGTCACCGGCAGTATCGAGGCTCCGCAACTGGGCGGCGACGGTCCGGCCATCGAATACCTGCTGAAAATGCGCCAGTTCCCACAGACCGGTTTGCTCAGCACCCTGCAAGCCAATGGCGAACTGACCACCCAACACATCGATGAGATGGCGCAGCAGATCGCGCACTTCCACCTCACCGCGCCAAAAGTCCCTGCCGAACACGACGCCGGCACCCCGGACAGCGTGATGGCACCGGTCGCGCAAAACTTCGAGCAGATCCTGCCATTCCTCAGCGACAAAAACGATCTGCTGCAACTCGAGGCACTGAAAGCCTGGGCCGAAAGCAGCTTCGACCGTCTCAAGCCGCTGTTCGCCCAACGCAAGACCGAAGGTTTCACCCGCGAATGCCACGGTGACATTCACCTGGGCAACGCCACCGTCATCGACGGCAAAGTGGTGATTTTCGACTGCATCGAATTCAACGAGCCGTTCCGCTTCACTGACGTCTGGGCCGATACCGGTTTCCTGGCGATGGACCTTGAAGACCGTGGCCTGAAATCCCTGGCCCGTCGCTTCATCAGCCAATACCTTGAGTTGACCGGTGACTACCAAGGCCTGGAAGTGCTGAACTTCTATAAAGCCTACCGTGCGCTGGTTCGCGCCAAGGTTGCGCTGTTCAGCATGCCGGCGGACGCGACTCCGGTGCAGCGCGCTACTACCCTGCGCCAATACCGCAACTACGCCAACCTGGCGGAAAGCTACAGCACCATTCCTTCGCGTTTCATGGCGATCACCCACGGTGTTTCCGCTGTCGGCAAAAGCCACGTGGCCATGCGCCTGGTCGAGGCACTGGGTGCGATTCGCCTGCGTTCGGATGTCGAGCGCAAGCGCCTGTTCGGCGAACAAACCGTCGCCAACGACGTGCAGGCTGGCATTTACAGCGCCGACGCCAGCGCGAAAACCTACTCGCGCCTGCATGAGATCGCTGAAGTCATCCTGCACGCCGGTTTCCCGGTGGTCATCGATGCGACCTACCTCAAGCGTGAGCAACGTGACAACGCGGCAAAAATCGCCGAAGCCACCGGCACGCCATTCCTGATCCTCGACTGCAACGCGCCGCAAGCGGTGATCGAGAGCTGGCTGGCGATTCGTCAGTCAGACAAACAGGATCCGTCTGACGCCACGCTCGCTGTGATCGAAGCGCAGCAGGCCAATCGCGAAGCACTGACGCCGGAAGAGATTCTGCGCAGTAAACGCGTGCAGACCAATGAATCCGGCACGCTGGACACCGTGGTCGCGCAGATTCGTCAGCGCCTGCCAGGCTTGTAAGAAACTATTTCGGCCGTGGAGCCCTCGCTCGCTTCACGGCCGTCAAATAGTGGCACTATACTGGCGTCATAAAACCAACAGGTGATCTGACATGAGCCAGCCGAAACTGCTCGACTCCCCGCTGTATGCCTTGCTGCACAAAGACGACATCACAGGTTTCAACAAGGAACGCCCACAAGACGGTCCGATCGATATGGTCGGCGGCGACTTTCGCGGGCTCGACCTGCGCGAACTGAATGCCGATGGCGTGGATTTCCGGGACGCGTACTTCCGCTCCGCCGATCTGCGCGGCATTGATTTCCGCAATGCGGCGCTTGAAGGTGCAAGCCTGGCCCACGCACAGATTTCCGGGGCGTACTTCCCGCCGGAGTTGAGTGCCGACGAAATTCTGATGTCGATGAATTTCGGCACGCGCCTGCGTTATCGCACCCGCTAAACGACGCATCCCTAGCTAAGAAGACGCCCACCCGGCGGGAGCGAGCCTGCTCGCGAAGAGGTAGTGTCAGTCACCCTGATCGTGAAAGTCGGAGCGCTTTCACGAGCAGGCTCACTCCCACATTTTGTTGTGTGTTTTCTCCCTTCTGTCTGCGTTCGCAGACCTTTCGTACGCCTCAACACCTCCTTTCTTAGAAGCGTTTGCGTTGAATCCGACCAAACAACCACGCTTTTCCTACTGATGGCTACACTCCTGAGAAGCTCGCCCACGCACCATTCGGCCGTCGCAAGGAGGCTTGATGAATGATGAACTGCAACACCTGAAGAATCTTGGCAAGACGTCGGCGCAATGGCTGCATGCCGTGGGCATCCACAGCGCCTCGGACTTGCGTCGCCTGGGCGCGGTGGACGCTTACCGGGCCGTGCGTACCCGCGGGTTTCGCGCATCCAAGGTGTTGCTGTATGCGATCGAGGGCGCGCTGATGGATGTGCACTGGAACGATATCCCCGCCGAGCGCAAGGACGCACTGAACAAGCAGCTCGAAGCCATTTCCTCGCGTCACAAGAATTGAACGGGCCCTGACCGTCATGTATTTGCTGGGGGAACAATCGGCGTTTGCCGATGCGCTGATCAATCGCTTGCAGAATTTGCCTGCGCAGTGGCTGCACGGCTTGGCACCGTGCGGGCCGGATCTGCAACTGGAATCGACGGATGACCTGATGGCGCAGTTGCCAGGCGATCAGTTGTTTCTGCTGACTGACGGTGTGATCCATGGCGGCATCGGTGCACGGGCGCTGTTTTACTGGCAGGAAGGTGATTTGTTCGGTCTGCAACAGGGCGAAGCCTGGGCCGATTGCCGTTTGTGCAGTGATGGGCCACTGCGCTTGCAACCTTATCGGCGCAGTGAAGTTGTCCAGCATGTGTATGCCGAGCCCGGCCGGGCGGATCAATTCCTCGAATACCTGTTGGGGCAAATGGCAATCCTCGCCCACGCCGTAGCCGAACTGAAACCGCGCGAGTTTCGCAGTACCAATGGTTTCAAACGGGTGGAGGCCGGGGAAATCCTGATCAACCAGGGTGACGCTGCCGATCATGTATTTGTGATCATCGACGGCCACGCCGAGGCGTTTGTCGACGGACACAAGGTCGGCGATGTGCCCAAAGACGAGATTTTCGGCGCCATGGCAGTGTTCACTGGCGAGCCGCGCAATGCCACGGTCATCGCCCGTGAAGCGAGCACCGTGATGCTGATCCCCGGTGAGCAATTTTTGAACATGACCCGCACCAATCCGAAGATTGCCCACAGCCTGATCGAGAGCATGGCGCGGCGGATCGGCCAACTGAACAGGCAGGTCAGCCAATTCACTGCGCGCAAAGACTGACACCAAGCCCCCTGTTTACGGGGCATTCACGCCATTTTCGAGACTAAATAAAATAAATCCGGAAACAGTGGTTGACTTGGTAATGAGAATCGCTATGATTATCACAACTGGTCGCGAGATCAGTCGATATTCTGAAAAGCCCTTGGTTCGGACTCTCAGATTATCTCCTCATCAGGCTAATCACGGTTATTTGACCCGGTTTTTTACCGGGTCTTTTTTTGCCTGCAAGAAAGTCATTTGCCGAACTGCTTACGCATCTCTTCGCAGTAATCGCGCTTGGCTGTAGCGGGCGTGTACCAGACGTAATCAGCCATGGCGGCGGTGACCTCAGTCCCCTGCTCGGCCAGCATCAGAACTGTCGGCGCCTCCGTTGCGACTAAATCCAGCAGGTGCAGCGGCACTCCCACATCCTTGCGCGCATGCCATGCCCCCGCCAACAGCAATGAGGGCGTCGGCGCAGCCAACAGACGCTCAGCCATACGCCTGTCCCGTTGCTGCTGAACCGCCAACATCGCCGGCATCTGCGATTTGGTCAGCAGACCGCAGTGAGAATCGCTGATTTGCTCCAGCAGAGTCGCTTTCACGGTTTGCGCATTGCTGCGTGCCCCGCTCAAGCGCGGCGGCTGTTGATAGAACGCGCGGATTTCAGTGCTTTCAAGGTTGGCCGCCAGCAGCGGATACGGTTGTGTGAGGGCGAAGCGAACGATCGGCCCATAAAGATTCCAGTCCCAGCCATCCTGCCAGGACAGCGCATTAGGGAGGTCGCTGGGCAGCGACGCAGATTGGCGAAGCGCATCGACTTTCGGCTGCTGATCCGGCGTGAGCATTTCCAGCAGCAGGCTGCCCTGCGGTCGTTGCTCGCTCAGCGATTGCAACAACCACAACTGCGCGGCATGGTGATCGGCATTGTCATGCTGCTCGCCAATGATGACCCGCGTGGGCTTGGCAAGACGCGCCAGCAATTGCTGCGCCGTCAGCAGTTGGCCGTTGTGCAGATCACGAATGTCGCCACTGACCGGAGGCGGCAACGCAACATGCTGACACCCCGCCAGACACCCCGCCAATACCAGCAGCGCCAACCCCCAGATCCCACGCATGTCATCACCTCGATGAAGAATTCAGCGGGCGATGATCAGCGGATGCCCACGCTCCGGGTGCGGTTGCACCAACACTTCGAGACCGAACACCGCTTTCAGCGAATCCGGTCGCAGTACTTGCTCCGGTGTATCCAGCGCCACGGGGCGGCCATCTGCAAGCAGCAGAATACGATCACAATAGCGCGCCGCCAGATTCAGATCATGCAGGATCACCAGCACCGCCGCGCCGCGATCGGCAAACTCGCGCACCGCCTGCAGGGTTGTGTGTTGATGCAATGGATCGAGCATCGACGTCGGTTCATCAAGCAGCAACGTTTGCCCAGTCTGACCCGGCCACAATTGCGCCAGCACCCGCGCCAGATGCACGCGCTGACGCTCGCCCCCCGACAACGCCAGATAACTGCGTCCGCTCAGATGCCCGGCATCCGCCGCCGCCAAAGCCGCCACGATGATTTCGTCATCGCGCACTCGGCCACTTTGATAAGGCAGGCGCCCCATGCCCACCACTTCTTCGACACGGAAAGCAAAATCCAGGGTCGAGACCTGCGGCAGTACCGCCAGACGCTGGGCGCGCTGCACTCCCGTCCAGCGACTCAAGGCCTCGCCGTCGAGCGAGACCTCGCCTTCACTGGCCGTCAACTCACCGCACAAGGCGCCCAACAAGGTACTTTTGCCCGCGCCATTTGGCCCGAGCACACCCAGCACTTCGCCCGGTTGAAGTTGCAGCGAGACTTCGCTGAGCACAGCCTTGCGCCCGCGCTGGATGTGCAGATTGTGCGCACGCAGCATCAGGCACGCCCTCGCAGCAGCAGATAAAGGAAGAACGGCGCGCCGATAAACGCCGTGACGATGCCGATTGGCAACTCCGCCGGCGCCAGCGCCAGCCGTGCGACCAGATCCGCCAGCAGCAACAGACTCGCCCCGGCGAGCACCGAGGCCGGCAGCAACACACGATGATCCGGCCCGGCCAACAAGCGCACCAGGTGCGGCACCACCAATCCGACGAAACCGATCATCCCCGCCGCTGCCACTGCGGCGCCAACACCCAACGCGGTGCAAAACACCAATTCCCGCTTGAGCCGCTCGACATCAATCCCCAGGTGCCCGGCCTCGGATTCCCCGAGCAACAAGGCATTCAATGCTTTCGCCCGACGCGGCAGCCACAACGCGACCCCGCCACTGATGATCAACAACGGCCACAACCGCGCGTAACTGGCGCCATTGAGACTGCCGAGGTTCCAGAAAGTCAGCGTACGCAAAGTCGCGTCATCCGCCAGATAGGTGAACAGTCCGACCGCCGAACTGGCCAGCGCCGTCAGCGCGATACCGGCCAGCAACATGGTCGCGACGTTGGTCTGGCCGTTACGCCGACCGAGTCGATAGACCAGCGCAGTCACCCCGAGGCCGCCGAGAAACGCACACACCGACAACAGATAAGGTCCGAACCATTCCGGCAAACCGCCAAAAAACGAGCCGCCGACAATCGCAACTGCCGCGCCCAATGCCGCGCCACTGGAAACACCGACCAGTCCCGGATCGGCCAACGGGTTACGAAACAGTCCTTGCATCGCCACGCCGGACAGCGCCAGCACACCGCCCACCGCCAGCCCGAGCAAAGTCCGCGGCAGACGAATCTGCCCGAGAATCAGTTCAGCCTGCTCCAGCCCGTCCGGCGCCAGCGGCACACCAAGCATGCGCAACGCCGCGCGCAATGTATCGAACAGCGGCAAGCTGACCGGGCCGAGGGCCAATGACAGCCATATCGCCAGCAAACACAGGAGCGTCAGGCCGATGAACAGGCCACGGGGTTTGACCAATGTGGTCATTGGCCGCTCTTGGCCGGGTAGAAACCGTCAGACAGGGTCTGCAACGCCGCTGGCAGGCGTGGCCCAAGCCCACCGACCAAAAAGGTCGGATCAAGCTCCAGCACACGTCCGGCCTTGGCGGCACGGCTGGCATTGAGAATCGGGTTTTCCTTGAACAGCGCCGCTTTCGCTGCGTCACCGGTCAGCGCACGGTCAGCGAAGACCAAAACCTCTGGGTCGAGACTGGCGAGGGATTCCACGGAAAACGGCTTGTAGCCGGTATGCGTCGCCAGATTGTGCCCGCCGGCCTGTTGCAGCAGCCAATCGGCGGCGGTGTCCTTGCCGGCGATCAAAGGTTTCCCTCCCGCATGCCCCAGCAATAACAGGACCCCCGGCGCTTTCTGTTTGGCCTGCGCGTCAGCAACTCGCGTCTTCTGCGCGTCGAGTTGCTGTTGATAACGTTGCAGCAATTGCGCGGCCTGTTGTTCAGCGCCGAGCAACTGCCCCAAGTGCGTGACGTTTTTCTCCAGCGTCGGCAGATCCGGCTGCGCCGAAAACAACTCCACCTGCACCTTGGCTGCTTTCACCTGAGACAGCACCGGCGGTGGCCCCATTTCTTCGGTGCCAATAAGAATATCCGGACGCAAACTGAGGATGCCCTCAGCCGAAAGGCTGCGCTGATAACCAATGCTTGGCAGCGCTTTCAACGATTGCGGATGCTGGCTGGTGGTGTCGACGCCCACCAGCTTCGATTCGCCGCCCAGCGCACTGACCCACTCCGACAACGCGCCGCCAGCACTGACCCAACGTTGCGGCAAATCAGCCGCTGCAGCCTGGTGGCTGACTAAAAGTCCGACACACAGCACAGCAACGTGGGTACTCAGGCGCATACACAGCTTCCTTGAATGAGGTTTTCCCGCGCACGCGGATGCCAGGCCAAGTATCCTCGGCGTCTGTCAGCCACCCTTCGGGTGAAGGCCGCCATTTGATAATTGTTTGCATTTAAACGTCAAGCTCGGACATATCCGGACACGAGCAGACATTAGAGGATAGCCATGAAGTTTCTGTGCGCGGGTGCCGATCTGGCCGAGGCCGGTAGCCGCGGTTTTGAAATCGACGGGAAAAAGCTGTTTGCCGTGCGCCGCAACGGTCAGGCGTATGTCTATCTGAATCGCTGTCCGCACCGGGGCGTGGGTCTGGAATGGCATCCCGACCAGTTTCTCGACCCGAGCAACAGTTTGATTCAGTGCGCCACCCATGGCGCACTGTTTCTGATCGAGGACGGTGAATGCGTCGCCGGGCCTTGCGCCGGGCAGTCGTTGACGGCCATTGACTGCCGTGAAGATGCACAGGGCTTGTGGATCGATGTTTAGCCGTTGAGCAGCACATCGAGGCGCCGGTCGATCACCATCTCTTCATGGTTGAGCCGTACGCCGTAAGCCAGCACTTCAACACCACAGGCGACTGCTTCACGCAAGGCATCGGCGTAGGCCGAATCGATCTCCTCGGCGGGCCGTACGGCCTCGATCCCGCTGAGATTCACGCAATACAACTGCACCGCGCGAATGCCGTCCCGCGCCAGGTGCGCCAGTTCACGCAGATGCTTGGCGCCGCGCTGGGTCACGGCATCGGGGAACGCCGCCACATCAGTACCATCGAAACCCAGGGTGACGCTTTTCACCTCGACATAGGCCGGGCCGCTCGGGTATTCGAGGCGAAAATCGATGCGACTCTTCTCTTGCCCGTAAGCCACCTCACGCTTCAGCGCGGTAAACCCGTTCAGCTCAGTGATAACCCCGGCCAACAAAGCTTCTTCGACCAACCCGTTAGCCCGCGCGGTGTTCACGCAAAACAAGCGACCTTGCGGGGTTTCGCCGATTTCCCAAGTGCCGGGCAGTTTGCGCTTCGGATCATTGGAGCGACTGAACCAGACCTGCCCGCCTTCGACCTGGCAATTGAGCATCGAACCGGTATTCGGGCAGTGAATGGTCAACAACTCGCCGTCAACGGTCTCGATATCAGTGAGAAAACGCTTGTAACGACGAATCAGTCGCGCCTCTTCCAGAGGAGGATAAAAACGCATCAGCCTTGCCAACTCTTCAAGCCACGCGCAATCCGTTCCACCGCTTCCTGTAAGCGAAGGAGGTTTTGCGTGTAAGCAAAACGCACATGATGGCTGGCCTGATGGCGTCCGAAGTCCAGCCCCGGGGTAAACGCAACATGCTCGGTTTCAAGGAAATGTCGGCAGAACGCGAAGGCATCGCCGCCGAACTTGCTGATATCTGCATAGAGATAGAATGCGCCCTCGGGTTCCACGGCAATGTTGAAACCCAGCTCGCGCAACGCTGGCAGAAGGAAATCCCGACGACGACCGAACTCGGCACGACGCTCTTCCAGAATCGCGATGGTGTCTGGTTCAAAGCAAGCCAGTGCCGCGTATTGCGCCATGCTTGGCGCACTGATGTAGAGGTTCTGTGCAAGTTTTTCCAGCTCGCCGACCGCCGCCTCCGGTGCCACCAGCCAGCCGAGGCGCCAACCGGTCATGCCGAAATACTTGGAGAAACTGTTCAACACAAAGGCGCTGTCATCGACTTCCAGCACGCTGGCGGCATCGGTGCCGTAAGTCAGGCCGTGATAGATCTCGTCCACCACCAGATGCCCGTGCCGGGCCTTGATGGCTGTGGATAACCCGGCCAACTGATCGCGGGTCAGAATCGTGCCGGTCGGGTTGGCCGGCGACGCGACCAACGCGCCAACGCTGTCGTGGTCCCAATGCCGTTCGACCAGATCCGGGGTCAGTTGATAACGCACCTCCGGGCCGACAGGCACCAACTGCGCCGCGCCCTCGACCAAGCGCAGAAAGTGGCGGTTACACGGATAACCGGGATCCGCCAGCAACCAATGCTTGCCCGGATCGACCAGCAGCGCACTGGCCAGCAGCAACGCACCCGAACCGCCCGGCGTGATCAGAATTCGCCGAGGATCGATGCTCAAGCCGTAGCGCGACTGATAGAAACCGGAGATTGCCTCGCGCAACTCGGGAATCCCGCGCGCCGCCGTGTAACGCGTTTTACCCGCCGTCAGCGCCGCTTGCCCTGCACGGATGATCGGCTCGGCCGTGGTGAAGTCCGGCTCGCCGATCTCCAGATGGATGACATCGCGCCCCTCGGCCTGCAATTCATTGGCCCGCGCCAGCAACGCCATCACATGAAACGGTTCGATCGCACGACTGCGCGCACTGTAGGGCTGAGCCATTGGATTTCCTTCGACGGCGAAAAAGAGACGATTCTACTCATCTCCCGGAACGAGCGAGAACCCGCCGCGGTCTCAGCCTCAAGAACGCTGGACTGTAACGATATGAGCGTACGCTCCAGGATTGACTAAAATCAGTGATTGAACAGGTCTCCCGCACCGCCAGACACGGCTTGCCAAACATTTGCAAGCGCCACCCGCCGGGGCCTCGACATCCGGGAGTAGCGCAGGCCGAATTGATCTGGTAAGTTCGCCCGCTTGCAGCCGCAGGGCCGGCAGGTGTCGGTGATGGAGCAATCCTGCGCAATGGATTACAAGAGTAGAGGCGGTCCATTTCATGCCCACCCAAGCAAAGCAACAGCAGCAAACGGCGATCACTGGCTTCGAACCCTATGTTCAGGCCAAAGACGAAGAGTACATGGGCAAACCCATGCGCGCGCACTTCACCAAGATCCTGACCAAGTGGAAACTGGACTTGATGCAGGAAGTCGACCGCACTGTTGATCACATGAAGGACGAAGCAGCCAACTTCCCCGACCCGGCCGACCGTGCCAGTCAGGAAGAAGAGTTCGCCCTCGAACTGCGCGCCCGTGATCGCGAGCGCAAGCTGATCAAGAAGATCGACAAGACACTGCAGTTGATCGAAGACGGTGAATACGGTTGGTGTGATTCCTGCGGCATCGAGATCGGCGTCAAGCGCCTCGAAGCCCGTCCTACCGCCGACATGTGCGTAGACTGCAAGAACCTGGCTGAAATCAAGGAAAAGCAGGTCGGCAAGTAATCCCGACCTGAACGAAAAACGGAGCGTGCGAACGCTCCGTTTTTGTTTCTGCCTTTTGCCTTTGAGCCTTTGTGGGAGCGAGCCTGCTCGCGAAAGCGGTATGACATTCAACATCGATATTGACTGACCCATCGCTTTCGCGAGCAGGTTCGCTCCCACAGGTTGACCTGCGTATAGCCCCAAAAGTAGTTTCGCCCTCATGACTGCCAAAAAATCCTCCGCCTACATCGGCCGCTTTGCCCCGACACCCAGTGGCCATTTGCACTTCGGTTCGCTGGTTGCCGCCCTCGCCTCCTATCTCGACGCCCGTTCGGTCGGTGGCCGCTGGCTGGTGCGCATGGAAGACCTCGACCCGCCTCGTGAAGAACCCGGCGCACAGACCGCCATCCTCCAGGCGCTGGAGAGCTACGGCTTCGAATGGGATGGCGAGATGGTGCGCCAGAGTGATCGCCACGACGCTTACGCTGACGTGCTCAACAGCCTGTTCAATCACGGCCTGGCTTACGCCTGTACCTGCTCGCGCAAACAACTGGAGCCGTATCACGGCATTTATCCGGGCCTGTGCCGCAACGCCGGTCACGACCAGCAAGACGCTGCGATCCGCCTGCGCGTGCCAGAGCTGGAATACCACTTCATCGACCGTGTGCAGGGCGAATACCGCCAGCATCTGGGTCGTGACGTCGGCGACTTCGTCATTCGCCGTCGTGATGGGTTGTATGCCTATCAATTGGCCGTGGTGCTCGACGACGCCTGGCAAGGCATCACCGACATCGTGCGCGGCGCCGACCTGCTCGACTCGACACCCCGCCAGCTCTATCTGCAAGAACTACTGGGTCTGCGCCAGCCGCGCTATCTGCACCTGCCGCTGATCACTCAGCCGGACGGCAACAAGCTCGGCAAGTCATACCGTTCGCCTCCGCTCGAAGCCGATCAAGCGACGCCTTTGCTACTGCGGGCTCTGCGCGCACTGGGGCAAAACCCCGGCGCCGAACTCGAACACGCGACGCCACAGGAACTGCTGATCTGGGGTAGCGCGCACTGGGATGCAAGCAAGATCCCGCGCACACTGACCCTGCCCGAAGCGCAACTGCTATGACGACACTTGCAGTCGCGCCGCCATCCGTTACCATCGCCGCACGTTTTCGGGCACGCGCATAAAAAAGAGAGGCCGGGATGTACATCTATCGCTTGGTCCTGCTTTTAGTCGTGGGGATCTACCTGTTTTCCCCCGCCATCATGGATTGGTGGATCGACGCTACGGGCGCCTGGTATCGCCCTTATCTGCTCTGGCTGATCCTGATTGTCGTGACCTTCATCCTGCAGAGCCAAAAAGATGCCGATGAGCTTTAGCCTGACCCAGATGATCCTGGTCAGCGCCGCCTACCTGGCGGTGCTGTTCGGCGTAGCCTGGATCAGTGAGCGGGGCATGATCCCGCGCGCAATCATTCGCCACCCGCTGACCTACACCTTGTCGCTGGGGGTTTACGCCAGTGCGTGGGCGTTCTACGGCACGGTCGGCCTCGCTTATCAGTACGGCTACGGCTTTCTGTCCAGTTATCTCGGCGTGTCCGGCGCGTTTCTGCTGGCGCCGGTGCTGCTCTATCCGATCCTGAAGATCACCCGCACGTATCAGCTGTCGTCGCTGGCGGATCTTTTTGCGTTCCGCTTTCGCAGCACCTGGGCCGGCGCGCTGACCACGATCTTCATGCTGATCGGCGTGTTGCCGTTACTGGCGTTGCAGATTCAGGCGGTGGCCGACTCCATCGGCATTCTCACCGGCGAGCCGATTCAGAGCCGCGTGGCACTGGCGTTTTGTGCGCTGATCATTCTGTTCACGATTTTCTTCGGCTCCCGGCATATCGCTACCCGCGAGAAACACGAAGGTCTGGTATTCGCGATTGCCTTCGAGTCGGTGATCAAACTGATCGCCCTCGGCGGCGTCGGTCTCTATGCGTTGTACGGTGTGTTCGACGGCCCGCAACAGCTTGAGCTGTGGCTGTTACAAAATCAGACTGCTCTCGCTGCACTGCACACGCCGTTGCAGGAAGGCCCATGGCGCACGCTGCTACTGGTGTTCTTCGCCTCGGCGATCGTGATGCCGCACATGTATCACATGACGTTCACCGAGAACCTCAACCCGCGCTCATTGGTCAGTGCGAGTTGGGGCTTGCCGTTGTTCCTGCTGCTGATGAGCCTGGCGGTGCCGTTGATCCTGTGGGCCGGACTCAAGCTCGGCGCCACCACCGACCCGGAATATTTCACTCTCGGCATCGGCATTGCTGCCAACAGCAAGCCGCTGGCCTTGCTGGCTTACGTCGGTGGGCTGTCAGCGGCCAGCGGACTGATCATCGTCACCACCCTGGCGCTGTCGGGCATGGCGCTCAACCATCTGGTGCTACCGCTTTATCAGCCACCCGCCGAAGGCAACATCTACCGCTGGCTGAAGTGGACTCGCCGCGCGCTGATCGTCGCGATCATCATGGCCGGCTTCGGCTTCTACCTGATGCTCGGCGCCGGGCAGGATCTGGCCAACCTCGGCATCGTGGCCTTCGTCGCCACGTTGCAATTCCTGCCGGGCGTGTTGTCAGTGCTGTACTGGCCGACCGCCAACCGTCGCGGTTTCATCGCCGGTCTGTTGGCGGGGATTCTGGTCTGGGTCGTTACCATGCTGTTGCCACTGGTCGGTAATCTGCAGGGCTTCTACATACCGCTGCTGAACATGATTTACGTGCTGGATGACACCAGTTGGCACATGGCGGCCATCGCGTCGCTGGCGGCCAACGTTTTGATGTTCACCCTGATCTCGCTGTTCACCAACGCCAGCCCTGAAGAGGCTTCCGCCGCCGAAGCCTGCGCGGTGGATAACGTCCGTCGCCCACAACGTCGTGAGCTACACGCCGCCTCGCCGCAGGAATTTGCCACGCAGTTGGCCAAACCGCTGGGCGCCAAGGCTGCGCAGAAAGAAGTCGAGCAGGCGCTGCGCGACCTTTATCTGCCGTTCGACGAGCGTCGCCCCTACGCCTTGCGCCGCTTGCGCGACCGCATCGAAGCCAACCTTTCCGGCCTGATGGGCCCGAGCGTGGCGCAAGACATGGTCGAAACCTTCCTGCCGTACAAGGCTGGCGGTGAAAACTATGTGACCGAAGACATTCACTTCATCGAAAGCCGCCTCGAGGATTACCACTCACGCCTTACGGGCCTGGCTGCCGAACTCGACGCCTTGCGTCGTTACCATCGCCAGACCTTGCAGGAACTGCCGATGGGCGTCTGCTCGCTGGCCAAGGATCAAGAGATCCTGATGTGGAACAAGGCCATGGAAGAACTCACCGGAATCGCTGCGCAGCGCGTGGTCGGTTCGCGCTTGAGCACCATTGGTGAACCGTGGAAAGAATTGCTCCAGGGCTTCATCAATCTGCCCGACGAACATTTGCACAAACAGCATTTGGCCCTCGATGGCCAGACCCGGTGGCTGAACCTGCACAAAGCGGCGATTGATGAACCGTTGGCACCGGGTAACAGTGGTCTGGTGTTACTGGTCGAGGATTTGACTGAAACGCAGATGCTCGAAGACAAACTGGTGCACTCCGAGCGTCTGGCGAGCATTGGTCGTCTTGCGGCGGGTGTCGCCCACGAAATCGGTAACCCGATCACCGGCATTGCTTGCCTGGCGCAGAACCTGCGCGAAGAACGCGAAGACGACAGCGAGCTGACGGAAATCAGCGGACAGATCCTCGAACAGACCAAACGCGTCTCGCGCATCGTGCAGTCGTTGATGAGCTTTGCCCACGCCGGCAGCCATCAGCACAGCGACGAGCCGGTTTGCCTGGCGGAAGTGGCGCAGGATGCCATCGGTCTGCTGGCCTTGAACCGGCGCAATTTCGAAGTGCAGTTCTACAACCTTTGTGATCCCGATCACTGGGTCGAAGGCGATCCGCAGCGGCTCGCCCAGGTCTTGATCAATCTGCTTTCAAACGCCCGCGACGCCTCGCCGCCGCACAGCGCGGTACGGGTCAAAAGCGAAGCCGGCGAACACACGGTCGATCTGATCGTCGAGGACGAAGGCAGCGGTATTCCGAAGAACATCATGGACAGATTGTTCGAACCCTTCTTCACCACCAAGGATCCTGGCGAAGGCACCGGTCTGGGCCTTGCACTGGTCTATTCCATCGTTGAAGAGCATTATGGACAAATCACCATCGACAGCCCGGCTGATGTACAAAGCCAACGCGGCACCCGTATCCGGGTGACCTTACCGCGTCATGTCGAAGCGACGTCCGCTGTGAACTGAGACCGTCGAGAGTATCGAATCAATGCCGCACATTTTGATCGTCGAAGACGAAACCATTATCCGCTCCGCCTTGCGCCGCCTGCTGGAACGTAATCAGTATCAGGTCAGCGAAGCCGGTTCAGTGCAGGAAGCACAAGAACGCTTCACCATTCCGACGTTCGATCTGATCGTCAGTGATCTGCGCCTGCCGGGCGCGCCGGGCACCGAGCTGATCAAGCTCGGTCAGGGCACGCCGGTGCTGATCATGACCAGTTACGCCAGCCTGCGCTCGGCGGTCGACTCGATGAAAATGGGCGCGGTCGACTACATCGCCAAGCCGTTCGACCACGATGAAATGCTCCAGGCGGTTGCGCGGATCCTGCGTGATCGCCAATCGACGCCGGCTGTCAGCGAAGTCGTTGCAGGCAAATCGTCCAGTGGCAGCAGCAAAGTCGCGACCGACAACAGTAACGGTGAAATCGGCATTATCGGTTCCTGCCCGCCGATGCAGGATCTCTACAGCAAGATCCGCAAAGTCGCACCGACCGACTCCAATGTGTTGATCCAGGGTGAGTCCGGTACAGGTAAAGAACTGGTAGCCCGCGCCCTGCACAACCTGTCGAAACGCGCCAAGGCACCGATGATCTCGGTGAACTGCGCAGCCATTCCGGAAAGCCTGATCGAATCCGAACTGTTCGGCCACGAGAAAGGTGCGTTCACCGGTGCCAGCGCCGGTCGCGCCGGTCTGGTCGAAGCGGCGGATGGCGGTACTCTGTTCCTCGACGAAATCGGCGAACTGCCGCTGGAAGCCCAGGCGCGCTTGTTGCGCGTGTTGCAGGAAGGCGAAATTCGTCGAGTCGGCTCGGTGCAGTCGCAGAAAGTTGATGTACGCCTGATTGCGGCCACTCACCGGGACCTCAAAAGCCTGGCGAAAATCGGCCAGTTCCGTGAAGACCTTTATTACCGTCTGCACGTGATTGCGCTGAAACTGCCGGCCCTGCGTGAACGCGGCGCCGACGTCAACGAAATCGCCACGGCTTTCCTCGCTCGCCAGAGTGCGCGCATCAACCGTACCGACCTCAAGTTTGCGGCGGATGCCGAACAGGCCATCCGTCACTATTCCTGGCCGGGTAACGTGCGCGAGCTGGAAAACGCCGTTGAACGCGCGGTGATTCTGAGCGAGAGCCCGGAAATCTCTGCGGATCTGTTGGGCATCGACATCGAGTTGAGCGATCTGGACGACGACGAGTTCATCGGCCTGCCGCCACAAACGGCGGGTAACGCCAGTAACAGCAGCCACGAACCGACCGAAGACCTGTCGCTGGAAGACTATTTCCAGCACTTCGTCCTCGAGCATCAGGACCACATGACCGAAACCGAACTGGCGCGCAAACTGGGCGTCAGCCGTAAATGCCTGTGGGAACGCCGACAGCGTCTGGGCATTCCACGGCGCAAGACCGGGGTCGCCAGCGAGAGCTGAACGTTACCTGTCGAGTGTGTGGGTAACGCTTGAAGATGTGAAAAAACTGTTACCTCAGTCGATTCACGTAACAGAAGCCGGGGTTATCGGTAACGAAACCCCGGCTTTTTTTCGCCCCGACAAAACGGTTATATCGACCTAACCCCTTGTTTTATTGGGTTTCGCAAAAGTTGGCACGGCACCTGCTATATGTTTGGTACAAGAACAATAACAAGCAATGCACAAGACAATAAAAATAAGACGAATCGACTCACGCACAATAAAAACAAGACGGCGAGAGGCGCAGCTAACTGATTCTTTTGGAGAGGCGTTGTATTTGGGGCTTGCCCCACGACCAGGCCGAGAACAACAAAAACTGTCCTAAGACAGAGCCTGTACTGGTTGGATCGAGAGATCACTGCAATTCAGCGACCAAAGCAATCCGTTTGCTCTTGGCTCCCGATTGGGAGGGCCGCGAAGGAAACGCTTCGTGGCGAGGGCACTCAACAAAAACAAGAAGCCCGAATCAATAATAAAAAGAGCACGCAACTACTTCTTGGGGAGCTTCGGCTCCCCTTGTAGTTTCTCCCTCCCGGCAAAATCCTTCGAATTTCCCTTGCTCGACCCTTGCAGCTTGCGGCTTACAGCTCAAATCTGCCGTGTCCTACACCATCCCCCGACTAAATGCTAGAATCTGCGCCCATCATGCGGTCATTCTTTGGTATGGCCGAACATTCCTTCAAACAGTGCATCCCATGCTGAAGAAGTTGTTCCAGTCATTCCGAACTCCCGTGCGTCGTACGCAACACATCCGCAGCACCCCTGAAGTGCTCAACAGCGGTCAACACTCGCTGCAGAAAACGCAGTTCAGCCGCTACGCGGTGAATATCGTCGAACGCCTGCAAGGTGCCGGTTACCAGGCTTATCTGGTCGGCGGTTGCGTGCGTGACATGCTACTGGGCATTACGCCCAAGGACTTCGACGTCGCCACCAGCGCCACACCCGAGCAAGTCCGCGCCGAATTCCGCAATGCGCGGATTATCGGCCGTCGCTTCAAACTGGTGCATATCCATTTCGGTCGCGAAATCATCGAAGTCGCGACCTTCCGCGCCAATCACCCACAAAACGAAGACGACGAAGACAGTAACCAGTCTTCGCGCAACGAGAGCGGGCGCATTCTGCGCGACAACGTTTACGGCACCCTGGAAGAAGACGCGCAACGTCGCGATTTCACCATCAACGCGCTGTATTACGATCCGGTCAGCGAGCGCATCCTCGACTACGCCAACGGCGTACACGACATCCGCAATCACCTGATCCGCCTGATCGGCGATCCGAAGCAGCGTTACCAGGAAGATCCGGTGCGCATGCTGCGGGCCGTGCGTTTTGCCGCCAAGCTCAACTTCGGCATCGAAAAGCACACCGTGCAGCCCATTCGCGAACTGGCACCGATGCTGCGCGAGATCCCTTCGGCGCGCCTGTTCGAAGAAGTGCTCAAGCTGTTCCTCTCGGGACACGCCGCAATCACCTTCGAAATGCTCGTCGACCTGCAACTGTTCGCCCCGCTGTTCCCGGCCAGTGCCGATGCGCTGGAACATAACCCGGAATACACCCATACGCTGATCAGCGAAGCGCTGACCAACACCGACCTGCGCATCAAGCAGAATAAACCGGTAACCCCGGCGTTCCTGTTTGCCGCCCTGCTGTGGCCTGCCCTGCCGGCCCGGGTGTTGCGCTTGCAAGAGCGTGGCATGCCACCGATTCCGGCAATGCAGGAAGGCGCCCACGAACTGATCGCCGAGCAGTGCCAGCGCATCGCGATTCCGAAGCGCTTCACCATGCCGATCCGCGAGATCTGGGACATGCAGGAGCGTCTGCCACGCCGCAGCGGCAAACGTGCCGATCTGTTGCTGGACAACCCGCGTTTCCGCGCCGGTTATGACTTCCTGCTGTTACGTGAAAGCGCTGGCGAGGAGACTGACGGCCTAGGCGAATGGTGGACTGACTATCAGGATGCCAACGAAAGCGAGCGTCGCGACATGATCCGTGACCTCAGCGGCAAGGGTGATGACGCCAGTGGCGCGCCACGCAAACGTCGTCGCAGTGGCGGCTCCAAGCGCAAACGCGCCGGTGCCCCGAGCGCTTCGACAGGCGAGTAAAGGCATGGAACGCATCTACATCGGCATGGGCAGCAACCTTGCTGACCCGGCCGAACAATTGCGCAGCGCCGTCGAGGCGCTGGGGCAATTGCCGCAAACGACCCTCGCCGGTGTTTCAGCCTTCTATCAAAGCGACTCGCTGCTGCCTGGGCAACCGCGTTACACCAACGCGGTCGCGGCGCTCGACAGCTCGCTCGCACCACTGCAATTGCTCGATGCCTTACAGGCGATCGAGAATGACCAGGGCCGCGAACGCCTGGAGCGTTGGGGCCCGCGCACGCTGGATCTGGACATTCTGTTGTTCGGTGATCGACTGATCGACGAACCACGCCTGAAAGTCCCGCATTATCAGATTCAGGAACGCGCGTTCGTCCTGTACCCCCTCGCGGAACTGACGCCGCCAGACCTGCGCTTGCCTGACGGTCGTACCCTCCCCGACCTGCTCACCGCCTGCCCGTTCGTCGGCCTAGAACGCCTCCCGACTGATTAACTGAAATCTCCTGAGCCTTTGTGGCGAGGGGATTTATCCCCTTCGGGTTGCGCAGCAGCCCCAAAAAGGCTGAATCCGATCAGCCTGATGTACCGTGATGGCAGATATAGATATAGGGGGGCGCTGCGCACCCCAACGGGGATAAATCCCCTCGCCACAAAAGCCCTTTTCCAACAAGGTTTTTGTCGGGCAAAAATTCGTTCGTGCTGTATCCCCTCCCCGACATGCTCGCCGCCTGCCTGTTCGTCAGCCTCGAACGCCTCCCGACTGATTGACTGCAATCTCCTGCTGAATGAGCCTTTGTGGCGAGGGGATTTATCCCCGTTGGGTCGCGCAGCAGCCCCCAAAAGGCTGAATCCGATCAGCCTGATGTACCGTGGTGGCAGATATAGGGGGCGCTGCGCACCCCAACGGGGATAAATCCCCTCGCCACAAAAGCCCTTTTCCAACAAGATTTTTGTCGGACAAAAATTCGTTCGTGGTGTGTCCCCACCCCCGACCTGCTCGCCGCCTGTCCGTTCGTCGGCCTAGAACGCCTGCCGACTGATTGACTGCAATCTCCTGAGCCTTTGTGGCGAGGGGATTTATCCCCGTTAGGTTGCGCAGCAGCCCCCAAAAGGCTGAATCCGATCAGCCTGATGTACCGTGATGGCAGATATAGGGGGGCGCTGCGCACCCCAACGGGGATAAATCCCCTCGCCACAAAAGCCCTTTTCCAACAAGGTTTTTGTCGGGCAAAAATTCGTTCGTGGTGTGTCCCCACCCCGACCTGCTCGCCGCCTACCTGTTCGTCGGCCTCGAACGCCTGCCGACTGATTAACTGCAATCTCCTGAGCCTTTGTGGCGAGGGGATTTATCCCCGTTGGGTTGCGCAGCAGCCCCAAAAAGGCTGAATGCGGTCAGCCTGATGTACCGTGATGCCAGATATAGGGGGGCGCTGCGCACCCCAACGGGGATAAATCCCCTCGCCACAAAAGCGGTGCTCCATATCCAGGTTTTTGTCGGACAAAAATTCGTCGAATCAGCCCCGCCGCACCGCTGAATCGCATCAGTAACGCCGGTAACACACCCCTCGTAACATTGCGGTAACACACGTAATTGACTTCCTGTTGGCTCATCACGACTATAGGCGTCCCGCTGCCGCCAACCCGGCACATACGGGCGCAAGCCAGGCCTTATAAGCACGACAAAAGAGCGTGCGCCTGAGTAGATGAAGAATCACGCGCGTTACTCGCAGTAGTTTCCAGAGCGCCTGAACGAGGATTTTTTACATGCCAGCCATCACCCTGACCACGCTCCAGAGCCTCAAGCAGAAAGGTGAAAAGATCACCATGCTGACCTGCTATGACGCGACCTTCGCCCACGCCTGTAATCAGGCGGGTGTCGAAGTGCTGCTGGTGGGCGACTCCCTCGGCATGGTCTTGCAAGGTCACGACAGCACGCTGCCGGTGACTACCGCAGAAATGGCCTACCACACTGCCTGCGTCAAACGCGGCAACACCGATGCCTTGATCCTGGCCGACCTGCCGTTCATGGCCAACGCCACCCTTGAACAAACCATGACCAACAGCGCCATGCTGATGCAGGCCGGTGCGCACATGATCAAGGTTGAAGGGGCTCTGTGGCTGGCCGAGTCGATCCGCCTGCTCGCCGAGCGCGGTGTGCCGGTCTGCGCGCACATGGGTCTGACCCCGCAAGCGGTGAACATTCTCGGTGGTTATAAAGTGCAGGGCCGCAACGAGAATCAGGCGCGGCAGATGCGTGCCGACGCGATCTCGCTGGAACAGGCCGGCGCGGCCATGCTGCTGCTGGAATGCGTACCGAGCGAACTGGCCGCGGAAATCAGCCAGGCAGTGAAAATTCCGGTCATCGGTATCGGTGCCGGTAACGCCACCGACGGCCAGGTGCTGGTGCTGCACGACATGCTTGGCCTGTCGATCACTGGCCGCGTGCCGAAATTCGTCAAGAATTTCATGCACGGTCAGGACAGCCTCCAGTCCGCACTGAAGGCTTATGTGCGCGAAGTCAAAGCCACCACGTTCCCGGGCATCGAACACGGATTCTCTGCATGAATACTGTCAAAACCGTACGCGAACTGCGCGCTGCCGTCGCCCGCGCCCGTAGCGAAGGCAAGCGCATCGGCTTCGTGCCGACCATGGGCAACCTGCACAGCGGCCATGTCGCACTGGTGACCAAAGCCACGCAGCGGGTGGACTTCGTGGTCGCGAGCATTTTCGTCAACCCGCTGCAATTCGGTGCTGGCGAAGACCTCGACAAGTACCCACGCACGCTGGCAGCAGATCAGGAAAAACTGCTGCAAGCGGGTTGCCATTTGCTGTTCGCGCCGACCGTCGACGAGATGTACCCCGACGGCATGACCGGGCAGACCCGGGTCAGCGTGCCGCAACTGTCCGAAGGCCTGTGCGGCGCCAGCCGTCCGGGGCATTTCGAAGGTGTGGCAACGGTGGTCAGCAAGCTGTTCAACATGGTCCAGCCGGATCTGGCGATTTTCGGCCAGAAGGATTACCAGCAACTGGCGGTGATCCGCGCGCTGGTGCATGACCTGAACATGCCGATCCAGATCATCGGCGAGCCGACCGTGCGTGCTGCCGACGGCTTGGCGCTGTCATCGCGCAATGGTTTCCTCAGCGAGGATCAACGCGCCGTAGCGCCAGTGGTCTACCGCGCCCTGAGCAACATTGCCGAGTCGATCAAGCAAGGCGAACGCGACTTCCCGGCGCTGATCAGCGCACAGTCGCAACAACTGGAAGCCGCAGGCCTGCGCCCGGATTACCTGGAAATCCGCCACGCCCTGACCTTGCGTCCGGCAACGGCTGAAGACCGTGATCTGGTGATTCTGGTGGCCGCCTTCCTCGGCACCACACGGATGATCGACAACCTGCACCTGAACCTCGACACCCCGAGCTGAAAACACTGCGAAACCCCCTGTAGGAGCGAGCCTGCTCGCGAATGCGATCCGTCAGCTGACAACGATGTCGACTGATCCGACGCATTCGCGAGCAGGCGCGCTCCCACAGGGGGTTTCGGTGTTAGGAAGATTGAGTTTCAGCTGTATTGCTGCTCATAAAGCCTTCGGGCACACTGCCCGCCGTTTGATTCCAACCCGGGAAACTCCTCATGCACGCGATCATGCTCAAGGCCAAACTGCACCGCGCCGAAGTCACCCACGCAGTGCTCGATTACGAAGGTTCGTGCGCCATCGATGGCGAGTGGCTGGACTTGTCCGGCATCCGTGAATACGAGCAGATCCAGATTTACAACGTCGACAACGGCGAGCGTTTCACCACCTACGCGATTCGTGGCGAAGAAGGTTCGCGAATGATTTCGGTGAATGGCGCCGCGGCGCACAAAGCCAAAGTCGGCGACCGGGTGATCATCTGCGCCTACGCGCACTACAGCGAAGCCGAGTTGCTCAACTTCAAACCGCGCATGCTTTACATGGCTGCGGGCAATGAGCTGAGCCACACCAGCAACGCCATTCCTGTTCAGCTCGCCTGAACCTCCTCATCCTCGTCCGTTTGTCGGACTGTTTCTAACCTTGATGTTAAAAAAGTACCGGAAACAGGTCAGACAAAGTCAAGACAGATCGCAGCGCGAGGTTTACTGTATTCGCCCTGCGCCAATAAATCGTGTCGACGCAGTTTGACCCCATGCCCAAACATGGCATGGCGGTCTGTTCAGTGTTCAAAAGGCCGTTCAAGTAAAAAGGAAAACCGCAGCGATGGCGTACTACCGCACTCCTCACGACGTTACCGCTCTGCCCGCCTGGCAAGCGTTGAAAGATCACCGCCAAGCCATGCAGGATTTCAGCATGCGCGAAGCCTTCAACGCCGATCCGCAACGCTTCAATCAGTTCACCCTGAGCAGCTGCGGACTGTTTCTCGATTATTCGAAGAATTTGATCAACGCCGAGACCCGCAACCTGCTGGTGGGTCTGGCCAATGAAGTCGATTTGAAGGGCGCGATCAAAGCGCTGTTCGACGGCGAAATCGTCAACTCATCCGAAGGCCGCCCGGCGCTGCACACAGCCCTGCGCCGTCCAGTGGGCGACAAACTGTTGGTCAATGGCGTCAACGTGATGCCGGAAGTGCACAAGGTGCTCAACCAGATCACTGATCTGGTTGGCCGTATCCACGACGGTCTGTGGCGTGGTTACACCGAGAAGCCGATCACCGACGTGGTGAACATCGGTATCGGTGGCTCGTTCCTCGGCCCCGAGCTGGTTTCCGAAGCGCTGCTGTCCTACGCGCAAAAAGGCGTGCGTTGCCACTATCTGGCGAACATCGACGGCAGTGAGTTTCACGAACTGACGCAAAAGCTGCGCGCCGAAACCACACTGTTCATCGTTTCGTCGAAATCGTTCAACACCCTCGAAACCCTGAAGAATGCTCAGGCCGCTCGCGCCTGGTACCTGGCTCAGGGCGGTTCTGAGGCAGAGCTGTATCGCCACTTCATCGCCGTATCGAGCAACAACGCGGCCGCCGTGGCGTTCGGTATCCGCGAAGAAAACATCTTCCCGATGTGGGACTGGGTCGGCGGTCGTTACTCGCTGTGGTCGGCCATCGGTTTGCCGATCGCCCTGGCCATCGGCATGTCCAACTTCAAGGAACTGCTGTCCGGTGCCTTCACCATGGACCAGCATTTCCAGACCGCGCCATTCGAACAGAACATGCCGGTGCTGCTGGCCCTGCTCGGCGTCTGGTACGGCAACTTCTGGGGCGCGCAAAGCCACGCAATCCTGCCGTACGATCACTACCTGCGCAACATCACCAAGCACTTGCAACAGCTGGACATGGAGTCCAACGGCAAGAGCGTGCGTCAGGACGGCACCCCGGTGTCGACCGATACCGGGCCGGTGATCTGGGGTGGTGTCGGCTGCAACGGTCAGCACGCTTACCACCAGTTGCTGCACCAAGGCACCCAACTGATCCCGGCCGACTTCATCGTGCCGATCGTCAGCTTCAACCCGGTATCCGACCACCATCAGTGGCTGTACGCCAACTGCCTGTCGCAGAGCCAGGCACTGATGCTCGGCAAGACGTTGCCGGAAGCCGAGGCCGAACTGCGCGACAAAGGCATGAGCGAAGAGCAAGTGCACAAACTGGCACCGCACAAGGTGATCCCGGGCAACCGTCCGAGCAACACCCTGGTGGTCGAACGCATCAGCCCACGTCGTCTCGGCGCGTTGGTTGCCATGTATGAACACAAAGTGTTCGTGCAAAGCGTAGTCTGGGGTATCAACGCCTTCGACCAGTGGGGCGTGGAGCTGGGCAAGGAATTGGGCAAAGGCGTTTACAACCGCCTGGTCGGCAGCGATGAGAGCAACGCTGACGATGCGTCCACTCAGGGCCTGATCAACTACTTCCGCGGTCGTCACCGCGGTTGATTGGATCGCGCAGCCCACAGACTTTTCCTGTGGGCACAGAACTCCCTTGTAGGAGCCGAGCTTGCTCGCGAAGACGGTATGTCATTCAACATCTGTGTTGACTGAACCACCGCTTTCGCGAGCAAGCTCGGCTCCTACAGTTGTTTTGGGGGGCATTCAACATCAGGTTCAGCCATCGGAATGCTGATCCGGCTTGAACCCTTTGCCCTCTCGGCGCATCTTTATTCCTGTCGCACAACAAGAATAAGGAACCGTCATGTTCGATATCAGCACGTTCCCCAAAGCCGATGCCGTCCGCCGGGCTGCTCAGTTGAGTCAGGACGACTATCAGCGCCTGTACCGCGAATCCATTGAACACCCCGGCACCTTCTGGGCCGAACAAGCCACCCGCTTCCTCGACTGGAGCACGCCGTGGCAAACCGTTCAGCGCTACGACCTGAAAACCGGTGAGGCCGCCTGGTTTGCCGGCGGCAAGCTGAACGTCAGTTACAACTGCATCGACCGCCACCTCGAACAACGCGGCGATCAGACTGCCCTTCTTTGGGAAGGGGACGACCCTGCCGAATCCGCGCAAATCACTTATAAAAAACTCCACCACCATGTCTGCCGTCTGGCCAATGTGCTGAAAAGCCGTGGCGTGAAGAAAGGCGACCGGGTGTGCATCTACATGCCGATGATCCCCGAAGCCGCATACGCCATGCTCGCCTGCGCGCGGATTGGCGCGATTCATTCGGTGGTGTTTGGCGGCTTCTCCCCAGACTCGCTGCGTGACCGCATTCTCGATGCCGATTGCCGCACAGTGATCACTGCCGATGAAGGCGTGCGCGGCGGCAAGTTCGTGCCGTTGAAACAGAATGTCGACAAAGCCCTGCAAAGTTGCCCGGACGTCAGCACCGTGGTGGTGGTCGAACGCAGCCAAGGCAACGTCGACTGGATCGAGGGCCGCGACCTCTGGTATCACCAGGCCGTGCGCGACGTCAGCGACGATTGTCCGCCAGAACCGATGGACGCCGAAGACCCGCTGTTCATCCTCTACACCTCCGGCAGCACGGGTAAACCCAAAGGCGTTTTGCACACCACTGGCGGCTACCTGCTGCAAGCGGCAATGACCTTCAAGTACGTGCTCGATTACCGCGATGGCGAAGTGTTCTGGTGTACCGCCGACGTCGGTTGGGTCACCGGCCACAGCTACATCGTCTACGGCCCGCTGGCCAACGGCGCGACCACGTTGATGTTCGAAGGCGTGCCGAGTTATCCGAGCAGCTCACGATTCTGGCAGGTGATCGATAAACACAAGGTCAACATTTTCTATACCGCTCCGACCGCCCTGCGCGCGTTGATGCGCGAAGGTGCCGAACCGTTGAAGGAAACGTCGCGCGCCAGCCTCAGACTACTCGGCAGCGTCGGTGAGCCAATCAACCCGGAAGCGTGGGAATGGTATTTCAATGTGGTTGGCGAACAGCGCTGCCCCATCGTCGACACCTGGTGGCAGACCGAAACCGGCGGCATTATGCTCAGCCCGCTGGTCAGCGCGCAGCGGATCAAACCGGGCTGCGCCACCCAGCCAATGTTCGGCGTGCAACCGGTGCTACTTGACGAGCAAGGCAAGGAAATCAAAGGCGCCGGCAGCGGCGTGCTCGCCATCAAATCCAGCTGGCCGGCGCAGATTCGCAGTGTGTACGGCGATCCGCAGCGGATGGTCGACACTTATTTCAAACCTTACCCCGGCTATTACTTCACCGGCGACGGCGCGCGCCGCGACGAGGACGGTGACTACTGGATCACCGGGCGCATCGACGACGTGATCAACGTCTCCGGCCATCGCATTGGCACCGCCGAAGTGGAAAGCGCACTGGTGCTGCACGACAGCATCGCCGAGGCCGCAGTGGTCGGTTATCCCCATGACGTCAAAGGCCAGGGCATCTACGCCTTCGTCACGCCCATGAATGGCGCCGAACCGAATGATGACCTGAAGAAAGAACTGCTGGCCCACGTCAGCAAGGAAATCGGCAGCTTCGCCAAACCGGATCTGATCCAGTGGGCGCCGGCCTTGCCGAAAACCCGCTCAGGCAAGATCATGCGGCGCATTCTGCGCAAGATCGCCTGCAACGAACTCGACAGCCTCGGCGACACTTCGACCCTGGCCGATCCGAGCGTGGTACAGGGCCTGATCGACAAGCGCCTCAATCAGTAACATTGCGGGCGCGCTCAACCGATCGCGCCCGCCCTTCAGCACTGAGTGGTCATGGAATTCATCCGCAGCCGTATCGAAAACCAACTCATGAGCCTGACCGGGCTGTCGCTCGGTCAGCTCGACCTGGAAAACCCCAAGGGTGATCCCGGCCTGTTCGGCCCCGCCTCCGTCAGTTGGCAGGTGCACGGTGACTTCAGCAGCATGTTGATTGGCGGTATCAGCGCGCTGTTGCTGCAAGCGCTGCATCCGCTGGCGCTGGCCGGGGTTTGGGATCATTCGAACTTTCGCCAGGATATGCTCGGGCGTTTGCGCCGCACCAGTCAGTTTATTTCCGGCACCACGTTTGGCTCGCGCCGGGATGCTGATTGGCTGATCGAGAAAGTCCGCACTATTCACCTGCAAGTGGTCGGTACCGCACCCGATGGTCGGCCCTATGCGGCCAGCGATCCCGACTTGCTGACCTGGGTGCATGTGGCGGAGGTCAGCAACTTCCTTGCGGCGCATTTGCGCTATCGCAACCCGCAGTTGTCGTTGCTGGATCAAGATCGTTATTACGCGGAAATCGCTATCGTCGCTGAGCGTCTGGGCGCACGCGATGTGCCGAAATCGCGACAAGCTGTGGCCGATTACCTGCAACGCATGCGCCCGCAGTTGCTGTGTGATGAACGCAGTCGTGAAGTGTTGCGCTTGTTACTGGCCGCGCCAGCGCCGAGCGTTCTGGCGCGACCGTTTGGCGATCTGATGATGAAGGCAGGAATTGATCTGCTGCCGGACTGGGCCAGTGACATGCTCGACGTCCGCCAGAGCTGGCTGCAACGCCAGTTGATTCGCGCCAGCGTCAAACGCAGCGCACCGATGCTGCGCTGGGCAATGCGCAATGGCTCGGTGCAACGGGCGAAGCGCAGGATGGGCCTGTTGACCTAAAAGCTTCGCGAGCAGGCTCGCTCCCACATTTGGAGTGCATTCCCATGTGGGAGCGAGCCTGCTCGCGATGGCCGCAACTCGATTGCCCGCCAAGCTGCTAAACTCCCGCGCCCCAATTCTCACCAGCAAGGCGCCCGCATGTCTTCCTTGAATCAGGCGCTGCGCGCCGCCCTCGATCAACGCCAGGACTTGCTTGCCGAGTTGCACAGCCAGGGCACCGATTGCTATCGGTTGTTCCATGGCAGCCAGGAAGGCGCCGGTGGCCTGACCATCGACCGCTACGGCCCGCAACTGCTGGTACAGAGCTTTCACCAGACGCTGGAGCGCGACGACCTGCTGCAACTGCACGCCATGGTCAATCAGACCCTGGGGCTCGAAACGCTGCTGGTCTACAACGATCGCTCTCGTGGCAACTCGCGCATCGACCGTGAAGACAACGTCTATAAAGCCGAAGATGCTGCACTGGCTGATCTGGTCGGTCACGAATGGGGTCTGAACTACCGCGTACGCGGGCGTCATGCGGGGCAGGATCCACTGCTGTTCCTCGACCTGCGCAACACCCGCGGCTGGGTCAAGGACCACGCCAAGGGCAAATCCGTGCTCAACCTGTTCGCCTACACCTGCGGCGTCGGCCTCAGTGCTGCGGCCGGGGGTGCGCGTGAGGTGTGTAACCTGGATTTCGCCGAAGGCAATCTGGCAGTCGGTCGTGAAAACGGCCTGCTCAACCCGACATTGCCGCCGATGGAGTTCATCCAGTCCGACTACTTTCCGGCCATCCGCCAACTCGCCGGCCTGCCGATCAGCCAGCGGCGCGGGCAGAAACTGCCAAGCTATCAGCGCCTCGAACAGCGTCAATACGATCTGGTGCTGCTCGATCCACCGGCCTGGGCCAAA
This sequence comes from Pseudomonas sp. TH43, assembly GCF_016650635.1. Taxonomy (GTDB): domain Bacteria; phylum Pseudomonadota; class Gammaproteobacteria; order Pseudomonadales; family Pseudomonadaceae; genus Aquipseudomonas. Next base: position 649,432 of record NZ_JAEKFI010000004.1, read on the forward strand.
AGTGCATTCGGCACCGTCGACCTGCTGCGCGACTATCAGAGCCTGCTCAAACCCGCCCTGCTGACCACCGCCGACAACGGCGTGCTGATCTGCTGCAACAACCTGGCGAAAGTCAGCATGGACGACTGGCGCGAACAAGTGCTGCGCTGCGCCGAGAAGGCCGGCCGCCCGGTGCGCGAGTGGAGCGTGATGACGCCCGGCGCCGACTTCCCGTCGATGGACCAGCAGCCGCCCCTGAAAACCCTCATCCTGCAGCTCTGAGCCCTCCCGCGCGGCTGACAACCATCCAATGTGGGAGCGAGCCTGCTCGCGAAAGCGGTGTATCAACAGCAGATATAGCGACTGATACAACGCCTTCGCGAGCAGGCTCGCTCCCACATGTTATTTATTCCTACAGAAGAATCTGAACAATCCTGTCCCACACCAGGCACTTCGGAACCAGAATCGCGTGCCATACTCCAAGGCACTCCGATTCAGACAGATGAAGCCGCACATGCCCAAAGGATTGATTCGCGCGATAGGCGCTTTGTTGACTGCTCTGGCCCTTTATAGCCTGCTGGGGTTTCTGATTTTGCCGGGCATTGCCCTGCGCATAGCCAACCAGCAACTGGCCAATTACGCGACGGTGCCCGCGCATCTGCAGCGTATCGAGCTCAACCCGTTCAGCCTTGAAGTCACGCTGTGGGGGCTGGTCATTGGCGAGCCGGGTAAGGAACAGGTCGGTTTCGAGCGACTGTACGCCAACCTGCAACTCGACAGCCTGTGGACAAAAGCCCTGCACCTGTCCGATATCGAACTGGAAAAATCCAAAACCGAAATCGTCTTTGGCAAAGACGGCAAGCTCAACCTGCTAAGCCTGTTCAAGCTTCCAGCCAGCGAGCCGACCCCGACCGATCCGAACGCCAAACCTTTCCCGCTGCGCATTGATCGCATCAAACTGGCCGGCGGCATGCTGCACTTCCAGGATGCACGGCCAAGCGAGCCGATCGAATTCCTTTACGACAAACTCGATTTCGAGTTGAAAAACCTCAGCACTCTGCCCGAAGACAGCGCCGATATGACGCTGGTCGCCGCCGGTCCGGCGGGTGGGCAGATCGACTGGAAAGGCAACTTCAGCCTGATCCCGTTCACCTCCGAAGGCACGCTGAAAGTTACCGACGGCAGGATGAAAGCTTTCTGGCCTTACGTGCGTGATTCTGTGCCATTGGTGCTCGAAGACGGCGTGATCAGCCTCAGCACCGAATACAAACTCAATCTGTCGAAAGAAACCGAACTGCTGCTCAATAACGTCGCGGTGAGCATTGCGCCTTTCGCGATCAAGGCGCCGGACGGTCGCCCACTGGCGAAACTCGAACGCCTCGATGTCAGCGAAACCAGCGTTGATCTGGCCAAACAACAAGTGGTGGTCGGCAAGATCCGTAGCCAGAAGCTCGAAACCTGGGCCGCGCTTGAAGCCGACGGCCAACTGGACTGGCAAAAACTGTTCGCCAGTCAACCGTCGAAACCGGCAGCCAAAGCCGCCTCCGAACCAGCCAGTACTCCAGCGGCCGCAGACTCGCCGAAAGCTGAACCGACGGCGCCGAGCAAACCCTGGCAAGTGCTGCTCAAAGACGTGCAATTGCGCAACTACACCGTGCATCTCGCCGACCGTTCGGCAACGCCTGCAGTCGCGCTGGACATCACCCCGCTGAACGTCGACCTGCAGGATTTCGACAGCCTCAACGGCTCGCCCTTCAAGCTCAAGCTCGACAGCGGGCTGGGCAAGCAAGGCAAGATCAGCGCCGATGGCACGGTCAACCTCGCCCCGGTAAACGCTCAGCTCAACGTCAAAACCCAGGACATCGACCTGCGTGTCGCACAGTCGTACATCAATCCGTTCATTCGCCTCGAACTGCGCAGCGGCATGCTGGGCAGTGACCTCAAGGTCAATCTGAAAAGTACCGCGCCGCTGGCCCTCAGCGTGACCGGACGTGCGCAGATCGATCAACTGCACACCCTCGACACCCTGAAAACCCGCGACTTCCTCAAATGGCAGCAAGTGGTGGTGGAAGGCCTGAACTATCAGCACGGCGACAGCCTGTCGATCGACAAGGTCAACCTGTTCCAGCCGTATGTGCGCTTCATGATCAACGATGACCGCACCACCAACATCGATGACCTGCTGATTCCACAGCCTGCCGACAGCGGGGCAAAAACCGCCGCGGCCAAACCGGCCAGCAAAGACAAGCCGTTGGGCATTCACATCGGCGGCATCGCCATCAATGACGGTTCCGCCAACTTCGCCGACTTCAGCCTGACGCCGAACTTCGCCACCGCCGTCCAGCAACTTAACGGCCAGATCGGCACCATCGACAGTCGTCAGACGAAACCAGCCAGCGTCGACATCAATGGCAAGGTCGACCGCTATGCACCAGTGACCATCAAGGGCGCGGTCAATCCATTCGACCCGATGGCCAGCCTCGATATCACCACCAGTTTCAAACGGGTCGAACTGACGACCCTGACGCCCTATTCCGGCAAGTTCGCCGGTTACCGCATCCGCAAGGGACGGCTCAATCTCGACCTGCATTACCTGATCACCAAGGGCCAGCTCAAAGCCGAGAACAAAGTGGTGGTCGAGCAACTGCAACTCGGCGAGAAAGTCGACAGCCCGGATGCCGTCAGCTTGCCGCTGAAACTGGCGATCGCCTTGCTCAAGGACGTCGACGGCAAGATCTCCATCGAACTGCCGGTGACCGGCGACTTGAACAACCCGCAGTTCAGCGTGATGCCGATTGTCTGGCAGACCCTGCGCAACCTCATCGTCAAAGCTGCAGCCGCGCCATTCAAACTGATTGGCGGACTGATTAGCGGCGGCGGTTCCGAAGACCTCGGGACGGTGTCCTTCGCGCCTGGCTCAAGTGACTTGAGCAAGGATGCCCAAGGTGCGCTGGACAAGTTGTCCCAGGCGCTCAAGGCACGTCCGGCCCTGCGCCTGGAAATCGAAGGCACTGCCGCGAAAAGCAGCGACGGCCCATTGCTCGCCGAACAGCGTCTGGAACGTGAATACCAGTACAACTACTACAAGATGCTCCAGCGTCGCGGCGACAAGGTGCCGGCCCAGGCATCGTTGCTGCAGGTGCCGGACGGCGAAAAAGGCCCGCTGCTTGAAGGCATCTACCGCACCCGCCTGAAAACTCAGCCTCCGGCCGAATGGAAGGATCTGGGCAAGGAAGAACGCACGGCGAAAATGCGCGCAGGCGTGATCAGCTTCTGGAGCGGCAGCGATGTATTGCTGCGTCAGTTGGGTCAGGATCGCGCCAGCAGCATCAAGGACTATCTGGTCGACAAAGGCCAGTTGGCGGACGACCGCGTGTATTTCATCGACGCCAACCTTGGCGAGGCTGAAAGCGATGGTCGGGTAGTGACACAAATGCACCTGGATGCCGAGTGATGAAGCGCCAATGGCTGGCCGCGCTGACACTGAGCTTCGCTGCCAGCCATGCAGTGGCGTCCGACACGCTGCGCTGTGGCAGCCAATTGATCAGCCTCGGCGATCGTTCCAGCGAAGTTCTGCAGAAATGCGGTGAGCCAGTCAGCCGCGACGTGCTGGGCTACAAGCGCAGCGCCAATCGCCGGGAAGAGTTTCAGGTCGAGGAGTGGACGTACGGGCCGAGCAACGGCATGTACCAATACCTGCGCTTTGAAGGCAATCGCCTGCGCGAGATCACCAGCAAACGCGGAAACTGATCCGATACCAAACCCTTGTGGGAGCGAGCCTGCTCGCGAAAGCGTTACGTCAGTCGACATCTTCGTCGGCTGACAGAGCGCTTTCGCGAGCAGGCTCGCTCCCACATGGTTTTTTGCGTACCAAATAAAACAGGCCCCGACACGAATGGCGGGGCCTGTAATGGTCACATCCGTGTGACCGTTCGCATGAACTCTAAAGTGGCGGCAGACGTATTGCTCGGCCCGTCTGTCGCGCCTTCTCCCGGTCCAGGCGAGAAGTCATGCCTTACTCGGCTTTCAGGCCGTCAGCGGAGACCGCTTTAACGCCTTTGATTTTCTTGGTGATGTTCACGGCGGTGGTTTTCTGAGCCTCAGTGATGGCTACAGTCGACGACAACGATACAACGCCTTTGTTGGTTTCTACTTTGATGTCGGTGCCTGGGATGCCTTTTTCGGTAACCAGGTCGCTTTTGACTTTGGTAGTGATCCAGGTATCGGAAGTTGTTTCTTTAGCCTTGGTCATTTCACCAGCAGCCAGAGTCATTGGCGCTTGGGAAGTCTGAGTGGTCTGGGCGAATGCACCCGAAGCCATGGTCAGGGTCAGCGCGGTAGCAGCAGCGGCAGTGATAGCGAACTTCTTCATACGAGTAACTCCTGTTTTTCTGGAAAGTCTGCTGCGTGTCTTGTCAGCAGGGTTACGGTAGATATTGCGAACGCTGTGCCAACTTTTGAAAACACAATAAATCGTTATAAATCAATAGTTTACAAATTAAGAAAATCTTCGGAATCATGCAATTTGCATGACCACCGATTAAATCGCATGCAAGTTGCGGTTTTTTGGAAAGTTCCTAAGACGCTGAAATTATTGAAGCTTTTATTTATCGCCGAGAAAAGAAAATGCCCCGTAAAACGGGGCATTTGCAGGCGCGACCTAATTGATCAAGTACCGCTACCTGGGCAGCCTTTAGGCGCGTAGTCGGCGTTGACCGTCGAAGCGCAGCTCCAGGTACCGGTTGTCGAACCGGTGCCGGAAGAACGCGTCAGGGTAATCGTCTTGCCCAGCACCGGAGCCGGTGCGTTGGCCAGCGTACACACGATGGTTCCCGCCCCTGTGGACGCCGTACCCGAAGCGGTCACCGTGCCGCAGTTGGTGGTTGAAAACGTCGCGCTACCCGCGACCAGCGTCAGCGTTGGATCGGTACCTTGGTTGATGGTGTCCTCGAACGGCACTTTCAGGGCGCTGACTTCCGCCAGGCCGGCCGTCACTTTCGAGCGCGCCTGATATTTGGTGTACTGCGGCAACGCAATCGTCGCCAGAATGCCGATGATCGCGACGACGATCAGCAGCTCGATCAGGGTAAAACCTTGTTGTTTTTTCATAGACACGCTCCATGCATGAGTCGAAATCTCATGATCTGCAAAGGACGCAGCATAGCCCATGCCAACGCCTTCAGGCCCTGAGCAGTGGGCGCCGATACCGCGCTACGCCCTTTCCTACAACCTGTAACCGCACTATCTGACACTTTTTGTCACCTGTACCCGCCGTGTTTGGCGCTGTCACTTGACTAGGCTATAAGTCATGAACTGCAAGCGTGCGGAATCCCCATGAATGACATCGCTCTGAGCGGTCTGGCCAAACAATTGGTGCAGGCTGAACTGCTGACGGAAAAAAGTGCACAACAAGCCTGGCAACAGGCCCAGCGCAATCGCCTGTCGCTGGTCAGTTATCTGGTGCAGAACAAACTGGTGAAAGGCTGGCAGGTGGCCGAGATCGCGTCAGAGCATTTCGGCATGGCGTTTCTCGACCTCAACTGCCTGGACAAGGAAACCCAGCCCAAAGGCCTGGTCAGCGAAAAACTGGTGCGCCAACACCACGCCCTGCCCCTGTGGCGGCGTGGCAACAAACTGTTCGTGGGCATATCCGATCCGAGCAATCACCAGGCGATCAACGACATCCAGTTCAGCACCGGGCTGAGCACCGAAGCCATTCTGGTCGAAGACGACAAACTCACCGATGCCATCGAAAAGTTCTTCGACACCCATGCCAGTGGTCTCGAGGAGATGGCCGACGTTGACCTCGACGGTGTCGATGTCCAGTCCATCGACGACGGCAGAGAGGATGCCATCGGCGTCATCGACGCCGATGATGCGCCGGTGGTGCGCTTCGTCCACAAGATGCTGCTGGATGCGATCAAAAGCGGCTCCTCCGACCTGCACTTCGAACCCTACGAAAAAAACTACCGCGTGCGGGTACGCACCGACGGCATTCTGCGCGAGGTGGCCAAACCACCGATTCAACTGGCCGGGCGCATTGCTGCGCGGCTGAAAGTCATGGCCAGCCTCGACATTTCCGAGCGACGCAAACCGCAGGACGGGCGAATCAAGATGCGCCTGTCAAAGAGCAAGTCGATCGACTTCCGGGTCAACACCCTGCCCACTCTGTGGGGCGAAAAAGTGGTGATCCGGATTCTCGACCCGTCCAGCGCGCAAATCGGCATTGATGCGCTCGGTTACGAGCCGGCGCAAAAAGATTTGTACATGGCCGCGCTCAAGCAGCCGCAAGGCATGATTCTGGTCACCGGCCCCACCGGGTCAGGGAAAACCGTGTCGCTGTACACCGGGCTTAATATTCTCAATACCGTCGACATCAACATCTCCACCGCCGAAGACCCGGTGGAGATCAACATGGAAGGTATCAACCAGGTCAACGTCAATCCCAAACAAGGACTCGACTTTGCTCAGGCCCTGCGCTCGTTCCTGCGTCAGGATCCGGACGTGATCATGGTCGGTGAGATCCGTGATCTGGAAACCGCCGAGATCGCCATCAAAGCGGCGCAAACCGGTCACCTCGTGCTCTCGACCCTGCACACCAACAGCGCCGCAGAAACCCTGACACGTTTGCATAACATGGGCATTCCCGGCTTCAACATTGCCACCTCGGTCAGCCTGATCATCGCCCAGCGGCTGGCGCGCAAATTATGCAGCCATTGCAAGAAGCCCATCGAAATCCCCCGTGAAGCACTGATCAAGGAAGGTTTCCCCGCGGAACGCATCGGCCATTTCACGATCTACGAGCCGGTCGGTTGCGATCACTGCAACGGCGGCTATAAGGGGCGCGTGGGGATTTATGAAGTGGTGAAGAACACAGCTGAACTGCAACGCCTGATCATGGCCGAAGGCAACTCGCTGGAAATCGACAGCCAGATGCGGCGCGACGGCTTCGACGACTTGCGCACCTCTGGGCTGCACAAGGCCATGCAAGGCATCACCAGCCTGGAAGAAATCAACCGGGTCACCAAGGACTGAACATGGCGGTCAAGGCAGCGAAAATCAGCATCTACGCCTGGGAAGGTACCGACAAGAAGGGCAGCAAACTCAGCGGTGAGCTCAGCGGACATAACCCTGCACTGGTCAAGGCGCAGCTGCGCAAACAAGGCATCAATCCGGGCAAGGTACGCAAGAAGTCGGCTTCGTTATTGAGCTTCGGCAAGCGCATCAAGGCACAGGACATCGCCCTGTTCACCCGGCAAATGGCAACCATGATGAAGGCCGGTGTGCCGCTGCTGCAGTCGTTCGACATCATCGGCGAAGGCTTCGACAACCCGGCCATGCGCAAACTGGTCGATGAGGTAAAACAGGAAGTCGCGGCCGGTAACAGCTTCGCCACGGCGCTGCGCAAGAAGCCGCAGTATTTCGACGAGTTGTATTGCAACCTGGTCGATGCCGGCGAACAGTCCGGTGCACTCGATACCTTGCTGGAGCGTGTCGCGACCTATAAGGAAAAAAGCGAACGACTCAAAGCCAAGATCAAGAAAGCCATGACCTACCCCACCGCCGTGGTACTGGTGGCCATGGTGGTCACCGGGATTCTGCTGGTGAAAGTGGTGCCGCAATTTCAATCGGTGTTCTCCGGCTTCGGCGCAGAACTGCCGGCGTTCACGCTGATGGTCATCTCGATCTCGGAGTTCATGCAGCAATGGTGGTGGGCCGTACTCGGTGTGGTGATCGCGGCCGTGTTCGGTACTCGCCATGCACTGAAGAAATCCCAGGCGCTACGCGACCGGCGCGACACCTGGCTACTGAAACTGCCGTTGGTGGGCACGCTGATGTACAAGTCCGCCGTGGCGCGATTTGCCCGAACCTTGTCGACCACCTTCGCCGCCGGGGTGCCGTTGGTGGAGGCGCTCGACTCGGTGGCCGGTGCGACCGGCAACGTAGTGTTCAAGCGCGCGGTGCTACGGATTCGCCAGGACGTCGCCACAGGCATGCAGTTGAACTTCTCGATGCGCACCACCGGGGTCTTCCCGAACATGGCGGTACAAATGACCGCCATCGGCGAAGAGTCCGGCGCGCTGGATGAAATGCTCGACAAGGTCGCAGGGTTTTACGAAGAAGAAGTGGATAACATGGTCGACAACCTCACCAGCCTCATGGAGCCGTTCATCATGGTCGTGCTGGGGGTGATCGTCGGCGGGCTGGTCGTGGCCATGTACCTGCCGATCTTCCAACTCGGCTCAGCGATCTGACATGCCTATCGAAGAACTGTTTGCCCTCTATCCTCTGGCCTTTGTCTGTACCGCGCTGCTCCTCGGGCTGGTAGTCGGCAGCTTCCTCAATGTGCTGATCTGGCGCCTGCCGAAAATGCTCGAACGCGATTGGCGCCAGCAGGCCCAGGATGTGCTCGGTTTGCCCGGTGAAACGCCGCAGCCGACCTACAACCTGATGCTGCCCCACTCCGAGTGCCCGCACTGCGCGCACAAGATCCGCCCGTGGGAAAACATTCCGCTGCTCAGTTACCTGTGGTTGCGCGGGCGCTGCTCGGCCTGCGCTGCGTCGATCAGCAAACGTTATCCGCTGACCGAACTGGCCTGCGGCCTGCTCTCGGCATTCATTGCCTGGCATTTCGGTTTTGGCTGGCAGGCTTGCCTGTTGATCTTCCTGACCTGGGGCTTGCTGGCCATGAGTCTGATCGACACCGAGCATCAGTTGCTGCCGGATGTGTTGGTGCTGCCGCTGCTTTGGCTTGGGCTGATCGTCAACAGTTTCGGATTGTTCGTGCCGCTGCACGATGCGTTATGGGGCGCGGTGGCGGGCTACATGGCGCTGTGGTCGGTGTTCTGGCTGTTCAAGTTGCTGACCGGCAAGGACGGCATCGGTCACGGTGATTTCAAGCTGTTGGCACTGTGTGGCGCTTGGGGTGGCTGGCAGATTCTGCCACTGACGATCCTGCTGTCGTCGCTGGTGGGCGCGATCATCGGGGTGATTCTGCTGCGTTTGCGCAAGCAGGAAACCTCGACGCCGATCCCCTTCGGCCCCTATCTGGCAATTGCCGGCTGGATTGCCTTGCTCTGGGGTGGTCAAATAACCGACTTCTATTGGCAGTTTGTCGGTTTGCAATGAATACCCCTGTGAAAAAACCCTGGATACTCGGCCTGACCGGCGGCATCGGCAGCGGCAAAAGCGCGGCAGCCCAGCACTTCATCGACCTTGGCATCCATGTGGTGGACGCTGATCATGCGGCGCGCTGGGTGGTCGAACCGGGGCGCCCGGCGCTGGCAAAAATTGCCGAACACTTCGGCGCCAACGTGCTACAAGCCGACGGCACACTCGATCGCGCCGCCCTGCGCAAACTGATTTTCGAAGTGCCAGAAGAGCGCCGCTGGCTCGAAGCACTGCTACACCCGTTGATCGCCGAGGAAATCGCTCATCACCTGGCGCTGGCAAAATCGCCTTACGCGATTCTGGTTTCGCCGCTGTTGATCGAGTCCGGGCAATACGCGCTGACCCAGCGCATTCTGGTGATCGACGCCCCGCAACAATTGCAGATCGAACGCACCTTGCAGCGTGACCAGACCAGCGAACAGCAGGTTCAAGCAATCCTCAAGGCCCAATCGAGCCGCGAAGACCGTGTGAGCCGTGCCGATGACGTGGTGGTCAACGACCGCGACCTCGCCTGGCTGCACAGCGAAGTCGAACGTCTGCATCACTTTTACCTGACTTTATCCGGAGGCCAAGCATGAGCCAGATTCCCACCGTTGAATGCCCGACCTGCGGCGCGCCCGTCGAATTCACCCCCGAAAACAAGTTTCGGCCGTTCTGCTCCGATCGCTGCAAACTGATCGATCTCGGCGCCTGGGCGTCGGAAGAACACAAGATCCCGGTGGCCCCGGACGCAGAAGACGAGATGTTTTCCGGCGATTTCGATCCACGTCACTGAGGCCGATCAGGGTCGCATAAAGCCGTAGTCCTGATCGTCGTCGAGGTTTTCCGCAAGAAAGCGCAACTCGTCAGCCAGGTCTTCGGCGTTGCGCACCGCCTTGCTCTGTTGCACCACTGCACTGAGCAAGGCGCGCAAACTCAACCCCGGGTCAAAACCCACCTCCTGCGCCATCTCCAGACTCTGCCGGGTTTCCTGCCTCGCCCATTCGTACACACTCATGCCGCTGCTCCTGAAGGGATTTGCCCGAGCATGAAATTTCCCGCGCGGGGCGGGCTTGATGTGGATCAAGACTTCGGATCGTCGTCCTTCCACGGCGCTGAAAGGTAGCGAGTGCGGTTGAAGGTCTCCAGCCATTCAGGGCAGAACACCACCAATGCACTGATGACCATGCCGTTGATAAATGCCTCGGGGAATATGATCAGCCACAGGTAACCAATGAAGTCTTCCAGCCATTCCGGCATGGCGAAGAGGCCGTCGTACCAGAGCAGGGTCAGGCTCAGCAGCAGGCACAGTAACGCCGACAATGCAGCCGCCAGAAACCCGGAACAAAAGATGTACACGAACGGATTACGCGGCTGAGCACGTTCGACGAGAATCGCCACGCACTCGGTGACGGCCACCGGCAACAAGATAAACAGTGCACCGTTGACCCCAAGCGCCGCGAGATCCTGACGCCCGAGTAGCACCAGGCCGATTTGTGCGATCAGCCCGCCGACAATCGCCAGCGGCCAGTCGAGCAGAAGCGTTACCGCTGTCATGCCGATGAAGTGATAAGACACGCCGGTGTCGAAATCCCTGCGCACCAGCCACAACAGAAACAGGGCGAACACTGTGCCAAACAGCAGGTGCTGGCGACGGCTGTCGCTAAACAGCTCGACCCAAGGCGCGCGCATGATCGCCCAGAGCAGCACTGGCAAATAAATCAGCCAGCCGAGCATCAGACTTGTGAACGACAACAGTTCAACACCGATCATGATTCCCTCACGTTTCAGCATTCCCACCCCGCAGGCGCTGCCGAAGGCTGGGATCCTTAAGTTGAAAAGTCTACACCGCTCGATGCAAAGCTATCTGCTTGTCGCATTTGAACGCTAAGCTTGGGCCTATGGATGACTCAGATTATTTACGCCTGCTGACCATCGCGGCCGAGCAAGCCAACGCGTTCCTGTCCAATGCCCGCAAATGGGAGCGTGAGCGTTGGGTCTGCCAGCGCCTGCTGCAAGGCTTGAACATTCCCTACCGCGCCGACGAGTTCGCGCCCGCCGGCGAGCCGCCGGACGTGCTGTTTCGCGACGCCAACTTTGAAGTGTTCTTCGTGCTCGATGAGGGCCGGCGGCTAAACGACGAATGGCGCGATGAGTTGCAGCGTCGACGCAGCGCCTTTTCGCTCAGCCAACTGGTACGCCGCGAAGCCAAACCCAAACGTATCCCGGCCAATGAGTTTCTTCTGCGACTGGCGCCAACCTTGCGTAAAAAAACACACAACTACAAAGAACGCGGCATGGATCTGGGCGAACTGGACATCATCGCCTTCGCCAGTCTCAAGCGCGAAGTGCTGGATTTGAACAGCCACTTTCCGCCGCCGACCGAGTATTTGCGCCAAGGCTGGCGCTCACTGTCGCTGGTCGGTCCGACGTTCGCTCGGGTACTGTTTGCTCACCCGGATGCACCGGATTTCCTGCGCAGCAATCTCGGCCGCAGTATCGTTTTCGATGTCGGAATCAGCCTGTGACGCCACTTCAACAATTGATCGCCGATGTACCGCAAACCGGCCGCGTTCGCTGGATCGGCGTGCGCCCCGAATCCCGTGGGCCGATGATCGAGCTGGATGCCGTGGAAGCACGGCTGGAGGCCGGGCTGACCGGCGATCACGCTCGCCCCGGTGTACGTAACGCACGGCAGGTGACGCTGATTCAGTTCGAACATCTGCCAGTGATCAGCGCGTTGATGGGTCGCTCCGTCGATCAACCGGTCAGGCCTGAAGATCTGCGACGCAACCTCGTTATCAGCGGTATCAATTTGTTTAGCCTTAAAGGTCGGCGCTTTCGTATCGGTCAGGCCATATTCGAAACGACTGGCTGGTGTCAGCCTTGCGCACGCCTGCAGAACAACCTCGGCCCCGGCACCTTTCAAGCCGTGCGCGGGCATGGCGGAATTACCGCGCGGGTGTTACAAAGCGGGATCATTCGCCTCGATGATGGCGTGTCTGTCGAGCCGGTTCCGGACAGCGGCTATGCTGCGTTCAACCCCGGATAAAAACCGCTGTAGCTTGTTCACATTCAGCAACGTCTACCTGACGAGGCAATTATGACCAGCCGCCTGAACCCCGAAGACCAGAAACATGTCGAAGAGTACCTGCAACTGTCCCAACACCGTGTCGAGCGCCGGCCATTCCGGCCGTGGATGCTCCTGGCGCTGGTACTGGCAGTGACCATTGGTCTGGGCCTGTTGAGCCGATTTATCAGTTACCTGACGCTATGAGCTGCTTGGCGCTCGCTTGGGTAACCGCACCGATTTCCTTTAAAAACCTTGCGAGTTATCCCTATGTCCCATCGTATTGTTATTGTCGGCGGCGGCGCCGGCGGTCTGGAGTTGGCTACCCGTCTGGGTAAGACTCTGGGCAAGCGCGGCACGGCCAGCGTGATGCTGGTCGACGCCAACCTGACGCACATCTGGAAGCCCCTGCTGCACGAAGTGGCCGCCGGCTCGCTGAACTCTTCCGAAGACGAACTCAACTATGTTGCCCAAGCGAAATGGAACCACTTCGAGTTCCAGTTGGGGCGCATGAGCGGGCTCGATCGCGCCCAAAAGAAAATCCAGCTGGCCGCCACCTATGACGAAAGCGGCGTAGAACTGGTGCCTGCGCGTGAAGTGCAGTACGACTCGCTGGTGATCAGCGTCGGCAGCACCACCAACGATTTCGGCACTCAGGGCGCAGCGCAGCACTGCCTGTTCCTCGATACCCGCAAACAGGCCGAGCGCTTCCACCAGCAACTGCTCAACCACTATCTGCGCGCGCATGCGGGGCAAACCGATGTGGTCGAGCAGATCAGCGTAGCCATCGTCGGTGCCGGCGCCACAGGCGTTGAGCTGGCCGCAGAGTTGCACAACGCGGCACATGAACTGGCAGCTTATGGTCTCGACCGGATCAAACCGGAAAACATGCACATCACCCTGATCGAAGCCGGGCCACGGGTGTTGCCAGCCTTGCCGGAACGCATCAGCGGCCCGGTGCACAAGACCCTGGAGAAACTCGGCGTCAACGTGATGACCAACGCTTCGGTCAGCGAAGTGACGGCCGACAGCCTGATCACCGCCGACGGTAACGAAATCAAGGCCAGTCTGAAAGTCTGGGCCGCAGGTATTCGGGCACCGGGTTTCCTCAAGGACATCGACGGCCTGGAAACCAACCGCATCAATCAACTGCAAGTGTTGCCGACGTTGCAAACCACCCGCGATGAGAACATCTTCGCTTTCGGTGACTGCGCCGCCTGCCCGCAGCCGGGCACCGATCGCAACGTACCGCCGCGTGCCCAAGCCGCGCACCAACAGGCGTCGTTGCTGGCCAAATCGCTGAAACTGCGCATCGAAGGCAAGACTTTGCCGGAGTACAAATACACCGACTACGGTTCGCTGATCTCGCTGTCGCGTTTCTCGGCCGTGGGTAATCTGATGGGCAACCTGACCGGCAGTGTGATGCTCGAAGGCTGGCTGGCGCGGATGTTTTACGTGTCGTTGTACCGCATGCACCAGATGGCACTGTATGGGCCATTCCGCACAGCAATGCTGATGCTCGGCAGCAAGATTGGTCGCGGGACCGAGCCGCGCCTCAAACTCCACTGATGCAATACCTGTAGGAGCTGCGGCACGCTGCGATCTTTTGATCTGGTTTATTGAATCAAGATCAAAAGATCGCAGCGTGCCGCAGCTCCTACAGGGTTTTGTCTTGAAGATATGTGTCTGACTGTATCCCTCCACACCTTTCCCACCTTCGCTTACAAACTCCCCCGCTCCGCGACACAGTCGCGATACACCGCCACTGCTTAATGGCCACACCCGAGCAACACCCGCTCAGGCTCTCGTCCTCACGTGTGGTTGCGTTGCGCAGCCCAGGAGAATGTAAATGTCCCGCACTTCGACTCTCGGTAAAAGCGCCGGAAGGCAAATGCGGTGAAGGTAAATGTGGCGATGCATCGATGGCCAAAACCGACAGTGATGGCGACGGCAAGGTCTCCCGGGGGGGTTCCTCAAGGTCGCGCCAAAGTCCGACTTCGACAAGATCGACACCAACCATGACGGCTTCATCGACGAGCAAGAGGCCCAACAACGTGAAGGCCAATTTCGAAGCCAATGGCAAGAGGATGCCTAAAGGCCTGTTCGAACACCTGAAGGATCAAGACGGCGCCTGAACAGCTTGGAAGGCCCAGTTGGTGCTTATTTAGCGGCCTTTGTAGTGGAAAGAAGCGCCCGGTTTCAAAACCGGGTGCTTCAGCCAGAGGAGGTAACTAATCAGATCACCTCAACACAGCGAGTACCGCTACGTCCCAACGCATTACCCCTATCCCACAACAGTATCTGAAAGCAGAACCGTCCTTTGGGTACGCTTTTTTTAATAGTCAGATCAAAATGACCATCCCCTCCCATCATAAACTCATCGCTAAGGGCATCCTCTTTCCCAGGAGTTACGACTCTTACGCGATGACGAGCATGTCCACCACCTGTTACGCGGATTGTTTGACTTACTTTAGCATTCTCAGCCGGAGTAACTACGTAAGGCGGCGATATGGGCTTGGGCGGGTCAGGACGGCCTGGATATGCGCTTGAGGTTTCTTGTTCGTCGGACATGATTCATTCCTTTTGAATAGGTAAGAAAAAAGCTGACTACAGCTTTTTTTAGTCCGATCAATATTTTTTTACACCTGTCATTCCTGACAGTCCAGACAGGCGGTAGCACTTAGAATCACCAATAAATACCTTACACGCGCCCATTTTCTCGCCTTTTCTTTAAAGCTCCACCCTCACCAGCCACGACCGGAGCAAGCATGTAATGTGGCGCTCCACGCTGCTGCACAAGCGCAAAAATTTCAGACAAAAAAAATCCCCGTATCTTTCGATACGAGGATTTTTAATATGGTCGGGGTAAGGGGATTCGAACTCCTGACATCCTGCTCCCAAAGCAGGCGCGCTACCGGACTGCGCTATACCCCGGTAAAAAAAGGCGACCTTTCAGTCGCCTTCTTCGATCAGCGCTTTTGGCCTCTGATCTTAAGATTCGATTCCAGCGTTAACTGGTTTCAAAAATGGTGGGTCGTGTGGGATTCGAACCTACGACCAATTGGTTAAAAGCCAACTGCTCTACCAACTGAGCTAACGACCCAAAAATGGTCGGGGTAAGGGGATTCGAACTCCTGACATCCTGCTCCCAAAGCAGGCGCGCTACCGGACTGCGCTATACCCCGGCTTGAAATTGGCTCCGTGACCAGGACTCGAACCTGGGACCCAATGATTAACAGTCATTTGCTCTACCGACTGAGCTATCACGGAACTACATATTTCAATTTACAACGGTGAAACTTACAGCTCTTAGACTCTCGTTCGCATCGCTGCGTTCGTGTGTCTGAGGCGCGCTATTCTACAACCTAGAACACCTCTGTCAACCCCCTAAATTGCTTTCAAGTTAATGATTTGCAACTTATTTCAGATTTCAACTCAGTGAGCTGAGACCGTCTTGGCGACTGACTGCGGGGCGCACTTTACAAGCCTTTTCCTTTGAGTTCAACAGCCTAACGAAAAAAAAGGCCCCACAATGTGGGGCCTGCCAATTTTCATTGGCGTTTGGACTTAGTTGAAAACGATTTCGTCGTTCTCGACCACGCCGGTTGCCGTGTCGCCTGGCATGAAATGACCCGAAAGAATCAATTGCGCCAACGGGTTTTCGATCCAGCGCTGGATCGCCCGTTTCAGAGGACGTGCGCCATACACCGGGTCGTAACCAACCGCGATCAGCTTGTCCATTGCTTCCGGACTCAGTTCCAGCTTCAGTTCACGCTCAGCCAGACGAGTACGCAGACGACCCAACTGGATCTCGGTAATGCCCGCGATCTGATCACGCGCCAGAGGCTCGAAGATCACCACTTCGTCGACCCGGTTGATGAACTCCGGACGGAAGTGCGACGTCAGCGCATCCATCACCGCAGCACGCTGCGCCTCACGATCACCGACCAGTTCCTGAATCTGCACAGAACCGAGGTTCGAGGTCATCACGATCACGGTATTGCGGAAGTCCACCGTGCGGCCATGGCTGTCGGTCAAGCGACCATCCTCAAGCACTTGCAGCAGGATGTTGAACACATCCGGGTGCGCCTTCTCGACCTCGTCCAGCAGGATCACCGAATAAGGCTTGCGACGTACAGCCTCGGTCAGGTAACCGCCCTCTTCGTAACCGACGTATCCCGGTGGCGCACCGATCAGCCGTGCCACGGAATGTTTTTCCATGAACTCGGACATGTCGATCCGCACCATCGCCTCTTCTGTATCAAAGAGGAATTCGGCCAGCGCCTTGCACAGCTCGGTTTTACCGACACCGGTCGGGCCGAGGAACATGAACGAGCCGCTCGGACGGTTCGGATCGGACAACCCGGCACGCGAACGCCGTACGGCGTTGGCCACGGCGACCACGGCTTCTTCCTGGCCGATCACCCGTTTGTGCAACAGGCTTTCCATCTTCATCAGCTTGTCGCGCTCGCCTTCGAGCATTTTCGACACAGGGATGCCGGTCCATTTCGACACGACTTCAGCGATCTCTTCTTCAGTCACCTTGCTGCGCAGCAACTGGTTTTCGCTCTTGCCGTGCTGATCGACCATTTGCAGGCTGCGTTCCAGATCCGGGATCACCCCGTACTGCAACTCGGCCATGCGATTCAGATCGCCTTTACGACGAGCCGCTTCCAGCTCCTGACGGGACTGTTCGATCTTCTGCTGAATCTGTGCAGAACCCTGCACCTCGGCTTTTTCCGAGTTCCAGATTTCTTCCAGATCCGAATACTCACGCTCAAGACGGACGATTTCCTCCTGGAGTTTCTCCAGACGTTTCATCGCCGCTTCGTCGCTTTCTTTCTTCAGCGCCTGCGATTCCACCTTCAACTGAATCAGGCGACGCTCCAGACGATCGAGCACTTCCGGCTTGGAATCGATCTCCATGCGGATACGGCTGGCGGCTTCGTCGATCAGATCGATGGCCTTGTCCGGCAGCTGCCGATCGGTGATGTAGCGATGGCTGAGCTTGGCCGCGGCAATGATTGCGCCGTCGGTAATCGCCACCTTGTGGTGAACCTCGTAACGCTCTTTGAGGCCGCGCAGGATGGCGATGGTGTCTTCTTCGCTCGGCTCATCCACCAGGACTTTCTGGAAGCGTCGTTCGAGCGCTGCGTCCTTCTCTATATATTGGCGGTATTCGTTGAGCGTGGTCGCGCCGACGCAGTGCAACTCACCACGCGCCAAAGCAGGCTTGAGCATATTGCCGGCGTCCATCGAGCCTTCGCCTTTACCGGCGCCAACCATGGTGTGCAGTTCGTCGATGAACAGAATGATCTGCCCTTCCTGCTTCGACAGCTCATTGAGCAGCGATTTCAGGCGTTCTTCGAACTCACCGCGATACTTGGCACCGGCAATCAGCGCGCCCATATCCAGCGACAGCAAACGCTTGCCCTTGAGGCCATCCGGCACTTCGCCGTTGATGATGCGCTGGGCCAGACCTTCGGCAATCGCGGTTTTACCCACGCCAGGCTCACCGATCAGCACCGGGTTGTTCTTGGTGCGGCGTTGCAACACCTGAATGGTGCGACGAATTTCGTCGTCACGGCCGATCACCGGGTCGAGCTTGCCGTCTTCGGCGCGCTTGGTCAGGTCGACGGTGTATTTATCCAAAGCCTGACGCGACTCTTCGTGGTTGGCGTCATTAACTGCTTCGCCGCCACGCAGGTTGTTGATCGCGTTTTCCAGGGCTTTTTTGCTCACGCCCTGGCCGAGCAGCAACTTGCCAAGCTTGCTGTTCTCGTCCATTGCAGCGAGCAGCACCAGCTCACTGGAAATGAACTGGTCGCCCTTCTGTTGGGCAAGACGATCGGCCTGATTAAGCAGGCGCGCCAGATCCTGCGACATATTCACGTCGCCGGTCGGGTTCTGGATTTTCGGTAATTGGTCGAGCTCTTTGGTCAGCTCTTTACGCAAGCTGTTGACGTCGAAGCCCACCTGCATCAGCAGAGGTTTGATCGAACCACCCTGCTGTTCAAGCATGGCTTGCATCAAGTGCGCCGGCTCGATGGCCGGATGATCGTGGCCGACAGCCAACGACTGGGCGTCGGACAAGGCCAACTGTAATTTGCTGGTTAAACGGTCTATTCGCATAAGTCACCTTCCTTTTGAGCAGGCCGGACCTAAAAACCATCCTGAATAAAGAAACCTGCCAGATACCGCTATAGATGCGGTCGATTCTGGAAGATTCAAGCGTCAGCGGGTTGATTCAGGTCAGGCAAGTCTAGCGGGTGCCCAGCTTCGCAAATACGATCCTCTTTTGACGAGTGGCTGTTTTCGTCAGGCAAGGCGCCGCGACGAGTCATAGCCCGCTATGGCGAGAAGCGGCAACGCAGCATGACGAAAAACAGACGCCGTCAAAAAGGAATCGTATTTGTGAGGCTGGGCGCCTCAAGCCAGATAAGGGAGGCAAAGCGACCCGTGCGCGACGCACGGCGATAAGAGAAGAAGCGTGGATCGGTCACGGTGCAGAAGCCGCCGCCGTAAACCGCTGTAACACCGCGAGCTGCCAGACGCAGGCGCGCCAGCCTATAGATGTCAGCCATGAATTTGCTGGCATTGCTGCTCGGTACAAAGGCATCGACTGCTTCCGGCAATTGACTGATGAAGACTTCCCGAACTTCCGGGCCGACTTCGAAGGCTTGCGGGCCAATGGCGGGGCCGAGCCAGACCAGCACGTCTTCTGCTGGAACATCGAGCGTGTCGAGTGTGGCTTCGAGCACTCCGGCTGCCAAGCCACGCCAACCGGCGTGCGCAGCGGCAACGCGAGTACCCGCACGGTCGCAGAACAACGCTGGCAAGCAATCGGCCGTCATTGCCGCACAGGCAATGCCGGGCGTAGCGGTCCAACTGGCGTCAGCGGTCGCAACAATGCCCGGATCAGCATGCGCCACGGCAATCCCGTGCACTTGCTGCAACCAGGCAGGCTGTATAGAGAAGTGATCAGTCAGACGCCGACGGTTCTCGGCGACAGCCTCAGGACGATCATCAACATGATCGCCCAGATTGAGGCTGTCGAACGGCGCCTCGCTGACACCGCCCTCGCGGGTGGTGACGCAGGCTTTGACGCTGGCCGGCGCAGGCCAGTCCGGCGTCAGCCAGTTCATCCGATGAATGCCTCGCGATCCTGTTTGAGCAGGGTCAGCAGCCAGACGAAATCTTCTGGCAGCGGCGATTCCCAGCTCATGCGCACACCGGTCGTCGGATGATCCAGTTCAAGGAAACGCGCGTGCAGGGCCTGACGCGGGAAGTTCTTGAGGGTTTCGACCATGTTCAGGTTCGCTGCCGGCGGAATGCGGAAACGACCGCCGTACGCCGGGTCGCCGACCAACGGGAAGTTGATGTGCGACATGTGTACGCGAATCTGGTGAGTACGACCGGTTTCCAGTTTCACCCGAACGTGGGTGTGGGAACGGAAGCGCTCCAGCACGCGATAATGGCTGACAGCAGGCTTGCCGCCTTCCATCACCGCCATGCGCTGGCGCTGCTGGCCGTGGCGACCGATCGGCGCGTTGATCTTGCCACCGGCGGTGACCACACCAATCACGATGCACTCATAGATGCGGCTGACGCTGCGACTCTGCAATTGAGTAACAAGCTTTGTCTGCGCCTGAATGGTCTTGGCCACCACCATCAGACCGGTGGTGTCCTTGTCCAGACGATGCACGATACCGGCGCGCGGGACATTGATGATGTCCGGCACGTGGTGCAGCAAGGCGTTGAGCAAGGTGCCATCAGCGTGACCGGCAGCCGGGTGCACCACCAGGCCCGCAGGCTTGTTGATCACCAGAATGTCGTCGTCTTCATAGACGATGTCGAGCTCGATGTCCTGGGCGATCCACTCGCCCTGGGCTTCCTGCTCGGCAGTCAGCTCAAGGATGGCACCGCCGTGCACGATGTCGCGAGGGCGGATGACCGCCCCGTCCACAGTCAGGCGACCTTCTTTGATCCAGGCGGAAAGGCGCGAGCGTGAGTGCTCAGCGAAGAGTTGGGCAGCGACTTGATCGAGGCGTTGGCCGCCCAATTCGGACGGCACCTCTGCGCGAAGTTCAATTTTATCGGACATGCTCTGACTGTGCGTCGGCACAGCTTTTGGTTTCGGCTGCGCGCTTGTGGTTAAATACGGCGTCTTTTGCCCCGAGGCTTTTCAACGGGGCGCTCATCATA
This sequence comes from Pseudomonas sp. TH43, assembly GCF_016650635.1. Taxonomy (GTDB): domain Bacteria; phylum Pseudomonadota; class Gammaproteobacteria; order Pseudomonadales; family Pseudomonadaceae; genus Aquipseudomonas. The sequence goes on from NZ_JAEKFI010000004.1 coordinate 669,836, forward strand.
ACAGGACGGCCCCGCCCAAGACAGCGGCCGTCATAGGGACGCAAGCCGCCATGCAAGTGAAACACCTGCTGCTGATCGCCATCCTCGCATTGACCGCTGCTTGCTCATCGAAGGAAGTCGTAGACGAAAACCTCAGCGAAGCCGAGCTGTATCAGCAGGCTCAGACTGACCTGGACAACAACAGCTACACCAGTGCCACAGCGAAGCTGAAGGCTCTGGAGTCGCGTTATCCGTTCGGTCGCTACGCCGATCAGGCACAGCTGGAGCTGATCTACGCCAACTATAAAAACGCCGAGCCGGAAGCTGCAAAGTCCGCCGCCGAGCGTTTCATTCGTTTGCATCCGCAGCACCCGAACGTGGATTACGCGTACTACCTTAAAGGTCTGACCTCTTTCGACCAGGACGTCGGCCTGCTGGCGCGCTTCCTGCCGCTGGACATGACCAAGCGTGACCCGGGCGCCGCGCGCGACTCGTACAACGAGTTCGCTCAGCTGACCAGCCGCTACCCGAACAGCCGCTACGCGCCGGACGCCAAGCAGCGCATGATTTATCTGCGCAACCTGCTGGCGGCCTACGAAATCCACGTGGCCGACTACTACCTGACCCGTCAGGCCTACGTTGCTGCCGCCAACCGTGGTCGCTATGTAGTGGAAAACTTCCAGGAAACCCCATCGGTCGGCGACGGCCTGGCGGTGATGACTGAAGCCTATCAGCGTCTGCACCTGGACGAACTGGCGGCCACCAGCCTGGAAACCCTGAAGCTCAACTACCCGAATCACCCGAGCCTGCAGGACGGTCAGTTCGTGCCACGGGTTGCCGAAGCCGACAACCGTTCGTTCCTGAGCAAGGCGACTTTGGGTCTGATCGAGTCGCGTCCACCGCTGCCGCCGGGCGAAACCCGCGCCAACCAGGACGTACAGAAGCAGTTCCAGGACGCGAAAGACGCGATCCCGAACGATCTCAAGCCTAAAGACGAAAACGGCGACGTGATCGAAGAACCGGAGCCTGAGTCCACCAGCGACCGTTCGTGGTTCAGCTACATGACCTTCGGCGTGTTCGACTGATCACACCGGATGGACAAAAAAGGGAGATCTGCGGATCTCCCTTTTTCATGTCCGCGCTTTAATAGGCTGTGCGCTTGTCGGGTCCTTGGCTAAACTGCCGGATCATCAGTCGAAAAGCCGCTCATCATGCTTCGTTTATTGTTCTGGATCGCCGTCATTTTCGCCGCGGTGTGGCTCTGGCGTAAATTCAAGGCGCCCATCGCTTCAAATCAATCCAACCGTGCCCCGCGCGAGCAAGACGCGTCGCCGATGGTGCGTTGCGCCCACTGCGGCGTACATCTGCCGCGCGACCGCGCGCTGAGCGTTCAACAACAGTGGTATTGCAGCCAGGCTCACCTCGAGCAAGGCCCGGGTGCCAGTGATCGCTGAGGCCGCCAACGCCGACAGCAAACAGGCTCAGCGTCTGCTGCGCCTTTATCATCTCTACCGTTTAAGTGTCGGCATCACCCTGGTGCTGTTGATCTCCAGCAACATGGACAACCGCCTGCTGACGTCGATTGACGACGATTTGCTGCGCAGCGGCAGTTGGCTGTATCTGGTGTTGAACATATTGCTGGTGGTGTTCCTCGAGAACACCCGACGCCCGGCGCAGCTGTTCAGCCTGGCGCTGGTCGACGTATTGCTGCTGTGCGGCTTGTTCTACGCCGCCGGCGGTGTCGCCAGCGCCATAGGCAATCTGCTGATCGTTTCAGTAGCAATCAGCAATACCCTCCTGCGCCGACGCATCGGCCTGCTGATCGCCGCCATAGGCGCACTCGGCATGGTCGGCTCAAGCTTTCTACTGGGCTTCAGCCACCCGCTCAGTGCCAATGATTACTTACAGGCCGGCACCCTCGGCGCTCTGTGCTTTGCCGCGTCGCTGCTGGTGCAGGGGCTGATTCGACGCCTGGAAGTCAGCGAAACACTCGCCGAGCAACGCGCGAGCGAAGTGGTCGGCCTCGAAGCGCTCAACGCATTGATCCTGCAACGCATGCGCACCGGCATCCTGGTACTCGACGCAGAACGCCGAGTGCAACTGGCCAATCACAGCGCCCAGACCTTGCTCGCGCAAGCGCATTTACCGGGCCACTTGATCGATGACTATTCGCCAGCGCTGGTTGATCGCCTGCAACTGTGGATGAATAACCCGACCTTGCGCCCGCAAAGCCTGAAGATCCCCGGCAACGGCCTCGAACTGCAGCCGAACTTCATCGCCCTCGAACAGAGTCCGAACCAGCAAACCCTGGTCTTCCTCGAAGACCTCGCGCAGGTCGCCCAACAAGCCCAGCAACTGAAACTCGCCGCACTCGGGCGTTTGACCGCCGGCATCTCGCACGAGATTCGCAATCCGCTCGGTGCCATCAGTCATGCCGCGCAGTTGTTGGCCGAGTCCGAGGAACTCGATGGCGCGGATCGGCGTCTGACGCAGATTATTCAAGATCACTCTCAGCGCATGAATCGTGTCATCGAAAACGTTCTGCAACTGTCCCGTCGCCAGCAAAGTGCGCCGCAACGGCTGGATCTCAAGCCGTGGCTGGAAAACTTCGTTGCTGAAAGCCGCGAGCAGGCCAGCGAGCGCCAGCAGGTTCACCTTCGGATCAACTCGGGTGAATTCGCCACGCTGATGGACCCCGACCAGCTCACGCAAATTCTCGACAATCTGCTACGCAACGGCTGGCGCCACAGTGCCCTGCTGCATGAGCAGGCGCAGGTCTGGCTGGCGTTATTCGTCGACCCGGAAAGCCAGTTGGCCGTGCTCGAAGTGCAGGACAACGGCCCTGGTGTACCGCTCGATCAGCAGGCGCACCTGTTCGAACCGTTCTTCACCACCAGCAGCCAAGGCACCGGCCTTGGGCTTTATCTGTCCCGTGAGCTGTGCGAAAGCAACCAGGCGCGCCTAGACTTCAAACCACGCCAAGGCGGCGGCTGCTTTCGCATCACCTTTGCTCACGGACGGAAACAAAGTTGAACACGAGCCCACGGCAAAAAATCCTCATCGTCGACGACGAGCCGGATATCCGCGAACTCCTGGAAATTACCCTGGGACGGATGAAACTCGATACTTTCAGCGCACGCAATCGGGGTGAAGCCCAGGCACTGTTGCAGCGCGAAACCTTCGCACTGTGCCTGACCGACATGCGCCTGCCTGACGGGACGGGGCTGGAGCTGGTGCAGCATATCCAGCAACGTTATCCACAACTGCCGGTGGCGATGATCACCGCCTATGGCAGCCTGGAAACAGCAATCAACGCGCTGAAAGCCGGGGCCTTCGACTTTCTCACCAAACCGGTGGACCTCACGCGGCTGCGCGAACTGGTTGCTACAGCCTTGCGTATGCCTGCGGCTGGCAGTGCCTGTACCTCGATTGATCGGCGCTTGCTCGGCGATTCGCTGCCGATGCGCAATCTGCGCAAACAGATCGATAAACTCGCCCGCAGCCAGGCGCCGGTGTACATCAGCGGCGAATCCGGCAGCGGCAAGGAATTGGTCGCACGCCTGATTCACGAACAGGGGCCGCGCGCCCACCAGCCCTTTGTACCGGTGAACTGCGGGGCGATTCCTTCGGAGCTGATGGAAAGCGAGTTTTTTGGTCATCGCAAAGGCAGTTTCACCGGCGCGGTCGAGGACAAACCGGGGCTGTTTCAGGCGGCTCACGGCGGCACATTGTTTCTGGATGAAGTGGCGGACTTGCCGCTTTCGATGCAGGTGAAGTTGCTGCGGGCGATTCAGGAAAAAGCCGTACGCAGCGTCGGCGGCCAGCAGGAAAGCGTGGTCGATGTGCGGATTCTCTGCGCCACGCACAAGGATCTCGATGCCGAGGTCGCTGCCGGGCGTTTCCGTCAGGACCTTTATTACCGGTTGAACGTGATCGAACTGCGCGTGCCGTCCCTGCGTGAGCGCCGCGATGACATTGAAGTGTTGGCGGCTCATATGCTCAAGCGACTGGCCAGCGGTAGCGGCCAACCGGCGGCACGTCTACATGCAGCGGCATTGGAAGCGCTGAAGCGTTACCGCTTTCCGGGGAATGTGCGGGAACTGGAGAACGTGCTCGAGCGCGCGCACACCTTGTGCGAGAACCAGATGATCGAGGCTGAGGACTTGCGGCTGAGCGAAGGCAATTGCGCGGCGGATGGCGGGATTGCCGATCTGACGCAGATCGATAACCTCGAGGATTATCTGGAAAACGTCGAGCGCAAACTGATTTTGCAGGCGCTGGAGGAAACCCGCTGGAATCGCACGGCGGCGGCGCAGCGCTTGAGTCTTTCGTTCAGATCGATGCGCTATCGGCTGAAAAAACTCGGTCTGGATTAGCCTCTAAAAGATCGCAGCCTTCGGCAGTTCCTAAAGGGAACGCATTTCAATGTAGGAGCTGCCGAAGGCTGCGATCTTTTGATCCTGACTTTAAATCCGCCCCGCAGGCGCATACGGCGCCGGATCGATAATCGGCGCCCGACCCAACATCACATCGGCAAACAACTGACACGACGCCGGCGCCAGCACCAGCCCATTGCGGTAATGCCCGCAGTTCAGCCACAAGCCATCAAACCCCGGCACCCGACCAATGTAGGGAATGCCTTCAGGCGAGCCCGGTCGCAACCCTGCCCAATGCCCCACCACTTCGGCATCCGCCAACGCCGGCAATAACTCGATCGCCGAAGCCTTGAGGCTTTCCAGCGCCACTTCGGTCGGCGTCTTGTCGTAGCCTTCATGCTCCAGCGTGCTGCCGATCAGGATATGTCCATCACGACGCGGGATTGCATAACGCCCCTTGGCCAGCACCATACTCGGCAGAAAATCTGCCTCGCACTTGTAGAGGATCATCTGGCCTTTGACAGGTTCGACCGGCAGCAACAGGTCCAGCGTCTTCAGTAGATCACCGCTCCAGGCGCCTGCCGTCAACACAACCTGATCACCCTCGATGACACCTGTGGAAGTCTTTACGCCAACAACCCGCGCGCCCTCGCGAACAAAACCGCTGACTTCACATTGTTCGTGAACCGTCACGTTCGGCAGTGCCAACAGGGCTGCCTTCAACGATTTCACCAGACGCGGATTACGTACATTCGCGACATCGGCCATGTAGATCGCCCGCGAAAAACCGCCGCCAAGCACCGGCACCGCGTCATGCGCCGCCGAGATATCCACAGCCCGCAACGGGCGGTTTTCCCGTTCGGCCCAGGCCAGCGCTTCTGCTTCGTCTTCCAGATCCAGCCAATACAGGCCGGTGGTGTGTACTTCAGGATCAACGCCGGTATCGGCAAACAAGCGCTCACCGAGCTGTGGATAAAAATCCTGCGACCAGTGCGCCAGCGCAGTCACTGCCGGGCTATAACGCCACGGATACAACGGCGAAACGATACCGCCCCCCGCCCAGGACGATTCCTGGCCGACATTCGAACGATCCAGCAGCACCACGCTGCGCACTTCGGAGGCGAGGTTGTAAGCGGTCAGCAGGCCAATCACCCCGCCACCGACAATCACCACTTGCTGTTGCCTGGTCATGTTTGATCCAACCGTAAAAAAGACAGTGGGCGCAAAAGGCGCCCGAAAGAAAGCGCCTCAGCGGCCCCAGCAATCCTTGGTGGTCAGCCCGGTGGTCGCGTTGTTCATGCTCCTGACACCGGTATTGGTCAGGGTGAAATCCCCGCACTTGTCGGTGGCCATGGTCGTGCCGGTCTTGCGAGTCGCCGTCAGCAGGAACGTCTGGTCAGTGATCGTCGGCGTTATGGTGTAGAAATCATTACCCGCGCTCAACCCGGTGATCCCGGTGTAAACATTGTTCTTGGTATAGAACCGTTCGAGGATCTGCGATTGTTCCGACAGCAGCGTCACCACCTCGGCGCGACGGCCCTTCTTCACGTATTCGGTGAGGCTTGGATAGCCGATGGTGATGACGATCCCGATGATCGCAATCACGATCATGATTTCGATCAGGGTAAACCCGCGGTTGGATCTGCGCATGCCTCAAACTCTCACTTACTGTATTTGTCGCCACATGATGCGACGGCTGCCGCCGCCGCCCTTTTCCACCAGGGTGCTAATGGTGCCACTGGTATCGGTCACGACTTTGCCCGTCCCGCCATTGACGATGGAGTTCAGGGTCGGAATGCCGCCATTGAACACCACACCACTGGAAATCGTGTCATTGCTGTCAACCACGCCATCGGCATTGGTGTCGAGCACGGCGTAGTTGAGCATCTTACCGCTGAACGCATCGAGTTCGACCAGTTTGCCGGTGCCGAAACTCGAACAGGGATCGGTGGTATCAACACTGGCAGTGGTAAACACAATCCGCCCAAGCACCAGACTGGCCTGATTGATCACCCGCTCGCCGGTCAACGCGCTGTTATACACCAGCGGCAAATACCAGCCCTTCTCTGCCGGATAGGTCGTGTCGTTCTGGGTCGTCGTCACGAACTGCCCGGTACTGCCGGAGAACACCCCAGTAATCGCCTGCGCCTGCAGGCTGCTGACCGTCAACTGCCCCGAACCACCATCGGCGTCCCACACTGAGTAGAAAGCCTGCAGATCCTTGTTGGTCTTGTCGGCCGTTTCGTTGAACTTGCCGGTGCCGAAGAAAATCTGTTTGCCACCCAGCGAGTTGTCCGCCAGCAACGGCTGGGCAGTAATCGGCTGCGTCGTGCCGCCGGCGGTGGTGAACAGCGGCTTGCCGGAAAATGCCACGCCCCAGCTGTCGGTGCTCGTCGCACTCAGATCGAACTTCCATAACCGCCCCTTCAGGTCACCGCCATAAGCGGCTTGAACCACGTTCGATGAATTGACCTTGAGCTTTACCGACGACAGTCCGTTGGTGGTTTCAGTGCTGTCGATGACCATTTTCTTGATCAGCGAACCGTCGCGCACATCCAATACATACAGCGCCGCCACGCCCGAATTGCTGCCATAACCATTGGCGATGAATGCCGCCCAGCGACCATCGGCCAAGCGTGCCACTTCCGGGCGGGCGTAGGCATAACCCAGATCATTGAAAACGTTGGCTGTGCTGGCGGTGGTTGGCGCGCTGACTTCCCACAAGGCATTGAGCGCATTGCCCGCCGAAGCGTCGAACAATTGCAGCGCATAGAACGTCTTGCCACCGGCGCCTGTACCGCCGATGGCCAGGGTTTTCCAGGCACTGTTGAATTGCAGGTCATACACGCCGACCTGCCCATCCACCAGAAACTTGTGGCTGACGCCATTGATGTAGGCCGGGTCGGCAATCAGCCGTAGCGACGGCAACACACTGGACGGCATATAGGCGTAGCGCCGGGTACCGTTGGCCGAGTTGATGACGTTGACGAAACCGTCGTTGGCATTCACCACCAGGCTGGTGTTCATGTTCGCGGCTTTGGTGGTGAGATAGGTGCTGTAAGTGGTGTCGCCCGACAGATCCGACGCGGTTTTGTCCGTGGGCGAGGCCAGTACCAGCGGCGAATTGATGATGTCGCCCAGCAGAACGCTGCGTACCTTGAGCCCGGTTTTGTTGGTGCCTTTGCTCCATTCCACCAGATCGCTACCGCTGATGCCGGTAGGCAGGCTCTGGCTCAGCGTGGTCTGTTGCGTGGCGGAGAAATTGCCGTAGGCAAGGGTGACCGCCGCGTTGCTCGAAGTGTTCCACGATTGATAAGTGGGCGCGGTGACGCCGGGCACTATCGTCGTATCGGTGGTCCAGAGTGTCGCTGAGGTATTCACTGCGCCAGCGGAATTGAAGGCAAATGACTTGATCGTGCCGCGCCAGTCCTTGGGGTCGTAGCTGGTCTGAAAAAAACTGCTGCTACTGCTCAGCGTGGTGCCACTGGTGACGCCACTGCCGCCAGAGCCAGCCTTGGAGGTGATATCGCTCAATGCCGATGACAAAGCCGTGTTGAGCCCGGTGCTGTCGTTTGCCTGGTAATACCTGCCCTGCCCGTAACTCGCAGCATCGGACAGCATGGTGTTGGCCGCCGTGAAGCCGACGGTGTAGGTGTTCATGTTCTGCTTGGGAAAATCCACCGCATTCCAACTTTTGCCCGCAGCATCAGTACCGGTCGAACGCATGTCGATATCGAAGGCGAATTTGGCGACGTCATCCAGATACAGCGTGTCGCCTTCGTTATCACCGTTAAGGTTGTTGCCATCATTGTTGACGCCGTCCCAGTTCGGTAAGCGAGTGCCGCCCAATGGATCGTTGGTCGGAAAGGTACGGTCGAAGGTCGGCAAACCGTCGGTGATCACCACGCCATAGTTTTTCTGGCAACGGTACTGGATCGGGCTGGTGTAGGTGGTTGGCGTGGTGTTGTAGTACGGCGTCATGCCGCGCATGTAGCGGGTAATTTCGTAATAGGTTTCGGCCAATGGCGTGTTGGATACCGCCGCCAGAGCATTGATCGAGGATATAAGCGCGTTGTAGTTGGTATCGGCTTGAGCTTGGGTAACGCTGCCGGAAACCGGCGCCAGATCGCTGATCGCGCGGGCAATGTAACCACCATTCCCGGAGTTGCTGCTGGTAACCGGATTGAAGGTCGACAGGCCGATGCGCAAGTTCCGGTTACTGCTCACCAACGCAGTCGACACGTTACGCGCAACGTTGATCCGGTAGTCGGTAGGGATCGTGCCGGTCGTAAAGTCACGGTTTGCACCATTGGCCAGCCCTACCAGATAGGCAATGTAATCGCCGGTGTATCGCGTGTTGCCACTACCGACCGGATCCGGCAGCTTCAGGCATTGTGGAATCAGGCTGTTGTTGTAAAACGCATAGGCGCCGCCCGAGCAACCGGAGGTCGGCAGGCTCGACAGAAACACCGGATCGCCGGTGATCGTTGATGACGTCAGGCACAGCCCGAGCACTGCGTTGCATTGCCGTGCGGGGGTGCGGGTAACCGTCGGATCAAACCCTGTCGCATAGATAATGCTGTTCATGCTGCCGGAGTCGTCGATCAGCAGCATCACATTGGGCGGTACCGCTGCAGCACTCAGCAGCGGTGAGTCGGAAGGCGTAAACGCCCAGGCCGGCGCCGCCAGATAAAAACTCAGCAACAGGCCAAGCAGCAGCATCCGGCACCGATCAATACTTCGCATAGACACTCTCCACTACGCTACGCGAAGTGCCGGCGATGCCGACAGCGGTCACTCGATACAGCGTCGCCGAAGTATTGCTCGGCACATTCACCGCAGTGAGCGTGGTGCCGATGTTCTGCACCCCATAAAAACCATTGCCGGCGGCGATCCAGGTCACGCCCGAAGTCGAATTGAGTCCAGCAGAACTGACCACCGAAGATTCCGCCGGTGGTGCACATTGAGTCGTGCTGGCACACACGGCCAATGAATAATTGGCAAGCTGCACGGCACTTTCACCGACACGTAACGTCGCCTCGGCCGTCTGGAATGACTGATTGCGCAGGCTCACACTGCCGGCCATTTTTTCCTGCAGATTGGCACTCTGCATCGAAGACAGACCGATCACGGTCAGCAGCAACAGAAACACCAGCGTGACCAGCAGCACCATGCCGCGCTGGGTCTGAGGCTGCTGGAGAGAACGACTCATCAGCCGGCCCTCACTGCAAGCGGTTGCGCAAAGCGGCAACCACGTTGAAGGTTTGATTACTGACCAGATTGTTCGGGTCGGTGAGGGTCAGACTCAGACGCACGCTGCGGATGCGCGCCGGATCGCTGGGGTTGCTGCTGTAGCTCGAAGCCGCTACATCCGTCGCCGAGGCGGCCAGACCGAAGGTGACGTTGAAGGCATTGACGTTATTCACCAGCACCTGCTGGGTCGGGGTGCCGCTGCCAGTGCCCATCAGAATCTGGTTGTTACTGAAGCTGTAGACCAGACGACGAATCGGAAAAGCGATTTGCCCGCTCGCCGCCGCTCGCAATCCGGTATAAGCCGTCGCGCTGTTGCGGCAATCGGACACCACTGTCCAGGTAGGCGTGCCACCATTGCCCCCGACGTCGGCGGTCACCAGCGTCAGTTTCTGATTGGCGTTATCCCAACTGATCGGGAGGATTTGTGCAGCACTGAAATCCCCCGCCGTACTGGCATCGGTGATGGTGCCCAGGCAACCGAACATCCCGACCATACGCAGCTCCTGAATCATCTTGCTCAACACGAAACGCGCATCTTCCTGCATGGCAGCGGCACTGTTCTGGCTGACATATGTGTTTTTCGCCGCGATGAAAATCTGCACCACACCCAGCACCACGATCAGCCCCAGAGCCAAGGCAATGAGCATCTCGATCAGGCCGAATCCCCGATTATGGCGCTTCATGGCGTGGTCACCGGATCGACCGCGGCGCGACTGCTCAGGACAAAACTGCGCGGCGCGCTGGCGGTGTTGGCCGCGCGTGCGTCGCTCCAGTTGATGGTGATGGTATAGACCCGTTGATTGAGCGTGATGCTGCCGGTGGCGGTCGGGCCGCCGAAATTGACAATATTGGTGGTGAAATCGTAGAGGTCCTGATCGCGGGCAACGCTGAGATTGCCCGAGGTCGGTGGCGTGACGGTGTAGTCGGCACCTGAGTTGGCGCGAATACGGTCCATCATGTCGTACGCAATGAAACTGGCCTGACTGGTCATCCGCGAGCTGTCGGTGTACTTCAGCGCATTCAGTTGCACCGCCGCCGCGCCGAGCAGCCCGACCGTCAGAATCAGCAACGCGACCAGTACCTCGATCAGCGTCATGCCCTCCTGTGCGCTTCTACTCCCTGCCCTCATCCGCAACTTCCACTCAATTGAATTCGTCCGTTCAAACACACGTTCAGCGTCCTGCTTTGTGTGCCCAGCGTGTAACTGATGACCACCGCCGTCGACGGTGCCGCCAGACCGCCGAGATTATTGAAATCCAGTGCGGTCACTCCTGAGGGTAGCGTCAGAGTTGCGCCGCTGCTCATTGCTGGAACAACCCGCAATACATTGGCCGGAGTGCCAGTACTGTCGTAGACCGACAATTCGCCGGTCCATACGCTGCCGCCGGCCGTTGGGCGCAGGCGAAGGGTGGTGCCGCGGTCAATGGCTTCGAGCCTGACAAAATTGATCGCCCGTTGCAGATCGGCCATTTCGGTATCGGCCTTGCTGCTTTGTATCGACTTGGTAAACGCCGGTACCGCCAGGGTGATCAGGATCACAAAGATCGCCACCGCGGCCAACACTTCGATCAGCGTGAAACCTTTTGTACGAAAACCCATCGATGCCCTCCGTTGCCGTCGGCTATACCTGCTTCTACACGCTAGAACATCCAACCGACCTGTGTCGGTTGATTTGCCCTGCGCGGCGCACGGATCGCGCCGTTCATCACCCGCCATGGAGGGAAATTTCATGCCGTCACAAGGCTTCAGCCTGATTGAACTGCTTATGGGACTGGCGATTGGCGCAATTGTTCTGCTACTGGTCAGCCCGGCGTTTGCCACACTCAAGGAATCGAATAATCGTGATCTGGCGGCGCAATCGCTGCTTGATGGCATCCGCACCGCTCGCAGCATGGCCATTACGCACAGTCAGAGCGTAGTCATCCACGGCATCAACGGCGATTGGAGCCAGGGCTGGCGGATCATTCTTGATCTTAGCGGCGAAGGTCCGAAGGACAGCAACAATCCTTTGTTGGTCGAACGCGCCAGTGACGGGCGAGTGCCGATTGTCGGCAATTGGTCGGTGAGTCGTTACGTGCGTTTCAGCAGTCTGGGACAACCGCTGATGCCCGGGCGGGCATTTCAGGCTGGGACATTACATATCTGCTCGACTCGCGAACCGGTCAGCCAGCAGCAGATCGTGCTGGCGGCTAGCGGTCGAGTGCGCCTGAGCAGTACAAAAACTGAGCAGGCGCTGTGTCAAAAAGCGCAGAACATCAAATCGAGCGGACGCGCAGTTCCTTCGGCATCGAGAACGTGATGTTCTCTTCACGCCCGGCCAGCTCATCGGCACCGGTTGCGCCCCAGGCCTGCAATTGCTGGATAACACCCCGTACCAACACTTCCGGCGCCGAAGCACCGGCGGTGATACCGATACGCTCGACGCCATCGAACCAGCTCTTCTGCAGGTCTTCGGCACCGTCGATCAGGTAGGCGGGCGTGGCCATGCGCTCAGCCAGTTCACGCAGACGATTGGAGTTGGAGCTGTTCGGGCTGCCGACCACCAACACAACGTCGCACTCGTCGGCCAATTGCTTGACCGCGTCCTGACGGTTTTGCGTGGCGTAGCAGATGTCGTCCTTGCGTGGGCCACCGATGGCCGGGAAACGCGAACGCAGGGCATCAATGACGCGACTGGTGTCGTCCATCGACAGCGTGGTCTGAGTCACAAAGGCGAGTTTTTCCGGGTCATGTACCTGCAATTCGGCGACGTCTTTCTCGTCTTCGACGAGGTAGATCGCGCCGCCATTGCTGGCGTCGTACTGGCCCATGGTGCCTTCGACTTCCGGGTGCCCGGCGTGGCCGATCAGGATGCACTCGCGACCGTCGCGGCTGTATTTCGCCACTTCGATGTGCACCTTGGTCACCAGTGGGCAGGTGGCGTCGAACACTTTCAGGCCACGGCCGGCGGCTTCGGTACGCACGGCTTGAGAAACGCCGTGGGCACTGAAGATGACGATGACATCGTCCGGCACCTGATCCAGTTCTTCGACGAAGATCGCGCCACGACTGCGGAGGTCTTCGACGACAAACTTGTTGTGCACCACTTCATGGCGCACGTAGATCGGCGGCCCGAAGACTTCCAGAGCGCGGTTGACGATTTCGATCGCCCGGTCCACGCCGGCGCAGAAGCCACGGGGGTTGGCGAGTTTGATTTGCATGCTGTGCCTCGTGTCTTGCGCGCAAGAAATTAGATCAATCACCCTTGTAGGAGCAAAGCTCTGTGTTGAGGGGATTTATCCCCGTTCGGCTGCATAGCAGTCGTCTACCTTTCAGTGCATTCATTGAGAATTGCAGTGATTGGTTCGGGGGCGCTTCGCACCCCAACGGGGATAAATCCCCTCGCCACAAAGTTCGCTCCCACAAAGTCCGCTCCCACATGGGTTGCGGTGTTACTTATAGCGCTTTGACGGAGATAATTTCGACGTCAAAGGTCAGCGTCTTGCCTGCCAGCGGGTGGTTGAAGTCGATGGTCACTTGCGTGTCATCGAACTCTTTCACCACGCCCGGCAGCTCAGTATTGGCCGCATCGTTGAAGATCACCAGCAAACCTGGTGACAGCTCCATGTCGACGAATTGCGAGCGCGGGATGATCTGCACGTTCTGCGGGTTAGGCTGGCCGAAGGCGTTTTCCGGCTCGACGGTCAGCGTGCGCTTGTCGCCGGCCTTGAAACCGAACAGCGCCGCTTCGAAACCCGGCAGCAGGTTGCCATCGCCGACCTTGAAGGTCGCCGGGGCTTTGTCGAACGTACTGTCGACGGTGTCGCCGTTCTCCAGGCGCAATGCAAAGTGCAAAGTGACTTCCGTGTTCTGGCCGATGCGTTGCTCTGCCAATACCTGTTCAGTCATGAACGGCCTCTTCGGTTTTCTTGGTTTTGAACATATCCAGCGCCAGCATCACCGCACCCACGCTAATGGCGCTGTCGGCGAAGTTGAATGCCGGGAAGTACCAGCGGTTCTGCCAGTGCACCAGAATGAAATCGATCACATGGCCCAGGGCTATGCGGTCATACAGATTGCCCAGCGCCCCGCCCAGCACCAGCGCCAAAGCGATGGCCAGCCAGGTTTCGTTGCGGCCCAGACGCTTGAGCCAGACCACCAGCACCGCGCTGACCACAATGGCGATCAGGGCGAACAACCAGCGCTGCCAGCCGGAGCTGTCAGCCAGGAAGCTGAAAGCAGCGCCGGTGTTGTAGGCCAGAGTCCAGCTGAAGTAATCCGGAATGATCACGATCTGCTGGAACATTTCGAGCTTGCCTTCGAAGTAGAACTTGCTGGCCTGGTCGATGACCAGAACCAGCACGCTCAACCAAAGCCAGCTCAACCGTCCGAAACGGCCAATGGCATTAGGCATAGTGACGAACCTCGCCAGCGCCGCTGATGTTGTCGACGCAACGACCGCAGATTTCCGGATGCTCCGGGTTCACGCCGACGTCTTCACGGCAGTGCCAGCAACGGGCGCACTTCGGGAAGGCCGATTTGACGATCTTCAGCTTCAGGCCGCTGACTTCAGTGGATACCGCGTCGGCCGGAGCCTGTACGAATGGCGCTACGCTGGCGGTCGACGTGATCAAGACAAAGCGAAGTTCGTTGCTCAGCTTGGCCAGATCGGCGCTCAGGGCGTCTTCGGCGTACAGCGTCACTTCGGCTTGCAGGTTGCCACCGACGGCTTTGGCCGCGCGCTGGATTTCCATCTCTTTGTTGACCGCGACTTTGACCGCCATGACGCGCTCCCAGTACTCGCGGCCCAGTTCAACGTCGGCCGGCAATTCGGTCAGGCCTTCGTACCAGGTATTGAGCATGACCGATTCGTTACGCTCGCCCGGCAGGTATTCCCACAGTTCGTCGGCGGTGAAGGCGAGGATCGGCGCGATCCAGCGCACCAGCGCTTCAGAGATGTGGAACAGCGCGGTTTGCGCCGAACGGCGGGCCTTGCTGTTGGCGCCAGTGGTGTACTGACGGTCCTTGATGATGTCGAGGTAGAAACCGCCCAACTCCTGCACGCAGAAGTTGTGGATCTTCGAGTAGACGTTCCAGAAACGGTATTCGCCGTAGTGCTCTTGCAGCTCGCGTTGCAGCAGCAGGGTACGGTCGACCGCCCAACGATCCAGCGCGAGCATTTCTTCCGCCGGCAGGATGTCGGTGGCCGGGTTGAAACCGCTCAGGTTCGAGAGCAGGAAGCGCGCGGTGTTACGGATACGACGATAAGCGTCCGCACTGCGTTGCAGGATCTGGTCGGAAACCGCCATCTCGCCGGAGTAGTCGGTCGACGCGACCCACAGACGCATGATGTCGGCGCCCAGGGTGTCGTTGACTTTCTGCGGCGCGATCACGTTGCCCAGCGACTTGGACATCTTGCGGCCGGCTTCGTCGACGGTGAAACCGTGCGTCAGCAGTTCGCGGTACGGCGCGTGGTTGTCGATGGCGCAACCGGTCAGCAACGACGAGTGGAACCAGCCACGGTGTTGGTCGGAACCTTCCAGGTACAGGTCGGCACGCGGGCCGGTCTCGTGACCCATCGGGTGCGAACCGCGCAGGACGTGCCAGTGCGTGGTGCCCGAATCGAACCAGACGTCGAGGGTGTCGCTGATCTTGTCGTACAGCGGCGCTTCGTCGCCGAGCAACTCGGCAGCGTCCATCTTGAACCAGGCTTCGATGCCTTCGACTTCAACGCGCTTGGCGACTTCTTCCATCAGCTCGACGGTGCGTGGGTGCAGTTCACCGCTTTCCTTGTTGAGGAAGAACGGGATCGGCACGCCCCAGTTGCGCTGACGCGAGATGCACCAGTCCGGACGGTTGGCGATCATCGAGTGCAGACGCGCCTGGCCCCAGGCCGGAACGAACTTGGTGTCTTCGATGGCTTTGAGCGAACGCACACGCAGGGTGTCGCCGCTGACCGGCTCTTTGTCCATGCCGATGAACCACTGCGCCGTGGCGCGGTAGATCAACGGGGTCTTGTGGCGCCAGCAGTGCATGTAGCTGTGTTCGATGACGGTGGTGTGCATCAGCGCACCGACTTCGGTCAGCTTGTCGACGATGGCCGGGTTGGCCTTCCAGATGAACTGACCGCCAAAGAATTCCAGCGACGGCACGTAAACACCGTTGCTCTGCACCGGATTGAGGATGTCGTCGTTGACCATGCCGTATTTCTTGCAGGTCACGAAGTCGTCTACGCCGTAGGCCGGAGCGGAGTGAACCACGCCTGTGCCAGCACCCAGCTCGACGTAGTCAGCCAGGTACACCGGCGACAGACGGTCATAGAACGGGTGGCGGAAGTTGATCAGCTCCAGCTCTTTACCGGTGGTGGTCGCGATGACCGAGCCTTCTACGCCATAGCGCGCCAGGCACGCTTCGACCAGCTCTTCAGCCAGCACCAGCAGTTTGTCGCCGATGTCGACCAGGGCGTAGTTGAATTCCGGGTGAACGTTCAGCGCCTGGTTGGCCGGGATGGTCCACGGGGTGGTGGTCCAGATCACGATCGAAGCAGGTTTGCCCAGCGACGGCAGGCCGAACGCGGCAGCCAGTTTGGCTTCGTCAGCGATTGGGAACGCTACGTCGATGGTCGAGGACTTCTTGTTCTCGTACTCGACTTCCGCTTCGGCCAGGGCCGAACCGCAATCGAAGCACCAGTTCACTGGCTTGAGGCCCTTGAACACGAAACCGCCCTTGACGATTTCCGCGAGGGCGCGGATTTCACCGGCCTCGTTCTTGAAATCCATGGTCTTGTACGGGTTGGCCCAGTCGCCCAGCACGCCGAGACGGATGAATTCGGACTTCTGCCCTTCGATCTGCTCGGTGGCGTAGGCACGGCACAGCTCACGGGTCTTGTCCGCGCCGAGGTTCTTGCCGTGGGTCACTTCAACCTTGTGTTCGATCGGCAGACCGTGGCAATCCCAACCCGGAACATATGGCGCGTCGAAGCCCGACAGGGTCTTCGAGCGGATGATCATGTCCTTGAGAATCTTGTTCAGTGCGTGACCGATGTGGATCGTGCCGTTGGCATACGGAGGGCCGTCATGCAGAACGAACTTCGGACGATCCTTGCCAATCTCGCGCAACTTTCCGTACAGGCCAATACTGTCCCAGCGCTGCAGAATCTGCGGTTCGCGCTGTGGCAGGCCGGCCTTCATTGGGAAGGCGGTGTCCGGAAGGTTAAGCGTGGCTTTATAGTCGGTCATTTAAGGCTCTTCATTAGCGATGGGCGCTAGGTGCGGCTAG
This sequence comes from Pseudomonas sp. TH43, assembly GCF_016650635.1. Lineage (GTDB taxonomy): Bacteria > Pseudomonadota > Gammaproteobacteria > Pseudomonadales > Pseudomonadaceae > Aquipseudomonas. The sequence goes on from NZ_JAEKFI010000004.1 coordinate 686,701, forward strand.
TGCACGGGCGGTGGCGACATCCGCATTGATCGCCGTTTTCAATGCCTCCAGGGAGGCGAAGCGCTGCTCTTCACGCAGCTTTTGGTGGAAAACCACCGTCAAACGCCGGTCATACAGATCGCCGGCAAAATCTAAAAGATGGACCTCAAGGTGGGCCTTGCCATCACCTTGTACCGTGGGCCGCACGCCGATATTGGCGACGCCGGGCCAAGTCTTGCCGTCGATGTCGACCTCCACCAGATACACCCCGGTGAACGGCACGCGACGACGCTTGAGTTGAATATTGGCAGTGGGCGTACCCAGTTGCCGGGCCAGTTTCTGGCCGTGCAGCACGCGACCGGCGATCCGGTACGGGCGACCGAGCAAACGTTCGGCCAGCGCAAAATCGGCGGCGGCCAACGCGTTGCGCACCTGCGTGCTGCTGACACGAATGCCATCCAGCTCGACGGTTTGCGCGGCTTCGACGGTAAACCCGTGAATCTGCCCGGCCTGCATCAGAAAATCGAAATCACCGAGGCGGTCGCAGCCGAAGCGGAAATCGTCACCGACCTCCAGATGCTGCACGCCGAGGCCATCCACGAGGATGGTGTCAACGAATTCACTGGCGCTGAGCTTGCTCAGGCGCTGGTTGAACGCCAGGCACAAGACCCGGTCAACGCCTTCGGCGGCCAGCAGTTGCAGCTTGTCGCGCAACCGGGCCAGACGCGCCGGCGCGGTCTCGGGAGCAAAGAATTCCCGTGGCTGCGGCTCGAAAATCACCACGCAGCTGGGTACGCCCAACTCAAGCGCACGCTCACGCAGTCGGGCCAGGATAGCCTGGTGACCACGGTGAACACCGTCAAAGTTGCCAATAGTGGCGACGCAGCCCCGATGCTGGGGGCGCAAGTTGTGGAGGCCTCGAACCAGCTGCATAACGCGCTTCTTGCTCATAAAGTGGTCGATTATAACCACACCCGACGGTCGACGACAGGCAACACCGTAACGCAAAGTGATCGAGCCGACAAAACTGCCGGCCCGCGCCTGTTTATAAAGGGTAAAACCCTCAGCTCAAGGCCTTGCGATTGAAGTCGCGCAGGCGGAAACCCAGCAGTAGCAACATACCGAAATAAGCGACCACGCCCGCCGCGACCAATGCACCCAGACGCAGGAAGCGCTCAAGCATATGACCCTGATCCCACGCCGGCATGAAATGCATGCCGACCAGCAAGACCACCGACATCACCGCCACCGCCACGACCAGTTTGAATCCGAATTTGGCCCAACCCGGCTGAGGCTGATACATCTGCTGCTTGCGCAGTTGATAGAACAGCAATCCCGCGTTAATACAGGCACCGGCACTGATCGCCAAGGCGAGCCCAGCGTGAGCCAACGGGCCAATCAGCACCAGGTTGAACAGTTGAGTGACGACCAGGGTGAAGATTGCGATTTTCACCGGGGTACGGATGTTCTGTTGCGCATAGAAGCCCGGCGCGAGCACTTTGATCACGATTATCCCGAGCAAACCGACAGAATAGGCAATCAGCGCACGCTGAGTCATTTCAGCATCGAAGCCACTGAACTGGCCGTACTGGAACAGCGAAACGGTCAGCGGCTCGGCGAGAATCCCCAGCGCCAGCGAGCATGGCAGCACCAACACAAAGCACAGGCGCAGGCCCCAATCGAGAATTCGCGAATATTCGTGACGATCCTTGCTGGCGTAGGTTTTCGCCAGTGTCGGCAGCAGAATGGTGCCCAGCGCCACACCCAATACGCCGGACGGCAACTCCATCAAACGGTCGGCGTAATACATCCACGACACCGAGCCTGCGACCAGAAACGAAGCGAAGATGGTGTTGATGATCAGCGAAATCTGACTGACCGAGACGCCGAGAATTGCCGGCAGCATCTGCTTCATTACTCGCCAGACGCCGGTGTCACGCAGGTTCAGGCGCGGCAGCACCAGCATGCCGATCTTTTTCAGGTGCGGCAGTTGATAGAGCAGTTGCGCCAGACCACCAACCAGTACCGCCCAGCCCAGCGCCATGACCGGCGGATCGAAGTACGGCGTGAGGAACAGCGAAAACACGATCATGCTGACGTTGAGCAGGGTCGGCACGAAGGCCGGCACCGAGAAACGGTTCCAGGTATTGAGGATTGCTCCAGCCAGCGATGACAGGGAGATCAGCAATATATAGGGGAAGGTCACCCGCAGCAGATCAGAGGTGAGCTGGAATTTTTCCGGCGTGTCGGTAAACCCCGGGGCCGTGGCCCAGATCACCCAGGGTGCGGCGATCATGCCCAGCGCGGTCACCACGGCCAGCACCAGCGTCAGCAAGCCCGATACATAAGCAATGAAAGTGCGCGTTGCCTCTTCGCCCTGCTGACTTTTGTATTCGGCAAGAATCGGCACAAAAGCTTGCGAGAAAGCCCCTTCAGCAAAGATTCGCCGCAGTAGATTGGGCAGTTTGAAGGCGATAAAGAAGGCGTCTGTCGCCATTCCGGCGCCGAATGTGCGGGCGATAAGCGTGTCACGAACAAAACCCAGAACCCGGGAAAGCATCGTGATAGAGCTGACGGCGGCCAACGATTTGAGCAGATTCATTGAGGGAATTTGTGCCTGTCGATAAACAGCAGGCGAATTAAGCGCCTACTTATGCGATACTCCGCGCCGCAGCAGCACAGAGCCAAAGCTCGCGAGTTTACAGGTCAAGCGCCGGAAATAAATATCCCGCCTCTTTATACCTACCACTTAGCGGAACGTTTCAAGTGCCCTTGACAAGACTTCTCTTCATCGGCATGATTCGCGGCCTATTTTGTTTGCTATTTCCTAAAAAGTCTTTCGAGGAGCTCGACGGTGGCCAACTCACCTTCCGCCAAAAAACGTGCAAAACAGGCTGAGAAGCGTCGCAGCCACAACGCCAGCCTGCGTTCCATGGTTCGCACCTACATCAAGAATGTAGTTAAAGCCATCGACGCAAAAGACGCTGAAAAAGCTCAAGCTGCATACGTTCTGGCTGTGCCAGTTATCGACCGTATGGCCGATAAAGGCATCATCCACAAGAACAAGGCTGCTCGTCATAAGAGCCGTCTGAATGGCCACGTCAAAGCACTGAAAGAAGCTGCTTAATCGACGTAGTCATTAAAAAACCGACCTCAGGGTCGGTTTTTTATTGCCTGCGATTTGATGAGATCGATAAAAGATCCGCAGCACGGGTACGCACCCCAACAGGGATACGCACCGAACACAGCAGGCTTACTCACCAAAATTGAACACGACCGGTTTCGGCGGAGGGCAGCCTTCCGGCGGCGGGAAGTTCTGCACACCCGACTCATCGTAGCCGGTGTAGCAGCCGATCAATTTGCCATCCTTGAAGTTGAACCGACGCTCAACCATCCCGGTCGAGTAATGGCAGACCATTTCACCGTCACGCTTGGCGTAGGAATAGTCCTTGTACTCACGCCCCTCAACGGTGATCAGACGATAGCCCTGCATCGGCTCGGAACACTTCAATTGTCCATTGGGGTAGTAGTCGTTGTGCATCACGCGATCATCCGCCTGCAATAACACTTCCTCGATCTTTCGCCCTTCGTAAGACTCGTGCCGCAAACTCTGCCTGACCCCGAACAGATAATCCGCCTCGTAGTAGGCGACGCCATCGCTGCGAAAGTTACGCTGCAGGCCGCACGGCTGGATGCGCGTGTATTTTCCATCCACCACATGGCAGTAATTTTTGTCTTCGACCAACACACCTGATTCGTTGAAGCCCTGAAGATGACCCATGGGCTCGTCTTTCTCGTAGATCGCCACCCTGTCCGGCCGGCCATTGGCGTGAAAAGTGAGGAACGGCCCCTCTTTATTGCCATAGAGCCAGGAAATATCAGACCGCAGCACCGCGCCATCATCGGAATAGGTCAGCGCACGCCCCTTGATTTGCCCCACCGCGTAGGTCGCAGAATAGGTCAGCTTGCCGTTCGCAGCATAGGTTTCCCTCAAACCCTCAAGCGCGTTCGCCTTGTAGTGCTCAAGCAGTCGCAACACACCCGCGCTGTCGACTTCGCGCAGCTCTCCATCCTTTTTATCCGCGACGAATGACAAGGTTTGAATGTGACCGCCACCCATCTGCAGAGTCCAGGCACCCTCCTTGGCCCCTGATACATAATTACCCTCGCCTTCATCACTGACCCAATGCCCGTGCTTCCGACCGCTCAGGTATTCACCGCGCCAGACAATCTTACTTCCCCGCAGCCGCTCAGTCGGACCATCAAGCACCCCGCGTTTGTACGTATCGAAACCCGACAGCTCTTCATCTTCATCAAAGGAGCTGACCGTCCAGCGACCTTCCGACAACCCATCGACGAACATCCCTTCGGAAGCGCTGTGACGATCATTGATGACCCAGGCGCCTTGCCTCAAACCATTCGCGTAAGCCCCCGACGACTGGGAAACCGACTCATCGTACTCGACCCAGTTGCCGGTTTTCTTGCCTTGAACCATCAAGCCTCGCTCAAGCACACGATCACCCCACAACTGCACGAACAGTCCATCCTCCGAGCCCTTAAAGCGCTTAGGGTCGAACTCCCAGGTAATTCGCGTTACGCGAAAACCGGGCGCCAACTCTCCCTCCTCCATCGGCGTGCGCTCATAGGTCAGCGTCAACCAGCGGCCTTCGCGCTGCTGAAAGGTTTTCTTGTAAGCGGCATACACGCCATCTTCTGACGGCTCGCCCCCTTCCGATGCCGCAACGCCGTCAGCACTGAACTGCCCCACGAGCGTACCCGCTGCGGGATCCAGAGCATCGAACTCGGGAATGTCAGTTTTCGCTATTTCATAACCATAATCGTAGGGCAGCAGCTTGTTCAGCTCGCGCACGACCAGCGCAGCATTGAGCTTCTTCTGATTGCTCGCGATACGATCCAGCACAGGCTGCAGCGAGCCCAACTTGCGATATCGGCCTGATCGCTCACTGTATCGATAACCGTGGAGCGCATAGCGCCCACCCGCCCTGGACAAGACGATCAACGTCTGAATATCGCTATCAAGACTGGCGTAGAACACCGACTCGATGCTCGCATCGGCAAAGTTGTCGAGCACCTGCGGCACAGCATCCGGCGCCTCACACATGCACGCATAACCCACAACACCCGACGACTCGCGGACAAACGCTAGCGTCGCACCACTTTCCTGAGACTGAATCACCGGGTGCGCCAGCGACTTGCCGGCATAGAACGGTTCAGCGTGCACAGGCATGGAAAGCGAACAACACACCATCAACGACAATAAAAACGAACGCATACGAATCCCTTCGCGCCTGAAGCACATTAATTCAACACAGAGAAACAAAAAGGCGAGCCGAACGGCTCGCCCATCAACGTTCAAAACCGCTATCGCCAGCAGGCTCGCCAGCGAATTGGTTTTGCGCTGTTATTGCTGGACCGGAACCCAAGGCAGAATCGGGATCGCCGTCACCGCATTCTGCGGGCTGCCTTCAATCACGCGATCGCTATAGACCAGATACACTAGGGTGTTGCGCTTCTTGTCGAGGAAACGTACGACCTGCATGGTCTTGAACACCAGCGATGTGCGCTCCTTGAACACCTCGTCGCCATCCTTCAGTTCGCCCTTGAACTTGATCGGGCCAACCTGCCGACAGGCGATGGAGGCTTCAGCACGATCTTCGGCCAGACCCAAACCACCTTTCACTCCACCCGTCTTGGCGCGCGACAGATAGCAGGTCACGCCCTCGACCTTCGGGTCATCAAACGCCTCGACCACGATCCGGTCATTTGGCCCGACAAGCTTGAACACTGTCGACACTTGACCGATTTCCTCGGCCGAGGCCAGCAATGGCAGCGCCATCAACAAACCCAACAATCCTTTTGCTACGCGCATCGAGTTTTCCTTAAACCAGAATCAGATTGTCACGGTGAACCAGCTCAGGCTCAGCCATGTAACCCAGCAAACCGACAATCGCTTCCGACGACTGACCGATGATTTTTTGTGCTTCCAGCGCGCTGTAGTTGGCCAGGCCCCGGGCGATCTCACGACCATCCGGCGCCACGCAAACCACCATCTCGCCACGACGGAAACTGCCCTGCACCAGCTTCACACCCACCGGCAGCAAGCTCTTGTTACCTTGAGACAGCGCCGACACCGCACCATCGTCCAGCACCAGCGTGCCGCGCGTTTGCAGATGCCCGGCCAGCCATTGCTTGCGCGCCGCGAGCATGCCGCGCTCAGGCGACAGCAGCGTGCCGATACGCTCACCCGCCTTCAGGCGATCGAGCACACGCTCAAGACGCCCGCCGACGATGATGGTGTGCGCACCGGAGCGCGCCGCCAGACGCGCCGCGCGCAGCTTGGTCTGCATGCCGCCACGCCCCAGCGCACCGCCTGTGCCGCCCGCCACCGCATCCAGACTCGGATCATCGGCACGCGCTTCGTAAATCAGTTGCGCATCCGGATTGTTGCGCGGATCAGCGTCGAACATGCCGTCGCGATCGGTAAGGATCACCAACAGATCAGCCTCAACCAGGTTGGCCACCAACGCGGCTAGCGTGTCGTTGTCACCGAAACGGATTTCGTCAGTGACCACGGTGTCGTTTTCGTTGATCACCGGGATGACTTTAAGCTCGACCAACGCGCGCAAGGTGCTGCGGGCATTGAGGTAGCGCTTGCGATCGGACAGGTCGTCGTGAGTCAGGAGAATCTGCGCCGTGTGGCGGCCATGCTCGGCGAAGCTTGATTCCCACGCCTGCACCAACCCCATCTGGCCAATCGCTGCAGCCGCCTGAAGCTCGTGCATCGCACTGGGTCGTGCGGTCCAGCCCAAGCGGCTCATGCCCGCCGCCACCGCCCCGGAGGACACCAGCACCAACTCGACGCCAGCCTCATGCAAGGCCACCATCTGTTCGACCCAGACACTCATTGCCGCGCGATCCAGCCCTTTGCCATCAGCTGTCAGCAAAGCGCTGCCGATCTTCACGACCCAACGCTGCGCACCTGTCACCTTGCTCCGCATCATCTTCAACCTTAGCTTGAGGACAGCGCGACCTGGCACTGCCCGTGACGTTAATCGTGGCTATTGCTGACCTACGATCGATTTCCAGATACTAAAACGCCGCTCGATTGAGCGGCGTTCAAGTTTATCGCAACGGATCAGTCACGCACGTAAATGATTTCCGGACCGTCTTCGTCATCCACATCTTCTTCGTCCCAATCATCGTCGCCGATGTCATGGACCGACTTCACGCCGCTACGACGCAGGGCACGCTTGTCATCCAGCGCCTGCAATTGCGCGCGGGCTTCGTCTTCGATGCGCTGATCGAGATCGGCCAGCTCTTCTTTGTAAGCCGGGTCATTGGCCAGACGATCAGCACGATCTTCCATGTAGCGCATGATGTCGTGGCACAGACGCTCGGTACCGATCTTGGCGATGGCCGAGATCACGTAGACCGGACCGGTCCACTCCAGGCGATCAACGATTTCCTTGACGCGCTCTTCGTGCTCTTCTTCAAGGATCTGGTCGCACTTGTTCAGCACCAGCCAGCGATCACGCTCAGCCAGGGACGGGCTGAACTTGATCAGTTCGTTGACGATCACTTCCGCGGCATCCGGTGCACTGGTGTCATCCAGCGGCGCCATGTCGACGAGGTGCAGCAACAGACGCGTACGCGCCAAGTGCTTGAGGAAGCGGATACCCAGGCCGGCACCGTCGGAAGCACCTTCGATCAGACCCGGAATGTCGGCAACAACGAAGCTCTTCCAGCGATCGACACTGACCACACCGAGGTTTGGCACCAGCGTGGTGAACGGGTAGTCGGCAACTTTCGGCTTGGCGGCCGAGACCGAACGGATGAAGGTACTTTTACCGGCGTTCGGCAAGCCCAGCAGACCCACGTCAGCCAGTACTTTCATTTCCAGTTTCAGGTCACGCTGCTCACCCGGCTTACCCGGTGTGGTCTGGCGTGGCGCACGGTTGGTACTGGATTTGAAACGGGTGTTACCCAGACCGTGCCAACCGCCCTGCACGACCATCAACTTCTGACCGGCTTTGGTCAGGTCGCCGATGACTTCCTGAGTCGCCGAGTCGATCACGGTCGTGCCGACCGGAACGCGCAGGATCAGGTCTTCACCTTTCTTGCCGGTGCAGTCGGTGCTGCCGCCGTTGGAGCCACGCTCGGCATCGAAGTGCCGGGTGTAACGGTAGTCCACCAGGGTGTTGAGGTTTTCGTCAGCCATCATGTAGATGGAACCGCCGTCACCGCCATCACCGCCGTTCGGGCCACCGTTCTCGATGAATTTTTCCCGACGGAAACTCATGGCACCGTTGCCGCCATCACCAGCTTTTACGCGAATCGATACTTCATCAACAAACTTCATAACCAACGCCTCTCGCCATACGGACGAGCCGAAAAACAATCAAGACATAAGACTCTTGCAAAAATGAGCGCAGCGACCCCAAAACACGACCTGCATCGCACGCCGACAGCCCATACAAACAGTTTTGCAAGAGACTCACCCCACAAACGAAAAAGCCCCGTCGCAAGACAGGGCTCTTCCAGCGATTGCGCAATTAAGCTGCGACAACGCTCACGTAACGGCGGTTGAACGCGCCTTTTACTTCAAACTTGATCACGCCTTCGATTTTAGCGAAGAGGGTGTGATCTTTACCCATGCCAACACCGTAACCGGCGTGGAATTGGGTGCCGCGCTGACGCACGATGATGTTGCCCGGAATGATTTTCTGGCCGCCATACATCTTGACGCCAAGGCGTTTGGCTTCTGAGTCGCGACCGTTACGGGTACTACCACCAGCTTTTTTGTGTGCCATGAGTTCAATTCTCCTAGTGAGGAATTAGGCTGAAATTAAGCCTGAATACCGGTGATTTTGATCTCGGTGTACCACTGGCGGTGGCCCATACGCTTCATGTGGTGCTTACGACGACGGAACTTGATGATGCGGACTTTATCGTGACGACCTTGGGAGATCACTTCAGCCACAACAGTAGCGCCAGCAACAACTGGAGCGCCGATGTTTACGTCGTCGCCATTGGCAACCAACAGAACGCGATCAAAGGTAACGGATTCGCCGGTAGCGATTTCCAGTTTTTCGATCTTCAGGTATTCACCTGGGGCGACTTTGTACTGCTTGCCGCCAGTAACGATTACTGCATAAGACATGGTATTTCTCCGATAATCCTGCTCACCCAGCTCTTTATAAGAAGAGGTATTGGCTGGCATGGCTGCATGGGGCTGGAAGGCCCGCTTGCAATTGCGTAAGGCAGGTGCTGCCCAGGAAGTTCAGGGTGCGCGATTGTACGCAAGGCGCAGCAGGCTTGCAAGTAGCCGTCCATCGCGCCTTGACAGGTCTGGATGGGGGTCCTAGCATGCCGCGCAACCCTTCTGGAGCGACTCTCGCTGATGCAACCCCAAGCTTTCTACCGCGCGGTGGCGGACGATTTTAGCGCCGTCGACGGCATCATCAAGAAGCAGCTGACTTCCCGAGTACCGCTGGTATCGAAAATCGGCGATTACATCACCTCGGCCGGCGGCAAGCGTCTGCGTCCTTTATTAGTGTTGCTGTGTGGCAAAGCCCTGGGTCGCGAAGGCGACGACATGCGCCTTTTGGCCGCCACCATCGAATTCCTGCACACCGCGACTTTGCTGCATGACGACGTCGTCGACATGTCCGGCATGCGCCGTGGCCGCTCGACCGCCAACGCCATGTGGGGCAACGCGCCGAGCGTGCTGGTCGGCGATTTCCTGTATTCGCGCTCCTTCGAAATGATGGTCGAACTAGGCTCGATGCCGGTGATGAAGATCCTGTCCCAGGCCACGCGCATCATCGCTGAAGGCGAAGTGTTGCAACTGTCCAAGGTTCGCGATGCCAGCACCACCGAAGAAACCTACATGGAAGTCATCCGCGGCAAAACCGCGATGCTCTTCGAGGCTTCGACCCACAGCGCCGCCGCACTGGCCGGCGCCACTGCCGAGCAGAGCGAAGCCCTGCGTACTTTCGGTGATCACCTGGGCGTGGCGTTCCAACTGGTCGACGATCTGCTCGACTATAAGGGCGACGCTGAAACCCTGGGCAAGAACGTCGGTGACGATCTGGCCGAAGGCAAGCCGACTCTGCCGCTGATCTACACCATGCGCGAAGGCACGCCTGAGCAGGCTGCACTGGTGCGCCAGGCGATCCAGAAAGGCGGGATCGAAGACCTGGAAAGCATCCGCATTGCTGTGGAAGCCTCCGGCTCGCTGGAGTACACCGCGCAACTGGCCCGTGATTACGTGGCCCGTGCAATCAAGTGCCTCGATGCACTGCCGGCCAGCGAATATCGCGATGCCCTGGTTGAACTGAGTGAGTTTGCGGTCGCCCGTACTCACTGATTCTGCCCTTTGTGGGAGCGAGCCTGCTCGCGAAGGCGTCAGGCCAGTCGGCATCAATGTTGACTGGCCTGGCGCCTTCGCGAGCAGGCTCGCTCCCACAGTTGTTTCTGCGCTATGCCCTCCCTCGCGTAAAACCCTATATAATGTGCGACTTTTAGCGATCCACACTCAAGGAGCCTTAGTGAGCACGTTGCCACCCTGCCCGAAATGCAATTCCGAATATACCTACGAAGACGGTGCCCAACTGGTGTGCCCGGAGTGCGCCCACGAGTGGTCTGCCGGCGGTGAAGCCGAAGTGGCTTCCGATGACGCCGTGAAAAAAGATTCGGTTGGCAACGTCCTGCAGGACGGCGACACCATCACCGTGATCAAGGACCTCAAGGTCAAGGGCACCTCGCTGGTCGTCAAGGTCGGGACCAAGGTCAAGAACATCCGCCTGTGCGATGGCGACCACGACATCGACTGCAAGATCGACGGTATCGGCCCGATGAAGCTCAAATCCGAGTTCGTCAGAAAAGTCTGATTCTGCTGTGATCCATCCCGCGCCAGCCGTGGGATGGAGCTTCACCCTCCCCGCCCAATCCCAATAAACCCTCGCAATAGCCAAACGCCAGCCGTTTTGACCTTACGCAATCTTTACCCTTAAAAATCCACAATCTGCCAATAGACACTTGCTATTTCGATAATAAGAATTATTCTCATCAAACACCTTCAATGGAGATGAGAACCATGACTTATTTGATCGACGCCTGGCTGGATCGCCCACACCCTTACCTCAGAATCCTCCATCGGGAAACCGGCGAGGTCTGTGCGGTGCTTGAAGAAGAAGCCTTGCATGAACTGCAGGATCAGGGGGATCTGGACGTCAGCAGCCTGAATTCCAGCGAGCCGCTGGTGCTCAAGGAGCTGGTGCGCAATCTGTTTCTGTTCTGCTATGCCCGGGCCTTGCGCCCGACCAATGAACTGCATCACAAGATAGAACTATGAGTAACGCCACAAACCCTGCAGGCGCAGAGCTTGCTCGCGAAAGCGGTCTTTCATTCAACATTGATGTCGATTGACCGGACGCCTTCGCGGGCAAGCCTTGCTCCTACGAGGTCACGGGATTACAGAACGTCGAGCAGCTCGACGTCGAATACCAGAACGCTGTGCGGCGGGATGCTGCCAACGCCTTGAGCGCCGTAAGCCAGTTCGCTCGGCACGTACAGACGCCATTTGCTGCCGGCATTCATCAGTTGCAGGGCTTCGGTCCAGCCAGCGATCACGCCGCCAACCGGGAATTCTGCAGGCTGGCCACGCTCGTAGGAGCTGTCGAACACAGTGCCGTCGATCAGCGTGCCGTGGTAGTGAGTACGCACTTGATCTTCACGGGTCGGCTTGGCGCCTTCGCCCTGAGTCAGCACTTCGAACTGCAGGCCGGAAGCCAGAGTGGTGATGCCGTCACGCTTGGCGTTTTCAGCCAGGAATGCCAGACCTTCGCCAGCAGCCGCTTCAGCTTTGGCAGCCGCTTCGGCTTGCATGATTTCGCGGATAACCTTGAAGCTGGCGGACATTTCTTCCTGACCCACACGGCTTTCCTTACCGGCGAATGCGTCGGTCAGGCCAGCCAGAATGGCGTCCAGGCTAACGCCCGGTGGCGGGTTGTCGCGCAGCTGGTCACCCAACTGACGGCCGATGCCGTAGCTGACGCGGGTTTCGTCGGTGGACAGATTTACTTCGGACATGACACTGCTCCGCTGTGCGGACGGCCACAAGACTTGCCGTGCGTGCACAGCCCGTCCCGGCGCGCCCGGAACCAAAAGGGCGAGCAGACTAGCACAGATGCTCAGGTGATGGGACGCAGCGCCTACAGGGCCGAGCGCCAGGCGATCGGCACCTTCAGGCTTTCCTCGCCACTGGCCCCGAGCCCACACATTTCATCATGTACCGAGGTGTGAACGAGGTTGAAGGGCAGCACCGGAAAGTTATGCAGCAAATCCCGAGCATGCTCCACCGAACGCAGCGTCAACATGTCGCCTTTGAGATCTCTCAACGGATACGCCGCACCGTGCATTCGTGCCTCGAGCAGGTAAATCCCGCCTTCCATGGAGATCAGGTTCAGTTCATCGACTTTTCTGGCGATGGCAAACGCATTCAACTCTTGCAGGTTCATGAACGTACCTCACGCTATGGCGAGTCAGGACGTCTACAGGGATAGGCCGGTGCGCACCAAAGCACAAGCCACAAACGACACCGCCCGTCTGTTTCACAACAGACGGGCGGCGCTATTACAGCGATCAAAAAATGATCAGTGCTTGGTCACCTTGTCCAGATACCCCATCGCGCAGGCCGAGAGCACGAAGGTCATGTGGATAATCACGTACCACTTCAGATGCTCGGGATCGACGTTCTTGGCATCCATGAAGATGCGCAACAAGTGGATCGAGGAAATCGCCACGATCGAGGCCGCCACTTTCATCTTCAGCGATGAAGAGTCCATGGTGCCCAGCCAGCTGAGCTTTTCCTTGTCTTCATCGATGTCCAGTTGCGAGACAAAGTTTTCGTAGCCGGAAATCATCACCATCACCAACAAGCCGCCCACCAGGGCCATGTCGATCAGCGACAGCAGCACCAGAATCAGATCGGATTCGGCCATCGAGAACACATTGGGGATGACGTGAAAAACTTCCTGGAAGAATTTCAGCGCCAGCGCCAGCAAGCCCAGGGACAACCCGAAGTAGATCGGTGCCAGCAGCCAGCGCGAGGCGTACATTGCGTTTTCGATAAAGCGTTCCATTGAATCTCACACAAGGGGGGGGGGTGGTTATCGGCGGCGAGTATACCAGCCACCTGTGACCGCCAGAAACTGCCTGCAAATCCGCTACCTGCGTGTGTATGTGGATTTATTTCTGCTAGTGTCCAAAGCATTGACAGCCCAGCGACAGTGGACAGGACGAGTGGAAATGGATGTGCGATTGCCGATAACGACTGCCGGAATCTGCTTGGCCCTATTGCTGGGCGGTTGCTCGCCTGGCGATGAGAAACACACGCTCAGCCTGGAAGAAAAGACCGCAAAGTTCGAACAATCGCTGGACGCCATCACCGATCCGAAGCTCAAGGACGCCATCACCGAGCTTGGCGGCTCGTTGCTGCTGCTCGAACGCGCGCAACTCAAACTCACTGACAATCCGCCACGTACCGAATATGGCGAAGACGCCCTCGCGGTGCTCAAGCACTACCCTGCCCCGCAGGCGCTGGTCGATACTTTCATCAACGGCCTGTTCGTGCTGCACAAGGATGCCAGCTCCGATTACCTCACCGATCTGCAACCGGTGTTTCCGTTCAACCTGAACATTCCCGGCGGCTTCCTGTTCCCGCATGGCGTGGAATGGCAATCGGTGACGTTGAGCAACAAACGCGTCATTGCTTATCAGCCGGAATGGTCGGAAACCGACCCGGGCATTCAGCTCAGCCCGTCCAGCTCCAATGTGACCAACCCCGATGACCTGACCGTGACCTACCCATTCATCGAAGGGCTGGACGTCGACAAGAAAACCCAGCCGCAACCGGTCAGCCTGCAAGGCCAGGTTGAAGTGATCGCCCCGCGTCGTTTATACAGCTTCGACCTGACGAAAAAGGATGTCGGCCAGACGCGCACCAACGACAACCTCAGCGTCAAACTGCTGAAGCTTGAAAAGAACTACGCCGAAGTCGAATTCAGCAACAGCCTGCCGCTGGCCCCGGAAGTGGCCGGCGCCCAACTCAACCCGCTGATCGTTCAGGCTCGCGACACCACCGGGCAATATCTGGTGCGCGCCGGGTCGATCAACGAGAGCCCGGAGCAGGTGTCTTTCTACGAGAAGCAACTGGCGCAGTTGCAACAGCAGAAGAGCTGGAGCGATACCCTGGAAAAGCAGTTGAACGACGAACAGCAGACGTTTGAGCAACAGCACCCGAAACGCTACAACAAGGTCTATTTCAATGGCCCCATCGAGACACTGGAAGTCAGCGTGCTGGACTTCTCCGCCGTCACCGTGAGCCGTAAAAAGCTGGATCTGCCGATTCGCGCCTTCAATCAGCACACCACTGAAAAAGCTATTCAGGCGCTGGACCCATCAGTGGTGGTGTACGACGATCAGGCCGCTAACTGGCTCAAGGGCGCGACGCTGACGGAGGAGCAACTGAAAGCCGGCATCCGTATCCATCAATCCGTGGAAGAACCGAGCGCCGCGCGCATCGAGTTCTCTCACCGCCGAACTTTCAACGATGAATTGCTCGGTGACGACTTCAATCCAGGCGAGAGCCCGGTGACGTTCTTCACCGAAAAACACAATGGCAAACTCGACGAGCCAATCGAACTGCCGCCCGAGGCTTATCAGGTCGATCCGCTGCGCGCGACGATTACCTATGATCTGAATCTGTTTCCGGAAACCCCGGCGATTGCCGTCGGTTCGATGCCGCTGTTTCTGGCGACAGTGGCGCAGCAAGCCTACGACGCCAAGGCATTGCCCAAAGGCCTGGAGATCAGGAACAACATGCTGGTGGTGGATCTGAAACTGTTCCCGGCCAACGAATGGCGGTTTTTCGTCAAGGACGACAGCGGTAATTACCTGAAACAGATTCTCTCGGTCAGCCATGACGCCAGCGCAGAAGGCCCGGCGTTGTTTGGCGTGCATTACTTTTATGGCCGTCCAACGCGCGTGGAGACCTATCAGCGAACAGACCTCGCCACCGTGCAATACGGCTTTG
Organism: Pseudomonas sp. TH43; assembly: GCF_016650635.1. Taxonomy (GTDB): domain Bacteria; phylum Pseudomonadota; class Gammaproteobacteria; order Pseudomonadales; family Pseudomonadaceae; genus Aquipseudomonas. The sequence goes on from NZ_JAEKFI010000004.1 coordinate 701,798, forward strand.
AGGTCAAACTCGACAAGGCGTCGTTGCCTGAGACTGCGCCTTGAAGAGCACAGTCAAAAGATCGCAGCCTGCGGCAGCTCCTGCATGGGGAGGAGTTAATTGAGGCTACGGCTGCGGCCGCCGTTGATCTGGCGCAGTTGGGCTTGCAGGTGCAGGCTCCAGATCTGCGGATCGTCGGCCAATTCGTAGCCGTGCAAGGTCAGGCTTTCGACGATAGTGTCGAGAATCGACTCTGCGGCTACGGGTCCGTGAAACGGGCCCTGGGCTTTGATTGCGGAAGGTTGTTCGCCGGCCATGCCGGCAGCGAAGAGCAGCGTCCACATGCCGTTATCGCCGGCCAAGGGTTTGATGGCGCATTCGATACGGGTCACAAGACCCAGGCATTGACGGGTGAGGCAGAGGTTGCGCGACATGGCGGCGACCCTCGGTGAAGCCGGTGTTCAGCCCTCACGGGAGGACTGGCTCGATCCAGTGATACTGTCGATATCCTTGAGCAGAGAATAGAAGAAAAGTCCGCTGAGCAAGCCAGATAGAACCAGAAGGCGCCGAATGGTCATTGTGTGAATATTGACGCCAGACTGACGGCACTTCTCCCGATATTCACGCAGCCTTTGTAGGAGCAGAGCTTGCTCGCGAAAGCGGTCGTCCATTCAACATCGGTGTTGAATGGACGGAAAGCTTCGCGAGCAAGCTCTGCTCCTACAGGGTTTGCGTTGGGTTACGCGGGTTTGGCTTCGGCTAATGCCTCTTGCGCCAATTCCTTCTCGGCTTCCTTGAGGTCTTCTTCGCTGATCATTTCGGCAATGTCGCGCAAGCGCTCGACCACGCGTGCGTTGATGCTGCCCTCAGGGAACTCACCCTCGGCATTCGGCTCACCGGCCGGCTCGCCGACCAGCAGGCTCAGCGCCTCATCAGCCTGACGCACCGCGTAAACGTGGAACTGCCCAGCGCGCACCGCCGCCAATACCTTCTCATCGAGCATCAGCGTGGCAACGTTGGCCTGCGGAATGATCGCACCTTGTTCACCGGTCAAACCGCGTGCTTCGCAGAGGCGGAAGAAGCCCTCGATCTTCTCGTTGACGCCGCCGACCGCCTGCACCTCGCCGAACTGGTTGATCGAACCGGTGATCGCAAAACACTGCTTGAGCGGCGTTTTCGACAGCGCCGAAATCAGCGTGCACGCCTCGCCCAACGACGCACTGTCGCCATCGACGTAACCGTAGGACTGTTCAAGCGCGATGCTCGCGGAAATCGCCAACGGGAATTCCTGAGCGTAACGGCTGCCCAGGTAACCGGTGAGAATCATCACGCCTTTGGAGTGAATCGGCTGGCCGAGGTTGACCTCACGCTCGATGTCGACGATGCCACTGCCACCCGGATATACCGTGGCGGAAATCCGCGCCGGCACACCGAACGCCGAGTCGCCGACTTCGAGCACGGTCAGACCGTTGCATTTGCCGACCGCCGCACCATCGGTGTCGATCAGGATGATCCCGGCGAGCATGTCGTCGAGGATCCGCGCCGACACACGTCCGGTACGCGTGGCTTTGGCTTTCAATGCACGTTCGATATGCCCGGCATCGGTCATTTCATCGCCGGCCAGGTGACGGATGAAATCCGCTTCGCTGACCAGCTGGAACAGATCGCCAATACGCGCCGACAAACGCCCCTGATGCTCGGCCAGCCGTGCGCTGTAAGTCGCCAGACGGGCCACCGCATCGGCGGTCAGCGGTGCCATGCCTTCTTCTGACGTGCGGGTTTTCAGCAGCTGGGCGAATTGCTCCAGGCTCTCGTCAACCATCGGAATGTCTTCGTCAAAATCGACCAGAACGCGGAACATCTCCTGGAAGTCCGGATCGAGGTCTTGCAGCGTGTAATACAACGACCGCGCACCGATGATGATGACTTTGACCTGCAACGGAATGTGCTGCGGGTTGAGGGTCACGGTGGCGAAACGGCCCATCTCGCCCAGCGGCGATTCCATTTTCAGCTTGCGCGATTGCAGCGCGCGTTTCAGCGCATCCCACACGAACGGCTCGCTGAGCATTTTTTCCGCTTCAAGGATCAGGAAGCCACCGTTGGCGCGGTGCAAGGCACCCGGACGCAACTGGCGATACGTGGTGTAGAGCGCGCCCTGATCGGTGGTGTATTCGATACGGCCGAAGAGGTTTTCGTAAGTCGGGTGCGGTTCGAACACCACCGGCGCACCGCCGCTGGCCGGATGCCCAACCACCAGGCTTGGCGCGTATTGTTCTTCCAGCAACTTGCGCGCGACGGCGTCGGTCTTGCTGTCGTCGACCAGTTGCTCGACCACGGTTTTCAGCAGGTAGACCTGCATCGCTTGCAGGTAACCGCAGACCGCCGCGTTCTCGGCGTACTTCTCCGACAGTGGCGACAGCAACGGTTGCAGCGCCAACGTAATGGTTTCTTCGTTGAGCGAGCGCAGCTGGTTATTCGACTCGCGCTTCCACTGCGGCAGGCTGGCGAGCTCTTCGTTCAGGCGCTCTTCGAGGCCGGAGATATCCTCGTGGAAACGCTCGCGATCAGCTTCCGGCAGTTGCGAGAACTCAGCTTCATCCAGCGCCTTGCCGTCGAGCATCGGCGTGAAGGCGATGTTGCTGCTGTCGCGGTACAGGGCGACGTCTTTCTCCAGGGCCAGACGCTCGATGATGTCGAGGGCCTTGTCGTAGCGCTGGTTGAAGGCGCGGTCGATGGCGCTTTTCTTTTGCTGGTAGGACGGGTGCTCGAACACCGCCGGAAAAGTCGCCAGCAGGTTGTCGATCAGGCCGTTGATGTCGCCGATGAATGCGCCTGCAGTGCCCGATGGCAACTCCAGCACGCGAGGCTCGCGCGGCTCATCGAAATTATTGACGTAGACCCAGTCCGCCGGGGTCTGCAGGCGTTTGCCTTCGGCTTTCAGGTAGCGTTTGACGAACGAGAACCGGCCGGTGCCGGGCTCGCCCATGACAAAGACGTTGTAACCGGGGCGTGGCATGGCCACACCGAACTGCAAGGCTTCGACCGCGCGTTCCTGGCCGAGCACACCGCGAAAGGGCTCCAGATCATTGGTGGTAGTGAAGCTGAACTGTTCAGCGGAAAACGGACGGGTCAGCGCTTCGGGCGCTAGACGCAAGCTGGCAGCAACAGGATCAGGCATCGGGCTTCCTTAACAATCAGGCGGGGCAGATAGCGGCATTCTGGCGCTGCCCGTGCCCCACTGGCAAGGCGCGCCATGTGACAAAGCATAGACAACTCGCGCTCTGCGCAGCAGCCCCCCGGAAACCGGGCTTATGACCGAATCTTTTGTAAAAAATCACGGAACTGCGGGAACGTGCCTAAACTCCAAACTGCGCGGCTGGAACTAATACCGGCCCACTGGCTTCGTTTGGGTCTGTTTCGTACAGAGCTTGGGGGCCAGAACCCTGTCCATTGGTATGCACACAAAGAGAACAAAGCTATGAAACGGATTCTTCTCGGTACTCTCTTCACCGCTGTATCCATCAACGCAATGGCGCAAGCTCCGGGCGGCCCGGATTGCGGTTGGGGCAACATGCTGTTCGAAGGTCAGCGTGGCACCCCAGCGCACTTCCTTGCTTCCACCACCAACGGCACTTCCGGTAACGCTACGTTTGGTATGACTTCCGGTACCAACGGTTGCTCGACCAATGCGTCGCTGACCTACGGCGGCAAATCCTGGTTTGCCATGAATGGCATGATGAACGAACTGTCCGAAGACATGGCCAAGGGCAACGGCGAAGCGCTGACGACCTATGCCGTGGTACTGGGCGTGGCGCCGGAAGACCGTGCGCATTTCGCTGCAGTGACTCACGAGCACTTCCAGCAGATCTTCAGCAAGGCTGACGTGACCGCTGAAGACGTGCATACCAACACCCTGGCTGTACTGAAATCGGACCCTCGTCTGGCCAAGTACGCAACTCAGGCTTAAGCTCGACCCCGCCCGCTTCCTTCGGGGAGCGGGTTTTGTTTTTTATGCAGTGATTCCACCGTGACGCTGAACCTGTGGTGAGGGGATTTATCCCCGATCGGCTGCGCAGCAGTCGTGAACCTGTGCATGCGTTATAGCTGATGCATTGGGGATACAGGTTTTGGGGCCGCTTCGCTGCCCAACGGGGATAAATCCCCTCGCCACAAGGGTGGAGTGTTAACCCCCGATTCGGGTTTTATTTTCTTTCGACTTAAGTTGCCACTTATGCTCAAACGCCTTGCCTGGCTGGCGCTCTGTGTCTGCGCCCCGCTGTCCGCCGCGCCACACATCGACCCTCAACGTTTGCAGCAACTGGCCAACGACCGCTTCTGGATTTCCCTCGGTCACTACGAAACCGCCAAACTTGGCGGTTGGCGCAGCTATGTCAGCGACAAGAAATTCTTTCTCGCGCCCGATGGCAATGAACATCCCGATCATGAACTCGCCGCCACCGTGCAAGCGCTGTACGCCCCGGCCAGCCTCGGCGAGCAACATGCGCAATGCGTTTATCCGGCCCGTACCCGCTGGCTAAAGGCGCAATTGAACCTGACCGACCTACCGACGCCCGAGTGCGCCGAGTACAAAAAGTGGATCAAGGACGTCTCGCCACACAGTGCGGTGATGATCTTCCCGGCGGCTTATTTGAACAGCCCGTCATCGATGTTCGGCCACACCCTGCTGCGCATCGACCAGGCTGATGTGCAGGCCGACAAGACCTCGTTGCTCAGTTACGCGATCAACTTCGGCGCCTACATCGAAGGTTCGGACAACAGCATTCTTTACGCCTGGAAAGGCTTGATGGGCGGCTATCCGGGGCTGTTCGCGCTGGTGCCGTATCAGGAAAAACTCTCCGAATACCGCAGCCTGGAAAACCGCGACCTGTGGGAATACCGGCTTAATCTGACCCAGGAAGAAACCGCACGCATGGTCGAACATGTGTGGGAGTTGAAGCAGATCCAGTTCGACTATTTCTTCTTCGATGAAAACTGCTCCTACCGTTTGCTCGAACTGCTGCAAGTGGCACGGCCGAGCCTGCGTCTGACCGAGCAATTCCCGCTGACCGCGATTCCCACCGACACGGTCAAAGCGGTGAAAGAAGCCGGGCTGGTGGAAAGCATTCAATATCGTCCGTCCCGCGAGCGCGAATTGCTCAGCCGCGCCGAGCCGCTCAACAGTGATGAACAGCAATGGGTGCTGAAAGTCAGCGCCGATCAACAAGTGCTGCAAGACCCGACTTTCAAAGCCCTGCCCCGCGACCGCCAGGCGTTGATCATCGATGCGGCGTATCGTCTGGAGCGTTATCGCGCCAACGGGCAGGAGCGTGATCCGCAGCGGGCGCAACGCAGTTTCGAACTGCTGCGGGCGATCAACAAGAACCCGGCACCCGATCTGGACATTCCGCAACCGGGCTTGCCGGAAGATGGCCACGAATCGCGCACTTGGCAGGCCGGTCTCGGCACCCGTGGCGATCGTGCGTTCGGCGAATATGGCTTGCGCATGGCTTACCACGATCTCAACGACAACGCCGAAAGCTTCCCGCTCGGCGCGCAGATCGAGATCCTGCAAATGAAGCTGCGCCAGTACGAAGGCAATCACTGGCAGTTCCAGCAACTGGACCTGGCAACCATCCGCTCACTGACCCCGCGCAATGAGCTGCTGCAACCGCTGTCGTGGCAAGTCACTGGTGGCCTTGAGCGCGTGCCGGGCAAGCATGATGACGAAACGCTGGTCAGCCACGTCAATGGTGGTGGCGGTGGCACGTGGCAGTTGGGTGAGGATGTGTTGGGCTTTGCCCTCGGCACCGTGCGAATCGAACACAACAACGACTTCGCCGGATTCATAGCCCCGGCGGCCGGTTTCAACAGCGGCGTGCTGTGGAAAAACCCGCTGGGCAACATGAGCCTGGAAGCCAAAGGCGATTACTTCACCAACGGCGAAGTGCGTCGCAGCCTGAGCTTGAATCAGCAGTGGGAGTTGTCACGCAATCTTGGTTTGCGCCTGAGTGCACAGCGTGAGTTCAGTCATGTAGCGACACCGGAAACCGAGGTCATGCTCGAAGTGAAGTGGTATCACTACTGATCTGCAGCCCGACAAATTCCCCCTGTAGGAGTGAGCCTGCTCGCGATAGCAATTCATCAGGCACTGTCGCTGTGACTGACCCACCGCTATCGCGAGCAGGCTCACTCCTACAAGGGATCTGTGGTGTTCAACGAATTACTCACATGCCTTTCACCAACGCCCGACGAATCCCCTTCTAGACTCTCCTTACAAGCCGAAGAAGCGGCGCGGGAGAGTGCGATGTGGCGGTGTGCGGCTTTGTTGGGGGTTTTGCTGTTAGTGAGCGGTTGCCAGACCACCCACGATGATTTGATTGCCAAAGGTTATCCACCGGCCTTCGCCGACGGTTTTGATGACGGTTGTGTCAGTGGTCGTCAGGCCGCCGGCTCGATCAGCGGCGAGTTTCGCAAGAACGTGCCGCGCTATCTCAAGGACAAACAATACGCCGACGGCTGGACCGACGGTTTCCGCCAGTGTCAGGCAATGCTGGAAAACAAGGATCGCGATGACTACCGCAACGAACACTGGGATGAACGCGAACGTGCCTGGCAACAACAGAAAGATCAGGACGCCGGGCGGGCCTATCGCTCGCAGTAGGTCGCATCCAGACATCCAGTGAAACCAAATGCCTGCGAACATGGCCCAAACCTCATACGAGGAGGACACCATGAGTCGCGCATTCGTCAACGAAGACAACGCCGCTGCACAAGCCGATCAGCCCGTTGAACGGCAGGTCAGCGAACAACCCAATTACGTCACGCCACAGGGCTTGGCGCAGTTGCAGGCCAAAGTGGCCGAACTGCAAGCCCTGCACGCCGAGCAATCGGCCAAGGGTGACCAGGCCGACAAACAACGCCAGGCCGATCTGGAACGCGACCTGCGTTACTTCAATCAACGCCTCGGCAGCGCGCAAGTGGCGGTTGCCGCCACGTCCACCGACAAGGTACATATCGGCAGTTGGGTCACTTACGCCGACGAACACAACACCGAACGCCGCGTGCAATTGGTCGGTGAAGATCAGGCCGACGCCGCTAAAGGCCTGATCAACTGGGGTTCACCTTTGGGCCGAGCGTTGTTGGGCGCTCGACTCAACGACGAAGTGCTGTGGCAGCGCCCCGTCGGTGATCAAGTGATTGAAGTGATCCGCATCGAACCGGCTTAAACCACACCTTGCGCAAGCATCGCATCGGCGACTTTGACGAAGCCTGCGATGTTCGCGCCTTTGACGTAGTTGATCCGGCCATTTTCTTCGCCGTAATGCACGCAAGCGTGGTGGATCGACTGCATGATCGCGTGCAACTTGCTGTCGACCTCACCGGCAGTCCACAGCAGACGCATGGCGTTCTGCGACATCTCCAGACCGCTCACTGCTACGCCGCCAGCATTCGACGCCTTGCCCGGTGCAAACAGAATCCCCGCCTCGACGAAGATATCCACAGCCTCCAGCGTTGTCGGCATGTTCGCGCCTTCGGCCACGCATACGCAGCCATTACGCAGCAGGGTTTGCGCGGCTTCGGCGTCTAGCTCGTTTTGAGTGGCGCACGGCAGCGCGATGTCGCATGGCAGCGACCACGGCAACTGACCGGCGCGGAATTCCAGACCGAACGCTGTCGCCAGTTCGCTGATGCGTCCACGTTTGACGTTTTTCAGTTCCAGTAGCGCCAGCCATTGCTCTTCGCTCAAACCCGATTCGCAGTACAGCGTGCCTTCGGAGTCGGACAGGGAAATCACCTTGCCGCCCAGGTCCATCACTTTGCGCGCCGCGTATTGCGCAACGTTACCGGAGCCGGAGATCGCCACGCGTTTGCCTTCAACGGTCTGTTCACGGCGCTTGAGCATTTCTTCGGCGAAGTACACGCAGCCGAAACCGGTAGCTTCCGGGCGAATCAGGCTGCCGCCGTAAGCCATGCCCTTGCCGGTCAGGACGCTGGTGAACTGGTTGCTCAGGCGCTTGTACTGGCCGAACAGGAAACCGATCTCGCGCGCACCGACGCCAATGTCACCGGCCGGCACATCAACGTCGGCACCGATGTGGCGATACAACTCGCTCATGAAGGCCTGACAGAAACGCATGACTTCGGCGTCGCTCTTGCCCTTCGGGTCGAAGTCAGAACCGCCCTTGCCGCCGCCCATCGGCAACGAAGTCAGGGAGTTCTTGAAGGTCTGTTCGAAGGCGAGGAATTTCAGCACGCCCATGTTCACTGAAGGATGGAAACGCAAGCCGCCCTTGTAGGGGCCGATGGCGCTGTTCATCTGGATGCGGAAACCGCGATTGACCTGGACTTTGCCTTGATCATCGACCCACGAAACGCGGAACACCACCGCCCGCTCCGGCTCGCAGATACGCTCCAGAATCCCTGAAGTCAGGTAATGCGGATTGGCTTCGAGAAACGGCCACAGGCTGCGCAAGACTTCTTCGACAGCCTGGTGGAATTCGGGTTGATCCGGATCGCGTTTTTTCAGGCGTGCGAGGAAGGATTCGACGGATTCGATCATGGGAAAAGTCTCGGCAAATTTATTGTCGTTGGAAGAGATTGAGCCGGACTGTAGCAAACGATTCGCGCACAGGAACAGCGCAAAATGTCGCAGTTATGAAATTAAATGGTGCACAGGATATAAATCCGGCCGGTTTTTGGCGCTGATTTGCACCCGAATGGGGAGAACAAATTTGATTGATGCACCAACAGTTACACCGCCATCGCTGGCAAGCCAGCTCCCACAGTTTTAGCGGCGCTCACACAATCCGGACATAACACAATCCCTGTGGGAGCTGGCTTGCCAGCGATGAATCCACCTCGGTTTTCCTGAAAAAACCGGGCAAAAAAAACGGAGCCCGAAGGCTCCGCTTTTTCATGCAACCAACCCGAGATCAGGCCAGTTTCTTGTGACGTACACGGTGCGGCTGGGCAGCTGCTTCGCCGAGACGCTTTTTGCGGTCGGCTTCGTACTCGGTGTAGTTACCTTCGAAGAAGATCGCTTGCGAGTCGTCTTCGTACGCCAGGATGTGCGTCGCGACGCGGTCAAGGAACCACCGATCGTGAGAGATCACAATGGCGGCGCCCGGGAAGTCCAGCAGGGCTTCTTCCAGGGAACGCAGGGTTTCAACGTCGAGGTCGTTGGACGGTTCGTCGAGCAGCAGGACGTTACCGCCCTCCTTCAGGGTCAGCGCCAGGTGCAGACGACCGCGCTCACCACCGGAGAGGTCCTTGACGAACTTCTGCTGATCGCCGCCCTTGAAGTTGAAGCGTCCGACGTAGGTACGCGACGGGATCTCGTAGTTGCCGATGCGGATCTGGTCGGAACCGTCGGAGATCTGCTGGAATACAGTCTTGCTGCCATCGAGGTCATCGCGGCTCTGATCGACGCACGCCAGTTGCACGGTTTCACCGACTTCGATGCTGCCCGAATCCGGTTGTTCCTTGCCCATCAGCATGCGGAACAGGGTCGATTTACCGGCACCGTTACCGCCGATCACACCAACAATGGCGCCTTTCGGCATCGAGAACGACAGGTTGTCGATCAGTACGCGATCGCCGTAGCCCTTGGTGACGTTCTTGAATTCGATGACCTTGTCGCCCAGGCGTGGACCGGCCGGGATGTAGATCTCGTTGGTTTCCGAACGCTTCTGGAATTCCTGCGATTGCATTTCTTCGAAGCGTTGCAAACGCGCCTTGGATTTCGACTGGCGGGCTTTCGCGCCTTTGCGCACCCACTCCAGTTCTTCCTTCATGGCTTTTTCGTGGGCCGACTGCTGCTTGGATTCGGCAGCCAGACGGTCGGACTTGGCTTCGAGCCAACCCGAATAGTTGCCCTCGTAAGGAATGCCCGCGCCGCGGTCGAGTTCCAGAATCCAGCCAGCGACGTTGTCGAGGAAGTAACGGTCGTGCGTAATCGCAACCACGGTGCCCGGGAAGTCGTGGAGGAAGTGCTCCAGCCACGCAACGGAGTCGGCGTCCAAGTGGTTGGTCGGTTCGTCGAGCAGCAGCATGTCGGGGGCCGACAGCAGCAGACGGCACAGGGCCACACGACGCTTTTCACCACCAGAGAGGAATTCGACCTTGGCGTCCCACGCCGGCAGACGCAATGCGTCGGCGGCAACCTCCAGTTGGCGGTCAAGGTTGTGACCGTCGCTGGCTTGCAGGATCGCTTCGAGCTTGGCCTGTTCGGCAGCCAGTTTGTCGAAGTCGGCGTCTTCTTCAGCGTAAGCCGCGTAGACCTCGTCCAGGCGAGCCTGAGCGTTCTTGATCACGCTGACCGCTTCCTCGACCACTTCACGCACAGTCTTGGTTGGGTCAAGTTGTGGCTCTTGCGGCAGATAACCGATGTTCAGCTCCGGCATCGGACGGGCTTCGCCCTCGAACTCGGTGTCGACGCCAGCCATGATTTTCAGCAGCGTGGACTTACCCGAACCGTTGAGGCCGAGCACGCCAATCTTGGCGCCGGGGAAGAAGGACAGCGAAATGTTTTTGAGAATTTCCCGCTTCGGCGGAACAACTTTGCCCAGCCGATGCATGGTGAAGACGTATTGAGCCATGGAGAACCTTGGGTCAGTGACAGATGAATGATTGCAGCGCAGGCGATGCCCGGCCAGACCATGCGCGTCGTTCACTTGATGGTTATCAATGCGTGCGCGCTGAAAAAGTCTGAGTCTAGGAGCTGGAACGCTCCCGCGTAACCGGCAAAGCTACCTGAATGACGGAAGGCAGTCCAGCCGCGAGGGGCTGGCACTTCGCCACAACTCAAGGCATGCTAGCCGCCCTTCGGGCGTCCGGCTTATAGTGCACGTCGCGCCAGTCCAGCCAAACCGCAGGATTACAGCTTGTCCAATGTCACTCCGCCAGCCTCTGTGAGCAGCACCCATCCGGCGCCCGGCTCGCCCCTGCGCGGAACATTAAAAGGCGCGCTGGCGACGCTGGTGCTTTTGCTGTTGGCGCTGTTGTTCTGGCAACTGCTCGATCAACTGCGCGAAACCCAGAAAAACCAGCGTCAGTACACCATCGACTACACCGCCGACCTCGCCTCGCAGGTTAGCCTGAACATGGCGCTGAACGCGCAAATCGCCCTCAACCTGCTACCGATCGTCGAACAACCGCAGTCAGCCGACGAACAGCAGGCGCTGCTGCGCAAGCTCCAGCAATCGCTGCCCGACCTGCGCAGCGTTGCCTTGCTCAGCCCATCCGGCAGAATCATCAGCGACAGTGCCGTCGACAGCAGCGATGCCGACTATCTCACCGAACTGGTTCGCCGCAGCCGTGCCCAGGCGCATTACTTCAGCAATGCCGACGATGGCTCAGTGGTGCATCTATTGCTTCACCAGGCCAGCGGTAGCACCCGTGGTTATTGGGCCTTGCGCCTGACCCCGACCTTTTTCGATTCGCTGACCAAACAGGGTGACACAGGCGTACGCCCATTGTGGCTGGTGGAAAACCGCCTCAACCATCAGATCATCAGTCGCGACGAAGCCATGCCGGCGGCCAAACCCGGGGTACTCACCGCAGACGATCTGGCCAACACCGTACTGACCGTGCCGCTGAGCAGCAGCGACTGGCAATTGCGTGGTCTGTTCGACCGCCAGCGTGTGCTCGAAGAATTGCTGCCGGCGTTCATCGGCAAATGCCTGCTCGGCCTGGCGTTTTCAATGCTGCCGGTGATCGCACTGCTGAACATGCGTCGGCGTCAGCGCCAGTTGCATGAGGGGCGCCGACGCTATCAGGACATTTTCGAAGGCACCGGCGTGGCCCTGTGTGTGCTGGATCTGTCCGGATTGAAACAGGTTTTTGAAAGAGCGCAGATTCAGACCAGCGACCAGCTCAAAGCGTGGCTCGACCAGCCGCAGCAGCGCCAGCAATTGCTCCAGGAACTGCGCGTGACCGAGGTCAATCAGGTCGCGCTGCAACTGCTCAACGTCAATTCCTGCGAGCACGCCTGGCAACTGTTGATAGACGGCCATCCGCACCCGCAGTGCGCGATCGGCAATCAAGTGCTCGACGCCGTGCTTCAACAGCAAAAGCAGCTGGAACTGGAAATCAGACTGCCGGACATCAACGGCCGCGATCAGCACCTGTGGATGGTATTGCGCCTGCCGCAGGAGCAGCACGACTATAAAGCGGTGATCCTCAGCATCAACGACATCACCAGCCGCAAGCTGATCGAACTGTCGCTGCTGGAGCGCGAAGGATTCTGGTCGGACGTGGTGCGCACAGTGCCGGACCATCTGTATGTGCAGGACGTGATCAGCCAGCGGATGATTTTCAGCAACCACCACCTCGGCCAGACCCTCGGTTACAACCGCACCGAACTGCACCAGATGGGCGAGTACTTCTGGGAAATCCTCCTGCACCCGGAAGACGCCGATTATTACCATCGTTCGCGGCAGATGCAGCGGCATGCCGGGTACAGCCAATTACTGCAATGCCAACTGCGCTTCCGTCACCGCGACGGCAAGTGGCGGCGTTTCGACATTCGCGAACAGGCGTTGGCGCGCGACAAGCACGATCAGGTCACGCGGATCATCGGTGTGGCCAAGGACATCACCGAGCAGATCGAGGCCAGTGAATCGCTGCGCGACAGCGAGCAGCGTTATCGCATGCTCGCCGAAAGCATCAGTGACGTGATCTTCTCCACCGACAGCAAGCTCTCGCTGAACTACGTCAGCCCCTCGGTGCAAGCGGTGCTGGGCTACGACGCCGAGTGGATTTTCCAGAACGGCTGGCAATCGACCATCGCCAATCCGCAGCAACTGAGCGGCATCTACACCCTGATGGACCGGGTCAGCAAAGCACTGGACAAACCGGAGCAACTGGCGCTGTTGCGCAGCCAGGTGCAGACGCAAATGTTCCTGTTCGACTGCCTGCGCGCCGACGGCCGCAAGATCCCGATCGAGCTGCGTCTGGTGCTGGTGTGGGACGAGCACGGCGCATTCGAAGGCGTGCTGGGTGTCGGTCGCGACATCAGCCAGCAACGCCGCGCCGAGAAAGACCTGCGCATGGCGGCCACGGTATTCGAGCACTCGACGTCGGCGATCCTGATCACCGACCCGGCCGGTTACATCGTTCAGGCCAACGAAGCGTTCAGCCGCGTCAGTGGTTATGCGGTGAGCGAAGTGCTCGACCAGTTGCCGAACATGCTCACCGTCGACGAACAACAGGATGCTCATCTGCGTTACGTGCTCAAGCAACTGCATCAGCACAGCACCTGGGAAGGCGAAGTCTGGCTCAAGCGCCGCAACGGCGAGCATTACCCGGCGTGGGTCGGCATCACCGCGGTGCTCGACGATGAAGGTGATCTGGCCAGTTACGTGTGCTTCTTCAGCGACATCAGCGAGCGCAAGGCTAGCGAACAGCGCATCCACCGCCTCGCCTACTACGACGCTTTGACCCATTTGCCGAACCGCACGCTGTTCCAGGATCGCCTGCACACCGCGCTGCAATCGGCCGAGCGGCAAAAGTCGTGGGTGGTGCTGATGTTCCTCGACCTCGACCGTTTCAAACCGATCAACGACTCCCTTGGTCACGCTGCGGGCGACCGCATGCTCAAGGACATGGCCACGCGCCTGCTGGCCTGCGTCGACGATGACGACACCGTGGCGCGCATGGGCGGCGACGAATTCACCCTGCTGCTGCAGCATCGGTCCAGCCGCGAAATGGCGCTGAACCGAGCTATCCATGTCGCCGAACAGATTCTCGGCAGCCTGGTGCGACCGTTCGTGCTCGAGGGTCGCGAGTTTTTCGTCACCGCCAGTATCGGCATCGCGCTGAGCCCGCAGGACGGCAACGAACTCAGCCAGTTGATGAAGAACGCCGACACTGCGATGTATCACGCCAAAGAACGCGGCAAGAACAACTTCCAGTTCTATCAGGCCGACATGAACGCCAGTGCGCTGGAGCGTCTGGAGCTGGAAAGCGACCTGCGCCATGCCCTGGAGCAGGACGAATTCGTGCTCTATTACCAGCCGCAATTCAGCGGTGACGGCAAGCGTCTGACCGGTGCCGAAGCCCTGTTGCGCTGGCGTCATCCGCGTCGCGGACTGGTGCCGCCGGGAGATTTCATTCCGGTGCTGGAAGAACTCGGGCTGGTTGTCGACGTTGGCGATTGGGTGATCAGCGAGGCCTGCCGTCAACTGAAGACCTGGCACCAGAACCGCGTGCGCGTACCGAAGGTGTCGGTAAACATTTCCGCACGACAGTTCTCCGACGGCCAACTCGGCACGCGGATCGCCACGATCCTGCGCGAAACCGGTCTGCCGCCAGCGTGTCTGGAGCTGGAACTGACCGAAAGTATCCTGATGCGTGAAGTCAGCGAGGCCATGCAGATTCTCGCCGGGCTGAAAAACCTTGGCCTGAGCATCGCGGTTGATGATTTCGGCACTGGTTACTCATCGCTGAACTACCTCAAGCAATTCCCGATCGACGTGCTGAAGATCGACCGCACGTTTGTTGACGGTTTGCCGTCTGGCGAGCAAGACGCGCAGATCGCCCGGGCGATCATCGCCATGGCCCACAGCCTGAATCTGGCGGTGATCGCTGAAGGCGTGGAAACCCACGAGCAACTGGACTTCCTGCGCGAGCATGGTTGCGATGAGGTTCAGGGGTATCTGTTCGGGCGACCGATGCCGGCGAGCCGGTTTGAGGCGCAGTTCAGCAATGACGCCCTCTTCATGTTCGACTGAGAATCTGCGGCGCGGCTTTCGCGAGCAGGCTCGCTCCCACAGGAATTGATGTCGATCACAAAATCGCAGGCCTGCCTCGGTTACTGTGGGAGCGAGCCTGCTCGCGAAGAGGCCTTCAAAAGCACCGCACATCTTTCATGAACGCCACTTGTCTGCGACATGATGTCGTTTCATATGCCATCCAAAACCCATTGGGTTAGAATGCCCCCCTTTTCTGCCCCCGATCCTTGAGGACCGCCATGTTCAGCCGTGATTTGACTATTGCCAAGTACGACGCCGACCTTTTTGCCGCCATGGAGCAAGAAGCTCAGCGCCAGGAAGAACACATTGAGCTGATCGCTTCGGAAAACTACACCAGCCCAGCGGTGATGGAAGCTCAAGGCTCGGTCCTGACCAACAAGTACGCCGAAGGTTATCCAGGCAAGCGCTACTACGGTGGTTGCGAGTACGTCGACATCGTTGAACAACTGGCTATCGACCGTGCCAAAGAACTGTTCGGCGCCGATTACGCCAACGTTCAGCCGCACGCCGGTTCGCAAGCCAACGCCGCTGTTTACCTGGCCCTGCTGCAAGGTGGCGACACCATTCTGGGCATGAGCCTGGCCCACGGCGGTCACCTGACCCACGGCGCCAGCGTTTCCTCCTCCGGCAAGCTGTACAACGCCGTGCAGTACGGCATCGACGCCAACGGCCTGATCGACTACGACGAAGTCGAGCGCCTGGCGGTTGAACACAAACCGAAAATGATCGTGGCCGGTTTCTCTGCCTACTCGCAGATCCTCGACTTCCCGCGCTTCCGCGAAATCGCTGACAAGGTAGGCGCTTACCTGTTCGTCGACATGGCTCACGTAGCCGGTCTGGTCGCCGCTGGCGTCTACCCGAACCCGGTGCCTTTCGCTGACGTCGTGACCACCACCACGCACAAGACCCTGCGCGGTCCACGTGGCGGCCTGATCCTGGCACGCGCCAACGCCGACATCGAGAAGAAGCTGAACTCCGCAGTATTCCCGGGCGCCCAGGGTGGCCCGCTGGAGCACGTGATCGCTGCCAAGGCGATCTGCTTCAAGGAAGCACTGCAGCCAGAGTTCAAGGCTTACCAGGAACAAGTGGTGCTGAACGCCCAGGCCATGGCCGAAGTGTTCATCGAGCGCGGTTTCGACGTAGTTTCGGGCGGTACCAAGAACCACCTGTTCCTGCTGTCGCTGATCAAGCAGGACATCTCCGGTAAAGACGCCGACGCCGCTCTGGGCAAAGCGTTCATCACCGTGAACAAGAACTCCGTACCTAACGACCCACGCTCGCCGTTCGTCACTTCCGGCCTGCGCTTCGGCACTCCAGCTGTGACCACGCGTGGCTTCAAGCAAGCAGAGTGCAAAGAACTGGCAGGCTGGATCTGCGACATTCTGGCTGACCTGAACAACGAAGCGGTAATCGACGCCGTTCGTGAGAAAGTCAAAGCCATCTGCAAGAAACTGCCGGTGTACGGCGCTTAATTGCGACGTTAAATCTGCAGTATGAAAAACCGGCCAAGTGATTGGCCGGTTTTTTTTCGCCCGCAAGAAAGTTATTGAAGCCAGTATTGCGGGGCATTCATCTTGCTTGCTTAAAACTTGAAACAACAACCGAAGCAAAAACACCAACCTTCATAAAACTTAGCTGTTAGGGTTAACCCGAGACATACACACAACCCGACAACAACTAAATCAGCTTTTGGAAAAGCCCGAAACCGATTAACAGCTTCACAGAACTCAGAACTCAGAACTCAAGGAAGAGCTCATGACCACCAACAGACAGAAATCCTTTATAGCAACGCTGGAACTTGACCATCATCACCTGGAGATTCTAGGGGCGTTATATGAAACCCCGGTCTTGCGCGTTGACGGCTCTTTCGCGGGAGGCTTTTACACCGGAGCGCCACGCAAGTTTAATGATGGCCATCTATTGGGACGTCGTCCGCACGGGGAAGTAAAAAACGTTTCTCCCATGAACATTTACTTCCGCTGCACCGATGACTATTACCACCTCTATATCCGTTCCCACGCCACCCACACCGGCCATTGCATCAGCATGGACGCCGCCGGCGTGCTGGGTGCCCTCCTGCCGGCAGGCGCCGACACCACGTCGTTCAACCTGCTGGGCCTGGACAATCGAACCATCACCCTGAAAGACATGGGCCAGGGCACCCAGCGGGTGCGGCTCAAGGCCCGCAACGCCGAACACATCAGCGTCGTGCGCCGTCGAGGTGCGCCTTACAGCTACCTCGCCGGAACCGCTGACGAGGGTGTCCCGTTCACGCTGCGAATCATTGAGCGCAACGCATCATTCCTCAGTGATCCCGACGAAGTCTGACAACACCGCGTAATGTTTTGCCCTACATACACTGACTTTCAATTATCAATACTAAACATTTGAGAACTACTTATGAGTACCGATCAGGAAAAATCCTTCACCGCAACATTGAGCACGCAATTCGGTTATCCGCACTTCCCACTGTTGACCTATGGCCGGGCGATCAAAACGCTACGACCCGACTATGAAACCTTTGCCGTCTCTCCGCACATCGATGTTTCAGATTACCTCTTTGTCAAACCCGATGTCGCACCCGACGCCCTGACATTTTATTTCCGCTGCGACCGCGACTACTACACGATCTATATCTTTACTCCGGGGGAGTATTGCTACCGAACCCTTAGTCGGGAATCAAAAGACTTCATGAATGCTTATGTAGCCAAGTCCGGTGACCAGACCACGTTCAACTTGCTAAACGCCCACGGCAAAATTATCACCCTCGACCAGATCGACACCGACACGCCTTCCGTCTATATCCAGACGCGCGGCGGTGCTCTGCTGTGTGCAGGGAAAAGCCGCAATAAATACGATCCTGCGGTGGGCACATTCGTGCGCACCGATCCGTACCGCAGCGAAATTGCCCTCGAATTCAAACTGAATATCCTTAAGCGCAACGTGCCTTACTGACCAACCAAGTCAGTACGGCGCCGCCCGGTCGATCATGGCCGGGCATCTTTCAGCGTCAACGTTCCCCGCCAATCCTCGCCCGAGCGCCACTGGTCTGACCGGTCATGCCAATTTTGTGTTTTGCCCTTGTATTCCAGAAAAAACCGAGCGTAGACTGCGCCTGCACTGGACATACCGGTAAGACCACAATAATTAAGTTCTGAATCTGATGCGCCAAGCGCACGGCAGCCAGGACACCGACCAGGATTCCTCCCATGCTCAGATGGTGCTCGCGTTCAATCTTCCTCCAAGTGGTTCTCGGACTGGTGCTCGGCATCGTCTGCGGGCTGACCCTTCCCGAATATTCCGCCCAGCTCAAACCGCTCGGCGACGGCTTCATCAAATTGATCAAGATGCTCATCGGCCTGATCGTGTTCTGCGTGGTGGTCAGCGGCATCAGCGGCGCGGGCGACCTGAAGAAGGTCGGGCGCATCGGCCTCAAATCAGTTATCTACTTTGAGATCCTCACCACCATCGCCCTGGTGATCGGTCTGGTGTTTGCGTTCAGTACCGGCATCGGTAGCGGCGCGAATATTCATCTGGAGCAATTGTCTGCCGCCGACATGGGCGACATCGCCCAGCGCGGCCAGCACATGCACACCACCACGCAGTTCCTGATGGACCTGATCCCGACCTCGGTGATTGGCGCCTTTGCCGACAACAACATCCTGCAAGTGCTGCTGTTCTCTGTGCTGTTCGGCAGCGCGTTGAATCTGGTCGGCGAAGCCGCTTCCGGGATCTCCCGGCTGATCAACGAACTGAGCCATGTGATCTTCCGCATCATGGGCATGATCGTCCGTCTGGCGCCGATTGGCGTATTCGGCGCCATCGCCTTCACCACCAGCAAATATGGCCTCGATTCGCTGCAGCACTTGGGCAGTCTGGTCGGTTTGTTCTACCTGACGTGCATGGCCTTCGTCAGCGTAATTCTCGGTCTGGTGATGCGCGCGTCCGGTCTGCGCATGTGGCCGCTGCTTAAGTACCTGCGTGAAGAGCTGCTGATCGTCATGGGCACCGCTTCGTCCGACGCCGTGTTGCCACAGATCATGCGCAAACTCGAGCATCTGGGCATCGGCAGCTCGACGGTTGGTCTGGTGATTCCGACCGGGTACTCGTTCAACCTCGATGGTTTCTCGATCTATCTGACCCTCGCCATCGTCTTCATCGCCAACGCCACCGGCACACCGCTGGCGATGACCGATTTGCTGACGATTCTGCTGGTATCGCTGATCACCTCGAAAGGCGCCCACGGCATTCCAGGTTCGGCGCTGGTGATCCTCGCGGCGACGCTGACCGCGATTCCAGCGATCCCGGTGGTCGGCCTGGTACTGGTGCTGGCCGTGGACTGGTTCATGGGCATCGGCCGGGCATTGACCAACCTCATCGGCAACTGCGTCGCCACCGTCGCCATCGCTCGTTGGGAAAAAGACATCGACGTACAACGCGCCAACAAAGTACTCAGCGGTCAGCAGGGCTACACCTTTCAACCGCGTAAACCAGTAACTCCTGCGCACCAGCAAGAGTTCTGATTTAACCCCTGTAGGAGTTACCGCAGGCTGCGATCCGTTGATCTTGAGTTTGCGGTTCCCTCCTACAGGCACATGGAGCAAGACAAGTGATCAGCACATCAACCGTCGTCAACTCAGTCGTGGAAAAACTCCGCGCCGCCCTCGCCCGGGGTCAATGGCGCACCGGCGACATGTTGCCGGGCCAGCGCGAACTGGCCGAACAACTGGGCATCAGTCGCCCGAGCCTGCGTGAAGCGGTGATCGTTCTGGAAACCCTCGGCCTCGTGCGCTCGATGCCGGGCAAAGGCGTGGTGGTACTCGACGCGCAGCTCAACGACAGCCAAAGCCACGACAGTGCAGTGGCCGGCGCCAGCCTCGAAGACGTGCTGCAACTGCGATACACCCTCGAGCCGTTTATCGTCGGCCTGGTCGCGCAGTCGATCAGCAGCAAGGAAGTCGGCCAGTTACGCCTGACCCTGATGGACATGCGCGAAGCCCTTGAGGCCGGCGACAGCGAAGCCGGGGTCAGTGCCTACATCGCCTTCCACGAAGAGCTGTTCACCCTGACCTCGAACCCGATTTTCCAGAGTGTCGTGCAGCAGACCAGCAATGCCCTCAAGCAAAGCGCCGAAGTGTTGCGCAACTCCCCGGAACACCTCGCCGAACGCCTCGAAGAAAACGAAGCCGTGGTGCGCGCGATCCGTAGCAAGAACAGCGCCCAGGCCAGCGCCGAAATGCGCCGGCACATTCTGCGCGAAGGTCAGCGCATGGGCATCGAGCTGAATATTCCGGAAGACAACTTGAATCGCTGAGCCCTTATGGAGACAGGCCATGAACAGTTTCGCTTCACCCTCGCACGCCCAGCCGAGCGCCGCGCCCCTGCCCTTCTCCCGACTGCGGGCGCCGGTGGATGATCTGTATCCGCGACTGTTCGATGCGATTCTCGAACAACGTATCGACCCGGCCAGCCGTTTTACCGAAGACAGCCTGAAGCTGATGTTCGGCGTCAGTCGCGCGGATGTTCGGCGGGCGCTGACAAAGTTGTCCCATGAGCAAATCGTGGTGCTGCGCGCCAACCATCGACCGCGCGTTGCCGCGCCGGATGCCGAGCAAACGCGACAGACCCTGCATGCCCGGCGCCTGGCCGAAAGCACGCTGGTGCGGCTGGCGTGTCAGCGTCCACACACAGAAGGATTGAAACGTCTGCGAGCACTGGTCGAGCGCGAGCGCCAGGCAGTCGAGCAAGATCGGCGGGCAGCGGCGATTCGGTTGTCAGGGGAGTTTCATCTGCAATTGGCGCAGATGGCGGGGAATGCACCGTTGGCGCATTTTCTCGGCAGCCTGGTGCCACTGACGTCCCTGGCAATTGCGCGAAGTAAATGTCAGACGCACAACTGTTGCGCGTGGCAGGAGCATTTGGCACTGGTTGAGGCGGTGGAGCGTGGCGATGCTTGCGGGGCTGGCATGCTGATGAATCGGCATCTGGATCATCTTGAGCAGACGTTGCTGGGTTCAGCCCATGAAGCCTGTGTTACCGGTTAGATTGCCTTCGCGAGCAGGCTCGCTCCCACAGGGAAATGCATTCCAACTGAAAGAAAGCAGTCCACTGTGGGAGCGAGCCTGCTCGCGAAGAGGCCATTACTGACTGCCGAGAATCATCAGCCTGCTACTACTCCGGCAAACCCCGCGCGAATCTTCTCTTCCGGCAAATCATCGGCAATAAACACGATCACGCTTTCCCGTGTTTCACCCTCGGCCCATTCGGTGTCCCAGTCGAAACCATAGAGTTTCAGCACGCCCTGAAACACCAACCGCCGATCTTCGCCGTCAATGTTCAGCACGCCCTTGTAACGCAGCAATTGTTTGCCGTGCTCCTCCAGCAGTTCATTCATGAATTCGCTGAGCTGATCGATATCCAGCGGCTGGTCGGTGCGTAAGACCAGACTGGAGATGCGATCAATCGACGGCGCCTTGCTCAACGGACGCAGGCTCAAGCCGCCGCCAAGGTCGGCATTCAGGTTGAAGCCGCGCACATCCAGCAGTTCAGCCAGATCGATGCTGCCGTGCTCGACTATGCGGATCGGCGCGCGACGGTTGATCCGCGTCAGGCGCTCACTCAGCGCAGTGAAAGCCGCTTCATCGACCAGATCGGTCTTGCTCACCAATAACCGGTCGGCAAACCCGATCTGCGCCTGAGCGATGGTCTGGGTCAGATGGACATCGGCGTGAGCGGCATCGACCAAGGTGATGATGCCGTCGAGCAGATAACGCTCACGCAGTTCTTCATCAATGAAAAAGGTCTGCGCCACGGGCGCCGGATCGGCCAGACCGGTGCACTCGATCACCAGACGATCGAAGGCGATTTCGCCACTGTCCAGGCGCTCGAGCAGCAAGTACAGGGCTTTGGTCAGATCCGTGTGGATGGTGCAGCAGACGCAGCCGTTGGCCAGGGTCATGACTTGCACCGGTTCGTCACCGAGCAACTGAGTGTCGATGCCGGCGTCACTGAATTCGTTTTCGATCACGGCGATTTTCAGGCCGTGCTCGGCTTTCAAGATATGGCGCAGCAAGGTGGTCTTGCCGGCGCCGAGGAAACCGCTGAGTACCGTGACCGGGATTGGAGAAGTCAAATCGACCCCCTTCACAAAAGGAATGAACAACACAAAAACAACTGTGGGAGCGAGCCTGCTCGCGAAAGCGGTGTGTCAGTCACCCATGCATCAACTGACACTCCGTATTCGCGAGCAGGCTCGCTCCCACAGGGGACAACTCAGGCCTCAGGCTGTCAGCTCAACAGCACTTCGGCCCACCCTTGCCACCGTAACGGGCTTCCTGACGTTCGCGAAAGAACATCTCGTAGCTCATCATCGGTTTGTCCGGGTGTTTGGTTTGCATATGCTCGACGTAGGTGTCGTAGTCGGGCATGCCGACCATCAGGCGCGCAGCCTGACCGAGGTATTTACCGAGGCGACTCAGGTCATTGAACATGGTGCAATCCTCTGGTTACGCGTCCGGCAGAGCCTGGAATGGGGATTCTTTATCCGTACGCTCTTTTTTGCCCCAGGCGGCGATGCCGACTTTGAGCGCATAGAACAGGATACTGAAGACCACGAACAGGAACAGCGCGGTGAGCGTTGCGTTGGTGTAGGCGTTGAAGATCACGTGCTGCATCTGATCGATGCTCTTGGCCGGGGCGAGGATCTGACCGTTGGCCAGTGCGTCGCTGTACTTCTTGGCCAGCGACAGGAAGCCGATCGCCGGGTTGGCGTCGAACAGCTTGATGAAGCCTGCAGTGGTGGTGCAAATCAGCAGCCAGGTAGCCGGCAGCAGGGTGACCCAGATGTAGCGTTGACGCTTCATTTTGATCAGAACCACGGTGCCGAGCATCAGCGCGATACCGGCCAGCATCTGGTTGGAGATACCGAACAGTGGCCACAGGGTGTTGATACCGCCCAGTGGATCGATCACGCCCTGATACAGCAACCAGCCCCACATCGCCACACAACCGGCGGTGGCGATCAGGTTGGCGGTCCACGACTCGGTACGCTTGAGCGCCGGCACGAAGGAGCCGAGCAGATCCTGCAGCATGAACCGCCCGGCACGGGTACCGGCGTCCACTGCGGTGAGGATGAACAGCGCTTCGAACAGGATCGCGAAGTGGTACCAGAACGCCATGGTGTTTTCACCCGGCAGGACACTGTGCAGGATCTGCGCAATACCGACCGCCAGGGTCGGCGCACCACCGGCACGGGCCAGGATGGTGGTTTCACCGATGTCATGGGCCACCGCTTGCAGCGCTTCCGGCGTGATCGCGAAGCCCCAGCTGGAGACCACTTGCGCAACCGAAGCGACATCACTGCCGACTACGGCAGCCGGGCTGTTCATGGCGAAGTACACGCCAGGCTCGATCACCGAGGCGGCAACCATCGCCATGATCGCGACAAACGATTCCATCAGCATGCCGCCGTAACCGATGTAACGGGCGTTGGTTTCGTTATCCAGCAGCTTCGGCGTGGTGCCCGAAGAAATCAGCGCATGGAAACCGGAGACCGCACCGCAAGCAATGGTGATAAACAGGAACGGGAACAGGCCGCCTTTCCAGACCGGGCCAGTACCGTCGACGAACTGGGTCAGCGCCGGCATTTTCAGCTCGGGCATGGTCACCAGAATGCCGATCGCCAGCGCGATGATGGTGCCGATCTTGAGGAACGTCGACAGGTAGTCACGTGGCGCCAGAATCAGCCAGACCGGCAACGAGGCCGCGACGAAACCGTATCCGATCAGCATCCAGGTAATCTGCACACCCGTGAAGGTGAACGCCTTGGCCCACACCGGATCAGCGGCAATCTGCCCACCGAGCCAGATCGAACCGAGCAGCAGCAACACGCCGACCACGGAGATTTCACCGATGCGGCCCGGACGGATGTAGCGCATGTAGATGCCCATGAACATCGCGATCGGGATGGTCGCCATCACGGTGAAGATGCCCCACGGGCTCTCCGCCAGTGCCTTGACCACGATCAGCGCCAGCACCGCGAGGATGATGATCATGATCAGGAAGCAGCCGAACAGTGCGATGGTGCCCGGAATGCGGCCCATTTCTTCACGCACCATGTCGCCCAGGGAGCGGCCGTTGCGACGGGTCGACATGAACAGAACCATGAAGTCCTGCACCGCGCCCGCCAGCACCACACCGGCAATCAGCCACAGCGTGCCGGGCAAATAGCCCATCTGCGCCGCCAGCACCGGGCCGACCAGAGGGCCTGCGCCAGCAATCGCTGCGAAGTGATGACCGAAAAGAATGTGTTTGTTGGTCGGAACATAGTCCAGACCGTCGTTGTTGAGTACGGCGGGGGTGGCCCGACGCGGATCGAGTTGCATCACATTGTTGGCGATGAACAGGCTGTAGTAACGGTACGCAACCAGATAAATGGCCACGGCAGCGACCACAATCCACAAGGCGTTGATCGCCTCGCCGCGGCGCAATGCCACTACGCCAAGGGCGCACGCTCCTACGATTGCCAGCACTAGCCAGGGTAAGTGGCGTAGCAGGCTATTATTATTTTTCATTTTATTATTCCAGCCAGGGTGGACAAGAAAGACAGCCACCCCGAGTTTAGCGCTACTGGCGCCAAAGACCATACCCCGACGTTGGTCTAGACGCTTGTCTGCACTGGCACGGTTGAAGAATGCGGGTCTATAGTCAGCGAACATCCGGAGGATTGCGCCATGAGCGAGCACCCTGCCAATCGTCGCCGCTTCAAACGAATTGCGTTCGATGCCAGAACCGAATTACGCCAAGGTGAATATATCTGGCCGGTAAAGCTGATCGACCTGTCACTCAAAGGCCTGCTGATCGAGCGGCCAGAGCCTTGGCTGGGGGATGCCGAGAAGGATTTCTTCGTCGACATTCATCTGAGCGATGAGATTGATATCGAGATGGACGTGCAGTTGGCGCACGAAGAGAACGGCCAGTTGGGGTTTGTTTGCCGGCATATCAGTCTGGAGTCGATCCAGCGGTTGCGGCGCTTGATCGAGCTGAACCTGGCCGATCCGCAGGAGCTGGAGCGCGAGTTGGGTGCGTTGATCGAGATCTAGAATTTCCGACAAATTAATGTGCAAACGAACCCTGTGGCGAGGGGATTTATCCCCGTTGGGCTGCGCAGCGGCCCCGCTTTTTTAGGGCCGCTGCGCGCCCAACGGGGATAAATCCCCTCGCCACAAAAGCTCACTACAACTGGGCTTTAGTGGTTATTCGAAGAGAGCGTCGAGGGCCTGTTCGAGGCGGGTGACGGCGATGATCTGCAAGCCTGGAGGGGATTCCTTTGGCGCATTGCCTTTGGGTACGATCGCGCGTTTGAAGCCATGCTTGGCGGCTTCCTTCAGGCGCTCCTGACCGCTTGGCACGGGGCGAACTTCTCCAGACAAACCCACCTCGCCAAACACCAGCAGGTCGTGCGGCAATGGCCGATTGCGCAAGCTCGACATGACGGCGGCCATCAGCGCCAGGTCAGAGGCCGTCTCCAGCACCTTCACCCCACCGACGACGTTGAGAAACACGTCCTGATCGTGAGTCGGAATGCCGCCATGGCGATGCAAAACCGCGAGCAGCATTGCCAGGCGATTCTGATCCAGACCCAACGTCACCCGGCGCGGGTTGGCCAAGTGGCTGTCATCGACCAGCGCCTGCACTTCCACCAGCATCGGCCGGGTGCCTTCCCACGTTGCCATCACCACACTGCCCGGGACTTCTTCCTGGGCACGGGTGAGAAAAATCGCCGAAGGATTGGATACTTCTTTCAAACCCTTGTCGGTCATGCCGAACACGCCCAACTCGTTGACCGCGCCGAAACGGTTTTTCACCGCGCGCAGTAGACGCAAGCGACCGTCAGACTCGCCTTCGAAATACAGCACGGTGTCGACCATGTGCTCCAGCACGCGAGGACCGGCCAGCGCGCCTTCCTTGGTTACGTGACCGACGAGGAAAATCGCCGTGCCGCTCTGCTTGGCGTAACGCACCAACAGCGCCGCACTTTCACGCACCTGAGATACGCCACCGGGCGCCGACTGCAGTTGTTCGGTGAAGATGGTCTGGATCGAGTCGATCACCATCACCTTGGGCTTTTCCTGCCGGGCAGTGGCAATGATGGTTTCGATGCAGGTTTCGGTCATCACCCGCAGTTGATCCTGCGGCAAGCCGAGACGGCGCGCGCGCATGGCCACTTGTTGCTGGGATTCTTCGCCAGTGACGTACAGCGCCGGCATGCTTTTGGCGAGGTTGCACAGGGTCTGCAACAGGATCGTCGATTTACCGATACCCGGATCACCGCCGATCAACACTACCGAACCATCGACCAGACCGCCCCCGAGCACGCGATCCAGTTCACCGGAAGCCGTGGAGAACCGTGGAATCTCCTCGATGCTGACTTCGGCCAGCGTCTTGATCTGCGCCTGTTGCCCGGCCCAACCGGTGCGACCGGTCGGCGCCGTGGCACCGCCGCTTTCGATCATGGTTTCGGTCAGGGTGTTCCAGGCACCGCATTCACCGCACTGGCCCGCCCACTTGGGAAAGGTTGCGCCGCACTCGGTGCAGCCGTACATGCGCTTGGCCTTGGCCATCAGAACCCCCGACAAAAACCGCGATGATAACGCACGCGTCGCCGATCAGCGCGGCGCTGCCGTACGGATTTCCCCGCTGGCCAGACGCGCGGCGCTATTGCCCAGCGGATCTTCGGCATTCAGGTCGGCGCCCTTGGCTTTCAGAGCATCGAGTAATTCCAGGCGTTTGAACAACCCGGCGTACATCGCCGCCGTCTGCCCGGCACCGTTACGCTGGTCGGCGCTGCACTCGGTGGCCATCAGCCGCCGGGCAATCTGCAACTCGCCTTTGAATATCGCGCCCATCAGCGCCGTGTTGCCGCGTTGATCCTGGGCACAGGCATCGGCCCCGGCAGCGAGCAAGCGCTCCACGGCCGGCGCCTGACCGTGATAGGTCGCGAGGATCAGCGCGGTGTAACCCTTGGCGTCGCGAGTGTCGAGGGAGTAACCGGACTCGATGAAGGTATCGAGCATCGGTACGTCCCCGCGCCGTGCCGCATCGAAATAGTAGTCCTGCAGTTGTGCCTTGATCGCGGCAGGATCCTGCTGCTCAAGTGGTGCGGCGAAGGCACCGAGCGACACCAGACCGAGCAATAAATAAAGATAAACACGCATGGGCTGTCTCCTCTCGCAGAAACGGGGCCTGAGTCAGGCCCCGCCAATCCAACATCGATATCAGTCGACCAGTTTCGCCGCCAACGCCTTGACCCGGCTCAGGTCACCCTTGGCCACGTCAGTCACGCCAGCGCCGTATTCCGGATCGGCCTTATAAAGGAAAGACAGGATGATGTGTTTGCTCTCGTCATCGGTGGTTGCCAGCGAGCCGCCGAAGTTTTCGATCAGATCGCGACGCTCTGTCTTGCTGAACGAGCGATACAGATCACCGGCCTGCTTGAAGTTCTGCTCCCGAGTGATTTTCGCCTGCTGAGTATTGCCAGACAGCGCAGCCTGGCTGTAACGCGCACTTTGCGTTTCTTCACGCGGTTGCAGTCGGCTCGGCTGATAGTTCACCCCGGAGTTGCTCGCACCGAAGTTCATCGCGCCGTCCTGATTACCATTGTTCACCGCGACCTTCGGCGCGTTGATCGGCAATTGCAGGGCGTTGGCACCGAGGCGATACATCTGCGTGTCCGCGTAGGAGAACACTCGACCTTGCAGTAAACGGTCTTCCGACGGCTCGATACCAGGCACGACATTGGCCGGCGCCATGGCCACTTGTTCGGTCTCCTGGAACACATTGGCCGGGTTGCGATTGAGGACCATTTGTCCAACTTTTCGCTCCGGCACACCTGGCCAGATCTTGGTTGCGTCTAATGGATCGAAATCAAACCTGGACAAATCTTGTGGATTCAGCACTTGAATGTACAAGTCCCATTTCGGGAAATTGCCCTTATTTATATTCGCCACCAAATCTTTGGTCATGTGACTGTAATCTTGACCCTGAACTTTATTGACCTCTTCAGGCGTCAGGTTTTTTATCCCTTGCAGACTCTTCCAGTGGAACTTTACGTAGTGCACCTCACCTTTGCTGTTCACCAACTTGTAAGCATGTACGCCATTACCATCCATTTCACGATAACTGGCCGGCGTTCCCGAGTTTGAATATAACTCGGTCAGTGTCCGAGTGGCCTCGGGGACATGCGAGAAGAAGTCGAAGCGGCGCGAATCATCATCGAGATTAGTTCGCGGATCGGGTTTGAAGGCGTGGACCATGTCCGGAAACTTGATCGCATCGCGAATAAAGAATGTCGGAAAGTTATTGCCGACCAGGTCCCAGTTACCGTCAGCGGTATAGAACTTGGTGGCAAAACCGCGCGGGTCACGCAGGGTTTCCGGGGAGTGATTGCCGTGCACCACCGCCGAGAAACGCACGAACACCGGCGTGGTCTGGCCGCTGGCAAAAACCTTGGCCTTGCTCAGGTCGCTGAGGTCGTTGGTCACCGTAAACGTACCGTGGGCCCCGGTGCCGCGCGCATGCACCACGCGCTCGGGAATGCGCTCACGGTCGAAGCGTTGCAGTTTCTGGATCAACTGCACGTCCTGCAACAACACCGGGCCGTTGGCACCGGCAGTCTGCGAATTCTGGTTATCACCCACCGCGGCGCCGTTGTCCCGGGTCAGGGGCGCTGCATGCACGGAGAAGGTCAGCAGGCTGGCGGTGAGTACACCGAGGGTACGGCGATGGGGAAAAGCCCCCAGTCCAAGAGTGGAATTCATATCAGGATCCTCTGTTTTTTTTGGGCGCATCCAGGTGCGCCAACCCAAGGCTAGAGGCCTGCGTCGCCGAACATAAATAGAAAGATCGTAACTCGACGATTGAAAAAATTAGCTTCCAGATCAGCTGGTTACGGCGTATTTCGCGCGCGTTTAGTGGCACTTTGCAAACTAATCGTCGATTCATGTGTCGATAAAAACGGGCATTGTAAGAACGTGTTTCGCGCAGGACGCGTTTTGCTGATTTACACTGCGTACACCAACCTCATCTGTAACAAGGAATAACCTATGGGCGTGCTAAGTGAGTTC
Organism: Pseudomonas sp. TH43; assembly: GCF_016650635.1. Lineage (GTDB taxonomy): Bacteria > Pseudomonadota > Gammaproteobacteria > Pseudomonadales > Pseudomonadaceae > Aquipseudomonas. The sequence goes on from NZ_JAEKFI010000004.1 coordinate 730,653, forward strand.
AAGGCCTTCGCGGTCAAAGGCAATGTGGTCGACATGGCCGTCGGTATCATCATCGGTGCCGCCTTCGGCAAGATTGTTTCGTCGTTTGTCGGCGACGTGATCATGCCGCCGATCGGCCTGCTGATCGGTGGGGTGGACTTCAGTGATCTGGCGGTAACCCTCAAGGCAGCGCAAGGGACTACGCCTGCAGTCGTAATGGCTTACGGCAAATTCATCCAGACCATTCTCGACTTCATCATCGTCGCGTTCGCAATCTTCATGGGCGTCAAAGCCATCAACCGCCTGAAGCGAGAAGAAGCCGTGGCCCCTACGCTGCCGCCGGTTCCGACCAAAGAAGAAGAGTTGCTGGGTGAAATCCGCGACCTGCTCAAAGCACAGAACAACCGGCCGCAATAAACCGGCAGGATTGAAAACGGCGCCTTCAAGGCGCCGTTTGTTTACCAGTAGTTTTCCACCGCCACCTGGCCCGGCCTGCGGGTCAGGCTCAGGCTCATGTGCCGCTGTTTGAGCAAGGCGCGGGTGTCATCGATCATCTGCGGATTGCCGCACAGCATGACCCGAGAATGCTCCGCCGACAGCTCCACACCGGCTGCCCGCTCCAACTCGCCGTTTTCGATCAGCGTCGTGATCCGGCCATTCAGCGCCCCCGGATGCGCTTCACGGGTCACGATCGGGATGAACTGCAACTTGTGGGCGTAGTCGGCCAGATAATCTCGCTGCGTCAGCTCGCTGATCAGCTGTTGATAGGCCAGCTCTCGCGCCTCGCGCACGCTGTACACCAGGATGATCCGCTCAAACTTTTCCCACACCTCGAAATCCTGCAGGATCGACAGGAACGGTGCGACGCCGGTACCTGTGGATAACAGCCAGAGATCACGCCCGTCGACAAAACGATCAAGGGTCAGATAACCGAAGGCCTGACGCTCGACCAGCAAGGTATCCCCCACTTCGAGACGGCTCAGCTCACTGGTGAACTCACCGTCCGGCACAACGATGGAAAAAAACTCGAGAAACTCGTCAAACGGCGACGACACCATCGAATAGGCACGCCACACCGTGCTGCCGTCGGCCTTGGTGACGCCGAGCCTGGCAAATTGACCGGCACGAAATCTGAAGCCCGCATCGCGAGTGGTACGCAAGGTGAACAGATTCGGCGTGAGGGGCTGAACATCGAGCAGGGTCTGGCGAGTGAACTTGTCTGCGCTGGCAGTCATGTTGGCGCTCCATTTGGCGGTGCCCTAGTCTCTCGCAAAGAAGTGCAGGTTAAAACCGCCATTTTGTATTGGTATTACGTAACGACCCACCTGACTATGACAAGACGTATTAAATTCACAACTAACCAACAAGAACATTAGTCAATTGAAATGTTACCTCTCATATAAGCGATAAATCCGCTAATAACGTTTATCTAAATAAACCCACTTATAAAGAGCAAAAAAAATCAGACCATTTGTAGGAATAGTCCTACACTCGCTTCGTGCGGATTGGATCCAGCGCCTCAACGCAATACACTCACGGAGTACTCGAAAATGGAATTGTGGAAGGAATCGCAGTTAAGGCAGCTGACGTTTGCAATAGGAATAGACACTGCCTATCCGATTTTGGAGAATTTCTCGAAGAACATTGGTTTCAACTTTTGCGCTGTCACGGTTGCCTCGACGCATCACCAACCGCATTTTAAAACGTTGGAAATCAACAACTACTCCAATATATGGAAGCGTGCACACGAGCAGGACAATGACCACGAAGCCGATCCGGTCATCGCCCACTGTAAAAATTCGATGCTGCCTTTCGTATGGAGCAAAACCGCCTACGCCCATGCGCCCAACCTTTGGCGGGCCCTGCAGCAAGAAGGGCTTCGATACGGTTGGTCGCAGTCTTTTCATAATGAGGAAAAAGCGGTACGCAGCACCCTGAGCCTGGCAAGAAAAAATTGCGAGGTCAGCCCGCTGGAGCTTTATGAGCATGTGGGTTACATGCATTTTGTTACCAGCCGTTTGACCGAGCTGTTCATCAGCACCCTGCCAGCCACGGCGCCGAAATCAAAACTCGCCCATTTGTCTCGGCGCGAGTTGGAGGTGCTGCAGTTTTCTGCCTCTGGAAAAACCGCTTATGAGATCTCACGGATTCTCAGCCTCAGCGAGCGTACGGTGAACTACCACGTGCAAAACATCATGTTGAAACTCAACGTCTGTAACAAGATTTCCGCGGTGATTGCCGCTGCCCGGGCCGGAATCATCTAAACGCCCGGCATCGTACCCAACTGAAAAACTGAAAGTATTTACAGCGAAAAAAACGTACCATTTGTGGCCTTCCTGAGTGATAACGTCGACGTTCGGCGCTGCTTTCCACTCGGTCGGTTCCGCCGCACGACGCCAGGGCAGCGGGACACCCGTCGATTACCCTGAGTCCCCGCCCCATGCCTTTGCTCGATACCCCTTTCGCCCAACTCGATCTGATCCGCCAGCCCGAACAGCAGAACGAACCGCTGCAAGCCTTCGACGCTGCCGACGAATACCTGCTCAATCATCTTGCCGCGCAACTGCCGGCGGCGAACACGCGGGTGCTGGTTCTCAATGACAGCTTCGGCGCGCTGGCGGCCAGCCTTCTCGGCAAGGTCGACGTGAGCAGCAGCGGCGATTCGTTCCTGGGTTTTCAAGGGCTGGAGAAAAATCTGCTGCGCAATGGCCAGGCTTTCGATGCGATACGCCCGATCGCCGCCAGCGAACCTTTGACCGGGCCGTTTGACCGCGTGCTGATCCGCGTGCCGAAAACCCTGGCCCTGCTGGAGGAACAACTGATCCGCTTGCAAGGGCAACTCGCCCCCGGCGCTGAAGTGGTCGCCGCCGCGATGGTCAAACATCTACCGCGTGCTGCGGGGGATCTGCTGGAGCGCTATATAGGCCCGGTACAAGCGTCTCTGGCGGTGAAAAAGGCCCGTTTGCTGATCGCCACGCCGGAAGTAAAAGCCCTTGCCGTTTCGCCCTACCCATCGCGCTATCGCCTCGACGAACCGGCGATCGAACTGCTCAACCACGCCAACGTGTTCTGCCGTGAAGGCCTGGACATCGGCACGCGCGCCTTTCTTCCGCATCTACCGAAGAACCTGGGTGGCGCACGGGTCGCCGACCTCGGTTGCGGTAACGGCGTGCTCGCGATTGCCAGCGCACTGCAAAACCCCGACGCGCATTACACGCTGGTCGACGAGTCATTCATGGCGGTGCAATCGGCGGCTGAAAACTGGCGCGCAGCGTTGGGTGAACGTGAGGTGATCGTGCGCGCCGGTGACGGCCTGGCCGGGCAAGAGTCGCAATCGCTGGACGTGGTGCTGTGCAATCCGCCCTTCCATCAGCAGCAGGTGGTCGGCGATTTCCTTGCGTGGCGCATGTTCCAGCAGGCGCGTGAAGCCTTGGTGGTTGGGGGGGCCTTGTACATCGTCGGCAACCGTCATCTGGGTTATCACAGCAAACTGGCGCGACTGTTCCGCGGCGTCGAACAAGTGGCGGCGACGCCGAAATTCGTCATCCTCAAGGCTCGCAAGTAATCGCCAAGGCAAAAAAAAACCCTCCGTGATGAGGGTTACAAATCCGCACCCGAAGGCGCCGGGGCGGGATGATTCAGTGCGTCGTCAGACCTGCCGCGTTCATGAACATGCGCATCAGGCTGGCGACGATAAACAGCGCGCCAACGCTGCCAACCCAGATCAGGGCCAACCAGCCGAGCCGCTGCCACAGCGGTTTTTTTTCGGCTTGTTCAATGTCATGCAGGGAATGTTTGCCGGTCATTGTCTCGATCCTCAGTCAGATCGATGGCGCCGCTACCGACGCCATCGCGGGCAAGCCCGCTCCCACAGGTTTAGTGATAACCGTCTTCATGGGTGACCTTGCCGCGGAACACGTAATAGCTCCAGAAGGTGTAACCCAGGATGAACGGGATGATGAACAGCGTGCCCACCAGCATGAAGCCCTGACTTTGTGGCGGTGCGGCGGCGTCCCAGATCGAAATCGACGGAGGCACGATGTTTGGCCACAAGCTGATGCCCAGACCGCTGTAACCAAGGAAGATCAACACCAGGGTCAGCAGGAACGGCATGTAATTGGCGTTACGCGCCACGGCGCGAATCAGGCCATACATTGTCACCAGCACCAGAATCGGCACCGGCATGAACCAGAACAGGTTTGGCATGCTGAACCAGCGCGTGGCGATTTCCGGATGGGCCAACGGTGTCCACAGACTGACGACACCGATCACCGCCAACAGCACGAAGGCCAGTGGCCGCGCCAGATTGTGCATCTGCTCTTGCAGCTTGCCTTCGGTTTTCATGATCAGCCATGTGCAGCCGAGCAAGGCATAAGCCACCACCAGCGCGGCGCCGCAGAACAGGGTGAACGGTGTCAGCCAATCCAGTGAGCCTCCGGCGAACTGTCGATTGACCACCGGCAATCCGTCGATGAACGCGCCGAGCGCCACGCCCTGAAAGAACGTCGCCGCCACCGAACCGCCGATAAACGCTTTGTCCCACAGGTGACGCTTGTCATCCTTGGCCTTGAAGCGGAACTCGAACGCCACGCCACGAAAGATCAAACCGATCAGCATGAAGATCAGCGGCAGGTACAGCGCCGACAACACCACCGAATAAGCCAGCGGGAACGCGCCAAACAACGCTGCGCCGCCCAGCACCAGCCAGGTTTCATTGCCGTCCCAGACCGGGGCGACGGTGTTCATCATCACGTCACGGTCGACTTTGCCGGGAATGAACGGGAAGAGAATCCCAATGCCCAGATCGAAACCGTCCATGACCACGTACATCATGATGCCGAAGATGATGATCACGGCCCAGATCAGCGGAAGATCGATACCCATGATTCAAATCTCCTTGGTCAGGCTGGGGCTGTGGTCAGCCTCGGCGCCATCGTCGTCAGCTGCAGACAATGGCCGCGCCGGCGTGCGTTTCTGGCCAGGACCACCGTCGTTGGTTTCCTTGCCTTCGTCGGTTTTCGGCCCTTTGCGCACCAGGCGCATCATGTAGCCAAGCCCCGCACCGAACAGCGCGAAGTACACCACCACGAACATGATCAGGGTGATGCTCATCTGCATGAAGCTGTGGTTGGAAGAAGCATCCGCCGTGCGCATCAACCCGTAGACCACCCATGGCTGGCGACCGATTTCAGTGGTGAACCAACCGGCGAGAATCGCGATCAGCCCGGACGGCCCCATCCACAACGCCAGATACAGAAACGGGCGCGAGGTGTAGAGCGAGTCGCGCTTGCGCAGCCACAGACTCCACAGACCGGTGAAAATCATCAGGAAACCGAGGCCGACCATGACCCGGAACGACCAGAACACGATGGTCGAATTCGGCCGGTCTTCAGGCGCAAATTCCTTGAGCGCCGGCACCTGCTTATCCAGGGAGTGAGTCAGAATCAGGCTGCCGAGGTAGGGGATCTCCACGGCGAATTTGGTTTTTTCTTCTTTCATGTCCGGCCAGCCGAACAGGATCAGCGGCGTCGCTTCGTCACCCTTGTTTTCCCAATGACCTTCAATCGCAGCGATTTTTGCCGGCTGATGCTCAAGGGTGTTGAGGCCATGGAAGTCGCCAATCACGGCCTGGATCGGCGCGACGATCAACGCCATCCACATGGCCATCGACAGCATGGTACGAATCGCCGGGTTGTCCTTGCCACGCAGCAAGTGCCAGGCCGCCGAAGAGCCGACGAAAAACGCCGTGGCGACGAACGCCGCCGTCGCCATGTGCATCAGACGGTAGGGGAACGAAGGGTTGAAGACGATGGCAAACCAATCGGTTGGAATCACCTGACCGTTGACGATCTCGAAGCCCTGCGGCGTCTGCATCCAGCTGTTGGACGCGAGAATCCAGAAGGTCGAAATCAATGTGCCGATGGCCACCATGACCGTGGCGAAGAAGTGCAGCTTGCGCCCGACCTTGTTCCAGCCAAACAGCATCACGCCAAGAAAACCCGCTTCGAGGAAGAACGCCGTGAGCACCTCATAGGTCAGCAACGGCCCGGTCACCGAGCCGGCGAAGTCCGAGAAGCGGCTCCAGTTGGTGCCGAACTGGTAGGCCATGACCAACCCCGAGACCACGCCCATGCCGAAGTTGACGGCAAAGATCTTCGACCAGAAATGATAGAGGTCACGGTAGGTGTCATTGTGGGTTTTCAGCCACAGGCCTTCGAGTACCGCAAGGTAACTCGCCAGACCGATGGTAATGGCCGGGAACAGGATGTGGAACGAGATGGTGAACGCGAATTGAATTCGGGCGAGATCGAGTGCCTCTAAACCGAACATATGGCTTCCTCTGTCAGGTAAAACCGGCTGCGGGGCTTGTGGCCCCTGCACCTACTGCCCCCACGGATATGGAGTGCGGCGAATTCTGATTCGTTCTTTTTAAAACCATCGCAACGCAGGGAGTCTGGCCGACTGGCCACCGGATCAATTCCGTCTGGGGTCTTGATCTGGATCAAGCAACGTTGAAAGAGTAGTCCCATTTGCGACGAAGAACTGCGTGGTCGTTTGCCGCGTGACAAGTTGCCTCATAACGGGGCCAAGCTCTGCCCTGCATCCCCTCGCCACAGGTGGGTGTTGTTATTGATGAAAAATAGATGTCTGGCTAACTAAATTTTTCGTCATAGCAACTTCCTGTTACAGACTGGTGATAACCTCGGAATTCCCTCCGCACCAGACCTGCCCTCAGATGCCCAGCCAAGAGCCCTTGTTGTTACGTCACCATCGTCCCTTCCTCGCGTTCTGGTTCGCGCGGATTTTCACCGCCAGCGGTTTTCAGATGCTCACCGTGGCGATTGGCTGGAACCTCTATCAATTGACCGGCAACGTCCTCGACCTGGGCCTGGTCGGGCTGGTCGAATTCGCTCCACGCGTGCTGTTCATGCTGCACACCGGGCATGTCGCCGATCGCTACGACCGACGCAAAGTCGCGGCGATCTGTCAGTCGTTACAGGCGTTGATCGCCCTGGCACTGGCCATCGGCAGCGCCACTGATCACGTCACCCGCGAGATGATCTTCATCCTCGCCTTCCTGCTCGGCGCGGCGCGCTCGTTCGAGATGCCGACCACTCAAGCCTTGCTGCCGAGCATCGTGCCAACTGCGCTTTTCCCTCGCGCAGTTGCGGCGGCGCAATCAGCGCAACAGTCGGCGACCATCGTCGCCCCGGCCCTTGGCGGTTTGCTCTATGCGTTCGGCAGCGTCTGGGTCTATGGCCCGACGGTGCTGCTCTACGTCATCGCCTGCACATTGATGCTCAACCTGCCCGCCCGACAAACGCCGTTGAACAAAGGCAAGGCCACGCTGGATTCGTTGCTGGCGGGGGTCCGCTTTATTCGCAGCCGCCCGGACATTCTCGGGGCGATTTCGCTGGATCTGTTTGCGGTGTTGCTCGGCGGCGCGACGGCGCTGCTGCCGGTGTTCGCCAAGGACATCCTGCTGACCGGGCCGTGGGGCTTGGGCCTGTTGCGCTCGGCGCCGGCAGTCGGCGCACTGGGGATGTCGCTGTTCCTCGCACGATTTGCCGTGGAGAGGAATGTCGGTCGAGTGATGTTCACCGCTGTCGGCATTTTCGGCGTCGCCACCATCGCCTTCGGCCTGTCGACCTCGTTCTGGTTCTCGCTGGCGGTACTGGTGGTGCTGGGCGCGGCAGACATGATCAGCATGGTGATCCGCGCCTCTTTCGTCCAACTGGAAACCCCGGACGAAATGCGCGGCCGGGTCAGCGCGGTGAACGGCCTGTTCATCGGCGCCTCGAACCAGTTGGGCGAATTCGAATCCGGCGTCACAGCGCACTGGTTCGGCACGGTGCCAGCAGTGGTCATGGGCGGGATCGGCACGTTGGTGGTGACGGGGACGTGGATCAAACTGTTCCCGACGCTGGCCAAACGAGACCGGATGACGGAGTTGGTGGAAGAGGCGAAGGTCTGACCCTCTTCAGATAACCAACTCCACCGCCACCTTCGCCCGTAAAGCTCTACCACCGAGTTGCTCAACCAGCGTCAACGCAAACTCCAGCGCCGCGCCGGAACCTTGGGCGGTGATGCAGTTGCCATCGACTACCACCGGTTGATCAATAAACGTACAGCCGGAGAGTTGATGGCTGGCACTCGGCAAACAGGTCATGCGCCGCTGGCGCAGTAAGCCGAAGGCTTGCAGGACGACGGCAGGGGCTTCGGCGATGGCGGCAAACAGGCGCCCGGCGCTGGCCTGATCCTTGAGCACTTGTTGCAGTGGTTGATGCGCCGCCAGGTGCTGTGAGCCGACGGCGCCGCCGGGCAGAACGATCAGGTCGAAGGTTTGTGCCAGCACATCGACCAGCATGCCGTCCGCCGTCAGCCGTGTGCCGCGCGCGCAGGTGAGCATGCGCCGACCCTCGACGCTGGCCGCGACCACTTCGATGCCGGCGCGGCGCAACACGTCGATCAGGGTCACGCTTTGCAGATCATCGATGCCCTCGGCGAGGGTAATCAGGGCTCTAAAGGTCATGGGCGCTATCCACTGAATGATCTTTAAAGCGTAGTCAGCTTTGCCCTCAACCGTTCGGGGTAGCCGTTACTTGATGTAAAGCTGGGTCGACATCGTGTTGCGCGGGGCGTTGATCGAGGTGTTGCTGAAGCTGAAAGTGCCCTCCTGCTTGCCTGCCAGATCGAAGGTATAGAGAGAACCAACGGTTTTACTGCCGGGGTTGCATTCGGTCAGGTTGCCGTTATCAAAGGCGCATACCGGGGATCGCGTGCCATTCACTTCGAAGCCGTCCAATGTCGCTTGTGGCTGGCTCTGGCCATAGCCAACCTCCAGCACGTAGACCTTGATGTTCGGTCCGCTGTGATTGCACTGGGTTTGCGGCTGGTTATCGGCAATGTCTTCCAGGCCGCAGGCCGACGATTGCACCTTGATCACTTTTACTTGGGTCAATGGCGGCGCCGATGCCGCGAACGCAGCAGAGGCTCCAGTCATCAGCCCGGCGATTAATCCGAAAGCCGTCATCCAGCGCTTGCTCATGCGATCCACATCCTTAGAAAAAAACAGCGCGCAGTATGGCGCAGTTGGCCCCGGCGCAAAACTTCGCCGACGATCGACACCAACAACCGCCATATTCCTCACGCTGCTGGTATGATGCGCGGCTTTTTCCGGCCCACTACAATTTTCCAGGCGCTTGCGACGGTCTGTGCTTTGCTGTTGAGGTCGATACATTCACGGCGCCATGCGCGCCACGGGGAGCAGACATGCTGGAAAGGCTGTTTCAACTCAAGGCACACAACACCAACGTGCGCACCGAGATTCTTGCGGGCATCACGACTTTCCTGGCCATGGCCTACATTCTGTTCGTCAACCCGAGCATTCTCGGCGAGACCGGTATGGACAAGGGCGCGGTATTCGTCGCCACCTGTCTCGCCGCCGCCATCGGTTCGACGGTGATGGGCCTGATCGCCAACTACCCGATCGCCCTCGCACCGGGCATGGGCCTGAACGCCTTCTTCACTTACACCGTCGTGCTGCACATGGGCCACACCTGGCAAGTAGCGCTGGGGGCGGTATTCATTTCGGCGGTGCTGTTCTTCCTGCTGTCGATCTTCCGCATCCGTGAATGGATCATCAACAGTATTCCGCTGCCGCTGCGCTCGGCGATTGCGGCCGGTATCGGCCTGTTCCTGGCGCTGATCGCCCTGCACAACGCCGGTATCGTGGTCAGCAACCCGGCGACCATGGTCGGCCTCGGTGACCTGAAACAACCTGCGCCGATCCTCGCAACCCTCGGTTTCGCCCTGATCGTTGCCCTCGAAGCACTGAAAGTGCGCGGCGCAGTGCTGATCGGCATTCTGGTGGTGACCATCGTGTCGATCGCCATGGGCTTCACCCCGTTCGGCGGCGTGACCTCGATGCCACCTTCGCTGGCCCCGACCTTCCTGCAACTGGACATCAAAGGCGCTTTGGACATCGGTCTGGTCAGCGTGATTTTCGCCTTCCTGTTCGTTGACCTGTTCGACAACTCCGGCACCCTGATCGGCGTCGCCAAGCGTGCTGGCCTGATGGGCAAGGACGGCCACATGCCGAAAATGGGCCGTGCGCTGATCGCCGACAGCACCGCGGCCATGGCCGGTTCGTTACTGGGCACGTCGACCACCACCAGTTACATCGAATCCGCTGCTGGCGTGAGCGCGGGCGGCCGCACCGGTCTGACCGCCGTCGTTGTCGCGATTCTGTTCCTGCTGGCGCTGTTCTTCTCGCCACTGGCGGCCAGCGTTCCGGCCTTCGCCACGGCACCGGCGCTGCTGTTCGTCGCCGTGTTGATGACTTCGGGCCTGGCGGAAATAGACTGGGACGACATCACCGTTGCCGCACCGGTCGTCGTCACCGCGTTGGCCATGCCGTTCACTTATTCGATCGCCAACGGCATCGCGTTCGGCTTCATTTCCTGGACCGTGATCAAGCTGCTGTCCGGTCGCGCTCGTGAGCTGAACCCGGCGCTGGTGATTCTGTCGATTCTGTTCGTGATCAAGTTGGGTTGGTTCAACGCATGACATTTGATTCCCAGGCTTACGCCGAGCAACTTGAAGCCAAGGTCACGCGTTTGCGTGATCTGCTGGCGCCGTTCGATGCACCCGAGCCGACGGTGTTCGACTCGCCGCTGCAGAACTTCCGTCTGCGCGCCGAGTTCCGCCTGTGGCGCGAGGGTGGCGATCGGCATTACGCGATGTTCGCTCAGGACGACAAGCGCACGCCAATCCTCATCGAAGAATTCCCGATCGCCAGCCTGCGTATCAATCAGTTGATGCCGCAGTTGAAAGCCGCATGGCAGGCGAGTTCGGCGCTGAGCCACAAGTTGTTTCAGGTGGAGTTCCTGACCACGCTGTCCGGCGATGCGATGATCACCCTGTGCTATCACCGCCCGCTGGACGAACACTGGCAGGCGGCGGCATCGAAACTGGCGGCGGATCTCGGCGTCAGCATCATTGGTCGCTCGAAGGGCAAACGCGAAGTGCTCGGCCTCGATTACGTCGTCGAGAAACTCGAAGTCGGCGGCCGCACCTTCAGCTATCGCCAACCGGAAGGCGCGTTCACCCAGCCCAACGGCACGGTGAACCAGAAGATGCTGAACTGGGCGTACGAAGCACTTGGCGATCGCACTGACGATCTGCTGGAGTTGTACTGCGGCAACGGCAACTTCACCCTGCCGCTCGCCACCCGCGTGCGCAAAGTGCTGGCCACCGAAATCAGCAAGACCTCGGTCAACGCGGCATTGAGCAATCTCAGCGAAAACGCTGTGGATAACGTCACGCTGGTGCGCCTGTCCGCCGAAGAGCTGACCGAAGCGCTCAACGAAGTGCGTCCGTTCCGTCGCCTGCAAGGCATCGACCTGAAGAGCTACGAGTTCGGTAGTGTCTTCGTCGACCCGCCACGTGCCGGCATGGACCCGGACACCTGCGAGCTGACCCGGCGTTTCGACAACATCCTCTACATCTCCTGCAACCCGGAAACCCTGGCGGCCAACATCGCCCAGTTGCACGACACGCACCGCATCACGCGCTGCGCGCTGTTCGACCAGTTCCCGTGGACGCATCACATGGAATCGGGTGTGTTACTGACCCGCCGTTGATTTGCCGCAGATGCTGGACACAAGAAAGCCGTCGTGATTGACGGCTTTTTTTGTGGACGATCACACAGCGGGGTCGATTTTGCGCGGACGTCCGCCCTTCTTGCCATTGGCCCGTGCTGCTTCAGACTTTGCAGCACTGCTTTGACGACCGTTGCGCGAAGCGACTACCGAAGCCGCCATCGCCATCAGTGACGGACTCGCCGAGATCAGTCCGGCGATGGAAACATCGAGGTCTTTGCCCTCGTGGCAAAGTGCAGTGCCCGCGAATCCTATCGTCAGGTTCGCATAATCCTGTGCATCGAATCCGTTGAACTCAGGATAGCGATTCACCGGCAGCAACACGCCGCTGCCGTCTTCAAAACGAATGACCAAAGATGGTTTTTCATAGGTTACAGAGACAGCCTGCAAGCTGCTGGCGCGGTTTGCTTCCCCGCGTTTGATTGCTGCATCGATCGTTTCTTCCGTCAATGGCCTACGTGCGGAAGGCTTTGCCTTGATGATGTTCATAAATTGATTTCGACTCCCTCCAATGCGCCTATCAAGGTCAGAAAGGTCTTGTCCCCTTCTGGCTCATAACGTGCCGAACCGACTCTGTAAGTTGTGTGAGTGACGACTTTCATCCCCAGCACCTGGTTTGAGTGGTTGTCCCACAATTTATTGTCGAGACAGACGGTTTGTAATCTCGACCACCAAATCCTACGGGCCCGTCGCAGATGAGCGGGCTGTTCAAGGGATTGGCACAAGCCTTCCAGCACGGCCAGCGGCGGTCGACAAGAGAGCGGAGCGACATCCCAGACCTCAATATCGTTATGCCAGAAACTAAACTGCAACCGGGCATTCCAGGCGCCTGCGTTCACGTGAACATGTGGCGGGCAATGCTCATCTCGCAGCATGACGACAATCGACAATCCTTTGTAACTGCACACCCGCATGCTAACCCATCCGTTAGGTTAATAAGTTTCAGGATTTGATATCCCGTTCAAATCCGACGACTGGTGAACAGCTCGACCAGGCCTCCCACCGCAGTCAAGGCTAGCGTCGAAGCGGTCGGTGAGTGGCACAGTTTTCGGGAAAAACCGTAAGCAAAGCTGTCGTCACATCTCGATCCAAGCGCAACGCAAATATTACTTGTGTGCGATCACCGAACATAAAACGCCACGGCCATTTTTGTTCAATTGACCATGGTAACCATCTGGTACATTTTATCTCCACAGGCTGAAACCTTCGGCCAAAGCCAAAAACAATAAGTGGAGTCACCCCCTCATGCCCCCTATCGTTCTGGTGCTCAACGGCCCGAACCTGAACCTGCTCGGCACTCGAGAGCCGGCGACTTACGGACACGAAATCCTGGCGGACATCTCTGCACTGTGCGGTCGCGCGGCCGAAGAGTTCGGCCTGGCCGTGGAATTTCGCCAGACCAATCACGAAGGCGAACTGCTCGACTGGATTCACGCTGCTCGCGGTCGTTGCGCCGGGATCGTGATCAACCCGGCCGCGTGGACGCACACCTCGGTAGCCATTCGCGATGCCTTGGTCGCCAGTGAATTGCCGGTGATCGAAGTGCACCTGTCGAACGTCCATGCACGCGAGCCGTTCCGGCATCACTCGTTCGTCTCGGCCATCGCCACAGCAGTGATGTGCGGGTTCGGCAGCCATGGCTATCGTCTGGCCCTGGAACATTTCAGCCAGCGGCTGAAGGGGCAAACAGCATGAGTCGCCACAACGTGATACTGGCCGGGCTGATCGGTGCTGGCATTCAGGCCTCGCGCACGCCAGCGCTGCACGAGCACGAGGGTGATGCACAGGGCATGCGCTACCTGTATCGATTGATCGATCTGGATCAGCTGAAAATGGACACCACCGCCCTGCCCGATCTGCTGCTGGCGGCAGAGCGAATGAACTACACCGGACTGAACATTACGTTTCCGTGCAAGCAGGCAATCATGCCGTTGCTGGATGAATTGTCCCCGGAAGCCAAGGGCATCGGCGCGGTAAACACCGTGGTATTGAAGGACGGCAAACGTGTCGGTCACAACACCGATTGCCTCGGTTTCGCCGAGGGTTTTCGCCGAGGCTTGCAGGACGCCGCCCGTGAGCGTGTGGTGCAGATGGGCGCCGGTGGTGCGGGCGCGGCAGTGGCCCACGCCCTCTTGAGCGAAGGCGTACAGCAATTGAGCATTTTCGACGTCGACAGCGACCGCGCCGAGAGTCTGGCGAACAATCTCAATCAGCATTTCGGCTTCGGTCGCGCGGTGGCCGGCCGAGATCTGCCGAGTACGCTGAACCAGGCAGATGGTCTGGTGAACACTACGCCGATGGGCATGGCCAAACTGCCGGGCATGCCGGTGCCGGTCGAGTTGCTGCGCAAGGAGTTGTGGGTCGCGGAGATTGTGTATTTCCCGCTGGAAACCGAACTGCTGCGCAACGCCCGTGCCTTGGGTTGCCGCACGCTGGACGGCGGCAACATGGCGGTGTTCCAGGCAGTGAAGGCGTTCGAACTGTTCAGCGGCGTGGTGCCGGATGCACAGCGGATGCTCGCGCATTTTCAAAGCATGAACGGGTGAGGATCAAAAGATCGCAGCCTGCGGCAGCTCCAGGGATCGGCTGCGATCTTTTGATTGTCAGGCTTGCAGGTAGCGCAACACCGACTCGCAGATCATCTCGCGATGCCGCTGCTTGATGCTTTCATCCGGCAGATCGATCTGAAAAATCTCGCCAAACGTATGCCGGTTCGACACGCGATAGAAGCAGAACGAGCTGATCAGCAAATGCACGTCCAGAGCATCCAGCCCGCTGCGGAATACTCCCTCCTCAACACCGCGACGCAGAATCTCGCCAAGTGAATCGAGGATGGTGTTGTTCATCGCCTTGATCGCGTCGGAACGCTTCACGTATTCAGCGTTGTGAATATTCTCGATGCTGACGATGCGCACGAAATCGACGTTGCGGTCGTGGTGATCGAAGGTGAACTCCACCAACCGCCGAATCGCCACCACCGGCGACAGTTCGTCGAGGTGCAGTCGGTTCTCGGTGCTGCGGATATCACCGTAGAGCTTCTCCAACACCTCGACGTACAACTGTTCCTTACTGCCGAAGTAGTAATAGATCATGCGTTTTGAGGTATGGATGCGCTCGGCGATCGCGTCGACGCGGGCACCGGACAAACCCTGCTGGACGAATTCGACGATCGCCTCTTGCAGGATGTTCTCGCGGGTCTTTTCCGGGTTGTTCTTGCGACTCTTGCGCGGCTCTACCGCTGGTAAGACGGAAGCTGCGGGGAGTTCTGGGATCATTGTCATTGCGGGCTCACGGCCATCACTGCACAGGCGGCGATTATGAGCCGCGCGGCACAGTGAAGGAAGCCGCGCAGCCCGTGTTTAATCCCGCGTTTACGAATTCCCTACAACTTAGCCTGGCGAACGGCGCCACTGCGTGATTTGGCCATCGCTGCCAGACGTACGGCGACGTTCGCCGCACCATAACCGGCATAACCGTTTTTACGCTGGATGATCTCGAAGAAAAAGCGTCCTTCGAACGGCTCGGTGTAGACGTGGAACAACTCACCGCCCTGCGCGTCACGGTCGTAGAGCACGTTGTAATACGCCAGCTCGCTGAGGAACTCGTCGTCGAAATCGAAACGTGCGGCGAGGTCGTCGTAATAGTTGAGCGGGATATCCAGCAGCGGCACTCCGGCCTCTTTGGCGCGACTGACTTCAGCGAAGATGTCGTCGCAATCGAAGGCGATGTGATGCACACCAGAACCGCGATAACTCGACAAGGCGTGGGAGATCGCAGTGTTGCGGTTCTCTGAGATGTTCAGCGGCAACCGGATCGAACTGTCGCGGCTGCGCAGCGCGCGGCTCTTCACCAGACCGTACGGGTCGGGCAGCACTACTTCGTCGTCGGCCTCGAAATCCAGCAGGCTTTTATAGAACAGAACCCAACTGTCGAGGCTGTCGGCGGGCAGCGCCATGGCCATGTGGTCGATGCGCTTCAGGCCGCCACGGGCCGTCGCGTTTGTCAGCAGGTTGAAATCGGTGCCGTAGACATCGGCCTGTTCATCCACCAGATAAATCAGGCTGCCGTCCGGCGCGCGCACGGCCGCCAGCTCCAGTTCATTCGGGCCGACCAATCCGCGATAGGGCTGCCCTTTGTAAGCGACGGCACGGGCCAGTGCACTGGCGCTGTCCTTGACTCGCACAGCCGTCGCACACAGCGATGGGCCGTGAGCCTCGAAAAAACTGTGGGCAAACGAATAGGGTTCGGAGTTGAGGATCAGGTTGATATCGCCCTGGCGCAACAGGCTGACGCTCTTGGAGCGGTGCTGCCCGGCCTTGACGAACCCCAAACGTTCCAGCCAATGGCTGAGCTTCGCGCCAAGCGCTTCATCGACGGCAAACTCGAGAAATTCGATGCCGTTGTATTCACTGGCTTTCGGCGTTTCGAAAAGTATTTCACGGTTCGCCACAGGTTGGCTGTCCTGCTCCAGACGCTGGCGGGTCTTCTCTTCCAGATACAGCAGCGAACGCAAACCGTCAGCGGCATTGGCCCGTGGCGGCGCCGCACGGAAGCCGTCGTTGAAGATTTCCAGCGACAGCGGCCCGGTGTAACCACTCTGAATGATCGGCGCGAGGAACCCCGGCAGATCGAATTCACCCTGCCCCGGGAAGCAGCGGAAATGCCGGCTCCACTCCAGCACATCCATCGCCAGAATCGGCGCGTCAGCCATTTGCACAAAGAAGATTTTATCGCCGGGGATGTCGGCAATCGCACGCGGATCGCCCTTCAGCGACAGGGTATGAAAACTGTCGAGCAGTACGCCAAGGCTCGGGTGATCGGCCTGACGGACGATGTCCCAGACCTGTTGATAAGTATTCACGTGGCGGCCCCAGGCCAGCGCTTCGTAACCAATGCGCAAGCCACGCGCGCCGGCGTGTTCGGCCAGCAGGTGCAGGTCATCGATGAGGATTTGCTGATCGCCGACGCTGTCCGCCGAAGCATTGCTGCACACCAGCACCAGATCGGTGCCCAGTTCCTGCATCAGGTCGAACTTGCGCTCGGCACGCTCCAGGTTGCGCGCCAGGCGATCACGGCGGCAGCCTTCGAAATCGCGGAACGGCTGAAACAGAGTGATGGCGATGCCGAGATCGGCGCACATCTGTTTGATTTCCCGCGGACTGCCGTCGTAGTACAGGAGATCGTTTTCGAAAATCTCCACCCCGTCGAACCCGGCGGCGGCGATGGCTTCGAGTTTTTCCGGCAGGGTGCCGCTCAAGGAAACGGTGGCAATGGAACGCTGCATGCTTCAACTCCCGGACTGCGCGGCTTTAATGTAGGAGCTGCCGCAGGCGGCGATCGTTTGATCTTTATTCGTGAAAGCAAAATCAAAAAGATCGCAGCCTGCGGCAGCTCCTGCATGGGATGGGTTTTTATAGTGGGGAAATTATTGGCTGCATCGAACGCGGCAGCAATTTAAAGTGTACTAGCCGGTTAGTTTTGCGTGCGATTATCGAACACAATGGCGTTTTGGCGAATTGACGATTTTTCGTCCGCTGCCCACCATCGACTGCACATTGAGTCCGGATCTGAACCACCGGTCGCAGCGTGCACGAAAAAAGCACACCAAATAAAAAATCCAAAAACGGGTGGAACACATGATTCCTTCACAGACTTCCCGCATGGCCCCGGCCATGAGCACTGCCACGGGTGGCATCGGCGACAAGATCCGCGGCGCCATGGCGGTCGGCAAAACCCGTTGGGGCATGCTGGCACTGGTGTTTTTCGCCACCACCCTGAACTACATCGACCGCGCCGCACTCGGCGTCATGCAGCCAATCCTCGCCAAGGAAATGAGCTGGACGGCGATGGATTACGCCAACATCAACTTCTGGTTTCAGGTCGGTTATGCGATCGGTTTCGTCCTGCAAGGGCGGTTGATTGACCGGGTCGGCGTCAAGCGCGTGTTTTTCTGCGCCGTCCTGCTCTGGAGCCTGGCCACCGGAGCCCACGGTCTGGCGACATCGGCGGTCGGCTTCATGGTCTGCCGATTCATCCTTGGCCTGACTGAGGCCGCCAACTACCCGGCCTGCGTGAAAACCACGCGCCTGTGGTTCCCGGCCGGCGAACGCGCCGTGGCCACCGGCATCTTCAACGCCGGCACCAACGTTGGCGCGATGTTCACGCCAATGTTGCTGCCATTGGTGCTCCACGTATGGGGCTGGCAAGCGGCGTTCCTGTGCATGTCGGCACTGGGCGGGATCTGGCTGTTGTTCTGGGGCTTGAAGTACTTCAACCCGGAAGATCACCCGAGCGTTAAACAGTCGGAACTCGATTACATCCAGCAGGAAGTGGAACCGGAACAGGCCCGCGTGCCGTTCTCGAAAATCCTCCGCATGCGCGGCACCTGGGCCTTTGCCCTCGCCTACTCGCTGACTGCACCGGTGTTCTGGTTCTACCTGTACTGGCTGCCGCCGTTCCTCAATCAGCAATACAACCTGGGCATCAACGTCACCCAGATGGGCATTCCGCTGATCATCATCTACGTCACCGCCGATTTCGGCAGTGTCGGTGGCGGCATTCTGTCTTCGTTCCTGATCGGTCGCGGG
The DNA here is from genome assembly GCF_016650635.1 of Pseudomonas sp. TH43. GTDB lineage: Bacteria > Pseudomonadota > Gammaproteobacteria > Pseudomonadales > Pseudomonadaceae > Aquipseudomonas. The sequence continues at coordinate 748,882 of NZ_JAEKFI010000004.1, forward strand.
ATGAACTCGATCAAGGCGCGGTTGCTGTCGATGTTCCTGTTCGCCTGCTGCATCATCGGCGTGGTCATGGCGGCAGGTTCCGCCAATCTGTGGGTTGCGGTAGCTGCCATCTCCCTGGCCATCGGTGCGCACCAAGCGTGGACGGCGAACATCTGGAGCCTGGTGATGGACTACACGCCCAAGCACATGATGAGTACGGTGTTCGGTTTCGGCGGCATGTGTGCGGCGATTGGCGGGATGTTCATGACCCAGATCGTCGGCCATATCCTCACCGTCACCAACAACAACTACACCGTGTTGTTCACCCTGATCCCGGCGATGTACTTCATTGCGCTGACGTGGATGTACTTCATGGCCCCGCGCAAAATCCCGACCGTCACCGAATAAACCCTGTAGGAGCTGCGGCACGCTGCGATCTTTTGATCTTGATGTTGAAGATCAAAAAATCGCCGCCTCGTTTCACTCGTCAGCTCCTACAAGGGTTTGTGTTTTCTGCTCTGCTGCCACGCTGCCGCCAGCCCGCTGCAACAAATCACCGCAATGCCGATGATCGTCAACAGACTCGGCGTGTGGTTGAACAGCAACCAGCCCAACAACCCCGCAAACACAATCTGGCAATAACCGAACGGCGCCAGCAGCGCCGGTGCGGCATGGCGGAACGCCTGAGTCAGAAACAAGTGCGCGGTCATCCCGCAACTGCCCAGCGCCAGCATCAGCACGGCGTGATTGAGCGTTGGCACCTGCCAGAAGAACGGCACCAGCGCGCTCATCACCAACGTGTTGCACAGCCCGGCGAAAAAGTTGCTGGTGGTCGGGCTGTCCACCTCCGCCAGTTTGCGCGTGAGCAACTGATAGAAGCAGAAAAACAACGCCGAGCAGAACGGCAAAAGCACCGCTGGAGTGAACAGTTCACCGCCCGGATGGACGATGATCAGCACACCGATAAAGCCACAAATCACCGCGATCCATTGGCCGCGTGTCACCCGTTCCTTGAGCAGCGGCACTGACAATGCCGTCACCAAAACCGGCGCAAGAAAGTTGACCGCCGTGGCTTCCGCCAACGGGATGTACAGCAGCGCCGTGGTGAAAAACAGGCTGGTGCCCAGTAGGCAAAGTGCTCGGGTCAACTGCCATAAAGGCTTCTTGGTGCGCAGGACGCGCAACCCCGACTGCGGCAGAAAAATTCCCGCCATCAATAACGTGTGCACCAGATAACGCGCCCAGACCACCATCACGATCGGATAGAAACCGGACAGGTATTTCGACAGTGCGTCATGACTGGAGAACAGGAAGGTTGCCACGACGATCAGCAAGATCCCCTTGAAGGGTTGGTTGACACCGGAGAGCGGAGTGCTGACGGTCATTGGGTTTCCTTGTGGTGCCAAAAAAGATCAAAAGCTTCGCGGGCAAGCCTTGCTCCTACAGGGGTTGGGTAAACCCCGTAGGAGCAAGGCTTGCCCGCGAACAGGTGCGCAGCGCCGCTTACAGTCGCGCCAACAACGCTCGAGTTTTATCAATCGCCATCTGCGCCCGCTGCAATCCATTCACGCCCTGCTCCAGCAGTTTAACCGTGGGAATTTCCAGGCTCAGTGCGATATTAGCCGGCAGCGCTTTCAGCAACCCGAGCAGGTCGCAATCGCCTTCGCCGGGAAACCGCCGCTCGTTGCGCGCCTGACGCAAGATCTCGGCCATGTCTGACGGTCTCGGTCCCGCGACATCGCATAATTGCGCATAACGCAGGCGCGACGCTGGCACCCCTGCCAGATCCTGCAACCGTGACGCCGAACGATCAAAGTGGAACGCATCGACCAACACTGCTGCATTTTCGCGATCCGCGTTCTCGACAATGCGCAGCGCTTGCTCGAGATTGCGTGCATCCGTCCAGGGCATGAATTCCAGATGCGGATGCAACCCATACGGCGCCGCCAGATCGCAGAGTGCCGCGAAGTTATCGGTGAGCCGCTGCTCGTCAGGGTCGTTACCGGCCACCAGCAACTCAGTCGCACCAAACTCCGCGCCGACCGTCAGCAGTTTCTCGAAATCGGCCACGACGGTTTGCGGTTTCAGACGCAGAATTTCCACGTCGAGCACACGCACACCGGTATCACGTAACTGCGCCAATGTCCGACGACGCAAGTCGCCATCGGCTACCAACGGGAAGTGATATTCCTCAGGCGTTGCCGGCTCCAGACGCAAGCCGACATGGCTGTAACCGGCGCGCGCCGCCACTTCAACCATCTGCGGCGGCGACAACTCCAGCACGGTCAGGCTGGCCAATGACAGGATTCGTTCGCTCATGTTCAAGCCTCGATCAGTGCAGGGGCGCAAGCACGGCCGGTAGCAGCGGCGTCGCGAATGGCCTCAATCAGCGCAAGAGTGCGGGCGGCGTCGGCCGCACTCACCAGCGGCTCGACCTCACGCCGCGCCACGCGTACGAAATGCTGTAACTGCAAACGTAAAGCTTCGTCACCGGTGTAGGACTCTTCCACCATCAGTAACGGTTCATGCCAACCGGCGTCGACCTGATCAGCGGCGTAGTGCCAGCGTTTGAGCTGGGGAATGCTCAATGCCCCGGCGGTGCCGGCCAGCAAGTAGCACGGCTGATCGGCCTGACGCGGATACACCGGGTTTTCGCCGGAATCCAGCTCCCAACTCCACGGCGCTGTGACGGCATCCGAGCCGCTCAACGTACCCAATGTGCCGCCCTCGAATTGCAGCAAAACCGCCGCGCTGTCTTCATTGGCAAAACCACGTACAGCGTTGTCGGTGATCGCCTGCACCGAGCGCACTTCACCGCACAGGTGCCGGAGCAGATCGAGGTCGTGAATCAGGTTGGTCAGCAACATTCCCGCTCCCGGTTGACGACGCCACGGGATCTCGAAATAACTGTCCGGTTTGCGCAACTGGAACAGCGCGGTGACCGTGGTCAGACGCCCGAGCGCGCCACTCTGCAGCAACTCATGGGCACGCACGATCAGCGGGTTGTGGCGTCGGTGATGGCCGACCAGTACCGGCACGCCGCTGCTTTTAACCGCAGCCACCAGTTCGCGCGCTTCATCAAGGTGCACGCCGACCGGTTTTTCCAGCAACACCGGCACACCTGCCGACAGACAATCAAGCGCCGTGCTGACATGTTGATTGTTCGGATTGGCAACGATCACCGCGTCTGGCCTGATTTGCTCGAGCATCTGACGGTGATCGGCGAAATGCCTTACACCCCACTCAGCCGCGAGGGCTGCGGCTTGCGGCCCGGGATCCACCACCGCGCACAGTGTTGCTTCAGTGAGGGTTTGCAGGTGCCGATAATGTTGCTGACCCATGTTGCCAGCGCCGATCAGGGCGATTCGGAGGGGCGAATTCAAGGCGCGATCCTTTTGTGATTGTTGTTGGAATATCACTCCAGCAACAATTTAGAACCGAGTTCCACAATCAAAAACCCAGCAATCCTCAAACCGTGCGAACACCGCACAACTTCTCACCCGGTAGGCGCGGCCGCAGGCTGCGATCTTTTGATCGTGACTTTAAAAACAACAGCAAAAGATCGCAGCCTGCGGCAGCTCCTACAGGGGATTGGGCAATCAGATGAACAATTCGGACGCCAGGCTGGCCGCCGATAATTCTTCGGTGAATTTCAGCAACAACGGCGCCAGTTCATGCAGGCGCGCCCCCGGCATCCGCGCACTGGGGCCCGCGATACTGAGCACACCGATCACTCGTCCATCGGTTGGATGCTTCACCACCGCCGCAATCGCCGACGTGCCGACCGCAGAGCTTTCCTCGACCCAGGCATAACCCTGTTCACGGGCCAGGCGCAGTCGTTCCAGCAACTCGATATTGGAGCGTGGCGCGTTCGGGCCGACACCCGCCGGCACTTCTGCCGCCTGGCGCTCGACCAGCGACAACGCTTCGGCATCACTCATGCACGCCAGCCACGCGTGCCCGGACGCGGTGTAGAACAGCGGCGCATCACGGCCCATGTCCGGGTCGTAGCGCAAGCCGGTTCGGGCGCCTTGCGCCTTGGCAATCCAGGTCTGGCGCTCGCCCTCGATCACGCCCAGCCGCACCAGCTCGCCGGTTTCCTCAGCCAAGCGATCCAGCACCGGCTGGACGATATCGGCGCCGCTGCTCGACAGGTATTGAAAACCCATGGCAACCAGTTTGGTCGACAGGTGGTAGCGCAAGGTCTCCGAATTCTGTCGCACGTAACCCAGACGGATCAGCTCGGCGAGCAAACGGTGAGTGGCACTTTTGGGGATGTCCAACTGCTCGGACAACGTCTGCATCGGCAACCCGCGCGGATCACTGGTGAGGCTTTCGAGGACACTGAAAACCCGTTCGATTTGACTGCCGGCCATAGGGAAATCCAAATGAAATTTCGCCGATTCTAGAAGACATCGGCGGCAAAGCGAAATCTGGAACTGCCCGTTCGATCACCGCCCGCTTTGTGGTTTCAAGGCTTGTCGTCCGCCTGCTGCACTGGTTATTTTCTGGAATCAAATTCCAAAAATAAACACCCGCTGGAGCGTTGTCTGATGCCTGCCCAACTCCCTGATATCGACTGCGACGTTTTGGTCGTCGGTTCTGGCGCCGCCGGGCTTTCAGCCGCCGTCACAGCAGCGTGGCATGGCCTGAAAGTCATCGTGGTCGAAAAAGATCCGGTATTTGGCGGCGCCACGGCGTGGTCGGGCGGCTGGGCATGGGTGCCGTGCAACCCACTGGCCCGTCGCGCCGGCATCATCGAAGACGTCGAGCAACCGCGGACTTATCTGCGCCATGAATTGGGCGAGCACTTCGACCCGGGCATGATCGACGCCTTCCTAGCAGCAGGCCCGCGCATGGTCGCGTTTTTCGAACAACACACCGCGCTGCAATTTGCCGACGGCAACGCCATCGCCGACATTCATGGCGAGACGCCAGGCGCGGGCACTGGCGGACGCTCAGTGATTGCCGCGCCCTACGAGGGGCGCAAAGTCGGACGCTTGCTCAAACGCCTTCGCACTACCCTGCGCGAAACGTCCTTCATGGGCATGCCCATCATGGCCGGGGCGGATCTGTCGGCCTTCCTCAATCTGACCCGCTCGCTCAAGGCCGCATGGCACGTAACCCGACGTTTCACTCGGCACCTGTTTGACCTTGCGCTGCATGGCCGAGCACTGCAACTGGTCAACGGCGTGGCGCTGATTGCGCGACTGGCAAAATCGGCCGACGACCTCGGTGTCCTGCTCTGGGAGTCGGCGCCGGTCACTGAATTATTGCGCGACGGCTCCCGCGTCTCGGGCGCAGTGGTCAACACCGACAAAGGCCCGATGCGCATTCATGCGCGTAAAGCCGTGGTGCTCGCGGCAGGTGGCTTCGCCAATGACATCGAGCGGCGCAAAGCGTTGTTCCCGCGCACGCCTACGGGCCACGAACACTGGGCGCTGCCGCCACTGGCGGTCAACGGCGACGGCTTGCGCCTGGGTGAAAGCGTCGGTGCCAGGGTCAACAACAATGTCGCTTCGCCCGTCGCGTGGGCACCGGTGTCGCTGGTGCCACATTCCGACGGCAGCACCGGTCATTTCCCACACATCATCGAGCGCGGCAAACCGGGGATCATCGGCGTACTGCGCAACGGTCAGCGCTTCGTCAATGAAGCCAACGGTTACTTCGACTATGTCAGCGCCATGGTCGACGCCGCGCCACACGGCGAAGATGTTGCCTCCTGGCTGATCTGCACACACGCCTTCCAGCGCCGCTATGGCCTCGGCATCTCGCGGCCGTTTCCGCTTCCGCTGTCAGAATTTATCCGCAGCGGCTATCTGAAAACCGGTAATACCGTCGAAGAATTAGCCCTGGCCTGTGGCATCGACCCGAGCGGTTTGCGCGCAACACTCGACGACTACAACCGCCACGCGCGCCACGGCGAAGACCCGTTATTCGGTCGCGGCTCGACCCCATACAACCGCAAGCAAGGCGATTCGACGAACCTGCCCAACCCTTGCGTTGCCCCAATAGAAGCCGGCCCGTTCTACGCCGTGAAAGTACAACCGGGGTGCTTTGGCACTTTCGCCGGTCTCAAAGTCAACCCACACGCCCAGGTGCTCGACGGCAGCGATCAGCCCATCAGCGGGCTTTACGCGGCGGGCGGCGACATGGCCAGCATCATGGGGGGTCATTACCCGGCGGGGGGAATCAACATCGGCCCGGCGCTGACGTTCGGCTACATCGCCGCGCGCCACATCGCCAGCATCACTGCTTTCGAACAGGAGAACGACCATGCAGCACATCGTTAACGCCCACGGTTTGAACATGCCGAAACTCGGTCTCGGCACCTGGCCGATGCTCGGCGACGAATGCACCCATGCCGTAGAGCAGGCGCTGGAATTGGGTTACCGACACATCGATACGGCAGCGGGCTACAACAACGAAGACGCTGTCGGACAAGCGCTGGCGAATACGCCGACACCCCGCGAGCAGATTCACGTCACCACAAAAGTCTGGTGGGATCAGTTGCAACCAGACGCCATGCGCCACTCCATGGATCGCAGCCTCAAGGCTCTGCGCAGCGACTACGTCGACCTCTTCATGATCCACTGGCCGAGCACCGACTGGGATCTGCCGCGCACCCTCGACACCTTGGCCTCGCTCAAGCAGCAGGGACTGGCGCGCAACATCGGCGTGGCGAACTTTCCTCTGCCGCTGCTGCGCAAAGTCGTCGAGGAATACGGCATTGCTCTGTCAGCGATTCAGGTCGAGTACCACGTGCTTCTCGGACAAAACGCCCTGCTCGACTACGCCCGACAACACGACATGGCGCTGACGGCCTATACACCGCTGGCCCGCAACAAGGTTTCACACATTAGCGAGATCCAGCAGATTGCGGCGAAACATGGCGTGCTGCCGACCCAGGTCGCACTGAAATGGCTGCTCGACCAAGCCAATGTTGCGGCCATTCCCAAGGCCAGCAGTAAAACCAATCAACTGGCCAATCTGGCGGCGCTGGAGGTCAATCTGGACGATGACGACCGTGCACTGATCGCCAGCCTGTCGAAGCGCGAACGTCAAGTCAGCCCGGACTTCGCGCCAGTGTGGGACGCGTTTGATGATTGAGTAGGAAAGCAGCGTTTGCCCGGTTCGAAACGTCCGTTACAAGATCGGTCTTACGCGCTCTTACACATCCGCCCTGCAGAACTTGATCCATGCAGTTATTCATAGGCGAGGCGACAAACGCCTCATCAACCTATGAGAGACCGCAACCATGCTATGGAACAAGGCAAGACGCAGTGAAAACATCAACGACACGCGAAAGGGCAAGGACGCCCGCACACTGACAGGGAAAAATCTCGGTGCAGGACTGGCCGCTGTCGTACTGAGCGGCGCGGCACTCCATTCGACATTCAATGCGCTACCGTCGCAGGATTCCGTCGAAGATCAAGTCAGCCAACAGATAGCGCCCAATGACGATCCTCAGCTGAGGTTCATCGAATCGATATTGGGCGATACCGAAGACACCTGGAAACAACTGTTTGCCGAGAGTGATCGGCATTACCCGGCACCAACGCTGACGCTGTTCAGCGATGGCGTGGCTTCTGGTTGCGGCTTTTCTGCGGCTTCAAGCGGCCCGTTCTATTGCCCGGAAAATCAACAGCTCTATATGGATCCGGCGTTCTTCGAACAAATGGCTCAGCGTTATTCGGTGGTCGGCGACTTCGCCCAGTCCTTTGTCATCGCGCATGAGGTCGGCCATCACGTACAGCTCGAACTGGGACTTTCCGCGGCGTTTGAAACTGCGCTGTCGGCTCGCCTGCCAGTGACCGGCGACGCCGGCCTCGAGGTACGCGCTGAGCTACAGGCTGATTGTCTGGCCGGGGTCTGGGCACATCATGCCCAGCAGCGTCTGGCGTGGCTGGAGCCGGGGGATATCGACGGGGCTCTGAACGCAGCCGCCACATTCGGTGACGACTACCTGCAACGCGCGCAAAACCAGACAGTACGCCCGGAGACCTTCAGCCACGGTACCTCGCAGCAACGCAGCGCCTGGTTCAGCGCAGGATTCGATAGCGGCCGGATCGATGCCTGCGCTACCTTCAACGCCGCGCAACTGTAAGCTCACCGATACGGCTGTGTCTGGTCGAACCGTCAGCGATCAGCATGGTCTGACGACCGGACTGGCGCCGTGACCGCGCACCAGCAACACTCATCACCACGTAACTCTTTACCGTACAAATAGAGGATTCCCGCATGCTATGGAAAAAAGGCCGACGCAGTGACAACGTCGTCGATGCGCGTGGTGGTGATGCCGGCGGTGGCGGCGGCATGCGCTTCGGCGGCGGCAAAGGCCTGAGCCTGGGGGCCATCCTGCTGATCGTCGGGATTGGCTGGATCACCGGACAGGATCCATTGCAGATCCTCGGCCAACTGACCGGGCAAGTGGGCCAGCAAACGGCACCGACCTCGCAAACCCGTCAGGCACCGCCAGCCAATGATGAACAGGCGGAATTCGTCCGTTCGATCCTCGGCGATACCGAAGACACCTGGGGCGCTATTTTCCAGCAGGCGGGCCGGCAATATAAAGATCCGACGCTGGTGCTGTTCAGCAATCGGGTGAATTCGGCCTGCGGCCTGGCGACTTCCGCCACCGGCCCGTTCTACTGCCCGGCAGATCAGAAGGTCTATCTGGACATGGCGTTCTTCCAGGAAATGGCCCAACGCTTCAAAGCGGCGGGCGATTTCGCGCAGGCCTACGTGATCGCGCACGAAGTCGGTCACCATGTGCAGACGCTTCTTGGCGTCTCGGCGAAAATTCAGACAGCCCGCCAGCAGGGCCGGCAGATGGAAGGCGACGGTGGTCTACTGGTGCGTCAGGAATTGCAGGCCGACTGCCTGGCTGGCGTCTGGGCCTATCACGCGCAGAAGCGTCTGAACTGGCTGGAACCGGGCGACATCGAAGAAGCCTTGAACGCCGCCAATGCCATCGGCGATGATCGCTTGCAACAACAGGGTCAGGGCCGTGTGGTGCCAGACTCGTTTACCCACGGTACGTCGGCGCAAAGGGTGCGCTGGTTCAAAACCGGATTCGCGCAGGGCCAGGTTGGCCAGTGCGATACCTTCGCGGCGAAAAACCTGTAAATGCATAAATGGCTTTTGGCGTTACTGATCATTGGCAGCACCGCGCAAGCGGCCGGCGTCGACGCGATCAGCTCCGGTCGCTTGCAATTCAAGGCTGGCGAAATGGCGGTGGGCATCGGCCCCGCGCCCGAGAAGATCGAGCGCGTGCTGATCGTCATTCATGGTCGGTTGCGTAACGCCGAGACCTATCGCAAAAGCGCCGAAAGCGCTGCCGAACTGGCGGGACAAACCGCGCACACGCTGGTGATCGCGCCGCAGTTTCTCAACGAAAGCGATGTTGCCCTGTATTCCTTGCCCGCAACATTGCTGCGCTGGAAAGGCAACGAATGGATGGGCGGCGGTTTATCCACAGGGCCGAATCCATTGAGTTCCTATGCGGCGCTGGATGAAATCGTTGCGCGCATCAGTGATCGCAAACAATTTCCCGACGTGAAGCAAATCGTGATCTTCGGCCACTCTGGCGGCGGCCAGGTGGTGCAGCGTTACGCCCTGCTCGCCAAGGATCAGCCGGCGCTTAAAGCCAACGGCATCCGCTTGCGTTATGTGGTAGCCAATCCGTCTTCTTATGCGTACTTCAATGAACAACGACCGGTGGCGTTCGATCATGCCAAGTGCGTGGGTTTCAATCGCTGGAAGTACGGTCTGGCAGACATGCCGGTGTATGCCGGCGGGCAAACACCGTTGCAGCTGGAAAGCAGTTACACCAAACGCGAAGTGATTTATCTACTCGGGCAGCAGGATATCGACCCCCAGCATCCGGCGCTGGACAAGAGCTGTTCGGCCGAGGCGCAAGGCGCTTATCGCCTGGAGCGCGGCAAGCTGTTTTTCGGCTACCTGCTGCGCCGCCATCCGGAAGGAGTCAATCAACGACTGGTCGAGGTACCCGGGGTTGGGCATAACGGCGATGGAATGTTGACCTCGCCGGAGGGGCAGAAGGCTCTGTTCGAGCAGTAAGGACGTCTTCGCGGGCAAGCCTTGCTCCAACAGATCAGCGCTGATTTGTAGGAGCAAGGCTCGCCCGCGAAGAGGCCCAAGCATCCAGCAACAATCTCAGGCCAAAAGCATTCGCCGCAACTCGACACAATCCTGCGCATGCCAATCCGTCAGCTCCGGCCACGGGTTATCCGGCAAATTCACCAACACCGTCCGTGCCCCCGCCGCACGTCCGCAATCCAGATCAAAGCGGTAATCACCGACCATCACCAACTCGCTGGCCGGCACCGCCCACGCGTCTGCCAATTTCAGCAAACCGCCGGGATGCGGTTTCGGCGGTGCTTCATCGCGCCCCAAGACATCCTCCACCGCAAAGCAGTCCGCCAGACCAATCGCCTCCAGCGTCACATGCGCCAGCTCTCGGGCATTGCGGGTCAGAATGCCGAGGCGATAACCGCGTGAGTGCAGATCACGCACCAGCTCCACAGCCCCGGTAGCCGGGGTCGAACCCAGCGCCAGATCGCGTTCATGCTCCAGCAACCATGCGTGCTTGGCGGCAGCTTCATCTGCGGGCAACGCGCCGAGGTGAGTGAGAATGTCGTCATCGGGCGGAATGGCAAGCGCCACGCGAATCGCCGCAAAATCATGCACGGCGACGGTCAGTGTGCCGTCCATGTCGAAGACCCAATGGCGGACGTCGGCCAGGCTCATGCCCAATCCTTGCGATGACGAATCAAGCCTTCCTGCGTGACCGACGCCACCAGTTGCCCGGCGCGGTTGTACACGCTGCCACGGGAGAAACCTCGGGAATTTCCGGCCCACGGACTGTCCATCGCGTACAGCAACCAGTCATCGGCGCGCAGGTCGTTGTGAAACCACAGCGCGTGATCGAGGCTGGCGACCTGCATGTCTTTCTGCCAGACCGATTTGCCATGAGGCAACATCGATGTGGTCAGCAGACCGAAGTCCGAGGCGTAGGCCAGCAGGTATTTGTGCAGTGCCGGAATGTCGGCCAAAGCGCCATCGGCGCGGAACCATACGTACTTCACCGGATCGGCCGGTTGCGGGTTGTACGGGTCTTTTTCGGTGACCGGGCGCACTTCGATCGGTTTCGGGCACAGCAGTTTTTCGCGCATGTGTTCCGGGATCAGGTGCGCGCGTTGCTGGGTCAGTTCCAGCTCCGAGGGCAGGTTTTCCGGGCCGACCACAACGGGCATCTGGCTCTGGTGCTCGAAGCCTTCTTCGTCGTACTGGAACGAAGCGCTGCAGGTGAAGATCGGATTGCCCTTCTGGATCGCCGTGACGCGGCGGGTGCTGAAACTGCCGCCGTCGCGCACGCGATCAACCGAATACACCACCGGCAACTTGGCGTCGCCCGGACGCAGAAAATAGCCGTGCATCGAGTGCACATGGCGCGCTTCTTCAACCGTCTGACTGGCCGCCGACAACGACTGGCCGAGTACCTGACCACCGAACAACTGACGAAAACCCAGATCCTGGCTGCGGCCACGGAAGAGGTTTTCTTCGATCGGTTCCAGGGTCAGCAGGTCGACCAGATCTTCCAACACTTGGCTCATTCAGACTCTCCTCACACAACGCAATGCCGCGCAGTCTTGGCTGCGGCGGCCGATTCAGGTTCTGGCGCGAGCCACTATCGCGCCATTGTAAACGTCCATGTCGGCTTAGCCATGCAAGGTTTGCAGCCATTGTTCCCGGGTGATGCGGTACAGCACATGCCTGCGTAACGGATGATCGACGGCCAGTTTAGGGTGATCGAAATCATCGGCCGGAGCGTGGTGCATGCCGATCGCCTGCATGACTTTCTCCGAAGGCAGATTGCTTTGCGCGGTGAATGACACGATTTCTTTCAAGGCCAATCGATCAAAGCCTGCGCGCAAAGCTGTCCACGCCGCTTCACTGGCATAACCCAAACCCCAATGTTCCCTGGCCAGACGCCAGCCGATTTCCACTGCCGGGGTGAACGGCGCGTCGAAACCCACCACGCCGAGCCCGGTGAAACCGATGAATTCACCGCTGTCCTTGCGTTCCAGCGCCCACAAGCCGAAACCGTGCTCGGCAAAATGCCCGCGCACGCGGCCGATCACCGAAGCGCTTTCCAGTCGGCTCAACGCTGCCGGAAAGTAGCGCATCACTTGAGGATCGGCGCACATCGCCGCAAATGCCGGCAAATCCTCGTCCTGCCACTGACGCATCAGCAAGCGCGCGCTTTGCAGTTCCAGTATCGGCTCCATCGTGCCCCTCCGTTTCCATGCCGCAAGTCTACATCGCTGGTAGGATCGTTCACTCTTTCCTACGCTTCCTACATGAAATCACCATGCCACTGCCGCTGATCTACCACGAAGACTACAGCCCCGAGTTTCCGGCGGATCACCGCTTTCCCATGGACAAGTTTCGTCTGCTGCGCGATCACCTGGTCGACAGCGGTTTGACCCGCGATGCCGATCTGCTGCGTCCGGAAATCTGCCCCAACGACATCCTCGCCCTCGCCCATGACCGTGCGTATATCGAACGCTACATGAGCGGCGAGTTGTCCCGCGAAGACCAGCGGCGTCTTGGCCTGCCCTGGAACGAGGCGCTGGCGCGGCGCACGGTGCGCGCGGTCGGCGGTTCGATACTGGCGGCCGAGAAAGCGCTGGAGCACGGTTTGGCCTGTCACCTGGCCGGGGGCACCCATCACGCGCACTACGACTACCCGGCGGGGTTCTGCATCTTCAATGACCTGGCGATCATCAGCCATTACCTGCTGCAAAGCGGTCGGGTCAACCGGGTGCTGATTTTCGATTGCGATGTGCATCAGGGCGACGGCACGGCGCGAATTCTTCATGACACGCCGGAGGCGATTACCGTTTCCCTGCACTGCGAGAAGAATTTTCCTGCACGCAAAGCCGAAAGCGACTGGGACATTCCGCTGCCCAAAGGCATGGGCGATGCCGACTATCTAAAGGTCGTGGACGACACGCTCAACTATTTGCTGCCGCTGTATCAACCGGATCTGGTGCTGTATGACGCCGGTGTCGACGTGCACAAGGACGACGCCCTCGGTTATCTACAGCTGACCGACGAAGGCGTCGCCGCGCGCGATGAACGGGTCATGCGCCATTGCCTGGGCCGCGACATCCCGGTGATGGGCGTGATCGGCGGTGGCTACAGCAAAGATCGGCACGCCCTCGCCCGTCGCCACGGCATCCTCCATCACAGCGCGCACCGTGTATGGCAGTCACACGGTTGTCATTGAGCTGTGCTGCGTTACCCACAATCGCTGTGGAACTGCCTGTGGATAACCTGAGTGAAAGCGTCTACCGCCCATAGCGGCCGAGGCTCACAGCGTACTGACTGTTTTTTAACCAGGTACTGAATGAAACGAAAATCCCCTTGTGCGAGCGAGCCTGCTCGCGAAGGCGTCGGTGCACTCAACATCTCACTGACTGACCCAGCGCTTTCGCGAGCAAGCTCGGCTCCTACAAAGGATCTGCGCTGTTAGAATGCGCGGCTTATCCCGCCATACCGCAGCGCTCGCCATGACCCAGAACTCCGCCTCCTCCCCCGCTCACGTCGCCATCATCGGCGGTGGCCCCGCCGGCCTGATGGCCGCTGAAGTGCTGAGCCAGGCTGGAATTCGCGTTGATCTGTACGACGGCATGCCCTCGGTAGGCCGCAAGTTTCTGTTGGCCGGGGTCGGCGGCATGAACATCACCCACTCCGAAGCCTACCCGGCATTCCTCTCACGCTACGCCGAGCGCGCGCCGAACATTGCCCCGCTGCTGCGCGACTTTGATGCCGATGCGCTGTGCAAATGGATTCATGATCTGGGCATCGAAACCTTCATCGGCAGCTCCGGCCGCGTGTTCCCCACCGACATGAAAGCCGCACCGCTACTGCGCGCCTGGCTCAAGCGTCTGCGCGACAGCGGCGTCGTTATCCACACCCGCCATCGCTGGCTCGGTTGGGATGAAACCGGCGCACTGCGCTTCGCATGCCCCGACGGCGAAATAACCCTCAAACCGGACGCCACCCTGCTCGCCCTCGGCGGCGGCAGTTGGTCGCGACTGGGTTCCGACGGTGCGTGGATGCTCGCGCTGGAGCAACGTGGTGTAGGACTTGCGCCGTTGCAGCCGAGTAATTGCGGCTTCGAAGTGCAGGCCTGGAGCGAACTGATGGTCAGCAAATTCGCCGGGGCGCCGCTGAAAAACATCGCCATTGGCTTGAACGACGACATCCCGCGTCTGGGCGAATGCGTGATCACCGCAACCGGGATTGAGGGCAGTCTGATTTATGCGCTGTCGGCGCCGATTCGGGAGGCGATCAATGTGCACGGTGCAGCAACGATTCATATCGATCTGCTGCCCGGCCGACCTGTGGATAAATTGCAGGCAGCACTGAGTAAGCCGCGCGGTTCGCGTTCGATGGCCAAGCATTTGCACAGTCAGGTCGGGATTGATGGGGTGAAAGCAGCGCTACTGCGGGAGCTGACCGATGCGGCGACCTTCGCCGATCCGGCACTGTTGGCGCGGGCGATCAAGGCGCTACCGCTGACGTTGGTGAAAACCCGTCCATTGGACGAAGCGATCAGCAGTGCCGGTGGTGTGAAATTCGAGGCGATGGATGAGCGCTTGATGCTCAAGGCGTTGCCGGGGGTGTTCTGTGCGGGGGAAATGCTGGATTGGGAAGCGCCGACGGGCGGCTATCTGCTGACGGGGTGTTTTGCCAGCGGCCGGGCGGCGGGGTTGGGTGTCTTGCAGTGGCTTGAAAGCAGCGCCAGGTTTTGAGCCACAAGCTGCAAGCAAAAGCACAACGCTTCTGACTTGCAGCTTGCAGCTATTTACTCGAAGCCGCTTTTACGGCTTACGCTTACGCGGTCCAGTGTTGAACACCGGCACCTTGCGCACTGGCTTGATCGAAGGCTCTGGCGCCTGGGTCTCGCCGCTGTCGACCCACTTGCCCAGGTTACGCTTGCCGCCCCCACCCGAAGTTTTCGGCTTCTTCGGTTTCTTCGGCTTCTTGATCACCTGACCACTGGCATCGGTGTCCGGCACGCGATGCTCGGGCTCGAAGTCCGGTTCGTTCTGGCGCTTCAAGGTCTGGCGCGTCAGCATTTCAATCGCCGACAACATGTTCACTTCATCGGCACACACCAGCGAGATCGCCTCACCGGTCGCACCTGCACGGCCAGTACGGCCGATGCGGTGGATGTAATCCTCCGCGACGATCGGCAGATCGAAATTGACCACCAGTGGCAAATCTTCGATATCCAGACCACGCGCAGCCACGTCGGTGGCGACCAGAATCTGCACTTCACTCAACTTGAAACGATCCAGCGCGCGCTGACGAGTGGCCTGCGGTTTGTCGCCATGGATACCGTCGGCGTTGACGCCCAGGCCTTGGAGTTTTTCCACCAGCGCATCGACGCCGTTGCGGGTCTTGGCGAACACCAGCACCTGCTTCCACTTGTTCTTGCGCATCAGGTGCACGAACAGTTCGGCCTTGCGCTTCTTGTCTACCGTTACCACCCACTGTTTGACGGTGTTGGCGGCGACGTTGCGTGGGCTGACTTCGATGCTCAATGGATCGTTGAGCATCTGCCCGGCCAACAAGCGGATGTCATCGGAGAAGGTCGCGGAGAACAGCAGGGTCTGGCGCTTTTTCGGCAGCATGCGGTAGATGTTCGCCAGTTCTTCGGAGAAGCCCAGGTCGAGCATACGATCGGCTTCATCCAGCACCAGAGTTTGCAACTGATCGAGTTTCAGCGCGTTCTGGCGGAACAGGTCAATCAAGCGACCGGGCGTAGCGACCAGCACATCGACGCCGCCGCGCAGCTTCATCATCTGCGGGTTGATGCTGACACCACCGTAAACCGCATAAGTGCGCAGCGGCAGGTTTTCGGCGTACTGGCGCACAGACTCATGAACCTGCTCGGCCAGCTCGCGAGTCGGCACCAGAATCAGCGCACGCGCCGAATTCGCGGTAACTTTTGGGCCTTCCATCGCCAGTAACTGCAACAGCGGCAAGGCGAAACCGGCGGTTTTGCCAGTGCCGGTCTGGGCCGCTGCCATCAGGTCACGACCGGCCAGCACGGCCGGAATGGCTTGCGCCTGAACCGGCGTCGGGGTCTGGTAGCCGAGCTTCTCAAGGGAGCGCAGCAAGGGTTCGATCAGGCCAAGGGTGGCGAAAGTCATGGAAGTACCGTAGGAAAAAATAACGCAGGCATGCAATGCCGCGCAGTTTACCCTAATTCGTACGCGTTTCTGTGGGAACGGCTGTCGGCGCCACGACTGGCGGCTGTGCTGGCCGGCGCCACTGCGGCAAGCCAATAAGCACCACGGCGCTGATGATCACCAGCATCGCCAGCGCTTCTTCGATCCCGATGGTCTCGCCAACGAACACGATCCCGAGCAACACCGCCACCGCCGGGTTGACGTAGGCATAACTGGTCGCCGCGGCCGGACGTACGTGCTTGAGCAGGTACATATAAGAGTTGAAGGCGATGATCGAGCCGAAAAAGATCAGGTACGCCAGCGCCAGCCAGCCTTCGATGGGCGGCAGCGCTTGCAAGTGTTCGCCGCTCACGGCACTGCCGATCAGCAGCACCACGCCGCCAACCAGCATTTCCACAGCACTGGCCATCGCGCCCTGCGGCAACGGCAAGTGCTTGCTCCAGACAGAACCGAACGCCCAGGTCGCCGCCGCGAAAATCAGCAACGCCGCGCCCATCGGGCTCGACTGCAGGTTGGAGCCCATGTTGAGCATGGCAATGCCGATAATCCCCAAGCCGACACCGGCCCACTCCAGACGAGTGTTACGCGCGCCCCAGAAATAACCAAACAGCAAGGTGAACAACGGCACTGTCGCCACCGCCAACGCCGCCACACCCGAAGCCACGCCGGTATGCTCGGCGATACTTACAGCGCCATTGCCGAAACTCAGCAGCAAAATCCCGATGATCCCCGCCGCTTTCCACTGCGCCCAGGTCGGCGCCGGCGCCCCGCGCCAGCGCAGGAAGGCGTACATCAGGCTGCCCGCGATGACGAAGCGCACCCCGCCAAGCATCAGCGGCGGCCAGTACTCGACGCCGAGGCGAATCACCAGGTAGGTCGATCCCCAAATCACATACAGCGCGAAAAACGCAGCAATCAACGGTAAGGAAAAACGGCGCAAGGCAGGCATGGGCAGCTCAAATGTCAGCGTCAGTGAATGGATTATTCTAGAAAGGCCAGGGAGCAAAAATAAGCTACAAAACCTGTTTATCACGCCGGTACACTTTGGAAATCACGGAGATCGATGGAATAAACCGCGATTTCGAAAGTCTGGCATTTTCAGGAAGTTTCCCTTGGATAAATACGACCGCATGCTGGTCAGCGCCCTGCTCGAAAACGGCCGCGCGTCCTACGCCGATCTGGCGCGCAAAGTGAACCTGTCCGCGCCGGCCGTCGCCGAACGGGTGGCCAAGCTTGAGGCATCCGGGGTGATTACCGGGTATGAGGCGAAAATCGACCTGTCGAAAATCGGTCTGCCGATCCAATGCGTGATCGAGTTGCGCCTGCACCAGAACGGCAGTCAGAAGGTGTATGACGAGTTGGTGAAAATTCCGCAGCTGACCGAGTGTTTTCGAGTAACAGGCGATCCGTGCGTGATCATGAAGGGCGCGGTGGGCTCGATGCCCGAGCTTGAGGAGTTGATCAATCGCGTGGCGAAATTCGGCTTCAGCAAGACGTCGATTGTGCTGTCCAGCGCCATCGAAAAACGCGTGCCGCTCGACCACATCGAAAACAACGGCAAATCCTGAGGACGAACATGCCCCTGTGGGAGCAAGCCTGCTTGCTCCCACAGGGGTTTTGTGTGGGGCGCGGGATCAGCGGTAGCGCAGCAGGTGTTCGCTGACTTTGGCGGCGGGGACTTTCTGCAGTTTGCACAGCAGGTCATGCGATAGCTCGCACACGCCATGCTTGTCGCGCAACTCTGCGGCCAGATGCGCCATCAGGTTGGCCGCCATCTCGGCATCGGCCATGGCCCGGTGAGCCTGGCCAGTGTGCGGCAGGCGCGCAAAAATGGTGAGCGTGCCGAGCTTGTGATTCGGTGCGGCCGGCATCAATCGACGCGCCAGCAGCAGCGAACAGGCAAAGTTCTGCAAGCGCGTGCGCTTGATCCGCCCCAGCTCGAAATCCCAGAACTTCTGGTCGAACGAAGCGTTGTGCGCGACCAGTGGCGTGCAGCCGACGAATTCGTTGACCTCGTTCATCACCTGCTCCGCCGGCGGGGCGGTGCGCAGCATGGCGTTGCTGATACCGGTCAGTTGCTCGATGAACGCAGGGACGCGCACGCCAGCGTTCATCAGGCTCTGGTAACGCTCGACGATACGGCCGTTTTCCAGCATGACCACGGCGATTTCCGTAGCGCGACAGCTGCTGTTCGGCGAGAGGCCGGTGGTTTCAAAGTCGATGACTGCAATGCGTTCCAAACCGGGATGTACTCCGTCCAATTCAATTTCTCGGGTGCAGCTTAATTCTTCAGAAGCAGCGCGCCTTCGATCGGCACGTAGCGGCTGGCGGCACGAATCAGCGAGTTCGCGGTCAGGCCGGGCACGCCATAGGCGACTGCCTGCACCCCGTGTTTGCTGATGATGCGTTCGAGCAGCATGTCGAAATCGCCGTCACCGGAAGCGAGGACGACTTCGTCGACATGGTCGGCGGCGTCCATGATGTCGAGGGTGATGCCCACGTCCCAGTCGCCCTTGGCCGAGCCGTCGCTGCGCTGGATGTAGGGCTTGAGTTTCACGGTAAAACCGAGGTTGCGCAGGATCTGCTGGAACTGCTGCTGCTTGCTGTCGCCACGGTCGATCGCGTAGGCGTAGGCCTCGACAATCTGCCCGTCCTTGCTGATATCCGCCCACAGCGCGGCATAGTTGAAGTGGCAACCATAGGCCTGACGCACGGTGTAGTAGAGGTTCTGCACATCGGCGAACACTGCGATTTTTTTCACCGGAGTTCCTGTGAGCGCGCGAGCGCAAGAAGCGGGATCAGGCGCGGGGCCCGAAAAAGGCGCTCAGTATGCCAGCCAAGAGGAAGGTTCAGCGAATAATCACCGGCAGGCGCGCAGGTGCTGCTGACGAGTGGTGAAGGGATTTATCCCCTCACCACAGGTTTAGTGTCAAACCTGATGAATGCAGGTGTCAGACGAAGGAGTCGTCGTCATCGAAGAATGATGAGTTGTCGTCGCTGCTGTAATCAGTGTCGGTGAAGCCGCCCTGATCGTTGCCGGCCATGCGCTGATCATCGCCCCAGCCACTGCTGCTCTGGTCGGCCACCTGTGCCGGCTCTTCCTTGATCACCTCAACGATTTCCTGCGGTTGCTGGTTGTGATGGAACAGGCTGCTGATGCCTTGCGCCAGCATCACGCCACCGGCCACACCGGCCGCAGTTTTCAGCGCGCCACCGAGGAAGCTGCTGCCCGCCGCCGGAGCGCTTTGCTGCGCGTAGTTAGGCGGCGGCGCGCCGAAGTTCTGCTGGGGCGCAGGCGCGTTGAAGTTCTGCTGCGGCGCCGGCTCGCGCCAGCCGCCGGTCGAGGCTGGAGCGCTTTGGGTTGGCGCTGGGCGCGAGCTGCCGCCACCAAAGATGCTCGACAAAAACCCGCCGCCGCTCGGCGCAGGCGCGGCACTTTGTGCTTTGGCCGATTGCAGTTCCGCCTGCAATTGCTGAATTTGCTGGGTCAGTTGCTTGTTCTGCTCATCGAGGCTCTTGAGCGCAGCCTCTTGCACCAGAATCGCTTGGGTCATGAAATAACCTGCGGCCGGTTGGCGCGTCAGGTGTTCCTTGATCCGCGTTTCAGCTTGGGCATCGCGCGGGGCTGCCTCCGTTTCGGCCTGTTGCAGCCGGGAAAACAGTCCATCGATCAGGGTTTGCTCTTCGCTGTTCATGGCGACCTCGTAGATTGCCGGGGATAACATTGCCCTCGTCCACATTGGACAAGGTGCTCTCCTGTAATGGAGACAGTGACAAAACGTTTCAATGACCTTTACCGAATGTTTACGTTCGTGTCGCCTCGCGCATCATCGGTTAAAGTGAGCCACTGTTTTCGACCTGCGATACCGACTGATGAATGCCCTCGAAGTACTGCGCGACTCTCTGTATTTTTTCAAACGCCATTTGGGCAGCATCGTGCAGCTGTGCCTGCCGCTGGTGATTTTCGAAGCGTTTCTGCAGCAAGTGGTCGATCACAACAGCGACCCGGAGAGCTTTTCCTCGGTCAGCGTGGTCGTCGGCCTGCTGGTTTACCCGTTGTACACCGCCGCACTGATCCTGTTTCTCGACGCCCGCACCCGTGGCGAAGCGCCGCGCACACTCGATCTGCTGGCGATGTCTGCGCGCCTGTGGCCGCGTTTCGCCCTGCTGACAGCGCTTAACACCCTGCTGATCCTGTTGGGCCTGTCGCTGTATTTCCTGCCGGGGCTGATCTTGATGGTCATGCTCGCGTTCGGCGAATACCTGCTGGTGCTGCGCGGCATGGGGCCGTTGCAGGCAATGAAAGAAAGCCTGCGCCTGACTCGCGGGCATTTCTGGCGAATCCTGCTGTGCATTCTCTGCGTGATGACACCCCTGTGGTTGCTCAAGGGCGCGACACTAACGGTGTATCCGGAGCCGCAAAACCCGGCGATCGCCGTGCTGATCGAAAGCGCTCACAGTTTCCTGCAACTGTTAACCAGCGTGGTGTTGTTCCGGCTGTTCATGCTGATCAGCGAATTGCCTGACAAACGTGACGGAGCGGTCTGACAGCACGGCGCTTGGGCATCGCGACCGCCCTCAGGTATGCTCGGGGCCACTTTCTGTAACGCTATAAGCCGAGCCATGACCCGTCTACTGCGCTACACCCTGCTGCTTTTTGTGCTCGCCGTCGTCCTGATCGGCGTGCTGATGTTCAGCCTGACCTGGCGCCCCGACGCCCGCGAAACCCTGCCGGTCAGTTGCACCGGCAAGCCGCCGACGCTGGTGCCCGGGCAAGCGCTGAAAGTCATGACCTGGAACGTGCAGTATCTGGCCGGCAAGCGATATGTGTTCTGGAATGACCTGGCACAGGGTGATGACGAAGCGCCCACGCCGGAAGACATGGCCTTCAGCCTCGACGAAGTGGCGCGGGTGATTCGCGATGAGCAGCCCGATGTGGTGCTGTTGCAGGAACTGGATGACGGCGCCAAGGCCAGCGACTATCAAGACCAGCTCAAGCTGTTGCAGGAACGCGTCGCCGATTTGTATCCGTGCAGCGCCCATGCATTTGACTGGAAAGCTGACTTTGTCCCGGATCCGCATATCTTCGGCAGCGTTGGGCGGCAATTGGCGACGCTGAGCCGCTATCGCATCGAACACGCCGAACGCCTGCAACTGCCGGTGGCCTCGAGCAACTTCATCAGCCGTCAGTTTCAACCGAAAGACGCCCTGCTCGCGACCAAACTGCCACTCAGCGATGGTGGGCAACTGACCGTATTCAACACCCATCTGGAGCGTGCCCGGCAACCGGACAACACTTTGCAAACGCAAGTGAGTGCCGTGGCCAAAGTGCTCGACAAGTATGAAAGCCAAGGCCTGCCCTGGCTGATCGGTGGCGACTTCAACCTGCTGCCGCTCGGCCAATATCGGCGTTTGCCCGCCGAACAGCGCACGCCCTACTCGGCCGACAGCGAACTGCACCTGCTGTGGGACAAATACCCGATGATCCCGACCAACAACGAGGCCAGCGGCATCGACCGCGCGCAGTGGCTGACCCACTACCCCAACGACCCCGGCCTGAACGGCCCGGATCGCACGGTCGACTATCTGTTCTACAGCCCGAAAATCAAACGTATCGAAGCGATGGTGCGCCAGGACGACACGCTGCGCATCTCCGATCACCTGCCGGTGATCGCGCGTTTCCTCCTGCCCGCCACCCCATAGATCAAATTCTGAGGGCCGGATCTCCGGTACAACACAAATCATTGTGCGAACGACTGAGCGCAAAGAACGCTTGGAACCCAGGCAGAATGTAACCGGGGACAGACCTACGCTGGTGCACTTGCCATGAAGGATCCGTCCATCTTCAATAAGGCACTGCGCGATCTTCTTTTGTTGGTTGCGCTCCTCAGGTGCCGCGCGGTTTAGCCCGCGCGGTCGCCTCGGCCACCAACGGATCGTCCGGCCAGTAGTGCTTCGGATACCGCCCTTTCAAATCCTTCTTCACCTCGGCATAGGTGCTGCGCCAGAAGTTCGCCAAGTCCTGCGTCACCTGCACCGGCCGCCGCGCTGGCGACAACAGATGAAGTTTGACCACCTGCCGCCCACCGGCAATCCGTGGCGTGTCCGCCAACCCGAACAGTTCCTGCAACCGCACCGCCAGAATCGGCGGATGCTCGCTGTAATCCAGGCGAATCGACGACCCCGACGGCACGCTCAAATGATGCGGCGCCAGTTCATCGAGCTTTTGCGGTAACGGCCACGGCAGCAGATTACGCACGATGCTCGACAGATCCAGATTGCCGAAATGGCTGAGTCGCGAGACCTTGCCCAGGTAAGGCATTAACCAATGCTCGAGGGTGCTCAGCAACGTCGCATCGCTGACATCCGGCCATTGGCTTGCGTCCTGCGAATCCAGATCGAGCTGTCGCAACAACGCAACTCGCGCCTGCCACTGACGCAGTTCCGGCGTCCACGGCAGCAGCTCCAGCCCCTTGCGCCGCACGAGATTGACCAATGCCTGACTGCGCGCGTTTTCATCGAGACCGGTCAACGGTTCACGGCTGATAATCAGCTCGCCGACCTTGCGCTGACGTTCGGCGCGCAGCACGCCTTCGCGCTCGTCCCAGTCGAGTTGATCGACGTTGCGCACTTGCTCGGCGAGCACGGAATCGAACAGCGCCGGATCGAAATCCGCTGCGAGGTAAATCCGCTCTTCACGCTGGCCCTGACGGCTGCCGAGATCGGCGATGACGATCCACGGCTCTTTCATCAGGCTGTCGGCTTCGGCGAACAGCGCGGCGCGACCGTTGGCCAGGCGATATTCGGCGCCACCGGCTCGCCGCTGTTGCGCGACGCGATCGGGATACGCCAGCGCCAGCAGCGCACCCAACCAGCGCGGATGATCGGGATTGCTGACCGGTTCGCTCGCCTTGCCGCGCAGATAACCGCGATACTGCCGCGCCAGCTGCTTAGCGCGCTGCACACCGCCCTGTGCACCACGGGCCGCACGTTCTTCGCCAGAAAGCAGGACCAATCGACTGTGCAGATCGGCCCCGGCGCCGCGCAAGATATCGCGCTCGCCGAGCAACGCGGCAACGTCGCACGCCATGTCGGCCAGCCCCAACGCCTGACCACGCAGGAGTAGATGGCCGATCCGTGGATGCGCCGGCAACTCAGCCATGGCCTGGCCGTGAGTGGTCAGCGCCTCGCTTTCCAGCGCACCCAGTCGCTGCAACAAATCCTGCGCCTGTGCATAAGCCGCTGCTGGCGGCACATCCAGCCAGACCAATTCGCCCGGGGTCACGCCCCAGCGCGCCAATTGCAGCGCAAGGCTGGCAAGATCCGCCGAGAGAATTTCCGCACTGCCATAAGCGGCGAGTTGCTCGTGCTGATCCTGCGACCACAAGCGATAACAAACGCCCGGTTCCAGACGCCCGGCGCGGCCCGCACGCTGGGTGGCGCTGGCCTTGGAAATCCGCTGCGTGTCGAGCCGGGTCATGCCGCTGCCCGGATCGAAACGCGGCACCCGCGCCAGCCCGGCATCGATCACCACGCGCACGCCGTTGATGGTCAGACTGGTCTCGGCGATGTTAGTCGCCAGCACCACTTTGCGCTGGCCGGCCGGTGCCGGATCGATTGCCGCGCGTTGGGCATTGAGGTCGAGTTCACCGTGCAGCGGGCAGAGCAACACGTCACTGCGCTCACCTATCGCGTCGGCTAATTGCTGATGCACACGACGAATTTCCGCCTGCCCCGGCAGAAAGACCAACACACTGCCGGTTTCATCATTAAGGGCTTCAAGTACGGTCTGCGTAACACGTTGATCAATGTATTCGCCAGGCTGGAACGGACGGCCCCAGCGCATCGTCACCGGGTACATGCGTCCTTCGCTGCGCAGGATCGGCGCGTCATCCAGCAACCCGGCCAAACGCTCACCTTCGAGCGTGGCCGACATCAGCAAGATCTTCAGCGGCTGTTCAGCTCGAAACAGCTCACGACCGTTCAGACTTAAGGCCAACGCCAGATCAGCGTCGAGGCTGCGCTCGTGGAATTCGTCGAAGATCAGCAAACCCACGCCTTCGAGCGCCGGGTCATCCTGCAAACGGCGGGTGAGAATGCCTTCGGTGACCACTTCGATGCGCGTCTTGGGGCCGACCTTGCTGTCGAGACGAATGCGATAACCGACGGTTTCGCCGACCTTCTCGCCCAACTCGCTGGCCAAGCGCTCCGCCGCCGCACGCGCAGCCAGGCGACGCGGTTCGAGCATCAGAATGGTTTGCCCGCCCAGCCATGCCTCATTGAGCAGGGCCAGCGGCACGCGGGTGGTTTTACCAGCACCGGGCGGTGCTTCGAGCACGGCTTCGTGGCGTGTCGCCAAGGCTTCACGCAGGGCGGGTAAAACGTCGTCGATCGGCAAAGAATTCATGCTGGCTCCAAAACAGAGGGCCGAGTATAACGGCGAACTGCCGGGCGTTCGTCAGGGTCTTAATTCCAAATGACGACGCTTCGTTTTCAAATGACTGAGGAGATTTCCCATGCGTTTACCTTTTCGCCTGATCGGCGGTGTGCTGGTCGCTACTCTGCTCACCCAAATCACCGCGTGCGGTTCGATTTTCTACCCGGATCGGCGCGGCCAGATTGATGGCAAGGTCGACCCGGCGATTGCCGTGCTGGATGCCGTGGGCCTGCTCTTCTACATCATTCCCGGCTTGATCGCGTTTGCCGTCGACTTCGCCACTGGCGCGATCTATTTCGAACCCGGTCACACCGCACAGATCGACCCGGCCAAGCTCAAGCATGCCATCGGCCCTGACGGTCAGGTCGATAATCACAAGTTGCAGGCTATTCTCGAAAGCGAGCTCGGAAGAGACTTCCCTCTCGACGATCCGCGCCTGATTCAACACAAAGGCAGCACTCAACAACTGGCGATGTTCGGCCTGCAACCCGCCGCCTAAAAAGGAAGCTTGATGACAACCAGCCCCGAACATGCCCGCCTGTTACGGCTGGCGACCCGCGCCTCGGTGGCGGTGGCCTGCACGCTGATCGTCGCCAAAGCCATCGCCTGGTGGCTGAGCGGTTCGGTAAGCATGCTCGCCGGCCTTACCGACTCGGCGCTCGATGGCATTACCTCGATGCTCAATCTGCTGGCGGTGCATTACGCGCTGCGCCCGGCCGATGACGATCACCGTTACGGTCACGGCAAAGCCGAGTCCCTCGCGGGCATGGCGCAGGCGCTGTTCATTGGCGGCAGTGCGGTGTTGATCGCGTTTCAGGCTTACGAGCGACTGCACGATCCACAACCGCTTGGCGCGCCGTGGCTGAGCATCGGGGTGATCGTGTTTTCGCTGCTGCTGACAGCGGCGCTGCTGGTGTTGCAGCATCGGGTGATCAAGCAGACCGGCTCCAACGCGGTGCGCGCGGATTCGCTGCACTATCGCTCGGACATGTTGCTCAACGGCAGCATTCTGATTGCGCTGATTTTGGCCGGGCTCGGCTTTCATCAGCTTGATGCGTGGTTCGGTCTGGGGATTGCTGCCTACATTCTGTGGAGCGCGGTGCAGATCGCCCGGGAAAGTTTTTCGGTGTTGATGGATGAAGAACTGCCGACCGATGTCAGTCAGCACATGCTCGAACTGGCGTGCAGTGTACCGGGGGTGTTGGGCGCGCATGACTTGCGCACGCGGATTTCCGGCAACCACTGGTTCGTGCAGTTGCACCTGGAGTTGCCGGGAGAATTGACCCTGTCAGTGGCGCATGGCATCAGCGACCAGGCCGCCGATGCCATCCACAAAGCCTACCCACGGGCCGAAGTGCTGGTGCACGCCGACCCGATAAAAGCAGCTACAAGCCGCGAGCCTCAAGCTTCAATCCTGTAGCTCGAAGCTTGCAGCTCGCCGCTGCTAGTACTGGACTTGATAACCGCGACTGCTCAGGCAATTGCCCTGCGCCTGGCGATACGCCTGAACCACTTCGGGCGCCGGTTGATAGGTCGCGGTGCGCGGGTCGAAGCCGCTTTGCTGCACCGCGTACTGATAGCACTGGTAACCGTCCTGCTGCACTTGCTCCGGCGACTGACCGTTGGCTGGATACGCCTCGACGTCATAACCCGGGGATTGCGGTTGCGGTTGTTGCTGCACTGGCGGCTCGACCACCACGTAATCCTGCGTCGCTTCCTGATAGGCGTAATAGGAACCGGCGGCGAGGAACAGCAGCGAGCCACCGATCCACACCTCACGGGCGTAGTCCGGCAGGTACTGAGTGCGGATCCCCCGAGGTGGCTGCACGACGATGTAGCGCGGCCCCTGCGGGCGATACCAGTAGCCGCCGGAATAGAAGTAATCCTGACCGCGATACGGCACGCGGTATTCACGATCCGGGAAGCGATCAATCACATGCCCCGGTCGGTATTGCGGGCCGGGGCCCCAACCGTTGCCATGCCCGTCCGGGCGCCCCGGCCAGTGATTGTCGTTGGGGCGATTGTTGGTCTGCCAATGCTGGTTGTTGTAGCCGTTTTGCGGACGCTCGTCGCGGTAGTAACCCTGACGCGGTTCCTGGGTCTGGCGCACGGCATCGGGGCGCGGCTGAATCGGCAGGCTGTTGGCCGGCGGTGGCGGTTGGCGCACCGGATTGGGGTTGTAGGCAGGCCGGTTCTGGTCGTGGTTTTGCCACTGACCATTGTTATTGTGCGGCTGGCCGTTGTGCTCGAACTGGCGGCTGTTGTCGCCACGAATGATCTCGTTGTTCTGCGGACGCGGTTGATTCTGCGGCGGCTGATTTTGCGGACGCGGCTGGTTTTGCTGTGGATTGTTCTGCGGGTGCGGCTGATTTTGCGGCACATTGTTTTGCGGGCGCGGCTGATTACTGCCGCCATGCTCCTGATTATTGTTGCCCTGATGCTGCGGGCCATGCTGCCCACCGTTGGGGCTGCGGCTCTCGGGGTCATCGGCCAGCGCTTGCGCACTGACACTCACACACAGCAAACCAACACCGGCCAGACGCCAGATGCGCGACTTCATGCTCTTCCTCACTGCGGCTAAGACCTGTCATTAAGGGGCCTGTAACTAAGACCGGGGATGTGCACTTCCGGTTCTGCAACAGGTTATCAGTCACGCAACTTATTTATTGAGGACTGCGTGCTGTCGAGGCACAAAAATCGCCGACAAGAAAAAGGGGAGACCCGTCGGCCTCCCCTTAGAGAACTTCGTCCTGGCTCGACGCTTTTGACGTCGGCTCACCTCACGCCGTCTTGTGGACAGTGTGCAGCTCGGGGGCCGGCACAACCCCGGTGGGGGTGGCGGCCGCGGCGGGCCGGATAGGGCGGGCCGCGTGGACTGTGTTACCGAGCAGTGATTCTGGTGATAAGAATAGGCCCGAGGCCGCGACAGATGATTGCGAAGATTGCTGAAATAAACACCACTTGCGCAATTTTTAACCCTGGATAGATAATCCGCCGCAATAGTTACAACCAAGGACAGATTGATGAGCAAACTCGACCGTTACGACCTGAGCATTTTGGCGGAATTGCAGCGCGACGCCCGCATCTCCAACCAGGAACTGGCCGAGCGCATCGGTCTGTCGCCATCGCCGTGCTCGCGCCGGGTCAAGCAATTGGAAGACGACGGCTATATCTCGCGCCAAGTGGCTTTGCTGGATCGCAAAATGCTCGGTCTGAGCCTGACCGCGTACGTGCTGATCGGCATGGATCGGCACACGCCGGAGCGTTTCGAGAATTTCGAAGCGGCGATTCGCACATTGCCGCAGGTGTTGGAGTGCAGTCTGGTGACTGGCGTCGACGCTGACTATCAGTTGAAAGTGGTGGTGCCGGACATGGATCACTATCAGAAGCTGCTGCTTGGCCACCTTACGCGCATCGATGGCGTGACCAGCGTGCGCTCGAGTTTTGTGCTCAATCAGGTGCTCAACAGCACCGAACTGCCGCTGACTCATCTTCGCAGCTGATCAAAAGCCCCCTCACCCCAGCCCTCTCCCGGAATGAGAGGGAGCCGACTGCAGGGTCTGCCGCTATACGTTGACCTGAAAGATCGAGTCGATTATGGATTCACAACCGCTAAAACAGGTCGGCGGAGTTCATCAGCATCCCCGGTTCGCTCCCCTCTCACTCTGGGAGAGGGCTAGGGTGAGGGCAACAGCTCCGGATCAGACCCAGATCAATGCCACCCCCACACACCTTGGCGTATACTCGCCGCGCCCTTTTAGCCCCGCGCGCGTCGGAGAAACCCAATGGATCCAGCACTATTAGAAGAATGGATGATGACCGGCCTGGTCAGCATCCTGATCATTTTCATGGGTTTCATCGTCTGGGATCTGGCGAAGAAGTCCAAGGCCGGGCGCTTTGGCTCGTTCATTCTGTTCTTCGTGCTGGGCCTGGGCGTGGCCGCGTTCATCATCAAGAGCGTGGTGATCGGCCTGATCGAATCCGGCGCTCTATAAGCGCGCCGGCACTTCTTTCCACTGGCCCTGATCGAGTCCTTCGATCGTCCAGTCGCCAATCCTCACCCGTACAAGTCGCAAGGTCGGCAAGCCGACCGCCGCCGTCATGCGCCGCACCTGGCGGTTGCGCCCTTCACGAATCACCAACTCCAGCCAAGAAGTCGGCACCGTCATGCGAAAGCGCACCGGCGGATTGCGCGGCCACAACTCGGGTTCATCCAGTTGTCGTGCTTCGGCCGGCAGGGTCATGCCGTCATTCAGCTCGACGCCGTCACGCAGCCGCTGCAACTGCTCGTCCGTCGGCACGCCCTCGACCTGCACCCAATAGGTCTTCGCCAGTTTGTGTTTCGGATCAGCGATACGCGCCTGCAACTGACCGTCGTTGGTCAGCAACAACAAACCTTCGCTGTCGCGATCAAGGCGGCCAGCCGGATAGATGCCGGGCACATCGATGTAATCCTTGAGCGTCGCCCGCCCTCCTTCGTCGCTGAATTGCGTCAGCACATCGAAGGGCTTGTTGAACAGGATCAGCTTCGGCTCGGCCGGTGGTGCCTTGGCAACACGACGCGGGGAGGAAGGCTGAGGCTTCGCGCCGGGGCGGCGGGAAGGTGGACGCGGGGGACGGGACATGGCGAAAAGAACATCTAACGGTCAGGGCTGCTAATGCTAGTGCCCCGACCGCCAAATGACCACGACTAACCGTTAACGGAACGGCGGCTCGTCGAAGCTACGCAGTTTGCGCGAGTGCAGCGAGTTGAGTTCGGTGCGCAGCAGATCCACCGCTTCGATGCCGATTTTCAAGTGCTGGCTGACTGCGCGCTCGTAGAACGCGTTGGCCGACCCCGGCAGTTTGATTTCGCTGTGCAGCGGTTTGTCGGAAACGCACAGCAACGTGCCGTACGGTACCCGCAGGCGATAACCCTGCGCGGCAATGGTGCCGCTTTCCATGTCCACGGCCACTGCGCGGGACAGGTTGATCAACGGTCGCTCCTGCGCCCAACGCAGTTCCCAGTTACGGTCGTCGTAGGTCAGCACGGTGCCGGTGCGCAGGCGTTTTTTCAGGTCGTCGCCCTTCTCGCCAGTGATGTTGGCAGCCGCTTGTTGCAGGGCCATCTGCACTTCGGCCAACGCCGGGATCGGGATATTCGGCGGCACCACGCGGTCGAGAATGCCGTCGCGACGCATGTAGGCATGCGCCAACACGTAGTCGCCGATGGTCTGCGACTGACGCAGGCCGCCGCAATGACCAATCATCAGCCAGCAATGCGGACGCAGCACCGCCAAATGGTCGGTGATGTTTTTCGCGTTGGACGGGCCGACGCCGATGTTGACCAGCGTCACACCGTGGCCGTCGCTGGCGATCAGGTGATAGGCCGGCATCTGATAACGGTGCCAGACCACACCGGCAGCAATCGCCGACGCTTCGCCGTGATCCATGCTCTTTTCGATGATCACATTGCCCGGCAAGACCATGCGCACGAAACGCGGATCGCTGCGCAATTGCTCCAGACCATGGACGATAAATTGGTCGACGTAGCGGTGATAGTTGGTCAGCAGAATCCACGGCTGCACATGGCGCCAGTCGCTGCCGGTGTAGTGCACCAGGCGACGCAGCGAGAAATCCACGCGCGCGGCGTCGAACAGCGCCAGCGGCAGCGGATCGGTGTTTTCCCAATCGTAGAGGCCATCGGCGATGCCATCGGTGGCAGCAGACAGGTCAGTACTCGGGAACACGCGCGCCAGCACCGCAGCGGTGACCCCGGAGCCGGCCAGTTCATCGCCCTGCTCGACCACGTACGGATACGGAATGTTTTGCTGGCTGACGCCGACTTCCACCGTCACGGTGAAGTCGTGCATCAATGGCACCAGTTGTTCGAGCAGGTATTTGCGAAACGCCGCCGGGTGGGTGACGGTGACGCTGTAAGTGCCCGGCAATTGCACCTTGGCGTAAGCGCGGGTGGTCTGCGGGACTTCGCCCTGGCAAAGATAGGTCAGACGCAGTTCGGGATAACGGAACAGCGCACGCTGTTCGGCGTCAGGCTCGACGCGATCCTTGAGGTAACGCTTGAGCGCCGAGTTCAGCGCAGTGGTGGCACGCTCATGCAGCTCGGCCAGACGATCCACGGCTTGTTCGGCGGTTTCAACGACAATAAACGCTTCGGTCACGATCAGCTTCCTGTGTTCTGACTTGCAGAGCTTCATCTTGCCTGCATCGTGGCGTCACGGGAACAGTGGCGTTGTGGCGGTACCTAAATCTTTAAATCAATGAAGATCCCCTGTGGGAGCGAGCCTGCTCGCGAATGCAGTGGGTCATTCAATAAAGATGTCGACTGATACACCGCTTTCGCGAGCAGGCTCGCTCCCACAGGGGGGATTTGTGGTGGGTTAGAAGCCTTGTGGGGTTGCGCGGGCGACGAGGGACTCGACGTCGAGGCCTCGCGGTAGCGCGCCGTAGACGCGGCCACCGCCGCTCAGGCGGCTGGCAATGAAGGCGTCGCTGACGGCTGAGTTGCCGGCCTCCAACAGGAGCTTGGCCTGCAAACCGAGCGCGATGTCTTCGGTCAGTTGCCGCGCCCGGTACTGAATGTCGCTCGTATCCTTGAACTGCGCCTGCAACTGCTGGATATGCGCAGCCAGACGTTTGTCGCCATGACCATCGCCCAACTCACTGAACAACACATCGAGCACACCCGGTTCTTTCGACAGCGCGCGCAGCACATCCAGACACTGCACGTTGCCCGAGCCCTCCCACGTCGAGTTCACCGGGGCCTCGCGGTAGAGGCGCGGCAGGATGCTGTCCTCCACATACCCCGCGCCGCCCATGCATTCGGCCGCTTCGTTGATCATCCCCGGCGCACGTTTGCAGATCCAGTATTTGCCCACCGCCGTCACCAGCCGCGCAAACTGCGCTTCGTGGCGATCATCCAGATGATCCAGCGCTTTGCCCATGCGCAAGCTCAGGGCCAGTGCCGCTTCGCTTTCCAGCGCCAGATCGGCCAGCACGTTTTGCATCAACGGCTGTTCGCTGAGCACTTTGCCGCCGACTTTGCGGTGCGCGCAGTGATGGCTGGCCTGGGTCAGTGCCTGACGCATCAGTGCGCTGGAGCCGACCATGCAATCGAACCGGGTCATCGCCACCATCTCGATGATGGTCGGCACGCCGCGGCCCTCTTCACCGACCATCCATGCCAGCGCGCCACGGAACTCCACTTCGCTGGAAGCATTGGACTGGTTGCCGAGTTTGTTTTTCAGACGCTGGATGTAGAACTGATTGCGCGTGTCATCCGGGCGATGACGCGGCAGCAGGAAGCAGGTCAGGCCCTTGTCGGTCTGCGCCAGCGTCAGGAACGCATCGCACATTGGCGCCGAGCAGAACCACTTGTGACCCACCAATTCATAAGCCTCGCCCGGGCCACTGGCGCCCACCGGATACGCTTTGGTGGTGTTGGCTCGGACGTCGGTACCGCCCTGTTTTTCGGTCATGGCCATGCCGATAGTCACACCGGCCTTGTGCGCCATGCCGACGTTACGCGGGTCGTATTCGCTGGCGAGGACTTTCGGCAGCCACTGCTCGGCCAGGTTCGGCTGCAAACGCAGGGCCGGCACGCTGGCAAAGGTCATGGTCAACGGACAACCGCTGCCAGCCTCGGCCTGACTGTGCAGATAGCTCATCGAGGCGCGGGCGACGTGGGCGCCATCCTGGGGATGTGTCCATGGCAGCGAAGTCAGGCCGTGTTCAATCGCCGTGCGCATCAGTTCGTGATAGGCCGGATGAAATTCCACCAGATCGATACGATGGCCATAGCGGTCATGGCTGGTGAATACCGGTTTGTTCTGATTGGCGAGGAACCCGGCGGCCATCAGTGGCCCGCCGGCGAGCGCACCGTACGCATCGATCCGCGACTCGGCCCAACCGGCACCGAACCAGCGCGACCATTCCTGCAAAGGCAGGTCGATGCGATACAGGTTGGTGCCGTCCAGCGACGGTGGCTGGTTGGTGACTTCGTGGGTTTCGGCGAACTGATGCAGGTTCATGACACGGGCTCCTCTGTCGGCCAGAAAGTCAGTTAAGCACTGCCCTCAGACCGATCAAAGTGTCATACCTGCCGAATTCGCGGCGCATTTACCCTATGCGCAGCACAGCACCCGGCGCTCAAGGGCTGACTGCAAATCTTCGAATTTCACCGGTTTGTTCAGGTAATCAATCGCGGCACCCGTGGCGCAAAGTTCTCGGTCAACGTTCAACGCCAGCATGAACACCGGCAGGTTGGCGCAACCGGGCAGCGCCTGGATCTGGCAGCACAACGACGCGCTTTCATGGCTCGGCAACTGGCAATCGATGAGCACCGCGTCGACCGTTTCGCGTTGCAGACATTCGAGCGCCGCCGCGCCGTTGTCGGCGCTACGCACACGGAAACCGAGTTTGAGCAACATGCCGCGCATCACCAGTAGGTTGACGCTGTTGTCATCCACCAGCAACACCGTGCAGTCCTGCGGCGCGCGCACGCATTCACGCAAAGGCGCGGTCATCGGCGCGGGTTCGACCTCCGGCAATTCGAGTTCGACATCCAGCTGGAAGCGGCTGCCGCGACCCGGCTCGGAACGGTGAGTCAGCTTGCCGCCGAGCAACTCCACCAACTGTCGGCAGATCGCCAGACCAACGCCCAGGCCGCCGTACTCGCGCGTCATCGAGCCGTCGAGCTGGAAGAAGCGTTGATACATCGTCGCCTCGCCCAGATCGGTGAAACCGATGCCGGTATCGATCACCGCAAACGACAGCGCCAGGCGATTGCCCGTCGACGGTTTGCCGGTCACCCGCAGCGCCAGGCCACCTACGCGGGTGAACTTGATCGCGTTGTCGAGCAGGCATTCCAGGCATTGCGCAAGCTTGGCGCTGTCACCGTACAGACGATCCGGCAGGGTTGGCAGCACCTCGACCTTGAAGTCCAGCGACTTGCTCGACGCATTGCCGTCGAACTGCGCACGTAGCGCCTCGACCACCGTGCGCAGGCTGAAACTGCCCGGCGCAGCCTTGAGCTTGCCGGCCTGCAATTCGGTGAGGGTAAGGATGCCGTTGACCATGCGCATCATGTCCCGCGCCGAACCGGCGGCAGTCTGGTGATATTGCTCCAGCTCCGAGTCCAACTCGACGGTCTGCATCAATTCCAGCGAACCGATCACACCGTTCATCGGCGTGCGCAGTTCGTGGGTCAGGGTCGCAAGGAATTCGTCCTTGAGCTTGTTGCTGTGCGCCAGTTGCTGGTTGAGCACTTCGAGTTTTTGCCCGGCGTCGTAAAGCGTCTGCGCCTGTTGTTCGCGCATGGCGTTGATGCGGTCAGCCAGCGCCAGCGAGAGCAATGCCACTTCAATGGCCGAACCGATCTGGCTGGCGTACATGGTCAAGAATACGTTCGGCAGCAGGCCCAGCACCATCAGCGTATTGATGACGCCGCCAAGCAAAAACGCCGACCAGGCGATGATGAAGTAGCGCGCCACACGCAGGCCACGCCACCAGGCGATAATCCCGGCCGCGAAGATCACCACGGTGAAGGTCAGCGCCAACGTCGTCGCCAAACGCAGGGCCAGGGCGTAACTGGTCATCAGTGACAGGCCGATGACCAGCGCGCCAAAGGCAATCAAGCCGATCAGCAAGCGGTCGAGCCCGCGGCTGTGGGTTTTGGTCTGGAGGAAACTGCGCGCGAACTGGCTGCCGAACAAACCGGCGCAACCGATGAAGAATGGCGTGGAGGCGTTGGTCCACCACGGATTGTTCGGCCAGAAATACTCGGCCGCCGCGCCATTTACCGACAGTTGATAGAAGCCGAATGAGGCGATGTAAAAGATGTAATAGAGGTAGCTGGTGTCGCGTACGCTGAGGTAGATGAAGAGGTTGTAAACCAGCATCCCCAACAACACGCCATAGATGATGCCCAGTACATATAGGCGCACCGGTTGATCTTCGAGGTAAGCAGTGCTCGACCACAAGGTGACCGGCGCCTGGATCGAACCTTCGCTGGCTAGTCGCAGGTACACGGTTTGTCGTTGATCGGGCTCGAAGGCCAGGTCGAACAGGTAATTGTTCTGGCGAATCTCGCGGCTGGCGAACGGCAACGCGTCGCCGGTCTGACGGATCAGGTGATAGTCGCCACTGGCATCGGCCAAGTACAAATCAAGATGATCGAGCGGTGGATACGCCAACTCCAGCAGCCAGGTGCGCTGGGCCGCGGGATTGTTCGGGCGGTAATGCAGGTCGATCTTCAGCCAGAACGCCGAACGCGAATACCCGGCATTGAGCGTGGCTTTATCGTGGGCTTTGAAATTGCCGGCAGCGGCCTGCGCACGGACATCGGCAATGCTCGCCTGACCGCTTGGGTCTTCGAACACTTGCAGAGACCGGCCCAGTGGGAGGCTCTGGGTGGTTTCGTCGAATTCGACGGCGCTCGCCAGGAGGGGCAAGCAGAACAGCAACATCAGCAAATAGCGCATTGAAGCCCCAGCGTGGCTCGTCCGGTTGTGTCAGGAAGCCCCCCATTCCTTTTGAGTAGACGTAAAACCGGTATTACCTGTTATTGGTTTGGATCCAGACTAGCATAGCCGTTGATGGCCATTGAGCACCATCGAAATCTTTGCAGTAAAGGCTCTAGAACGGGCGTTTCAGAGCAAAGCAGCGGGCTAGAGCTGTTAGATTGGTCAGGAAGATCAAAAGATCGCAGCCTTCGGCAGCTCCTACATTGGAATACGTTCACTGTAGGAGCTGCCGAAGGCTCGGGCCGCGTTCGGACGATCTTTTGATCTTGCTCTGTCACCTACCCCCGAAAATCAGCTTTGGTGGTAAGCTCGCGCACCATGAATATCTACAGCTCCCGCCCCGTTGTCCTCTGTCTCTCCGGCCACGACCCAAGTGGTGGCGCCGGCTTGCAGGCAGATATCGAAGCCCTGCTCGCGCAGGGTTGCCATGCGGCTCCGGCCGTCACCGCCCTGACCGTGCAAGACACCGTCAACGTTACTGATTTCCGCGTCCTCGACCGTGAGTGGGTGTTGGCTCAGGCCAATGCCGTGCTTAACGACTCCGAAGTCGCTGCAGTCAAACTGGGCATGCTCGGCTCGCTGGAAATGGTCGACACCGTTGTCGAACTGCTTTCGGCGCACCCGCATTTGCCAGTGGTCTGCGACCCGGTGCTGCGCGCCGGTGGCGGCGGACGCCTGGGCAAGGACGAAGTCGGCTATGCGATGCGCGAGCGTCTGCTGCCACTGTCGATTATTGCCACGCCTAACCTCCCTGAAGCCCGCATCCTTGCCGAACTGCCCGAAGGTACCGCGGACGAGTGCGCTGAAAAACTTCTGCCGTTCGTCAAAAACCTGCTGATCACCGGCGGCCATGGCGACGAAACTGAAATCCACAACCGCGTGTACAGCCGCGATGGCCTGCGTGAAACCTTTGTCTGCCAACGTCTGCCGGGCAGCTATCACGGCTCCGGCTGCACTCTGGCCAGCGCCCTCGCCGGTCGACTGGCCCAGGGCGAACACTTGGCCAGCGCCGTGCGCAGTGCCCTGGATTACACCTGGCGCACCCTGCGCGATGCCGAACAGCTGGGCAAAGGCCAGTTCGTCCCGCGTCGCCTGCCGCTGGATTTTTGCTCGTAACGTCGTGAGGTCTGCCTGATGAAACTACGTGGCCTGTATGCCATCACCGACAGCGAGCTGCTGGCCGGCAAGTTTCTGTCTTACGTGGAGGCGGCGCTGGAAGGCGGCGTCACCCTGCTGCAATACCGCGACAAGAGCAACGACGAAGCCCGCCGTCTGCGGGAGGCCGAAGCGCTGCGCGATCTGTGCGAGCGCTACAAGACGCAGTTGATCATCAACGATGACGCCGAACTGGCCGCGCGCCTCAACGTCGGCGTGCACCTCGGTCAGACCGACGGCCCGCTGTCGCCGACCCGCGCCCTGCTCGGCTCGAAAGCGATCATCGGTTCGACCTGCCACGCGCAACTTGAACTGGCAGAGCAGGCGACTAAAGAAGGCGCGAGTTATGTCGCCTTCGGCCGCTTCTTCAACTCCAACACCAAGCCCGGCGCGCCGACCTGCAGCCTTGATCTGCTCGACGAAGCCCGGCGCAAACTGCACCTGCCGATCTGCGCGATTGGCGGCATCACTCTCGACAACGCCGCGCCGCTGGTGGCCCACGGGGTCGACCTGCTGGCCGTGGTTCACGGTTTGTTCGGCGCCGGAAGCACCGCCGAAGTGACCCGCCGCGCCCGCGCGTTCAATGAACTGCTTCGTAAATAAATAGCCAATTTCTAAAGATTGAGAGCCCGATCATGTCTCGTTCCGAAACCCTGTTTGCCGACGCCCAAAAACACATTCCCGGTGGCGTGAACTCGCCAGTTCGCGCGTTCAAGAGCGTTGGCGGCACACCGCTGTTCTTCAAACACGCTGAAGGCGCCTACGTCACCGACGAAGACGACAAGCGTTATGTCGATTACGTCGGTTCGTGGGGCCCGATGATCCTTGGCCACAGCCATCCGGACGTGCTCGACGCGGTGCGCAATCAACTGCAGCACGGCTTGTCGTACGGCGCGCCAACCGCGATGGAAACCGAGATGGCCGATCTGGTCTGCTCGCTGGTGCCATCGATGGACATGGTGCGCATGGTCAGCTCCGGCACCGAAGCGACCATGAGCGCAATCCGTCTGGCTCGTGGTTACACCGGCCGCGACAGCATCATCAAGTTCGAAGGCTGCTACCACGGCCACTCCGACAGCCTGCTGGTCAAGGCCGGCTCCGGCGCGCTGACCCAGGGCGTACCGAGCTCGGCCGGTGTACCGGCAGCGTTCGCCAAACACACCCTGACCCTGCCGTTCAACGACATCGACGCCGTTGAAAAAATGCTCGCTGAAGTCGGCCAGGAAGTGGCCTGCATCATCGTTGAACCGGTAGCTGGCAACATGAACTGCGTACCGCCGGCGCCAGGCTTCCTCGAAGGCCTGCGTTCGTTGTGCGACAAGCATGGCGTGGTGTTGATTTTCGACGAAGTGATGACCGGTTTCCGCGTTGCCCTCGGCGGCGCCCAGGCGTACTACGGGGTCAATCCTGACCTGACCACCTTCGGCAAGATCATCGGTGGCGGCATGCCGGTCGGTTGCTTCGGTGGCAAGCGTGAAATCATGCAGCGCATCGCGCCGCTGGGCCCGGTGTATCAGGCCGGCACGTTGTCGGGTAACCCGCTGGCGATGGCGGCGGGCTTGACCACTCTGCGCTTGATCAGCCGTCCCGGTTTCCACGCCGAACTGACCGATTACACCACGCGTCTGCTCGACGGTTTGCAACAGCGCGCCGATGCTGCGGGCATTCCGTTCGTGACCACTCAGGCCGGCGGCATGTTCGGTCTGTACTTCAGCGGCGCCGACGACATCGTCACCTTTGAAGACGTCATGGCCAGCGACGCGGCACTGTTCGGTCGCTTCTTCCACCTGATGCTGGAAGGCGGTGTGTACCTGGCACCGAGCGCATTTGAAGCCGGTTTCACCTCGATCGCCCATGGCGAAGCCGAGCTGAAACTGACGCTGGACGCTGCCGAGCGCGCCTTCGCTGCACTGAAGTAATCGCCGTACCGCTGACGTTGGCTATTGCCAGCGTCAGCTTTCACCTACATCCGCACTGTTTTTCCAGCGCTCCTGCCAGGAATCTCCCATAAAGTGGGCGATATATTCCCCGCGCAGCAGAAAAACGAGTAAAGACTTTGTAAGGTTGGCCCTGCTTATTTCATAATGCGCGCTTATTGGATCCCTCGATGGGTCCGCGTGCCCTTCAGAGGTAAGTCGATTCCCATGAACCGCACCGGCCGCACCCTTGCCTTGGGCTGCCTGTTGCTCCTTCAGCCCCTGCTCGCGCATGCACAAGCAGGCGGCAACTCGTTGTTGATCCCGGCGATGGGTCGTTGCACCCTCAATACTCAGCCGCAAGATGTCACGCAGGCCTTGGCCGCGTGTCAAAAAGCGGCGGACGAAGGGGATGCGCAAGCGCAATACGAGTTGGGTGAGTTCTACTACGACGGCAAAAACGCGCCACGCGACCTCAATCAAGCCCTGAGCTATTTCGAAAAAGCCTCGTTGCAAGGCCACGCTCAGGCGCAATTCAAACTCGGCACGATGTTCTTCCACGGTGAAGGCGTGCAAGCCAATAACATTCAGGCGTACATCGTGCTGAAGATGGCTGCAGTCAACGGCGCTGAAGATGCGCTGGACACGGCTGACGAAGTTTCCGAAAAAATGTCTCGCGAAGACCTTGAGACTGCCACGCAGGTGCTCGGGCAAATTTTCCGTAAATACCTGATGGAATTGCAGAGCGCCGACGGGCGCACGCCGTTTTCACCATTGCCTTAAGGGCTGTGGAGATTAACTGTGGTGAGGGGATTTATCCCCGACCGGCTGCGTAGCAGTCGCAAATCCAATCAATGAGGTGTGTCAGATAAAACCTGGTTGCAGGATTTAGGGCCGCTTCGCAGCCCAACGGGGCGGTGCGACGTTTCGCTAAATCCCCTCGCCACAAATCATTTCAAATCCAGATCCGGTTTTACTTCTCAGGCATCGGCATCGGGAATGGCATGACATTGCCGACCGCGCCGCGGGCTTCGCTGATTTTCGGGGTGCCCAGACGTTCCACCTCATCGATGCGCACAATCGAATGCATTGGCACAAAGCTGCGCACCACGCCTTCGAACTGCGCCTTGAGCTTTTCTTCGCTCGGGTCGACGACCACTTGCGTGCGCTCGCCAAAGACGAACTCTTCCACTTCCAGGAAACCCCACAGATCACTTTGATAGATCTGCTTGGCGTACATTTCGAACACCTGGCCCTGGTTGAGGAAAATCACCTTGTAGATTGGAGCTTCGCGTTTGGTCATGGCGGGCGGACAACATCGGGGATAAAAATGAGGGCGCGAACTATAGCATAGCCACCGGACGCACAGCGGTAGGAACCTGACAGCATGTTCCCTATAATGCGCGGTTCTTTGAATCACGTGACGACCAAAATCCATGGCCAAGAAGCTTTACATCGAAACCCACGGTTGCCAGATGAACGAGTACGACAGCTCGCGCATGGTCGATCTGCTGGGTGAACATCAGGCCCTGGAAGTCACCGCCCGGGCGGAAGACGCAGACGTGATTCTGCTCAACACCTGTTCGATCCGCGAACGCGCCCAGGACCGGGTGTACTCGCAACTGGGTCGCTGGCGCGAACTGAAACTGGCCAATCCTGAAATGGTGATCGCCGTCGGCGGTTGCGTGGCCAGTCAGGAAGGCGCGGCCATCCGTGATCGCGCACCGTACGTCGACGTGGTCTTCGGCCCGCAAACCCTGCACCGCCTGCCGGAAATGATCGACGCCGCGCGCATCACCAAGCTGCCGCAAGTCGATGTGTCGTTCCCGGAAATCGAAAAATTCGACCACTTGCCCGAGCCGCGTATCGATGGCCCGAGCGCCTACGTGTCGGTAATGGAAGGTTGCAGCAAGTACTGCACGTTCTGCGTGGTGCCGTACACCCGTGGCGAAGAAGTCAGCCGGCCGTTCGACGACGTGATCGCCGAAGTCATCCACCTCGCCGAGAACGGCGTGCGTGAAGTGACTCTGCTGGGGCAGAACGTCAACGGTTATCGCGGTACGACCCATGATGGGCGCCTGGCCGATCTCGCCGAGCTGATTCGCGTCGTCGCCGCCATCGATGGCATCGACCGCATTCGCTACACCACTTCGCACCCGCTGGAGTTCTCAGACAGCCTGATCCAGGCCCACGCCGACGTGCCGGAACTGGTCAAGCATCTGCACTTGCCGGTGCAATCGGGTTCCGACCGGATTCTGGCGGCGATGAAGCGCAACCACACCGCACTGGAGTACAAATCCAAGCTGCGCAAACTGCGTGCGGCGGTGCCGGGCATCTGCATCAGTTCGGACTTTATCGTCGGCTTCCCTGGTGAAACCGAGAAAGATTTCGAGCAGACCATGAAGCTGATTGCCGACGTCGGTTTCGATTTCTCCTATTCCTTCGTTTATAGCCAGCGCCCCGGCACTCCGGCGGCTGATCTGGCCGACGACACGCCGGAAGAGCTGAAAAAAGAACGCCTGAACGCCCTGCAACATCGCCTGAATCAGCAAGGGTTTGAGATCAGCCGACAAATGGTTGGCTCGATCCAGCGCATTCTGGTGACCGATTACTCGAAAAAAGATCCGGGTGAACTGCAAGGGCGCACCGAGAATAATCGAATCGTCAACTTCCGCTGCGACAATCCAACCCTGATCGGTCAGTTCGCCGACGTGCACATCGATGCGGCGCAACCGCACTCGCTGCGCGGCTCGCTGATCCAGTAATCAACGCAAACCCGTAGGAGCAAGGCTTGCCCGCGATGGCCGCGCTGCAGTCTGTCTGGTAGGCCGCGTCATCGTTCATCGCGAGCAAGCTTTGCTCCTACAGGCCGGTGTTGGGTGTTGGAATATTTAAGAGCTTTCGCACCCAAGCCTCTGGCGTTATCCTTGATTTCATCTTAATTGCCCCAGGGCGGCTAAATACGACCTTGAACGCACCCATAGAAACACATCGTTTTATCCTCGAGCCCTTTGAGGCTCGCCGCTTCGCCAATCTGTGCGGGCAATTCGACGAGCATTTGCGCTTGATCGAACAGCGCCTGACCATCGAGATCCGCAACCGCGGCAATCAGTTCGAGCTGATCGGCGACCCCAAGCACACCACGTCTGCGGAAAACCTGCTGCGCCGCCTGTACCGGGAAACCAAGGGTACCGAGCTGTCGCCAGACATCGTGCACCTGTTCCTCCAGGAATCGGCCGTCGTCGAGCTGGACAATCACGCCCCCGCCGAAGCCTCCGTCGCCCTGCGCACCAAGAAAGGCATGATTCGCCCACGCGGCTTGAATCAGCTGCGCTACGTGAAGGAAATCCTCGGCAACGACATCAACTTCGGCATTGGTCCGGCCGGTACCGGCAAGACCTATCTGGCCGTGGCCTGCGCTGTCGACGCACTGGAACGCGAGCAGATCCGGCGCATCCTGCTGGTGCGTCCGGCGGTTGAAGCGGGTGAAAAACTCGGCTTCCTGCCCGGCGACCTGTCGCAGAAGATCGACCCGTACCTGCGCCCGCTCTACGACGCACTCTACGAAATGCTCGGCTTCGAATACGTCGCCAAGCTGATCGAACGCCAAGTGATCGAAGTCGCGCCGCTGGCCTACATGCGTGGCCGCACGCTGAACAACAGCTTCATCATCCTCGACGAAAGCCAGAACACCACCGTCGAACAAATGAAGATGTTCCTCACCCGGATCGGCTTCGGCTCTACAGCGGTCATCACCGGTGACATCACCCAGGTCGACCTGCCGAAAGGCACCAAATCGGGTCTGCACCATGTGATCGAAGTGCTTAAAGACGTGCCAGGCATCAGCTTCACGCACTTCATGCCCAAAGACGTCGTGCGCCATCCTTTGGTCCAGCGGATCGTCGAAGCCTACGAGCGCTTCGAAAACCGTGACGAAGCCCCCAAGGACACCTCGCGAAATGCTTGAGCTAGACCTGCAAATCGCGACTGACGCGAACGCGCCGAGTGAGGCCGACTTCCGCCTGTGGTGCGAACTGGCCCTGCGCCAGCGCACCGCTGACTCGGAAATGACCATTCGTCTGGTTGACGAGGAAGAAGGTCGTGAGCTCAATCACACCTGGCGCCACAAGGATTACGCGACCAACGTCCTGTCGTTCCCGGCCGAAGTGCCCGACGAGTTTCTCGACATCCCATTGCTCGGCGATCTGGTGATCTGCGTGGCCGTGGTCGAGCGCGAAGCCGCCGAGCAAGGCAAGGAACTAAAGGCCCATTGGGCGCATCTGGTCATTCACGGCTGCTTGCATCTGCTTGGTTACGACCATATAGATGATGAAGAAGCCGAAGAAATGGAAGCACTGGAACGAACGTTGCTTGCCGAATTGGGCTATCCCGATCCGTACGCGGACGACGAAATCGAAACCGAAACATCCCCTATCGTTACAACAAAGGATTCAGAGTAATCGCTATGAGCGAAGATCGATCGAGCAACGGGCAGAAGTCATGGCTGGGTAAACTGACCCAGGCTTTTGCCCACGAGCCGAAGAACCGCCAGGAGCTCCTTGAGCTGCTGCGTGATGCACATCAGAACAAACTGCTGGACAGCGAAGCGCTGGCCATCGTCGAAGGCGCCATTCAGGTGGCTGACCTGCAAGTACGCGACATCATGGTCCCGCGCTCGCAGATGATCAGCATCAAGGCGACCCAGACACCGCGTGAGTTTCTCCCGGCCGTGGTCGACTCGGCCCACTCGCGCTATCCGGTTATCGGCGAAAGCCATGACGACGTGATGGGCGTGCTGCTGGCCAAAGATCTGCTCCCGTTGATCCTCAAGGAGAACGGTGACAGCTTCAACATCAAGGATCTGCTGCGCCCGGCCACCTTCGTGCCGGAGTCCAAGCGTCTGAACGTGTTGTTGCGTGAATTCCGCGCCAACCACAACCACATGGCCATCGTCATCGACGAATATGGCGGCGTGGCCGGTCTGGTGACGATTGAAGACGTGCTGGAACAGATCGTCGGCGACATCGAAGACGAACACGACGTCGAAGAAGACAGCTACATCAAGCCGCTGCCAAGTGGCGACTTTCTGATCAAGGCCCTGACGCCGATCGAGAACTTCAACGAGTTCTTCGACAGCGAGTTCTCCGACGACGAATTCGACACTGTCGGCGGCCTGGTGATGAGCGCGTTCGGGCACTTGCCAAAACGTAATGAAATCACTGAAATCGGCGCCTATCGTTTCCGCATCCTGAACGCCGACAGCCGTCGGATTCATTTGCTGCGACTGACGCCAATCGCCCGGTAAAAAATCTAAGGACTGAAATGCGCTGGACAACCCGCCCCGGCTGGCCCGGTAACCTGCTGGCCGTGGCGGCCGGTGCAATCACCACATTCGCTCTGGCACCGTTCAACATCTGGCCGCTGGCTTTGCTCGCGGTCGGCTTGTTCTATGCCGGTTTGCGTGAGCTGAGTCCGCGTCAGGCGCTGGGCCGTGGCTGGTGCTTCGGTTTCGGCCTGTTTGGCGCCGGCACCAGCTGGATCTATTACAGCATTCACCATTTCGGCGGCGCTTCAGTGCTGCTGGCCGGGTTCCTGATGCTGTTGTTCACGGCCGCGATCGCATGGTTCTTCGCGCTGCCAGCCTGGCTATGGGCGCGCTGGTTGCGACGTAACGAAGCGCCGGTGGCCGATGCCCTGGCATTTGCTGCGTTGTGGGTCGGCCAGGAAGCGTTTCGTGGCTGGTTCCTCACCGGGTTCCCGTGGTTGTATTCCGGTTACAGTCAGCTCGACGGCCCGTTATCC
This sequence comes from Pseudomonas sp. TH43, assembly GCF_016650635.1. GTDB lineage: Bacteria > Pseudomonadota > Gammaproteobacteria > Pseudomonadales > Pseudomonadaceae > Aquipseudomonas. The sequence goes on from NZ_JAEKFI010000004.1 coordinate 792,989, forward strand.
GGCCTCGCCCCCGTCGGTGGCATGTGGCTGGTGTCGTTCGTGCTGGCGTTGACGGCGGCGCTGATCTACAACACACCGCGCCTGCTGCAAACCGGTCGCAAAGCTTTTGTCGTCGCCGGTCTGCTACTGCTGGTCGGGCCTTGGGTCGCGGGTATCGCCCTCAAGGGCCACGCCTGGACCAGCCCTTCTGGCGCACCACTGACCGTTGCCGCGATTCAGGGTAACGTCGAACAAAGCATGAAATGGGATCCGGCGCAGCTCAACGCCCAACTGGCGCTGTACCGCGATCTGAGCTTTCGCTCGAAACCGGTGGACCTGCTGATCTGGCCGGAAACCGCCGTGCCGGTGCTCAAGGAGTCCGCCGAGGGCTACCTGGCCATGATGGGCAACTTCGCTGCTGAGCGTAAATCGGCGCTGATCACTGGCGTGCCAATCCGCGAGACGGTTCGTCACGAAAAACGCTTCTTCAACGGTATCACCGTGGTTGGCGAAGGCGACGGTACTTACCTCAAGCAGAAACTGGTGCCATTTGGCGAATACGTGCCATTGCAGGATGTATTGCGTGGGCTGATTGCTTTCTTCGACTTGCCGATGTCCGACTTCGCACGTGGCCCGGCCGATCAAGCGTTGTTACAGGCCAAGGGTTATCAGATTGCGCCGTTCATCTGCTACGAAGTGGTGTACCCGGAGTTCGCTGCCAGCCTGTCGGCACGCAGCGATTTGCTGCTGACGATCAGCAACGACACTTGGTTCGGCACCTCGATCGGCCCGCTGCAACACTTGCAGATGGCGCAGATGCGCGCGCTGGAGGCGGGTCGCTGGATGATCCGTGCGACCAACAACGGCGTGACCGGGCTGATCAACCCTTATGGGCAGATCACCGAGCAGATCCCGCAGTTCGAGCAGGGCATTTTGTACGGCGAAGTGGTACCGATGCATAACCTGACGCCGTATCTGCAATGGCGCTCGTGGCCGTTGATCATCGTGTGCCTGCTGTTGTTTGGCTGGGCGCTGATGGCGAGCCGGATGTCGAAAACCCTTTAAAGCAAAAGATCGCAGCCTGCGGCAGCTCCTACACAGGACTTGTATTTTCCCTGTAGGAGCTGCCGCAGGCTGCGATCTTCTGATCTTCAGCGATAGAAAAGCGAATACCCCACCTGCCCCACCGCCTCATTCAGTAACTGCCCGCTCTGCCAGATCGATTTGAACTCCGGCAGCCAGCCACCAAATGGCCGCGCATTGTCAGTGCCGAGAAAACCTACCGGAGCCGGCACCACTTCAAACCCTGCCTGCTCGAAACACCACACTGCGCGCGGCATATGCCACGCCTGCGTCACCACGACCACACGCTTGATCCCCTGTGGCAACAGCATGTCGGCGCTGAACTTCGCGTTTTCCCACGTCGTGCGGCTCTCGCCTTCCTGCCAACGAACGCTCACACCGAAGTCGTCCAGCAGGGAATCGGCCATCAACTTTGCTTCGGTCGGCGGCGTGCCGTAATGCAAGCCGCCACTGGTCAGGATCGGCAACCCGGACGCCTTGGCCAATCGCGCGGCATAACGCTGGCGCTCAAGCCCGACGCCAGTCGGCTGATCTTCGCCCCAGGCCAGATCGCCGCGCTCACGCCCGGAACCCAACACCACAATGGCATCAGCGCGCTGGGCCAGCGTCGTCCATTCCTGACGGGCCAACGGCGGCTCGCGCTCCAGCGCTTTGGCGCCCCATTGCACAACTACCGGCAGGCTCATCAACCAAAAGCCGCCAAAACCCATGGCAAAAAACAAACCCGCCAGTCGCGGCCGCGAGCGGCGCAGCCACCACGCGGCGAGCAACAGCAGCAACAGAATGCCGGGCGGCAATAGAAGTTGTTTGATGAAATAACGAAAAGGCATCGGGCATCTCCAGAGATGCCCGAAGCCTAAGAGTGTTAATGAAGCGTTACAACCAGTAGGCGGGATCTTGCGGAAAAAGATCCGGTTCTTGACCTGCCATGCGTTTACTTGGCCTGCAAAGCACGTACCTTGACGGTGTCTCTGCCGGGCGCCTTGTCCTTGAGCCAGATGACCTTGGCCGAATGTGCTGCATCGAGCTGCTTCACTGCTTGTGACAGGCATCCATGCGTTTCACGTTCACTACGATCCAGATAGGCCTTGACCAGTTTGAACTCGGCGGGGCTCAAGCCACGCAATTCCAGTTCCAGGGGGCGCTCGTCGCGCAGCCGGTCAGCGGTTTTTACTGCGTCCAGGGCCATCCCCAGACGATCGATCAACCTCTCGTACAACTCGGGTTTCGTCACTTTTTTTTGCCGTTGCTCCACCATCCCTCACCTCATTGAAGATAAGACTCACTCCCCAGTTAGAGCTTAGCTTCGCTATACAAACCGGCTGTACGCCGCGACCAACGGCCCCGACGCAAGTATTGCGGGGTATGTAGCTGTAATCAGGGTTTCCCTAGGCCAAGCGCGGTCATGTATGCTACGGCGCTTCCTGTAATTCCACTTCCAGCTCGTCCGGGCCAACCCCGAGACCTGCGTTGAAGAGGATTAGGCCACCCCTATCCAGTACAAAAGTAGCCATGCACGAACAATATCAGCCCCGTGAAATTGAAGCCGCCGCCCAGTCGTTCTGGGACGAGCAAAAGTCCTTTGAAGTCAGTGAACAGCCAGGCAAGGAGACTTTCTACTGCCTGTCGATGTTCCCTTACCCCAGCGGCAAGCTACACATGGGGCACGTGCGCAACTACACCATCGGCGACGTGATCTCCCGCTACCAGCGCATGCAAGGCAAGAACGTTCTGCAACCGATGGGTTGGGACGCCTTCGGCATGCCGGCAGAAAACGCCGCGATGAAAAACAACGTAGCGCCCGCCAAGTGGACCTACGAAAACATTGCCTACATGAAGTCCCAGCTGCGCAGCCTGGGCCTGGCGGTCGACTGGTCGCGTGAAGTGACCACCTGCAAGCCGGATTACTACCGTTGGGAACAATGGCTGTTCACTCGCCTGTTCGAAAAAGGTGTGATCTACCGTAAAAACGGCACCGTGAACTGGGACCCGGTCGACCAGACCGTTCTGGCCAACGAACAGGTGATCGACGGTCGCGGCTGGCGTTCCGGCGCGCTGATCGAAAAACGCGAAATCCCGATGTACTACTTCAAGATCACCGCTTACGCGGATGAGCTGCTGGAGAGCCTCGACGAACTGACTGGCTGGCCTGAACAGGTCAAGACCATGCAGCGCAACTGGATCGGCAAATCCCGCGGCATGGAAGTGCAGTTCCCGTACAACGTCGACTCTATCGGCGAAGCCGGCACGCTGAAAGTCTTCACCACCCGTCCTGACACCCTGATGGGCGCGACTTACGTCGCCGTGGCCGCCGAACATCCACTGGCCACTCTGGCGGCAAAGAACAATTCCGAGCTGCAAGCGTTCATCGCTGAATGCAAGGGCGGCAGCGTTGCCGAAGCCGACGTCGCCACTCAAGAGAAAAAAGGCCTGCCAACCGGCCTGTTCGTCGAGCACCCGCTGACCGGTGAAAAACTCCCGGTATGGGTCGCCAACTACGTGCTGATGCACTACGGCGACGGCGCCGTCATGGCAGTGCCGGCGCACGACGAGCGCGATTTCGAATTCGCTCACAAGTACAACCTGCCGGTCAAATCGGTGGTGCGCACCAGCTCTGGCGACAGCAACCCGGCCCCGTGGCAAGACGCCTACGGCGAACACGGCACGCTGATCAATTCCGCCGAGTTCGACGGTCTCGACTTCGCTGGCGCGTTCGACGCCATGGAAGTCGCCCTGATCAAGAAAGAGCTGGGCGCCTCGCGCACCCAGTTCCGCCTGCGCGACTGGGGCATCAGCCGTCAGCGCTACTGGGGCTGCCCGATCCCGATCATCCACTGCGACGCGTGCGGCGACGTACCGGTGCCGGAAGATCAACTGCCTGTCGTCCTGCCGGAAGACGTCGTGCCGGACGGCGCCGGTTCGCCGCTGGCACGCATGCCTGAGTTTTACGAGTGCACCTGCCCTAAATGCGGCCAGCCTGCCAAGCGTGAAACCGACACCATGGATACCTTCGTCGAGTCGTCGTGGTACTACGCCCGCTACGCCTCGCCGCATTTTGAAGGTGGTCTGGTGGAAAAATCCGCAGCCGATCACTGGTTGCCGGTCGATCAGTACATCGGTGGTATCGAGCACGCGATTCTGCACCTGCTCTACGCGCGTTTCTTCCACAAGCTGATGCGTGACGAAGGCCTGGTCAGCTCCAACGAGCCGTTCAAGAACCTGCTGACCCAAGGCATGGTGATCGCCGAGACTTACTACCGTCGCGAAGCCAATGGTGCTTACACCTGGTTCAACCCGGCAGACGTGGAACTCGAGCGTGACAGCAAAGCCAAGGTCATCAGCGCCAAGCTGAAATCCGACGGCCTGCCGGTGGAAATCGGTGGCACCGAGAAGATGGCCAAGTCGAAGAACAACGGCGTCGACCCACAGTCGATGATCGATCAGTTCGGCGCAGATACTTGCCGCCTGTTCATGATGTTCGCTTCGCCGCCTGACATGAGCGCCGAATGGTCTGACTCCGGCGTTGAAGGCTCGCACCGTTTCCTCAAGCGCGTCTGGCGCCTGGCGCAAGCCCACGTCACTCAGGGCTTGCCGGGCAAACTCGACGTTGCCGCGCTGAACGACGAGCAGAAAGCCGTGCGCCGCTCGATCCACCTGGCCATCAAACAGGCCAGCCATGACGTCGGCCAGAACCACAAATTCAACACTGCCATCGCTCAAGTGATGACGCTGATGAACGTGCTGGAAAAAGCCGCGCAAGGCACCGAACAGGATCGTGCGCTGCTTCACGAAGGTCTGGAAGCGGTAACGCTGCTGCTGGCTCCGATCACCCCGCACATCAGCCACGAGCTGTGGAACCAACTGGGCCACGCCGACGCGGTCATCGACGCCGGCTGGCCGGCAGTGGACGAAAGTGCGCTGGTGCAGGACAGCCTGACACTGGTCATCCAGGTCAACGGCAAGCTGCGCGGCCAGATCGAAATGCCGGCCAGCGCGACGCGCGAAGAAGTCGAAGCCGCCGCGCGCATCAACGAAAACGTGCTGCGTTTCGTCGACGGCCTGACCATTCGTAAAGTGATCGTTGTACCAGGGAAACTGGTCAACATCGTCGCCAGCTAAATTGGATTGGGCGTCAGGTTCGCCTGACGCACTGTAAAACCTTTCGGGCCGCAGGGTCGGCCCACATGGTTTCAAGGGGAGCAACACAATGATCAAACGCAATCTGCTGGTGATGGGCCTCGCTGTGCTGCTGAGCGCCTGCGGTTTCCAGCTGCGTGGCACCGGCACCACCGAACTGACGATCAAAGAGCTCGACCTGAGCGCGCGTAACGCCTACGGCGAGACCGTCACCGAGCTGCGTCAGGTGCTGGAGTCCAGCGGCGTCAAGGTTTACAGCGGCGCGCCGTACAAGCTGTACCTGTCTGACGAACAGGAAAACCAGCGCATCCTCAGCTACGCCGGTGCTGGCCGTACTGGCGAGTATCAAGTCAACACCGTCCTGAACTACGACATCATTGGTGAACACAACCTCAACCTGCTGAGCAGCAAGCTTGAAGTGCAGAAAGTGTTCATTCACGACGGCAACAACCTTGTCGGCTCCGATCAGGAAGCCAACGACGCTCGTCGCGAAACCCGTCGTGAGCTGGTTCAGCGCATGATGCTGCGTCTGCAACAACTGACCCCGGCGCAACTGCAGCAACTGCAGCAAGCCGCCAATGACCGCGCCAAGGCTGAAGCCGATGCGCTGCAAGCGGCACAAAAGGCTGAAGCGGAAACCCCGCGCCAGTCGCCGCTCGAAGTACCGCAGCAGTAAGACGTTCGGGGCGCTCAGGCGCCCCGTTCGACCTTTCTTATGAAGCTCGCTCCCGCCCAACTCGCTAAACACCTGCAAGGCGCCCTTGCGCCGGTCTACATCATCAGCGGCGATGACCCGCTGTTGTGTCAGGAAGCCGCCGACGCCATCCGCCGTGCTGCGCGCCAGCAAGGTTTCGACGAGCGCCAGGTCTTTGCTGCCGACGCCAATTTCGATTGGGGCACGTTGTTGCAGGCCGGCGCGAGCATGTCGTTGTTCGCCGAAAAACGCCTGCTGGAACTGCGCTTGCCTTCGGGCAAACCCGGTGACAAGGGTGCCGCCGCGTTTATCGAATACTGCTCACGCCCCGCTGAAGACACGGTGCTGCTGATCAGCCTGCCCAAGCTCGATGGCAGTGCGCAGAAGACCAAGTGGGGCAAGGCGCTGGTCGAAGGTCAGCAAACTCAGTTCATCCAGATCTGGCCGGTGGATGCCAATCAGTTGCCGAGCTGGATTCGTCAGCGCTTGTCACAGGCCGGTTTGTCGGCCAGCCAGGACGCAGTCGAATTGATTGCTGCACGTGTCGAGGGCAACCTGCTCGCCGCCGCGCAAGAAATCGAGAAGCTCAAGCTGATGGCCGAAGGCGGGCAGATCACCGTTGAAACCGTGCAGGCCGCTGTGGCGGACAGTGCGCGATTCGACGTGTTTGGCTTGACCGATGCCGTGCTCAACGGTGAACCGGCCCATGCACTGCGCATGCTCGAAGGGCTGCGCGGTGAAGGCGTCGAGCCACCGGTGATTCTCTGGGCACTGGCGCGGGAGTTGCGCCTGCTGGCCAACATCTCGTTGCAGTACAGCCAGGGCACGCCGCTGGACAAGTGTTTCAGCCAGGCGAAGCCGCCGGTCTGGGACAAACGCAAACCGCTGATGAGCAAAGCCCTGCAACGCTACTCGGCGCAACGCTGGGCGCAGTTGTTGCTCGAAGCGCAGCGCATCGACGCGCAGATCAAGGGTCAGGCTGCAGGTTCGCCGTGGATGAGTCTGAGCCGACTGGCTTTGTTGATGTCTGGCCAGCGACTGTCTTTGCCTGCTGAATAAGATCAAAAGATCGCAGCGTGCCGCAGCTCCTACATGGATCGGTGTAGGAGCTGCGGCACGCTGCGATCCTTTGATCTTGTTTTCCTACAAAAACACCCGCATTTGCCCTATAGACAGATGCCCGACATCGGCAGATTATTTGCCGCGCAAAACCCACTCACTGAAGAGACTCCTCATGAGCAAAAAGCCATCGAAACATGGCCCCAACAAGGCCAAATCCATCGTCGCCCAACCCCTGTTCCGCAGTCGTCAGGAACGACCAACCAAGGGTAAAGGCAGCTACCGCCGCGAAGCCTTCCAGTCTGACAGCTGGGAGGCTTCTTACTTTCTGGCTGCCTGAAGCGCAGTACCCCCCGGTCATGTTAAGGTCTGCACCTGATTCGTTTCCCTTGGAACTGTGCATGCCCCCAAGTCTTTCCCGTCGTTGGCCTGTTCGCCATTCGATCGCTGCAGCAAGCTTCGTTCTGCTTGTCGCCTGTGCGGAAAAACCCACCGCCGCCGACGCGCAACCTCTTCAAGCCCCCCCTGTCGCCACGGCCCCAGCGATTATCCCGCCGGTAGTGCCGTCCGCCGACCCTCTCGACCTTCAGCCGACCCAGACCTTTGCCGAATGGCAGGCGGGTTTCCGCAAGGACGCGCTGGCCGCCGGGATTCGTCCTGATCTGTTTGACCGGGCGTTTGCCAATGTCAGCTTCGACGCCAGCGTGATTCGCGCCGACCGCAGCCAGCCAGAGTTCTCGCGCCCGGTGTGGGAATACCTCGACGGCGCGCTGTCGCCGCTGCGTGTGCGCAAAGGTCAGGCGCTGATCAACCAGTACGCCGACATTCTGCAAAGCATCGAGCAGCGCTATGGCGTTGATCGCCAGGCATTGGTCTCGGTGTGGGGCATGGAGAGCAACTTCGGCCAGTTCCAGGGCAGCAAGTCGGTGATCAACTCGCTGGCGACCCTCGCTTATGAAGGCCGGCGTCCGGGCTTTGCCCATGCGCAATTGATTGCCGCGCTGCAAATCCTGCAACAGGGCGATATCACCCCGGAGAAAATGTTGGGCTCGTGGGCCGGTGCGATGGGCCAGACCCAGTTCATTCCGACCACCTACAACACCCACGCCGTGGATTTCGACGGTGACGGTCGCCGCGACATCTGGGGCAGCCCGGCCGACGCTCTGGCATCGACTGCGCACTACCTGCAAAGCTCGGGCTGGCAGCGTGGTCAGCCATGGGGCTTCGAAGTGCAATTGCCGAGCAGTTTCGATTACACCCTGGCTGACGGTGCGATGCGCAAAAGCGTCGCCGAATGGCGTCAGTTGGGCGTGACCCTGCCCAACGGCGGTCAAGTACCTGCCGGTTCCGAACAGCTCTCGGCCGCCCTGCTGCTGCCGGCCGGTTATCGTGGCCCGGCGTTCCTGATCCTCGACAACTTCCGCGCAATCCTCAAGTACAACAACTCGTCGTCGTATGCCTTGGCGGTGAGCCTGTTGTCGGAACGCTTCAATGGCGGTGGTTTGATCAATGGCACGTGGCCAAAAGATGATCTGCCGCTGAGCCGCTCCGAGCGGATCGAATTGCAGAACCTGCTGAGCGCACGCAACTACGATGCGGGCACAGCGGACGGGATTATCGGCGCCAACACGCGCAAGGCGATTCGCAGTGCGCAGCAGTCGTTTGGCTGGCCGGCGGACGGGTATCCGACGCACAAGCTGCTTGAGAGCCTGCGTACTCAGTAAAGCAAGATCAAAAGATCGCAGCCTGCGGCAGCGCCTACAAGGGTCGATGTAGGCGCTGCCGCAGGCTGCGATCTTTTTGTTTTATCGGGTAACGACGTCCTGCTCGAGCATCAACTCTTTCTTGCCGGCATCCAGCCTTACCAACGCGCCCATCGGCAACGTCAGGTTCGGATCGCAGTGTCCGCTGCGCCATCCCGACAGCACTGGAATCCGTAGCGGCTCGAAGGTCTGCTTGAGCAAGCGATTCAGTGCCGCGACATCCACCCCAGCCACATCCCCGACCAAGACACCGCGCAACTTCGCCAGTTTGCCGGCCAGACGCATCTGGGTCAGTAACCGGTCGATGCGATACAGCGGTTCGTTGATGTCTTCGATCAGCAGAATCACCCCTTCGACATCGATTTCGTAAGGCGTGCCCAATGTCGAAGCGATCATTGCCAGATTGCCGCCGAGCAAACGCCCGTGGGCAACTCCGGGCTCAACGGTGGTCAACGGATACGCCACCGGATGACTCAGCACACTCCCCGCTTTCAACTGGCCGCGCAGCATGGCGAAGAACGAAGTCACGGTCGGCGGCTCCTTGTCGCCGAGCAGGTCAGCGTTGAGCAGCGGCCCGTGGAAGGTCACAAACCCGGCGTACCGGCTGATCGCCAGGTGCAGCGCGGTGATGTCGCTGTAGCCGACAAAGGGCTTGGCGTTACGACTGAGCAGGTCGTAGTCGATGCGATCCAGCAGGCGCGGCGTGCCGTAGCCGCCGCGCAGACAGATGATTGCGTCGACTTCCGGGTCGGCGAACGCAGCGTGCAGGTCGTTGAGACGAACATCATCGCTGCCGGCCAGATAGCCATCCTTTTCATAGACGCCGGGGAACACCTTCAGTGCGTAACCGCGGGCGCGCATCCATTGCACAGCCTTGTCGGTGTCCAGCGCGCCGGGCCCGGCAGGCGCAATAACGCCGATCACGCCCTCTGACGGCAGCGCCGGCACCGGTTTATGCGGAAAAAGGCTGTGGGTCGGTCGAACGGTCATCCTTGGGGCTCCCAGTGTGAAGTCATGCGCACACAGTAGTCAGGAAAGCGCGCAAAAAAAAGCCCGCCGGGTTTAAAGCCGCGGCGGGCATTTTTATTCAGCGCTGAATCAGGAACCCATCAACTCAGCCTTGACCAGCTTCGCTTGCTCATCGGCGTGGTACGAAGAACGCACCAGCGGGCCCGAGGCAACGTTCTTGAAGCCCATCTTGTAACCTTCTTCGGCGAACCAGGCGAAAGTGTCCGGGTGGACGAAACGCTGCACCGGCAAGTGGCTGCGCGAAGGTTGCAGGTATTGGCCCAGGGTCAGCATGTCGATGTCGTGTTCGCGCATGCGCTTCATGACTTCGATGACTTCCTCGTCGGTCTCACCCAGACCCAGCATCAGGCCGGACTTGGTTGGAATGTGCGGCATCATCTGCTTGAAGCGTTGCAGCAGGGTCAGCGACCACTGGTAATCCGAACCCGGACGCGCAGCCTTGTACAGGCGCGGCACGGTTTCCAGGTTGTGATTGAACACATCCGGCGGCTCGGCGGCAGTGATTTCCAGGGCGACGTCCATGCGGCCACGGTAATCCGGGACCAGGGTTTCCAGCTGCACGTTCGGCGACAGCTTGCGGATTTCGCGGATGCAGTCGGCAAAGTGCTGGGCACCGCCGTCACGCAAGTCATCGCGGTCAACCGAGGTGATCACCACGTACTTGAGCTTGAGGTCAGCGATGGCGATGGCCAGGCTTTGCGGCTCATTGACGTCCAGTGGCTTCGGACGACCGTGGCCAACGTCGCAGAACGGGCAGCGACGGGTGCAGATGTCGCCCATGATCATGAAGGTCGCGGTGCCGCCGGAGAAGCACTCACCGAGGTTCGGGCAGGACGCTTCTTCGCAAACGCTGTGCAGCTTGTGTTTGCGCAGCAGGCTTTTGATACGGTCGACTTCCGGCGAAACCGGGATGCGCACGCGAATCCAGTCAGGTTTCTTCGGCAGTTCGGTAGTCGGAATGATCTTTACCGGGATGCGTGCAACCTTCTCGGCGCCGCGCAGCTTGACGCCGGCTTCTACCTTGGGACGCGGGGCCGGGCGCTCGGTCACGTCGAGCGTCGGGATCATGGTTTGCACTGCATCAGTAGTCATATCAGTCGATTCCGCCCGTCAGGGTCGTCTGCTCAGCATAGTCGAGGTGTTTGACGAGCTGCGCACGCAGCCGGGCACTTACCTCGGCAAATTCAATCGATCCTGCGTGATCGCTCAGCTGGGTCATCGCCAGCCCGGCATAGCCGCAGGGATTAATCCGTCGAAACGGTTCCAGGTTCATATCCACGTTCAGGGCCAGGCCATGAAAGGAACAACCGTGGCGAATCCGCAAACCCAGAGAAGCGATTTTCGCGCCATCGACGTATACGCCGGGAGCGTCTGGCTTGGCCGCTGCGGTTACCCCGTAGCTGGCCAGCAGTTCAATCAGGCAAAGCTCCATGCGACTGACCAGATCGCGCACGCCGAAACCCAGCTTGCGCACATCCAGCAGCAAGTAAGCCACCAATTGGCCGGGGCCATGATAAGTCACCTGGCCGCCGCGATCGACCTGCACCACCGGGATATCGCCCGGCAGCAACAGGTGTTCGGCCTTGCCGGCCTGGCCCTGAGTGAACACCGGCGGGTGTTCGACGAGCCAGATTTCGTCGGCGGCATCGCTGCCGCGTTCGTTGGTAAAGCGTTGCATGGCATGCCAGACCGGCTCGTACGCCATCTGGCCGAGCTCACGAAAGCCCAGCGTGCCCGGCATCACAACACCATATGCACGAAGCCGGTCGCCCGCAGTTCGCTGTTGATGTTGTACAGCTGATCCTGGTCGGTCGCGACGATGTGCAACTGAATCGTGGTGTATTTGCCGTTGGTGCTTTGACGTTCGTCGATACGCTCATCATTGATGGTCGCGTGTTTTTTGACGATGTCGATGATCTTGTCTTTGTTGCCCACTCCGGTATCGCTGATCACCTTAACGGGATAATCAGTCACCGGGAATTCGATCTTTGGCGCCTTTACTTCGGTATCGGTCATGGCGTAACGGCCTCTTAAGCCGTGGTAACGCGCATGGCCCCGCACCGGATCGGGGCGGGGCCATGCAGGTCAACACAAATCAGTTGAACAAGCCGTAGAAGAATAGACGGATGCTATCCCACATGCGGCGGAAGATACCACCCTCCTCGACAGCGTCCAGAGCGATCAGGTCGGCGCTGTGCACAACCTTGTCTTCCAGTTTCACTTCGACTTTACCGATCACGTCGCCCTTGGCGATTGGCGCGGTCAGTTGCGGGTTCATGGTCATGCTGGCTGCGAGCTTTTTCAGCTGGCCTTTTGGCAGGGTCATGGTCAGGTCTTCAGCCAGGCCGGCCTTGACTTGATTGGTGGTGCCTTTCCACACCGGGGCCTGAGCCAGTTCGGTGCCCTTCTGATAGAAGGTCTGGGTTTCGAAGAAGCGGAAGCCGTAGGTCAGCAACTTCTGGGTCTCAGCGGCGCGAGCCACTTCGCTGTTGGTGCCGAACACCACAGCAATCAGGCGCTGGCCATCACGTACAGCCGAGGACACCATGCAGTAGCCGGCTTCGTCGGTGTGACCGGTTTTCAGACCGTCAACGGTCTTGTCACGCCACAGCAGCAGGTTGCGGTTAGGCTGCTTGATGCCGTTCCAGAAGAACTCTTTCTGCGAGTAGATCGCGTAGTGAGCCGGGTCTTCGTGGATGATCGCGCGCGCCAGGATCGCCATGTCGTGAGCCGACGAGTAGTGCTCAGGATTTGGCAGACCGGTCGGGTTCATGAAGTGGGTGTTGCTCATGCCCAGATCAGTCACGGTTTTGTTCATCAGGTCGGCGAAAGCGTCTTCGCTGCCGGCGATGTGCTCGGACAGTGCCACGCTGGCGTCGTTGCCGGACTGGATGATGATGCCGTGCAGCAGGTCGCTGACCGTCACCTGCGAGCCGACTTTGATGAACATCCGCGAACCGCCGGTACGCCAGGCGTTTTCGCTGACGGTCACCGGGTCGTTTTCACCGATCTGGCCACGACGGATTTCCAGGGTCGCAATGTACGCGGTCATCAGCTTGGTCAGGCTGGCCGGCGGCAGACGCTGGTCACCGTTGCTTTCTACCAGCACGTTGCCGCTGGCGGCATCCATGAGGACGTAGGCTTTGGCGGCCAGTTGTGGTGGCGACGGCATCATCTCGGCCGCGAAGGCGGCTGGCGAGAGGAGCAGCGGGACTAGCAGACACAGGCGTTTGGCAAAGGTGGTGATGTTCATCCGTCTCTCGAAATCGCTAATGGAAACTGCCCTAAGGCAAAATTTAATCAGATGACTTTCTAACGAGCCATCGCGTATTCAGTTGCTCACTCCAGTCACCCTTGCCGGGCTTTTGTTCTTCGACGAGCCAACAACCTGATTCACCCCCCAATCGCTGGTGAATCGTCAATCAAGTCCTACGTATTGCTTATTCCGTGACCACACTTGGCGAACCAAGGTTGGCCAGGCGCACGCTGTTCTGCACCTGGGCAATTTCACCCGGCGAACCGATCGGCCCCAGACGCACCCGATGCAGGGTCTGCTGATTGCGCACGATCGAGCTGATGAACACCGGAGCGCTCACCATCCCGCTGAGCTTCGACCTCAGGAGTTCTGCAGCGTCCGGGTTGGCGAACGCGCCCACCTGCAGATACTGGCCAGTTGCTGTTGCAGAAGCGTTTTTTTTTGCACTCATCGGCACCGGGACGGTGTCAGAGGCATGTTGCTGCGGTGGCGGCGTCCACTGCTCGACGGTGCCGGCCGACGCCGTGATCACCGGCGCGCTGTTCTGCGCGACCTGCGGCTCGTTGAGCATCAACGGTGCCGGACGGCCCTTGGCTGCCCAATACTGCTGCGGATCGATGCCTTCAACCTTGACGCGCGCGGTGCCGGTTTCGGCGTAACCGAGTTTTTTCGCGGCGGCGTACGACAAGTCGATGATGCGATCGGAATAGAACGGCCCACGGTCATTGACCCGCAGGATCACCGTGCGGTTGTTGTCCAGGTTGGTCACCCGAACGTAACTTGGCAGTGGCAATGTCTTGTGGGCAGCACTCATGCCGTACAGGTCGTAGACCTCGCCATTGGCGGTGTTCTGACCGTGAAACTTGGTGCCGTACCAGGACGCCGTGCCCGAGGCAACGTAGGTCTTGGATTCCTGCAACGGGAAATAGGTTTTGCCCAGCACGGTGTACGGGTTGGCCTTGTACGGGCCAGTGTGCAGGGTCGGTGTGGCATCAGGGATGCGCGAAACATCGACGTCCCACCACGGCGCGCCGTCTTTGTGCGCGCGGTTGATGTCCAGACCCGGCTGCGCTCGCACAGCGGTATTGGAGGTTTTCGGCGTCGGCGAACGGCTGGTCGTGCAGCTGGCGACCAGCACCGCCAACGCAGCGAATGCCACCAGCTTCAGGGGTTTATTGTTAGGCAATGCCCGCATTACTTGACGCCCCGTGCTTGTACCAGCTGTTCAGACAGTTGATGTACGGCCATGGCGTACATCACGCTGCGGTTATAACGCGTGATCGCGTAGAAATTCTTCAGGCCCATCCAGTATTCAGGGCCATTTTCGCCTTCGAGGCGAAATGCAGTCACCGGCATATCATCGCGCAGCGCATCATGACTCGACCAGCCCAGCGCCCGCAACTCTCCGACGGTCTTTGTCGGCTCGATGCCCGTGGTCAGGCCGGCATCGACCTGATCGCCACGCACATCGGCGCGGCTGACCACAGGCTCGCCCGCCACCCAGCCGTGACGCTTGAAATAACTCGCGACGCTGCCGATCGCATCGTCCGGGTTGTTCCAGATATTGATGTGGCCGTCACCGTCGAAATCCACCGCATAGGCGCGAAAGCTGCTCGGCATGAACTGCGGCAAGCCCATGGCCCCGGCGTAGGAGCCTTTGAGGGTCAGCGGATCGACCTGCTCTTCACGGGCCAGCAGCAGAAACTCACGCAATTCCTTGCGGAAAAATTCGGCACGCGGAGGATAGTCGAAACCGAGCGTGGACAAGGCATCGATCACCCGGTAATTACCGGTATTACGTCCGAAAAAGGTTTCAACGCCGATGATCGACACGATGACTTGTGCCGGTACGCCGTATTCCTGCTCGGCACGGGCCAGTGTCGCCTCGTGCTGACGCCAGAAGTCCACACCTCGCGCAATACGCGCGTCAGTGATGAACATCGGGCGGTATTCTTTCCACTGCTTGACCCGCTCTGCAGGTCTGGAGATGGCGTCGAGAATCGCCTGCTTGCGCTGAGCCTCGCGGAAAACCCCCATCAGTTGCTCACCGGCGAAACCGTAGTCGCGGGTCATTTCACCGACGAACTCGGCCACCTGCGGCGAGCCTTCGTATTCGCCGGCCAGCGCTTCCTGCACGCTCCCCAGCAGGCCCATCAGGCCAACCAGCGGCGCGCATCGAGTCGCCCAGCCACGCATTACTTGCATTGAACTCTTCACCTTATTCAAACCTGTGCGATCCACTTGCGATGGGTATGGATCGACATCAAAACCCCAAACGCTGACAGCAGCGTCACCAGCGAAGTTCCTCCGTAGCTAATGAACGGCAACGGCACCCCTACGACCGGCAACAGGCCACTGACCATACCGATGTTGACGAAAACGTAAACAAAAAACGTCATGGTCAACGCGCCAGCGAGCAATTTGCCGAACAGCGTCTGTGCCTGAGCGGTGATCACCAGGCCCCGGCCAATCAACAGCAGATAGATCAACAGCAGCGCACAAATGCCCACCAGACCGAATTCTTCGCCCAGTACCGCAATGATGAAGTCGGTGTGGCTTTCCGGCAGGAAGTCCAGGTGCGACTGGGTGCCGAGCAGCCAGCCTTTGCCGAACACGCCACCGGAACCGATGGCGGCTTTCGACTGAATGATGTTCCAGCCCGTGCCCAACGGATCGCTTTCCGGGTCGAGGAACGTCAGGATTCGTTGCTTCTGGTAGTCGTGCATGATGAAGAACCACATGGCGACGGCCACGGGTACGGCAGCGGCCAGCACGCTGAGGATCCAGCGCCAGCGCAACCCGCCCATGAACAGCACGAACGCACCGCCAGCGAGAATCAGCAGCGACGTACCAAGGTCGGGCTGGCGCACGATCAGAATGAACGGCACACCGATCAGCATCAAACTGATGCCGACATGCTTGAGCTGCGGCGGCAACGTGCGTTTCGACAGGTACCAGGCGATGGTCGCCGGCATCAGGATCTTCATGAATTCCGAGGGCTGAAAGCGGATCACCCCGGGAATGTTGATCCAGCGTGTAGCGCCCATGGCGTTGTGGCCCATGATGTCCACCACCATCAGCAGCACCACCCCGATCACGTAACCGAGCGGCACCCAGCGCGCCATGAAGCGCGGTTCGAACTGGGCAATGACAATCATCGATACCAGACCGATGCCAAACGAAGTGGCCTGTTTGGCCAGCAGATCCCAGCTCTTGCCACTCGCCGAATACAGCACGAACAGACTGCCGGCGGCGAGGATCAGCAACAGAATCAATAACGGGCCATCGATATGCAGTCTTTGCAGCAACGTCGCGCGGCGACGCATCACATCCTCACTGGAGAGCATGCGATCAAAATTATTCATCACGGGCCGTAGCCTCCGCACTGATTGGGCTGGCGTATTCGGCCTTCAAACGTCCGTCCTGATCGAGCAGCCAGGCGTCCATGACCTGACGTACTACCGGCGCGGCGACGCCGGAGCCGGACTCACCGTTCTCGACCATCACCGACACCACAATGCGTGGATCATCGGCCGGGGCGAAGCCGACGAACAAGGCGTGGTCGCGGTGGCGCTCCTGAACCTTGGAACGGTCGTACTTCTCGCCTTGCTTGATCGCAACGACCTGGGCCGTACCCGATTTACCGGCGATACGGTATTGCGCGCCAATGGCGGCTTTACGCGCGGTACCACGGGCGCCGTGCATGACCTGCTGCATACCGTGGTTGACCTTGGTCCAGTCCGACGGGTCGCGCAGGACAATGTCCGGTATCGGGTTTTCGTCGATCGGCTTCACCCCTTCGAGGGATTTGGCCAGGTGCGGACGGTTCCACACGCCTTTGTTGGCGACCAGCGCTGTGGCCTGGGCCAATTGCAGTGGCGTCGATTGCATGTAGCCCTGGCCGATCCCGAGGATCAGGGTTTCGCCGGGGAACCACGCCTGTTTGCGCGTCGCACGTTTCCATTCGCGGGACGGCATCAGGCCGGGGGATTCTTCGAACATGTCCAGCGAGACCTTCTGGCCGATGCCGAACTTGTTCATATAAGCCGACAGCCGATCGATGCCCAGCTTGTGCGCCAGGTCATAGAAGTAGGTGTCGTTGGAACGCATGATCGCCGTGTCGAGGTCGACGAAGCCATCACCGGTGCGGTTCCAGTTACGGTACTTGTGGTCGTAGTTGGGCAGCATGTAATAGCCCGGGTCGAACACTCGGCTCGACGCCGTCACCACACCCGAATCGAGACCGGCAATCGCCACCGCCGGTTTGATCGTCGAGCCCGGCGGGTACAGACCGCGCAGCACACGGTTGAACAGCGGCCGGTCAATGGAATCGCGCAACTCGGCATAGGCCTTGAAGCTGATCCCGGTGACGAACAGGTTCGGGTCGAAACTCGGCTGGCTGACCATCGCCAGCACTTCGCCGGTCTTCGGATCCAGCGCCACCACCGCGCCACGACGCCCGCCGAGCGCGGCTTCGGCCGCCTCCTGCAATTTGATGTCGAGGCTGAGGACGATGTCTTTGCCGGGAATCGGATCGGTACGCTTGAGCACGCGCAGAACACGGCCACGGGCGTTGGTCTCGACCTCTTCGTAACCGACCTGACCGTGCAATTCCGGCTCGTAGAAACGCTCGATGCCGGTCTTGCCGATGTGATGGGTGCCGCTGTAGTTGACCGGATCGAGGGTTTTAAGCTCTTTCTCGTTGATCCGCCCCATGTAACCCACCGAGTGCGCAAAGTGCGCGCCCTGCGGGTAGTGACGAACCAGTTGCGCAACCACTTCGACGCCGGGCAGACGGAACTGATTCACCGCGATGCGGGCGATCTGCTCTTCGGTCAGCTCGAACAGGATTGGCACCGGCTCGAACGGCCGGCGCCCCTGACGCATGCGTTTCTCGAAGATCACCCGATCCTCGGGCGTCAGCTCCAGCACTTCGACAATCACATCGAGCACTTGCTGCCAGTCGCCGGAGCGCTCGCGGGTCATGCTCAGACTGAAGCTTGGACGGTTGTCCGCCACCACCACGCCGTTACGGTCGAAAATCAGCCCGCGCGTCGGCGGAATCGGCTGCACGTGGACGCGGTTGTTTTCCGAAAGGGTCGAGTGGTACTCGTACTGGATCACCTGCAGGAAATACAGCCGCGCGATCAACACACCGATCAGCAACACGATCGCAATGGCCCCGAACACGACGCGGCTACGCACTAAGCGTGCGTCTTTTTCGTGGTCCTTGATGCGGATCGGCTGAGACATGAGGGCAGGATTACTTGTGGTAAGGGTGACCGGACAGCACGGTCCAGGCACGATACAACTGTTCGCCGATCAGGATCCGCACCAGCGGGTGCGGCAACGTCAACGGCGACAACGACCAGCGCTGATCGGCGCGGGCACAGACTTCCGGCGCCAGCCCTTCCGGGCCACCGACCATGAAATTGACCGTGCGCGAATCCAGCCGCCAGCGGTCGAGTTCGACCGCCAACTGTTCGGTGCTCCAGGGTTTACCGTGGACTTCCAGCGTGACAATCCGCTCGTTCGGCCCGACCTTGGCCAGCATGGCTTCGCCTTCCTGGCGGATGAAACGGGCCACGTCGGCATTCTTGCCACGGGTATTGAGCGGAATTTCCACCAGTTCCAGCGCCAGCTCGGACGGAAGACGCTTGGCATATTCATGCCAGCCTTCTTCCACCCACTTGGGCATGCGTGAACCGACGGCGATCAGGCGCAGTCGCACAGCAATCCCTTACAGCTGGTCTTTATTGAGCTTGGTGAAATGCTCGTGGGTGTTTTCCGGGCTGTGGTGCTTGGCGTCTGCCGCACGGCTTTGCTCAGCACCAGCCCACAGGCGTTCCAGGTCGTAGAACTGACGTGCCGAGGCAGTCATCATGTGCACGATCACCAGGTCCAGGTCCAACAGCACCCAGTCGCTGTCGCCCTTGCCTTCTTCGCCCAGCGGCTTGGCGCCCTGCTTTTTGACTTCTTCGCGAACCTTGTCGAGCATCGCGTTGATCTGGCGATTGGACGTACCAGTGGCGATGATCATGTAGTCAGTGATGCTCTGCTTGTCGCGAACATCGATGATCTGGATGTCTTGTGCCTTGACGTCTTCCAGGGCAGCTACGGCCAGTTTGACCAGTTCGTCGCCTTTGAGCGGCTCATTGGTGTTGACCGGCTCTGGCAGCGGGGCGCTCTTGAATGTGCCTTTGCGCTTTACTTTGGTTTGGTCTTTGTCAGTCATATAAAACTCGTTTTGCTCATATATTCGGCGGCTTGGCGACACGTGGATTCGTATCAGTGAAGCACGCCTTGTTCAGTTCGACGCACGATACAGACCGTGCGCATCGATGTAGGCCAGGACCGCGTCGGGCACCAGGAAACGTACCGACTTACCGCTGGCCAGCAGTTGACGGATCTGGGTGGCGGAAACCGCGAGCGGTGTCTGCCAGACGAATGCAATCTGTCCGCTCGGCCCTTTCAGGGCCAGCGGGTCGCTCACCGAACGCGCTGCCAGCAGGTTGCGCAAGGCATCCGGCGGTTCGCTGTCGGCGTCCGGGCGCTGTAGCACCAGGATGTGGCAATGCTGGAGCAACTCTTCCCAGCGGTGCCAAGTGGGCAGGCCGCAAAATGCGTCCCAGCCCAAAAGCAGAAAAACCTGGGTCTCGGCGGGCATTTCGGCGCGCATCAACTCCAGGGTATCAATGGTGTAGGACGGTTTATCCCGCTGCAATTCGCGGGCGTCCACCACCAGCGGCGGCACTCCGGCCACCGCGCACTCGACCATCGCCAGCCGATCCTGCGCCGACACTTGCGGCGTATTGCGATGCGGCGGGCGGGCGCTCGGCGTCAGGCGTAATTCGTCGAGCGCAAGCGCTTCTGCGACTTCCAGGCCACCACGCAAATGACCGATGTGCACCGGATCGAACGTTCCGCCCAGTACGCCGATGCGACGGGGCCGGGGCTCGCTGCCGGTACGCGGCGCTGTCAGGTCGAGGTCGGTCAAGTCAGACCGTCGCCTGGCCGCGCAACTGGCCATCACCAACGACGATGTACTTCTCGCAGGTCAGTCCTTCGAGGCCCACCGGGCCACGGGCGTGCAGCTTATCAGTAGAAATGCCGATCTCGGCACCCAATCCGTATTCAAATCCATCGGCAAAGCAGGTCGGGGTGTTGATCATCACCGACGCCGAGTCGACTTCCGCCACAAAACGGCGGGTGTCGGCGAGGTTTTCGCTGACGATCGAGTCGGTATGGTGCGAGCCGTAATGGTTGATGTGTTCGATGGCTTGATCCAGACCGTCGACCACACGGATCGACAGGATCGGCGCCAGATATTCGGTGTTCCAGTCGTCTTCGCTGGCCGCCACGGCCTCGATGATCGCCCGGGTGCGCGCGCAACCGCGCAGCTCGACGCCTTTTTCGCGGAACTGGGCAGCCATCGACGGCAGGAAATCCTTGGCAACGGTTTGATCGACGAGCAAGGTCTCCATCGCACCGCAGATGCCATACCGATAGGTCTTGGCGTTGAAAGCGATACGCTGGGCTTTCGGCAGATCGGCGTGGGCACTGACGTAAACGTGGCAGATGCCGTCCAGATGCTTGATCACCGGCACGCGGGCATCGCGGCTGATGCGCTCGATCAGGCCACGACCACCGCGCGGCACGATCACGTCGACGTACTCGGGCATGGTGATCATCGCGCCGACGGCGGCGCGGTCGGTGGTTTCGACCACTTGCACCACGGCGGCGGGCAATTCTGCCTCGGCCAGACCGCGTTGAATGCAGGCAGCGATGGCACGGTTGGAATGGATCGCTTCGGAGCCACCGCGCAGGATGGTTGCGTTGCCCGACTTCAGGCACAGGCTTGCGGCATCGATGGTCACGTTCGGTCGGGATTCGTAAATGATCCCGATCACGCCCAGTGGCACGCGCATTTTACCGACCTGAATGCCCGACGGACGGAAGCTCATGTCACGGATCGCGCCAACTGGGTCCGGCAACGCTGCGACCTGACGCAGGCCGACGATCATGCCGTCGATGCGTGCCGGGGTCAGTTCCAGGCGCTCCAGCAGCGCGGGTTCCAGACCGTTGGCGCGACCGGCGGCCAGATCCTGTTCATTGGCTGCAGCCAGTTCGGCGCGCGCAGCGTCCAACGCATTGGCAGCAGCCTGCAAGGCGCGGTTTTTCTGCGCGGTGCTGGCACGGCCGATGACCCGGGAAGCTTCGCGGGCGGCGCGACCCAATCGGGTCATATAGTCAAGAACGGACTCAGTCATGGTCTGCTGGGGTCTTGGCAAAGAGGAAAGCGGCAGATTATAGCTGTCGCGTCTCGGGACTAACAGCGGTGACGGGCGGATGGTCGAAATGAGCCTTGAATCGCCGACGTTCAGCCGTAATTAAGCCGCGCATTGTTATCATCACGACCTCTTCAGCCTGGATAAACCTTGCCTGCCATGTCCAACCTGACCGTTCGCTCCCACGCCGAGCGCCTGCCGCTGGGGCTCCCGGACGCTTTTTTCGACCGCGACGCGCAAGTGCTCGCGCAAGATCTGCTCGGCAAAGTCATCCGCCATCGGGTTGGCGACTTATGGCTGAGCGCGCGGATCATCGAAACCGAAGCGTATTACTGCGCGGAAAAAGGCAGTCATGCCTCCCTTGGCTATACGGAAAAGCGTAAGGCTTTGTTTCTGGATGGCGGCCACATCTATATGTATTACGCCCGTGGCGGCGATTCGCTGAACTTCAGCGCGCAGGGTCCGGGCAACGCCGTACTGATCAAATCCGCTTATCCGTGGGTCGATGACATCAGTGGTCCGGCGAGTCTGGCGCAGATGCTGTTGAACAATCCCGATGCTCAGGGGCGTGCCCGCCCTTCGCAGAAGCTCTGCGCCGGGCAGACCTTGCTGTGCAAGGCACTCGGGCTGAAAGTGCCGATGTGGGACGCCAAACGTTTCGATCACGAAGTACTTCTGGTAGAAGACACCGGGCCCGCACCTTCGCACATTATCCAGACCACCCGTTTGGGCATCCCCCACGGCCGCGACGAACACTTGATGTACCGCTTCGTCGACGCGACCTACGCGCAATGGTGCACGCGGAACCCGTTGCGCCGGGGTCAGGTCGAAGGCCGCGACTATTTTCTGCTGTAAATACACACTCCTGCAGGAGCCGCCGAAGGCTGCGATCTTTTGATCTTTTGCAAAGCAAAGATCGCAGCCTGCGGCAGCTCCTACAGGAGGCCACTAATGATTTGGAGTTGTTTGTATGGGGCCATGGCTCGATAGCGTGACCGGTTGGCTGGCGGCCAATCCGCAGTGGCTGGCCGCAGCGGTGTTCATCGTTGCTTGCGTGGAGTGCCTGGCGATTGCCGGTTTGATCGTGCCCGGCACGGTGCTGCTGTTTGCCATCGCCGTATTGGCCGGCAGCGGCGCGCTGTCGTTGAGCGAGACCTTGCTGCTGGGTTTCCTCGGCGGGATTCTCGGCGACTTGATTTCGTATTTCCTCGGCCGCCACTTCCACCAGAACATCCGCCGCTTGCCGGGGCTGCGCCATCATCCGGAATGGATGGCCGGCGCCGAAAGCTATTTCCAGCGCTACGGCATCGCGAGCCTGTTGGTCGGTCGCTTCATCGGCCCTTTGCGTCCGATGCTGCCAATGGTTGCCGGGATGTGCGACATGCCCTTCCCGCGTTTTGCCGCCGTCAGCCTGTTGGCCGCCGCCGGCTGGAGCCTCGCTTACCTGCTGCCGGGCTGGGCAACCGGCGCGGCGATTCGCTTGCCACTGCCGGAGGGCTTCTGGCTGGAAGCGGGGATTGTTGCAGCAAGCATTGCGGTAATGGTCGGCCTCAGCGTCAACAGCAGCCTGCGCCGCCATCGCCGCGCGACGATCTGGATCAGCAGCATGAGCCTGTTGATCCTGATTGGCCTGTTCATCGGTTATCCGTACCTGACGGCGCTCGATCAAGGCGTGATGACCCTGGTGCAGGAGCATCGTCAACCGATGCTCGATGAGATCGCGGTGACGTTTACCCTGATCGGCGAATTCCGCAACATGCTGATGTTCAGCGCCCTGCTTACCGGCCTGTTGCTGCTGTGTCGACAATGGCGTCAGGCAATCTTTGCCGGCGGCGTGTTGCTCTGCACAGCGTTGCTGAACACCGGCACCAAAATGTTTTTCGCTCGGGTACGCCCGGAAGTGTTGAGTGATCCGCTGACCAGTTACAGCATGCCCAGCGGCCACGCATCCGGCTCGTTTGCGCTGTTCCTGGTGCTGGCCGTTCTGGCAGGCCGGGGACAACCGCCGCGCATGCGCCTGACCTGGCTGCTGCTCGGTTGCATTCCGGCGTTGTCGATTGCGTTATCGCGGGTTTACCTGGGGGCGCATTGGCCGACGGACATCCTCGCCGGGGCGATGTTGGCGGCGTGCGTGTGTGCGGCGGGACTGTGGTTGAGCCAGCGTAAAGAGCCGCTCAATGCCATGCCGGTCAAGGTCTGGTGGTTGATTTTGCCGGCCTTGCTGGTGTTGTTCAGTCTGTTTGTGTTTCGGCATTTGCCGAACACGATGCTGCGCTACGCCTATTGAAGATCAAAAGATCGCTGCCTGCGGCAGCTCCTACATGAGCTGAGTGTTTGTCATGTAGGAATTGCCGCAGGCTGCGATCTTTTGCAGTCAGTCAGGCAAACAACTCGCCCTGCAACTCATCGAGCAACGCCTGGATCGCATCCAGCCGCTGCTGTGGATCGTCGAGTTGCAGCAGGTCGATCTTGTCTTCTTCGGCGAACGGCAACAGATACGCCAACTGATTGGCCAGCGACTGCTGGCCAAGCGCGTCAGTGCCCATGTTCAACGCCTCGACCATCGGGTGTTCGGCCAAGGCCTTGAGCAACGCCACCAGATCGGCGTCTTCGTCCTGCAACGGTTGCTCGGGTTCATCGTCCAGCCATTCGACGTCGGCGAGGATCAACTGATCGCGCTGCACTTCAGTGCGCAATACATTGAAGCGGCGCCCACCCTGCACGCGAATTCCCAACAAGCCGTTGTCCTGTTGCTGGAAGTCGGTGATCCGTGCCTCGCAACCAACCAGCGCAAAACCTTCCGGCGCCAGGCCAACTTCGTCGCCCTCAAGAATGCACACCACGCCAAAACCACCGCTCTGTTTCATGCAGCGGCCGATCATGTCGAGATAGCGCGCCTCGAAGATCTGCAAATCGAGGTTGCAGCCGGGAAACAGCACTGTGTTCAGCGGGAAAAGCGGCAGACTCATAGACATTTCCTTACACTACCATCGACACCGCCAACGGCAGGAACACCGCCGTGGCCACGCCCATCAGACTCATCGCCAGCGCCGCGAAGGCGCCGCACTCATCACTTTCCTGCATCGCCACCGCCGTGCCGACCGCGTGCGCGGTCATGCCCAGCGCCATGCCGCGCGCCTCGGGGCTGTGCACACCGAGACGGTTCAACAGCGTCGGGCCGAAGATCGCGCCGATCACCCCGGTAATCAGCACGAACACCGCAGCCAGTGCTGCGACGCCACCGATCTGCTCCGCCACCAACATCGCAATCGGCGAAGTGACCGACTTCGGCGCCATGGTCATCAGGATCATGTGTTCGGCGCCGAACCACCAACCGAGCAAAACGCCCATGCCCGTCGCAACCACCCCGCCTATCACCAGCGTAGTAAAAATCGGCCAGAACAATTGGCGGATGCGTTTGAGGTTCAAATACAACGGCACCGCCAGCGCCACCGTTGCCGGGCCGAGCAGAATGCTGAGGATCTCGGTGCTCTTGCGGTACTCGGCATAAGTCAGGCCACAGCCGACCAGCACGCCGATCACCAACAGCATGGAGACCAGCACCGGTTGCAGAAAGATCCAGCGGGTTTTCTCGAACGCCGCCAGCACCAGTTGATAGGCGCCGAGCGTGATGCCTATGCCGAACAACGGGTGATGAATGACCGAAGCCCAGGCACCCTGCCAATCAAAGAGCATCAGGACTCCTCCGAGCGGTGCGCGTGCCGCTTGACCATGCGTTGCATCAGCACGCCGGCAAAGGCCATCGACAGGATCAGCGACACCACCAGGGCGCCGACAATCGCCCAGAAATCCGCGGCAATTGCCGTGGCGTAAACCATTACACCCACCGCCGGCGGCACCAGCAACAAAGGCAGATAACGCAGCAGACTGCCGGCCGCCAGGTTCAGTGGCTCGCCGACTTCACCGCGAATGATCAGGAATATCAGCAACAGCAGCAGGCCGATGATCGGCCCCGGCAGCACCGGCAACAGCAAATGATTGATCGCCGTGCCGAGCAATTGGAACAGCACCAGCAGGGTCAGGCCACGTAGCAACATCCGACATCTCCGTCTTACTTTTCACCCAGCGGGGGCTCGGCATTATAAGCACGCCTGCGCTATGGATCGGCATTCGCCAAAAGCATGGTCGGTTGACCGGAGCAAATCGCCATGATGATCTACAGTGGTTCGCAGGGCGGTCAAATCCCCCACCCAAAAAACTATAAAACCGATGAACCCAAGGAGAGTCTCAATGCCCTATGTTCCCGTTGCAGAGCTCAAAGATTATGTCGGCAAGGAACTCGGACGTTCCGAATGGCTCACCATCGATCAGGAACGCATCAACCTGTTCGCCGAAGCCACCGGGGATTATCAGTTCATTCACGTCGACCCGGTCAAAGCCGCGCAAACGCCATTTGGCAGCACCATAGCCCACGGCTTCCTGTCGTTGTCGCTGATGCCGAAACTGATGGAAGACATCCTCGTCCTGCCGCAAGGCGTGAAGATGGTGGTCAACTATGGTCTGGACAGCGTGCGCTTCATCCAGCCGGTCAAGGTCAATTCGAAAGTCCGCCTGAAGGTGGATATGGTTGAAGTCACCGAGAAAAAACCTGGCCAGTGGCTGCTCAAAGCCACCGCAACGCTTGAGATAGAAGGCTCGGACAAACCGGCCTATATCGCCGAGCCACTGTCGCTCTGCTTCGTCTAAACGTTCCGGATGCGAAGCAGCGCACGCTGTTTCGCGTCAACACTGTTTTTACCGGCTGCATTAGGTCACACAGCTGCGGCATACTCGGTCGCCTAATTGCCCGGATCCCGCTATGCGCCCACTCGCTTCTCTAGCACCGCTTGCCATGACCCTTTTGCTTGCCGCTTGCGGCGACGGCGAATCGCTGTTGCCTCCCGATGCGCGCCTGCCGGATGGCGGACGCTATCGCGGTGAACTGGTCGATGGCTTGTTGCAAGGTCAGGGACGCGTCGACTACCCCAACGGCAGTTGGTACGCCGGGCAGTTCGACAAGGGCCAGTGGCACGGTCAGGGCGAATGGCACGGCAGCAATGGCGAGGTCTATCGCGGCCAGTTCCAGCAAGGCCTGTTCGACGGCCAGGGCAGCCTGACCACCAATGCCAGCAGTTACACCGGCGGCTTCAAACAAGGCCGGCGCGATGGCGAAGGTACGCTGAAAGAAAACGCCATGACCTACCGTGGCGAATTCAAGGCTGACCAGTATTCCGGGCTCGGCCGTCTCGAAATGGACGACGGCAGCTCCTATCAAGGCCAGTTCGCCCACGGCAAACCCAACGGTGAAGGCCAGCGTGGCGACGCCAGCGGCAACTCGTTCACCGGGCATTTCGTCAACGGTCAGCTGGAAGGCAACGGCACGTTCAACAGCGCCGACGGTGACATCTATGTCGGCGGCTTCAAGAACAATCAATTGCACGGCAAGGGCCGCTACGAAAATGCCGACGGCGATGTCTGGCTCGGCCAGTTCAAGGAAGGCGCGCTGACCGGCAAGGGCGAATTGATCGGTGCCGACGGCAGCCATTACGTTGGCGAGTTCAGCGACTGGCGCTTCAGCGGTCAGGGCCGACTGAATCTGTCCGACGGCAGCTTTTATATCGGCGGTTTCGACAACGACAGTTACTCCGGGCGCGGCACGCTGGTGCTCACCGATGGCAGCGTGATGAGCGGCACCTGGATCAACGGCCAGCGCGTGCGCGATGCCGATGGCAAGTTGCTGCCCGACACCCTCGAACTCGGCCTGCTCGCCCAGGGCCGACTGCTCAACGATGCACTGGCCGCCGTTCCGGCCTCGACGCCAGCGGTCGAGCTGTACACCCTGACACTGGGCGGCGACGGCAAGCAGAGCGTGTTTCTGCGTGAATCCGACTACGTCGCCAACATGCTTTCCACGCGTTTTGGCGCGTATGGCCAGATCCGTCTGGTCAACCACCGTGACCACCTCGGCGACCGGCCGATGGCCACCCGCGAGAATCTGCGGCGAGCGGCACAGACCCTCGCTGAACGCAGTGGCCCGGAAGACTTGCTGTTCATCTACCTGACCAGCCACGGCACCGCCGAGCATGAACTGGTGCTCGACCAGCCGCGCATGGAACTCGCCGATCTGCCCGCCGACGAACTCGCCGCCGTGCTGGCGCCGCTGAAAAACCGCGACAAGATCATCGTGATCTCTTCGTGCTACTCAGGCGGTTTCATTCCTGCCCTGAAAGACGAGCGCACGCTGATCATGACCGCATCACGCGCTGATCGCGTTTCGTTCGGCTGCTCCGAAGAAGCCAACTTCACCTACTTCGGCGACGCGCTGTTCGCCCAGGCGCTGAACCAGACCGACGATCTCGAGCAAGCATTCAAACTGGCCAAGGCCACTGTCGCCGAGCGAGAACTGGCGGATAATTTCGAAGCGTCCGAGCCGCAAATCTGGGCGCCGAAAACTGTGCTGTCGCACTGGCAACTGCTGCGTAAACAGCAAGCCAGAAAAGCGTTGCAAAGTGCTGCATTGAACGACGGAGCGATAAAGAGCAACTAAGCTGAACAGTATCAAGGGAGAGACACTATGTACTTGACGCCTCAGCACGTTTTGCTAGCCGGAGCCACCGGTTTGACCGGTGAACATCTACTCGACCGTTTGCTCAACGAGCCAACGATCACCCGCGTGCTCGCCCCTTCGCGTCGGCCATTGGCCGAGCATCCGCACCTGGAAAACCCGGTCGGTGATCCGCAGGTATTTCTGCCGCAGCTTTCGGGGCGCGTCGACATCGCCTATTGCTGTCTTGGTACGACCATCAAGCAAGCGGGCTCGGAAGCGGCGTTTCGCGCGGTGGATCTGGACATGGTCGTGGCGTTTGCCAAACGCGCACGGGAAATGGGCGCGCGGCATCTGATTGTGATCAGTGCAATTGGCGCCGATCCGAAATCATCGGTTTTCTACAATCGGGTCAAAGGCGAAATGGAGCAGGCACTGCGTGCGCAGGACTGGCCGCAACTGACTATTTGCCGGCCCTCGCTGTTGTTGGGTGAACGCACGGAGCCGCGCCTCGCCGAACAGTTGGCCGGGCCGCTGTCGAAGCTGATTCCGGGTAAATACCGTGGCATCGAGGCGTGCCAACTGGCGCGAGCGATGTGGCGACTGGCGCTGGAAGAACAGGATGGCGTGCGGGTGATTGAGTCGGATGATCTGAGGAAGCTCGGCAAATAACCCCCAGCGTTTTTGAGGACGCTTTCGCGAGCAGGCTCGCTCCCACAGTTTCGCGTATCCCCTGTGGGAGCGAGCCTGCTCGCGAATGGAGTGCAAAGCACTCCCCTACAATCCGCCAGTCGCCTGAAACCCCACGCCAATGACGGTGAGCAAAGACAACGGCAAAAGCAGCGTATCCAACAAAGCACTCGCCGGCAGATCCACCCCCGGATAGCTTGGCGCCTCAGCGCCAAACCGATCCATCGCGCAACACCCGCCATTCATTGCATACAAATCCAGCCGCGTCCCCGAATACACCACCGGCGCCCCGGGCTTGGCCGCATCGAGCGTTCGCGCCGTGGCGCAACCCGTCAGATGCAGCGCCAGCACTATCACCAACAGAGACGCCAGCCGCTTATTCATCGCTGCTCAGATGATGTTCACCCCAACGCGGCAGCATGTCCTGAGGAATCCCCAGCAGATTGAGAATCCGCGCCACGACGAAATCGATCAGGTCATCGATGGTCTGCGGCTGGTGATAAAAGCCTGGCGAGGCAGGCAGGATGGTCACGCCCATGTTCGACAGCTTGAGCATGTGTTCCAGATGAATGCTCGAATACGGCGCCTCGCGCGGCACCAGAATCAACTGGCGGCGTTCTTTCAGCGTCACGTCCGCGGCACGTTCGATCAGGTTGTTGCAGGCACCCGTGGCAATCGCCGACAGCGTCCCGGTGGAACACGGCACCACGACCATCGCTGCTGGCGCGCCGGAACCCGAGGCCACCGGCGACATCCAGTCTTCCTTGCCATACACGCGAATCTGCCCGGCTGCGGCCCCGGTGTATTCAGTCAGAAACGCCTGCATCGTCTGCGGCTTGGGTGGCAGCGTCACATCGGTCTCGGTGGCCATCACCAGTTGCGCAGCCTTGGAGATCAGGAAGTGAACTTCGCGATCTTCACGCACCAGGCAATCGAGCAGGCGCAAGCCATACTGCGCGCCGGACGCGCCGGTCATCGCCAGCGTGATGCGTTCGGGGCCATTGCTCTGCAAACGAGTGTTCATTGCAGCGCCTCGGCGAGTTTGCCGTGCAGGCCGCCGAAGCCGCCGTTGCTCATGATCACCACATGAGTGCCGGGCTGGGCCTGGCTTTTCACGCGTTCGATGATGCCTTCCAGCGAATCGCTGACAATCGATGGCACGGTGCACAGTGCAGCCGTGCCCGCCAGATCCCAGCCGAGGTTCGCCGGGGCGTACCAGATCACTTGATCGGCATCGTTCACGCTCTCCGGCAAACCGTCACGGTGCGCGCCGAGCTTCATTGAGTTGGAACGCGGTTCGATAATCGCAATCAACGGCGCATCGCCGATACGCTTGCGCAAACCGTCGAGCGTGGTGGCAATCGCGGTCGGGTGATGAGCGAAGTCGTCGTAAATAGTGATGCCGCGTACTTCGGCGACTTTCTCCATACGGCGTTTGACGTTCTTGAACGCGCTCAACCCGGCAATGCCCATCGACGGCACCACACCAACATGACGCGCAGCCGCCAAAGCAGCCAAGGCGTTGGCGACGTTGTGCTGACCGGTCAGCTCCCACTCGACGGTGCCTTGGGACACGCCTTCAAACATCACTTCGAAGGCCGAGCCGTCCTCGCTCAACAATTTGACTTGCCACTGACCGCCCGCACCGGTGGTTTGCACCGGGGTCCAGCAACCCATTTCGATCACACGCTGCAAGGCAGGCTCGGTGGTCGGATGGATCACCAGGCCTTCGCTCGGGATAGTACGCACCAAGTGATGGAATTGCCGCTCGATTGCCGGCAGATCCGGGAAGATGTCGGCGTGATCGAACTCTAGATTGTTGAGGATTGCGGTGCGCGGACGGTAGTGAACGAATTTCGAGCGCTTGTCGAAGAACGCGCTGTCGTATTCATCAGCTTCGATCACGAAGAACGGCGTGCCACCCAGACGGGCCGACACCGAGAAATTCTGCGGCACACCACCGATGAGGAAGCCCGGGCTCATGCCGGCGTGCTCCAGCACCCAGGCAAGCATGCTGCTGGTGGTGGTTTTACCATGCGTGCCGGCAACCGCCAGCACCCAACGTCCTTGCAGCACATGATCAGCCAGCCACTGCGGGCCGGAAACGTACGGCAGGCCTTTGTTCAGCACATATTCCACCGCCGGGTTGCCGCGGGACATGGCGTTGCCGATGACCACCAGATCCGGTGCCGGATCGAGCTGCGCCGGATCGTAACCCTGCGTCAGCTGAATGCCCTGGGCTTCAAGCTGCGTGCTCATTGGTGGATAGACGTTGGCGTCGGAGCCGGTCACGTGATGGCCCAGCTCTTTGGCCAACACCGCCATCGAGCCCATGAAAGTCCCGCAGATACCCAGAATATGAATGTGCATAGTCGACCTCGTAAAACATGGCCGCAGGTTAGCGTAGGGAGGGGGAAATCGCACTCTTTAGGTGATTGGGCCGGGTGGGTGGGTCTTAACATCTCGGATCGACTGCAGACTGCCACCCTCACCCCAGCCCTATCCCAGAGGGAGAGGGAGCCGATCTGTGTTGCCTTCAAATCCTGAGTTCGACTCGATAGTTCAGGTCGGCGTAGATCATCAGACCGACTCGGTCAGTCCCCTCTCCCCGTGGGAGAGGGCTAGGGTGAGGGCCTTCTAACTGACTCGCCGCTCAATGCCATGCTTACGCAGCTTTCTATAAAGGGTATTGCGGCTAACCCCAAGCTGCTCAGCCGTATGCGTCATATGCCACCGCGTCTGCTCCAACGTTTTAAGCAGGGCAATCCGCTCTGCGTCTGCCAGTGGGTGTTCGCCAGACTCGGCTGGCGGAAGGACTGGACGCCCCTGCCGAATCATCGCCGGCAAATCCTCCAGCCCGATCCGCCCTTCATCACACAACGCCGCCAGCGTGCGCAGGACATTGCGCAACTGCCGCACATTCCCCGGCCAGTTGAACGCCAGCAACGCCTGACGCGCCGGCTCTTCGATCAGGATCGTATCGCCGCCCGCCTCCTCGGCCAGCAGAAAATCCAGCAACTGCGATTTATCACTGCGCTCGCGCAATGCCGGCAGCGCGACTTCCAGCCCATTGAGCCGGTAATACAAATCCTCACGAAAACTACCGTCCTCGACCCGCCCGAGCAAATTGCGGTGGGTCGCACTGATGATTCGCACGTTGACTGCTTCCGGCTCACCGCCGATCGGCACCACTTGCCGATCCTCAAGCACCCGCA
This sequence comes from Pseudomonas sp. TH43, assembly GCF_016650635.1. GTDB lineage: Bacteria > Pseudomonadota > Gammaproteobacteria > Pseudomonadales > Pseudomonadaceae > Aquipseudomonas. Next base: position 824,726 of record NZ_JAEKFI010000004.1, read on the forward strand.
ACAAACGCGTCTGCAAGGCCAGCGGCATGTCACCGATTTCATCAAGGAACAACGTGCCGCCATCGGCCTGCTGCAACTTGCCGCGCATGCCGTCCTTGCGCGCGCCGGTGAAACTGCCGCCGCGATAGCCGAACAGTTCGCTTTCGATCAGGCTTTCCGGGATGGCTGCGCAATTGAGCGCGACGAAGGCTTTACCCGAGCGCTGACTGGCCAGATGCACAGCCTTGGCGAAGGCTTCCTTGCCGGAGCCGGTCTCACCATTGATCAGCAGCGGCACGTCGCGCTCGAACACGCGCAGCGCTTTGCGGAAATCGGCCTGCAGTGCAGCGTCCCCCAGGCAGATGCCGGAAAGGCGCGGAGCTTCGATTGTTTTTGCTGCCGGGGTGATCGGCGACGGCTTGCGCGACTCACCGCGCAACACGGCAAACAAATGCCGCCCGTCACGGGTACGCAGCGGCCAACTGGCGCTGGCATTGGCACTCGCGCGGCCAAGCAATTCACCCAGCGAACAATCGAAAAACGCCTCCACCGGTTTCCCCAGCAAGCCACCGCGAATATGCCCGAGCAGGTTCAGCGCACTCTGGTTGACCGCGCTGATCCGCCCTTCCCCGTCGAACGCCAACAAGCCCTCACTGAACAGGCCGACAGATTCAGCCTGCAGATGAAAGCGCAGCAACCATTGGTTATCGAAACAGCGCAGGAAGTAGCAGCTCTCGATCATCTTCGCCGACAGATTGACCAGCGCCATGGTGTGGAACTGGCTCTGACGCGAGACGTCGTGGCGTGCCGAGGACACGTCGAGCACCGCGAGCAGTTCGCCATGCGGGTCGAACACCGGGCTTGCCGAGCAGGTCAGGCCCGTGTGACGGCCGCGAAAGTGTTCATCTTGATGGATGGTCAGCGACTGGCGCTCGACCAGGCAGGTGCCGATGCCGTTGGTGCCTTCACAGGCTTCGCTCCAGTCGGCACCGAGCCAGAGGCCGGCGCGTTCGAAGATCTTGCGTTCGGCGGGTGCGGTAACGCAGTTGAGGATCACCCCGCGCGCATCGGTCAGCAACACCGCGTGGCCGGCGCCGGAGAGTTGCTGATGCAGGCTGCTCATTTCAGTGCCGGCGATCTGCAGAACCTGTTGCAGACGTTCGCGACTTTCCAGCACACGTCCGTGTTCGAGCACGGTCGGTGCCATGCTCAGCGCCGGGTCGAGGTGATAGTCCTCAAGGCAACGCAGCCACGACCGGGCAATCGACGGATCGGCACCGGGCCCGTGCAGGTGCGGTTTGCCCTGGGTAACGGTGAGAACCTGTTGGGCATGGCGACTCAAATGGTTGTCGTGCATTTCTTATTGTTCTCCCCGAGGCTCGGCGGCCCAATGCTTGAGGTGACGCCCAGCATCCTCCAGCCGCTACGGCATTGCAATGCTGGCAAGACTACCCGGTCACTGGCTGTGCCGAAAACGGTACAAACTGTCACTCCGACTGTACCGAAACCGTCACAGCGGCAATCCGCTCGTCCGACACAAACCACGCAACGCCTTGATTTACCTGACCTGCACGGCAGTGGCCCGACCTTTGCTCTACGCTTATAGCAAGCGCACCTGCGCGTTTCTCTAATAAGTACAAAGCCAAGGAGAACAATCATGCTTTATGCTCACCCCGGTACTGAAGGCGCCAAAGTCTCGTTCAAGAGCAAGTACGGTAACTACATCGGCGGCGAGTTCGTCGCGCCTGTCAAAGGTCAGTACTTCATCAACACTTCGCCAGTAAATGGCCAGCCGATTGCCGAATTCCCGCGCTCCACTGCCGAAGACATCGACAAGGCACTGGACGCCGCCCACGCCGCTGCCGATGCATGGGGCTCGACGTCCGTGCAGGCGCGCTCGCTGATTTTGCTGAAGATCGCCGACCGCATCGAACAGAACCTCGAACTGCTGGCGATCACCGAAACCTGGGACAACGGCAAAGCCATCCGCGAAACCCTCAACGCCGATATCCCGCTGGCCGCCGACCATTTCCGCTACTTCGCCGGGTGCCTGCGCGCCCAGGAAGGCAGCGCGGCCGAAATCGACGGCAACACCGTGGCCTATCACATCCATGAACCACTGGGCGTGGTCGGCCAGATCATTCCGTGGAACTTCCCGATCCTGATGGCCGCGTGGAAACTCGCGCCAGCGCTGGCCGCCGGTAACTGCGTGGTGCTCAAGCCGGCCGAACAAACCCCGCTGGGCATCACCGTGCTGATGGAACTGATCGGCGACTTGCTGCCACCTGGCGTGCTTAACGTGGTGCAAGGCTTCGGCAAAGAAGCCGGCGAAGCGCTGGCGACCAGCAAACGCATCGCCAAGATCGCCTTCACCGGCTCGACCCCGGTCGGTTCGCACATCATGAAATGCGCTGCCGAAAACATCATTCCGTCGACCGTGGAACTGGGCGGCAAGTCGCCGAACATCTTCTTCGAAGACATCATGCAGGCCGAGCCGACCTTCATCGAAAAAGCCGCCGAGGGTCTGGTGCTGGCCTTCTTCAACCAGGGCGAAGTCTGCACCTGCCCTTCCCGTGCACTGGTGCAGGAATCGATCTACGACGAGTTCATGGCCGTCGTGATGAAGAAAGTTCTGCAAATCAAACGTGGCGACCCACTGGACACCGACACCATGGTCGGCGCGCAGGCATCCGAGCAGCAGTTCGACAAGATTCTGTCTTACCTGGAAATCGCCAAGGGTGAAGGCGCCGAACTGCTGACCGGCGGCAAGGTGGAAAAACTCGAGGGCAATCTGTCGACCGGTTATTACATCCAGCCGACCCTGCTCAAGGGCACCAACAAGATGCGCGTGTTCCAGGAGGAAATCTTCGGGCCGGTGGTGAGCATCACCACGTTCAAGGACGAAGCTGAAGCCCTGGCCATCGCCAACGACACCGAGTTCGGCCTCGGCGCCGGCCTGTGGACCCGCGACATCAACCGAGCCTACCGCATGGGCCGCGCCATCAAGGCCGGTCGTGTGTGGACCAACTGCTACCACCTGTACCCGGCGCATGCCGCGTTTGGCGGGTACAAAAAGTCCGGCGTTGGGCGTGAAACTCACAAAATGATGCTCGACCACTATCAGCAGACCAAAAACCTGCTGGTGAGCTACGACATCAATCCGTTGGGCTTTTTCTAAGTTCGACTTTTGATCGTGTAACGGCGTTCGCGAGCAAGCTTTGCTCCTACAGGATTACGCAGGATCTGTAGGAGTATGGCTTGCCAGCGAAGGCGCCCCCAATGACACCACCAACCCAAGGTCTGGCCGCTCTGGCACGGCCCTTGCGTACCCGTCATTCAGGTTTTGCACCAAGACTGCCGCTGCGTGAACAGCATTCATCCACCCGAACCGCCGCACCTGAAAGTCCAACAAATCAAACAATAAAAAAGACAGCGAGGACTTATGACTTCCACCACACAGCTCAAACCCACACTCGGCACCCTGCACCTATGGGGCATTGCCGTCGGCCTGGTGATTTCCGGCGAATACTTCGGCTGGAGTTACGGCTGGGGCACTGCGGGCACCCTGGGTTTTCTGGTCACAGCCTTGATGGTCGCGACCATGTACACCTGCTTCATCTTCAGCTTTACCGAATTGACTACCGCGATCCCACACGCTGGCGGGCCATTTGCCTACAGCCGCCGGGCATTCGGCGAGAAAGGCGGTTTGATCGCCGGCATCGCCACGCTGATCGAGTTCGTCTTTGCACCACCGGCGATTGCCATGGCCATCGGCGCTTATCTCAACGTGCAATATCCCGAGCTTGATCCGAAGATCGCCGCCGTCGGCGCCTATTTCGTCTTCATGACGCTGAACATCCTCGGCGTCAGCATCGCCGCGACCTTCGAACTGGTGGTCACCGTGCTCGCCGTCGCTGAACTGCTGGTGTTCATGGGCGTGGTCGCGCCGGGCTTCAGCTTCAGCAATTTCGTGCTCAACGGCTGGTCGGGCTCGAACGAGTTCAGCATGGCCTCGATTCCCGGGATCTTTGCGGCGATACCGTTCGCGATCTGGTTTTTCCTCGCCATCGAAGGCGCGGCCATGGCGGCCGAAGAAGCCAAAGACCCGAAACGCACGATTCCCAAGGCTTACGTCAGCGGCATCCTGACCCTGGTGTTCCTCGCCATCGGTGTGATGGTCATGGCTGGCGGCGTTGGCGACTGGCGCCAACTGTCGAATATCAACGATCCACTGCCGCAAGCAATGAAAGCCGTGGTTGGCAATAACTCATCGTGGATGCACATGCTCGTATGGATCGGCCTGTTCGGTCTGGTGGCGAGTTTCCACGGGATTATTCTCGGCTACTCACGGCAGTTCTTCGCCCTCGCCCGCGCCGGTTATCTGCCGAAAGGCCTGGCCAAACTTTCACGCTTCCAGACCCCGCACCGCGCCATTCTGGCCGGCGGCGTGATCGGCATCGCGGCGATCTACAGCGACGGTCTGGTCAATCTGCAAGGCATGACCCTGACGGCGGCGATGATCACCATGTCGGTGTTTGGCGCCATCGTGATGTACATCATCAGCATGCTCAGCCTGTTCAAGTTGCGCAAAACCGAACCGAATCTGGAGCGCACCTTCCGCGCGCCGGGCTACCCGGTAGTGCCGGCGATTGCACTGTTTCTGGCCGTGGTATGCCTGGTGGCGATGGCGTGGTTCAACACGCTGATCGGTTGCGTGTTCCTGGGTTTCATGGCCGCCGGTTACCTGTATTTCCAGCTGACCGCCAAGCAACGCGCCGAAGCGCCGGCAGACGCTATGCTCGAAGGTATCTAGTTGCACCGGCACCGGGCCTTTCGCCTGGTGCCGGCATTATTGAAGTGCATGCAGATCCAATGTGGGAGCGAGCCTGCTCGCGAAGGCGGAGTGTCAGTCGACAACTGTTTGAATGTCAGTCCGTATTCGCGAGCAGGCTCGCTCCCACAAAGGTTCACTCCTATATAAAGCAGATTGCAGTAATTACCGGAGGACACCGCCCCATGGCCGCATTTGCCCATTCCGTCGGCGCCCAGACCTTTCGCTTCGACAGTCTCAAGGATGTGATGGCCAAGGCCAGCCCGGCGCGGTCCGGGGATTTTCTCGCCGGTGTCGCCGCACTCAACGACGGCGAGCGCGTGGCCGCGCAGATGGCGCTGGCCGACATCCCGCTCACGCATTTCCTACAGGAAGCGCTGATTCCCTACGAGTCCGATGAAGTCACCCGACTGATCATCGACACTCACGACAAACAGGCCTTCGCCGTCGTCAGTCACCTCACCGTGGGCGGCTTTCGGGACTGGTTGCTCAGCGACGCCGCCGATGAAACCAGTCTGCGTGATCTGGCTCCCGGCCTGACCCCGGAAATGGTCGCCGCCGTATCGAAGATCATGCGCGTGCAGGATTTGGTTCTGGTCGCGCAAAAAATCCGCGTGGTGACGAAGTTTCGCAGCACCCTCGGCCTACGCGGACGGTTATCCACAAGGCTACAACCCAATCACCCCACCGACGAACCGTCGGGCATTGCCGCGAGCATTCTCGACGGTCTGCTCTATGGCAACGGTGACGCGATGATTGGCATCAACCCGGCCACTGACAGCATCGCCTCGATCTGCGCGATGCTGGAAATGCTCGACGCGATCATCCAGCGCTACGACATTCCGACCCAGGCCTGCGTGCTCACCCACGTCACCACTTCTATAGAAGCGATCAACCGAGGCGTGCCGCTGGATCTGGTGTTCCAGTCCATCGCCGGCACTGAAGCGGCCAACGCCAGTTTCGGCATCAACCTGAATGTCTTGCAGGAAGGCTATGACGCCGGACTGAGCCTGAATCGTGGCACCCTCGGACAGAACCTGATGTATTTCGAAACCGGCCAAGGCAGTGCGCTGTCGGCCAACGCCCACCATGGCGTCGACCAGCAGACCTGCGAAACCCGGGCCTACGCCGTGGCGCGACATTTCAAGCCGTTCCTGGTGAACACCGTCGTAGGATTTATCGGCCCGGAATACCTCTACAACGGCAAACAGATCATCCGCGCCGGCCTCGAAGACCACTTCTGCGGCAAGTTGCTCGGTGTGCCGATGGGCTGCGACATCTGTTACACCAACCACGCCGAAGCCGATCAGGACGACATGGACACCCTGCTGACGCTCTTGGGTGTCGCCGGAATCAACTTCATCATGGGCATCCCCGGCTCCGACGACATCATGCTCAATTACCAGACCACCTCGTTTCACGACGCGCTCTACGCCAGGCAGACTTTGGGGCTGAAACCGGCGCCAGAGTTCGAGCTGTGGCTGGCCAATATGGGCATCTTCACCCAGGCGGACGGCAAGGTTCGCTTCGGTAACAACCTGCCGCCGGCCTTCCGCCAGGCGTTGGCGCAACTGGGATGAGTCACATGGAAAAACCGCCCATCGACCCGCAAAACCCTTGGCTGGAACTGCGCCGCCTGACCCCGGCGCGAATCGCCCTCGGCCGCACCGGCACCAGCCTGCCGACCCGCGCACAACTGGATTTCCAGTTTGCCCACGCCCAGGCGCGCGACGCCGTACACCTGCCGTTCGATCACGTCGGGCTCAGCACACAATTGAGTGAACGCGGGCGCGAAAGCCTGTTGCTGCACAGCGCGGCAGCGGATCGCAATAGCTACCTGCAACGCCCGGATCTGGGGCGCAAGCTCAGTGATGAGTCGGCGCAACACCTGCGCGATTACGCGGCGGCACATCCGGGCGGCGTCGATCTGGCAATTGTTGTGGCCGATGGCCTGTCAGCGCTGGCGGTGCATCGCCACACACTGCCGTTTCTCAGCCGTCTGGAAGAGCAAATGGACGGTGATGAATGGTCAATCGCGCCAATAGTGTTGGTGGAACAGGGGCGCGTTGCCGTCGGTGATGAAATTGGCCAATTGCTCGGTGCGAAAATGCTGGTGATGCTGATTGGCGAACGACCGGGCCTCAGCTCGCCGGACAGCCTGGGTTTGTATTTCACCTACAATCCAAAAACAGGGCTGACGGATGCCTACCGCAACTGTATTTCCAATGTCCGGCTGGAAGGTTTGAGCTACGGCATGGCGGCGCATCGCTTGCTGTACCTGATGCGCGAAGCCTGTCGGCGGCAGCTGTCAGGGGTCAATCTGAAAGACGAAGCGCAGGTTCAGACGCTTGAGTCGGACGCCAAAACGGACATTAAAGGAAACTTCCTACTCGATCCGCCCACAACCTGAACCGTTTCCGCATTGCGTTTCTGCGCCGGTTTCAGGCAGGATCGATGCACGGCCGCCAGGGTTTCCCATCGCCGTCAGAGCAGTTGAAGACAGCCACTTGAAGACGAGACCTATCATGCGGATTATTCAAGCGACCCTCGAACATCTGGATTTGTTGACTCCGTTGTTCGTCAAATATCGCGAGTTCTACGGTTCCCTGCCTTACCCGGATTCCTCCCGCGCGTTTCTGGAAAAACGTCTGCGTCGCAAGGAATCGGTGATCTATCTGGCCTTGGCCGACGATGACGACAAGAAACTGATGGGTTTCTGCCAGCTCTATCCGAGCTTTTCCTCGCTATCGCTAAAGCGCGTATGGATCCTCAACGACATTTATGTTGCCGAAGACGCCCGCCGCCAACTGGTCGCCGACAACCTGATCCGCACCGCGAAGAAAATGGCCAAGGAAACCCAAGCCGTGCGTATGCGCGTTTCCACCAGCAGCAATAACGAAGTCGCGCAGAAAACCTATGAGTCCATCGGCTTCAAGGAAGACACCGAATTCAAGAACTACGTGCTGCCGATCAGCGACGAGCTCTAAGATCAAAAGATCGCAGCCTGTAGAGGCTGCCGAAGGCTGCGATCTTTTCGCCTTACCCAACACTCCTGCGTCCCTGACAAATATTCACACCCCGACATCCCCCGCTACAAAACCAACGCGCTTTTCATCTTTCAGACCGTATAATCGCGATCTTTCCGGCTTGTAAGAAAAACTACACCTCGCTGTAGGCTTACACCCGATTCACCCGCACAGACCCGCTGAGTCGGGCCGACACACAGGTGCCTCCATGGATTTCAACCCGCTCGACCTTATCCTGCATCTCGATGTTTACCTCGATTTGCTGGTAACCAACTACGGGCCGTGGATCTACGCCATTCTGTTTCTGGTGATTTTCTGCGAAACCGGTCTGGTGGTGATGCCATTCCTGCCGGGCGATTCGCTGCTGTTCATTGCGGGCGCCGTAGCGGCGGGTGGCGGCATGGATCCGGTACTGTTGGGCGGTTTGCTGATGCTGGCGGCCATACTCGGCGATAGCACCAACTACGTGATCGGACGAACGGCAGGGGAAAGACTGTTCAACAACCCGAACTCGAAAATTTTCCGCCGCGACTACCTGCAAAAGACCCACGACTTCTATGACAAGCACGGTGGCAAGACCGTGACCCTGGCGCGCTTTCTGCCAATCATTCGCACCTTTGCCCCGTTCGTCGCGGGTGTGGCGAGAATGCCTTACCCGCGCTTCTTCGGCTTCAGCGTGCTGGGCACCATCCTCTGGGTGGGTGGCCTGGTGACGCTGGGCTACTTCTTCGGCAACGTCCCGTTCATCAAGAAAAATCTGTCGTTGCTGGTCGTGGCAATCATTCTGCTGTCGCTGGTGCCGATGATCATCGGCGTGGTCCGCAGCCGTTTCGGCGGTGCCAAAGCCGAAACTCGCTGAGCCATGTGGTCGCTGAGCGCCTGGCGACGCCGGCGCATTTTGGCCAAACACCCGATTGCCGACGACATGTGGCAACGGGTGCGCCATCACCTGAGCTTTCTCGACGGCATCACGGCCGAGCAAGACCAGTGGCTGCGCGAAGCCAGCGTGCTGTTCCTCGAAGAAAAACACCTGACCGCCCTGCCCGGCGTCGAGTTGCATCAGGAACAACGCCTGTTGCTCGCGGCCCAGGCGCAATTGCCGCTGCTCAACCTCGGTGATCTGAACTGGTATCAGGGTTTCCACGAAATCGTCCTCTATCCCGATGATTTTCTCAGCCCGCAGCGTCATCGCGATGCCAGTGGCGTCGAGCATGAGTGGGACGGCGAGCACAGCGGTGAAGCCTGGCAGCAGGGGCCGATCATCCTCGCCTGGCCGGGCGTGATGGCCAGCGGCGGCTGGGAAGGTTACAACCTGGTGATCCACGAACTGGCGCACAAACTCGACATGCTCAACGGCGACGCCAACGGACTGCCGCCGCTGCACGCCGACATGCGCGTCAGCGACTGGGCCGAGGTCATGCAGGCCGCTTATGACGATCTTGATGGCCAGCTTGAGCGTAACCCCGATGCCGAAACGGCCATCGATCCTTACGCCGCCGAAAACCCGGCGGAGTTCTTTGCGGTCACCAGCGAATACTTCTTCAGTGCTCCGGATCTGCTGCACGAGGCTTATCCACAGGTCTATGCGCAGTTGAAGCTTTTCTACCGTCAGGATCCGTTGGCCAGGTTGCGGCAACTTCAGGCCAGCGACCCGGTCTATCAGTCGCAACACTAAGCGCTGCACGACTTCTGGTACGTGGCGTCGGCGTAGGAATATGCCTATAATCGCCGCCACTTTTTGGTCAATCCGGCCAAGTGTTTTTGGTCAACTACGGGGGCAACGCCCAATGAGCTACAGCAAGATTCCGGCTGGCAAAGACCTGCCGAACGACATCTACGTCGCGATCGAGATCCCGGCCAACCACGCGCCGATCAAATACGAAATCGACAAAGACAGCGATTGCCTGTTCGTTGACCGTTTCATGGCCACCCCAATGTTCTACCCGGCCAACTACGGTTACATCCCGAACACCCTGGCTGACGACGGTGATCCCCTCGACGTGCTGGTTGTGACCCCTTACCCGGTTGCGCCAGGCTCGGTGATCCGCGCGCGTCCAGTCGGCATCCTGAACATGACCGACGACGGCGGCGGCGATGCCAAAGTCATCGCAGTCCCACACGACAAGCTGTCCCAGCTGTACGTCGACGTGAAGGAATACACTGACCTGCCGCCACTGCTGATCCAGCAGATCGAGCACTTCTTTGCGAACTACAAAGATCTCGAAAAAGGCAAATGGGTCAAGATCGAAGGCTGGGCCGGTGCTGACGCCGCTCGCGACGCGATCACCAAGTCGGTTGCTGCCTACAAAGGCTAAGCATCTGCGACTCGCGTAACGCCTGAAGAAAACCCCGGTTGATCCGGGGTTTTTTATGCTCGGTAAAAGCCGTCTTAAACAGTGTGTTTATGACGGACTACAGAAAAGTTTTAATCTGTGTAATTTCCCACAAGAGCGTCTTACATCCGGTCGCAAAATTCAGCTCGTTTTTGAACGCCCGGTTTATTCAAACCGCTCTGGCACGGCCGTAGACTCCGTGTTTATGAGAAAGAACACTAGCGGTCCAAGATTCAGGGCACTCCTGGGAGCAGCGAACATCTCGACCACGGATTTCGCAAAGTTCTGGGGCACGGAAGCCCAAAATGTCCACAACTGGTACACCCGGGGCGTCCCGGCGTATCGCATGGAAGAAGTCTCACGCCTGCTGTCCGTCAACAGCGAATGGCTGAAAACCGGCGAAGGCATCAAAGAGTCGCCGAGCCTGAACACGCCGGCCAGCAACGGCGACACCTTCGACGCTCAGGCCATCTGCGGCGTCTACACCGTCATCGACCCCAACGACATCAATCTGGCGTTCTTCAAAGAGACGTCGCTCAACAACGGCTCCGGCAAAACCCACGTCATCCAGGACCCGGACCAATCGATCCGCCTGCTGCGTGCCCACCTCGATCAACTGGACATCCGCCACTCCGACGCCATTTGCGCGCACATGATCGGCAACAGCATGGCCGAGCGTATCGAAGACGGTTCCGTCGTCGCCATCGACCGCGGCCTGACCCAAGTCGTCGACGGCGAAATCTACGCCATCGAACACGACGGCATGCTGCGCATCAAATACCTGCACCGCATGCCCGGCAACGGCCTGCGCCTGCGCAGCCACAACAGCGCCGAATACCCCGACGAAATCTTCCGGCCGGCACAGATTGAGGAACAGAGGATTCACATATTGGGCTGGGTGTTCTGGTGGTCGACCCTGAGCAAACGCAGACCGGTGGTGCCGTTTCTCTGATTTGACGACTAGCACTTCCCCCTGTAGGAGTGAGCCTGCTCGCGATGAGGCCCTGAAAAGCGGTACAAATCCTGAGTTTCTACTGCAGCAGTCGCTCTAACCCGCACTTCAGACTGGGAATTCCAAGCAAAACTCAGTATCCTGCGCCCCACATTTGCGCATCGACCCGCCCCCGCGGCTCAGAGAGCGCCCGACGCGGCAGACCAACGTCTGACCAAGTCCCACAGCCGGACGCAGATCCGGGTGTACGTTTTGAAGGCTGGCAAGGCTTACCAAAAATAGGCCAAGCCAGTCCCCGAGAAGCCGGCCACAAGCCGGCTTTTTAATGCCTGGGAAATGCCGCCCTCCCGTCTAGAACTCAAATCACCTCTTGTCCCGCACAGGCTCCAGTTGATACCGTAAAGACAATTGTCATTACAGGAATTTCATCATGGCCTCCATCAATATTCGAATTGATGACGAACTCAAGCAGCGATCCTTCGAACAGTTGGAAAAGCTCGGTGTAACGCCCTCCGAGCTATTGCGCCAAACGCTTCAATACGTCGCCGAGCGAGGCAAATTGCCGTTCAAGACTGCGTTGATCAGTGATGAAGATGAAGCACTCATCGCCGTAGTCACGGAACGCCTCGCTGCACCGCAGCGAGTCAAGGTCAGTCTGGATGACCTATAGTCTCGAGTTTGATCGTCGTGCTTTAAAGGAATGGGACAAGCTGGGCGACACAATTCGCCAGCAGTTTAAAAAGAAGCTCGCAGAGGTTCTCAAAAACCCTCGAGTAGATGCCAACCGGCTTCGCGAGCTCCCGGACTGTTACAAAGTGAAGCTCAAAAGCGCAGGCTACCGCTTGATTTATCAAGTACTTGATCAGGAAGTTCTGGTGTTCGTTGTCGCTATCGGGAAGCGAGAGCGAGAGGCTGCTTACGATGTCGCGCAAGATCGACTTTCGCCTCAACGCTGAACAACCTCGCCATCAATAACAATGAACAGATGACTCACGGATAACTGAACGACTTCACCAGCGTCAGTTCGCCGACTGCGCGCATCGGGATCAAAAACGTCTCCATCTTCTCGCTCGGCGTGCCTTCTTCAGTAATCACTGTCACCTGCGCCGTGGTCAGCGCCTGCACTGCTTCATCCCCGCCCTCGTCATCCCCGCGATACCCGCCGCCGTAATAATTCACATACACCAGGTATTGGCCCTTGATGGGCGCCGGCATGGCGAATATTTCCGGGCCATAGCCAGTGGTGACATCGACGTCGAGGGCGGCGCCGTTGGCGGCGCTGCGGTTGCCGTACCAGATGTGCGCTCCGTCAGGGGTGACGAGGTGCAAGTCGAGGTCGGTGCCGTCGCTGTCCCACGCCAGCAGCACGCGCAGTTTCGCCGGGGTGGCGCCGCCGCTGGTGTTGAGGAATTGCGTGCGGCGGCGTTGCTGGCCGTCGGGGCTGCGCACTTCAACGCTGTTGCTACCGTTGGGGAAAGAGAACGGACGGTCGAAGCGGCCGCTGTCGTCGATTTTCAGCGGCATGCTGACGCCGTTGACGATCAGCCGGCCCGGCTCGTTGCTCTTCGGTGTGGCTCTGATCTGGCCGCTGATGCGGGCGGTGTTGGCTTGACCAATCGGAGTGTTCACCGAGGAGGCCGGGTAGTTGACGGTCTGACGGAAGCTTTCGCCCTCGCCTTCCGGTGCGCCGCTGCGCCAGCCGCCGATCGGCGTGTCGAGTTTGACGCTGTCGGCGGCCATCGCCGGCGATAGCGCGGTCAACGTGCAGAGCAGCAGCAAGACCTGTGGATAACGAAGTGTCATGGTCTATTCCAGCAAAAGGTGACGGGCGAGCCCTTCGATGTAGGTTTCATCCTGGCCATTGGGATGTGCTTCAAAGGCCAGGTGCAGATATTCGTGAGTCAGGTCGAGGCGATCCTGCAAAGTCAGGACGCCGCGCACATAGATACGCTGGCGTTCGCGATCAACGAACGGGCGACCGAAAGCGAGTTTGCACACGGCGAACGTGCTGACTTCGTTGTAGCCGGTTTCGCTCTCCAGCTTCGGACGCCAGCCGCGTCGCTGCTTTTGCAGCCAGTCTTGCGCGGCGGGCAATGCCTCGCAGGAGGCGACCGGGTTGTCCCAACGGCTGAGGCTGGCGCGCGGGTAGGCATGCAGCAGAATGGCGTCGTAGCGCTGGCCGGAATTGGCTTGCTCAACGGCTTGTTGCCAAGCGAGTTTGTCCGGGCCGGGTTGATCGGAATGATAGGTGACGATGCTGCCGGCCAGTACCAGATCAGCGGTCCATGCGGCGATGTTGCGCGACTCGGCGGAAGCAGGACGTGGCGCGACCCGTTGACGGGTGCTGCTGTCGTCGATGCTCAGGCAGTCACCGTTGCGCGTGGCGTTTTGCAGCAGATAAGTGCGGATCGCCACAGCCAGGGCCTTGGCGGCTTCGGCGGGCTCGGGTTTGGCTTCGCGCTCAAGAACACGAGCGACGTATTCTTCGCGATCGAGCCTGGCGACGAGTTTGTCGTTGAGCAGAAACAGTTCGCCGTCGCTGTGGATATCCAGCGCGTTGCCGTTGGCGAATTCGACGCGGTAGTCGCCCTGTAACGGGCCGGAAGTTACCACCCGGTCACCTGCCAGAACGCGGGTGACCGGGTAGCGCGAGAACAGCCCGACCTCGACACAGCGCCCCGCCTCCGCCGGCCACGCCGCTGGCAACACCGTCGCCAACGCCTGACCGTAATGGCGCAGAACCATCTGACTGGTGCCACGCCCGCCCGCCCAGATCGGCGAACCATCGACCGTCCAACCGGCAAAACCACCCTGCCGCGAATGAGGATCCTGATCGCCGAGCCAGCTCCAGGTTTTCACCCGCAGGCGTCCGCCGAGTTCACCGACGACATTGCCGTCCGCTGCATTCAGCACCACATCGAGCAACACCCGGCGCATCTGATCCTGCGCTGGCAGCGAAGCCAACACCTTGAGCAAGTCAGCCACGGAAACTCGCGTGGCTGGCTGCACCGAAGGCAATTCCAGCAACCACGAAGGCGCCTGCCGCGCCTGCCAATAAGTTCGCCAATCCGCAGCCGCAATACCCAACCGCGCTGGCTCGAAATACAACCCGCAGGATTTCACCAACGCCTGATCACGCTCGATCTTGCCACCGGCCGAGCAGCAGTAGACTTCCTCTTTCGACTGCCCGCGACATTCATAAGCCGGCTCGCGAGCGCCGGTATCCACCAGCCACGCGTAAACAAACAGCTTCCACAGGCTGCCCACCGGCGTATCCAGCGACGACGACAACGGCTCACGAGCGACCAGTTGCGTCTGATTCAACGACAATAACTCACCCTTGTACGCCACGCGCAACGGCTCATCCTGCGCCGTCGCCAGCGCAGGAATCACACATATCAGCAGCCACAGCAGCGGCCGGGTCATGTCAGTTGACCGTGACCTGACCGAGGGCGGCTTTCGCTTCCTGGGCCTGATGCTGCGGCGCGTAAATCTGGGTGAAGCGCACCGGCGGCAGAGTGAACTGGCCCTTCTGCGAGAAGCGCACCAGATGACGCAGGCGCAACTCGCCACTCAGCGCATCCACCGGCACCGCGTAAGCCAGTTGCCCCGGCTCGAAACGCGCCTTCTCCAACGCGGTCGGCTCGGTGCCGTCCTTGCCCTGCAACTTGATTCCCCACGTGGTGCGTTCGACATCGGCACCCGGTGGCAGCGGCACTTCGAGCATGCCGTAGCGCAGCGGTTTCGGCGCTTTGCTGGTGAGGATCACTTCGTCCAGATACAGGCTGTCGCTGGACAGCGGCTTGGTGCCAACCGGCTCCAGTTTGAAGGTGAACGCTTCGTCGCCCGGCACCAATCGCGACAGGCGACGGGTGATGGTCACGGCCATTGGATCGACGGCGGGCTGCTGCGTCTGGAAGCTCAACGCTGCGCGCAACGGACGTTCCTGCGTTCCGGACACCGTCAACACGCTCGGCACCGGCGTCGCGCCTTGCCAGGTCCAGAACATCTCACCCGTCGCACCGTAATTTTTCTTCCAGCCTTCGCCCGGCGTCAGCGCGATGGTCGGCGAAGCCTGGGCGATGCTGCGTTGCAGCCAGGTCAGCGCCAGTGCACGTTCGAGGGTCGATTGCTGTGGCAACAAGCGTTGCAGCAACGCCGTCGCACGCGCCTGATCGAACGGTTGCAGGGACAGATTCAGCGCTTCGGCAAATGGTTGCGAGCTGACCGACAGACGTTGTTGCGCCGCGCCCACCTGACGATTGAACACGTCGGGCAATGCCACTTTCGACTGTGTGGCCAGCGTTGCGGTCAAGACTCGCGCTGCCGCCAGACCGAGCGCCGAATCCGGATCGCCCATCACCAGACTGTCTTCACCATCGTCCAGCAGCGTTTCGGCGTTGCCTTCACCGGCCTTGGCCAGATCGTCCATCAAGCCGCTGAGCAGCGTATTGACCGGCAAATGCATCTGCTTGGCGAACGACAGAATCAGCGCCCGTTGCAGCAACGGCGTGTTCGGCGCCTGCTTGGCGTAAACCTCCAGCACCCGCTGCCAATGCTCCGGCGGCAAGGTCAGTTCCAGCACCTGGCTGGCGTTCCAGTCGGCGTAATAGGCGTAGGCCGTGAGGAATGCATCCGGCTCGCCGTCGTAGCCCCACCAAGTGAAGCTCGCCGATGGCCCGGCCATTTGCACCAGACGCAAACGGCTGTTTTGCATGATCAGGCGCAAGCGGTCGCGGGTCTGCGGGCTCGACGCCAGTGATGGATAGGCGATGCTCAGCGGCAGCAAACGACTGGCGGTCTGCTCGACGCCGCCATACGGGTAGCTGAGCAGATCATCGAGTGCGGAACGGAACAGCGCTTGCGGACTGTCATCCAGACGCAGGCGAATATCCGTAGCATCCGCCGGCAGGCTCAGCGCGGTGTCGCCGCTGGCCACGTCGAGGCTTTGCGTTTGCGTGACTTGCCAGCCGTCGCCCGTCGCACTCAGGCGCACAGCGAGGGAATCCGCAGTTTTGCCGTCCTGTACCAGCTCGGCCGTCCACTCACCCGAAGCCAGCGCGAATGCCGGCAGCGGCAGGTAGTTGATGCCGTTGTTCAGGGTCACCGGGAGGCGCTGTTCGGCCCCGGCGTAATGAGTCACCAGTTCTGCTTTCACCGGTTTCTCGGCCTGACTGAACGCGAACACACCCAACTGCGGCTGATCGCCTTTGCGGAATTTGCTCGGCCCGCTCCATTTCAGGTACAGCGGTTTTTCCGAACGGACGAACTGCTTCTTCTGCCCGACCTGACCGTCATCGGCGATGGCGCGAGCGGTGATGCGCCAGCGGGTCAGCGAGTCCGGCATCTTGAAGGTGAAACGGGTTTTGCCGTCAGCACCGGTCAACAATTCCGGCTGCCATGCGGCGGTGTCGACGTCTTCACGACGCGGCCGCTCCAACACTTTCACCCCTCGCTCGCTACGGTTGGCCTTGCCCGGCGCACCCGGGCAGCCCGGCAACGCCACGTCGTAACTGATGAACGACAGGCTGGCGCTGGTCCGCACGTTGTTGCGGCGCGGGTGGTAGAAGAACTGGTCGATGGTTGGCGCGACTTCTGGTTGCAGCGCATAAACCATTTCGTCGACGACGCTGACGGTCAGATGCGCAGGAACTGCTTTGCCGGCGAACTGAGTAGTCAGGTCAACCGTAACGGTATCGCCCGGCAGATAGACCTGTTTGTCGGTGCTGATCGCCACGTCGATTTGCGGCGCGACAACCTTGATCCCGGCGTTCTGGAAGCTGTACTGACCGCCCTTGGTGTACAGCACGGAAAAGGTCAGGTTCGGCGCGAAGTTTTCTTTTACTGGAATGCGCGCGCGGTATTGGGTATCGCTGAGTTTTTCCAGTTTCAGCCAGTCACCACCCTTCGCCAGCAGCGCGGTGGCTTCGACCTTGTCGCGCTCCAGCGACAACAAGGCATCGCTCACAGGTTCCGGGAACGTGATCAACGCCAGCGCTTCATCGCCGGCCTTGTACTCGGGTTTGTCGAGGACGATTTCGACGGTGCCCGGCACCGCTTTGACGCCGTCGCCAGTGACCGAGTGGCCGGTGGCGCCGAGCACGCGACCGTGCTGATCTTTCAGGGTCAGGTTGTAAGTGCCCGGACGCTCGAACGCGAGGCTGAAACCTTTATCCGTCGAGGCGAGTTTGCCTTCGCCCGTGCTCTGATCTTCCAGACGCACCCAGCCATAGGTGCTCGGCGTCACCGCTTTGCCTTGCTCGCTGCCGCCTTCGTTGGCGTAGCTGAATGCGACTTTGTCGCCGACGGCGCTGAAGCGTTGCGGCGCGCTCAAGCGGAAGCTTGCGGCGCCACGGTCGATGAGGATTTCCTTGGTGGTCTTGACCCGGTACGCCGCGCCGTCACTGGCAAACACGGTGAGCATGTAGCGGCTCGGCTTGTCGGCGGCCGGCAGGTCGAGGGTCGCGTTGCCTTTGCTGTCGGTGGTCAGTTCGGTGCTGGTCAGTTCCACCGGGAATTGCCCGAGGTACTGCAGCTCGTTATCGACCATCGACAGTTGCTGGGCGCGCAGGCTCAGGGTCAGTTTGGCGTTGGCCACCGGTTTGCCGTCCGGATAGAGCAGCACCAGGCTGCCTTTGACTGGCTCGCCGGTACGGTAATCCTGCTTGGCCAGGTTCAGCGAAATTTCGAAGTGCGGTTTGATGTATTCGGCCACACGAAAGGCGCTGCTGTAGGCCTGATCCTTGTAGTTGAAGCGAATCTCGTAGCCGCCGGCGACGGCATTGTCCGGCAACTGGAAGCGCCCCTGAGTGCCGGCCTTCGAATCGAGTTTCAAATCGAGATGCTGCAATTCGGTGCCCGTCGCATCAAGCACGCTGACAGTGACGTCAGCCGCTCCCGGCAACACCGAATCCCGCGCGTTCTTGAACTCGCGGCCAACGATCTTCAGCGACACCCAATCCCCCGGGCGATATAGCGGCCGGTCGGTGAAGGCGTAGAGTTTGGTGTCGTAGATTTCGCTGTCGTAATAGAAGTTCTCGGAGACGAATACACCGCCCTCCTCGTCCTCGCCAATCACAAACGAACGCTCGGGACTGACGTGTTTCAGGCGCAGCAAACCATCGGCATCGGTAGCACCACTGCTCATCACGCCGAGGCCGTCAGTCCACAGCACATTAACCTTCGGCACCGAACTGCCTTCGTGTTTGCGCGCCGCCCAGACCAGCAACTCATCACCGGCAATCTTGCTCACGGCGACGGTGTTGGAGACGAAAACCATGGTGGTCGCGCGGTACTTGCCGATCAGCGCTTCGACCAGATACAGACCCGGTTTCAGGTTGCCCAACGGGATATAAACGTTGCCCGGCGCGACGCTGACGAAATCACTGGAAGAGCCGGCCAGATTGACCCCGGCAGGTGGTTGAATCGGTTTCGCCTGCCACAGCGGATAACGGAACTGGCTGACAACTGGCAGACCCGGAATCAGCGCAAATTGCGGCTGTGCGTCATACGGTGTCGGCGCTGCGATGGCATTGCCCATCTTCAGTTCCGGCACTTCTTCGGTGACCTGTTTGCGCGATTCATAGGAGAACGCGCGCTGCATCACTCGCCGGGATTTGCGATACCAGTTGTCCCACAGATACGCGAGGGTGTTGGACAGGCCTTCACCCTTGAACTGACCGTCGCTGACTACGCGATGCAGGTTCTTCTGGCGCTTGAGGAAGTCCAGCGGCTTGTCGATGCGGTACACGCGAATGTCGGCGCCGCCGTAAGGTTCCATGCGAAACCGACGGTAATCACGGCCCGGCGCTTCAAGGCGCACCATCGCCTGCTCGTCGGCGGCGAAACTGCTATCGGCCAGCAGGAAAAAGCTTTCACCGGATACCGGCGTGTAGTTGCTCGGCTCAACCGAGTCTTCGGCATTTACAGTCGCCACCGGCAGCAACAGCGCCAGCAGCAAGGAAACTCGGGAGCAGATACGCAACATGCGGGCACCGGTCATTGGGAGAGAAAGTTCAGTCGATAGACGCCGATGAAGTTGGGGTTGGCTGCGTCGGGTATCCATCGGGTGTCCTTCCATGTCATGAGTTGCTGCAGGCTTGCCGAACGCATGCCGTTGTCAGTGGGGGTGGTGGTGCCGGTGTGATAGGCGATGTAGCGGCCCATCCAGATCATCAGGTGCTGGTCGTCGCCCTGATCGAAAAACATCAGGTCACCGGGCCTTGCCTGCGACACATCGCGGCTGACCAGATGACTGTTGAACTGAATCAGTTTGATCGCGTTGACGTACGGCCCGACCTTGCCGCCACCCTGTTGCCATTGCTGGGCGAGCTTGCGCTGGTCATCGCTGAGCGACAGTTCCGGCGGCAGATAGCGATTGGACAAACCATTGCTGCGCAGCCATTTGTCGTCGTGGACTTTCAGCGCTTCGTTGGCGGCAAAACGCACCAGTCCCGCGCAATCCTGCTGATACCAGCGCGGGCTCGGGCCCTGGCTCAGTTGCTCCTGAGCGATGCGCACGAACCAGGCACGGAATACCTGGGATTGCGCCGGATCGAGAGCCGGTGCCTCGACGGCTCGGGCGCCCGCGCTCAGTAACAGCGCGAGCAGGCCGAGGCTGCGAATCAGTGCCGTCACAGCGCTTTCCATTCCAGCGGCAGCCATTGCCAGTGGCCGTCGGGCTCACTGCCTTCGGGCAACGTCAGGGCATATTTGCCGTAGCCGCCAAGGGTCCGCAGTTTCGGAATCAGGTAAGTCTGCGCGGCGTTGTAGAACACTGGCTCCATGTCCTGCGGCAGGCTGTCGAGGGTTTCCTGCTGCATCAGTTGCGCCATCGAATCCGGGCCGAAGTAGATCGGCATCAGCACATCTTTCGGCAGCACATCAGCCATCGGCGGGAAGCGTTTGTCGAGGGTACCGAGGGCTTTGTCGACCAGTTTGTCGTCGAGGGAAAACAGCAGCGTCGAGCCGTGGCGCGCGAGACTGACTTTCATGAACGCCTTGCCGCTGATCGCGTCCGGGTTCTCAGCATCCTTGGCCGCGTAGGGGCCGAAGTTGGAGCTGACCTGACGCTGCCAGACGTGGCTCTGGCCTTCCTGCTTCTCGATCACCGGGAACACACTTTCTTCGACGTTGGATTCGAACGCGCCGACCATCGAACCGAACAATTTGCCGAGATCACCATCGAGTTTGCTGCTGTCCTCGTCTTTCAGACTGGCGACCAACAGTGGCGTGTACAAGCGTGAGTCGGCGTACCAGCACAGGCCCGCCGCGCCGGCCACGTGTTCGGTGAGGGTCTGCGCCACGGCTTCTTCGGCGCCGAGTTTCACCAGCAATGGTTTTTGCGGTTCAGCGGCCACTGGCAGAGTCACGCAGGCGCTCGCGCCCAGCGGCATGGCTTTCCAGACCGGTTTGAAATCGAAGTCAGGCTGGTTTTCCAATTCGTCCATGGCCAGGTAGCTGTGCCAGCCCTTATCGTCCATGTCGAAGCGCAGCCCGGCGAAATTCGGGATGAATCGCTGGTAACCCATGGCGAGAACACTGGAGTTCACCGACAGACGTTGCTTGGTTTCTGGTGTCTTGGCCGGCAGACCAAAGGCTTCAGGGAACAGTTTTTCGCCGTTCAGCAGAGCCGCCAACGCTTGCGGCGAGACGTGCCCCGACTCTTCGGACGCGCCGCTTTGCGGGTCGTAATACTTGGCCGGATTGGACAGCACCACCAGTTTGTCGCCATGCGAGGCGAACAGCAGCGCTTTGCTGGCGTTGTAGGTGAGTTGGTACAACGGCACGGTGTCGCCACCGACCTTTATTTCTGCAATCTGGCTGAGCTGCGTGTCATCCAGCGCTACTTTTGCCAGCGGCTCCAGCAGTTTGGCCAGACCACCACGATCCATCACCAGCAGGAAATCCTTCAGGCGGCCATCAGCCCCGCGCCACAACGCCACATCCGCCGGCTGGTCGAAAAGCTGCTCGATCAAGCTGTCCTGCAACTTCAGATCATGCTCGTAGATGATCCGGCGCAGGCTGCCGATCAAGCCGAGACGATCGGCATGGGTTTCGTAATAGAAAACGAAATCTTCGGTGAGCGTGACCTTGAGGAACGGCACCGTCAGCAGGTCCTTGGGCAACTGGCTCAGGGAGCGGGTTTCCAGCAACGCGTCCGGACGGCTCAGGCCAAGCTTGTCGCCGGCCAATTCCGTCGGCGGTGCCTTGGGCTTGAGCAGCAGCCAGCCAAAACCACCCGCCACGCCGGCCACCAGGCACAGCCCGACCAGCAGCAGTGGCCAGCGCCGGGAAGGTTTGCCGGCAGGCGTTTCAACGGCCGGAGTAACAGTGTTATCACTCATGTTCACAAAACCCGAAGTTCATCCGTGGTGCGGGATGCTTAATAGTTGAAAGTCTTTACCAGCAGCAGATCACCGATCGCCCGCAGGGGCACGATGAAGGTCTCGCGTTTTTCGTCGACGGTGTTCTCGTTGAGTACCAGCGTGATTTGCGAAGTAATTACCTCGTTCTGGTTGCTGGTCTCCTCGAAGTTATAGCCGCCATCGCCAAAGTTGCCCCAATAGTTGACGTAAACCAGATAGGTGCCATGCAACGGCGCAGTCATGGTGAACATTTCCGGGCCGGGGCCATCGACGCCATCCGGGTCCAGACCGCCGCCGTTGGTCAACGCGGTATGCGCGAAGAACGCGTGTTGGCCGTCCGGGGTAATGATGTGCAAGTCGAGTTCGGCTTTGGGATCGTCCCAGCCGAGCACCACGCGAATTTTCGCCGGCGTGCGCAGGTTGTTGGCTTCATAGAACTGCACGCGTTTGAGCGACTGACCTTCGGCGCTGCGCACTTCGACACTGTTGGAACCGGCGCCGAACGCGTAGGGCCGGGCGAAACGCCCGTCATCGTCGGTGTACAGATTCAATGGGTTGCCGTTGACCGCCAGCGTATGCGGCCCACGCTGATTGCCAATAGCCTTGAGTTGGCCCTGGATCATCGTGCGATTGCGCTGGATGCCGCGATCGATTGGCGGCGTGGGATAGGCGACTTGCGGGTTTTCCGTGCGGTCGAGCAAACCGTGATAGCGCCAGCCGCCCACCGGTTCCGACATTTCCGCCGTCGGCGCCGCCAGCAGCGCAGGCGCGCAGGCCAACCCGATCAGCAGCATAAGAAATGAACGCATGTGATGCCTCCTGCCATGCCTGAACGAAACCTTGCACCCGATCCTCGGTACTTCACAGCGGTGAAAACTGCGTTTCGTCTGAAATACCCGTGACTGCCGGGTCGTAGAAGGCGCGAAGATTAGCCATTCGGCAGTTTTTTAACAATCGGATACATCTGGATTTGTTGTGGGAATCACGGCCCCGGTAGACGGTGAGCCGAATAGGCATCATATTCGGCTCACAAAATGAGCCGAATAGCTTTTCTATTCGGCTCACGCGCTCAGGAAACACACCTCATGGCGACTCTCTGGATCTGGCAGCAACCCGATTGGCCCGACTTCAACTGGCAGGCAGACCGCCTCACGCTGTTGCTGCGCGAGTGTGTGCAGGCGCAAGGCCAATTGCTGGGCATGGCCGGCTCAGTGAGCAATTCCCTGAGCGTTCAGTCCGAACTTGATGCCTTGCTGCAAAACATCGTGACCTCCTCGGCCATTGAGGGTGAGCAATTGAATGTCGGCTCCGTGCGCTCGTCATTGGCGCGGCGCCTCGGGCTGGAAACGGCTGATGACGATAACGTCAGTCCACGCAGTGAAGGCCTTGCGCGACTGATGCTCGACGCCACCCGGCGTTTCGCAGAGCCGTTGACGCTGGAGCGTTTGCTGGAATGGCATTCGCTGCTGTTTCCAGAACAGGAAAATGGTCTTTCCTCACGCGCAATCAATGTCGCTGCGCTGCGCGGTGATGAGCCGATGCAAGTGGTTTCCGGACGGATCGAGCGGCCGACCGTGCACTTCGAGGCCCCGCCAAGGCAAGGCCTTGAGCAGCAACTCGAGCGTTTCCTCAAGTGGTTCGAGACCAGTCAGCATGAAGCTGGACTCGATCCTCTGCTGCGCGCCGGCATCGCGCACTTCTGGTTTGTCACACTGCACCCCTTCGACGATGGCAACGGCCGACTCACCCGTTCCATTACCGATCTGGCACTAGCCCAGGGTGAAGCCCGGGCAATCCGTCTTTATGCCATGTCGGCCAGCATTCTCGACGATCGCGCCGGGTACTATCGGGCGTTGGAGTCGAGTCAGAAAGCTACGCTGGACATCAGCGAATGGCTGACGTGGTTCCTGCAGACTTTATTGCGCAGCTTTCGACAAGCCATCGCACGGATTGAAAGCGTGCTGGGAAAGACACGTTTCTGGCATACGCATCGTGAGTCCGAACTGTCGGTGGAACAGATCAAAGTGCTCAATCGCCTGCTTGACGGCGGTGAGCACGGCATCAGTGCGGCTCAATATCAGGCTGTGGCCAAGGTATCTAAAGCCACCGCGACCCGGCATCTGGCGGAGTTGCTGGAGAAGGGTTGCCTGCAACGATTGCCGGGAGGCGGCCGCAGTACGCGGTATCAGATCAGCTACCCAACCTAGAGCAATAAGAAGATCACTGTGGCGAGGGGATTTATCCCCGTTCGGCTGCGAAGCAGTCGTAAACCGTTACCCACGGTTTTCCCTGAAAAAACCGGTCGGCTGTTTTTGGGGTTGCTGCGCAACCCAACGGGGATAAATCCCCTCGCCACAAAGATATACATATGGTCTTTGAACCAGCCACCTCATTTGCCCACAACCCCCCTATCTGCTAGTGTCGCGCCGGTTTAACGTCAACCGGAAATCGCCGCCATGGCCCGCAAAAAAGCTGCACTGGATTTCGAACAGTCCCTCGCCGACCTGCAAACACTGGTCGAGCGTCTGGAGAACGGTGAATTGTCGCTGGAAGACTCGCTGACCGCTTTCGAGCAGGGCATCGGCCTGACCCGTGATTGCCAGGCAGCGCTGGCGCAGGCCGAGCAGAAGGTGCAAGTGCTGCTGGAGCGCGATGGCGAACTCGCCGAGGAACCCTTCGACGCGGAACAGCCAGAATGATTGCAGCGTATACAGCGTCCAGCCAGGCCCGGGTCAACGCGGCGCTGGAAACCCTGTTCAACGCGCCGCTGCCGGAACTGGCGCGTCTGTATGAGGCCATGCGCTACAGCGTGATGAACGGCGGCAAACGCGTGCGTCCGCTGCTGGCTTACGCCGCGTGTGAAGCGCTCGGTGGCAAGGCTGAGCAGGCTAACGGCGCCGCGTGTGCGGTTGAGCTGATCCACGCTTACTCGCTGGTGCACGACGATCTGCCGGCAATGGACGACGACGATCTGCGTCGCGGCCAGCCAACCACTCATAAAAAATTCGATGAAGCCTGCGCGATTCTCGCTGGCGACGGCTTGCAGAGCCTGGCCTTCAGCGCCCTGCTCGACCCGCGCCTGAGTGATTGCACCAGCGACATTCGCCTGCAAATGGTCACTGCACTGGCGCATGCCGCAGGCCCGGCCGGCATGGTCGGCGGTCAAGCCATCGACCTCGGGTCGGTCGGCCTCAAGCTTGATCAAAAAGCCCTTGAGCAGATGCACCGGCACAAAACCGGCGCGCTGATCGAGGTCAGCGTCAAACTCGGTGCACTCGCCAGCGGCCGCGCCGAGCTGGACGAACTCAAAGCCTTGCAGACTTATGCACAGGCCATCGGCCTCGCCTTCCAGGTGCAGGACGACATTCTCGACGTCGAAAGCGATACCGAAACCCTCGGCAAACGCCAGGGCGCCGATATTGCCCGTGACAAGCCAACCTACCCGGCCCTGCTTGGTCTCGACGCCGCCAAGGCTTACGCGCTGGAACTGCGTGATCAGGCCCTGCAGGCCCTGCGACCGTTTGACGCGGCGGCCGAGCCGTTGCGCGAGCTGGCCCGGTATATCGTCGAGCGCCGCAGCTGACGGCGTATCAGCCAAAAAAAACCAACGCGTGGGCAGGGGCCGATGCATCAGGTAAACTGCCGCCTCTTCTATACCTATAACGATTCGCCTGATGCCCACGACGTTTCATGAGATTCCCCGCAAGCGCCCGACCACGCCCCTGCTCGACCGCGCGAATACGCCGGACGGCCTGCGCCGGTTAGGCGAAGCCGAGCTGGAAACCCTGGCCGATGAGTTGCGCCTGGAATTGCTCTACACGGTCGGTCAGACCGGTGGGCACTTCGGTGCTGGCCTGGGCGTGATCGAGCTGACCATCGCGTTGCATTACGTCTTCGACACGCCGGACGACCGGTTGCTGTGGGACGTCGGTCATCAGGCGTATCCGCACAAGATCCTCACCGGTCGCCGCGAGCGCATGGGTACGCTGCGCCAGAAGGACGGCATCGCTGCCTTCCCGCGCCGCGCCGAGAGCGAATACGACACCTTTGGCGTCGGCCACTCCAGCACCTCGATCAGCGCTGCGCTGGGCATGGCGATTGCCGCCCGCCTGCAGAACAGTGATCGCAAGGCGATTGCGGTGATCGGCGACGGTGCACTGACCGCGGGCATGGCGTTCGAGGCGCTGAACCATGCGCCGGAAGTCAACGCCAACATGCTGGTGATCCTCAACGACAACGACATGTCGATCTCGCGCAACGTCGGCGGTCTGTCGAATTATCTGGCGAAGATCCTCTCCAGCCGCACTTACGCGAGCATGCGTGAAGGCAGCAAGAAAGTCCTGTCGCGCCTGCCCGGCGCCTGGGAAATCGCCCGTCGCACCGAAGAGTACGCCAAAGGCATGCTGGTCCCCGGCACCCTTTTCGAAGAGCTGGGCTGGAACTACATCGGCCCGATCGACGGCCACGACCTGCCAACCCTGATCGCCACGCTGCGCAACATGCGCGATCTGAAAGGCCCGCAGTTCCTGCACATCGTCACCAAGAAAGGCAAAGGCTTCGCTCCGGCGGAAGTCGATCCGATCGGTTACCACGCGATCACCAAACTGGAACCTGTCGACGCTCCGGCTGCTGCGCCGAAAAAGGCTGGCGGCCCCAAGTATTCGGCAGTGTTTGGCGAATGGCTGTGCGACATGGCGGCGGCTGATCCACGTTTGGTCGGTATTACGCCAGCAATGAAGGAAGGCTCGGATCTGGTGGCGTTCAGCGAACGTTTCCCGCTGCGCTACTTCGACGTGGCGATTGCCGAGCAACACGCGGTGACGTTCGCCGCCGGCATGGCCTGCGAGGGCGCGAAACCAGTGGTGGCGATCTACTCGACGTTCCTCCAGCGTGGTTACGACCAGTTGGTGCATGACGTCGCAGTACAAAACCTCGACGTATTGTTCGCCATCGACCGCGCAGGTCTGGTCGGTGAAGACGGCCCGACCCACGCCGGCAGTTTCGATCTGTCCTATCTGCGCTGCATCCCGGGCATGCTCATCATGACCCCGAGCGATGAAAACGAACTGCGCAAAATGCTCACCACCGGCCACCTCTACAACGGCCCGGCGGCTGTGCGTTACCCGCGCGGTAACGGCCCGAATGCGACCATTGAGAAAGATCTTCAGCCGATTGAAATCGGCAAAGGCATCGTCCGTCGCCAAGGCAGCAAAGTCGCTTTGCTGGTGTTCGGTGTACAACTGGCCGAAGCGCTGAAAGTCGCCGAGAAGCTCGATGCGACTGTGGTCGACATGCGCTTCGTCAAACCCCTCGACGAAGCATTGGTACGCGAGATTGCCGGCAGCCACGAATTGCTCGTGACCATCGAAGAGAACGCGATCATGGGCGGCGCCGGTGGCGCGGTCAGCGAATTCCTGGCCCGCGAGAACATCCTCAAGTCGATGCTGCATCTGGGCTTGCCGGATATCTACGTCGAGCACGCGAAACCGGCGCAAATGCTGGCCGAGTGCGGACTGGATGAAGCAGGGATCGAAGCGTCGATTCGTCAGCGTCTGGCCTTACTCGACAAATAAACGCAATACCCTTGTGGGAGCGAGCCTGCTCGCGAATGCGGACTGTCAGTCAAATCACTGCTGACTGACCCAGCGCATTCGCGAGCAGGCTCGCTCCCACATTTGATTTGTGTACACCTGAAGCACCAGTGGACTGTCCATGAAACTCTCGCGCCTCGCCCTGCCCCTTATTCTGCTGCCTGCTGCCAACGCTTTCGCCGACACATTTGAACGTGACCAGGCGTTGAAGCTGCCGGACATGCTGATCTCCGCCAACCGTCAGGTCGAAGCGCGCAACGACAGCAGCGCCGCCAACACCGTGTTCACCCGTGAAGACATCGATCGCCTGCAACCGAGCGACGTACCGGATCTGCTGCGGCGCGTGCCAGGCGTGCAAGTGGCGCAGGCTGGTGGGCGCGGCAGCCTGCCGGGGATCTACATTCGCGGCACGCAATCGGCGCAGAGTCTGGTGTTGGTCGACGGCCAGCGCATCGGCAGTTCGACTTCCGGCGACAGCAATCTGCAACACCTGAACATCAATCAGATCGAACGCGTGGAAATACTGCGTGGTTCGCGCTCGGTGATTTACGGCAGCGACGCGATTGGCGGGGTGATTCAGATTTTCACCCGGCGCGGATCCGAGCAAGGTTTGCAGCCACGCATGCATGTTGGCTTCGGCAGCAACCAAACGTGGGAACGCAGCATCGGGCTGTCCGGTGGCGATGACAAAACCCGCTTCAACCTCGGCGCCAGCCTCGATGAAACTGCCGGGATCGACCGTACCCACGAGTCGTATCCAAGCGATGGCGATCACGATGCCTATCGCAATAAATCGGTCAGCCTGAGCCTCAGCCACGCGCTGACCGATGACATCGAAGTCGGCGCCAATCTGCTGGATAACCGTGGCAAGAGTGAGTTCGACAACCCGTTCGGCCGCTTCGACATGAACACCTTCGAATCGGTCCAGCAGCAGCCCTACAGCGATTTCAACGTCAGCAGCGTCAGCAGTTACGTCGATGCCCGGGTCAACGAAACCTGGAAAACCCGCGTCGAAGTCGGCCACACCGAAAACCGCGAAAAGACCCTCGACAAGCTCAGCGACGAGCGCACGGTGTTCAACACCTACCGCGACTCGGTGAACTGGCAAAACGACCTGACCCTGGATGCGCGCAACAGCTTGATCCTCGGCGGTGACTGGTACGAAGACCGGGTCAACAGCAGCACTGCATTCGACGAGGACAGCCGCTGGAACCGCGCCGCGTTCATTCAGCATCGTTATCAGGCCGACAGCTTCTCCACCGAGCTGGGGTTGCGCCACGATGACAACCAGCAATTCGGCAGCCAGAACACCTGGAGCGGCACGTTCACCCTGCCGCTCAACCCCGACAATGACCTGTTGCTCAGCTACAGCGAAGGCTTCCGCGCGCCGACCTTCAACGACCTGTACTACCCGGACTTCAGCAACCCGAACCTGAAACCGGAAACTTCGAAGAGCTATGAGCTGCAATGGCGTAGCCAGTTGAGCGACAGCAGCAGACTGGAGGCCTCGCTGTATCGTACGGATCTGCAAGACGCGATTATCTTTGGCAGCAATTCACGCCCGGAGAACGTCGCCTCGGCGCGGGTCAACGGCTTTGAAGCGGCGCTGAAGCAGGAGTTGTTCGATTGGCAGAGTAACCTCGGTGTGTCGATCATCGATCCTCGCGATCGTGATACCGGGCATACCTTGGCGCGGCGTGCACGGCGCACGTTGAGCTGGGATCTGGATCGGCAGTTTGACCAGATCGGCGTCGGTGCGAGTTGGCAGGCGGTGAGCAGCAGTTATGACGACCTAAAAAATGAAAACCCGCTGGGCGGTTATGCACTGTTCGGGTTGCGCAGCAGCTGGACGCTGAACCGCGAGATCAAGCTGGATCTGAAGGTCGACAACCTGTTGGACAAGGGTTACAGCCGCGCGAATTACAGCTACGACGGCAGCCAGTATGGTTATCGCGAAGAAGGCCGGACGTGGATGTTTGGCGTCACCTGGACACCTCAACGCTAAGACTTTCCACCCTCACTGGTGGCGAGGGGATTTATCCCCGTTCGGCTGCGCAGCAGTCGCAATAAACGCCGACGCGATCAAACTGAAAAAAGCATTGGCAGATTTTGGCGCAGCTTCGCAGCCCAACGGGGATAAATCCCCTCGCCACAAGTTATTGGCTAGGTGCGATCAACTGGCAGAGTTTGGCGGTGGCGTCGATCATCTGGCCGCTTGGGCGTTCGAGACCTTTGTCGGTGACCAACAGTAATTGCTGCTGCTTGACGGCGGCTACCTGCGGCCAGGCGTTCCACGCTTTCAACTGCGCCTGATCACCCGCCAGAATCACTTCCGGATCTCGCTGCAATACCGCTTCAATACTGACTTGCGGCGCAGGCAAGGTCAGGTCGCTGAACACATTCCGCGCCCCGCACACCTCCAGCGCATCACTGATGATCTGCCCGCCACCGACGGTGTACAGCGGCTTGTCCCACACCTGATAAAACACCCGCAACGGTACTTCCCGGTGATAGCGCTGGCGCAGATCGGCGAGTTTTTGCCGCAGATCAGTAGCCAGTTTCACCCCACGCTCAGGCCTGCCCAATTGTGTGGCGATGGCTTCTATCTGCGTGGAGAGTTGATCTAAAGAATGCGGTTCGGCGACGAAGGTCGGAATACCCAAACGCTTCAACTGATCACGCTGTGCCGGGCCGACGCTGCCGGGCCAGAGCAGCAACAAATCAGGTTTAAGGCTCAGCAACTGTTCCATATCCAACTGACCGTAACGACCCACCGACGGAATGTTGGAAATTTCCGCAGGACGTTCACCGGCATCCAGCACCCCGACCAACAGGTCAGCCGAATCCAGTTCAACGACAATTTCAGACAGGGACGGTGCGAGGCTGACCACCCGCAGGCTCGCTAGCGCCGGAGCAGTGACGGCCAACAGCACAACCGCCAGCCACAGACGGCGCATCAGCCGAGTTGACGCGGGATACGGTAGAGATAAAACAACACGGCGGTGGACAGCGCCAGCAGCATCAACGGCACCGCTTCGAGACCGACGAATACTGCCAATGCTCCGATCCAGGCCGGCAAGGCTGCCGCGAGGAACGCGGAGCGCCGAGTCGCGGCGAGGGCAATCCAGGCTGCAGGCTCTTCAGGGGTATCGAGGGCTTTTTGCGTGGCGATCAATGCATGTTTGTAGCGGCCAAAAAACTTCAGGCTGACAAACATCGACGCCACACCGGCAATGAACAGCGGCATCGCCAACACGGGCAGAATCGCCTCGCCCTGGCCGAACAGAGCGTTGAGGACAAAGAGCGGCACCAATGCCAGCGCCAGGTATTTCCACCACGCGACCGACAGCCGGCGCCGCACCTGACCGCGCGTCACGCCCGGTCTACCTCGCCTTGATGCTCGTTGCCCATCATATGATCGAGTTTGCTGGCCTTGGTCGCCAGGTACAGCTTGTTGTGCGGATTGTGCCCGGTGTGCAACGGCACGCGCTCGGCGACGACGATACCCATGTCGGTCAGGGCTTTGACCTTGCGTGGGTTGTTGGTCATCAGGCGCAGGGATTTCACGCCCAGATGCTCAAGCATCGGCAGGCACATGGCGTAGTCACGCTGGTCGGCGGCGAAACCCAGCCGCTCGTTGGCTTCAACGGTGTCGGCGCCGCCGTCCTGCAATTCGTAGGCGCGGATCTTGTTCAAAAGACCGATACCGCGACCTTCCTGACGCAGGTACAGCAACACACCACGGCCCTCACGGGCGATGGCTTTCAGCGCGCCTTCGAGTTGCGAGCCGCAGTCGCAACGCTGACTGAACAAGGCATCGCCCGTGAGGCATTCGGAGTGCAACCGGCCGAGTACAGGGGCACCGTCGGCAAACTCACCCAGGCTGAGCACGACGTGCTCGCGGCCGGTGGCTTCATCGAGAAAACCGTGCATGGTGAATTGCGCAAAAGGCGTTGGCAGCTTGGAAGCGGCGACAAAAACGACAGGCACCGGTGTGCTCCTGATCTAAAAAGTCTGAAGATTCGCTGGGCGGCATTGTAACAGCAGCTTTGGGCAGGCGCTTAGGCTGAATTATCGGGCATAACGATCAAAAAGTTTGATATCTCCCCCACGGACATTGCGTCTCCCTTGTAGGAGTGAGCCTGCTCGCGATGGCGGTGTGTCAGCTACATCAACGTTTGAATGAGACCGCTATCGCGAGCAGGCTCACTCCTACAAAGGATTTGCGCAGGGCTTCAGTCAGAGACGAATGGGTAGGGCTGCTTCCACTTCTCGAAGATCGGCTTCAACTCGCCGCTCTTCACCAACTGGTCCATGCGCCGGTCGAACAAACCCATCAACGTGCGCGCCTGCGGCGTATTGGCGAAGCACAGATACAGCGGCAATTCGGCGATATGGGTTTTGCGAAATTGCGTTGGATCCTTCGCCCGACTGACCACGTAATCGACTTCGGTCTGCGCGTCGATGTAATAGTCGGCCCGATTGTGGGTCAGCATCGACAAAATCCCGGTGCGCCGGATGACTTCGTTGTAGCTGTGCACATTGGGCAAGTAACTCTGATAGTCGTAGCCGCGCACCCAGGCCAGACGATAGTTGCCGAGGGTTTCCGCGGTCGGCGCCGGGTTGCTGGCAAGCCCCAGGGCGTAGATATGATCGGTGTCGAAGTTCCAGCGCGGATAAAGCAGATCGCTGGCCTCTTCATGATAGGAGCCGACGCAGGCATCGATTTCACCGCGCTGCGCCAAACCGACGGAACGGGTGTAGGGCTCGGTGCGGATATCCAGCGTTACGCCGGCGGGTTCGAAGACCTTGCGCAACACGTCCCAACCCAGGCCATGGCCATCGGCGGCGGTGTAGTCTTCCCAGTCTTCGCTGGCCAAATGGATGACCGCAGGCGTCGGCGCAGCGTCTTGCGCACTGGCCACAGAGCCCAGCAGAGCAAAAACCACCACCGCCAACCAGCCTCGCGCCATCCCTAGTCCCCTCACTTGATCCTGATCACCCTGACAATCAGGCGAAAATCCACACCAGTCCCTGCATGGTCAGCCAGGCGAACACACCCGCCAGCACATCGTCGAGCATGATGCCAAAGCCGCCGTGGACATGCCGGTCGATCCAGCGGATCGGCCAGGGCTTGAGAATGTCGAAGAAGCGGAACACCAGGAACCCCGCGAGCAACCAGTACCAGCCTTCCGGTACCAGCCACAGAGTGATCCACATCCCGACCATTTCGTCCCAGACGATGCCTTCGTGGTCATGTACCCGCAGATCGTCGGCGACTTTGCCGCACAGCCAGAAGCCGAACAGCATGGTGATCCCGAGCATCAGCCAGTAACCCCAGTCGGGCAGCATCTGCCATAACGGGATAAAGGGTAGCGCAACTAACGACCCCCACGTACCCGGCGCCTTTGGCAAGGTGCCCGAACCGAAGCCGAACGCAATGAAATGCCAAGGATTGCGCCAGACCGACGGCGGCACGAATTCCCCCGGCACCTGTTTCGGGTGATCTGTCACGGTGACTCCTGAAAATGTTGGTAACCGCGGATTTGCGGGGTGATGTCACGCCCTTCGCGATCGAGCAGCGCCACGCCCTGCCCCTCTGTCACACGGCCGACGACATGGATCGGCCAGCCGTCCGCCAGCAGCGCAGGCAACTCGACGGACGGTAGCGTGAAGGCCAACACATAATCATCGCCACCGCTCAGCGCTGCACGCTCGGCGCCGCGCTGGCCGAGAAACGCGACTAAGGCATCCGACAGCGGTACGCGCTCGCGTTCAATCTCAAGCCGCACTTTCGACGCCAGCGCGATATGCCCGCAATCGGCGAGCAGGCCGTCGGAGATATCCAGCGCTGAAGTGGCTTTGCCGCGCAAGGCCTGACCGAGGGCGAGTTGTGGCTGCGGGGACCAGTAATGGTTGAGCAAGGGCTCGGCGATCTCGGTGTCGGCCTCGCGCTGACCGAGCACCAGCGGCAAGGCACCGGCGGCGTTGCCCAGCTCACCGCCAACGCACAGCAGGTCGCCCGGCTGCGCGCCGCTGCGGGTCAAGGCATGGCCTGTGGAAACGCGACCGAACACGGTGACGGTCAGGCTTAACGGCCCGCGCGTAGTATCCCCGCCAATCAACGCCACACCGCAACTCTGCGCCATACGGTTCAAACCGCGGGCATAAGCCTGCAGCCAATCGGCGGTTATCGTTGGCACAGTCAGGGCAAGGGTAAAGGCAATGGGCGTAGCACCCATGGCGGCCAGATCGCTGACCGCGACGGCCAGCGAGCGCTGACCGAGCAAAAACGGATCGCAGGGGTCGGCAAAATGCACACCGGCCACCAGCGTATCGGTGGAAATCGCCAGCTGTTCCCCGCAGGGAACCGCCAGCAAGGCGCAGTCGTCGCCAATCCCCAGTGCAACGCCCTCGCCGCCCTGCGCACAAGGCGCGGCGGCGAAGAAATTGCGGATCAGCTCAAACTCGCCCATTGCGATATCAAGCGCGGATCAGCGCTTGAACGCCTTCACTTCAGCTTCACGCAGGCGCGGGGCCAGCTTGTCGAGCACGCCGTTGACGAACTTGTGGCCGTCGGTGGAACCGTAGACTTTCGCCAGTTCGATTCCTTCGTTGATCACAACGCGGTACGGCACGTCGACGCGCTTGAGCAGTTCCCAGGTCGACAAGCGCAGTACGCACAGTTCAACCGGGTCGAGCTCTTCGATGGTCAGGTCCAGGCACGGCGCCAGCGCGGTGTCGATCTCGGTCAGACTGGCCGGAACACCGTGCAGGATGTCGTGGAAGTAGCTGGCATCGGCGAAGGTGAAATCGTTGTCGACGCGAAACTGCGCCTCGATTTCGTTCAGCGAAGTACTGGCCATGTGGCGCTGGTACAACGCTTGAGTCGCCAACTGACGGGCAGCGCGGCGCTTTTCACTTTTCGAAGGCTTGCCGGCGTCGGTTGGACGCGGATCGCGCGGGTTGAAACGATCGCTTTCGTCGCTAATCACTTGGCCTCCAACTGTGCCAACAGGCTGACCATTTCCAGCGCGGACAGGGCAGCTTCGGCACCTTTGTTACCGGCCTTGGTGCCGGAACGTTCGATGGCTTGCTCGATGGAATCAACGGTCAGGACGCCGAAAGCGACCGGAACGCCGAACTCCATGGACACCTGGGCCAGACCCTTGGTGCACTCGCCTGCCACGTATTCGAAGTGCGGAGTGCCGCCACGAATGACCGCGCCAAGGGCGATGATTGCTGCGAACTCGCCTTTCTGAGCGACTTTCTGCGCAACCAGCGGGATTTCGAAGGCGCCAGGTGCGCGGATGATGGTGATGTCGCTTTCGCTCACGCCGTGGCGAACCAGGGCATCAACTGCACCGCTGACCAGGCTTTCAACCACGAAGCTGTTGAAACGGCCCACTACTAGAGCGTAGCGGCCTTTAGGGGCGATGAAGGTACCTTCGATGGTCTTCAGGGTCATTCGTCAGATCTCTTAAAGAGCCGGGACGCGTCTCGTACGCGTCCCTCAGTGATATTAGCCACGAATACATGGCCGGAAAAATCCGCATTGCTACCTGATCACACCCCTGTCGCGAGGGGATCTATCCCCGCCGGGCTGCGCAGCGGCCCTGTTTTTTGGGACTGCTACGCAGTCCAGCGGGGATAAATCCCCTCACCACAAGGGTACACACCAGCAATACGAATCTCCGGGTCATTATTCGGAGGGCACGTATTCTACAACTTCCAGATCGAAACCGGATATCGCATTAAATTTCATTGGCGCCGACATCAAGCGCATTTTGCGTACACCGAGGTCACGGAGGATCTGCGAACCGGCACCGACGATGCTGTAGGTCGTCGGTTTTTTCGGCGCTGGCTGATCGCCAGTTTCACGGATGTGCGCCAGCAACACGTCGCCATCGAGCGGGTGACCGAGCAACAACACCACACCGCTGCCGGCCTCGGCGACCGCAGCCATCGCGGCGCGCAGGCTCCAGCGGCCCGGTTGCTTGACCATCAACAGATCGCGCAGCGGGTCCATGTTGTGCACGCGAACCAGCGTTGGTTCTTCAGCGCAAACGGTGCCCAGGGTCAGCGCCATGTGCACGTCGCCTTCCACCGAATCACGATAGGTCACCAGGTTGAATTGGCCCAGTTCGCTGTCCAGCGGCTGCTCGGCAATCCGCTGAACGGTACGTTCGTGGATCATCCGGTAGTGAATCAGGTCAGCAATCGTGCCGATCTTGATGTTGTGTTCGGCAGCGAAGGCTTCAAGCTCAGTGCGACGGGACATGGTGCCGTCATCGTTCATCACTTCGCAGATCACGCCGCTCGGCTCGAAACCGGCCATGCGCGCGAGGTCGCAAGCCGCTTCGGTGTGGCCAGCACGTGCCAGGGTGCCGCCGGCCTGCGCCATCAGCGGAAAAATGTGGCCCGGGCTGACGATGTCTTCAGCCTTGGCGTCTTTGGCAGCGGCGGCCTGCACGGTGCGCGCACGGTCGGCGGCGGAGATGCCGGTGGTCACGCCTTCGGCCGCTTCGATCGAGACGGTGAACTTGGTGCCGAAACCGGAACCGTTGCGCGGCGCCATCAACGGCAGCTTGAGGGTCTCGCAACGCTCGCGGGTCATTGGCATGCAGATCAGGCCACGGGCGTGCTTGGCCATGAAATTGATGTGCTCGGCCTTGCAGCATTCGGCGGCCATGATCAGGTCGCCTTCGTTCTCGCGGTCTTCGTCATCCATGAGGATGACCATCTTGCCTTGGCGGATGTCTTCAACCAGTTCTTCGATGCTATTGAGCGCCACAAGGCACCCCCCTTCTTTCGAATTTAGAGCTTCAGGATTTGAGGTAGCCGTTTTGGGCCAGAAAGCTTTCAGTGATCGTGCCACCGGATGCAGGCTCTGCGGCCTTATCGCCCAGCAACAGACGCTCCAGATAGCGCGCCAGCAAGTCGACCTCCAGATTCACCCGACGACCTGGCTTGTACGACGCCATGATGGTTTCGCTCAGGGTGTGCGGAATGATCGTCAGCATGAACTCGGCGCCATCGACCGCGTTCACGGTCAGGCTGGTACCGTCGACGGTGATCGAGCCTTTATGGGCAATGTACTTGGCCAAGTCTTTCGGCGCGCGGATGCAAAATTCCACGGCGCGGGCATTGTCGGCACGGGAGACGATTTCGCCGACACCATCAACGTGACCGCTGACCAGGTGCCCGCCGAGACGGGTGGTCGGGGTCAGGGCTTTTTCCAGATTGACCGGGCTGCCGCTTTTCAGGTCATTCATGGCGGTGCAGTCCAGCGTTTCACGGCTGACGTCGGCGGCAAAGCCGTCGCCCGGCAACTCGACCGCTGTCAGACACACGCCGTTGACAGCGATGCTGTCGCCGAGTTTGACGTCGCTCAGGTCGAGCTTGCCGGTTGCGACGTGTACCCGCACATCACCGCCCTTTGGGGTCAGTGCGCGGATACTGCCGATGGATTCGATGATGCCGGTAAACATGGGGTTCTCCTTGAGAACTAGGCCAGCGTAGTTACGATGGCCGGGAATTATACGCTCGCCGAAAGGACAGGGATGGCAATGACTCGCCAGTCATCGCCAACGGCGCGAATTTCAGTGATTTTCAGCTCCGGTGCATCCTTCATGTAGGCCAGCGGCCAGTCCAGCAATGGGCGCGCTGTGGAGCCGAGGAACTTGCCGGCGATGAAGATCACGAATTCGTCGACCAACCCCAACTGCGCAAAAGCACCGGCAAGACGCGGACCGGCCTCGACCAGCACGTCGTTGACGCCACGGTTGGCCAATTCCACCAGCAATTTGTGCAGATCGACCTGACCGTCATCACCCGGCACGATCAGACACTCGGGACCGTGGGCGTATTGCTCTTCGATCGCGACACACGTAGCGACCAACGCCGGGCCAGCCTTGAAGAACGGTGCATCCAGCGGCACGCGCAGGCGGCCATCGATCAGCACCCGCAGGGGCGGACGGCTCATGGCCAGTGCGGTTTGCTCGGCATCCAGACCCAACTCGTCAGCACGAACCGTCAGGCGTGCGCCGTCGGCCAGCACCGTATCGGCGCCGGTCAGCACCACAGCCGCCTGAGCGCGTAACCGCTGGACTGCCGAACGCGCAGCCGGGCCGGTGATCCACTGGCTCTCGCCGCTTTCCATTGCCGTGCGACCGTCAAGGCTCATGGCCAACTTGACCCGCACGAACGGCAGGCCATGCTCCATGCGCTTGAGGAAACCCTGGTTGAGCAGGCGCGCTTCACCTTCCAGCACGCCGCTTGCGGTGGCGATACCGGCATCGGCAAGTCGCTGCAAACCACGTCCGGCGACTTGCGGATTCGGATCACGCATCGCCGCGACCACTCGACCAACACCGGCATTCACCAGCGCATCGGCGCACGGCGGTGTGCGGCCATGGTGGCTGCACGGTTCAAGAGTGACGTAAGCCGTCGCGCCCCGGGCCAGTTCACCGGCGGCGCGCAGGGCGTGGACTTCGGCGTGGGGTTCACCGGCGCGTTCGTGCCAACCTTCGCCGACAATCTGCCCGTCGCGCACCACCACGCAGCCAACCCGAGGATTGGGGTGCGTGGTGTAGTGACCTTTGCGCGCCAGTTCCAGCGCACGCGCCATGAAGTGGGCGTCGAGGATGGCCTGCTCGGCGGTGCTGGTCATTCTTTCACCGGTTCGCGGGCGAGGCGGTCGATCTCTTCGCGGAACTCGTTGAGATCCTGAAAGCGTTTGTAGACCGAGGCGAAACGGATGTAGGCGACTTCATCAAGCTTTTGCAATTCGGCCATCACCAACTCACCGACCACGAGGGATTTGACCTCGCGCTCGCCGGTGGCGCGCAGCTTGTGCTTGATGTGAACCAGAGAGGATTCGAGGCGCTCGACGCTCACCGGACGTTTCTCCAGGGCGCGTTGCATGCCGGCGCGGAGTTTTTCTTCGTCGAACGGTTGGCGGCTGCCGTCAGTTTTGATCAGGCGCGGCAACACCAGTTCGGCCGTCTCGAACGTCGTGAAACGCTCGCCGCAGGCCAGGCATTCACGCCGGCGGCGCACCTGTTCGCCCTCGGCGACCAGACGCGAGTCGATGACCTTGGTGTCGTTGGCACCGCAGAAGGGACAGTGCATGGTGGCTGGCAACAAAAAAAGGGAGGGCCATGGTAGCGCATCCCGGTGGCAAGACAAGCCATAGGCTTTGCGGTATACAGACTGCCATGATCGTTTGATCCATGGATTTCATTTTGCCGGAGCCGCCAATGTCGTTACGACCGCTCGTTTTACTCAGTCTTTTCAGCCTGCTGGTGGCCTGCGGCAGCGATGCACCCAAGCCGCAACCGCCGACACCAGGCCCCGCGCCGCAACAGGCGCAGAAAAAAGCCAAAGAGGCTGCCGACCTCGGCCCGCTGCCCGCCTATCAACGTGAACTGAGTGGCACCCTGCAAGGCGTGCCGGCCGGTGCCGAAGTCGAACTGGCGTTGCTGGTGATCGATGAAAAAGATCGCCCGCAACAATTGCTCGCCAGTTCCAGCCTGATCGGCAACAACCAGATCCTGCCGTTCCGCCTGCGCTTCAGCCCGGACGCGTTCCCGGCGGGTGCGCGGGTCGAGTTGCGTGGCCGCGCCAGTCAGTCCGGTCAATTGATTCTGCACCTGCCGTCGCAAACCATCACTCAGCCGACGACTCAGGCGCTGGGCCAACTGCAATTCGTCAAAGCGCCATGAATGCACCGTTCGACCTGCAACAGGCATTAGGTGAATTGCTCGGCGACGCCAGGCTCAAGGCCTGTACGTTGCCAGACACCGATTTGCAGCTGTGGTTGATCGATGGCGACAACATGGCGCGTGAATTCAGCCAGGAAGAAACCCAGCGGATCCTGCATGAGCCACCGTACTGGAGCTTTTGCTGGGCCAGTGGTCTGGCAGTGGCGCGCTATCTGGCAGAGTTTCCCGAATGGGTGCGCGGCAAGCGTGTGCTGGATTTCGGTGCCGGCTCGGGGATCGCCGGGATTGCGGCGGTCAAGGCCGGAGCGCTGGAGGTGGTGGCGTGTGATCTGGATCCACTGGCGATTGCCGCGTGCCGGGCGAATGCCACGTTGAATAATGTAGAGATGAGTTATTCGACGGATTTCTTTGCCGAGGCTGATCGGTTTGATCTGATCCTGGTGGCGGATGTTTTGTACGACCGGGCGAATCTGCCATTGCTCGATGCGTTTTTAAGCCGTGGCCGTGAGGCGTTGGTGGCTGATTCGCGGGTACGGGATTTTCGTCATCCGTTGTATGAGCGTATTGAAATGCTTGAGGCGATGACGTTTCCGGATCTGGCCGAGCCGGAAGAATTCAGACATGTCAGCCTCTACCATGCGCGACGCTGATTAGAAGCTTCGCGAGCAGGCTCGCTGCCACAGGGAAATGCATTCCAAATGTGGGAGCGAGCCTGCTCGCGAAAGCGTCCTGTCAAGCAACACACCTCTAAAACCCGCCCCGCTTCCGGCCACCCCCGCCACGCCGTATAGTTGTCCCATCCACGCTTTGACGAGATCCCCCATGAGTGAGCAAACGCCGTACATCTTTGACGCCACGACTGCCGATTTCGACCAGTCGGTGATCGAGGCTTCTTTCAACAAACCGGTGCTGGTGGATTTCTGGGCCGAATGGTGTGCGCCGTGCAAGGCGCTGATGCCAATGCTGCAAGGCATTGCCGAGAGCTATCAGGGCGAGTTGCTGCTGGCCAAGGTCAACTGCGACATCGAGCAGGACATCGTCGCCCGCTTCGGCATTCGCAGCCTGCCGACCGTGGTGCTGTTCAAGGACGGTCAACCGGTCGATGGTTTTGCCGGTGCACAACCGGAATCCGCTGTGCGCGCCCTGCTAGAGCCGCATGTGCAGATGCCGCCACCGGCCGCCGCTGATCCGTTCGAACAGGCTCAGGCGTTGTTCGATGAAGGCCGTTACGCCGACGCCGAAGCGGCGCTGGTGGTGATGCTCAATGAAGACAATGCCAACGCCAAGGCGCTGATTCTCTATGCGCGTTGCCTGACTGAACGCGGCGAACTGGACGAAGCGCAAACCGTGCTTGATGCGGTCAAGAGCGATGAGCATAAGGCTGCGTTGGCCGGAGCCAAGGCGCAGATCAAGTTCCTCGGTCTTGCGCGCGATCTGCCGGATGCCGCCGACCTGAAAGCGCGTTTGGCGAAAGATCCGCAGGATGATGAAGCGGTGTATCAACTGGCGATTCAGCAGCTCGCTCGCCAGCAGTATGAGGCGGCGCTTGAGGCAATGCTCAAGCTGTTTATCCGTAACCGCAACTATGGCGAAGGCTTGCCACACAAGACTTTGCTGCAGGTGTTTGAGTTGCTGGGCAATGATCATCCGCTGGTCAGCGTTTACCGCCGCAAGATGTTTGCTGCGCTTTATTAAGCGCCCTACAATTATTTATTCGATCCAGCTGTAGAGCGGCGTATCTCCGCCGCTCACCACTTTCACGTCCGAACTGTGCCGCAAGCGCACCAGCAAGCGCTTGCCCGACGCCGCGCTGCCCGTCAGCCCTTCAAGCTGTTCAAGCAGATCCGGCCCGCTGAGCTGCCCGGCCTTGCGCAACAGATCCTTGGCCACTTGCCACAACGCATCGTCCTGATTCAACGGTTTCGCCGCCGGGGCTGACGCGACCGTTTCAGATTGAGCAATCGACGCCTGTCCATTCAGTGCCGAACCGAGCTTCGCCCAGTCGTTGTCATCCAGTTCCACCGTCAAATCCACCGGCACATCACCGACAGTTCCGCGTATCCGCAGCATTGAGTTTACTCCCGCACATTTCTGACCTGCATGCTCCCACGGGACTTGTGCAACGCCAAGCGCACGGGCAAACTCTGCGCACTTTCGTTATAAGATTACATAACAAATTATTCATCTACTTACCGGAGTTCCGCCATGCGTCGTCTGCTGCTCGCTTTGCCGTTTGCCCTGTTGCCGCTGGCCATCGCCCATGCTGCCGATGAGCATGATCACGACCATGAACACGGCAGCCTCGGCGCTCACGAACACGGTGTTGGTCGTCTGAACGCTGCGCTCGATGGCCAGACTCTGGAACTGGAGCTGGAAAGCCCGGCGATGAACCTGGTGGGGTTTGAACACGTTGCCACCAGCGATGCCGACAAGGCCAAGGTCGCGGCTGCTCGTGCGCAGTTGGAAAAACCCCTTGCTCTGTTCAGCCTGCCCGCCGCGGCCGGTTGCAAAGTGGTGAGCCAGGAACTGGAGAGCCCGCTGTTCGGCGACAAACCGGATGCCGACGATCACGACGACGATGAAGCAGGCAAGGACGGTCATGAGCATCACCACGACCACAGCGAAATCCACGCGCACTATCAATTCAACTGCGCGGCACCGGGCGCGTTGAAGACGCTGGACCTGTCGAACGTGTTCAATACCTTCCCGGCGACGCAAAAAATTCAGGTACAACTGATCAGCGCGAACGGCCAGCAAGGGACCGAAGTGACGGCCAAGGCTGCCGCGCTGAAATTCTGAATACATCGAAAATCCCCTGTGGGAGCGAGCCTGCTCGCGAAAGCGGTGTGTCAGTCGACATCGATGTTGACTGTCAGATTGCATTCGCGAGCAGGCTCGCTCCCACAGGGATTCAGTGTCCAACCATGAAATTGGTGCCATGACCCAAGCACTCATCGAACTGTCCGACCTGGGCTTCAGCTGGCCCGGTCACCCGACGCTGCTGGACATCCCGGCGTTTCGTCTCGAACCCGGCGAAACCCTGTTCCTCAAAGGCCCCAGCGGCAGCGGCAAGACCACTCTGCTTGGCCTGCTCGGCGGTGTACAGAAACCCGATCGCGGCAGTATTCGCCTGCTCGGCCAGGAACTGACCGAACTCTCCGCCGGCGCCCGCGACACCTTTCGCGTCGATCACACCGGCTACATTTTCCAGCAGTTCAACTTGCTGCCGTTTCTCTCGGTGCGCGAGAACGTTGAGCTGCCCTGCCACTTCTCGAAACTGCGCGCTCAGCGGGCGAAACAGCGTCACGGCAGCGTCGATCAAGCCGCTGCCACCCTCCTCGCCCATTTGGGCTTGAAGGATGAAAGTATCCTCAGCCGTCGCGCCGATTCGCTGTCGATCGGCCAGCAACAGCGCGTTGCTGCGGCGCGCGCGCTGATCGGTCAGCCAGAGTTGGTAATTGCCGATGAACCGACCTCGGCGCTGGATTACGACGCCCGGGAAAACTTCATTCGCCTGTTGTTCGCTGAATGCCGCGAGGCCGGTTCCAGTCTGTTATTCGTCAGCCACGACCAGAGTCTGGCGCCGCTGTTCGATCGTCATTTGTCCCTGGCCGAGCTCAATCGCGCCGCCACGTCTGCCGAGGTCTGAGATGTATCTGTTTCGTCTGGCCATGGCCAGCCTGGCCAACCGCCGCTTCACCGCTTTGCTCACTGCATTCGCCATCGCCCTGTCGGTCTGCCTGCTGCTCGCCGTCGAACGCGTACGCACGGAGGCCAAAGCCAGTTTCGCCAGCACCATCAGCGGCACCGACCTGATCGTCGGCGCGCGCTCGGGTTCGGTGAACCTGTTGCTGTATTCGGTGTTTCGCATTGGTAATGCCACTAACAATATCCGCTGGGACAGCTTCGAACACTTCGCCAGCAATCCGAAAGTGAAGTGGGCGATTCCGATGTCACTCGGCGACTCCCATCGCGGTTATCGCGTGATGGGCACTACCGAAGCCTATTTCGAGCACTACCAGTACGGCCGCCAGCAACACCTGGAACTGGCCGACGGTCGCGCGTTCGCCACCGACCCGTTTGAAGTGGTACTCGGCGCTGAAGTGGCCGACGCGCTGCATTACAAACTCGGCGACCAACTGGTGCTGGCCCACGGTGTGGCGGCGATCAGTCTGGTCAAGCACGATGACAAACCGTTCACCGTGGTCGGCATTCTCAAACGCACCGGCACCCCGGTGGATCGCACGTTGCACATCAGCCTCGGCGGCATGGAAGCGATTCATATCGACTGGCACAACGGCGTGCCGGCGCGAGGCAATGGCCGGATCACGGCCGATCAGGCGCGTAACATGGACCTGACGCCGCAAGCGATCACCGCGTTCATGCTCGGCCTCAACAGCAAGATTTCCACCTTTGCACTGCAGCGTGAAATCAACGAATTCCGTGGCGAACCGATGCTGGCGATTCTGCCGGGCGTGGCCCTGCAGGAATTGTGGAGCCTGATGAGCACCGCCGAAAAAGCGTTGTTCGTGGTCTCACTGTTCGTGGTGCTGACCGGGTTGATCGGCATGCTCACAGCGATTCTCACCAGCCTCAACGAACGTCGCCGCGAGATGGCGATTCTGCGTTCGGTCGGCGCAAGGCCGTGGCACATCGCGAGCCTGCTGGTGCTGGAAGCGTTTGCTTTGGCGCTGACCGGGGTGATCGTCGGCGTGGCATTGCTGTACATCGGCATCGCTGCCGCGCAGGGTTACGTGCAGGCCAATTACGGTTTGTTCCTGCCGCTGGCATGGCCGAGCGAGTATGAATGGACGCTGCTCGGTGGCATTCTGGCGGCCGCGCTGCTGATGGGCAGCGTGCCGGCCTGGCGTGCGTATCGCCAATCTTTGGCCGATGGCCTGTCGATTCGTCTATGAGGATGTTCACCATGCCCCGCGCCGTACTCGCGCTGCTGTTGCTGGTCGCCCTGCCCGTGTGGGCGGCGGCGCCGAAAGACCTGACGTGGTCGGAGATGATCCCGCCGGACGCCGCGCCGGAAGTGCCGAACATGACGCCGCTGCACGACCTGTCGAAGATGAGCGATGCGCTGTCCGCCGAATCCGCGCCAGCAGCGAAGCAGGATTTGCCGAACGCGCCGGTGGTGCAGTCACTCGATGGCCAGAACATTCGTTTGCCGGGTTACATCGTGCCGCTGGAAGTGAACGAAGAAGGACGCACGACGGACTTCCTGCTGGTGCCGTATTTCGGCGCCTGCATCCATGTGCCGCCACCGCCGTCGAACCAGATCGTGCATGTGAAAAGCGAATTGGGCGTGAAGCTCGATGAGCTGTATCAGCCGTATTGGGTCGAGGGGCCGTTGCAGGTCAAGGCGTCGAGCAGCGAGTTGGCGGACGCCGGGTATCAGATGGATGCCGACAAGATTTATGTGTATGAGCTGCCGGAGTGAATCCGGTAGTTTCGTGTTGTCTGTAAGGGCCCCTTCGCTGGCAAGCCAGCTCCCACAGTGATCGAGTCGTTCACAAATGTTGTGATCACCA
Organism: Pseudomonas sp. TH43; assembly: GCF_016650635.1. Taxonomy (GTDB): domain Bacteria; phylum Pseudomonadota; class Gammaproteobacteria; order Pseudomonadales; family Pseudomonadaceae; genus Aquipseudomonas. Next base: position 869,068 of record NZ_JAEKFI010000004.1, read on the forward strand.
CCAAAACCTGTGGGAGCTGGCTTGCCAGCGATGAGGGCCTCAAAGGTTCCACAAAACCTGACCCCTTCACTGTTTCATTGAGCTGAGTCAAAAGACCGTATCAGTTGGCTTCGTACCATAGGACATCAGAAACTTTTAACGTCCTTTTGGAGCCCCCATGAACAAGTCCTTGCTCAGCGCTTCGTTGTTTGCCCTCGCGCTCGCAGCCCCGCTCGCCCACGCCCACGATGCGGGTGACATCATCGTTCGCGCTGGTGCGATCACCGTCAACCCAAAGGCCGACAGCTCCAGCGTCAAGGTCGATCAGGGTCCGCTGAGCGGCACCAATCTGGGCGGCAAGGCGACCATGAGCAGCGATACCCAACTGGGTCTGAACTTCGCTTACATGGTCACCAACAACATCGGTATCGAGTTGCTGGCCGCATCGCCGTTCGAGCATGACGTGAAGATCAAAGGCACTGCCCTGCCAGCGGCCAACGGCAAACTCGGCACCCTGAAACACCTGCCACCGACCCTCAGCGTCGTTTACTACCCGCTGGATTCGAAATCACCGTTCCAGCCGTACATCGGCGGCGGCATCAACTACACCTGGATCTACGACGAACACGTCGGCAGCGAAGCGCAGTCCAACGGCTTCAGCAACTTCAAGGCGAAAAACTCTTGGGGTCTGGCCTGGCAGGTCGGTGCGGACTACATGCTGACCGACAACATCATGCTCAACGCCCAAGTGCGCTACATCGATATCGATACCCGCGCCACCGTCGAGAACAACGCTGTGGCCCCGGGTACCCGTGCCAAAGTGAATGTTGATGTCGATCCGTTTGTGTACATGGTGGGCTTGGGCTACAAGTTCTAAGCTGATTTTTACCGAACGTTCACGTGGTGGTGAATGAGGCTTGGTGGTGGGCAGACTTGAAACTGAGGCAACTGCTGAGCAGTTGATCGGGGATAAATCCCCTCGCTACAGGGATCGCGATAAATTCCGGCCGTGAAAAAGGCGCCTGTTGAAGGGCGCCTTTTTCATGCCTGCTCGAATGGTCAAGGGGCTTTTCAGTCCCGACCCAACAACCGCGCCAAACCCACGCTCATCGGCGTCTGCTCTGGGAGCGTGAAGCGTGCCAGCAGGCGCTGGTTGTTCGCCCGCGAATGGCGGATGTCGCCAGAACGCGCCGGGCCATAGCTGATCGGTGGCAACTCGCCGACCACTGTTTCCAGTGCCGCGAGCATTTGCTTGAGGTTCATTGACTGATTCCAGCCAACGTTCACCGCACCGATTTCCACTTCAGGCTTTTCAAGCGCCTGCACCAGCACATCGACCAGATCCTCGACGTAGAGGAAATCCCGCGTTTGCTCACCATCACCGAACACGGTAATCGGCAAACCCTTCTGCGCGCGCTCGCTGAAGATACTGATTACCCCGGAGTACGGCGAGGATGGATCCTGGCGCGGGCCGAAAATGTTGAAAAAACGGAAGATCGCCGGTTCCAGACCGTGCTGACGGCGGTAGAAATCGAAGTAATGCTCACCCGCCAGTTTGTCCGACGCATACGGCGTCAGCGGTGCTTTCGGCGTGTCTTCGTCAATCGACTGACCTTCACCGTTGTTGCCGTACACCGCCGCACTGGAGGCGAACAAAACACGTTTGACCCCAGCCTGGCGCATGGCTTCGCAGACGTTCAGCGTGCCAATGAAATTACTCTGATGAGTCTTCACCGGATCATCCACCGAGGCTTGCACCGAGGCCACAGCGGCCAGGTGCGCCACGGCGCTGCAACCCTGCATGGCCTGAGCGACCAGCGCAGCATCGGCAACATCGCCAACGATCAGCTCGACCTTCGGATTGTCCAGCGGCAGATTGGCGCGTTTACCGGTCGACAGATCATCGAGAATCCGCACCGAGTGCCCCTTGGCAAGCAACGCGTCGGTCAAGTGCGAGCCGATGAAACCGGCGCCGCCGGTGATTAAAACAGGGCCTTCAGCCATGACGATAAAACCTATCCAGTAAAGCCGGGAGTGCGGCACGCCAGGCGCGCGGCTTGATCCCGAAAGTGTGCAGAATTTTCTTGCAGGCGAGCACCGCGTGTTGCGGTTCCTCGGCAGCGTCCGGGCGCGCGGCGTGAGCCTGAGCCGTCGGCGCCTCGATCGCCAGCGCATGCAGGCTGCGCGCTTCGGTCAGAATTGCCTGACCCAGCGCCAGCGGGGTGGTCGCCTCGTGACCGGCGTAGTGATACGTGCCCCACAGCGGCGCGGCGCAATCGAGTTGTTTGAGCACCGAGATGATCACCCGTGCGGCGTCGTCGACCGGCGTCGGATTACCGCGTCGGTCATCGGCCAGGAGCAGTTCTTCAGGTTGTTTGGCGCGGGCGAGGAAACGCCCGAGGGTGCCGTCGGCGCTGTCATCGAGCAACCAGCCGAAACGCAGCAGCACATGCTGCGGGCACGTGGCGCGAACGCTTTGTTCGATGCGCCACAAGGCTTGACCACGCAGGCCCAGTGGCACCGGTTCGTCTTTTTCGCTGTAGGCGGTGGCCCGCGAGCCGTCGAACACCCGATAACTGGACGGCTGCACGAGGACGATATTGTGGTGCTGGCACAGTTCGGCCAGGCGCTCGATCGCGCGTTCCTGCCCGGCCATGCGGCTTTCGCTGACGGTTTCGGCCTGGAACCAGTCGAAATAGTAGGCGAGGTTGATCAATGCATCGGGACGGGTGTCGTCGAGCAATTGGGTCAGGCTCGCGGCATCCCAGCCATTTTCGGGCGGGCGTGGGGCGAGGAAACCGATGTCTTCCTCCGCACCGAGGCGAATCAGCGCCTGCCCAAGGGCATTTCCGCCGCCCAGTAACATAAGGCGCATTCGCATAGAGTCAGCAGGCCCAGTCTGATTGGAACGATGGCTTGAGCGACGGATCTCGTGGAACCGTCGCCGATAATTGCCGGAATCGTTGCATTTTGCGGGTTTAGTGCGCAACCGTCATCCGCAAAGTGTACATCCCCGGATTTATGCTGTGGCAACTGGCCCCTTCGCGAGCAGGCTCGCTCCCACAGTGGATTTGTGTACGCCGCAAATCCCTTGTGGGAGCGAGCCTGCTCGCGAAGGGGAACAGCCAGACGCTGAAGATCCTGAGCGGTACTTGCATCTTCCCCCCTGCGACCGCATAACTTAAGCCATGAATCTGCCCCTTCCCACGGACGCGGCCCTGGCAGGCTTCCATCCCGCCGTCAGCGCCTGGTTCAACAGCACATTCCCGTCGGTCACCGCCGCCCAGGCTCGCGCATGGCCGTTGATCCGCCAGCGCCGCTCGACGCTGATCGCCGCACCTACCGGCTCCGGTAAAACCCTCACCGCGTTCCTCGCCGTGCTCGACGACCTCGTCCACCGAGGCCTGGAAAACCCCGCTGGCCTGCCTGACGAAACCCTGGTGGTTTACGTTTCACCGCTCAAGGCGCTGTCCAACGACATCCAGATCAACCTGCAAAACCCGCTTGCCGGCATTACCGAGCAACTGCGGCAAATGGGCCTGCCGGAACTGCAAATCAGCACCGCCGTGCGCACCGGCGACACCCCGCAGAAAGACCGCGCGCTCATGCGCAAGCGCCCGCCGCACATTCTGGTGACCACTCCAGAATCCCTCTACGTGCTGCTCGGTTCGGCGTCGGGACGCAAAATGCTTGGCACTGCGCGCACGGTAATCATCGACGAAATTCATGCCATGGCCGCTGGCAAACGCGGCAGCCACCTCGCCCTGAGCCTTGAACGACTACAAGCGCTATGCGCCGAACCACTGACTCGCATCGGCCTGTCCGCAACGCAAAAACCCATCGACGCGGTCGCGCGATTCCTGGTCGGCGCAGAGCGTTCTTGCGAGATCATCGACATCGGCCACGCGCGCCCACGGGATCTGGGCATCGAAGTACCACCCGTGCCGCTGTCCGCCGTGATGGCCAACGATGTCTGGGAATTGGTGTATGACCGTCTCGCCGAATTGGCCCGCGAACACCGCACCACACTGATTTTCGTCAACACCCGGCGCCTGGCTGAACGCCTGAGCCGACATCTGAGCGAACGCCTCGGCAAACACGCCGTGGCGGCGCACCACGGCAGTCTGGCCAAGGAATTTCGCCTCGACGCCGAACAACGCCTCAAACGCGGCGAACTGCAAGTGTTGATCGCCACCGCATCACTGGAATTGGGCATCGACATCGGCGACGTCGACCTGGTCTGCCAGATCGCCTCGCCGCGCTCCATCGCCGGATTTCTGCAACGGGTCGGTCGCTCCGGGCACCAGGTCGGCGGCACGCCCAAAGGCCGTTTATTCGCCACCACCCGCGACGACCTGATCGAATGCGCCGCCCTGCTCGACTGCGTGCGCCGTGGCGAACTCGACACGCTGCACATCCCCGAAGCGCCGCTGGACGTGCTGGCGCAGCAGATCATCGCCGAGGTCAGTTGTCAGGAATGGGCGGAAGACGCGTTGCTGGCGATGTTTCGTCGAGCCTCGCCCTACCGCAATCTCGACGAAAAACACTATCAGGCCCTGCTGAGCATGCTCGCCGAAGGCTACAACGGCCGCCAGGGCATCCGCAGTGCTTATCTGCACCGCGACGCCGTCAGCCGCACCTTGCGTGGCCGGCGCGGCGCGCAACTGACCGCCGTGACCAGCGGCGGCACCATCCCGGATAACGCCGATTACAGCGTGATGCTCGAGCCGCAAGGCCTGAACATCGGCAGCGTCAACGAAGACTTCGCCGTGGAAAGCATTGCCGGTGATGTGTTCCAGCTCGGCAATACGTCCTACCGGATCCTGCGGGTGGAAACCGGCAAGGTGCGCGTCGAGGATGCTCATGGCCAGCCGCCGACCATTCCGTTCTGGCTCGGCGAAGCGCCGGGGCGCAGCGATGAGTTGTCGTTCGCCGTGGCGCGTCTGCAAGCGCAGCTCGACGCTCTGCTGGGCGCCAGCCCCGGCAATCTGCAACCGGCCCTCGACTGGCTGACCGACACCCTCGGGCTGAATGCCGCCAGCGCCGAGCAACTGGTCGAATACCTCGCCCGCGCACGCCAGACTCTCGGCGCCCTGCCCTCGCAGGACACGCTGCTGATGGAGCGCTTTTTCGATGAGTCCGGCGGCACGCAATTGATCATTCACTCACCGTTCGGCAGTCGTATCAATCGCGCCTGGGGCCTGGCCCTGCGCAAGCGCTTCTGTCGCACCTTCAACTTCGAACTACAGGCAGCGGCCAGCGAGGATGCGATCGTACTGTCGCTGTCGACCAGCCACAGTTTCGAACTCGATGATGTCTGGCGTTACCTGCACAGCAACAGCGCCGAGCACACCTTGATTCAAGCGGTGCTCGATGCGCCGCTGTTCGGCGTGCGCTGGCGCTGGAATGCCGGCGTGGCGCTGGCGTTGCCGCGTTTTACCGGCGGGCGCAAAGTTGCACCGCAGTTGCAGCGGATGAAAAGCGAAGACCTGATTGCCAGTGTGTTTCCCGATCAGATCGCCTGCCTGGAGAACCTCGCGGGCGAACGGGAAATCCCTGAGCATCCATTGATCGAGCAGACCCTCGACGATTGCCTGCATGAGGCGATGGACAGTGAAGGCTGGCTGCATTTGCTGCGACGCATGGAACGTGGCGACGTGCGTTTGCTCAGCCGTGATCTGCCGGCGCCCTCACCGCTCGCGGCGGAGATTCTCAGTGCGCGGCCGTATGCCTTTCTCGACGATGCGCCGCTCGAGGAGCGTCGGACTCAGGCAGTGATCAATCGACGCTGGAGTGATCCGCAATCGACCGATGACCTCGGTGCACTGGATGCCGACGCGATTGCCGCCGTGCGTGAAGAGGCGTGGCCAGCGCCGAACAGTGCGGATGAAATGCACGAAGCACTGATGAGCCTGGCATGCATCAGTGACCTTGAAGTTCAAGCAAACAGCGGTTGGCGTGAGTGGTTGGAAACCTTGGCCAGCAGCGGTCGCGCCTGCCGCTTGCAGATCGGTCCAGAGCATTGGTTGTGGCTGGCCCGCGAGCGCCTGACCTGCCTGCAAGCGCTTTATCCACAGGCTGCGGTGCAACCGAAGCTGGAGGCATTGTCGGGATTCGATGAAACCTGGACCTCCGATGAAGCCCTGATCGAAGTGATCCGCGCGCGCCTCGGAGCCTTCGGCCCACTGCCGTTATCCGCCATCGCCGCACCGCTCGCGCTGGCGACCACTGAAGTCAATCAGGCCCTCGCCCGACTGGAACGCGAAGGTTATGTGCTGCGCGGCCAATTCACGCCGAAACTCGACGTCGAGGAATGGTGCGAACGGCACCTGCTCGCGCGCATCCATCGCTATACGGTCAAGCGTCTGCGCCGGGAAATCGAACCGGTGGCGTTGCAGGATTTCATGCGCTTCCTGTTCGACTGGCAGCACCTCTCATCCACCACGCGCGGTCAGGGCAACGCGGTTTTGCCGGCGATTATCGGCCAGTTCGAAGGCTACCCGGCGGCGGCCTCAGCGTGGGACAGCGACATTCTGCCGGCGCGGCTCAAGGACTACTCGCCGAGCTGGCTGGATGATCTGTGTCGCAATGGCAAACTGGTCTGGACGCGCCTCAGTGCCCGACAAAAAGTCAGCGGCACGGCGTTGCGCAGCACACCGATCGTGTTGCTGCCGCGCAGTCAGGTTGGCTTGTGGAGTGCATTGGCCGAACAGACGCCGGTGAGCGAGCTGTCGCCGAAAACTCAAAAGGTCTTTGAGGCCTTGAGTCAGCACGGCGCGCTGTTTTTCGATGAGTTGATTCATGAGGCGCATCTGTTGCGCAGCGAACTGGAAATCGCCTTGCAGGAACTGGTCGGCGCCGGGTTGGTGAATGCCGACAGCTTTGCCGGCCTGCGGGCGCTGATCACTCCGGCGAGCAAACGCCAGCAGCGCAGCAGTCGGCGCGGACGTGGGGCGTTTGTTGGCGGGATGGACGATGCCGGGCGTTGGGCGCTGCTGCGCCGCGGGCCAGCCGTGGACGCGAGTGAAACCCTCGAACACGTCGCGATGACCTTGCTGCGCCGCTACGGCGTGGTGTTCTGGCGTCTGCTGGAGCGCGAGGCGGACTGGTTGCCGAGTTGGCGTGAATTGCTGCGCACGTTTCATCGTCTGGAGGCGCGCGGCGAGATTCGTGGCGGGCGCTTTGTCAGTGGTTTGGCGGGGGAACAGTTTGCCTTGCCCGAGGCGATTCCGCTGTTACGCGAAGTGCGGCGGCGACCACATGACGGCAGTTTGATTGCGGTGTGCGGGGTGGATCCGTTGAATCTGGCCGGGACGTTGTTGCCGGGGGCGAAAGTGCCGGCGTTGGTGAGCAATCGGCTGGTGTATCGCGATGGCTTGCCGGCGGCGGCAGAGATTGCCGGCAAGCAGCAGTTCTGGCTTGAGCTGGAACCGGTCGAGATGGAGCAGGTGCGCGGCAAGCTGATCCGGCATTGATGTTGTCGGGGCTGACGTCTTCGCGAGCAGGCTCGCTCCCACAGTTTGATCGCGTTGCCCCTGTGGGAGCGAGCCTGCTCGCGAAAGCGCCAGCCCTCCCACCACAAACTCTTGCGTTAAGTCCGCGACTCCTGCGGCAACTCGGTCGCCACCACAGCCGTCTCCTGCTGGCGCTTGGGCAGCAAAACCTGCTGTGGATAAGTCTGCGCGAAATGCACCGTCTCAGTGTTATCCACAAGCTTCTTCAGACGCTGGTTGAACGCGCGGCTCACCGCATACTGCCCACCTGACACCGTGCGGAACTGCGCCGTCAGCACCACGCCGTTCAAATCCATCCTGTCCACGCCGAACACATCCAGCGGCCCTTGCAGGTTGTACTTGAGGAACGGGTCTTCGCGAATCGAGTCGCCGGTTTCGCGGATCAGTTCGATTGCCTTATCCACATCCGTGTCATAGGTGAACTGCACCGAGAAGAACGCATAAGCGAATTGCCGTGATTGATTGGTCACCGCTTTGATCTGACCAAACGGCACCGAATGCACAAAGCCCTTGCCGTCACGCAGGCGCAACGTGCGAATGGTCAGCCCTTCCACCGTCCCGGCGTGCCCGGAATCGAGCACCACCCAATCGCCAATCGACAGGGTGTCTTCAATGATGATGAACAGCCCGGTGATCACGTCCTGCACCAGTTGCTGCGAGCCGAAACCGATGGCCAGGCCGACCACCCCGGCGCCTGCCAGCAACGGCGCGACGTTGATCCCCAGATTGGCCATGGTCGTGATCGCGCAGATCACCACGAGGATGATTTTGATCGCGTTACGCAACAGCGGCAGGATGGTCTTCACCCGCGTGCTGGGCTGACGCGCCGCGCGCTTGCTGACCGGTGGTTTCAGTGCTTCCTGAATCGCCGTGTCGAGCACCACCCAGAGCAGCCAGGTCACCAGGAAGATCAGCCCAATGCGGCTCAAGGCATCGCTGATCGCCCGCCCGACCGTACTGCTCTGAGCGAAGTCGAGCAGCGACAGGCCCCAGATCCGCCCGAGAATATCGATGAAGGCAATCGCAATGATGATCCGCAGCAGCGCGTGCAACAGGCTGAGAAAGCGTTCCTTGTAAGCGCTGCTGCGCTGGATCGCTGCGGCTTTTCGCGATTTGAACAAGTGCTGGAGGATCGTGCTGAGGAACACCGTGCCGATCAACAACACCGTGGTGAACAACGCGCAACGCAGCGCTTTCTGATTGTCTTCGCCGATGCCGATCAAGCTGACCGCCGAGACCAGCACCATCAACACAATCGGCCAGTACCACAGCCCGGAAAAAATCCGCAGCGACTCCTGTAGCGATGGTTGCTTCAGCCGCTGGCTCAGCGGGCGGTTACGGATCAGATGAGCCACCGGACGACGCAGGCGAATCACCAGCAAACCAAAAATGATCGAAGCGATCAGTCCAGTAAATACTGCAATGCTGCTGGTGATATTGCCACCCAGTTGCCGGGCAATCTGCGGGCTGGTCAAGGCATCGCTGAGCGCGGCGAGGAAGCCGATCAGGAACAATGGTTTTGGGCAGTAATCACGGATGATTTTCGCCGCCGGGCGTTTGTGGCCGACGTTGAACATCACCACCACGCACAGCAGCATCGAGGTTGAAAAAATACCGCTGCTGGTCGCGTAGGCCAGACACAGCGCCAGCGCACGGCCAACCGAGCCCTGCAGGAAATGACTGACGTAAAGGGTCAGCGGCAGACAGATCAGCGCCGGCACGGTGTACGGCAACAGGTAGCCGAGCAAATCCTGACTGCGCTGCCGCGTACGCAACCAGCGGCCCTGGCGCAGGCGACTGGCCAACAGACTGCCGAGGACGGTCAATAACCCGAAACTGCCAAGCCATACGCCCGACAGCGTGAGGAAATCCCCTGCGACGCTCCAGCCCGAACGGTTTGACGGTTGGTTGACCAGTTTGTCGACTTCATCAGCCGCGCGGTCGGCACGCAGGCGCCAGGCATCGACCAGATGTTCGTTGAGATCGAGTTTGTCCTGGACGTCGTCAATGCTTGAACTGATCGCACCGAGCAGACCGCCTTGTACGATCGGCTCAGGCTTGGCCGTTTCTTCGGCAGCGGCCGGAACGGCTGGCAGCGCGGCAGCTTCGATTTCGTTGGCGCCGAGAAACAGCAGTGCTCCCAGCACAATGGCGATCCTGAACTTGAGCAAAACTGCGACCTCCGGTGACTGAACCTGTAAGGAACTGATCGAAATTTGTGCGGCAAGTTCAAGAGCCCTCCCCTAAGACCGAGTCTTGAGATCCTGTGTAGGAGCAAAGCTTGCTCGCGAAAGCGTCCTTCCATTCAACATTGATGTTGGCTGGTCCGCCGCGTTCGCGAGCAAGCTCTGCTCCTACACGAGCCCGGTTGCACTCGTTGATGACCGTCGGTAATGCCGTCGAAACTTTCCCGAGCCAGTCGCAGTCAGCAAAAGACAGCGGCAAGACGAGGACTTTCGACGGGAGGGCGACATGGCAACGATTCACATCGGTATTTCCGGCTGGCGCTACGCCCCGTGGCGTGGGGACTTCTACCCCAAGGGACTGGCGCAAAAACGCGAATTGCAGTTCGCTTCGCGGGCGGTCAACAGCATCGAAATCAATGGATCGTTCTACGCCCTGCAACGGCCCGAACGCTATGCGCAGTGGTACGCCGAAACGCCCGATGACTTCGTCTTCAGCGTCAAGGCGCCGCGGTTCATTACCCACATCCGGCGCCTGCGCGAAATCGAAAAACCGCTGGCGAATTTCTTCGCTTCCGGGATTCTGGAACTCAAGGAAAAACTCGGGCCGATCCTCTGGCAATTTCCGCCGAACTTCAAATTCGAGCCCGAGCGTTTCGAGCATTTCCTCGCCTTGCTACCCCACGATACCGAAGCCGCCGCCACCCTCGCCCGTCAGCATGATGACCACTTGCACGGTCACGCGAGCATGAAAGCCTGGCGCAAAAAGCCCTTGCGCCATGCCGTGGAAATCCGAAATGACAGCTTCCTTGATACGGAATTCGTGCGTTTATTGAAGCGCTACAACACTGCATTGGTGATCGCCGACACTGCCGATAAGTGGCCGTACCGCGAAGACCTCACCAGCGACTTCGTTTACTTGCGCCTGCACGGTGCCGAAGAACTCTACGCCAGCGGCTACACCGCGCCCGCCCTCAAGCGCTGGGCCGAACGCATCGATGTCTGGCATCACGGTGATCAACCGCACGACGCGCACCTGATCGCTCCACGGCTGAAACCGCGCGCACGCAAATCCCGCGAAGTATTTTGCTATTTCGACAACGACATCAAAGTCCGTGCACCGTACGACGCGCGCGATCTGCTGCATCGCTTCGAACTGGATAAAGACCTTGCCACCGCCCCCGGTCAACCCGCTGCGCAAGGAGTGCTGGCATGAGCATTCCAGAACCGGTCGGCTTCACCGATGAAGGCTCGGTGGTCGCACCGTCGGTGCGCACCTTCACGGTGCTGACGGTCAACACCCATAAGGGATTCACCGCGCTCAACCGGCGCTTCATCCTGCCGGAACTGCGCGAGGCAGTGCGTAGCGTGGCTGCCGATGTGGTCTTCCTGCAGGAAGTCCACGGTACCCACGAACATCATCCCAAGCGCTATAGCAATTGGCCGACGATGCCGCAGTACGAATTTCTTGCCGACAGCCTCTGGCCGCAGTTCGCCTATGGGCGCAACGCGGTGTACCCGGAGGGCGATCACGGCAATGCGCTGCTGTCGAAATTCCAGATCATCCGCCACGACAACCTCGACGTGTCGATCAGCGGCCATGAGAACCGCGGCCTGTTGCATTGCGTGTTGCGCCTGCCCGGCGACGGCACCGAAGTGCATGCGATCTGCGTGCATCTGGGCCTGCGCGAAAGCCATCGCAACGCGCAGTTGAAGTTGCTCGGCGAGCGCATCGCCGAATTGCCGGACGACGCGCCGGTGATCGTCGCCGGTGACTTCAACGACTGGCGCCAGCGCGCCGATGCGCTGCTCAAACCGTGTGGTCTGCGTGAGGTATTCGCCGAGCACCATGGCAAACCGGCGCGCAGTTTTCCGGCGCGGCTGCCAACGCTGCGCCTGGACCGCATCTACGTGCGCAACCTTAAGGCCAGCCAGCCGAAAGTTCTGGCGAACCGGCCCTGGTCGCACCTTTCCGACCACGCACCGTTATCGGTGGAGATCGAACTATGAACAGCGCGCCGCTGGAGAAATCCGCCGTGGAACCGATAGCCATTACCCCGCCTGTCCGCGAGCCCGGTCATGTCGATGTCGAGTACCGCTGGCAGGGCAACAACCATGTGCAACTGCTGGAAAACGGCGAGGAGTATTTTCCCCGCGTATTCGAAGCGATGCGTGCGGCGAAAAGCGAAATCCTCCTGGAGACCTTCATCGTTTTCGAAGACAAGGTCGGCGCCGAACTGCAGGAGATTCTTATTGATGCTGCCAAGCGCGGTGTCCGCACCACCGTCAGCCTCGACGGCTTCGGCTGCGGCGAGCTGAGCACTGGCTATCTCGCCGCGCTGAGCGAGGCCGGTGTGCATTTGCAGATCTTCGATCCGGCACCGAAACGCTTGGGCATCCGCACCAACTGGTTTCGCCGGTTGCATCGTAAAATCGTCGTGGTCGATGGCTTGATTGCGTTCATTGGCGGTATCAATTTCTCCGGTGATCACCTGGCGGATTTCGGCCCGGAGGCGAAGCAGGATTATTCGGTGGAAATTCAGGGCCCGGCAGTCGCCGACATTCATCATTTCGCCCTGCTGCAAAGTGGTCGGCCGGGCCGTGCGCGGTTCTGGTGGCAACGTCGGCGCCAGCGGCGCGCGGAGATGGCTTTTGAAGACCACGACGGCCAGGTGCGCCTGGTCTTCCGCGACAACGATCAGCACCCTACCGATATCGAAGACGTCTATTTGCAGGTGCTGCGTAGCGCCAAACGTCGGGTGGTGATCGCCAACGCCTATTTCTTCCCCGGTTATCGTTTGTTGCGTGAAATCCGCAACGCGGCGCGCCGCGGTGTCGACGTAAGACTGATTCTGCAGGGTCAACCGGACATGCTGGTGGCCAAACTCGCGGCGCGCATGACCTACGACTACCTGCTCAAGGCCGGCGTGCAAATCCACGAATACTGTCAGCGCCCGTTGCACGGCAAAGTCGCGCTGGTGGACGAAGAATGGAGCACCGTCGGTTCAAGCAATCTCGACCCGTTGAGCCTGTCGCTGAACCTGGAGGCCAACGTGCTGATCCGCGATCGCGCCTTCAATCAGCAGTTGTTCGAGCGCCTCGAAGACCTCAGCCAAAACCACTGCAAAGCCATGGACGCCAGTCAATCACCGCGCGGGCGCATCTGGCACATGACCGTGGGCTTTCTGGTGTTCCACTTTCTGCGGCATTTCCCGGCAATGGCCGGTTGGCTGCCGGCGCACAAACCGCGGCTCAAGCCTTTTCGAGGTCATCGCTCATGAGCCATTCCGAAGCGCAAACGAGCCGTCATTCGGCGCCCGCAACACACTCGAAATGGAGCCGCTGGAAACGCCCGCTGACCGTGCTGTTTTTCCTCGCGCTGATCGTTTTGCTGACGATGTTTGCCAGGCGTATCGAATGGGCGGAAGTGCTGCAAACCCTTGCCGATTTCAAGGTGCGCACGCTGATCATCGCCGCCAGCCTGACCTTGCTGAGCTTTCTCGTGTACGCCAGTTTCGACCTGATCGGCCGTACCTATATTCGTCAGGATCTGACGTGGAAACAGATCTTGCCGGTGGGCATCATCAGCTATGCATTCAACCTGAATCTGAGTGCCTGGGTCGGCGGCATCGCCATGCGTTATCGACTGTATTCACGGCTCGGCGTGAGCAAAGGCAACATCGCCAAAATCCTTGGGTTGAGCCTGGCAACCAACTGGTTCGGCTACATGACCATTGCCGGAGTGGTGTTCAGCAGCGGACTGGTGAGCATGCCGCCGGGCTGGAAGATCAGCACCACGGCGTTACAAGGTATTGGTGTGCTGTTGCTGCTGATCAGCGCCGGATATCTGGCGGCGTGCCAGTTCTCCAGGCGCCGTGAATGGTCGATCCGTGGCGTGGAAATCAACTTGCCGTCGCTGCGCATGGCGGTGTTACAGCTGTTGCTGGGCGCATTGAACTGGTCGCTGATGGCGGCGGTGATATTCACGTTGTTGCCGAGCAAACTCGACTATCCGCTGGTGCTAGGAGTGTTGTTGATCAGTGCGATTGCCGGGGTCATCACGCACATTCCGGCAGGGCTTGGTGTGCTCGAAGCCGTGTTCGTCGCGCTGCTGCAACATGAGGCATCGCGAGGCAGTCTGGTGGCCGGGTTGCTGGCGTATCGAGCGATTTATTTCCTGCTGCCGTTGTTGATTACGTTGGTGATGTATCTGGTGGTGGAGGCGAAGGCCAAGTCGTTGCGGATCGAGAAGAAACCGGGGCATTAAGATCAAGAGATCGCAGCCTGCGGCAGCTCCTACAGTTGGAATGCATGCTCTCTGTAGGAGCTGCCGCAGGCTGCGATCTTTTGATCTTCAAGACTGAATAATGCTCAACCGCTCACCCACAACCATCTCGGTAATCCAGTCCACCAGAATCGACGTATAGGCCTGCTGCGAAACCGGTTCACTCAACGCGTGATCGGCGCCGTCGATAATCCGGTGCGTCAGCGAATGCGTCTGCTGGCACGCAGCGCGGTAACTCATGATCGCCGCGTGGGGCACGTAGTCATCGGTTTCCGATTCGACCAGCAAAACATCCCCGGTGAATTGCGTACACGCATGCAGCGCGCGATTGCTGTCGGCGCGCACCAGCGTGCTTCGGTAATCACGCAAGTCCGCCTTGTCCAGATCTCGTTTGGGCGTGTGCCATTGTTCGTCGCGATACAGCGCCGGCACCCGCAGCGCCAGCCAGCGTACCGGACGTAAAGAGGTGAGGATCGAAGCCAGATATCCGCCGTAACTGGTACCGACTACGGCAATCGCCGAGGTGTCCAGCGCCGGATGCGAGAGCAGGCGATCGTAGGCCGCTAGCAGATCGCGCAGATTGTCCTCGCGGGTCACCCGGGTCAAGGGAATGCCTGTGCCGCCAGTGTGCCCGCGCAAGTCGAAGGTCAGACACACGCACCCGAGACCGGCAATGCCTTTGGCCCGTTCAAGATCACGCTCTTGACTGCCGCCCCAACCGTGGACGAACAGCACCCCCGGCACTTTCGATTTGGGACTGAGAAATGTCCCGCTCATCTGCTCATCATCAATGTCGATTTGAATGCTTTCGCTTCTAGCCGTCATAGGATTTGACCGTTACGTATTTGAGAAGAAATTCGCTGTTCTCGGCCGGGCCGCGGTACACCTCGATGGCATCCGCCGGCAGTGGCTGATCGATATAGGTTTCCACCGAAGACACGCGTATCGCGCGCATCGTCGGGTCGTTGACGAAACTTTGCAGCGCTGCCACTTCGGCGCTGCTGGCGCCGCCCATGCGCCAAGATTGTTCGAGCACACCGCTGCGGGATTTGCCATTGCTGTCCAGGCCCTGGGCGATGTCGTAGTTGCGCCGTGAGGCGTAGAAACGTGGATAGGCTTCGTCCGCCGCACTGTCAAAAACCTGTGCCTGTTCGATGGCCAGGCGCACATCGTCAGGCAGTTCCAGCGCCAGCAAATCCTCGTAACCGCCCTGCACCACCAGCAGATTCGAGCCGCCGTAAACCTCTTCGCCGTGGGCATCCTTCGTCAAGTATTGCTCACCGCAGTAAGTCAGCACTTTATCGCCGATAAATGACTGGCCAACGCTGTGAGTGACGACGTCGCTCAAGTCCTGCTCAAGCACCACGCCTTCGCTGAATTGTCTGGCGATGTCGGGACGGGCGAGAATTTCGTCGAAGGCATCAAGGCTCTTGATCACTTCCTGGCCGCGACCGGCGCAGGCATGCACCGGCTTCAAACGGATCGGGCCGCTGTACAGCAAATGCTCGGCAGCGGGCCGCGCATCGTCCAGCGAAAATACGCTGAGCCCGTCGAGCACCACGTTGCGCACCCGTTCAGAAAACACTGGCGACCACCCCTGCGGCGCGTGGGCCAGATGACTGCGTAAACCGTGGCTGATGGCTTTGGTGCAGATGAAGTCGTGCTCGACAAAACCGCCCCACAAATCATCCGGGCCTTTGATGCCGAGCTGATGGGCCTGGGCAGCGCCGACGAGGGTCTGTGTCGGCAATAGATAGAGGTCGCGACCGCGATGTTTCTCAGGATCGTAACTGCCGCCGAACTTGAACCCGAGGATCTGCGCCAGCCAACGGGCCAGCGCTTTGTTGGTCTGGACTTCATGCTGCGGTGCGTCGGCGCGCACCGAGTGGGCGACGACAGTTTTCTTGCGGGTGAGCGGGGTCATGCGTCCCCCTTCCATCGGTTCGATGACTGTAGCGGTGAAGGGTGCAGAGATCAGGCCAACGGCCGTTCCATGAAAACGCCAGGCTAATCAGAAACTTGCCGGCATCGTGCTGGCATCACGCCTGTTTCAATCTGCACGACCGCCGACAAAACCCCGGCAAATTGCACGATCCGAAACTTCACACGGCCCTTTTAGGAGCAGCGCTTGCTCGCGAAGGCGTAAAGTCAGTCGATACATTAGCCAATTGAATCACCGGCTTCGCGACCAACTCTGCTCCTACATTAGACATTCGCTGCTTTCGGGGTCGGGGTTACGCCGAACCGGGCGCGATAGTCACTCGGCGCCAGCCCGGTGATTTTTCTGAAAATCGCCCTGAACGCTCCCGGATCCTGATACCCCACCGTCCACGCAATGTGATCAATCGTGCCGTTGCTGAACTCCAGCAGCTCACGCGCTTTGCCCACCCGCAGGTGCTGACAATACTCGGTCGGTTTCAACCCGCTCGCCGCCCGAAAGCGCCGCAAAAATGTACGCTCTTCCAACCCCGCCCGTGCCGCCATCGCGGCCAGTGAAACATCCGTCGCGCCGGTGCTTTGCAGCCAGTGCTGCACCTTGAGAATCGCTGCATCACCATGGCTGAGAATCGGTGCGAAATTGCTGCCGCACTCACTGGCGCTGTCGCTGTGTTCGATCACCAGAAACCGTGCAGTGCCGGTGGCGATGCTCGGCCCGAGCAGCCGATCGACCATGCGCAAACCGAGTTCCGACCACGCCATCAATCCGGCAGTGGTGATCAGGTCGCCGTCATCGACGATGGGCGTATCGGCTTTCAGTCTGATCTGAGGATATTGCTCGGCGAAAGCCTTCGCCGACGTCCAGTGTGTGGTGGCACTGCGGCCATCGAGCAGACCACTTTCCGCCAACATCAGTGAACCGACGCAGACGCCGCCGAGCGTCGCACCACGGGCATGTTGATCATGCAACCACTGCGCAAGGCAGGCCGGCATTTGCGCCGGACTGAAGCCGCCAATTGATGGCGGAATCAACACCGCGAGCAAATGGCTTTCGGTGCCCGGAAGACTGTCGTAAACCCGCGCGGGCGGCTGCTCACCGTCGACCTGCCAATGACTGACCCGCAACACCGGCAATTGCGCGGCCTGATGCTCAGCGGCAATCCGGTTGGCGACTCCGAACAGATCGGTCAAGCCATGCACTGCCGCCATTTGCGCACCGGGGTAAATCAACACGCCCAGTTCAGCCACAGCGGCCCTTTCTGCGCCCATTGTCAGTTTTCCCCTGTCTATTGTCGGTGCGGCCAATTATCGACTCACTGGGCAGCACCCATACTGAGGCCACTTCCAGCCATTCAATCGAGGACACACCCATGGCCAAGCAAGCGCTCATCGTAGTCGATATCCAGAATGACTACTTCACCCACGGCAAATGGCCGCTGGTCGGTGCCGACGCCGCCGCTGACAACGCCGCGCGGCTGATTGCAGCCTTTCGCGAAGCAGGCGATTCGGTGATCTACATCCGTCACGAATTCACTTCAGCAGAGGCGCCGTTTTTCACTCCGGGTTCAGACGGTGCCAAGCTGCACCCGACAGTGCTCAACCGCGCCGACGAACCTGTCGTGCTCAAGCATTTCGTCAATTCGTTCCGCGAAACCGAGCTGCAATCGATCCTCGACGAACAAGGCATCAAGGAACTGGTGGTGGTCGGCAGCATGAGCCACATGTGCGTCGATGGTGTTACTCGAGCGGCGGCGGATCTGGGCTACACGGTGACGGTGATTCACGACGCCTGCGCGACCCGTGATCTTGAATTCAATGGCCTGATCGTGCCTGCCGCTCAGGTCCACGCAGCCTTTATGTCTTCGTTGGGGTTTGCCTACGCCAGTGTGATCTCCGCTGACGAATTTCTGGGCGCCCATCGCTAAGCAACAACTTGCAAATTGTCTGAAACAACAAGGGCCCGCCTCGCTGCGGGCCTTTTTTCGTCTGCCATAAAAAACTCACGCGTGAGTCATTGATGGCACTTTGAATTGGTTGTAGTGTGGCTCACGCGTGAGATGTCCATAACCGAGTCGTTGCCATGAAAAGCCGTTCCCCCACCGCGAAATCAGAAAGCCCGACGGGAGAACGTGCGAAAGCGTCCGCGAAAAAACCGTCGAGCTTTTATATGAAGCAGATGCGCGCGGGCCTGGCTGCAGCCGGTTATGTGAAACACGAAGCTTGGGTGCTTCCCGAAAACCGAAGCTTGCTCAAGCAGATGGAGCAACAGCTACGCCAACCGATTCTGGCTGGCTCATTCATGTCGGAGAATTACATGAGCGCAGGCAACAACTGGAACATCGATAGCCTCTTCAACGCCTTCAAGGCACTGGACGAGGTGGCTTCGCACGAGATCACGCTGTCGCTGATCCAGAGCTCCGAACCCAGTATCAAACTGGAAATGAACGAATTCGGCGGTTTGCCGATTCATATCGCGCTGGCAGGTCAGCAGATCATCGTTGATACCGTGTTGGTGGATATCGATTCGATCTCAGACGTGCACGCCTTCAACGACGCCGTGCTGCGCAGCCGGGAAATGTTTCCGCTGTCGTCGATCGGTATCGAATCGATGCCGAACGGGCAGACCGTTTACAACATGTTTGGCGCCCTCAGCGCCGACTCGAGCCTGACCAATGTCGTGACCGAGGTGAAAACCCTGGTCGACAACGTGCAGCGCGCGAGCGAAGCCTTCGAACATTTCTTCAAGTAATCCACAGGGAATATCCAATGACTCAGTCCATCTGGAGCAAGCTGTTCACCGCACTGCGCGGTGGTGCCAATGAAGTCGGCGAAGCCATCGTCGACCAACAGGCCCTGCGGATTCTCGACCAGGAAATTCGCGATGCCGACACTGCCCTGTCGAACGCCCGTCGAGAGTTGGTCACAATCATGGCCAAGCACAAACTGGCCGCCGACCGCGTCAGCGAGTACGACGCCAAGATCAAGGATCTCGAAGCCAAGGCTGTCTCGGCGCTGAATGCCGGGCGTGAAGACCTCGCGCTGGAAGTGGCTGAAGCGATTTCGACCCTGACCAACGACCTCGACACCGAGAAAAAGCAGAGCGACGAGTTCGGCACCTATGCCGAAAACATGCGCAAAGACATCAACAAAGCCGAAGCACGAATCAAGAGCCTGCGCCAGCAAGTGGACATGGCGAAGGCCCGTGAAAGCGTGCAAAAAGCCCAGGTCAGCGCGTCCATCGCCAGCGGCGGCGCCAACGGCAAGCTGGAAACGGCAGTGAGCACCCTCAACCGTCTGCAAGCCAAACAGCAGCAACGTGCTGCCGAGTTGAGCGCGGCGGATGAGTTGGCTGACGCTTCGACCGGCAATGATCTGGATCGCAAACTGCGCGAAGCCGGCATCACGCCGAACGAAGGCAGCGCCAACGCGATTCTTGAGCGTTTGAAGCAAAAGTCCACCCAATAACACCCATGCAGGAGCTGCCGTAGGCTGCGATCTTTTGATCTGTTGCTTAAAGATCAAAAGATCGCAGCCTGCGGCAGCTCCTGCATGAGGCTTGGGCCGGTACACTAGCCGCGTTTTTTTTACCGACGAACACCTCCACCCGCTTCAAGGAATGTACCCATGGGATGGTTTAAAGATTTGCTGGGCAGCCACGCGGCGCCAACGCCAGCCGTTGCCATCGGCCCGCTCGGGATGGCCCAGGGCAAAGGCCTCAGGTTCGATTCGACCCTGGCACTGCTGCTCGACGGTTCAACCACGGTGCGAGTGCCCCTTGACCAGGCGATCTGGAGCGCGGGCTGGATCGACCTCGGACAGTCCAACAAACTGCACCGCTATTACACCAATGACGAGGATTTCTGGGTGCAGATCCACGTCACTGGCGATGACCAGATCGAGTCGGTCATCCTGTTCAACTACCTCAGCTACGTCACCGTCAACAGCGATGCCGAATTGCAGCGTCTGGCGGGCGCGAACAGTCCGATCGGCCTGCCGACCTATACCCACGAAGGGGTCGAATACACCCGCGAATGGGGCACCGAACAAGGCCAGACCGAATTGGTGCCGCTGACCGAACAGGTGGCCAATCCGGACGAGAGCTACACCATCGAACACCGCTCGATGCTTTACGCGCGCGAAACCGGCCTGACCGATCGCCGCGAACTGCTGCTGTTTTCCGTCGAACAGGACGAAGAAGGCACCGTCAGCCTGAGCACCTCGCTGGGTATCTCGCTGTACACCACTGACCTGAGCACCATTTAAAAAGGAAATTTTTCATGCTGGAAGTGCTGGCCGTTTCCCTGAACAAGACCGCTCTGGTCGGTTTCATCGTCTACCTGATCGGCGCCGTGCTGCTGTTCATGCTGTTCCAGTTCGTCTATACCCGCATCACCCCGCACAAAGAGTTCGAGCTGATCCGTTCTGGCAATACCGCCGCTGCCATTGCGCTGTCTGGCGCGATCATCGGGTTCGCGATCCCGGCCAGTAACGTCATCGCTTTTTCGGTCAACGTCCTCGACTTCGTGCTCTGGGCAGTGATTGCGGCTGTGGTGCAGTTGCTGGCCTTCCTCGCGACGGGCCTGGTGCTCAAAGGTACGTCCCAGCGCATCGCCAACGGTGAAGTCGCTTCGGGTATCTACGTCGCAGCAGTGGCGATCAGCGTCGGCATGCTCAACGCCGCCTGCATGACACCGTCCAACTGACCGGCAGGAAGCCCTCGATGAAACGAAGCAAATACGTTCAGTTATCCCTCGCGGCGTCGGTGGCCCTGGCCATTTCCGGCGAGGCGGCGGCCGTGGATCAACCACGCAGTTTCCAAAGCGTGGAACAGTGCGTCGATGCCGAAGTCGCGGCCGATGTCTGCTCCAACGCCTACGTCGCCGCCTTGACCGAGCACCGACGCATCGCCCCCGCGTACGACGACAAGGACAAGTGCGATGCGGATTTCGCCGCCGATTGGTGTCAGAAAAATTCCGCCGGTCGTTTCGCACCCAAACTCGGCGGCTTTAAAGTGCCGCAGAACGCTGAAGCAGCGCAGGATCTCGACGCCATTGCCGATGCGCAAATGCCCGCAGGTGATGCCGCGGCGGCGCAGAATGTGCAACCCACTGCCCACGCCTCCAGTGTCGCGGGTAATGGCTGGCTGAGCGGATGGCTGATCGGCAACGCGATGAGCAACAACGCGAACCGCACGGTTTACCGCGACCGCGATACTCGTCAGACCTACAACACCTCTACGCAGTCCCGCAAAATCGAATCGGCACCGCGCAGCCAGCCCGACTACGAGAGCAGCAAAAGCAAACCGGTGAACGTTGCATCTTCGACATCACGTGGCGGCTTCGGCAGTCAATCCACTGCGCGCAGCGGTTGGGGTGGCTGGGGTAGCAGTTCCGGTCGTTCGAGCAGCTGACGATGAAAAAGGTCCATTGCGCCGAGCGCCCTGACTGGAAACAGACCGCCGAAAGCCTCGGCTTCCTGTTCCACACCATCGACGACGAACCCTACTGGGACGAAAGCGCGTACTACCAGTTCACGCTCGCGCAGATCGAAAATGATCTGGAGGATCCGACCACCGAACTGCACGAGATGTGCATGGACCTGGTCGACCGCGTCGTGCACAGCGAAGAATTGCTCGATCGCCTGAGCATCCCGGCGTCGTATTACGACATGATCCGAACGTCCTGGCTGGAAGGTCATCCGCATCTGTACGGGCGCATGGACTTTTCCTACAGCGGCAACGGCCCGGCGAAGCTGCTCGAACTCAACTACGACACGCCGACCAGCCTCTATGAAGCGGCGGCGTTTCAATGGGGCTGGCTGGAGCAGTGCATCGAGCGCGGCATGCTGCCGAGCCATGCCGACCAGTTCAACAGCATCGACACCAAACTGCATCAGGCCTTCGCCGAATTACAACTGAAGCGGCCGTTCTACTTTGCCTCGATGAAAGACTCGGTCGAAGACAAAGGCACCACGGATTACCTGCGGTTGATCGCGGAAAAGGTCGGTATTGAATCGCGGCACATCGACATTGAAGACATTGGCCTGACGGCTGAAGGTCGCTTCGTTGACCTTGAGGATCGCTGGATCCCGCACCTGTTCAAGTTGCATGCCTGGGAATTCATCTTCCACGAACCGTTCGGCGCGGCGATTGCCGAGTGCGATACACAGTTTTTCGAGCCGGCGTGGAAGGCGATCCTGTCGAACAAAGGCGCGTTGCCGTTGCTGTGGGAAATGCACAAGGGCCATCCAAACCTGCTGGCCGCTCACCTCGACCCGAATCCGGCGAGTGCAGTGCCAAAAGGTTGGGTACGCAAGCCGTACTTCTCCCGTGAAGGCGCCAACGTTGAACTGCAGACGGCTGAAGGTCTGATCGTCAAAGAGGACGGGCCCTACACCGATGCGCCCTTTATCCTGC
This sequence comes from Pseudomonas sp. TH43, assembly GCF_016650635.1. GTDB lineage: Bacteria > Pseudomonadota > Gammaproteobacteria > Pseudomonadales > Pseudomonadaceae > Aquipseudomonas. The sequence continues at coordinate 891,382 of NZ_JAEKFI010000004.1, forward strand.
AAGAGTTTGCGCCATTGCCAAAGTTTGGCGACAGCTACACGCTGATCGGTTCTTGGGTGATTGGCGATCAAGCGGCGGGGATTGGTGTGCGGGAAGACAACAGCCTGATCACCAAAGACTCCAGCCGCTTCCTGCCGCACCTGATCCTCGACTGAAACGCCATCCCTGTAGGAGCTGCGGCATGCTGCGATCTTTTGATTCTGTTTTTCAAGATCAAAAAATCGCAGCGTGCCGCAGCTCCTACAGTTGATCGTAGTGTTTTGCAGGCACAAAAAAGGCCCGTCGTTTACAGCGACGGGCCTTTTTGTTTGCAGCGGTTACAACAGCAAATCAGAACGGAATATCGTCATCGAAGCTATCGAAATCCGGCGCTGGTTGCGGTGCGGCCTGCTGTGGAGCCGGGGCCGAACGCTGTTGCGGAGCCGACTGCTGCGGACGCGGAGCCTGCTGGCGTGGTGCCGGAGCAGACTGCTGGTAGTTGTTGCCACCGCCCTGTTGGTCGCCCTGTTGTGGACGGCCGCCGAGCAGTTGCATGGTGCCTTGCATGTCGACCACGATTTCGGTGGTGTAACGCTTGATACCGTCTTTTTCCCACTCGCGGGTCTGCAGTTTGCCTTCGATGTAGACCTGCGAACCTTTACGCAGGTATTCACCGGCGATCTCGGCCACCTTGCCGAACATCGACACACGGTGCCATTCGGTCTTCTCGACCTTCTGACCGGTTTGCTTGTCAGTCCATTGTTCGCTGGTTGCCAGACTCAGGTTGGTCACGGCGTTACCGTTAGGCAGGTAGCGAACTTCGGGATCCTGGCCGCAAGTGCCGACCAATATGACTTTGTTAACCCCACGGGCCATAACGTTCTCCTAAGCGCCGCAAGCAGCCTCGGCCGGGTTGTTCACCAGGCGTTCGAGGGTGTCGCGATCCACTAATTCTTTGTCCAGTTTGATGTAAACAGCCGCCTCATCAGCGACTATCACTGCATCTGTTACCCCCACGAGGGCCTTGAGGCGCTCGACCAGACCCGCTTCGCGGATCGCCTCGGGCGACAACGGCAAGCGCAGGCTCGTCACGTAGGGAGGTTCGCGCATGGTAACAGCAAAGGCTAGCCAGATGGCAGCCAGACCGGCGCATCCGAGGAACACAACCGACAGACCGCCATGCTGAAACAGCCAGCCGCCGAGTATCCCGCCGAGTGCCGAACCGAGGAACTGGCTGGTGGAGTACACGCCCATGGCCGTGCCCTTCCCGCCTGCCGGTGAAACCTTGCTGATCAGCGACGGCAATGAAGCCTCCAGCAGATTGAACGCGGTGAAAAACACCACCGTGCCGATCACCAGAGCCCGCAAGCTGTCACCGAACTGCCAGAAGAATAGCTCAGTCAGCATCAGCGTCATCACGGCGCCGAGCAAAACTCGTTTCATTTTGCGTTTCTTCTCGCCATAGATGATGAACGGGATCATGGCGAAGAACGAAATCAGCAGCGCCGTGAGGTAGACCCACCAGTGCTGCTCCTTGGGCAGACCGGCTTTTTCCACCAGCGCCAGAGGCAGAGCAACGAAGCTCGACATCAACATGGCATGTAACACAAAGATGCCCAGATCGAGGCGCAGCAGGTCCGGATGTTTGAGTGTCGGCATCAAGGCCTGACGCGCGACACCGGATTCACGATGCTGCAACGGCCCGGTGGACCGCGGCACCATGAACATGATGATCACGATCCCCACCAGCGCCATGCCGCCAGTGGCGAGGAACAATCCAGACAGACCGAAAGCGCGGGTCAACAGGGGCCCGACGACCATGGCCACGGCAAACGACAAACCGATGGTCATGCCGATCATGGCCATCGCTTTGGTGCGGTGCTGTTCGCGGGTCAGATCGGAGAGCAGCGCCATGACCGCAGCAGAGATCGCACCGGCACCTTGCAGGATTCGGCCGGCGATCACGCCCCAGATCGAATCGGCTTGAGACGCCAGGACGCTGCCGAGGGCGAAGACGATCAGGCCCAGGTAAATCACCGGCCGGCGGCCAATACGATCTGAGATGATGCCAAACGGAATCTGGAAAATTGCCTGCGTCAGGCCGTAAGCGCCGATTGCCAGGCCTATCAGGGCCGGGGTCGCACCTGCCAGATCCATGCCGTAGGTCGCCAGTACCGGCAACACCATGAACATGCCAAGCATACGGAAGGCGAACACCAGGGCCAGACCGCTCGCCGCGCGGGTCTCGCTGCCACTCATGCGTTCGCTGTGGGGATCGTGCATGGAAAAACCTCGTGTGAACCGGCGGCGATTCTACCAGTCCCATCGAAAGACGGGGTAGATCGCGACGCTATGACGCGTATAGATGAAACTCTCTTCATGCAGGGCGCAAAACCCTTCACTTGATAGTGTGCATCCATCCAGTATTTGCCCGTATACTCCTACGTTTTCGACGCCCGCCGAGCGAGGCCACTTTGGACAAGATCCTGATACGTGGGGCCCGTACCCACAACCTGAAGAACATCGACCTGACCCTGCCACGGGACAAACTGATCGTTATCACCGGCCTGTCCGGATCCGGCAAGTCTTCCCTGGCCTTCGACACGCTCTACGCCGAAGGCCAGCGCCGTTATGTCGAATCGCTGTCGGCCTACGCCCGGCAGTTCCTGTCGATGATGGAAAAACCCGACGTCGACACCATCGAAGGCCTGTCGCCGGCGATCTCCATCGAACAGAAGTCGACCTCGCACAACCCGCGTTCCACGGTCGGCACCATCACCGAAATTTATGACTACCTGCGCCTGCTCTATGCACGCGTCGGTACCCCGCGCTGCCCCGATCACGACATTCCGCTGGAAGCCCAGACCGTCAGCCAGATGGTCGACCTGGTGTTGGCGCAGCCGGAAGGCAGCAAACTGATGCTGCTGGCGCCAGTGATCCGCGAGCGTAAAGGTGAACACCTTTCGGTCTTCGAAGAATTGCGCGCGCAAGGTTTCGTTCGCGCCCGGGTCAATGGCCGGATCTGCGAGCTCGACGAGCTGCCGAAGCTGGATAAACAGAAGAAGCATTCGATCGACGTCATCGTCGACCGTTTCAAGGTGCGCGCCGATCTGCAACAGCGCCTGGCCGAATCGTTCGAGACCGCTCTGAAACTGGCCGACGGCATCGCGCTGGTCGCACCGATGGACGACGAGCCGGGCGAAGAGATGATCTTCTCCGCACGCTTCGCCTGCCCGATCTGCGGTCACGCGATCAGCGAGCTGGAACCCAAACTGTTCTCCTTTAACAACCCGGCCGGCGCCTGCCCGACGTGCGATGGCTTGGGGGTGAAGCAGTTCTTCGACATCAAGCGACTGGTCAATGGTGACCTGACCTTGGCTGAAGGCGCGATTCGCGGCTGGGACAGGCGTAACGTCTACTACTTCCAGATGCTTGGCTCACTGGCCTCGCACTATGGTTTCAGCCTGGAAGTGCCCTTCAACGAACTGCCGGCCGATCAGCAGAAATTCATCTTGCATGGCAGCGGTTCGCAGAACGTCGACTTCAAGTACTTGAACGACCGTGGCGATATCGTCAAACGTTCGCACCCATTCGAAGGCATCGTGCCGAATCTGGAGCGTCGCTACCGCGAAACCGAATCGGCAAGCGTACGTGAAGAGCTGGCCAAGTTCCTCAGCACGCAGTCCTGCCCGGATTGCCGCGGCACCCGCCTGCGTCGCGAAGCGCGCCACGTATGGGTCGGCGAGAAGACGCTGCCGGCGGTGACCAACCTGCCGATTGGCGATGCCTGCGAATACTTCGGTGCCCTGAAGATGACGGGGCGTCGTGGCGAGATCGCTGACAAGATTCTCAAGGAGATCCGCGAGCGCCTGCAATTTCTGGTCAACGTGGGTCTGGACTATCTGTCGCTGGATCGCAGCGCTGACACCTTGTCCGGTGGCGAGGCGCAGCGGATTCGTCTGGCCAGCCAGATCGGCGCGGGCCTGGTAGGCGTTCTGTATATTCTCGATGAACCCTCTATCGGTTTGCACCAACGTGATAACGATCGGTTGCTCGGCACCCTTAAGCACCTGCGCGATATCGGCAACACGGTGATTGTGGTCGAGCACGACGAAGACGCAATTCGTCTGGCTGACTACGTCGTGGATATTGGCCCTGGTGCCGGGGTGCATGGCGGGCAGATCGTCGCTGAAGGCACACCTGCCGAAGTCATGGCGCACCCGGATTCCCTGACAGGTAAATACCTGTCGGGCCGGGTGAAGATCGAGGTGCCGGCCAAGCGCACGCCGCGCAACAAGAAGCAGGTTCTGGCGCTCAAAGGCGCACGCGGCAACAACCTGCGCAACGTCGATCTGGAAATCCCGATTGGCCTGCTGACCTGCGTGACCGGTGTTTCCGGCTCAGGCAAATCGACGCTGATCAACAACACGCTGTTCCCACTGAGCGCCACGGCACTCAACGGTGCGACCACGCTGGAAGCGGCAGCGCACGACAGCATCAAGGGCCTGGAACATCTCGACAAAGTCGTCGATATCGACCAAAGCCCGATTGGCCGCACGCCACGCTCCAACCCGGCGACGTATACCGGACTGTTCACGCCGATTCGCGAACTGTTCGCCGGTGTGCCCGAGTCGCGCTCGCGTGGTTATGGCCCGGGACGTTTCTCGTTCAACGTCAAGGGCGGACGCTGCGAAGCCTGCCAGGGCGATGGCCTGATCAAGGTGGAAATGCACTTCCTGCCGGACATCTATGTGCCGTGCGACGTGTGCAAGAGCAAGCGCTACAACCGTGAAACCCTAGAAATCAAATACAAGGGCAAGAACATCCACGAAACCCTTGAGATGACCATCGAAGAGGCACGGGTGTTCTTTGACGCGGTGCCCGCGCTGGCGCGCAAACTGCAAACGCTGATGGATGTAGGCCTGTCTTACATCAAGCTGGGGCAGTCGGCGACGACGTTGTCCGGCGGCGAGGCGCAGCGGGTGAAGTTGTCTCGCGAGCTGTCCAAGCGCGATACCGGCAAAACGCTGTATATCCTCGATGAGCCGACTACCGGCCTGCACTTCGCCGATATCCAGCAATTGCTCGATGTGCTGCATCGCCTGCGCGACCACGGCAACACTGTGGTGGTGATCGAACATAACCTCGATGTGATCAAGACAGCCGACTGGTTGGTGGATCTTGGCCCAGAGGGCGGCTCCAAAGGCGGGCAGATCATTGCTACGGGCACGCCAGAGGAAGTGGCCGAGATGAAACAGTCTCACACTGGCCACTATCTCAAGCCGCTGCTGATCCGTGATCGGGCCTAAACGCCAGGCATGAAAAAGCCCCTGTCACTTCAGCAGTGATAGGGGCTTTTTTGTATCGGTTGTCTCGTCCTGAATAAGGTTTACACCTTCTGACTTATCTTCAGGAGGAATCAATGGATACGGGAAAAAGGCGCAGCCAGCGTGATTACACGCTGGGCTTTAAATTGGCAGTCGTTGATCAGGTTGAAAAAGGCGAGTTGAGTTATAAAGAGGCTCAACGGCGCTATGGAATTCAGGGTCGGTCGACTGTGTTGGTGTGGCTACGCAAGCATGGGCGGCAGGACTGGAGCCAGGGCGCCTCTATTCGCGCCCAGAGGAGCCGACCGATGGACGAACAAAGTTTGCCGCTGACGCCTGAACAGCGAATCAAGGAGCTTGAAGAAAAGCTCGCCCTTGCCAATCAGAAGGCCCAGTTCTTCGAGGCGGTCGTTGACGTGTTGAAGAATGATTACGGTGTTTCTGTCGTAAAAAAGCGATCCGGCAAGTCCTCACCCAAGGGCAAATCCAAGGCCTGAGTATTCGCAGGGCTTGCCAGTTTCTGGGTATTTCCCCGCAGGCGTACTACAAGCGAAACCGGGCTTATGACGCGCAAGTCAGCCATGCCCGAAAAGTGCTGGGGTTTGTCTTGGAAACACGCCTTCAGATGCCTCGACTGGGCACTCGCAAGTTGCATGGCCTTATGCAGTCCGAGCCGGAGCTATCGCGCACAGTCGGTCGCGACCGGCTGTTCGATATCCTGCGAGATAGTCGCCAATTGGTGCCACGCAAGCGCGCCTATCACAAGACCACTGACAGTCATCATCGCTTCCGCCGACATCCCAACCGGTTGAAACCTGGCCCCGATCAAGTGACCGCCACTGGTCCCGAACAGGTCTGGGTCGCGGACATAACGTATTTACCCACCGAGCAAAGCGTTGCGTACGTGAGCTTGGTTACAGATGCCTACTCTCGCAAGATCGTTGGTCATCACGTGCATGAAACCTTGCACGCCGAATCAGTCATTCAAGCGATGAACAAGGCTTTACGGGGCAGAAGAACCGATCAGGCGCTGGTGCATCACTCGGATCGCGGCTCGCAATATTGCTCTGACCTCTACCAGAAGCTGCATGCCAAGCATGGAATCCTGTGCTCGATGACCGATGGGTATGACTGTTATCAGAACGCCTTGGCAGAGCGGGTTAACGGAATCTTGAAGACAGAGTTTCTGCTTCACCGACCCAAAGATCTGGCTGAGGCGGTTCAAATGGTCGACGAGTCAGTAAACATCTACAACAGCAAGCGACCGCATCTATCGTTGAAATGCAAAACGCCCGATGCGGTGCATCGAGCGTTTTGAGAACGAAATAGGTGTAAACCTATTTCAGGACTAGACAGGTTGCAATCAGGAAGTGTGAGATTGCAGGTAGTTCTCGAGACCAATCAGCTTGATCAGACCCAACTGTTTTTCCAGCCAGTAGGTGTGATCTTCTTCAGTGTCGTTCAGCTGAACGCGCAGGATCTCGCGGCTGACATAGTCCTTGTGCTGCTCGCAAAGTTCGATGCCTTTGCACAGCGCGGCGCGGACTTTGTACTCGAGGCGCAGATCCGCTTCGAGCATCTCCGGCACCGTGGTGCCTACATCCAGATCATCCGGACGCATGCGCGGTGTGCCTTCGAGCATCAGAATACGGCGCATCAACGCGTCTGCGTGACCTGCTTCTTCTTCCATCTCGTGGTTGATTCGCTCGTAGAGCTTGGTGAACCCCCAGTCCTCATACATCCGCGAATGAACGAAATATTGATCACGCGCGGCCAGTTCGCCGGTCAGCAACGTGTTGAGGTAATCGATTACGTCTGGGTGGCCTTGCATCGCCCTACATCTCCCTGCTTGAAAGGCTGTAGTTTGAACCAAGCTGACTGGAAGGTCACCCACTTCGCGCAATAAAAGTGAAGATATTCTGAGAAAAGCAGCCTAAATAACGCAAAAACCGCCCAAATGAGGGCGGTTCTGCTTCTCGTTTAGAGTCAGCTAAGCGTTACGCCCAGCGCCGTTGCAACGCCTTGCCCGTAAGCAGGATCGGCTCTGAAGAAGTGCTGCAGTTGGCGCTGCACTACATCGCTGCTGACCCCGGCCATAGCGCCAGCAATGTTGCTGATCAGCAGGGCCTTTTGCCCGGTATCCATCAACCGGAACAGTGCACCTGCGTGACTGTAGTAGTCAGTGTCTACACGCTGATCGTAGCGATTCGCCGCACCACTGAGTGACAGCGGTGGCTCAGCGTACTGAGGCGCCTGTTGCGGGGTACCGGCGACGCTGTTTGGTTCATAGTTAGGGGACGCGCCACCGAAACCAAAGGACATCGAACCGTCACGCTGGTTGTTATTAACCGGGCTCAAGGGCGCATTGACCGGCAACTGCTGGTGGTTGGTGCCGACGCGATAGCGGTGAGCATCCGCATAAGCGAAAACGCGGCCTTGAAGCATGCGGTCCGGCGAAAGACCAACACCGGGAACCATGTTGCTTGGGCCAAAGCATGCCTGCTCGACTTCAGCAAAGTAATTCACCGGGTTACGGTTCAACTCCAGCTCGCCAATCTCGATCAACGGGAACTTATCCTGAGCCCAGGTTTTGGTCACATCAAACGGGTTCTCGTAGTGAGCGTCAGCCTGAGCTTCGGTCATGACCTGGATGTTGACGCTCCACTTGGGAAATTCACCACGCTCGATAGCGCTAAACAGGTCACGCTGAGCGTAATCAGGATCAGTACCGGCAATGCGTGTCGCCTCTTCAGGCGTCAGGTTCTTGATACCTTGCTTCGTTTTGTAGTGCCACTTGACCCAATGGCGCTCGCCTTTAGCATTGATCAGGCTATAGGTATGACTCCCGAAGCCGTGCATATGGCGGTAACCGTCTGGAGTGCCACGGTCCGAGAACAGGATGGTGATCTGGTGCAACGCCTCAGGAGAGAGCGACCAGAAATCCCATACCATCTGTGCACTTTTCAGATTCGTTTGCGGCAGGCGTTTCTGGGTGTGGATAAAGTCCGGGAACTTCAGCGGGTCACGGATGAAGAACACTGGTGTGTTATTGCCAACGATGTCCCAGTTGCCTTCTTCGGTATAGAACTTCAAAGCAAAGCCACGCGGGTCACGCGCGGTATCCGCCGAGCCACGCTCACCGCCAACGGTGGAGAATCGAAGGAAGGTGGGTGTTTCTTTACCAACCGACTCGAACAGCTTCGCCCTGGTGTACTGGGTGATATCCCGGGTGACGGTGAATTTACCGTGAGCGCCCGAACCCTTGGCGTGTACACGACGTTCAGGAATGTTTTCACGGTTGAAATGCGCAAGCTTTTCGATGAGGTGAAAGTCATCGAGGAGCAACGGGCCCCGAGGGCCGGCAGTGCGAGAGTTCTGGTTATCGGCAACGGGCGCGCCGCTGGCGGTGGTAAGGATGGTACTCATGCTCAATCTTCCTCAGGTCAGGCTAGGAACTGCCGGCAAATCGGCTTGGAGGGAGTATTGACCATCAAGATGACACCATCAAATGCATTAAGTCATGGACTTTGATAGAAAATAACTAATACAGAACCTCGACAGATAATGGCTGGTTTATTAGAGAACCGGCAGCGAAGTAAGAAATATAGTCGGTTTTCCAGCGCCCACAAAAAACCGGGCACTAGGCCCGGTTCTTCGTTGCAGACTGTCGTCTTACTCGGCGCTTACAGCTTCGCCGGCAGTAGCACGATCAACCAACTCGACGTACGCCATAGGCGCGTTGTCGCCAGCGCGGAAACCGCACTTGAGGATGCGCAGGTAGCCACCCTCACGGGTAGCGTAACGCTTGCCCAGGTCGTTGAAGAGCTTACCAACGATAGCTTTCGAACGAGTACGGTCGAAAGCCAGACGGCGGTTAGCCAGGCTGTCTGTCTTGGCCAGAGTGATCAGCGGCTCAGCAACGCGACGCAGTTCCTTGGCTTTTGGCAGAGTAGTTTTGATCAGCTCGTGCTCGAACAGCGACACCGCCATGTTTTGGAACATGGCCTTGCGGTGCGAGCTGGTGCGGCTCAGGTGACGACCACTTTTACGATGACGCATGGTTCATTCCTTACCAAACACTACGTTCGGTGATTACGACGATCAGGCAGTCGCCTTGTCGTCCTTCTTAAGACTTGCAGGCGGCCAGTTGTCGAGGCGCATGCCGAGGGACAGACCGCGGGAGGCCAGAACGTCCTTGATTTCAGTCAAGGATTTCTTGCCCAGGTTCGGAGTCTTCAACAGCTCTACTTCGGTACGCTGAATCAGGTCGCCGATGTAGTAGATGTTTTCCGCCTTAAGGCAGTTAGCCGAACGTACAGTCAGTTCCAGATCGTCAACCGGGCGAAGCAGGATCGGATCGATCTCGTCTTCCTGCTCGACAACCACTGGCTCACTGTCACCTTTGAGGTCGACGAACGCAGCCAACTGCTGTTGCAGAATGGTTGCAGCGCGGCGGATAGCCTCTTCAGGATCCAGAGTACCGTTGGTTTCCAGATCAATAACCAGCTTGTCCAGGTTGGTACGCTGCTCGACACGGGCGTTTTCCACCACGTATGCGATACGGCGAACCGGGCTGAACGAAGAGTCAAGCTGCAAGCGACCGATGCTGCGGCTTTCGTCTTCATCGCTCTGACGCGAGTCGGCTGGTTCATAACCACGACCACGAGCTACAGTGAGCTTCATGTTCAGGGCGCCGTTAGACGCCAGGTTAGCGATTACGTGATCGGGATTAACGATCTCGACATCATGATCCAGCTGAATATCGGCAGCGGTAACCACCCCCGAACCCTTCTTCGACAAGGTCAGCGTAACTTCGTCACGACCGTGCAGCTTGATGGCCAGACCTTTAAGGTTCAACAGGATTTCAATTACGTCTTCCTGTACACCTTCGATGGCGCTGTACTCGTGGAGCACACCGTCAATCTCGGCCTCGACTACTGCGCAGCCGGGCATTGAGGACAACAGGATGCGTCGCAGCGCGTTGCCCAGGGTGTGGCCAAAACCACGCTCGAGAGGCTCGAGAGTGATCTTGGCGCGGGTTGGACTGACAACCTGCACATCAATATGGCGGGGTGTCAGGAACTCATTTACCGAAATCTGCATGGATGCACCTATTTTCTAGCCCTTACTTGGAGTAGAGCTCGACAATCAGGCTTTCGTTGATGTCGGCGGACAGATCACTGCGAGCAGGAACGTTCTTGAAAACGCCCGACTTCTTCTCAGTGTCTACTTCTACCCATTCTACGCGGCCACGTTGGGCACACAGATCGAGAGCTTGGACAATGCGAAGTTGGTTTTTTGCTTTCTCGCGAACTGCAACCACGTCACCAGCACGAACCTGATACGACGGAACGTTTACGGTCTGACCGTTAACGCTGATCGACTTGTGCGATACCAGCTGACGGGATTCGGCACGAGTCGAACCAAAGCCCATACGGTATACAACGTTGTCCAGACGGCATTCGAGCAGTTGCAGCAGGTTTTCACCGGTTGCACCTTTCTTGCCAGCAGCTTCTTTGTAGTAGCCGCTGAATTGACGCTCGAGAACGCCGTAGATACGACGGACCTTCTGCTTTTCACGCAGTTGGGTGCCGTAGTCGGACTGGCGACCGCGGCGTTGGCCGTGGATACCAGGTGCTGCTTCAATGTTGCACTTCGATTCGATCGCGCGCACGCCGCTCTTCAGGAAGAGATCGGTGCCTTCGCGACGAGCGAGTTTGCATTTTGGACCAATGTAACGAGCCATTCTTTACAATCTCCTGGATTACACGCGGCGCTTCTTCGGCGGACGGCACCCGTTGTGCGGGATTGGCGTCACGTCGGTGATGCTGGCGATCTTATAGCCACAGCCGTTCAATGCACGGACAGCGGACTCACGACCTGGACCTGGACCTTTAACGTTAACGTCGAGGTTTTTCAGGCCATATTCCAGCGCAGCTTGACCAGCACGTTCAGCAGCTACTTGAGCAGCAAACGGCGTGGACTTGCGGGAACCGCGGAAACCCGAACCACCGGAGGTAGCCCAAGAAAGCGCGTTACCTTGACGGTCGGTGATGGTCACGATGGTGTTGTTAAAAGAAGCATGGATGTGGGCGATGCCATCAACCACTGTCTTTTTAACTTTTTTACGAGGACGAGCAGCAGGTTTTGCCATGATTAATTTCCTGTCGATTCGCGTGGGCGATTACTTGCGGATCGGCTTACGCGGACCTTTACGGGTACGCGCGTTAGTCTTGGTACGCTGACCGCGTACTGGAAGACCACGACGATGACGCAGACCACGGTAGCAACCGAGGTCCATCAAACGCTTGATTTTCATGTTGATTTCGCGACGCAGGTCACCTTCAGTGGTGAACTTCGCCACTTCGCCACGCAACTGCTCAATCTGCTCGTCGCTCAGATCTTTGATCTTTGCGGCTGGGTTTACCCCAGTCACTGCGCAAATTTTCTGCGCAGTAGTGCGACCAACACCATAGATGTAGGTCAGCGAGATAACAGTGTGCTTGTTATCTGGAATGTTAACGCCTGCAATACGGGCCATTCAGTGGGACTCCAATTGACAGCTACCTACGCCCCGGAAGCCAAGAAATAGGGCGCGAGATAATATCGCTGTAATAACAAATAATCAACCCGGCAGCGCACTAGCTGCCGGGCTTCAAGCGGATCACACTCAGCCTTGGCGCTGTTTGTGACGCGGTTCCGCGCTGCAAATTACTCGAACAACACCTTCGCGGCGAATAATCTTGCAGTTACGGCACAGCTTTTTCACCGATGCACGAACTTTCATCACCAACTCCTCGAACCTTATGGGTACTCAGCGCAACATGCCGCTGCCGTAACCCTTCAGGTTGGCTTTCTTCATCAGGGATTCGTACTGGTGCGAAACGAGGTGCGATTGTACTTGGGACATGAAGTCCATCACAACCACGACCACGATCAGCAACGAGGTCCCGCCAAGGTAGAACGGTACGTTTGCTGCAACCACCAGGAACTGGGGAAGCAAGCACACGGCCGTCATGTAAAGAGCACCGAACATGGTCAAGCGAGTCAGAACGCCATCAATGTAGCGCGCAGACTGCTCACCTGGACGGATGCCCGGAATAAAGGCACCGGACTTCTTCAGGTTTTCCGCTACGTCTTTCGGATTGAACATCAACGCCGTATAGAAGAAGCAGAAGAAAATAATCCCTGCACTAAACAGCAGAATATTCAACGGCTGACCAGGAGCGATCGACTGCGAGATGTCCTGCAACCAGCCCATACCTTCAGACTGACCGAACCAGGCACCCAGCGAAGCCGGGAACAGCAAAATGCTGCTCGCGAAAATAGCCGGAATAACACCGGCCATGTTCACCTTCAGCGGCAAGTGGCTTGTCTGCGCAGCAAAAACCTTGCGGCCCTGCTGACGCTTGGCGTAGTGAACAGCAATACGACGCTGACCACGCTCAATGAACACCACAAAACCGATAATCGCTACTGCCAGCAAACCGATGGCAACCAGGGCGAAGATGTTGATATCACCCTGACGCGCAGACTCGAAAGACTGCCCGATTGCTCTCGGAAGACCGGCGACGATACCCGAAAAAATCAACATCGAGATACCGTTGCCTACACCACGCTCAGTAATCTGCTCACCCAGCCACATCATGAACATCGCACCAGCCACAAACGTGGATACCGCGACGAAATGGAAGCCAAAGTCACCAGTGAACGCAACGCCCTGCCCCGCCAGACCAATGGACATGCCAATAGCCTGAACGAGAGCGAGAACGACGGTGCCGTAGCGGGTGTACTGGCTGATCTTGCGACGGCCAGCTTCACCTTCCTTCTTCAACTGCTCCAGCTGCGGGCTGACGGCGGTCATCAGTTGCATGATGATCGATGCCGAAATGTACGGCATGATCCCCAATGCAAAGATGCTCATCCGTTCCAGCGCGCCGCCGGAGAACATGTTGAACAAGCTAAGAATGGTCCCCTCATTCTGTCGAAACAGGTCTGCGAGTCGGTCCGGGTTAATACCTGGAACCGGGATGTGTGCGCCTATTCGGTAGACGATAATCGCCAGGAACAGAAAACGCAGACGAGCCCAGAGTTCAGACATACCGCCTTTGCCGAGCGCAGAGAGAGCACCTTGCTTAGCCATTTATTCCTCGAACTTGCCGCCAGCTGCTTCGATAGCCGCACGCGCACCTTTGGTGGCGCCGATTCCCTTGCCGATAGTGACAGCGCGAGTCACTTCACCGGACAGCATGATTTTCACACGCTGTACGTTGACGTTGATCACGTTGGCATCTTTCAGGGACTGCACAGTGACGATGTCGCCTTCCACTTTAGCCAGCTCGGACAAACGCACTTCTGCGCGATCCATGGCTTTCAGGGAAACGAAACCGAACTTCGGCAGACGACGATGCAGCGGCTGTTGACCGCCTTCAAAGCCTGGAGCAATGGTGCCACCGGAGCGGGAGGTCTGACCTTTGTGGCCACGGCCACCAGTCTTACCCAAACCGCTACCGATACCACGGCCCGGACGATGCTTTTCGCGACGGGAACCCGGCGCTGGACTCAGATCATTGAGTTTCATCGATTAACCCTCGACACGCAGCATGTAGTAAGCCTTGTTGATCATCCCGCGATTCTCGGGAGTATCCTGGACTTCTACAGTGTGACCGATGCGACGCAGACCCAGACCCTTAACGCACAGTTTGTGGTTAGGGATGCGGCCGGTCATGCTTTTGATCAGCGTTACTTTAACGGTAGCCATGATCAGAAGATCTCCTTGACGCTTTTGCCACGCTTGGCGGCAATGGATTCAGGAGACTGCATAGCTTTCAAACCTTTGAAAGTGGCGTGAACCACGTTTACCGGGTTAGTCGAGCCGTAGCACTTGGCCAGAACGTTCTGAACGCCAGCAACTTCGAGGACAGCACGCATAGCGCCGCCAGCGATGATACCGGTACCTTCAGAAGCAGGCTGCATGTACACCTTCGAAGCGCCGTGAGCGGACTTCATTGCGTACTGCAGAGTGGTGCCGTTCAGATCAACTTGGATCATGTTGCGGCGAGCAGCTTCCATTGCCTTCTGGATCGCAGCAGGCACTTCACGCGACTTGCCACGGCCGAAGCCAACACGCCCTTTACCATCACCAACCACGGTCAACGCGGTGAAAGTGAAGATACGGCCGCCTTTAACGGTTTTGGCTACGCGGTTAACTTGAACCAGTTTCTCAATGTAGCCTTCGTCGCGCTTTTGGTCGTTATTTGACATAACTTAGAACTCCAGCCCAGCTTCACGAGCAGCATCAGCCAGCGCTTTAACGCGGCCATGGTACTTGAAGCCAGAGCGGTCGAAAGCCACTTGCGAGACGCCAGCGGCCTTAGCACGCGTAGCGACCAGCTGGCCAACCTTTGTGGCCGCGTCGATGTTGCCAGTGGCGCCATCACGCAGTTCTTTATCCAAAGTCGAGGCGCTTGCCAGGACTTTGTTGCCGTCGGCCGAGATGACCTGGGCGTAGATGTGCTGCGACGAGCGGAACACGCAGAGACGCACGACTTCGAGTTCGTGCATTTTCAGGCGTGCTTTGCGAGCGCGACGCAGTCGAGTAACTTTTTTGTCGGTCATTTGCTATGCCCTACTTCTTCTTGGCTTCTTTACGACGGACGACTTCGTCCGCGTAGCGCACACCTTTGCCTTTGTACGGCTCTGGTGGACGGAAGTCGCGGATCTCAGCGGCCACTTGACCTACCAGCTGCTTATCGATGCCCTTGATCAGGATATCGGTCTGGCTAGGAGTCTCAGCGGTGATGCCTTCCGGCAGTTCGTAATCCACTGGGTGCGAGAAGCCAAGGGCAAGGTTCAGAACCGTGCCTTTTGCTTGCGCTTTGTAACCAACACCGACCAGCTGGAGCTTACGCTCGAAGCCTTGGCTTACGCCTTGGACCATGTTGTTTACCAACGCACGCGTGGTACCGGCCATTGCGCGAGTTTGTTGATCGCCATTGCGAGCAGCGAAACGCAGCTCACCAGCTTCTTCAACGATCTCAACGGACGAATGGATGTTCAGTTCAAGAGTGCCCTTGGCACCCTTCACCGAAAGCTGTTGGCCTGCGAATTTTACTTCGACACCGGCTGGCAGCTTAACGGGGTTCTTAGCGACGCGAGACATGCTTATCCCCCCTTAGAACACAGTGCAAAGAACTTCGCCGCCGACACCGGCAGCGCGCGCAGCACGATCCGTCATCACACCTTTGTTGGTGGAGACGATAGACACGCCAAGACCGCCACGAACTTTCGGCAGATCTTCAACGGACTTGTACTGACGCAGGCCTGGACGACTAACGCGCTTCACTTCTTCGATAACCGGACGGCCTTCGAAGTACTTCAGCTCGATGGACAACGACGGCTTAGCGTCGGTGGTGATCTGAAAATCCGCGATGTAACCTTCGTCCTTCAGGACTTTTGCTACAGCCACCTTCAGCGTGGAAGACGGCATGCTTACGACAGACTTTTCAGCCATCTGGGCATTACGGATTCGAGTTAGCATGTCCGCTAACGGGTCCTGCATACTCATGGGCTAGACGCTCCTAATACAGAAAAATTAGCCTTGCGGCTACTACTTGTCGCCGAGAACTTCCGGGCATGAAAAACACGGGCTCAGGCGAGCCGGTCATTCTAGACACACCCCAGAAATGAATCAAGCCCCAAAAGGGGCTTGATTCAGATTCAAGGCCACCGATGGTCAGGTTCTTGCAAACCCGACCATCGAGACTTTGACAGCAATTACCAGCTGGCTTTAACCAGACCTGGTACGTCACCACGCATTGCAGCTTCACGCAGCTTGTTACGGCCAAGGCCGAACTTGCGGTAAACGCCGTGCGGACGACCAGTCAGGCGGCAACGGTTACGCATGCGCGAAGCGCTTGCGTCACGTGGTTGCTTCTGCAGAGCTACTGTAGCTTCCCAACGTGCTTCTGGACTTGCGTTCAGATCAACGATGATAGCTTTGAGCGCTGCACGCTTGGTGGCGTACTTGGCAACAGTGAGCTGACGCTTCAGCTCACGATTTTTCATGCTCTTCTTGGCCATTTTCCTACTCCAATCAGTTGCGGAACGGGAATTTGAAAGCACGCAGCAGAGCGCGGCCTTCATCATCGTTCTTGGCAGTGGTGGTCAGGGTAATGTCCAGACCGCGGAGAGCATCGATCTTGTCGTAGTCGATTTCCGGGAAAATGATCTGCTCTTTCACGCCCATGCTGTAGTTACCACGACCATCGAAGGACTTGGCATTCAGGCCGCGGAAGTCGCGAACCCGAGGCAGGGAGATCGACAGCAGACGATCCAGGAACTCGTACATACGCTCACGGCGCAGGGTCACTTTGACGCCGATCGGCCATCCTTCGCGGACTTTAAAGCCAGCGATGGATTTACGAGCGTAGGTCACAACGACTTTCTGGCCGGTGATCTTTTCCAGGTCAGCAACAGCGTGCTCGATGACTTTTTTGTCACCGACCGCTTCGCCCAAACCCATGTTCAGGGTGATTTTTGTAACGCGTGGAACTTCCATCACGTTCGAAAGCTTAAGTTCTTCCTTAAGCTTCGGTGCGATTTCCTTCCAGTAAATCTCTTTTAGTCGTGCCATGGTCTTCTACCTAGCAGTGTTCAAGCATCAACCGCTTTTTGGGTCGACTTGAAGACACGAATTTTCTTGCCGTCTTCTACTTTGAAACCAACGCGGTCAGCCTTGTTGGTTTCGCCGTTGAAAATGGCGACGTTAGAAGCGTCCAGTGGAGCTTCTTTTTCGACGATACCGCCTTGCACGCCCGACATCGGGTTAGGCTTGGTATGACGCTTAACCAGGTTCAGACCGCTAATAACCAGACGGTTATTAGCAAGAACCTTAAGCACCTTACCGCGCTTACCTTTGTCTTTGCCGGCGATCACGATGATCTCGTCGTCACGACGAATCTTTTGCATGTCGGATCTCCTTACAGCACTTCTGGGGCGAGCGAGACGATCTTCATGAACTTCTCAGTACGAAGTTCACGGGTCACTGGCCCAAAGATACGGGTGCCGATCGGCTCTTGCTTGTTGTTCAGAAGAACAGCAGCGTTGCCATCAAAGCGGATAATAGAGCCATCAGCACGACGTACGCCGTGACGAGTGCGGACTACAACAGCAGTCATCACTTGGCCTTTTTTCACTTTACCGCGAGGAATTGCTTCCTTCACGGTAACTTTGATGATGTCACCGATACCAGCGTAACGACGATGGGAGCCACCCAGCACCTTGATGCACATAACACGGCGAGCGCCGCTGTTATCGGCCACATCGAGCATGGATTGAGTCTGAATCATATAATTTCTCCGACCCCTAGTCCTTAGACTTCCACAGCGCGTTCGAGAACATCAACCAGCGCCCAAGACTTGGTCTTGGCCAAAGGACGAGTTTCACGAATAGTGACTTTGTCGCCGATGTGGCACTGATTGGTTTCGTCGTGCGCGTGCAGCTTAGTCGAACGCTTAACGTATTTACCGTAGATCGGGTGCTTAACGCGACGCTCGATCAGTACGGTGATGGTTTTGTCCATCTTGTCGCTGACAACACGGCCAGTCAGCGTACGGACAGTTTTTTCGGCTTCAGCCATGATTACTTACCTGCCTGCTGGTTGAGCACAGTCTTCACGCGAGCGATGTCACGCTTAACTTGCGAGAGCAGATGAGACTGCCCCAACTGGCCAGTTGCTTTCTGCATACGCAGATTGAACTGGTCGCGCAGCAAGCCGAGCAGTTGCTCGTTCAGCTGCTGTGCGGATTTTTCACGAAGTTCATTCGCTTTCATCACATCACCGTCCGTTTAACAAAGGCGGTGGCGAGCGGCAGCTTTGCAGCAGCCAGGGCAAAAGCCTCACGCGCCAGCTCTTCAGAAACACCCTCGATTTCATACAGGACTTTGCCTGGCTGAATCTGGGCTACCCAGTATTCGACACTACCCTTACCTTTACCCATCCGAACTTCGAGGGGCTTTTTGGAAATCGGCTTGTCCGGGAATACACGGATCCAGATCTTGCCGCCACGTTTAACGTGACGGGTCAGTGCACGACGCGCTGACTCGATCTGACGAGCGGTGAGACGACCACGAGCTACAGACTTCAGCGCGAACTCGCCGAAGCTGACTTTGCTACCGCGCTGAGCCAGACCACGGTTGTGGCCTGTCATCTGCTTGCGGAACTTCGTACGCTTAGGTTGCAACATTTGGCGTACCCCTTACTTAGCAGCTTTTTTACGAGGCGCTGGTGCTTGTGGTTTCAGCTCTTCTTGGCGACCACCAATTACTTCGCCTTTGAAGATCCAAACCTTTACACCGATCACACCGTAAGTGGTGTGAGCTTCGTAGTTGGCATAGTCGATGTCGGCACGCAGGGTGTGCAATGGCACACGACCTTCGCGATACCATTCAGTACGTGCGATTTCAGCACCGCCGAGACGACCGCTCACTTGGATTTTGATGCCTTTGGCACCAATGCGCATGGCGTTCTGTACTGCGCGCTTCATAGCGCGACGGAACATTACACGACGCTCCAGCTGCTGAGCTACGCTCTGCGCAACCAGCATACCGTCGAGCTCCGGCTTGCGGATCTCTTCGATATTGATGTGCACAGGCACACCCATTTGCTTGGTCAGGTCCTGACGCAGTTTCTCAACATCTTCACCTTTCTTCCCGATAACGATACCTGGACGAGCGGTGTGGATGGTGATACGTGCAGTTTGGGCCGGACGATGGATATCGATACGGCTTACGGACGCGCTTTTTAGTTTGTCTTGGAGATACTCACGCACTTTCAGATCTGCGAACAAGTAGTCCGCATAAGTCCGACCGTCTGCGTACCAGACGGAGGTGTGCTCCTTGACGATTCCCAGGCGAATGCCAATGGGATGTACTTTCTGACCCATCTCTTCGACTCCGTTACTTGTCAGCAACCTTGACAGTGATATGGCAAGACCGCTTGACGATGCGATCAGCACGGCCTTTGGCACGTGGCATGATGCGCTTCAGCGAACGCCCTTCGTTGACGAAAACGGTGCTGACCTTCAGGTCATCAACGTCTGCGCCTTCGTTATGCTCGGCGTTGGCTACGGCCGACTCCAGCACTTTCTTCATGATCTCGGCGGCTTTCTTACTGCTGAAAGCCAACAAGTTGAGCGCTTCGCCCACCTTCTTCCCGCGGATCTGGTCGGCGACCAAGCGGGCTTTCTGGGCGGAGATTCGAGCGCCCGACAACTTAGCGGCTACTTCCATTTCCTAACCCCTTAACGCTTGGCTTTCTTGTCTGCCACGTGCCCACGATAAGTGCGGGTACCGGCGAACTCGCCCAGTTTATGGCCGACCATGTCTTCGTTCACGAGAACTGGGACGTGCTGACGACCGTTATGTACGGCGATGGTCAGACCGACCATCTGTGGCAGGATCATCGAACGACGCGACCAAGTCTTAATTGGTTTGCGATCGTTCTTTTCCGCCGCCACTTCGATCTTCTTCAGTAGGTGAAGATCAATAAAAGGACCTTTTTTCAGAGAACGTGGCACTGTCGTATCCCTCTATTTACTTGCGACGACGGACGATCATTTTGTCGGTACGCTTATTACCACGAGTCTTCGCGCCCTTAGTCGGGAAGCCCCATGGCGATACCGGATGACGACCACCAGAGGTACGACCTTCACCACCACCATGTGGGTGGTCAACCGGGTTCATGGCAACACCACGAACGGTTGGGCGAACGCCACGCCAGCGTTTGGCACCAGCTTTACCCAGCGAACGCAGGCTGTGCTCGGAGTTCGAGACTTCGCCCAGGGTCGCACGGCATTCAGCCAGGACTTTACGCATTTCACCGGAACGCAGACGCAGGGTAACGTAAACGCCTTCACGAGCGATCAGCTGAGCCGAAGCACCAGCGGAACGAGCGATCTGAGCGCCTTTACCTGGCTTCAGTTCGATGCCGTGTACGGTAGAACCGACTGGAATGTTGCGCAGTTGCAGAGCGTTGCCTGGCTTGATTGGAGCCAGAGCGCCTGCGATCAGCTGGTCGCCAGCACTCACGCCTTTAGGGGCGATGATGTAGCGGCGCTCGCCGTCTGCGTAGCAGAGCAGTGCGATGTGAGCAGTACGGTTTGGATCGTATTCGATACGCTCGACAGTGGCGACGATGCCATCTTTGTCGTTGCGACGGAAATCGACCATACGATAATGCTGCTTATGACCACCACCGATGTGACGCGTGGTAATACGGCCATTGTTGTTACGACCACCAGTCTTCGATTTTTTCTCGAGCAGCGGTGCGTGAGGAGCGCCTTTATGCAGCTCCTGGTTGACCACCTTGACCACAAAACGGCGGCCAGGGGAAGTCGGTTTGCATTTAACGATTGCCATGATGCACCCCTTCCTTACTCAGCACTGCTGCTGAAATCGAGATCTTGGCCTGGCTGAAGGGAGATAACTGCCTTCTTCCAGTCATTACGCTTGCCCAGACCGCGAGCAGTGCGCTTGCTCTTACCCAGAACATTCAGGGTAGTGACGCGCTCTACTTTCACGCTGAACAGGCTTTCGACGGCCTTCTTGATTTCCAGCTTGGTTGCGTCAGTAGCAACCTTGAAAACGAACTGGCCTTTCTTGTCTGCCAGAACCGTAGCCTTCTCGGAAACGTGCGGGCCAAGCAGAACTTTAAATACGCGTTCCTGGTTCATCCCAGCAGCTCCTCGAATTTCTTCACGGCCGACACGGTGATCAACACCTTGTCGTATGCGATCAGACTAACTGGATCGGAACCTTGAACGTCACGTACATCAACGTGCGGCAGGTTACGAGCAGCCAGGTACAGGTTCTGATCAACAGCGTCCGACACGATCAAAACGTCGGTCAGGCTCATGTTGTTCAGCTTGCCCAGCAGATCTTTGGTTTTCGGAGTTTCAACAGCGAAATCCTGAACCACGACCAGACGATCAGTACGCACCAGCTCAGCAAGGATGGAACGCATTGCTGCGCGATACATCTTCTTGTTCAGCTTCTGGGAGTGATCCTGTGGACGTGCTGCAAAAGTGGTACCGCCGCCACGCCAGATTGGGCTACGGATAGTACCGGCACGAGCACGGCCAGTACCTTTCTGACGCCATGGGCGCTTACCGCCACCACGAACGTCGGAACGGGTCTTTTGCTGCTTGGTACCTTGACGGCCGCCGGCCATGTAGGCCACGACTGCTTGGTGAACCAGCGTCTCGTTGAATTCGCCGCCAAATGTCAGTTCGGAAACTTCGATCGCTTGAGCGTCATTTACATTTAATTGCATGTCAGCTTCCCCTTAACCGCGAGCCTTGGCTGCTGGACGTACAACCAGGTTGCCGCCAGTAGCGCCAGGAACAGCACCCTTGACCAACAACAGATTGCGTTCAGCGTCCACGCGCACTACTTCCAGGGACTGCACGGTCACGCGCTCAGCGCCCATATGACCGGACATTTTTTTGCCCTTGAATACACGACCAGGAGTCTGGCACTGGCCGATAGAGCCTGGGACGCGGTGGGATACGGAGTTACCGTGGGTGTTATCTTGCCCGCGGAAATTCCAACGCTTGATCGTACCCTGAAAGCCTTTACCCTTGGACTGACCGGTTACATCAACCAGTTGACCAGCGGCGAAGATTTCAGCGTTGATCAGATCGCCAGCCTGGTACTCGCCTTCTTCAAGACGGAATTCCATGGTGGTGCGACCAGCGGCAACGTTCGCTTTAGCGAAGTGGCCAGCCTGAGCTGCTGTTACACGCGAAGCACGACGCTCGCCGACAGTGACTTGCACTGCACGATAGCCATCGGTCTCTTCAGTTTTGAACTGGGTGACGCGATTCGGCTCGATCTCAATGACCGTGACCGGAATGGAGACACCTTCTTCGGTGAAAATACGGGTCATACCGCATTTACGACCGACTACACCAATAGTCATGTTGTAAACCTCATGAGTGTACGGGGCTTTCACCCGCTATGGCCGCCCATTTCAGAGCGTTACACGACTAAGACCGAGTCTTAGCCGAGGCTGATCTGCACTTCCACACCGGCCGCAAGATCAAGCTTCATAAGAGCATCAACGGTTTTATCCGTTGGCTGGACGATGTCCAGAACGCGCTTATGAGTGCGGATTTCGTACTGGTCGCGCGCGTCTTTGTTGACGTGCGGAGAAACCAGAACGGTGAACCGCTCTTTACGGGTAGGCAGTGGAATTGGACCACGCACTTGAGCACCAGTACGTTTCGCGGTTTCCACGATTTCCTGGGTTGATTGGTCGATCAGGCGATGGTCGAAAGCCTTCAACCTGATACGGATTTGCTGATTTTGCATTGGATTTCAGACTCCGGCTGCTATTCCCACCGAGCGCAATACGCCCGTTAAAAGGAGGCGCAATTCTATAGACGCCCCATATAGGTGTCAACCCAATAAAAAAGCCCCCGCTGAGCGGAGGCTTTTTCAAAGCATCAGGCAATCTCTATAAAAGAGAGTTACGCGATGATTTTGGCTACGACGCCAGCGCCGACGGTACGACCGCCTTCACGGATAGCGAAACGCAGACCGTCTTCCATTGCGATGGTTTTGATCAGGGTAACAGTCATCTGAATGTTGTCACCTGGCATTACCATTTCAACGCCTTCTGGCAGCTCGCAGTTACCAGTCACGTCAGTAGTACGGAAGTAGAACTGTGGACGGTAGCCTTTGAAGAACGGAGTGTGACGACCGCCTTCTTCCTTGCTCAGAACGTAAACTTCTGCAGTGAAGGTGGTGTGCGGCTTAACCGAACCCGGCTTAACCAGTACCTGACCACGCTCAACGTCGTCACGCTTGGTGCCACGCAGCAGAACGCCGCAGTTCTCGCCAGCACGACCTTCGTCGAGCAGCTTGCGGAACATTTCAACACCGGTGCAAGTAGTAACGGTGGTGTCACGCAGACCAACGATTTCCAGCGGGTCCTGAACGCGAACGATACCGCGCTCGATACGACCAGTCACAACAGTACCGCGACCCGAGATCGAGAATACGTCTTCGATTGGCATCAGGAACGGCTTGTCGGTAACACGTACTGGTTCTGGGATGTAGCTGTCCAGAGTCTCAACCAGTTTCTTGACGGCAGTGGTGCCCATCTCGTTGTCGTCTTTGCCTTCCAGCGCCATACGAGCCGAACCGATGATGATTGGAGTGTCATCGCCCGGGAAGTCGTAGGTGGACAGCAGGTCGCGAACTTCCATCTCAACCAGTTCCAGCAGCTCAGCGTCGTCTACCAGGTCAGCCTTGTTCAGGAAAACCACGATGTACGGAACGCCAACCTGACGGGACAGCAGGATGTGCTCACGGGTTTGTGGCATCGGACCATCAGCGGCCGAGCAAACCAGAATAGCGCCGTCCATTTGAGCAGCACCGGTGATCATGTTCTTCACATAGTCAGCGTGACCTGGGCAGTCAACGTGAGCGTAGTGACGGATCTTCGAGTTGTACTCAACGTGAGCGGTGTTGATGGTGATACCGCGTGCTTTTTCTTCTGGTGCGCTGTCGATCTTGTCGAAGTCAACGATTGCGGAACCGAAAACTTCCGAGCAAACGCGAGTCAGAGCAGCAGTCAGAGTGGTTTTACCGTGGTCAACGTGACCGATGGTGCCAACGTTGACGTGCGGTAGGGAACGATCAAATTTTTCTTTAGCCACGACAATTAACTCCTAGCCTAAAGGGGCTGAATCAGCCTTGTTTTTTGGTGACGGTTTCGACGATGTGCGCCGGAGCCGTATCGTATTTTTTGAATTCCATAGAGTAGCTTGCGCGACCCTGGGACATGGATCGAACGTCGGTCGCATAACCGAACATCTCACCCAGTGGAACTTCGGCACGAATTACTTTGCCGGACACTGTGTCTTCCATACCCTGGATCATGCCGCGACGACGGTTAAGGTCGCCCATCACATCACCCATATAGTCTTCAGGCGTAACAACCTCTACAGCCATGATCGGCTCAAGCAACTCACCACCGCCCTTCTGGGCCAGTTGCTTGGTCGCCATGGAGGCAGCCACTTTAAACGCCATCTCGTTGGAGTCGACGTCGTGGTAAGAACCATCGAACACGGTAGCCTTCAGGCCGATCAGCGGATAGCCGGCAACAACGCCGTTCTTCATCTGCTCTTCGATACCCTTCTGGATAGCCGGGATGTATTCCTTAGGAACCACACCACCTACAACTTCGTTCACGAATTGCAGACCTTCCTGACCTTCGTCAGCAGGAGCAAAACGGATCCAGCAGTGGCCGAACTGACCACGACCGCCGGACTGACGAACGAACTTGCCTTCGATTTCGCAGTTCTTCGTGATGCGCTCACGATAGGAAACCTGAGGCTTACCGATGTTGGCTTCGACGTTGAACTCACGGCGCATCCGGTCAACCAGGATGTCCAGGTGCAGCTCGCCCATGCCGGAGATGATCGTTTGACCAGTCTCTTCATCAGTCTTGACGCGGAAAGACGGGTCTTCCTGAGCAAGCTTGCCCAGAGCGATACCCATTTTTTCCTGGTCATCCTTGGTCTTAGGCTCTACGGCAACCGAAATAACCGGCTCCGGGAAGTCCATACGAACCAGGATGATTGGCTTGTCAGCGTTGCAGAGGGTTTCACCAGTGGTGACATCCTTCATGCCGATCAGGGCCGCGATGTCACCAGCGCGTACTTCCTTGATCTCTTCACGGGCGTTTGCGTGCATTTGCACCATACGACCCACGCGCTCTTTCTTGCCTTTAACCGAGTTGATCACGCCGTCGCCGGAGTTCAACACGCCCGAGTAAACGCGGACGAAGGTCAAAGTACCCACGAATGGGTCAGTGGCAATTTTAAATGCCAGAGCGGAGAACGGTTCTGCGTCGTCTGCATGACGCTCCAGCTCGATAGTCTCGTCATCCGGGTCAGTACCCTTGATGGCAGGAATATCAACTGGTGCCGGCAGGTAGTCGATCACAGCATCGAGAACCAGGGGAACACCCTTGTTCTTGAACGAGGAACCGCAAACAGCCAAGACGATCTCACCAGCGATAGTACGCTGACGCAGAGCAGCCTTGATTTCCACGTTGGTGAGCTCTTCACCTTCGAGGTACTTGTTCATCAGCTCTTCGTTGGCTTCGGCAGCAGCCTCAACCATGTTGTTGCGCCATTCGTCAGCCAGTTCCTGCAGTTCAGCAGGGATAGGCTTGCGAACAGGAACCATACCTTTGTCAGCATCGTTCCAGTAAACAGCTTCCATGGTCAGCAGATCGATCTGACCCTGGAAATTATCTTCGGAACCGATAGCCAACTGGATTGGCACTGGAGTGTGACCCAGGCGCTGCTTGATCTGACCGATCACGCGCAGGAAGTTGGCACCAGCACGGTCCATCTTGTTTACGTAAACAAGACGTGGAACGCCGTATTTGTTGGCTTGACGCCATACGGTTTCCGACTGAGGCTCAACACCCGAGGTACCACAGAACACAACGACAGCGCCGTCGAGTACGCGCAGGGAACGCTCAACTTCGATAGTGAAGTCTACGTGGCCCGGGGTATCGATTACGTTGAAGCGATGCTCGTCTTTGTACTGCTTCTCGGAGCCTTTCCAGAAGGCGGTAATAGCAGCAGAAGTAATGGTAATACCACGCTCCTGCTCCTGAACCATCCAGTCTGTGGTCGCGGCGCCATCATGCACCTCGCCCATTTTGTGACTTTTGCCGGTGTAAAAAAGGACGCGCTCGGTGGTGGTGGTTTTACCAGCATCCACGTGAGCGACGATACCGATGTTACGGTAGCGACTAATCGGAGTAGTACGAGCCATAAAGCCCTCGCAAAATTAGTGAAGCTAAAATTAGAAGCGGTAGTGCGAGAAAGCTTTGTTGGCTTCAGCCATACGGTGCACGTCTTCACGCTTCTTAACAGCAGCACCTTTACCTTCAGCAGCATCCAGCAGCTCGCCAGCCAAACGCAGAGCCATAGACTTCTCGCCACGCTTACGGGCGAAGTCTACCAACCAGCGCATTGCCAGAGCGTTACGACGGGACGGGCGAACTTCGACCGGAACCTGGTAAGTAGCACCACCAACGCGGCGCGACTTCACTTCGACCAGCGGAGCGATGGCGTCGAGTGCTTTTTCGAAGAGTTCCAGGGGATCGGTGCCAGCCTTACGGGTCGCAACGGTATCCAGGGCACCATAAACGATACGCTCGGCAACGGCTTTCTTGCCGCTTTCCATAACGTGGTTCATGAATTTGGCGAGGATCTGGCTTCCGTATTTCGGATCGTCCAGAATCTCACGCTTTGCTGCTACGCGACGTCTTGGCATGATAAGCCCTCAAGCGGTCTTCAGGTTAGCTCGGGACAGATCCAATGGATGCGTGCCCGACCTTACTCTTATCGACTCAATAAAATAAAAATCTGCAAAACGGCCGATTACTTCGGACGCTTGGTACCGTACTTCGAACGACCTTGGTTACGACCTTTAACGCCGGAAGTATCCAGGGAGCCGCGAACGGTGTGGTAACGAACACCTGGCAAGTCTTTTACACGACCGCCGCGGATCAGTACCACGCTGTGCTCTTGCAGGTTGTGGCCTTCACCGCCGATGTACGAGGAAACCTCGAAACCGTTGGTCAGACGCACACGGCATACTTTACGCAGTGCCGAGTTAGGTTTTTTCGGCGTGGTGGTGTACACACGGGTGCACACGCCACGACGTTGCGGGCAGTTCTGCAGCGCAGGTACGTCGGATTTCTCGACGATACGCTTACGCGGCTGACGTACCAGCTGGTTGATAGTTGCCATCTACTAGCTCCACTGTTGTCTTGCGACGCTATTGTCTTGCAAGAAAAGCAAAATGGCAGGAACGAATTCCCGCCAAATTTAGGGGATCAAGAGTCTAAAGAGGATCTTGTCCCCAGTCAAGGCAAGGCCCCGACCTCCCCGCCCCTCGAACCTCGACAAAATGTCTCGATTCGACGAACGGAGTGATCAGGGCCTTACGCTCATTTTTCGCAGAACTCAGTTACCGCTCGAGTTCAACGCTTCGGTCAGTGCAGCTTCCACTTCACTGGCGCTCACGCGCAACGGCTTGTCTGCTTCACGACGACGCTTGCGCTCGCTGTGATAAGCCAAACCGGTACCCGCCGGGATCAAACGACCCACGACCACGTTTTCTTTCAGGCCGCGCAGGTAATCGCGCTTGCCGGTGACTGCCGCTTCGGTCAGTACGCGGGTGGTTTCCTGGAAGGAAGCCGCCGAGATGAACGATTCGGTGGACAACGACGCCTTGGTGATACCCAGCAGAACGCGAGTGTACTTGGAGACAAACTTGTCTTCGCCGCCCAGACGCTCGTTCTCTACCAGTACGTGAGTCAGTTCCATCTGGTCGCCCTTGATGAAACTCGAATCGCCGGATTCAGCGATTTCAACTTTACGCAGCATCTGACGCAGGATGGTCTCGATGTGCTTGTCGTTGATCTTCACGCCTTGCAGACGGTAAACGTCCTGGATCTCGTTCACGATGTACTTGGCCAGCGCACTCACACCCAACAGACGCAGGATGTCGTGTGGATCGCTTGGACCGTCGGAGATAACTTCGCCGCGGTTTACCTGTTCGCCTTCGAACACGTTCAGGTGACGCCACTTCGGAATCAGCTCTTCGTACGGATCGGTACCGTCGTTCGGGGTAATGACCAGACGGCGCTTGCCTTTGGTTTCTTTACCGAACGCGATGGTGCCGCTGACTTCAGCCAGAATCGACGCTTCTTTCGGACGACGAGCTTCGAACAAGTCGGCAACACGCGGCAGACCACCGGTGATGTCTCGAGTTTTCGAAGTTTCTTGCGGGATACGCGCGATAACATCACCGATCGCGATCTTCGCACCATCCGCAACACCGACCAGGGCGTTGGCTGGCAGGAAGTACTGAGCGATAACGTCAGTGCCTGGCAGCAACAGATCCTTGCCGTTGTCGTCGACCATCTTCACTGCTGGACGAATTTCTTTGCCCGCAGCTGGACGATCTTTCGCATCGAGTACTTCAATGTTGGTCATACCGGTCAATTCGTCAGTCTGACGCTTGATCGTGATGCCTTCTTCCATGCCCACGTAGGTCACGGTACCTTTCATTTCGGTAACGATTGGGTGAGTGTGCGGATCCCACTTGGCCACGATTGCGCCAGCGTCGACCTTGTCACCTTCTTTAACCGAAATCACAGCACCGTACGGCAGCTTGTAACGCTCACGCTCACGACCGAAGTCATCAGCGATTGCCAGCTCACCGGAACGGGATACAGCAACCAGATGGCCATCCACTCGCTCAACGTGTTTCAGGTTGTGCAGACGGACGGTACCGCCATTCTTCACCTGAACGCTGTCGGCTGCGGAAGTACGGCTAGCCGCACCACCGATGTGGAACGTACGCATCGTCAGCTGTGTACCCGGCTCACCGATGGACTGGGCAGCGATAACGCCGACAGCTTCACCGATGTTCACCTGGTGACCACGAGCCAGATCACGGCCGTAGCACTTGGCGCAAATGCCGTAGCGGGTTTCGCAACTGATCGGCGAACGCACGATCACTTCGTCGATGCTGTTCAGCTCGATGAATTCGACCCACTTCTCGTCTACCAGAGTGCCGGCAGGAACGATAACGTCCTCGGTACCTGGCTTGAACACGTCACGAGCGATAACACGACCCAATACGCGCTCACCCAACGGCTCTACAACGTCACCGCCTTCAATGTGCGGAGTCATCAGCAGACCGTGTTCGGTGCCGCAATCGATCTCGGTTACCACCAGATCCTGCGCAACGTCTACCAGACGACGAGTCAGGTAACCGGAGTTCGCAGTTTTCAACGCGGTATCCGCCAGACCTTTACGAGCACCGTGAGTCGAGATGAAGTACTGAAGTACGCTCAAACCTTCACGGAAGTTCGCAGTAATCGGCGTTTCAATGATGGAACCGTCTGGCTTGGCCATCAGACCACGCATACCGGCCAGCTGACGAATCTGTGCTGCGGAACCCCGCGCACCCGAGTCAGCCATCATGTACATCGAGTTGAAAGACTCTTGATCGACTTCAACGCCGTGACGGTCAATAACCTTCTCTTTCGAGAGGTTGGCCATCATTGCCTTGGAAACTTCGTCGTTCGCTTTCGACCAAAGGTCGATCACTTTGTTGTACTTCTCGCCCTGGGTTACCAGGCCGGAGGCGTACTGGCTCTCGATCTCTTTCACTTCGTCGGTGGCAGCACCGATGATGCGGGCTTTTTCATCCGGGATAACGAAGTCGTTAACACCGATGGAAACGCCGGAGATGGTCGAGTAAGCGAAACCGGTGTACATCAACTGGTCAGCGAAGATCACGGTCTCTTTCAAACCAACCACGCGGTAGCACTGGTTGATCAGCTTGGAGATCGCCTTTTTCTTCATCGGCAGGTTGACGACGTCGTACGACAGACCTTTTGGCACAACCTGGAACAGCAGCGCACGGCCGACAGTAGTGTCGACAATACGGGTACCGCTCACGCTGTTGCCGTCACGGTCATTGACGGTTTCGTTGATACGTACTTTAACCTTGGCGTGCAGTGCGGCTTCGCCGGCACGGAACACACGGTCAACTTCCTGCAGATCCGCGAACACACGACCTTCGCCTTTGGCGTTGATCGCTTCACGAGTCATGTAGTACAGACCCAATACAACGTCCTGCGACGGAACGATGATTGGCTCACCGTTGGCTGGCGACAGAATGTTGTTGGTCGACATCATCAACGCACGCGCTTCGAGCTGGGCTTCCAGCGTCAGCGGTACGTGCACGGCCATTTGGTCGCCGTCGAAGTCGGCGTTGTACGCGGCGCAGACCAGAGGGTGCAGCTGGATAGCCTTACCTTCGATCAGTACCGGTTCAAACGCCTGGATACCCAGACGGTGAAGGGTCGGTGCACGGTTGAGAAGAACCGGGTGTTCGCGAATCACTTCAGCGAGAACGTCCCAAACCTCTGGCAGCTCGCGCTCGACCATTTTCTTGGCCGCTTTGATGGTGGTCGCGAGACCACGCATTTCGAGCTTGCCGAAAATGAACGGTTTGAACAGCTCGAGAGCCATCTTCTTCGGCAGACCGCACTGATGCAGACGCAGGGTCGGGCCTACGGTAATTACCGAACGACCGGAGTAGTCAACACGCTTACCGAGCAAGTTCTGACGGAAACGACCTTGCTTACCCTTGATCATGTCAGCCAGGGATTTCAGAGGACGCTTGTTCGAACCGGTGATAGCGCGGCCACGAC
This sequence comes from Pseudomonas sp. TH43, assembly GCF_016650635.1. Lineage (GTDB taxonomy): Bacteria > Pseudomonadota > Gammaproteobacteria > Pseudomonadales > Pseudomonadaceae > Aquipseudomonas. Next base: position 922,018 of record NZ_JAEKFI010000004.1, read on the forward strand.
GACCGTTGTCGAGCAGAGCATCGACAGCTTCCTGCAACATACGCTTTTCGTTGCGCACGATGATGTCCGGAGCGGACAGATCAAGCAGGCGCTTCAAACGGTTGTTACGGTTGATCACTCGACGATACAGGTCGTTGAGGTCGGAAGTCGCGAAACGACCGCCATCCAGCGGGACCAGTGGACGCAGATCTGGCGGCAGAACCGGCAGAACGGTCAGCACCATCCACTCTGGCAGGTTGCCGGAACCCTGGAAGGCTTCCATCAACTTCAGACGCTTGGACAGCTTCTTGATCTTGGTTTCGGAGTTGGTTTGCGGAATCTCTTCACGCAGACGGCCAATCTCGTGTTCCAGGTCGATAGCGTGCAGCAGCTCACGGACAGCTTCAGCACCCATGCGGGCGTCGAAGTCGTCACCGAACTCTTCCAGCGCTTCGAAGTACTGCTCGTCGTTCAGCAGCTGACCTTTTTCAAGGGTGGTCATGCCTGGATCGATAACGACATAGCTCTCGAAGTAGAGAACGCGTTCGATATCACGCAGGGTCATGTCCATCAGCAGGCCGATACGGGACGGCAGCGATTTCAGGAACCAGATGTGGGCAACCGGCGAAGCCAGTTCGATGTGCGCCATGCGCTCACGACGAACCTTGGCCAGTGCAACTTCAACGCCGCACTTCTCGCAGATCACACCACGATGCTTCAAGCGCTTGTACTTACCGCACAGGCACTCGTAATCCTTTACCGGGCCAAAGATCTTGGCGCAGAACAGACCGTCGCGCTCAGGTTTGAACGTACGGTAGTTGATGGTTTCCGGCTTTTTAACTTCACCGAACGACCATGAGCGGATCATCTCAGGCGAGGCCAATCCGATACGGATGGCGTCGAACTCTTCGACTTGACCCTGGTTTTTCAGCAAATTCAGTAGGTCTTTCAAGGCCTTTCCTCCTGGCGGAGCAGAGAGCGGGCAATCCTGCCCCGCTCTCGATTCGCGTCACGTGTTATTCGGTTTCCAGATCGATATCGATGCCGAGGGAACGAATTTCCTTGATCAACACGTTGAAGGACTCGGGCATGCCCGGCTCCATACGGTGATCGCCATCCACGATGTTTTTGTACATCTTGGTACGGCCGTTCACATCGTCCGACTTCACTGTGAGCATTTCTTGCAGAGTGTAAGCAGCACCGTATGCTTCCAGTGCCCAGACCTCCATCTCCCCGAAACGCTGACCACCGAACTGTGCCTTACCACCCAGCGGCTGCTGGGTAACCAGGCTGTACGAACCGGTAGAACGCGCGTGCATCTTGTCGTCTACCAAGTGGTTCAGCTTCAGCATGTACATGTAGCCAACGGTAACTGGACGCTCGAACTTGTTGCCGGTACGGCCGTCGGTCAGCTGCATCTGGCCGCTTTCTGGCAGATCAGCCAGTTTCAGCATGGCCTTGATTTCGCTTTCCTTGGCGCCGTCGAACACTGGAGTGGCCATTGGAACACCGCCACGCAGGTTCTTCGCCAGATCCAGGATTTCCTGATCGGAGAAGCTGTCCAGATCTTCGTTACGACCGCCGATCTGGTTGTAGATCTCGTCCAGGAAGGTACGCAGTTCAGCGACTTTACGCTGCTCTTCGATCATCCGGTTGATCTTCTCGCCCAGACCTTTGGCCGCGAGGCCCAGGTGGGTTTCAAGGATCTGACCAACGTTCATACGCGAAGGTACGCCCAGCGGGTTGAGGACGACGTCGACCGGGGTGCCATTGGCATCGTGCGGCATGTCTTCAACCGGCATGATCACGGAGACCACACCTTTGTTACCGTGACGACCGGCCATCTTGTCGCCCGGCTGGATGCGACGACGGATTGCCAGGTAAACCTTGACGATTTTCAGCACACCTGGAGCCAGGTCATCGCCTTGCTGCAGTTTGCGCTTCTTGTCTTCGAACTTGTCGTCCAGCAGACGGCGGCGATCAACGATGTAGGCCTGAGCCTTCTCGAGCTGCTCGTTCAGAGCATCTTCAGCCATGCGCAGTTTGAACCACTGACCATGCTCAAGACCGTCGAGTACTTCGTCGGTGATGTCCTGACCTTTCTTCAGACCTGCGCCGCCTTCAGCCTTGTGGCCTACCAGAGCGGAACGCAGACGTTCGAAAGTCGCGCCTTCAACGATACGGAACTCTTCGTTCAGATCCTTGCGGATCTCGTCGAGCTGAGTCTTCTCGATCGACAGTGCACGAGCATCACGCTCAACGCCGTCGCGGGTGAAGACCTGTACGTCGATGACAGTACCTTTGGTACCGGTAGGTACACGCAGGGAAGTGTCTTTAACGTCGCTGGCTTTTTCACCGAAGATTGCACGCAGCAGTTTTTCTTCCGGAGTCAGCTGGGTCTCGCCTTTCGGAGTGACCTTACCCACCAGGATGTCGCCTGCGCCTACTTCAGCACCTACGTAAACGATACCGGCTTCGTCCAGCTTGTTCAGTGCAGCTTCACCCACGTTAGGGATGTCCGCAGTGATTTCCTCTGGGCCAAGCTTGGTGTCACGAGCCACACAGGTCAGTTCCTGAATGTGGATCGTGGTGAAACGGTCTTCCTGAACAACACGCTCGGACAGGCAGATGGAGTCTTCGAAGTTGAAGCCGTTCCATGCCATGAACGCGATGCGCATGTTCTGACCCAGCGCCAGCTCACCCATGTCGGTGGACGGGCCGTCGGCCATGATGTCGCTACGCTGAACGCGATCACCCTTACGCACCAGCGGACGCTGGTTGATGCAGGTGTTCTGGTTCGAGCGGGTGTATTTGGTCAGGTTGTAGATGTCGACACCAGCTTCGCCGGTTTCAACTTCGTCATCAGCAACACGAACCACGATACGGCTGGCGTCGACGGAATCGATCACGCCGCCACGACGAGCCACGACGCAAACGCCGGAGTCACGGGCTACGTTACGCTCCATGCCGGTACCTACCAGCGGCTTGTCAGCGCGCAGGGTTGGTACAGCTTGACGCTGCATGTTCGAACCCATCAACGCACGGTTGGCGTCGTCGTGCTCGAGGAACGGGATCAGCGACGCTGCAACCGAAACTACCTGCTTCGGCGAAACGTCCATCAAGGTGACTTCTTCAGGCGCCTTGACGGTGAATTCGTTCAGGTGACGTACGGCTACCAGTTCGTCGATCAGGACTTTCTGGTCGTTCATGGTCGCCGAAGCCTGCGCGATCACGTGGTCAGCTTCTTCAATGGCAGACAGGAACACGATCTCGTCGGTGACCACACCCTCTTTCACCACACGGTACGGGCTTTCGAGGAAGCCGTACTGGTTGGTGCGAGCGTACGCAGCCAGGGAGTTGATCAGACCGATGTTCGGACCTTCCGGCGTTTCAATCGGGCATACACGGCCGTAGTGAGTCGGGTGTACGTCACGGACTTCAAAGCCTGCGCGCTCACGAGTCAGACCGCCAGGGCCGAGTGCAGAGACACGACGCTTGTGGGTGATCTCGGACAGCGGGTTGTTCTGGTCCATGAACTGCGAGAGCTGGCTGGAACCGAAGAACTCTTTCACCGCCGCAGCCACTGGCTTGGCGTTGATCAGGTCTTGCGGCATCAGGCCTTCGCTTTCAGCCATCGACAGACGCTCTTTGACCGCACGCTCAACACGTACCAGGCCAACGCGGAACTGGTTCTCGGCCATTTCGCCTACGCAGCGAACACGACGGTTACCCAGGTGGTCGATGTCATCGACGATGCCTTTACCGTTACGGATGTCGACCAGAGTCTTCAGTACCGCGACGATGTCTTCCTTGCACAACACGCCCGAACCTTCGATCTCGGTGCGACCGATACGACGGTTGAACTTCATCCGGCCGACCGCAGACAGGTCATAGCGCTCAGGGCTGAAGAACAGGTTGTTGAAAAGAGTTTCGGCAGCGTCTTTGGTTGGCGGCTCGCCTGGACGCATCATGCGATAGATCTCGACCAGCGCTTCCAATTGGTTGCTGGTGGAGTCGATCTTCAATGTGTCGGAGACGAACGGACCGCAGTCGATGTCGTTGGTGTACAGAGTTTCGATGCGAACAACGCCGGACTTGGCAATTTTCGCCAGGACTTCGGTGTTCAGCTCGGTGTTGCACTCTGCCAGGATTTCGCCAGTAGCCGGGTGCACGATGACCTTGGCGGTAGTGCGACCGAGGACGTAGTCCAGAGGCACTTCCAGGGTCTTGATGCCGGCTTTTTCGATCTGGTTGATGTGGCGCGCAGTAATACGGCGGCCCGCTTCAACGATAACCTTGCCCTTCTCGTCCTGAATATCCAGAACCGCAATTTCACCACGCAGACGCGAAGCAATCAGTTCCAGGCTGAGGGTTTCGCCGCTCAGATGGAAAACGTTGGTGGTGTAGAAAGCGTCGAGCACTTCTTCAGTGGTATAGCCGAGCGCACGCAGCAGTACCGATGCCGGCAGCTTGCGACGACGGTCGATACGCACGAACACGCAGTCTTTCGGGTCGAACTCGAAGTCCAACCACGAACCGCGGTAAGGAATGATGCGCGCGGAGTACAGCAGTTTGCCGGAGCTATGCGTCTTGCCGCGGTCGTGGTCAAAGAACACGCCCGGGGAACGGTGCAGCTGGGAAACGATTACACGCTCGGTACCGTTGATTACGAAGGTACCGTTCTCAGTCATCAGGGGAATTTCACCCATGTAGACTTCTTGCTCTTTGATGTCCTTGATCGCTTTGTTCGACGATTCTTTGTCGAAAATGATCAGGCGCACTTTTACCCGCAAAGGTACGGCGAAAGTTACACCGCGCAATACGCATTCTTTGACATCAAATGCCGGTTCGCCCAGGCGATAACCGACGTACTCCAGCGCAGCATTGCCGGAGTAGCTGATGATCGGGAAAACGGATTTGAAGGCCGCATGCAGGCCCACGTCGCGGAACTGATCTTTAGTCGCTCCCGCTTGCAAGAATTCACGATACGAATCCAGCTGGATGGCCAGGAGGTAAGGCACATCCATGACGTCCGGCAACTTGCTAAAGTCCTTGCGGATACGTTTTTTCTCAGTATATGAGTAAGCCATCAGCGTTCCCCAGCTTGGTCACCTGCTTGTTTGGCCCCTCCCGACGGGAGCAGCCAGAAAATCGTGCAAACCCCATGGTTTGCGCCACCGCATCGGGTGGTTACAGCGCCTTTATCAGCACCGACCCAGTCGGCTGCCAATAACGGAAAAAGGCCGGTGGCAAGAGCCACCAGCCATCAGCCTGTCGCTTGACGCTCGGGCTGGAGGAGCAAAGTCGATGCTTACTTCAGCTCGACTTTAGCGCCTGCTTCTTCCAGCTTCTTCTTGGCGTCTTCAGCAGCTTCTTTCGAAACGCCTTCAGCTACAACCTGAGGAGCGGTGTCTACTTTCTCTTTGGCTTCTTTCAGGCCCAGACCAGTCAGTTCACGAACTGCCTTGATCACGTTAACCTTCTTCTCGCCAGCTTCCAGCAGAACAACGTTGAACTCGGTTTGCTCTTCAACAACAGCGGCAGCAGCAGCTGGACCAGCAGAAGCAGCGGCAGCGGATACGCCGAACTTCTCTTCCATTGCCTTGATCAGCTCAACGATTTCCAGAACCGATTTTTCGCCGATTGCGTCGATGATTTGTTCGTTAGTCAGAGACATGACTTATTTCCTGAATTGGGGGATAGCCTGCAGGCCATCGAAATAAACAAAAATACGCGAGAGAGGAAACGCTCAGCCTCAGGCTGCAGCAGCTTCTTTCTGGTCGCGAAGAGCCGCCAGAGTACGAGCCAATTTGCTGGTAGCGCCTTGAATCACGCTCATCAGCTGGGAAATTGCTTCGTCACGGGTCGGCAGGCTTGCCAGAACGTCGATCTGATTAGCTGCGAGGAACTTGCCCTCGAACGCAGCTGCCTTGATCTCGAACTTTTCCTGACCTTTAGCGAACTCTTTGAACAGGCGAGCAGCAGCGCCCGGGTGTTCGTTGGAGAATGCGATCAAGGTCGGGCCGGTGAACACGTCGTTGAGAACACTGTATTCAGTGTCAGCAACAGCGCGCTTGAGCAGGGTGTTACGTACAACACGTACGTAAACGCCAGCTTCACGAGCCTCTTTACGGAGTCCGGTCATTGCGCCTACTGTTACGCCACGTGCATCAACCACGACAGCGGACAGAGCGACTTTGGCAGCCTCGTTGACTTCAGCGACGATGGCCTTCTTGTCTTCGAGATTAATTGCCACGGGTTTAACTCCTGCTTGTTACCGTTTCATTCGATCGAAACCGAATGTCGTTTTGGTGTCTGATTCGGTAAGGAACCGGGAGCACCATCTGCGTAGGCTGATGGTTTAAGACTTGCGCCGCCTACGGTCTTGGATAGCCCCCGCCAGGCAGGGACCCCAATCTTTCAATTAGCGCGAATATTCGCGCCAATTTTTGTCTTACGCGTCCAGCGAGCTCTGGTCGATAACCAGACCTGGGCCCATAGTGGTGCTCAGGGTAACGCGCTTGACGTAGATACCTTTCGAGGAAGCTGGCTTGATACGCTTCAGATCAGCGATCAGGGCTTCAACGTTTTCCTTCAGCTTGACGGCGTCGAAGCCCATCTTGCCAACGGAGGTGTGAATAATGCCGTTTTTGTCGGTGCGATAACGAACCTGACCAGCTTTAGCGTTCTTAACCGCAGTAGCTACGTCTGGAGTTACAGTACCAACCTTAGGGTTAGGCATCAGACCACGTGGACCGAGGATCTGACCCAATTGACCTACAACGCGCATTGCATCCGGGGATGCGATCACTACGTCATAGTTCAGGTCGCCGCCTTTCATTTCGGCAGCCAGGTCATCCATACCTACACGGTCAGCGCCGGCAGCCAGAGCGGCCTCAGCAGCAGGACCCTGGGTGAACACAGCAACGCGAACGGTCTTGCCAGTGCCGTGTGGCAGCACAGTAGCGCTACGAACAACCTGGTCAGATTTACGCGGGTCAACACCCAGGTTCACAGCAATGTCGAACGACTCGCTGAACTTGACAGTCGACAGCTCAGCCAGCAGAGCGGCGGCATCTACAAAGTTGTAGGCCTTGCCTGCTTCGATTTTGCCGGCGATAGCCTTTTGACGCTTGGTCAGCTTAGCCATTACACACCCTCCACGTTAAGGCCCATGCTACGAGCAGAACCGGCGATAGTACGCACGGCTGCATCCATATCAGCTGCAGTCAGATCCGCGTTTTTGGTTTTCGCGATTTCTTCCAGCTGAGCACGGGTAACAGTGCCAACCTTAACGGTGTTCGGACGAGCGGAACCGCTGGTCAGACCAGCCGCTTTCTTCAGCAGAACCGAAGCAGGGGTGGATTTTGTTTCGAAAGTAAAGCTACGGTCGCTGTAGACAGTGATGATCACTGGAGTCGGCAGACCAGCTTCCAGACCCTGAGTACGGGCGTTGAAAGCCTTGCAGAATTCCATGATGTTCACGCCGTGCTGACCCAGTGCAGGACCAACAGGTGGGCTTGGGTTAGCCTGAGCGGCCTTCACTTGCAGCTTGATGTAAGCGGTAATCTTCTTGGCCATGAGGCACTCCAATTACGGGTTCAAACGCCTCGAAAGGCTCCCCGGTTACTTGCGCGTTTATCCCAGTGACGACAAAACCCCACAGCCTATGGCTGCGGGGTTGGGATGCTTTTTCAGCTAGACCTTTTCGACCTGACTGAACTCCAACTCTACCGGAGTAGAGCGACCGAAAATGAGCACTGCCACTTGGATCCGGCTCTTTTCGTAGTTAACTTCTTCAACAACGCCATTGAAATCAGCGAATGGACCGTCATTGACTCGCACCGTTTCACCTGGCTCGAAGAGAGTCTTCGGCTTCGGCTTGTCACTACCATCAGCAACACGACGCAGAATCGCTTCTGCCTCTTTATCGGTGATTGGCGCAGGCTTATCAGCAGTACCGCCGATAAAACCCATCACCCGAGGAGTGTCCTTGACCAAGTGCCAAGTACCCTCATTCATATCCATCTGAACCAGCACATAGCCTGGAAAGAACTTACGCTCGCTTTTGCGCTTCTGGCCATTACGCATTTCAACCACTTCTTCAGTGGGAACCAGAATTTCGCCAAAGCCATCTTCCATGCCAGCCAGCTTTACGCGCTCGACCAGCGAGCGCATCACATGCTTCTCGTAACCCGAGTAAGCATGCACAACATACCAACGCTTAGCCACGGGACACCCTTAGCCGACAATCAAGGAAACAAGCCAACCGAGCAGGGAATCAAGCCCCCACAACAGCAACGCCATAACCAGGACAACAGCCACCACAATAAGGGTGGTCTGCGTGGTTTCTTGACGAGTTGGCCACACGACTTTACGAATCTCGGTGCGAGCTTCCTTAACCAGTACAAAGAAAGACTTGCCCTTCGCAGTCTGCAGGCCTACAAAGGCAGCTACAGCAGCGATGACAAGCAAAGCGAGTACACGGTACAGGATCGGCGAAGCAGAATAATACTGATTGCCAACAACGCCAACAACCACCAAAGCGACAACTACAAGCCACTTGAGCAGATCGAAGCGAGAGCCTTGAGCTTCAGCCTTAGGAGTCATCTATGAAGATCCTGTGAAAAGAAAGCCAGACACACCAAGTGAATCTGGCAGGTCAGGAGGGAATCGAACCCCCAACCTACGGTTTTGGAGACCGTCGCTCTGCCAATTGAGCTACTGACCTAAAACAAAATCAGGCCGACCATTATGCCGGCCCGAAAAATACATTACAACCACTTACTCGATGATTTTGGCTACGACACCAGCGCCGACGGTACGACCGCCTTCACGGATAGCGAAACGCAGACCATCTTCCATCGCGATGGTTTTGATCAGGGTAACAGTCATCTGAATGTTGTCACCTGGCATTACCATTTCAACGCCTTCTGGCAGCTCGCAGTTACCAGTCACATCAGTTGTACGGAAGTAGAACTGTGGACGATAACCTTTGAAGAACGGAGTGTGACGACCGCCTTCTTCCTTGCTCAGAACGTAAACTTCTGCTGTGAACTTGGTGTGCGGCTTGACCGAACCCGGCTTAACCAGTACCTGACCACGCTCAACGTCGTCACGCTTGGTGCCACGCAGCAGAACGCCGCAGTTCTCGCCCGCACGACCTTCGTCGAGCAGCTTGCGGAACATTTCAACACCGGTGCAAGTAGTAACGGTGGTGTCACGCAGACCAACGATTTCCAGCGGATCCTGAACGCGAACGATACCGCGCTCGATACGACCAGTCACAACAGTACCGCGACCCGAGATCGAGAATACGTCTTCGATTGGCATCAGGAACGGCTTGTCGGTAACACGTACTGGTTCTGGGATGTAGCTGTCCAGAGTCTCAACCAGTTTCTTGACGGCAGTGGTGCCCATCTCGTTGTCGTCTTTGCCTTCCAGCGCCATACGAGCCGAACCAATGATGATTGGAGTGTCATCGCCCGGGAAGTCGTAGGTGGACAGCAGGTCGCGAACTTCCATCTCAACCAGTTCCAGCAGCTCAGCATCGTCTACCAGGTCAGCCTTGTTCAGGAAAACCACGATGTACGGAACGCCCACCTGGCGGGACAGCAGGATGTGCTCACGGGTTTGCGGCATCGGACCATCAGCGGCCGAGCAAACCAGAATAGCGCCGTCCATTTGAGCAGCACCGGTGATCATGTTCTTCACATAGTCAGCGTGACCTGGGCAGTCAACGTGAGCGTAGTGACGGATCTTCGAGTTGTACTCAACGTGAGCGGTATTGATGGTGATGCCGCGTGCTTTTTCTTCCGGGGCGCTGTCGATCTTGTCGAAGTCAACGATTGCAGAGCCGAAAACTTCGGAGCAAACGCGAGTCAGAGCAGCAGTCAAAGTGGTTTTACCGTGGTCAACGTGACCAATGGTCCCAACGTTGACGTGCGGCAGGGAACGATCAAATTTTTCCTTAGCCATCGATATCACCCTTAACAGAAGAATTGAGCAAACGACACAAGCCATTAAAACAAAGGCAGATATTTTCATATCTGCCTTGTTATATGGAGCTCTTGAGCGGATTTGAACCGCTGACCTCACCCTTACCAAGGGTGTGCTCTACCAACTGAGCTACAAGAGCAAAACACTTTGCACAACCTGCAAACTTGGAGCGGGTAGCGGGAATCGAACCCGCATCATCAGCTTGGAAGGCTGAGGTTCTACCACTAAACTATACCCGCGGAGCCTGCAGCTCACGCTTAAATCTGGTGGAGGGAGAAGGATTCGAACCTTCGAAGTCGTAGACGTCAGATTTACAGTCTGATCCCTTTGGCCGCTCGGGAACCCCTCCTAATCAGGCCGGCATTCTATACTATGCCAAACCCCTGTCAAGCAATTTCTCATTTAAAAACCTGAGGTTAGCTGCATTGACAACACCCTACTGCTAGAACCTCTTCAGGTCTTCGCTGTGGAGCGGGCGCCATTCTATGCAAACTATTCGACAGGTGCAACCCCCTCGCACAGCATTATTTTATGTTTTAACTCATTGAATTCCTTGGAAAGGTTCTGCAATTGCACATCCCCCAGCAAACGCTCGCCCGCAGGGGCTATACGCAACCAATATTCCCCACTGGGAAGACCTTTCGACACAGGTTGTGCATTGATCCCCATACCAGCCAAACGCCGCTCAAGGGCTTCAACCAGTTCCTGGCGAGAGAAACCTCCGAGGAAAAGGCACTCATTCTCCGCCGGAGAACCGCTCGCCCTTTCTCGCGAAGCAACTCCGCCCTCGCTCAGCAAACGAATGTCCTGCTGCGAACCTCGATACAAGTTGAGCGGAGTGACGTCCTTCGCACGCAAAGGGGCCTCCTGCTGATGCCAGACGTAATAAAACACATTGAGCACCAACAGCAGCAGGAACATCCAACGCATACAAACCTCAAGTAAAAGGACACGCCATAGCCAAAAGCACAAAAACCAGATCAGAAGCGATACGAGCCCGAAACAAGTGCACGGTGGCTCTCATTCATTATCTGATCCGACTCAACGACCGCCCGGATAATCAAGTCCGCCGCTTCATTGGTAACACTCGCCATTCCATGAAGCTATTACCGCAGTCGAGCTCAGGAGTCGTCTCGCAGCCTCAGGCTGAGCTCACCGCCACTAAAAGTCTTTTCAGCACCACCGACTGCCAACCGCAGGGCACCTTGATTATCAATACCCAGCACCACGCCATCTATTTGATTGACGCCAGCGATCAATGAGACCGATCGGCCATGCCACAAATGATTCTCTTCCCACTCCGCTTTCAGAACCGAAAAACCACCAGCCTGGTGACGCTCTATATAAGTCTGTAATTGCTCACTCAAGTCAGCCACAAGCACATTACGATCGCATGCCCTCCCTGACTCCAGGCGTATTGACGTCCACTTTTGATCTACTTCTTCTGCGACCTGCATGTTTACGTTGATGCCAATGCCTAACACCACATGGCAAACGTCTGCAGGATCCCCGACGAGCTCCAGTAAAATGCCGGCAATTTTCTTGTCACCGACAAGAACATCGTTAGGCCACTTCAATCCCGCACCATCAACGCCAGATTTTCGCAGGGCCCGCATCACGGCCAACCCAACGACCAGACTCAACCCTTCGAGCTGGCGCATCCCACCATCAATACGCAGGACAAGACTGTAATAAAGATTTTCGGCAAATGGACTGACCCACTTTCGCCCCCTGCGTCCGCGACCGGACGTCTGCCGCTCAGCAACGACTAAAAATGGCGCCGACTGTCCGCGACCGATTGCACGCAGAGCCTCAGCATTTGTTGAATCAATAGTGTCGAAAACGGCAACAGGCCACTCCGACAGCATTTCCGCCATTTTACTAGGATCGAGCAACACCAATGGCGCCGCTAACTGGTAGCCACGCCCTCGAACCTTATGAATGGATAGCCCAAGCTCAGACTCAAGGTGCTGAAGCTGCTTCCATACCGCGCTTCGACTAATTCCGAGCGCTACGCCCAGGGCCTGACCAGAATGGAAGCGCCCATCCTTCAGAAGATTCAACAACGTCAGCATGCAGATCTCGCCTCGTAATGAGGCCTGAATAATATCCATGCCCCGGCCCGCTGCATAGGAATCAAGCGAGCACATTTCCTGCGGGCAAAACAAAACCCCAACTGCTTTCGCAATTGGGGTTTCGGAATTTAATCTTGACGATGACCTACTCTCACATGGGGAAACCCCACACTACCATCGGCGATGCATCGTTTCACTGCTGAGTTCGGGATGGGATCAGGTGGTTCCAACGCTCTATGGTCGTCAAGAAATTCGGGTACCGAATCGTGGCCAGATGGCCTCGCTTCAGCAAATTGGGTATGGGATAGTTTTCGGTGTTTTGTGCTGCCTTTTTAGGGGCGGTCGAACTTTCGGTTCGTTTCGTCTTCACACACCGCAATCTGATGCTCTTTCGAGTAGTCAAATTGCTTGGGTGTTATATGGTCAAGCCTCACGGGCAATTAGTATTGGTTAGCTCAACGCCTCACAGCGCTTACACACCCAACCTATCAACGTCGTAGTCTTCGACGGCCCTTCAGGGAACTCAAGGTTCCAGTGAGATCTCATCTTGAGGCAAGTTTCCCGCTTAGATGCTTTCAGCGGTTATCTTTTCCGAACATAGCTACCCGGCAATGCCACTGGCGTGACAACCGGAACACCAGAGGTTCGTCCACTCCGGTCCTCTCGTACTAGGAGCAGCCCCTCTCAAATCTCAAACGTCCACGGCAGATAGGGACCGAACTGTCTCACGACGTTCTAAACCCAGCTCGCGTACCACTTTAAATGGCGAACAGCCATACCCTTGGGACCGGCTTCAGCCCCAGGATGTGATGAGCCGACATCGAGGTGCCAAACACCGCCGTCGATATGAACTCTTGGGCGGTATCAGCCTGTTATCCCCGGAGTACCTTTTATCCGTTGAGCGATGGCCCTTCCATACAGAACCACCGG
>NZ_JAEKFI010000004.1:940000-1777500 GCF_016650635.1 Pseudomonas sp. TH43
ATATAAAGGAGCGATCAACCACCTCACCATCAACGCGCACACCGCCAGATGCCAACAGGTCTCGTGCCGCTGCCGAGTTCTTCACCAGACCTGCCTTATTAAGGACAGCTGCAATGGGCATATCTTCAGCCGAAACCAGTTCGATCTCCGGCAGATCATCCGGCAGCTCGCCATCCTTCATACGATTGCCCGCAGCGCGGTGAGCATTGGCCGCAGCCTCCTCACCATGGAAACGCGCAACGATCTCCTCCGCCAGCTTGATTTTGACATCACGCGGATTGGCGCCTGCCTCTACTTCAGCACGCAACGCGTTGATCTCATCCATCGAACGGAAGCTGAGGAGCTCGAAGTAACGCCACATCAGTGCATCCGGAATCGAAACCAGCTTGCTGTACATGACACCCGGCGCCTCCTGGATGCCGACGTAGTTGCCCAACGACTTGGACATCTTCTTCACGCCATCCAGACCTTCAAGCAACGGCATGGTCAGAATGCACTGAGCTTCCTGACCATAACCACGCTGCAGCTCACGCCCCATCAGCAGGTTGAATTTCTGATCGGTACCGCCCAACTCGACATCCGCACGCAGAGCAACCGAGTCGTAACCCTGAACCAGCGGATAAAGAAACTCGTGAATGGCGATTGGCTGATTGGTGGTGTAACGCTTGTCGAAGTCATCACGCTCGAGCATGCGAGCAACGGTGTACTGCGAAGTCAGACGAATGAAGTCCGCCGGCCCCATCTGATCCATCCAGGTGGAGTTGAACGCAACTTCGGTTTTCGCCGGATCGAGAATCTTGAATACCTGAGTCTTGTAAGTCTCAGCGTTTTCCAGAACCTGTTCGCGCGTCAGCGGAGGACGCGTAGCACTTTTGCCACTCGGATCACCGATCATCCCGGTGAAGTCACCTATAAGGAAGATCACCTGATGCCCCAGTTCCTGGAACTGGCGCAGCTTATTAATAAGCACCGTATGACCCAAGTGCAGATCCGGAGCGGTCGGATCGAAACCAGCCTTGATACGCAGCGGTTGGCCGCGCTTGAGCTTCTCGATCAGCTCGGACTCGACCAATAGTTCTTCCGCACCACGTTTAATCAGCGCTAGCTGTTCTTCAACCGACTTCATAACAGACCCGCAAGGCTCAGATTCAAAGGGAACCAACCATACAAGATCGTGCACCAATTACAAGTTTTGCCCGGCGCACGGACACCAATCCACAAACGCGGTGTCTGTAGACTTGCTTCAGAGATGATTTGGTTATATTTTATACAGTTATTTCATCTTCATCATGTCATTCATCTTTTCCAATTCATCATATTTCAAAGTCAAAATTACTTATGACCACAGAACCGTCTAAAGCGCCGCCGCTTTACCCGAAGACCCACCTGCTCGCCGCAAGTGGAATCGCCGCACTTCTCAGCCTGGCACTCCTGGTATTCCCTTCCAGTGATGTTGAAGCCAAAAAGACGACCCTGAGCCTTGAACTGGAAAGTCCTGCTGAACAACTGACACAAGATCAAGACGCTGCTGAAGCCACTCAAGCCACAAATGAGCCAGTAGCCTCTCCGTTTGCTCAAATTGAAAACAGTGACGAAGATGCGCCGCAAACCGCTGAAGCTGCGCCGGCGGCAGTTGCCGAAAAGCCGAAAGCGCCAGGGCATCGTGAAGTAGTCGTTTCAAAGGGCGATACTCTGTCGACCTTGTTCGAGAAGGTCGGTCTCCCGGCAGCGGCCGTACATGAAGTACTCGCCAGCGACAAACAAGCCAAACAGTTCAGCCAACTCAAACACGGGCAGAAGCTCGAATTCGAATTGAACCCGGAAGGCCAACTGACCAGCCTGCACAGCAAGGTCAGCGACGTCGAAACCATTACCCTGACCAAGAATGCCAAGGGTTATGCGTTCAACCGTATTACCGCCAAGCCGACCGTTCGCACCGCCTATGTACACGGTGTAATCAACAGCTCGTTGTCGCAGTCCGCCGCCCGCGCAGGCCTGTCCCACAGCCTGACCATGGACATGGCCAGCGTCTTCGGCTACGACGTCGACTTTGCTCAGGACATACGCCAGGGCGACGAATTCGACGTGATCTACGAGCAAAAAGTGGTCAACGGCAAGGCTGTCGGCAATGGCCCGATACTGTCCGCCCGCTTCACTAACCGTGGCAAGACCTACACCGCCGTGCGTTACACCAACAAGCAAGGCAACAGCAGCTATTACACAGCCGATGGCAACAGCATGCGCAAGGCATTCATCCGCACTCCGGTGGACTTCGCCCGCATCAGCTCGAAATTCTCCATGGGCCGCAAACACCCGATCCTCAACAAGATCCGCGCCCACAAAGGCGTCGACTACGCAGCGCCGCGTGGCACGCCGATCAAGGCTGCCGGTGATGGTAAAGTGCTACTCGCCGGACGTCGCGGCGGCTACGGCAACACCGTGATCATCCAGCACGGCAACACCTACCGGACGCTGTACGGCCACATGCAAGGCTTCGCCAAAGGCGTGAAAACCGGTGGCACCGTCAAACAGGGTCAGGTGATTGGCTACATCGGCACCACCGGCCTGTCCACCGGCCCGCATTTGCACTATGAATTCCAGGTCAACGGCGTTCACGTTGATCCACTGGGTCAGAAGCTGCCAATGGCCGATCCGATCGCCAAAGCCGAACGCGCCCGATTCCTCGCGCAGAGCCAGCCATTGATGGCACGCATGGATCAAGAGAAGGCCACGATGCTGGCTTCGAGCAAGCGTTAAGCCATGGCCTTGTATATCGGCGTGATGTCCGGCACCAGCCTCGACGGTCTGGACATTGCCCTGATCGAACAGACCTCGGCGATCAAGCTGATCGCCACGCACTACATTCCCATGCCTGAATCCCTGCGCGCCGAGCTGCTTGGCTTGTGCGCCAGCGGCCCTGATGAAATCGCCCGCTCGGCGATCGCCCAACAGAATTGGGTGAAACTCGCCGCGCAGGGCATTCATGCCCTGCTCGATCAGCAACACCTCAAACCTGAAGCGATCCGCGCAATCGGCAGCCATGGCCAGACCATTCGCCACGAGCCAGCGCGCGGCTTTACCGTGCAGATCGGCAACCCTGCCCTACTGACAGAGCTGACCGGCATAACCGTGGTCAGCGACTTCCGCAGTCGCGATGTGGCCGCCGGTGGTCAAGGGGCGCCTTTGGTACCTGCCTTCCACGAGGCTTTGTTCGAAGAGCGTACCGGCAACCAAGCGGTCTTGAATGTAGGCGGATTCAGCAATCTCAGTCTGATTGAGCCGACCAAGCCTGTAGCCGGTTTCGATTGCGGCCCGGGGAATGTTCTGATGGATGCCTGGATTCATCAGCAACGTGGCGAAAACTATGACCGCAACGGACAGTGGGCAGCCACCGGCACGGTCGAGCCAACCCTGCTGAAAGCATTGCTGAGCGACCCGTTCTTCGTCACCAGAGGCCCGAAAAGCACAGGTCGCGAAGTGTTCAACCTGCCTTGGCTGGAACGACACCTTTCAAGCCTGCCAACCCTGGCTGCGGAAAACGTCCAGGCCACGCTGCTTGAGCTGACAGCGCTGACCATCGCCGAGTCGCTGCTGAGCGCTCAAGCCGCTACTCAGGAACTGTTGGTCTGCGGCGGCGGCGCACATAACGCCACGCTGATGAAACGCCTGGCTGAATTGCTGCCGAATACGAAAGTAGCCACTACCGCGACCCACGGCGTTGACCCGGACTGGGTCGAAGCCATGGCTTTCGCCTGGTTGGCCCATTGCTGCCTCGAAGGCATTGCCGCCAACCGCCCAAGCGTCACCGGCGCCCGCGGCCTTCGGGTACTTGGCGCCATCTATCCAGCCTGATTAAATCGCACACAACAAAACGCCGCAGAACCGTAAGGCTCTGCGGCGTTTTGTTATCTGAAGCGAAACGCGATCAGATCGAGAACGAAGAACCACAACCACAAGTCGTGGTGGCGTTCGGGTTCTTGATCACGAAGCGCGAACCTTCCAGACCTTCCTGGTAGTCCACTTCGGCACCGGCCAAGTACTGAAAGCTCATTGGGTCGACCACCAGACTCACGCCTTCGCGCTCGACGATGGTGTCGTCATCGGCCACATCTTCATCGAAGGTGAAACCGTACTGAAACCCTGAACAACCGCCGCCCGTAACGAATACGCGCAGCTTCAAGCGATCATTCCCCTCTTCATCGACCAGGCTCTTCACCTTGTGCGCAGCACCTTGGGTGAATTGCAAAGCCGTGGGGGTGAAGGATTCGACGCTCATGCTGACTATCTCCCGGCGTTACGCCGCCATAATGCGTGATGACGCGCATTATCCGCTTGTCCTAGAAAATCGGTCAACTATTGTTACGGTATATCAATAAACCCGACCAACTGTTCAGAATGCAAAAAGGCCCGTATTCGGGCCTTTTTCACTACGCGGTTTAAAGTGTTACGGCAACATACCGGCGTGAGACAGACCAAAACGTTCATCCAGGCCAAACAGGATGTTCATGTTTTGCACCGCCTGACCCGACGCGCCTTTGACCAGGTTATCGATCACCGACAACACCACCACCAGATCGCCATCCTGCGGACGGTGAACCGCAATGCGGCAAACGTTGGCGCCGCGCACGCTACGGGTTTCCGGATGGCTGCCCGCCGGCATAACATCGACGAACGGTTCGTTGGCATAACGCTTTTCGAACAGCGCCTGCAGATCCACCGACCGATCAACCACGGTCGCGTAGAGCGTCGAGTGAATGCCACGGATCATCGGCGTCAGGTGCGGGACAAACGTCAGGCCGACATCCTTGCCCGCCGCACGACGCAGCCCCTGACGAATTTCCGGCAGATGACGGTGACCTTTCACCGCATAGGCCTTCATGCTTTCCGACGTTTCGGAGTACAGAGAACCTACAGCCGCGCCACGACCGGCACCGCTGACACCGGATTTGCAGTCGGCGATCAAACGCGAGGCATCGGCCAGACCTGCTTCAAGCAACGGCAGGAAACCCAACTGCGTAGCGGTCGGGTAGCAACCCGGTACTGCGATCAGACGGGCTTTTTTGATCTGCTCGCGATTGACTTCAGGCAAGCCATAAACCGCTTCGTCGAGCAACTCCGGTGCGCCGTGAGGCTGACCGTACCACTTGGCCCACTCTTCAGCGTCTTGCAGACGGAAGTCGGCCGACAGGTCGATAACTTTGGTGCCCGCCGCCAACAACTCACCCGCCAACGCATGAGCGACCCCGTGCGGAGTAGCGAAGAACACCACATCGCAAGCGCCCAGTGTCTTGATGTCCGGCACGCTGAAGGCCAGGCCGTCATAGTGACCGCGCAGGTTCGGGTACATGTCAGCCACGGCCAGACCGGCCTCGGATCGCGAAGTGATGACAGCCACTTCCGCTTGCGGATGCTGTGCCAACAGACGCAGCAGTTCGACACCGGTGTAACCCGTGCCGCCGACGATACCGACCTTGACCATAAACCTGCCCTCAACGAACCCACTGGAAAGCCGTCGATAATAGGGGCCGCGCGCGCCTGCGACAACCGTCAAGGTGACGTGCGGACGCTCAAGCCTCTACTATCCCGGCTACCGTGAACCTGGGAATAACTAAAAATGCTCTATTTATGGATCAAAGCTTTTCACATTGTCAGCATCGTGTGCTGGTTTGCCGGACTGTTCTACTTGCCGCGACTGTTCGTTTATCACGCACAAAGTGAAGACACGATCAGCAAAGAACGCTTCAGCCTCATGGAGCGCAAGCTGTATCGCGGCATCATGGGCCCGGCGATGATTGCCACGCTGATCTTCGGCGGCTGGTTGATTTATCTGAATCCGAGCATCTTCAGCATGGGCGGCTGGATACACGCCAAGTTGACTCTGGTGGTGCTGTTGATCGGTTACCACCATATGTGTGGTGCGCAGGTAAAACGTTTTGCCCGTGGCGAAAACACCCGCAGCCATGTCTTTTATCGCTGGTTCAATGAAGTGCCGGTTCTGATATTGCTGGCTATCGTAATTCTGGTCGTGGTCAAGCCGTTCTAACTTCAACAAGTACAGATCTTTGGGGTATTCACAATGTCGCTGCCCGCTCTGCTCGAACAACGTCTGCGTCTGCCTGTGGTGGCAGCGCCGATGTTCCTGATTTCCAACCCTGAGCTGGTACTCGCCTGCTGCCGAAATGGCGTGGTAGGCAGTTTTCCAGCATTGAACCAGCGTGAAAGCAGCGGGTTCAAAGCCTGGCTGGAACAGATCGAAGCGGGACTGGCGACACTTGAGAACCCTGCGCCATATGCGGTGAACCTGATCGTTCACAACAGCAACCCGCGCTTACAGGCTGATCTGAACATCTGCGTCGAACACAAAGTACCGATCGTCATCACAAGTCTCGGCGCTGTGAAGGAACTGGTCGACGCAGTGCACAGCTATGGCGGCCTGGTCTTTCATGATGTCACTACCCGCCGTCATGCCGAAAAGGCTGCTGAGGCGGGTGTCGATGGTTTGATCGCGGTCGCCGCTGGCGCGGGGGGGCATGCCGGCACATGGAGCCCATTTGCGCTGATCGCCGAGATTCGTGAATTCTTCGACAAGACGCTGCTGCTTGCAGGATGCTTGAACCATGGCCATGAGATTTTGGCCGCACAACTGCTCGGTGCGGATTTGGCCTACTTCGGTACGCGATTTATCGGCACCACCGAAAGTCATGCGCCTGACGCCTACAAGGAGATGCTGCTGACAGCCAAGGCAGCGGACATCATTCATACTCCTGCGGTGTCGGGAGTGCCGGCCAGTTTCATGCGACAAAGCCTGGAAGCGGCGGGTTTCGACATGGCCGCATTGCAAGGCAAGGGCGAAGTGAATTTCGGCGACAAGCTCAAACCGATCAGCGATGAAGCCAAAGCCTGGAAGACCGTGTGGTCGGCGGGTCAGGGCGTCGGCCAAATTGATGATTTGCCAAGCGTGGATCAACTGATCGCTCGCCTTGATGCCGAATATCGTCGAGCCCAGGAGCGCGCCGCGCAGTTACCGCAACGCTGGCCGCGCTGAGAAAAAACCGGCCAGTCGTTTGTGGACTGGCCTTACACTGATGACTTTTGAAATCTACTCGCGACAAGGATGCCTCGGCCATGAGCGAACCCCGTTACAAGATCGTTTTCGACGGTGCTCTACAGCCCGGTGTCGATATCACCACCGCCAAACTCAATCTGGCCGATCTGTTCAAAAGTGATGTCGCTGCCATCGAACGCCTGTTCAATGGTCGCACCGTCGCGCTCAAACGCGACCTGCCCCATAGCGATGCACAGGCTTATCTGCAGGCGCTGAGCAAAACCGGCATCGACGCCCGGCTAGAGCCCGAAACAACCATCGAACTCAACCTGGCAGACGTCCACGACCACACCCCTGCCCCCACCGAACCGCAATCCCCCTATGCGCCGCCGCGGGCCAATGTCGGTGAAAGCCTTCCAGCGTTTGGCGTGCTCAAGCCGTTCAGCGTCGAAGGCCGGATCGGCAGACTGCGCTTTCTGGCGTGGACGATGGTGCTCAGTCTGGTGACGTTGCCGATTATCGGCATCTTTGCCCTGATCGCTTTGGGGCTGGTCAGCGGTGACTCGACCACAGGCCTGATCATTGGCGGCATACTTGCCTTCTTCCTGTTCCTCGGCTTTTTCATTGTCAGCATCCTGTTCAGCGTTCAACGCTTGCACGATATCGGCTGGTCGGGCTGGCTCTGGTTGCTGAACCTCGTCCCGTTCGTGGGCAGCTTCTTCCCCTTCGTGATCATGGTTGTGCCAGGCAATACCGGCGCCAACCAATATGGCCCGCCTCCTCCGCCAAACAGCACGGCGGTCAAGGTGCTCTGCTCACTGTGGATCGTATTCTTCGCGCTGATCTTCGCTGGCGGAATTCTCGGCGGCTTCTCGGCCGTCCAGCAGGAATACGAAAGCAATCTGGAAAGCAGCTATGAAAGCGGCTCGGTGAACACCGATGAAGTAGACGTCGAAGTCGAGCCCGCGGCGAATTCCGCCGACGAGGCAGCCGAAGCGGCGCAGGCCCCTGTAGACTCTGCGAAAGAATGAACAGCGCTCCCCGCCGTGACAACCGCGTCGACGGCGCGGAGCTGTTGCGATGGAGAATTGCATGACCCGTTACGCTCTGATCACTGGCGCCTCCAGCGGCATTGGCCTGGCCATGGCCGAAGCGCTGGCCCGCCGCGGTCGCAGCCTGATTCTGGTGGCCCGACAGCGTGATCAGCTGGAAAGTATCGCAATCGAACTGACCCAACGCTTTGGCGTGGAAGTGTTGTTCCGTGCCTGTGACCTGGGTGAGCCATTGCGCCTGTCCGGTTTCTTGCTGGAGCTGGAAGAAGGTGACCGGCAGATCGACTTGCTCGTGAATTGCGCCGGTATCGGTACCTGCGGCCCGTTCCTGGCGCAGGACTGGATGACCGAACAAGACCTGATCGAGGTCAACATCCTCGCCCTGACCCGTTTGTGCCACGCGATCGGCAACAGCATGGCGTTACAAGGTGGAGGGCAAATCCTCAACGTCGCGTCAGTGGCCGCGTTCAATCCCGGCCCGTGGATGAGCACCTACTACGCCAGCAAGGCCTATGTGTTGCACTTCTCCGAAGCGTTGCGCGTTGAGCTCAAACAAAGCGCAGTGAAGGTTTCGGTGCTGTGCCCCGGCCCGACCCGCACGGCATTTTTCCGCACCGCGCAACTGAATAGCGACAAACTCAAAGACAGCAAAATGCTGATGAGCCCAGAAGAAGTTGCGCTGTACACCGTGCGCGCGCTTGAAAAAAACCGCGCCATTATCATTCCGGGACGGCGCAATCGCTGGTTCGCGTTTCTACCGAGACTGGGTTCGCGCTGGCTCAACCGCACCATCGTCGGCATGGTCAATAAGGCTTACTGCCCGCGCTGAAGCGCCTGACGGCAAAACACTGGGCGGGTTCATTCCCCATGAGTACACTCAGGCCAGCCCAAACAACGGAGAAAACAGCAGTGGATACTCTGTTCACCAAGATCATCAACCGGGAAATCCCGGCCAAGATCATTTACGAAGACGACCAGGTTCTGGCGTTTCACGACATCGCCCCTCAGGCACCGGTGCATTTTCTGGTGATCCCGAAAAAACCGGTACGCACCCTCAATGACCTGACCGAAGACGACAAGGCATTGGCCGGGCACATCCTGTTCACAGCGCAGCGTCTGGCACTGGAGCTGGGCTGCGAGGAAGGCTTCCGCGTGGTGATGAATTGCAATGAACAGGGTGGGCAGACCGTCTATCACATTCATATGCACGTACTCGGTCAGCGCCAGATGAACTGGCCGCCGGGTTAAGACACACCGCGACCAGCGTATAGGAGCTGCCGAAGGCTGCGATCTTTTGATCTTGTTGTTAATTCTTTCAGGATCAAAAGATCGCAGCCTTCGGCAACTCTTACATGAAGCGAAACGACTGCAACTCAGTGGCAAATGACCCAGCGCAAACCTTCTCCGGCCGATTCGGTTAAACTGGCCGCCGAGATTCTTCCCGGAGGTCAGCATGACTACCCAACGTCACTACTCGCCAATTGACCGTCTTCTGCTGCAAGCCGATGCCGCGATGCGTACCTTGCTGCCCTTCAGTGGCCAGCCGTACCGTCCGTCACCAGCGATCCTGCAACCGGAAACGCAAATGAGCGACGAGGACACCCGCCATGTCGCCGGTCTGATGCGCATTAACCACACCGGTGAAGTCTGCGCCCAGGCGCTGTATCAAGGGCAGGCGCTGACCGCCAAGCTGCCGCAGGTGCGTGAGGCTATGGAGCACGCGGCCGAAGAAGAGATTGATCATCTGGTCTGGTGCGAACAACGCATTCATCAGTTGGGCAGCCACACCAGCATTCTCAATCCACTGTTTTATGGCATGTCGTTCGGGATTGGCGCGGTGGCCGGGTTGATCAGCGATAAGGTCAGCCTGGGATTTGTTGCGGCGACCGAGCACCAGGTGTGCAAGCACTTGAATGAACATCTGGAGCAGTTGCCGGCGGAGGATGAGAAGTCCCGGGCGATTCTGCAGCAGATGCGCACTGATGAAGAACATCATGCGCAGAGTGCGCTGGAGGCTGGGGGTTTCCGTTTTCCGGCGCCGGTGAAGTTTGGAATGAGTATTTTGGCGAAGGTGATGACCAAGAGTACTTATCGGATTTGAGAGATGTATCGCTTCAGAGGGCCTCTTCGCGAGCAGGCTCGCTCCCACAGGGAATTGTGGCGGGCATGAAAAAGGCGACCCGAAGGTCGCCTTTTTTTGTGCCTGCAATCTTAGGTCGGCATGTTGCGCGCGTAGAAGATTTCAAGCATTTCGTGTTTCACCCGGTCGGTGACCTGAGCGCGCTGCTCAGGAGACAGGTTGCTGGTGGCGTCGCCGAACAGGTAGTTATCCAGTTCGAAGTTCTTCAGCAGCATTTTGGTGTGGAACAGGTTTTCCTGGTACACGTTCACGTCGGTCATCTGGTACGCGTCGCGGGTGTCTTCAGAAAGGTAGTTCTGGATCGAATTGATCTCGTGGTCGATGAAGTGCTTGTTGCCTTCAACGTCACGGGTGAAGCCGCGCACACGATAATCCACGGTCACGATGTCCGAATCGAACTGGTGAATGAGGAAATTGAGCGCTTTAAGCGGTGAAATGACACCACACGTCGACACGTCGATATCCACACGGAAGGTCGCAATACCGTCGTCCGGATGGATTTCCGGATAGGTGTGCACCGTGATGTGGCTCTTGTCGAGGTGGGCCAGGATAATTTCGGGCAACGGGCCCGGCGATTCTTCGATCTGGCTTTCAGTCGGGGTGACCGGTTCTTCAGAAATCAGAATCGTGACGCTGGCGCCCTGAGGCTCGTAGTCCTGACTGGCAATGTTCAGGATGTTGGCACCAATGATCTCAACAACTTCTGTGAGAATCTGCGTCAGGCGTTTCGCGTTGTACTCTTGATTGATGTACTCGACGTAAGCCTGCTGGTCTTGCGGGGTTTCCGCGTAGCAGATGTCATAGATGTTGAAGCTCAAGGTCTTTGTCAGGTTATTGAACCCGTGGAGCTTGAGTTTGCTTTTCACCGTTAAAAACTCTCTATGTATGCGGCCCGGCCGCGTGATCAAGCATGCCCGTCAAGTGCGAACAACGCACCTGCGTAGGACGGTTAACACCTCTTCGCGATGGCGATTTTGGTTATCTGTTCAGGCGGCTGATCCGTCGGTCGACCGATCACTGCCCTGAAAAAAGTGGCGCATTATGCAGACGTCAGCGGGGGATCGCCAGAGTCTGCACTGCTTTTATGATAGTTGAATGTCGGTTCAACCGAGTTCGACGATTTCATAATCGTGAGTGATTGCCACGCCAGCCGCTCCAAGCATGATCGAGGCAGAGCAATACTTCTCGGCGGACAGCTCGATGGCGCGTTTGACCTGGGCTTCTTTCAAGCCACGGCCCTTGACCACGAAGTGCATGTGGATCTTGGTAAACACCTTTGGATCTTCGGTCGCGCGCTCGGCTTCGAGGAAGGCTTCGCAGCTTTCTACGGCCTGACGGGACTTCTTCAGGATGCTGACCACGTCGAAATTGCTGCAACCGCCAACACCCAGCAGGAGCATTTCCATCGGACGAACACCCAGATTACGCCCACCGGCGTCCGGCGGACCGTCCATCACCACAACATGACCGCTGCCGGATTCGCCGAGGAACATGGCTTCGCCAGCCCATTGGATGCGTGCCTTCATCGCCAAGACTCCACTGTAAAAAAAGGGTCGCCAGCTTAGCACACGGCCTTGCCCGGGCAGCGTGCGACCTTCCTGGGACTGATACCCATGCCCTGTAGGTAATTTCTCGAATTTGCGACGAAGTGTCTGTTAAGCTGGCGCCAATTCGCTGGCGCCCATGCCAGCCTGTGTAGCGACCACCTCTAGCGCCTCATAAAAAAACCAAACATAACCGTGCAGTCTTTTCGGGATACAACCATGGTTGCTATTACCCCAACCCCCAAAATCAAGAACCTCGACAAGCTGTTGATGCATTGCCAGCGCCGTCGCCATGCGGCCAAGAGCAACATCATCTGTGCCGGCGACCGTTCGGACACGCTGTACTTCATCATCAAGGGTTCGGTGACGATCCTGATTGAAGATGACGACGGCCGCGAAATGATCATTGCCTATCTGAACGCCGGGGATTTCTTTGGCGAATTGGGTCTGTTCGAACAGGCCGGCCAGGAACAAGAGCGCAGTGCCTGGGTGCGAGCCAAGGTCGAATGTGAAATTGCCGAAATCAGCTACGCCAAGTTCCGCGAATTGTCGCAGCAGGATCCAGACATTCTTTACGTCCTCAGCGGACAAATCGCACAACGTCTGCGCAACACCACACGCAAGGTCGGCGATCTGGCATTTTTCGATGTAACCGGTCGCGTAGCCCGTTGCCTGCTCGAACTGTGCAAGCAACCGGACGCCATGACTCACCCGGATGGCATGCAGATCAAAGTGACCCGTCAGGAGATCGGCCGAATTGTCGGTTGTTCGCGGGAGATGGTCGGTCGCGTCCTCAAGGATCTGGAGGAACGCAACCTGGTCGACGTGAAGGGTAAGACCATGGTGGTCTTTGGTACGCGATAAGCTCGAAAATCAGGCGCTGTACATCTGCGCCAGCATCAAACGAAACAGTTCATCGAGACGCGCCAAGGCCTGTGGCGCGTTGAACTTCTCATGCAGGCCAATGTGGCTTTCGGCGCGCACTCGTTGCTCCAGGCCACAGGCTTCGTTGAAGCGGTTGACCGCCGCGACCATCGACTCACGCTCGTTATCCATCAGCATCGCACCGTGCACCAGCCCGACCGGACGCTGGCCGCCCTGACTCTGGCGCCAGCGCTGGGCGGTGCCGACCATTTTGCGCCCGTCGAGGTTGACGTTAAAGCGACCGTCGCAGAATGCACCGTCGATTTCCCCCAACGATGACGCACCGCCCAACTCATCAAGCAACTGACAGATCGGATCGCACAGTCGCCGGTAACCGGTTTCGATGCGGTTCAGATCGCCTTCGCTGCGTGGCGGAGCGTAAACCAGAGCGATGTTGATCGTCGCCGCCGATTGCGGGACCGGTTCGCCGCCGGTTTCGCGCAACAGGACTGGCCAGCCAGCGGCAGCGGAGACTTCGCAGGCGTGATCGAAATCGGCTAGACGATTGAGACGGCGAGGCATGACAAGGGCGCGGTCGCTGGGTTGCCAGAACAGCAGGCCGAATTCGCTGTCGCCGGCGCAGACCGAAGCCAGCAGATCCTGTTCGGCTTGCAGGCCGGCTTCGATGTTCAAAGAGGTGGGCAGCGACATGGAGGGCTCCGGCAGATCTGGAATCTTTGGGGATTTTTAGGGCCTCTTCGCGAGCAGGCTCGCTCCCACATGGGAAATGCATTCCAAATGTGGGAGCGAGCCTGCTCGCGAATGAGTCGACTCGATCTGGAGCTTATCAGTCGAGGGTCGAACCGCTGATTGGAACACCACGCTCCGGGAAGAACAGTCGCTGCAGTTCAGTGCCCGGGCTTTCGGCGCGCATGAACGCTTCGCCCACAAGGAACGCGTAGACGTCGCTGATTTCCATCAGCTCGACGTCGGCGCGGTTGAGGATGCCGCTCTCGGTGATCACCAGACGATCGCGCGGAATGCGCGGCAGCAGGTCGAGGGTGGTTTCCAGGCTGACTTCGAAGGTATGCAGATTGCGGTTGTTGACCCCGACCAACGGCGTGTCGAGGGTTTTCAACGCGCGCTCGAGCTCATCGCCGTCATGTACTTCTACCAGCACATCCAGGCCAACGCCTTTGGCCACGGCAGCCAGTTCGGCCATTTTCACGTCGTCCAGTGCGGAGACGATCAGCAACACGCAGTCGGCGCCCAGCGCGCGAGCTTCAATGATCTGATAGGGATCGATCATGAAGTCCTTGCGGATCACCGGCAGTTTGCAAGCGGCGCGAGCCTGTTGCAGATAAGCATCGGCACCCTGGAAATAATCGATATCGGTGAGCACGGACAGGCAGGTCGCCCCGCCCTTCTCGTAGCTTTTGGCGATGTCGGCCGGCACGAAATTTTCGCGGATCACGCCTTTGCTCGGCGAAGCCTTTTTGATTTCGGCAATCACCGCAGGTTGCTTGGTCTTCGCCTGTGCCAGCAAGGCCTGAGCGAAACCACGGGGTGCATCGGCCGCCTTGGCCAGACTTTCCAGCTCGCTCAGGCTGACGCGGGCGCTACGCTCGGCGACCTCCTGGACTTTGCGGGCCAGAATGTTTTCCAGAACCGTCGGTACACTCATCCCTCATTCTCCACTCTGAATACCGCGGTAAAGGCACCCAGCTCCTCGAGTTTCTCCCGAGCGAGGCCGGTGTGCAGAGCGTCGTGCGCAAGCTCGACACCCTGTTTCAAACTGCTGGCGACGTCGGCGGCGTACAGCGCCGCGCCGGCGTTGAGCACAATCATTTCGGCGGCTTTCTGGCCGTTTTCGGTCTTGCGCTTGCCCAAAGCATCGCGGATGAGCGCCAGCGAAGCTTCCGGTCCTTCGACCGAGAGACCGTGCAGGCTCTGGCTCTTCATGCCCAGATCTTCTGGCTCGATCCAATACTCAGTGATTTCGTTGTTCTTCAGCTCGGCAACGAACGTCGGCGCGGCGAGACTGAACTCGTCAAGACCATCTTTCGAATGCACCACCAGCACGTGCTTGCTACCCAGA
The DNA here is from genome assembly GCF_016650635.1 of Pseudomonas sp. TH43. Lineage (GTDB taxonomy): Bacteria > Pseudomonadota > Gammaproteobacteria > Pseudomonadales > Pseudomonadaceae > Aquipseudomonas. The sequence goes on from NZ_JAEKFI010000004.1 coordinate 954,744, forward strand.
CGTTGCAGTACTTCGGCTAATGGCCGGCACAGCGCCTGAGTGAAAACGCCCACCACCTGATGTTTCACACCGGCCGGATTCGTAAGCGGGCCGAGCATGTTGAACAGCGTACGCAGACCGAGATCGCGGCGCGGGCCGGCGGCGTACTTCATGGCTTTGTGGTGGGTCTGGGCAAACATGAAACCGATGCCGACGTTGTCGATGCAACGGGCGACCTGAACAGGCGTCAGGTTCAGATAGATACCCGCGGCTTCCAGCAAGTCGGCGCTGCCGCTCTTGCCCGAAACTGCACGATTACCGTGTTTGGCCACGGTGCAACCGGCTGCCGCGACAACGAACGAGGACGCTGTCGATACGTTGAAGATATTTGCACCGTCACCACCGGTACCCACGACATCGACCACGCCGTCGAGGGTCTTGAGTTCGACTTGATCGGCCAGCTCGCGCATCACCGATACAGCGCCGACGATTTCGTCGATGCTCTCGCTTTTCATGCGCATGGCCATCATGAACGCGCCAATCTGCGCGTCGGTGCATTGGCCGGTCATGATTTCGCGCATCACGTCGCGCATTTCATCGGTGCTGAGATCGAGGTGATCGACGATACGGCTCAGGGCTGTCTTGATATTCATGGGAAGTCCTTAGCGCGTGCCGCCGGTTTGTTTGAGGAAGTTGGCAAACAGTTCATGACCCTGCTCGGTCAGAATCGACTCGGGGTGGAACTGTACGCCCTCAATGTTCAGGGTTTTGTGACGCAGGCCCATGATTTCGTCGACCGAACCGTCATCGTGTTGCGTCCACGCGGTCAGCTCCAGGCAATCGGGCAAAGTATCGTGCTTGACGATCAGCGAGTGGTAGCGGGTGACTGTCAGCGGATGATTCAGACCTTCGAAAACGCCCTTGTCCTCGTGGAATACCGGGCTAGTCTTACCGTGCATGACTTGGCGGGCGCGTACGACATCACCACCAAAAGCCTGGCCGATGGACTGGTGGCCGAGGCAGACGCCGAGGATCGGCAGTTTGCCGGCGAAGTGTTTGATGGCTTCGATGGAGATGCCGGCTTCGGTCGGTGTGCAAGGGCCTGGGGACACCACGATACGCTCAGGCTTGAGCGCTTCGATCTCGGCGACGGTCAATTCGTCGTTGCGCACGACTTTGACTTCGGCACCCAGCTCGCCGAGGTATTGCACAACGTTGTAAGTAAAAGAGTCGTAGTTGTCGATCATCAGCAACATGGCGTTTCGAACCTCTTGAATTCTGACTTGAAGACAGCCTTCAGGTGACTTGCCCGCAGGGCGCTGCACGATGTCGGACGCAGGAACACGCATCGGCACAGCGGCATTTCAAACGGGCAAGGAAGGCAAAGCGATACAGATCCGGCGGGGCCGGCAGAAAAGATTCAGGCGCGCCAACGCCAGCGGGCGTGTGCCTTGATGACTTGATCCAGAAGTTTGCTGGTGATCAACACGGGGAAGGTCTCGTTCATACGTTCCGGCACAGTAACTTAGCTGGGCGGGGCGTGCAATATGGCGGGGCCTGCGGGGGAGAAATCTATAGGAGGGTTCGCGACCGATGGCACTAGGCCGCAAGTTTTTGGTACTGTCGTTTCGTTCACCTACAACAATAAATAAACGGACTTGCTCATGATCAAACAGACGTTGTTTGTACCGCTGGCCGGCTGCTTGCTCGCACTGGCCTGTGCTCAGGCGAATGCCGCACCCAATCCTTATTCCAACTTTGTGGTCTTTGGCGACAGCCTCAATGATGCGGGGACTTTCACCGATCCTGGCGGCCCGGCGGGCGCCACTCAGCGCTACACCAACCGGACCGGACCGCTCTATAAGGATGGCACCGGTGAAAACCGTAACCTGAATGCCACACAGATCATCGGTGGCAAACTCGGTTTCAGCCCGGACCAGACCGCCTCGTCCTCTTCGGCGGTACGCGCCGGTGAAGGCCTGCCGGACGGTAACAATTGGGCAGTCGGCGGTTATCGCACCGACCAGATTCTCGATTCAATCACCACGCAATCCGCCACGGGTGAGCGCACGCGCGCCGGCTACCTGCCGTCCAACGGTTTCCGTGCCGACCCGAATGCGCTGTATTACATATCCGGCGGCGGTAACGACTTCCTGCAAGGCCGCATACTCAGCCCTGATCAGGCCAGTTCTGCGGCGGATCGACTGGCCGACAGTGTCCGCACGCTACAAGGCGCCGGCGCCAAATACATCATGGTCTGGCTGCTGCCCGACATTGGCCTGACCCCGGCCATCAACGGCTCGCCATTGCAGAGTTTCACCTCGCAGCTCAGCGCGCAGTTCAACACTGAACTGGTCGGCCAGTTGCAGAACATCAACGCCGAAATCATTCCTTTGAACATTCCAGTGCTGCTCAAGGAAGCGTTCGCCAACCCGGCGCAGTTCGGTCTTGCTACCGATCAGAACCTGACGGCCACTTGCTTCAGCGGCAACAGTTGCACCGAGAACGCCAGGTACGGCATCAACAGCGCAACGCCAGATCCGACCAAGCTGATCTACAACGATGCGGTGCACCCGACCGAAGCCGGCCAGCGCCTGATTGCCGACTACGCCTACTCACTGCTCGCCGCCCCATGGGAATTGACCCTGTTGCCGGAAATGGCCCAGGGCACCTTGCGTGCGCATCAGGACGAACTGCGTAACCAATGGCTGGCTGACTGGGAGAACTGGCAAGGCGTCGGCCAATGGCGGGCGATTGTCGCCGGCGGTGGCCAGCATCAGGACTTCGACGACCAGCACAGTGCGGCAAGCGCCGACGGCAATGGTTACAACCTGAACATCGGCGGCAGCTATCGCCTCAATGAAGCGTGGCGCGTCGGCGTAGCGGCCGGTTTCTATCACCAGAAACTTGAAGCCGGCGACGCCGACTCGGACTACAAACTCAATTCCTACATGGGTACGGCGTTCGCGCAGTACCAGCAGAACCGCTGGTGGGGTGACTTGGCCATTACCGCCGGACACCTCGATTACGACAGCTTGAAGCGCAAGTTCCAGCTCGGGGTCAACGAACGTGGCGAGAAGGGTGATACCGACGGCTACGTACTGGCCATCGGTGGTCGTGTCGGCTACGACATCGCGCCTGAGGCCAGCAGCCCATGGCACCTGTCGCCATTCGTGAGTGCCGATTTCGGCAAAGTTGAAGTCGATGGTTACTCGGAAAACGGCGCGGACTCCACAGCGCTGACCTTCGATGACCAATCGCGTAACTCCCGCCGCCTCGGCCTCGGCATCCAGGGTAAGTATCAGATCACCGCACAGACCCAGGTGTTCGGCGAGTTTGCTCATGAACGTGAGTACAACGACGACACCCAGGATCTGACGATGAACCTCAACAGCCTGCCGAACAATCGCTACACCCTGGACGGCTACACGCCGCAGACCAATCTGAACCGCCTGAATCTGGGCGTGAGCCACAAACTGACTCAGGACCTGGCCCTGCGCGCCGGCTACAACATCCGCAAGGATGATGACTTTACCCAGCAAGGGGTCAATGTTGGGGTGGTGTTGGACTTTTAAGCGTTTAGAGCAAAAGATCGCAGCCCGCGGCAACTCCTGTAGGGCTGTTGCAAGTCATAAAAAAGCGGCGCCCTCACAGGCGCCGCTTTTTTTATGCATCACATTTTCTGTAGTGATGGACATTGCCTGTGGCGAGGGGATTTATCCCCGTTGGGGCGCGAAGCGGCCCCTAAACCAAACATCTCGGCGTATCAGGCAGACCGCATGCAATGGTTTTACGACTGCTGCGCAGTCGAACGGGGATAAATCCCCTCGCCACAAAAGTCCTCTCACACTGGGGATAGGGAATTAGTCCGGGGTTTGTTCGGCCAGGGCTACGGCGCGGAACATGGCGCAGCTTTTCTGTAGTGATGGACATTGCCTGTGGCGAGGGGATTTATCCCCGTTGGGGCGCGAAGCGGCCCCTAAACAAAACACCTCGGTGTATCAGACAAACCGTATGCAATGGTTTTACGACTGCTGCGCAGTCGAACGGGGATAAATCCCCTCGCCACAAAAGCCCTCTCACACTGGGGATAGGGGATTTCGGCCAGGGCGACAGCGCGGAACATGGCGCGGCTTTTCTGTAGTGATGGGCATTGCCTGTGGCGAGGGGATTTATCCCCGTTGGGGCGCGAAGCGGCCCCTAAACCAAACATCTCGGTGTATCAGGCAAACCGTATGCAATGGTTTTACGACTGCTGCGCAGTCGAACGGGGATAAATCCCCTCGCCACAAAAGTTCTCTCACACAGGGGATAGGGGATCAGTCCGGGGTTTGTTCGGCCAGGGCTACGGCGCGGAACATGGCGCGGCTTTTCTGTAGTGATGGACATTGCCTGTGGCGAGGGGATTTATCCCCGTTGGGGCGCGAAGCGGCCCCTAAACCAAACACCTCGGTGTATCAGACAAACCGTATGCAATGGTTTTACGACTGCTGCGCAGTCGAACGGGGATAAATCCCCTCGCCACACAAGCCCTCTCACACTGGGGATAGGGGATCAGTCCGGGGTTTGTTCGGCCAGGGCTACGGCGCGGAACATGGCGCGGCTTTTCTGTAGTGATGGGCATTGCCTGTGGCGAGGGGATTTATCCCCGTTGGGGCGCGAAGCGGCCCCTAAACCAAACACCTCGGTGTATCAGGCAGACCGTATGCAATGGTTTTACGACTGCTGCGCAGTCGAACGGGGATAAATCCCCTCGCCACAAAAACCCTCTCACACTGGGGATAGGGGATCAGTCCGGGGTTTGTTCGGCCAGGGCTACGGCGCGGAACATGGCGCAGCTTTTCTGTAGTGAAGGACATTGCCTGTGGCGAGGGGATTTACCCCCGTTGGGGCGCGAAGCGGCCCCCTAAACCAAACACCTCGGTGTATCAGACAGACCGCATGCAATGGTTTTACGAATGCTGCGCAGTCGAACGGGGATAAATCCCCTCGCCACAAAAGCCCTCTCACACTGGGGATAGGGAATCAGTCCGGGCTTTGTTCGGCCAGGGCTACGGCGCGGAACATGGCGCGGCGTTTGTTCAGGGTTTCTTCCCATTCCAGCGCCGGCACCGAGTCGGCGACGATGCCGCCACCGGCCTGCACGTGCAGTTCGCCGTTCTTGATCACCGCGGTACGGATCGCAATCGCGGTGTCCATGTTGCCGTTCCAGGCGAAGTAACCGACGGCGCCGCCGTAGACACCACGCTTGACCGGTTCCAGCTCGTCGATGATTTCCATCGCACGAATCTTCGGCGCGCCGGACAAGGTGCCCGCCGGCAGAATCGCCCGCAGCGCGTCCATCGCCGTCAACCCTGCTTTCAACTGACCGGTGACGTTGGAAACAATGTGCATCACGTTGGAGTAACGCTCGATGACCATTTTCTCGGTGAGTTTCACCGAGCCGATTTCCGAAACGCGGCCAGTATCGTTACGGCCCAGATCGATCAGCATCAAGTGCTCGGCGATCTCTTTGTCGTCCGACAGCAGGTCTTCTTCCAGCGCCAGATCCGCCTCTTCAGTCGCGCCACGTGGGCGTGTGCCGGCAATCGGGCGCACGGTGATCAGGTTGTCCTCGACTCGCACCAGCACTTCCGGCGAACTGCCGACGACATGGAAATCGCCGAAGTTGAAGAAGTACATGTACGGCGTCGGGTTGAAGCACCGCAGTGCGCGATACAGATCGATCGGTGCAGCCTTGAAGTCGATCGACATGCGTTGCGACGGCACGACCTGCATGCAGTCACCGGCAAGGATGTATTCCTTGATGGTGTCGACGGCCTTTTCGTAATCGTCCTGAGTGAAGCTTGAGCGGAATACCGGATCAGCCGATTGCTGTTTGCTGAAATCCAGACCACGACGCGGGGTGATCGGCTGGCGCAGTTTCTCCAGCAGTCCCTGCAATTGCGCCTGACCTTGCTCGAAGGCATCAGCCTGCGAAGGATCAGCCAGTACGATCGCGTGCATCTTGCCGGCGAGGTTGTCGAAAACGACGACGGCGTCGGAGACCATCAGCAGAATGTCCGGCACGCCCAGCGGATCCGGGTTCGGGCATTTGCCCAGACGTTTTTCCACGTAACGCACGCAGTCGTAACCGAAGTAACCGACCAGACCGCCGTTGAAACGCGGCAGACCGGCGATGGTCGGCACGTTGTAGCGCGCCTTGAAGGTTTCGACGAAGGCCAACGGATCTTCAACGTCGTGGCTTTCGGTCTCGACGCCATCGACAGTGATGCTGACGTGATGATCGTGAACCCGTAGCACCGTGCGGCACGGCAGGCCGATGATCGAGTAACGCCCCCACTTCTCCCCGCCCTGCACTGATTCGAGCAGGTAGGAGTTGGGCTGGTCGGCCAGTTTCAGATAGATCGACAGCGGCGTGTCGAAGTCGGCCAGGGTTTCGCAGGCCATCGGAATGCGGTTGTAGCCGTCAGCGGCCAAGCGCAGGAATTCTTCGCGGATCATGAGGTGCCTCGTGGTGTGAGGTGTAATCAGTCAGGTATGCAAACGCGCCGGCAGGCCGGCCAGGAACAAGTCAGGCGCGCCAACGCCAGCGGGCCAGGGCCTTGATGACTTTCATCCAGAGTTTGCGAGTGACCACCACGATGGCGTTTCCAGAAGGAGATTGAGAAGCGTCGGGCAACGTTATCTCAGCGGCCGTAACGAGGCAACCGGGAATTAGCTTGCGCAGATCGTCGATCACCAGCGCCGGCGATTCTTCGGCAATCGGCCGGCCATGGTTGTAGCCATAGCTGAGCGCGACACATTTGACCCCCGCCGCTTTCGCCGCCAGCACATCGCTGCGCGAGTCACCGACGAACAACGATTGCGAGGCCGGAATGTTGGCCATTTTCATCACGAAGAACAGCGCGGCCGGGTCAGGCTTCTTCTGCGGCAAAGTATCGCCGCCGATGATCCACTTGAAGTAACGGCCGATTTTCATCTGATCCAGCAGTGGCGCGACAAAGCGCTCCGGCTTGTTGGTGATCAGCGCCATGGCCACGCCTTGCTTTTGCAGCCACTTGAGGGTGTCGCGCACGCCGGGATAGACCACGGTCAACGCATGGCTGGCGCCGTAGGCTTCCATAAACACTTCGAGCGCATGTTCGGCCTCGACGTCATCCACCGCCGAATGATCGATACCACCGGCCAACGCCCGGCGCACCAATACGGGGGCGCCATTGCCAACCCACTCGCGCACCGACTCGATGCCCGCTGGCTTGCGGCCGAGGGAGAGCAGCATGTTGTCCACCGCCGCTGCCAGGTCAGGAACCGAGTCGATCAGCGTGCCATCCAGATCGAACATCACCAACCTTGGCAGTTTGCCCGGGAACAGCTGCTCAAAACCGCTCATGGACGGGCCAGAGCCAGTTCGGCACGCATCTTGTCGATGACTTCCTGATAGTTCGGTGCGTTGAAGATCGCCGAGCCGGCGACAAAGGTGTCGGCGCCAGCCGCAGCGATTTCACGGATGTTGTTGACGTTGACGCCGCCGTCGATTTCCAGACGGATGTCGCGGCCCGAGGCATCGATGATCGCCCGCGCTTCGCGCAGTTTATCGAGAGTGCCGGGAATGAACTTCTGCCCGCCGAAGCCCGGGTTGACGCTCATCAGCAGGACCATGTCGACCTTGTCAATTACGTACTTGAGCACGTCCAGCGGGGTCGCCGGGTTGAATACCAGGCCGGATTTGCAGCCGCCCTCGCGGATCAGTTGCAGCGAGCGATCGACGTGCAGCGTGGCTTCCGGGTGGAAGGTGATATAGGTGGCGCCGGCCTCGATGAAGTCGCCGACAATGCGATCCACCGGGCTGACCATCAGGTGTGCGTCGATGGGCGCGGTGACGCCGTACTTGCGCAACGCCGCGCACACCATCGGGCCGATGGTCAGGTTGGGCACGTAGTGGTTGTCCATGACGTCGAAGTGAACGAAGTCGGCGCCTGCGGCGAGGACATTGTCTACTTCTTCGCCGAGGCGGGCGAAGTCGGCGGAGAGAATCGACGGAGCAATTACGAAGGGCTGCATGACGCACCTTTTCTGAGCTAAATCACGATGGCGCGCATTGTATACCTCAAGTTTCCGCGCGCGCACCGTGACTGCGATGATTGGGTTGGGCCATGACCGATGACTGGCGGCGACTCAGTAAGCCGCGCGATAGATCTTCTCGATGTCCACAGCGCTGAGTTTGCGTGGGTTGTTGCGCATCAAACGCTCGATGCCCGCCGCTTCCACAGCCATGGCCGGGATCGCTTCTTCCGGTACACCGAAACTGCGCAGCCCGACGGGAATTTCCACTGCCGCACACAGGTCAGTCATCGCCTGCACGGCTTTGTCTGCTGCCTCGGCAGCGCTCAGATGAGCGGTCATCACGCCCATGGCTTCGGCAATATCCTGCATGCGTTCGACGCAGGCCATTTTGTTCCAGGTCATGACATACGGCAGCAGCAAGGCGTTGCTGACGCCATGGGCAATATTGAAACGCCCGCCCAGCGGATACGCCAGCGCATGCACCGCACCGACCCCGGCGTTACCGAACGCCATGCCGGCCATCAGGCTCGCGGTGGCCATGTCTTCGCGCGCTTGCAGGTTGGCGCCGTTGGCATAGGCCTTGGGTAACGCCCTGGCAATCAATTTGATCGCGCCGATGGCCAGGGAATCGGTGATCGGCGAGGCGTTCACCGACAAATAGGATTCGATGGCGTGCACCAGCGCGTCAACGCCACTGGCGGCGGTGACACTGCGTGGGCAAGTCAGGGTCATCTGCGGGCTGACCAGCGCGACGTCCGGCAATAGATAGTCGCTGACGATGCCCTTCTTCAATTGCGCGACCTTGTCGGAAAGAATTGCGACGTTGGTGACTTCGGAACCGGTGCCGGCAGTGGTCGGAATCGCGATCAGCGGCGGGCCTTTGCGCGGCACTTGGTCAACGCCGAACAAATCCTCCATCGCGCCATGGTATCCGGCATAGGCCGCGACACTTTTGGCTATGTCGATGGCACTGCCGCCACCGAGGCCGATCAAACCGTCATGCCCGCCTTCGCGGTAAACGCGCATGCAATCTTCGACGATGGCGATTTCCGGGTCCGGCAGCACGCGGTCGAAAATCTCGTACTCACGCCCACCCAACTGGCACAGCGCCAACTCGACCGTGCCTGATTTGACCAGCGCAGCGTCGGTGACGATCAGCGGGTTGTCGATATCCAGCCGTGTGAGTTCCGCCGCCAGTTGCTCGATGGCCCCGGCGCCGGTGATCAGTTTGTGAGCGATTTTGAACTGGGAAAGACTCATCGTGCGCAGCCTCTTATAGATGTGGGAGCTGGGCACAAGATTAGCTGGGGATTTGGGGTTGTCTGCTATTCAGGTGGTGAATGACTACCGAAGACAAAAGCAAGAGCCCCTCACCCTAGCCCTCTCCCGGAGGGAGAGGGGACTGACCGCGCTGTACTTTTGAAGTACACCGACCTGAAATACCGAGTCGAACTCGGGTTTTGAAAAGCACAACGATCTGCTCCCTTCCCCCTCGCCCCCCTACCAGAGGGAGAGGGGACTGACCGAGGTGATTGGGAGAGGTACAACGACCTGCAGTGGTCAACTAATTCCGGACACCTCGATAGGTGGTTTTGACGCCATCGCCCGCTCATAGACGGTCGGTGGCAGATATCCCAGTTTCGAGTGAAGCCGTTCGTTGTTGTAATACCCAACGATGTACTCGGTGATGTCGCGGATCGCTTCGGTATGATTGGCGTAGTCACGTCGCCATACCCGCTCCATTTTCAAGCTCAGGAAGAAGCGTTCCATCACCGCATTGTCCCAGCAATTACCTTTACGGCTCATGCTCTGCTGCATGTCGTTTCTTGCCAGTAACTCTCTGTAAGTTGCACTCGCGTATTGGCTGCCACGATCCGAGTGGGCAATCAGGCCTGGCGGCGGTTGGCGCTGTGCGATGGCCAGTTGCATCGCAGTGCACACCAGCTCTGCCGGCATGTTCGGAGCCATCGACCAGCCCACGATCTTGCGTGAAAACAAGTCCAACACCACGGCCAGATACAGCCAGCCACTGCGGGTGCGGATGTAGGTGATGTCTGCCACCCAAGCCTTGTTTGGCGCTGCCGGATCAAATTTTCGGCTCAGTACATTTTCGGCAATCGGCAGATCATGATTGCTATCGGTCGTGTGCACAAACTTGCGCTTCCAAGCCGAACGTAGCCCATTGGTACGCATCAAACGGCGGATTTTATACAGCCCAACAGACAGGCCTTTGCCGCGCAAAGCGTCGCGCAAGGGCCGGCTGCCGTAGCAGCCACCACTCTCGGCAAAAGACGCCTTGAGTTGCAAAACGACAGGACAACTCTGCCGGACGGGCGCATCAGCACGCTTTTGCGACTCATAGAAGCCCGAGCGACTGATGCTCAGTAACCGACAGACATGTGTCACTGAGTAGGCCTTCTGTTGCAGCTGCCGAACCAGTCGATACCTTACTTCAGCTCGCGGGCAAAGAAGGCCGTAGCCTTTTTTAAGATGTCGTTATCCATCTTGAGCTGGCGATTTTCCTGTTCCAATTGCCGGATTCGCTGTTGCTCTGCCGTCAATGGCTTGCCGATTCCGGCGTGCCCCAATTGCTCTGCCTCGTACTGTTGAACCCAGCGTCGAACGGCTGTCTCACCAATGTTCAGATCTTGGCAAACCTGCGTAACGGTTAGCCCCTGATCCTTGATCATCTTCACGACTTGCAGCTTGAAGCTGTCGTCGAATGCCCTGCGTTTTTTGGTCATGAATAACTCCTCGATAGATGTATTTTCCACCTATCGGGGTGTCCGGGGAAATTAGACCACTGCAACCTGAAATACCGGGTCGATCTCAGGCTTTGAAAACCATGAAGATCTACTCCCTTCCCCCCTCTACCCCTTGGGGGAGAGGGCTGGGGTGAGGGGTAAGCTTTTGATCTGGCCCTTAAACCTGAGCGGTGCGCAGTTTTTCGCTGCGGCCACGTAGCCATTCCAAGGTCAGCAGCAGGATGACCGAGAACGCGATCAGCAAGGTCGCAGCAGCGGCAATCGTCGGGCTCAGGTTCTCGCGAATCCCGCTGAACATCTGCCGAGGCAACGTCGCCTGTTCGGGGCCGGCGAGAAACAGCGTCACCACCACTTCATCGAACGACGTCGCAAACGCAAACAGCGCCCCGGAAATCACCCCCGGCGCAATCAGCGGCAAGGTCACCCGGCGGAACGCTGTCAACGGCGATGCTCCGAGACTCGCCGCAGCACGCACCAGATTATGGTTAAAACCCTGCAACGTCGCCGACACCGTGATGATCACAAACGGCACGCCCAACACCGCATGCACGACGATCAACGAGAAGAAACTGTTGCCCAACCCCAACGGGGCGAAGAACAGATAACTCGCTACACCAATGATCACCACCGGCACCACCATCGGCGAGATCACCAGCGCCATCACCAGCGACTTTCCGGGGAAGTCGCCGCGGGTCAGACCAATCGCTGCCAGCGTGCCGAAGACCATCGCCAGCACGGTCGCGGCCGGGGCGACGATGATGCTGTTCTTCAGTGCGCGCATCCATTCCGCCGAGGCGAAGAAGTCCTGATACCAGTGCAGCGAAAAGCCTTGCAGCGGGTAGACAAGGAAACTGCCCGAGTTGAACGACAGCGGCACGATCACCAGCACCGGCAGAATCAGGAACAACAGAATCAAGCCGCAAAGGATCCGCAAGCTGTAGAACCACACCCGTTCGATGGGTGACATGTAAGGACTCAGCATCTCAAATTCCCCTTAGCTCAGGCGCAGGCGACTGGCGCCCACCAGCCAGCTGTAGATCAGATAAAGCACCACGGTTGCCAGCAGCAACAATCCGCCGAGCGCAGTGGCCATGCCCCAGTTGATGCTGGTGTTGGTGTAGAACGCGACGAAGTAGCTGACCATCTGATCGTTCGGGCTGCCGAGCAGCGCCGGGGTGATGTAGTAACCAATGGCGAGGATGAACACCAACAGGCACCCGGCGCCGACACCGGCATAGGTCTGCGGGAAATACACCCGCCAGAAACTGGCGAACGGGTGGCAGCCCAGCGAAATCGCGGCACGCATGTAGGTCGGCGAGATGCCCTTCATCACGCTGTAGATCGGCAGAATCATGAACGGCAGCAGGATGTGCACCATCGAGATGTACACGCCGGTACGGTTGAACACCAGTTCCAGTGGCTTATCGATGATGCCCATCGCCAACAATGCACTGTTGATCAGGCCGCCCGATTGCAGCAGGACGATCCAGGCGGCGACCCGTACCAGAATCGAGGTCCAGAACGGCAACAGCACCAGAATCATCAGCAGATTGCTCTGACGCGATGGCAGGTTTGCCAGCAGATAGGCCAGTGGATACGCGAGCAACAGGCAGATCACGGTAATGATCAGGCCCATCCAGAAAGTGCGCGCGAAGATGTCGAGGTAGATCGCCTGATCCGGGGTGGCCGGGGCGATTTCGCCGAGGTCGTCGATACGGTGATCGACGGCCGCCAGCAAGTAGTAAGGGGTGATGCTGCTGGTATTGCGTTTGACTGCTTGCCAGTAGGCTGGATCGCCCCAACGCTCGTCGAGCGCTTCCAGTGCTTCTTTATAGGAGGCTGGTTCGCTGGCGAATGGCAGCGCCCGAGCAGTTTTGGTCAGCAGGCTGCGATAGCCGGCCAATTCCATGTTCAGGCGTTTGGACAAATCGCCCAAGGTCTGGTTTTTGCGCGCTTCGGCGAGGTCTTCGCCGGCAGCCTTATAGACCGGTTCAGCGGGCAGGCCGCGGCCGTCCCAACTGGCGATGGCCGCCACGGTGCGCGGCATGCCGCCGACCACTTCGGGGTTGCCGACGCTTTTGTAGAGCAGCGCCACGATCGGCACCAGGAACACCAGCAACAGAAACAGCACCAGTGGCGCAATCAGCGCCTGGGCTTTCCAGCGGTTGACCCGCTCGGCGCGCTTGAGCTTCTGCTTCAAGGTGGGGCTGGCGCCCTCGTTCAGGGGAACGGCGATGGCCATGACGTACTCCGCAAATCTTTGATCGTTACAGCGGTGGCGAGCCACCGCTGTTGTGTTGAAACACCACTACTTGTGGAAGCGAACCTTCCTGAGAGAGCGAACCTTGTGGCGAGGGGATTTATCCCCGTTCGGCTGCGCAGCAGTCGTAAAACCTGAGAATGCGTTTTATCTGACCCACCGAGCGGGTATGGCTTTGGGGCTGCTTCGCAACCCAACGGGGATAAATCCCCTCGCCACAAACTCACCCTCGCCATCTCCCATACAGGTGAAACAGTGGTTATTTCGCGGCCCAGGAGTTGAAGCGCTGTTCCAGTTGCTCGCCGTTGTCAGCCCAGAAGCTGACGTCGATCTGCACCTGGTTGGCGATGTTTTCCGGGGTGGTCGGCATGTCTTTCAGGACATCCTTGGCCAGCAGCGGTACAGCCTGGGTGTTGGCCGGGCCGTAGGCGATGTTTTCCGAGTAGGTCTTCTGCTGTTGCGGCTGCACCGAGTAGGCGATGAACTTCTTCGCCGCTTCGGCACGCTTGGCGTCCAGACCTTTCGGGATTGCCCACGCGTCGAAGTCGTAGATGCCACCGTTCCACACCACTTTCAGGTTGGATTCTTTCTGCACGGCGGCGATACGACCGTTGTAGGCCGAGCTCATCACCACGTCACCGGAGGCGAGGTACTGCGGCGGTTGCGCGCCCGCTTCCCACCACTGAATGCTTGGTTTCAGCTCGTCGAGTTTCTTGAACGCGCGGTCCTGGCCACCCTTGCTCGCCAGCTCTTTGTAGACGTCTTTCGGCGCAACGCCGTCGGCCATCAAGGCGAATTCGAGGGTGTACTTGGCGCCTTTGCGCAGGCCACGCTTGCCCGGGAATTTCTTGGTGTCCCAGAAATCTGCCCAACTGGTCGGCGCGGTTTTCAGCTTGTCGGCGTTGTAAGCCAGTACGGTCGACCACACGAAGAAACCTACGCCGCAAGGCTGAATCGCGCCTTTGACGTAGTCTTCAGTCTTGCCGAACAACGCTGGATCGAGTTGCTCGAACATGTCTTCGTCGCAGCCACGGGACAGCTCTGGCGATTCAACCTCGACCAGATCCCACGACACGCTCTTGGTGTCGACCATGGCTTTGACCTTGGCCATTTCGCCGTTGTATTCGCCGGCGACGATCTTGCCGTTGCCTGCCGCTTCCCACGGTGCATAGAAGGCTTTGACTTGCGCCGCCTTGTTCGCCCCGCCAAACGACACCACGGTCAAATCCGGGCCAGCGGCCATCGCGCTAGCCGCACCCATCAGGCCCAGGGTCAGGGCGGTGAACTTCAGGGATCTCAACATTTATTGTTCTCTCCACGTGCAGGGTTGGTGTTGGTATTGCCGGGGCGATTAATGCGCCTCTAGAAGTGGATCGAGCGCACGAACGTGCTCGACCTGCCAGCCAAGCGGTACCACGTCACCGACGGCGAGCGCTGGATCGAGCTCGGCAATCGGTTGTTTCACGAAGAAGTCGGTCTTGCCGCAGACTTCCAGGCGCACCCGGACGTGGTCGCCCAGATAGATGAATTCCGCCACCCTCCCTGAGAAGCGGTTGACGCATTGATCGCTCGAACCGTTGAGGCTGACGCGTTCCGGACGGATCGACAGCGTCACCGGTTCGCCAGCCTGGCCAACGTTGACCGCCAGCGCCTCGACCTTCTCGCCACGGCCCAATTCGACCACGCAGCGCTCGCCGCTCTGGCTGAGCAGACGACCGTTGAGGCGGTTGTTCTCGCCAATGAAGTTGGCAACGAAGGTGTTTTTCGGCTCTTCGTAGAGCGAGCGCGGTGGCGCGATTTGCTGGATCTCGCCCTGATGGAATACAGCAACGCGGTCGGACATGGTCAGTGCTTCGCCCTGGTCGTGGGTCACGTAGACCACGGTCACGCCGAGACGCTGGTGCAGATGTTTGATTTCCATCTGCATGTGTTCACGCAGCTGTTTGTCGAGGGCGCCGAGCGGTTCGTCCATCAGCACCAGTTGCGGTTCGAACACCAGCGCCCGGGCCAGCGCGACACGTTGCTGCTGGCCGCCGGACAATTGCGCCGGATAGCGCGAGGCGAAGGCGTCGAGCTGCACCATGCTGAGGACTTTTTTCACTTTGTCGCTGACGTCGCTTTTGTTCAGGCCACGTACGCTTAGCGGGAACGCGAGGTTTTCCGCCACGGTCATGTGCGGGAACAACGCATAGTTCTGGAACACCATGCCAATGTCACGCTTGTGCGGTGGCACGTTGTTGATCGAGCGCCCGGCGAGGAGGATTTCACCGGCGGTCGGCGTTTCGAAACCGGCGAGCATCATCAGGCTGGTGGTCTTGCCGGAACCGGACGGCCCGAGCAGGGTGAGGAATTCGCCTTTGCGAATGTCCAGGTTGAGGTCTTTGACGATCAGGTTCTCGCCATCGTAGCTCTTCTGCACTCCACGAAAGCTGACCAGCACATCACTGGCCCCTGCGTTTGATTCGACCTGGCTCATACCCACACCTTTGTTGTTGATGACTGCTTGTGGGTTAAGCCTAGTGGCTGGCGACAGGCGCGCAAATCGGGGCGCAGGAGAGAATCGCCTCAGCCGGATGGAAGGTTGGGTGTAGGGATTGCCCTACAAGGATGACGCGATTGGATAAGGCAGCAGTGAGTGACAAGCTGCAAGCCGCAAGAACAAGCAAAAGCGGCTGTCGCTGACAGATATGCCCACATTCTCCGGACACAGAGAAACCTGTGGGAGCTGGCTTGCCAGCGATAGCGGTGGGTCAGCCGACATTGATGTGACTGACACTCCCTCATCGCTGGCAAGCCAGCTCCCACAGGTTTTTGTAGTGAGCTTAGAGGAGTTTGTGTTCCATCGCGTATTTGACCAGCTCGGCCAGGGAGGTGATGTTGAGCTTTTGCATCAGTCGCGCTTTGTGGGTACTGATGGTTTTGCTGCTCAGGGCCAGTTGCTGGGCGATGTCGTTGACGTTGGCGCCCTGCGCCAGGCGCTCGAAGACCGAGAACTCACGCTCGGACAACAGCGAGTGCAGCGGCCGCGCATCGGTCAGGCCGACTTCGAAAACCATGCGATCAGCCAGATCCGGATCGATGTAGCGCCCGCCCGCCGCGACTTTGCGAATGGCCGTGAGTAACAACGCCGGATCGCTGTCCTTGGTCGCATACCCGGCGGCGCCGACCTTCAACGCGCGAGCGGCCATCTGCGCCTCATCGTGCATCGACAACACCAGAATCGCCGGCGGATTGTTCAGCGCACGGATGCGCGGGATGGCTTCCAGACCGTTGACGCCGGGCATGGAGATGTCCAGCAGGACCACTTCGCACGGCACGTGGCGCAGGGTTTCGAGCAGTTGTTCACCATTGCTCGCCTCGCCCACCACTTGCAGATCCTTGGCCAGGCCGATCAGTTGCTTGATGCCCTCGCGGACAATGGTGTGGTCTTCGGCTACCAGTACACGGATCACGTTCTTCTCCATTATTCTTATTCAGCGCCAGGGTCATTCGCGAGCAGGCTCGCTCCCACAGGGAAATGCATTCCAATGTGGGAGCGAGCCTGCTCGCGAAAGCGTCGACCCAAACACCACATAACCATCAGACCTCATTCACCGGCACCCAGACATTCAGACTGGTGCCCTCCCCCGGCTCACTCTCCAGCACCAACCGCCCGCCCATGATCAATACCCGCTCACGCATGCCGACCAGGCCAAACGAGGTCGGCCGACCGCTGGCGGGTACAAATCCTACGCCATCATCACTGACCGTCAGACACAACTCGTCGCCTTCCAGCACCAGCGTCAGCTCCACAGTATGCGCCTGGGCATGACGCATGACGTTGGTCAGCGCCTCCTGCAGAATCCGGAACAGCCCGATGGCCTTGGCATCGCTCAACGGCGGCAGATTATCCGGCACCTGCACCAGACACGGGATCTGCGTACGCGCCTCGAACCGCCGTGCCTGCCATTCAATCGCCGAAGCAATCCCGGCATCGAGAATCGGCGGACGCAGCGCCGTCGCGACATCACGCACCAACTGGAACAACTGGGCGATCAGCCGCTTCATGCTGTTCAACCGTTCGTTCAAACCAGGATCGAGTTGCGCGTAGGCCAGCTCGCACATCGATGTCTCCAGTTTCAACACTGTGAGCATCTGACCCAATTCATCGTGAACCTCGCGGGCAATCCGCGCCTTCTCTTCTTCGCGGACACTTTCAAGGTGCGCCGACAGTTCGCGCAGTTGCTCACGGGAGGCGGCCAGTTCCAGCTCGATGCGCTTGCTCTCGGAGATGTCCCAGACGATGCCGTCCCACACATACGCGCCATCGTCGAGTTGCCGGGTGATTGCCTTGATCTCGGCCCAACGCTGTTCGCCCTGCCGTGTGAGAATTCGCCCCTGCCACGACCAGTCGCTGTCGGTGTCCAGCGCCTGATCCTGGGTGCGGTGATAACTCGCCTTGTCGTCCGGGTGCACCAGACTGCGCAGGCCCATGTCGCGATGAGCGATAGCCGCGGGGGCATAACCGACCAGACTTTCGCTGCCCTCGCTGATGTAGGCAAAGTCGATCTGCCCGCTGACCGGCGCCCGCTCCAGACGGAACACCAGCCCCGGCACGTTGGCCGCAATGCCTTGCAGGCGCGCCTCGCTTTCCTGCAATGCGGCCAATGCGCGACGGCGTTCGGTGACGTCGGTGAGATAAACCACCAGATACTCGCTGTCGCGAAAACGCAGAAAGCTCAGCGACACGTCCGCCGGCAAAATACTGCCATCGGCCCTTACGCAGCTGGTTTCAAAACTCAACGGTCCCTCTTCACTGGCCCGCGCGCGTTTCCACAGGCCGAGCCAACGATCCATGTGCAGACCCGGTTCAAAATCGATCAGCGGTCGCTCGATCAGTGCGCCCGAGGGATAGCCAAGCATGCTTTCCGCCGCACGATTGGCATAGCGCACATGACTGTCCCAATTGACCCAGAGAATGCCAACGGTGCTCTGATCGATGGAAAACTGCGTCAGCCGTAGCGCTTCTTCGCTGGCGGCGCGCTGGGCGATGTCCTCTCGAGCGGCGAGCAGGCGCTGTTCGAGACTGTGTTGCTGACGTCGCTGCCAGAACACGATGGCCAGGCAACTGAGCATCATCACCGCGAACAACAGGCTGAGGTTCTGCCAGAACCCTGGCGACTCTGACAGTCGCGGATATTTCGGCTGCAGCCATTGATTGTGCAAACGCTCCAGATCCTTGGCCGGGATCGCACGCAAGGCACTCTGCACGATGCCGGCCAACTCCGGCCAATCGCGCCGGGAAGCGACCCGCAACAGTTGCGGCAGGCCGATATCGCCGACCACCACCAGTTCGGCAAATTCGGGCTCTGTCGACAGGCGCCCGAGCTGTGCTTCATCAACGACCGCGTATGAGGCCTGCTGGCTCAACAGCAACTGCAACGCCTGACGCTCCAGCGGCACGCCTTGCAAATTCAGATGGGGATAGTTGCCGCGCAGGTAGTCGGCGGTGGTGCTCGGCATGCGCACGGCGACGCGGGTCTGGCTGTCGAGTTTCTCCAGATCGACCACGCCGCTGGCCTTCTGATCGCTGACCACCAGTTGCGGCACGCGCATGTACGGATCGGAAAACAGCCACAGGCGTAACGCCGACGGGGTTTGACTCAATCCAGGGGCAATGTCGACTTCACCTTCGCGCACTGCGCTTTCCAGTTGCGCGAGGTCTTGAAAGTTGCGCCAGCTCAATTCGACATTGAGGGCCTTGGCCAGCAACTTCATCAGCTCGACGTTGGCCCCGGACAAGCGCTGCAAGCGTCGGTCGTATTGCGCATACGGCGCTTGCAAGACCAGGCCAACGCGCAATTCATTGTGCTGCGTCAGCCATTGCTGCTGGCTGGGCGACAGTTGCACGACATGTGCCGGTGGCGCAGGCGCCGCCCAGCCCATCAAGGGAAACCACAAACAGCCGATAACCCACAGGCAGCAAAATCGCTTCATTGAAGTCTCATACACTGACAAATTCTGACCAACCCATTAGGCTGCCGGGATACTTTCTGGCCTGGAATAACCGATGCCCTCTGTCTACCGCCTGGCAATGCCAGCATTGTGCCTGTCGCTGCTCCTGCCTTGTGCGTTTTCCGTCAAAGCCGCCGATCCTGCGCCTGCCGCCACGGCCGAAAAACCTGCCGAAGAAAAACCCGCCGAACGCCAGCCACTGCTTGAGCGTAGTCAGGAAGAGGCCGCCGCACTCGAACGTAAAGTCCCGGCACAAGAACAGCAACAGTTGCAGGCTGGCAGCGATACCTTTCTGGCCTTGTGGAAACCGGCCAACAACGCCGAGCCCAAAGGCGCGGTGATCATCATCCCCGGTGCCGGTGAAACGGCTGACTGGCCACAGGCTATCGGCCCGTTACGGCAAAAATTGCCGGACGCCGAGTGGAGCAGCCTGAGTATTACCCTGCCCGATCTGCAAAGCGACGTCATCGCCCCGCGGGTGATGGCGCCCGCCGCCGCGCCGAAAGCGCCGGAAACCGGCAGCAAGGATTCCACCACCGCACAACCGATCGAACAGGCTGCTGGCGGCGAAGCAGAAGTGGCGGATCAGGTAGTTGCAGAAACAACTGAAGAACAAACCAAAGCGGATGCCGAGCGAATTTTCGCGCGCATCGATGCGGCGATTGCCTACGCCGAACAGCAAAGTGCCCGCAGCATTGTGGTGCTCGGACACGGCACTGGCGCCTATTGGGCCGCGCGCTACCTGAGCGAGAAGCAAACCGCGCAGGTGGAAAAGTTCGTCATGATCGATGCGCAGATGCCCGCCAAGGCCAAGCCAGTATTGGCCGAGCTGACGCCAACGCTGAAGCTGCCGACCGCTGATATTTTCTACATGGACAAACCACTGGATCGCAACGCGGCGCTTGAGCGCATGCAGGCGAGCAAACGCTTGAAGACCTCAGCGTTTAGCCAAGTGGCGCTCAAAGCACTGCCGGACAGGAAGGCGGAGCAGGAACAGTTGTTCCGGCGGGTGCGCGGCTGGTTGAGTCCACAGAACACCGATTGATAACGGCAAAAGCAAAGATCGCAGCCTGCGGCAGCTCCTACAGGAAACGCATTCCAGGTAGACGCTGCTGAAGGCTGCGACTTTTGATCTTCAACGGTTAGCGAAAATCCCGCCGCTCACGAATCAACGTGTAGGCATTGTGCAGCTCGCGGGTTTTCTCGGTCGCTTCACGTACCTGCGCTGGCGTTGCACCGCTACCGGCAATCTTGTCCGGGTGGTGCCGACTCAACAGCCGCCGGTACGCCCGTTTGATCTGCGCCGGCTCGCTGCTCGCCGACACGCCAAGCAGACGCATCGCTTCCTGATAACTCACCGCCGCACTGACAATAGGCCGTTTGCCCGGCTCGTAATCACTGGCCAGTGCCTGCACCTGATGCGTCGTCCAGCCCAGCCACTTGCCCCATTGCGCCAACAATTCACGTTCACTGACGCCCGCGCGGCCATCGGCCCAGACCATCCGCCAACAGGCGCGCAACACACCTTCGGCCGCATGGGGTTGCCCACTCAGACGACGCAAGTAACCGCGCAAACTGTCGCTGCCGGACTTGCCGCGATTGAACGCAGCAATCGCCCGCCGCTGTGCCGGCTCGCTCATCTCCAGCGCACGCATTTCGTTACGCGCCTGTTGGATATGCCCGTCCGTGACACGGCCGTCGCTCTTGGCCAGACGCCCCAGCAACACGAACAGCAATTCATCGTTGCGCAGCATCGGCTGACCGCCGAGTTTTTCGCGCAAGTGCCCCCAGCTCTGTAAGTGCAGGCGCCGATCCAGTGCCTGCCCCAACAATGCCCCAAGCATGGCCCCCGGAATGCTGGCAATCGCAAAACCCGCTCCGGCTCCAATCAGAGTCCCTGGCCACAACATGTCAGCGACTCGCTTCTATCAAGGTTTCAGCTTCAGCCAGGCGCTCGTGGGTGCCGACGTCGACCCAGTGACCTTTCAAGCGTTCACCGCTGACCTCGCCTTGCGCCATGGCCTGGCGCAGCAGCGGTGCCAGTTTGAAAGCCCCGTCGCGGCAACCGTCGAACAATTGCGGATGAAGGACGGCGATGCCGCTGTAGGTGAGGGTCGCGGCGTCGGCCAGGCCGTCGATCACTTGACCGTCAACCAGACTGAAGTCGCCAGTCGGGTGGTGCGCCGGGTTGTCCGCCAGCACCAGATGCGCCAGGCCGCTGATCGGCTGGTGCAGCACGCTGAAGTCGTAATCGGTCCAGATATCGCCGTTGACCACCAGAAACGCATCGTCACCGAGCAACGGCAGTGCACGGAAAATGCCACCGCCGGTTTCCAGCGGCTCGCCTTCCGGCGAGTACTGAATGCTCACGCCAAACTGCGAACCGTCACCCAGATAATCCTCGATCTGCTGACCGAGCCACGCGTGGTTGATCACGACCTCATTGAAACCGGCGGCCGCGAGGGCGCGCAGGTGATACTCGATCAACGGCACGCCACCGGCACGCACCAGTGGTTTCGGAGTGGTCAGGGTCAGCGGGCGCATGCGCTCGCCTTTGCCCGCCGCCAGAATCATTGCCTTCATGCTGTTGCTCCACCCCGCAGGCTGGCGAACAAAGCTTGCAGTTCCGCCAGTTCAGGACGGCGCGCAATCACCGCTTCTATATAAGAGAAGAAGCGCGGCACGTCGGCCAGATAACGCGGCTTGCCGTCGCGATGGCAGATACGCGCGAAGATACCGATGACTTTCAAGTGACGTTGCACGCCCATCAGGTCGCTGGCGCGCAGGAAGTCTTCGAAATCCGCCTGCACCGGAATGTTCAGCGCCGACGCTTGCTGCCAGTAATTTTCCAGCCAGCCGCGCACGCGTTCTTCAGGCCAACTGAGGAACGCGTCCTTGAACAGGCACGTCACGTCGTAGGTCACCGGGCCGTAGACCGCATCCTGAAAATCCAGCACGCCGGGGTTAGGCTCGCTGAGCATCAGGTTGCGCGGCATGTAGTCGCGGTGCACCAGCACTTTCGGTTGCGCCAGGGCGCTGTCAATCAGTAAATCGCTGATGCGCTGCCATTGCTGCTGTTGAGTCGAATCGAACTCAACGCCCAACTCGCGCTTCACGTACCACTCGGGGAACAGCTCCAGCTCACGGCGCAGCAACGCAACGTCGTAACTCGGCAGCGGCGCAACCATCGGCAACTGCTGAAATGCCAACAGTGCCTTTAGGGCATCGCTGAACAAAGCGTCGGCATTTTCGCCATCGATCACGTCGAGATAGGTCTTGTTGCCCAGGTCATTGAGCAAAAGAAATCCGCGTTCGAGGTCTTCGGCATAAATTTTCGGCACATTTATTCCGGATTTCGCCAGCAAAAAGGCGATATCCACGAACGGTTTGCAGTTTTCCTGGGGGGGTGGGGCATCCATCACGACGAAGCTGCGCCCCTCGCCTTCCCAACGGAAGTAACGGCGAAAACTCGCGTCGCTGCTGGCCGCGGTCAACGTGGCCGGGGGCACGACGCCCCAGCCCTGATCTGCAAACAGGTTTGCCAACTGCTCATCGAGCCAAACTTTCAGGTGTTGCAAGCGTACATCTTGGTCAGGCATTGCAAGGGTCTCCGACGGCGCTAGCCGTCAAGCGGGTCATGCTTTATTATCCAGCATCTTTTTCAGACCATCGAGAGGCGTGCGGCCCACACCGCGGGCAGATGGCACGCAGGAAGCCCGGACTAATAAGATGGCATTGAAATCCCCCGCGTTTCGTAAAAAATTTCCGTTGTTGGTAACCGGCAGTCTGCTGGCTATGCAACCTCTGGCCAGTCAATTCGTTGTCGCCGCCGAGCAGTATGACTGCTCCGTCTCGGCTTCGGGTGGTTGGGCCTGTGCGCCCAAGTCATCCGCTGCAGCCTTGCCGCCGCGTCCAGTGCATGACGGCAGTGCCGTCAGCGCCACCGGCGAAGCGACGAGCGAGAACGGTTCGACTGCCGACACTGCCCCTAAAACGGCACTGGTCACCGAAGCCAAGGGCCGCGGTCTGAAATCCCGCAGCGAAGACTTCAGTCACCTCGACTGGGTTCCGCGCGAGAAGCTCACCGCCGCCCAACTGGCTGAAACGGGTCCGTACTGCTCTGGTGCCTATATCGAACCGATTCGTCCTGGCATGAATGACAAGACGAATAAAAGCGATGCTCCGACCTTTATCGGCGCAAAAGCCTCGCGCTATAACACCGATGATCAAGTTGGCACCCTGGCCGGTGATGTTGTCCTGCGTCAGGGCAGCATGCAGGTCGAGTCCGACGAGGCGAGCCTGTATCAGGCCGAGAGCCGCGCCGAACTCAATGGCGATGTGCGTATCCGTGACAACGGCGCGCTGATCGTCGGCGACCACGCCGATGTGCAACTCGACACTGGTGAAGCCAAGGTCGACAACGCCGAATACGTGATGCACAAATCGCGTATCCGCGGTAACGCGCTGTACGCCAAGCGTGCCGAGAACGCGATCATCCGCTTGAAGGACGGCACGTACACCACGTGCGAACCGAACAGCAACGCCTGGCAGCTCAAGGGCAACAACATCACCTTGAACCCGGCCACCGGTTTCGGTACCGCGACCAACGTGACACTGCGGGTCAAGGACATTCCGATCCTGTACACGCCGTACATCTACTTCCCGATCGACGACCGTCGTCAATCCGGTTTCCTGCCGCCGACCATAGGCACCGGCAGCGATACCGGCTTCATGCTGGTCACACCGTACTACTTCAACCTGGCGCCTAACTACGACGCCACGTTGTACCCGCGTTACATGAGCAAGCGCGGCATGATGGTGGAAGGCGAGTTCCGTTATCTGACCAAGTCGAGCGAAGGTCAGTTCGGCGCGGCGTATCTGAACGATGAAGATACCGATCGCAGCAAGCAGACCGACTACGAAAAAAATCGCTACATGTACAACTGGCAGCACAAGGGCGGTCTCGACTCCCGTGTGTTCACCCAGGTTGATTACACCAAGATTAGCGATCCGTACTACTTCCAGGATCTGACCACTGACCAGATCGGTGTGAAGAGCGCTGACTTCGTCAACCAGCAAGGTTCGGTTACCTACCGTGGCGACAGTTACACCGCTCGCTTGAATGCTCAGCAGTACCAACTGGCTACTGTTTCGAACATCACGCCATATGGTCGTCTGCCGCAGATCACCTTCAATGGTCAGCTGCCGTATCATCCGGAAGGTCTGAATTTCGATTACGAGACCGAATTGGTTCGCTTTGACCGTGATCTGGAAAACGGCAACTTCACCAATGAAGACGGCACTGTGGAGTCGCGCCTGGACAACAACGTCCAAGGCCTGGCCCGTGCCAACGGCGATCGTCTGAACGTGAAGCCGGGCGTCAGCCTGCCGATGAACTGGACCTATGGCTTCCTGAAGCCATCGCTCAAGTATCAGTACACCCAGTATCAGCTAGACCTGGACAGTACCGGCAAGTCACAGATCGTTGCCCAGCAAGATGCAGCAGCCGCAGCAGGTACCGACTATGTTGGCGGCAAGTTCGGCAGCAACCAGAACCGAGGCGTACCAATCGCCAGCATCGACAGCGGCCTGTACTTCGACCGCAACACGTCGTTCTTCGGCAAGAACTATCGCCAGACCCTGGAACCACGCCTGTTCTACCTCTACGTCCCTGAGGTTGATCAAGAAGACATTCCAGTGTTCGACACCAGCGAATACACTTTCAACTACGCATCGCTGTTCCGCGACAACCGCTTCTCCGGATCCGACCGTGTCGGCGACGAGAACAAACTGTCGCTGGGCGTGACCAGCCGTTGGATCGAAGACGATGGTTTCGAACGTCAACGCATCAGCGTCGGCCAGGCCCTGTACTTCAAGGATCGTGAAGTCCAACTGCCAGGTATCGATGCCAAGACCCGTGACGATGCACAGGCCAACGTTTCGCCGTACGCACTGGAATACGAATATCGCTGGAACCGCGATTGGCGCACCACCGCCGACTACAACTGGGACCCGGACAGCCGCAGCCCACGTTCCGGCAGTGCGATGTTCCACTACCAGCCTGAAGACAACCCGAACAAGGTCATCAACGCCGGCTATCGCTATCGCAATGACCAGGTTCGTTACGACCAGAACACCGGTAAATGGTCGGTGGGTGGTGGTGACTACGGCACTCCAGGCCAACCTGGCTACGTGAAGGACTACTACAAGATCCAGCAGCATGACTTCTCGGTCATCTGGCCGATCGTTCCACAGTGGAACGCGATCAGCCGCTGGCAGTACGACTACAACCGTAACCGCACGCTGGAAGCCTTCGGTGGTTTTGAATACGACAACTGCTGCTGGAAACTGCGCCTGATCAACCGTTACTGGGTCAGCTATGACGAGTTCAGTCAGAACGCCCCGGAAAACGAAAAAGGCGACCACGGCGTCTTCCTCCAAATTGTTCTGAAGGGACTCGGCGGCCTCACCGGCGCCAAGGTAGAGAGCTTCCTCGACAAAGGCATTCAAGGTTATCGTGAACGTGAAGACCAAGCTTTCTGATTGTCTGCGCCCGCTGATGCTGGGCGCGCTGTTCCTGGGTACTGCGGCCAACGCCGCCGTACAGTCCATCGATAAAGTGGTAGCGATCGTCGACAACGACGTGGTCATGCAGAGCCAACTGGACCAGCGTGTCCACGAAGTTCAGCAGACCATCGCCAAGCGTGGCGGCGGCTTGCCGCCTCCGGGCGTGCTGGATCAACAGGTGCTTGAGCGCCTGATCGTCGAAAACCTGCAACTGCAGATCGGCGAACGTTCCGGCATCCGCATCACCGATGAAGAACTGAACCAGGCTGTCGGTACCATTGCCCAGCGCAATAACATGACCGTGGATCAGTTCCGCGCCGCTCTGGCTCACGACGGTCTGTCCTACGACGACGCCCGTGACCAGATCCGTCGCGAAATGGTCATCAGCCGTGTACGTCAGCGCCGCGTGGCAGAACGCATCCAGGTGTCCGAGCAGGAAGTGAAAAACTTCCTCGCGTCCGACCTGGGCAAAATGCAACTGTCCGAAGAGCTGCACCTGGCCAACATCCTCATTCCAACCCCGGAAAGTGCTAGTTCTGAAGCCATTCAGAGCGCCGCACGCCAGGCGATGGAGGTTTACCAGCAACTCAAGCAAGGTGCTGACTTCGGCCAGATGGCCGTTGCCAAATCCGGCAGCGACAACGCGCTGGAAGGCGGCGACATGGGCTGGCGTAAAGCGGCGCAACTGCCACCTCCGTTTGATCGCGAGTTGAGCAGTATGGCCGTCGGCGACGTGACTCAGCCTGCGCGCACACCTGGCGGCTTCATCATCCTGAAGCTGCTGGCCAAACGCGGCGGCGAGAGCCAGACCCGCGACGAAGTGCATGTACGCCACATTCTGGTCAAGCCAAGCCCGATCCGCGACGAAGCCAAGACCAAAGCCTTGGTTCAATCGCTGTACGAGCGCATTTTGGCGGGTGAAGATTTCGCCACTCTGGCGAAAAGCTACTCCGAAGACCCTGGCTCTGCGCTTAACGGTGGCGACCTGAACTGGATCGACCCGAACGCACTGGTTCCGGAATTCCGCGAAGTGATGGCCAAGACCCCACAAGGTCAGCTGTCCAAGCCATTCCAGACTCAATACGGCTGGCACGTTCTGGAAGTCCTTGGCCGTCGCGCCACCGACAGCACCGAACAAGCCCGCGAGCAGCAAGCCATGACTGTACTGCGTAACCGCAAATACGACGAAGAACTGCAAACCTGGCTGCGTCAGATCCGTGACGAAGCGTACGTAGAGATCAAACTCCCTGGTGCAGACCAGGCAGCGCAGTGAAACCCAAGCGTTTC
The DNA here is from genome assembly GCF_016650635.1 of Pseudomonas sp. TH43. Lineage (GTDB taxonomy): Bacteria > Pseudomonadota > Gammaproteobacteria > Pseudomonadales > Pseudomonadaceae > Aquipseudomonas. The sequence goes on from NZ_JAEKFI010000004.1 coordinate 981,663, forward strand.
GCGCTGACACCCGGCGAACCAGCCGGCATCGGTCCCGACCTGTGCCTGCTGCTCGCCTCGCAAGCCCAGCCACATCCCCTGATTGCCATCACCAGCCGCGACCTGCTCCTTGAGCGGGCCGCGCAGCTGGGGCTGGCCGTCAACTTGCTGGACGTCGGCCCGGATCACTGGCCAGACGCTCCGGCGCCCGCCAACAGCCTGTATGTCTGGGACACTCCGCTCAGTGCCCCCGTGGTTGCCGGGCAACTGGACAAGGCCAATGCGGCGTTCGTCCTCGAAACCCTGACCCGCGCCGGTAACGGCTGCTTGAACGGCGACTTCGCCGGGATGATCACAGCCCCCGTCCATAAGGGCGTGATCAACGAGTCAGGCATCGCGTTTTCCGGGCACACGGAGTTTCTGGCGGACCTTACCCATACCGCGCAAGTGGTGATGATGCTTGCCACTGGCGGTTTGCGCGTGGCGCTGGTCACCACCCACCTGCCCCTGCGTGACATCGCCGATGCGATCACACCGGAGCGCCTGGAACGAGTCACGCGGATTCTGCACAGCGACCTGCAAAACAAATTCGGCATCGCCCAGCCACGTATCCTGGTCTGCGGGCTCAACCCGCACGCTGGTGAAGGCGGACACCTGGGCCATGAAGAAATCGACATCATTGAACCAACATTAGAGCGCCTGCGCGGCGAGGGCATGGACCTTCGTGGCCCGCTGCCTGCTGACACTCTGTTTACCCCAAAATATCTGGAGCACTGCGACGCAGTGCTGGCGATGTACCACGACCAGGGCTTGCCTGTGCTCAAGTACAAAGGCTTCGGCGCTGCCGTCAACGTGACACTTGGCCTGCCGATCATCCGCACATCGGTCGACCATGGCACTGCCCTGGATCTGGCCGGCAGCGGCAAGATCGACACCGGCAGCCTGCAAGTCGCCCTGGAAACCGCCTACCAGATGGCCGAGACCCGTTTATGACCGAGCAATACCAACACAAGGCGCGCAAACGCTTTGGCCAGAACTTCCTGCACGATGCCGGCGTTATCGACCGCATCCTGCGCTCCATCCATGCCAAAGCCGAAGACCGCCTGCTGGAAATCGGTCCGGGCCAGGGTGCGCTGACTGCAGGCCTGCTCAACTCCGGCGCTCAGCTCGATGTGGTTGAGCTGGACAAGGACTTGATTCCGATCCTCAACCAGCAGTTTGCCGGCAAGAGCAACTTCAACCTGCACCAGGGCGATGCGCTGAAGTTCGACTTCAACACGCTCAATGCCGCGCCGAACAGCCTGCGTGTGGTCGGCAACCTGCCGTACAACATCTCCACGCCGCTGATTTTTCATCTGCTGAACAACGCCGGCATCATTCGCGACATGCACTTCATGCTGCAGAAAGAAGTGGTCGAGCGTCTGGCCGCAGGTCCCGGCGGTGGTGACTGGGGTCGCCTGTCGATCATGGTTCAGTACCATTGCCGCGTAGAGCACCTGTTCAACGTCGGTCCGGGCGCGTTCAACCCGCCGCCGAAAGTCGACTCGGCGATCGTTCGTCTGGTGCCGCACGCCGTACTGCCGCACCCGGCCAAGGATCACAAGTTGCTGGAGCGCGTCGTCCGCGAAGCCTTCAACCAGCGCCGTAAAACCCTGCGCAACACCCTCAAGCAATTGCTCAGCAATGCCGAGATCGAAGCCGCCGGCGTCGATGGCAGCCTGCGTCCGGAGCAACTCGACCTGGCCGCGTTCGTGCGCCTGGCCGACCAGCTCGCCATCCAGGTCCCGGCCTCCCCTGCCGCCGACTGACAAACGATGAACGCTATCGGGCAGGACGCCACTCTGGTTTACTGCCCGATACTTGCCTAGACTGATTCCCCATCAGCTACGCCCCGCGTTCCGCTTTGTTTAAGGCCTCTTGCATGTCCGATTCCCGTTACCAGGTCGATGTCAGCGTCGTTACCCACTATCTGGCAGACCAATCGCAACCCGAGCACGACCGCTTTGCCTTCGCCTACACCATTACCGTGCAGAACAACGGCGAGCAGCCCGCTCGGCTGATGTCGCGGCATTGGGTGATCACCGATGGCGATGGCCATGTCGAGGAGGTTCGTGGCGCAGGCGTGGTTGGCCAGCAGCCGTTGATCGATGCCGGCCAGAGCCACACTTACAGCAGCGGCACGGTGATGACCACCAAGGTCGGCACCATGCAGGGCACCTATGAAATGGTCGCCACTGACGGCAAACATTTCGACGCCATCATCAAACCTTTCCGCCTGGCGGTGCCCGGGGCCTTGCACTGATGGCAACGTACGCCGTCGGCGACCTGCAAGGCTGTCTTGAGCCGCTCAAATGCCTGCTCAAGCAAGTCGCGTTCGACCCGACGCTGGATCGGCTGTGGCTGGTCGGCGATCTGGTCAACCGTGGGCCGCAGTCGCTGGAAACCCTGCGCTTTCTATATGGCATGCGCCAATCGCTGGTCTGTGTACTGGGCAACCATGACCTGCATCTGCTAGCTGCGGCAAAAAACATCGAACGCCTGAAGAAATCCGACACCTTGCGCGAAATTCTCGAAGCGCCGGACTGCGCCGAACTGCTTGAGTGGCTACGCCAGCAAAAACTCATGCACTACGACGAACAGCGCGATGTCGCCATGGTTCACGCCGGCATTCCACCGCAATGGTCGCTGCGTCGTGCCTTGAAGTGCGCTGACGAAGTCGAGACCGCCTTGCGTGACGACAATCTGTTTCCCGCTTTTCTCGACGGCATGTACGGCAACGAGCCGGCGAAGTGGGACAACGACCTCAAAGGCGTGACGCGCCTGCGGGTCATCACCAACTATTTCACGCGCATGCGCTTCTGCACCGCCGAAGGCAAGCTCGACCTCAAAAGCAAGGAAGGCCTCGATACCGCGCCACCGGGTTACAAACCGTGGTTCCAGCACAAGGAGCGCAAGACCAAAGGCTTGCGAATCATCTTCGGTCACTGGGCGGCTCTCGAAGGCAATATCCACGAGCCAGGCATCTCGGCGCTGGACACCGGTTGTGTCTGGGGCGGCAGCCTGACCCTGATGAACGTCGACAGCGGTGAACGCCTGTCGTGCAAATGCGATGAGCATGGCGGTCTCGCGTCAACCGTTACACCACTTATCCCCGAAACTTCGCCAGTCAACGTCCCGCGATAGACTGCGCATTCAGCCGAGCAACAGGAACCGCCATGAGCGAATTCAAACGCATCCCCCCGGAACAGGCCCAGGCCCTGCGCGAGCAAGGCGCCGTCGTGGTCGACGTACGTGATCCAGCAACATTCGCCGCCCTGCACATCAGCGGCTCAAAGCATCTGGACAATCATTCGCTGCACGCCTTCATTCAAGGCGCCGACCTCGATGCACCGACGGTGGTCGTCTGCTACCACGGCAACTCCAGCCAGGGCGCAGCGGCCTACCTGATCAGCCAGGGCTTTTCCGACGTCTACAGCATGGACGGCGGCTTCGAGTTGTGGCGTACGACTTATCCTGCGGAAACCGCCCAAGGCACCGCCGAATAATTTTTTTGTCACGTGCAGGCCCCGGCTGCCGCGGGCCTGCGCTGGGCAGACGAACGGTCTGCCACAACTAATTACGTATCTCGCCTTTACCTCCTGAATTCCCAACTATCCTTAAGCCCAGGCCATCCAAAACAGGGGAGAGCCGGTACACCGGCGCACGGGTCATCGGGAGTGACTTTCACGATTGTCGGTCGTGGAAGTGTTCTGGGGGGTAAACAAACAGCTGCCACCGCGGTTGTTTGCCAGCATCGACTGAGTGATCCGGCGTCGGCTCCACGTATCGAGCGAGGTGACGTCATGAGTATCTTTAGCCACTTCCAACAACGCTTCGAGTCCACACGCCAGGAAGAACTCTCGCTGCAAGAGTACCTGGAGCTGTGCAAGAAAGACCGGAGCGCTTACGTTTCCGCCGCCGAGCGTCTATTGCTGGCCATCGGTGAGCCCGAACTGCTCGACACCTCGACCAACTCGAGACTGTCGCGCATCTTCTCCAACAAGGTAATCCGCCGCTATCCGGCCTTTGAAGACTTCCACGGGATGGAAGAATGCATCGACCAGATCGTTTCGTATTTCCGCCACGCCGCCCAAGGCCTGGAAGAGAAGAAACAAATCCTTTATCTGCTCGGCCCCGTCGGCGGCGGTAAATCGTCCCTGGCCGAAAAGCTGAAACAGCTGATCGAGAAAGTGCCCTTTTACGCAATCAAGGGTTCGCCGGTATTCGAATCGCCTCTGGGTCTGTTCAACGCCACCGAAGATGGCGCGATCCTCGAGGAAGACTTCGGCATTCCGCGGCGCTACCTGAACACCATCATGTCGCCATGGGCGACCAAACGCCTGGCCGAATTCGGCGGCGACATCAGTCAGTTCCGCGTGGTCAAACTGTACCCGTCGATCCTCAATCAGATCGCCGTGGCTAAAACCGAACCGGGTGACGAGAACAACCAGGACATTTCCGCGCTGGTGGGTAAGGTCGACATCCGCAAACTCGAGGAATACCCACAGAACGACGCCGACGCTTATAGCTACTCCGGTGCGTTGTGCCGGGCCAACCAGGGCCTGATGGAATTCGTCGAAATGTTCAAGGCACCGATCAAGGTGCTGCACCCATTGCTGACTGCGACCCAGGAAGGCAACTACAACAGCACCGAAGGTCTCGGCGCGATTCCGTTTACCGGGATCCTGCTCGCCCACTCCAACGAATCGGAATGGCACACCTTCCGCAACAACAAGAACAACGAAGCGTTCATCGACCGGATCTACATCGTCAAAGTGCCGTATTGCCTGCGCGTCAGCGACGAAGTGAAGATCTACGACAAACTGCTGTTCAACAGTTCGCTGGCCAAGGCGCATTGCGCGCCGGACACCCTGAAGATGCTGGCGCAGTTCACCGTACTGTCGCGCCTCAAAGAGCCGGAAAACTCCAACATCTATTCGAAGATGCGCGTCTACGACGGCGAAAACCTCAAGGACACCGATCCTAAGGCCAAGTCGATTCAGGAATACCGCGACTCGGCAGGCGTCGACGAGGGCATGAACGGCCTGTCGACCCGCTTCGCCTTCAAGATTCTGTCCAAGGTCTTCAACTTCGATCCGCATGAAATCGCCGCCAACCCGGTGCACCTGCTCTATGTGCTGGAACAGCAGATCGAACAGGAACAATTCCAGGCTGAAACCCGCGAGCGCTACCTGCGCTACCTGAAAGAGTACCTGGCACCGCGTTATATCGAGTTTATCGGCAAGGAGATCCAGACCGCTTACCTCGAGTCCTACAGCGAGTACGGCCAGAACATTTTCGACCGCTACGTGCTCTACGCCGACTTCTGGATTCAGGATCAGGAATACCGCGACCCGGAAACCGGCGAGATCCTCAACCGCGTTGCTTTGAACGAAGAACTGGAGAAAATCGAAAAACCGGCCGGCATCAGCAATCCGAAGGATTTCCGCAACGAAATCGTCAACTTCGTGCTACGCGCCCGGGCCAACAACAATGGCAAGAATCCGACCTGGCTCAGCTACGAAAAACTGCGCGTGGTCATCGAGAAGAAAATGTTCTCGAACACCGAGGATCTGCTGCCGGTTATCAGCTTCAACGCCAAGGCCAGCAAGGAGGATCAACAGAAACACAACGACTTCGTCACTCGAATGGTCGAACGCGGCTACACCGACAAACAGGTACGGCTACTTTCCGAATGGTACCTACGGGTCCGCAAATCGCAATAAAGCAGCTGCAAGCTTCTAGCGACAAGCTGCAAGAGAACAGCAAAAACCGATCTCGAGGACGGGAGAGCGTTCACTTGCAGCTTGAAGCGTATGACTTGAAGCTCCCCGGAGGGGTCTATGAGCTATGTGATCGACCGACGTCTGAATGGCAAGAACAAGAGCACGGTGAACCGTCAGCGCTTCCTGCGGCGTTACCGTGACCACATCAAAAAGGCCGTCGAAGAGGCGGTCAGCCGGCGCTCCATTACCGATATGGAGCACGGCGAGCAGATCAGCATCCCCGGTCGCGACATCGACGAACCGGTGCTTCATCACGGTCGTGGTGGCAAACAGACCGTCGTGCATCCCGGCAACAAGGAATTTACCGCCGGTGAACATATCGCTCGTCCACCGGGCGGTGGCGGCGGCCGAGGTCCGGGCAAGGCCGGCAACTCTGGCGAAGGCATGGACGAGTTTGTCTTCCAGATCACTCAGGAAGAATTCCTCGAATTCATGTTCGAAGACCTCGAACTGCCGAACCTGGTCAAACGCAACCTGAGCGGCACCGACACCTTCAAAACCGTGCGTGCGGGGATCAGCAACGAGGGCAACCCGTCACGAATCAACATCATCCGCACCTTGCGTTCAGCGCACGCGCGGCGCATTGCGTTGTCTGGCAGCAGCCGGGCGAAACTGCGCGAGGCCAAGGAAGAACTTGAGCGCCTGAAACGCGAAGAGCCGGACAACTTCGGCGATATTCAGGAACTCGAGGCTGAAATCGAAAAACTCAGCGCGCGCATTCACCGCGTGCCGTTCCTCGACACCTTCGACTTGAAATACAACCTGCTGATCAAACAGCCGAACCCCAGCTCGAAAGCCGTCATGTTCTGCCTGATGGACGTTTCTGGCTCGATGACACAGGCGACCAAGGACATCGCCAAACGCTTTTTCATCCTGCTGTACCTGTTCCTCAAGCGGAACTACGACAAGATCGACGTGGTGTTCATCCGCCACCACACCAGCGCCCGGGAAGTTGACGAGGAGGAGTTTTTCTATTCACGGGAAACCGGCGGCACGATTGTTTCCAGTGCATTGAAACTGATGCAGGAGATCATGGCCGAGCGTTATCCGAGCAACGAGTGGAACATCTACGCGGCGCAGGCTTCCGACGGTGACAACTGGAACGATGATTCGCCGATCTGCCGCGATATCCTGATCAATCAGATCATGCCGTTTGTGCAGTACTACACTTACGTGGAGATCACCCCGCGTGAACATCAGGCCTTGTGGTACGAATACGAGCGCATTGCCGATGCCTTCTCTGACACATTTGCCCAGCAGCAACTGGTCTCGGCCGGGGATATCTATCCGGTCTTCCGTGAACTCTTCCAGCGCAGGTTAGTGACATGACCGCCAAAGAGCAGAAGCGCCAACCCATTTCAACCGGCTCCGAATGGACGTTCGAGCTGATCCAGACTTACGACCGCGAAATCGCCCGCATCGCGGCCGGCTATGCACTGGACACCTACCCCAACCAGATCGAAGTGATCACCGCTGAACAAATGATGGACGCCTATGCCTCGGTGGGCATGCCGCTGGGTTACCACCATTGGTCTTACGGCAAACACTTCCTCAGCACCGAAAAATCCTACAGCCGCGGGCAAATGGGCCTGGCGTACGAGATCGTGATCAACTCCGATCCGTGCATCGCTTACCTCATGGAAGAAAACACCATCTGCATGCAGGCGCTGGTAGTCGCGCACGCGTGCTATGGCCACAACAGCTTCTTCAAGGGTAATTACCTGTTTCGCACCTGGACTGACGCCAGCTCGATCATCGACTACCTGGTGTTCGCCAAGCAGTACATCATGCAGTGCGAGGAGCGCCACGGCATCGATGCGGTGGAAGACCTGCTCGACTCCTGCCATGCGCTGATGAATTACGGTGTCGACCGCTATAAACGCCCGTATCCGATTTCCGCCGAGGAGGAACGGCGGCGGCAGAAAGATCGTGAAGAACACCTGCAGAAGCAGATCAACGATCTGTGGCGCACCATCCCCAAAGGCGCAGACAAATACAGCGACAAGGACAACGCACGTTTCCCGGCCGAGCCTCAGGAAAACATCCTCTACTTCATCGAGAAACACGCGCCGTTGCTGGAACCCTGGCAGCGCGAGATCGTGCGGATCGTGCGCAAGATCGCCCAGTACTTCTATCCACAACGCCAGACTCAGGTGATGAACGAAGGTTGGGCGACGTTCTGGCACTACACGCTGATGAACGACCTGTACGACGAAGGCTTGGTCACCGACGGCTTCATGATGGAATTCCTCACGTCGCACACCAGCGTGGTGTTCCAGCCGGGCTTCGACAGCCCCTACTACAGCGGCATCAACCCCTACGCACTGGGCTTTGCCATGTACCGTGACATTCGACGCATGTGCGAGGAGCCTACAGAGGAAGATCGCCACTGGTTCCCGGATATCGCCGGTACCGACTGGCTGTCGACCATCAAGTTCGCCATGAGCAGCTTCAAGGACGAGAGCTTTATCCTGCAATACCTGTCACCCAAGGTCATCCGCGATCTGAAACTGTTCAGCATCCTTGATGACGATCAGAAGGACGATTTGCTGGTACCGGCGATCCATGACGAAACCGGCTACCGAATCATCCGCGAAACCCTCGCCGCGCAGTACAACCTCGGCAATCGTGAGCCGAACGTGCAGATTTACAGCATCGATCGTCGTGGTGACCGTTCGCTGACCCTGCGCCACCAGCAACACGATCGCAAACCGCTGGGTGACTCTACCGACGAAGTGCTCAAACACCTGCATCGCTTGTGGGGCTTCGACATCCATCTGGAAACCCTGCAGGGCGACCAGATCATGAAAACCCATCATGTTCCGCCACGCAGCGAACACAGCGAGGGGGATTACGGTCGGCTCGACCTGGCCGTCATTCATCTTTGATCCGGTTCTGGCCTCCGAAAGTCTGACGCAAGGGTTATCCTGTCGGGCTAACGGAGGTTTTTTATGCAGATTTACAAGGTTGGCGGTGCGGTGCGTGATCGCTTGCTGGGCAAACCGGTCACCGATATCGACTGGGTAGTCGTTGGTGCTACCACGGAAGAAATGCTCGCCCTGGGCTATCGTCCGGTGGGCGCGGATTTTCCGGTTTTTCTTCATCCAAAAAGTGGTGAGGAATATGCCCTTGCCCGTACCGAGCGCAAAAGTGGTCGAGGTTATGGCGGCTTCACTTTTCACGCCAGCCCCGAAGTGACGCTTGAAGAAGACTTGATCCGTCGCGACCTGACCATCAACGCCATGGCCGAGGACAACCAGCAAAATTTGACTGATCCCTATCACGGTCAGCGCGATCTTGAAGATCGAATCCTGCGCCATGTTTCTCCGGCGTTCGCCGAAGATCCGCTCCGTGTACTGCGTGTTGCCCGCTTTGCTGCCCGCTATGCCGATCTCGGTTTCACCGTTGCGCCGCAGACCCTGGAACTGATGCGCCAGCTCAGCGAATCCGGCGAACTGCAAGCGCTGACGGCCGAGCGTAGCTGGAAGGAAATCTCCCGAGCACTGATGGAAGATCAGCCACAGGTGTTCATTCAGGTGCTTCGCGACTGTGACGCACTGAGAGTACTGATGCCAGAAGTCGATGCGCTTTTCGGCGTGCCGCAACCGGAAGTCCATCATCCGGAAATCGACACCGGCATTCACACCTTGAGCGTGCTGGAGCAATCGGCTCTGCACAAACAACCGCTCACCGTACGCTGGGCCTGCCTGCTGCACGATCTAGGCAAAGGCCTCACCCCGACCGAGGAATGGCCACGGCACATCGCTCACGAGCACACAGGGCTGAAACTGATCAAAGCGGTCAACGAACGCTTCAAGGCGCCGAAGGATTGCCAGGAATTGGCGTTGCTGGTTGGCAAATACCACACCCACGGGCACCGGGCGCTGGAGCTGAAGGCTTCGACGCTACTGGAGTTGTTACAGAGCTTTGATGTGTATCGCCGGCCGCAACGGTTTGAAGAGTTTATCGTTGCGTGCGAGATGGATGCCCGGGGCCGCAAAGGACTGGAGCAAAGGAGTTACCCACAGGCGGATTATTTGCGCGGTGCGGCGAAGGCTGCGCGGGAAGTCGCGGTGCAGCCGTTGCTGGAGAAAGGACTCAAGGGGCCCGAACTGGGCGAAGCGTTGAAGCGTGAACGGCTCAAGGCCTTGAAAGTGTACAAAGAGAACGCCTGAAGCAAGATCAAAAGATCGCAGCTTGGGGCAGCTACTACACGGGTTTCTCTGTAGGAGCTGCCCCAGGCTGCGATCTCTTGCTTTTAAAGATTCTCAGGCGTGAGTTGCTCACCCCGCCATTCAAACGCGACCGGCGACAGCACCTGATCAATCTGCGCTTCTGCCCACAACGTCGCGAAGCTTTTTCCCACGCCCGGATGCACACGATCCGGCGCAATCAGCGACAACGGCCACAGCACAAAGGCGTTTTTCAGAATTTCAGCGCGCGGCAAGACCAAGCCATCGAAATTACCTGCCCGATCGCCGTACAGCAGCACATCGATATCCAGCGGCAAGCCCTTGCGATCCGGCGCATATCGGCCGTTATCCGCCTCGATAAATTTCAAGCGGCGTTCCAGCTCCATCAATGGCAGGTCGGTGAAGGCCGACACCACAAAGTTGAAGAACGGCCCGCTCTTGATCCCCACCGGCTGGCTCTCGAACACCGCCGAACAGCGGATATCCACCAGAAACGTCGCCAGCGCATCAAGACCTGCGCGCAAATGGGTTTCGCGCTCGATGTTGCTACCGAGCCCAAGATAGACCTGAGTCAGCGACATCCGCGCTCGATCTCCACACCGACACCGCCCTTGGCGGCAGGAACAGCGCCAGGCTTGGTCAGTTTCAGACGCACCCAAGTGATCTTGAACTCGCTCATCAGCACCTCAACCAGACGCTCGGCAAAAGTCTCGACCAATTGAAACTGCGCCTGCTCGGCAAAAGCCTGAATCCGCGTGGAAACGCTGGCGTAGTCGAGCGCCAGGGTCAGATCGTCGCCGGCGGCGGCTGGGCGATTGTCCCAGGCGAAGCTCAGATCAAGACGCAAGCACTGTCGGATGCCGCGCTCCCAGTCGTAGGCACCAATGACGGTGTCGACTTCCAGGCCCTCGATAAACACTCTGTCCAAGCACTTTTCTCCGCTGCACGACAAGGGCGCAATGCGCCGTTAGAATCAGGGCGTCCTCGCCCGGAATAGTTAGCATGTTTTGGTTACTGGCGACCTTCGCCTACCTGCTCGGCTCGCTGTCCTTCGCCATTTTGCTCAGCCGCCTGACCGGAAACCCGGATCCGCGAATGAGTGGCTCAGGCAATGCCGGTGCCACCAACATGCTGCGCCTGGCCGGTCGCAAACTCGCGATCCTGACCTTGCTGGGTGATCTGTGCAAAGGCCTTGTGCCGGTGCTGATAGCAGCGGCTGCGGGCCTTTCGCTGCAGGATCAGGCCTGGATCGGCGTATGCGCCGTGATCGGCCACCTGTTCCCGCTGTATTTCCGCTTCCGTGGCGGCAAAGGTGTTGCTACCGCTGCCGGCATGCTCCTGGGCCTGTATCCGCCCGCCGCGCTGCTCGCCGTTTGCGCCTGGCTGCTGACGTTCTACCTGACCCGCACCAGTTCGCTGGCGGCGCTGATTGCCACGCCACTGACCCTGCCGCTACTCGCCTGGCAGGAACCGGAAGCGTTGTTACCAATGAGCGCGTTGACGCTGCTGATCGTCTGGCGCCACCGCGGCAATCTACGCGACCTGTTTGCCGGGCGCGAACGGCATTTTTAAATACCGTTCATGAGCGCCGCTCATCACAACGCTGACAACTGCTCCATCGGCCAGCGCGCCTGCACGCTGATCGCCAGACTTTCCTGCTGACCGGCCTGCAAACGCTGGCAACCGGCAAACGCGATCATCGCGCCGTTGTCAGTGCAGAACTCGGGACGGGCGTAAAACACATCGCCTTTCATGTCACCGAGCATTTTCTCCAGCGAAACACGCAGTGCCTTGTTGGCGCTGACGCCGCCAGCGATCACCAGACGCTTCATGCCCGCCTGTTTGAGGGCGCGCTTGCACTTGATGGTCAAAGTCTCCACCACGGCCTGCTGGAACGCCAGCGCGATGTCGCAACGGGCTTGCTCGTTGTCGTCCCCGGCGCTAACGCACTGCTGCCAGGCGTTGAGAGCAGAGGTTTTCAGACCACTGAAGCTGAATTGCAAACCCGGGCGATCACACATCGGACGCGGGAAAGTGAAACGTCCTGCGACGCCTTTCTCCGCCAACTTGGCGATTTCCGGCCCACCCGGATAATTGAGGCCCATCATCTTCGCGGTTTTGTCGAACGCTTCGCCCGCGGCATCGTCGAGTGTTTCGCCAAGCAAGCTGTATTGACCGATGCCATCGACCTGAACCAGCTGCGTATGACCACCGGAGACCAACAAAGCGACGAACGGGAATTCCGGTGGTTTTGGCTCCAGCATCGGCGCCAGCAAATGACCTTCCATGTGGTGCACGCCGAGGGCCGGAATGCCCCAGGCAAACGCCAGCGCTTGCGCGCAGGAAGCACCGACCAGCAACGCACCAACCAGGCCAGGGCCCGCGGTGTAGGCGATCGCGTCGATCTCGGTCGGCACGCAGTCAGCCTCGGCCAACACCTGACGAATCAAGGGCAGCATGCGCTTGACGTGGTCACGCGAGGCCAGTTCCGGCACCACACCGCCATAGGCGCGGTGCAGGTCGATCTGGCTGAACAGCGCGTCGGCCAGCAGGCCGCGCTCACTGTCATATAATGCGACGCCGGTTTCGTCGCAGGAGGTTTCTAATCCCAGTACTAGCATGGGTTTGCGCCTTGTTTAGGCTGAATTCGAAGGCGCGCATAATAGTCCCCGAGTGATGCCCCGACCAGCGGTTTTCGATCAGAGGCTTTGCATTCCGAGCGATGAGGGGTTAACATCCGCAACCCTTAAAAACCGACGTCTTCAAGTGCTCTTTTGCCGCGAGGATGTTGACCCCGGTAATGAATGAAGGTAGCTCTGGATGCCAGCCGTCAAAGTTAAAGAGAACGAACCCTTCGACGTAGCTCTGCGTCGTTTCAAGCGCTCCTGCGAAAAAGCCGGTGTACTGGCTGAAGTTCGTAGCCGCGAATTTTACGAGAAGCCAACTTCTGAGCGTAAGCGCAAAGCAGCAGCCGCTGTTAAGCGTCACGCCAAGAAAGTTCAGCGCGAACAGCGCCGCGCCGTTCGTCTGTACTAATACACAGACGTTCGTAGCAAGCTTCTTGCCTAAGCCCGGCTCTCAGCCGGGCTAATGGCATTTGCGTAAAACGCTTGATGCTTCACTGTCGAAGCCGCACACGCGACCGAGACAAATCTGCTTCAAACGTCAGACCTGGCTCTTTTGCCAGCGGTGCACGTCTTTTCTGACGAGCCTTTCAAGGCTACTGACGAGCACACCCACTGATTCCTCTTACGACGATCAGCCCAAGGCACCTGCATGCGTGCCCGCTTTATTGAGCTATCCGAGGCCTCTTAACCGGCCGCCAGCGGATTCAGCGCAACACTTTCAAATAGTCGAAGACTGATAGGTACTAACGTCAGTGGATTTTCGGCAGATACACTTCCCGACAGCGATTATGCAGACGACACCGGTCGAGCCGCACATTTTGCGTGCTTACAACAACGACCCGCGTCCGGCCGCCCTTCGCATCGGACTTATTGCAGCGCAGACGACGAGAATGCCATGGCCGGGCTGATACCCCAGAGCTTCATTGACGACCTGCTGAACCGCACCGACATCGTCGACGTGGTCAGTTCGCGCGTGCAATTGAAGAAGGCCGGCAAGAACTACACCGCCTGTTGCCCGTTTCACAAAGAAAAAACCCCGTCTTTCAGCGTGAGTCCCGACAAGCAGTTCTATTACTGCTTCGGCTGCGGCGCGGGCGGCAACGCCCTCGGCTTTCTCATGGATCACGACAACCTGGACTTCCCCCAGGCCGTTGAAGATCTGGCAAAAGCCGCCGGCATGGAAATCCCCCGCGAAGAAAGCGGTCGCCCGCACAAACCGCGTCAGCCAACTGATTCGCCGCTGTATCCGCTGCTCACCGCCGCCGCCGACTTTTATCGGCAGGCGCTGAAGAGCCATCCATCGCGCAAAGCCGCGGTGGATTACCTCAAGGGCCGCGGCCTGACTGGCGAGATCGCCCGGGATTTCGGCCTCGGCTTCGCGCCGCCGGGCTGGGACAATCTGTTCAAACACCTGAGCAGCGACACCCTTCAGCAAAAAGCCATGATCGACGCCGGCCTGCTGATCGAGAACGCCGAAACCGGCAAACGCTATGACCGCTTCCGCGATCGCGTGATGTTCCCGATTCGCGACACCCGCGGGCGCATCATCGCGTTCGGTGGCCGCGTACTCGGCGACGACAAGCCGAAGTATCTGAACTCACCGGAAACCCCGGTATTCCATAAAGGCCAGGAACTCTACGGCCTCTATGAAGCACGCAAGAACAATCGCAACCTCGACGAAATCATCGTCGTCGAAGGTTATATGGACGTCATCGCTCTCGCCCAGCAAGGCCTGAAAAATGCCGTCGCAACACTGGGCACCGCAACCAGTGAAGAACACCTGAAGCGCCTGTTCCGCGTCGTGCCGAACGTATTGTTCTGCTTCGATGGCGATCAGGCCGGCCGCAACGCCGCATGGCGCGCCCTGGAAGCGACGTTATCGAGCTTGCAGGACGGCCGTCGCGCGCGCTTCCTGTTTTTGCCCGAAGGCGAAGACCCGGACACCTTGGTTCGCGCCGAAGGTACCGACGCCTTCAAGGCCCGGATCAATCAGCATGCGCAGCCGCTTGCCGATTATTTCTTCCAGCAACTGACCGAAGAAGCCGATCCACGCTCGCTCGAAGGCAAGGCCCATATGGCTACCCTCGCTGCACCGTTGATCGACAAAGTGCCGGGCGCCAACCTGCGCATCCTGATGCGCCAACGCCTGACCGAAATCACCGGCCTGAGCAGCGAAACCGTCAGTCAGCTCGCGCAAAGTGCGCCGCAGGAAGCGCCGCCCGCCTACAATCCAGGCATCAATTACGACGCAATGCCGGACTACAGCGACTACCATCAGCCGCAGGCACAGGACATGTATGTGCCGCAGCAGGAGTGGACGCCGAAGAAACCCGGCGCTGGCGGCAAGAAGTGGGACAAGAAGCCTTGGGATAAAAACGGCAAGCGTGGCGGCGATCGCGATCAACAACGTCCGCGCACACCGATTGGCGTTGAATCGCCGACCCTGACCGCCCTGCGCACGCTGCTTCATCACCCGCAATTGGCCGAGCGCGTTGAAGACGCCGGACACATTGCGGACGAAAATCAGACCAACGCTCAGTTGCTTGTGGCGCTGCTCGAAGCCGTACAGAAGAATCCCAAGCTAAACTCATTTCAGTTGATCGCGCGATGGCACGGCACTGAACAGGGTCGCTTGCTCAAGGCACTGGCTGAAAAGGAGTGGTTGATTGACGGAGATAACCTTGAACAACAGTTTTTCGACACCATTACTAGCTTGTCAGCCCGCCAACGCGAGCGAAATCTGGAACAACTGCTCAGAAAAGCGCGTCAAAGCGAACTGAGCAGCGAAGAGAAAAATCAACTGCGCGACCTATTAAGTCGCAATGTTTCCGCATCAAACCCGACCTCAACTGGCGCGTGAGGTCATAGCTCAGGTATAATCCTCGGCTTGTTTTTTGCCCGCCAAGACCTTCAGTGGATAGGGTGTTATGTCCGGAAAAGCGCAACAGCAATCTCGTATTATTGAGTTGATCAAACTGGGTCGTGAGCAGAAGTATCTGACTTACGCCGAGGTCAACGACCACCTGCCCGAGGATATTTCAGATCCTGAGCAGGTGGAAGACATCATCCGCATGATTAATGACATGGGGATCCCCGTACACGAGAGTGCTCCGGATGCGGACGCCCTTATGTTGGCCGACGCCGATACCGACGAGGCCGCTGCGGAAGAAGCAGCAGCTGCGTTGGCAGCAGTGGAGACCGATATCGGTCGTACCACTGACCCTGTGCGCATGTATATGCGTGAAATGGGTACGGTCGAGCTTCTGACACGCGAAGGCGAAATCGAAATCGCCAAGCGGATCGAAGAAGGCATCCGTGAAGTGATGAGCGCAATCGCGCACTTCCCTGGCACGGTTGACCACATTCTCTCCGAGTACACTCGTGTGACCACCGAAGGTGGCCGCCTGTCCGACGTCCTGAGCGGTTATATCGACCCGGACGATGGGATTGCGCCGCCTGCCGAGGTGCCGCCGCCTGTCGAAGCGAAAGTCGCGAAAGCCGACGACGAAACCGACGACGATGAAGCCGAATCTTCCGATGACGAAGAAGAAGCCGAAAGCGGTCCGGATCCGGTTATCGCTGCCCAGCGCTTTGGCGCTGTCGCCGATCAGATGGAAATCACCCGCAAAGCGCTGAAAAAGCACGGTCGCAGCAACAAGGCAACAGTTGCCGAATTGTTGGCGTTGGCCGAGCTGTTCATGCCGATCAAACTGGTTCCGAAGCAATTCGAAGGCTTGGTCGAGCGTGTTCGCGGTGCTTTGGATCGTCTGCGTCAGCAAGAGCGCGCGATCATGCAACTGTGCGTACGTGATGCACGTATGCCACGCGCCGATTTCCTGCGTCAGTTCCCGGGTAACGAAGTCGACGAAAGCTGGTCCGACGCCCTGGCCAAAGGCAAGAGCAAGTACGCCGAAGCCATCGGTCGCGTTCAGCCGGACATCATCCGTTGCCAGCAGAAGTTGATTGCGCTGGAAACCGAAACCGGTCTGACCATCGCAGAAATCAAGGACATCAACCGTCGCATGTCGATCGGTGAGGCCAAAGCCCGCCGCGCGAAGAAAGAGATGGTTGAAGCCAACTTGCGTCTGGTGATCTCGATCGCCAAGAAGTACACCAACCGCGGCCTGCAATTCCTCGATTTGATTCAGGAAGGCAACATCGGCCTGATGAAAGCGGTGGACAAGTTCGAATACCGTCGTGGTTACAAGTTCTCGACTTATGCCACCTGGTGGATCCGTCAGGCGATCACTCGCTCGATCGCCGACCAGGCCCGCACCATCCGTATTCCGGTGCACATGATCGAGACGATCAACAAGCTCAACCGTATTTCCCGGCAGATGTTGCAGGAAATGGGTCGCGAACCGACCCCGGAAGAGTTGGGCGAACGCATGGAAATGCCTGAGGACAAGATCCGCAAGGTATTGAAGATCGCTAAAGAGCCGATCTCCATGGAAACGCCGATCGGTGATGACGAAGACTCCCATCTGGGTGACTTCATCGAAGACTCGACCATGCAGTCGCCAATCGATGTCGCCACTGTTGAGAGCCTGAAAGAAGCGACTCGTGAAGTACTGTCCGGCCTCACTGCTCGTGAAGCCAAAGTACTGCGCATGCGTTTCGGTATCGACATGAACACCGACCATACACTCGAAGAAGTGGGCAAACAGTTTGACGTAACGCGCGAGCGGATCCGTCAGATTGAAGCCAAGGCGTTGCGCAAGCTGCGCCACCCGACGCGAAGCGAGCATCTGCGCTCCTTCCTCGACGAGTGATACCAGAACCCCCGGCCCAGGCCGGGGGTTTTGTTTATTAGGCAGATTAAATCCCGCGCACCACCCCTCCCCCGCGTACCGCGTCTACACTCGAACCAATCATCCCCGAGCCATAACGAGAGCGTTATGCCCAGATTGGCGTCCGTGCTTTTTTTGCTGTCACTGATGATCTGGACCGCAACCGCTGACGCGCTGACTCTGACCGATGAAGAACGTAGCTGGCTGGCGGCTCACCCGGACTTGCGTCTGGGTGTCGACGCTTCGTGGCCGCCCTTTGAGTTTCGCGACGATCAGGCGCGCTACCAAGGCCTTGCGGCTGACTATATCGACGTGATTCGCCAACGTCTGGCGATCAAACTCACACCGATCGAGCCGGTCAACTGGACCGTGGTGCTGGAGCAGGTCAAACAAGGCAAGATCGATCTGCTGCCGGGCATCATGTCGACCCCGGAACGCCAGACCTATCTGTCATTTACCCGCCCCTATCTCGACTTTCCAATTGTCATCCTCGCTCATGTCGGCGGCGCGCAACCGCGCAAACTTGAAGACCTCTACGGCCTGAAAATCGCCGTGGTTGAAAACTACGCGCCACATGAACTGCTGCGCACCCATCACCCGGACCTGAACCTGGTAGCCATGCCCAATGTCAGCTCGGCATTGCAGGCTCTGGCAACCGACGAAGTGGACGCTGTCGTCGGTGACCTCGCCTCCAGCGTCTGGAGCCTGCGCCAACTCAAACTCGACGGTCTGTATGTCAGCGGCGAAACCCCGTATCGCTATCAACTGGCGATGGGCGTGCCACGCGACAACAAGGTGCTGGTCGGCATTCTGGACAAAGTCCTCGCCGACATGAGCCCGGACGAAATCAGCAGCATTCAGGAGCATTGGGTCGGCAACGTCCTAGATCACCGGACATTCTGGTCGGATCTGCTGGTTTACGGCCTGCCCGGATTACTGGTACTGGTCAGCGTGCTGGCGGTGGTTATTCGTATTAACCGCCGCTTGAGCTCAGAAATAGCCCGCCGTATCGACCTCGAACAGGAACTACGCAGCAGCGAATACCACTATCGCGGGTTGGTCGAGAGCTTGTCGGCGATTGCCTGGGAAGCGCGGATGAGCGACTTCACCTACAGCTATGTCTCGCCCCACGCTGAAGACTTGCTCGGTTATCCCCTGTCGCATTGGCTGATTCCGGGATTCTGGCGCAACATCATTCACCCGGCGGATCTGACCCGCGCCCAGAGTTTCTGTGACCATGAAGTGCTGGCCGGGCGCGATCACAGCCTCGATTACCGAGTGATCACCGCCGACGGTCGCTGCCTGTGGGTGCGCGACATCGTCAGCCTGATCGAACACGGCCACGAGCCCGTCATGCGCGGCTTGATGATCGACATCAGCGAAACCAAACGCACCGAAGAGGCGCTGCGACTTTCGGAGCAGAAATTTGCCTCGGTGTTCCAGCAATGCCCGGACATTCTGGTGATTGCTCGACTGTCCGACGGCTGCCTGCTGGAGGTCAACGAAGCCTTCGAAGAACAGATCGGACTCAAGGCCGAGGAAGTCATCGGCCAGACCGCCACCGACCTGAATATCTGGGGAATTCCCGGCGTCGGGCCTGGCCTCTTGCAACGCTTGCAGGCCGGCAGCATCCGTAACCTGGAAATGCCCTTTCGCCGCAACAATGGCCAGGTTTTTACCGGCCTGATTTCTGCCGAACCCTTCGATCTGGATACCACACCCGCGCTGGTGGTTGTGGTGCGCGACATCACCCAGCTCAAGGAAACCCAACAACAACTGCAAACCTCGGAAGAGAAGTTCGCCAAAGCCTTCCATGCCTCACCGGACGGCTTGCTGCTGTCGCGACAGAGCGATGGCTTGCTGTTGGAAGTAAATGAGGGTTTTAGCCGTATCACTGGCTTCAACAGCGCCATGTCGGTGGACCGCTCGGCGCTGGATCTGGGGATCTGGGTCAACCTCAACGAACGCAAACAGATGCTCGATCTGCTGCACCGCGACGGTTTCGTACGCGACTTCAGCTGCCACATTCGCCGCAGTGACGGGCAGATTCGCCTGTGTGAGGTGTCCGCCCGTCCGCTGCCGATCGGTGATGAAGACTGCATGCTGACCATCGCCCGCGATATCACCGAACGCCATCTGATGCAGGAAAAGCTGCAACAAGCCGCGACGGTATTCGAAAGCACTGCCGAAGGCGTGCTGATCACCGACACTCAGCAGCACATCAGCGCGGTCAACCGCGCCTTCACCGAAATCACCGGTTACAGCGAAAGCGAAGCCCTCGGCCATACGCCACGCTTGCTCGCTTCCGGCCTGCATGACAGCGCGTTTTACGCAGCGATGTGGCACCAGTTGACCGACGAAGGTCATTGGCAGGGCGAGATATCCAACCGACGCAAGAACGGCGAGCTGTATCCGAGCTGGCTGACCATCAGCGCCGTGCGCAACCGTGACAAATTCATTACGCACTTTGTCGCCGTGTTTGCCGACATCTCCAGCCTCAAGCACGCCCAGGCGAAGCTTGATTATCAGGCACACCACGATCCGCTGACCGGTCTGCCGAACCGTACATTGTTTGAAAGTCGCTTGCTGACGGCGTTGAACAGTCAGCAGGAAAACGGTGGCCAAGGCGCAGTGCTGTTCCTCGACCTCGATCGTTTCAAACACATCAACGACAGCCTCGGTCACCCGGTCGGCGACCTGCTACTCAAGGGGATCGCCGTTCGCCTCAAAGAACAGCTGCGCGATATCGATACCGTGGCGCGCTTGGGCGGCGACGAATTCATCATCCTGCTGCCTGGCCTGCAACAGGCCAGCGATGCCGACAACATCGCCACCAAACTGCTCAACTGCTTCGGCGCGCCGTTCCAGGCCGGCGAACACGAATTTTTCATCAGCGCCAGCATCGGTACCAGCCTGTATCCGCGCGATGGTTGCGACGTGGCCACGCTGGTGAAAAACGCCGACGCGGCGATGTACCGCTCCAAAGCCAAGGGCCGCAACCGCGTCGAGAGCTACACCCGCGACCTCACCGCCCAGGCCAGCGAGCGTGTGGCGCTGGAGCACGAACTGCGCCGGGCCATCGAACGCGATGAGCTGTTTCTTTACTACCAACCGAAAATCAGCCTCGACGACCACAGCCTGGTCGGTGCTGAAGCGCTGATCCGCTGGCGCCACCCAACCTTCGGCGAAGTACCGCCGGAGCACTTCATCCCGCTGGCCGAAGAGAACGGCATGATCCTGCAAATCGGCGACTGGGTATTGGAGACCGCGTGCCGGCAGATGTTCGAATGGAACCAGATCTACGACAGCCTCGGCCCGCTCTCGGTCAATCTCGCCGGCGCGCAACTGCGCCAGCCAAATCTGCTCGGGCGCATCGAACAACTGCTCAAGGACAACCGCCTGCGGCCGGATTTACTGCAACTGGAAATTACCGAGAATTTCATCATGAGTCAGGCCGAGGAGGCACTGGCGGTCCTGCACCAACTCAAACACCTCGGCGTGCAACTGGCCATCGATGACTTCGGCACTGGCTATTCCTCGCTCAGTTACCTCAAACGCCTGCCGTTGGACATCCTCAAGATCGACCAGTCTTTCGTCCGCGGATTGCCCGATGACCCCCACGACGCAGCGATTGTGCGTGCCATTATCGCGCTGGGGCGGAGCATGCAATTCACTGTCATCGCCGAGGGCGTGGAAACCCAGGCACAACAACAATTCCTCGCCGCCGAGGGCTGCGAACAGATCCAGGGCTACATCGTCAGCCTGCCGCTACCGCCAGAAGAATTCGCCGCAACGTTTCTTCGTGTAACCGTATCGGATTATTCGGATAGCACAGCCGAGAAACCGTCGCTATAATCCGCGGCCTACTGAGGGCCTATAGCTCAGTTGGTTAGAGCAGAGGACTCATAATCCTTTGGTCCACGGTTCAAGTCCGTGTGGGCCCACCAAATTGAAAGCCGCGCTAAATGCGCGGCTTTTTCTTGGGCGAGTGGTTGGGGTTTCAGATTGACAAGCGCAATGTTCGGAAGACTTCCCCGAAGGCTGTAGGCAAGTTCCGAAGCTATGGTTTTGAGCTGTGTTGAGCCTGTTGGGCGTAGGCTTGGAGGGATACTCTCGAGACGTCGCTGCTTATCAGCGGCCGGGCTTGGAAACCCGTCGAAATCAGAAACCAGCAACAGCGCTTGCGATCTCGATTTATGGCGGCTGTGCGTGGGACGTCTTCAGACGTGCCGGTTCCTGGTTTCCGGTTTTCCAACCTGCGCACAGCTGCCACCCATTCGATTGGAAACGATAGTGGTAGCTCCTCACACCAGGAGTTACGCCATGACTGAAACAGACTCGACCTCAGACTTAAAAACCATCGGCCTCACCCCTTTCATCTACTGCGCCAACCAACCCCTCTTCCATGTCAGCGCCGGCGTACCAATCGGCGATGCACTGATACAAGCTTCCGACATGCTGTTTCTAGTCAAAGCCTTCGCCGAGGAGGCTGCTTACGACAAAGCTACCGATCGCCATGCCTGGCTGCGCATTACTTGGCTGCAATGAGTAAAGCGGTGATTGATGATGTGGTGAAGGTTCTAAGTCATCAGCCTTCTGTGGATAGAAACTACGGGCACGGTTAAACGCCTGCGCAGCCGTTCATGCGCCCCCAATTTTCGGGGCGTTCAAATTTCAATCGGGAGTGCATCAACGTTTCTCCCTCTGCGTGCGTCCGGCGACAATCACCATGGAATGGAAAGATCTGATAGTTGGCGGACGCAAATACTGCATGGCGCATTTACAGCCTTTCGAACTGAGCTATGAAGTGGCGGAGCAGCAGCTAAGCGTCAAACTCGAGTTTGGATTCCATTGTTTCACTGACACCAAAGGTCATGGTCAACCCCTCCGACACAGAGGAGAAACCCGATATTTCTGTGCAGAACGTCACCATTGCAGCCAGATCGCGGATTACCTTCACAAGCGTTTTTTCAAAGGCCTCGCCGTGCCTTTCTACGTAGAAAACAGTCAGCGCTATTACTGCCTTGATTTACATGACTACGCGGTCTTTTTTTCGATCAGCAAACCGCAGAACACAACGAACCTACTCAAGCTTCGAGTCATTTCCGCCTACGAGGTCGCTGAATGGGGACGAGCGAAGTTGCCGAAAGGTAAACCACATAACGTCCGCCACATCCTGGAAATGCGTAATGCGGGGAAATCCGTTTGAGAAAAAGCAAAAAGCCCCGATGCTCGCGCATCGGGGCTTTCTGTAATTCTCAATATCGGCCTTTCCTTTCACGGTTTCCCGCTTATCCCGCTCACTGGCTAGGAGTGGCTATCGCCACCGAAATCAACACCCTTTGTTTCCAAAGTTCCGGTCTGTGCTGACGTGGCGATCATAGCGCTTGAGCCGCACAAGGGCAACCAACACCAAGCTGTACTGCGCGCGCGCAACAGAGATTTCTCGGAGGCGGAGCCTGTAACATGCACAAGCCATAGACCCGCGACCCATGGAGCCGCCCCCTTGTCAGAAATCCGCCCGCCCGTGCTCGATGAAATCGACCGTCAGCTGATCGCCGCCCTGCAGATCAACGCTCGCGAAAGCGTGGCCATGCTTGCTCGCCAGTTGGGCATTGCGCGCACCACCGTGACCTCACGATTGGCGCGACTGGAAAAAGCCAAAGTGATCACCGGTTATGGCGTGCGTTTGGGACAGCGCGTGGTTGATGGCGGCTTGCAGGCCTATGTCGGGATCAAGGTGCAGCCGCGTTCCGGCAAAGAGGTGGTGCGTCGGTTGAGTGCGATGGCGCAGGTGCAGCAACTGTGTGCGGTGAGTGGGGAGTTTGATTATGTGGCGTGGTTGCGCACGGATTCGCCGGAGCAGCTGGATCAGTTGCTGGATCAGATTGGCGGAGTGGATGGGGTGGAGAAGACCACCACGTCGATCATTTTGAGTAGCAAGATTGATCGGGGGCAGCCGGTTTAGGTTTTGGCCGGACGTCTCGGGTGGACTATAGGGCCTATTCGCGAGCAGGCTCGCTCCCACATTTTGGTCGGTGTGAAGTCATGGGTCGTCATATTGATCAGGGTATTGGCGAAACGACGACACATTGCGTCTTATTAACGTGTTCGACGCTCCCTAGAATGGCTGGCATCTTTTCCTATACTCAGACGCGCATCCTGCGTCGGGTCGCCAGCAAGGTCAGCCATGAACAAGAACAATCGCCATCCTGCAGACGGTAAGAAACCAGTCACCATTTTCGGCCCGGACTTTCCGTTCGCGTTTGACGACTGGATCGAACACCCGGCCGGTCTCGGCACTATCCCTGAACACAATCATGGCGCTGAAGTGGCGATTGTCGGCGCGGGCATCGCCGGCCTGGTGGCGGCTTACGAGCTGATGAAGCTCGGCCTGAAGCCGGTGGTTTATGAGGCGTCGAAGCTTGGTGGGCGTTTGCGTTCGCAAGCGTTCAACGGCACTGACGGCATCGTCGCGGAACTGGGCGGGATGCGCTTTCCGGTGTCGTCCACCGCGTTCTATCACTACGTCGACAAGCTCGGGCTTGAGACAAAACCCTTCCCGAACCCGCTGACACCGGCCTCCGGCAGCACCGTGATCGATCTGGAAGGCAAAACCCATTACGCACAGAAACTGGCGGATCTTCCTGCACTGTTCCAGGAAGTGGCTGACGCCTGGGCGGATGCGCTGGAAGCCGGTTCGCAGTTCGCCGATATCCAGCAAGCGATCCGCGACCGCGATGTGCCACGCCTCAAAGAGCTGTGGAATACCTTGGTGCCGCTGTGGGACGACCGCACGTTCTATGACTTCGTCGCCACTTCGGAAGCCTTCGCCAAATTGTCGTTCCATCACCGCGAAGTGTTCGGTCAGGTCGGTTTTGGCACTGGCGGCTGGGACTCGGACTTTCCCAATTCGATGCTGGAAATCTTCCGCGTGGTGATGACCAACTGCGACGATCACCAGCACCTGGTAGTCGGCGGCGTCGAACAAGTGCCGCAAGGCATCTGGCGTCATGTGCCGGAGCGTTGCGTGCACTGGCCAGAAGGCACCAGCCTGAAATCATTGCACCGTGGCGCGCCGCGCTCGGGCGTGAAGAAAATTGCCCACGCACCGGACGGCCGCTTCGCCGTCACCGACAATAACGGCGACACCCGCGAATACGCTGCCGTGCTGACCACGTGCCAGAGCTGGCTGCTGACCACTCAGATCGAATGCGACGAAACTCTGTTCTCGCAGAAAATGTGGATGGCCCTGGACCGCACCCGCTACATGCAGTCGTCGAAGACTTTTGTGATGGTCGACCGGCCGTTCTGGAAGGACAAGGACCCGGAAACCGGCCGTGACCTGATGAGCATGACCCTCACCGATCGCCTGACCCGTGGCACCTACCTGTTCGACAACGGCGACGACAAACCGGGCGTGATCTGCCTGTCGTATTCGTGGATGAGCGATGCGCTGAAGATGCTTCCGCACCCTGTGGAAAAACGCGTAGAACTGGCGCTGAACGCACTGAAAAAGATCTACCCGAAAGTCGACATTGCCGCGCGGATCATTGGCGATCCGATCACCGTATCGTGGGAAGCCGACCCACACTTCCTCGGCGCCTTCAAAGGCGCCCTGCCCGGCCACTATCGCTACAACCAGCGCATGTACGCGCACTTCATGCAGGACGAGATGCCAGCCGAGCAGCGCGGGATTTTCATCGCTGGCGATGACGTTTCATGGACGCCGGCCTGGGTCGAAGGCGCAGTGCAGACCTCGCTCAACGCGGTGTGGGGGATCATGAAACATTTTGGCGGGTCGACACATAAAGCGAACCCGGGGCCAGGTGATGTGTTCAAAGACATCGGCCCTATCGCCCTGCCCGAGTAAGAGGAATCCCTGATGCGTGTAGCCCTTTACCAATGTCCACCGCTACCACTGGACCCCGCCGCCAACTTGCAACGTCTGCATCAACTGGCGATGGAGGCCAAGGGCGCCGACCTGCTGGTGCTGCCGGAGATGTTCATGACCGGCTACAACATTGGCGCCGAGGCGGTCAGCACGTTGGCCGAGGTCTACAACGGTGAATGGGCGCAGCAGATCGGTCGGATCGCCAAATCTGCCGGTCTGGCGATCCTCTACGGTTATCCGGAGCGGACTGCTGACGGGCAGATCTACAACGCCGTGCAATTGATCGATGCGCACGGCGAGCGTCTGTGCAATTACCGCAAGACGCACCTGTTCGGCGATCTCGACCGTTCGATGTTCAGCCCCGGCGACGATGATTTCCCTATCGTCGAACTCAATGGCTGGAAGCTTGGTTTGTTGATTTGCTACGACCTGGAGTTTCCGGAAAACACTCGACGCCTGGCGCTCGCCGGCGCCGAGCTGATTCTGGTGCCGACGGCGAACATGATTCCGTTCGATTTCGTCGCGGACGTCACCGTGCGTTCTCGAGCCTTCGAAAACCAGTGTTACGTGGCATACGCCAACTATTGCGGCAGCGAAGGCGACATTCACTATTGCGGGCAAAGCAGCATCGCCGCACCGGATGGCAGCCGTATCGCGCAGGCCGGGCTCGATGAAGCGTTGATCGTCGGCGAGCTGGATCGGCAGTTGATGCTCGACTCCCGCGCTGCCAATCGTTACCTGCAAGACCGTCGCCCCGAGCTTTACAGCGCGCTCGGCAAGCGCTAATCCGCTAGCATTGGCACTTCACTGTTCTGGAAGTGCCCATGCCTGCGCCGACTCACCCCCGCACCCACACTGAAACCCTGGCCAACGGCTTGCGCGTGACCCTGCGTCACGTGCCCGGTCTGAAGCGCAGCGCTGCGGCGTTGCGAGTGGCTGCTGGCAGCCATGACGTGCCATTGGCGTGGCCGGGACTGGCGCATTTTCTTGAGCATTTGCTGTTTCTCGGCACTGCGCGTTTTCCTGCAAACGAAGGGCTGATGGCCTACGTGCAAAGTTACGGCGGTCAGGTGAATGCCAGCACTCGCGAACGCAGTACTGACTTTTTCTTTGAGTTGCCGACCGCTGCATTCAGCGGTGGGCTGGAGCGTCTGTCAGACATGCTCACCAAGCCGCGTATGAATCTGGACGATCAACGGCGGGAACGGGAAGTGTTGCAGGCGGAATTTGTCGCATGGTCGCAGGATCCTGCGGCGCAGCAGCAGTTTGCGCTGTACGAAGGTTTACCGGCAGCGCATCCGTTACGCGGCTTTCATGCGGGGAATCGGGACAGCCTGCAAATTGAGCAACCTGGGTTTCAACAGGCGTTGCAAGGTTTCCACCAGCAGTTTTATCGCACCGGACAGATGACCCTGAGCCTGGTGGGGCCGCAGAGCGTTGATCAATTGCGCACGCTGGCGGAGCAGTTTGCGACGGCATTACCGGTTGGGGATAAAGTTACCCAGGCCGCTCCCATCCCGCTGGCGGTGAAAAGTTATCAACAGGTCGGTGAGCGACGCGGCGATCTGCTGTTCGCGTTCGACGCTTTGCCCGACGCCTCGGTAGAGGCTTTGGCGTTTCTCTGCCATTGGCTGAACAACGCCAAACCGGGTGGATTGTTGGTCTTTTTGCAAAATCAGGGGCTGGCCGGCGATTTGAAAGCCGCGCCGCTGTACCACTTTGCCGGGCAGGCGCTGCTGCACCTGGAGTTCAGCGCTGCCACCGAATCGCTGAATGCCATTGGCGAACACGTGTTGGATTGGCTGAGCTTCTTCGCGCAACAGAACTGGACGCCCCTTCGCGAGGAATATGCAGCCCTGCTCAAGCGTCAGCAACAAGTCAGTGGCGCACTGCAATTGGCGCGGCTCGACAGTGAACAGCGAGAAAACGGGCTGACCGATTTCGGCGCTCAAGCCCTGACACAAATCCTCCGCGAAATCGGCGTTGTGGATAACTTCAGTGATCACTGGCACCTGCCTGCCGCCAACCCCTTTCTGCGCGCCAGCGAACCGCTGGCCAACGCCGGTCTGATTCGCGGGCAAACCAGCGCCCACCGTGGCCTGCGCACGTTCGCTCAGGATCGCTCGCGCGGTCGCCGTGAACGCTCGCCGATGCTGTTCAGCCAGGCATTGCCAGACACCACTGATGACGGTGCGATTTATTTGCGCTGGCAGTTGCAGGCCGCGGCCACTGCAGACGTGCAAGCGAAGCTGTTGCGCAGCCTGCGAGAAACTCAGGATGACGCGCGTCAGGCCGGGGTCGAGGTATCGCTCAGCACTTCCGGAAATCAATGGCTGCTGAAACTGATCGGCCTGCAAGAGCCGATGCCCGGCGTCCTTGAACACGCGCTGAAATGTCTGACGCAAGTAGACGCCAATTCCGCGCAGGGCGAAGCAGAAACGGCGTTGATGCCCATCCGTAAACTGCTGAAGGCGTTCCCGGAGCATGGCCTTGAAACAGCGAAAACCAGTGACGATGCCAAACACCTGTGGACAACTTCGCGCTGGGACGGCCTGGCCCTGGGCCTCAGCCCACAGACTCAATCCGCCATGGGTTTGGCCCTGAGCCGCATTCCGGGCATCCCGGACAATCAATTGCCGGCACCGGCAGCGCTCCCGCCCCAACATCTGTGGCGCCACATCGACACCGCGTCCAGCGAACATGCCTTGCTGCTGTTTTGCCCGACCGCCAGCCGCGACATCACCGACGAGGCCGCCTGGCGTATGCTTGCACAACTGTGCCAGACGCCCTTCTATCAGCGCCTGCGCGGAGAATTGCAGCTGGGTTACGCAGTGTTCAGCGCGCTGCGACAAATACATGGCCAGACCGGGTTGCTGTTCGGTGTGCAATCGCCTGACGTCGCGACCACGGACCTGCTCAAGCACATTGAGCAATTCATCGCAGGCACTGCCGTACTGATCGAGAACCTTGATGACGAGGGGCTCAAGCAACTCGGTCAAGTGCTCGCCGAGCAATTCGACGGCAGCAATCTGTCGACCCAAAACGCTGCCGAGCTGCTCTGGCAGGCGAAACTCGCTGGCCACTCGTCGGATTACCTGGTGCAACTGGCCGGCGCAATCGGCCGCCTCGATCGACCGACACTGCTGGCAGCGGCGCAACGGTTAAACACTGCCGAAGGCGGCTGGCTCTGCCTCGCCAACGAGCCGGCGCCCGGCGCGCCTTGGCAAGCGGCAAAATGATCATTACCAACGCTGCAAGGAGCTTTCTCAAAGATTCACGGGCCATCACCTGGAAATTTTGAGTAACATAGCAGCCTAACTATTTGGAACATCCCTGCGCTGCCGTGGACTATACCTATGGATAGCGCTATCCCACCCACCCATTGAGGAGTCACCTTATGTCCTGGACAAAACCTGCTTACACCGACCTGCGCATCGGCTTCGAAGTCACCATGTACTTCGCCAGCCGCTGAGTTCTGCTTACGTAGAATTGCAGTGCAACGCCTCGGCTCGCCGGGGCGTTTTATTTTCAGCGTTGAAATGATGGAGCGTTCATGTTCGTCCAGATTCTGGGTTCGGCCGCCGGTGGCGGTTTTCCGCAGTGGAACTGCAACTGCGTCAACTGCGCAGGCTTTCGCGACGGCAGCCTGAATGCCAAGGCCCGCACCCAATCGTCCATCGCGATTTCCGATGACGGCGTGAACTGGGTGCTGTGCAACGCCTCGCCGGACATCCGCGCGCAGCTGCAAAGCTTTGCTCCGATGCAACCAGGCCGCGCCCTGCGTGACACCGGCATCAGCGCGATCATCCTGATGGACAGCCAGATCGACCACACCACCGGCCTGCTCAGCCTGCGCGAAGGCTGCCCGCATCAGGTCTGGTGCACGGACATGGTTCACGAAGACCTCAGCACCGGTTTCCCGCTGTTCAAGATGCTTACCCACTGGAACGGTGGGCTGGACTGGAACCGCATCGAACTCGATCAGAGCTTCACGGTTGCGGCGTGCCCGAACCTGCGCTTTACCCCGTTGCCACTGCGCAGTGCAGCGCCACCGTATTCGCCGCACCGCTTTGATCCGCATCCTGGCGACAACATCGGTTTGATCGTCGAAGACCTGAAGACTGGCGGCAAATTGTTCTACGCGCCGGGGTTGGGCAAGGTCGACGCACCGCTGCTGGAGATCATGGCGGGCAGCGATTGCCTGTTGGTCGACGGCACGATGTGGGATGACGATGAGATGCAGCGCCGTGGCGTCGGCACCCGCACCGGGCGCGAGATGGGCCATCTGGCACAGAACGGGCCTGGCGGCATGCTCGAAGTGCTGGAACAGCTTCCCGAGCAGCGCAAGGTGCTTATCCACATCAACAACACCAACCCGATTCTCGATGAGGATTCGCCGGAGCGTGCAGAGCTGGCGCGACGTGATGTTGAAGTGGCGTATGACGGCATGAGTATTGTGCTGTAACCGTTGAGACCGTTGCGCGGCATTCGCGAGCAGGCTCGCTCCCACATTCGAAAGCGTTCAACCTGTGGGAGCGAGCCTGCTCGCGAAGAGGCCAGTACCAACAAAAGAGATTTCTAGGGTTGTTCCCCGGAGAACCGCAATGACCGATCAACCAATGTCCCCCGCCGAATTCGAAGCGGCCCTGCGCGCCAAAGGCGCCTACTACCACATCTATCACCCGTATCACGTGGCGATGTACGAAGGTCGCGCCACACGCGAGCAGATTCAGGGCTGGGTCGCCAACCGTTTCTACTATCAGGTGAACATCCCCCTGAAAGACGCGGCGATCCTCGCCAATTGCCCGGATCGCGAAATCCGTCGCGAATGGATTCAGCGCCTGCTCGACCACGACGGCGCACCCGGTGAAGACGGCGGCATCGAAGCGTGGCTGCGGCTCGGCCAGGCCGTCGGCCTCGACCCGGATCAACTGCGCTCCCAGGAACTGGTGCTGCCCGGCGTGCGTTTCGCCGTCGACGCCTACGTCAACTTTGCCCGCCGCGCCAGTTGGCAGGAAGCCGCCAGCAGCTCGCTGACCGAGCTGTTCGCGCCGCAGATCCATCAGTCGCGCCTCGACAGCTGGCCGCAGCATTACCCGTGGATCGACCCGGCCGGTTACGAGTATTTCCGTACCCGCCTCGGTCAGGCGCGGCGGGATGTCGAGCACGGTCTGGCGATCACGCTGGAGCACTACAAGACACGCGCAGGACAGGAGCGCATGCTGGAAATTCTCCAGTTCAAACTGGACATTCTTTGGAGCATGCTCGATGCCATGAGCATGGCCTACGAACTGAAACGTCCGCCGTATCACAGCGTCACCGAACAACGCGTCTGGCATAAAGGAATCACCTTATGAGTTTCGACCGCAGCAAAACCCCGACCTGGCGTCCCGGCTACCGCTTCCAGTACGAACCGGCGCAGAAAGGCCATGTGTTGCTGTATCCGGAAGGCATGATCAAACTCAACCAAACCGCTGCGTTGATCGGCGGTTTGATTGACGGCGAACGTGATGTCGCGGCGATCATCGCCCAACTCGATGAGCAGTTCCCCGGCGTGCCAGAGCTCGGTGAAGACATCGAGCAATTCATGGAGGTTGCCCGTGCGCAGCACTGGATCGAACTTGCCTGATCTGCCGCCCAAGCCTGAAGTCGGCCTGCCGCTGTGGCTGCTCGCTGAGCTGACCTACCGCTGCCCGCTGCAATGCCCGTACTGCTCCAATCCACTGGATTTCGCCGAGCAGGGCAAGGAGCTGAGCACCGAGCAGTGGATCAAGGTGTTTCGTGAAGCGCGGGAGATGGGCGCCGCGCAACTGGGCTTTTCCGGCGGCGAGCCGCTGGTGCGTCAGGACCTTGCGGAGCTGATTGCCGAGGCGCGCAAGCTGGGTTTCTACACCAACCTGATCACCTCTGGCATCGGCCTCACCGAGCAGAAAATCAGCGACTTCAAAAAGGCTGGGCTCGATCACATCCAGATCAGTTTTCAGGCCAGCGACGAGCAAGTGAACAACTTGTTGGCCGGCTCAAAAAAGGCCTTCGCGCAGAAGCTGGAAATGGCCCGCGCGGTCAAGGCTCACGGCTACCCGATGGTGCTGAACTTCGTCACCCATCGGCACAACATCGACAAGATCGACCGCATCATCGAGCTGTGTATCGCGCTGGAAGCCGACTTCGTGGAACTTGCCACCTGCCAGTTCTATGGTTGGGCGCAGCTCAATCGTGTCGGCCTGTTGCCGACCAAAGAGCAACTGGTACGCGCTGAACGCATCACCAATGAATACCGGGCCAAACTGGAAGCCGAAGGGCATCCGTGCAAGCTGATTTTCGTCACTCCGGACTATTACGAAGAACGCCCGAAAGCCTGCATGAACGGCTGGGGCAGCATCTTCCTGACGGTCACACCGGACGGCACCGCTCTGCCCTGTCATGGCGCCCGGCAGATGCCGGTACAATTTCCCAACGTGCGCGACCACAGCATGCAGCACATCTGGTACGACTCGTTCGGCTTCAACCGCTTTCGCGGTTACGACTGGATGCCCGAGCCGTGCCGCTCCTGCGACGAGAAAGAAAAGGACTTCGGCGGCTGTCGCTGTCAGGCGTTCATGCTCACCGGTGATGCAAGCAACGCCGACCCTGTGTGCAGCAAGTCCGAACATCACGGCGTGATCCTCAAGGCCCGCGAAGAAGCCGAGACCGCCACTCAAACCATTGAACAATTGGCCTTTCGCAATGAACGAAACTCACGCCTCATCGCCAAGGGCTGAACCTTTCAGCGCTACCCAAGCCGTCGCCGCCGGGATGGACTTCGCCGAACTGCAACTCGGCGCCAATGGCTTGTTCTGGAATGAATATCGCCCGGAAGATGCGGCGTGCCGGATTTGGCATTGGCGCGATGGCGTGGCGAAATGTCTGACGCCGAATGGCTTCAGCGTGCGCAGTCGCGTGTACGAATATGGTGGCGGCGCATTTTGTCTGACGCCTGACGGGGTGGTTTTCGTCGGTGAGACGGATCAACAGTTGTATCGCCAGGCGCTGGATGGCGAGCCGCAAGCGCTGACTTCGGGCGATTGTCGTTACGGCGATCTGCATTGTGCTGATGGGCAGGTGTTGGCGGTTGAGGAGCAGCACGATACGCATCGGCTGGTGACGATTGATCTGGCGGACGGTGCTCGTCGAGTGTTGGCCGAAGGCGCGGACTTTTACGCCGCGCCGACGGTAAGTCCTGATGGCCAGCGGTTGGCGTGGATAGAGTGGAGTCGGCCGCATCAGCCGTGGACGTCGACTCGACTGATGGTGGCTGAGCGCGTGGCGGATGGCCGCTTTTCAGCACCGCGCTGCCTGGCGGGTGATGGCGTTGAAGAGTCGATCCAGCAACCGCGATTCGATGCCAACGGTCGCTTGTTGTGCCTGACCGATCGCGGCGGATTCTGGCAGCCGTGGGGCGAAACATCTGATGGCTTGCAACCGCTCCAGAGTGCCGAGGCCGACCATGCACCCGCGCCGTGGCAATTGGGCGGCTGCACTTGGTTGCCTGTCGGCGAAGCCTTTTTGGCCAGTTGGAGCGAAGGTGGTTTCGGTCGTCTGGCGCTCGGCGCTGAAGACTTCACTGGCGATTACAGTCGCTTTCGCCATCTCGCTATCGATGAACAATTCATCTACTGCATCGCCGCTTCACCGATCAGTCCTTCCGCCGTGATCGCGATTGATCGCGCGTCTCGTAAAGTGAAGGTGCTGGCCGGCGGTGTCGCACCGCTGCCCGCCGAACGCATCAGCCGCCCGCAAACCCTGCGTTATCCCAGCGGTTCGGGCGAGGCTCACGGATTCTTTTACCCGGCCATGAACGGCGAGGCAAAACCGCCGCTGGTGGTGTTCATCCATGGCGGCCCGACGTCGGCCTGCTACCCGATGCTCGACCCGCGCATCCAGTACTGGACGCAACGCGGCTTCGCCGTCGCTGATCTCAACTATCGCGGTAGCAGTGGTTATGGCCGGGAATATCGTCAGGCGCTCCACCTGAGCTGGGGAGAGGTGGATGTCGAGGATGCCTGTGCGGTAGTGGAATACCTCGCTGAACGCGAAATGATCGACGGCAACAATGCATTTATTCGTGGCGGCAGCGCTGGCGGCTATACGACGTTGTGCGCCTTGGCGTTCCATCAGGTTTTCCGCGCGGGCGCCAGTTTATACGGGGTCAGCGATCCGGTGGCGCTGGCTCGGGCGACACACAAATTTGAAGGCGACTATCTCGACTGGCTGATCGGCGATCCCGAGCAGGACGCCGAACGCTACGCCGCACGCACACCCCTGCTGCACGCGAGCAATATCCGTGTGCCGGTGATCTTCTTTCAGGGTGAACTGGATGCGGTCGTCGTTCCGCAACAGACCCGTGACATGGTCACGGCGCTGGAGCAGAACGGCATTCCGGTCGAGGCGCATTACTACCCCGACGAGCGCCACGGCTTCCGCCGCGCGGTCAATCAGGCGCACGCGCTGGAGCAGGAATGCAAGTTTTATCGGCGGGTGATGGGGCTCGCAGACTGATCATCGAACCCATTTGGAAATGGCGTCGCTGCATTCGCGAGCAGGCTCGCTCCCACATTAGATGTGTGTTGCTCACAAATCTCCTGTGGGAGCGAGCCTGCTCGCGAAAGCTATCTATACAGCGCCGCGGGACTCAGCGCTTGGCGATGATGTACACCGCATGCACGATTCCCGGAATGTACCCGCACAACGTCAGCAGAATGTTCAACCAGAACGCCCCGCCAAACCCGACCTGCAGAAACACACCCAGTGGTGGCAACAGAATGGCGATGATGATGCGAATGAAGTCCATGGGTCAGCTCCTGAATGGGGGTTGGCTCACATGAGCCATACAAGCTAATCGACCCGCGCCGTTCGTCAGGGTTCAGTGCAGTTGCCATTTGATCGCCACCACCACCCTCAAAAAAACGCCCCACGCCAAAAGAATCAGGCGTAGGGCGTGCGTTATACCGCGAGACGGTTCTTGAAATCGGGTAGGAAACTTCAGCTCAGACGGCAATCCCTTTGCGGCATTGCAGCTGCGCTGTTCGCACACGCGAGAAGGCGCGGGCCAGGCGCAGGAGCATTTCGTCGATATTGGTTTTGCTGACGGTGAGTGCCGGGGTGAAGCGCAGGCAATTGGCTTGCGGGGCGTTGAGCAGCAGGCCTTCGTGCAGGGCGGCATGGATCACCGCGTCGGCGGAATCGTCTGACAGAGTCAGCCCGTAGAACAGGCCTTGCCCGCGCAGTTCGCCGTGACCATAGCGATGCGCCAATCGGGCCAGGCCTTCGCGCAGATGCTGACCATTGTCGTTGACCTGTTCGAGAAAACTGCGGTCGTGCACGCTGTCGAGCACCACCAGACCGGCCGCCGTCATCAGCGCATTACCGTGATGGGTGCCGCCGAGTTCGCCGGCGTCGAAACAGCAGGCCTTGCCCCGCGCCAATAGCGCTGCCAGCGGCACACCGCCGCCAAGCCCTTTGCCGAGCACGACGATATCGGCGCGCACGCCGTAGGATTGCTCGGCGAGCAAGGTGCCGCAGCGGCCGATGCCGGTTTGTACTTCGTCGAGGATCAGCAGAATGCCCAACTCACGGCACAGACGTTCGACACCTTTGAGGTACAGCTCGGTGGCCGGCACGACCCCGGCATCGCTCTGGATCGGCTCAAGCATGATCGCCACGGTCTGCGCATCGACCGCCGCGTGCAGCGCCGGCAAGTCGTTGAACGGCACCAGATCGAAGCCGGGCAGCAGTGGCGCGAAACGGTTGTGCAGGTTGCAACTGTCCGACGCCGAAATCGTCGCCAGACTACGGCCATGACAGCCTTGCTTCGCAACAATGATCCGCGAGGCGCCACCGCGATGCAGTTGCCCCCATTTGCGCGCGAGTTTGATCGCCGCTTCACACGCTTCACTGCCGCTGTTGAGCAAATAGGCCTGATCGCTGGACGTACTGGCGCAGAGGCGCTCGGCAAGACTGAGCATGCCGCGATTGTGCAAATTGAAACCGGGATTGATCAGGGCCTGAGCCTGACTGGCGATGGCTTTGACCAGTGCCGAAGGACTGTGGCCAAGGCTGTTGGCGCCGCCAGCCTGAGAAAAGTCGAGGTACGCACGGTCGTTGCTGTCCCACAGCCAGGAACCCTGACCGCGAACGAAAACTTGCTGAGGCCGCTCGACGCTAGGCATTAGCCGCTCGGCGCTCAGGTTCTCGCTGAGGTCTGAAGGGCCAGCCTCGAACGCCAGATCATCAAGACTCGGCGCCTGACGCCGCAAACTGAACAGATTCATTGGAAAAAACCCCGTTCGAGGTTTTTTGAACTGCCTATGCAAACACTGTAGAAGCAAACGCTATTCATCGCGCTCTCTGGCCCTGTAAGCCTTGTGATTGCGGTTAGACTAGGCTCACTGACGGCTTCGGGCCATTTCGATTTACCAGCATTTTCGATAAGCATTACTTATGGATTTCAAACAACTGCGTTATTTCGTCGCGGTCTACGAAGAGGGCCATGTCGGCCGGGCCGCTGAACGCCTGTCAATCTCGCAACCGGCGTTGTCGCAGCAGATTCGCCAGCTCGAGCAAAACCTCGACGTGACGCTATTCGAGCGCAGCAGCAAACGCCTGCTGCCAACCCTCGCCGCGCATACGTTGTATAACCACGCCCTGCCCTTGCTTGACGGCTTGCAACGGGCGCGTGAGGCGTTAGGAAACTTCAAGGGTCAGGCGTTGCGCACTTTGGCGATTGGCGTGTTGCAGACGGTTCACACCAGTCTGGTGCCGCAAATGCTGGAGCGGGTGCGCAAGGCTCAGCCACACCTTGTGGTGCAAATCTATGAGTTGACCGGGCTGGAGATCGAACGGCGCTTGCTCAACGGCTCATTGGATATCGGCATCAGTTATCTACCGCCACGCCAGCCGGGCCTGCATGGCGTGATGCTCTACGAAGATGAACTGACGCTGGTCATCCCGGCGGATCATCCGTTGCGTGAATTCAAGAAGGTCTCGATGCGCCAGGCCGCCGAGTTGCCGATGTTGCTGTTGGGCGAAGAATTCCAGATCCGCCAGATCTGGCAGGCGCAATTGACCAGCCTCGGACGCCGCCCGCAGGTGCAGGCCGAACTGAACAATATGGTCGGGATTCTCGACAGTTTGCCGCATACCAAACTGGCGACAGTGTTGCCGGGGCGTTCGCAGAAGGAGTACGACGATCAGGATCTGCTGTGGAAACCGCTGAGCGAACCCCGCGTGCCGTTGAAAGTCGGGCTGGTGTGCCGCGATGTACAACGTCAGCAGGCGTCTTTGGCGCTGCTGCGCACATTGCTGGAAGAAGTGATGGAGCGTGAAGCGAAGCCGCCGACCTTGGGCTGAGCACTTTTCTTCAGGCAAAAGAAAACCCCGCCGAAGCGGGGCTTTGCAGACTGTTTCCCTGACATCCATTTCACTCCGCCACCCTGGCAGAATCCTACGTGTCCGTGTTGTTGCTTTGCGCTTCCTGCGCGACGTCCATGAAATGTAGATTAGCTCTGGATCCAATCCTCGCATAGGGGAGAACAGCAGCACGTGATGTAAGCAAATGCTTACATCACGTTACATCATCAGAATTGCGCCGCGTCCAACAGGAACAGCGACTCGCTCCCCGCCTTCACCGACGCGCTCAACGAGTGAATGCGCGGCAGCAGACGGGCGAAATAGAAGCGCGCAGTGCCGAGCTTGCTGGCATAGAAATCTTCCTGTGCTTCTTTGCCCAGCGCCGCTTTGGCCATCAATGCCCACATATAGGCATAAGCGGTGTAGCCGAACGCTTGCAGATATTCCACCGAGGCCGCGCCGATTTCATTCGGGTTGTTTTTTGCCCGGTCCAGCAACCACGAAGTCAGTTCATCGAGGGTGTCGACGGCATCGTTCAGCGGCTTGGTGAATTCGCCCAGATCAGCACTGGCGGTCGCGGTGAAGTGGCGGATCTCGTCAGCGAACAGCTTGTAGAACGCGCCGCCGCTGCCGACGATCTTGCGCCCGACCAGGTCCAGTGCCTGAATGCCGTTGGTGCCTTCGTAAATCTGCGTGATGCGCACGTCACGCACCAGTTGCTCTTGGCCCCACTCGCGGATGTAGCCGTGGCCGCCAAAAATCTGCTGGCCGTGCACGGTGGTTTCCAGACCCAGATCGGTGAGGAATGCCTTGGCCACAGGCGTCAGCAACGCGACCAGATCTTCCGCACGCTTACGGGTGGTCGCGTCTTCGCTGAACTTGGCGGTGTCGAGTTGCATCGCTACGTAGGTGGAGAACGCACGGCCACCTTCGTTCGAGGCTTTCATGGTCAGCAGCATGCGACGCACGTCCGGGTGGACGATGATCGGGTCAGCGACTTTGTCTTTGTTTTGCGCGCCGGTTGGCGAACGGCTTTGCAAACGGTCGCGGGCGTATTCAACGGCGTTCTGGTACGAACGCTCGCCGGTCGCCAGGCCTTGGATGCCGACGCCCAGACGCTCGTAGTTCATCATGGTGAACATCGCGTTGAGGCCTTTGTTCGGCTCGCCGACCAGATAACCCACGGCTTCGTCGAAGTTCATCACGCAGGTTGCGGACGCCTGAATGCCCATCTTGTGCTCGATCGAACCGCAGTTGGCCGGGTTGCGCGCGCCGAGGCTGCCGTCGGCATTGACCATGAACTTCGGCACCAGAAACAACGAGATGCCTTTCGGGCCCGCCGGTGCGTCCGGCAGTTTCGCCAGCACCAGGTGAATGATGTTTTCGGTGAGGTCGTGTTCGCCACCGGTGATGAAGATCTTGGTGCCGCTGACCTTGTAGGAACCGTCGGCCTGAGGCTCAGCCTTCGTACGAATAATCCCCAGGTCGGTACCGGCGTGCGGCTCGGTCAGGCACATCGAACCGGCCCAGACGCCGGCGTACATGTTCGGCAGGTAGGCGGCTTTCAGCTCTTCGCTGGCGTGGGCGTTGATCGACAGGCAGGCGCCGGCGGTCAACATCGGGTACAGACCGAAGGACAGGCTGGCGGAGTTGACCATCTCTTCGACCTGGGCCGACACGGCTTTGGGCATGCCCATGCCGCCGTACTGCGGATCGCCACCGACGCCAACCCAGCCGCCTTCGGCGTACGTCTGATAAGCCTGGGGGAATCCGGCCGGCGTGGTGACGGCACCGTCCGCCCAATGGCAACCTTCTTCGTCGGCGGCGCGGCTCAGCGGTGCGATGCTTTTGCTGGTGACCTTGCCGGCCTCTTCGAGAATGGCTTCAACAGTTTCGGCATCGACAGTCTCGGCCAGGGCCGGCAGTTCGGCCCAGAGCTTGGCGACTTCGAATACTTCATTGAGGACGAAGCGCATATCGCGCAGCGGCGCTTTGTAGTCAGCCATGGCAAACCTCGCAAGATCTAAACGGTGATTCGTGGAATGGTGTTTTCGTTGAGCCGGAGTGTACCCCAACAACTTTTGCGACACATAGGGTCAACCTGTGACTGATTTGTTATTTTTGGTCACCAGAAAAATCGCAGTCTGCGTCAACTCCTACAGATAAAACTCAATCCCCTGTAGGAGCTGCCGCAGGCTGCGATCTTTTGATCTTTCCTAAAGCGCAAAAAATTCGGCAGGCAACTTCATCAAGCAATCACTCCCCGCCTCAATCGCCGCCCGATGCGCAGCCGTACGCGGTAACAAGCGCTTGAAGTAGAACTCACAAGTCGCCAATTTGCCCCGCAGGTAATCCGCCTCTCCCTCACCCGCGTCCAGCTGCACCTGCGCCACCAACGCCATACGCAACCACAGATACCCGAGGATGATGTAACCGCTGTACATCAGGTAATCCACCGACGCCGCGCCGACTTCATCCGGGTTCTTCATCGCCGCCATGCCGACCTTCATGGTCAGGTCACCCCATTGCTGGTTCAACTCATTGAGTTGCGCAACAAAACTGCCCAATTGCGGATGCTCATGGTTGGCCGCGCAGAACTTGTGGACGATTTTGGTAAAGCCGCGCAGCAACTTGCCCTGACTGCCCAGCACTTTGCGCCCGAGCAGGTCCAGCGCCTGAATGCCGTTGGTGCCCTCATAAATCGGCGCAATCCGGCAATCGCGGACCAACTGCTCCATACCCCATTCACGAATGAAACCGTGGCCGCCAAACACCTGCATGCCGTGATTGGTCACTTCCAGGCCGGTGTCGGTCATGAACGCCTTGCAGATCGGCGTGAGGAACGCCAGCAAGTCTTCGGCTTCCTGTCGCGCCTCGGCATCGCTGCTCAGGTGCGCAACGTCGAGCATCTGCGCGGTGAAGTACGTCAGCGCGCGGTTGCCTTCGTTGAAGGCTTTCATGGTCAGCAACATGCGCCGCACGTCCGGGTGGACGATGATCGGGTCTGCTGCTTTGTCCGGGGCTTTGGCGCCGGTCAGTGAGCGCATCTGCAACCGGTCGTTGGCGTATTTGATCGCACCCTGGAAGCTCGCCTCGCCCAGACACAAGCCCTGCATGCCGGTGCCGAGTCGCGCGTGATTCATCATGGTGAACATGCAGTTGAGGCCCTTGTTCGGCTCGCCGATCAAGTAGCCCGTGGCGCCGTCAAAATTCAGCACGCAGGTGGCCGACGCCTTGATGCCCATTTTGTGCTCGATCGAGCCGCAGGAAACGCCGTTGCGCTGCCCTGCCTCACCTGCCGCATCCGGGAGAAATTTCGGCACGATAAACAGCGAAATCCCCTTGGTTCCGGCCGGCGCGTCCGGCAGCTTTGCCAGCACCAGATGGATGATGTTGTCGCTCATGTCGTGCTCACCGGCGGAGATGAAAATCTTGCTGCCGGTGACCGCGTAGCTGCCGTCAGCCTGAGGCGCGGCGCGGGTCTTGATGATGCCCAGATCGGTGCCGCAATGGACTTCGGTCAGGCACATGGTGCCGGTCCATTGGCCGGCGGTGAGTTTGTTCAGGTAGGTGTCTTTCTGCTCGGCGGTGCCGTGGGCATGGATCGCCGACATCGCGCCGTGGGTCAACCCCGGGTACATGCCCCAGGAAGTGTTGCTGGAGCCGACCATTTCACTGATCACCAGCCCCAGCGAACTCGGTAGCCCCTGACCGCCGTAAGCCGGATCCGCCGCCAGTCCGTGCCAGCCACCCTCGACATATTGTGCGAAGGCTTGCTTGAAGCCTGCAGGCGTTGTCACCACGCCATTGTCGAAATGGCAGCCCTCTTCGTCACCGCTGCGATTGAGCGGTGCGAGAACGTTCTCACAGAACTTCGCGCCTTCTTCGAGGATCGCGTTGATCATGTCCGGGCTGGCGTCGTGGGCGCCAAGGGCGGCGTAGTTGGCGTGGAAGTCGAAGACGTGGTCGATCAGAAAGCGCATGTCGCGCAGGGGAGCTTTGTACTCAGGCATGGTGGCTTCTCCGTCAGCAGATTTCCTCAACCTACTGCTGGCCACCACGCCCGACAATCATTGTGCAGACGCTGAATGCGCCGTCATCACTCAACCTGCGGCCGTGTCCATGCGCACCGCGCCACGACGGTTCTGCCCAAACGCGACGACGCAGTTTCGCCCTGCGCCTTTGGCGCTGTAGAGCGCCTCGTCAGCGGATTTCAGGACTTGCTCCGGGTTGCGCTGCTCAACGCGTTCGGCGACGCCGATACTCACCGTCACCGACACGCTCGAAGCACCGGAGCCGGCGCGACGCTGACGTCCTTGCTGATCGTCGTTCGGACGGTTCTCCTGATTGCGCAGTTGGATGTTGTAGGAGGCAATCGACTCGCGGATCACTTCCAGATGCGGCATGCATTCCTCAAGGGTTTTGCCTGCGAACACCAGGGCAAATTCCTCACCGCCATAGCGATACGCCCTACCGCCACCGCTGATTTTCGACAATTTGCTGGCGACCAGCCGCAATACCTGGTCTCCGACGTCGTGGCCGTGGGTATCGTTGAATTTCTTGAAGTGATCGACGTCGCTCATCGCCAGCACATAGTTACGGCCAAGGCGCTGCATGCGTTCGTTGAGCGCGCGACGGCCCGGCAGGCCGGTCAGTTCGTCGCGGAAGGCCATTTGGTAAGCCTCGTGCGCCACGGCGGCGGCAATCATCAGCATCAC
Organism: Pseudomonas sp. TH43; assembly: GCF_016650635.1. Taxonomy (GTDB): domain Bacteria; phylum Pseudomonadota; class Gammaproteobacteria; order Pseudomonadales; family Pseudomonadaceae; genus Aquipseudomonas. The sequence goes on from NZ_JAEKFI010000004.1 coordinate 1,023,077, forward strand.
CTGGCTGCACATGATGTTCAGGGTGAACGGCAGGATGAAGGTTTTCGGCAGCATCCAGAACACCCCGAGCAACCCGACCAGTTGCGCCGCGTGCAGCGGACGCGGGTTGCGCCAGTATTGCCAGGCCAGCAAGAGGAAGGCCGAGAGGAAAACCGGATAAGACATCTGGATCAGGCTCATCCAGGCGCCGTGCAGCGCCGGCCAGCGGATCTCGGAAAGCCACATCAGCAACGCCTGGGGATAACTTTGTTCCAAGCCTAACGCCACGCTGCCGAACGCCAGCAATACGGCGAACCGCGCCACCATGTCCTGAAACAGGTGCGTGCGTTCCTGCCATGCAGCGAACAGACCGAACAACAACGGCAACAACAAGCAAACCAGATGGAAAACCACCGCGGCGTCTTCACGGACTTTGCCGTTGTCGCGGTAATAGTCGGTCTGGGTGTCGAGCAGGAAGTAGGCGATGTACACCGTGAGCATCAGGAACAGTTCGCGCTGGCGTCGGTAAACCGCGCAATAAGCACCGCCCAACAACAGCACCAAGGTCGGCAATACGTTGAACAGAGAAGTGAAGAACACGTTGAGGTCTTTGACGTACGCAGCCGCCAACCCCGCGAGTAACAACAGCAGTGAAGGTAAAAAATGACTGAAACGTACAGCGGAAGAACGCGGCAAGGGTAAAGCTCCGACCCGTCATATCAAAGAGATGGCATTGTGCCTGCAATGTGGTCAGTTAAGCACACACAATGTGATCCAGATCACACGCAATCTCTTTAACGGCAGAAAACCCGGGTTTCTGAGCAATCCACAAACAAAAAAACCGCTGCCCCGAAGGACAGCGGTTTTTCACAAGACCGCGTTAAGGCTTAATAGCCCAGTGCGAAGTCTTCTTCTTTCATGTCCATCAGGTTGTTGGCGCCCGACAGCATGGTGGCCACGTGAGTGCGGGTACGCGGCAGAATGCGCTGGAAGTAGAAGCGCGCGGTTTGCAGCTTGGCGGTGTAGAACGCCGCGTCGCCAGTGCCTTCTGCCAGCTTTTCGGCGGCCAGACGTGCCATGTCAGCCCAGAAGTAAGCCAGGCAGGCATAACCGGAGTACATCAGGTAGTCCACGGAGGCCGCGCCGACTTCTTCGCGATCTTTCATGGCAGCCATACCGACCTTCATGGTCAGCTCGCCCCATTCCTTGTTGATTGCAGCCAGCGGTGCAACGAATTCGGCAACGGCTTCGTTGCCTTCGTTGTTCTGGCAGAACTTGTGGACGATCTTGGTGAAGCCTTTCAGGGCCTCGCCTTGAGTCATCAGCACTTTACGGCCGAGCAAGTCGAGTGCCTGGATACCGGTGGTGCCTTCGTACAGCATCGAAATGCGGCTGTCGCGAACGTTCTGTTCCATGCCCCACTCGGCGATGAAGCCGTGGCCGCCGTAGATCTGCACGCCGTGGTTGGCGGATTCGAAACCGACTTCGGTCATGAACGCTTTGGCGATCGGCGTCATGAAGGCCAGCAGTGCGTCGGCTTTCTTCTTCTCTTCTTCATCGACGCCGTACTTGACGATGTCGACCTGTTTGGCGGTGAAGTACACCATCGCACGGTTGCCTTCGGCGAATGCCTTCATGGTCAACAGCATGCGGCGTACGTCTGGGTGAACGATGATCGGGTCAGCGGCTTTTTCCGGCGCTTTCGGGCCAGTCAGGGAGCGCATTTGCAGACGATCGCGAGCGTATTTCAGGCCGCCCTGGAAACCGATTTCGGCGTGGGCCAGACCTTGCAGCGCGGTACCCAGACGTGCGGTGTTCATGAAGGTGAACATGCAGTTCAGGCCTTTGTTGGCCGGGCCGATCAGGAAACCGGTAGCGCCGTCGAAGTTCATCACGCAAGTGGCGTTGCCGTGGATGCCCATCTTGTGTTCCAGCGAACCGCAGGTCACCGCGTTGCGTGCACCGACGGTGCCATCAGCATTGGGCATGAACTTCGGAACGATGAACAGCGAGATGCCTTTGGTGCCAGCCGGAGCGTCCGGCAGGCGGGCCAGTACGATGTGGACGATGTTGTCGGCCATGTCGTGTTCACCGGCCGAAATGAAGATCTTGGTGCCGGAGACTTTGTAGGAACCGTCGGCCTGAGGTTCGGCCTTGGTGCGCAGCATGCCCAGGTCGGTGCCGCAGTGCGGCTCGGTCAGGCACATGGTGCCGGTCCATTCACCGGAGACCAGTTTGGTCAGATAGGCTTCTTGCTGCTCTGGGGTGCCGTGCTCGGAGATGGTGTTCATCGCACCGTGCGACAGACCTGGGTACATGCCCCACGACCAGTTGGCTTCGCCAACCATTTCGCTGACGGCCAGACCCAACGACTCAGGCAGGCCTTGGCCGCCGTGCTCAACGTCGTGAGCGAGGCTTGGCCAGCCGCCTTCAACGAATTGCTTGTATGCCTCTTTGAAGCCCGTCGGGGTTTTCACGCCGGACTCGCTCCAGGTGCAACCTTCGAGGTCGCCCACGCGGTTCAGCGGTGCCAGTACCTGCTCACAAAACTTGGCGCCTTCTTCGAGAATGGCGTCAACCATGTCCGGAGTCGCGTCTGCGCAAGCCGGAAGGCTCTGATAGTGCGCTTCGTAGCCGAGCAACTCGTCACGAACGAAGCGAATATCACGCAAGGGGGCCTTGTAGTCAGGCATAGCGATAAACCTCTGCTGATGTAACCGGGAATGAACGACCGCGTTGATTTGTTGTGACGGTCAAACAGTTGTTTGAAACATACGTTTACGCCGAAATCTTGTCAAGCGTCGATCTTTTGCCGTTCGTCATCACACGTTTCAAACTCCGCGCACGACGCAACGCCATCGACTCGAACGAGCCACGGACGATAAAAAAAGATTAGTTGAGCGAGAAGGACTTACAACGAAAAACGCCGCGACAAGGCGCGGCGTCCGGCATGCGTGAAGCGTTGAAAATCAGGCGAACGTGTCGATGATCGTACCGAGCACTTCATCGGATGCCTTGGCGACTTTCGCGCCCAGCTCCACTTGGAACTTGCCTTGGGCCATATCGACCATATTGCTGGCCAGATCCGATTGCTGACTGCGATCCACGCCGCGCAGACGGTCAACCTGTACTTCGGAAGACTGACTGGTGACCGAACGCTCAATCGTGTTGTTGGCGATCTGGCTGGCAGCCTGATCGACGCGGTTCTGCCCGCTCTGGATAGAGCTCAGGCCTGCATAAAAAGCTGTGTTACCGGAAATTTCCATAACAGTTCTCATCCTTGGGAAGGATCAATTGCCGCTATTGAAGCAGAGGCGCCAGCAAAACACCCGTCAAAAACACTAATGGCACAGTGCCTGCTCATAGTCAAAAGCTTAGTCGAGCAAATCCAGTTGCAGGTGTTCGGCCACCGCCTCAGCACTTAATGCCTTGAGTTTCGGCACTCGGCCAAGGCAAGGCGCCGGGATTCGCTCAGCCAGCGTCGCGAGATTTTCCTCCAGCCGCGACGTCTTCGGATCGATGATATTCGCCACCCAGCCCGCCAGTTGCAGACCATCACGGGCAATCGCTTCAGCCGTCAGCAAGGCATGACTGATACAACCCAGCCGCACACCCACCACCAAAATCACCGGCAACTGCAGTGCAATCGCCAGATCCGACAAATTATCCTGATCCGCCAAGGGCACGCGCCAGCCACCCGCACCTTCAATCAAGGTGAAATCGGCATTCATCGCCAAAATCTCGCGCATCGGTGCCAGCAACGATTGTACCGTCAGCGCCACACCGGCCTCACGCGCTGCCAGATGCGGGGCGATAGCCGGCTCGAACGCCAGCGGATTGACCTGCTTGTAACTCAGCGGCAACGAACACTCGGCCAACAACGCCAACGCGTCGGCATTGCGCAAACCCTTGGGCGTGACTTCGCACCCCGAGGCGACCGGTTTGCCAGCCGCCGTGCTCAATCCGGCCGAACGCGCCGCATGCAGCAACCCCGCAGCAACGGTGGTCTTGCCGACATCGGTGTCGGTTCCAGTGATGAAATAGGCAGCGCTCATACGGGTTTCTCCAACACGGCGTAGACCACCTGATAAGTCGCCGGCAATCCCGACGCCTCGCGGAACTGCTCGTAAGCCTCGACCAGCCCGAGAATCCGCGCCCGCCCGGTCAAACCGCCCGGCCGTCCCGGATTCAGATTGTGCGCCCCCAGTGCCTTCAATTCATGAGTCAGGCTGCGCACATCCGGGTAATGCAGCACATGCGGCCGATTCTCCAGACTCAGCGCACGCAACCCACTGGCCGCACACAGCTGCTCATAACGAGCGAACTCGCGGAAGCGGTTGACGTGCACCAGGCCATCCACTTGCCGCCAGCTATCGCGCAACTCAAACAACGTCCCTACACAGAGACTAGCAAACGCGAAAATCCCACCGGGTTTCAGCACGCGAAACGCCTCGCTGAGCACCGCATCGAAATCCGCACACCACTGCACGGCGAGGCTGGAAAAAATCAGCTCGCAGGTCGAATCCTGCAACGGTAGCCGCTCCGCATCGCCAGCAATGAAATGCTGCGCCCCACCCAATGGGCGCGCGTGATTGAGCATGCCCTCGGCGATGTCCAGCGCCACACCGTGGCCCTCGGCGAAACGCGAGGCCAGCGCACGGGTGAAATAACCGGTGCCGCAGCCCATGTCCAGCCATCGTGACGGTACAAAATCGCTCGGCAGGCGTTGCAGCAATTGCCTACCAACATCACGTTGCAACTCGGCGACACTGTCGTAACTGGCCGCCGCACGGGAAAAGGAGGCCGCGACCTGACGCTTGTCAGGCAAGCCGCCAGGCAGCGCAACAAGAGACAAATCAGTCATCACCGCACTCATGTAAGAAAGCCTGGATTGCGCCCGCCACTCCATGGGGGTCTTCCATAAGAAACGCATGGCTGGCCTGTTCGATCAGACCAATTTCGATATCTGGCAACAACGCAAACAACGCCGCCGCCGCTTCCGCCGGCACCAGGCCATCCTGTCCGGCGAAAAGATGCAACTGCGGCCCGCGAAACCCTTGCAAAGCTTCGCGAGTATCCAGTTGCGCGAGCAACTCCAGCCCGGCCATCAACGTCTTCGGCGCAGCAATCGGCGCGCCGCCGAGCAGCAACCGCGACAAGCCGCGCGGGTCTTGAGCGCCTTGAGCACAGAGCAAAGAGAAACGTTTGAGAGTCGTGCGCGGGTCGGTCTGGCAACCGACGAGAAACGCGTCGAAGGTCTCTCCATGCATCGCGCTCGGCCATTGCTCATGCGCAACAAAAGACGGATTGCTCGCCAGCGTCAGCAACCCGCAGCAACGTTCGCCACGGCGCGCCGCCAATTCAGACGCGAGCATGCCGCCCAACGACCAACCGCCGAGCCATACATCTTGAGGAATTTGCTCATCGAGTTCATCGAGCCAGTCTTGCAGGTCACTGGAATCGAGCTCCGGCAACGGCTCGATTTCGACCTGCAGATGCTCATCGATCCCGTGCAACGCCGCCGCCAGGGGCTCCATCGGCGAAACACCGAGGCCCCAGCCGGGCAACAGAATCAGGCGATTACGCATGGCTTGGCTCCGACGACAGTTGGGCAAAGCAATCAGCCAGTCCTTCTAACAATAGCTGCACCTGCGCCTCGCTGTGGGCCGCGGTCAGGGTCACCCGTAGTCGGGCGCTGCCGGCGGGCACGGTGGGTGGACGAATCGCGGTGACCATCAAGCCGCGCTCGCGCAGCATCTGCGACAGCCGCACGGCGCGCCCGGCATCACCGATCATGATCGGCTGGATCGGCGTGACGCTGTCCATCAACTCCAGACCGATCTGCTCGGCACCGTGGCGGAACTGGCGGATCAGCGTTTGCAAATGCTCACGGCGCCAGTGTTCGCTGCGTAGCAGTTCAAGGCTTTTCAGTGTCGCGCACGCCAACGCCGGAGGTTGGCTGGTGGTGTAGATGTACGGGCGGGCAAACTGGATCAGGCTTTCGATCAACTCTTCACTGCCGGCGACAAATGCGCCAGCAGTGCCAAAGGCTTTGCCGAGGGTACCGACCAGTACCGGCACATCCTCCTGACTCAAACCGAAATGCTCGACGATTCCTCCTCCGTTCGCACCCAACGGGCCGAAACCATGGGCATCGTCGACCATCAGCCACGCGCCTTTGGCCTTGGCCTCACGGGCCAACGCCGGCAAATCGGCGAGGTCGCCGTCCATGCTGAACACGCCATCGGTGACCACCAGCGTATTGCCGGTGGCTTTCTCCAGACGCTTGGCCAGACTCTCGGCGTCGTTATGCAGATAGCGATTGAAACGCGCGCCTGACAACAGCCCCGCATCCAGCAACGAGGCGTGATTGAGCCGGTCTTCCAGCACGGTATCGCCCTGCCCGACCAGCGCCGTGACCGCGCCGAGATTGGCCATGTAACCGGTAGTGAACAACAGTGCACGCGGGCGACCGGTGAGATCGGCCAACGCTTCTTCCAAGGCGTGATGCGGGCCACTGTGGCCGATCACCAAATGCGACGCGCCACCGCCTACTCCCCAGCGCTCGGCACCGGCGCGCCAGGCTTCGATCACTTGCGGATGATTGGCCAGGCCGAGGTAATCGTTGTTGCAGAAAGCGAGCAGCGGTTTGCCATCGACCACCACTTCAGGCCCCTGCGGGGATTCAAGCAGCGGTCGCTGGCGATAAAGGTTTTCGGCACGACGGGCAGCAAGGCGTGCGGCGAGATCGAAAGACATGCAGGCCTCGACTTTCAAGTGACACAGGTCCCTGTGGGAGCGAGCCTGCTCGCGAAGAGGCCTTTACACCCAACATCAATGTCGACTGAGGCACCGCTTTCGCGAGCAGGCTCGCTCCTACAGGGGTTTTGCATTCCTTCAAAGGAATCCGTAGAGATTTTTACACCGCAGCGTTATAGAACTGCTCGCTGCTCTTCTGCTCAACCAATGCCTGCTCGATCGCAGCCTGATGAACCTCGTCGGCATGCTCTTCGCGGGCCTCCGGTTGAATGCCCAGACGTGCGAACAACTGCATATCCTTGTCGGCCTGCGGGTTGGCGGTGGTCAGCAGTTTGTCGCCGTAGAAAATCGAGTTGGCACCGGCAAAGAACGCCAGGGCCTGCATCTGCTCGTTCATCGCTTCACGGCCGGCGGACAGGCGCACGTGGGATTGCGGCATGAGGATGCGCGCCACGGCGAGCATGCGGATGAAATCGAACGGGTCGATGTCTTCGGCGTTTTCCAGTGGCGTGCCGGCGACTTTCACCAGCATGTTGATCGGCACCGACTCAGGGTGCTCCGGCAGATTGGCCAACTGGATCAGCAGGTTGGCGCGATCGTCCAGCGACTCGCCCATGCCGAGAATGCCGCCGGAGCAGATCTTCATCCCCGACTCACGCACGTAGGCCAGGGTTTGCAGACGCTCGCTGTAGGTACGGGTGGTGATGATGCTGCCGTAGAACTCAGGCGAGGTGTCGAGGTTGTGGTTGTAGTAATCGAGGCCAGCCTTGGCCAGTGCTTCGGTCTGGTCCTGATCGAGACGCCCCAGGGTCATGCAGGTCTCCAGGCCCATGGCTTTCACGCCTTCAACCATCTTCAGCACGTAGGGCATGTCTTTCGCCGAAGGATGTTTCCACGCCGCGCCCATGCAGAAACGCGTTGAGCCGATGGCCTTGGCGCGTGCCGCCTCTTCGAGGACCTTTTGCACCTCCATCAGCTTTTCTTTTTCCAGGCCGGTGTTGTAGTGACCGGACTGCGGGCAGTACTTGCAGTCTTCCGGGCAGGCGCCGGTCTTGATCGACAACAAGGTCGAAACCTGAACGCGGTTAGCGTCGAAATGCGCGCGGTGCACCGTTTGCGCCTGAAACAGCAAGTCGTTGAATGGCTGTACGAAGAGGGCTCTGACTTCGGCCAGAGACCAGTCGTGACGCAGGGTGGCAGTGGTGCTCGCGCTCATGGGTAGTTCCTTGGTTATGCTTGGCTGGCGACTGGGGAAACGGAATACCCACAGGCGCTACACGGATGTTCGGCATATTTAAGGAAGTGTCATGCGCTGTCAACCACGATACGAAGGGTCGGTTTACATCTGTTTAAAAAACGTACAGAACTGCTTGCTGTGTGATGAACCGGCAGACGCAGAAATGCCAATCTGCGTGGCCTGTGAAACCGAACTGCCATGGCTAGGTGATCAGTGCATCACCTGCGCATTGCCGCTGGCCGCAGCGGGGCTGACCTGTGGCGAGTGCCTGCTAGAGCCGCCGACCTTCGAACAGGTCGCCGTGCCGTGGCGGTATGGCTTCCCGGTCGACAGTTTGATTACGCGTTTTAAACACAACGCAAAATGGCCGTTTGGCCACTTGCTCGCCGACGTTCTCGGACAATACCTGCAACATCGCTTCGATGAAGGTTTGCCAAGGCCCGATGCCCTGCTGCCCGTGCCAATGACGACAAAACGTTTGCGTCAGCGCGGTTTCAATCAGGCTGCGATGCTCGCGCGGTGGTTAAGCCAGACGCTCGAAATGCCCAGCGAGGAAAACCTCTTGTTGCGAACCCAAGATACCAGCGCCCAGCAGGGCCTTGATGCCAAGGCCCGTAAACGCAATTTGCTTCAGGCCTTTGCCCTGACGCCAGATGCTGTGGTGAAGGGCCGGAGTTTCGCTCTGGTCGACGACGTGCTGACCACGGGGGCCACCGCCCAGGCGCTTGCCCGGCTATTGATAAACGCTGGCGCGGCGCGCGTCGACGTCTATTGCCTGGCCCGCACGCCAAAACCGGGAGCAACCTGACCCGTGCCCGTAGGAGCAAGGCTTGCCCGCAAAGACATCAGCATTGGCGATACCTCTCCAGCGGCTGCGAGACCGCTATCGCGCGCAAGCTTTGCTCCTGCGAGTCTTCGCGAGCAAGCTCTGCTCTACAAGGGGCGGTGTTCGGCTTGACTCTCGCGTCGCGAGCAGCCAACTTCACTGTCCACCGCCACAGAAAAAGCACCCATTCATGTCCATGCCTTCCCTGTTGTCCCAGCACATCGTCCGCCGTCCGCAGCGTATCGCTCTGCTGCAACACATCGCCGAACAGGGCTCGATCACCCGCGCCGCAAAAAGCGCCGGCCTGAGCTACAAAGCGGCGTGGGATGCCATCGATGAGTTGAACAACCTCGCGCAAAAACCGTTGGTTGAACGCGCCGTCGGCGGCAAGGGCGGTGGCGGCGCAAAACTGTCCAGCGAAGGCGAACGGGTGTTGCGCCTCTATCAAAAGCTGCAAGCCTTGCAGGCGCAGGTGCTGGAAGCGGCGGAAGACGCCAGCGACCTCGACCTGCTCGGTCGCTTGATGCTCAGAACCAGCGCGCGCAACCAGTTGCACGGCAAAGTCGTGGCGATTGAAAGTCAGGGCCGCAATGACCTGATTCGCCTTGAGCTGGCCGAAGGTTTGCACCTTGACGCGCAGATCACCCACGACAGCACAGTGCATCTGGAACTGCAAACCGGCACTGAAGTGGTAGCGCTGATCAAGGCCGGCTGGCTCGAACTGCTCGCCAGTGATCAGCCTGCAACGTCTGGACACAATCTTCTCAATGGCAGCATAGAAGCCATTCTCGACGCCGAAGACGGCCCCAGCGAAGTCCGCATTTCCCTGCCCAACGGCCACACGCTCTGCGCTCTGGCCGAACCGCTGGACCTGCGCACTCGCGGTCTGACTGTCGATAAACCAGTGCAGGTGCAGTTTTCGCCCTCCAATGTGCTGATCGGCACGCCGCTCTGATCAAGCCCTGCAACGAAAGCGTCATCGTCGCTCATTAAGGTGTCTGCCAAAACCAAGCAGGGAGCCTGATGTGAGCCTATTAGAAGAAAACCAATCGACTGATCTGGAAAAAATGGTCGGCCTCAGCCGTCGCGGTTTCATCGGCGCCGGCGCGCTGTGCGGCGCAGCGATGTTCCTCGGCGGCAGTCTGTTAAGCCGTAGCGCGCTGGCTACCGGCATCAGTGCCGGCAACAGCCGTTTGCTCGGCTTCGAGAGTATTCCGGCCGCGACCACCGACGTCATCACCCTGCCCAAAGGCTACAAATCTTCGGTGCTGATCAGTTGGGGCCAGCCGCTGCAAAAGAATGGCCCGTCGTTCGACCCAAGTGGTAACGGCACTGCCGCCGCACAGGAAGTGCAGTTCGGCGACAACAACGACGGCATGAGCCTGTTCGCCTTCCCCGACGACCGAAACCGCGCGTTGATGGCGATCAACAACGAATACACCAATTACCGCTACCTCTATCCGCACGGCGGCATGCCGCAATCGGCCGAAGACGTGCGCAAGGCGCTGGCCTGCGAAGGCGTGTCGGTGATTGAAGTGCAGCGCAAGAACGGTCAGTGGCAGTTCGTCCAGGGTTCGCGCTACAACCGTCGCATCCACGGCAACTCGCCGTTGCGCATCAGCGGCCCGGCAGCCGGCCATGACTTGATGAAGACCGCTGCCGACAAACACGGCAAGAAAGTCCTCGGCACCTTCCAGAACTGCGCCAACGGCAAGACGCCGTGGGGCACCTATCTGACCTGCGAAGAAAACTTCACCGACTGCTTCGGCAGCAGTAACGCCCAGCAGCAGTTCGACCCGGCGCAGAAGCGCTATGGCGTCTCGGCTGCCAGCCGCGAAATCAACTGGCACCCTTACGACCCGCGCTTCGACATGGCGAAAAACCCCAACGAACTCAACCGTCACGGCTGGGTGGTCGAGATCGATCCGTTCGATCCGCAATCGACCCCGGTCAAACGTACCGCGCTGGGTCGCTTCAAACATGAAAACGCCGCACTGGCCGAGAGCGATGACGGCCGCGCCGTGGTGTACATGGGCGACGATGAGCGTGGCGAGTTCATCTACAAATTCGTCAGCCGCGACCGCATCAATCACCGCAACGCCAAGGCCAACCGCGACATCCTCGATCACGGCACGCTGTACGTGGCGAAGTTCGACAACGGCGACAGCAACCCCGATCACCCGAAAGGCCAGGGCCAGTGGATCGAACTGACCCACGGCAAGAACGGCATCGACGCCAGCAGCGGTTTTGCCGATCAGGCCGAAGTGCTGATCCATGCGCGCCTGGCTGCCAGCGTCGTTGGCGCAACACGCATGGACCGCCCGGAGTGGATCGTTGTCAGTCCGAAAGACGGCCAGGTTTATTGCACCCTGACCAACAACGCCAAACGCGGCGAGGATGGCCAACCGGTGGGCGGGCCGAACCCGCGCGAGAAGAACGTTTACGGGCAGATCCTGCGCTGGCGCACTGACCGCGACGATCACGCGTCCAAGACGTTTGCCTGGGATCTGTTTGTGGTCGCCGGCAATCCGGGCGTGCATGCCGGGACGCCGAAGGGCGGCTCGAAGAACATCACCCCGCAAAACATGTTCAACAGCCCGGACGGTTTGGGTTTCGACAAGGCTGGGCGTTTGTGGATTCTCACCGACGGCGATTCGAGCAATGCCGGCGACTTTGCCGGGATGGGCAATAACCAAATGCTCTGCGCCGATCCCAAGACCGGAGAGATTCGCCGGTTCATGGTCGGGCCGATTGGTTGTGAGGTGACCGGGATCAGCTTCTCGCCGGATCAGAAGACGTTGTTTGTCGGGATTCAGCATCCGGGGGAGAACGGCGGTTCGACGTTCCCCGAGCATTTGCCGAATGGCAAGCCACGATCCTCGGTGATGGCGATTACCCGTGAAGACGGCGGGATCGTCGGCGCCTGAGTCAATGCCATCGCGGGCAAGCCTTGCTCCTACAGGTCTTGCGCCTGATCTGCAGGAGCAAGGCTTGCCCGCGATAGCGTCAGCCCAGACACCAACCCCCTAAGGGCCTGCCATCTGCGCTACCATGCTGGGCCGGACGCGGCAGCCTGCTGCGCGCAGGAGTCAGCATGGCCCACCCGTTTGAAACCCTCACCCCCGACCTCGTCCTCGATGCCGTTGAAAGCATCGGGTTCCTTAGCGATGCGCGCATTCTGGCGCTCAACAGCTACGAGAACCGCGTCTACCAGGTCGGCATCGAAGACTCCGAACCGCTGATCGCCAAGTTCTATCGCCCACAGCGCTGGACAAATGAAGCGATCCTTGAAGAACACAAATTCACTTTCGAACTGGCTGACGTCGAGATCCCGGTGGTTGCGCCGCTGATCCACAACGGCGAAACCCTGCATGAACACGCCGGTTTCCGCTTCACCCTGTTTCCACGCCGTGGTGGCCGGGCGCCGGAGCCCGGCAACCTTGATCAGTTGTATCGTCTCGGCCAGTTGCTCGGCCGTATTCACGCGGTGGGCGCGACCAAGCCGTTCGAACACCGCGAAGCCCTCGCCGTACAGAACTTCGGCCATGCCTCGCTGAACACCTTGCTCGAAGGCAACTTCATCCCGAAAAGCCTGCTGCCCGCGTACGAGTCAGTCGCCCGCGATCTGCTCAAACGGGTCGAAGACGTTTACGCCGCCACGCCGCACCAGAACATCCGCATGCACGGCGATTGCCACCCCGGCAACATGATGTGCCGCGACGAGATGTTCCACATCGTCGACCTCGACGACTGCCGCATGGGCCCGGCCGTGCAGGACATCTGGATGATGCTCGCCGGCGACCGCCAGGAATGCCTCGGGCAGTTATCGGAATTGATGGACGGCTATAACGAATTCCACGATTTCGACCCGCGCGAACTGGCGCTGATCGAGCCGCTGCGCGCCTTGCGCCTGATGCACTACAGCGCCTGGCTGGCACGACGCTGGGACGACCCGGCGTTCCCCCACAGTTTCCCGTGGTTCGGCACCGAGCGTTATTGGGGCGATCAGGTGTTGGCGTTGCGCGAACAACTGTCAGCGCTTAACGAAGAACCGCTGAAGTTGTTCTGACGCAGGAAAGGATCAGTTCGCTCAATCGGCCCACGGAGCACGGCGCGAATCGTTGAGACCGAGCAGATAGCTGTCGCCACCCAACTGGCTCATCTGCTGACGAATCCAGCCAGCGCGGCGCGACACATAAGCGGTCGGGTGGCTGGCGCTCCACACGCGCGGATTCGGCAACACCGCCGCCAGATAACTCGCCTGCTGGCGGGACAACGACTTGGCACTCACGCCGAAGTGATGGCGGGCGGCGGCTTCGGCGCCGAACACGCCGTCATCCCATTCGACGCTGTTGAGGTACACCTCAAGAATCCGCTGTTTGGGCCAGAACACTTCGATCAGCGCCGTGAACCAGGCTTCGAGGCCTTTGCGCAGGTAGCTGCGCCCCGCCCACAGAAACAGGTTTTTCGACACTTGCTGGCTCAACGTACTGGCGCCGCGAATCGAACCGCCGAGTTCGTTGTGCGCCAGTGCGGCCTGGATCGCGCTGAAATCAAAACCCCAGTGCTCCGGGAATTTCTGATCTTCACCGGCCATGACGGCGACTTTGAGATCATCGGAGATCTCGTCCCAAGGCTTCCAGGTGCGCTGCAGATCAATCGGCTCGCCGTCGACCCAGGACTCGACCTTGCGCTCGACCATCAGCGCTGTGCCCGGCGGCGGCACGAAACGAAAGATCAGCACCAGCACGATGCTGCCGCCCGCGAACCAGAGCAGGGCCTTCGTGAGACGACGGAAAATAGTACGCAGCATAGAGATGGCTTGGCCGAACCCGTGGAGCGGGCCATTATACAGACCCTGCCGACCGAGTCTGACTGGAGTTCTTCATGTTGCGTGGCTTTCTGCTGCTGGCCGCTTTCTTTGGTTTTACCGGTGTAGCGCTGGGCGCATTCGCCGCCCACGGCCTGAAAAATCGCCTGACGCCGGAGTATCTGGCCATTTTCCACACCGGCGTCACCTATCAATTGGTGCACACGCTGGCGCTGTTCGGCGTTGCGCTGCTGGCCACGCAGATTCAAGGCCGACTGGTCGCTTGGGCCGGCGTTTCCTTCACCGTCGGCATTCTGCTGTTCTCCGGCAGCCTGTACGTGCTGACCACCACCGGCATCAGCAAGCTCGGCATCATCACCCCGTTCGGCGGCCTGGCCTTCCTGATCGGCTGGCTGTGCCTGGGCCTCGCCGCGTGGCGCCTGACCTGACCTGACCTGACCTGACCTGCCCTCCGACCTGATCTGATCGCAAACCGCTCCCTGTAGGAGCTGCCGCAGGCTGCGATCTTTTGATCTTCAAAAACGACATCAAAAGATCGCAGCCTTCGGCAGCTCCTACAGAGCCCAGGCCATTTCACCGGGGCAGCGCCTTTCAAGACGAATGGCTTGGGTCACCCAGTCTGATCGGGCTAGAATGCCAGCCCCTAAAAATGATGGCGGCGTTGCGCATGCGCATTCAGTTGAACGGCGAATCCCTTGAACTGCCCGACGGTGAAACCGTTGCGGCCCTGATCACCCGTCTGGAACTGACCGGACGCCGGGTGGCAGTTGAACTCAATCTGGATATCGTCCCGCGCAGCCAGCATGCCGAGACCACGCTCAACGACGGCGACAATGTCGAAGTCGTGCACGCCATCGGCGGCGGCTAGCCACCCGGCCCGCAAGGGCACAGAATTCTGCAAGACCCTCACTCCTAAAGAGGATTCCCCATGAGCATCGTTCGTAGCGACAAGCCTTTTGTGCTGGCCGGTCGTACTTACCAGTCGCGTTTGCTGGTCGGTACCGGCAAGTACCGTGACATGGAAGAGACCCGCCAGGCCATCGAAGCCTCGGGCGCCGAGATTGTCACCTTCGCCGTGCGCCGTACCAACCTTGGCCAGATCGAAGGCGAGCCGAACCTGCTCGACGTGCTGTCGCCGGAGCGTTACACCTTCCTGCCGAACACCGCCGGTTGCTACGACGCCATCGAAGCCGTGCGCACCTGCCGCCTGGCCCGCGAGCTGCTCGACGGCCACAACCTGGTGAAGCTGGAAGTCCTGGCTGACCAGAAGACCCTGTTCCCTAACGTCATCGAAACCCTCAAGGCCGCCGAAACGCTGGTCAAAGAAGGTTTCGACGTGATGGTCTACACCAGCGATGACCCGATCATCGCCCGCCAACTGGCAGAGATCGGCTGCATCGCGGTGATGCCGCTGGCCGGTCTGATCGGTTCCGGTCTGGGCATCTGCAACCCGTACAACCTGCAGATCATCCTCGAAGAAGCGAAAATCCCTGTGTTGGTCGATGCCGGTGTCGGTACTGCGTCCGATGCAACCATCGCCATGGAACTGGGCTGCGATGCGGTGCTGATGAACTCGGCCATCGCCCACGCAGGGCAACCGGTGATGATGGCGCAAGCCATGCAACATGCGATCGTCGCAGGCCGTCTGGCCTACCTCGCTGGTCGTATGCCGAAAAAACTCTATGCCAGCGCCTCTTCGCCGCTGGATGGTCTGATCAAGTAAGAGCCATTGATGACTGAATCGAACGACACGCCTATCCAGACGGAAGAAGGCGACGAGCGCCAACACCGCCGCATCAAGAGTTTCGTGATGCGCGCCGGGCGCATGACCGAAGGCCAGCAAAAAGGTCTGGATCAAGGCACGCCGCTGTTCGTGTTGCCGCTGGCCGACGCGCCGGTGGATTACGATCAGGTGTTTGGCCGTTCGGCACCGCGCTCGCTGGAGATCGGTTTCGGCATGGGCCACTCGCTGCTGGAAATGGCCGCCGCCGCGCCGGATCAGGACTTCATCGGCGTGGAAGTTCACCGTCCGGGTGTTGGCGCGCTGCTCAATGGCGTGCTGACTCAGGGCCTGACCAACCTGCGGGTCTACGATTGCGACGCGATCGAAGTGCTCAACCGCTGCATCGCCGACAACAGCCTCGATCGCCTGATGCTGTTCTTCCCGGATCCGTGGCACAAAAGCCGTCACCACAAGCGTCGTATCGTTCAGGCGTCGTTCGCTGAACTGGTGCGCAGCAAGTTGAAGGTCGGCGGCATTCTGCACATGGCCACCGACTGGGAACCGTACGCCGAATACATGCTGGAAGTGATGAACGTCGCTCCGCGCTATCGCAACCTCGCCGAAGACGGCAAGTGCGTACCGCGCCCGGCCGAACGCCCGATCACCAAGTTCGAACGCCGCGGCGAACGTCTTGGCCATGGCGTCTGGGATCTGAAGTTCGAAAAACAGTCCTGAGCATCACGCAACACTCCCTGTAGGAGCCGAGCTTGCTCGCGAAAGCGTCCATTCATTCAACATCAACGTTGACTGAAACGCTGCCTTCGCGAGCAAGCTTTGCTCCTACAGATTTGTGGTGTTAGCGACGATCGGCGACCACGCCGATGAGCACGACCACCACCAGCAGCACTGGCGCCAGGCTGTAGTTGTTGAACTGGCTCAGGCCTTTGATCACCCACGGTGTGGCGTAGATCAGCGCAGCGCCGCTGCCGATCAGGCACAACAACGCCATCAGCGGCACGCGCAGGGCGCCGGCGATGCTGCCCAGGCGCTGCTCGACCCAGCCTTTGAAGTCGGCACCGAACAGCACCAGCAGGCAACCGACCAGCGCCAGGGCGATTTCCGAGAGATTGCTGCGGCTCCAGCGGGAGACGGTGGCGAGCAGGTCGAGTATCAAATCCATGCGTTTTTCCTTAGGGCAGCCGTTGGGCGTTGGGCTCAGCTCAGAAATTTCTGCAGCAAATCGTTGAGGAACAGTTGTCCGCGCTCGGTCGCCGCCAGACGTGACGGTTCGACCTGCAACAGACCGCTTTGTTCGGCGTCCGAGCGGGCTTCTGCGAGGCTGTACAGCGACAGGCCAGTGCGTTCCGGATACAGGCGCGATTCCACACCATCGGTCAGCCGCAGCGCGTTCATCAGAAAGTCGAACGGCAACTCGTCGTTGGTCAGCGATTTCTCTCCGGCCTGAAAGCTTTTCGCCGGGTTGAGGTAGTCCTTCGGCAGACGCGTCTTCCAGGTACGCACGATACGTCCGTCCGGGTGGCTGAGCTTGCCGTGGGCGCCAGCGCCGATGCCGATGAAGTCGCCAAAGCTCCAGTAATTGAGGTTATGCCGCGCCGGCCGCCCGGCCTGTGCATAAGCCGAGACTTCGTATTGCGCGTAACCGTGCTCGGCCAACAACGCCTGTCCGGCTTCCTGGATGTCCCACAGCGTGTCGTCTTCCGGCAACACGGGTGGCTGGTTCCAGAACACCGTGTTCGGTTCCAGCGTCAGTTGATACCAGGAAATGTGCGTCGGCTTCAGCTCGATGGCCTGGCGCAGATCGCTCAAGGCATCGTCCAGCGACTGATCCGGCAAGCCGTGCATCAAGTCGAGGTTGAAGTTATCGAACCCGGCCTGCCGCGCCATACCCGCCGCGCGCACCGCTTCGTCACCGTTGTGAATCCGGCCGAGGGCCTTGAGTTTTTCCTGCTGGAAACTCTGAATGCCGATCGACAGCCGATTGATCCCCAACTGGCGATACGCGACAAACTTCTCTTGTTCGAAGGTGCCGGGGTTGGCTTCCAGAGTGATTTCGATGTCGTGCGCAAACGGAATACGTTGCTCGACGCCTTCCAGCAAACGCCCAAGCGCTTCAGCGCTGAACAGGCTCGGCGTGCCGCCACCAAAGAAGATCGAGGTGATTTCACGACCGTAAACAGCGTGCAGATCCTGATCGAGATCGGCCAGTAACGCGTCGACGTATTCCTGCTCCGGCAGCACCGGGCTGGCAGTGTGCGAGTTGAAATCGCAATACGGGCATTTGCGCACACACCACGGGATGTGGATGTACAACGACAAGGGCGGCAGCGTTGGCAGCGGCGCCCGAGGCGAAGCAGCACCGCCGCCGATGATCAGCGACGACGCAGAAGAATCACCGGTCATTTCAAGCCCAGACGCTGGCGCAGCAGATCCATTGCACGGGCGCGGTGGCTGATCTGGTTCTTGTCGGCCGGGCTCAGTTCGGCGCTCGACACGTTCCGCTCCGGCACCCAGAACAGCGGGTCATAACCGAAACCGTGTTCGCCACTGGCAGCGGTCAGAATCCTTCCGTGCCACAGGCCTTCGCAGAGGATCGGCAACGGATCATCGGCGTGACGCACCAGCGCCAGCACACACACGAACTGCGCGCCGCGTTCGGCTTCCGGGACATCCTTCAAGGCGTCGAGCAGTTTGGCGTTGTTTGCCGCATCGCCTTTGCCATCGGCATAACGCGCCGAGTAGATACCCGGCGCACCGCCGAGAAAATCCACCGCCAGCCCGGAATCATCGGCCAGCGCCGGCAATCCGGAAATACGCGCGGCGTTGCGCGCCTTGAGGATCGCGTTCTCGACGAACGACAGACCGGTTTCTTCCGGCTCGACCTTGCTCCACTCGCCAATCGAGCGCAGTTGCACCGATTCGCCGAGCATGGCCTGAAGTTCTTTGAGTTTGCCGGCGTTATGGCTGGCCAGTACGAGTTGCTTGAGGTTCATCATTCGCCGGGAAAGAGTTCTTGGTTGAAATTGATGGTGTTGATCTTGTCGCCGTTCTGCACCTTGATTTCAAAGGTGCGGGTTTCCTGCTGGTCAACCGGGTATTGGGCGATGTAGTACACCGCGCCCTGTTCGGTGATCTGGCGGAAATTCAACGGCACACTTTGGCTGGTCAGGTCTTTGACCGTGCCGGTGACGTTGGCGATCAGCGGTTTGCCGTCCTTGACCACCGAGACATTGATCACGCCTTGGTTCTTGCTGCGAATCAGCTCCGCCGCTTTGGCGATGTCCGGTTGCAGGTACGTCGAGTTGAAAGTGTTGTAGTGCACCGTCACGTCGCCAAAGGTTTCCTGACGCTCGCCCTTGATGACGTCCGCCGCCAGCGCGCCGGCGCTCAGGCAGGCAGTCAATAACAACAACGCTAAACGACCCATGATCGTTCTCCTCGAAATGTCGTGGCTCAGACCGCGACTTTGTGATCGGCAAGCACTGGGCTGCTGACGCGGTAGATCCCAATCTCACCTAACAGATTAGGCCATAGCTTACTGGCCCACCCGTGGCGGTGCTGTTGATCCACGGCAAGCCGATCAATGACCTTCGCGTCACGTTCGCGACAAAGCTCTTCAAAATCTTCGAAAGTGCAGAAGTGAATGTTCGGCGTGTTGTACCAGGTGTACGGCAGGAACTCGGAAACCGGCATGCGGCCCTTGCTCGCCAGGTACCAGCGGCAGCGCCAGTGGCCGAAATTCGGGAAGGTGATGATGCACTGACGGCCGACCCGGAGCATTTCATCGAGGATCTTGTCCGGGTAATGCACGGCTTGCAGGGCCTGGGTCATGACGACGATGTCGAAACTGTTGCTGGCGAAGTTGCCCAGCCCCTTGTCCAGATCCTGCTCGATGACGTTGATGCCCTTGGCCACGCACTCGGCGATGTTGTCGGCGTCGTTTTCCAGGCCATAACCTGTAACGTTCTTGTGGTCACGCAGCCAGGTCAGCAGCTCGCCGTCACCACAACCGAGGTCGAGGACGCGGCTGCCGGCGGGGATCCATTCCTGGATGATTTCCAGATCAGCTCTCATGGCTTTCTCACAACGTGATGCGGTTCATGTAATTGCCGAACGCCTGCAAGTAGCGCGGGATCGGAATCAGGAAGGCGTCGTGGCCCTGCGGTGCGTCGATTTCCAGATAGCTGACGTCTTTGCGCGCCGCCATCAATGCATCGACCAGCTCACGCGAACGGGCCGGGGAGAAGCGCCAGTCAGTGGTGAACGACATCACGCAGAACTTGGCCGTGGCGTTCTCGAAGGTTTTCGCCAGGTTATCGTCGAAGTTCGCCGCCGGATCGAAGTAATCCAGCGCCTTGGTCATCAACAGATAGGTGTTGGCGTCGAAGCGTCCGGAGAACTCTTCGCCCTGATAACGCAGGTAACTTTCGACCTGGAACTCGACACTGTGAAAGTCATAGTTGAGCTTTTCGCTCTTCAGGCCACGGCCGAATTTCTCGCCCATGGAGTCGTCGGACAGGTAGGTGATGTGCCCGACCATGCGCGCCAGCATCAAGCCACGCTTGGGGATCACGCCCGCTTCCTGGAACGAACCGCCGTGGAATTCCGGGTCGGTGAGGATCGCCTGACGCGCCACTTCGTTGAAGGCGATGTTCTGCGCCGACAACTTGGGTGCCGAAGCGATGGCCAGGCAGTGACGTACGCGATCCGGATAAGTGATGGTCCATTGCAACGCCTGCATGCCGCCGAGGCTGCCGCCGATGACCGCTGCCCACTGGCCGATGCCGAGCAGGTCAGCGAGGCGCGCCTGGCTGTGGACCCAGTCTTCCACGGTCAGCACCGGGAAGTCGGCGCCAAACGGCTTGCCGGTCTCCGGGTTGATGCTGCTTGGGCCGGTGGAGCCGTTGCAGCCGCCAAGGTTGTTCAGGCTGACCACGAAGAACTTGTTGGTGTCGATCGGTTTGCCGGGGCCGATGCAGCTGTCCCACCAACCGGGTTTGCGGTCGTCGGCGCTGTGATAGCCAGCGGCGTGGTGGTGCCCGGACAAGGCGTGGCAGATCAGCACGGCGTTGCTCGCCTGTGCGTTGAGTGTGCCGTAGGTTTCGTAGATCAGGTCATAGGCGGGCAGCGAACGGCCACAGGCCAAGGCCAGCGGTTCGCTGAAGTGCGCCGTTTGCGGCGTCACCAGACCAACAGAATCGGGGGGAAAGGCAGTTGGCATCGACCCTGCTCTCGTTGAAATGAGGCGTAAGTCTAAAGACCGGGGGGGTTAGCGGCAAGCAACGATCGGGCCTGATTCATTCATTGAACGCGCCCCCTGTGGCGAGGGGATTTATCCCCGCTGGGTGGCGAAGCCGCCCCCTGCGTTCTACCAGCCAAATGGGGTTGGCGGGTTTTACGACTGCTGCGCAGCCGAGCGGGGATAAATCCCCTCGCCACAAGTGCTGCACTGCTCGATCAGGGGCGCACCAGATCAGGCAAATCCGGCAACTTCTTCGGCGAGCAGATCTTCACGCGCTTCTGCCGGTTCAATTCGCCACTGAGCAAACTGACCTGGCTCTTGGACACCCCAAACGCTTTGGCCAGAAAGCCCATCAGATAAGCATTGGCCTTGCCCTCGACCGGCGGCGCGGTGAGGCGAATCTTCAAGCGATCACCGTGCAGCCCGACGAAGTCATCGCTACGGGCTGCCGGCTGCAGGTGACACTCGAGGATCAAGTCGTCACCGTCCCATCGGAACCAGCTCACATCAGCAAGCGTAGGATTTCCGGCATCATCGTCATCGCCGCGAGGTTGTTGATCACCAGCATGTCGATCAGCTTCAACGCCAGAAACGCGAAGATCGGCGACAAGTCCAGCCCACCGAGGTTCGGCAGAAACTTGCGGAACGGCGCCAGCGCCGGTTCGCAGATCTGATTGACCAGCTCAGCGCCCGGATTGTGGCTGCCCGGTGCGACCCACGAGAGGATCACGCTGATGATCAGGGCGAAGAAGAAAATCTTCAGGAACAGCGCGGTCACGCCGATCAGCGACCAGATAAACAGTTGCAGCGGATTACCAGTGGTGCCGTAAGTCAGCAGCAGGGTCAGCGCCATCAACGCCAGTTGCACCAGAATCGCCAACACCAGCGACGACATGTCGAGGCCGAACATGCTCGGGATGATCCGACGCAGTGGCTTGAGCAGCGGTTGTGTCGCCTTCACCACAAACTGGCACAACGGGTTGTAGAAGTTCGCCCGCACCAACTGCAGGACGAAGCGCAGCAGCACAATCAGCAGGTACAGACTGCCGAGGGTTTGCAGCACGTAAACCGCTGCGGTGTTCAATCCAATCATGTAAGGCTCCTTATTTGCCCAGTTGTTCGGCCATTTCGGCCGAGCGGTGCGCGGCGGCGCCGAGTGCGGTTTCGACCAGGGCTTCGAAGCCATTGGCCTGGAATGATTTGATTGCGGCTTCCGTGGTGCCATTTGGCGAGGTCACGCGGCGACGCAGTTCGGCGGCATCGACGTCACTGGAAACTGCCATATGCGCGGCGCCGAGGGCGGTCTGCAGGGTCAGCTGTTCAGCAATGTCTTTGGGCAGGCCGAGTTTGACGCCAGCAGCGGTCATGGCCTCGATCAGCAGGAAGAAGTACGCCGGGCCGGAACCCGACACGGCAGTGACCGCGTCCAGTTGCTGCTCTTCGTTCAGCCACAGGGCGATACCAACGGCGGACAGCAACTCTTCGGCTTGCTGACGCTGTTCGGCGGTCACTTCGTGGGTCGCGTACAAGCCGCTGACGCCTTGGCGCAGCAGCGCCGGCGTGTTCGGCATGCAGCGCACGATTGGCTGCTCGCCGAGCCAGGCCGTCATGCTTGCGCAGGTGATGCCGGCGGCGATCGACACCACCAGTTGATTCGGCTTCAGGCTCGGGCGAATCGCTTCGCACACGGCTTTCATGGCTTGTGGCTTGACCGCCAGCACGACCACGTCGACGCCGTCGATGGCCTGAGCGTTGTCGGCAAACGTTTCGATGCCGTGCTCAGCACTGACCTTGGCGCGGGTTTCTTCGCCCGGATCGCTGGCACGGATGTGTGCAGCTTCCAGACCTTTGGCGCGCAGGCCGCCGATCAAACTGGCTGCCATGTTGCCCGCACCGATAAACGCAATACGTGTGTTGCTCATGTGTGGTCCTTATCTGGAAACGTTCAAGATTGGGAATAGTCGCGCGCACCAAACAGGGCCGTACCGATACGCACCCAGGTGGCGCCTTGGGCAATGGCCGACTCAAGGTCGTGGCTCATGCCCATGGAAAGAGTGTCGAGCGGCAGATCGAGGCTCGCCTGCAAACGCTGCACAGCAGCAAAAGCGGCATCCTGCTCGGCACGATCGTCGGTCGGCTCGGGAATCGCCATCAATCCGCGCAGTTTCAGGCGCGGCAGTGCGCTGATCGCGGCGGCCAGCGCTGGCAGGTCGGCCGGCGTACAACCGGATTTACTCGCCTCACCGCTGACGTTGACCTGAATGCAGATGTTCAGCGGCGGCAGCTCGGCCGGGCGCTGTTCGGACAGACGTTGGGCGATTTTCAGGCGATCCACGGAATGCACCCATTCAAAATGCTCGGCAATGGCACGAGTCTTGTTCGATTGAATGGGGCCGATGAAGTGCCAGATCAAGGGCAGGTCAGCCAGTTCGAGCTGTTTGCCCAAGGCTTCCTGCAAGTAGTTCTCGCCAAAGTTGCGCAAACCGGCGGCATAGGCTTCGCGCAGGGCCTCGGCGGGTTTGGTCTTGCTCACGGCGAGCAACTGGACGCTGTTTTCAGGACGGTGTGCGGCTTGGGTCGCGGTCTGGATGCGCGAACCAACGTGGAAAATGTTGTCTGCTATCGTGGACATCAAGAGGCGCCGGCGGTCTGAAGGTTCGCGGCATTCTACTGGAATTGGGGAACGCTATGGATATCACTGAACTGCTGGCCTTCAGCGCCAAACAAGGCGCTTCCGACCTGCATCTGTCGGCCGGTCTGCCGCCGATGATCCGCGTCGATGGCGATGTACGGCGGATCAATCTGCCGCCGCTGGATCACAAGCAAGTGCACGAACTGATCTACGACATCATGAACGACACCCAGCGGGTCGACTTCGAGAAACATCTGGAAACCGACTTTTCTTTCGAAGTCCCCGGTGTCGCCCGTTTCCGGGTCAATGCCTTTAACCAGAACCGTGGCGCCGGGGCAGTGTTTCGGACCATTCCGTCAAAAGTGCTGAGCATGGAAGACCTCGCCATGGGCGACGTTTTCCGCAAGATCACCGACGCGCCGCGCGGGCTGGTGCTGGTTACCGGGCCGACCGGCTCCGGCAAGTCGACCACACTGGCGGCGATGATCGACTACCTCAACAGCCATCGCCATCACCACATCCTGACCATTGAAGATCCGATCGAATTCGTGCACGAATCGCGCAAATGCCTGATCAATCAGCGTGAAGTCCACCGCGATACCCGCAGTTTCGCCACCGCGCTGCGTTCGGCGCTGCGCGAGGACCCGGACGTGATTCTGGTGGGTGAGATGCGTGACCTGGAAACCATTCGCCTGGCACTGACCGCCGCCGAGACCGGGCATTTGGTGTTCGGCACGCTGCACACCACTTCGGCGGCGAAAACCATCGACCGGGTGGTCGACGTATTTCCTGGTGATGAAAAATCGATGGTCCGTTCGATGCTCTCGGAATCGTTGCTGGCGGTGGTCTCGCAGACGCTGATCAAAAAGATCGGCGGTGGCCGAGTCGCAGCACACGAAATCATGCTCGGCACCTCGGCGATCCGTAATCTGATCCGCGAGGACAAGGTGGCGCAGATGTATTCGGCGATTCAGACCGGCGGCTCGCTGGGCATGCAGACCCTCGATATGTGCCTGAAGGATCTGGTCACCAAGGGATTGATCAGCCGCGAACATGCGCGGGAGAAAGCACGAACGCCGGACAATTTCTGATCGGTCTTAATGAGCCTCCCTAGTGGAGGCTCAATCTCTCGTTAACACTTTCCTGACCAAACAGCTGCGGCATTCGCTGACAAACCTCCTTACAATCCCCTCCTTTGTTAGCTGCCTAAGCAAGGATTCTGCATGCAAGCCGCCAACCCGCGTCGCGGGTACATTCTGGGTCTCACTGCCTACATCATCTGGGGCCTGTTCCCGATCTACTTCAAAGCCATCGCCGAAGTGCCTGCGGTCGAGATCATCATCCATCGGGTGTTGTGGTCGGCGCTGTTCGGCGCACTGTTGCTGATGGTCTGGAAGCATCCGGGCTGGCTGCGCGAATTGCTCGACAACCCAAAACGCCTGGCGATTCTGGCGCTGAGCGGCACATTGATTGCGGCCAACTGGCTGACCTACGTGTGGTCGGTGAACAACGGCCGCATGCTGGAAGCAAGCCTCGGTTACTACATCAATCCGCTGGTGAACGTGCTGCTGGGGATGCTGATTCTTGGCGAACGTTTGCGCCGTATGCAGTGGGTCGCGGTCGGTTTGGCGGCCGTCGGGGTTGCGCAGCAGGTCTGGCAAGTCGGCAGCCTGCCGTGGGTGTCGCTGGTGCTGGCGCTGACTTTCGGCTTTTACGGATTGATCCGTAAACAGGCACCTGTCAAAGCGTTGCCGGGGCTGGTGGTGGAAACCTGGATGCTGGTGCCGATTGCCTTTGCCTGGCTGCTGTTCAATCAGACCGCGACCAGTGCTCAGCCCGAGTTCTGGACCACCTCCCAAGCCTGGTGGCTGATCGCGGCCGGCCCGGTGACGCTGGTGCCGCTGGTGTGCTTCAACGCGGCCACCCGTCACCTGCCCTACACCACCATCGGTTTCCTGCAATACCTCGCGCCCACCCTGGTGCTGCTACAAGCCGTGCTGTTGTTTGGTGAGCACTTGGCATCCAGCACGCTGGTGGCCTTCATGTTTATCTGGGCCGGCCTGGCGGTGTACAGCGTCGATGCGTGGATAAGTTTGCGCCGGCGCAGCTGATCAAAAAACGCACAAAACTTCGCAGGCCACGGTTCTCGTGGCCTGCATCGTTCCTTCCCAAGGTTATCCACAGCGTGATCCCCGCCGTTTGTGCGCAAGTCACTGAATGTTGGCTATTTTTTGTTCAACGCCAGCAAAGCCACGGCGGGCCAGGCGCTGCGAGCAGTCTCTACAGGTTATCCACAGGCAGGTGCACGTTAACACTGGATAACCTGAGCAGCGCTCAAACGTCGGTGCGTAACACCAAATCAACCATCAGATCATCGGCCAGGGTTTCCAGGCGCGACTGCAAAACGTCCAGCGAGAGGGTCAGTGGCACCGCCAGAATCGCTTCGGCGTGGAACAGCGGTTCACTGCTCATTGGCGCGGGACGCACTTCGGTCACCAGCCGCTCAAGGTTCACACCCTGCTCGCTCAGCAGCCGGGTGATGTCGCGCACGATCCCCGGACGGTCATTGCCCACCAATTCCATGGCAATCGGTTTCCAGGTGCAGGATTGCTCGATACCGCTTTCGGCAATGAGCACGCGAATGCCATGAGCCGACAGCGCTTGTAGGGAATCGACTAATTCGTCGTAAGCCTCTGCCGGCACGCCGACCCGCAGAATCCCGGCGAATTGCCCGGCCATCCGTGACATCCGACTTTCCAGCCAGTTACCGCCATGCTCGGCAATGCATTGGGCAATGCGCTCGACCTGCCCGGGCTTGTCCGAGGCGAATACGGTGAGTACGAGATGGTCCATGGCGCCGCCCTCTTGTCATGATTTTTGTTATAGAAGGGCAAGTATAGGCAAGCACCGAAATTCAGCCGCTATCCCCAATTGAAGACCCACCTGTGAATGTGATTTGGGAAAATCTGTGGAGAGGGGATTTATCCCCGTACGGCTGCGGCAGCAGTCGTCAATCCTGCCAATTCGGTTTACCTGCCAGAACGCCGGGGGCGGCTTCGCCACCCAACGGGGATGAATCCCCTCGCCACAATTAACCTCACCACGAGGCACTCTGTGACGGGTGCCATAGCGACCAAAATCCATGGCGCCGCCCTCTTGTCATGACTTTTTGTTGTGAACACCCACCTGTGATGTGATTTGGGAAAATCTGTGGTGAGGGGATTTATCCCCGTTCGGCTGCGGCAGCAGTCGTAATTCTGCCAATTTGGTTTACCTGCCAGAACGCCGGGGGCGGCTTCGCCACCCAACGGGGATAAATCCCCTCGCCACAATTAACCTCACCACGAGGCACTCTGTGACGGGTGCCATAGCAGCCAAAATCCATGGCGCCGCCCTCTTTTCATGATTTTTGTGGTGAACACCCACCTGTGAATGCGATTTGGGAAAATCTGTGGTGAGGGGATTTATCCCCGTTCGGCTGCGGCAGCAGTCGTAATTCTGCCAATTTGGTTTACCTGCCAGAACGCCGGGGGCGGCTTCGCCACCCAACGGGGATAAATCCCCTCGCCACAATTAATCTCACCACGAGGCCCTTCGTGACAGCTGTCATAGCAGCCAAAATCCATGGCGCCGTCCTCTTGTCATGACTTTTGTGGTGAACACCCGCCTGTGAATGTGATTTGGGAAGAACCTGTGGTGAGGGGATTTATCCCCGTTCGGCTGCGGCAGCAGTCGTCAATCCTGCCAATTTGGTTTACCTGCCAGAACGCAGGGCGGCTTCGCCACCCAACGGGGATAAATCCCCTCGCCACAATAATCTCGCCACGAGGCACTTCGTGGCAGAAGTCATAGGCCATAGCAGCCAAATAGTATTTATGTGTACAACTTTTGATATTTAGCTGGAACAATCCAATGGTTTTTTGAGAACATCCCGTTCCGCGATGTGACCGCAATGCGACATGAGGTCGCAGAACGACGTAATTAGTCTGATTTTCACAAGCGCAACTCATCATGTAGTATGCCTCGGCGCGCACTACATAACGCTGAATTGATGTCTGCCCAAGGCTCGTTCGCAACCCTGAAAGCCCCGTCAGCAAGGCCCCCAAGCCGTTGATTGGTCCCAGCCCAGCCGTCAGCAATGGCATGTACTGGTCGGCAGGTTTGTGGTTTAAATGGCCAGAGGCTTCATTGTCAAATTGAAGAGCTGAAAAGCGAAATAGCTGAGCAGAGTGAGGCAAGCAATGACTGAACACGTTCAAGTCGGTGGCCTGCAGGTCGCCAAAGTCCTGTTCGACTTCGTGAACAACGAAGCCATTCCCGGTACCGGCCTCACCGCCGAAAAATTCTGGGAAGGTGCCGACAAGGTCATTCATGACCTGGCGCCGAAGAACAAAGCCCTACTCGCCAAACGCGATGACTTCCAGGCGCGCATTGACGCCTGGCACCAGGAACACGCAGGCCAGGCCCATGACGCTGTGGCCTACAAAGCCTTCCTGCAAGAAATCGGTTATCTGCTGCCAGAAGCGGCTGATTTCCAGGCAACGACGCAAAACGTCGATGATGAAATCGCCCGTACCGCCGGCCCGCAACTTGTTGTGCCGGTGATGAATGCTCGCTTCGCTCTCAATGCCTCGAACGCCCGCTGGGGTTCGCTGTATGACGCCCTCTACGGCACCGACGCGATCAGCGAAGACGGTGGCGCGGAAAAAGGCAAAGGCTACAACAAGGTGCGTGGCGACAAAGTCATCGCCTTCGCCCGCGCCTTCCTCGACGAAGCCGCGCCATTGGCCGCTGGCTCGCACGTTGATTCGACCGGCTACAAAATCGCTGACGGCAAACTGGTTGTCACCCTCAAGGGCGGCAGCAACAGTGGCCTGCGCGACAATGCACAACTGATCGGCTTCCAGGGCGATGCCGACGCGCCAATCGCTATCCTGCTGAAGCACAACGGTCTGCACTTCGAAATCCAGGTCGACGCCAGCACCCCGGTCGGCCAGACCGACGCTGCCGGCATTAAAGACGTCCTGATGGAAGCGGCACTGACCACCATCATGGACTGTGAAGATTCCGTCGCTGCCGTCGATGCTGACGACAAAGTAGTGATCTACCGCAACTGGCTCGGCCTGATGAAGGGCGACCTGTCGGAATCGGTGTCCAAGGGCGGCCAGACGTTCACCCGCACCATGAACCCGGATCGCAGCTACACCACGCCCAATGGCGGCGAAGTGACCCTGCATGGCCGCTCGCTGTTGTTCGTGCGTAACGTTGGTCACCTGATGACCATCGACGCGATCCTCGACAAAGACGGCAACGAAGTGCCGGAAGGCATCCTCGACGGCCTGGTCACTTGCCTCGCGGCAATGCACAACCTCAACGGCAACACCTCGCGCAAGAACACCCGCACCGGTTCCGTTTACATCGTTAAACCGAAGATGCACGGCCCGGAAGAAGCGGCGTTCACCAACGAGCTGTTCGGTCGCATCGAAGACGTGCTCGGCCTGAAACGCAACACGCTGAAAGTCGGGATCATGGACGAGGAGCGCCGCACCACGGTCAACCTCAAGGCCTGTATCAAGGCGGCCAGCGAGCGCGTGGTGTTCATCAACACCGGTTTCCTCGACCGTACCGGCGACGAAATTCACACCTCCATGGAAGCCGGCCCAGTGGTGCGCAAGGCCGACATGAAGGCTGAGAAGTGGATCGGCGCCTACGAAAACTGGAACGTCGATATCGGTCTGAGCACCGGCCTGCAAGGTCGCGCGCAAATCGGTAAAGGCATGTGGGCCATGCCCGACCTGATGGCGGCGATGCTCGAACAGAAAATCGCCCACCCACTGGCCGGCGCCAACACCGCTTGGGTTCCGTCGCCGACCGCGGCTGCGCTGCACGCGCTGCACTATCACAAGGTCGACGTGTTCGCCCGTCAGGCCGAACTGGCCAAACGTGCCCGCGCCTCGGTGGACGACATTCTGACCATCCCGTTGGCGGTCAACCCGAACTGGACGCCAGAGCAGATCAAGAACGAACTGGACAACAACGCTCAGGGCATTCTCGGTTATGTAGTGCGCTGGATCGACCAGGGCGTGGGTTGCTCGAAGGTGCCGGACATCAATGATGTCGGCCTGATGGAAGACCGTGCAACGCTGCGTATCTCCAGCCAGCACATCGCCAACTGGCTGCGCCACGGTGTGGTCACTGAAGCGCAAGTGATGGAAAGCCTCAAGCGCATGGCGCCGGTGGTGGACCGTCAGAACGCCAACGACCCGCTGTACCGTCCGCTGGCGCCAAACTTCGACAGCAACATCGCCTTCCAGGCAGCGGTCGAACTGGTGATCGAAGGCACCAAGCAGCCGAACGGTTATACCGAGCCGGTACTGCACCGTCGTCGTCGCGAGTTCAAGAAGGCCAACGGCCTGTAACTTGCGCTGAATGCCGGATATGAAAAAGCCCTGATCGAAAGATCAGGGCTTTTTTGTTTGTGCGGCGGGCTTGGGTTTTGTAGTCGGTTTGAGATCCATCCCCCTCACCCCAGCCCTCTCCCCACGGGGCGAGGGGGAAAGGGAGCCGATCTTTTTGCTTTTCAAAACCGGAGTTCGACTGAGGAATTTCAAGTCGGCGTGCCTCAAACATTCACCTCGGTCAGTCCCCTCTCCCTCTGGGAGAGGGTTAGGGTGAGGGTCTCTTAGGTTTCTATCCCCAATTCATGTTTCACCAACGCCAACAACTTTGTCGTATCAATCGGCTTGAGGAGGAAATCCACCACGCTCAAATGCATCGCCGCAATCGCGTCTTTCACATCGGCATCGCCCGAGACGATGATGATCGGCATCGCTGCCCGCACCGACTCGCGCACCTGGCGGATCAACTCCAGTCCGCCGACATGTCCCATGCGCAAATCAGTGATCACCAGTCCGATCGATGGTTTTTCCGCCAACATCTTCAGCGCCGTTTCGCCACTCGCCGCGGTCATGCAATGGATGCCGTCCAGCGCCAGAACCTCCGCCAACAGTTCCCGTGCGTCCTTGTCATCATCGACGATCAAGACACGCTGCGGCGGGAGGTCGGGATCGAGCATTACTGCGCTGAGCGCTTCACGCTCGGCATCGCTCAAAATATCGTGGTCGGACATGGCGTTCTCTAAATGTTCAAATCAATCACCTGGCACAGTCGTCAGACATCGCTAAGCACTGCTTCAATGTGCACTTCGTCGGATTTTTTTCCAAGAGGCCGGACAAGAGAATTTCCGACTGTTCTTGTAGGGCACTTCCCAAATGTGCCGAACAGCATGGCAAACCTAGACTTACGTCCAATGGGCACCCTGCGCGCAGGGGCCGACCATGACCGCAACGATCCGACAACAACAATTCAAAAAAGACTGCGGTAATGGTTATGAGTAAAGCGGACGCCTTCACCCGGGCAGGGAAAACCGCGGTGTTGCAGAACATTCAGGGCACTCTGCAATTTCTCCAGCGCTTCCCGCCTTTCAATCAAATGGAACACGCGCACCTCGCGTATCTGGTGGAGCAATGTCAGCTGCGCTTTTACGGCCAGGGCGAGAGCATTATCAAACCCACCGACGGCCCGGTCGAACACTTTTATATCGTCAAACAGGGCCGGGTAGTCGGCGAACGCCAGCACATCACCAAGCCGGGGACCGAAACCACGTTTGAAATCACCACCGGCGAATGCTTCCCCCTCGCCGCGTTGCTCGGTGAGCGGGCAACACGCACCGAACATCTGGCTGGCGAAGACACCTTCTGCCTGCAACTGAACAAACCCGCGTTCATCAAATTGTTCGCGCTTTCCAATGCTTTTCGCGACTTCGCCTTGCGCGGGGTCAGCAGCCTGCTCGATCAGGTCAACCAGCAAGTGCAGCAAAAAGCCGTGGAAACCCTCGGCACTCAGTACTCGCTGAACACCCGCCTCGGTGAACTGGCAATGCGTCACCCGGTGACGTGCAGCCCTGCCACGCCGCTGCGTGAAGCCGTGAAGCTGATGCACGAACAACAGGTCGGCAGCATCGTCGTGGTCGATGAGCACAAGGCGCCGCTGGGGATTTTCACCCTGCGCGATCTGCGCCATGTCGTCGCTGAAGGGGTTGGCGATTTCAGCGACGCCATCGAACGCCACATGACCCGTGCGCCCTTCTATCTCTCGCCGGATCACAGCGCCTTTGATGCGGCGATTGCCATGACCGAACGGCACATCGCTCACGTCTGCCTGGTCAAGGATCAACGCTTGTGCGGTGTGGTTTCCGAGCGTGACCTGTTTTCCCTGCAGCGGGTCGATCTGGTGCATCTGGCCCGAACCATCCGCAGCGCCCAGCGTGTCGAACAACTGGTGACCCTGCGCGGCGAGATCGGCCAACTGGTCGAACGCATGCTGGCGCACGGCGCGTCCTCGACTCAGATCACCCATATCATCACCCTGCTCAACGACCATACCGTGTGCCGGGTAATCGAACTGACGCTGGCCGAGAAAGGCGATCCCGGCGTGCCATTCAGCTGGCTGTGTTTCGGCAGCGAAGGCCGCCGCGAGCAAACGCTGCACACCGATCAGGACAACGGCATTCTGTTCGATGCCCGCGACGCTGCGCATGCCGCGGAGATTCGCGGCAAGCTGCTGCCGATTGCCCAGCAGATCAACCAGAGCCTGGCGCAGTGCGGCTTCACCCTGTGCAAAGGCAACATCATGGCCGGCAACCCCGAGCTGTGTTTATCGCGGGCGGAATGGGCACGACGCTTTGCGGCGTTCATCCGTGAGGCGACGCCCGAAAACCTGCTGGGATCGAGCATCTATTTCGATCTGCGCGTGGTCTGGGGCGACGAAAAAAGCTGCGAGCAACTGCGCCGGGGCATTCTCGATCAGGTCGGTGACAACCGGTTGTTCCAGCGCATGATGGCCGACAATGCCTTGCGCAATCGACCACCCGTAGGGCGATTCCGCGAGTTTGTGCTGGCACGCAAAAATGGCGAGAAAGCCACGCTGGACCTCAAGGTTCAGGGCCTGACGCCCTTCGTCGACGGCGCCCGCCTGCTGGCATTGGCCAACGGCATCGACGCCAATAACACCCTCGAACGTTTCCGTCAGTTGGTCGATAAAGAAGTGATCGAGCGTCTCGATGGCGCGGCGTATGAAGAGGCTTATCACTTCATTCAGCAGACGCGCATGCAGCAGCATCAATTGCAGACCCGGGAGAATCTGCCGTACTCGAACCGCGTCGACCCCGACAGCCTCAATCATCTGGACCGACGGATCCTGCGTGAGTCCCTGCGTCAGGCGCAACGCCTGCAGAGCAGCCTGACCTTGCGGTATCAGCTATGAGCCTGTTTTCGTGGCTACGCCCGGCGAGTCCGGTGGTGCCGGCGGATTTCCAGCAACGATTGGCAAAGCTCCCGGCGATCAGCGAGCTGGGTGAATGCACCCTGCGCGAACAGCGCTGGGTGGTGCTGGACCTGGAAACCACCGGGTTGAACCTGAACAAGGATCGGCTGTTGTCGATTGGCGCGGTGGTGATCGAGGACGGCGCGATCGACTTCAGTCAGCAATTCGAACGCACGCTGCAGTGTCGCGAACTGAAACTCAGCCCCAGCGTGTTGATTCATGGGTTGGGGCCGAATGCGATTGCGGCTGGCAGTGAACCGGCCGAGGCGCTGCTGGAATTGCTGGAGTTCATCGGCGACAGTCCGGTGCTGGCATTTCATGCACCGTTCGATCAGCACATGCTCGGGCGTGCCTTGAAAGAACATCTGGGGCACAAGTTGCAGCAGGTATTTCTTGATGTCGCGGATATCGCGCCGCTGGTGTGTCCGCAGGCGCAGATTCGCGAGGCCGGGCTGGACGAGTGGATCGAGTGGTTCAAGCTCGAGGTGTTCGAGCGGCATAACGCGAGTGCCGATGCGTTGGCGACGGCGGAACTGGCGTTGATTCTGTTCAGCCGGGCGCGTCAGCAGCAGATTCACAGTCCGCTGAATTTGCAGCAACGGTTGAGCCAGTGGAAGCGTCGACGACAAGCACCGTCCTTTTAGATTTTCGTTGCCTGTTCTGGCCTCTTCGCGAGCAGGCTCGCTCCCACATTTGGAATGCGATGCCTTGTGGGAGCGAGCCTGCTCGCGAAGAACGATGACGCGATTTCCCTGATGCCACCTGACCAGTGGCCAATTGCTAACCATTCCCACCTCTGCCAGAATCGCGAACAATTCGCGTTAGTTAATATTTCCCAATCGGTGATGTCCGGTGTCGTCAGTCCCAAGCCCTCACAGTCAGCTCGTCGGTGCGATGTATCGCGACCATCGCGGTTGGCTGCTGGCGTGGTTGCGGCGCAATGTGGCGTGCCCGCAACGGGCCGAGGATCTGAGCCAGGACACTTTTGTGCGCTTGCTCGGTCGCGACGAGTTGCTTACACCCCGCGAGCCACGCGCCTTTCTGGTGGCGATCGCCAAAGGCCTGCTGTTCGACTACTTCCGTCGTGCCGCGCTGGAACAGGCCTACCTCAGCGAATTGATGCTGATCCCTGAAGGCAAACAACCTTCTATAGAAGAACAGCAACTGATCCTCGAAGACCTCAAGGCCATCGACCGCTTGCTCGGCAAACTGTCGACCAAGGCCCGCGCCGCTTTCCTTTATAACCGCCTCGACGGCCTCAGCCATGCCGAGATCGCCGACAAACTCGGCGTCTCGGTACCACGCGTGCGCCAGTATCTGGCGCAAGGCATTCGCCAGTGCTATATCGCCCTGTACGGTGAGCCGACGTGAATCCGGCCAGTTCCAGGCCAGTGCCGGCGCATGTGCTGGATGCGGCGATTGCCTGGCAGTTGACCCTCGATTCCAGTAGCCCGCTGGAGCGTGAGGAGTTTGCCAAATGGCACGCGGCCAACGAAGAACACGCACGGGCCTGGCGTCAGTTGGGCATGCTCGATCAGCGTTTCAATGTAGCCAAGGGGCCGGCACGTAGCGCCTTGCTGCAATCGCGCGAGGGCATTCGGCGGCGTGTGCGCAAACTGGGCAGCGGGCTGGCCAGCGTTGTGGTGGTGGTCGGTGTCGCGCTGTTCGCGAGCGAGCGTTATCTGCCGCTGGATTACTGGCTCGCCGATCAGCGCACGGCCACGGGGGAGCAACGCACCGTGCATCTGGCCGATGGCACCGTGCTCAATCTCAACACCCACAGTGCGGTGGATGTGCGTTTCGATGACAAACGCCGACTGATCGTTTTGCAGGAAGGCGAGATTCTCATCGAAACCGGCCACGGCGATGCGCGGCCATTTATCGTCGAAACCCGCGAAGGCAGCATGCGCGCCCTGGGCACACGCTTCCTGGTCAAGCGCGAGGAAGACGGCACGCGGCTGAGCGTGTTGCAGTCGGCGGTGGCGGCGCACGCGCAAGGCAATCCTGAAGAACAGATCCTCCGTGAAGGCCAGCAAGTGCTATTGCGCGGTGATGGGCTGGGCTCGATCGTTGCGCTCAACCCCGGCGCCGATGCGTGGACACGCGGCATGCTGGTGGTCGACAACGCGCGGCTGGGCGATCTGGTGCATGAACTCGGGCGCTATCGACGCGGGCACTTGGGCGTGACGCCGGAAGTCGCCGACTTGCGCATTACCGGCAGCTTCCCGCTGCATGACACCGACAAGGCCTTGAGCGCCCTGCTGCCGACCCTACCGGTACAGATTGAGCAGCACACGCAATATTGGGTGACCGTCGCAAAGGCTGATTCCAAGCCTGAATGATCTCTGCTGGCTGAGCGCCCGCCATCGCTGGCAAGCCAGCTCCCACAGGGGTCTGAACTGAGCATGAATTTTGTGAACCGCACTGAAACCTGTGGGAGCTGGCTTGCCAGCGATGAGCCCCCGACAGTCTCCATTTTCAGTTAATCGAAATTATTTTCATCCAGCCCTATCACTTTTCGAGTTTCATCCGGCACACAGGCAATTGAGAAATATTTACATTCAGGAGCCGCCGTATGTCCCGTTCGCTAGACACCTTGTTGCGCCCCAGTCTGCTGGCCGTCGCCATCGCTTTCAGCACGCCGTTGATCAGCAGCCCGTTGCTCGCCGCTGAACAAGCATCCAGCGTGCGCGCCTACAACCTGCCGGCCGCACCGCTGTCGACCACCCTGAACCAGATCGCCAGTCAGGGCGGCATCGCGCTGTCGCTGAATCCTTCGCTGGCGGCAGGCAAGACGTCGGCACCGGTCAGCGGACAGTACGACGCGGCTGGCGCCCTGCGGGCGGCTCTGCGTGGCACTGGTCTGCAACTGGAACTGAGCAGCACCGGCACTTACACCCTGGTTGCCGTGCCGGAAGGCGTGCTCGATCTGCCGGAAACTTCTGTCATCGGCGTGGAAAACACTGAAAGCGCCTGGGGCCCGGTCGACGGCTACACCGCCACCCGCACCGCCGCCGGCACCAAGACCGACACCGCGCTGGTCGAAGCGCCACGCTCGATCTCGGTTGCCACGCGCCAGCAAATGGACGACCGCAGCGTGCACAGCCTCGACGATGCCGTGCGCTACATGCCGGGCATCACCGCCAGCAGCTACGGCAGCGACACCCGCACTGATTGGCTGCGTGTACGCGGTTTCGAGCCGACCCAGTTCCTCGACGGCCTGCCACTGCCAAAAGGCGTGTACGCCAATCCAAAACCGGAGACCTGGAACCTCGACCGCCTCGCCCTGCTGCGCGGCCCGGCTTCGTCGGTGTACGGCCAGACCCCACCGGGCGGTCTGCTCGACATGGTCAGCCGCCGCCCAAGCGCCGAAGCCAGCAGCGAAATCCAGTTGCAGTACGGCAGCGACAACCATCGCCAGATCAACTTCGCCAGCACCGGCAAGATCGATGACGCCGGCCAGTTTCTGTATGGCATCAGCGGCGTCGTGCGCGACAGCGACACGCAGATCGACCACATCGAAAACAAGCGCTACAACATTGCGCCGAGCCTGACCTGGAACATCGACGATGACACCAGGCTGACCTTGCTCACGCAGTTCACCCGTGACGATACCGGTGTCACCAGCCAGTTCTATCCGATTCAGGGCACCAAGATC
Source organism: Pseudomonas sp. TH43 (assembly GCF_016650635.1). Lineage (GTDB taxonomy): Bacteria > Pseudomonadota > Gammaproteobacteria > Pseudomonadales > Pseudomonadaceae > Aquipseudomonas. Next base: position 1,059,366 of record NZ_JAEKFI010000004.1, read on the forward strand.
GACATGCCGTTCGGCAAGATTTCCCACCACAAAAACCTTGGCGATCCTGACTACGATTACTACGACCGCACCTACTACGCGCTCGGCTACGCCTTCGAACATCGTCTGAACGATGTGTGGCAGTTCAAGCAGAACCTGCGTTACACCAAGTCCGATCTGGCCTTCCAGACGGTCACCGTCAACAGCTACAACCCGTCGTTCGCCGGTTTCACCGTTGACGATCAGGGCAATGTCGGTCGCGGCACCACCAACGTTGATGAAGACATCAGCCAGTTCGCTGTGGACAACAACTTCCAGGCCGACTTCGCCACGGGTGATATCAGCCACACCTTGCTGCTGGGTCTCGATCATCAGCGCAGCAACACCAACTACACCTCGATCTTCGGCACCGCGCCGAGCATCAATGTGAACAACCCGATCTACGGCCAGACGATCGTCCGTCCGCCGCGCTCCAGCGCGTTTTACGATTACGATCAGAAAACCTACCAGACCGGTCTGTACGTGCAGGATCAAATGGCCCTCGACCAATGGCGCCTGACCCTCGGCGGCCGTGAAGACTGGGTACACACCAGCACGCAGTTCATCAACAAGGGCGATGCCACCAACACCCAGCGCGACAAGAACTTCAGCGGCAACGCGGCGATCAGCTATGTCTTCGACTCCGGTTTCGTACCGTACCTGTCGTACGCCGAATCCTTCCAGCCGACCACCGGCGCCGATGCCACCTCTACCGGTTCGCTCAAGCCAACCGAAGGCAAACAGTGGGAACTGGGCATCAAGTACCAGCCACCGGGCAGCAAAACCCTGCTCAGCGCTGCGGTGTATGACCTGACCCAGAAGAACGTCTCGGTCAACAGCATCGTCAACAACGTGACCATCACCAGCCAGGCGGGTGAAGTGAAAGTCAAAGGTCTGGAGCTGGAAGCGGTTTCGGACGTCACCGATAACCTGAAAGTCATCGCCGCTTACACCTTGGCCAAGTCAGAAGTGCAGAAAGGCATCGACAAGGGCAACCGTCTGCAACTGATGCCCAATCAGCAAGCCTCGTTGTGGACCGACTACACCTGGCACACCGGCGTGCTTGACGGTTTCGGCATTGGCGGTGGCGTGCGTTACACCGGCAACACCTACGGCGACAAGGCCAACACCTGGCTGGGCAAGGCGGACGCCTACACCGTGTTCGACGCAGCGGTGCATTACGATCTCGGCCGTCTGGACAACAGCCTCAAGGGCGCGTCGCTGGCACTCAACGCGACCAACCTGTTCGACAAGGACTACATTTCCACCTGCGACGGTTACTACTGCTACTACGGCGACCAGCGCAGCGTCGTCGCCAGCGCCACTTACAAGTGGTAAGCGACTGAGCTGAAACGGGCTCTGTCACCAGGCCGTCCCTCGTGGACGGCTTTGGCGTTCATGAAGGTCATGAAATGAAAAGTAAAACAATTCGTCGCTGGTCATTCATCCACACCTGGACCAGCCTGGTCTGCACCGTGTTTTTGCTGATGCTGGCATTGACCGGTCTGCCACTGATTTTCCATCACGAGATCGAGCACTTGCTCGGCGATGCACCCGAAGTGCGCGAGATGCCGGCCGACACGCCGCGGCTGAATCTGGCGCAACTGGTCGAGGCGGCGGAAAAACATCGTCCCGACGAAGTCGTGCAGTACTTCGGCTTCGACGACGATGAGCCGAATGCCGTGCTGACAATCATGGCGAAAACCGCCGGCACCGAGCCGAACTCTTCACACACGTTCATGCTCGATGCGCGCACCGGGGAGGCACTGGAAACCCCGTCGGCCAACGGCGGTTTGATGCTGTTCATCCTGCGTCTGCACGTCGATATGTTCGCCGGCTTGCCAGGCAAGTTGCTGCTGGCGTTCATGGGTTTGCTGTTTGTCGCGGCGATCGTGTCCGGGACGGTGTTGTATTTGCCGTTCATGCGTCGGCTGACGTTCGGCACCGTGCGCCAGGACAAATCGACAAGGCTGCGCTGGCTCGATTTGCATAACCTGATCGGTGTGGTGACGTTGACCTGGGCATTGGTGGTGGGCGTCACCGGGGTGATCAGTGCCTGCGCTGACCTGCTGATTGCCGCCTGGCGCAACGACGCTTTGAACACCCTGATCGCACCCTATCGCGATGCGCCGCCGCTGACGCACCTGGCCCCGGCCACGCGTTTACTCGACATCGCTGGCGAAGTCGCACCCGGCATGAAGCCGGACTTCATCGCCTTCCCCGGCACGCGATTTTCCAGCGAACACCATTACTCGGTGTTCATGAAGGGCGGTACGCACCTGACCTCGCATCTGCTGACGCCGGTATTGATCGACGCCTCCACCCTGAAGGTCACTGCCGTTGCCGAACGGCCGTGGTACATGGACGCCATGGGCATGTCACAGCCGTTGCACTTCGGGGACTACGGCGGCATGCCGATGAAGATTCTCTGGGCCGCGCTTGATGTGCTGACCATCATCGTGCTCGGCAGTGGCGTGTATCTGTGGGTGGTACGGCGCAAGGCGGCCAAGCCCGTGCTGGAAGCGGCGGAGGCCTCCGCATGAAGCCGCGTCAGTCGAATTTCTGGAAGGTCTTCAGCACACCGCTGGTGATTGCGTTGCTGAGTGCGGCGGGGTTGTTTGCGGCGTTGCTGGGGGACGGTCTCTGGGATGCGCTGAGCTGGGTCGGGCTGGGCGTGCCGGCGTTTTTGGCGATCAGGGGATTGCTGCAGCGCCGCTGATTTTTGTGTTGTCAGGCGGGGCCTCTTCGCGGGCAAGCCTTGCTCCTACGGGAATCGCGTCATTCCCACGCAACTCACCGTCCGTAGGAGCAAGGCTTGCCCGCGAAGGCGCCCTCACGAACGACAAAAACCCCCTCGCCAGCCACAGTGGTTATGGCTAGGCTAACCTCCTGCTCTTCGACGATCACCGAGGTTTGCCAATGTCCGTCCCCAGCATGACCCTGTACCACAACACGCTTTCTCCGTTCGTACGCAAAGTGATGGTGTTGCTGCACGAGACCGGCCAGCAGGATCGTGTCGCGTTGCAAGACTGCGTGCTCAGCCCGGTCAGCCCCAGCGCTGAACTCAACGCCGACAACCCGCTGGGCAAGATCCCGGCACTGCGTCTGGCCGATGGCAATGTCATCCATGACAGCCGTGTGATCCTCGAATACCTCGACCAGCAGCATGTCGGCAATCCGCTGATCCCCCGCGAAGGTGCGGCCCGCTGGCGCCGTCTGACCCTGGCCTCGATGGCTGACGGGATCATGGACGCCTCGGTGATGGTGCGTTACGAACTGGTCTTGCGGGCGCCGGAGAAACACTGGGACGAATGGCTCGACGCTCAGCGCGACAAGATTCGCCGCGCTTTGGCCGTGCTGGAGACTGACGCCATCGCCGAGCTGACCAGCCATTTCGACGTCGCCGCGATCAGCGTGGCCTGTGCGCTCGGATACCTCGACCTGCGCTTCCCCGACCTGGGCTGGCGTGACGCAAATCCGCAACTGGCCAACTGGTTCTTTGAAGTGAGCCAGCGACCGTCCATGATCGCCACCCTGCCCAAGCCTTAAATCTGCGGCGCCTGTTCCGGTCTCTTCGCGAGCAGGCTCGCTCCCACATTGATTTTGGGTGTGGCAGAAAACTCTGTTTCAACATCAATCCTGTGGGAGCGAGCCTGCTCGCGAATGCACCAACTCGGTTCCACAGGCAAAAAACCGATAATCCGCGTCACCAACTCATCCTTCCAGCACTGATCCTCACGCAACCCCAACAACCCGCTCATTGCACCCCCCCGATATCAAACTCCAGCGGCTTGGTCGTCTTCTGCCCGATCCCGTACCAGTCCAGTTTGCGCGTCAGCACCATGAACACACCGAGCAAGCCGAACAGCAACAACGAGCCCATCAGCAGCGCGTAATCCTCGGCGTTCAGCAGTCCATACAGCAGGCCATACAACGCGGCCAATCCCGCCGAAAAACTCAAGCCGTGACGCACGCTGCGCAGCACATGGCAGACATAAAAGCCGATCAACAACACACAGCCACTGGCCGACAGCAGATACGCCAGAGCAAAACCAATGTGCTCCGACAACGACAGCAACAACAGATAGAAGAACGCCAACGCGACACCGACCAACGCGTACTGCACCGGGTGCACCGCCAGACTCTTGAGCACTTCGAAGAGGAAGAAACCGGCGAAGGTCAGCACGATGAACAGCAACGCGTATTTGATCGCCCGGTCACTCTTCAGATACTGATCCACCGGGTCGATGAAGCTCACACCAAAGCTGCGGCTGTTGAACGCATCGCAGTCGTTGCTGCTCACGCAGCGGCTCATGGCGTCTTGCAGGTTGGTGGAGAAGAACGTTGTTTGCCAGTCAGCGCTGAAACCCTGATCGTTGATCTCGCGTTTGGCTGGGAGGAAATTGCCGATGAAACTTGGATGCGGCCAGTTGGCGGTAAGGCTGACGCTGCTGGTCTTGCCCACCGGCAGCACCTGCAGCGAACCGGTGCCTTGCAGGCGCAGATCAAAACCGAAGCTCAGCTCTGTGGTTTTACTGGTGTCGAGCAGCGGCAACGTCACTCGCACGCCTTCACCCAACCAACCAACTTGCGTGCCGGGAACGAAGTCCAGACGCTGGCCATCGAGCTCCAGTTTCAACGCATTTTCGATCCCGCGAATGTCGCTGATGCCGACCGCGAGAAACGCTGCATCGAACTGGTAGTCCGTGAAGTCTTCCTTGATGCCCAATTGCGCCGGCAACGAAAAATGCCCGTTGATGCGGTTATCGGCATGGAACAGCCGCGCCTCGTAGATGCCGCGAGCGCGCAGTTCGGTTTGCACCTGACCATCGAGTTCGAAACGCTCTGGAAGGAAATACAGCCGACCGCGTTCTTCACGTGGTTCGTCGTAACGCTGGTTGGTCTTGTCGTTGGTTTTCCAGTTGTGGATCACTTTGCGATACGGCACGACCATCACCGGCCCGCTCAATTGCTGGCTGTAACTGGAGCTGCGCGCGATGTCTTCGAGCACGCCGTCACGCAGTTGCTGGCGGTCGTCGATGACGCCGTCGATCATGAGTAGCGGGATCAGCAAAAGCAGGATCAGCAGGGCGATGGCGCCGAGCTTTATCGTCAGATTCTTGTTCATGGGACTCTCCCTGTTTGGATGGGCAGAGTCTGGTGGTGCTGTATGAGGGGAATGTGCGGGGAATGTGGAGATTGTGTGGAGACTGCACTGACCCCTTCGCGAGCAGGCTCGCTCCCACAGGTGTACGCATTCCAATGTGAGAGCGAGCCTGCTCGCGAAGGCCGCGCCTCGGTTTCAAGGCAGGCGCAACATCACTTCAACCCCGCTTTCGACATTGCGAACTCGCATCGAACCACCATGCAATTTGACCACTTCTTCAACGAAGTTTAGCCCCAAGCCCGTGCTTTTGCGGCCACTGTCCGGTCGTGGCAATGAGTAAAAGCGCTCAGTCAAACGTGGCATGGCGTAATCGGGGATTGCTGCCGTCTCATTGAACAGGCTGAATTCGATCTGCTCGCCAACCCGTTCGGCGCTGAAACGCAGCAGCCCCTGAACCGGCGTGAAATCCAGCGCATTCTCGAGCAAATTACCCAGCGCCTGCCGTAACAGAAAAGGCTCGCCGATCAGCAGCAAATCCGCCGGAATCGTCTGTTCTACTCGCAGGTGCTTACCTTCGATTCGTGCCGCCTGCCCCTGTAACAGCTCGTCGACGAATGCCGCCAGCGGCACGGCAACCCGCTCTTCCAGCCCCTGTCGCTGTTCGACCTGCGCCAGATTCAGCAGCCGTTCGATCAACTGCTGCATCCGCGCGCTTTCGCTGTCGATGTTGCCGACAAAGCGCAGTCGCTGAACCGGCGACATGTCACCTTGCAGCAACTCCGCCGCGCCACGGATGGCGGCCAGTGGACTTTTCAGCTCATGGGTCAGTGTGTGTACATAGCGCTCGACGTAGGCTTTGCCTTCCAGCTGCGTACGCATCTGCTCGACGGCCGTAGCCAGTTGTTCCAGTTCGCCACCACGATAGTGCGGCACTTCCACTCGGCGGCCTTCGCTGACGGCTTGGGCGTAACCGGTCAAACGGTGCAGTGCGCGGCTCAGCCACCACGACAGCAATGCGCCGAACAGCAGGCCGAGGCCGATCAGGCCGGCGCCGTAAAACAGCAGGCGCCGTTCGGTGCGATCGACATAGGGCTGCAATGAGCTGTTGGGTTTGGCCACGGTGACCACGCCGATGATCTGGCCGTTGTCGCGGATCGGCGCGCCGACGTGCATGACCGACGAGCTCGCGTCATCCGGATCGCTTCGGCTTGAGCGTGCGCCGTACTCACCGCGCAGGGTCAGGTAGACGTCGTTCCAGCGCGAATAATCCTGACCGACCGCGACGCCGCTGGAATCCAGCACGACAATACCCTTGGCGTCGGTGACGTAGATGCGGTGGTTGACCTGATTTTTCGGCAGCCCCCAGATCGTCGCTTTGGGCTGGCGCTCACCATAGGCGCGGAGCAATTCGGGCCAGCGATTCTCGCTGAGGGTGCCGGCCTTGAAATCGTCACGAAGTATTTCCGCCATCAGGTTTGCGGTGTCGACGAGGGTTTCTTCGGTGGACTGCCGCACGCCGGGGCGGATTTCTTCCATCACCGTGTTGAGCACGAAATAACCGGTCAGGCCGACAAACAGCACGTAGACCAGAAATATTCGCAGGCCCAGCGACATCAGCTGTGCCCCGGGCTGTAGCTGTATCCGAGGCCGCGATGGGTCTGGATCGGCTCGGCTTCGGCGCGCACCAGGCGCAATTTGGCCCGTACGCTTTTGATATGGCTGTCGATGCTGCGCTCGTAACCGGCATCGGCGGCTACACCTAGCGCGTCGAGCAATTGCTCGCGGCTGAACACTCGCTCAGGTTGTTCGAGCAGGCACTGCAACAGGCGAAATTCGTGACGAGTCAGGCTCAGGGCCTGGCCGCGATAACTGATCTGTACACGCTCGGCATCGATGCGGAACAACGTCGAACTGGCTTCGATCGCAGGCCGTGGCGCCATGCGTTTGAGGATTGCCCGCACCCGCGCCGCGACTTCCCGCGGGCTGAACGGTTTGACCACGTAGTCGTCGGCACCGATCTCCAGACCCACCACGCGGTCGATCTCGGCATCGCGGGCGCTGAGAAACAGCACCGGCACTTCGCTGAAGCGCCGCAGCTGTTTGCAGGTCTCGAAACCGCTGATGTCCGGCAGGCCGATATCGAGGATGATCAGGTCGGCCGGCGTTTGCCGCTGATGTTCGAGTGCCGCCGCGCCGAGGCTCAGCCACGTGGTGGCGAAACCCTCGCCCTGCAAGGCAAAAATCAGCGTGTCGGCAATCGCCGCTTCGTCTTCGACAATCAGGATATGAGGCATGGCGTCCGAGCCCGTGGGTTAAGTGCGCGAACGGTGCCCCAAGCGTGCTGCTACGTCAATGAGACCACTTAGCAGTCCGGTTTATCAGCGGTAAAACGCCGTGCCGGGTTCACGGCCGCGCCAAACTCACGCAAGGCCTTGGCACCGATCAGCAGCGGATAGTTGAAGTTGCTGCGGTCGGTCAGGTTGACCTCCACGGTACGCTTGACGTTGCCCAGGCACAGTTCCAGGTCGACCACCGGACGTTTGGCGACTTCGGTGTTTTCACCCTCATCCTCTTCATCCGAGCGGCTCTTGATCTTGCTGATCCGCGCGACTTTGTGTTCGTAGACCTTGTTGTCGGCGTCCTTGGTGCCGAGGCGGAAACGCACCCAGTCGTCGCCATCACGGGTGAAGGTCTCGATGTCCTTGGCCGACAGCGAGGCGGTCAGCGCGCCGGTGTCCATCTTGGCCTTGAGCACTTCACCGCCGATTTCCGGCAGCGCGATGTATTCGTAGCGCCCGTACAGGGTCGGCTCGGCGGCCATGACCGGCAGGGCGACGAGGGCAAACAGTGCAAGGAGGGATTTCACGTAAAGGGCTTCCTTGGAAATTGAGGGCGGCAGACGTGGGATTTTAGACACTCGGCAAGCAATTCGTTCGCCGCTGGGCCCCCTTCGCGAGCAGGCTCGCTCCCACATTTTGAATGCATTCCTCTGTGGGAGCTGGCTTGCCAGCGATGAGGCCAGCACATTCAACACAATATCTGGCACCAGCATACCCAGCCAAAAGTGAAACATTCGTCACCACCGATTTGGCCTGTCGCGCGAAGCTGCTTATCATGGCGCGCCCATCCGTTTTCAAAGAGTTGCTTATGCGCCGCCTGCTCACCGGCTGTTTCGTCACCCTGCTGCTGTTGCTCAACACGCTGATCCTGATTGGACCGTTGCTGGTCTTTGCCCTGCTCAAACTGGTGGCGCCGGGCCGCTGGCGTGACTACGCGTCGTGGGCGGTAATGTGGATCGCCGAGACCTGGGCCGAAATCGACAAACTGATTTTTCGCCTGTGCATTCCGACCCAGTGGGACATTCGCGGCGGTGCAGACCTGCGCGGTGACACCTCGTATCTGGTGATCAGCAACCATCAATCGTGGGTCGACATTCCGGCACTGATCCAGACTCTCAACCGACGCACGCCGTTCTTCAAATTCTTCCTCAAGAAAGAGCTGATCTGGGTGCCATTCCTCGGCCTGGCCTGGTGGGCGCTGGATTATCCGTTCATGAAGCGCTACACCAAGGCGTTTTTGGCGAAGCATCCAGAGCTGGCGGGCAAGGATCTGGAAATCACCAAACAGGCCTGCGAGCTGTTCAAGCGTCAGCCGGTGACCGTGGTGAATTATCTGGAAGGCACGCGCTACACCGCCGCAAAAAGCGCGCAACAGCAATCACCGTTCAAGCATTTGCTCAAGCCCAAGGCCGGCGGCGTGGCGTTTGTGTTGGCAGCGATGGGTGAACAACTGGATGCGATTCTTGACGTCACCGTGGTTTATCCACAGGCGAAAATCCCGGGGTTCTGGGATTTGATCAGCGGTAACGTGCCGCGCGTGATCATCGACATCCAGACCCGCGAACTCGATCCGGCGCTGTGGCAAGGCGATTACGAGAATGATCCGGCGTTTCGCCAGACGGTCCAGAGCTGGGTCAACCAACTCTGGAACGAGAAAGATCAGCGCATCGCCGAACTGCGCAGCGAGCGCCGCTGAATCAGCTACCGGTGCCGGCGCCCCAGATGCTGCCCAGACTTTGCAGCAGTGGGCCGCCAACGCCTTGATCACCCAGATACTTGAGCAGCACCGGGGCAAATTGGCCGACCATGCCGCTGTCCATGCCCAACGCGCCGAAGGCATTGTTCAGATCACTGGTGTTCTTGACGTTGCCCAGCGCGTTTTCCAGCCCCGCGGACTTGCCCGAGGAGCCCAGCAAGCCGCTCAACGCCGCCATGTTGCCGCCACCGCCCGACAGCTTGTCGATGCCCGGCACTTCTTTGGCCAGCTGCGAATAATCGGTGCTGCTCAATTGGTTCTTGGCCAGGCCAAGCATGGCGCTGGTGCCGCCGACGGCTTGCTGGGGAGTAACACCCAGACCAGTGACCGCTTGCAGCAGACCGGCCGTTTCCGAGGTCGGCGCGGCGGCAGTGGCAGCGTTGCCGCCCTGCATGCTCGAAGCAGCCTTGGTCACATCGTCCAGACTGAAACCGGCGAAGACCGGACTGGCCGCGAGGGTCATCAGCGAAGCCATGGCAATACCGCGTGAAATCTTCATTCAGACATCCTCTTGCGCTGTGAAAACCACCCGTTGAACGGGCGGCGAAACTGCCGGTTTGACCGGGTATCCGCCGGCATGTTCCAAACCTGCGCATCCATTTTCAGCATAGCCACGTATATGAATCGTGAAACCCTGGAAATCCCGCAATGAATGGCACAACCGCTGTCGCTGAACTAGCCTGTGATCAGCCCGAGAATCGCCCTCGTCGCCCGACCTTTGCCTGGAGAGACGTCATTTCCATCGCCGACACCGATCAGTTGCGACAGCTGTTGGCCCAGTGTTCACTGGGTGACCGGCGCGCCTTCGAAACGCTGTACCGCAGCGTCGGCCCACGCCTGCACGGTGTCGCCCTGCGGTTTATGGGGCGCAGCGATCTCGCCGAAGAAGTGCTGCAGGAAAGCTTCGTGCGCATCTGGAACAACGCTTCGCGCTACGAAGCGCATCTCTCGGCGCCGCTGACCTGGATGATCAACATCACCCGCCATCAGGCCATTGATCAGTTGCGCAAACACCGCGACCGGCCGCTCAGCGATCTGGAACAAGACGCCCTGCCGGACGAAAGCCCCTCGGCACACGACCAGCTCAGCAGCGCCCGCGAGGCCCACGCATTGAACCGCTGCCTCGAGACGCTGGAAGGCATGCAGCGCCAATCGATCAGCGTGGCGTACTTTCAGGGTTTGTCCTGCTCGGAACTCGCCGAACACCTGGCCACGCCACTGGGCACAGTCAAATCGTGGATCCGCCGTGGCATGGAACGTCTGCGCCGGTGCCTTGAATCATGAACTACCAGACCCCTGCCCTGCGCCGCGCCCTCGCCGCCGATTACGCCATTGGTTTGATGTCTGCGCCTGCGCGTCGACGGTTTGAGCAATTGTTGCTGGATGACGCAGCATTGCGAGCGGAAGTGGCGCAGTGGCAGGAAACGCTCGCGAGCCTCACCGAATCCCTGCCGGAACAGCCGGTGCCTGACCGCGTGTGGCAAGGCATCACCGCGCGCATCGAACCGCAAGTGCTGCATGTGCCCGAGAAACGGCCGTTCTGGAACTGGCTGCGAGTGACGGCGGCAGCCTGCTCAATCGTAGTGCTGGTGTTCCTTGGTTCGCTGTACAACCGTGACGACGCCCGCTACCACGCCACGTTGCTGACCGCCGATGCGCAACCGGCGCTGAAAGTCGAGGCGCATGCGGATTATCTGCAGGTCGAGCCGCTGACATTGGCGGCGGTCGAGCCTGATCGAAGCCTTGAACTGTGGGCGATTCCGGCGGATGGCAAACCTATCTCGCTCGGTGTGATCCCGGCGGGGGGCAAAGGCAAGGTTGAGTTGAGTGAGGCGCAGAAAGCGCTGATCGGCAAGCCGATTGCGCTGGCGGTGAGTCTGGAGCCGAAGGGTGGTTCGCCGACTGGGCAACCGACGGGGCCGGTTCTCTATCAGGGTGCTTTGGCAGCCCTTTGAAGCAAAACCCCTCACCCTAGCCCTCCCGAAACGTCGGACCGCCCGGAGGGAGAGGGGACTGACCGAGGTGTCTGGCACCATTCATCGACCTGCTACACCGAGTCGATTATGGATTCACAGCGGTATTTTCAGGTCGGCGTAAATTGTGAGCATCTCTCGGTCGGCCCCCTCTCCCTCCGGGCGGTCCGACGTTTCGGGAGGGCTGGGGTGAGGGTCGCTTTTGACCTTGCCTTGCAACAAAAAACGGCGACCCTGGGGTCGCCGTTTTGTATTGCGCTTGAACCTTACGCCGCACTGAACAACTTATGCGGATCAATCACAAACTTCTTCGGCACGCCCGCGTCGAATTCGCCATACCCTTCCGGCGCCTGATCGAGGCTGATCACCTGCACGCCGACCACTTCAGCGATGTTGATGCGATCCCACATGATCGCCTGCATCAGTTGGCGGTTGTACTTCATCACCGGGGTTTGCCCTGTGTGGAAGCTGTGCGACTTGGCCCAGCCCAGACCAAAACGAATGCTCAGGCTGCCCATTTTCGCGGCGGCGTCGACGGCACCCGGATCTTCGGTGACGTACAAGCCTGGAATACCGATCTTGCCGGCAACACGCACCACGCCCATCAGCGAGTTGAGCACTGTGGCCGGGGCTTCGGATTTCGCTCCGTCGTGACCATGGCCGCGGGCTTCGAAACCGACACAGTCCACCGCACAATCCACTTCCGGCTCGCCCAGCAGCGCAGCGATTTGTTCGTGCAAAGGTGCATCTTTCGAGAGATCGACGATTTCAAAACCCTGCGCCTTGGCGTGTGCCAGGCGGATGGTGTTGACGTCGCCGATGATCACCACCGCAGCGCCGAGCAAACGCGCAGAAGCCGCAGCGGCCAGTCCGACCGGGCCAGCGCCGGCAATGTAAACAGTGCTGCCCGGACCCACGCCCGCCGTCACGGCGCCGTGATACCCGGTCGGCAGAATGTCCGAGAGGCAAGTCAGGTCGCGGATTTTCTCCATGGCCTTGTCGCGGTCCGGCAGTTTCAGCAGGTTGAAGTCGGCGTACGGCACCAGCACGTATTCCGCCTGGCCGCCGGTCCAGTCGCCCATGTCGACGTAACCGTAAGCGCCACCGGCACGGGCCGGGTTGACGGTCAGGCAGACGCCGGTGTGTTGCTCTTTGCAGGAACGGCAGCGCCCGCAAGCCACGTTGAACGGTACGGAGACCAGGTCGCCGATTTTCAGATTCTCGACGTCGGAGCCTTTTTCGATCACCTCGCCGGTGATCTCGTGACCCAGCACCAGACCGGTCTGCGCCGTGGTGCGGCCGCGCACCATGTGTTGGTCGGAGCCACAAATGTTGGTGGAAACCACTTTGAGAATGACCCCGTGCTCGATCTTGCGACCGCGCGGGTCCTGCATTTTCGGATAGTCGATTTTCTGTACTTCGACCTTGCCAGCGCCGAGATACACCACACCACGATTGCCAGACATGCTTTCACCTCGCTGTTGTTTTTATGGAACCGCGTTGCCCAGGCAGGCAGCGCGTTAAGTGCTCGGGTACAGATGCTGTTTATGTGTTGCTTGTTATGGCCTCATCGCTGGCAAGCCAGCTCCCACAGGATTCAGGTTGGGTTCAAATTTTGTGAACGACACAACCCCCTGTGGGAGCTGGCTTGCCAGCGATGGCGGCCTAAAGAACGACGGTGCGATTGGCGTTTAAAAACACCCTCCGCTCAATGTGATATCCAACCGCCCGGGCCAACGTCAGGCCTTCGATATCGCGCCCCTTGGCAATCAAATCCTCGGGGTAATGACTGTGATCCACCGCCTCGACGCCCTGGGCAATGATCGGCCCTTCATCCAGGTCGTTATTGATGTAATGCGCCGTCGCGCCGACCAGTTTCACGCCTTTGTTATAAGCCTGGTGATACGGCTTGGCGCCTTTGAAACCCGGCAGCAGCGAGTGATGAATGTTGATCGCCTTGCCATCGAGCTTGCGGCACAGCTCCGGCGACAGCACCTGCATGTAGCGGGCAAGGATCACCAGTTCGGCGCCGGACTCTTCGATCACCTGCCAGACCTGACGCTCCTGCGACGGTTTGTCATTGGGGTCGAGGGGGAAGTGGTGGTAAGGAATCTGGTGCCAGTCGGCCAGCGGCTTGAGATCAGGGTGGTTGGAAACCACCGCCGCCACGTCCATCGACAACTGGCCGATGCGTTGGCGGTAGAGCAAATCGTTGAGGCAGTGATCGGCCTTGGAGACCATGATCACCACTTTCGGCCGGTAATTCGGTGCGGTCAGCTCAAAGAGCATGCCGAAGGCCTGGCCGCGTTCGGCGAGGCCTGCGCGGAAGGACTGCTCATCGAAACCGTCGGGCTGGCGGAATTCCACGCGTATGAAGAAGCGGCCGGAAAGGCGATCATCGAAGGAATGGTGCTCGGTGACGTAGCAACCCTGCTCGAACAGAAAACGCGTCACCGCGTCCACGGTGCCGAGAACGCTGGGGCAGTCGGCGGTCAGAATCCATGTGTCTGGGGCGCGGCTCATGGTGCGGTGACTCCTGTTCTTTGTGCGGGGTGTCAGGTTTTTCCCTCACCCTAGCCCTCTCCCAGAGGGAGAGGGGACTGACCGAGGTGTTGTTTCGAGCTACGCCGACCTGAAATATCGCGGGTGAATATAGATCACAAAAACACCCGAGATCGGCTCCCTCTCCCCCCTGGGGAAGAGGGGGAAAGGGGGTGGCTTTTGATCTTCAGGCCTGAACGCTCAACCCGTACTCGGCCGATGCATCCTGCAACCACAACCACCAGTAATCCGAGAAGCTGCGACGGATCAGCAATTCCCAGGTGTCTTCAGCGGTATGCCGAATCATCAGCTGCGACTTGGCGAACACCGTGCCCACGGCCTTACCGACCGGGAAATTATTCGGGTGCACGTCGTAGCTGGTCGATTTCATCAGCACTTGGCGCACGTTCGGCCCGCTCAGTTCGAGCACCTGCTGACCGCCGCTGACGTTGACGATCGCAATGTGCAGATCGCCCAGTGCTTCACGCAGTTTCTGTTCAGCGGCGAACTCTTCACCGCTCGGCACGATCAGCAGCCACTCGTCCGGGCCCATCCATTGCAGGCTCGTTTCGCCTTTGACGATGACGCTCAGGGCGCCGGGCAATTCGATGCCCAGGGCCTTGTGCACACCCGCAGCAAACGCGGCATCGTGGCCATCGCCACGAATGGTCAGATGGCCGAGGAGTTTCTTTTCACGCACGATCACGCCGGCGTTCTTGCGGCCCTTGCCGACCAGGCTGGCGAGGTCGGCATGGTGCAGCGACGACTCGGCCTTGGCCCCGGTGGTCGGGCGTTGTTGGTAAACATTGGCTGTGGTCATAAAGCACCCTTCCTGAATTCTGACTTGAGCCCTGTGCAGGTAGATCTACCGCTATCGCGAGCAGGCTCACTCCTACAAGGGGTACGCGATCACCTGTAGGAGTGAGCCTGCTCGCGATGAAGTCACCGCGGTGCAACTGCCCTCCCCAGGCGCCGAACCATCAAATGTTCTGGCGATCACCCTTCGGATCGAAGAACACCGAAGAAACAATCTCCGCCTCGATCACGCTGCCATCGGCCAGCGGTGCGAACACCCGCTCGCCGAGGCGCTTTAGACCGCCCTTGACCACGCCCATGGCAAACGAATAACCGAGAGAGTTGTGCGCGTAGCTGGAAGTCACGTGGCCAACCATGGTCATCGGGATCGCCTGCTTGGTGTTGAACACCAACTGCGCACCTTCCGGCAGCCACACGTTCGGATCGATCGGCTTCAGGCCCACCAGTTGCTTACGCTGATCCTTCACACAGTCTTCACGGTTCATCCCGCGCTGGCCGATCCACGAGAACGGTTTGGTGCGACCGACACACCAGCCCATGTTCAAGTCGTCCGGGGTCATCGAGCCGTCAGTGTCCTGACCGACAATGATGAAACCCTTCTCGGCGCGCAGTACGTGCATGGTTTCGGTGCCGTAAGGCGTCAGGTTGTACTGCTTGCCGGCCTCGACGATTTTCTCCAGTACGCCCATCGCATAGTCGGCCTGCACGTTGACTTCGTACGACAGCTCACCGGTGAACGAGATGCGGAACACCCGCGCCGGCACGCCGCCGACCAGACCTTCTTTCCAGGTCATGAACGGGAACGCTTCGTTGCTCAGATCGATATCGGTCACGGCGCTGAGCAGCTTGCGGCTGTTCGGCCCGGACAGGGTCATGGTCGCCCAGTGATCCGTGACGGACGTGAAGTACACCTTCATGTCCGGCCATTCGGTCTGGTGGTACAGCTCCAGCCATTGCAGCACGCGAGCCGCGCCGCCCGTGGTGGTGGTCATGACGAAATGGTTGTCGGCCAGACACGCCGTGACACCGTCGTCGAAGACCATGCCGTCTTCTTTGCACATCAGGCCGTAACGGGCCTTGCCCACATCGAGCTTGGTCCAGGCGTTGGTGTACACGCGGTTGAGGAACTCGCGGGCATCCGGGCCCTGGATGTCGATCTTGCCGAGGGTCGAGGCGTCGAGCAGGCCGACGCTGTCGCGCACGGCTTTGCATTCACGCTTAACGGCGGCGTGCAGGTCTTCACCGTTTTTCGGGAAGTACCATGGACGTTTCCACTGACCGACGTCTTCAAACTCGGCACTACTCTTCACATGCCAGGCGTGCAGCGCGGTGTGACGAACCGGTTCGAAGATGTGCCCGCAATGACGGCCGGCCACGGCGCCGAAAGTCACCGGCGTGTAGTTCGGACGGAACATCGTGGTGCCCATCTGCGGGATGGTCACATTCAGCGAACGGGCGGCGATGGCCAGACCGTTGACGTTACCGAGCTTGCCCTGATCGGTGCCGAAGCCCAGCGCGGTGTAGCGTTTGACGTGCTCGACCGACTCGAAACCTTCGCGGGTTGCCAGTTCAATCGCAGCAGCGGTGACGTCGTTCTGCAGGTCGACGAATTGCTTCGGCGCTCGTGCGGTGTTCTTTTCATGCGGCACCTGGAACAGCGCCAGCGTCGGTTCTTCGTGACGGCTCAAGGCTTTTGGCAGAGTGCCTTCGACCGCAGCGAAACCAGCTTCGCTGGCAGCGCGCACGCCACCTTCAAAACCATCAGCCAGCGAATCGCCGAGACCGTAAACGCCGTTGATGCCACCGACGCACACGCGTTTCTGCGGGGCTTCGCCCGGGATGAAACCGAGGATGTCTTCACGCCAGGTCGGCTTGCCGCCCAAGTGCGAAGCCAAGTGAACCACCGGGCTGTAACCGCCGGAAGTCGCGACCACGTCGCAGTCGAGCCATTCGCCCGGGCTGGTCACGGCGTGTGCTTTCACATCAATCGCGGCAACGCGAGCAGCGCTGACACGCTTGCTGCCTCGGGCCTCGATCACAGCACTGCCGGTGAGGATGCGGATGCCTTTGGCGCGCGCTTCTTCGACCAGCGCACCACGCGGATTGCTGCGGGCGTCGGCGATAGCCACCACTTGCAGACTGGCGTCGAGCCAATCCAATGCAACGCGGTAGGCGTGATCGTTGTTGGTCGACAGCACCAGTTTCTTACCTGGAGCCACACCGTAACGGCGCACGTAAGTCGACACCGCACCAGCAAGCATGTTGCCCGGCACATCGTTGTTGCCGTAAACCAGCGGACGCTCGCAAGCGCCGGTCGCCAGCACCACACGCTTGGCACGAACCCGGTGGATGCGCTGACGCACCTGACCGATAGGCGCACGGTCACCGAGGTGATCGGTGAGGCGCTCGTGAATGGTCAGGAAGTTATGGTCGTGGTAACCGTTGACAGTGGCACGTGGCAACAGCAGCACGTCCGGGGTGTTCTTCAGTTCAGTGATCACACTGGCGACCCAGTCCATCGCCGGTTTGCCGTCGAGGCTTTCGCGCGAGTCGAGCAGGCTGCCGCCGAACTCTTCCTGCTCATCGGCGAGGATGACGCGAGCACCGCTGCGCGCAGCGGCCAGTGCAGCAGCAAGCCCCGCAGGACCGGCGCCGACGATCAGCACGTCGCAGTGCTGGTTCATGTAGTCGTAGGTGTCCGGATCGTTCTCGGTCGGCGAACGACCAAGACCGGCAGCCTTGCGAATGTACTTCTCGTACGTCATCCAGAACGATTGCGGGTACATGAAGGTTTTGTAGTAGAAACCCGGTGGCATCAGCTTGCCGCCGACCTTGCCGAGAATCCCCATCATGTCGTTGTTGACGCTCGGCCAGCCATTGGTGCTGGTCGCGACCAAACCTTGATACAGCGCCTGTTGCGTGGCGCGCACGTTGGGGATTTGCGTGGCTTCGGTGGCGCCGATCTGCAGCACCGCGTTCGGCTCTTCGGCACCGGCAGCGAAGATGCCGCGAGGGCGCGAATACTTGAAGCTGCGGCCAATGATATCGACGCCGTTGGCGATCAGCGCGGCGGCCAGCGAGTCGCCCTCGAAGCCTTTATAGGTCTGACCGTTGAAGGTGAAGCTCAGCACTTTGTTGCGGTCGATCCGTCCACCGTTGGACAGGCGATTGGTCTGGCTCATACCTTCTCTCCCAGCGCCGTCGTGGCTGTTTTCGCCGAATCAGCCTTGTCGGTGAATTGCGGCTTGGTGCCGATCTTGTAGGTTTCGAGAATCTCGTAGGTCACGGTGTCGCGGGTGACGTTGAAGTACTGGCGGCAACCGGCGACGTGATCCCACAGTTCGTGGTGCAGACCGCGCGGGTTATCGCGGAAGAACATGTAGTCGCCCCACTCTTCATCAGTGCAGGCGCCGGGATCCAGTGGACGCGGGATGTGCGCCTGACCGGATGCGTGAAATTCCTCTTCGGAGCGCAGTTCGCCGCAGTGAGGACAGAAGATATGCAACATGGGGATTTCTCCTGTTAGTGGGCGACGGCAGCAGCGCCGTGTTCGTCGATGAGTGCGCCGTTGTGGAAACGGTCGATGGAAAAAGGTGCGGCCAACGGGTGCATTTCACCCTTGGCCAGACTCGCGGCAAACACGTTGCCCGAGCCAGGTGTGGCCTTGAAGCCGCCGGTGCCCCAACCGCAGTTGAAGAACATGTTCGGTACCGGGGTTTTCGAAATGATCGGGCAGGCGTCCGGCGTGGTGTCGACGATGCCGCCCCACTGACGGTTCATGCGCACGCGGGACAACACCGGGAACATTTCGACGATGGCCTGAATGGTGTGTTCGATCACCGGGTACGAACCACGCTGGCCGTAGCCGTTGTAGCCGTCGATACCGGCGCCGATCACCAGGTCGCCCTTGTCGGACTGGCTGATGTAACCGTGGACGGCGTTGGACATGATCACGCTGTCGATAATCGGTTTGATCGGCTCGGACACCAGCGCTTGCAGCGGGTGCGATTCGATCGGCAGGCGGAAACCGGCGAGTTTGGCCATGTGCCCGGAGTTACCGGCAGTGACCACACCGACGCGCTTGGCGCCGATGAAACCCTTGTTGGTTTCAACGCCGATGCACACGCCGTTTTCCTTGCGGAAACCGATCACTTCGGTCTGCTGAATCAAGTCCACGCCCAAGGCGTCGGCGGCACGGGCAAAGCCCCAGGCCACGGCATCGTGACGGGCGACGCCGCCGCGACGCTGAACGGTTGCGCCCATCACTGGATAACGGGTGTTTTTCGAGCAGTCGAGGTACGGAATTTCGTCAGCGACTTGCTTGGCGTTAAGCAGTTCGCCATCGACGCCGTTGAGGCGGTTGGCACTGACCCGACGCTCGGAATCACGGATGTCCTGCAGGGTGTGGCACAAGTTGTAGACGCCACGCTGGGAGAACATCACGTTGTAGTTCAGATCCTGCGACAGGCCTTCCCACAATTTCATCGCGTGTTCGTAGAGGTGCGCCGACTCGTCCCACAGGTAGTTGGAGCGCACGATGGTGGTGTTGCGCGCGGTGTTACCGCCGCCCAGCCAGCCCTTCTCGACCACGGCGACGTTGGTGATGCCGTGTTCTTTCGCCAGATAGTAAGCCGTCGCCAGACCGTGCCCGCCGCCGCCGACGATGACCACGTCGTAGACTTTCTTTGGCGTCGGCGTGCGCCACATGCGCTGCCAGTTTTCATGGTGGCTGAGGGAGTGTTTGAAGAGGCCGAAGCCTGAATAGCGTTGCATAGTCGTTACTCCAAAACCGCTCAGCGATAAACCGGGAAGTCTGCGCACAGGGCCGAAACCTGCTGGGCGACATTGGCCTCGACATCGGCGTCGCCGAGGTTGTCGAGGATGTCGCAGATCCAGCCGGCCAGCTCCACACATTGGCTCACTTTGAAACCGCGGGTGGTGACCGCCGGGGTGCCGATGCGCAGGCCCGAGGTCACGAATGGCGACTGCGGGTCGTTCGGCACGGCGTTCTTGTTGACGGTGATGTGCGCACGGCCGAGGGCAGCGTCGGCATCTTTGCCGGTCAGGCCCTGACGGATCAGGCTGACCAGGAACAGGTGGTTGTCAGTGCCGCCGGACACTACATCGTAGCCACGTTTGATAAACACGCTGGCCATCGCCTGAGCGTTGTCGATCACTTGTTGCTGATAAGCCTTGAAGCCTGGCTCCAACGCTTCCTTGAAGCACACGGCTTTACCGGCGATGACATGCATCAGCGGGCCGCCCTGGGCACCGGGGAATACCGCCGCGTTGAGCTTCTTCTCGATCTCTTCGTTGGACTTGGCCAGGATCAAGCCGCCACGCGGGCCGCGCAGGGTTTTGTGCGTGGTGGTGGTGACCACGTCGGCGTACGGCAGCGGGTTCGGGTAGAGGCCCGCGGCAACCAGACCGGCGACGTGGGCCATGTCGACGAACAGCAGCGCGCCGACTTTGTCAGCGATCTGACGGAAACGCGGGAAGTCCAAAGTCTTCGAGTAAGCGGAGAAACCGGCGACGATCATTTTCGGCTTGGATTCGACGGCGAGACGCTCGACTTCGTCGTAATCGATCAGCCCGGTGTCGGTGTTGATGCCGTACTGCACGGCGTTGTAGAGCTTGCCCGAGGACGACACTTTGGCGCCGTGGGTCAGGTGACCGCCGTGGGCCAGGCTCATGCCGAGAATGGTGTCACCCGGCTGGATCAGCGCCAGGTAAACAGCACTGTTGGCCGAGGAGCCGGAGTGCGGCTGGACGTTGGCGTAATCGGCGCCGAACAGTTGCTTGGCGCGTTCGATGGCCAGCGCTTCGACTTTATCGACGTGCTCGCAGCCACCGTAGTAGCGCTTGCCCGGATAGCCTTCGGCGTATTTGTTGGTCAGGCCGCTGCCTTGCGCTTCCATCACGCGTTTGCTGGTGTAGTTCTCCGACGCGATCAGCTCGATGTGATCTTCCTGACGTTGCTCCTCGGCATTCATCGCCGCCAGCAGTGCATCGTCGTAACCCTGGATCTGGTCTTGCTTGCTGAACATCGCGTCTCTCCCAGCGGCATCTGTGCGCCATTCGTCTCGGTCAGGCACCTGCGTGCCCTTTGATGCGATGGTATGACCGGCGCAGACAGCTCAAATGCCTACGGACGCCACGCAAAGGTGCGTTTACGACATGGCCGGAAATGCCCGGTTGAATCTGCACAGATCCCCTGTAGGAGTGAGCCTGCTCGCGATGGCGGTGAGTCAGCTGGGCAAATGTTGGCTGATACACCGCGATCGCGAGCAGGCTCACTCCTACAGGGGTTATGCGATCGATTGGCGGATTGCGAGCAACAGGAGGAAATGCGCGGGGTAGAGGGCGTACGCCCAGCGCCTCATCGGCGGCGGCTGGAGATGTCGCGCATGTCGCAACAGGAACATTCCGAGCATTGGCGCAAACAGACAAGCGGCAATCCCGAGGATGGCGACGCTGTTACCGAATCTGGCCGAGTCGTACAGCACTTGCCATTGATTCGCTGCAAGACATATCAACCCTGGAAGCAGGCTGAAATACCACGGACGGCGAAACACCAACAACATCGCCAGCGGCAGCAGAACGCCGAAGAATCCGAACATCAGTCGTTCCGGGAACACAGCCGCCAGCACCAGCGCGGCGGCCCCCAGCAATCGCGACATCATTGATTGATCCTGCCACCCCCGCGTCACCAGCAACCCGAGCGCCAACGTCGGCATCACATTCAAGGTATCGGGATCAGGGATGTACAAGCGGTAAGGAATTTCACTCACGGCGCTGAACACCAACAGCCAGCCCAGATAACGCCATTCGGTTTTCCGCGCCCCGGCCCGGGAAAGATTCGCCGCCATCGCCAGACAAAACCACGGAAACGCCAACCGCCCCGGCACATACAGCCAATCGGCGGAGAACCCGACATATCGCAGGTGATCGAGCAGCATGCTCAGCAGCGCCAGCCACTTGAGCAGATCCAGCGCGCCGTCGCGTTTTCTCAGGTGCATAATCGGCTGGCGTCCATGTAATGTTCTGACAGCGACATCCCGTGTGCTCCCCGGAAGATCTTCGGTAAAGTGCGCACCAACATTGACCAACGAGGCGCCACAAGCGTTTCGATCACGGAAGCCGGCCATGACCGACAAGAGCCAACAATTCGCCAGCGACAACTATTCCGGTATCTGCCCTGAAGCCTGGGCTGCCATGGAACAGGCCAACCACGGCCACCAACGCGCTTATGGCGACGATGAATGGACCGCGCGCGCGTCCGATCATTTCCGCAAATTGTTTGAAACCGACTGCGAAGTGTTCTTCGCCTTCAACGGTACCGCCGCCAACTCGCTGGCCCTGTCATCGCTGTGCCAGAGTTACCACAGCGTGATCTGCTCGGAAACCGCCCACGTCGAAACCGACGAATGCGGCGCTCCCGAATTCTTCTCCAACGGCTCGAAACTGCTGATCGCCCGCACAGAAAACGGCAAGATCACCCCGGAATCGATCCGTGAAGTCGCCCTCAAGCGTCAGGACATTCACTACCCGAAACCGCGCGTGGTGACCCTCACCCAAGCCACCGAAGTCGGCAGCGTCTACACCCCGGAAGAAGTCCGCGCCATCAGCGCCACTTGCAAGGAACTGGGGCTGCACTTGCACATGGACGGCGCACGCTTCTCCAACGCCTGCGCCTTCCTCGGCTGCTCGCCAGCCGACCTGACCTGGAAGGCCGGCGTTGATGTGCTGTGCTTCGGCGGCACGAAAAACGGTATGGCCGTGGGTGAAGCGATTCTGTTCTTCAACCACAAACTGGCCGAAGACTTCGATTACCGCTGCAAACAGGCCGGGCAACTGGCGTCGAAAATGCGCTTCCTGTCGGCACCGTGGGTCGGCATCCTCGAAACCGACGCTTGGCTGAAATACGCCCGCCACGCCAACCACTGCGCGCAGTTGCTCGCCGAACTGGTCAGCGACATTCCGGGTGTTGAACTGATGTTCCCGGTGCAGGCCAACGGCGTGTTCCTGCAACTGTCGGAACCGGCGATTGCTGCGCTAACCGCAAAGAACTGGCGCTTCTACACCTTCATCGGTAAGGGCGGCGCACGCTTCATGTGCTCGTGGGACACCGAAGAAGAACGCGTCCGCGAACTGGCCCGCGACATCCGCGAAGTCATGTCTGCCTGACTCTCACAGCCAATGTACTCCCTGATTTGGGGATCCCCTTCAATGAGGTGATCCCCAAATCAGGTGATCCCTGTTATCAGATGGTCCCTGTGGCGAGGGGATTTATCCCCGTTGGGCAGCGCAGCAGCCCCAGAACCTGCCATTGAGTTTCTGTCTGACAGAAACTGGATTCAGACTTTGGGCCTGCTGCGCAGGCCATCGGGGATAAATCCCCTCGCCACAACGTTACACCCCACCTACCGCGTTTGCCTCTTGGTCTACATTGTCTGTCGAGCCTTCCGCTCACATAACAATAAGCAGGAGCATTGGCATGTCGCTAAAAGGCAAAACCCTGTTCATCACCGGCGCCAGCCGTGGCATTGGCCGTGAGATTGCGCTGCGGGCCGCCAGGGACGGGGCCAATATCGTCATTGCCGCAAAGAGTGCCGAACCGCACGCCAAACTGCCCGGCACCATCCACAGCGTCGCCGCCGAAGTCGAAGCGGCGGGCGGCAAAGCTTTGGCGTTGCAGGTGGATGTGCGCGATGAAGACGCCGTGCGCCAGGCTCTGGCTCAGGCCAACGAACATTTCGGCGCCATCGACGCGCTGATCAACAACGCCGGGGCGATCAAGCTCACCGGTGTGCAACACATCGAACTCAAGCGTTTCGACCTGATGCACCAGATCAATACCCGCGCGGTGCTGCTGTGCAGTCAGGCCGCCCTGCCCTATCTGAAGAAATCCGCCGGGCACATTCTCAACCTGTCGCCGCCGTTGAATCTGGCGAGTAAATGGTTCGCTCAGTACAGCCCTTACACCGTGACCAAATACGGCATGAGCATGCTGACGCTGGGGATGAGTGAGGAGTTCGCCAACTACGGCATCAGCGTCAATTCGCTGTGGCCAAAGACGATGATTGCCACGGCGGCGATCGAGTTTCAGTTGGGTAATCGGGATTCGTTCAAGCACGCGCGTACGCCGGCAATCATGGCGGATGCGGCGCATGTGATTCTGGATAGCAGCGGGCGGCAGATTACCGGGCGGTTGTTGATTGATGAGGAAATTTTGCGGGAGAGCGGTGTGACGGAGTTCGGTCAATATCGCTTTGATCGAGAAAGCGACGCGGCACTAATGCCGGATTTGTTCGTTGACTGAAAAGCCCCTCACCCTAACCCTCTCCCAGAGGGAGAGGGGACTGATTTGGGGATGCTTAATGAATACGCCGACCTGAAACTGCTTTGCCGAATCCATAATCGATAAGGTCTTCCAGGTCGACGTAGAGCGCCAGACACCTCGGTCGGCCCCCTCTCCCTCGGGAGAGGGCTGGGGTGAGGGGAAAGCCGAACGCAAAAATTCGCCCCACTCAGAAATCGATGCGCACATCCCCTTTAGGCACGCTGCAGCACGAAAGAATAAACCCCTCGGCCTCGTCGTCCTCGGTAATCCCGCCGTTGTGCTCCATCTCCACCTCGCCGCCCAGCTTCAGCACCTTGCACGTCCCGCAAATCCCCATGCCGCAGGCTTTCGGAATCATCAGGCCAAGCTTGGCCGCCGCTGCGTGCACGGTCTCGCCCGGCGCCACACGAATGCTCTTGCCGGACGACGTGAATTCCACCTGATGCAGATCCGCCGCCGGTACTTCCGGTGCATCCGCTGCCTGTTCGGCCTGCTCTACTGCATCGGCCCGCGCTTCTGGCGGCGTGGCGCCGAAGGATTCCTCGTGGTAACGCGACATGTCGTAACCGGCCACTTCCAGCAGGCGCTTGACCGCGTTCATGTACGGCGTCGGGCCGCAGCAGAACACTTCACGCTCAAGGAAGTCGGGCACCATCAGTTCGAGCATTTTGTGATTCAGATAGCCGCGATACCCGGCCCACGGCTCACCCAAGCCGTGCTTCTCGCAGATCAGGTGCAGGCTGAAGTTATCGATCCGCGACGCCATGTGCTCCAGTTCGCGGTGGTAAATGATGTCTTTCGGCGAGCGCGCGCTGTGGATAAACGTCATGTCGACGTTGGCGTTGGTGTCGTAGAACCAGCGCGCCATCGACATGCACGGCGTGATCCCGACACCGCCGCTGAGGTACAGCACTTTCGGGCTCGGAAAGTCGATGGCGTTGAACAGCCCGACCGGTCCGTGCACCGCCAGCTCCTGGCCTTCATGCAGGGTGTCGTGCAGCCAATTGGAAACCCTACCGCCCGGCACGCGCTTGATCGTTACCGAAAAGCTGTACGGCACCGACGGCGAACTGGAGATCGTGTACGAACGCATGATCGGCTGGCCTTCGATTTCCAGCTCCAGGGTCACGAACTGCCCGGGCTTGAAGAAGAACAGGATCGGCTGGTCGGCCATGAAGCAGAAGGTGCGCACGTCCCAGGTTTCCTGGATGACTTTGACGCAACGGACGATGTGTCGGCCATTGGCCCAGGTCTGGGTGGTGACCGGATTCAGGAAGCTGTTGGACATGCTGTTCTCCACGGCCGACTGTCGGCCTCATGTCGGCGATTCTGCGTATAGCGCAGACCGCCCGTTTACCTATCCGCGACATTGACATACTTATCGCGACCAGCCCCCAACCACCGGGGGTTGCGCGTCGGGAACAGATTGCACCATGTCGCCCATGGATAAGGTTCCCGCCTGCGCCGGCCCCACACTCGGCCCAACACCAAGACAGATTCTTTACACCTTGCGTAGCAACCGTTTGCAGCACACCTGATTAGCCACTTTCGCCGGCCACGCAGATGGCCATGAGGATCACATCGATGGACGTCACCGCAAAAATCAGCCTGGGCGATCCGCTGGAACCCGCACGCAAGGCCACCGCACAAATGCTCCAGGAGCGCGAGCGTACGTTTTCGCTGCCACAGCCGTTCTACAGCGACGAGCGGCTGTTCGATATCGACATGCAGGAGATCTTTCAGAAAGAGTGGTTGATCGCCGGCATGACCTGCGAGATCCCGGCCAAGGGCAACTACCTGACCCTGCAAATCGGCAAGAACCCGATCATCGTCATCCGTGGCGCCGAGGGCGTGGTGCATGCGTTCCACAACGTCTGCCGCCACCGTGGCTCGCGCCTGTGCACCAGTGAAAAAGGCAAAGTGGCCAAACTGGTCTGCCACTACCACCAGTGGACCTACGAGCTGGACGGTCGCCTGCTGTTCGCCGGCACCGAAATGGGTGCCGACTTCGACATGAAGCAGTACGGCCTGAAACCGGTGAACGTGAAAACGGCCGGCGGCTACATCTTCATCAGCCTGGCCGAGAATCCGCCGGCCATCGATGACTTCCTGTCGACGCTGAACCACTACATGGAACCGTACGACATGGAGAACACCAAGGTGGCGATCACCACCACCTTGATGGAGAAGGCCAATTGGAAACTGGTGCTGGAAAACAACCGCGAGTGCTACCACTGCAACGCGTCGCACCCGGAACTGCTGAAAACCTTGCTGGAATGGGACGACGTCACCGACCCGCGCGCCGATCAGGCTTTCAAGGATCACGTCGCCGCGTCCGCCGCTGCCTGGGAAGCCGAGAAGATTCCTTACGCCCACGCCAGTTTCGGCCTGCGTAACCGCATCGTGCGCATGCCGCTGCTCAAGGGCACCGTGTCGATGACCCTCGACGGCAAACAGGGCTGCGCGAAACTGATGGGCCGGATCAAGAACCCGGACCTCGGTTCGATGCGCATCCTGCACCTGCCGCACTCGTGGAACCACTGCATGGGCGATCACATCATCGTCTTCACCGTGTGGCCGATCAGCGCGCAGGAAACCATGGTCACCACCAAGTGGATCGTGCACAAGGATGCGGTGGAAGGTGTGGATTACGACGTCGATCGCATGCGCCAGGTGTGGGACGCGACCAACGATCAGGACCGGCGTCTGGCCGAAGAAAACCAGCGCGGGATCAACTCCACGGCCTATCAGCCTGGGCCTTACTCGAAGACCTATGAGTTTGGTGTGGTCAACTTTGTCGACTGGTACAGCGAGCGCTTGTTGAACAACCTCGGCGCCGAACCTGCGCCGTACCTCAAAGGCGTCCCCGTCCAGGGCTAAAAGCAAAAGCTTCGCGAGCAGGCTCGCTCCCACAATTGGAATGCGTTCCACCTGTGGGAGCGAGCCTGCTCGCGAAGAGGCCGGGCCGGTCACCGCCTCATTTGGATGACCACCTCACACTGCCATCCTCACCAATAAACTCTTCAAAAATATCCTCCCCCACCAAGCGGATTTTCGCGTACCCGTTCAACACCCGATCCGGATACGCCGGGTCCTTCGCACTCTGCGTCTCCGACCACAACACCCGCGAATGCCCATCGAGCTCGCTGGCATTGCCATACGGAATCGCCCCGTGCCCCGCACAGCGCGCATGCAAACCGCCCTGCGTTGCGTAGACAATGCCGTTGTGCAAATGCCCCCAATACCAGTAATCCGGCTCACGCCCCAGCGCATCGCACACCGGTTGATACAGTGCAGTCTTGTTGTGCCCGGAAATATCGAAGCCCTGATGATGGCTGAGCACCATGATTTTCTTGCGCTTCGGCAGGCCCTTCATCCACACGATCTGCGGTTCGTTCAACGTACCGTCCATGTACAGGTTCATCGCATCCGAGGCGTACGCCGAATCCAGTCCGACCACCAGCCAGTCATCGTTGATCAACGCAAAGTAACTGGTGCCCTGCTGCCCCGGAAAACGCTTGGCCAGTTCCTTGAAATAGCCGTGGGCGCCGCTGTACATCTCATGGTTGGAATTGAGCGTGAATGAACCGTGGCTGCCCATCGGCCAGCCGACCATGTCGACGTCTTCCTGCGAGTGGCTACCGGCGTAATACACATCGCCCAAATGAATGGTGAAATCGGCCTGGGCCAGTTGCATCTGATTGGCCACCGACACCGCCGGCGCATGGCTGTCGAACGGTCCGGTGCCCCAGTCGCCGGCAATTGCCAGGGTCACGTCGCGATCCATCTGCACCACGGCGGGGTCGGTGCCGAAGGTCGCGTGATGACGCAGGTTTTCGATCCACTTGAGCAAGGCCTCGCTCCACAGCAGATCGAGCAGTTCCCACTTGCGACAACCGAGCAGGCTGCCGTCCTTGAGTACGCGGGTTTGCAGTTGATCGGATGATTGCGGTAACGGCATGGCGTTGCCGATGCGCAAGATCGACAAGCCGTGGGACAACTCCCACGGCACTGCCGGTTCGTCGCCCGGCAACTCGCCATTTTTCAGAACGTACTGCGCCTGGTCATGACCGCGCTGCAACAGCTTGATGATCGCCTGAAACTCCTGCGGTTCCAGCTCGCTGATGAGCTTCATCCAGGCCATTTCCATGCGCGTGAACAAGCCGTGAATGCGCACTTTTACCTTGTCGTACTCGTGTTCCCAATGACTGACCAGTGACATGGCGTAATCCTCTCTCCGTAGGGGTTCACAGGGTTTTCATGAATTCGATCAACGCGCGTTTGTCGTCGTCCGACAGCGTCGTGCCATACAGGTGACCACTGTTGTGATTACCCTCCAGCCGCGTGTCGTACTTGAAGTCCGCCGAGGCCTTGGCCTGCGCGCCGCTGGTGACGAATCCGACGTTGACCGGGTCGTAGATGTCGGAGCCGGTGATGAACACCTGCGGGCGTTTTTCCGGCGGTTGCAGCAAGTCCCACAGGGTTGGCACCGAACCGTTGTGCAAGTACGGCGCGCGCAGCCAGATGCCGTCGGTCGGCGTGTTGCTGTAGCTCTGGGTCTTGCGATAGGCGCCGAAGTCGAACGGCGGTTTCTTGAAGCTGTGGAATGCCGCCACCAGCCCTGTGGTGAACGAGTCCAGCCGATGCGGATCGGTGCCGAGCTGGTCGATGTTGGTAGTGACCTGTCCGGTATCCGCCCGACCGAAGTCATGACAACCGGCGCAGTTCGTTTCCCAGATCGGTTTGCCCTGCGCGACTTTCGCCTGATCCAGCGCCCACGGCCACGCCGGCGCCTTGTGCCCGAGCAGCCAGTTGGTCACACGGTTGAAGCTTGGAGGCAGCACCGATTCAGGTGTCGCGCCCACCGCCATCGCGGCGGCGTAGTTGCGTTCGTGGATCTTGTTGTTATTGCCGTCCCAGTGCAGGTACATCGATTCCCGCGGTTTCTGGTTCCACACTTGTGGCAGGTCGACGGTGCCAATGGTCGAGTCATCCGGGAAGCCGAACACGACCATTTTTGTCGGGTTGAAGGTGTCGGTGCGTCCCGGCCCTTGTTGCGGCCGCAGCTTCTGCCAGGCGTAGGCCTGTTTCTGCTTGAGCAAAGCGCTTTTCGCCATCGGCATGATCAGGTAGCGGTTGTAGATCTTTTCGAAGAAACCCAACTGGAACTTGGCGTTGATCGCCGTCATCACCGCATCGGTGGTGAATTTCGGATCGCTGGCGCAATCGTAGGCGAACCATTGGAAGGCTTGCAGTTGCAGGGTGTTGGCCGGTGCACTGGGCACGTTGACGGCAACATCACTGGCGTTCGCCCGGTAGGAGCCGGTGTGGCACAGCGCACAGTTGGGCTCGACGGTCGGGTAGCCAATCTGCCGTTTGGCCATACCGATCGGCAGGTCCTTGCCGTTCTCGAAGAGAAAGCCGAAGACTTCCCAACCCCCGGGCTTGGGCATTTTCTCCGGGCACATCTGCGGCAACACGGCGAACAGGTAATACGGGATACGCGCTTCGATACCGAGGCCAATGGCGGCGTACTTGTAGTGGTCTTCGTCGGAGGCGTATTCCTGCTCAGGAACGACACGAAGCATCTGATACCAGGTTTCGTAACCGATGAAACCGAGCACCGCGACCACCACCAGCGTGCCGACCTTGAAGGCGTGACTCTGCCATTGCCGCTGCCACGCCGCGCGCCATTCGCGCCAGCCATTACAGAGCAGCGCCCATGGCCGGATCTCGGGCGTGGTGCCGAGGTACAGCAAAATACCGAGGATCAGAAAGAAGCTCAGATCACCCATCAGCATCGGTACGAACACCGAACCCTGAATGCTGGTGTTGATCAGGTAAATCCAGAAGATCACGGCGATCAACCGCGTCAGCACGCACAGCCAGGAATGCACCACATAACGCGGCGCGTTGAAGCCCGACGGCATGTAAAACACGCTGATACCGACCAGCAGCATCCCGGCGTTTTCCAGCCATGGGTCGGAGAGTTGCGGCGGCAGCCCGACGACCGATGTCAGCAATCCCGGCGCGAACAGCGCGGGGATGGCGAACACCATGTTCATCGCAATGCCTATCCAGATGAAGCGTTGAAACCAGCGGATGTAGGTGTCCATATCATCCATTTCCTTCTAATCACCAACCTGCAATTCCTCCCGTGGCGAGGGGATTTATCCCCGTTCGGCTGCGCAGCAGTCGCAAAACACCACTTACGGTTTTTCCAGATGCACCGCATTGGCTGGTTTTGGGGCCGCTTCGCGACCCAACGGGGATAAATCCCCTCACCACAGGGGATCTCCTCAGCACGAAGTTCAGTAACGCCTGTCAGCCCAGGGCGGTTTTCTCCAGGTGCTCAAGGATGATCGGGTAGACATCGACCACCGCGTTCTTGCCGAACATGCAGTCGATGTGGCCGTAGCCTGGCACTACATGCCGGCTGTAGCGCTCCGGCCCGTGGGCTTCGCAGACTCGCTGGTAGGTCTTCAGAGTGCTTTCCGGCAGATAGCACTGGTTGTCGGCGCCGCTGATAAAGCAGATCGGCATGCTCAGCCGATCAAAGTGCGGCATGTACACATCGTTGCCTTTGAAATCCACCAGATGCCCTTTGCGCACGATCAGCGCCAGATGCTCGAAAGTCTCGATGTTCGACTCGCCGAACAACTCATGCAGATTGTCGTGCAGGGTTTCGTTGAGGGTGTCGTGGCGATACAACGAGGCGTACATGAAGGTGATGCGGTGGCACACCGGGTTGGTGCAATAGCCTTGCGCTTCGATCCGCGCGTAGCCGTTGAGGGCTTTGTCGTACAGTTTGTTGAACCAGTTTTCCTTGCTGTCGGCGTATGCGGTCATCGATTTGATGCCGATGGCATCGAGCATCCCCGGCAGGTGCAGCCCGGCCTTCAATCCGGTGGCGGTGGCAACCACCGTATCCGCTGCAATCTGCGAGCAGACCACCGAACGCACGCCCTGCAAACCGGCGAGCAGCGACATGAAGAACGTCGTCGCGCCGTAGCAATGCACCACGCACTGCACGTCTTTCGCCTGAGTTTCCTGCTGAATCTGCGCGATGGCGGCCTTGAAGTCGTACTGAGCGATCTGGTCGCCGTTCCACTCCTTCTTGCTCGCCGGCAGCAGAATGCTCACGCGAAAATCCAGCAGCCAGACGTCGTAATCGTGCTTGCACAGGTATTCGAGCAGATTGGTCTGGATGGTGTCGGTGGAGAAGATATTCGAACCGACGCCCAAGCCGTGCACGAGCATCACCGGACCTTTACTGCCGGCCTGATAACGAGTCAGGCGCAGTTCTACGCCGTCCTCGGTGGGAAAGAAATGCACCGCCGGGGTTGGCGCATCCAGCGGCCGTTTCAGCCGTGGCGGCGCGTCGGGGTTGAAGTAGATATCGCCGGCAAACACCCCGCCGTAACTTTCCCAGAGGATTCCGGCGAAAAACTTGCCGAAGCGCGCCAGCCCTTCGATGCGCTCACGTTCGTTACGCGCATTGAGCACTTTCATGGTGGTCATCTGCTTGGCGAAATCGGTCGGATGAATGTGCATTACCCCCGAGCCGATGACCTCGCCAGACTTGTCCGGCCCGCGATACAGCGTCACGTACAAAGTGCTGGTGTCGTGCCAGATGTTCAGCACGCCGTCGTCTTCCGGCACGGTTTTGAAGGCGCTGAAAAAGTAGTCGTTGCCGTCCTCGGCGGTCAGTTTCATGTCGTATTTCATGTGGCGCGTATCAACCTGCTGCTCGAATTGTTCGAACAGGTTGAACACGCCGTTGCTGGCGGTCAGCGGTTGTGGCGACAGCGCCGGGGCGTTCACCGTGCCGACGATGGTTGCGGCGTGCTCCGGCTCTTTGATCATGCGGTTGAGGTCGTTGGCGGTAATGGTCAGGGTGAAATCGATCGGCGAGTTGTCCGCCTCGCCGCGCTTGGCCGCCGCTTCGTAGACCTTCAGATCAGTGCTTTGCGCCGCAGTGAAAGCGCGGGAGAAATAGCCCTTCATGGTTTCGGTGAACTGCACGCCGAGGGTCGGCGGTGCCACCGGTTTGCGTGGCGCCGACGGTAGCGTGTAGTCGATCTCCCAGCCCCGGTCGGCGGCGAGCAGGCCCATGTTGCGCTCGCTCACGGCAGAGATTGTCAGCAGCGGATTGACCGCCAGCGACGTCGGAATCACCGCGCCGTCGGTCACGTAAAGATTGGCGTAGACATCGGTGCCGGCAGCGCCACTGAACACCTGGCCCTTGTGATTGACCACGCCTTGCGCGGCGTCTTCACCCATCACGCAACCGCCTAACGGATGCACGGAGACGATGCTGTGCTTGAGCAGCTTGGTCCAGATCGGATTCTCAACCCACACGCCGCCGAGCGCCTTGGTGCTCTGGTGCAGGCGATCATTGCCGAGCTTGAAATTCTCCTGCTCGCCGACACCCGGCCAGTCGATGCGCAACTGATCCTTGCCATCCAGCACCATGCGCCCTTGGCCGCTGTCGTGGCTCATGATCAGGTAGGTCTGCATGTTGTGCAGCGCGCCGTAATACGGGCCGCGCAGAAAGCTTTCCGCTTCGCGTTCCTTGTATTTCACTTTGCCGCTGAAACTGTCGTCGCTGGCTACGCCGATCATTTCGGCGAATCCGGCCATGCTCGGCACCATCGGCCGGCCGAGCGCGCCAGGGATCGAGCCTTCTTCAATAACCATGCGGCTACGCCAATCACCTTCGGTGCGCATGTCGATCACCGAAGTGATGCATGGCCCGACCGGGTGCAGCTCCTTGGCCGGGTGCGCGCCGAAACCGATACCGTTGATGGTCTGCTCGCAGTTGTGACCGAAGCCGAGAATGTCGCCGTTGCCGCTCATGTTCTCGCCGAGCTGACCGGACATCACCAGGCCTTTGTCCCGTGAACGCAGGAGAATTTCGGTGGAGCCGAGGGTGCCGGCGGAGACCACGACGATGTCGGCTTTGACAAACAAGGTCGGCGCCGAGAACAGTTCGCGACCACTGTCCAGGGTCTGGAAGTGCACGATCCAGCCGTCGCCGTCGCGCTCCAGATGCCGCACTTCGGCCTGACAGAAAATCTCCGCGCCGTGGTTCCAGGCGTCCGGCAGATAGTTCATCAACGTGGTGTTCTTGGCCTTGTTGTTACAGCCCGACACGCAGTCGCCGCACTGATTGCACGGCAGTTGCTCGACGCCGACATGGTTGAGGTTGTTCGGCAGTTTGTCGAAGTTCACGTTGATCGGCGGTTTGTAGAAATGCGCGCCTTGCTTGAGGTAATCCGCGGACTTCTTGTTGGCATCGAGCTTGGGCAGGTTGGGTGCAGTGTTCGGGTAGGGATTGGGTTTGAGCATCTCCCGAGCGCGGGCGTAACCGTCCTTGAGCAACGTGTCGCGATGCTCACGCACGGCTTGCGGCCAGCGTGGGTCGTCAAACACGCCTGGCTCAGGTTCCAGGGCGACGTTGGCATTGATCAGCGACGTACCGCCGAGGCCACAACCGACCACGACATTCTGCTGGGCGTTGACGTGCAGATCGAACAACCCGGTCCGCGAACCGATATGGCCGTCGGGATCGTGCACCTGCAACTCTTCAGTCGCGGCAATCATGGTGTTGGGGTATTCGCCGGGCTGAATCTCTCGGCCGCGCTCCAGCAAACACACACGTTTGCCGGCCCGGGACAGGCGCGAGGCAGCAATGCCGCCGCCATAACCGGAGCCAATGACGATGATGTCGTAATGTTCCTTGATCTCGCTGATGGGCGTTGCGATGCGTGTCATGAGACTGATCCTTTCTCAGGCTGATGGGGCAACTCTGCGGTTGCCTGCAATCAATGGGCGAACGAGCACCTGGCCTCCGGGGCAAACCCGGCGACAGCACAGCGGTTGGGGCAAGACTTACGCGCTACAGACGAGCGTGTTGATTGGCCGCACGACGTAACGTGCGCTTGCGTGGCGAGGGGGTTGGGCGATGTCGGCGGCTATCCATCATGCGTTCTCCCAGAACCAGATGTGGATAAGTGACGGCTGTCCTTGTGCCATTGCAGTGAAGACAGCGCAGGAATCGAAGTCAAGGCAACCACTTAGAACTGTATGAAATCTGACCAATTACTGTTTGGACTATGTGCAGCGGGGCTTGCGAGGTTTGGCGAACAAGTTATCCACACCTCCATCCACCGCTTCTGGGGACAACGTGCAGTAATTCGACAATCAGTGCGGCATCACGCTGAAAAAAAACCGATACCCTGCGCAACCGGGCATCGGTTTCAACACTCCAGGGTTCGTCTGGTTACCAGTTCCAAGAGCCTATAATGCTCTGCGCCACCGAATAAATGCGGTTTATATCGGTAGTGCCGGGCGGCCTTTTATAATCCGGATCGATTGTTTTTAATAACTCGTCGTATAAACTAACGATCCGCTCTTCAGTCCGTTTCTTATCGCGCTGCCGAAGACCATCCAGTTTCGCTCTATTATCTTCAAGCGCCCGGTTTTCTTCGAGATTGAATGCGCGACACCACTCACCTTCAATAGGATTAATGAACGGCGGCGGACCGATCGGCCTATTCATTCAGGAGAACCAGCCGGTAATCCAGCTGACCACCGAATTGAAAGTACTGGTGATTTTTTCCCAGACATTTTTCAGCCAGTTAAGAATATTCTTGCCTACTTCAACAAAGAAGTCGGTGATCTTGTCCAGAACCGCATTGAACAATCCACCAAAGGTTTCCATGAAGCCGACCACCGCATCGCCGCTCTGTGGAAATTTATCTATCTGCGCGATGGCCTCATCGTACATTTTGTCGATACGTTTATTGGCCGATTCCTGATCCCGTTTGCGCAGTTCCTCAAGCTTTTTCTTGTAATCCGAGGTATCGGTCGATCCTGAATTCTCAAAGGCCTCCGTGGCCTTGGTCAGTTCAGTCTGCGACTGATCCGCCTGCCCTTCCCCGGTTTCACGCGCTTTGGGCTCAAGGTACTTCACTGCAGGATCATTGGAGCTGCTGCTGACGTACAGGCTGCGCAAATGAATCTGCTGCAAATGCGGCGACGCCATCAGCACACCACGGGCCGTACCCGCGGAACGCTGTTTGGCATGCGTGCGCATTTCATTCAGCAGTTCGACGTACGCCCCTTTGGACGGTGCAACCGCTGCGGCTGCAACGGACTTTACATCTGACTTGGCTGCTTTAGACATTTCCATAACTCCTTGTAGTTGGGTTTAACAGATCGCCATATAGCCGAGCACGCACGAACAACCTGAACCGGCTCGCCTTTCTTTCCCGACACTTCGCACATCGGCAGTTAATATCAAATGCCAGATACGCGACATCGCGCTATTGAATTAGCGGCAATCAAGCAGAAAACGTTTTATGGACAACGTTATTAATGGCTCAGCGTGAAAACATTCCATTGCATGACTCCTGCACAGAGGCACGAGAAACCTGTTGAACAACCTTGTTCATTTCATCGCGAAGAAGATTAAAGTCGGCAAACAAAATAATGTCAAACAGCCAGATATACCCAAAGGAACCTGAACTTATTTATATTCGCTATATGAGAAAGTGCGCTGCCTGACTTCGCTCAAAGGCATAAGTGCGGAAAAGCCTCACACCGACAACTGCTCAAAAATCAACCAGTCACTGCTAAAGCCTTGTCTATGGGGGCTTGCAACGTTGCATGAACAATTTATCCACAAGGCAACCCACAGCAATCGTGAACAACCTGGCCATTGGCCGAATTCTTATTGAATAAACACAAGAAAAACCGTGACTTATCAAGAATCATGGTTTTCCAGACTGTTTGGCTGTTTTTTAACCTGTTGCTTGAGAGCCACGGTTTACATGGGCTACGGAGGATGGCGAACACGTTATCCACAGAAGCACCAACAGAGATCGGGGGTAACTTTACAGGCGCTGTGGAAAAACGCTGGAGACCTTGAGTAATCGGGGGTTTGCGCAGGGATTATGATTCGAAACCGGCGAATTGATCAGTTTTTAACCGAAACCCTGCAGACCACGTTTTATAAGGCCCGCAGCGGATAGCAAACATCTTATCCACAGAAGCGCCAACAGAGATTGGGGGCAACTTGTTCACTTATTCAGGAGAAAAAGCCCTGAAAATCCGTGACTTAGGCTGGTTGTTTTTTGATCGGAGGGCTGCAGGGCTTGATTGGCGTGGGGTGCAGGGATGGGCGAACACGTTATCCACAGATCCGCCAACAGGGATTGTGGATAAACAGCCTACCCCTCATCGGAACGCCGCCCGCCCAGCCTTCTCCCGAGGGAAAGGGAGCCGACCGAATCGCCTATTCAAGCTCCACCAACCTGAACGAACACAGTGATTTCAGGCTTGGCCAAACCAAGGTCACCGCGCAATCGCAGGTCGATGTAATTAGCCCATACAACTCAGTCAGTCCCCTCTCCCTTGGGAGAGGGCTAGGGTGAGGGGCTTTCAGCGGACCACGCCTTCTTCGATCAGCAGCTTGAGAATCGCTTCAGCGCCAGCTTGTGGGGTGACGCCTTTGAGCATTTGTCCACCGCCGCCACTGGCTTTGGCGGTGGCGGCTTTCATGCGGTCAGCGCCGCTTTTGGCCTTGATCACTTTCAGGCGTTTGGGCCGTGGCTTGGCCGCCTGCAACGTGGCGACGGCCAGCAGTTCATCGTCCAGCACTTCGACGTCATCGGCATTCAACACCCCACGGCGCGCCGGGCCATAAGCGCTCTGCCGAGGTTTCGGCGCGGCGTTATCCACAGTCGCGAGAAACGGCAGCTTCACCTTCAACCGTCGCCGCTGCCCACGGGGCAAAGCTTGTAGTACCAGCGCCGAACCGTCACTGATCGACTCGACTTGTGCCAGCCCCACCACCAATGGCCAGCCCAATCCCTCAGCCAGCAAAAACGGCAACATCCCCGAACCTTCACCGGTTTCCGCCTGACTGCCAGTCAAAACAACCTGCGCCCCCGCATCCCGCAGATACGCGGTCAGCGCCGGCAATGCATCGGCACCCGCCGGTTGTTCCAGCACATGCATCTGTTCCAGGCCCATACCGAGATAAGCGCGCAGCGCCGGTTCCGCGACATCGCCGGCATGCAGCACTTGCAGGTTATCCCCAGCCAGTTGCAGACCAAGCTCCACGGCGCGGGCATCCTGGTCGGCGCGGCGTGGCCTGCCGGAAGTCGGGTGGGCGCCGATTGAAACCAGACTGATAATCTTCGTGTTCATAGCGTTTCCTTAAGCCGCATCGCGCTTGGCGTCGTTGCGGTAAGCCGCGACCGCGTCGATCAACGCTTGCAGAATTTCCGCGCTCTCGCCGATCACCGACAAATCGGCACGCTTGATCATGTCGCAACCCGGATCGAGATTGATCGCCACCACCTTGTCGCAAGCGCCAATGCCTTGCAGGTGCTGGATCGCCCCGGAGATACCCACCGCGACATACACCCGCGCCGTAACCCAGGTGCCGGACGCACCGACCTGGCGATCACGCGCCATAAAGCCATCGTCGACGGCGACCCGCGACGCGCCTTCGGTAGCACCGAGCGCCGCCGCCGTTTCGTGGAACAGCTGCCAGTCCTTGACGCCGTTACCACCGGAGAAAATGAATTCGGCTTCGGCCATCGGAATTGCCGCCGGGTCCACCGCTACCGCGCCGAGATCCTCGATTCGCGACAGGCTGCGCACCACGCTTGTGGATAACTCCACCGGCAGTGCTTCATGACGGGTTTCGCTGACCGGCTCGGCACATTCCGCTGCCGCCAGAATCAATCGCGCCAGTGGACGCGCGAGGTCTTGCAGCCCGGCACCGGCGCGGCCGATGCACGCTTGATCCTTGACCTGCCAGACCCGCGTCGCCGGGCGCTCGCCCAATGCCGCAGCAAAGCGTCGACCGAGTTCACCGCCACCGCTGCGACTGTCCGGCAGCAGCCAGTGACGCGGGTTGAACTGGTTATCCACAGCGCGCAAACCCTGCACGCGCTGCTCCGGTGCATAACCACTGAATTCCTCGCCCTCCAGCACCAGCAAGCGGTCGACACCTGCGGTGGCGAAAGCGCTTTCCTTGTGCTCGCCAAACACCACTGCCAACACCGCGCCGTCCTGGCCGGCGAGCTGATGGGCGAGGCCAAGCAAGTCACGGTCATGGCTGCTCAAGCGGCCACCGACCATGTCCGGCACCACGCTGATGTAGAACGCCGGGGCCGGCACTTGATGCAGCGGCAATGGCACTTCCACGGCAGCCGAACGTTTGACCGCCCCGCCCTGTTGCGCGCCGCTGCGGTCGATACGCTTGAGGCCGTTGGGACCGATAAAGCCGATGCCGTGCGGATTCTTGCGAATGACGCCGTTGGGCCCCATCCAGCTGTGTTGCGCCGGTTGCATCGCCGCGTGCAGTGGATGCAGGCGGTTGCGCGCAATCCATTCGGCGCGCGGGTCGCGGCGGATAATGTCGCTCATCAGTGGGCCTCCGCAGGTTCACGTTTGGCCGGCGTAGTCGGCTTGCCTGGCGCGACGTCTTCGAGCAGCGCGTCAGCGACAAGCTCGGCGATGTCTTTGATCAGCGGACGCGGTTCGACCACGCCTTCGAGCATCGCCGTGCACTGTGGACAACCTACGGCCACCAGTTCGGCGCCGGTCTCGCGGATGTCTTCCATGCGCATGTCGGGGATCCGTTGTTTGCCCGGAATGTCGGTGATCGGCGCCCCGCCACCGCCGCCGCAGCAGCGCGAGCGGAAGCCGGAACGTTGCATCTCTTTGACTTCGATACCGAGCGCCCGCAGCACTTCGCGCGGTGCTTCGTACTCACCGTTGTAGCGACCGAGATAGCACGGATCGTGATAGGTCACGCTGTTGCCTTTGTGCTGACCGAGGTTGAGCGCGCCGGCTTGAATGATTTCCGCCATGTAGGTGCTGTGGTGCTGCACCAGGTAGTTACCGTCGAAGGCGCCGTACTCGTTTTTCAGCACATGGAAACTGTGCGGATCGCAGGTGACGATGCGGTTGAAGCTGTATTTGGCCAGGGTCTGGATGTTGCGTTTGGCGAGCAACTGGAAGGTCGCTTCGTCGCCCAATCGCCGGGCTACATCGCCGCTGTCACGCTCTTCCAGACCGAGCACGGCAAAGTCGATTTTCGCTGCTTTCAGCACTTTGACGAACGCACGCAAGGTGCGCTGGTTGCGCATGTCGAAGGCACCGTCGCCGACCCAGAACAGCACATCGGTGGATTTCTTTTCGCTGAGCAGATTGAGGTTCAAGTCCGCCGCCCAGTTCATCCGCCCGCCGGGTGCGAAACCGCCGGGGTTGTCGGTGGCGATCAGGTTTTCGAGGACTTCGGCACCCTTGTTTGGCGTCGCGCCTCTTTCGAGGGTCAAGTGACGGCGCATGTCGACGATGGCGTCGACGTGCTCGATCATCATCGGGCATTCCTCGACGCAGGCCCGGCAGGTGGTGCACGACCACAGGGTTTCGGCGTCGACCAGACCGTTGACGATCGGTTGATGCGGATTGCCCGAGTGTTCGCCTACAGGCTTGCCCGGATAAGGACTGCCGGCAAACTTGGCGTCAGTGCCACCGGCAAGACCGACGACCATGTCCTGAATCAGCTTTTTCGGATTCAGCGGCTGGCCGGCAGCGAACGCCGGGCATGCTGCTTCGCACTTGCCGCACTGCACGCAGGCGTCGAAACCGAGCAATTGATTCCAGGTGAAATCCTTGGGTTTTTCCACGCCCAGTGGCGCTGACGGATCATTGAGGTCCAAGGGCTTCAAACCGGTGGAACGACCGCCGCCAAAACGTTCGGCGCGACGGTGCCAGGCCAGGTGCAAGGCGCCGGCGAAGGCGTGTTTCATCGGCCCGCCCCAGGTCATGCCAAAAAACAGTTCCGACACGCCCCACAGCACACCAATCCCGAGGATGACCGCGAGCAGCCAACCGCCGAAGTTCTCCGGGAGGATTCCGGCCACCGGCAATGTCAGCAGAAAGAACGACGCCGAGAACGCCAGCAGGCTTTTCGGCAGGCGCATCCACGGGCCTTTCGACAGTCGTGCCGGCGGGTTGTGCCGACGCAGATAAACGAAGATCGCGCCGACGAACATCACTGCCGTCATCAGCAGTAATGCGTAGCCGAGAATGCGGTTATGCAGGCCGAAACCGTGTACCAGAATCGCCAGCACAATCGACGCCACCGCACCGCCGGCCGTGGCCACGTGGGTGTTGGCGATGTATTTGTCCCGCGCGACGACATGGTGCAAATCGACCATGTAACGCTTGGGCATGGCGAACAGGCCGCCGATCAGATCGACCTTCGAGGCCCGGCCCCGACGCCACATGGCCACCCGCCGCAACGCACCGAGGACGCCAAGGCCCAGGGCTGCGAACAACAGGATTGGAAGAAGGGTGTTCAACATGGTGAAGCTCCCACCAGTACAACCTGGAGAAACACGATCCGCTTTACTGTGGGAGCGAGCCTGCTCGCGAAAGCGGGGGGTCAATCGACATCATCGTCGACTGACAGATTGCATTCGCGAGCAGGCTCGCTCCCACAGGGTTTTGCGCAAGTTTTAGAAATCCTTGCAGAGCCGCAGGGCGTCATAAATCGCGGCGTGGGTGTTGCGTTGCGCCACGCAGTCGCCGATGCGGAACAGCAAGTAGCCGTCGCCCGTCTCGCTCAGCGACGGTTGCGGCTGGATCGCGAACAACGCTTCGACGTCGATCTGACCCTTGTTGCGCGAACCCTCTTTAAGCGCGTAGTAGATTTCCTCATCCGGACGCACGCCGTTTTCCACCACCACTTGATCGACCACCCGCTCCTCTTTGGCGCCGGTGTATTCGTTCTCCAGCACCGCGACCAGCTTGTCGCCTTCGCGGTAGACCTTCTCCAGCATCATGTCGCCGGTCATGATCACTTCTTTCGGGTACATGCTGCGGTAGTAGGTCGGGAACGACGTACCGCCGATGGCCACGCCCGGTTTGATGTCGTCAGTGACGATCTCGACCTGGCTGCCCTTGTCGGCGAGGAAGTCAGCCACCGACATGCCGGTGAACTCGCAAATGGTGTCGTAGACCAGCACGTTCTTGCCCGGCGCGACCTTGCCGTCGAGCACGTCCCAACTGCTGACCACCAGCCCTTCGGCAGCGCCCCAGTGCTCGTTCTGCTCCAGGTACGGATGACCGCCGACTGCCAGCACTACCACGTCCGGACGCAAGTCCATGATGGTCTCGGCATCGGCCGCTATGCCCAGACGCAAATCGACTTTCAGCCGCGCCAGCTCCAACTGGAACCAGCGAGTAATACCGGCGATCTGGTCACGCTGCGGCGCTTTCGACGCCGTCGTGATCTGCCCACCGATGAATTCTTTCTTCTCGAACAGGGTCACGTCATGGCCACGTTCGGCGGCGACGCGGGCCGCTTCCATCCCGGCAGGGCCGGCGCCGACGATCACCACTTTGCGTTTGACGCCTGTGGACTTCTCGATGATGTGCGGCACGCCCATGTATTCACGGGAGGTCGCGGCGTTCTGGATGC
The DNA here is from genome assembly GCF_016650635.1 of Pseudomonas sp. TH43. GTDB lineage: Bacteria > Pseudomonadota > Gammaproteobacteria > Pseudomonadales > Pseudomonadaceae > Aquipseudomonas. Next base: position 1,100,774 of record NZ_JAEKFI010000004.1, read on the forward strand.
ACAGCACGTCGAGACCTTGATACTGGCGGTCGATGCAGTAGTTGGCGCCAACGCACTGTTTGATCTGGTCGATCTGGCCCATCTTGATCTTGGCGATCAGGTGCGGGTCGGCGATGTGCGCGCGAGTCATGCCGACCATGTCGACATAACCGCCTTCAAGGATGCGCGTGGCCTGGTTCGGGTCCTTGATGTTCTGTGCGTGCAGCACCGGCACCTTGACCACTTCCTTGATCCCGGCCGCCAAATGAAGAAACGGCTCCGGTGGATAACTCATGTTCGGAATCACGTTGGCCAGGGTGTTGTGAGTGTCGCAACCCGAACCGACAACGCCGATGAAATCGAGCATGCCCGTGTCGTCGTAATACTTGGCGATCTGCTTCATGTCCTCGTGGGACAAGCCGTCCGGGTGGAACTCGTCACCGCAGAGACGCATGCCCACGCAGAAGTCGTCACCGACCTCGGCGCGCACAGCCTTCAGCACTTCCAGACCGAACTTCATCCGGCCTTCGAAGGTGCCGCCCCATTCGTCAGTACGTTTGTTGACCCGCGGGCTCCAGAACTGGTCGATCATGTGCTGGTGCACCGCCGACAGTTCAACGCCGTCGAGGCCCCCAGCCTTGGCCCGACGCGCAGCCTGGGCGTAGTTGCCGATCACCCGCCAGATTTCTTCCGGCTCGATGGTTTTGCAGGTGGCGCGGTGCACCGGTTCACGGATGCCCGAGGGCGACATCAGGGTCGGCCAGTGGAAACCGTCCCAACGCGAACGCCGGCCCATGTGGGTAATCTGAATCATGATCTTGGCGCCGTGCTTGTGCATGGCGTCGGCGAGATTCTGGAAGTGCGGGATGATCCGGTCGGTCGACAGGTTGACCGAACTCCACCATTGCTGCGGGCTGTCGATGGCGACCACGGAGGAGCCGCCACAGATCGCAAGGCCGATGCCGCCCTTGGCTTTCTCTTCGTAATATTTGACGTAGCGCTCGGTGGTCATGCCACCGTCAGTCGCATAGACCTCGGCGTGCGCGGTGCTGAGCACGCGGTTGCGGATGGTCAGTTTGCCGATCTGGATCGGCTGGAACATTGCTTCGAAAGCCATGGCGGGTTCCTCGACTTACAACGGCTTGACGGTGAACAGCCCGTCGTCGTGGCCTTCTTCAGAGCCACCGTAGACTTGCTCGGCAACCGTGCGAATCTTGCTGCCGCGTGCCTCAAGAATCTGATCCATGGCACCGGCAAACCAGCCGGTGAACATGTAGTCGACCTTGCGCCCGACCTTGCCGTAGACGTAGACGAACGCCGAGTGTTCGAGCTTGACGCTGGCCGTGCCTTTGTCGAGGTCGATGTCCTGAATCTTGAACAGGCCCCAGCCGCGTTGCGATAGGCGCTTCATGTAGTGTTCGAACACCGCGACGCCTTCCAGGCCGTGGCATTCGGCTTCTTTCTCGCACCAGTGCCAGGCGGATTTGTAGCCGGCCTTGTAGAGAATGTCGGCGTAGGCCTCGGCGCCCAAAACCTCTTCGATGCCCATGTGGTTGTTGACGAAGAAATGCCGCGGTACGTAGAGCATCGGCAGGGCGTCAGAGGTCCAGACACCGGTCTCGCTGTCGACTTCGATTGGCAATTGCGGGGCGATCTTGGCCATGGAAACTTAACTCCAGAAAAATTTGTGGATTCAGTGGTGACCGCTGCCCTCACCCCAGCCCTCTCCCACAGGAGAGGGGGCAGTTCGGCGGCGGTCTTGAGTCAGCGTTACTCGCCCCAAACGTCCTTGAGGACGTTGACCCAGTTTTCGCCCATGATCTTGCGCACTACGCGCTCAGAGTGGCCGCGCTTGAGCAGGGTTTCGGTCAGGTTCGGGAACTCGCCGACGGTGCGGATACCCAGCGGGTTGATGATCTTGCCGAAGCTGGTCAGACGGCGGGCGTAGCCCTTGTCGTGGGTCAGGTATTCGAAGAAGTCCTGACCGTGACCCTGGGTGAAGTCGGTGCCGATACCGATCGAATCTTCGCCAACGATATTCATCACGTATTCGATGGCTTCGGCGTAGTCGTCGATGGTCGAATCGATGCCTTTGGCGAGGAACGGCGCGAACATGGTCACGCCGACAAAACCGCCGTGATCGGCAATGAACTTCAGCTCTTCATCGGACTTGTTGCGCGGGTGTTCTTTCAGGCCCGACGGCAGGCAGTGGGAGTAGCAGACCGGTTTTTTCGATTCGAGGATGACTTCTTCGGAAGTCTTGGAACCGACGTGGGACAGGTCGCACATGACGCCGACGCGGTTCATCTCGGCAACGATCTCGCGACCGAAACCCGACAGGCCACCGTCACGTTCGTAGCAACCGGTGCCAACCAGATTCTGGGTGTTGTAGCACATCTGCACGATGCCAACGCCGAGCTGCTTGAACACCTCGACATAGCCGATCTGGTCTTCAAACGCGTGGGCATTCTGGAAGCCGAAAAGGATGCCGGTCTTGCCCTGCTCTTTGGCGCGACGGATGTCAGCGGTGGTGCGCACGGGCATCACCAGGTCGCTGTTTTCGCGGATCAGCTTCTGGCTGGCAGCGATGTTGTTCACGGTCGCCTGAAAGCCTTCCCACACCGACACAGTGCAGTTGGCCGCCGTCAGACCGCCCTTGCGCATGTCTTCGAACAGCTCACGGTTCCATTTGGCAATGATCAGACCGTCGATAACGATGCTGTCGGCGTGTAATTCGGCTGGGCTCATCAGGCGTCCCCTTATTGGCGATTCATGCGCCGAATCGTCTGCCGGCGCTTTGGGGCCAGCATATGCCTCGGTGCCGGGGCGACCGGGTGCAAAAACGACAGGGGAATTGCCGAAAGCGTCAATCCGCGACAAAGCATCGCCAAGCGGCCCGACCGGCCACCTGTTCAAGCCGCCAAGCTTGAGCCAGAATCTCCCGCATCTTGGATACACCACTGGATTAGAGCGGCGACATCAATGAAATCGATCTTCCTGGCCTTGGCCCTGCTTGCGACCGGCGTACACGCCGCCGAAGAGTCCGACAACAACCCGTGCGACGCGGTCGAAAACGACGTCCAGACCCTGGAATGCTCGACCTACAGCCGCACCACCGCCGAAGACCTGCTCAAGGACAACTACGCCAGCCTGAACGAACGCATGCAGACGGCGTACGGCAAAAACGCCACGCAATTGGCGGACATCACCGCCAAACTCAAAACTGCTCAGCAGCAGTGGCTGAAGACGCGGGATGCGGATTGCGCGGTTGAGGCATTCCCGGCGACAGCGGGGAGCAAGGCATTTACCATTGCGCAGAATGATTGCGTGGCGCGGATGAGTGATGAGCGGTCGGAGTTTTTGGAGTCGATTGGGCAGGAGTGATCCTGATTACTCGCAACATGCCGTCAAACGTTGCTGGTTGGTCTCGCGAGAAATATAAGCAAAGATCCTCGAATCTTATAAAAGACTTATATTTCTCCGAACATGAAATTGTCCAAAGACCTCCAAATCATCAACGACGCCGAGGGCAAACCGGCCTTCGTGGTCATTCCCTATGCGCAGTACGTTGCGCAAAAAATGCAACCTGACCTGATTCCCCATGAGGTGGTCAGCCGTATGGTCGACGGGGCGACACCGATCCGTGCCTGGCGCGAGCACCTGAATCTGACACAGGAAGAAGTGGCGAAGCGCCTAGGTATTTCACAGCCGGCGTTCGCTCAACAGGAAACGGTTGCCAAACCACGCAAGGCCACTCGCGAGAAAATTGCAGCAGCGTTCGGCATCACGGCTAATCAACTTGAGCTGTAAACCGCCCTCTCCATTCAAAGGATTTCCCATGAACATCTGCGGCATCGAAATCAAAGGCAGCGAAGCGATCATCGCCGTGGCCGCTCTCGACGGTTCGACCCTGAGTCACGTTGCCCTCAGCACCAAGAAAATCGCCCTCGACGATGACGACGAGGCGGCTAACGTCAAGCGCTTCGCCGCGCAGGTCGCGTCGTTTGTGCGCGAGAACTCGATTGATCGGATTGCGATCAAGAAGCGCAGCAAGAAGGGTGAGTTTGCCGGTGGGCCGACGACGTTCAAGATTGAGGGTGTGTTTCAGTTGCTGGATGGGTGCGAGGTGACGTTGTTGTCGCCGCAGACGATCAATGCGCAGGCGAAGAAGCATAATTTCGAGCTGCCCGGGACCCTGAACAAGTATCAGCATGAGGCGTACAAAGCGGCGTGTTCGGCGTTGGTGAAGAAGTAACCCGATCAAACTGTAGGAGTGAGCCTGCTCGCGATAGCGGTGTATCAGTCAACAAAGATGTTGAATGTGATGCCGCTATCGCGAGCAGGCTCACTCCTACAAGGGATCCGTGTGTTTCAGGCTTGGGCGGTGCGCCGGTCTTCGCGGGGGCAGCGGGCGAAGCGCGCGCGGTAGCTGCGGGTGAAGTACGACGGCGATTCAAAGCCGCAGGCGATGCTGACTTCGAGCACGCTCATGTCGGTCTGGCGCAGTAGCTGTCGGGCCTTTTCCAGGCGCAGACGCAGGTAGAAATTGCTCGGCGTGTCGTTCAGGTGCAGCCGAAACAGGCGCTCCAGTTGCCGCCGCGTCACCTTGATCGATTCCGCCAATTGCAGCGTGGTCAGCGGCGGTTCGCTGTGTTGTTCCATCTCGCCGATCACCTGCACCAGTTTCTTGTTATTGATCCCGTAGCGCGTGGCAACTTCCATGCGTTGGTGGTCTTTGCGCGGGCGAATCCTCCCCAACACAAACTGCTCGCTGACCTGAATCGCCAGTTGCGGGCCATGGGCCTGGGCGATCAGATCGAGCATTAAATCGATGGAGGCCGTGCCACCGGCCGAGGTGATGCGCCGACGGTCGATCTCGAACAGCTCCTGAGTGACGCTGAGCTGTGGATAAGATTCCTTGAACGCGTCGATAGCTTCCCAGTGCAGGGTCAGGCGATGGCCATCGAGCAGGCCTGCTTCGGCGAGGACGAAGCTGCCGGTGTCGATGGCGCCGAGGGTCACGCCGTCGACGTCCAGTCGGCGCAGCCAATGCGCCAGCGTTGGCGTGGCAAATTTCAGCGGCTCAAACCCGGCCACCACCAACAACGTCGCACCTTTCTTCAACGGTTCCAGCGCGGCGTCGGCGTTGACCGACATGCCATTGCTCGCCAGCACCGCCCCACCATCGGCACTGAGCACATGCCAGCGATACAACTCGCCGCGAAAGCGGTTGGCCACACGCAACGGTTCAATGGCAGAAATAAAGCCGATGGCGGAGAACCCCGGCATCAGCAAGAAGTAAAAATCCTGGGACATGGGCGCACTCGGTTGGCGGGTAGCGTGAGATGTTGATACGCCAGTTGTCTTCGGCATTCAAGCGCGCAGGTCGCTACAGTGCAAATGCCAGTCGCCGCAGTGCGCTTTCACCGGCGCGTTGCTGCGTAACTTTGCATCACCGGCGCACCAGACACCGGAACTCACAATAACGACCTGCCGAGGAACCCGACATGAAACGACTGATCAGCAGCTGTGTTCTTGCACTCAGCGGTACCGCTTTCTTGAGCGCCAGCGTCATGGCGACCGAACCGGCAGCGTGCCAGAACGTGCGCATGGGCGTGGTCAACTGGACCGACGTGATCGCCACCAGTGCCATGACCCAGGTCCTGCTCGACGGCCTCGGCTACAACACCAAACAAACCAGCGCGTCCCAGCAAATCATCTTCGCCGGGATTCGCGATCAGCGCCTGGACCTGTTCCTCGGCTACTGGAACCCGCTGATGACCCAGACGATCACGCCGTTTGTCGACGCCAATCAGGTCAAAGTCCTTGAAGCACCAAGCCTGAAAGACGCCCGTGCGACCCTGGCGGTGCCGACTTACCTGGCCGACAAGGGCCTGAAAACCTTCGCCGACATCGCCAAATTCGAAAAAGAACTGGGCGGCAAGATCTACGGGATCGAGCCGGGCTCGGGCGCCAACACACAGATCAAGGCGATGATTGCCAAGAACCAGTTCGGCCTCGGCAAATTCCAACTGGTCGAGTCCAGCGAGGCCGGCATGCTCGCCGCCGTCGACCGCGCGGTACGCCGCAAAGAGGCCGTGGTGTTCTTCGGCTGGGCGCCGCACCCGATGAACGTCAACGTCAAGATGACCTATCTGACCGGCAGCGACGACGCCCTCGGTCCGAACGAAGGCATGGCCACCGTGTGGACTGTGACCGCACCGAAATACGCCGAGCAGTGCCCGAACGTTGGCCGTCTGCTGACCAACCTGACGTTCACCGCCGAAGACGAGAGCCGGATGATGCAGCCACTGCTCGACCACAAGGACGCCTTTGAGTCGGCCAAGCAATGGCTCAAGGATCACCCTGAAGACAAGCAGCGCTGGCTTGCCGGTGTCACCACATTCGACGGCAAACCGGCCGCTGAAAACCTCCAGCTGACCAGCAAATAACCCCCGATTGAACAGCCCCTCACCCTGACCCTCTCCCAGAGGAGAGGGAACTGAACGAAGCTTCGCAGCCCCGAAAAGGGCTGCGGACAGACCCATCACGCCTGAAGGAAACCGCACCATGAATCACGACGTCATCATCACCTGCGCACTCACCGGTGCTGGCGACACGACCGCCAAGAGCCCACACGTGCCGGTCACCCCGAAACAGATTGCAGCGGCTGCCGTCGAGGCGGCCAAGGCTGGCGCCACCGTCGTGCACTGCCACGTCCGTGATCCGCACACCGGCAAGTTCAGCCGTGACGTCGCGCTGTATCGCGAGGTGATGGAGCGCATCCGCGAGGCGGACGTCGACATCATCGTCAACCTCACCGCCGGCATGGGCGGCGACCTGGAAATCGGTGCCGGCGAGAACCCGATGGAATTCGGTCCGAACACCGATCTGGTCGGCCCGTTGACCCGCCTGGCCCACGTCGAGGCGCTGCTGCCGGAAATTTGCACACTGGATTGCGGCACGCTGAACTTCGGCGATGGCGACACCATTTATGTCTCTACTCCGGCGCAACTGCGTGCCGGCGCCAAGCGCATTACCGAGTTGGGTGTGAAAGCCGAGCTGGAGATTTTCGACACCGGCCACCTGTGGTTCGCCAAGCAGATGATCAAGGAAGGCCTGCTGGATAACCCGTTGTTCCAGTTGTGCCTGGGCATCCCGTGGGGCGCACCGGCCGACACCACCACCATGAAAGCCATGGTCGACAACTTGCCGGCGGATGCCGTGTGGGCCGGGTTCGGCATTGGCCGGATGCAGATGCCGATGGCTGCGCAAGCGGTGCTTCTCGGCGGCAACGTGCGGGTCGGACTGGAAGACAACCTGTGGCTGGACAAAGGTGTGTTGGCAACCAACGGCCAACTGGTCGAGCGCGCGACCGAGATCCTCAGTCGCCTCGGCGCCCGCGTGCTCACACCTGCTGAAGGCCGCAAGAAAATGGGCCTGACCCAGCGCGGTTAACCCTACATCTATTCCCTTTGGGAACCGCAATTATGGCGAGGGGATTTATCCCCGTTCGGCTGCGCAGCAGTCGCAAAATTCTTGGGGCCGCTGTGCGACCCAACGGGGATAAATCCCCTCGCCACAAGAACCGGGTTCACACGGGATCACCGAATATTTTCAGGAATTCACCATGAGCTTTATCACCGAAATCAAAACCTTCGCAGCGCTGGGCAGCGGTGTTATCGGCAGTGGCTGGGTGGCCCGTGCGTTGGCCCACGGGCTGGACGTCGTGGCTTGGGACCCGGCGCCGGGCGCCGAAGCGGCGCTGCGCAAACGCGTGGCCAATGCCTGGGGTGCGCTGGAGAAAAGCGGTTTGGCGTCCGGCGCTTCACAGGATCGTCTGCGCTTTGTCGCGACCATCGAAGAGTGTGTGCGCGATGCCGATTTCATTCAGGAAAGCGCCCCGGAGCGGCTGGAGCTGAAACTCGAACTGCACAGCAAAATCAGCGCGGCGGCCAAACCCAACGCACTGATCGGCTCCAGCACCTCTGGCCTGCTGCCCAGCGAGTTCTACGAGAGCTCAACGCACCCGGAACGCTGCGTGGTCGGGCATCCGTTCAACCCGGTTTACCTGCTGCCGCTGGTGGAAGTGGTCGGTGGCAAGAACACCGCGCCCGAGGCCGTTCAGGCAGCGATGAAAGTTTACGAATCCCTCGGCATGCGTCCGCTGCATGTGCGCAAGGAGGTGCCGGGGTTCATCGCTGACCGCTTGCTTGAAGCGTTGTGGCGTGAGGCGCTGCACCTTGTGAATGACGGCGTGGCGACCACTGGCGAGATCGACGATGCTATCCGCTTTGGCGCTGGGTTGCGCTGGTCGTTCATGGGTACATTCCTGACTTATACGCTGGCGGGTGGTGATGCGGGAATGCGCCACTTCATGTCGCAATTCGGCCCGGCGTTGCAGTTGCCGTGGACGTATCTGCCGGCACCGGAACTGACTGACAAGTTGATCGATGATGTGGTCGATGGCACCAGCGAACAGCTTGGCGAGCGCAGCATTTCGGCGCTGGAGCGCTATCGTGATGATTGCCTGCTGGCGGTGCTTGAGGCGGTGAAGACCACCAAGGAAAAGCATGGCATGAGCTTCAGCGAGTGATGTGTCTGGCTTGAGACCGCTGCCCTCACCCTAACCCTCTCCCGGGGGGAGAGGGGACTGACCGAGTCGATATTTCGAAATACATCGACCTGAAAGCTCGGGTCGAACTCAAGTTTTGAAAAGCCCCCGATCTACTCCCTTCCCCCTCTCCCCCCTGGGGGAGAGGGCTGGGGTGAGGGGGTAGCTTTTGATCTTGACGACCAACCCACTGCCGGAACCCAATCATGCCCACCCTGACCACCTACCAAACCCGCATCATCCCCGACTGGGTCGACTATAACGGCCACCTGCGCGATGCCTTCTACCTGCTGATCTTCAGCTATGCCACCGACGCCCTGATGGATCGTCTAGGCATGGACAGCAACAACCGCGAAGCCAGCGGTCACTCACTGTTCACCCTCGAACTGCACCTCAATTACCTGCACGAAGTGAAGCTCGACACCGACGTCGAAGTGCGCACGCAAATCATCGGTCACGACAGCAAACGCCTGCACCTCTATCACAGCCTGCACAAAGTCGGAGACGACCAGGAACTGGCCGGCAACGAGCAAATGTTGCTCCACGTCGACCTCGCCGGCCCGCGCTCGGCGCCGTTCAGCGCTGACACTCTCAACCGCCTGCAAGCCATCGTCGCCGAGCAGGCCGATCTGCCTGCCCCGGCTTACATCGGCCGCGTGATCGCGCTGCCGCCACCGCGATAAACGCAGGCAAAAAAAACCCCGATACCAGCCGTGACTGGATCGGGGCGAACATTCCTTTGAGGAGCTTGCGCGGCGAGGGTGACCAAACCTTCGTGAAGCGAGCTGAGCCCAGTGTGCCGACTCCCCTCCCCGGCGAGTTAGCCGAAAACGACCTGTTCATAGTCGTCTCAGCCACTGCGACAAATCGCCCTTGCCGTCACCGCATGTGACTACCAGAATCGAGCCACGACCTCCGATGCCGAAGAAGGATTTGCGTGATGATGTACGCCGATTTGATTGACCAGGAAGATCTGTTGGGCCAGCTCAAGTCACTGGGTTTTGAAGTGCCGTCCGGCGCCACGGCCGAGCAGGCCTGCGAGTATGCGGTGCGCGGTCTGGATGATGTGCGGGCGAATACCCTGCGCACGATGGTCAAGCAGATGTACACCAGCAGCGCGACGATTTTGCCGGCAGTGCGCGAAGCGTTCGACAAGCAGTTGTTGCCGGCGCTGGCGCAGTACCAACAGACCCGCGCCTGAGCCTTCGGAGCTTTGCTAAAGTGGTGGCCTCATTGACCACCACAAGCGAGCACCGATGTTTCGTATCCAACCCTGCCAAACCGCTGAACAAGCGGGCTGGCTGCCTTTGCGCCAGGCACTCTGGCCGCATACTTCGGAGCAGGAGCATCGGGGCGAAATCGACGCACAGATGCGCGAGCCGCAACGCTATATCAACTTCATCGCTTATGACGCTCAGGAGCAGCCGATCGGCTTGGCCGAGGCGTCATTACGCCGCGATTACGTGAATGGTACGGACAGTTCGCCGGTGGTGTTTCTCGAAGGTCTTTACGTGGCGCCGCAACAACGCCGTCAAGGCGTTGCCGCGCGGCTGATTGAACAAATCGCACAATGGGGAAGGGACCAGGGCTGCGTGGAAATGGCCTCTGACACCGACGTCGACAACCTGCCGAGTCAGGGCACCCACAAGGCGCTCGGCTTCAAGGAAACCGAGCGTGTGGTGTTCTTCAAGCGTTCGCTCTGACTACAGACGCACGCTGGCAAACGTCGACTCATTACGCGCCTGACTCAACGCCGACATTGGCCCCGACAGCGGCGACATCACGATCGCCTGCGGCAGCGGCAGCATCGCCACCTGTTGGGTAGTGTTGGAACCTACGCGTTCGTCACGCGGCGGAATGCCGAAGTATTCGCGATAGCACTTGGAAAAGTGCGGCGTCGACACGAACCCGCACACCGACGCCACTTCGATGATCGACATCGGCGTCTGCTTCAGCAACTGCCGGGCGCGGATCAAGCGCAGCTTGAGGTAATAGCGCGACGGCGAGCAGTGCAGGTATTTCTGGAACAGCCGCTCCAGCTGTCGACGGGACACGGCAACATAAACGGCCAGTTCGTCGAGGTCGATCGGCTCTTCGAGGTTGGCTTCCATCAGCGCAACGATTTCCTGCAACTTCGGCTGGTTGGTGCCGAGCATGTGCTTGAGCGGCACGCGTTGGTGATCCTGCTCGTTGCGGATGCGCTCGTAGACGAACATCTCCGAAATCGCGGCGGACAGTTCACGGCCATGATCACGGCTGATCAGGTGCAGCATCATGTCCAGCGGCGCGGTGCCGCCGGAGCTGGTGAAACGGTTACGGTCGAGAGTAAACAGGCGCGTGCTCATGGCCACACGCGGGAAAGCCTCCTGCATCGCCGCCAGGCATTCCCAGTGCACGCTGCAATCGAAACCGTCGAGCAGGCCGGCGCAGGCCAATGCCCAACTGCCGGTGCACACGGCGCCGAGGCGCTTCGACTGACGCGCCTGGCTTTGCAGCCACGACACGTGTTCCCGGGTCACGGTGCGTTGAATGCCGATGCCGCCGCAGACAATTACGGTGTCCAGTGGCGGAGCTTTGTGCATGGAAGCGTCGGGGGTGATTTGCAGACCGTCACTGGCCCACACCTGACCACCATCGACGGTGAGGGTGCTCCAGCGATACAGCTCGCGACCGGACAATTGGTTGGCCATGCGCAGAGGTTCTACTGCGGAGGCCAGGGAAATCAGCGTGAAATTGTCCAGCAGCAGAAAGCCGATGGATTGAGGCGCACGGTTCTGGGGTTGGGCCCCGGAGTTGAACGACGTCATCGCGGTATCTCCTCACACAAAGCGGGTGATGGCCTCAGGCGGAGGCTCTTGTTATTGCCAGCATTCTCGCGTGGGAGACGGGCTTTGTTATGACAGAGCAAATGCCATGCCTAAAATTGAATGGCCGTTCAATAACTCCTGAAAACGACGTCGCGACGTGTCTATACGAGCCGTCCGACGAAAGGTATTTCGAAGTGCCATCAGCGCTGGTGAAAGCCCCGCCCCGATGCGTGTGAGCAAATCGGTAGCACTTGTGGGAACAGGCCTGGGCGCCGTTTGCAGGGAGTGTCACCGCAGGCACGGGTGACGGACGGTAGGAGGCGCCGGGGACGCCTCCCGGGTGGGAAAGGTTCTTGTCTGATTGCGACGCGCTAAAAGGTGGCGTGTTTGAATGCGCGTGTTCACTTAACGCGCAGTTTTGACTGTTATTTGTGGCGAGGGGATTTATCCCCGTCGGGTCGCGTAGCGGCCCCAATCTTTTACGACTGCTGCGCAGTCGAACGGGGATAAATCCCCTCGCCACAAGAACCCGGTTTCAGCACTCCACCGCGCTGACCGCCAGGCCACCGCGCGAGGTCTCTTTATATTTGTCATGCATGTCGGCGCCGGTATCACGCATGGTGCGGATCACCCGATCCAGCGAAATGAAGTGCTGACCATCCCCGCGCAATGCCATCTGCGCCGCGTTGATCGCTTTCACCGCCGCAATCGCATTGCGCTCGATGCACGGCACTTGCACCAGGCCACCGACCGGATCGCAGGTCAGCCCAAGGTTATGTTCCAGGCCAATCTCCGCCGCGTTGCACAACTGCTCGGGCGTAGCGCCAAGAATCTCCGCCAGCCCCGCCGCCGCCATGGCGCACGCCGAGCCGACTTCGCCCTGACAGCCCACTTCGGCCCCCGAGATCGAAGCGTTCTTCTTGCACAGAATCCCTACTGCCGCCGCGCTGAGGAAATAGTCGACCACATTGGCGTCGGTGACCGCTTCGCTGAATTTCATAAAGTAGTGCAACACCGCCGGGATGATCCCCGCCGCACCATTGGTCGGCGCTGTCACCATGCGCCCGCCCGCAGCGTTTTCTTCATTCACCGCGAGAGCGAACAGGTTGACCCACTCCATGGCGCTGAGCGTCGAGCCAATCACGTTGGGCTTGCCCAATTCCTGAAGACTGCGGTGCAACTTCGCCGCCCGCCGCCGTACATTCAAACCGCCCGGCAGAATGCCCTCGTGCTTCAGCCCCTGCTCGACGCAATCCTGCATCGCGCGCCACAGCTTCATCAGCCCCGCGCGAATCTCGTCTTCACTGCGCCAGACCTTTTCGTTGGCCATCATCAATTCGGCCACGCGCAGGTTGTTGTTCTTGCACAGTTCCAGCAACTCGACCGCGCTGGAAAAGTCATACGGCAACTCGGTGCGATCGAGATCGACCACGCCACTGCAAGCCTGGGCTTCATCCACGACAAAACCGCCGCCGACCGAGTAGTAGGTATCGCGATGCAGTTCACCGTGATCGCCTTCGGCAACCAGGGTCATCGCATTGGGATGGAACGGCAGGTTTTCGTCGATCAGGCGCATGTCCCGCGCCCAGACAAACGGCACCGACCAGCGGCCATCCAATAAAAGCGTGTGGGTTTCGCGCAGCGCCTGAATACGCGGGCCGATCTGCGACGGGTCGATCGCGTCCGGCCAATCGCCCATCAGGCCCATGATCACTGCATTGTCGCTGCCGTGACCGATGCCGGTGGCTGACAGTGACCCGAACAGTTGCACCTCGATCCGCCGCACCTGTTCCAGTTGATGTTTGTTGCGTAGCGACTCGACGAACAATGCGGCGGCGCGCATCGGCCCGACGGTATGAGAACTGGACGGGCCGATGCCGATTTTGAACAGGTCGAAAACGCTGATAGCCATTGCTGCAGAGCTCCTGAGGATGCCGATCCGGGGCGTGAAGCGCCCGCTGGCGGAGCTGCTACGCTCAAGCTGCAATCCGCCGGAATGCCCGCATCATCAGGCTTTTGTCGGGGAGCACGGCGTCTGACACCGACGCACTCATGTCCACCAGCGCCGCGCCGTTTTCACCCCCGGTTTTCGCCGTTTTTATGCGGATCAGAGGGTGACTCGGGGCAGAAAAAAGCTGTAAACGACGTCACTGACACTAGATACGACCATCCCTGTACTGGATACGACCCCCCCTGTAGGCGTCAGATTTTCACTGGTACATGATCGTTATGACTCGATTGCAAGGCGCCGTGGTAGAGCTGTCTCCAGAACGCCATCCAACCGCAACCTATAAGTGCGGTGGTCCACAGTCGGAACACTGCCAAAAAAAACACCAAGGAGTCCATCCATGAAAGGTTCCCCGTCGTTGTTGTTGGCCGCCATGCTGAGTCTGCCGTTACTGGCGCAAGCTGCAGAACCGGCGCAGTGCAGTACCGTTAACTTCTCCGATGTCGGCTGGACCGACATCACCGCCACCACCGCGACCACCTCTGTCGTGCTCAACGCCCTCGGCTACAAGACCAAGACCACCATGATCTCCGTGCCCGTGACCTACAAGTCGCTGGCCGACGGCAAGAACATGGACGTGTTCCTCGGTAACTGGATGCCGACCATGGAGAACGACATCAAGGCCTACCGCGACGCCGGCACCGTGGAAACCGTACGCACCAACCTCAAGGGCGCCAAGTACACCCTCGCCGTGCCGCAAGCCTTGTATGACAAGGGTCTGCATGACTTCGCCGACATCGCCAAATTCAAGAAAGAACTCGACGGCAAGATCTACGGCATCGAGCCTGGCAACGACGGCAACCGTCTGATCCAGAGCATGATCGACAAAGACGCCTTCGGCCTGAAAACCGCCGGTTTCAAAGTCGTCGAATCGTCCGAAGCGGGCATGCTGTCGCAGGTTGACCGCGCGCAGAAACGCGACACCGCCGTGGTCTTCCTCGGCTGGGCGCCGCACCCGATGAACAAGCGCTTCAAGATTCAATACCTGACCGGTGGCGATGATTTCTTCGGCCCCGATTTCGGCGCAGCGACCGTGGCGACCAACACACGCAAGGGTTACGCCGAGGAATGCAGCAACGTCGGTCAGTTGCTGAAGAACCTGGAGTTCAACGTCGACATGGAAAGTGAACTGATGGGCAACATCCTCGACGACAAGATGAAGCCTGACGCGGCCGCCAAGGCCTGGCTGAAAAAGAATCCACAGGTGCTCGATACCTGGCTCGCTGGCGTGACCACCATTGACGGTAAACCTGGCCTGGAGGCCGTGAAGAGCAAGCTGAGTCAGTAATCGCTTATGCCGGACGGCGCAAGCCGTCCGGGCTGTTTATTTCCTTGCATGCGGACGTTCACTACCATGCTGATTGATCAGAAAATACCTTTAGGCCAGTACATCGCGGGCTTCGTTGAATGGTTGACGCAACATGGCGCCAGCACCTTCGACGCCATCGCCGTGACGCTGGAAACGATGATCCACGGCGTGACGTTTGCGCTCACCTGGTTCAACCCTTTTGTCTTGATCGGCCTCATCGCCCTGCTCGCGCATTTCATCCAGCGCAAATGGGGATTGACCGTTTTCGTCATCGCTTCCTTTCTGCTGATCCTCAATCTTGGGTACTGGCAGGAAACCATGGAAACCCTCGCCCAGGTGCTGTTCGCGACCCTGGTCTGCGTGGTCATCGGCGTGCCGTTGGGCATCGTCGCCGCGCACAAACCGATGTTCTACACGCTAATGCGTCCGGTACTCGATCTGATGCAGACCGTACCGACCTTCGTTTACCTCATTCCTACCCTGACCCTCTTCGGGCTGGGTGTGGTGCCGGGCCTGATCTCCACGGTGGTGTTCGCCATCGCTGCGCCGATCCGCCTGACCTACCTGGGCATCCGCGATGTCCCGCAAGAACTGATGGACGCCGGCAAGGCCTTCGGCTGCTCGCGTCGCCAATTGCTCTCACGGATCGAACTGCCTCACGCCATGCCGAGCATCGCTGCCGGCATCACCCAGTGCATCATGCTGTCGCTGTCGATGGTGGTGATCGCGGCACTGGTCGGCGCCGATGGACTCGGCAAACCGGTGGTCAACGCACTGAACACTGCTGATATCGCCCTGGGCTTCGAAGCGGGCCTGGCGATCGTACTGCTGGCGATCATGCTCGACCGTATCTGCAAACAACCCGACGCTAAAGTAGGGGGTGACGCATGAGCATAATTCGCTTCGAAGACGTCGACGTAATCTTCTCCAAGGATCCACGCGAGGCGCTCAAGCTGCTGGATCAGGGCATGACCCGCAACGAGATCCTGAAAAAGACCGGGCAGATCGTCGGCGTGGAAAAAGCCACGCTGGACGTCAACAAAGGCGAGATCTGCGTGCTGATGGGCTTGTCCGGTTCGGGCAAGTCGAGCCTGTTGCGCTGCATCAACGGCCTCAATACCGTCAGTCGCGGCAAACTGTTCGTCGAGCATGAAGGCAAGCAGATCGACATCGCGTCCTGCACACCCGCCGAGCTGAAAATGATGCGCACCAAACGCATCGCCATGGTCTTCCAGAAGTTCGCCCTGATGCCGTGGCTGACGGTGCGCGAGAACATCAGTTTCGGTCTGGAAATGCAGGGCCGTCCGGAGAAGGAACGGCGCAAGCTGGTCGATGAAAAACTCGAACTGGTGGGCCTGACGCAATGGCGCAACAAGAAGCCTGACGAACTCTCTGGCGGTATGCAGCAACGTGTCGGCCTGGCGCGAGCGCTGGCGATGGACGCCGACATTCTGCTGATGGACGAACCGTTTTCGGCACTCGATCCGCTGATCCGCCAAGGCCTGCAAGATGAACTGCTGGAGCTGCAACGCAAGCTGAGCAAGACCATTGTGTTCGTGAGTCACGACCTCGACGAGGCGCTCAAATTGGGTAGCCGCATCGCGATCATGAAGGACGGCCGGATCATTCAGTACAGCGTGCCGGAAGAGATCGTGCTGAACCCGGCGGACGACTATGTGCGGACCTTCGTCGCCCACACCAATCCACTCAACGTGCTCTGCGGCCGTAGCCTGATGCGCACGCTGGACAACTGCAAACGCATCAACGGTTCGGTGTGCCTCGATCCGGGCGGCGATTCATGGCTGGATCTGGCCGAGGGCAACACCATCAAAGGCGCACGGCAGAACGGTTCAGTGCTGAACCTGCAGAACTGGGCACCAGGACAAGCGGTGGAAGGACTGGAGCGCAAACCGACGCTGGTGGATTCGAATATCGGCATGCGCGATGCGTTGCAGATTCGTTATCAGACCGGCAACAAACTGGTGCTGCACGATAACAATCATGTGGTCGGGATCCTCGGCGACAGCGAGCTGTATCACGCGTTGCTGGGCAAGAACCTCGGTTAAGGCGGGATAAAAAAAGGGATCGCGGTGAGCGATCCCTTTTTTATTGGGTCAAGGTAAAAGCCCCTCACCCTAGCCCTCTCCCGGAGGGAGAGGGGACCGACCGAGTCGTACTTTCAAGCTACACCGACCTGAGAAATTGAGTCGAACTCAGGCTTTGAAAAGCCCCCTATCTGCTCCCTTTCCCCTCTCGCTTGGGGAGAGGGCTGGGGTGAGGGGGCTTTTGACTTTAGCTATACACCCGGCCAAGGAGCTGCCGATGGCTTTCAAACTGATCGAGCACATCCCGCGTGATCTGATCCTGCGTGAAGCCCATCAGGTCGTAGTCCTGGCTGCCGTTGTGCAGATACACCTCGGCGCGGTAGTAACGCTGGCGCGCTTCATCGGACTGAGCCGACTCGGTCGGGGTCGCCAGATAGCCGTCCAGGCTCACTTCGTAAACGAAAGGGTTGCCCTCTTCCATCTCGACGCGCACGCCCATGCAACGCTTGGATTTACCCAACAGCGTCTGCACTTCCAGACCCTGCGCACGCATCTGCGCGGTGGCATCTTCCAGCGCCGGGCTGACCTGCTTGTCCATGAAACGCTGCACCACCGATTGGCTCGGCTGCAGATCCAGCTGAGTCAGACGCTCGCTGAAACCACGACGACCGCGCTCGGCCAGTTGCGCCTGCTCCTGTTCGATCTGCACGTCCTGGCGCATCGCCTTGTGCAAGCCGAACATGAAGAACACCAGCACCACCGAGAACGGCAGACCGGCCAGCACCACCATGGTTTGCATGGCTTCGAAGTTACCGGCGAACAGCAGACCGATGGTCACCAGGGTGATCACCACCGACCAGAAAATGCGCAGCCAGTGCGGCGCATCTTCGTCGACATTGCCGCCCTTGCAGGACAGATTCGCCATCATCACCGCGCCAGAGTCAGCCGGGGTCAGGAACAGCACGAAACCGACGAAAATCGAAACACCGATGACAATTTTGGATGCCGGGTAGTGCTCAAGCAGTTGATAGATCGCCATCGATGGCTGCTCGAGCGCGGTCTTGCCGAGCTCCACCGCACCATGGTTCACCACCAGGTCCAGCGCCGAGTTACCGAAGATCGACAGCCACGCCAAGGTGAAGCCCAGCGGAATCAACAACACGCCGGCGACCAGTTCACGCACGGTACGACCACGGGAAATACGCGCGATGAACATGCCGACGAATGGCGCCCAGGAAATCCACCAGGCCCAGTAGAACAGGGTCCACAGGCCCATCCAGCGCTCGGTTTTGGCGTTGTCGCCTTCGTACACATAAAGGTCGAAGGTTTTCAGCACGATGCCGTTGAGGTAGTCGCCGATGTTCTGCACGAAACCGTTGAGCAGGTGCAGGGTCGGGCCGAACAACAGCACGAAAATCAGCAGACCGCTGAACAGCACGATGTTCAGGTTGGACAAACGACGGATGCCGTTTTCCACGCCGGACACGGCAGCGATGGTCGCCACGGTGCTCATCACGATGATCACGATCAGCAGGTTGGTGTTGCTGTGTTCCATGCCGAACAGGTTTTCGAGGCCCGACGACACTTGCAGCGAACCAATCCCCAGGTTCGTCACCAGACCCAGCAGGGTCACGAACATGCCAAAGCCGTCTACCGCATGACCGGCCGCGCCTTTGACCCAACGCTCGCCAACCAGCGGATACAGCGCCGAACGCAGTGCCAGCGGCTGGTTATGACGGTAAGCAAAGTAGGCAACGGCCAGACCGACCAGTGCATAGATCGCCCAGCCGTGCAGGCCCCAGTGCAGGAAAGTCAGTTGCACCGCCTGACGCGCGGCCATGTTAGTGGCCGATGCGCCTTCCGGCGGATTGAAGTAGTGATCCAGTGGCTCGGATGCGCCGAAGTACAGCAGCGAAATACCGATACCCGACGAGAACAGCATCCCCGCCCAGGCGCCGTAACTGAAATCCGGGGTGTCATCCTTGCTGCCCAGTTTGAGTTTGCCGTACGAGGAAAACGCCAGGCCCACCACAAACACCAGGTAGGCGGCGATGACCACCATGTAGTACCAGCCGAAGCTGCGCGACAACCAGGCCTGAGCGATACCCAACAGTCTGCCGGCCTCTTGCGGGGCGATAATCAGAATGGCGGTCAACAACAGAATCAGCGCGGTAGAGGTGTAAAACACCCAACCGTTGACCGTCACCTTCTCGGGCGGGGTCTTTATAAGCGAGGCAGAACTCATGGCACAAATGCTCCAGGCAGTGCGAGAGAAGAACACAAGGCAACACGGAACCCGACCAATCGGTTAGTTGGCAGCCGACCGGCGGGTGATATAAAGACACCCCGAAAAAAGCCCGAACCTGCCGAAATGGCGCTGCGAATCGCTTTCGTGGCCGAAGGTGTGCGGACGTTCATCCGAAACCTGGCCCTGAGCGTCTTGCCCTTTCAACACGTCCATCGAATCGCGAACCGCGCCATGCCCCATACAGGTTTCAAGCATTTTCGGATGTCGGTTTTATCGCCACTTACACGTGGGAAAAATCTGTAGGCAGCGACGATTTGTCGCAGATCTTATTCTTTGTTGATTGAACGTTCAATCAAAACAAAATAGACTGGCCCTCAATCCGATAGGCGTCATTCGCCCCTCGGAAGGCCTAAGGAGATGTGCAAGATGCCCAAGGTCGGTATGCAACCCATCCGCCGCCAACAACTGATCGAAGCCACTTTGCAGGCCGTCGATCAGGTCGGAATGGGGGACGCCAGCATTGCGCTGATCGCCCGTTTGGCGGGTGTCTCGAACGGCATCATCAGTCATTACTTTCAGGACAAGAACGGCCTGATTGCCGCCACGATGCGGTATCTGATGAATGTCCTCAGCGAGAACGTCACCGCACGCCGTCAGGCGTTGGCAGACAGCAGCCCACGGGCGCATCTGCAGGTGATCATCGAAGGCAACTTCGACGCCAGCCAGGTCAATGGCCCGGCAATGAAAACCTGGTTGGCCTTTTGGGCCACCAGCATGCACCAGCCGTCTTTGCACAGGTTGCAGCGGATCAACGATCACCGTCTGTATTCCAACCTGTGCTGCGAGTTCCGCCGTGTACTGCCGCTCGAAGATGCGCGCAGCGCCGCTCGCGGACTGGCAGCGTTGATTGACGGTTTGTGGTTGCGCGGCGCGCTGTCGGGAGACGCTTTCGACACGGCGCAGGCGCAACAGATCGCTTACGAATACATGGATTTCCAATTGGCCAAGAAGGTGAGCTAGAGCACACAGAAAACGCTCGGCCCCTCACTGCCTCCGCAGCTTCATCGCGGCGGTCAACGCCAACCACTAATGCACTTGCGAGGACACTATGGCCCGTTTCGAACTGCAAAAACTCTACATCGATGGCGCGTACTCCGACGCTGGCAGCGATGCCACTTTCGAAGCCATCAACCCGGCAAACGGCGAAGTCCTCGCACAAGTGCAACGTGCGACCAAGGAAGACGTCGAGCGCGCAGTAGTCAGCGCTGAAAAGGGCCAGAAAATCTGGGCCGCGATGACCGCCATGGAGCGTTCGCGCATCCTGCGTCGCGCCGTCGACATCCTGCGCGAGCGCAACGATGAACTGGCCGCGCTGGAAACCCTGGACACCGGTAAATCCTTCTCCGAAACCAAGTACGTCGACATCGTTACCGGCGCCGACGTGCTGGAATACTACGCAGGCCTGGTGCCGGCCATCGAAGGCGAGCAGATCCCGCTGCGTGACACTTCTTTCGTTTACACCCGTCGCGAGCCGTTGGGCGTTGTCGCCGGTATCGGCGCGTGGAACTACCCGATCCAGATCGCTCTGTGGAAATCGGCTCCAGCCCTGGCGGCCGGCAACGCGATGATCTTCAAGCCAAGCGAAGTCACCTCGCTGACCACCCTGAAACTGGCCGAGATCTACACCGAAGCCGGCGTTCCAAACGGCGTGTTCAACGTACTGACCGGCAGCGGCCGTGAAGTCGGCACCTGGCTGACCGAGCACCCGCGCATCGAAAAAATCTCCTTCACCGGCGGCACCGACACCGGCAAAAAGGTCATGGCCAGCGCTTCGGCTTCGTCGCTGAAAGACGTGACCATGGAACTGGGCGGCAAATCCCCGCTGATCATCTGCGACGACGCCGATCTCGATCGTGCTGCCGACACCGCAATGATGGCCAACTTCTACAGCTCCGGTCAGGTCTGCACCAACGGCACTCGCGTGTTCGTACCGGCGCACCTGAAAGCCGCTTTCGAAGCCAAGATCGTTGAACGCGTTGCGCGCATCCGCGTCGGCAACCCGGAAGACGAAAACACCAACTTCGGCCCGCTGGTCAGCTTCGCGCACATGGAAAGCGTGCTGGGCTACATCGCCAAAGGTAAAGAACAAGGTGCCCGCGTCCTGTGCGGCGGCGACCGTCTGACCGACGGCGAATTCGCCAAAGGCGCCTTCGTCGCGCCGACCGTGTTCACCGACTGCACCGACGACATGACCATCGTCCGTGAAGAAATCTTTGGCCCGGTCATGGCGATCCTCTCCTACGAGACCGAAGAAGAAGTGATCCGCCGCGCCAACGACACCGACTTCGGCCTGGCCGCCGGTATCGTCACCAAAGACCTGAACCGCGCACACCGCGTGATTCATCAACTGGAAGCGGGTATCTGCTGGATCAACGCTTGGGGCGAGTCCGACGCAAAAATGCCGGTCGGCGGTTACAAGCAGTCGGGTGTTGGCCGTGAAAACGGCATCAGCTCGCTGAACAACTTCACTCGCATCAAATCGGTACAGGTCGAACTGGGCGATTACGTCTCGGTGTTCTGATCTGCCCCAGAGTCTGGATGGGCCCTTTGTGGCGAGGGGATTTATCCCCGCTGGGCTGCAAAGCAGCCCCCCTCCAGACACTGCCATTCTCCAGAAAGAACCCAGTCGCTGACTCTGCGACTGCTGCGCAGCCGGACGGGGATAAATCCCCTCACCACAGGGGATTTTCTTCTCCCCACATATTGCGCAGCGTCCCAGCGATCTCGACCTGACCACATTTAAAGAGGGTGCATTCAATGTCCCAAGAATTCGATTACATCATCATCGGTGCCGGCTCGGCCGGTAACACCCTGGCGACCCGTCTGACTGAAGACGCTGGCGTCACCGTTCTGCTGCTTGAAGCAGGCGGCCCTGACTACCGTTTCGACTTCCGCACGCAAATGCCGGCCGCCCTGGCGTTCCCGCTGCAAGGTCGTCGTTACAACTGGGCTTACGAAACCGACGCCGAGCCACACATGGACGGCCGCCGGATGGAATGCGGTCGCGGCAAAGGCCTCGGCGGTTCCTCGCTGATCAACGGCATGTGCTACATCCGTGGCAACGCGATGGACTACGACGGCTGGGCGAAACTGCCAGGCCTGGAAAACTGGTCCTACCTGGACTGCCTGCCGTACTTCCGCAAAGCCGAAACCCGTGACATCGGCCCGAACGACTACCACGGTGGCGAAGGCCCGGTCAGCGTGACCACGCCGAAGGCTGGCAATAACCCGCTGTTCCACGCGATGGTTGAAGCAGGCGTACAGGCTGGCTACCCGCGCACTGAAGACCTGAACGGCTACCAGCAGGAAGGCTTTGGCCCGATGGACCGCACCGTGACGCCAAATGGCCGTCGTGCTTCCACCGCCCGTGGCTACCTCGATACCGCTAAAAAGCGTTCGACCCTGACCATCGTCACCCACGCCCTGACCGACAAGATTCTGTTTGAAGGCAAGCGTGCGGTCGGCGTTCGTTACCTGGTCGGTTCGGCTGAAGAGCGCGTTGAAGTCAAAGCCCGTAAAGAAGTCCTGCTGTGCTCCGGCGCCATCGCTTCGCCGCAGATTCTGCAGCGTTCCGGTGTTGGTCCTGCCGAACTGCTGAAGTCCCTCGACATTCCGGTCGTCCACGATCTGTCGGGCGTCGGTGAAAACCTGCAGGATCACCTTGAGCTGTACCTGCAATACGCCTGCACCCAGCCGGTTTCGCTGTACCCGTCGCTGCTCTGGTACAACCAGCCAGCCATTGGTGCCGAGTGGCTGTTCAACGGCACTGGCATTGGCGCCAGCAACCAGTTCGAAGCCGGCGGTTTCATCCGTTCGCGTCCGGAATTCGAATGGCCGAACATCCAGTACCACTTCCTGCCGGTAGCGATTAACTACAACGGCAGCAACGGTGTGAAAGAGCACGGTTTCCAGGCGCACATGGGCTCCATGCGTTCGCCAAGCCGTGGTCGCATCCAGGCCAAGTCGAAAGACCCGCGCCAGCACCCGAGCATCCTGTTCAACTACATGGCTACCGAGCAGGACTGGCAGGAATTCCGCGACGGCATCCGCCTGACCCGTGAAATCATGCAGCAGCCTGCACTGGACGCCTTCCGGGGCCGCGAAATCAGCCCGGGCATTGAAGTGCAAACCGATGAGCAACTGGACAAGTTCATCCGTGAGCACGCCGAAACCGCGTTCCACCCGTCCTGCTCGTGCAAGATGGGCACCGACGAGATGGCGGTAGTGGATGGCGAAGGTCGCGTACACGGCATGCAGAGCCTGCGTGTGGTCGATGCGTCGATCATGCCGATCATCACCACCGGTAACCTGAACGCGCCGACGATCATGATCGCCGAGAAAATCGCCGACAAGATCCGTGGCCGTCAGCCGCTGCCGCGCAGCACCGCACCGTACTACGTCGCGGGTGATGCACCAGTCAAAGGCAAGCCGATGCGTGATATCACCCCCGCTGCGCACTGACAGCCAACTAACGCCACGTCTAAAAACCGCCAGTTCTTTTAAAGACTGGCGGTTTTTTTATTTAAACTTTCAGATTCTCTAACAGTACATCCCACCCGAACAGACTTGTAATACTTACCACCTGTACCTCTCTCGCAAACACACTAGAATGCGCGCCATCAAAAAACAAAATCAAGGAAGAATGATGCCGCTCAACCGCACAAACTCAAAAATGTCCGCCAGTGCATTTCGACATGAACTGTCTAAAGAAACAACCATCTCTTTGGACTTCGGTTATCTAAGCGGCGTCATCGAATCGTGGTGGGAGAAAAATAAAGAACAAAGCCTGCACACGCTAAAAATACAACTTACAAACTTATTAATTAATTATCTCCGCCCAGAAGACACCGTCTATTTTGACCAGGTTGGCGCCAGCAACGGTGTCGCCGCCGTCTGCATCAAAAATGTTTTTACCAGCGACTGCCCAGCACTGGCTCTCACTGTTCATGAGGCACTGGCCGACCTGTTTCACTTGACTGATATAAAATACGAATATGAAGACCATAAAGCCCTGTACTTGAAACCTTCCGCGGAAAAATATCGGGAATGGGGTAATGGTTACGGTGATATCACCCCTCATTCAGATGACTTGTATGAAAGCCTTAACGTTGACTATCTTGCGCTGACTGTGTGCCGGGACACTACACACACGCCGACCGCCTATTATTTCCCTGCTGACTTGCTGATATCACTTAATGATGAGGAAATTCAAACCTTGCTGGGTATGCAGGCGATATTTGTTTCAGGCAAAAACGTCAGTGGCTCAAAGGAGCGCGTTCGAAATGTCGTTGAATACAATGAACAGTATGGCTACCGATTTTCACTGGATTTTCGTATCGACATTCACAGCGGCGAGCGAATGCGTGCGTTCAACGGTGGTCAAGAGGTGCTGGATAAAATCCGCGCCGGGCTCTCAGCCGCCAAGTGTAATGTCTCCACAGCACAGACAGGCACGTTCCTCATCGTTGCCAATAACAAGATATTGCACGCCCGCCCCACGTTGAACATCAGTGCCGATGACGTTCGCTCGCAAGCCGCAACTTCGACATTGAACACCACGCCACGCTTGCTGTTTCGAAGCAAAGGGCCTCGCAAGCAGTACTACTCGCTGGACGAAAAACACACCGTTCAGGAAGCGATTTGATGAAGGGCTGTCAATCGCCAGCAAACTCAACCTTCGCACAAACGCTCAAAGCAGGTGGACGAGACGCTATCACGTTCGGCATCGCGTTTATTTTTCTGTATTTATCAATCGGCATGGTGGGCGCAGCCCAAGCGCTGACCTTGAGTCAGACGATGGCAACGACCCTGCTGATTTTTTCGACACCGCTACAGTTTCTACTCATACAAAACTATAACGACGGATGGTTACTGATCCCGATTATTCTGGCGCTCAATGCCAGATTCGTTTTGCTCTCAGCGACGTTGGCACCGCACTTGAAGCATACGTCGACGGGTAAAATTCTCGCGTCACTGGTTTTGCTGACACCCTCGATATTCACCGCGTGCATAACTCGCTTCAAACACGAGAGGAGTTTCCCGTTCGCATATTTTATCGGCGTAGGAGCTCCGATCTTCGCTTTGTCGATTATCTGCACTTACATTGGCTTCATCGCCGGTGCAGGTTTTGCCTCACCGGTCATCGCGGCCGCCATGACGATGCTCTTGCCACTTCAGTTTACTGCATTGGCTGGCAAGCACTGGCCGCACTATATGGAAGTCTCCAGCTATTGGCTGGGCTTCATCGGTGCTCCTTTACTGGTGTTGTTGTTCAAGGACTACAACTTGCTGATCACACCTTTTGTAATCGGCGGC
The DNA here is from genome assembly GCF_016650635.1 of Pseudomonas sp. TH43. Taxonomy (GTDB): domain Bacteria; phylum Pseudomonadota; class Gammaproteobacteria; order Pseudomonadales; family Pseudomonadaceae; genus Aquipseudomonas. The sequence goes on from NZ_JAEKFI010000004.1 coordinate 1,126,159, forward strand.
ATGATCGTAATGATCGAAAACACATGGACTCGCCAAGGAACGGTTATCCAATGACCCTCTGGATGCTAATCGGCTTTGCCGCACTCACAGCGTTTGCATTTCGCGCACTACCGTTTGCTTTCAAAAACACTACGGCGTTGACGCGCACCCACGGTTCCTTCTACCGCTTCGTCAGTTACAGCGCCCAGGCGATGTTGGGTGTGATCATTTACGAAACCGCATTCGCCAAGCTTGATGGCCCAAGTCTGATGCAACAGTTTCAGATTCTGGATGCGCTGAAGATTCTGCTGTTAGTCGGAACATTTGTCGCCGTGGCCAAGACCCGACAAATCCTGCCCAGTTTCTTTGCCAGCCTGCTGATTTACGTATTCGCGTTCGTCTATTTGAATAACTGAAGTTTTATTCCTCGGAACCGACAAGGGGCTCTTGAACAGGCCGGCCAAGCTCCCCTCTGTCGGGTGGCGGGATGACGATCACTCGCCGAATTTTTTCCCTCTCAAGCGTCACCCTTGATACTCCCCCCCACGCAGGCCTACTCTAGACCTCGCGCAACCGTTTCACCCTCCCCGCCGAATAGCCTCACCCCGCTTCCCCCTGACAAGGAGGTTCCCGAATGTTCGATTTCCACCCCCAGCTCAAGCAGCGCTTCGCTGCCTTGCGCACGGGCGCTGAATTTTTTTCCCTGAGGTACGTACGCGAGTCCGGCCAGTACCTGTCGGTGCGCAAGAACGTCGCCGAACCGCCGAGCCTGAGCCGCGACGAAGGGGCGATGCTCACCGTTCGCGTCAATGGCGTCGAGGCGTATGCCGCGACCAACGACCTGTCGCAGCAAGGCCTGCAAGCCGCCCTTGATCGCGCCGAGCAGCAAGCCCGCCGACTGAAGCCGCACGCCTTGCTCGATCTGCGCGATCAGCCGGTCTCCAGCGACCGCGCTGACTACTTTTCACCCAATCTCGACCAGCCCTTCCCGTCCCTGAGCGAATGCTTCGACCTGCTCGGCGCGGAATCCGCCTCGGTGCCAAAGGATGAGCGCCTGGTGAACTGGGAAGTGAGCGTCGGCATTACCCACGTTGAACAGATATACCTGAGCAGCGCCGGTGCCGAGTTGCGCCAGGCCCAGCGTTTCGTCTACCCGGGCCTTGACGTCACCGCCTACGACGGCAACGACAGCCAGACCCGCAGCCTCGGCCGCGAGAACTTCGGCCAACAGGGCGGCGCGGACGTGATCAGCCGATGCGGCCTGGTCGGCGCCGGCCCGCAAGTCGCCGATCAGGCGCTGCAACTGCTGCTCGCGCCGAACACCCCGCAAGGCCCGCGCGACCTGCTGCTGATGCCCGATCAAATGATGCTGCAGATTCACGAATCCATCGGTCACCCGCTGGAACTCGACCGCATCCTCGGTGATGAGCGCAATTACGCCGGTACCAGTTTCGTCAAGGCGAGCGACTTCGGCAGCCTGCAATACGGCTCGAAACTGCTCAACGTGACCTTCGACCCGGACATTCCCGAAGAACTCGCCAGCTACGGCCATGACGACGACGGCACCAAGGCCAGCAAGCAATTTCTGATTCGTGAAGGCCTGTTGCTGCGCCCATTGGGCGGTGCGCTGTCGCAATTTCGCGCAGGCCTGGATGGCGTCGCCAACAGTCGCGCCTGTGGCTGGAATCGTCCGCCAATCGATCGCATGGCCAACCTCAATATCGAGCCCGGCGATCAGCCGCTGAATCAACTGATCGAAGGCATCGAAAACGGCATCCTGATGAGCACCAACCGCTCGTGGTCAATCGACGATGCGCGCAACAAATTCCAGTTCGGCTGCGAATGGGGCCAGTTGATCGAAAACGGTGAACTCAAAGGCGTAGTGAAAAACCCGAACTACCGGGCGATTTCCGCGCATTTCTGGAAAAGCCTGCGCGCCGTCGGCGACGCCAACACCGTCAAGGTGCTGGGCACGCCGAACTGCGGCAAGGGTGAACCGAACCAGGTGATCCGCGTCGGCCACGCTTCGCCGGCCTGCGTATTCAGCAACGTTGATGTGTTTGGGGGAGACGCCTGATGAGTACGGTCAAGAATCAGGCTGAGGCCTTTAAAGTTCTGGTCAACTGGCTGCGCGACACCGTGCGCGAGCCGGAACAGTTCACCCTCAGCTATGCCGCCGAATCGTCGGCGTTCGTGCGTTTCAATCACGCCAAGGTGCGTCAGGCCGGACAGGTACAGCAAGCCGATATCGGCCTGAAGCTGATCAACGACGGCCGCCATGCCGACCTGCATATCACCCTGTCCGGTGATCAGGAAGCCGACCTGCAACGCCTCGCCGAAGGTCTGCAACAACTGCGCGAAACCCTGCCATTGCTGCCCCAGGATCCGTATCTGCTGCTCAACCACAACGGTTGGCAGAGCAAGAATGTGCAGGAGCATCCGCTGCCGGACACTGAACAGGTAGTCGATGAAATCTGCGCCGCCGCTGAAGGCCTGGACTTGGTCGGTTTCTACGCTGCCGGTCCGATCAGCCGTGGTTTCGCCAGCTCCTCGGGGGCGTTTGGCTGGCATCAGGCGAACAGCTTCAACTTCGACTTCAGCCTGTTTCACGAAAACGGCGAAGCAGTGAAGGCCAGCTACGCTGGGCATGAATGGAGCAGTGAGGGTTTCGCCAAGCGCTTCGGTCAGGCTCGCGAGCAACTGGCATTTCTCGGTCGGCCACTGCGCACCTTGGCGCCGGGACAGTACCGTGCCTATCTGGCCCCGGCGGCGCTGGAAGAAATCATGGGCATGCTGAGCTGGGGCGGTTTCTCGGCACAGTCGATTGCCAGCAAGAGCAGCCCGTTGCAAAAACTGTATGTCGGCGATCAGGCATTCAGTCCGCTGGTATCGCTGGACGAAAAGGTTAGCGACTCGCTGAGCCCCGCGTTTTCCGGTGAAGGTTATCCGCGCAGCGATCTGCGCTTGATCGTCGAAGGCAAGGCAGGCGATCAACTGGTTGGCTCGCGCAGTGCGGCGGAATATGGCCTGACGGCCAACGGCGCCAGCGGCGGTGAATCGCCGAGTGCGCTGAACATGGCGGCCGGCGATCTGTCACAAGTGGAGATTCTCAAGCAGTTGGGCACCGGGCTGTACATCAGCAACCTGTGGTACCTGAACTTCTCGGATCAACCGGCGGCGCGCATGACCGGCATGACCCGTTTCGCGACCTTCTGGGTCGAGAACGGCGAGATCCAGGCACCGGTCAGCACCATGCGTTTCGATGACAGCGCCTATAGCCTGCTGGGTTCGCAGCTGGAAGCGTTGACGGCGGAGCGCGAGTTGCTGCTGTCGGCGAGTACATACAGCCAGCGCAATACCTCGTCAGCGTTGCTGCCGGGCGCGTTGGTCAGCCGACTCACGCTAACGCTGTAAAACAAAGATCCCCGGCACACCGGGAATCAACTGTTGGAATAGAAACTGTGGCGAGGGGATTTATCCCCGCTGGGTCGCGCAGCGGCCCCAAAAAATGGGACTGCTGCGCACTCCAGCGGGGATAAATCCCCTCGCCACGGGGTTTCATTTTTGGACAAGAATTCGGATAGCCACCCTCCAGAGGTTCCATGCCCACTCGCCCGCCTCTCGACGCCGTCACCGCCCGCTGGTTGCCGTGGGTCGTGGCCATTGCGTTCTTCATGCAGTCCCTCGACGGCACCATTCTTAACACCGCCCTGCCCGCCATGGCCCGTGATCTCGCCGAAGACCCCTTGCGCATGCAGGGTGTGGTCATTTCTTACATGCTCACCGTGGCATTGTTGATCCCCGCCTCAGGCTGGATCGCCGATCGCTTCGGCACCAAGAAAATCTTCTTCGGTGCGATCCTGCTGTTCAGTTTCGGCTCGCTGCTCTGCGCGTTGTCGAGCAGCCTGACCATGCTGATCGGTGCCCGGGTGATTCAAGGCCTCGGCGGCGCATTGATGCTGCCGGTCGGACGCCTGGTGGTGTTGCGCGCTTACCCGAGATCCGAACTGGTGCGGATCATGGGTTTCATCACCATCCCCGGCCTGCTCGGCCCGTTGATCGGCCCGACCATGGGCGGCTGGATGGTCGAATACCTGACGTGGCACTGGATCTTCCTGATCAACCTGCCGGTCGGCGTCATCGGGTGCTACGCGGTGTGGAAATTCATTCCCGACCTGCGCGGCACCGAGCGCACACGTTTCGACAGTTTGGGTTTCCTGTTGTTTGGCGCGGCGATGATCCTGATCACCATCGCCATGGAAGGCCTCGGCGAACTGCACTTGCCGCACCTGCGGGTGATGTTGCTGTTGTTCGGCGGCATGGCCTGTCTGGCGGCGTACTGGCTGCGCGCCGGGCACATTGAAAACCCGCTGTTCTCGCCATCACTGTTCAAAACGCGGACCTTTGCCGTTGGCATCCTCGGTAACCTGTTCGCGCGCCTGGGCAGCGGTGCCTTGCCGTTTCTGGTGCCGTTGCTGCTGCAAGTGGCGCTGGGTTATTCGCCGTCGCAAGCGGGGATGAGCATGCTGCCGCTGGCGGCTGCGGCGATGATCGCCAAGTGGGTGGCGCGGCCATTGATTGAGCGGCTTGGCTATCGCATCGTCCTCACCGGCAACACGCTGGCATTGGGCATCATGTTGGCGAGCATGGGTCTGGTCAGCGAGCAGACGCCGTACTGGCTGCTCCTGTGTTTGCTGGCGGTGCTCGGCGCGATCAACTCGCTGCAATTCACGGCGATGAACACGGTGACGCTGATCGACCTCGACGATGCGAGCGCCAGCAGCGGCAACAGTTTGCTCTCGGTGGTGGCGCAGTTGTCGTTGAGTCTGGGTGTGGCGTGCGCCGGTGCGCTGCTTGGCGGGTTTACCGCAGAGGTCGGTAACGATGGCGTCGAGACCGTGCTCGGTGCCTTCCAACTGACGTTCGTCACCGTCGGGATCATGGCGATGCTCGCGGCGACGATCTTCTCGCAACTGTCGAAAGAAGACGGCCGCCGCGCGAAACGTCCTGAAGAACACATCGAACATTAATTTGCCATGGTGGCTTTTGTGGCGAGGGGATTTATCCCCGTTGAGTTGCGCAGCGGCCCCAAAAGGTTGAATGCGATGGGTCTGATGTACCGAGGTGGCGGGTATAGGGGGTGCTGCGCACCCCAACGGGGATAAATCCCCTCGCCACAGATAAATCCCCTCGCCACAGGTTTATTTGTAGTCAGGAAAGCCTAGGCTCAAATTCACTCGCTGTTCGTCCAGAACTTTCGAGGAAAGTGGCACGGGGCTGCTACACTGCGCGACATTTTGTTTTGCAGGCCAGTCCCGTGACCACCATCGCCACCGCTTTTAACACTCTGCCGCTGTCCGCCGCCATGCTGGCTAACCTCGACTCACTCGGTTATGCCCAGATGACGCCGATCCAGGCGCAGAGCTTGCCGGTGATCCTCAAGGGGATGGACCTGATCGCTCAGGCCAAGACCGGCAGCGGCAAGACCGCCGCGTTTGGCATCGGCCTGCTGAACCCGATCAATCCGCGCTATTTCGGTTGCCAGGCGCTGGTGATCTGCCCGACGCGCGAGTTGGCCGACCAGGTCGCCAAGGAAATCCGTCGCCTGGCCCGCGCCGAAGACAACATCAAGGTTCTGACCCTGTGTGGCGGCGTGTCATTCGGCCCGCAGATCGCTTCGCTGGAGCACGGCGCGCACATCATCGTCGGCACGCCGGGGCGCATTCAGCAGCACCTGCGCAAAGGTTCGCTGGTGCTCGATGGCCTGAACACGCTGATCCTCGACGAAGCCGACCGCATGCTCGACATGGGCTTCTACGACGCCATCGAAGACATCATCGTCAAGACGCCAGAGCGTCGTCAGACCCTGCTGTTCTCCGCCACTTACCCGGTGGGCATCAAGCAACTGGCCTCGAAATTCATGCGTGATCCGCAAACGGTAAAAGCCGAAGCGTTCCACGATGACACGCAGATCGAACAGCGTTTCTACGAGATTTCCCCGGAAGACCGTATGAGTGTGGTGACCAAAGTCCTGCACCACTTCCGCCCGGCGTCCTGCGTAGCCTTTTGCTTCACCAAGCAGCAAGTGCAGGAAACCGTTGATCACCTGACCGCCAAGGGCATTTCCGCCGTCGGCCTGCACGGCGATCTGGAACAGCGTGACCGTGATCAGGTGCTGGCGATGTTCGCCAATCGCAGTACTTCGGTACTGGTTGCCACCGACGTTGCCGCCCGTGGTCTGGACATCGATGCGCTGGACATGGTGATCAACGTCGAACTGGCGCGTGATTCGGAAATCCACATTCACCGCGTCGGCCGTACCGGTCGCGCTGGTGAGAAAGGCATTGCGATCAGCCTGGTCGCACCGGGCGAAGCACACCGTGCTCAGGCCATCGAACAGCTGCAGAAATCGCCGCTGAACTGGGATCAGGTCGATAACCTCAAGTCCCAGGGCCTCGCGCCGTTGCAGCCGCCGATGACCACGCTGTGCATCGGCGCTGGCCGCAAGGACAAAGTGCGTCCGGGCGATATTCTTGGCGCACTCACGGGCGATGCCGGGATTCCGGGCGCTCAGGTTGGCAAGATCGCGATCTTCGACTTCCAGGCTTACGTGGCCGTTGACCGCACCGTGGCCATGCAGGCCTTGCAGCGCCTGAACGACGGCAAGATCAAGGGCCGTTCGCTGCGCGTACGCATTTTGTAATCGATCTTCCACCCAAAGGAGATCCCCTGTGGGAGCGAGCCTGCTCGCGAAGGCAATCTGTCAGTCGACATCAATGTTGAATGACACACCGCTTTCGCGAGCAGGCTCGCTCCCACAGTTTGTTTTGTAGCGACCCAACATGAGGACACCGTTTTGCGCTCTACCGAAGTCGTGATCATTGGCGCTGGCGCCGCTGGGTTGATGTGTGCACTGACCGCCGCCGGACGTGGGCGTCAGGTGCTGCTGCTCGACCATGCGAACAAGGCCGGCAAGAAAATCCTGATGTCGGGCGGTGGCCGCTGCAATTTCACCAACATGTACACCGAACCGAGCAATTTCCTCTCGCACAACTCGCACTTCTGCAAATCCGCGCTGGCGCGTTATACCCAGTGGGATTTCATCGGCATGGTCGGCAAGCACGGCGTGCCGTATCACGAGAAGAAGCTCGGCCAGTTGTTCTGCGATAACAAATCCAGCGACATCCTCGAAATGCTCCTCACCGAGTGTGATCAGGTCGGCGTCGAGCTGCATCTGGACACTTCGATACAGACCATAGAGAAAGTCGAAAGCGGATACTTGCTCGACACCACTCTCGGCCAGGTCGAGTGCCAGTCGCTGGTGATCGCGACCGGCGGTTTGTCGATCCCGACGCTGGGTGCCACTGGTTTTGGTTATCAGGTGGCCAGGCAGTTCGGCCATGAATTACTGCCGACCCGCGCCGGTCTGGTGCCATTCACCATCACCGACCAGCTCAAGGAACTGTGCACCGAACTGTCGGGAACTTCGGTGGATTGCCTGGTCAGCTGCAACGATCAGAGCTTTCGCGAGAACATCCTGTTCACTCACCGTGGCCTCAGTGGCCCGGCAATTTTGCAGATCTCTTCGTTTTGGGAATCTGGCGACACGGTGGAGATCAACCTGCTGCCCGATCACGACGCTGCTACGTGGCTGCAGGAACAAGTCGCCGAGCGTCCGAACAGCGAATTGAAAACCCTGCTTGGCGAGATCTTCACCAAGAAGATGGCCAATTTGTTGGCGGACAACTGGTTCGTCTCCAAACCGATGAAGCAATACACCCACGCCGAACTGGGGGAAATCGCCGACAAGCTGGGCAGCTGGAAAGTCGTGCCGGCCGGCACCGAAGGCTATCGCACCGCCGAAGTGACCCTCGGTGGCGTCGATACCCGCGAAGTGTCGTCCAAGACCATGGAATCGCTGAAAAGCCCGGGCCTGTACTTCATCGGTGAAGTGCTCGACGTCACTGGCCATCTGGGCGGCTTCAACTTCCAGTGGGCCTGGGCCTCCGGCTATGCCGCCGCGCAGTACGCCTAATGACAACCGCTTTTTGTAGGAGCTGAGCTTGCTCGCGAAAGCGATCTGACAGTCAGCACCTTTATTGAATGTGAGGCCGTCTTCGCGAGCAAGCTCAGCTCCTACAGGGGTAGCGGGCGATCAAGGAACACTTTTTGCTGTCAGATGTGATCGGCGCCATTGCGTCGGCGTCATTACTGGCTCAATTTAGCGGCATCGCCTCGGAAGGCCTTCGCACTTCATGTCCTCGACCTCGTTTCGTCAGTCTTTGCGGCGCCTGTGGGCGCTGGATAAATTCAGCTACAGCGTGCGGGTGTTCATCGCCCTGACCGGCAGCATGGCGCTGTGTTGGTATCAGGATGAAATGGGCCTGCTGATCCCGTTGTTCCTGGGGATTATCGCCAGCGCCCTGGCCGAGACCGACGACAGTTGGCAGGGCCGCCTCAACGCCCTCGCCGTGACGCTGGTGTGTTTCAGCATCGCCGCGCTGTCGGTGGAATTGCTCTTCCCCTACCCCATCGTTTTTGCGATAGCGCTCGCGCTGGCAAGCTTCGGCCTGACCATGCTCGGCGCGCTCGGCGAGCGTTATGGCGCGATTGCCTCGGCGACCTTGATTCTGTCCGTCTACACCATGATCGGCGTCGATCAGCGTGGCGGCGCAGTCACCGATTTCTGGCACGAGCCGATGCTGCTGGTCGCGGGTGCCGCGTGGTATGGCTTGCTGTCGGTGTTGTGGCAGGCGATGTTTTCCAATCAGCCGGTGCAGCAGAGTCTGGCGCGACTGTTCCGCGAATTGGGTTTTTACCTGAAGCTGAAATCCTCGCTGTTCGAACCGATCCGGCAGATGGACGTCGAAGCGCGGCGGTTGGAACTGGCCCAGCAAAACGGCCGCGTCGTGGCTGCGCTGAACAGCGCCAAGGAAATCATCCTGCACCGGGTCGGCAACGGTCGCCCCGGCTCGAAAGTCAGCCGCTACCTGAAGCTGTACTTCCTCGCCCAGGACATCCACGAACGCGCCAGCTCCTCGCACTATCCGTACAACGCGCTGGCCGATGCTTTTTTCCACAGCGATGTGTTGTTCCGCTGCCAGCGTCTGCTGCGTCAGCAAGGCAAGGCTTGTCGGGCACTGGCCGAATCGATTCAGATGCGCCAACCGTTCATCTACGATGCGAATTTCGCCGAAGCCCTGAGTGACCTCGACGCCTCCCTCGAACACCTGCGCATCCAGAGCAATCCAGCGTGGCGCGGACTGCTGCGCTCACTGCGTGCGCTGGCTGCCAACCTCGGCACGCTCGACCGCTTGCTCAGCGACGCAAGCAATCCCGATGCCTTGGCCGACGCGACCGACAGCAGCCTGCTCGACCGCTCACCGCGCAACTTCAAAGACGTCTGGGTACGCCTGCGCACACAAATGACACCGACTTCCCTGCTGTTCCGCCATGCCCTGCGCCTGCCGCTGGCCTTGAGTATCGGTTATGGCATGGTGCATTTGATTCACCCGTCGCAAGGCTACTGGATCATCCTCACCACGCTGTTCGTCTGCCAGCCGAACTACGGTGCAACCCGACGCAAGCTTGGTCAGCGGATCTTCGGCACCGCCATCGGCCTGACCGTGGCGTGGGCGTTGTTCGACTTGTTTCCGAGCCCGCTGGTGCAGTCGTGTTTCGCCATCGCCGCCGGCGTGGTGTTCTTTACCAACCGCACGACCCGCTACACCCTGGCGACGGCCGCGATCACCATCATGGTGCTGTTCTGCTTCAACCAGGTCGGTGACGGTTATGGGCTGTTCCTGCCTCGGCTGTTCGATACGCTGCTGGGCAGTTTGATTGCCGGTCTGGCGGTATTCCTGTTCCTGCCGGATTGGCAGGGTCGACGTCTGAACAAAGTGCTGGCCAACACCCTGAGCTGCAACAGCATCTATCTACGGCAGATCATGCAGCAATACGCCGCCGGCAAAAGCGACGACCTCGCCTATCGCCTGGCCCGCCGCAACGCGCACAACGCCGATGCGGCACTGTCGACGACGCTGGCGAACATGCTCATGGAGCCGGGGCATTTCCGTAAAGAAGCGGATGTCGGCTTCCGTTTTCTGGTGCTGTCGCACACATTGCTCAGTTACTTGTCAGGCCTGGGCGCGCATCGCGAAACCCAATTGCCGGCAGAAGTGCGCGAGCATTTGATTGACGGCGCCGGGGTGAAACTCGCGGCAAGCATCGATGAAATCGCCCAAGGGCTGGCAAACAAGCAACCGGTGGCGATTCAGAGTGATGAAGAAGAGGCGCTGGCCAACGAACTGGAGCAGATGCCCGATGAGATTGATGAAGGGCAGCGGTTGGTGCAGACGCAATTGGCGTTGATTTGCCGGCAGTTGGGGCCGTTGCGTACCTTGGCGGCGCACCTGATAAAGGACACCAGTGAGGTTAACGCTGGCTGACAGGACGCCTTTGCGAGCAGGCTCGCTCCCACAGTGAATTTGTGCACGACACACAACCCTTGTGGGAGCGAGCCTGCTCGCGAAGAGGCCATCAGCCACACAGAAAATTCTGCATCAGCAACTCACATGCCATGTTGCCGGAGCAACCGCTCATAACTGCCATCCGCCTTCATCGCCGCAATCGCCCGATCAAACCCCGCCACAATCTGCTCATGCTGCGGGTTCTTCAGGCTGACCAGAATATGCAGACTGTTCTCGCTCAACGGCTTGGGCAAAAACTCCACCGCATTGTGCACTTTCGGTGATTCCCGCGCCAGGTAATAACGCGCGACGAACTCATCCTCCAGCGTCAACTTGACCCGATCCGCCGCCAACATGCGCACGGCCATGGCGAAGTTATGCACAGGGACTTTCTGCAACGCGGTGTCGGCATCGAACGGCGCCGAATAGGCGTAACCGCGCACCACCGCAATCGGATAAGTGTGCAGTTGCTGCAAGTTGCTGTAATCGAGCGGGGTGTCTTTACGCTTGAGAAAGCGGATGCGGTTGAGCAGGTACTCACCGGAAAAAACTCCGAGTTTGGTGCGCTCGTCGTTGTACCAGGCGTTGACCAAGACGTCGTAACGCCCTTCGCCAACCCCCAATAACGCCCGCGCCCACGGTACTTGTTCATAGCCGCTGGCATAACCGGCGCGGGCCAGCGCAGTGCTGACGATATCGGTGGCCAACCCACCATTGACCAGCGTGTCATCGGTAAACGGCGGCCAGATATCGAACACCAGCCTCAGCTTATCCGCGACAGCGGTCTGAGCCAGCAGGAGCAATCCGATCAAAGCAAAGGCTCGATGCAATCGCGGCATGCTTGAAAATCCTTAGCGGGCGGTTCGCCCAGCATGTTTTCAGTCAAAACCCCAAGGCCCCGTACCGGCAAAACCCAGGCACTAACATTAGCTCAATAGAGCCAGTGCACAGCGCTCTCCAGCAGATTACACAAAGAAGACAGCGGCGCGAGAAAGGAATGATGGCATTTTGACCTTTGTCACAGACTCTTACGCCATACAGACATCTTTGACGTGGGCGCTTAGTATCGGGCGACACGTTCAAGGAATCGAAAAATGACAATCGAGTGGATCTGCAAACATCACAGTGATCTGGGCAAGGAGCAGCTGTACGCCTTGCTGAAGCTACGGTCGGAAGTGTTCGTGGTCGAACAGAAATGTGTGTATCCCGATCTCGATGGCCAGGATCTGGAGGGTGATACCCACCATTTGATGGGTTGGGAGGATGATCAGTTGATGGCGTACCTGCGCCTGCTGGATCCGGAACTACAGGGCGGCGACGTGGTGATTGGCCGCGTGATCACCGCGCCGCAAGGGCGAGGCAAGGGGCTGGGCCACGAAATGATGGAGCAGGCGCTGAAACAGGCCGAGAAGCATTGGCCGCAAGTGCCGATCTATCTGTCGGCGCAGGCACATTTGCAGGGGTATTACGGCAAGTACGGTTTCGTGGTGGCGGGCGAGGAGTATGTGGAGGACGGCATTCCGCATATCGGCATGCGCCGCTCTTAAGGCCCTCATCGCAAGCAGGCTCGCTCCCACATTAGATCGGGTGAATGCGGTCAAAATGTGGGAGCGAGCCTGCTCGCGAAGGCGTCAGTTCAGGCGAAGCAACTCTTATGGATACTCCAACACAGCCTTGATCTGCCGCAGATTGCGCTCGATCCACCCGCGATCAATCGCCCCCCATTCACGAATCCGATAGCGCCCGGCATGATTGCGTGCGCCCTCTTCCTGCTCGAACTCACACACGATATCCAGATCGGCCAACGCCGCAATCGTGTCCTGCGCGGTGCGCCGGGGCATGCCGGTGACTTCGGTCAGCGTTGGTACGCTGGGGGCCAGGCCGCTGTCGATCAGGTACGCCACATAGAGGCGGCGGTAAAAGCTGCTTTTGGTCTTGCTTACGTCCATGCATGGGCCCCGTTGATTAGAAAGTCAAAAGATCGCAGCCTGCGGCAGCTCCCACAGGGGCTGCGATCTTTTGGTCTTCATTGCATATCCCGCCATGTCAGGTACACGCGCAGATCAAATTCGATCTGGTGATACCCCGGCAGCATGTGCTCGCACAATTTATAAAACGCTTTGTTGTGATCCGATTCCTTGAAGTGCGCCAGTTCGTGCACGACGATCATTTTCAGAAAGTCCGGCGCAGCCTCCTTGAACAACGAGGCGATACGAATCTCTTTCCTGGCCTTGAGCTTGCCGCCCTGCACCCGCGAAACCGTGGTGTGCAAACCGAGCGCGCGATGGGTCAGGTCGAGGCGGTTGTCGAACAGTACTTTGTCGATGGCCGGCGCATTGCGCAGGTATTCCTGCTTCAGATCCAGCGCGTAGGTGTACAGCGCCTTGTCGCTCTGCACGTCGTGCCGCCCCGAATAACGTTGATCCAGGTATTCACCCAGACGCCCGTCGGCGATCAATTGGCGTACCTGATCCTGGAGTTGCGCGGGATAGGCCTGGAGGTACTTCAACACAGTCATGGACGGGCGACACGGTTCAAAAAAGGTGCGCCAGTGTAGCGAATTCAACCGGGCAGCGCGCTCCAGTCGAAAGGCTCGGCGAAGCTTGCCGCGTCTTCGGCGATCAACGGCCGCGCGACGAGGAAACCTTGCACGTACTCGCAGCCGTGGGCTTGCAGCCATTGGTATTGCTCGATCGTTTCGACCCCTTCGGCGATCACCAGCAAACCGTATTGTTTGCACAGGTTGATCACGCTGCTGACCAATGAGGCGTCGCGGGCAGAGTCCGGCAACCGGGCGATGAGGTGACGATCCAGCTTGAGCGTGTCCAACTCCAGATCGCGCAGATGCGCCAACGAGCATGGCCCGGAACCGAAGTCATCCAGCGCCACGCGCACCCCAAGATTGCGCAACAAACGCAGTTGCTTGCGGGTTTCATCCGGGTTTTGCATCAGCGCTTCTTCGGTGACTTCGACTTCCAGCTGCCGCGGCTGCAAGGCATGACGTTCCATCACCTGACGCAACTCGGTGACCAGATTGGGCAGACTGAACTGGGTGTTGCTCAAGCTCACGCCAAGCACCAGATCTTCGGCAAACAAGGTTTCCCAGGCTTTGCGCTGACCGGCGCCGCGATGATAGATCCAACTGCCCAGCCGACTGATCAGCCGCGCCTCTTCCAGCAATGGCAGGAACAGCCCCGGCGGGACGTCGCCGACGCTCGGATGCTGCCAGCGCAACAACGCTTCAAAGCCGCGTATCTGCCCGCTATCAATAGCCACCTGCGGCTGATACACCAGATTGAAATCGCGGTTTTCGATGGCGGTGCGCACGCTTTCTTCGAGCATCAAGCGCGAGCGGGCGCGGCCATTCATTTCGTGGTCGTAGAAACGATATTGCTGACGCCCGGCACGCTTGGCTTCGTACATGGCGATGTCGGAGGCGCGCAGCAAACCGTCAAGGTTCGAACCGCAGTCCGGGAACGTCGCGATGCCGATACTGGCACCGAGGGCGATATCCAGCCCCTCGATTTGCTGACAGATCGACACGCGCTCGATGAGTTTCTCGGCAATCTTCGCCGCTTGCTCGGGGAACTCCAGGTCCAGCAACGCGGTGAATTCATCGCCGCCCATGCGCGCAAGAATGTCGAACGGCCGCAGGCACGCTTTCAATTGCTCGGAGACCCAGCGCAACACGCGGTCGCCGGCATCATGGCCGAGGGAGTCATTGACGCGTTTGAAGCCGTCCAGATCCAGGTACAACAACACCCAACTGCTGTCGCTGCGTTCGCCGCGCAACAGCAGGTTTTCCACGGTCTGATAGAAGCCTCGCCGATTGAGCAACCCGGTCAGCGGATCAGTAACGGCTTGAAACTCCAGTTGCTGATGCAAATGGCGCACAACCGACATGTCCAGCACGGTGACGACCATCGCATGCTGTTCTGCAGGCAACGCGGCGCATGACAACGCCACCGGCACTTGCTGGCCGGGCGCGGTGCGCAACAACGCATCGTGCAGTCGCAGCGTTTCGCCACGCTTATAACCGGTATAAAACTCGGAATCGGCCCACAACGGGATATGCGGTTTCTGCAAGTAATCGAGAAACTCCTGACCCTCCAACTCTTTTACCGGCGCATTGAGCAACCGCGAAATCGCCGGGTTGGCGAAACGGATCAGGCCGTCCTCACCCACCACCAGAATGCCCTCGGCAGCGTTATCCAGCACCGAGGCGTTGAACGCACGGGCCAGCTCCAGATCATGAGTCAGTCGCTGCAAGGCGCGCCGATTACGCTGGTGCTCCAGCAACGCCTGCACCTTGGGCTTGAGAATCTGCGGATCGAAAGGTTTGAACAGGTAATCCACCGCACCGCTGGCGTAGCCTTTGATTACGGCGTCCTGGGACTGCTCGTTGGCGGTGAGGAAAATGATCGGGGTGAGCCGCGTGCGTTGGCTGCCGCGCATCAACCGCGCGACTTCGAAGCCATCCATGCCCGGCATCTGCACGTCCAGCAGCACCAGGTCGACGTCGTGTTCAAGCAGAAGATTGAGCGCCTCGAAACCGGAAGCGGCGGTGATGACCTGCCAATCCTGACGCTGCAGCAACGCGCGCATGCTGATCAGATTTTCAGGGTAATCATCAACGATCAATAAGACAGAGCTGCCTTCACCTGGCTGGGGTTGCGCGCATTCCATGCTGCTTCTCTTGTCGGGACTACAGGTCGGTTCCGGTTAAAAACCGTACACATACTGAGCCTTCACTCTAGTCCGGGATCTGTAAAAGCAGTAGCTGTCATCAGGCCATCATTTAACCAAAGCCTCGATTTACCGACTAACGGTCACCGCTACAACCCCCGGAAACCGGGATAGATGGCATTTCGACAGGATGTTGACGCCAATCATCTGCCAAACGGGCGTTAACAAAAAACACCTCTACGCTTATAAAGGCCGCCCTTAAAAGGCGCGGACTAGAGCTTCTGGCACCCGCGTTCAGGATGAACTGAGTGGAAGAACCGACATGATCGATCTCGCAACCTGGAACCTCAGCGTTCCCGTCGGCAGCCCGCCGTACACCGTCGAAACCTCAAAACTGGTGAAGGGCTTCAAGGATCAGTACTTCCATTCCGACACCGGCACCTTGTTCTTCTGGTCACCGGTTACCGGGTCAAAAACCGAAAATGCGATTTACCCACGTACGGAACTGCGTGAGACCTTCAGCAACGGCACGCTGCGTAACTGGTACTACCCGGACGCCGATAACCTGCTGCGCGCGACAGTGACGGTCAACAAAGTGCCGAGCTCAGGGAAGATCGTCATTGGCCAGATTCACGCGTATGAGAGCCAGAAGCCGCTGGTCAAACTCGAGTACCAATACAAGACCAAAACCGAGACCGGCAACCTGGTGATCAAAGTGCGCATGCACCCGGACGAGGACGAAAGCCGCGTTATCACCTTGGCGACCGGGATCAAACTGGATCGCGAATTCAATTACCTCATTCACTTGAGCCCCGGCGGCGCACTCGGCATCAGCGCGGCGGGTTATCAGTGGGATTCACAGATCAGCGCGACATGGCGCAACAAGCCGCTGTATTTCAAGGCAGGTGTTTATGTGCAGGACAACACCGGGTACACCAGCGAAGGTGGGCAGGTAACCTTCAGCAAACTCGACATCGATCACGACAAATAAAGTTGCCCATACTCCGAACTCTGTGGGAGTTGGCTTGCCAACGATGACGACCTCACAGAGACCTCATATCTTGCAGACCGCACTCGATCCAATTGTAGGAGTGAGCCTGCTCGCGATAGCGGTGTGTCATTCAATATTTATGGTCTGATCCACCGCCATCGTGAGCAGGCTCACTCCTACAGGGGTTCAGCTGTGCGCCACAGACTGCGCCATTTCCGCATTACCAAGAACGCAGTTTATCGCGAGTTCGGCCAGCATGATGAAGCCTTGCCGCTATCGGGATCGTCCTGTTTTATACAACTTTTGAATCGCAACCGGTTCTAGCTTAAATCGCAAAAGGCTCTTAAAAACTGTCAGTTATTACAGGTGACTCACAGCTGCATCGTTCTAGATTCCTCGAAGTGACGCAACAACGCAGTAAAAAAAGCCAGTAGCAACTTGCACTGCTGACATCACTTCCACGGAGAATCACATGAGCAGCGAACTTATCAAACACGTCAGCGACGCTAGCTTTGACGCGGATGTTCTAAAATCCGCACTACCCGTATTAGTCGATTGTTGGGCGGAATGGTGCAGACCTTGCAAATTGATCGATCCGATATTGGACGAAATCGCTCGCGACTATCAGGGAAGGATTCAAGTCGTCAAACTTAACGTCGACGAAAATACGCAAATTTCAGCCCGATATAACATCCGTGAACTCCCGAAATTGTTGATATTCGAAAATGGAGATCTAACGAGCATTATAATCAGAAGATTTTCAAAGGATGCAATACTGCTACATCTCGAAAAATTTATTTGAAGTTACAATTTGACGCCGAACTGCTGACTGTAAAAAACCCAGACAACTTAGAATCTGGACAGGCTTATTTATAAAATCAAATCAAATTTAATTAAAAAACTCTGCCCTCACCTGCAAGAATCTTATTCCCTTACTCGCTGCTTACGCATAGAGAAACCATATAAAAACCTGTCAGTTATTACAGGTGACAGCCCAATAAATTCAACCTAACCTTAAAACGCAATACAAAAAAGAGGAAGAGAGAAACAGATTTCCTCACTTGGTTAATTCGAAAAACAAGGACGATAATATGACAATCATGACACCCTACTTTGAAACCCCTAACGGCAGCACTATTTGCCGAAACAACAACAATGGCTGGGATGTCTACGGCAAAGGACAGCCAAGAACGCATGTCAGTATTTACATCGCAGACAGCGGAGAAAGTCTGGCTGAAGTTTTCTGCGACGAGAATAGTCATTTTTCTGCAAAGCTCAACCTTAAAAACGTTCCCTGTGGTTCTTTACTCATTACTGCGCGCTGCTCTCTTTCAAGCGAACAATCTCAGTGGAGTCAAAACCTCAACATCGTAATATCTTAACAACCCAGAGAAAAATCGAGAAAAAAGGGGAGCCAGATAGATCGCCCCCCTTCTCCTCATTAAATTCTCTGCCTTTCTTCCTCTTCTTTCAGTTAGCTACTGCGTCTTTCCGCTACTACCCTCATTAACTTGTAATGGAATGGGACAAGAGGGCCTGGTGGAGGTCCAAATCGCAAACTGCGCCAAAGGCGAAAAATTTCTCCAACAAAAAAACCGCCTCTCGGCGGGTTTTTATTATTATTTTTCAAACACTCGGGCTTAGTTAACCTTAGCGTTCAACTCACCCTTCAAATACTGCTGATACATCACTCCAACCAGATCGGCTTGATCTTCGAAGCATTACCCGCAGTACCAAATGTTTCATAACGAGCGATACACGCATCACGCATTGCAGTCACAGTCGCACCGAAGCATTTACGTGGGTCAAAACTCGCTCGGGTCAGTAGCCATCAGGCGACGCATTGCGCCGGAGGATGAAAGATAACGTGCGCATGCTTCTCGATGATAAAGAAAGCCGCGTTATTACCCTGGCCACCGAAATAAAACTGGATAACAAATTCAACTACCTCATTCACTTGAGCCCCGGCGGCGCACTCGGCATCAGCGCGGCGGGTTATCAGTGGGATTCACAGATCAGCGCGACGTGGCGCAACAAGCCGCTGTATTTCAAGGCAGGGGGTTATGTGCAGGACAACTCCGGGTACACCAGCGAGGGTGGGCAGGTAACCTTCAGCAAACTCGACATCGATCACGACAAATAATGATGCCCGTACTCCGCACCCTGTGGGAGTTGGCTTGCCAACGATGACGACCTCACGGAGACCTCATATCTTTCAGACCGCACTCGATCCAATTGTAGGAGTGAGCCTGCTCGCGATAGCGGTGTGTCATTCAATATTTATGGTCTGATCCACCGCCATCGCGAGCAGGCTCACTCCTACAGGGGTTCAGCTGTGCGCCACAGACTGCGCCATTTCCGCATTATCAAGAACGCGGTTTATCGCGAGTTCGGCCAGCATGATGATCTGCTGAATCGCCAGAATCGTATGCCGCTGCGACGCGATGGGTGGAGGCTGAATCGATCAAATAACCGAGCACATCGAAAAATACCTGTTTCGTTGAACGCAGGCAGCACAACTTGCCTTTTATACAAAAATCGCAGCCTTTGAATTAAACAAGTCCTTTACTCCTCTGCAATCTTGAGTCTCGTACATTTATATTCATCTGATCACTTCGCCAACCTAGACATAGCGAAACATTATAAAAACTGTCATTTATTACAGGATACGACATGCAGCATCTGACGTAAGGTCATCCCTTGTTAGCAGGAAAGTCTTCTTTCACTAAACATCAACAAGGAAAATAAGCATGTCAACAAAAAATTATATATCCGGAAGTTTTCTAGGAAACAAGTTAATGCTTAAGAAGGTCGCAACCGATAACGGATTTGACCCTCTAAGCATATTCGAATCAGCCACTTCGGAAAAACCAGGCGAACCTCGCAAATATGTTAATTTTTCTAGGGCCGTTTATATTTATTCAAATCGTAACAGCAACCCCGGGCAGCGCTTTCACATCCCGCCTGGTGGAACCCCCGATTCAGAACAAGAAGAAGCCTGCAATATCCTTTGCAAAATCGTAAACGGTGAGTACACAAATCGAGACGGTTCCATATATAGCAACCAGCAATTTGAAAAGGACTATTTCGCTTGGCTCCAAAATAATAAAATAGAGGAGTAAAACAATAAAAAACCGCCTGACCAGCCTGCGTGAAAACGCATTGATGGTAGTTCCCGCAAACGCCCCGACTTGTTCAGGGCGTTTGCTTCTGTGCTCACAGCAGACGAAAAGGGCTTCCCAGCCCCTTAGCGCCATCAACTGACGTACGCCAAGCACGTCAATCTTGCCACTGTTGATGGCCTGAAAGCCGACCGCATTTTTTGCAGACCACATCCGATCCAATTGTAGGAGTGAGCCTGCTCGCGATTACGAATCAACATCCAACATCTGAACTGGCTGTTCCACCGCCATCCCGAGCACGCTCACTCCTTGAAGAGATGAGTCGCCCATTTACGATAACAGGTATCGCCAAACGTCATTAAAAACTGTCATTTTATTACAGCTACCCAAACAAGACACACCATATATTCTTCTCCACGCAACCGGAAAAACTGGAACAGTGGAAACGCCTCATTAACTTGTAAGGGAGTACTTGAAATGACCATTAAAGAAATATCTGAGCTTAGTATAGGTGAGTCAGTCAACTTCGAACTCGAGGATGGTACAACGTAAGCGGGAGAGATCGCATCCATTGAAAAACAGCTAGGCACCCTTAGTATCAAGCTTTCCGATGGAGGCTTTAAGGAGATTAACTATTACACGACAAAGTCGAGCTACCCCGTGATTTCGGCCAAAGTAGGCCTGACCGGCCTCCATGGGTCAAGAGAGCCTGGTGGGGGTCCAAGCCGCAAACCGCGCTAAAGGCGACAGAATTATTTATCCCAGTAAAAAACCCGCCTCTCGGCGGGTTTTTCATAATGCTAGCGAACGCTCAGGCTTAGTTCACCTTAGCGTTCAACTCACCTTTCAGATAACGCTGGAACATCGCTTCCAGAGAGATCGGCTTGATCTTCGAAGCGTTACCGGCAGTTCCGAAAGCCTCGTAGCGAGCGATACACACATCGCGCATTGCAGTCACAGTCGCGCCGAAGAATTTACGCGGATCGAATTCGCTCGGGTTGGTGGCCATCAAGCGACGCATGGCGCCAGTGGAGGCCAGACGCAGGTCGGTGTCGATGTTGACTTTGCGTACGCCGTATTTGATGCCTTCGACGATTTCTTCAACCGGTACGCCGTAGGTTTCTTTGATGTCGCCGCCGTACTGGTTGATGATCGCCAGCCACTTCCGGTTTCATGGACGAGTAAACGTGCATCAGAAAGGGCAGCAGTTTGCAGTGAAGCGTGGATAAAATGTTTCGTATACGCTACCTTCGATATTAAATGTTACGGTAGCGACACATGGACCACTCTCTATTGATTAACCGGCTCGGCATCCAATTACGCAAAAAACGTATAGATCGTGGCCTGACGCAGGCGAAGCTTGCCGATCTGGCGGGACTGACAAGATACAAAGTAATCGCAGTGGAGAAAGGCACCCTTTCTGTCAGCATGATCGCTTACGCGCGCGTTTTGGCTGCTCTGGACTGCGAACTCTCGGTGGTTCCAGCAACGATGCCAACCCTTGAAGAGCTTGGGGATTTATTCGAATGAAAATGGCCTCTCTTCGAGTCAGCACCCCACAAGGTAATAGCGGCAGACTTTTCAGCAACACTGAGGATT
The DNA here is from genome assembly GCF_016650635.1 of Pseudomonas sp. TH43. GTDB lineage: Bacteria > Pseudomonadota > Gammaproteobacteria > Pseudomonadales > Pseudomonadaceae > Aquipseudomonas. Next base: position 1,147,005 of record NZ_JAEKFI010000004.1, read on the forward strand.
TCACCTTCCGTTATCACGAAGATGCATCGCCAGAAATGGCGATCAGTCTGTCGATGCCTGTAAGGCATGACGAGTTTCGTCGACGCGAGCTGCATCCTGTATTTCAGATGAATCTGCCAGAAGGCTATGTGCTGGAGCAGTTACGCAATCGCTTGGCCAAGACAGTCAACGTCGACCCAATGCTGCTACTGGCGCTTTCCGGCAGCACATCACCCATTGGCAGGGTTCACGTACGCTCTGAAACCGTTGATGCCTTGTTGGAGGAGCAAGAATTTCCGGGAGAGAAACTCGAAGAGATTCTCACGTGGGACGGCACGGAAGATATCTTCGCCGACATGCTTGATCGCTACATCCTGCGGGCAGGCATTTCAGGTGTTCAACCCAAATTGCTGGTGCCGGAACGACAAGAGGTAGAGTTGCCGCGAGTGACATCCAAAACCTCGGACCTGATCATCAAAAGTGGCAGAGACGAATTCCCAGGCCTGGCGATAAACGAATTCCTGTGTATGTCCATGGCAAAAGACGCGGGCATTCCCGTTCCGCCGTTTTACCTTTCCGACAACGCCAAGCTGTTTGTCATGCGCCGCTTTGATCGCGACGATCAGCTCAACCCGATCGGTTTTGAAGACATGGCCGTGTTAATGGGGCTGCCGGCTACTCAGAAGTACAGCAAAAGTTATGCAGCGATCGCGAAGGCTGTTCGAGTGTTTTGCCCGGCGAAACACTTGCGCACGTCCCTCGATCAACTCTTCGATAGCGTTGCCCTGAGTTGCATCGTCGGAAATGGCGACGCTCATTTGAAAAATTTCGGTTTACTCTATTCAGAACCCACGCAACGCGATGCGCATCTGGCGCCGGCTTACGACATCGTCAACACCACCGCCTATATTCCGGAAGATGTTTTGGCTTTGGATCTGGCGGGCAACAAGTCAATGTTCGCCTCCCGACAAGGACTGCTGGAGTTTGGCCATACCTGTGAAATCGAGCAGCCCAGAGAGCGCATTCAAAAGTTGCTCATCGCTGTTGAAGAGGTGCTGAAGCGCCATTCTCAGTATCGGGAACAAGCGCCTCACGTGTTTACTGCCATCAAGCAATCAGCAGCACCATTTGCTCTAACTTTTGGATAGTTTTACTGCAGGCAGACATTGCAACCCACAAAAAACCCGCCTCACGGCGGGTTTCTTGTATCAGCAGCTTAACGCTCAGGCTTAGTTAACCTTGGCGTTCAACTCACCTTTCAGATAACGCTGGAACATCGCTTCCAGCGAGATCGGCTTGATCTTCGAAGCGTTACCGGCAGTGCCGAAAGCCTCGTAGCGAGCGATACACACATCGCGCATTGCAGTCACAGTCGCGCCGAAGAATTTACGTGGGTCGAATTCGCTCGGGTTGGTGGCCATCAGGCGACGCATGGCGCCAGTGGAGGCCAGACGCAGGTCGGTGTCGATGTTGACTTTGCGTACGCCGTATTTGATGCCTTCGACGATTTCTTCAACCGGGACGCCGTAGGTTTCTTTGATGTCGCCGCCGTACTGGTTGATGATCGCCAGCCACTCTTGCGGAACCGACGAGGAACCGTGCATCACCAGGTGGGTGTTCGGGATGCGCTTGTGGATTTCCTTGATGCGGTCGATCGCCAGCACGTCGCCAGTAGGTGGCTTGGTGAACTTGTAGGCGCCGTGGCTGGTGCCGATGGCGATGGCCAGGGCATCAACCTGAGTCTTCTTGACGAAATCAGCGGCTTCTTCCGGGTCGGTCAGCATCTGGCTGTGATCCAGAACGCCTTCGGCGCCGATGCCATCTTCTTCACCGGCCATGCCGGTTTCCAGCGAACCCAGGCAGCCCAGCTCGCCTTCAACCGAAACGCCGCAGGCGTGCGCCATGGCGACGGTTTGTTGAGTAACGCGGACGTTGTATTCGTAGTCGGTCGGGGTCTTGCCGTCTTCGCCGAGGGAACCGTCCATCATCACCGAGCTGAAGCCCAGTTGAATGGAGCGCTGGCAGACGTCAGGGCTGGTGCCGTGGTCCTGGTGCATGCACACCGGGATGTGCGGGAATTCTTCGATCGCGGCAAGGATCAGGTGACGCAGGAATGGCGCGCCGGCGTATTTGCGAGCGCCGGCCGAAGCCTGGACGATCACCGGGGAGTCAGTCTTGTCAGCGGCTTCCATGATGGCGCGCATCTGCTCAAGGTTGTTGACGTTGAAGGCTGGAACGCCGTAGCCGAATTCGGCTGCGTGGTCCAACATCTGGCGCATGCTGATAAGTGCCATTGTGTGTGTCTCTCCCGGTTGAGGGTCGTTAATCGTGCCAGCCTGCCGGAGCGGCGGCGGCTATTCAAGTGATTGCAGATCGGGGGTTAAGGCCCGGTCTGGTGATTCGATAAAGCAAATTCTTCAGAACAGCGCAGAACCCCTGTAGGAGTAAAGCTTGCTCGCGAATGCGGTGGCACATTCACTATTGATGCAAGCTGAGCCACCGCTTTCGCGAGCAAGCTCTGCTCCTACAGGTGTTGCAACTACTCGGCCTTGCAGCCGCGGCCGATCAGGTCATTGGTGGCGACCCAGTACACCAGGCCTTCGTCACCCTTGAGGTGAAACGCCAGCATGCCATCGCTGTACAGCGTGCCCGAAGCGCCCGGCTCTTCTTTCAGGCGATAGACCTGATCACCGCCACCGAGTCGAACGTCGACTTCCTTCTGGCCGGCATCGGCGTAACGCCACAGCACTTTGGCCTGGCTGTCGCAGGTCCAGGTCGTCCAGTTATCCGCCGGGGCGGAAGACTGAAACAGGTTCAACTGCGCGCAACCGCCCAACAATGCCAACGCCGCAATGGCGATCAAGCCTTTCATCCGTGTTCCTCGACTGACGGCACATACCGCCAGCCCTGAGTTAAAGAGTCAGACCCGTCAAGGACAACCATGTTCCTTGGCCGGGGTTTGCGTCTCGTATTTGTCCAGGCCGTCCGGCCCCGAGCGCTTGTTCAGCACCGGGTTGGTTTCGGCCTGCCAGTCGGCCTGATAACAGCCCTTCTGTGACTCGCTCGGCGCGGGCGTGGCTTCGGCTTTCGGGTTACTCCCGCAGGCCGCCAGCGTACCGGTCAGCAACAACAGTGCTAACGACTTGACCATGTAAACACTCCTTTGCCTGGCCAAACGGGCGGCCTCAGGCCTTGGCCCGGCTTTCCAGGACTTCTACGGCTGGCAACACTTTGCCCTCGACGAATTCAAGGAACGCGCCGCCACCGGTGGAAATGTAGGAGATTTGCTCAGCCACGCCATATTTATCGATGGCCGCCAGGGTGTCGCCACCGCCAGCAATGGAGAACGCCGAGCTTTCAGCGATGGCTTGAGCCAAGACTTTGGTGCCGTTACCAAATTGATCGAACTCGAACACGCCAACCGGGCCGTTCCACAGAATGGTTTTCGACGATTTCAACAGTTCGGCGAAGTTGGCTGCGGTTTGCGGGCCGATGTCCAGAATCATGTCGTCAGCGGCGACGTCAGCGATCAGCTTGACGGTGGCTTCAGCGGTTTCAGCGAATTCTTTGGCAACCACCACGTCAACCGGCAGCGGCACGCTGACTTTGGCGGCGATGGCGCGTGCAGTGTCGAGCAGATCCGGTTCGTACAGCGATTTGCCAACCGGGTGACCGGCCGCCGCGAGGAAGGTGTTGGCAATGCCACCACCGACGATCAGTTGATTGCAGATCTGGCTCAGGCTGTTCAGTACGTCGAGCTTGGTCGAGACCTTGGAGCCGGCAACGATGGCAGCCATTGGTTGAGCTGGTGCGCCCAGGGCCTTGCCCAGTGCATCCAGTTCAGCGGCCAGCAGTGGGCCAGCAGCGGCGACCTTGGCGAACTTGGCGACACCATGGGTCGAACCTTCGGCGCGGTGAGCAGTGCCGAAGGCGTCCATCACGAACACGTCGCACAGGGCCGCGTATTGCTGGGCCAGTTCGTCAGCGTTCTTTTTCTCGCCCTTGTTGAAGCGCACGTTTTCGAACAGCACGATGTCGCCGGCCTTGACGTCAACGCCGCCCAGGTAATCAGCCACCAGCGGCACTTCACGGCCCAGGGCCTTGCTCAGGTAGTCGGCGACGGGCTTGAGGCTGTTCTCGGCAGAGAACTCGCCTTCGGTCGGACGGCCAAGGTGCGAGCAGACCATCACGGCCGCACCTTTTTCCAGGGCCAGCTTGATGGTCGGCAGCGAAGCCAGGATACGCGCGTCGCTGGTGACAACACCGTCCTTGACTGGGACGTTGAGGTCTTCGCGGATCAATACGCGCTTACCTTGCAGATCGAGGTCGGACATCTTCAACACGGTCATGGGTCGCACTTCCTACGTTTTTTTTGAAATGGCTGTCTGCAGATAGTGTTCTGCAACGTCCAGCATTCGGTTGGCAAAACCCCATTCGTTGTCGAACCAGGCCAGGATGTTCACCAGCTTGGGGCCGGAAACACGGGTCTGACTGGCATCGACGATGGCCGAATGTGGGTCATGATTAAAATCACAGCTTGCGTGGGGAAGCTCGGTGTAAGCCAGCAGGCCTTTGAGCGGGCCACTGGTGGCGGCCTCGCGCAGGATCCGGTTGACCTCATTGGCGTCGGTCGCGGTGGCGGTCTGCATCGTGATGTCGAGGCAGGACACGTTGACCGTCGGCACGCGTACGGCTTTGGCCTGAATTCGTCCGGCAAGTTCCGGCAGCAGGCGCTCGATACCGCGCGCCAGACCAGTGGACACCGGGATCACCGACTGAAACGCCGAACGGGTGCGGCGCAGGTCTTCGTGGTGATAAGCATCGATCACCGGCTGATCGTTCATTGCCGAGTGAATCGTGGTGATCGACACGTAATCGAGGCCGATCGCCTTATCCAGCAAGCGCAACAGCGGCACGCCGCAGTTGGTGGTACAGGACGCGTTGGACACCAGCAGTTCATCGCCGGTCAGGCAATCCTGATTGACGCCGTAAACGATGGTGGCGTCGACATCCGCCTCGCTGGCCATCGGCTGCGAGAACAATACGCGGGGCGCGCCGGCGTTGAGGAAACGCTGACCATCTTCACGGGTGTTATAGGCACCGGAGCATTCGAGCACCAGATCGACGCCCAGCGACGTCCAATCGATGCCTTCGGGGGTGGCACTGCGCAGGACTTTCACGCAGTCGCCATTAATATGCAGACAATCGCCCTCAACCCGCACTTCGCCGGGAAAGCGGCCGTGGGTGGAGTCGAAGCGTGTCAGGTATTCGATGCTGGCCATGTCGGCCAGATCGTTGATCGCGACAATTTCAAACCCGGCTTTTTCGCCACGCTCAAACAACGCACGCAAGACGCAACGACCTATCCGGCCGTAGCCGTTGAGTGCAACTTTGTAGGGACGCGGTTGAGGCATGGGGTTCTCGATTACCGTGGTGAATCAGGCAGTGCGATGTTGCCCGAACCAACGCTTTCGCGAGCAGGCTCGCTCCCACAGGGAAATGCATTCCAATGTGGGAGCGAGCCTGCTCGCGAAGGCGTCAGCCCGGACAACACAACTGTCGGACTTAGTCTTCCAGCAGCTCTTCAGCCTGACCCAGGATGTTTTCCAGGGTGAAGCCGAACTCTTCGAACAGTGCCGAAGCCGGAGCCGACTCGCCGTAGGTGGTCATGCCGATCACGCGACCTTCCAGGCCCACGTACTTGAACCAGAAGTCAGCGTGAGCCGCTTCGATCGCGATACGTGCGCCAACCTGCAACGGCAGCACCGCTTGCTTGTAGCCAGCGTCCTGCGCGTCGAACACGCTGGTGCAAGGCATCGAAACCACGCGCACCTTGCGGCCCTGCTCGGTCAGTTTGTCGTGAGCCTGAACAGCCAGGCCGACTTCCGAACCGGTCGAGATCAGGATCAGCTCAGGCTCGCCTGCGCAGTCCTTCAGCACGTAACCGCCACGGCTGATGTCGGCTATCTGGCCGGCATCACGTTCCTGGTGCTGCAGGTTCTGACGCGAGAAGATCAGCGCCGATGGGCCGTCCTTACGCTCCAGAGCGTTTTTCCAGGCCACTGCCGATTCAACGGCATCGGCTGGACGCCAGGTGTCGAGGTTCGGGGTGGTGCGCAGGCTGGTCAGTTGCTCGACCGGCTGGTGCGTCGGGCCGTCTTCGCCCAGACCGATGGAGTCGTGGGTGTAGACGTGGATCACCTGCTTCTTCATCAGCGCGGACATGCGCACTGCGTTGCGGGCGTATTCCATGAACATCAGGAAGGTCGCGCCGTAAGGCACCAGGCCGCCGTGCAGGGTCACGCCGTTCATGATCGCGGTCATGCCGAATTCACGCACGCCGTAGTACATGTAGTTGCCGCTGGCATCTTCAGCGCTGACGCCTTTGCAACCTTTCCACAGGGTCAGGTTGGAACCGGCGAGGTCAGCGGAGCCGCCAAGCAGTTCCGGCAGCAGCGGGCCGAACGCGTTCAGGGTGTTCTGGCTGGCTTTACGGCTGGCGATGGTTTCGCCTTTGGCCGCGACTTCAGCGATGTAAGCCGAGGCTTTTTCGGAGAAGTCGGCTGGCAGCTCACCGCTCAAGCGACGCACCAGTTCATTGGCTTCGGTCGGGAACGCAGCGGAGTAAGCAGCGAAACGCTGATCCCACTCGGCTTCGGCCGCGCGACCTTTTTCCTTGGCATCCCACTCGGCATAGATGTCGGCCGGGATTTCGAACGGGCCGTAGTTCCAGTTCAGTGCCTTGCGGGTCAGAGCGATTTCCGCGTCACCCAGTGGGGCGCCGTGGCAGTCTTCTTTGCCCTGCTTGTTCGGCGAACCGAAACCGATGGTGGTTTTGCAGCAGATCAGCGTCGGCAGCGGGCTCTTGCGCGCGGTTTCGATGGCAGTCTTGATCTCTTCCGGGTCATGACCGTCAACGTTGCGGATCACCTGCCAGTTGTAGGCTTCGAAACGCTTCGGCGTGTCATCGGTGAACCAGCCTTCGACTTCGCCGTCGATGGAAATGCCGTTGTCATCGTAGAAAGCGATCAGCTTGCCCAGACCCAGAGTACCGGCCAGGGAAGCGACTTCGTGGGAAATGCCTTCCATCATGCAGCCATCACCCAGGAACACATAGGTGTGGTGGTCAACGATGTCATGGCCAGGACGGTTGAACTGCGCGCCCAGGACCTTTTCAGCCAGGGCGAAACCGACGGCGTTCGCCAGACCCTGACCCAGTGGGCCAGTGGTGGTCTCAACACCCGGGGTGTAACCGAATTCCGGGTGACCCGGGGTACGGCTGTGCAGTTGACGGAACTGCTTGAGGTCTTCGATCGACAGGTCGTAACCGGTCAGGTGCAGCAGCGAGTAGATCAACATCGAGCCGTGGCCGTTGGACAGCACGAAGCGGTCACGGTCGGCGAACGACGGGTTGCTCGGGTTGTGCTTGAGGTAGTCGCGCCAAAGCACTTCGGCGATATCTGCCATACCCATAGGGGCACCGGGATGGCCGCTGTTGGCTTTTTGCACGGCATCCATGCTGAGGGCACGAATGGCGTTGGCACGCTCACGACGGCTAGGCATCGCTGATCTCCTGGGTTCTGGTAAGTCGAAACGGAAAAAAGGAGGGCATTTTCCCTCACCGGAGCGCCTCGGGGCAATGACAGATAGTCATCCAGAGGCGTTTTTCCAATGGATAGCGGCGCTTTCTGTTGGTGAAACCTTTCCGCTACTCGTTTGTAGAGTTAACCGCGTGGTGAGAAGTGCCATTTATCGAGCAATATCAAAACTTTTTGATATTGGCCTTGCGGTGATTTACCCCCGTCTCTAGACTGCTGCCCCATGAACTTACGCGTGCCTTCCATTCGCCATGACGATTGCGACGAGCTGGCGGCCCTGTGCAAGGCCGGCGGCGATCCGCTGCGGCTGAATGTATTGCGCGCGTTAGCCAACGATTCGTTTGGTGTACTGGAACTGGCGCAGATTTTCGGTATCGGCCAGTCCGGCATGAGTCATCACCTGAAGGTGTTGGCGCAGGCCGATCTGGTGGCGACGCGCCGCGAAGGCAATGCGATCTTCTATCGCCGCGCCCTGCCGCACACCGAATTGCTCGGCGGCAAGCTGCATGCCGCGCTGCTTGAAGAAGTCGACAACCTGACCCTGCCCGCCGATGTCCTGGCGCGCATCGCTCAGGTTCACGCGCAACGAGCCGCCGCCAGCCAGGATTTTTTCGCCCGGGTTGCGGAGAAATTTCGCGCCCAGCAAGACTTGATTGCCGGCCTGCCGCAGTACCGTGAAAGCGTGCTGGCCCTGCTCGACAAACTGAACTTCAATGGTGCTGCCACGGCCATTGAAGTCGGCCCCGGCGATGGTGCTTTTCTGCCGGAACTGGCGCGTCGTTTTGGCACCGTAACCGCGCTGGACAACAGCCCGGCGATGCTCGAACTGGCGCGTCAGGTATGTGAACGTGAACAGCTGGCTAACGTCAGCCTGCAATTGGCCGATGCATTGAACGGCACCAGCCTTCAGGCCGATTGCGTTGTACTGAATATGGTCTTGCACCATTTCGCCGCGCCGGCCGAAGCGCTCAAGCACATGGCCGACTTGCTGCAACCGGGCGGTAGCCTGCTCGTGACAGAGTTATGTAGCCACAACCAGAGTTGGGCCAGGGAGGCCTGCGGTGATCTGTGGTTGGGGTTTGAACAGGACGATTTGGCCCGTTGGGCCACCGCTGCGGGACTCGTTCCCGGGGAAAGCCTCTATGTAGGCTTACGTAATGGTTTCCAGATCCAGGTCCGCCACTTTCAGCGACCGGCTGGCGACACTCACCATCGGTAAATTCAGGAAAACATCGAGATGAGCGAATACTCCCTCTTCACCTCCGAGTCCGTGTCTGAAGGACATCCGGACAAAATCGCCGACCAGATTTCCGATGCGGTGCTGGACGCCATCATTACCCAGGACAAACACGCACGTGTTGCCGTGGAAACCCTGGTCAAGACTGGCGTGGCCATCGTTGCCGGTGAAGTCACCACCAGCGCCTGGGTCGATCTGGAAGAGATCGTGCGTAACGTGATTCTCGACATCGGCTACAACAGCTCCGACGTCGGCTTCGACGGCGCGACCTGCGGCGTGATGAACATCATCGGCAAGCAGTCCCCGGACATCAACCAGGGTGTTGACCGTGCCAAGCCTGAAGATCAGGGCGCCGGCGACCAGGGCCTGATGTTCGGCTACGCCAGCAATGAAACCGACGTTTTGATGCCAGCGCCGATCACCTTCTCGCACCAGTTGGTGCAGCGCCAGGCCGAAGCCCGCAAATCGGGTCTTCTGCCGTGGCTGCGCCCGGACGCCAAGTCGCAAGTGACTTGCCGTTACGAAGGCGGCAAGGTTGTCGGTATCGACGCGGTTGTTCTGTCGACCCAGCACAACCCTGAAGTGTCGTACAAAGACCTGCGCGAAGGCGTGATGGAGCTGATCGTCAAGCACGTGCTGCCTGCTGAACTGCTGAGCAAAGACACCCAGTTCCACATCAACCCGACCGGCCAGTTCATCATTGGCGGCCCGGTAGGTGACTGCGGTCTGACCGGTCGCAAGATCATCGTCGACAGCTACGGCGGCATGGCCCGTCACGGCGGCGGCGCGTTCTCCGGCAAGGATCCATCGAAGGTTGACCGTTCGGCTGCCTACGCTGGCCGTTATGTTGCCAAGAACATCGTCGCTGCCGGCCTGGCCGAGCGTTGCGAGATTCAGGTTTCCTACGCGATCGGTGTGGCCCAGCCTACGTCGATCTCGCTGAACACCTTCGGCACCGGCAAGATCAGCGATGACAAGATCGTCAAACTGGTCCGTGAAGTGTTCGACCTGCGTCCATACGCAATCACCACCATGCTCGACCTGCTGCACCCGATGTACCAGGAAACTGCAGCGTACGGCCACTTCGGTCGCACTCCAGAAACCAAAACCGTTGGCGAAGACACCTTCACCACCTTCACCTGGGAAAAAACCGACCGCGCCGACGCTCTGCGTTCTGCTGCTGGTCTGTAATATTTCCCCGGCGGTACCCAAAAGCCCCGTACGGTTCGCGCCGTGCGGGGCTTTTTTTTGCTTTGAAGATCAACAGATCGCCGCCTGCGGCAGCTCCTACCCTGATCAATGCAGGAGCTGCCGCAAGCGGCGATCTTTTGATCTTCCGCCGTTGAAACACCCCGAAAAACACTCGCCCGACCTCGCTCAAAATCCTGACTAACCTTCAAAAACCCCCATGAGCAAGGACGCTCACGATGCATTGGTTTTTGTTTGTTTTGCTGCACCTCCTATGCCTGACTGGCTACGCGTCTCAATGCCCGGACTGGACGCCCGCCCAAGCCCAGCGCGAAATCACCGCCCTGCAAAACCAGATCAACCAATGGGACGACGCCTACCACCGCGAAGGCCGCTCGCTGATTGCCGATGAACTCTACGACCAATCCCTTGTGCAACTGAACGAATGGCGAGCGTGTTTCAAACTGTCCTCGCCAACCGATCCTTTGCGTACAGCTTCAGGCTCAATCGCGCACCCCATCGCCCACACCGGTCTGGATAAAATTCACAAAGCCGAGGCCTTAGAAACCTGGCTACGCGAGCGCAAGGATGTCTGGATACAACCCAAAATTGATGGCGTCGCGGTGACGCTGATTTATCGCGAGGGCGTTTTGCAGCAGGCAATCAGCCGCGGGGATGGGGTGAGTGGTCAGGACTGGACGACTTCGGCGCGCAAGATCGACGCCATCCCTCAACGCCTGACACAACCGCTGGATCTGCTGGTGCAGGGCGAACTCTATTGGCACCTGAGCGAGCACGTGCAAGCCCGATCCGGCAGCGTTAACGCTCGCGCCACCGTCGCCGGTCTGATGGGGAGAAAATCGTTGGATGCAGAGCAAGCCTCCGGGATTGGACTGTTCGTTTGGGACTGGCCCCAAGGCCCAGCGCAATTGCCTGAGCGAATCACCGCGCTGACAAAACTGGGTTTCGCCACAATTGAACCTTACAGCCATCCCGTCACCGACTTCGCTGCCGCACAGAAATGGCGTGATCACTGGTATCGCTCCCCCCTGCACTTCGCCACAGACGGCGTGGTGTTGCGTCAGAGTCAGCGTCCACCTGCCGAGCGCTGGCAGGCTCGCGCGCCGTATTGGGCGATTGCCTGGAAGTATCCGTTTGCCCAGGCGCTGGCTGAAGTACGCAGGGTCAACTTCAAAGTCGGTCGAACCGGGCGCATCACGCCAGTACTCGAACTCAAATCCGTCATGCTCGATGACCGTGAGATCAAACGGGTCAGCGCCGGCTCCTTCAAGCGCTGGCAAGACCTGGATATTCGCCCCGGTGATCAAGTGGCAATCAGCCTCGCCGGTCTGACCATTCCACGGCTCGACAGTGTGGTGCTGCGCGCCACCGAACGCACAGACCTCAACATCCCCCGCGCAGACGACTTTCACGCGCTGAGTTGCTGGCAACCCACGCCTGGCTGCGAAAGCCAGTTTCTCGCCCGCTTGACCTGGCTCAGTAGCAAGCAAGGGCTGGCCATGCAGCATGTCGGTCGAGGCACCTGGGAGAAACTTTTGGAAACAGGCCACCTGAACAACCTGCTGGATTGGTTGACCCTCGACGCGCCAGAGCTTGCTAAGATTGCCGGCTTTGGCGAACGCAGCAGCACGCGCCTGATGCATAGCTTCCATAACGCCCGGCAACAGCCGTTCGCACAATGGCTCAAAGCGCTGGGTTTGCCGCCGACGGGTCAGGCACAACTGGCTGACTCATGGCAGGCACTGGCACAACGTGACACTGAACAATGGCAGGCAGAAGCCGGTATCGGCCCCGGTCGCGCGGCGCAATTGAGCGCATTCTTTCGCGACCCGCAGGTGCTAGCCTTGAGCGAAATCCTACAGGCCGCCGGAATCGACGGTTTCTGAACAAGCAATCCCGGCCCGCCGGGAACCCAACGGCCGCCGAAGCGCTCCAACAGCGCAGTGCCCAACCGACCCGAATGCCTTTGCACATGGAGCTTTTATGAAATTTCTCGCACCGCTCGCCATGCTGACCCTCTGCGGCATGATGGCCGCCCCTGTGATGGCCGACGAAGACGCCCCGGGGCTGACTGGCTGCGCGGCCAAGAAGCAGGGCATCATCAACCAGATTGAACAGGCCAAGTCGCGCGGCAATGCCGATCAGCAAGCCGGCCTGGAAAAAGCCCTGAGCGAAGTGAGCGAATACTGCACCGACGCCGGCCTGAAGAAAGAACGCGAAAACAAAGTGCTTGAGGCCAAACACGAAGTCAGCCAGCGCCAGGCCGATCTCGACAAGGCGATGAAGAAGGGCGACCCGGAGAAGATCAACAAACGCAAAGACAAACTCGCCGAGTCGCGCAAAGAGCTGCAGGACGCGCTGGACGAAATCGACAAGTAATTGATGGCCTTGTGGCGAGGGGATTTATCCCCGTTGGGCGGCGAAGCCGGCGCAAATCCGGCTGGCCGGGTCTGACTGAAAAACTCGGCTGTATGGTTTTGGGGCTGCTTCGCAGCCCAACGGGGATAAATCCCCTCGCCACAAGATTACTCAGCAGTCTTGACGATCAATGATCCCGAAACTGTTTATGGCAAGCGCTGCAGGCATCTTCAACTTTCTGCACCGCTGGCCCGAGGTTGCTGGCCTTGTACGGCTGGACCTGACTGGCAATCACCAATTCACCGGTGGCGGCTTCGAGGGTGCGGGCCATTTCCTGAAAACGGGCCTGCTGTTGCCAGACATCATCCTTGGCACTGGTGTGATCTTCTTCGCGAACCTGCGGGAAATGCTTCCACGGCTCATGAGACAACGCATCGAGTTTGACCGCGCCTTCGGCGAACTTCGGCCCGTCGAACGGAATGCGCCCACGCAACATGCCACCGAGGTCTTCGCCAGTCTTGAGCATCTGCTTGAAGATCGCCTTGCGTTGCCCCAGCGGCGAATTAGGATCGACACCGCCACAGGCGGACAAGGTCAGACAGGCCAGCAATACAACAGCAATTCTTTTAAGAGTCATGGTGGCTTCAGGTCACGGAATCGGCGGCCAGTATCCTCGCGTCACCGCCAAACACCAATAGCCCTATTAAAAATACGGGTTGCCCGAGCGCATGGAGCACTCGGGCGACCGGCACAGGAATCACTCCATGAACAGCCGTTTCAAGGCCTGGCGTCATCCGCTGATCGCAACCCTTCCGCTGCTGGCAATCCTCGCTGGCTGCACCGGTGGCGACAGCGCCAAGCCGAAAACTCACGCACTGGCCACTTATGCCAACGCCACGTGGGAAGCATTGCCCGCGGTGTCCGATAGCGATCTGGTTGCCGGTTTCGGCTCGTGGCGCAGCGCCTGCACGCGGCTCAAGGCTGATGCAGTCTGGGGCACCACCTGCGCCGCAGCAGCCAATGTGCCGCAAAGTGCCGGCGAGATTCGCGCGTTCCTCAAGCAGAACCTCGACGTCTACGGTCTGCGTGCTGAAAACGACAATCCCAACGGCCTGATCACGGGTTACTACGAGCCGGTTTATCCCGGCAGCCTGACGCCCACCGACACCGCCAATGTGCCGGTGTACGGCGTACCCGAGGACATGATCATTGTCTCGCTGGACAGCATTTACCCGGAATTGAAAGGCAAGCGCCTGCGCGGTCGCCTCGAAGGCCGAGTGCTCAAACCTTATGACGACGCAGCGACCATCGAATCGAAAGGCGTAAAAGCCCCGGTGGTGGCTTACCTCACCGATCCGATGAATTTGCAGTTCCTGCAGATCCAGGGTTCCGGGCGTATTCAGACTCAGGACGGCAAACAGCTGCGCATTGCTTACGCCGATCAGAACGGCCACCCCTACCGGCCGATTGGCCGCTGGCTGGTCGAGCAAGGTGAGCTGAAGAAAGAAGACGTGACCATGGGCGCGATCAGCAATTGGGCCAAAGCCAATCCGTCGCGTATCCCGGAGTTACTCGGCAGCAACCCGAGCTACGTGTTCTTCACCCGTAACCCGGACAGCAACGAAGGCCCGCGCGGCTCGCTGAATGTGCCATTGACGGCCGGCTATAGCGCAGCGGTGGATCGCAAGGTGATTCCGCTGGGCAGCCTGTTGTGGCTGTCGACCACGCGCCCGGACGGCACGGCACTGGTGCGCCCGGTTGCGGCGCAGGACACCGGTGGCGCGATTGCCGGCGAGGTTCGCGCGGATCTGTTCTGGGGCACCGGAGATGCCGCCGGACAACTGGCGGGGGATATGAAACAGCAGGGGCAGATCTGGATGCTTTGGCCCAAAGGCGCAGCACTGCCGCAAGTGCCGCAGGTGGCCGACACGGTAAAGCAGTAATCCTTTAGCTTTGCTGAGGCAGTCAAGTAGCTATCGCGAGCAGGCTCACTCCTACAGGGGAACGCATTCCAAAATGCGGGATTGAGCCTGCTCGCGATGAGGCCCTCAGCGACACTCGATAATCAGGCCGACACCACAAAGAAACTGATGATCAACCCCATCCCCACAAACCACACCAGCGATCGCAAGATCGCCCAGTCCGCCAGATAGCAAATGATGTACAGCAGGCGACTGGTGATAAACAGCACCGCCAGCACATTCACCGTCACCAACTGCGCCGTCCCCACCAGATGCGCAACGATCACCGCTGCGGCAAACGCCGGCATCACTTCAAAACTGTTCATCTGCGCCGCATGCGCCCGTCGGGCCAGACCGTTGAGGCTTTCCATGAAGTCGCGCGGATCATGGTTGTCACTCAGCCGATAACCACCCACGACCTTGGCCACGCCTGTACAGACATACGGTAAAAAGATTGCGATCAACACACACCACAGAGCCACCGTCATAACGCCATCCTTTTTTCGAGTTATAGAATTCGCGAGCGCTCAGAACTTCATTACCAGCATGCCGATCAGCACCAGCCCACAGGCTAAGAGCCGCGGTCGGCCGAAAGGTTCTTTGAGATAGCGCATGCCGAACAGCACCACCAGGATCACACTGATTTCGCGCAACGCCGCAGCTTCTGCAATCGAGCCCAACTGCATCGCCCACAGCACCAGAGCGTAGCTGGCCAACACGCAGAAGCCCACCGCCAAACCCAGCTTCCATTGCTCACGCCAGAACAGCATGAACGCCGGCCGCTTGGCGACCCACGCCAGCAGCGGAAACGGCCAGGCGCTGAGCAGCGTCACCCAGACCAGATAATCCAGCGGATGCGACCAGCGCCGCAGCGCCTGGCCATCGATGTAGGTGTAGCAACCGATGCACAAGCCGATCAGCGCCACCACCGGCAGCATCGACCACGGCAAATGCTTGCCACCACCGCCCTGCCAAAGCAGGCAGATCATGCCGAACGGGATCAGCATGATGCCGAAGATTTGCTGGGTGGTGAGCACTTCGCCGGCGAAGATCAGGGTCAACGCCAGCACCACCAGCGGTGACAGACCGCGCATCAGCGGATAGACCAACCCGAGATCGCCGACCCGATACGCCTGAATCAGCAGATAACGATAGAGCAGCTCAAATGCTGCCGACGCGAGAATCCACGGCCAGATTTCCATGGGCGGCAGATTCACGAATGGCAGCGCGATAGCGACGAACAGCAGCGCCACCGTGTCCATGCACGCCACCACCAGCAGCCGCTCGGCGCTGAACTTGATCAACGTATTCCACGTCGCATGCAACAGGGCCGCCATCAATACCAAAACTGTCGCGAGCACGTTTCACTCCTTGATTTTTTTGTTGACCCTACACCAATGCGTGCGGCTGACCAACGGAGAGGACGGATTGTGTCCTCACCCCGAATCAGCCCATCCAACCTCTGCACCGAAGATTCGGAGCGCTGTCTTTCCACCCCTCATCCAAAGGACCCCGGATGCTTGAACTCGTCGCCGCTTTCATCTGCCTCACCACCCTCCTCACCTTCGTAAACTTCCGCTTCATCGGCCTGCCGCCAACCATTGGTGTAATGGTCACCGCGCTGATGTTCTCCTTGCTGCTGCAAGGCCTGAGCCTGCTCGGCTACCCCGGCCTGGAAGAGCGTGTGCAGCAACTGATCGGCCAGATCGACTTCGGCGATCTGCTGATGAACTGGATGCTCTCGTTCCTGCTGTTCGCCGGCGCCTTGCACGTAAATCTGAACGACCTGCGCAGCTATCGTTGGCCGATCGGCCTCTTGGCAACGTTCGGTGTACTGATCGCTACCGCGGTAATCGGCAGTCTCGCCTATTACATTTTTGCCCTGTTTGGCTGGCACGTGAGCTTCCTCTACTGCCTGCTGTTCGGTGCGCTGATTTCCCCGACCGACCCGATCGCGGTGCTCGGCGTGCTACGAACCGCCAACGCCTCGAAACCATTGAAAACCACCATCGTCGGCGAATCGCTGTTCAACGACGGCACTGCGGTTGTGGTGTTTACCGTGTTGCTGGGCATTGCCCAACTCGGGGAGACCCCGACCATCGGTGCCACCGCCATGCTGTTTGCTCACGAAGCGATTGGCGGCGTGCTGTTCGGCGGGCTGATCGGTTATCTGGTCTACCTGATGATCAAAAGCATCGAGCAGCACCAGATCGAAGTGATGCTGACCCTGGCGCTGGTAATCGGCGGCTCGGCAATGGCCTCGGAGTTGCACGTCTCGGCACCGATTGCGATGGTGGTCGCCGGTCTGATCATCGGCAACCTCGGGCGCAATCTGGCGATGAACGACATGACTCGCAAATACCTCGACGGCTTCTGGGAGTTGCTCGATGACATGCTCAACGCGCTGCTCTTCGCCTTGATCGGCATGGAGCTGTTGCTGCTGCCGTTCAACTGGCTGCACTTGGCGGCGGCGGGTTTGCTGGCGGTGGCGATTCTGCTGTCGCGCCTGCTCACCGTGGCGCCCGCAATCCTCTTGCTGCGCCGTTGGCGCACGGTGCCGCGCGGCACCATTCGTGTGTTGACGTGGGGCGGTTTGCGCGGCGGCGTGTCGGTTGCCCTGGCACTGTCGCTGCCGCTGGGTATCGAGCGTGACTTGCTGCTGAGCATCACCTACATCGTCGTGCTGTCATCGATCCTGATACAAGGCCTGACCATTGGCCGCGTCGTTCGCGGGGTGACCACTCCGCAAAGCGTCGGCACTGCCGATTCTGCACACTGACCCTTGAAGCGGGCACCGTCGCGGCGCACTCGCGCTGTGACGGTGCCCGGTTCAGGTATCAGCCGGCAGCTCTCAACACGGCATCAACCTGCTCCGCAGCGTGCAAAAGCATGCTGTCTTCTCTAAAACCTCCGATCATTTGCAGCCCAACGGGTAACGCCGCGGCATTGCGCACGAGAGGAAGGTTGATCTGAGGCAAGCCAAACGCCATCCAGAACTTGCTGAAATCGGAAGGTCCGGTCGCGCCAAGGCCCAACGGAGCGACGATGCCACAG
Source organism: Pseudomonas sp. TH43 (assembly GCF_016650635.1). Classification (GTDB taxonomy): domain Bacteria; phylum Pseudomonadota; class Gammaproteobacteria; order Pseudomonadales; family Pseudomonadaceae; genus Aquipseudomonas. The sequence goes on from NZ_JAEKFI010000004.1 coordinate 1,164,401, forward strand.
CTCGCACCCAGCATGGCGTCAAACGGTTTGAAGATGGCTTCCAAAACCATCGCCAACTTCGCCAAACGCTGCTTTGCCGCTGATTCTTGCGCCCACGTCGTCAGACGAGCGCGCTCGATCATGGCCAATAATTCTTCACTGAGCAGGTCAGGATGCGCTTGCAACTCCTTGGCCAATGATCGGGCGCCCTCGCAATCGTTGATTAGCAGATGGTCATCGAATACCGTCGCAAACTCCTCGGGCAACGCCACCTCGCTCACTTGATGCCCCGCCAGACGCAGCTCTTCAACGGCAGCTTGCAACGACCTGGCGACGTCCTCGTCGACCTGATCCCAACGCGCCGTACGGCAGAAACCGAATGAGCATAAATGCCGCTCAGCAGCAGGCGCCGGTAAACCGGGGATCAAGACTTGAGCCATCAGTCGCAGATCACGCACCGAGCGGCCATACCAACCCGCCGTGTCGAAGCTCGGCGCCAACGGCTTGACCCCTTCCAGAGGCACCAGCCCGTAAGAAGGTTTGAACGCATACAGGCCGCAATAGGACGCCGGCTTGATCAATGACCCGGCGGTCTGGGTGCCCAACGCAAGTGGAAAAAACCCCGCCGCCATGCCCGCTGCCGAACCGGCACTGGAGCTTCCGGGAGTGCGATCAAGATCGTGTGGATTGCGGGTTGGGCCGGTGTGCATGTAGGCGAATTCAGTGGTGTGGGTCTTGCCCATGATCACCGCGCCGGCCTGGCGCAGCAGCGCGACGACATGAGCGTCACGCGAAGGATGGTTATGCGCATAGATGGGGGAGTAAAAACGCGTGGGATGATCGACGGTGTCGTAGATGTCTTTGACCCCCACGGGGACACCTGCGAGCAGGCCTTTCGCGCTGCTGTTTACCCGTTGGCGCGCTTGCTTGCGCACCTCGTCAGGGTCGAACGCAACAAAGGCTTTTATGCTCTGCTCTTGCGCTTCGACACAGTCAAGAAAGTGCTCAGTCACTGCCTCTGCGCTCACGACCTGCGAACGAACCCATTGCGAAATGGCTGTGGCGTCTGCTTTATCGAAATCGTGCATATCGCTCCCCGGGCTTGCCTTCGAAAGTGTCGACATTTCAAGTTGCATACACTGACCGCAGATCAGTGAAGCCCTTGATCTCGATAGGGTTTGCGGCAGGATCGAGAAAGAACATCGTTGCCTGCTCACCGGGTTCTCCGGGAAAACGAATGCTGGGTGGCAGAACAAATTGCACTTGGCCTTTGAGTAGCCGGTCTCTTAAAACGACCCAGTCCGACATCTCAAGTATCACGCCAAGGTGCGGCATCGGCACGTTGTGCTCACCGACTTTCCCCGTGTTGCTTACCGCAAAGGGTTCGCCCAGATGCAACGACAATTGATGCCCGAAAAAATTGAAATCGACCCAGGTATCGGTGCTGCGCCCTTCCTCGCATCCCAGCAGATCACCATAGAACTGCCGGGACAGCTGCAAATCACGGACGTGAAAAGCGAGATGAAAAATCGATTGCATAAGCCACTCCTGATGATGGAAACAGCCGAACGGTTGCAGACTGTGCGGTTTCCATGAAAAGAGATAGCCTGTAATTCTTTCCGCCTTCGAAAGTATTTCTTATGGATACGCGCTATTTGAAAAGCCTTATCGCCGTCGTGGAGTCTGGCTCCATCGCCCATGCCGCGCGTATCGAAGGGTTGACGGCGGCCGCGGTCAGCCAGCGCATTCTCGCGCTCGAACGACAACTCGGTTTTGAGTTGCTATCGCGCGTCGGGCACGCCGCCAGGCCAAGTCAGGCCTGCCTTGGTCTATTGCCCCGCGCCAAACGCATCGTTCGCGAAACGGCATTACTGGCGGGAGATGCTGACGTGGGAGGGCTGACCGGGCAGTTGAAAATAGGCGCTATTTCCACCGTTCTGACGGGGCTTCTACCTGGCGCATTACGAGCACTGACCGAGCGGGCGCCGGGGCTGAAGCCGGTTATCGTGCCGGGAACATCGCGGTCGTTGTATCAAGCACTGCTCTCGGGAGACGTCGACGCTGCGATCCTCGTCGCTCCCCCATTTGAATTGCCCAAAGCCCTGCAGGCCGTATCGCTACGCAAGGAGCCGCTGGTGTTTCTGTCGCAGGAAAAGTCCTCGGCCAGCATCCCCGCGCAACTGCAGAGCCAACCCTACATCCGCTATGATCCTGATGCCTGGGGCGGACGGCATGCCGAGGAATATCTGGCCGACCATGGCTTGAAGCCGACGCCGCTGGTAGATCTGGATGCGCTGGAGACCATTGCCATGCTCGTGACTGGAGGGCTTGGCGTCAGCCTGGTGCCCTATTGGTCGGGCTTTGAACAATGGGGCCACAAATGTGCTGTGAGCCAGATTGGCAACGATCGGTATGATCGAGAGGTTGCGCTGATCAGCCCTGCGCAGACTGACCGGCCGAACATGATCAGCGCTTTGTGCGAGGCACTCGCAACCGCGCAGCCTGACCGCGCTCAATCCTCCTTCGACTTGCCCTGAACCTCCTCAGGGCCGGCAGCTTTCAGTGAGCCGCTCTCACTGCGAATCTGCGCGTGGCTGATCAGCGCAAAGATAAAACTGCCGCCGATGATATTGCCCGCCAGCGTTGGGCCAGCGAACACCAGCCAGAAATCACTCCACGGCAACTCGCCAGCAAACACCAGATACGACACCTCCGCCGAACCGACGACGATATGGGTGAAATCGCCGAGGGCCATGAGGTAGGTGATGAGGATGATGATCCACATCTTCGCGCTCTCCATCGACGGGATCATCCACACCATGGTCGCGATCATCCACCCGGAGACAATGCCTTTGGCGAACATCTGGCTGGCGTGATTTTCCATGACCTTGCGGCCGATTTCGAGAAAGGCCAGGTCGGTCTTGCTGTCGAAGATCGGCAGTTCGAGCATCACGTAGGCCACCAGAATGGTGCCGCAGAGATTGCCGAACAACACCACCGTCCACAGACGAATCAGTCGGCCGAAATTGCGAATCGTCGGTTTGGTCATGACCGGCAGCACAGCGGTCAGGGTGTTTTCGGTGAACAGTTGCTGACGGGCGAGGATCACTGCAAGGAAACCTGCGCAGTAGCCAAAACTGGCGATCACTTTGAATTCTTCACCGTCGGGCAGCCGCGAATTGAGCAAGCCCATGCCCATCAGTGACAGGCCCATGGTCAACCCTGCGGCCAGCGCCGACCACCAGAGAGCAGCGATGCTGCGTTCCAGTTCCTGATCGCCTTGGGTGCGGATGATTTCATGCAGAACCGCCGCGCGAGGCGGCTGGCTTTTCTCGACTTCGTGTTTTTCTTCGGTCGAGAGATCGGGGGTCTTGCCGTCGGTGGGCGTGGTCATGGCGTGGGAACCGTGGGGGTGGTGTTTACCTACGACCTTCGCGCTATTGAATACGTTCTATAGGCGCCACGCGAATCCTTGGGTGCACGCCGACAATGTAGGAGCTGCCGAATGCTGCGATCTTTTGATCTTGTTTTTTAGCGGCAAGATCAAAAGATCGCAGCCTTCGGCAGCTCCTACAGGTCAGCACAATCTCTGTGGGAGCGAGCCTGCTCGCGAAGGCCGCACCACCACTATCACTTGGTGACGAGTTCATCTTCCTGGAACTGGTCTTTGACGTATTTGATCTCGGTCCGCCCGTGCGGGGCCGGCAAGCCGTCTTCGCCGAGGTTGACGAAAACCATCTTCTCAACGGTGAGAATGCTCTTGCGGGTGATCTTGTTGCGCACTTCGCAGGTCAGGGTGATCGAGGTGCGGCCGAACTCGGTGGCGGTGATGCCCAGTTCGATGATGTCGCCCTGGCGCGAGGCGCTGACGAAGTTGATTTCGGATATGTACTTGGTCACCACGCGCTGATTACCCAACTGGACGATAGCGTAAATCGCTGCTTCCTCATCAATCCAGCGCAGCAAGCTGCCGCCGAACAGGGTGCCGTTGGGGTTCAGGTCTTCGGGTTTTACCCACTTGCGGGTGTGGAAATTCATGTTCACTCCTGAGCGTTTGCCGAAAGATGGGTGCCATCTTGGCAGACCGAGCGGTCATGCTCCATGAGGCTTCGACTATGGTCGCTATTAGCGATCTTCATTTGGCCGACAGAAACCCTTTGGAAGATCAGTTTAGACGGCTATAATCGCCCCCGTTTCAAAACGGTAACGTTCACTTGCTACCGTTTTCCCGCCACCTGTCCGAGGGGCGCTGCAGCAGGTTCAACCTGTCAGGCTCGGATGGGGCGTTGACTGGCTCAGGCCGGACACTAAACGCACAACGGCGCCCATTCGCATACATTACGAATGGAGGCTCTTCATGAGCGCTGTTATCACGCCTGCAGATTTTAACGATTACAAAGTTGCCGACATGTCCCTGGCTGCCTGGGGCCGTCGCGAAACCATCATCGCCGAATCGGAAATGCCGGCTCTGATGGGTCTGCGTCGCAAGTACTCCGGCGAACAGCCGTTGAAAGGCGCCAAGATCCTCGGCTGCATCCACATGACCATTCAGACTGCCGTGCTGATCGAAACCCTGGTTGCCCTGGGTGCCGAAGTACGCTGGTCGTCCTGCAACATTTTCTCGACTCAGGATCAGGCTGCTGCCGCTATCGCTGCTGCCGGTATCCCGGTTTTCGCCTGGAAAGGCGAAACTGAAGAAGAGTACGAGTGGTGCCTGGAACAAACCATCCTCAAGGATGGCGCACCATGGGACGCCAACATGATCCTCGACGACGGCGGCGACCTGACTCAGCTGCTGCACGACAAGTACCCACAAGTACTGGATCGCGTTCACGGCGTAACTGAAGAAACCACCACCGGCGTACACCGTCTGCTGGACATGCTGGCCAAGGGCGAGCTGAAAATCCCGGCCATCAACGTCAACGACTCGGTGACCAAGTCCAAGAACGACAACAAGTACGGCTGCCGTCACAGCCTGAACGATGCGATCAAGCGCGGTACCGACCACCTGCTGTCCGGCAAGCAAGCGCTGGTCATCGGTTACGGTGACGTGGGCAAGGGCTCGGCTCAGTCCCTGCGTCAGGAAGGCATGATCGTTAAGGTTTCCGAAGTTGACCCGATCTGCGCCATGCAAGCCTGCATGGACGGTTTCGAGCTGGTTTCGCCGTTCATCGACGGTATCAACGATGGCACCGAAGCAAGCATCGACAAAGCGCTGCTGGGCAAGATCGACCTGATCGTGACCACCACCGGTAACGTCAATGTTTGCGACTCGAACATGCTCAAAGCCCTGAAGAAGCGTGCTGTTGTCTGCAACATCGGTCACTTCGACAACGAAATCGACACCGCTTTCATGCGCAAGAACTGGGCATGGGAAGAAGTGAAGCCACAGGTACACAAGATCCACCGTACCGGCCCGGGCGCTTTCGACGCGCAGAACGACGACTACCTGATCCTGCTGGCCGAAGGCCGTCTGGTGAACCTGGGCAACGCCACCGGTCACCCGAGCCGCATCATGGACGGTTCGTTCGCCAACCAGGTGCTGGCGCAGATCTTCCTGTTCGGCCAGAAGTACGCCGACCTGTCGCCAGCCCAGAAAGCCGAGCGCCTGACCGTTGAAGTACTGCCGAAGAAACTCGACGAAGAAGTGGCCCTGGAAATGGTTCGCGGCTTCGGCGGCGTGGTCACTCAACTGACCAAGCAACAGGCTGACTACATCGGCGTCACCGTCGAAGGCCCGTTCAAGCCGCACGCTTACCGCTACTAAGACAAGAGCAGCTGCGAGCTTTTAGCTTCAAGCGGCAAGTAAAGGCCAAAAGCCGAACTTGCCGTGCGAAGCCTGAGGCTCCGCCCCTATTTCAAAACAGTGTCAGGCCGCAAGCTTCAGGCACAAGAGACCAGCGCACCCCCGCTGCTCTTGCAGCTTGAAGCTTGCAGCTTGTAGCTGGAGGTTTCCTCCATGTCCCAAGACCGTCGCTACAGCTTCGAGTTCTTCCCGACCAAGACCGATGCTGGGCATGAAAAGCTGCTCAACGTTGCCCGTCAGTTGGCAACGTACAATCCTGATTTTTTCTCCTGCACCTATGGCGCTGGTGGTTCGACGCGTGATCGCACCCTCAACACCGTTCTGCAACTGGAAAGCGAAGTCAAAGTACCGGCCGCACCGCACCTGTCGTGCGTCGGCGACAGCAAGGACGACCTGCGCGGCCTGCTGAACGAGTACAAGGCTGCCGGCATCAAGCGCATCGTTGCCCTGCGTGGCGACCTGCCGTCCGGCATGGGCATGACCAGCGGTGAGCTGCGTCACGCCAATGAACTGGTTGAATTCATTCGTGAAGAAACCGGCGATCATTTCCACATCGAAGTGGCGGCTTACCCGGAGATGCATCCGCAAGCGCGCAACTACGAAGACGATCTCGCCAACTTCGTGCGCAAGGCTCGCGCCGGCGCCGACAGCGCGATCACTCAGTACTTCTTCAACGCCGACAGCTACTTCTACTTTGTCGACCGTTTGCAGGCACTGGGCGTGGATCTGCCGATCGTGCCGGGGATCATGCCGATCACCAACTACAGCAAACTCGCGCGCTTCTCCGATGCCTGTGGTGCGGAAATCCCGCGCTGGATTCGCAAGCAGCTGGAAGCGTATGGCGATGACAGCCAAAGCATTCAGCGCTTTGGCGAGCAAGTCGTCAGCGAGATGTGCGAGCGCCTGTTGCAGGGCGGCGCACCGGGGCTGCACTTCTATTCCATGAACCAGGCTGAGCCAAGCCTGGCGATCTGGAATAACCTGAAGTTGCCTCGTTGAAACAGTTGCAAGTTTCAAGCTGAAAGCGACAAGCAAGATCAAGAGATCGCAGCCTTCGGCAGCTCCTACAGGGGTTGTTGTTGCTGCGATCTTTTGCTTTTAAAGGCGCGAAACAGAGCATGTGCTGTCACTTTCTGGCTCTTTCGCGTTTCTCGTCGTAATCTCAAGCCATGCCTTTGATCGCGCAATTATTCACGGTGCTGGTTTTTGCTTGCCTGAGCTTTGCCGCTCGGGGCGAGAAGTTGCGTATTGTCACCGAGCCGTGGGCACCTTACGTGTACGAGGAGAACGACAAAAAACTCGGTCTCGACTACGAAACCACGGCCATTGTGTTCAAGCGCCTGGGCATTGAAGTCGAATGGCAATTCCTGCCCTGGAAGCGCTGCCTGTCGATGCTCGAAACCGGTCAGGCCGACGGTGCACTGGACATCTTTCACAGCGACGAACGCGACGCTACTCTGCTCTACCCCGTCGAACCGCTGTCGGACGTCGAGTTCGTGATGTTCTATGCCAACGACCGACCGCACCCGTTCAGCAAGCTCGAAGAACTCAAAGGCCTGACCATCGGCACTTCGCCGGGTTATCTGTACAGCCCCGACTTCAGTGAATCAACGCTGTTCACCCGTGAGCCTGCACCGACACACGAGGCCAATTTCGGCAAACTGGTGCGCGGCCGCATCGACTTGCTGATCACTGATCGCCGCGTTGGCCAGCATTTGCTCGATGAGTTGAATATTCGCGATCAGATCAGCGAAAACCCCACCGTCATTAGCCGTCAGAGCCAATTTTTAGCAGTTCGGCGCAATGCCGGAATGGATTTGCTGGTGCAGCGCTTTGGTGCCGAACTCAAGCGTTTCAAGCGTGAACCGGCCTACGCCGAGCTGAGCGCGCGCTACGGCGCGGCGCCCGCCAATACCGCGCCGCTGGGCAATGCCTCGGTCAGCAGCAAAACCGTTGAGCAGCAGGAAAGCAGCGCGCAGTGATTGCTCTGTTATACTCCGGCGTTCCCGCCAGGCTCACGCCCGGACGCCCGGAACCGTAACAGGCCTCTCGACCCGCTACAGCGCAGCTTTGCAGCCCGCGCGAGCGCTCCTGACGTGCCTTCGGAACCGCAGCAGGACCGGACGGGATTGCGTCCTCTTAAACGTGATTCGCGCCAGGCAAGACTCCCATTGGGCCAAGCCCTAACTAAAACAGGATTACTCATGTCCTTTGCTTCCCTCGGTCTCTCCGAGGCTTTAGTCCGCGCCATCGAAGATGCGGGCTATACCGAGCCTACTCCGGTGCAACAGCGGGCCATTCCCGCCGTGTTGCAAGGTCGCGACCTGATGGTTGCGGCTCAGACAGGTACTGGTAAAACCGGCGGTTTCGCCCTTCCGATCCTGGAGCGGTTGTTCCCGAATGGTCACCCGGACAAATCCCAGCGTCACGGCCCGCGCCAACCGCGCGTACTGGTCCTGACCCCGACCCGCGAACTCGCGGCCCAAGTTCACGAGAGCTTCAAGATCTACGCCCGTGACCTGAAATTCGTCAGCGCCTGCATCTTCGGCGGCGTCGGCATGAACCCACAGGTTCAGGCCATGTCCCGTGGTGTTGACGTGCTCGTTGCCTGCCCGGGTCGTTTGCTCGACCTCTGCGGCCAGGGCAGCGTTGACCTGTCCCACGTTGAAATCCTCGTCCTCGACGAAGCCGACCGCATGCTCGACATGGGTTTCGTGCACGACGTGAAGAAAGTCCTCGCGCGCCTGCCGTCCAAGCGTCAGAACCTGCTGTTCTCGGCGACGTTCTCCAAGGACATCACCGACCTCGCCGGCAAGCTGCTGCACAACCCGGAACGCATCGAAGTGACGCCGCCGAACACCACGGTCGAGCGCATCGAACAACGCGTCTTCCGTCTGCCGGCCAGCCACAAACGTGCGCTGCTGGCGCACCTGATCACCGCCGGCGCGTGGGAACAGGTGCTGGTGTTCACCCGTACCAAGCACGGCGCCAACCGTCTGGCCGAGTACCTGGACAAACACGGCCTGCCGGCTGTGGCGATCCACGGTAACAAGAGCCAGAACGCGCGCACCAAAGCGCTGGCCGACTTCAAGGCCAACCAGGTGCGCATTCTGGTCGCCACCGACATCGCCGCACGCGGTCTGGACATCGATCAGTTGCCACACGTTGTCAACTTCGAACTGCCGAACGTCGATGAAGACTACGTGCACCGTATCGGCCGTACGGGCCGTGCCGGTCGTTCGGGCGAGGCGATCTCGCTGGTTGCCCCGGACGAAGAAAAACTGCTGAAAAGCATCGAACGCATGACCAAGCAGAAAATCGCCGACGGCGACCTGATGGGCTTCGATTCGAGCACCATTGAAGCCGAGAAGCCAGAAGTGCGTGAGCGTCCGGACGTGCGCAACCCGCGCAATCCACGTGGCCCACGCGGCGATGGCCCGAATGGCGGCGGCGGTGGCGGCGGTCGTAAAGACAAAGGCAAAGACAAGGGCAAGGAAAAACCTGCCGGTGAACGTGGCGAGCGCCCTGCCCGTCAGCAGAAACCTCGCGAAGGTACTCCGGCCCGTGAACAGCGTCAGCCATCGCAGCCGCCACGCGCCGCTGCCGATCGCGCACCGGACGAGTTCCTCGACGACGATATCGATAACTTCGGTAACCGCGTTGATTACGTGCCGAAGCCAGCCCCGGCTGGCGGTCGCGGCCGTCGTCCAGGTGCACCGGCTCAAGGTGCAGGCGCAGGCGCAGGTTCGGGCGCACCACGCGGCGGTCAGTCGCAAGGTCGTCAGAATGGCCCGCGCAACAGCAACGGCTCAAGCACCGGCACTCCACCGGCCAAACGCAGCGGCCCGCGCAACGGCGCACCGCGTGATGGTCAATCGGCTCGTCGCGACGACTCGTCCTCGTCTTCGCGCAACCGCCGCCCGGCCCGTGACGATCAGCCACGTACCGAACCGGCCGTGCAGAACCCGCGCAGCACTGGCCCGAAGATCATGCACAAGGAGTCGAAGGCTGATCGCTTCCCGACACCTGAGCAGCTTGATCAACTGCCAAGCCGTCCACGCGGCGAAAAACCGGCATTGCTGACCCGCAATCGCTGAGTGACCCCTCACAAAAACGCCCCGACTGGTTCGGGGCGTTTTTGTTTAGAGCGGTCAATTCGATTGCCCTCTCTCACAGCCTGACAATCACGCCACGCTGCCTTGTTTATGGAAGAGCTTGGCGAAAATCATCCATTTGCCTTGCACTTTCATCACGTTCAGATAGTCGACCATAATATTGTCGAACAGTCGCAGACGTACCTTAACCATCGCCATTTCCGGCGACATCACATCGATCATCAGAATCTCGTCCAGGCTCGCAAATCCGCGCTCTTGCGGCGATTCGCGTCCTTGCACCATGGCGCGATATTGCGCGAAGGGCCGCACGGTCACTTCCCCGTCCTGAGCACTGTAGAGGACACAGCCAGGGTGGAAAACTTCGTCGAAGCCCTGTAAATCCTGGGTTTGCAACACGCTGAAGTAGTTCTCCAGCATTGCCTTGATTTCATTGATTAGCATGGACAGATCCTAGTCGAAGGGGCACGAAGTCATTAACGCCCACCGGGGCGTGCGGTGGATTATTCGCAACCTCGACAACCCACGTATAGCGGCGTTTTTTGCCCGGTTCAGTGAATGGAATTCAACTATTGAAACTCCCTCCGTTAGCCGCCCTTCGGGCGTTCGAAGCCCTCGCAAGACTGGGCAAGGTCAACCTCGCCGCCACCGAACTGCACGTCACCCACAGCGCCGTCAGCCACCAGATACGTTCACTGGAGGAATACCTGGGTATCAACCTGACTGAGCGCAACGGTCGTGGCGTAACGCTGACCGAAGAGGGGCGTGTTTACGCTTATCAGATCCGCCAATCGCTCGGTGAAATCGCCGGCGTCACAGAAAAATTCCTGTACAGAACCCGACACCCACAACTGTCCCTCTCGGTGCTGCCGTCCTTTGGCATGTTCTGGTTGCTGCCGCGCCTGCAAGGATTTCTCGACGCTCACCCTGGCTTGCGCCTGAAACTGGTGGCCAGCATGGAGCTGTCCAGTTTCGAGGGCGAAATCATCGACGCCGCCATTCGGTTCGGCCATGGAAAATGGCCAGATGTACACTGCGAACCGCTGATGTCAGATTCATTGATCGTCGTCGCGGCCCCTCAATTCAATCACGGGCGCTTGCCGACTGACGCCGCTTCCGTCCTTGAGCACCCGCTGCTTCACGCCAGTGAAAGCTGGTCGACATGGCTGATGGCGGGAGGCGTCGAGCAAACCCGCCCCCCGGCGGCACTCGAATTCACTGATTCAACGTTGATGCTGGAAGCCGCGCGCCTGGGCTACGGCGTTGCACTGACGCGCCGATCCATTGCTCACGCCATGATCCAGCGCGGGCAACTGGTCAGGCTGACCGACGTCGAACCCGTGCACGCATCCCGATATTTCATGCTGTGGCCAACTCATTCCAGACGTTCGGCACAGCTGGCGAGCTTGCTGACGTGGCTGCGCCAGCAAATCATCGAGTATCAAGACAGTATTGCCTGAACGCCAGACAGCAAAACGCCGACCCGAAGGTCGGCGTTCTGATGGCGCAATCTACTTACTTGGCTTTCACGCCTTCGAAAGAGATGTACAGGTCGACATTGTCGGACTGTGGGCCCAGGTCCATCATCTTGCCGAAATCAGAGCGCTTGATGCTGGTGGTGCCTTCGAAGCCGGCACGGTAGCCGCCCCATGGATCCTTGCCTTCGCCCAGGAACACAGCTTTAACCACGATTGGCTTGGTCACGCCGTGCAGAGTCAGGTCGCCGGTCACGTCAGCAGTGTCTTTACCCGCGGCGTTCTTGCCGGTGGATTTGACGCTGGTGGAGACGAACTTGGCGTCAGCGAATTTGCCCACGTCCAGGAAGTCTTTGCTGGCGATGTGCTTGTCGCGTTCGGCGTGGTTGGTGAATACGCTGGCGGTTTTCACGTTGAATTCGATTTTGCTGTCTTCAGGCTTGGCAGCGTCGAAGCTGAACTTGCCGTCGATGTCCTTGAAGGTACCGGTGATGTAGCTGTAGCCCAAGTGGCTGATCTTGAAGTCGACGAAGGCGTGCTGGCCTTCTTTGTCGACGGTGTAGTCAGCAGCCATCACGTTTGCCGACAGCACGGCAGAACCGATTGCCAGAGCGGCCAGAGTCTTTTTCAACATGCTTTCTTTTCCTTTGAGTCGAGGTTGAATTTCAGGCTTTGCGACCGAGCATTCGCGTCAGGGTCGCATCACGATCGATAAAGTGGTGCTTCAATGCTGCCAACGCATGAAGGCCGGAAAAAATTACCAGCGCCCACGCCAGCCAGAGATGAATCACCCCAGCGGTATCTGCCTGATCCGGTAGCCCGGAAACCAGTGCAGGAACTTCAAACAGGCCAAACACCGGGATCCCGACACCGTCTGCGGTGGAAATCAGGTAACCGGCAATCATCACAGCGAACAGCGCCAGATACAAAAACCCGTGGCCGAATTTGGCGCCGATACGGGTCATGCGGCTGTAGCTCTGCAGCGTCGGCGGCGGTGGGCTGATAAAGCGCCACAACACCCGCAACACCATCACGCCCAGCAGCACCAGACCAATGCTCTTGTGCAGATCCGGCGCGTCTTTGCGCCAGGTGCTGTAGTAATCCAGCCCGACCATCCACAGACCCAGCGCGAACAGCCCGAAGACCACCAGCGCCACACCCCAGTGCATGAAGATGCTGACCCAACCATAGCGCGAAGAAGAGTTACGTAGCTGCATTGCCCAAATCCTGTGAGAACTGCGAACCAAGACTAGCGAGTTATCTATCGAATTAAAGCGGAAAATTTCGCTTTGAAATATCGAGAAATACGATCAAGAGTCTGTAAGTGGCGTGTTAAGGAAAGATTAAAGGTGATTTTTTCATGGCGTGCAGGGCACCCAGCCAGCTGAATCCATCCTTTCACTGCGGCGCGGCGCGACCCGAGGTGTGGGCCTGCCATGGCACTCATGACAGATTGGCAAACGAAAACTTTTTCCGAATATATATATGTAGTGCAGATTGCCTGTACGAACCTGATCAAATCAATTTTCAATCATTCATTTATCAGGTGAAAATATGGCTCTTCCATATGTTCCGTTTCAAGCAAGTGGTTCATCCACATTACCCGCCAATCAAACGATGTCACCGGTTCAATATTTGCAGTCCGACAACGGTCGATTCCGCTTAATTCTACAGGCCGATGGGAATTTGGTAATCAAGGAGGGTGAAGCTTTGATCTGGGTTGCAAATGAACATCAACCTTACAGTAAAACTTTGCAGCAGAAACGCATGCGCGAACCTCTGCAGTTCGTCATCAGCAATAGCGGCTTTCTCTATGATCCGTCAAGACGCCGTCTTTGGATTGCCGAAAGCACCCACAGCATTGACAAGTCACTCTGGTACAACACTTGTATGACTATCCAGGAGGATGGAGTTCTGGTCATTTATGATCAGCGCACTGGCGATCCACGCTGGGCACGCTTTGGTTTTGTCCCGGGGCGAATGTCAAAGCCGAAGCAAAGATGGCTGAGAACATTACCGGACGGTACGCAAGTCTACAAATGGGACTTTTAACAGACCGGGCACTTTCGTCTTTCGCTTAGTTCTTGAGAACAGGCGGCGGTTGTAAACAATCCGCGCTATAAGGATCTATCTTGCATTTATGGGCTAGCTCCGCGCCATAGCCTCCAGGAAAGAAACGGCCATTTGCGCAGCCGTAAAGCGTCATCAACACGAGCATTAACGTAAATATCTTCATAACGGGTCATCTCCAATTTATACCAGCATAAAATTCGAAGTCGCGTACCCGCTATCATTTCGTTCTGATTATTTTGTGGGAAACATCCTGTACAGAGGTAAGCCTTGAGAGTGCACAGGAAAGGCTAAAACTGTCAGTTTAATTGCAAAAAAAACGCGGCCCATATGGCCGCGTTTTTTATTGGAGCGAAGGCTTACTGCGCCTTGGTCTCGGTCGTTGCCGCTGGCTTGGCCGCTGGCTTCTTCGCCGGCTCAGCCTTTTTCGCTGCTGGCTTGGCCGCAGGCTTTTTCGCGTCGGTTTTAGCCGCCGGCTTCTTCGCCGCTGGCTTGGCTGCCGCTTTCTTCGCCGGTTCAGCTTTCACCGGGGTCGCTGGCTTCGGTGCTTCCACCGGCGCTGGCGCAGGTGCCGGGGTTGGCGCAGGCGCTGGAGCGACGGGTGCTGGCGCCGGCTCAGGTGCCTTGGCTGGCTCCGGTTTCTTGTCGTCATCCGAACCGCCGAACAGATTAGTGAAGAAGTTTCCCTTCTTCGCCGCCACGGCACCCGCCGCGCCTGCCGCTGCTGCAGCCGGAACCACTTTGGCTGGCTCGAACGATTTGCCTGCCGCCAGATCTTCAACCTGACTGGCCGCACGCTGACCGGTGCGCAGGGCGCCTTCCAGCGTGCCCGGGTACAAGGTGTCGGTGTGTTCGCCAGCGAACGCTACGCGTTGCAGCGGACGTTCCCAAATGCGCCAGAACTTGCTGATCTGGCCCGGGCCGTAAGCCAGGTACGCGCCGCCCATCGACGGGTCGGTGCTGTAGCGACGGATTTCATAACCGGTGAACGAACCACGGGCCTGTGGATAAAAAGCGTGCAGACGGATCAGCACCTGATCGACCATCTGCTTGTCGCCGAACGCCTGCATTACGCGAGCGTTGTCGCCAGACAGGTTGATCACCACGTTGGCGCCGCCCTTCAGGGCAGGTTCGATCCACAACATGCCCAGACCGGCGTTGCTGTAGATCTCGCCGGACATACGCGCCTTGGGTTCCCACACTGGCGTCTTGAACTTCAGCATGACCTGGTCGCGCCAGCCGTAGTTGGTGCCTTTGATCGCGGCCATGTGCTGAGCATCCAGCGCCGGCGTCAGCGCAATCTTGTTCAGCGCACGCAGCGGCACGGCCAACACGACGTAATCGGCCTGGTAGCCGACACTGCCGACTTTGACGGTCACGCCGTCCTTGTCCTGAACGATCGCGGACACTGGCGAGTTGGTCTTGATGGTTTTGATCTGTTTGACGAAGGCCTGCGCCAGCACCTGGCTGCCGCCGACCAGACGCGAGGCGCGCAGATCACGGTCGGAGATGCCGCGATACACGCGGTTCTGCTGCGCGAAGTACAGCAGCGACAGACGCGAAGGCTCGTCGTAGTGGGTGCGAATGTCCTGGTTGATCAACTGACGCGCGGTGGCCGGCAGGTTCTGCTTGTCGAGCCAGCTCGCCACAGTGATCTGATCCAGCGCGTGCAGGGTATTGGTCGCCGCCGGGTTCTGCGGGTCGTCGATCGAGCGCGCCAGATCGTCGAGGGTTTTCTGGTAACGCTTCAAGGCATCGGCGGTGGCCGGTTGCCTGGTCGCCAGATCAGCGGCGGAGAAGTACTCGCCGTCGATCAGATAACCCGGCGTACGCACGAATTCCGGCGCTGGCGTGGTGCCCAGCTTGAACGTCGAGACGTACTTGTTCAGCACCGGCTGCGTCTTGTCGTTGCCGATCCACTCGCTGGTGGCCATGCCCGAGCGACCGCCCATGCTCGGTTTGGCTTCCAGCAGCGTGACCTGCCAGCCCTTGTTTTGCAGCTCGTAAGCCGCGGTCAGACCCGACAGGCCGCCGCCGATCACGATTGCGGTTTTATCCTTGGCCAGCGCGGTAACGCTGAACAGCCCCAACATCACCAGCGCACAGGCGCGCAGCCAACCGACAGACATTCAGCGAACTCCGGAAAACACGTAGGAAAAAGCAGTTTTGCGGGTCAGACGACCCAAAGAACCGCGAAGAATACGTCAGCCATCAAAACGCCGCCAGCGACGTCTATCGGCCCATACAAAGTAGCTCAATCGACACAATGGGTTGTCCCGACGCGACGCATTGCATAGGCTTGCCCGATTGTTTGCCCGCGCCTGACGCGAGCCGCCTCGAGGAGACTGTAAATGGGCTTTAATAATCAGTGGATGCAACGCGATCTCGCGGTGTTGTGGCATCCCTGCACCCAGATGAAAGACCACGAACAGCTGCCGCTGATCCCGATCAAGCACGGTGAAGGCGTCTGGCTCGAAGACTTCGAGGGCAAACGCTACCTCGATGCGGTCAGTTCCTGGTGGGTCAACGTGTTCGGCCACGCCAACCCGCGAATCAACCAGCGCATCAAGGATCAGGTCGACCAACTGGAGCACGTGATACTTGCCGGCTTCAGCCATCAACCGGTGATCGAACTGTCCGAGCGTCTGGTGAAGATGACCCCTGAGGGCCTGAATCGGGTGTTCTACGCCGATAACGGTTCGTCCTGCATCGAAGTCGCGCTGAAAATGAGCTTTCACTACTGGCTCAATCGCGGTCAACCGAACAAGAAACGCTTCGTCACCCTGACCAACAGCTACCATGGCGAAACCATGGCGGCGATGTCGGTCGGCGACGTGCCGCTGTTCACCGAAACCTACAAAGCGCTGCTGATGGACACCATCAAAGTGCCGAGCCCGGATTGCTACGGGCGCCCCGAAGGCATGAGCTGGGAACAACACTCGCGCAACATGTTCGCGGCCATGGAACAGGCTTTGGCCGAGCATCATGACAGCGTCGCGGCAGTGATCGTCGAGCCGTTGATTCAGGGCGCTGGCGGTATGCGCATGTACCACCCGGTGTACCTCACGCTGCTACGCGAAGCCTGCGACCGTTACGGCGTGCACCTGATCCTCGACGAAATCGCCGTCGGCTTCGGTCGCACCGGGACGATGTTCGCCTGCGAACAGGCCGGCATCCGTCCGGACTTCCTCTGCCTGTCCAAGGCCCTGACCGGCGGCTATCTGCCGCTGGCCGCGTGCCTGACCACCGACGAGGTCTACAGCGCGTTCTACGACGACTATCCAACCCTGCGCGCCTTCCTCCACTCACACAGCTACACCGGTAACCCGCTGGCGTGCGCGGCGGCATTGGCGACGCTGGATATCTTCGAGCACGACAACGTCATCGAGAACAACAAGGCACTGGCTCAGCGGATGGCCTCGGCCACCGCGCACCTGATCGATCATCCGAACGTGTCCGAAGTGCGCCAGACCGGCATGGTGTTGGCGATCGAGATGGTCAAGGATAAAGCCACGAAAGAGGCTTACCCTTGGCAGGAGCGTCGCGGTTTGAAGGTGTTCCAGCATGCGCTGGAGCGTGGCGCGCTGCTGCGGCCATTGGGCAGTGTGGTGTATTTCCTGCCGCCGTACGTGATCACCCCCGAGCAGATCGACTTCCTCGCCGAAGTCGCCAGCGAAGGCATCGACATCGCCACGCGTGACAGCGTCAGCGTGGCGGTGCCAAAAGACTTCCACCCCGGCTTCCGCGATCCAGGCTAAACCTTCACAAGTCCCCTGTGGCGAGGGGATTTATCCCCGTTCGGCTGCGCAGCAGTCGTGAAATCACCACACGCGGTACTCCTGACTCACCGCGTGAGCAGATTTTGGGGTGGCTTCGCCACCCAACGGGGATAAATCCCCTCGCCACAAAAGCTCTGCACCACAGCGACTATGAGCCATTTTTTTAGAGACCCGAAATGAGACTGTCCCGCTTCTTTATCGACGCCCCCCTGAGCACCGGCGAACACGAATTGCCGGAAGCCCAGGCGCATTACATCAGCCGCGTGCTGCGCATGGCCGAGGGCGATGCGGTGCAGCTGTTCGACGGTTCCGGTCACGAATTTCGCGGTTCCTTGCGGGAAGTCGGCAAGAAGCGCGTAACCGTGCAAATCGACGAGCAATTCGCCGGTCAGGTCGAATCGCCGCTGCACATCCACCTCGGCCAGGGCCTGTCCCGTGGTGAGCGGATGGACTGGGCGATTCAGAAAGCCACTGAGTTGGGCGTGAATGAAATCACCCCGATCTTCAGCGATCGCTGCGAAGTCCGCCTCAAGGACGAACGCGCCGACAAACGCCTGCAGCATTGGCGTCAGGTGGCGATCAGCGCGTGTGAGCAATGTGGGCGTTCGCGGGTACCGGTGATTCATCCGCCGGTGTTGCTTGCGGACTGGATCAAGCAGACCGACGCCGAGTTGAAACTGGTGCTGCACCCGGTGGCGGAGCCGCTGGTGAGCCATGCCAAACCGGCGACGCTGGCGTTCCTGATCGGGCCTGAAGGCGGTTTGACTGACGCCGAAGTCGAGCAGGCCAAAGGTAACGGCTTCCACGCCGCCCGCCTCGGCCCACGCGTGCTGCGCACTGAAACTGCGCCGGTGGTTGCACTGGCGGTGGCCCAGCAACTTTGGGGTGATTTCTAATCCACAAATGGAATACGTTCCCCTGTAGGAGTGAGCCTGCTCGCGATGGCGTCCTGTCAGTCGACAGCGTTTGTGGCTGATGCACCCCCATCGCGAGCAGGCTCACTCCTACAGGGGGATGGTGGCGTGTCTAGAGGACGTAGAACAAAATCGCCACAAAGTGCAGCAAACTCCCGGCAATCACGAACAGATGCCAGATCCCATGCGCATGCCGCAGCCGGTGATCGAGGGCAAAAAAGATAATCCCCACGGTGTACAAAACCCCGCCCGACGCCAGCCAGGCAAACCCGGTCGTGCCCAGCGCCGCGATCAACGGCTTCACCGCCACCAGCACAATCCAGCCCATCACCGCATAAATCACGATCGACAGAATCCGTGCCTCCGAACGCGGTTTGATCTCTTGCAGAATGCCGATCAGCGCCAACCCCCAGACAATCCCGAACAACGTCCAGCCCCACGGCCCGCGCAGGGTCACCAGGCAGAACGGCGTATAGCTGCCAGCAATCAACAGGTAGATCGAAAAGTGATCAACCTTCTTCATGATCGCTTTCTTGCGCCCGCGCACGCTGTGGTACACGGTCGAGGCGCTGTAGAGCACCAGCAAGGTAAACGCGTAGATCGCCACACTGACAATCTTCCACGGGCTGCCGTCGAGGCTGGCGATTACCAGCATCCAGACGCCGCCGACAAATGCCGCCACCGCCCCGACCAGATGCGTCCAGGCGTTGAGTTTTTCCCCGTGATACATGTCTCGCTCACCTCCAAATTCATTACCGCAGCGCGCAAGGCTCGGGCCTTGAGCGTAAAAGCGCAATGTTTCTGTTCAATGCCAGGATCAAAAGATCGCATTCCAATGCAGGAGCTGCCGAAGGCTGCGATCTTTTGATCTTCCGTGCACAATCGGCCGACATAAGAAAGAGTCCGCGCCATGCTGATCGACGAAGAATTGACCCTGAAAAAACTCGAGGTGTTCCTCGCTTTCATGCGCACCGGCAACCTCGCCCGCGCCGCTGCCGAGTTGCAGACCAGCAATGTCAGCGTGCACCGCGCGATTCACTCGCTGGAAAGCGCCCTGCGCTGCCCGCTGTTCAAACACGAAGGTCGCAACCTGACGCCGCTGGAAAGTGCTTACGTACTTGAAGAACGCGCGCAGAAACTGATCAATGACGTGGTCGAAAGCGTGCGCCTGACCCGCGAAGCCGCCGGGTTCTCCGCTGAACGTTTCAAACTCGGGTCTCTGTATTCGCTAACAGTGAAAACCGTGCCGCAACTGATCATGGGCCTGAAAATCCGCCGCAGTGAACTCAATATCGACCTGATCCTCGGCTCGAACATCGACCTGCTCTACAAGCTGAAAAACATGGAAGTCGACGCGATCCTGGTGTCGCTGGACGACAGCATCAACGACCCGGATTGCGAGCAGATTGCGCTGTTTTCCGATGACATCTTTCTCGCCACACCGGCAGATTCAAAATTCGCCCAGCGCAGTGAAGTGGATTTGGCGGAAGTGCGCGATGAAACGTTCATCACCCTGACCCAGGGCTTTGCCACCCATCAGGACGGCAACCGGGTGTTCAAGCAGGCGGGGTTCGAACCGAAAGTGGCGATGCAGGTGAATGACATTTTCACCCTGCTGAGCATGGTCAGTTCCGGAGTCGGTTATGCGTTGCTGCCAGGAAGGATTGCAGCGGTGTACGAGAACCGGGTGAAGCTGATTCCGTTACAGGAGAAGTATCGGTTGCAGCAGCACATTGGTGTGGTGTTTTTGAAGGCCAAGGAGAGGGATCCGAATTTGCTGGCGTTGCTGGCGGAGTGTCGGATGTATGCGAATCGGCAGGTCGGGGTTTAGATCAAGATCAAGAGCTACCCCCTCACCCCAGCCCTCTCCCCCAAGGGGGCGAGGGGGAAAGGGAGCAGATCGGGGGCTTTTCAGAACCTGAGTTCGACTCAGGGCTTTCAGGTCGGCGTACCTCCAACATCCACCGCGATCAGTCCCCTCGCCCTACGGGCGGTCCGACGTTTCGGGAGGGCTAGGGTGAGGGGCTTGTGATCTTCAGCCCACAATCCCGCGAACAATGAAGAACAACAACGATGGCCCCAGCAAACACCCAAGCCCGGTATGGAACGTCGCCGTCAACGCCCCATAAGGCACCAACCGCCTATCCGTCGCCGCCAGCCCGGCAGTCACGCCACTGACAGTGCCCGCCAAACCACCAAACACCATCGCCGAGCGCGGGTTATCCAGGCCCATCCAGCGCGCCGCTACAGGCGTGCCAACCATCACCAGAATCGCCTTGATCAACCCGGTGGCAATCGACAGCGCCATCACATCCGAGGTCGCGCCAATCGCCGCGCCCGTCACCGGCCCGACGATATAAGTCACCGCGCCCGCGCCAATAGTGGTCATGCTCACCGCATCGCGATAACCAAATGCCCAGGCCATGCACGCGCCGACAATGAACGGCAGAATCGTGCCCAACAGCAACGCGACCACACCAATCAACCCGGCCTTCTTCGCCTCGGTCGCCTGCACTTCAAACGCCGTGGCCACAATCGCAAAGTCACGCAACATCGCCCCGCCCATCAGGCCGATACCTGAGAACAACGTCAGATCCGCCAGGCCTTTCTGGCCGCCGGTCATGGTGCCGCCGACCCACGCCAGCACCAGGCCGATGACGATGGCAATCGCCGAGCCGTGAACACGTCCGAACGTCAGGCGCTTAGAGAGCACCACCGACACCCACATGATCACGCCGACAAAAGCGAAGGCAGTGACCAGCCCGTTATGTTCCAGACCTTTCTCGATGAGATCCCACATATCAGCGGCCTCCTACTGGAGTGCCGACCGGCGTGATTTCCGCCGGTTCATCGGGTAATGGTTCACCCTTGTGGGTGCGGCTGATCAAAGCAATCGTGCAGCCGCAGACCACTACCGAACCAATCGCCGCCAGCACCGCCACCGTGCCGCCATGCAATGCGGTGACAACGTTCTGTTGCGCCGCCATTGCCACCACCACCGGAATGTACATCGCGCCCCAGAAGCCGACGCCCATCTCGCAATCCTTGGTCATGCCGCCGCGCTTCTGCATCCACAACCGTGCGCAAATCAGCAGGATCATGGCGATGCCGACCCCGCCGACATTGGACTTCACACCCAGCAACACGCCGAGCATGTCACCCATGATCACCCCTGCCAGCGTACAGATCGCGAGCAGCGCCACACCGTAAATAATCATTGTTGTAGTCCTCAAAGTGCATCGTCGAATGTTGTTTTTGTTGTTCGAAGCTTGAGTCGCGGCGGTTTTAGAGTTGGCGGTTTCCCTCCTCACGCAACAGCGCCTGCAAGGTGTCGAGGCGAGCACTGTCGAAGGCAGTGACCGTGCCCGAGTCGAACACCCGGCGCGCCAGCCCGGTCAGTACGGCACCGGGCGGCAATTCGATCTGTAGCCGTACGCCGCGCTCGTAGGCACTTTGCACGGTGCCGCGCCAGTCCACCACGCGGCACATGTTGAAGGCGAGGTCGTCGCGCAGCGCTGCTACTTTGGTCACAGGACGCGCGCGACTGCCGCTCAGGTAAGCGATTTGCGGGTTTCTCAGTTCAACCTTGGCGAAGGCTTCGGCGAGGCTTTGCGCCGGTTTTTCCAGCAGTGGACAGTGCGACGGCACACTCACCGCCAAGCGTTTTGCCAGACCGGCACCACGACTGCGCGCCAGTTCCGCCACCGCTTGCATGGCCTCGTCACTGCCGGCAATCACCACCTGATTGTCGGCGTTGATATTGGCCAGATACACCGGCGAATCTTCGCTGTGCACCTGCGCCAGCAGTGTTTCGACTGTGGACAATTGCAGACCGATGATCGCGGTCATGCCGTAGCCCTGTGGATAAGCCTGCTGCATCAGCTCGCCACGCAGGCTGACCAGATGCAACGCATCGCTGAAGCTCAACGCCCCGGCAACCACCGCTGCCGGGTAAGCGCCGATGGACAGGCCAGCGACGTAATCCGCCGTAAGTCCGTCGTGCAATAACTGTCGAGATGCAGCAACGCCAGCGATCAGCAGGCAAAGCTGAACCGCCCTTGTCGTGCGCAATGCTTGAGCCGAATCGAGCAGCAAAACATCTTCGCCAAGCACATCGCTTGCCTCGACCAGGGTTTCGCTGGGCAAGCGCTGAAGCATGCCCGCTTGCTGCGCGCCCTGGCCGGGAAACACCAGCAGACTGCTCACGCCGCTTGCTCCTGCGGGTTCCACGGGTCTGCTACCAGACAGGCCTGATGCGCGTTTTTCAGCAGCACCCGCGTCGACGCGCTGGCCCACTCACGCAGAGCGACAGCACCGAACGGCGTCTGCAATTGCAGATCGACCCGGCACACAGCCTGATCGAAAAGCGCGACCAGTTTGCGTGCCTGGTTACGCGTGATCAGCTGCGGTGTCCGCAGAATCAAATCGAGATCACTCGCCGCGTGCATCGCTTTAAAACCACTGGCCAATTCAAACCCGACGCTGCCGCTGACACCCCAGACCCAACCGCAGTCATCAAGCATTGGCCGCAGTTGTTTGAGCGCCTGCATCACTGGCAGATCGCGCTCGCTGTCGACGTGACACAACGCCTCGGGACTGACCCGACAGGCAATCGAATCGACCGCCATGAACGCCGCCAGCCGTTGCTCGCGCAGCACACCGCGCACGCCGACCGCGACAAAACCCTCATCACTCAACGCCCGCCGCACCACCACCGGTTGCCCAGCCGCCAGCGACTCGACTGCCCACTGCGGCGCATCCGCCGGCAGCTGCGCAGGCGTCATGCCCCAGAGCAGGTCGTGGGCCAGAGAGGTGCTCACCACTGCGCCCTCAGCAATTCGCGAACCTTGCTGGAGGCAGCACGATTGTTTGCGCCGAGACGATTGCTCAAATCAGTGCTGGCGACATCGCCGATGGCTTGGGTCAGGCATTCGCTCACCCGCGCCAGATCTTCCGCAGTCGGCTGTTCAATCTGCTGCACCGACAGGGTTTCCCAGAGCAAACCAAGGCTCGCGTAACTGTCGATGTCATAAGCCATCGGCGGCACGCTGGCGGCCAGCGCTTCCAGCTCTTCGACACTGCGCAACGTCACCCGCGCCGCCGACGCCTTGCCCATCGCATGCACCATCACCCCCGGATCACGCAGGGCGATCAAACGATTGGCCTGATAACCGTGCGCCAGAAAAGCCCCGGACATCGCCTTGCCGACCAGCAACGCAATCACCGGATGCCCGGCCAAACGCGCACGGGCATAACTGTCCGCCGCACCGGCCAGCGCCTGGTGAATGCCGAGTGCTTCTTCGCGACGACCGTAAGCCTGGCTCGGCACATCGACGATGGCGATGATCGGGCGCTTTTGCGCTTTGTCGCGGTCGGCAGTGATTGCGTCATCCACAGCCTTGGCCAAACCCCAGCCTTCGAGCAAGCCGACTTCGCCATTGCGCGCGCGTGGGAAACGACTATCCGGGTCAGCCACCACAGCGATAAAACGCCCCAGCTCACCGTCAGCCACCTTCAACGAGGCCGGCAGCCCTTCGACTGCAACAGCGCCCGCGCTCAAGGCGTTGAACCAGTTCAAACCGCGCAGTGAATAACCGCTCATGAGCGCTCTCCTTGATACAGATCGCGAACCACCGACGGTTCGATTTGCCGGTCAGTGTTCAGGTTGCCCAAGCGTTGCAGAAACCATTCGGCGCGTTGGCTACGCGGCCGCGCCGGCAAACCTTGCTGGAGCAATTCACCGACCTGCTGACGAATCTTCGCCACATCATCGGCGACATAACGATCCACCAGACCGCTGGCAAAACGCTGCTCGCCACCGGTCAGGCTCCAGATGAACGGCCGGTCGCGGGAATCGTATTCCTCGATCCCGGCTTCCTGCTCGATCACCTGCGGGCCGTTCAAACCGAGGCGCGCTTCCTGAGTTACCAGCAAATAGCTGCACAGTGCCGCCGCAATCGACATACCGCCGAAGCAACCGACGCTGCCGGCCACCACGCCAACCACCGGTTGGTACTGCTGCAAATCGACAATCGCCGCATGAATATCGGCAATCGCCGCCAGCCCGAGATTGGCTTCCTGCAAGCGCACACCTCCGGTTTCCAGCAGCAACAACGCGCGCGTCGGAATGCCTTTGCGGTTGTCTTCTGCCGCCAGTTCCAGCGCGCCGGCAATCTTCGCCCCGCCGACTTCGCCAAGGCTGCCGCCCTGAAACGCGCCTTCAATCGCAGCAATGACCACTGGCAAACCGTCGACGCTACCCTTGGCGATCACCACGCCGTCATCGGCTTGCGGCACCACGCCTTGGCGTTCGAGCCACGGCGACATCACCCGTTGAAACGGGTCGAGCAGTTCGCGAAAGCTCCCGGCATCGAGCAAGGCTTTCGCCCGTTGTCGCGCGCCAAGTTCGACGAAGCTGTGTTTGTTGAGCAGCGCTGCGCTGTCAGTCATGGCCGATCTCCTCGAAACCTTGTTCCAGCCGCAAACGCACCACGCCCGGTGTCGCACCAAAATCGTGGATATCGATGGCCATCGCCGGTGGCGTAGTGCCGTCGAACATCCGCGCAAACAGGTGCTGCCAACGCAACTGCGCGCCGTTGACCGAGGTCTGCACGTTGATGGTCAACTTGCCGGCCAGTCCCGGTTCGATCAGTACTTCCAGATCACCGGAACCGACACAACCGACCAGCGCACGACCGCGTGGCGGCTGCCCGGCGGGGAATTCAAACGATAGGGTTTCCATCAAAACGCTCCCTGAAGAATGCCGTCGCGCTCGATTCGGTCGAGCAGCAAAGTGGCGGCGAGCAAGTCGGCGGCGCCACCGGGCGAGGCATTCAATGCGATGAGTTGTTGATCCAGTTCATGCAGGCGACGACGGCCGCTGAGGCTGGCGCTGCCACCGGCGTCGAGCACCGCTTGCGCACCCTGTTGCATGGCGTGCAGGCCCTCTTCGCCGGCGCGGTAGAGCACGCAGGTGTCGGCCAGATGGGTCATGATCGCGAGCAAGGCGTCGAGTCGCGCGTTCTGTTCGCCGCTGGCGTTGGCGCGGCTGCGTTTGAGTTGCGGCAAACCCCGTTGCAGCACGGAAGGGAAGCCGAGTTGCGCTTCTTCGCGAGCGCCGCGTGCGCCGTAACGCAGGGCGACCTGGGCGCCGTGGCTCAGGGGTTTTGGTGCGTAGCAATCCTCCAGCAAGGCCAGACGTGCAGCACGCAGAGTGACTGCGTTGGCGCTGGAAGATTGCGGTTCCAGCGCAGCGGCCGTCACCAACAGACCCAATGCCCAGATTGCCCCGCGATGCGTGTTCACGCCGTTGGTGGTCGCGAGCATGGCTTGTTCGCCTTCACGGCCGATCCGGCCAATCGCTTCGCGTAGCGGTAATCCGACTTCGCCAATGGCCAGTGCAGCCTCGGCCATTTCCTTGAACGCCGGCCACAACGACAGCGCCGAAGCGTGCATCAGGCCGAGGTGCAAATCGGTGTGCGCGCCATTGCCGCGACGGTCGACCAGTGCCGGTTTCGGCGACAGATCGGCTTCGTCGATCAACGCGTCCACCGCCAGATCGGCCAATCGATCAGCCAGAGACAACGGTTTCGCTTGCAGGTTGAGTGCGTGCATTACCAGCTCCTGAATTTGGCGGGCGGGTTGTACAAACCGCCGGACCACTCGACCAGATCGGCCACGCTTTTTGCTGCGAGCAGCTCGCGGGTGGCGTCGGTGCGGCGGATGCCGAGGTCTTCTGGCAAGGCGATCAGGCCTTCGCGGCGCATGCGTTCGGTGTCTTTGGGGTTGTGGCGCAGGCCGATGGCAGTCACTCCCGCGACCGCAGCGATCATTGCCTGGCGCTCTTCCAGCGAACGCGCCTTGTACAGGTAGGCGATGCCTTCTTCGGTGAGCAAGTGGGTGACGTCGTCGCCGTAGATCATGATCGGCGCCAGCGGCATGCCGCTTTTCTTCGCCACGTCGACGGCGTCGAGGGTTTCGACGAAGGTCGGTTTGCCGCCCTCCTGAAAGGTCTCGACCATTTGCACCACGAGTTTCTTGCCGCGTTCGAGCATCGGTTGCTGCGAATCGTCGTGGCGCATGTCCAGCCACGCCGGGGTGCCGTGCCGACGACCGCGCGGATCGTGACCCATGTTCGGCGCGCCGCCGAAACCGGCCAGGCGACCACGGGTCACGGTCGAGGAATGGCCATCGCCATCGACCTGCAACGTCGCACCGATAAACAGATCCACCGCGTATTGCCCGGCCAGTTGGCAGAACATCCGGTTGGAACGCAGCGAGCCGTCGCGGCCAGTGAAGAACACGTCCGGCCGGGCGGCGATGTAGTTTTCCATGCCCAGTTCGGTGCCGAAGCAATGCACGCTTTCGACCCAGCCGCTCTCGATCGCCGGGATCAGCGTCGGGTGCGGGTTGAGCGTCCAGTTGCGGCAGATCTTGCCTTTGAGGCCGAGGGATTCGCCGTAAGTTGGCAGGATCAGTTCGATGGCGGCGGTGTTGAAACCGATGCCGTGATTGAGCGACTGCACGTTGTGTTTTTCGTAGATGCCGCGAATCGCCATCATCGCCATCAGCACGTGCACAGGCTTGATGTGGCGCGGGTCGCGGGTGAACAGCGGTTCGATGTAGAACGGCTTGTCGGCAACCACGACGAAATCCACCCATGAGGCCGGGATATCCACGCGGGGCAGTTCGCTGACGTCGTCGACCAATTGGTTGACCTGGACGATGACGATGCCGTCGCTGAACGCGGCCGGTTCGATCAGTGCCGGGGTGTCTTCGGTGCTTGGGCCGGTGTAGATGTTACCGGCGCGGTCGGCCATGAAACCGGCCGAGAGCACGACGTTGGGGATCAGGTCCACCACCAGCCGTGCGTAGAGTTCGATGTAGGTGTGGATCGCGCCGACTTCCAGCAAACCGTCTTCAAGCAACTGGCTGATGCGCAGGCTCTGGGTGCCGGCGAAGGAAAAGTCGAGCTTGCGGGCGATGCCGCGTTCAAACAGATCGAGGTGCTCCGAGCGGCCGACGCTGGGCATGATCATGTGCAGGTCGTGGAGCTTTTCGGGATCGGCTTTAGCGAGCGAGCGGGAGAGGAAATCCGCCTGCTTCTGGTTGTTGCCCTCCAGCACCACACGGTCGCCGGGATGGATCAGCGCTTCGAGCGCGGCGACGATCTTGTCGGTGGGCAACACCACACCGTCGGCCAGCCCGCGCACTTTGTCGAGACGGCGCTGCTTCTCATCGCGCCGCCGCGTCCAGCGCGAGTCGGGGGAAATTATTGTTGTCATGCTCACTCCACGGGGTTCGCTGTCGTGGAGCTAAGGTAGGCGTGTGGGATGGGGGCATCAATCAAGCACGGTGGTGAATCATTACGCTGAGCGTAATGGTCAAGAGCGCCCTCACCCTAGCCCTCTCCCGGAGGGAGAGGGGACTGATTGGGGGATGCTCAAGGGATACGCCGACCTGATCGTGCTTTACCGAATCCATAATCGACTCGCTTTACCAAACCCACAATCGACTCGGTTTTTCAGGTCGATGTATGACGCCAGACACCTCGGTCGGCCCCCTCTCCCTCCGGGAGAGGGCTGGGGTGGGTAAAGACCGGGTACATCCTTTACGTTTGAGACCGGGGACATGGTTTACAGGTATCAATCATGGTCAGGAGGTGCTGACCATGCCCTGGAATCAAGAGTCCCCAATGGATCAACGAGTGAAGTTAGTCAGCGACTGGCTTGGCGGCAGTTTCACCAAGAGCCAATTAAGCCGGCGCTATGGCGTCAGCCGTCCAACCATCGACAAGTGGCTGGAACGGTATGCAGCGCTGGGCGTGGATGGCTTGAAAGAGCAATCGCGTAAGCCATTGAATTGCCCTCATCAAACGCCCGACGAAATCATAGCCACGCTGCTGACCAAGAAAAACGAGCATCCCGATCGGGGGCCTAAGCAGATCATTGATCGTCTGCGCGTCTCCGATCCGGATATCCACTGGCCGGCCGCGAGTACCGCCGGGATATGGTTGAAGAAGGCTGGTCTGGTCACTGCGCGGCGCCCCTATCCCGTGCGCCCACGCGCTCCGACGCATTTGCGTCCGGTCGACCAACCCAATCAGACCTGGTGTGCCGATTACAAAGGGCAATTCAAAATGCAGGATGGCAATTGGT
The DNA here is from genome assembly GCF_016650635.1 of Pseudomonas sp. TH43. GTDB lineage: Bacteria > Pseudomonadota > Gammaproteobacteria > Pseudomonadales > Pseudomonadaceae > Aquipseudomonas. The sequence goes on from NZ_JAEKFI010000004.1 coordinate 1,192,693, forward strand.
GCTATCCGCTGACCATTACCGACCAGATGAGTCGCTATCTGCTGCTTTGCCGGGCATTGCCCAGCACGCATGGGGAGCCCACGCGGCAGGGCTTCGAGTGGGCCTTCCGGGAGTTTGGGTTGCCGGATGTGATTCGCACGGACAATGGCGCTCCCTGCGCATCAACGGGTTTGGCGCGTTTGTCGAAGTTGTCGGTGTGGTTCATCAGGCACGGAATTCACGTCGAGACAATTACACCTGGCCGTCCCGACCAAAATGGCCGGCACGAACGGATGCACCGAACGCTGAAAGCAGCGGTATTACGAACACCTGCGGAAAATCTTGTGCGCCAGCAATTGGCCTTTGAGGATTTCATCCAGGACTTCAATCAGGTTCGACCGCACACCGCGTTGGACATGAAGCCACCCGCTTCGGTGTATAGCCCGTCGTTACGACCCTACCCCGGTTACCTGCCAGCGGTTGAATATGGCACTGACGTTGAAGTGCGTAAGGTTCGTTCGAACGGAGAGTTCAAATGGAAAGGACAGCTGATTTTTCTGGGAGAGGCACTGATCGGCGAAGAGATCGCGCTGAAGGAGGTGGCTGATGATGTGTGGGAGTTGTACCTTTGCACCTTCTGTTTAGGCAGGCTTGAACGCGGCGCTAAACGCGTAGCAAGCCTGGAAAAGGTGTAAACGATGTCCCCGGTCTAATGTGTAAAGGATGTACCGGTCTCTACAGTGAGGGTAAGCTTTTTCGCTACTCCGTCGGCACCAATCTGTCCAACACGCGATTGACAGCCATTTCCGCCACCATCACCACTTGAGCGATGCCTTGCAGGGTTTTGCGGTGCGTGCCTTCAACCATGGCTGCGTGATTGTTGAGCATCACCGTGGCCGAGCCGAGGGTTTCGCTGGCGTCGGTCAGCAGGGATTCGGTGTCTGCATTGGGGTTGGCCATGTACAGCGTGTTCGGGGAGTAGGGCGTGGCCATGAGGTCGGCGTTGGTCGGGCCGAGGTAATGGTCGAGGGCGCGTTCGGCGGCTTCGTGGAATTTCTTGGAGTCGGGGGATTCGTAGGGGGATGCCGGGTCGGTGGGCGGCGGGTTAGGCGTTACTTTGAACATGGGGATGAACCTCTATTAGGCCTCACCATCTCGCTGCTAAACGGTAGGGTGGCGGCTATGCGCAAGTTAGCAGACCGGTCAAACCCCAACCCGGCGCACCCGAAGGTGCCATGCGCACAGCCACCATCAAGCGCAGGCGAATGCCTGACTGGATGAGACTTGTACAACCGAGGTAAGGACAAAGCCGGGCTGCTAAACCCGATCACTGGGAATCAGTGACCCGATCCACGTTACGCAGCCAGCCCACGGCGCACAAGCCGGCGGATTCTGGTACATGCGTAGGCAGCGGCGCAAGGATTTGTAGGCCAGGGAGCCGTAACACCGGGTGTCTTTAAACAGATGTGCCGGAAGGCGTTTATTGCACCGCAGAAATGAGGATTTGCCTGTAGGAATATGGTGATGCAACTGGCCCCATCGCTGGCAAGCCAGCTCCCACAGTGTCCGAGTTGTATTCGAATTTTGTGAACCACACAAAACCCTGTGGGAGCTGGCTTGCCAGCGATGAGGCCCGTCAGAGCACCACAAATTCTGGATCAGTGGACCAGCCCAGCATCCACCAACAACTTCTCCAACCCCAACAAATCCGGCACCTTCGCCACCTGCTCCCCGACCTGCACCGCCGCCTGCTCCAACGCACACAACGGCACATCGACATAACTCAACTGACTGTCGAGCTTGTAAGAGCGCGGAATCCCCTGCACCAGCAGGGCAATGAACTTCAACTCCGGCAATCCACCGAGGGCATTCAAAATCACGATCCGCGCGCGCTCGCCAATGACGATTTTCTGCCCGCACGCCGACTCAAAACTCAGCAACGGAATCTGCCGCTCACGCCACTTCACCCGCCCCAGATACCACGGCGGCGTGTCCAGGTCGAAGGCGCTGGCCTGATAGTCGATCAACTCGGCGACGGCGACGTTGGGCAGGATCAAATTGCGATCCGCCAGTGGCAGCAGCAGACCAGTCAACTGACTGCTGCGCTGATTGTGTCGGCGCTCATGCATGTTTCTTGCTCCACTGGGCAATGCTTTCGAGCAGCACCGATTCCTGGTACGGCTTGCCGAGGTAGTCGTTGACGCCGATGGCCATGGCGCGGTCGCGGTGTTTCTGGCCGGTGCGCGAGGTGATCATGATGATCGGCAGGTGTCGCAGGCGTTCGTCGTTGCGCACCTGGGTAGCGACTTCGAAGCCGTCCATGCGCGGCATTTCGATGTCGAGCAGCATCAGGTCGGGCATGTGTTCTTCCAGCAGCAGCATGGCGTCGACGCCGTCCTTGGCGGTCAGCACGTTCATGCCGTGGCGTTCGAGTAAACGGCTGGTGACCTTGCGCACGGTAACTGAGTCGTCGACCACCATCACCAACAGCGGTTTTTGCGGTTCGCTGTCGATCTCCGGCAGCGTCGGCGTCTGCACGACGCGCGCCTGCATCGCGCGGATCGGTGCGAGCAGATCGAGAATCAGCACTACCCGGCCATCGCCGAGAATCGTCGCGCCGGACACGCCTTGCACTGCCGCGAACTGCGCGCCGAGGCTTTTGACCACGATCTCGCGGGTGCCGGCCATGGCATCGACCTGCACCGCAATGTGCCGGTCGTTGTAGTGCACCAGCAGCACCGGCAACGGCAGGTTCTGCCCGAGCAGTTTCGGCCGTGGCGCGGTTTTCAGCAGTTCGCCGAGGTAGCACAGTTCATAGGTCTGGCCAGCGTACTGGTAACGCGGCGGATCAACCCGAAAGTGCCCTTCCAGATCATTCGGCAACACCCGGACGATGCCTTCAATGGTGTTCAGCGGAATCGCGTACTGATCCTCGGCGCACTGCACCATCAACGCACGGTTGACCGACACGGTGAACGGCAGGCGAATACGAAAATGCACGCCCTGCCCCGGCACCGAATCGATGCTCATGCTGCCGCCCAACTGGCGCACCTCTTCGTGCACCACGTCCATGCCGACGCCGCGCCCGGAAATCTGGGTGATCTTCTCGGCGGTGGAAAACCCCGGCTGGAGGATGAACTGCAACACGTCGCGGTCGCTGATCTCCGCTTCCGGCGCGAGCATGCCGCGCTTGATTGCTTTGCGCCGCACGGCTTCCAGCGGCACGCCGGCGCCGTCGTCGCGGATGTCAAAAACGATGTCGCCGCCCTCGCGGGACAGATCCAGAGTGATCTGCCCTTGCGCCGGTTTACCCGCTGCCAGCCGCACTTCGGCCGACTCCAGGCCATGATCGACGGCGTTGCGCAGCATGTGTTCCAGTGGCGCGGCCATGCGCTCGAGCACGTTGCGATCCATCTCGCCTTCAGCGTTGCCGACGGTGAAGGCCACGTCTTTGTTCAGTTCTTCAGCGACCTGGCGGACGATGCGTTTGAGGCGCGGCAACATCCGTTCGAACGGCACCATGCGCGTACGCATCAGGCCTTCCTGCAATTCGGTGTTGATGCGGCCCTGTTGCTGCAACAGGTTTTCCGCGTCGTGGTTGCGGCGGTCGAGGGTTTCCTTGAGGTCGAGCAAGTCGGAGGCGGATTCGAACAGCGCTCGCGACAATTGCTGCAACTGCGAATGACGGTCCATTTCCAGCGGGTCGAATTCTTCGTAGCCCAGACGCTCGGCATCCACTTGCTGACGGCTGAGAATCCGTCCCTGGGTTTCCGTGTCGAGTCGGCGCAACTGGTCGCGCATGCGCTCGATAGTGGTTTCCATCTCGTTCAGGGCAATCTGCGCGTCGTTGACTTGTTGCTCGATGCGACCACGGAAGATCGACGTTTCGCCGGCCAGATTGACCAGCTCATCGAGCAGTTCAGCGGAGACCTTGACCATGTCCGCGCCAACCTCGGCGACCGGTGGCGCTTGCTCGGTTTTGGCTGGAAGCGGCACAAGCGGCGGTGTCTCGACGGTCGCCGGATGGCTGAAATTCTGGATCGCATTGATCAGCCGATCCGCTGGCGGACACGGCTGCCCGGCGCGCACCCCATCGAGCATTTGCGCCAGGCGGTCATGGCCGCGCTGCACCAGCGCGAACAGCTCCGTCGATGGCTGCAACGTCCCGGCCGAGAGACTTTCATAAAGGTATTCCAGCTCATGGGCGAGGTCGCCAATCGGTCCGATCTCGACCATTCGCGCGCCGCCCTTGAGCGTGTGCAGGTCGCGTAAAAGAGTTTCCACTTCCTGCCGATTGCCCGGTTCGGCCTGCCAGCGCAACAACGCGGCGCCGGAGTTCTCGATAATGTCGAAACCTTCTTCGAGGAAGATGTCCAGCAACTCAGGATCATGCCCGGCGCTGTCGTGTTGTGCGGCGTGCGGCGTTTCATTGAGGGTCTGGCCCTGACGCACCTGCCGGATCGTCTCGATCAGCTCTTGCGCCGGGGTCAGCGGCTGATGGTTTTGCAGTTGCTCCAGCAACAAGGCCAAACGGTCATGACCCTTGTGCAGCAAGCGACCCAAGGCATCGTTGTGACTGTAGCGCCGATCACCCAGGCCTTCATAAAGGCTTTCCAGTTCCTGGGCGAGGTCGCCGATGGCCTCGACTTCTGCCATGCGCGCGCCACCCTTGAGGGTGTGCAGATCGCGTTGCAGCGACGACAGTGGCGCGGCGTTGTCCGGGTCGCTCAACCAGCGCTGCAAGGCCTGGCCAGCGCTGTCGAGAATGTCCACGGCCTCTTCGAGGAAGATCTCGACGATCTCATCGTCCGGTGCCGGGGAAGCAGCGGTTTTCGCCAGCTCGGCAGTCGCTGCACCCAGTTCGCGAATACTCAGCGTGCGGCTACCGTCGCTGCGAATCAGGCCCATCGACGACGGGTCGAGGCTTTCATCGAGCAGCTCATGCAGCGCCCGAATCCGCGCCGGTTGCGGCGTGACTTCCTGGCCGGCGGCCAGTTCGTCGAGCATGTTGATCAGCGCTTCGTGGGCGTTCTGTGCCTCGTGGAAAAACCGCTCGCTGACCGCCAGACTGCTCTCTTCCACGGCGCCATAGAGGTCAAGCAAGGCTTCGCACAACACGTCGACCGGCAGCAGATCAGCGAGGTGCGCGCCTTCGCCCAGCGTCGTCAGTTCATCCAGCAACGCACTGAGTTCCTGACGCTCGCCGGGGTGTTGCTGCCAGCGCTGCAACAAGCTTTCGGCGTCGAGCAGGATGTCCATGCCCTGGGCGAGAAAGTTGTTGAGCAGTTGCGGATCGCGCTTGATCCGCAGGCCGGTGTTAGGCGCGTTGAGGATCGATTCCAGACGTTCGGAAAGCAGCGTGTCGGTGCGTTTGATCAGCGACTGCGCACCGACAATCGGCGCCAGCGGATCGTGCTTGAGCTGACGCAGACCGACGCGAAATAGGCCTTCGGCTTCGAGGAGCAACTCCACTTCGTCGAGATCCAGCGGCAACTGATGCGCCTTGAATTCGCGGGCCAGTTGATCAAGCGGTGCGGCGAGTTCGGCAATCGGCAACACGCCGGCCATCGACGCGCTGCCCTTGAGCGTGTGCAAGGCACGCTGCAATTCGTCGCTGGCTTGCAGCGGCACATGCTCGGCGGCTTGATCGAGAAAACGGTTGAGGCTGGCCAGATGGGTTTCCGCTTCGTTGCGGAAGATCTCCAGCAACAACGGGTCGAGCGCCGCGACATCCGCGACGTCTTCGGCGGCCAGCGGTTCAACGCCTTTGGCCAGGGCATGCGCGCGGGCGGCGAGTTGATCGACATCGCTGCGTTGACGCTGGCTGTTGGTGGCGAATTCGTTGATCAGTTCGGGCAGCAACAACACTGTGTCGGTGAGCAGTTGTTGCACCACCGGGCCGGGCTCGACGCTTTGTTCAAGCACGCGGTTGAGCAGGTTTTCCACCGCCCAGGCGAGTTCACCGAGGATCAGTGCACGGACCATGCGCCCGCTGCCCTTCAAGGTGTGGAAGGCCCGGCGCAGTTCGGTCAACGCCGGACGATCCTGTGGATTGGCTGTCCAGCGCGGCAAGTACTCGTGAAGGATTTCGAGGACCTCATCGGTCTCTTCGAGAAACACTTCGCGCAGTTCATCGTCGACCGGTTCTTCATCGGCTGGCGGCGGCATCAGGCTGCCGGGGGTGACCCGCGCGGGCGGATTGACCGATGACACCGGGCTTGCAAGAACGTCGGCCAGCGACTGCACAATCTGCGGATCGTCGAGCGCCTGCATGTCCTGCATGACCAGCGCTTCGCTGGGGCTGAGCACGTCGTCGAGTACCGGCACATGCTGCGCACCGGGCTGTTCATCGGGCTGCTCATCGGGGAAGAAGCCCAGACTGGCGAGGGATTTCTGCGCAACATCCAGCAGTTGTTCACCCGGCGCCTGCGGGTCGTCGCTCAAGCGTTCGAGGTAGTACTCAAGGCTGCTGATGACATCGGCCAGATGATCCAGTTGCTCCCAACCCGGCTCATGTGGATCGAGCAGCAAGTGTTCACGGATAAAACCGTTGCAGGCCTCGACCAGGCTCGCCGCACGGCTCAGCGGAATCATCGCCAGCGCACCGCGCACCTGGGTCAGCAGCGCCGGCAGCGGTTGCAGTTGCTGGCGATCCCAATCGGCGTCGATGTAGTCGACGATCATGTCCTTGGCCTGTTGCAGGCAGATGCGCGCTTCCTTGATCACGATCTGATGGATCTGCGTCAGGTCGGTGGTCGGCAGGCGCGAATCTTCCGGGCTTTCCGGCTCGACAGTGCCGACCATCCCGGCCAGCGTCGCCTCGACATAGAGCAAGGCGCCGGCAACGTCCATCAGGATCGCATCGTTCGGTTCGCGCTGACCTTGGGCGAGGCTGAGCACCACCGCCAGTTGATCGATGATGACCTTGCGCGGCTGGCCAAAACCGAGCACGGCCAAGGTGTCGGCGATCTGCCGCAGCGGCGCCAGCAACGTCTCCAGATCCGAGGTGTGCTGACGGTCGCTGCGCACGAACAGGTCGAGGCGTTCCTTGACCCGCACCAGTTCTTCGCACAGCGCCGCCAACACCGAGCGCATGGCGTCGCGGTCGGGGCCGGCGAGGCGCGCGCGCTCTTCGTCGAGCATCGCGCTGTCGGGCAACGCGTCGTCCAGGGAGTAGCGATCTTTCATGGTCAGCATCTGCCCGGTGGGGTGTTCGGCTTTGGCAATATAGAACAACAGGCTTTTCAGCAGCTCCGCAGGTGGCGGCTGGTTGAGGCCGGGCATGCCTTGCTCGAGCAGACGCTTGAGTTCCTTGTCGGCATCCTTGAACAGGCTGCGCAGCGCGGGGCTGTTGGCAATCGCGCCTTCGCGCATGCCCTCGACCAGCGCCGAGGCGACGTGCCACAACGGGCTCAACGGCGCCTCGCCGCTCAAGGCTTCAAGGCGTGTGAAGACTTTCGCCAGATACCCAAGGTGCGTCTGGTCGTCTTGCTCACGGAGCAAACCGACCAAAGCCATTTGCAGCATCTGACGCAGTTTGCGCAGCACGTTCGGCAGCTCTGCCGGTTCCAGCAGCGCCAGTGCCTCTGCGCTCAGCGGCGGCAGCTCCGGCAGTTGCGGGCTGAACAGGCTGGTTTCCGACAACAGGCTTTCGCCCCGGGCGCTGCGCAGATCGTTGATCAGCGGCAGCACCACCAACGGCAAATCGCGGCGGGCGCTCTGTACGCGGTCAAGGTAGATCGGCAATTGCCCGAGGGCTTGCAGCAACAGGTGCAGGGCTTCGTCGCGGTGGCTGACGCGCTCGTGCTGCAAGGCTTCGACCAGATGCTCCATCTCTTCGGCGAGCAAAGCGGCGCCGTAGAACTCGACCATCTGCAAGCTGCCGTGCACCTGATGGATGTAATCCAGGCACTCGTCCAGACCGGGAAAGGCCTGCGGATCATCAAGCACGGCTTCAATCGCCTGATGCGCCTGTTTCAGCGTTTCGGCAATTTCGCCTTTGACCCATTCGAGGGCCACGTAGTCGTGGCGATCACCCATAACCGCTCCGATCACACTTTATCCGTCGCCGGCGCGGACGCTGCCGGCAAGGTGAATCCAGACACCGAACGGCGCAACTGACTGGCCATTTTTGCCAGATTGCCGATGCTCTCGGCGGTGGCCGTGGAGCCGGACGACGTTTGCGAGGTGATCTGCTGGATCACGTTCATCGTCAGCGAGATCTGCCCGGCCGACGACGTCTGCTGCTGCGCCGCGTTGGAGATGCTTTGAATCAGCGCCGCGAGGGTCTTCGAAACGCCTTCGATTTCTTCCAGGGCCACACCGGCATCCTGCGCCAGTCGCGCGCCGCGCACCACTTCGGTGGTCGTCTGCTCCATCGAAATCACGGCTTCGTTGGTGTCGGTCTGAATCGCCCGCACCAGGGTTTCGATCTGCCGGGTGGCGGCGGATGAACGCTCGGCCAACCGTTGTACCTCGTCGGCGACCACGGCAAAACCGCGTCCGGCGTCACCGGCCATCGATGCTTGAATGGCGGCATTGAGGGCGAGGATGTTGGTCTGATCAGCAATGTCGTCGATCAGGCTGACGATGTCGCCGATCTCCTGCGACGACTCACCCAGACGCTTGATGCGCTTGGCGGTGTCCTGAATCTGTTCGCGAATGTTGTCCATGCCGTGAATGGTGTTGTGCACCACCTCGTTGCCCTTGTTGGCAATTTCCACGGAGCGCTCGGCCACTGCCGACGATTCGGCGGCGTTGGCCGAGACCTGATCGATGGACTGCGCCATGTCGCTGATCGCTGTAGACGCTTCGGAAATCTGCTGCGCCTGATGCTCCGAGGCTTGCGCCAAATGCATGGCGGTGGCTTGGGTTTCCTGCACCGCAGCGGCAACCTGGCCGGCGGTGAGGTTGATGGTCGCGACCAGATCACGCAATTGGTCGACCGAGTAGTTGATCGAGTCGGCGATGGTGCCGGTGAAGTCTTCGGTCACCGAGGCGGTCACCGTCAGATCGCCGTCGGCGAGGTCTTCGATTTCATCGAGCAGACGCATGATCGCGTTCTGGTTGCGCTCGTTCTTCTCAGCGGTTTCGCGCAACTGGCGATTGGTTTCGCGAACCATGACCATACCGATGAGGATGATCGAGGCCAGCGCCAGCAAGCCCAGCACGTAGCCACCGATGGTGTCGGTGCTGCGCCCGCCGGCGAGGTTTTCGAAACCGCTGGCCAGGTGTGAGGCTTCGTCGAGCAGGGTTTGCGAGAGGCTGAAGATATTGGTGGCCGACTCACGCACCTTGAACAGTTCCGGCGAGGTTTCGAGGATTTCGTCCACGGAGCCGGAGACGAACTGGAACAGTTCGGAGATTTCACTCAAACGGGCGCGGGCGTCGTGGTCTTCGACCTGGCTGATTTTCAGCGTCGGATTGCCCTGGAGCATGCCGTTGAGCACTTGGCCGAAACGGGTGGCGTCGCGGCCAAAGGCGTCGGCGGCTTGCTGGGAATTTTCGTCACCGGCGAGCACAGTGTTGACCGCACCGAGAATGCGTTCGGCCAGCAACGATTGACGCTGGGCCATCGCCACCTGCGCGGCCGGGGCGCCACGTTGCAGAAGAATTTCGACGACTTTTTCGTATTCGATTTGCAACTGCGGCACGGTTTCGGCCAGCGTCGCGGCGACTTGATGCAGCGACAGCACGGTCTGTTCGCTGGAGAGAATGGCGTCGGTGTTTTTCAGCAGGCGTTCCCAGTCCAGCTGCACGGCGCGCATTTCCGGGCGCACGGTGGCGGGGGCCGGTGGCAGTCCGGTGGCCGGGTCGCCCTTCTTCAGGTAACCCCAGCGCTGGGCGAAATCGTTGCGCGCATCACTCAGCAGTTTGAACGCGGCAGCCTTGCCGGCGGCGGCTTCAGTGGCGTTTTTAGCGATGCGTTGCGAGAGCACGCGCAGTTCACCGGCATGTCCGATGTACTGTTTGTCGTAGTTCGCCTGGGTGTTGAGGTAAGCGAAGTTGGCGAACAGCAGCATGATGAACACGATCAATGCGATGAACAGCACAATGATCTGCGAGCGACTGCGCGATCCTTCCGCCGGCTTGCCTGTTTTTGCTTTTATCATCGGTCCTCGCCTGTTTGAAGCTCATCGAACAACCTGTGGGAGCTGGCCTTGTGTAAGGAAGTCCTGTGGTAATGGAGTTCTTTAGAGATGGGGTTATGTGGCGAGGGGATTTATCCCCGTTCGGCTGCGAAGCAGTCGCAAAATTTTGCATGCACTGACGATGGTCAGCCCATTGCAGACTTTGGGGCCGCTGCGCGACCCAACGGGGATAAATCCCCTCGCCACAGGTTTATTTCACCCACAAATTCCCTCATCCACACATCCACTCACTACAAAAGCCCTTCACCACAGGATCTTCTCAACCCCAATATTTCCTCATCACAGAGTTGATTCCCACAATGGGTTCTCCGTTGTTGCGGTTATATCGCGACGCTCATGAACACCGGGGATCTGGCCAGCGCAAACAGGCTGAACACTCGCCAGTTCTGCTCACGCCGGAAATAGCCTTTGACGAACTCGGCCTTCGAGCCCTGACGCTTGCTGATCGAAATGGGCTCGAAGCTGTCCTGCTCAAAGTGCTGCAAGCCAATGACTTCATCGACCATCAGCCCGGCAAACACATCCCCATGCTCGACCACCAGCACCCGGCGCTGTTTGCGCAGCGGCGATAGCTCATGCCCGAAAAAACCGCACAGATCCATGATCGGCAGCAGTCGTCCGCGCAGGTTAGCCACGCCTTTGACCCACGGTTTGACCCCGGGCAATTGCGTGAAACGCGGTTCGTGCAGCACTTCGCTGACTTCGCCCATCGGCGCCACATACCAATGCTCGCCGAGGCGAAAGCCGATGCCGCTCCAGCGATCCTGGCGCGCCGGTTGCGACGGCAAGTCTGCCGCCAGCAAGCGGCAGCGCTGGTCGATCTGCCAGATCAGTTCGAACGCGGTCAGCGATTCGCTCATGGTCGCGCGATCAGCCTTTGAGCACGTTGTTCAGGGTCTTGATCAGGGTGTCTTCGTCGACCGGTTTGGTCAGGTAGTCCTTGGCGCCCTGACGGGTGCCCCAGACCTTGTCGGTCTCCTGATCCTTGGTGGTGATGATGATCACCGGGATATGGCTGGTGTCGGCGTCCTTGGTCAACTGGCGGGTGGCCTGAAAACCATTGAGGCCGGGCATGACGATGTCCATCAGCACCGCGTCGGGTTTTTCCTGACGGGCCAGGGCCACGCCATCGGCGCCGTTTTCGGCCTTGAGCACTTCATGGCCGTGCTTTTCGAGCATGCCGGTGAGTTTGTACATTTCAGTCGGCGAATCATCGACGATCAGGATACGTGCCATGGTTTTCCCCATTTTTCTTGTCGACGCCCGGCCCGCTGGCCGCGTGTCTCTGTGCGTGTCTTACTGCGGCAAAACGGCGGCGAAGCCCGGAACATGGGCCTGGATCGCGTTGAGCAGTTCTTCCTTGCTGAAAGGCTTGGTCAAAAATTGATCAGAACCGACAATCCGCCCCTTGGCCTTGTCGAACAAGCCGTCCCTGGACGACAGCATGATCACCGGTGTGGCCTTGAACGCGCTGTTGTTCTTGATTAAAGCGCAGGTCTGATAACCATCCAGACGCGGCATCATGATGTCGACAAAAATGATTCCGGGGTGGTTGTCGGCGATCTTCGCCAACGCGTCGAAACCATCGATCGCCGTGATCACTTCGCACCCGACATTTTTCAACAATGTTTCGGCGGTGCGACGAATCGTTTTCGAGTCGTCGATCACCATGACCTTCAAGGCGCTGGACTGCTGTTCCATAAGGGGGCTCTACCGTCGCCTTTGCGAATCAAATTGTCCGTTTTGCGATGACTGATGACCGGAAACCCTTGATGCTCAAGGGCCAGCACGGCATGGCAGCCTTTTTAGCACAGTCTCTACATGCAATCTATCGACGGGTTTTCCCTTGACCGAAAACCCTGCCAGCGCCACTCTGGCGGCACTTTTTCAATACCGATCCGGTAGCCAATTTTCGAGGAAAACCCAATGAGCGTTCGCGTCGGGATTGTCATGGACCCTATCGCCAGCATCTCCTATAAAAAGGATAGCTCGCTGGCCATGCTGCTGGCTGCGCAGAAGCGCGGCTGGGAGCTGTTCTATATGGAACAGCGCGACCTGTACCAGGGCGAAGGTCAGGCACGGGCGCGCATGCGTCCGCTGAAAGTCTTCGCCAACCCGGAAAAATGGTTCGAACTGGACGCCGAGCAGGACAACCTGCTGAGCGATCTGGACGTGATCCTGATGCGCAAGGACCCGCCGTTCGACATGGAGTTTGTCTACTCCACTTATCTGCTCGAACAAGCCGAAACCGCTGGCGTGCTGGTAGTGAACAAGCCGCAAAGCCTGCGCGACTGCAATGAAAAACTGTTCGCCACGCTGTTCCCGCAGTGCACGCCGCCGACCGTGGTCAGCCGTCGCGCCGATGTGCTGCGTGAATTTGCCGCGAAACACGGCGATGTGATCCTCAAGCCGCTGGACGGCATGGGCGGCACGTCGATCTTCCGTCACCGCGCCGGTGATCCGAACCTGTCGGTGATCCTCGAAACCCTGACCGCCCTCGGTGGCCAGCAGATCATGGGCCAGGCTTACCTGCCGGCGATCAAGGACGGCGACAAACGTATTCTGATGATCGACGGCGAGCCGGTGGATTATTGCCTGGCGCGGATTCCGGCGCAGGGCGAAACCCGTGGCAACCTTGCCGCTGGTGGTCGTGGTGAAGCGCGTCCGCTGACTGACAAGGATCGCTGGATCGCCGCTCAGGTCGGCCCGACCCTGCGCGAGAAAGGCCTGCTGTTCGTCGGTCTCGACGTGATCGGTGAAAGCCTGACCGAAATCAACGTCACCAGCCCGACCTGCATCCGCGAAATCGACAACGCGTTTGGCACTGACATCGGCGGCATGCTCATGGATGCTATCGAGAAGAAGCTGCAAGCCTCTAGCCGCAAGCAGCAAGTCTGACGGCCAGCTACAAGCCGCAAGCCATGAGCTACAAGCTTTTACTTGCAGCTTGCCGCTCGAAACTTGCAGCTGCCCTTATGTCGCTTGCCACTTGAAGCTTGCAGCTAAAAACCAACATTGCGTTATCATGCCGAGCCCGTAAAAACGCGATGTTGGTTTTTCTGTCATGACCCTCCCGTCCGATCTGCCCGTTGAACTCGCCCATCGTGGCGTGCGCCCGGCCGATCGCCTCGGATTTACCCTGTTTCTCGCGGCGCTGATTCATTTGGCGCTGCTGCTGGGCGTCGGCTTCACGATGGTCGAGCCCAAGCAGATCAGCAAAACCCTGGAAATTACCCTCGCCACCTTCAAGAGTGAGAAGAAGCCAGAGAAGGCAGACTTTCTCGCCCAGGAACATCAGGAAGGCAGCGGCACGCTGGACAAGAAGGCAATCCCGAAGACCACCGAGGTCGCGCCATTCCAGGACAACCAGGTCAAAAAGGTCACTCCGCCGCCGGCCGCCAAGCCGCAAGTGCAGGAAGCCGCGCCCAAGGCAGCGGTGACCACCGTCGCGCCGCAGCCGAAAAAAGCGCCGACCAAGAAAGAAGAAGCCAAGACCGAGGTCAAGCCGACAGTCGACGCGCCGGAGTTCGACAGCTCGCAGCTGTCCAGCGACATCGCCAGCCTCGAAGCCGAACTGGCCAAGGAACAACAGCTGTACGCCAAACGCCCGCGCATTCACCGTTTGAGCGCGGCGTCGACCATGCGCGACAAGGGCGCCTGGTACAAAGACGATTGGCGCAAGAAGGTCGAGCGCATCGGCAACCTCAATTACCCCGAAGAGGCTCGACGCAAGCAGATCTACGGCAATTTGCGCCTGATGGTCTCGATCAACCGCGACGGCTCGCTGTATGAAGTGCTGGTGCTGGAGTCTTCCGGTCAGCCGTTGCTGGATCAGGCAGCGCAGCGCATTGTCCGACTGGCGGCGCCATTTGCCCCGTTTACCGGGGACTTGTCGGATATCGACCGTTTGGAAATCATCCGCACCTGGAAATTCGCCCGCGGCGACAAGCTCTCCAGCAACTGAATATTCCTGTAGCAACGAGATTCATTGTGGCGAGGGGATTTATCCCCGTTCGGCTGCGCAGCAGTCGCAAAACCATCATTCACGGAGTGTCAGCAGACCGTACCAATCGATTCAGGGCCGCTTTGCGCCCCAACGGGGATAAATCCCCTCGCCACAAATGCCATGTTCCAACAAGCGGTCTGTGTTGTTGTCAGCATCTCCAGCTTGTCAGTTCGCCCCCCGAACGCCACACTAGCGCACATGAAAAACGTCAGCCCCAGCTACCTCAAGCATCAATTCCTGATCGCCATGCCACACATGGCCGACCCGAACTTTGCCCACACCTTGACCTACATCGTCGAGCACACGGCCAATGGCGCTATGGGGATTGTGGTCAACAGACCGCAAGAGCTGAATCTGGCCGACATTCTTGAGCAATTGCGCCCGGACATCGATCCGCCGGCCCTCTGCCAGCATGTGCCGATCTTCATCGGCGGCCCGGTGCAGACCGATCGCGGTTTTGTGTTGCACCCGGCGGGCAAGACTTTCCAGGCCACTGCGCAACTGGACGGTGATCTGGCTCTGTCGACCTCGCAAGACGTGCTGTTCGCCATCGCGGACGGCGTCGGCCCGGCAAAAAGCCTGATCGCCCTCGGCTACGCCGGTTGGGAAGCCGGGCAACTCGAAGCCGAAATGGCCGACAACGCCTGGCTGACCTGCCCGTACGACGCCGACATCCTGTTCAACACCAGCAGCGAACTGCGCCTCGAGGCTGCGGCCAGGCACCTGGGGATCAACCTCAGCCTGCTAACCAGCCAGGCGGGGCACGCCTGATGGCCCTGCGCCTGATTCTCGGCTTCGACTACGGCACCAAACAGATCGGCGTCGCGGTCGGCCAGGTGATTACCGGCCAGGCCCGCGAGCTGTGCACCCTGAAAGCGCAAAACGGCATTCCCGACTGGAATCAGGTTGAAGCGCTGTTCAAGGAATGGAAGCCCGACGCCGTCGTCGTCGGCCTGCCGCTGAACATGGACGGCACGCCGAGCGAAATGTGCCTGCGCGCCGAGAAATTCGCCCGCCGCCTCAATGGCCGCTTCAACGTGCCCTTCTATACCCACGACGAACGCCTGACCACTTTCGAGGCCAAGGGCGAGCGTCTGGTGCGTGGCGGGCAAAAAGGCAGTTACCGCGACAACCCGGTCGATGCCATCGCCGCCGCTCTGCTGTTGCAGGGCTGGCTCGATGAAAACACCGCACTATTTGAATCCTGACAAGCGCTTCGGCGCTTTTCTTTTGGCTAAAAACCCAGTCATGTCCGGCAGGACGAGTCTCGGGTCAAAGAAGGAGCAACCATGAGTCTGCCCAATCCCGCCGATCTGATCAGCCAGATGGCGACCCGCCTCAAGGCGCACCTTGCCCAGCGTGAAATCACTGAACCGCGATACATCGGCATTCGCACTGGCGGCATCTGGGTCGCGCAGGCACTGCTCAAGGAGCTGGGCAGCGACGCGCCGCTGGGCACGCTGGATGTGTCCTTCTACCGCGACGACTTCAGCCAGAACGGTCTGCACCCGCAAGTACGGCCGTCCGCCCTGCCCTTCGAGATCGAAGGCCAGCATCTGGTGCTGATCGATGACGTGCTGATGAGCGGCCGCACCATCCGCGCCGCCATGAACGAATTGTTCGACTACGGCCGCCCGGCCAGCGTGACGCTGGTCTGCCTGCTGGATCTGGACGCCGGCGAGCTTCCGATCCGCCCGAACGTGGTCGGCGCGACCCTGTCGCTGGCCGCTCACGAACGGGTGAAGCTGTCCGGCCCCGAGCCGCTGACGCTCGAACTGCAAGACTTCAACCTTTAATCCGCCCTATTGAGAGTCCCCCTCGCGATGACGCCTCTAGATACCAAGCGCCCGCTGCAGCTCAATGATCAGGGCCAGCTGCGCCACTTCCTCTCGCTCGACGGCCTGCGCCGCGAGTTGCTGACGGAAATCCTCGACACTGCCGACTCGTTCCTCGAAGTCGGTGCCCGGGCGGTGAAGAAAGTCCCGTTGCTGCGCGGCAAGACCGTGTGCAACGTGTTCTTCGAAAATTCGACCCGCACCCGCACCACCTTCGAACTGGCCGCTCAGCGGCTGTCGGCGGACGTGATCACCCTGAACGTGTCGACTTCGTCGGCAAGTAAAGGTGAAACGCTGCTCGACACCTTGCGCAACCTCGAAGCCATGGCTGCTGACATGTTCGTCGTGCGCCACGGTGATTCCGGCGCCGCACACTTCATCGCCGAACATGTTTGCCCGCAAGTGGCGATCATCAACGGCGGCGACGGCCGTCACGCTCACCCGACGCAGGGCATGCTCGACATGCTCACCATCCGTCGGCACAAGGGCAGTTTCGAAAACCTCTCGGTGGCCATCGTCGGCGACATCCTGCATTCGCGGGTGGCGCGCTCGAACATGCTTGCCCTGAAAACACTCGGCTGCCCGGACATCCGCGTGATCGCGCCGAAAACCCTGTTGCCGATCGGCATCGAGCAGTACGGCGTGAAGGTCTACACCGACATGACCGAAGGCCTGAAAGACGTCGACGTGGTGATCATGCTGCGCCTGCAGCGTGAACGCATGACCGGCGGCCTGCTGCCGAGCGAAGGCGAGTTCTACCGCCTGTTCGGCTTGACCACCGCGCGCCTGGCCGGGGCCAAACCGGATTGCATCGTCATGCACCCGGGGCCGATCAACCGCGGGGTGGAGATCGAGTCCGCAGTGGCCGACGGCCCGCACTCGGTGATTCTCAATCAGGTCACTTACGGCATCGCGATTCGTATGGCTGTGTTGTCCATGGCCATGAGCGGACAAACCGCGCAGCGTCAATTCGAGCAGGAGAACGCCCAGTGAAGCTCAGCATTCTCGGCGCACGCGTCATCGATCCAAGCAGCGGCCTGGATCAAATCACCGACATTCACGTTGAAGCCTGCAAGATCGTCGCCCTCGGCGCGGCCCCAGCGGGTTTCACGGCAGTGGAAACCATCGACGCCCAAGGCCTTGTCGCCGCACCGGGCCTCGTCGACCTGAACGTGGCCCTGCGCGAGCCGGGCTACAGCCGCAAAGGTTCGATCGTCAGCGAAACCCGTGCAGCGGCCGCTGGCGGTGTGACCAGCCTGTGCTGCCCGCCGAAAACCAAACCGGTGCTCGACACCTCGGCCGTGGCCGAGCTGATCCTCGACCGCGCCCGTGAGGCCGGCAACACCAAGGTGTTTCCGATTGGCGCGCTGAGCAAAGGCCTGGACGGCGAGCAACTGGCGGAGCTGGTGGCCCTGCGCGACGCCGGTTGTGTGGCGTTCGGCAACGGTCTGGAGAGTTTCCGCAACACCCGCACCCTGTGCCGGGCGCTGGAATATGCGGCGACCTTCGATCTGACGGTGATTTTCAACTCGCAGGACCACGATCTGGCTGAAGGTGGCTTGGCTCACGAAGGCGCGGTGGCCAGCTTCCTCGGTCTGCCGGGGATTCCGGAAACGGCTGAAACCGTGGCGCTGGCTCGTGATCTGCTGCTGGTCGAGCAAACCGGCGTGCGCGCACATTTCAGCCAACTGACCAGCGCTCGCGGTGTGGCGCTGATTGCTCAGGCTCAGGCCCGTGGTTTGCAGGTGACGGCGGATGTGGCGCTGTATCAACTGATCCTGACCGATGAGGCGCTGATCGACTTCAACAGCCTGTATCACGTGCAGCCGCCGCTGCGCACTCGCGCTGACCGTGATGGGCTGCGCGAGGCGGTGAAGTCCGGTGTGGTCTCGGCGATCTCCAGTCATCACCAACCGCATGAACGTGACGCCAAACTGGCGCCGTTCGGTGCGACCGAGCCGGGCATCAGCAGTGTTGAGCTGTTGCTGCCATTGGCGATGACGCTGGTTGAGGATGGCTTGCTGGATCTACCGACGCTGCTCGCCCGTTTGAGCGCTGGCCCGGCCGAGGCGTTGCGCCTGCCAGCGGGCAAACTGACGGTGGGTGGTGCGGCGGATATCGTGCTGTTCGACCCGCAGGCTTCGACGGTGGCCGGTGAGAACTGGTTGTCAAAAGGCGAGAACTGCCCGTTCCTGGGGCATACATTGCCGGGCGTGGTTCGTTACACCTTGGTGGACGGCCGGATCAGCCACCAAGCTTGATACCAAGGCATATTGTGGCGAGGGGATTTATCCCCGTTCGGCTGCGAAGCAGTCGCGAAGCCATTGCACGCGGTGGATCCTATCCACCGCGTTCTCGGATTCAGGGCCGCTTCGCAGCCCAAAGGGGATAAATCCCCTCGCCACGGGTTACTGGAAGGCGCCGCGATTCTGCGCGTTGCGCACCGAGACCTGATCATTCAGTGTCCAGAAGTCATACAGCACGCCAACAAAGAACAACCCGCCCGTCAGCAGATACACCAGCCCGCTGATCCACTTCCCCTGGTACATCCGGTGCACACCGAACACCCCAAGGAACGTCAGCAGAATCCACGCGACGTTGTACTCGATCGGCCCTGCGGTAAAACGCAGATCGGCTTCGCGATCCATCGCCGGGATCAGAAATAGATCGATCAGCCAACCAATGCCCAGCAAACCGAAGGTGAAAAACCAGATCGTCCCGGTCACAGGTTTGCCGTAATAGAAGCGGTGAGCGCCGGTGAAACCGAAAATCCACAGCAGATAACCGATGACTTTGCTGTGTGTATCCTGGGATTGATAGCGGTTCATGAATGACCTCATTTGCCTCGATAGATAAATATTTTCTGCATCTGTGTGACTTTTTTATGTCGAGCCGACAAGTGGCTCGTCACTGTTACACCTTGCGCAAAGCCTTGTGGGGCTTGGGTTCTGTCCGACAATTGGCTCAATTTACCGCTTGTTGAACGAAATTGACCCCGAGGTTGAATCGACCAACGGCCTCGGAACAGACAAAAAAGCTGTTATAAAGTTGCGCGCTAACACATAAGAGCCACGCCTAATGCGACCATTTTTCAAGACATGGCTAACCATCTGCCTATTAATGCCACTGGCCGCCCACGCCACCAATCGTGAGCAACGTCTTCCCAACGTCAACGGTTTCACCCCTAAATCCCATGCTTCTGCCCCTTCGAGCAAAAGCAGCAAAAGCAAAACCACCACGCTGAGCAGCAAGAGCCACGGCAAGCTGGTGCCACCGATGGCGAGCAAGGAAAGCAGCAACGTCCTCAGCCGCGCGGTAAACGTCCTCGGTACACCTTATCGTTGGGGCGGCAGCAGCCCAAGTAAAGGCTTCGATTGCAGCGGCCTGGTCAAATACGCGTTCAACGACGCCACGTTCGACCTGCCACGCACTTCCAATGCCATGGCCAGCGGTCATGGCGAGAAGGTCGAGCGCAAGGACCTCAAGCCCGGCGACCTGATCTTCTTCAACATCAAGAGCCGTCGGGTCAATCATGTTGCGATCTACCTGGGCAACGACCGCTTCATCCACGCGCCGCGTCGCGGCAAGTCGGTAAGCATCGACACCCTGAACAAGCCGTACTGGGAAAAGCACTACGTAGTTGCCAAACGCGTATTGCCGAAAGAACCGGCCAGCAAGCAATTGCGCGTGGTTCAGCGCTGATCTGATCAGCTTTAACGCTGCATACAAAAACGCCCCGATCATTGCTGATCGGGGCGTTTTTTATTGCCTGCTCACCGGTTACGCGGCGATCGACAACTTGAGCTTGTTCATCGCGCTCTTCTCGAGCTGACGGATACGCTCGGCCGACACGTTGTACTTCTGCGCCAGGTCGTGCAGCGTGGCCTTCTCTTCTGCCAGCCAGCGCTGGTAGAGGATATCACGGCTGCGGTCGTCCAGCACTTCCAGCGCTTCGTGCAGGTTGTGGTTGGAGTTGTCACTCCAGTCGGCATCTTCCAGTTGACGCGCCGGGTCGTACCGGTGGTCTTCCAGATAGTTGGCCGGCGACTGGAAAGCACTGTCGTCGTCGGCTTCAGCCGCCGGGTCGAAGGCCATGTCATGGCCCGTCAGGCGACTTTCCATCTCGCGCACTTCCCGCGGCTCAACGCCGAGGCTTTCCGCCACACGGTGGACTTCCTCGTTGTTCAGCCATGCCAGACGTTTCTTCTGGCTGCGCAGGTTGAAGAACAGCTTGCGCTGGGCCTTGGTGGTCGCGACTTTCACAATGCGCCAGTTGCGCAGGATGAACTCGTGAATTTCCGCCTTGATCCAGTGCACAGCGAACGACACCAGACGCACACCCATTTCCGGGTTGAAGCGTTTGACGGCCTTCATCAGGCCGACGTTACCTTCCTGGATCAGGTCAGCCTGAGCCAGACCGTAGCCGGAATAGCTACGGGCAATGTGTACGACAAAACGCAGGTGGGCGAGCACCATCTGCCGAGCCGCCCCCAAATCCTGCTCATAGTAGAGACTCTCGGCCAGTTCACGCTCCTGCTCCGGCGTCAGCAATGGAATGCTGTTGACGGTGTGTACATAGGCTTCCAGGTTCGCACCGGGAACCAACGCATACGCAGGTTGCAAAGAATTGGTCATACGAAAAAACCTCCGACTTACAGACTCATGCCTTTCAGCACTGCGAAAAATTGACCGGAAACTCAAGTACAAGTTCCCAAAAAAACCGCGAGGCCAATCACGCGCAAAAAAGATTCTACTTCGGCGCCAGCTCCCTGAGATGACGTGCGACTGCAATCCATGCACCGATATAACCCAACAGCACCGCGCCAAGCAAGAGCGACAGACCGTCGGCAACTGGCACTCCGGCCAGCGCGAAATCACTGCCGTACAAGCCGGCCAGCCCAACCACCGCATCGTTCAGCCAGTTCAGGCCGAACGCCAATACGCCCCAGGACAACAGCCCTGCACCGAAGCCATACAACGCGCCCATATAAAGGAAGGGACGCCGCACATAGCTGTCAGTGCCGCCGACGAGTTTAATCACTTCTATCTCGGTGCGGCGGTTTTCAATATGAAGACGAATGGTATTGCCTATCACCAAAAGTAATGCAGAAACCAACAGCACTGTCAGACCGAAGACAAACCGGTCGCCCAGCTTGAGGATGGCGGCCAGACGCTCGACCCAGACTAGATCAAGTTGCGCCTGTTGTACCTTGGGCAGCTCGGAAAGTTTTTGTCTTAATGCTTCCAGCGTCGGCTTGTCGACCTCGTTCGGGGTCACCAGCACCACGCCCGGCAACGGGTTCTCCGGCAGCTCGCGCAGGGCCTCACCCAATCCGGACTGCTGCTGGAACTCCTCCAGCGCCTGATCGCGGCCGACATATTCAGCATCAGCTACGCCGGGCATGCCTTTGATCTGCTCGCGCAAGGCTTCACCCTGCTGCGGGCTGGCGTCGAGTTGCAGATACAAAGAGATCTGCGCCGCGCGCTGCCACGAACCGCCGAGACGCTCGACGTTGTTGAGCAGCAGCGACAAGCCCATCGGCAGGCTCAGCGCCACAGCCATCACCATGCAGGTGAAGAAGCTGCCGATCGGCTGCTTGCCGAGGCGGCGCAGGCTGTCGAGCAGGCTGGCGCGATGGCTTTCGACCCAGGCACGGAACAACGTGGCGAAGTCCGGGCCGTCGTCTTCGTCGTGTTTTTTCTTCTTCGGCGGCTGCGGATCGGCGGCTTTCGGGGCCACGCGCTCGGAAACCTTCGGACTGCGTGTTGCACTCATTCCCCAGCCTCCCCGTCGCCGATCAATCGGCCGCGTTGCAAGGTCAACATGCGGTGGCGCATGCGTGCGATCAACGCCAGGTCGTGACTGGCGATCAACACACTGGTGCCCAGACGGTTGATGTCTTCGAACACGCCCATGATCTCGGCCGCCAGACGCGGGTCGAGGTTACCGGTTGGTTCGTCGGCCAGCAGCAAGGCCGGGCGATGGACGATGGCGCGGGCAATACCGACGCGCTGTTGCTGACCGGTGGACAGGTCGCCGGGGTACAGATCGGTTTTGTCCGACAGGGCCACACGCTCCAGCGCCGAATCGACACGCTTGGCGATCTCGGCTTTGGACAGACCGAGAATCTGCAGCGGTAACGCGACGTTGTTGAACACCGTGCGATCGAACAACAACTGGTGATTCTGGAACACCACGCCGATCTGCCGACGCAGGAACGGAATCTGCGCGTTGCTGATGGTGCTCAGGTCTTGCCCGGCGAGCAGCAATTTGCCGCTGGTCGGACGCTCCATCGCAAGCAGCAGGCGCAACAGGGTGGATTTACCGGCACCGGAATGGCCGGTGACAAACAAGAACTCGCCACGACGGACTCGAAAGCTCAGCTCATGCAAGCCGACGTGACCGTTCGGGTAGCGTTTACCGACCTGTTCGAAACGAATCATGAACGCTCCCGCTCGGCAAACAGTGCCTGGACAAAGGGTTCTGCTTCAAAAGTACGCAAATCGTCGATGCCTTCACCGACGCCGATGTAGCGGATCGGCAGGCCGAATTGCTTGGCCAGGGCGAAAATCACCCCACCCTTGGCGGTGCCGTCGAGCTTGGTCAGCGCCAGGCCGGTCAGTTCGACGGTCTGGTTGAATTGCTTGGCCTGATTGATCGCGTTCTGGCCGGTGCCGGCGTCGAGCACCAGCAGCACTTCGTGCGGCGCGTCGGCGTCGAGCTTGCCGATCACCCGGCGAACCTTTTTCAGTTCTTCCATCAGGTTGTCTTTGGTGTGCAGGCGACCGGCGGTGTCAGCGATCAGTACGTCGATGCCACGGGCCTTGGCGGCCTGCACGGCGTCGAAGATCACCGAAGCCGAGTCGGCGCCAGTGTGCTGGGCGATGACCGGGATCTTGTTGCGCTCGCCCCAGACCTGCAATTGCTCCACGGCAGCGGCGCGGAAGGTGTCACCGGCGGCGAGCATGACTTTCTTGCCTTCCAGTTGCAGCTTCTTCGCCAGTTTGCCGATGGTGGTGGTTTTGCCGGCGCCGTTGACGCCGACCACCAGAATCACGAACGGCTTGTTCTGCGAGACGATTTTCAACGGTTGTTCGACCGGCTTGAGCATCGCGGCCAGTTCGGCCTGCAGGGATTTGTACAGCGCGTCGGCGTCGGCCAGCTCTTTGCGGGCGACCTTCTGGGTCAGGCGCTGGATGATCTGCGTGGTGGCTTCGACGCCCACGTCGGCGGTGAGCAGACGGGTTTCGAGGTCATCGAGCAGATCGTCATCAATAGTTTTACGGCCAAGGAACAGGCTGGCCATGCCCTCGCCGATGCTGGCGCTGGTCTTCGACAGACCTTGTTTCAGGCGGGCGAAGAAACCGGCTTTGGTTTCTTCGGTGCGCGGAGCTTCGGTGGGCGCTTCAACGGCTGCTTCGGCAACCACTTCAACCGGCACAACTGGCGCAGCGACGACAGGTGCAGGTGCAGGTGCAGGCTCTGGCTGCGCAATGACCGGCGCTGCCGGGGCAACAGCCACCGGGGTAACCGGCTCGGCAACAACAGGCTCAGGGACAACCGGCGCAGGCTCGACAATCGGCTCGACCACAGGCGCCGGAGCAACCTCGGTAACCAACGCGGCAGGCGCAGGAATCACTGGCGTCACGTGCGGCGCAGCCTCTTCAACCAACGCCACTGGCTCTTCCGCCACCGGCAAGGTCAGCCACGGCTCGGCCGCCGGCGTCAGTGGCAACTCGGCCACCATTGGCGCTTCTGGCTCGGGCTCGGGCTCGGGCTCGGGCTCAACCGACGGTTGCAACACCGGCTCGGCAATCGGCAGGACAATCGGCGCCGGCTCTTCTTCTACAACAGGCGCAGGTGCCGGGGCGGGCTCAGGAATCGCGGGCGGCTGTTCGACGACGGGTTGCTGCGGTTTCTTACGCAGCCATCCGAACAGGCTTTTCTTCTCGCCAGCCGCAGCTGGGGTCTTCTTGTCGTCGTTGGAACCAAACATGGAGGACGGCTATCTCACGGTAGCGACGCGCCATAAGGGCGCCCCGGCAAATAAATATTCGATGCAGAACAGACTGTGTTTCATCCAGCTTGTTCACGCGCAACATTTTGTCGAGGCGCCACAGGCACCTCAAAGGTCGATTAATACGAAGGACTGGAACGGCATCGTCGGCGAAAACGCAGAGTTTAGCTGACAAACTCAAAGCTTCTGCCGGAAACCCATACAACCTATCGACCGATCAGTGGCCTGATAGGCGTGGCCGCCAGTAAAACGGATCAGTATCCTAGCACCTCCTCGCCCGCCTAGGCTAAGACCAAGCGGGCAGCCCAACAGGTTAAAAAACGAATGAATGCTCTAGCCCGCCGCGCCGCAGGCCTGCTGCTCAGCACAGTCTGCCTGCCCCTTTCGGCCCTGGCGGCCGACCCGCAACCGACTCACGAATTCACCCTCGACAACGGCCTCAAGGTCGTCGTGCGCGAAGACCATCGCGCGCCAGTGGTGGTCTCGCAGGTCTGGTACAAGGTCGGCTCCAGCTACGAAACCCCGGGCCAGACCGGTCTGTCACACGCGCTTGAGCACATGATGTTCAAGGGCACCGAAAAAGTTGGCCCCGGCGAAGCGTCGCTGATCCTGCGCGACCTCGGCGCCGAAGAGAACGCTTTCACCAGCGACGACTTCACCGCTTATTACCAGGTGCTGGCCCGCGACCGTCTGGGCGTAGCGTTTGAGCTGGAAGCCGACCGCATGGCCAACCTGCGCCTGCCGGCCGACGAATTCGCCAAGGAAATCGAAGTCATCAAGGAAGAGCGCCGTCTGCGCACCGATGACAAGCCGATGTCCAAAGCCTACGAGCGCTACAAAGCCATGGCCTACCCGGCCAGCGGCTACCACACGCCCACCATCGGCTGGATGGCTGACCTCGACCGGATGAAGGTCGAAGAACTGCGCCACTGGTACCAATCCTGGTATGTGCCGAACAACGCCACGCTTGTAGTGGTCGGCGACGTTACCCCGGACGAAGTCAAAACTCTCGCCCAGCGCTATTTCGGCCCGATCGCCAAGCGCGACGTGCCACCGGCGAAAAAACCGCTGGAACTGGCCGAGCCCGGCGAGCGCCAGATCACCCTGCATGTACAAACCCAGCTGCCTAGCCTGATGCTCGGTTTCAATGTGCCGAGCATCGCCACCGCTGAAGACAAGCGCTCGGTCAACGCTCTGCGCCTGATCTCGGCACTGCTCGACGGTGGTTACAGCGGCCGTATCCCGACACAACTGGAGCGCGGCGAAGAGCTGGTGTCCGGCGGTTCGTCGAGTTACGACGCCTACACCCGTGGCGACAGCCTGTTCACCCTGTCGGCAACCCCGAACACGCAGAAGAAAAAGACCATGGCGCAAGCCGAGGCCGGCCTGTGGAAACTGCTGGAGCAGCTGAAAACCACCGCGCCGTCCGCCGAAGAGCTGGAGCGCGTGCGTGCGCAAGTGATCGCTGGTCTGGTCTTCGAACGTGACTCGATCACCAGCCAGGCCACCGCCATAGGCCAGCTGGAAACCGTCGGCCTGTCGTGGAAACTGATGGACACCGAACTCGCCGATCTGGAAAGCGTCACTCCGCAAGATATCCAGAACGCCGCCAAGCTGTATTTCACCCGCGAACGTCTCAGCGTCGCCCACGTCCTGCCACTGGAGACGACTCATGAGTGAGCGCAAATCCCCACGCCTGCTGCTCGGCCTGATTGCTGTCGCAGTGATCGGCTCTGCCGCCTTCTACCTGACGCCAAGCGCTGACAGCAAGGCCAGCGAAGCCCTCGACAACGCCAAGTCCAGCCAGAAACTGCAATCGCTGGCCGAACTCGACGGCAAGGCCCCGGCCAGCCGCAAGCTCGACGTGCAAACCTGGAACACCGCCGAAGGCGCCAAGGTAATGTTCGTCGAAGCCCATGAGCTGCCGATGTTCGACATGCGCTTGATCTTTGCCGCCGGCAGCAGCCAGGACGGCAACGCGGCAGGTCTGGCGGTGCTGACCAACGCGATGCTCAATGAAGGTGTCGCCGGCAAAGACGTCGGTGCTATCGCTCAGGGCTTTGAAGGCCTCGGTGCCGATTTCGGCAACGGTGCTTTCAAGGACATGGCGCTGGCCTCGCTGCGCAGCCTGAGTGCTCCCGACAAACGCGAACCGGCGCTGAAACTGTTCGCCGAAGTGGTCGGCAAACCGACCTTCCCGGCCGACTCGTTCGCACGCATCAAGAACCAGATGCTGGCCGGTTTCGAGTATCAGAAACAGAACCCCGGCAAACTCGCCAGCCTCGAACTGATGAAGCGTTTGTATGGCGATCATCCGTACGCGCATTCGAGCGACGGCAACCCGCAGAGCGTACCGAAGATCACCCTCGCGCAGCTGCGTGAGTTCCACGCCAAGGCCTACGCGGCCGGCAACGTGGTGATCGCGCTGGTCGGCGACTTGTCCCGCGCGGAAGCCGAGGCAATTGCCAATCAGGTGTCCACTGCCCTGCCGAAAGGTCCGGCGCTGGCGAAGATCGCTCAGCCGCAGGAACCGAAAGCCAGCGTCAATCACATCGAGTTTCCGTCCAAACAGACCAACCTGCTGCTGGCGCAACTGGGCATCGACCGCGATGACCCGGACTACGCCGCCCTGTCGATGGGCAACCAGATCCTTGGTGGCGGTGGTTTCGGCACGCGGTTGATGAGTGAAGTCCGCGAAAAACGTGGCCTGACCTACGGCGTGTACTCGGGTTTCAGCCCGATGCAGGCGCGCGGGCCGTTCATGATCAACCTGCAGACCCGCGCAGAAATGAGCGAAGGCACCCTGAAACTGGTGCAGGACGTGCTCGCCGACTACCTGAAAAGCGGTCCGACGCAGAAAGAACTCGACGACGCCAAACGCGAACTCGCAGGCAGCTTCCCGCTGTCCACCGCAAGCAACGCCGATATCGTTGGCCAACTCGGCGCCATGGGCTTCTATAATCTGCCGTTGAGCTATCTGGACGACTTCATGCGTCAGTCGCAGAGCCTGACCGTGGAACAAGTCCGCGACGCCCTGAACAAACACCTGAGCACGGACAAAATGGTCATCGTCACCGCTGGCCCGACTGTGCCGCAAAAGCCGTTACCGGCCCCTTCTGATAAACCTGCCGAGCAACCGCTCGGGGTTCCGGAGCATTAATGGCTACTCGTCCCAAAAAACCGCTTCACAACGTGCATAACGGCGTGAACCAACTGCGCATCATTGGCGGCCAATGGCGCAGCCGCAAGCTGAGCTTCCCCGACGCGCCGGGCCTGCGCCCGACGCCGGACCGAGTGCGTGAAACCCTGTTCAACTGGCTGGCGCCGTACGTTGAAGGGGCCAAGGTGCTTGATCCGTTCGCCGGCAGCGGCGCGCTGTTTCTCGAAGCGCTGTCGCGTGGCGCGGCCATGGGTCAGGCGCTGGATGCCAGCAACATCGCGGTGTCCAGCCTGAAAGAACACCTCGGCACGCTGCGCTGCACCAACGGCCAGGTGCAAACTGCCGACGCCCTGCGCTATCTGGAAACCCAGACGGCGACACCGTTCGATCTGGTGTTCCTCGACCCGCCGTTCAACCAGAATCTGTTGCCCGCCGTTTGCACGCTGCTGGAAGAGCGTCAGTGGCTGGCTCCCGACTCGTGGATCTACACTGAAAGCGAAACGGCGCCGTCGACGCTGGGTCTGCCGGGCAACTGGCGCCTGCACCGCGAGCAAAAATCCGGGCGGGTTTATTACGCCCTCTGGCAGCGCACGGCGGAGATCGCCGGCTAACCCAATGCGCGCGAGCTCTCTCGCCACCATGAGCCTGTGTACTCTGGAAATTGACTAACAGCGGTGGGGCCTCTTCCCATCGCTGCATCGAGAACCATCGTGTCCGCCTCTTCAGAACGCTTCACCCCCGCCTTCGGCCTCGGCAATCCGCACCTGCAAACCTTGTGGGGGCCGCTGTGGCGCAAAACCGTACACATCGAACGTGAGCGCGAGCGCTTGTGGCTTGAGGATGGCGACTTTCTCGACCTCGACTGGCATGGCCCGCATAGCGCCGACGCGCCGTTGGTGCTGGTACTGCACGGGCTGACCGGTTCCTCCAATTCTCCCTACGTGGCCGGCGTGCAAAAGGCCTTGGCCGATCAAGGCTGGGCCAGTGTCGCGCTGAACTGGCGCGGTTGCTCGGGCGAGCCGAATCTGTTGCCGCGCAGCTACCACTCCGGCGCCAGCGAAGACCTCGCTGAAACCATCAAACACCTGCGCGCCAAGCGTCCGTTGGCGCCGCTGTACGCAGTCGGCTATTCACTGGGCGGTAATGTTCTGCTCAAGCACTTGGGCGAAACCGTCAGCGCCAGCGGTGTGCTCGGTGCGGTAGCGGTTTCTGTGCCGTTTCGACTCGATCAATGTGCCGACCGCATCGGCCAGGGATTTTCCAAGGTCTATCAAGCGCACTTCATGCGCGAAATGGTCGCGTACATAAAAAACAAACAACGCCAGTTTCAGCATGACGGGCGCGAGGATGGACTGGCCGCGTTGGCAGCCCTGGGCTCACTGGAAAACATGCGCACGTTCTGGGACTTCGATGGTCGGGTGACCGCGCCATTGCACGGTTTCGATGATGCCGAAGACTACTATCGCCGGGCTTCGAGCCGTTATTTCCTCGGCGAGATTCGTACGCCGACCCTGATCATTCAGGCCGCGGACGATCCGTTTGTATTTCCCCATAGCCTGCCGTCGGCCGATGAACTGTCTGCCACCACGCAATTCGAGTTGCAGGCCAAGGGCGGGCATGTCGGTTTTGTCGATGGCTCGTTCCGCCAGCCTGCCTATTACCTAGAGCGGCGCATACCTCAGTGGCTGGCCAGCGTGCCCTCATGAGCGATCAGGGCGAGTCGATCCGCTTTTGGCAAACCGCGCCATTGGCCGGGGTCGAACTGCTCTCGGCACGCTACATCGACCATCGCTTCGCCCCGCATGTGCACGACGGTTTTGTGATCGGCATGATCATGGCCGGCGCCCAGCGCTACCGTTATCGCGGCGCCGAACACCTGGCAGGCAGTGGCACGCTGGTGTTGATCAATCCGGATGAACTGCACACCGGGCACAAGGGCACCGAGGATGGCTGGCGGTACCGGGCGTTCTACCCCGAGACCGGCAAGATCATTTCGTTGTTGGAGGAGCTGGAACTGTCCACCAGCAACCTGCCGGCGTTTGGCAACACGCTGTACCGCGACCCGGATCTGGTCAGTGGCTTCGCGCAGTTGCACCGCTTGCTCGAAAGCCCCGCCACGGCGCTGCAACAGCAAACGGTGTGGCGCGAGATGATGTTGCTGCTGTTGCAGCGCCACGCGGCGGTGCGAGATCTCGCCAACCCCGGCAAGGAGCATCGCGCGGTGCTGATCGCCAAGGATCTGCTGCATGCGCAACTGGCCGCGCCACCGTCGCTGGAAGAACTCGCGGCGGCGGTGAGTTTGTCGCCGTTCCACTTCGCCCGGGTGTTCCGCCGCGCAACCGGCATGCCGCCGCACACCTGGCTGATGCAGCAGCGCATTGCCCGGGCGCGGGCCTTGTTACAGAGTGGGTGCTTGCCGCTGGAAGTCGCGACACAGTTGGGGTTTGCCGACCAGAGCCACCTGAGCCGACAGTTCAAGCAGGCTTATGGCGTCGGCCCCGCCGCATACCGCAGTGCCCGCCTTAAAAGCTAAAAGATCGCAGCCGGCGGCAGCGCCTACATGGAATGCATTCCAATGTAGGCGCTGCCGCAGACTGCGATCTTTTGATCTTATTCGCCGGTGGCAATACCGCGCGAAGGTTCGTTGATCCACTCGCTCCAAGACCCGGCGTACAACGATCCCAAGGGATACCCCGCCAGGCACAACGCAAACAGGTTATGACACGCCGTGACCCCGGAGCCGCAATAGGCAACCAATTCCGCTGGCGAACGTTGATCCAGTTTCGCCGCAAACCGCTGCTTCAACTGATCCGCCGGCAGGAACCGACCATCGCTCCCCAAGTTCTCGGTGAACGCTGCGCATTGTGCGCCCGGAATATGCCCGGCCACCGGATCAATCGGCTCGACCTCACCTTTAAAGCGCGGCAACGCCCGCGCATCGAGCAACGTCAGGCTCGGCTGGCCGAGGCGCTGCTGCAATTGCTCGGCACTGAGCAGCAAGCCCATGTCCGGCTGCCCACTGAAATCGCCACGGCTGACCGTTGGCGCATCCAGACTCAGCGGCAACCCCGCCGCATGCCAGGCCTTGAGCCCGCCATCGAGAATGAACACGCCATCGCGCTTGCCCAGCCACGCCAGCAACCACCACGCCCGCGCCGCATAGGCACCGGGGCCGTCGTCATACAGAACCACGTCACTGTCGGCATTGATGCCCCAGGCTTGCAGACGCTCGATCAACGCTGCCGGTTCAGGCAAC
Organism: Pseudomonas sp. TH43; assembly: GCF_016650635.1. Taxonomy (GTDB): domain Bacteria; phylum Pseudomonadota; class Gammaproteobacteria; order Pseudomonadales; family Pseudomonadaceae; genus Aquipseudomonas. The sequence goes on from NZ_JAEKFI010000004.1 coordinate 1,223,098, forward strand.
GGATGGCGCCCGGTTACACCCTTGAGCACTTTGCCGCTCAGGTCACGCTCAAGATCGGCGAAGCTCGCGCCGGCAATGTGCCCTTCGGCGTAGCTGCGCTGCCCGTAATCAGGATCTTCGAGGGCAAAACGACAATCGAGAATCACCAGCCCCGGCTGTTCCTTACGGGCATCCAATGCTTGCGGGCTGATCAGTTGCGCAATCGGCATAACGGGCTCCTGTGGGGTTGCAACGGTAATGTTTACTTTACGTCTTCGAGGGCCTGAGCCAGCGACACGTAGAACTCGTCGAACAGCGCATTGACCTGGTCTCGCGCCTCATCAGTGACAAACCCGGCCTCCAGCACCAACACCTGATAAACGCCACGTTTAACAGCTTGCTCGCTCAAGTGATTGGAGTTCTCGCGGGTGGTGCACAGAAAACGCACCCACGACGTCAGGATGATCCAGGCATTGAGGGTCAGGGATTCGATCTGCACGCGATCCATCTTGAGGATCCCGGCGGCGACAAAACCTTCGTAGATCGCCGCGCCTTGAATCACGCAGCGCTGGGAGAAGCGCCGATAGCGCGCCGCCAGTTCGGCATCGCTGTCGAGCAGATGCTCGAGATCGCGATGCAAAAAGCGGTAACGCCACATCGCCGAGAGCAGTTCCTTGAGATAGAAACGCTTGTCTTCGACCGTCGCGGCGCGTCCCTGCGGCGGGCGCAGAAAGCTGTCTACCAAGGCCTCGTACTCGCTGAACAGTACCGAGATGATCGCCTGCTTGTTAGGGAAGTGGTAGTACAGATTGCCCGGAGAAATCTCCATATGGGCAGCGATGTGGTTGGTGCTGATGCTGCGCTCGCCCTGCTGATTGAACAGCTCGAGGCTGTTCTGCACGATGCGCTCGCTGGTTTTTATTCGTGGGGCCATGGCTTGAGCTTTAATTCAGAGTGCGGTGAGGGGCATCTTACGACCTATCCGGAAATGGATAAAACAAAGCTGCACAAGGAAGTCATTTGACTTTATAGAGCATAGACTCTAAAAAGTTCCTCACTACAATAAATCCGGAGCCTACGATGACTGCCGATATTGCCTACCTGCAAACGCTGCAACAGCCATTGGAAGAGCTTGATCGGCTATTCGCAGCGCAACGCACCGCTTACGCTGCCAATCCTATGCCGCCCGCCGCCCAACGCCAGCAGTGGCTGAAGAGCTTGCGCGAGTTGTTGAGCAGCGAACGTCAGGCTTTGATCGACGCCATCAGCACCGACTTCAGTCATCGCAGCGCCGACGAGACCTTGCTCGCCGAATTGATGCCGAGCCTGCACGGCATTCATTACGCCAGTCGCCACCTCAAGGGCTGGATGAAACCTTCGCGGCGCAAGGTCGGCATGGCATTCCAGCCGGCGTCAGCGAAGGTGGTTTACCAGCCGCTGGGCGTGATCGGTGTCATCGTGCCGTGGAACTACCCGCTGTATCTGGCCATCGGCCCATTGGTCGGCGCGCTGGCAGCGGGTAATCGGGTCATGCTCAAGCTCAGCGAATCGACCCCGGCCACCGGGCTGTTGCTTAAACAACTGCTGGCGAAGGTGTTTCCCGAGGATCTGGTCTGCGTGGTACTCGGCGAGGCGGACGTCGGCGTCGCATTCTCGCGCCTGCCCTTTGATCATCTGCTGTTCACCGGTTCCACCAGCGTCGGCAAGCACGTGATGCGCGCTGCCGCCGAGAATCTCACCCCGGTCACCCTCGAACTGGGCGGCAAGTCCCCGGCAATCGTCTCACGCGACGTGCCCTTGAAGGATGCCGCCGAGCGCATCGCCTTCGGCAAAACCCTGAATGCCGGACAAACCTGCGTCGCCCCCGACTACGTGCTGGTGCCGGAAGACCGTGTCGGTGGTTTCGTCGAAGCCTATCGTCAAGCCGTGCAAAGCTTTTACCCCAACCTCGCCGACAATCCGGATTACACGGCGATCATCAACGAACGCCAGTTGGCGCGACTCAATGGCTACGTCAGCGATGCAACCAGCAAGGGCGCGCTGCTGATTCCGCTGTTCGAGCAAGGCCAGGGCCGACGCATGCCGCACAGTGTGCTGCTGAATGTCAGCGACGACATGACCGTGATGCAGGACGAGATTTTCGGTCCTTTGCTGCCAATCGTGCCGTATCAGGATCTGCAGCAGGCATTCGCTTACATCAATCAGCGCCCACGACCTCTGGCTCTTTACTACTTTGGCTACGACAAGCGCGAACAGAACCGTGTGCTGCACGAAACCCACTCCGGCGGGGTCTGCCTGAACGACACCTTGCTGCATGTGGCGCAGGACGATATGCCGTTTGGCGGCATCGGCCCGTCCGGCATGGGCCATTACCACGGGCATGAAGGCTTCCTGACGTTCAGCAAGGCCAAAGGCGTGCTGATTAAACAGCGCTTCAACGCGGCCAAACTGATTTATCCGCCTTACGGCAAATCGATTCAGAAACTGATCCAGAAACTGTTCATTCGCTAACGTTCGTCACCGCCGGGTAATAACAATAATGCACCCAAGCCTGACCGAAACACCTGCCCTGTCGCGCCGTGGCTTGCTGAAATTCAGCCTCGGCGCCACCGCGTTTCTGACCACTGTCGGCCTGGGCGCCAGCCTCAGCGGCTGTTCGTCGAACGTCACAGCCAACGGCTTCGTGGCATTGCGCGATGGCGACCTGCTGTTTTTACGCGCGCTGATTCCGGTGATGCTCGATGGCGCCGTGGCCGTCGAGAAAATGCCCGGAGCTGTCGACGGCACGCTCAAGTCGCTGGACTACAGCCTCAATCACCTGTCGCCGGAAATGCTCAAACTCACCCGACAATTGTTCGACGTCCTTGGCATGGCCGTGACGCGCGGGCCGCTGACCGGGATCTGGGGCAGCTGGGAAAACGCCAACGCCGAAGCGATGCGGCATTTCCTCGACCGCTGGGAAAACAGCTCGTTGAGCTTGTTGCGCATGGGGCATAGCTCATTGCAACAGATGGTGATGATGGCCTGGTACACCCGCGCAGAATCCTGGGCACATTGCGGTTATCCCGGGCCGCCTACCGTCTGAAATTGAGGCGCGGCCTTCGCGAGCAAGCTTTGCTCCTACAGGATTTGGGTTAAGCGTAGGAGCAAAGCTTGCTCGCGAAGGGGCCAGCAGCCACACCCTGCATCCAAAATAATAAAGAGAACCTGATCGATGCCCGTACCCGACCCGTTCCGCGAAGGCCTCGCCCGAGGCTGGAAAACCTACAACGGCGCACAACTGAGCAACGACCTGACCCTCGAAGCCGATGTCGCCATCATCGGCAGCGGCGCGGGTGGCGGCACCACGGCGGAAATTCTCAGCGCCGCCGGCTACAAAGTCCTGCTGATCGAAGAAGGTCCGCTGAAAACCAGCTCCGACTTCAAAATGCTCGAAGACCAGGCCTACAGCAGCCTCTACCAGGAAGGCATCGGTCGCATGAGCAAGGACGGCGCGATCACCATCCTCCAGGGCCGAGCGGTCGGCGGCACCACGCTGATCAACTGGACTTCGAGCTTCCGCACGCCAGAACCGACCCTCGAACACTGGGCCAAAGAGCACAACGTCAAAGGTCACAGCGCCGCCGAGATGGCGCCGTGGTTCGAAAAAATGGAGCAACGCCTCGGTGTCGCACCGTGGATGGTGCCGCCTAACGCCAATAACGACGTGATCCGCAAAGGCTGTGAGCAACTCGGCTATAGCTGGCACGTGATTCCGCGTAACGTGCGCGGCTGCTGGAACCTCGGATATTGCGGCATGGGTTGCCCGACCAACGCCAAGCAATCGATGATGGTCACGACCATTCCGGCGACCCTGGAAAAGGGCGGCGAGTTGCTCTACCTGGCCCGCGCCGAAAAACTGTTGATCAGCGGCGACAAGGTCACCGGCCTGCACTGCGTGGCGATGGACGAGCGCTGCGTCGAGCCGACGGGACGCACCATCACGGTCAAAGCGCGCCACTACGTGCTGGCCGGTGGTGGCATCAACAGCCCGGCACTGCTGCTGCGATCGGACGCGCCGGACCCTCACAAAGCCCTCGGCAAACGCACATTCCTGCATTTGGTGAACATGTCTGCCGCACGCTTCGACGAGGTCATCAACCCGTTCTACGGGGCGCCGCAGTCGATTTATTCCGACTATTTCCAGTGGAAGGATGGCGCCACCGGGCCAATGGGCTACAAACTCGAAGTGCCACCGCTGCATCCGGCGCTGGCGGCGACGCTGCTCGGTGGTTTCGGGCAGGAAAGCGCGCAACACATGGCTGACTTGCCACACACGCACGCCATGCTGGCGCTGCTGCGCGACGGTTTTCACCCGGACAGCCCCGGCGGCAATGTCGAGTTGCGTGGCGACGGCTCGCCGGTGCTCGACTATCAGGTATCGCCTTACGCCTGGGAGGGTTTGCGCCGGGCCTTCCTCAGCATGGCCGAGATCCAGTTCGCCGGCGGCGCCAAAGCAGTGATGCCAATGCATGCCGACGCCCGCTACGTCAAAACCCTCGCCGAAGCACGTACGCTGATCGATGGCTTGAGCCTTGAGTTGTATCGCACGCGACTGGGCAGCGCTCACGTCATGGGTGGCTGCGCAATGGGCGAAGAGCCGAAAAATGCGGTCACCGACAGCCTCGGCCGCCATCATCAACTGAGCAATCTGTCGATTCATGACGGCTCGCTGTTCCCCACCAGCATTGGCGCCAACCCGCAATTGTCGGTGTACGGGCTGACGGCACAATTGGCGACAGCCCTCGCCGATCGACTGAAAAACCCATGAAAAAGCGGAATATTCCGATCGTCTATAGTGCTTTCTTACCCAACAGGCGACTTGGCCGACCGGGACGGCTGCGATACCATCCGACTCCCCAACGGACTCCCGCCAGGACGACGCGATGAACCGAGTGTTGTACCCAGGTACCTTCGACCCTATTACCAAGGGCCATGGCGATCTGGTCGAACGCGCCTCGCGCTTGTTCGATCACGTGATCATTGCGGTCGCTGCCAGCCCGAAGAAAAACCCGCTGTTCCCGCTGGAACAACGGGTCGAACTGGCTCGCGAGGTCACCAAACACCTGCCGAACGTGGAAGTGGTCGGTTTCTCGACGCTGCTCGCGCATTTCGCCAAAGAGCAGAACGCCAACGTGTTCCTGCGCGGTTTGCGTGCGGTGTCGGACTTCGAATACGAATTCCAGCTGGCCAACATGAACCGCCAACTGGCGCCGGATGTGGAGAGCCTGTTTCTCACGCCGTCCGAGCGTTATTCGTTCATTTCTTCGACGCTGGTGCGGGAAATTGCCGCGCTGGGCGGCGATATCAGCAAGTTCGTCCACCCGGCCGTCGCTGAAGCCCTGACCCTGCGCTTCAAGAAGTAAGCGCTGCCGAAGGCTGCGATCCGGGTTTTTAGATCGCAGCCAACAGTGCCCTTGATCGCACCCGCGTGCACTGCGCTCGCCAATGCGGCACAATTGCGCGCATTGATTTATAGCGCCCGGGCCTTCCGCCCCGGCTGGAGTTAGCATGTCCCTGATCATCACCGACGATTGCATCAACTGCGACGTCTGCGAACCCGAGTGCCCGAACGCCGCCATTTCCCAAGGCGAAGAGATCTACGTGATCGACCCGAATCTGTGCACCCAGTGCGTCGGCCACTACGACGAACCACAGTGCCAGCAGGTCTGCCCGGTGGATTGCATTCCGCTGGACGAAGCGCATCCCGAGACTGAAGAGCAGTTGATGGAGAAGTACCGCAAGATCACCGGCAAGGCCTGAGTCCTTCAGCGCCTGTTCGGCCCTCTTCGCGAGCAGGCTCGCTCCCACATTGGAATGCATTTCAAACTGTGGGAGCGAGCCTGCTCGCGATGGGGCCATCAGCCTCACAACAAATCCCGATTCACTCGCGCTGCTCAAACCCCTCCCCCGTACACCCCAGACACCGCACAAACGCCGCTTTTGCCGGATCCACGACCAGCGCCTGCCCCGCATCGCCAACCCCGCCACCCAGCGCGGTAAACGGCAGCGACACGACAAATACGCCCGCACCGATCACTGTCGCCACCGCCAGCAAAGGTCGGGCAATCAGCAAATCACCGATCATGGCGTAGGCAGGTGGGTTCTGGATGGCGTAGCGCGGATCACCGCTGCCATTTTCCGTGGCTTGAGCAGCCTGGCTGGAACACAGCAGCAGCGTGAGAAAGAGGACTTGCAAGGATTTCATGGCACGATCCTTCGGGCTGAACAGTGAGACAACTCACTATAGACCGTAGGACTTTTTAAGCTTTTTGCTTCAGCTCTGGCAGCGTGGGCAGAACACACTCGCGCGCTGACCCAGCTTCACTTCGCGCAATCCGGTACCACAGACCTTGCAGTGTTCGCCGCCACGGCCGTAAACAAACAGTTCCTGCTGGAAATAGCCCGGCTGCCCGTCACCCCCAATGAAATCACGCAACGTGGTGCCGCCGCGCTCAATGGCCGCAGCAAGGATGCGTTTGATCTCGATCGCCAGTTTCAGATAACGCCCGCGGGAAATGCTACCGGCTTCGCGACGCGGATCGATGCCGGCGGCAAACAACGCTTCGGTCGCGTAAATATTGCCGACGCCGACCACTACCGCGTTGTCCATGATGAACGGCTTGACCGCCATCGACCGCCCGCGCGACAGCTGAAACAGGCGCTCGCCATCGAACAGATCGGTCAACGGCTCCGGCCCGAGACGAATCAGCAGTTCATGATTGAGCGGATCGTTACTCCAGAGCATCGCGCCGAAACGCCGTGGGTCGGTGTAACGCAAGGCCAAACCCGACTCCAGCTCGATATCGACATGCTCATGCTTGAGTGCCGGCAATCCGACCTCGACCAGACGCAAATTACCCGACATGCCCAAATGGCTGATCAACGTACCCACTTCAGCATTGATCAACAGATACTTGGCGCGGCGCTCGACCAGCACGATACGCTGCCCGGACAGGCGCACATCGAGGTCCTCCGGGATCGGCCAGCGCAGCCGCCGATCACGCACGATCACCCGGCTGACGCGCTGGCCTTCCAGATGCGGGGCAATGCCGCGGCGGGTGGTTTCGACTTCCGGCAATTCAGGCATGGTGTTCTCGAATCAATGCGCGCCGAGGTCGCGGATCGTTTGTTTGAGCGTTTCGAAATCGTAATCCGACAGACCTACGTAATCGAGTACCAGCGGCCCGACCGCGTTCCATTCGAAGTCTTCGGTCTGATTACCGAGCACACGATACGAGGCACAGATGTGCTCGGCCATTTTCAGCAGCGCCAACAGATTTTTCAGTTGGCTGTTGCGCGACGATTCATCGCTGAAGATCGCCAGGGCATTGTGGTGATTGGCGATGGCGGCGCTGACGTGCTCCGGCAGACGCCAGGATTTGGCGGTGTAATAACCAACCACGGCATGGTTGGTGTTGAACTCACGGTTTTCGGTGTCGACCACGCGGCATTCCGGGCTGGCGTTGGCGTAAGCCTTTTCCAGCACCGACATGTAATTGGGGAACCGTTGCAGCATCAACGGCACGCCGCAATCGTGGAACAGGCCCAAGGCATACGCCTCATCGCCGGCCTGGGTGCCGACACGCTTGGCCAGGGTCAGGCAAGTCATCGCCACGTCCTGGGCGGTGTCCCAGAAACGGTTGAGCGTGACGATAGTGTCGTCGTTCATCTCGCCCTTGATCGACTGTGCGTTGATCAGGTTGATGATCGAACGGCTGCCCAACAGGTTCACCGCGCGCTGAATCGAGGTGATCTTGTTGCTCAGGCCGTAATACGGCGAGTTGACGATTTTCAGCAGCGAACCGGACAGGCCGGGATCCTGAGCGATCAGTTTGGCGATCACCTCCAGATCCGGATCAGGCATGTACTGCTCCATTTGCAGATCCACCATGATCTGCGGCTGCGCGGGCACACTGATGCCTTGCAGCGATTGTTGAATCTGTTCGGTGGTCAGCTCTTGGGACATAAGTACACACTCTGGGACAGGCGGCGATTCTAACCGTTGAAACCGCAGGGCGACACACCGACGGGCATATTGGAGGAACTTTCATTCAAGCTCAGGCTTCGGAGTTTGTAAGGCCCAGCGGACAATTTCTGTCCGGCGCGGCAACAAATCCCCACAGACTCAGGAGCTTATCGATGGCCACTTCCCTCAACGGCAAGCGCGTCGCTTTTTTGGTAACCGATGGTTTCGAACAGGTTGAATTGACAGGTCCCAAGCAGGCATTGGAACAGGCCGGTGCTCAGGTCGATATCCTTTCGGCCGAGGAAGGCACGGTCAAAGGCTGGAACCATGACAAGCCGGCGGACGACTTTAAAGTTGACCAGACCTTCCAGGCTGCCAGTAGCGAGCAGTACGACGCGATCGTGCTGCCGGGCGGCGTGCAGAACTCCGACACCATTCGTATCGATCAGGACGCCCAGCATCTGGTCAAGACGGGCACCTCTGCCGGAAAACCGATTGCAGTGATTTGTCATGGTGGTTGGCTGTTGATTTCGGCAGGGCTGGTCAATGGCAAAACCATGACCAGCTACAAGACGCTCAAGGACGACCTGGTCAATGCCGGTGCCAACTGGGTCGATCAGGAGGTGGTCAAGGACGGACATTTGATCAGCAGCCGCCAGCCGGATGATATTCCGGCGTTCAGCAAAGAGTTGATCGATACACTGTCCGCCTAGCTTTCAAGGCAGTCTTCGCGAGCAAGCCCACTTCCACATGGGAATGCTTTTCTCCTTTCACACTGATCTATTGTGGCGAGGGGATTTATCCCCGTTCGGCTGCGCAGCAGTCGCAAAACCTGACAGCGCGGTGTATCAGACATACCGTGTCAGATGGCCTTGGGACGGCTGCGCCGTCCAACGGGGATAAATCCCCTCGCCACAGATAAATCCCCCCACATTGGGAACGCACCACATGTCCATTTGCCGGCCAATCAGCCGGCCTGACGCGCTATACTCCCGCTCTTTTTTCCGGAGCGACGTCATGTCCCTGCCTAGCTTGCGCCTCAAAGCCAACGCCGACCGTCGCCTGCGCGCCGGTCACCTGTGGGTCTACAGCAACGAAATCGATGTAGCCGCCACGCCACTGCACGGCTTCAATGCCGGCGATCAAGCCATCCTCGAAGCCGCGGGTGGCAAGCCGCTGGGCATCGTCGCGATGAGCCCGAACAACCTGATCTGCGCCCGTCTGCTGTCGCGCGACATCAAGCTGTCGCTGGACAAGTCGCTGCTGGTGCACCGTCTGAACGTCGCTTTGTCGCTGCGCGAGCGCCTGTTCGACAAGCCGTTCTATCGCCTGGTCTACGGTGATTCCGACTTGCTTCCAGGCTTGGTTGTCGACCGTTTCGGCGACATCCTCGTCGTGCAAATCGCTTCGGCGACCATGGAAGCGCACAAAGACGACGTGATCGCCGCGCTGACCCAAGTGCTCAAGCCAAGCGGCATTCTGTTCAAGAACGACTCCGCCGCCCGTGACGCCGAAGGCCTCAACCGCTACGTCGAAACCGTGTTCGGCCTGGTGCCTGAGTGGGTCGCGCTGGAAGAGAACGGCGTGAAGTTCGAAGCACCGGTCATCCAGGGTCAGAAAACCGGCTGGTTCTACGACCACCGCATGAACCGCGCGCGCCTGGCGCCTTATGCCAAAGGCAAACGCGTGCTCGACCTTTATAGCTACATCGGTGGCTGGGGCGTGCAGGCTGCCGCATTCGGCGCCAGCGAAGTGTTCTGCGTCGATGCCTCGGCTTTCGCCCTCGACGGCGTTGAGCGCAACGCTGCGCTGAACGGCTTCGCCGACAAGATGACTTGCATCGAAGGCGACGTTTTCGAAGCCCTGAAAGAGCTGAAAGCCAGCGAAGAACGCTTCGACGTGATCGTTGCCGATCCGCCAGCGTTCATCAAACGCAAGAAAGACATGAAGAATGGCGAAGGCGCCTACCGTCGCCTGAACGAGCAAGCCATGCGCCTGCTCAACAAGGACGGCATCCTGGTCAGCGCGTCGTGCTCGATGCACCTGCCGGAAGACGATCTGCAGAACATCCTCCTGACCAGCGCCCGCCACCTGGATCGCAACATCCAGTTGCTGGAGCGTGGGGGTCAGGGCCCGGATCATCCGGTGCACCCGGCCATCGCCGAGACCCGCTACATCAAGAGCATCACCTGCCGTCTGCTGCCTAACAGCTGATCGGTCAGTAAAAACGGGGAGCCCAAGGGCTCCCCGTTTTATTTTAGGACGGTGCAATGCCGTCGGCGCCCGTTAAATCCAATTCATTCCTACAACTAACTTCCTGAACTCTTGCAGGAAATTTCTCTGCATTCATGATTTAGCGAAAAACAACTTACAAATAAGCGTTCGACGTAAGGTTTGCTCCGACAAATTTACGGAATCTTCCTACTTAATATCCACTTGCCAATAATTAATTAGTAACTATGATTAAGTTGTCACCACGAGGTGGCATTCAATCTCAACGAACAAGGAGTTCATACTATGAAAGCAATTACCCTGGAAGCTAACAAAATCGCAAACCTGGCTTTTCTGGTTGCCCCTAAAGCCCGTTAAGTAAGTCAGGACGCTGGGGAGTGCCGGCAACCCAGCGTCCACCCGACCCTTCCAGAGTGAAGCATTGAACATGCACATCAATCCGTACCTATTCATATTACCGCGCACGCCCGGACAAATAGTCTGGAACTACAAAGACCACGTTCAACATGAACTCGATCTTAATTACGCCTGCCGACTTGCCAAACTTATCGACAACCCGAACATATTCGATCACGGCAACATAATAGACACACAACTGCTAAACGCAGGAATACTAACCGTTTCAAAAATAGACAACCCTGAATGGGGTTGGGATGAACTGTCGAAGATTTATCACATCGGCACTCAGAATATCCCGTGCGAACAGACACCACAGAATATCCACGAATGGTCCCGACAATACCTGAGCCACTGCAATGAAGTGCTGAGCAAACCGGCACCCGAAAACGAGCGTCCAGCGCCGGATACGAGCGAGCGCATCGTGCTGCCCGCGCCTTGCGAGTTGGCCGATGACAGCCTCGGCAGGGCGCTGCGTCAACGCAAGACCTGCCGTTCCTATACGGGTGAAGCGATCACGCTGAATGACGTCGCCACCCTGCTTTACTTGTCCCTCGGCTTTCTTCACGAGCGCGAAAACGACCGCGACGACAGCATCGCCAATGGTCTCCACGCCCGTCGCAGCAGCCCTTCGGGCGGAGGACTGAATGCGTGTGAGGGTTTTGTTCTGGCACAGAATGTCCGCGGCCTGGAGCCCGGCATTTATGCCTATCACTCGGCAGAGCATGCCCTGAGCCTGATCAACCCTTTGCCCGAATCGGCGCTGGGCAACCTGCTCGGCGGCCAACACTTCATCAATAACCTGCCGCTGGGGCTGTTCATCACTGCGCGCTTCGACAAGCTCTGGTGGAAATATGAACATTCGCGGGCTTATCGCATGGCCTTCGTCGAAGCGGGCCACCTTTCGCAATCTTTCCAGTTGATAGCCACAGCGCTGGGTCTCAATACCTGGCTGACCGGCGCGTTTGGCGATCATCAGGTCGAGAACCTGCTGGGCATCACCGGCAGCGCCGAGCAGCCGCTGTTCTTTGTCGGTTGCGGCGTCAGCGACGGTCAGGCGATGTGTCAGGAAATGCAGACCCTGCTGCAGGAAACGCAAGCATGAGCGCGCTGACCCCGGATCAACTCGAAGCACCTGTATCCTGGCCGCTCAAGTTCACCCTCAACGACTGGGACAACCGCGCCTCGGTGCGCACCAGCCAACATGACTACCAATTGCCGGATGACCTGCAGCAACAGCTGCAAACCCGCCACTGGTTTCCTCCGGCATTCCTGCCGTACCTGGCGCACCCTGCCGTTCAGGCTGCGGGCCTCGATGTTACGCACAGGCTGGCGGCCAATCATCTGGTGCACTTTCTCGACTACACCACGCTGCTCGAACATCGCATCGTCAACCGGGCTGTGGAAATCATTGTCCATGGCGAACTGCCCGCCTTCGTCCCGTCCCGAATGAAAAACGCTGCCCTGCAGCTGTACACCGACGAGGGTTACCACGCGCTGTTCTCCAATCGGCTCGCCGAACAGATTGCCAGCCTGCACGGCATTGCCGAACGCCCGGTAATGCCATTACGGATCACTCGACTGAACGCAGTGATCGCCCGAACGCCAGAAAGCAACCGCCCGCTGGCCTGGTTTCTGCTTGGTTTTGTCTCGGAAACCATTATTGCCCGCGAGCTGCTTGAGGTCTGTCGCGACAGTCTGGTCTCCAGCGTGAATGACATGCTGCGCGACCACCTCGCTGATGAGGCTCGCCACAGCCGGTATTTTTCCGAAGTGTTCCATTACCTGTGGCTGACCCTGAACAGCCGTCAACGCTCGTTTGCGGCAAAGATCCTGCTGGAAGTCATCAGGATTTTTTTCGAAGTCGATGAACGCTGGCTACAACAGAGTTTGCGTGGTGCGGGTATTGCCGACAGTGCCATCAGGGAAATTCTCGACGGTTTGGTCAATGCACACGCCGGCCGTCAGCGCGCCAAAACGGGAGCAATGGCTACGCTCGACGCACTGGAAAAAGCCGGATTCTTCGCACTCCCCAACAACCAGAAACTTTTTGCCAAGGCAGGATTGATCGATGGATGATGGAAAATCTGTGGTGACCACCCGACAACGACGCGCAGCTGTCAGCTTGCTCATGGCGATGGTGCTGCTGGGCGTGTTTCCGCTGGATGTCCTGCTGCCTTCTTTTCCGGCGCTGGCCGGACACTTCCGTACCTCCCCGGCGGACATCGCGCTGTCGATCAGCCTGTTTGCGGTGGGCATCGCCTTTGCTCAAGTATTGATAGGCCCGCTGTCAGACGTGATCGGCCGCAAGGGTTTGCTGCTGGCAGGCATGGCGGTCTCGATGATCGGCGCGCTCGGCTGCGTGGCCACCAGTGATTACACGTTGTTCCTGATATTCCGCGTGGTGCAGGCCCTGGGCTGCGGCTGTTTCGTGTTGTCACAGGCCTTGGTGCAGGATCTGTTCGAAGGCGAGCAGCGTGACCGTCTGCGCATTCTGATGGTGACCGCCACGGGGATCTTCATTTCGGTGTCGCCCCTGGCCGGCACCTTCCTGCAGGCCACCCTCGGCTGGCGCGGCAGCTTCTGGGTGTTCGCCGTGCTGGCTGCCGTCGTGCTGATCAAAGCCTGGCTGTTCCTGAACAACAGTCGCCCTGCTCACAGCGGCGTGCGCCTGGGTTTCATTCAGTCGTACCGGCGGGTGCTGGGAGATTTCGAATTCGTCAGCTATTGGCTGGTGTCGGCATTTGCCTTTGCCTGCCACTTCTCCTTCATCGTGATTTCGCCGCTGATCTTCATGGATCAACTGCAAATGGCGCCCTATGACTTCTCACTGATTCTGCTGATCTACGGTGCCGCCTATGTGGTGGGCGGCATCGTCGCCACACTGCTGAGTCGACGGGTCCGCCCCGGCCAGCAAATCATCGTCGGCCTGAGCCTGATTCTGCTGTCGGGTCTGACGATGCTGTACCTGTCCGCGAACTTTGCGCTGGCACCGGCCACCGTGCTGATCCCGATGCTGATCTGCACCGCCGGTACCACCATTGCCCGCCCGGCTGCCACGTCAAAGGCCATGAACGTGTTCCCCGAGATTGCCGGCACCTCGGCCTCGGCAGGCAGCACCCTCATCTTCATTTGCGGTGGCCTTATCAGCGCGCTGATCAGTTTGAGCCCGGCCAACCTGCAATTGACATTGGGCTACAGCTTTATTCTGCTGAGCACCGTGGCGTTGGCGCTCAACAGGCACATCAGTCTTCGCGCCAGAATCCTCGAAGCCAACGCCGTGGGTGGTGATTAGCCTGCCGGTCGTCATTCCACACACACCGTCGGTGCTGCAACAACACTTTGCGCCATTCCCTCCAGACGCCAGCGGTGTAGAATCGCCTGATTCATCGCCATTCATCCCCCGGCGGGTTTATGAGCTCAGGCTGAGACCAGCGGCGATCCCGCAACGTCATCGGCAACTTCCGGACACACGGCCATTTCTGAGTGTTCCAGACGTTCATAGAAGCTCACTCCCCTTTAGTACCTGATTAGCCGCCCGGAGTGTTCCATGCCAGATTACCGTTCGAAAACATCCACCCACGGCCGCAACATGGCCGGCGCCCGCGCACTGTGGCGCGCCACCGGGATGAAAGATGACGACTTCAAAAAGCCGATCATCGCCATTGCCAACTCGTTCACCCAGTTCGTGCCCGGGCACGTGCACTTGAAAGACCTGGGTCAGCTGGTTGCTCGCGAAATCGAACGCGCCGGTGGCGTAGCGAAAGAATTCAACACCATCGCCGTGGATGACGGCATCGCCATGGGCCACGACGGCATGCTCTATTCGCTGCCGAGCCGCGAGATCATCGCCGACTCCGTCGAGTACATGGTCAACGCCCACTGCGCCGACGCCATTGTCTGCATCTCCAACTGCGACAAGATCACCCCGGGCATGCTGATGGCTGCCTTGCGCCTGAACATTCCGGTGATCTTCGTTTCCGGCGGCCCGATGGAAGCCGGCAAGACCAAACTCGCGTCTCACGGCCTCGACCTCGTCGATGCCATGGTGATCGCCGCCGACGAAAGCGCTTCTGACGAGAAAGTCGCCGAGTACGAGCGCAGCGCCTGCCCGACCTGCGGTTCGTGCTCCGGCATGTTCACCGCCAACTCGATGAACTGCCTGACCGAAGCACTGGGTCTGGCATTGCCGGGCAACGGTTCGACCCTCGCTACCCACAGCGATCGCGAGCAGTTGTTCCTGCAGGCTGGCCGCACCATCGTCGAGCTGTGCAAGCGTTACTACGGCGAGAACGACGAATCGGTGCTGCCACGCAACATCGCCAACTTCAAAGCGTTCGAGAACGCGATGACGCTCGACATCGCCATGGGCGGTTCGACCAACACCATCCTGCACTTGCTCGCTGCCGCCCAGGAAGCCGAGATCGATTTCGACCTGCGCGACATCGACCGTCTTTCGCGCAGCGTTCCACAGCTGTGCAAAGTCGCGCCGAACATCCAGAAGTACCACATGGAAGACGTGCACCGCGCTGGCGGCATCTTCAGCATCCTCGGTTCGCTGGCCCGTGGCGGTCTGCTGCACACCGACCTGCCGACCGTGCACAGCCGCAGCATGGAAGAAGCCATCGCCAAGTGGGACATCACCCAGACTACCGATGAAGCCGTGCACCACTTCTTCAAGGCCGGCCCTGCCGGTATCCCGACGCAGACGGCGTTCAGCCAGTCGACCCGCTGGGAAACCCTTGATGACGACCGTGAAAACGGCTGCATCCGCAGCGTCGAACACGCCTATTCGCAAGAAGGTGGTTTGGCTGTGCTGTACGGCAACATCGCCCTCGACGGCTGCGTGGTGAAAACCGCCGGTGTCGACGAATCGATACACGTCTTCGAAGGCAACGCGAAAATTTTCGAAAGCCAGGACAGCGCCGTGCGCGGCATCCTCGCCGACGAAGTGAAGGCTGGCGACATCGTCATCATTCGCTACGAAGGCCCGAAAGGCGGCCCGGGCATGCAGGAAATGCTCTACCCGACGTCGTACCTGAAATCCAAAGGTCTGGGCAAAGCCTGCGCCTTGCTCACCGACGGTCGTTTCTCCGGCGGTACGTCGGGTCTGTCCATCGGTCACGCTTCGCCAGAAGCTGCGGCCGGCGGCGCGATCGGTCTGGTGCAGGACGGCGACAAAGTGCTGATCGACATTCCGAACCGTTCGATCAACCTGTTGGTCAGCGACGAAGAACTGGCTGCACGCCGCGCCGAGCAGGACAAGAAAGGCTGGAAACCAGTCGAGATTCGTCCACGCAAAGTGACCACCGCGCTGAAGGCCTACGCCCTGCTGGCGACCAGCGCCGACAAAGGTGCTGTGCGCAACAAGGCAATGCTCGACGGGCTGTAAGTTTTAGCCGCCGAATAAAAATGCCCCGCCAAGTGCGGGGCATTTTTTTGTCTGCCACGAGCTACTGAACACTGTAAATCCCCTGTGGGAGCGAGCCTGCTCGCGAATGCGGTATGTCAGAAACGAAGAGGATGACTGACACAACGCTTTCGCGAGCAGGCTCGCTCCCACACTAGACCTGTGTGGGTTACTGGATTTCTTCAGGTTTGACGATCACCCAGTTCTTGTCCGCCGTCACCGGCAACCCTTCCTTGGCCTGCGCCGCTGCATGTTTGGCCATCATGCCGTTCAACTGCGTCATGTACTTGTCCTTGCGGTTGATCCACAAGTGGATACCGCCCTTGGCCACATCAACATCGTGGAACAGCATGTAACCGTCGCTGGTCGGGGTATCGCCACCGACCAATACTGGCTTTTTCCACTCATCGATGTAGGTCAGGATCGCCGCGTGCTTGCCGGCCATCCACGTCGCCGGCGTCCACAGGTAAGGCGTCAGCTCTAGACCGAGGTTGGCCTTCTCGTCGTATTTGCCAGCAGTGATCTGCTTACGCGCGGTGGTCAATTCATTGGTTTCACGGTTTTTCAGCAGCGTGGTCACACCGATCACGTTCTGCGGTTTGACGTTGTAGCCGTACTTCGGATCAGCAGCGACCATACGCACCAGCTCTTCAGAAGCGGCGGTCATCACATAGACCTCGATGCCGTTCTCCATCAGCTTGTTGTACAGCTCAACCTGGCCGGTGAAGATTTTTGGCGGCTGCACGTCGAGGGTCTTGACCACATCGCCTTCGTAATAGGTCGCCGGCACCGGTTTGCCCGAGGCCATCAGCTCATCGACGTAGCCTTTGAGCTCCTTGAGGGTGAAGCCGGAGAACACCTGCGCCACCCACGGGTAGCAGACCATGTCGTCGACTTCGCAGAGACGGTAGTAGTAGCTGAACAGGCTTTCCTTGTGATCGGCGGTGTCCTTGAACGGCATCAGTTTCAGGGAAGGGTCGAGCTTGTCGCGGGTGATCAGGCCTTTGTTTTCCATGAACGGCAACAAGGACTCTTCGAGGTCGTAGCGGTAACTGGTGTTGTCCATGTCGAACACCGCGTAGTTACCCTTGTTGGCGTTGGCGGCGATCATCGCGTCCAGCGCTTTGGCCTGATCGGCCGGCCAATGCTTGAGGTCAGTGGCGAACGCCTGACCCGCCAGGCCCAAGCCCACAGCCAGCGCGACAGCCAGAAATTTCGGTGCGAACTTCATAAGCCCTTCTCCCTGATTCAAAGAGATCGACGCTAACAAATAAGTGTGACAGTCCTCGTCTGTCAGCGACCGTCCGCGTCCCCATTGCGCCAAATGCATTGCCGAGAGCGACACGCGCTTATTCCAAAAACGACGGACGCCCTGCGATTTCGGTATTAAATCAATGCAAATCAAACTGTTAGGCTTGCCGGTTCGCAGTCGCCCAAGCATGTGACTGGCACAAGTCTTATCGGAGTTTTCATGAATCTGCCGCTGATCCTCAATCTGCTGGTGTTCCTCGCCCTGCTCTTCGGCCTCGCGCAAACCCGCCACACCTCGTGGAGTCTGGCGAAAAAAGTCCTGCTCGCGCTGGTGTTGGGCGTGGCGTTCGGCGTGGCCCTGCACACCGTCTACGGCGCCGGCAACCCGGTGCTGAAAGCCTCGATCGGCTGGTTCGATCTGGTCGGCAACGGTTACGTGCAGTTGCTGCAAATGATCGTCATCCCGCTGGTGTTCGCCTCGATCCTCAGCGCCGTGGCGCGTCTGCACAACGCTTCGTCGCTGGGCAAGATCAGCTTCCTGACCATCGGCACGCTGCTGTTCACCACCGCGATTGCGGCGCTGATCGGCATCGGTCTGACCAATCTGTTCGGCCTCACCGCTGAAGGCCTGGTCGCCGGCACTCAGGAAATGGCCCGTCTGCAAACCATTCAGACTGACTACGCCGGCAAGGTCGCCGATCTGAATATTCCGCAACTGCTGCTGTCGTTCATCCCGCAGAACCCGTTCGCTGATCTGGCACGGGCCAAGCCGACCTCGATCATCAGCGTGGTGATTTTCGCTGCGTTCCTCGGGGTTGCCGCGCTGCAACTGCTCAAGGACGACGTCGAGAAAGGTCAGAAAGTGATCAACGCCATCGACACCCTGCAAGCCTGGGTGATGCGTCTGGTGCGTCTGGTGATGAAACTGACCCCGTACGGTGTGCTGGCACTGATGACCAAAGTGGTCGCCGGCTCCAACCTGCAAGACATCATCAAACTCGGCAGTTTCGTCGTGGTGTCGTACTTGGGCCTTGGCCTGATGTTCGTGGTGCACGGCTTGCTGGTGTCGGCGGCCGGGATCAACCCGTTGCGTTTCTTCCGCAAGATCTGGCCGGTGCTGACGTTCGCGTTCACCAGCCGCTCCAGCGCGGCGAGCATTCCGCTGAGCATTGAAGCGCAGACGCGTCGTCTGGGCATTCCACAATCGGTGGCCAGTTTTGCCGCGTCGTTCGGTGCGACCATCGGCCAGAACGGTTGCGCAGGTCTGTACCCGGCGATGTTGGCGGTGATGGTTGCGCCGACTGTTGGTATCAATCCGCTGGATCCGCTGTGGATCGCAACATTGGTGGCGATT
The DNA here is from genome assembly GCF_016650635.1 of Pseudomonas sp. TH43. Lineage (GTDB taxonomy): Bacteria > Pseudomonadota > Gammaproteobacteria > Pseudomonadales > Pseudomonadaceae > Aquipseudomonas. Next base: position 1,241,728 of record NZ_JAEKFI010000004.1, read on the forward strand.
GTGACCCTGAGTTCGGCCGGCGTGGCGGGCGTGGGTGGCGGTGCAACGTTCGCGGCGCTGATCGTGCTGCCGGCGATGGGCTTGCCGGTGTCACTGGTGGCGTTGCTGATTTCGGTGGAGCCGCTGATCGACATGGGTCGTACGGCGTTGAACGTGAGCGGCTCGATCACAGCCGGCGCGATCACCAGCCAGGTGATGCAGCAGACCGATAAAGAGTTGCTGGATGCCGATGAGCATGCGGAGCTAGCTCAGGCTTAACTGCAACACATACTTGTGGCGAGGGGATTTATCCCCGTTGGGTTGCGTAGCGACCCCATTATTTTGGGGCTGCTGCGCAACCCAACGGGGATAAATCCCCTCGCCACAATTCAGGCTTTTTCCCAGACTTCGAAGTTGTACGCGGGTTTATCGCCTTCCGCTGGATTCGGCACGTTCGACACCAGTTTCCACTGCTGCAAATCAAACTCCGGAAACCACGCATCGCCTTCCGGGCTCAGCGCCACTCGGGTCAGATACAGACGATCCGCCTGCGCCAGCCCTTGCGCATACAACTGCGCGCCGCCAATCAGCATCAGCTCATCGACGCCCTGCTCTTTCGCCCATTCCTCGGCGCGAACCACCGCGGCCTCCAGCGACGGATAAACCTCGGCACCTTCGAGCGCCAGATCGGCCTGACGGCTGACCACGATGTTCAAGCGCCCCGGCAACGGTCGACCGAGCGAATCCCAGGTCTTGCGGCCCATGATGATCGGCTTGCCGAGCGTGGTGGCCTTGAAGTATTTGAAATCCCCCGGCAAGTGCCAGGGCATGCTGTTGTCGACGCCGATCACGCGGTTTTCACCGAGGGCTGCGATCAGGCTGAGGGGGAGTGATTTAGTCATGCCGGCGAGGATACCAGAGCGCCGCTTACCCCGATAAGCGCCACAGCGGTTATGCTCACGGCTCAATTAAGCGACGGGATGCCGCGTGACTGAACTGACTCCACTGCAAAACCTCTGGTTGACCGAAACCGTGCGTCTGCGCGAAGAACACGCCGGCCCCCTGGATGACCTGGAAGCCAATCGACTGGCTCGCGCGGCCGGCGGCGATCTGCCGAGCCGTATTCAGCGCCGCGCGTTGTGGCTGGCCGAGCGTGACGGGCTGGCGGCCGCCCTCAAACACTGGCTGCAAGGCGCGCGTCTGGCGCTGGTGTTGCTGATGATTTTCGCGCTGTTGAGCGGCGCCGGGCTGGCCTTCGCCGCACTGGGGCAAACCCCGGTCAACGTGTTCTGGGCCTTGGGCAGCTTGCTCGGGCTGAACCTGATTCTGTTGTTGAGCTGGGTGCTGGGATTGATCTTCGCCGGCGAACACGGCGCTACCCTCGGCCGGTTATGGCTGTGGCTCAGCGAGAAACTCGCCCGCGACGCCAAAGCCGCACAACTGGCGCCCGCCCTCCTGCTGATGTTGCAACGCAAGAAACTCAATCGCTGGGCACTCGGTACGCTGGTCAACGGTTTGTGGCTAATGGCAATGCTGTGCGCATTGTTTCTGCTGCTGATGCTGATGGCGACCCGGCGCTACGGCTTCGTTTGGGAAACCACGATTCTCAGCGCCGACACCTTTATCCACGTCACCCACGCGCTCGGCTATCTGCCGTCGCTGCTGGGTTTCAACGTGCCAACCGTGGAGATGATCCGCGCCAGCGGCGACGGCGCACTCGATATCGAAAGCGCCCGTCAGGCCTGGGCGACCTGGCTGGTCGGCGTGTTGGTGGTGTACGGCGTCCTGCCGCGCCTGCTGTTGGCGCTGTTATGTTTCTGGCGTTGGAACATCGGCAAAGCCGCACTACGTCTGGACTTGAACCTGCCCGGCTACGCGCAATTGCGCGAACGCCTGATGCCGACCAGCGAGCGCCTCGGCGTCAACGATCCGGAGCCGGCGCAGATGCATCGCGTCGAAAGCGGCGTTGGCGAAATCGCCAGCGAAGGTGCGTTGCTGGTCGCCATCGAACTCGACGAGCAGCGTCCATGGCCGCCCGCGTTGCCGAAAAACGTCAGCAACGCCGGCATCCTCGACAGCCGCGAATCGCGCCATAAACTTCTCGAACAACTGAGCCGTTTCCCGCCGGCACGTCTGGCCATCGCCTGTGACCCACGACGCTCGCCGGATCGCGGCAGCCTCGCCTTGATCGCCGAACTGGCGCGTAGTGCGGGCGAAACCCGCGTCTGGCTGCTGCAAGCGCCACCCGGCGAAGCGCTGGACGCCGAGCGCCTCGGCGACTGGCACATCGCGTTGCAACAGCTTGAATTACCGTTCGCCGATTGCGCACCGTTGAACTGGCTGGAGACGGGTCATGACTGATGCCTGGAAAGCGCCGCTGAAACTCGCGGTGGTCGGCCACACCAACGTCGGCAAGACCTCGCTGCTGCGCACGCTGACCCGCGATGTCGGCTTCGGCGAAGTCTCCCATCGCCCAAGCACCACGCGGCATGTCGAAGGTGCGCGGTTGTCGGTGGACGGCGAGCCGTTGCTCGACCTCTACGACACGCCGGGGCTGGAAGACGCCATCGCCCTGCTGGATTTTCTCGAGCGCCTGGAACGCCCCGGTGAACGCCTCGATGGCCCGGCGCGACTGGCGCGGTTTCTCGACGGCAGCGAGGCGCGTCAGCGTTTCGAGCAGGAAGCCAAAGTGCTGCGACAACTGCTCGCCTCCGACGCCGGGCTGTATGTGATCGATGCCCGCGAACCGGTGCTGGCCAAGTACCGCGACGAACTTGAAGTGTTGGCCAGTTGCGGAAAACCGCTGCTGCCGGTGCTGAATTTTGTCAGCAGCGCCAACCATCGCGAGCCCGATTGGCGCGAGGCGCTGGCGCGGCTTGGCCTGCATGCGCTAGTACGCTTCGACAGCGTGGCGCCGCCGGAAGATGGCGAGCGGCGGCTGTACGAAAGCCTCGCGCTGCTGCTGGAAAATGCACGTCCGCAGCTGGAGCGGTTGATCGCTGATCAGCAAGCCCAGCGCCTCGCCCGTCAGCAAAGTGCGGCGCGACTGATCGCCGAACTGCTGATTGACTGCGCCGCGTGTCGACGCAGTGTGGTCAGTGAAGCCGAACAGGAACAGCAAGCCGTCAGCGAACTGCGCAAAGCCGTGCGTCAGCGCGAGCAGAAATGCGTCGAGGCGCTGCTCAAGCTCTATGCGTTTCGCCCGCAGGATGCAGCGGCCAGTGACTTGCCGTTGCTCGATGGCCGTTGGGGCGATGACCTATTCAACCCGGAAACCCTCAAGCAACTCGGCGTGCGCGTTGGTGGCGGCATCGCCGCAGGCGCGGCAGCCGGGGCTGGTGTCGATTTGCTGGTCGGCGGGATTACTCTTGGTGCCGCAGCACTCGCCGGAGCGATTGCCGGCGGCGCACTGCAAACGGCGCGCAGCTATGGCAGTCGCTTGCTCGGCAAGATCAAAGGGCAGCGCGAGCTGACGGTGGATGATGGGGTGCTGCGGTTGTTGGCGTTGCGTCAGCGGCAGTTGTTGCTGGCACTGGATCAGCGTGGGCATGCGGCGATGGACGCGGTTCAGGTGGCAACGCCACAGGACAAGACCTGGCGCGAGGGTAAATTGCCCGAGGCGCTGAGCAAGGCGCGGGCGCATCCGCAATGGTCTTCGCTGAATCCGCAGGCGAAGTTGAATCAGGCGGAGCGGCAGGAGCAGATTGAGGGTTTGGTTGAGAAGGTGCTAGAGCTTTAGATCGAACCCCCTCACCCCAGCCCTCGCCCCCAAGGGGTAGAGGGGGAAAGGGAGCAGATCTTCAAGCTTTTCCAAACCTGAGTTCGACTGAATATTTCAGGTCGGCGTATGACAGAAGATCAGTCCGTCGGCCCCCTCTCCCTCCGGGAGAGGGCTGGGGTGAGGGTGACAATCACGAGGCGGACAACAATGTCACAGCCTTACGCTTCAAAACCCCAAGATCCATCACCGGCACCGCCATCTCCTTGGCCAACTCATCCCACTGGCGCATCCGCAAACTGACGGCACACAACGGATCGCGCTCAAACGCATCCGCCTCGGCCTCAGTCATCACCCCGCCCTGATATTCCAGCGTCCTGCGACTCGCCTCACTCAACCGCTCGAAATAGCCCGGCTCGCGCAACGTCAGATACCGCTTGGCCTCAACGTGATATTCCACCAGCCGCGCCAGGCGCTCGCTGAATCCGGCTTCACGCAAGTAATCCGCGCCGAGGCGTTCATGGCTGACCACGCCATAGCCGCCCATGTTTTCCGCGCCTTCGGCACACAAGTGGCCGATGTCATGAAAGAACGCCGCCAGCACCACTTCGTCATCAAAACCTTCGGCCATCGCCAGCTCGGCTGCCTGAGACATGTGCTCGATCTGCGACACCGGCTCGCCGATGTAATCACGGGTGCCGAAGCGTTCATACAGCCCGAATACCCGCGCCACGATGTGTTGGTGATCGGCCATCAGATTTCCTCCAGCAAATGCGCCACGTTGCGCTCGGCCATCGCCGGGCCGACGCTCATGCCGACGCCAGTGTGCATCAGCGCCACACTCAACCCCGGTGCCGGGCGCAGGAACGAAAACGGCCCCGGCCCCCGGGAACCATAGACGCCCTGCCAACGCTCGACCACTTGCACCTCGCAGCCCAGCGTCTGTTCGGCCAGCTCGATCATCCAGTCGTCGACTTGCTCGGCGTTGAATGGCGATGGGTCGCTGCCGTAATGGTGCGAGTCGCCGATGATCAACTCGCCGTAAGGCGTCGGACTGATCAGCAGGTGAATGCCGTTTTCATGCAGGTGCGGTTGTTCTCGGAGAATCTGCGCCTGCACCGCTGCGGCTTCCGGCAGATCGGCGAAGGCGCCGTAGTGCACGCAACTCAGGCCGGTGAGCAAGGCGTGTTGCAGATTCAGCTCGACTTGCGGTTTGGCGCGGAGCATTTGCAAACGGCAGATCTGCGGATCGAGCGCGGCAATCGGCTCGGCCAGCAAGGTCTGATAGTCGTGGCCGGAGCAGACGATGATCTGCTTGGCGGTGAAGCTGCCGGCGGTGCTTTGCAGGTGCCCCGGCTCGACGTCGCGTACCAGCGTGGAGAAGTGGAACTCGACGCCGAGGTCGCGACGCAGGTAGTCGATCAACGCCGGCATCGCTTCGCGCGAATACAACTGTTGATCGTCGGCGCCGTGAAGTGCGGCGCGGTGATGGCTGAACTGGCCGTTGTACACGTCGCGCAGTGCCGCGCCGCGCAGCAGGTCAACGTTGTAACCGTGCTCGACGGCGCGCCCGGCGCAGAAGGCTTCGAGCAGATGTTCTTCGGCTTCGGTGCGGGCGAACAGATACGAGCCGTTGCGTTTGATTTTCAGCCCGGCGAGTTGCGCCCAGTCGCCCCAGATGTCGCGGCTGGCCTTGGCCAGTTCGAGCATTTGGCCCGGAGGCTGGCCGGTGACCAGCGCCTGGCCGAAGTTGCGCACCGAGGCGCCGAGGGGCGTGGCGGTGCGTTCGAAAACAGTGACCTTGAGGCCGCGTTTGGCGGCGGCGTAGGCGTGGGACAGGCCGAGGATGCCGGCACCTACGATGAGCAGGTCTTTGTATTGGGTCATTTGGAGGTGCTCTGAATGAGAGACCGCTATCGCTGGCAAGCCAGCTCCCACAGGTATCGAGGTGTTCACAAAATCTGTGTTCACCGCAAAACCCTGTGGGAGCTGGCTTGCCAGCGATGAGGCCCTGTCAGTCGATAAAAATGTTACTTGGCGACGACTTTTTCCGACTTGCCGTCATAGCGCTTGCGCCACTCGTTGAGGATTTCGTCGCGATTTTTCGAGGCCCAGGCAAAGTCGTTCTTGATCAGACGCTGCTCGTAATCCGCCGGCAGTTCGGTTTGCGGCTTGGCAATACCCGGCTGCGCGAGCACGGCGAAGTTCTCCTTGTACAGATCCATCGCCTCGGCACTCGCCGAGAAGTCAGCCAGTTTCTTCGCCGCGTCTTCATGCGGCGTGCCCTTGATCACCGCCGTCGCTTCGATCTCCCAGCCCAGACCTTCCTTCGGCAGGATAATGTCCAGCGGCGCGCCCTGACGCTTCAACTGCACCGCTGGGTACTCAAAGGAAATCCCGATCGGAAACTCGCCCGCCGCCGCTAACTTGCAAGGCTTGGAACCGGAGTGAACGTACTGACCGATGTTCTGGTGCAGACCGTCCATGTACGCCCAACCCTGCTTCTCGCCGAAGGTTTGCAACCAGGCGCTGACGTCGAGGAAACCGGTGCCGGACGACGCCGGGTTGGGCATGACGATCTTGCCTTTGTACTCAGGCTTGGTCAGGTCCTGCCAGCTCACTGGCTTGCTCAAACCCTGCTTCTCGGCTTCGACGGTGTTGAAGCAAATGGTCGCGGCCCAGACGTCCATGCCGACCCACGCTGGCGGATTTGCGGCGTCGCGGTAGTTCGCGCCGATCTTGCCGAGATCCTTCGGCGCGTAGCTTTGCAGCATGCCTTGCTGATCGAGGATCGCCAGGCTGGAAGCCGCCAGGCCCCACACCGCGTCAGCCTGTGGACGGGCCTTTTCGGCGAGCAGTTTGGCGGTGATGATCCCGGTGGAATCACGTACCCATTTGATCTCGACGTCCGGGTTGGCCTTTTCGAACGCGGCTTTATAAGCGGTCAGTTGCTCGGCTTCGAGGGCGGTGTACACCGTCAACTCGGTTTTTGCCGCAAAGGCATTCAGGCTGAAAGTAGCGAGCACAGCAGCGGCCAGAGCCATAGGCTTGAACATGATCGTTTTCCTGTAATGAGTTGAACGGGGTTTAAATCAGTGACCGGGCGCGGTTTGCCGCCAGGCTTGAGAACGGCGCAGCAAGCCGCGCGAAGCCCACGCCAGCAGCAGGGACACGCCCGCCGAGGTGAACAGAATCAGAGTCGACATCGCCGCCGCGCCGCCGACGTTGCCGGCGTCATCCATGTTCAGCACCGCGACCGACGCGAGGATGGTGTCGGGGCTGTAGAGGAAGATCGCAGCGGAAACCGTGGTCATCGCCGAGACGAACAGGTAGCGCACGATGTCGAGCAGCGCCGGCAGACAGATCGGCACGGTGACGCGCAGGTAGTGCCGATACAGCGGCGCCTTCAGCGACAGCGCAGCGGCTTCGAACTCGGCATCGAGTTGGCGCAGCGCAGTGGTCGCGGTCATTTGTGCGGTGGTCAGATAGTGCGCAATGGTGCAGACGATCAGCAGCGTCATCGTCCCGTAGAGCACGTGCAACGGGTTGCCGCTGAGGTTGAAGAAGAAGACGTAACCCAGACCGAGCACCAGCCCCGGCACCGCCATCGGCACAAAACTGAGCATGCGCAACGCCAGGTTCAGGCCGCGCTGGCCGCGGGTTTTCTCCATCAGGTAAGCACCGGTGAAGATCAGCACGCTACCGATCAGCGCTGTGCCCAAGGCCATCTTCAAACTGTTGCTGTAGGCCAGCCAGCCACCGCCGGCGGTTTCGTTGAACTGGTAATGGTTGAGCGACAGCGACAGGTTGTACGGCCAGAACTTCACCAGCGACGAAAACACCGCCATACCGAACACCAGAATCAACGCGGCGCTGATCAACAAGACAATCGCCAGATAGCAGCCATCGCGCAGCTTCGACGGCGCCGGTTTGAACACCTGGGCACGACCGCTCATGGAATCACCATGACGGCGACGCAGCCAGGCATCGACGCCAAAGCTGAACAGCGCCGGCAGCAACAGCACCATGCCGATCAACGCGCCACGACCGAACTGCTGCTGACCGACTACGGCTTTGTAGGCTTCCAGCGCCAACACTTGATAGTCGCCACCGACCACCACCGGCACACCGAAATCGGTGATGGTCAGGGTGAACACCAGACAGAACGCGGCGAACACCGCCTGGCGCGTCGCCGGCCAGGTGATGCTGCGAAAGGCCTTGGCCGGACTGGCGCCCATGCTCGACGCGGCATCGAAAAGGCGTGCGTCCGCCAGCGACAACGCCGACAGCAAAATCATCAACGCATGCGGGAAGGTGTAAATCACCTCGCCCAGCACAATCCCCCAGAAGCCGTAGATATTGTCCGAGAGCAGCCCGCGCAACATGCCTTGGTTGCCGAACAGATAGACCAGCGCAATACCCGGCAGCATCGACGGCGCCATCAACGGCAGCAGGGAAATCCCGCGCCAGATGCCCTTGGCCGGAATCATTGTGCGTTGCAGCGCGTAGGCAAACAGATAGGCCAGCGGCACGACGATGGCCGCGACACTGAGGGAAACCTTAAGGCTGTTGCCGAGCAGCCAGTGGAAATTCTCGCTGGTCACCAGTTCCTTCGCCGCAACCCAGCCACCGCCCTGCCCGGCTTCACTGCTGAAGCCGCGCCAGAAGATCGCCAGCAACGGCAACAGCACCGCAACGCCAAGCAATACCAGCAGCAGGAGTTTGCCGCCAACGACGAAAATGCGGTCGCCGATCTCGGCTTTCGAAGCCTGTCGCACCTGCTTGTGCGGTAGCGGCAGCGCGAGATTGCTGTTCATCAGGCAAACACCTGCAAGCTGCGCGGCGGCAAGGCGACCATGATTTGTTGAGCACCGAGGCGTGGCATGGCTTCCGGCGCGAGCTCGGCGAGCAGTGCGTGGCCCGGCAGTTGATCGAGTTCGAAGCTCATGCGGCAACGGTTGCCGAGGAAAGTGATCTCACGAACCTTGGCCGGGAACAGGTTTTCTTCGTGCACCGGAGGATTGACGTTGATCGCTTCCGGACGGCAGAACAGACGGCCCGAAGCACGCTGGACGCTGCCGTCGCTCAAGCGCAGGCTCATCCCGCCGACCTGCGCATGACTGTCGCTGCTGCGCTGGAACGGCAGCCAGTTGCCCTGGCCGACGAACTCGGCCACGAACGGCGTGGCCGGGCGGTTATAGATTTCCTGCGGGGTGGCGTACTGCTCGACGCGGCCGTTGTTCATCACGGCGATGCGGTCGGCCATCAGCATGGCCTCGTCCTGATTGTGCGTGACCATCAGGGTGGTGATGCCGAGGTTGCGCTGCAGTTGGCGCAACTCGGTGCACAGATGCTCGCGGACGCGGGCGTCGAGTGCCGACATCGGTTCATCGAGCAACAACAGCGAGGGCGCCGGCGCCAGCGCACGGGCCAGCGCGACACGTTGCTGTTGGCCGCCGGACAATTGGCCGGGGTATTTTTTCTCGCTGCCGGTGAGGCCGACCAGTTCGAGCATCTGCCCGACGCGGCGGCGCACCTCGTCGCGACCGCTGCCGGCGAGGCCGTAGGCAATGTTCGCTTCGACGGTGAGATTGGGGAACAGCGCGTAGGACTGGAACAAAATCCCGTAGTCGCGGGCCTGCGGGGCGAGGTACGAGACGTCGCGATCGCCGAGGTACAACTCGCCGCTGTCCTGCTTTTCCAGGCCGGCGATGCAGCGCAGCAGCGTGGTCTTGCCGCAGCCCGACGGGCCGAGCAGGCACACCAGTTCACCGGCGGCGACGTCGAGGGAGACGTTATCCAGTGCGGTGAACGCGCCGAAGCGTTTCTGCACGCCGCGCACTTTCATCGGCGCACCGGGGTTGGTCAGGGCAGTTGCGATGGTAGGATTCATGGACAGACCTCATCAAGCAGATGGGGCCAATCCTAGAGTTGCAATGCGTCCGTCATGTGGCAACGAGGCAAAAACGGCCGATAGTGGTATTCGGGGATTTTGGTTCAAGTGATGGGGTGACTGATCTGGCGCCTTCGCGAGCAGGCTCGCTCCCACAGAGGATAGTGTTCACAGCGCAGATCCAATGTGGGAGCGAGCCTGCTCGCGAAGAGGCCAGCTCGCACACTGAAGATCTCAGGCCGGAGACATTTCCTGGGCCAGGCCGAGAAACGCCGCCGGCAGCCGCGCGTTCTTGCGCTCCTTGAGGCAATACAGATACTCGGGAATCTGCGGTGCATTCTCGATCGTCAACACGCGTAACTGCGGATCATGCGGCACTTCCTGGCGGGCAATGATGCTGATGCCGATATTGCGCAACACCGCCTCACGAATCGATTCACGACTACCGATCTCCAACAACGGCCCGTAACTCACTCCGGCAGTCGCCAGCAATTCTTCCGTCAGCCGCCGCGTGGTCGAACCCGACTCGCGCATCAACAGCGTATGCCCGGCCAACGCACTGAGCGCCACATGCTCCTGCGCCGCCAACGGATGATTGCGATGCACCGCCAGCACCAGCGGATCAGTGCCCAACACCCGGCGAATCAACCGCGCATCCTCGAGCAGTTGCGACGAAGCCGCGACATCCACCCGGTAGTCCTCCAACGCCTCAAGCACCTGCTGCGAGTTGCCGATTTCCACCGAGACCTCGACCTGCGGCAGGCGCTCACGAAAGGTCTTCACCAGATCAAGGATGTAATACGGCGCGGTGGCGGCGATGCGCAACGTGCCCTGCACCTGGCCGCTGTTGCGCAGGAAAAACTCGATATCGGCCTCCTGCTGCAACAGCGCCTTGACCATCGGTAGCAATCGCGCGCCTTCGTCGCTGACGCTCAAGCGCCGGCCGCCCCGGTAGAACAACTCCACCGAATACTGACTTTCCAGATTGCGGATCTGCGTGGTCACGGTCGGTTGGCTGAGGCCGAGCTTTTTCGCCGCCAGCGTGATGCTGCCCAGGCGAGCAACCATGTAAAACGCCTTTAGCTCGGCACTCAGCACAACCGTTCCTCTTCTTCTATTTACGCAGCAGGCGTAAACCGTTGAACACCACCAACAGGCTCACGCCCATGTCAGCAAACACCGCCATCCACATGGTGGCGAGCCCGGCGAAGGTTACCGCAAGAAAGATAGCCTTGATCACCAGCGCCAACGCAATGTTCTGTTTCAGGATACTGGCGGTATTGCGCGACAGGCTGATGAAAGCCGGGATCTTGCGCAGATCATCGTCCATCAGCGCGACATCGGCGGTTTCGATCGCGGTGTCGGTGCCCGCGGCGGCCATGGCAAAACCGATCTCGGCGCGGGCCAGAGCCGGCGCATCGTTGATACCGTCGCCGACCATGCCGACCCGATGGCCCTTTTTGTACAGTTCTTCAATGGCCTGAAGTTTGTCAGTCGGCAGTAAGTCGCCCTTGGCCTGATCAATACCGACCTGCGCCGCAATCGCTTGCGCGGTGTGGACGTTGTCGCCAGTGAGCATCAGGGTTTTTACGCCCAGTGCATGCAGCTGACGGATCGCTTCACGGCTGGTCTCCTTGACGGTGTCGGCCACAGCGAACAGCGCTAGTGGGCCGGACTTGTCGAGCAGCAACACCACGGATTTGCCCTGCTTTTCCAGCGCAAACAGCTTTTCTTCGAGTTGTGGCGAGCACAGACCCAATTCTTCGACCAGCCGATGGTTGCCCAAATGATAGGTCTGGCCGTTGATGTCACCTTTCACACCGCGCCCGCCCAGCGCTTCGAAGTTATCCACAATCAGCGCTGCGAAGTTTTTATCCACAGCGGCGTTGGCGATGGCCAGCGACACCGGGTGATCGGAACGCCCGGCCAGCGCTGCGGCAATCGCCGGGGCCGTCGCTTCAGCGGTCGGGTCGAGGGACAGGTAGTCGGTCTGCACCGGTTTGCCGTGGGTGATCGTCCCGGTTTTATCCAGCGCCAGATAATCGAGCTTGAAACCGCCCTCCAGGTACACGCCGCCCTTGACCAGAATGCCTTTGCGCGCCGCTGCGGCGAGGCCGCTGACGATGGTCACCGGGGTGGAAATCACCAGCGCACATGGGCACGCAACCACCAGCAACACCAGCGCGCGGTAGATCCAGTCGAACCATACAGCGCCCATGAACAGCGGCGGGATGATCGCCACGGCCAAGGCAAACACAAACACCACGGGCGTGTAGATTTTCGAGAACTGATCGACGAAGCGCTGGGTCGGTGCCCGCGCACCTTGAGCCTGCTCGACGGCGTGAATGATGCGCGCCAGGGTCGAGTTGTTCGCCGCAGCGGTGACCGCGTATTCCAGCGAACCGGCCTGGTTGATGGTGCCCGCGAAGACTTTGTCGCCGACGGTTTTTTCTACCGGCAGACTCTCGCCAGTGATCGGCGCCTGATCGATGGTCGAACTGCCGCTGACCACTTCGCCGTCGAGCGCAATACGTTCGCCGGGTTTGACCCGAACGCGCGCGCCCAACTGGACGATTTTCACGTCCTGTTCGAGCCAACTTCCATCAGCCTGCTGCACGGTGGCCTGCTCGGGCGTCATCTGCATCAGGCCGCCGATGGCGTTACGCGCACGGTCCAGCGAACGCGCTTCGATCAATTCGGCGACGGTGAACAGAAACATCACCATCGCCGCTTCTGGCCACTGACCGATGAGGATTGCACCGGTCACGGCAATACTCATCAGCGCGTTGATGTTGAGGTTGCGGTTCTTCAGGGCGATCCAGCCCTTTTTATAAGTGGTCAGGCCACCGCTGAGGATCGACACCAGCGCGATGATCGCCACCACCCAGGTTGGCGCGGCGTTGGTGAAGTGGATGACTTCGGCAGCAAGCGCACCGATGCCGGACAGTGCCAGCGGCCACCAGTGTTTTTTCACAGGCGCAGGTGCTGGCGCGTCGACGCCCGCCTCCAGCGGCTCGGCGTGCATGCCCAAGGATTTGATCGCCTCGGTGATGGGCTCCGTGCCCGGCAGCGTGTGGGTTACGCCGAGGACGCGATTGATCAGGTTGAATTCCAGTTGTTCAACGCCGGCGAGTTTGCCGAGTTTGTTCTGGATCAGCGTCTGCTCGGTCGGGCAGTCCATCGCCTCGATGCGGAAATTGCTCAACCGCGCATCGGCGCTGGTTTTCTCGCTTAGTTGCACCAACGCAGGCGCGGCGGCTTCCGACGAGCAGCAGGAATCTTCGTGCGCATGTACCGGTGCCGGTGCTGCAACTTTCGACCCGCAGCAGGAATCGCCGCCATGGGAATGCTTATGCACAGGCTGCAATTTATGACTGTGATCGTGCCCGTCGCCGGGCTTGTGGGTGTGCTGGGAATCGCTCATTGGTCGCGTCCATGAAGGTGCCTGTTGCCAAGTAAAGACCCTGTAGCCACTATAGGGTCAAGCACCCTTTTGGAGATTGCCGTCATGAAGATCGGAGAACTGGCCAAACTGACCGATTGCGCCGTGGAAACCATCCGCTACTACGAGCGCGAAAACCTGCTGCCGGAGCCAGCCCGCAGCGACGGCAACTACCGCGTCTACACCCAGGCCCATGCCGAGCGCCTGACCTTCATCCGCAACTGCCGCACCCTCGACATGACCCTCGAAGAAATTCGCAGCCTGCTGGCCATGCGTGACAGCCCACAGGATCAGTGTGCAAGCGTGAACACGCTGATCGACGAGCACATCCAGCACGTGAAGGCGCGGATTGACGGGTTACTGGCGTTGCAGACACAGTTGCTCGACCTGCGCCAACGCTGTGGCGAAGGGCCCGGGGCCGATCAATGCGGAATTTTGCAGCGGCTGGAAGTCAGCGGCGGAGTCGTCGCCACCGAAGTCGAACACTCCCACGTAGGCCGCAGCCACGGCCACTAGGAACACCACAAAATCCCTGTAGGAGCCGAGCTTGCTCGCGAAGACGTCAACACATTCAACATCAATGTGTCGGACAGAGCGCTTTCGCGAGCAAGCTTTGCTCCTACGGGTTCGGTGTTCAGATCACGTCGAAACTCACTTCCGTGACGGCGCCCGGGTCCCAGTAAAAATTCGCACTGAGGCGCGCGCCCAGATAAATCACGTATTGCACCGTCACCCTGCGCCCGACATGCGCCTGATAAACCTCAGGGGCAATGTGAAACGCCATCGTCTGCTTTGGGTTTACAGCCAACCTGCGCTGACGCTCGACCCAATGATCCGGCGCTTGCGTCCAGAGAACTTCGATGCCGTAACAGGCGCGCAGGTTTTCAATCGGCCGCAGGCTTACGGTAACTCCATCAGGATACGTCGCAGCTTCCAGCACGCCATTCACCACGCCTTCTACCTCAAGCACAGACTTGCGGCCCAGTTCTGGTGCGACGAAGACTTTCTGCGCTGGGGAAGGTTTTGCACCACCGGCTTGTGGAAGGTGAAAGAAAGTCACCTCGACATCAAGGCCTACCAAGCGCTTGAGCGCGCTGTCAGGGATGGCAATCGGGATCCAGTAATCTTTGCTGTCCACCACAACATCCGCAGATTGGAACGATGGCGAACCGTCCAATGGCAGCCACTCGACGCGAAGCTTGTCGCCGATGAGGATTTGCGGCGAGGACGGATCCAGCAGGGCGTATGTCGAATTGATAAACGGCGAGCCCGGCCCAATGATTTCCAGAGGAATGACAGCGCCTTCCGGCTCGGTCGTACCGAACGCTAAATAGTGGTTTGGCTTTGAGTGGAAATAGGCGATCAGTGGCGGCTGTAATGCCGTTGCTTTCGCTGTCAGTGCCGTCTCTGTCGAGATGCCTGAGCCTGTATTACCGCCATCGAAAAAACCACCTACGTCTGCCATGACCATTACCTCACTGTGGAGGCCATCAGCTAAGCACGGGACGAGGCACGTCGGCTACTGTCAGAAATGACAGTGGACACACACAAAACCTGAATATTTCCACAAAACCAATGTGGGAGCTGGCTTGCCAGCGATAGCGGTTTTTCAGACACATCAATGTTGAATGTGCCGCCGTCATCGCTGGCAAGCCAGCTCCCACAAGTTTAATGGCAAGTCTTTAGACCGCCATTGGCGCGGTCATTGGCGCATGGTGCTCGTAACCTTCCAGCGAGAAGTCGCTCGGTTCGACCAGTTCCAGCCATTCCGGCTGGTACACGCCGGTCTTGGCAAATTCCGGTACGCGGTCGGAGATTTTCAGTTTCGGCATGGCGAACGGCTCGCGCTTGAGCTGTTCGTTGAGCATGTCCAAATGGTTCTCGTAGACGTGTGCATCACCGATGAAATAGGTGAACCAGCGCGGCGTGTAACCGGTCAGGCGACCGATCAGGCTCAGCAGCGCGGCGCCTTCGGTGAGGTTGAACGGTGTGCCCAGACCCAGGTCGTTGGAGCGGATGTAGAGGGTCAGAGAAATCTCTTTGGTCTCGACATTCGGGTGGAATTGATACAGCAGATGGCACGGCGGCAGGGCCATTTCGTCCAGCTGTGCGACGTTCCAGCCGTGGAACAGAATGCGGCGGCTACCCGGATCGTTGATGATCGTGTCAACGCACTGACGCACCTGATCGATGGCTTTGTACAGCACCACGTAAGCCTGGCCGTCTTGTTCGCCTTGAGCGATCTGCTTGTAGCCATTGTTCAAGGTTTGCTCGATGGCCGCCGTGTTGCTCAGCGGGATCTGCTTGTACGCCGGCCATTTGCGCCATTGCACACCGTAGATTTCGCCGAGGTCGTCGTCACCCTGGCGGAACGGATTGGCCAGCCACTGGGCGTTTTCGTTGGCGTTCTGGTCCCAGACCTTGCAGCCCAGCGCGCGGAATTCAGCGGCGTTGTTGACGCCACGGAGAAACCCGCACATCTCGCCGATGGCCGATTTGAAGGCCATTTTGCGCGTGGTGATCGCCGGAAAACCTTCCTGCAGATCGAAACGCAGCATCGCGCCCGGAAAGCTGATGGTGTTGATGCCGGTGCGGTTGGCCTGTTTGCTGCCGTTCTGAATGACGTGCGAGACCAGTTCGAGATATTGCTTCATGAGTTACCTGTGTCCTTTGAGCCCCGCCGTCGCGCGGCGGGGTTCGTAGTTTAAGCCGTCGGAGCGAGCGGTGCTGCCGGCGCGCGACGATAGGCCAGCCAGATCAGGAACAGCCCGCCGATGATCATCGGCACACAGAGCACCTGGCCCATGGTCAGCCAGTTCCACGCCAAGTAGCCGAGTTGCGCATCCGGCACGCGGACGAACTCGACGATGAAACGGAAGATGCCGTAGAACAGCGCGAACATGCCGGAAACGGCCATGGTCGGACGCGGCTTGCGCGAGAAAATCCACAGGATCAGGAACAGCGCCACGCCTTCGAGCGCGAACTGATACAGCTGCGACGGGTGACGCGGCAGTTGCGCCGGATCGCTGAATGGCGGGAAGACCATGGCCCATGGCACGTCGGTCGCCTTGCCCCACAATTCGGCGTTGATGAAGTTACCGATGCGCCCGGCACCCAGGCCGATCGGCACCATCGGTGCGACGAAGTCCATCAACTGGAAGAACGACTTGCCGTTGCGCTTGCCGAACCACAATGCAGCCAGCATTACGCCGATAAAGCCGCCGTGGAACGACATGCCGCCCTTCCACACTTCGAAAATCAGCGTCGGGTTGGCGAGGTAGGCGCTCAGATCGTAGAACAGCACGTAGCCCAGACGTCCGCCGACGATCACGCCCATCGACAGCCAGAAGATCAGATCGGAGAGTTTCTCCTTGCTCCAGGTCGGGTCGAAGCGGTTGAGCCGGCGCGACGCCAGCAGCCACGCACCGCCGATGCCGATCAGGTACATCAGGCCGTACCAATGGATTTTCAGCGGACCGATGGACAAGGCCACCGGGTCGATCTGCGGGTAAGGCAGCATTGCGACTCCTCGTTAGAGTTGAAACCAAAATTCCCGGGCGACGCTGCCACCTCAGGATTAAGCCAGGATTGCGGCGCGGCTAAAGCAGAAAGCTCACACCCACGCAGAACAGCAAAGCGGCGAACAGCCTTTTCAGCAAGCGCGGCGACAACTTGTGCGCCAGGCGCGCGCCGAGACGGGCGAACACCATGCTGGTCAGGGCGATGCCCAACAACGCCGGCAAATAGACAAAACCGAAACTATGCGGCGGCAACAATGGATCGTGCCAGCCCAGAATCATGAAACTTAATGCACTGGCCAAAGCGATCGGCAGGCCACAGGCCGACGACGTCGCCACGGCTTGCTGCATCGGCACGCTGCGCCAGGTCAGAAACGGCACGGTCAACGAGCCGCCACCAATGCCGAAAATCGCCGAGGCCCAGCCAATCACACTGCCGGCCACGGTCAGACCGAGTTTACCCGGCACCGTTCGGCTGGCCTTGGGTTTTACCTCCAGCGCCAGTTGCACAGCGATCACCAGGGCGAACACACCGATGACTTTTTGCAGATTGGGCCCGGAAATCGCTTCAGCGGTCAGCGCACCAAAACCGGCACCGAGCAGAATACCGACGGTCATCCACATGAAAATCGGCCAGCGCACCGCGCCGCGACGATGATGTTCACGCACGGCGTTGACCGAGGTGAAGATGATCGTCGCCAGCGACGTACCGACCGCCAGATGCGTGAGAATCGACTGATCAAAGCCCTGCAAGGTGAAACTGAACACCAGCACCGGAACGATGATGATCCCACCACCGACACCGAACAGCCCGGCCAACACGCCAGCACAGGCGCCGAGCGCCAGATAGAGCAGAAATTCCATGTCCTTCTCCCAGACGCATCCCAAAACCGGAGCGGCATGGTAACGGATGCGCGGCCTTCTGCTCCACTGGCGATGGATGCACGGGCGCCGGATGCGTAGAGTGGGCAAAAAACACACAAGGACAACCTTATGTGCCTGATCGTTTTTGCCTGGCGCCCGGGCCATGCCCAGCCGCTGATCGTCGCGGCCAACCGTGACGAGTTCTACGCACGCCCCAGCCTGCCGCTGGCGCAATGGCCGGAAGCGCCGGATGTGCACGCCGGCCGCGACCTTGAGGCGGGCGGTACATGGCTGGGGATCGGTGCCAACGGCCGCTTCGCCGCACTGACCAATATTCGCGACCCGCACCAGCCGCCAGCGCGCAAGTCGCGGGGTGAACTGGTGGCGCGGTTCCTCGCCGGCAATCTGTCGATTGATGATTATTTGAGCGACGTGGTCGCCCGCGCACCGGAATACGCCGGATTCAACCTGCTGCTCGGCAATAGCCATGAAATGTGGCACTTCAATGCGCGGATGTCGGAGCCGGTGATGCTTGAGCCGGGAGTGTATGGGTTATCCAACGCGGGATTGGACACGCCGTGGCCGAAGCTGCTCAAGGCCAGAGCGGCGTTGCGCGCAGTGCTCGATGATCCGCAGCCTGCGCGGTTGCTGGCGTTGTTGAGCGATGCGCAGACAGCGCCGTTTGCCGAGTTGCCGGACACCGGGGTCGGACTGGCGACGGAATCACTGCTGTCGAGTGTGTTTATTGCCAGCCAGAGTTATGGCACGCGGGCGAGTACCGCGTTGATCGTCCAGGCGGACGGCACGCGGCGGATGGTGGAGCGGAGTTTTGGGCCGTATGGCGGGCATTTGGGCGAGGTAGAGTTAGAAGCTTAAAAGCTGACCCTCACCCCAGCCCTCTCCCGGAGGGAGAGGGGGCCGACCGAGGTGTCTGACGCCATGCATCGACCTGAAAGACCGAGTTGATTATGGATTCAGCCGCATCTTCAGTCGCTGTGAGTGGATTATGGCTACAACACAGCACCTTCAAGTTGGTGTAGGTCGATTATGGATTCGGCACAGCACTTTCAGGTCGGTGCGGGTCCATTATGGATTCAGCAAAGCACTTTCAGGTCGGCGTAACTCTACAGCATCCCCCAATCAGTCCCCTCTCCCTTTGGGAGAGGGTTAGGGTGAGGAGCTTTTGATCTTCAGAGGGCTTTGACGACCGCCGGCGGATTGATCTTCGACAACCCGAGGTTCTTCAGCGCCAATTGCAGCGAGCTGTGGATAACTTGCGGGTTATCGATGGTCATCAACTCCGCCAGCAACTCCTTGGCCTTACTCAGATTGACCTGCCGCAACATCCACTTCACCTTCGGCAAGTTGGTGGCGTTCATCGACAGGCTGTCAAAACCCATTGCCATCAACAGCACCGCTGCCGACGGATCACCGGCCATTTCGCCGCAGATACTCACCGGTTTGCCTTCGGCATGAGCATCGCGAACCACGGTTTGCAGGGCTTGCAGCACGGCGGGGTGCAGATAATCATAGAGGTCGGCCACCCGTGGGTTGTTGCGGTCGACCGCCAGCAGGTATTGGGTCAAATCGTTGGAGCCGACCGAGAGGAAGTCGACCATCCGCGCCAGTTCCTTGGTCTGGTAGACCGCTGCCGGGATCTCGATCATCACGCCGATCGGCGGCATCGGCACGTCAGTGCCTTCGTCGCGCACTTCGCCCCACGCCCGGTGGATCAGGTGCAAGGCTTCTTCGAGTTCGTGAGTGCCGGAGATCATCGGCAGCAGAATCCGCAGGTTGTTCAGGCCTTCGCTGGCCTTGAGCATCGCGCGGGTCTGCACCAGGAAGATTTCCGGGTGATCCAGCGTCACGCGAATGCCGCGCCAGCCGAGGAACGGGTTGTCTTCCTTGATCGGGAAGTACGACAGCGACTTGTCACCGCCGATATCCAGACTGCGCATGGTTACCGGTTGCGGGTGGAACGCGGCGAGCTGCTCGCGGTAGATCGCCAGTTGTTCCTTCTCGCTCGGGAAGCGCTGGTTGATCATGAACGGCACTTCGGTGCGGTACAGGCCGACACCTTCGGCGCCACGCTTCTGCGCCCGCGCCACGTCGGCCAGCAACCCGGTGTTGACCCACAGCGGCATGCGGTGGCCATCGAGGGTCACGCACGGCAGGTCGCGCAGGGTGTCGAGGCCCAGCGCCAGTTGTTTCTCTTCTTCGACGACTTCGGCGAACTGCTTGCGCAGCACTTCGCTCGGGTTGGTGTAGACCTCGCCGCGTGTGCCGTCGACGATCATTTCGATACCGTCGACCTTGGCGTACGGCAGGTCGACCAGACCCATCACCGTCGGAATGCCCATGGCCCGCGCCAGGATCGCCACGTGCGAGTTACCCGAACCGAGTACCGAGACCAGACCGACCAGCGTGCCTTCCGGCACCTCGCCGAGCATGGCCGGCGTCAGTTCTTCGCTGACCAGAATGGTTTTTTCCGGGTAGACCAGGTTCTGCTGGCGCTCTTCCTGCAAGTAGGCGAGCAGACGGCGACCAAGGTCTTTGACGTCCGAGGCGCGCTCACGCAGGTAGGCGTCGTCCATCAGTTCGAAACGGTTGACGTGCTCGGTGACCACCTGACGCAGGGCGCCCTGAGCCCACTGGCCGGTCTTGATCACCGTGGTGATTTCGCTGCCCAGCGAGGCATCGTCGAGCATCATCAGGTACACATCGAACAACGCACGCTCTTCCGGGCGCAGCTGGGTCGCGAGCTTGGCCGACAAGGCGCGCATGTCGGCGCGCACGCCTTCGATGGCGGTCTTGAACAGCGCCAGCTCAGCGTCGATGTCGGTGATGGTCTTGTCCGGCACCACGTCGAGATCGGCCGGCGGCAGCATGACCACAGCGGTACCAACCGCCGCCCCCGGCGAACCCGGTACGCCGACGAACTTGGCTTCCTGAATACCTTTGCCCTGACGGCCCAGACCACGGATCGAACCGGTGGCCTCGGCGTGGGCGATTACGCCGGCGAGCTGCGCGCTCATGGTCACGAGGAAGGCTTCTTCACCTTCATCGAACTGGCGGCGTTCTTTTTGCTGGATGACCAACACGCCAACAACGCGGCGGTGGTGAATGATCGGGGCACCGAGGAACGAGGCATAACGCTCTTCACCCGTTTCGGCGAAGTAGCGGTAGCGCGGGTGATCCGCAGCGTTTTCGAGGTTCAGGGGTTCTTCACGCGTGCCGACCAGACCCACCAGACCTTCGTTGGGTGCCATGCTGACCTTGCCGATCGAGCGCTTGTTCAAGCCCTCGGTGGCCATCAGGACGAAGCGGTTGGTCTCGGGATCAAGCAGGTAGACCGAGCAGACCTGGCTGCCCATGGCCTCTTTGACGCGCAACACAATAATCCCCAACGCCGCCTTGAGATCCTTGGCGGAGTTAACTTCCTGGACGATCTTGCGCAGCGTATTGAGCATGGCTCGGGGTCGAACTCCGTCGTCAGTCGCGCGCTAAAAGGCGCGGGGCAAGCTCTTTGAGGGCGCGGCGATACACCTCGCGCTTGAATGTCACCACCTGGCCCAACGGATACCAATAGCTGACCCAGCGCCAGCCATCGAACTCCGGTTTACCGGTCAAATCCATCCGCACCCGCTGCTCGTTGGAGATCAGGCGCAGGAGAAACCATTTCTGTTTCTGGCCGATGCACAGCGGTTGGCTGTGGGTACGCACCAGACGTTGCGGCAAACGATAGCGCAACCAGCCCCGAGTACAGGCCAGTATTTCAACATCTTCACGTTCCAGGCCAACTTCTTCGTTCAGCTCGCGGTACAAGGCGTCTTCCGGCGTCTCCTCAGGGTTGATTCCCCCTTGCGGAAACTGCCAGGCATCTTGATTGATACGGCGAGCCCATAGCACCTGGCCGGCGTCATTCGTCAGAATGATCCCGACATTGGGGCGGAAACCATCGGGGTCGATCACGGCAACAACCTCGCAAACGCATGTCGCCGCATTGTTCCACAAAGGTTGATAAGGCGGCAACGAAGCTTCCTACCTTATGTGCACTCTTGTGAAAAGACCGTATTCTTGTCGCCTTTTTACAGACTTATCAGCGGGTAACTGCAATGCGCCTGGCTCTATTCGATTTGGACAACACCCTTCTGGGCGGCGACAGCGATCACGCCTGGGGCGACTATCTGTGTGAACGCGGTTTCCTCGACCCGATCGCGTACAAAGCGCGTAACGACGAGTTCTATCAGGATTACCTGGCCGGCAAACTGGATAACGCCGCGTACCTGAACTTCTGCCTGGAAATCCTCGGCCGCACCGAAATGGCCGTGCTCGATCAATGGCACAGCGATTACATGCGCGACTGCATCGAACCGATCATGCTGCCGCAGGCACTGGAACTGCTGAAAAAGCACCGCGACGCTGGCGACAAACTGGTGATCATCACCGCGACCAACCGCTTCGTTACCGCACCGATTGCGGTGCGTCTGGGCGTTGAAACCTTGATCGCCACTGAATGTGAAATGGCCGATGGCCGTTACACCGGGCGCAGCACCGATGTTCCGTGCTTCCGGGAAGGCAAGGTAACGCGCCTGAACCGTTGGCTGGAAGAGACCGGGTATTCGTTGGATGACAGCTATTTCTATAGCGATTCGATGAATGACTTGCCGCTGCTTGAGCAAGTGACGAATCCCGTCGCTGTCGATCCGGATCCGAATCTGCGCGCCGAGGCCGAGAAGCGTGGATGGCCAGTCATTTCGCTGCGCGGCTGATTACGCCTTCGCGGGCAAGCCTTGCTCCTACAGGGATCAACCCCGCCCTTGTAGGAGCAAGGCTTGCCCGCGATTGGGTCGACTCGGTCCCAAGCCTTAAACAGGCTTGGCCCCCATCAACCCGGCAATCGCGACAAAACAGACGAAGCTGAACAACGCCAAGGCAAAACTGAACCTGCCGACGCCGCCCGGCGCCTTGCGCAATCGATTCAAACGTACCAGCAACCAGAACCACGCCAACGCCGCCACGGTGTACAGCACGCTCGACGCCAGAATCCACGTCTGCCCCAGCGGCCAGCCGACCAGATGCACCATCCACCAGCCGGTAAACGGCATGCTCAGCAGCGCCAGGCCCATCAGCAGCCAGACAAACACCCGTGGCCGTTGCAACGTGCGGCTGCCCGCCGTCGCATCACCTTTGCGTTTTGCCAGCAAAACCCAGATCCCCAAACCCAGCGCACCGGCCAGCAACACCACGGTCGCAACCATGTGCGCGGTTTTCAGGGCAGTTAACGTTTCCATTGTTCGATTTCCTTAAGGCCTGCCCATCAGCGTAGCCGCTCAGCCCAAAAACAGCTGATAGGCCGGGTTCTCACTCTCATCCCAATACGGGTAGCCGATTTCTTCCAGCGCCGCCGGCACCAGATGACGCTCGTCATGCGGTACCTGCAGGCCCGCGACCACACGGCCATCCGCCGCACCGTGGTTGCGGTAGTGGAACATCGAGATGTTCCAGCGCCCACCGAGCTTGTTAAGGAAGTTGAACAGCGCACCCGGACGTTCCGGGAACTCGAAGCGAAATACCACTTCATCGATGACATGCGCGGCATGCCCACCGACCATGTGGCGAATGTGCAGCTTGGCCAGTTCGTTGTCGGTCAGATCAAGCACCGGGAAACCCTGCTCGGTGAGGCTCGCCAGCAATGCACTGCGCGGGTCGTTCTCCGGGTGGGTCTGCACGCCGACGAAGATGTGCGCTTCGCTGCCGGTGTTGTAGCGGTAGTTGAATTCGGTGATCTGGCGTTTGCCGATGGCTTCACAGAAAGCCTTGAAGCTGCCGGCCTTCTCGGGAATGGTCACGGCGATGATCGCTTCGCGGCCTTCACCCAGCTCGGCGCGCTCGGCAACGTGACGCAAGCGATCGAAATTGACGTTGGCGCCGGAGTCGATGGCGACGAACGTCTGGCCGCTAACGCCGCGCAGTTCGACGTACTTCTTGATCCCGGCAACGCCCAAGGCACCAGCAGGTTCGGTGATCGAGCGGGTATCGTCGTAGATATCCTTGATCGCCGCGCAGATCTCGTCAGTGCTGACGGTGATCACTTCATCGACATAATCTTTGCAGATATCGAAGGTGTGCTGGCCAATCTGCGCCACCGCCACGCCGTCAGCGAAGATGCCCACTGTCGGCAGCACCACGCGCTCGCCCGCCGCCATCGCGACTTGCAGGCAGTTGGAGTCGTCCGGCTCAACGCCGATGACTTTGATGTCCGGACGCAGGTATTTCACGTACGCGGCGATGCCGGCGATCAGGCCGCCGCCACCAACCGGGACGAAAATCGCGTCCAGTGGCTGCGGGTGCTGACGCAGAATCTCCATTGCCACGGTGCCCTGCCCGGCAATGGTGTGCGGATCATCGTACGGGTGAATGTAGACGTAGCCTTTTTCATCAACCAGTTTCAGCGAGTAGGCCAAAGCTTCCGGGAACGAGTCGCCGTGCAGCACCACTTTGCCGCCGCGCGAACGCACGCCTTCGACTTTGATCTCGGGAGTGGTTTTGGGCATGACGATGGTGGCTTTCACGCCCAGCACTTTCGCCGCCAGGGCCAGACCCTGCGCATGGTTGCCCGCCGACGCAGTGACCACGCCACGGGCGCGCTCTTCGTCAGTCAGTTGAGTGAGTTTGTTGTAGGCGCCGCGAATCTTGAACGAGAACACCGGCTGCAAGTCTTCGCGCTTGAGCCAAATGTCATTGCCCAGCCGCTCGGAGAGCTGGCGAGCGTTCTGCAGCGGGGTTTCTACGGCAACGTCATAAACGCGCGAGGTGAGGATCTTTTTGACGTACTGTTCGAGCATCGGAAAGCATCACTGAGCGGGTTGGGCAGGGCCAAGGAGTCTAACCCGGCTTTTGCCCGGGCGACCACACTAAACAGGTGGTTTTACGGTCTGGAAATCCATTCTTGAGCGAGCACCATTATGGCGAAGGGATTTATCCCCGTTGGAGTGCGAAGCGCTCCCCGCCACTCTTTCGCGAATACCGCGTTCTCTGGTTTTACGACGGCTGCGCCGCCGAACGGGGATAAATCCCCTCGCCACAGGAGTTTTCGCCGGGCATGGGGATATAATGCCGGCCTTTCCGTTCTCCCCTTGCCCGCTTCCGGAGCCCGCATGACCCAGGATCAACTCAAACAGGCAGTGGCTCAGGCCGCCGTCGACTTCATCCTTCCTAAACTCGACGACAAGAGCATCGTCGGGGTCGGCACCGGCTCCACCGCCAACTGCTTCATCGACGCCCTGGCCCAGCACAAGGGCGCGTTCGATGGCGCGGTCGCCAGCTCGGAAGCCACCGCCGCGCGCCTCAAGGGCCACGGGATTCCGGTGTACGAGCTGAACACCGTCAGCGACCTCGAGTTCTACGTCGATGGCGCCGATGAAAGCGACGCGCACCTGAACCTGATCAAGGGCGGCGGCGCTGCGCTGACCCGCGAGAAGATCGTCGCGGCCGTGGCCAAGACTTTCATCTGCATCGCCGACGCCAGCAAACTGGTGCCGGTGCTTGGTGAGTTCCCGCTGCCGGTCGAAGTGATCCCGATGGCTCGCAGCCACGTCGCTCGCGAACTGGTGAAACTGGGCGGCGACCCGGTCTACCGCGAAGGCGTGCTGACCGACAACGGCAACATCATCCTCGACGTGTTCAATATGCAGATCACCAACCCGGTCGAACTGGAAGCGCAGATCAATGCAATCGTCGGCGTGGTCACCAACGGCTTGTTCGCGGCGCGTCCGGCGGACTTGTTGTTGCTGGGTACCAGCGAAGGCGTGAAAACCCTGAAGGCTGAATAAGCGAGACAGCCCACACTTTATGGGCAGACGAATAAAACTGTGGGAGCTGGCTTGCCAGCGATGAGGCCGTCAGATTCAACAACAATGTTGACTGACAGACCGCCATCGCTGGCAAGCCAGCTCCCACAATGTTTTGTGGTGTTGGTTAATTCGGGGCAGGTTTTTTGAAGACGTAGAACAGGTTCGGCTCGCTCACCAGGTACAACGTGCCGTCGTCATCCATCGCAATCCCTTCCGCTTGCGGCACGGTTTTCTGCAAACCCTGACGGCCGCCGCTGATCGACATCGTGCTCAACGGGCGCCCGTCGACATCCAGCTCCAGAATCAACCGCGACTCATCCGACAGCGCCAGCAAATGGCCGCTGCGCTCGTCGTATTGCAGGCTGGATAAATCCCTGACAAACATCCCGGCATCGCGCTTGGGATCGTTGATCACATGCACGGCATAGGACTTTTCCGGGTTGAAGTGTGGAAAACCGTGCACCTCGTAAATCAGCATCGGATCGCGCTCTTTCGCCACAAACAAGCGCTTGCCCACGGAATCGTAAGCCAAGCCCTCGAAACCCTTGTTACCGCTCATGTGCACACCGAGGGTCATCTGCTCGGCGTCGGCCGCATCGAGAAAGGTCGTGTCTGCTTCCAGATGAATCTTGATCAATCGCTGCTGGCGCTCGTCGGTGATCACGTAGGTGTCAGCGCTGATGAACTCCACCGCCTCAGGGTCGCCGAAACCGATCAGCGCAATACGCCGCAGGATCTTGCCCTCCAGCGACAGCTCGACCAGCTCGGCATTCTTGTTGGTCACAGTGAACAGGCTTTTGCGCACCGGATCGAAGGTCAGCGCTGAAACATCGTCGTCCAGACCGTCGATGACCCGTGCCTCGATTGCCACGCGATATTTATCCAGCCCAATGGATTCGCTGCTCTGCGGTTGCCACAGCGCATGCAGGTTGAACCAGGCACGTTCGAACAGGCGCATGTATTGGCCGATCGCAATCAACGCGATCAGGGCAATCACTGAGAGGAGGACAACCAGAGGTTTGGGACGGGCAAGTCGACGCATTCGGGCGGGCTCGGAATCAAAACAGGCGGATGAAATATCACGCCTGTCTGAACTGAAGCTTAATGGCCACTTGCCTCAAACCACAACCCATGTAGGAGCTGCCGCAGGTCCGAGCGCGGCCCGAACCTGCGGCAGCTCCTACATGGGTTCGCTTAGGGCGTTATTTGTTTTTTTCGAAGCGGTAGAACAGGTTCGGCTCGCTGACCATGTACAGCGTGCCCGCCTCGTCCATGGTCACGCCTTCGGCGCGGGGGATGGTCTTTTTCAGGCCGTTGAAACCGCTCAGCAGGGTCATGAAGCTGACTTGTTCGCCCTTCTCGTCCAATTCCAGCAACAAATGCGAATCAGCGGACAACACCAACGTGTGGCCGGTGCGCGGGTCGATTGCCAGCGCCGAGAGATTGCGGATATCCAGTTCGTCGCTGACGAGTTTCTGCTTTTCACCCTTCAAGACCTGGCTGCCATCGCTTTTCCAGGTGAACAGCGCCGGCGGCCGCTCCTCGCCCAGCAGTAGTTGCTGATTGCGCGGATCCCAAGTGATCGCCTCAAAGGCCTTGTTCTGATTGGCCGAAGGGCCGAGATCGTATTTCGGGAAATCAGCGATGTTCAATTGGCGGGTATCGGCATCGACCTTGACGATGGTCAGAATATGCTCGCGCTCATCGACAATCGCCATCAGACCGTTTTCCATCACGGTCAGCCCTTCCGGATTGACCCAACCCACCAACGGCATCTTGCGCAGCACATCACCCTGCAAGGTCAGCTCGACCAGGAACGGGTTCTTGCCCATCACCGAGAACAGGGTTTTGGTCTGCGGGTTGTAGGAAAGGTCGGAGGCTTCGTCTTTTTCCATGCCCGGCAGCAGTTTCGCGTCAATCACCGCGCGGTAATCCGGCAGCCAGATGCTTTCTTTCTGCTCGGCCTGGCTTTCAAAGCGCTCATGCACCCAAAGCAATGCCCGATCATCCCAATGCATGGCGAACGCCAAGCCATAAACGGCAGCGACCGCCAACAACAACCAGAGGTACCAGCGCATGAAGAAACGCGAGCGACGGGTGGTTTTGAGCTGAGTTTGAGATGACATCGAGGGACGCGTTCCGAAAATTCAGGCTATGGGTAATAGCACAAAGAGGCCGGCTCAGACGCCAGAATTGCGGAAATTATCCAGACAGAATGTGAAAAAAACGGCAAATGGCGGGATTACCCTGCACCTTTGCAGAAGCGATCACATCGATGAATGCCGAGACTTACTTCTGTGGTGAGGGGATTTATCCCCGTTGGGTCGCGAAGCGGCCCCAAAAATCTTGGGCCTGCTGCGCAGTCCAACAGGGATAAATCCCCTCACCACAAAGCTCACATGACAGGAATGGCGGGTTAGCGAACGCTGCTGTTGAAGCTGCTCGCGCCGACCAGTTCGAGAACGATGTCATCGCCAACATTCAGCGGGCCGACACCGACCGGCGTGCCAGTGAGAATCACGTCGCCAGCCTGCAACGAGAAGCAGCCAGCCATGTGCTGGATCATCGGCACGATCGGGTTGAGCATCGCGCTGCTGTTGCCGTCCTGACGGACTTCACCGTTGATGGTCAGGCGAATGCCGATGTCGGTCAGATCAGCAAAGGTGCTGCCGACCACGAAGGGTGCAATCACCGCCGCGCCATCGAACGACTTGGCGATTTCCCACGGCAGGCCCTTGGCTTTCAGCTCGGCCTGCTTGTCGCGCAGGGTCAGATCCAGCGCCGGGGCGAAACCGGAGATCGCGTCGAGCACTTCTTCGCGACTCGGTTTGGTCGACAATGGCTTGCCGATCAACACCGCGATTTCTGCTTCGTAGTGCACCGAACCGCGCTCGGTCGGAATGGCGAAACCGCCTTCCAGCTCAACCACGCAACTGCCCGGCTTGATGAACAGCAACGGTTCGGTAGGCACCGGGTTGTCCAGTTCTTTGGCGTGTTCGGCGTAATTGCGGCCAATGCACACGACTTTCCCGATCGGGAAGTGGATGCGCGTGCCGTCGACGTACTGGTGCTGATAGCTCATTTACCGACTCCTGCCTTCATTGATTCATCAAAGATTACAGATCAAACCGCGAAGATCTTGCCCGGATTCATGATGCCGTTCGGGTCGAACACCGCTTTGACCGCTTTCATGTACTCGATCTCAACCGGCGAGCGGCTGTAGGTCAAGTAATCGCGCTTGGTCATGCCCACGCCGTGCTCAGCGGAGATCGAACCGTTGTACTTCTCGACGGTTTCGAACACCCACTTGTTGACGGTCGCGCACTTGGCGAAGAACTCGTCCTTGCTGAGGTTATCCGGTTTGAGGATGTTCAGGTGCAGGTTGCCGTCGCCGATGTGGCCGAACCAGACTATTTCGAAATCCGGATAGTGTTCGCCGACGATCGCGTCGATTTCCTTCAGGAACGCTGGCACTTTCGAGACGGTGACCGAGATGTCGTTCTTGTACGGGGTCCAGTGCGAGATGGTCTCGGAAATGTATTCGCGCAGTTTCCACAGGTTCTGCAACTGGGTTTCGCTCTGGCTCATGACGCCGTCCAGCACCCAGCCCTGTTCGACGCAGTGTTCGAAGGTTTCCAGCGCGCTGTTGGCCACTTCTTCGGTGGTCGCTTCAAATTCCAGCAATGCGTAGAACGGGCAGTCGGTTTCGAACGGCGCCGGTACGTCGCCGCGACCCATGACTTTGGCCAGGGCTTTATCGGAGAAGAATTCGAACGCCGTCAGGTCAAGCTTGCCCTGGAAAGCGTGCAGCACCGGCATGATCGAATCGAAATCGGCGGTGCCGAGGACCATCGCGGTGAGGTTTTTCGGCGCACGATCGAGGCGCATGGTCGCTTCGACGACGAAACCGAGGGTGCCTTCAGCACCAATGAACAGCTGACGCAGGTCGTAACCGGTGGCGTTCTTGATCAGGTCTTTGTTCAGTTCAAGCACGTCGCCCTTGCCAGTGACGACTTTCATGCCGGCGACCCAATTGCGGGTCATGCCGTAGCGAATCACCTTGATCCCGCCGGCATTGGTGCCGATATTGCCGCCAATCTGGCTGGAACCCGCCGAAGCGAAGTCTACCGGGTAGTACAAGCCTTTTTCTTCGGCGACGTTCTGCAAATGCTCGGTGACCACGCCCGGCTGACAAACGGCGGTGCGGTCAGTGAGGTTCACGTCGAGAATCTGATTCATGTAGTCGAACGACACGACCACTTCGCCATTCGCGGCCACCGCAGCGGCGGAAAGGCCGGTGCGCCCGCCCGATGGCACCAGCGCGACCTTGTGCGTGTTGGCCCAACGGACAACCGCCTGCACCTGCTCGATGGTCTTGGGAAACACGATGGCGCTGGGCGCCGGGGCGAAGTGCTTGGTCCAATCCTTGCCGTACGCATTCAGGGAGTCGGCGTCGGTCAGGACCTTGCCAGGCTCGACCAGGGTCTTCAGTTCATCAATCAGGGCAGGATTGGTCATCGACAGAACTCTCGAACAATTCATGGTCATCCTGAGAACGCTTCACGTCGCAGGAATGAGTGTTTAGCGGGGCGGCTATGCTAGCATATCGACCCCGCAGGACAGTGCCCAAGGCCTGATCTGCGGTAACGGCTTTCCTGCCGTTTGGGTCAGCTCCAGGCTGCGCCCCTCCCTGCCATTTTTCTCCGGGATACAGGTTTACGCAGATGAGCAAGACTTCTCTCGATAAGAGCAAGATCAAGTTCCTTCTTCTCGAAGGCGTCCACCAATCGGCTGTCGACGTCCTCAAGGCGGCGGGCTACACCAGCATCGAATACCTGACAGGTTCCTTGCCGGAAGCCCAGTTGAAGGAAAAGATCGCTGACGCTCACTTCATCGGCATTCGTTCGCGCACCCAATTGACCGAAGAGATCTTCGATCACGCGAAGAAGCTGGTAGCGGTCGGCTGTTTCTGCATCGGCACCAACCAGGTTGACCTGAGTGCTGCCCGCGAGCGCGGCATCGCCGTGTTCAACGCGCCGTACTCCAATACCCGCTCCGTTGCCGAGCTGGTGCTGGCCGAGGCGATCCTGCTGCTGCGCGGCATCCCTGAGAAAAACGCTTCCTGCCACCGTGGCGGCTGGATCAAGTCTGCGGCCAACTCCTTCGAGATCCGTGGCAAGAAGCTGGGCATCGTCGGCTACGGCTCGATCGGTACTCAGCTGTCGGTTCTGGCCGAAGGTCTGGGCATGCAGGTGTTCTTCTACGACACCGTGACCAAGCTGCCGCTGGGCAACGCCACTCAGGTCGGCAACCTGCACGACCTGCTGGGCATGTCCGACATCGTCACCCTGCATGTTCCGGAAACCGCTGCGACCCAGTGGATGATCGGCGAGAAGGAAATCCGCGCCATCAAGAAGGGCGGCATCCTGATCAACGCAGCACGCGGCACCGTGGTCGAGCTGGACGCCCTGGCGGACGCGATCAAGGACAAGCACCTGATCGGCGCGGCCATCGACGTGTTCCCGGTGGAACCACGCTCCAACGACGAAGAGTTCGAAAGCCCACTGCGTGGCCTCGACAACGTGATCCTGACCCCGCACATCGGTGGCTCGACCGCTGAAGCGCAAGCCAACATCGGTCTGGAAGTCGCAGAGAAACTGGTCAAGTACAGCGACAACGGTACCTCCGTTTCGTCGGTGAACTTCCCGGAAGTGGCCCTGCCGGCTCACCCTGGCAAGCACCGCCTGCTGCACATCCACGAGAACATCCCGGGTGTGATGAGCGAGATCAACAAGGTCTTCGCCGAAAACGGCATCAACATCTCCGGTCAGTTCCTGCAGACCAACGAGAAGGTTGGCTACGTGGTGATCGACGTCGACGCCGAGTACTCGGACCTGGCGCAAGAGAAGCTGCAGCACATCAACGGCACTATCCGTAGCCGTGTTCTGTTCTGATCAAACGTCAGCGATAAAAAAGGGAGCCTTCGGGCTCCCTTTTTCATGCACGGCGAAAAGGTTATTCGACGTTGACGGTGATCTTCTTCGAGACGATTGGCGGATCGAACGGCATGTGGCCGCTGTCACCCAGCTCCAGTTGCAGAGTGTGCTTGCCCGGTGCGAGTTTGATCGTCGCTTCGGTCTGCGCCTTGCCGAAGTGCATGTGGTTTGGGTCATTCGGAATCGGCGCGCCGGCGGCCGGCAGCTTGTCGACGTCGATCAGCAGGTGATGGTGACCGGTGTTTTTGGTGACATCACCCGCTGGCGCCAGCGCCACGTCCTTGGTGCCGAACTTGACTTTGAATTCCTGAGAAACAGTCGCCCCGTCCTCGGGAGAAACGATGAACACTTCCGCGCCTTTAGGGGCCGGAGTCGCTGCACTGGCCAGCACCGAAACACCCATCAACAGGCCAGCCAATGCTGCACGTGACATAAACGTTTTCATTCTCTTCTCCAGTTTTTCCGTAAAATCCGCACGGTCATGACAACTTCATGACCATTCGTTGTCGAAGGCACTCGACAACCATAGCAAAGCGCGCCTGACTCAGAGCGTCGCAATAATGATTTCAAAGGAGTGACCATGCGTTTTCTGCCTGGCCTGATCTGCCTGCTACCCCTTTTGAGCCCTTTGGCTCATGCCGAACTGATTGATGACGTCAACGACCGTGGCGAGCTGCGCATAGCCCTTGAGGCTAATACACCGCCCTTCAATTACAAGGACGACGGCGACCAACTCACGGGGTTCGAGGTCGAGCTTGGGCAATTGATAGCCTCTGAGCTGGATGTGCGCGCCGATTTCATCGTCACCGACGAAGGCGATCTGCTCCAGGGCGTTGAAAGCGGCAAGTACGACGTCGCGCTCAACCACATAGCACTGACACCTGAACTCAAGGATCGTTTCGACTTCAGTGAGCCTTACGGCAAGGTCGATGCACAACTGCTGGCGAAAAAGGATGAGCAACCACGGCCGATGGTGCTGGTGCAGGCGTTGACTGACGCCAAGCCAAAGGCGAGCCCGCCGGTGGAGATGGCGATACCGTTTCAGAAAGGTAATCCGGCGTTTCAGGCCAGCCTTGCGAGCGCCATGCAGCGGATCAAAGCCGACGGGCGCCTGGCAGCGCTGACCGAGAAATGGTTCACAGCGCAGACCACTGAAAACCTGAAGTGAACAAAAAACCTGTGGGAGCTGGCTTGCCAGCGATAGCGGTGGTTCAGTCAGCAATGATGGTGGCTGACCCAATGCCATCGCTGGCAAGCCAGCTCCCACAGTGTTTTGTGGTGAATGGCTAGTCGAGGCGGGTCAGGGCCAATGCGGCTTGCGGGAGTTCGAGTTCGCTGAAAACCTGCACCCCATGGCGCTTGAGCAACGCAGCCGTCACGCCTTCGCCGGAGACTTTCACTCCACTGAATGTGCCGTCATACGTGAGCAGATTGCCGCACGATGGGCTGTTGGCTTTCAGCACCGCCACGCGGATGCCGTGTTTCTGCACCAACGCCAGCGCCTGCCGCGCGCCATCCAGAAACTGTGCGCTGACATCCTCGCCCTCGGTGGTCATCACCGCAGCAACGCCATCAAGCACTTCACCACCCTGCCCGCCCGGAATCTCTGCGGCCGCACGCGGCGTTGGCAATCCCCCCGCGACCTCCGGGCACAACGGCACCACGCGCCCTTCGGCAATCCACTGTTCCAACACATCATATGGCCCACTGGCGCCACCGTCGTAGCGCACGCGGTGACCCAACAGGCAGCGGCTGACCAGAATCTTTTCCATGATCAGAACGGCTCGTTGCCGCGACGGCGGAACCAGCCGGTCAGCGACAAGCGCTCACGATTGGCCGGCAGCACTTCGTGCGGCACTTCGCCGGAAAGAAACACCACCAGACAACCGCCGGTAGGCTGCACGTCATGCACGCGCTCATCGTTCAGGTACATGCGCAACTGACCACCATCCTCCGGCAGCCAGGCGTCATTGAGGTAGACCACCACCGACACCATGCGCTTGTCATCGTCGCGAAAACGGTCGACATGCCTGCGATAAAACGCACCCGGCGGGTACAGGGCGAAATGGCATTCGAAGTCTTCAAGGCCGAGGAACAAACCACGGTTGAGTGCCTCGCGCAGGCTGTCCATCAAATTCAGATAGCGGTCGCTGGAATCGGCCTGGCCCGGATCGATCCACTGAATGTGGTCGCCGCGAATACCCTCACGAATCTCTGAAAACGGCCCACGGCCAACCGCCGCCGGCGCCAGCTCACCCTCGGCCTCACGTTTACGGCACTCGGCCGCCAGCTCACGGGTCAAACCCGCGGGCAGGAAAATGTTCTGCTGCGACCAGCCGTGCTCGGCCAGGTCGTCGACGATGCGTAACAGCAGTGGGTGTTCAGAGGATATTTGCATGGCGCGCATAGTATGTCGGCGGCAAGAAATCCGACAGAGCCACGCGGCGGCTTGCTACGAATTCTCGACAAGTACCGGCACCGCACGGAGAATAGTCCGCTGCTGACAGGAGTCCCTATGCGCCGTTTGCTTTTTTCACTGTTGATGCTTTGTGTTTTGCCCGCTTGGGCGGACGGCCACGATCAGTTGTACAAGGTCGCCGGCTGGCCAGATCAACGTGCGCATTTCAATGACGCCCTGAGTGCCGCGCAGCAGCGCTATCAGAACAGCCTGCCGCCCGCCGTGTTTCAAGCGCTGGTGAACAACAGCAACCAGCGCTTTGCTCCACAGGCCATGGATCAACGCGCCGAAGCGCAACTGCGCCAGCACCTCGCCGATCCGAAACCGGCCCTGTCCTTCTTTCAATCGCCACTGGGCAAGAAAATCGTTGCGGCCGAATTGCTCGCAACCCGCCGTGATCAATTGGCGAAGAATGCCAAGGGCCTGCCGAAGATGCAGGTCAGCGACAGCCGCCTGCTGATCATCGGCCACCTCGCCCAGGCTTTGCCGGCGCGCGAGGCTGGCGCTGAAGTGAGCCTGGCGATTGCCGGTGTCGCGGCGGACAGTTTGAGTTCGATGATTCCCGGCCTGCTCGGTGGCGGTCAGGCGCAGGGCATGCTGAACGGCCAGCGTCAGCGCTTGATGGATCAGATTGGCGCAGACCTGAACAACACGCTGCTCTACGTGTATCGCGACCTGTCGGATGAAGAGCTGGAGGAGTTTTCGACGTTTGCCGAGTCGACTGAGGGCAAGGCGTATTACCAGGCGGCGCTGGCAGCGATTCGCGCAGGCCTGGCGGTCGGGCAGTGATCTTTAGCGCCTGATCGGCCGCCTTCGCGAGCAGGCTCGCTCCCACAGGGATCCGGGATGTTCACGAGTTTTGTGCCCTCTGAAGATCCAATGTGGGAGCGAGCCTGCTCGCGAAGAGGTCCTCACAGACGCTAGAGATTGCGGCCCTTGATCCGCTTGCTCAAGAACTCGAAATACTCCTCGCGCATCTCCACCGTTTCATTCGCCAGATGATGCCGTGCCTCCGCCAGCAGCAAGATCTGCGGCCGATCGAACTTCCACTTCAACACCTGCAAATTGTGCTGCCAGTCGACCGTCATGTCCGCCTGCCCCTGAATGATCAGCGGCCGTCGCGGACTTTTTTTCGCGTGCTCGACGCGAATGATCCAGCGCGACAATGCACCGACCCATTTCGTCGGCAAGCGGCGTGGCTGCAACGGATCAGCCTGAAGAAACGGCAGGAAATCCGGGTCGTTGGAGTTCTCGCTGAAGCGCCGCGCAACCCCTCTGACGAAAGGCCTGAGCAGGTAATAACTCAACTGCGACCAGCCCCACGCACGAGGCCGCACCAGCGGTGCCATCAGAATCAACTGACCTTGCGCCGGGCTGCCTTCGCCATGGTTGAGCACGTGATCGACCACAATCGCTCCGCCAGTGCTTTGTCCGCACAAGTGCCACGGCTGCGGCAACGAGATCGACTGCGCTTCGGCGAACAACGCCTGCAGGACATCCTGATACTCGGAGAAATCGCGAATGCTCGCGCGCGGCCCGCTCGACAGACCATGTCCGGGCAAGTCGCAGGCAATCACGGCGAAGTCCTGATCCAGCGCCCACTCGATCACATGGCGATAGAGCCCGGTGTGATCGTAATAACCGTGCAGCAGAAACAGCGTCGCCTTGACCTTCTCCGGCCACCAGCAATGGCTGACCAGTTCATAGCCATCGACCTCGAAACGGCCCATGCCGCGCCACACATCGCGCTCGGGAAAGTCAGTCTGGTAGAAGCGCTGATAGGCTTTGGCCTCGTCCGACAACGGCTGCCACTCGGCCAATGGCTTGAGGCTGGCGCGTAATTGATCGGGGTCGAAAGTAGCAGGCATGAGGCAATTCCAGAGCGGTAAACAGACTTTATCGGCCTGCGATATTCATCTGTCGCGGCAAGCATGGCAAGCTAGCCGGCCTTCGAGGATCGAAAACCATGCGTTCGCCCTACCGCACCGCACTGTTTGCCAGCCTGCTTGCGCTCATCTGCGCCGGGGTGCTGTGGGCGGCGTACGACTGGTTTCAGGGCCGCTACCTGCGGGCGTTCAGCGAACACACCGCGGTGTTTTCCGGCGATCCGCTGCGCCTGCCCGATGACCTCGCCGGCCCCGGGCCGATTCGTCTGGTGCATTTCTGGGACCCGGCCTGCCCGTGCAATGTCGGCAACCAACAGCACCTGACCGAAATGGTCGAGCAGTTCAGCGCCAAGGGCGTCGAGTTTTTTGCCGTGCAGAGAACCGGCAGCCACGGCCAGTTGCCCGCCACCCTCAGCCGTCTGAAAACCATCGCCGTTTTGCCTGGCTCCGAACAGGTGCCCGCTAGCCCGGCCGTGGCGATCTGGGATCGCAATGGCAAACTGGCCTACTTCGGCCCCTACAGCGAAGGCCTGACCTGCAACTCCAGCAACAGCTTCATCGAACCGATTCTCAACGCTCTGACTGATGATCGCCCGGTCGACGCCACGCACACGCTGGCCGTCGGTTGTTATTGCCCGTGGCCCGTGGAGGCGAAGTAAGGCATTCCGGACTTTTCAAGGACAGCGCTGCACGGCACGGAAGGTCTGTGCTAATTGTTTGCAGCCCGATGGGCGGCAATCCCGCATGCACAAGGAGTCACCATGAAGCGCGTGTTCACCGTTCTTGCCTTGCTCATCGTTGTTCTGCTCTGCGCCGGGGGCTGGTACGTCTACAGCAAACAACCGACACGCCAGGGCCAGGTCGAACTGCGCAACCTGCAAGGGTCGGTGACCGTGCGCTACGACGAGCGCGGCGTACCGCACATCCGTGCCGAGAACGAGACCGACCTCTACCGCGCCCTTGGCTATGTGCATGCCCAGGATCGTCTGTTCCAGATGGAAGCCATGCGCCGCCTCGCCCGTGGCGAGCTGGCCGAAGTGCTCGGGCCGAAACTGCTCGACACCGACAAACTGTTCCGCAGCCTGCGCATACGCGAGCGCGCCGCCAGTTACGTCGCCAGCCTCGATAAGCAGTCGCCGGCGTGGAAGGCCCTGCAAGCCTATCTGGACGGCATCAACCAATATCAGGACTCGCACGCCGCGCCCATCGAGTTCGACGTGCTGGGCATCCCCAAACGGCCGTTCACGGCAGAAGACAGCATCAGCGTCGCCGGCTACATGGCTTACAGTTTTGCTGCCGCGTTTCGCACCGAACCGTTGCTGACGTATGTGCGCGATCAGCTCGGCACCGATTACCTCAACGTCTTCGACCTCGACTGGCAGCCCAAAGGCGTTCTGGCCAACGGTCACGCCAAACAAACGCCTGCACTGGCTGCCGCCGACTGGCAAGACCTCAACGCCCTCGCCCGCCTCAGTGAACAGGCACTGATCGACAACGGCCTGCCGCAGTTCGAAGGCAGCAACGCCTGGGTGATTGCCGGCAGCCGTAGCCAAAGCGGCAAACCGTTGCTGGCGGGCGATCCGCATATTCGCTTTTCGGTGCCGTCGGTGTGGTACGAGGCGCAGCTGTCGGCGCCGGGTTTTGAGTTGTACGGCCATCATCAGGCGTTGGTGCCGTTTGCGTTTCTGGGGCACAACCTCGATTTCGGCTGGAGCCTGACCATGTTCCAGAACGACGATCTCGATCTGATCGCCGAGAAGGTCAACCCGGACAACCCGAATCAGGTCTGGTATCGCGGTCAGTGGACGGACATGGTCAGCACCGAACAGCAGATCAATGTGAAGGGCCAGACGCCGGTGACCCTCACCCTGCGTCAGTCGCCGCACGGCCCGATCGTCAACGATGCGCTGGGGAGTGCTGCCGGGAAAACACCGATCGCGATGTGGTGGGCGTTTCTTGAAACACCCAACCCGATCCTCGAAGGTTTCTATCAACTCAACCGCGCGGACACACTGGCCAAGGCCCGCGCCGCGGCGGCGAAAGTGCAGGCGCCGGGGCTGAACCTGGTCTATGCCAACGCCAAGGGCGATATCGCCTGGTGGGCTTCGGCGTTGCTGCCCAAGCGCCCGGCCGGGGTCAGGCCGGAATTCATTCTCGACGGCAGTACCAACCAGGCCGACAAGGACGGTTTCTACCCATTCAGCGCCAACCCGCAAGAGGAGAATCCGGCACGCGGCTACATCGTCTCGGCCAACTTCCAGCCGTTGTCGCCCACCGGCATGGCGATTCCCGGTTACTACAACCTCGCCGACCGTGGCCAACAACTCAATCGTCAGCTCAGCGACAAGAACATCAAGTGGACAAACGAGGCCAATCAGAAACTGCAGCTCGGTACCGCCACCGGTTACGGTCCGCGCTTGCTGGCGCCGTTGCTGCCGGTATTGCGTGCAGTGGTGAGCGATCCGGCGCAACTGAAACTGGTCGAGCAACTGGCGCAGTGGCAAGGCGATTATCCGCTGGATTCGGTGAGTGCCACGGTGTTCAACCAGTTCCTCTACGACCTCGCCGATGCAGCGATGCGTGATGAGCTGGGCAACGACTTTTTCGACACGCTGCTGTCGACGCGGGTGATCGATGCGGCGCTGCCACGCTTGGCGGCGAACGCTGATTCACCGTGGTGGGACAACCGCAACACACCGGTCAAGGAGACCCGCGCCGATGTCGTGCGCACTGCATGGGCGGCGAGCATGGCGCATTTGAAGCTGACGCTTGGCGACGATGTGGCTGGCTGGAAATGGGGCGCGGCGCATACGCTGACGCACGGGCATCCGCTGGGGCAGCAGAAGCCGCTGGAGCGGATTTTCAACGTCGGGCCGTTCGCAGCACCGGGCAGTCATGAGGTGCCGAATAATCTTTCCGCGCGGATCGGCCCGGCGCCGTGGCCGGTGACTTACGGGCCGTCGACGCGGCGGCTGGTGGATTTCGCCGATCCGGCGCATGGCCTGACGATCAATCCGGTTGGACAGAGTGGCGTGCCGTTTGACAGTCACTATGACGACCAGGCCGAAGCGTATGTCGACGGGATGTATGTGCAGGCGCATTTCAGCGAAGAAGAGGTGACGGCGAATACCCGGAGCACGTTGAAGCTGTTGCCGGCGCGGGCTGCGCAGTAGTTTTTGGTTTTCCGGGCTGACGCCTTCGCGAGCAGGCTCGCTCCCACATTTGCAATGCATTCCCCTGTGGGAGCGAGCCTGCTCGCGAAAGAGCCATCAGCAACACCTTAAATCTCAGAGCAGAACCGCAAAATTCAGCCGGAACTGTTGCGGTGTCACGCCCAAGCGACGGTTCAACACACTGCGCATATGCTGCGCGTCACGAAACCCGCACTGATACGCCACAGTCTTCAGCGGTGCCGTGGTGCTTTCCAGCATCACCCGCGCTGCATCCACGCGCGCCCGTTCAACGAACTCCGCCGGCGTCACCTTGGCCTCCCGGGCAAACACCCGGGAGAAATTCCGTGCACTCATGTTCGCCGCATTGGCCAGATCGGCAATGGTCAGATCGCCGGTCAGATTCGCCAGCACATACAACTGCACCATCGCCACCGCCGAGGTCGGCTCCGCATGCGGCGTCAGGAACG
The DNA here is from genome assembly GCF_016650635.1 of Pseudomonas sp. TH43. Taxonomy (GTDB): domain Bacteria; phylum Pseudomonadota; class Gammaproteobacteria; order Pseudomonadales; family Pseudomonadaceae; genus Aquipseudomonas. The sequence goes on from NZ_JAEKFI010000004.1 coordinate 1,280,978, forward strand.
GGCTGAACTGCGATTGCCCGCCTGAGCGCTGGGTGAACACCACCAGCCGTTTGGCCACGCTCAACGCCACCTCGGCACCGTAATCACGCGCCAGCAGGTACAACGACAGATCGATCCCCGCCGTCACCCCGGCCGAGGTGTAGAGCGTGCCGTCCTCGACGTACAAGCGATCGGCTTCGACCTGTGTCGACGGGCATAACTGCGCCAACGCCTCGGCATCGTTCCAGTGCGTGGTGACGGTGCGCCTTTCCAGCAACCCGGCGCGCGCCAGCATGAACGCGCCGTTGCAGATCGAGCCGAAACGCTGCGCCCGGGCGCAGGCTTCGCGCAGCCAGGTGTCGAAGACTGCACCGAAATCCATGAATGGCAGTTGCGGCCCGCCGGCTACCAGCAGCAAGTCATAAGCCTCGGTTACTTCGCTGAAATGCCGGTGTGCATTCAGCACCAACCCATTGGAACAGGCTATCGCCCCGTGCCCAATACCGATCACCTCCAGCCGATAGTGATCCTCGGGCGCGAGAAAACGGTTGGCTTCGGCGAACACATCCATGGGGCCGGTGACATCGAGCGACTGCACGCCAGCAAACACCACGATGGCGACGTTTTTATTCATGTTTTTTGAAGTCCCCTGTAACCCAGTGGCGAGGGGATTTATCCCCGTTGGGTTGCGAAGCAGCCCCAAGACCATACACCTCGTTGTGTCAGGCAGTCTTCATGGCTGGATTTACGACTGCTGCGCAGCCGAACGGGGATAAATCCCCTCGCCACAATGGATGGCATTCCAACTTGTGAAGGGCAATTGGCACGATTTGCAGGTGAATTGGCAAAGGATCGCAGCCATGCGCGACTGGACGCTGGTTTTATTCATGTTTTTTGAAGTCCCCTGTAACCCAGTGGCGAGGGGATTTATCCCCGTTGGGTTGCGAAGCAGCCCCAAGACCCTACACCTCGTTGTGTCAGGCAGTCTTCATGGCTGGATTTACGACTGCTGCGCAGCCGAACGGGGATAAATCCCCTCGCCACAATGGATGGCATTCCAACTTGTGAAGGGCAGTTGGCACGATTTGCAGGTGGATTGGCAAGGATCGCAGCCATGCGCGACTGCACGCTGGTTTTATTCATGTTTTTTGAGGTCCCCTGTAACCCTGTGGCGAGGGGATTTATCCCCGTTGGGTTGCGAAGCAGCCCCAGGACCATACACCTCGTTGTGTCAGGTAGTCTCCATGGCTGGATTTACGACTGCTGCGCAGCCGAACGGGAATAAATCCCCTCGCCACAAATGGATAGCATTCCAAGTTGTGAAGGGCAGTTGGCACGATTTGCAGGTGGATTGGCAAAGGATCGCAGCCATGCGCGACTGCACGCTGGTTTTATTCATGTTTTGAGGTCCCCTGTAACCCTGTGGCGAGGGGATTTATCCCCGTTGGGTTGCGAAGCAGCCCCAAGACCATACACCTCGTTGTGTCAGGCAGTCTTCATGGCTGGATTTACGACTGCTGCGCAGCCGAGCGGGGATAAATCCCCTCGCCACAAATGGATGGCATTCCAACTTGTGAAGGGCAGTTGGCACGATTTGCAGGTGGATTGGCAAGGATCGCAGCCATGCGTCGATTGTTCGGTATCTGCGTCAGGAACAGACTTTGCCCATCAGCGCCACGACGGCGTTTCAGTGAGGAAACCTCCCATGAGCACGACCATTGCCGGCATCAAAATCCCTGACAGCGCCCTCGCCCGGGCCACCACCGAGTACATTCGCGACATCGAATCCGATCTGCTCTATCACCACTCACGCCGGGTATTTTTGTTCGGCGCGCTAAGCGGTGAGCGCCAGCAACTGGCCTACGATCCTGAACTGCTCTACGTCGGAGCAATGTTCCATGACCTCGGTCTGGTTGAAGGTCATCGCAGCGCTGACGAGCGTTTTGAAGTCGACGGCGCCAATGCGGCAGCAGCGTTTCTCAAACCTTACGGGTTGAGCGATGACGACATCGAGCAGGTGTGGCTGTCGATTGCCCTGCACACCACGCCGGGTGTGCCGAAGCATTTGCGTCCGACCGTGGCACTGGTAACTGCCGGTGTCGAGATGGACGTGTTGGGCATGGATTACGCGGCGTTCAGCAGCGTACAGCGTGAAGCGGTGGTGCATGCGCACCCGCGTGGGGAAGGTTTCAAGGAGTGCATCATCTGCGCGTTCGCCGACGGCTTGCGCCACCGTCCGCAGACCACATTCGGCAACGTGAAGACCGATGTGCTGAAGGATCAGGAGCCGGGATTCAAGCCGATGAACTTCGTCGAGGTCATCCGCCAATCCCCCTGGACTGCCTAAATCCAACTGTGGAATAGGTCCTGTGGCGAGGGGATTTATCCCCGTTGGGTTGCGAAGCGACCCCTCTCTTGATCTAAACAGAAGGGGCCTGCTACGCAGTCCAACGGGGATAAATCCCCTCACCACAAGGCTTCATCGCTGATGTCCGGATGTGGCTTACGCCGCTTCCGGCGCCGGTGCGCGACGCACGTCCGGTTGTTTCCACGAGTCGGCAGCGCTTTCTTCGATGGCTTGCTGGATGGCTTTCTTGCGCGCTTCTTCGGCACGGCGGCTGAAGAACCAGACCATGAAGGTCACGATCGATACCGCCAGCAGAATCAGACTGGCCACGGCGTTGATCTCAGGCTTCACGCCCAGGCGCACCGCCGAGAACACTTCCATCGGCAGGGTCGTCGAACCCGGCCCGGAAACGAAGCTCGCCAGTACCAGGTCATCCAGCGACAGCGCGAACGACATCATGCCGCCCGCCGCCAACGATGGCGCGATCATCGGGATGGTGATCAGGAAGAACACCTTCCACGGCCGCGCCCCCAGATCCATCGCTGCTTCTTCGATCGACAGATCCAGCTCACGCAGACGCGCCGACACCACCACCGCCACATACGCCGCACAGAACGTCGTGTGGGCGATCCAGATGGTGACGATGCCACGCTCCTGCGGCCAGCCGATCATCTGCGCCATGGCCACAAACAGCAGCAACAGCGACAGACCGGTGATCACTTCCGGCATCACCAACGGCGCCGTCACCAGGCCACCGAACAGCGTGCGGCCCTTGAAGCGGGTGATGCGCGTCAGTACAAACGCTGCCAGCGTACCCAGCGCCACCGCGGCAACCGCGGTGTAGCAGGCGATTTCCAGCGAGCGCAACACCGAGCCCATCAGTTGCGTGTTGTCGAGCAGGCCGACGTACCACTTGATCGACCAGCCGCCCCACACCGTCACCAGCTTGGAGGCGTTGAACGAGTAGATCACCAGGATCAGCATCGGCAGGTAGATGAACAACAGACCCAGAACCAGCATCAGGCTGGAGAAACGGAAGCGCTTCATTCTTTACCCTCCATTTCCTTGGCCTGACTGCGGTTGAACAGAATGATCGGCACAATCAGGATCGCCAGCATCACCACCGCCAGCGCGGACGCCACCGGCCAGTCACGGTTGTTGAAGAACTCTTGCCAGAGCACTTTACCGATCATCAGGGTTTCCGGACCGCCGAGCAGTTCCGGGATCACGAACTCGCCGACCACCGGGATGAATACCAGCATGCAGCCGGCAATGATCCCGTTCTTGGACAGCGGAATGGTGATTTTCCAGAAGCTGTTGAAGGTGCTCGAACCGAGGTCGGAAGCGGCTTCCAGCAAGCTGTGATCGTGCTTCACCAGGTTGGCGTACAGCGGCAGGATCATGAACGGCAGGTACGAGTAAACAACGCCGATGTACACCGCAAGGTTAGTGTTGAGGATCTGCAGCGGCTCGTCGATAAAGCCCATGCTCATCAGGAAACCGTTGAGCAGACCGTTATTGCTGAGGATGCCCATCCACGCGTAAACGCGGATCAGGATCGCGGTCCAGGTCGGCATCATGATCAGCAGCACCAGCACCGTTTGCATCTCTTTACGGGCGGTGGCGATGGCATAGGCCATCGGGTAGCCAATCAACAGACATAACAGCGTGCTGAAAAACGCCATTTTCAGCGAGCCGAGGTAAGCGGCGATGTACAACTCGTCGCCCGCGAGCATCGCGTAGTTGCCCAGGTTCAGCAGCAGTTGCAGCTTCTGCTCGGCGTACGTGTAGATCTCGGTGTACGGCGGAATGGCCACGTCGGCTTCGGCGAAGCTGATCTTCAGAACGATGAAGAACGGCAGCATGAAGAACAGGAACAGCCAGATGAACGGGACCCCGATGACCAATTGCCGGCCACTGGGGATTATTCGATTGAGGCGGCGTTTGAATTTGCGCATGTTCATGAGCGAAGTACCACGCCGCTGTCGTCTTCCCACCACACGTAAACCTGATCGCCCCAGGTCGGCCGCGCGCCGCGACGCTCGGCGTTGGCGACGAACGACTGCACCAGCTTGCCGCTCGGCAGTTCGACGTAGAACACCGAGTGCCCGCCGAGGTAGGCGATGTCATGCACCTTGCCGCTCGACCAGTTGTATTCGCAGGTCGGTTGATCGGCGGTGACCAGCAGCTTCTCCGGGCGGATTGCGTAGGTGACCGACTTGTCCTGCACCGAAGTACTGATGCCGTGGCCGACGTAGATCTGCCGATCGAGGTCTTTGCAGGTGATGGTTGCGTGGCCTTCGGCGTCGTCGATCACTTCGCCTTCGAAGATGTTCACGTTGCCGATGAATTCGCAGACCAGACGGCTGGTCGGGGTCTCGTAGATGTCGATCGGGCTGCCGATCTGGGCGATCCAGCCCAGGTGCATGATCGCGATGCGCTCGGCCATGGTCATGGCCTCTTCCTGGTCGTGCGTCACCATCACGCAGGTCACACCCACGCGTTCGATGATTTCCACCAACTCAAGCTGCATCTGCGAACGCAGTTTCTTGTCCAGTGCGCCCATCGGTTCGTCGAGCAGCAATAGCTTCGGCCGCTTGGCCAGCGAACGCGCCAGCGCCACACGCTGACGCTGACCGCCAGACAGTTGATGCGGCTTGCGCTTGGCGTACTGGCTCATCTGCACCAGTTTGAGCATCTCGGCCACGCGGGCATCGACTTCAGCGGCCGGGATCTTGTCCTGCTTGAGGCCGAAGGCGATGTTCTGCGCCACGGTCATGTGCGGGAACAAGGCGTACGACTGGAACATCATGTTGATTGGTCGCTCGTACGGCGGCATGTCGGTGATGTCGACGCCGTCGAGAAAAATGCGCCCCTCCGTGGGCCGTTCGAACCCTGCCAGCATCCGCAGCAGAGTGGATTTGCCCGATCCCGAACCGCCGAGCAGAGCGAAGATCTCGCCCTTTTTGATTTCCAGGGACACGTCGTCCACGGCAATCGTCTCGTCGAACTTCTTCGTGACCCGGTCGATTTTGACCAACACCTGCTTCGGTGTCTGGTCGCCCTCGAGGGCTTTCTTATAGGCGCCGGAGGCAACTGCCATTTACGAAACTCCCAGATAAAAACAATGCAGTCCGCCCCGCAAGGCGAACCCAGGATAGTGTGTGCCTTACATCCCCGACTTGACCTTGGTCCAGCTGCGGGTCATCAGACGCTGAATGTTCGGTGGCAACTCGGTCGACACGTAGGCCTTGTCGATAACGGCCTGCGGTGGGTACACCGACTCATCGGTACGAATGGATTGCTCCATCAGTTTGTCCGACCCAGGATTCGGGTTGGCATAACCGACGTAGTCACTGACCTGGGCAATCACCTCAGGTTTCAGCAAATAGTTGATGAAGGCGTGGGCTTCTTTCACGTTCGACGAATCCTTGGGAATCGCCAGCATGTCGAACCACAAGGCGCCGCCCTCTTTCGGCACCGCGTAGGCGATGTTCACGCCCTTCTTGGCTTCTTCGGCGCGGTGCTTGGCCTGGAAAATATCGCCGGAGAAACCGATGGCCACGCAGATGTCGCCGTTAGCCAGGTCGCCGATGTATTTCGAGGAATGGAAGTAGGTCACGTAAGGACGCACCGCGAGCAACTTGGCGGTGGCTTTTTCGTAGTCCTTCGGGTTGGTGCTGTTGGCATTCAGGCCCAGATAGTTCAGCACCGTCGGCATCATTTCATCCGCAGAATCGAGGAACGCCACGCCGCAGCTTTGCAGCTTCTTGATGTTCTCCGGCTCGAACAGCACGCCCCACGAATCGATCTTGTCGACACCGAGCGCAGCTTTCACTTTATCGACGTTGTAACCGATGCCGTTGGTGCCCCACAGGTACGGCACGGCGTACAGGTTGCCCGGATCGTTCTGCTCCAGACGCTTGAGCAGCGCCGGGTCGAGATTGGAATAGTTCGGCAGTTGCGACTTGTCGAGCTTCTGGAACGCGCCCGCCTTGATCTGCTTGCCGAGGAAGTGGTTCGACGGCACGACCACGTCGTAACCGGTACGCCCGGCCAGTAGCTTGCCTTCCAGGGTTTCGTTGGAGTCAAAGACGTCGTAGACCGGTTTGATCCCGGTGGCTTTCTGGAAGTCAGCCAGGGTCGTCTCGCCGATGTAGTCCGACCAGTTATAAATATGCACCGTACCGGCGGCCTGGGCTCCGACAGCAATCGTCAGGCCGGCAGTGGCCAGCAGGGCTTTGCGCAAAGAAGAAAAAATAGGCAAGTGGAGGTCCTCTAAATTAGTTGGGCCCAAGTTGCCCCGCGCTGCATGACAGCCATGGCTGCCCGGCAACAAAACCGGCGCGCAACTTACCCTCGAAAAACCGTTCCAGCAAAACTTTCTGTCATTTAATTGTCCCGCTGGCCCTCGTCACGGCGACGACGGCCAGCGGTTGTTGCTTCAAACCGGTTTATTTACCGGATTTGATTCGGGTCCAGCTGCGGGTCATTTCGCGCTGGGTTGCCGCTGGCAGATCGGCGATGGCATACAACTTGGCCTGCACGTCGGCTGGCGGGTAGATGCCTGGATCGCTGGTGATGTCTTTTTCCACCAGTGGCGTTGCAGCGGCGTTACCGTTCGGGAAACGTACGGCGTTGGTGATGCCGGCCATGACTTCAGGCTTCTGCAGGAAGGTCATGAACTTGTAGGCGCCTTCGACGTTTTCGGCATCTTTAGGGATGGCGACCATGTCGAAGAAGCTGCCGGCACCTTCTTTCGGAATGGCGTAGCTGACTTTGACCTTGTCACCGGCCTCAGCGGCACGGGACTTGGCTTGCTGCACGTCACCCGAGTAGCCGACGGCTACGCAGATGTTGCCGTTGGCCAGGTCCGAGATGTACTTGGAGGAGTGGAAGTAGGTGATCGAAGGACGGATTTTGAGGAACAGCTCCTCGGCTTTCTTGATGTCTTCTTTCTTCTGGCTGTCGGTTGGCAGGCCCAGGTAGTGCAGCGCGACCGGGAGCATTTCGGTCGGCGAATCGAGGAAGCTCACACCGCAGCCCTTGAGCTTGGCGATGTTTTCAGGCTTGAGCAGCACGTCCCACGAATCGATGGTGTCGACGCCCAGCGCAGCCTTGACCTTCTCGGCGTTGTAACCAATGCCGATCGAGCCCCACATGTACGGGAAGGCGTGTTTGTTACCTGGGTCGCTGACCGAAACGGCCTTGAGCAGATCCTGGTTCAGGTTCTTCCAGTTAGGCAGCTTGGACTGATCCAGCTCCTGGTAAACGCCAGCCTTGATCTGCTTGGCGAGGAAGTTGTTGGACGGCACGACCACGTCGTAGCCGGACTTGCCTGCCAGCAGCTTGGCTTCCAGGGTCTCGTTGCTGTCGAAGACGTCATAGACGACTTTGATCCCGGACTCTTTCTCGAAGTTGGCAATGGTGTCCGGAGCGATGTAGTCGGACCAGTTGTAGACGTGCAGCACTTTGTCGTCCGCGTGAACCGCACCCGCCATCATCCCCGCGACGGACAGGGCGAGAAGAGTCTTGCCAGCAAGCTTTTTACCTAATGCCTTCATGCGTCATGCTCCAAATTTTTCTTTTTTGAACCACATTGTTCAGCGGCCGAACCCGGACAACTGGAACCGCGGCTAGTCTGGCAAGATCCGAGGCGGTCTTTCAAGAAAAGACCAGCCTTTCTGACAGCTTTGAGCGAGAGCGCCGCAGCTCCCCCGCTCAGAGCCTAGCACCTAGCCCTGCAACGCACTGAGGGTCAGGTCGAGGCATTTGCGTGCCTTTGTAACCAGCTCATCGATCTCCGCTTTGCTGATGACCAGCGGCGGCGCGATGATCATGGTGTCGCCCACAGCGCGCATGATCAGGCCGTTGTCGAAGCAGAACTGGCGGCAGATCATGCCGACGCCCTTGCCTTCGTAACGCTTGCGAGTGGCCTTGTCCTGCACCAGCTCGATTGCGCCCAGCAGACCGACCCCGCGAACTTCACCCACCAACGGGTGATCGTTCAGTTCCCGCAGACGTTTCTGCAAATACGGTGCCGTTTCGTTGTGCGCGTTCTCGATAATTTTTTCGTCGCGCAGAATGCGGATGTTTTCCAGACCGACCGCTGCCGCCACCGGGTGACCGGAGTAGGTGAAGCCGTGGTTGAAATCGCCGCCTTCGTTGAGCACTGCCACCACCGAGTCACGGACGATCAGGCCACCCATCGGGATATAGCCGGAGGTCAGGCCTTTGGCGATGGTCATCATGTCGGGCGCAAGGTCGTAGAAATCGCTACCGAACCACTCACCGGTACGGCCGAAACCGCAGATCACTTCGTCGGCGACGAAGAGAATGTCGTACTTGGCGAGGATTTCCTTGATGCGCGGCCAGTAGGTGTCTGGCGGAATGATCACGCCGCCGGCACCCTGAATCGGCTCGGCAATAAAGGCACCAACGTTATCCACGCCGACTTCGAGAATCTTCTCTTCCAGCTGATTGGCCGCCCAGATGCCGAACTCTTCCGGCGACATGTCGCCGCCTTCGGCAAACCAGTACGGCTGAGCGATGTGGACGATGCCCGGAATCGGCAAGTCGCCCTGTTCGTGCATATAAGTCATGCCACCGAGGCTCGCGCCGGCCACGGTCGAACCGTGATAACCGTTCTTGCGACTGATGATGACTTTCTTGTTCGGCTGGCCCTTGATCGCCCAGTAGTGGCGAACCATGCGCAGCATAGTGTCGTTGCCTTCGGAGCCGGAACCGGTGAAGAACACATGGTTCATGCCGTCTGGCGCAACGTCGGCGATGGCCTTGGCCAGTTCCAGTGCCGGCGGGTGCGCGGTCTGGAAGAACAGGTTGTAGTAAGGCAGTTCGCGCATCTGTTTGGCGGCAGCGTCAGCCAGTTCATCGCGACCGTAACCGATGGCCACACACCACAGACCCGCCATGCCGTCGAGGATCTTGTTGCCTTCGCTGTCCCACAGGTAAACGCCCTTGGCGTTAGTGATGATCCGCGGGCCTTTCTCTTTCAGCTGCTTGAAATCGCTGAACGGCGCCAGGTGGTGATCATTGCTGAGCGCTTGCCACTCGCGGGTTTGCGGGTTGTTGCTGGTCATGCCAATTCTCCTTGTTATCGGTGAAGGCGCGGCTTGTGAGGCCGCGCCCGGCGTATCAGACGGCGAAGAGCAGGTACTCACGCTCCCACGAACTGATCACGCGCTTGAAGTTTTCATGCTCGGCCCGCTTGACCGCGACGTAGCCTGTGATGAAAGTCTTGCCGAGGTATTTCTCGACGGTGGTGCTGTTTTCCATACGCTCCAGTGCGTCTTCGATGGTCAACGGCAGGCGCAGGTTGCGGCGCTCGTAACCACGGCCAACCACAGGTGCGCTCGGGTTGAGGCCCTCGACCATGCCGATGTAACCGCAGAGCAGGCTCGCGGCAATCGCCAGGTAAGGGTTGGCGTCGGCGCCCGGCAGGCGGTTTTCCACCCGACGGTTCTGCGGGCCGGCATCCGGTACGCGCAGGCCCACGGTGCGGTTTTCTTCGCCCCACTCCACGTTCACCGGCGCCGAGGTGTCTGGCAGGAAGCGGCGGAACGAGTTGACGTTCGGGGCGAACAACGGCAACAGCTCAGGGATCAGTTTCTGCAAACCGCCGATGTGGTGCAGGAACAGCTGGCTCATGGTCCCGTCTTCATTGGAGAAGACGTTCTTGCCGGTTTCGATATCGATGATGCTCTGGTGCAAGTGCATGGCACTGCCCGGCTCGCCGGTCATCGGCTTGGCCATAAAGGTCGCGGCCACGTCGTGCTTCAGCGCGGCTTCACGCATGGTGCGCTTGAACACCAGGATCTGGTCGGCCAGCGACAGGGCGTCACCGTGACGGAAGTTGATTTCCATCTGCGCCGTGCCGTCTTCGTGGATCAGCGTGTCGAGGTCCAGCTCCTGCAATTCGCACCAGTCGTAGACGTCTTCGAACAGCGGGTCGAATTCGTTCGCCGCTTCGATAGAGAACGACTGACGACCGATTTCCGGACGGCCCGAGCGGCCGATTGGCGGCTGCAACGGATAGTCGGGATCGTCACTGCGCTTGGTCAGATAGAACTCCATCTCTGGCGCCACGATCGGCTGCCAGCCCTTGTCGGCATAGAGCTTGAGGACTTTCTTGAGGACGTTGCGCGGCGACAGCTCGATCGGGTTGCCTTGCTTGTCGTAGGTGTCGTGGATCACCTGCGCGGTCGGCTCGATGGCCCACGGCACCATGTACACAGCGTTCTGGTCGGGGCGGCAGATCATGTCGATGTCGGCCGGGTCGAGCAGCTCGTAATAGATGTCGTCTTCGACATAGTCGCCGGTCACGGTCTGCAACAGCACGCTCTCTGGCAGGCGCATGCCTTTTTCGGCGATGAACTTGTTGGTCGGCGAAATCTTGCCCCGGGTGATACCGGTCAAGTCGGCGATCATGCATTCGACTTCTGTGATCTTGTGGTCTTTCAACCAATCGGTGAGCTGGTCGAGGTTGTTACTCATAAATGCCTCTGGGCTGAGTCTCCTGACGCAATGTCAGGCAAAGTTTGACGCTTGCGCGTCGCGTTGAAGGGGGCTTGCTTGTGCGCAGTGCGGGCTTACGCCAGGCACCGCGCATAGACAATGAAAGAGAAGCTTACCTGCCCTTTACGCTGGCGTTGCATTTGCTGTGCACACTCGATATTTCCAATGCGTGCAGAATCATGAGCACGGCTCGGTGAGCGGTTCAGGTTTTGGGATCGAAAGAGATCTATATTGGAAGGGAACGCCATAAACAGAATGCTTTGCCATACGTCCAGAATATCGGACGCTGCCGTTCTGGCTGCCGCTGACGAGAATGTCGTCGACAGGCTGCGCGCCATGCTGGCTGCGCTACGGACGGATTTGTCGCCACTGATGTGATAAGCATGCAGACCGGACTGTTGCGAGCAGTCGGTGATGCCGATTAACGGCAGGCGAGACATGAAGCACCCCGGTATTATTGCTGTTATGGGTTTGATCGGAGCTTAGCCTTGTTCATTTTTTTACACAACACCCCCGTAAAAAATACAACACGGCCTGCTCAAGCCTGCGGGTGGCAAGCGTCTCAATGACTGAAAAGCGCCTCAAAGTGCCCCATAAATGCCCTCGCGGCGCTTTTTTAGGGCAAAAAAGGCCTCGCTTGACTTCGGCAGGCCGTTCGGGTTGACTGAAACCAGAAAAGATCAATGATTGATATTTTTAACAACAAAGGTGTTGCATCATGTCGGTACCCCCGCGTGCCGTTCAGCTTAACGAAGCGAACGCGTTCCTTAAGGAACATCCTGAGGTTCTGTACGTTGACCTTCTGATTGCGGATATGAATGGTGTGGTGCGCGGCAAGCGCATCGAACGCACCAGCCTCCACAAGGTTTACGAGAAAGGCATCAACCTGCCGGCCTCTCTATTTGCTCTGGATATCAATGGTTCAACGGTGGAAAGCACCGGCCTGGGCCTGGACATCGGCGACGCCGATCGTATCTGCTATCCAATCCCCGATACCCTGTGCAACGAGCCATGGCAGAAGCGCCCTACCGCGCAACTGTTGATGACCATGCACGAACTCGAAGGCGACCCTTTCTTCGCTGATCCACGCGAAGTGCTCCGTCAAGTTGTTGCAAAGTTTGACGAGCTGGGTTTGACCATCTGCGCCGCATTCGAACTCGAGTTCTACCTGATCGACCAGGAAAACGTGAACGGCCGTCCGCAGCCGCCACGCTCGCCGATCTCCGGTAAACGTCCGCACTCGACGCAGGTCTACCTGATCGACGACCTCGACGAATACGTCGACTGCCTCCAGGACATTCTGGAAGGTGCCAAAGAGCAAGGCATCCCGGCCGACGCCATCGTCAAGGAAAGTGCCCCGGCGCAGTTCGAAGTGAACCTGCACCACGTCGCCGACCCGATCAAGGCGTGCGACTACGCGGTATTGCTCAAGCGTCTGATCAAGAACATCGCCTACGACCATGAAATGGACACCACCTTCATGGCCAAGCCGTACCCGGGCCAGGCAGGTAATGGTCTGCACGTACACATTTCGATTCTGGATAAAGAAGGCAAAAACATTTTTGCCAGCGAGGATCCCGAGCAGAACGCCGCGCTGCGTCACGCGATCGGCGGTGTGCTCGAGACCCTGCCCGCGCAGATGGCTTTCCTCTGCCCGAACGTCAACTCCTACCGTCGTTTCGGCGCCCAGTTCTACGTGCCGAACTCGCCGTGCTGGGGCCTGGACAACCGCACCGTGGCGATTCGCGTACCGACCGGTTCTTCCGATGCCGTGCGTATCGAGCATCGTGTAGCCGGTGCCGATGCCAACCCGTATCTGTTGATGGCTTCTGTTCTTGCAGGCGTGCACCACGGCCTGACCAACAAGATCGAGCCGGGCGCGCCCGTCGAAGGCAACAGCTACGAGCAGAACGAGCAGAGCCTGCCGAACAACTTGCGCGATGCCTTGCGTGAGCTGGACGACAGCGAGGTGATGGCCAAGTACATCGATCCGAAATACATCGATATCTTCGTCGCCTGTAAGGAAAGCGAGCTGGAGGAGTTCGAACACTCCATCTCCGACCTTGAGTACAACTGGTACCTGCATACCGTTTAAGCGGATGTAGCTGCAAAAAAAACGCCGTCGGCTGATTCAGCCAGCGGCGTTTTTTTATGGCCGAACACAAAACCTGTGGTGAGGGGATTTAGCGAAACGTCGCACCGCCCCGTTGGGTTGCGAAGCAGCCCCAAACCCATCCCACTCGGTGTGTCAGGAATAACCGGTTCTCAGGGTTTACGACTGCTGCGCAGCCGAACGGGGCGGTGTGACGTTTCGCTAAATCCCCTCGCCACAGGGTACTGGCAGACAACATCGAACCCGGCTCGTACAATGCCCGCTGCCCCGCAGGAGACTTTCATGACGCGTCCCGCCCCCGTTCGCAAACCCCGTGCCCGCAGCCAGGCGCGGATCGATTCGATACTCGACGCAGCGCGTACATTGCTGGCCGCCGAGGGTGTGGCCAGCCTGTCGATCTACAGCGTCGCCGAGCGCGCGCAGATCCCGCCCTCCTCCGTGTACCACTTCTTCGCCAGCGTGCCGGCATTGCTCGAAGCGCTGACCGCCGATGTGCACGCAGCCTTCCGCGCCTGCCTGCAAGCGCCGATCGATCATGAAAGCTTGCGTGACTGGCGGGATCTGTCGCGTCTGGTGGAACAGCGCATGCTGGAAATCTACGACGAAGACGCCGCCGCGCGCCAGTTGATCCTCGCTCAGCACGGGCTCACCGAAGTGACGCAAGCCGACCGCCAGCACGACATCGAACTCGGCGACCTCATGCACAAATTGTTCGACCATCATTTCGAACTGCCAAGGCTGCCGACCGATGTCGATGTGTTTGCCTTGGCGATGGAGTTGGGCGACCGCGTCTACGCACGCTCGGTGCAGCAACACGGTCAGATCACCCCGCGCATGGCCGAGGAAGGCATGCGCGTATTCGATGCCTACATCGGCCTGTATCTGCCGCCCTACCTGCCCAAGCGCGCCATCACCGACTGATGATTCAGATCGCCCGCAGCAGGATTTTATCGATGGAGTGATCGGCCGATTTGTTGAGGATCAGACTCGCCCGGTCACGGGTTGGCAGGATGTTTTCAACAAGGTTCTTCAGATTGACCCGATCCCACGTCGCCGAGGCCATGGCCAGCGCCTCATCGTCCGACAGCGATTTGTACTTGTTGAAGTACGACTCGCCAGACTGGAAAGCGGTGTTCTTCAAATAGACGAAACGCTCAAGGTACCAGCGCTTGATGTCCTCTGGTGCCGCGTCGACATAAATGGAAAAGTCGACGAAATCGAGGACGTTGAGGCTGTCGAGTTTGTCCTCCTGCAGGACATTCAGGCCTTCCAGAACGATGATATCCGGCGCCTGCACGGTCTGCGTCTCGTCGACCAGAATGTCGTAGCGAACGTGCGAATACACCGGGATCTGTACTGGCGCTCCTTCGTTGCGCACGGTGTGCAAGAAGTCGAGAAGGCGCGCCCGATCGTACGACTCGGGGAATCCTTTGCGGTGCAGAATATTGTTCTGCTCAAGCGTCGCCAGCGGAAACAGAAAGGAGTCGGTGGTCACCAACTGCACATTCGGCGAGCCCGGCCAGGACGCCAGAAGTGCCGACAATACTCGGGCAAAGCTGCTTTTACCCACCGCGACACTGCCGGAGATACCGATAACGTACGGTGGCTTGCGGGCCGGTTCGCCAAGAAACTCACTTTGCACCAGACCTGCCGATTGCGCTGACTCTGCGTACAGATTCAACAGGCGCGACAGCGGCAGAAGGATTTTTTCCACCTCCTCGCGGGTGATGGGCTGCGTGGGGCTGATCAGCGCATTCATTTGCGTGGCCGAAAGGCTCTGCGCCGCCTCTTCCCGCAAGGCAGACCATTGCTCGCGAGTAAATTCCCGGTACTCGCGGTGAGCGGGCGAATGCCCTGCGGCATCCTGCTTCGTGGTCATAATCTTCCTGTATGTGCCTTGGCAAAAGCCGGAACATAGCAGATATGCTCAGGGCCTCCAAACCACGCCCGTCAGCCTCGATCTCATTTGCCAGACCCAGACAAAAAAAACCCCGGAGGGCTCAAGCCGTCCGGGGCGTGTGTTGCGCATCGATTACAACTTGGCGATCGACACCTCGGTGGATTTCACAAAAGCGATCACTTCACTGCCCACCACCAGTTCCAGTTCCTTGACCGAACGGGTGGTGATCACCGAAGTGACGATGCCGGAGGCGGTTTGCACGTCGATTTCCGACAGCACGTCGCCGAGGACGATTTCCTTGATTGAGCCTTTGAACTGGTTGCGGACGTTGATGGCTTTGATAGTCATGATATTTCTCCTGAGGTCGAAATAAGCGGCAAGTGGCAAGCTTCAAGCGGCAAGCAAACGCACAGCGCTTCTACTTGTGGCTTGTAGCTTGAAACTCGCAGCTGCTTCATTGAGCCCAACGCAGTTGCGTAGGCAGTGGTGAAACGGGTTCCGGCTCCGGCGGTTCGCCGGGCAGGGAGAGAACACGGTTAAGCACTTCGGTTTCCAGCGCTGCCAATCGGTGCGAGCCACGCACTCGCGGCCGCGGCAGTTCCACATGCAGATCGAGGCCGACTTCGCCGTCCTCGATCAGAATCACGCGGTCGGCAATCGCCACCGCTTCGCTGACGTCGTGGGTCACCAGCAATACGGTAAAGCCGTGCTGCTGCCAGAGACGTTCGATCAGTTGCTGCATTTCAATGCGGGTCAGCGCGTCCAGTGCGCCGAGCGGCTCGTCGAGCAACAGCAGCCGCGGCTGATGAATCAGCGCCCGAGCCAGCGCAACACGCTGCTTCTGCCCGCCGGACAAGGCGGCTGGCCATTCGTTGGCGCGATCCGCCAGACCGACAGCTTCCAGCGCATCGAGCGCTTTCGGCCGCCAGTCGCCTTTGAGGCCGAGGCCGACGTTGTCGATGATCTTTTTCCACGGCAACAAGCGTGCTTCCTGGAACATCAGCCGGGTGTCTTCCCGCGCATCGCTGAGCGGTGCTGCGCCGGCCAGCAAGTCGCCGCCAGTCGGTTGATCGAGGCCGGCGAGCAAGCGCAGCAAAGTGCTTTTGCCGCAGCCACTGCGCCCGACTACGGCGACGAATTGCCCCGCCGGAATGTGCAGATCGATGTCGCGCAGCACTTGCCGTGCGCCGAAGGTTTTCTGCAGGTTGCGCACTGCCAGCGGAATCCCGCGCAGCAGGCGTGGAGGTTGTTGAGCGGTCATGCCGCACCTCCCTTGGCAACCTGATAAGCCGGATGCCAGCGTAACCACACACGTTCAAGTCCACGGGCCGCGAGGTCGGCGAGTTTGCCGAGCACCGCGTAAAGCAGGATCGCCAGCACCACCACGTCGGTCTGCAAAAACTCGCGGGCGTTCATCGCCAGATAGCCGATGCCGGAACTGGCCGAAATGGTTTCGGCGACGATCAGCGTCAGCCACATAAAGCCCAGAGCGAAGCGCACGCCGACCAGAATCGAAGGCAGCGCGCCCGGCAGAATCACCTGCCAGAACAGGCTGAAACCGGAAAGGCCATAACTGCGTGCCATCTCCACCAGCGCCGGATCGACGTTGCGGATGCCGTGATACGTGTTGAGGTAGATCGGGAACAACGTGCCCAACGCCACCAGGAAAATCTTTGCCGACTCGTCGATGCCGAACCACAGGATCACCAGCGGAATCAGCGCCAGGTGCGGCACGTTGCGGATCATCTGCACCGAACTGTCGAGGAGGCGTTCGCCCCATTTCGACAAGCCGGTGATGAAACCCAGCACCAGACCGATGCTGCCGCCGATGGTGAAGCCGAGGGCCGCGCGCCAGCCGCTGATCGCCAGGTGCGTCCAGATTTCGCCGCTGCGCACCAGACTGACGCCTGCCTCGATCACCGCCACCGGTGCCGGCAGAATCCGCGTCGACAACCAACCGGCCGACACGGACAACTGCCACACCGCCAGCAACAACACCGGCAACGCCCAGGGCGCAAGGCTGTGGATGATTTTCTTCATGGCGCGCCTCAGCTCTGCGACGCGGCTTTGGGAAGAATGTCGTTGGCGACCATCTCGCCGAACGGGCTGACGTAACCGGCGCTTTTCGGCAGTTCCGGACGCTCGATGTCGAGGTGCGGGAACAACAGTTCAGCGACGCGATACGACTCTTCGAGGTGTGGATAACCGGAGAAGATGAAGGTGTCGATGCCCAGGTCTGCGTATTCCTTCACGCGAGCCGCCACGGTTGGACCATCGCCGACCAGCGCTGTACCGGCACCGCCGCGCACCAGGCCAACACCGGCCCACAGATTCGGACTGACTTCGAGGTTGTCGCGGCTGCCACCGTGCAGTGCCGCCATGCGCTGCTGGCCGACCGAATCAAAGCGCGCCAGCGAGGCTTGAGCACGAGCGATGGTCTCGTCGTCGAGGTGCGAGATCAGCCGATCTGCGGCTTGCCACGCTTCGGCGTTGGTTTCACGGACGATCACATGCAGACGAATGCCGAAGCGTACGGTGCGGCCGAGCTTGGCAGCTTTGGCGCGAACCTGTGCGATCTTCTCGGCAACCGCTGCAGGCGGCTCGCCCCAGGTCAGGACCATTTCCACTTGTTCGGCGGCCAAGTCCTGCGCCGCTTCCGACGAGCCGCCGAAGTACAGCGGCGGACGCGGTTGCTGGATCGGCGGATAGAGCAATTTGGCGCCCTTCACGCTGATGTGCTGGCCGTCGTAGTCAACGGTTTCGCCTTCCAGCACACGACGCCAGATACGCGTGAATTCCACCGAGGCCTGATAGCGCTCTTCGTGGCTGAGAAACAGTCCGTCGCCGGCCAATTCTTCCGGGTCACCGCCAGTCACCAGATTGAACAGCGCACGACCACCGGACAGGCGATCCAGTGTCGCGGCCTGGCGCGCTGCTACTGTCGGGGAAATGATCCCGGGACGCAGGGCGACGAGGAATTTCAGACGCTGGGTCACCGGGATCAGCGACGCCGCCACCAGCCACGAGTCTTCGCAGGAGCGGCCGGTAGGAATCAGCACACCGCCGAAGCCCAGACGATCCGCCGCTTGCGCGACCTGTTGCAGATAACCGTGGTCGACGGCGCGAGCGCCTTCGGCGGTGCCAAGGTAATGGCCGTCACCGTGGGTAGGCAGGAACCAGAAGATATTGAGGCTCATGGAGTGGTCTCCTTGGGGATTCGAATTACTGGGCTTGGGTGGCCGAGCTTTGGGCCACAGCGGCCGGTGGTGTCCAGATCACATCCTTGATGCTCAGCGGCTTGGGAATCAGCTTGAGCTGGAAGAACGTGTCAGCGATTTTCTGTTGCGCGGCGACCACTTCCGGGGTCAGGAACAGCGCGCCGTAGCCCTGGCGTTTCACCGAAGTCAGGGTGATGTCTGCCGGCAGGCCGAGCAGTGGCGCGACCTGCTCGGTGACCTCTTGAGGGTTGGCTTTCGACCACTCGCCGACGGCGCGCACTTCCTCGACGAGGGCCTTGATCACCTCGGGATTTTTCTGTGCGTAAGGCTTGGTCGCGAGATAGAACTGGTGGTTGTCGACGATGCCTCTACCGTCGCGCAGGGTGTGCGCTTGCAGTTGTTTCTCGGCGGCGGCCTGGTACGGATCCCAGATAACCCAGGCGTCGACGCTGCCACGCTCGAACGCGGCGCGGGCATCGGCCGGCGGCAGGAAGACGGTTTGAATGTCGGTGTATTTGAGGCCGGCGTCTTCCAGTGCACGTACCAGCAGGTAGTGAACGTTGGAGCCTTTGTTCAGCACGACTTTCTTGCCTTTGAGATCGGCCACCGATTTGATCGGCGAGTCTTTCGGCACGAGGATCGCTTCGCTGTTCGGCGCCGGCGGCTCGTAGGCGACGTAGAGCAAATCAGCGCCGGCAGCCTGGGCAAACACGGGCGGGGTTTCGCCGGTCACGCCGAAATCGATCGAACCGACGTTGAGGCCTTCGAGCAATTGCGGGCCGCCGGGGAACTCAGTCCATTGCACGTCGACGCCTTGGGCGGCCAGACGTTTTTCCAGGGTGCCCTTGGCTTTGAGCAGCACCAGCGTGCCGTATTTCTGATAACCGATCCGCAATGTCTCGGCTTGAGCTTGAGTGATGGCGCCGAAGGTGACAGCCGCAGCAAACAGAGCGACCAGACCACGACGCAAAAATACAGTGCGCATAGCGCTCTCCTTTTTGCTGTTGGGTTTTGGCTGCACCTGCTTGCCCGTTGGCGGGCGAGTAAGGCGAGTACTTCAAATTTCGGTGAGGCTTAAATGCTCCAGCGAGCACTCAACAAACGTTCGTTCAACAGGCCCGGTTCCAGCGGTTTCGGCCGGCGCGCCATGGCGCCGACAAACTGGTCGAGCGCTTCATGCAGACGCTGCTCCAGCGCCGGTGCCAGTTGCGCCTGAGCACTGCCTTCGCCGTAAGCGATCTGGCTGTCCTCGGCGAAAATCCCCTGGAGCATTTCCTGGGCCTTCAATGCCGACAGCACGGGCTTGAGCGCGTAATCGACCACCAGCATGTGGGCGATGCTGCCGCCGGTGGCCATCGGCAGAACAATTTTGTGGTTCAGGGCGCGCTCGGGTAGCAGATCCAGCAGGGTCTTCAACGCACCGGAAAACGAAGCCTTGTACACCGGCGTGGCGATCAGCAGGCCGTCGGCGTTTTCGATCTGTTGCAGCAGGTCGAGCACCTTCGGGCTGTCGAAGCGGGCATGGAGCAAATCCTCGGCCGGGAAATCCCGTACCTGATAACTCACCACTTCCACGCCCTGCTGCTGCAACCAACGTTGCGAGCGCTCCAGCAGCACCCCGGAACGGGAGCGCAGGCTGGGACTGCCACCGAGTGAGACAACCAGCATTGAGACGATTCCTTAAGCGTTACAGGCGATTCGCGGGTTGCGATCTCGCTTCGATGGGAGTGACCTTACCAGCTGATTTATATATCCATAAATCATATTTATTCATTTGGTTATACGATTAAGAGATATACGAATCGCGTTTTTCCGGACGAAAAAAAGGCCGTCGAAACGGCCCGAAATCCCCTGCTTAGTGGTTCTGTAGTGACTGGACTAATGCCATCGCGAGCAGGCTCACTCCTACAGGGCAATGCATTTCAAATGTAGGAGTGAGCCTGCTCGCGATGGCGGTGGTGGCTACACCGAGAAACTTTACTTGTTCGGCTGCGGCGTCAGGCGCAGGTATGGCTTCACGGCGCGATAGCCCTTCGGAAAGCGCTTCTTGATCTCTTCCTCATCCTTGAGCGACGGCACAATCACCACCTCGTCACCGTCCTGCCAGTTGGCCGGCGTGGCCACTTTGTAGTTATCGGTGAGTTGCAGCGAATCGATCACCCGCAGAATCTCGTGGAAGTTGCGTCCGGTGCTCGCTGGATAAGTAATGGTCAGGCGAATCTTCTTGTTCGGATCAATCACGAACAGCGAACGCACGGTCAGCGTGTCGTTGGCATTGGGGTGGATCAGATCGTACAGATCCGAGACCTTGCGATCGGCGTCCGCCAGGATCGGGAAGTTGACGAGGGTGTTCTGGGTTTCGTTGATGTCTTCGATCCACTTGTGGTGCGAGTCCACCGGGTCGACCGACAGCGCGATGGCTTTGACGCCGCGCTTGCTGAACTCGTCCTTGAGCTTGGCGGTGAAGCCCAGTTCGGTGGTGCACACCGGGGTGAAGTCCGCCGGGTGGGAAAACAGCACGCCCCAGCTATCGCCCAGCCACTCGTGGAAACGAATCTTGCCGGCGCTGGAATCCTGTTCGAAGTCGGGGGCGATGTCGCCGAGTCTGAGGCTCATGGTGCTGCTCCTGATGAGTTGTTGGAGACCTCAACTGTAGCTTGGGATTTGGCGTCATGAAAAAGAATAAATAATGAGATATTTAGATCTCAAAGGAATATTAAACATCGTTCACTGGACGCTTGTCGGCATCCCGACGAACATCGGCCGCAAGGTTCGAGAAGGCCTTGAGTTGCTGTAAAGAGGGGAATTTCGGGGAGGGCTTACGGGGGTGAGTCTGACTCGAAAACGCAAAAGCCCCGTCCGGCGCGATGCCGGACGGGGCTTTTTTACATCAGGCTTTTTACATCAGCTGCAGGAGCGCGCTATTACAGCAGCGGGATCGAGTAGCTGACGATCAGGCGGTTTTCATCCTGGTCACGTTGACCTGGGATGTCGTTGCGCCAGGTAGCGTTTTTCCACATGAAGCCGAGGTTCTTCGCCGGGCCTTCTGGAATCACGTAACCGATAGTCAGGTCGCGTTCCCACTCGGAGCGGCCGTTGCCGTTCTCTGCGAATGGACGAGTACCGGAAACGGTGTCGATGTTGTCGCCACGCAGGTAAACCATACCGGCGGTCAGGCCTGGAAGGCCGACTTTGGCGAAGTCATACGAGTAGCGTGCTTGCCAGGTACGCTCGCCGGCACGGCCGAACTTCTGGATCTGCATGTCAGTGATGGTGCCGTTGGACGAACCGTCACCCTGGTTCAGCCAAGGGAAGTCGCTGCTACCGTTGGAAACCTGGTAGCCGCCACCGAAGGTGTGACCTGCAACGGTGTACAGGAACAAGCCGCTGTACAGGTTGTTGTCGACCTTGCCTTTACCGCTAGCCTGACCGGTGTAGTTACCGTTGCTGTAATAGGCCGGAGTGTTGGAGTTGGCACCATCATCCGAGCTGTTGAAGTAGCGCAGGTCGGACTTCAATACGCCCGGGCCGATTGCCCAGTTGTGAACCAGACCCAGGAAGTGCTGCTTGTAGAAGTCTTCCAGGTTGCCGTAGTAGTACTGGGCAGTCAGGTCTTTGGTGATCTTGTAGTCACCACCGGCGTAGATGAACTTGTTGCTGTTGGCGACGCGAGCGTTGGCACCGCCGATCGACAGCTGCTCTTCGTTGCTCGAGTTACGACCTTTCACGTGCTCGACTTGACCACCGACCAGAGTCAGGTCCTTGATCTCGCCGGAAGTGATCTGGCCACCCTGCCAGGTTTGTGGCAGCAGACGACCGTCGTTGGTGACGATGACCGGGTTCTTCGGCTGCAGAGTACCCAGCTTCAGTTCGGTCTGGGAGATCTTGGCCTTGGCAGTCAGACCCAGGCTCGAGAAGTTATCAACAGCTTCGCCGTTGGACTTGCTCGGGAACACAGTGCCGCCGTAGGAAGTCGAGGTAGCACCGTTGGTGCCGCCGCCCGAATCCAGCTTGACGCCCAGCAGGCCGATCGCGTCGATACCGAAGCCGACGGTGCCTTGGGTGTAACCGGAGATGAAGCGCAGATCGAAGCCTTGGCCCCATTCTTCGTTCTTGCTCTGCACGCCCGAAGCGGTTTTGGCAGCGCTGTCGCGGTTGTCGGTGTTGATGTAGAAGTTACGCAGGCCCAAGGTGGCCTTGCTGTCTTCGATGAAACCGGCGGCGCCTGCCTGCTGCGCCATAACCCCTACGGCCACAGCCAGGGCCAAGGTGGACTTGTTCATGTAAAGCTCCTCTCGTTTCTAATTTTTGTGTTTCTGGCCCTGGGTCTGTTGCCCTGGATCCGAGATGCGCGATTAGCGCCAGTTCGTGACTGACAAGTCAATCGTAACCTTGTGTGTCTACGACCAAGGTCTAATCGCAGTGATTTGGTCCGTGCAGAGTAAAGATTTCCTGATAAACCCAAAAAGAATTTATTCATTCTTTTTCATATCATTTCGGAATATGGCCATTGTTTGGCCAGCTTCGCCGGATTACAGCGTATCGGCGACTAAGCTCATTCCTAAATGGTATTTGTTAGCCTTTTTTTATATCGATTAGCTTTGGCGTAACCCCGAATCGTCAAACCCTATCGAAAAGGCGACGCCATGATGGCCAAACGCGCACTATCTAGTCAATTTGTTACAGTTTGTGTATCAGCACTTATTTCTTTTTCTGCCCACGCCGCCAACCTCACGGTCGGTTATCAAACCGGCATTGACCCAAGCAAAGTCCCGCAGGCCGATGGCGTCTATGAGAAAACCATCGGCGAGAAAATCGACTGGCGCCGCTTCAATAGTGGCCCGGAAGTTGTGACAGCCATTGCATCCGGTGACGTACAGATCGGCAACCTCGGCTCCAGTCCGCTGGCGGCCGCCGCTTCGCGCAATCTGCCGATCGTCGCGTTCATTGTCTCGGCGCAGATTAATGCCGCCGAAGCACTGGTCGTGCGCAACGGCAGCGGTATCAATACACCGCAGGACCTGGTCGGCAAGACCATCGCCACCCCCTTCGTTTCTACCTCCCACTACAGCCTGCTCGGTGCGCTCAAGCACTGGGGCCTGGACACCTCGAAAGTCAAAGTGGTGAACCTGCAACCCGCGGAAATCGCCGCTGCGTGGAAGCGCGGTGATATTGATGGGGCATTTGTCTGGTCGCCGGCTCTGGGCGAAATCCGCAAGACCGGCAAGACCCTTACGGACGCTGCGCAGGTCGGTCAGTGGGGTGCGCCCACCTTTGAAGTCTGGGTCGCCCGTAAAGACTTCGCCGAGAAGCATCCTGACGTTGTAGCCAAATTTGCCAAGGTCACTCTAGACGCGTTTGCCGATTACGCCAGCCATAAAGACAGCTGGACGGCAGACTCCGAGCCTGTGCAGAAAATCGCCAAACTGACCGGTGCCAATGCCGCCGACGTGCCGGAATTGCTCGCAGGCTCAGCGTTCCCGGATGCCAAGGCACAGCAGACCACGGCGCTGCTGGACGGCGGCACGGCGAAAGCAATTGGGGAGACGGCGAAGTTTTTGAAGGAACAGGGCAAGGTTGAAACGGTGCTGCCGGATTACTCGCCGTACGTCAGCGCGAAATTTGTAGCGCAATAAAAGCTTCGCGAGCAGGCTCGCTCCCACATGGATTCATTGACCAAATGTGGGAGCGAGCCTGCTCGCGAATGGAACAACTCGGTCAGAGGGTCTTTTCGAAGATTTTCGAGTTGCGCTGATAGTTGTACAACGACGCCCGCGCCGCCGGCATACGCTCGACGCTGCTCGGCTCGAATCCACGTTCGCGGAACCAGTGCGCAGTGCGGGTGGTGAGGACGAATAGCGTCTTCAAGCCCTGCGCGCGGGCGCGGGTCTCGATGCGTTCCAGCAGTTCATCACCGCGACCGCCATGGCGATACTCCGGATTCACCGCCAGGCACGCCAGCTCACCGGCATCCGAATCGGCAATCTGGTACAGCGCCGCACAGGCGATGATCATGCCTTCGCGCTCGACCACGCTGAACTGCTCGATCTCGCGCTCCAGCACTTCGCGCGAACGCCGTACCAGAATCCCCTGCTCTTCCAGCGGGCTGATCAAGTCGAGCAAGCCGCCGACATCTTCAATCGCCGCCTCGCGTACCAGTTCGAATTGCTCTTGTGCCACCAGCGTACCGCCACCGTCACGGGTGAACAGCTCGGTCAGCAGCGCGCCGTCTTCGGCGTAGCTGACGATGTGGCTGCGCGCCACACCGCCACGGCAGGCTTCAGCCGCTGCATCCAGCAACTCCGCCTGATAGTTGCTGCTGCCCAGACGCTGCAAATGCGCCGGCACTTGTTGCGGACGCAATTCACGCACCAGTTTGCCGTTCTCGTCGATCAGACCGAGGTCGGCGCCGAACAGCAGCAGCTTGTCGGCACCCAGGTCGATAGCGGCGCGGGTGGCGACGTCTTCGCAAGCGAGGTTGAAGATTTCCCCGGTCGGCGAGTAGCCCAGCGGCGACAGCAAAACGATCGAACGCTCATCGAGCAGACGATTGATGCCTTTGCGGTCGACCCGGCGTACTTCGCCGGTGTGATGATAATCAACGCCTTCGAGCACGCCGATCGGCCGCGCGGTGACAAGGTTGCCGCTGGCCACGCGCAGGCGCGAGCCCTGCATCGGCGACGAGGCCATGTCCATCGACAGCCGCGCTTCAATGGCGATACGCAATTGGCCGACCGCGTCGATCACACACTCCAGCGTTGCCGCATCGGTGATGCGCATACCGTGATGGTAATGCGGGGTCAGGCCGCGAGCGGCGAGGCGGGTTTCAATCTGCGGGCGCGAACCGTGCACCAGCACCAGGCGCACGCCGAGGCTGTGCAGCAAGACGAGGTCGTGGACGATGTTGCCGAAATTCGGATGCTCCACGCCGTCGCCGGGCAGCATGACGACGAAGGTGCAATCGCGGTGGGCATTGATGTAAGGGGACGCGTGACGAAGCCAATTAACGTATTCGGGCATGAACCTGGGCCTGTAATAAATAGCAGCCGAAAAAAGGGCGAAACGAAAAACGCACAGCGGGCTGATGGTTATCGTCGGAACAGGCTTGGCGACACGCGCGCTCTCCTCATGAATACGGGTTGGAATGCTGGCAATTTACAGCGTTTGATCGGATAAGCCACATACCCCCTGTGGGAGCGAGCCTGCTCGCGAAAGCGGTGTATCAGTCGACATTTAGGCATCTGAAATGACGCTTTCGCGAGCAGGCTCGCTCCCACAGGGGGACATCATGTTTTGTCCGGGCTCAGGCAGTAATGTTCAATCAGTTGCCGTAATAGATGCACGGTAGGCTGCAAACGTGACATTTCAAGGTACTCGCCGGGCTGGTGCGCACAGGCAATGTCGCCGGGGCCGAGCACAATGGTTTCGCAGCCAAGGCGCTGAAGATAAGGCGCTTCAGTGCCGAACGCTACCGCTTCAGCCATGTGGCCGGTGAGTTTTTCCGCTATCCGTACCAGTTCGGCGTCTTTGGACTGCTCGAACGGTGGCACTTCCGGGAACAACGGTTTGTAATCGATCTTCACCTGATGCCGTTCGGCCACCGGGTTGAGCTTGCGCAGGATTTCCGCGCGGAGGACTTTCGGGTCCATGCCCGGCAATGGCCGCAGGTCGAACTCCAGCGAACACTGACCGCAGATGCGGTTGGGGTTGTCGCCGCCATGGATGCAACCGAAGTTCATCGTCGGTTGCGGCACGCTGAATTGCGGGTTGTTGAACTCACGCTGCCATAACAGGCGCAGACCGCGAAGTTCGCCAATGGCATCGTGCATGGCTTCGAGGGCGCTATGGCCCAAGCGCGGATCCGACGAATGGCCGCTCTGCCCGAGGATGTCGATGCGCTCCATCATGATGCCTTTGTGCATGCGGATCGGCTTGAGCCCGGTCGGCTCGCCGATCACCGCCGCGCGACCCAACGGACGCCCGGCCTCGGCCAGCGCCCGGGCGCCGGACATCGAGCTTT
This sequence comes from Pseudomonas sp. TH43, assembly GCF_016650635.1. Lineage (GTDB taxonomy): Bacteria > Pseudomonadota > Gammaproteobacteria > Pseudomonadales > Pseudomonadaceae > Aquipseudomonas. The sequence continues at coordinate 1,307,090 of NZ_JAEKFI010000004.1, forward strand.
CTTCATCGCACGTGGCAAGAATCAGCAGCGGTTGCTTGAACGGCTGATCGAGCAGCGGCAACACAGCCTCGATGATCAGGGCGAAAAAACCCTTCATGTCACAACTGCCCAGCCCGACCCAGCGCCCATCGACCTCGGTGAGTTTCAGCGGATCGGTCTGCCATAACGCATCGTCGTACGGCACCGTGTCGCTGTGCCCGGCCAGCACCAGCCCGCCGGGGCCGCTGCCAAAGCTGGCGAGCAGGTTGAATTTGCCGGGGCTGACCTGCTGGATGTCGCAACTGAAGCCCAGATCGCCGAGCCAGCCTGCGAGCAAATCGATCACCGCCCGGTTGGACTGATCCAGGCTCGGTTGGGTACAGCTGACCGACGGCGCGGCAATCAGCGCGGCGAACTGGTCTTGCATGGACGGCAAAGGCATCGCTGACTCCCACTCCCGATTTGAAGTCCATCATAGAGCCATCCGGCGTCAGGAATAAACCGCCGCAGGGCGTAGGACGAATCAGTCCTGTACACTGCACGGCCTTGGCAGCCACACATTCCCCCGGCTGCGCTCCCGATCCTGGATTTTCCGGCCATGCAGAAAGAAACCGAAATCAAACTCCGCGTCAGCCGCGAAACCCTCGCCGCTCTGCGCGAGCACCCGTTACTGAAAAAACGCAACAAAAGTGGCTGGGAACGCCGTGAGTTGATGAATCAGTACTTCGACACGCCCGAGCGCGATCTGGCCCAGGCCAAAGTTGCCCTGCGCCTGCGCAAGGATGGCGACGAGGTGATTCAGACCCTCAAGACCCGTGGCCAGAGCGTCGCCGGGCTGTCCGAACGTAATGAGTACGACTGGAAGTTGTCGAAAGCCAAGCTCGACGTAAAGAAACTCGACGGCGAATGCTGGCCCGAGTCGCTGGCCGAGCTGGACAAGAAAACCCTCAAGCCGATCTTCACCACCGATTTCGTTCGCGAGCGCGCCGAAATCGCCTGGGGCCGTGGCAAGACCAAAGTGGTCATCGAAGCAGCGCTGGACCTGGGTCATGTAGTGGTCGGCAAACAGAAAGAAGAAATCTGCGAGCTGGAACTGGAACTGCGCGAGGGCGAGCCTGCCGCGCTGCTGGAGCTGGCCGCTGAACTGGCCGAAACCCTGGCGCTGATGCCGTGCGACATCAGCAAGGCTGAGCGCGGCTATCGTCTGTACGACGCCAACAGCTACTCGCTGAGCCTGCCAGCGCCTGAGCTGACCCCGGAAACTCAACTCGACGACGCCTTCGCTGCGCTGAGCTGGCACTTGCTTGGCAGCAGCCAGCGTCTGGCTGAGCAATATCGTTTCAACGGCCACTGGCGCCTGTTGCTCGACTGGGTTGAAAACCTCGCGGAAATGCGCGCCCTGCTCAGCAGCCTCGGCCAGGCTGCACCGCGTCAGGCGACGCACGACCTGCGCGTGGCCCTCGATGCCTTGCTGGAAGACTGGCGCCCGCTGGTGCAGGCCGGTATCGAAGACGAAGACGTACGCAAAGCCGCGCCGGAGCAATTCCTCGAAGAACTCGAAGACCCGCGCTGGGGCCTGTTCTCGCTGACCACGTCGCGCTGGTTGCTGGCCCGCACATGGACCGCTGACCGTAACGTGCGGGGCAACCGTCAGGGTGGCGCGCAATTGCACAGCTGGTTGCCGCGCACATTGGGCGAAGAAGCGACTGCCCTGCAATTGCAGCGTTATCAGCAGCAGCCAGAAGATCTGGCTGAACAACTGCCGCGTATCGAGCGCATTCAGGTCTGGCTGCACCACGCGCGTAACGTGCTGGAGATCCCGGAAATGGATCGTCTGTACGGCGAGCTGAACAAGTTGGCACAGTTGGCCAACGAGCCAACGATCACTGACGAACTGCTCGATGCGCGCAAGCAGCAGGCGATTGCGGTTTACCAGAATCGCGCCTGGAAAATGCTGCTGCGCATGTAATTACCCTGTGGCGAGGGGATTTATCCCCGTTGGGGCGCGCAGCGGCCCTGCTTTTATTGAAGAGCTGGGGCTGCTTCGCAGCCCAACGGGGATAAATCCCCTCGCCACAAAGGCCAGCCGCACTAAACCGGGAGGCTGGTGGTGGACTTGATCTCCGACAGCGCCACAATCGAGTTCACTTCCTGTATCCCCGGCACCAGCGAGAGTTTCTCGAAGAAGAACCGCTCGTACGCCTCAATGTCCGCCGCGACAATGCGCAACAGAAAATCCACCGCGCCCATCAGCACATAACACTCCAGCACTTCCGGGAACCCGCGAATCGCCTCGGTGAACTCTGTGAAGTTCGAGCGCCCGTGCGCATTGAGTTTGATCTCGGCAAAGATTTGCGTATTCAGGCCAATCTTCTTGCGATCAAGCAAGGTCACTTGCCCGCGAATGATGCCCTCCTCCTTCATCCGCTGAATCCGCCGCCAGCAAGGCGATTGCGACAGGCCGACCTGTTCGGCGATCTGCGCGCTCGACAGCGAAGCGTCCTCTTGCAGCAGGGCGAGAATCCTGCGGTCGTAGCTGTCCAGTTCACTGTGCATAAAAAAACCTCTAATCAAACACCTTGCGAATCAATCCATTCGATCAACCGCCAATAACGCCGATCATAGCCAAGAAATACCCCGCATCGAATGTAAAAATTCCTCCAGTGATTTTGGAGACTTCTTATGCCGCATCTCGAAGCCGTGAACAGCGCGCCAACCCGCGCCGATGTCTGGAACGTCAGCAATGCCCACTGCCTGGCGCAGTATCAGATTCTTGCCGAGGCCGAGCCGGACTTGCTGGTGCGGGTGCTCAACCTGTTCGCGCTGCAGTTCCTCACGCCCGAACAGGTCAACGTGCAACGGCTGGACGATCTGCTGTCGATCGACTTGGTCATGGGCGGCTTGAGCTGGCACCGCGCGCAAGTGATCGCGGAAAAACTTCGTAACCTGATCAGCGTCTGCTCGGTGAATCTGCAAAATGCCGACAGCGCCTGGGCCGCGCCAGCGCAAGCGGCCGGCTGACAAATCCGGCAACGGCTTCGTCGGGTAGTGGCCCAACGGTCTGCCCGCCCACGACTATCCTTTTGCGCAATGTCGCTTAAAAGGAAGCCCGCATGTCCGTTCAACTCGTCACTCAGGACCGCTGGCTGGAACTCAACGATGTGTTGCGAGAACTGGTCGCCCAAGGCTTTATCGGTCAGGACGCGGCGGAACAGGCGCTGAATGCCCGGCGCCGCCACGCCGCCCACGGTCAGATGCATCCGCTGGAATTTATCGCCGGCCAGCAACTCGACGACCTCAGTCGCCCAGGCAAACACCTCGACCTGGAAAGCCTGACCCTGTGGCTGGCGCAGCAGGCCGGCCAGGCGTATTTGCGCATCGATCCGCTAAAGATCAACGTTGCCGCCATCACTCCGTTGATGTCCTACGCCTTTGCCCAACGGCACAAGATTCTCGCCGTGGCGGTCGACCGCGATGCGGTCACCGTGGCCAGCGCCCAGCCCTACGTCACGGGATGGGAAGCCGATCTGACTCACGTCTTGAAGCTGCCGATCAAACGGGTGGTGGCCAACCCGGCGGACATCCAGCGCTTCAGCGTCGAGTTCTTTCGCCTGGCGAAATCGGTCAGCGGCGCCAGCAATGCCGACACCCAGAGCGGCAACCTCGGCAACTTCGAACAGTTGCTCAACCTCGGCGCCAGCGATCAGGAGCCGGACGCCAACGACGCGCACATCGTCAACATCGTCGACTGGCTCTTCCAGTACGCCTTCCAGCAGCGCGCCAGCGATATCCACATCGAACCTCGGCGCGAGCAAGGCACCGTGCGCTTTCGCATCGACGGCGTGCTGCACAACGTCTATCAATTCCCGCCGCAGGTGACCATGGCGATTGTCAGTCGCCTGAAAAGCCTCGGGCGGATGAACGTCGCCGAAAAACGCAAACCCCAGGATGGCCGGGTCAAGACCAAGACCCCGGACGGCGGTGAGGTCGAGTTGCGTCTTTCAACGCTGCCTACAGCGTTCGGCGAAAAAATGGTCATGCGGATTTTCGATCCGGAAGTGTTGCTCAAGGACTTCGACCAGTTGGGTTTCAGCGCCGACGACCTGCGCCGCTGGCAGGACATGACCCGCCAGCCCAACGGCATCATTCTGGTCACTGGTCCCACCGGTTCGGGCAAGACCACCACGCTGTACACCACACTGAAAAAACTGGCGACGCCGGAGGTCAACCTCTGCACCATCGAAGACCCGATCGAAATGGTCGAACCGGCGTTCAATCAGATGCAGGTGCAGCACAACATCGACCTGAGCTTTGCCGCCGGGGTGCGCGCACTGATGCGACAAGACCCGGACATCATCATGATTGGCGAGATCCGTGACCTCGAAACCGCCGAAATGGCCATTCAGGCGGCGCTCACCGGGCATCTGGTGTTATCGACCCTGCACACCAACGACGCCCCCAGCGCGATCAGTCGCCTGCTCGAACTCGGCGTGCCGCATTACCTGATCAAAGCCACCGTGCTCGGGGTCATGGCCCAGCGTCTGGTGCGCACCTTGTGCCCGCACTGCAAAGTACCGCTGGCGCTGGAGGAAGAAGATTGGCAAACCCTGACCCGTCCCTGGCAAGCGCCATTGCCGGGCAATGCGCAACGGGCCATCGGTTGCGTGGAATGCCGCGACACCGGTTATCACGGTCGCGCCGGGGTGTACGAAATCATGCAACTGAGCGACAGCCTCAAGGCTTTCATCACCCCCGACACCGACCTCACGGCGATCCGTCGTCAGGCTTTCAAGGAAGGTATGCGCAGCCTGCGCCTGTCCGGCGCGCAGAAAGTCGCAGCGGGGCTGACGACGGTTGAGGAGGTGCTGCGGGTGACGCCGCAGAGCGAGCAGAAATAGCCCGGCACGGAACCGGATCGGGAAAATGACGATCCAACGCCATAGTTAACCCCCAGGAGTCACCTAATCATGCGTCTCAAACTTGCTGTCGCCACCCTGGCCTTGCTGTCCCTTCCTGTTGGCTCAGCGATGGCCGACAGCTTTTGGCGTAACGTCATTTCGTCAGGTGCAACCACCGGCTCGACTTACCTGACCTTCAAGGATCACAAGCTGATCGTCGCCGCGCAGGACGATGCCGGCAGCTTCGTCGCCAGTGACGGCGGCATTCGTGGGCCGTATCTGGAAGCGGCGATGCAGAAAGTCCGCGCCGATAACCCGGGCTTGCAGGCGACCGATATGGAATTGGCCAATGCGATTCTGGCGAAGAACGCCGTGGCTTCCGAGTAAGCCTTGCGCCAACAGAAATGCCGCTCAAATGAGCGGCATTTTTTTGTTCGTAATTTCAAATCCACCACATAACCCTGTGGGAGCGAGCCTGCTCGCGAATGCGCTGGGTCAGATACATGTAGGCCTTCTGACACGACGCTTTCGCGAGCAGGCTCTCTCCCACATTTGGACTGGGGTGCATAGGGAGATCAGCGGTAATCGTCCACCGGGACGCACGCGCAAAACAGATTGCGATCGCCATAGACGTTATCCACCCGATTCACCGCCGGCCAATATTTGTGTGCCTTGGTGTGCGCATCCGGGGTAATGCCTTGCTCGATGCTGTACGGCCGCTCCCACACCCCGGTGACATCCGCGAGGGTATGCGGCGCTCGTTTCAGCGGGTTGTCTTCCGCCGGCCAGTTGCCATTCTGCACCTCGGTGATTTCTGCGCGGATGCTCAGCATCGCGCCGATGAAACGGTCCAGTTCCGCCTTGGACTCACTCTCGGTCGGTTCGACCATCAACGTCCCCGGCACCGGAAATGACATGGTCGGCGCGTGAAAGCCGTAATCCATCAGACGCTTGGCGACGTCTTCCTCGCTGATCCCGGTCTGCGCTTTCAATGGTCGCAGATCAAGAATGCATTCATGCGCCACCCGCCCATTGCGCCCGGTGTACAGCACCGCAAACGCGCCGGATAAATGCTGCGCCAGATAATTCGCCGCGAGAATCGCCACCTCACTCGCATCGGCCAATTGCGGGCCCATCATGGCGATGTACATCCAGCTGATCGGCAGAATACTCGCACTTCCCCACGGCGCCGCGCTGACCGCGCCGTTCTGCGCGAGCGGCCCGTCAATCGGCACCACCGGGTGATTGGCGACGAACGGCGCAAGGTGCGCGCGAATGCCAATCGGCCCCATGCCCGGCCCGCCACCGCCATGGGGAATGCAGAAGGTCTTGTGCAAATTCATGTGCGACACATCGGCGCCAATGTCTGCCGGCCGCGCCAGCCCGACTTGCGCATTGAGGTTGGCGCCGTCCATGTACACCTGACCGCCATGCTGGTGGATAACCTCGCAAATCTCGCTGATACCCTCCTCGTAAACACCGTGAGTCGACGGATAGGTCGCCATCAGGCACGACAATTTATCCCCCGCCTCGACGGCTTTCTTCTTCAAATCCGCCAGATCGACGTTGCCGGCCTCGTCGCATTCCACGATCACCACGCGCATCCCGGCCATCTGTGCCGAGGCCGGGTTGGTGCCGTGGGCCGAGGAGGGAATCAGGCAGATATCGCGCGCGCCCTGCTGACGGCTCTCATGATATTTGCGGATCGCCAGCAGCCCGGCGTACTCGCCCTGAGCGCCGGAGTTGGGCTGCATGCAGATCGCATCGAACCCGGTGATCGCGCACAGCCAACGCTCCAGCTCCTCGATCATCAGCGTGTAACCAATGGCCTGCTCGCGAGGCACAAACGGATGCAGGTTGGCGAATTGCGGCCAGGTGATCGGGATCATCTCGCTGGTGGCGTTGAGTTTCATGGTGCAGGAGCCCAGCGGAATCATCGACTGGTTGAGCGCCAGATCCTTGTTCTCCAGTTGCTTGAGGTAACGCAGCATCTCGGTTTCGCTGTGATGGGCGTTGAACACCGGATGCCGCAGATAAGGCGTGTTGCGCTGCAAGTCGTCGGGAATGCCTGAAGCCAGCACTTCAGCATCAAGTTCCGCGACGTTCAGCCCATGATCGGCACCCAACAGCACATCGAACAGCCGCGCCACGGTGTTTTCATCACAGGTTTCGTCGAGGCTCAGACCGACGCGGCCACGGCCGAGAATTCTCAGATTGATCTGCGCGCTCTGGGCGCTTTCGATGATCGCGGTTTGCACGCCGCCAACGTCGAGTGTCAGCGTGTCGAAAAACTGTGCGTTGAGCCGTTTGATCCCGCGACGCTCAAGACCCGCCGCCAGAATGCAGGTCAACCGATGCACGCGCTGGGCGATGCGTTTCAGACCTTCCGGGCCGTGGTAGACCGCATAGAAACTGGCAATGTTGGCCAACAGCACTTGCGCCGTGCAGATGTTCGAATTGGCCTTCTCGCGGCGGATATGTTGCTCGCGGGTTTGCAAGGCCATGCGCAACGCAATGTTGCCGCGGGCATCTTTCGACACGCCGATGATTCTGCCGGGAATCGCCCGTTTGTATTCTTCGCGGCTGGCAAAAAAAGCTGCATGCGGGCCGCCATACCCCATCGGCACGCCGAAACGCTGAGACGAACCGAACACCACATCGGCGCCCAACTCGCCCGGTGGCGTCAGTAACAGCAAACTCAACAAATCCGTGGCGACGCAAGCCAGCGCCTGTTGCGCATGCAAATGGTCGATCAGCGGCCGCAAATCACGGATTTCGCCGTGGGTATCGGGGTATTGCAGCAGCGCGCCGAACACCTGCTGCTGTTTCAAGTTATCCACAGCGTCGACGATCAGCTCGAAACCGAAACCTTCAGCACGGGTTTGCACCACCGAAATGGTTTGCGGATGGCAGTTCTCGTCGACAAAAAACAGATTGCTCTTCGACTTCGCTACACGCTTGGCCAGCGCCATGGCTTCGGCAGCCGCAGTGGCTTCGTCGAGCAACGAAGCGTTGGCCAGCTCCAGGCCAGTGAGGTCGATGGTCAATTGCTGGAAATTCAGCAGCGCTTCGAGCCGCCCCTGGGCGATCTCCGGTTGATAGGGCGTATAGGCGGTGTACCAGCCGGGATTTTCCAGCACATTGCGCAAGATGACCGTCGGCGTCAGGGTGGCGTAGTAGCCCATACCGATCAGGCTGGTCCAAAGCTGATTCTGCTCGGCATACCCACGCAGTTTGGCCAGCGCCGCTGGCTCGTCCAGTGCTGGCGGCAGATCCAGTGCGCGATTGAAGCGGATACCCGGCGGCACGGTTTGCTCGATGAGTTCGACCCGACTGCCGAGGCCAAGGCTGTCGAGCATCGCCTGCTGCTCGGCGGCGTCGGGGCCGAGGTGGCGGCGCAGGAAGGCCTCGGGATCGCGTAACTGGCTCAGGGACGGCAACTGGGACATGACGGGCTCTCTCTTGGCTGGCGCTCGGCGTCAATGCATCACGGTCAAACCAGCATAGCAGCCGATAACGACGCGCACGGCTTGGCGGCCGAGGGTGTTCCGGGCCATGCTGTGACGCCTGCCTCAGGCATCCAACCCTCGGATGATCGAAGCCCCATGAGCCAACTGCCCTTTCTGCCTTTCTCCAAACCCGTTATCGATGAAGCGACGATTGCCGCCGTTGGCGACGTGCTGCGCTCCGGCTGGATTACCAGTGGGCCAAAGGTTCAGGCCTTTGAAGCGCAGCTGTCGGAGTACTTCGGCGGGCGCCCTGTGCGCACGTTCAATTCCGGCACTTGCACCATGGAAATCGCCTTGCGCATCGCCGGCATCGGCCCCGGCGACGAGGTCATCACCACGCCGATCTCCTGGGTGGCCACGGCCAATGTGATCCTTGAAGTCGGCGCCACGCCAGTGTTTGCCGACATCGACCCGGTGACCCGCAACATCGATCTGGATCAACTGGAAGCGGCGATTACGCCACGCACCAAAGCGCTGATTCCGGTGTATCTCGCCGGTTTGCCGGTGGACATGGATCGTCTCTACGCCATTGCCCGCAAACACAATCTGCGCATTGTCGAAGACGCCGCTCAGGCCCTGGGATCGAGCTGGAACGGCCAGCGCATCGGCGCCACGGGCGACTTCGTGTCGTTCAGTTTTCAGGCGAACAAGAATGTCACCTGCTCCGAAGGCGGTTGTCTGGTGCTGAACACACCTGAGGAAGCACGGCTGGCCGAGAAGTACCGCTTGCAGGGCGTGACGCGTAATGGCTTCGACGGTCTGGACGTCGATGTGTTGGGTGGCAAGTTCAACATGACGGATGTTGCGGCCACCATCGGCCTCGGGCAATTCGCTCACATTGAAGCGCTGACCGCTCATCGCCGTGAACTGGCTCGGCATTACTTCAAATGTTTTGGCGATGACTTCGAAGCGGTTTATGGCGCGCAACTGCCGCCGGCGGATTTCGATAACAGCAACTGGCACCTGTTTCAGCTGGTATTGCCAGAACGTGGGGATGGCTTACCGGCGCGGGCGACGTTCATGGAGCAGATGCAGGCGCATGGTATCGGCATCGGCTATCACTACCCGGCGATTCACTTGCTGAGTTTGTATCGCGAGCGCGGTTGCAAAGAAGGGATGTTGCCAGTGGCGGAGCGTGTTGGACGGCTGATCGTCTCGCTGCCGATGTTTACCAGCATGAACAAGGACGACGTCGAGCGTTCAGTGGCCGCAGTAAAAACCGTCCTGCATCGCACCGTGTAGGACCTGCCGCAGACTGCGATCTTTTGATTTTATAAAAGACAACATCAAAAGATCGCAGCCTGCGACAGCTCCTACAGGATGTTGTTTATTCGCCGATGGCGGCTTTGTAGGCAGCGGCGTCGAGCAGCTTGTCCAGCTCAGCCTTGTCGCTTGGCTTGAGCTTGAAGATCCACGCACCGTAAGGGTCAGAGTTCAGCAGCTCTGGCGAGCCGCTCAGTTCTTCGTTGACTGCAATCACTTCACCGCTGATCGGCGAATAGATGTCGGAAGCGGCTTTCACCGACTCGACCACACCGGCCTGATCTTCGGCGGCGAATACTTTGCCGACTTCGGTCAACTCGACGAACACCACATCACCCAGCGCTTCTTGCGCGTGATCGCTGATGCCCACAGTGACGGTGCCGTCAGCTTCCAGACGCGCCCATTCATGACTTTCGGCAAAACGCAGTTCAGCGGGGATATTGCTCATCTTCGGTGTCCTCAGGAATTGGGTCAGCGGTCATGCCCGCCAAAAAAGGTTAGATCAAAGTTTTGCCATGGCGTACGAAGGTCGGTTTGACCACCCGTACCGGGTACCACTTGCCACGGATTTCCACTTCGGCGCGGTCGGCGGTTGCCATCGGAACACGCGCCAGGGCAATCGATTTGCTCAGCGTAGGAGAGAAACTACCACTGGTGATCTCCCCTTCGCCAACATCGGCGATACGAACCACTTGATGAGCGCGCAAAACACCGCGTTCTTCCAGCACCAGACCGACCAGTTTGTGCGCAACGCCAGCGGCTTTTTCCGCCTCCAGCGCAGCGCGGCCGATGAACTGGCGGGCGGTGGGTTCCCAGGCAATGCTCCAGGCCATGTTCGAGGCGAGCGGCGAAACGTCTTGATGAATGTCCTGACCGTAGAGGTTCATCCCGGCCTCGACGCGCAAGGTGTCGCGGGCACCGAGGCCGATCGGGGAAATACCGGCCCCCACCAGATCGTTGAAGAACGCCGGGGCCTGATCGGCCGGCAGGGCGATTTCCAGACCGTCTTCGCCGGTGTAGCCGGTACGGGCAATGAACCAGTCGCCGTCGACGTAGGCTTCGAAAGGTTTGAGCTGCTGGATCAGCGTGGCGCGGGACTGGGTCACCAGTTCGGCAATCCTGTGCCGGGCCTGCGGGCCCTGAATGGCCAGCATCGCCAGCTCTGAGCGCTCGTGCAATTGCACGTCGAAATCGCCGAGCTGCGCGTTCATCCAGGCCAGATCCTGATCGCGGGTAGAGGCGTTGACCACCAGACGATAGCCGTCGTCGAGGCGGTAGACGATCATGTCGTCGACGATGCCGCCGCGCTCGTTGAGCATGGTGCTGTACAACGCTCGGCCGGGGCGGTGCAGGCGCTCGACGTCATTGGCCAGCAAATGCTGGAGCCAGGCTTTGGCCTGTGGGCCATCAACATCGATCACGGTCATGTGGGATACATCGAACACCCCGCAATCGCGGCGCACTTCGTGGTGCTCCTCGACCTGCGAGCCGTAATGCAGTGGCATGTCCCAACCGCCAAAATCGACCATCTTCGCGCCGAGGGCGAGATGCAGGTCATACAGAGGCGTACGCTGTCCCATGGGTTTCTCCTTCCGGGCGTGGCGAAGGTGCGAACAGCCGCTGTACGGAGTGAAAGCCTTGAAATACAAGGCTCTCAGCCGATTCCAGCGAACGGGTCTGTCAGACGATCCGCACCGAATGCCGCGCATTGTAGCCGCATGATTCAGGACTGACGACTAAGTGTTTCGGTGCGCCGAGCGGCGGATCAGGCCAATGACCGGCAACAGACCCACCAAAACCAGGGTCAGTGCCGGCAACGACGCGCGCGCCCATTCCCCTTCGCTGGTCATTTCAAAGATCCGCACCGCCAGCGTGTCCCAGCCAAACGGGCGCATCAGCAGGGTCGCGGGCATTTCCTTGAGCACATCGACGAACACCAGCAACGCCGCGCTCAAGGTGCCGGGCAGCAACAGCGGCAGATACACTTTGAAAAACAGTCGCGGCCCACTGACACCCAGGCTACGTGCCGCTTCGGGCAAAGACGGCCGTATACGCGCCAGGCTGCTTTCCAGCGGGCCGTACGCCACGGCAATGAAGCGCACCAGATAGGCCATCAGCAACGCCGCCAGACTGCCGAGCAGCAACGGTTTGCCCGCGCCACCGAGCCAGCCCGAGAGCGGAATGACCAGCTCGCGATCCAGATAACTGAAAGCCAGCATGATCGACACCGCCAGCACCGACCCCGGCAACGCATAACCAAGATTGGCCAGACCGACCCCGGAGTTGATCGCCTGCGTTGGCGCCAACCGGCGAGCGAAGGCCAGCAACAAAGCGACGCTGACGGTAATCAATGCGGCCATGCCACCTAGATAGAGGGTATGCAGGATCAGCCCGGCGTAACGCTCGTCCAGGTCGAAGCGCCCACGCTGCCAGAACCAGACGATCAATTGCAGCATCGGAATGACGAACGCGCAGGCGAAGACCAGGCCGCACCAGCTCATCGCCGCGAACGCCTTGAGCCCGCGCAAGTGGTACAGGGCTTTGACCCGTGGCCGCTCGTTGCTTGCACGGTTTGCGCCGCGGGCGCGACGTTCGCCGTAGAGCACCAGCATCACCACCAGCAGTAACAGGCTGGCCAGTTGCGCCGCACTGGGCAGGCTGAAGAAGCCGTACCAGGTTTTGTAGATCGCTGTGGTGAAGGTGTCGAAGTTGAACACCGACACCGCACCAAAATCGGCGAGGGTTTCCATCAGCGCCAACGCCACACCGGCACCGATGGCCGGACGCGCCATCGGCAATGCCACGCGCCAGAACGCTTGCCACGGCGATTGCCCAAGCACCCGCGCGGCCTCCATCAGACCTTTGCCCTGAGCAAGAAACGCAGTACGCGCCAGCAGGTAAACGTAGGGATAGAAGACCAGCACCAGCACGAGAATCACCCCGCCGGTGGAGCGCACACGCGGCAGACGCAGACCTGTGCCAAACCATTCGCGCAACAGGGTTTGCACGGGGCCGGCGAAATCCAGAAGGCCGACGAAAACGAAGGCCAGCACATAAGCCGGGATGGCGAACGGCAGCATCAGCGCCCAGTCGAGCCAGCGCCGACCGGGGAATTCACAGAGGCTGGTGAGCCAGGCGAGGCTCACGCCCAGCAGCGTCACGCCGACACCGACGCCGAGCACCAGCGTCAGGGTGTTGCCCAGCAGGCGTGGCATCTGGGTTTCCCATAGGTGCGACCAGATCTGCTGATCGATGGTCTGCCATGAGAGCAGCAGAACACTCAGGGGCAACAGCACCAGCGCGGCGATGGCGAAGACGATGGGGTACCAGCGGCGTTGGGCGGGGTGGGCCACTTTTAGAACTCTGGAGGGATGTAGGTGTTCTTGATTTTTTTGTTTCAGGTCAGGATTGCTGCCCTCACCCTAACCCTCTCCCGGAGGGAGAGGGGACTGACCGTGATGATCTTTCGAGTTACACCGACCTGATAAATCGAGCCAAACTCAGGTCTCGAAAGCAACCCAAATCGGCTCCCTCTCCCTCGGGGCGGTCCGACGTTCCGGGAGAGGGCTGGGGTGAGGGCAGCGGTATCATGGCAAACAATGGTTTCAGGAAGGACTCAGTTCCAACCCGCGCGATCCATCATGCGGATTGCCTCGGCCTGACGCTTGCCCGCCACTTCCACCGGCAAGGTATCCGCCACGAACTTGCCCCACGCCGCCACTTCTTCCGAAGGCGCCACGGCCGGATTGGCCGGGAATTCCTGGTTCACGTCAGCAAAGATCTTCTGCGCCTCAGCCGTGGTCATCCACTCAACCAAAGCCTTGGCCGCTTCCGGGTGTGGCGCATGTTTGGTCAGGCCGATACCCGACAGGTTGACGTGCACGCCGCGATCAGCCTGATTCGGCCAGAACAGTTTCACCGGCAGATCAGGCTTCTGCTTGTGCAGACGACCGTAGTAGTAGGTGTTGACGATGCCGACGTCGCACTGACCAGCGTTGATCGCTTCGAGCACCGCGACATCATCGGAGAACACATCGGTCGACAGGTTGTTGACCCAGCCCTTGAGGATTTTCTCGGTTTTCTCGGCACCGTGGACTTCGATCATGGTCGCCGTCAGCGACTGGTTGTAGACCTTCTTCGCCGTACGCAGGCATAGGCGCCCTTCCCAATTCTTGTCGGCCAACGCTTCGTAGGTGGTCAACTCACCCGGTTTTACCCGATCAGTGGAATAGGCGATGGTTCGCGCGCGCAGGCTCAGGCCGGTCCAGGCATGGGTCGACGAGCGGTATTGGGCGGGAATGTTGGTGTCGATGGTCTTTGAGGTGAACGGCTGGAGGATGCCCATCTGTTCGGCCTGCCAGAGGTTGCCGGCATCGACGGTCAGCAGCAGGTCGGCGGTGGCGTTTTCACCTTCGGCCTTGATGCGCTGCATCAGCGGCGCTTCCTTGTCGGTGATGAACTTGATCTTCACCCCGGTCTTGGCGGTGTAGGCATCGAACACCGGTTTGATCAGTTCATCGATGCGCGACGAGTAAACCACCACCTCATCAGCGGCCTGGGCCGTGGTGCTGCCGATCAGGGTCAAGGCCAGTGCAGTCAGAAGACGCTTGGGTGCCAACATGGGAGTGGTCTCTCGGTCGGAAAATGTGGGCCAAATGATAAAGACTCACATTTACCACCTCAATCGAACTCTTTTTGAAGGAGTTACCAGATGTTGCACAGCCTGAAATGTGTTGTGGCTGAACTGGCGCCATCGCGAGCAGGCTCACTCCTACAGGGGGAATGCATTCCAAATGTAGGAGTGAGCCTGCTCGCGATGAAGCCGTCAGCAGCAACACAAAGATCAGGCCTTGGCCAAGGCCGGAAGATCACCCGTCAACCCGAGGGCTTCGCGCACGAACAAGGCCTTGGCCTCTGGCATCTGTTCAACCATCTTCAACCCGGCATTACGCAACCACCTTACCGGCAACGGATCAGCCTGGAACAACCGCTCAAATCCTTCCATCGCCGCCATCAGCGTCAGATTGTGCGGCATGCGCCGGCGTTCGTAACGACTCAGCACTTTCACATCCGCCAAACGCTCACCACGTTCCGCCGCTTGCAATAGCACTTCGGCCAGCACCGCTGCATCGAGGAAACCCAGGTTCACCCCCTGCCCCGCCAACGGGTGAATGGTGTGCGCCGCGTCGCCAATCAGGGCCAACCCTTCAGCCACATAACGCTTGGCATGGCGTTGACGCAGCGGCACGCACAGTCGCGGATCAGCGCTGATCACGTCACCGAGACGCCCCTCAAAGGCGCGCTCCAGTTCAGCGCAGAAATCCGCTTCATCCAGCGCCATCAAACGCTCGGCCTCGCTCGGCGTGGTCGACCAGACAATCGAGCACCAATCCTGCTGACCGTCACCCTCCAGCGGCAGAAACGCCAGCGGGCCATGGTCGGTGAAGCGCTGCCACGCGGTCATCTGGTGCGGTTTGCTGCTGCGCACGCTGGTGACAATGGCGTGGTGCAGATAATCCCATTCGCGGGTGGCTACGCCGGTCAGGCGACGTACTGCCGAATTGGCGCCGTCAGCGGCAATCACCAATGGCGCGCGCAATTGCCGGCCATCGGCCAGGGTCAGCAGCCAGTCGTCGCCGGAGCGGCGCATCTGTTCCAGCCGCGCATTGGCCAGCATACCCAGATCGCAGTCGTGCAAGCGATCGAGCAAGGCGTCCTGCACCACGCGGTTCTCGACGATATGGCCGAGTACCTCGGCGTGCACACTGCTCGCCGAGAAGTGAATCTGCCCGGTGCCGCTACCGTCCCAGACGTGCATGTCGGTGTACGGACTGCTGCGCCGCTGAGCGATGCCATCCCACACGCCGAGGCGTTCGAGAATTCGTTGGCTGGCCGCCGACAGCGCACTGACACGCGGCTCAAATGGCGCTTGAGCATCGAACGGTTTGACGCTCAGCGGGCTGCCGTCGAGCAGCAGGACTTCCAGCCCGCTGTCCTGCAACGCCAACGCCAGGGCGCTGCCGACCATTCCGGCTCCGACAATCAGCAGATCTGCGCGCATTTCCATGCTTTAAGCCTGTCTCGCTTGCGGCTTGAGCCGCACGTAAAGGGTTTTACCGACCCGCGCGACAAGGTTGCCGGCGCCGTCATGAATATCGACCTGCAACTGCGGCAGGTATTTCTCGCCACTGGCAGTCTGCCGGCGGACCTCGTCGAGCAAGGTGTCGTCGATGGTGAACCGGGCGAACACCTGACCTTTGCCCGGCGCAATGAAATCGATGTCGGCCGCCTTGTCCCAGACGATGTACCGCGAGCCGAGGTTTTCCATGAGCATCAGCATGAAGAACGGATCGACCATCGAATACAGGCTGCCGCCGAACTGTGTGCCGACGTAGTTGCGGTTGTACCAGCCGAGGCCCATCGACACCTGAATGTCGCGGAAGTCATCGCTGATGTGTCTGACCCGCACACCAGCGCCGAGGTATGGCGGGTAGCACGTCATGACCCAGCGCATCAGTCGCGCCTTGCCGAATTTTCGGGTCAACCACTTAAGCATCCGGACGCGTTCCCAAACCCATCGCCTGACGCGCAAACCAGCGCTTGGCCGGCGGCAACAGATCGAGGCCGAGCAGGCCGATGTTACGACCCAGCGAAACCAGCGGCTGCGTGCTGCCAAACAGCCGCGTGACCTGATCGGAGAAGCCGACGGTGAGGTCCTGATCGAGACGCTGACGTTCACGATAAGCCTGCAACGTGGCGAAATCGCCCAGCGGTTTGTCGCTGGCAAGCAACACGGCCGCGAGGGCATCGGCATCGCGCAGGGACAGGTTGAAACCCTGGCCGGCAATCGGGTGCAGGCTGTGCGCCGCGTTGCCGAGCACGGCCAGGTGCGAGCGCACCTGCTCTTCGGCTTCGACCAGCGTCAGCGGATACAAATGCCGTGCGCCGACCTGTTTCAGCGTGCCAAGGCGATAACCGAACACGCCCTGCAATTCGCTGAGGAAATCACGTTCGTTCAGATCGGCCAAACGCTGCGCGTCCATGCCCAAACGGGTCCAGACTAGGGCGCAGCGGTTTTCCGGCAGCGGCAGCAGCGCCATCGGCCCTTCATCGGTGAAACGCTCGAACGCCATGCCGTTGTGCGCTTCGCTCGGCGTGATGTTGGCGATCAGCGCGCTCTGGTTGTACGGACGCTTGCGCACGTTGATGCCCAATTGCTCGCGCAAACCCGAGCGACCGCCATCGGCGAGCACTGCCAGGTCGCATTCAAGCGTGGTTTCATCGTTAAGGGTCAGGCGATAGCCGTCAGGCAGCGGCTCCATGCGCGTGACTTCCGCCGGGCAGCGCCAACTGATCACGTCTTTATCGATGTGCTGCCACAGGCACTGGCCGAGCCAGGCGTTTTCCACTACATAACCGAGCGCCGGCACACCCTCTTCCATCGCCGACAAACGCGCGGTGGAGAAGCGGCCACGGTCGGAGACGTGGATCTGTTTGATCGGCTCGGCGCGACGGGAGATTTCCTGCCACACGCCCAGCCGTTGATAAATCTGTCGCGAACCAAAGGACAGCGCCGACGAACGTGCGTCGTAGCTCGGCTGCCAACTGTCGCCGGGGGCGAATGGCTCGATCAGGACGATCTTCCAGCCACGCGCCTTGGCCCCGGCCTGCAAGGCCAACGCCAGACTGGCGCCGACCAGACCGCCACCGATGATTGCCAGATTGACTCGACTCATGCCGCGTGTGTCCTTGCTTGCGCCATCAGCGCTTCGATGTCGGCGACGGTTTTCGGTACGCCGTTGGTGAGGATTTCACAACCGGTTTTGGTCACCACTACGTCGTCCTCGATGCGCACGCCAATGCCGCGCCATTTCTTCGCGACGGTCTGATTGTCCGGTGCAATGTAGATGCCCGGCTCCACGGTCAGCGCCATGCCGACCTCTAGAACGCGCCATTCGCCGCCGACCTTGTACTCGCCGACGTCGTGTACATCCATGCCCAGCCAGTGACCGGCGCGGTGCATGTAAAACGCCTTATAGGCTTCGCTGGCGATCAACTCGTCGACCTCGCCTTGCAGCAGCCCGAGTTTCACCAACCCTGTGGTAATCACTCGCACCGTGGCTTCGTGCGCCTGATTCCAGTGCTTGTTCGGAGCGATTTCAGCGAATGCGGCTTCCTGCGAGGCCAAGACCAATTCGTAGATCGCTTTCTGTTCAGCGGAGAACTTGCCGTTGACCGGCCAGGTGCGGGTGATGTCGCTGGCGTAGCAATCGATCTCGCAACCGGCGTCGATCAGCACCAGATCGCCGTCCTTGAGCAACGCGTCATTCTGCTGGTAATGCAGGATGCAGCTGTTGCGCCCGGCGGCGACAATCGAGCCATAGGCCGGCATTTTCGCTCCGCCCTTGCGAAACTCGTAATCCAGCTCGGCTTCGAGGCTGTATTCGTGAAGCCCCGCCCGACTGGCCTGCATCGCACGAATATGGGCTTGCGCCGAGATCCGGGCGGCTTCGCGCATCACCTTCACTTCTGCCGCCGATTTATACAGGCGCATGTCGTGCAGCAGATGATCCAGCGCAACGAATTCGTTCGGTGGCTGGGCGCCAAGGTGCGCTTTAGAGCGGATCACATTGATCCAGTCCATCAGATGGCGGTCGAATTCGGGGTTGCTGCCCATCGCCGAATACACCCGGTCACGGCCTTCGATGAGGCCCGGGAGGATGTCGTCGATGTCGGTGATCGGAAAAGCGTCATCGGCGCCGAAGTCGCGGATCGCGCCTTCCTGCCCTGCGCGCAGACCGTCCCACAATTCGCGTTCGGCATTGCGTTCACGGCAGAACAGCAGGTATTCGCCATGCTCGCGACCGGGCATCAGGACGATGACGGCTTGCGGCTCGGGGAAACCACTGAGGTACTGGAAGTCGCTGTCCTGACGGTAGACGTGCTCGACGTCGCGGTTGCGGATGGCAACTGCGGCGGCGGGCAGGATCGCGATGCTGTTGGGTTCCATCTGCGCCATCAGGGCCTTGCGGCGACGGCTGTATTCCGCTTTGGGGATATGGGTCATGGGCAGATGGCTTTCCCTGGCACGCGATTAATGCAGCGACGGCTTGGCGGCTGGCGGCACGTCGGCTTTCTTGGTTTCCGAGAACAGCAGTAGCGGCGCGACGCGCAGGTATTCCATGACTTCCATGTAGTCGGACTCGCCGTCTTCGGATTCTTCCAGGGCGTCTTGCACCTGGGAAATGGCGGCCAGATCCTGCAGCACTTCGGTGGCTTCGGTGCTGAGCATGCTGCTGTCGCGGCAGTTCAGGCCGAAACCGCTGAGGAAGCCCTGGCACCACTCGCCCAGTGCAGCGGCGCGGTCAGCCAGCGGCGCGTCATCGGTCGGCAGCAGCAGAACAACGGTGACGTCGTCGCCGGTCAGCTCGCCTTTGACCATCTCTTGCAGGCCGATCAGGGCGTTGCGGACGTTGTCCTGAATGTCGCCTTCGAGCAGTTCGGCGGCGTCGATCAGCCAGCCTTCGTTATCGAAGCCGGCACCGGCGCAACTGCGTCCGAGCAGCACGCCATGCAGTTCGGCAGGCGAGACGTTGTGGCCGCTGGAGGTCAGCAGGGTGGCAAAGGCTTGGTACGGGGAATTCGCAATGGTCATGGGCAGCTAGGCGCCAGACGGCGCTATGTCTAGAATGAAGGCCTTGTATCCTACATCGACAGACTCGCCAAGACTATTAAAGGCTGTCCGCCAGCTAACCCATCAGACAGTGAACACAATGGAAGACAACGACCTGCAAGCGCTGATGGCCAGACTCGAACTGCTGATTGGCCGAGTCGAGCAACTAAAGAGTCAAAATGCACTCTTACTAGCTCAGGAAAAGACCTGGCGCGAGGAACGCGCGCACCTCATTGAAAAAAACGAAATCGCCCGGCGTAAGGTCGAATCGATGATTTCGCGCCTCAAGGCCCTGGAGCAAGACTCATGAGTTCAAGCAATAGCGTTACCGTGCAAATCCTCGACAAAGAATATTCGATCATTTGCCCGCAGGAAGAACGCAGCAATCTGGTCAGTGCCGCACGCTACCTGGATGGCAAGATGCGCGAGATCCGCAGCAGCGGCAAAGTCATCGGCGCCGATCGCATTGCCGTGATGGCCGCGCTGAACATCACTCACGACCTCTTGCACAAAGAAGAGCGCCCGGACATTCAGGCCAGCGGCTCGACCCGTGAACAGGTGCGCGACTTGCTCGATCGTGTCGATCTGGTACTCGCCGACGATCAGAACACCACCAAGGGCTGATT
The DNA here is from genome assembly GCF_016650635.1 of Pseudomonas sp. TH43. Taxonomy (GTDB): domain Bacteria; phylum Pseudomonadota; class Gammaproteobacteria; order Pseudomonadales; family Pseudomonadaceae; genus Aquipseudomonas. The sequence goes on from NZ_JAEKFI010000004.1 coordinate 1,327,038, forward strand.
CGACTGGCCGCTTGCGGTATACTCGCGGCACTCCCTGGGGTGCTTGCCAGTTGACGATGTCCCTGAGCCGATTCGCACTACCCTGGAAGTTGCACGTTGGGCTGGTGTGCATGTCCGCTAGACGGAAAGCCTTAAAGTCTACTGCATCTTCCACCTTGAACTTTCGGGTTCAAGGGCTAAGTTGACAGCGGTTCATCCGGGGAGCCTGATTCGAATCCGATGTCGGTTAATCCGACATCGGATTTTTTATGCGTACGTTTTCGTCCCACCTGCCGAAGCCGAACCATGACCGAACCCGCGCTGCTGCCCCGCCCGCAACTTCGCCGCCTGCTGCGCAAGACGCGCCGTTCGCTGACCAAGAGCGAACAACGCCAAGCGGCCAAAGGCCTGTACCGGCAACTGGCGCAAGACCCGCACTTTCGCCGGGCGAAACATATTTCCCTGTACCTGCCCACCGACGGTGAAATCGATCCGCGCCTGCTGCTGCGTGAAGCGCAGCGTCGGGGCAAGGCGACGTACCTGCCGGTGCTCAGCGCCTGGCCAAGAACCAAAATGGTCTTTCAGCGGATTCGTCCCGGCGAACAACTCAAACCCAATCGCTTCGGCATTCTCGAGCCGCGGGCCAATCTGGCGCAGCAACGCAAGGTCTGGGCGCTGGATCTGGTGTTGTTGCCTTTGGTTGGGTTTGACGATGTCGGCGGGCGACTGGGGATGGGCGGCGGTTTTTATGATCGCAGCCTGGCGTATCTGGCCCGGCGCAAAAGCTGGCGCAAGCCGACGTTGCTGGGGCTGGCCCATGAATGTCAGAAGGTCGAACGCTTGGCGCAGGCAAGTTGGGATGTACCGTTACAAGGCACGGTCAGCGACAAGGCGTGGTATTTCGCGGGATAGGACGCCGCAGATCAGCGGCGTCGGGTGTGCAGTTTCAGCGCTTGAACGCGGTCGACTGTTGAACCTGTTGCGCGACTTCGATTGGAGCGTCAGCTTTGGTTGTCCACAGACTCTGCGCGTAACCGGTGGTCACGACGCCCAGGCCAAACAAAATTACCAAAGTCCATAGTAAATCCGGTTTGCGTTTCATCGATTGCCCCCCAAAGGCACATCAACACGATGACAGCAGCGGTTTCCGTTCGTAGGCCGTGCAGCAGCGTCAAGCTTTAAAGGCCGGCATTTTGCGGCAACGTGAACCGCTGCGCAAACGCTGACGTCAACCGACCGTCGGTTTGTCATAAAATTGCCCGACAACCTGCCCAATGACCGTCTCAGGAGCAAAAACCATGGCCTATTGGCTAATGAAATCCGAACCCGATGAACTCTCGATCAAAGGTCTGGAAAAGCTCGGCAAAGCGCGCTGGGACGGGGTTCGCAACTATCAGGCGCGCAATTTCCTGCGGGCGATGGCGGTGGGCGATGAATTCTTTTTCTACCATTCCAGCTGCCCGGAGCCCGGGATTGCCGGGATTGGCAAAATAATCGAAGCGGCGTACCCGGATCCCACCGCACTGGAGCCGGAAAGTCATTATTACGACCCGAAGGCGACACCAGAGAAGAATGCGTGGAGTGCGATTGACGTTGAACACGTCGAGACGTTTGCGCGAGTGTTGAAGCTGGATTATCTGAAACAGCAGACGGCATTGGCCGAGATGCCGTTGGTGCAGAAGGGATCACGGTTGTCGGTGATGCCGGTGACAGCGGAGCAGTGGGCTGCGGTTATCGCCCTGAAACCCTGAATAATCCTTCGCCTGACACAATGCCTTCGCGAGCAGGCTCGCTCCCACAGGGATTTTCAGTGACCACAGATTTTGTGAACACCAGAGAAACATGTGGGAGCGAGCCTGCTCGCGAAGGGGCCCGCCCGGACAGCAGAAGCCTTACTGAATGATCAGGTTGTTGAACAACAGATCCTCAACCACCGGCTTGCCGGTCTCGTCATTCATCACTTGCTGAGTCTGCTTCAGCGCTTCCTGACGCAGCTTCTCTTTACCCTCGATGCTGCTCATCGCCTCGGTCGACTGCTGGGTAAACAACGCCACCAGTTGATTACGAATCAGCGGTTCGTTGGCCTTGACCAGCTTGCTCGCCTCGTCGCCGGTCACGCGCAAAGCCACGTCAGCCTTGTAGACCTTGAGCTTCGGCGTGCCGTCCAGCCCGTAGTTGCCCACAAACGGCGGGCTCAAGGTGATATAGCTGACCTTCGGCGCTTCGCCTTCTTTGGCCTCTTCGGCCAGCGCTGCCACAGGCAGAGACAGGGCCAGCAACAACATGATCCACGCTTTCACAATTCGCTCCTTATCCGGTTTGCGGCCTAGCATAACGACCCGCCGCGCAAGCACAAGCTTATGGCTGACTATCAGGGTCGGGCATGCTCGTTGACCCGTTGACTGACACACCTACACTTATCGGCCATCACTCCCAAAGGAATAGCCCTGATGAAAGCCGTGCTGTGCAAAGCCTTCGGCCCTGCCGAATCGCTGGTGCTGGAAGACGTCGCCAGCCCTGTCGCGAAAAAGAACGAAATCCTGCTGGACGTGCACGCCGCCGGGGTCAACTTCCCGGACACGCTGATCATCGAGGGCAAGTACCAGTTCAAACCGCCCTTCCCGTTCTCCCCGGGCGGTGAGGCCGCGGGGGTGGTTCGCGAAGTCGGCGAAAAGGTCAGTCATCTCAAGGTCGGCGATCGGGTCATGGCCCTGACCGGCTGGGGCAGTTTCGCTGAACAGGTCGCCGTGCCGGGCTATAACGTCCTGCCGATTCCGCCATCAATGGACTTCAATATCGCTGCCGCCTTCAGCATGACTTACGGCACCTCGATGCACGCCCTCAAGCAACGCGCCCAACTGCAACCGGGCGAAACCCTGCTGGTGCTCGGTGCGTCCGGCGGTGTCGGTTTGGCTGCCGTGGAGATCGGCAAGGCGATGGGCGCCCGCGTCATTGCGGCCGCCAGCAGTGCCGAGAAACTCGCCGTAGCCAAGGCTGCCGGCGCCGACGAGTTGATCAACTACAGCGAAACCAGCCTCAAGGACGAAATCAAACGCCTCACCGACGGCCAGGGCGCTGATGTGATTTACGATCCGGTCGGTGGCGATCTGTTCGACCAGGCCATCCGCGCCATCGCCTGGAACGGCCGCTTGCTCGTGGTCGGCTTCGCCAGCGGGCGCATCCCTGAGCTGCCGGTCAACCTCGCCCTGCTCAAAGGGGCGGCGGTACTTGGCGTGTTCTGGGGCTCCTTCGCCCAGCGCCAGCCACAGGACAACGCGGCGAACTTCCAGCAATTGTTCGGCTGGTTTGCCGAGGGCAAGTTGAAACCGCTGGTGTCGCAGGTCTATCCGCTGAGCAATGCGGCGCAGGCGATCAATGACCTCGGCCAGCGCAAGGCGGTGGGCAAGGTGGTGGTGCAGGTGCGCTGAGGCGCTTCAACGACCGGGCGACGCTGCCATGTCGCCCGGCATCAGCTGCTCCTGCACCTTCTCGCTTCGCGACTCAACCAGTTGCCCCTTGTCGTCGAAACGCAAAACGATCAGCCAGTCATATACATCCACCGGCCATTTCGGCTGGCCGATCAATGCCGGGCCATTGCCGCCGAACGCGCCGATGAGTTTATTGATGTGGCCGTGGTGCCAGGCGATCAGCACGGTTTTCGCCTGATTGTCCTTGCGCAGCAGGCTGACCAGTTTGTCGACGTCGTTGTTGGCGAAGGGTTGTTCGATCGGCAGTTGCAGGCGTTGCGCCAAGGGGATCAAGGTCTGGCGCGGGCGGATGCTTTGCGCGCTGTCGGCGGTGGCGATCAGGCGTTGCGGTGTCAGGGCCTCACCCTCCAGCTGCAATGAAGTGAAGTAGTCAGCGTAAGCGGCCGCGCGCGCTTCACCCCGAGCATTGAGTTGCGGGCCTAATGCGGGTTTTTCCGCATGACGGACGATCAGCACCGTGGCATTGCGCAACCCCGGCGCCGCAGCGCCCTGAGCGAAACTCAGCGCGAGAACAGAGGCGATGACGGCGACCACCATCAGCAATCTGGGCCATAACCTGCGAATCATCGGGGCCATCATTGTTCTCTGCGCGATCAGTGGGTGACTGCTGGCGAGTCTATGACACAACCCTGTGACGGCGACAAAAACGCCCTGTTCTTACAGCTGAGCGACAGGTTCGTAAAAGAACATGCGACTTCCAACATTTTCCGCTGTTTTGGCGATGCGAACCGGTGCTATTTTCGGTAACGAAACTGTAACATTCGCATCCGCAGTCAAAACAAGAAATTTGGAGCTCTTGAATGTTTGCTTTCTTTCGACCTGCCGCACATCAGGCTCCATTGCCTGAAGAAAAAATAGACAGCACTTACCGACGCCTGCGCTGGCAGATCTTCGCCGGTATTTTCTTTGGTTACGCGGGTTATTACCTGCTGCGCAAAAACTTCTCGCTGGCCATGCCGTACTTGATCGACGAAGGCTACAGCCGCGGTGATCTGGGTCTGGCGATGTCGGCGATTGCCATCGCCTATGGCTTGTCAAAGTTCCTCATGGGCCTGGTGTCCGACCGTTCAAACCCGCGCTTCTTCCTGCCTTTCGGCCTGTTGGTGTCGGCCGGGGTGATGTTCGTTTTCGGTTTCGCACCGTGGGCAACGTCCAGCGTGACCATGATGTTCATACTGCTGTTCATCAACGGCTGGGCTCAGGGCATGGGCTGGCCGCCAAGTGGCCGGACGATGGTGCACTGGTGGTCGCAGAAAGAACGTGGCGGCGTGGTCTCGGTATGGAACGTGGCGCATAACGTCGGTGGCGGCCTGATCGGCCCGCTGTTCCTGCTCGGCATGGGCCTGTTCAACGACTGGCACGCGGCTTTCTACGTACCGGCAGCGGTAGCGCTGGGCGTGGCGGTGTTTGCCTTCATCACCATGCGCGACACCCCGCAATCGGTGGGCCTGCCGCCAATCGAGAAGTACAAGAACGATTACCCGGAAGGCTACGACGCCAGCCACGAAGACGAATTCAGCGCGAAAGAAATTTTCGTCAAATACGTGCTGCGCAACAAAATGCTCTGGTACATCGCCATGGCCAACGTCTTCGTCTACCTGCTGCGCTATGGCGTGCTGGACTGGGCACCGACCTATCTGAAAGAAGCCAAGGGTTTCACCGTCGATAAAACTTCCTGGGCTTACTTCTTTTACGAGTGGGCGGGTATTCCGGGCACGCTGCTGTGCGGCTGGATGTCGGACAAGATCTTCCGTGGCAACCGCGGCCTGACCGGCATGGTGTTCATGGCGCTGGTGACTGTGGCGACGCTGGTTTACTGGCTGAACCCGGCTGGCAACCCGACCGTCGACATGATCGCGCTGTTCTCGATCGGCTTCCTGATCTACGGCCCGGTGATGCTGATCGGTCTGCAGGCGCTGGAACTGGCACCGAAAAAAGCCGCTGGCACGGCGGCCGGTTTCACCGGTCTGTTTGGTTATCTGGGCGGTTCGGTCGCGGCGAGTGCGGCGATGGGCTACACCGTTGACCACTTCGGCTGGGACGGCGGGTTCGTGCTGCTGGTGGGCGCTTGCCTGCTGTCGATGGCCTTCCTGGCCCCGACCCTGTGGCACAAGCAAGTCGCCAGTCAGAGCCGTGAAGCAGTCGCGTGATCGGACTGTGATTGACAGCGCTTGAGCCGCGCCTCCAGATTTCGGTCTGGCATGGCGTGGCTGCGCAGGGCGTGTGCGGTCTGCTCGACATAATCGCGAGTGGTACCGTAACGCCCGCAAGCGCTTTCAAACACCTGACTCAGCACGTGATCCGGCAAGTTGCCGGCATAGCTGGGCAGGTGTCGCTCCAATACAAACCCCAACGCCTGCACCTGACTGCCATCTTCGAGCCGGCAGTTGAGCCAGTGTGGCCGATAGGATGGCACTGGCATTTCGCGCTTCCACAATGCGTACAGCGCCGCGTCGAGATTGTCTTCCGGCAAGCGATACGCGAAGCCGCTGCACGAACCGCCACGATCCAGACCAAACACCAGACCGGGCATTTCCGGCGTACCGCGATGCTCGTGCGACCACAGGTACAAGCCGCGATGGTAACCATGCACGCGGCCGCGCACCCTTTCCACCGCCGTGCATTCCGGCCGCCAGATCAGCGAACCGTAGGCGAACAGCCACACCGGCCCGCCCTTGTGGCGCGCCATGGTCGATTGCATGGAAGCGAGAAGTTGTTCGTGCGTCAGCTGCGGCCCAAGATCGAGCCGCGGAGGGTAAGCCAGGTTCAGAAAAGCGTTTTCAATGGCACTCATGGCGAATAGCGTTCAGCTCCCCGCGGGTGAAGAATTACTTAATAGAACGCACCGCTGTAACAATAAGGCACATATGTTTTAAGGCAATTTAAGTGCCATGGCACAGTTATTAATCGATTGCCTGATTGATATATAACCTAGCGGTATTTATCCAATTAGATAAATACCGATCGGCTATATAGAGAGTTATAACGAATCAGCAGCGCAGCTCAAGAGCGAGGCTCAAGAGCGAGGCGCGTACGCAAACACGTCGGCACGCATCTGGTGAGCGTCCATCCCGGCCTCGACCAAAGCGTCGAGTGTGCCGTAGACCATGGCCGGCGAACCGCTGGCGTAGACGTGCAGCGGTTTCAGATCCGGGAAGTCTTCGCAGACCGCCTCGTGCAGCATGCCGCAGCGCCCTTCCCAGCCGCACTGATCGCTGACGACTTTGTGCAGGAACAGATTGGGCAGCTTCAGCCATTCGTCCCAATGTTCGATCTCATAGAAATCTTCCGGACGACGCACGCCCCAGTACAGATGCACCGGGTGTTTGAAGCCGTTGGCGCGGCAATGTTCGATCAGTGCGTGAATCTGGCCCATGCCGGTACCAGCAGCGACCAGCACCAGCGGCCCGTCGGGCAATTCCGCCAGATGCGTGTCACCGAACGGCAACTGAACGCGCACCATCGGGTTGCGTTGCAGCTGTTCGAGCAGGCTCAGTGCACTGGCTTCGCGCGCCAGCACATGGATTTCCAGATCGCGCCCGCCATGCGGAGCCGAGGCCATGGAGAACGCCGATTTCTCGCCGTTCTCGCGCTCGATCATCAAATATTGCCCGGCGTGATAACGCGGCGGCTTGCCGGCGGGTGCGCGCAAACGCACACGCCAGGTATCGCCGCCGACGTCGCGGCATTCGATGACCTGACACGACAGGCTGCGCACCGGCAGTTCTCCCAGCGCGAGCACGCCATCCCACAGCAGGATGCAGTCTTCCAGCGGCTCGGCTATGCAAGTGTAGAACTCGCCGTGGTCGTGCACCTTGCCGTCCTGCTCGACCCGGCCTTCCACCAGCAGCGCCGCGCACACGTGACAATTACCATTGCGGCAGCTTTGCGGGCATTCATAGCCCAACCGCCGCGCACCGTCGAGAATCCGCTCACCGGGCCGTATCTCAAGCACTGCTCCGGAGGGCTGAAGGGTTACACGCATCAATCTATTCCTAATTGATTCCAGATGGCATCGATCCGTTGGGTAACGGCGTCGTCCTTGACAATCACACGGCCCCACTCGCGAGTGGTTTCGCCCGGCCACTTGTGGGTGGCATCGAGGCCCATCTTCGAACCCAGGCCAGAAATCGGCGAGGCGAAATCGAGATAGTCGATCGGCGTGTTATCGATCATCACCGTGTCGCGCTTGGGGTCCATGCGCGTGGTGATCGCCCAGATCACATCATTCCAGTCCCGGGCGTTGATATCGTCGTCGGTGACGATAACGAATTTGGTGTACATGAACTGTCGCAAAAACGACCAGACACCGAGCATCACGCGCTTGGCGTGCCCCGGATACGATTTCTTCATGGTCACGATGGCCATGCGGTAAGAGCAACCTTCCGGCGGCAGGTAGAAATCGGTGATCTCCGGGAACTGCTTCTGCAGGATCGGCACGAACACTTCGTTCAGCGCCACGCCGAGAATCGCCGGCTCATCCGGCGGACGGCCGGTGTAGGTGCTGTGGTAGATCGGCTTGATCCGGTGGGTGATGCGCTCGACGGTGAACACCGGGAAGCTGTCGACTTCGTTGTAGTAACCGGTGTGGTCGCCGTACGGGCCTTCGTCGGCCATTTCGCCCGGATGGATCACGCCTTCAAGGATGATCTCGGCGGTGGCCGGCACTTGCAGGTCGTTGCCACGGCACTTGACCAGTTCCGTTCGGTTACCGCGCAGCAGACCGGCAAAAGCGTATTCGGAGAGGCTGTCCGGCACCGGCGTCACGGCGCCAAGAATGGTCGCCGGATCGGCACCCAGAGCCACGGACACCGGGAACGGCTGGCCCGGATGCTTCTCGCACCATTCGCGGAAGTCGAGCGCGCCGCCACGGTGGCTCAGCCAGCGCATGATCACCTTGTTACGGCCGATCACTTGCTGACGGTAGATGCCAAGGTTCTGGCGCTCCTTGTTCGGGCCTTTGGTGACGGTCAGGCCCCAGGTGATCAGCGGGCCAACGTCGCCGGGCCAGCAGGTCTGCACCGGCAGCATCGCCAGGTCGACGTCGTCGCCTTCGATGACCACTTCCTGGCACACCGCGTCTTTGACGACTTTCGGCGCCATCGAGATGATCTTGCGGAAGATCGGCAGCTTCGACCACGCGTCCTTCAAGCCCTTCGGCGGCTCCGGCTCCTTGAGAAAGGCCAGCAGCTTGCCGATCTCGCGCAGCTCGCTGACCGACTCGGCGCCCATGCCCATGGCCACCCGCTCGGGGGTGCCGAACAGGTTGCCGAGCACCGGGATGTCGTAGCCTGTCGGCTTCTCGAACAGCAACGCCGGGCCCTTGGCCCGCAGCGTGCGGTCGCACACCTCAGTCATCTCCAGCACCGGCGAGACGGGAATCTGGATGCGTTTCAACTCTCCGCGCTGCTCAAGCTGCTGCACGAAATCCCGAAGATCCTTGAATTTCATTGACGATGGCACCCTCAAAATAGGCGTACATCCTACCTGCTATGCAGCCCTGTGGCAGCCTGTCGCTGCTTACTTGGCTGCATTCGTCTGGGCTTTACCAAGGTTTTCCCGGGCCTGCAGGCCGAGAAACAGTGGCTCAAGGATCGGCGCCACGAAGCGTGCACCGACTTCCGACAGGTGATTGTCATCGGTGTACAACGAGTAGCCGTCCAGTTCGGCGTGACACAGACCGCGCTCATCGCACAGCCGTGGTGCCGGATCGACCACACGCACTGCCGGGTCTTTGGCCAGCTCAGCGAACAACTGGCTGATGAACACCTGACGTTCATGGTGTATAGAGGCTTGCTGACCAACGCCCTCGACCGAGCGATCCAGCATCGCCAGTCGCGTCAAACGATACGGCGGGCTGAAAGCCTGCAACGGCGCTTCTTTGACCAACCAGACCCGATGTCCGCTGGCCCGCAATTGCGCAACGCGCGCGCGCAGGCCAGTGGCCAGACGTTGCTCGGCAGCGGCGCGATCGTAACGACCGTCGGGGGTTCTCAGCACGTGGCCCAAGTCGCCCTTGGCATCGCCGTAGAGGTACAGGCTCCAGCGTGCGACCAGCACCACATCGCTCACGCTTTTCTCTTTCAGGGCCTGCTCGACCCGGCGATTGAAATGCGCACACACCGGGCCATGTTCCAGGCCTTCCACCGGAATACAGCCGGGAGAACTGGCGAGGATCACGCTGACATCGTGGGCTTTTGCACCGTCATCGAACACTGGAATCAGCGCCGTGGCATGACTATCGCCCCACACCATCGCTTGCGCAGGCAGGTCGGCCACGCCGTAATGACAGAACAGTTTGTCATCAGGTGTCTTGTCGTCCGCCAGACACGCCATCAGCTCCGGCCGCCAATCGTGACCCTTGGCGTATTGCAGCGCCTGATCGGACAGGCGCCACGGCAAACCATCGGTCCAGCGCAAGGTTTGTCCGGCCAGCCCCAGCACCAGCACACCCAAGGCGCCAGCAATCAGAATCGGCCGCCGCCCAGCGAGCAGGCGGCGCTCGCGAAACGGCGTTTCAACGAACTTCCACGACAGATAACCCAGCACCAGTGTCAGCAGAATCAATCCTACGCTGTCGAGCGCACTGATCTCTTCGACGCTGGCGTAGCTGGAAAATACGAACACCGGCCAATGCCACAGATACCAGGAATAGGAGATCAAGCCGAAACCGACCATCACCTTACTGCTCAACAATTGACCAACGAAGGTTTCGCGATGGCCATTGGCGAAAATCAGCAGCACCACACCGAGCACCGGCAGCAGCGCCGCCGCACCGGGGAATGGCGTGGATTTGTTGTAGCCGAACACCGCCAGCAGGATCAGGCCCATGCCGAGCAGGCTCAACAGTTGCGCGGCCATCGGCTTCAAGCGCCAGGCATGCTTCGGCGCCACGGCCAGCATCGCACCGGCGAGTAGTTCCCATGCGCGCATCGGCAGCAGGAAGAAGGCTTTTTCCGGGTGGTGACTGACTGCCCACACGCTCAAGCCGAAGGACACCAGCAAAATTGCGAAGAGCGCCAGCCGCCAGTGCTTGAGGCGACTCGACAGCACCGCCAAGAGCAGCGGAAAGAGGATGTAGAACTGCTCTTCAACCGCCAGCGACCACGTGTGCAGTAACGGTTTGAGGTCAGAGGCGACGTCAAAATAGCCGTCCTGGCGCATGAATAGAATGTTCGAGACGAACAGCACCTGATAGCGCACCGAGCGCCCCAGTTCTTCGTAATCCTTGGGCGCCAGCAGGAACCAGCCCACTGCCAGCACCGCGATGATCATTGCAAACAGCGCCGGCAGAATCCGCCGCGCACGCCGCGCCCAGAATTCGACGAAGCTGAAACGCCCGGCCTGACGCTGGTTCCAGATGATCGAAGTGATGAGGTAGCCGGAGATCACGAAGAACACGTCAACGCCGACGAAACCGCCGGTAAACCCCGGAACGCCAAAATGGAACAGCACCACGGCGATGACCGCGACTGCCCGCAAGCCGTCGATGTCCCTTCGATAAGCGAGTGTGCTCATAAAATCTTTAATGCCAAATCAGATGGTTGTTTTTTGTACAGCAGGCACCTCTCAGGCCGAGAAGGTCACCGATGCCGCTTCTTGTTTTGCCCACTCACAGACCTTACCAGATCGAGAACCTCCCATCGCCGGGACAAAAAACGGGCAAAAAAATGGCGCCCCGCGAGGGACGCCATTTTTATCGGCTCAAGCCGCGATGTTACTTGCGTTTCATCGACAGGAAGAACTCGTCGTTGGTCTTGGTCGTTTTCAGCTTGTCGACCAGGAACTCGATGGCAGCCACTTCGTCCATCGGGTGCAGCAGCTTGCGCAGAATCCACATGCGCTGCAGTTCGTCGTCAGCGGTCAGCAACTCTTCACGGCGGGTGCCGGAGCGGTTGATGTTGATCGCAGGGAACACGCGCTTCTCGGCGATCTTGCGATCCAGAGGCAGCTCCATGTTGCCGGTACCCTTGAACTCTTCGTAGATCACTTCGTCCATTTTCGAGCCGGTTTCAACCAGCGCGGTGGCGATAATGGTCAGCGAGCCGCCTTCTTCGATGTTACGCGCAGCACCGAAGAAACGCTTTGGCTTCTCCAGGGCGTGAGCATCGACACCACCGGTCAATACCTTGCCGGAGCTCGGGATCACGGTGTTGTAGGCACGGGCCAGACGGGTGATGGAGTCGAGCAGGATCACCACGTCTTTCTTGTGTTCGACCAGGCGCTTGGCCTTCTCGATCACCATTTCGGCAACCTGTACGTGACGGGTCGGCGGCTCGTCGAAAGTCGAGGCAACCACTTCGCCGCGCACGGTGCGCTGCATTTCGGTTACTTCTTCCGGACGCTCGTCGATCAGCAGCACGATCAGGTGAACTTCAGGGTTGTTACGGGCGATGTTCGCTGCGATGTTTTGCAGCATGATCGTTTTACCGGCTTTCGGCGGTGCCACGATCAGACCACGCTGGCCTTTGCCGATCGGGGCGCACAGGTCGATCACGCGACCGGTCAAGTCTTCGGTGGAACCGTTACCGGCTTCCATCTTCATGCGCACGGTCGGGAACAGCGGGGTCAGGTTCTCGAAGAGAATCTTGTTTTTCGCGTTCTCGGGACGATCGAAGTTGATCGTGTCGACCTTGAGCAGGGCGAAATACCGCTCGCCTTCCTTCGGAGGGCGGATCTTGCCAACGATGGTGTCACCGGTGCGCAAGTTGAAACGGCGGATCTGGCTTGGCGAGACGTAAATATCGTCCGGGCCGGCCAGATAGGAAGCGTCAGCGGAGCGCAGGAAGCCGAAGCCGTCCTGGAGAATCTCCAGCACGCCATCACCGGAGATTTCCTCGCCGCTTTTCGCGTGCTTTTTCAGCAGGGAGAAAATCACGTCCTGCTTGCGCGAACGGGCCATATTTTCTATGCCCATCTGTTCGGCCAATTCGAGCAGTTCGGTAATCGGCTTTTGCTTGAGTTCAGTCAGATTCATATAGGAATGACGTAATCATTTATGGAGGGGGGGAAATTAAGCTTTTGGCTTAATGAGGCCGCGCCGCAGAGAAGGCGACAGGATCGCGTACTTATTCGAAAAGGAGTGCGTCGGCGACGGCTAGCAGGGGGCATTGGAGAAACCAGTGCGGGGCCGAATGTACCACCTGAGTTTCGGAGCGTCTAGCCCTGAATACGCAAAAAGCCCCGCTATTTGCGGGGCTTTTTTTCCGGCTCTTTACAGCGACGCTTAGATGTTGGCGTCGAGGAAAGCGGCCAGTTGCGACTTCGACAGAGCGCCGACCTTGGTCGCTTCAACGTTGCCGTTCTTGAACAGCATCAGCGTCGGGATACCACGCACGCCGTGCTTGGCCGGGGTTTCCTGATTTTCGTCGATGTTCAGTTTGGCAACGGTCAGCTTGCCTTTGTAAGTCTCGGCAATCTCGTCCAGAACCGGAGCGATCATTTTGCAAGGACCGCACCATTCAGCCCAGTAATCGACCAGGACAGCGCCTTCGGCCTTGAGTACGTCGGCTTCGAAGCTAGCGTCGCTAACGTGTTTGATAAGATCGCTGCTCATGGAATTCTCCAGGTTGTAAGCAAAAAAACGTGGCCCATCATAGCCGCCCTTCCCCTGTTCAGGAAGCCGCAGATGATTGAGTCTTGCTATGGTGCCCCATGAGTTTGGGTATAGCTCAAGTCACGCCGTGGCGGGGGCGGTAAAGGCGATTCCAGTACGAAGGGCAGCGTTGCGCACGTGTTCCTGCATGGCTTTTTGCGCGGCCCCGGAGGACCGGCGTGCGAGCGCGCGGAGGATCTTGCGGTGTTCCTGCCAGGTTTCCATGGCGCGTTCGGCACGGATGAACGGTAGTTTCTGACTCTCCAGAAACATCTCGGCGCTGTTGGTGAGGATGCTCAGCATCGCCTGATTGCCGCTGGCCAGCAGGATTCGCCGGTGGAATTCGAAGTCCAGCTTCGCCGCCGCTTCGAAGTCTGCATTGCGCAATTGCTCGCGCATCGCCGCCACGTTGTCCTCCAGCGCATCCAGATCGAACGTGCTCAGCGTCATCGACGCCAGCCCGGCGGCAAAGCCTTCCAGCGCATAGCGCAATTGAAAGATATCCAGCGGTGACGCCTGCGCCGCGAAGGACCAGCCCGGAGCGTTCTCACCGCGCGACAACTCCACCGGTGACTGCACGAAAACACCCTTGCCCGGCTGAATGCTGACCACACCCAACGCGCTCAGCGACGACAGTGCTTCACGCAGTGAAGCCCGGCTGACGCCCAACTGCAGGGCCAGATCGCGTTGCGACGGCAAGGCGTCGCCCGCGCCGAAACCCTGTTCGGTGATCAGTTTGCGGATCGCTTGCAGCGCCACTTCGGGTACCGCACGGGAAATCGAATTCATGGTTGTTCAGACGCGTCAGGCCAATGTGCGGCTAGTTGTAAAGCTATTCGCCGAGTCCGGCAAGTCGTGCCCCAGCGGGGTTCGGCGAATCCGCCCGGTGCGCCATGGCAGTGCGAAAAACAACCTGACTGTTCAGACCAGTAAGACCGAACAAGTCCGCTGAAACTGGGGCTTTCCGGGGCAAAAGCAGCGTATTGGCACGGCCCGTGCTCTGTCCGATCGCAGCATTCACTTCCCGCCGATCCGGAGATTGTCCATGACCCAGCGTTACAGCGCCCTCCTCGCTTCCCTGTTTGCCGGCCTGCTGCTGTGCCAGGCCCCCGCTCATGCCGACGGTCTCGACGACGTGGTCAAACGCGGCACGCTGAAAGTCGCCGTACCCCAGGACTTCCCGCCGTTCGGCTCGGTCGGCCCGGACATGAAACCCCGTGGCCTGGACATCGACACGGCAAAACTGCTGGCCGATCAGCTCAAGGTCAAACTCGAACTGACCCCGGTCAACAGCACCAACCGCATTCCGTTTCTGACCACCGGCAAAGTCGACCTGGTGATTTCCAGCCTCGGCAAAAACCCGGAGCGCGAGAAAGTCATCGACTTCTCCCGCGCCTACGCACCGTTTTACCTCGCCGTGTTCGGCCCGCCAGACGCGGCGATCGCCAGCCTCGACGACCTCAAGGGCAAAACCATCAGCGTCACCCGTGGCGCCATCGAAGACATCGAGCTGAGCAAAGTCGCCCCGGAAGGCGTGACCATCAAGCGCTTCGAAGACAACAACTCGACCATCGCCGCTTATCTCGCCGGGCAGGTCGACCTGATCGCCAGCGGCAACGTGGTGATGGTCGCAATCAGCGAAAAGAACCCGAAACGTGTGCCGGCGCTGAAAGTGAAGCTCAAGGATTCGCCGGTTTACGTTGGCGTGAACAAGAACGAAGCCGCCCTGCTGGCCAAGGTCAACGACATCCTGACCACCGCCAAGGCTGACGGCGCTCTGGAAAAGAACTCGCAGACCTGGCTGAAAGAGCCGCTGCCGGCCGATCTCTGATCGACTGCGCGGGAGACCTTCATGGCTTATCAGTTTGATTTCATGCCGGTGCTGGAAAACACCGACCTGCTGCTGCGCGGAGCACTGTTCACCCTTGAACTGACGGCCATCGGCGCGCTGCTCGGGGTGGGCGTGGGTATTGTCGGAGCGCTGGTACGGGCGTGGGAGATCCGCCCGTTCTCGACGATCTTCGGCGTCTACGTCGAGTTGATCCGCAATACACCGTTTCTGGTGCAACTGTTCTTCATCTTCTTCGGTCTGCCCTCGCTTGGCCTGCAGATTTCCGAGTGGCAAGCGGCGGTGCTGGCGATGGTGATCAACCTCGGCGCGTACTCGACCGAGATTATCCGCGCCGGCATTCAAGCGATCCCGCGCGGGCAACTGGAAGCGGCGGCGGCACTGGCGATGACGCGTTTCGAGGCGTTCCGCCACGTGGTGCTGCTGCCGGCGTTGGGCAAGGTCTGGCCGGCGCTGAGCAGCCAGATCATCATCGTCATGCTCGGTTCGGCGGTGTGTTCGCAGATCGCTACCGAAGAGTTGAGCTTTGCCGCCAATTTTATTCAGTCGCGCAACTTCCGCGCCTTTGAAACCTACGCGCTGACCACGCTGATCTACCTGTGCATGGCGCTGCTGATCCGCCAGTTGCTGAACTGGATCGGCCGTCGCTACATCAGCCGAAGCGGGAGCCGCGTATGAGCGATTTCACCTTCTGGGACATCCTGCGCAACCTGCTCGTCGGCCTGCAATGGACACTGGCGTTGTCGCTGGTGGCGTTTATTGGCGGCGGGCTCGTCGGGCTGCTGATCCTGATCATGCGCATCTCGAAAAACGCCGTGTCGAGCAATATCGCCCGCACCTGGATCGAACTGTTTCAGGGCACGCCACTGTTAATGCAGCTGTTTCTGGTGTTCTTCGGCGTGGCGCTGGCCGGGATCGAAATATCACCGTGGACGGCCGCAGCGATTGCCCTGACCTTGTTCACCAGTGCGTATCTGGCGGAGATCTGGCGCGGTTGCGTGGAGTCGATTCCGAATGGCCAGTGGGAAGCCTCGGCGAGTCTGGCGCTGAATCCACTGGAGCAACTGCGCTACGTGATCCTGCCGCAAGCGCTGCGCATTGCCGTGGCGCCGACCGTTGGCTTCTCGGTGCAAGTGGTCAAGGGCACCGCGGTGACCTCGATCATCGGCTTCACCGAACTGACCAAGACCGGCGGCATGCTCGCCAACGCCACGTTTGAACCGTTCATGGTCTATGGCCTCGTCGCCCTCGGCTACTTCCTGCTCTGCTACCCCTTGTCCCTCAGTGCGCGCTACCTGGAAAGGAGACTGCATGCCTCTGCTTAGAATTTCCGCCCTGCATAAATACTACGGCGATCACCATGTGCTCAAAGGCATCGACCTGACCGTCGAGGAAGGCCAGGTGGTGGCGATCATCGGCCGCAGCGGCTCGGGCAAATCGACCTTGCTGCGCACGCTTAATGGCCTGGAGTCGATCAACGACGGCGTGATTGAAGTCGACGGCGAGTATCTCGACGCCGCCCGCGCCGACCTGCGCAGCCTGCGGCAGAAAGTCGGCATGGTCTTTCAGCAGTTCAACTTGTTCCCGCACCTGACCGTTGGCGAAAACGTCATGCTTGCACCGCAAGTGGTGCAGAAAGTGCCGAAAGCCAAGGCAGCGGAACTGGCGCGCGAGATGCTCGAACGGGTCGGCCTGGGGGAAAAATTTGACGCCTTCCCGGATCGGTTGTCCGGCGGCCAACAGCAACGGGTAGCGATTGCGCGCGCGTTGGCGATGTCGCCAAAGGTGCTGCTGTGCGACGAGATCACCTCGGCGCTCGACCCGGAACTGGTCAACGAAGTGCTCAGCGTGGTGCGGCAACTGGCCAAGGAAGGCATGACACTGATCATGGTCACCCACGAAATGCGCTTTGCCCGCGAGGTCGGCGATAAATTGGTGTTCATGCACCATGGCAAGGTGCATGAGGTGGGGGATCCGAAGGTGTTGTTTGCCAATCCGCAGACGGCGGAGCTGGCGAACTTTATTGGCACCGTTGAAGCGACAGCCTGAAGGATCTGCGGTGCCCGGGCGAACGCCTTCGCGAGCAGGCTCGCTCCCACAGGGTTCTGTGGCGGGAAATGATTTTGTGTTCGACGCAAAACCTGTGGGAGCGAGCCTGCTCGCGAATAGCCGCGCTGCGGTCTCAAGCTTTTATGCGCTGAATCAACGGTTTGAACCATGCGCGTTGGCGCCAGCGTTTGATCGTGGCACGATGTCGGGGTTATCGACCGAGACCCCCTGACCATGCCGCAATCCCAAGCCAAGAATCTGTCCCTGATCGCCGCAATCGACCTGGGCTCCAACAGCTTTCACATGGTCGTGGCCAAGGCCCAGAACGGCGAAATCCGCATTCTCGAGCGGCTCGGCGAGAAGGTTCAGTTGGCTGCCGGCATCGACGATGAGCGCAAGCTCAACGAAGAATCGATGCAACGCGGCCTCGATTGCCTCAAGCGCTTTGCCCAACTGATCAACGGCATGCCGCTCGGCGCCGTGCGCATCGTTGGCACCAACGCCTTGCGTGAAGCGCGCAACCGCCTCGAATTCATCCACCGCGCTGAAGAAATCCTCGGCCACCCGGTGGAAGTCATCTCCGGCCGTGAAGAAGCGCGCCTGATCTACCTCGGTGTGTCGCACACCCTCGCCGACACCCCGGGCAAGCGTCTGGTGGCCGACATCGGCGGCGGCAGTACCGAATTCATCATCGGCCAGCGTTTCGAGCCTTTATTGCGCGAAAGCCTGCAAATGGGCTGTGTCAGCTTCACTCAGCGCTATTTCAAGGATGGCAAGATCACCCCGGCCCGCTACGCCCAGGCGTACACGGCGGCGCGGCTGGAGATCATGAGCATTGAGCACGCCCTGCATCGCCTGACCTGGGATGAAGCCATCGGCTCCTCAGGCACCATCCGCGCCATCGGCCTGGCGCTGAAGGCTGGCGGGCACGGCACTGGCGAAGTGAACGCCGAAGGTCTGGCGTGGCTCAAGCGTCGCCTGTTCAAGCTTGGCGACGTCGACAAGATCGATTTCGAAGGCATCAAGCCTGATCGCCGGACAATCTTCCCAGCTGGCCTGGCGATTCTCGAAGCGATTTTCGACGCCCTCGAACTGCAACGCATGGATCACTGTGACGGCGCGCTGCGTGAAGGCGTGCTCTACGACCTGCTCGGTCGTCACCATCACGAAGACGTGCGCGAACGCACCCTGACCTCGCTGATGGAGCGCTATCACGTTGATCTGGAACAAGCGGCACGGGTTGAGCGCAAAGCCCTGCACGCCTTCGATCAAGTAGCAGTGGACTGGGAACTGGATGACGGCATCTGGCGCGAACTCCTTGGTTGGGCGGCGAAAGTGCACGAAGTCGGGCTTGATATCGCTCACTATCACTACCACAAGCACGGTGCTTATCTGATCGAGCACTCGGACCTTGCCGGCTTCTCTCGCGAAGACCAGCAAATGCTCGCACTGCTGGTGCGCGGCCATCGCCGCAATATTCCCAAGGACAAGTTTGCCGATTTCGGCGACGACGGCGACAAACTGATCCGCCTCTGTGTGCTGCTACGCTTTGCGATCCTGTTCCACCACATTCGCGGTACACAGACGATGCCGCAGGTGGTGCTGCACGCCAAGGGCAACACCCTTGACGTGGAATTCCCGGAGAACTGGCTGGATGAGAATCAGCTGACTCAGGCGGATTTCGGCCTCGAGGCCGATTGGCTGACGCGGGTGGGGATTATCCTCACTGTCCACTGAGACATTGTTTACTGGGGATTTTGTGGCGAGGGGATTTATCCCCGTCGGGGCGCGAAGCGGCCCCTTTCTTGATCAAAAGCGGGGCCTGCTGCGCAGCCCAACGGGGATAAATCCCCTCGCCACAGGTTGTGTGCATGACAGGTACAAAAAAGGCGATCCCGTGGGATCGCCTTTTTTATGGGCTGAAGGTCAGCTGCTTACCGGCAAAATCGGGCTGCCCAACCGTTCCAGCAGCGTCGCCTGCGCGCTGCGCGGGTTCTGGTTGCCGGTTGGCGTGTTGCGGATGTAACGGCCATCCGACTGCAGGCTCCAGCTGTGGGTGTTGTCGGTCAGGTACAGCTCCAGCTCTTTCTTCACGCGGGTCAGCAGCTTTTTGCCTTCCACCGGGAAGCAAGTCTCCACACGCTTGTCGAGGTTGCGCTCCATCCAGTCGGCGCTGGAGAGGAACATCTGCTCCTCGCCGCCGTTGAGAAAGTAGAACACCCGCGTGTGCTCAAGGAAGCGGCCAATGATCGAACGCACATGGATGTTGTGCGAAACCCCGGCAATCCCCGGACGCAGGCAGCACATGCCGCGCACCACCAGGTCGATGCGCACGCCGGACTGGCTGGCCTTGTACAGCGCACGGATGATCTTCGGATCGGTCAGCGAGTTGAACTTGGCGATGATGTGCGCCGGTTTGCCTTCAACGGCGAACTGGGTCTCGCGGGCAATCATGTCGAGCATGCCCTTCTTCAGGGTAAACGGCGCGTGCAACAGCTTCTTCATGCGCAGCGTCTTGCCCATGCCGATCAACTGGCTGAACAGTTTGCCGACGTCTTCGCACAAGGCATCGTCGGAGGTCAGCAGGCTGTAGTCGGTATAGAGCTTGGCGTTGCCGGCGTGGTAGTTACCGGTGCCGAGGTGCGCGTAACGCACGATCTCTCCGGCCTCGCGACGCAAAATGAGCATCATCTTGGCGTGGGTCTTGAAGCCGACCACGCCGTAGATCACCACCGCACCGGCCGCTTGCAGACGGCTGGCCAGTTGCAGGTTGGACTCTTCGTCGAAGCGCGCGCGCAGCTCGATGACCGCGGTCACTTCCTTGCCGTTACGCGCGGCATCGACCAGCGCATCGACGATTTCCGAGTTGGCGCCGGAGCGGTAAAGCGTCTGGCGCACGGCCAGGACATGCGGGTCTTTCGCCGCCTGGCGCAGCAGGTCGACCACCGGGGTGAACGACTCGAACGGGTGCAGCAGCAGGATGTCCTGTTTGCTGACCACGCTGAAAATGTTCTCGCTGTTTTGCAGCAGTTTCGGGATCTGCGGGGTGAACGGCGTGTATTGCAGCTCCGGATGGCTGTCCAGACCGGTGATGCTGAACAGTCGCGTCAGGTTGACCGGGCCGTTGACCTGATACAGCTCGGTCTCGCTCAGGTTGAACTGCTTGAGCAGGTAGTCCGACAAATGTTTCGGGCAGGTGTCGGCGACCTCCAGACGTACCGCATCACCGTAACGACGCGAGAACAACTCGCCACGCAGCGCGCGGGCGAGGTCTTCGACGTCTTCGGAATCGAGCGCGAGGTCGGCGTTTCGGGTCAGACGGAACTGGTAGCAGCCTTTTACCTTCATGCCTTGGAACAGGTCATCGGCGTGCGCGTGAATCATCGACGAGAGGAACACGTAGTTGTCGCCAGCGCCGCCAACCTCTTCCGGCACCTTGATGATTCGTGGCAGCAGACGCGGCGCCGGAATAATCGCCAGACCGGAGTCGCGACCGAAAGCGTCGATGCCTTCGAGTTCAACGATGAAGTTCAGGCTCTTGTTCACCAGCAACGGGAACGGGTGCGTCGGGTCGAGGCCGATCGGGGTGATGATCGGTGCGATCTCGTCGCGGAAATAGCGGCGCACCCAGGTCTTGAGCTTGGTCGTCCAGTTACGGCGACGGATGAAGCGCACCTGATGCTTTTCCAGCTCCGGCAGCAGGATGTCGTTGAGGATCGCGTATTGACGATCAACGTGACCGTGCACCAGCTCGCTGATTCGCGCCAACGCTTGATGCGGCTGCAAGCCATCGGCACCGGCCTGTTCACGGGCGAAGGTGATCTGCTTTTTCAGGCCGGCAACACGGATTTCGAAGAATTCATCGAGGTTGCTGGAGAAGATCAGCAGGAACTTCAGCCGCTCCAGCAACGGATAGGACTCGTCCAGCGCCTGTTCCAGCACGCGGATGTTGAATTGCAGTTGCGAGAGCTCGCGGTGGATATACAGGCTGCTGTCATCCAGGCCCGGAATGGCAATCGCCGGCACCGCCGCAGCGGTTTCGGCCACCGGCGCGGGTGGCGCAGGCTCCAGCTCCGGCGGGGTTTCGGTGATTTGCTCCACCACCGGCTGAGCTTCTTTTACTGCAACTTCAGTGAGTCCTTCGGTATTCATTGAATGTTCCTGGGAGGGCTATTTCTGCTCTCGTAACAATTGAGCGGCACGGACAGCAAAGTAAGTCAGGATGCCATCAGCGCCGGCACGTTTAAAGGCGGTCAGTGATTCAAGAATCACCGCCTCGCTCAACCAGCCATTCTGGATCGCCGCCATGTGCATGGCGTATTCGCCGCTAACCTGATAGACGAAGGTCGGCACTTTGAAGGCATCTTTTACCCGGAAAAGAATGTCCAGGTATGGCATGCCCGGCTTGACCATGACCATGTCCGCGCCTTCAGACAAGTCCGCACCGACTTCGTGCAGCGCTTCGTCGCTGTTGGCCGGGTCCATCTGATAAGAAGCCTTGTTCGCTTTGCCAAGATTCGACGCCGAGCCCACAGCATCGCGGAACGGGCCGTAATAGGCGCTGGCGTACTTGGCCGAGTAGGCCATGATCCGCACGTTGACGTGACCGGCGATTTCCAGCGCTTCACGGATGGCTTGAATGCGACCGTCCATCATGTCCGACGGTGCAACAACCTGCGCGCCGGCTTCGGCGTGGGACAGGGCCTGGCGCACCAGTGCGTCGACGGTGATGTCGTTCTGCACGTAGCCTTCTTCGTCGAGAATACCGTCCTGACCATGAGTGGTGAACGGGTCGAGGGCGACGTCGGTGATCACCCCCAGTTCCGGGAAGCGCTCACGCAGGGCGCGGGTCGCGCGCTGGGCAATGCCTTCGGGGTTCCAGGCTTCGGCAGCGTCGAGGGATTTGAGTTCAGGAGGCGTCACCGGGAACAGCGCCAGCGCCGGAATCCCCAGCTCGACCCATTTCGCCGCTTCTTCAAGCAGCAGGTCGATGGTCAAGCGCTCTACGCCCGGCATCGACGCCACGGCTTCGCGGCGGTTTTCACCGTCGAGCACGAACACCGGCAGGATCAAGTCATCGACCGTCAGCACATTTTCCCGCACCAGCCGACGCGAAAAATCGTCACGACGATTGCGCCGCAGGCGGGTTGCAGGGAACAAACGGTTGGCGGGGGTAAAGCTCACGGCGGACTCCTGAGCCCGCGCAAACGGGCGAGCGTGACAGTTATAGACGGCCATTATGACTAACAGATGACAGTTGCGTGAGACCCGTGACACGTAGCCGCATTCCATTCTCAGTGTAGGAATTGTTCACGTCGAGACACATTTCGACACTTTCATGAATGTGTCCGAAGGGTTAGGCTGCGCGTTCATTTCGCCAGCACCCAGACAATGCTCCAACAATTTCTGCATGACTTTGGCTACTTTGCCTTGTTCCTCGGCACGTTCTTCGAAGGCGAAACCATTCTGGTGCTCGCGGGCTTCCTCGCGTTCCGTGGATACATGGACATCAATATGGTGGTGGTCGTGGCGTTCTTCGGCAGTTATGCCGGCGATCAGCTGTGGTACTTCCTGGGCCGCAAGCACGGGCGCAAGTTGCTGGCGCGCAAACCGCGCTGGCAGATGATGGGCGACCGCGCGCTGGAACACATTCGCAAGCATCCGGACATCTGGGTTTTGAGCTTCCGCTTCGTGTATGGCTTGCGCACGGTGATGCCGGTGGCGATCGGCCTGTCCGGCTATCCACCGGGACGCTATCTGTTGCTCAACGGCATCGGTGCGGCGATCTGGGCGACGGCACTGGCCGCTGCGGCGTACCACTTCGGTGCGGTACTGGAAGGCATGCTCGGCAGCATCAAGAAATACGAGCTGTGGGTTCTCGGTGCCTTGCTGGTTCTGGGTGTTGGCCTGTGGCTGCGCCGCCGCTTCAAGAATGCGCGTCTGGCGAAGCAGGTCTACGCCGACGAACAAGCAGCAAAAGCTGCGCAGTTGCATCAAGCCGAACAGGTCAAAGCCGACGAGCCTAAACCGCCAACCGAGTAATTCGTTGGCGGCACACATACAGCCCGATGCCACTGAGCAGGCTGTAACCGAGCAAGCCAGCCCACATCAGCGGGCTGGCCGGCCATAGCCCAACGACCGGCGCCAGCCACACCAGCGGCACATTCGATGCCAGCCGCAACAGCTCCACCTTCAGCGCCCACGGGCGATTCTCCAGGGCCACGCCCAACGCAAACACCCCGAACGCCACCGCGCCCCAGCCGAGCACCAATGCGGCCGTCGGCAGGCTACGCTCGAGGTTCATCAGATAACTGCCCAGCGCGATGTACACGCAAAACTGCAACGCCACGTATCCCTGCTGACGCCGTTCAAGCGGCACGTCGAATTTGCGAAATTGAGCCAGATCCGGCTTGTTCATCGGGTACCTGGCCGCGACATCGGCCGGACGCCAACCGGTGCGCATGAACCAGATCCGCCACTTGTCCCACTTGCTCTCGGCCCGCCGGGCGTCGTCCCACAGCTGCGCATAAAACTGCACATTGGCCCACAGCGGATTCCAGCTCGCCAGCGGTGTGGTCACGCCGAAAATCACCGGTTCGTTGTCATCTTCCTCCTGGAACGTGCCGAACAGCCGATCCCAAAAAATGAACACCCCGCCGTAGTTGCGATCCATGTAGAGAGCGTTCTGTGCATGGTGAGCCCGATGATTGGACGGCGTGACAAAAAACCACTCGTACCAGCCGAGCTTGGGAATGTGTCTGGTGTGAACCCAGAATTGATAAAGCAGGTTCAGCGCCGCGACGCTGACAAACACCAGCAGCGGCACTCCGAGCACCGCCATCGGCAGGTAGAAAACCCAGCCCAGCAGAAACCCGGTACTGGTCTGGCGCAACGCGGTGGAGAGGTTGTACTCCTCGCTCTGGTGGTGCACCGAATGCGCAGCCCAGAGGATGTTGCGCTCATGGCCCATGCGGTGCAGCCAGTAGTAGCAGAAGTCGTAGAGGACGAAGGCCAATACCCAGACCCAGACGCTGTCTGCGGGCAGCCGGATCACCGCCAGATGCTCCAGGGCAAACGCGTACGTGAGCAGCCCCACGCCTTTGGTCAGCAACCCGGTGGTGGTCGACAGCACGCCGGTACTGATGCTGTTCACCGCATCGGCCAGGCGATAGTTGCTGACCCCGCGCCAACGGTCGGTGAACAGCTCCAGCGCAATCAACACCAGAAAGAACGGCACCGCATACAGAATGAAGTCCATGACGCGTCCTGAGTGAAGTCTTGAAGGACAGATCCTAGGTGTAGCCGCCCGTTTACCCTATGGCAACGCGCGACAATTTAGTGGACATTTAGCGCCATGAATCTGGAGAGAAACCCATGAGCAAAAAAGTTGCAGTGATCCTGTCCGGCAGTGGCGTGTACGACGGCGCCGAGATCCATGAGAGCGTCATCACCCTGCTGCGCCTCGATCAACGCGGCGCGCAGGTGCAGTGCTTTGCCCCGAACATCGCGCAATTGCATGTGATCAATCACCTGACCGGTGAAGAAATGCCCGAGTCGCGCAACGTGCTGGTGGAATCGGCGCGCATTGCCCGTGGCAACATCAAGGACATCCGCGAGGCCGACGTCGACGACTTCGATGCGCTGATCGTGCCCGGTGGTTTTGGTGCGGCGAAGAACCTTTCCAACTTTGCCGTCGAAGGCGCGGGCTGCTCCGTTCAGCCTGAAGTCCTGTCGTTGGCCGAGGCGTTTGCCGAAGCGGGCAAACCGGTCGGCCTGATGTGCATCTCGCCGGCACTTGCGGCAAAAATCTACGGCCCGGGCGTGACCTGCACCATCGGCAATGATGCCGACACCGCCACCGCCATGAACAAGATGGGCGCGACCCACGAAGACTGCGCCGTCAGCGACATCATCGAAGACAAGGCACGCAAACTGGTGACCACCCCGGCTTACATGCTGGCGCAGAACATCAGCGAAGCGGCGTCGGGGATCAACAAACTGGTCGACCGCGTCCTCGAACTGACCCACGAAAACGACGCCTGACCGGAATTGCTGAAATCCTTTGTGGCGAGGGGATTTAGCGAAACGTCGCACCGCCCCGTTGGGGCGCGAAGCGGCCCCGCTGTTTTAATTCAAGAGCGGGGCCTGCTGCGCAGGCCAACGGGGATAAATCCCCTCGCCACAGGGATCCGGTTGAATCAGGGTTTGCGGGTCAGGCGCGTGAGGATCCGGTCCAGCGCATTGGCAAACGCCTGCTTCTCGCGATCGCCGAACGGCGCCGGGCCGCCGCTCATCTGGCCTTGCTCGCGCAGGTCGGTGAAGAGATTACGCACGGCCAAGCGCTCTCCCATGTTCTGCGCATCAAATTCCTTGCCGCGCGGGTCCAGCGCTGCCACGCCCTTCTTCACCAGCCGATCGGCCAGCGGGATATCGCTGCAGATCACCAGCTCACCCGGCACCGCGTGCTCGACCAGATAATCATCCGCCGCATCCGGCCCGCTCGGCACCACGATCAATTTGACGATCGCCAACCCCGGCTTGGTCTGCGGTTGCCCGGCCACCAGCACCACCTCGAACTGGCGCTTGAGGGCGAACTTCACCACCAGATCTTTCGCTTGCCGAGGGCAGGCGTCGGCATCGATCCATACACGCATCATCGTTTCCTCATTCCAAAAAGCATCGCGGGCAAGCCACGCTCCCACAACGTTCATTGTAGGAGCAAGGCTTGCCCGCGAATGTGAGCGCAGCGAATGCTGTCAGGCCGTTACTCGCCGTTTCTCAGCCACCCAACTACGCCCATACAACACCACAATCGCCAAGATCGCCACCGCCTGCGCCGTCAACGAATACGCGTCGGCATGAATCCCCAGCCAGTCAAATTCAAAGAACGCCACCGGCCGCGTGCCGAAGATCCCGGCTTCCTGCAACGCCTTCACGCCATGCCCGGCAAACACCACCGACAACGCGCAGAGCAGCGCGGCGTTGATGCTGAAGAACAACGTCAGCGGCAGTTTCGCCGAACCGCGCAGGATCACCCACGCCAGACCGACCAGCAGTACCAGCGCCGTCGCCCCGCCTGCCAGCACCGCGTCATGCCCGGCTGGCCCTGCCTGCAACCACAGGGTTTCGTAGAACAGAATCACTTCGAACAGTTCGCGATACACCGAGAAGAACGCCAGGATCGCAAAGCCGAAACGCCCGCCGCCACCGACCAGGCTGCTCTTGATGTAATCCTGCCAGGCCGCCGCGTGGCGACGGTCGTGCATCCACACGCCGAGCCACAGCACCATCACGCTGGCGAACAACGCCGTTGCACCTTCAAGCAATTCACGCTGCGAACCGCTGACATCGATCACATACGCCGCCAGCGCCCAGGTGCCGAGGCCAGCCAGCAGTGCCAGCCCCCAACCAACGTTGACGCTGCGCACCGCCGATTGCTGGCCGGTATTGCGCAGGAATGCGAGGATCGCCGCCAGCACCAGAATCGCTTCCAGCCCTTCGCGCAGCAGAATCAGCAGCCCGGAGATGTAACTCAAAGACCAGCTCAAGCCATCGCTGCCCAGCAGACCGGCGGATTCCTTCAGCTTGGCTTTGGCCACATCCAGACGCTGCTCGGCCTGCTCGACCGGCAAACCGTCCTGCAACGATTGCCGATAAGCCATCAGCGATTTTTCGGTGTCTTTGCGCACGTTAGCGTCGACGTTATCCAGCGAACTTTCGACCAGCTCGAAACCTTCCAGATACGCCGCTACGGACAGGTCATAGGCCTGATCGTGCTCACCGGCTCGGTACGCCGCCAGGCTCTTGTCCAGCGTCGCGGCGGTGTAGTCGAGCAACTGCGCCGGGCCACGTTTGACCTGCGGCGGCTGCGCCCGTTGCGCACGGAACGTCGCCGCCGCTGGTGCGCCCTCGGCGGCCTGTACTTCGGCCGGGGTCTGACGCGCCAGGTCGGCGATGTTGTAGGTTTTCTCGGACTTGGCGGCCGCCGCATCGGCGCTGAAGCCGGCGATGTAGGTGGCCAGATCCCAGCGCTGACGATCGTCGAGCTGATCGGCGAACGCCGGCATGTCGGTGCCTTCGACGCCTTGACCGAGGGTACTGTAGATCGCATACAGGCTCAGGTGATCCATCCGCGCAGCTTCCCGCAGATTGGCTGGCGCAGGCGTCATGCCGAGCGCTGCCGGGCCGTCACCGACGCCGCTGTCGCCGTGGCACACCGAGCAATTTTGCGCATACAGCGGCGCGCCACGTGCAGGGTCCGGGGTGATGATCGGTGCCTGGCTGACTTCATAGGCCACGGCCAGTTTCGCCCCCAGTTGCCGCGCCTGACGGGCGACGTCCGCACCGTCCTGCCTCGCCGTGATCGCACTGTGCAGCGCATCGACGCCCTGTTCCAGCGCGGCCTTTTCCGGCTTGGCCGGCAGCGCGCTGATCAGGCTCTGCAACGCCTGAGTGAATTCCAGCTGCTCGCGGTATTCGGCGTCGTCGAGAATTTTTCCCGCCTCGACCGTCGGCGGGTAATCGGCGCTGATGTAATCGAGCAGGTGCAGCGCTTGCGGCGCGCCTTCCACGGTGTCGGCCAGCAGATTGAAGCTGCTCAGGGCGCACAGCGGGAACACCAGCCAGGCCAGAAATCGGGACGAGGCAGTCATGAAGGGTTCTCAAGGGGAAATACAGAGTTACATATTGTTCACTCCGACGACGTTTCTCTCAAGCTTTGTCGGCGTTTATGTTTCAGCGCACTTTCGTGGTCGTTGGCGGGAAGTTCAGCCGTGCACTCGACGACAACTCCGGACCTCAAACCAACCCTATAATGCGTCACCTCCCAGCCATTGCCGTTCACGGAAGAACCTGCCTCCATGCGCCATTGCTTGCCGTTTTTCCTGCTGTTCAGCGCCGCCGTGCAACTGAGCGGATGCGCCGCCTACCGTAATTACGATCAGGAGATGCAGGAGACCATCGACCAGATGGCGAAGGGTAATCTCAACGAAGCGCTCTACCTGTTAGAACTGAACAACCCCTGGGAAGACAAGGATCTGCTGTATTACCTGGAGCGAGGTGCGATTCTCAGCGCCGGCACTGCCCTGCCAAAAAGCCAGGAAGCGTGGCGCAGGGCTGACCAGATGATTATCCAGCGCGAAGACGCCGTGCACTCCGCCCCCATGAAGCTGCTGACCCGCTTCGGCAACGAAATAGGCACGATGCTGGTCAACGACAAGCTGCTGCGCTACGACGGCTATGACTACGAAAAAGTCATGCTGACCACCGAGATGGCCCTCAACCAACTGGCGGACAACGATTTCGACAATGCCCGCGCCGACATCAAGAAAACCCACGAGCGCGAAACCCTGATTGCCCGCCAGCGCGAGCGGCAATACGAAGAAGCTGAAGAGCAAGCGAAACAAGAAGGTATCAAGCTGCATTACAAAGACCTGCAAGGCTATCCGGTCGCCGTCCTCGACGCCCCGCAGGTCATCGAACTGAAAAACGGTTACCAGAGCGCGTTCAGCCATTATCTGGCTGGATTTACCTATGAAGCCTTGGGTGAACGCACGCTCGCGGCGCCGGGTTATCGTCAGGCGATCGAGTTGCGTCCGGGCGTGCCCTTCCTCGAAAGCGCTTTGCGTAATCTGGACAAGCCCGGGCCAGCCGACGATGAAAGCGAGATCCTGGTCGTGGTGCAAAGCGGTTTCGCCCCGGCACGCAGTTCGGTGCAAGTGCCAATCCCGGTGCGACTCAACGAAAATCTGACGATTGTCGCGCCGATCTCGTTTCCGGTGATGGTGCCCGATACCCTTACGCCCGCCCTGACGGATATCGTCGTCGACGGCAAACAACACAAACTCACGATGATCAACAGCGTCACCGACATGGCCATGCGCACCTTGCGTGATGACATGCCGGCGATCATTTCGCGTGCCATGTTTCGCGCCAACATGGCGGCAATCGGCCAGGCTGAAAAGAACCAACGCGATCCCTCCAAGGCTTCACTGGTAGTCACCGAGCACGACCCGTTCGAAGAGGCTGACACGCGCACCTGGCGCACCCTGCCGGACAAAACCCTGGTCGCACGGCTGCGCCTGAAAAAAGGCCTGCACCGCGTGCGTTTTCCCTACCACCATGCAGAGGACGGGTTCACCGTGCGCGTTGACCAGAGCCATCAGGTGTTCAGCCTGCGGGTATTCATGGGGCAGAACCGTTACATAGGATCGTCATGGCTGTTCCCCGAAACACCTCCGCCGCCGTAATGGCATCTAACTAACCAGTGCAATTAAAAAGCTATTACATAGCCATCACCTCCCGTTTATAATGCCGCGCCCTCGCTATTGCGAAACGGCATTAAAGCTCCTCAGGATATGAGGAATTGGCAGGAGGCCAGCGCCACTGTCGATGGGTCATACCAGCCCGACCAGCATCCGCGGCTGTATTTACTCCAGGGAAGAAGTACCCCCATGGCATTCCGCGCTCCCACCTTGATCGCGCTCAGCGCTGTCACTCTGCTGTCCGGTTGTTCCGCTTTTCGCAACTACGACTCCGAACTGGCCCAGACCAACCAGCAACTGGCCAGCGGCCACGTCGACGCCGCCCTGACCCTGCTGGAAAAGAACAACAGCGGCCCGGACAAAGACCTGCTCTATTACTTCGAGAAAGGTGAACTGCTGCGTGCCAAGGGCGACCTGTCCGGCAGCCAGAACGCCTGGACCAGCGCCGATGTAGTGGTCGGTCAGTGGGAAGATTCGGTCAAACTCGACACCGGCAAATACCTCGCTCAGTTCGGCAGTTTCATCGTCAACGACAAAGTCCGTCGCTACGAAGGCTACGACTACGAAAAAGTCATGCTGACCACGCAGATGGCCCTGAACCTGCTGGCGGTCAATGACTTCGACGGCGCGCGTACCGCGATCAAGAAGACTCACGAACGCGAAGCGGTGATCGCCGATCTGCGTGACAAGGAATACCTCAAGAGCGAGGAAGAAGCCGAGAAAGAAGGCATCAAGACTCAATACAAGGACCTGCAGGGTTATCCGGTCGCCAGCCTCGACGCGCCGGAAGTGGTCAGCCTGAAAAACAGCTACCAGAGTGCGTTCAGCCATTACCTGGCCGGCTACGTCTATGAAGCCCTCGGTGAAAAAGATCTGGCTGCGCCGGGCTACCGCAAGGCAGCCGAACTGCGCCCGAACACGCCGCTGCTGGAACAGGCGCTGGTCAACCTCGACAAGCCGAGCAAAAGCGACGACAGCGACATCCTGATCGTCGTGCAAAGCGGTCTGGCGCCGGCCCGTGATTCGATTCGGGTGCCATTGCCATTGCCGATCTCCAACAACGTTGTGATCACCCCACTGTCGTTCCCGATCATCAAGGCCGACACCTCCACCGCGCCATTCGCACAGATCGGTGTCGACGGCCAGCAAGTCAACCTGACCGCCCTCAACAGCACCACCGCCATGTCCCGCCGCGCCCTGCGCGATGACATGCCGGGGATCATCGTGCGCACCACCGTGCGCGCGATCACCAAAGGCGTGGCACAGAAGAAGATCAACGAAACCAACCCGCTGGCCGGTCTCGCGGTCGGTATTTCTTCAGCCGTGCTCGAAGGTGCCGATACCCGTACGTGGCGCACCCTGCCGGACAACACCCAAGTGGTGCGTCTGCGCTTGAAGAAAGGTGAACACCAGGTCACCTTGCCGAGCGCTGTAGGTGGTTCGGTGGTCAAGGTCACCGTTGATCAGCGCTATCAAGTGATCAGCCTGCGTGCCGTCGGCAATCAGGTATTCGCTGGCGGTCTCGCCGCCCACGTCATCCCGAGCGCCGGCGCGACCAACGTCGCCAGCCTCAAACAACCTTAAGAACGGAGTCTTTGCATGCGCTTCAAACTCATCGCCGTCGCCGCCCTCGCCTTGCTGGCGAGCGGCTGCGCCACCCCGCCGCCGCCTGAACCGGGCAGCGCCGCGAGCAAAGTCGTGGCCATGGGGCCACAGAAACACATCGTCGTCGGCGCCATGCGCGTCGCCCGCGAAAACGGTTTCATGACCGTCAACGTGCAGTTGAGCAACACCCTCAACAGCAACAAGACGTTCTACTACCGCTTCGCCTGGCTCGGCCCGGAAGGTTTCCCGATCGCCGAAGAAGAAGTCTGGAAAAGCCAGATGATGTACGGCGCGCAAACCAGCTTCATCCAGGGCATCGCCCCGACGCCGAAAGCCGTGGACTTCCGTCTGGAACTCAAGACGCCTTAAGCCCGCCACCCTATTCCTGATTTAGAGAACATTGCCATGTTTGTACGCTTTTCCTGCATCGCCGTAATCGCCCTGCTGGCCTCCGGTTGCGCCAATACCTCGCCGACCCTGGGCAGCAAGAACATTAGCTACGGCGACACCAAAGCGGTTGAAACCGTGACCAACGAATTCGGTTCGACCGATCTGCAAATGATCGCCGAGTCGATGACCCGCTCGCTGGCTCAGTCCGGCATTCTGCAAAATCGTCCTGTGGTTCAGGTCTACGACGTGAAGAACAAGACCAGCGAGTACATCGATACACGCGAAATCACCACCAGCATCAAGACCCAGCTGATGAAAACCGGCGTTGCCCGTTTCGCCAGCGACAACAATGCGATGCAGAGCCAGGTTGACCAGTTGAAGCTGCAGAACCAGAGCGGTCTGTACAAGAAGAGCACCGTGGCCAAGACCGGCAACATGGTGGCTGCCAAGTACCGCATCGAAGGTTCGATCAGCTCGATCGTCAAGCGCAGCAGCGATTACAAGGACGTCTTCTACAAATTCAGCCTGCAATTGATCGACGTGGAAAGCGGTCTGGCCGAGTGGATGGACGAAAAAGAGATCCGCAAAACCACGGAGCGTTAATCGATGCGCGCATGGATTGGCATGATGGCCCTGGCTTGCGCGTTTGGCGCGCAAGCGGCCCCGAAAGTCGCGGTGACGGATCTGGCGTATCAGGAGCGTGTGGAGCAATACATCCACATCGTTTCGGCCCAGAGCAATCACCGCGAGAGTTACTACAGCGCCAGCGGTTCTTCGAGCTACAACGAGATCGAAGCGACCACCAGCTACATCGAACAGGGCGAGCTGCGCAAATTCACCGGCGACATCAAGGGTGAAATTCTGCGTACCGGCATGTTCCAGCTGGTGCAGGGCACGCCGTACACCGCATCGTCCAAGGGTGACGTCTACGATGTGATCAAGCGGATCAAGGCCGGCAACTTCAAGGGTGCCGACTATGTTCTGTTCGGCACGGTGTCGGACATCGACTTCACCCAGGACATCAACGAGCTGGCGAATACCGACAGCTATTCGGCGGTGCTGGGCCTGACGCTGGTGGCAGATTTCAGCCTGATCAATACCAAGACCTTCGAGATCACCTCGGCCTTCACGGCAATGGGTGAAGCGCAGGACACCAAACTGGTGAACCATCGCGACATCAAAATCTCGCTGAACCGCCCACGGGTCGTTCGCGATGTGTCAAAGGCATTGGGTGAGGACGTGGCCGGGCAACTGAGTATGCAGCTCGGTGGTGGCGGTTACGAGCAGCCGCGGGAGCCGGCGCAGCGCAACAATCTGCCGCGTGATACGGCGCCAATGATCTTGCGCTGATTGATGTGGAGAACTGCTTTCCTGTGGCGAGGGGATTTATCCCCGTTGGCTCGCGCAGCGGGCCCTCTTGATCTTGAAAGAGGGGCCGCTGCGCAGCCCAACGGGGATAAATCCCCTCGCCACAAAAGCCCCCTCGCCACAGTTGATCTTCAACCGGCAGAAATGAAAAAGGCGACCTCATGAGGTCGCCTTTTACTTCACCCAGGACATCAACGAGCTGGCGAACACCGACAGCTATTCGGCGGTGCTGGGCCTGACGCTGGTGGCAGATTTCAGCCTGATCAACACCAAGACCTTCGAGATCACTTCGGCCTTCACGGCAATGGGTGAAGCGCAGGACACCAAACTGGTGAACCATCGCGACATCAAAATCTCGCTGAACCGCCCACGGGTCGTTCGCGATGTGTCAAAGGCATTGGGTGAGGACGTCGCCGGGCAACTGAGCATGCAGCTCGGTGGTGGCGGTTATGAGCAGCCGCGTGAAGCGCCACAGCGCAACAATCTGCCGCGTGATACGGCGCCGGTCATCCTGCGCTGATCTTGGATGCGGGCTTCCTGTGGCGAGGGGATTTATCCCCGTTGGCTCGCGCAGCGGGCCCTCTTGATCTTGAAAGAAGGGGCCGCTTCGCAGCCCAACGGGGATAAATCCCCTCGCCACAAAAGCCCCCTCGCCACAGTTGATCTTCAACCGGCAGAAATGAAAAAGGCGACCTCATGAGTTCGCCTTTTACTTCACCCAGGACATCAACGAGCTGGCGAACACCGACAGCTATTCGGCGGTGCTGGGCCTGACGCTGGTGGCAGATTTCAGCCTGATCAACACCAAGACCTTCGAGATCACTTCGGCCTTCACGGCAATGGGTGAAGCGCAGGACACCAAACTGGTGAACCATCGCGACATCAAAATCTCGCTGAACCGCCCACGGGTCGTTCGCGATGTGTCAAAGGCATTGGGTGAGGACGTGGCCGGGCAACTGAGCATGCAGCTCGGTGGTGGCGGTTACGAGCAGCCGCGCGAAGCGCCACAGCGCAACAATCTGCAGCGTGATACGGCGCCAATGATCTTGCGCTGATCTTGGATGCCGGCTTCCTGTGGCGAGGGGATTTATCCCCGTTGGCTCGCGCAGCGGGCCCTCTTGATCTTAAAAGAAGGGGCCGCTTCGCAGCCCAACGGGGATAAATCCCCTCACCACAAAAGCCCCCTCGCCACAGTTGATCTTCAACCGGCAGAAATGAAAAAGGCGACCTCATGAGTTCGCCTTTTACTTCACCCAGGACATCAACGAGCTGGCGAATACCGACAGCTATTCGGCGGTGCTGGGCCTGACGCTGGTGGCAGATTTCAGCCTGATCAACACCAAGACCTTCGAGATCACTTCGGCCTTCACGGCAATGGGTGAAGCGCAGGACACCAAACTGGTGAACCATCGCGACATCAAAATCTCGCTGAACCGCCCACGGGTTGTTCGCGATGTGTCAAAGGCATTGGGTGAGGACGTGGCCGGGCAACTGAGCATGCAGCTCGGTGGTGGCGGTTACGAGCAGCCGCGGGAGCCGGCGCAGCGCAACAATCTGCCGCGTGATACGGCGCCAATGATCTTGCGCTGATCTTGGATGCGGGCTTCCTGTGGCGAGGGGATTTATCCCCGCTGGCTCGCGCAGCGGGCCCTCTTGATCTTAAAAGAAGGGGCCGCTTCGCAGCCCAACGGGGATAAATCCCCTCGCCACAAAAGCTCACTAGCCAGAAAGGGCAATGAAAAAGGCGACCTCATGAGGTCGCCTTTTTTGTGCCTGCGTGGTTTACGCCGCTGCTTTACGCAACGTCGCCATAAACGCCGCTGCGCCAATGAACAACCCGGCAAACGTGCGGTTCATCCGCTTCTGCTGCGTCGGTGTGCGCAACAAGCGCAGCACTTTCGACGCCAGGCCGGTGTAGCCCGCCATCACAATAAGGTCGACGCAGATCATGGTCGCGCCGATCACCACGTACTGGATCAGCAGCGGTGCATGTGGATTGATGAACTGCGGCAGTACCGCCAGCATGAACACCAGTGCCTTGGGGTTGCTGATGTTCACCAGAAAACCACGGAACACCAATGCCAGCGGCTTGCCGATCGGCCGCACCGCCGCGTCATCGCTCATGTCCATAGGCAGCGCACGCCACTGCTTGATCGCCAGATAAACCAGGTAAGCGACACCGAACCATTTGATTGCATGGAACGCGGTAGCCGAAGCAGTCAGGATTGCGCCAACGCCGGCGCCGACAATCGCAATCTGCACCGCCAGGCCGATTTGCAGACCCAGGGCGTTCCAGTAGCCACGCCAGAAACCGTATTGCAGACCGCTGGACATTGACGCAATGGCGCCAGCGCCCGGAGAAAGACTGATCACCCAGCAGGCGGCGAAAAACGCCAGCCATGTTTGAAGCTCCATCGCACACCTCGACTCTGAATCGTCACAGACGTCCAAGCTAATGCGGTTTGGAATGGTTGACCATTAATTTTTTGCAGGATGGTGCCGCAATCACGGCTGGAGGGGCTTTTCGCGAAAAGGCTCGCTCCCACAGGGAAACGCATTTCAAATGTGGGAGCGAGCCTGCTCGCGAAAGCGTCAGAACAGACGCCCCGAAATCTACTTTTCGAAGCCGCTCGAAGGAAACACATCCGTCCCACGCCAGCGTCGCACCGAGCGCTGGAAGAACAGACTGTTCGGCACCTGCACCATCGCGCTACCGGTGCCCAATTCCTCGGCCTCGATCAACGTGGTGTAGAGCAGATTGATCGCCACCACCCGCCCTTTCACACCGGGCTTGTCCGTGGTGTCCACTAGCTCGACGATATCGCCCAGTCGAAACGGCCCGACGGTGAAGATCAGAATCGCGCACAACAGATTCGACAGCACACTCCACATCGCGAAGAACGCCACCGCCGCCACGGCAACAAAACCGGACAACGCGGTCCACAACACCGTGGCGGACACGCCGAGGCGTTCCAGCACAAAGATCACCGCGCTGCCCATGATCAGCCAGCGCAGCACGCCACGCAGTGGCATCAGCAACTGCGGCGGGAACGGATAGCGTTCGCCCAACCGGGTCAGGCATTTGGCGACAAAGCGCTGGGCAATGTAACCGGCCAGCAGGATCAGCAGAATCTGCACGCCGAGCCAGATCGGCTCTATCCACACTGCTGGCAACGGCAACTGGAACGCTTCCATCAGGACAGCGCCTCCAGCTCCGCTTGCATGCTTTCCAGGGTTTCCAGCGCTTCCATCCACGCCTCTTCAAGCTCGGCTTCGCGCACTTTCAGCTTGGCTTGTTCGGCCAGCAGATCACGCAACTCGTGCTTGCGCGCCGGCTCGTAGATGTCGCTGTCGCCGAGGCTGGCATCGACCTTGGCGAGCTTCTCGTGAAGCTTGCCCAGCTCGGCTTCGAGCTTGTCGGCTTCACGCTTGTGCGGCGCCAGTTGCTGGCGCAGTGCAGCGGCAGCCTGACGCTGAGCCTTCTTGTCGGTCTTGTCCGGGTTGACCGGGGTGTTGCTGACCGGCGCATTGCGCTGACGGTACTCCACCAGCCAACGCGCGTAATCTTCGAGGTCGCCATCGAACTCTTCGACCTTGCCATCGGCAACCAGGTAGAAGTTGTCGGTGGTGCTCTTGAGCAAGTGCCGATCGTGAGACACCACCAGTACCGCGCCGCTGAATTCCTGCAACGCCATGGTCAGTGCCAGGCGCATTTCCAGGTCGAGGTGGTTGGTCGGTTCGTCGAGCAGCAGCAGGTTCGGACGTTCCCAGGCGATCAACGCCAGGGCCAGACGAGCCTTTTCGCCACCGGAGAAATTCAGCACCGGCTCGTCGATCCGCGCGCCACGGAAGTCGAAACCGCCGAGGAAGTCACGCAAGGTCTGCTCGCGCTCGGTCGGCGCCAGTCGCTGCATGTGCAACAACGGGCTGGCCTTGGAGTCCAGCGAATCGAGCTGATGCTGAGCGAAGTAGCCGACCACGGTGTTCTCGCCACGGGTCAGGCGCCCGGCGATCGGTGATAGCTCGCCGGCAAGGTTCTTGATCAGCGTCGACTTACCCGCGCCGTTCGGGCCGAGCAGACCGATCCGCGCACCCGGGGTCAGTTGCAGCTTGACCTTCTCGAGGATGGTTTTATCGCCGTAGCCCAGACGCGCGTCGGACAGGTCGATCAGCGGGCTGGAGATCTTGGTTGATTCGCGGAAGACGAAATCGAACGGCGAATCGACGTGGGCCGCCGACAACTCTTCCATCCGCTCCAGCGCTTTGATCCGGCTCTGCGCCTGACGGGCCTTGGTCGCCTGGGCCTTGAAGCGGGCGATGTAGCTTTCCATGTGCGCACGCTGCGCCTGCTGCTTCTCGTAGGCCTGTTGCTGCTGGGCCAGACGCTCGGCACGGGCGCGTTCGAACGCGGTGTAGCCACCGCGATACAAAGTGATTTTGCGCTGATCGACATGCGCCACGTGGTCGACGACTTCGTCGAGGAAATCGCGGTCGTGGGAAATCAACAGCAAGGTGCCCGGGTAGCTTTTCAGCCACTCTTCGAGCCAGATGATCGCGTCGAGATCCAAGTGGTTGGTCGGTTCGTCGAGCAACAACAAGTCCGACGGGCACATCAAGGCCTGCGCCAGATTCAGACGCATCCGCCAGCCGCCGGAAAAATCACCGACCTGACGATCCATCTGCTCATTGGTGAAACCGAGACCGGCGAGCAATTTGCGCGCGCGCGCATCGGCGGTGTAGCCATCCGCGCTGTCGAGTTCGGCGTGCAGGCGGGCCTGCGCGGCACCGTCATGGGCAGCCTCGGCGGCAGCGAGGTCACGTTGCACCTCGCGTAGACGCAGGTCGCCATCGAGCACATAGTCGACCGCCAGACGTTCGAGCGTCTCGATCTCCTGGCGCATATGGGCGATGCGCCAGTCGGCCGGCAAGTAGCAGCCACCCGAGTCAGGGTGCAATTCACCCCGAATCAAGGCGAACAGGCTCGATTTGCCGGCGCCGTTGGCACCGATGAGGCCGGCTTTGTGGCCGGCGTGCAGGGTCAGCTCGGCGTCTTCTAGCAGACGTTGCGGGCCACGCTGTAAAGTCAGGTTCTGAAGTCGGATCATAATGGCGGCGGAGTCTACCAGCTTCGCTCACAACTGGCGCGAGTAGCACGATGTCCTCTGACCTGTGGAGCTTTTCCCTTACCACCTACGCCCGACCGGGTGTGGAACACGCTTGCCTGCAATTGCAGACGGCGGGCGCCAATGTCTGCCTGCTGCTGTGCGGTCTATGGCTGGAACAACGCGGTGTGGCCTACGACGAACAACGCGCGCGGCAACTGGCAATGCTGGTGGGGCCTTGGGATGTGGAGGTCGTGCAGCCGCTGCGGGCCTTGCGCACGCAATGGAAAACCCTGGCAGCGGAAGATCCGGTGCTGAGAGGCTTACGCGAACAAATGAAAACGCTGGAGCTGGAAGCCGAACGGCATCTGCTGTGGCAACTGGAGCAAACGGCTCAAGACTGGCCGATGCATGACGCCTCAGCGTCGGGGGAATGGTTGGAAAGCCTGGCGGGAGCGGTCGCCAGCCCGAACCGCGACGCGCTGCAAGTGCTGCGCGTCGCGGTAACCGACACTTAGGAGGCGCTGGTTGGGTTGTTGCTGACGCTCGACGCAGCGGCTGGCGTTGGCGCAGTCGAAGGTGTCGAGGCAGTAGCGGCTGGAGCAGGTGCCGCTGGAGCAGCCGAAGTTGCCGCTGCGGCAGGCTTGGCGGCTGGTGCAGTGGCCGGTTTGGCGGCAGCTGGTTTGGCAGCGGCTGGCTTTTTCACGGCAGGTTTTGCAGCAGGCTTGGCGGCTGTTTTTGCAGCAGCAGGCTTGGCGGCAGCAGTCGCTGGTTTAGCAGCGGCGGCCGGTTTGGCGGCTGGCTTGGCTGCCGGTTTGGCGGCGGCTTTTACGGCGGGTTTTGCCGCAGCTTTTGCAACGGGTTTCGCTGCAGCTGGTTTGGCAGCGGCAGTTTTAGCAGCAGGTTTTGCTGCTGGTTTTGCTGCAGCTTTGGCAGCGGGTTTAGCGGCCGGTTTGGCGGCAGCGGTTTTCGCTGGCGCAGCTTTGGCAGCAGCTGGTTTGGCAGCGACAGCGCGGGTAGCTGGTTTAGCAGCGGCAGTACGGGCAGCAGGTTTTGCCGCAGTGGTTTTAGCCGCTGGTTTTGCAGCGCTCGCTGCAGCGGGTTTTTTCGCTGCAGGTTTTGCCGCTGTTTTGGCAGCTGGTTTTGCAGCCGCTTTCACCGGCGCTTTTACAGCTGGCTTGGCCGCAGTTTTAGTAGCAGCTTTTGCAGCAGGTTTGGCCGCCGCAGTTTTTGCTTTTGCCGGAGCCTTGGCTGCTGCCGGTTTGGCTGCTGCTTTCTTCGCCGGTGCCGCCGCTGGTTTAGCCGAGCGAGTCGACAATACTTTGCCCACAGCTTCTTGAACGCGGCCAACACCCTGGGCCAGTTTCAGGCTTTCCTGGGCATCGCGCTTGAGTTGCAGAATGTAGCTGCGGGTATCGGACTGACGATCCTTCAGGGCATCGAGCAGGTCTTCGAGTTCTTTCACTGCGCCTTTGGCTTTGGTCTGCGCCTTGGCTTTACCGGCGGCAGCTGCGTCCTGCAATTTGGTGCGGGATTTGTGCAGTTTTTCTTGCGCCTTGCCGCGTTGCTTTTCCAGTTTGGCGAGCAATTTTTCAGCATCAGCCAAGGCTTGCGAGCAAGCGTTTTCCAAATGCTCGAGCAAGCTGCCCGAGAGTTGTTGGAGTAAGTGCAACGGAGTATTTACAGGCTTCTTGGTGGCCGACATGGTTTACCTCCTGGCTGACGTGAGTGCGGCTCATACTAGACCTCTGCTGCTACCGCCGCTAGGTCATCTTGACAGTATCAATTCCGTTGCGTTGCACCGAAGTGAAAATGTTCTTCAACAATACAAAAGCAGTTCACCGTTGCAGACGTTTGCGCTGGCATAATCCACCGCATCTCAGGTTGGAGAGTGCCCATGTCGCGCTACCTTTTTTTATCCCTCTGCATGGTTTTTTCGGCGGCCCAGGCCGACGACAAAACCACCGCGAATGACGCTCACGATCTTGCTTACAGCCTCGGCGCCAGCCTCGGCGAACGGCTGCGTCAGGAAGTCCCGCAGCTACAGATTCAGGCGTTGATCGAAGGCTTGCAGCAGGCCTATCAAGGCAAGCCGCTGGCGCTCAGCGAAGCACGCATCGAGCAGATTCTGGCCGATCACGAATCGCAGAATGCCGAGCATTCCTCACAACCCTCGAGCGATGCTGCGATGGAAAACGAACAACGTTTTCTCACCGCAGAAAAAGCCAAACCGGGCGTGAAGGAATTGGCCGACGGTATCTTGCTGACCGAGTTGACGCCAGGCACTGGTACCAAGGCCGGCCCTGATGGAAAAGTGCAGGTGTTGTATATCGGGCGGTTGCCGGACGGCACCGTGTTCGATCAGAACACTCAGCCGCAGTGGTTCAACCTCGACAGCGTGATCGCTGGCTGGCGCACCGCGTTGCAGAACATGCCGGTAGGTGCGAAATGGCGACTGGTGATTCCATCGGATCAAGCGTACGGCGCGGATGGTGCCGGTGACTTGATCGCACCGTTCACACCGCTGGTGTTTGAAGTGGAATTGCGCGGCGCGACGAGTTGAGCAGGCAATAAAAAACGGTGCGCTTTGGGCGCACCGTTTTTTTGATCGGGATCTGGATCAGGCCTGAACCGGATCCTCTTCCTTGTGTGCTGTATGCAGCACTTCGATCAGGCAATCTTCAAGCTCAAAGCGCTCATGGAGCAGACCGCCGAGTTCCTTGAACTTCTCGACAACGCACTTGCCTTCATCGCACAGATCGTTGAACGCGAGCAGTTTCTCGGTGATGACGTCGATGCGCGGGTAGAGCGTTTCGGCAAGCTCGAGACCCCGCTTGTCGTTGAACGCCCTGGCTTCGCCCGTCAGCTGTTCGTAGATTTCGAAGTGCCCGGCCGACACGTAATCGACCAGCACACCGCAGAATTCCTGCAAGGGCTTGCGGCTCTCGGACAACGTCTGAGGCTGGTCACCGAGTTTGTCGTAGGCGCCAATCAGCTCTTCACGCTCTTGCAACCAGCGGTCGATCAGCAGATGAACTCCACCCCAACGTTCCTGAGCATTCTGACAACTTTCGAGCATGGCGATCTCTCTTCCCTTGTGGGTCATGCTGCTCTACACCCGCGCCTCTCTTCTGGTTTATCGCTTGGAGGGCGGCCGGGCAGAGCGTCATCGAGCAACATAAATCCAATGACACGTGCGGGCCAGATTATGCCCGCACGCCTATGGCTTCAAGGTACGCAGGAGATAAAGTTCATACAAGTGTTTAATCCCTGACCAGCCCTCGGTGCGACGCTTCGCCGCTGAGCGGTCGCTGCAGAGCGTTCCAGACCAGCCGCATGAGTTGAAAAAACGCCAGCGTCGACACCGCGACAAAGAACAGCAGACTCCATTCCGGGATGCTCAAGTCAAACAGCGTCCAGGATATTTCAGCGCAATCGGCACTGCCGTTAAACATTCGCACCGCTGCACACAGCCACGGCAGGCTGCTGAAAAACGCTTCGGGATCGGGTGAGCAGTTCACCAACTGCACCACCGGATCGCTCTGTAACAGCACCTGACGCCAGGCCGCCGCGCCTCCGCCAACACTGGCCCCCAGCGCGGCGACCCAATAGCACGCCAGGCCTGTGCGCTGCGGGCCATGCACTGCCGCCAGCCCGCAACAGGCTGTCAGCAGCGTCATGAACAATCGCTGCGCCAGACACAGACTGCACGGCACCAGGCCAACCGCATATTCAAGGTAATAGGAAGCTCCCAGGGCAACGGCCCCCGCAGTGAAAGCCATGAAAAACAAGGAGCGTGAGCAGGCCAACGACATGGCTTTTCCGTAACAGTAGAGACAGGCAGTTACGGTAGAGGAAAGCGCGTCAGCCTTTCAAGGCAAGGGGCTGGCGACACTTCAGCAAAGGTGTAGGGAAATCCCGACAGAGTGGAGAGGAAAAGGTGAAGCAAGGCGTAGGACTTTGCCTTTGAGGCCAATTGGCGGGTAATTATTCAGTCGCAGAAGGTGTACGGGGGAAGCCAACTCCCCCGTGATTTCAGGCGCGAGCAGGCACTGGCAAGGGTGCCGCCAGAAGACGTTCATCCAAAAGACCGAGGCCCTCCTGGAACAACTGGTTACTGCGTTCGGTGTCACCCAATTGCGCCAGTAAACGCGCCAGCTCTGCACAGGTTTCAGGATTGCGCTGCACACGCAGGCTGCTTTCCAGATAATCCCGCGCCTTGCCCCACAGGCTGGTTTGCAGACACAAGCGGCCCAGGGTCAACAGCAGGCTCGGATCGGCCGGATGCTCTTTGAGCCAGCCTTCCGCGGTTTGCAGCTGACGCGCCGGATCGCTGCCGCGCACCAGACCGTACAGACGCGCCAGATGGCTGTCGTAGTTGCGCTTTATAGCGGTGCGCAACACTTCTTCGGCTTCAACCTGAGCGCCGAGCTGACGCAGTTGTTCGGCGTACGCCAGCACCAGCGGCGGCTCCTGGCGTTGCGCCGATGTCAGCTGTTGCCAGGCTCGATTCAGCGATTGCAGGCCTACCGTGCCGTCCTCTTCGCGCTGCGCCGCCAGCGACAGGTTCTCGCCCCAGGCGCGCCGTTCCAGTTCAGCCAGTTCGGCCTTGGGCAGGACTTTATCCTTGCGCAGCTCCGGCAGCAGACGAATCACCGACGACCATTCACCCCGCTGCTGATACAGACGCTGCAACTGACGCAACGTCTGCGCATTGTGCGGATGGCGTTCATGCATCGCTTGCAGCGTGACCAGTGCCCCGTCGGTGTCGCCACGATCGGTCTGCAACTGCGCATGGCTCAAGGCAATCGCCAGCTCGGCCTGCGGCTGCCGCTCCAGGGCACGTTCAAGCAGCTGATCGCATTCCTCGTAGTGACCTTGTTCATTAGCAGCACGAGCAGCGCCGAGGTAATACAGCAGTGGTTGGCGCTCGGCTTCAGCGGCGCGATGAAGATGACGTTGCGCGCTGGCCCAACGACCTTCGGCTAAGTCCAGTTGACCGTGTTCGATCGCCACTTGCACGCGACGGCTGCGGTTGCGTCGCGACCATGGATTGACCACGCCGCTGGAGGTCATCACCAATTCAACCAGCGCCTTGATGCCCCAGATCAGCAGCCACAGCACGGCGATGACTGCCAAGGTCGCCCACAGACTCGACTCATAGCGAAAGCTCTTGTAGGCAACCAGCACGTAACCGGAATGCTGAGCAATGGCCAGCCCCAGCGCCGCCGTCACAGCGATCACCAGGAACACAATCACATACAGGCGTTTCATGGGGTGGCCTCCTGCGCGGTGTTGGCGGCAGGTTTGGCGAAGGGCTTCACCGATTCTTCGGCGTTGACGTTGCGCCGTTCCAGATACGCCTGCACTGCACTGAGAGTGCCGGCCAGATCCGGAGTATTGACCGTGACAGGCTCTTTGCTCAGCTCCGCCACCTGTTCCAGCATCACTTTGCTCTGCGCATTGTCCGGATTGAAGTTGCCCTTGAGGACGTCACGCGCCTCGGCCAAAGCCTGGGTATACACCGGCGCCTGCCCATTGAGAGCGGCCCATTGCGCCTGCTCCAACGCGAGGCTCAGGGCCAGGCGCACCTGACTCAGACTTTGTCCGGCCAGCAGTGGTCGCACGTTCTTGTCAGCGTTGAAATCGATACGGATGTACCGCGAGATTTGATCCCACCACTGCGCCCAGCGACTGGCGCCGTCACCGTCGGCAGTCAGGCCGAGCAGCGATTCGCCGCGATCCTTGTATTCCGGGGCCAACTCGGTGAGATCGATGACCTGATCCCGCAAAGCACCGAGGCGCAGGAACAAGCCAGTGCGATCCGGCTGCGCAGTGCTGCGCAACGCCACCAGCGTTTTCGCCACTTGCTCGCGGGCGGCGAAGGACCCTGGATCGTTCTGCTCGCGAAGGATTTCGTCAGCGCCCTGCACCAGCGCTTGAGCGCTGCTGATGTCCTGCAACGCCGAGAGGCGCAGGCTGGCCAGGCGCAACAAGTGCTCGGCTTCGGCCAGTCGCCAGTCCTTGCGGCTGGCGCCAAGCACTGTTTCCAGACGTTGATTGAGGCGTTGCTGATCGCCCTGAAGTTGCGTGACCAGACGCTGGCGTTCGGCAAGTTCGTCGGCCCCCGGCAACTGCGCGAGGCGCTCGGTCAGACGCTGATCGTTGAGCTTCAAGCTCTGCGCCTGATCGTTCAACGCCTGCACCTGACCCAACTGCTGTTGAGTGTTGCTTTGCAGGTGGCGCACCTGCCAGACACCCCAGCCACCGATCGCAACCCCGGCAGCACCGAGCAACAAGGCGACGATGGCCAGTCCATTGCCTCGGCGCGGCTCTTTGGCCGGTGGTGGAGTTTCAACCTGCTTTTCCAACACAGGTTGCACGTCATCTTTAGGCAAGGCT
Source organism: Pseudomonas sp. TH43 (assembly GCF_016650635.1). Classification (GTDB taxonomy): domain Bacteria; phylum Pseudomonadota; class Gammaproteobacteria; order Pseudomonadales; family Pseudomonadaceae; genus Aquipseudomonas. The sequence goes on from NZ_JAEKFI010000004.1 coordinate 1,371,128, forward strand.
GTTTCGCTCACGTATCCATCCTTTGCATTAGAGAACGGCCACGGGATGCTCCCGTAACGCCGTCAGCAAAGCCGCGGCACTCGCGCCGCGGCAATCCACAACTGTTTGAGCCCCGGCGGCACGTGCCAGCTCGGCGACCCTCGGGCTTGGTACAAACAACGGCAACTGCGCCAGCGCAGGCCAGGCATCACCGGCCAACTGACGCAGGTGCTCAAAACCCTGTCCACTGCTGACCACCAGCCCGTTCAAGCGTTCCGCTTCGATGCGCTGCTGCAGTTCGTCCGACGCATAGGCTGGCAGCTCACGTCGATACAATTCCAGATACTCGACACTAGCACCAAGCGCACGCAGACGCTCGGCGAGCAGCTCGCGACCACCTTCGCCGCGCAGGATCAACACCCGCGAACCGGGCTGGGCCACCGCTGCACGCAGACGCGGCAATTGCAACAAGGCTTCGCTGTCATCGCCTTCCGCCGGGCAGTGCACGTCCAGGCCGCGCTCCAGCAGAATCTGCGCCGTCGCCGCACCAACGGTGAACCACGGCATCGCCAGTGAGGACGGCGCAGAGGCATCGAGCAGATCCAGCGCGAGGCGCGCCGCCGGTTTGCTCACCACGATCAACGCGTTACAACCGCCCAGCTGCGCAATCGTCTGGCGCATTTTGTCAGAGACCGGCAGCGGCGCGATTTCCAGAAGCGGCAGGCAACTGCTGAAAACCCCCTGCCCGGCCAACGTCTCGGCCAGCGCCGCACAGTCATCCGCAGGGCGCGTCAGCAGCAGGCGCCAACCGGTCACTCGTGACCTGCCTCACCGTAGACAGCCTTGAGAATGTCGTCCGCGCCCTGGCTGAGCAGGTCTTCTGCGACTTTCACACCCAACGCTTCGGCATCGGCTCGCGGTGCACGGGCTTGCGCACTGAGCAGCTTGCCGCCGCTCGGCTCGCCGACCAGACCACGCAACCACAACTGCTCGCCTTCAAGCACGGCGTAGCAGGCGATCGGCACTTGGCAGCCGCCATTCAAATGTTTGTTGAGGGCACGTTCGGCGGTGACGCGAGATGAGGTATCGGCGTGATGCAGCGGCGCCAGCAAGGCATGGATTTCAGTGTCGACGCTGCGGCATTCGATGCCGACTGCACCCTGGCCACCGGCTGGCAGACTGTCATCGACACTGATGGCCGAGGTGATGCGATCTTCGAAACCGAGACGGATCAGACCGGCCGCCGCGAGGATGATCGCGTCGTACTCGCCGGCATCGAGCTTGGCCAGGCGAGTATTGACGTTACCGCGCAGGAAGCGGATTTGCAGATCAGGGCGACGGGTCAGCAATTGCGCCTGACGCCGCAGGCTCGAAGTGCCAACGATGCTGCCGGCAGGCAGCGACTCAAGGCTGGCGTAGGTATTGGAGACGAACGCATCGCGCGGGTCTTCGCGCTCGCAGATGCAGAACAGACCGAGGCCTTCAGGGAAGTCCATCGGTACGTCTTTCATCGAGTGGACGGCGATGTCGGCTGCGTTTTCCAGCAGCGCGGTTTCCAGTTCTTTGACGAACAGGCCTTTGCCACCGATCTTCGACAGTGGCGAATCGAGCAGCTTGTCGCCGCGACTGACCATGGGCACCAGCGTCACCAGCAGGCCGGGATGGGCCTCTTCCAGACGGGCTTTGACGTATTCGGCCTGCCAGAGGGCCAGCGCACTTTTACGGGTGGCGATGCGGATTTCGCGAGAGGACATGGATCAATCCGTACTGAATAGATACGGCGGATAATAACAGCTCAGCCAAATCCACTTTGACTTGAATCAGAAACGAAGTGGCCTCCCTGGCCTGCAATGCCCGGTAAAAAGTCGTTGGTGCCACCCGGAGTATCCGGGTTACAAGCCCTGCATCATCTTGCGTACACCGGCCACATGCCGACGGCTGACGATCAGCGCGTCACCGTTGAGGCCTTTGAGGAACAGCTGGAAATGGCCCAGCGGGGTACGTTGCAAACGTTCGATACGATCGCGCGCGACCAGCGCGTTGCGGTGGATGCGCACGAAGCGCTCACCGAATTCGTCTTCGAGGGCCTTGAGCGGCTCGTCCAGCAGCACTTCGCCGGCTTCATGGCGCAGGGTCACATACTTGTGGTCGGCAATGAAATAGACCACCTGATCCAGAGGAATCAGTTCGATGCCTTTGCGGGTGCGTGCGCTGATGTGGCTGCGAGGGCCGGTGCCGCTTTCGGCAGCAGGACGGGTCAGGGCCGAAAGTTGCGCCCGGTTGGGACGTTCAGCCCGTTTCAGGGCTTCATGCAGATGTTCGGTTCGCACGGGTTTCACCACATAGCCCACGGCGCTGGCCTGCAGGGCTTCCACGGCAAATTCATCGGGACTGGTGCAAAACACCACCGCCGGCGGTGTTTCGCGTTCGCACAGACGGGCAGCAACCTGCAGGCCGTCCAGGCCCGGCATGCGGATATCGAGCAGCACGATATCCGGCTTGTGGCTGTCGATCAGTGCCAACGCCTCTTCGCCATTCGTGGCGCTCGGCTCCAGGACTGTATAACCCTCGAGCTCGCTCACCATTCGGCTGAGGCGCTCGCGAGCCAGTGGTTCGTCATCAACGATCAGGACATTCATATTGCGCTGGATTCCTGCGTGAGTCTCGCACAAGGATAGCGTAGACAGGTGAAGTGACGTCCGTCACCGCGATCCACGCTAAGACTAGCCCGAGCGCCAAAAAGTGCCGTACGTCGGCCAGCAATATTTGCCAGTGTCCGGGTCGTACCGCTCAAAGCCCGCTGTTTCCTGCGTTTTTCACGAGGTTTGTCAAAAGACAATACACCCACCCCTCTTCTTATAGTCGGCGGCCAGACCTTTGCGCGATCCGCAGTCGCGCCGACCCTTATGTCCAACTGTAGACGCTCGCCGGGCCGATATTGCTCAATCGAAAAATATCCTTGCGCAAATCCCCCGGGGCCAGCGCCGACTATGGATGACGAGATGAGAAAAAAACGTATCGACCAGTGTCAGCGACAGTCTGGGCAACCCTGTTATTATCCGCGCCAGCGTTTCACGCCTTTTTTCTTCAAGCCGATACGAGCGAATTCATGAGCACTGACAAGACCAATCAGTCCTGGGGCGGCCGCTTCAGTGAACCCGTCGACGCCTTCGTCGCCCGCTTCACCGCCTCCGTCACTTTCGACCAGCGCCTGTATCGCCACGACATCATGGGTTCGATCGCCCACGCCACCATGCTGGCCAAGGTTGGCGTGCTGACCGATGCCGAGCGCGACAGCATCATTGATGGCCTGAAGACCATTCAGGGCGAAATCGAGGCCGGTCAATTCGACTGGCGCATCGACCTCGAAGACGTGCACATGAACATCGAAGCGCGCCTGACCGATCGCATCGGCGTGACCGGCAAGAAACTCCACACTGGCCGCAGCCGTAACGACCAGGTCGCCACCGACATCCGCCTGTGGCTGCGTGACGAGATCGACCTGATCCTCGCCGAAATCACCCGCCTGCAAAAAGGCCTGCTCGAGCAAGCCGAACGCGAAGCCGGCAGCATCATGCCCGGCTTCACCCACTTGCAGACCGCACAGCCAGTGACCTTCGGGCACCACATGCTGGCCTGGTTCGAAATGCTCAGCCGCGACTACGAGCGTCTGGTCGACTGCCGCAAGCGCACCAACCGCATGCCATTGGGCAGCGCCGCGCTGGCCGGCACTACCTACCCGATCGACCGCGAATTCACCGCACAGCTGTTGAATTTCGACGCAGTGGGCGGCAACTCGCTGGACAACGTTTCCGATCGCGACTTCGCCATCGAATTCTGCTCGGCTGCTAGCATCGCGATGATGCACCTGTCGCGTTTCTCCGAAGAGCTGGTGCTATGGACCAGCGCGCAGTTCCAGTTCATCGATCTGCCGGACCGTTTCTGCACCGGCAGCTCGATCATGCCGCAAAAGAAAAACCCCGACGTACCTGAACTGGTGCGCGGCAAGACCGGCCGTGTGTTCGGTGCGCTGATGGGCCTGCTGACCTTGATGAAAGGCCAGCCTTTGGCCTACAACAAGGACAACCAGGAAGACAAAGAGCCGCTGTTCGATGCCGCCGACACCCTGCGCGACTCGCTGCGCGCCTTTGCCGACATGATCCCGGCGATCAAGCCGAAACACGCGATCATGCGTGAAGCGGCGTTGCGTGGTTTCTCCACCGCAACCGACCTCGCTGACTACCTGGTACGCCGTGGCCTGCCGTTCCGTGACTGCCACGAAATCGTCGGCCACGCAGTGAAGTACGGCGTGGACACTGGCAAGGATCTGGCCGAGATGAGCCTGGAAGAGCTGCGTCAGTTCAGCGATCAGATCGAACAGGACGTGTTCGCCGTGCTGACCCTGGAAGGCTCGGTGAATGCCCGTGACCATATCGGCGGCACTGCGCCGGCGCAGGTCAAGGCAGCTGTGGTTCGCGGTCAGGCGCTCGTCGCCGCCCGCTAAAAGCAAAAGCCAAAAGCATCGCGAGCAGGCTCACTCCTACATTGGAATACGTTCCCCTGTAGGAGTGAGCCTGCTCGCGATAGCTGCGTTCAAATCACTACAAAACTCACTTCTTTGCCGCGATCATCGCCAAAAACGCCGGCATCGCTGCTTCCTTATCCGCTGCAACCTTCTGCACATGCGGATTCTGTTCAAGTCGCTCCAGCAGCGCCTTCGCCTGCGGCATCTCTGCCAGCAAATCAATCCCGAACAGCTTCTGCCCGACCGCACAGGCCAGCGGCACGCTGTAGAGGAAGTACAAATCGGCAATGGTCAGACTGTCGCCCGCCACGTACGGCGCGAATTTGCCGTGTCTGCCCAGCGCTGCAAAGCCCAGCAGCAACTCGGTTTTAGTCTTCTCCTTGATCGCGTCCGGCAGGGTCATGCCGAAGAATGCCTCGCCATAACAAGCGCGGCCCGGCAGTTCGATGTACAACTCGATTTCCTTGGCGATTGCCAGCACCTGCGCCCGCTCGAACGGATCGCTCGGCAGCAGTGGCGTGCCTTGCTGGGTCTGTTCGAGGTACTCGAGGATGATCGCGGTTTCGTTGATAAAACCGGCGTCCACGCCCAGCACCGGCACTTTACCGCGCGGGCTGATGGCCAGTGATTCCGGGGTCGACGTCGGGTAGAACGTGACCTCTTCGAACGGCAGGCCTTTTTCCAGCAGTGCCAGTTTGACCATGTTGTAGTAGTTGCTGACTGAGAATCCGTAGAGCTTGAGCATCACATAGCCTCCGGGCCGTGCGGGGTGGGCAGTGCCTGTTTATAGATCGCCCGGGCGTTTCCCGCCAGCAGCATCACGCCGCTGAATGCGGGTAAACTGGCGCCTTTCCTTGAGGAGCCTGCCATGAGCGAGCCGACAGACATCGACAATGACAACGACGAAGAAGAGTTCACCGAGGCTACGTTGATCGAAGCCATCGAGAACCAGATCGAAAGCGACAACCCGCCAGCGGCCAAAGCGATATTCAACAAGCTGACGTTGGTGGGCACTGAGCGTGAAGAGATCCTCAATCTGATGGCCCACGTGCTGGCTTACGAGATTGATGCGATGCTCGAAGAAGACCGTCCATTCAATACCGAGTGGTATGAAGCGGCCCTGCGCGCATTGCCAGAGCTGCCGCCCGAAAAGCCGTAACAACACAATCCCCTGTGGGAGCGAGCCTGCTCGCGAATGCGGTGCATCAGCAAAAACACGCTCAATGACACACCGTATTCGCGAGCAGGCTCGCTCCCACAAGGTTTGTTACGTATCCGGCCAGCCATCTCACGGAGCCGGACTACACTGGAATCCGCCTCAAGACAAAATCCCTGATCTGAAGCACTGGACATGCCGCACCAGCGGGTTCACCTTAGGGGCGCTGTCGTCTAATTCCTAGAAAGTCTGGAGTCCTTATGTCGCTTACCCCTGAGCTGGTTGCCGAACTGGAAGTCCTCGCACTCTTTCCCCTGGACAGTTCCCAGGAAGGTTTGAAAATTCATCAGACCGCTGCCCCGAAACATATTTCTGCCGCCAAACGCCTCTTTGAAAAGGACCTGACCGACCAGCCAGACGGTGGTTATCTGACCAGCCTCGGTCGTGATGCCGCGCAAAATGTGCAAACCGTGCTGACGATTCTGAGAGAGCAAGAAACCGCCTGATTCCCCCCGACTTTGCCCACGGGAACTCCTGCCACGGGATTTCCGCGGGCCTGCCCGGTTGTCCGCGATAGAAATCTGACGTCAAAAAACAAATTCAGCTTAAAAGTCCCGCTGTGCAGAGGCTAAACTGCCTCACATTCCGAGACCCTCTACGTCCGAGCCCGCGAGCCGGTTTGAGCTGACATGACGCGCACCCACGAAATCCGCCCCGACCTGGACGAGGGAATTGACCGCAAGGTTCTCAGCCAGCTGCGCGCGCGATTTCTAAAACTCAATGAAGGCCGCCTCGGCCGCGCCCTCGAAGGTTTATCGCCCCGCCAACAGAGCGTGCTGACGCTGTTGCCGCTGTTCTTCCACGTCAATCATCCGCTGCTGCCGGGTTACGTCTCGGGCAGTACGCCGGCCGGTCTGTCGAATTACGATCCCGACACCACTGTGCTCGCCGAAGCCCAGCGCCTGACGCGTTCGTTCTCTTATAAGCCGCGCCACGGCAGCAACCCGCCGCGTCCGATTCACGGTCTGTTCCTGATGGGCAGCCTCGGCACGCTGGCCCAGGCCGATCAAAGCGACATGGACGTGTGGGTCTGCCACGCGCCGGATCTGAGCGAGAGCGAACTCGCCGAGCTGAGCAAAAAATGCCAGTTGCTCGAAGTCTGGGCCGCGAGCCAGGGTGCCGAAGCGCATTTCTTCCTGATAGACCCGGTGCGCTTCGTCAAAGGTGAACGCGACAACCAGCTCAGCTCGGAAAACTGCGGCAGCACCCAGCACTATCTGCTGCTCGACGAGTTTTATCGCACGGCGATCTGGCTGGCCGGGCGCACGCCGATCTGGTGGCTGGTGCCGGTTTACGAAGAAACCGCCTACGACGGTTACACCCACACCCTGCTGTCGAAGCGCTTTATCCGCGCTGACGAAACCCTCGATCTCGGCAACCTGGCGACGATTCCGCCGGGGGAATTCATCGGTGCCGGGTTGTGGCAGCTGTTCAAAGGCATCGAGTCGCCCTACAAGTCAGTGCTCAAACTGTTGCTGACCGAGGTCTACGCCAGCGAGCATCCGAAGGTGCAGTGCCTGAGCCTGCGCTTCAAAAAAGCCGTGTTCGCCAATCAACTGGATCTCGATGAACTGGATCCGTACATGGTCGTGTATCGACGTATTGAGGAATACCTCGTCGCGCGCAACGAGCCGGAGCGTCTGGAGCTGGTGCGGCGCGCCCTGTATCTGAAGGTAAACCGCAAGCTCACCGGCAACAGCCGCACGCAGAGCTGGCAGCGCTCGCTGCTCGAACGTCTGGCCAGTGAATGGCATTGGGATCAGCGGCAACTGGCGTTGCTCGATAGCCGCAGCCAGTGGAAAGTCCGTCAGGTCAGCGCCGAACGCCGCGCGCTGGTCAATGAGCTGAATTACAGCTATCGCTTCCTGACCCAGTTCGCCCGCACCGAACAAACCGTCAGCCTGATCAACAAACGCGACCTCAACGTCCTCGGTCGCAGGCTTTATGCAGCGTTCGAGCGCAAGGCCGACAAGGTCGAGTTCATCAATCCCGGCATCGCCCCGGATCTGGCCGAAGACACCCTGACCCTGGTGCAATCGCGCAACAAAAAGGAACCGGGGCAAACCCAGTGGGGCCTGTACAACGGCAGCCTTACCGCGCTGGAGTGGGAACACTTTGCACCGATCAAGCGCAGCCGCGAGCTGCTGGAGTTGCTGACCTGGAGTCATCGCAACGGCGTGATCGACAACAGCACCCGCCTGGCCCTGCACCCCGGCACCAGCGACCTGAGCGAGTTTGAACTGTTCAACCTTCTAGGGAGCCTGCAACAGTGCATCGCCCTGCCCTTGCCCACCGTCGCCGAAGAGCCTTTGCTGCGCGCGGCGGTGCCGAGTGAGGTGCTGATGCTGGTCAATGTCGGCGTCGATCCGCTCAAGCATCACCGCGACCTGAACATCCTGATGACCACCGAACGCACCGACTCGCTGAGTTACGCCGGCGTGCGTGAAAACCTCGTGTTGACCCTCGATCAGGTCACGCTCAATAGCTGGAACGAAGTGCTGGTCAACCGCTTCGACGGGCCCCACGCCCTGCTCGACTGTCTGCGCGACTACCTCAACAACCTGCCGCGCGGGCCGTCGCAACCGTCGCTGAAGGTGCGCTGCTTCTGCCATAACCGCGCACAGTTCATTGCCCGCCGCGTGGAAGAAATCGTCGACACCGCGCAGAACCTGTTGCTCAGTGATTTGAACCACCGCTACCTGATTCAGGTGCAGCAGCACTATCACGTGCTGGAGTTGGTGCCGGGCCAGGTCAACCATGTTGCCCTCGCCACCCTGCCCGCGCTGCTCGATTACCTCGGCGAAGAACAGCCGCGCTACAGCCCGCTGCACCTGGATCCGATGGCGCTGGAAGAGCACGACCTCGCACTGATCCTGCCGATGGGCCAGCCGGAATGTGTTCAGGTGTTCTACCGGATCACCGAGCAGCAGGCCGAGTTGTACGTGCTGGATGAGTTCAACGCGCTGTGGCAGCAACATTTGCCTTACCACGACGAACAGAGCTTGCTGATACCCCTGCAACGTTTTCTGCAATCGATCCAGTTCCGCCGTGAAGCGGTGCTGCCGATGGATGCCAGCCCCGAGGTCGGGCCTGAGATTTTGTATTACCAGTTATTGCCTTCGGGCCCGGGACGCGCGCGGCGGGTCGAAGCGCGACCAGCGCCGCAGACGCCAGTGAACAAACCGTTCTACGACGTGCAGGCGATCGTCGGCAAAGCCGCACCTGGGGAAGTGCAAGTCACCTTGTATTGCAATCAGCGGGAATTCAGTGAGTTGGAGCATGGCGACCAATTGTTCAGTGTGGTCGCCCGGGAGATCATCGAGCAGCGCCGTGAATCCGAGCGCTATCGCTGTTACATCACCGACCTGGACCTGTCGGGCCTGCTCGGTGATGGTCAGAGTTCAAGCAATTTATATCTGCGCTACAAGGCCGACCTGGAGCGCGCCCTGAACGAGGCGCTCGAACAGGTCTGAAACGAGGTTACTCGGGGAATGCGCCACCGTTGGCGGGCTGCGATTCGACTTCGAGCAAAGTCAGCTTGAGGGTCTTGCCACCGGGTGCCGGCCAGTCAATGTGTTGACCGACTTTCAGGCCCAGCAGTGCGCTGCCTACCGGCGCGAGGATCGAGATCTTGCCTTCGTCGGCATTGGCGTCTTTCGGATAGACCAACGTCAGGTGATAGTCCTTGCCACTGCCTTCTTCGCGGCAATGCACACGGGAATTCATGGTCACGACATCGGCGGGCACTTCATCGTGGGCGACCAGTGTATCGGCGCGATCCAGTTCGGTTTGCAGCGCGATCACGCCCGGCAGCGTGTCATCCAGGCTGTCGATCAGGCGCTCCAGACGTTGCACGTCCAGACGGGTAAGAGTGATGGAAGGTGCGGTCATGATCCGGGCAGACTCCTTTCTTCTGCACACAAAAAAAGCAAAACCCCGCCAAAAAAGGCGGGGTTTTCACCAGGCCTCGATGGGTTGAGGCGTGTTCGGACACTATCACAGCTCAAAAAATATACAAGCCACCCACCCCATGCTCCCTCTGCAAGAGCTACCGCAGGCTGCGATCTTTTGATCCTGAATCTTTAAAAGCAAAAGATCGCAGCCTGCGGCAGCTCCTACACTGAGGAATTGCGACGGTCTGTGGCTTGGGCGCAGATGACCCGGCGGCGCTGGTCGTCTGCCGAACGCCATTCACGAATGTCTTCGACATGCCGGAAGCAGCCCAGGCAAACCTTCTGCTCATCCAGCCGGCACACGCCGCTGCACGGTGATGGCACCGCCGGGCTGATGTTGCTGTATAGCGGCTTGGGTGGCCGGACAGGAGCGGTGTCAGTCACGGAATCACAGACCTTCGAAATCGAATTCGGCGCCGGCCTGCTGCTTGACGATGCGCTCGAGCATTTCGCCCAGTTGCTCTTCGCTCTTGTCGCACATCCAGCGTTCGCTTTCTTCGTCGTAGTCAAAGTGGAACCCACCGGATACCGCCGCCAGCCACAGCTGACGCAGCGGCTCCTGACGGCTGAAGATCAGCTGCGAGCCGTTTTCGAACTTGACAGTCAGCACACCGGCCGAACTTTCCAGATCGATATCCAGGTCACTTTCATCAAAGATGTCTTCCAGTTTTTCCTGGGTTTCATCGACCAGATCGTGGAAACGGGCTTCGGACAAACTCATTGCGGCAACCTCAAAAAATGTCTGATCAGGCTCAAGCGCCGAAAGATACGGACGCGCCCCGCTGATTGCAAAGAATAACGACCAAGCACCCTCACCACCCTTTGTAGGAGCAAAGCTTGCTCGCGAAAGCGGTCAATCATTCAACAATGATGCTGACTGATACAACGCTTTCGCGAGCAAGCTCTGCTCCTACAAGGGATTGCGGCGGTTCGGGCAGCTTTGGGCAAGCCCCGCCGGACGGGAACCCCCTCGCATAGGCAAGCTGCCGGGTGGCCGGTATACTCCGGCGCAATTAACGCATTTTCAAGGATTTCGCCATGAAGCGCCTGATCTCTTCCCTTGCTGCGCTCGTCGCGGTTGCCTGCCTCGTTTCGGCCTGCGGTCAAAAAGGCCCGCTGTACCTGCCCGACGACGACCAGGACCCGGCCGAGCAAGCCAAATCGTCGCAACAACAGCCTGCCTCCAAGGCACACAAGCACGACGTTTACCAATAAGGGATCGCCATGGACGCTTTTAACTACCGTGGCGGGGAACTGTTCGCGGAAGGTGTGGCGCTGTCCGCCATCGCCGACCGCTTCGGCACGCCTACCTACGTTTACTCGCGCGCGCACATCGAAGCCCAGTATCTGGCTTACGCCGATGCATTGGCCGGCATGCCGCACCTGGTGTGCTTCGCGGTCAAAGCCAACTCCAACCTCGGCGTTCTGAATGTCCTGGCCCGTCTCGGCGCCGGTTTCGACATCGTCTCCCGTGGCGAACTGGAACGCGTACTCGCCGCTGGCGGCAGCCCCGACAAGATCGTCTTTTCCGGTGTCGGCAAGACCCGTGACGACATGCGTCGCGCGCTGGAAGTCGGCGTGCACTGCTTCAACGTCGAATCCACCGACGAGCTGGAGCGCCTGCAAGTGGTGGCCGCCGAACTGGGCGTTCGCGCACCGGTTTCGCTGCGGGTAAACCCCGACGTCGATGCCGGCACCCACCCGTACATCTCCACCGGTCTCAAAGAGAACAAGTTCGGCATCGCCATCGCCGACGCCGAAGATGTGTACGTGCGCGCCGCACATCTGCCGAACCTGGAAGTGGTTGGCGTCGATTGCCACATCGGTTCGCAACTGACCACATTGCCACCTTTCCTCGATGCCCTCGACCGCTTGCTGGATCTGGTCGACCGTCTCGGTGATTGCGGCATTCACCTTCGCCACATCGATCTCGGTGGTGGTTTGGGTGTTCGCTACCGCGATGAAGAGCCGCCATTGGCTGCCGACTACATCAAGGCTGTGCGCGAGCGTCTCAACGGTCGTGATCTGGCGCTGGTGTTCGAGCCGGGCCGTTTCATCGTTGCCAACGCCGGCGTGCTGCTGACCCAGGTCGAGTACCTCAAGCACACCGAACACAAAGACTTCGCCATCGTCGACGCAGCAATGAACGACCTGATCCGCCCGGCGCTGTATCAGGCGTGGATGGACGTTACCGCGGTCAAGCCGCGCGACAGCGCTGCACGCAAATACGACATCGTCGGCCCGATCTGCGAAACCGGTGACTTCCTCGCCAAGGACCGCGAATTGGCCCTGGCCGAAGGCGATCTGCTGGCCGTGCATTCGGCCGGTGCCTACGGTTTTGTGATGAGTTCCAACTACAACACCCGCGGCCGTGCCGCTGAAGTGCTGGTAGACGGTGACAAGGTTTTTGAAGTGCGCCGCCGCGAGACCGTGGCTGAGCTGTTTGCCGGCGAAAGCCTGCTGCCGGAGTAACTCATGCTGCTGCGTTTTACTAAAATGCACGGCTTGGGCAATGACTTCATGGTTCTCGACCTGGTCAGCCAGCACGCGCATATTCAGCCAAAGCACGCCAAGCAATGGGGCGACCGCCACACCGGCATCGGTTTCGACCAGTTGCTGATCGTCGAGGCGCCAAGCAACCCGGACGTGGATTTCCGTTATCGGATCTTCAACTCCGACGGTTCCGAAGTTGAGCAGTGCGGCAACGGTGCGCGCTGCTTTGCGCGCTTCGTGCTCGACAAGCGTCTGACCGCGAAACGGCAGATTCGCGTCGAAACCAAGGGCGGCATCATTGAACTGGACGTGCGTAACGACGGCCAGATCGGTGTGAACATGGGCGCTCCACGCCTGGTGCCGGCGGACATTCCGTTCGAAGCGCCAGCGCAGGCCACCAGCTATCAGCTGGAAGTCGACGGCACCACGGTCGAACTGGCCGCCGTGTCGATGGGCAATCCCCACGCCGTGTTGCGCGTGCAGGACATCAACAACGCACCGGTGCATGAGTTGGGGCCGAAAATCGAACACCACCCACGCTTCCCCGCGCGAGTGAACGTCGGTTTTCTCCAGGTCATCGACCGCCACCGTGCGCAACTGCGCGTGTGGGAACGTGGCGCCGGGGAAACCCAGGCCTGCGGCACTGGCGCGTGTGCGGCGGCTGTCGCCGCCATCAGTCAGGGGTGGATGGATTCGCCGCTGTTGATCGACTTGCCCGGCGGGCGTCTGTCCATTGAATGGGCAGGCCCTGGCCAACCGGTGCTGATGACCGGTCCGGCAGTGCGTGTATACGAAGGACAAGTGCGTCTTTGAGTGAGCAAAAACCATGACCGATAAGCCTCAGGTACCCGCCCGACAGTCCGACGAATCAGCGTCCGAGAGCCTGGAGGCGGCAGCGGTTGCCGCATACCTCGAGGCTCATCCGGACTTCTTCGTCGAGCACGAAGAACTGCTGCCGGCGATGCGCATTCCCCATCGACGCGGCGACACCGTGTCGCTGGTCGAGCGGCAGATGACCATTCTGCGCGACCGCAACATCGAGATGCGTCATCGCCTCTCGCAGCTGATGGATGTCGCCCGCGACAACGATCGCCTGTTCGACAAGACCCGCCGTTTGATTCTTGCCCTGATGGACGCCACCAGTCTGGAAGACGTGGTGATCAGCGTCGAGGACAGCTTGCGCCAAGACTTTCAGGTGCCTTTTGTCAGCCTGATCCTGCTGGGCGACAACCCGGCCCCGGTCGGTCGCTGGGTCACCCACGCCGACGCCCAGGTCGCCATCGGCGGTTTGCTCACCGAAGGCAAAAGCGTCAGCGGCACACTGCGTGAGCACGAGCTGGACTTTCTCTTCGGTGAAGAACAGCGCCTGCAGATCGGCTCCACCGCCGTGGTCGCTGTCAGCCATCAAGGTATCCACGGAATTCTGGCCATCGCCAGCCGTGACCCGCAGCATTACAAGAGTTCGGTCGGCACGCTGTTCTTGAGCTACATCGCCGAAGTCATGGGCCGCGTGCTGCCACGGGTCAACAGCTCCCTGCGCTCGGTTCGCTGAGCATGGAACGACAACTGGACGCTTACTGCGAACACCTGCGCAGTGAGCGGCAGGTGTCGCCGCACACACTGTCGGCCTATCGCCGCGACCTCGATAAAGTCCTTGGCTGGTGCATCAAGCAGAACATTGGCAGCTGGGCCGCGCTGGATATTCAGCGCCTGCGCAGCCTGATCGCTCGATTGCATGCGCAAGGCCAGTCCTCGCGTAGCCTCGCCCGCTTGCTCTCGGCAGTGCGCGGGCTCTACCACTATCTGAATCGTGAAGGTCTTTGCGACCACGATCCGGCGACGGGGCTGGCACCGCCGAAAGGCGAGCGCCGCCTGCCGAAAACCCTCGACACCGACCGCGCACTGCAACTGCTCGAAGGCGCGGTGGAGGATGATTTTCTCGCGCGGCGTGATCAGGCGATTCTTGAACTGTTCTATTCCTCAGGCCTGCGCTTGTCGGAACTGACCGGACTCAACCTCGACCAACTCGACCTCGCCGATGGCATGGTGCAGGTGCTCGGCAAGGCCAGCAAAACCCGCCTGCTGCCGGTCGGTAAAAAAGCCCGCGAAGCCCTCGAACAGTGGCTGCCGTTGCGGGCGATGACCAATCCGGCGGACGACGCCGTGTTCGTCAGCCAGCAAGGCCGACGCCTCGGCCCGCGAGCGATTCAGGTGAGGGTCAAACTGGCCGGCGAGCGCGAACTGGGGCAGAACCTGCACCCGCACATGCTGCGGCATTCCTTCGCCAGCCACTTGCTGGAGTCTTCGCAGGATCTACGCGCGGTGCAGGAACTGCTCGGCCACTCGGACATCAAGACCACGCAGATCTACACCCACCTGGACTTCCAGCACCTGGCGGCGGTCTACGACAGCGCCCACCCACGGGCCAAACGCATGAAAGGCGACGATTCATGAGCATCCAGTTGATCACCTTCGACCTCGACGACACCTTGTGGGACACCGCCCCGGTGATCATCAGCGCCGAAGCGGTATTGCGCGAATGGCTGAGCGAACATGCGCCGAACCTGGGCGCGGTACCGGTGGAGCATTTATGGGCGATCCGCGAACGAGTGCTGGCCAGCGAGCCGGGGCTCAAGCATCGGATCAGCGCTTTGCGTCGGCGGGTGTTGTTTCATGCGCTGGAGGATGCCGGGTACGCCCACGGCGAGGCGTCGAAGTTGGCCGACAAGAGCTTTGAAGTGTTCTTGCATGCGCGGCATCAGATCGAGGTATTCCCTGAAGTCGAGCCGGTGCTGGAGATTCTCGCCAATCATTACTCGCTCGGTGTGGTCACCAATGGTAACGCCGACGTGCGCCGGTTGGGCTTGGCGGATTACTTCAAGTTTGCCCTGTGCGCGGAAGATATCGGCATCGCTAAACCGGATGCGCGACTGTTTCATGAAGCGTTGCAGCGCGGCGGCGCCACCGCCGAAACCGCCGTACACATTGGCGATCATCCGGGTGATGACATTGCCGGGGCGCAACAGGCCGGGTTGCGCGCGATCTGGTTCAACCCGGGGGGCAAAGTCTGGGAAGCCGAGCGTTTGCCGGATGCAGAAATCCGCAGCCTCACCGATCTGCCAGCCGTTCTCGCACGCTGGAATGCCACCTCCAACTGACACATCGGCACCTGTGGGAGCTGGCTTGCCAGCGATGAGGCCAGCACATTCAACATCAATGTTGTCTGACAGGCAGCCATCGCTGGCAAGCCAGCTCCCACAGGATCTTCATCGCCTTCAGATTTTTCACCCATGAAAAAGCCCGCAGCGACGGCGGGCTTTTTCAGCAAGCAAGCGGCACGCCTCAGATAGGGCGGCTACCGTACTTGTTGTCCGGCTTCTTGGGCGGATCGGCGACCACATTGGCCTCCACTTCCTGCACTTTTCCGCCGCGCGACAAGAACTCTTCCATGGCCTTGGCCAGGGCGTCGCGCTCCTTGTTCTTGGCTTCAATACTCGGCAACTCGTCTACCGACACCGCAGCCTTGGCTTTGCCTTTGGCAGCCGGGGCCGGCGTATCGTCGCCGCCATCGTCATCAGCAACGTCTTCCGCTGCCGCTTCCAGGCCTTCCTCGGCCTCGTCTTCGTCGCCTACTTCGAGGTCGTCGTTTTCCAGATCATCGTCGCTCATGTTCTACCTCATGACTTGCGAAAAGCAGATTAGTTATAGACCAGCTTTGGCAACTGTCGAAAGTCGCCGTTAAAAAATCAGTAACCATTGGTGACCAACGGTTTATGCCCCTTCACCGTGCAAGGTGGCGAGGACTTTTCGGGCACCGCCATGATCACGGTGCTCGCCCAGATAAACGCCCTGCCAGGTGCCCAGTGCCAAACGACCTGCCGAAACCGGCAGACTGATCTGGCAACCCAGCACGCTGGCTTTGAAGTGCGCCGGGAGGTCGTCCAGGCCTTCGTCGTTATGCTCATAGCCGTCTGTTCCTTGTGGGATCAGACGATTGAAAAATCGTTCGAAGTCGCGACGGACCGCCGGATCGGCGTTCTCGTTGATGGTCAACGACGCCGAGGTATGCTGCAGCCACAAATGCAACAGACCGACCCGGCACTCCCTGAGTTCAGGCAGGCCGTTGATCAACTCGTCCGTTACCAGATGAAAGCCCCGGGGCCGTGCCCGCAGGGTAATCAGAGTCTGTTGCCACATACAGTTCTCCGCACGTTCGGGGCGCATTCTAGCGCGCTCTGGGAAAAAACAAAGGCCCTAATATTCGCTCAATGATGTAAGCCATTGGCCGGTGAAAAACCGCCGTCGTAAACACGACTAAAGGCGTACGAAAAATCCTTTCAGCTTGTCCTTCAATGACAAATCCCGGACAAAAAAATGCCCGGCGAACCGGGCAATTTTTTTCAGTGCGCGTACTTACAGGTTGTAGCCGCGTTCGTTGTGTTGTGCCAGATCGAGGCCCACCGACTCTTCTTCCTCGGTCACACGCAGACCCATCACGGCGTCCAGCACCTTGAGGATGATGAAGGTGACGATCGCGGTGTAGATCACCGTGAAGCCGACACCTTTGCACTGAATCCATACTTGAGCGGCGATGTCGGTCACGGTGCCGAAGCCACCCAGCGACGGAGCAGCGAACACACCGGTGAGGACCGCGCCGAGGATACCGCCGATACCGTGTACGCCAAACGCGTCCAGGGAGTCGTCATAACCGAGTTTGCGTTTCAAGGTAGTGGCGCAGAAGAAGCACACCACGCCCGCCGCCAGGCCGATCACCAGTGCGCCCATCGGGCCCACGGTGCCGGCAGCCGGAGTGATTGCAACCAGACCGGCCACCACACCCGAGGCGATGCCCAGTGCGCTAGGTTTGCCGTGAGTGATCCACTCGGCAAACATCCAGCCCAGCGCGGCGGCAGCGGTAGCAATCTGGGTGACCAGCATCGCCATGCCGGCAGTGCCGTTGGCCGCCGCAGCGGAACCGGCGTTGAAGCCAAACCAGCCAACCCACAGCATCGCCGCGCCCATCAGGGTGTAACCGAGGTTGTGCGGGGCCATCGGCGTGGTCGGGAAGCCTTTGCGCTTGCCCAGTACCAGGCAGCAGATCAGACCGGCCACACCGGCGTTGATGTGCACCACGGTGCCGCCCGCGAAGTCGAGCACACCCCAGTCCCACAGCAGGCCACCGTTACCGGACCAGACCATGTGCGCAATCGGCGCGTAAACGAGGGTGAACCAGATGCCCATGAAGATCAGCATCGCGGAGAACTTCATCCGCTCGGCGAACGCACCGACGATCAGCGCCGGAGTGATGATCGCGAAGGTCATCTGGAAGGTGACGAACACCGCCTCAGGGAACAACGCAGCAGGCCCGGTCAGGCTGGCTGGCGTGATGCCCGCGAGGAACGCCTTGCCGAAGCCGCCGACAAAGGAGTTGAAGTTGACGACGCCCTGCTCCATGCCGGTGGTGTCGAACGCGATGCTGTAGCCATAAATGACCCACAGGACGCTGATCAGACCGGTAATGGCGAAGCACTGCATCATCACGGAAAGAATGTTTTTCGAGCGAACCATGCCGCCGTAGAACAGCGCCAGGCCGGGGATGGTCATGAACAGCACGAGTGCCGTCGAGGTGAGCATCCAGGCAGTGTCGCCGGAGTTGAGGACTGGGGCCGCCACTTCGTCTGCCGCCATAGCCAGGCCGGGCATTACGATGGACAACAGGGCTCCTAGCCCTGCGAATTTACGCAGAGTCATATTGTTTTCTCCTGGGGCGTTGGGGTTTGTGGCGGCTTTTAAATCGCGTCGGTATCGGTTTCGCCGGTACGGATGCGAATCGCCTGTTCCAGATTGACCACGAAGATCTTGCCGTCACCGATCTTGCCGGTGTTGGCCGCCTTGGTTATCGCCTCGATAACCCGATCCAGATCCTTGTCGTCGATGGCCACGTCGATTTTCACCTTGGGCAGAAAATCGACCACATATTCCGCGCCGCGATACAGCTCGGTGTGACCCTTCTGCCGGCCGAAGCCTTTGACTTCAGTAACGGTAATGCCCTGCACGCCGATTTCGGACAGCGACTCGCGCACGTCGTCCAACTTGAACGGCTTGATGATGGCAGTGACTAGCTTCATGAAAACTCTCTCCCGAATTGGTGGACTTGCCCCAGGAAAACAAACCCGACTCAAGTCTAAGCGCAGTGCCTGGCTTTGTAACGCATCGCTGACGCCAGCTAACCGCATCAGACGAAACTCCCCGCTTCGCCTGCCGCACTGCATTCGTCACAGCGACTGCATCAGTGCATGGGTCGAAGGTGACTAAGCAGAAACCTTGCCATCTCGCCAAAAACCTGTGATTTCAATCCATTGGCCACTGTCGCTGGCACTGCCGCGCAAAAGCCTTGACGGATACGCACAACAACGGTGCATCGCCGTCCGTCCGCCTGCGCGAAAAGCGTGCATCGCGGCCGGTGCAAATGACTATAGACACTGCGTGATACACTGCCGGCCATTGTTTCCAGGACATCCACCATGCTCGCGCCCAAAGACTTCCTCGACGCCCTGAGCGGCACCGCCTCCCGTTTGTTCAACGGCGAAACGCCGCTGCCGAAAGCCGAAATCGAAAGCCAGTTCAAGATGCTGCTGCAGAGTGCGTTCAGCAAACTCGATCTGGTAAGCCGTGAAGAATTTGATAGTCAGATGGTTGTTCTGGCCCGCACTCGCGCTCGCCTCGAAAGCCTCGAAGCCAAAGTCGCCGAGATGGAAGCCAAGCTGACACCGCCCGCCGAATAAGCCCGCAATTCACTGTAGGAGCGAGCCTGCTCGCGATTGAAGGTCGGCACGACCTTCAGATTCACCTGTAGGAGCTGCCGAAGGCTGCGATCTTTTGATCTCCAGCCCTTCAACCATCCCGGCAACGTCCTACAACCTGCAACACCGCCGTCCGATTGCGCCGAAAAGCCCAGGTTTCTAAGCTCATCCGATGCTGAATGTTCAGCACCGGGTTTGGCGACCTGGACAGCTTAAGGCGCACGACAACCATGATGGCGGCTACATTTACCGCCACATCGTTTCATGGCGGTTGTGCGTGGGAGACCTTCGGGTCTGCCGGGTTCCTTTTGCTCCGGTTCGCCAACCCGCGTACAACTGCCACCCAATCGTTTGGCGACGATTGAGGGCAGCCCCTTAAGCAAGAGGAACTGCTCAATGAATCAAGAAGAGACTTATCTAAGCCCGCACATCTTCACCCGCCACAAACTCCCCCTCCACGCCCTCCTCATCCAGAACCAACCCTGGTTCTGCGCCCGAGACCTGAGTCGCCTGCTACACATCTACCTCAATGAACGCATGCTGCGAAAACTCGACCCAGACCAATACCAAACCCGCAAAACCCTGATCCACAACCAGATCGAAAACACCCTGCTGATCAGCGAATCCGGCATCTACGCCCTCCTCGTCTACCACTACTGCCCCGAATACCGAGCGCTGCGCGAATGGCTCACCCACCAAGTCATCCCCACCCTGCGCGACGCCCAACATCCCAGCACAAGCGAACGTCCACACCTGAGCCTGCTCAATTGGCCGAATATGTCGTTGAGTTTGTTGCACTGGAATAACCAGCCGTGGATAGGGTTACAAGATGTGCCGCTGATGATGGTGGAACGGGAGCAGACCAAGCGCCCAATGACGGGACCATGGTGGAAAAGAGCTTCGCGGATGCTGCAATCGCTATAAGCTCGCAGGCTAGCGATAAGTCAGCCAACAAACGGCGATTTATTGAAGTTGCTATTAGCCAGCGCCTCAGCCAAGCGGCTCGCTGGCCGGTAAAAGATCCTGAGTGAAAAATAAAAAAGGCGTCCATAGGACGCCTTTTTTGTGTTCAGAAGAGTAGTCGCAGCGATTCTTTAGCTCCTGGCTTTGCAGCCTTGGGTTCAGAATCCGACGAGCTGGCCCGTCGTCACTACTTCAGAGAAACCAGCTTTCTCTGCTGCCAAAAATGCGGGGGAGCTTTGCTGGTGCCCAGTCCCGACGAATGCGCAGTTGCAGTCCTCGAGCGTGAGGATCCTTCAGTACCGCTCAGGAGTCAAAGCTCATTTACGGTCGAGAGCAGCGTAAAACCCTCATCCATGCCGACATCAAGTATTGCCTCTCCGCCCCCTCACATCCTGAACTGGCCATCTCCAACGTCCTTCACTAACGCAAGCCCAGTCCTACGAGGACCGTCCCCTACGTCTGATTACGTAAGCATCAATGCCTTCGATATCGTCTGCATATTGATCCCGACAGAACAAGACGATGCGAAGAAAAGGCAAAGGTACCGAGCTTCGAAATCAGACACTCAAATCTGAATCGCGCAAACTCGCACATCAAACAATGTCCATGGACCCAGGAGCCCTGGCGGCTGGAGTTGATGCTCTATCACTCAGGATCGATCCGATTACTCCAGTAGCAATCAACGCATTCCACCAGTGGACCGGCCCCGCTGGGTATCCCTGGGACGCTGTTTTGGACTGGAAGACCAAAGATGCAAAAGGGCTGGACTTGGCGTTCTGGTACGAAGAAGAACTGTGCGGACTGTGCTACGCAACACCGCGAAGAAGCACGATCTGCATGAAAATCGTCCTTTTGCAGGGACACACCTGCAAGACGAATACCTTGCGGGGCTGGATCGCTCCGCTGGCATTGCTGACAACAGAGTTCTACGCCCGGAAGCTGGGGTGCACGCAAATCGAAGTACAAGAGCCAGACTCAGGCGCCATCCCTTACTATCAAACGCTGGGATTTTATTTTGATACAACCGGTCGCCTTGTCTTTCCATTGGACGACCAATAAGATCGAATCAAGCATCCCGGCACGTGAGGTGTTTATGAAGCAGAAGAAGCAGAAAACCCAACCGGCACGGGTGTCCAAACCGGGTACCGAGGCACTCGGATTGCCGGACAGAGTTTCAGCCAGTCAGCGGCATTTTCTGAAAGTGGCCGCGACCTATGGCAAGGAAATGGAGCCCGATGGTTGGCTCGCCGGTGGTGGAACCTGAGTACCGCCAAAATAACCGCCTGACAGGCGGTTTTTTTATGCCTGAGGATTAGTTCCTCCGGCAACATCCAGTGAAAGTTCGCCCTTAAAACTGTCCGACCAACGCCCTCTCCCCAGACTACCCTTCAAAAACCCGCAGGAAGCGGCCCCCGATTCAGCTCAAGGAACGACCATGTCCCTCTCCATCGTCCACAGCCGCGCCCAGATTGGCGTGGATGCTCCCGCTGTCACCGTCGAAGTTCATCTGGCCAACGGTCTGCCGTCGCTGACCATGGTCGGGCTGCCCGAGGCGGCGGTGAAGGAGAGCAAGGATCGGGTACGCAGCGCGATCATCAATTCCGGGCTGCAGTTTCCGGCGCGGCGGATCACTTTGAATCTGGCGCCGGCGGATCTGCCCAAGGATGGCGGGAGGTTTGATCTGGCGATTGCTCTGGGGATTCTGTCGGCGAGTGTGCAGGTGCCGTGTCTGACGCTCGATGATGTGGAATGTCTGGGTGAGTTGGCGTTGTCCGGCGCGGTACGAGCGGTGCGTGGCGTGTTGCCGGCAGCATTGGCGGCGCGCAAGGCGGGTCGGGCGTTGGTGGTGCCGCGGGCGAATGCCGAGGAGGCGTGTCTGGCTTCGGGGTTGAAGGTCTTTGCGGTGGATCATTTGTTGGAGGCGGTGGCGCATTTCAATGGGCATACGCCGGTTGAGCCGTATGTGTCAGACGGGTTGATGCATGCCAGCAAGCCTTATCCCGACTTGAATGAAGTGCAGGGGCAAGTGGCGGCGAAACGGGCGTTGCTGATTGCTGCTGCGGGCGCGCATAACTTGCTGTTCAGCGGGCCGCCGGGTACCGGTAAAACATTGCTGGCCAGCCGGTTGCCGGGACTGCTGCCACCTCTGTCCGAATGCGAAGCGCTGGAAGTGGCGGCGATTCAATCCGTCGCCAGCGGCGCGCCGCTGACTCATTGGCCGCAGCGGCCATTCCGCCAACCGCACCACTCGGCATCCGGGCCGGCACTGGTCGGCGGCAGCTCGAAACCGCAACCCGGCGAGATCACCCTCGCCCACCACGGCGTGCTGTTTCTCGATGAGTTGCCGGAATTCGATCGCAAGGTGCTGGAAGTGCTTCGTGAGCCTTTGGAGTCTGGCTTCATCGTGATCGCCCGGGCCAAGGATCGCGTGCGTTTTCCCGCAAGGTTTCAGTTAGTGGCGGCGATGAACCCCTGCCCCTGTGGATATCTTGGCGAGCCAAGCGGCAAGTGCTCCTGCACACCGGATATGGTCCAACGCTATCGCAACAAACTGTCAGGCCCGCTACTGGACCGGATCGATTTGCACCTGACGGTGGCGCGGGAGGCGACGGCGTTGAACCCAGCAGTAAAGCCAGGTGAGGACAGCGCCAGCGCTGCAGCGTTGGTCGCCGAAGCGCGGGAGCGCCAGCAAAAGCGTCAAGGTTGCGCCAATGCGTTTCTTGATCTGCCAGGGTTGAAGCGGCACTGCAAGTTATCCACAGCCGATGAAACCTGGCTGGAGTCGGCGTGTGAGCGGCTGACTCTGTCGCTGCGCTCGGCCCACCGCTTACTCAAGGTCGCAAGAACCCTGGCAGACCTTGAGCAACTCGATGCAATCAAGCGTGAGCATCTGGCCGAAGCGCTGCAATACCGGCCGGCGTTGCCTTAATGCTCAGTCAGATCAACCAGTGGCGTCTGCCGCACTTCGGTGTCGCGCCCGGCCTGAATCTCGGTCACGCGCTTCAACGCGTTATCCACAGCGCCTTTGTCCGCCAGCAGGCTGTAGCTGATCTGGAACTGTTGGCTGGCCTTTGGCGCAATGGTCGGCACCAGATTCAACGGGCGCTGATAGCGGCGGTTGTAGGAAAAACTGGTGCCCGGCTCCAGTCCCGTGACATAGCCCTGGCCTTGAGTGTCGGTATTTTTCCACAGGGAAAACACTGGCAACTGCTGGGTATTGAAGCCGACGGAGACACCAAGGCTACCGGCCTTGTTGTGCAAAACGGTCAGAGTTTCGCCTTTGGCGTCGGCATAGGGCACGACGTTGTAGACGGTTTCGTCGTAGTCCTTGGTCGGCGCGCGGTAGGTCTGCCAGTCGGGCAGATCGCCCTTGGCCTTGTCGTTAAAAGGCGACACCTGTTTTACCGGAGCCGCAAAACGTGCGCCCTGCTCAAGGAACGGCGTACTAAAATTGCTGTGGTACAGCGCCTGGTATTCCTTTGGATAATCGCCGTTGTTGGTCAGCGTATCGTTAAGTGCAAAGCGCACGCTGCCAGGTTCGGTGACCAGTTCAGTAACGACGGAAAAATCGACTTTCTTGAAGGCTTGCTCTTTCAGCTCACCGCGGAGGCTGATGGCATAGGGCGGTTTTTCGTCGATGTGCAGCGTGACGGTACTGGCCGGAATGTTGGCAGCGCGGCCGTGCAAGGTCAGCAGCTCACCATTGTCGATGCCGGGATGGCCGACCCATTCGTAACCGCAGCGGGCGACCAGCTCATTGAAGCCTTCCAGCCAACCCAGCCCACCGCGTCCGTTGAGTTCGATGAAGGCCGGGTTGACCACGTCCTTGACCGGCGAATCCCAACCCATGCGCACGTTGCCGACAGAGGCTTGCAAGACATTCATGCCCCGGGTTGGCACCACCGAGAGTTTCATCGTGCCGTTATCGATATCGACGATGCTGACACCTTCCTGCCGCCCACCGTGCAAGGTACGCAGGCTCACAGAGAACGGTTTGGCGGTTTTCACCCCAAGCTGCTCACTGGTGATCGTCCAGTTTTGCGCGGGTTTGTTGGTATCGAGAAGGACGTAATCCCAAGCCATGGCGTGGGAAGCAGCAGAGAATGCGCCGAGGGCGACGGCGAGTTTGAGCGGGGTCATGGCAGCAGCCTTTATTGGAGTTGTGCCATTTTTATAGCGCTGCGGAAACGTTTCAGCAAGTGTATTAGATCGACAGATCGCCTGTTATGCCGAAGATCTTCAGTGATGCAATCGCGAGCAGGCTCGCTCCCACAGGGAATCCGGGTCTTCAAAAAATCTGTGAATCACACCGAACACTGTGGGAGCGAGCCTGCTCGCGAAAGCTATTTCAAAGGCGCATCAACGGAAGCGATCAACCTCGGAACGCAAGTCCGCCGCCAATTTCTCAAGCTCCTTGGCGGTCACGGCCAGGTTGGAAACCACTTCACGCTGCTCACTGTTGGCCAACGCAATGCTCTGCAAATTACTGCTCAGCAACGTCGCGGTGCTGCTCTGCTCCTGAGTCGCCGTGGTAATCGCAGCAAACTGCTGCCCCGCCGAGCGGCTCTGCTCATCGATTCGCGCCAGCGCCGACGCAACATTAGCGTTACGCGACAAACCTTCCTGCATCAGCACATTGCCCTGCTCCATGGTGCTGATCGCGTTGCCGGTCTCCTGCTGGATGCTGTGGATCATGCTGGAAATTTCATCGGTCGCCTGACGAGTACGCGACGCCAGGCTGCGCACTTCATCCGCCACCACGGCAAAGCCGCGACCTTGCTCACCGGCACGCGCGGCTTCAATCGCAGCGTTAAGCGCGAGCAGGTTGGTCTGTTCGGCAATCGAGGTAATCACGCCAACGATGCCGCCGATTTCCTGAGAACGCTGGCCAAGGGTGTTGATCACCGTGGCGGTGCTGTTCAGGGCGCCAGCAATTTGCTCCAGCGACGACGAAGCTTCTTCCATCGAGCTGCGACCAATTTGTGTTTGCTGCGCATTTTCCTGGGCCAGACGCTGGGTGGCGCCCATGTTGTCGGCAATGTTCAGCGAGGTGGCGCTGAACTCTTCAACCGCACCGGCCATGCTGGTGATTTCGCCAGACTGCTGCTCCATGCCTTCGTACGCGCCGCCGGACAGGCCAGACAAGGCTTGAGCACGGCTGTTGACCTCTTCCGAAGAGCGGCGGATGTGCTCGACCATGGTCGACAACGCTTGGCTCATCTGGTTGAACGCGCGGGACAGTTGCCCGATCTCGTCATTGCTCGACACGTTCAGGCGCACGCTCAGATCACCGGCGCCCAAGGCTTCGGCCTGACGTACCAGATCGCTCAGCGGCGCGAGTTTGCTGCGCAGCAGCCACACCACCGAACCCACCGCCAGCAACATCGCCAACAGGCTGCCAATGGCCAGTTGCGTACCGACGCTCCAGGTCACGGCACGAATTTCCGACTTCGGCATGCTCGCCACGACCGACCACGGCCCGCCATCGAACGGCACGGCGATGCTGTAGAAGTCCTCCGACTTGTCGCTCCAGAACTCGCCTTTGCCCGGGGTCTTCACCAGACCATTGATCACCGGTACGGCTTGATCCAGCGCCTGCACGCCCGCTGGCGGAACCAGCCATTTGTTCTGCTCATCCAGCAACGCCAGCGAACCGCTCTGACCGATGCGGAAACGCTTGAGGTTGTCGAACTGAATGTTCTGCGCGTCGGTGTAATCGAAACCGACGAACAGCACCGCAATCACCTTGCCGCTGCCGTCGCGCACTGGCGTGTACTGAGTCATGTAAGAGCGATCAAACAACAAGGCGCGGCCGACATAACCCTGCCCCGCCATCAACTTCGCGTAAGCCGGGTGCGCGTGATCAAGCAAGGTGCCGATGGCGCGGGTGCCGTCCTGTTTGGTCAGGGAGGTGCTGACCCGCACAAAGTCTTCGCCGCTGCGCACGAACAGCGTGGCGACGCCCGCCGTCATCTGCTTGAACTCGTCGACTTCCTTGAAGTTGTTGTTCAGCACTTCGCCGCCCAGGTGCAGGCCCGGGGTTTGCGTACCGGCGACGGTCACCGGCTCATCGGGATGAATGCTCAGACCGGCGCTGAAGCGCTTCTCGAACAACCCGCTCAGGCGCTGGGTGCTTTCACGCAGCGTGCCGTGGAAAGTGCTCAGTTGGTCGGCCAGCAGACGTGCTTCGCTGGCCAGGTGCTCTTCACGGGTGGCGAGGTTGGCGGTATCCAGCGAACGCAAGGCGAACACCGTACTGCCGCTGATGACAATCGCCAGTATCACGGCGAGCGCGAGGCCCAGCTGCGAGGCGATCCGAGCGCGAGGTTGAGACATGGACAGCTCCTGGCCGAACTTTTCGATCCTCCTTGATCGCAGCTCGGATAATTTTCTAATAGTGGGGGTGGCTCGTGGATACCGGCACGACGGTTCCACTTGCTCGTAGTCGGCGGAAAACCCGAATACTTGAGCACTCAGCAGGGTTATGGCAGAAGGCCGGCATTGTGGCGGCTCGAACGTTTCAGCTCAAGCGTTTGACTGCCGGCAGCTCCATGGCGCGGACTTCGCCCTGGAGAAAGTCGCTAAGGCGGCGCAAACGTTCACCTCCCGGACGGGTTTTTGGCCACACCAGGTAATAATTCAATCCACTGGCGACCGCCGTCGGCCACGGCAGGCTCAATCTTCCTTGAGCGACATCTTCGGCCACCATCAGCAGATCACCCATCGACACGCCGTAACCGCGAGCTGCCGCGATCATCCCCAATTCCAACGTATCGAACACCTGACCGCCCTTGAGCGAGACCTGATCGGACAACCCCATGTGCTCCAGCCAACTGCGCCAATCGCGGCGATCCGGGGTCGGGTGCAACAATTCGGCGCTGGCCAGTCGCGCAACATCCCACGGTTGATCATTCAGCAGGTTCGGCGCGCCCACCGGGATCAGCTCTTCGGGAAAAAGCAGGCTGGCCTCCCAGTCCGGCGGAAAATGGCCGTCACTCAACAGCACGGCACAATCGAAAGGCTCATCGTTGAAGTCCACCGAATCCACGTCCATCCAGGCACTGGTCAGTTGTACTTCGTTGCCCGGCTGCAAATGACGGAAGCGACTAAGGCGCGCCAGCAGCCAGCGCATGGTCAGGGTTGACGGGGCTTTCATGCGCAGGATGTCGTCTTCAGCACGCAAAGTGTTGCAAGCGCGTTCAAGGGCGGTGAAGCCTTCGCGGATACCGGGCAGCAGCAGGCGCGCCGCTTCGGTCAGTTGCAAGTTGCGTCCACTGCGATGAAACAGCCGACAGGCAAAGTGATCCTCAAGCGTACGAATGTGCCGACTGACTGCACTCTGGGTGATCGACAGTTCTTCGGCGGCACGGGTGAAAGAGCTGTGCCGCGCCGCGGCTTCAAATGCGCGCAGGGCATACAACGGAGGAAGTCGACGGGACATGCAAAAAGCTCCTGTAGCGGGATGCGGCCAACTTAGCAGAATCAGTTCAGGATGAGTTTTAATCATGCCACCCATCCTTTTTATCCCTTTGTGCAAAGCCTTCCAAGCGCCGAGAATCGACGGTCTCCTGTTCCCTCTGAAAATTGAGTGGTGATGACCATGCAGCATCCTGTGCGTACCGAACTCTGGGCCATCCTGCGGCTGTCGGGGCCGTTGATCGCCTCGCAGTTAGCGCACATGTTGATGGTGCTGACCGACACCCTGATGATGGCGCGCATCAGCCCCGAAGCGCTGGCCGGCGGTGGGCTGGGGGCTGCGAGCTATTCGTTCGTATCGATTTTCTGCATCGGCGTGATCGCGGCCGTCGGCACCTTGGTGGCGATCCGCAAGGGCGCCGGCGACATCATCGGCGCGGCGCGGCTGACCCAGGCCGGGTTGTGGCTGGCGTGGCTGATGGCGCTGGGCGCCGGATTGCTGCTGTGGAATCTGAAACCCGTATTGCTGCTGTTCGGCCAGACTGAAACCAACGTCATCGCTGCCGGACAGTTTCTGATTGCGCTGCCGTTCGCCCTGCCCGGCTATCTGAGCTTCATGGCCCTGCGCGGCTTCACCAGCGCAATCGGTCGGGCGACGCCGGTGATGGTCATCAGTCTGGCCGGCACCGTGGCCAACTTCCTGCTCAATTACGCGCTGATCACTGGCATGTTCGGCCTGCCAAAACTCGGTCTGATGGGCATTGGCCTGGTCACCGCGATTGTCGCCAACTGCATGGCGCTGGCACTGGCCTGGCATATTCGCCGGCATCCGGCCTATGACGCGTATCCGTTGCGTGCCGGCCTGTCGCGGCCCGATCGGCAATACCTCAAAGAACTCTGGCGCCTCGGCCTGCCGATTGGTGGCACCTATGCGGTGGAAGTCGGCTTGTTCGCCTTCGCTGCGTTGTGCATGGGCACGATGGGCAGCACACAGATGGGCGCGCACCAGATTGCCCTGCAGATCGTTTCGGTGGCATTCATGGTGCCCGCCGGTATGTCGTATGCGATCACCATGCGCATCGGCCAGCATTACGGCGCTGGGCAATTGCTGGATGCACGGATGTCCGGCCGCGTCGGGATCGTCTTTGGTGCGGTGGTGATGCTTGGCTTTGCGTTGGTCTTCTGGTTTTTGCCGAATCAGTTGGTCGGGTTGTTCCTCGATCACAACGATCCGGCGTTTGCCGAGGTCATTCGTCTGGCGGTGAGCCTGTTGGCGGTGGCGGCGTGGTTCGAACTGTTCGACGGCACGCAGACGATTGCCATGGGCTGTATCCGTGGGCTCAAGGACGCGAAAACCACGTTCCTGGTCGGGCTCGCTTGCTACTGGCTGATCGGCGCGCCGGCGGCGTGGTGGATGGCGTTCCATTTGAACTGGGGGCCGACGGGGGTCTGGTGGGGATTGGCGCTGGGCCTGGCGTGTGCGGCGGTGAGTTTGACGCTGGCGTTCGAGTGGAAGATGAAGCGGATGATTCGGCGTGAGCCGGCGTCATCCAGGCCATTCACAGTTCCTCAGACCGACTGAAATCCCCCCAATAAAAGGGAAACTCGTGGCGAGGGGATTTATCCCCGTTGGGTGGCGAAGCCGCCCCTAAATCTGATGTCGCGGTGTATCAGTTACACCCGGTGCGACGGTTTTGCGACTGCTTCGCAGCCGAACGGGGCGGTGCGACGTTTCGCTGAATCCCCTCGCCACAATGTTGTTTCAAATTTGCTCTAGTGGTCAGCTCACGATTTCGAGGGCGGGCTGTTGGCTTGAGCCGAAGGTCAGGTATTCAACCAGTTCAGCCAGCGGCAACGGCCGGCTGATCAGATAACCCTGTACCTGATCGCAACCAAAGCCGCGCAGCAATTCCAGCTGTTCCGGGGTTTCCACCCCTTCAGCCACGACTTCCAGATGCAGGTTGTGCGCGAGGTTGATCATCGCATGCACCAGTTTGCGGTTTTCTTCGCGCTGTTCCATGCCACCGACGAAGCTCTTGTCGATCTTCAGCAAAGTGATCGGCAGGCTGTTGAGGTGCACAAACGACGAGAAACCGGTACCGAAGTCATCCAGCGAGAAGCGCACGCCGAGGCGACCGAGGGCGTCCATGGTCTGTTTGACCAGATCGCTGCGCCGCATCACTGCGGTTTCAGTCAGCTCGAACTCCAGCCACTGTGCTTCGACACCGCGTTCGGCGATCAACCGGCTAAGCGTCGGCAATAACTGACTGTCCTGAAACTGACGAAACGACAGGTTGATCGCCATGTGCAACGCCGGCAAACCACGCTCGCGCAAAGCCTGCATGTCACGCAGGGCCCGGGAAATGACCCAATAACCCAGCGGCACGATCAAACCACTCTGCTCGGCCAGTGGCACGAATTCACTTGGCGGCAGCAGACCGCGCTCGCCGTGGCGCCAGCGCACCAAGGCCTCGAGGCCGACAATCTGGCCGTCCTCAAGATTAAGCCGAGGCTGGTAATGCAGTTCCAGTTCATCGCGACGCAAGGCCCGGCGCAGCTCACTTTCGAGGTCGGCCATGCTTCGCGCGTTGCGGTTGATCCGTTCGTTGAAGATGTGAAAGGTGCAGCCCTGAGTGCTCTTGGCCTGCTGCATGGCGATGTGCGCGTGCCACATCAGCGGGTCGGCGCCACCCTGCGCGCGGGCATGGGCGATGCCGAGGCTGGAGCCGATCAACAGGCTTTCGCCATCGACCCAGTAGGGTTCGGACAAGGCTTCGGTGATGCGCTCGGCCATCCATTCGGCGCGTTGCGGTGCACGGCGAGTATCGATCAACAGCGCGAATTCGTCGCTGCCCAGCCGTGCCAGTTGATCGCCGGCCTCAAGCTGGCTTTTCAGCCGCGCGACGACTTGCAGGATCAAGCGGTCGCCGGCCTGATGACCGAGAGCGTCGTTGGCGTGGCGGAAGTTGTCGAGATCGAGATGGCCGAGCGCCAGGCCACGGCCGTCGTTTTCCGCCAGCCGCGCCGTGAGCAAGGTCTGAAAACCCTGACGGTTGGCGATACCGGTCAGCGGATCCTGTTCGGCGAGGCGTTGCAAGGTGTTTTCGAGTACGCCGCGCTCACGCACATGGCGCAGGCAACGCCGCAGCATGCCGGCGTCGAGGGCGTCGAACACCAGCCAGTCGCTGACCCCAACAGGCGCGGTCGCCGGCTCGTGGTCCAGCAGCAATACGGTCGGCAGGCTGCAACGGCCCGGGGCCGGTTGCAGTGCGGGAAGGGTCAACAGCACCGCATGGCGGTTGTCTTCGAACAGACTGCTGACCGAGTCCCAACTCGGCGCACTGATCAGCACCGCCGCGCTCCCCATCGGAGCCAGACACTCGCGCAATAACGCTGTCCACGCTGGCTCTTCGGCCAGTAGCAGCAAACGCAAGGGTTCGACAGGCGTAGACAAGCTAGCTCCCTAGACTCTGCAATGATGTGGGCGGGGCATTATGCCGTTGCGCAGTTCAATGACCAAATGACAACGGTTATCAAAACGTTATTTTGTGTCACGAATGAGAACATTAGCCGCAAAATCTCCGCGCATCCTGCGTGAAAGTAACAAAACCGGCAAATTTGAATCGAGCGGTGCGTCACAAGTCGGACAGAGCAGCACAATTCTCTGAGCCTGTTAAAATGCCGGCCCATTTCGTCAACGACTCCCGAATTTTCGTATGTCCCGACTCAATCCCCGGCAGCAAGAAGCCGTGAACTACGTCGGCGGCCCTCTATTGGTGCTCGCCGGTGCTGGCTCCGGCAAGACCAGCGTGATCACGCGCAAAATCGCGCACCTGATCCAGAACTGCGGCATCCGCGCCCAGTACATCGTCGCCATGACCTTTACCAACAAGGCCGCGCGCGAGATGAAAGAGCGGGTCGGCACCCTGCTGCGGGCCGGCGAGGGGCGTGGCCTGACGGTCTGCACCTTCCACAACCTCGGTCTGAACATCATTCGCAAGGAACACGCGCGGTTGGGTTACAAACCCGGCTTCTCGATCTTCGACGAGACCGACGTGAAGTCCTTGATGACCGACATCATGCAGAAGGAGTACGCGGGCGAAGACGGCGTCGACGAGATCAAGAATATGATCGGCGCCTGGAAAAACGACCTGATCCTGCCGCCTCAGGCGCTGGAGAACGCGCGCAACCCCAAGGAACAGACTGCCGCCATCGTCTACACCCACTACCAGCGCACGCTCAAAGCGTTTAACGCGGTGGACTTCGACGACCTGATCCTGCTGCCGGTAAAACTCTTCGAAGAGCACGCCGACATTCTGGAGAAGTGGCAGAACAAGGTTCGCTACCTGCTGGTCGACGAATACCAGGACACCAACGCCAGCCAATACCTGCTGGTGAAGATGCTCATCGGCAAGCGCAACCAATTTACCGTGGTAGGCGACGACGACCAGTCGATCTACGCTTGGCGCGGTGCGCGGCCGGAAAACCTGATGCTGCTCAAGGACGACTATCCGTCCCTGAAAGTGGTGATGCTCGAGCAGAACTACCGCTCCACCAGCCGCATTCTGCGTTGCGCCAACGTGCTGATCTCGAACAATCCGCACGAATTCGAGAAGCAGTTGTGGAGTGAAATGGGCCACGGCGACGAGATCCGCGTGATCCGCTGCCGCAACGAGGACGCCGAAGCCGAGCGCGTGGCCATGGAAATCCTCAGCCTGCACTTGCGCACCGACCGCCCGTACAGCGACTTCGCGATTCTTTATCGCGGTAACTATCAGGCCAAGTTGATCGAGCTGAAACTGCAGCACCACCAGGTGCCGTACCGCCTGAGCGGCGGCAACAGCTTCTTCGGCCGCCAGGAAGTGAAGGACCTGATGGCCTACTTCCGCTTGATCGTGAACCCGGACGACGACAACGCCTTTCTGCGGGTGATCAATGTGCCGCGCCGTGAAATCGGCTCGACCACGTTGGAAAAACTCGGCAACTACGCCACCGAACGGAAGATTTCGATGTACGCCGCCACCGATGAAATCGGCCTGGGCGAGCATCTGGACAGCCGTTTCACCGATCGCCTGTCGCGCTTCAAGCGCTTCATGGACAAGGTCCGCGAGCAGTGCGCCGGCGAAGACCCGATCTCGGCGCTGCGCAGCATGGTCATGGACATCGACTACGAGAACTGGCTGCGCACCAACAGCTCCAGCGACAAGGCTGCCGATTACCGGATGAGCAACGTCTGGTTCCTGATCGAGGCGTTGAAAAACACCCTCGAAAAGGACGAAGAAGGCGAAATGACCGTCGAGGACGCCATCGGCAAACTGGTCCTGCGCGACATGCTGGAACGTCAGCAGGAAGAGGAAGACGGCGCCGAAGGCGTGCAGATGATGACGCTGCATGCGTCCAAGGGTCTGGAATTCCCGTACGTGTTCATCATGGGCATGGAAGAGGAAATCCTCCCGCACCGCTCCAGCATCGAAGCCGACACCATCGAAGAGGAACGCCGCCTGGCCTACGTGGGCATCACCCGCGCCCGTCAGACGCTGGCCTTCACCTTCGCCGCCAAGCGCAAGCAGTACGGCGAGATCATCGATTGCGCGCCCAGCCGCTTCCTCGATGAGCTGCCGCCGGACGATCTGGCGTGGGAAGGCAACGACGACACACCGACCGAAGTCAAAGCCGTGCGCGGCAATAACGCATTGGCTGATATACGCGCGATGTTAAAGCGCTAGAATTGACCACTTTTTTTAAAACCTTAGGGCGCACATAGCGCCAACAGAGGACAGCTTCATGGAAGCACTGCACAAGAAAATCCGCGAAGAAGGCATCGTGCTTTCCGATCAGGTTCTGAAAGTCGACGCCTTTCTGAACCACCAGATCGACCCGGCCCTGATGAAGCTGATCGGCGACGAATTCGCCACGCTGTTCAAGGATTCGGGCATCACCAAGATCGTCACCATCGAAGCCTCGGGCATCGCCCCGGCGATCATGACCGGTCTGAACCTCGGTGTGCCGGTGATCTTCGCCCGTAAGCACCAGTCCCTTACCCTGACTGAAAACCTGCTGTCGGCGACCGTTTACTCGTTCACCAAGCAGACCGAAAGCACCGTCGCCATCTCCCCGCGCCACCTGACCAGCAGCGACCGCGTGTTGGTCATTGACGACTTCCTGGCCAACGGCAAGGCATCGCAGGCGCTGATCTCGATCATCAAGCAGGCCGGCGCCACCGTTGCCGGTCTGGGCATCGTCATCGAGAAATCGTTCCAGGGCGGCCGCGCCGAACTGGATTCGCAAGGCTACCGCGTTGAATCGCTGGCCCGCGTGAAATCGCTGGCCGGCGGCGTTGTCACCTTCATCGAATAAAGCCACACCGCATTACCCCTGTGGGAGCGAGCCTGCTCGCGAATGCTTTGGATCAGTCGACATCTTGTGTTGACTGATCCACCGCTTTCGCGAGCAAGCTTTGCTCCTACAGTTGTTTTGGGACTGGCAGTTATTGCGCGGCGGCCTCTTGGCCGAATAGCGTCGATAATCAGCAACACTGCAGCACGTCGATATTTTCATCGAACAAAGCCGCACCGCAATTTCCCTGTGGGAGCGAGCCTGCTCGCTAAGGCGTCGTGTCAGTCAACCTATTCTTTGACTGATCCACCGCTTTCGCGAGCAGGCTCGCTCCCACAGGTAAGTCTCAAACCTTCGACAAATCCATTCTGTACCCCGCCCCCGGTACCCCTTCATGCATCGCAGCTTGAATATCCGCGTACAAGGCATTCGCTTCACCGGTGGTAATCGAGCGCGAACAATCACGCAGCACCACATGCAAAAGCACGTTCTCCTGACCCGGTAACATCCCGAGTCGCTCAATGGCCTGCGCCGGTAAATCCGAACGTGGCCAGCGCCCCTTGATTCGCATCTCCTCGATCCATCCAGAGCAATCCCCTGCCGCCTGCAACATCCTCTCGGTCAATACCTCTTCACTCAAACCCGGCGTTACTGCCAACGAGATATCACGGGCAATCGACGGCAAACGAGATACCGCAGTCCACGGATCCAGATCATGCATCTGCGCCTGCACGCGCACATTCTGATCACGCAACAAACGAATATCAGGAATGCCTTTGCGCAACATCGTCAGGCGATCCAGCCCCATCCCAAGAGCGAGTCCGCCATGGTGCAGCGGATCAATCTGCAAACGCTGCAACAGCGACTTCGCGATACGCCCGCACTCAAGAACCTCGACCGGCACGCCATCATTCAACACATTCACTTCAATCCCGCCCTCGGTGTAGTGATGTGGACTGTCGCTATAAACCCAGGACTTTTCCGGGACGGCCGACTGCAAAATATCGCCGACAAGACGCAGTAAATGCTCATGGGATGCCAGCTCCGGGTCGCCCAATACCCAGATATCCATTTGGTGCGGCTCGGCGCAATGCCAACGATCTCGGCTATCACGCCTGAAGGTAATGCCTGGCGCTGCCAGCAAAATGGTTTGTCCCGGCCGACGAACCTCGGCGGCCTGCTGAAGTGCCGCAGGAATCTGGCTGGTGGTCTGCGTTCGCAAAAGCGAATGCTCATCGACCCAACGTGTGTGCTCGCTGCCAAGGGTAATTTCTGCCGGGTCGTAACCCAGCAAACCGTAGTTCTCTTCGGCGGACACAATCCTTGGCCCAACCTGCAACTGCGCTCGGGGCCAGCCTCTTGCTGCGAGTCCTTGAAGGACTTCATTGAGCAGTAGTCGGACTGCGTGGTCGGGTTGGTTCTTTTCGGTTAAGTCAGTGAGGAGTAAGGCTTGGTGGACAGATGTGTCTGTCAGGTACTTCTTTGGTGTGTGCACTGTGTGCCCCTGTGTTCGTGGTTGGCATGAGCCCCGAAAACAAAGCCCATAAATAAAACCTAACCAGACAAGACCTCTCACCACAAATGAAAAACCTTAAATTTACAACTTTCAGAATAGACCTACAGACGCAACCCACGTAAATAACCAAACCACTCATATCTAAAAAGAAGACATAAAAATTGATTCTTAAAAAGTGAAAATAATTATTCAATCGGATCGCTAACTTATGCATTAATCCGCTCAACCCCATGCCACATGGGGGGACCACAACAAAAACCAAAAAAAGGAAAACTCAAATGCAAACTGAAAAAACCACAAAAGAAAATCTTAATCGCATCACTTCTGGCCCGGATAATTTTGGATGGGCACCGTTGGCTTGGGCGCATACCGAAGATTAATTGAAGCACCGCGCGGCAACCGCCCTTGCCGCGCACTTCAGAACAAGGAGGGTTTTTTATGTCACCGCCAAATATAGCGCCGACGCTCTTCAATCATGAGGAATTTTCGATTATCGCCGACTCGAATGAGTTCCTCAAAGAATGCGAGCTCTTGGGATTTATGACGGCAAATATCGCTCAATTAGAGGAGTTTCCAAAAAACAGTATCGTTTTTTCTTTCAGTAACGAAGCTGCAAAATTGACATTTGAGATCGCTGGAAGAACAGAGCGCAAAAAAATCATCTTCTGCGCGACCCAAGTATTTGAGCCATCTTTAGCCGCGGCGCTTTACAGCCTAGAGCTTCTGATGAACAGTGATTTTCAGCAATCGCTCTTCTCGCAGCGAGTTGTATTGAATATGCTTAACTCCTACCAGACATTTGCGTTGTCTGGTAATGAATCCAATGCAACAGTATCCATCCTTCCCCATGCACAGCCTTATGCATTACTTGACGAAGATGTGACCGATAACTTCGTGCAGTCCGTCGCGGA
This sequence comes from Pseudomonas sp. TH43, assembly GCF_016650635.1. Lineage (GTDB taxonomy): Bacteria > Pseudomonadota > Gammaproteobacteria > Pseudomonadales > Pseudomonadaceae > Aquipseudomonas. The sequence continues at coordinate 1,407,239 of NZ_JAEKFI010000004.1, forward strand.
ATTCTTTGAAGTTCATTACGCACATATGAACCCATTAGAGCCCTGCCCCTTTATATTTTCAGGCACATTGAAAATTTCTGGAATACTGACTGTACTCAGAAAACCTAACCCCGAATTACCTGCCGGTCTAAAAACCTCTCTAAAATGGCTAAGCGATCGAATCTCAAACGAAGAGGCCTGGCTCACAGTAAAAGAAAACGACATAACCTCATTAAAAATAAATAACGAAGAACATATAAAACTTCTGGATCTCGCTGCTGGCAAACGTGGACTGAAACTTACGGAATTTGCTATCGGCGTCAACGAATCCATCTCGAACAAAATTGATTACAAAATCAACTCCCAAATGAATGAGGGAATCAGTGGTATTCATTTAGCAATTGGTGATGGTTCCTCTGGCTACCACATAGACTTTCTTAGCCCATCCGTGAACGTCCATCCAATACACTCGCTTGCATGCGCCTGACCTGTAGGAGCCGAGCTTGCTCGCGAAAGCGTCGTATCAGTCGATACATTTTTTGACCGATCCACCGCTTTCGCGAGCAAGCCCGCTCCCACAGTTGTTCGGGTACTCCGCAATCCCCGTGTAGGAGCTGTCGAGTGCAACGAGGCTGCGATCTTTTGATCTTTTAAGGATCAAGATCAAAAGATCGCAGCGTGCCGCAACTCCTACGGGGTTTGGGTGGTGGCTTTTAGGCCGGTGAGGAGCAGGCGTTGGAAGAGGTCTTCTTTCAGGCCTTCCGGGTTTGTGAGTCGCATGCGTTCGAGGTGTTCGGGGTAGAGCGATGCCTCGGGGGCGTCGAGGGCGGCTTTGCCCAGTTCGAGGATTTCGGTGAGTTTGAATTTGCTTTTTAGCCAGTTCAGCGCCCGCAGTAGATCCCGTTCGATCGGGGAGAAATCACAGCCCAGCGGGTACTCCGGAAACAGGTTTTTGTGCCGTGCGGCGATGGCTTGCAAACGCTGCGGTGTGTTGTCAGTGAAGCGCGGATCGAGGCGGAAATCCTTTGGCAGTTTGCCGACCTTTTGCGCTTGTTCGATCAGGCCCTGCTGGAAACGTGAATCGCTGATATTCAGCAATGACTCGATCACTACGGCATCGGTTTTACCGCGCAGATCAGCGATGCCGTATTCGGTCACGACGATGTCGCGCAGATGCCGTGGGATCGTGCAGTGGCCGTATTCCCAGACGATGTTGGAGCTGACATCCCCGCCGGATTCACGCCAACTGCGCAGGATCAGAATCGAGCGCGCATCGTGCAATGCATGCCCCTGCGCAACGAAGTTGTACTGCCCGCCGACACCACTGAGCACCCTTCCGTCTTCCAGTTGATCGGCCACACCGGCGCCCAGCAAGGTCATGGTGAACACAGTGTTGATGAACCGCGCATCGAGACGCTGCAAGCGCTTGAGCTCTTCCTGACCATACAACTCGTTGATGTAGCTGATGCGGGTCATGTTGAATTCGAGGCGCTTGCTCAACGGCAGCTCGCGCAAGCGCTCGTAGAAACTGCGCGGGCCGAGGAAGAAACCGCCGTGCACCGAGATGCCGTCAGTCTGCGCCGCTTCGTCGAGGGTGCCGGCGTTGGCTTGCTCCTGCGTCGGCACGTCGGGGTAGACCTTGCGCCGAATAATCCCGGCATCCGCCAGCACCAGCAAACCGTTGACGAACATTTCGCTGCAACCGTAAAGGCCTTTGGCGAATGGCCCGGTGCCGCCCTCGCGGTCGATCAACTGCGCCCATTGGCTGAGGTTGATGTCACTGAGCAACGCTTGGTAACCCGCGTTGTCAGCCTGGCGCGCGAGCAGTGCGGCGGTGAGCGCATCGCCCATCGAGCCGATGCCGATCTGCAACGTGCCGCCGTCACGCACCAGCGTACTCGCGTGCAGACCGATGAAATGATCCTGAAACCCGACCGGCATGTTCGGCGTGGAAAACAGCGTGCTGCTGTCCTTCGCGTCGATCAGCAGGTCGAAGGTGTCGATGTCGACTTCGGCATCGCCGGGCATGTACGGCAAATCGGTATGAACCTGACCGACCAGCAAAATGGTCTCCCCGGCTTCGCGACGTTTGGCGATCATCGGCAACAGGTCGAGGGTGATGTCAGGGTTGCAGCTCAGGCTCAGGCGATCCGGGTGTTCGCTGCTGCTGGCGAGCAGTTGCGCCACCAGATTCAGGCCGGCGGCGTTGATGTCGCGGGCGGCATGGCTGTAGTTGCTGCTGACGTAATCCTGCTGGGCCGGCGGGCTGTTGAGCAGGCTGCCGGGCTGCATGAAGAACTGTTCGATGCGGATGTTGGCGGGCAGGCTGTCGCCGCGCAGATCGGCGAGAAAATCGAACTCCGGGTAGTCGCCGAAGGCGCGCTCGACGAAGGGTTCGATGAAGCGTTTCTGCAAACCATCGCCCAAGCTCGGACGGCCCAGGCACAGTGCGGTGTAGATCGTCAGTTGGCGCTCGGGCAGGCCCTTGATGCGCCGGTACAGCGCGTTGACGAAATGATTGGGTTTGCCCAGGCCCAGCGGCATGCCCATGTGGATGTGCGCCGGCAACCTCGCCAGTACGTCGTCCACTGCCTGTTCGATCGAACACAACTGCACCATCTGAAGCCTCCCGCCCGTTCCGTGAATAGAGGTAGACCGAGCTTGCCTTGAGTTTGCTGCAAAGAACAGCGTCAGATTTCCCTCACCCTAACCCTCTCCCGGAGGGAGAGGGGACTGAATGGGGAATATTGGAGAGATACGCCGACGTGAACCTGCTTTGTTGAATCCACAATCGACTCAATCTATCAGGTCGGTGTAGAGCGCCAGACACCTCGGTCCGCTCCCTCTACCTCCGGGCGGTCCGACGTTTCGGGAGGGCTGGGCGGGCGGCGTTCCGATGAGGGGCTCCTGAATCGCGGACACAAAAAAACCGTCCGAAGACGGTTTTTTTCATCAGAAGCGCGGCTTATTTCAGGCCGGACATCTTCTGGATTGCACCCTTGAGCTCGTCATCCGAGCAATCGGCGCAGGTGCCTTTTGGCGGCATGGCGTTCAGGCCGGTAATGGCTTTTGCCAGCAAACCGTCGAGGCCGCCCTGATGATCGGCGCGGTCTTTCCAGGCCGCTGCGTCACCGATTTTCGGCGCACCCAACAGGCCAGTACCGTGGCAAGCGTTGCAATGTTTGGCAATCACTTCGTCCGGGGTTTTCGCACCGCCACCGCCGCCGGCAGTTGCAGCCACTTCCATCCCCTTGCATTCCTGCCCTTGAACACACACCTGGCCGACAGGCTCAAGGCGTTTGGCAATGTCGTCATTGGTCGCAGCTTGAGCGCTGACAGCCCAGAGGGCCAGTACGGTTGCTGGTGCGGCCAGCATTTTCATAATTAGGTTCACGCGTTCACCCTCAATGGTGGCTATTCACGCCTGCGGCCACGGTTCGCAGGCGGGCGGAAGTATAGCGGGTAGCCCGCCACACTGAAACAACCCCATAGTCGAAGGGGTTATACCGCGCAGTGAAAAAACTCTTCGGATGCCTTCGCCGTCATGGCTTGGCGCCTCTATTTTAAAAATTTGCCGGTGTTGCTGCGCTGATTAGTCGCGCAGGCAAGTCGAACGGATTGCGAAAACGATGCGGCTTGGTACTTTCAAAGTAGTAGCTGTCGCCGGCTTCGAGAATAAAAGTTTCAAGACCCACTACCAGTTCCAGACGACCTTCCACCAGAATTCCGGTCTCCTCGCCTTCATGGGTGAGCATTTCTTCGCCGGTATCGGCGCCCGGCGGGTAGATTTCATTGAGGAATGCGATGGCGCGGCTGGGATGCGCACGGCCGACCAGTTTCATGGTCACGGCGCCGTCGGAAATGTCGATCAGCTCGTTGGCCTTGTAGACGATCTGGGTCGGGATTTCCTGCAAGATCTCTTCGGAAAAGAACTCGACCATGGACATGGGAATCCCGCCCAGTACCTTCCTCAGCGAACTGATCGAAGGACTGACGCTGTTCTTTTCGATCATCGAAATGGTGCTGTTGGTGACGCCCGCGCGTTTGGCGAGTTCACGCTGGGAAAGCCCTTTGAGCTTGCGGATCGATTGCAGTCGTTCACCGACGTCCAAGGCGCGAGCCTCCTGATGTTGTAAGAATATTGAGCGTTATCATGGCGACAGCGTTCAGTATTTACAACACTTGGGCTCCCCGGCGACCTTAACCCTCGGAATAGAGCCTTGGCACCCGACGCAGATTGCAGAAAATCTGGTACGGGATGGTGTCGGCCCACTTCGCCACTTCGCTGGCGAGGATGTTTTTGCCCCACAACTCGACGGTCGAGCCGAGGTCGGCTTCCGGCACATCCGTCAGATCGATGCAGAGCATGTCCATCGACACGCGACCGAGAATGCGGCTGCGTTTACCTGCCACCAAAACTGGCGTGCCGGTTGGCGCCTGACGCGGGTAGCCGTCGGCGTAACCCATGGCGACCACGCCGATACGCATCGGCTTGTCGGTGATGAATTTGGCGCCATAACCGATCGGTTCGCCGGCGGGCAGTTCACGCACGCAGATGACTTTCGATTCCAGCGTCATCACCGGTTGCAGGCGCTCGGCCACGGCGTTGGCTTCTTCGAACGGCGTGGCGCCGTAGAGCATGATGCCCGGACGCACCCAGTCACTGTGGATCTGCGGCCAACCGAGCACGGCTGGCGAGTTGCGCAGACTGACTTCCGCCGCCAGGCCCTGACGCGCCGCTTCAAACACCGCAACTTGCTCGGTGCTGCTCTGCGCGTGCAGCTCATCGGCGCGGGCGAAGTGGCTCATCAAGACGATTTTCGCCACTTTGCCGCTGGCCAGCAGACGTTGATAAGCCGCCGCATAATCCTTCGGATGCAGCCCAACGCGGTGCATGCCCGAATCGAGCTTCAACCAAACGGTGATCGGTTTACTCAGCGCAGCCTGCTCGATCGCTTCGAGTTGCCACAGCGAATGCACCACGCACCAGAAATCATGCTCGACGATCAGCGCCAGCTCATCGGCCTCGAAAATCCCTTCCAGCAACAACACCGGAGCACGAATGCCCGCAGCGCGCAGCTCCAAAGCTTCTTCGATGCAGGCGACGGCAAAACCATCAGCCTCGGCTTCCAGCGCCTGCGCGCAACGCACCGCGCCATGGCCGTAAGCATCGGCCTTGATCACCGCAAGCGCCTTGGCGCCGGTGACTTCGCGGGCAATTCGGTAGTTGTGACGCAGGGCTTGAAGGTCGATCAGGGCACGGGCAGGACGCATGGCAGCAGACTTCTTGGCGGTCATGGGAATAAAAACCGGCGCCGACTGACGACGTGAACCGCCAACAGCGCCGGGAGAGGGATCTTTACAACGGGTTACGGCAGCGCGGCGACGATAGAGATTTCTACCAGAATGCTCGGCTTGGCCATTTTCGCTTCGACGGTTGCGCGGGCCGGGGCGGCGCCCTTTGGCAGCCACTGGTCCCACACCGAGTTCATCCCGGCGAAGTGCGCTTCGATGTCGTTCAGGTAAATCGTCGCCGACAGCAAATGCTGTTTGTCAGTCCCGGCCAGATCCAGCAAGCGCTCGATATTGCCGAGGACTTCGCGGGTCTGCTGTTCAATCCCGGCGTCGAAGTCGTCACCGACCTGCCCGGCCAGATACACGGTGCCGTTGTGGCTGACGATCTGACTCATGCGCTCATTGGTGAGCTGGCGCTGGATTGCCATGTTTTGCGGACTCCTGAATTTTGTTGCCGTAACGGGAAATATCGAGGCCTTCGGCGCTGATCTGTGGTTTTTTCTTCGCCATCAAGTCGGCCAGCAAACGACCGGAACCGCACGCCATGGTCCAGCCGAGCGTGCCGTGACCGGTGTTGAGGAACAGATTCTTGAACGGCGTGGCGCCAACGATCGGCGTGCCGTCCGGGGTGGTCGGACGCAGGCCGGTCCAGAAGCTTGCTTCGGCCAGATTGCCGCCCTGAGGATAAAGGTCGTTGACGATCATCTCCAGGGTTTCGCGCCGACGCGGGTTCAGCGACAGGTCAAAACCGGCGATTTCGGCCATGCCGCCAACGCGGATGCGATTGTCGAAACGGGTGATCGCGACCTTGTAGGTCTCGTCGAGAATAGTCGAAGTCGGGGCCATGGCCGGGTTGGTGATCGGCACGGTCAGCGAGTAACCCTTGAGCGGATACACCGGGGCCTTGATGCCCAGCGGCTTGAGCAGTTGCGGCGAGTAGCTGCCAAGCGCCAAGACGTAGCGGTCGGCGGTTTCCAGTTTGCCGTCGATCCACACGCCGTTGATGCGATCACCGGCGTAGTCAAGCTTCTGAATGTCCTGACCGAAGCGGAATTCCACACCGAGTTTCACTGCCATTTCGGCGAGACGCGTGGTGAACATCTGGCAGTCGCCAGTCTGGTCGTTCGGCAGGCGCAGGGCACCGGCGAGGATGTCAGTCACACCCGCCAGCGCAGGTTCAACGCGAGCAATGCCGGCGCGGTCGAGCACTTCAAACGGCACGCCGGACTCTTTCAGCACGGCGATGTCTTTGGCGGCGCCATCCAGCTGAGCCTGAGTGCGGAACAGTTGCGTGGTGCCAAGGCTGCGGCCTTCGTAGGCGATGCCGGTTTCGGCGCGCAATTCGTCGAGGCAGTCGCGGCTGTACTCGGACAGACGCACCATGCGCTCCTTGTTCACCGCGTAACGGTTGGCAGTGCAATTGCGCAGCATCTGCGCCATCCACAGGTATTGATCGATGTCGGCGGTGGCCTTGATCGCGAGAGGGGCGTGGCGTTGCAGCAGCCACTTGATCGCCTTGAGCGGTACGCCCGGCGCGGCCCACGGCGAGGCATAGCCCGGCGAGACCTGGCCGGCGTTGGCGAAACTGGTCTCCATGGCCGCGGCTGGCTGCCGGTCGACCACCACCACTTCAAACCCGGCACGGGCCAGATAGTAAGCACTGGCGGTACCGATGACGCCGCTACCCAAGACCATAACGCGCATTTTTTATCCCTCTCGCGGCGTGCCGCGTACGTCTGTTGTTAGAGCAATGATGCGCGCAGTGTAAAAAATAAATGCCAGTGCTTTTCACTATATAAGCGCCTATATTTGGCGACAATTCTCGGCAAAAACCCTTTTCACGGAGGCGCATCCCCTATGCGTACCAACACTCAGACCAAACGTGAGCTGGACAAGATCGATCGCAACATCTTGCGGATCCTGCAGGCGGACGGGCGGATTTCCTTCACCGAACTCGGGGAAAAGGTCGGCCTCTCCACCACACCGTGCACTGAGCGGGTGCGCCGGCTGGAGCGTGAGGGGATCATCATGGGCTACAACGCCCGGCTGAATCCGCAGCATTTGAAGGGTAGCTTGCTGGTGTTCGTCGAGATCAGCCTCGACTACAAATCCGGCGACACGTTCGAGGAGTTCCGCCGCGCGGTACTGAAATTGCCGCACGTGCTGGAGTGCCATCTGGTGTCAGGGGATTTCGACTATCTGGTGAAGGCGCGGATTTCCGAGATGGCCTCGTACCGCAAGTTGCTGGGCGACATTCTGCTGAAACTGCCGCATGTGCGTGAATCGAAGAGTTATATCGTCATGGAAGAGGTCAAGGAGAGCTTGAGCCTGCCTATCCCTGATTGAATTTTGCGGTGTTTTAGCCGGCCTCTTCGCGAGCAGGCTCGCTCCCACAGGAGAATGCATTCCAAATGTGGGAGCGAGCCTGCTCGCGAAGGCCGCGACTCGATCCACGGGCAACGAAACAGCTAAACCAGCACCTGCCGATTCGCTGCCATGTATTCGAAAATCTGCTTCTCCACCCGTGGATGAATCAGCTCCACCGGCCGCCGCTCATTCGGGCAAGGCAAGGTTTTGGTCGTGCCAAACAACCGGCAAATCAACGGCCGCTCCTCATACACCGTGCAGCCATTCGGTCCCAGGTGCACACAGTTCAGCTCCTCCATCGCCGCATCCTGCTCGGCGCGGGTCTTGCGCGGGAGGCGGGCCATTTCTTCCGGCGAAGTGGTCACCGGGCCGCAGCAATCGTGGCAGCCGGGCACGCACTCGAACGAGGGAATCTGCTGGCGCAAGGCGCGAATTTTCTGGCTGTTGCAGCTCATCGAAGCGGTAACCAAGGTGAAATAGGCGGCAATTGTGCCGCAAAAGCCGTGATCCAGACACCGCAGGCCGACCAGTGTTGCCCGCGTTCGGGCGCGCGGCTTATGCTCCGTCAAATTTTCTCGACACCACAGCCGTTGGATGATGCCCATGAATGCCCGCGCCCATACCACCGCGAGCCAACCCCACGTTGCCTCTTACTACGCCGCCAGCAGCCTGCCGCAGCCGGATCATCCTGTATTGGAAGGTGAAGCAGTGGCCGACGTCTGTGTGGTCGGTGGCGGCTTTTCCGGGTTGAACACCGCGCTGGAACTGGCCGAACGCGGCCTCAGCGTAGTCTTGGTGGAAGCGCACAAGATCGGCTGGGGCGCCAGCGGCCGCAACGGCGGGCAATTGATTCGCGGCGTCGGTCATGGTCTCGATCAGTTCGCCAACGTCATCGGCGCCGACGGTGTGCGCGAGATGAAATTGATGGGCCTGGAAGCGGTGGAAATCGTCCGTCAGCGCGTCGAACGTTTTCAAATCGCCTGCGACCTGACCTGGGGTTACTGCGACCTCGCCAACAAACCCGCCGACCTCGACGGTTTTGCCGCAGACGCCGAGGAATTGCGCAGCCTCGGTTATCGCCATGAAACCCGCCTGCTGCAAGCCCATGAAATGCACACCGTGGTCGGTTCCACACGCTACGTTGGCGGCTTGATCGACATGGGTTCCGGGCATCTGCATCCGTTGAATCTGGCCTTGGGTGAAGCGGCCGCGGCGCTCCAACTGGGAGTGAAACTGTACGAGCATTCGGCGGTGACGCGTATCGACTACGGCCGCGAAGTGAAAGTGCACACAGCACAAGGTTCGGTGCGGGCGAAGACGCTGGTGCTCGGTTGCAACGCTTATCTGAATGACCTCAATTCGCAACTCAGCGGCAAAGTCCTGCCGGCCGGTAGTTACATCATCGCCACCGAACCGCTATCCGAAGAACAGGCGCACAGGCTGTTGCCGCAAAACATGGCGGTCTGTGACCAGCGCGTGGCGCTGGATTACTACCGGCTCTCGGCGGATCGTCGTTTGCTGTTCGGCGGTGCTTGTCATTACTCGGGGCGCGACCCCAAGGACATCGGCGCGTACATGCAGCCGAAAATGCTCGAAGTGTTTCCGCAATTGGCCGGGGTGAAAGTCGATTATCAGTGGGGCGGGATGATCGGCATCGGCGCGAACCGTTTGCCGCAGATCGGCCGTCTGGCGGATCAGCCGAACGTGTATTACGCCCAGGCCTATTCCGGTCACGGCGTGAATGCCACGCACCTGGCGGGCAAGTTGCTCGCTGAGGCGATCAGTGGGCAGCACAGCGGTGGCTTTGATCTGTTTGCCAAAGTGCCGCACATCACCTTCCCGGGTGGCAAGCATTTGCGTTCGCCGTTGCTGGCGTTGGGGATGTTGTGGCATCGCCTCAAAGAGTTGGTCTGACAGATATGTGGCGCCTTTGCTGACTCCTTCGCGAGCAGGCTCGCTCCCACACTTGGAATGCATTTCCCTGTGGGAGCGAGCCTGCTCGCGAAGGGTCCTCAAGATCATTGAAGATTTCAGATCCGCCAGAACGGCTTCAAGCCCTCCTCCTGCGCCTGCTCCCGGGTCAGCCCGACATCCTTGAGCTGCTCCGGCGTCAAGCCGAGCAACGCCTTGCGCGTGTGCAAACGGTGCCAGAGCAGGCCCCAGCGACCAAGGCCGGAAGGCGCGTTGCGCATGGCGGTATTCCATGCACTGTCCTCCTGCCCTGCCGCCAGTTCCTGACTGTGTAACGTCAGCCGCACATCGCTCAAGCCGTTCATTTTTGTTGCTCCTGTTTACTTGGGTAGCCAGAGATTCCATGATGCGCGGGTCGACAAAACCGTTACAGATTCAAAGCAACTGTATTAAATCCATACAGATTTGCCGTTCCTGAGACTGAATTGCCGATTTGTGCCGCATCTGTACTGGTTTATCGAGTTTCCTTCACCGAGGCAGTGCCATGACCCTTTATGTGAACCTCGCCGAGTTGCTCGGTACGCGCATCGAACAAGGCTTCTATCGTCCTGGCGATCGCCTGCCATCGGTGCGCGCCTTGAGCGTAGAACATGGGGTCAGCCTGAGCACGGTGCAGCAGGCCTATCGCATGCTTGAAGACAGCGGCCTCGCCACACCGAAACCCAAATCCGGCTACTTCGTGCCGGTGGGCCGCGAGCTTCCGGAACTGCCCGCCATCGGCCGCCCGGCGCAGCGGCCAGTGGAAATTTCGCAGTGGGATCAAGTGCTGGAATTGATTCGCGCGGTGCCGCGCAAGGACGTCGTGCAACTGGGCCGAGGCATGCCCGACGTCAGTTCGCCAACGATGAAGCCACTGCTGCGTGGACTGGCGCGCATCAGTCGCCGCCAGGACATGCCCGGTCTGTATTACGACAACATTCACGGCACCCTCGAACTGCGCGAGCAGATCGCCCGATTGATGCTCGATTCCGGCTGTCAGTTGAGCGCCAGCGACCTCGTCGTCACCACCGGTTGCCACGAAGCGCTGTCCACCAGCATCCACGCGATCTGCGAGCCGGGCGACATCGTCGCGGTGGATTCGCCAAGCTTTCACGGCGCCATGCAGACGCTCAAGGGCCTGGGCATGAAGGCCTTGGAAATCCCCACCGACCCGCTCACCGGCATCAGCCTCGAAGCGCTGGAACTGGCGTTGGAGCAGTGGCCGATCAAAGTCATCCAACTCACCCCCAACTGCAACAATCCGCTCGGCTACATCATGCCGGAGTCGCGCAAACGCGCCCTGCTCAACCTGGCCCAGCGCTTCGACGTGGCAATCATCGAAGACGACGTGTATGGCGAACTGGCCTACACCTACCCGCGGCCGCGCACGATCAAATCCTTCGATGAGGATGGCCGCGTGCTGTTGTGCAGTTCGTTTTCCAAGACATTGGCGCCGGGCTTGCGCATTGGCTGGGTCGCGCCGGGCCGCTATCTGGAACGGGTGCTGCACATGAAATACATCAGCACTGGCTCCACCGCTCCACAGCCACAAATAGCCATCGCAGAGTTTCTCAGGTCCGGCCACTTCGAACCGCACTTGCGGCGGATGCGCACGCAATACCAGCGTAATCGCGACCTGATGATCGACTGGGTCACCCGCTATTTCCCGGCCGGTACTCGCGCCAGCCGTCCGCAGGGCAGCTTCATGCTGTGGGTCGAATTGCCGGAGGGTTTCGACACGCTGAAGCTCAATCGTGCGCTGCATGATCAAGGCGTCCAGATTGCCGTCGGCAGCATCTTTTCCGCCTCGGGCAAGTACCGCAATTGCCTGCGCATGAACTACGCCGCCAAGCCGACCCCGCAGATTGAAGAGGCGGTGCGCAAGGTCGGCGCGGCGGCGATCAAACTGCTCGCCGAAAGCGGGATCAATCCAGCCTGAACACGCCTTCGCCGTCCAGTCGGGTCAGGTCCGCGACCCGACTGGCCGCGTTGCTGATTTGCCCTTCAACCTCGAACTCGACATCCAGCCGCCTGCCGCTCGCCAACAGTGGCAGAAGGCGCTCGCCGGGACGCAGCACGTCGTGCTCCCCTGCCCTTTGAGTGACCGCACCGTCGACCCGCACCGACATCACCTTGAGCCGCAGCGTGCCGATGCCGAAGCGATAACGCTCGGCATCAGCGCCCGGCGCCGCAAAACGCAGCGCCAGCGGCAACGTCTGATCGCAGACGACCTGCACCTGCACCCGGCGACTGCCAAAACTCAGCTCTCCGGCCGTCATACCTTGCTGCAACAACACGCCCCGATCAGTCACGCCAAAATCAAACGCTGGCGGGCTGACGCGCACCTCGCAATCTTCGCCCTGGGCAAACGCCGTCGCGCAGCACAGCCACATCATCGCCACGAACGGCGCTTTGAAAAAGGTCATGGGTTTGCCTCAATCATGCGTCGCTGCAACGTGCCGGCGCAGATTCATAGAGTTCATCGGGATCAGCCTCTTCAGCCAGTTCGAACCTCAGATGACAGCGCGAGCCGTCGCCCTTTTGCACGTGCAACGCGATGCCTGCCTGAATGTCGGAGAGAAAAATCCGCCCGTCATCAAGCACGCTGGTGACATACCGACCCTGCTCATCAAACACGCCGAAGCCCTTGCCGATCACCTGATCGTCAGCCGTGCGCGCATGCAGCAACACGCGGCGGGAAGTGACCATCTGAAACGCCAGGCGCTGCACCGAGCCGCGCGCCGCTTCGATCTCGCGGTAGCCGTTGAGCACATCGACATTGCGCGCCAGGCTCGTGGTGTCGATCTCCACCCGCGTTTTGCGATAGGCCGGCACACTGGCCACCACCGCGCGGCCAGCCGCGTCCGTCCAGACCGGGCCGTGAGGTGTGCGCAGCTTGACCCCGGCGGCATCCCCGGCCTTGAGCAGGGCAAAGGTTTCGCGCACGGTGTATGGCGACAACGTCACGCCTTCGCTGTGCAGCGCCACGCCGCCCCTTGCCCCGAAGTCATAACCCGTCGCCCCGGAGCCACGCTGCGAATAACCCAGATCGACCTGGGTGTAACGCGGCAGCAGGTTGAGTCGAGCACTGACATCCGCATCACCGTTTTCCGGGCGCTCGACAGTGGCGCTGTAGGCCACGGCATCGTTGAGCTGTTGATTCAGGCGCAAGCCGCTGCGGGTGCCGCTGAGGTCGTCCTTTCTGACAAAGCTGCGCAGCGCACCGTTGCGACCGATCGGCACGCTGACCGTTAGATAGGTAGCAAATCCGCGGCTGTCTCGCGCGGTGCCGCCCATGTCGCGCTCCAGACTCAGCGACACGCTGGTGCGCTGAAACATCCGCGACCACGAAGCGCTGAGGCGTGAGGTGGTGTCGTTTTCAAAATCGGTGTAGCGGGAAAAACCACCGGAGAAAGAGCCCAACGACACACTGGCGCCGCTGAGTCCTAGAGTCATCTGATTACGAATGCGCTGATCCGGTTGATCGGTGTCACGATTCCAGGTGGTATCGGACAACGTGCGAAAGCCTTGTACCTGCTGGGTGACCGACAGATTCGCCGAGACGCGCTCGGTCAGCGCCGTGCTCAGGCTGAGCTGAAACTGCGCGCCCAGCTGATCTTCGCGACGGGCGCGGGACAGCACCTGACGCAAGCCCATCGCCGTGCGCGGCGACAACGGAATCTGTAGCGCCATGCCTGCCGATTGATAGTCGCTGCCGAGCATCGCTCCCGCCGTCAGTTGCTTGCCCGCGGCCAAACGCCAATCCTTGCTGGCGGCGACGAAATCAGGCGCGTCGCGATCATCGCGGGCATAGCGGCGAACGCGTCCGGCGCTTACTGCGAAGCCTGGCTGTCGCCCCGGTGACAAACCGCCGAGACTGTTTCCGGGAACAATGAAACTGCGCTGCTGGCCATCCTCTTCATGCACGATGACTTCCAGGTCCAGGGTCTGGCTGAGCAACGGTAAACCCACCAGCGAAAACGGCCCGGGTGGCACCAGCGTGGTGTAGATCAGCGCACCGTTCTGCCGAACTTCGACCCGCGCCGCGGAGTAGGCGATGCCTTCGACGTGAGCGCCTTGACTGTCGGCATCCAGCTCCCCCAGGGCGGCCTCCGGTTGCAGTTGCACGCCGGTAAATGCCTCGCCGGCAAACAACGGCGAGGCCATGTTGAGCTGGCCCAGTTGCACGTTGGTTTGCAGCGGCTCGAAGGTGCGCGAAGCGTAGGCGTACAGATGCTCGGTCTGGCTGCTGCCCTCGAAGGCCGCATAAGACTGACGGCTGCGCAGCGCCCAGTCGTTGATGTTCAGCCCCAACTCGGTGTTGAGACTGCGGTAGTGCGTGGTCTGGCCGACGTACTCGTTGCCCAGCACCAGCGCGTCGTAGTTCAACAGTGCAGCGCTGCCGCCGTGAGCGTAATTGCGGCGGGCCGCCACCGATGACGCGACGAGCGCGGTGGGCAGCAGCAAGTCGACCTGTTCCTTGGCCGGATCGAGCCGCGCGATCACGCCGTCGAAGCTGTCGACAAAGCGCCTGCATTCCAGGCTCGGCAGCGCCTCGACACGCATGTTTGCCTGTTCGAGCAACGCCTCGGTGGTGCACAACTCGCCTTGCCCGTCGAACGTCGCCAACACCCGTCCCTTCGGCACGCCGTTAACGCTGAGCAGCACCGAATACGCGCCCTCCTGAAAGCGCGGTGCGTCCTGAAAATACTCCGCCAGTTGCAGATCCAGCCCACGGGCGCGCAGGACGTTAGGGTCAAAGGTGACCGAATCGGCATAGCTATTGGTCGATGCCAACAGGCTGAGCAGCGCACATCTGCGGGCGCGCTTCATTCACCGGCCACCAACGGCGCATCGAAACTGCCGGCGGCATAACCGTACATCGTCGCCGGGTACAGACGCACTTGAGCCACCGTTACCGACAGTGGTAAGGCGGGCGTCAGACGCAAGCGTTCGCCGGGCAAGATGTAGCTGCGACCCAGATCCACCGGGGCATCGCCAGGCAGCAGATTGACGGTATTGGCCAGCCGCACCACGTAGGGGCTGGGATTGCTGACCTGGAGTTGAGCGCCCTGCACCGACCACTTCAGCAGCGTCCATGGCTGGCGTTCGATGGGCAGGTTTTTCGGGCGCAGAATCGCTGGAATGTTCTGTCTCACGGTCAGGCTGACCCGCGCGTTGCTGCCTTTTTCCAGCGGCCGAATGCCCTCGAAAATCACCCGTTTGAGGCGCTCGGTTCGCAGCGGCTCAGCGCTGCGCAGAATGAACCGCACCAGTTGCGTGCCACCGCTTTCCACCCGCGCCACCGGTGGGGTCAGCAGCAATAGCAACTCGGTGTCCTCGGGGACATTTTCAATGCTGGTGTGCAGCAGCGCCGGGTGCGGTTCGGTGTTGGTGATATTGATGCTGGCTTCGCCGGCTGATTCTTCGAGGATCAGGATCGGCGTTTGCGGCACCATGCCGGCGGCGTCGGCCACGGACGTTGCACTCGATAGAAGGAGTAATGCCAACAGGCCGGTGGTTGAAAAACGTTGAATCTGAGGCATGACGATTCCCTGGCGCCTCGTCGCGGCAATGCCGACGAAAAGGCCCATCCTTGAAACACAATCGTAAAAGGCGTGCGCCCATGGCGCCGATAACGACGCACCGCAAGAACTGCGGTGCGTGTTTGCTCAGGTGTGTGAGCGCTGACAGCGCTCACACACCTGCTTGCCTCAGAGGTAGACCAGTTCGAAGGTCGCGGAACCATCGAGGGTAATGTCTGAGCCGGTCGGCAGATCCTTGGCCGGGCCAACGACTGGAACGAGTGTCATTGGAAGGGTGTGGATGCGGCCATTGCTCGGGCCTTCAGCAATGCTGCGACCCCACGAATAATGCAGATAACCACCGCTGGAAGCGTCTTTGCCCACCAGTGTCGAAGTCGGCTGATTCCAGGTCGGCCCGCCAATTCCACCACCCTGCTGAAACATCAGGGCCATGGCCGCGCTATCGACCGTAGGCGTGCCATGACGCAAGCCGTACCCGCCGATCTTCACGCCACTGGCAGCGCCCATGCCGTAGATGTACATGCTCTCTGCACGGCCATCGATGGTAATACCCTGCAGCTGGGTCGCCGCCTGGTTGTCATGCACTTTCACCGCCACCGGCACCTGACCGTTACAGTTCATGCTCAGAGTGATGTTTTTCAGCTCTAGCTCGGTTTGCGTAGTGGCGTTCAGATCCGCCGCCGATACCTTGCCCAGATCGACCACGCTGCCGCCGGCAAAACTTGGCGTACACGCCGTAGGAATAATCGTGCCGCTAACCGTGAGGCTGGCACTTTCTGCGAGGGCAAAAACCGGCAACAACGAAGCCACCACTGTGGCGCTGATGAATAGCTTTTTCATGAGAAATTCTCTCTCCGTAAGAATTAAAAAACGACAGCAAGAAGCGCATTGTCTGGCGTGAAATAGCGAAACTTCCTCCCTGACAACGCCCGGCCATTATTGCGATTCGCCCCTGTTTCCGATGTAAGACGAAGTTACAAAGCAACTAGAGAAAATTCGCCTGAGGCCGTAGCTGACAGGAGTAGGAGAAATGCCCTACTTCAAAAATTCTCATTTCCTGCCCGTCGGGCATTGCCTACACAGCGCTCGAATCGGGCTGTTCACGAAGGCAGATTTTTCCTGAATCAACCGCAGCGGATGACGGTCATAACCCGTGCCATACTCCGATCCCTACTCACACGCGGAATGATCCGACTTGCGATCCAGCCCTCTCCTGCTTCTGATGCTCGTGTTGTCACTCGCCGGCTGCGCCAGTGTCGATGTGCAGCGCGAACCCAGCCAGGCCTTGCCCGCCAGCAGCTCGGCCTTCGGCCGTTCGATCCAGGCCCAGGCCGCGCCGCATCAGGGCCGCTCCGGTTTCCGTCTGCTGTCCAACAGTACCGAGTCCTTCACCGCCCGCGCCGAGCTGATCCGCCACGCGCAGGTCAGCCTCGACTTGCAGTACTACATCGTCCACGACGGCATCAGCACGCGCATGCTGGTCGACGAAGTGCTCAAGGCCGCCGACCGGGGCGTGCGCGTGCGCATCCTGCTCGACGACACCACCAGTGATGGCCTCGACCAGATCATCGCCACGCTGGCGGCGCATCCGCAGATCCAGATTCGCCTGTTCAACCCGCTGCACCTGGGCCGCAGCACCGGCGTGACCCGCGCGGCCGGGCGCCTGTTCAACCTGTCGCTGCAACACCGGCGCATGCACAACAAGCTGTGGCTGGCCGACAACAGCGCGGCCATCGTCGGCGGGCGCAATCTGGGCGATGAGTATTTCGATGCCGAGCCGAACCTGAATTTCACCGACATCGACATGCTCAGCATGGGGCCGGTGGCCGAGCAGCTCGGGCACAGCTTTGATCAGTATTGGAACAGTGCGCTGAGCAAGCCGATCGATGAATTTCTCTCCAGCAAACCGACGGCCAAGGACTTGCAGAACACTCGCACGCGGCTGGAGGAATCGCTGGGGGAAACCCGCAAACAGAACCACGCGCTGTACCAACAGTTGATGACCTTCACCACTGAACCGCGCATGGACATCTGGCGCAAAGAGCTGATCTGGGCCTGGAACCAGGCGCTGTGGGATGCGCCGAGCAAGGTTCTGTCCGATGGCGAACCGGATCCGCAACTGCTGCTGACTACGCAACTGGCGCCGGAGCTGCGAGGCGTCAGTAAAGAGCTGATCATGATCTCTGCGTACTTCGTGCCGGGCCAGCCGGGGCTGGTTTACCTCACCGGCCGGGCCGATGCCGGCGTATCCGTGAGCCTGCTGACCAACTCGCTGGAGGCCACTGATGTGCCGGCGGTACACGGCGGTTATGCGCCGTATCGCAAGGCGCTGCTGGAGCACGGAGTGAAACTGTACGAACTGCGCCGCCAGCCTGGGGATAACTATGGCAGCGGGCCGCACGTGTTTTACAGCAAGTCGTTTCGCGGCTCGGACTCAAGCCTGCACAGCAAAGCGATGATCTTCGACCGGCAGAAAGCGTTTATCGGCTCGTTCAATTTCGACCCTCGCTCAGTGTTGTGGAACACCGAGGTGGGCGTTCTGGTGGACAGCCCGGAGCTCGCCGAACACGTGCGCGAACTGGCCCTGCAAGGCATGGCGCCAGCGCTCAGCTACGAAGCGAAACTGCAGGATGGAAAAATCGTCTGGGTGACCGAGGACAACGGCCAGATGCACACGCTGACCAAGGAACCGGGGAGCTGGTGGCGACGGTTCAATGCGTGGTTCAGCACCACCGTGGGCCTGGAACGCATGCTGTAATCACACAAGGATCTCTGCTTTAGAGGGCTTTTGTGGCGAGGGGATTTATCCCCGCTCGGCTGCGTAGCAGTCGTAAAAACCATCGCACGCCGTGTATCTGATGCAGCGCAATCGCAGGTTTTGGGGCTGCTTCGCCGCCCAACGGGGATAAATCCCCTCGCCACAGGTCATCAGCGCTTCAGGTTCGGGTCAGGCAGGTTCGGTGACTGGGCCAAACGCACCTTGGCGCAATAGCAGCAGCACCAACCCAAACGCCCCGATCGCCATCAACAGCGGCAACGCATGCCCGTTGATCCACTGGCTACCTGCCCCTGCCGCCAATGGCCCAACCAGACAGCCCACACCCCAAAGCTGCGCGATATGGGCATTCGCCCGCACCAGCGCATCGTCGCGGTAACGCTCGCCAATCAGAATCAGCGACAGCGTAAACAGCCCGCCGGCACTGGCACCGAACAGCACCCACAACGGCCAGATCAGCAGCGTATCGAGCAACAACGGAATCGCCAGACTCGACAGCATCAGCACCACCGCGCACCCGGCAAACAGCGTCCGTCGCGACAGGTAATCGGCCAACGCACCAATCGGCAGTTGCAGCAGCGCATCGCCCACCACCACGGTACTGACCATCGCCAAGGCGATGTCAGCGGTGAAGCCCTGTTGCAGGCAATACACCGGCAGCAGCGTCAGGATCATCGCCTCGAACGCCGCGAACAACGACACCGCCCAGGCAATCGCCGGCAGTTCGCGGGCAAACCCCCAGAGGTCACGGAACGTCACACTGCTCGCTTCACTGCTCGGCGCACCGCTGCGGCCCAGCAGCAGCAACGGCGAAACCAGCAGCAGGCCGACGCCAACCCAGAAACCGTAATCATGCTCGGTGCCCAGCGCACCCAGCAGCAGCGGCCCCGACAGTTGGCTCAACGCATAACTGCTGCCATACAGCGCCACCAGCCGGCCGCGCCAATGCTCGACCACCAGTTGATTGATCCAGCTTTCGCCGAGGATGAACACGATGGTCAGGATCACGCCGATCATCAGGCGCAGCGCCAGCCAGATCGGATAGCTTGGCAACAACGCCAGCAGACCAATCGACAGTGCCCCCGCCCACAGGCACAGACGCATCAGATTCGCCGTGCCGAAACGCGCCGCCAAATGACTGGAGATCTTTGCGCCCAACAACACGCCAATCGCCGGCATCGCCGCCATTACGCCGATGGCGAAAGCGCCGTAACCCCAACCTTCCAGGCGCAACGACACCAGCGGCATGCTGACCCCCAGGGCCAGGCCGACACTCAAGACAGACGCCAACACGGCGAAATACGTCGCCCAACGCATGTTCCACGCTCCTGTGGATTATTTTTATGTGCACCACAAAACCACTGTGGGAGCGAGCCTTTGTGGTGAGGGGATTTATCCCCGTTGGGTCGCGTAGCGGCCCCAAAACCTGCAACCGCGATGCATCAGGTACACCGCGTGCAATGATTTTGCGACTGCTTCGCAGCCGAACGGGGATAAATCCCCTCACCACAAAGGCTCGCTCCCACAGGGGATCTTTGTTTCGTCAGGAAGCCCGCTCACACAGGGGATCTCTGTTTGGCAGGAAGCCCGGAGTGACCGGGCTCCCGCTAACGGCTTACAGCTTGATCCACGTCGCTTTCAGCTCGGTGTATTTGTCGAACGCGTGCAGCGACTTGTCGCGGCCGTTGCCCGATTGCTTGAAGCCACCGAACGGTGCGGTCATGTCGCCGCCATCGTACTGGTTGACCCACACACTGCCGGCGCGCAGTGCTTTGGCGGTCAGGTGTGCTTTGGAAATGTCCTGCGTCCATACCGCAGCCGCCAGGCCGTACGGCGTGTCGTTGGCGATCTGGATGGCTTCTTCGGCCGTGTCGAAAGCGATAACCGACAGCACCGGGCCGAAGATCTCTTCCTGAGCGATCTTCATCGCATTGCTCACGCCGTCGAAAATCGTTGGCTCAACATAAGTGCCGCCGGTTTCCTGAAGGATGCGCTTGCCGCCAGCCACCAGTTTGGCGCCATCGGTATGCCCGGATTCGATGTACGACAGCACGGTGTTCATCTGTTGCGTATCGACCAGCGCACCGACGTTGGTCGCCGGATCCAGCGGGTTGCCCGGCTTCCAGGTTTTCAGTGCTTCGATCACCATCGGCAGGAATGTGTCCTTGATCGAACGCTCGACCAGCAGACGCGAACCGGCGGTGCAGACTTCGCCCTGGTTGAAAGCGATGGCGCTGGCAGCGGATTCGGCAGCGGCTTGCAGGTCCGGAGCATCGGCAAAGACGATGTTCGGGCTCTTGCCCCCGGCTTCGAGCCAGACGCGTTTCATGTTCGATTCGCCGGAGTAGATCATCAGTTGCTTGGCGATCTTGGTCGAGCCGGTGAACACCAAAGTGTCGACATCGTTGTGCAGGGCCAAGGCCTTGCCGACGGTGTGGCCGTAGCCCGGCAGCACGTTGAGCACGCCTTTCGGAATGCCGGCTTCAACGGCCAGCGCAGCGATGCGAATGGCGGTCAGTGGCGATTTTTCCGACGGCTTGAGGATCACCGAGTTACCGGTCGACAGCGCCGGGCCGAGTTTCCAGCAGGCCATCATCAGCGGGAAGTTCCACGGCACAATGGCGCCAACCACACCGACCGGCTCGCGGGTTACCAAGCCGAGTTGATCGTGCGGCGTCGCTGCCACTTCGTCGTAGATCTTGTCGATCGCTTCACCGCTCCAGCTCAACGCTTGCGCCGCGCCCGGAACGTCGATGTACAGCGAATCGCTGATCGGCTTGCCCATGTCGAGGGTTTCGAGCAGGGCCAGTTCTTCGGCATGCTGTTTCAGCAGGCCGGCAAAACGGATCATGGTGGCTTTGCGTTTGGTAGGTGCCAGGCGCGACCACACGCCGGAATTGAAAGTGGCCCGCGCATTTTCTACAGCGCGCTGGGCGTCGGCGGCGTCACAGCTGGCAATTTTGCCGAGCAGACGGCCATCGACCGGGCTGATGCACTCAAAGGTTTCGCCGGAGACAGCGTCGGTGTATTCGCCGTTGAGGTAGGCGCGGCCTTCGATTTTCAGGTCGCGGGCGCGTTGTTCCCAGTCGGCACGAGTCAGGGTGGTCATTTCGAGTGTCCTCCGCTTGTTGAATACGAGCGCCGCGCGATCTTCGCCAGCGTCCTCAGGAATTCTGCCCGGCCAGCCGGTTTTTTCGGCCAGAGGCACCCGCCACCCTAAACCAGGCACCGGGCTTGTTTCAATATATTTGACATAAGGGGGCCGTACGGCCTTGCGGTGTTGATTTTAATCAACATAGACTTTGGCCCTTTCCAGCCAATCGCGCCGTATTCACGGGGGATAACAACAATGAACATCGAGAACGTCGTCGACATCAGCCTCACCAGCAGCGAAGCCGAACGCTATCGCCCGGACCCGGCCAAAGTGCTCAAGGGCGATCCTGAGCAAGCCGTGTTCCATCAATACGACAGCCCTTGTGGGCAAATGGGTGTCGGCGTGTGGGAAGGTGCGGTTGGGCAGTGGACGGTGAATTACACCGAGCATGAGTATTGCGAGATTTTGCAGGGCGTGTCGGTGCTGCGTGATAGCGACGGTAATGCCAAGACCTTGCGTGTTGGCGACCGCTTTGTGATTCCGGCGGGGTTCCGTGGTACCTGGGAAGTGCTGGAGGCTTGCCGCAAGATCTATGTGATTTTTGAACAGAAGGCCTGAGGATTCGGGCTGGCTGATCCGGCCCTATCGCTGGCAAGCCAGCTCCCACAAGGGTCATTGGTGTTCACTAAATTGTGTTCAACACAAAAACCTGTGGGAGCTGGCTTGCCAGCGATGAGGCCCGATCAGACACCGTCGAATCCGAGGCAACAAAAAAGGCCCGTATCGTGAGATACGGGCCTTTTTCGTAAGTCGGGAAAAATCAATTACTTGATTTTGCCTTCCTTGTAGATCACGTGCTTGCGAACAACCGGATCATATTTCTTGATCTCGATTTTGTCCGGGGTAGTACGCTTGTTCTTGTCGGTAGTGTAGAAGTGACCAGTACCGGCGCTCGAGATCAAACGAATCAATTCACGCATGATTAGCTCCCTTAAATCTTGCCATCGCGGCGAAGTTCGGCGAGCACGACAGTGATGCCACGCTTGTCGATGATACGCATGCCTTTGGCAGATACGCGCAGACGCACAAAACGTTTCTCTTCTTCAACCCAGAAGCGGTGATGCTGCAGGTTCGGCAGGAAACGACGACGGGTTTTGTTGTTTGCGTGGGAAATGTTATTCCCAGTCACCGGACCCTTACCGGTAACTTGACATACTCTCGACATGCCTCAGCCCTCTAAAACCACATGCCCAACCCGGCATGGGTTGGCCGCTTAATCTCTCAGTCATTTGGCGCCAGGCGCCGCGTTTCTTTAGAGGTCTTACCGGCTACACCTACAGTGAAGGAACCGGGCCCCTAGAAAAGAGCGCTGCTTTATACCAGAAAGACCGGGGTGCAACAACTTTCCGTGTGCAATCAATCCACAAAAAAGCGCTTTTTCGACCTGCGAACGCTTTGGATAAAGGCCGGCACCGGTTTTTACCACTCGTCGCAGAAAATCACCTGCGCGGCGGCTACAGACTTTTTGCGGCGCGCCGCGGTCTGAAAAACCGCCATCACTGTGCCCCGAAAATGCAAAAAGGGGATAGTCATTTGTAATCCAGCCCTCTAGGGTAGGCCTTTTCCAGACTGCACTTGCAGATGGGCCTTCGATCTGTAAAAGGAAACCGACCATGCGCCTCGCTGCCCTACCCCTGTTGCTCGCCCCGCTCCTGCTGAGCCCTCTGGCCCAGGCCGCCGCGCTGAGCGTGTGCACCGAGGCCAGCCCTGAAGGGTTCGACGTGGTGCAATACAACTCGCTGACCACCACCAATGCGTCGGCCGACGTGCTGATGAACCGCTTGGTGGACTTCGATACCGCCAGCGGCAAAGTGGTGCCGAGTCTGGCAGACAGCTGGGAAGTCAGCACCGACGGCCTGACTTACGTGTTCAAGCTGCATCCGCAGGTGAAGTTTCATACAACCGACTACTTCAAGCCGAGCCGTGAGCTAAGCGCTGAAGACGTCAAATTCAGCTTCGACCGCATGCTCGACCCGGCCAATCCGTGGCACAAAGTTGCCCAGAGCGGTTTCCCCCACGCGCAATCGATGCAGTTGCCGGCACTGATCAAGAAGATCGACGCACTCGATCCGCTGACCGTGCGGTTTACCCTTGATCACCCGGACTCAACCTTCCTGGCGACGCTGAGCATGGGTTTCGCCTCGATCTACTCTGCCGAATATGCCGATAAACTGATGAAGGCCGGCGCGACGGAAAAGCTCAACAGCCAGCCGATCGGCACTGGCCCGTTCGTCTTCACTCGTTTCCAGAAAGACGCAGCGATTCGCTACAAGGCCAACCCGGATTACTTCGGCGGCAAGCCATCGGTGGATCCATTGATCTTCGCCATTACCCCGGACGCCAACGTGCGCCTGCAAAAGCTGCGGCGTAACGAGTGTCAGATCGCCCTGTCGCCAAAACCACTGGACGTACAGGCGGCGCTGAAAGAGCCGACATTGAAAGTCGAAAAGACTGACGCATTCATGACCGCTTTCGTCGGCATCAACAGCCAGCATCCGCCGCTGGACAAGCCGGAAGTGCGTCAGGCGATCAACCTTGCGTTCGACAAGGCCAACTACATCAAGGCTGTGTTCGAAGACACTGCCGAACCCGCCAACGGCGTTTACCCGCCGAACACCTGGAGCTACGCGAAAAACCTGCCGGGCTACCCGCACGACGTGGCGAAAGCCAAAGCGCTAATGGCCAAGGCCGGACTGAAGGACGGTTTCCAGACCACCATCTGGACACGCCCATCGGGCAGCTTGCTCAACCCGAACCCAAGCCTCGGCGCACAGATGTTGCAGTCGGATCTGGCAGAAATCGGCATTCAGGCGGAGATCCGCGTGATCGAGTGGGGCGAACTGATTCGTCGCGCCAAGGCGGGCGAGCATGATCTGCTGTTCATGGGCTGGGCCGGTGACAACGGCGACCCGGACAACTTCCTCACGCCGCAGTTCTCCTGCGCGGCGGTCAAGTCCGGCACCAACTTCGCGCGCTACTGCAACGCCGATCTGGACAAGCTGATCAGCGCCGGCAAGACCACCAGCGAGCAAGGCGTACGCACCAAGCTCTACGAGCAGGCGCAGGCGCAGATTCAGCAGCAGGCGCTGTGGCTGCCGCTGGCGCACCCGACCGCGTACGCACTGACCCGCAAAGACGTGCAGGGTTACTCCGTAAGCCCATTCGGCCGCCAGGACTACTCCAAGGTCAACCTGAGGTAACTACCACACCCTGAAACCTGTGGGAGCTGGCTTGCCAGCGATGACGGCGGCACATTCAGCACAAATGTTGCCTGTCAGTCCGCTATCGCTGGCAAGCCAGCTCCCACAGGGATCGGCGTTTTCCTGAGAGTTACATCCAGCCACATTCCGCCATCGACAGCGGCTCGCCGTCACCGATGATGAAGTGATCGAGCACCCGCACGTCAATCAGCTCCAACGCCTTCTGCAAGCGCTTGGTCAGCAATCGATCAGCCTGGCTCGGATCGGTGTTCCCCGATGGATGGTTGTGGCACAGGATCAACGCCGCCGCGTTATTGGCCAAACATCGCTTAACTACCTCGCGGGGATGCACGCTGGTGTTGTCGATCGAGCCACGAAAAAGTATCTCGAAATTCAGGACCTGATGTTTGGAGTCAAGAAACAGACAACCAAACACCTCATGTGGCTCGTGACGCAGCATCGACTTCAGATAGTCGCGAACGACCTGAGGGTTTTCCAGGGCCGGTTTCTGCCGTGATTTCTCAGCCAGATGCCGCCTGTTCATTTCCTGAGCCGCTTGCAGTTGCGCAAACTTCGCCGGCCCGAGACCCAATTGTTTGCTGAATGCGTCCTGATCGGCCTCAAGCAGCAAACGCAGACTGCCAAATTGAGTCAGCAGGTTGCGCGCCAGATCCACAGCACTTAATCCGGGCAATCCGGTACGCAGAAATATGGCCAATAACTCAGCGTCCGAAAGGCTCGCTGCACCGTGTTCCAACAACCTTTCCCGCGGCCGTTCCGCCGCAGGCCAATCGCGAATACTCATACACATTCCTTGTCTGTGGGCGCCGCTGTTCCGTAGCGGTCGCTGTGATATCGTAGCCCATCTTTTTTGCGGGCGGATTCACCCTGGGGAGGGGGTTTCGCCACGTATGTCACCCACGAAATGAAAGGCAGACCTATGCAGCGGCTGTATCGGAAACGCATCGTTCTGGGCGTCGGCGGCGGCATCGCGGCCTACAAGAGCGCCGATCTGGTTCGTCGCCTGATCGATCAGGGCGCCGAAGTGCGCGTGGTCATGACCCACGGCGGCGCCGAATTCATCACCCCGCTGACCATGCAGGCGCTGTCCGGCCACCCGGTTCACCTCGACCTGCTCGACCCGGCTGCCGAAGCAGCAATGGGCCACATCGAGCTGGCGAAGTGGGCCGATCTGGTGCTGATCGCCCCGGCCACCGCCGACTTGATCGCCCGCCTGGCGCAAGGCATCGCCAACGATCTGCTGACCACGCTGGTACTGGCCACCGACGCCATCGTGGCCGTCGCGCCGGCGATGAATCAGGCGATGTGGCGCGACCCGGCGACCCAGGCCAACCTGCAACTCCTGGAAAGCCGTGGCCTGAAGACCTTCGGCCCGGCCTCTGGCAGCCAGGCCTGTGGCGACGTTGGCATGGGCCGCATGATGGAAGCTACCGATCTGGCGCAATGCGCGGCGGACTGCTTCCAGCGTCAGGCACTGACCGGCAAACACGTCGTGATCACTGCAGGCCCGACTCAGGAAAACATCGACCCGGTGCGCTACATCACCAACCACAGCTCCGGAAAAATGGGCTTCGCTCTCGCCGAAGCTGCGGTGGAAGCCGGCGCCCGTGTGACCCTGATCAGCGGCCCGGTGCATCTGCCGACTCCGGATCGTGTCACCCGCATCGATGTAGTCAGCGCCCGCGACATGCTCGCCGCGTGTGAAGCCGCGATCCCCTGCGACGTGTTCATTTCCTCGGCAGCGGTTGCGGACTACCGCCCGGAAGTCGTCGCCCCGCAAAAACTCAAGAAAGATCCTACGAGCGGCGACGGTTTCGTCCTGCAAATGGTGCGTAACCCGGACATCCTGGCCACCATTGCGACCCGTCCCGACCGTCCGTTCAGTGTTGGCTTCGCCGCCGAGACCGAACACCTGCTCGACTACGCTGCGCGCAAGCTGAAGGACAAGAATCTCGATTTGATCGTCGCCAATGACGTCGCCAACCCGAGCATCGGTTTCAACAGCGAAGAAAACGCCTGCAGCGTGATTGACCGTGCGCTGCACGCCACGGTTTTCGCCCAGACCAGCAAGAGCAAGATCGCTCGCCAACTGGTCACTTTTATCGCCGAACGTCTGAACCAGGTTTAATTTACATGCACGCTTTGCAAGCCAAGATCCTCGACCCACGCATCGGCACCGATTTCCCGCTGCCGCAATACGCCACCCCGGGCTCCGCCGGCCTCGACCTGCGCGCCATGCTGGATCAGGACATCGTGATCAAACCGGGTGAAACCGTGCTGATCCCGACCGGTCTGTCGGTTTACATCGGCGACCCGAACCTCGCCGCGCTGATCCTGCCGCGCTCGGGCATGGGCCATAAACACGGCATCGTGCTGGGCAACCTCGTTGGCCTGATCGACTCCGATTACCAAGGCCCTCTGATGGTGTCGTGCTGGAACCGTGGCCAATCCGATTTCACCATGACCGTCGGCGAACGTCTGGCGCAACTGGTGCTGGTACCGGTGGTGCAGGCGCACTTCGAAATGGTTGAAGAGTTCGTCGAAACCGAACGTGGCACCGGCGGGTTTGGCCACACCGGCACCAAATAACCCATGTAGGAGCTGCCGCAGGCTGCGATCTTTTGATCTTGATCTTAAAAAACAAAGTCAAAAGATCGCAGCCTGCGGCAGCTCCTACAGGAGAGAAATTTGTGCGATTCGTGCGGCAGGTTTTAACACCGTAAATCAAGGTTTTGCCGGCCGAAAGCCACGCCAGCCGAGGCGTCATGGCCCTTTCACACCACGAACTCTCTGTGGAAAACGCCGTCATACCCTTCAGTTTGAGCCTGCCGTCGAACGATTCGTCGGTCTGTCCCGCCACTTTCGAGATGGAGCATTTCCGTAGATGAGCACCCCAGCCAAGATCGCCCCGACGCTGCCCGACAGCATTTTCCGCGCCTATGACATTCGCGGCACTGTGCCGGAATTCCTCAATGCCGAAACCGCTTACTGGATCGGCCGCGCCATCGGTTCGCAGAGCCTGGCGCAAGGCGAGCCGAATGTGTCCGTCGGTCGTGACGGTCGCTTGTCCGGCCCGGAGCTGGTCGCAGAATTGATTCGCGGTATCGCCGAAAGCGGCTGCCACGTCAGCGACGTTGGCTTGGTGCCAACGCCGGCGCTGTATTACGCCGCCAACGTGCTGGCCGGCAAATCCGGGGTAAT
Source organism: Pseudomonas sp. TH43 (assembly GCF_016650635.1). Taxonomy (GTDB): domain Bacteria; phylum Pseudomonadota; class Gammaproteobacteria; order Pseudomonadales; family Pseudomonadaceae; genus Aquipseudomonas. Next base: position 1,434,728 of record NZ_JAEKFI010000004.1, read on the forward strand.
GCTCACCGGTAGCCACAACCCGTCGAACTACAACGGTTTCAAGATCGTCATCGCCGGCGACACCCTCGCCAACGAACAGATCCAGGCCCTGCACGAGCGCCTTAAGACCAACAACTTGAGCAGCGGCACCGGCAGCGTTACCCAAGTCGAGATCCTCGACCGCTACAACACCGAAATCGTCCAGGACATCAAACTGGCCCGGCGCATGAAGGTCGTGGTCGACTGCGGCAACGGCGCGGCCGGGGTGATCGCTCCGCAACTGATCGAAGCGCTGAACTGCGAAGTCATCCCGCTGTTCTGCGAAGTCGACGGCAATTTCCCCAACCATCACCCGGACCCGGGCAAGCCTGAGAACCTCGTCGACCTGATCGCCAAGGTCAAGGAAACCAACGCCGACATCGGTCTGGCGTTCGACGGCGACGGCGACCGCGTCGGCGTGGTAACCAACACTGGCAGCATCGTCTACCCGGATCGCCTGCTGATGCTGTTCGCCCGTGACGTGGTGGCGCGCAACCCGGACGCGGAAATCATCTTCGACGTCAAATGCACCCGTCGCCTGGTACCGCTGATCAAGGAATATGGCGGTCGGCCGCTAATGTGGAAGACTGGTCATTCGTTGATCAAAAAGAAAATGAAACAATCCGGCGCGCTATTGGCCGGTGAAATGAGCGGGCACATCTTCTTCAAGGAGCGCTGGTTCGGTTTCGACGACGGTATCTATAGCGCCGCCCGGCTGCTGGAGATCCTCAGCAAGGAAAAATCCACGGCGGAGGAGCTGTTTGCGACCTTCCCGAACGATATTTCTACGCCGGAAATCAATATCCATGTGACCGAAGAGAGCAAATTCAGCATCATTGATGCACTGCACGACGCACAGTGGGGCGCAGGCGCTGACCTGACCACCATCGACGGCGTGCGAGTCGACTACGCCAAAGGCTGGGGCCTGGTGCGCGCGTCCAACACCACGCCGGTGCTGGTGCTGCGCTTCGAGGCCGATGACGAGGCTGAATTGCAGCGCATCAAGGATGTGTTCCACGCCCAACTGAAACGCGTTGCACCTGATCTCCAACTACCGTTTTGATCCACCCGGAGCCCTGAATGACCCTCGAACGCGAAGCCGCCGCCCATACCGCCCAGGTCCTGTCCGAAGCGTTGCCTTACATCCGACGTTATGTCGGCAAGACCCTGGTGATCAAATACGGCGGCAACGCGATGGAAAGCGAGGAGCTGAAAACCGGCTTTGCGCGCGACATCGTGCTGATGAAAGCCGTGGGCATCAACCCGGTGGTGGTTCACGGTGGCGGCCCGCAGATCGGTGATCTGCTCAAGCGCCTGTCGATCGAAAGCCACTTCGTCGACGGCATGCGCGTCACCGACGCCGCGACCATGGACGTGGTGGAAATGGTCCTGGGCGGTCAGGTCAACAAAAGCATCGTCAACCTGATCAACCGTCACGGCGGTAGCGCCATCGGCCTGACCGGTAAAGACGCCGGGCTGATCCGCGCGAAGAAGCTCACTGTCACCCGTCAGACGCCGGAGATGACTCAGCCGGAAATCATCGACATCGGTCAGGTCGGCGAAGTGGTCGGGATCAACACCGAACTGCTCAACCTGCTGGTCAAAGGCAACTTCATCCCGGTGATTGCGCCGATTGGCGTGGGTGAGAACGGCGAGTCGTACAACATCAACGCCGACCTGGTCGCCGGTAAAGTTGCCGAAGCGCTGAAAGCCGAGAAGTTGATGCTGCTGACCAACATCGCCGGCCTGATGGACAAGTCGGGCACCGTATTGACCGGCCTGAGCACCCAGCAGGTCGACGATCTGATCGCCGACGGCACCATCTACGGCGGCATGCTGCCGAAGATCCGTTGCGCGCTCGAAGCGGTTCAGGGCGGCGTGGGCAGCTCGCTGATCATCGACGGTCGTGTGCCGAATGCGATCCTGCTGGAAATCTTCACTGATACCGGTGTGGGCACGCTGATCAGCAATCGCAAGCGTCCTTGATCGGTAATCGCTGAAAAGCAAAAGATCGCAGCCTGCGGCAGCTCCTACAGAAACGTCGTTTTGTACGAAGTCCCTGTAGGAGCTGACGAAGTCTGCGATCTTTTTTGTGCGCGCAAGAAACGTCCGACATAACTCAGCGAAACGTCCGACATCACCTCAGAACAAATCTCCCTAGGATCTTCCCTTCATCCAGCGGAGATTTACTCATGCAAAAAAACCTCGTTCCTTACGGCAGTGACATTTCAGCAGGTACCTACGCTTGCGTGGACTGCGGCCGAGAGTATTCAGGCCCATCGCAATCATCGATGCCGCCCTGCCCTGACTTCACCCCCGCCTCGCACCCGCTCAAAGGCTGGAAAGTGCTCAGCGGCCAAGGTGATGCGCCCCAGGATCCGTACCCGGACAGCAACGAAAAATAACCCCGGAGCGCCTGAGCCATGCAGATCTCGTTCACGATCGACGCCGACGCTTTCGAGCAGGAACAAAAGGAACCGGTCAAGAAGACCTTGCGTATTGGCGACGCCGAAATCGCCCACGCCCTGCAGCGTATCGCCAAGGCCAGCCTGACGGAATACCTGAAAATGCTGGTCGAGGGCGGCATGCCCAGCCGGGCCGACGAGGCCAAGCAGGATCGCCTGTTGTATCTGATTCAAAGTTACTTCGGGCAAACCCTGCCGACCGAATCGCAGATATCGACGATCTTCCAACTGACCCAAAGCCAAAGCAAAACCTTGCTGAAGAACACGGTTTCACGCTTTCGCAATCAACTCGACGACATCCTGCAACACAGCATGCGCGCGGTCGTCGAGTCTGCGGAACATGCGAAGGATGTCTATCTGGTGGTGATCAGTTCAGACGTGATTCGCGATGAGCTGAACATGCTCATCACGCAAAACCAGCCGACCTTCAAACCCATCACCAAGCGCAAGGGCAGCGCCGGGCAATTCGAGATCAGCGAAGACTCCCACGACTTGCTCTGCACGACGCTGGGGCTCAATGCCGTTCAGTGACATCGTCGCGGTCAGTGGCTTGCTGCTGACCCTGACCACGTTCATGTTCAATCTGGCGTGGCCGAAGCTCAATGAGGCGTTAGCGCTGGATGAACACCTGTCGGGGCCGCTGAACAGAAAACGCAGCAGGGACAAGGTTCGAGGGGCTGTTTACGGGCGAGCGTTGCCGCTGACATGCGCGTTTGTAGCGCTGTTTTACGTCAACTTGCCGGCTGCGGTGGGGATTATTCGCAGCAGCACGCTGGATCTGTGGGATTTTGATGTGGATCGCACGCTGTACGTGATGGTCGTACTGGCGTTGCTGGCGTTTGCGCTGATCAATGCGGGATTGACCGTGAAACTGCTCAGAAAATGGCGAAAACTGCGTTAAACCGAAACCCCTGTAGGAGCTGCCGAAGGCTGCGATCTTTTGATCTGGTTTTTATAAGCCAAAGTCAAAACATCGCAGCCTGCGGCAGCTCCTACAGAATGATGTCGTATCAGACGCCGAATTGAGCGCGGTACGCTTCCACGGCCGGCAAATGCTGCTTGAGCTGTGGATCGTCCGCGAGGAATTCCAGCACCTGATTCAGCGAAACAATGCTGATCACCGGAATGCCGAAATCACGCTCGACTTCCTGGATAGCCGACAACTCACCGTTGCCGCGCTCCTGACGGTTCAGCGCGATCAGCACACCGGCGGCCTTCGCGCCATCCTGGGACGCGATGATCTGCATCACTTCGCGGATGGCGGTGCCAGCGGTGATTACGTCGTCGATGATCAGTACATCACCGGTCAGTGGCGCGCCGACCAGGCTGCCGCCTTCGCCGTGTGCCTTGGCTTCTTTACGGTTGAAGCACCACGGCAGGTCACGGTCGTGGTGCTCGGCCAATGCCACGGCGGTGGTTGCCGCCAACGGGATGCCTTTGTAGGCCGGGCCGAACAGGACGTCGAAGGGAATGCCGCTTTCGGCGATGGCTGCGGCGTAGAAACGCCCCAGCTGCGCCAGGGCCGAGCCCGAGTTGAACAGGCCGGCATTGAAGAAGTAGGGACTGGTGCGCCCGGACTTCAGGGTGAACTCACCGAAGCGCAAAACGCCGCGATCGATGGCAAAACGAATGAAATCGCGCTGATACGCTTGCATGAAAAAAACCCCAAATACCACGGATTTAGCTAATTAGCTTGACGCCGTGTATCATACACGCACGCGATTTTTGGGGCCATTTATGCGGATCATCAGTGTGAACGTCAATGGTATTCAGGCGGCAGTCGAGCGCGGTTTGCTCAGTTGGCTGCAAGCTCAGAATGCCGACGTCATCTGCCTGCAGGACACCCGTGCCTCCGCCTTTGAACTGGATGACCCAGCCTTCCAACTGGATGGCTACTTCCTTTATGCCTGCGATGCTGAAGTCCCTGCCCAAGGTGGCGTGGCTTTGTATTCGCGGTTGCAACCGAAGGCTGTCATCAGCGGTCTCGGTTTCGAGACGGCCGACCGCTACGGGCGCTACCTGCAAGCAGATTTCGACAAAGTCAGTATTGCCACCTTGCTGCTCCCTTCGGGGATGAACGGCGATGAGGACTTGAATCAGAAGTTCAAGCTCATGGACGACTTCGGCAAGTATCTGGACAAACAGCGGCGTAAACGTCGCGAGTACATTTATTGTGGCTCGCTGTACGTCGCGCAGCAGAAGCTCGACATCAAGAACTGGCGCGACAGCCAGCAATCCCCGGGCTTCCTGGCGCCAGAACGCGCCTGGATGGACGAGATTGTCGGCAACATGGGTTATGTCGATGCCCTGCGCGAAGTCAGCCGTGAAGGCGATCAGTACAGCTGGTGGCCGGACAACGAACAGGCCGAGATGCTCAATCTCGGCTGGCGTTTCGACTACCAGATCCTGACGCCGGGTCTGCGCCGCTTTGTGCGCAGCGCACGCCTGCCACGTCAGCCACGGTTCTCGCAGCACGCACCGCTGATCGTCGACTACGACTGGACGCTGACCATCTAAGCGTCGATTCGTAGACATAAAAAATGCCCGTATCGCGAGATACGGGCATTTTTTTCGGTCAAAGGATTGTCTGGCTGGCAATGTCTCTCGGGGCGCGGGTGAGGATGTCTGGCTTTTCACCGATCACCACCGTGTCATCAATGCGGAATCCCCCGAGCCCCCACTGAAAAATCCCCGGCTCAGCCGAATACACTTCACCACTCATCAGCGCACGCGTGTTGAACGCCATGTCGTGGGGAAATTCATGGCCGATCAGGCCAAGACCATGCCCCGTGCGATGAATGATCAGATCGGCAACCCCGTGCCGCTCGAAAACCCCTTGGGCCGCTGCGTCGATAGCGCATACCGGATTGCCGGTTACCGCCGCTTCGCACGCGGCTTCATTGGCCTCCCGCGCCGCGGCGTACAGTTGGGCCTGTCGAGGCGAAGGTTTGCCACAAAACCACGTCCGTTCGTTCTCGATGATCAAGCCGTTGATACGCGGGATGATGATATTGACCAGGCCATGGCCCTTTTCAATCCGCGCACCGCATTGCCGGCCATCACCGTGGGGCGCGCAACTCGCCGGGCCGGACAGGGTGAAAAACTCGATGCATTGCACATCCTCACCGGGGAAACGATTGGCCGCCTCTTCGACAAACAGCGCCGCCATGCTCATGTCCAGCTCCTGAACCAGGCGTCCGGGACGGATATTTTCCCGGTAGCGATCCTGCAACCAATCGGTCAGCGCGCAGGCTTCGCGCATCAGTTGGATCTCCTCCGCATGCTTGACCAGTCGCAACGCGCGGCACGCTTCAGTGGCACTTTCCAGCATCAGTGACGGCAGCAGAGTGCCGGCGCGGGCCAGCGGTGCCGTGATCGCATCAACACCAATGCGCGAGCGATGCAGGCCAGCATCCTGCAAAGACTGCGCAACCCACTCACTCCACTGAGTGACCAAGGGCAGACGATTTTGCACCCGCGGATGCTCGGCGTAAAAACGCGCATCCTCGACCCATAGGTGCCCTGCTTCCCTGGTGAATCGCCAATGGTGGGTCGAGAGTTCATGGGCGATCACGAACGGCGCGCCGTTTCTCGGTACGACGCACAGAATCGGTCGCTCCCACGTCTCGACATCGGTATTGAAGTTGGTCGCAAACTGGAAAAAATCGCCCTGGGTAAAGACCAGCGCATCAAAACCTTCGCGATCCATCAGCGCGTACATGAGTTGCAGGCGATAGTCGCGCACAGCGTGTCCGAGGTGTGCCATTGGCTGGCTCCGTGTCGTTGAAGTGCGGACAGTGTTCAACGAGGGCGTTGCAGGCGTCGCGCCGATTCTTGCTCAATTGCCGGTACTTTCTTGCTCAGGAGTTTTGCCGGGACTGACGAAAATCCGTCGGACTGATGCCATAGGCTTTACGAAAGACTCTGGCGAAATGGCTGGAGTCGGCAAATCCACTTTCCAGGGCAACTTCCAAAACAGTCTTGCCGGAGATTTCCAAAGCGTTGCGCGCCCTTTGCAGGCGGACGGCAAGTACGCGAGCGTGAGGCGAAGTACCGAAAGCGCGTTTGAATTCGCGGGCGAAATGGAATTCGCTCATCGCTGCGATCGCCGCCAACCGGGCGATGCAGAGTTTCTCGCAGGGGTGACGCTCAATGTAGCGCAGGGCATCCATCAGGCCTTGGCTGGCAACCATGGGCTGCGCACTCGAAAGCTCATAACTGTTCAATAAATGAGCAATCAACACCTGAACGCTCAGATCCGCCTGCTCACGGGCGCCCTGACGGTTGTCACCGATGGACAGTGCCAACTGCCGGGCAAGCAAGTGAACCACTCGGTCGTTTTGATACAGCGGCTGATGCGTTCCGCGAAATCCCGCGAAGCTCAGTCCCTGATCCTGCGCGGCAGCGGTCAACGCCTGCATGGGCAAGTGCACATGGAGGATGTCGAAAGCGCTATGAGTGTTCCAGCTCGCGGATTGGCTGGGTTGTAGCAATCGCACCTGACCACTGTGAATCGGGCCGTCCCACACCTGCTGGCCGCCAACAGCGGCACGCGACTGCATAGGCGCAAGCATCACGCTGAGCAAAACATGCTCGCGTGGTTCCGTGCGCTCAAAACGATAACTGTCTGTGGAAAAGCGCTGCCAGCGGAACACCGCAGCGCCGGTCGATTGCAGACCAGTGAGGGCAGCGGCGGGTTTCATCCGCCACTCCTCGGTTTGCTGCTCGATAGAAAACGCGAAGGGCTGAGACATTGCGCACTCCGCCCGTCAGGCCCGCGAACCTACTTGATCAACCGCCAGGTAAACGGATACCGGTACGGATAACCTTCGTTGGCCTTGACCCCGGCAATGATCGTCAACACCAGTGCGCCAATGGCCACAATGCCGATCATGAAGAAACCAACGATCAGCACCATCAGCAGGAAGCAGACCAATGAGGCAATCGCCACGGTGATCTGAAAATTCAGCGCCTCTTTGCCTTGGGCATCGATAAACGGATCCTTTTCACGCTTCATCTGCCAGAGGATCAACGGCCCGATCAAATTGCCGAACGGAATCCAGACTCCCAGCAAGGCCGACAAGTGACAAAACATCGCCCATTGACGAACCTCCTGGCTCGGCTTGGGCAGTAGCTCTTGCTGGTCACTCATCGCATTCTCCTTGCGGTTATCAATGTGCTCAGTCAGCCAGTGCGGCGTTCTGCAATTGGAAGATCTCGTTCATGCCTTTCTTGGCCAGTTCCAGCATGGCGTTGAGGTCTTCCGGCTGGAACGGCGCGCCTTCAGCGGTGCCCTGCACTTCGATGAAACCACCGGTGCTGGTCATCACCACGTTGAGGTCGGTCTCGGCGGCGGAGTCTTCCAGATAATCCAGATCCAGTACCGGCTCACCCTGATACATGCCGACCGATACCGCGCCGATCATCTGCTTGAGCGGGTCGCCGCCTTTCAGGCCGCCGCGCTTCTTGATCACTTTCAGCGCATCGACCAGTGCAACCATGGCGCCAGTGATGGACGCCGTGCGGGTGCCGCCGTCAGCCTGGATCACGTCGCAGTCGACGTACAGGGTGACGTCGCCCAGCTTGGACATGTCCAGCGCCGCGCGCAGGGAGCGGCCGATCAGACGCTGGATTTCCAGCGTGCGGCCGCCCTGCTTGCCACGGCTCGCTTCACGCTGGTTACGCTCGCCAGTGGCGCGCGGCAGCATGCCGTACTCGGCGGTCAACCAACCCTGGCCCTGACCCTTGAGGAAACGCGGCACGCCGTTTTCGACGCTGACGGTGCAGATGACTTTGGTATCACCGAATTCGACCAGCACCGATCCTTCGGCGTGTTTGGTGTAGTTGCGGGTAATGCGGATCGAGCGGAGCTGATCGGCAGCGCGACCACTTGGACGTTTCATAGGAGATACCTGTACTGAGGACGGAAAACTGCCGAGCATTATAGAGCGCTGCACTGCGACTGGGCACTTGTTAAAAATTCGGGCCGACGATCGAAGGCCTTGAAACACGCATTACCGACGGGCTGCAGCCCTTTGTCACACCGTGTGTTTGGGCGCATTCGCCGCACTGCGCTACAATCCTGCGCCTTTGCTGCCAGTCGGCTTAAATTCATTCATATCGCGCCTGCGGAACCCAAGTTTCGCGCCGATCTGCATTGCGAGGTACCACCATGGTGCACAGCATGACTGCCTTCGCCCGCGTCGAGAAAGCCGGCGCACAGGGCACCCTGAGCTGGGAACTGCGCTCGGTCAACAGCCGCTATCTGGAGCCGCATCTGCGCCTGCCGGAGTCCTTTCGCGATCTCGAAGGCGCTGTGCGCGAAGCGCTGCGTCAGGGGCTGTCGCGGGGCAAACTGGAATGCACCCTGCGTTTCACTGAAGAAAGCACCGGCAAACCCCTGCAAGTCGATCGCGAGCGCGCCGCGCAACTGGTCGCTGCTGCCGAAACCATCGCCGGCCTGATCAAAAACCCGGCAGCGCTGAATCCACTGGAAGTGCTGGCCTGGCCCGGCGTACTGGTCGCCGATGCCAGCGACCCGCAAGCACTGAATGCCGACGCGCTGGCCCTGTTCAATCAGGGCCTGAAAGAGTTGAAGGCCGGCCGCGAGCGCGAAGGCGCGGAGCTGGCACGCCTGATCAATGAGCGCCTGACGTCCATCGAAGAAGACGTCGTGACCTTGCGTGAACTGGTGCCGCAAATGCTCGCCACCCAGCGCCAGAAAGTCCTCGACCGCTTTGCCGACATGAAGGCCGAGCTGGATCCGCAGCGTCTGGAACAGGAAATGGTCATCCTCGCGCAAAAGAGCGACGTGGCTGAAGAACTGGATCGCCTGAGCACTCACATCATCGAAGTTCGCCGGGTGCTCAAGTCCGGCGGTGCAGCCGGGCGTCGCCTGGACTTCCTGATGCAGGAGCTCAACCGCGAAGCCAACACACTGGGCTCCAAGGCCTTCGACCCGCGCAGCACCCAGGCGGCGGTCAACCTCAAGGTGTTGATCGAGCAGATGCGCGAACAAGTGCAGAATATTGAGTAAGGCAACAGACATGACCCACAGCACCGGCACCCTGTACATCATTTCCGCCCCTTCGGGCGCAGGCAAGAGCAGCCTGGTCAAGGCTTTGACCGACGCCAACCCGGAGATCCGCGTGTCGGTCTCCCACACCACGCGGGCCATGCGTCCGGGTGAAGAAAACGGCGTGAACTATCACTTTGTCGAGCGCAACGAGTTCGTGAAGATGATCGAGCACGGCGATTTCCTTGAGCGTGCTGAAGTCTTCGGTAACCTCTACGGCACTTCGCAGAGCCACTTGCAACAGACCCTAGACGAAGGCCATGACCTGATTCTGGAAATCGACTGGCAAGGCGCCGAGCAGGTACGCAAGCTGATGCCGCAGGCGCGTTCGATCTTCATCCTGCCGCCATCGCTGCAAGCGCTGCACCAGCGCCTGACCAACCGTGGCCAGGACAGCGACGAAATCATTGATGGCCGGATGCGTGAAGCGGTCAGCGAGATGAGCCACTACGTCGACTACGACTACCTGATCATCAACGACGATTTCGCCCATGCGCTGGACGATCTGAAGGCGATTTTCCGTGCCAATCAGCTCATTCAGAAGCGTCAGCAACAGCTTCATGGCAAATTGCTGGCCGAATTGCTCGGTTAATCAGCACTTCCCAAAATGCCTGCAAGCGCTTTACATTGGCACTTGCAGCGCGTTGAAGGGCTTGGTCAAAAAATCAGCGCTTCCCTAATCGCTGGTGATTTTTTAAACTGTTGAGTCCGCTCGCCCAACCGGGCAGCGCGCATATTGCATTCGCTCCGAGGAATACCATGGCCCGCGTAACCGTTGAAGACTGCCTGAACCACGTGGAAAACCGTTTTGAGCTGGTCATGCTCTCTACCAAACGTGCCCGTCAACTGGCCACCGGCGGCAAAGAGCCACTGGTTCAGTGGGAAAACGACAAGCCTACCGTTGTAGCGCTGCGTGAAATCGCTGAAGGCCTGATGAGCTACGAGTTCATCGCCAACGCTGAAATCGTCGAAGACGAACCGCTGTTCGCAGCGTTCGAGGACGAGTCCAACGAGGCCGTCTAAGCCTATGCCTGGTCGACGTAGCACGGCGCGGGATCACAGCCTACGGCAGGAATCATCATGCCGAGCATAGACGCCCTCGCCGATCGCTTATCGACCTACCTCGGCAACGACCAGGTCAACCTGGTCCGCCGAGCGTATTTCTACGCCGAACAAGCCCATGACGGTCAGCGCCGTCGCAGCGGCGAGGCGTACGTCACGCATCCTCTTGCCGTGGCCAATATTCTTGCCGACATGCACATGGACCATCAAAGCCTGATGGCGGCGATGCTGCATGACGTGATCGAAGACACCGGTATCGCCAAAGAAGCGCTGCAAGCGCAGTTCGGTGAAACCGTGGCCGAACTGGTCGACGGGGTCAGCAAACTGACCCAGATGAATTTCGAGACCAAAGCCGAAGCACAGGCCGAAAACTTCCAGAAAATGGCCATGGCCATGGCGCGCGACATTCGCGTGATCCTGGTCAAGCTCGCCGACCGCCTGCACAACATGCGCACGCTGGAAGTGCTGTCCGGCGAAAAGCGCCGGCGCATCGCCAAGGAAACCCTCGAAATCTATGCACCCATCGCCAACCGGCTGGGCATGCACGCCATTCGCATCGAATTCGAAGACCTCGGCTTCAAGGCCATGCACCCGATGCGTTCCGCGCGGATCTACCAGGCGGTCAAACGCGCCCGGGGCAACCGCAAGGAAATCGTCAACAAGATCGAAGAATCCCTTGGTCATTGCCTCGCGATCGACGGCATCCAGGGCGAAGTCAGCGGTCGCCAGAAACACCTTTACGGCATCTACAAGAAAATGCGCGGCAAGCGTCGGGCCTTCAACGAGATCATGGACGTCTACGCGTTCCGGATCATCGTCGACAAGGTCGATACCTGCTACCGCGTGCTAGGCGCTGTACACAATTTGTACAAACCGTTGCCGGGTCGCTTCAAGGATTACATCGCGATCCCCAAGGCCAACGGCTATCAGTCTCTGCATACCACGCTGTTCGGCATGCATGGCGTACCGATCGAAATCCAGATCCGCACCCGCGAAATGGAAGAGATGGCCAACAACGGCATCGCCGCCCATTGGCTGTACAAATCCAGCGGTGACGAGCAGCCGAAAGGCACCCATGCCCGCGCCCGCCAGTGGGTCAAGGGTGTGCTGGAAATGCAGCAACGTGCCGGCAACTCGCTGGAATTCATCGAGAGCGTGAAGATCGACCTGTTCCCGGACGAGGTCTACGTGTTCACGCCCAAAGGCCGGATCATGGAGCTGCCGAAAGGCTCCACGGCGGTCGACTTTGCCTACGCGGTACACACCGACGTCGGCAACAGCTGCATCGCCTGCCGGATCAACCGGCGTCTCGCGCCGCTGTCCGAACCGCTGCAAAGCGGCTCCACGGTCGAGATCGTCAGTGCTCCGGGCGCACGGCCAAACCCGGCGTGGCTGAATTTCGTCGTCACCGGCAAGGCGCGCACGCACATCCGTCATGCGCTGAAGCTGCAACGCCGCTCCGAATCGATCAGCCTCGGCGAACGCCTGCTGAACAAGGTGCTCAACGGTTTCGACAGTTCGCTGGAGAAAATCCCGGCCGAACGCGTCAAGGCGATGCTCACTGAATACCGCCTCGAACTGATTGAAGACCTGCTTGAAGACATCGGCCTGGGCAACCGGATGGCCTATGTGGTCGCCCGCCGCCTGCTCGGCGAAGGCGAACAGTTGCCGAGCCCGGAAGGCCCGCTGGCGATTCGCGGCACCGAAGGCTTGGTGCTCAGCTACGCCAAGTGCTGCACGCCGATTCCGGGCGACCCGATTGTCGGGCACCTGTCGGCGGGCAAAGGCATGGTCGTGCACCTGGACAACTGCCGCAACATCAGCGAAATCAGGCACAACCCGGAAAAATGCATCCAGCTCTCGTGGGCCAAGGATGTCACCGGCGAATTCAACGTCGAGCTGCGCGTCGAACTGGAACACCAGCGCGGCCTGATCGCCCTACTGGCCAGCAGCGTCAACGCGGCCGACGGCAATATCGAGAAAATCAGCATGGACGAACGCGATGGTCGCATCAGCGTCGTGCAACTGGTGGTCAGCGTCCACGACCGTGTGCACCTGGCCCGCGTGATCAAGAAGCTGCGCGCCTTGACCGGGGTAATCCGCATTACCCGCATGCGCGCATAACTCACACCTAACAAGGAGTCATACATGACCAAGACTGTTATCACCAGCGACAAGGCCCCGGCTGCCATCGGCACCTACTCCCAGGCAATCAAGGCTGGCAACACCGTCTACATGTCGGGCCAGATTCCTCTGGACCCAAAAACCATGGAACTGGTTGAAGGCTTCGAAGCCCAGACCGTTCAAGTGTTCGAGAACCTTAAAGCCGTGGCCGAAGCTGCCGGCGGTTCGTTCAAGGACATCGTCAAACTGAACATCTTCCTCACCGACCTGAGCCACTTCGCCAAGGTCAACGAGATCATGGGCAAGTACTTCGACCAGCCGTACCCGGCTCGCGCCGCCATCGGCGTAGCTGCCCTGCCAAAGGGTTCGCAGGTTGAAATGGATGCCATTCTGGTCATCGAGTGATGCGCGCGGCGCGGCCTTCAAATGCCGCGCCGACTGCTCAGCAAGACAAGGTTTTGAAAGGATTCCACCATGCGCAAAGCGCTAGCTCTCCCGCTGCTCGCCATTTTCCTCGGCGGCTGCGCCAGCAACCCTGCCGACCGTGACATCAGCGGCACCTGGATCAATCAGGTGGCGATCGATGCCGCAGCCAAGGGCGGCCCCCTGCGCGAAGCGCTTCAGGCTTACGGCCCGAACCTGGAGTGGGACGTCAACACCAAGGCCAGTCAGGCCCGCTACACCAACGGTTTTGAGAACGTAGAAGGACGGCTGCTGGGCGAACAATCCGGCACCTGGAAGGTCGACTTCTATGGCAGCTCCGCCAGTGAGCTGAAACGTGATGGCAGCCAACTGCAGCAGGCCGCCAGCGATAACGAACCCGAACAGCACTTCGACCGCGCACAGATTCCCGCGCCGGAAGGCGCGCCGATAGGTGCCAGTTTCGAACGTGCCCTGTATTTCGCCTACATGGGCGGCAACTGGACAATCGCCAATGGCCAGGGTGAAGGCGCCACCGTGCAGTTCCAGGCTGACGGCCAAGTGTCCGGCCTGCCTGGCGCCGACCGTTATGCCTTGTGCCTGGCGGGCGATTGCGCGTCGATGAGCAGCACCAACGACAACATGTGGTTGCAGCTCAACGGCCAGGGCAATGCCTACATCTTTGCGCGCAAGGGCAAGGAACTGGAGATTTTCCAGGCCGTGAACACGGCGCTGGCAGATGAGATGCCGCAGTACACGCCGGGCGAGCGCAAGTGGTTGCTGGAGAAGCAGTAACTCGCCTCTGAAACCACTGAAGATCAAATGTGGGAGCGAGCCTGCTCGCGAAAGCGGTGTGTCAGCCAAAGCAATGTTGTCTGACACACCGATTCGCGAGCAGGCTCGCTCCCACAGTAGTTTTTGGGGTGTCAGAGAGTCAGCATTTACCTTCTAGGATCGCGGCGTAGCCTTCACGGTAGCTTGGGTACTTCGGCTCCCAGCCCAATGCTTTCGCCCGCGCATTGCTGCAACGCTTGCTGCCTGTGCGACGCACGCTGGCATCATCAGCCCACTCGGTCACGCCCAGATACTCACGCAACCAGGCCACCACTTCGGCCAGCGGTGCCGGAGCATCGTCGACGCCGATGTAGAACTGATCCAGCTTCACGCCACGACGGTCCGCTTCGAGCAGAAACGCCAACAACCCCGCCGCGTCATCAGCGTGTATGCGATTGCCATACAGCGGCGGATCGACCGCCACTCGATAACCGCGACGCACTTGAGTCAGCAGCCACTCGCGGCCCGGGCCATAAATGCCGGTCAGGCGCAGAACGCTGGCCGGAATGCCGCTATTAATCGCCACTTGTTCGGCTTCGAGCATCAAACGACCTGAGTAACCTGTAGCGACGGTCTCGGAAGTCTCATCCACCCATCCGCCGTCCTGTTGTCCATACACACTGCTGCTGGACACGAAGATCAGCCGCTCCGGCACCTGCCCGTAGTCTTCCAGCCAGCTCAGCACATTCTGCAAACCCTGCACGTAAGCCGCGCGATAACCGGCCTCATCGTGGTCGGTGGCAGCCGCGCAGTACACCAGGTAATCCACCGCCCCCACCGGCCAGGTCGCCGGACACTCTTCGTTGAACAGGTCGCCGACAACGCCGATCACCCCGTCAGGCAGCTTCGAAACGTCCCGGCGCAGACCGTGAACTTCCCAGCCAGCCGCCAGCAACTGCGTGGCCAGACGACTGCCGACATCACCACAACCGGCAATCAAAACAGAAGGCGCAGACATCAAAAAACTCCCATCGCAAAGGCATAGACTAGCGCCGGCAAAGGACGAGCGGCTAGCAATCAAGGAAAAAAAGATACTCTATTACTTTTGTTAACAAGAATTACTTGCAATAATGCCTGCCACTTTTGTTCTCGGCCTTACGAGGCCTGGAAGAGCATCAACGTTTTTCTATCTCAGGTCCGGCCAGCATGACACGTAATCAAATCCCCGCTTCGCCAACCACTCGACCTCGCGCCTGGAGCGCGGTGGCAGCTCTGCTGCTCAGCCTGATGCTGGCACCGACTGCCGCTTTCTCCGATGCACAAGCGCCCGCGACACCAGCAGCCACTGAGCAGAGCGTACCTGCTGCCGCACCAGCCGCCCCGGCCGCTACCGATCCGGTACAAGCTGTAGATGCTGCTGACGTGCCGGAAGTTCTCGAAGCCGACAACAGCCTGGGCATGGCCCACGACCTGTCGCCTTGGGGCATGTACCAGAACGCCGACATCATCGTGAAAATCGTGATGATCGGTCTGGCCATCGCTTCGATCATCACCTGGACCATCTGGATCGCCAAAGGCTTCGAGCTGATGGGTGCCAAGCGTCGTCTGCGTGGCGAAATCGCTGCCCTGAAAAAAGCCACCACCCTTAAAGAGGCCAGCGCGACGGCGGGCAAGGAAGGCACCCTCGCCAACCTGCTGGTGCACGACGCGCTCGAAGAGATGCGCCTGTCGGTCAACAGCCGCGAGAAGGAAGGCATCAAGGAACGCGTCAGCTTCCGTCTCGAGCGCCTCGTGGCAGCTTGCGGTCGCAACATGAGCAGCGGCACCGGCGTACTTGCCACCATCGGCTCCACCGCACCGTTCGTCGGTCTGTTCGGTACCGTGTGGGGCATCATGAACTCCTTCATCGGTATCGCCAAAACCCAGACCACCAACCTTGCCGTGGTAGCACCGGGTATCGCTGAAGCGCTGCTGGCCACCGCACTGGGTCTGGTTGCTGCGATTCCAGCCGTGGTGATCTACAACGTGTTCGCCCGCTCCATCGCCGGTTACAAGGCACAGGTTTCCGATGCATCGGCCGAAGTGCTGCTGCTGGTCAGCCGTGATCTGGACCACCAGCCTGAGCGCAGCTCGCAGCCGCACATGGTCAAAGTGGGGTAATCGGCCATGGGCCTGCATTTGAAAGAAGGCGCAGACGACGATCTGGCCGAGAACCACGAAATCAACGTCACTCCGTTCATCGACGTGATGTTGGTGCTGTTGATCATCTTCATGGTGGCGGCTCCATTGGCCACCGTGGACATCAAAGTCGACCTGCCTGCCTCGACCGCCAAACCGGCGCCGCGGCCAGAGAAACCGGTGTTCCTCAGCGTCAAGGCTGATCAACGCCTGTACATCGGCGAAGACGAAGTGAAGCCGGAAACCCTCGGCGCCTTCCTCGACGCCAAGACTCAGGGCAAGAAAGACACCACCATCTTCTTCCAGGCCGACAAGGGCGTGGATTACGGCGACCTGATGAGCGTGATGGATAAACTGCGCGCCGCCGGTTACCTGAAGGTCGGTCTGGTCGGACTTGAGACGGCAGCCAAAAAATGATCACAACGCGCCATAAGCTGACGCGTTACAGCGGTAGCCTGGCGGTGGTGCTGGGCGTTCATGCGCTGGCCATCGCGCTGGCGCTGAACTGGACCGCTCGCCCGCCCATCGAATTGCCACCGCAGGCAATGATGGTCGAGCTGGCCCCGGTTCCGGCCCCGCCACCGCCTGCTCCGCCGAAAGTCGTCACACCGCCGCAGCCACCGGCTCCGGTTGAAGAGTTGCCGATCCCGAAACTGGCCGAAGCACCGAAAGCTGAAATTGCGGTGCCCAAACCAAAACCGAAGCCAAAGCCTAAACCGCCGAAGCCTGTCGAGAAGAAGCAGCCTGATCCGCCGAAGGAGAAACCTTCCGAGGAGAAACCGGCCGACACCCAACCGACTCAGGCACCGACGGAGAAATCCGCCCAGCCTGCGCCAGGCCCTTCGCCTGCCCAGATGGCTGCCAAAGCCAGTTGGCAAGGCACCCTGCTCGCGCATTTGGCCAAGTACAAAAAGTACCCGGCCAGTGCTCAGGCACGGGGCAAGGAAGGCTTGAACCGTCTGCGCTTCGTGGTCGATGCTGAAGGTAATGTGTTGTCTTTCGAACTGGTGGGCCGCTCCGGCAACGCCGATCTGGACCGGGCTACCCTGGAAATGATCCGCCGCGCGCAACCGCTGCCCAAGCCACCGGCCGACATGTTGACCAATGGCTCGATCGAAATTGTTGCGCCGTTTGTGTACTCCCTCGAACGCCGCCGTTAACGCAGTCTGTAGGAGCTGAGCTTGCTCGCGAAAGCGATGTGTCAGAGAACGATGTACTGACTGACACGCCGCCTTCGCGAGCAAGCTCTGCTCCTACAAGGTTTGCGCAAAGCCAAAAAGGCACCGAAAGGTGCCTTTTGCGTATCTGCGCACTGCAAACCTACATTGCCCGGTGTCGCATTTCTCACTCAGTCTGATAACGTGCGTCTATCGATTGCAGCCGGTATGCTTGGCCCGCATCTTCATGGACGCTTGCTATGACTCTCACAGAATTACGCTACATCGTTACCCTCGCCCAAGAGCAGCATTTCGGCCACGCCGCCGAGCGTTGCCACGTCAGCCAGCCGACCCTGTCGGTGGGCGTGAAAAAGCTTGAAGACGAACTCGGTGTGCTGATTTTCGAGCGCAGCAAGAGCGCCGTGCGCCTGACTCCGGTTGGCGAAGGTATCGTCGCCCAGGCGCAGAAAGTGCTGGAGCAGGCTCAGGGCATCCGCGAACTGGCCCAGGCCGGCAAGAACCAGCTGACCGCGCCGCTGAAAGTCGGCGCGATCTACACGGTCGGCCCGTACCTGTTCCCGCACCTGATTCCACAACTGCACCGGGTCGCCCCGCAGATGCCGTTGTACATCGAAGAAAACTTTACCCACGTGCTGCGCGACAAACTGCGCAACGGCGAGCTCGACGCGATCATCATCGCCCTGCCGTTCAACGAAGCCGACGTGCTGACCCTGCAACTCTACGACGAGCCGTTCTACGTCTTGATGCCGGCTCAACACCCGTGGACGCAAAAGGAAACCATCGACGCCGGCCTGCTCAACGACAAGAGCCTGCTGCTGCTCGGCGAAGGTCACTGCTTCCGCGATCAGGTGCTGGAAGCCTGCCCGACCCTGACCAAAGGCAACGACGGCGCCAAGCACACCACGGTCGAATCCAGCTCGCTGGAAACCATTCGCCACATGGTCGCGTCGGGGCTGGGTATTTCGATCCTGCCGCTGTCGGCAGTCGACAGCCACCACTACGCCCCGGGCGTGATCGAAGTGCGCCCTTTGTCGCCACCGGTACCGTTTCGCACCGTGGCCATTGCCTGGCGCGCGAGTTTCCCACGGCCGAAAGCCATCGAGATCCTCGCCGACTCCATTCGCCTGTGTTCGGTGGCCAAGCCAGCGGCACCGGTTACGGCCGGTTAAGCGAGCGTCATGACTGAGCTGTCGCAAGTGTCGGTGACGGCACTCAAGGGTGTCGGTGAAGCCATGGCCGAGAAATTGGCCAAGGTCGGTCTGGAGAACCTCCAGGACGTGCTGTTTCACCTGCCGCTGCGTTATCAGGATCGCACCCGCGTGGTGCCGATCGGGCATTTGCGACCGGGACAGGATGCCGTGGTCGAAGGCACCGTCAGCGGCGCCGATGTGGTCATGGGCCGCCGTCGCAGCCTCGTCGTGCGTTTGCAGGACGGCACCGGCGGCCTCAGCCTGCGCTTCTACCATTTCAGCAACGCGCAAAAAGAAGGCCTCAAGCGCGGCACGCGGATTCGCTGCTACGGCGAAGCGCGGCCCGGCGCGTCAGGACTGGAAATCTACCACCCGGAATATCGCGCCATCACCGGCGACGAGCCGCCGCCAGTGGATGAAACCCTGACGCCGGTTTACCCGCTCACCGAAGGCCTGACCCAAGCGCGCCTGCGCCAGTTGTGCATGCAAACGCTGACGATGCTCAAGCCCGACACCCTGCCCGACTGGTTGCCGACCGAGCTCGCCCGCGACTATCAACTGGCGCCACTGGCCGATGCAATCCGCTACCTGCACAACCCGCCCGCCGATGCCGACGTCGATGAACTCGCCCTCGGCCATCACTGGGCGCAACATCGCCTCGCTTTCGAAGAGCTGCTGACCCATCAACTGTCTCAACAGCGTTTGCGCGAAAGCATGCGTTCGCTGCGCGCGCCAGCGATGCCGAAAGCGAAAAAGCTGCCACCGAAATATCTCGCCAATCTCGGTTTCAGCCCGACTGGCGCGCAACAGCGCGTCGGCAACGAAATAGCCTACGACCTCAGCCAGCATGAACCCATGCTGCGGCTGATTCAGGGCGACGTGGGCGCCGGTAAAACCGTGGTCGCCGCCCTCGCCGCGCTGCAAGCGCTGGAGGCTGGCTATCAGGTCGCGCTGATGGCGCCGACCGAGATTCTCGCCGAACAACACTTCATCACCTTCAAGCGCTGGCTCGAACCGCTGGGCATTGAAGTGGCGTGGCTGGCCGGCAAGCTCAAGGGCAAGAATCGTGTCGCGGCGTTAGAGCAGATCGCCAGCGGTACGCCGATGGTGGTCGGCACTCACGCGCTGTTTCAGGACGAAGTGCAGTTCAAGAATCTCGCACTGGTGATCATCGACGAACAACACCGTTTCGGCGTGCAGCAACGTCTCGCGTTGCGGCAGAAAGGTGTTGGCGGGCGCATGTGTCCGCATCAACTGATCATGACCGCCACGCCGATTCCACGCACCCTGGCGATGAGCGCCTACGCCGACCTCGACACCTCGATCCTCGACGAATTACCGCCCGGTCGAACCCCGGTCAACACCGTGCTGGTCACCGACACCCGCCGCGTCGAAGTCATCGAGCGGGTACGCGGCGCTTGCGCCGAAGGGCGTCAGGCCTATTGGGTGTGCACGCTGATTGAAGAATCGGAAGAGCTGACTTGCCAGGCTGCTGAAACCACGTTTGAAGACCTCACCCTCGCCCTCGGCGAGTTGAAAGTCGGGCTGATTCACGGGCGCATGAAACCCGTCGAGAAAGCCGCCGTGATGGCCGAGTTCAAGGCCGGCAACCTGCAACTGCTGGTCGCCACCACGGTGATCGAAGTCGGCGTCGACGTGCCCAACGCCAGCCTGATGATCATCGAAAACCCCGAGCGCCTCGGCCTCGCACAACTGCACCAGTTGCGTGGCCGCGTCGGTCGAGGCAGCGCCGCCAGCCATTGCGTGCTGCTCTACCATCCGCCGCTGTCGCAGATCGGTCGTCAGCGTCTGGGCATCATGCGCGAGACCAACGACGGTTTCGTCATTGCCGAAAAAGACCTCGAACTGCGCGGCCCCGGCGAAATGCTCGGCACCCGCCAGACCGGCCTGCTGCAATTCAAAGTCGCCGACCTGATGCGCGATGCCGACTTGTTGCCCGCCGTACGCGACGCCGCGCAAGCCCTGCTGGAACGCTGGCCGACCCACGTCAGCCCTTTGCTCGACCGCTGGCTGCGGCACGGGCAGCAATATGGCCAAGTGTGAGCACCGTCGCAGTTTCTGACAGCTCGTTCCGACAGAGCTGGTTATACTCCTGCCATTGTTTCAAAAACGGATACACACCATGACTGACGCAGCTCTCGCCCCCGAATCCTTGCACGCGCCGTCGGTAATTCGGCTGTTGCTCGGCAAGCTGGGTATCGCCTACGAAGAAGTGCTCGACCATCACGGCCTCAATGCCTCGCGCAAGGTACAAGCCGTATTGCTCGACGACGCCGTGGGCGCGCTGATGGTGCTGTTTCCACAGAGCCAATTGCTCGACCTCAATCGCCTCGCCGAATTGACTGGCCGGCGTTTGACTGCGGTGTCCACCGAGCGTCTGGAAAAGATGCTCGGCAAACACAGCCTGAGCCTGTTGCCGGGCCTGCCGGCGCTGACCAGTTCGCCGTGCCTGTACGAAGAAAGCCTGCTGCGCGAACCGAAGCTGCTGATCAACTCCGGCGAGCCGGGCCTGCTGCTGGAAATCGCCAGCGAAGACTTCAAGACCATGCTGACCAAGGCCAGCGCCGCCAACTTCGGCGAAGCCCTGAGCAGCATTCGCCCCAACCTCGACCGCCCGGACGATGACCGCGAGGAAATCACCCAGGCCGTGCAAGCGTTCACCGCGCGACGCATCCAGCAGCGCCTGGAAGCGACCATCGAGATTCCGCCGCTGGCCGAAACCGCGCAAAAAATCATCAAGCTGCGCGTTGACCCTAATGCCACCATCGACGACATCACCGGCGTGGTCGAAACCGACCCGGCGCTGGCCGCACAAGTGGTGAGCTGGGCGGCGTCGCCGTACTACGCCTCGCCGGGCAAGATTCGATCGGTGGAAGACGCCATCGTCCGCGTGCTCGGCTTCGATCTGGTGATCAACCTGGCGCTGGGCCTGGCCCTCGGCAAGACGCTGAGCCTGCCCAAAGATCACCCGCAACACACCACGCCCTACTGGCAGCAGTCGATCTACACCGCCGCTGTCATCGAGGGCCTGACCCGCGCCATGCCGCGCGCCCAGCGCCCGGAAGCCGGCCTGACCTACCTCGCCGGTCTGCTGCACAACTTCGGTTATCTGCTGCTGGCCCACGTCTTTCCGCCGCACTTCTCGCTGATCTGCCGCCACCTGGAGGTCAACCCGCACCTGTGCCACAGCTACATCGAGCAACACCTGCTCGGTATCAGCCGTGAACAGATCGGCTCGTGGCTGATGCGCTACTGGGACATGCCGGACGAGCTGGCCACCGCCCTGCGCTTCCAGCACGACCCAAGCTACGACGGCGCCTACGCCGAATACCCGAATCTCGTCTGCCTGGCCGTGCGCCTGCTGCGCGGTCGCGGGATTGGCTCGGGGCCGGATGAAGACATCCCCGACGCCCTGCTCGAACGCGTCGGCCTGAGCCGCGAAAAAGCCAACGACGTCGTCAGCAAAGTCCTCGAAGCCGAAGTCCTGCTGCGTGAGCTGGCCTCACAGTTCAGCCAGGCCTGAATGCATCGCGGGCAAGCCACACTCCTGTAGGAGCAAGGCTTGCCCGCGATGAATTCCCCCCGATTTACCTGACTCACAAAAAAACCTGTTGTGAAGGGATTTAGCGAGACGTCGCACCGCCCCGTTCGGCTGCGTAGCAGTCGCAAACCCAGCCAACAATGTGTTTCAGAAAAACCGAGGTCTCAGGTTTTGGGGCCGCTTCGCAGCCCAGCGGGGCGGTGCGACGTTTCGCTAAATCCCCTCGCCACAACAGTTCTTCTACTCAGGCCCTTCTACTTCTCAAGCCTTCGGCTTGGCCTTGCGCGGTTTCAGATACTTGGTCAGCCCTTGAAACCAGATCACCAGCGCCGGGTTGCCCTTGATCTGGATCGACTTGTCCTGAATCCCCTGCATGAACGCCAATTGCTTGTTCTTCGCCTGCATCGTGGCAAACCCATACGCCGCATCTTTGAAGGCAATCGCAAACGCCGGCTCCGCGACCACGCCGGTCTTGCTGGTGATGCGCTGGTTCTTCACCACGAAATGCCGCGCCACTTTGCCGTCCAGGGTCTGTAGCTGAAACACCAGATCCTTGTCGCCCAACTGCTGCTGGAACGCAGGATTTTTCCGACTGGCCTTACCCATCAACAGACCCAGCATCCACAGGAGAAAACGAAATTTCATGCGCACAGCCTCAAAAGGAAAATGAACGGCGGGGGCAGTGTAAGGGATTCGGACAATAACGCCACTATCCGCCACTGTTGGAAGAGGATGCAGACCATTTCCCGCACGATGACCACCAAGTCACGATACAAAGTCCAGCCACCGACCATTCCTACACCTTAAGAATCACATTCATGTAGGAGCTGCCGAAGGCTGCGATCTTTTGATCTTCCGCCCCGCACATCTATGGGAAATTTCCTGCAAACCGCGGGGCTGTCCATGAACTAGGCGAGCAGGTGCGATGTGGATAGGCTTTGTGTGTCACCGCAAAATCGGTGACTCGGACGTGCAAGTCCGGTTCAGGTGCACAATCACTGATGGCATTCCGCTGAGCGTTTTCCTATGCTCGCGGATCGTTATGGCGGCTGTGCGTCGGAGACCTTAGGGTCTGCCGGGTACCTGGACCGGTCTTGCACACCAACGCACAGCTGCCACCTCTTTCGAAGTGCAAAGCGAAACGATGGCAGTCTCTTAACTCCAGGAAACTGCGCCATGATCAAACCAACACCCAATCCCCCCGAAACCCCGGATATCTCGCCCTACGAATCGCTGGAATCAAAGAAATTCCACGAAGCCGCCGAGCGCGCCCTCGACCACCATTTCAAACCGCCCCTCGAACCGCAACCCAAACGCGAAACCGGCCTCTTCAGCCTCTCCCCCGGCACCGACGCAGAAGCCCTCATGGCCAACGCCTCCGAAGACCTCCTGTCCATCAGCGTCATCGCCTCCGACCTCGCCGACGACCTCCACGGCTCACGCCGCTCGGTAGCGCTGGCCCTGAGCAGAATGGCGGACGGAGTGAGACTGATGGTGGAAGGCACGCTCGACCACATCGAAATACGGCGCGCGGCGATCAAGCCGTAGCGAGAGGTTTGGATGAAAAAAGGGGACGGTAAGTCCCCTTTTCTGATCCTAAGCCAAAGCGACTAGCGAAAGTCCTCTGCGCTTTTTGCGCGTGCTTCCAACCCGAAGTCCGCCAATCGGTGGACGTAAGCGTTGCCACCGGCATTGCAAGACTGGCGGAACACAACTTTGTCCTCTTTGAGCACCTTCAGATAACTCACGAATGCCTGACTAACGAAGTAGGTATAGGCACCGCTTTTGAACTTGATGATGTTCAGGTTCACGCTGCCTTCCGACGCATCAACAACGAAGAATTTGCCCTTGGGCGGCAAAGCCGTCTTCGGATAGACCATCTCTATTTTTCCCGGAATACCATATCGGTACTGAACAGAACCGGCCGTGGGTTTGCTGTTTCCGCGCGCACAAATGGAAACCGTCTTGCCACCCTGTAACGGGCAACTGAAATAAATGTCTTCGTCGTCCGAACACAACGTTCCATCCTGCCCGCCCTTCAATAGCGCTGTTTCTTGCGAAACGCGTTCTGGTGTTTGAGCGACATCGGCACAATTGGACAAACACACCAACTTGGAAAGATCCGGAACATCGCTTTCAGTAAACAGGTACGTCGCTGAGCCCTCACGATTGCGGGCGTGGTAAACGGGAACACTGACGGCCAGCCCCTTGGCAGACACCGGCACTTCGGCATCCCGGCCCGAGACGACCCAGCCTTCGGCCTCCCCGCACAACTCCTCCAAAGCGACTTCATTGAACGGATCTTTCGTGGGCACGGCGAACGGCTTGGCAGCACCTCGGCAGTCGTAGCCATGCCAATAGGGCCCGGTGTTCATATCAATGTCGATCGAGAAAACATAAGCGCCGTCGAGCACCACTTTGCCGCTGTCGTAGGTGAATACCAGCCAGCGACGCGACTTCGCCTGTGAGGAGTTTTCCTCCTCCAGGATGTAGCGCTCGCCATCTCGATACAGCCAGAAAACACTCATTGCTCCCGCCGATACCGGCCTTTCAGAGAGACGTTGCCCGGACTTGGCGTCCACCAAGAAATCGTCTTTCAGCGCCAGCGCACAGTCGCTGTCGGCATCCATGCACGACTTGAGCGACGGAAACATCGGCCCCGCTGCCACAGAGAAAGAACACAGTAACAACGCGACCAAGCCTAATCTTTTCAACTTGCCTTCCTGCTCATGATTTACGGGTCTGATTGAACAGAAGGCATTTCGCCTTTGAACCCTGTGCCCTGCGTTTTAAAGTGAGTAATCCATCACTTCTTTCAACTGCCAACACTGCCCACGCTCAAACCGATACTCGAAGACATAGTCGGTATCCGGCTTCTGCAGGATTGCCGTGGCTTGGTTGCCCTGCTCTTCCTTGACGGTCAACGTCAGGCCCTGGGCCTCTCGCTTTGCCAGATCCGGAATGATTGGAAACTTGAGTTCGTCACCGCTGAGGCTGCGTTTTTGCATCTCAGGCTCAGGATCGCCCGCCACGGTAGTGACCATTTGCAGCGGTTGCAGGACGAAAGCCTTTTGCACGTCAGCGCGCTCGGAAAACGCAGCGAGGAACACTGAAAACTCGGGTGAAGGACAAGCTACTCGGAGCACGCCGCCGGTGGTTTCGGGCGACTTCTGGCGCAGGTCCTGTTGAAGCTTTGAATCAGCAATGATCTTTGCATCGAGGTCTGCCAAGCGCTTTTTGATACTCGCCGCATCCTTGTAGGCACACACAACATCGACGCCGTTTTCAAGGTCTCGGCCGTCGCGACAGTCCTGCAACTCGGGGTCTGGTGGATCACCGCGAAAAAACCGCAGAGACAACTGCTCGCCCTGCTTGATGAGTGGCAATTCCAGCGTCCAATAGGTGTAGCCTTCGAAACCAGCGTTTGACTCTTTTCGCCTCATGAGCACGTACAGGGACTTCCCCGCTCGCTCAGGGAATTTGCGTTCGAAAAAAAACACCGATGTGACTTCTTCACCCACGAGCGGCGCCACAAACGAGAGTTCTGGCCTCGTGGCACTCATTGTCGTGTAGAAAACCTCCCCACCGGGAACGTAGGCACCTGTCGTCTGACCTTTGAGCGTGTTCTTCAAGAACAGCACGGTGATCTTCTGCTCGCCCACCGATGCCACCACCGGCGGATGCATTTGCTTGATGGTTTGCAAGTCATCCGCAGTTGCCGGTTCCGCGTTAAGACCGATGATCGATGCGAGCAAGCACACACAACTTGAAAACCTGTTCACTTCCATTACTTCCTTGTTGATCGACGAATTGATCAGTCTTCAATAACTAGCGCGAGGGGCATCACGATGATTCAGGTGCGCCACATTTCAGCTCTTTGATTTGCTCGTTCTGAATCGGAATCACACAGGCCAGCCGCTTCTCCCCGGGCGCACTGCGCTCGGTCAGGCGGAGCGTTACGTGTAACCCATCCTCGGCAAACGCATGATCCTTGAAACCCGCGTCGGCATAGTCGCTCCAGAACGTCTTGCCATCGAAACTGCAAAACTGCCTGGACGACAGCACTCTCCAGTTGCCGTCGGGCGCGAGGATCTGAACAGTCAGGCAAGGATTGCTGAAGGTACTGACGTAGCGAGCCACGACATCGCCGTAGCGTTGAGAGGAAGATTGCGACACTAGACTGATATTGGTCACATCACTCGGTCGATCAGAGGCGATAGCGTCCAGATAACCAGCGCGCTCAAGACTTATCCGTTCCACACACAAGCTGACCATCAAGGACTGTGCCTGGGAGCCGGGTTGGACTTCTGTGGCTTCCA
Organism: Pseudomonas sp. TH43; assembly: GCF_016650635.1. Taxonomy (GTDB): domain Bacteria; phylum Pseudomonadota; class Gammaproteobacteria; order Pseudomonadales; family Pseudomonadaceae; genus Aquipseudomonas. The sequence goes on from NZ_JAEKFI010000004.1 coordinate 1,461,093, forward strand.
GCAGGCACGTTGTGTCGCGCAACTTGAGCCAGGCACGTTGTGAATCTTTGGCTATCGCCATGAAAGCCTCAGCTTCTGCTGGGTCTTCTGCTCGCTCTGACGCGAAGCGCGCCATCAGCTTTTTGTAACTGGCATTCAGTTTCGCGTCGGCCGCCTTACCTTCGGCTTCAATGCATTCAAGGTATTGCCAGCTCACGGTAATGACTTTGCAATTATTCTCAGCGAACGCGGTTGAAGCGAACAGCAGTCCAAAGGACAACGCGATAAAGCGCACCAACCTGTTCAATTTTTCATTCCCTGATGTGCAGTTCGCTCAGCGACGCGTTGCGGAATTTTCTGTGCCTTACCAGCGGCAGCCATTGCTTCGCCGTACTCGCGGTAATAACGCTGTGCTTCGCCTTTTCTGTTCAGTCGCCACAGCGAATCCGCCATGTTCAGCATCAACACTGTGCGCTTGCCGACCGCCTCAACACCGCGATAGAACTTCAGTGCCAGTTCATCTTTGCCGCCCTCGGCGAGGTAAAAACCCAGGTCGTTGTAGACTTGAATGTTTTGCGCTGGGGGATGGCACGCCATATAGGATTCGGCACTTAAAAAACTCATGCTCCATTCGAGGGACTCGGCGCGGGACTGCGCCGGCTCGGTAGTCGTGACGTTTTTCAGCAGGTCCTTTGGCGTCCTCGTCTCAAGGATGGGCTCCAACACTTCGCCCTCTTCTGAAATCCAGCTATTGCCTGCCCACTTACCGACACAAAAGCGAGCAGAACGCTCAGCCAGCACGCAACCAGTCTCCATGGAGATCACATCACAATGCTGCTGCGACACCAGTTTTTCTTCTTGATTCTCATCCGACAACATGCCGAAGATCACTGGGTCGAGCAACAAGGTTCTCTTGTCAGGACTGAGCATATAAGTGTGTCCATCAGCGCCAATGTCAGCGCCGAAGAGCGGAAAGGTTTTGCCGTTTGCGGTGAACCATGCAGTCGCCGACTCAACGCCGGGCATCGTCCACTTTGTCGCTCGAAACGTAACCGTGTGCCCGCCGATACCAACAATTGGCGGATCTTCGTCTTCGGCAAAAGCGCAGGCGGCGGTTGCAAACAGACTGCCGATCAACACCCACTTAAGGCTTGCCATATTCAATCCTTTTCTCCGTCGGGCTTGGCGATTGCAGCTGTCTTTTGCTAACCCCATACGCCTCAATCAGCTCTTCCCGTGACCCCTTCGAACCAAACGAGCGCTGGGTATTGTCGAAGCTGTATTGCTCCAGTCGCCCGGCGGTCGAGTAATACCCGTGCCACTCCGGGCAGGCACCGCAACCGCCGTAGCCACCGATTGAAACAAGGCTGCCCTTGCTGCCTGTCACGCAATCCATTGCCACCACCACGTTGTTCAACATCTTCGTCTTCGCACCGTCGGAGGTACGTTGCAGAACTTTACCGATGTCACGCCGCAGCACTTTGCCGCCGATATTGATGGTCTGGTCGGAGCAGACCGCGATGAGGTGGGTTTCCGCGTCATCCACTGTCACCGACCGGCACGACGACACCAGCACCACTTCAACCCCGCCGCACTGCATTACGTCGCGCTGGGTGTAGGCATCCGCTGGCGCTGCAAATGCAGGCGCGCAGAGCAGCAACGCGAGGCTGCCCGCTAGATAAAACTGATTCATCGAGAATTCCCTTTCGCCGTTAACCGGCCTGTTTTTCCGTCAGGCATTTTGCGTAGCCATCGGCGAACCTGGCGTCAAAGGACAACGCCACCGGCTCGTCCAATTCGGCCGAGGTATTGAGCAATACGCGTGTCGCCGGGGTGTATTTGATCCAGCCGATGGTGCCGGTGCCGTCCGTGTCGAAAAACAATTGGGCGCGCACCATTTCTCCGTCGTCCTCATCAATCAGCAGATTGACCTTGTCCTTGCCGACATACTGAAACGGGAAGTCGCTGCTCCTGACCAGTTCAGTGAGGTAGCCGTAGCAACTGCCTTCACTGGCACTCGCCGGCAGGGCGAAAGGCAAAAGCAGCAGCGCGCTCAGCACGCTCCGAATAAAAAAACGGATCATCCCATCATCCTTATTCAAGCGGCGGCGATTCCGCGTCGGTCATCGTCAGCAGACGGAATTCGTTGTTCACAAATTCGTAGTAACGGTAGCGGTTAACGCTCTCCAGCGAATTGCCCTGAGCGTCTACTTCACCATCGAGGGAAATCCCGGTGATGAAGATCAAGCGGCTGTCGGGTTGGTACGCCATGGCGAACGTGCTGCCGTCGTAGGCATTCGGCAGGCCCCCGACCACTTCTCCGGTTTGTGCATCGAGCACTTCGGCGCAGATGGCACCGCCGCCACAACCCAGTGGGTTGATGATGTAGTGGCCGGCGAAGTTGACCTTGCCTTTCAGGGCCTTCGCTCGCGCACTGTCAATCACCGGGTTGCTGTTTTCCTGCGGCACCAGCGCAGGGTGAGTGCCGGTGAAGACCGGGGTGACGGTGTAATCCTTGAAATCCGGGTCGGCGGCGAAAGCCATGGAAGAGACCGCCAGCAGCAAGCTGCCGAGTAGAACCAAAAATCCTTTCACGCTGTAACTCCATCTGTGCGACGTATCGTCGGGATGCTCATTCGAAGGCGATGCTGCGCACCGCTGTCTTGATCTGTTTGAAGCCTGCGGCGCTGATCGACAACGGCGTGGCCGAGCCTGATTCGGCAGCACCGATCAGCACCTGCTCACCTTGCATCAGGCAGAAGGCGATACGGCTGAATTGAGGTTGATGCGGTGGGTGGTAGCCGATGATGAACCCCGACGACTTCGCGCCCTGCAGTGACTCAAAGGCATAGGTCTGCGGATCACCCGCCAGCGCTGTTGGCCGCCAGCCGTTTTCGGTCAAGGTCGCCGGGCACTTGCGGTCATTGGCCTCGCGCAGCAGTTGCAGTTCGATCGTGTCATCCGCTGGCGGCAGCGTCGTCAGGGAGGAAAAGCTGCCGAGGTTTTCACACATCATCCCGAACCATGGCTGAGTCCGATTGGCCAACGTTTCGAAATTCCATTCATAGCCGCTGGATGTCGGCGCTTGCCACAAGTGCGGTGCGCTGGAGGGATCGGGCAGTTGTTGGGAGGCGATGAATATCAGATCGGGTGCGTTGAATTGCAGCCATTGGTCTTGCAGGAGCGGCATGGAAAACCGGCACGCTCCCATATCGACGCCAACGTCCGCCGGACCCTGAGCGACACGCGACTGGCCTGTCATATTGCCGACCATCACGGTCTCAGCGGCATGGCCGATTTGAGCAAGCATGAGCAAACACGCCAATAATCCTTGGAAATATCGAGGCTTCACTGCGCATCCTTCGCATTGATCAATTGCAACTCACCATCCCGATACAACACCTCACACCCCACCCACGCGGGATCCACCTGCGGCATCACCGCCGACGGCTTGCGCAATTCGCGCAGCAACGTCGAGCCATGCGACAGCCTCCCGCCCATCCGCGCAATCACCGCCCGCGCCGTTTGATAATGCGCATGCCGCCCCGGATCGAGGGTGTCTTCGAGCAAAATGTCCTCGCCCAGAATGCCCTGCACCTGCCCCGGATAAATCATGAATCCGGTCGCTTGCTCGGCGCCTTCACGGCCGTCCTGCCAGAAGCTGCCATCACGCGTCCGCACGTCCGGGTGCGGTGCGAACCAATGCTCGCGATCCGCCAGCGGCATGGCGTGGTGCAGGCGAAAGAAGATGCGCATCAGGTTGTCGCGGTACCACTCGCGCACTTGCAGGTAGTAGCCGCGCAGGCCCGGCAGGCCGGTCGAATGCGCGATGCGGATCAGGCTCGACCACTGCGGAAAGGCCTGCAACGGCAGCTCGCTCGGCGCCGGTCGCGGGGTCGCCGGATCGGTTTCCCAGGGCAGTCGATGCGGGCTGTTTTCAAGGTTGTCGTAAGCGGTCGGCGGGCGCCCCAGCCAATCGCCGCCACTGCTGGCCAGCGCCGTGGCGATGCACAGATTGCCTTGCACGACGAACACGTAAAATCGGGTGAACCAGTCCGCCAGTTGCTGGCCGTCAGCGTTTTGGGCGACGAGTTCGGCCAGCTCTTTATCGAAGCGTTGCAAGCCGCGCTCAAGGCTCAGCAGATGCCCGCGAGCAATGCGTTGCATGCGCAGGAACAGCGGCAGCGAACGCAGTAACTTCAGCGGTTGCCACGGCAGGTGCGGGGTCGCGCCGCCGACTTCACCGGCGTAGTTGCTGGCGCTGATGCCCCAGTCGGCGAGCCGGGCGAGAAACAGGTCATTGTTGATATAGGACGCGCCGCCGAACACTGCGGTGAACGGCTCACTGTCCTGCAACACCCGCGCATCCCAACGCGCCATGATCGCCGGGATACTCGCTGCCGCGCGGCGCTGGGCGTACTCCACCAGCACGCTCGGTTGCGGTGGCAGAATCTCGGCGATGTTGGCGGCAGTCAGGTGGCGGCGCCAGCCGTAGTCGCTGATCGGCCGGTATTGCAGCAGCCACAGTTGCGCACCGTCCCAGGCCCATTCGACGTCGCCGGGCACGTAGTGGAAAACGCGCAGCACGTCTTGCAGAAACTGCCACAGCAGCGCTTCGGTCAAACCGTGCGTGGCGGTAAATGCACCGCTGCGCCAGGCCTCGCCAACCCGCGACAGAGTGGCGCGCGAAGGGCTGACGTGACCATCGGCCAACGACTCCAGATGACCTTCCACCCATTCCAGCTCTACCGACAGATGCCGGACAAACGCGATGCCGGAAACCTGCGGCGTGATAAAGCGCTGCACCACCACTTCCTCGACGCCTTCGGCGGTCAATTCGGCGATGCGCGTCGGCACGTTGGCGCGCGGCTCGCGCAGGTAAGTGGTGCTCAAACCGGCATTCGCCGAATCAGCCTGATCCTCGCCATAGCTGGAGGAGCGCACGGCCCAGGTCACGTCGGGTTGCGCGGCGAGAAACGCTGACAGACGCGGATCATCGCAATCGTTGAGGTTCAGCGCGGCCGGCACCGGTTGCCGGGCCAGTTCAGCGAGGCGCAAACGGCCGCCCTTGGTGTGCGCGACAAAACCACGCTCGCCGGACTCCAGCCACGCGGCAAATTCAGCCGGCGCGTCGATCCACGGGTAATGGCCCCAACCGGGTTTGAGGCTGATGGTCAGATCTGCGCGGGCGAGAATCGCCGACCATGCCGCCGCTTGCTCGATGCCCAACACGTTGTCCTGATCGCCCCAGACCAGCTCGACCGGATCGGTGATCCACTCCAGCAACGGCAGCGCGGTGTCAGCGCGGACCAGGTCCCAATGCGGCACAAATGCCCGGCAACGCGCATAACCGGCGCCCATGCGTTGGTACTGAACGGGCGTCCAGGTCTGATTGGAAAACTTGCGCGCGAACAGCGTCGGTTTGTTCGACAGCAGCCAGTGAATGGTCTTGCGGATTGGCAGCGGCGACATCAGCGCCGGCAACCGCCGTTGCCACAAAAAAGCACCGACCGGCGCCAGCAAAACGCTGCGCGAAAAATGCCCGGGCCGACGTTGCAGCGCATGCAGCACCAGCAACGCATTGACCCCGACCGCCATGATCGCGCTGCCCTGCTGCGTCATCGTCAGCAAGGTTTGCGCGTAATCCGCGAGATCCTCGCAGGGTGGTTGCGGGTTAGCGCCGAAACCGGGCAACTCCAGCGGCACCACGTCGTAGCGCTGAAAGTGCGGCAGCGCGTCGTCCCACCAATCGGCGGCGCCGCCGTTGCCGGCCAGCAGGTACATCAGGGGCTTGCTCATGGGCGATCCTCAGGCCAGATCGCGCAGAGCGGCGTCGAGGGTCGGATAACGGAACGTATACCCCGCCTCGCTCAAACGCTGCGGCACCACACGCTGACCGTCGAAGAACAGCTGCGCCATTTCCCCGGCCAACGCCCGCACTGGCGCAGCAGGAATATGGAACCACACCGGGCGCTTGAGGACCTTGCCGACATTCTCGGCGAACGCTGCCTGACTGACCGTTTCCGGCGCCACCATGTTGTAGGTGCCGCGCAAATTTTCATCGTGGAAGGATCGAGCGATCACCTGAATCACATCGTCGCGGTGCACCCAGCTCATGATCTGCTGACCATCGCCCATGCGCCCGCCGAAGCCCAGGCGAAACGGAATCAGCAACGGCAACAGCGCACCGCCCGGACCGAACACCACACCGAGGCGCAGCACCACCTGACGCACACCAAACTGCGTGGCCGGTTGCGCGGCGGCTTCCCAGCGCGCGCAGAGTTCGGCCATGAAACCGTCGCCCTTGCTCGCCTGTTCATCAAGGCTTTCGCTGGCATCGCGCACGCCGTAGAAACCGATGGCCGAGGCTTGAATCCACAGCGCCGGTTTTTGCCGAGCGTTTTTCAGCCAGGTCATCAGCGCTTCGGTAGTGTTGACCCGACTGGCGATCAGTTGCGCCTGGCGCTTGGGGCTCCAGCGAGGCCCGGCGACCGGCGCGCCGGCCAGGTTGATCACCACGTCGAAGGTCTCGTCGTGGCTGAGTTCGCTCAGGGATTGCACGCAGCGGACGCGGCCTTCGAACAGATTGGCTGCTTTCAATGGATCACGTGCCAGCACACTCACGGTGTGGCCGGTGTCGATTAATTGATTGACCACCGCCTCGCCGATAAACCCTGTGCCACCGGTGATCAGCACGCGCTTGTAGGCGCTGCCCGCAAACGGATTGGACGTACTCTGAGGTTTTACTCGAGGGGATTTCCGGCAGTCATGGCGATACAGCCAGACCAGCGGCGGCAACAGCATCAGCAGCGCAAAACCGTCGAGCCACAGGTGCGACCAGACCTGTTGTTGCGCTGACAGCCACATGTCCTGCGGCGCCCACAACAGGACACCAGCGATCAACCAGCCCCACACACTCGGCGCTTTCGAACGATTGCCGATGTGCACCAGCGCGAGCATGTACAGCGAATAGCTTTGCAGCGTCGCGCCGAACAGCGCGAGCCACCAGACCTGCTGTTCGTGGCCGGCCGCGGGCACCGCTTCAGCGCCCCAGAATGCGCGTTCGAGGGTGTGCAAATAGCCGTCGAGTAAACCGGAGTGACCGGCCCAGGTCAGGGTCAGACCGGCGAGAATGTGCACAATTGCGGCGGCGTATAGCCAGAGCACTAACGCGGGGCGAAGGGAGATCGAGGGGGCTGGCATTCCGTGTCCTGAGCGCATTCCTTGGGGGTGGGGAGTTTAAAGGAAAATCGCGGTCGTCAGACGCTCAAAAACTAAACGTTTTACCGAACGGATTCAGACTTAACGCCTGCGAAAACGCATCAAACATGACCTGGCATTTCAAATACAGTGACTGGCCTTGATCGATTCCGCGCCTTGCGATCCCAATCGTTTCACGCTGTCGATGCTCGACTGAATACCTTTGTCAGCCGCCATTTGATAACAGGCTAAGGCTCGGGACATATCCTTCGTTCCCAAATCGCCACTTTCGAAAGAAGAAGCCAAATAAATCATCGCCTCTGTGGAACCCATGGAAACAGCACGAATAACCTGTTTTTCTGCCTCCGCGGGATGGAGGCAAGGACCGCTGTAGTCGGTGGAATTGCCTAAACAAAAAAACGTGGCATAGCCCAACGCACCACTCGGTATTTTCGAGGCTGCTTTGAACAATGCCTCAACTCTAGGGGTTTCCAACTGCGACGCCATTTGCGAAAGACTCAGGCTTGCTGCCGACAAGCTCGCCTGTGCATCACCCGACTCTGCAGCACATAAATAATTTTCCAGGGACGCTTCAATCAACTCCACCGTAAGCGGGTATTGCTCAAGAAATCCCAATCCACCTAACGCTTCGGCACGTTGATAACAGAAGTTCTCGGCGCGACTCCTTCCAGAGGTTTCCGTTGCGACGAGATCCTTTTCGCTGATCGACCAATCCTCAATTCCCTCCAGCACCCAACAGGCCTGCCGAGAGAAGTTAAAGATTTTCACATTGCTGTTTCCCGCTCGCTTATCCACCACGTTGACGTGACTGTCGTCGACCTCTTCGATCTCGACTCCAGGTGTCTTGCCGGGTGTGATTGCAGCCATCAGTGGATAGGTGAAGGTAGCTCCACTGACACCCGAGGTCGAAGGCTCAAAAGTACTTCGATCCTTTCCCGCTACCGGTTTCAACACCAGCGACTTGACCGTCATCGCAGTGAGACGGCGTTGTGATTCGCTGTTGGCGGAAAACGCTGTCAGGAAAGGCGCGAACTCCTCCGAGGGGCAAGCGTCGCTGGTCGGTGCCGTCGAAGCGCTCTTATCGGATGCAAGCGCAGGGACAATCTTGTCTAGATACGCCGAGCGCTCGCGACTCATTCTGGCGATGCACAAGTTGCTGACCGCCACGTAAGCAGGCTTACCCACCTCGATCTCGAACGCCTCCAACGGACAGTTCGCATCGCGCAATTTCAACCACGCACGCTGCGACTCTTTAACCTTCGCCGCGTACTCCGCGCCCAACGCCGGATCTGTTCGATAGTCAGATTCAAGCCGCGCCATCAGCTGCTTGTAGCTAACGTTCAACTGCGCATCGGCAGCCTTCTTCGCCGCCTCAGAGCAGGGCACCATTTCCATGCTTGAGGTGACGTTGCTGCAGTCATCCTCCGCATAGGCTGCCGAAATGGGCAGTAGCAGAGCAGCCAACAGCGTTAAGACTAAGCGTTTCACTGTGTTCATCCTTGAGTCATTCGGGTTTTGCGATTGGTGAATCGGGTGACGCATTGCTTCGGTCTGTTCATCTCCCAATAAGTGCTGAGCAAAACTTTACGTTTTTTGTCGACGCGCAGATTGACGAAACCATCGCCGCAGTCCGGCTGCAACTCCTCGAACGTGCCGGTTTTGGCTTGGTAAACGAACACACGGTAGTAGTCGTAGGTGCCCATGCCGTCATCAAGCTGCCAGATCGCGAAATCCTGGGCGCCGTCGAAATTGAAATCGTCGAACTGCACGTGGAGTTCGTTTTCGGCTTCAAAATTGATTGTTCGCGACTCGCTATGTGCATCGCTTTTAACCGCGATATTCAGCGTTGAGCCTTCGAGGGTTAGCGTTGCTTCGACGCCTTGGGTTGGACTGAATGTGGTGGTTTCGGCCAACGCCGGGATCGCCCACAGCAGGCCGAGCAGTGATACCGCTAGAGTTTTGAATTGCATGTGCTTGCCCCTACTCCCACTTGCATCCGGACTCCTGGGAGGAGTCGATGTTGGGGTTACTCAAGAAGTGGTAAACCTTTCCGTTGGACTTTTTCGTGTACTTCATCGAGACGATCTGCGTCCCTTGAGTCACGAAATCGTAGGTTCCCGCAACCTTGCCATTGACGACTTCAGACCACGTTGTGGCTCTCTGCCAAGGGGCGTCGGGACCGAGCATCTCCTCCTCGGAATCCGTCAACACAATGGAGATGGGCTCGTTGGACTTGGCGTACTTGACGAAACCACCTGACCACTTGCTGGACGCGTCGTAAAAGGTACGGAACTCAAACTTTACCGGACTGGATTCGGAGAGTTCGAAGCAAAAGGATTCGCGGGTGACTGCGCTGTGGGCCACTAGCGGAAAGAAGCTGGATAGCAGAAAAAGTACTTTTTTCACGTTCATTTCCTTATGAGAGATCGGGGCGTGCTGGCCTATTCCGATCCCTCTACACACTGACCATCCCGAAGATCAGGAGCCAGCGTTCGATTTCCAAACTGGTCCAAACTCGCAAGCGACTGACTCTCGCAATAAGCGTTTTTCGACATCGTAATACAACCCGACCTTATGGCTGGCTATCTCTTACACAAAAAACTGAATATTGCATATTGCAAGCAATGCGCTCTACTCATCCGGCCTATAGCTATCTTCAGCATTTAATCTTCCAGATACACAACAGCCTCAAGACCTTTCATAACAACTGGTGTAGGACTTTTAACAACCTGCCGATCACCTGCACTGACAATTTTAGTTAGTGTTTTCCCCACTACACCGGCACGCTAAATTCTTTCATCGCCGGTCTTAGAGTACAAAACCAGAAAAGCCTTACTCCAAATCGGACTGAATATATTCCAACGAGGCTCCGGCCTATCCACAGGCAGAAAAATGGGGACAGACCAAGTTTTCGGATCATTAATAAAACGTGGCCTGCCCCCATTTCACCCTTATTTAACTCTCTCCATTGCTCTTGAAGGAATCAGGCGTTCTTTGTCTTGAGCTTTCATCACAGCGATATAATCCTGATAGTACTGCTTCGACTTCACTTTATCACTACCCCACAAAACGTCCGCAATGTTGAGTTTGAGAACCACGCGCTCAGGTGAAACGGCCTCAACTTTAGAAAGCAAAGAATAAGCAACTTTGTTAGATCCAGCCTCTCCCAGAGCAAAGCCAAAATCATTATAAATTCCGGAATTAACTCTCGACACTGGAGTCTCTTTTAATAATGAGTCAAGTCTCTCTTGCGTCAGATAAGATTTAAGAGCTTCAAAATCTTTATCTTTCAGTCTTACCAGAACGACATCATGAGACAATTCCAAAGAGTCTTGTCTAGCACCGCGAGCAGCCTCTTTTAGCTTCTTTGAGGCAAGCGTTCGTGTTGAATACCAAAAATAATCCCCCCCCTCTTCCAGGCTTCCTTCATACCCAGAAATAGATGAAGCAAGATTTTTGTCATTCACAAGACTTCGTATTGTTTTATCGCTATAAACGTAGGAAACAAAATCTGTCCCTTTTAAGTTGACCCCGGGGTGCATAACGACCCAGCTACACGTAAAAATAAAAAACGTTTTGCCCGCGCTCACCGTGTAAGCATCATGCAACTGTGCATCTCCCCCCTCATGCTCGCAAACATCTGGAAGTTGAGTACTTTTTTTCCCCGCTACTAGCAACTCGCCACGGAGTGTTTGATTCCCTTCTGACCCCACATAATAAAATCTGGCGCTTTGAGACAAACCAAAAACAGGATCGAGGCTTACTATTTTTTCATCAGCAATAACAGACATAAAAGGAAAAACAAGCGAAAAAACCAAAAATACGACTTTCACAACCCCATCTCCTCCGCAACCATGTCTTTCAATAACTTAATTAATACGATCTTGAAGCCCGGCAGTGATATCACTAGGGTTTTGAATGCATGCGCTTGCCCTATTCCCACTTGCATCCGGACTCGAGGGAGGAATCAACGCTGGGACTGAGCAGAAAGCTGTATTCCTTGCCGTTGGACTTCTTCGTGTACGACATCGAGACAATTTGTGAGCCTTGAGTCATCAACTCATAGGTTCCCGTGACCTTGCCGTAGACGACTTCAGACCAGGTTCTGGTGTTTTGCCAAGGGGCATCCGGGTCGAGGATTTCACTTTCGGACTCCGTCAACACGATGGAAATGGGCACGTTGGACTTGGCGTATTTGACGAAGCCAGCGGACCATTTGCTGGCCCCATCGTAGTAAGTGCGGAGCTCAAATTTTACTGGGCTGTCCTGTGAAAGTTCGAAGCAAAGTGATTTGGTGGTGACTTCTGCATGGGCCATCAGGGGCAGGAGGCTGACCAAGAGAAGAAGTACTTTTTTCATGTTCATTTCCTTATGAGAGATCGGGCGCACGTGCCTATTCCGATCCCGCTACACACCGCCCATCCTGAAGATCAGGAGCCAGCGCCCGATTTCCCGACAGATACCAGCTCGCAAGCGACTGACTCTCGCAATAAGCGTTCTTCTCTGCATCGTAATAAAACGCCACTTTGTGATTGGCCATCCCGCCCCGGTTGGGGACGAACAACTCGACGGCGAACACGACATCGGGCATATCAGTTTTTCTATCCGACATCAGCGAGGGTGGCCCAAGAAACTTACAGGGCACGCCGTCAAAAGGCAGATCCAACTGGCCTTCTTGATACCTGTAAATCGCACAAATGCCATTCGGGTCTTCGATCACCACGGCAGCCATCGTTCCACCGCTCCAGCTAACGACGCCATCTGTAATAGAGCGAAACCTCTCTGCAGGCATTTGGTGTTCTTTCGTTAGCGCGGCGACCATGGCGGCGGGCATTGCTTGGCTTGTACTGACACCGGCCGGCTCTGCGCTTGCGGGCAATGCCCACGTCAATGTCAGGAACAACAAGGAAACGACTTTCACTTTGACTCTCCGATGGCGTGGCTGACTGTGCAATACACGACCATTACTGCGCCGTACATTCAGGTTCAGCGAGACGTTCACCATCAACGCGGTATTTTAGTTCACTGCTTGTTCTTTTCCGGAGCCATAGCCAATTGACGGGCTCGTTCTATCGTCGCGCGGATCAAGCAGGAATTTGACCATTCACCGAAAACCGATTTATACGATTTCGCCTCAGGCAGACACTCCGCATCGCGAAACTTCATCCAGGCTCTTTGAGTTTCTCTCAGCCCTTTCTGTGCATTTTCGTCTAACCGCTCCATGCGCTCCCTGTAAACCAGGTTGAGCAGTGCATCCGTATCCGTCACGACCAGATCAAGCGCCCCACTCGACACAGTTGGCCACTCAACGTCCGCCAATGCCTGCTTGGTTTCGTTGTTCCAGTTGTAGAAACCGTTCTCTTCAATTTTCAGCCAGGCAGAGCGCCTATGATGATTGGTCGGATCGGTCTCACTGACTTCAGACTGGTAAACAATCTCCAGATAGATCGGGTCGGTTGAGCGCTGAGGATCATTCAGCAGCGTTTGGCGAACGATGGCCCGTTGTTTTTGCTCTCGGTGATTTCAATCGAAAAGCATGGGTCCGGGCCGGGGCGAGCGGCTGACTTAACCCTCTCCAGACACTCTTTACGAAGGGCCATAGAGGTATCACCCGGCCCCCCTCCTACGTCGAGAACCCTGACGAGCAGTCGTATTTCTGGATCTTTGGAAAAATCTGCCTGAAGCACGGTCGCAATCATAGTTCCTTCTGCTTTCACAACCGAAGACAGCAAAGAAAAAGCCAAAACAAGACTAAATCTAAAATTCATAATCCCTTGATGTCCGCAAAAATCCAACAGCAAATTAGAACCTGTTTGAATCTAAATATACGAAACAGATCTATTTAACCGCCGCACCAAAATCAAAGCCGTTGAGCGCAACACCACAAATAAATCTGTCACCTTTTCTTAAATGCGCTCTCCAACTCTTTTTGGTACTTTTGCAGCCTTACCAGATTGTTGCATCAATAGACTATATTTTTTATAGTTCTCAACAGAAAGCTCTTTAAGACCTTCCCCCCAGTACGCATCCGCTAAATTAAGGTACGCGACCGTCCTATCTGGATTTTCCGCGACAACTACTTTTAATAGCTCGATCGCTTCTTGATAGAACCCTGCCTCAGAAAATAAGAACCCTAAATCGTTAGACCACTGCACCATGCCCGGATAGTAATATTTTTCCGCTATATAAGAATCTGGAGTACAGCTGTCACTCGAGCCTCCATCAGCCAGCATGTTACCCATAAGTTCTTTAAGCTTCGCCCTATCTCCAGCCTTAAATGCTGCCAACGCCTTTTCAAAATTTAAAGTCACGAAAACTGAGGAAAGTTTTTTATTATCAATTTTGGCGGTCTGAACACCTAAGCGAAGCTTCTTTAAATATTCAAACGCTTTCGCGCCATCGAAATCTTCAATTGAAACAGACATCAAGTCATTTGAAGGAAGCGCATAAACGCTCATAATCGATCTATCACACGCATTATTACTAGTAACAAGAAGAACCTTGCTCACCACAATTTTTTTCAGCGATGCATCATACTGAAATTGCACATTAAAATTAGACTGAGAATTATCTTCTTCTTTTGTTACCAAATCAACTATATCGCCAGCCCTAGAAAGCTGATCGTTATAAATTAAATCTTCCCCCTGTACACCAGAGACGCTTACCAACTTTTCAGCACCTCTTAGCACAGCCACATCAAAACCATCATAACTCGCTGGGGAGTATTCATTTTTTATGTTAGGCAACGCCAACGGGGCTCGTGAAATTACGAATTGACTTCCATCCTTTTCCGCTAAAATATTTAATATTTCTCCAGCACTGTCACTTCCCTTAGAAATCAATATTTTTTGCTTGGAAAAGCCTGGAACCAAGTCTATTTCAAAGTCTTTTATAAGTTTTGAATTAGTTATTACACTGGCTTCTTGAGCGCCCCATACAAATGAGTTGCAGGCCATAAAAAAAACAACAGAAACAACTCTAGCTTTCGAAAACATGTTCACTGCCCTACCACCTGATATATTGACGTAAAATTATTCTTACGCTCTGTATAGCTTAACGGGGGAGTGTGAAAGTTTACAATTTTAGTAATTTCATCTGTTGCAGTTGTGTTCGGCGCAACAAGATCATTTAATTTTTTCCACTCCCAAAAACCCAACGCTGATAGCAGTCCAAACTTTGTCTCAAGTAGCTGATCGGGATTTGAAACCAACTGAAATGTTTCCTCCGGAATCTTTGCCTTTAAAAGATCCTCAACAGCCTGATAGTTGGCTTTCCAAGTGAGTTGAATGAAGCCTTTCCCTTTGTACTTTATCCCTTCAACACATCCACCCTGCATCAATACAAAATTCCCTTCTGCAGAGCAGCAGCAATATACACGCTTGGCTATTTCATCTTCATTGGCAAACTGAGAGTACGGCTTTCCCTTAAAGATAGTGTACGCACTTTTTGCGGCCGGACTGAGAGCATTGTACTGAGCCGTCGTAATACGCTTATACCCCAACTGTTCTGCCTCTGCTGGGTAAGTATCAAAATAGCGTGTAAACGTTGTTCTAAGTATGTCAGTTCTGTACCACAAGTCCTCGACCTTACCAACCAGCGCATCCCCAACTTCTGTCTTTACCTGGGCGAAGAACTGTGCAATCCTGGGTGCAGTATTGATTTCAAAGCGATCAGCGTACTTATTAAACAAACCCCTGACTTCCTCGCGCTTCTCTTCCGAAGATGCTGGAAACATTCGTTTCATCTGATCATAAGAAACCAGTTCTGCCACTGCAGAGGTGAACCCTCCAACAAATTCTATTGGGTGAAAATGCCAAACCATACTAGTCCCAACCGAGGCCTTTCCCGACAGCTCGTCCCAAAATATAAGTTTATTTATTCTTTCTTTTTCATGTGCCATCAGTTTCGGGGAGTGTTCGAGGATATCAGATAGACGAGCCCACTTCGGTTGATCTGCCGTATCTTTCCACTCAGTAGGATGCCGAGCAATTAGCTTTGACCATTGTGACCGCGTTTCCATATTTTTTAGTGCTTCAGCTAACTCTTCAGCCTCTATTTCATGATTGTTATTTTTATCGATTTTATCAAATAACTTCTTGAAAAACGGTGGAAGATCATTTGGATCGAGAAAGCCATCAGCTGTAGAGTTTGATTCTTCAACTACCTGAAATCCTAACCCCGCCCAGTCATGCTGGGTTATTAACGTAGAACCTGCCTTCCTGGCCAATCCTACAAGAGCTTGGCCATCGTCCTCTACATGAACCTCATACCACTCTTCCGGATCTTTGAATATTGGTGCCTTGCTCAAGTCTACTGCGTGCGACTCCTTCAGGTTGACTTCCCCTACGCCCGGAGCCTTCAACTTCAGCAAACTATCTTTTGCCAAAGACAAGTATTGCTTACCTATCTTCAAGCCGGCAGTGTTACTTAAGAAGTCCTCTATACCTGCATCAGCGGTAAAAATCTCTACGTGAACTTGAAACTTGCTGCTGATCTCTTCCAACTCATTTATATTTTCCATCTGCCCAAGGTAACCAATAGGATCCCCTGCCTTGATTCCAACCCCCACATTTATAACAATGTCGGCAGAAGCCGGCTCGGTAACACTCCATCTCACTACGTTTTTTTCTGGAGTATTTTCGACACACGCCCAAAATGTTGGCGGAACATTTCCCGCACCAGCCGGACCACCGCTGACCAAAGTGCATTCAGCCATACGCTGCAGTGACGCCCCCGAAACTAAACTCACTACCTTCTGACTATCGAATGCCACGACGCTATTCATAACTAACTGCATGGCACCAAGCGGAGCACCTGCCGCTTTTCCATTACTAGGATCAGACGGAGCACCAAAGAGCGGAAGGTTATTCACTACCGTTCCATTAACTTTTCCCTGCCAATAGTTTGGCCGTTCGCGCTCAGGTATCTTATCTTCTATCCAAACCCTATCTCCGGCGTTATTTTCATAAGGCTGCCCGTTTTTTAAATACGCGAACCAGATTTCACTTCCTGCCTCTCTTTTTACTTGCGAGCCTGACTTTACGCTTCCAGAAATTATCTTACCTTTGGCATAAATTCTATCTGTGTTGGGGACCGGCCCTTGATCTAAGATTTCAAGCCTTGAACCCTTAGTTAGCTTACCTGCGGATATAACACTAGATGACACCGGCAACTCATCATATGCCTTAAAATCATTTACCTGCATTGTCACTTTTGGCTTTGGAGTTTCCGCAGGAGAAAGAGGATATTTATTAAACGGCAAAAGGTGCATATACAGACTATAAAATGTCAGCTTGTTCTGCCTCCCCTTATTTGCCCCATCTTCTGGATTAGGTGCAGATTTGTATTCATGCCGAACCAGACAGAATGAACTTGAATACTTCAACCTTTTCGTTTCGCCATTTACATCGAAAGGCGACTCTAAATAGTCCTTGTTTAAGCGATACGCGACAACTTCACCATCGGCCATACAGCGTATTGGCTCATCTAATATACATTGTGAAGCGCTTGCATCGCTGATATGAATTCCGCCGTGCCAGAATTTATTACTACCAAGCAAATAATGGCCAGAAGTTTCCTTCTCTAGCACCTTATATACTTCATCCGCACCAGAAAATTGTTTGCCATCTGGCTTTCGGAACGGGTATTGGAAATTCATCAAGGGTGCTGCCCCTACGGAAACAGGGGCGGGGGCGGATGCAGCCGCGGGCGCAGGTTGTGCGCCTCTAAATTCTGGTTTAGGACGCAGAACCTTCTCTGGCATTGGCCAATAATGGCTATCCGGTCCGTATTTCGCGGTTTTCGGACCGTGCGATTGCGAGCCGAAGAAATCACCCGGAGTTTCAGTACCGCTAAGAGCCTCAATAACTCCGGTATGACCATGGAAGTTAATCCAAAGCGCGATATCACCAGGTTCGGCGTCCTCAACTGGAATCTCGAGGAAATGTACCCTGTCAGTATTGAGTTGTGATGTTGTGCGGTAAGGGATTGTATATCCGGCGTCCTTCAGCAATCGATAAACCAAGCCTGAACAATCTATTTCTTTTTTACCGTTGTTATTAATATCAGTCTCACCCTTATGAGGGCCGTATTCATAACCGGTGCGATATTTATCTAGCTGCTCTAGTAGTCCGGTGCTCATCAAAGGCTTCCTGCTTTAATACACTGAATTGAGTTGTCTGAGATACCTCTCGCCACCAGTCGGTCAAACTGACGAGTAACAGCTTGAGGCATGGTCTTTTGAGCTTCTCGATAGCATGCCAATGCCCGAGGTAGATCAGAAGGAACAACAGTGTCACCTTCGTAAATTTCACCTAGCCTAATAAGCACACGGGTTGAACCACGCTTCGCTGCACCTTCCAATGTGGCTATTGACTTCTGCGGATTGATACAAGCACGTTTAACTTCGTAATCACCCTCATCACAATAGAATAGTGCGAGCGCCACAGCCACATCAGGAATGCTGTTATATGCTTGTATTAAAAGACTCAAAATTTCTTCATTATCCAATCGTGGTGCCATTCCCGAAAGACTGATTCCCGCAGCAGCAACTGCAGCTTGAGCGGAACCTTTACGAGCGCCATCTAAATAACTATCAAGTACCGCAGCGTACAAATAGATGCCAGATTCGGGAGAAGCCTTATTGACCAGCCTGTCGAATATCACGCCTTTTTTGAGTTCTAGCTCACCAGGCGTCATTTTCTCAGACTGAGTGATTTCCTCCATGACCGCGTCGAGTGTCCAGTCTTCCACGCGCGTCAGAGCCCAGCAGTTATCGTGTTTGAAGACAAAAATTTTCAGGAAATGGCCCTTCTCATCTCGAATGATTACCCTGTT
Source organism: Pseudomonas sp. TH43 (assembly GCF_016650635.1). Taxonomy (GTDB): domain Bacteria; phylum Pseudomonadota; class Gammaproteobacteria; order Pseudomonadales; family Pseudomonadaceae; genus Aquipseudomonas. The sequence continues at coordinate 1,479,129 of NZ_JAEKFI010000004.1, forward strand.
CGGTAATTCGATCTCAATCTTGAGATTTAAGCTGGCGGCATTTTCCGGAAGCAGTACCTTCAACTCATCAGCGTCAATCGCATTCAGGCTCCGCTCAACAACCTTTGGTATTTTCCCATCAACTGTTACATAAACATGCTTCACAGGGGGCGCGATAAAGGCTTTCTGTATCTCAGGTTCGGATGAAAAAGCTTTTACGAACTCAGCAAAATCGCTGCTTGGGCATTGGGTGGCGTTGGACGATGAGGCATAGGCACCTGAACTCATCCCGAGGCTCAAGAGCGCAATGGAAAACCACTTCATTACGAATTTGTTTGTTGTCATCACGAACTCATCACTCAGAAAACACAAAAAAAGCCTTCGGTTTAACCTTCTCAGGCGGCGAATTCGCCAACGCCTGATCCATCAAACTCCCCGCCTTATCCTTATCCGCCGCCCCCGGCAGCACCGGCGGTTTAATCCCGATCCCGGTCCCATTACCAGGCGCTCCGCCAGCATTAATCTTCACCACCGGCCCAACCACCGTCACGCCACCGCCATCGAGCTTGATAAAGCTGCCACCGCCAAGAATGGTCAGCTCAGTCCCCGCCTCAATGACAATCTTGTCCCCAGCCTTGAGGTGTATCTCTTTCCCGGCGCTGGTCAGTTGCGCAGTCCCCAGCTTGATGTGCTGGTTCTGTCCAACTGTCAGGTGATCATCGACTCGCGTTTCAACCTTGCGGTCGGAAACCGTGGTGCGGTGTTCTTCGGCCTTGAGCTCCGTGTAGGTGTTCTTCTCGACGGTGTCGTGGCGTTCGTTGCCGACGCGAATCTTCTGGTCGTGCTCGATGTTTTCATCCCAATCGCGCTGGGCGTGGATGTAGATTTGCTCGGCGCCTTTTTTGTCTTCGATGCGCAGTTCGTTGTATCCGCCGCCGCCCGGTGAGCTGAGCGTTTTGAAGACGCTACGGGTTTTGTTCGCCGGCAAGGCGTAGGGCACCGGGTTTTCCTTGTGGTACAGGCAGCCGGTCACCAGTGGTTGGTCGGGGTCGCCTTCGAGGAAGGTGACGAGGACTTCCATGCCGATGCGCGGGATGCTGATGGCACCGTAACGGTCGCCAGCCCAGGAGCTGGAGACGCGCAGCCAGCAGCTGGTCTTGTCGTCGGCCTGGCCTTCGCGGTCCCAGTGGAATTGCACCTTGATGCGGCCGTATTGGTCGCAGTGGATTTCTTCGCCGGCGGGGCCGGTGACGTGGGCGGTCTGGCTGCCGAGCACGCGCGGTTTCGGGTGTTCGAGGGCCGGGCGGTAGAACACTTCCCACGGGGTGGCGAGGAAGGTGTTGCGGTAGCCCTGATGGAAGTCGTCCTTGTTGTCGGTGGTGTCGCTGGTCACGCCTTCTTCGAGGACTTGCGGCTGTTTGCCTTCGTGGAAGATTTCGGTGAGCAGCCACAGGTCGTTCCACTCGCTGCGCGGGTGGTCGGACATTTCCATGAAGTGGCCGCTGACCAGACGGGTCTGGTCGCCGCGACCTTCGGCCTGGCGGTAGTCGGCGCGGTGGCGTTCGAGGGCGCGCTGGCTGAGGAATTTGCCGCGAGCGCGGTCGATGAAGCGGCCGGGGTAGTCGTAGTCTTCCAGATCCGGTTCAGTGCTTTGGCTATCGGGAGCGGCGTCAGGTTTGTAGGCCGCTTCCATTTGCAGGCGCGGCTTTTCAAAGTCGTAGTCGCGGCGGGTGACGCGGCTGGTGCGGGTTTCCAGGCGCAGGCGGAAGCCTTTGATCACTGGCTCATCAGCCACCATACCGCTGCCCTGAATGTAGGCGGTCGGCTGGCCGAGTTTGGGGAACACAGTCTGGTCGTCGCCGAACACCAGCAGGTGGCCTTTCGGGGTGTGCTGGAAGTGGTAGTGAATGCCTTCCTCTTCGCACAGACGCTGGACGAAGTGCAGGTCGGTTTCGTCGTACTGCACGCAGTAGTCACGATCCGGGCACGGCTGGCTCAACTGAAAGTTGTAGGCGTTGCCCTTGATGCCGTGCTCTTCGAGGATCAGCGCGATGATTTTCGGCGCCGACATCTGCTGGTAGATGCGCTGGTTGGTGCGGTGATGCAGGTATTGCAGTTGCGGCACCAGCGACACTTTGTAGCGGGTCAGGCGCTTGCCGGCATCGCCCTGGGCGACGCGATAGATCTGCCCGTGGATGCCAGAGCCCTGCGGATCGAAGGCGAGGAAGGCCTGTTTGTGCAGGAGCTTTTCCAGGTCCAGATCGGGGTTTTCGCTGACCAGTTCGAGGTCGAAACGAAACGGCTGGCTGATGCCTTCGGTGCCGGTGAACGCCAGCACTTGCAGGTCGCCCACGTAGTCTTCGACCTTGAGGCTGAAGTGGGTCTCGTTAGCTGAGTTGAACATTGTGTGCTCCCTGTTCGAATGTCATCCGTTACGCCCGAAACCGCAGACGTTGCAGCCAGGATGAAGTGGCGCCCAAGGCGTCACGCAGTTGTTCGGCAGTGATGGTGCGCGCTGCCGCATCGAAGCTCAGCGCGGTTTGCAGCGCTGGCCAACAGTGTTTCGGTAAGTTCTGCGGGGCTTGCAGTTCGCGCTCCAGGTGCTCGTCGCGGGCCTGGGTCGAGGGCAAGCGGCGGAACGGGTGTTTGCCGCCCGCCAATTCATAGATCACGCAGGCCACGCCGTACACGTCCGCGCTGGCCGACAATGGTTGGCCCTCAAGCAGTTCGGGGGCGGCGTAGCCCGGGGTCCAGGCGTTGAAGCGCTCGCGGCTCAGGTGTGGCAGGCCGGGCAACGTGCCCTCTTCTGCCTGGCCGAGACCGAAGTCGAAGAGGCGCAAGCCTTCCTCGCTGAGCATGACGTTGCTCGGTTTCATGTCACCGTGCAGCACGCCGCGACGGTGGGCGTAGGCCAGCGTGTCGAGCAGCGGCAAGACGATGTCGCGCAGTTCTTTCCACGGCAGGCCGAGAGGCCGCTCGCAGAGCAATTTGTCCAGGGTCAGGCCACGCATGTATTCCATGGTGATGAAGGCCCGCTGGCAATCGGTGTCGACTTCAAAGGTGTGTGCGCGCACAACGTTGTTGTGGCGCAAGCGTCGGGTCAGGGCGAACTCGCTGTAGAGCAAGGCACTGGCGTCCGGCGATTCGGCAAATTCTTCGCTGAGGATTTTCAGCGCGATGTAAGGGTCGGGATCGCCGAACTGTTCGTGCAGCAGATCCCTCGCCCGGTATACAGCGCCCATGCCGCCGGCCCCGAGCAGGCGCTCGAGGCGATAACGGCCGGCCAGCACGTCCGGCAACGCGCCGATGCTGGCCTTGGTGGGGGCTAGCGCGGGTTCCGCGTTATGGGCTTTGGCGAAGGCGAAGTACGTCAGGTTGTTGGCCTGTTCTTCGCTCATCAGCAAGTCATCGATTGGCGATTCGATTTCACTCATTGGCGGATTACCACGGCGGTCAAATTGTCCCGAGCGGCGCCCCGCAGGGCACCGTCGAACAAACGTTCCAGCGCCACGTGCGGCGCGCTGAGGCTGAGGGCGTTGCCGAGGGCATCGCTGCTCAGGCCTTGATACAAACCATCGCTGCAGAGCAAAAACGCATCGCCCGGATAGACCTCGAGTTCGAGGACATCCAGGGTCAGTTGTTCGGCGGCGCCGACGGCTCGGGTCAACGCCTGAGCCGACGGGTGCGCTGCCGCTTGTTCGACGCTCATCTGTTGCTCGTCGATCAGTTGCTGTTGCAGCGAATGGTCTTTGGACAGTTGATACAGACGCTGGCCGCGCCACAGGTAGCAGCGGCTGTCGCCGGCCCAGATGCAGGCCGCGCGATTGCCTTCCACCAGCAGCGCCACGACGGTGCTGCCCATGATGCTGTCGTGACGGCCGGCAGTGACGGTCAACTCCTGCCCCAGGCGCCGGTTCAGCCAGTGCAGGCACTGGCGAATGGCTTTGAGGCGTTCGTCGAACTCGTCGTGTGCCGGCAGTTCAGCCAGGCTGGCGACGATCAACTGGCTGGCGACGTCGCCACCCTGATGACCGCCCATGCCGTCCGCGACCACCCACAGCCCCTGCTGCGGATGGTCGAGGAAGGCATCTTCGTTGCGCGCCCGCACCTTGCCCGGGTCAGTACGCGCCGCGCTGCGCCAGGGACTGGCCACCAGCATCAGAGCTGCACCGGCATACGGAAGGTGCGCAGCACGCCCATGTCGAACGGGTTCGGCGTGCGCTGGCTGGTCAGCAGGTAGTTGGCGCGCAGGCCGCCTACGTCAGCTTTCAGCACCAGCACGTCGCGACCGGTCAGATACTCGGTCTGCATCAGGTCGAACAGACGGAACAGCGACCATGGGCCGGAGTTCTTTTCGATACCGATCGGGCGGCCGGCCATTTTGTCCATGACCAGGCTGGTGCGACCGTCTTCAGCATCGGTCGGCCACTTGAACGACATTGGCAGGATCGGGCCGTGACGGTATTCCATGGTCTTGTCGCCGAACTTGAACTCGGAACGGCTGACGGCCGGGTCGAGGGTGTATGGCTCCAGTTTGAACTGCACGGTCGGTTCGGCCGGGTTGATCGAGAAGAAGCTCTGACGAATCGTCAGTGCCGCCGCCATCTGATCGAGGTAGACCTTGGACACCGGCAGGCTGTGACCGTCAATGCTGCGCATGCGGTAGTTGCCCGGATCGCCGCTGACGAACGGACGCATGTAGCTGTCGAAGAAGCGGTCAACGGTGCCTTGCGCCTTGAAGAACTCGCGGAAGTCGCTGATCGCCACGTCGCTGGTGCTGCTGGCGCTGAACGGATAACGCTTGCTGATGGTCTTGCCATACACGCTGTACAGCTCGTTCTGATAACGGCCGTTGAGGTATTGGTAAGCATCGTTGAGCACCAGACGCCAGGAGTCTTCGGCCAGCACGTTGAACCACACGCTCAGTGGCCGCGGCAGGCGACCGGAAGCGGTGCGCAGGTTGGTCAGCGCATCACGCTGGCCGCTCATGCGGGTTTTCGCCAGTTCGAACGCGGCTTGTTCCGGCGTGCTGGAACGGGCCAGACCGGACAGTTGCAGTTGCAGGTCGTTGAGCGCGGTGAAGGCAGGCGTCAGGTCGGCGCCCGGACCGTTGTTGTCATCGAGCAAACGATGCAGCGGTTCGAAGCGACGTTGCAGCGACTTCTTCGCGGTGTCCGGCAGGCTCTTGGCGACGTTCAGGGCCGAAGCCTTATCCGCCACGGCAGACGCCAGTTTGCCGACTTTACCCAGTTTGCCCTTTTGCCCCGCCAGTGCATCGGCGGCATCACCGGCTTCATCGACCGGATCGGCAGCGGCCGGGAAGCGGGTGTTTTCACGCACTTCGGTAAGCAATGCGAGCACCGGCGAGTTGGCCGAAGTCAGCCCCGCCAGTTGCTCGGCGCCTTCACCGGCGTCGCTGATCGGCGGCAAGGCTACCTGGCCAACGGCTTCGCTCCAGTAGTTGGCGTAGTCGCGGAAATACAGCTGCTCCAGTTCGACCATCAGGCGACGCAAGTCCATGTCGCTGATGCCCGCACCTTCGCCCAGCACCCAGTTGTCACGCAGGATGTCGGTGACCAGCGCCGAACCCTGCACCGAGAAGTACTGCTGATAACCGGTCTGCGTGTAGAAGCCCGGGATCACATATTCGGTGCCGATAAACAGCGCGCCTTGCGGGCCGAGGTGTTGGCTGAAGCGGTATTCCGGCAGGTTGCGCGCCTGCTCGCGGAGCATGCGATAAACCACGGTGGCCAGCGATTCGCTGCGCAATACCTGACGCGCCTGCGTGACCAACTGGTCGTTCAGCGGGTAGATAAACGGCAGCTTCAGCAAGCGTTCGAGGTGAGTGTTCAGACCGTTCTGCACCGCGGTGTTGCCGGTGTAGCGCTGCGACCAGTCAGTGGCGACCCAGTCCTTCAGCCATGCGGCGTCACGACGGTCTTTCATGTTCAGCATCAGGTACGCGCGCAGGCTGTTGAGCAGCTTTTCGCGGTCCTTCATGTTGGCGCGAATCTGCCCTTCGAGCATGGTCGCGACGCGTGGCAGCAGCTGCTTTTCAAGCTCACGATCGTAAGCCTCTTTCACCACCGGATTAACGGTTTCACCCTGATACAGACCGCCACGTTCAAGGTACGAGACGTCACCTTTTTTCGGGAAGGCCTGGGTCGCAGCGTAGCTGGTGTCGAGGGTTTTCAGCACACCCATCGCATCATCGCGCGGCGACAAGGCCGAGCGCTGCTGTGTCCAGTTCTGCGCCAGGTTGCGCAGGTTTTCCAGACGCTCGTAGTTGGCCGAGAAACCGCCAGCCCAAAGCATGCCGAACAACGCCAGTGCCGCCAGTGCGCCGACGTACAACGCACGCTGACCCCAATGGATGCGGCTGCGCTCGCGCTTGTCGAGACCGGCCAGATCGGCTTCAGGGAAAATCACTCGGCTGAGCAGGTGATGAATGAATCGCGAACGGCCGCTGCGCAGGGTCGGCAACACACCGGCGTTGAGGCCGAGGCTGGCGCCGATGCCGGCGGTGGTCGAATCCATCTCTTGTGTCAGGTGCGGTGCGCTGGTCAGGTAGAAACCGCGCAGTTGCGTAGCACGCTGATAACGGTTGCCGGTGAACGCCATGTCGACGAACAGGCACATGCGCTCGCCGATCTGCCCCAGTTGATGCGGGAAGTCGAGGATGCGGCCACGGCGCTGCGTGTCGCGCTCGGAGTGCATGCGCATGATCACTTGGCTGTTGAGGCGACGCAGCAGTTCTTCGAACTCGTTGCGCAGCACGGTCACGTCGGTGCCGACCTGATCCTTGCGGAAACTGGTACCCAGCACCTGATCGCTTTCTTCGCGGGTCAGTTGATCGAAGAACTCGTCGAAACCGAGCAGCTTGTCAGCCTTGCTCAGCACCAGATACACCGGCACGTCGACGTGCAGTTTCTGGTGCACGTCTTGCAGGCGAGCACGCACCTGGCGCGCCAGGGTGTCGATGTCTTGTTCGCTGCCGCCGAGCAGGGTTTCCACCGGAATGGTCACCAGCACACCGTTCAACGGACGGCCACGACGACGCTTGCGCAACAGCTCCAGCAAGGTGGTCCAGGCGCTGCCGTCGACTTCGGCGTCAGGCTGCGTCAGGTAACGGCCGGCGGTGTCGATCAGCACACCGTGATCGGCGAAGTACCAGTCGCAATGACGGGTGCCGAGGGTGTCGCGGGTCAGTTTGCGGTCGATCTTGTTGATCGGGAATTCCAGACCGGAAAAGTCCAGCAGGCTGGTCTTGCCCGAGGCCTGTGGGCCGATCAACAGGTACCACGGCAAGTCGCTGCGCCAGCGTTCGCTGCGGCCGCGATACAGGCTCGAAGTCTTCAGGGTTTTCAGCGCGTCTTTGAAGCGCGCCTTCAACTCTTTCTGTTCTTCGTCGATCTGCTCTTCGCGGCGGATGCGATCCTGACCGTCTTCGGACTCTTCTTCGGCTTTCTTGCGAATGCCCGAGCGCCAGCTGACGAAGACCATGGTCAGGCCCCAGATCAGGAACAGCACGCTGATGGTCAACAGACGGGAGGTCGAACCTTCCCAGAACTTGTAGTCATCCACTGCCAACAACGGGCCGACGAACCACACCAGCAGCGCCACGAACAGCACCAGCAGCAGGGTCCAGACCCAGGTCTGGCGCAGGAAGGCGCCGACTTTCTTGAAAAACTTTTTCATCACACGTCCCTGTTTACGGCTGCGACTGCGGCTGGACCGCGGCCGGATCAAGCGGCTGATATGGTTGCAGAACGGTGTCGCGCTGCTCGCCCAAGACCCAGGCGAAGCCCGAATACATCACCACCAGGCAGACGAAGGTGAACAACACCACCATCCACGCCGGCACGATGCGCACCAGGTTGCGGCGCTGATCGTTCAAGCCTTCCCAATGCGGCGACAACTCGCGCGGCACGTCGCCACGCAACTGACGGATCTGCCGGTACAAGGCGTCGCGGATGCCTTCGAGTTCGAGCATGCCGCGAGCCTGGACGCGGTACTTGCCCTCGAAACCGAGGGACAGGCACAGGTACATCAGCTCGAGCATCGGCAGGTGCTTGACCGGGTTCTTCGACAGCCGATCGAGCAACTGGAAGAACTTCTCGCCACCGAAGGTTTCGTTGTGGAAGCTGCTCAAAAGGCTCATCTGCGACCATTCGCTTTCGTTGCCCCACGGCGTGGTCACGACAGCTTCGTCGACCACGGTGCAGAGCACGTAACGCGCGGCCATCACCTGGCTGCTCTCGGCGCCGTTGTGCAGGGCGCGCACTTCAAACAGCTTGAGCCCGGCGGTCAGGCGCTCGTTGAGCGCGTAGAGATCTTCGCGGGTTTCGCTGTGCTTGAGGCGCACCACTTCCGAGAGCAGTTCGGAGGAAGCGGCCACCAGCGAATTGAGGCTGATGTTGAACGCTTCGGCCGGGCGCAGGCGCGCGGCGTAGATCATCCGTTCTTCGAGTTGCTCGAAACGCGGCGGCGCGGCGAAGTCGGTCAGCGGACTCGACGCCGGGCCATGGCCCTGACGGTCGAGCAGGACGGTTTTGTCGTCCTGATTGTGTTCCATGTCCTTGATCATGTCGGTCAGTTCCTGATGGCCCAGAATTTCAGTTCAAGCTCGGCAAATTCGCCGGACACGTGGAACGCGAAGCCGCCGGAGCGCTCGAGTTGTGCCAGGTCTTCGGAACTGAGTTCGAGGATGAAATAGGTTTTGTTCGAGTGGAACGCGATCTGCCGCGGGGCCACCGGCAACGGTTTGACCTTGATCCCCGGCAGGTGCAGGTTGACCAGTTGGCGGATGCGCTCCACCGGGCCGACCTTGAGGTGCGCCGGCAAGCGGTGGCGCAGTTCTTCGGAGTCGCAGTTGGCACTGGCCGCCAGCACGAACGATGCCGTGCCGAGCAGTTTGTGGTCGTGCAACGGCGACACGATGATGCCGTACTGACGCGCTTGCAGGATCAGCTCGATGGCGTGCTGTTCCAGCACCATCGACAGTACCTGACGAATTGCGTCCATCAGTTTGCGGAAGCTTGCGCCCTGATCGGCGTGCGAGTAGCGGCTGTCCAGACGCGGGCGTTTGCTATCGCCGGAGAAAGTCGCCAGATCGCCGAGCATGGTCAGCAGCGTGCGGTACAACTCTTCCGGATGAACCTGCTCCAGCCCCAGGTAGTGGCGCAGCAGCAGTTCGGTACGGTTGATCAGTTGCAGCATCATGAAGTCGCCGACTTCCGCACCGCCGACCTTGCCGTTGGAGCGAATCCGCTCGGCAATCGTGTCGCCACGGTGGTTGAGCATGCTGATGACTTCTTTCAGGCACGACAGCAGATAGCTGGAGGCGTGGGCCTGAATGTAGGTCGGCACGAAGTCCGGGTCGAGGCTGATCACGCCGTCGGGCGTGGTGTCGAGCACGTCGCAGATCTTCAGCTTCACGTAGGCCTGATCGCTCTGCTGCTCGCCGAGCAACAGTTTGAAGTCCGGGCGACCACAGCTGACCTGGCTGGCGGAATCGTCGCCGGCGTTGGAGTCGGCCACTTCGGCGTCGTACGCGGTGTAGCGCGCGAGAACGTCGGACTGCTCCGGACGGCGCGACTCGATGTGATTACCGGTGACCAGCGGCAGCGCCAGGTAGATCGGCGTGTTGCCGGTATTCGGCGGCACGTCCAGCGCCAGCGGCTCGGTGTTGCCGCCGAGTTCGAACAGGCTGCCGTCCGGCAAGATCCCCGAGGCAGCACTGATCACCAGTTTGCCCATGTTGAGAAACTGCAGGTCGATCTCCAGATTGAGAAAACCCCAGGTGTAACCCCCCAGCAACTGGGTGCGGGTTTTCATCTGGTGATCGTAGTAGCGATCGTTGTGCTGGAAGTGCTGCGGACGCAGCAGCATGCCTTCCTGCCAAATGACTTTATGGGTATTCATGGTCAGTCATCCGCCTTGGCGAGCACTTCATGGGTGTTGCGGATCCCGGCCTGATCCAGCGTCAGATCCGCGTCGGTGACTTCCAGCGGAGTGATTTGCACCGTGTAGCGCCATTTGGTTTCCGGCAGGTCACGGTAGGCGGCGAGGATGCCGACGTAGCGGCTGCCCTCCTCCACGCTGAGCTTCATTTCCACGGTTTCACCCGGGCGCAGTTCGATTTCTTCGCTGGCCACCAGATCCGGGTTGAGGGATTCCTTGGCGCGCTCGTAGAGGCTGAAGAAGTCAGCGTTCTCGAAGGTCACCGGGTGCTTGAGTTCGAACAGGCGCACGACGATCGGCGACGGCCGACCATTGAGATCCGGGTTCAACTGATCGCTACCGGTCAGTTTCAGATTGATCTTGGTCACTTTCGAGTACGGCGACAGCGACGAGCAACCGGCGAGCAGCACCAGCACGGTGAGCGCAGTCAGCGTCTTGAAAAAAGCGGTCGAGCGGCGAGACATGCGCATCATCCTTGGTGGTCGGTGTGGAGGGTGGAGATCAGGCGGATCTGTTCTTCGTAGGCCTGGGCGAAGTCGCGGGCCAACAGGCGTTCGCTCCAGTCATCGTCCTGACGCAGCGCCTGGTGATAACGACCGAACGCTCTCCAGCGCCCGCCCGACGTTGCAATCAACGGCTTGTTGTCGCGCTCGAAACGCAGGGTCAGTTGCTCCGGGGAGAAGTGCTCCAGCGTGCCGCGCACGGCGGCGCGGCTGGCGGTCAGCAACGCCACCTGATGCGCCTGCAAATCGCGGAACGCGCGGGAGATGGCTTGCTCGGCCGGCAGATGGCCAGGCTTGCTTGGTTGCAACAGAATCTGCAGCGCTTCGCTCGGATCAACGGCAAATTTCAGCGGATTCTTGTTGCTGCCTTGCACGGTGGTCTGGGCCAGACGCAGTTCGTTTTTAAGCTCCGAACGAGTACGCAGACTCTGCTGCAAACCGCCGACGCTCTGACGCAGCAAGCGCGCAGCGTTCAGCGCCAGGGCTTCACGCTCGTCGTGGCTGAGACCTTTGACGTCGACACCGAGCGCGGCACCGAAGTGCTCCCAGAAACCTTCGCTCTGGCGCTCAACGGCTTTGGGCGCCGGCGTTGGCTCAGGTTCGGCGGGCGCGGCGATCAGCTCCGGCACCATCAGGCTTTCCATGTCGATGCGCGCATAGTCGGCGCGCTGACGGGAGTCCTCCGGGTCGGTGTTCGGCGCGAGCATTTCCTCGAATTCCGAGTACACGCGCTCTTGCTGTTCGAGGGATTTCAGCGGGTCGAGATCGAGGAACGCGTCGTCCGGAATGATGCTGCCGGCCGCGCGCGGGCGCCCGGCTTCACCGTCGAACGCCGCCGGGTCACGGACCAGCCGCGCACGGATCTCGAAGTCGCCGAGCACATAGGTGCTGCCGTGCTCGATGCGCACCGGCTCACCCTTGTGCAGGCGCGCGCCGCTGTCGCCGTCCTGCACGCCGTTGCTACTGGCATCGGTGAGGAAAAACACACCGTCACGGAAGCTCACAATCGCGTGGTGATTGGACAGGTGACGCTTGCGGTCAGGGATGATCCAGTCGCAGTCCTCGCCCCGCCCGATCACGCCGCCGGCCTGTTTGAAGGTCTTCTGGCACAACTCGGTGGGCACGAACTGCTTGGTGTTCAGCATTTCGAAAACCAATTCCATGTTTGATGCTCCTTGCGGTCACTTGCCGCGATTGACCGCTTGCGGATCACCCAACGGGCGATAGTCGTTGTCGTTGAATTTGTAATTGCCGCTACAGCCGCCTAGGCCGCAAAGAACGACAAGGGTCAGCAGAACAGCGTGCCAGTGACGAACAGACATCAGAGGGTCTCCAGGGGTAGACAAAGCACAAGGCGCCGACCCTTGCGGGCGGCGCCATTATTAGCGAATTCATTGGCTTGGGAGGCTCTAAACCAAGGCTCAGAGCCAATCCAAGGAGGTGCCACGATCTCCTGTGGCGAGGGGACTTGGCGAAACGTCGCACCGCCCCGTTGGGGTGCGCAGCGCCCCCAAAACCTGCCAGCGCGGTCTCTGAGTGAAACCGTGTTTACCGGACTGCGACTGCTGCGCAGCCGGACGGGGATAAATCCCCTCGCCACAGGGTATGTTTTGAGTTCAACGAACTGCTGTAACTCAACCATCGAAGTCACCCAAATTGATGTTCAAGCGACCGAGGCGATACAGCAGCGTGCGACGTGGCAGGCCCAGTTCGCGGGCGGCCAGGGTCTGGTTGCCGTCGTTCTTGCGCAGGCAATCGAGCAACAGACTGCGTTCGACTTTCTCCAGGCGTTCGCGCAGGTTCAGGCCGCTGTGGTCGTCGGGCATCGGTTCCATGCGCAGGGAGAAATGCTCGTCCAGCAACTCGCCGCCCTCGCACAACAGCACCGCGCGTTCGACCAGGCCTTTGAGCTCGCGAACGTTGCCGGGGAAGTTGTAGCCAGACAGATGCTCCAGTGCCGCTTCCGACCAGCGCACCGGGTCGCGCTGCAAGAACGAGCAGGCCTTGTCGGCGAAATGCCGCGCCAGTTCGAGAATGTCGCTTTCGCGATGACGCAACGCCGGCAGTTCGATCGGGAATTGCGCGAGGCGGTAATACAAGTCCTCGCGAAATTTACCTTCGCTGACCAGCACCGACAGATCACGGTGCGTCGCGGCGATGATGCGCACATCGATCTTGTGCGTGTCGTTGGAGCCCAACGGACGGATCTCGCCTTCCTGCAACACGCGCAGCAACTTGGCCTGCAACGACAGCGGCATGTCGCCGATTTCATCGAGCAACAGCGTGCCGCCATTGGCCGCGTCGAACAGCCCGGCACGGTCGCGATCGGCGCCGGTGAAGGCACCTTTGCGGTAGCCGAACAGTTCGCTTTCCAGCAGGTTTTCCGGGAACGCCGCGCAGTTCTGCACGATGAACGCCTGGGAACGTCGCGGGCCGCAGTCGTGAATCGCTCGCGCCACAACTTCCTTGCCGGTGCCGGTTTCGCCGCGCAACAGCACGGTGTACGGGCTGTGCAAGACCTTGCTGATCAGCGAGTAGGTCTGGCGCATCGCCGCACTTTTGCCGATCAGGCCATAACCGCTGACGTTGGCCACACTGCGCGACATCGGCGCGACCACATCCACTGGCTGACGCAGACGTTGCAGCAAGTGCAACTGACCCAACACGAACGAGCCGAGCTGGCCGAGGGAATGGGCGAAGCCTTGCAGGTCGACGCGGCGATGGCTGGCACACAGCAGCAAGCCTTCAACTGCCTTGTGCTGATTGACCAGCGGCACACACAGCAACGATTGCCAGGCCTGCGTTGCGACTGGCAGGAAACTGGTTTCGTGCAGGCTTCCGCCGAGGTCGTCGAGGCACACCACGCGGTTCTGGCACAGGGCGAATTGCAACAGTTGCTCACCGTTGTAATCCGCCGGCAGGCTTGCCGCTTCGCGCGGTTGCAGCGCGCCGTCGAGGTACTCGGCGTTCATCCCCAGGCAGGTGTGGGTAGCGTCGAGCAGGTACAGCTGCGTCAATTCGCAGCCGCTCAACTCGGCCAAACCGCGCACGAAGTCACCCAAGAGCGCAGCGCCGTCTGCCGCACGCGACAGACTGGCGAACTGCGCCAGCAACGCTTCGGCATAGACCAGCGGCTGCGGCACTTGAGTGAACATCACGCCCACCTCAGGCGAACTCGCACGTCACGCTGGCTTCGCCGTCGAGCGTGGCATGCACACGCTTGAGGCTTTCACCGGTGGCCATAGCGTCGAGCAGACGATCCGCTACCAGCGGCAGCACGTGCTGATCAAGCAAGTGATCGATCAGGCGCGCACCGCTTTCGCTTTGCGTGCAACGCTCGGACAAGTGATCGACGAGGTTCTGGCACCAAGTGAAATCCAGCTGACGACGGTTGAGACGCTCGCCGAGACGGCCGAGTTTGATCTCGATCAGCTCGCGCAATACCGGGCCGCCGACCGGGTAGTACGGCACCACTTTCATCCGCGCCAGCAGCGCCGGTTTGAAGTGTTTGCTGAGCACCGGGCGAATGGTTTCTTCGAGCACTTCGGCGGTTGGCCGTGCACCGTTTTCGCAGAGGTCGCTGATACGGTCGCTGCCGAGGTTCGAGGTCATCAGGATCAACGTGTTGCGGAAGTCGATCTCGCGACCTTCGCCGTCGTTGGCCACGCCTTTATCGAAGATTTGGTAGAACAGGTTGAGCACGTCCGGGTCTGCCTTCTCGACTTCATCGAGCAGCACCACCGAGTACGGTTTCTGCCGCACGGCTTCGGTGAGCATGCCGCCCTCGCCGTAACCGACGTAGCCTGGCGGTGCACCGATCAGGCGCGAAACGGTGTGCTTCTCCTGGAACTCGGACATGTTGATGGTGGTGATGAAACGATCGCCGCCGTACAGCAGGTCAGCGAGCGCCAGCGCGGTTTCGGTTTTACCGACGCCGCTCGGGCCGACCAGCAGGAACACACCGACCGGTGCATCAGGTTTGTTGAGGCCGGCAGCGGTGGCGCGCATCGAGCGGTCCAGTGCGTGTACGGCTTGCTCCTGACCACGGATGCGCGTGCGCAGGTCGGTGGCGAAACTGGCGACCTTGGCGTTGTGCTCACGGGCCAGTTGCGCCAGTGGCACACCGGTCCAGGCGCTGATCACTTCGGCGACCAGACGCGGGCAGACTTCAAAGCTGACCAGACGCTCCTTGACCTGTGCGGCAGTCAGCTCGGCGTGAGTCTTGTTCAGTTCGGCTTCCAGCGCTTCAACGCTTTGGCCTTCTTCAACGTCGGCTGTGAGAGTTTCGATCACGGTGCCTTCGGCGTCTTCTTCAACGCTGACGGTCGGCTCGACAGCGGCAGCCTCACGAGCCTTGGCCAGTTGCTGACGCAGTTCCAGCAGGCGCTCGGCCAAGGCTTTCTGTTCGGTCCACTGGGTTTCCAGTGCGACCATCTCATCTTCGGCTTCGTCGAGACGCGCTTCCAGCGCATCGAGTGCTTCGTGGTCGATCAGCAAGCCAGCTTCGGCGTCGCGGCGCAGGGCCTGACGCTGACGGCCACCTTCAGCCAATTCGCCACGCAGGCGTTCAAGGCTTTCCGGTGCAGCGGCGAGGCTGATGCGCACGCGGGCGCAAGCGGTGTCGAGAACGTCGACGGCTTTGTCCGGCAGTTGGCGACCGGCCAGATAACGGGCCGACAGTTCCGCCGCCGAGACCACCGCGTCATCGCGCAGGTAGATACCGTGGCTCTTCTCGTAGACCTGAGCCAGGCCACGGAGGATGGTCACCGCTTCGCTGACGGTCGGCTCGTGCAACTGCACCGGTTGGAAACGACGGGCCAGGGCCGGGTCTTTCTCGAAGTATTTCTTGTATTCGGCCCACGTGGTCGCGGCGATGGTGCGCAGCTCGCCGCGCGCCAGTGCCGGTTTCAGCAGGTTGGCCGCGTCGGAACCGCCGGCATTGCCGCCCGCGCCGATCAGGGTGTGGGCTTCGTCGATGAACAGAATGATCGGTTTCGGCGAGGCTTTGACTTCGTCGATCACGCCTTTGAGGCGACGCTCGAACTCACCTTTGACGCTCGCGCCGGCCTGCAACAGGCCCATGTCCAGCGACAGCAGCTCGACACCTTTGAGCACTTGCGGCACTTCACCGGCAGCGATGCGCGACGCCAGGCCTTCGACGATGGCGGTCTTACCGACACCGGCTTCACCGACCACGATCGGGTTGTTCTTGCGGCGACGGGCGAGGATGTCGACCATCTGGCGGATCGCGCCATCACGGCACAGCACCGGGTCGAGTTTGCCGTCGCGGGCCTGTTGGGTCAGGTTGTGGGTGAAGCGCTGCAACAGCGATTCGCCCTGCGCGGCCGGTTTGCCATTGGCCGCCGGTTGCTCTTTTTGCGACAGGGCGAATTCTTTCAGGCGATCAATGTTCAGCTTGGCGAGCAGCGGCTGATAACGGCTGCCGGCGTAGCGCATCGGGTTGCGCAGCAGCGCGAGAATCAGCGCGGCGTCTTCGACCTGGGTCTGGCCCAGTTCGAGGTTGGCCACCAGCAAGGCGTCTTGCAGCCATTGCACCAGTTCCGGAGCAAACACCGGATTGCGCGATGCGCTGTGTTCAACTCGCGATTGCAGTGCGGCGCTCAGTTCACCGGCGTCGACATCAGCATCCTGCAACGCGCGTGCGAGCAAACCGTTCGGGCGCTCGAGCAGGCCGAGCATCAGGTCTTCGACGAGGATCTTGCTGCCGCCACGGGCGACGCAACGCTCGGCCGAACGCTCCAGATCACGACGGGTTTCGGCGTCCAGCGCCTGGATGAGTTGTTGCAGGTCTACGTTGATCATGGCTCACGTCCTTAATGAATTTTGCTGCCCAGGGTCACCACGCCGTCCGCTTTTTCGCGGCCCAGCCAACTGGTCCAGCCGAGGCGACAGGCGTTCTGCTCACCGATGCGCAGTTCGCGGATTTCTTCCTGGCGCAAGACCAGGCGGATGTCGTAATCAAGCGGGTCACGCAGGGTGAACCGCACCAGCGCGCAGAGCGGCTGGTAACCAAAACCGATCGGCAGGAATTCATGGAATCGCTGCCAGTCGAGCTGGGTGATGTGAATGCGGAATTTGCCGCTGCGGTCGCGCACGTGCTCACCGAGCACGAGGTCTTCGCCGAGCACGCTGTTGTCGCGGCCCAAACGATTGCGCTGTTCTTCGAGAATCTCCACGCGACGCTCGATGCACTGCTCGATGACCAAGTCTTCGTGCTTGAAGTAGTAACGCAGCACGGCTTCGATCAGTGCCGCCGAGTGCGCCCGCAAGCTGAGCAGGCCGAGGTACGGCAACAGGCGTTTCCAGTTGAGCTCCTTGGCCTTGCGGATCTCGTCGCCGCCCAGACCGATCAGCGCAAACAGCTGCGACGAGAACGGGTCGAGCGCGCCACTCTGGAAGCTCGCGCGATAGCGGTACTTGCGCCAGATCGGCAGCATCAGCCGTTGCAGGCGATGGTGGAACAGGTCGAGGAAATTGCGCGTCGGGTTGCCGTCCTCGCTGTCGCCCAGGGCCTGTTCGCCGTAGAACGCCGGCAACGGCGAACCCGAGCCCACCAGGCCGATCAGGTTGAAACGCATGCGCGCGCGCATCTGCCCGTGCTCTTCGAAAAACTCCACGCGATCGACATCGCTGCGCGGAAAGCCCAGGCTCGGGTTGGCCTGGAACTCGACCTGATCGTACAGATCGTCTTCGCTCAGGTGCGGGTGTGCTTCGCGCAGCCGGTCGATCACCAGCAGCACGGCCTGAAACAGCGAGTACTCGCGTATTACCTTGGTCAGCCCGCTTAAAGCAGGGGCTGAAGGCCCATACGTGGTGTCCATTGGTACACCTCTCCCTGTGTGCTTTTTACGCGCAGTTCATGGAATGAATTGAGACTGGCGTAAAGCGCGAAAAACTCGTTAAGAACCGAAGCGAAGACGAACAGGTCGCCCTCGCCGATGTACCCTTCCGGGTCGATGGTCAGCTCGGTGCGCAAACCGCGTACCGGCAGGCCACGGTGCAACCGATCGACGTGGTGATGCTTGATGTGCTTGAGGCCGCCGAGCAGGCGTTTGCTGACCTTCTCCGCGTGCTGGTCGTAGTAGCGCGGCAAGTCGTAGGTTTCGAGAATCACCTTCAACGCATTGACGTCGGCCAGCGACAGATAGTTAAGCGACATGTTGCTGATCAGCTTCCACAGGAAGTCACGATTCAGCGGTGGCGCAAAACTCGAGGTCGCCGGGGTGATGTTGCGGAAACTCAAGAACTCCGGCGTCTCTTCGCAAGCCATGCAGATGTCGCCGAGCTTGAGCTTGCGGGGCAGGTTCTGGTTGGTGCACATCAGCTCGATCGACAGGGTTTCGTGGGCCTCGGTGTGGCGAATGCCGAAGCTCAGGTAGGTGTCGAGACCGTCGTGCAACAGCGACGAACGCTGGCGAATGCTGTAGTGCGGACGGCTGTTGGGCACGTCGAAACTCGGGTCGTGCTCAAAGGATTCGAACGGCACGTACTCCTGATAGCCGAGGCCGCCGGGCTTCCAGCCGGTCACGGTTTCCACCGAGAACACGCCGCAGTTTTCCAGGTCGTATTCCGCCGGTAGCAGCAGGTATTCGTCCTGTTTGCCATCGAGGCGAATCGGCAGTGCGTCGTGCGCAAACAGGTTGGCAATTGGCGTGCAGAACAGCTTCACGTTATCCAGCGTCGGGCGCATGCGCATGATGCCGCTCTTGCGAATGTCGAAACGCAATTCGAGGCCGCGCATCTGCTTGAGCGTGTCTTCCGGCAGTGCCTTGAGGATGTCCAGACCGTTGACGTCGACGAACAGGAACTTGTCCTGGAAGGCGAAGTATTCCTGCAGGTAGCGATAGCCACGGAAGGTGTTCAGCGGATACGGGATCAACGCTTCTTCTTCGGCAAAGCCCACCGGTTTGACCCGGTCACCGGGAATCTTGAACGCCATCGGCTTGCCGCTGACGCCATCGATCGGCTTGCCGGCGCCGTCGAGCGGGATCAATTCGATGCCTTCAAGGTTACGCAGCAGGCTCAGGTAGAGCATCTGGCTGATGTAACGTTCACCGGCAAAGTGCAGGCGCAGTTTGCTCAGTTCCAGCTCACCGAGGTGGCCGTCGGCGCTCATTTCCAGACGCAGGCTGAGCAACGAACCGTCGCCCTTCACCGAGTAGTTCAGCGCGGCCAGATCCAGTGGCAACACTTCGGTCGGGTAGCAAGTGCGGAAGCGGCAGCGCACGTCTTCGATCGGCACGCTTTCAATCGGCGTATCGCGCTCGACTTTCAGCGCCGGACCAGAACGCTTGAGCGGGTCGAACTGCAAGATGCTGAACGCCGGCAGCGGGCGCATGTAGTTCGGCCACAGCAGTTGCATCAGGGAATGACTGAGCTCCGGCAGCTCGTCATCGAGCTTCTGGCGCAAGCGTCCGGTCAGAAACGCAAAGCCTTCGAGCAACCGCTCCACGTCCGGGTCCCGCCCGGCCTGCCCCAGATACGGAGCCAGCGCCGGACTACGCTCGGCGAAACGGCGACCGAGTTGGCGCAGAGCGGTGAGTTCGCTTTGGTAGTAGTGGTTAAAGGACACGGGTTACCTGCCTGGTAGTGGTACTCATCAAAAAAATATCCTGTAGAGCGCAACCGTCACGCCGGCACAGACATAACCGGCGATCAGGAGGTATGGCACCAGCAAAAACCAGCTGTAGGCCATGAAAGCGTCATCGAATGGGCCGGCGATCAGGCTGCACAGGCCATAAAGCATCCACGGCACGGCGTAGAACGGGATGAACTTGACCGGCGCCCACCACACCATCCGCAGCGCTTGTCGCTCGCTTCGACTCTTCGCCGCCCGCGATACCCACAGCGCAAACAGCAGCAGCCCGGGCATACCGAACCACAGCAGATACACCCAATGGGTCTCGGGCGATTCGAGTGTCGAGTAGTCGCCAATCCAAAGGCCATAGGATGAAAACGCCAGCATCAGCAGCAATGGCGTCCACAAGGCCGCCATGAAGAAGTTCAGTTGCGCGCGACTAAGCATGCTCGGCCCCCGCGACAGACACGCTGACCGGTTCTTGCCCATGTGCTGGGTGCTTTCCAGCGTTGGACCTGCGCGTGTACCAACGATCCAGCCCGGTACAGAGAAGAATCGCCGCCAGGGTGAAAGTCCCTTGACCGACGCCATACAGCAGCGCCCGCAGCGGGTGATCCGGCAGCATCCACAACAGCACCAGCGCTACCCAGATCGCCCACAACACCAGCTTCACGCGCAGAACCAGGATCATCGCCAACAGCCAGTTGAACACCAGGAAAAACTCGTAGAGGAATTTGCTGGTCAGGCGAATGTTCACCCCACGCGAGGTCAAACCGCCGTAGGTCGCGATGTACCAGTCGGCGGCAAAATTGTTCAGCAACGTGTAACCCACACAGAAAACACTGTGGATCAACAGGCAGCAGATCAGGCGGGCTGGCAGGTTCATGCGACAGGCAACGATGAGTAGTAAGCGCCGGCCATTTCGATCGCAACCAACGACTGCAGCGCCGTCAGCCCGTAAAAAAGAGGCTGCTTGGGGAGGACGAGCAAAGTGATCAGGCGCATTCCGGCACCCACCAGTCTTCGTAACCTTGCGTGCCGGGATACAGTACTGTCGAGCCGCTGAACTCCGGGGGCCCACCGAAAACTTCAGTCACCCGAAAATTCCATTCGGACGATTCGAGCAGCGCGCCGTCAGCGGTGTACACGCGGAAAAAGTACTCACTGGCGAACAACTCGAACACACTCCCGAGCAATCCCAGCTTGTGATAGCCGGGCGCGTAGGTGACGAGATAGCACTCGCCCGAATCGTTCGAGTGTCGGGTGATGGGCTCTGCCGTTACACCACCGAAAATCTTCAACCCAAGCAAAACGGTACATATGCATACACCGATCAGCGCGGTCACCAGCAGCAGTCGCGATGTCGCTCGACGCGGGTGAATCTTCAGCGGTTGCGCGCCCGCCTGCCGGCGCCAGCGGGTGTACACCGAGTTTATGGCGCTGCTCAGCAGGATCCCGCCAACCGTCAAGCCACCCGTAAGTGCGCAGTACGCCAAACCCCGGATGGGATACTGCGGCAGCAGGTAAAACAGGATCGTCAGCATCATGAAAATTACCAGACCGAACTGAATGGCCTGGCGCTGGATGAAGACCAGAATCAGATTGAGAGAAACGAAAAAATAGAAAATCAGGTACATCGCCATGCCAATGGCTACACCACGCGAGGTCAGTCCACCGACCAGCTGTTTGTAGGCCGGCACGGCATAGCCATTCAGGACGATATAAATCACGCAGGCCAGCGCATGCACGGCCAATCCAATGAGTCGGGTACCCATCAGTTTTCTATCACTTTATAAGGGGTATTGCTGATCACGCTGTTGGCCCAATGCTCTTTCCAGCTTGGAAGCGACCACGTGAATGTTCGATCAGCCTTGTTGAAATCAATCCACGACACGCCGACGACTTCCTTGTCCTCATAGCCGCGCATATACAGCGACTCACGGATCATCAGCGGCGTACGGTAAGTGTGGCCGGGGTCTTTCAGGTCAATCAGTCTGAGATAGAGCATGCCGGAGGCACCGATCATCCAACTGGCGGGTACCACCTCGAATCGGTAATCGCCGGAAGGACTGAAGGTCACCAGGGACGGGGCACGCGTCAATTCGTTGATCACTACGATCACTGGCAGCAATAGCGCCACGGCCAGGAAGACACCAACCGTCCTCGCATACTTACGCATGTTCATGGTTGGCCACACGCTGGAATATTCCAGCCCTCGTAACCTGTCACTGTCGGGTAGACCGCTCGGGTACCCAGCCAATACCAGCGTACATCCGTGGTGAACTCTTGAGCCAGGCGTGCCGCCGTCGCTTTCACGTAACAGGCAGCAGCGATCAGCGCAGCGGCCGCTAGGGCGAAAAAAAGCACAGCGCTACGCCCCAACGTTGCGAACGGGCTCCGGTGTACGGCGCTCCCTCGCATGGTCTTAATTCACCTTCACTTGCCCGCTGCCATCCAGGCGCGCGGAAAAACTGACCTGACGCTTGAAACCTTCAACTTCCAGCAGGCCTTCGATACTGAAGGACAGGCGAAGCTGATCGTGATCACGCGGCAGGGAAATGACACGCACGTTGCTCAGGCGCGGCTCGTAGGCTTCGATGAAGTTTTCGATAGCCAGACGGGCCTGACTCAGGGAGTCGTGCAGGCTCAGGCGCATGTCATTGAGATCGGGCAACCCGTAGTCGGACAGCGTTTGCACGCTGCCGGCCCGGGTGCTGAGCATTTTGGCCAGATGGGCAGCCACTGACGCCATGGCACAAGCCTCAAGGCTGTTGCCCTTGCGTAGTTGCGCGTCGCCGTTGAGGCGTTCGAACAGGCTGCCGTATCCGTCCATGAGTCGCTCTTACTCTTTGTCCAGCTTGCCAACCAGCGACAGGGTGAAATCGGCACCCATGTACTTGAAGTGCGGACGCACGTTCAAGCTCACGCGGTACCAGCCTGGCTCGCCTTCAACGTCGCTGACGATGATTTGCGCAGCGCGCAGCGGACGACGGCCACGCACTTCGGCGCTCGGGTTTTCCTGGTCGGCAACGTACTGACGGATCCACTTGTTGAGTTCCAGCTCGAGGTCGGTACGTTCTTTCCACGAACCGAGTTGCTCGCGCTGCAGCACTTTCAAGTAGTGAGCCAGGCGGTTGACGATCATCATGTACGGCAGTTGAGTGCCGAGCTTGTAGTTCAGCTCTGCCGCCTTGCCTTCTGCGCTGATGCCGAAGAACTTCGGCTTCTGCACCGAGCTTGCGGAGAAGAACGCCGCGTTGTCGGAGCCTTTACGCATGGTCAGGGAGATGAAGCCTTCCTCGGCCAGTTCGTATTCACGACGGTCGGAAACCAGAACTTCAGTAGGGATCTTGGTTTCGATTTCGCCCATGCTTTCGAAGTGGTGCAGAGGCAAGTCTTCAACCGCACCGCCGCTCTGTGGGCCGATGATGTTCGGGCACCAGCGGAATTTGGCGAAGCTGTCGGTCAGCTTGGTGCCGAACGCGTAAGCGGTGTTGCCCCACAGGTAGTGCTCGTGGCTATTGGCAACGGTTTCCTTGTACACGAACGATTTGACCGGGTTTTCTTCCGGGTCGTACGGGTTACGCAGCAGGAAACGCGGCACGGTCAGGCCAACATAGCGGGAGTCTTCCGAGGTACGGAAGCTCTGCCATTTGGCGAATTGCGGGCCTTCGAAGTGGTCTTTCAGATCTTTCAGATCCGGCAGGCCGGTGAAGCTTTCCAGACCGAAGAATTTCGGACCGGCAGCGGCGATGAACGGCGCGTGGGACATGCAGGCTACGCTGGACACGTACTGCATCAGTTTCACGTCCGGCGAGCTTGGCGACATGTAGTAGTTGGCGATGATCGCGCCAACCGGCTGACCACCGAACTGGCCGTATTCAGCGGTGTAGATGTGCTTGTACAGGCCAGACTGCATGACTTCCGGCGAATCTTCGAAATCGTCCAGCAGGTCGTCTTTGGAGACGTTGAGGATTTCGATCTTGATGTTTTCGCGGAAGTTGGTGCGATCGACCAGCAACTGCAGACCACGCCACGCCGATTCCAGCGACTGGAAGTCCGGGTGGTGAAGGATTTCGTCCATCTGACGGCTGAGCTTGGCATCGATCTCGGCGATCATGCGGTCAACCATGGCTTTTTTGACCGGCTCACCGTTGTTCTGCGGCTTGAGCAGTTCTTCGATGAACGCCGACACACCGCGCTTGGCGATGTCGTAGGCTTCGTCGTCCGGGGTCAGACGGGTTTCGGCGATGATGCTGTCGAGAATGCTGTACTCGCCGTTTTCGGCGCTCTTCTCTTGTGCTGCGCTAGTGCTCATTGTGTTGGCTTCCTTGGCTGGAGTCTCAGGCGTCCGGGGCTGCGGCGTTCAGGCCCAGCTCACCGAGTACGCGACCGCGGGATTCGTCGTCGGCGAGCACGCCTTCGATCGCTTTACGGAACGCAGGTGCGTTACCCAGCGGGCCTTTGAGGGCCACCAGCGCATCGCGCAGTTCCATCAGTTTTTTCAGCTCAGGCACTTGCTCGACCAGGCTGGCCGGGTTGAAGTCCTTCATCGAATTGACGCGCAGTTGCACAGCCAGCTCGTCGGCGTCGCCATCTTCCTGCAGACGGTTCGGTACGCTCAGTGTCAGTTGCAGCTCTTGCTTGGCCAGCACTTCGTCGAAGGTCATCTTGTCGATGCTGATCGGCTTGCGATCTTCGATTTTGCGCTCGTCCTTGCGGTGGGTGTAGTCACCGATTGCCAGCAGCTTCAGCGGCAGTTCAATCTCTTCCTGAGCACCGCCGGTGGCGGGTTTGAAGGTGACGTTGATGCGTTCCTTGGGGGCTACCGAGCCTTCTTTGGCCATGGCTTTTCTCCTTGCGGTTGTGGCCCTGGGGCCTATTCGAGTACCACTTCGAGATCGAGGTGGCACAGCCTGCGATAAATCTCTTCCTTGCGTTCACGTACGGCATGGTTCTGCGGCAACAACTCGCAGCAACTGTGCAGCAGGTGCAGCACTTCCAATGCAAGATCGGGCTCCCAGGCGTGCAGGCCTGAGTCCTGTAATGTCTGATCGAGGGTTTCCAGCTGGTTCTTGGCCAGTTCGTATTTCTTGGCCATGAAGCACAGGCGCGCGAGGGCGAACTGCCAGAAGAACCGTTCGCGGCCGCCATGGGCCGACTGCAAGCCTTGCTTGAGCGTCTGCACGGCAGGCTTCAAGCCTTCCTTGCGCAGCAGTGGCAGAACTTCTTCGAGGGCCTTTTCCCAGGCCGGCTGGGTTTCGACGTTTTCGCTTTCGACCTTGCGCGGCGCGCTGGCGCTTTGCAGGTGCGGCATGACGTTGGCGGCGATCCACGCCCGGGTGGACGGATCGGCAAACGGCGCGCCGTCATGGAAGCGCAATTCGACAATGCCGGGCAGGCGCTGAATCAAAAGCGCGAAGTGGATTTCCACTTCGCGCATGGCCAGCTCGGCGTTGAGGTTCTGGAGACATTCCCAGACCATCCTCTGGCCATCGAACCAGAACGGCGCCTTCGCCAGGCTCGCCTCCAGTTCCACCAGCAGGTCGGCGTATTTGCCCTGATCGAAACGGTCCTGGTAGAGCTTGAGTTTTTCCAGCGGCAGACCGCGCAACACGGTGATCTGCTCGGCGTTGCGTTCGGGCACGGCGTCGATGGTCATCCACAGCAACGTGCGGTTCAGGCGCAGGGCGCGCAGGTCGGTGGCTTTCTGTTTGAGCCACCAGGCGCACAGCGGACGGGCGCTGTCCTGCTGGGCGCGCAGGGCTTTGTGCGCGTCTCTTTCGTTGTCGATCGGTGCGCCGGGGGCGAGCAACTGGCTGGCGGCCTGCTTGACCTGCGCCACCGCCGCACCGACGACGCCGGGGGCCGGCTGGTTGTCGGCCGCACGCTGGATCATGGTTTTCAGGCGACGGGAGATCGGCAGCAACAGCGGCGAGTCGTCGCCCAAATGCTCGGCACACGCGGCTTCGAGGCCGGACAGGTGCTCGGAGAGCTGCCGGAACATCGGCAGCTGCTCTTTGATCGCGATGTTTTCGGTGATCACCTGCTCAAGACGCGGCACCAGCCAGCCAATGGCGGCGGCACGGGTGCGGGGTTTGAGCGGATGAACGTCGGCCCAGTTGTTTTCCGACAGATGGTGCAGCAGACCGAGGCCGGCCAGTAGCCCTGGGAAGGATTCACGCTGATACAACGACCAGGTCAGCCAGGCGCCGACACGCAGATCCTTGGATTGGGTACGCAGGAGGTTTTCGCTGTTTTCGCGAATTTTCAGCCAGTCGATCTGCCCGCTTTCGTGCATCGACGAGGCTTTGGCCAGCTCACTTTCCAGGGCCTCGAATTCGCTCGAAAAGCGTACGTCTTCGCCCGCAAAATTCTCTTTGGAAACAGAGACTTTCGCGAGTTCGAGGTAATGGGCGGAAAGTTTGCTTGAGTAGGACATCCATGGCCTTTAATTGGATTACAGTCGTGCGCCTATTGGAGTTTCAGCGGCGCGGGACAGTATCGAAGAGCAGTGACGCGACTCATCCAATTGAGTGTGTGCTCTATCAAGTGCGCGCATCGTAATCACAATGATGGCCACTAGCAAGCATCTGGTTAAACAACAAGACGAAGTGTTCATTGCTGCTTGTAGGAGATCGCCCTATATGTGACAGGGGATTCCCTGATGTCGATTTATATTTGCCCTGATGCTCGCGCCTGGCCACAACCCTAGAGATAGAGCGGCTCGCTGCAGGCTTACCCGGCACTTTGAACATCCGTTCCAAACCACGGGTAAAAGCATGCCTGCACTTGCAGGAAATAGAAGTAGGAATTTTCCTATAAATGCAGCGTATCTATCTACCCATTGCCGACGACAACAGACGCCGGCAGAAGTGCCATCAATTTGCTAGCATTTTTATTTTTCATGGAAACTTGTGCGCTTAACACGGCAATACACGGCTAACTGTTGCGATTGGCCGGAAAACTTGGGCAAGTATTTTACTGACAGATGTCGAGGAGTGTTCTTACATCAAATTGTTTCAACGCTAATAGCGTCGCCACTTGGAAAAGTCATTATATTGTCGCCCGCCGTCATCAATTGGATGGCATTCATCATTGATATGGACATTGCACATGGACGACAACAGAAGGCCCATCAAGACGCGGTCCGCGGGCTGGGCGAAATACATTACCCAGCGACTGGTGAACAGCAACATCACGCCGAATCAGATCTCGGTCGTCAGCATCGTTTTCGCCTTGTTCGGCGCAGCCGCGCTCAATATCGACGATGGAATCACGGGCTCGATCCTCTGCGCTCTGGCCATCCAATTGCGCCTGTTATGCAACTTGTTCGATGGCATGGTGGCCATCGAGGGCGGCAAACAATCAGCCATCGGCAGCCTCTATAACGAATTCCCCGATCGCGTCGCGGACAGCCTGCTGATCGTCGGGCTCGGCTACGCCATCGGTCAGTCTGATCTGGGCTGGTTTGCGGCGCTCGCCGCAGCGCTGACCGCGTATGTACGAGTGTTCGGCGGCTCGCTTGGCCTCGCGCAAAGCTTCATCGGGCCGATGGCCAAACAGCATCGAATGGCGGTCATGACGGTGGCTTTGCTGTTGAACGCGTTCGAAGCCAGCTATTACTCGACCCACTACGCTTTGCTGATTGCACTGACGATCATCGCCATCGGCTCCGTCGCCACTTGCGTCTCACGCACGCTGGCTATCGCCCGGCAATTGAAGGGGAATCACCATGTGGATCAGTAATGCGTTGATCTCGTTGTTGCGCTTCTTGATCGGCGTAACCGCTCGCTGGGAGAGTCCACCGGACCTGTCGCGCCAACGTGTCTATTTCGCCAACCACACCAGCCACATGGACACCCTGGCGATTATCGCCGCCTTGCCACCGGAAGCCCGAAAAGATGTAAAACCGGTGGCCGCCGCCGACTACTGGGGCAAGAACCGCTTTCTCAAGTACATCTCGGAAAAGGGCCTGAATGCAGTGCTGATCGAGCGTAATCCGGCGCCCGGCGTCAATGTGCTCGAGCCGATTTTCGATGTGGTGCGGGCCGGCCATTCGATCATCATTTTCCCAGAGGGCACGCGCTCCACCCAAGCGCTGCCGGGCGAATTCAAATCCGGCCTGTACCGTTTGGCCGAGACCTTTCCCGACGTTGATCTGGTGCCGATTTACCTCGAAAACCTGCACCGCTCAATGCCAAAAGGCAAACATGTGCCACTGCCGATCATTTGCACGATCCGCATCGGCGACCCGCTGCAAAGGATTGCCGGTGAGGAGAAACAAGTGTTTTTGGAGCGAGCGCGTGAAGCCATCGTGAGGTTGTCGAAATGAGTCTGGAAACCAAATTCCTCTGGTTCTTCGCGGCCATCGCCGGGTTGCTGGCGGTCGCCTCGCTGACCGGTTACGTGCTGGCGCGGCGGGCAAAAAGCGCAAGCTCGATCGCGACCATCGACAACCTCAACCAACGGGTGAATGCCTGGTGGGGGATGGTGATCATTTTCTTCGTGTCATGGCTGCTGGGGCCTAACGCGACAGTGGTGTTGTTTGCCTTCATCTCGCTGTTCGCGCTGCGTGAGTTCATCACTCTGGCTCCCACCGCACGCGGTGACCACAACGCACTGTTTTCGGCGTTTTTCATCCTGATTCCGCTGCAATACCTGCTGATCGGCATGCACTGGTACTCGATGTTCACCCTGTTGGTGCCGGTGTATGCCTTCCTTTTGTTGCCGGCAATTGCCGTGTTGAGTCAGGACACCGAGGGTTTCCTTGAGCGCACGGCGAAGATTCAGTGGGGTGTGATGATCTGCCTCTACTGCATCAGCCACGCTCCGGCGCTGTTGCTCCTGGACTTGCGAGGGTTCCAGGGCCAGAACGCCTTGCTGCTGTTCTATCTGGTATTTGTGGTGCAGATGAGCGATGTGCTGCAGTACGTGTTCGGCAAGCTCTTCGGCAAACACAAGGTCGCGCCGCTGGTGAGCCCGTCGAAAACCGTCGAGGGCTTGATCGGCGGGGGCTTGAGCGCCACGTTGATCGGTGGTTGCATGTTCTGGATGACGCCGTTCAACTTCTGGCAATCCCTGTTGATGTCGCTGGTGATTGTGGTGATGGGCTTCCTCGGCGGGCTGGTCATGTCGGCCATCAAGCGCAGCCTGAGCGCAAAAGACTGGGGCACGATGATCAAGGGCCACGGCGGCATGCTGGATCGGATGGACTCGATCTGCTTCGCGGCACCGATCTTCTTCCACTTGACCCGGTACTTCTTCTCGGCCTGATCCGGGCACTTTCTTCAGGCACAAAAAATGGGCATCCGACCGCAATCGGTATGCCCATTTTTTTATACAGCGCCCCCGCGATTGAGGGAGTTCGCCGTATTAAGGATTGACGCTGTCTTTCAACGACTTGCCTGGCTTGAACGCAACAGTGTTGCTGGCCTTGATTTTCACCGGCTCACCGGTTTGCGGGTTTTTGCCGGTGCGCGCACCGCGATGGCGTTGCAGGAAGGTGCCGAAGCCCACCAGCGTGACGCTGTCCTTGCGGTGCAGAGCGCCGGTGATTTCTTCGAGAACGGCGTTGAGTACGCGGTTGGCCTGTTCTTTGGTCAGATCTGCTTTTTCAGCGATTGCAGCGGCGAGTTCTGGTTTACGCATTAGTGAAGCCCCTTTGACGGTTTTTTGTTGTTATGTCCGTGCTGTTCTCGTTGGAACAGCGCCCAAGGCGCCGCAGGCTCTACTCTGCGGCAGACGGGAGTGAGAATGGCACGCGGACAAGGCCTGCGCCAGTCTCACTACGACCTTTGTGGGGGCAAAACCGGGGTGATTCCGACAGAACGACCGGTATTTACGCCAGCAGGGCCGGAAGCTGTTTGTTCAGGGCAAGTTTTTCCATGACCGCCGCGCCCGTCAGCGCGTAACCCAGCAACTGACCGTCGGCGCTGTGGCACAGGGCTTTGATGTCGCCACCCTGCCCTTCGACGCTCCAGACGCCTTCGCTGCCCCGTGGCGGTGGCGAAACTACCAGCGGACACACCGGAGTTTTTACGGTGATCGGCATCGGACCGTAGTTCACGGCGGTGGGGTTTCCTGCCAGGGTTTGTGCCAGCGCTCGCGCACAGCTCATGAGGGGCATCACGTACAGCAGATTCAGCCCATCGACCTCGGAACAGTCGCCCAGCGCATAGATATTGGCGTGGGACGTCTTCAGGTGCCGGTCGACGACGACGCCGCGATTGACCTGCACGCCGGCAGCCGCTGCCAGATCGATGCGGGGACGCAGACCGATCGCCGAGACCACCACATCGCAGGCGATGACCTGACCGTCGGACAGATGCGCTTCCAGGCCGTCAGCGACTTTCTGCAAGCGCGTCAGCACCGGGCCGAGGTGGAATTTTGCCCCGAGGCTTTCCAGCCCTGCCTGTACCGCTGCCGCAGCGGCCGGATGGAGCAAGGTCGGCATGACTTGTTCGCACGGCGCGACCAGTTGCACTTCATAGCCACCGAGGATCAGGTCGTTGGCGAATTCGCAGCCAATCAGACCAGCGCCGAGCAGCAACACCCGGCGTTTGCCGGCCGCTGCCGCGCGAAAACGTGCGTAGTCTTCGAGATCATTGATCGGGAACACCAGATCGCTACCGTCACCCTCGATCGGTACGCGAACGGTTTCCGCGCCCCAGGCGAGAATAAGGTCGCGGTAGGGCACGGCTTCTTCGCCGATCCACAGGCGCTTGTGGCCGGCGTCGATGCCGCTGATGCGCGTGTGGGTGCGCACTTCGGCTTTCAACTGCTCGGCCATTGCGCCGGGTTCGGCCATGCTCAAGCCATCGGCATCCTTGTTCTTGCCGAAACCGGTGGAGAGCATCGGCTTGGAGTAAGAGCGGCCGTCATCTGCGGTAATCAACAGCAGCGGGGTTTCGCTATCGAGTTTGCGAAACTCGCGGGCCAGGTTATAGCCGGCCAGCCCAGTGCCAACGATGACGACAGGTGCGCTCATGCCTTACTCCTTCACTTTGCTTAGTTGATTTCGATCATTTCGAAGTCCATCTTGCCGACGCCGCAGTCCGGGCACAGCCAGTCTTCGGGGACGTCCTGCCACAGGGTGCCCGGCGCGATGCCGTCATCCGGCCAGCCATCGGCTTCGTTGTAGATCAGGCCGCAGACCACACATTGCCACTTTTTCATTCAGGTACTTCCTCAGGGTTCAGGCTTATTACCGGCGCGGAGGGTCGATGGGTATTGCGCTGCCATCCGGCTCAGGGCGTTTTGTACTGATGGAGCCGGGCAGATGCAAGCCTGTTCGGCGCAATGGCGCTCCGGATCAATCAAAATCGCAACGCGCCATGGTAAGCTCGCCGCCTCATTTGCGGCCAATAATGACTCATTGTGCAACATTCAAATGCCTGCCCGGCCCCGCTCTGGCTGACTCAAAGCCAACTGACGCCCCTCCCCGATTCGTTGACCCTGAACTGGTTGTTCGACGAAGGCTCGCTGACCCGCCGACTGACGCGGCTGTCCAACGATGGCTTCAGCGTGACCCCGTTATTCGAGGGCTGGGACATCCTGCGCGCCGACGAATGCGCGGCCTTGAACCTGGCCGAAGGCAGCGAAGGCTGGGTGCGCGAAGTGTATTTGCGCGGGCATGACGAGGCCTGGGTGTTTGCCCGCAGCGTGGCCTCACGCGCCGCTTTGCAGGGCGACGGTTTGCACATGGATGAACTGGGCAGCCGCTCGCTGGGCGAACTGCTGTTTTGCGATCAGGCCTTCCAACGCCGCGCCATCGAAGTGTGTCACTACCCTGAAGCATGGCTGCCACCCGCCGCCAAAGCACCGCAGCTGTGGGGCCGCCGTTCGCGGTTCGACCGTGGCGCGCTGAGCGTGCTGGTTGCAGAAATCTTCTTGCCGAGCCTGTGGAGCGCCGCCCGCGCCCATCCGGAGAATTGCTGATGTATCAGAGCCTGCTCAAGTCCCTGAACCGTTTGAACCCGCGCGCGTGGGATTTCATTCAGTTGACCCGGATGGACAAGCCGATCGGCATTTATCTGCTGCTGTGGCCGACGTTGTGGGCGCTGTGGATTGCCGGCAAAGGCTCGCCGTCGCTGGCCAACGTGGTGATTTTCGTCCTTGGCGTGATACTGACCCGCGCCGGTGGTTGCGTGATCAACGACTGGGCCGATCGAAAGGTCGACGGTCACGTCAAACGCACCGCACAACGACCACTGGCGAGCGGCAAGATCAGTTCGAAAGAGGCGCTGGTGTTCTTCGCGCTGCTGATGGGCGTGAGTTTCCTGCTGGTGCTGTGCACCAATGCGCCAACGATCTGGCTGTCGCTGGGCGGTTTGGCGCTGGCCTTCACTTACCCGTTCATGAAGCGCTACACCTATTACCCGCAAGTGGTGCTGGGCGCGGCGTTTTCCTGGGGCATGCCGATGGCGTTCACCGCCGAGACTGGCGAACTGCCGGCGGCGGCCTGGCTGCTGTGGATCGCCAATCTGTTGTGGACGGTGGGTTACGACACCTATTACGCGATGACCGACCGCGATGACGACTTGAAGATCGGCGTGAAATCCACGGCGATCCTGTTCGGTGAGGCGGATCGGGTGATCATTCTGAGCTTGCAGGCGTTGTCACTGGGCTGCCTGTTGTTGGCGGGGTCGAAGTTCGAGCTGGGGGTGTGGTTCCACCTTGGTCTGCTGGTGGCTGCCGGTTGTTACGCATGGGAGTTCTGGTACACCCGCGATCGCGACCGGATGCGCTGCTTCAAGGCGTTTTTGCACAACCACTGGGCCGGGTTGGCGATATTCGTCGGGATCGTGCTGGACTACGCACTGCGCTAAACACCAAACCTGTAGGAGCAAAGCTTGCTCGCGAAGAAGTCGCGTCAGTCAGAACATGCATTAACTGACACACCGCCTTCGCGAGCAAGCTCGGCTCCTACAGGGTGACGCAGTTATTTTTGTGACATGTGCACGACGTGCCAGACGTCTTTCATGCCATCACCCTTCATTTCTCCAGGTTTTTCGTCCTTCATGAAGGTGTACAGCGGTTTGCCGTCGTAGGCGTATTGCATCATGCCGTCATCACGCTTGATCACTGTCCATTTGCCTTCAGCCTTGGCACCCGCCGGCGCCATCATTGGCGGCCAGTTTTTCGCGCAATCGGCGTTACACATCGACTTGCCGCCAGCGTCCTTGTCGAACGTATAAACGGTCATGCCTTTGTGATCGACCATCATGCCGTCTTTCATCATGGCGGGCTCGGCGGCCATGGCAAATCCAGGCAAAGTCAGGGCCGCAGCCATCAGCAGGGCTTTGAAAGAAACAGTCATTTGAGTCATGGAAACCTTCTTTTGTGGTTGTCAGGATTCGGACTTAGAGCTTAGTTCAGGATTTGCACAATCGCCGCCGGACTAAAATACTGTCACACGACTGCAATAATTCCGTTATCTAATGCGGCGCAAGACAGTTAAATGACAAGAGGATTAAGGCATGGTTGGCAGGAGCATTCTGATCGTCGACGACGAAGCGCCCATTCGCGAAATGATCGCCGTTGCGTTGGAAATGGCCGGCTATGACTGCCTCGAGGCGGAGAACTCGCAGCAGGCGCACGCCATCATCGTCGACCGCAAGCCGGACCTGATCCTGCTCGACTGGATGCTGCCCGGCACTTCCGGCATCGAGCTGGCCCGCCGCCTCAAGCGTGATGAGCTGACCGGGGACATCCCGATCATCATGCTTACCGCGAAGGGCGAAGAGGACAACAAGATCCAGGGGCTGGAAGTCGGCGCCGACGACTACATCACCAAACCGTTTTCCCCGCGTGAACTGGTCGCCCGCCTCAAAGCTGTGCTGCGCCGCGCCGGACCGACCGATGGCGAAGCGCCGATTGAAGTCGGTGGCTTGCTGCTCGACCCGATCAGCCACCGTGTGACCATCGACGGCAAACCGGCCGAGATGGGCCCGACCGAATACCGTCTGCTGCAATTCTTCATGACCCACCAGGAACGCGCCTACACCCGTGGCCAGTTGCTGGATCAGGTCTGGGGCGGCAACGTCTACGTTGAAGAACGCACCGTCGACGTGCACATCCGCCGTCTGCGCAAGGCCCTCGGCGACGCCTACGAAAATCTGGTACAAACCGTGCGCGGCACCGGTTACCGGTTTTCCACCAAAGCGTAAAAAAACAGCTGCACGCTTCTAGCTATAAGCGGCAAGAAACAACGAGCCGCTGTGCCTTGCAGCTTGCGGCTTGAAACTTGAAGCTGCGTTTAAGGACGCCCCGTGAATCAAAACTGGCATGGCACCCTGATTCGCCACATGCTGCTGCTGGTCACCGCGTGTCTGGTGATCGGCCTGATCACCGGCTATTACGGCTGGAGCCTCGCGGCGGGTCTGGGTATTTATCTGGGCTGGACGCTCAAGCAATTGCTGCGCCTGCACGAGTGGCTGCGCCAGCACCAACCCGACGAAGCACCGCCCGACGGCTATGGTCTGTGGGGCGAAGTGTTCGACAGCATCTACCACCTGCAACGCCGCGACCAACGCGTGCGTGGGCGCCTGCAAGCGGTGATCGACCGGGTGCAGGAGTCCACCGCTGCGCTGAAAGACGCGGTGATCATGCTCGACAGCGACGGCAACCTGGAATGGTGGAACCGCGCCGCCGAAACCCTGCTCGGCCTCAAGACCCCGCAAGACAGCGGCCAACCGGTAACCAACCTGGTACGGCATCCGCGCTTCAAGGAATACTTCGAGCAGGAAAGTTACGCCGAGCCGCTGGAAATCCCTTCGCCGACCAATGATCGCGTGCGCATTCAGTTGTACCTCACCCGCTATGGCAACAATGAACACTTGATGCTGGTGCGCGACGTCACGCGCATTCATCAGCTTGAGCAAATGCGCAAAGACTTCATCGCCAACGTTTCCCACGAACTGCGCACCCCGCTGACAGTGATCTGCGGTTATCTGGAAACCCTGCTCGACAACGTCGAAGACGTGAACCCGCGCTGGAGTCGAGCCCTGCAACAGATGCAGCAACAGGGCGGGCGCATGCAGACGCTGCTCAATGATCTGTTGTTGCTGGCGAAGCTGGAAGCCACCGACTACCCGTCGGACAACCAGCCGATCCATGTCGATACATTGCTGCAATCGATCAAGAGCGATGCGCAGCAGTTGTCCGGTTCGAAAAACCAGCGCATCACCCTCGAAGCCGACGCCAGCCTGCTGCTCAAGGGCAGCGAGGCGGAATTGCGCAGTGCGTTTTCCAACCTGGTGTTCAACGCGGTGAAGTACACCCCGGCCGAGGGCAACATCCGCGTCCGCTGGTGGGGCGACGAACAAGGTGCGCACCTGAGCGTGCAGGATTCCGGGATCGGCATCGACAGCAAACACCTGCCGCGCCTGACCGAACGCTTCTATCGCGTCGACTCCAGCCGCAACTCCAACACCGGCGGCACCGGCCTGGGCCTGGCCATCGTCAAACATGTGTTGTTGCGCCATCGCGCGCGCATGGAGATCAGCAGCGTGCCCGGTCACGGCAGCACGTTCACCTGCCATTTCGCCCCGGCGCAAGTCGCTCCAGCGCGGATAAACAGCGCCGCCGAGTAGAGCGCCACTAGGCAATCGCCCAGTCAGCCGCTACATTGGCTGACTTGTGCCTGCCTTTCAGGCGCGGCTATTACTTCTTTCGAATCACACGGAACCCGCAAAACTCCATCATGGACCCTTCCCCTGGCTTGTCCCTCGCAACAATATTCGCCGATTTCGGCATGATCCTTTTTGCTCTGATCCTGGTTTTGCTCAACGGCTTCTTCGTTGCGGCAGAGTTCGCCATGGTCAAACTGCGCTCGACCCGGGTCGAGGCCATCGCTGATAAAAACGGCTGGCGCGGGCACATCCTGCGCACCGTACACAGTCAGCTCGATGCGTACCTCTCGGCGTGTCAGTTGGGTATCACGCTGGCCTCGCTCGGCCTTGGCTGGGTCGGTGAGCCGGCGTTCGCGCATATTCTCGAGCCGTTGCTCAGCGCGGTCGGCGTGCAATCGCCGGAAATCGTCAAAGGTGTGTCTTTCTTCACTGCGTTCTTCATCATTTCGTACCTGCACATCGTCGTCGGCGAGTTGGCCCCAAAATCGTGGGCGATTCGCAAACCCGAGTTGCTGTCGCTGTGGACGGCGGTGCCGCTGTACCTGTTCTACTGGGCAATGTACCCGGCGATTTACCTGCTCAACGCCAGCGCCAACGCGATTCTGCGTATCGCCGGCCAAGGTGAACCCGGCCCGCACCATGAACACCATTACAGCCGCGAAGAACTGAAACTGATCCTGCACTCCAGCCGTGGCCAGGATCCGAGCGATCAGGGCATGCGCGTACTGGCTTCGGCGGTGGAAATGGGCGAGTTGGAAGTGGTCGACTGGGCCAACTCCCGCGAAGACCTGATCACGCTGGAATTCAACGCGCCGCTGAAAGAAATCCTGGCGATGTTCCGTCGCCACAAGTTCAGCCGTTATCCGGTGTACGACAGCGAGCGTCAGGAGTTCGTCGGCCTACTGCACATCAAGGATCTGCTGCTGGAATTGGCGGCGCTGGATCACATTCCCGAGTCGTTCAACCTGGCTGAACTGACCCGTCCGCTGGAGCGCGTATCGCGGCACATGCCGCTGTCGCAGTTGCTGGAGCAGTTCCGCAAGGGCGGCTCGCACTTCGCCGTGGTCGAGGAGGCTGACGGCAACATCATCGGCTACCTGACCATGGAAGACGTGCTGGAAGTGCTGGTCGGCGACATCCAGGACGAACACCGCAAGGCTGAGCGCGGCATTCTTGCCTATCAGCCCGGCAAGCTGCTGGTGCGTGGCGACACGCCGTTGTTCAAGGTTGAACGCCTGCTCGGTATCGACCTCGATCACATCGAAGCGGAAACCCTCGCCGGGCTGATCTACGAAACCCTGAAACGGGTACCGGAAGAGGAAGAAGTGCTGGAAGTCGAAGGGCTGCGGATCATCATCAAGAAGATGAAAGGGCCGAAGATTGTGCTGGCGAAGGTTTTGATGCTGGATTGATCGGCTGATCCGGCACCGCGCCGCTCCCTTCGCGAGCAGGCTCGCTCCCACAGGTTCGGTGTGATCCCTGTGGGAGCGAGCCTGCTCGCGAAGGGGTCAGCAGATACAACACATTACTGTTTGCCCAGCGCAAAGTTGGGCAATGCTCCCAGTGGCTGGTTGAACTGATACGGAATCGACACCAGCCCCGCTCCGCTGTTGCGCTGCACCACGAAGTGCAGGTGCGGGCCGCTGCTGTTGCCGGTGTTGCCCGACAGCGCCAACGGACTGCCGACCGTCACCCTTTGCCCTTCACGTACGCTCACCGAACCTTGCTTGAGGTGCAGGTACACGCCCATCGTGCCGTCATCGTGCAGCACCCGCACAAAGTTGCCCGACGCATCGTTGCCGCGCCCGCTCTGGGAATTCTCGGTTTTCACCACCACCCCTGCCCGCGCGGCAATGATCGGTGTGCCGACCGGCATGGCGATGTCCATCGCATATTTGTTCTTCGGCCCGTAGTGGCTGTATTGGCCGTTGGCACCCTGACTCAAGCGGAACGGCCCGCCACGCCACGGCAGCGGATAGCGATAGCCCTGCGCGGTGCCAGCGGGATCACCGAGGGAATACTGGAACTGCGGCGTGTACACCAGCGGCTTGCCACCGGACACCGCCGTCAGCAACGCCAACCGCGTATTGCTGCGCGCCGGCAGCACCCGGCGGATGGTTTGCGCCGGCGCGCCACGCACGTTGCTCATGCCGGTAAATGCCAGCGCCACCTCGACCGGCGCATACAGGTCGTTGCGCACGAACACCACGTCGGTGCCCCTCTGCTTTTTGATGTCGAGGTACACCTGACGGTCCAGACGTTCGACCATCCGATCCTGAAAGACGAACACCTGCGAGCCTTTGCTCGGTCGGTCGCTGTAGGAAACAACGCCGTTGGCATCAGTGGATTTGTAAATGGTCATGGCCACAGCCGAGGTGGAGGCCATGAAGAGACCACAGAAAAACAGCAGGCGCGCGAGCATGGGCAAGAGTCTGTCGAAGTAAGGCCTGGAAGAGAGCCTAGCAGCTGAGACAGACCAGGGTAGTCGACAGATGTTTCAAATTGGGCAACGCGGAAGATCGGTGGTGCTTTTGATGGCCCCTTCGCGAGCAGGCTCGCTCCCACATTGGGAATGCTTTTCCAATGTAGGAGCGAGCCTGCTCGCGAAGACGGACTTTCCGGCGACGCGAATTACGCGCCGGGAACGAAGTGCTTCTGCGCCGTGCCGCGAGCGATCAGACGGGAGATGTAGTCGAGCTTCTGCGCGTCCTGATCGACGAAGCGGAAAGTCAGTTGCAGCCAGTCGCTGTCGGCTTTCTGCTCGTGGGCGACGATGGCGTGCAGGTAGCCATTGAGGCGGGCGATTTCGGCGTTGTCGCCCTGCTCCAGGTCGAGCACGGCGCTGT
The DNA here is from genome assembly GCF_016650635.1 of Pseudomonas sp. TH43. Lineage (GTDB taxonomy): Bacteria > Pseudomonadota > Gammaproteobacteria > Pseudomonadales > Pseudomonadaceae > Aquipseudomonas. The sequence continues at coordinate 1,516,654 of NZ_JAEKFI010000004.1, forward strand.
CGAGGATCTGCGGCAGCGTGTCGGTGCGTTTCACCACCAGCAGCGCTTCCTTGATGCTCAGCGCCTTGATCACGCATTGCTGGTTGCCGCTTGGCAGGCGCAACTGGCCCTGACCGCGACCACCGGCCGGCGCTTTCGACGCGGCGGGTGCCTGCACTGGCGGGCTGTTGAGCAGACCACGGGACGGCGCAGCGGCGGGTGCTGGAGCAGCAGCGGCAGGCTTGGCGAACGGATTGACCGCAGCGGCCGCCGGAGCACCACCGACCACGGCAGGTTTACCGCCGGTCAAAGCGCTCAGGGAATCGTTGCCGAACGCCGAGTTCATCTTGGTCGGCGCGCTGTTCATCAGGGTGTCGAGTTTGCCGACCTTGTTCAGCGCCTGCTTGACCTTGGTCAGCAGCTGCTCGTTGGTGAATGGCTTGCTGACGTAACCGGAAACGCCGGCCTGAATCGCCTGCACGACGTTTTCCTTGTCGCCCCGGCTGGTGACCATGACAAACGGCATGGTCTTGAGATTGTCTTGCTCGCGGCACCAGGTCAGCAGTTCAAGACCGGACATTTCCGGCATTTCCCAGTCGCACAGGACCAGGTCGAACGCTTCTCTGGCCAGCATCGCTTGAGCTTTTTTGCCGTTGACGGCGTCCTCGGTGCGGATCCCCGGGAAGTAATTACGCAGGCACTTTTTTACCAGGTCACGAATGAACGAAGCATCGTCCACGACCAACACACTGATCTTGCTCATCCAACACCCCTATAAAAATCCCGGCAAGCATACCGCTTTTACTGATGGCACATTGCCAACAATCTTCAGTCACGCCGGGACTTTTCGTTCGCGGGTGCTGCTTTTCAATTCGATTCTTTGTTCGATAACCGTAAACAAAAACGCCCGGCCAAAGGGCCGGGCGCTTTTCTCAGGCAATCTTACTTATCGTCAGCATCGCCCGGAACATTAGCGGTTTCGCCGCTTGTGCCTTGAACTTCTTCCTTCATCCGCTTGAGGCCCATATGACGCACGTCGGTGCCGCGCACCAGGTAGATGACCAATTCGGAGATGTTGCGCGCGTGATCGCCGATGCGCTCCAGGGAACGCAGCACCCAGATGATGCTCAAGACCCGCGAGATAGAGCGCGGGTCTTCCATCATGTAGGTCGCCAGCTCGCGCAGCGCGGTCTTGTATTCGCGGTCGATGATCTTGTCGTACTGGGCCACCGACAACGCCAGGTCGGCGTCGAAACGGGCAAACGCGTCCAGCGCATCGCGAACCATGTTGCGCACCTGGTCGCCGATGTGGCGAACCTCGACGTAACCGCGCGGCGCCTCGCCTTCTTCGCACAGCTGAATCGCGCGGCGGGCGATCTTGGTGGCTTCGTCACCGATGCGCTCGAGGTCGATCACCGACTTGGAGATGCTGATGATCAGACGCAGGTCGGACGCCGCCGGCTGGCGACGGGCGAGAATGCGCAGGCATTCTTCGTCGATGTTGCGTTCCATCTGGTTGATCTGGTCATCGATCTCACGCACTTGCTGCGCCAGACCGGAGTCGGCCTCGATCAGCGCGGTCACCGCGTCGTTGACCTGCTTCTCGACCAGCCCGCCCATGGCCAGGAGGTGGCTGCGCACTTCCTCAAGCTCGGCGTTGAACTGCGCGGAAATGTGATGGGTAAGACCTTCCTTAGAAATCATTGTGTTCGCTCCGCAAAAGCTTTAACCAAGAGCTGCAAGCTACAAGCTGCAAGCTGAAATTTGTCGTTACGCTGAACCGCTTTGACTTGCCGCTTTGACTTGCCGCTTGCAGCTTGCAGCTTCAAGCTTGCGGCTGTACGGCTAGCCGTACCGACCGGTGATGTAATCTTCGGTCTGCTTCTTCGCCGGATTGGTGAACAGGGTATCGGTGTCACCGAATTCCACCAGTTTGCCCATGTACATGAACGCCGTGTAGTCGGACACCCGCGCCGCTTGCTGCATGTTGTGCGTGACGATGACGATGGTGAACTTGGATTTCAGCTCGTAGATCAGCTCTTCGACTTTCAGCGTCGAGATCGGGTCGAGGGCCGAGCACGGTTCGTCGAGCAGCAACACTTCCGGCTCAACCGCGATAGTGCGGGCAATCACCAGACGCTGCTGCTGACCACCGGACAGACCGAGTGCCGATTCGTGCAGACGGTCTTTAACCTCATCCCACAGCGCCGCGCCTTTCAACGCCCACTCGACCGCTTCGTCGAGGATGCGCTTCTTGTTGATGCCCTGGATGCGCAGGCCGTAGACCACGTTTTCGTAGATGGTCTTCGGGAACGGGTTGGGCTTCTGGAACACCATGCCGACGCGACGACGCAACTCGGCCACGTCTTCGCCTTTGCGATAGATGTTGTTGCCGTACAGGTTGATCGCGCCTTCAACGCGACAGCCGTCAACCAGGTCGTTCATGCGGTTGAAGGTGCGCAACAGCGTGGATTTACCGCAACCGGACGGGCCGATGAAAGCGGTCACGCGCTGTTTCGGGATGTTCATGCTGACGTCGAACAGCGCTTGTTTCTCGCCGTAGTACAGGCTCAGGCCCGGTACTTCGATGGCCACGGTTTCCTGCTCGAGGTTCAGGCTCTGCTTGTCGCGGCCCAGGGCAGACATGTTGATGCCGTGGGTATGTGCTTCGTGCTGCATGGGAGGCTCCCTGTGCTGACAAATTCGGTTCGGTTGACCGCTGACCTCACAACATGGGTCAGCGGTGATGCCGCTCTCTGTAGGAGCACAGCTTGCTGGCGAAGGCGATTTTGATGACGCCATCGCGGGCAAGCCTTGCTCCTACAGTGAGAGGCGTTAATCAGCTATCCAGTGCTTTGTATTTTTCGCGCAGGTGGTTACGGATCCACACTGCCGACAGGTTCAACGTGGCGATTACCAGCACCAGCAACAGTGCCGTGGCGTACACCAGCGGGCGGGCCGCTTCGACGTTGGGGCTCTGGAAGCCGACGTCATAAATATGGAAGCCCAAGTGCATGATCTTCTGATCCAGGTGCAGGTACGGGTAGTTGCCGTCCACCGGCAGCGACGGCGCCAGTTTCACCACACCCACCAGCATCAGCGGTGCCACTTCACCGGCGGCGCGAGCCACGGCGAGGATCATGCCGGTCATCATCGCCGGGCTGGCCATCGGAATCACAATCTTCCACAAGGTTTCAGCCTTGGTCGCACCGAGGGCCAACGAGCCTTCACGAACGGTGCGCGGGATACGCGCCAGACCTTCCTCGGTCGCGACGATCACCACCGGCACCGCCAGCAGCGCCAACGTCAGCGACGCCCAGAGCAGACCCGGCGTACCGAAGGTCGGTGCCGGCAGCGCTTCCGGGAAGAACAAGCGGTCGACCGAACCACCGAGCACGTAAACGAAGAAGCCCAGACCGAACACGCCGTAAACGATCGCCGGAACACCAGCGAGGTTGTTCACCGCGATGCGGATGATCCGCGTCAGGGTGTTCTGCTTGGCGTATTCACGCAGGTACACCGCCGCCAACACGCCGAACGGGGTGACGATCATCGCCATGATCAAAGTCATCATCACGGTGCCGAAGATCGCCGGGAAGATCCCGCCTTCGGTGTTCGCTTCACGCGGGTCGTCCGAGAGGAATTCCCAGATCTTGCTGAAGTAGAAACCGACCTTGGTGAAGGTGCTCATCGCGTTCGGCTGGTAGGCGTGAACCACTTTGCCCAGACCGATTTCAATTTCTTTGCCGTTGGCATCACGGGCGGTCAAAGCGTCGCGGTTGAACTGCGCATGCAGATCGGCCAGACGCGCTTCGATGTCCTGATAACGCGCATTCAGTTCGGCGCGCTCGGATTCCATGTCCGCTTGCGCGGTGGCGTCGAGCTTGCCTTCCAGCTCCAGTTTGCGACCGTGCAGACGGATGCGCTCAAGGCCTGCGTTGATCGCACCAATATCGGTTTTTTCCAGCGACTTCAGTTGAGCAGCCAGACCGTTTACACGGTTGATCCGCGCTTGCAGCTCGGGCCACGCAGCCTCGCCCTCGGCGATGACTTTACCGTCCTGTTTGACGTTGACCAGGTAGCCGTAGAAGTTGCCCCACTCGCGACGCTCGATCGCCATCAGCTCTGGCGGCGTGGTCTGGTTGGTCAGCCACTCGCCGACAATCCAGGTGAAGTCGTTGCCGTTCAGGTCACGGTTGCCGACCTTGATCAGCTCGCGGGTCATGAACTCCGGGCCTTGATCCGGCACTGGCAAACCAGCGCTTTTCAGGCGGGCGCGCGGCACTTCTTCCTTCTGTACCACTTCACCGACGACCAGGTGATTGGCCTGGCCCGGGACGTCATAACTGGCGTGGATCAGATCTGCAGGCCAGAAGTGACCGAGACCGCGCACAGCGATGACCGCCAACAGGCCAATGGTCATGATGACCGCGATGGACACCGCGCCACCGCTGATCCAGACGCCCGGGGCGCCGCTCTTGAACCATCCTTTCAGGGAGTTCTGTTTCACAGACTTCTACCTTTGCTTAAAGCGACGAGTATTTCTTGCGCAGACGCTGACGAATCAGTTCTGCCAGGGTGTTCATGACGAAGGTGAACAACAGCAGCACAAGCGCCGAGAGGAACAGCACGCGGTAGTGGCTGCCGCCGACTTCCGACTCGGGCATTTCCACCGCAACGTTGGCGGCCAGGGTGCGCAGGCCTTCGAACAGGTTCATTTCCATGACCGGGGTGTTGCCGGTGGCCATCAGCACGATCATGGTTTCACCGACCGCACGGCCCATGCCGATCATCAGTGCCGAGAAGATCCCCGGGCTGGCGGTGAGGATAACCACGCGGGTCATGGTCTGCCACGGCGTGGCGCCGAGGGCCAGCGACCCGAGGGTCAGACCACGCGGCACGCTGAACACGGCGTCTTCGGCAATCGAATAGATGTTCGGGATCACCGCGAAGCCCATGGCCAGACCAACCACCAGGGCGTTGCGCTGGTCGTAGGTGATGCCCAGGTCGTGGGAGATCCACATGCGCATGTCACCGCCGAAGAACCAGTTCTCCATGAACGGGCTCATGTACAGCGACAGCCAGCCCACAAACAGGATCACCGGAATCAGCAGCGCACTTTCCCAACCGTCCGGGACTTTCAGGCGGATCGATTCAGGCAGACGGCTGAAGGTGAAACCGGCGACCAGAATGCCGATCGGCAGCAACATCAGCAGGCTGAAGATGCCCGGCAAATGCCCTTCCACATAAGGCGCGAGGAACAGGCCGGCGAAAAAGCCGAGGATCACCGTCGGCATCGCTTCCATCAGCTCGATGACCGGTTTGACCTTGCGGCGCATGCCCGGGGCCATGAAGTACGCGGTGTAGATCGCGGCGGCAACGGCCAGCGGTGCAGCCAGCAGCATCGCGTAGAACGCGGCTTTGAGCGTGCCGAAGGTCAGTGGCGAGAGGCTCAGTTTCGGTTCGAAATCGGTGTTGGCGGCAGTCGATTGCCAGACGTATTTAGGCTCGTCGTAGTTCTCGTACCAGACCTTGCTCCACAGCGCGCTCCACGATACTTCCGGGTGCGGGTTGTCGAGCAGCAGCGGTTGCAGCTTGCCGCCGGCTTCGACGATCACGCGGTTGGCACGCGGTGACAGGCCGAATACGCCTTGGCCATCAACTACCTGATCAACCAGCAGCGTACGGTGCGCGGTGCTGTGGAACACGCCGAGCTTGCCGCTGGCATCCAGCGCGAGGAAGCCTTTACGGCGTTCTTCAGCAGTGATTTCAACGATCGGCGCGGTGCCCATCTGGAAGGTACGGATCTGCTTCAGGCGCAGCTCGCCGTCGGTGTCACGCGCCATGAACCATTGGGCCAGACCACCCTTGGAGTCACCCACGATCAGCGAGATACCGCCGACCAATTGCGTGGTGGCCGTGACTTCGGCGTCAGCGTTTTCCAGCAGTTTGTAGCGACCGTTGAGGCTCTTGTCGCGCAGGCTGAATACGTCGGCCTGAGCGCGCCCGTTGACCACGTACAGCCATTGCTGGCGCGGGTCGACGAAGATGTTTTTCACCGGCTCGGTCATCTGCGGCAGATCGATGCGCTTCTGCTCGTTGGTGACTTCGCCAGTCATCATGTTTTCTTCGCTGGTCAGCGACAACACATTGAGTTGCGAACCGGTCGAACCGACCAGAATCAGGGTGGTATCGGTGGCGTTGAGGCTGACGTGTTCCAGCGCACCGCCGCTTTCGTTCAACGCGATCGGCGTGTTGCCGTACGGGTATTCGACGGCCGGGGTGATGGTTTTCTTGCCGTCGGGGTAGCTGACTTTATAAGTGTGACGGAACACCAGCGCCTGACCGTTGGACAGACCCACTGCCACCAGCGGATGACCTGGCTGGTCTTCACCGATGGCGGTCACGGTGGTGCCGGCCGGGACCGGCAGATCGACGCGCTTCAATTCAGCGCCACTGTCGATATCAAAGAACAGCGCCTGGCCTTTGTCGGAAACGCGCATGGCCACCTGATTCTGCTCTTCGAGCGAAATCATCAGCGGCTTGCCGGCGTCCTGCATCCAGGCTGGGGTGATGGCGTCTTTCGCGGTCAGGTCGGCACCCTTGAACAGCGGCGCAACCACGTAGGCGAGGAAGAAAAAGATCAGGGTGATCGCTGCCAACACTGCCAGGCCGCCCACGAGGACGTACCAACGGGTGAAGCGATCCTTGAGCGCGCGGATGCGGCGCTTGCGTTGCAGCTCAGGCGTATTGAAATCAATGCGCTTGGGAGGGGAAGTCGTAGTCATTGTGGAATTGGCCAGATCATTCATGCGCACACCCTAGCGATCCTGTATGACAGAAAGATGACAATGCAGTGACGCAGCAAATCCACCGCCAGCGGGCACTGGCAGCGGATCGAAAATTTGGAGGCCGGCTGAGCCGGCATTTGTAGGAGCTGAGCTTGCTCGCGAAAGCGGTTTATCAGGGATATCGGTGCTGAATGCGCCGATGCCTTCGCGGGCAAGCCTTGCTCCTACAGGGCCGTGGTTGCCCGCCATTTCAGCACCACGGTTTCAACCGTGGCGCCTCTATCGCGAGCAAGCTCGGCTCCTACGGTGTTACTTCTTTGCGACTTCAGCGCCGCCTTCTTGCAGACCCAGGTCAGCCAGTGCTTTTGCAGCAACCTTGGCTGGCAGCGGGATGTAGCCGTCTTTCACCACAACTTCCTGGCCCTGTTTCGACAGCACCAGTTTCACGAACTCAGCTTCCAGCGGAGCCAGAGGCTTGTTCGGGGCCTTGTTGACGTAAACGTAGAGGAAACGCGACAGCGGGTACTTGCCGTTCAGGGCGTTTTCTTCGGTGTCTTCGATGAAGTCAGTGCTGCCTTTCTTCGACAGAGCAACAGTCTTCACGCTGGCGGTCTTGTAGCCGATGCCCGAGTAACCGATGCCGTTCAGCGAGGAGCTGATCGACTGCACGACCGAAGCCGAGCCTGGTTGTTCGTTGACGTTTGGCTTGTAGTCGCCTTTGCACAGGGCTTCTTCTTTGAAGTAGCCGTAAGTGCCGGATACCGAGTTACGGCCGAACAGTTGTACTGGCTTGTTGGCCAGGTCACCGGTCACGCCCAGGTCACCCCAGGTTTTCACGTCGGCTTTGGCACCGCACAGACGGGTCGACGAGAAAATCGCGTCAACCTGTTCCATGGTCAGGTGCTGGATCGGGTTGTCTTTGTGTACGAACACGGCCAGGGCGTCCACGGCAACCGGGATAGCGGTTGGCTTGTAGCCGTACTTCTGCTCGAAGGCAGCCAGTTCGGTGTCCTTCATCTTGCGGCTCATCGGGCCCAGGTTGGAGGTGCCTTCAGTCAACGCAGGTGGCGCAGTGGCGGAGCCAGCGGCCTGAATCTGGATGTTTACGTTCGGGTATTCTTTTTTGTAGTTCTCAGCCCAGAGGGTCATGAGGTTGGCCAGAGTATCGGAGCCGACGCTGGACAGGTTGCCCGACACACCAGTGGTCTTGGTGTAGCTCGGGATAGCAGGGTCAACAGCGGCGAACGCGTTGGCAGTCGCAACGCCAGCAGCGACAAAAGTCATTGCCGCCATCAAACGCTTCAGTTTCATGCCTTACTCCTAGCAGATAGGGTGTGTTAAGTCGGGGCCAAGTATCAGCAGGCCGTGTGAACACTCTATGGCTGAAATATGACAATTGGATGAAAGGCCAGCATTCGGGTTTTGACTGGATGATTCGTGGTGCCACACTCGCGAACAGGCTCGCTCCCACAATTGAAATGCATTCCAATGTGGGAGCGAGCCTGCTCGCGAAGAGGCCGGTACTACTGGAGCAGATTTCGGATCAGCGCCCCCTCTTCCAGAGCCACGCCCCCACCAGAATCCCCACCGTGCACAGCACCGCCACGTAGTAGGCAGGCCCCATCGCGCTTTCTTTCAGCAGCAGGCTGACCACCATTGGCGTCAGGCCGCCGAAAATCGCGTAGGCAACGTTATAAGAGAAGGACAAACCACTGAAGCGCACCACCGGCGGGAACGCTTTGACCATCACATACGGCACCGCACCGATGGTGCCCACCAGGAAACCGGTCAGCGCGTACAGCGGGAACAGCCAGGTCGGGTGAGCGGCGAGGCTGTGATAGAAAGTCCAGGAGCTGATCAACAAGCCCAGGCAACCGAATACGAACACGCGGCCGGCACCAAAACGATCCGCCAACGCGCCGGAGATAATGCAGCCGATGCTCAGGAACACAATTGCCAGACTGTTCGATTGCAGGGCCACCGTCGGCGAGAAGTTATAGACCGTTTGCAGCACGGTCGGGGTCATCAGAATCACCACGACGATCCCGGCGGACAGCAGCCAGGTCAGCAGCATCGAGATCGCAATCGCCCCACGATGGTCACGCAATACGGCGCGCAACGGCACTTCTTCAGCCAGCGCCTTGCGTTGTTGCAGTTCGGCGAACACCGGGGTTTCGTGCAGCCAGCGGCGCAGGTACACCGAGAACAGACCGAAGACACCGCCGAGCAGGAACGGGATTCGCCACGCGTAATCGGAAACTTCGGCAGGCGTATAAATGCTGTTGATCGCGGTGGCGACCAGCGAGCCGAGCAGGATGCCGGCGGTCAGGCCACTGGTGAGCGTGCCACAGGCGTAACCCATGTGCTTTTGCGGCACGTGTTCGGAAACGAAGACCCACGCCCCCGGCACTTCGCCGCCAATCGCCGCGCCCTGAATCACGCGCATCAATAGAAGAAGGATCGGCGCCCACAGGCCGATCTGCGCATACGTCGGCAGCAGCCCCATGATCAGCGTCGGCACGGCCATCATGAAGATGCTCAGGGTGAACATCTTCTTGCGCCCCAGCAGGTCGCCGAAATGCGCCATGACGATGCCGCCCAGTGGCCGCGCCAGGTAACCGGCAGCAAAAATGCCGAAGGTCTGCATCATGCGCAGCCACTCGGGCATGTCAGCCGGGAAGAACAGCTTGCCGACCACCGTGGCGAAGAAAACGAAGATGATGAAATCGTAAAACTCCAGCGCGCCACCGAGGGCGGACAGCGACAGAGTCTTGTAGTCATTGCGGGTCAACGGTCGTGCGGGTTGCTCGGGCTGCGCGAGGCTCGAAGGCGCTGTGGTCATGGCAAGGGCTTCTCTTATAGTCGGATCTGCCGCCACAACAACGCTGGCGGTGGCTTGGGCAGGTTCGGCACCATAGCAAATTGTTCGAAAAAGCACATAGAGGCGCGTATTTGACGGTCGAAATGAGAACCGGATGGTCGTCGTGGAGTCTACCGACCGATATACTCGCAACCTGCTCCGGTTTGTAGGGGGTTGCTGTGCGAAAACGTCGTTGGCCCGCCCTTTGCTCGGGAGCAGCCGGTTTCGCAGAGTTTCCCTTCAGGCGCCTTATGGAAAACGTGACGAACGTAGTATGTTCGGTGCTGAATCGTTTTTCCTGAAGACGGCTACCACCAGCAATACCAACAAGAGTCACGGGTCAGAGGCACCCCCGGCATGATAGAGCTCGAACAAGAAGATCCGATCCCGCAAGGCGACCTGGCCCTGCAAATCACCGCACTCCCGCGCGAAACCAACGGCTTTGGCGATATTTTCGGCGGCTGGCTGGTGGCGCAAATGGATTTGGCCGGCACCGCGATGGCCAGCCGCGTGGCCGGCGGCCGTGTGGCGACCGTCGCCATCGACCGCATGGCGTTCCTCGTGCCAGTGGCCGTCGGCGCGCAGTTGTCCTTTTATACCCAGACCCTGGAAATCGGTCGCAGCTCGATCCAGATGATGGTCGAAGTGTGGAGCGACGATCCGCTGTCCAGCGAGTGGCGTAAAGTGACCGAAGCGGTGTTCGTCTTCGTTGCCATCGACGGCAGCGGCCGCACCCGTTCGGTGCCACCGCGCGCGCGTTAAACATCGCGGCCGTCTGACGGTCGATAGTTGTCCTTGTTACTGATCGAGAGCTGTCCCATGAACACGCCCAACGTTGAAGCGGTGAAACTGGATGAACTGAATTGCTGGCGCATCCGCCACGGTCAGGCCGAAGTGCTGGTAGCCCAGCAAGGCGCGCACATCCTCAGTTATCAGATCGATGGCCAGCCGCCGATCATCTGGCTCAACGACAAGGCCGAGTTCAAGACCGGCAAAAGCATCCGCGCCGGCGTGCCGGTGTGCTGGCCGTGGTTCGGCAAGTTCGAACGCAACCCGCAGAGCGTGCAGGCCATGTACACCGGTGAGCAACCGGCACCCGCGCACGGTCTGGTGCGGGCGATGGATTGGGCGCTGGGCGGCATCGAATCAGAGGCTGACGGCATCAAGGTCGAATTCAAGCTGCCCGCCCCCGAAGGTGGCTTGCCAGGCTGGCCGCATCAGGTTGATCTGACCCTGACCCTGCATCTGGCCGATCAACTGCACTTCAGCCTGACCAGCCACAACCGGGGTAGCGAGACCGTCAGCATCAGCCAGGCGCTGCACACCTATTTCGCGGTCAGCGATGTGCGCAATGTGCATGTCGACGGTGTGGATGGTTTGAATTACATCGAGACGCTGGATGACTGGAAAACGGCCACTCAGCAAGGTGATCTGCATTTTGCCGGTGAGACCGACCGCATCTACCTCGACGCTCCGCCGCAGCTGAGCATTGTTGATCCGACGTGGGAACGGCGCATTGTGCTGACGGCCACCGGTTCGCGCACAGCGGTGATCTGGAACCCGTGGATCGACCGCGCGGCCGCGCTGGCTGACATGGACAACGATGGCTGGCAGCGCATGTTGTGCATCGAAACGGCGAATGTGATGGATGACATCGTAACGCTGGCGCCGGGTGCGAGCCATACCATGGGTGTCAGTGTCGGCAGCAAACCGCTCTAAACCCTAACGCAGAACGAAATGTGGCAGCGGGCGATTGTGGTGAGGGGATTTATTCCCGTTGGGTCGCGAAGTGGCCCCCGCTTTTTAAATCAAGAGCTGGGCCTGCTGCGCAGTCCAACGGGGATAAATCCCCTCGCCACAGGGCTTATTGTGCAGGTCTAGAGATCAGATTCCTGCACCACCCGCACCTTGTCTGCTTCCAGCGCATACGCCGCGTCAGCCAGATCATTGCTGACCTTTTCGACTTTCAGCGTGCCGGTTACCCACAACGGTGTGTAGATGTCATCCAGTTTCAAGCCCTTCGGATAACGCACCAGCACCAGTTGATTCGGCGGCGGTGGCGGCACGTGGATGCATGCGCCCGGGTACGGCACGAGGAAGAACAACGTGCTGCGGCCCTTGGCATCGGATTCCAGCGGCACCGGATAACCGCCGATGCGGATGTGCTTGTCGTTCATCGACGCCACGGTTTTAGTCGAATACATCACCGCCGGCAGACCTTTGGCCTGCTTCATCCCGCCCTTCTCGGTAAAGGTACCGGTGGCTTCGGGGGAGTTGTGGTCGATTTCAGGCATGGCCTCGAGGGCCTTCTGGTCCGACTTGGGCATCAGTTCGAGCCAGTCGGTTTCCGGCAGTTCGCCAGCGTGGGCCAAACCGCTGCCGAGGAAAAGGAGAGTCAACAAAATGCGGCGCATGGAGGAGCTCGGTAAAAGGAAGGGACAATCAGTCGCCGAGCATTCTAGCCCTCCCCGCCTGTTTGGCAGAGAGGGCTTTGTCGCTTTGGATCAGTTCTTTTTGATCAGACCGTAGATCACCAGCAAAACGATCGCGCCGACCAGTGCGCCGATAAAGCCTGCACCCTGACCCGCCTGATAGATGCCCAGAGCCTGGCCGCCGTAAGTAGCTGCCAGCGAACCGCCGATACCGAGGAGGATGGTCATGATCCAGCCCATGCTGTCATCGCCCGGTTTCAGGAACCGAGCCAACAGGCCGACGATCAAGCCGATAAAGATGGTTCCGATAATTCCCATGACATTTCCCTCTTAATGGTCGATATGCGAAGCCTAGTCAGACTTTCGCATCCTGCCATGAGAGAACGGCGGCCCCGCAATGGTTCCGCCGCTGCCACATGAAACTGTTTTACTCGGCGATCAGCGCTTCGACCTTGATGATCTGCGCCTGCAGCGTGGCCATGTCGGCGCAGCGCAGGTTGGCGTGACCGACCTTGCGCCCGGCCTTGAAAGCTTTGCCGTAGTGGTGCAGATGGCAATCTTCGATGGCGATGACCTTTTCAACCGGCGGAACAACGCCGATGAAGTTAAGCATCGCGCTCTCGCCAACCTTGGCGGTCGAACCCAGCGGCAGGCCGGCAACGGCGCGCAGGTGATTTTCGAACTGGCTGCACTCGGCGCCTTCGGTGGTCCAGTGCCCGGAGTTGTGGACACGCGGGGCGATTTCGTTGGCCTTGAGACCACCGTCGACTTCAAAGAACTCGAACGCCATCACGCCAACGTAGTTCAACTGCTTGAGCACACGGCTCGAGTAGTCTTCCGCCAACGCCTGCAACGGGTGATCCGTGCTGGCCACCGACAACTTGAGAATGCCGCTGTCGTGGGTGTTGTGTACCAACGGGTAGAACTTCGTTTCACCATCGCGAGCACGCACGGCGATCAGCGACACTTCACCGGTGAATGGCACGAAGCCTTCCAGCAGGCAGGCAACGCTGCCCAGTTCGGCGAAGGTACCAACCACGTCTTCCGGCTTGCGCAGGACTTTCTGGCCCTTGCCGTCGTAACCCAGGGTGCGGGTTTTCAGCACGGCCGGCAGACCGATCGAGGCCACGGCGGCATCCAGATCGGCTTGCGACTGAATGTCGGCGAACGCCGGAGTCGGGATGCCCAGATCCTTGAACATGCTCTTTTCGAACCAGCGGTCACGAGCGATGCGCAGGGCTTCGGCACTCGGATAGACGGGGACGAATTGCGAGAGGAACGCGACGGTTTCGGCCGGGACGCTTTCGAACTCGAAGGTCACCAGATCGACTTCATCGGCCAACTGGCGCAGATGATCCTGATCGCCGTAATCGGCCCGCAGGTGTTCGCCCAACGCCGCGGCGCAAGCGTCCGGCGCAGGGTCGAGGAAAGCGAAGTTCATGCCCAGCGGGGTGCCCGCCAGGGCCAACATGCGGCCCAACTGGCCGCCACCGATTACACCGATCTTCATCTCAACAACCTCAGGCAATACGTGGGTCTGGATTGTCCAGGACGCTGTCTGTCTGCTCGGCACGGAAGGTTTTCAGTACCGCGTGGAACTGCGGATGCTTGGCGCCGAGGATGCTCGCCGAGAGCAGCGCGGCGTTGATCGCGCCGGCTTTGCCGATGGCCAGGGTGGCAACCGGAATGCCCGCTGGCATCTGCACGATCGACAGCAGCGAATCGACGCCCGAGAGCATGGCCGACTGCACCGGCACACCCAGCACCGGCAAGTGGGTCTTGGCCGCACACATGCCTGGCAAGTGAGCTGCGCCACCGGCGCCGGCGATAATCACCTCGATGCCGCGGCTTTCGGCCTCTTCGGCGTACTGGAACAGCAGATCCGGGGTGCGGTGGGCAGAGACCACTTTCACCTCGTAAGGGATGCCGAGCTTTTCCAGCATATCGGCGGTGTGGCTAAGGGTGGACCAATCGGACTTGGAGCCCATGATCACGCCAACCAGTGCACTCATCGTCGCGCCTCTTCTCTCTGGAGCGCCCGCAGGCGCGTCATAAAACAACAAGCCACGCAGGTTGCGTGGCTTGATTGTACGAAAAATGGCCGGACGTGCCGGCCGAAGGCCGCGCAGTATACCGCAAAGAAAGCAATAAACAGCCCCCTGCGCGACCATCTGTCATCTGCCGCAAATGCCCGGTTTTATTGACTTGGAGGTCAGCGCCGAGACATCACAAATCCCCTGTAGGAGCACGGCTTGCCGGCGAAGGCGATTTGACGGACGCCTTCGCCAGCAAGCTGTGCTCCTACAAGGGCTTCATCGGGTTCAGGAAGCTTGCGCGGCGCCGCCTTCAAGCTTGCGCCACAGCAATCGCACGTTGGCTTTGCGCACCAAGGCGCAGCGATAGAGGCGGATCTCCAGTGGCACGTGCCATTGCGGGCCGCCGCAGACAACGAGTTCGCCGCGCGCCAGTTCAGCACGCACGCTCAGTTGCGGCACCCAGGCGATGCCGAGCCCTTCCAGCGCCATGCTTTTGAGGCTGTCGGCCATCGCGGTCTCGTAGATCGTGGTGAAGCGCAACGCTCGCTGACGCAGCAAGCCATTCACCGAACGCCCGAGAAATGCCCCGGCGCTGTAAGCGAGCAACGGCACGCTGGCGTCGCCTTCAAGGTCGAACAGCGGCTTGCCATCGGCATCCGCCGCGCACACCGGGAGCATTTCAGTCTGACCCAGGTGCAGCGACGGGAAGATCTCCGGGTCCATCTGCATGGCAGCGTCCGGGTCGTAGAACGCCAGCATCAAGTCGCAACCGCCTTCGCGCAACGCATGCACCGCATCGCCAACGTTGGTCGCGACCAGCCGCGTGGCGATGTTCAGCCCTTCATTACGCAACTGCGCGATCCAGCGCGGGAAGAAGCCCAGCGCCAGCGAGTGAGCAGCCGCAACCTGCATCACTTCACCCTGCCCACCTTCAAGGTGATGAAGGTGGCGCAATACTTCGCCGAGTTGTTCGACCACGGTGCGCGCGGTCACCAGAAACAACTGCCCCGCCGCCGTCAGTTCGACCGGCGTGCGCGAGCGGTTGACCAATGTCAGCCCCAGCGCGGCCTCCAGACTGCGGATCCGTCGACTGAACGCTGGCTGAGTCACGAAGCGCCGTTCGGCTGCCTGCGAGAAGCTGCGGGTGGCGGCCAGAGCACTGAAGTCCTCGAGCCATTTGCTTTCCAGATTCATCACGTCCTCCCGGACACGCACCAAAACAGGTCACACGTCTGCCGCGCACGCGGCGTCACACGGGCATTATGCCGAATGTGCATAGGCCAGTGCTTAACAGCATTGGCCCAAAATTTCCCACAAGCCTAGCATTCGCAGCGTTCCGGCATAGACCGGGTCCATATCGAGATGATTTCTATCATGTCCTCCGCTGCATCTTTCCGCACAGAAAACGACCTGCTTGGCGCCCTCGAAGTACCGGCTCAAGCGTATTACGGCATCCAGACCCTGCGAGCGGTGAACAACTTCCGTCTCTCCGGCGTTCCGATCTCGCATTACCCGAAACTGGTTGTCGGTCTGGCAATGGTCAAACAGGCCGCTGCTGACGCCAACCGTGAGTTGGGTCATCTGAGCGAAGCCAAGCACGCTGCCATCAGCGAAGCCTGTGCACGATTGATCCGCGGTGATTTCCACGAAGAGTTCGTGGTCGACATGATTCAAGGTGGCGCCGGTACTTCCACCAACATGAACGCCAACGAAGTGATCGCCAACATTGCGCTCGAAGCAATGGGTCATCAGAAAGGCGAATACCAGTACCTGCACCCGAACGACGACGTCAACATGGCGCAGTCGACCAACGACGCTTACCCAACGGCTATCCGCCTGGGTCTGCTGCTGGGTCACGACGCGCTGCTGGCCAGCCTCGACAGCCTGATTCAGGCATTCGCGGCCAAGGGCCAGGAATTCAACCACGTCCTGAAGATGGGCCGTACCCAGCTGCAAGACGCCGTGCCGATGACTCTCGGTCAGGAATTCCGTGCTTTCGCCACCACCATGGGCGAAGACCTGGCCCGTCTGAAGACGCTGGCCCCGGAACTGCTGACTGAAGTGAACCTGGGCGGCACCGCCATTGGTACCGGCATCAACGCCGACCCGCGTTATCAAGCGCTGGCTGTACAGCGTCTGGCGCTGATCAGCGGTCAACCGCTGGTGCCTGCTGCCGACCTGATCGAAGCGACCTCCGACATGGGCGCCTTCGTACTGTTCTCCGGCATGCTCAAGCGCACCGCGGTGAAGCTGTCGAAGATCTGCAACGACCTGCGCCTGCTGTCCAGCGGCCCACGCACCGGCATCAATGAAATCAACCTGCCGGCGCGTCAGCCAGGCAGCTCGATCATGCCTGGCAAGGTCAACCCGGTTATTCCGGAAGCCGTTAACCAGGTGGCCTTCCAGGTCATCGGTAACGACTTGGCGCTGACCATGGCAGCCGAAGGCGGCCAGCTGCAACTGAACGTGATGGAGCCGCTGATCGCCTTCAAGATCTTCGACTCGATCCGCCTGCTGCAACGCGCCATGGACATGCTGCGCGAGCACTGCATCGTCGGCATCACCGCCAACGAAGCGCGTTGCCGTGAACTGGTCGAGCACTCGATCGGTCTGGTCACCGCACTGAACCCGTACATCGGCTACAAAAACGCCACCCGTATCGCCGGCCTCGCTCTTGAAAGCGGCCGCGGCGTGCTGGAACTGGTGCGCGAAGAAGGTCTGCTCGACGAAGCCATGCTCGCCGACATCCTGCGCCCGGAAAACATGATTGCTCCGCGTCTGGTTCCGCTCAAAGGCTGAACCGACACGTTACTTGTAGCACCGCTCACCAGGTCGAGGGACTAGACACCTCTCACCTTTTGAGGGCTTGGGGATTTAGTCCCCAAGCCCTTTTTTTTAACTGTTTGGCAGAGAAAACCGTATGTCTGGGGACTGAACAATGTGGAGGTAAGCCTTTGTGGCGAGGGGATTTATCCCCGTTGGGTCGCGAAGCGGCCCCAATACCTGCTATCGCGATGTATCAGGTACACCGCGTGCGATGGTTTTGCGACTGCTTCGCAGCCGAACGGGGATGAATCCCCTCGCCACGGGGGTTGAGTCCATAGAGGAGCAGTCCCCGTACAAGCCCGGCGCCGGTAACGTCGGGTGCTTCAAAGCTTCGTTTTCGTCGCTTGCACCACTACCGTGCAGACGGGCGCGTCACTGATCGGTATAGTGCCGCCCCTCTTCGCGTGAGCGGTCGTCGGTAACGAGGCCATAACCCATGCGAAACCCGAACTAATAACAAACCCGCGAAATGGATCCGGGACGAAACCCTCGCCCCACCTGTTGTGCCGCGCGCAAACCGGTGTAACGCGATGTTTCTGACCGCCCAGTATTTGCTTACACAAAAAACAGCGAGGAAAAATCCATGCTCGAAGTCATTAACGACTTCCTCTCAGGGAAAGTACTGATCGTGCTCATTGTCGGGCTCGGTAGCTACTTCACGATTCGCTCGCGTTTCGTACAACTGCGCCACTTCTTCCACATGTTCGCGGTGTTCCGCGACAGCTTGAAAGGCAGCGCCGGGCAACTCAGCTCGTTCCAGGCCCTGATGCTCAGCCTCGCCGGCCGTGTCGGTGCAGGCAACATCGCGGGTGTCGGCATCGCCGTGACCCTCGGTGGTCCAGGTGCGGTGTTCTGGATGTGGGTGACCGCACTGGTCGGCATGTCCAGCAGCTTCTTCGAATGCACCCTGGCCCAGGTCTACAAGCGCGCCGAAGGCGATGGCCTGTACCGTGGCGGTCCGGCTTACTACATCCAGCACGGCCTGAAACTCAAAGGCATGGCAGTGGTGTTCTCCGTCCTGCTGCTGGTCACCTACGGCTTCGCCTTTATTGGCCTGCAGTCCTACACCGTGACGCACTCGCTGCAAAACGCCTTTGCCTTTAACCCACAACACACCGGTATCGTCCTGGCGGTGTTGCTGGCCATCACCTTCATCGGCGGCATCAAGCGCATCGCTTCGGTGTCCGACCTGCTGGTACCGATCAAGACCCTGGCCTATATCGGCGTGACCCTGTACGTGATCGGCACTCAGATCGAACACGTGCCAGCCATGCTGGAAACCATCTTCAAGAGCGCCTTCGGTCTCGACCCGGCCTTTGGTGGCCTGCTCGGCAGTGCCATCGTCATGGGCGTGAAGCGTGGCGTGTTCGCCAACGAAGCGGGCCTGGGCAGTGCGCCGAACGTCGCCGCTGTGGCCGCCGTGAAACACCCTGGCGCCCAGGGCGTGGTTCAGGCTTTCAGCGTGTTCCTCGACACTTTCGTGATCTGCACCTGCACCGCGCTGCTGATCCTGCTGTCGGGTTTCTACACGCCGGGCTTCGAAGGTGACGGCATCGTTCTGACTCAGAACTCGCTGGCCGCCGTGGTCGGTGACTGGGGTCGCATGTTCGTCAGCGTCGCGCTGTCGCTGTTCGTCTTCACCTGCATCCTCTACAACTACTACCTGGGCGAGAACAGCTTGCAGTTCCTCACCCGCAACCGTGCCGCGCTGATGGTTTTCCGCGGCCTGGTGCTGGCGCTGGTGGTATGGGGTTCGATGCAGGATCTTTCGACCGTGTTCGCCTTCGCCGACATCACCATGACCTGCCTGGCCTTCGTCAACCTGGTGGCCCTGGCCATGCTGTTCAAGGTCGGCATGCGCGTGATGCGCGACTACGACGGGCAGCGCCGCGCCGGCGTCAAACAGCCAGTGTTCGACTCCAGCAAATTTGCTGATCTGGACCTCGACCTGAACGCCTGGCCGGCCAACCCGTCTGCCGCTACCGGCAAGACTGAAGCCGAGCCGCAAGGCGTGCCTGCAGCGCAACGCTGACAGGTGAATGACGGGCGCATCCCCTGCGCCCGTCAGGTACAGTTCAAAAAACTGTGGGAGCGAGCCTGCTCGCGAATGCAATCTGCCAGTTAATACACAGGTTGACTGACACACCGCTTTCGCGAGCAGGCTCGCTCCTACAGGACCGTATCCTTTCGGAGAATCCCCATGAATTCGTCGACCTATCCCGCAGCCCAACACGTCATGGTGCTCTACACCGGTGGCACCATTGGTATGCAGGCCAGCGCCAACGGCCTGGCCCCTGCATCCGGCTTCGAAGCGCGGATGCGCGAGTACCTGCACAGTCAGCCAGAACTGGTCGTGCCGCAGTGGCGCTTTCGTGAGATGTCGCCGCTGATCGACAGCGCCAACATGACCCCAGCCTACTGGCAGCAACTGCGCGAAGCGGTGGTCGACGCTGTTGATGTGCAAGGCTGTGACAGTGTGCTGATTCTGCACGGCACCGATACTTTGGCCTACAGCGCCGCCGCGATGAGTTTCCAGTTGCTGGGGCTGCAGGCTCGCGTGTGCTTCACCGGCTCGATGCTGCCGGCGGGCGTCACCGACAGCGATGCCTGGGAAAACCTCAGCGGCGCGCTGGTCGCCCTCGGCCAAGGCCTGGCGCCGGGCGTGCATCTGTACTTCCACGGTGAGCTGCTGGCGCCGACCCGTTGCGCGAAAGTGCGCAGCTTCGGCCGTCATCCGTTCAAGCGTCTGGAGCGTCAGGGCGGCGGCGTGAAAGCCGCTTCGATTGCTGCGTCGTTGAACTACAACCAGCCGAAGCAACTGGCCAAGGTTGCCGTGTTGCCACTGTTCCCTGGCATCAGCGCCGAAGTCCTCGATGGCCTGCTCGACAGTGGCATTCAGGGTCTGGTGCTGGAGTGCTATGGCAGTGGCACCGGGCCGAGCGACAACCCGCAGTTTCTGGCGAGCCTTGGTCGCGCGCGGGATAACGGCGTGGTAGTCGTTGCCGTGACGCAATGCCATGAGGGTGGCGTCGAGCTGGATGTTTACGAGGCTGGTAGTCGATTGCGCGGTGTCGGCGTATTGTCCGGTGGCGGCATGACTCGCGAGGCAGCGTTCGGCAAGTTACACGGCTTGCTCGGTGCTGGGCTTGAAACTGAAGAAGTCCGCCGACTGATCGAACTCGACCTCTGCGGCGAACTCCTCTGACACCACCCCGCCCTTGTAGGAGCAAGGCTTGCCCGCGAAGGGCCCACCTCGATGACACAGATACACCGTGTCATCGTTCTTCGCGGGCAAGCCTTGCTCCTACAAGGACCGCGTACGGCATATAAATTGCTGCATTCCAGCCATCTCAAGGCTGGAAGCTCCCATGCTCCACTCCCACCTCACCACCCTCAACGCCGTCTCCCTGGTGCTCAACACCTTCAAGGCCGAAGGTCTGTCGAGCGAGGCGCTGCTTGCTGGCAGCGGCATCAGTGCGGCGGATCTGCAGCGTGCCGACACACGAATCACCACCAATCAGGAGATGCAGGTCTGCGCCAACGCGGTCGCACTCAAGCATGACATCGGCCTGGAGCTGGGCCGGCGCATGCATGTTTCCTGTTACGGCATGCTCGGTTACGCCCTGCTGACCTGTGCCACCTTCGGTGACGCTTTGCGCCTGGCGATCCGGTATCCGGCGCTGCTGGGAACACTTTTCGAATTGAGCCTGGAAGACGATGGCGAGCGCGTCTGGTTTGTCGCGGCGGATTATCGCGAGAGCCCGGCGATGGCAGCGTTCAATGCCGAGTTTTGCCTGGTATCGCTGAAAGTCATTTGCGACGACCTGCTTGGGCATCCGCTACCGCTGCTGGCCACCCGGTTTGAACACGCCGCGCCGGATTACCGCGATAGCTACGCCGAACACTTCGACAGCCCGTTGCATTTCGGCGCCAAGGACAACGCGTTCGCCTTCGACCGGCACTGGCTCGATCAACCGCTGCCACTGGCCGATGCCATTACCCACCAAGCCATGGCCGAACGTTGCCGCAAGCAGAACCTCGAGTTCACCGGACGCCAGGCGTGGCTGGGGCGGATTCGCCAATTGCTCAGCGCGCAGTTGAATGCGGCACCGGGGCTGGAAGGTCTGGCGCAGCAGATGAAGTGCTCGCCACGCACGCTGCGACGGCACCTCAAAGACATGGGCAGCAGCTATCAGGAGTTACTCGATGAGCTGCGCTTTGAGCGAGCCAAGCAGATGCTGTGTGAGGATCAACTGCCGATCTACCGCATCGCCGAAACCCTCGGCTTCAGTGAGACCGCCAGTTTTCGTCATGCGTTTGTGCGCTGGAGCGGCGTCGCGCCGAGCCAATTCCGCCCGCATTGAAACACGCCCGCTGCAGGAGCAGCTCTGCTCGCGAAAGCGCCCGATCCATCGACACATAATGTTGAAGGTGATGACGCCTTCGCGAGCAACTCTGCTCCTACAATAAAAAGGGGCGAATTGCGGTCAGTATTTTTGGCCATATCAATCCCCTTTTGGCCTTTCCTGCCGTTCTCCGATTCAACTGGCGCCGCAACACTGTGGACAACCGAATCAGCCCTGCGGAGAACAACAAATGCTGACGATCTACTCAGACGATCACCACCTGCACCATGGCCGCTGCGAATTGATCGAAGGTCAGCTCAAGCCCTGCTTCGAGATGCCGTCGCGCGCCGACCACGTGCTGCAACGCGTACAAAAGCAGAACCTGGGGCCCGTCGAGGCGCCGCAGGATTTCGGTCTGGAACCGATCGCCCGCATCCACAGCCGCGACTATCTCGACTTCTTCAAAGGCGCATGGGCACGCTGGACTGAATTCAATACCGACGGCGATCTGCTTCCCTACACCTGGCCGGCGCGCACGTTGCGCTCGATCAAACCGACCAGCCTGCACGGCCAACTCGGTTATTACAGTTTCGACGGCGGCGCACCGATCACTGCCGGCACCTGGCAGGCCGCGTACAGCGCAGCGCAGGTTGCATTGACCGCCCAAGCGGCCATCCAGCGCGGCGCACGCAGCGCTTTCGCACTGTGTCGTCCACCGGGGCACCACGCCGCCGGCGACTTGATGGGCGGTTATTGCTACCTCAACAACGCCGCCATCGCTGCTCAAGCCTTCCTCGATCAAGGCCACGGCAAAGTGGCGATCCTCGACGTCGACTATCACCACGGCAACGGCACCCAGTCGATTTTCTACGCGCGCAACGATGTGTTGTTCACCTCGATCCACGGTCACCCGGAAGCGGAGTTTCCATTCTTCCTCGGCTATGAAGATGAACGTGGTGAAGGTGTGGGTGAAGGCTGCAACTTCAACTACCCGCTGCCCGCCGGTTCCGGCTGGGACGCCTGGAGCGCCGCGCTGGAGCAGGCCTGCGACGAGATCGACCGCTACGGTGCCGACATCATCGTGGTGTCGCTGGGTGTCGATACCTTCAAGGACGACCCGATCTCGCAATTCAAACTCGACAGCCCGGATTATCTGGCGATGGGTAAACGTATTGCCGCCCTCGGCAAACCGACGCTGTTTGTCATGGAAGGTGGCTACGCGGTCGAAGAAATCGGCATCAATGCGGTGAACGTGCTTGAAGGGTTCGAGCAATGAACGGGCTCAAGCGCCTCACCGTCCCGGCTGATCCGCCCCTTTGGGGGCTATTTGCCGATAACGATGTTTTTTGGCGGTAAGCATATTTTTGGCGGTAACTATGTACCGCCACACGTTGATCGCAGTTCATTACTTTCCACAGGGCCAGATGCTGTGAATCCACAGCCTTGCCCATCGGAAGGACATGAACATGCTCGACGCCCCAGAGACCCTGCCGTTTCCCGGCGATCTGATTACCCAGCTGATTACGGGTCCGACGTTACGTGAAGTGGCCGCGAAGGTACTACGCGTCGGACTTGCAACCTTATACCCAGCGCTAGCACTCGACCCGGATCAGGCCATGGTCGGCACGCCCACCTGGGAGCACGAAAATGACCAGATTGTGGCACGCAGCACCCATTTCGAATCGCTGACGAGTGGCCTGGTGAGGCATGCCATAGACGCCACCCCGGTCATGTACCTCGATGGCGAGCAGTTCTTGACGCTGCAGCCCTCCGCACGTTTGACGTCACAACTGCCGGTCGATATCGATGCCATCGGGCGCCTGATGAATGAGCTGGCCCCGTTACTTTTCACCGCTTATCAGGAGGCGCAACTCGACTACTGGAATCACACTGATGACACCTCCGCGCCGCGCTGGCAGGATCTTTCGCACTCCATACGGAATATCTGGAACGTCGCGCAGTTTCAGGGCTGGGATGCAGATCAGCATGCGCTGGCCCGGCAAGCCTTCTCGTGGCCGGACCGGGCTACGCGACAACCCCACGATAACTATCAAACACGCCTCTGCCTGATTGACCTCGACCGGGCGAACGATGGCACGTCAACACACCTCAACATCCTTGATACCGCCGTCGTGATCGGTACGGTCGGGGCGCGCACACTCATCATCACGCACTCGATTGTCTCGGGTTTCCAGACTTTCGATTCGCTGGAAAAAATGGGTGAGCAGTTGCGGGTCTACAGAGACGACCTGCCCGCAGACACACAGCTTCAATGGCGGCTGTTCGAACCCGACGGTGATTTTTTTGATTATCAGGCGGTTGTGCTGATCGCACTTCAGACGCAAGCCATCGGTTCGCTCGGCGCGGACGAGTCGACTGCGGCACTCAGCCCGAACACGGTAACCCGTGCCACCCTGCAAAATATTCACCAGACACCGCTCAACTACCCCTCACGCTTGAGCCGTGTCGAGCAGCTGCTGCCCGACTGGATGAGCCAGGCCACGCCTACCGACATCAGTGCTTACAGCCGACACCTGATGGATCTGGCGACAGTACGCCAGAGCAGCAGCGGTACATCCTTTGAACAGGACATCCCACCCATCGACCAATTTGCGCTCGATGCCATTGCCCTGCTCATGCAAAAGGCCCATCCGGAGGCCAAAAACCTCAAGCTCTCAGACCTCAAAATCAGCATCACCAGCCCTGTGGTGTGGGGCACGCTGGCGACAGGCACAAGCCAGACGCTCACGCTGTCGCTGGCCGAACTCGCACTGGAGAACCTTGTCGCCGCGCCACTGGGGGTCAAGTTGGTTTATTTCGCCGACAACACGCCAGTGCCTGACTGGTTGACCGCCGATTACCTCGAAGCGTTGATCACTGCAGTCAATGTCGGCAAGACCTATCCAGCGCTGATCAAAGACCGAATGGTCGATGACGCCACCAAATCCGCGCACCTGAACGAGCTCTATACCCGCCACTTGCGGGTACAGCTGCCCTTGATCGCCCTGCAATGCAAAATTCGCGGCGAGGCCGCCATCGATGAACTGGGCTACCGCTACATCGTCGCCGTCATGAACCCTTCTGTCGAAAAACCTCAGGTAGATGGCCACGACATTGTCATCCGGCCATTGGCGTTCGTTGCACAAAACAGCGCCAACAACAGCGTCGATACCGTTGCCAATATGTTTGTGATTGGCCGACTCGATCAAGACCAGGGGCCCTGCCTGCTTTATCGACCGATGATGGATGACCCGCTGCTCCAGTACCCTTCCCCGGCCAGCCTGGTGTACGCGATCAAACATTCGAGAAAAATACGCCTGTCAGTGCTCGCCTGGATGCCGGACGCGGTGCGTGCCGATTACTCCAATTACATTTTCCACGGGGATTTACCGGGGTTTTCCGTGCTCGCGGACCTGCTGGCAAACCCGTTGCTGAACGTCTATCGCAAAGGCCCGGTCAAGCTGGGCGGCCAACCGCTCAAGGGCGACTACCTGTCGGCGCTGTTCAAGGCCAACGCCAATGCGTTGATCGAACTGGCCGATCGGCAATCGGTCTCCAATGCAGAAAGCCATTGGGCTACCTTCAAGCAAGGCGCCTGGAAACTGTTCAATGCGGCGCTGCCTTTTCTGGGCCGGACATTGGGCACCGGCGCGTGGATCTGGCAGATCCTCGATGACCTGCAACAAGCCCTCGACGCCAAGGAAAATCAGGACGACGACGTTGCCGCCAGCGCCCTGACTGACCTGTTTCTGACGTTATCCATGGTGCTCGCCCACCATGCCGCGATGCACTGGAAACCCTTGAGTGCGCTTCCTGAAGAGCACCTGGAGCCGACCTCTGAAAGCACCGAAATCTCAGACCCGGTCAAGACGACCAAGCCCCTCGAATCCAACGAGATCCTGCAGAAGCCGGCGCCGTCTATGGGCGTCGCCGTCATCCAGATTGCGGACACCACTGCCGAGCAGTTATCGACCAACCATGTGAACCTGATTCACACCAGCGGTGCACTCAACCGCCGTCCGTTGAGCCTGAGCGACGCCGTCAGGCGCTTTGTCATCGACAAGCCTGAAGACCTGAGTGCCCCTGTGAGCGAAACAGGACCTCGGCAGAATCTCTACGAGCTCGGCGAAAAATTATACGCGCCGGTCGGTGCGCGCTGGTTCGAGGTGGTCATCAATGACCAGCAGGAAGTGCAAATCATCGACAGCCGGCAGCCACCGACGCGCAGCGGGCCTCTGCTCAGCCTGCTGCGCAACGGACGTTGGGTGATCGATACACGCCTGCGCTTGCGCGGTGGTGGTCTGAAAAGCCGGCGAGCTCAGGTAGAACGCCAGAACGCGCAACGGATCGAAGAGTTGCACCAACACCTGAGGACCTTTAACGAAAGACTCGACCGTTGCCAAATAGAACTGATCGCGGCCCGTAAAGAAATGACGAGCGCCAGTGCCGAAACACTCAAGGCGAAAACTGCACTGTTTGTGGAAATGCTGGAAGAGCGAATCAAGGACTATGACGTCGCTATCGGTCAGCTCAAGGCACTCAACCTCATCGAGGCCGTACCTCGCTATCGACTGTCCATGATCGAATTGGTGAAAACCCAGTTGTTTTTCAACCAGTCGATAATAGAAATCAAACAACCCGCCTTCGAAAGTGCGCTGCACAGCACGCTTGAGCATCTGGAAAAGGAAATGCCAGGGATCAGACCTGATCATTCAAGTGTTTATAACCACATGCTTGAAGTGTCCGCAGCGCTGGTTGAAACGGTTGAAAAGGCGCAATCGGCCTTTGTGGAAATGAGCACACTGGGTAAAGAGGCCGCGAGGATCGCTCAGCAATACAAAAGTAAATTACCCGAGTTCAACCTGCAGGACATAAGGGCTCTACAAGTGACTCTGAGTCGCGATCTCTGTGTGATGGAAGGCGTCACACCCACACTGATCGACGCCTGGGAGCATTTCGATAACCTCGTCGGCGATGCTGATCTGGCCATCCAGAACTCGATGGATCTGCAAAATGACAACCCCAGGCTCGATGACACTGGCCTTATCGACGGGCTCAACTCGCTGGTCGATAAATTCACCAGTATCGACTCGCGCCTTCAGGACCTCTCCCGGCAATTCGCGCAAGAACTGGTGCAACCTCAAGTCGACCTGCTGCAAGAGCGAATTGGCGCATTCAGCCTGCGCAGTACCCAACAGTTGGCAGAGTTACTGCGCGCCCGAGAGTTACTGCAGCCAACGCCGGGCCCTTCAAAACCGCCCCTGAAGAAGGCGATCAAAACCCACTTCAACGGCATGCAATTCGCGGTGCCACGCAAAACCGCCAAAGGTCACGAGCAGCTGTCTGACGTCAAGTCATCCATAACCGGCAAGGTGCTGGCGACGTTCCACGAGAAAAGTCCGAATGTCTGGGTACAACGTCTGCCGCGTAAACCGTTAGCGCCGTTACCGGCACAGACACTGGCCATCACGACGACTGCCGCGCAAACCCTGCTCGACGGATTGCCAACCTTCATCAAGGATAAAAAGAAATTTGTTGATGACCTCAAACGGCTTCCGGTGGAAGTCGAAGAGTCCTTTCATCATCACGCCACGCAATTCAGCGAGGCCGTCACTGCGATCGACAAGGCGCTGTCCGCTGGCCCCAACACGAGTGTAAAAACCCACAATGCATTAGAGCTCAAGAAGCAACTCGAGGCTGCAGTCACTCAGCTTGCCGACGCTGGGTTGAGCACACGTATTGCCATGACCAAGCGCCAATTACCAACAGCCGCACGCGTGGAGTGGTTAGACAGTAAAGAAGAAATACGCGTGGTGATGACGCAACAGCGTCGTCGGCTAAAAGGCCCGAAGAAGGATTTTTTGCAAGAGTATGAAATACGTGATCACCACAACAACAAACTGCTGTGGTATGCGCATTTTCATTATGAACAACTCGACTCGCCCAACTTGTTGTTCAACGCAGCCCACCTCAAGACTGTAGAACAGCGACTGTTAGGAAGGATCAATAGCCCGCAGGCGGGCGCCAGCAACCGGGAGGTGATTGCGATTTACCGCAGTGCGATCGACACCAGACTGGCCAGAAATCTGTTTTTCCGAACTACCCTGACAGGGCCTTCCACCCGCTGAAATCTGTCGTACGGAGCTGCAACGCCTGCGTTCATCAGTTTTCTTCAATGCGATACATATCTACCACCTGGGCTGGCTGCCCGCCCCTTACCTTGGGTGCATTGACGAGGCTGCGTTCAAGCGGCCTCGGCCCGCGCACCCAAGGAACTACCATGCCACCTGAAGCCATAACCCAAACTCCCGCCGCGCCCAGCGTGTCATTTGAAAAAAGTGAACTGCTCAGCCAGATCAGCTACGGCCCTACCCTCGCAGATGTCGCCTCGCAGGTATTAAAAGAAGCACTTGATACGCTCTACCCGGAGCTGATCATCGACCCTGATCGCTGCATGGTCGCGACCCCGCACTGGAGGGTCGACAACAATCATGTGGTGCCAGATAGCACGCACTTCGAAACCTTGAGCCTCGCGCTGATTCGCCTGAACGTGTCAGGTTTGTCAGCCAATTACATTGCCGGCGAACACTTTCTGACCACTGAACACAAGGCCAGAACGCCCAGGCATCTGGCTGTCGACATTGAGGTCATCGGCGCGATGCTGAATGACTACTCGCCGCTTTTGTTCGTCGAGTATCAAGCGCGTCAGTTGGCGTTCTGGAATCAGACCGGCAAGAAATCGCCCCGTTGGGAGGAGTTGTCCGATTCACTTCGAAAAGCCGTGAACGTAACGCAGGTCAAGGGCTGGAGCGCCGATGAGTGTGCAATGGCTCGACAGGTATCGGTCACACCGGACAAAGCCGAGCGCCGTGGAAACACCGGTGACTTCACCCATTTGCAGGCCTGCCTGATCGACATCGATGTGCTTCAAAACGAGGTGACCAGCCACCTGCTGATCGGGTCGGCTCTGGTATTGCGCGCCACTTATCAACAACGCCAATTGGTGACGATGTTCACCATTGGTAGCGGTTTCGAGTCTTTCGAGTCTCTGCAACAGCTGGGTACGGCATTATCTGCGCACATCGCCGATCCATTGAAAGAGCGGCCTCTACAGTGGCGCCTGTTCGAGCCCGACGGGAACATTTTCGACCATATGGCATGGGCCCTGGTGGCCTCTCAACTCGATACCATCGATTCACTCCGACACTCGGGTCCAGCCCCGGCATCGACGGCGATCCGGTCACTGGCAACCAATGGCCAACCGCAAGAGCTGGGGCGCCTCGAGACCCTGGAAACCTCCATTCCCGATTGGCTGCGCTACGCCTCTGCAACCGATATCAGCGATTACAGCCTGTTGGTGAGCAAACTGGGCAAGTTGTATCAGGAGCAGGATCTCGAAGAAGCGAGGCAGCCCATCACACCGATCACCCAGTTCGCCTTCGAACGGATGAAGGACGCTGTTATCAACGGCAAACCGTCGGACGCAGAACCACTGCCCTTCGAGAAACTGGAAATTACCGTTACCAACAGCTTCACTGCCGGTGACCTGACACTGCCCAATCCACTGGACTCATACACCGAAACACTTGCCGACTTTGCACTGGAAAACAGCGCACCGTACATGACGAGCCTGCACTTCAACGACGGTACAGCGGTTCCTGAATGGCTGACACCTGACTTACTGCTGAAAATGTCCAGGCAGGTCGATGTTGGCAAGTTCTACCCAGAAATGCTCGAGAGCAAGCTGCTTGAAGACCCGATCGAATCCCGTCGCCAAGCCCGCTTCTACCAGGAACAACTGCGTATTCTGCTGCCGCTTGCGGCATTGGAGTCCAAGGTCAAACACGAAAATGGTATTGATAAAACGGGCTACAGCTACATCGTCCAATTGATGGATCAAACTACCGACACCTCCAGGCCTGTCGTCATCTGCCCGCTCGCACTGACGCCTCAGCATCGACTTATCAGCTCGCAAGACAGCGTCGCCAACATGTTCATCATTGGCCCGCGTGACGCCAACCAAGGTCCCTGTCTGCTCTATCGGCCACTGTTCGCTCGGCCGCTGATGCAATTCCCCTCCCGACAAAACCTGCTGTATGCCCTGCATCAGCCTGGCGAACTCAGGGATTCGGTCCTGGCCTGGCTTGCCGACAAAGCATTGAGCTTCGAATACTCCCAGTATGTTTTCCCCGTCGGGTTACCTTCGCCGTGGTTGATCACCGAGCAACTGACAGCCCCGCTGACAAACCTCAGTGCCTTGGGGAGTGTGGTGTTCGGCAATAGCGAAATCACCGATGACCTGTTTCTGACGCTGTTCAACAGCCACGCCCAGGCGATGGTGGAAATGGCCAATCGCCAATCACAGTCCAACGCCGATCAGCGCTGGGCATTGTTCAGAGACAGCAACTGGGCGCTGTTCAACGTCGCCTCGAACTTCCTGAGCGGGGCCGTCGGGACCGCCGTCTGGGTGTGGCAAAGCATCGAGGCGATCCAGCAAGCAGTGGACGCCCATGAGCGCGGCGATGGTGTTGTCGCGTGGACTTCGCTGGGCGACGTCTTGCTGACGTTGGGAATCATCCTGACCCACCACGCGATCTCACGACGCACGATGGCTTCCGGTAAACCGAATTCAAAACACCTACTCGTTGGAGAAACGCTCGAACCTGTCCACGATTTTCCCCCGCTGACACTGGACCCCACTCCGTTGCTCGCGCAGCTGCCGCCCGACCATTGTTCTTCGCTCGAAGTAGCGGGATCAGTACCGCGCCGCGCCCCCGATGCCATGTCCCGGTACCTGAACACTCTCGCCGTTGTGGCGCCGGATCTTGCCAACGAGAACCTCGGCAAGATCAACGAGTACCCACCACACCTGTATCAACTCGACAGCAAAACCTATGCCCAGGTCGGCCAACGCTGGTTCGAGGTCAGTACGGACGACGATGCCCAAGTCACCATCCACCAGCCCGGCAGCCCGACGCGCTCCGGCCCGTTACTGCATGCTGGCGTACACGGTCTGTGGTATCTGGATTTTCGTCTGCGTCTGCGCGGGGGCGGACCTAAAAATCGCCTCAAAGCCTTCAAGAAAGCCAAAGAAATGCGCGCCCATTATTTGGAGGACGAGATCAACACGTTCAGGAATGGCGAAGAAGCCGCGAAATTCGAACTGACACAGGCACAGACGGCCATGACCAGCGCCTCTGCAGATAACCGTCAGGTACCCACCGCGGCCTATCTGGAAAAACTTGAAGAGCGAATTTCCGCTTACGAGCAGGCACGCAAAAACGTTCAGGAATGGCGCACGCAGAGTGGTACCTCCGGGTACGTCTACGACCTGTTGCGAATTACCACTGAACTGCAGAAACACCAGGCGCTTTGGTACAACGTCAAATGCCACCAATACAACACGCTGGCGCAACGGCTGATCTCAGAGCCGCCTGACACCGTCACAAATCTGCAACCCTTCATGGACGCCATCAAAGAAGCGACGGACATCGGTCATCAAATAATCGAAAGTCTGCAACGCGCGCATGCCTCTCTCGAGGACCTGAAGGTGCTCGGTAAAACGGGCATCGTCAAAGCCCTGAAGATGGAGAAAATGCTGCCGAAGACTACCGCGCTGGATTTCAAGGCAAACGAAATCGGCCTGTCACATGTGCCTGCGATGCAAATGACTGCAAGCCCGCTCATGGACGAAGCACGGGACGCGGTGGGAGAGATCATCATCAAGGCGTCGCGTAGCGCAATGGAAGTCGCAAGGCTGATGAAAAAAACGACCGCGCATTCCGATCCAAAGGCTGCGCTCGAAGAACTGAGCACATTGGACGACAGCTTCAGCGATGCCGAACAGCGCATCGAGGAATTGCCCGAACGCTATCCTGATCTGGTCAATCCAGCTCGGCTGTCACGTCTGCGCGCCTTGATCGGCGAGTTTCGCCAGATCGTGCAAAACGAGCTCGATTCCGTGCTGCTCAACCACCCGCACCTGACAACGCCGCAAGCGCCGCCAGAGCGCCCAGGCCCGTCACGTCCAGCCCTGAAAGTCAGCAAGAGCCGCCCCAGAATCCAGTCCGACAGCGATTCGGGTGAATCCGAGCCCGAGCCTGAGCAGGTCGACACCGTCATACCGAAATACCGCCAGCCACCGAAGCCGACGCTCGATGACATGGGCATCATTGAGGACGGGCTTGATCAGACACTTGAAATGTCCAGGTTTATCGAGCGCACGATCAAGGACGCTTCGCGCCCCCACCGCATCCCGGCGGATATGCAAGAAATCTTCGAACAGTACGCACTCAAACTGCAGGACAGCGCAATGAACGTCGATCAGGCCATGGCCCGACTTCGCGCCAATGGAAAAAACCCGCCTGTGGCGACGCTAAGCCAGGAACTTCGCGAAGCGTCAGCGCGCGTCCGAAAACAAGGCATAGAGACGCGCGCCAACATGTACAAACTCAGAAAGCCAACCCAGGGCAGCTTTCAATGGATGCACAACAACGCGCAGCTCAAATTCACGCGTAATCCACTAGGCCGCATTCAGACAAAAAAACGCGGGGATTACTTCCAGGAGTATTCGATTCTCGACCGGACGAACAAGGATCAGCCATTGTGGGTGGCGCACTTTCACTACAAAACGGCCCACAGCCCCGCTGCCCAGCCTGAAACTGCTCATCTGAAGATTGCGGACAGTTATCTGGAAACACTGACTAGCGAACAGCAACTTGCATTGAGCACCGTTCAGCCGGTCGATGGCGTGCTGCGCAGATTGACGGACCTGAGTTTGCGTGACCTGTTTCTGGCACTGGAACCGCAAAAGAATGCGCTCGCCGAGAGCGCCCGACCGATAGCCTGATCAACCCTGCCATACCTTTTTTAATCGCCCGAGCGCCGCGCTGATAGCGGCCTCGGGCACCGCAGCGAAACCCAGCACCAGGCCTGCACGCTGATCGTGCGGGGTGCTTGAGTCCGGCAACCAGTAATTGCTCAAACCATTGATCTCAACGTCGACGCTGGCAGCCTTTTCAATCAATTGCTGCTCCCGTGCTTGCGTGTCGACCGCTACCGTCAAGTGCAACCCCGCCACCACATTCGGCAGGCTGCCGACACCGGCGACACCTTCCGGCCAGCCAGCCAACAAGCTGTTGCGGCGGCTCAAGGCGGCGCGGCGCATGCGGCGAATATGCCGCTGAAAGTGCCCGGCCGCCATGAACTCGGCCATGACCGCCTGGGTGCTCACTTCGGAATGGCGCATGTCTACAGCCCGGCGCTGAGTGAACGCTTTCACCAGGGCTGCCGGCAGCACCAGATAACCCAGCCGCAATGCGGGAAAGGCAACTTTGCCGAAGGTGCCGACGTAAAGTACCCGCCCCTGCCGATCCAGCGCGGCCAAAGGTGCCAGCGGTGCGCCGCTGTAACGATACTCGCCATCGTAATCGTCCTCGATAATCCAACCCTCCGTGCGCTCAGCCCACGCCAACAACTCCAGGCGGCGCGCCAGACTCATGATCACCCCAGTGGGGTACTGATGAGACGGCGTCACATAGGCCAGACGGCAATCGGTCAACCCGTTCAATTGCGCGCAATTGATGCCGTCACCGTCCACCGACACGCCGTGCAAACTTGCACCGGCAATGGCGAATGCATGAGCCGCCGCACGGTACCCGGGATTCTCGATGGCGACCCCGTCCCCCGGCTCCACCAGCAACTGTGCACAAAGGCTAATTCCCTGCTGGGCACCACTGGTGATCACTATTTGTTCAGCCGTGCATTGCATACCGCGCGAACTGCGCAAATAGGCGGCGATCAACCCGCGCAAACGCACATCGCCCTCCGGTGCGCCGTAGCACAACTGTTGCAAGTCCGGTTTGCGCCAGAAAGCCGCATTCAACTTGGCCCACACCCCGAATGGAAACAGGTCGAATGCTGGCACGCCGACCCGAAAAGCTCTCGGTGGTCCGCTCGGCGGCAGGGATAGATGATTGTTTTCCAACCGTTGCAAAGCGCTTCTGTGGATAACTTTGCTGGATAAATCCACAGTTAATTCCACCTGTTTTGTGGATAAACTTGTGGATAAGCCTGTTGAAAACCCTGTGGATAGTTTTGTGGACAACTTTTTTGTCGATAACGCCGTGTGTGGCAATTGCGCCACGTAAGTGCCATCACCGACCCGCCCCTCGATGAAGCCTTCGGCGTAGAGCTGATCGTAAGCGCGCACCACACTGTTCCGGGAGATCGCCAGCGCCACCGCCAGATCACGACTGGCCGGCAATCGCGTGCCGCTGGCCAGACGCCCGTCGAGCACCCTCATGCGCAGGGCCTGGTAAAGCTGAAGACTCAAGCCCTGTCGGCGATCAAGTTCGATACCCGCCGGGTTGAAGGACAAGGACAGGGGCAGATCGCTCATGGCATTGGACCTATGAATTTGATCGTTAATGGCTCTTACAACGAACCAATAGCCTGCCTAGGATGCAGTCATTCGCCAAGGAAAACTTCTCCATGTACACGCCCCGCGCCTTTGCCATCGACGAGCTGTCCCAACTGCACGAACTGATCCTCGCCACTCGCTTGGCCATTTTGGTGAGCCACGGCGAAAACGGCCTGCAAGCCAGTCATGTGCCGGTGTTGCTGCACTGCGAACAAGGTTCCCACGGCACGTTGTACGGTCACCTCGCCAAAGCCAATCCACAGTGGAAAGACTTGCGCGACGGCGCCGAAGCGATGCTGATTTTTGCCGGCCCCGATGCCTACGTCAGCCCCGGTTTTTACCCGAGCAAAGCCGAGCACGGCAAAGTCGTGCCGACCTGGAACTACGTCGCCGTGCACGCCTATGGTCACGCCGAAACCTTTAGCGATGGCGGACGCCTGCTCGACATTGTCAGCACCCTCACTGATCGCCATGAAGCCGGCCGCGCCCAGCCGTGGTCAGTCGACGACGCTCCCGCCGATTACATCGACGGCATGCTCAAGGCCATCGTCGGTTTTGCGATTCCCATCGACCGTCTCGAAGGCAAGCGCAAGCTCAGCCAGAACCGCAGCGCCGAAGACATTGCCGGCGTGCGTGAAGGCCTCGCTGCCAGCCCCGAAGTCAATGATCAAACCCTCGCCCAATTGATGCGCTAAGGAAATCACCATGAGTCAGATCGACATTCGCCAGGTCAGTGCTGATGACCACGCCGCGTGGCTGCCGCTGTGGCAGGCTTACCTGCGCTTCTACAACGCCGAACTGCCGGACGCTGTCACGCAAAGCACCTGGCAGCGCTTCCTCGATCCGAACGAACCGACTCACGCCGCCCTCGCCTGGGCTGACGGCAAAGCCGTGGGCATGGTGCATTACATCTACCATCGCTCGAACTGGAGTATCGAAAACTCCTGCTACCTGCAGGATCTGCTGGTGATGCCCGAAACCCGCGGTACCGGCGTCGGTCGCCTGCTGATCGAGCACGTCTACGCCACTGCCAAGGCTGACGGCTGCTGCAAGGTGCACTGGCTGACCCACGAAACCAACGCCACCGCGATCCAGCTCTACGAGCGTATCGCCGAACGCCCGGGTTTCATCCAGTTTCGTAAAGCCATTTAAGGAGACGCGCTCATGACCGCTTCACTCGCTGACTGGAAAGGCGTCCCCGCCCCCACCACCACACTGCTTGAAGGCCGCTTCATTCGCCTGGAAAAACTCGACCCGGCGCGCCACGGCGATCAGCTGTTCAACGCCCTCGAAGGCCCCGGTGCCGACCCGAAACTGTGGAATTATCTGCCTTATGGGCCTTTCCCCGAGCGCAGCGTTTTCAATGACTGGCTGAACAACCACGCGGCTCAAACCGATCCGTATTTCTTCAGCGTCATCGACCGCGCCACCGGGCAAGTGCAAGGCATCCTCAGCCTGATGTCGATCGTCCCGGCCCAGGGCCGCATCGAGATCGGCCACGTGACCTTCGGCGCACCCATGCAACGTTCGCCGAAAAGCACCGAGGCGGTTTACCTGTTGGCCAGGCACGCTTTCGAGCTGGGTTACCGTCGATTGGAGTGGAAGTGCAACAACGGCAACGCTCGCTCCAAATACGCCGCCGAGCGCCTGGGCTTCAGCTTCGAAGGTGTGTTCCGCCAGCACATGGTGGTCAAGGGCGAAAACCGTGACACCGCGTGGTACTCGATTCTGGATGGTGAGTGGCCGGCGATTGCCGCAGGGTTTGAGCGCTGGCTGTCTGATGATAATCAGGCACCTGACGGGCAGGTGAAAGGTCTGGTCGAGTGTCGTTCCTGATGATGTAAAAACAACAGATCGCAGCCTGCGGCAGCGCCACATCGATCTCCGTGGAGCTGCCGCAGGCTGCGATCTTTTGCCGTGTTTTTCAGCCCAGTTTCTGCGCCAGCACCGCAATGTGCTCAGGGCCGAT
Organism: Pseudomonas sp. TH43; assembly: GCF_016650635.1. Classification (GTDB taxonomy): domain Bacteria; phylum Pseudomonadota; class Gammaproteobacteria; order Pseudomonadales; family Pseudomonadaceae; genus Aquipseudomonas. Next base: position 1,552,314 of record NZ_JAEKFI010000004.1, read on the forward strand.
CCCGCAGCAACCGCCGAGGTGACTGGCACCGCGCTGCTGCCAATCGACCGCCCAATGCAAGTAACCCGGCGGATCAAGATCCTCGCGCAACGGATCAAGCCCATCATTGGCCGTCGCTTCTTTGGGCTGCGGCGGGAACGCGTTGGCGTAGGCGCCAAGGTGAATTTTCACTCCCAGACGCTCGAAGGTCGCGCGCGCCGCATCAATTGCTGCGCCAATCACTTCCGGCTGACTGCAATTGAACAGCAGCGTCTCGACGCCCAACTCAGCCGCCACCGCCGCCGCTTCGGCTACCGGCTCGCCGGAACGCAGACGCGGTACTTCGTCAGTGTCTTCATCCTTCAATGTGAAGGACAACCAGAACGGCTTGCCATCCTGCGGCAGACCGGCATGGATAGCCCGTGCCTCGATGATCGAGCTCTGGGTTTCCGCCAGCCACAGATCGACGTGCGGTGCCAGACCCTGAATCAATGGCTGCAACAACTCGCTGACACGGGACGCTTCAAACAGATCCGGACGGTAGGAGCCGAACAGCGGAGGCAACGAACCGGCCACGCGTACCGATTTTCCCGATGCGTCTACCGCACGGCGTGCCAGTTCTCCGGCCAAGGCTGCCAGCGCTCGCCCTTCAGCGGCAAAACGCTCTTCGCCAATGTGGAACGGCACCACCGCATAACTGTTGCTGGTAATCACGTTGGCGCCGCTGGCGATATAAGCGGCGTGCACCGCCTCGACCGCTTGCGGTGCCTCGCTCAGCGCCAGCGCCGACCATTCCGGCTGGCGAAACGGCGCCCCGGCGCGCTGCAACTCACGGCCCATGCCGCCATCAAGAATAATCGTGCTTCCTGCGCCCATATGCTTTTCACTCATAAGCTTATGAAAATAACTCACTATCAGAGTCGTTCTTATAACTATTTAATACGCACCATTCGGTTAATAACAACCTCTTTTTTGCTCAGGGATCGACTGTGAAATTTCAACCGCTACTGGCCCTGGGCCTGACGATTCTGGCCGCCTCCACACAAGCTTTTGCTGGTACCACGCTGGATCGAGTCGAGCAGAAAAAACAGTTGGTCGGCGTGCTGATGGAGAGCTATCCACCGTTCTCGTTTCTCAACGATCAGAACCAGCTCGACGGCTTTGACGTCGATGTAGCCAAAGCCGTGGCGGACAAACTCGGGGTCAAGTTGCGCCTCGAAACACCGTCCTGGGATGTCATCGCCGCCGGTCGCTGGAGCGGCCGTTACGACATCTGCATTTGCTCGATGACACCGAGCAAGGCGCGCGCCGAAGTGTTCGACTTCCCGGTCGAGTATTACGCCTCGCCCGCGGTGATCGTGGTCAACGCCAAGGATGAGCGGATCCACAGCGCCAAGGACCTGAGCGGCAAGAAGGTCGGCCTCACCAGCGCCTCCAGTTATGAAAGTTATCTGAACAAGAATCTGGTCATCGAAGGCGCCGAAGACACGCAATTGCAGTACCCGTTCGAAGACGTGCAGATCGCCCCGTACGATACCGACAACGTCGCGTTTCAGGATTTGGGCCTGGGTGCCGGCGTGCGTCTGGATGCGATCCTCACCAACCTCGTTACCGCGCAGCCACGCCTTAACGAAGACAAACGCTTCAAACTGGCCGGCGCGCCGCTGTACTCGGAGCCGAACTCGGTCGCCATCGAAAAGGGCGACGCGCAATGGGATGCCAAAGTGCGCGAAGTGTTCGCGCAACTTAAACAGGACGGCACCCTGAGCAAGCTCTCGCAGAAATGGATCGGCGCCGATATCAGTCAATGACTTCTTTCCCGACACCTCCACGACCACCAGTGACTGAATCCCGCCTGCAACGGTTCTTCGGTTTTCGCACACGGCTGTATCTGACCTGGGCGGCGATGTTCTGCCTGTTTGCCGGGTTTTTCCTGAGCTTTGATCTGAAGTTCTCGATCATCCTCGACAAGTTGCCCAACCTGGTCGGCCTGCATCTGGCTCCCAACGGCTTTCTGCAAGGCGCGGCGCTCACGCTGTTTCTGTGCGTGTGCTCGATTATCGCCTCGTCATTGCTGGGTTTCGTCACCGCACTGGCACGCCTGTCGAAAAGCGCCGTGGCGTTCGGCATCGCCAGTTTCTACGCGTCGTTTTTTCGCGGCACGCCGCTGCTGATCCAGATCCTGCTGATCTATCTCGGCTTGCCGCAACTGGGCATCGTGCCCGGTGCCATCGTTGCCGGGATCATCGCCCTCTCGCTGAATTACGGCGCTTATTTAAGTGAGATTTTCCGCGCCGGCATCCTCGGCATTCCCTATGGCCAACGCGAAGCGTCGCTGGCGCTGGGCATGCGCGAATCGGTGATCTTCTGGCGCATCACCCTGCCCCAGGCCATGCGCACGATCATCCCGCCGACGACCAACCAGTTCATCTCGATGCTCAAGGACTCGTCGCTGATTTCGGTGATGGGGGTCTGGGAAGTGATGTTTCTCGCGCAGTCGTATGGGCGCTCCAGCTATCGCTACATCGAAATGCTCACGACCGCGGCGATCATTTACTGGGTGATGTCGATCGGGTTGGAGTTGATTCAGGCGCGCATGGAGCGGCATTACGGCAAGGCGTACGAACGCCGCAGCTAACCCGTTCTGCAACAGCACAGACATCATTCTGTAAAAACCCATCGCTATACAGGACGGCCCGCTCATAACAAAAAGGCCGTCCACTCATGCCCTTCCCGCCTCAGCGTTTGCCCCTCGCCATTGCCCTGCTAATTGCCACCAGCGCCGCCCACGGCAAAACCGTGCAGATCGACACCGCCACCAGCGCCTCCCAAACCCTGGGCGGCAGCGACACGCTGACGATTTCGGCACCCGGCAGCATCACCAACAGCGGCAAGGCTGTAAGCCTGAAGGACCAAACCAGCGGCATGGGCGTGATCATCGATAACGCCGGCAAGATCATTTCCAGCGGCGGCCGCGCCATAGACAGCAGTGGTGATGAGAGCAAGGCGCGCAACTATTCAATCTACAACCGCAGCGGTGGGCAGATTCTCGGTGCCAACGACGCGTTGCGCATCGACAGCAACTTCGTCAGCGGCAGCCTGTTGATCGACAACAGCGGCATTATTCGCTCGACCACGGGCCAAGGGCTGGACCTTGATGCGCTGCGCAGTGACGGCGTAAAAACCACGATCATCAACCGTGCCGGCGGGCTGATTCGCGGCGACGCCAGCGACGGCATGAAGACCGGCGCCAACGCGACCATTACCAACTACGGCGAGATCTCCACGGGTGACTCGCACAACGCCGACGAGAAATTCGACGGCATCGATATCGATACCGCAACCGGTGTGTCGATCACCAACTACGGAGTGATTTCCGGTGGCCGTCACGGCATCACCACCGACCTCGGCGCGACATTGGTCAACTACGGTCAGATCACCGGGCGCAATGGTTCGGGCTACGGTTCCGACGGCGATGGCACCGTGATCAACCACGGCACCATCACCGGCGCCTATTCCGGGCTGCAAGCCAACGGTGACGGCGATGGCGTGGACATCGACAAGATCGCCCACATCGAAAACTACGGCACCATTCAAGGCGTTGGCGCCGGTGGTGTGGACAAGGGCGGTTTCGCCAATGGCAGCGAAGGCATCGCCCTCGGTGGCGGTTACATCCTTAACGCCAGCGGTGCGCTGATCAGCGGCGCCGACAGCGCGATTCTGGTCGACGACGGCAGCGGCAACTCGGGGTTGGCAGCGACCACGCTGGAGAACTTCGGCACCATTCAAGGCCTCAACGGTTTCGGCGTGAAATTCGTCGGCGAGTTCGCCGACAACGTGGTCAACGCCGGCACCATCAGCGGCAGCAATGGGCTCGCACTGGATCTGGGCGCCGGCAACGACAGCCTGACTTTGCGCAACGGCAGCCGCTTTGTCGGCGTAGTCGATGGTGGCAGCGGTTACGACCGGGTGGTGATGGACGACGCGGCGGGCGGCAGCTTCGGCGCCAGCCGCAACTTCGAATGGCTGGAGGTCAAACAAGGCGCATGGACGCTGACCGGCAGCGGCGATTTCAGCGACGGCGGCGCGGTGCGCAACGGCGCGACGCTGATCAACCAGGGCGGCATCGCTGGCAACCTGAGCGTCGACGCGGGCGGCGTGTATGCCGGCGGCGGATCCGTCGGCAGCCTCAACGTCAACGGCACATTGCGCACCGACACCCGCCTCGGCCGTGCGAGCATCGTTCACGACTTGAACATGACCAGTGCATCCACCCTCGCCTACGGCGTCAACGCCGATGGCAGCAGCGCCCCGGTACAGGTCGGCGGCACGGCCAACCTCAACGGCGCGACCCTGGCGGTGAACCCCGGCAGCGGCACCTACCCGTGGCAGAGCCAATACACCGTGCTGCAAGCCGCGCAGGTCAACGGTACGTTCGGCAAGGTCACCAGCGACTACGCATTCCTCACGCCGACCCTCGCCTACACGCCGACTCAAGTCGATCTGACTTACACCCGCAACGATGTCGCCTTCAACCAATTCGCTGCAACCGGCAATGGCAGCAACGCCGCCAACAGCCTCGCCTCAATGGGCAAGAACAACGCACTGTACAACGCCTTGCTCAACACCACGCAAAGCACGGCGGGTGCGGCCATCGAGCAATTGGCCGGCGCCAGCAACGCCAATCTGACCAGCGCCACCCTCGGCGCCAGCAGTCAGGTGGGCAGCAGCATGCTCGCGGCGCTGCAACAAATTGGCGGCAGCCCGGGCCTGCTGGTCGGTCTCGATCAACGCGACACGCCCGTGTTGGCGGCCAATGGCGTGCCGTCCGAAGCACGCAACCTGAATGATCCGAATGCACGTGGTCGTCTCTGGCTGCAAGGCATTGGCGGCTACGGCAAGCTCGATGGCGAGCACGGCAGCAGCGGTCTGGAACAGCGCACCAAAGGCAGCGTGCTCGGTGCCGACTGGTCGTTGAATCCTGCATGGCGACTCGGTGTGCTCGGCGGTTATTCGAAAACCGACCTGGACGCCACTGGTGTCGATGGCAACGTCGAGAGCTGGCACGCCGGCGTCTACGCGCTGCATCAGAACGGCCCGATTGCCCTGCGTCTCGGCGCCGCTTATAGCGGGCATCAGGGCGAGAGCAAACGCACGATCGCCTTCAACGGTTTCAGCGATCGCCCGAAAGGTGATTACGACGCCGACAGCCAGCAAGCCTTTGCCGAACTCGGCTATGCACTGGGCAGCGGCCGCCTCAGTGCCGAACCGTTCGCCAGCCTCGGCTACCAGCGCTACCACCGCGACAGTTACAAAGAAAAAGGTGGCGCCGCCGCGCTGCAAGTCGACAGCCAGACCCAGGACAACTTCAGCAGCACCTTCGGCGTGCGCCTGGCGCACCTGAGCAGCCTGGACAACGGCATGAGCGTGACGCCACGCATGGCAGCGGGCTGGAAACACACCTACGGCGATGTCAGCAGTTCGACACGTCAGGCGTTTGTCACCGGCGGCACGGCATTCAGCGTCGATGGAAGTTCACTGGATCGGGACAGTCTGGTGCTGGAAGCAGGACTGGATGTGGGGATCTCGACGCGGCATACCCTGGGTGTGGGTTACAGCGGCGAGATTGGCAGCAACAGCCGTAATCACGGGATGATCGGGCAATGGCAGATGAGTTTTTGAGTTTGCCAGCGGGTTACATCTGTAATTTCTGTAGGAAAACACGCCGCAACGGCGGGGTAAAACCAGCCGTTCCCACGCTCGCGGAAATTTTCCACAGAGGAAACTGACAGAAGCCGCAAACCTGTGAGAAGTAGCTGACATCGGCCCCGCGGGCCTTCAATTTAGAGTTTGGCCTCCTGTCAAAAGAGGCCTTACTTGATGCCCGTTCAACACTTCTACCAACCGAAACAACTGGCGCTGGCCATCACTCTCGCGGTGGGCTGCGTTCAATTCACACAAGCCGAAGAAGTGCCTGCCAAAGTGCCGACAGCCGGCGCACTGACGGCGATACTCGAGACTTTCAGCAACGATCCCGACACGCGCAAAACGCCGATCGACAAGAAGGGTTATGCCGAGCCTTTTGATGACCGCGATGATTTGCTCATCGTCACAGGGAACGGCAGCTTCGCAGGCCCGGTGGATGGCGCTGGCGGCGCGAATGTCTTGCAACTCGATGCTGCCAAGGGTTCGCTGGGGGAAACGCGAAACTTCGATGGACTGGAAGTCAAACAAGGCGTCTGGAATCGAACCAAAAATACGCCTTCGGATTTCAGCGCCGGGGTCGTGGTGCGCCCTGGAGCCACCTTCACCAATGAAGGTGTGATCGCTGGACATGCCGTGGTCGAAGGCACGCTGATCAATAAAGGCGGGATCAATGAAGGAGCCTTTGTATCGGCCGGCGGCAGCCTCAACAACCGGGCAATCATTGGCGGCGCAGTCACCGTCGATGAAAAGGGTCAGTTCGCGGGTGGAGGTGCAACGGGTACTTTGAATGTTCATGGACTGTTGACGGTTAATCAGGCGCTGGGCGCACCTTCCGTCAATGGCGATCTGAACCTGAAGCCCAGCGCTACTCTGGCTTACGAGGTCAAAGCGAAAGGCGTCAGCAAGACCGTCGATGTCACCGGAACGGCCAATCTGGGTGATTCGACTTTGCAGTTGATCACTGGCGGTGACTACCCTCAAAGCAGTCAGCATACGATTCTGAAAGCCGAAAAAGTCGTCGGGGAATTCGGCCGTATCGAAAACGATCTGGCGTTCATGACGCCGACGCTGAAATACGACGAGAAGACGGTTGGGCTGACGTACAGCCGAAATGGTGTGACGGTTGAAAGCGTCGCGAACTCGGAAAATGCTCTTGAGATTGCCAAAGGAATTGATCAGACACCCAATACCGCGCCCGTTCCACTAACGCCTCCAGCGTCTGACGAAACCGCCTCTGCGCAGCCATCTGGTCCGGCGACGGTTTCGGCCCTGCAAGCGGTTTCCGCTCCATCGGCAGCAGCAGCTTCTGCCGTGGCGTCCACACCGGTCGCTACTCAAACGTCTGCTGTAGCGCCAGAACCTATCGCAAGCGCAGCGCCTGCGAGGGTTTCGGTTTCACCTTCTCCCGTATTAGCAAACAAAGCCCTTGTTGCCCTGCTCGGCAGTAACCTGGACACGGCTGCGATCGCTCTGGAACAACTCGCCGCCGGCAGCAACGCCAACCTCGCCAAAGCCACGCTCAACGCCGTGAATCCGGTCAGCGACAGCATGCTGTCTGCCATGCGCCAGTTAGACGGTGGCTCAACTTCGATCAGCGCCAGTGAGGGCAACGGCCGACTCTGGGTGCAGGCACTGGGCAATGGCGGCAAGATTGATCGTGATACCGACAGCACGCTGAAACACTCGACTCAAGGTCTGGTTGCGGGTGCTGACTGGCGCCTCGACGAGCAATGGCATGTCGGGATCATCGGCGGTAAATCGCAGACGAAGCTGGATGCCCGACACTCCGACGGCGACCTCGACAGCTGGCACGTCGGTGCGTATGCCGTTCGCCAGGACGGCCCATTGGCGCTGCGTTTCGGCGCCACCTATGCCAGCCACGATGGCAGCAGCAAACGTCGAGTGGCGTTCAATGGTTTCAGCGATCGTCTCAAAGGCAGTTACGACGCCAGCACCCAACAGGCCTTCGCCGAAGCGGGTTACAACTTCGGCGAGGGAGACGTCACGCTCGAACCTTTCGCCAATCTGGGTTATCAGCGCTATCAACGCGACAGCTACAGCGAAAAAGGTGGCCACGCGGCGTTGAAAGTCCACGGGCAATCGCAAAACAACTTGAACAGCACCTTCGGCCTGCGTGTGGCAAAAACCAACACCCTGGACAACGGCATGCAACTGACTCCGCGCTTGAGCACAGGCTGGAAACACACCTATGGCGAACTCGACCAGCACACCCGCCAGCAATTGCTCAACGGTGGCATCGATTTCGAAATCGCCGGAGCACAACTGGATCGCAACAGCCTGTCACTCGATGCCGGCCTCGATCTGGCCCTGTCCGCCAACCACACGCTGGGCATGGGCGTCACCGGGGACATCGCATCTGACAGCCGCAACACCGCCGTAATGGGCCAATGGCGCATGGCGTTCTAACCGATCCCTGTAGGAGCTGCCGCAGGCTGCGGCAGCTCCTACAGGGAAAAAAGCAAAAAAAAGGGGAGCACATGCCCCCCCGAGGTTTAAAGCGTTGGATCGCGGCCGTTATCTCAGCCTTCGATTTCGATCAGAATTTCGCCCGGATTGACCCGATCACCCTTGGCCACATGAATCGCGGTGACCTTGCCGGCAATGGCTGCCTGGACTTCGGTTTCCATCTTCATCGCTTCGGTGATCAGTACAGCCTGGCCAGCCTTCACGGTGTCGCCCTCCTTGACCAGCACATCAACGATGTTGCCCGGCATGGTGGTGCTGACATGGCCCGGAGCCGACGCTTGTTTGCGCTTGCTGCTGCCACCGCCGACGAATTCGTTGAGCGGTTCGAACACCACTTCTTCCGGCATGCCGTCGATGGACAGGTAGAAGTGACGCTTGCCTTCAGCCTTCACACCGACACCGGTGATGTCGACGCGATAGGTCTCGCCGTGGACGTCGATGACGAACTCGGTCGGTACGCCTTCGCCGCCTGCTTTTGTCACACCACCCGCTTCAGGAATCGGCAACAGCACTTCCGGCGTGAGGGTGCCGGCGGCACGCTCCTCAAGGAACTTGCGGCCGATGTCCGGGAACATGGCGAAGGTCAGCACGTCTTCTTCCGACTTGGCCAGTGCGCCGATGTCGGCACGCAGTTTGGTCATTTCCGGCTTGAGCAGGTCGGCCGGACGCACGTCGATGACTTCTTCGCTGCCGATGGCCTGACGACGCAGTTTTTCGTTAACCACGCCCGGCGCCTTGCCATAGCCGCCCTGCAAGTAAAGCTTCACCTCGTTGGTGATGGTCTTGTAGCGCTCGCCGGCCAGCACGTTGAAGAACGCCTGAGTGCCGACGATCTGCGAAGTCGGCGTCACCAGCGGCGGGAAGCCGAGGTCTTCACGCACCCGCGGGATTTCTGCCAACACTTCGGCCATGCGGTTGAGAGCGCCCTGCTCTTTCAGCTGGTTGGCGAGGTTGGAGATCATCCCGCCCGGCACCTGGTTGACTTGCACGCGGGTGTCGACGGCAGTGAATTCGCTTTCGAACTGGTGGTACTTCTTGCGCACGGCGTAGAAGTACAAGCCGATTTCCTGCAGCAGTTCCAGATTGAGGCCGGTGTCGTACTCAGTGCCTTTAAGGGCCGCGACCATCGACTCGGTGCCAGGGTGGCTGGTGCCCGAGGCGAAACTGGAGATCGCCGTGTCGATGTGATCGGCGCCGTTTTCGATGGCCTTGAGCTGGCACATGGTCGCCAGACCAGCGGTGTCGTGCGAGTGGATGAACACCGGCAGCGACTGCTCGGCTTTCAGTGCGCGAACCAGTTCGCCAGTGGCGTAAGGGGTCAGCAGACCGGCCATGTCCTTGATCGCCACCGAGTCGCAACCCATGGCTTCCATTTGCTTGGCTTGCGCAACAAAAGCGTCAATGGTGTGCACTGGGCTGGTGGTGTAGGCGATGGTGCCTTGAGCATGTTTGCCGGCAGCTTTCACCGCTTCGATAGCCACGCGCAGGTTACGCACGTCGTTCATCGCATCGAAGATGCGGAATACGTCGATGCCGTTGACTGCAGCCTTGGCGACGAAGGCTTTGACCACGTCGTCGCTGTAGTGGCGGTAGCCCAGCAGGTTCTGGCCGCGCAGAAGCATTTGCAGACGTGTGTTAGGCAACGCCGCGCGCAGTTGGCGCAGACGCTCCCACGGGTCTTCTTTCAGAAAGCGTACGCAGGCGTCGAAGGTCGCGCCGCCCCAGCACTCCAGCGACCAGTAGCCGACTTTGTCGAGCTTGTCGCAGATCGGCAGCATGTCTTCGGTGCGCATGCGGGTGGCGAGCAGCGATTGGTGAGCGTCGCGCAGGATGGTATCGGTAACGAAGATCTTCTTAGTCATTGGTATCTCCTCATAGCGGCAAGTTTCAAGCTAAAAGCTGCAAGAAAAAGCCAATCTGCTTTTACTTGCCGCTTGCAGCTAAAAGCTCGCAGCTGCTTCATTCATAGGCCTGCGTGGGCGGCGATGGCGGCGGCGATGGCCAGGGCCAGCTCTTCGGGTTTGCGCTTGATCGAGTAGTTGGTCAGTTCAGGGTGGCTTTCAACGAAGCTGGTATTGAACTGGCCACTACGGAATTCCGGGTTGCGCAGGATTTCCTGGTAGTACGCGGCGGTGGTTTTCACACCCTGCAGACGCATGTCGTCGAGGGCGCGCAGGCCACGGTCCATCGCTTCTTCCCAGGTCAGTGCCCAGACCACCAGCTTCAGGCACATCGAGTCGTAGAACGGCGGAATGGTGTAGCCGGTGTAGATCGCTGTGTCGGTGCGCACGCCCGGACCGCCGGGGGCGTAGTAACGGGTGATCTTGCCGAAGCTCGGCAGGAAGTTGTTCTTCGGGTCTTCGGCGTTGATACGAAACTGCAACGCGAAACCACGGTGCTGAATGTCTTCCTGCTTTACCGACAGCGGCAGGCCGGAAGCGATGCGAATCTGTTCACGGACGATGTCGATCCCGGTGATTTCTTCGGTGATGGTGTGTTCCACCTGCACCCGGGTGTTCATCTCCATGAAGTACACCTCGCCCTCGGCGAGCAAGAACTCCACGGTGCCGGCGTTCTCGTAACCCACAGCCTTGGCCGCACGTACCGACAGGTCGCCGATGTAGGCGCGCTGTTCCGGGGTCAGTTGCGGGCTCGGGGCGATTTCGATGAGCTTCTGGTTACGACGCTGGATCGAGCAGTCCCGCTCGAACAGGTGCACGACGTTGCCGAAACTGTCGCCGAGGATCTGCGCTTCGATGTGCTTGGGATTGACGATGCATTTTTCCAGGAACACTTCCGCCGAACCGAAAGCCTTGGTGGCTTCGGAAATCACCCGGGGGAAATTCTGTTCGAGTTCTTCGCGGCTGTTGCAGCGACGGATACCGCGACCACCACCACCGGAGGTGGCTTTGAGCATTACCGGGTAACCGATACGGTCACCTTCGGCCAACGCTTCGGTGATGTCCGCGACATTGCCTTCGGTGCCCGGCGTGACCGGTACGCCGGCCTTGATCATGCTGCGGCGCGCTTCGGTCTTGTCGCCCATGCGGCGAATGACTTCTGCCGAAGGGCCGATGAATTTGATCCCGCGTTCGGCGCAGATATCTGCCAGCTCAGCGTTTTCCGAGAGGAAGCCGTAGCCGGGGTGCAGCGCATCGCAGCCGGTTTCAACCGCCAGGTTCACCAGCTTGCGCGGGTTCAGGTAACCGGCCAGTGGCTCGGCACCAATGCTGTGGGCCTCATCCGCACGCTTCACATGCAAGGCATGGCGATCAGCGTCGGAAAAAATCGCAACCGAGCGAATGCCCATTTCGGCGCAGGCTCGCACGATTCGTACGGCAATCTCACCACGGTTGGCGATCAGGATCTTTTTTATCACTTGGAGGTTCCCTTGAGCCGGTGGCACCACGACCTGCTAGACCCAGGTCGACGCGTGACCAAATGTTTCAATTTAGTCGCGACCCCACACTAGCGCTCATGAGGGATTAACAAAAATGAATAAAAATTGGGTCAGGCATAAGCAAAGACTTATAGTTGAAACACCAGCCCGCCGTCAGAGCCTATAAAAAATGCGTAAGTCCTTGATGCGTATGACATTACGTCAGTTGCAGATTTTCAACGAAGTGTGTGATTTGCGCTCCTATAGCCGTGCCGCAGATGAAATGTCTCTGACGCAACCGGCGGTCAGCCTGCAGATTCGCCAGCTGGAAGAGCTGATCGGGCAGCCATTATTCGATTACGTCGGCAAAAAACTCTACATGACCGAAGCCGCGGAAGCCCTTCAGCGTGCCAGCCGAGACATTTTCGGGCGTCTGGAAAACCTCGATATGCAGCTGTCGGATATGCAGGGTTCGCTGCAGGGCCAACTGAAGCTCGCAGTGGAATCCAGCGCCAAGTACTTCGTCCCGCATCTGTTTGCGGCGTTCAAGCGCCAGCATCCGGAAGTGAATCTGCAACTGACCGTGGTCAACCGTGGCCAAGTGATCCGACGACTATCGGACAACCGCGATGATCTGGTGATCATGTCGATGGTGCCGCAGGACATGGGCCTGGAATTCCTGCCGTTTCTGAACAATCCGATTGTCGCCGTGGCGCGACCGGATCATCCGCTGGCGCACATGGGCCCGCTGCGCTTACAGGATCTTGAGCCGTACACGCTGCTGATCCGCGAGCCCGGCTCGGGCACGCGACTGGCCTGCGAAGAGTATTTCAAAGAGAAGCGCGTGCACTTCACCCAGACCCAGGAAGTGGCCTCGGCCGAAGCTCAGCGTGAATGCGTGGTGGCAGGTCTGGGCCTGGCGCTGTTGACGCGCCATGCCCTGAACCTGGAGCTGGCGACCGGCGGCCTCGTCGAGTTGCCGGTCGAGGAACTGCCGCTGCTGCGCAGCTGGTGCCTGGTGCAAGCCAAGGCCAAACGGCTATCACCGGTGGCGCACGCCTTCCTGGCGTTTATCCGCAGCGAGCGCGTGCAGATCAGCGCGCTGGTTGAGCGCTTCGACGGGAAGCTGCGGGCGCTGCCTGCCAGTGATTGATTTCGGGAAAGTCGCCGATTTCGGCCTGAAGCTGGCGAAGTTCGAAGCGATCTTCGATGGCGCGGCGAAATTCCATGCGGCGCTGGTCTTCCTGCTGACGACGGGTTTTCGCTGCGCTGTTGCGTTCTTCGTAGGGCTGAGCCATTTCGAGTCTCCCAAGGCGATGACGGGAGTTTCACGATAGGCGCGGGGGATGACGGTTTGGCTTCTTGCGGATGACAGTGCGATGAATCTTGTGCAGGGTTTTGGTTTAGTTGAGGACGCCTTCGCGAGCAGGCTCGCTCCCACATTTGATCTCGGTATGACACAGAATTCGTATCAGAGGAGATCCGCTGTGGGAGCGGGCTTGCCCGCGATTAAGGTCGGAACGACCTTGCTTTAATCATCCAGAGCTTTCGCGGCCTTAGGCGACAGACGCAAGCTGCGCAGGCTGCGCTTTACGCTCTTGAGGTGGTTGACCAGGCTCGGCCCGCGCGCCATCGCCACGCCCATCGCCAACACATCAATCACCACAAGGTGCGCGATACGCGACGTCAGCGGCGTATAGATTTCAGTGTCTTCATGCACATCGATCGCGAGGTTGACGGTGGACAATTCAGCCAACGGCGTCTGGCTCGGGCACAAGGTAATCAGCGAAGCCCCGCTCTCGCGCACCAGATTGGCGGTGATCAACAGATCCTTCGAACGCCCGGACTGGGAAATACAGATCGCCACATCGGTCGGCTTCAAGGTCACCGCCGACATTGCCTGCATGTGCGGATCGGAATACGCCGCTGCGGTCAGCAGCAAACGGAAGAACTTGTGCTGCGCATCCGCCGCCACCGCGCCTGACGCGCCAAAGCCGTAGAACTCGACACGCTGCGCCTGCGACATCAGCGTCACCGCACGCTGCAACTCAATCGGATCGAGCTTCTCGCGAACCTCCATCAACGTGTGCAGGGTGGTGTCGAAAATCTTCAGGCTGTAATCGGCGACCGAGTCGTCTTCGTGGATCGCGAACTGGCCGAAACTGGCACCGGCGGCCAGGCTCTGCGCCAGCTTCAGTTTCAGATCCTGAAAACCCGAGCAACCAATGGCGCGACAGAAGCGCACGATGGTCGGTTCGCTGATGCCGACGCTGTGGGCCAGGTCGGCCATGGAACTGTGCATCACCGCCGCAGGGTCAAGCAGCACGTGGTCGGCGACCTTGAGCTCCGACTTGCGTAACAGGTGACGTGATTGGGCGATGTGTTGCAGCAGATTCAAGGGGCTGGACTCTTCTTATGGGCAAGGATGTAGCACGCTTGTAGTTATACTACATGAATTGGCTTTTTGCCTGCTCAATGCGTAACTCCATGCCCCCGTATCAGGCGCGATGGCGTGCATGTAGCCCTTAATACGGATTGCTCTGTTCGCGTAAAAGCCCGGCCAGAACGGCGGCTTCCACCGGACGGCTGATCAGATAGCCCTGCACTTCATCGCAGCGTTCGGCGCGTAAAAACTCCAGTTGCTCCTGGCGTTCAACGCCCTCCGCCACCACTTTCAACGACAGTCCATGGGCCATGGCGATGATCGCGCGGGTGATCGCCGCGTCTTCACTGCCCTCCCCCAGCCCACGAATGAACGCCTGATCGATCTTCACGTAATCCACCGGAATGCGCTTGAGGTAACTGAGCGACGAATAGCCGGTGCCAAAGTCGTCGATGGCCAGTTTCACCCCCAGATCACGCAGCTGCTGGAAGGTCGCGATGATGTGCTCGACGCTGTCGAGCAACTGGCTTTCAGTCAGCTCCAGCTCGAGGTAGTGCGGCGCCAGGCCGGTTTCCTCCAGCACTTGGCGTACCAGGCTGACCAGCTTGCCCTGACGCAGCTGATGCACCGACAGGTTCACCGAAACGCGGATCGGCTCAAGGCCCTGACGCTGCCATTCGCACGCCTGCCAGCAGGCCTGCCGCAGGACGAATTCGCCAATCGGCCCGATCAATCCGGTTTCCTCGGCCAGCCCGATGAAATCCCCCGGCGGCACCCGCCCCATGGTTGGATGATCCCAGCGCACCAGCGCTTCCGCCGCATTCAACCGGCCGCTTTGCAGGCACAGTTTCGGCTGATAAAAGACTTTGAGCTGTTGGTCATCGATGGCTTTGCGCAACTGGTTTTCCAGTTGCAAACGCTCCAGGGTGCTGGCCTGCAAGCTGTCGGTGTAGAACTGGAAGTTATTGCCGCCCAAGTGTTTGGCGTGCTGCATGGCCATGTTCGACTGGCTGACCAGCGCGGAGATCTCACGGGCATTGTCCGGCAGCATACTGATGCCCATCGAGGCGCTGACCACCAGCTCATGCCCGTCCACCGTCAGCGGCAAGCGCAACTTGGTCGATAACCGCGTAGCGACCCGCGCCAGACTCGACAAATTACCGTAGGCATCGAACAGCACCGCGAATTCATCGCCGGATAAGCGCGCAATGGTGTCGGCTTCCGGCAACGCATTCACCAGCCGTCGGGCCATTTTCTGCAGCAACTGGTCAGCGACTTCGTGGCCAAGGCTGTCGTTGAGCAATTTGAAGCGATCCAGATTGATATGCAGCAATGCCAGACTGCGGCGCCCGCCCTGCCTAACCCGCTGATGCGCTTCGTGCAGACGCTCGCGGAACAACGAGCGATTCGCCAGCCCGGTGAGTTCGTCGTAATGGGTCAGATAACGCATGCGCTCTTCTGATTCGCGCCGCGCCGAGAGATCGGCGAAGAAGCCGACGATATGACTGACATTTCCCCGACTATCGCGCACCGCGCTCAGTTGCAGCCATTGCGGATACAGCTCGCCGTTCTTGCGGGTTTCGACCAGTTCACCCTGCCAACTGCCGTGTTGCTCCAGGGCATGACGGATCGCAACGTAATGGCGGCGCGCGTCGCGGCTGCACGGCAACTCCACAACGTTGCGCCCGAGCATGTCGTCAATGTCGTAGCCAGTGACTCGACTGAACGCCTGATTGATTGCGATCAGCGCGTAGTCAGGGTCGAGAATCACAATGCCTTCGCTGGCGGCTTCGAACACCGTTGCCGCCAGCCGCTGCTGCTCTTCCACACTTTTACTGGCGCTGATGTCGCGGCGAGTGCCGACCATGCGAATCACCCGCCCGCTGTCGCTACGCTCGACGGCGCGGCCACGGTCTTCGATCCAGACCCAGTGGCCATCACCGTGACGCACGCGGTACTCGATCTGATAGTCCTCGGTGCGGCCCTTCAAATGCTCGATCAGCGCGTTTTTGAGCGTCGGCACGTCTTCGGGATGCAGGCGCGGCTTGAGGTCACGCAGGATCGCCGTGACGTATTCCGGGGCGAGGCCGAACAATTCCTGAATCTGCGTGTGGTGGACTTCGTCGGTTTGCAGGTTCCAGTCCCACAAACCCAGCTCACTGGCCTTCAACGCCAGCGCCAGACGGGCTTCGCTTTTGCTCAGGGCCTGGTTGGCGGCGTCCAGTTCTCGGCTACGTTGCGCGACACGGTCTTCCAGTTCGACCTGCGCTTCGCGCAACTTGCCCTCGGCGCAGCGGCGATGCTCGATTTCCCGGGCCAACTCCTGATTGAGCTGCTCGCTGCGCGACTGCGTCTGCTGCAAATGTTCGATCAGGTGCTGATTCTGGAAACGCCGCAGCAAACCGCGATCAATCAGTCGATTGACCTGCCACGCCACCACGCTCAGCGAGCCCAACAGGATCAACCCGAGCCAACCCCAGCCACGCGCCAGCTCATCGCCGCCCCAAAACAGATAACCGATGGCCGGCAGCAGGCACGGCAAGGTAAAGGACAGGAACGCCGGCAGGCTCACCGCGTAGGCGACACTGGCTGACAGGGTCGCCGCGCCGATCAGGCCGAACACCCAGGCTTGCTGCATGAAGTTGTCGGCGGGCACCAATGCGATGCCGGCACCGGCGAGCGTCAGGCCGGTCATGGTCGAGCCGAGCAGAAACATTCGGCGCCAGATGGGTTGGGCCTGACGATTGGGGATTGCCGAATCAAACGCTGCCACCTGTATCACCCGCAGGGCGACCAGCGAAAGCAACCAGACCAGCCAGACGCTGACCACGAAGTAACGCTGCGGGCTCCAGAGCAAACCGGCGCAGACCAGACCATTGATCAACATGAACAGCGTGGGCAATAAAGAACCCTGATACAGCAGGCGCGTGCGCTCGACCGCCATTTCGGTTGCGTAGTGCTTGCGGACAACCCGGGGTTCCACAGAGGGGCCCGACAGTTCGGAGCTGAGGGTCATGGGCAACGTTCTTGTTCTTATAAGGAGGGCGTGCGCCCGAAACGTGGACGGAGCATACACAAGCAGATCCCGTTGCCAAACTGCTCCAGATCATAATTTGCGCGAAACTTTTCCCGACCGTGGCACCAGCAAAACCCGCAAAGCGAGACGGGCTGACGCCTGTAGCCGGTGACCGACCGGTCGTCATCGGCAGGACTTTCATCGGCTAATGCAAAGCTCGGTTTGCCCGGGCCTGCGGCGCACCCTAGAATGCCCCGATGCGCGATGATCTCTCCCTTCTGCTGAACTCCCTCAACGATGCCCAACGCCAGGCCGTAGCAGCCCCCGTTGGTCGTCAGTTGGTCCTGGCCGGCGCCGGTTCCGGTAAAACCCGAGTGCTGGTGCACCGTATCGCCTGGTTGATCCAGGTCGAAAACGCCTCGCCTCACTCTATTCTGTCGGTGACCTTCACCAACAAGGCCGCTGCCGAGATGCGTCATCGCATCGAGCAGTTGCTGGGTATCAACCCGGCCGGCATGTGGGTCGGCACCTTCCACGGCCTGGCGCACCGCTTGCTGCGGGCACATTGGCAGGAAGCCGGGCTGAGCCAGACCTTCCAGATTCTCGACAGCGACGATCAGCAACGGCTGGTCAAGCGGGTGATCCGTGAGCTGGGGCTGGACGAGCAACGCTGGCCGGCCCGTCAGGCTCAGTGGTTCATCAACGGGCAGAAAGACGAAGGTCTGCGCCCGCAACACATTCAAGCCAGCGGCGACTTGTACCTGGCGACCATGCGCAGCATTTACGAAGCTTACGAGGCGGCGTGCCTGCGCGCCGGCGTCATCGACTTCTCCGAACTGCTCCTGCGCGCCCTCGACCTGTGGCGCGATCATCCGGGCCTGCTGGCGCATTATCAGAAGCGTTTCCGCCACATCCTCGTCGACGAATTCCAGGACACCAACGCCGTGCAGTACGCCTGGTTGCGCCTGCTCGGCAAGGGCGGCGACAGCCTGATGGTGGTCGGCGACGACGACCAATCGATTTACGGCTGGCGCGGCGCGAAGATCGAGAACATTCATCAGTACTCTTCCGACTTCGCCGATTCGGTGACCATTCGTCTGGAACAGAACTACCGCTCCACCGCCGGCATCCTCAAGGCTGCCAACGCGCTGATTGCCAACAACACCGGACGTCTCGGCAAAGAGTTGTGGACCGATGGCGGCGACGGCGAGGCGATCAATCTGTACGCTGCGTTCAACGAACACGACGAAGCACGCTACGTTGTCGAAACCATCGAAAGCGCGCTGAAAACCGGCTTGGCGCGTAGCGATATCGCGATTTTGTACCGCTCCAACGCCCAATCGCGCGTTCTTGAAGAAGCCTTGCTGCGCGAACGCATTCCGTACCGCATCTATGGCGGCCAACGCTTCTTCGAGCGCGCGGAAATCAAGAACGCCATGGCGTATCTGCGCCTGCTCGAAGGTCGCGGCAACGATGCCGCGCTGGAACGGGTGATCAACGTTCCGGCCCGTGGCATCGGCGAGAAAACCGTCGAAGCGATCCGCGACCACGCCCGTCACAGCGATGTGTCGATGTGGGAAGCGATGCGCCAACTGGTCGCCAATAAAGGCCTGACCGGCCGTGCCGCCGGTGCGCTGGGCGCGTTTATCGAGCTGATCGAGAACCTTGCCGCCAAGTGCATGGACATGCCGTTGCACTTGATGACGCAAACCGTCATCGAGCAGTCCGGCCTGATCGCCTATCACGAAGCGGAAAAAGGCGAGAAAGGCCAGGCGCGGGTAGAAAACCTTGAGGAACTGGTCAGTGCCGCGCGCAACTTCGAGAACAACGAAGAAGACGAAGAACTGACGCCATTGGCAGCGTTCCTCGGCCACGCGTCGCTGGAGGCTGGCGACACTCAGGCCGACGAGCACGAAGACAGCATTCAGCTGATGACGCTGCACAGCGCCAAAGGCCTGGAATTTCCCTACGTGTTCCTCGTCGGCATGGAAGAAGGCCTGTTCCCGCACAAGATGAGCCTGGAAGAACCGGGTCGTCTTGAGGAAGAACGACGCTTGGCCTATGTCGGCATCACGCGGGCGATGCAGAACCTGGTGATGACCTATGCTGAAACCCGACGCCTGTACGGCAGTGAAACCTATAACAAGGTTTCGCGTTTCGTCCGTGAAGTGCCGAAAGGCCTGATTCAGGAAGTGCGCTTGTCGAACAGCGTCAGCCGACCGTTTGGCGGCAACCAGTCGATGAGCGGCAGCAACCTGTTCAGCGGCAGCGAAATTCCAGAAACGGGTTTCAGCCTCGGCCAGGCAGTGCGCCATTCGATTTTCGGCGACGGCGTGATCCTCAACTTCGAAGGTGCCGGCGCGCAGGCGCGAGTGCAGGTGAACTTCAGCGAAGGCAGCAAGTGGCTGATGCTGGGTTACGCGAAGCTGGAAGCGATCTGAAGCCGGTTTCGCTTTTCTGGGGGAGCGATCCTGCTCGCGAATGACGTCAGCGTGGTTGATCTGATAAACCGCAGTGCAGCTTTCGCGAGCAGGCTCGCTTGTATGTTTAGACTTGAAGGGGTGGGCGGGACTACAGACTCGATTCTGACTCTGACCAGTACAGACCGTGGGAGACTTCTCGTCCCGCCCTTTCTACCCAAAGCGCCGATAAGGAATTCATCGGTAAACCGACGATAGAGACAAGCCAGCGCAACGGTAGACCCCAACAAGCTCTTAAACCCTAGCTCCGAGGATTCGTCATGACAATCCTTACTTCGCAGACGGTTGTTGGTATCGATATCGCCAAGGCCGAAGTCGTTGTCTATCGTGCTGACCTGGAAACAATTGAGTCGGTCAAAAATGATCGAGCCGCCCTCAAACGTTGGCTCAAAACTTTGCCTGCGCAAAGCGCTATCGCTGTTGAAGCCACCAACATCTACCACTTGGAGACTGTTGATCTGGCTCATGCGATGGGGCATCAGGTCTATGTCGTAGATGCTTATCGAGTTAGCCATTATCGTCGCGGGGTCGGTCAACGGGCCAAAAATGATCCCTGCGATGCCCGCGTGCTCGCACGTTATTTGACGAATGAGCAATGTAAATTGCGGCTTTGGAACCCGCCACCCAAGGCCTATACCGTACTGAAAAGCTTGCTGCACAGACGCGCGACGTTAATTCAGAACCATACGGGGCTTATGTTGAGCTGGGCCGATGAACCCTTGCTGAAAAAAGAGCGTGCTGCTCAGCAAAAAGCATTCGAACGATCCGATCAGGTCATTCAGAAACTGCTGCGCAAGGTCAGCAAAGAGGCGGGTATTGAAGACAATATTGACCGCTGCAAAGCGATTGAAGGCGTGGGAGAACTGACGGCGACTGGGTTGTCAACGACCTATATGCGCGGTGACTTTGCCAATAGCGATGCCTTCATCGCGTTTTTGGGTATGGATCTGACAGTGGACGATTCGGGTAAAAAGAATGGCCCGAGATTCCTGACCAAAAAAGGAGACCCGGAGATCCGTCGGTTGACGTACAACGCCGCGATGGCGGCGAGTCGCTCAACGAAGTGGAAACCATTTTACGAGTCTTACCTGGCCAGAGGCTTCTCGAAAACACAGGCGTTAGTGGCCCTTGCTCGCAAGCTCTGTCGAGTGGCATTCGCCCTGATGAAAAATCAGGGCGAATACCGATTAGCCTGAGATTTTAGGGTTGCTGGCCAACATAGAATCTCCCACAGGGTCAAGTGTTGGCGATTGATCAAGGATATGTCGATGGGCTCGGGCTTCTTCTCTTCCTGGACATTCTGGGCTCTGCTTTCGGCGACCTTCGCCGCGCTGACGGCGATCTTCGCCAAAGTCGGTATTGAGAACGTCAATTCCGATTTCGCCACCCTGCTGCGCACCATCGTGGTGCTCGTCAGTCTGGCGTTGATTCTGTACGCCACAGGCCAATATCAGTCACTGGGCTCGATTTCCGCCAAGAGTTACTTGTTCCTGCTGTTATCCGGGCTGGGCACCGGCGCTTCATGGCTGTGCTACTTCCGCGCCTTGAAAGTCGGCCCGGCGTCGCTTGTCGCGCCGGTGGACAAGCTCAGCGTGGTGCTGGTGGCGGTGCTCGGCGTAGTTCTGTTGGGTGAGAAGCTTGATTTGCGCCAGTGGGGCGGCATCGGTTTGATCACCGCCGGGGTAGTGATGCTGGCGTTTCGTCGCTAAGTACATTTCCCACTGAACCTGTCGCGCTTTCCTACAGCCAAAAGGTAGAAGGCCTCTTGCCTCTTCCAAGCTGAACGCAACCTGTCAGGCAAAAGCCCGAAACACTCTCTCGCTAGCCAGTAACAGTTGAGCTGTGCAACATGGCGCGCGTGTCTCCACAAACGGGAATTCCCTTTATGAAACGTTTTCTTAGCATCGCCATGGCGTTGTGCATCGGCCTGACGATGAGCCTCGACGCCAATGCCAAGCGCTTTGGTGGTGGCAAAAGCGCCGGCGCTGCGCCGACGCACCAGACCAGCCAGATGGCTCCTTCTTCTCCAGGCATGGGCGGCGCTGCGGCGACCGCTGGTGCTGCCGGTGCCGCCGGTGCTGCTGCCAAGGCTGGCGGCGCTTCGAAGTGGCTCGGCCCTCTGGCCGGTATCGCCGCCGGTGGCTTGCTCGCGTCCATGTTCATGGGCGGCGGCTTCCAGGGTATGCAGATATTCGACATCCTGATCATGGCTGTGATCGCGTTCGTGATCTTCCGCTTCATTGCCGCTCGTCGCCGCAAGCAACAGGAGCAGTTCGCTCCAGCCGGCGCGCCGCTGCAACGTGAAGCGGTCCCGCAGAACCCTTCGCCGATGGGTTCGATCTTCGGGGGGGCGGCGGCACCCGCTGCCGCTCGTCCGGTGATCAACGCGCCAGCCTGGTTCAACGAACAGCGCTTCCTCGAAGCTGCACGCAGCCACTTCCAGGCCCTGCAGCAACACTGGGACGCCAACGAAATGGACAAGATCGCCGAGTTCGTGACCCCGCAAATGCTCGAGTTCCTCAAGCGTGAGCGTGCAGATCTGGGCGATGCATTCCAGTCGACCTTCATCGACAACCTCCAGGTACAACTGGATGGCGTCGATGATCGCGCCGACAAGACCATCGCCACCCTGACTTTCAACGGCGTGTCGAAGACTTCGCGTTTCGACCAGGGCGAAGTGTTCAGCGAAAGCTGGAACATGGAGCGTCCGCAGGGCGACAACCAGCCTTGGCTGGTCGCCGGTATCCGCCAGAACGGCTGATCCCCTCCTGCGCTTCACTTGTTGTGATAAAAACCCCGGCTTCGGCCGGGGTTTTCTATTTCGCGGTTGCATCTATAGCGAGCTACTGTATAAACCGGCCCATATAAACCGCGCCATTCAAGCAAGAGGATCCCGGACGTGGAAGAAATCATCGAACAACTGCGCGAAGCCAACGAACCCGTACCGGTTCCACTGGAGCTGCCTGACGAAGACCTGCTGGTGGAAATCGAGGAACAACTGTTCATCGATATCCCGTTTGTCTTCAGAGAATTCCTGTTGACGGTCAGTGATGTGGTCTATGGCAGCCTGGAGCCGGTTACCGTCACCGACCCGCAATCGCACACCTATCTGCCGGACGTGGCCGCCAACGCCTGGGATGCCGGTGTCGACCGCAGCCTGATTCCGATCTGCCAGGACGGCGATGACTACTACTGCGTCGAAGAAGACGGCACCGTCGTGTTGTGGCAGGCCGAAGAAGAGCTGATCGCCGAAGAAACCTGGGAATCGGTATGGCACTGGGCGCGGGACGTCTGGCTGGAAAGCTGATCGCCCCAACGTCCCGTGTGGTCAATGCCCCGACGACTCCTTGTGGTTGTCGAGGGTTTCCAGCAGGGCCACCTGCATCCGCGTGTGCACGCGGATGAACCAGCGCCAGAGCAGCGCCGCCACGCCGGCCGCGACCACCGCGATCAGCACCAGCAACTTGTTGGTCGGTAAGATACTGGCCGACAAGGCTGCCAACAGCAGGAAAATCACCAGCAGCGAGAGAATCGGGATCACTTCGGAGATCACCCGGCGCACTCGCTGCGTGTGACGCCCGGCCATCTCCGGCTTCACGCCCATCTCCGCCAGCAGCATCGACAGCGCCTTGAGCTTGCGATAGGCGGCGATCAGGAACGGCAACGACAGCAACAACGCCCCGCCCCAGATCAATGCCTTCTGCCAGCTCGGATCCGCGATCCAGTCCTGCAGCCACGCCGAGATGCGTTCGGCAAAGAACGCACCGCTGAAGAAAATCGCGATCACCAGCGCCAGGTTGACCCCGACTTGCAGCAAAATCTTGCGGATAATCGACGCCAGCATCGCGCCCTCGCCTTGCGGCTGAATGCTGCGCAGCCATTCGCCATACATGCCAAGCACGCGACCGAGACGTTTGGGCACCGCTGCCGACAATTTGATCGACAGGGGATCAGCCGCACGAATCAGGTATGGCGTCAGCAGCGTAGTGATCACCGACACCGCCACTGCGACGGGATAAAGGAAGTTGCTGGTGACCTGCAAGGTCATGCCCAGCGCGGCGATGATGAAGGAAAATTCGCCAATCTGTGACAGCCCCATGCCCACGCGCAGTGAGGTACGTCCGTCATTGCCGGCGATAAATGCACCGAGCCCGCAGGACAACATCTTGCCCAGCACCACGGCGACGGTGATCACCGCGATCGGCCACGCGTATTGCAGCAGGATCAGCGGGTCGAGCATCAGGCCGATGGCGACGAAGAAAATCGCACTGAACAGATCCCGAACCGGCTCGATCAACCGCTCGATTTTCAGCAGTTGCCGCGACTCGGCCATGATCGCGCCGATCAGGAACGCACCCAGCACCATGCTGTACTCAAGCTTGACCACCAGCAGGCAGAAGCCGAAACACAGGCCCAGCACGGTGATCAGGAGCATTTCGTTGCTTTCGAATTTGGCCACATAAGCCAACAGACGCGGCACCAGCAGAATACCGATGACCAGTGCGACGATCATGAACAGCGACAGCTTGCCGACCGTGGAAAACACTTCGCCGGAGCTGACTGTGCCGCTGACCGCGATGCTTGATAACAGCGCGATGATGCCGATGCCGAGGATGTCTTCAACGATCAGCACGCCAAAGATCAACTGCGCGAAGCGCTCGTTCTTCATCTTCAGGTCATTGAGCGCCTTGACGATGATGGTGGTCGAGGAAATCGCCAGAATTGCACCGAGGAACAGCGAGTCCATGGTGTTCCAGTCGAACCAGCGGCCGATTTCGTAGCCGATCCAGATCATCAGGATGATTTCGAGGAAGGCCGCGATAAACGCCGTCGCGCCGACCTTGAACAGCTTGCGCAGGCTGAACTCCAGCCCGAGGCAGAACATCAGGAAAATCACCCCCAGCTCGGCGAGGGTCTTGATGGTTTCTTCGTCGTGGATCAGGCCGAACGGTGGCGTGTGCGGGCCAATGATGAACCCGGCGACGATGTAGCCAAGCACCACCGGCTGCTTGAAACGGTGGAACAACACGGTCACCACGCCTGCGACCAACATGATCACTGCCAGGTCCTGAATAAAGCTGATGGCATGCATGGCGTGGGCTCCTTGAATGACGAGGCTCGCGAGCAGACGTCAGAAAGGTCTGAACGAGCTAAGTAAAAATCCGATTTTTATGTGGGAATTGCCCTTGGGGCGGGCTTTTGCAGGGTAACACCGCGACTTCCTGCTGGAAGGCGGTGCAATATAAGGAAACAGATCGATCCCGGCGTGACGACAGTCTGTCGCCCGGCGTCCCGATAACGGTGCTTTTGAAAAGCGACCAGGCACCCGCAGAGGTGCTTCCAGCAAACAGCCTTGACCCGTGAGAACGTTATGGAACCCGGAAACGCCCAGCTGTCGATGACGGTACTGATGACCCCCGACATGGCCAACTTCTCTGGCAATGTCCACGGCGGCACCCTGCTCAAATACCTCGACGAAGTGGCTTACGCCTGCGCCAGCCGTTACGCCGGCCGTTACGTGGTGACCCTGTCGGTGGATCAGGTGATTTTCCGCGAGCCGATCCACGTCGGCGAACTGGTGACCTTCCTCGCTTCGGTCAACTACACCGGCAACACGTCGATGGAAGTCGGCATCAAAGTGGTAACCGAAAACATCCGCGAACGCTCGGTGCGCCACACCAATAGCTGTTTCTTCACCATGGTCGCGGTCGACGATCAGCGCAAACCTGCTGCGGTGCCGCCGCTGCAACCGCAGAACAGTGAAGACAAGCGCCGTTACATGCAGGCACAGCAGCGCCGGCAGATCCGCCAGGAGCTGGAAAAGCGGTATCAGGAGATCAAGGGCGACGCCTGAGATTTGTAGCGCTTAGACGGTCGTTTCGCGAGCAAGCTCAGCGCCTGCAAAGTCAAAATCTGTAGGCGCAAAGCTTGCTCGCAAATGCGGCAACGCGGTCTTAAAGACTGATCGGCGTGGCTTCGAACTTCACCCGCGGATGCGCAATGCGATCCTGCGCTCGCACCAGCTGCAGCTCATAACTGGCGCAGGCCTGAGTTTCCAGCAGTACCTCATGCACCGCCGCTGCGGTGAATTCGAACGCGGCCACCAGACTGTCGCCGAGCAGTACGCGCGCCAGGAACAGACCGGACGTCAGATCACCTACGCCCACCGGCTGGCGCGGAAACGCCAGCAATGGACGGCGCAGGTGCCAACTGCCATCAGCCGTCACCAACAACATCTCGAAACCCTCTGCCGGTTTGCCCGGATAATCCAGATGCTTGACCAGCACCGCTTTCGGCCCGCGCGCCAACAAGGCTCGCGCCATCGCCAGGCAATCGAACAACGACTGCGGTTTGCGCCCGGAAAAGCTGTCCAGCTCCAGTTGGTTCGGGCACATGATGTCCGCCACGGCCGCCGCTTCTTCCAGCAAGAAGTCGCTGACCTCGGTCGGCACGCTGCAACCTTTCTCGGGATGGCCCATGACTGGATCGCATAGATACAAAGCCTTCGGATTGACCGACTTGATACGCTCGACGCCGCTGAGGATCGCCCGTCCCTGCGCCGCACTGCCAAGGTAACCGGACAGCACCGCATCGCAGTTGCCCAACTCGCCAATGGCCGCGATGCCTTCGACCAGTTCGGGGATCTGCTGCGGCGGCAGCACTTCGCCCGCCCACTGGCCGTACTGGGTGTGATTGGAAAACTGCACGGTGTTGAGCGGCCAGACATTCACCCCGACCCGCTGCATCGGGAAAACCGCGGCGCTGTTGCCGGCATGGCCGAACACCACATGGGACTGAATGGCGAGCAGATGAGGCGTACGTTTCATTCGGGTTTTTCCGTAAAACGATTGAAATTCAAGCCGCGCAGTATGCGACGAAACACAGCCTGTACGACAGACCGGCGACGCAGTTAAGCTGACGCTATCTTTTGGAGTTCCTTGTTGATGCTGACCCTCGAAAACATCTTCGTGCTGATGCTGTTCGCCGCTGCCGGCGCGTGGCTATGGCACAACCACGGCTTGCGCGAGCGGGCGCTGGAGCGGGTCAAGCAGCATTGCCTGAACGTGCGCGTCGAGCTGCTCGACGGTAACGTGGCGCTGAAGAAGATCGGCTTCATCAAGGACGCCAACGGCCGTCGACGTCTGGCGCGGGTGTACAACTTCGAATTCACCGTAACCGGTGAAACCCGGCACAACGGCACCATCACCCAATTTGGCGCGCACAGTGCGCAGATTGAACTGGCGCCCTACCCGGCCCCGTTCGATGACACGCCGCCGGTGGTCGAGGTGCAGAGGCCTCGTGCGGAAGTCATCGAGCTGAGTCAGTGGCGGCAGGAACACACCAAGTGGAAGCCCTGAAAGATCAAAAGATCGCAGCCTGCGGTAACTCCTACAGGGGGTACGCACATCCTGTTCAGGAGCTGCCGCAGGCTGCGATCTTTTAATCTAATCCCTCCGACACCCCGACAATCCTCGCTGCAAACCCTCAACATCCTGCGCTTCAGCGAAGATCAGCTCGATTCGCGAATCTTTTCGCCATTCGCTGTCCTGCCAGATCAGCTCGGCATTCTCCAGGGCGTTCGCAGACACCCAGCCATCCCGGCTGTGGATAACCAGTTTGGCCCGCGTCCAATTGACGCGGGTTAGCCAGTCAGCAAGGCATTGTTTGTCGAACGTCTGAACCGGATGCCACCGCCAACCAATACTCCAGCTACCCTCCTGCGCCTGACTCAGACAAATCGGCACCGTTGGATCACTCCAGACGGCCGGCATTTGTCCCAGTCCTTTGGGCACGACCAGATTATCCACACCGTTGAGCGCTTTTGCGGCCAGGCCCGGCAGCTCACTCAGAGGTAGTTGCGCCTGTTGCGTCCAGATCAACCTGACTGGCGGCAACTGGCTGGCGATTTGTGTACGGGCCGTGTCATCAAGATTTTCCGCCTTGTTCAATAGCAACAAGCCAGCGGTTTGCAACGCTTCCTGCTGCGCTGCCGGCAACGCTTTCCCCGCTTGAAGCGCTTGAGCATCCAACACCAGAACACACGGCTGAACGGCCAGCACCCCCAGCCACGGCGCTTCGCTCAGCTGTTTAAGCAACTGCGCCGGATGCCCCAGCCCGGAAGGTTCGATAAACAATCGGTCCGGTTTGGCCTTGCGCAGTAAACGCCCAAGGCCAATCTGAAACGGCGCACCATTCACGCAACACAAGCAGCCCCCGGCTACTTCACCCAGTGCGATACCATCGGCGTCGCGAGTCAGCAGCGCGGCGTCGAGGCCGATCTGGCCAAACTCGTTGATCAGCACCGCCCAGCGCTCGCCGGTCGGCCGCTGCGCCATGAGCTGGCGTATCAGGCTGGTCTTGCCGGCACCCAAAGGGCCAGCAATGACATGGGTGGGAATGTTCTGCAACATGGCCGGGAGCTTACTTGGGAGATTCAAAGATGCGTTGGATGGGATGGTCGTTGCTGTTGGCGTTGCTGTCGAGCGAAGTGTGGGCTCAGGCCTGCGTAGTGCACAGTCAGGGCGAGCGGCTCGACGTCAAAGTCTGCCAGCAGAACCGCAACATTCCGCAGAAACTGTTCAACGACGGTTTCTGCCAGCCATCGCTGGCCGGGCAGAAAGTCGAAGTGCAGTACGTCGACCAGTGCCCGAGCGGTGCGTTTGGTGTGTGCAGCAACGCGCAAGTCGCCAATATGCCTTATCGCCAGGACATCCACTATTACGGCGTCGCTACTGACGCGGCGTATCTCAAGCCGTATTGCGAAGGCCAGAGCCAGGGTTCGTGGCTCAAGCCTTGAGGCTTTAGCCGAGCCAATCGAGGGTCAGCATCAGCCGTCGCTCGCCCGCTGCCGGTTGCGGCGAGCGGTGGATCAGCCCGAAGCCTTCATTGCCGTGCCATTTTTCGCCTTTCAACAACGCCACATCGCCGCTGTTGAGTTGCCGGATCTGCTTTGCATCCTGCGGCTCGGCGTTGGCCTGGCCCAATTGCGTACGATCCATCGCGCCTTCTTTCAGCCACTGACTACCAACGCCCGCGTACGTGGTGATCAACCGCACCGGCACATGATCGACGTGGAAACGCGGGCACATGGCCTTATCCAGCACCCGCAGGCGCAAGCCGATGCGCCGCGCGCCGAGCAGACAGGCGAAGGCGCTGACCAGCCACTTCAGGTCGGAGATAAACCCCTCATATCCCTCCAGATCGCGGAATCCGCCGGCCAGACCACTGAGGTTCGGCTCATCATCTTCGTCCGCCAGTTCCAGGCACAGCGACTCCGCCAAGGGTTCGTTGAGTGACAACAGCAAGTTGGCGAAATCGGCAATGTGCAACGGCAATTGCCGCTGCCAGACAGCGAGGTTTACCTGCTCCTCGAGGATGCGTGTCAGCGCTTTCGGCTCCGGGCCCTGGTGTTGCAAGCGCGTGCGGTTTTGCAGCAGTTTGAGCGCGAGCATCAGGCGGCCTCTTCATGCCAAGGGCCGAACGGGTCGGGCAGCAATCGCCAGCCTTCGACGCCAATCGCCATTTCATCATCACTCAGCAGGCAAGCGTCGAGTTCGGCAAAAAGCTGTAGGAAATCGATGTTCTGACCGATGAATACCAGCTCCTGACGGCAGTCTCCGACACTCGGCGTCCAGTTTTCCATGATTGCTGCGGTACTTTCCTGATCCTGCGGCCACTGGTTTTTCGCCACGAAGCGCCACCAGCGTCCGGCGAAACCATGGCGCATCAAACCGCCGGCCTGGGACCAACTACCGGCGTCCGTGGGTTTGCTTGCCAGCCAGAAGAACCCTTTTGAGCGCAGTAATTTACCGTTCAACCACGGTCGGTCGATGAAGCTGAAGAAGCGTTGCGGGTGAAAGGGCCGGCGCGCGCGATAAGCCGTAGAGGCGATACCGTATTCATCGGTTTCCGCAACGTGCTCGCCACGTAATTCTTGTAGCCAACCGGGTGCCTGTGCGGCTTTTTCAAAGTCGAAACGGCCAGTGTTGAGGATCTTCTCCAACGGAACTTCGCCCATCACCATCGGAATGATTTCGGCCTGAGCGTTGAGGCGTTTGAGGATCGCCATCAATTCCTCCCGCTCGCTCTGGCTGATCAAGTCGATCTTGCTGATCAACAACACGTCGGCGAATTCGACTTGTTCGACCAGCAGGTCGGTGATCGAGCGCTCGTCTTCCTCGCCGAGGATTTCACCCCGGGAGGCGAGGCTTTCAGCGGCTTGGTAATCGAGGAGGAAGTTCACCCCGTCGACTACAGTGATCATGGTGTCGAGGCGAGCGATGTCAGCGAGACTTTGGCCGGACTCATCGCGAAAGGTAAACGTCTCGGCCACCGGCAACGGCTCAGAGATTCCCGTGGATTCGATCAACAAATAATCGAAGCGACCCTCATGGGCGAGCTTGCTGACTTCCTCAAGCAAGTCCTCGCGTAACGTACAGCAGATACAACCGTTGCTCATTTCCACGAGCTTCTCTTCAGCGCGGTTCAGGCTGACATCGCGTTGAACTTCGCTGCCATCAATGTTGATCTCGCTCATATCATTGACGATCACTGCCACGCGCAAACCCTTGCGATTACGTAGTACGTAATTCAAAAGTGTACTTTTTCCAGCGCCGAGAAATCCTGAAAGAACGGTCACGGGCAACGCAGCTGACATTGGATAATCCTCATAAAATAATAGCCGATCAACGCTTCTGGTTGCGCATGACGTTTTCTGGCCGCGGGCGATGGGCTCGCAGAAGTTGAACGCTTGAAATCGGCCAGCTCAGGCTTGGCTAAAACTAATGTTATAGTATAACAATAAGAATAAGCCAGCCCTGCTCTTGCGCTAAATGACAAAGCGCTGGAATCTGCAATCAATCTGCTAGTCGGGAAATGTGTTGATGAATGCGCTGAAATGCTCGCTGGTGAGCCTTGCCTTGCTGATGACTGTCAACGCGTGGGCGCAGATGCCGTCCCTTGCCACGTGTACGCGCAGCGCCAATCTGCTGGCCTGCGTGGATGCCGATGGCAACGCCTACAGCGTTAACACTGTGGGCAGCACGCTGTACTTGCGCGGTTTTGAAAAGGACGGCCATCGCTATTGGGCACAGACCAACAGCCGATTTGGGCAACTGACGTTCTTCACCGGCATCGCCTCCGACGGTGAAGCCTGGGTCGGCTACACCCGCCGGGTAGGCTGGACCACCATCAATCGCTTCTCTAGCTCGGGTGGCAGCAGCACCAAGTTCACTTGCAGCCGGATTGCTGGCTGCTAGACCTGCGCTTTTTGCTCCTGTTGCTGCCAAGCGATGTAGCTGTCGATAGGCGGATTCTTTACGAAGTAACGCTGCAAACCCTCGAACAAACCATCCGCGACCGCCTGTTGATGCCTCGCAGTGACCAGCCGCTGACTGTCGCGAGCGTTGGAAATGAAGCCGGTTTCCACCAGAATCGAAGGCACATCGGGTGACTTCAGCACGGCAAATCCGGCTTGCTCAACGCGTTTCTGATGCAGGGAAGTGATGCCCGCCAGGCTGCCGAGTACCGCGTTACCCAATTGCAAACTGGCGGCGATCGTCGCATTCATCGACATGTCGAGAATCACTCCGGCAAGCATCGGGTCCTTGTCTTTGAGATTGAGCAAGCTGGTGGCGCCGAGCAGGTCCGCGCCGTTCTCTCGCTGCGCCATGAAACGCGCCGTCGCTGACGTTGCGCCACCCTCCGACAGGCAATACACCGACGCGCCAGAAGCGCTCAGCCGTGGTGCCGCATCGGCATGCACCGAGATAAACATGTCGGCTTTGTGCTGCCTAGCGATGTCCACACGCTTGCGCAACGGCAGGAAAAAATCATCGTTACGTACCAGTTTGACGTCGAAACCTTTCTCTTTTTTCAGACGCTTGGCCAGCAACTGGGCAATGGAAAGTACTACGTCCTTCTCCCTCTCGCCTTTGGCTCCCACTGCTCCGGGGTCCTTTCCGCCATGTCCGGGATCGACAACCACGATGATGTCGCGCTTTGGATGAACCTTATTCGCGGGTGTTTCACGTGGAACCATTGGCGCGACAGGCGCCTGTTTTGCGCTGACCAAATCCAGGACAAGGCGATATCCCTGGCCGTCATGAGGCGCCAGAAGAAAGCTGTTCAACAGTACTGGATCACTCAGATCGAGAACAATCCGCGTATCACCTTGGCCGAACCGACCCGATCTGATTGACCGAATGACAGAGTCATTGAGCGACAGTTGACTGAAATCGCCAATCCAACTGGCGCCATTCAGGTCAATGATCAGCCGCTCAGGAGCGCTGAGCGTGAAGGTTTTGTAGCGCACCGGTCCGCTCAAATCGAAAACCAAACGCAGTTTGTCATCCGAGCGCCAGAGCCGCGCATTGCGGATTTGCGTAGCGGACACGCTAAAGGGCAAGGCGAATGCCGCGCCGGCCAGAATCAGATTAAGCAGATGGCGTCTGTGCATATGAAAGCCTGTTCATGAAAAAGGCATCGTGATTTGTATTGTTATAATGTAACATCGAATTTAATCAACACGATGGTTCCGAACATGAATTTGCTGTCACTCCCGGATATCGCCGCGCAATCCAATCGCCAAAACTTGCCGCTCGAATGGGTGGGCATGCGCGGCATTGCGTTACCTGTTTTGCTGGAAGGCCAACGTTTGAGCGCAAGAGCTGATGCGGGAGTGAGCCTCGACGACGGTGATGCGCGGGGCATTCATATGTCGCGGCTTTATTTGGCGCTGGAATCTCTTCAGCGGGAAAGCCTGTCTCCCATGGTTCTACGCCAAGTCCTTGAGGAGTTCCTCGATAGTCACGAAGGGTTATCCAACAATGCCTACCTGAATATCCACACTGATTTACTCCTGAGAAGACCGGCATTGGTCAGCCCGCTGTCGGGGTGGAAAGCCTATCCGGTGACGATTTCAGCCCGTCTGAAAAGCGATATGTTCCACGTGGAACTCAAAATTGACGTGCCTTACTCATCAACATGCCCGTGCTCAGCTGCCTTGGCGAGGCAGTTGATCCAGCAACAATTCATCGACGACTTCGCCAACCAACCACTGCAACACGCCGATGTTTTGGCCTGGCTCGGTTCGACCCAAGGCATCGTTGCTACGCCACACAGCCAACGCAGCATTGCCCAATTACATCTACACCTCGACGAATTCGTTGATGAGCTGCCGCTAAGCACGATCATCAATGATGCCGAAACCTCCCTCGGCACCGCCGTACAAACCGCGGTCAAACGCGCCGATGAACAAGCCTTCGCCCTCGCCAATGGACAGAACCTGATGTTCTGTGAAGACGCTGCTCGCCGACTGAATCTGGCCCTGCGTCGTTCACCGGGTGTCTGTGCATTTCATCTGCGAGTCGTTCATGCAGAAAGCCTGCACGCTCACGATGCCGTCGCAGAAAGCCATTGGCAGCGGGAGCACGCATGATCCGCTGCCAATCCTTGAGCTGGGGCGCGCCGGGCCAACCGCTGACCTCGCCGCTCAATCTCGAATTCGAAACCGGCAGCCTGACGGCGATCATTGGCGCCAACGGCTGCGGCAAAAGCAGCCTGTTGAAAGTCATCGCGGGCCTGCAAAAACCGTTGGCGGGCAAAGTGTCGTTGAGTGTTCCACGGCAGAGCGGTCTGTCTTTCCTGCCGCAACAACAGCATCTGGACCGTCAATTCCCGATCAGCCTGGAAGAGCTTGTGGCCGCAGGATTTTGGGGCCGCCGACTGTCGACGCAATTGCGCGCTCAGCGACTCACCGCGGCACTGGAAAACTGGCACCTTGGCGGCCTCGAACGTCGCCCACTTATGGCCCTGTCCGGCGGCGAGTTACAACGCGCCCTACTCGCGCGATTAAGCCTGGCCGACACACCCGTGTTGTTGCTCGATGAGCCCCACGCCGCGCTCGATGAACTCGGTCAGCAGTTGTTGTGGCAACACATTCACGCCTGGCATGCAGAGGGACGAACACTGGTCGTCGTGTGCCATGACCTCGCCGCCGTCCGCCAGAACATTGCCAAAACGCTACTGATCAAAAACCGCGAATGTGTGTTCGGCACGAGCTCAGAACTGATCCTGCAAACACCACACACACAGGTGGCCTGATGCTAACCGTCGCCCACCTCTGGCAACCGTTCAACGAATTCGTCTTCATGCGCCGCGCCCTCCTCGGCGGCCTGGTACTGGCTTGCAGCACCGCCCCTCTTGGTGTGTTTCTGATCCTGCGGCGGATGAGCCTGATCGGTGACGCAGTGGCTCACGGCATTCTTCCCGGCGCCGCATTAGGGTTCTGGTTTGCCGGCCTGAGTCTGCCCGCACTCACCCTCGGCGGGCTGGGCGCGGGTCTGAGCATGGCCGGTCTCGCTGCGTGGATTACCCGTCGAACCGGTTTGCGCGAAGACGCCAGCCTCGCCGCGATCTATCCGATTTCGCTCGCCAGCGGCGTATTGATTCTGGGGATTGCCGGCAAGCGTCTCGACCTCCTGCACCTGCTGTTCGGCTCGGCCTTGGCCGTCGACGGACCGACGCTCAACGGCATGCTATGGGTCTCGGCATTCAGTCTGATCGCCATGGCATTGATCTATAAAGCGCTGCTGCTCGACACCCTCGATCCGCTTTTTTTGAGAACTGTCAGCCGCCTCGGCCCCCTCGCGCATGGAGTGTTCCTGATGCTGGTGGTGCTCAACCTGGTGATTGGCTTCCAGGCCATCGGCGCCTTGATGGTGGTCGGATTGATGATGCTCCCCGCCGCCGCGTCGCGATTCTGGAGTCGCCATCTGCCAAGCCTGATCGGCATTGCGGCGATCCTCGGCTGCCTCTCGGTGTGGCTCGGCTTGCTGTTTTCGTTCTATTACTCGCTACCCAGCGGCCCGGCCATCGTCCTGGTTGCCGGCGTCGGCTATCTGCTGTCTGTGGTGTTCGGACCGGTCCACGGTCTGCTGCGCCGCCCGCCCTTGCTCACATCCCAATGAGGTGTTTCCCGATGCGCGTTCTACTCGTGCTGTTCAGCCTGATGCTGTCGATGTCATTGTCGGCGGCGGAAAAATTGCCGGTGGTCACCAGTTTCAGCATTCTCGCCGACATGGTCCATCAGGTCGGCGGTGAGCATATCCAGATCACCAATATGGTCGGCCCGGACGCCGACGCGCACACCTACGAACCGACACCGGACGATGCGAAAGCGCTGCTAAAAGCCAAATTGATCATCAAGAACGGCCTGGGTTTCGAGCCGTGGCTGGATCGTCTGGTGACCAGCACCGAAACCAAGGCCACCGTCATCAGTGCCAGCCACGGCGTGATCCCGCGCTCGCTGGATGAGGACGGCGAAACCGTTCCCGACCCACACGCCTGGCACAACCTGGCCAATACCGAGTTGTATATCGCCAACATCACTCAAGCATTGATCGCCGCCGACCCGGCGAACGCAGCCGAATACCAGCGCAACAGCAAAACCTACCTTAGGCAGATCTACGCCCTGCTCGCCGAAGCCAAGGCGAAACTAGGTTCGTTGCCGCCGGGCAATCGCAAGATCGTTACCAGCCACGACGCCTTTGGTTATCTCGGCCAGGCGTACGGAATCGACTTCATGGCACCGCAAGGACTGTCCACCGAGCGTGAGCCCTCAGCGACCGAAGTCGCTGCGCTGATCACCCAGATCCGTCAGGCCAACGTCAAAGCGGTGTTCATGGAAAACATCAAGGATGCGCGCTTGCTCAAACAGATTGCCGACGAAAGCGGCGCACACATTGGTGGCACGCTGTACTCGGATGCCCTCGCTGCCAGCGGCCCGGCCAGCACCTTCACCGGGTTGTTCGAGTACAACCTCAACACCCTGTACGACGCGCTGCGCCAACCATGATCCGCAAGAATCCTTCAGGTGATCTACCGCAGATTGCCGAGTCGGCTTACGTCGATAAAACCGCGATCATCTGCGGCAAAGTGGTGATCGGTGAAAACGTCTTCGTTGGTCCGTACGCTGTCATCCGTGCCGACGAAGTGGATGCTTCAGGCGATATGGAACCGATCACCATCGGCGCAAATTCAAACATTCAGGACGGCGTCGTCATTCACTCGAAATCCGGCGCGGCGGTGACTATCGGCGAGTTCAGCTCCATCGCCCACCGCTCGATCGTGCATGGCCCATGTATCGTCGGTGATCGGGTGTTCATCGGTTTCAACAGCGTACTGTTCAACTGCGTAGTCGGTAACGGCTGCGTGGTGCGGCACAATTCGGTGGTCGACGGCCGCGATCTGCCCGACGCGTTCTACGTGCCCTCCACTACCCGCATCGGCCCCAATACCGACCTCTCGTTATTCCCACCGGTGAGCATCAGCGCCTCGGAGTTTTCCGAAGACGTGGCGCGCACCAACGTCGATCTGGTGCGCGGCTACAAAGCCTTGCAGAACGAGTTCTGAGCCATGAGCAGTGTGCTGATTCGCAACGCCAGACTGGTCAACGAAGGACGAGTATTCGACGCCGATCTGTTGGTCAGCCATGGCCGCATCGTCAAGATTGCCCGCTGCATCGAAGGTGAAAATGCGACGCTAGAAATCGATGCCAACGGCCAATGGTTGCTGCCGGGAATGATCGACGACCAGGTTCACTTCCGAGAACCTGGCGCGCGGACCAAGGGCAGCCTCTACACGGAATCGCGGGCGGCAGTCGCCGGTGGCATCACCAGCTTCATGGACATGCCCAACACCAACCCGGCAACGCTCACCCTCGAAGCGTTGGCGGATAAAAAGCGTCGGGCGGGGATCAGTTCGGTGGCCAATTACGGCTTTCACTTTGGCGTGAGCCGGGACAACCTCGACACGGTGGCCGCGCTCAATCCGTGTGAGGTAGCCGGCGTTAAAGTGTTCATGGGCGCTTCGACCGGCAACATGCTGGTGGATGATCCGCAGATCCTTGAGCGGCTGTTCGCCGAAGTGCCGACGATCCTGTTGGCCCACTGCGAACACACACCGAGCATCGACGCTAACGTGGCCAACCTGCGGGAGGTGTTCGGCGATCTAATCCCTCCCGCCGCTCATCCGCTGATCCGTGATGCCGAGGCGTGTTATCGCTCCTCTTCACTGGCAGTGGAATTGGCCCGACGTCACGGCACACGCCTGCACGTTTTACACCTGACCACAGCGCGGGAACTAGCCTTGTTCGAGGACAGCCCCCTGGCGCAAAAACGCATCACCGCAGAAGTGTGTCTGCATCATTTGTTGTTCGATGATCGTGACTACCCAAACCTCGGCAACCTGATCAAGTGCAATCCGGCGATTAAAACCCAAGCTGATCGGGATGCCCTGCGCGAGGCGTTGAACAGCAATCGGCTGGACGTTATAGGTAGCGATCATGCACCGCATACCTGGGAAGAAAAGCAGCAGCCCTATACTCAGGCGCCTTCGGGGATGCCGTTGGTGCAACATGCGCTGCCGGCGCTGCTGGAACTGGTCGCGGACGGCGTGCTGCCCATCACTACGCTGGTGGCGAAGACCAGCCATCGCGTGGCTGACTTGTTTGCTATTCCTGATCGGGGTTATTTGCGTGAGGGGTATTGGGCAGATCTGGTGTTGGTTGAACCGCAAACGCTGGCGGTAGATCGGCAGCCGATTCTGTCGCAGTGCGGCTGGACGCCGTTTGCCGGGCGCAGCTTTCGGCATCGAGTAGGCACGACGATAGTGTCCGGGCAGATTGCGTGGCGGGAGGGACGGGTGAACGAGGGGTGTCGGGGGTTGGCGCTGAGGTTTATGCGCTGATTCAACAACCCTGTAGGAGCTGACGAGTGAAACGAGGCTGCAATCTTTTGATCTTGTTTTTGACAATCAAGATCAAAAGATCGCAGCGTGCCGCAGCTCCTGCAGGGATCGCATCAAGCGCGGGGTTTAACGGCGCCGCAGTCCTGGCCCAACCACACCGCGCGGGTTTCCAGACTGCCCTTCTGATTGATCCCGATCGCGTTGAACGTGCCGTTGGCCACCGTGGTGAACTCACGATCGCTAACGAACGTCGCCACACCAGTGCCCTGAGCTTTCGGGCAACTGAAACGGAATTTCCACTGATTGCCGCTGCGCTCGGTGATCTGCTGTTTGCAGCCCGATTGCGGGTCGGCCAGTGGGATGTCGTTGGTCGCCACTTGCTCAGGCGTCAGGCAGGCGCGGATGCCTTTGCCGCCAATATTGATCCCGTTCTTTTCCAGCGCTGCACGCTGTTGCGGAGTCATCTGGCCTTGGAGCTGGCCAAGAATCGATTGCACATCCATCGGCTGGTCATCGACCTTGACGTTGCTCGATGTCATTTCCCACAGCCCCGGCTGCAGCATCTGCGCCTGCGCAATCATCGGCATTGCCAAACCCAGGCCCAGCGCCAAACCCAGCAGACGAACATTCATCGAAAAACTCCTGATCAGTAGTGGCCGTTAGACGCCGGCCGATTGCTTCGGTTCATGCGCCAATTAAATAGCGACATTCGCGACAGAACATGGTCTGTTAAGCATTGAATCTTCCGGAGCAAGGCTGCCCCATGGATTATTTTGGACCGCACATTTTCGGTTACTTGATCGCCCTGATACACACCCTCGGCTTGATCGCCGCGATACATGCGGTGCTCACCGTGCGCACGGCTCAAGGCTCGATCGCCTGGGCATTGTCGCTGATCTTTATTCCCTATCTCACGCTAATTCCGTATCTGGTGTTTGGCCGCAGTACCTTCGATGGTTACATCAAGGCCCGGCGCCAGGCCAACGAACAGATGCGTCAGGCCATCTCCGAACTGAATTGGCGGCCGTGGGTGGAAGAAGCCCTGACCGCCCGCGCCTCAAATGCCTACGCGTCATTACGGGCGATGCCAAAACTGGGGCGTATGCCATGCCTGGCGAACAACGAAGTGCAGTTGCTGGTGAACGGCGCGGCAACTTTTGAAGCGATTTTCCAAGCCATCGACCACGCAAAAGAAGCAGTGCTGATCCAGTTCTTCATCATCCACGATGATCGGCTCGGCCAGCGCTTGCGTGATCTGCTGCTGAAGAAAGCCGCCGAAGGCGTGAGCATTCATTTGCTTTACGACCGCATCGGCAGCCACGCCCTGCCCCACAGTTACGTGCAGGCGTTGCGCGACGGCGGTGTCGAGGTCAAAGCTTTCGCCACGCGCAGTGGCTGGCTCAATCGCTTTCAGGTCAACTTCCGTAACCATCGCAAAATTGTCGTGGTCGACGGCGTCGTCGGCTTCGTTGGCGGGCATAACGTCGGCGATGAGTACATGGGCGAGAAACCGCCGCTGGCCCCGTGGCGCGATACCCACGTAAAAGTCCGTGGCCCGGTGGTGGCGTGCATGCAGGAATCCTTTGCCGAAGACTGGTTCTGGGCTGCGCGCAGTCTGCCGCCGCTGATCCTGCCGGATGAGTACCCCGACGACGGCGTGCTCTGTCAACTGCTCGCCAGCGGCCCGGCCGATGCTTACGAAACCTGTTCGCTGTTCTTCGTCGAAGCGATCCACGCGGCAACCGAACGGGTGTGGATCACCAGCCCTTATTTCATACCTGACGAAGCGGTGTTTGCCGCGTTAAGGCTGGCAGTGTTACGCGGTGTCGATGTGCGTTTGCTGCTGCCGTCGCGCCCCGATCACCGCATCGTTTACGCCGCTTCCAGCCTCTATGCGTTCGAGGCCGTGCGTGCCGGCGTGCGAGTTTTCCGCTACCAACCCGGTTTTCTGCATCAGAAAGTGGTGTTGATCGACAGCGAGATCAGCGCCATCGGCAGCGCCAATCTGGATAACCGCTCGTTTCGGCTGAATTTCGAGGTGATGCTACTGACCGTCGACAGCGCCTTCGCTGCGAGTGTGGAACACATGCTCATTGAGGATTTCGAGCAATCGTGCGAGATCGCCCAAGAAGAAAGCCGGGAGATCCACCGCCTGCAACAACTCGGCATGCGGATCGCCCGGCTTATTTCACCGATTCTCTGAAGCTAAGGGTTATAGATGTCGTCGCGGGTCCATGGCAGTTCATGGCTGCCATCGGCATGCGCCTTCACTGCGAGGATCTGGTGCAGATTGATCCAGCCGCGCGCGAACGCATAGGCACAACCGGCGAGGTACAAACGCCAGATGCGTAGCGCCTGATCCGGCACCAGTTTACCCGCCGCTTCGAGGTTGTCCTCCAGACGCTCGCTCCAGTGATCCAGTGTGCGCGCGTAGTGCAGCCGCAAGCTTTCAACGTCGACAATCTCCAGACCCGCTTCGCTGATCTCGGCCGAGATCATCGACAGGTGTGGCAGCTCGCCATTGGGGAACACGTATTTCTCGATGAAATCCCCGGCACCGCGCCCCACTGGGCGGCCATCAGTGTGCTTGGCGGTGATGCCGTGGTTCATCACCAGGCCGCCCTCCTTCACCGCGCCGAACAGGGTTTTGCAGTACTCGGCCAGATTGGCGTGGCCGACGTGTTCGAACATACCGACGCTGACCACCTTGTCGAATCGCCCATCCTGAGGCAGATCACGATAGTCGAGCAGCTGCAGTTCGATCTGGTCTTCCAGGCCTTCAGCTTTGACCCGCTCACGCGCCAGTTCCAGCTGTTCCTTGCTCAGGGTGATGCCGAACACTTTGGCGCCGAACTCGCGAGCAGCGTATCGCGCGAGGCCACCCCAACCGCAGCCGACATCCAGCAGATAGTCGCCAGGCTGCAAGCGCAGCTTGCGGCATAGATGACGGAATTTGGCCTGTTGCGCCTGCTCAAGGGTTTCGCTGCCCGTTTCGAAATAGGCACACGAATACGCCATGTCGCTGTCCAGCCACAGCTGATAAAACGCGTTGGACAAGTCGTAGTGGTAGGAAATGGCCTTGGCGTCGGTTTCCTTGTCGTGGACCGAGCGCACGGGCTGATTGTCGTCATCCTCACCGAGCAAGGCATTGCTCAGTTCGTCGCAGACCCGGATGACCTCGCTGATCGAGCCCTCCAGTTCCAGTTTGCCCTCGACGAAAGCCGCGCCCAACGCATCAAGACTTGGATGGGTGAACTGGCTGACCATCTGCGGGTCCTTGACCACGATGGTGACACTGGGCGCCGGCCCCAGATTGAACTCGTGGCCATCCCAGAGTCGCAAGCGAAGCGGTAGCTGCAGATTCTGTAAGGCCGGTGGAAGTTGCGCGAGCATGGAAAATCCCCCTTGTTTCAGACGTCAGATCTGAGGGTAGACCATCCTTGAAAAATAGCAGGCTATCGATTTGATTAGCCGTGTCTATTGCTGCAGACGCTCCAACATACCGTCCTGTACCCACTGTTTCAGCCAGGTAACTGCTTGAAGTGGCGCGCCCTCACCATAGATGACTGCTAATGCTGCGCACAGTTCGGCGAAATTCCAATCTTGGCTGAGCAGACCGTTTAAAGCATTGGCTTCGGCAGGTTCGAGACTGCGGTAATTACAGATCAGCTCGTGGCGCCAGATCAGGCACACCTGTGGGATTTGCAGCGCAACGCTGTCAGGGAATTCGCCGCCTTCCTTGACCGAGCGCCACAGCGACAAGCTGTTGAAACCGCAGGCCAGCCACTGCAACGAAGCCGTCGGTTTAACGCGCAGTTCGGGCCACTCTTCCGCCGCCAGGGCCGCCATGGTTTCCAGGGTCAGCGGATGACCCTCCGGCGCATCAAAGGCCAATGTGAAAGCCCATTCAAGCGCCGCCAATTCGGCCAATGGCGCACTTTGCTGCGGCACCAGGTGCTCGCGGATAAAGCCTTCGAAACCTTTGCCCAGCCAGCGCAAACTGTAGTGCGCCGACGGGTATTGGCGGACGTACGTCGTGGCCAGTGCGTCGAACTCTTCATCGCCCATCCAATACGCAATGGCCGGAAAATCATTGCGCAGCACTTCCAGCAAACGCGCCTTGTAGGCGTTGTGATAAATCGCCAGGCCGGTGCCGACATCGAGTGTCGGGCCACCGATCAGGCTGTTACCCAAGCTCGGATTTGCCGTTGCCGGGCCATCCAGCAGAAACGATTCAAACGCCAGTTGCCATTCTTTCAGGCGCATTGTTGTCTCCCAGCCAAGACCTTGTTTCCCAGTTCTCGGGCCTTTTGCAGTTCATCAAGCAACTCTTCGAGGGGAGGAAAGTGATCGTCACGCTCCAGCAAAGTCGCCACCGCACCGAAATGTTCGAGGGTGCGTTGGTACAACGCCCAGACTGGATCGGCGACTGGGTGATCGTGTGTGTCGATCACGTAATCGCCATAGTCGCTGTGACCCGCCAGATGCAATTGCCGGACTTTATCGACGGGTAGGCTACTGATGAACGTCCACGGATCGAAACCGTGATTGCGTGAGCTGACATAGACATTGTTCACGTCGAGGAGCAATTCGCAGCCGCTCAGCTGACTCAGCGCAGCGAGAAACTCCCATTCGCTGAAATCATCCGAGGCCCCACGCACGTAACTGGAGACATTCTCCAGCACCAACGGACGCTGCAACACGTCCTGAACCTGCGCGACCCGGCCCGCTATGTATTCAAGGCTTTCTTCGGTGTACGGCAGCGGCAACAGATCGTGCAATTGGTGAGCGTTGCCACGGCTCCAGCACAAATGATCGGAGATCCACGCGGGTTGCACCCGCTCGGCCAATTGCCTGAGTTGTTTGAGATAGTCGACATCGAGCGCGTGCGGGCCGCCGATGGACAAGGACACGCCATGCATCACCAGCGGATAGCGCTCGGCAATGGCATCGAGGTGGTACAAGGCCTTGCCGCCCTGCACCATAAAATTTTCCGAGACCACTTCGAACCAGTCGACGTCCGGCGACTGTTCGAGGATCTGCTGGTAGTAAGCGCTACGCAATCCCAGGCCGTAGCCAAGGAAAGGAACAGAGACTGACATGGGCAAACTCCTGAAAAAAAGTGGCCGCAGTGGCGTTAACCACTGCGGCGGCACTTGCCGGTCAGTTATTCGCCGACCTTGCCACCTGCTTTTTCGCAAGCCGCTTGAGTCATGGCTTTGAAACCCTGGCCTTTGCAGGAGCCCATGCCTTTGCAAGCATGGTCTTTGGTTTTGCAGTCGTTCTGGCCTTTGCAGGCATTGACGCCGTAACAGTGAACATTGGCATCGGCAGCCATCGCGTTGGTAGCAACACCGGCAAACATTGTGGCAGCGGCCAAAGCGAGAGCGGCACCAGCAGCAACAGTCTTGATATTCATTTTTCTAATCCTCGGTGATCGTCAGGGGTGTCGGCTGGAAGGTTGTTCAGTCCCGACACAGCACTAGAGAGAGCAACCCCGACGGCGTTACAGAGGAGTCAGAAATATTTTTAAATATCTTCCTTGAGCTTGAGCAGCGGCTCCTGAAAGCGCAGCAATCGCCCGGCATTGCCCAACACCAGCAGCGTGCTGAGGTTGTGCAGCAACGCCGCAATCATTGCCCCGGCAGCGCCCAGCCAGCCGAACGCGGCGAACACGACAATGGCCAGCGTCCAGCCCAAACCAATGATCACGTTGACCTGCAACGTCTTGCGGCACTGACGACTCAAGCGCACGCAGGTACCGAGCCGACGCAGATCGCTGCCGATCAACACGATGTCCGCTGAAGCCAAGGCGATGTCTGCACCGCCCGCCCCCATCGCCACACCGACCACGCCCGCTTTGAGTGCCAGCGAGTCGTTGATGCCATCACCCACCACCATCGGCCGGAAACCGTTGTCGATTTCCTTGAGCACACGATTGAGTTTGTCCTCGGGCAGCGCCTGAGCTTGCACCTCGTGCAGACCGACATCCCTGGCCAGCGACTGCGCGACGCTTTGGCGATCGCCGGTCAGCAGCAATTGTCGCCCAAGGCCCAACTCACGGAGTTCGCTCAAGGCGAATCGGGCTTCCGGTTTGACGCTGTCAGCCAGCAACAGCCAGGCCAGGAATTCGCCGTTCAACGCCAATCCGGCAATCGGGCCGTCGTGATCGGGAACCGTTGTCGTACTGATGCCCAGTTGCGCGAACAGCTCCGGCCGCCCGAGGGCCGCTTCGCCCTGGCCGGTCATGGCCACCACGCCGAGGCCCTGGCGCTCGTGGATTTCGCTCAGCGCGACAGCGTGCTCCTGACTGACCAACCCGGCCAGCGCCCGGCTGACCGGATGACTGCTGGCCGCACCAAGGCTGGCGGCCAGCGCCATGACCGTTGCTGATTCCGCGCGAGGGCTGTTGATCGACTGCAAGCGCAAGGTGCCGTAAGTCAGCGTGCCGGTCTTGTCGACCACCAATGAGGTCAGATCCGCCAGCTCCTCAAGAAACGCCGAACTGCGGATCAGAATGCCGTGCCTTGCGGCCACCGCTACCCCGGCAATCGCCGTGGCCGGCGCCGACAGGACCAATGCGCAAGGGCACGCGGCGACCAACACTGCGAGCATCGCTTGCGCGTCGTTGGTGATGAACCAGGTCACCGCTGCCAGCAGCAACACCAGCACCATGTAGCTGCCGGCATAGCGTTCGAGCAACCGGGTGATCGGCGGTTTCGAG
Source organism: Pseudomonas sp. TH43 (assembly GCF_016650635.1). GTDB lineage: Bacteria > Pseudomonadota > Gammaproteobacteria > Pseudomonadales > Pseudomonadaceae > Aquipseudomonas. The sequence goes on from NZ_JAEKFI010000004.1 coordinate 1,596,216, forward strand.
CGCTCGGCGTTCTGCATCAGTGCGATGACTTTACCCAGGGTCGATTCGTCGCCAGTGCGGGTCACTTCGATGCGCAACAGCCCGTCGAGATTGATCGCACCACCGAACACCGTCATGCCGACGCCCGCCTCTACCGGCACCGATTCTCCGGTAATCGACGCCGTATCGAGGCTCGCCTGCCCCGACAAAACCCGTCCGTCCGCGGGTACGCGATCACCGGCACGCACCTCGACGGTGTCGCCGGATTTCAGCGTGCCGTTGTCCACTTCAATGATCGAGCCATCCGCCTGAACCTTGCGCGCGTGACTGCGGGTCAATTGGCCGAGCGCGTGGATAGCCTCCTGCGAACCGATGACACTGCGCTCTTCCAGCACGTGGCCGAAGATCATGATGATCGGCAGCAACGCAGCAGTGAGCAAATCGCCCGTTGCCCACGCACCGAGCATGGCCAAGGCAATCAGTTGATCGGTGATGCCGTGCAGGCTTGGATAGCGCAGGCTGTACCACGCCGAACGCATCACCGGCACAGCTACCAATAAAGAAGCGAAACCCAGCAACAGCTGACTGACACCGGTTTGTTCCGGCACCCGCCAACGCCAGATCAAACCCAGACCCAGCAGCCCCAGTGCGAGCATCGCCAAGGTCAGTTGCCGCGCGGCACGACGTTGTTCGGCCGAGGACAACAGGCTCGGTGCAGCGTTGGACGCAGTCATTTACTGGCTCCCTGAATGATCAGACGGGAATCATCTTTTGGATCGACCGTGGTCACGGATCCGGCCTGACCGAGAATCTTCGGCATGCGCTCGCGGTATAGACGCAGGAGCATCTGTGGGTCAGTGGCGCTGGCCAGGCTCGACACGGTGGCGGTGTCGGCGGAGGCTTTGGCCAAGCGTTCGCCGGCTTGTGCGTGAGCGACTTGAAGCAGGCGGTCGGCTTGTTCGTTGGCGCTCTGGGTGAGTTTCTCGGCGTCGGTGCGCGCGTTGGCCACGGCTTTGTCCGCCTGCTGACTGGCCGTCAAAACCGCGTTGAAAGCACTGACCGCCGGATCCGGCAAACTCGATTGCACATCGACCCGCACCACTTCAATACCTATGCCCTGCCCGCTGGCCTTCAACTCAGCCAAACGTTTGTTGATGCCCTGCACCAAATCACCGCGCAGTCGTTCGCGACGTTCTGCCGCTTGGTTGTCGGCACCGATCAGTTCCGGGCGAGCAACCAAAATGGTGTCGAGATCCCGTGCGGCTGTCAGTGCCACAGCGCTGCGCGTGACCAGCCGATCGAGCGCCGGCAAGACATGTTCGCCTTGAAGCACGAAGTCATACGGATCGGTGACCTTGTAAAAAACCCGCACATCCAGTTGCACCACGCCGGCATCACCGGTCAATAAATAACCAGAGCCTGCCAGCGCATCACTCAGCGGCGTAGCGAAGGAAGCGACGCGATCAGCCTTCAATGCCTCGTCCGTGCGCAGCAGGTTTTCCACTCGACGCTCGATGACCCGGTCCGCTGCCGGCAACAAAATTACCTGCTCAAATGGCTGCGGCCAAGCCAACAACAGCCCGGCATTCTGGATGCGATCCAGCGCACCAAAATGCATAACCACCGCGCGATTCTGCGGATCGATCTGCCGCACATTGGAGAACGCCCAAGCCAGCGCAGCGAGCACCGTCACCGCATACAGGGCAAAAAACGCCAGACGTCCGGCCTGAATCCATGGGCTGTTCAACGAATGTGTTCCACGTGGAACTTCATCATTCATGGCTGCGATCCGGATTTGCTGTCGAGACTCGGCGGGCCGTCGACCAGCACACGGAACGGCGCGGCATCGGTACGCAGAATCAATTTGGTATCCGGGGTAACGATGGTGCCGAGGGTGTCCAGCGAGCGCAGCAAGTTATACAGCTGCGGCGAACCGGCGTAGGCGCGGCCGTAGATTTGCGCGGCTTCGACGCGGGATTGCGCTTCGATTTCGGCGGCTTTTACCGTCGCGTCAGCCTGAACAATCCGCGCATCACGTTCGGCGGCAGAACGTATTTGCGCCGCTTCTCGTTTGCCGATAGCGGTACGTTCGGTGGCGATTGTTTCACGCTCGGCGCGCATACGATCGACCGTCGCGGTGAGTGTCACCGACGGCAAGGTCAGACGTTCGACGCCAACCTGCACCACCCGCACGCCATAAGTGGCGAGCAATTGCTGATCGATCTGCTGACGCAATTGCGCTTCAAATTCAGCGATGTGCACCTGACTGGCATCGGTGTTCACCAGGTTCGCCAAGTCAAAACTGCTGGCGGTAGTTTCCAATGCCGAGCCGACAAACGTGCGAATCTGCCGCGCCGCTTCGTCCGGCTGATTCTGCACGGCGCGCATGAAGCGCTGCACGTTATCCGCATCGCCCTGCACCTGCCACGCCACATAGGCCTGGACGATAATGCGCAAGCCGTCACGGGTGCCGACATCCTGCAAACCGCTGGACGTCGTGCGCAACCGCAGATCGACCGGGATCGCGGCTTCAAAAGGCGCCGGCCAGCGCCAGCTCAAACCCGGATCGAGCAGCACTCGCGATGGATTACCGAACCGGGTAATGACCGTGGCTTCACCGGAACGCACTTGCACCAGGCTTGCCGCCGCGATGGCAAACGCCACCAGCAACAGCGCCCAGCCCATGCGCCGCCACGGAAACGGCCCTGCCTCTGCCGGCGCACCGTGGTGATGGTGATGATGCCCATGATGATGCCCGCCATGGCCGTGATCGTGGCCGCTATGGTCATGCGGTGAGTGAGTGTGCGACTGGCTCAATGGGCAACTCCTGGTTGAGCGTTGATGCGCGCGGGCGTCGGGTCAGCCGGCAGCGTGAACGTACGCAAGTCGATGGTCGGCGCATTGCTGCTGCCGCCCAGACGATGATCGAGGATCAGCAGCTTGGCTTTGCTCAGTCCAAGGCTGAGCTGGCTGAGGTATTGCTCCAGCACAAACGCCTGGCCGGCACTGGCAAAGGCTTTTTGCTCGGCGTTGAATTTGAGATCGGCAGCCTGCGCCGTGGCGTTGATCTCGCGCGCATTGGCGCTGGCCTGATCGCGCGCAAGGCTGGCTTGCAACTGCGCCTGATTACTCGCTTCTGCGGCGGCACCGCGTTCGCGAGCGATCAATGCCTGCGCACCGATCTGCGCTGCTTGCACACTGTGGTAAGCGTTGGCGGCGCCGGCCGGCGGGTGAATCGCCTCGACCACCGTGGCAAGAATCTCCACCCCGCTGTCGAGTTTTTGCAGATCGCTTTGTAGCGCTTTGCCGATCTCTGCGGCCAACCCTGCCCTGTCTTCGCCGAGCAAGCCGTCGAGCGTGCGCGAGGCAAAGTCGTGCACCAGAATTCGGCTGGCCGTGCTGCGAATCAGCGTCGGCACATCGGCGCTGTTGTAAGTGGCGGCAAGCGCGGCCTGATCACTCAAGCCAATGCGATAGACGAAACGCACGTCCATGTTGACGATCTGAAAGCTCTGTTGCTCGCCTCGGCTGCTGGCAATGACTTGCGACTTGTCGTTGACGTGACTGGCGTCCCACAAGCGATTGGCCGTGAGCGGCGCCGGACCTTCAGCAGGATCGAGTGAAACCGCCGCGGGATTCTCGCCGACGCTGGTGGCCAACTCATGCACCACGCCGTTTTCCACACTCAATACACGCCCCAGTGGCCACGGCAAACCGCTGTGCAAACCCGGGCCGAAGACCTCCACCGGTTTGCCAAAACGCTCGTAGATGCCACGACCTTGCAGCGGAATTTCGTGGATACCCGTCAGCAGCCATCCAACCAGAGCGACCAGCGCCAACACCGGCAGAAACGCTCGACGCATGTAACTGAACGCCCAGATCTGGCGCAGATCGATGCCGAAGCGGTTGTGCAACTCGTGCTGCAACGCAAGCAGCGGCTGTGGCGGCCAACGCAGCATGTCGGCGATAAAACTGCGCGCCAGCAGCGTCGGTTCAAGCTGTTCGCGGCGCGGGCTGAACAGTGACAGAACTGCGCGCAATAGCAGCTCGATCGCGACCAATCCCGGCAAGATAGCGATCAACACAGCCACCCGCACCGGCCATACGGAGCTGTCACTGACGAACAATAAACACAGCGCGCCGAGCACCAGACTGATGATTGCCACACGCGTCATTTGCGCGAGTGATCCGGCTTCAGGCCATTGCGCAGGATTGTCCTGGGCCAGTTGGCGCTCCAGTACCAGCAGACCGAACGCCAGCAACAACGCCGATGCCGCGCCGACCGTGGCAGACACGCCAACAGCCGCCGGGGTTAAGGCGAGATTCCACACTTGTTCGATGCTCAGCAGCACCAGCAGCGACCAACCGCCCAACCACAGCGTCGCCGCACCGATCTGGCCGAGCACATGCGCGCTACGCCGGCTCAGACGGTCCAGCAACCGCTCGTACCAGCCGTGCGGCTCGGTCTGTTCTTGCACAGTCGACTGCGGCGCCAGCACGACGGGATTGAGCGCGTGCGCGCGCCAGAGCGTTAGCCACCACGCCGACTGCAACGCGGCGACCAGCACCAGCAACGCCGCACTCTGATTGACCAGCAGCGGCAACCAGATTGATTGCGGGGCAAACAGCCCGACAAAAAATGCCAATACCCAGCCCGCCCCGGCCAACGCACCGAGCCCGATAGCCCAGCGGCGTAAGCGCTTGGCCTGCGTTGCCGCCTGTTGAAAGCGCGGCAGCCCGCTCACTCGCGTGCCATCAACCTCCAGATCAACTTGCATATCACCCCGAAATCATTGATTCACCCTGCATATCGTTACGATATAACGAAAAGCGTGAAATATTCGTACACAATTGCCCTTATTCAAAGACGCTCAACCTGTCGCTTGCCTGAAGCCTTGACCGAAATGTCCGGAAACGCACATATTACGTTCGTAATTTTTATCCAGAGCTACTTTTAGCGATCCGCATTCATCCATCAGGAGCAAGCGCATGAGCAACTATGACGTGGTGATTCTGGGCGGCGGCCCCGGCGGTTATAACGCGGCGATCCGCGCTGGCCAGCTGGGCCTGAAGGCCGCTTGCGTGGAAGGCCGGGCGACGCTCGGCGGCACCTGCCTGAACGTTGGTTGCATGCCATCGAAAGCCCTGCTGCATGCCTCGGAGCTGTACGACGCTGCGATGGGTGCGGAATTCGCCAACCTCGGCATCGAGGTCAAACCGACGCTGAACCTCGCGCAAATGATGAAGCAGAAAGACGAGAGTGTGGCCGGCCTGACCAAAGGCATCGAGTTTCTGTTTCGCAAGAACAAGGTCGACTGGATCAAAGGCTGGGGCCACATTGATGGCCCGGGCAAGGTCACCGTGACTGACGATCAGGGCAACAAGGTCGAGCTGACCGCCAAAGACATCATCATTGCCACCGGCTCCGAGCCCACTCCCCTGCCCGGCGTCGAGATCGACAACAAGCGCATCCTCGATTCCACCGGGGCGCTGTCCCTGAGTGAAGTGCCCAAACATCTGGTGGTAATCGGCGCCGGCGTCATTGGTCTGGAATTGGGCTCGGTGTGGCGGCGTCTGGGCGCGCAGGTCACCGTCGTCGAATACCTCGACCGTATCTGCCCCGGCGTCGACGGCGAGGCTGGCAAAACCCTGCAACGCTCACTGAGCAAACAGGGCATCGCCTTCAAACTGAGCTCAAAAGTCACCAGCGCCACCTCATCGGCCAACGGCGTGCAGCTCAGCGTCGAGCCAGCGGCCGGTGGCACGGCTGAGTTACTGGAAGCTGATTACGTGCTCGTGGCCATCGGTCGCCGACCATACACCCAGGGCCTGGGGCTGGAGAACGTCGGCCTGAGCACCGACAAGCGCGGCATGCTCACCAATAAACAGCATCGCACCGAAGCCGCTGGCGTCTGGGTGATCGGCGACGTGACGTCCGGGCCGATGCTCGCGCACAAGGCGGAAGACGAAGCGATGGCCTGCATCGAGCAGATCCACGGCAAGGCCGGCGAGGTCAATTACGACCTGATCCCCAACGTGATCTACACCAGACCGGAGCTGGCCAGCGTCGGTAAAACCGAAGAGCAGCTCAAGGCCGAGGGCCGTGCCTACAAGGTCGGCAAGTTTCCGTTCACCGCCAACAGCCGGGCGAAGATCAACCATGAGACCGAGGGTTTTGCCAAAGTCCTCGCCGATGAGCGCACCGATGAAGTGCTCGGCGTGCATTTGGTGGGGCCGAGCGTGAGCGAGATGATTGGCGAGTTTTGTGTGGCGATGGAGTTCAGTGCATCGGCTGAGGACATTGCGTTGACGTGCCACCCGCACCCGACACGCTCGGAAGCGTTGCGCCAGGCGGCGATGAATGTCGAGGGGATGGCGACGCAGATGTAACCGTTTAGAAGATCAAAAGATCGCAGCCTTCGGCAGCTCCTACACGGGTACGCATTCCCTGCCGAAGGCTGCGATGTTGGTTTTTCAGGCAGGCAGATGTCCCAGCGGCAAGGCTCCCGGCGTCTTCACCGTGTGAATCGCAAAGTTGCTACGGATATCACTCACGCCCGGCAATTTCAGCAGGCAACCGCTGAGAAAACGGTCATACGCGCGCAGATCCGGCACCACCACTTGCAGCAGAAAATCCGATTCTCCGGACACCAGAAACGCTGAAATAACTTCCGGCAACGCCGTCACCGCCGCGTAAAACGCCTCGGCCTGGGCGTCGTTGTGGCGCTCGACCTTGACCCCGACAAACACCGTCAGCCCCAGCCCGACTTCATCGCGATCCAGATTGGCCTGATAGCCGCGAATCACCCCGGCCTCCTCGAGCATGCGCACCCGGCGCAAGCAGGGCGACGCCGACAAACCAATTTCATCTGCCAGCTCGACATTGCTCAACCGTCCGTTGCGTTGCAGCGCCGCGAGAATCTTGCGATCAAAGGCATCCAGTTTCATGTTTGGCAGATCCAAAGTGTTGATGCGCTAAAAACCAGCAGGTTATGCCAAATCCGAGCGCTTTAGAAGCTGACTACGCAAGCACCTGCCCTACCCTTCGGCCCTAGACTTGAGCGACCGAATCGACAACGAAAGGGGTGTGGGCGTGGCGAGTCTCTGGCTGTTTTTCCTGGCATTGGCGGTGGTCTTTCTGCTGCCCGGCCCGGACATGATCCTGCTGTTGCAAACCGGTGCGCGCCAGGGTCGCAGCGCGGCGCTGGCCACGGCAATCGGCCTGGGGATTGCCCGGGGTTGTCATGTGGCACTGGCCGCGTTGGGGTTGGCGGCGCTGTTCAAGGCTGCGCCGTGGACATTTGAAGTGATACGGCTGGCGGGCGCTGCGTACCTGTTGTGGATCGGTATTCAATGCCTGCGCAGCTCACTGGTGCCGGATCTCGGTGCTGGCGCGATGGCCACGACTCACGGGCAATGGCGCGAGGCGATTCGCCGGGGTTTGCTGACCAACCTGCTCAACCCCAAGGCGCTGTTGTTCTGCTCGGTGCTGCTACCGCAGTTCATCGTTGCCGATGGCGCCCCCGTGTTGAGCCAGTTTGCTCTGCTCGGCACGCTGCTGGTTGGCGTCGGCCTGTTGTTCGACAGCGCCTACGCCCTGACCGGCGCCGCGCTGGGCCGCTGGCTGCAACACAGTCCAACGGCGCAACGGGTTCAACAATGGCTGTTTGGCAGCCTGTTGATCGGCTTCGCGGTGCGCCTGACGTTCATCCAGCAGGCTTAGCTTTTGCGTACCTTGCGGCGACGAGTGATCAGCAACAACGCCGCACCGACCGCCACTACAATCGCGCCAATCTGCACCGGCCACTTGTATGGTCGCAGACTGGCGCGTACAGCGTCGGTCACTTGGGTGACGTAGCGTTTGTCGGCATTCTCAAAGTCCGGGTACGGGCATTGATTACCGAAGTCCACCGCCCATGGCACGTATGGGCCTTCTTTCACGTAACGCTGATACAGCGCACTTTGGTTCTCCAGACTGCTATTGAAGCCTGCGGCATTGCACAGCACGGCGGCGAACGCCTGACTGGTGTGCGGCAGATTGTCGGCGGCGCGACTGGCTAGCTCGGTGGCGACAAAGCGATAGTGATAACGCTGATCCGGCTGCGCTTGACTGGCTTTCTGGCGTTGCACTTCGGCCTCGGAAATCAGCGGGCCGACTTTCAATTCGACGGACTCCAGACTGTAGTTGCCGCCAAGCGTGGCGTAGTCCGGCGCCATCTCGTAACCGAGGATATCCATGCCCCAATCGCGCGCCGTCCACGCCGCGTTGTACAAGGCACTGGCACGTTTGGTCGGCCACCATGCGGCGTCAGCCTTGAGCCGCTGCTGAGCGTACAGTTCGGCTTTGTGCTGCAGGTCAGGATTGTCGAAATAGCCGACGGCTTCTGCGTAGCGGCCCTCACGCAGCAAGCGCCGGCCGAGCAGATTGCGCAGTTTCGCTGCTACCGAAAGCTGCACGTAGTTGTCGCGATCCTGTTGGGTCAGCACCGGTGGTGCCGGCACATTTTCGTCGACATACCGTTTCAGTTCGTCGACCGTCAGCACGCGTTCAGCAACGGTTGCGGCATCGAACCAATAGATCTCATTGCTGCGATACAACTGCACGAACGCTTGCAGATATTCACCACGTTGCAGCGCGAGAATTGCACTTTCGCCTTCGACACGGCATTTCGGCTGAACGCTTTCAAACGCCCAGTCAGGCGTACGCCGATTACCCCAATCCTCGCTTTGCGGAAAAGCCTGTGCGGCTTTGGCATAAGCGGCGACAGCCGCATTCTTATCGCCGTCGCGCACCGCCAGCTTCGCCCGCAGCCACCAGGCGAGGCCGCCGTCGCCAGCGTGTTCGAGAAAAGCCTTGGCGTTGGCGTAATCGCCCTGTTGATAATTCACCGCTGCCAGCCGATCGGCATTATCGAAGCTGCCACGGGTGCTGTTTTGCAGGACCTTGAGCAGCTTTTTCTGGTTCGGTGGTTCATCGCCGAACGACCCGCCGAGACGGCTGATCAACGAAGCGGTGACCAGTTTCTGCACGCCTTCGTGCTGCATCAGCTTGGCCAATTCCGGCTCGGGCATATCAGCCAATTCGTTGGCCAGTTGTTTGAGCGAGGTGTAGCCCACCGATGAACCGTGCACGCTCTGCGCCGCGTAAAGATTGATCGCATTGTCCCAGCCACCGGTCAGACGCGCCGCACGCGCCTCTTCCCCCAGGCTGGCAACACCCAGCCCCAGCGGATCGCTGAAGCCGTCGATACTCAACTGCCGGGTCTGCCGGAATGCTGCGATGGCCTCTTCAAGTGGGTCGAGCATGTCGTCGGCGTCGGGACTCATGGCAAACAGCGCGCGCCCTTCCGAATACGCCGCCCAAGTGCTGCGCAGTGGGCGCTGATCCGGCGGCAGCGCCAGCAATTGCCTGAAGTAATCGACCGCCAGTTGATGCTCGCCGACATTGAATGCCACCGCACCGGCCACATACAGACGGATTTCCGCCGGCAGACTGGCGCCCTGCGCGTAGGCGTCGCGGGCATCGGTGAAGGTGCGCAGACGTGTGACCAGAGCTTGCTGCTCAGCGATCGGGCCAGCGGCCTCCACCTTGCCACGCTCTTCGGCAGGATCGGTCGGCTCGGCGTACAAACCATTCTGGGTGCTGGCGGCCGGCGTCAGGCTTTTCAGCCCGGCAATCGCTTTGCCCAAACGGCTGACCTCAAAGTTGAAGTTGCCCTCGGGCAGATCGGCCAGGGTCTGTCCGCGATCTTCGAGCAGACGATTGGGAAAGTCCGGCCCGCAGGCCAACGCCGAACCCAGCGGCAGGCTGAGGCTCAGGCAGAGCAGATGGCGGGGCCAGTTACGGGACAACATGCGAACCTCCTTGATCAATATTTGCGCAGCGTGCCCAACCGATGGCGCGTTGTCCACCCGCCGGCAAGCGGCCGTCGCGCAGGCGGGTGAAGGTAAGCAGATCGGCACTTTGTTGCAACGAATAACCGGCGAGCGCATCGGCGCCTTCGCAGTCCCGCGCCTTCACCATGAGGCGTGCGGGCCAGGCGCTGTCGAGGTTTCCAGGGTTGTTCAGTTGGATATCGTAGAGCCCGTTGTGCTCGCTGAACGTCAGGCCGAGCTGGCTGCTCAGCGCATCGCCACGCGCCACCGCGCGTAACGTGGTCAGGCTCCAGGCGCGGCGGTCATTGGCCAGCGGCAAGCGAAACCAGATCAGCCCGGCCAGATGCGCCGGCGGATCGTTTCGCAATGCTTTGCCGAGCTGACTCAACTGCAGCGGGTCCGCCAACAGCTCGCGGCGCTCTCCGCCCCGTTCAAGCGACACTTCGCTTTCCACCAGCGGTGCACCGCCGTCATCCGGCAACAGCGCCACGCCATACGCCGGCAGCGCCAGATAAAACGGTTTGTCCGTGATGCCTGACCAGGCCCGGGCCCACTTCAACGCCTGATCAGGATCAAACAGACCCCGACGCGGGTCGCTGACGGCGTGCACTTGCAGCACGCTGCTGTCGACCGTGGCCAGCAACGCCGGCAGTTGCGCACTGTCGAGCCACGCCGGCAGCGCGGTGATGCTCAACGCCAGAGTTGCCGGTAGCGCCGCGCGCAGATGTTGGAGAAATTCAGCGTAGGCCGGCAACCGTGTATTACCGGCATCGTGGTCGATCTCGACGCCGCTCAGCGTCAGGCCTTGGGCCTGCCAATCGGCGAGCACCTGAAGAATCTGCGAAGTGACCTGAGCCTGATCCAGCGACTTGAGCTGGCCATCGAGACGAATCACCGCGATCACTGGGCGCCCATCGGCGTGCAATCGCTGCGCATCGATCCGCGCCCGGCTCCATCCCGCCTTCGGAAAGGCTTGCAGCGCCAGCACGCGCAGCGTTGAAAAGTCATCGTGGCTGTCACGCAACGCCGCTTCATGGGCGGGCGTCCATTGGCGTTGCCAGATATAAAGTTGTTGGTCGAGGGGCGGCGCGTCGTGTTGCTCGCAACCCGCGAGCAAGATGCTCAGGAACAGACCCACAATAAAGCGCATACCTTCCAGACCCCTGTCACCACAAGGCTGCAAGGTTACACAAAACCCTGTAGGCGCTGTCGAGTGAAACGAGGCTGCGATCTTTTGCTCTTGTTTTGAAAATCGGGATCGAAAGATCGCAGCGTGCCGCAGCTCCTACATGGCTACCGCGGGTTTGCGAGCAATGATCACTTGGCTTTTCGCGACGACCGCATCCAGCGCCTGCTTGATCTGCGCGCCACGCGGCGAGTCCAGCACTGTTTGCCAGGTGTCGGCCCAGTGATTGAGCAACGGGTGATCGGGGTTGCTGAAATCGACCTTGGCTTCCCAGAACAGCAGCATCCACATCGACCAGTAAAACCCGTATTGGTTGTGACTGATGATCTCCAGCCCCGCGTCGCTGACCATCGCTTTGAACTGCTCTTCGCTGATGATGCGAATGTGGTTCGGCTTCTGGAAGTACTCGGGCGAGGCGATGTCTTTCTGCAAATCTTCGGAGCTTGGGTGCGGCACGCTCAACAGGTACAAAGCACCCGGTTTGCCGACGCGCACCAGTTCTGCAAGAAACTGCGCGGGATCGTCGACGTGTTCGATGACTTCGGTGGAGACCACGCGCGTCGCCGTGGCGTCGGCAATCGGCAGCGGGTTGCAGTCCGTGACGTGGCATTCGACGTCCCGCGCCGGGGTGTCGCTCAGGCGCAGGCGGGTCGCTTCGACCTTGGCCGCATCGATGTCGGCAATGATGATTTTCGCCCCACGCATGCCGCAAAAACTCACGTTGCCGCCGTCACCGCAGCCCACATCGAGCACGGTGTCCTCGGCGGTTATCTCAAAGCCTTTGAACAGCTCGTTGGTCTCCTGATTGAACCAGCCGCTGAGCTTCGCATCGTAGAGGCCGAGCATGTACGGATCGGTCTTCTCGGCAACCGTCGCAACCGGCTGTGCGGGTGCCGGTGCAGGCGTGCCCGCCGTGAGTTTCTTCAACAATCTCAGCATGAGGTGGCTCCAGGGGATGGGACGGCGGTTCGGGACGTGCCGAGGCGTTTAACCAGTGCAGCGCCACGGTTGCGCATGGGCATTTCGATCAAGCGGTAATTCAGTTCGCTGAGCAGCACGATCAGGCCGAACGCCAGCAGCAGCGTGACGACTGGATGTCCGGCCGGGCTCGGCAAACCGGCGCTTTGTAAACGGAAGATCAGTTCTCGTACCAGTTGATAGGCCGGAATGTGGATCAGATAAATGCCGTAGGAACGACTGCCAACCCACGCCAGCGAGCGCTGCAACGCGCCGGCGGGCATCAGGTAATCGCGGTTGTATGACGCGATCCACACCAGCACGGCGCTGAGAACGGCAATCGAACCGATGCGGTAGTTGGCGAGAGTGAAACGGTCGGTGGCGATAAAGCTCAAGAGCAATCCGATCACCAGCAACGTCGACAAACCTGCCCACGGGCGGCGCAAAAAACTCGGCTGCCAGCGTAAATAACTCGGCTGCACGCTCCACATTGCCAACAGCACGCCAAGGGCCAAGGCATCAGTACGCACCACCATCAGCAACGGTGTGCGCACGGTCAGAATCTGCACCGCGACCAGCGCCAGCAGCGCCCAGACCAGATGTCGACGAAACAGCAGAATCAGTAGCGGGAACAGCAGATAAAACTGCTCCTCCAGCGCCAGGCTCCAATAGACAAAACTGCTGCCGTATTCGTAATGAAAGAAGCTGTCGGCAAAGCGCAAGTTGGCGTACTGGAACACCCCTGCGAGCGTCGCTTGCAGGTTGGCAGACAGCGATCCGAACGCCCCGGAGCGATTGAGAAACACGCAGGCCAGCAGCATCAGTGCCAGCCATAACCAGGCCGAAGGCAGCAAGCGAAACGCCCGGCGCAGCCAGAAATTACGCGTCTGCTGCCAATACTCCTGCCGGGTCATGCAACCCCGCAGTGTCGGGATCAGGCTGCGGGCGATGACAAATCCGGAGATCGCGAAAAACAGATCAACGCCCCACCACGACTGCGCCACGCCATGAATCTTCTCCAGCAACGGTACCGGATCGGTGAACAGGCTGCCCTGCAGGTGATGGAGCAGCACGCCCAGCACGGCAATGGCGCGCAGGACTTCAACGTCCATGATCCGCTTGCTGCTCATGCTTCAGGGGTTTCCATGGCGGCCCTGCGCTGCTCGAACAATTGCCCGAGGAAAACCTGCAAACGCTGTTCGGCCACGGCCTGACTGCAGAAGCCTCGCAGGCTGCTGACGGCTTGCGCCGACATCTGTGCGTAACGCGCTGGCTGGTTTTTCGCCACCGCATAACTGGCTTTATAGGCGTCGCACAGCGAAGCCCAGTTGGTCACGTAACGCAAGGTGCGGAAGGCCCGGCGCGGGTCGTGCGGCCATGCCGTGAGCTCATCGGTGGACTCGATCAGGAACGCGTTGTCGGCGCTCAGGTAATCGATCATCGCCGTCGTGCGCGGCGCCACTGCCGGTTTGCCACATGACATGAATTCCATCAGCGGCAGGCACTGACCTTCGCCGTACGAGGTGTTCACCACGTACCGGGTGGCCTGGACCAGCCGCTCGTAATCCGCGTCGGCGAGGTAGCCGTAGATCAGCACGATGCGGCAGCAATAGGACTGGTTTTTGTACAAATGATGGAGGATGTCACTCAGCGCTTCTTCGGCATCGTGATGAGTGAGTTTAAGCACCAGCGTGGCGTCTTCGACGTCGCGAAAACAGACACAGAATGCGCTGACCATGTCTTGCCAGTTCTTGCGTCCGTCACCGGGGTTAAACACCGAGGTGTACACCACACCGTCGAGCACCAGCTCTTGCTCGGTAAGCGGTGCAGTGAAGTCAATGCCGGTGCCACTGCGCAGATCCGCCGGGCCGAACGCATTCAGCTCAAGCGTTCGACTGTCCGCCACCAAGCCTTTGATCTTCAGGCGCAGCGGCCCCGTCGTGGTCTGTCCCTGCAACTGTGCGCCGCGCGCGGCAAAGCGATCCCACACCGGCGCCGGTACCGCGACGATCGGGTAATCTTCCGTCATCGCCTCGCGCACGGCGTTGACCGTGTAATTGGAGTGGGTAATGGCCGCGCCGCAGGCTGCCAGCACTGTGCGCCAGTCGTTACGCGGTTCGCCGGCAAACGGCTCGTTGGGGATGGTGCTGAATTCCCACGCAAACACCGGCAAGGTCGGACACGCCAGGTGCATCGGCGTACGGTGTGGCGGCGAGAACGACAGGAACACGCACGGCTCGCCACGACCCAGACACTCCAGGTACAACGCATCGACTTCAGCCTGCGGATCAAGCACCTCCACCACCCGCCCGAGACGCTCGAGCACCGGGCGATACTCCTTGAGCACGAAGTAATAGCTGTACTCCGAACGCCCGAGATTTTGCGCGATGGTGTGCTGGTTGGTTTCTGAATGAATGATGATCAGCATGAGGCGTTATCCGTCACAGGCGCAGCATCGACAGCCTTGGGTACCAGCCCGAAAAAATCCGCCAGACGTTTCTGCACCGGCGCAAAAGCGCAGTAATCGTGCATGCGCTCGACGGCGGCAGCGCACAGTTGCTGATAATCCTGCTGCTGGGTTTTGGCCATGCGGTAGCTGCTTTCATAGGCGTTTTTCAGCGAGCCCCAGTCCGGGCGGTAGCGCACGGTGCGGTAGATGAGGCGCCGGTCCTGTGGCCAGATCGTCAGCTCTTCGCTGGACTTGACCACGAAGGCCACCGAGTCATCGATGTAATCTTCCATCGCCGTGTGGTCAGGGGCGATCACCGGTTTGCCGCTGGACATGAACTCCATCAACGGCAGGCACAGCCCTTCGCAGCGCGAAGCATTCACATAGAAACTAGCCGCCCGATAGAGCCCGGCGTATTGCGCATCGTCGAGGTAACCGTGCATCACCACTACCCGACAGGCGAACGGCGTGAGCTGCGCGAGCAATGTCATCAACTCGCTGTAGTAGGCCGCCAGATCGTTCTGGGTAATCTTCAGCACCAGTGTCGCGTCGCCCGTTTCGCGAAACGCCCAGCAGAACGCAGTGATCAACTGATGCCAGTTCTTGCGGCCATCCTTGGGGTTGAACACGCTGACGTAGACCACACCCTCGACCGTGGTTTCGACCACCGAGGTGGTGTCCGGCAGATCCAGTGGCAGCGGTTCGACCACCGGCACCGGCAGTGCGCCACACACCGCTGGCAGGCGTTGTTCGAGCCGGCCATGGAGGGTATCCGGCACCAGGTCGCGAATGCCTTCCCAATACCAGTTCTGCAGAAATTTCACCCGCGGCACTGGTTCTGCCTGCTCGTGCCCCGGGTTCCGCGCCCACAGCCGCAGGTAATGTCGGGCAATGACGAAGCGGCGTTTGAGGGTCAACGGTGGCGGGCGCGCGGCTTCGATTTCGGCGGCCAGCGCGGCTTCCTGTTCAGGCGTGAGCGGCGCCGGAATCAGCGCATCGGCGCAGAGGCCGAGGGTGCGCGTATCGAAAATGCAGCCCTTGATCGCCAGCGAAGTGCCCGGGTTGATCGCTGCACTGACCTGCTGCTGACGAATCGCGGCGAAGTTTTCCCACAGCGGCGTCGGCAATACCAACACCGGAAAGTCTTCCCCCATCGCCCGCCGAATCGCTCGGGCGGTGTGGCTCGACAGCGTGATAACCCGTCCCTGACGGGCAAGCATTTGCGTCCAGTCCTGACGCGGATCGTTGTCCCACTGCTCGTCAGGAATCGAATCGAACTCCCATGCCACCACGCACAGGGTTGGGCATTCGAGGTCGATCGGGGTTTTCTGCGGCGGGGAGAACGACAGGAACAGGCTTTCTTCGCCCGCGGCGAGCAGTTGCCGATACAGCGGATCAACGTCGGCCGCAGACGAAACCACGTGCACCCGTCCAAGGCTTTCCAGCACCGGGCGATAAGCCTTGAGCACGAAGTAATAACTGTATTCGGGACGCCCGAGACTCTGGCTGATGGAGGTGTCGTTGACGTCCGAGTAAAGAATGAAATTCATGGCATCCCACGATGAAGCTGCCATCCCGGCACCTTCATGCTATGACGGCCGTGCGGTGGATCGGGTTGCCAGGGCCGGCACTCGTCCTTCGTCATCGGGTACGTCTTCGTTCTTGTTTTAGTGGTCGGTTTCACCCTGCGTCGCAGTCCCGGTGACAACCCCCGGGATTTGACGACAAGGCGCATTCTAAACACATCCGTTGAGGGTTCGTGAACCGCCCGGCGAGAATAAATCGGACTACGCTAACGAGAACTGACCAGTCACGGTTTGGCCTGTTGAAATTGCCGAGCAATTGGCACAGATTGGCAACAAACAAATACAACAACTGACTTCGCCTGTCTTTCAACCGGTTTTCTTCCGGTCTGACAGACCTTCCCTCAAAGCCTGTGGGAAAGTGGCGCAAGTTCAAGACCAAGGGGTCGCTGTTTGAAAAAGCGTCTGTTCGTCACGGGTCTCAGTGGATTCGTGGGACACCATATTCAGTCGCGTCTGGCGTTGCCTGATTCGTCGTGGGAGCTGCTGCCTGCCGCTTCGCCTTACGACCTCACGGATCCGCATAGCCTTATCGACCTGTGGCCGCAACTGCCTGATGCGGTCATTCATCTGGCCGGACAGACTTTTGTCCCCGAAGCCTTCCGCGATCCGGCGCGTACGCTCGAGATCAATCTGCTCGGCACTCTCAACCTGTTGCAAGCGCTCAAGGCGCGGGGTTTTGCCGGCACGTTCCTGTACGTCAGCTCCGGTGACGTCTACGGGCAGGTCAGCGAAAGCCACCTGCCAATCACCGAGCAACAAGCGCCCTGCCCGCGCAACCCGTACGCGGTGAGCAAACTCTCGGCGGAATTTCTCAGCCTGCAATGGGGCCTCAGCGAAAGCTGGCCGGTACTCGTTGCGCGCCCGTTCAATCACATCGGCAGCGGACAAAACCAAAGCTTTGTCATTGCCAGTGCCGCGCGCCAGATCAATCGCATCAAACAGGGCCTGCAAGCACCGCAGCTGGAAGTCGGCGATATCGACGTGACACGGGATTTTCTCGATGTCGGCGATGTGATCTCGGCCTATTTCGCCCTGCTGGAAAAAGGCACCGCAGGGCAGGTCTACAACATCTGTTCAGGCCGCGAGCAGAGCATCCGCAGTTTGATCGAGCAGCTCGGCGATCTGGCAGAGGTCGAGATGCAACTGGTTCAGGACCCGGCGCGCATGCGCCGCGCCGATCAGCGTCGCGTTTGCGGCAGCCACGCCAGGCTGACCCAGACCACAGGATGGACGCCGCAAATCACAACACAACAATCCCTGCGGGCGATCCTGTCCGACTGGGAGACGCGAGTACGACAAGAATGACAAAAAGTGCACTGATCACAGGGATCACCGGCCAGGACGGCGCGTATCTGGCCAAGTTGTTGCTCGACAAGGGCTACAAGGTTCACGGCCTCGTCGCACGGCGCAGCAGCGATTCGCGCTGGCGCCTGCGCGAGATGGGCGTCGAAGCCGACATCGTCTATCTGGACGGAGACATGGCCGATGCCTGCTCGGTGCAGCGTGCTGTCATCAAGTCGGCGCCGGACGAGGTCTATAACCTCGCCGCGCAAAGCTTTGTCGCCGCCTCGTGGGATCAACCGGTGACCACCGGCATCGTCGACGGCCTGGGCGTTACCCATCTGCTCGAAGCGATCCGCCAGTTCAGCCCGCACACGCGCTTCTATCAGGCCTCGACCAGCGAAATGTTTGGCTTGATCCAGGCCGAGCAGCAGGACGAGAACACTCCGTTCTACCCGCGCAGCCCTTACGGCGTGGCGAAGCTGTACGGCCACTGGATCACCGTCAACTACCGCGAAAGCTTCAACCTGCACGCCAGCAGCGGCATCCTCTTCAACCACGAATCACCGCTGCGCGGCATCGAGTTCGTCACCCGCAAAGTCACCGACGCCGCCGCCCGCATCAAGCAGGGCAAACAGCAGGAGCTGGCCCTGGGCAACATCGACGCCAAACGTGACTGGGGATTTGCCGGCGATTACGTCGAAGCCATGTGGCTGATGCTGCAACAGGACAAGCCTGATGATTTTGTGGTCGCCACTGGCGTCACCACCACGGTGCGCGAAATGTGCCGTATCGCCTTCGATCACGTCGGCCTCAACTACCGCGATTACGTGAAGATCGACCCGGCGTTTTTCCGCCCGGCCGAAGTTGAAGTGCTGCTCGGTAATCCGGCCAAGGCCCAGCGTGTGCTGGGCTGGAAGCCGAAAACCGACCTGGATACCTTGATCCGCATGATGATGGATGCGGACATGAAACGCGTCGCCAAGGAGTAGGCCATGCTGATCCCCGTGATTCTGTCCGGCGGTGCCGGCACCCGTTTGTGGCCGGTGTCCCGCGAGGGCCACCCCAAGCCGTTCATGACCCTGCCCGACGGCCAGTCGCTGCTCGGCAAAACCTATCAGCGTGCCGCCGCGCTGCTGGACGGCTGGGGCGACATTGTCACGGTGACCAACCGCGAGTACTACTTCCAGAGCAAGGATCACTATTGCGCCGCCCACGTATCGCGCCATCGCGGGCATTTCCTGCTCGAGCCGACCGGGCGCAACACCGCGCCGGCCATCGCCGCCGCCGCCCTGTCGTTGCAAGCGCTGCATGGCGACGACGCAATCATGGTGGTGATGCCGGCCGATCATTTGATCGTTAATCAGGACGCACTGAAAAGTGCCGTCGAGCACGCGGTCAACCTGGCCAAAGACGGTTATCTGGTGACCTTCGGCGTACTGCCGACGGCCCCGGAAACCGGCTTCGGCTACATCGAAACCGGCGCACCGCTGGACGCCAAAGGCGCGGCGAAAGTGCAGCGCTTCGTCGAGAAACCCGATCTGCAAACCGCCACCCATTATCTGGAGAGCGGCAACTTCCTGTGGAATTCGGGGATGTTCTGCTTCACCACGGCGACGGTGATTGCCGAGTTGCAACTGCACGCGACCGAGTTGCTTGAGCAGACCCGCGCCTGCATGGCCGTCAGTGCGCCAATCGAAACCGTCGGCTGCCTGCAACAGGAACTGTCACCAGCACTGTTCGCTGAAATCACCGACATCTCCATCGACTACGCGTTGATGGAGCGTTCGGAAAAAGTCGTCGTGGTGCCGGCCGGTTTCGACTGGAGCGATATCGGCTCCTGGGGCGCTGTCGCGGCACTGGTCCCGGCCGATGCCGACAACAACCGCGCCAGCGGCGAAGCGATCTTCATCGACAGCCACAACAACTTTGTGCAGAGCGAGGGCCGGCTGGTGGCCACCGTCGGTGTGGATAACCTGATCATCGTCGACACTGCCGACGCCGTGCTGGTGGCCCACGCCGACCGTGCGCAGGATGTGCGCCGGGTGGCCAAGCAACTCAAGGACAAATCCCACGAAGCCTATCGACTGCATCGCACCGTCAGCCGCCCTTGGGGGACTTACACGGTTCTCGAAGAAGGCCCGCGTTTCAAGATCAAACGCATCGTGGTCAAACCCGGTGGCAAGCTGTCCCTGCAAATGCATCACCACCGCAACGAACACTGGGTGGTGGTCGAAGGCATGGCCAAGGTCACCAACAACGGCACCGGCACGACACTGGTGGCCAAGAACGAATCGACCTTCATCGCCGCCGGCCACAAGCATCGCCTGGAAAACCCCGGGGTGATCGATCTGGTGATCATCGAAGTGCAAAGCGGCGAATACCTGGGAGAGGACGACATCGTTCGCTTCGAAGACCACTACGGCAGGACGGTTTAGATGCTGCTTTCTCTGTGCCGCTCGTTGCATGGCTATCGGGGTTTCATCCTCGGTAGCGTGCAGCGAGAGTTCCAAGCGCGTTACCGCAATTCGCTGTTCGGTGCTTTGTGGCCGATCTTCAACCCGCTGTCGATGATCGTCGTTTACACCGTGATCTTTTCCCACATCATGCGCGCCCGGTTACCGGGCGTAGACGACAGCATGGCCTACAGCGTTTACCTCTGCGCCGGGTTGCTGGCGTGGGGGTTGTTCTCGGAAATCACCTTGCGCAGCCAGAACATGTTTCTGGAAAACGCCAACCTGCTGAAGAAAATCAGCTTCCCGCGGATTTGCCTGCCGGTCATCGTGCTGTGCAATGCCGCGATCAACTTCGCGATCATCATCGCGCTGTTTCTGGGCTTTCTGCTGGTCACCGGGCGCTGGCCGGGCATGGCGCTGCTGGCGCTGATTCCCTTGATAGCGGTGCAAATGATGTTCTGCGCCGGGCTGGGCATGGTGCTCGGCGTCTTGAACGTGTTCTTCCGCGATGTCGGTCAGCTATTTGGCATCTGCCTGCAGTTCTGGTTCTGGCTGACGCCGATCGTTTACCCGATCACGATCCTGCCGGAATGGGTGCAGCGCCTGCTGCAACTCAACCCGCTGACCAACCTGTTCAGCAGTTACCAAAACCTGTTTCTCTACGGTCAGTGGCCGGTCTGGAGCTCGCTGCTGCCGATTTTCGTCACGGCCGTGCTGTTTTGTCTGATCGGTCTGCGGCTGTTTCGCCAGCGCGTCGGCGAAATGGTGGATGAACTCTGATGGGGCATATTCGCGTCACCGGCCTGAGCAAGGCCTACAAACAATACCCCAACCGCTGGAGCCGACTGGCCGAGTGGCTGATCCCGTTTTCGCCTATCCGCCATCGCCAGCACTGGGTGCTGCAAGACGTCGAATTCGAAATCGCCCCCGGAGAAGCCGTGGGCATCGTCGGCGCCAACGGGGCCGGCAAAAGCACCTTGCTGAAGATGATCACCGGCACCACCCAGCCGACCAGCGGCAAGATCGAACTGCAAGGTCGCGTGGCGGCACTGCTGGAACTGGGCATGGGTTTTCACCCTGACTTTACCGGGCGCCAGAACGCGATCATGGCCGGCCAGCTGCTGGGCATGCAGCTTGAAGAAGTCGAAGCGCTGATGCCCGATATCGAACACTTCGCCGAGATCGGTGAGGCCATCGACCATCCGGTACGCACCTATTCCAGTGGCATGCAGATGCGCCTGGCGTTCAGCGTCGCCACGGCTCGGCGCCCGGACATTCTTATCGTCGACGAAGCGTTGTCGGTGGGTGACGCCTACTTCCAGCACAAGAGCTTCGAACGCATCCGCAGCTTCCGCAAATCCGGCACTACCTTGCTGATCGTGTCCCACGACCGCTCGGCGATACAGTCGATCTGCGACTCGGCGATCCTGCTCAAGGATGGCCGCATGGCCATGTACGACAAGCCCGAGGTCGTGCTCGATTATTACAACGCCTTGATGGCCGAACGCGAAGGCCAGATCGTGCGCCAGGAAATGCTCGCCGGCGGCGAAGTGCAAACGGTGTCCGGCACCGGTGAAGCGGCGATTCTCGGCGTGCGCCTGCTTGATGAAAATGATCAGAGCATCGACGCCGCCGAAGTCGGCCAGTCGGTGGTACTCGAAGTCCAGGTCGAAGTGCGCAAGGACATCGAACGGCTGGTGCTGGGCTTTATCCTCAAGGATCGCTTGGGTCAGATGATGTACGGGATCAACACTCATCGGCTGAACAAGGCACTGACCGAGCTGCACGCCGGCGAACGTTTCACCTATCGCTTCGCCTTCGTCATGGGTCTGGGCAAAGGCAATTATTCGGTGTCGCTGAGCCTGTCGCGTCTGGACTCTCACCTCGATCGCAATTTCGAATGGCGCGATTACGGCCTGGTGTTCCATGTCATCAACAACCGTCAGGAAAATTTTGTCGGCTGTTCCTGGCTCAACGCCAAAACCACCATTACTCGCGACACCGAGGCCCGGCATGTCGAGCGCGCGCCATGACTCGTTTGCTCGTCGAATGCACCCATGTGTTCAAACACCCGACGGTCAACTCGGGGATTCAACGCGTGGTGCGCAACGTCATCAAGCAATTGCCCGCCAGCGCCGAAGACGTCGAATGCATGCCGGTGATCCTGATCGGCGGCCAACTCTATCGCGTGCAGCACCTCGCGCCGCTCGACACCCCACTGTTCAATGCCCTGGCGACGTTTGGCGAACGCCTGCAACGCCTCGCCCATCGATTCTGGCAAGGGCATCAGCGCCTCGACATCCGGAGCACCTCGAAACTGGCGCGACGCGGGCTGTATGTTGCCTATCGCCTGACGTCATTCGCGGTATTCGGTTTACCGTTACGGCTGATTGGCGCCATCAACCACACCCAACTGCTCAAGCGCTGTTCACCACTGCAACATCAGCCGGGCGATCAACTGGTGCTGCTGGATTCGTCCTGGCACTCGGATTTTTTTGCCCACGTCGAGCGTCTCAAACGTGATGGCGTCGGCGTGATTGCGGTGATCTACGACCTGATCCCGCTGACTCACCCACAGTTTTACGACACGCGTCTGGTCGAGGTTTTCAGCGAGTGGTTCGACTGGATCACCCGCACGGCCGATGGCTACATGGCGATTTCTGCCACGGTGCGGGATCAGGTGCGCGAAGAACTGCAGCGGCGCATCGGTACTGAGCAGACCGATAAGCGTTGGTTCGACTTCTTTCACCTGGGTAGCGAACTCGATCTGCACAACAGCCACGCGACAGTCGAACCGCGCCTCAAGTCTTTGTTCGCCACACCTGAGCCGGTGTTGCTGATGGTCAGCACCATCGAGCCGCGCAAGAACCACGCGTACCTGCTCGACGCCTTCGAACGCGCCTGGGCTGCCGGCTCAACGGCGCGACTGTGCATTGCCGGGCGGGTCGGCTGGAAATGCGAGGCGCTGCTCGCCCGTGTGCGCAATCACCCCGAACTGAACCAGCGCTTGTTCATGTTCAACGACCTCAGCGACACCAGCCTGGAACACGCTTACGCCCATGCCAGTGCGCTGGTGTTCCCCTCGTTCGTCGAAGGCTTTGGTTTGCCATTGGTGGAGGCCATGCAGCGTGGCTTGCCGGCAATGGGCAGCGATATCGCGGTGTTTCGCGAAATTGGCGGCGAGTTCATGGCCTACTTCGACCTGCAGGATCCACAAAGCCTTGCCGACCTGATCAACCAATTTCAGCGCAGCGGTGAGTTCCCGGCCGCCCGCGATGTCGCTGACTGGCAGTGGATCAGCTGGCGCGAAGCCAGCCTGCAACTGGCCGAACGCAGCGTGCGCAATATTCAGGGAGCGCCATTGGCGCCAGCGAGGCAATATGCGCATTGCCCTTAACGCACGCATCCTCCAGGCGCCGCGCACCGGCATCGGCCACTATGTCGCCGAACTGGTGAATGCATTGCGCTACGAGCCCGACGTAGACGTGACACTGTTCCACGGCTGGGGCTGGAGTTCGGCACTGCCGGAAGCGGCCATGCCCGGTTATTCGCGCCTGACGCCACTGTTACGGCAGATTCCCGGGGCTTATCAGGCCCGCCGCTGGCTGGAGCAGAAACGCTTTGATCAGGGCCGCGCGCAAGGTATCGACCTGTATCACGAACCGAGCCTGTGGCCGCTGGCCTTCGACGGCCCGACCGTGATCACCCTGCACGACCTCACGCACCTGCATTTCCCCGACACTCAGCCGCCGGCACGGCTCAAGGAAATCGAGCGTCGATTGGCCGTGGGAGTGCAGCAGGCGCAGGTAATTCTCACCGACTCGCAGGCGATTGCCGACGAAGCTCAGGCCTATTTCGCCTTGCCTGCGCAGCGTTTTGTCGTCGCGCCACTGGGCGTCGCCGAACGTTTTCATCCGCGCGAGGCGAACGCCATCGATGCGGTACTCAAGGCACACGCGGTGGCAGCGCGCGAATATTTCCTCTGCGTCGGTACGCTGGAACCGCGCAAGAACCTGAGTCTGGCTCTACGTGCCCACGCCCTGCTGCCAGAAGCCGTGCGCGAGCGCTTCCCGCTGCTGATCGTCGGCATGGCTGGCTGGGAACGCGAGCAGTTCAGCGAGCCTTTACGGCAAGCGCTGGCCAGCGGGCATGTGTGTCTGCTCGGCTATTTGCCCGATGAACAGGTGGCGCAGCTGTTGGCCGGCGCCCGGGCGCTGATTTTTCCGTCGCTGTATGAAGGTTTTGGTCTGCCGGTTCTGGAGGCGATGGCCAGCGGCACACCGGTGGTGCTCACACACTCTTCGGCCATGCCGGAGGTGGCTGGCGCTGCCGGCAACTATATTGAAGCTGACGATGCGGAAGGCTTGCGTGATGCAATGAGCCGACTGATCGACGATCAAGTGCATTGGCAGGCATGCCAAGAAGCCGGGTTGCAGCAATCACGGCTTTTTTCCTGGGAACGTTGTGCACAGGCCACGGCCGGTGCCTACCGCCAGGCCATGGGAGGTTGAATGCGAGTTCTTCATTTTTTCAAGACGTACCTGCCTGACTCGGTGGGCGGCATCGAACAAGTGATTTTCCAACTGTGCGAAAGCGGCGCCCAGCACGGTATCGACGGCCAGGTTCTGACCCTCAGCACCGACCCGACACCGCCCGTGGTGCAACTCGGGCAACACGAAGTGCATCGAGCCAAACTCGACATTCAATTCGCCTCCACCGGTTTTTCCTGGAGCGTGTTCAAGCAGTTTCGTGAATTGGCCGCCGAAGCCGACGTGGTCAATTACCACTTCCCGTGGCCGTTCATGGACCTGGTGCACTTCGCCAGCGCCACGAACAAACCCAGCGTGGTCACCTACCACTCGGACATCATCCGCCAGAAACACCTGCTCAAACTCTACCGTCCGCTGATGAACCGCTTCCTCGCCAGCGCCGACCGCATCGTTGCCGCTTCGCCGAACTACCTGCACACCAGCGATGTGTTGCAGCAGTTCCAGGACAAGACCCGGGTGATTCCTTACGGCTTGAACAAGGCCGGTTATCCACAGCCGGACGCCGAACGGATGAACCGCTGGCGCCAACAGCTTGGGGATAAGTTCTTTCTGTTTGTCGGGGTGATGCGTTACTACAAAGGCCTGCACATTCTGCTCGAGGCGCTGAAAGATGTGGACTATCCCGTCGTTATCGTCGGTGCCGGGCCACTGGAGCTGGAACTGCATGCGCAGGCGCAAGCGCTGGGCCTGCGCAACATTCACTTCCTCGGGCGTTTGGGCGATGAGGACAAGGTTGCGCTGCTGCAACTGAGCTACGCCATTGTCTTTCCGTCACACCTGCGCTCGGAAGCGTTCGGTATTTCCCTGCTAGAAGGCGCGATGTACGGCAAACCGATGATCTCCAGCGAGATCGGTACCGGCACCAGCTACATCAATATCCACAATGAAACCGGATTGGTGGTGCCGCCCAGTCATCCACAGGCCTTTCGCGAGGCAATGCGCACGCTGTGGGAAGACCCGATGCGCGCCGCGGCGATGGGCGCGAAGGCTGAAGCCCGTTATCGGCAGTTATTCACAGCCGACGACATGGGCCGCAAGTGGACGGAGCTGTATCAGGAACTGCTGGAAGAGAAAGACCTGTCCTACGCCTGATTCGAACCCGAATCGCCCGATCTTTTGACCTTGTCTGTTAAAAACAACAGCAAAAGATCGCAGCCTGCGGCAGCTCCTACAGGGGGCGGGTTACAGATCGAGGATCAGGGGTTGGGGGCTTTGTGCCGGGACGGCGCAGCAGATCAGCACATGGCCCGCTTCCGGGATATCCGCCGGAGGCTGTGGATAATTCACAGCGCCGCTGATCAGTCGGGCCTTGCAGGTGCCGCATGAGCCGCCACGGCAACTGAATTCCGGGCGCAATCCGCGGCTTTCCGCCAGCTCCAGCAAACTGCCGCCGTCCGGTTGCCAGCGTGCTTCCTTGGCCGAGCGCTCGAACACCACGGGGACCGAATTGGTCGCTGCGGGCGGTTGTTCGATGACGATGGCGTCCGGGTCGGCCTGACGTTTCAACGTCGACGGGCCAAAGGTTTCCGCATGAATCTGCGCATCGCGCACATCCAGTTCACGCAAGATGTCGTACAGCCCCTGGGTAAAACCACCGGGGCCACAGAGCACGAAATCGAGCTGATCAAAATCCTCGGCCTCCAGCAGGTTCCTCAGCACCGTGCTATCAATTCGGCCCAGCAGATCAAAATCCTCACCTTCTCGCAGATCGGCCTCAGGCTGGCTGAGCAACCGCAGGACTCGCACCGAGTCGCCTGCCGTTTCGAGCAGACGATCCAGCTCCTTGCGAAACGGCTGATCCGCCAGGCTGCGCGAACTCTGTAGCAACACCGTCGGACGAATCCCGCGCGTGCGTAAGCCTTGATACACCACCTCGCGCAGCATCGACAGCAGCGGCGTGATTCCCACGCCGGCGGCCAGCAGCACCAACGGTCTGTGCTCCAGCGGCGCCACGGTGAAATGCCCCTGCGGCGCCCGCGCTTCCAGCACATCGCCAACGCGGATCTGCTCATGCAAGTGCGATGAAATCAGGCCTTCGCGCTTCACGCTGATCCGGTAAAAACCATCGGATGGTGCGCTCGACAGGCTATAGGTGCGGATGTGCACCTCGCCATCAATCGTGAAACGCAGTGGCAAATGCTGCCCCGCCAGAAACACCGGCAAACCGGCGCCATCGGCGGGCTCCAGGTAGATCGAACGGATGCTGCGACTTTCCGCTTCAATCTTCGCTACGCGCAGCGGCCGCCATTGGTTGCCCAGTGCCTGCGCCTGCAGACGCGCATCCGCTTCGGCCCAGTTGCCGGTCAACAGGCTGGTCGGCGACATGCCGTCAAAGCGCCAGCGCAACGCCAATGCCGCCGGGCGCCGCACCAGTTTCTCGACGTCAAATGTCCACAGCCGTTCCGCGCCTTGAAACGCTTCGATCTGCGGATCGTCGAGAAGGATCTCGGTGCGCCCACTGAGTTGCAGCAAATCGCCTGTGGAAAAGTCGATGAACAGCAAGCCGGCCTTGGGATTGAGCAGCAGATTGCCGAGGGTATTGAAGTGCAGGTTGCCGGCGAAGTCAGGGATGGTCAGACGATTGCCTTGCACCCGTACGAAACCGGCCTGGCCACCACGGTGGGAAACATCCACTGCACGTTGGCCATCGACATCGACGTAACTGGCAACGAAGAACGTGTCGGCACCCGCGATCAGCGCGGTGGCGGCGTCATCGAGACCGTTCAGATGCTCAGCCGGGCGGCTCAGCGGATCCGTCAGTGGCACACGCTGAAACTGGCGCAGCTGGATGTATTGCGGGCAATTACCGAACGCCTGATCCACGCTCACCTCAAAACCGTGAGCGTTCAGATGACCGACATGGCCGTTGAGGCGATTGCGCCGGCGGGTGTGCAACTCGATGCCGAGCAAACCGATCGGCTCACCATCGCGCAGTTGCGCCGGATCATCAGCCGCGACCTGGCTGGCGAAATGCAGATGCTCAGGGTCCGGCGAACGGGCGAACCCCGGCGCGCCTTCAAGCACGCTGGCCCACGGCAGCCCATCCGTATCAACGGCGCCGTACAGCAGGAAGGGCAATTGCTGATAGAACTCGCGGTGCTGGTCCGGCATCCAGGTACGAATCACCTTGCGCCCGAAGGCTTCCATACGTTCGGCAACCCCGACCTGCGCCTGCAACTGTCGTTCGCCAGCGTGCCATGGTGAACGTTCCATCACGACCTCTCCCCTGCGCCGACGGCACAGTGTGGATTGCGAAAATCAGGCGGTGGTTTGCAGACCGGCGACGGTGCGCGGCATGCCGACAAAACCGGGCAAGGCTTCGACGCGGGCCAACCAGGCGCGAACGTTGTCGTAGTCGTCCAGCGACACGTTGCCTTCCGGCGCGTGGGCGATGTAACTGTAGGCGGAGACGTCGGCGATGCTCGGTTCTTCGCCGACCAGGTACGGGGTTTTGCCCAACTCCTGATCCATCACCTTGAGCAGGTTGTGTGCACGGGTAATGGCTTCATCAGCATTCAACTGTGCACCAAACACCGTGACCAACCGCGCAGCAGCAGGCCCGAATGCAATCGGCCCGGCCGCTGCCGACAACCAGCGCTGCACCCGTGCCGCGCCCACCGGGTCAGCCGGCAACCAGCGACCGTGGCCGTATTTTTGCGCCAGATACACCAGAATCGCATTGGAATCGGCCAGCACCACGCCGCCGTCATCAATCGCCGGCACCTGGCCGAAACTGTTGATCGCCAGATACGCCGGCTGCTTGTGCTCACCTTTCGCCAGGTCTACGAAAATCAGTTCGGTCGGCAATTGCAGCAGGGACAGCATCAACTCCACCCGATGAGCGTGGCCAGAGCGTGGGAAGTTGTAGAGTTTGATCGCTTGCATGGTCGACTCCGCTGAACAGGGGCGCCGTTGCGGGAATGACAGCGCCGATGGCCGTCATCTTCCACCTATCGCGAAAACTACAGAATGACCAAAAATCGCAATCGATTATTTCATTTAGCGCAATAGCGCCGCATGTTTCAACGCAGGATGCTCACGCAAGGCACTCACGGCGAAATCGACAAAGCTGCGAACCCGCACCGGCGCCTTGCGCCCACCCTGATAAACAATATGGATCGGCAGGGGCGGCAATTCATATTCGGCGAGGACAATTTCCAGCTCACCGGCAGCCACCTTGCTAGCCACCTGATAAGACAACACTCGGGTCAGACCCACGCCCATGCAGGCAGCGGTGATCGCCGATTGATTGGCCGTCACCACCAGCCGCGGTTCGGGCTTCACGCTCAGCGGCTGACCCTGATCAAGAAATAACCAACTGCGCTGCTGGCCAATCGACGAAGTCGCCACCACGGGTGCGCCGGCCAATGCCTGTGGATGATTCGGTCGACCATGTTCGTCGAGGTATTGCGGCGAACCACAAACAACCCGGCGCACCTCGCCCACCCGAATCGCATGCTGGTTGCTGTCCGGCAATTCACCAATGCGCACCGCGACATCAATGCCCTCCTCGACCATGCTCACCACCCGATCAAGCAGCAGGGCGTTGATCGAAACGTCCGGATATTGCGCCAGATAACCCGCCATCACCGGCGTGACAAATAACTCGCCGAACAGCACCGGCGCCGTCACCGTCAATTGCCCACGCGGCTCGGTATGACTGCCCGCCGCCGAATCCTCAGCTTCCTGCACCTCGGCGAGAATCCTCCGGCAATCCTCCAGAAAACGCTGACCGGCCTCAGTGAGATGTACGCTGCGCGTCGTGCGCACCAGCAGATGCGTACCGATGCGCAGCTCCAGCGCCGCCACCGCCCGCGTCACACTTGCAGCGGACAAACCCAAGCGCCGAGCGGCCGAGGAGAAGCCTTGCTCTTGAGCAACGGTGGTGAAGATATGCATTTCCTGGAAGCGGTCCATGGGCTCATCCCCAAAATCAAAAGATCGCAGCCTCCGGCAGCTCCTACATGGGCCTCGTGTTGCACCTGTAGGGGCTGCCGAAGGCTGCGATCTCTTCGGTCATATCAACGGTGGATAACTTATTCCACGGTCACCGACTTCGCCAAATTACGCGGCTGATCCACGTCCGTGCCTTTCAGCACAGCAACGTAGTACGACAGCAACTGCAGCGGGATCGTGTAGAGGATCGGCGAGAGGATGTCGTGGATATGCGGCATCTGCACCACGTGAGTGCCTTCGCCGTTGGTCATCCCGGCTTTCTCGTCGGCGAAGACGATCAGTTCGCCGCCACGGGCGCGGACTTCCTGCAGGTTGGACTTGAGCTTTTCCAGCAGCTCGTTGTTTGGCGCAACGGTGACCACTGGCATGTCGTTATCCACAAGCGCCAGCGGGCCGTGTTTCAACTCGCCGGCCGGATAGGCTTCGGCGTGGATGTAGGAGATTTCCTTGAGTTTCAAGGCACCTTCCATCGCTACCGGGAACTGCGCACCGCGACCAAGGAACAGGGTGTGGTTTTTCTCGGCGAACAGTTCGGCGATTTTTTCCACGGTGCTGTCCATCGCCAGCGCTTCGCCGAGGCGGGTTGGCAGGCGACGCAGTTCTTCGACCAATGTGGCTTCTACGCCTTTGGCCAAGGTGCCGCGAACCTGGCCAAGCGACAGGGTCAGCAGCAACAGGCCAACCAGTTGCGTGGTGAAGGCTTTGGTCGAAGCAACGCCGATTTCGCGGCCGGCCTGGGTCAGCAGGGTCAGGTCGGATTCGCGCACCAGCGAGCTGATGCCGACGTTGCAGATCGCCAGGCTGGCGAGGAAGCCCAGCTCTTTGGCGTTGCGCAGGGCGGCCAGGGTGTCGGCAGTTTCGCCGGACTGCGAGATGGTCACGAACAGGGTGTCCGGCTGCACCACCACTTTGCGGTAACGGAATTCGCTGGCGACTTCGACCTGGCACGGAATGCCGGCCAGTTCTTCCAGCCAGTAACGGGCGACCATGCCGGCGTGGTAGCTGGTGCCGCAGGCGACGATCTGCACGTTACGGACTTTGGCGAACAGCTCGGCGGCTTGTGGGCCGAAGGCTTGAACCAGCACTTGATCGTTGCTCAGGCGACCTTCGAGGGTGCGCTGTACAACGGCCGGTTGCTCGTGGATTTCCTTGAGCATGTAGTGACGGAATTCACCTTTGTCGGCGGCTTCCGCACCGTCGGTGTATTGCACGGTCTGGCGCTCGACAGATTTGCCATCGACATCCCAGATCTGCACGTTATCGCGGCAAATTTCGGCGATATCGCCCTCTTCCAGGTACATGAAGCGGTCAGTAACCTGACGCAACGCCAGTTGGTCGGACGCTAGGAAGTTCTCGCCCAGACCCAGGCCGATCACCAACGGGCTGCCACTGCGGGCGGCAACCAGACGATCAGGTTGCTTGGCGTTGATCACGGCCAAGCCGTAGGCACCGTGCAGTTCCTTGACGGTCGCTTTGAGTGCGACGGTCAGGTCTGGCTGATCCTTGAGTTTGTGGTTGAGCAGGTGGGCGATGACTTCAGTGTCGGTGTCCGACGTGAACACGTAACCCAGCGCTTTCAGTTGTTCACGCAAAGCTTCGTGGTTTTCGATGATGCCGTTGTGCACCACGGCGATGTCGCCGGAGAAATGCGGGTGGGCGTTACGTTCGCACGGCGCGCCGTGGGTGGCCCAGCGGGTGTGGGCAATGCCGAGACGACCGACCAGTGGATGCTCGGCCAATGCGGCTTCGAGTTCACTGACCTTGCCCGGACGACGCATGCGCTCGAGGGTTTCCTCGTTGGTGTAAACCGCCACACCCGCGCTGTCATAGCCACGGTACTCGAGGCGCTTGAGGCCTTCGAGCAAAATGGCGGTGATGTTACGTTCAGCCACTGCGCCGACAATTCCACACATGCTTATTTCTCCTGACTGACAGCCGCACAAATCAAGTTGATACCGCGGGCCTGAATCTGATCGCGGGCCTCAAGAGGCAGGCGATCATCGGTAATTAGGGTATGGACGCTGCTCCATGGCAGCTCCAGATTGGGAATCTTGCGGCCGATCTTGTCGGCCTCGACCATGACGATGACTTCTCGCGCCACGTCCGCCATGACCCGGCTCAAACCGAGCAGTTCATTGAAGGTCGTGGTGCCGCGTACCAGATCGATGCCATCGGCGCCGATGAACAACTGATCGAAGTCGTAAGAGCGTAGTACTTGCTCGGCGACCTGGCCCTGAAAGGATTCCGAATGCGGATCCCAGGTGCCGCCGGTCATCAACAACACCGGTTCGTGCTCAAGTTCGCTCAGGGCATTGGCAACGTGCAGGGAGTTGGTCATCACCACCAGGCCCGGCTGTTGACCGAGCTCGGGAATCATCGCGGCGGTGGTGCTGCCGCTGTCGATGATGATGCGGGCGTGCTCGCGGATGCGCTTCACCGCTGCACGGGCAATCGCCTGTTTGTATTTGGAAACACTCTGCGCGGTTTCCGCGACCAGTTCCTGCGGCATGGTGATTGCCCCGCCGTAACGACGCAGCAGCAGACCATGACTCTCAAGCGCAGCAAGATCCTTGCGAATCGTAACTTCGGAGGTTTCGAAGCGCTTGGCCAGTTCGTCCACACTGACTTCGCCCTGCTCATTGAGCAAGGCGAGGATGTTGTGACGGCGCTGGGGAGTATTGCGTTTCGACATGACGACCTAAGTTTCGATTCGAAAGATAACGGAAGCAATCAAAACCTATCGGCCCAAAATCGTCAAGCGGATGATGCAAAAAATATCTGTGGATAAAAGCATCGCGGGCAAGCCCGCTCCCACCTGGATTCACTGTGTGTTGAAGAACTGTGCTTCAACACAAAACCTTGTGGGAGCGGGCTTGCCCGCGATGGCTATCGAACGGCCTGTGTATAACTCAACTCTTCTTGATTTTCTCCGGTCGCTTCCAGCCGTCTATGTTCTTCTGCCGCGCACGGCCGACCGCCAACTGTGCGTTATCCACATTCTGCGTAATCGTCGATCCGGCAGCCGTGGTTGCACCGTCGGAGATATCCACAGGCGCTACCAATGAGTTATTGGAGCCAATGAACACGTCCGCGCCCAACACGGTTTTCCACTTGTTGGCGCCATCGTAGTTGCAGGTGATGGTGCCCGCGCCGATGTTGGTGCGCGCACCGATTTCGGCATCGCCCAGATACGTCAGGTGCCCAGCCTTGGCGCCTTCACCCATGTGGGCATTTTTCAGCTCAACAAAGTTACCCACATGCGCGCGTGCTTCGAGCACGGTGCCCGGACGCAGACGCGCAAACGGGCCGGCATCGCTGCCCTCGCCCAGAACCGCGCCTTCGATATGACTGTTGGCCTTGATCACCACGCCTTTGCGCAGCGTGCTGTCCTTGATTACGCAGTTCGGCCCGATCACCACGTCGTCCTCGATGACAACGTTACCCTCGAGAATCACGTTGATGTCGATGAGCACATCGCGACCAACGGTCACTTCGCCACGCACATCGAAGCGCGCCGGATCACGCAGGGTGACGCCTTGGGCCATCAAACGGCGGCCAGCGCGCAACTGGTAATGACGCTCCAGCTCGGAGAGTTGCTTGCGATCGTTGGCCCCCTGCACTTCCATCGCGTCATGCGGTTGCTCGGTGGCCACCACCAGACCATCGTTGACCGCCATTTCGATCACGTCGGTCAGGTAGTACTCGCCCTGAGCATTGTTGTTCGACAGCCGGCTCATCCAGTCGGCCAGCCGATTGGCCGGTACCGCAAGAATGCCGGTGTTGCCTTCAGTGATTGCGCGTTGCACTTCGCTGGCATCTTTATGCTCAACGATGGCGGTGACCTTACCGTGCGCGTCACGAACGATGCGGCCGTAACCTGTTGGATCGTCCAGTTCAACGGTGAGCAAGCCCATCTGACCAGGAACGACCTGTTTGAGCAGGCGTTGCAGCGTTTCGACTTCGATCAGCGGCACATCACCGTAAAGGATCAACACGGTGTCGGCAGTGATGAACGGCACCGCCTGAGCAGTGGCGTGACCGGTGCCCAGTTGTTTGTCCTGCAAGACGAAATTCAGATCGTCGGCCGCCAGGCGTTCACGCACCACATCGGCTCCGTGGCCGATGACCACATGGATGCGCTGTGGATCAAGTTGCCGGGCGCTGTGGATAACATGACCCAACATGGAATTGCCGGCAATCGGGTGCAACACCTTCGGCAGGGCCGAACGCATACGAGTGCCTTGACCGGCCGCGAGGATAACGATTTCGAGAGACATGACTGGCTACCAATCCTGGGTGGTCAGCGACTGCGACCGGGTTTGTAGAATTCAGAATAGAAAAAAGGGTAGCCGAGGCTACCCTTTTTTATCAATCGCACAACAAGCGGCTGACGGATTAACCGCCAAACTTCTTGCGGATCTGCTGGACGGTGCGCAGCTGAGCTGCAGCCTCGGCCAGACGTGCGGACGCAGCTCCGTAGTCGAACTCTGCGCCACGTTCATGCAATGCCTTCTCGGCAGCCTGAACGGCTTGCTGAGCGGAGGCTTCATCCAGGTCGGCAGCACGTTGCACAGTGTCGGCAAGAACCTTGACCATGTTCG
The DNA here is from genome assembly GCF_016650635.1 of Pseudomonas sp. TH43. Lineage (GTDB taxonomy): Bacteria > Pseudomonadota > Gammaproteobacteria > Pseudomonadales > Pseudomonadaceae > Aquipseudomonas. The sequence goes on from NZ_JAEKFI010000004.1 coordinate 1,630,093, forward strand.
GCTGAACCTCGAGGAAACCACCGGAGATGTAGAACACCTCGGCTTCCCCGCCTTGCTTGATCAGGCGGATCGGACCCGGCTTGAGATTAGTGATCAGCGGCGCGTGACCCAGAGCGATACCAAGATCACCCAGTGCACCGTGCGCAATCACCATCTCGACCAGGCCGGAAAAGATTTCCCCTTCCGCGCTGACGATATCGCAATGGACTGTCATAGCCATCTGATTGCCTCAACCTAAATTAGCGCCCGTTGCCGGGCGCCGGGATTACAGTTTCTTGGCTTTCTCGATCGCTTCTTCGATGCCGCCAACCATGTAGAACGCTTGTTCTGGCAGGTGGTCGTAGTCACCGTTGAGGATGCCTTTGAAGCCAGCAATGGTGTCTTTCAGGGAAACGTATTTACCCGAAGCACCGGTGAAGACTTCAGCCACGAAGAACGGCTGCGACAAGAAGCGCTGGATCTTACGAGCACGGTTTACCAACTGCTTGTCGGCTTCCGACAGCTCGTCCATACCCAGGATCGCGATGATGTCCTTCAGCTCTTTGTAACGTTGCAGAACGTACTGAACGCCGCGAGCGGTGTCGTAGTGGTCCTGGCCGATTACGTTCGGGTCCAGCTGGCGCGAAGTCGAATCCAGTGGATCTACCGCTGGGTAGATACCCAGGGAGGCGATGTCACGGGACAGAACGACAGTGGCGTCCAAGTGGGCGAAGGTGGTCGCTGGCGACGGGTCGGTCAAGTCATCCGCAGGTACGTATACCGCTTGGATCGAGGTGATCGAACCTTCTTTGGTCGAAGTGATACGTTCTTGCAGAACGCCCATCTCTTCAGCCAGAGTCGGCTGGTAACCTACTGCAGAAGGCATACGGCCCAGCAGTGCGGATACTTCAGTACCGGCCAGGGTGTAACGATAGATGTTGTCGACGAACAGCAGAACGTCGTTACCTTCGTCACGGAACTTCTCGGCCATGGTCAGGCCGGTCAGTGCTACGCGCAGACGGTTACCCGGCGGCTCGTTCATCTGACCGTAAACCAGTGCCACTTTGTCCAGAACGTTGGAGTCCTTCATCTCGTGGTAGAAGTCGTTACCCTCACGGGTACGCTCGCCCACACCGGCGAACACGGAATAACCGCTGTGCTCGATGGCGATGTTACGGATCAGTTCCATCATGTTTACGGTTTTGCCTACACCGGCACCACCGAACAGACCGACTTTACCGCCTTTGGCAAACGGGCAAACCAGGTCGATAACCTTGATGCCGGTTTCCAGCAGGTCGTTGCCGCCTGCCTGTTCAGCGAACGAAGGTGCTGGACGGTGAATGCCCCAGCGCTCTTCGGTGTCGATCGGGCCAGCTTCGTCGATCGGGTTACCGAGGACGTCCATGATCCGGCCCAGGGTCGCTTTACCGACCGGTACGGAAATGGCTGCGCCAGAATCGGTAACTTCCAGACCGCGCTTCAAGCCCTCGGTGGAACCCATCGCAATGGTACGAACCACGCCGTCGCCCAGCTGTTGCTGAACTTCCAGAGTGGTGCCGGCATCGCTTTTAACTTTCAAAGCGTTGTAGATGCTCGGTACGCTGTCGCGTGGAAATTCCACGTCGATAACGGCGCCGATGATTTGAACGATACGTCCGCTACTCATAGCTGGATCCTCTGAATATTTGAACCGTTAAACCGCGGCAGCGCCGCCGACGATTTCCGAGATCTCTTGGGTGATCGCAGCCTGACGCGCCTTGTTGTAGATCAGCTGCAAATCGCTGATCAAATCACCGGCGTTGTCGGTAGCGTTCTTCATCGCGATCATCCGCGCAGCTTGTTCAGCCGCGTTGTTCTCGACCACCGCCTGGTAGACCTGCGACTCGACGTAACGGACCATCAAGCCGTCAAGCAGCTCTTTGGCATCCGGTTCGTAGAGATAGTCCCAGTGGTGCTTGAGATCCTGATCCGGGGTCGCCACCAATGGAATCAACTGCTCCACGGTAGGCTGTTGCGTCATGGTGTTGATGAACTTGTTGGACACCACGGACAGGCGGTCAATACGGCCGTCCAGGTAGGCATCCAGCATCACCTTGACGCTGCCGATCAGATCATTGATCGACGGCTCTTCACCCAGGTGGCTGATAGCTGCAACGACGTTACCGCCGAAGTTACGGAAAAAGGCCGCACCCTTGCTACCAACGACACACAGATCAATCTCGACGCCGTTTTCGCGGTTTACCGCCATGTCCTTGACCAGGGCCTTGAACAGGTTGGTATTCAAGCCGCCGCACAAACCACGGTCACTGCTCACAACGACATAACCGACACGCTTGATAGCGCGGTCGATCATGAACGGATGGCGGTATTCCGGGTTGGCGTTGGCCAGATGCCCAATAACCTGGCGGATACGCTCCGCATAAGGACGGCTAGCAGCCATGCGCATTTGTGCCTTGCGCATTTTGCTGACCGCCACTTTTTCCATGGCGCTGGTAATCTTTTGCGTGCTTTTGATGCTCGCAATCTTACTGCGAATCTCTTTTGCGCCTGCCATGTAACACCTATCAGGTTAGCAAGCGGGAGCCTCGCGGCTCCCGCTGCGGCTTACCAGGTTTGGGTGGCCTTGAACTTCTCGATACCGGCTTTCATGCCAGCGTCGATTTCGTCATTGAAGTCACCTTTAACGTTGATCTTGGCCATCAAATCGGCGTGATCGCGGTTGAAGAAAGCAATCAGCGCTTGTTCGAAGCTGCCGATCTTGGCGATTTCAATGTCAGTCAGGAACCCACGCTCAGCGGCATACAGCGACAGCGCCATGTCAGCGATCGACATTGGTGCGTATTGCTTCTGCTTCATCAGCTCGGTAACGCGCTGACCATGCTCAAGTTGCTTACGGGTCGCTTCGTCCAGGTCAGAAGCGAACTGGGCGAATGCCGCCAGTTCACGGTACTGAGCCAGAGCGGTACGGATACCACCGGAGAGCTTCTTGATGATCTTGGTCTGAGCGGCACCACCCACACGGGATACCGAAACACCGGCGTTCACTGCTGGGCGGATGCCCGAGTTGAACATGGCCGATTCCAGGAAGATCTGACCGTCAGTGATGGAAATCACGTTGGTCGGAACGAACGCGGAAACGTCGCCAGCCTGGGTTTCGATGATCGGCAGTGCGGTCAGGGAACCGGTTTTGCCGGTCACTGCGCCGTTGGTGAACTTCTCTACGTACTCTTCCGAAACGCGGGATGCGCGCTCCAGCAGACGGGAGTGGAGATAGAACACGTCGCCTGGGTAAGCTTCACGGCCTGGTGGACGGCGCAGCAGCAGGGAAATCTGGCGATAAGCCACTGCTTGCTTGGACAGATCGTCATAAACGATCAGCGCGTCTTCACCGCGGTCGCGGAAGAATTCACCCATGGTGCAACCGGAGTACGGTGCCAGGAATTGCAGCGCAGGAGATTCCGAAGCACTGGCAGCCACGATGATCGTGTTGGCCAGGGCGCCGTTTTCTTCCAGCTTGCGAACCACGTTGGCGATGGTCGATTGCTTCTGACCGATTGCTACGTAGACGCAGAAAATGCCGCTGTCTTTCTGGTTGATGATCGCGTCGATCGCCAGAGCGGTTTTACCGATCTGACGGTCACCGATGATCAGCTCACGCTGGCCACGGCCGACAGGGATCATGGCATCGACAGCCTTGTAGCCAGTCTGTACAGGCTGGTCTACCGACTTACGCCAGATCACGCCTGGAGCAACTTTCTCGACCGCGTCGGTCTCGGTGTTGCCCAGTGGACCTTTGCCGTCAACAGGGTTACCCAGTGCGTCGACAACGCGACCCAGCAGTTCCTTACCAACAGGAACTTCGAGGATGCGGCCGGTGCACTTGGCGCTCATGCCTTCAGCCAGAGACTGGTAAGCACCCAAAACAACGGCACCTACGGAGTCTTGCTCCAGGTTGAGGGCCATACCGTAGACGCCGCCCGGAAACTCGATCATCTCGCCGTACATTACGTCGGCCAGACCGTGAATCCGCACGATGCCGTCAGATACGCTGACGACAGTGCCTTCGTTACGGGCTTGGGAGGTCACATCGAGTTTGTCGATGCGGCCCTTGATAATTTCACTTATTTCGGAAGGATTGAGTTGCTGCATTGCTCTGCTGCCCCTTCAAACTCAAGATTTCAATGCTTCGGCAAGTTTCGCGATTTTGCCGCGAATCGAGCCATCGATAACCAGGTCGCCGGCGCGGATGACAACGCCCCCAATAAGGGATTTGTCTTCCTCGACTTGCAGGCGCACTTCCCGGTTGAGTCGTGCACTGAGAACCTTGGCGAGTTTGTCTTGCTGTTCTTGGTTCAATGCAAAAGCACTGGTCACTTCAACGTCTACCGATTTCTCTTGCTCGGCCTTGTACAGGTCGAAAAGAGCGGCAATCTCCGGCAGAAGCGGGAGACGGTCGTTTTCGGCAACGACGTTGATGAAGTTCTGTGCCTTCACATCAAACTTGTCGCCGCACACGTCAATAAACGTGGCGGCCTTTTCTGCGCTCGTCAGTCGCGGGGCCTTGAGCACGCGCTGCATGGTGTCGTCTTGCGACACCGCTGCTGCCAGGCCGAGCATGGCTGACCAATTGGCCAGTTGCTGGTGGGCCTGAGCGTGCTCGAAGGCCGCCTTAGCGTAAGGTCGGGCCAACGTGGTCAGTTCTGCCATGATCGCCCTCGCTTAGATTTCAGTAGCCAGTTTGTTTACCAGCTCTGCGTGCGCGTTTTGATCGATTGTGGCACCCAGGATCTTCTCGGCGCCGCCGACAGCCAGCATGCCCACTTGGGCGCGCAGCTTGTCTTTGACACTGTTCAGTTCCTGTTCGATCTCGGCTTGAGCCTGAACCTTCACACGGTCAGCGTCGATACGGGCTTTTTCAACAGCCTCTTCAACGATCTGGTTACCGCGTTTCTTGGCTTGCTCGATGATTTCAGCTGCCTGAGCTTTCGCTTCGCGCAGTTGCTGACCCGCTTTTTCTTGGGCCAACTCCAGGTCGCGAGCTGCTCGGCTGGCAGCGTCCAGACCATCAGCGATCTTCTTTTGACGTTCGTGCAGGGCAGTGATGACCGGAGGCCATACATACTTCATGCAGAACAGTACAAAAATCAGGAACGCAACGGACTGGCCAATCAGGGTCGCATTAATGTTCACGCCAACACCTCGCAGTTACGTTGTCCATCACATCAAATTACTCGGAAGAATCCGGGTAATTAGCCAGCGATCTGACCAACGAACGGGTTCGCAAAGGTGAAGAACAGAGCGATACCAACACCGATCATGGTTACGGCGTCGAGCAGACCGGCAACGATGAACATTTTAACTTGCAGCATTGGAACCATTTCTGGCTGACGCGCTGCGCCTTCCAGGAACTTGCCGCCCAGCAGGCCGAAACCAATTGCGGTACCCAGTGCGCCCAGGCCGATCAACAGTGCAACAGCGATAGCGGTTAGACCAACTACAGTTTCCATCTTTCCTCCCGACTTTTACGTCGTATGGTTTAGGTTTTTTAGATTAAAGCGGTAAAACAAATCGTTTCAGGTGCCCTGTGAAGAGCCCCTTCCCGTTTGACCGGGAAGGACATCAGACTAGTCGAGACTGGTCTTAATGGTTTTCTTCGTGCGCCATCGACAGGTAAACGATGGTCAGCATCATGAAGATGAACGCCTGCAGGGTGATGATCAGGATGTGGAACACAGCCCAAGCCCACTGCAGAACAACGCCCAGGCCGCTCAGCCAGAGCAGACCGCTGCCGAACATCACAGCGATCAGAATGAACACCAGCTCACCGGCATACATGTTGCCGAACAGACGCAGAGCCAGAGAGATCGGTTTAGCGATCAGGGTCACGAATTCCAGCAGGAAGTTCACCGGGATCAGCAGGGCTTGAACGAAGACGTTCTTGCTGCCGAACGGGTGCAGGGTCAGTTCGCCGATGAAGCCGCCGATGCCCTTGACCTTGATGCTGTAGAAAATGATCAGTGCGAAAACCGAGAGCGCCATACCCAGCGTCGCGTTCGGGTCGGTAGTCGACACGGCACGGAACGGGATGTGGTGGTCGCCGGAGATCAGGATGGCCAGTTGAGGAATCCAGTCGACCGGTACCAGGTCGACGGCGTTCATCAGGAACACCCAGACGAAGATGGTCAGTGCCAGCGGTGCAATCACCGGGCTACGGCCATGGAAGCTGTCTTTCACGCTGCCATCGACGAATTCGACCAATACTTCAACGAAGTTCTGCAAAGCACCCGGCTGACCCGAAGTCGCTTTCTTTGCCGCCATGCGGAAAAGAAGTACGAAGATCAGACCCAACGCGACCGACCAGCCGAGAGTATCGACGTGGAAAGCCCAGAAGCCCATTTCTTTGGCTTCTGCTGCGGTATGGGCAAAGCCCCAGCCGCCGTTAGGTAGCTGACCGAAGGTCAGGTTCTGCAAGTGGTGCTGGATATAGCCCGAAGCGGTTGTTTCTGCCATGGTTGCCTCAAACGCCCTAAGGTCTCGAAAGTCTTGTTCTCATCAGCAGGGGAGCGAACCAGCTGACCGACTGAGTCAGCACGAACACGCCGAATACAGCTATCGGCGCCAGTGGCTTCACACCTGCAAACACCAGCGCAAAAAGCACTGCTGTCAAAATCAGTTTGCCTGCCTCGCCGGCATAAAAAGACCGGACGATGGACTGGGCTGCTCGGGCGCCGGAAAACCGAAATGCCTTATGAGCGAAATAAACATTGGGCAGCAAGGCTATCAGGCCTCCGCAAAGTCCCGAGTATCCGGCAACGACTCCATGCCATTGCCAGAGCGCCAAAGCGGCAATGAACAAAATGACAAATTGAGCCAATAACACCGGAAAAACCGCCAGGCGATGGAACGGCAGGCGGTTTGGCTTGCGGGTTTCCATCACTATTGCTCTCCAATGGTCGGCTGCCAGAATTCAATAACTTGGCATAATTTGTGCCGACAAAATGCGCGCAGAGTATAGGGGCGGTTCTGCCCCTATTCAACTGTCAGGTAGTGATTTCCGACTGCGCGCTACATGAGGAAATGTTTCAGCGGATGTGCGCGAGCACACCTTGAAGCTCATCGAGAGAGTTGTAACCGATCACCAACTGCCCCTTTCCCTTCTTGCCGTGGCGAATCTGCACCGCAGAGCCTAGGCGCTCGGCCAGACGCTGTTCGAGACGGGCGATATCCGGGTCCGGTTTGGTCGCTTCCACAGGCTCCGGTTTGCCACTCAACCACTGGCGAACCAATGCTTCAGTTTGGCGCACGGTCAGGCCGCGTGCGACAACATGTCGCGCCCCTTCCACCTGCTGATTGTCCGGCAAACCCAGCAAAGCACGGGCATGACCCATTTCCAGATCGCCATGCGACAGCATGGTCTTGATGACTTCCGGCAGCGCAATCAGACGCAACAGGTTGGCCACGGTGACGCGGGACTTACCCACAGCCTCGGCAACTTGTTGCTGAGTCAGCTGGAATTCCTGCTGCAAACGTTGCAGGGCGACCGCTTCCTCAATCGGATTGAGATCTTCGCGCTGGATGTTCTCGATCAGCGCAATGGCGATCGCGGTTTCATCCGGTACGTCGCGCACCATTGCCGGGATGGTTTCCTGCCCGGCTTGCTGGCTTGCGCGCCAGCGGCGTTCACCGGCGATGATTTCAAAGCGACCACCACCAATCGGGCGAACCACGATTGGCTGCATCACGCCTTGTGCCTTGATCGACAGCGCCAACTCTTCCAGCGCCTGCGGATCCATGTCCCGGCGCGGCTGGTATTTGCCGCGCTGGAGCAGATCCAGCGGCAGATGCTGCAATTCACGGGTGTCAGCTTGCGCGGCTTGTTCTTCCAGCGCGCTGACGGTCGGACCACTCAGCAGTGCATCCAGTCCACGTCCGAGACCTCGTTTCTTGACGGCCATGGGGATTCCTTAAGTTGCCTGAGCGGCGGCGATGCGTGAATTTTTGCGCTGACGGCGAACCATCTCGCCCGCCAGAGCCAGGTAGGCCAGCGCGCCACGCGATTGCTTGTCGTAGGCCAGTGCCGGCATGCCGTAGCTCGGCGCTTCGGCCAGGCGGATGTTGCGCGGGATCACCGTGTCGTACAGCTGCTCGCCGAAGTGTTCCTTGAGCTGCGCCGAAACATCGTTCATCAGGCTCAGGCGCGGGTCGTACATGGTCCGCAACAGACCTTCGACCTTCAGGTTCGGGTTCAGCAGTTCAGCGATGCGCTTGATGTTATCCACAAGGTCGCTCAAACCTTCGAGCGCAAAGTATTCGCACTGCATGGGGATAATCACCCCGTCAGCGGCAACCAGTGCGTTCAACGTGAGCATCGACAGCGACGGCGGGCAGTCGATCAAAATGTAATCGTAATTTTCGCGGATCGGCGCCAGCGCGCTGCGCAGACGGCTTTCCTTCATCTGCATTTCCAGCAAAACCACTTCGGCGGCGGTCAGGTCGCGGTTGGCCGGCAGCAGTTGATAACCACCGTGCTCGGAGTAGTGCATGGCCTGAGCCAGATCGCATTCGCCGATCAGCAGGTCGTAGACCGAGTTTTCCAGACCGTGTTTATCCACACCGCTACCCATGGTGGCGTTGCCCTGTGGATCGAGATCGATCAACAGCACCCGGCGCTTGGTCGCGACCAGGGATGCTGCGAGGTTGATGCAGGTGGTGGTCTTGCCCACACCACCCTTTTGGTTCGCTATCGCGAATACCTTAGCCATTCTTGCTTGTGTTCCCAATCATGCCGTGCGGCGCAGTATCAGCAGATGGCGTTGGCCTTGGCAACCGGGTACGGCCAAGGCGTGTTCGCTATCGAGTTTGAAGTCTGCCGGCAATGCTACCAGCTCATCGGCCGGATGAACGCCCTTCATTGCCAGCCAGCGCGTATCGGCATCGCCGAGGTGGCGAGTCCAGTTGGTGAAGTTTTCCATGCTGCTGAACGCCCGGGAAATGATCCCGTTGAATGGCTGTGCAGGCTGAAACGCTTCGACGCGGCTGTGGATAACTTGCAGGTTATCCAGTTTGAGTTCGAGTTTGACCTGGGTCAGGAAGCGGGTTTTCTTGCCGTTGCTGTCCAGACAGGTCACTTGCGAGTCCGGATACAGGATCGCCAACGGAATCCCTGGCATACCGCCACCGCTGCCGACGTCGAGCCAGCGGCCGTTTTCGATGAACGACATCACGCTCAGACTATCGAGCAGATGCCGCGAGACCATTTCGTCCGGATCGCGCACAGCCGTGAGGTTGTAGGCCTGGTTCCATTTGATCAACAGGGCCAGATAACCCAGCAGCAATTCGTGCTGGGTTTCAGTGAGATTGACACCGAGCTCGCGGGCTCCTGTGGATAACTCTTCGGCGTGTTGCGAAGTGACCTTAGAACTCAAGCGCTTTGCTCCAACTGACGGCCCGCGCCGCGTTTTTTCAAATGAATCATCAACAGCGAAATCGCTGCCGGGGTCACGCCCGGGATCCGTGAAGCCTGGCCCAGCGTCTCTGGTCGAGTCGCGCCGAGTTTGCTCTGGATCTCCTTGGAGAGACCGGAAATGTTGGTGTAATCGATATCCACAGGTAGTTTCGTGTCTTCACTGGCGCGCAGACGGGCGATTTCGTCCTGTTGACGGTCGATGTAACCGGCGTATTTGGTCTTGATTTCGACCTGCTCGGCGACCTGTGGATCTTCAGCGCCGTTGCCGGTCACTTCGACCAGACCAGCGTAGTCGATTTCCGGACGACTCAAGAGATTGAGCAAGTTGTATTCGTGAGTCAGCGGTGTGCCGAATTTTTCCGCAATCGCATCGCCCTGCTGCGTATTCGGGCGAACCCAAGTGCTTTTCAGGCGCTGTTCTTCGAGTTCGATGCTTTCGCGTTTCTTGCAGAAGGCCGCCCAACGCGCGTCATCGACCAGACCGAGTTCGCGACCTTTTTCGGTCAGACGCAGGTCGGCGTTGTCCTCGCGCAGAATCAGGCGGTACTCGGCACGCGAAGTGAACATGCGGTACGGCTCTTGGGTACCGAGGGTGATCAGGTCGTCGACCAATACCCCGATGTACGCTTCATCGCGCCGCGGGCACCAGGCTTCTTTGCCTTTGGCGCGCAGTGCAGCGTTGGCGCCAGCGAGCAAACCCTGGGCGCCAGCTTCTTCGTAACCGGTGGTGCCGTTGATTTGCCCGGCGAAGAACAGACCGCCGATGACTTTGGTTTCCAGGCTGTACTTCAGGTCGCGCGGATCGAAGTAGTCGTACTCGATCGCATAACCCGGACGCACGATGTGCGCGTTTTCCATGCCGCGAATCGATTGCACGATCTGCAATTGCACGTCGAACGGCAAGCTTGTGGATATCCCGTTCGGATACAGCTCATGGGTGGTCAAACCTTCCGGTTCGATGAACACCTGATGGCTTTCCTTGTCGGCAAAGCGGTGGATCTTGTCTTCGATCGACGGGCAATAACGCGGGCCAATGCCTTCGATTTCACCGGCAGCGGAATACATCGGCGAACGATCAAGGTTCGCGGCAATGATTTCGTGGGTGCGGGCGTTCGTGTGGGTAATCCAGCAACTGACCTGGCGTGGATGCTGTTCTTTGTTGCCCATGAACGACATCACCGGGATCGGCGTATCGCCCGGTTGCTCGGTCATTACCGAGAAATCCACAGACTTGCCGTCGATACGCGGCGGTGTACCGGTTTTCAGGCGACCGACACGCAGTGGCATTTCACGCAGACGATGAGCCAGGGCAATCGACGGCGGATCACCAGCGCGACCGCCGGAAAAATTCTGCAAGCCGATGTGGATAAGTCCACCGAGGAACGTGCCGGTGGTCAGCACCACGGAATCGGCGAAGAAACGCAGACCCATTTGCGTGACAACACCACGGACTTGTTCCTGCTCGACGATCAGGTCATCGGCAGCTTGTTGAAATATCCACAGGTTCGGCTGGTTTTCCAGGATTTCGCGGACAGCGGCTTTGTACAAAATACGGTCAGCTTGCGCACGGGTCGCCCGTACGGCTGGGCCTTTGCGGCTGTTCAACACGCGAAACTGGATGCCGCCCTTATCGGTAGCCATGGCCATCGCGCCGCCGAGGGCATCGATTTCCTTGACCAGGTGGCTTTTGCCAATGCCCCCGATAGCCGGGTTGCAACTCATGGCACCGAGGGTTTCCACGTTATGCGTCAGCAACAGGGTTTTTGCCCCCATACGTGCTGACGCCAGTGCTGCCTCGGTACCGGCATGACCGCCGCCGATGACGATCACTTCAAAACGGGAAGGGAAATCCACCACGCACCTCGTGCCTGCTTAAGTAGGTAATTCAGGAATAGTTTGAGATCAGGTTTTTGGACCTGGTCGGCAAGTATAGGGACTTCGCCCTTCCTAAAGAACCCTTTGCACAAAATTTAACCAGCTGTGGAGAACTCGAGGTTAAAAGAATAAAAAAGAGAGAAATTTATAAAACCTTTGTTTTTATGTTTATTTCTACTGAGCATGATTTCTGTGGATAGATTGCTACAGGCCTTTATATTCAATATGTACAGAGTTTCAAAACCCTGTGGCCATGTGCCAATGAGGCCCTTGGATAACCGCTGTAAGCCTGTGGATGAAAGGGGTGGTTATCCACAGAGGGGGTTATATCCAGTTTTGAAGCCCTGTTATCAACTGACCTCAGTGGCAGTTATTCACAGGGCTTAATCCACAGAAAATCGACGAAACGGCTTTTTCAGGACGCAAAAAAACCGCCAGCGAGTGGGCGGTGATAACAAAGCAGCCGATAGAGGGAAGTGCGCGGGCTATTGTGAGAGAACGTAACAGAGGCTAATAATAGCCATTATCATTAACTCGTCAGTTTGTCCCATGCCCTTATCCACCCACACTGCTGCGATCGAGCAAATCTACGAGCAACACCATTCGTGGCTTTATGGATGGCTCAAAGGGAAATTGAACGACGCCTGCGATGCAGCAGACGTAGCGCATGACACCTTCGTGCGGATTCTGGCAGCGCGCAATGCCGCTCAAATTCGAGAACCGCGGGATTATCTGACGACCATTGCACGCGGCCTGGTGATTGATCGTTATAGAAGGCGAGGCATAGAAATCGCGTATCTACAGACTCTCGCGGCCAGACCCGAAGCGACCGCCATCAGCGAGGAAGACAAAGCGTTGATCATCGAAACGCTGGTCGCTGTGGATAAAGCACTGGTCGGCCTCGGTGTGCGCACTCAACAGATCTTCATGCTTTCGCAGATCGATGGCCTGACTTATCAACAGATCGCCGCGCAATTGAAGGTTTCGCTGACCACGGTGAAGAAGCACATGATTCGAGCCCTGACGGAATGTGCCTTGATCATGGCGCAGCGTTGATGGCCATCACGCCAAATCGCAAGGTTTTCGAAGCCGCCGCCAGTTGGTACGTGCAGTTTCAGGCTGAGCCGCCGACACTCGCCGAGCAAAAGGCCTGGCAGTTGTGGATAGACAGCGATCCAGCGCATCTGGCGGCATGGAACCAGATGGAACAATTGCAGCGCCACCTCGGTACCCTGCCGCAGGATCTGAAACGCCGCGCACTGAATAACGGCCAGCAACGACGCCAGGTCTTGAAGCTGTTATTGCTCGCGGCAGGTACGGGATTCGTTGGCTGGAATGTTCAGCAACACACATCCCTTGGGAATGTTTGGGCCGACTACAAAACCGGCGTCGGCCAGCGGCGCAACATCACATTGGCTGATGGCAGTCAGATTCAGCTCAACACCGACTCGGCCATTGATGTGTCTTTCGACGTGGCACAGCGGCTGATTCGCCTGCGCTCCGGTGAGATCCTCATTCAAACCGGCAAGCTTGGTGATCAACGACCATTTTTTGTCGAAACCCGCGATGGCCGCATTCAAGCGCTAGGTACCCGTTTCTCCGTCCACCAGTTACCCGGCTCTACCCTCGTGGGTGTGTTGCAGGATCGGGTCAGCGTGCAACCGGCTGATCTCTCAACAGGCGCAATCATCCTGAACGCAGGCGAAGGTGCTGACTTTGATCGTCGGCATATCGGGCTCATTCAGCCCTTCAAATCCTCGCAAGTGGCGTGGACCAACGGCCAGTTGATCGTCCTCGATGCGCGGTTGGGCGAGGTGATCGAAGAGCTGGGCCGTTATCGCCGCGGCGTTTTGCATTGCGATTCCCGCGCCCGGGATCTGCGTGTGTCAGGTACCTTGCGCCTCGATTCAACCGACGCAGTGCTGGCCAATCTCCAGGCGTCACTGCCGATTAACGTCCGTTACTTCAGCCGTTACTGGGTTTCGATCAGTCATAACCCCTGAACCAATAAAACCTGGGGAAAAATAAATCGAATACGGGGTTATCTTTTTTTGTCGTGACCCGGCCCTACAGGTAATCGCGATAAACGCGGCTCTTTGCCACCCTCGGGGCTTATTCACACATGCGTCTTCCCACTCTCTCTCATCACTGCATTGCCTACAGCTTATTGATGACCAGCGCCGCTGCCTGCCTGGTCGTGACCCCTGGCGCTTTCGCCGCGACGGCAGCCCAGCGTTATGCCATTGCTGCCGGCCCACTGGACAATGCCTTGAGCCAGTTCGCCTCCGCTGCGAATGTGATTCTGTCGTTCTCGCCACAGCAGACCAGCCGCTTGCGCAGCGCCGGGCTGAACGGCAACTACACCGTCGACCAGGGTTTCGCCCAACTGTTGCAAGGCTCGGGTTTGCAAGCCGTACCGCAGGCATCGGGCAGCTACGTTCTGCAAGCATTGCCCAACGGCGATTCACTGGAGTTGGCCCCCACCAATATCAACGGGCAAATGGCCAACCCGATGAACCTGGATTACGCCGCCGACGTCGGCTACAAGGCGCAGAACAGCCGGATCGGTACGAAAACCAGCACACCTCTGTCGGAAACGCCGCGCTCGGTGTCAGTCGTCACCGCCCAGCGTATGAAAGATCAGAAATCTCAGACACTTACCGAAGTACTTGGCTACGTTCCGGGGATCTTTGCCCCACCGTTTGCCGCCGGCGACAGTCTGGCCGGGGATCTGTTCTACATTCGCGGTTTCAACGCCACCGATTACGGCTACGGTCTGTTGCGCGATGGACTACGCGTACAAGGCAACCGCTATGACACCAGCACCGAGCCCTACGGACTAGAGCGGGTCGAGATTTTCCGCGGCCCGTCTTCGCTGCTGTATGGGGAAAACGCTCCGGGCGGGCTGGTGAATCTGGTGAGTAAACGCCCGACCGCCGCGCCGCAGGGCGAAGTGCAACTGGGCTATGGGTCGAACAATCGCCGGCAGATCGGCGTCGATGTGTCCGGGCCACTCAATGACAGTGGCAATGTACTTGGCCGTGTGGTGATGCTCGGGCGCAAATCCGACACCCAGACCGATCACGTTCCGGACGACCGCATTTACATCGCGCCATCGCTGACCCTGAATTTCGACGATTACAACACGTTGACCCTACTGGCCAACTACCAGAAGGATCACACCAACATGGAACTTGGACTACCGGCCGCCGGGACTTTGCTGAGCAACCCCAACGGCAAGTTATCCAAAGGCACCATGCTCGGCGACCCGGACTGGAACACCTTTGAACGGGAAACCTGGAGCACCGGCTACGAATTCAGCCATTTGTTCAACGACGACTGGCAATTCCGCCAGAACTCGCGCTACCTGCAGTCGCGTATCACCCGACATGAAACTTGGCCGGGTAATCTCAACAACGCAGGCTTCGGCACACGCCTGAACATGACCGCCTACGATCGCTTCAACAAATCGATGGTGTACTCGCTGGATAACCAACTGGAGGGCAAATTCCAGGTGGGTGGTCTGGAGAACACCGTGCTGTTCGGCGCCAGCTACGACCGCACCTCGTTCAATCAGGACTGGAATGCTGGCATCGTCGGACCGATCGATGTGTATAACCCGGTTTACCTGCGCGAGCCGACGACGCCGATAGCGGTGCAAAACACCTTGCTTGAGCAGCAGATGAAAGGCGTTTATGCACAGATCCAGAGCAAGTATGACCACTGGCTGTTCCTGCTCGGTGGCCGTCAGGACTGGGTCGACAGTGATTTCCGCGACAAGGTGGCTCAGTCCAGCGACATCAGTTCCGAGGACAAGAAGTTCACTTATCAGGGCGGGGTGATGTACCAGTTCGACAATGGCATGACGCCGTATGTCAGCTATTCCACCTCGTTTGTGCCGGTGCAGCAGATTTCCAATGCCGGCGCGCCGCTCGACCCGATCACCAGCAGCCAGTATGAAGTGGGCCTCAAGTACGAACCGATCGGCTGGGATACAGCGTTCACTGCATCGGTCTATGACCTGCGCAAAAAGGACGACACCTACTTCGACGCCACCACGTCGAGCTACCGCCAAGTGGGTGAAAGCCGCTCCAAAGGTGTCGAACTGGAGCTCAACAGCAACCTGACGCAGAACCTCAATGTCACGGCCGCGTACACCTACACCGACGCGCGGATCACCAAAGATGCCGCGACGTCCTTGGTCAAAGGCCATCAAATGACTGGGGTGCCGCGTAATCAGGCCTCGGTCTGGGCCAAGTACCGCTTCCTCGATGGCGATCTGAAAGGTTTGTACGTCGGTGGTGGCGTGCGTTACTTCGACAGTGCCTTCGCCTACACCTCGCCTTCTCTATATGGAAAGCTCGATGCCGGCGACGTCACCTTGGTGGATGCGGCCATCGGTTATCAGATCGACACGCATTGGAACGTTGATCTGAACGCGAAGAACCTGTTCGACAAGGAGTATGTGTCGGGATGCAACGATGCCGGCCGCTGCTACTGGGGTGAAGATCGGACTTTGCTCGGTACCGTTTCCTACAACTGGTAAGACGAAAAAGGGGCTGTGGATAAAATGTCCACAGCCCCTTTTGTCATTTGCCGATGCAGAAGCTGGAAAAGATTCTTCCCAACAGATCGTCCGAACTGAATGCCCCGGTGATTTCACCCAGAGAGTGCTGGGCCTGACGTAAATCCTCAGCCAACAATTCACCGGCGCCAGCCAGGGTTAGCTGGGCGCGACCGTGTTCCAGCGCCGCACTGGCGTGGCGCAAAGCCTCCAGATGTCGGCGGCGCGCACTGAAGCTGCTTTCCGAGGTTTGCTCGTAACCCATGCAGGCCTTGAGATGATCGCGCAACAGGTCCAGTCCTTCACCGGCCGACTTGGCACTCAGACTGATCGTCACATGGCCGTCTTCACTGGTTTCCAGGGCAATCGCTTCGCCGGTCAGATCGGCCTTGTTGCGAATCAGGGTGACTTTCGCCGGATCCGGTCGGGTTTCGAGGAATTCCGGCCACAGCGCAAACGGATCGAGTGCTTCCGGCGCGGTGGCGTCGACGACCAGTAACACCCGATCGGCCTCACCGATGGCTTTCAATGCCCGCTCTACACCGATTTTTTCCACATGATCATCGGTGTCACGCAAACCCGCAGTATCGACAACGTGCAGCGGCATGCCGTCGATGTGGATATGTTCGCGCAGGATGTCACGAGTGGTACCGGCAATCTCGGTAACGATGGCGGCTTCACGGCCGGCCAACGCGTTCAACAGACTGGACTTCCCGGCATTCGGACGACCGGCAATCACCACGGTCATGCCGTCACGCAGCAAAGCACCCTGCCCGGCCTCACGCAGTACGGTGGATAACTCATCGCGCACCTTGTCGAGCATGCTCAACACGTGACCATCGGCAAGGAAATCGATTTCTTCTTCCGGGAAGTCGATGGCGGCTTCGACGTAGATGCGCAGGCCAATCAATTGTTCGGTCAAGTTATGCACACGTTGCGAGAACGCGCCTTGCAACGAACGCAGGGCATTCCGCGCAGCCTGTGCAGAACTTGCTTCGATCAAATCGGCAATCGCCTCGGCCTGGGCCAGGTCGAGTTTGTCGTTGAGGAACGCGCGTTCGCTGAACTCGCCCGGACGAGCCAAACGGCACCCGAGTTGCAGGCAGCGTTTGAGCAACATATCCAGAACGATCGGGCCTCCGTGGCCCTGCAGTTCCAGTACGTCTTCGCCGGTAAACGAGTTCGGCCCGGGGAAATACAGCGCCAGACCTTCATCCAGTACTTGCTGATCATCACTGAAAAATGGCCCGTAATGGGCGTAACGCGGTTTCAGTTCGCGGCCGCTGATGGCTTTCGCTGCAACACTGGCCAACGGCCCGGAAATACGGACGATGCCCACACCACCGCGACCTTGGGCGGTGGCGACAGCTGCGATGGTTTCACGAGGTGCGCTCATTAACCGGAATCCAGACAAAAGTGACAGATAGCAAAACGCCCCACTAGGGGGCGTTTTGAGTGGTTATCCACAGTGTAAATCATGCGGCTGCTTTGGTAGCTCGTTCGATTTTACGCGTGATGTACCACTGTTGGGTGATGGACAGGCAGTTGTTCACAACCCAGTACAGCACCAGACCAGCCGGGAACCACAGGAAGAAGAAGGTGAAGATGATTGGCATCATTTTCATGACCTTCGCCTGCATCGGATCCGGAGGAGTCGGGTTCAGCTGCTGCTGGATAAACATGGTTGCGCCCATGATGATCGGCAGAATGAAGAATGGATCCTTGATCGACAGGTCAGTGATCCACAGCATGAACGGCGCCTGGCGCATTTCCACGCTTTCCAGCAGAACCCAGTACAGCGAAAGGAAAACCGGCATCTGCACGAGGATCGGCAAGCAGCCGCCCAGCGGATTGATCTTCTCTTTCTTGTACAGCTCCATCATGGCTTGCGACATTTTCTGCCGGTCATCGCCATGTTGCTCTTTCAGAGCAGCCAGTTTCGGCGCAACGGCACGCATACGCGCCATCGATTTGTAGCTGGCAGCCGACAGAGGGAAGAAAAGACCCTTGATCAGCATGGTCAGGAAGATGATCGACCAGCCCCAGTTACCGACAATGGCGTGGATGTGTTGCAGCAGCCAGAAGATTGGCTGGGCAATGAACCACAGAATGCCGTAGTCGACGGTCAGTTCCAGACCTGGGGACAACTGTTTCAGCACAGCCTGGCTTTTCGGACCGGCGTACAGCACAGCGCCGGTTTCAACTTTGGCACCCGGAGCAGCGGTCAGTGTAGGACCGGTGTAACCGATGATGTAGTTGCCTTTGCTGTCTTTACGGGTCTGGACGACGTTGTTTTCGCCCTTGGCCGGAATCCACGCAGTCACGAAGTAGTGTTGCAGCCAGGCTACCCAACCACCGGTGACGGTTTCTTTGAGCTGTGCCTTGTCCATGTCCTTCATGGACACTTTCTTGTACGGCTCGGAACTTGTCCACAGGGCGGCGCCCAGGTAAGTCGCGGTGCCAGTAGCAGTTGTCGACGAAGGATCAGCGCTGTTATCACGCTTCAACTGGGCAAACATTGCGCCGTTCCAGGGCTGAGCGCTCTGGTTATCCACAA
This sequence comes from Pseudomonas sp. TH43, assembly GCF_016650635.1. Classification (GTDB taxonomy): domain Bacteria; phylum Pseudomonadota; class Gammaproteobacteria; order Pseudomonadales; family Pseudomonadaceae; genus Aquipseudomonas. Next base: position 1,648,534 of record NZ_JAEKFI010000004.1, read on the forward strand.
TGTAGGAAACGGCTACGTCATACAGGCCGCGTTTCAGGGTGAAACGCTTGATGTAATTAACGCCGTCCTTGCTGAATTTCAGGTCAACGACGAGTTGATCCTGACCGTCAGCCAGTTGATAAGTCTTCTTCTCCGAGGAGTAAACCGGACGACCGGCCGGATTTGCATCCGGGCCATTGGTGCCGATCAGACCACTTTGTGCCAGATAAACACGTTCGCCGCCGTTATCGAACAGCTGGAACGGAACATCAGGACGATCCTGACGACGTGGATACAGAGGCAAGGTCAGTTGAGCAACATCGCCACCTTGTGGATCGATCGCGAGATCGAGCACGTCGGTTTTGATCTGGATCAGATCCTTGCTGGCGGCTACCGGCGTTTCGGCAGGTGCGCTGGTATCGCTAGCGGCGCGCGGAATATCGTCACTGGCGGCAGCATTATTGCCAGTGGCGGTGTCCGGCAAACCGGATGTAGTCGTACTGGAAGCAACATTCTGAGTCGGCAAAGCAGCCTGACCATAGTCCTGGTTCCATTTAAGAACCATAACGTAGGCCACGATTGCCAGGGCGACGATCAGGATCGTGCGTTTGATATCCATGATTACTCGGCCATCGAAGAAGAACGGGAGGTAGGGATAGGTGGAACCGGGTCATAACCACCGGGATTCCACGGATGACAGCGACCTAAACGACGAAAGGTCAGCCAGCCACCGCGTAGAAGGCCATGATTTTCAATGGCTTCATACGCGTAGCAGGAACAACTGGGGTAGAAACGACAGTGGCTGGCCATCAAAGGACTAATGGCATAGCGATAAAACTGGATCGGAACGAGGGCCAGTTTACGCATCTGGACTGTCTACCCCTACAGTTTCGGTTTTGACTTCTGGAACTGGCTTGCTGCGTGCCAGACGCTTCCAGAGCTTGCCGAAATGCTGAATCAATTCGGGGTTTTCTACATCGCCCAGACCTTTGCGCGCGACGATAACGATATCCCAGCCGACCAGTGAATCCTGGTGCAGACGGAACGATTCGCGCATCAAACGCTTGAGGCGATTGCGCTCAACGGAGAGCTTTACGCTCTTTTTCCCGATAACCAGCCCGAGACGGGGGTGATCAAGATCGTTGTTGCGTGCAAGGAGCAGGAGATTTTTCCCCGGAACCTTGCCGGTAGGGGAGTCAAAGACTGCCTTGAAATGCCGGGGGGTAAGCAGACGCTTTTCCCGACTGAAGTCCTGACTCACCTCCAGTACCGGATTATCAAACTGCCAGACGCGCACGACCTTTGGCGCGACGACGCGACAGGACTGCGCGACCGTTCTTGGTAGCCATGCGAGCACGGAAACCGTGGGTACGAGCGCGTTTGATAGTGCTTGGTTGGAAAGTACGTTTCATTGTCGTGTTACCTGGTTCGTCCACAACGGGCCGGAATGGCCCCCGTTTTAAGAGACCGGGGATTCTAGAGAAAGCAAGCCTTCAGGTCAATTTCCAACCAACGTTTCCTTATAAATAGATCTCAGGGGCCTATTTGGCTGAAAGCCTGTTCGCCATACATAAAAATAAAGAAGGGAATTATTTAAAGCTTTTCTGTAAAGCTTATAAAAGCTAGGGTCGCCCTCTTCTGTGGATAAGTGCTATCAGGCCTTGTTCGACGTGATGTACAGAGAATGACAACTACAGTGGAAAACCGTGTTCAGCCTGTGCTGCGCTATCGGATAACCTGTGCGTGGAATGGCCTGTTATCCACAGGCAGGTTATCCACCGAGTTCAACCCCCAGTTGTCCAGTGCCCTTAGAGGCGGTTATCCACAGAGCTTATGCACACACCGTTGGTCGCTTTCTTATGGGTTAACGCATTGATAAATCATGAACACCGCGCAACCTGCATGTGGATAAGTGGACAGCTCGCCGCTACAATGGCCGCTTGTTTTTGCCTCACCGGCTTTCAACTTAGGGGATATCCGTGTCAGTGGAACTTTGGCAGCAGTGCGTGGAGCTTTTGCGCGAGGAGCTGCCTGCCCAACAATTCAACACCTGGATCCGTCCACTACAGGTCGAAGCCGAAGGCGACGAGTTGCGCGTCTACGCACCGAACCGTTTTGTGCTGGACTGGGTCAACGAAAAGTATCTGGGCCGCGTCCTTGAACTGCTGGATGAGCATGGCAACGGCATGGCGCCGGCGCTTTCCTTATTAATAGGCAGCAAACGCAGTTCCGCTCCGCGTGCCGCCCCGAACGCGCCGTTGGCTGCCGCGCAGGTATCCCAGGCCCAGGCAAATGCCGCGCCTGTGAATGCGCCGGCACCGACTCATACGCCAGCACCGGCGGCCAAGCGCTCGACGCAGAAAAGCCCGGAAGTCAGCGACGAACCGTCTCGCGACAGTTTCGACCCGATGTCCGGTGCCGCCTCGCAACAGGCCCCGGTCCGCGCTGAACAGCGCACCGTGCAGGTCGAAGGCGCGCTCAAGCACACCAGTTACCTGAACCGCACATTTACCTTCGAAAACTTCGTCGAAGGTAAATCCAACCAGCTCGCCCGCGCGGCAGCCTGGCAAGTGGCGGATAACCCCAAGCACGGTTACAACCCGCTCTTCCTTTATGGTGGCGTCGGCCTGGGTAAAACCCACTTGATGCACGCGGTGGGTAACCACCTATTAAAGAAGAACCCGAATGCCAAGGTCGTGTACCTGCATTCCGAGCGCTTCGTGGCCGACATGGTCAAGGCGCTGCAACTGAACGCGATCAACGAGTTCAAGCGTTTCTACCGCTCGGTGGATGCGTTGCTCATCGACGATATTCAGTTCTTCGCCCGCAAAGAGCGTTCGCAGGAAGAGTTTTTCCACACCTTCAACGCCCTGCTTGAAGGTGGCCAGCAGGTCATTCTCACCAGTGACCGCTACCCGAAAGAAATCGAAGGCCTCGAAGAGCGCCTCAAATCCCGTTTCGGCTGGGGCCTGACGGTTGCCGTCGAGCCGCCGGAACTGGAAACCCGTGTGGCGATCTTGATGAAGAAGGCCGACCAGGCCAAAGTCGACTTGCCGCACGACGCCGCGTTCTTCATTGCCCAACGCATTCGCTCCAACGTCCGTGAGCTGGAAGGCGCGCTGAAACGCGTGATCGCCCACTCGCACTTCATGGGCCGCGATATCACCATCGAGCTGATTCGCGAATCCTTGAAAGACCTGTTGGCATTGCAGGACAAACTGGTCTCTGTGGATAACATTCAGCGCACTGTCGCCGAGTACTACAAGATCAAGATCTCGGATCTGCTGTCCAAGCGCCGTTCGCGCTCGGTCGCTCGTCCGCGTCAGGTGGCCATGGCGTTGTCCAAGGAACTGACCAACCACAGCCTGCCGGAAATCGGCGATGTGTTTGGCGGCCGCGACCACACGACCGTGCTGCACGCCTGCCGCAAGATCAACGAACTTAAGGAATCCGACGCGGACATCCGCGAGGACTACAAGAACCTGCTGCGTACACTGACCACTTGATGAACACCAGCGCAGCTTATTAAGGCAAGGGACTAGACCATGCATTTCACCATTCAACGCGAAGCCCTGTTGAAACCCCTGCAACTGGTCGCAGGCGTCGTCGAGCGCCGACAGACCTTGCCGGTACTCTCCAACGTGCTGTTGGTAGTCGAAGGCCAGCAACTGTCGCTGACCGGTACTGACCTTGAAGTCGAACTGGTCGGTCGTGTGCAACTTGAAGAGCCGGCCGAAACAGGTTCCATCACCGTGCCTGCGCGCAAGCTGATGGACATCTGCAAAAGCCTGCCCAACGATGCCCTGATCGACATCAAGGTCGACGAGCAGAAGCTGGTGGTCAAGGCCGGCCGTAGCCGTTTCACCCTGTCGACCCTGCCGGCTAACGACTTCCCTACCGTTGAAGAAGGCCCGGGTTCGCTGACCTGCAGCCTTGAGCAAAGCAAACTGCGCCGCTTGATCGAACGCACCAGCTTCGCCATGGCCCAGCAGGATGTGCGTTATTACCTCAACGGCATGCTGCTGGAAGTTTCCGAAGGCATCATCCGCGCTGTGGCCACTGACGGTCACCGTCTGGCCATGTGCTCGATGAAAGCCGATATCGGCCAGCCCGATCGCCATCAGGTGATTGTGCCGCGCAAAGGTATTCTCGAACTGGCGCGTCTGCTCACCGAGCCGGACGGCAACGTCAGCATCGTCCTGGGTCAGCACCACATTCGCGCGACCACCGGCGAGTTCACCTTCACCTCGAAACTGGTCGACGGCAAATTCCCGGACTACGAGCGCGTGCTGCCGAAGGGCGGCGACAAGCTGGTACTGGGCGATCGTCAGGCGTTGCGTGAAGCGTTCAGCCGTACCGCGATTCTGTCCAACGAGAAGTACCGTGGTATCCGGCTGCAACTGGCCAGCGGTCAGTTGAAGATCCAGGCCAACAACCCGGAGCAGGAAGAAGCGGAAGAAGAAGTGGGCGTTGAATACAACGGCGGTTCGCTGGAAATCGGCTTCAACGTCAGCTATCTGCTCGACGTGCTGGGCGTGATGACCACCGAGCAGGTTCGTCTGATTCTGTCCGACTCCAACAGCAGTGCGCTGGTGCAAGAGTCCGATAACGACGATTCGGCTTACGTTGTCATGCCGATGCGTCTGTAATCAGCTGACCCTGGATGTCCTTAAGTCGTGTTTCGGTCACCGCGGTGCGCAATCTGCACCCGGTGACCTTCTCCCCCTCCCCCCGCATCAACATTCTTTACGGCGCCAACGGCAGCGGCAAAACCAGTGTTCTGGAAGCCATTCATCTGCTGGGGCTTGCCCGTTCGTTTCGTAGCACGCGGCTTTTGCCGGTCATCCAGTACGAACAGCTCGCCTGTACCGTGTTCGGTCAGGTCGAATTGGCCGAGGGTGGCCATAGCGCATTGGGCATCTCGCGCGACCGTCAGGGCGAGTTCCAGATCCGAATCGACGGCCAAAATGCCCGCAGCGCCGCGCAACTGGCGGAGATTCTGCCACTGCAGTTGATCAACCCCGACAGCTTTCGCTTGCTTGAAGGTGCGCCGAAGATTCGCCGGCAGTTTCTCGACTGGGGCGTGTTCCACGTCGAGCCGCGCTTCATGGCCACCTGGCAGCGTTTGCAGAAGGCCTTGCGCCAGAGAAACTCCTGGCTGCGGCATGGTACACTTGACGCCGTTTCGCAAGCGGTTTGGGACAGAGAACTGTGCCAGGCCAGCGCTGAAATAGATGAATACCGCCGCGCTTACATCAAAGCCTTGAAACCAGTCTTTGAACAAACCTTGAGTGAACTGGTTGAGCTCGAAGGTTTGACGCTCAGCTATTACCGAGGCTGGGACAAAGACCGTGAATTGAGCGCCGTACTTGCCGGGTCCCTGCAACGGGATCAGCAAATGGGCCATACCCAGGCTGGGCCACAACGGGCTGATTTGCGTCTTAGATTGGGCGCACACAACGCCGCGGACATCTTGTCCCGGGGTCAGCAGAAGTTGGTGGTCTGTGCCCTGCGAATTGCCCAGGGGCATCTGGTCAGCCAGGCCCGTCGCGGTCAGTGTATTTATCTGGTGGATGACTTGCCGTCCGAGCTGGACGAGGGCCACCGTCGCGCGCTGTGCCGCTTGCTGGAAGACTTACGCTGCCAGGTTTTTATCACCTGTGTAGATCACGAATTATTGAGGGAAGGCTGGCAGACGGAAACGCCAGTCGCTCTGTTCCACGTGGAACAGGGCCGTATCACCCAGACCCACGACCATCGGGAGTGAAGGCATTGAGCGAAGAAAATACGTACGACTCAACGAGCATTAAAGTGCTGAAAGGCCTGGATGCCGTACGCAAACGTCCCGGTATGTACATTGGTGACACCGACGATGGCAGCGGTCTGCACCACATGGTATTCGAAGTGGTCGACAACTCGATCGACGAAGCCCTCGCCGGTCACTGCGACGACATCAGCATCATCATCCACCCGGATGAGTCCATCACCGTAAAAGATAACGGCCGTGGCATCCCGGTAGACGTACACAAAGAGGAAGGCGTTTCCGCCGCCGAGGTCATCATGACCGTCCTCCACGCTGGCGGTAAGTTCGACGACAACTCCTACAAAGTATCCGGCGGCCTGCACGGTGTAGGTGTTTCGGTAGTGAACGCGCTGTCCGAAGAACTGGTGTTGACCGTTCGCCGCAGCGGCAAGATCTGGGAACAGACCTACGTCCACGGCGTACCTCAGGCGCCGATGGCCATCGTTGGCGACAGCGAAACCACCGGCACCCAGATCCACTTCAAGGCTTCCAGCGAAACCTTCAAGAACATTCACTTCAGCTGGGACATCCTGGCCAAGCGCATTCGTGAACTGTCCTTCCTCAACTCCGGTGTGGGTATCGTCCTCAAGGATGAGCGCAGCGGCAAGGAAGAGCTGTTCAAGTACGAAGGCGGCCTGCGTGCATTCGTCGAATACCTGAACACCAACAAGACTCCGGTCAACCAGGTGTTCCACTTCAACATCCAGCGTGAAGACGGCATCGGCGTGGAAATCGCCCTGCAGTGGAACGACAGCTTCAACGAGAACCTGTTGTGCTTCACCAACAACATTCCGCAGCGCGACGGCGGTACTCACCTGGTGGGTTTCCGTTCGGCACTGACGCGTAACCTGAACACCTATATCGAAGCCGAAGGCCTGGCGAAGAAGCATAAAGTCGCCACCACCGGTGACGATGCCCGTGAAGGCCTGACCGCGATTATCTCGGTAAAAGTACCGGATCCGAAGTTCAGCTCGCAGACCAAAGACAAGCTGGTCTCTTCCGAAGTGAAGACTGCGGTCGAGCAGGAGATGGGCAAGTATTTCTCCGACTTCCTCCTGGAAAACCCGAACGAAGCCAAGCTGGTCGTCGGCAAGATGATCGACGCCGCCCGTGCCCGTGAAGCTGCGCGTAAAGCCCGTGAGATGACTCGCCGCAAAGGCGCTCTGGACATCGCCGGCCTGCCGGGCAAGCTCGCTGACTGCCAGGAAAAAGACCCGGCGCTGTCCGAACTGTACCTCGTGGAAGGTGACTCCGCGGGCGGCTCTGCCAAGCAGGGACGTAACCGCAAGACCCAGGCGATCCTGCCGTTGAAGGGCAAGATCCTCAACGTCGAGAAAGCCCGTTTCGACAAGATGATCTCTTCCCAGGAAGTGGGCACCCTGATCACCGCATTGGGCTGCGGTATCGGTCGCGACGAGTACAACATCGACAAGCTGCGTTATCACAACATCATCATCATGACCGATGCTGACGTCGACGGTTCGCACATCCGTACCCTGCTGCTGACCTTCTTCTTCCGTCAGTTGCCTGAGCTGATCGAGCGCGGCTATATCTACATCGCCCAGCCGCCGCTGTACAAGGTCAAGAAAGGGAAGCAAGAGCAATACATCAAAGACGACGATGCCATGGAAGAGTACATGACGCAGTCGGCCCTGGAAGATGCGAGCTTGCACCTGAACGAAGAAGCCCCGGGCATTTCCGGTGAAGCGCTGGAACGTCTGGTGAATGACTTCCGCATGGTGATGAAGACCCTCAAGCGTCTGTCGCGCCTGTACCCGCAGGAACTGACCGAGCACTTCATCTACCTGCCGGCCGTCAGCCTGGAAACGCTTGGCGATCATGCAGCGATGCAAGATTGGTTGGCTCAGTACGAGGTTCGTCTGCGCACCAACGAGAAGTCCGGTCTGGTCTACAAGGCCAGCCTGCGTGAAGATCGTGAACGTGGCGTGTGGCTGCCAGAGGTCGAGCTGATCTCCCACGGCCTGTCGAACTACGTCACCTTCAACCGCGACTTCTTCGGCAGCAACGACTACAAAACCGTCGTCACCCTGGGCGCTCAATTGAGCACCCTGCTCGACGAAGGCGCGTACATCCAGCGTGGCGAGCGCAAAAAAGCGGTCACCGAGTTCAAGGAAGCCCTGGACTGGCTGATGGCTGAAAGCACCAAGCGCCACACTATCCAGCGATACAAAGGTCTGGGCGAAATGAACCCGGATCAGCTGTGGGAAACCACCATGGACCCAAGCGTGCGCCGCATGCTGAAAGTCACCATCGAAGACGCCATTGGCGCAGACCAGATCTTCAACACCCTGATGGGTGATGCGGTCGAACCTCGCCGTGAATTCATCGAAAGCAATGCGCTGGCGGTTTCGAACCTGGATTTCTAAAGAATTCTGTTCGGACTTGAAGTAAATAAAACCCCGGTGAGTTTTGGCTCATCGGGGTTTTTACGTTTTCAAGCATCCCTCCATACATACAAGTCTGCGTCATGATTTGTATGTACATGTTTTCCGGATTGATAACTCCTCGCGTCAGTGCAACGCTCTGTCTGGCTACTTTCGACTTATTCATCCAGTAGAGGATTTACCGTTGAGCGAACAGCATCAGACGTTTGAAGGCCTCAAGTACCGAACCGACGGTGGAGTGGAGTACTGGTCTGCCCGAGACCTTGCCCCGCTGCTGGAATACAGAACGTGGCGTAACTTCGAGAACGTTATCGCCAAGGCTATACAGGCTTGTGAACACGGTGATCATTCGGTATCCGACCATTTTGTTGAAGCCAGCAAAATGGTCTCCTTGGGGTCTGGTTCTCTGCGAGAACTGAAGGATTTTCACCTCTCCCGCTATGCCTGCTATTTAGTTGTCCAGAACGGAGATCCATCCAAGCCCGTCATCGCCGCAGGGCAAACCTACTTTGCGATTCAGACCCGACGTCAAGAGCTGACAGACGATGCCGAATTTCAAAGTCTAAGGGACGATCAGAAGCGTTTGCTGCTGCGCAATGAGTTGCGCGAGCACAACAAGCTTCTGGTTGAAACGGCACAGCAGGCAGGCGTTGAGACAGAATTGGATTTCGCCGTTTTCCAGAATCATGGATATCAAGGGCTCTACGGAGGACTTGATCAGAAAGCGATCCACCAGCGCAAAGGCCTCAAAAAAAGCCAAAAATTCTTGATCACATGGGCTCGACTGAACTGGCCGCTAATTTATTTCGAGCGACTCAGGCTGAAGATAAATTGCGTCGCGACAATGTTCAGGGCAAACAACAAGCTAACGAAGTTCACTTGCAGGTTGGTCGAAAAGTCAGAGAAACCATTTCCGAACTTGGCGGCACCATGCCAGAGGAGCTTCCAATGCCGGCTACCAGCATCAAGCAGTTGGAATCTGCGATCAAAAAATTGAAGGGTCGCGCCGAAGAAGAGTGAAACGGCCAGAACCATTACTGCGAGTTCGACGCCACACTCTCCAACCGATACCCATACCCATAAATCGTCAACAACTGCCACCCTCGATCCGCCGTCAGCCCCAGCTTGTTCCGCAGCCGATAAATATGCGTATCCAGCGGCCGCGACGACGCCATCTCCTCATGCGGCCAGAACCGCTCATACAGATAATCCCGTGACAACGGCCGGCCCAGATTGCTGAACAGACACCGCGCCAGTCGGTACTCACGCTCGGTCATGACAATCGGCTTTCCCTCGCGAGTGACGGTCAGTTCAGCGTCATCAAAGGTCAGATCATTGAAGCTCAGCACTTCCGTCGCTGCCGCACGTTGCTGGCTGTGTCGACGCAATACCGCTGCCACCCGCGCCTTCAGCTCATTCGGTCGAAACGGTTTACTGACGTAATCATCAGCCCCCGCATTCAACGCCTGAACGATATCGCTCTCGCCATCGCGACTGGTCAGCATGATTGCCGCCGGTGGCGCTTCCATGTGCTCGCGGGTCCAGCGCAGCAGGGCCAGGCCGCTGAGGTCGGGCAATTGCCAGTCGAGGATCAGCAGGTCAAAGGTTTCCCGGCGCAGTTGCCTCAGCAGGTCTTCACCGCGCTCGAAGCTGTGCAGCGACCAGGGTTGTCCGCCAGCATCGGCCATCTGTTGCAGGGTCTGCTCGACCCGGCGCAGTTCGGCGGGTTCGTCGTCCAGTATTGCAACGCGCATACGCGGTGGTTCCTTGTTGCTTGGGCAGTTGGCGGTCAACCATAGTCGCTCGGCCATTGCGATGAAAGTAAGCGGCCCGCCGTTGGTCGACGTCCGCTATGATTCTTCGGGTCATGACTCAGACCTGCGGCCCATGAAAGCATTCACCTGCCCTGCCATTTTTCCCCATGAATAACACGCGTCGGCGTGAAAGCCGTGAGCCCAGCCAGGTACAGCGCCTGTTTCGCCAGTTGGTGCGCGAGTGGTTGTGGATAAGTCTAGTGCTGTTGCCGCTGACTGCGCTGCTGTCTTATCGCGCGCAGATCAACTTGCTCGATGTGGCTCCCGGTATTGGGGCGTTATTGTCGGTCGGTCTGGTGGCGTGTGTGCTGGGCCTATTGCTCTGGCGTCCGCGATGGGCGCTTTGGGTGACGCTGATCGGCATGGCTTGCGTGCTGTTGACCAGTGCGGGTCTGGCGGAGACGCGCCGCTGGTGGTCACCGACGCCGGCAGTACTGGGCATGTTGTTCGGCTATCTGATCTGGAATTGGCGACGCCTCAGCGTGGTACTGACCTACTTCGGCTGGGAGCTGACACGTTTGGACAGCGAGCCAAAAGTCTTTCCCGAACGCCGCCGCACGCAGTTTACTGGCGCTGATCGTTTGCAGGGTCAGATCATGGCCCTTGAGCAAGCCATGAGCCGCACCCGTGACACCCGGCGGTTTATCGCTGATGGTTTGGAATACTTGCCCGTCGCCACGCTGATCAGCGATCCCAAGGGGCGGATTCTGCTCGGCAATCGCAAGGCGCGGGATCTGTTCGACAGCGCGCTGGTGGGCAACGACGTTCTCGATCAACTGGCGGTGCTGGGCTATCCGGAATTATCCACAGAGCCGCGCCCGCAGCTATCAACCCTGCCGTTGCTGGAGTTTCGTGACCACAAGGAACGCAGTCTGCGTCTTGAACGTGCTGCGTTGCTGCCGGTGGACGGTGACACACCAATCGGCTGGCTGCTGAGCCTTACCGACCTCAGCGCCGAACGCGCCGCCGAGGAACAACGCGGAGTGTTGCTGCGCTTCCTGTCGCACGATCTTCGCGCACCGCATTCGGCGATCCTCGCGCTGCTTGATGTACATCGTCATCAGGCTGGTGCGGACGCGCCATTGTTCGAGCAGATTGAACGGCAAGTGCGCCGAGCACTGGACCTCACCGATGGATTCGTCTTGCTGGCGAGGGCTGAGTCCGAGGCTTATCACTTTCAGCCCAGTCTGTTTGCGATGCTGGTGCTGGATGTACTCGACCAGGCCCTGCCGATCGCCCTACAGAACCGCATCGAACTGCTCCATGACATGGATGAGCAATCTCAGGAACGATTGATAATGGCCGATCAGGGATTGCTGACCCGTGCGCTGTTCAATTTGCTGGAAAACGCCATCAAGTACAGCCCCGCGGATACCAGAATTCAGCTGCGCATCAGTTGCCATGAGGAATGGCTCCGCTGCGAGCTGATTGATCAAGGCAAAGGCATCGCCGCCGAAGAACTACCCGATCTGTTCAGCCAGTACCGACGCTTTTCCTCCGCTCAAGGCATCGATGGCGTGGGGCTGGGCCTGTCGATGGTCAAAGCCGTGGTCGATCACCACGGCGGCCGGATCGAATGCCGCAGCGTGGTCGATCAAGGCACCACGTTCCTGCTTGAATTACCGCTGATCCCCGAGTGAACAGGCACAAAAAAACCGGCTATATCAGCCGGTTTTTTTACATCCGAAAAAAACTTATGCACCTTTTACGGTCTTTTATGAGCTTGAGAAATATATAAGTAAATCAATTACTTAATATCAAGATTCAAGCCTTTTCAGAAAAACCGTACACAGCTTATCCACAAAATCTCAGACAGCGATTTGATCATTTGCAGCAGGTGCCTGCGGGGCGGGTGGTAGCGAACCCATTTCGCGCTGAGTCTTCTCGTTCCAGGCTTGCACCCGGTCGTTCAACTCAGCGATGGCGCGCGGGCCAGTGCCTTCGGCGTACATCGGTTCACCAATGACCACGGTGATCACACCAGACTTCTTGCCCCAACCGATTTTCGGCCAGAACTTGCCGGCATTGTGTGCAATCGGCAGCACGGGAAGCGCCGCATTCACCGCCAAAGCGCTACCACTGCGGGAAAACTTGCCGACGGTGCCGTAGGGTACGCGTGTACCTTCGGGGAAGATCAGTACCCAAACGTTGTCCTTGAGCAGCTCATCACCTTTGGCGGCGACTTGCTTGAGCGCCGCTTTCGGGTTGTCCCGATCAATCGCGATCGGCCGCAGCATGGCCATGGCCCAGCCGAAAAACGGCACGTAGAGCAATTCGCGCTTGAGCACCTGGCTCAATGGCGAGAAATAAGCAGAGAGAAAGAACGTCTCCCAAGTGCTCTGGTGGTTCGATTGAATCACGCAGGGCCGGTCAGGCACGTTTTGCGCGCCTTTGATTTCGTAACGAATACCGAGGAACACCTTGGTCAACCACAAGGCGCAACGGCACCAGTACACGTTGATAAAACGATAGCGCGCCTTGAATGGCAAAAACGGCGCGATAAAAAAACTCAAGCTGCACCACAGCAGGGAGGTGGTGCCCAGCAGCAGGTAAAAGAGAAAAATTCTGATGGCCCGCAGTATCGACATAGTGACGTTTACCGTTACGGGGCAATGCCCGAGTGTTCAAGCGCACTCCCGATCAATCCCTGGTCAGGAATTTCAGAAGTACTCTAGTTGTGGATAAGTTCTGCGGCAATCGCCGCCAGATCGTCAAAAATCAGAGTGCCAACCGGCAGGGTTTTGCCCTGAGTCTTTGCGCCTTTCCCGGTCTTTACCAAAACTGGCTGTGAATCGACGGCTTTGGCGGCCTCCAGGTCACCAAGGCTGTCGCCGACGAACCAGACATTGGCCAGGTCGACGTTGTAATGCGCCGCAATGGTTTTCAACATCCCCGGTTTCGGTTTGCGGCAATCGCAGCCCTCGTCCGGCCCATGCGGGCAATACACGATCAGCCCGACGTCACCGCCCTGCTCCGCCACCAACTCGCGCAGGCGCGCGTGCATGGCGTCGAGGGTGGCGAGGTCGTAGTAGCCGCGAGCAATGCCCGACTGGTTGGTGGCGATCGCCACCGTCCAGCCGGCCTTGCTCAACTGCGCAATCGCCTCGATCGAGCCGGGCAACGGAATCCACTCCGCGACTGACTTGATGTAAGCGTCGGAGTCGTAATTGATCACTCCGTCCCGATCGAGAATCAGCAGTTTCAACAGCAATCCCTCAACCCAGCAGCGAAATGTCGGCAACACCGAGGAACAAGCCACGCAGACGCGCCAGCAGCGCGTAACGGTTGGCCCGTACATTGGCGTCGTCTGCATTGACCATCACCGCGTCGAAGAACGCGTCGACCGGCTCGCGCAATGCCGCCAGACGTGCCAGCGATTCGTTGTACTGGCGCGCCGCAGCCATCGGCTGGACAGCCTGATCCGCTTGCTGGATCGCCGAGTACAGCGAGAACTCGTTGGCGTTGTCGAAGTACTTGGCTTCGACCACGCTCGGTACCGAGCCTTCGACTTTGCTCAACAGGTTCGATACACGCTTGTTCACCGCCGCCAGCGCTGCCGCTTCCGGCAGTTTGCGGAAAGCTTGCACCGCTTGCACACGCTGGTCGAAGTCCAGCGCCGAACCCGGCTTCAGGGCACGCACCGACAGGTAAGTGGCGACATCGACGCCTTCGTCTTCGTAACGCGCCCGCAGACGGTCGAAGATGAATTCCAGCACGGCTTCGTTGAGGCCGGCAGCCTTGACCTTGGCACCGAACGCATTCACGGCGAAGGCCACGGCGTCGTTCAGGTCGAGATCGAGTTTCTTCTCGATCAGGATACGCAGCACGCCGAGTGCCGCACGGCGCAGGGCATACGGGTCTTTGCTGCCGGTGGGCAGCATGCCGATACCGAAGATACCGACCAGGGTGTCGAGCTTGTCAGCGATCGCAACGGCTGCACCGGTCAGGGTCGCCGGCAGTTCAGCACCGGCACCGCGCGGCATGTATTGCTCGTTCAGCGCCAGCGCGACGTCTTCCGGCTCGCCGTCATTGAGGGCGTAGTAGTAACCGGCAACACCTTGCATCTCCGGGAACTCGCCGACCATTTCGGTGGCCAGGTCGCACTTCGACAGCAGGCCAGCGCGGGCAGCCCACGAGGCGTTGCCGCCAATGCGCGCGGCGATGTACGCAGCCAGTTTCGATACGCGCTCGGCCTTGTCGTAGACGCTGCCGAGTTTTTCCTGGAACACCACGTTCTGCAGGCGCAGGTTGAATTCTTCGAGTTTCTGCTTCTTGTCTTGCTTGAAGAAGAACTCGGCGTCGGTCAGGCGTGGGCGAACCACTTTCTCGTTACCGGCGATGATCTGCTGCGGGTCTTTGCTTTCGATGTTGGCCACAGTGATGAAACGTGGCAGCAACTTGCCATCGGCATCCAGCAGGCAGAAGTACTTCTGGTTGTCCTGCATGGTAGTGATCAGCGCTTCTTGCGGCACATCGAGGAAGCGTTCCTCGAACGAGCACACCAGCGGCACCGGCCATTCAACCAGCGCGGTCACTTCGTCGAGCAGTGCCGGCGGCACGATTGCCGTGCCTTCCTGGCGGGTAGCCAGCTCTTCGGTGCGTTTGCTGATGATCTCGCGACGCTCGTTGGCGTCGGCCAGTACGTAAGCGGCACGCAGGTCAGCGAGGTAGCTCGACGGCGAACCGATGCGCACGCTTTCCGGGTGATGGAAGCGGTGACCACGGGAATCACGGCCAGCCTTCTGCGCGAGGATGGTGCAGTCGATGACCTGGTCACCGAGCAGCATCACCAGCCATTGGGTCGGACGCACGAACTCTTCCTTGCGCGCACCCCAACGCATACGTTTCGGGATTGGCAGGTCGTTCAGCGAATCTTCGACGATGGTCGGCAGCAGGCTTGCGGTCGGCTTGCCGGCGATGCTCTGGCTGTAGCGCAGTTTCGGGCCGCTCTGATCGATTTCGCTCAGATCAACGCCGCACTTCTTGGCGAAGCCCAGGGCTGCTTGCGTTGGATTGCCATCAGCGTCGAACGCCGCCTGACGTGGCGGGCCGTCAAGGTTGATGCTGCGATCAGGTTGCTGGGTGGCCAGCGCGGTGATCAGCACAGCCAGACGACGCGGCGCGGCGTAGACGGTTTTGGTCTCGTAGTTCAGGCCAGCGGCTTGCAGGCCCTTGTCGATACCGGCGAGGAACGCCTCAGCCAAGGTGTTCAGGGCTTTCGGTGGCAGTTCTTCGGTGCCCAGTTCAACCAGAAAATCTTGCGCACTCATTGTGCTGCCTCCAGCTTGGCCAGTACTTCGTCACGCAGGTCCGGGGTCGCCATCGGGAAGCCCAGCTTGGCGCGTGCCAGCAGGTAGGCTTGCGCAACGGAACGCGCCAGAGCGCGTACGCGCAGAATGTATTGCTGACGCGCGGTCACCGAGATTGCCCGGCGCGCATCCAGCAGGTTGAAGGTATGCGACGCCTTCAAGACCATTTCGTAGCTCGGCAACGGCAGCGGCTGGTCGAGTTCGATCAGGCGCTTGGCTTCGCTTTCATAGAAATCGAACAGTTCGAACAGCTTATCGACGTTGGCGTGTTCGAAGTTGTAAGTGGACTGCTCCACTTCGTTCTGGTGGAACACGTCGCCGTAGGTGACTTTGCCCATCGGGCCGTCAGCCCAGACCAGGTCGTAGACCGAATCCACGCCTTGCAGGTACATGGCCAGACGCTCGAGACCGTAAGTGATCTCGCCGGTCACCGGGTAGCACTCGATGCCGCCCGCCTGCTGGAAGTAAGTGAACTGGGTCACTTCCATGCCGTTCAGCCAGACTTCCCAGCCCAGACCCCAGGCGCCGAGGGTCGGCGATTCCCAGTTGTCTTCGACGAAGCGAATGTCGTGGACCAACGGGTCCAGGCCGACATGCTTGAGGGAGCCCAGGTACAGTTCCTGGAAGTTGTCCGGGTTCGGCTTCAGGACCACCTGGAACTGGTAGTAGTGCTGCAGACGGTTCGGATTTTCGCCGTAACGGCCGTCAGTCGGACGGCGGCTTGGCTGCACGTACGCGGCGTTCCAGGTTTCCGGGCCGATGGCGCGCAGGAATGTCGCGGTGTGGAAAGTGCCGGCGCCTACTTCCATATCGTAGGGCTGAAGTACCACACAACCTTGCTCGGCCCAGTATTGCTGGAGCGCGAGGATCAAGTCTTGGAAGGTACGCACGGCTGGCGTAGGCTGGCTCACGAAATTCACCTGTTTCTTGGGCTGCGATTTAAAGAGCGGGAGTATACCCGATTCATTGCTGCGCACGCCCCCTGGAGCCTTATGCCACGCTGCTTTTGGTGTACCGAAGATCCGCTGTACATGGCTTATCACGACCAGGAGTGGGGCACGCCGCTACGCGATGCGCAGGGTTTGTTCGAGTTGCTTTTGCTCGAAGGGTTCCAGGCCGGCCTGTCCTGGATCACCGTGTTGCGCAAACGCGAGCGCTATCGCGAGGTGTTGTTCGGCTTCGATGTGCAACGCGTGGCGCAGATGAGCGACGCCGAAATCGAAGCGTTGATGCTCGATCCGGGGATCATCCGCAACCGCCTCAAACTCAATGCCGCGCGCCGTAATGCCCAGGCCTGGCTGGCGTTGGAGGATCCGGTGACGTTCCTCTGGTCGTTCGTCAACGACACGCCGATCATCAATCATTTCAAGGATCGCAGCGAAGTCCCGGCGATCACCCCCATCGCTGTGGCGATGAGCAAAGGTCTGAAAAAGGCCGGGTTCACGTTCGTCGGACCGACCATTTGCTACGCGCTGATGCAGGCTTCGGGCATGGTCATGGACCACACCCGGGACTGCGACCGCTACGCGCAGCTGGCCAACGGCGGTTAGAATGGCCGCCTCGCGCACCGCACAAGATCAGGAGTGACCTGTGGAAAAGTTTAAAGGCGCCTTGCTGGTAGGCGCTCTGCGGCTGTTTGCCCTGCTGCCATGGCGGGCTGTGCAGGCCGTGGGTTCGGCGATTGGCTGGATCATGTGGAAAACCCCCAACCGCTCCCGCGACGTGGTGCGGATCAACCTCGCCAAGTGTTTTCCACAGATGGATGCGGCCGAACGCGAGCGTCTGGTCGGGCAGAGCCTGAAAGACATCGGCAAGTCGCTGACTGAAAGCGCCTGCGCGTGGATCTGGCCGGCGCAACGTTCGATCGATCTGGTGCGCGAAGTCGAAGGCCTCGACGTCCTCAAGGAGGCGCTGGCTTCAGGCAAAGGCGTGGTCGGCATCACCAGCCACCTGGGCAACTGGGAAGTGCTCAACCACTTCTATTGCAGCCAGTGCAAACCGATCATTTTCTATCGTCCACCGAAGCTCAAGGCGGTGGATGAATTGCTGCGCAAGCAACGTGTGCAACTGGGCAACAAAGTTGCCGCGTCGACCAAGGAAGGCATTCTCAGCGTCATCAAGGAAGTGCGCAAAGGTGGTGCAGTGGGCATTCCCGCTGACCCGGAACCGGCCGAATCCGCCGGGATTTTTGTGCCGTTCTTCGCCACGCAAGCGCTGACCAGCAAATTCGTGCCGAACATGTTGGCCGGTGGCAAAGCGGTCGGCGTGTTCCTGCATGCGCTGCGCCTGCCCGACGGCTCCGGTTATAAAGTCATCCTCGAAGCCGCACCCGAAGCCATGTACAGCACCGATACCGCCGAGTCCTGCGCGGCGATGAGCAAAGTCGTCGAGCGTTACGTCGCCGCCTATCCAAGCCAATACATGTGGAGCATGAAGCGCTTCAAAAAGCGTCCACCCGGCGAAGAACGCTGGTACTGAAGAAGTTGGCACATTCTGTGGATAACTTGCAGGAGCTGCCGAAGGTTCGGGCCGCGATCGGACGATCTCTTGATCTGGCTTCTACGGTTATCCACAACTTCGTTCATTCAAGGGCGCATGAAGATGTCCGAACACCGCAAATCCTTCCGCATCAAGATCACCCACGACAGCTTCGGCGAATGCCTCGGCCAGACCCGCAATCTGTCGCCCACCGGGGTGTACGTGCAGCATCCGCGTCTGGCTTCTTTGCCCAAAGGCGCGGTGGTGTATGGCCAGGTTCAGGATTTACCCACAGGCGCGCCGCGCGTGCGTATGGAAGTCGTGACGGTCGATGCGGAAGGCATCGGCCTGCGCTATCTATAGAAAATCACTGCGCCTGACGATCAAGCTTCTTCAGAAACACCGTCATTTCCTTCTCGGCCTGCTTGTCGCCGTGGGCGCGGGCCGCTTCCAGCCCTTGTTCCCATGCCTGTCGCGCGGCGGCGTGATCGCCCAGCGCCAGGTGCGCCTTGCCCAACAGCTTCCACGCTGCCGAATACTTCGGATCGAAGCCGACACAGCGCTGGAAATGCTCGGCTGCTTTGGCATTCTCTCCAAGATCCAGATAGCCCTTGCCGAGGCCGAAGCGCAGCAGGGCGTTATCCACACCCTTGGCGAGCATTTTTTCCAGGGATTCGAGCATGGTGGATTCCTTTTCTGGTGTGTCAGGGAAGATTTGTGGCGCCGCCATCGCTGGCAAGCCAGCTCCCACAGGATTCTCTGGTGTACATCACATTTGTGAACAACCCGAAAACCTGTGGGAGCTGGCTTGCCAGCGATGGGGCCAGTCAAGGCACCGGTCATGCTGGGTCAGAAGAAGCTCAACCCCACATGAAACAGCTTCTCCACATCGCGAATATGCTTTTTATCCACAAGGAACAGAATCACATGGTCGCCCGCTTCGATCACGGTGTCGTCGTGGGCGATGATCACCTGTTCGTTGCGGATAATTGCGCCGATGGTGGTACCCGGCGGCAGGCCGATCTTTTCAATCGGCTTGCCGATCACCTTGCTCGACTTCGCATCACCGTGGGCAATGGCCTCGATGGCCTCTGCCGCACCGCGGCGCAGTGAGTGCACGCTGACGATATCGCCACGGCGTACGTGGGCCAGCAAGGTGCCGATGGTCGCCAGTTGCGGGCTGATGGCGATGTCGATGTCGCCGCCCTGAATCAGGTCGACGTACGCCGGGTTGTTGATGATCGTCATGACCTTCTTCGCCCCCAGCCGTTTGGCCAGCAGCGACGACATGATGTTGGCTTCGTCATCGTTGGTCAGCGCGAGGAAAATGTCGGCGTCGGCAATGTTCTCCTCCAGCAGCAAATCGCGATCCGAGGCGCTGCCCTGCAACACCACGGTGCTGTCGAGGGTGTCCGAGAGATAACGGCAACGGGCCGGGTTCATCTCGATGATCTTCACCTGGTAACGGCTTTCGATGGCCTCGGCCAGACGCTCGCCGATCTGCCCGCCGCCAGCAATGACGATGCGCTTGTAGGTTTCATCGAGGCGGCGCATTTCGCTCATCACTGCGCGAATATTCTCACGGGCGGCGATGAAGAAGACTTCGTCATCGGCCTCGATCACCGTATCGCCCTGCGGCAGGATCGGCCGGTCGCGGCGGAAGATCGCGGCGACGCGGGTCTCGACGTTGGGCATGTGCTCGCGTAACTGGCGCAGTTGCTGACCGACCAGCGGCCCGCCGTAATACGCGCGCACCGCCACCAGTTGCGCCTGACCTTCGGCGAAGTCGATCACCTGCAACGCACCGGGATACTGGATCAGGCGCTTGATGTAATTGGTGACCACTTGCTCGGGGCTGATCAGCACGTCGACTGGAATCGCTTCGTTCTGGAACAACTGTTCTTCGCGGTTCAGGTAGGACGCTTCGCGCACCCGGGCGATCTTGGTCGGGGTGTGGAACAACGTGTGAGCGACCTGGCAGGCGACCATGTTGGTTTCGTCGCTGTTGGTCACGGCCACCAGCATGTCGGCATCGTCGGCACCGGCCTGACGCAGCACCGATGGCAGCGAGCCGCGGCCCTGAATGGTGCGGATGTCGAGGCGATCACCGAGGTC
Organism: Pseudomonas sp. TH43; assembly: GCF_016650635.1. GTDB lineage: Bacteria > Pseudomonadota > Gammaproteobacteria > Pseudomonadales > Pseudomonadaceae > Aquipseudomonas. The sequence continues at coordinate 1,668,437 of NZ_JAEKFI010000004.1, forward strand.
GCGCAGGCGCTCGCCATCGGTGTCGACCACGGTGATGTCGTTGGCTTCGCTGGCCAAGTGTTCAGCCAGCGAACCGCCGACCTGTCCCGCACCGAGGATGATGATTTTCATCCAGTCACTCCATTGAATCCGTTTAGCCGCGCGCGGCAGCGATCTTGATCAGCTTGGCGTAGTAGAACCCGTCATGGCCGCCCTGCTGGGCCAGCAATTGGCGACCATGGGGCTGCTTGATCCCGGCTGTGGTGGCCAGATCCAGTTCACGGGCGCCCGGTGTGCGCTCAAGAAATGCGGCGATGACCTCGGTGTTCTCGGTCGGCAGCGTCGAGCAGGTGGCGTAGAGCAGGATGCCGCCGACTTCGAGGGTCTTCCACATCGCGTCGAGCAGCTCGCCTTGCAGTTGCGCGAGGGCGACGATGTCGTCGGGTTGACGGGTCAGCTTGATGTCCGGATGGCGACGGATCACGCCGGTGGCCGAGCATGGCGCGTCGAGCAGGATGCGCTGGAACGGTTTGCCGTCCCACCATTTCTCGGTGTCGCGACCATCAGCGGCGATCAGTTCGGCGTTGAGGCCGAGGCGCTCAAGGTTTTCCTTAACGCGCACCAGACGTTTGGCTTCGAGATCCACCGCGACCACGCCGGCCAACGCCGGTTCGGCTTCGAGGATGTGGCAGGTCTTGCCGCCCGGCGCACAGCAGGCGTCGAGTACGCGCTGGCCCGGGACCAGATCAAGCAGGTCGGCAGCCAGTTGTGCGGCTTCGTCCTGCACGCTGATCCAGCCTTCGGCGAAACCCGGCAGGCTGCGCACGTCGGCGGCGGCTTCGAGGATGATGCCGTCGCGGCTGTAAATACACGGTGTTGCGGCGATACCCGCTTCAGTCAGCAAGCCGAGGTAGTCATCGCGGCTGTGATGACGGCGATTGACCCGCAGGATCATTGGCGGATGCGCGTTGTTCGCTTCACAAATGGCTTCCCACTGCTCAGGCCAGAACGCCTTGAGGGATTTTTGCAGCCAGCGCGGGTGAGCAGTGCGCACCACCGGATCACGTTCCAGCTCGGCGAAAATCGATTCACTTTCGCGCTGAGCGTTGCGCAGCACGGCGTTGAGCAAACCCTTGGCCCAAGGCTTTTTCAGCTTGTCGGCGCAACCGACGGTTTCGCCGATGGCCGCGTGGGCCGGCACGCGGGTGTAAAGCAATTGGTAGAGGCCGACCAGCAGCAATGCCTCGACATCGGCGTCTGCAGCCTTGAACGGCTTTTGCAGGAGTTTTTCCGCCAGGGCCGACAGGCGTGGCTGCCAGCGCGCGGTGCCGAAGGCCAGATCCTGAGTGAAGCCGCGATCGCGATCCTCGACCTTGTCCAGTTGTGTTGGCAGCGAACTGTTCAGCGACGCTTTGCCGCTGAGGACGGCGGCGAGTGCCTTGGCGGCGGCCAGACGCGGGTTCATTGCGCGTCCACCGCTGCGCCGAGCAGCGTGCCGACGGCGAATTTCTCACGACGGCTGTTGAACAGGTCGCTGAAGTTCAGCGCCTTGCCGCCGGGCAATTGCAGGCGGGTCAGGCACAGCGCCTGTTCACCACACGCGACGACCAGGCCGTCCTTGCTGGCGCTGAGGATTTCACCCGGTGCGCCGTTGCCTTCGGCGAGTGTCGCCGCCAGCACTTTCAGCGCTTCACCGTTGAGGGTGCTGTGGGTGATCGGCCATGGGTTGAAGGCGCGAACCAGACGTTCAAGCTCAACCGCCGGACGGCTCCAGTCGATACGTGCTTCGTCCTTGTTGAGCTTGTGCGCGTAAGTGGCGAGTTCATCGTTCTGCACTTCGCCCTGCAGAGTGCCAGCCGCCAGACCGGCAATCGCTTGCACCACGGCCGGCGGGCCCATCTCGGCGAGACGGTCGTGCAGGCTGCCGCCCGTGTCTGCAGCGCTGATCGGGGTGACGACCTTGAGCAGCATCGGCCCGGTGTCGAGGCCGGCTTCCATACGCATCACGGTCACGCCGCTTTCGGCATCGCCATGTTCCACGGCGCGCTGGATCGGCGCCGCACCGCGCCAGCGTGGCAGCAACGATGCATGGCTGTTGATGCAACCGAGACGCGGAATATCCAGCACCACTTGCGGCAGGATCAGGCCGTAGGCGACCACCACCAGCAAGTCCGGTTTCAGCGCGGCCAGTTCTGCCTGGGCATCGGCGTTGCGCAAAGTCGGCGGCTGCAACACCTGGATATTGTTTTCCAGCGCGAGCTGTTTGACCGGGCTCGGCATCAGTTTTTGCCCGCGACCGGCCGGACGATCCGGTTGGGTGTAGACCGCGACGATCTCGTAAGGGCTGTTCAGCAGGGCCTTGAGGTGTTCGGCGGCGAATTCCGGGGTGCCGGCAAAAACGATGCGCAGTGGCTCAGTCATGAAGGGAGTCTCATAAAAAGAAAAAGGCTTGCCGCAGCAAGCCTTTGAAGGAGGGGCATCAAGCGTTCTGGCGGTGCTGCTTTTCCAGTTTCTTCTTGATCCGGTCGCGTTTGAGCGTGGACAGGTAATCGACGAACAATTTGCCGTTGAGGTGGTCGCATTCGTGCTGGATGCACACCGCGAGCAGGCCTTCGGCGATCAGCTCATAGGGCTTGCCGTCGCGGTCCAGCGCCTTGATCCTGACCTTCTGCGGGCGGTCGACGTTTTCGTAGAAGCCCGGCACCGAGAGGCAGCCTTCCTGGTATTGCTCCATTTCTTCGGTCAGCGATTCGAACTCGGGGTTGATGAACACCCGCGGTTCGGTACGGTCTTCGGAAAGGTCCATCACGACGATACGTTTGTGCACGTTGACCTGGGTCGCGGCAAGGCCGATGCCCGGCGCTTCATACATTGTTTCAAACATGTCATCGACCAACTGACGCACTTCGTCGTCCACTACAGCCACAGGCTTGGCGATAGTGCGCAGACGCGGGTCCGGGAATTCGAGGATGTTTAAAATGGCCATAGGCTTTGATTGCTGCACATGTTGAGTAAAGTCGGGCGATGGCCTGGCAGGTCCGAAGATGCAGGCTACCGTTGTGAAGCGTAGCTTCTACAAAATCAGAAGCGAGCCACAGGGGCTCTGACGGTTCACGCGAATGCACATGATAAAGGGATTCACTGCATGAGGAAAACACTACTCGCCCTGCTGCTGTTGGCTTCGGCCGGCGTGGCGCAAGGGCAAGTGCAGCTCAGGGATGGTTTTCCACAGCAATACACGGTGGTTTCGGGTGACACACTCTGGGACATTTCCGGCAAATACCTGCGCGAGCCCTGGCAGTGGCCACAGTTGTGGCGGGCCAATCCGCAGATTGAAAACCCCAACCTGATCTATCCGGGCGACACGCTGACGCTCAGCTACGTCGATGGCCAGCCACGTCTGATGCTCAATCGCGGCGAGTCGCGCGGCACCATCAAGCTGTCACCGCGGATCCGCACCAGCCCGGTGGCCGAGGCGATTCCGAGCATTCCGCTGAAATCGATCAACAGTTTTCTGCTGAGCAATCGCATCGTCGACAAGGTCGAGGATTTCGACAAGGCGCCGTACATCGTCGCTGGCGATGCAGAGCGCGTGCTCAGCGGCACCGGCGACCGCATCTACGCGCGTGGCCAATTCGATCCGAACCAGCCGGTTTACGGCATCTTCCGCCAAGGCAAGGTTTACACCGATCCGCAGACCAAGGAGTTCCTCGGGATCAACGCCGATGACATTGGCGGCGGCGAAATCGTCGCGACCGAAGGCGACGTCGCCACCCTCGCCCTGCAACGCACCACGCAGGAAGTGCGCCTCGGCGACCGTTTGTTCAGCGGCGAAGAGCGCTCGATCAATTCGACCTTCATGCCCAGCGCGCCCACCACCAGCATCAACGGCGTGATCATCGATGTGCCGCGCGGTGTCACCCAGATCGGCGTGATGGATGTGGTGACCCTGAACAAAGGCAAACGCGACGGGCTGGTCGAAGGCAACGTTCTGGAGGTGATGAAAACCGGCGAAACCGTGCGCGACCGCATCACTGGCCAACCGCTGAAAATTCCCGACGAACGCGCCGGGTTGCTCATGGTCTTCCGCACTTACGACAAACTCAGCTACGGCCTCGTCCTCAACGCATCGCGCTCGCTGGCGGTGCTCGACAAGGTGCGAAATCCTTAGCTGGCTTAACAAGTTACCAACAGAGTTATCCACAGCTTGTTCCGAATCGTTCGGGACTTATAACGATCAAGGATGATCCATGATGCTGTCTGTCTGCACGCCCGTTTCCCCGGCGGAACTGGAAGCGCGCTTGCGCCTGCACCGCTTGCCGGACATCGGCCCGAAGCGTTTTGCAAAATTGCTCGAAGCCTTTGGCTCGGCGTCGAAAGCCATCAGCGCTCCGGCCAGCGCCTGGCGCTCGCTGGGGTTGCCGGCGTCCAGTGCTGACGCGCGAAGATCCCCTGAAGTGCGCGACGGCGCCAGCCACGCAATGCGCTGGCTAGAGCGGCCTGATCAACATTTGCTGATGTGGGATCAGCCGGATTACCCGGCGTTGCTGGCGCAGATTCCTGACCCGCCACCGTTGCTGTTTGTCGCGGGTGACCCGCTGATTCTGGAAAAACCGCAACTGGCGATGGTCGGCAGCCGCCGCGCTTCGCGTCCGGGGATGGACACCGCGGCGGCGTTTTCCCGCAGCCTCGCCGGGGCCGGTTTTGTCATCACCAGTGGCTTGGCGCTGGGCATTGATGCCGCTGCGCATCAAGCCGCGCTGGATGTCGGTGGGCTGACCGTGGGGGTACTCGGCACTGGGCTTGAAAACTTTTATCCACAGCGCAATCGACGCCTCTGCGACGCGATGATCGCGTCCGGCAGCGCGGTGCTTTCGGAGTTTCCGCTGGACGCGGGACCGACGGCGAGCAACTTCCCACGGCGCAACCGGATCATCAGCGGTTTGTCCCTCGGTGTGCTGGTGGTCGAGGCCAGCGTGGCCAGCGGTTCGTTGATCACGGCAAGGCTGGCCGCGGAACAGGGGCGTGAGGTTTACGCGATTCCCGGCTCGATCCATCACCCCGGTGCTCGGGGTTGTCACCAGTTGATTCGCGATGGCGCGGTGCTGGTGGAAACCATCGAGCACATCCTCGAAGCGCTGCGCGGCTGGCAGCGTTTGCCGTTGTCCACAGGGACGCCGACAGTCGACCATCCGTTGCTCGCCCTGCTTCACGCCGCGCCGCACACCAGCGAAGCGTTGGCCGGCAGTAGCGGCTGGACGCTGCCGAAAGTGTTGGCAGCCCTCACCGAATTGGAGATGGAGGGTCGCGCGGTGTGTGAAAACGGTCGCTGGCTTGCGCGGGTGAGCTAGGTTTTACGGGGAAGATCGGTAAACTGCGCGAAACCTGTTTGCGGAGAGTTTTTTCATGGTCAACAGTTGGCGTGTGCAACAAGCCGCACGAGAGATTCGCGCCGGGGCGGTGATTGCCTATCCAACCGAAGCCGTCTGGGGGCTGGGTTGCGACCCGTGGAACGAAGAAGCGGTGGATCGTCTGCTGGCGATCAAGAATCGCTCGGTCGACAAGGGCCTGATTCTGGTCGCCGACAACATTCGTCAATTCGACTTCCTGTTCGAAGACTTCCCGCAAGAGTGGATCGACCGCATGGCCAGTACCTGGCCGGGGCCGAACACTTGGCTGGTACCGCATCAGGACTTGTTGCCGGAGTGGGTGACGGGTGTGCATGACACCGTGGCGTTGCGTGTCAGCGATCATCCGCAGGTGCGTGATTTGTGTTCGATGGTCGGGCCGTTGATTTCGACCTCGGCCAACCCGCAGGGACGGCCGGCGGCGCGCACGCGGTTGCGGGTCGAGCAGTATTTCCGCGGGCAGATCGATCTGGTGCTGGGCGGGGAATTGGGCGGGCGCAAGAACCCCAGCCTGATTCGCGATCTGGTCACCGGCAACATCGTGCGTCCGGCCTGATACCGAGTTGCCTCATTCGCGAGCAGGCTCGCTCCCACAGATGAAATGCGTTCCAAAGGTGGGAGCGAGCCTGCTCGCGAAAGGGCCGGTCAAGGCAACAGAATTGTTGAACCTGTCGTGCGTCGCGCTGACAACTCGGTCTGCGCTTTGGCCGCCTCAGCCAACGAATAGCGCTGGCTGATAGCCACCTTGATCTTGCCGCTGATGATCATCTCAAACAGCTCGTCCGCCATCCGCTGAAGGTTCTCGGCATTGTTGGCATAAGTTGCCAAGGTCGGCCGGGTCACGTACAGCGAGCCTTTCGCCGAGAGAATCCCCAGATTCACCCCGTCCACCGCCCCCGAGGCGTTCCCGAAGCTCACCACCAGCCCGCGCGGTGAAACGCTGTCCAGCGACGTCAGCCAAGTGTCCTTGCCGACACCGTCGTAGACCACCGGGACTTTCTTGCCATCGGTCAGCGCCAGCACGCGCTCGGCAACGTTTTCGTGGCTGTAATCGATGGTCTCCCAAGCGCCATTGGCTTTGGCCAGATCAGCCTTGTCTTTCGAGCTGACGGTACCGATCAACTTCACGCCCAACGCCTTGGCCCATTGGCAGGCCAGCGAGCCGACGCCCCCGGCCGCGGCGTGGAACAGAATGGTTTCGCCACCCTTGAGTTCATAGGTCTGGCGCAGCAGGTATTGCACGGTGAGGCCCTTGAGCATCACCCCGGCGGCGGTTTCAAAACTGATTGCGTCCGGCAGCTTCACCAGGTTGGCTTCAGGCAAAACGTGCAACTCGCTGTAGGCGCCCAGCGGGCCACTGCCGTACGCCACGCGATCACCGACCTTGAACCGGGTGACCTCGCTGCCCACTGCATCGACAACCCCTGCGCCTTCTGCGCCCAGACCGGACGGCAAGGCTGGTGGCGCATACAGACCGCTGCGGAAATAGGTGTCGATGAAATTCAGGCCGATGGCCTTGTTGGCCACGCGCACTTGGTTGGGGCCGGGTGCGGCGGGTTCGTAGTCAACATATTCGAGCACTTCGGGGCCGCCGTGGGTGCGGAACTGGATACGCTTTGCCATCTGCCTGCTCTCCTTGGGTCTTTCGTAAGCCCCCTATCCAACTCCCATGCTTGATCTTCGTCAACTGCGGCGCGCCGGTTTGCGGTGGTATGCTACGCGCCCATTTGCGTCGACCCCCGCCTGCGGGGCGCCGCGTAGTGATGCCCGATTCAAGGTGAAGCCATGACGACCCGCACCGACGCCGTAAAGGCCTATCTGCTCGACCTGCAAGACCGCATCTGCGCCGCACTCGAAAACGAGGACGGCGGCACGCGCTTCGTCGAAGACGCCTGGGCCCGGCCGGCCGGCGGTGGCGGTCGCACCCGCGTGATCGAGAACGGCACGCTGATCGAAAAGGGCGGCGTCAACTTTTCCCATGTGTTCGGCAGCGGCCTGCCGCCGTCGGCCAGCGCCCATCGCCCGGAGCTCGCCGGTCGCGGTTTTGAAGCCCTCGGCGTGTCGCTGGTGATTCACCCACACAACCCGCATGTGCCGACATCCCACGCCAACGTGCGCTTTTTCATCGCCGAGAAGGAAGGTGAAGAGCCGGTCTGGTGGTTCGGCGGCGGCTTTGACCTGACTCCGTATTACGGCAACGAAGAAGACTGCATCCACTGGCACCGCGTCGCCGAGCAGGCCTGCGCGCCCTTCGGGCCGGACATCTACCCACGCTACAAGGCCTGGTGCGACACCTACTTCCACATCAAGCATCGCCACGAGCCACGGGGCATCGGCGGGCTGTTCTTCGATGACCTGAACGAGTGGGATTTCGACACCAGTTTCGCCTTCATGCGTGCCATCGGTGACGCCTACATCGACGCCTATCTGCCCATCGTGCAGCGCCGCAAGCACGATGCATTCACCGCGCAGCAACGCGAGTTCCAGGAATTCCGCCGTGGCCGTTACGTCGAGTTCAACCTGGTTTATGACCGTGGCACGCTGTTCGGCCTGCAATCGGGCGGGCGTACCGAATCGATCCTGATGTCGCTGCCGCCGCAAGTGCGCTGGGGCTATGACTGGAAGGCTGAACCCGGCAGCGAAGAAGCGCGCCTGACCGAGTATTTCCTGCAGGACCGCGACTGGCTGGCCGAGGCCTGAGGATTTCTGATGGATCGTTACGTCGTTTTCGGTAACCCGATCGGCCACAGCAAATCGCCGATGATTCACAAACTGTTCGCTGAACAGACTGGCCAAAGCCTCGACTACAGCACTTTGCTGGCGCCGCTCGAAGATTTCGCTGGTTGCGCCACGGCGTTTTTCCAGCAAGGTCGCGGCGCCAACGTCACCGTGCCGTTCAAGGAAGACGCCTACCGTCTGGCCAACAGCCTGACTGCCCGTGCGCAACGTGCCGGCGCGGTGAACACCTTGAGCAAACTGGCCGACGGCTCGCTGCTCGGCGACAACACCGACGGCGCTGGACTGGTGCGTGATCTGACGGTGAACGCCGGGTTCAGCCTGAGCGGCAAACGCATTTTGTTGCTGGGTGCCGGAGGCGCAGTGCGTGGCGCGTTGGAACCGTTGCTGGCGGAAAAACCGGCGTCGGTGATCATCGCCAATCGCACCGTGGACAAGGCTGAGTTGCTGGCCGAGTTGTTCTGCGACCTGGGGCCGGTATCGGCCAGCGGTTTTGATTGGCTGCGCGAGCCGGTGGACGTGATCATCAACGCCACATCGGCGAGCCTGACCGGTGATGTGCCGCCGATTGCGCCGAGCTTGATCGAGCCGGGCAAAACCCTGTGCTACGACATGATGTACGGCAAGGAGCCGACGGCGTTCTGCCGCTGGGCCAGCGAGCAGGGTGCGGCGGTGTCGATGGATGGTTTGGGGATGCTGGCAGAACAGGCGGCGGAGGCGTTCTTTTTGTGGCGTGGGGTGCGTCCGGATACGGCACCGGTCCTGGCCGAGCTACGCCGACAACTAGCGCAATAACCCTTGTAGGAGTGAGCCTGCTCGCGATAGCGGAGTGTCAGACGCAAATGCTTCAACTGATACTCCGCTATCGCGAGCAGGCTCACTCCTACAGGGGGATGCGGTGTTTGTTGAATTAATCCTCAAACCGGATCGGACATTTCTCCGGCCCTTCAAGCTTCCTCAATTCCTCCACCACCTGCGGCCGCGCCCCACGCAGGGTCAAACTGCGACCCTGGCTCAGCAAGCGCCGTGCCTCCTGATGCAGCATCTCAACCCCCGAATAATCGATGAAGTTGATCTGCTGCGCCTCGATCACCACGCGCGCGCCGTGCAAGCGTTGCAGACGCACTTGCAGGTAATGGCTGGCGCCGAAAAAGATCGAGCCGCCGACCCGCAGCACATCGTCCTCGTCGTCACGCCAATGCTGCACGCGCGGTTGCGACGTGCGCTTGAGGTAGAAGAACAGCGACGCGAGCACCCCGGCATAGATCGCCGTTTGCAACTCCAGCAGCAATGTGGCGAGACACGTCAGGGCCATGACCACAAACTCGGCACGGCTGACCCGCAGCAATGCGCGGATGCCACGATGATCGACCAGTCCCCAAGCGATCAGCAGAATGCTGCCCGCCATCGCCGGGATCGGAATGTGCGCGATCAGCCCGGCGCCGAAAATCGCGAACAGCGCGACCCAGATTGCCGAAAACACTCCGGCCAGCGGCGAGCAGGCACCTGCCTCATAACTTAATCCCGAGCGGGTGAATGATCCGGCGGACAACGATCCGGAAAAGAACGCCCCGACAATATTCGATAAACCCTGCGCACGGACTTCCTGGTTGGCATCAAGCAATTGCTGCGAGCGCGCAGCAATCGAGCGGGCAATCGACAGGCTGGTGACCAGCCCGAGCATGCCCACCGCCACGGCGCTGGGCAGCAAGCGCAGGATCAAATCCAGGTCCAGCGGCAACCCGCTGAAGGGCGGCAAGCGGCCGACAAAAGCGCTGACCAGATGCACGTGGCCGAACATCGCCGGCCACAGCCACACCAACACGCTGGCCAATACCAGCGTGATCAACAGCGTAGGCCAGCGCGGCAGCAGTTGTTTCAGCACCACGCCGACCACCACGGTAGCGATGCCGAGCAGCAAAGAGGGTTTATCCACAGCCCCAAGGTGTTGCAGCAAATCCATCAGGCTGGCCAGCGCCGTGGCTTTCGCTGGCAGTTCCAGCCCGAGCAGATTCGGCAACTGCCCAATGGCGATCACCACGGCCGCGCCGAGGGTGAAGCCGAGCACCACCGAATGCGAGACGAAGTTCACCAGCGCGCCAAAGCGCAGCAAGCCAAGCAGCCACTGGAAAATCCCTGCCAGAAACGTCAGCAACAGAATCAGAGTGATGTAGTCCTGCGAGGCCGGCACGGCCAATGGGCTGACGCTGGCGTAGAGCACGATCGAAATCGCCGCCGTCGGCCCGCAGATCAGATGCCACGAAGAACCCCACAGGCAAGCAATCAACACCGGGATGATCGCGGCGTAGAGGCCGTATTCGGGTGGCAGGCCGGCGATCAGCGCGTAGGCAATCGACTGGGGTAAGGCGAGAATCGCACCGCTGAGGCCGACGATCAGGTCCCGTCCGACGCTGGCGCGGGTTTGCCGCGGGAGCCAGGTGAGGAAGGGCAAGAGTGAGCGGCGACTGGGGAAGGCCATGGGTCCTCGCGGTTGGGGTTTTCAGGCAAGCCTATCAGGACACAGCAATCATTGTGGGGAGGGGATTCATCCCCGTTCGGCTGCGCAGCAGTCGCAAAACCATCGCATTCGGTTTACCTGATACACCGTGAATACTGGATTTGGCGCCACTTCGCAGCCCAACGGGGATAAATCCCCTCACCACAGGAAGTGGGTCAACTGTTGGTTATCGTTACAGCTTGGCTTTTACGGCCGCCAACGCATCCTTCCCGTCAGCCGTCTTCACGCCGTCCAGCCATTTATCCAGCACCGCCGGATTCGCCTTGATCCACGCCTTCGCCGCGTCGGCATTGCTGACTTTCTTGTTCACCACCTCGGCCATGATGCTGTTCTCCATCTCCTGAGTGAACGAAAGATTGGTCAGCAATTTACCCACATTCGGACACGCCTCGGCATAGCCTTTACGCGTCAAGGTAAACACGCTGCCGGTATCACCGAAGTATTTCTCGCCACCCTTCAGATAATGCATTTTCAACTGCACATTCATTGGGTGCGGTGTCCAGCCGAGGAAGGTGACGAATTTCTGTTTCTTCACCGCCCGTGACACTTCAGCCAGCATCGCCTGTTCGCTTGACTCGATCAGCTTCCACTGGCCCATGTCGAAATCATTCTTCTTGATGATTTCCTGCAGCGAGATATTCGCCGGCGCCCCGGAGCCGATGCCGTAGATCTTGCGCTCGAATTTGTCGGCGTACTTGTTCAGGTCGGCAAAGTTATGCACACCCGCGTCCCACACGTAGTCCGGCACAGCGAGGGTGAACTCGGTGCCGTCGAGGTTCTTCGCCAGTTGCGTGACATCACCGGTTGCGACGAACTTATCGTAGAAACCCTGCTGCGCCGGCATCCAGTTGCCGAGGAAGACATCCACCTGGCCGTCCTTCAAACCGCCAAAGGTGATCGGCACCGCGAGGGTGTCGACCTTGGCCTTGTAGCCCATGCCGTCCAGCAGAAACCCGGTGATCGCATTGGTCGCGGCGATGTCGCTCCAGCCGGGGTCCGCCATCTTCACCGTTTCACAGCTTTGCTCGGCAAATGCCGAGGCGCTGCTCAGCGCGAGCAGGCCAACCGTCACTACTGTGGATAACTTACGCATGGACTTCCCCTTAACATTATTGGTTTTGGCAGGGTTGTGGATAACGTGCTTTGCGTTCCAGATCATCGAGGTCGATGTGGTTGCGCATGTACTGCTGACTGGCGTCTACCAGCGGCTGGTGATCCCAGCTCTTCAGCTTGCCGATGGTTAACGCTTCGGCGACAAAACGGCGACGGCGCTGGCTGGCGAGTACCTCGCGGTGAATGGCCTGGATGTCCCATTTGGCGCGTGCCTCGGCGAGAAATTCGTCGAACAGTTGGCGATGTTGCGGTGATTGGCTGAGTTCTTCCAATTCGCGTGGATCGTTGGCCACGTCGAAAAGCAGACAAGGGTCGCTTTCACTGTAGATAAATTTGTAGGCGCCGCGACGGATCATCATCAGCGGACTGTTCGTGCCTTCGGCCATGTATTCGCCGAAGACCTCGTCGTGGCCGCCCTGCCCTTGTAGATGCGGCAGCAGTGAACGTCCATCCAGCGGCAGACCTGGTTCCAGCGTGCCGCCGGCGAGTTCTACAAACGTTGGCAAAAGATCGGCGGTGGATACGGCGGCACTGACGCGGCCCGCGCCGAACTGCCCCGGCGCACTTATCAACAGTGGTACGCGGGCCGCCATTTCGAACCAGTGCATTTTGTACCAGAGGCCTTTCTCGCCAAGCATGTCGCCGTGGTCACCGGAGAACACGATGATCGTGTCATCGATAAGCCCGGTTTCCTCCAGCGTTTGCAGAAGTTTGCCGACGTTGGCGTCGATATAGCTGCACGCACCGAAGTACGCCCGGCGCGCATCGCGAATCTTGTTCACAGGCAGCGGTTTATCCCACAGGTCGTAAACCTTGAGCAGACGCTGGGAGTGCGGATCCAGATCGTGTTGGTCCGGTGTTGTAGGCACCGGGATATCGGCATCGTCGTACAAATCCCAGAAGGCCTTGGGAATCGTGTACGGATCGTGTGGGTGCGTCATCGACACCGTCAGGCAGAACGGCTGATCGCCGTCCTCACGGATGTGGTCGAACAGGTATTGCTGCGCCTTGAACACCACCTCTTCGTCGAAATCGAGTTGATTGGTCCGCACGCACGGTCCGGCCTGCAATACCGAGGACATGTTGTGATACCAGGTCGGCCGCACGTCCGGCTCATCCCAATTCACTGTCCACCCGTAGTCAGCCGGGTAGATATCACTGGTTAAACGTTCCTCATAGCCGTGCAGTTGATCCGGGCCGCAAAAATGCATCTTGCCCGACAGCGCGGTGCGATAGCCGAGCCGGCGCAAGTAGTGGGCGTAAGTCGGCACATCAGCAGGGAAATCGGCAGCGTTGTCGTAGGCGCCGATCTTGCTCGGCAACTGGCCGCTGACCAGGGTAAAGCGCGACGGCGCGCACAATGGGCTGTTGCAGTAAGCGGCGTCGAACACCACACCTTGTTCGGCGAGGCGGGAAAGATTCGGTAGTTTGATTGGCGACGGGCCGTAGAACGGCAACATTGGCGCGGCCATCTGATCGGCCATGATGAAAAGAATATTCTTGCGCTTCATGTGATCGCGGCATTCCATAGTGAATATTTATGCGACATTGCTGCGATCGAGCATGGAGTCCATGCTCTGTCGGGTAAAGCCCGTGACGGGCAATGACTAGGATAAGCACAGCTTATGTATGAAGCCCTTGGTGATCTGTCGCTCGACCTGTTGCGTGCTTTCGAGGCCGCGGCCCGGCAGCGCAGTTTCACTGCGGCGGCGGTCGAGCTGGGCACCACACAACCGGCGATCAGTCAGCAGATCAAACGGCTGGAGGAACAGCTCGGCACACGCCTGTTTGATCGCATCTACCGGGGCATTGAGCTGACTGAAGTTGGCGTCATTCTGTTCGAACAAGTTAGCCTTGGTTTACAGAACATCGACGCAGGATTGAGCGCAATCAGCGCACAGCAGCAACATGAGGTGCTGCAAGTCGCCACCGATTTCGCCTTCGCCGCGTATTGGCTGATGCCGCGCCTGCACCGCTTCCACGAAGCCAATCCGCACGTCGATGTCAGCCTGGTCACCAGCGAACGCAACCACAACATGCTGCGCACCGATATCGACGTCGCCATCCTGTTTGGCGATGGTCGCTTTAAGCAGGGAGAAAGCCATTGGTTGTTCAGCGAAGAAGTATTCCCGGTGTGCAGCCCGCAATTGCTCAAGGATCGTCCGACGCCCCTCGGTGCTCAGGCCTTGCTGGAATTGCCGCTGTTGCACCTGCGCGGGGAAAACAGCAGTAACTGGTTTGACTGGAGTGGTCTGTTTCGCGAGTTGGGCATCAGCACGCCGCCGGCGCCGGGGCAGTTGCGTTTCGACAATTACACGCTGTTGATTCAAGCGGCGATCGGCGGCCAAGGCGTGGCAATTGGCTGGCGGCACCTTGTGGATAACTTGCTGACCCAAGGTTTGTTGTGTCGGCCGATTGCTGAAACGACGCTGTCGCGGTTGGGGTATTACGTGGTGCTGCCACAACGCAAACGGCGTGGGGTGTTGATTCAGCAGTTTGTGGATTGGTTGATGGCGGAACAGGCTGGCAGCGCTGAATCTCTCAGTGGGTTGGCATTGCCTTCGATTGCGGTTTGAGGATCAGAGGATCGCAGCCTGCGGCAGCTCCTGCATGAGATCCGTGTAGGAGCTGCTGCAGGCGGCGATCTTTACGAGTCTGAAGACGCGACAAAATTCACATGCTGACCCACATGCAGATTCAGCCGTAGCTCATCGGCAATCCCCACCGCCACCCGATTAAGCCGTTCCAGTGGCTCGGCCAATCCCGGCTCGAGATTGCCGCCGACCTGACTGAAATGCTCGATTGTCAGCCCGGCCACGCCATGCGGCGCGTTGACCAGCGTCCAATGCAGAGGGCTGCTTTGCAGCGCTTCACGGATTTCCTCGGCGGCGTGGCGTTGCAGGCGATCCTCCAGATCCGGCTCATCGAGCACGGCGAAATCCCCGACCAGAAACAGCCGCGAGACATTGGCCGCTTGCAGCCCGTCGACCAGTGCATCAACGGCCAGCACTTGCTCGACGGGCCCCAACACCACGGAGCGTTCAACGTGATCGCTGCTGAACGGCAACCCCGGCGCATCCAGTAAACAGATGACCGCCGAGCTTCCCGCAACGCTTTGATTGACCCGCTCGGCGTCGAACAGATCGCCGCTCTTGGTGCGCAAACCCGGACGTGGCGCGAGCGCATTGAGGTCGTCGAGAATGGCGATGACTTCATGCTGACGGCGCAGCATTTCAGCCATCAACGCACCGCCCAGGCTGGCCATGGCACCATAGAGCACCACTTTCACCGTGGGGGTTTCGGCATTTTTCATGGCTGAGCCCTTTTGTTGTCCCTTGTAAGGCGTGTGACATACGCGCAACACCGAGGGTTCGAACCGATTTGCGAGGGTTTGCGATGCAGACGATCAGGGGCTATCACGCCCACGTTTATTACGACGCCAGCAGCATCGATCAGGCGCGTGCGTTATGTGAGCAGGCGGCACAGTTGTTTCCATTGAAAATGGGCCGTGTTCACCAAAGACCGGTCGGTCCGCACCCGGACTGGAGCTGCCAGTTGGCCTTCGGCCCTGAGCTGATCAGCGACGTGTTGCCGTGGTTGGCGCTGAACCGCAAAGGCTTGGTGGTATTCCTGCACCCGGACACCGGCGATGATTTGCTCGATCACACCGAGCACGCAATCTGGATGGGGGCGATACGGCCGCTGGATCTGTCTATTTTTTGATCAGATCGTCTCTTCGGATTCGCCCGGCAGGTTTTCGTCCAGATGCAGCCAGGGCAACTGGCTGTCCGTCCAGATATGCCGCTCGGCCGGCGCCAGCTCCGGGTGATCCAGCGTGGCGATGGTTACGTCGATGCTTTCAGGGCTGAGCAACGTCGCCAGGGCCAATTGCGCGCCGCAGTTCGGGCAGAAGAACCGCGTGCAACTGTCCGATGAGTGATAGCGCGACGGCGTCCCCGCCAACCATTGGAAGTGCGCTGCTGGCACGGTGATCCACGTCGTGACAATCCCGCCGCTGACCTTGCGGCAGATCGAACAATGACAGTGGGCGATGTCATGCAGCGCGCCGCTGAACTGATAGCGAATATGTCGGCAATGGCAGCCGCCGCTGTGCGATTCGTGCATCTGCATCACTCCCCTACCCCGTTTTTGTTGACTCTAGCCGTATCCGACGATCGGTTGACCGTTCATTCAAAGCTTTCTCCAGCGAAAGCTGGCTGAAAGCTTCCCCGATTAGGATCGCCCCACCTCCGGCAACAGACCGGTTGGCCATGCGTGTGATTCCTCGCCCGTGCGGCCCAATTAACAACAACAATGGTGATCTGATGTCCTCTGCAACCCGCCTCCTCGCTGTCACTCCGCCCGTACGTCTCGTGCTTCCCGTTCTGCGCTGATCTCACCCCGATCCGCTCACTCAACTAGCCGCGCTACGCCTGGAGTATTCCCATGCTGACTTTCCTTGGCTTCGCCATGGTCATCACGTTCATGTTCCTGATCATGACCAAGCGCCTGTCCGCGCTGATCGCTCTGATCATCATCCCGATCCTGTTTGCCCTGTTCGGCGGTTTTGCGCCGAAGATCGGCCCGATGATGCTCGAAGGCATTACCAAGCTCGCGCCGACCGGCGTGATGCTGATGTTCGCCATTCTGTACTTTGCGTTGATGATCGACTCCGGCCTGTTCGACCCGGCCGTGCGCAAAATCCTCAAACTGGTCAAGGGCGACCCGTTGAAAGTTTCGGTCGGTACCGCCGTGCTGGCGCTCGTCGTTTCCCTTGATGGTGACGGCGCGACCACTTATATGATCTGCGTGGCCGCCATGCTGCCGCTGTACAGCCGCATCGGCATGAGCCCGCGGATCATGGCCGGGCTGATCATTCTCGCCGGTGGCGTGATGAACATGACCCCATGGGGCGGCCCGACGGCCCGTGCCGCGAGTGCGCTGCATGTCGACCCGTCGGATATTTTCGTGCCGATGATTCCAGCCATGGCTGCCGGTGTGGTGGCGATCCTGCTGATTGCCTACTTCTACGGCAAACGTGAGCGTGCGCGTCTGGGTGAGCTGCACCTGATCGGCGATGAGATCGATCACAGCGAAATCAGCGTGTCGCAGTTCCCGGATGCGCGTCGTCCGAAACTGATCTGGTTCAACGGCCTGCTGACCCTGGCGTTGATGTGCACCCTGATCGGCGGCCTCTTGCCGCTGCCAGTGCTGTTCATGGTGGCGTTCAGTATTGCGATGATCGTCAACTACCCTTGCCTGCAACAGCAGAAGGATCGTGTCGCGGCCCACGCCGGCAGCGTGCTGTCAGTGGTCAGTCTGATTTTCGCCGCCGGTATCTTCACCGGTATCCTCTCCGGAACAGGCATGGTCGACGCCATGTCGAAAAGTCTGCTGGCAGTGATCCCTGATTTCCTTGGCCCGTATCTGGCGGTGATCACGGCGCTGGTGAGCATGCCGTTCACGTTCTTCATGTCGAACGACGCGTTCTACTACGGCGTGTTGCCGGTGCTCTCCGAAGCGGCCAGCCATTACGGCATCACCGCGGTGGAAATGGCCCGTGCCTCGATCGTCGGTCAGCCCGTCCACTTGCTCAGCCCGTTGGTTCCATCGACTTACCTGCTGGTGGCGCTGGCCGGCATCGAGTTCGGTGACCATCAACGCTTTACCCTGAAATGGGCAGTCCTGGTCTGCCTTTGCATATTGGTGGCTGCCTTGCTGTTGGGGACTTTCCCGCTGTTCAGCACTTTGTAACGGCATCAACCGACCAAAACGCCAGCGGCTTGCTGGCGTCCTGGTTTAACAAACGCTTAAAGGAATACACATGGAATGGCTGACCAACCCTGAAATCTGGGTTGCCTTCTTCACCCTGACTGCCCTGGAAATCGTCCTCGGCATCGATAACATCATCATGATTTCGATCCTGGTCAGCCGCATGCCCAAACACATGCAGCAGCGCACCCGGATCTTCGGTCTTGGCCTGGCCATGATCACCCGGATCATGTTGCTGCTGTCGATCACCTGGGTCATGCGCCTCACCGCCGATCTGTTCGAAGTGTTTGGCCAGGGCATTTCCGGCCGTGACCTGATTCTGTTCTTCGGTGGTCTGTTCCTGCTGTGGAAGAGCTCCCAGGAGATGTACCACGCACTGGAAGGCGAAGACGAAAGCGACGACTCGCCAGGCGGCAAGGGCGGCAACTTCCTCTACACCATCATCCAGATCGCGATCATCGACATCGTTTTCTCGCTGGACTCGGTGATCACTGCCGTGGGTATGGTTTCCCACGTGCCGGTGATGGTCGCGGCGATTATCGTCGCAGTGCTGGTGATGATGCTGGCCTCGGGCAAGATCAGCGAATTCATCGACAAGCACCCGTCGCTGAAGATGCTCGCACTGTCGTTCCTGCTGGTGGTGGGTACCGTGCTGATTGCCGAGTCGTTCGACGTGCACGTGCCGAAGGGCTACGTCTACTTCGCGATGGCGTTCTCGCTGGCCGTGGAAGCGATCAACATCAAGCTGCGCGGCGCGATGGCCAAGAAGAAAAAGCAGCAGGATCCGGTAAAACTGCGCAAGGACATCCCGGGCCAGTAACCCGCTAGTCCAGCAATATGCAGTACCCCTGTGGGAGCGAGCCTGCTCGCGAAGACGGAGTGTCAGTCGACAACATTGTTGGCTGATCCACCGCTTTCGCGAGCAGGCTCGCTCCCACAGTTGTTTCTGCGTTCAGGCAGGCGGAACGAGATTATCCAGCACCCGATTTACCGCCAACTCACCCAGCATGATCACCTGCGCAATCCCCAGCAACGAACGGCGCTGCGGCCCGTCGATAAACCCGGCCAGATCGCTGGCCATGATGTTCGCTGACGCCAGTGATTCACTGGCGTGCACCAACAGGGTTTCGTTATCCACGGCGGGATCGATGAGGAAAATGCTGCTGGGTCTGCGTGGTGCGCCGGGGGTCTTGTTTGAGACCGGGACAGAGATAGAAATCGAGGGCGCGATCGGCGGCTTCTTTCATTCGTTGAGCTTCGACGGCTGGGTCGTGCTGGGAGGGGTCGGTGTTTGGTGGATCTGGCGTTATCTTCGACATGGGCTCAAACCTCTAAAGGTGAGGCTGCAACCAACTCGCTGCTAAACGATGAGGGTGGCAGCTGTACGCAGGTTAGCAGACCGATGAGCCACGCAATCGGCGCACCCGAAGGTGCCCTGCGCACAGCCACCATCAAGTGCAGGAACGGATACCTGACTGATAGAGACTTGTGCGGCGTGGAATCAGCGAGCTGCTAAACCCGACCACTGATGAGCAATGGCCAGCCAACGATAGAACCCCGCCCCAAGGCGCACAAGCCGGCGGATTCTGGCGTAACCGTAGGCAACGGCGCAAGGTTTTGTAGCCTTTCGGACGTAACACTGCGTGTGCTTAAACACCCAGCAAAATCCGCGTTTAACCTCTTCAAGATGAGACACATAACCTGTAGGAGCGAGCCTGCTCGCGAAAGGGTCATCACAGTCGAGAACCAGGCTGGCTGACCCACCGCATTCGCGAGCAGGCTCGCTCCCACAGTGACACATCGCAACCCTTTGAAACGGGATTCAAAGGTTGACGCCCCCCGCTCCGCTCGTTAGCTTCCCCGCTCGCCTCAAACGACAAACAAGGAGTGTTCATGTCTGGAAAACCCGCCGCGCGCGTCACCGACCCGACCACCTGCCCCATTCCCGGTCACGGCACCAACCCGATTGCAAGCGGCTCCGGCGACGTCTTCTTCAATGGCCTCGCCGCCGCCCGCCTCGGCGACACCTGCACCTGCGGCCAAGCCCTCAATGGCGCGTTCTCCGCGACGGTGTTCATCAACGGCAAAAACGCCATGACCCTCGACAGCACCGCCAGCCATGGCGGCGTCGTGGTCGGCGGCTCCGGTGACGTCATCATCGGCAGCTCGCACACGCCCGCGCCGTTCATTCCGCCGCTGCCGATCGTTGGCCAGCCGCTGATCGAATTCAAAGCGGTCAGCGCCGGCAACGGCGAACCCATCGCCGAACAGGGCTACGAAATCGAAACCGCCGAAGGCCGCATCGTCAAAGGCCAGACCAACGAAAAAGGCATGACCCAAAGCGTCGCCACGCGCCAGCCGGACCTGGCCATCGTGCGCTGGACAGCCTGACTTTCAAGGAAGAACCATGACCGGACAATGCATCGCTCCAGACGACCTGGACATGAAAAAACTCTGGGACAGCACCTGCGAGCTGCCCACCTGCAAACGCGAAACCAACACCGCCGGCCCCAACCCGAAAACCCGCGTCGAAGTCCCGCTGCTGACCTGCAACTGCCTGTGGCGCCGCTTCCAGAAAGAAGCCGAAGACTGGGTCGCCCCCGGCGGCGTCCTCATCGCCGACCCCCAAGCCCGCAACCGCAAAATCAACGCCGCGTACGCGCAGCTGTGGTTGGCGGATAACCGCTTTCAGTGGGCGGGACTGGCGGCGTTTGCTTCGAAGCAGGTGGGGTGTGGGCTCGTGCATGCGGCCACTCTCGACCAGCGAATCGAAGCGGAAAAGAAGGCTTACCGAACCCTTAAAGACAGCCAACCCAAGGATTTGTATGAGCGCATAGTGGTGAACAGATTGCGCTCTGACCCTGAGCTGTGGCGGCAGTGGGATGAGGCCAAGCAACAGAACCCGGTTCCTTTGGCGAGTGATCCACTGTCTAGTGATGCCATTGCCTTTCTTCAAGAAGAATTGAAGTATGTTCACGAGATGCTGGCGCTAGGGAACACAGCACTCTTTTTAGACGTGTATCCGTTGCATCGTTTTTTTATGGTGCGCGGATTCAAGGAAATGGAAAAATGTCTTCCCGATCGCATCAAGCTCAAAAATGATGTGCTTTGGCCCATCGCAGATAAAGTCGAGTTCGGTATTAATCACTCCGAAATCTCCGAAACGTTTCAGGCAATTGATGTCGGTGACGTTAGCGAGAGTGTCAGGTCGATGGCACGACATGAGCAGTTGAATATTCTTCAACCAGCTATGTACGACGTACAGCATTTTGCATTGCTTATGAGAGGGACTCAGGCGGGTGACGTAGCCTCTGTAGTAACAGGCCTATTTTCCGGACTGCCGGAAGAAATTCAGTTAACGCTGGCAAGCCAGTGCAAAGCTCCTGACAGTCGAAAGGTAGCTTTCAGTCGCAACCCAGTCGCTGACTTGGCAGACAAGGATCAGCGAATGGAGTTTGTGTTACGTGCAGCAACGCAGTTCGACGCTCTGCTGAAAAATCCCATTACGCATGCTCAACTGAAAACCTCCATTTCGGAAATTGCCAGTGGGGGAGGAGTGAAGTGATGCGCAAATTGCCTTGGGGTTTGGCGATTGTTTTGTGTCTGGGGTTAATTGCTTACGCTTTGAGCGGACCAAGACCCGTGGACATCATTTCTGTCCATATTGGGAAACCCTACGTAAATGTTGAGCGTGACTCCACATTTTCGGTCAAGGCGAAAACAGCTGTGTACCCAAGTGATCCACCCGAGGTGGACTCCACTTGGATCAGCAGTCCTGTAGTGGTGAAATTTGACGACCCACAATATGGCTTCGCTTTGCCGCCTACTAAGTTCGGCGCAGTGGGTTACAGAAAAGAAAAAGTTTCGACCATCACAACCTCTCCAATGTTGGAGACCGTCTCATTCGAACAGTTGGTACCGTTGATTGAGCAGTTACAAGCAACACTGAAAGAGGCTGGTTGGCAGCCGCGAGATCGCGAAAACAATGCATGGCTTTCAGTCGATAACGAAGCGGATAAAACCGCTTTACAGAAGATGCTGTTCGATCAAGTCGTCCTCGTGATGCTGCTGGTGCCTCATAAATATGGTTTGGCACTCAACGTCAAATGCTACGCCCGGTGCGACGAGCGTGATCCGAACACGGCGAAATATCTGATCGATGTCAGCGTAGGAAAGGATTACTACAGCGAATGAGGATCCGCTATTGGACTCGTCGGAGCTTTTGGAAGAGACCGCTGTTTTTTGCGCTGCTTCTCTGCATCACATCGTTTCATTATCCGATGGACGTCTTGCGTGTTCACATCGGCAAGCATTACCAAAGCGTTGAAAGGGATTCGACCACCGACCTGGAAAAACATACTGCGATTTATCCCAGCGAACCTCCCCATCCTAGCTCTACCTGGATAAGTAGTCCCACAGTCGTTGAGTTTGACGATCCTATTCATGGCTTCAAACTTCCCCCGACTGTATTCGGCGCTGTGACGTACGCAAGCCAGAAAATCTCGACACTGACGACCTCGCCCATGACAGAAACTTTGCCGTTCGCAGAAGCTCTGGATCGATTGGTTGCTACGCAAATCAATCTCAAATCGCGAGGATGGAAGCTTGAGCCTTTGGAAAAAAACGACTGGTTCAATCTTGACTCCGTTGCGGAACGTGAGCGGCTACGGACGAAACTCTTTGATCAAGCTGTTGGCGTTGATTTGTACGTACCGGGAAAGTACAGCTTGCTGCTCTTGATCAAGTGCTACGCAAGCTGTGACAAGCAAGATCCGACGACTGCGCAATATCTGATTGATATCAGTGTGGGTCGGGATCGAAGCGGAGCATGAGTAATCGGTACAAGTGGTGCAGTCGATACTGGCGCAGAGCAGCGTGTTTCGCGCTGTATGTATGCCTGACGTCTTTCCACTATCCGATGGATGTTCTGGTTGTTCACATCGGCAAGCCATATGCCGAAGTCGGCAAAGACTCCAGTTTTCCTGTTGAGCGGAAAACAGCCATGTACCCAAGTGACCCGCCCAAGGCCGACTCGACCTGGATTAGCAGTCCGGTCGTGATCACTTTTGATGACCCTGAACATGGCTTCACTTTGCCCAAAACCATCTACGGGGCGGTGGGCTACACCAAAGGAAAAGTAGACGGCATAACAACGTCTCCAATGGTTGAAACACTTCCCTTCGATCAGACGGTGAAACTTTTGAGTGAGCTGCAAGCGATGTTCAGGGACGCCAACTGGATTCCTGAACCCGTTGAGGGAAATGATTGGATCAAAGTGCAAAGCGATGATGAAAAGCGACAGCTACAAGCGAAGCTTTTTGATCAGGCGGATGGGGTCATTCTGCTGGTTCCGCACAAATACAGCCTGTTGATGCATATCAAGTGCTATGCGCGTTGCGACGAGCGGGATGCAGAAACAGCCAGATATTTAATTGACGTTGGCCTGAGCAGAGACCATTTCAGCGATTGATGCTGCAAAGCCGCAAACCCTGTGGGAGCTGGCTTGCCAGCGATGGCGGCGTGTCAGGCAACATCAATGTTGGTAGTGCCGCCCTCATCGCTGGCAAGCCAGCTCCCACAGGGATTTGTGGTGATTGTGGAAGGGGTTGGATGAAGTGCTTTTCATGACACTTTTATTTCAATCCACTCTTTAGCTGTGCAATGCTGGCGCCCAGACCGTTAGCCAACTACAGCTTAAGTATCAGAACGTAGAAACCGCGCGGTACCGTCAACTTGCCCCTCTGGGGCGCTGCTATTACAGGGGGTCTGCATGCTCACCCTGCTCAATCTGCTTTCCGCCGTCGCCCTGCTGATCTGGGGCACGCACATCGTCCGAACCGGCATCCTGCGGGTGTACGGCACTAACCTGCGCCATGTGATTGGCCAGAACATGTCCAAGCGCTGGCTCGCGTTCGTCGCCGGCATCCTTGTCACAGCCATGGTGCAGAGCAGCAACGCCACCGCCATGCTCGTCACTTCCTTCGTCGGCCAGGGCCTGATGGCGCTGACCCCGGCGCTGGCAACCATGCTCGGCGCCGACGTCGGTACCGCGCTGATGGCGCGGGTGCTGACGTTCGACCTGTCGTGGCTGTCGCCGCTGTTGATTTTCCTCGGGGTGATTTTCTTCCTGTCGCGCAAACAGACGCGGCTCGGGCAGATGGGCCGCGTAGCCATTGGCCTGGGGCTGATCATTCTGGCGCTGCAATTGATCGTCGAAGCCGCCGCGCCGATCACCCATGCCCAAGGCGTGAAGGTGATTTTCGCCTCGCTGACCGGCGACATCCTCCTCGACGCCCTGGTCGGCGCCTTGTTCGCGATGATTTCCTATTCCAGCCTCGCTGCCGTGCTGCTCACCGCGACCCTCGCCGGCGCCAGCGTGATCAGTTTGCCTGTGGCGATTGGCCTGGTGATCGGCGCCAACATCGGCAGCGGCATTCTGGCGTTCATGAGCACCAGCATGCAGAACGCCGCCGGCCGGCAGGTGGCGCTGGGCAGTCTGTTGTACAAACTGATCGGCCTGCTGCTGATCATTCCGGTGCTCGACCCGCTGGTGCACTGGATCGACAGCCTCGATTTCAGCCCGCAGGAAATGGTCATCGGCTTCCATCTGCTCTACAACACCGCGCGCTGCCTGATTCTGCTGCCAAGCGTCGGGCCGATGGCGCGACTCTGTGCCTGGCTGTTGCCGGAGCGCCCGGAGGTCAACGGCACCGCCAAACCACGCCATCTCGACGCCACCGCGCTGGTCACGCCAAGCCTGGCGTTGGCCAACGCCGCGCGGGAAACCCTGCGCATGGGCGACCTGCTCGACAACATGCTCGACGCCACCCTCGATGTGTTGCGCGGCAAGCAGACCGCCATCACTCAGGAAATGCGCCGGCTGACCGACGACGTCGAAGCGCTGTACAGCGCGATCAAGCTGTATCTGGCGCAAATGCCCCGCGAAGATCTCGGCGAACAGGACAGTCGGCGCTGGGCGGAAATCATCGAGCTGGCGATCAACCTGAAACTGGCCAGCGATCTGATCGAACGCATGTTGCGCAAGATCCAGCAGCAGAAAACTTCGCAGCGGCGTTCGTTTTCCGAAGAAGGTCTGGAAGACCTTGCCGGGCTGCACCAGCAATTGATCGCCAACCTGCGTCTGGGGTTGTCGGTGTTCCTCAGCGGCGACCCGGAAAGCGCTCGGCAGTTGCTGCGCGAAAAACGCCGTTTTCGCGCACAGGAACGCCGTTTGGCGCACGCGCATGTCAGCCGTTTGCAACGCAAGATCGTGCAGAGTATCGAGACCAGTTCGCTGCACCTTGAGCTGATTGCCGACATGAAGCGGCTTAATTCGCTGTTTTGCAGCAGTGCTTATGTGGTGCTGGAAACGGCGGACACCGGGGCATTGGCGGCGGATGATATTGCCGACATCACGCATTCGCCTTGAACGTCTGGGGCTGTGGTCAGTCAGTAACATTGATTCAGGCTTAAGACCTTCGCGAGCAGGCTCGCTCCCACATTTGAATGCATGTCCCTGTGGGAGCGAGCCTGCTCGCGAATGGCGGTCTGAATAGCGACACGGATCTCCAAATCAGCCGTATGGAAGCCTGTTATGCGTTGCCTGTTGTTCGCCTGTCTGTTGCTCGGTTCCCTGCCCGCCTTTGCCCTGGATCGTTTTCAGGTCGAAGGCTATGCATTGCCCAACGGTTTGCAGTTGCTGCTCAAACCCGGCACTGAGCGCGGGCATGTGGCGATCCGGTTGGTGGTCGGCGTTGGCCTGGACGATTTCGATTGCGATGAAAAAGAGCTGCCGCATCTGCTCGAACACTTGCTGTTCAGCGGCGTAGACGCGACGGGCGAAGGAGGTCTGGAAGAACGCATGCAGGCCCTCGGCGGCGACTGGAACGCGTTCACCAGCAATGCCGACACCACGTTCGTCATCGAAGCGCCGGCGAAAAACCAGCGCAAAGTGCTGGATCTGCTGCTTGATCTGTTGACCCAGACACGCATAGACGACAACGCGATCAACGCCGCCAAGCGCGTGGTCGAGCGCGAAGACGGCGGCCATTACACGCGCCTGCAACGCTTTCTCGACCGTCAGGATCTCGGCCACACGGCGAGCAATCAACTCGCCGTCGAGCTGGGCCTGAAATGCCCGCAACGTGCCGAGGTTGGGCATCTGACTCAGGCGCAACTGGAGAAGGTACGCAAGGCCTGGTACGCACCGAACAACATGACCCTGATTGTCGTCGGTGAACTCGACAAATTGCTGCCGGCCTATCTGGAACGCACTTGGGGCGCGCTCGAAGCCGTCGAGCCGAGCGAGCATCGGCCGTTGCCGGACATCCGCACCAGCGCTGCCCACGAACGCACCATCACCCGCGGTTTCATTGGCGATAGCGCCAAGCTGCACTGGCTGGTGCCGGAACCGGTGCTGGACGATCAGTACGACGAGACGTTCGACATTCTCAAGGACTATCTCGACTGGGCCCTGTACCGGCAGATTCGCCTGAACCACGGTTTGTCGTATGGGCCGTGGGCCGAGCGTGAAGTGTTTGGCGGCGTTGGCTTCATGAGCCTGAATGCCGACCTGGATCGTGATGATGTCGACGAAGCCATTCAGGTGCTGGAAGACCTCAAGGCTGATCTGCTGAAAAACGGCCTCGACCCGGACACCTTCGCGCGGATCAAACAGGCCTCTATCGCCCATCAGGCTTGGGCGGTGCAAGGCAACAGCGCAATGGCCGATTACTACTGGAGTGCGCTGGGCGACTACGAGGACGGCCGCTTTGCCAACCCGGCGCGGGAGCTGCAAGGCGTGACGCTGGAAGCGGCGAACAAGGCCATGCGCGAGTTGCTGTTGCAGCCGGGGTATTTGCGCATCGAGAAGCCGTTGATCAGTGATGATCAGGTGTTGTGGTTGAGTGCGGGTGGCTTGGGCTTGGTGCTACTGATCCTGATCGGCTGGCGCCTGCACCGTAAGCGGGGTTGAAGATCAAAAGATCGCAGCCTTCGGCAGCGCCTGCATGGAATACCCACGTTGTGATGATGAGGTCCTTGTGGCGAGGGGATTTATCCACGTTGGGCTGCGAAGCAGCCCCAAACCCTGCAACTCGATTCATCCAGACAAAACACATTCGCAGGATTTACGACGGCTGCGCCGCCGAACGGGGATAAATCCCCTCGCCACGGGGGCTGGGCGGCGGTAACCTTTCTGGGATTTTTCCTACAGCGTTGTGAACCCCGACATGCCGAAAATACAGCTCCTGATCCAGCGCATCCTCGAACTGATGAAGCGCTATCCGGGGGTCATTGCGCTTGGCGGTTTCATTTCCGGCGTCGGCAGTTTCATCATGGTCGACCGTCAGCAGGGGCTGGCGAGCTGGATCACGGTGATCATGCTGCTCAGCTGGATCTGGCTGATGCTGGAAAACACCCTCACCGGCCTGTTCACCCGCGTGTTCAAACGCGAGATTCCCCAGCCGCTGCTGCGTTACGCGACGCAGATGATCCACCAGGAAAGCCTGTTTTTCGTCCTGCCGTTCTTCTTCATCACCACGACGTGGAACAGCGGCCAGCTCATTTTCACCGGCCTGCTCGGCGTCGCCGCACTGATATCCATCGTCGATCCGCTCTACTACAAATGGCTGGCGCCACGGCGCTGGGCGTTTCTCGCGTTGCACACCCTGACCCTGTTCGCCGCCCTGCTCACTGCGCTGCCGGTGATCATGCACCTGACCACGGCGCAGAGTTTCAAATGGGCGCTGGGCATTGCCGTGCTGTTGTCGTTTCCGAGCCTGGCGTCGATCTTCCCGATCCGCACGGTGCGCAACGCGTTGGCGATTCTCTGCATCACGGTCGGCATCGGTGCGGTCGGCTGGACGCTGCGCTCGTGGGTGCCGCCGGCGACGCTGTGGATGACCGACGTGGCGATCAGCACCGAGTTGCAGGATCGCACCCCCGGCGCCAGCCTTGACACGGTCAGCGCCGAGCAGATCCGCAACGGCGGGCTCTACGCCTATACCGCGATCAACGCGCCGCGCGGGCTCGATGAGCGGATTTATCACGTCTGGCAGTTCAACGGCAAAGAGGTCGACCGTATCGCGCTCGACATCCACGGCGGGCGCAAGGAAGGCTACCGGGCGTGGACGCACAAACAGAACTTCCCCGGCAACCCGGCGGGCAAATGGCAGGTACGGGTATTGACCGAGGACGGTCAGGTGATCGGTGTGCTGCGTTTTGAAGTCACCGACAGCACAGCGATCAAAGAAAAGTAATCCGGTTCGTGCTATTACGTATGCCAGCGTATTTAGCCGAACAAGCACGGAGCTTATGACCAGCAGCTCGATGACGGGCAGTGCCCAACTGGACACATCGACCAGCCCTGCCCGCCTGCGGGTCACGGGGGACTGGACGCTTGCCCATTACGCCGACCTCAAGCAACTGAGCGAAAAGCTTTATGGCCAATACGACGCCAGCACCATTGTCGACCTCAATGGCCTCGGCGCCCTCGACACCGCCGGCGCCTCGTTGCTGGTCGAACTGCTCGGTTCCGAGCGCCTCGGCCAATCCGCCGAACACCCCGACTGCACTCTGACCTCCGCCGACCGCGCGCTGCTGCACACCGTGTACTGCTCGATGAGCGACTTTTGCGTGCCGATCAAGGAGCCGGAAATCAGCGTCAGCGTGCAGTTGCTCACGCGCATCGGCCGCGCCGTCGACACGGTTTGGCAAGACACCCTGCAATTGCTCGGTTTCGTCGGCCTGATTCTGGAAACCATCGCTCGCAGCCTGTTCCGGCCCAAGCGCTGGCGCATCACCCCGATGATCGCGCACATCGAACAGACTGGCCTCGACGCCGCGCCGATCGTGGCGTTGCTGACTTTTCTGGTGGGCGCGGTGGTGGCGTTTCTCGGGGCGACGGTGCTGGCCAGTTTCGGCGCGACGATTTTTACCGTGGACCTGGTGGGCTTCTCGTTCCTGCGCGAATTCGGCGTGCTGTTGACGGCGATCCTCATGGCCGGACGCACCGCCAGTGCCTTCACCGCGCAGATCGGCTCGATGAAGGCTAACGAAGAAATCGACGCAATTCGCACCCTTGGCCTCGACCCGATGGAGCTGCTGGTGGTGCCGCGCGTGCTGGCGATGCTGGTGGCGTTGCCGATGCTGACATTCCTGGCGATGCTCTGCGGGATCATCGGTGGCGGCGTGGTCTGCGCGGTGTCGCTGGGGATTTCGCCGGCGATGTTCCTGTCGCTGCTGCAAAGCGACATCGGTGTTCAGCATTTTCTGGTCGGATTGGTGAAAGCGCCGATCTTCGCCTTCATCATCGCCGCGATTGGTTGTCTGGAAGGTTTCAAGGTCAGCGGCAGTGCCGAATCGGTCGGCGCGCACACCACCTCTGCCGTGGTGCAGTCGATTTTCGTGGTGATCGTGCTCGACGCGGTGGCCGCACTGTTCTTCATGGAGATGGGCTGGTGAGTCGTCTACCCCGCGCGCCCTCGGAGGCGGTGATCGAAGTCCGTGGCCTGTGCAATCGCTTCGGCAGCCAGAGCGTGCACGAAAACCTCGATCTGGATTTGTACAAGGGCGAAATCCTCGCCGTGGTCGGCGGCTCCGGCAGCGGTAAATCGGTGCTGTTGCGCAGCATTGTCGGTCTGCGCCGACCCAGCGAAGGCGTCGTCAAAGTGTTCGGCAAGAACCTGCCGAGCCTCTCCGAGCATGAGCGCTCGCTGGTTGAACGCCGCTTCGGCGTGTTGTTTCAGAAAGGCGCGCTGTTCTCGTCGTTGACGGTGACCGAGAACGTCGCCCTGCCCCTCATCGAACACGCCGGCCTCAGCCGCAACGACGCCGAGCACTTGGCCGCTGTGAAGCTGGCGCTGGCCGGGTTGCCGCTGTCGGCTGCGGATAAATACCCGTCGTCGCTCTCCGGCGGCATGATCAAACGTGCCGCACTGGCCCGTGCTCTGGCGCTGGATCCGGACATCCTGTTTCTCGACGAACCCACCGCCGGCCTCGATCCGATTGGCGCGGCGCAGTTCGATCAATTGATCCTGACCCTGCGCGATGCGCTCGGCCTCAGCGTGTTTCTGGTGACCCACGACCTCGACACGCTCTACACCATCACCGACCGAGTGGCCGTGCTGGCGCAGAAAAAAGTGCTGGTCGCCGGCCCCATCGACGTCGTTTCGGAAACCGACGACGCGTGGATTCACGAATACTTCCACGGCCCGCGCGGCCGCTCGGCGCTGGACGCCGCCAAATTGCTCAACGAGGTCTGACATGGAAACCCGAGCGCATCATGTGTTGATCGGCCTGTTCACGGTGATTGTGGTGGCAGGCGCCTTGCTCTTCGGTCTATTTCTGGCCAAGTCCAGTGTCGACACCGAGTTCAAGGACTACGAGATTGTCTTCAGCGAAGCGGTCAGTGGTTTGTCCAAGGGCAGCCCGGTGCAGTACAGCGGGATCAAGGTCGGCGACGTGGTCACCCTGCGTCTCGATCCGAAAGACCCTCGGCGGGTGCTGGCGCGGATTCGTCTGGCCGGTGATACGCCGGTCAAGGAAGACACCCAGGCCAAACTGGCGCTGGCCGGGATCACCGGCACCTCGATCATCCAGCTTAGCGGTGGCACGCCAGACAGCCCGCAACTCAAGGGGCACGATGGCAATCTGCCGATCATCGTCGCTGCGCCCTCACCTATTTCACGGCTGCTCAATGACAGCAACGATTTGATGAGCGGCATCAGTTCTTTGCTGGGCAACGCCAATCAGATGTTCTCCGCCGAGAACGTCGAGCGCGTGAGCAAGACTCTGGCGCATCTGGAGCAGACCACCGGCTCGATCAATGATCAGCGCGGCGATCTGCGTCAGGCCATGCAGCAACTGGCGGCAGTTGGCAAACAGGCCGGGAGCATGCTCGAACAGACTTCGGCGCTGATGCGCAACGCCAACGGCCTGCTCAACGATCAGGGCAAACAGGCGCTGGGCAGTGCCGAGCAGGCAATGAAATCGCTGGAACAGAGCAGCGCCACGATCAATGCCTTGCTGAGCAAGAACCAGAACTCCCTCGACAACGGCATGCAGGGCCTCAATGGCCTGGCCCCGGCGATCCGCGAACTGCGCGAAACCCTGACCTCGCTGCGCGCCATCTCTCAACGTCTGGAGGCCAACCCCAGCGGTTACCTGCTGGGCAGTGACAAGAACAAGGAGTTCACGCCATGAAGCTGACTCACCTCGCCCTCCTCGCGGGTATCACGTTGCTGGGTTCGTGCTCGATCCTGCCCAAGTCTGAGCCATCGGACGTCTATCGCTTGCCGGCCGCCCAGGCGCCCGCCTCGGCCAGTTCGGCGGCGACTCAGCATTGGTCGCTGCGCTTGAACAAATTGCAGGCCAGCGAAGCGCTGAACCGGCCGAACATCGCCGTGATTCCACAGGGCGATGTGATCAGCAGCTACAAGGCTTCGCGCTGGAGCGATCCGGCGCCGGTGCTGGTGCGCAATCGCTTGCTGGACGGCTTTCAGCGTGATGGTCGGGTGACTTTGCTGAGCACCGACGACAGCAACTTTGCCGCGGATCTGGAGCTGGGCGGCAGCTTGCAAGCGTTTCAGACTGAGTATCAGGGCACGCAGGCCAGCGTTGTGGTACGGGTCGATGCGCTGTTGGTGCGCGGTTATGACCAGCGGATTCTCGCCAGCCAGCGCTTTGAAGAGCGCCAGCCGCTGAATGATGTGCAGGTGCCTGCGGTGGTCGCCGGGTTTGGCCAGGCCAGTGATCGCCTGACCGCGAAAGTCGTGGCCTGGGCCGTCGACCAAGGCCAGAAACTCGCCCCGCAGAACCCCTGATTCACCACAATCCCTGTAGGAGTGAGCCTGCTCGCGATAGCTGAGTGACAGTCGCCGATGATGGTGACTGATAGACCGCTATCGCGAGCAGGCTCACTCCTACAGTTTTATTTTGTGGTTAGCCGAAGAACCAGTAGCAGACGGCGATAGCGCCGACGACACCGGCAAACTCCGCCAGCAGCGCACAACCCACGGCATGCCGCGCCCGCTGAATGCCCACCGCGCCGAAGTACACCGCCAACACATAGAACGTCGTCTCGGTACTGCCCTGCACCGTCGCCGCGACCAGTGCCGGAAAGCTGTCGACGCCCGAGGTCTTCATGGTTTCAATCAGCATCGCCCGCGCGGCGCTGCCGGAGAAAGGTTTGACCATCGCCGTCGGCAACGCATCGACGAACCGCGTGTCCCAACCGGCCCACTCGACCAGATGGCGAATGCCTTCAAGGCCGAAGTCCAGTGCGCCTGAGGCACGCAGCACGCCGACCGCACACAGCATCGCCACCAGATAGGGCAGCAGGTTCTTGGCGACGTCGAAGCCTTCCTTCGCGCCCTCGACGAATGCTTCGTAGACCTTCACTTTGCGTAAGGCACCGATCAGCAGAAACAGCATGATCAGCCCGAACAGCGTGAGGTTGCCGAGGATCGACGAAAGTCCCGCCAGCGCCGTGGCAGACATCGTCGCCAGCAGCGCCATGAAACCACCGAGGACGAGGGCGCCGGGAATCAGATAGGCCAGCACGACCGGATCCCAGATCCGCAGGCGTTGCATGAACGCCACCGAGAGGAAGCCGACGATGGTCGAGCAGCTGGTCGCCAGCAGGATAGGCAGGAACACCAACGTCGGGTCCGGTGCGCCTTGCTGGGCGCGGTACATGAAGATCGTCACCGGCAGCAGGGTCAGCGAGGAGGCGTTGAGCACCAGAAAGAGGATTTGTGCGTTGCTGGCGACGGTGGCGCTGGGATTGAGTTCTTGCAGCGCCTTCATGGCTTTCAGGCCGATTGGCGTGGCGGCGTTGTCCAGGCCCAGACCGTTGGCGGCAAAGTTCAGGGTGATCAGGCCGAGGGCCGGGTGACCGGGCGGCACCTCAGGCATCAGCCGCAGGAACAGCGGGCCGAGGACCTTGGCCAGCCATTCGACGATCCCGGCTTTCTCGGCAATGCGCAGAAAGCCCAGCCACAGGGTGAGGGTGCCGAACAACAGCACCATGACTTCGACCGAGAGCTTGGCCATGGCGAAAATGCTTTCCACCATCGCCGCAAAAATCCCGGCGTTGCCGCCGATCAGCCACTGCGCCAGCGCCGACACGGCTGCCACGATGAAGAAGCCAAGCCACAGGCCATTAAGCATCAGTCAAATCCCCCGAAGAATGCGGCGAATGATAGCGGGGTGGCCAGAAACGACAAACCCCGGATTTCTCCGGGGTTTGTCTGTGCATCACTTGCGGTCTGACTCGACCCACTGTGGGAGCGAGCCTGCTCGCGAAAGCGTCCTGCCAGTCACATCAATGCTCAATGACATACCGCCTTCGCAAGCAGGCTCGCTCACACAGAAAAGCCAATCCCACAATGTTCAGCAATCAGTTCTTGGAAATCTCGCCGGCTGGCAGTTTTTCCTTGCTGCGCCAGTGCGGCAGGGAGTTCCAGTAGCGCTCGCCCTTGGCGTCGTCGTACATGCCTTCCCAACGCGAGATGACCAGCACGGCCAAGGCGTTACCGATCACGTTCAGGGCGGTACGCGCCATGTCCATGACACGGTCGACACCAGCGATGAACGCCAGACCTTCCAGCGGGATACCCACGCTGCCCAGAGTGGCCAACAGCACCACGAAGGACACGCCCGGCACGCCGGCGATGCCTTTGGAGGTGACCATCAGGGTCAGTACCAGCAGCAGTTGCTGGCTGATCGACAGGTCGATGCCGTACAGCTGGGCAATGAAGATTGCCGCGATCGACTGGTACAGGGTCGAACCGTCGAGGTTGAACGAGTAACCGGTCGGTACAACGAAGCTGCAGATGGCTTTCGGCGCGCCGTAGGCTTCCATCTTCTCGATCACGCGCGGCAGCACGGTTTCCGAGGAGGCGGTGGAGTAGGCCAGCACCAGCTCATCCTTGAAGATGCGCATCAGTTTGAACACCGAGAAACCGAACATCTTGGCGATCAGGCCCAACACCACGAAAGCGAAGAAGGCGATGGCGAAGTAAACCAGCACCACCAGTTTGGCCAGCGGCAGCAAGGAGGCGAAACCGAAGTTGGCGACGGTCACCGCGATCAGGGCGAAAACGCCGATAGGGGCGTAGTTCATGATCATGTGGGTGACTTTGAACATGCTTTCCGAGACGCCCTGGAACATCTTCACCAGCGGCTCGCGCAGGTCCGATTGCAGGCTCGACAGACCGAGGCCGAACAATACGGAGAAGAAGATGATCGGCAGCATTTCGCCGCGGGCCATGGCCGCGAAGATGTTCGAAGGGATCAGGTTGAGGATGGTCTCGACGAACGCGTGCTCATGCTGAACCTCGGCGGCCGTCGCCTGGTACTTGGAAATATCCACAGTACCCAGGGTGCTCATGTCGATGCCGGTGCCCGGATGAACCACGTTGGCCAGGACCAGACCGACCAAAATGGCGATGGTGGTGACGATTTCGAAGTAGATGATGGTCTTCAGGCCGATGCGGCCCAGTTTCTTGGCGTCGCCCACGCCGGCGATGCCGACAATCAGGGAGGAGATGACGATCGGGATCACGATCATCTTGATCAGACGGATAAAGATATCGCCTGCCGGTTGCAAGACGTTGCTGATCCACCAGGCCTTCTCGGCACTGAAGTGGTTGAGCAACGCACCAATTGCAATACCCAAAACCAGACCGATGAGGATCTGCCAGGCGAGGCTAATTTTTGCCTTCTTCATTATCTTTACCCTTACTTGCGTTTGACTCAGGCACATGCAGGAACTGGAACGCTTTCTAGCGGAAAAGTCTGTGCATCTGCCTCCGTATAAGGTGCCCCGAAGCGCGTATTTACGGCTCTTCGGCAGGCGAAAAAAGGCGCAACTATTCCGATGCAAGGTTGCGCCGTCTAATGCCGTAAACGCCTACCCTATGCCGAATCGGCATGAGCTTTTTTAAATGAAACTGGCGTCCCAACCGGTTCGATTGTGACATTTCGGCCGGCATAAGTGCCGTGAACCGGCCATCACAGCGAAGGTTGGTTGTTTTTTGAACTAGAAAAATCGACAGAATTATTAAGAAAAAGCTTACGTGAGAAGACTAGAAGTCCCACTGTTTAAAGGGTCTCTTTGTCGATATACGGTCGCCGTGAAACACCGCGTAATGTTTTCGCGCGCAGTGTCGACGATAAAAAGGATGAGCTGAACGCTCTGGATCAATGTTTTGATCGATTGAAAGCTCAGCGCAGATCCGTCGAACCACTGAGGGTCGGCGAACCTGCGGCGCAGCTTTTTTACTTGCCCTGACCCGGCCCTTGCGCAGGCACTCCCTGTACCCGTAGGTCACTCCGACCCTGTAACAGTCAGAACGTCCCGGCCCCTTGGTCATGCGCCGACCCTCCTCGGATCGGCGCAATGGAAGGCAGCAGGGCTGCTGCCTTCATGTTCAATACCATTTAGGATCTTTCTTCAGCGTTTCCATCAGCAGATTCTGCATGCCCTCATTCGGCTTGCCGAGGAAGCGGTAGGTGGCATGTCGCGTTGGCGACTTGTCGGCCGGCAATCCTTCGGGCACATCGACGAGCATGGCGTAAGCGTCTTTCTTGTCGAAGCTGAACGCGACGATCAAGCGGTGGTTCAGGCACTTGTCCGCAGATTCGCAGAGAGGGCCGACCAGATACTTGTCGCCATCTTCAGTCACGGCATTCATCTGTTGGTCCGGCGTACCGGAAAGGTTCATCACCCATTCCGGCAGGCGTTCTTCCTTCTTCACCACGCCTTCCCAGGTTTCCCTGTACTGCGGGTCCGAACTCAACAGTTCGTTGACCCGCGCCTGGCCATCGTTGGCCGCCATCGCCATGGCACTACCGCCCAGAAGCAGGGCGGCTGCCAGTGTTTTTAACGCACTCATCGTTAACCTCGGCCGCGACGGCCAAAGAAGAAGGAAGCGATGAACATCACCAGGAACACGACAAAGAGAATCTTGGCGATACCCGTGGCGGTGCCCGCGATACCACCGAAGCCCAGTACTGCAGCGATGATGGCAATGATCAAGAATGTAATTGCCCAGCTCAACATGGTGATTCTCCTTACTTCTCTATTTAGGGGTGTTGCGTGTTCCGGCGCGTCGCGCCCGAATCCGTTTAATCAATTAGAAGACCCAGCGTTCTTCACGTGGCAGTTGATCCAGTGGCTGCGCCTGATCGACGTCCACCATGCGCATCGAGAGGCTTTCTGCCTGGCTGCTGCTGACGGCGCTGAAGTGCGTTTGCGTGTTGTGCTGGACCGAGATCAGCGGCTCTGGCTGCTGGCTGTTTTCCCAGCGCAGGTATTGCTGGCACGCGATCAGGGTGATTAACAGCGCAAGTACGCCAAACAGACTTTGCTGGATGAGCAGTGGCGAGATACGCACTTGGGCGGCACGTTGGCGAGTCATCCTGGGTTCCTCACTCTTATTCGGTTGGGGCAGTTCTGATCTGCCCGGGCTGAATAAGCTATTGCAGCCTGCATGCCAGTTTTTTGATTGAAAAATATTCAATAAAATCAATTACTTACGATCGATCAAAAAATAGATCGCGACGCATCCTGCACGATGGCTCATACAGGGTCGTGCGGATTGCACGATTATTTCGTAGCAGATTTGATTCTTACGGAATTGAGAGCGGGTCGCGGATGTCAGAAAAGTACGCAGGTAAAGCCCTGCAAACCGCTGATTGTTTAAAAAACCAACAAAATCAACGTATTGGCCGTAATGGCAGGAGAGAGCTACCCTCCTATGGCTGGCTTCGTTCAGAATCAACCATGCAACTTGCCCGATTTTTCCGGGACTAACCTCAGACCAATCACTATGGAGCGTAGGAAAAATGGAATCTGCCACTGAGCATCAAGGCCGCATTCTGCTGGTGGACGATGAGTCCGCCATCCTGCGTACCTTCCGTTATTGCCTCGAAGACGAAGGCTATACGGTGGCCACTGCCAACAGCGCGGCTCAGGCCGACGCACTGCTGCAACGTCAGGTCTTTGATCTGTGCTTTCTTGACCTGCGTCTGGGCGAAGACAACGGCCTCGACGTCCTGGCGCAGATGCGCATTCAGGCACCGTGGATGCGCGTGGTGATCGTCACCGCGCATTCGGCTGTAGATACCGCCGTGGACGCGATTCAGGCGGGCGCCGCTGATTACCTGGTCAAGCCTTGCAGCCCTGATCAGCTACGTCTGGCCACCGCCAAGCAACTGGAAGTGCGTCAACTGTCGGCGCGTCTCGAAGCGTTGGAAGGCGAGATCCGTAAACCCAAGGACGGTCTCGATTCTCACAGCCCGGCGATGAAAGTCGTGTTGGAAACCGCGCGGCAAGTGGCCGGTACTGACGCCAACATTCTTATCCTCGGCGAATCGGGTACCGGTAAAGGCGAGCTGGCCCGGGCGATTCACGGCTGGAGCAAGCGCGAGAAGAAATCCTGCGTGACCATCAACTGCCCGTCGCTGACGGCGGAATTGATGGAGAGCGAGCTGTTCGGCCACAGTCGCGGTGCGTTTACCGGCGCCAGCGAAAGCACCTTGGGGCGAGTCAATCAGGCGGATGGCGGTACGCTGTTTCTCGACGAGATCGGCGATTTTCCCCTGACGTTGCAGCCTAAGTTGCTGCGTTTTATTCAAGACAAGGAATACGAACGGGTCGGGGATCCGGTGACTCGGCGTGCCGATGTGCGGATTCTGGCGGCGACCAACCTCAATCTCGAGGACATGGTGCGCGACGGTCGTTTCCGTGAAGACCTGCTCTATCGCCTCAACGTCATCACCCTGCATCTGCCGCCACTTCGCGAGCGCGCCGAGGATATCCTTAATCTGGCCGACCGCTTCCTTGCGCGCTTCGTTAAAGAGTATGCGCGTCCGGCGCGGGGCTTCAGTGATGAAGCGCGCGAAGCACTGCTCGGTTATCGCTGGCCGGGCAACATTCGTGAACTGCGCAACGTGGTCGAGCGCGCGAGCATCATTTGCCCGCAGGAGCGTGTGGAGATCAGCCATCTGGGCATGGCCGAGCAACCGGCCAACAATGCGCCAAGAGTTGGTGCAGCGCTAAGTCTGGACGAGTTGGAGAAGGCTCACATCGGCGCGGTACTCGCCACGGCGGGTACGCTGGATCAAGCGGCAAAAACCTTGGGCATCGACGCCTCGACCCTTTATCGCAAGCGCAAGCAGTACAACCTGTGAGTGCCGGGCGATGAAACTGGCGATGAAGTTGCGCACGCGGCTGTTCCTGAGTATCTCCGCATTGATCACCGTGGCCTTGCTCGGGCTGATGCTCGGGTTGGTCAGCGTGATGCAGATGGCCGGTTCGCAGGAAACCCTGGTGCGCAGCAACTTTGTCACCCTCGATCTGGGGCTCAAGCTACGGCAGACACTCGGTGATCAACTGATCCTCATGCTCGCCGAAAAACCTGACCCGGTTGCGTTCGAGGCGTCCAAACAGCATTACTTCAAGCTGCTCGATGAAGGCATTGCCCAAGAACAGCAGGGTGATGGTCGCCAGTACGGTTTCAGTCAGGCCAAGGCCGATTACCTGAGTTTTCTTGAAGCGTTCGACCTGTCCCGCGACCCGGCGACAGCGATGAGCAACGACGCCAACTTCAGGCAGCGTTTCAACACCCTGCGCAACGGCCTGATCACCGAGCACAAGCACGCGCTGGACAACATCAACGCGGTACAACGCGACGCGCGTGATCGGGCGCTGTTGGTCGCCGGCTTGCTGGGGTTGGTGGGGCTGGCGGTGTTGATCATCGGTTTCGTTACCGCCCACGGCATCGCTCGGCGCTTCGGTGTGCCCATCGAAGTGTTGGCCAAGGCCGCCGATAACATTGGTCAGGGCAACTATGAAGTGACCCTGCCGATTTCCTCGGCCATGGAAGTAAACCTGTTGTCGCGTCGCTTCGGGCTCATGGCTGAAGCGTTGCGTGAACACCAGGCCACCAACGTCGACGAACTGCTGGCCGGCCAGCAGCGGTTGCAAGCTGTGCTCGACAGCATCGACGATGGCCTGCTGATGATTGATCGCCAAGGGCATCTGGAGCACCTCAACCCCGTGGCTCAGCGCCAGTTAGGTTGGGACGACGATCGGCTGGGTCAGGGCTTGGGCACGGCGTTGCAGCGGCCGGAGCTGGATGCGCAACTGCAACTGGTGCTGCGTGGAGGCACCCTTGAGCGTGCACCGGAAGACTTGAGCATCGAGGTCGACGGCGAATCCCGTCTGCTGACTTACAGCCTCACACCGGTCAGCCACACCCAAGGCCACATTCTGGGTGCGGTGATGGTATTGCATGACGTAACCGAGCAGCGCGCCTTCGAGCGCGTGCGCAGTGAGTTCGTCTTGCGCGCATCACACGAGCTGCGCACGCCGGTCACCGGCATGCACATGGCTTTCGGGCTGTTTCGTGAGCGGGCGAAGTTTCCGGCGGATTCGCGCGAGGCCGATCTGCTCGACACGGTGAACGAGGAAATGCAGCGCCTGATGCAGTTGATCAACGACTTGCTCAACTTCTCGCGTTATCAGAACGGTTTGCAGAAACTCACGCTGGCGCCGTGCTCCATTGAAGACTTGCTGGAACAGGCGCAATCGCGTTTTGCCGAGTCGGCGGCGGACAAAGGCATCGCCCTGGACATCGAGGTGCAGGGGCCGCTGCCGCGTTTGCAGGCCGATCAGGCCCAGCTCGACCGCGTCCTCGACAATTTGATCGACAACGCCCTGCGCCATACCGCCCGCGACGGTCAGATCCGTTTGCAGGCGCGGCGCCACGGCGAGCGGGTGATCATCAGCGTTGAAGACAACGGCGAAGGTATTGCCTATGGCCAGCAGGGGCGGATCTTCGAGCCGTTCGTGCAGGTTGGGCGCAAAAAGGGCGGGGCCGGGCTTGGCTTGGCACTGTGCAAGGAAATCGTCCAACTGCACGGTGGGCGGATGGGTGTTTATTCGCGGCCGGGGCAGGGCACGCAGTTCTATATGGCGCTGGCCGTTTAAGTCGGCTCAAAACGGCCTGAGCGTCGCTTGGCGAGTTTCGTATAGAGCCTAGGCTTCGTCGTCCAGCCGCCGAGCCGCGAGGCGGCGGCCACGGGTGATCAGTTCAATGAACTGCACCGCGCTCAGCGCATGGGCGAACAACCAGCCCTGACCAAACTTCACGCCCTCACTGCTGAGCAATTCAGCTTGCGATTCGAGTTCGATGCCTTCGGCAATCACCTTCAAATCCAGTGCCTGCGCCATGTGAATGATGTGCGGAGCGACGCCGCTGCTGGCGGCATCATGGCCGAGCGCGTCGATGAACGCTTTATCGATTTTCAGGCAGTCGACCGGCAGGGTTTGCAGGTAGGCGAGGCTGCAATAACCGGTGCCGAAGTCGTCAATGAGTACTTGATGGCCGACATCGCGCAGCGCTTGCAGGTTTTCCCGCGCGACCACTACATCGATCAAACCGCGTTCGGTGACTTCAAAGGCAATCTGTCGCGCCGCGACCCGGTGCAACGTCAGCAACCGCGCCATGACCTGGCCAATGCGCGGCACCATCACATCGCAAGCGGCGAGGTTG
Source organism: Pseudomonas sp. TH43 (assembly GCF_016650635.1). Taxonomy (GTDB): domain Bacteria; phylum Pseudomonadota; class Gammaproteobacteria; order Pseudomonadales; family Pseudomonadaceae; genus Aquipseudomonas. Next base: position 1,708,528 of record NZ_JAEKFI010000004.1, read on the forward strand.
ACCGAGATATACAGCTGCGGATTGGCGCGCAGTAGCTGGCCCAGTTGCTCCAGCAAGCGTTGGAGGACGAAGTCGGTCATCTGACGGATCTGTCCGGTGTTTTCCGCCATCGGGATAAACAGGTCGGGGCTGGTCAGCGTACCGTCCGGGCGACGCCAGCGCAGCAGGGCTTCGGCGCCGACGCAGTTGCGGCTGTCGAGGTCGAAGATTGGTTGGTAGAGCACCTGCAATTCGCCGCGACGGATCGCGCCGTGGAGTTCGGCATCCAGCGACTGGCGCTGGCGCACCAGCAGGAAGGTGAGAAAACCGACGATGGCACCGGCCACCAGACAAACCGGGATCATCCACCACCAGATGGCGGGGATGTGCATGCCAGTGCGCGGCGTGATCAGCACCAATTGGTATTCCGGGTTGTCGGTGGGCATACGGTAGATCAACCGGGTATGCGTGACCTGCAAGGCGTTGTGGCTTTTCGGCGGCCAGTGTTCCGCGGGTGGCCAGGTCTGTTCCGTACCCAATACCGGGATGGCTCGGGTGCCATGATCCAGCACCACTAAAAGGCTGCTGCCGGGCGACAGATCGACCATGTCGGTCAAATGGCCGCGCGAGGTGGCCACCCGAAAATTGCCCCGACCGAGCATCAGCGCTGCGCGGTTTTCATCGGGTTCGGTGGTGGTGTTCAGCCAGTAGCTGTAAGTCGGGCCTTTGATGTCCGGCGCGCGGACAACCGATAAGCCTTCCTGACGCGGACGGTTTGAACAGATCCGCGAGGCGTCCATATAAGCGGCTTCATAGACGAAACGATAGTTGAAGGTGACTTGTTGCAGGGTGGCGATCATTTCATCGTCACAACTGCGTAAGGGTTGGGCTTCGAGGTCGTCGAGACTTTCGCGCAACTGGCCGAACAATTGTTCAAGACGAGCGAGGAAACGTTCGCCTTGCGCGTTCATTTCCTGGCTCTCGCTTTGTTCGACCTGACGCATCGCCACAAACAAACCGCCGGCGATCAACAGGCTGGCACTGAGGACAGCCGCGATCATCGCCAAAAACCAGGGGCGATAAAACCAGCTACGCAGCGTCTCTCGGGTAGCAACCATCATGGAATATCCGAAGAGTTACCAATGAGTTATAGCTGCTGATCACGATTTCGCCCTGACCGTCGGGCGGGCGTCATTATTTTGTCTGATTGAGTACCAGCAGCAGCGCTGCCGTTTGCGCGTCCGGCGTGCCGTCGAAGCGCGAGGGCCGGAAGTGCATCTGAAAGGCGGCGAGAACATGTCGCGTGGCGACGTCGAGTTCGCCGGTCTGCGGGGTGTCGTAACCCAGGTGTGCCAGCTGCGCCTGGAACCAGCTGATGCTCGGCAGTTCGCTGCTGTTGAACAGCGCTTGCTGACGCGCCACCGCTTGTTCATTCGGCCAGATGCCGAGTCCTTCAGCGGCAAGGCGTTTCCAGGGGAACAACGGTCCCGGATCGAGTTTGCGCAGGGGGGCGATATCGCTGTGACCGATGATGTGGCGGGGGCTGATGCCGTTGCGCTTGCTGATGTCCTTGAGCAGCGCGATCAGTGCTTGAATCTGCGCCTCACTGTACGGATACCACAGGCGCCCGGTCGGGGTGTCCTTGAAGCCGGGATTGACGATTTCGATGCCGATAGAGCTCGAGTTGAGCCAGGTGCGGCCTTGCCATTGGCTTTCGCCGGCGTGCCAGGCCCGCTGGTTTTCATCCAGCAGTTTGTAGACGGTGCCACGCGTGTCGTCGCCGATCAGGTAGTGGCTGCTGACTTCGCCGTGGGTCAGCAGTTGCAGCGAGCGTTCCAGCGAAGCCGAGGTGTAATGCACGATCACGAACTGGATGCGGCTGTCGTGATTGGCCGAAGGGTGGCTGGTGTCGTAGCGCGGACCGCTGGCACAACCGGCGAGAACGAGCAGGGAGGCGAGAAGGGCAAAGAATTTCATGGCAGAAGGCAGTACACAGAAGACGATAATGCAACAGTGTAACGTACTGCCTGGCGTCTCGACGGCCAGCGGGCGCATTTAAACAAAATGGAACAATTGGCTCAGCCCAGCTCGACCCGATTGCGTCCTGCATTTTTTGCCCGGTACAGCGCCTGATCGGCTCTTTTCAGCACCAGATCGCTGTGTTCGCCGGGTTTGAACGAAGCCAGTCCCATTGAGATGGTGATCGTTACACGCTCGCCCTTGAAGTGGAACGGGCACGCTTCGATGGCCGCCCGCAGGGTTTCCAGCAACTTGGCGCCGAGCGCGGGCGGGGTGGCTGGCAGCAGCAGGACGAACTCCTCGCCGCCGAAGCGGGCGATGAAGTCTGAGCCGCGCAGGCGTTTGCGCAGCACGGTGGCAATGATCTTCAACACCTTGTCGCCGGCCAGATGACCGTAGTTGTCGTTGATCCGTTTGAAGTGATCAAGATCGAGCATCGCCAGGCTCAGGGTGTTGCCGTGTTGTTGCCACTGCTTGATCTCGTGCTCAAGGCGTTCGCTCCACGCGGCGCGATTGGGCAGTCCGGTGAGCGGATCGATCAGGGCTTTCTGGCGTTGCACTTCAAGGTGTTCGCGGAAGCCTTGGGCTTCCTGTTCCATGTGCGCCACCCGTTCGGACAGGCCTTTGAGCCGCGCTGCGACTTCCTGTTCGCGGGCGTCGCGCTGTTTCTGGTGCTGATCCATGGTGCCGAGCAGGCCTTCCAGATGGTTTTCCAGCACTTGCTTGAGGTCTTCCAGATCCGCCGCTTCCTGCATGCTGGTCTGCAAACCGTCGACTTGTTCGCGGATCTGCGAGTCCATCGCCCGCGCCGCCGAGCTATTGTCGGCATGGCCATCGCTGGCCGCTTGCAGGTTGCTCTGAAATGTTTCGAGGCGTTCGTTGAGTTGCTGCAAATACACTTCGAATTCGTGCTGACCACTGTCGGTAATTGCCAGCATCAGAGTTGCCAGATCGTCGAGGATCGGGATCAACTCGTACCAGTTCAGACCATGTTGCAGCCGTTCACGCATCGCTTCGGCTTGCGGTCGGTGGCGTTCGGGCAGGGTCAGGTCGTCGAGCAGGCCGATCAGGGTGTCTTCGATGTGTTTGGCCACGGAGCTGTAGGACGGCTCCGGGGAGTCCGGCAGGGCGAACAGAATGTCGTGCTCGGACTGTTCCGGATCGATAGCGGCCAAAGCCTGTGCGATAGGCCCGGGCAGGGGCAGGCTGTCGAGGATCAGCGGGGCCGGATCGCCGGGATGAATCAGTTCGTCGGGGTTGATCGCGACGGTGGTGAGCGGCGTCGGGGCATGAGCCCAGGGCTGAGTTTCAGCTTGAGCGAAAACCGGCTCGAGTTCGGCCTCGAGGGATGGTGCTGGCGTTGCAGCGGGGGCGCTGGCCGTTTCGCTGACAACCGTGGGCGGCACGAAGGCGACCACGTCCGGCTCCGGCTTGATCTCGGCGAGTGGCGTCGGTGTATCAAGCGCTGGCGCAGGTTGCTTGATCGGTGGCGCGGTAACCACCGACTCAGTGAGCGCGACGGGGGCCGGTGGCGAGGGTTGCAGTTCGGGCTCCGTGGCAACCGGGGCTTGCGCGGTTGGCGCTATCGGCGCTGGCGCGGGGGCCTCCGTTACTGGGGCAGGCGTTTCCTCGTTTTCTCGACTGCCAAACAGACGCTGCAACAGTCCCGGACGCTCCGGCTCCGCCGGCGTCTCCAGCTGGCTCAACGCCTTGCCCTGCAAGCCGCTGAGTTCGCTCAGCAGCAGCGGCATTTCCCGCGCCTGGCCGACGCGGCCATCCAGTTGTTTGGCGAATTTCTTCAGCGGTTGCGCCACTTCCCGTGGCAACGGCAAAGCCTGCAACTGAGCGACCAGCGAAGTCAGCGCGGTACTCATCTGATCAATGCGGGTTTCGCGACGCTGCTCGGAGTCGAGCACGGCTTTTTCCAGGCGTGGCAACAGTGCGGCGAGGCCGGCGTCCATGTCGTCAGTGCGCACCACGTCGCGCATCTCTTTCATGCACTGATCAACCACCTTGTCAGTGCCTTCAGCCGCCAGGGTGCTGCGCACCAGCCCGCGACGCAGCAAGTCCAGGCGTGCGGCCCAACGCCGTTCGAGCTTGTCCTGGTTTTCGATGCTTTTGAGGTATTTCTCTTTCCAGCGCTGGGCGTCGTCGCTCATTCAGGGGTTCCGCGAGGGGCAGGACTCATCGCGGGCAATGCATCGGCCGTGAGCGAACCCGGCAGACGGATCTCTACCGCGACCGGCAGGTGATCGGAAATGGGTTGTGCCAGCACTTCGACTCTTTCCAGGGTCAGGGTCGGGCTGAGCAGAATATGATCAAGGCAACGCTGCGGGCGCCAGCTGGGAAATGTCGCTTCCAGTTGAGGGGCGAGCAGGCCGAGATCGCGTAACGGTGAGTGTTGTAGCAGATCGCTGGCATGGGTGTTCATGTCGCCCATCAATACTTGGTGTTTGTAACCACCGATCAGCTCACGAATGTAGGCCAGTTGCAGGCTGCGCGTTCGCGCGCCGAGGGCCAGGTGCATCATCACGACCACCAGCGCTTCCGGGCCTTCGCCGAAACGCAGCAGAATCGCCCCACGACCTTTCGGGCCGGGCAACGGGTGATCTTCGATCGCCCACGGTTTCAGGCGGCTGAGCACGCCATTGCTGTGCTGGGCCAGTCGACCGAGGTTGCGATTGAGTTGTTGATACCAGTACGGGAAGGCGCCGAGGTGGGCCAGATGTTCGACTTGGTTGACGTAGCCTGAGCGCAGGCTGCCGCCATCGGCTTCTTGCAGAGCGACCAGATCGAAGTCGCCCAGCAGGTCACCGATCTTTTGCAGATTGCCTGAACGCCCGGTGTGCGGCAGCAAGTGCTGCCAGCTGCGGGTCAGGTAATGCCGATAACGCTCGGTGCTGATGCCGACCTGGATATTGAAACTGAGCAAGCGCAGACGATGGTCTGCGGGCAGGCCCGTGGACGCCAGGTGATGCTCGTTGACCTGCGGATCATGCAGGCCAACGACGCGTTCAGACTTCCAGCGGCGCATGGCAGTTGCCGCGCTTAGTTGGCAGCAGCCTTGGTTGCCGCTCGCTCTTTGGCGACCAGGTCGTCAGCCAGTTTCAGCGCTTGTTCTGCACCACCGGCGGAGCCGATGTCGAAGCGGTACTTGCCGTTGACGATCATGGTTGGAACGCCGGAAATTTCATACTTCTTGGCCAGTTCTTTGGCTTTTACAATCTGGCCCTTGATGGCGAAGGAGTTGAAGGTGGCCAGGAACTTGTCCTTATCCACGCCTTGAGTGGCCAGGAATTCAGCCATTTCCTGTGGATCGGTCAGGCGTTTGTGTTGTTTCTGGATCGCTTCGAAAACTGCCGCGTGAACCTTGTGCTCGACCCCCATGGCTTCCAGGGTCAGGAACATCTGGCCGTGAGCGTCCCACGGGCCGCCGAACATGGCAGGAATACGCACGAAGTTGACGTCGGACGGCAGTTTTTCAACCCAAGGGTTGATCACGGGTTCGAAGGCGTAGCAGTGCGGGCAGCCGTACCAGAACAGCTCGACCACTTCGATCTTGCCAGGCTCTGCCACCGGGACCGGGTTGGCCAACTCGACATAAGGGGCGGCAGGGGCTTCGGCGGCTTGAGCGGTCACGCCGAACAGGCTGGCAGCGACGAGAGCGGCGCTGATGATCAGATTACGCATGCTTTACTCCTGGACAATTTTGTTCGCCTCGCGCGACCTGTTTTCAGACAGGCCCTGGCGGGCATGAGTTCTGTAGTGTAACGGCAGCGGCCACAAAAAAGGGCGGCCCAAGCCACCCTTTTTATACTTGCTGCGACGGATTAATCGAGCGTTAACATTGCAGGAGATGTCCGCTCCTGTATTCGATCGCGCAAGCCGCCAGTAGGCGCTGCCGGAGGCTGCGATCTTCTGATTGTCAGCCTCGCTCAACACTCGATACGGCGCGCTTAGTGCAGACCCTGAATGTAGCTGGAGACCGCAGCAATGTCTTCGTCGCTCAGGCGCTTGGCGATGGTCTGCATGGTCATGGTGTCGCCATCGTTGGTGCGGCCGCCTTCTTCCTTGCGGAAATCTGTCAACTGCTTGGTGATGTATTGAGCGTGTTGGCCACCCAGATGCGGGAAGCCTGCGGCGGCGTTGCCGGCGCCGTTGGGCGAGTGGCAGCCGGTGCAGGCGGGCAGGCCCTTGGCCAGGTTACCGCCGCGGAACAGGGCTTCACCGCGAGCGACGATCTTCGGATCAGCCGCGCCGACGCTGCCTTTCTGGCTGGCGAAATAGGCGGCGATGTCGGCCAGATCCTGATCGCTCAGGTTGGTCAGCAGGCCGGTCATTTCCAGAACAGTGCGCTTGCCCGACTTGATGTCGTGCAGTTGCTTGGTCAGGTAGCGCTCACCTTGCCCGGCCAGTTTCGGAAAGTTTGGCGCCATGCTGTTTCCGTCCGGGCCATGGCAGGCTCCGCATACGGCGGCTTTCGCCTGGCCTGCTGCTGCATCACCGGCAGCATGAGCGAAACCTGAGATTCCCACGGTCAACAGCAGACTCACGATCAATTTGTTCATCAGCTAATCCAACTACGGCTAAGGGTTAAGTTATGGACCGGGCTTACTCGCTCATCCAAAGGATGATGGCTTGGTAATCCTCGGCACTGCAGTCCATGCACAAACCACGCGGCGGCATCGCCTTGAAACCCTGGGTCACGTGTTGCACCAGCGTCCCCATACCTTTCGCCAACCTCGGCGTCCAAGCTTCCTGATCGCCTCTTTCGGGCGCCGTTGGGAGTTGGCCGGAATGACAGGCACCACAAACACGGTTGTACACAGCTTCCGGATCCTGTGTAGCCTGTGCGCCGTAAAGCGGCATCAAGACTCCGGCAGCCAGCAGCCATTTCGTCATAAAACGACCTTTTCAGGGTTGAGAGCGTTCTGCGTTCTAATGCGCAATGAAGGTTTGTCGCTCTCGTGAACTTCATCCTACGCTGGGACAAAGCACACACAAAATCTGCGGCATTATATACTGGCGTCACTGAAACGGAAGCGACACCGCGTTCCGCGCCCAATCCCGGCGCCGCCCACATCGGAAATCCCATGCAACTCAAGAATCCCATCCTCGGCCTGTGCCAACAGTCCACATTCATGCTCAGTGCCGCCAAAGTCGATCAATGCCCTGACGACGAAGGCTTTGAAGTGGCGTTTGCCGGTCGTTCCAACGCCGGCAAATCCAGCGCGCTGAACACTTTGACTCACGCCAGCCTTGCGCGGACCTCGAAAACCCCGGGTCGCACACAGCTGTTGAACTTCTTCAAGCTAGACGAAGATCGCCGTCTGGTCGACCTGCCGGGCTACGGTTACGCAAAAGTACCGATCCCGTTGAAGATGCACTGGCAGCGTCACCTTGAGGCTTACCTCGGTGGCCGCGAGAGTTTGAAGGGTTTGATTCTGATGATGGACATCCGTCATCCAATGACCGACTTCGACCTGCTGATGCTCGACTGGGCCGTTGCCGCCGGCATGCCAATGCACATCCTGCTGACCAAAGCGGACAAGCTGACCTACGGCGCAGCCAAGAACACCCTGCTCAAAGTGCAGTCGGAAATTCGCAAGGGTTGGGGCGATCTGGTCACCATCCAGCTGTTCTCGGCGCCAAAACGCATGGGCCTGGAAGAGGCCTACACTGTATTGGCCGGCTGGATGGAACTGGCTGACAAGGGTGCCGAGGCGGCTGCCGAGTAAATCGGGATATGGAAATTTGTTTGTAGTGTGTTCAGGCAAGGCGAAAGCACGGTGAAAAGCGGCCGGGGTCGCGCTCGACTTTAGGGAACCTAAATGAGCATTTGAGCTGTGCTTTCAACGCGGCATGAACGCGCTACAGACAAATTTTGGGCAAAAAAAGCCCCGGATTTCATTGGGGAGGGAGAAATTCCGGGGTTTAAGTTCCGAACCGCTAGGGCGGGGTTCAGATATCTGCCAACACTTAACACAACATAGGAGCATCGAAGGGCTTCACCAGCCATTCAGTAACTCTGAGTAGTGTCCTTCCAGATTAGTTCAGATTTTTTTCAAAAAGCTTTGGAATAATCCCCAGCGCTTTTCGAAATAAGCAGTATTTATCAGGTCTGCCGCGACGCTATGTCGCGGCGACCGACATCAACTGGCTCAGTGAGCCTCATCCCAATTGTTGCCCACACCCACTTCGACCAGCAGCGGCACATCCAGTTTCGCCGCCTCGCTCATGTGCAGGCGAATCTCGGCGCTGACCTGCTCGACCAGATCCTCGCGTACCTCCAGCACCAGTTCATCGTGCACCTGCAGGATGACTTTGGCGTCCAGGCCTGACGTCGCCAGCCAGTTATCCACCGCGACCATGGCTTTCTTGATGATGTCGGCAGCGGTGCCTTGCATCGGCGCGTTGATCGCCGTGCGCTCGGCGGCGGCGCGCTCTTGTGGCTTGTTCGAGTTGATCTCCGGCAGGTACAGACGACGCCCGAAGAAGGTCTCGACATAACCCTGATCCGCCGCCTGCGCGCGGGTGCGATCCATGTACTCGCGAACCCCCGGATAGCGGGCGAAGTAAGTATCGATGTAAGCCTTGGCGGTCTTGGTGTCGACGCCGATGTCCTTGCCGAGCTTCTGGGCGCCCATGCCGTAAATCAGACCGAAGTTGATCGCTTTGGCGCCACGACGCTGGTCGGAGGTGACCTCGTTGAGTTCGACCTTGAACACTTCGGCAGCGGTGGCGGTGTGCACGTCGAGGTTGTTGCGGAAGGCATTCATCAAGCCTTCGTCCTTGGACAGGTGCGCCATGATCCGCAGTTCGATCTGCGAATAGTCCGCCGCCAGCAGTTTGTAGCCTTTCGGTGCGACGAACGCCTGGCGGATACGACGGCCTTCAGCGGTGCGCACTGGAATGTTCTGCAGGTTCGGATCGCTGGAGGACAAGCGACCGGTCGACGCCACGGCCTGATGGTACGAGGTATGAATGCGCCCGGTGCGTGGGTTGATCTGCTCCGGCAGGCGATCGGTGTAGGTGCTTTTCAGCTTGCTCATCGAGCGGTGCTCCATCAGCACCTTGGGCAAACGGTGATCGTCTTCAGCGAGCTTCGCCAACACTTCTTCAGCGGTGGATGGCTGACCTTTGGCGGTTTTTTTCAGCACCGGCAGACCGAGTTTCTCGTAGAGAATCACGCCCAGTTGTTTTGGCGAGCCAAGGTTGAATTCTTCCCCGGCGATCTCGAACGCTTCGCGCTCCAGCGCAACCATCTTGTTGCCCAGCTCGATGCTCTGAATGCCAAGCAGCTCGGCATCGACAAACGCACCTTGGCGTTCGATGCGTGCCAGCACCGGCACCAGCGGGATTTCGATGTCGGTCAGCACGCTGGCCAGACTCGGGATGGCGCTGAGTTTTTCGAACAGCGTCTGGTGCAGGCGCAGGGTAATGTCGGCGTCTTCGGCGGCATAAGGGCCGGCCTGCTCCAGCGCGATCTGGTCGAACGTCAGCTGCTTGGCGCCTTTGCCGGCGATGTCCTGGAAGCTCACGGTGGTGTGATCCAGGTACTTCTGCGCGAGGCTGTCCATGTCGTGGCGGGTGGCGGTGGAGTTGAGCACGTAGGACTCAAGCATCGTGTCGAAGGCGATGCCGCGCACGGTGATGCCGTTGTTCTGGTCGCCACCAATGGCGCAGTTGGCCAGAATATTCATGTCGAACTTGGCGTGCTGGCCGACCTTGAGCTTGCTCGGGTCTTCCAGAATCGGCTTGAGCGCGCGCAGCACGGTGTCGCGATCCAGTTGCTCCGGCACGCCGATGTAGGAGTGGGTCAGCGGGATGTACGCGGCCTCGTTGGCTTGCACGGCAAACGACAGACCGACCAGTTGCGCCTGTTGCGCGTCGATGCCGGTGGTTTCGGTGTCGAAGGCGAACAGCTTGGCGTTGTTGAGCTTTTCCAGCCAGACGTCGAAACGCGCCTGATCGAGGATGGTTTCGTAAGCGGCTTCAGCCGGGGCAGCAGGCGCTTCGGCTTCTGGCGCGCTGAACAGATCGCCAGCAGGCGCAGGCGCAGCGGCAGCGCTCAGTTCGAGACGCTTGGCGTCGCGATCCAGATCATTGATCCAGCTCTTGAATTCCAACAGGGTGTACAGCTCGTAGAGCTTGGCCGGGTCTTCCGCGCCCATTTGCAGGTCGTCGAGTTCGACGTCCAGCGGCACGTCGACCTTGATGGTCGCCAGTTGATAGGAGAGGAACGCCATCTCCTTGTGCTCTTCGAGCTTGGCCGGCAGGGTCTTGGCACCGCGAATCGGCAGGGTCGGGACGATATCGAGGTTTGCGTACAGCTCGGTGAGGCCGCCGTTGACGCCAACCAACAGGCCGGAAGCGGTCTTCGGGCCGATGCCCGGTACGCCCGGAATGTTGTCGGAGGAATCGCCCATCAGCGCCAGATAATCGATGATCTGCTCGGGTGCGACGCCGAATTTCTCCTTCACGCCGTCCACGTCCATCGAGCTACCGGACATGGTATTGACCAAGGTAATGTGGCCGTCGACCAGTTGCGCCATGTCCTTGTCGCCCGTCGAGATGATCACCGGGCGATCCGCCGCCGCGCTGCTGCGGGCGAGGGTGCCGATCACATCGTCGGCCTCGACGCCTTCCACGCACAGCAGCGGGAAGCCGAGGGCGATCACGCTCTGGTGCAGCGGCTCGATCTGCACGCGCATGTCGTCGGGCATGCTTGGGCGGTTGGCCTTGTATTCGGCGTACATCTCATCGCGGAATGTCCCGCCCTTGGCATCGAACACCACGGCGAATGGGCTGTCCGGGTACTGCTTGCGCAGACTCTTGAGCATGTTCAGCACGCCTTTGACCGCACCGGTCGGCAGGCCTTTGGAGGTGGTCAGCGGGGGCAGGGCGTGGAAAGCGCGGTACAGGTAAGACGAACCGTCCACCAGGACGAGGGGGGCTTGGCTCATGAGCAGGATCAACCTTTTCGGCGGGTCCGGCGCTAGAATAGCGGGACCGTTGACGACAAAGGGACAAGGTTATCATGCGTACGTTAAATCGCTTGCTGCTGGTCGGTCTGATTGCTGCCTCACCGTTGGCCGCGATGGCGGCGGATGATGCGCCCGCCTCGGAGCCGGAAGTTACTATCAACACGCACACGGAAGGTGACAAGGTCATCCAGGAATACAGCCGCAGTGGCTTCGTCTATGCGATCAAGGTCACACCGAAGGGTGGCAAACCCTATTTCCTGGTGCGCGCCGATGGCTCGGACGCGAACTACATTCGATCCGACCAGCCGGATATGCTGATTCCGTCGTGGGAAATCTTTACCTGGAAGTAAGTTTCCCGACTTTTAATCGGCGTCGCTGACAGCGACGCCTGAACTGAGCAGTTTTTAACCATGTCTGTGTTCACTCCCCTCGCTCGGCCCGAGCTGGAAACCTTTCTCGCCCCTTACGGGCTTGGCCGTCTGCTTGATTTCCAGGGGATCGCCGCCGGCAGCGAAAACACCAACTTCTTTATCAGCCTGGAGCAGGGCGAATTCGTCCTGACCCTGGTCGAGCGCGGCCCGGTGCAGGAGATGCCGTTCTTCATCGACCTGCTCGACGTGCTGCACGAAGCCGATCTGCCGGTGCCGTACGCGCTGCGCACCACCGACGGCGTGGCGTTGCGTGAGCTGAAGGGCAAACCGGCGCTGTTGCAACCGCGTCTGTCTGGCAAGCACATCAAAGTCGCCAATGCCCAGCATTGCGCGCAGGTCGGCGAGTTGCAGGCGCATTTGCACCTGGCGACCCAGGGCGAGCGCATGATCAAGCGCAAGACTGATCGTGGCCTGGACTGGATGCTGGAGGAGGGCACCGAGTTTCTTTCGCACCTGAGCAACGAGCCGCGTGCCTTGCTGCAGAAAGCGCTGGATGAAATCACCGAGCGCAAAGACAAGATTCTCGCGCTGCCTCGGGCGAATATTCATGCCGACCTGTTTCGCGATAACGCGATGTTCGAAGGCACGCACCTGACCGGGTTGATCGACTTCTACAACGCCTGCTCGGGGCCGATGCTGTACGACGTGGCGATTGCCTTGAACGACTGGTGTTCGGACGAAGAAGGTTTGATCGATGGGCCGCGTGCCCGGGCATTCCTCGGCGCTTATGCGGCGCTGCGGCCGTTCACGGCGGCGGAGGCTGAGTTGTGGCCGACGATGCTGCGCGTGGCGTGTGTGCGGTTCTGGCTGTCGCGGTTGATTGCGGCGGAGCAGTTTGCCGGGCAGGACGTGTTGATTCACGATCCACAGGAGTTTGAGCAGCGCCTGGCGCAGCGGCAGCAGGTCAATACACCGCTACCGTTCGCCCTTTAAAAGCATCGCGAGCAAGCTTTGCTCCTACAGGTTCATTGGTTCTGTAGGAGCAAAGCTTGCTCGCGAATGGGTCAACGCCGGCGCTAGAGTTACAACGATTCCAGGCATCCCGCCAGGTCGTTACCCAACTTCTCCAGCACCTGCTCATAACCCTGAGCCGTCGCCGGCGTATAGCCGCCCAACGCATCCAGCTCAGCCAGTTTCACTGGCAGGCCCGCCACCAAAGTCTCCGCCAAACGCGGACGCAACGGCGGCTCACTGAACACACAGGTCTTGCCCACTTCCTGCAAACGCTTGCGCATCGCCGCCACGTGCTGCGCGCCCGGCTGCACTTCGGCTGCCACGCTGAACACCCCGGTGTGCTTCAGGCCGTAAGCCTCTTCAAAGTAATCGAACGCTTCGTGAAAAACGAAGTACGGCTTGCCTTCAACGCCTGCCAGACGCTTTTTCAAACGCACATCCAGTGCATCCAGACGCTCGTCGAAAGCCTTGGCATTGCTCTGATAGCGTTCGGCATTCGCCGGGTCGGCAGCGCTGAGGTCTGCGGCCATCTTGTCGGCGATCACCCGCGCATTGACCGGCGATAACCACAAATGTGCGTCCAGTGTGCCCGGACGGTGATCGTGATCATGTTCGTCGGCGTCTTCGGCGTGGGAATGGCTGTCTTCAGCGAAACGACGCAACTTCATCCCCGGCAGATCCTGCACCGCCACGCTTGGCAACGTCCGACCGTTGAGCACGCGCGGCAGGAAACCTTCCATGTCCGGGCCGATCCAGTAGAGCAGATCCACCGACTGCACCTTCCGTACGTCGGATGGCCGCAGAGCATAGTTATGCGGCGACGCACCCGGCGGCAATAACACTTCAGGGATCGCCACGCCGTCCTGCACCGCCGCTGCAATCAGCTGCAACGGTTTGATGCTGGTGAGGACTTTGACCTCGGCCTGAGCCGAACCGATCAACAGAAAACTGGCGACAAAAGCCACAAAAACAGAAAAAAGTCGGGACACGATGACCACTCAAGGAGGCGAGAACGGGTAACATAATAACGTCTCTATCAAAACTCGTCGCCGCCCATGCCTATCACACCGATTGCCAGCCGTCCCCACGACCACTCTCATTGCGTGCACAGCGCTTTGTCCGAGGCCGATACCTTGTGCGCCCAGAAAGGCTTGCGCCTGACTGCCTTGCGCCGCCGGGTGCTGGAATTGGTCTGGCAGAGCCACAAACCGCTGGGCGCCTACGACATTCTCGCCGTGCTGAGCGAGCAGGACGGCCGTCGTGCCGCGCCGCCAACCGTCTATCGGGCGCTCGATTTTCTGCTCGAAAACGGCCTGGTGCACCGCATCTCCTCGCTCAACGCCTTCGTTGGCTGTGTGCATCCGGAGCATGCGCATCAGGGCCAGTTCCTGATCTGCCGTGATTGCCACGCCGCGATCGAACTTGAGCAAAAAGTGATCAGCGACGCGATCATCAACAGCGCCAGGGATGTCGGTTTCATCGTCGAAGCGCAGACCGTCGAAGTCGTCGGGCTGTGCTCCGGTTGCCAGGGGGCTTGATGAGCAACGCGCTGATCCGTCTGGAACAGGTCGCCGTCACGTTTGCCGGGCAGACCGTGCTGGACAACATCGAGCTGAGCGTCGAGCCGGGACAGATCGTCACCCTGATCGGGCCCAACGGCGCTGGCAAGACCACGCTGGTGCGCGCCGTGCTCGGGCTGCTGAAACCGGACAGCGGCAGCGTCTGGCGCAAGCCGAAACTGCGCGTCGGCTACATGCCGCAAAAACTCCACGTCGATCCGACCTTGCCGCTGTCGGTGCTGCGCTTTTTGCGCCTGGTGCCGGGCGTTGACCGTCCGCGTGCGCTGGCCGCGTTGAAGGAAGTTGGCGCCGAACACGTTATCGACAGCCCGGTGCAAAGCGTTTCCGGCGGTGAAATGCAGCGGGTGCTGCTCGCTCGGGCATTGCTGCGCGAGCCGGAATTGCTGGTACTCGATGAGCCGGTACAAGGCGTCGATGTTGCCGGCCAGGCCGAGTTGTACAGCCTGATCACCCGTCTGCGCGACCGTCATGGCTGCGGCGTGTTGATGGTGTCCCACGATTTGCATCTGGTGATGAGCACCACCGATCAGGTGGTCTGCCTCAACCGTCACGTCTGCTGCTCCGGGCATCCCGAGCAGGTCAGCGGCGATCCGGCGTTTGTCGAGCTGTTCGGCAAGAACGCGCAGAGCCTGGCGGTCTATCACCACCATCACGACCACGCTCACGATCTGCACGGTTCGGTGGTCAAAGGGCCGGTTACTGGCCAACCTCACGTTCATGGAGACAACTGCAAGCATGGCTGATTTTCTGTTGTATGCCCTGCTTGCAGGTCTGGCGTTGGCGATCGTTGCAGGTCCGCTGGGTTCGTTCGTGGTCTGGCGGCGCATGGCCTATTTCGGCGACACGCTGTCCCACGCGGCATTGCTCGGCGTAGCATTGGGTTTTCTGCTGGATGTCAGCCCGACGGTCGCGGTAACAGTCGGCTGCCTGCTGCTGGCGGTGCTGCTGGTAACGCTGCAACAGCGCCAACCGCTAGCGTCCGACACGCTTTTGGGAATTCTCGCACCGAGCACGCTCTCGCTCGGGCTGGTAGTACTAAGCTTCATGCATGAAGTGCGGATCGACCTGATGGCCTATCTGTTCGGTGACCTGCTGGCGATCAGCCCGACCGACCTGGCGTGGATCCTCGGCGGCAGCGCGGCGGTGCTGGTGTTGCTGGTGACGCTGTGGCGGCCATTGCTGGCGGTCACTGTGCATGAAGAGTTGGCCAAAGTCGAAGGCCTGCCGGTGGCGGGGCTACGCATGGCGCTGATGCTGTTGATTGCGGTGGTGATCGCTGTGGCGATGAAAATCGTCGGGGTTTTGCTGATTACTTCGCTGTTGATCATCCCGGCGGCTGCGGCACAGCGTCACGCCCGTTCGCCAGAGCAGATGGCAGTGGGCGCGAGCCTGCTGGGCATGCTCGCCGTGTGTGGCGGGCTGGCGTTGTCGTGGTTCAAGGACACCCCGGCCGGCCCGTCAATCGTTGTGACGGCGGCCGCACTGTTTCTGCTGAGTTTTGTTCTGCCCCGTCGAGGGGTGTAGACTTGCTCGCTTTTTGCGCAATTAGAGAGTCGCAGGAATGAAGCCGTTCGCCTCCCGTTATCTGCTCCTTGTCGCATTTTCCGTGCTGCTGGGCGCCTGCCAAAGCACGCCGCCGGTGGCCGAAGCCCCCGATGCGCGAGCTACGGCCATCGCACAGCTGGAGCAAAGCCTGGCCAGCAGCGAACTGGCCACTGCCGAAGACCAATTGGCCGCTTTGCAGAAAGAAACCCCTAACGATCAATCCCTTGAGCAATACCAGCGGCAGCTTGCCGAAGCGTATCTGCGTCGCAGCCAGATCGTGCTGCAGAAGGGTGATGTGAACGCCGCCGCCACAGCGTTGAGCCGGGCTCGCGCGTTGATGCCGAAAGCGCCGGCGCTGACCGGTGGCGTCAATGGCGCCATCACTGAAGCGCGCAAGGCTGAGCTGGAAAAGGCTGAAGCGGCGTTGCTGGCAGCGGAAGCCAAGCCGAAAGCCAAGGTGATCGATCCGACCGCGGAAAGCACCACGGTTGCGCTGAACATCACCGATAGCCGCAAACTTCGTCGGCAATTGGATGCGATTGCCGCCGATGTGGTGAATTACGAGTGTGCCGTGACGATTCAGGCGCCGCGCACGAATGATTATCCGTGGTTGTCGACGCTGCTGACCAAGCGTGTGAAGAAACTGAACCCGGATTTTGATCTGCAGATTGAGAAGCAGACCGTACGCACCGTGCCGGCGCAGATGGTTTTGAGTCCGCGTAAACCCTAAAAGCTTCGCGAGCAAGCTCTGCTCCTACAATTGAGTGTGATCTTGTAGGAGCAAGGCTTGCCCCCGAAGGCATCCTTTAGGCCGGGATGGCTTTCGCCTTAGGCTCCCGATCCCAAACACGATGCTGCCCGATCGCGGCAAAGAATGGTTTGGTCAACGCACCAACATCCTTGCCCTCCAGCAGCCCCGCATCCTTCTCCAGCTTCAACACATCCAGCAACTGCTTCGCCTCACCCTGCAACGCAATCGCCTTCAGATGCTTGTACGCCTCCAGCACGTAATGCAGAGCCACGCCGTCACCGCTTAGTGCTTTGATCGACGCCGCACCACCCGGCACGAATACCGCATCGAAAATCACCGACGGCATGCCTTCCATCGAAGCGTCTACGGGCAGGCTTTTGCCATCCGCCGTTTTAACCGGCGCCGAAGTCGGCCCCAGCAACTTGGCATGCGCGCCTTCAGCCGCCAAGGCCTTCTTCATCGCATCAATCGCCGCACCATCGACGCCGTTGGCGGCAAGAATCGCCACTTTTCGGGTTTTGATGTTTTCCGGCAGCAGATTGGCCTGGCTCAGCGCTGGGGAGTTGTCGAACGATGTTTTGCGCGCTTCAACAGTGCCTTTTGTTGGTGCCGGCAGACCCAGGTTGGCCGCCACACGCTTGGCCAGTTCCAGATCAATGTTGGCGAGAATCTCGTTCACTTCCCTCGCACGGATGAACTCGCGTTCAACCTTGCCCAGCTCGAAGCTGTAGGCGGCGATGATGTGCTCTTTTTCATGCGCACTCATGCTGTTGAAGAACAGCCGCGCCTGGGAGAAGTGATCGCTGAACGACTCGCTGCGCTGGCGGATCTTGGCGGCGTCGATGCGCTCCGGATACGTCTCGAAACCTCCGTCCTGCGCGGCTGGCGGCGTTTCTTTCGGCCAGCCGCCGTCAATCGAGTTCGGCTCATAAGACGCACGACCCTTGTCGATCACCGTGCGGTGCTGGGCATCGCGCTGGCCGTTATGGAACGGCGCCACCGGCCGGTTGATTGGCAGCTCATGGAAATTCGGCCCGCCGAGGCGGCTGATTTGCGTGTCGGTGTAGGAAAACAGCCGACCTTGCAGCAGCGGGTCGTTAGAGAAATCGATGCCTGGCACGATGTGGCCAGGGCAGAACGCAACCTGTTCGGTCTCGGCAAAGAAGTTGTCCGGGTTGCGGTTCAGCGTCATTTTGCCCAGCGGCGTGATCGGCACGATTTCTTCGGGGATCAGCTTGGTCGGGTCGAGGATGTCGAAATCGAAGTCGTGCTCGTTTTCCTCTTCGATGATTTGCACACCCAGTTCCCATTCCGGGTAGTCGCCCATCTCGATGGCTTCCCAGAGATCGCGACGGTGGTAGTCGGTGTCTTTACCGGCGAGCTTCTGCGCCTCGTCCCACACCAGCGAGCAAGTGCCGGCGGTAGGGCGCCAGTGGAATTTGACGAAGCGCGATTTGCCCTCGGCGTTGACCAGCCGGAAGGTGTGTACGCCGAAGCCTTGCATGCTGCGCAAGCTTTTCGGGATTGCCCGGTCGGACATCGCCCAGATAACCATGTGAGCCGATTCCGGCACCAGGGAGACGAAATCCCAGAAGGTATCGTGGGCGGAACCGCCAGTCGGGATTTCGTTGTGCGGCTCGGGTTTCACCGCGTGAACGAAGTCGGGGAACTTGATCGCGTCCTGAATGAAGAACACCGGCATATTGTTGCCGACCAGATCGAAGTTGCCTTCGTCGGTGAAGAATTTCACGGCAAAACCGCGCACGTCACGTACGGTGTCACCGGAGCCGCGTGGGCCCTGCACAGTGGAAAAGCGTACGAATACCGGCGTCTTTTTCCCCGGATCCTGCAGGAACCCAGCCTTGGTCAGCGCTGCGTGGTTCTCGTAAGCCTGAAAGAAACCATGCGCGCCGGTGCCGCGAGCGTGGACGATGCGCTCGGGAATCCGCTCGTGGTCAAAGTGCGTGATTTTTTCACGCATGATGAAGTCTTCCAGCAGCGATGGGCCGCGGGCGCCCACCTTGAGGGTGTTCTGGTTGTCGGCGATCTTCACACCCTGGTTGGTGCGCAGGGCCTGGCCGGTGGCGTCGGAGCGGAATTTTTCCAGGCTATCGAGTTTGGCGTTGGTGTTGGCGCGATCCGGGGTATCGGTACCGGCCATCTGGCTTTTGTCGGTCGTAGGTTTCTTGCTGCTCATCAGTCGTAAACTCCTCGGTTGACCCCGATGTATGCCGGGGACTCTTGAGTGGTTCCCGGGCACGGCACCCAGGGTTTTCAAGTCGCTTACCTAGTGACTGATGAGGCGCTCGGGGCGTTCCTTTTTTATGACCTTTGATCTTGTTATTGCCAAATCGAAGGTTAAATGAGAAATAAATGCTAAGAACCTCTATACGGACAGGCTAAAATGCGCGCCCGGCTAACCGCTGATCCTTTTCTAACGCGCCCCACAAGGTTCGCTACGTGATCGAGTTTCAAAACGTCCACAAAACTTACCGCGTCGCCGGTAAGGACATACCCGCCCTGCACCCGACCAGCCTCTCGATCGAGAACGGTCAGGTCTTCGGCCTGATCGGCCATTCCGGTGCGGGAAAAAGTACCCTGCTGCGTCTGATCAATCGCCTGGAAGACTCCAGCGGCGGCAAGATCTTCGTCGACGATGAAGAGGTCACTGCGCTGGACGCCAACGGCCTGCGCCGTTTCCGCCAGCAAGTCGGGATGATCTTCCAGCACTTCAACCTCCTCGCTTCGAAGACCGTGGCCGACAACGTTGCGTTGCCGCTGACCCTGGCAGGCCAGCTGTCGAGCAGCGACATTGATAAGCGCGTCGCCGAGTTGCTCAAGCGCGTCGGTCTGTCCGACCACGCGAAAAAGTACCCGGCGCAATTGTCCGGCGGCCAGAAGCAGCGCGTCGGCATCGCCCGCGCCCTGGCAACCAAACCCAAGATTCTGCTGTGCGACGAGGCCACCAGTGCCCTCGATCCGCAGACCACGGCATCGGTTCTGCAATTACTGGCCGAGATCAACCGTGAGCTGAAACTGACCATCGTGCTGATCACCCACGAGATGGATGTGATCCGTCGCGTGTGTGATCAGGTGGCGGTGATGGACGCCGGCGTGATCGTCGAGCAGGGTTCGGTGGCCGATGTGTTCCTGCATCCGCAGCACCCGACCACCAAGCGTTTCGTTCAGGAAAGCGAGCAGATCGACGAAAGCGAGCAGCGTGATGACTTCGCTCACGTGCCGGGACGCATCGTGCGTCTGACCTTCCAGGGCGAAGCGACCTACGCGCCGTTGCTCGGTACCGTCGCCCGGGAAACCGGTGTCGACTACAGCATCCTTGCCGGTCGTATCGACCGCATCAAAGACATTCCTTACGGGCAATTGACCCTCGCCGTCACCGGTGGCGACATGGAAGCGGCCTTCGCCCGCTTCACCGCCGCTGACGTTCACATGGAGGTATTGCGCTAATGGAAGACCTGATCAGTTTCTTCACCAATATCGACTGGTACGAAATCTGGCTGGCCACCGGCGACACCCTGCTGATGCTCGGCGGTTCGCTGCTGTTCACCATCCTGCTGGGCCTGCCGCTGGGCGTGTTGCTGTTCCTTTGCAGCCCGCGTCAGTTGCTGGAAAACCGTGGCTTCTACGCGTTCATGTCGCTGGCGGTGAACATCCTGCGTTCGCTGCCGTTCATTATTCTGTTGATCGTGATGATCCCGTTCACCGTGCTGATCACAGGCACGTCGCTGGGCGTGGCTGGCGCGATTCCGCCATTGGTCGTGGGTGCAACACCGTTCTTCGCGCGTCTGGTGGAAACCGCGCTGCGTGAAGTCGATCGCGGCATTATCGAAGCGACTCAATCGATGGGCGCGACCACGCGGCAGATCATCATGAACGCTTTGCTGCCAGAGGCCCGTCCGGGCATCTTCGCAGCGATTACGGTGACGGCTATTACACTGGTTTCCTACACGGCGATGGCCGGTGTGGTTGGCGCCGGTGGCCTGGGTGACCTGGCGATCCGCTTCGGCTACCAGCGTTTCCAGACTGACGTGATGATCGTCACCGTGGTGTTGCTGCTGATTCTGGTGCAAGTGTTGCAGATGGTCGGTGATCGACTGGTCGTACACTTCTCGCGCAAATAACCGGTTTTTGTAACTTAGAGATGAGCCGGCCATTCGCTGGCAGGCGCCGGAACGGGCGCTTTGAAAAGGAGTTAGCTGAATGAAAAAACTGATCGCTGCTATTGCTGCCGTTGCAGCATTCTCGGCCCACGCCGAAACCCTGACCGTTGCCGCCTCCCCAGTGCCGCATGCGGAAATCCTCGAATTCGTGAAGCCGGCACTGGCCAAAGAAGGCGTGGATCTGAAGGTCAAGGTCTTCACCGACTACATTCAGCCAAACGTACAGGTCGCCGAAAAGCGTCTGGACGCCAACTTCTTCCAGCACCAGCCGTACCTCGATGAGTTCAACAAGGCCAAGGGCACCCACCTGGTTGCCGTGACCGGTGTGCACCTCGAGCCACTGGGCGCCTACTCCAGCAAGATCAAGGATCTGAAGGACCTGCCAAGCGGCGCCAACGTGGTGATCCCGAACGATGCCACCAACGGCGGCCGTGCGCTGTTGCTGCTGGCCAAGGCAGGCGTGATCACCTTGAAGGATCCGAAAAACATCCTGTCGACCGTCAAAGACATCGCGCAGAACCCGAAAGACCTGAAAATCCGTGAACTGGAAGCCGCGACCATCCCGCGCGTGCTGACTCAGGTTGACCTGGCGCTGATCAACACCAATTACGCGCTGGAAGCCAAACTCGATCCGTCCAAGGATGCGCTGGTGATCGAAGGCAATGATTCGCCGTACGTGAACATCCTGGTGTCCCGCGAGGACAACAAGGACAGCGACGCGATGAAGAAACTGGCCGCCGCCCTGCACAGCCCGGAAGTGAAGCAATTCATCACCGAGAAGTACAAAGGCGCGGTATTGCCGGCGTTCTGATTCAGGTCGTTGCAACGAAAAAGGGGACGCCAAGTGCGTCCCCTTTTTTGTGCCTGGTGTTTGGCTTTGAACCTGCTGTGAAGCTGCCCCTCACCCCAGCCCTCTCCCTAAGGAGAGGGGGCCGACCGAGGTGTCTGACGTCCTGCATAGACCTGAAAGATCTTGGCGATTATGGATTCAAAGCAGTACGTTCAATTCGGTGTAACTCGCCAATATTTCACCATTCAGTCCCCTCTCCCTCCGGGAGAGGGTTAGGGTGAGGGGCTTTTGCTTTCAGGCGATTACTTGCGGTTCAGCATCACCGGCAGTTGCGCAACCAGTTTGGCGTTATTCAACGGCGCTCGAATAAACCCACGCTGAGTGCCGTCCGGCCCGATCACCGCGAGGTTGCCGCTATGGTCGACGGTGTAATTCGGCTTGCTGGTGTCCGCCGGAATAAACGGAATACTCACCGCATTCGCCACCTTCTGCAGCTCTTCAATCGACGTCGGCGTCAGGCCGATGAACTGCGGATCGAAGTAGCCCAGGTACTGCTTCAACTGCTTGGGGTTATCGCGGTTCGGGTCAACGCTCACCAGCACGATTTGCAACTTGTCCACAGCGTCTTTGGGCAGTTCACTCTTGATCTGCCGCAATTGCGCCAACGTGGTCGGGCAAATGTCCGGGCAGAAGGTGTAGCCGAAGAACAGCAGGCTCCACTTACCTTTCAACTCATTGATCGCGACCGGTTTGCCGTCCTGATCGGTCATCGTTACGTCCGGCAGGTTGCGGCTTTGCGGCAGCAGGATAATGCCGGCATCGATCAACGCAGTCGGGTCGCCCTGGCCCTTGCCGCTCAGCACTTTGTTGACGGTCAGGCCGAGGATCAGCGCGATCACGGCAACGAGGATGAAGACGGTTTTCTGGGTTCGAGTCATAGGTTCAACAGTAAGTAGTGGTCTACGAGCAGGGCGATGAACAACAGGAACAAGTACCAGATAGAGTACTTGAAGGTGTTGATCGCCGCGTGCGGCCGAGTGCCACGGTACAGCACCACGGCCCATTGCAGAAACCTTGCGCCCAGGCCGAGCGCACAAATCAGGTAGAGCGCGCCGCTCATGTGGATCACGTACGGCAGCAGACTCACCGCCAGCAGGGCGAAGGTGTACAGCAGAATGTGCACTTTGGTGTAGTGCTCGCCGTGGGTCACCGGCAGCATCGGGATGTCGGCCTTGGCGTATTCCTCTTTGCGATGAATCGCCAGCGCCCAGAAGTGCGGCGGCGTCCACGCGAAGATGATCAGCACCAGCAACAGCGGTTCGGCGCTGACGTGGCCGGTGGCGGCAGTCCAGCCGAGCAGTGGCGGCGCGGCGCCAGCGAGGCCGCCGATGACGATGTTCTGCGGCGTCGCGCGTTTGAGGAAACCGGTATAGATCACCGCGTAACCCAGCAGTGAGGCCAGCGTCAGCCACGCCGTCAGCGGATTGGTGAAGGTCAGCAACAGGGCCTGACCGAGCAGCGCCAATACCAAGGCAAAAGTCAGCGCCGCCGCAGGTGAAACCCGGCCTTCGGCCAAGGGTCGTTTGTGCGTGCGCGCCATCACCGCATCGATGCGCCGATCCACCACATGATTGACCGCCGCCGCACCGCCGGCACACAACGCAATCCCCAGATTGCCGAACACCAGCACCGTCCATGGCACCCCGGCGCGGGTCGCGAGGAACATGCCGACCAGCGAGGTGATCAGCATCAGCACCACGACTTTCGGCTTGGTCAGCTCCAGATAATCACGCCAGATCGCCTGATGCGGACGTTCGCCAATCAGAATCGCCACGGCGTTTCTCCTTTTATTGTGATGGGCGCGGCTACGTGTTTACGCGGGCTCACGCGCCAACGGGCGAGCACCGGTTGTCTGACCCGGACCAGACTGGTGCGCGCGTGATAGTTGACCAGCACCATGGTCAGCAACAGCGCCGCACCGCCGGCGTTATGAGCGACGGCGACCGGCAGCGGCAGATGGAACAGCACGTTGCTGATGCCCAGGGTGATTTGGGCGGCGAGGGCGGCGACGACCAATCCGGCCAGGCGCGTCATGCCGACCCCTTTCAATTGCCACGCCAGACCGAGCAGCACCAGCGTCACCAGCAGTGCGCCGATGCGGTGAGTCAGGTGAATCGCTGTGCGCGCATCACTGTCGAGTTGCCCGCCGAGATAATTCGGGCCGATGTGCTGGGTCAGGTGAAAACCGTTGGCAAAGTCTGCGGGCGGCAACCATTGGCCGTGGCAGGTCGGAAAGTCGATGCAGGCGACCGCCGCATAGTTGGAACTGACCCAGCCACCCAGCGCGATCTGGCCGATCACCAGCAACAATCCCGCTGTCGCCCAATACTGCAAACGCTTGGGCACGGTCAGCGCCGGCAGTACACCGGACAATCTCAGCGTCAGCAAAAACAGCAGACTCAAGGTCGCAAAACCGCCGAGCAAATGCCCGGTGACCACTTGCGGCCAGAGCTTGAGCGTCACCGTCCACATGCCGAATGCCGCTTGCGAAAACACCACGGCCAGCAAAAACAGCGGCAATTTCAATGGCTGCCCCGGATGACGACGGTTGACCCACGCGCGCCCGGCCAGAATCGAAATGAGCATGCCGAGGGTGCCGGCGAAGTAGCGGTGGATCATCTCGTTCCAGCCCTTGTGCGCCACCACGGGCGAGTCGGGGTAATGCAGTTCGGCATGGGCCAGTTGGGCTTCGCTTTTCGGCACGCTGATAAACCCGTAGCAGCCCGGCCAGTCCGGGCAGCCCAGGCCTGCGTGGGTCAGGCGGGTGTAGGCGCCGAGCAGCACCACAATCAGTGCCAGCAAGGTGGCAAACAGCGCGAGGCGAAATCCAGGTTTGGCCATGACGATGCCCTTATCCGATGTTCGACAGTTTCAGCAGGTGACGCAGGTCGTTGAGCAGATCCTTGCCTTTCACATTCGGCTCGTAACGCAGCACGAGGTTGCCGTGCGGGTCGATGATCCACAGCTGCGGCGCGGCTTTGTCGCCCGTGGTCTTGCTGAACGTGGTCACGTCCAGCGGGTAACGTTGCAATTGTGGATATTCGCGGCTGAGCTTGGCCTCGTAATCGGTGCTGACCGGTTGCGCAACGGCGAGCGCGTGGCTGGCGCGCCCGGCATCGCGACCCAGACCGATCTGAATCTGCCGCGCGAGGTAAACAAGCTGCTGGCAATCCACCGCGCAATCCTTCGGCGCTGTGACCAGCATCTGCCAGCGTTCATCATCAGCCTGCACGCCAAGGTCGGCGCGGGTCTGGCCATTGCCGATCAGTTCGCCGTGGTAGCTGCGGCCGTCCGGTACCCAGAACTGTAATTTGTACATGCCGGTGGCGAGGATCATCGGGCCGATCACGCCGAGCAGGATCAGCAACAGTTGAATGCGTCCGCGACGACGGCTGGCGACAGGTTTCGCCTCAGACATGCTGGGTGGATTCATGGCCGTTCCCATGGTGTTTCTCCTTTGCGTTGTGCAAGCCCAAATAGACGTAGAGGCCGAGCAGGGCGGTGGCCATGGCGAACCACTGCACGGCGTAACCAAGGTGTTTTTCCGGGCCCATGGCTACCACCGGCCAATCGGCTTCGTAGCTGGCCGGGCCGGGTTCGGCGCGTAATTCGTAGGTGAAGCCATCGCGGTCGAGGGTTTTCCATAGCTTGGCGGGTTCGACGGCGGTGATGGTTTGCGGCCAGGTGCTGCTGACCGGATCGGCGTGGAGTTGGAAAGTGGCGCCGGGGGCGACGTAGACCCACGCATCGACATTCAGCGCCTCGGCGGGCGTGGTGAATTGCGGCGGTACGCGGCGATCCGGCCATGGCAGCCAGCCGCGATTGACCAACAGCCAGAGGCCGCTGCGTTGATCCTGAAACGGTTGCAGCAGCTCGACGCCGACCTTGCCGTTGCGCTGGCGGTTATCCAGCAACAGACTGTGCGCAGCATCGAACTGGCCGTGCAGGTGCACGCGGCGATAGGCCGGATCGGTACTGTGCGGCAACTCGGTGCTGGCCATCGGTTCGGCGGCGCGGCGTTCGGCGTAACTGGCGAGCAGGGCGGTTTTTTCTGCGCCACGGCTCAGTTGCCAAAAGCCCAGCGACACCAGCAGCGGCAGCAACAGCGCCACCACCACGGTCGGTATTACGCCCGGGCGGAAGCGCTTCATGGCCGCGCCACAAAGTCAGTCGTTGCGATCGCTATACTCAACTGCATCGCCTGTCCCCCGGAGTTCTTCCCATGCTCAAAACAGCGATCGTCCTGATGCTGATTGCCACGGTGATCAGCCTGTTCAGCGGCCTGTTTTTCCTGGTCAAGGACGACAGCAGCTCAAATCGCCTGGTCATCGCCTTGAGTGTTCGGGTGGCCTTGGCCGCTGCCACCGTCGGCTTGATCGCCTGGGGCTTCTACAGCGGCCAACTGGTGTCCCACGTTACGTGGTAGCTGCAAGCGGTCAGCTACAAGCTACAAGTTAGAAGCTTTACCGCTTTGAGCTTGAGGCTTGCCGCTTGCCGCTGTTGTTAAAGCACATAAACGAAGATGAACAAGCCGATCCACACCACGTCGACGAAGTGCCAATACCAGCTCGCCGCCTCGAAACCGAACTGGTGCTCGGCATCGAAGTGGCCCTTCATGATCCGCATCAGCATCACGAACAGGATGATCGTGCCGATGGTCACGTGGGCGCCGTGGAACCCGGTGAGCATGAAGAACGTCGCGCCATAAATCCCCGAACCAAGGGTCAGGCCCAGCTCGTGGTAAGCGTGCATGTATTCCTCGGCCTGGAAACCGAGAAACGCACAGCCGAGCAACACGGTGATCGCCAGCCAGATTTTCAGCGCGCCGCGATGGCCTTTTTTCAACGCATGGTGGGCGATGGTGATGGTCACGCTGGAGCTGACCAGCAGGATCGTGTTGATCAGCGGCAGGCCCCACGGGCTGATGACTTCTTTCGGTGGCGGGAACAGTTTCGGATCCGGGGTGTGCAGCAGCGGCCAGGTGAACTGGAAGTTTGGCCACAACATATGCGCGATGCCTTTCGGCCCTTCACCGCCGAGCGCCGGCCCGGAGATGTGCCGCACGTAAAACAGCGCACCGAAGAACGCAGCGAAGAACATCACCTCGGAGAAAATGAACCAACTCATGCCCCAGCGGAACGAGCGATCCAGCTGCGAGCTATAGAGGCCCGCGCGGCTTTCCTTGATCACCGCACCGAACCAGCCGAACAGCATGTACGCCAGCAGCAGGCCACCGACGAAAAAGATGTACGGGCCGTGGGATTCCGGGCGCGCCGCCTTCAGGTCGTTGAACCAGGTCGCCAGGCCGTACACGGTGATGGCCATGCCGAATGTGGCGATGATTGGCCATTTGCTCTGGGCCGGAACGTAATAGTGCTCATGAGTTGCCATTTATTGTTCTCCTTATCGGGCACGCTCAACCGCCAGTGTTTACAGCCACTGGAGGATGTCGGGCGGTGATATCGAACAGCGTGTAGGACAGCGTCAGGTGCTTCACATCCTTGGGCATGTCGCGGTCAACAATGAAGCGCACCGGCATTTCGATCTGCTGACCGGGCTGCAGCACCTGCTGGGTAAAGCAAAAGCATTCGGTCTTGTGGAAATACGCCGCCGCATTGCTCGGCGCGATGCTTGGCACGGCTTGTGCGCTCATCGGTTTGTCGGTGGGATTGCGCGCGATAAAGATCATCTCGTTGACGGCGCCGGGGTTGGCGGTCAATTCGTCGTGCTTGGGGTAGAAATCCCACGGCATGTCGACGTTGTTGGTCGACAAAAACTGCACGCGCACCTGGCGCGAGGTGTCGACCACTTGCTCGCCCTCGTACTGCCCGGCGGTCTTGCCGTTGATGCCGAAGGCTTTGCACATCACGTCGTAGATCGGCACCAGGGCGAAACCGAAAACAAACATCGCCACGACCACGCCGAGCAGGCGGGTGACGAGTTTTTTCATCGAGACCGAGTCAGCCATGGCTTCCACCCCCTATCGGTGATGCCTTTGTGGCGAGGGGATTTATCCCCGTTGGGCTGCGCAGCAGCCCTGAATCCAGCGCACACGGTCTGCCTGATAAATCTCGATCGCAGATTTTGGGGCCGCTGCGCAGCCCAACGGGGATAAATCCCCTCGCCACAGGGGGGTTGTGTGCATCCCCAAAATACCTGTGAACATCCACAGGGGGTTTGTGCGCAGCCAAAAAATATCTGTGAGCCTCCACAGGGGTTTTGTGTGCTTCCAAAAGATATCTGTGAGCATTCACAGGGGTTTTGTGTGCATCCCCAAAATATCTGTGAGCATTCACAGGGGTTTTGTGTGCATCCCCAAAATATCTGTGAGCATTCACAGGGGTTTTGTATGCATCCCCAAAATATCTGTGAGCATTCACAGGGGTTTTGTGTGCATCCCCAAAATACCTGTGAACATCCACAGGGGGTTTGTGTGCTTCCAAAAGATATCTGTGAGCATCCACAGGGGTTTTGTGTGCATCCAAAAGATATCTGTCAGCATCCACAGGGGTTTTGTGTGCTTCCAAAAAATATCTGTCAGCATCCACAGGGGTTTTGTGTGCATCCCAAAAGTATCTGTGAGCCTCCACAGGGGTTTTGTGTGCATCCAGAAAATATCTGTGAGCCTCCACAGGGGATCTTTGGGAATCCCAAGGAGATCTGTGTGCCTGTACACATTTCACCAACGGCTGGATATTCATTTCACTTCCGGCGGTGTGGTGAAGGTGTGGTATGGCGCTGGTGACGGCACGCTCCACTCCAGGCCTTCGGCGCCATCCCATGGTTTGGCCGGTGCTGGCGGGCCACCGCGAATGGTCTTGATGACGATGAACAGGAAGAACAACTGCGTGGTGCCGAACATGAACGCGCCAATCGACGAGACCATGTTGAAGTCGGCGAATTGCAGGTTGTAGTCCGGAATCCGTCGCGGCATCCCCGCAAGTCCGACGAAGTGCATCGGGAAGAAGGTCAGGTTCATCCCGACGAATGACAGCCAGAAGTGCAGCTTGCCAAGGGTTTCGTCGTACATGTGCCCGGTCCATTTCGGCAGCCAGTAGTAGGTAGAGGCGAAGATCCCGAAGATCGCCCCCGGCACCAGCACGTAGTGGAAGTGCGCGACCACGAAGTAGGTGTCCTGGTACTGGAAGTCCGCCGGGGCGATGGCCAGCATCAGCCCGGAGAAACCGCCGATGGAGAACAGGATCACGAACGCCACGGCAAACAGCATCGGTGTTTCGAAGGTCAGCGAGCCTTGCCACATGGTGCTAGCCCAGTTGAACACCTTGACCCCGGTCGGCACGGCGATCAGTAGCGTGGCGTACATGAAGAACAGTTCGCCCACCAGCGGAATGCCGACCACGAACATGTGGTGCGCCCAGACGATGAAAGACAGGAAGGCGATGCTCGCCGTGGCGTAGACCATCGAGGTGTAGCCGAACAGCGGTTTGCGCGAGAAGGTCGGGATGATCGAGCTGACGGCGCCGAAGGCCGGCAGGATCATGATGTACACCTCGGGATGCCCGAAGAACCAGAACACATGCTGGAACAAGACCGGATCACCGCCACCGGCAGCACTGAAGAAACTGGTGCCGAAGTGGATGTCCATCAGCATCATCGTCACGCACCCGGCCAGTACCGGCATCACCGCGATCAGCAGGAACGCGGTGATCAGCCAGGTCCAGACGAACAGCGGCATTTTCATCAGCGTCATGCCGGGGGCGCGCAGGTTGAGGATGGTCGCGATCACGTTGATCGCGCCCATGATCGAACTGATGCCCATCAAGTGGATGGCGAAGATGAAGTAGGTGACGCTTTCCGGCGCGTAGGTCGTCGATAGCGGCGCGTAGAACGTCCAGCCGAAATTCGGTCCGCCACCGGCAGTGAACAGGGTCGACACCAGGATCAGGAATGCCGCCGGCAACAGCCAGAAGCTGAAGTTGTTCATCCGTGGCAAGGCCATGTCCGGCGCGCCGATCATCAACGGGATCATCCAGTTGGCGAGGCCGACAAACGCCGGCATCACCGCACCGAAGACCATCACCAGGCCGTGCATGGTGGTCATCTGGTTGAAGAACGCCGGCTCGACGATCTGCAAACCGGGCTGGAACAGCTCGGCGCGAATCACCATGGCGAACGTGCCGCCCAGCAGGAACATGGAGAACGCAAACCACAGGTACAGCGTGCCGATGTCCTTGTGGTTGGTGGTCAGCACCCAGCGCATCAGGCCTTTGGCGGGGCCGTGGGCGTGGTCGGCATGACCATGGTCATCGATTACAGCGCTCATGGCCGGTCTCCTTTACGTGAACAGGCGAGGTGATTCGCGGCGGCTGGCCGCGAACCGTGGCGGGTAGATGTGATAGGCCGGCTCATTTGTCCCCCGCCTGTTTCATCTCCAGCACTTCTTTTGGCGTGACCATGTCGCCCTTGTTGTTGCCCCAGGCGTTACGTTCGTAGGTCACGACCGCTGCGATATCGACTTCCGACAGCTGCTTGCCGAACGCCGCCATGGCAGTGCCCGGTTTGCCGTAGACCACACGATGCAGGTGGTCGGCCTTGCTGCCTTTCATGATCAGTTCGGAGCCCTTGAGCGCCGGGAACATTGGCGGCAGGCCCTGACCTTCGGCCTGGTGACAGGCCACGCAAGTGGTGTGATAGATCTTGTCGCCGCGTTCCTTGAGTTCGTCGAGCGTCCAGTCCTTGCTGGTCAGCTCTTTGAGCTGTGCGGCTTCGGCTTTGCGATCGGCAAGCCACTTTTCGTAGTCGGGTTTTTCCTTGACCTCGACCACAATCGGCATGAAGCCGTGGTCTTTGCCGCACAGTTCGGCGCACTGGCCACGGTAGATGCCGGGCTTGTCGATGCGCGTCCAGGCTTCGTTGACGAACCCCGGGATCGCATCGCGCTTGACCGCGAAGGCCGGCACCCACCAGGAGTGGATAACGTCGGCGGAAGTCACGAGGAAGCGCACCTTGGCCCCGGTCGGCAGCACCAACGGCTTGTCGACCTCAAGCAAGTAATGCTCGCCCTTGGTTTCCTTGTTGTGGATCTGCTCGGCGGGGGTGGCCAGGTTGCTGAAGAACTCGACGTCCTGGCCCAGGTATTTGTAGTGCCACTTCCACTGGTAACCGGTGATCTGGATATCGATATCCGGCTCACTGGTGTCGTACATCCTGATCAGGGTCGCGGTCGCCGGAATGGCCATTACCACCAGAATCAGGAACGGCACGATGGTCCAGAGAATTTCGACGGTGGTACTTTCGTGGAATTTCGCGGCGACCTGACCGGTTGACCGACGATGGACAATCATCGACCAGAACATGGCGCCGAAGACGATGATCCCGATCACCACACAGATCCAGAAAATGGTCATGTGCAGGTCGAATACTGCGTGACTGATTTCAGTCGCTCCAGGCGCCATATTCACAGTCCAGGCTGCATTCGCCTGGCTGAAAATCGACCACAACAGGAGGCCCATCCAGACATGTGGATGTCGCATCATTGCGGGTTCCCCTTATCGTTCTTGTTATCCCGCCGGCTTTCGCCTGCGGCAAGGGAGCGGCTGCATCAGACTACGAACTTGAATCGCCGGGCCTTGCTGCGGGTGCAGTCGGGCGTCATCAGCTAACTCCATTCAATGGCGAGTATAGACAGCGACTGAGAAATGCAATGTGCCGAGGTAAATGATCTGAAACAGCTGGGGCTTGCGTTCGAGGGCACGAATGGAGAAGGATGCAGACGAGTGGTGGCAAATGGATATAACGCAGGTGCATCAAGGATGAAATAATTATGACAAATGCGTCTTAGCATTTTTCGTAAGCCAGCTAAGTTATGTCTTCCCTATTTCATTGCCTTGTTTCCTGGAGTTTTCATGAACACCGCCGCATTGCGCGAGCAGATCCAAAAAGCCCAAAAGCATGAGAAAGACACTGGCCTGCTGACCCGCCAACTGGAAAGCAAGCTTCCTCATTTACACCCGGCGATCCAGTTGCCGGAAGCCGACGCCCAAGGTGTGCTGACGCGTTTTGTCGCCGCCTATATCGATGAAGTGCCAGACCTGCTGGACGCAGCCAATGAAGTCGCCAGGGAAGCGGGAATCGAATCGCAGATCAAACCGGTGCTGAAAATCGCCGAGCAGTATTTCCTCCAGCCGCCGGCGATCATGGCCGGGCACGTTGGCCTGGACAGCCTGCTGGACGAAGCTTATCTGGCGCACCGTTTTGTCGAAGAGGTCAACGACCTGTACATCAAGCATTTCGGCCAGCCACTGATCCCCTTGGACATGACGGTCGCCAATCTGATTGCTCACCAATTGATCGGTGAGGAATTTGCCAACCAACTGGACGAAGCGGTGCATCACGCCATCGACGAGATGCTCAACGACGAAAGTTTTGCGCTGGAATCGGTAGAAGCCTACCGCGACAAACTCAGCAGCCCGGACACCGGCGCCGCGTGGAAACGCTGGCCGTGCATGGGCCGCCGACTGGGTGTGGGTCTGGAGCTGGACCAGCCTGCTGCGTAATTTTTCATACCCCATAGATCCAATGTGGGAGCGAGCCTGCTCGCGAATGCGGTCGATCATTCAACATCGCTGTTGGCTGATTTACCGCTTTCGCGAGCAGGCTCGCTCCCACAGGGGGGGTGTTAAAAATGGGATAGTTAACCAGCCGCACCTATGCCGGTGTTGGTGCGAACCCGCCCTTCAAGCCTGCGCTTCAACCCGCGCGACTCGATCAACAGCTTCGAGCCCTTGGCCGCATTCGCCCGGCCCCACTCTTCCAGCAACTCCAGACACGAATGGTCGATGTAGCTCAGGTTATTGAGCGGCACATGCACCGTCGCGCCTGCCGGAATGGTGTTCAGCACCTGGGTCAACGCCGGCACCTTGAGAAAGGTCGCTGCACCGAGCAGACGCAACTCCATCTCGCCGTCCTTCGGCAGATCGATCAGGCTGATCTTCAGTCGTGAAGCCTTGAACGCCAATTTCACCAGGGTCAGACCGAAGCCGATCAACACACCGGTCAGCAGATCCGTGAAGACGATTGCCAGCGCCGTTGCCGCGTAGGTGAACATCGGCATGCGTCCGTAGCGGCTCAAACCACGGAAGGCTTTCAGGTCGACCAGTTTGAAACCGGTATAAACCAACACGCCCGCCAGACTCGCCACCGGAATGCTTTGCAGCACGCTCGACAGCAACAGCACGAACGCCAGCAGCCACAGACCATGGAAGATCGTCGAGTAACGGGTGGTGGCACCGGCCTGAACGTTGGCCGAACTGCGCACGATCACCCCGGTCATCGGCAGCGCGCCGACCAGACCGCAGAGCATGTTGCCAACCCCTTGCGCCGACAGTTCGCGGTCGAAGTCCGAGCGTACGCCGTTGTGCATGCGATCCACCGCGGCTGCGGACAACAGGGTTTCCGCGCTGGCGATAAACGCCACAGCGAAGGCGGCAATCAGCAACGTCGGATCGGCCAGGCTGAGCAGATCGGCCGGTTTCAGCCAATCGATGGCTTCCGCGAGGTTCGCCGGTACTTCAACCCGTTTCACTTGCAAGGCCAGCAGCAGACTGGCACCTGTCGCCAGACCGACGCCGAGCAATGCACCGGGAACGAAGCGCAACGAATGCGGGCGAAATTTCTCCCACAGCCACATCACCGCAATCGTCGAAAGTCCGAGCAGCCCGGCCTGCCAGCCAAACGACGGCAAGGCTTGCGCC
This sequence comes from Pseudomonas sp. TH43, assembly GCF_016650635.1. Classification (GTDB taxonomy): domain Bacteria; phylum Pseudomonadota; class Gammaproteobacteria; order Pseudomonadales; family Pseudomonadaceae; genus Aquipseudomonas. The sequence goes on from NZ_JAEKFI010000004.1 coordinate 1,741,519, forward strand.
ACTGCGCCGGGGAATGCCGTGAGGTTATCCAGACCGGAGGGTTTCGGCGCGGCGTCGAGCATCACATGCACCTGTGACAGCACGATCAACACGCCGATCCCCGCCAGCATCCCATACACCACCGCTGGCGCCGTAACCCGGAACCAGCAGCCAAGCTTCAAGCGCCCGGCGACCAGTTGCAGGAAACCGGCAAGCAACAGAATCGGCCCGAGCATCTCGATGCCGTGCTGGCGCACCAGCTCGAACACGAGCACCGCCAAACCCGCCGCCGGCCCGCTGACCTGCAACGGCGAACCCGCCAGCCAACCGACCACCAGACCGCCGATGATCCCGGTGATCAAGCCTTTTGCCGGTGGCAACCCTGACGCAATCGCAATGCCCATGCACAGCGGCAGGGCGACCAGAAACACAACCACTGAAGCGAGCAACTCCCGTGGCAACACCGCTTTCAATTGAGCAGCACGCATGGTGATTCTCCCGAAGTTTTCTTCAGGCATGGCGAGGCCGGGTCGCTGAATCAGCGACCGGCGTCAAACCACACAGATGTTTAGGAGGTTTTAGAAGCGCGCTTTGGGCGTCGCCACCGGAATCGGATGGCTGCCATCGAGCGGCAGGAAACGTCCGTGATCCGCGTCGTAAGCTTTGATTTCACTGGTTTCGATGTTGTAGACCCAGCCATGGATGAACAGATGACCGTTCGCCATGCGTGAGGCTACCGAAGGATGGGTACGCAAGTGCTGCAATTGGGCGATGACGTTTTCCTCGGTGAGGACCGGCATGCTCTCTTTTTCGTCGGCGCAGTTACAGTTTTCATGCACCATGGTTTTTGCCACTTCGGCGTGACGCAACCAGGCTTTGACCGTCGGCATTTTTTCCAGGCTGTCCGGGTTGAGCACCGCGCGCATGGCGCCGCAATCGGAGTGGCCGCAGATGATTATGTGTTGCACGCCGAGCGCCAGTACCGCGTATTCGATGGCGGTGGAAACGCCACCGTTCATCTGGCCGTAAGGCGGTACTACGTTGCCGACGTTACGGGTTACGAACAAATCGCCGGGGGAGCTTTGGGTGATCAGTTCGGGGACGATACGCGAGTCGGCGCAAGTGATGAACATCGCCTTCGGCGACTGGGCCGTGGCGAGTTTCTTGAAGAGTTCTTCCTGCTGCGGGAAGACCTCATGATGAAAATGCAAAAAGCCGTCAACGATCTGTCGCAGCGCTGCATCGGCGGAGTCCGCCACAGGGACGGCTTGCGCCGACGCAGCTATCGGCTGTTTATCCTTGTCACTCATGATTCATCCTCATAGGCGGATTAGGGGAGTCGTTCCCATGTATTCCGGTGTGAAGCCAGTGGCTGTTTAAAACATCCGGGTCATCCCGACCCGTCAGTCACTCGATGAACAAGGTAGCCGCCGAAACTTAACTCAAACTGAATCAAACGCTCTAGAACGTGTGTTCCAGGTCACAAAAAATGTGACTGGGTAATTTCGGCGGAAGGATTCCAACCCCTCAACCATAGGCTAATTGTCGCTAAATCAGCGACATCTGGCGACCCGGCGGACAAAAGGCTGTGCAATCGAGGTTGTAGCCTTCGCGATGATTGAGCCCAAGACGTTTGATGGCTTTGGCAAACCGCTGCGCGAGCAGATCGGCAAACGGCCCTTCGCCACGCATGCGGGCGCCAAAACGGTTGTCGTAGAGCTCGCCGCCACGGCTCTGGCGGATCAGGCTCAGCACATGCGCAGCCCTTTGCGGATAGTGCGCGGCCAGCCATTCCTCGAACAGCGGCGCCACTTCCAGCGGCAGGCGCAACATCATGTACGCGGCATTTTGCGCACCAGCCGCGTGAGCCTCGGTGAGCAGGATTTCGATTTCGCTGTCGTTGATCATCGGAATCATCGGCGAACACAGCACGCCGACCGGAATCCCCGCCTCGCGCATCACCCGAATAGCACGCAATCGCGCCTTGGGAGCCGCCGCGCGAGGTTCGAGGATGCGTTTGAGTTCGTCGTCCAGCGTAGTCAGGCTGATCATCACCGCCACCAGCCGTTGCTGCGCCAACTCGGTGAGCAGGTCAAGGTCGCGCAGAATCAGCGAGCCTTTGGTGATGATGGTCACCGGATGGCGATAACGCAGCAGCACTTCGAGGGTCTGCCGGGTGATTTTGTGTTCGCGCTCGATCGGCTGATACGGATCGGTGTTGGAGCCCAGATTGATCGGCGCGCACTGATAGCCTTTTTTCCCGAGCTGTTCTTCCAGCACCTGGGCGGCGTTGGTCTTGGCGATCAGCCTGGTTTCAAAATCCAGCCCCGGCGACATGTCCCAATAGGCGTGGCTGGGCCGCGCGTAGCAATAGATGCAGCCATGCTCGCAACCGCGATAAGGATTGATCGAGCGATCAAAGGGCAGGTCCGGCGAAGTGTTGCGGGTGATGATGGTTTTCGCGGTTTCGATCATCACCTCGGTGTTTTGCGTCTCGGGCACTTCCTGATACCAGCCGTCGTCCTCGGCCACCGAACGGCTTGGCGCGAAGCGATTGTGCGGGTTAGTCGCGGTGCCACGACCGCGTGGGGGCAGGGCGATGGACATCAGTCGAATCCTTTTTCTGTATATCCATACAGTAATCGCTTTGGGCGGTTTTTGACCACTACCGTTTGGCTGCCCGGCTAATAAATCACGGTTCGAATCCACATTTTAATTGCCAGGAATGAGTAAGTTGTTATGTGCAAACTAGCGAAACAACTATCGGCTGGTTATTCAGGTCTTGAGTTTGTAGTCTTTCGTTGTGTACCTAACTTATTAAATAAAAGGATTTAACTGTGTCATTTTTCAATGATCGTGGTGTCTTTCTGCAACTTATGCAACCCGGCCAGTCGGAGCCCAATACTCTGGTGTCCCTGCAACTAGCCCGCAAGGAACTGGCGTGGGACGCGCAAACCTCCACCCATAGCGAATTGCTGGTTGATTCGATCATGGTCACCGCGACCTCTAAAGACGGGGGCAAGATCTTTACTGTTGGTCGTCTCAATCAAGACGTGGATCGCGACGGTGTGATTGGTGAAGACGACAAAGCCAAACTGGCGGCACTGGCCAAAGCCTATGCAAGTATTATCAATCCTTAAATAACCAGAAGCGCTGAGCGGCGCCTACACAAACATGCAGTAAATCCCTACTTCAAAAATGGCTTGAGGGATTTACTGCCTGACGAAATTTGTGAGCCATTCAGCAATTCTGAATTGGACTATCGATTCACTTGGCAAAGTTTCTCATTGACACAAACGATGTCACGATTCTTGCGAGAATCCATTTGTCATTTGCATCGGAGTCACCATCCCCATCAGCATCAAGCTCGAATTTGCCATTACCTTGTGAAGGCTCCAAGACTTTGTAGGAGCCAGTGTCGTTGAGTTTCAGAGTGACGATAGCATCAGGCTGAGACAAGTCTGTGTTTGAGGTATTAAAGAAATTTACAGTAACTTCAGCGGGTTTTTCTTCATGCGCTTTTCGCTCAGCCGAGATCAGAATAAAGCTGTATAGACGGCCTCCACCTACGCTGCTCAAACCGACAAGTTTTGAAGCAAGTTCAGCTGCAACCGAGTACGTAAACGCATCATTCTCATCGACCCCGTCGTTGCCTTCGACATCGTCTACACCGTCGAGCTGCTCATACACACCTTCAGGGTTCGCGTAGGCCGTAACCACAACGTCCGGGTTGAGATTTTTTGCATATCCATTGTTGTAGCGTGAAATGATTGCCTCTTGTTGTCCGTCTGCATTCGTATCCCTGAACTCTACAGCCACTGAATAGCTCATGTGTTTTGCTCCCTGCTCGCGAAATACCAAAGAGTGGTACTGCATCAGTTCTGACGTTAAAACAGCTCGTGTATACCGTCTACTGTCAGAGTTGACAGGTGTATGCAATTACAGGGGGGGGTGATGGCGGGGAGAAAACAAAAACTGTTAAAGGGCTTCACTCTGTCATAAGCGACAGCCAAGCTGACCATTCAGAAGTTTGATCCGCTGCTACGCACTACAACTTGTGCTGTAGCAGCGGGACTTTCAGAGTCGCTATTATTTAGGTGTGGTGATTTGCCCCAGGTCATCCCCGGAAGTCGTCTGCATGTCGTTTTTTCGCAGATTGGCTACCTCGGCAGCTTTCACCGGTGCGCCTTTATTACCCCAACTGCCACGAATAAAACTCACCACATCCGCCACTTCCTGATCCGACAAGCGCCAGGCGAAACCCGGCATCGTGAAGGTCGAAGGTGCGGTGTGGGTCGCCGGCAAAGTCCCGCCCTTGAGTACGATGTGAATCAGCGAGGTCGGATCTTCCGATTGCAGCACCGGATTGCCCGCCAGCGCCGGGAACACTCGCGTGTAACCGTGGCCATCGGTACGGTGGCACGCCGCGCAGTTATCGATGTACACCGAGGCGCCGCGTTGGCTGTCGTCACCGTTCCACAAGGCTTTGGCGGCTTTCTCGTCGTACTGGTGCGGCTGGTCGGCAGGATCATTGGCCGGCAGCGATTTCAGGTAACGGGCAATCGCGGTCAGGTCGGCGTCGGTCATGTATTGCATGCTGTGGGTGACCACATCGCTCATGCCGCCGAACACCGCGCTGCGATCGCTGCGACCGGTTTTGAGGAATTGCACCAGTTGCTCCTCGCTCCAGCCGCCGAGGCCATCCTTGTGATCACCGCGCAAACTCTTGGCGATCCAGCCTTCCAGCGGCGCGCTGCCGGCGAGGAAGTTTTTGCCGTCAGTCGCGCTCAGGGATTTTTCCTGCATGGTCAGCGCACGGGGAGTGTGGCAGGCGCCGCAATGGCCGAGGCCTTCAACCAGATACGCGCCACGGTCGATCACCGGGTCGGTACTGGTCGCGGTGTAGTCCTCGACTTTCGGTGCAAACATCCAGCGCCAGCCCATCAGCGGCCAGCGCATGCTCAACGGCCACGGAATGTCGCTGGCCTTGTTCTCCTGCGCGACCGGTTCAACGCCGTGCATAAAGAACGCGTACAGCGCCTTCATGTCGGTTTCGCTGACGCGCGCGTAGGACGGATACGGCATCGCCGGGTACAACGTACTGCCGTTTTTGGCGACGCCATGCCGTACGGCCTGATCGAAGTCTTCGAAGCTGTATTCACCGACGCCGGTTTTATCCGGGGTGATGTTGGTCGAATAGATCGTGCCGATCGGGGTTTCCATCGGCAGGCCGCCGGCGAAAGGTTTGCCGCCCTTGGCGGTATGGCAGGCCACGCAGTCACCGGCGCGGGCGAGGTATTCGCCTTGTTTGATCAATGCCTGATCAACGTCGGCCGCATGGATTGAGGCACTGCCGAGAAGCGCCAGGGTCGCGATAACGAGAGTCTTCATGGTCATCGCTCCTTAAGCCTGAACCAGCGGGCCGGGGTTTTTCAGGTATTGCTCACGGATCGCCTTCGCCGACCAATAGGTCAATGCCGCGACCAGACCGGTCGGGTTGTAACCCAGGCCCTGCGGGAACGCCGACGCACCCGGCACGAAGACGTTATGCACGTCCCAGCTCTGCAAGTAGCGGTTCAGTGCGCTGGTTTTCGGGTCGGTGCCCATGATCGCGCCACCGTTGAGGTGGGTGGTCTGGTAGGCCGCGGTGTTGAAGTGGTCGCCGACTTGCTTGCCGATCACGGCAATGGCTTTCGGGCCCATGGCTTCGGCGATCTTGCCCATTTTCTCGACCATGAAGCGGTTCATCTTGATGTCGTTTTCCTGCCAGTCGAACGTCATCCGCAGCAGCGGCAAGCCGTAGGCATCGCGGTAAACCGGGTCGAGATCGAGGTAGTTGCCACGGTAGGACTGATGCGCGCCGTGGGCGTCCATCGAGACCTGATGGGTGTAGTAATCGGCGGTCGCGCGTTTCCACGCACTGCCCCAGGCCGGTGTGCCCGGCGGGTTGGAAGTGCCGGCAATCGGCCGGCTGCCGGCCTGGTTGACCCACATCGGCGAACCACCGACGAAGCCGTGTGGGCCGTGGTCGAAGTTGTCGGCGTTGAAGTCATCCAGCGCCACGCCGTTACCGCCGGCGCCGATGAAGTTGTTGGTGTGGGTGTCCTTGTCGAAGAACGCCTTGATGGTCGCCATGTTCTGGTAAGCGAAGTTACGCCCGACCACGCCTTCGCCGCTGATCGGGTCGTAGGGTTTGCCGATGCCCGAGAGCAGCATCAAACGCACGTTGTGCAACTGGAACGCGCCGAGGATCACCAGATCCGCCGGTTGCTCGATCTCGCGGCCCTGACCGTCGACGTAGGTGACGCCAGTGGCTTTGCTTTTCGTGCTGTCGAGGTTGATCCGCAGCACGTGCGCGTTGGCGCGCAGCTCGAAATTCGGCAGCGGCTTGAGCGCTGGCAGAATGTTCACGTTCGGCGAGGCTTTGGAATACATGTAGCAAACGTAACCGCTGCAGAACCCGCAGAAGTTGCACGGGCCCATTTGTGCGCCGTAAGGGTTGGTGTAGGGCCCCGAGGTGTTCGCCGAAGGCAGGTTGTAGGGTTTGTAACCGACTTCAGTCGCCGCTTTGCCGAACAGCTGTGCGGAAACGGTGTTCTTCTGCGCTTCCAGCGGGAACGGGTTGGAGCGATCGGGCGCGTAAGGATTGCCGCCCTTGCCCTGACCGACCAGTTGGCCTTTGACGGTCCATGCCTGGCCAGAGGTGCCGAAGACTTTTTCGGCGAAATCGAAGAACGGCTCCAGCTCTTCATAGCTGACGCCAAAGTCCTGGATGGTCATGTCCTTGGGGATAAAGCTTTTGCCGTAGCGCTCTTCGTAGTGGCTACGCATGCGCAACTCGATCGGGTCGACGCGAAAGTGCACGCCCGACCAGTGCAGACCGGCGCCGCCGACACCGTTGCCCGGCAGAAACGCGCCCAACTGACGGTTCGGCAGCGCGATGTCGTTGACGCTATGGCGAATGGTCACGGTCTCTTTGGAGATGTCCTGGAAGAGTTTTTTGCGCACGCTGTAGGTGAGTTCGTCGATCACCTGTGGGTAGTTGCCGTCAGGGTAGGTGTCCTGCATCGGCCCGCGCTCCAGCGCCAGCACGTTGAGCCCAGCCTCGGTCAGCTCTTTGGCCATGATTGCGCCTGTCCAGCCGAAACCGACGATCACTGCGTCGACCTTCTTCATTACTGTTGCCATGCTCACGCCCTCTCGCCGCGAATCGAAACTGCCGGGAAGGGGTATTGCTCGTTGCGTTCCACCCAGTCCATGAAATCGGCGCGGGCGCCGGGGAAGCCGATCATGGTCCAGCCGACCATGCCTTTGTTGCCACCGTGGATCGGGTCGCAGAAGAACCCTTCCTTGGTGTTTTGCAGCAGCAGGTTGAAGAAAATCTTCGCCGGAACCGCGTCGAACTGCGGTTTGCCAGCTTCTAGTTGCTTGAGCAAATCGTCTCGGGTAGCGCTGTCTTGCTCAGCAAATACTTTACCGTTGAGGGATTTTGCCCACTGATCCGTGGCGGCGATGCCGAGACGATAGATCTCTTTAGGCACCAGTTTGCTCTGCCAACCCATCTCCGGCGCGGCGTCGGCATTGAACGGGCCTTGCATGAACCACAGGGCTCCGGCGGCGTACGGGGTGTTCATCTGCCGGTCGATGTATTCCGGCACGCCCGCTTCGAGCGCGCCCGGACCCTGTGCATCGTTAGGGATCAATTGCGCGACGGCGGCATTGATGAACGCCCATTCTTCGGCGGTGAAATAGCTCGGCTGGTAGACGCTGGCGTCTGTGCGGGCCGGTTGTGCTGGGGGCGCAGGCGGTGCGGCTTCAGGCGCGGCTTGCAAGACGCTGCTGCCCAGCGCGGTACCGGCCAGAGTGACGACCGGAATCAGGGTCAGGGATTTACGCAAAAACTCACGCCGCGGATTGTCTCGATCTGCGTCAGACATGGAGGGCACCTCATCAGGCATTAGGGGTTCAGCCGTTTCTGCGAACGGCTTGAGGATTTTTCGTCGCGACGCAACCGGTCTGACCCGGAAAAGGGGGACGAGTCTGCAACATCGTGTGACAAATGGTAGCAGGCTAAGCTTCTGTATGAACCGATTCGGCGGAAAAAACCGCGGTTTTTCTTCAGCGCATGCGCTGAAACAGCTTCGATTCACATTTCTTTGACAATCGGCTCACGGGGCTTTGACCGCTGAACATCGATGCTGTGGCACCTCTCACCGATCAATCCCGACACGGTCACCCCAGCATGTCCCGAGTGCGTTTTTTCCCTGCTTTGTGTTTATCGCTTGTTGCACTATTGCACTGGATGCCCGCTCAGGCTGCGGCGGCGGCAACGGTGCGCCCGAACGAATGGGCGCAACCGGTCGAAGTGCAATACAACCTGTTCCAGATGTCGCCGACGCTCTACCGCAGCGCATTGCCCGATGGTGGGGCGGTGCCGCTGCTGAAAAATCTCAAGGTCGCGACGGTGATCAACTTCCTGCCGGAAGCCGACAGTAGCTGGTTGTCCGACTCCGGCATCAACCAGGTGCAGTTGCCTTATCGCACCAACCATGTCGACGATGCCGACGTTCTTAAGACGCTGCGTGCCATTCAGGCTGCCGAGGCCAATGGCCCGGTGCTGATGCATTGCAAACACGGTTCCGACCGCACCGGCCTGATGGCAGCGATGTATCGAGTGGTGGTGCAGGGCTGGAGCAAAGAAGACGCCTTGAGCGAAATGACCCAGGGCGGTTTTGGTGAAAGCGGCCATTTCCGCGACAGCGTGCGCTATGTGATGCAGGCCGATGTCGACAAATTGCGCACCGCGCTGGCCAATGGTGATTGCAGCACCAGCGCGTTTGCGACCTGCTCGATGAAGAGCTGGTTTCAGTCGGTCAATCTCAAGTGAGCATTTTGCTCATCTGAACCCGGCGCAGTGAGTTGAGCATTGACTGGCCGCTCAAGGAACGTGTGCAAAGCGCTCGGCAGCGACAGCGAGTCGCCCGAGAAAAACGCTTCGCGAAAGGCCCGACCGGTGCGCGGGTTGAACACACCCTCGCGCTCGAAGCGTTTAAAGGCTTCAGTCGCCAGCACGCCCGACCATTTGTAGGCGTACACCGAGGCTTCGTAACCGGTGGCCAGATAATCGAAGCTGTTGGCGAATCGGCAGTAGGTCGGCAGTTGTAACGCTGGAAACTCGTGCTGCACCTCCTCGAACACTTGCGCAATGCTGCGGCCGTCGCCGTGGCTTTTGTGCAATTCAAAATCCAGCAACGCGCCCAACAGCAACATCGCCGTGGCCCGGCTGGTCTGTGCCTCAAGCGCGGTCAGTGCGGTGTTGACCCGCTCTGTGGTCAGGCGCTCCCCGGTTTGATGGTGCGCCGCCAGCCACAGGAGAAACTCCCGCGACAGGCACCAATGCTCAAAAAACTGCCCGGTGAATTCGGCGCAGTCCCGGGCAAATTGGGAAATGCCTGACAGGTTGAAATGCGGTGAGCGCGTCAGTACCTGTTGCAGGCAATGCCCGAACTCATGGAGCAGCACCCGCAGATCGTGATGCGAAAGCAGACACGGGTGCTCCGCCGTCGGGGCGGTGAAGTGGCTGGACAGCACGGCAATCGGCGTCGACAAGCGACCTTCGGCATTGATTCGCCGATTGCGCACGGTGCCTGTCCAGGCAAAGTCCGCCGAGTGCTCGCCCGCGTATGGATCCAGATAGATGTGCCCGATCACCTGGTCGTGTTCGCTGACCTCGAACAGACGCACCTGCTCATGCCAGCGATCAAACGTGGGTTGCTCACGAATGGCGATACCGAACAGGTGTTCACTGAACCGGCATAAGCCGCGCAGCGTGTCGTCCAGCGGGAAGAAATTGCGTAAGCCCTGCAGCGCGCCATCCAGTTGCTGCACGCGTAACTGCTCGCCGAGGAAATCTTCATCCCATGCCTCAATCGTCCCGAAACCCTGCTGATCGGCGAACGTTCGCAGGGTTTGTGCCTCTTGCTCCAGCAAAGGCGTGGCCAGCGCCACTTGCTCGCGCAGGAAGGCGCTGACCTGAGTGGTGTCGGTGATCACCCGGTTGTTGAGGCGCAACTGGGCGAAGTTGTCGAAACCCAGCACTTCGGCCTTCTCTTGTCGCAACGCCAGCAGCAAGCTCAACACCGGCTCGTTATCGAACTGATTCGCCTGCGGGCCCTGATCGGAGGCGCGGGTGCTCCACGCAATAAAGTATTCCTCGCGCAAGCTGCGGTTGTGCGCGTACGTCATGATTTGCTGGCAAGTGTTCAGATCCAGTGTAAGCAGCCAGCCATCGAGCCCGGCCTCTCTGGCCTTGAGCGCCAGTTGTGCCTGGCTGTGCAGGCTCAGCCCTTCGAGCAGCGCGGCATCGGTGATGTGCCGGGTCCAAGCGGCGTTGGCGAGTTCGATCTGACTGACGAACAATTGTTCGAGCAGGCCAATGACGCGATTCAAGCGTGCAAGCTTCTCTTGTTGCGCCGCCGGCAACTCAACGCCGGACAAGCGATACGCGCGCAGGATTTTTGCCAGTGACGCTTTGCGTGAGGCATCGAAATGAGCGGCGACTGCACTGTTTTCCAAGCGTTGAAAAGTACGGAACAACGGCAGGCTCGCCGTCTTGTCAGTTCTATATTGCGCGGCGATCTGGCTGCACTGCGCGCTCGCCTGTTGCCACGCGCTATCGGCGGATTTGCTCATCGAAAGGTATTCGATCACCGCCATGGTTTCCGCCAATGCGGCATCGGCTTCATTGATGGCGAGGATCAGGTCGTCCCAGTTCGGCTGCTCGGTCTGGCTGGCGATGACGTGCTCAATGGTCTGCTGATTGTTGGTCACAATCGTTGTGATGGCCGGCAGCAGGTGTTCGGCGCGCACCGTCGACCACGGAGGGAGCGTCCAGTGTTGTAACAGCGGATTGGAATCAGGCATGGCGTCTTCCTTGAGGGATGGCTGAAACAGCCAGCCTAATCAGGAAGCGCAGGGGAAGGGCGGTACATAGTTACCACCTTTCACCGAGCAATCGGTGAAAGGTGGGTCATCCGTCAGTGTTGCTCGTCAGGCTTTTTCTTCAGCTTCGGGTTGGGGAAAAACTGCACTGCCTGCACGGTTTTGTCTGGCGCAGGTTTGTTGACAGCGCTGGTGTTAACCCGCGTGCCCAGTTCTTTCGGCACCGACAGCCCTTGCTCGTTGAGCGTGTCGGCGTAACCGCAGGCCACGCATTCACGGTGCGGCACGCTGTCTTCGTTCCACATCATCAACTTGTCCGGCTCGCTGCACGCCGGGCAGACTGCCCCGGCGATAAAGCGTTTTTTGGTAATCACAGGCCCCTCACTCATGCTGCCGCGTCCTCACTCAGACCGCTGTGGCGTAACAGTGCGTCAATCGATGGCTCACGGCCACGGAAGTCGACGAACAGCACCATCGGCGCCTGCGAACCGCCGCGCGCCAGAATCGCTTCGCGGAAAGCGCGACCGGTTTCAGCGTTGAGCACGCCGTCTTCTTCGAACTTGGAGAAGGCATCGGCCGACAATACTTCAGCCCATTTGTAGCTGTAGTAACCCGCTGCGTAACCGCCGGCAAAAATGTGCGCGAAGCTGTTCGGGAAGCGGTTATAGGCTGGCGGACGCATCACCGACACCTCGTCGCGCACGCCTTCCAGCACCTGCGCAACGCTGCGGCCGTCACCGTGAGTGGCGTGCAGTTCGAAGTCGAACAGCGAGAACTCCAGCTGACGCACCATCATCAGGCCGGACTGGAAGTTTTTCGCTGCGAGCATTTTTTCCAGCAGATCCTGGGGCAGCGGTTCGCCGCTTTCGTAGTGACCAGAGATCAGCGCGAGGCCTTCCGGTTCCCAGCACCAGTTTTCCATGAACTGGCTTGGCAGTTCGACCGCGTCCCACGCCACGCCGTTGATACCGGACACGCCGGCATGCTCAACGCGGGTCAGCAGGTGATGCAGGCCATGCCCGAATTCGTGGAACAGCGTGGTCACTTCATCGTGGGTCAGCAGCGCAGGCTTGCCGCTGTCGGCCGGGGTGAAGTTGCACACCAGATTGGCCACCGGGCTTTGCAGCACGCCCTCTACGGTGCGACGGCGGTCGCGGGCGCCGTCCATCCATGCACCGCCACGCTTGTTGGCGCGGGCATAGAGGTCGAAGAAGAAGCGGCCGACGTGCTGACCGTTTTCCTTGATTTCGAACAGGCGTACATCCGGATGCCAGGTGTCGAAGCCTTTCTGTTCGGCGATTTCGATGCCGTACAGACGTTGCACGATGGCGAACAGACCGCCCAAGACCTTGTCGATCGGGAAGTAGGCGCGCAGGGCTTCCTGGGCGACGCTGTAGCGTTGTTCACGGAGCTTTTCACCGTAGAAACCGCTGTCCCAGCTTTGCAGGTCGGCGCAACCCTGTTCGGCGGCGTAAGCGCGCAGTTGTTGCAGATCCTGTGCGGCGAAAGGTTTGCTGCGCTTGGCCAGATCGCGCAGGAAGCTCAGCACCTGATCGCTGGACTCGGCCATTTTGGTCGCCAGGCTCAGCTCGGAGAAGCTGGTGAAGCCCAAGAGTTTGGCCAGTTCCTGACGCAGGTCGAGGATCTCTTCCATCACCGGGCCGTTGTCGTTCTGGCCGGCGTTCGGGCCTTGATCCGAGGCGCGGGTGCAGTAGGCGGCGTAGACTTCTTCGCGCAGCGCACGGTCTTGCGCGTAGGTCATCACCGCGTAGTAGCTCGGGAATTCCAGGGTGATCAGCCAGCCATCGAGGCCTTTGGCCTGTGCAGCAGCGGCCATTTGCGCCTTGGCCGAATCGGTCAGGCCGGCAAGGGCGGCTTCGTCGCTGACGTGCTTGGTCCACGCCTGTGTGGCGTCGAGCAGCTGATTGGAGAAACGACTGCCCAGTTCGGACAGCTTGCTCTGCACTTCGGCGTAGCGTTTCTGCTCGGCTTCCGGCAGATCGATACCCGACAGACGGAAGTCACGCAGAGCGTGTTCCAGAATAGTCTTTTGCGCCACGTCGAAACCGCCGGCTTCGGGGCTGTTGGCCAGCGCTTCAAACGCCTGGAACAGTTCGCGGTTCTGGCCCATCTCGGTGGAGTAGGCGCTCAGGGCGGGCAGGCACGACTCGTAGGCTTCACGCAATTCGGCGCTGTTGCACACGGCGTTGAGGTGGCTGACGGGGCTCCAGGCGGCGCTGAGGCGATCATTGAGTTCGTCCATCGCCAATACCAGGCCGGCCCAGGTCGGGTTCTGCACCTGAGTCTTGAGAATTTCGGCGATGGCGGCGCGGTTGTCGGCCAGGATCGTTTCGATGGCGGGCAGGACGTGTTCGGCACGGATCGTGGAGAACGGTGGCAGGTCGTAGGACTGCAGCAGAGGGTTGTTCACGCTCACGGTTGGCACCTTGGCTGGGGAAACATGCAACCATCTTAATTACAATCGGCATTCACCGCAGCTATCGGCGACAGAGAGAGAAATTATCGTGTCCGTTCGCAAGTACCAGAATCACACCCCCAGCCTGCGCAAAGGCGCGTTTGTTGACGCCTCGGCGGTGGTGATCGGCGACGTCGAAATCGGTGAAGACAGCTCGGTCTGGCCGCTGACCGTGATCCGTGGCGACATGCACCGCATCCGCATCGGCGCGCGCACCAGCGTGCAGGACGGCTGCGTATTGCACATCACCCACGCCGGCCCGTTCAACCCGGACGGCTTCCCGCTGCTGATCGGCGATGACGTGACCATCGCTCACAAAGTCATGCTGCACGGCTGCACAGTCGGCAGCCGCGTGTTGATCGGCATGGGCAGCATCGTCATGGACGGCGCGGTGGTCGAGGATGATGTGATCATCGGCGCTGGCAGTCTGGTGCCGCCGGGCAAGCGCCTGGAAAGTGGTTTCCTCTACGTGGGCAGCCCGGTGAAACAGATTCGCCCATTAAGCGACAAGGAAAATGCCTTCTTCACCTACAGCGCCGCCAACTACGTGAAGCTCAAGGATCTGCATCTGGCCGAAGGCTACGACCAGATCTGAATCGACTGACACCTGCTTGGGAATATTCATGCATTACCAAACCGTACTGTTCGACCTCGATGGCACCCTGACCGACCCGCGTGAGGGCATCACCCGTTCCATCCAGTTCGCCCTGGCCAAACTCGGCATCGATGAGCCGGACCTGACCAAACTCGAACACTTTATCGGCCCGCCGTTGCTACAGGCATTCATGCAGTTCTACGACTTCGACGAGGCCAAGGCGTGGGACGCGGTGAATTTCTATCGCGAGCGTTTCAAAGTCACCGGCCTCTATGAAAACCGCGTGTTCGATGGTGTTACGCCGTTGCTGGAAACCCTCAGTGGTCAAGGTCGGCAGCTGTATATCGCGACGTCCAAGCCGTGGATTTTCGCCCGTGAGATTGCCCGGCATTTCGACTTCGCCCGACACTTCAAGGTGATTTACGGAAGCGAGCTGGATGGCACGCGCACCAACAAGGTTGAGTTGATTGCGCACTTGATCAAAGAAGAGGGTTTGGACCCGGCGAACACGCTGATGATCGGCGACCGCAAACATGACCTCATCGGTGCACGCAGCAATGGCCTGGATGCGGCGGCGGTGGGCTATGGGTTTGGCAGTTTTGAAGAATTGAATGCCGAAGCACCGGCTTATCACTTTGAAACACTGGACGAGTTGCATCAGGCATTTCTGCTGCGCTGATCAGTCAGTCTTCGCGGGCAAGCCTTGCTCCTACAAAAAAGCGCACCTGCGACTCATCTGTAGGAGCAAGGCTTGCCCGCGAAGAGGTCCTCAGAAACATCCCGATTAATTGTTATTCATCGATTTTTCCTCCAACGATCTAGTGTGAGTGCAGAGTTCACGATAAAGGAGGATCGCTCATGAAAAGCCCATGCCACGCCCATCGCCTGCGCCTTGGACGCTATTTCGATGAAGGACAGATTTATCTGCTGACTGCCGTAGTCCGAAACCGTCGCCCTGTTTTTTCTACCTTTCCAGCCGGCCGACTGGCCGTCAATGCGTTCCAGATAGCCGAGCATGAGCAACTGGCCAAATCATTGGCCTGGGTGGTCATGCCTGACCACTTTCATTGGCTGATTGAGCTGCAAAACTCGACGCTGCCATCGTTGATGGGGAGAACGAAATCTCGCACCACGGTTGCTTTGAATCGGTTGCTTAAGATGGAGGGCACCCTGTGGCAGTCAGGCTTTCATGACAGAGCAATCAGGCGGGAAGAGGATCTCCAAGCGGTTGCCCGATATATCGTTGCCAACCCGCTTCGTGCTGGACTGGTCAAGAAAATTGGTGACTATCCGCTGTGGGATGCCATTTGGGTGTGAACATTCAGAGGCCTCTTCGCGGGCAAGCCTTGCTCCTACAAAAAAGCGCACCTGCGACTCATCTGTAGGAGCAAGGTTTGCCCGCGAAGGAGTAGTCTCAGCCAAATGCGCAATCAGGATTCTGCCAATGCCCTGAGCGTCGCCTTGCGCTCAGACACCGGCAGTTCACCCAATTTCT
Source organism: Pseudomonas sp. TH43 (assembly GCF_016650635.1). Classification (GTDB taxonomy): domain Bacteria; phylum Pseudomonadota; class Gammaproteobacteria; order Pseudomonadales; family Pseudomonadaceae; genus Aquipseudomonas. The sequence continues at coordinate 1,757,005 of NZ_JAEKFI010000004.1, forward strand.
CGACCTCGACATAAAACCTCTGCCAATCTCCCTCGACCTTTTTGAACAACGCCGAAAACGCCGGCACCCATTGGTCATACAGTCCAAACGGCAACAACCGCGCGTTGTTCAATGGCGCATTCACCCAGGCGTCATAGCGCTTGTCCCCGGCCCATTGGCTGTCGCGAATGGTTCGGTAATCCCGGCGAAACTGCTCGAATTCTGCCGCTTTGCGTTCGCGCATCTGTTCCACCGGCAATGGTTGGGCGTACAGCTTCTCCAACCGAGAGCGGGTATCCAGCACCAACGCAATAAACTGATCACGCTGCTGCAACCGTGAATCGGTATCTGCGGGTAATCCGCGAGACGCGTGCCACTGCCGCGTGCCTTCCTGCTCGACAAACGTGGCAAAGGACTCGTTGAACTCGGTGTCGTCCTTCACATAAAAGCGCTGATGCGCCAGTTCGTGAAAGATCAGCGTGGCCAGGCGTTCGTCGCCCCAACCCATCATGGTGTTGATGATCGGGTCATTGAACCAGCCGAGCGTCGAGTACGCCTCGACACCGCCAATCGACACGTCCATACCCTGCAAACGCTGGATCGCCGCTTCGCCGCGTGCCGCGCCTTGGCTGTAGTAACCGCGATATGCCACGCACCCGGCAATCGGAAAGCAATGGTTCTGCGGTGTCAGGGAAAACTCCTGAGTGGCGAACACATTCCACACCACGAACGGCCGGCCAATGTCGGCGTACAGGCGATAGCTCTGATTGTCCGGCAAATGCAGGTGCTCGCTGGCGAATGCGCGGGCTTTTTGCGACTGGGCCAGATGCTTGCGCAATGTCGCGTCGCGGCTCGGGTCGGCAATGACCTTTTCCACCGGCTCGCGCGCCCGCAGCAATTGCAACTGACCACTGGCCAACTGGCCGTAATAGCTGACGCTGGTGCAACCGTTGAGCAACAAAAGCAACACACCCGGAAACAAAACCCGAAAAACGCGATCAAGTAACCCATGGCTTGGAAAAGGCCTGATCAAAATAAGAAATCCCCCCGGAGAGTCTGCTCGCAAGACTATCCCGCCTAAAGGAGCACCGCTATGCGCATGTTGATGCTGACGGGAGGCCTGCTGACATTGGCCGGTTGTGCCGGATTCGGAATGCCCGATCCTGACCCTTCGCAAGCCTGGATCGATCTCGATGCACGGCAACAAGACACGGCGCTGCAAGCGCTGGAAGTCGATCGCAAGTCCGCCGTCGACAAACGCTACTTCGAGGTACAGCCCGGCAGCCATGAACTGAAGGTGCGTTATCAATTTCCGGTGGCCGCGACCAACATCGGCCCCGACGCCGAACCGCTGTGGCGCGATTGTCAGATGAACGTGAAATTCAAGGATTTCAATGCCGGCCAGCGCTATCAGTTGCAGGCCGGCAGCATCGGTTTCCGGCCGTGGGCCAAGCTCTATGACGAGCAACGCAACGTCGTTGGGCAGGGCACGCCGGCGGGCTGTCAGAAGACCTGATCGGCGTTATGCTGGATGTCCAAATCAAAGGACATCGATCATGCGCAGGTTGACGCTGTTGCTCGCTGCAAGTCTCGTTGCTGGCTGCCAGAGCCCGCTGCCGGCGGCGGATCCCGGTAAAGCCTGGGTCGACTTTGCGATGCCGGCACCCGGGGGCAAAGTGCTGATGGCCGAGCGGCTGGACAACGTGCGCCTGGAGGACGGGCGCTTTTTTCAAGTCGCGCCGGGCAGCCATGAGCTGACTGTACGCTTCGATTTCGAAATTTTCGGCGGTGGCCTGGGCATGAACACCGACCCGCAGGAGCGGTTGTGTTACATGACCTTGCGTTACGATCAATTCGAGGCCGGGCAGCGTTATCGGCTGGAGGCCCGATCATTGGCCTTCACGCCCAGCGCCCGGCTGATCAACCGCGAAGGCAAGATTGTCGCTGAAGAGCGTCAGATCAACTGCGTACCGTAAACGACTTCAGCTGTCGTTCTTCTGATAGATGATTGCTTTGGTGCCGTTCTCACAAGAACCGACAACCATTGCGATGTCATGTTTTTCGGCTTCTTCCTTGCTGACGATTTCCAGCGTGTAGGACGGCACTGCTTTAGCCTGAATCTTTACCTCGATCTCTTTTCTGAGTTCTTCGCAATCTTTGGGTGCCGCAACAACCGAGGTGGCCAATGCACTGCAGAGGATCGCCAAGCCAATACGTTTCATGAGTGAAGCTCCCTGAGGCAGCGCGCACGGGCGTGCGCTGAAGCTGCTGTCACCTATTCGACCATATTTCCACAAAACGAGTTCTGACTTCGCTCACATCTTGTGCGGCAGTGTTAACGAATTATCAGATGCCCTGAAATCCCTGTGGGAGCCTGGCTTGCCAGCGATGACGTCGGCACAGCGACCATCAATCTCGCCGTATCCACCGCAATCGCTGGCAAACCAGCTCCCACAGGCTTATGTCGCTGCTATTCAAGTGCGCCGAATCAGCTGACCAGCGTTGCTTCAAGGCTAATCTTGGCATTCAGCACCTTGGACACCGGGCACCCTTCCTTGGCCTTTTTGCTCAGCTCATCAAACTGCGCCTGCGTCGCCCCAGGGATTTTCGCCTTGAGGATCAGCTTTACCGCCGTGATCGCGAAACCGCCCTCAACCTGATCAAGGGTGACTTCTGCCTGGGTGTCGATGCTGTCGGCCTTGAGGCCCGCATCGCCGAGAATCATCGAGAACGCCATCGAGAAACAACCGGCATGCGCGGCGCCGATCAGTTCTTCCGGGTTGGTGCCCTTGCCGCCTTCGAAACGTGCCTTGAAGCCGTATGGTGCTTCTCTGAGGACACCGGTTTCGGTGGAAATCGAGCCGATGCCGGTTTTCAGGTCACCTGCCCAATGTGCGGATGCTTTCTTCACGATAGCCATGTCTGCCTCCTCAAGATCTGGCGCGGAATGCCGCGCCGACGTGGTTTTTGCTTGCAAGGCTTCTGAGGATAGATGGCGCGACAAAGTTCAGCCTGTCTGAATCGTTGACTTTTTTAGTAGGAAATTTCGACGCTGCTATTGAAACTCGGGTATATGCCCTCATTGCACAAAACACGCTTATGGATTCGGCAGGTTTTCGTTCGCAAGAAAAACCTGCCTCCTCACTTGGAGAAGCAGGTTTATGAAGCAACTCTCGGACGTAAAATTTTCTACCCTCGATCTGGTGCCGGTTCGCGAAAACGGCAGCCCGGCGCAGTCTCTGCGCAACTCGCTCGATCTGGCGCAGCATGCCGAGAAGTTCGGTTACACGCGGTTCTGGGTGGCCGAACACCACAACATGGATGGCATCGCCAGCTCGGCGACATCGGTGTTACTCGGCTATCTGGCCGGTGGTACATCGACCATTCGCGTCGGCTCGGGTGGTGTCATGCTGCCCAACCATGCGCCGCTGGTGATTGCCGAGCAGTTCGGCACCCTCGAAAGTTTGTATCCGGGGCGGATCGATCTGGGCTTGGGCCGTGCGCCCGGCTCCGACCAGATGACCGCGCGGGCCCTGCGCCGTGAACGCTCTGGCAGTGCCGATGATTTCCCTGAAGACGTTGCCGAACTGGCCCGCTTCCTTGGCCCGCGCACGCCGGATCAACGCGTGATCGCTATGCCGGGCACCGGCACCAACGTGCCGATCTGGTTGCTCGGCTCCAGTCTGTTCAGTGCGCAATTGGCCGGCGAGCGCGGTTTGCCCTACGCCTTCGCCTCGCATTTCGCACCGCGCTTCATGCATGAGGCGATTCGCGTCTATCGCAATCACTTCAAGCCGTCGGCGGTGCTCGACAAGCCGTATGTGATGCTCGGCGTGCCACTCGTGGCAGCGGATACCGATGAGCAAGCCGATTATCTGGCGACTTCCGTGTACCAGCGCATTCTTGCGCTGATGCGTGGGCAAAGTCTGGTGCAGCGCCCGCCAGTGAAAACCATGGAAGGCCTGTGGCTGCCACACGAGCGTGAGGCGGTGGGCGATTTCCTCGGTCTGGCGATGGTCGGCAGCCCGCAGAAAATCCGCGCGAAACTCGAAGTGCTGATCGAGCAAACCCAGGCCGATGAGCTGATTTTCACCAGTGATCTCTACGAACACGCCGACCGCGTGCATTCCTACGAACTGCTGGCGCAGGTGATGAAGGGCTGAAAAGCCCCTCACCCTAACCTTTTCCCGGAGGGAGAGGGGACTCATTGAGGAGTTCTCGCGCTCGACATCGACCTGAAAAATCGACTCGAACTCAGGTTTTCAACAGCCCCCGATCTGCTCCCTTTCCCCTCTACCCTTTGGGGGGCAGGGCAGGGCAGGGCTGGGGTGAGGGGGTTCGATTTCAAATCCACCAAAAATCCCAAATTCGGGACATAAAAAAGCCGACGCATTGGCGTCGGCTTTTTGCATTTCAGGCGCGATCAACCGCGCTTGTAGACGATTTCCTTGGTCTTGCCTTCGCAGGTACCGACGACTTTGCCGTCGTGGGCGCCCTTGTCGACAATCTCCAGCGAATACCCCGAAACGCCCTTGGCATCCAGCTTCGCCGCGATCTCGCTTTTCAGCTCTTCACAAGGCTTGCCGGCAGCAAACGCACCACCCGCAAGGCTCAACAAACCTACTGCCAACATGAACTTCTTCATCGGTCGCACTCCCTGGTCGGATTAAAAGAGGCGGGCATCGGGTCGTTTACCCAATGCGCTCACCCTGTAGCGCTTTGCCATTCCTATGGCACTCGGCCAGCGCGCAAGTTCAGAAGCGTAGACCAAACTCAGCTACTGGCAATGCGGAAGCCGACTTTCAGTGTCACCTGAAAGTGTGCAGCCTTACCGTCCTTGATGTGGCCACGGGTATCGACCACTTCAAACCACTCCAGGTGCTTGATGCTCTTGTTGGCCTCGGCCAGCGCGTTGTTGATGGCGTCTTCGATGCTGCTGGCGGACGAACCGACCAGCTCGACTTTCTTGTACGTGTGATGGTCACTCATGGCGATCTCCTTGGCGTGTGAAATTGAGACTAGCAGTGAATCTGCACTGTTGAATTCGGTGGCTCTGCGCAGACGAAGTTCAGATTTTCTGCACTTTCTCAAACCGTTGAAGTCCCAAACAACACACGCCACTCATCACCAATGCAGGAGAGCCACCATGGCCAACACCTCTTTACGTAAAGCCTCGTTGCAAAGCATGGAAGCCGAGATCGAGAGTCTGCTCAAATCGTTGGAAAGCTTGAAAGACGACGCTTCAGACGAGTCGCGCAAGACCCTCAAAGCGCTGAAAAGCAATGCTGAAAGCGCGCTGAAACACTCGCGTCACCTGCTCAGCGACGCCTATGAAGAAGTCAAAGTGAAAACCCGTGAGACCGGGATCGCCACGCGCGATTATGCTCAGGAACATCCGTGGACGACCGCCGGTGTGGCGGTCGGTGCGATCGGTCTGCTAGCCGCTTATCTGCTGTTCAAGCGCGGCGAGTGATCGCTCTGGTGCAGCTCATTTTTGAGCCACTGCGCCAGTTGCCGAGCGCGCCCGTCTGCGGCGCGCTTGGGTAGCCACAACGCCAGTTGCGCCGGGGTTTCACAGAAACCCCACGGCGCAACCAGGCGACCCGCTTTCAAATCCTCAGTCACCAACGGCTCCGGCGCGATGGCGACGCCAAGTCCTGCCACCGCTGCTTCCAGCAAGTAATACAAATGCTCGAATCCTTGCCCGAGCTTCAACGCCTTGGCGTCGAGGTGGTTTTGCTGTGCCCAGCTCGGCCACGCCTGTGGACGAGAAGTGGTGTGCAGCAGCGGTTCATTGAGCAGCGATGCGGCTGGCGCTGTTTGCAGGCGTTGATAGCCGCTGAACAGTGGGCTCATCACTGGGCCTATGCGTTCGGCGGCCAATTCGTAAACCTGCATGTCTGCCGGCCATGGCGGCTCGGCGAACAGTAGCAAGGCATCCAGCCCCGGACGCCGAGGATCGAGATCGCCTTCACCCGCTGAAAGGTGCAAGCGCAAATCCGGCAGGTCGGCATTCAATCGGCCCAAGCGCGGAATAAACCAGCGCGCCAGCAGACTTCCGGAGCAGCCGAGTACGAACGGCGCATCGGCGGTGCTTTGTGTCAGCTCGGCACAAACATTGCGCAAGCGGTCGAAGGCTTCGCCGCTGGCATCGCGTAAACGCACGCCGGCATCTGTGAGTTTCAAGCCGCGCCCATCCTTGACGAACAGACTTACACCCAGGTGTTCTTCGAGCACCTTGAGCTGACGACTGACCGCGCCATGGGTGACGTGCAGCTGTTCGGCGGCCTGACTGACGCTGTTCAGCCGGGCGGTGGCTTCGAATGCGCGCAAGGCGTTCAAGGGAGGAAGGTCATGGCTCATGATATCTGTGAGTTTTCCTGACAGGTTGCGGCGATCTTATCGGTTTTCAGCATAGAAGGTCAGGGGTAGAGTGGTCGTCATTGTCTTTCGACCCGAATTCACCTGGAGCGACCCATGACCCAGACTTCGAACACCTCTGATCTGCGTAACGGCCCTGACGCCAACGGCCTGTTCGGCTCGTTCGGTGGCCGCTACGTGGCTGAAACCCTGATGCCGCTGATCCTTGATCTGGCCCGCGAATATGAAACGGCCAAGGAAGATCCTGCATTCAAAGAAGAATTGGCCTACTTCCAGCGCGACTACGTCGGACGTCCGAGCCCGCTGTATTTCGCTGAACGCCTGACCGAGTTCTGCGGCGGCGCGAAGATCTACCTCAAGCGCGAAGAGCTGAACCACACCGGCGCGCACAAGATCAACAACTGCATCGGCCAGATCCTGCTGGCACGGCGCATGGGCAAGAAACGCATCATCGCTGAAACCGGCGCCGGCATGCACGGCGTGGCCACCGCCACCGTCGCTGCACGTTTCGGTCTGGATTGCGTGATCTACATGGGCACCACTGACATCGAACGTCAGCAGGCCAACGTGTTCCGCATGAAATTGCTCGGCGCTGAAGTGATTCCAGTCGTCGCCGGCACCGGCACCCTGAAAGACGCGATGAACGAAGCGCTGCGTGACTGGGTGACCAACGTCGACAGCACTTTCTACCTGATCGGCACCGTGGCCGGCCCGCATCCGTACCCCGCGATGGTGCGCGACTTTCAGGCTGTGATCGGCAAGGAAACCCGCGATCAGTTGCAAGCCCAGGAAGGTCGTCTGCCGGACAGCCTGGTGGCGTGCATCGGTGGCGGCTCAAACGCCATGGGCCTGTTTCACCCGTTCCTCGACGACAAGAGCGTCGAGATCATCGGTGTTGAAGCAGCTGGTTACGGCATCGAAACCGGCAAGCACGCCGCGAGCCTCAACGGCGGCGTTCCGGGTGTGTTGCACGGTAACCGTACTTTCCTGCTGCAGGACGACGATGGCCAGATCATCGACGCGCACTCGATTTCCGCCGGCCTCGATTACCCGGGCATCGGCCCGGAACACGCCTGGTTGCATGACATTGGCCGCGTTCAATACACCTCGGTGACCGACGACGAAGCCCTTGATGCGTTCCACAAATGCTGCCGCCTGGAAGGGATCATTCCCGCACTGGAAAGCGCCCACGCCCTGGCTGAAGTGTTCAAACGCGCACCGTCGCTGCCGAAGGATCACCTGATGGTGGTCAACCTGTCCGGCCGTGGCGACAAAGACATGCAGACCGTCATGCATCACATGGAACAGTCTAAGCAGGAGAAACACTGATGAGCCGCCTGCAAACCCGTTTTGCCGAACTCAAAGAACAAAACCGCGCCGCACTGGTGACCTTCGTCACGGCCGGTGATCCGGACTACGACACCTCGCTGGCAATTCTCAAAGGCTTGCCGGGTGCCGGCGCCGACGTGATCGAATTGGGCATGCCATTCACCGATCCAATGGCCGATGGCCCAGCGATTCAGTTGGCCAATATCCGTGCACTGGGTGCCAAGCAGAACCTGGTGAAAACCCTGCAGATGGTTCGCGAGTTCCGTGAAGGCAACAGTGACACGCCGCTGGTGCTGATGGGTTACTACAACCCGATCCACATGTATGGCGTGCCGCGCTTTATTGCCGACGCAAAAGAGGCCGGCGTTGATGGCTTGATCGTCGTCGACATGCCGCCAGAGCACAACGAAGAACTGTGCGACCCGGCGCAGGCTGCCGGCCTGGACTTCATCCGTCTGACCACGCCGACCACCGACGATGCGCGCCTGCCGAAGGTACTCAACGGCAGTTCCGGTTTTGTGTACTACGTGTCGGTTGCCGGTGTCACCGGTGCCGGCGCCGCGACGCTGGAGCATGTTGAAGAGGCGGTCACTCGTCTGCGTCGGCATACCGACTTGCCGATCAGCATCGGTTTCGGCATCCGTACGCCGGAACAAGCGGCATCCATCGCGCGTCTGGCAGACGGTGTGGTGGTGGGCTCGGCGTTGATCGATCACATCGCCAACGCGACCACGCCGGATCAGGCTATCGACGGTGTCCTGGGCCTGTGTTCGGCACTGTCCGAGGGCGTGCGTAAGGCTCGCGTCAGCTGAAGGTAAAGTTCCTGATACAGAGGAATTAGCGCCTCGCGGCACAGACTAATCCAGCAAGACCGAGGGATTCAGAACCACGTTCTGAATCCCTTTTTGCTGTCAGTGCAGTGAGGAAAGACCCGATGAAAATGCCGAAACGTCTGATTGCCGGACTGGGCGTGCTGATGATCAGTGCGACACCGTTGCTGGCCAGCGCCGATCAGCGCGGTGATTACGACCACGGCGGCCCGCCGCAGGGCCATTACGATAACCGCGGTGACAATCACGGTGACGACCACCGTGGCCCGCAAAACGACCACCGTGGCGGCCCGCCGCCGCGCGATTTTGGCCCTGTGCGCCAGACGATCCGCGACAACCACGGCTACTTCGTGCGCGGTGCGCCGCCACCACCGGGCATTCATCTGGAACGTGGCCGGCCATTGCCGCACGGCTATTACGGTGAGCGCCTGGATGGTCGCGCGTTAGGTCGTTTGCCGGTTTATCCGGGTTACGAATGGCGCCGGGCTGGCGGCGACATTGTGCTGATCGCGGTGGGCACCGGGATCGTTTACGAAATCCTCGATGGCGTCCTCAATTGATCTGACACACATCACCTGTGGCGAGGGGATTTATCCCCGTTCGGCTGCGCAGCAGTCGCAATTCAGCGGACTCGGTTTATCTGATTGACCGGGTTCGCTGATTTTGGGGCCGCTTCGCGACCCAACGGGGATAAATCCCCTCGCCACAAGGTATGCACTCATCATCAGCATCAGGTTCAGCCTCAAGTTCAGGGCAGTTCCAGTCCGCCCGAGGCTTTGTGCAATTTGCGCAAATGCTCGCCGATCTGCTTCACATTGGCCTCACTGGCCGCAATCTCCGCAGCGCGCTTGGGCTCTAGCAACTTACGCACTTCAGCATCCAGATCACCGGACAGCACCAGCAGCTTTTTCTGCCGCTGACTGCTTTCATCCTCAAGCCGCCGGAACTCGCTCGGCTGTGGCAACCCATAACCACGACTATCAAGAAGCTCTGCCGGGCGGCTGAGGAAGCCGCTGTTGGCGAGGATTTCCTGCAAGGTCGCGTTAGCCTTGTCCATGCCGCCGTTCTCCAGCTCCCGGGCACCGAGGTAGCGCTGCTTGACCTCGTCCTGTGCCAGCAACAACTGACGGCGATAACTGGCTTGCTCCAGCAACAACAACGCGGCGCTGGTGCGCAGGTCGGCGCGCTCGAACCACTCGCGGCGTTGTTCGGCGGACAATGAAAGCCATTCTTCAACGGAGGTCTGTTTGATCGGCAGCTGTTTCTTCAGCACATCGAACATCGCCTGATAGCGATCGCGGAACGAGTCGAAGCGATATCCCAGACGCAAGGCTTCTTTCGGGTCATCCAGTACGCTTGTCTCCGCCAGACCGCGGCCCTTGAGCACTTCGAGCAAACCGTTGGGCATGATGCTGTCGAGACCGACCAGTTGCGCGTTGTTACTGCCGCTGCGCAACAGTTTCAAACCTTCCACCGCGCAGTTGTTGGACAGGAAGAAGTAGTTGCCGTCGTAGCTCCAGTGCATCTCGGCGGCGTGCTCGACCACGCCTTCGATCTCGTCACGCGACAGGTTCAGCGGCACTGACGCAAGGCTGCGCAGTTCGGTTTTGGTGTATTCGTCGATGACCTGCGCGAGCGGCAATACGAACAGTCGCGAGGGGTACTTGCCGACCAGGCCGTCCCAGCTCGACAACTGCACGTCGCCGACGAAGGCGCGGTACGACAACACCAGATGCTGATCGAGATCGAGCCGGCAGTCCGGGCCACGTGGACGGCCCGGCGCGCAGATCACCAGGCGCAACATGCTGTGGCCCCAGCGGCTGACCCAATTCTGGTTGGCCTCGGCCAGCAGGTAGTCGACGGCGTAGACCCGTTCCGGATCGACCTGCCCCAGCGGTTGCTTGGCGAAATCGTTGCCGGCATTGAGAAACGCGAAGGTCTTGCTGCAAGTGTCCTTGGCTGGCGGCGCCCAGCCAAAGTGTTCCTTGTAATAGCGATACAGCGCCGGGCGACGGCAGGCGTAGCTCGGGTCGAGGAGGAAATACTCCATGTTGACCGCAACGAACTCCTTGGGACTGGAGATCTCGTACAGATCCGGGCTGCGGGCGATCTGCCGATTGTGTTGTTCACGCTCACCACGCCGGCCGACGTATTGCTGCCAGCCGGCAAGGTCAAGCAGGCGAGGGTCATCGCTGAGAGTGAAGCGGCGACCGTTCTGACCACGGCACTCGTCGGGTATACCGACCAGCCCGGCGCTGTTGCTGCGTCGGGTGCAGCGCTGGATCAGCGTACGTTCGGCGGCTGGCCACAGGCGTGCACGGTCATAAATGTGGGTGATTTCATGCAACACCGTGGCGAGCAGTTCCTGACGCACAGTGCCGTGGGGACGATTGGTTTTTTCTTTGGCTGCACTGCCGTCGGTGAGCCCGGCGAGCAATTTACGGTTCAGATCGAGTTCGGCGACCAGGGTGGCCTGGCCATAGGCATTGCCGGGCATGTCGTCCGTCCAGCCGACATCGATGCGCCGGTCCAGGCGCTCGATGAAACTCGGCGGCAGTTTCTGCATGGCCTCATCGATCAGCGCCTGACTGGCCTGTTGTTGAGCCGGACTCAAACCGTCGGTCTTGAGCCGCAGTTGCAGGCCGGCGTGGGCGCTGTTGCCAAGCAGCAACAACGCCCCGGCCAGTAGCCAGGCGCCGAGTGACTTCACAGCGCGAGAATGGCTTCGGCGAGCACCTGATCACTGGCGTCGCGTGCTTCCGGCACGCGAGTGCGCAAGGTGTTAAGCGCGGCTTCGAGGTGGGCGCCACGGATATCACCGTTGCTGGCGACGAAACTGGCGGCGTCGTCGTGAGCTTCGCGGATGATTTTCGAATCGCGGATCGACGTGGTGGTGTCGGAGGTGAAATCGATAGTGCGCTGGGAGGCACGAACGATGATGTTACTGGTGGCTACCAGGGTGTGCGCCTGGGCCACATCGGCCAACAAAAACAGGCCGAGGGCGGCAGCAATCAGCGGGCTACGCATGGAACGACTCCGGAAGGGCAAGGGTAACTGGGGACAGGATGACTATTGGACGAGAATTGCCTCTGCCAGTTCAAGGTCGCTGACATGAAGTTTTGGCCGCGTTTTGCGCAGGTAATGCAACGCGGATTCCAGCCGCGCGCCGCGCCATTCACCGTCACTTGCAACAAATGCGGCCGCGTCATCGTGGGCGGCGAGCAGCAGTTTACGGTCGAACGGTGCCGAAGACACCATGCCGGTCGCCCAAACGGAGACAACAGTGTTTTGCGTCGATACATCAAAGGCATCGGCTGAAGTCGCCCAGCAGGCTGTGAGCAATACGGAAGGGATAAGCAGATTTGGCAGAAAACGCATAGGACTCGGTAACGGTTAGCGAGCCCCAACACTAGCGCAATGCCCGGGCCAGAGCCAGCGCCGAAACATCGGGACACGCACGACGTGTCCCGCAATGCCAGCAGCTTAGATGGTCAGAATAGCCTGAGCCAGCTGTGCATCGGTTGCTTGTAACTGTGGTGCCTGATGGCGAATGTGATCCAGCGCGCTTTCCAGCTTCACGCCACGGATTTCGCCTTCGCTGGCTACGAAGCTGGCAGCGTCGTCACGGGCGGCGAGGACGATTTTGTCGTCACGAAAGGAAGAGGAAACGTCGGAAGTGGCGTCGGACGAGGATTTCAGCGCACCGACAACGGCGTCGGTGGTAACGATGAAGCTGGTGGCACTGGCGTTGGCAGCCATTGCCAGCAGGGCAGCAGCGCTGAGCAGGCGAAGACGGGACATAGGGTAACTCCTGAGGATAAACCGTAGTGAGAGGTGGCTCGGTATCTGTGGAGTCAGACGCCGGTTGCACTGCATTCGCCACGTTCTGCGTGGATATTAGGCCCGGCGACGAGGTTCGCACAGTGGGCAAAATGCTAGCGCCAGAAGGGTTTCTCCATTTCATTCAGCCGATCGGCGTGGCTGAGACCCAGATCTGCGAGATCCCGACCCTCCAGTTGCGCCAACAGGCGCCGCGTCCTGGCGCGCTCCAGGGCTTGCCAGATATTGCGAAACACGCGGCGCAAAGGGTGGCTGCGCTGGGGCGCGCTGCTCGACATTGCTGAAACATCCTGTAAGTCATTCATGACCTTTTCCTTTAGCCAAATAGGGTGAAGGGTCATGGTGAGCCTGATACAGGCAACGGAGCAGATACACCGGCGTAAAATTGTACTGGTTCAGAATCGATTTTATTAAAACTGTACTTGTGTTCGGCTCAGGTGCCTGTACCGGCCGTTTTCCGTGGTCAAAACGACAAAACCCGTCGTGGTTTCCCACGACGGGTTTTGTATTTTCAATTCGGGTTGCTGGCGGTGGGTCTAACGACCAGAGCCAGCGACGCTACTTAGCGCCAGAACGGCTTGCTCAGCTCTTCGTAGCGTTGTGCTTCGCTGATACCGGCGTCAGCCAGCAGACGCGAATCCAGACGAGCCAGTTGGTGGCGGCTGGAAATGCGGCGCTGCCACAACATCAGGTTGGCGATAACGCGCAGAGGCAGGGAAGCCTGGGTGTTTACAGCTTTGTCTTCGAAGAACAGTTCGGAACTGAGTGTACGTTCCATGGTTGACATCCTTCCGCTTGTGGCGGGATCAGGTAGTGGTTTGACTGGTGCCCATGATCCTCTCGTTTGCCTAGTCTCTCTAGATACAGTTCAACTGTATTGTGAGTGACCAGTTAACTGTTTAAAGACGGTGTACGGGTCAAAATTGAGCAAACTGTACCTATCTGCACTTAAGTGGTGCATTTGTGCTTGAGTGGAGGGGTTTTGTAGGCAATTGCTGTAAGAATCGACCGGTACAGCAGTACAGTTTTTGTCGTTAAGACGGTTTGCGAAAATCCGCTGGAGCAAACTGTGTTTGCCCCAGCGGATTATCTGTGCGAGTTACACCGCCAACATGCGCCCGGTTTCTTCCAGGTTGATGTGCCAGCTCAACGCCTCACGCAGGATGTGCGGGGTGTGACCACCGATTGCACAAGCCGCCGTGAAGTAATCGTTCAAAGCCTGGCGGTAGTCCGGGTGCACACAGTTGTCGATGATCACCCGGGCACGTTCGCGTGGCGCCAAGCCACGCAGGTCGGCCAGCCCCACTTCGGTCACGAGAATGTCGACGTCATGTTCGGTGTGGTCAACGTGGCTGACCATCGGCACCACGCTGGAAATCGCGCCGCCCTTGGCAATCGACTTGGTCACGAACACCGCCAGGTGCGCGTTACGCGCGAAGTCACCGGAGCCGCCGATGCCGTTCATCATCCGCGTGCCGCAGACGTGGGTGGAGTTGACGTTGCCGTAGATGTCGAACTCCAGCGCCGTGTTGATGCCGATGATGCCCAGACGACGCACCACTTCCGGGTGGTTGGAGATCTCCTGCGGGCGCAGCACCAGTTTGTCTTTGTACTTTTCCAGATTGCCGAACACGTCACTGTTACGGCGCTCCGACAGGGTGATCGAGCTGCCCGAAGCAAAGCTCAGCTTGCCGGCGTCGATCAGGTCGAAGGTCGAGTCCTGCAGCACTTCGGAGTACATGGTCAGGTCTTCGAACGGCGACTCGATCAGGCCGCACATCACCGCGTTGGCGATATTGCCGATCCCGGCCTGCAACGGGCCGAGCTTGTTGGTCATGCGCCCGGCGTCGACTTCCTGCTTGAAGAACGTGATCAGGTGATCGGCGATGGCATTGGTATCAGCGTCCGGCGACGACACGGTGGACGGCGAATCAGGCTGCTGAGTGATGACGATGGCAACGATCTTTTCCGGTGGAATAGGAATCGCAGTGCTACCGATGCGGTCGTCGACTTTTACCAGCGGGATCGGCGTGCGCGTCGGGCGGTAGGTCGGGATATAGATGTCATGCAGACCTTCGAGGTTGGCGTTGTGCGCCAGGTTGATCTCGACGATGACCTGTTTGGCGAAAATCGCGAAGCTCGCCGAGTTGCCCACCGACGTGGTCGGCACGATGTGGCCTTGTTCCGTGATGGCCACGGCTTCGATCACCGCGATGTCCGGCAGCTTCAGTTGTTGGTTGCGCAGTTGCTCGACGGTTTCCGACAAGTGCTGGTCGATGAACATCACTTCGCCGGCGTTGATCGCCTTGCGCAAGGTGCTGTCGACCTGGAACGGCATGCGTCGCGACAGCACGCCGGCTTCGGTCAGTTGCTTGTCGAGGTCGTTGCCCAGGCTGGCGCCGGTCATCAGGCTGATCTTCAGCGGCGTGACCTTGGCCCGCTCGGCCAGTGCGTGAGGGACGGCTTTGGCTTCGCCGGCACGGGTGAAACCGCTCATGCCGACGGTCATGCCGTCCTCAATCAGAGCGGCTGCGTCGGCGGCGCTCATCACTTTGTCCAACAACGAAGGCAGGCGAATACGGTCACGGTACATGGATTATTATCTCGGGAAGCGAGTAGCAGGATGCGCAGTCTAGTGAATTTGACGGGCGCCTGTCCCGCTACCAAGGTCGCAAACGAGGCGTCTATTTAGCGGGTTTCAAGTAAAACACCGTTACTGGATCTGCAACAACGCGGCATATTGTTCGACTGTTTGCACAAACAAAAACGCCCCGACAAGTCGGGGCGTTCGGTATTGCAGCGGGGAGTTACTCGACCGCTTTGACCATGTCTTCGATGACTTTCTTCGCGTCGCCGAAGACCATCATGGTCTTGTCCAGGTAGAACAGTTCGTTGTCCAGACCGGCATAGCCGCTGGCCATCGAGCGCTTGTTGACGATGATGGTCTTGGCCTTGAACGCCTCGAGAATCGGCATGCCGGCAATCGGCGATTTCGGATCGTTCTTCGCGGCCGGGTTGACCACGTCGTTCGCGCCGAGCACCAGCACCACGTCGGCCTGACCGAACTCGGAGTTGATGTCCTCCATCTCGAACACCTGGTCGTAAGGCACTTCGGCCTCGGCCAGCAGGACGTTCATGTGCCCTGGCATACGCCCCGCGACCGGGTGAATCGCATACTTCACGGTCACGCCACGGTGGGTCAGCTTCTCGGTCAGCTCTTTCAGCGCATGTTGTGCACGCGCTACCGCCAGGCCGTAACCCGGCACGATGATCACGGTATCAGCGTTGGTCAGCAGGAAGGTCGCGTCGTCAGCCGAGCCGGATTTCACCGGACGGGCCTCTTTCGCACCGGCCGGACCAGCGTCGGCCGTGTTGCCGAAACCGCCGAGCAGTACATTAAAGAAGGAACGGTTCATCGCCTTGCACATGATGTACGAGAGGATCGCACCGCTCGAACCCACCAGAGAGCCGGCAATGATCAGCATCGAGTTGTTCAGCGAGAAGCCGATACCCGCCGCCGCCCAGCCCGAATAGCTGTTGAGCATCGATACCACGACCGGCATGTCCGCGCCGCCGATCGGGATGATGATCAGCACGCCCATCACGAACGCCAGCGCCAGCATCAGCGCGAAGGCGGTGAGGTTGCCGGTGAACATGAAAGTCAGGCCGAGTGCCAGCGTCGCCAGACCCAGCACCGCATTCAATTTGTGCTGACCGGTGAACTGTACTGGTGCGCCTTGGAACAGACGAAACTTGTACTTGCCCGAGAGCTTGCCGAAGGCGATCACCGAACCAGAGAAGGTAATCGCACCGATCGCAGCACCGAGGAACAACTCCAGACGGTTACCCGTAGGGATCGAGTCGCCCAGTTGCTTGACGATGCCCAGCGATTGCGGCTCAACCACAGCAGCAATGGCAATGAACACTGCCGCGAGACCGATCATGCTGTGCATGAACGCGACCAGTTCCGGCATCTTGGTCATTTCAACGCGCTTGGCCATGATCGAACCGGCAGTGCCGCCGATCAGCAGGCCGACGATGACGTAACCGATACCCGCGGTTGCCAGCTCAGCGCCGAGCTTATAGATGAGGCCGACGGTAGTGAGAATGGCCAATGCCATGCCGAGCATGCCGAACAGGTTGCCGCGCCGCGACGTAGTCGGGTGCGACAGGCCTTTGAGGGCCTGGATAAAGCAGATCGACGCGATCAGGTAGAGCGTCGTGACGAGATTCATGCTCATTACTTCGGCGCCTCTTCTTTTACTTTCGGGGCTTTCTTCTTGAACATCTCAAGCATGCGGCGGGTGACCAGGAAACCACCGAACACGTTGACCGCCGCCAGTGCCACAGCGAGAGTGCCCATGGTTTTACCCAGCGGCGTAACGGTCAGTGCGGCGGCGAGCATGGCGCCGACGATCACAATCGCCGAGATGGCGTTGGTCACTGCCATCAACGGCGTGTGCAGTGCAGGTGTAACGTTCCAGACCACGTGGTAACCGACATAAATCGCCAGCACGAAGATGATCAGGTTGTAGATACCGGGGGAGATAAGCTCTTCCATCGTCTGAATCCCTGCTTAGGCGTTTTTGCGGATGACTTGGCCGTCGCGGCACATCAGGCACGCGGCGACGATGTCGTCTTCGAGGTTGACGTCGAACTGGCCTTCTTTAGTGAAAACCAGCTTGAGGAAGTCCAGCAGGTTGCGTGCGTACAGCGCCGAAGCGTCTGCAGCGACTTCGCCGGCCAGATTGGTCGGGCCGCAAATGGTCACGCCATTCTCGACCACGACCTGATCGGCTACGGTCAGCGGGCAGTTGCCACCCTGAGCCGCCGCGAGGTCGATGACCACCGAACCCGGCTTCATCTGCGCCACGGTCTCTGCGCTCAACAGCGTCGGCGCTTTGCGACCCGGAATCAGTGCGGTGGTGATGACAATGTCAGCCTGCTTGGCGCGCTCGTGCACGGCCTGGGCCTGACGCTGCATCCAGCTCGCCGGCATGGGCCGCGCGTAACCGCCGACACCGACCGCGCATTCACGCTCTTCATCGGTCTCGTAAGGCACGTCGACGAACTTGGCACCGAGGGATTCAATCTGTTCCTTCACTGCCGGACGCACGTCGGACGCTTCGATCACTGCTCCCAGACGTTTCGCCGTGGCAATCGCCTGCAACCCGGCCACACCCGCGCCGAGAATCAGCACGCGCGCCGCTTTCACGGTGCCCGCAGCCGTCATCAGCATTGGCATGAAGCGCGGATAGTGGTGAGCGGCCAGCAACACAGCCTTATAGCCGGCAATGTTCGCCTGCGACGACAACACATCGAGACTCTGCGCCCGCGAGGTGCGCGGCGCCGCTTCGAGGGCGAACGCGGTAATGCCGCACTCGGCCATCTTCGCGATGGTTTCGTTGTTGAACGGGTTGAGCATGCCAACCAGCACCGTACCGCGCTTGATCAGCGGCAGTTCGGCATCGCTGGGGGCGACCACTTTGAGAATCAGCTCGGCGCCAAACGCGTCATTGGCACTGCCAATGGTTGCGCCTGCCGCTTCATAGGCACTGTCGACCACACTGGCTTTAACGCCGGCGCCGGTTTGCACAGTGACCTTATGACCTTGGCCGATCAGCTTTTTAATGGTTTCCGGGGTTGCAGCAACCCGTGTTTCACCGGTCTGGGTTTCGAGAGGAACACCAATGTGCACGTCAAATCTCCTGCGTGATCTTATTGAGTAAACCCATGCACTACGGATGGTGCGACTGGGGCGGCCGATCAGCACGATCCCGCCAAATCAGGGCGGGGCGCGGCATTTTGCAGGCGAACTTTATGCCCTTCAAGGGATTATGACGGGTGACGGAAAATTAACTACAAGTCATCCCGTGACCGAATGTCGCACTTGACCGCTTGAATCCCTTGTAAGCCGTGCTGTTCAAGGATTCTGGCCGAATTTGAAAAAATTTCTCATCGGCGACGTGAATAGGCAGTAATGAGTCGTGCATGGAGGCTCAAAGCCACGTCGTCAGGCGCTTGTGGGACGTCTGTACGACTTTCGGATACAGTCGCTGAATATGCGACAAATACTTATATCTGTAGTGCTTTGATTTTTCTGACTACGAGGTCAGTTAAGGCTGTAAGCCTTTATCCTTCTAGGCTGTAGCTCTGCGCCTGATTTACCAACCAGTCGCGAAATGCCTTCAGAGACGCCGATTCGACTTTTCGCTCAGGAATCATCAGGTAATAGGCCTTGATGCTGGAGAGCGTTTGCGGGTTGGCAATCACCAAGCGTTTCTCGGCCAGTTCACGCTGAATCAGGAACGGTGGAATCAGCGCAATGCCCATGTCGTGCATGGCCGCCTGGGCGAGCATGGAGAATAGCTCGTAGCGCGGGCCTGTCATGTCGCGGGGGATATTCAGGTGTTGCGAGTTGAACCACTGGCGCCAGGCATAGGGACGAGTGGTCTGTTGCAGCAGCGGCAGTTCGGCAATCTCATCGGCTGTCAGAAGCGTCTTGTTGCCGAGTAGGGCAGGGCTGCACACCGGCATCGGACTCTCGCCCATCAGCCTGTGGGATTCAGTACCCGACCAATCGGCATCGCCGAAGTAGATCGCCGCGTCGAATTCGGTATCGGCAAACAGAAAGGGGCGGGTGCGGTTAGTCAGGTTGACCGTGACTTCCGGGTGCTGGAGCTGGAAATCCTTGAGACGTGGGAGCAGCCATTGGGTGCCAAAGGTCGGCACCACCGCCAGTTCGATCACATTGGTGCCTTGCTGGCCCATCACCGAGAGAGTGTCGCGTTCGACTGCATCCAGTTGCGTCGCGACGCGGCGGCTGTAGGAAAGTCCTGCTTCGGTCAGCTTCACGCCCCGCCGCGAGCGTCGGAACAGTTCCACACTCAGGAAATCCTCCAGGGTGGCGATCTGTCGGCAAATGGCCCCCTGAGTGAGGGAAAGTTCTTCGGCGGCCCTGGTGAAGCTTTCGTGTCGAGCGGCTGCTTCGAAGCTGATCAGGGCGGTGGTGCTGGGGATCTTCCTGCGCATGTACGTCAACCTCACTAATACGCCGCATAAAAGGCATTCAGCGACGTTTCGAAGTGAGAAATTAGCACAACAGGATGCGAAATCCTCGTTTGCCGCGACGGCGAACCGCGCCTAGGATCAATGCCACGTTAATTCACCCGATTTACGAGGACACACTCATGGGCGGTAAGGCTAGCTTCAACTGGATCGATCCCCTGCTGCTGGATCAACAGCTCACCGAAGAGGAGCGCATGATCCGCGACACCGCCGAGCAGTTCGCTCAGCAGAAGCTCGCGCCGCGCGTTCTTGAAGCTTTCCGTCATGAGAAGACTGATCCGGCGATATTCCGCGAAATGGGCGAAGTCGGTCTGTTGGGCGCAACCATCCCAGAGCAATACGGTGGCAGCGGGCTCAACTACGTCAGCTACGGTCTGATTGCTCGTGAAGTGGAGCGTGTCGACTCCGGCTACCGTTCGATGATGAGCGTGCAATCTTCGTTGGTGATGGTGCCGATCAACGAATTCGGTACCGAAGCCCAGAAACAGAAATACCTGCCGAAACTGGCTTCCGGCGAGTGGATCGGCTGCTTCGGCCTGACTGAGCCGAACCACGGTTCCGACCCGGGCGCGATGATCACCCGTGCACGCAAAGTCGATGGCGGTTACAGCCTGACTGGCGCGAAGATGTGGATCACCAACAGCCCGATCGCCGATGTGTTCGTGGTCTGGGCCAAGGACGATGCTGGCGACATCCGTGGTTTCGTGCTGGAAAAAGGCTGGAAAGGTCTGAGCGCTCCGGCGATTCACGGCAAAGTCGGCCTGCGTGCGTCGATCACCGGTGAGATCGTCATGGACAACGTGTTCGTACCGGAAGAGAACATCTTCCCGGACGTGCGCGGTCTGAAAGGCCCGTTCACCTGCCTCAACTCTGCACGCTACGGCATCTCCTGGGGTGCGCTGGGCGCCGCCGAGTTCTGCTGGCACACCGCTCGCCAGTACACGCTGGATCGTCAGCAATTCGGTCGCCCATTGGCCGCTACTCAATTGATCCAGAAGAAACTGGCCGACATGCAGACCGAAATCACTCTGGCACTGCAAGGCTGCCTGCGTCTGGGGCGTATGAAGGA
>NZ_JAEKFI010000004.1:1782500-2489632 GCF_016650635.1 Pseudomonas sp. TH43
CTGTAGGGGGTAGAGCACTGTTTCGGCTAGGGGGTCATCCCGACTTACCAAACCGATGCAAACTCCGAATACCTACAAGTGCCGAGCATGGGAGACACACGGCGGGTGCTAACGTCCGTCGTGAAAAGGGAAACAACCCAGACCGTCAGCTAAGGTCCCAAAGTTATGGTTAAGTGGGAAACGATGTGGGAAGGCTTAGACAGCTAGGAGGTTGGCTTAGAAGCAGCCACCCTTTAAAGAAAGCGTAATAGCTCACTAGTCGAGTCGGCCTGCGCGGAAGATGTAACGGGGCTCAAACCATACACCGAAGCTACGGGTATCACCTTCGGGTGATGCGGTAGAGGAGCGTTCTGTAAGCCTGTGAAGGTGAGTTGAGAAGCTTGCTGGAGGTATCAGAAGTGCGAATGCTGACATGAGTAACGACAATGGGTGTGAAAAACACCCACGCCGAAAGACCAAGGTTTCCTGCGCAACGTTAATCGACGCAGGGTTAGTCGGTCCCTAAGGCGAGGCTGAAAAGCGTAGTCGATGGAAAACAGGTTAATATTCCTGTACTTCTGGTTATTGCGATGGAGGGACGGAGAAGGCTAGGCCAGCTTGGCGTTGGTTGTCCAAGTTTAAGGTGGTAGGCTGAGATCTTAGGTAAATCCGGGATCTTAAGGCCGAGAGCTGATGACGAGTTATCTTTTAGATGACGAAGTGGTTGATGCCATGCTTCCAAGAAAAGCTTCTAAGCTTCAGGTAACCAGGAACCGTACCCCAAACCGACACAGGTGGTTGGGTAGAGAATACCAAGGCGCTTGAGAGAACTCGGGTGAAGGAACTAGGCAAAATGGCACCGTAACTTCGGGAGAAGGTGCGCCGGTGAGGGTGAAGGACTTGCTCCGTAAGCTCATGCCGGTCGAAGATACCAGGCCGCTGCGACTGTTTATTAAAAACACAGCACTCTGCAAACACGAAAGTGGACGTATAGGGTGTGACGCCTGCCCGGTGCCGGAAGGTTAATTGATGGGGTTAGCTAACGCGAAGCTCTTGATCGAAGCCCCGGTAAACGGCGGCCGTAACTATAACGGTCCTAAGGTAGCGAAATTCCTTGTCGGGTAAGTTCCGACCTGCACGAATGGCGTAACGATGGCGGCGCTGTCTCCACCCGAGACTCAGTGAAATTGAAATCGCTGTGAAGATGCAGTGTATCCGCGGCTAGACGGAAAGACCCCGTGAACCTTTACTATAGCTTTGCACTGGACTTTGAATTTGCTTGTGTAGGATAGGTGGGAGGCTTTGAAGCGTGGACGCCAGTCTGCGTGGAGCCAACCTTGAAATACCACCCTGGCAACTTTGAGGTTCTAACTCAGGTCCGTTATCCGGATCGAGGACAGTGTATGGTGGGTAGTTTGACTGGGGCGGTCTCCTCCTAAAGAGTAACGGAGGAGTACGAAGGTGCGCTCAGACCGGTCGGAAATCGGTCGTAGAGTATAAAGGCAAAAGCGCGCTTGACTGCGAGACAGACACGTCGAGCAGGTACGAAAGTAGGTCTTAGTGATCCGGTGGTTCTGTATGGAAGGGCCATCGCTCAACGGATAAAAGGTACTCCGGGGATAACAGGCTGATACCGCCCAAGAGTTCATATCGACGGCGGTGTTTGGCACCTCGATGTCGGCTCATCACATCCTGGGGCTGAAGCCGGTCCCAAGGGTATGGCTGTTCGCCATTTAAAGTGGTACGCGAGCTGGGTTTAGAACGTCGTGAGACAGTTCGGTCCCTATCTGCCGTGGACGTTTGAGATTTGAGAGGGGCTGCTCCTAGTACGAGAGGACCGGAGTGGACGAACCTCTGGTGTTCCGGTTGTCACGCCAGTGGCATTGCCGGGTAGCTATGTTCGGAAAAGATAACCGCTGAAAGCATCTAAGCGGGAAACTTGCCTCAAGATGAGATCTCACTGGAACCTTGAGTTCCCTGAAGGGCCGTCGAAGACTACGACGTTGATAGGTTGGGTGTGTAAGCGCTGTGAGGCGTTGAGCTAACCAATACTAATTGCCCGTGAGGCTTGACCATATAACACCCAAGCAATTTGACTACTCGAAAGAGCATCAGATTGCGGTGTGTGAAGACGAAACGAACCGAAAGTTCGACCGCCCCTAAAAAGGCAGCACAAAACACCGAAAACTATCCCATACCCAATTTGCTGAAGCGAGGCCATCTGGCCACGATTCGGTACCCGAATTTCTTGACGACCATAGAGCGTTGGAACCACCTGATCCCATCCCGAACTCAGCAGTGAAACGATGCATCGCCGATGGTAGTGTGGGGTTTCCCCATGTGAGAGTAGGTCATCGTCAAGATTAAATTCCGAAACCCCAATTGCGAAAGCAGTTGGGGTTTTGTTTTAGTAGAAGTAACCGTTTTTGCTGGCTTGTTACCGTGTTGACGAGCCAGATACAGAATTTCTTGACGACCATAGAGCGTTGGAACCACCTGATCCCATCCCGAACTCAGTAGTGAAACGATGCATCGCCGATGGTAGTGTGGGGTTTCCCCATGTGAGAGTAGGTCATCGTCAAGATTAAATTCCGAGACCCCTGTCTGCTAACGCAGACAGGGGTTTTGTCATTTCAGGGTCAGTATAAATCCATCATCAAACTGCTTTGCGTGCCTTGCTGATACGTCGAGCCTGCCATTTGCGCCACCAGATATAGACGCCAGTCCCTGACAATCCCGCAATCAAAATACCTAACACCGCGATCATTACTTGCCCTGCAACGCCAATGATCCGTCCTCCATGTATCGGTAACTGCAACCGATAGAACTGCTCCCCCAACGTTCCCTGTCCTGCGATTTCCTGCCCTAACAACCGACCGTCCGTGCCGTGAAAGAACAACCAGGATTTGCCATGTGCATCCGTATCGTGTTGGCCAAATCCGGCACCGTAGAAGTTGTACTCAAAGCTGTAATACAGCTCCCCGATTGCCGCTGTCAGTCCTAATCGTCTCCCCTCCTGTAACGCCCTCTCGTATGCTTGTTGATAACTCAATTGCGTCACGCCTAACTCCGCAGGAGGCATTCGTCCTCGGGCCTCATACACGCTCGGCTCAATCGGTGAAAACAGCGACACAGCAGGCTTGAACACCTGACTCGGCAGGTTCATCGCCACACTGCTGATGGCGATCGGCAGCAACAACAGCCACAACCACAATCCTCCCGCACGATGCAGGTCGAAGTTAAGCCGATAAGCATGCCCGCCCTTGACCTTCCACGCCGTCGACCACTTCTTCCAGAACGGCTTTCCACGCGGTAGCGTCAGCCATAACGCTACAAAGCAATCGATCACCCAAGCGATGGCAACCAACCCCATCAACCACAATCCCCAGTTGCCCGGCAATGTCAGGTTGTAATGAAACTCAAGAATGAACGGGACGAAATTCTCCCGCTGAAAACAGCACTCACCCCAGTAACGCTGACCTTTCTGCTGCGCATTCACCGGGTCCAGATAGAACACCTGATTACGCTCATCAAACGGCTTGCCAGTTGCTGGATCATTACGCGGCACCGCTGCCAGCAGCGCCGTATGGCCAGCCTCATGCGGATACTCCATGTACCAGACCTGCAACTTCGGATGCGCGGACTGCACCGCATCAACCAGTTCGCCCGGTGGCAATCGTGATCCCTGAGCAGGCGCTGAGTAGAACTGCGGATTCAACCATTCATCCAGCTCATGATTGAAAGCAAGAATGCTTCCGGTGATTCCGGCCAGCAACAAAAACACCGCGGTCGCCAAGCCGATATAGCGATGCAACAACACTAAAAACGCGCGCATGAAAATTTCCCCACAGAGACGACAAAGCCAGCCCCCGAACTTCAGGGGCTGGCTTTTTTATGCACAGGACAAACGTTTAGAACTGGTAGCTGACCGTTGCCGCGACATTGCGCTCTTCACCCATGTAGCAGAAGTTCAGACTGGCGCAGGAAGCCACATAAGACTCGTTGGTCAGGTTGTTCGCATTCAGGCGTACGTCCACGCCCTTCAAACCAACCTTGCCCAGGTCATAGCCGATCGAGGCGTCGAACAGTGTGTAAGACGGTACTTTCAGGGTGTTTTCCGCATCCGCCCAGCTGTAGCCGACATAGCGCACGCCGCCGCCCAGACGCAGGCCATCCAGCGCTGCGCTGTCGAACTTGTAGTCCGCCCACAATGACGCCATGTGTCGCGGCGCCTGCGTCGGCGAGTTGCCTTTGTTTTCGATCACATCGGTCGCGGTGCTCAGCGTACTGACCATCGACTTCGAATATTCGATGTCGGTGAAGGTGTAGCTGCCGAGGACTTTCAGGTTGTCGGTCAACTGCATGTGCGCTTCCAGTTCCAGCCCCTGGGAGCGCACAGCGCCGACAGCGCGATAGAAGTTTTCCTGCGGCAGTTTGGTCGCCAGGTTTTCCTGATCAATGCGGAACACAGAGGCGGTGAACAGATTGTCAGTGCCCGGCGGCTGGTATTTAAGGCCCGCTTCCCACTGCGTACCATCGGTCGGCGCCAACGGATTACCAGCGCTGTCGGCGTACGAGTTCGGGTTGAACGACTCGGAGTAACTGATGTAAGGCGCCAAGCCGTTATCGAACAGATACAAAGCTCCGGCGCGGCCGGTCAATTTGGTGCGACGGTCGTTGATCTCGGTACCGACCGGACGGCCCGCTTCGGCGATGCGGTTTTCATCCGACGTCTCGACCCAGTCCTGGCGCAGGCCGAGCGAGAAGCGCCATTTGTCCATTTCGATCAGGTCTTGCAGGTACACCCCGGTCTGCTCCAGGCGACGCAGATAGCTGGTCTCGCCATACATATCAATTGCCGAATTGCCATACACCGGGTTGAACGCGTTGATCGGTGCGAGGCCGCCGCTGGTCCAGTCAACCACGGTTTTACGCCGCTGATAGTCCGCGCCCATCAGTACCGTGTGTTTGGTCGCGCCGGTAAAAAATTCCGCCTGGAGCATGTTGTCGACGATGAACGCATGAAGACGCTCATCACCGCCGGTGTAGTAGCGATTCAGCTCGTTGCTGGTTGGCGTGGTCCAGCCATAGGCGTAGACCTGATCCATGCTCACTTTGGAGTCCAGGTAACGGAAGTTCTGCCGCGCGGTGAAGACGTCGTTGAAGCGGTGTTCGAATTGATAACCGAACGACTGCTGATCACGCGAGTAGCCATCAATGCTCGGCTCACCCTCGAAGAAGTGCGGCGAGATTCGGTTGCCATTGCGTTGATGGACCGTGCCATCTGCCGGCACGCCGCCGTGGTAGCCGCCATCCGGATCGTGTTGCAGATAGGCCTGCAGTGTCAGCGAAGTATCTTCGTTGAAATCGATGCTGACGGTCGGCGCCAGTGCAAAGCGCTTTTCTTTATTGTGGTCGAATTGCGTGTCGGACTGATCCGTCAAACCGATCAGGCGATAGGCGATGTGCTTTTCGTCATCGACCGGGCCGCTGAAGTCAAAACCGACCCCGCGCTGCCCCTGCGTACCGACCGTGGCCTGAACCTGATGGTAGGCCTCATACAAAGGCTTCTTGCTGGTCAGTGCGACCAGACCGCCCGGTGAACTGCGGCCATACAACACCGACGATGGGCCCTTGAGAATATCTACGCGCTCGAGGAAATACGGGTCGACCTGCATGGTGCTGTAGGTGCCGCTATCGCCCATCGACTTGAGGCCGTCGAGGTAGATGTTATCCACCGAACCGTCGTTGAAACCGCGCATTGCCACATAGTCGTAACGGTGCGTGGCGCCATACGGATTGGTCAGCACACCAGGGGTATAACGCATCGCTTGTGAAACGGTTTGCGAGCCTTGATCGTCCATTTGCTCGCGCGTCACCACGGACACGCTTTGCGAGGTTTCCAGCAGTGCGGTACTGGTTTTGGTGGCGATCTGACTGTGTGTCGCGTTGTAGCCGTCCATGCTGCCCAACGCATTGCCGAGGGCGAAGCCTCTGATGTCGGTGGTCGGCAAGGCCAGCGCCTCGGTTTCGGCGAGCGGACGCAGGATATAGCTGCTGCCATCCTGACTGATTGCCTCCAGACCGGAACCTCCGAGCAAATGGCTTAGTGCCTGATCAGTCGAGTATTCCCCCTGTACACCCGGCGACTGCCGGCCCTGCGTCTGCTGCGGCGTCATCGACAAGGTAATGCCCGCCTGGCGCGCGAACTGATTCAGCGCCTCAGCCAACGGCCCGGCAACGATGTTGTAGCGATGGCTCAATTCACTGGCATTGGTAGGGGCCGCGAGGCTCAGGCTCGGCAGCACACCGACGCCCAGTGCGGTGGAAAACAGCGCAGCCCGGACGGCGTGGCGCAACAAGCCCGATTCGACAGTGAAATTCAGAGGGTTCTTACCGGTGGCGCGGACAGTCATTGTAGGTTTCCGTAGGAAGTCGCAAACGCTTGAGTTGAAGTGCTTACTGACTAAGCCGGACCGACTGCAAAAACCCGCCAAAAAAATTTCAAACCGTACGTTCCAGGCTCACCCACCAGCGGGTGCGATAGCGCAGTTGCACCGGCAAGGTCTGCGGCAGAATCGCCAAAAGCTTATCGGTGTCCTCCAGCCGAAATACGCCGGACAGGCGCAAGTCAGCGGCGTTCGCCGCACAGTTCAGAAAGCCCTGACGATAACGCCCGACTTCATTGAGAAAATCGCCCAGACGCATATTGCGCGTGACGATCATGCCATCGACCCACGCGCCGACATCCATATCCAGCGCCGGCGCCGGGCGTATTTGATGGTGATCGATCAGATAACTCTGCCCGGCGAGTGCCTCGATGGAAGTCCCGCCGGCGTGAATGGCCACTTGGCCACTGGTGACGCTGAGCCGCGTGCAATCGCTTTGCTGACGCAGGATGAACCGCGCGTCTTGCGGCTCGTAGATGCCGTGGCGACTTTGTACGCGCAGCGGTCGGTCGAACGAGGCGCCCTCATCTGCGCCGCCACAAGTGACGATGATTTCGCCACGGGTCAGTTTGATCAGCCGTTGTTGCGCGGTGTAATCCAGATCCACCGCACTGGCGGTATTGAGCTCGATCCGCGTGCCGTCCGGTAACTGGAAACTGCGCCGCTCGCCGGTTGCCGTGGCGTAATCGGCGCTCCACTGCTGCCAGGCAGCAGTGTCTTTCGCTAGCCAGGCGGCCGAGCCCATCAGCAATGCCCCGGACAACAGCTTCAAGGCCTGACGACGACCCAAGCCCTGAGCGCTGTTTTCCAAAGTGTTGAACGCTACTTGCGCACCGGGCACCGCGCGCAGGTTATTGCTCAATTCTGCCTGCAACGACTGCACCCGTTGCCAGGCCAACTCATGCTCATGATGTTCGGCGCGCCACTGTTCACACTGACGATTGAGCCGTGTATTGCCGTGGTTATTACGCAGGCGCAGCAACCAGTGAATGGCCTGCTTGACCACTTTTTGCTGCGGTTCGGCGCGTCGGCCGAGTGAGAGGTTATCCACAGGCATCAGCTTTCATACCGCAGCACATAACAGTGATACAGCGCATCGGCGACGTAACGCTCCACCGTGCGCAAGGAAACGCTCATCTGCTCGGCAATCTGCTTGTGGCTCAAACCTTCGCACTGCGCCAACAGAAATGCCTGACGTACCTTCGGCTTCAGTCCTTCAAGCATACGCGCGATGCTTTCCAGCAATTCGATCACCAGGGCTCGGGATTCGGCGCTCGGCGTCTCGGCCTCGGGCAAGTGAGCGATGGTTTCCAGATAGGCGCGTTCGATCTCTTCGCGGCGCCAGTGATCAATTACCAGGCCGCGCGCAATGGTTCGCAGGAAGGCGCGGGGCGCTTTGAGTTCGAGGCGTTCGGTGCGTTGCAGCAGACGCACGAAAGTGTCCTGCGCCAGATCAGCCGCATCCGCGGCATTACCCAGCCGGGCGCGCAGCCAGGCATTGAGCCAGCCATGATGATTACTGTAGAGCGCCTGCACTGCAAACTCAGGAGAGGACATGAACGCGACAGCCCGAACGTCACAAATGATAATTAGTCGCATTGTTATCAAGGGTTACAGGATTTGCAACTGCCGCTCGAACATCAGTCCTAAAAAATCAGGCCGCGGATGCTCTGGATCACCGTTCGGCGGGAATCTGCGAGAAATACCGTGCATTTGAATCGCAGCCCTAAGTTTTCCCGCCAACGTGCCGACAGACTGGTGAGACATGCGTGCACCAAAGTAGAGCGGCCTGAAGAACGCTGCCTGCGCTGTACATGGAATGTTGCATCCGGAACGCATCCCCACTTTTGGCATAAGAAGTCCCATGAAATGAATCTCAAGTTCAGCCATAAAATCCTGTTGGCCGCCTCGGGCGTCGTGGTCCTGGCGTTCGCGCTGTTCACCCTCTACAACGACTATCTGCAGCGAAACACCATTCGCCAGAACCTTCAGTCTTCTGTGCAGCAGGCCGGTGATCTGACCGCCAGCAGCGTGCAGAACTGGATGAGCGGGCGAATTCTGGTACTGGAAAACCTCGCGCAGAACGTTGCTCATCAGGGCAAGGACGCCGACTTCCCGGGCCTGGTCGATCAACCGGCCTTTACCTCGAACTTTCAGTTCACTTACGTCGGTCAAGCCAACGGTGTGTTCACCCAGCGTCCTGACGCGAAGATGCCGGATGGTTATGACCCACGTCAGCGCCCTTGGTACAAGCAAGCGGTAGTCGCCGACAAAACCATGCTGACCCCGCCTTACATGGCTGCGGTCGGTGGCCTGGTGGTGACCATCGCCATGCCGGTGAAAAAAAACGGCGAGTTGCTGGGTGTGGTGGGGGGTGACCTGAGCCTGGAAACTCTGGTGAAGATCATCAACTCGGTGGATTTCGGTGGCCTCGGCCATGCGTTCCTGGTCAGCGCTGACGGTCAGGTGATCGTCAGCCCGGACAAAGATCAGGTCATGAAGAACCTCAAGGACATCTACCCGAACTCCAGCGTGCGCATAGAAAAGGGCAACCAGAACGTGGTGCTCAATGGCCAGGAACGTATCCTCTCGTTCACCCCGGTCACCGGTCTGCCGAATGCCGAGTGGTACATCGGTCTGTCGATTGATCGCGACAAAGCCTACGCGGCACTCAGCCAGTTCCGTACCTCGGCGCTGATTGCGATGTTCGTAGCGGTAGCCGCCATTGCCGTGTTCCTGAGCCTGCTGATCACGGTGTTGATGCGTCCGCTGACCACCATGGGTCGTGCGATGCAGGACATTGCTCAGGGCGAAGGTGATCTGACCCGTCGTCTGGTCGTGGAAGGCAAAGATGAGTTCGCTGAATTGGGGAGTTCGTTCAACCAGTTCGTTGAGCGTATTCACGCATCGATCAGCGAGGTGTCTTCGGCAACCCGTCAGGTTCATGACCTGTCGCAACGCGTAATGGCCTCGTCCAACGCCTCTATCGTTGGTTCGGACGAGCAAAGTGCGCGCACCAACAGCGTCGCAGCCGCGATCAACGAACTGGGTGCTGCCACTCAGGAAATCGCCCGCAACGCCGCCGACGCTTCGCAGCACGCCAGCGGCGCCAGCGAACAGGCCGATGACGGCCGTCAGGTGGTTGAGCAAACCATCCTGGCGATGACCGAGTTGTCGCAGAAGATCAGCCTGTCGTGCACCCAGATCGAAACGCTGAATGCGAGCACTGACAACATCGGCCACATTCTTGATGTGATCAAAGGCATCTCTCAGCAGACCAACCTTCTGGCGCTCAACGCAGCGATCGAAGCGGCGCGTGCCGGTGAAGCCGGTCGTGGTTTTGCGGTAGTGGCGGACGAGGTGCGTAATCTTGCTCATCGCACGCAGGAATCGGCGGAAGAGATCCACAAGATGATCACGTCCTTGCAGGTCGGTTCGCGTGAAGCGGTGAGCACCATGAACGCCAGTCAGGCGTCCAGCGAGCAGAGCGTTGAAGTGGCCAACCAGGCCGGTTTGCGTCTGGTCAGCGTGACCCAGCGCATCGGCGAAATCGACGGCATGAACCAGTCGGTGGCTGCAGCGACCGAAGAGCAGACCGCGGTGGTGGAAACCCTCAACGTCGACGTTAATCAGATCAACCTGTTGAACCAGCAGAGCGTGGCCAACCTCAACGAAACGTTGAAGGATTGTGATGCGTTGTCGCAACAGGCCAATCGCCTGAAGCAGTTGGTGGACAGCTTCAAGATCTGATTTTCAAACGCGAGACCGCGTTTTCGTTCATCGCGAGCAGGCTCACGCCTACACGTGAATCGGGTTTCCCGGTCACTGTAGGCGTGAGCCTGCTGACGATCCTAGCGTGTGGTTTTGCGGCTTTGCCCGGCAGGGCTGGCAAGGAAGCGCGTGATCACCTCGACGCCCCGGTTGAGGTGTTGCACCAGCAACGTCACCGATCCCTCGACATCTCCATCACGCACCGTTTGCAGCATGGCGCGGTGGTCATCCTGAGAAATCTTGCCCAGCCCCATGGCTTCAAGGTTGAAGCGCAGGAAACGCTCCTCTTCATTAAGGCCGTCTTCCACTAGGCGCAACAGACGCTTGTTGGGTGCCTTGCTGTACAGCGTCATGTGGAACAAACGATTGAGCCGGCCGATTTCGCTGTAGTCCTGCTGGTTTTCGAGTTCATCGATCAGGTTGGCAGCGCGCTCGATATCGGTAGCCGCAAGCAACGGAATCGACTGACGCAGCGCTTCGGATTCCAGCAGGATCCGCAGCTCATAGGTTTGCGTTGCATCGTCCTGAATCAACGCCGCCACCACGGCGCCTTTGTGCGCAGTGACGTTCAGCAGCGCTTGCGCTTCGAGCTGGCGCAGGGCTTCACGCACCGGCATGCGGCTGACGCCGAACAGGTCGGCCAGATCTTGTTGGCGCAGGGCCGTGCCGCATGGCAGGCGACCGTCGAGGATTGCTGCGCGCAGGGTTTCTTCAATGATCGCGCGGGCCAAATGTGCGGGAATCGGCCCATCGACTTTGATGCTGTGCAGCGGTTTGGGCTTCTGTGTCACGAAAACGCCCCCTGTCTTCCGACTTGATTGGATCCAAAGAAGCTAGTGATTGATCTACAGGTTGTCAAATCGTGTAAAGGAATACCGTATTACACAAGTTTAGCGCGGCACCGATGATCTCAGGGTGCCATTGTTTTTTACCCGGCTAAGCTTCACCATCAAACGCTTTCCCTCCTGCCCCCTGGAAACCTGTTGTGGCGGTACGTTTCGCGATCCCCCGGACTCTGCGCTGGCTAGGCTGCGCACTGCTGCTGGCCGGCGTCATGCTGGGCGGTCTGCATGCCGATTGGGATTTTTCCGCGATCAGCCGCAAGGCCACGGCGCTTTACGGACCGCTGGGCGCCGGGCAGCAGCGCATCGATGCCTGGCAGAATCTGCTGGCCACGCAGAAACAGGTCAGCGAGATGGAAAAGCTCAAAGTGGTTAACCTGTTTTTCAATAAACAGATGCGCTACGTCGAAGACATCGATCTATGGGGCGAAGTCGATTATTGGGAAACCCCCATCGAAGCACTGTGGAAGGGCGCCGGCGACTGCGAAGACTATGCAATCGCCAAGTACTTCAGCCTGCGTCACCTAGGCGTTTCCAGTGACAAGCTGCGCATCACCTACGTCAAGGCACTGCGCCAGAACCGCGCGCACATGGTGCTGACTTACTATGCCACCCCCGATGCCATGCCGCTGGTGCTCGACAGCCTGATCGATCCGATCCAGCCGGCGTCGCAGCGAACCGATTTGCTGCCGGTCTACTCTTTCAATGCTGAAGGTCTGTATTTGCCGGGGGCCAAAGGCAACAAGAAGGTCGGCGACACCAAACGCCTGTCACGCTGGCAGGATGTGTTGAAGAAAATGCAGGCCGAAGGTTTCCCGGTCGAAACGATTAACTAGGAGCACGCGCTCAGATGTCTTTGTTCAAACAGCTGTTGATCGCTATCTGTCTGTTCCTGGTGATTGCCTTCACCGGCAGCTTCATGGTCAGTCTGGAGAGCTCGCGTACCCAGTACGTCAACCAGTTGCGCTCCCACGCTCAGGATGCCGCGACGGCGCTGGCGCTGTCGTTGACGCCGAATATCGATGACCCGGCGATGGTCGAGTTGCTGGTCAGTTCGATTTTCGACAGCGGTTACTACGCGAGCATCCGCGTCGTCGATCTGAAGACCGATCAGACCATCGTCGAGCGCAACGGCATTCCGGCCGTCACCAATGTGCCGGACTGGTTCGTCAAACTGATTGGCCTGGAACCGGCCGGTGGCGACGCGCTGGTCAGCCGTGGCTGGGAGCAGGCCGCCAGGGTCGAGGTGGTCAGCCACCCGATGTTTGCCGTGGCCAAGTTGTGGCAAAGCGCGTTGGGCAGCCTCGGCTGGCTGCTGATCTGCGGCGCAGTGAGTGCGGTGCTCGGCGCGTTGCTGTTGCGCCGGCAGTTGAAGCCATTGGATTACATGGTCAAGCAGTCCCACGCCATTGCCCGTCGCGAATTCCTCAGCCTGCCGGAGCTGCCGCGCACCCCGGAACTGCGGCGCGTGGTGCAGGCGATGAACCAGATGGTCGAGAAGCTCAAGGCGCTGTTTCAGGAGCAGGCCGAACGCAGTGAAAAACTTCGCGCCGAGTCTTATCAGGACAACCTCACGGGGCTGGCCAACCGACGCTATTTCGAGATGCAGTTGAACAATCGGGTGAGTAACCCGGAGCAGGCCAGTTCTGGCTATCTGCTGCTGTTGCGGGTCAAGGATCTGGCCGGCCTCAACCAGCGTCTGGGTGGTCAGCGCACCGATGAACTGTTGAAAGCGGTCGGCGAACAACTGTCGCGCGAGTGCGCCAAGTACCCGGAAACGCAGAATCTCGTCACCCGTATTCGCGGCGGTGAATTCGCCGTGCTGGCGCCGGGACTGGTCCGTGAAGAAGCGCTGCAACTGGCGCAAAACCTCGACGCCGCGCTCGGCAGTTTGCACGCCACGGGCGCGACGGATGTGGCGGCGGTGGCGTCGATTGGTCTGGCGCCGTTCGCTCATGGCGATTCGCCGCAAGCGGTACTCAGCCTTGGCGATCAGGCATTGGCGCAGGCCGAAGGCCAGGGCGAGCAGAATTGGGCGTGTCTCGATCAGAGCCTCACTGCAGGCGTTGGCGACGATCACCACGCCTGGCATCGCTTGCTTGATCAGGCCTTGAGTCAGCAGCGCTTTGAGTTGTATTTCCAACCGGTGGTGGCCACGCAGGACACGCAACTGGTGCTGCATTACAAAGTGCTCTCTCGCTTGCTCGATGATCAGGGCCAGACCATCCCGGCCGGGCGTTTCCTGCCGTGGCTGGAGCGTTTTGGCTGGACCGCGCGGCTGGATCGCCTGATGCTCGAACGCGTGCTCGAACAGATGAAAGAGCACGAGGATTCGCTGGCGCTGAACCTGTCTTCAGCGACCCTGGCCGATCCACAGGCGTTGAACAAAGTCTTCGAGATTTTGCGCGCGCATTCCAACCTCGGCGCGCGCCTGACCCTGGAAATCGGCGAGGAACAGTTGCCGGAGCAAGCAGTGCTGGAACAGCTGACCCGGCGCCTGCGCGAGCTCAGCTTCTCGCTGAGCCTGCAACGCTTCGGCGGACGTTTCAGCATGATCGGCAACCTGGCGCGGTTGGGGCTGGCGTACTTGAAGATCGATGGCAGCTACATTCGTGCGATCGATCAGGAGAGTGACAAGCGTTTGTTCATCGAGGCGATCCAGCGTGCGGCGCACAGCATCGATCTGCCGCTGATTGCCGAGCGGGTCGAGACGGAAGGGGAGTTGGCGGTGATTCGCGAGATGGGGTTGTATGGCGTTCAGGGGCAGCTGTTCGGTGAGCCCAAGCCATGGCGTTGAGTCATTGAAAAACGGCCCTCACCCTAGCCCCCTCCCGGAGGGAGAGGGGACTGATTGGGGGATATTCGGGAGATACACCGACGTGAGCAACTTGTTTCGAATCCATAATCGACTCGGTTTTTCAGGTCGATGTATGACGCCAGACACTTCGGTCAGCTCCCTCTCCCCCCGGGAGAGGGCTGGGGTGAGGGGCTTTTGATTCTGAGCGGATCAGATCAACCCTGTCTCTTCATCATCAATCAACTGACTCAACCCGCCCAACGCTTCCCGCGCCTGAGTCCGGTCCATCAGTTTGGCCTGTGCCGCCGGTGGCAGGTCGGTGACGCGGATCACGCCTTTCTGGGTCAGCACCTGAATCAGGTCGTCGAGTACCCGAATCATCTCGAAGTCGCTCTGCTTGAGCTGTTTCAGGCTGGTTTCCACGACCTCGTTGGCGAACCATGCCTGGATTTCATGGCTGTCGGCCGGCAGCGTTTCCGTGGCTTCGGCGTAGGCCGCGGCTTCCACGCGAATCAACAGACCTTGCGCATCGCGTTGCACGTAAAACATTGAGCATCCCTCAGAAATGAACCAGCGTCATGCTGTCAGCAGCATAGCCAACTGCGCGCGAGTATGCGGTGCGGCGACGCAATCGTCACCGGTTCGGTGCCTGCAAACGTGACGGCCGCCCCATAAGGGCGGCCGTTTTGTTCACGCATCAGCTGTTGTTGTGGTCGACCTTGATGGTCGGATCGCTACCGGCAATTAGGTTGTGGATGTTGGCGCTCGACCAGTTGTTGCCTTCCAGTTTGATCGTCACATCCGGTGTCGCTGCTGCAGCGTCACCCGAGTTGAACTTGCCCGTCGAGCTGACTTGCAGCGACGACGTGCCGTCGACCGTGGTGATCTTCAGGAAGTTGTCGATGGTGCTGCCGGTTTCGCCCTGCAACAGATCACGCAAGTCGATGCGGTCGCCTTCACTGGCCTTGAAGTCCTTGATCACGTCGTTGCCGGTGTCGCCCGCCTTCCAGACGAAGGTGTCGGCACCGGAACCACCGATC
This sequence comes from Pseudomonas sp. TH43, assembly GCF_016650635.1. Taxonomy (GTDB): domain Bacteria; phylum Pseudomonadota; class Gammaproteobacteria; order Pseudomonadales; family Pseudomonadaceae; genus Aquipseudomonas. The sequence continues at coordinate 1,797,379 of NZ_JAEKFI010000004.1, forward strand.
AGGATGTCGTTGCCCTGACCGCCGATCAGCGTGTCATTACCGGTGCCGCCGAGCAGGATGTCATTGCCTTTGCCGCCATCGAGCAGGTCGTTGCCGCCCGAGCCGAAGAGGATGTCATTGCCCGCGCCACCCAGCAGCGTGTCGTTGCCGTCATGCGCGCCGGACACATCGAACGCCTGATAGTGCTCGGTGATGTACTGGTGCACGTTGCTGGTGGTGACTTTGCTGACGTCGACGCCGGTCTGCTGCGCAACGAACGCCTGCATCGCCTGATAACCCTCACCGGCGATGCCGTTGAAGCTCACCAGATCGCCGAACAGGATGTCGTTGCCGTCGCCACCGCTGACGGTGTCGTTACCCGGCAGCGTTGCTTCGGTGTGACCGATGATCGAGTTGGCCAGGTCCTTCGGATCGATGTTGGTTTGCGGTGTTTTATCCGAATCGTATGGCTTCAGATCGTTGAGGCTGACGCCATTGTTCAGGCCGATGGCTTCGACGTTCGACAGACCGCTGAGCAGCGCGAAGCTGCTGGCCGAGTTGTCGGAGGTGGCCGTCGTGGTGCTGTTACCGGTGCCCGCCAGATTCGACAACTCGTAGGTGCCGTCACCCTGAGCGTGAACCGTGCCCAGGTTGGTCGTCGACCAGCCGTAGCGGCTCGTGTAGGTCTGCAGTTGGGCAGTGCCGTTGGCGCTGATGCTCAGGTAGTGCGTGTTGTCGATGTAGGTGCCGAAAGTATCACCCAGCTTGTAGTTGCTGGTGGTCACCACGCTGTCGAACTTCACGCTGCCGTACAGCGTCGGGTTGGTCTGCTCGCCGCTCTGGTAGTAGGTCGGCTGGCCATCGGTGATGAAGTACGTGAGGTTCTTCGCGCCGGTGTTGGCCACGGCTTCAGTGCTCTGGAAGAAGTTGGCCGTTGCCTTGAACACGTCCTCGTAGTTGGTGCCGCCGCCGGACGCCATCGAGTCCAGCACCGCTTTGAGCTGGGTCAGCGCGTTCGGGTCGTTGAGGTTCACCGACACCGACTTGTTGACCTGGGTATCGAAGTCCACCAGGAAGATGTTCACCGTCCCCGAATTGCTGCCGCCCAGGCTCTGTTTGAGGGTGTTGAACACCGCCGTCAACGAGTCCTTCGCCGCGTTGATCGACGAGGCGCTCATGCTGCCCGAGCTGTCGACCATGAACGCGATGTTGTAGTTGGTGCCCGGCACGACGGTCAGACCGCCGATGTCGGCAACGATGATGTCGTTGCCGTCGGTGCCGGTGACGGTGTCATCGCCCGAGGTGGCGACGATGGCGTTGTAGACCGCTGGCACCACAGTGACCGGAATGGTCGCGGTGCTGCTCGCCGAACCGCCGACCTGTTCGGTGGAGGTCGAGGTCACTGTCAGGTTGAACTGGCCGTTGTAGTACGGCGGTGGTGTCACGGTCAGGCTGCCCAGACTCCAGCCGGTGACGTTGGCGTCGCCGCTGGTCGCTGTGACGGTGAAGGTATGACCCGCGCCATCGCTGAGTACCGAGCCGACTGGTGCGCCGCTGATCTTCACGCTCAGGGTTTCCGAGCCGTCGGTGTCGGTCAGTGCCGTGGTGATCGCCGACAGCTTCACGGTGGTGCCTTCGGCGCCCGTGTTGAGCTTGTAGCCGTCGTAATAACCTTCGCCGTTGGTGCCGTGCAGATCGGAGACGGTCACGCCCGAGTTCACCAGATCCTGCACGCCGGTGTAGATCGGCACGCCGGCGCTGCTCAGGTCGATCGGCGTGCTGCCGTTGATCGACAGGTTCACATCGTAGCTGCCCGGGCCGCTCTGGTTGTGGTGGTAGATGTCCAGTGTGTAGTAGCCGCTGGTGGTCGGGGTGAACGAGCCATTGATGGCGCCGCCCGCGCCCCAGGTACCCGAAGCCACGCTCTTGCCGCCGATCGTGATCAGCAAGCTGTCATCGGCGATGCCGCTGAAGGTGTAGGTCTTGCCGGCTTCCAGATAAATCAGGCCGGAAGTCTTCGACGCCGTGCCTGCCGCAACGCTACCGTCGGACTGCACATTGGTCACGGAACCGCTGGAGTTCGGGGTGCCAGCGCCGTCGATGACGTTTTTCAACGTGGTCGAATCGGCACCGCTACCACTGGTGCCCAGACCGGACAGACCGGTCCAGACTTCCTTGATCAGCCCGGTGGACTTCACGCTGTTGTCGGCCACGCTCACGGTCGGTGCATCAGCCACAGGCGTGATGTCGATCTTCACGGTGCCGGTGTTGCCCAGCAGTTGGCCGTCGGTTGGCTGGAACTTGAGCTGCGCGTAGTCGGCCTGGTTGTTGCCCATGCCGGTGCCGCCGTAACCGTTAACGCCCGACTCGTTGGCATCCGGCATGAAGCGCAGTTTGCCCGCATCGATGTCCGCCTTGCTGAAGGTCTGATTGTTGGCGACGTCTTTCCAGGTCGAGCCGTCCAGATACTGCAGTTTGCCCTCACCCGGCAGTTGGGTGATTTTGATGCCGAGGCTGCTGGCCGGGCTGTCGACGTCGGTCACACCGAAGGTCGACCAGCCGAGGATCAGCGGTGTGTCTTCAGTGCCGGTAACGTTGGTCGGTGCCGCAACCGGCGCATCGTTGACCGCCACGACGTTGACCGTAGTGGTCGCCACGTTTGAGTAGTTGCCGCCATCGGTCACCGTCACAGTGATGATCCGCGGCACGGTGCTCGGGTTCTCACTGCTGTTGGTGAAGCTGATGTTCTTGATCGCCTGCATGTAGTCGGCCAGCGTCGCGTTGCCCGACAGCGTCAGGGTCACGGTGCCGTTGGTGCTGTTGGCATTGATCGTGATGCCGTTGACGCTGTTGCCCAGGTTCAGCGCATCGCCATCCTGACGGTTGGTCAGGATCACGGTGGCGCCGGTGAGCATGGTGCTGTCCGGGTCAGTGATGGTGAGGTCGGTGTCAGCAATCGACACGCCCGCGCCTGGAGTGTTTTCGGTGAAGGTCACCTTGTAGTCGGCACCGGTCGCGCCGCTGGAGTTGTTGGCGTCTAGGTCGATGACCGGCGGGGCATCGTTGTCGATGATCGAAGTGCTGACGCTGCCATTGGTGCTGCTGACCGCGAGGTTTTCGAAGTTGCCACCGGTCGCCGAGTCGATCTTGACCACGAAGTTCTCGGTGCCTTCGGTGATCTTGTCATCGATGGTGGCGACGTTGAACTGCGCGCTGCTGGCGCCTGCCGGGATCTTCACGGTGTACACGCCGGTGAAGTCCGAACCATCGGCGGCGGTGCCGCTGTAGACAATTTTCAGGGTCACTTCGGTTTGCGCCGGGTGGTTCAGGCTGACGGTGTAGCTGGCGGTCTGGCCTTCGGTTACCGAGGTGCTGCCGGTGATGCTGACGGTGGTGGTGTCGATGGTGTCGGTGACGTTGGTCACCGCTGGTGTCTTGTCGGCCACGAGGTTTTCGAAGTTGCCACCGTTGGTGCCGGTGATGGTTGCCTGCACGGTGCCGGCATCTTTGTAGACGTCGTCAGCCGGAGCCGGAACGGTCACGGTCCCCGTGGTCTTGCCCGCTTCGATGGTGATCACCGAGCCGTTGCTCAGGGTCACGGTGACTGGCGAGCCAGCGGCGTTGGTCAGCGTCGCGGTGTAGGTGATCGAGCCGCCTTCGGCCACGGTGCCGGTCGCGGACAGCGACAGGTTGGTGGTGTCGATGGTGTCGGTCACGGTGGTGCTGACCGGGGTTTTATCGGCCACGAGGTTTTCGTAGTTGCCGCCGCTGACGTTGGTGATGGCGTTGGTCAGCGGAGCGTGACCGGTCAACGCATCGTTCGGCGCAATGGCGGTCACGGTGCCGGTGGTTTTGCCGATGTCGATGGTGATCTGCTGACCATTGGCCAGAGTCACGACGACAGGCGAACCCGTTACCGGCGCGCCAACCGTCGCGGTGTAGACGACGTTGCCGCCTTCTACCGCAGTGCCGGTGGCAGTCAGCTTCACGGTGGTGGTGTCGATGGTATCGGTGACGTTGGTCACGGCCGGAGTCGTGCTCGGCACCAGGTTTTCAAAGTTGCCCCCGGTGGCGTTGCTGATCGTCGCCTGCACCGGGCCCGCATCTTTGTAGACGTCGTCCGCTGGCGCTGCAACGGTTACGGTGCCAGTGGTTTTACCGGCCTCGATGGTGATCACGGCGCCGTTCGACAGGGTCACGGTCACTGGCGAACCAGCGGCGTTGGTCAGTGTTGCGGTGTAAGTGATCTGACCGCCTTCGGCCACGGTGCCGGTCGCAGACAGCGACAGGTTGGTGGTGTCGATGGTGTCGGTCACGGTGGTGCTGACCGGGGTTTTATCGGCCACGAGGTTTTCGTAGTTGCCGCCGCTGACGTTGGTGATGGCGTTGGTCAGCGGAGCGTGACCGGTCAACGCATCGTTCGGCGCGATGGCGGTCACGGTGCCGGTGGTTTTGCCGATGTCGATGGTGATCTGCTGACCATTGGACAAGGTCACGACGACAGGCGAACCGGTGACGGCTGCACCCACGGTGGCGGTGTAGACGACGTTGCCGCCTTCAGCCGCGGTGCCGGTCGCGGTCAGCTTCACGGTGGTGGTGTCGATGGTGTCGGTGACACTGGTCACGGCCGGAGCGGTGCTGGTCACCAGGCTTTCGAAGTTGCCACCGGTGGCGGTTTTGATCGTTGCCTGGACGTTGCTGGCGTCTTTGTAGACGTCGTCCGCTGGCGCTGCAACGGTCACGGTGCCAGTGGTTTTACCAGCGTCGATGGTGATCACGGCGCCGTTCGACAGGATCACGGTGACTGGCGAACCAGCGGCGTTGGTCAGGGTGGCGGTGTAAGTGATCTGACCGCCTTCGGCCACGGTGCCGGTTGCGGACAGCGACAGGTTGGTGGTGTCGATGGTGTCGGTCACGGTGGTGCTGACCGGGGTTTTATCGGCCACGAGGTTTTCGTAGTTGCCGCCAGTTACGCCGGTGATCGAGTTAGTCAGTGGCGCGTGGCCGGTCAACGCATCATTCGGAGCGGTGGTGGTTACGGTGCCAGTGGTTTTGCCGACTTCGATGGTGATGTTCTGGCCATTGGCCAAAGTCACGACGACCGGAGAGCCAGTCACAGGCGCACCAACAGTCGCGGTGTAAGTGACGGTGCCACCCTCAGCCGCCGATTCGGTCGCGGTCAATTTAACGGTAGTGGTGTCGATGGTGTCAGTGACGTTGGTCACCGCCGGAACAGTGCTCGGCACCAGGTTCTCGAAGTTGCCACCCGTAGCGGTCGAAATGGTTGCTTCGACTTTGCCCGCGTCTTTGTAAACGTCGTCAGCCGGAGCAGCAACGGTCACAGTGCCGGTGGTTTTACCCGCTTCGATGGTGATGACAGCACCGTTCGACAGAGTCACGGTGACTGGCGAGCCAGCAGCGTTGGTCAGCGTCGCGGTGTAAACAATCGAACCGCCCTCGGCGACCGAGTTCGTAGCGGTCAGCGACAGGTTGGTGGTGTCGACGGTGTCGGTGACAGTGGTCGAAACTGGAGTCTTGTCGGCAACGAGATTTTCGTAGTTGCCGCCGCTCACGCCAGTGATCGCGTTGGTCAACGGTGCGTGGCCGGTCAATGCGTCGTTCGGTGCGGTGGTGGTCACGGTACCGGTGGTTTTACCGACTTCGATAGTGATGTTCTGACCATTGGCCAAGGTCACTACGACCGGCGAGCCAGTCACTGGCGCGCCAACAGTCGCGGTGTAAGTGACGGTGCCACCTTCAGCGGCAGTCTCGGTTGCGGTCAGTTTGACGGTAGTCGTGTCGATGGTATCGGTAACATTGGTCACCGCAGGAACAGTGCTCGGCACCAGGTTCTCGAAGTTGCCACCCGTAGCGGTCGAAATGGTTGCTTCGACTTTGCCCGCGTCTTTGTAAACGTCGTCAGCCGGAGCAGCAACGGTCACAGTGCCGGTGGTTTTACCCGCTTCGATGGTGATGACAGCACCGTTCGACAGAGTCACGGTGACTGGCGAGCCAGCAGCGTTGGTCAGGGTTGCGGTGTAAACAATCGAACCGCCCTCAGCCACGGAACCGGTCGCGCTCAGCGACAGGTTAGTGGTGTCGACGGTGTCGGTGACGTTGGTGCTGACAGGAGTCTTGTCGGCAACGAGATTTTCGTAGTTGCCGCCGCTCACGCCCGTGATCGCGTTGGTCAACGGTGCGTGGCCGGTCAATGCGTCGTTCGGTGCGGTGGTGGTCACGGTACCGGTGGTTTTACCGACTTCGATAGTGATGTTCTGACCATTGGCCAAGGTCACTACGACCGGCGAGCCAGTCACTGGCGCGCCAACAGTCGCGGTGTAAGTGACGGTGCCACCTTCAGCGGCAGTCTCGGTTGCGGTCAGTTTGACGGTAGTCGTGTCGATGGTATCGGTAACATTGGTCACCGCAGGAACAGTGCTCGGCACCAGGTTCTCGAAGTTGCCACCCGTGGCCGTCGAAATGGTTGCTTCGACTTTGCCTGCGTCTTTGTAAACGTCGTCAGCCGGAGCCGGAACAGTCACGGTGCCAGTGGTTTTACCCGCTTCGATGGTGATCACTGCGCCGTTCGACAGAGTCACGGTCACTGGCGAACCAGCAGCGTTGGTCAGGGTTGCGGTGTAAACAATCGAACCGCCCTCAGCCACGGAACCGGTCGCGCTCAGCGACAGGTTAGTGGTGTCGACGGTGTCGGTGACGTTGGTGCTGACAGGAGTCTTGTCGGCAACGAGATTTTCGTAGTTGCCGCCGCTCACGCCCGTGATCGCGTTGGTCAACGGTGCGTGGCCGGTCAATGCGTCGTTCGGTGCGGTGGTGGTCACGGTACCGGTGGTTTTACCGACTTCGATAGTGATGTTCTGACCGTTGGCCAGCGTTACCACAACAGGTGAGCCAGTCACTGGGGCGCCGACAGTCGCGGTGTAGGTGACCGTGCCACCCTCAGCCGCCGATTCGGTCGCGGTCAATTTAACGGTGGTGGTGTCGATGGTGTCAGTGACGTTGGTCACCGCCGGAACAGTGCTCGGCACCAGGTTCTCGAAGTTGCCACCCGTGGCCGTCGAAATGGTTGCTTCGACTTTGCCCGCGTCTTTGTAAACGTCGTCAGCCGGAGCCGGGACAGTCACGGTGCCGGTGGTTTTGCCCGCTTCGATGGTAATGACAGCGCCGTTCGACAGAGTCACGGTGACTGGCGAACCAGCAGCGTTGGTCAGCGTCGCGGTGTAAACAATCGAACCGCCCTCGGCCACAGAACCGGTCGCGCTCAGCGACAGGTTGGTGGTATCGACGGTGTCAGTGACGTTGGTCGAAACCGGGGTTTTGTCTGCAACGAGATTTTCGTAGTTGCCGCCAGTTACGCCGGTGATCGAGTTAGTCAGTGGCGCGTGGCCGGTCAACGCATCATTCGGAGCGGTGGTGGTTACGGTGCCAGTGGTTTTGCCGACTTCGATGGTGATGTTCTGGCCATTGGCCAAAGTCACGACGACCGGAGAGCCAGTCACAGGCGCACCAACAGTCGCGGTGTAAGTGACGGTGCCACCCTCAGCCGTCGATTCGGTCGCGGTCAGTTTGACGGTAGTGGTGTCGATGGTGTCAGTGACGTTGGTCACCGCCGGAACAGTGCTCGGCACCAGGTTCTCGAAGTTGCCACCCGTGGCCGTCGAAATGGTCGCTTCGACTTTGCCGGCATCTTTGTAAACGTCGTCAGCCGGAGCAGCAACGGTCACAGTGCCGGTGGTTTTACCCGCTTCGATGGTGATGACAGCACCGTTCGACAGAGTCACGGTGACTGGCGAGCCAGCAGCGTTGGTCAGCGTCGCGGTGTAAACAATCGAACCGCCCTCGGCGACCGAGTTCGTAGCGGTCAGCGACAGGTTGGTGGTGTCGACGGTGTCGGTGACAGTGGTCGAAACTGGAGTCTTGTCGGCAACGAGATTTTCGTAGTTGCCGCCGCTCACGCCAGTGATCGCGTTGGTCAACGGTGCGTGGCCGGTCAATGCGTCGTTCGGTGCGGTGGTGGTCACGGTACCGGTGGTTTTACCGACTTCGATAGTGATGTTCTGACCATTGGCCAAGGTCACTACGACCGGCGAGCCAGTCACTGGCGCGCCAACAGTCGCGGTGTAAGTGACCGTGCCACCCTCAGCCGCCGATTCGGTCGCGGTCAGTTTGACGGTAGTCGTGTCGATGGTATCGGTAACGTTGGTCACCGCCGGAACAGTGCTCGGCACCAGGTTCTCGAAGTTGCCACCCGTGGCCGTCGAAATGGTCGCTTCGACTTTGCCCGCGTCTTTGTAAACGTCGTCAGCCGGAGCGGCCACGGTCACAGTGCCGGTAGTTTTGCCCGCTTCGATGGTGATCACTGCGCCGTTCGACAAAGTAACGGTCACCGGCGAACCCGCCGGGTTGGTCAGCGTCGCGGTGTAAACAATCGAGCCACCCTCAGCCACCGAGTCACTGGCGGTCAGGTTCAAGTTCGTAGTGTCGACGGTATCCGAAACGGAGGTGTCGGCGGACTTGCCGTCGACAGCCAGTTTTTCGTAGTTGCCGCCAGTGGCGCCGTCGATGGTCACGCTCAGCGAGCTACCGCCTGCCAGAGGGCTGTTCGGCGCGACGAAGTTTACGCTGCCAGTGGTTTCACCCACGGCGATAGTGATGGTCTGGCCGTTGGACAAGGTCACCACGACTGGCGAACCGGTTACTGGTGCGGTCACGGTCGCGGTGTAGACCACGGTTTCGCCTTCGGCGACGTTCGCGGTGGCGGTCAGCGACACGGTGGACGTATCAATGGTGTCGTTGACGGTGGTCACCGCCGGAGTGCCGCTGGTGACCAGATTTTCGAAGTTGCCACCGGTCGCGCCCTTGATGGTCGCTTCAACCGTGCCGGCGTCTTTGTAGACGTCATCTTTCGGCGCGTCGACGGTCACGGTGCCAGTGGTTTTGCCGGCGTCGATGGTGATGGTCGCGCCATTGCTCAACGTCACGGTCACCGGGGTTCCGGCGGCGTTGGTCAGGGTCGCGGTGTAAGTGATCTGGCCACCTTCGTTCACCGAATCAGTAGCGCTCAGCGACAGGTTGGTGGTGTCAACGGTATCGGTGACAGTGGTCGAAACCGGAGTCTTGTCGGCAACGAGGTTTTCGTAGTTGCCGCCAGTCACGCCAGTGATCGAGTTGGTCAGCGGAGCATGACCGGTCAACGCATCGTTAGGCGCTGTAGTGGTCACGGTGCCAGTGGTTTTGCCGACTTCGATGGTGATGTTCTGGCCGTTGGCCAGAGTTACCACAACTGGAGAGCCGGTAACCGGCGCGCCGACAGTGGCGGTGTAAGTGACGGTGCCACCTTCAGCAGCAGACTCGGTGGCAGTCAGTTTGACGCTGGTGGTGTCGATGGTATCGGTGACGTCGGTGACGGCTGGAACCGTGCTCGGAACGAGGTTCTCGAAGTTGCCGCCAGTGGCGCCTGTGATAGTGGCTTCGACCTTGCCCGCGTCTTTGTAGACGTCATCGGCCGGTGCCGCGACAGTCACGGTGCCGGTGGTTTTGCCCGCTTCGATGGTGATGACAGCGCCGTTCGACAGCGTCACGGTCACCGGCGAACCAGCAGCGTTGGTCAAGGTCGCGGTGTAAACGATCGAGCCGCCCTCGGCCACAGAATCGGTCGCGCTCAGCGTCAGACTGGTGGTGTCGGCAACGTCCGTAACAGCTGTCGAAACCGGGGTCTTGTCGGCCACCAAGTTCTCGTAGTTGCCGCCGCTGACGCCGGTGATCGAGTTGGTCAGTGGTGCCTGGCCAACCAAGGCGTCGTTAGGCGCAGTGGTGGTTACGGTGCCGGTAGTCTTGCCGACTTCGATGGTGATGCTCTGGCCGTTGGCCAGAGTTACCACAACTGGAGAGCCGGTAACCGGCGCGCCCACAGTGGCGGTGTAAGTAACGGTGCCGCCCTCGGCCACCGAGGTCTCGGCCGTCAGCTTCACGGTCGAGGTGTCGATGGTGTCAGTGACTTCAGTCACCGCCGGAACGGCGCTTGGCACCAGATTCTCGAAGTTGCCGCCGGTGACGTCCTTGATGGTCGCTTCAACTTTGCCAGCGTCTTTATAGACGTCATCGGCCGGTGCCGGAACGGTCGCGGTGCCAGTGGTTTTGCCGGCCTCGATAGTGATCACGGCGCCGTTGGACAAGGTCACGGTCACCGGCGTACCTGCCGGGTTGGTCAGTGTCGCGGTGTACACAATCGAACCACCCTCAGCCACAGAGCCGGTCGCTGTCAGCGACAGGTTGGTGGTGTCGATGGTGTCGGTGACTGTCGTCACGGCCGGGGTTTTGTCGGCCACGAGGTTTTCGTAGTTGCCGCCGCTGGTGCCGTCGATTTTCACGCTCAGCGTGTTGCCGCCGGCGAGTGCATCGTTCGGTGCGGTGAAGTTGACGCTGCCGCTGCTGGCGCCGACCGGGATGGTGATGGTCTGGCCGTTGGACAGGGTCACAACCACCGGCGAACCGGTCACTGGCGCGGTCACGGACGCGGTGTAAACCACCACGCCGCCTTCAGCGGCGCTGGCAGTAGCGGTCAGCGAAACAGTGCTGTTGTCGATGGTGTCGGTCACGTTGGTGACCGCTGGAGTCTTGTCGACTACCAGATTCTCGAAGTTGCCGCCGGTGGTCTTGGTGATGCTTGCATCGACCTGGCCGGCGTCCTTGTAGACGTCATCCGCCGGCGCCGCAACGGTCGCGGTGCCGGTGGTCGCGCCTTTGGCGATGTTGATCACCGCGCCGTTGCTCAGGGTCACGGTCATGGCCGTGCCGGCTGCGTTGGTCAGGGTTGCGGTGTAGACGATCGAGCCGCCCTCGGCGACCGAACCGGTGGCGCTCAGGCTGATATTGGTGGTGTCGACGGTGTCGGTGACGGTGGTGACCACTGCCGAACGGTTGGCATCGACCTGCTCGAAGTTGCCGCCGCTGTGGCTGGCAATCGCAGTCTGCACTTTGCCGCCATCGATGTACGGGGTGTTTGCTGGCGCAGCGAAGTTCACCGAGCCGGTGGTCGCGCCGGCGGCGATGTTGATCACCGCGCCGTTGGCCAGGGTCACGGTCATGGCGGTGCCGGCCGGATTGCTCAGGGTCGCGGTGTAGGTGATCTGGCCACCTTCGCTGACGGTGTCGCTGGCGCTGAGGGTCAGTGTGGTTTTGTCGATGGTGTCATTGACGGTGGTGCTGACCGGGGTTTTGCTGACATCGAGATTCTCGAAGTTGCCGCCTGTGGCATCGGTCATGGTCACGGTGAGCTTGCTGACGTCTTTGTAAACGTCATCGCTCGGCGCCGCGATGGTCACCGAACCGGCGGTTTTACCGGCCTCGATGGTGATGGTCTGGCCGTTGCTCAGGTTGACGGTCACCGGGGTTTGCGCGGCGTTGGTCAGGGTCGCGGTGTAGGTGATCGACGTGCCTTCGAGCACATAGCTTTCAGCGCTGAGGGTCAGGTGCGTGGTGTTGATTGTGTCGGCAACGTTGGTGACCGCTGGCGTTGGGTTGGCCACCAGGTTTTCGAAGTTGCCGCCGGTGGTTTCCTTGATCGTTACTTCAACTTTGCCGGCGTCTTTGTAGACGTCATCGGCCGGTGCCGCAACGGTCACGGTGCCGGTGGTCTTGCCGGCGTCGATGGTGATGGTCGAACCGTTGCTCAGGGTCACGGTCACCGGGGTGCCGGCCGGGTTGGTCAGCGTCGCGGTGTAGACGATCTGCCCGCCTTCGTTGACGTTGCCGGTGGCGGTCAGCGAAACGGTGGTGGTGTCGACGGTGTCGGTGACGGTGGTGCTGACCGGAGTTTTGTCGGCGACCAGGTTTTCGTAGTTGCCGCCGCTGACGTTGGTGATCGAGTTGGTCAGCGGTTCATGGCCGGCCAGCACATCGTTCGGTGCAGTGGTGGTCACGGTGCCGGTGGTTTTGCCGACTTCGATGGTGATGTTCTGACCGTTGGCCAGGGTCACGACAACTGGCGAGCCAGTCACTGGCGCACCGACAGTGGCGGTGTAAGTGACGGTGCCACCTTCAGCGGCAGTCTCGGTGGCGGTCAGTTTCACCGTCGAAGTGTCGATGGTGTCAGTAACGTCGGTCACGGCCGGAACGGTGCTTGGCACCAGGTTCTCGAAGTTGCCGCCGGTAGCGTCCTTGATGGTCACTTCGACTTTGCCGGCGTCTTTGTAGACGTCATCGGCTGGCGCTGCAACGGTCACAGTGCCGGTGGTTTTACCCGCTTCGATGGTGATCACCGAGCCATTGCTCAGGGTCACGGTCACCGGGGTGCCGGCCGGGTTGGTCAGGGTTGCGGTGTAAACGATCGAACCGCCTTCAGCCACAGTACCGGTGGCGCTGAGCGTCAGGTTGGTGGTGTCGACGGTGTCGGTAACGGTGGTGCTGACCGGGGTTTTGTCGGCGACGAGGTTTTCGTAGTTACCGCCGCTCACTTCTGTAATCGCGTTGGTCAGCGGCGCATGGCCGTTCAACGCGTCGTTCGGTGCGGTGGTGGTTACGGTGCCGGAGGTCTTGCCGACTTCGATGGTGATGTTCTGGCCGTTGGCCAACGTGACAGTCACTGGCGAACCGGTGACTGGCGCGCCGACAGTCGCGGTGTAAGTGACGGTGCCACCTTCAGCAGCCGTCTCGGTGGCGGTCAGTTTCACCGTCGAGGTGTCGATGGTGTCAGTGACGTCGGTCACAGCCGGAACGGTGCTTGGCACCAGGTTCTCGAAGTTGCCGCCGGTGGCGTCCTTGATGGTCACTTCAACCGGGCCGGCGTCTTTGTAGACGTCATCGGCAGGTGCCGCAACGGTCACGGTGCCCGTGGTTTTGCCCGCTTCGATGGTGATCACCGAGCCATTGCTCAGGGTTACGGTGACCGGGGTGCCGGCCGGGTTGCTCAGGGTCGCGGTGTAAACGATCGAACCGCCTTCGGCCACGGTACCGGTGGCGCTGAGCGTCAGGTTGGTGGTGTCGACGGTGTCGGTGACGGTGGTGCTGACCGGGGTTTTGTCAGCCACCAGGTCTTCGTAGTTGCCGCCACTTACGCCGGTGATCGCGTTGGTCAAAGGGGTGTGGCCGGTCAATGCATCGTTGGGCGCGGTGGTGGTCACGGTGCCAGTGGTTTTACCCACTTCGATGGTGATGTTCTGGCCGTTGGCCAGGGTCACTACGACAGGCGAACCGGTAACGGGTGCGCCGACGGTGGCGGTGTAGGTGACGGTGCCACCTTCAGCAGCAGATTCGGTGGCAGTCAGTTTGACCGTCGTCGTGTCGATGGTATCGGTGACGTCGGTAACGGCGGGAACAGTACTCGGTACGAGGTTCTCGAAGTTGCCGCCGGTAGCGTCCTTGATGGTCACTTCGACTTTGCCGGCGTCTTTATAGACGTCGTCGGCTGGCGCTGGAACAGTTGCGGTGCCAGTGGTTTTGCCTGCGTCGATGGTGATTACGGCGCCGTTCGACAGGGTCACGGTGACCGGCGTGCCGGCCGGGTTGGTCAGCGTCGCGGTGTAAATGATCGAGCCGCCCTCGGCCACAGAACCGGTCGCGCTCAGCGTCAGGTTGGTGGTGTCGGCGACGTCCGTAACGGCCGTCGAAACCGGGGTCTTGTCGGCCACGAGGTCTTCGTAGTTGCCACCGGTCACGCCAGTGATCGAGTTGGTCAGCGGTGCATTGCCGACCAGCGCGTCGTTCGGCGCAGTGGTGGTCACGGTGCCGGTGGTTTTACCCACTTCAATGGTGATGCTTTGACCATTGGCCAGCGTCACCACGACAGGCGAACCGGTGACTGGCGCGCCCACGGTGGCGGTGTAGGTGACAGTGCCGCCTTCAGCCACCGACGTATCGGCGCTCAGTTTCACGGTCGACGTGTCGATGGTGTCGGTCACGTCGGTCACGGCTGGCGTGGTGCTCGGAACAAGGTTCTCGAAGTTACCGCCGCTGGCGTCCTTGATGGAGACTTCGACTTTGCCGGCGTCCTTATAGACGTCGTCGGCAGGCGCCGGAACGGTCACGGTGCCAGTGGTCTTGCCCGCGTCGATGGTGATCACCGAGCCGTTGCTCAGGGTCACGGTCACCGGGGTTTGTGCGGCGTTGGTCAACGTCGCGGTGTAAACGATCGAACCACCTTCGGCGACAGTGCCGGTCGCCGTCAGCGACAGATTGGTGGTGTCGATGGAGTCGGTAACGGTGGTGGTCGCTGGCGTGGTGTTCGGCACCAGGTTTTCAAAGTTGCCACCGCTAGTGCCAGTGATCGTGGTGCTGACGGTGCCGCCATTGTTGTAGACGTCATTCGGCGCAGTCGGCACGTTGACGCTGCCGGTGGTCTTGCCAGCATCAATGGTGATGGTCGAGCCGTTGGACAGGGTGATGGTGACCGGGGTTTGCGCCGGGTTGGTCAGGGTCGCGGTGTAGGTGATCTGGCCACCTTCGACAACCGTGCCGGTCGCGGTGAGGCTGACGCTGGTGGTGTCGATCGAGTCGGTAACGGTGGTGGTCGCTGGCGTGGTGTTCGGCACCAGGTTTTCGAAGTTGCCGCCGGTTGCACCAGTAATCGTGGTGCTGACAGTGCCGCCATTGTTGTAGACGTCATTCGGTGCAGTCGGCACGTTGACGCTGCCGCTGGTCTGGCCCGCGCCGATGGTGATGGTCGAGCCGTTCGACAGGGTCACGGTGACCGGCGTTTGTGCCGGATTGGTCAGGGTCGCGGTGTAGGTGATCTGGCCACCTTCGACCACTGTGCCCGTGGCGGTCAGGGTCAGGCCGGTGTTATCGATCGAATCGGTGATGGTGGTCACCGCCGGTGTCGGGTTCGGCACCAGGTTTTCGAAGTTGCCGCCAGTGGCACCCGTGATGGTGGTGGTGACGGTGCTGCCGTTGTTATAGACGTCATTGGCCGGCGTCGGCACGTTGACGGTGCCAGTGGTCTGGCCCGCGCCGATGGTGATGGTCGAGCCGTTCGACAGTGTCACGGTGACCGGCGTTTGCGCCGGGTTGGTCAAGGTCGCGGTGTAAGTGATCTGGCCGCCTTCAGTGACGCTCGGCCCCGCCGTCAGGGTGACGGTGGTGGTGTCGATGGTGTCGGTGACCTGAGTCGTGGCCGGCGTGGTCGGTGGCGTCACGGTGATGCCGTTGCCGCCGGTGGTGCCGGTAACGGTCACGTCGATCTGGGTCGGATCGTTATAAACGGTGTCGTTGGGTGCCAGCGGCACGTTGACGGTGCCAGTGGTGGATCCGGCCGGAATCACGATCACGGCGCCGTTGGACAGGGTGATGGTCAGGTCGGTCAGCGGTGCCTGGGTCAGGGTCGCGGTGTACACCAGCACGCCGCCAGCTTCAGTGATGGTCGGCGTGGCGCTGAGGCTCAGGGTCGACTCACGCAGGGCGTTGGTGGTGGTATCGGTGGTCTGGCCACCGGTAATGTTCTGCGCGGCTTGTGCGCCGGAGTTGATGCCAGCAGTCGGGAAACCAATGGTTGGGTCAACACGGCCAGCCGTGGCATCGAGCATCACGAAACTGTGGCCACCACCAGCCGCACCGCCAGTACCCGCAGCCGCAGGGCCGGCAGCGGTGGCTTCAAGGGCGGTAGTCGGGTCGGCACCAGCGGCAATGGCTTGCTGCAGTTCTGCTACCGACGGCGCAGCCTGCGCGGTGGCTTCGGCCAGGTCAGTGCTGGAGTCGGGCGCGTTGGCGCTCCATTGGGTTTCGCGACCCAGGTCGAGGGTGCGGCCATCAGCCAGTTCAAGCGACACGGCGCCGGAGAGGCCGGTGTCGATCTGGTCGCCGACAAACAGGCGATCGCCTTCAACGAGTACGCGGCGCACGCCCTCTGGGGACACCACGAATACCTGACCGACAATGCTTTTGACGATGGCAACAACACTGCTCATTGAAGACTCTCCGGGTGTCACGTTCAGTTGACTTCCATGGACCTGATGGCATGGGTGCCGATTCAGTCTGGACGTACTTTAAAAATTTTCGAATCAATTTTGACGCGGTTACTCGTCAATAATTTGGCTATATTCTTTCGCTATTAACTTTATGCCAAACTATTGACCTTCTGGGTGCCATCCTAAACAATCGCCCCACTAATGTCACATTGATATTTCCGCGGCGACCTGTCCTTCAGCGTGTGATCCAGTTCCTGTTTTGAACTTTCCGACATACGGTCAATCTGGTTGCCATCATCCGACGCAGCGCCACGTTTTGCTGTGATTCAAGACAAGAAGTTCTGGGAAATTTTTATCATGCGTTTGCACCTGTTCAAGGCCCTACCGTTCGCCCTCGCCGCCTCATTCGTACAAGCACAATCCTTACCAGAAGCCATGCAGCAGGCGTTGGATGTCCATCCGGAAATCCAGGCAGGGGTCAACAGTCGTTTGGCCGCGGATTATCAGTTAAGAGCGGCAAAAGGTGGATACCTGCCGAAGGTTGATCTGCTCGGCGGTTATGGCCGTGAAGGCACCGACAGCGTGACCACCCGCGCTAACGCTGGCGGCAATCACTACGAAACGCTGAACCGTGGCGAGTCAAGTTTACGTCTCTCGCAAATGGTTTTTGACGGTTTTGCCACGTCCAGCGAAGTCGGGCGTCAACAAGCCACCGTTAACTCTCGTGCCTACTCTTTGCTTGGCACCTCCGAGCGCACCGCGCTGACCGTTGCCCAGGTGTATCTGGACGTGCTGACTCGCCGTGAGTTCGTGCGTCTGGCCGAGGAAAACCTCAAGAGCCACCAGCGCATTTACGACCAGATCCAGCTGCGCACCCAGCGCGGCGTCGGCAGCGGTGCCGACCTCGATCAGGCCGAAGCGCGGATGGCCCAGGCCCGTAACAACCTGATCACCGAGCAGACCAATCTGGCCGACTCGGAAACCAACTTCCTCAGCGCCGTTGGCCAGATGCCCGATCAACTGGAGCGTCCGGCGCCGTTCATGGCGATGATGCCGGCCAACTTGAATGAAGCTCGCACGCAGATGCTGGAAAACAGCCCGATCCTGCGTTCGGCCGAGTCCGACATCGCTGCAGCCGAGAAGGAGTACGAAACCGCCAAGTCGACCTTCTACCCACGCTTCGACGCCGAACTGGGCCGCACTGCCGACAACGATCTGGATGGTCAGAACGGCCACAATAATGAATGGCAGGCCATGTTGCGCATGCGCTTCAACCTCTATTCGGGCGGCAGCAACAAGGCTGATCTGGAATCCAAGTCGTACCTGTCGAACCAGGCGCTGGACATCCGCAACAATGCTTTGCGCCAGTTGAATGAAGAGCTGGGCCTGGCCTGGAACGCCTTGAACAACGCCAACGCGCAGGTACCGATCGCTCAGCAGTACGTCGATCACAGCACCGCGGTGCGCACCGCTTACCAGCGTCAGTTCAGCCTCGGCGAGCGCACCCTGCTCGATTTGCTCGACAGCGAAAACGAGTTGTTCACCGCATCGCGTCGTTTGGCTGAAATCAAAAACATTCAGTTATTTACTCAGTACCGAATCAAGGCGACCATGGGCGAGTTGCTCAGAAGCCAGGGAGTGGTCGCACCGTTGGCATCCGTTGTGCAGAACGACGTGAAGCCCAAGGTTCAGCTGCCTGGGATGAATTGAGTTATCCCTTTTCAACTGTCAAAGAGTGTCGAGCGTGGAATCAGAAGTCAGTCGAGTTCATCTCAGTCATGATCCACGCGCGTTGCACGACGATCCGTTACTGGATGGTCTGCTCGCCCTTTGCATGCTGCACCAGAAGCCCGCCAGCGCGGCGATGCTGACCACCGGCCTGCCGCTGCCCAAACAACGCCTCAGTATCGAGTTGCTGCCCCGAGCGGCGGCTCGCGCCGGCCTGCAAGGTCGGGTGTTGCAGCGCAAGCTGGAAGAAATTCCGGCGATCGCCATGCCGGCGTTGTTGCTGCTCAAGGATGGCCGCAGCGCCGTCCTGCTCGGCTGGCAGGGTGACAACGAAGCGCGGGTTCTGCTCAGCGAAGCCGACGGTGGCGAGTCGCTGGTCAGTCGTGAATTGTTGGCCGACGATTACATCGGCAAGGTCTTCTTTGCCCAGCCGCAACACAAATTCGACGTCAACCACGGCACGCTGATTCCGCGTGCGCGCTCGTGGTTCCGCGATACCCTCAAGCGTTCGCGCTGGCTGTACGCTGATGCGATCGCGGCGAGTTTCCTGATCAACATCATCGCCATGGCCGCGCCGCTGTTCGTGATGAACGTCTATGACCGCGTGGTACCGAACCAGGCCGAAGCAACCCTGTGGGTACTCGCCCTGGGCATCACTGGCGCGTACATTTTCGACCTGATCCTCAAGAGTCTGCGTAGCTTGTGCCTGGATCTGGCCGGGAAGAAAACCGACCTGATCATCTCCGCGACGCTGTTCGAGCGCATCGTCGGCATGGCGATGAAATACCGCCCGGCGCGGGTCGGCAGCTTTGCGCAGAACATCCACGAGTTTCAGAGCCTGCGCGACTTCCTTGCCTCGCTGACCCTGACCAGCCTGATCGACCTGCCGTTCACCATCCTGATTTTCATCGTCATCGCCATTCTCGGCGGGCATCTGGTGTGGATTCCGGTGCTGGCGTTCCCGATTGCCCTGCTGATCGGCTACGCCTTGCAGAAGCCGCTGGTGGCAACCATGGAACGCACCATGGCCCTCGGCGCCGAGCGCCAGTCGAGCCTGATCGAAACCCTCGCCGGCCTCGACGCGGTCAAGGTCAACAACGCCGAGAGCGAACGCCAATATCAGTGGGAGCAGACCATCGGTACCCTTAGCCGCCTCGAACTGCGGGTGAAAATGCTCTCCGGCCTGGCGATGAACATCACCTTGCTGATCCAGCAATTGGCCGGGGTGATCATGATTGTCTTCGGCGTGTACCAGATCATCGACGGCCACTTGAGCATGGGCGGTCTGATTGCCTGCTACATGCTCAGTGGTCGCGCGCTCAGTCCGCTGGCGTCGCTGTCCGGTCTGCTGACCCGGTACCAGCAAGCCCGCGTGACTATGACCTCGGTCGACCAGATGATGGAGCTGCCGCAAGAGCGCAACTTCGAAGAACGCCCATTGAGCCGCAAGGTTCTGCAAGGCGCCATCGAGTGCCGCCAGCTCAACTTCACCTACCCGGAACAACAGAACCCGGCGCTGAAGAACATCAACCTGGTGATTCGTCCCGGCGAGAAGATCGGCATCATCGGCCGCAGTGGTTCGGGCAAGAGTTCGCTGGCAAAACTGCTGGTCGGCCTGTATCAACCGGACGACGGTGCGTTGCTGGTCGACGGTGTGGATATCCGCCAGATCGACGTCAGCGAGCTGCGCTACAACATCGGCTACGTGCCGCAAGACATCCAGCTGCTGGCCGGCACCCTGCGTGACAACCTGGTCTCCGGCGCGCGTTATGTCGAAGACGAACTCGTCCTGCAAGCCGCCGAACTGGCCGGCGTCCATGAATTCGCCCGTCTGCACCCGCAAGGTTATGAGCTGCAAGTCGGCGAGCGCGGGCAGAACCTCTCCGGTGGTCAGCGGCAGAACGTCGCACTGGCCCGGGCGCTGCTGCTCAATCCGCCGATCCTGTTGATGGACGAGCCGACCAGCGCCATGGACAACACTGGCGAAGAACGCCTCAAGCAACGCCTCGCGGCGGTGATCGAAAACAAGACCGTGGTGCTGGTGACGCACCGGGCATCGCTGTTGTCGCTGGTGGATCGTCTGCTGGTGATCGACCGTGGACAGATTCTCGCTGACGGCCCGAAAGCCGCGGTGATGGAAGCGTTGAAGAAGGGGCAGATCAGTGTTGCTTAAGTCGGGTTTCAAGGATTCGATCCGTCGCTACTTCAAGGGCACTGCCTCGCTGCAGGGCCAGCCACTGCCGGAGGTCAACAAGGCACTGATCGAGGACGCCCCGCGCGTCGTGCGCTTGACCATCTGGGCGATCATCGGCTTCTTCGTATTCCTGATGCTGTGGGCCAACTTCGCCGTGATCGACGAAGTGACCAAGGGCGACGGCAAGGCGATTCCGTCGTCGAAGATTCAGAAGATCCAGAACCTTGAGGGCGGCATCGTCTCTGAGCTGTTCGTCAAGGAAGGTCAGATCGTCGAGGCCGGCGCGCCGCTGATTCGTCTCGACGACACGCGTTTTGCCTCCAACGTCGGCGAAACCGAAGCCGATCGGCTGTCGATGTTGCTGCGCGTCGAGCGTCTGAGCGCCGAGGTCGACGACCGTCCGCTGAATTTCCCCGAGGACGTGCTCAAAGCCGTGCCGGGTCAGGCGAAAAGCGAAGAATCGCTGTACATCAGCCGCCGTCAGCAACTGCACGACGAGATCGGTGGCTTGCAGGAGCAGTTGATTCAGCGTCAGCAAGAGCTGCGCGAATTCGGCTCCAAGCAAGCGCAGTATCGTCAGCAACTCGGCTTGCAGCGTCAGGAAATCAACATGTCCGAGCCGCTGGTGGCGCAGGGCGCGGTGTCCCCGGTTGAAGTGCTGCGGCTCAAGCGTGCCGAAGTGGAAACCCGTGGGCAGCTCGACGCCACCACGCTGGCAATCCCGCGTGCGGAATCGGCGATCAAGGAAGTGCAGCGCAAAATTGATGAAACCCGCGGCAAATTTCGCAGCGAAGCGCTGACCCAGCTTAACGAAGCGCGCACCGACCTGAACAAGGCCAGTGCGACCGGCAAGGCCCTGGAAGATCGTGTCAGCCGTACGTTAGTCACCTCGCCAGTGCGCGGCATCGTCAACAAGTTGCTGGTCAACACCATTGGCGGCGTGATCCAGCCGGGTAGCGACATGGTCGAAATCGTCCCGCTGGACGACACCCTCCTTGTCGAAGCGAAGATCCGTCCACAGGACATTGCCTTCCTGCATCCGGGGCAGGAAGCGATAGTGAAATTCACCGCGTATGACTACACCATTTATGGCGGGCTGAAGGCCCAGCTGGAGCAGATCGGCGCTGACACCATCACCGACGAAGACAAGAAAACCACCTACTACGTGATCAAGGTGCGCACTGAGCGCAGCCACTTGGGTACGGATGACAAGCCGTTGCTGATCATCCCGGGGATGGTTGCGTCGGTGGACATCATCACCGGCAAGAAGTCGGTGCTGAGCTACCTGCTCAAGCCGATCATCCGCGCACGGGCCGAGGCGTTGCACGAACGCTAGATTTTCAGCGCTGCTGCCGGCCTCATCGCGAGCAAGCTCGGCTCCTACAGGTTATGTGTCGAACGCAAAATTGCGTTCAACCCCGCCCTGTAGGAGCCGAGCTTGCTCGCGAAGGCGTCCGCCCCATTCGCCACATCCTGCCCATAAGTGACAAAAACTGTCACTCACCATCCAGTTCATTCCTCACCATTCGCCATATCGTTATTCGCTAACGGTATTTAATTTCCAATTCTTATAGCTATAAAGTCACTCCCCTGCGTACCTGCCGACCAATCGGCGCGCCGCACGACCTGAACCAACACGCAATCCAGCGTGAGTTTCTGATCGACGCGCGCGCCCATGAGCGCGCCGTGCGTGGGAGATTGAAAGATGTCCGCAGCTACTGCTTCCCCAAGCGCCGCGAGCGCCGCGCCGCAAGCCTTCGAGATTCTTCCGTTCAGCGGTGCTGTCGGTGCCGAAATCATCGGCCTCGACCTGACCCGTCCGGTCAGCGACGAGGATTTTGCGCGCATTCACCGCGCGCATCTGGATCACCATGTCGTGGTGTTCCGTGACCAACGCATCACCCCGCAACAGCAGATCGACTTCAGCCGCCGCTTCGGCGTGTTGCAGATCCATGTGCTCAAGCAGTTCTTGCTGGCCAATCACCCGGAAATCCTCATCGTTTCCAACATCGTCGAAAACGGCCAGAACATCGGCCTCGGCGATGCTGGCAAATTCTGGCACTCCGACCTCTCTTATAAAGAGCTGCCAAGTCTCGGCTCGATGCTCCACGCGCAGGAACTGCCATCCGAAGGTGGCGACACCTTGTTCGCTGACATGCACAAAGCCTGGGACAACCTGCCCGAAGCGCTGCGCAAAGCGGTCGAAGGGCGCTCTGCCGCGCATTCCTACACCGCGCGCTACAGCGAAACCAAATTCGAGGGCAACTGGCGTCCGACCCTGACGCCCGAGCAGTTGGCGCAAGTCGCCGAAGTGGTGCACCCGATCGTGCGTACCCACCCGGAAAACGGCCGCAAGGCGTTGTTCGTCAGTGAAGGTTTCACCACGCGCATCGTCGGCCTGCCAGAGGACGAGAGCCAACAACTGCTCGCCGAGCTCTACGCCCACAGCGTGCTGCCGAAAAACATCTACCGCCATCAGTGGCAGCCCCACGACATGGTGTTCTGGGACAACCGTTCGCTGATCCATCTCGCTGCCGGCTGCCCCGCGCACCTGCGCCGCAAGCTGTTTCGCACGACCATTCAGGGCGACGCGCCTTTCTGATTCGCCGGAGATTCGATCATGTCCAAACGTCTTCCATTTGCACCGCTGACCGCCGCCATCGGTCTCGGTTTCAGCCTGATCGCCGGCAGCCTGGTGGCGCCGACCGTGGCCCACGCCGAAGGTGAAATCCGTATCGCCGAACAGTTCGGCATTGTCTATTTATTGCTCAACGTAGTGCGCGATCAGGGCCTGATCGAAAAGTACGGCAAGCAGGAAGGCCTTGATATCAAGGTCGACTGGACGCAGCTGTCAGGTGGCGCCGCCGTCAACGATGCGTTGCTCTCCGGCTCCATCGACATTGCCGGCGCTGGCGTCGGGCCGTTGCTGACCATCTGGGATCGCACCCATGGCAAGCAGAACGTCAAAGCCGTGGCCTCGCTGGGCAACTTTCCTTACTACCTGGTGAGCAACAATCCCAAGGTCAAAACCATTGCTGACTTCACCGAGAAGGATCGCATTGCGGTGCCGGCGGTGGGCGTCTCCGTGCAATCGCGTTTCCTGCAATACGCAGCGGCCAAGCAGTGGGGCGACAAGGAATTCAATCGCCTCGACAAGTACACCATCGCCGTTCCGCACCCGGACGCCACTGCGGCGCTGATCGCCGGTGGCACCGAGTTGACCGGGCATTTCTCCAATCCGCCGTTCCAGGATCAGGCGCTGGAAAACCCGAACGTGCATGTCGTGCTCAATTCCTACGACGTGCTCGGTCCGAACTCGCCGACCGTGTTGTTCGCCACCGAGAAATTCCGCAACGACAATCCGAAAACCTACAAAGCCTTCGTCGAAGCGCTGACCGAAGCCGCGCAATTCGCGCAGAACGATAAAGGCGCGGCGGCCGACACTTACATCCGCGTGACCAAAGCCAAGATCGACCGTGCCGCGCTGCTGAAAATCATCGACAACCCGCAGTTCGAATTCAGCGTCACGCCGAAAAACACTTATCCACTGGCCGAATTCCTCTACCGCGTCGGCGCGATCAAGAACAAGCCTGAGTCGTGGAAGGACTACTTCTTCCAGGATGCCAAACCGCTGCAAGGGAGCTGACCGACATGAACGCCCCTTTGCCAGGCCACGCGGCCAGCAACCCGATCGCCATTGCGCAAGCGCTGCTGGCGGTGGATCAAGTCAGCCTTGAATACCGCACGCCGCAACGGGTGGTGCGGGCCACTCACCAGGTCAGTTTCGAAGTCGATCAGCAGGATCGCTTCGTGCTCCTTGGCCCTTCCGGTTGCGGCAAATCGACGTTGCTCAAAGCCGTCGCAGGGTTCATTGCGCCGTGCGAAGGCGAGATTCGTCTGCAAGGTCAGCGCGTCGACGCGCCGGGGCCGGACCGGATTGTGGTGTTTCAGGAGTTCGATCAGCTGCCACCGTGGAAAACCGTCAAACAGAACGTGATGTTCCCGCTGCTGGCCTCGCGCACGCTGAAGAAAAAACAAGCCGAAGAGCGCGCGCTGCACTATCTGGAAAAAGTCGGTCTGGCGGCGTTCGCCGATGCTTACCCGCACACGCTGTCCGGTGGCATGAAAGCGCGCGTGGCGATTGCCCGGGCGTTGGCAATGCAGCCGAAAATTCTCCTGATGGATGAGCCGTTCGCCGCGCTGGATGCGCTGACCCGCCGCAAGATGCAGGAAGAGTTGCTGCTGCTCTGGGAAGAAGTGCGCTTCACGCTGTTGTTCGTCACGCACTCGATTGAAGAGGCGCTGGTGGTCGGCAATCGCATCTTGTTGCTGTCCCCGCATCCGGGGCGGGTAAGGGCAGAGGTGCACAGCCATCAATACAACTTGCAAAGCCTTGGCGGCGTGGCGTTTCAGGAATCGGCGCGGCGCATCCATCGGCTGCTGTTCGACGAAGGCCAGTCGCCGGAAGCCGAGCTCGACCACGACTTCAACGATATTCGCATCGCTTATTGAGCGGCCTGGAGAATTGCCCGATGAGCCATTCATCATCTGTACGACAAGAGTTCGAAACCGTGCTGGAGCCGCTGACCAGCGTGCCGGTCGAGCGCGAATTACCGCTGGGCCAACGGCTGTGGCAACAAGGTTGGCTGCGTAAAAGCCTGATCCTGATTTTGCTCGCGGTCATCTGGGAAATCGTTGCCCGGGTGCAGAACAACGATCTGCTGTTGCCCAGTTTTGTACAAACCAGCCATGCGCTATACGACGGTCTGCTCAGCGGTGAATTGCTGGGCAAGGTGTGGATATCGCTGGTGGTGCTGCTCAAGGGCTATCTGATCGGTATCGTGTTGGCGTTTGCCCTGACCACGCTGGCGGTTTCGACCCAGTTTGGACGGGATCTGCTGAGCACGCTGACTTCGATGTTCAATCCGCTGCCGGCGATTGCCTTGCTGCCGCTGGCCCTGCTGTGGTTTGGGCTGGGGCAGAACAGTCTGATTTTTGTACTGGTGCATTCGGTGCTGTGGGCGCTGGCGCTGAACACCTACATGGGGTTTCTCGGTGTGTCGGAAACCTTGCGCATGGCCGGGCGCAATTACGGGCTGAAGGGCATGCGCTTTGTGCTGTTCATCCTGATTCCGGCGGCGCTGCCGTCGATTCTTGCCGGGCTGAAGATTGGCTGGGCGTTTGCCTGGCGCACGTTGATCGCGGCTGAACTGGTGTTCGGGGCGACCAGCGGCAAGGGTGGACTGGGTTGGTACATCTTCCAGAATCGCAATGAGCTGTACACCGACAAAGTCTTTGCCGGGTTGGCGGTGGTGATCCTGATCGGCTTGCTGGTGGAGAACCTGGTGTTCGACACGCTGGAGCGGGTGACCGTTAAACGCTGGGGTATGCAGCGCTGATTTGTCGCGCCTCGACCCGGCCATTCGCGAGCAGGCTCGCTCCCACATTTGAAATGCATTCCCATGTGGGAGCGAGCCTGCTCGCGAAAGCGTCCAACCGGCCACCGCCTCATTAGCTGAATGTTTGTTAGCATTGCGCGTAGATCAATCCAGATCCGCCATGAGTGCTCAACATGCAACTCCCGGACATGAATCTTCTGGTCGCCCTCGACGCCTTGCTCGACGAGGGCAGTGTGGTCGGTGCCGCGCGGCGAATGAACCTCAGCCCGGCGGCGATGAGCCGCACGTTGACACGAATCCGCGAAGCCATCGGTGATCCGATTCTGGTGCGCGCCGGTCGGGGGCTGGTGCCGACGCCCAAAGCGCTGGAGCTGCGTGAGCAGGTTCGCGATGTGGTCGAGCAGGCTGCGCTGCTGTTCCGCTCGGCTGACGACGTCGATCTGAGTACTTTGCGCCGACGCTTCAGCATCCGCGCCAATGACTTTTTCATTGGCGTGTACGGCGGCAAACTGTTCGACACCCTCGATCAAATGGCGCCGCACTGTGAGCTGCGCTTTGTCCCGGAAGGTGATGGCGACGATGAAGCGCTGCGTGAAGGGCGGATAGACCTGAGCGTGAGCAACACTCGCCCCGTCAGCCCGGAAGTCAAAGTGCAGAATCTGTTTTCCACCCATTTCGTTGGCCTGGTGCGCGAGGATCATCCGCTGCTCGACGGCGAAATCACCGCGGAACGTTACGCCGGGTTTTCTCACATCAGCATGTCCCGCCGTGGCATTGCTCGCGGCCCTATCGATACGGCGTTGAACGCTTTGGGCCTGGAGCGGCGGGTGGCGGTGATTGCGCCGAGTTTCCATGCAGCGATGTTTGCCTTGCCTGATTCCGATCTGATCTTGCCGGTGCCCAAGGAGGCGTTGCTCAGCGTGCGGCGGTTAGGCCTGAAGCTGCGCTCGTTTGACCTGCCGATCCCGTTGCCGACGTTGATGCTGACCCAGGCTTGGCACCCGCGTTTCGACAAGGATCCGGCGCATCGCTGGCTGCGCGAAACCCTCAAGTCCTGCTGCGACGAAACGTGGCTGGCTGCCCAACCTTAGGTAGTTGTGAGTACCACGAATCCCTGTGGGAGCGGGCTTGCCCGCGATGAGGCCAGCAGCCGAAACATCTTTAGTGACTGATCCACCGCTATCGCGGGCAAGCCCGCTCCCACAGGGATCATCATCGTTGCGTCAGACGCACTTATAAACTGCCAATAAGTCAATTTTAGTCAGTACAAAGCCCGACTAAGATGCTCCGGTATTTTTCCTCCCGGAGTAGCTATTTCATGACATCCCTGACGGTCACGGCGCCCATCGCTGCGGCCAACCCGGCGACGGCGGCTGCGCCACCGGTGTTCGGGGCGCGGATCATCGTTGGTCTGGTCGGCGTGCTGCTGGCAGTGCTGGTGTCGGGCCTCAACGAGATGGTGACCAAGGTTGCCCTGGCCGACATTCGCGGCGCGCTGAACATTGGTTACGACGAAGGCACCTGGCTGGTGTCCTTTTACGCCGCGACGTCGGTCGCGGCCATGGCCTTCGCGCCGTGGTGCTCGGTGACCTTTTCGCTGCGCCGCTTCACCCTCTGCGCGATCAGTCTGTTCACCTTGCTCGGCGTGCTCTGTCCGTTCGCCCCGAATTACGAAAGCCTGCTGCTGATGCGTACCCTGCAGGGCCTGGCCGGCGGTGCATTGCCGCCGATGCTGATGACCGTCGCGCTGCGCTTCCTGCCGCCGAATTTCAAACTCTATGGCTTGGCCGGTTACGCGCTGACGGCCACTTTCGGCCCTGGCCTCGGCACACCGCTGGCCGGGTTGTGGACTGAATACTTCGGCTGGCAATGGACGTTCTGGCAAATCATCGGGCCGTGCCTGATTGCCATGGTCATGGTGGCTTACGGCATTCCGCAGGATCCGCTGCGCCTGGAACGCCTCAAAACGTTTAACTGGAAAGGGCTGCTGCTGGGTTTTCCGGCGATCTGCATGCTGGTGATCGGCCTGTTGCAGGGCAATCGGCTGGACTGGTTTGAGTCCAATCTGATCTGCGCGCTGCTCGGCTGTGGATCTTTGCTGTTGGTGGCTTTATTGATCAACGAGTGGTCGCAGCCGATTCCGTTTTTCAAAATGCAGATGCTCGGCATACGCAACCTCTCGTTCGCGCTGATGACCCTGGCCGGCGTGCTGGTGGTGCTGCAAGCGGTGGTGTTGATTCCGTCGAGCTATCTGGCGCAAGTGCAGGGTTATCGCCCGGTGCAGACCGCGCCGATCATGCTGATCGCGGCGTTGCCGCAGTTGCTCGCGCTGCCGCTGGTGGCCGCGCTGTGCAACTTGCGCTGGGTCGATTGCCGCTGGGTGCTGGGGATCGGTTTGAGCATGCTGACGCTCTCCTGCCTGGGCGGGTCGCTGCTGACCGCGGAATGGATTCGCGACAATTTCTACGTCCTGCAATGGCTGCAGATTTTCGGCCAGCCGATGTCGGTGTTGCCGTTGTTGATGCTCTCGACCGGCAGC
This sequence comes from Pseudomonas sp. TH43, assembly GCF_016650635.1. Lineage (GTDB taxonomy): Bacteria > Pseudomonadota > Gammaproteobacteria > Pseudomonadales > Pseudomonadaceae > Aquipseudomonas. Next base: position 1,825,135 of record NZ_JAEKFI010000004.1, read on the forward strand.
ATTCAGCCAATGGACGGGCCGTTTGCCTCGGCATGGTTCAACACTGTGAAAGGTCTGGCGGCGGTCGTCGCCACCGGGGTGCTCGAGGCGCTGACCACGGCGCGTCTGCATTTTCACTCGACCATGCTGGTCGACAGCCTCGGCAACTCACCGTTGGCCGACCGCAGCGATCCGGGCCTTGCTCATCGCCTGCACGAACAGGCCGTGGTGCTGACGTCTTCTGATCTCTACGTGTGCATGGCTGGCGTCGCAGTGACGCTGATCTTGCTGATTTTCTGGCTGCCGACGCGGATCTTTCCACCGCGCGCACCGACCTGATTGCGGTACTGAACAATGAAGGTTTTTATGACGACTCAAGCAAAGCAAAAACTCGCGGTGGCCGTTGCCACTGCGTTGGCGGTGGGCGTGCTGTTGTATCTGGCAGTGCCCGGCCTGTTTGGCAAACGTACGCAGCAGAACACCAATGACGCTTTCGTCTCCGCTGATTTCACCTTGGTGGTGCCGCGTGTGGCCGGCTTCATCAAGGAAGTGCTGGTGGAGGACAACCAGCGGGTGAAGGCCGGGCAGTTGCTGGCGTTGATTGATGACCGCGATTTGCGTGCTGCCGCCGAAGCGGCTGATGCGCAGACACTGGTCGCCCGTGCGCAGTTGCAGAACGCCAAAGCGACGCTGGAGCGCCAGACTTCGGTGATCGCTCAGGCACAGGCTTCGGTAGTGTCGGCCAAGGCTGAAATGGCCTTCGCCCAGCAGGAATTGAATCGCTACAACCATTTGGCAGGCGTCGGTGCCGGCACCGTGCAGAACGCGCAACAGGCCCGTACGCGCATCGATCAGGCCTCCGCGCGGCTGGACACCGCGAGCGCAAAACTGGCCGCCGAGCGCAAGCAGGTCGAAGTCCTCACCGCGCAGCGTAATGCCGCCGAAGGCACTTTGAAGCACGCACAAGCGGCGCTGGAAATCGCCAGTTTCGAACTCTCCTACACGCGCATCACCGCGCCGCAGGACGGCATGGTCGGCGAGCGTGCCGTGCGTGTTGGCGCCTATGTGACGCCGGGCAGCAAGCTGCTGGCGGTGGTGCCGTTGCAGCAGGCCTATGTGGTGGCCAACTTTCAGGAAACGCAATTGACCGATGTGCAGCCCGGGCAGCAAGTGCAAGTGCACGTCGATAGTCTCGGCGGTGAAGCCCTGCGTGGCCGCGTCGAGAGTATCGCTCCGGCCACCGGCGTGACCTTTGCGGCGGTGAAGCCGGACAACGCCACCGGCAACTTCACCAAAGTGGTACAGCGGATTCCGGTGAAGATTGTGCTGGAGCCGGGGCAGCCACTGGCCGAGCGACTGCGGGTGGGGATGTCGGTGGAGGCGAGTATCGATACTCGCAGTTCGGCGACGTCGGTGCGTGAGGTAACTCAGCGATGATTCATATTGACCGAACTGACGCCTTCGCGAGCAGGCTCGCTCCCACAGGGGCAGCGCATTCCAAAATGTGGGAGCGAGCCTGCTCGCGGAGAGGCCAATGGCAGCAACTCACTTTGGCTGCTTTGCTCGCAATAAGTCTCAGCGCCTGCACAGTGGGGCCTGACTTCCAAAAGCCCGAAGCCACGCAAATCGCCGACTGGGCAAAACCGAGTAAATCCGCCCCCGGCCAAACCGTCAGCGAACCCCTCAACGAACGCTGGTGGGAAGTCTTCAACGACTCGCAACTTTCGGCCCTGACCCAGCGCGCCGTGAAGAGCAACCTCGACCTGCAACTGGCCGGCAGCCGCCTGCAACAAAGCCGCGCTGCGCGTCAGGTGATCAGCGCTGATCGTTACCCGAACACCGCCGCCAGTGGCAGCTACGCGCGCAAACGCAACAGCGGCGAAGGCCTTACCGATCCTTCCGGAAACAATGGCGATTCCGCTTTCAATCTGTGGGACGCCGGTTTCTCCGCCTCATGGGAGCTGGATTTCTGGGGACGCGTGCGCCGTGAAACCGAAGCCGCCGACGCCAACCTCGAAGTCGCCGAAAACGACCGTCGCGGGGTGCTGTTGGCTGTGCTCGCCGACACCGCGCAGAACTACATTCAACTGCGCGGCGTGCAAAACACCCGCGCCGTCACCGAGCAGAATCTCGACGTCGCCCGCCACAGCCTCAAGCTTTCGCAACTGCGTCTGAACGATGGCGTGGCCACTGATCTGGACGTCGCCGAAGCCGCCGCGCAAGTCGCCGCCATCGAATCGCGGCTGCCGGCGCTGGAGCAACGCCAATCGCAACTGATCAATGCGATCAGCCTGTTGATGGGCGAGCCGCCGCAAGCCTTGGCCAGAGAGTTATCCACAGACGCCGCCGTGCCGCAGTCGCCGCCGCAAGTCGCTATCGGCCTACCGTCGCAACTAGCCGAGCGCCGCCCCGACATCCGTCAGGCCGAAGCGCGACTACACGCCGCCACTGCCAACATCGGCGTGGCCAAAGGTGATTTCTATCCACGCATCACGCTGTCCGGCAACCTCGGCTCGCAGGCCATGCAGCTCAGTGATTTCGGCTCCTGGGGCTCGCGTGCTTTCGGCATCGGCCCACAATTCAGCTTGCCGCTGTTCGACGGCGGACGACTGCGCGGCATGTTGCAGTTGCGTGAAGCCCAACAGCAGGAAGCCGCCATCGGCTACCAGCAAACCGTGCTGCGCGCCTGGCATGAAATCGACGATCAACTGACCGCCTACAACGCCAGCCAACGCCGCCGCGACAGCCTCGCCGAAGCCGTGCGCCAGAACCAGATCGCCCTGCGCACCGCGCAACAGCAATACGTCGAAGGCGTGGTCGATTTCGTCAACGTCCTCACTGTGCAAGGCGCGTTACTGGCCACGCAGGAGCAGTGGGTGGAAAGCTCGACGGGGGTTTCGCTGGCGATGGTGGGGTTGTACCGAGCGCTGGGCGGGGGCTGGGAGTCGGTTTATCCGATAGCGAAACTTGCTACCAGTAATCCGGTTTGATCGCCGGTTTCTTGTGCGTGGGCACTCGGTTTGGAAACTGATTAAGGAGCAATTCTTCCGCAGTGATTACCCTTCGCAGCCAGTGAGAGTGATCTTTCAGGGAGCCTGGAGTGGGCCGGTTCAAACCTGCCCTGTGGGGAAGGATGACGCCAACGATCAGGTGAGGGAAATCTGCGCGTACTGCTCTCAATGCGGGGGTGATATCGGTGTCACTTGAAACCAGTACGAGTTGTTCGACACGCTCTTGCATTGGGAACATCACTTGCTGGCAGGCAGTGCGATACATGCTGATCGCTATATGAACGTCGGTTTCCTTTTCTTCAAGCTTCCAGATGTCGACCTTGTCTTGACGTGAGGCCTTGGTGTTTTTGTCGATGAATCTAGGTGCTTTAGCCTGCTCAAGGTGATGTCGGCCAAAATGCACTCTGACATTGGTCGTGCGCAGTGCCCTTATGTAAGTGTCTTGGGCCTCTTTTGAAATTCGGCCCAATGTCGCGAGTTCGGGTTTTATTGATGAGGTGAAATAGTCAATCGAGACAACTGCGTTTTGCGGGTTTTCGATGTGCGCCACATGAACCAACAAACGTTCGAGATTTAGCCATTTATAGGGGGTTCCAGCGAGCAACCCATAGAACAAGTTGTAGCCATCGACAAAAAAAGCAGTGCGCACAAATCATTCCTCAGAAACGAAAAAACCGGCCTAAGCCGGTTTCTTCACCCCAACTGCCAGCGAACTGAATCGCTACGTACGGGGTTGAGTAAGGCAATCCTAGATTGAGCGCGTCATGCAGGTCAACCACCAAATAATTGCAGGCTCACTCCGCTGGTTTATCTCCAGCACCGGCTCGCCAGTTTTGGTTGCTGATACCAACCGGGGTCAAGCCATTTAGGGGCTTCTGTATTAGAGGTTGTTGCAGGGAGAGGTACATTTGCCCTGCGTTCATTCTCTTAGGTCGCTTGTCTATCACCCTTTTCGCAATGAGCAATTGGTAGCTTCCTCAACTCGTGTAGGAAGTCGGGGTTTGCCTACCTTTCTTAAACAACCATGAAGCAGCCCTCTCTTTTGAAACATTACATTTCCATGGAGTGATGGCCTTTCGCTTGACGCTAACTTCCGCTGTCGTAGACTCCGCACATCCGTCAGGGAGTAGCGGTTATGCAGCGTTTTCGTGGTTGGGTTGTCGGATTGACCTTAGTTACGTGTGCAGTTCAGGCGCAAACGCCCGGGCCAGACGATCCGCTGCTGGATAACCCGGCGTCCGGCACGGCCACCGCGAGCAGTGAGGCGCGGGGTGTGTTGCGCGCTCGGGATCAGGCGACGCTGGCCAGCGAGTTGTCGGGGCGGATTGTCGAGTTGCCGTTCAGTGAGGGCGAGTCGTTCAAAAAGGGCGATACCCTGGCGCGATTCGATTGTTCGGCCTATCAGGCCCAGCTCAATGCCGCACAGGCCGCCAATCGTGGCGCCGGTGAAGAGTTGGCGCACAACAAACAACTGGCCGCGCTCAACTCTGTTGGCCGCTTCGAAGTGGCGCGGGCCGAGGCCAAGGTCAGCGAGACCCAGGCGCAATCTCAGGTTTATCAGGTGCAGGTCAAACGTTGCAGCGTGATCGCGCCGTTCGATGGGCAAGTGGTGGAACGCAAGGTTCAGCGCTATGAAAGCGTGCCGGCCGGCGCGCCGCTGCTCGATGTCGTCGACAATCGCACCCTGGAAATTCACTTGCTGGTGCCGTCGCGCTGGATGGCCAGGCTCAAGCCCGGTCAGACCTTCAGCTTCGTTCCCGATGAAACCGGTCAGCCGATCGACGCCACCGTCAAGCGTCTTGGTGCACGAATCGACGAGGGCAGCCAGACGCTGTTGCTGGTCGCAACACTCCCCGAAGCCAAAGGTTTGCTGGCCGGCATGAGCGGCACGGCACGTTTCCCGGAGCTTAAGTGAACGCCCCGGTGAGCGGCGGCGCCGAGCAGGTATTCGCGCGGTTTCTCGATCTTGAACGCCAGACCCGCGCTGCCCGTGATACTGCGCAACTGGCCTACAGTCTGGTCAATGACGGCCAGTCGCTGTTCGGTTTTCGTCATGCCGCGTTGTTGATTGCCGGCAAGGTGCAAGCGGTGACCGGCGTCAGCGCGGTCGAACCGAATGCGCCGTTTGTGGCGTTCGTCGAGCAGGCCGTGGCGCAGTTGTTCAAGCAGGATGTGCTCCAGCAGGCGCGAGTGATTGCCCCCGAATTGCTGAGCGACAGCCTCCAGGCCGACTGGCGCAGTCTGTCCGCCGCGCAGGTGTTCTGGCTGCCGCTGATTGGTCGCGACGCGCAGGTATTCGGCGGCTTGTGGCTGGCGCGTGATGTGCCGTGGAATCCCTCCGAACAAGTGCTGTTATCGCAACTCGGCGACACCTACAGCCATGCCTGGCTGGCGCTGCAACCGCGCAAGCCGTGGCGACTGCGCTGGACGCGCAAACGTCAGGTGGCGCTGGTTGCGGTGCTGTTGCTCGGGTTGTTGATTCCGGTGCGCCAATCGGTGCTGGCGCCGGCCGAAGTGGTGCCGCTGGGCGGTCGTGTGGTGGCAGCGCCGCTGGACGGAGTGATCGCCGAGTTTCTGGTCAAACCCAATCAGACGGTGAAAACCGGCGACGTCCTGGTGCGGTTCGAAAGCACCACGCTCAAGGCTCAGGCCGATGTCGCTGAACGCGCATTGGGCGTGGCCGAGGCGGAACTGAAATCCAATTCCCAGCGCTCGTTTGCCGATGCGGAATCCAGTTCACGCGTGGATTTGCTCGCCGCCCGCGCCGAGCAGAAACGCGCCGAACGCGACTACGCCCGCGAGTTGCTCAATCGCAGTGAAGTGCGCGCTGAACGCGACGGCATCGCAGTGTTTGCCGATGCCGAACGCTTGACCGGCAAACCGGTGCAGACCGGCGAACGTTTGATGGAAATTGCCGATCCGAACCAGGCCGAATTGCGCATCGAACTGGCGGTGGGCGACGCGATCTCGCTGGAACCGGGGGCCGAAATCTCGCTGTTTCTCGACAGCGATCCGCTGAAGCGCCACCTCGCCACGCTGGAGCGCTCGGCCTACGAGGCGCAACCGACCGCCGGCGGGCAGCTTGCGTACCGGTTGGACGCCAATTTCAACGATGCCCCACCGCGCATCGGCCTGCGCGGCACGGCGAAAATCTTCGGCGATCGCGCACCGCTGGCGTTGTACCTGCTGCGTCGGCCACTGGCCGGCCTGCGTCAGAGCGTGGGCCTGTAAATGCATCTGCCGAGCCTGCGTGCCGACCTGCAATTGTCGCCCGCGGCGCCGGCATTGGACGGCTCGCCGCGCTGGACGTTGGCCGATCCGGTGCGTGGGCGTTATTTCAAACTAGGCACGGCGGCGATGCGCCTGTTGCGCCACTGGTCACTGGGCGATGCCGAGCAAGTCTTGCGCGCGGCCAATCGCGAACCGGGCCTACTGCTGGACGGCACTGAGCTTGAGCAGTTGCTGGAGTTTCTGCGCGGTCACGATTTGATCAGCGCCATGGACGATCAGCAGCGCGCCAGTTACCGGCTCAAGGCCTTGGCGCAGAAGCAGAGCCTGTGGCAAATCCTGCTGCATCAATACCTGTTTTTCCGCATCCCGCTATGGCGCCCGGATGCGTTTCTCAATCGCGCCTGGCCGTGGTTGGAACGCGTTGGCCCGCGCTTGCTGCGCTACGGTTTGCCGGCAACATTGGCATTGGGCGTGTTTCTGGTCTCGCGGGACTGGCAGCGTTTTGTCGGGACGTTTCCGCACCTGTTCAGCCTTGGCGGCGCGTTGGCGTTTGGCGTGGCGTTGTTCTTTGCCAAGCTCTGTCATGAGTTCGGTCATGCATTCATGGCCAAACGCGCAGGGTGTCGGGTGCAGAGCATGGGCGTGGCGTTCATGGTTTTGTTGCCGATGTTCTACACCGATGTCAGCGATGCGTGGCGGGTCAATGATCGGCGCGCGCGATTGCTGATCGGTGCTGGCGGGGTGCTGGCCGAATTGTTGTTGGCCTGTATCGCGTTGCTGGCATGGTCGTTGTTGCCGGACGGGCCGGGACGCACGGCGGCGTTCATGCTCGCCAGTGCGACATGGATCACCACGCTGGTGGTCAACCTCAATCCCTTCATGCGCTTTGACGGTTATTTTCTGATCAGTGATTTCTGGGAAGTCGACAACTTGCAGGGCCGGGCGTTTGCCCTGTGTCGCTGGCGTTTACGCGAGTTTTTGTTCGGTTATGGCGCACCCGCGCCGGAGCCTTGGTCGCCGAAGATGCAACGGCGTTTGCTGATCTGGGGGTATGGCTCGTGGTTGTGGCGTGCAGCGTTGTTTTTCGGGATCGCGTTGGCGGTCTATCACCTGTTCTTCAAAGTGTTGGGGATCTTCCTGATGCTGGTGGAGCTGGTGTGGTTCATCTTTCTGCCGATCATGCGTGAGTGGCGCCAGTGGTGGAGCCGTCGAGAGCAGGCGCACGGCCCACGCGTGTTGCTCAGTGCTGCGGCGTTGCTCGGTCTGTTGCTGGTGCTGATCGTGCCGTGGCGCAGTTCGGTGGAGTTGCCGACGATGCTTGAGGCCGGGCGCGCCAGTGCGCTGCATGCGCCGACAGCGGCGCGGGTCAAAGCGCTGAGGGCGGCTGATGGGCAGAAGGTCGCACAGGGCGATGTGCTGATTGAGTTGGAGTCGCCGGATCTCGAGTCGCGCTTGGCGATTGTTCGCCGGGAAATCCAGGTTCAGCAGTTGCTGATGCGCCGTCAGGCCGGTCGCAGTGAAACCGCCGCGGACGCCGGCATCGTCGAGCAACGCCTGGCAGAAGCGGTGGCCGAGTACCGCGGCTTGAGCGCCCAGCGCGAACGGCTGCTACTGCGCGCACCACATGCCGGCAGCGTGCGCGATCTGCTGCCGAACCTGAGCGTCGGGCGCTGGCTGTCGACCAAGGATGCATTGGCCCGGGTCGTCGAGGATGGTGCACGCCTGCGCGGATATCTGGCCGAAGCCGAGTTGTGGCGGGTCAAACCCGGCGCCAATGGTCGGTTCATCGCCGACGATCCCATGCACCCGGCGCTCGCTGTGCAATTGAATGAAATCGACACCAATGGCGTGGCTTACGTCGATCAGGAGGCGTTGACCTCTGATCACCACGGGCCGATCGCCGTGCGTCGCGATCAACAGCAACGCGCGGAGCCGGTGCAGGCGCAATATGGCGTGCGCCTGAGTGCATTGACGACGGCCTCGACCCCGACGCAACCATTGCGCGGCGTGGTGGTGTTGCAGGGCAGCGGCGAATCGCTGCTGGGTGTGGCGTGGCGCCGGGTGGCGGCACTGGGCGTCAGGGAAAGCGGTTTTTAGGGAGAGCAGGATGACGGACAACGCAGCAGTGGCGGCAGAGGGATTGGTGGTACGGCCTTCGCGGGCAACCGACGGGCCGTTTTTGCAAAGTCTGTATCAAGCGGCGCGGCCGGATCTGCAATGGATCGACGGCGAGCCGGAACACGTGCAGCAAGTCGTCGTCCAGCAGTTTCAGGTGCAAGAGCAGGGCATGGGCGACAACTACCCCAACGCCATGCACTACGTGGTGGAAAAACTCGGCACCGCCATCGGCGCGCTGAGCACCGATTTCGGCGCCAACGAGATTCGCGTGTTGTACCTGGCGTTCATCCCGCAGGCGCGCGGCCAGGGCTTCGGCCGAGCGGTGCTGCAAGGCGTACAAAAGGCCGCGCAACAGATCCGCTGCCCGGTAGCGACCGTGGTCTGGACCAGCAACCCCCACGCGCGCCGACATTACCTGGCGCTGGGTTTCGCCGTCGAAGAGCGCAACCCCGCCGCCGAACGCCTCGTCTGGTACCCCCAATAATCCCCTGTAGGAGCTGCCGAAGGCTGCGATCTTTTGATCTTGTTGTTAAAAAAACAGAATCAAAAGATCGCAGCCTTCGGCAGCTCCTACACGAAACGAGTCAGTTAAAGGTGATGTGGAAGTAACCCAGCGCGGGGTCCCGGCCCATCGGGGGGACGCGCGAGACGAAGATGTCCTGCATTCGCCCCAGTTCCGGTAACTCCAGGGCACACAAGCCGTCGACAAACTCAGTCGGTTCCAGACTGCTCAGTTCGACGCTGAACGGCATGCGCTCGCTGTAGCGCATTTTCGCCAAGGGCTTTTCTTCAAGGTGTTCGATGTGAAATTGCAACGCAGTGCCGTCGGGCAGGTGCAGGGTGCCGATCCGTCCGAGCAATGCCTGGAAATGTTGGCTTTGAACCGTTTGCAGCATGGTCTCGCTCCAGCCAGTTGGGAGGCCGGGGGAGAAGATCCCCCGGCGATCGGTCAGTTGCGCGAAGGAAATATGCCCTGCAGGGCGATGCTGAAGTTGAGCACCAGATACGGGTTCATGATCGGCAGGGGCAGGCCATTGCCGGTCGGCGTGATGGTCCCGCTGATGGTGGTGGCTGCGCCTTTGAGCGGTACCGGAGATGCGCCCTGAGCGTCGGAAAAAATATTCGCCAGGCCCGGCCCGGTACCAGAAGCGCCGATGTAGGCGTTGGTCGCAGTCGGCGCGCCCGCCGGGTTACTGGCCGGGTTGGCCAGTTGCACGGTGGTGGTGGCCGTGAGCCCGGCCAGGGTGTGGGTGTGGGTCGGCAAGTTGCTGAGGGTGGCGGTGACTTGCTCGGCGCCAGAAATTTCCCCCATCACCCTCGGTGTCAGGCCGGGGCCGTTGCCTTGGCAGATCGGCAGGCGGCTTTGCAGGTTGGGCAACCCGAACGTTTGCTGGCCGTTGCCTCCATACACCGTCCCCAGCAATGCAAACAGCGCCTGGTTCTGGTTGATTCCGATGATCTGACCGTTGCACAAGGCCCAGCCGCTGGGCGCATAGTTGAAGGCAAACGTCAGAACAGTGCCCATGTAAACGTCCATAAAGTCCTCATCCTTCTGATTGGTTGTTGGCGGGCCGCTAGTGGGTTCAGGCTGCTGCTGTTGCCTTGGCACTCCGTGGCCAGGTCACGCCACGCCAGAGCGTAGACGCGGATCGGCAAGGTTGCCGGATGTCGTGAAAGCGCAAACCGGCATCGACGATTCTTGTGCGACTGACCTAAAGTGACTGGCAGGTTTACGGATTCATACGGTCGTAGTGTCGTGGCGCGGCGAGAGGCAGCAATGGCGGTAAACAGAGTAACGCCGGTGGGCGACACCCAGGATCCACACGCGACGCCAGGGTCGTGGTTTGGCAGCTTGCGCGTGATTCGTTGGGTCAGAGAACACTGGCTGTTGCCGATCCTGCTACTGGCGGCGGCCGTACGCTTTTACGATCTGACGGCCGCCGCGGTGTGGGGCGATGAGGGTTCGAGCCTGTTGCTGGCGCAATATTCGCTGGGCGAGATCTGGCACCACGCGGCGTTCGACGTGCATCCGCCGCTGTACTTCATGTTGCTGCACGGCTGGATCGAGCTGTTCGGCGACGGCATTCTCGCGATCCGCAGCCTCAGCGCACTGGCAGGCATTGCGGCCGTCGGGCTGGGCATCTGGCTGGTGGATCGACTGGCCACTCGCCGCGCGGCGATGCTCGCCGGTTTACTGCTGGCGCTGTTGCCGACGGCGGTGCGCTACAGCCAGGAAGTGCGCATGTACTCGCTGCTGGGCTTGCTGCTGCTCGCCGCGACACTGGCGTTGGTCTACTGGATCCGGCGTCCGCAACGGCATCGTTACCTGGTGTTTTATGCGCTGTTGATGGGCGCCGCGTTTTACACCCATTACTTCGCCGTGCTGGCGGCGCTGTGTCACTGGATTTATCTGGGCGTGATCCGCGTGCAGCGCGGTTATCGATTCCGCCACATCCAACGTCCGGCCTGGTGGCTGGCGAATCTGGCGATTGTCGTGTTGTACCTGCCCTGGTTACCCAACCTGCTCGATCTGACGCAGCACATGGAGCAGCTCAAAGTTGGCGGCGATGTGGGCTGGGAACCGCCGGTGACGTTGAGTTCGCTGCCGTCAATGATCTGGTCCTGGCTGATTCAGGACGATGGCGAGAATTTGCCCGTGGCGGTTTTCGCCGCATTACCGTTGGCGCTGCTGGCCTTGGCGGCGGTGGCGGTGATCCGCGATCGCAGCGTGTCACGTGGCAGCGTTTTGTTGGCGTTGTACACCGGCCTGCCGCTGGTGCTGGTGTTTGCGGTGTCGTTCATCACGCCAGTGTTCATCGAGCGTTATCTGACCGCCTATGCGCTGGGCCTGCCGTTGCTGGCGGCGCTGGCCATCGACCGTTTGTACAGCCGCGTGCGGGTGTTGGCGTTGGCGGTGCTGATGTCGCTGGTCGGGGTCGAGTGGGTGGGAGTCAGCAACAACGCCACGGTCGACAGCAATGATCAGCTAGATCGGGTGGTGAATTACGTCAATCTGCATTTTCAGCCTGGCGATCAAATCATCACCAGCGACATGCTCTGGTACCTCAGTTACGTCTACTACGACCGCACCGGCGCGCACGTGCGCCTCTTCACGCCACCCGCCGCCGATGGTCACTCGACGCGGCCGAACGATTATGGATTTGGCACGCTGGTAACCGCCGACGTCTATCTCGACAGCCTTGCCGAAGTGGCTGGCAGTCCTCGGGTCTGGCTGATCGGCGCGCTCGACGAGCCGGCAGAGTTTCTGCCATTGCCCGCGGCGTGGAAGGTTCGCGCAGAAGTCCACGCCGGGGGCGTGCAGGCGCGATTATTCACGGCGAATTCGAGCGGCGAATGAGGTATGCCGAAACAAAAACGTTTCACCTAAAAATTCGCGATTAAAAATTAACCTTTTAGTTCTTTTTGCTCTGATTTGATGTCAAAACACTACTAGTCGCAGGGTTGCCGTTGAACTACGCTTTGTCGGACAAAAGGACTTCCGATTACGGTGAAGGGATTGCAACAGTTCCACTTTATCTCCGGCTTGCCGCGCTCAGGCTCGACCCTGCTTTCTGCGATCCTTTTGCAGAACCCGCGCTTTCACGCCGGCATGACCAGCCCGGTCGGTTCGCTGTTCTCCAGTGTCCTCGAGCAATGCAGTGCCGGCAGCGAATTCGGCGCCGTCATCGACACCCAGATGCGCCGTCGTCTGTTGCGCGGTCTGTTCGATTCCTTCTACGCCGACAAGGTCGACAAACCGGTGGTGTTCGACACCAACCGGCAGTGGAGCGCCCGACTGCCGGCGATCAACGACCTGTTTCCCAAGGCCAGGGTCATTGCCTGTGTGCGCAACGTCGCTTGGGTAATGGACAGCCTCGAGCGGCTGTACCGCGCCAATCCCTATGAAAACACCAAGTTGTTCGGCGATGCCGTTGAACGCAACACGGTCTATAGCCGCTGCGAAACCCTGGCCCAGCGCAATCGGCTGGTCGGTTTTGCCTGGGCGGCGCTCAAGGAAGCCTATTACGGCGAACATGCCGACTCGCTGTTGATCATCGACTACGACTTGCTGACCCAGGCCCCGGAGCGGGTGCTGCGGCTGGTCTACGAGTTCATCGGCGAGCCGTGGTTCGAACACGACTTCGAACACCTGGCTTATGACGCCCCGGAATTCGATCAGGCCCTTGGCGTGGCTGGCCTGCACAAGGTCAAACCCAAGGTCGCCCTGCAGTCGCGCCGCACTATCCTGCCGCCTGACCTGTTCAAGCAATACGCGGATTTGTCCTTTTGGCTCGATGGCTCAGCCAGCGCCGCCAATGTCATTCGTATGAAGTCCGACGCCGCGCTCAGTTGATCGCGGCGTTTTTCATTGATGCGTTACGTACAGTCGTTCGATTTCGGGTGAGCAGCATGTGGTGGAGCAAGCAAAAGTCGCGGGTATCCGGGGGCCAACGGACGCTGGCTGCGCCAATGATCATGTCGCTGGAACCACGCATGCTGTTCGATGGCGCGGTCGCCGCAACCGTCGCCGATACGGCCGCCCAAGCGGATAGTCACCCGACCGCCGATGCCGCCAAGGCACCGGCAACCGATCATCCGGCGGCGAGCAAGGACACCCACGGTCAGGCCGACGCCACCCCGGCCGCCAGCCCCGTCGCCGTGCCGGGCCAAAGCGTGGTGTTCGTCGACTCCCGGGTGAAGGATGCCGACAGCCTGCTCAAAGGCGTCGCGCCCGGCACGCAAGTGGTCAAGCTCGATGCGAGCAAGGACGGTTTGCAGCAGATCGCCGATTACCTCAGTCAGCATCAGGGCGTCAGTTCGGTGCAGATCATTGCTCACGGCAATGCCGGTGATCTGTGGCTGGGCAACAGCTATCTGTCTGCCGACAACGTCGCGCAACGCAGCGCGATCCTCGGCGAGATCGGCAAGGACATGAATGTCGGCGGCGACATCCTGATCTACGGCTGCTACACCGCTGAAGGCGATCGCGGTTTGAGTTTCGTTGATTCGCTGGCGCAACTGACCGGTCGCGATGTGGCGGCTTCGAACAACCGTACCGGCGTCGGTGGCGACTGGGATCTGGAGATCGCCACCGGCAACATCGAAAGTGCCAACGTGCTGTCGACCAAGGCCATGAGTGAATATCAGTGGGGCTTGGCCACGTGGACCGCTACCAACAATGCGAACACCGGGGTCGGCTCGCTGCGCGCAGCCCTGGCTTCGGCGCAGAACGGCGATATCGTCACCTTCAGTTCCGGCATGACCGTGCAGCTGACTTCCGAATTGCTGATCAACAAGAACATCACCGTCGATGGCGACCTGAACAATGACGGCGTCGCCGATGTGACCCTCGATGGTCAATACAAGACTCGCGTGGTGGAAGTCACGTCTGGCAGCACCGTGACACTTGATGGTCTGGTGATCACTCGCGGCCTGGTTTCGGGCAACGGCGGCAATGGCGGCTACGGGGCGACCGGCGCCATGGGCGGCGGGATTTTCAACGCCGGTATTCTCACGCTGAACAACGTCTCGGTCACCGGCAACGCAGCGGCGGGCGGTGGCGGTGGCGGTGGTGTCACGGGCGCCAACTATGGCGGCGGTGGGGGCGGCGGCGGCGGCCTTGGCGGTCAGGGTGGCGGCCATGGCGGCACTGCCGGGCCCGGCACCGGCACACTGGGCGGTCAGGCCGGCAGCGGCGGCGTTGGCGGTTACGGTGGCGGTTACGACGCAACGCACATGGGCGGTCGCGGTGGCTCCACGACGGGCGGCGTCGGCGGGGTTGGCACGGCCGATTACAGCAACGGTGGCAATGGCGGCACGGCCAGCAACGGCACCATTTCCATTGGCGGCGGTGGTGGCGGTTCTGGCTGGGACAAGGTCGGTGGCGTCGGCGGCAATGCCGCCGGCGGTATTTACAACGCCTCGACCGGCACCCTGAAAATCGTCGGCACCTCGGTCATCAGCAACAACATCGGCGCAGGCGGCGGTGGTGGCGGCGGCAGCGGTCTGGGCAGCAACAATCTGAACGGCGGCGATGGCGGGCGCGGCGTCGGCGCGATCTGGAACCAGGGCGGAACGGTATTGATCACCGCCGCCAACTTCAACGCCCTCAGCGGCAACGCTGCCGGCAGCGGCGCCGGCGGCACGGAACTCGGTGGCGGTGTGTCGGGTACTGTTCCGTTGGCCTACGCGGCGATCTACACCAGCGGCGGTACGCTCAACACCGCTTACGTGGAGCCGCCGACCGCCACCATCGTGGTCGCCGACACCGCGCTGAAAATCGGCGAAACCTCGCTGGTGACCATCACCTTCAGCCGCGCCGTAAACGGTTTTACCAACGCCGACCTGACCATTGCCAACGGCACGCTGACCAATGTGTCCAGCGCCGACGGCGGTATCACCTGGACGGCAACCTTTACGCCGACCAACAACATTACCGACACCACCAACCTCATCACCCTCGACAACACCGGGGTGACGGCGGTGTCCGACAGCGTGGCAGGCGTCGGCACTACCAACTCCAACAATTACGCGATCGATACCCAGCGACCGACCGCAACCATCGTGATGGCAGACACCGCCCTGAAAATCGGCGACACCTCGCTGGTGACCATCACGTTCAGCGAGGCAGTGAGCGGTTTCACCAACGCCGACCTGACGATTGCCAACGGTACGCTGACCAACGTCAGCAGCGCCGACGGCGGCATCACCTGGACCGCGACGTTCACCCCGAACGCGAGCATTACCGATGCCACCAACCTGATTACCCTGGACAACACCGGGGTGGCGGATCTGGCCGGCAACGCTGGCAGCGGCACCACCGATTCGGCCAATTATGTGGTCGACACCGTGCGGCCGACCGCGACCATTGTCGTTGCCGACACCAATCTGGCGGCAGGCGAAACCTCTGTGGTGACCATCACCTTCAGCGAAGCGGTGAGCGGCTTCACCACCGCCGACCTGACCGTGGCCAACGGCACCTTGAGCGGACTGAGCAGCAGCGACGGCGGCATCACCTGGACCGCCACGCTGACGCCAACCACGAGCGTCACCGACACCACCAACCTGATCACTCTGGACAATACCGGGGTCAATGACCTGGCCGGCAACGCCGGCACTGGCAGCACCAACTCCAACAACTATGCGATCGACACCGCACGGCCGACGGCGACCATCGTGGTCGCCGACAACGCGCTGAAAATCGGCGAAACCTCGCTGGTCACCATCACCTTCAGCGAAGCGGTGACCGGGTTCACCAACGCCGACCTGACGATTGCCAACGGCACGTTGACGGCGGTCAGCAGCAGCGACGGCGGCATTACCTGGACGGCGACGTTCACGCCGACCGCGAGCATCACCGACGCGACCAACCTGATCACCCTCAACAACACCGGCATCAGCGATCTGAGCGGTAACGCCGGCACCGGCACCACCGACTCGAACAATTACGCGGTCGACACCGTGCGGCCGACCGCCACCGTGGTGTTCGCGCAAAACACGTTGAAAATCGGCGATACCTCACTGGTGACCATCACCTTCTCCGAAGCGGTGAGCGGTTTCACCAACGCCGACCTGACCATCGCCAACGGCACCCTGACGGCGGTCAGCAGCGCGGATGGCGGCGTCACCTGGACGGCAACGTTCACACCGAGCGCGAACATCACCGACGCCACCAATCTGGTGACGCTGGATAACACTGGCGTCGCCGACCTGGCCGGGAACGTCGGCACCGGAACCACCAATTCGAACAACTACAGCATCGACACCCAACGTCCGACCGCGACCATCGTGGTGGCCGACCCAACCTTGAGCGCTGGCGAAACCTCGCTGGTGACCATTACCTTCAGCGAAGCGGTGAGCGGCTTCAACAACGCTGACCTGACGATTCCCAACGGCACATTGACCGCCGTCAGCAGCAGTGATGGCGGCATCACCTGGACGGCGACTTACACGCCGACAGTCGGGATCAATGACGCAACCAACATCATTACCCTGGCCAATACCGGGATCGCCGACCTGGCAGGCAACGCCGGCACGGGCACGACCAACTCCGGTAACTTCACCATTAACACCGTGGCGCCAACGGCCACCATCGTCGTTGCCGACAACGCTCTGAACATCGGCGAATCCACCACGGTAACCATTACGTTCAGCGAGGCAGTCACCGGTTTCACCAATGCCGATCTGACCATCGCCAACGGCACATTGACCGCTGTCAGCAGCAGCGACGGCGGTATTACCTGGACGGCGACCTTTACCCCGACGAACAACATTACCGACGCGAGCAACCTCATCACCCTCGACAACAGCGGAGTGCAGAACGCATCCGGCAATGCGGGCAGCGGCACCACCAATTCGAACAACTACGCCATCGACACCCAGCGTCCGACCGTGACCATTGTGATTGCCGACACGGCGCTGGGTGTTGGCCAGACCACGACGGTGACTTTCACCTTCAGTGAAGCCGTGTTCGGTCTGACCTCGGCCGACCTGACCGTGGCCAATGGCACGGTCTCCGGGCTGACCACCTCGGACAACATCACTTACACCGCGACGTTCACCCCGGCGGCCGGCATCACCGACACCAGCAACCTGATTACTCTGGACAACACCGGCATCGCTGACGTGGCTGGCAATGCCGGCAGCGGCACCACCGATTCCAACAACTACGCGGTCGACAGCCAGCGCCCGACCGCCACGATTGTCATGAGTGATACCGATCTACGTCCCGGCGAAACCGCGCTCGTCACGATCACCTTCAGCGAAGCGGTCAGCGGTTTCGACAACTCCGATCTGAGCGTCGCCAACGGCACCCTGAGCAACGTGACATCGAGCGACGGCGGCATCACCTGGACGGCGACATTCACCCCGACCATTGGCGTCAGCGACGCCACCAACCTGATCGTCCTGAACAACAGCGGCATCAGCGATCTGGCCGGCAATACCGGCACCGGTACCACCAATTCGGCGAACTACGCGGTGCAGACTGAAGTGCCGACCGCGACCATCGTCGTGGCGGATACCGCGCTCAAGGCCGGGGAAACCTCGACGGTGACGATCACCTTCAGCGAGGCCGTCAGCGCTTTCACCAATGCTGACCTGACTATCGCCAACGGCACGTTGAGCAACGTGTCCTCCAGTGACGGCGGCATTACCTGGACCGCGACGTTCACACCGACCGCGAACATCACCGACACCAGCAACCTGATCAGCCTCGACAACAGCGGCGTGACCAATGCTTCCGGCAACAGTGGTGTCGGCACCACCGATTCGAACAATTTTGCCATCGACACCGCGTTGCCGACCGCGACCATTGTGGTCGCCGACAATCGCCTGGGCATCGGTGAAACCACCACGGTGACCATTACCTTCAGCGAAGGCGTGAGCGGTTTTGATCTGTCGGACATCAGCGTCGCCAACGGCTCGCTTTCAAACCTCACCAGCAGCGATGGCGGCATCACCTGGACGGCCACACTGACGCCGACCGCCAACGTCAACGACACCACCAACCTGATCATTGTCGACACGGCGGGGGTTCAGGATCTGGCCGGCAACCTCGGCGCCAGCATCGCGATTTCCAACAATTACGTGCTCGACGCGACCCGGCCGACGGTGGACATTGTCGTCGCCAATCCACACCTGGGTATCGGCCAGACCACCACGGTGACCTTCACCTTCAGCGAGGCCGTGAGCAATTTCGATCTGTCCGACCTGAGCGTGACCAATGGCGATTTGAGCAACCTGAGCAGCAGCGATGGCGGCAAGACCTGGACCGCGACCTTCACGCCGACGGCCAATGTCACCGACCCGAGCAACTTCATTGCGCTGGACACCAGCAACGTCACCGATTTGGCCGGCAACGTTGGCAGTACCGTCGCGGTGTCGAACAATTACGCCCTCGACAGTGAGCGGCCTAGCGCCACGGTTGTGATTGCCAACCCGAACATCGGCATCGGCCAGACCTCGCAGGTGACCATCACCTTCAACGAGGCGGTCAGTGGTTTCGATCTGTCAGACATCGCGGTGGCGAATGGCACCTTGTCCAACCTGAGCAGCAGCGATGGCGGCAAGACCTGGACCGCAACCCTGACGCCGAACGCCAACGTCAACAGCGCCAGCAACGCGATCAGCGTCAACAGTGGCGGGGTCAGCGATGCGTCCGGGAACAGCGGCAGCGGTGTCAGCAGCTCCAACAACTACGCGATCAACACCGTGCCGGTGGTCATTCCACCCATCGTGCCGACCACGCCGACCAGCGTCGTGATCCCGGATCCACTGATTCGCAGCAGCGACCCGGTGGTGCCGCCACCGCCGCAGAACGTGCCGTTGCAACCGATCATCTTTACTGCGCCAACCGGCGATCTCGGCTCACCGCTGACTTTCGCGCCGTTGTTCGAGCAACGAGTGATCGGCAACGGCATTCGTCCGATTGGCGATATTTTCATCAATCACGGGGCCCTCAGCCGCAGCTACATCGCACAAGTGTTCAGCAGCAGTGACAGCGGCGGCGATGGTTCCGGCCACGGTTTCCTCGGCTTTGGCGGTGGTGATGGCGGCGTATTCGCCAGCAGCACGCTGGCGAGCCTGTTCAACCAGAACAGCGCCACCGAGCGTGATTCCTTGAACGCCTTCGGCAGCCAGTCGCTGAAGGCCGGCGATGTTTCCCAGGGCCTGCGCGGCGTGTTTGGCGCACCTACGCTGGGGCAGCAACTGCAAGAACTCAAAGACACCGAGCAGCACCGGGTCGATAGCCTGGCGGCAGCTCTGCAACAGGTCGGTATCAGCGAAATATCGGCCTGAAAACAATTACTCAACACTGTGCGGGACCTAGGGGCAATCCAGGGATGAAGAAAAGTCAGAAGTTGTTCGGCGCCAGCCTGCTGGCGCTGGCGATCAGCGGGTGTGCAGTGACCAGTGAGCCGATTGAACGCAGTGTCAGCGAGCAACGAGCGAAAACCGATCTGCAAAGTATGTACAAGGATCAGGAACCGCTGCGCGGCCCGTTGACCCTGCACCAGGCCATGGCCCGTGCGGTGAAATACAACCTCGAAGGCCGCCTGAAGATCATGGAGGAAGCGCTGGCCAAACGGCAGCTCGACCTCGCCAGTTTCGACATGTTGCCGCGCATGGCGCTGGACGCCGGTTACGTCGGACGCAACAACGTCAACGCTTCCAGCAGCCAGAGCGTGCGCACTGGCACCCAGTCTCTGGAACCGTCGACCTCGCAGGATCGTGACCGCGACGTCGCCGACCTGACCATGGTCTGGAACGTCCTCGACTTCGGCGTCAGCTACATCAGCGCCAAGCAGCAGGGCGACCAGCGCCTGATCGTGCAGGAACGTCGGCGCAAGGTGATCAACACCATCGTCCAGGACGTGCGCTCGGCTTATTGGCGGGC
Source organism: Pseudomonas sp. TH43 (assembly GCF_016650635.1). GTDB lineage: Bacteria > Pseudomonadota > Gammaproteobacteria > Pseudomonadales > Pseudomonadaceae > Aquipseudomonas. The sequence continues at coordinate 1,844,872 of NZ_JAEKFI010000004.1, forward strand.
GATGGCGGCCGAGCGTCTGCTCAAGCAGATCGACAGCCTGATGGCGCGGGTGCAGACCGCCCGTGACAACAGCCAGACCCTGAGTGATCAACGCATTGGCGATCCGGTGCAAGCGCTCGGTTATCAACGTTCGCTGATCGAAGCCACGCGCCAACTCGAAGAGCAGCGCCGCGCCTTGTCGTTGGCGAAAACCGAACTGGCGACACTGATCAACCTGCCGTTGGGCACCAACCTGACCCTGGCCACCGATGACGGTTATCAGATTCCCGAGCTCAAGGTCGATCTGGCCAAGCTTGAGCAAGAAGCCCTGACCAGTCGCCCGGAACTGCGCGAGCAGGATTACCAGACGCGCATCAGCGCCGCCGAAACCCGCAAAGCCATGTTGCGTCTGTTGCCGGGCCTGGAGTTTTCTGCCGGTGGGCATTACGACAGCAACTCGTTCCTGGTCGAACAGGGCTGGGCCGACTACGGCGTCAAAATCACCTGGAATCTGTTCAGCGTGATTTCCGCTCCGGCGGCGATCAACGTCGCCAAGGCCGGTGAGGAAGTCGCCACCGCACGGCGGCAGGCGATGTCGATTGCGGTGCTGGCACAGCTCTATGTGGCCAACGCCAACTATCAAGAAGCCCTGCGCCAGTTCAAGACCAACCAGCAACTGTCAGACATCGACGGGCAAATCGTCGGCCAATTGCGCAACCGTCATCAGGCTGCCGGTATTGGTGAACTGGAGTTGATTCAGGGTGAATTGAACAACCTGCAAGCTGATCTGCGCCGCGATCTGTCGTACGCCGATTTGCGCAACGCCTACGGCCAGATCTTCGCCAGCGCCGGCCTCGATCCTCTGCCGGATCAAGTGCAGTCAACTGAAGTGCAGTCGATTGCCACGGCACTGGCCAACCGCGAATCGGCGTGGGCAGCGGGGGATATTTCGGTGCCAGTGGTGGCCCATGCTCCGGCGCAATAATGATCTGCTGGCACCGAGCGCCAGCGTCAGCCGCACGCAACGCGAGGCCCGTAACGGCCATCGCGGTGCGGCGATTCTGCTGACGGGGCTACCGGCGGCGGGCAAATCGACGCTGGCGCAAGCGCTGCACGCCGAGTTGTTTGAACGAGGTGTGCAAAGCGTGGTGCTCGACGGGGATGGTTTGCGTGTCGGCCTAAATCGCGATCTGGGATTCACCGATGCGGATCGGCTGGAAAACATTCGCCGCGCCAGCGAGTTGGCGGCGTTGCTGGTGGAAAACGGACAGATCGTGATTCTGGCGATGATCGCGCCGCTGCCAGAGTTGCGCGACGTGTTCGCCCGCCGTTTGGGTGAGGACTATCGCGAAGTCTGGTGCAGCGCAGCATTGGCGGTGTGCGAGCAGCGCGACCCGAAGGGGCATTACGCCCGGGCGCGACGCGGTGAACTGCCTGGGTTTACCGGGGTGTCGGCGCCGTACGAGCCACCGTTGCACGCATCTTTGGTGGTTGACACCGGCGCGCAATCGGTCGAAGCCTGCCTTGATCGCCTGCTGACCTGGCTCGGCGAATGTTCGGTGTTGCCACACGCATGAGCCGACCGGCGTTTTCGCGTCTGCCGGTGACGGTGGATTTGCCGCTGTTGTTGCGGGCACTGGCGGCGATTGCCGATGACGCTTGGCGCAGTCACTTCAATACCGATTACTTTTCGGGAGACTGGAGCGGCGTGGCGCTGATTTCGGCGGCCGATGCACTGACCGAGTTATCCCCCGGACGCGGCTCGCCGCTGTGTCGCGCACCGTGGTTGCTGGATGATCGCTGGCAACAAGGGCTGCGCGATCTGCCGTTGAAAATCGTCAGTGCACGCTTGTTACGTCTGGGGCCGGGTGGACGGATTCACGAACATCGGGACTACGATCTCGATGGCCCGGACGCCGATCTGCGCCTGCACATCCCGTTGCTCAGCCCGCCCGAGGTGGATTTCTGGCTCGATGGCCAGCGCATCCCGATGAGGGCGGGGGAATGCTGGTTTCTCGATCTGGCGCGAGCGCATCGCGTGGACAACCGCGATACATCGGCGCGGGTTCATCTGGTCCTCGACTGCCGGCCCGATGCGTGGCTGGAACAGTGGATTGCCGAGGGCTTGGCGAGTACCCCTGAACCGCAGTTGGCCGAGTCGACATTGCAGTGTTTTCAACGGCTGGTCGCCAAGGATGCTTCGCTGTCGCGTGTCTTGCGGGAGCTGCACGATCCTGAACAGTTCATCACCCAAACCCTGAAGTTGGCTGCCGCACAAGGCTTGCCGTTCTCGCGCGAAGAACTTCGCGCGGCGATGCGCAACGGTCGCCGGCAATGGAATGAACAATGGCACGGCTGAATTTCGATGGCTGGTTGCCGATTCGTGTCTGGCCGGTTGCCGGGCAGTGGCAGGTGGACTGGTGCTGGTTTGGTGACAGGCCGTTGCACCAGCCGTTTTTCCGCGACGCGGTCGACGATGCACTGCGCCTGCCGTTCAATCAGGCTTTCCGTCGGCAGACACCGCTGTCGGCACTCAGCGATTGGCACGCGCAGAGTCCGGGTTTGGCGCCAAGCGCTTTCATTCTGCACGCCTCGCGCTGTGGTTCGACGCTGATCAGTCAGATGCTCGCGCAACTCGACGATCACATCGTGATATCCGAACCGCCACCGCTGGATGCGTTGTTGCGCAGCGATTTGCCTGCCCCGCAAAAACAGGCGGCGATCTGTGGATTGCTCTCGGCCTACGGGCAGCGACGGCGCGGTGTCGAGCAGCGACTGGTGATCAAGCTCGACGCCTGGAACATCGGCGAATGGCCGCGGTTGCAGGAATGTTTTGCGGATACGCCGTGGCTGTTTGTGTATCGCGATCCATTGGAAATCGCCGTCTCCCATTTGCGCCGCCCGGGCATGCACATGGTGCCGGGCATGCTTGGTGACTGCGTGCTGGAGGACGGTTTGCCGTTCGCAGGTCGCGAGGATTTCATCGCCCGACGCTTGGGCCGGTTGCTTGAGGCCGGATTGGCGCATTGCCGCGATTCGGGCGGGCTGCCGGTGAATTACAGCGAGTTGCCAGATGCAATGGCGGGGCAGTTGGGGCGGTTTTTTCGCCTGGATGATGTACAGCGTCAGCAGGTGTTTGCGGCGGTGGATTTACACGCGAAGCAGCCGTCGCAATCCTTCGTTGCCGATGGTGAAGACAAGCGTCGTGAGGCTTCGGCGTTGATGAAAGAGCGAGTGCGTCATTTTGCTCAGCGTTGTTTTGTGGATCTGGAGTTGCTGCGCAACTCATGAAAGATCGCAGCCTTCGGCAGCGCCTGCACGTGTCCCTGTAGGATTTGCCGAAGGCTGCGATCTTTTGCTTTTCAGGATTTTCCGGACAGATCCGCCATCCCTTTAAGTAATTCGATCGGCAGTGGGAAGACAATCGTCGAACTCTTGTCCCCGGCAATCGAACTCAACGTCTGCATGTAGCGCAACTGCATGGCGCCAGGCTGCCGCCCGAGCATTTCAGCCGCCTGCATGAGTTTTTCCGACGCCTGCAATTCGCCCTCGGCGTGGATCACCTTGGCCCGTCGTTCGCGTTCGGCTTCAGCCTGTTTGGCGATGGCCCGCACCATCGATTCGTTGAGGTCGACGTGCTTGATTTCGACGTTGGCAACCTTGATGCCCCAGGCGTCAGTCTGTGCATCGAGCACTTGCTGGATGTCGATGTTCAACTGTTCACGCTCTGCCAACAGCTCATCCAGTTCATGCTTGCCAAGCACCGCGCGTAACGTCGTCTGCGCCAGTTGGCTGGTGGCGGAAAGAAAATCCTCGACCTGAATAATCGCCTTCTGCGGATCGAGCACGCGGAAATAAAGCACCGCGTTGACCTTGACCGAGACGTTGTCGCGGGTGATCACGTCTTGCGGCGGTACGTCGAGGACGACGGTGCGCAGGTCGACCCGAACCATTTGCTGCACCACCGGAATCAGCAGGATCAATCCGGGCCCTTTGACCTGCCAGAACCGCCCGAGCTGGAACACCACGCCGCGTTCGTATTCGCGCAGGATGCGGAACGTCGACCCGGCCAGGGCAATCACCAATAACAGCAGCGCAACAAAACCTATTTGCAGACCCATGATCACTCTCCGAGCGGCGCCGCGTCAGCCGCGGCCACTTGCAGCAACAATCCCTTGCGAGCCACCACGCGCACCGATTGCCCGGTTTGCAGCGGTGTGGCGCTGAGCACTTGCCAGCGCTCGCCTTGCAGTTGTACCCAGCCATTGCGCGCATCGCCCGGTTGCACGTTGGTGATCGCCGTCACGCTGCCGAGCAGGCCGGCATCGCCACTGACGGCGTGGCGCGGGCGGGTTTTCAGGGCACGAATGACTAAAGCCATCAACAACAAGGCGCTGATCAGGCCGAGGCCGATCATCATTGGCACCGGCAATTCGGCGTTGCTCAGAATCAGCGCGCCGATGACGAACATGATGATCCCGCCCAGACCGATCACGCCGTAATTGGGCAGGGCGGCTTCGGCGATCAGGAAAACGATGCCCAACGTAATCAGCCACAGCCCTATCGGGCTCATGGCTGGCAACGGCGTGTCGGCAGCGAGTACCGATCCGCTGATCAGGAGTAACAAGGCAAACGCACAACATCGGCTGTTCACGTGACCCTCCGCGAGAGTCATGACTGGTTCTTTCAGTCTAGTTGAGGGTTGCGCTGGATGAATTTTGATCAATGTGCGGATGTGTCCGGTGAGCGGATTTCCCTTCGTCGGTGGCCCGTCGAACTAGACTCAAAGACACAGGAACAAACGTTCAGCGCAATACCGAGGTGCATCATGCGTATGGCCAAAAAAGTGCAAGGCAGCCTGACTCGGGCGCATTGCGAGTACGACATCCTCGCCCATCCGCACTCGTCCAGCAGTCTGGAAACCGCCCGCGTTTCCGGGGTTCCGGCCGAGCGGGTGGCGAAATCGGTGATCCTCGACGATCACCACGGGCATTTCCTGATGGCCGTTCTGCCGGCCAGCCGTCACCTGGACTTGAGCAAGGTGCGTAGCAGCGGCGAGTGGCAGATCACCCGCGAAAGCAACCTGGCGCACATCTTCGACGACTGCGAGCGCGGCGCGGTGCCGCCGCTGGGAGATTCCTACGGGCTGGACATGGTCATCGACCCGCTGCTGACCCGTCAGCAAGACATCTATCTGGAGGCCGGCAATCATCACAATCTGCTGCACATGAGCATGCCCGAGTTTCTGAAAATGGTGCCGCATGCCGAGGTGCGGGAGTTGAGTCATTAGGTTTTTCAGCGCCAGTGCTGACGCCATCGCGAGCAGGCTCGCTCCCACATGGATTTTCATGTGAACACAAAAACGTGAGCACCCAAGGTCTCCTGTGGGAGCGAGCCTGCTCGCGAATAATCTTCCAAACACCCCATATTGAAGGAGCTCAGCAATGGAACAACCAACCCACAGCCTCCCATCCCTCTTCAAACAACTCGGCCTGGACAATGACCCGACCAGCATCGACCAATTCATCGCCACCCATTCGCCGCTGAAACCCGAGCTGCATTTGGCGGACGCGTTTTTCTGGTCGAAGAGTCAGGCGGATTTTTTGCGTGACGAGATTCTCGATGATGCCGATTGGGCGGAGGTGGTGGATCAGTTGAATGTGTTGTTGCGGAAGGGGCGGGCGGGCTAGCTACTAAGTGGGAAAAGGCCAGGTCCGCGCCGTGTGAACCAGTGTCAGTATCCAGATCACATCGTGATTCGGTTGGTAGACAAGACGATAACTTGGGTGGGGTATTAGTTCGCGAGTGCCCGCAATTATTCCGACGGGGCCAATTTTGGGGTTTTGGGATATTCGGGAAACCGCTTCAGTGAAGCGGCGATCCATCTCGAGGGCTGCTTTTGGGTTTGCTGCGTGGAGGTAGTCCCAAATATTTTCACGGTCCTGTACTGCCCTTTTCGTCCAGATAATCCTCATCCTTGATTTTCTACCTGCCTGCGCCTGACGGCGAATTGTGCTTCAACTTCTTCGTTAGACATACCGTCACCGGCAGACATTGATTCTCGTGCAAGGTCGACTTTGCGTTGTAAAAAGATTTCGTACTCTCGGGCTTCCTGTTGAGTCCGAACAAACTGACGCATCATTTCTCGCATGATCTGCGAAGCGGGACGATGTGAGGCTTCTGCCTCAGCCATGAATTGCTCGCGCAGTTCAGGCTCAAGTTTCATTGTAAAAACAGCTTGTTTTGTCATTTTGATTCCTTGAAATGCTCCGGTACTAACGAGGTATATACATCGTTAGTACCCATTTAGGAACTCTGAGTCGCTGCTTACGACCAACGGGTAGATTTGTTTCAAAACTTGACTGATTTTCCCCTCCAATGCGATATTGATAGTTAGCAAACTAACAGTGTGCATTTCCCCGTGCCAGATTCCCTCGACGCTCTCCAGATGAATATCAGCAGTGCCATGGTGGTGGCCGCCAGGCATTGGCGGAAGATCTGCCAGACCACGCTGGTCAACTATGGAATCTCCGAAGCCTGCGCCGTGCCGTTGTTGATGATCGGGCGGTTGGGCGAGGGCGTGCGGCAGGTGCAGGTGGCGCAAGCAGCCGGGATGGAGAGTCCGTCGCTGGTGCGTCTGCTCGATCAGTTGTGTCATTCGGGTTACGTCTGCCGTACCGAAGATGCGCACGATCGCCGGGCCAAGTGCTTGAGCCTGACCGACAGCGGTCGTGAACTGGTGCAGGCCGTCGAGATCGAACTGGTGCGCTTGCGTCACGAGGTGCTTGAAGGCATCGATCAAAGCGATCTGGAAGCTACGCTTCGGGTACTCAGAGCTTTTGAGGCGGCCAATCCGCCAGTGGTGGTCAATTCTTGAACGGTTTTTTCTCCGGCATTCCGCCGGCCCGTGACTGGTTTTACGGGGTGCGGACTTTTGCAGCGTCGATGATTGCGCTGTACATCGCCTTGCTCATGCAAATGCCGCGTCCGTATTGGGCGATGGCCACGGTGTACATCGTCTCCAGCCCGTTCCTCGGGCCGACCAGCTCCAAAGCCTTGTACCGTGCCATCGGCACCTTTCTCGGTGCTGCGGCAGCGGTTTTTTTCGTGCCGATGTTCGTCCAGAGCCCGTATGTGCTAGTGGTGGTGATCGCGTTGTGGACGGGGATATTGTTGTTTCTGTCCCTGCATCTGCGCACCGCCAACAGTTATGCGCTGATGCTCGCCGGTTACACCTTGCCGCTGATTGCTCTGCCAGTGGTGGATAACCCGCTGGCGGTGTGGGACGTGGCGGAAGCGCGTACCGAAGAGATTTTTCTCGGCATCACCGTTGCCGCCGTGGTCGGCGCGATGTTCTGGCCGCGTCGCTTGGCGCCGGTGTTCAACGACGCGGTGAGCAAATGGTTCGCCGACGCGACGACCTACAGCCTGAAATTCCTAAGCCGCGACGTGCAGCCCGAAGAAGTCACTGCGCTGCGCATGGCCATGGTCGCCAACTTCAACAGCCTCGAACTGATGATCGGCCAGTTGCCCCACGAAGGCTCGCGCCCGCAAACCGTGCGCAATACCAAGGAACTGCGCGGGCGGATGATCCATCTGCTGCCAGTGATCGATGCGCTGGAAGATTCGCTGTACGCCCTTGAACGGCGCACGCCAGAGCTGGTGGAAAAATTCCAACCGCTGCTGGTCGCGACCCGTGAATGGCTCGGCTATCAGGACGCTGACCTCGACCGTTGGCAAGCGCTGAAAAATCAGCTTGAGGCCCTGCAACCCAGCGCCGCAGCGTTGGAAGATCGCCGCCAGCTGCTGTTTTCCAACTCGATTTATCGCCTCGGTGAATTCATCGATCTGTGGCAGGACTGCCGCAGCCTGCAGGACGCGATTGTTTGTGAACGGCAGGACAACTGGCGCGCGGTTTACCGCCATTGGCGCCTCGGTCGTCTGAAGCCGTTTCTCGACCGTGGCCTGATGATGTATTCGGTGGCCTCGACGATTCTGGCGATCATCGTCGCCTCGGTGCTGTGGATTTTGCTCGGCTGGCCGGACGGCGGCAGCGCGGTGATTCTGGCGGCGGTGGCGTGCAGTTTCTTCGCCTCGATGGACGACCCGGCACCGCAGATCTACCGGTTCTTTTTCTGGACCGGCATGTCAGTGCTGTTCGCCAGTCTTTATCTGTTTTTGATTCTGCCCAACCTGCACGATTTCCCGATGCTGGTGCTGGCGTTCTCCATCCCGTTCATCTGCGTCGGCACACTCACGGTGCAGCCGCGTTTTTACCTCGGCATGCTGCTGACGCTGGTCAACACCTCGTCGTTCATCAGCATTCAGGGCGCTTACGATGCGGACTTTTTCGCCTTCGTGAACTCCAACCTGGCGGGGCCGATTGGTCTGTTGTTCGCGTTTATCTGGACGCTGGTGGCGCGCCCGTTCGGCGCCGAACTGGCGGCCAAGCGCCTGACCCGGTTCAGCTGGAAAGACATCGTGCAAATGACCGAGCCGGCCAACCTCGCCGAGCACCGTCAGTTGGGCGTGCAGTTGCTCGATCGACTGATGCAGCATTTGCCGCGCCTGGCGCTGACTGGCCAGGACACCGGCATTGCCATGCGCGAAGTGCGCGTCGGTCTGAACCTGCTCGACTTGCTCGCCTACACCCCGCGGGTGAAGGGCGCGCCGAACGCTTTGTTGCAGCAAGTGGTCAGTGAAGTCGGTGAGTATTTCCGCGCTTGCCTCAAGGCTGGCGAACGCTTGCCGGCGCCGGCCCCTTTGTTGATGACACTGGATCGTACCCGCCGCGCGCTCAATGGCCACGGCGATGAGGAAACCCGTTTCCACCTGTTGCACGCCTTGAGCGGTTTGCGTCTGGCGTTGCTGCCCGGCGTCGAATTCGTTTCCAGCGCCGAGCCCGAAGAACCGCTGCCCGATGGAGCGCCCCTATGATCGGTGATCTGGACATCAGCGGCATTTTCCTGCCGACCCTGCTGGTGTTGATGGGCATCACTTATGTGCTGTTTTTGTTGGTGCATGCCGTGCTTACGCGCGTGCACTTTTACCGTCTGGTCTGGCACCGGGCATTGTTCAACGTGGCCCTCTACGCCGTGCTGCTGTACGGCGTGGACTCACTCAGTCGATACCTGATGACATGAAAAAACCGTTTTTGACTATCGGTCGCGTGGTACTGACCCTGCTGATCGTGACTTTTGCCGTTGTCCTCGTCTGGCGCATGGTGATGTATTACATGTTCGCTCCGTGGACCCGTGACGGCCATATCCGTGCCGACATCATCCAGATTGCCCCGGATGTGTCCGGACTGATTCAGCAGGTTGAAGTGAAAGACAACCAGTTGATCAAGCGCGGCCAGGTGCTGTTCAGCATCGATCAGGACCGCTTCAAACTGGCGCTGCGACAGGCCAAAGCGGCGGTCGCCGATCGCGAAGAAACGTTGGCTCAGGCCCAGCGTGAAGCCAAGCGTAACCGGGGTCTCGGCAACCTGGTGCCGGCCGAGCAGCTTGAAGAAAGCCAATCGAAAGTCGCCCGCGCGCAGTCGGCGCTGGCCGAAGCCATGGTCACCGTGGACAGCGCGCAGCTCAACCTCGACCGCTCGGTGATCCGTAGCCCGGTGGACGGCTACGTCAACGACCGCGCGCCACGCCCGCAGGAATTCGTCACCGCCGGGCGTCCGGTGTTGTCGGTGGTCGACAGCAACTCGTTCCACATCGACGGCTATTTCGAAGAGACCAAACTCGACGGCATTCATGTCGGCCAGTCGGTGGATATCCGTGTGATCGGCGACCGCGCGAAGTTGCGTGGGCATGTCGAAAGCATCGTTGCCGGTATCGAAGACCGTGACCGCACCAGCGGCAGCAACCTGCTGCCCAACGTCAACCCGGCCTTCAGTTGGGTGCGGCTGGCGCAGCGGATTCCGGTGCGGATTGCCTTTGACGACGTGCCGGAAGACTTCCGCATGATCGCCGGGCGTACGGCCACGGTGTCGATCATCGACGATCAGCCAGTCGACAATCGCAAGCAGGAGCCTGAGCAATGAGCAGGGCCCTGATGATCGCCGGGTTGGGCGTGATGCTTTCGGCCTGCCAGATGGTTGGGCCGGACTATCACCTGCCTGAGGAAGCGGCGGTTCAGCGCAAGGATTTTCAGGGCGAGCTGGCGGTCGACGGCAAGCCAGTGGTCTCGGCGCCGGTGCCGGCGGACTGGTGGCGGCTGTATAAAGATCCGCGTCTGGATCAACTGGTGCAGCAGGCCATGGCCTCGAACACTGATCTGCGCGTGGCGGCCGCGAACTTGCAGCGCGCCCGTGCTCAGGTCGATGAGGCCGAAGCTGCCGGAGGCTGGAGCGCCGGGGTGAAGATGGGCGCTCAGCGCTTGCAGGAAGCCGGACAGGCATACCTGTTGCCGGAGAAGGTGCCGGTGGCCAATGTTGGCGATATCGGCATCAGCGCTTCGTACCAATTTGACCTGTGGGGTACGTTGCAGCGCGGCATCGAAGGCGCCAAGGCCAACGCCGACGCCACTCAAGCAGCGGCAGACACCGCGCGCATCACCTTGGTCGCGGACGTGGTTCGTGCCTACACGCAAGTCTGTGCGGCCAACGAAGAACGCGAAATCGCCCAGCATTCCCTCGACCTGCAATCGCAAGGCACGACGTTGATCCAGCGTCTGCGCGATGCCGGCCGTGGCGACGAAACTCAAGTCACCCGCTCGCAAACCCAATTCAAATCCCTGCGCGCCGACATGCCGCGTTATGAAGCGGCGCGTCAGGCCGGGCTGTTCCGCCTGTCGATGTTGCTGGCGAAGCCGGTCGATCAGTTGCCGGCCGGCACCGCGACCTGCGCCGAACTGCCGAAAATCGCGCAACGGGTGCCGGTCGGTGATGGCACCGCATTGCTCAAGCGACGCCCGGACATTCGTCAGGCCGAACGACGTCTGGCCGCCGCGACTGCCGGGATTGGCGTCGCCACCGGCGAGCTGTACCCGGACATCAGCATCGGCGCGACCATCGGCACCGTCGGCATCATCGACGACCTCGGTGATCCATCGACCAACCGTTGGGGCTTCGGTCCGTCGCTGAGCTGGAAAGTGCCGACCAACGGCGCCCGCGCGCGCATCCGTGAAGCCGAGGCGACGACCCAGGGCGCACTGGCGCATTTCGACGGCGTGGTGCTCAACGCCATTCGCGAAACCCAGACCGGCCTCGCCCAGTACAGCGCACTGCTGCAACGCCGCGATGCGCTGGCCGATGCCGAGCAGTCGGCGAAACTGGCCGCCGACCAGACGCATCGCTTCTTCCAGGCCGGCCGCGAGTCGTTCCTGGCGGATCTGCAAGCGACCCGCACCTACACCGATGTCACCGCGCAACTGGCCGCGGCCAACACCCAGGTGGCCATGAGTCAGATCGATTTGTTCCTCGCGTTGGGCGGCGGTTGGGAAAGCGGACGAACGCAAGCCTCAAGCCCGAGCAAACCCTGAGGCCGTAGCTATGCTTTGAAGTGTTGGAAGGGCGCCCCGTGCAAAGCACCCTTCCAGCGCATATTGCTAGCGCTGGTCTAGGGGAAACCAATAATGAAAAACCCTTACGCTCTCGGCTTCTGGTGCGCCCTCGCAGCGCTGCTACTGCTATCGGCCACCTATTTCTACGGCATCATGCTGGCCCACCAGATCGACAAGGCCATGGTTTTCCTCGACAGCGCGACAGCGTTGATCGCGGTCATGGCGATCGTCGTGGTGGCATCGGCGTCGGTCCAGGTTCAGCGGGTCAAAAAACGGCAGCTTGAGCAGGGCAAAACGCTGGTGCTGATTTGGGACACCAAAGTGGCTCTGCGCAAGGTCGAAACCGTGTTCGACCGGTATTTCTGGGGCAGCTACTGGCAGCCCGGTCGCACGTTCGCCGAAGTCATGGGCGAACTCACCGGCACGCCGCTGGAAAAAAGCCTCGAAGCGCTGAAGAAGCAGTGCCTGGAACTCGACAAGCAGATCGCTGACGAGGGCTGGCATTGGCTGAACAACGCCCGTGAATTGTCCGACGTCGCCACGGCCATGGCCCGCGAACGTTATCAACTGGATTTCTGCGATCCACGCGCGGACGGGCCGGGTGGGGCGGTGATTGATCGGGACTTTGAAGTTTTGGTCTACACGTGGACCGCGCGGCTGAAAAGCTTTGATCATCAACTGGATGAGATCGAGGTTCAGTATTCCTGATTTTTGACTGAGTCATCAGGCCCCTTCGCGAGCAGGCTCGCTCCCACAGGTGCAGCGTTGTCCTTGTGGGAGCGAGCCTGCTCGCGAAGGCGGACTGAAAAACACCGAAACTCTCACTGCCTGACCGCTGTCCACTCTCCCCATAGACACTCTTTAACCTTTAAACATTGGGCCGTCTTGCGCGCCCGGTGCTAATCTCCACCGCTGAATTCAGCGGAGTCTAGCCGCGACCCGGTCACGGGTTCAGGGAAGACGACCACACTCACAGCCACGGAAATCGATCAGGTCATTCATGAATAAATCAGCAGGCGTGCTTCTCGGAATTGTTGTTGCCATCGGCGCCATCAGCGCAGGCGGGGCCTGGTACACCGGGACCAAGATCGAAGGCGTACTGAACAACGCCGTCGTCAATGCCAACAAAGAGCTGCAAACGGCCATGGCTGGCTCCAACGGCACCGCGTCGCTGGAACTGGTTTCGCTGGAACGCCACACCTTCACCAGCACCGCGCACTATCGCCTCAAGGGTGAAGGCGAGATGTTTGGTGACAAGCCGGTCGAGCTGCTGTTCGTCGACCACATCGAGCACGGCCCACTGCCGTTCTCGCGTCTGGTCTCGCTGAAATGGCTGCCGGTCATGGCCACCAGCAATTACGAGCTGGAAAAGAATGCCGCCACCGAGAAGTGGTTCGCCGCGACCAAAGGTGCCGCACCGCTTAAAGGCGTGACCAACATCGGTTACGACGAATCCACCACCAGCACCCTCGAATTGCAGCCGTTTGAGACCGCACTGGATGAACAATCGAGCCTGAAGTTCTCCGGTCTGAACATGGACATCTCCGCCAGCGCGCAAGCGCAGAAGGTTAAAGCCAACGGTTACATGGACAGTCTGAAACTGGTCACCGTGGCTGAAGATCAGGCGCCGGTGCAGGTCGAGCTCAACGGTCTGACCCTGGCCAGCAACCTCGCCAAGAGCAGCTACGGCTACTACACCGGCGAAAACACCCTGGAGCTGACCAGCAGCAAAACCACCTTCGGTCCCAAGCAATCGGTGCTCGGCGTGAAGAACTTCGAAATGAAGAACCTCACCGAAGAAAGCGGCAGCAATGCTTCCGGTCGCGCTGACTACAAAATTGGCGAAGTGACGCTCAACGACAAGAAAATCGGTTCGGCGAGCATGGCCATGAGCCTGAAGAACCTCGACATCCCGTCGACCATGTCGCTGATGCAGATCTACCAGACTAAACTGCAGCCGTACGAGAAAGCCGCCGCCGAAGCGACCGCTCAAGGTCTGCCAGCGCCGGAGCTGAACCTGACCGAAGCGGAAAACGCCCAGGTCAAAGCCGATCTGCAGAAACTGCTGGCCGCCGGCCCGCAGATTGCGCTGGAAAACCTCTCGTTCAATACCGCCAACGGCGAGAGCAAGGCCAATCTGGTGATCGACCTGACCAAACCGCAATCGATGGATTTGCCGCCGGATCAGTTGGGCAAACAACTGATCGCGTTGCTCGACCTGAATATTCAGGTGTCCAAGCCAATGCTGGTTGATCTGCTCAGCGTGCAGGCGCAACTGGACGGCCAGACCGATGCCAAAGCCATCGTTGATCAGTCCAAAGAAGCTGCCGACATGTTCGCCGGCATGGCAGTCGGTTCGCAATTGGCGGTCGTGGACGGCAGCAACGTCGTGACCAAGCTGCATTACGCCGCCAATCAGGTGGAATTCAACGGCCAGAAGATGACCGTTGAGCAGTTCGTCGGTTTCCTGATGAGCAAGTTCGCGGGCGTCACGCAAGTGCAGTAATCCTGCGCTCTTAATAGCAACGCCCGGCCTCTGTGTTGAACAGACGCCGGGCGTTTTGCTGTCTGGCGTTCGGGTTTTCGCTGTCGCGGCGGAGCCACCGTGACGATTCTGAACAAATATTGCGTTGCGGATATTGGTCTACGCTTGCATGCAAGACTGCCTGACTAAGCTTGGCCGAATGCTGTCTATGTCGGTCACCGTTCCGAATGGGCAAGGAGGGCATTGCGACCCGGCTGGCCATGTAAGGATGCTGACGAATGCCGCGTATTGATGTTCCTGTATTGCATCGTGGTTTACGCCCGTTGTTCCGTGTTGCGCTGTGCAGCCAGTTGCTCTGGCCGGCGCTGGCCTTTGCCGACACGCCCTATGATCAGATGGTTCGCGATGCGCGTGCCGGGCAGTACACCCCTGCGCTGACGGTGCTGCGTCAGGTACCGCCGGGCCAGTCGACCACCGGGCAGATCAGCGATCACCTGCAAATCGCCAGTTGGGCCGGGCTCGACGCCGAAGTGGTCAAGGTTTATGAAACCGAGGGCCGCGACCGTGTGCTGCCGGTGCAGGCGCTGACCGCCACCGCACGCGCCTATCGCAACCTCAAGCGTTGGGATCAGGCGACTCAGGTCTACAACAAGGCCTTGGCACTGGAGCCGGACAACGCCGATCTGCAGCTTGGCCTGGCCCTGACTCAAGCCGACGCCGGCAAACCCGACGAAGCAGTGACCCGCGCCAAGGCGCTGGTGGCGGGCAAACCCGATGACCCTGCTCGCCGCCTCGCGCTGGGCTACGCGCTGACGCGTGACAACAAACCCTACGACGCGCTGTTCGAATACGATCAGGCCTTCAAGCGCGCCGGCAGCAAACCGGAAGTCGCCCGCGAATACGTGGTCGCCCTGCAAAAGGCGCGTCTGCCGGAACCGGCGCTGCGCCTGGCCAATCAACGGCCTGGCCTGATCGATCCAGTGACTTTGCGCCGACTCGAAGGCGATCTGGCCGCCGAGCGCGTGCGTCTCGCCGAATTCGCCACACGCAGCGAAAAAGAACGCTACGTCATCGCCGACCGGGCGCTGGCCGACTACGACAAACTGCTCGCTACCTGGACACCGGACGCCACTGCGCACGACGACGTGATCCGCTGGCGCATTGACCGCATGGGCGCGCTCAAGGCCCGGGCGCGCACCGCCGACGTCATCACCGAGTATCAGAAGCTGCAAGCCGAAGGCGTGAAGATTCCGACCTATGCCCTGCGTTGGGTGGCGGCGTCTTATCTCGATCAGCGTCAGCCGGAAATTTCCACTGACCTGTATCGCCAGGTCCTGTCGGCACCCGATGCCGACGCGGGTGATCGTCTCGAAGACAGCACCGCGCTGTATTACTCATTGCTGGAAAGCGACCGCGCCGAAGAGGCACGCAAAGTCGCCGAAGACCTGGCCAAGTCACAACGCCCGCGCATCGAACTCAAGGGCTTGCCCATCGGCAACCCCAACGACGAATGGATGGACGCCCAACAACTTGCAGCGCAGGCCGGCACATACGGTTCCGACTTGCCGCATGGTGAGGAGCGTTTGCAGACCCTGGTCGATCAGGCGCCGGGTAACGTCGGCTTGCGTCTGGCTCAGGCCGATCTGTATCTGGCCCGCAACTGGCCGCGCCGCGCAGAAATGCAACTCAAGGAAACCGAGAGCATGGTGCCGCGCGACATGGGCCTGGAGATCGGCCAGGCGCACACCGCCATGGAGTTGCAGGAATGGCGGCAGATGGATGCGCTGACCGACGACGTGGTTGCGCGTTATCCGGACAACCGTCAGGTACAGCGTCTGGCCCGTGAACGTGAAGTGCATGACATGTCCGAACTGCGCGTTGAAGCCTATGGTGGCAAGGCCAATGGCGGCAGCGGCGGTAATGCCGGGGCCGTCAGCGGCAGCCGTGATTTCGGTATTCAAACGACGCTGTACAGTCCGCCGATCGATGAAGACTGGCGCGTGTTCGCCGGCGCGGGTTATGCCACTGGTGACTTCGCCGAAGGCACGGGAAATCACCGCTTCCAGCGCGTCGGTCTGGAACGTCGTACCCGCGACATGACCCTTGAAGCCGAAGTCTCCAACCACTCCTACGGTTACGGCGACAAGCAGGGCGCGCGCCTGGCGATCGCCCGCGATATCAACGACAACTGGCAATACGGCGGCAGCCTCGAATATCTGTCGGCCGAGACCCCATTGCGCGCGCTCAACAGCGACATCAAGGCCAATGGTGGCAGCGGTTTCATCCGCTGGCGCGCCAACGAAAGCCGCGAGTGGAAACTGTCGGTGAGCCCGTCGCACTTCAGCGACGGCAACAACCGCGTCGAAGCCTTGCTCACCGGCCGCGAAGGCGTCTACAGCGCGCCGAACGTGCAGGTCGATGCCGGGCTGGAAGTCGGCACCAGCCACAACTCCAACTCTGAAGACGTGCCGTACTTCAATCCGAAGTCGGACTTCAGTGTGATGCCGACAGTCAACGTCAATCACGTGCTCTACCACCGCTACGAGACCTCCTGGAGCCAACAGTTCCAGGCAGGCGCGGGTACGTATAGCCAGCGTGATCATGGCACCGGCGGTATGGCTTTGCTCGGTTACGGCCAACGTTATGCCTGGAACGACGTGTTCGAGGTGGGCGGTTTGTTCAGTGTGATCAACCGGCCTTACGACGGTGATCGGGAAACCGATCTGCGTCTGCTCGTCGACCTCACTTTCCGCTTCTAGAAGAGTTTGAAGATGCCTTTGATTTCGCGTTTCATCTTTCTGCTGGGAGTGCTGCTGGTCAGCGCCTGCGCCCAGCAAGCCCCGGCCTTTGCGCCGCCGTCCGAGCGTCCGCTGGCGGCCAGTGAAAAACCGTGGCCGAAAAATCACGTGCTCGGCATCGCCTATCACGATATCGAAGACCGCGACCCCGATCAGGCCGTGGTGGCGGTACGCACCGAGCGCATGATCGAGCAGCTCGCCTGGCTGCGGGAAAACGGCTACAAACCGGTCACGGTCGACCAGATCATGGCGGCGCGCAAGGGCGGCCCGGAGCTGCCGGCGAAGGCGATTCTGCTGAGTTTCGACGACGGTTATTCGAGCTTCTACACCCGCGTGCTCCCTGTTTTGCGTGCCTACAACTGGCACGCGCTGCTGGCGCCGGTCGGTAGCTGGATCGACACGCCGCTCAATCAACCGGTGGATTTCGCTGGCGCCCCGCGTGCACGTTCCGACTTCCTGACATGGGATCAGGTGCGTGAAATCTCGCAATCGGGTCTGGTGGAAATCGCAGCGCACACCGATGCCAACCACAAAGGGATTCTGGCCAACCCGCAAGGCAACATGCAGCCTGCCGCCGCGACCCGGCGCTACGATCCCGTCACCAAGCGTTATGAATCCGAGGCTGACTTCCAGGCGCGGATTCGCACCGACGTGAACAACATCTCGGAGAAAATCCGCAAGGTCACTGGCTACAAACCGCGCGTCTGGGTTTGGCCTTACGGCACGGCGGATGGCACGTCGCTGACCGTGGTCGGTGAGGAGGGCTACGAAATGGCCCTGACCCTCGACGACGGTCTTGATGCCCTCGATAACCTGATGAGCAGTCCGCGCTTCCTCGTCGCCTCCGATCCTGACGGCGAGCATTTCGCCAACAGCGTGGTCGCGGCGCAGTCGGATTTCGTCATGCGTGTGGTGCATGTCGATCTGGACAATGTCTACGACCCGGATCCGGCACAACAGGACATCAACCTTGGCAAACTGGTGCAGCGCATGGCTGACATGGGCGCCAACACGGTGTTCCTGCAAGCCTTTGCCGATCCACAGGGCGACGGCCTGGTGCATTCGCTGTACTTCCCCAACCGCCACTTGCCGGTGCGCGCCGATATCTTCGACCGTGTTGCCTGGCAGTTGCGCACCCGTGCCCACGTGAAGGTCTTTGCGTGGATGCCGGTGCTGAGTTTCGGTCTCGATTCGAAATTGCCGCGCGTGACCCGCTGGGACCCGAAAACCGGAACCACCTTGGTCGATCCTGACCAGTACAAACGCCTGTCGCCATTCGATCCTGAGGTGCGGCGGATCATCGGTGAAATCTACGAAGACGTGGCGCGACTGACGTCGGTCGACGGCATCCTCTATCACGACGACGCGGTGCTTTCGGACTTTGAAGACGCCAGCCCTGAAGCATTGAAGGCCTACGCCGCCCAAGGCTTGCCCGGTTCTATTGCTGCGCTTCGCGATGACCCGGCCGCGATGCAGCGCTGGACGCGCTTCAAGAGCAAATACCTCATCGACTTCACCAACGAGTTGACCGCCAAAGTCCGTGCGATTCGTGGCCCGCAGGTGCTGACCGCGCGCAACATCTTCGCCGAGCCGATGCTCAATCCGCACAGCGAAGAATGGTACGCGCAGAACCTCGACGACTTCCTCGCGACTTACGACTGGACAGCGCCGATGGCCATGCCGCTGATGGAGAAACAGACCCAGGCAGAGTCCGGCCCGTGGCTGGAGTCGCTGGTGCAAACCGTGAGCAAGCGCCCCGGGGCACTGAACCGCACAGTGTTCGAATTACAGGCCCGTGACTGGACGAAAAAGGATCAGGCCAATATCGATGGCGCGCATCTCGCGAACTGGATGGGTCGCCTCAAACGTCAGGGCGCGACCAGTTTCGGCTATTACCCGGACAACTTCCTCGACAACCTGCCGGACCTGAAAACTGTAAGGCCTGCGCTCTCCAACAAATGGAACCCATGACATGCTGGATAGACTGTTAGCCCTGCTTGTTCTGGCGATTGTCCTCGGCGTACCGCTGGGGCTGATCTTCCTGGTGACTGGGCAGTTCCTGATGGACTTCGTGTTCTTCTACCCGTTGTTCATGTCCGGGCTGTGGATTGCCGGCGGCCTGTATTTCTGGCTGCACTGGGAGCGCCACTGGCCGTGGCAGGACGACACGCTGCCGCCACCACTGGAAGGCGAACCGCTGATCTCGATCCTGATCCCTTGCTACAACGAAGGTGATAACGCCGCCGACACCATCCACGCGGCGCTGGCCCAGCATTACCCGAACATCGAAGTCATCGCGATCAACGACGGCTCCAAGGACAACACTGCCGAGGTGCTCGACAGGCTGGCCAAGGAAGATCCACGCCTGCGCGTGCTGCACTTGGCGGAAAACCAGGGCAAGGCTGTGGCGCTGCGCATGGGCGCCATCGCTGCACGTAGCGAATACCTGGTGTGCATCGACGGCGATGCGCTGTTGGCGCCGAACACGGCGGCGTATCTGGTAGCGCCGATGCTCGACAACAACCGCCTCGGCGCCGTGACCGGTAACCCGCGGATTCGTACACGCTCGACTTTGGTCGGGCGAGTGCAGGTCGGCGAGTTCTCCTCGATCATCGGCCTGATCAAACGTACGCAACGGGTGTTCGGGCGGATCTTCACCGTCTCCGGGGTGATCGTCGCGTTCCGCCGCTCAGCGCTGAACCGGGTGGGCTACTGGAGCCCGGACATGATCACCGAAGACATCGACATCAGCTGGAAGCTGCAACTCGATCACTGGAGCATCTTCTACGAGCCGCGCGCCTTGTGCTGGATTCTCATGCCGGAAACCCTTGGCGGCCTGTGGAAGCAGCGTCTGCGTTGGGCTCAGGGCGGCGCCGAGGTGTTGTTCAAAAACATTCGAGGGATTTGGCAGTACCGGCACCGTTATCTGTGGCCGTTGCTGTTCGAATATTGCCTGTCGACCGGTTGGGCCTTCACCTTCCTGCTGTCGGTGATTTTCTGGGGCGTCGGCAAGTTCGTGGTCATGCCCGAAGCCATCGCGGTGGATCATTTGATGCCGCCGGCGTTCACCGGTTTACTGCTGGCCTTCGTCTGTCTGGTGCAGTTCGCGGTCAGCATCGTCATCGACCGTCGCTATGAACCGGGTCTGGGCAAGACCATGTTCTGGGTGGTCTGGTATCCGTTGGTGTTCTGGCTCATCAGCCTGCTGACCACGTTGGTCAGTTTCCCCAAAGTGCTGTTTGGCCAACATCAGAAGCGTGCGCGTTGGGTCAGTCCAGACCGGGGCATCAAACCGGTCGGCGACGACGAAGAGGAGGTCATCAAATGAAAATCATCCGGACCCGTCAGCGGCCATTTCTGGTGGTGATCGACGTGATCCTTACCGTGTTGGCGTGGGTTGGCCTGCTGTTTTTGCTAATACGTGGGTTATGGCCACTGATCGAAACGCACGCGGGCGGGCCGCGCATCGATAACTCGGCATTCGAAGCGCTGGGGACCTTGCAGATTTATCTGTGGGTGGCGTTGGTCAACGCAGTGATACTGATCAGTTGGGCGCGTTATCAACAGCGCAAAAGTCGCAGTTTCGCCCAGCGCCGGTTACCGTCGCCAGTGATCGACGATGAAGGGCTGAGCAAGAGCTTCAAGCTTTGCGATGATCGTTTTCAGAAACTGCGTACGCCCGGAATCATGACGATTCACAACGATCAGGAAGGCGATATCAGTCGTGTAGTGACGCACTTCTGGCCGGTGGAACAACAAGAGTTGCCACCACCGCTCGCGCCGCTGGAGAACCCGCGAGTGATCTTTCTGCACGCCGAAGACGATGACAACCGCGACCCTCTGCCTCGTTGACCGGTTGATCGCTCCCAAGCTCCACGTGGGAGCGATCAATCAAAAGATCGCAGCCTGCGGCAGCTCCTACAAGTGGATCATCAGTGACCAGGCTTCTTCCATCGGCAATGGTTGTTTCATGCGTTCAGCCAGCATGGCCATGGCGCGTTCTTTTTCGCAGGCGACTGCCGCGACCAGCACACCATTTCTGCCGAACAGCCCAATAAACGGCGGGTGCTCGGGATCGCCGAGAAACTCGACCTCATCCCAATGTTCGGCGTGACCGAGATAGTCGTAGTTCTTGCCAAAATGCCAGGTCCAGAAAAACGCTACGTCGAAGTAGTGCTCTTCGCCTCCGAGCATGTTCGCGGCGGCGATTCGCGCATGTTGCTGGGCCAGGCGCCAGTGCTCGATGCGCTGAGGCTGGCCGTTGAGCGTGAAGGTGGCAATGTCGCCAATCGCCCACAGGCTGTCGCTGACGCGCATGCCGTCATCGACGCGCAGCGATTGGTCTTTCTCCCGTGGCAGTGAAGCAAACGCCTCTGTGGCCGGGTGCACGCCGACCCCCGCCAGCACCAGATCTGCAGAAATCCGTAAGCCGTTGTCCAGCAGCACTGCCTCGACCTTGCCGTCGCCAATGATCTCGGTGGCCGCATGCTCGCTGATGAATTTCACGCCGTTTTGTTCGTGCAGTGCACGCAGGGCTTTGCCCACGGCCTCGCCGAACTGGGCGACGAAAGGCACGGCGTGGCGTGCGAGCACGGTGACGTCGAGGCCGTGCTGGCGCAGCGCCGAGGCGCATTCCAGGGCGATGAAGCTGTCGCCGATGATCACCGCGCGTTGCTCCGGTGTCGCCGCGCTCATGATCTGCTCGGCCTGGGCTTTTGAGCGCAGGACAAATACCTGAGGCAAGTCGGCACCGGGCAACTCCAGCGGATTGGGCTCGGCCCCTGTGGCGAGCACCGCCGCGTCATAAAGCAGGGTTTCACCGTTAGTGAAATGAAGGGTTCGGTTGGCGGCGTCGAGTGAGCTGATTTCGCCTTGAACGCGCTCGATACGCTGCTCTTTATAAAAACTTTCATCGCGCAGCGGCGGGGTTTCCTGCACCGGCATTTCTCCGGCGAGGACAAATTTGCTCAGCACGGTGCGGTCATACCCGGCGTCAGGCTCTCGGTCGATCATCTTGATGCGACCGCCAAAACCCTTCTCCCGCAGAGCTGCCGCGCACGCCGTGCCCGCTGCTCCTGCGCCGACAATCACGAAGGTCCGTGAATCGTCGGCAGGCGGCGTATGCGCGTCCGACAGTGGTTGGTCATCGACCCAAACCTCTTCGCCACGCAGTTCCAGTGGATAACGCTTGAGGCTGTCGAGGGCCGGCGGTTCGCACAAGGCGCCGTCTTCAGCGCGAAACGCAGCCTTGTGCCACGGGCAGATCAGGCGTCCATGACACAACGCACCGTCAGCCAGGGGCGCGCCGGCATGTGGGCATTCGCCCTGAAAAGCGCGTAGCTCGCTGTTTGCGCGCAGCAACACTATCTTGCAGTCGCCGATTTCGACTTGCAGGCCACGGTCTTCAGGAACATCGGCGCTACGGGCGACAAGGTGCAGGGGCATGTTCGGCTTCCTCGCAGGTATTTCTCTTACGAGTTTGCACAACAGTGCGAGGTTCAGCCATTTGCTACTGCCACGGCATGAACGGTACAGCTATAGTTTGCAGGCCGACGACGGCCCAACTGCACAAGGTGCTCCCGGAATGACCCGATTGACCTCTCTCAACCCTTGGCTGGCGGCCGTCGCCGTCGCCCTTTGCGTGCAGTTTCCGGCGCAGGCGGCCCAGGAGCGTTTCACCCTCGACATCCCCGGTGTCTCGGATAACCGCCTGTTCACGGCAGCAGCGGCCAGCGATGCGGCCGGTTGCGGCGGCAAGAACCAGTCGCCGGCCCTGAGCTGGAACGCCGGTCCCGCCGGTACCCTGAGCTATGCGATCGTCATGCACGACCCGGATGGCCAGAAAGGCCTGGGTGTCGATCACTGGATTCACTACGGCATCAAAGCCACAACGCGGCAGATTGCGGCCGGTGTCGGCGCGAAATCCGCGCTCGAAGGTGTCGGTGGCACCAACAGCAAGGGCAACACGCATTACATGGGGCCGTGCCCGCCGGTGGGCGACAGCGCGCATCACTACATCATCCAGATCTACGCGCTTGATCTGGCCCCTGACGCACTGCCGGCCGGCCTGACCCGCGCTGAGCTGATGGAGAAAATCAAAGGTCACGTGCTGCGCAACAGCAGCGTGGTGCGGCGTTATCACCGCTGATTGCACTTTCCAACCCGCGTGTTCCGTCCGGGACACGCGTTAACGATTGGCATCGGCCGGTGAAACGAGCACTATCGAAGCGCTTTCCATTACGCTGAAGCCCATCCGCCGGTTCGTGATAACGGCTTCTCCCTCGCATCGCACGGATGTTGGTGTGCGCTACCCTGTCCAAACGGGTCAACCCTGAACGCTGGAATGGGTCACCGGGACTGCTGAAGCAACCCTGTGCCTGGCGATCAACGCTTTTCCAGGCAGAACGCCGTGCCGATCATCACCGGGCACATTGTGTGACTATCGAAAACGCCCACTGCTGATTACGCTTTTTGACCGACTGGCATCTGTCTGTACGATGTCCGAGCGTTGGCATGGATGGCCGAGTGCAAGTGTTTGCTCCGTGGTCTTGACCTCAAGGAGCAGGCGCAGTACCTAACGCACCAGGATTTAAAGCGATTGAGCATGAACCCAAGTAAAGATTCGACATTCGCCTATCAGGCCGTTTACAGCTATCTCGTCGAACTGATCGAAGCCGCCAGCCCCGAGGGAGAGCAGAAACTGCCGTCACTGCGGCAATTGGCGCAGCGTTTGAACGTGTCGGTGTCGACGACCAAGTACGCCTATTCACTCCTGGAAGACCAGGGGCGCATCTACGCCCGGCCCAAGCTTGGTTACTACACCAAAGCGATGCATTCGGCATTGGTCAGCGAGGGATCGCCGAACCTGCTCGACAGTGTTTTCGCCAGTGCCCGGCAACCCGGCATGCTCGCGCTCAGCAGCGATGCGCCAGCCATGTTGCTGTCGCTGGAGAACCCGTTGCTGATGACCGAGCGCGAGCTGACGCGCCAGTACCCGCGCTCTCATGCGCCGCTCTATCAACCGTTTGGCGAAATCGAGTTGCGCAGCGTTCTGGCTGATCGCTACACCCGTTCGACGCGTTGCTACTGGCGTGCCGAGCACGTGTATATCGGTTCCGACCTGCGCAGCGTGCTCGAGTTATCCCTCGAAGCCTTACAGTTGACCGGCACCGTGGCACTGGTGGAGTCGCCGTGTTCGTGGGCGATTTTGCGCCAACTGCACGCAGCGAAGATCCGTGTGATCGAAGTGCCGCTGGGTGACGATGGTCGCTTCGACTTGCCGCAGCTCCAGCTGTTGTTGCAGCGCGAGCCCATCAGCCTCGCCGTGTTGTCGTCGACTGTGAGTATTCCCCACGGCAGCCTGATGCCGGCCGAGGACAAGAAGCTGATCTGCCGCTGGTTGGCCGAACGGCGCGTCTGGCTGTTTGAAAATGACAGCTACGGCGATTTCTGTTTCGAGCCGGACGCCACGCGTTACCGGGACTTTGCCGACCCGGAGCGGCTGGTGGTGTTTTCGACGTTCGACAAGATCATCGGCTCGGAAGCCCCGTACGGCTATGTATTGAGTCGGTTTCAGGGGCCTGAACTGCATCGTCTGTTTCTCGAGCGGGCCTTTCGTTTGTCGCCAATTCGGCAAAAGGCGATTGCCCGGTTGTTCACCACGCGGCGGATCGATCAGCACACGCAGATGTTGCGCAGTCTGTTGATCGGTCGCATGCAACGCATGCAAGACATGCTGCACGAACACACCGAAGGCCAGTTGCGTATTGTCGCGCCGCTGGGCGGCGCTGCGTTCTGGGTGGAAGCCACGCGGCCGGTGAACATGCGCCGAGTGTTCGAGCGCCTGTTGGCCAAACGCATCGTCATCGCTCCCGGCGAAATATTCAGCCAGCAAGGGGCCTGGCAGCATCACCTGCGCCTGAGCTACACCATCGACTGGAGCAAGGATATTATCCACGCGTTGAAGATGCTGACTCAGGCGATCCAGGATGAGAGCTGAGGCCCCGGCGTTCAATTGACGCCATAGCAGTGCTTGGGCTCGGGGAAGGTGCCATCGCGGACTTCTTTGGCGAACGCTTCGCAAGCCTGGCTGATCAGCGCGCCGACGTCGGCGTATTGCTTGACGAAGCGTGGCACGTGGTCGCCGCCGAGCCCGAGCATATCCTCGGTCACCAGCACCTGGCCGTCGCACGCCGGTGAAGCACCAATGCCGATGGTCGGCATCGGCGAAAAGTCGGTCACCCGTCGTGCCAGGCTTTCGGCAACGCCTTCAAGCAGCAAGCTGAAAGCGCCCGCTTCCAGGTGCGCGCGTGCATCGGCTTCAATCGCCAGCGCGGCGGTCTCGTTCATGCCTTGAGCCTTGAAGCCACCCATGGCGTTCACGTATTGCGGCATCAGGCCAATATGCGCCATCACCGGAATGCCGCGTTTGACCAGGAACTCCACGGTCTCGGCGAGCACCGCGCCACCTTCCAGCTTGAGTGCGTCGCAGCCGGTGCGCGCCATGACTTGCGCACAGTTGCGGTAGGCCTGCTGCGGCGACTCCTGGTAACTGCCGAACGGCATGTCGGCAATCACACAGGCCAGTCGCGTGCTGCTGACGACCGCGCGGGTGTGCGCGATGATTTCCTCCAGACTCATGTCGAGGGTCGAGGTACGGCCATAACCGACCATGGCAGTGGAGTCACCCACCAGGATGAAGTCAACAATGGGGTCCATCAACTTGGCGATATGGCTTGTATACGCGGTCAGGGAGACAATTTTCTGTTGTCCCTTCATCGCGACCAGTTGAGGAACACTCAGTCGTTTGGTTCGGGTATGCAGGCTCATGGCTCTCTTCCTTGTTGCGCCCCGTGGTCGGGGCTGTCTGTGGTTACAACCAATCCCTTTCCCATCCACGCCAGGCGTCGTAGTCGGCGTCGATGCGTTCGAGTTGCGGGTGCAGCAGAAACACCGCCCCCGGGGAACTGTTGAGGTCGACGGTGGGGGCAATCCTTGCCCCTTCACCGAAGCGGAATCTGACGTTATGAAAACTCGGCAAGGCTTCCAGGCGCTGGCGCGCCGTGCTTTGCGCGAACACGCCTGGGCGGTGGGCGATCAGGTTCAAACCACGGGCGTGCTGCAACAGTCGATAGCGTTTTGGCCATTGCGCCAGTTGTTGCGGTTGCACGTAGCTGAGGCAGGTCAGGGCCACCTGATCATTGCCGGTCGCGGCTTGCAGGGCTGGCGGGCAGGCCAGGCCGGAGAGGCGCGCGCCGGTTTCCAGCAGGCGCGGGCCGTTGGCGGTCAGGATCAGTTCGGTATGCGCCGGGCCGTGCACGATGCCCAATGCATCGAGCACGCCTTCGACATAGTCGAGTATCGCCGGCAGCTCGCGGGCCTCGGCCGGCAGCAGGTCTTCGCGGTCGTAGATTTTGCGGCCGTCGGCGGCGAACGTCTTGGTGCATTTCCAGACGTCGGTGATCCAGTGTTCGCCGCCATGGCTGACGCTGTTGATCACGTATTCGTCGCCGCTCAGGTATTCCTGCAACAGCACGGACTGGTTGTTGAGCATCATCAGGTTGGTGGCGCCGAGGATCGACTCGATGGCGGCCTGCAACTGTTGCGCGTCATGGCAAATGAACACGTTGTCGGAACCGGCACTGTCGAGTGGCTTGGCGACGACACTGGCGCCGCCCCGAGCCTTGAACCACGCCAGCGCACGGGGTAGTGAACTGGTGCGCAACTGCGCAGCTACCGGCAGCCCGGCCTCGCCCACGCGTTCAGCCATCAGTGATTTGTCGCGACGGGCGGCGGAGGTGGCGGGATCATTGCCCGGCAGGCCGAGGCGGGCGGCAAGCAGATCGGCCAGTTCGACACCGAATTCGCTGCCGGTCAGCACCGCCGCCGGTTGTTGTGCGGCGAGTCTGGCGACCAACGCTTCAAGGCCTTCGTCGGCGACGCTGTAGTCCTCGGCAAACAGCTCCTGAGGGCAGCTCGCGGCGAACGCGCCGGGCATCTGCGCGCGGGAACGCACATGTAGCAGGCGGCGCTGCCCGGCCAGTGAACGGGCCAGCAGCGAGCCGGTGGAGTACGCGTCGACCAGAATCAACGGTGCGAGGCTGGAATCAATGCAAGGGTTGGTCATAACGATTCACCGTGTAATGCAACATCTGAAACAGTTCGGAGGAGCTGACGCCGGGGCCGTTCAGCGACCAGCCGCTGGCGCGCGGCAACGCCAGGCCACCGGTGTTGCCCCAGCGCAGCGCGCCGTTGTCATCGATACGGGTGGTGGCGCGGCCGGGGTTGTCCGGGTGCAGGCAGTAAGGAATGTCGAGCAAGCCGCGGGCGAAGGCCTGGATCAATGCCAGGCCGATATCGGCATGCAGATTGAGCACGCTTTCCACCAGTCGTCGGGCTTCGAAGAGGGTTTCCTCGTAGTAGTCGGCGCTGCTCGCATCGATCGTCGGTAGGTCACCGGCCGCCACGTCGGCGGCCATACGCAGGGCATCGAGGTTGTCGTCGACGGAAGGAATCTGCCGCGATTCGGCGACGGTCTTGACGATCAGCCGCTCGCAACCGGCGGCGCGGGTCAGGCGCGCGCTGTCGCAAATCAAGCGCCGCGCACCATGGTTTGTCGTCGGGAATACGCCCATGTAGGAATACACCACGACATGCCAGTGAGCGCCGTGCAGATACTCGGCGGCCAACTCGCGCAGTGCCCGTAACGCGCCGAAATCCTGCTCCATCGAAGTGCCTTGGGCGTAGCTGAGCGAGACTCCGCGAACCCCGTGCTGGCGGAAAAACAACGCTTCGAGCAATGTCATGGCGATCAGCAGCGAGGGCGGACACAGCTGCCCCAACAGGCAGCCACCAAAACTTTCGATGTGTGCATGCTCGGTCGCACCCGCAAGGAGCTGACAGCTTTCGGCCCAGGCGCTGACCGCCTCGGCCAGCGGCAAGCGACTGTACGGCATGCAATACGACACCGGCCCGCCTTCGGTAGCATCAAGCCCCAATGCGGCCAGGCGTTGGAACACGTTTTGCGGTTTGGCGGTGCCGTGCCGGATCTGGATCGGAAATTCGGCGCCGTAAAGCCCGGCGAGCATGCTGCGCACCGCCTCGATCGGGTGGCTGATGATCGGGAAACCGTTCATCGGCGCCGAACTGTTGAGGCACTGCAAAGCACTCTGGTAATCGCCGACTCGCGTGTAGCTGTCGAGGGTGATCGTGCCGATGGCCGCGCAGGGCAGGGCGGCGACACTGGCCAGCCCGGCGCGCATCTGGTTGAGCGCGCCGAAGCCCATGCGCGGTTGCACCACCAGTTCGTCGCGGGCGCGGGCACGCTCGATGAATTGTTCAAAATGGCCGCCGCTGAACGCTGTCATGCCTCAGCGTCCCGAAACCAGTTCGACCACGGTTTCGCCGGTGGCCGGGTCGTAGCGGCTGATCCGGCCTTTGTGCGGATCGCCGGCACGAACCCGGGCGATCAGCGTCGCGTCGCTGTCAAAATCGATCCGTTGATGCGCGTACAGGCTGCGCAATGCCGGCAACGGCAAGCCACTGACCTGACTCAGCCATTGGCTGAGGGTCGGCTCGTTGTGCTCGCCGGCGAGGATCCGGTGCAGGTCGTCGAGGTTGACCAGATGCTGCGCGTGGCAGAGCCCGAGAAAGCTGGAGAGCTCGCGGCCACGGTCAACGAACGGGGCAAACTGCATGCAGACCAGTTGCGCTTCATCAAGGCCAAACGCCTGCTCGGCGAAGCGCGCGGCGAGAGTGCGGCGTGCTTGCATGCCCTGTTCGTCGGCATACGCGGCCATGGCCAGATCGATCAGGCGCTGGGGCATTTCCTTTTTGCGCATCAGCGCCTGCGCCAGTTCGAGGTATTCGGCTATGCCCTGGTTGTAACTGCGGCCCTGCACGTACTCGGCTTTGAGGCCACGAAAGTGCGCCATCAACATCGGGTTGGCACAGTCCGACTCGGTGAAACTGAACGCCAGTTCTTCGAAGCGGAAATCGAGAAACTCAGTAATCAGTTCCCAGTGATCCTCGACCTTGTAGCTGACCAGATCGTAAATGCTGACGAACGCCGGATCGGCATGTTCATCACCGCAGGCGACGCGACGCTCCTCGCGCTGTTGATCGAAACCTTCGCCGAACAGCTCGACGAAATAGCTCTGGGCCACGCCATCCAGCGCTTGCAGAAGTCCGCGAAAACCCTGGCGGCGGCACTCGTCGACATTCAGGCCCAGACGCTGCGCCAGGCGCATGATCCAGGTGAAATAGTGTTTCTGTTCCTTGCGCGAGTCGCCGGTAACCACCGCATTGACGCCGCCCTGCCACCACGCCGCCCGCCCGTAGAAATCAGCCACGGCCAGGTTGCAGCTGTTGCAGAAAGTCGGCCGCCCGTCGCCGGCGGTGCGATGGCCATTCATTAACACGTCGAAACGGTTCATCGCCTGCACGTCGTCAGGGAACGGCAGATGACGCTCAAACGCGCGGATCTGCTGGTGATCGACCACCAGCATTTCCACCCGAGGGTCGTCGAACAGGTGCAGGGCGCGGTAGACCCGATCGATGTTTGCCATCACCGCATCCGGGACACCGGCGTGGCGCATGTTGGCGATGCGCAACTGGAAGGTGCGGCCGTGCAGCACCGACAGATGCAACTGCGTAGCGCGCAGCATCGCCACGGTATACGAGCTGTCCTTGCCACCGCCGTAAGCAACCATCAGTTTGTAATCAGGCAGCCCATCGAGACCGCCGGCGGCATCGATCAAGCGGTCGCCGATGGTCGCGACGGCGCGACGTTCGTCGGCGCGCAGATAGTGATTCAGCTCACCCAGCAACGGTTCGTCGTTCCAGGCTTGGGAGGAGGTGGCGTTCATAGCGGTACCGCCTGAAATTGGAACGTTTGGGTGGCGTGATGAATATTGCTTTCAGTGGCGCTCTCGCTGCCGCCAACAAAAATGAAACGTCCGCTGTGCAACGCGTCATAGCTGCCCCCGGCTTCGAGGATTTGTCCGGGTTCGGGCAGCAACTCGCGCCACAGGTTGGGCACTGTTCCGCGCAGCGTTTGCGCGTGCACGACGCGGCACGGCAACTGGGCGGGTTTGGGAATGACCAGCCAGCCGCCACTTGGATCGTCGTCGTTGGCCGGCAGCGGCACCTGATCGCCGGCGAGGCGACGCAGCCAGTGCTCGTAAAGATTGACCCCGAAGACCTTGTTGATCAGGTGCGGAACTTCACTGCCACCGACCCGCGCACCGACTTCGAGAAATACCAGTGACTCGTCCGCCTCAACGAAGATCTCCAGATGGAACGCGGTGCAGCGCAAATTCAGTGCGCGCATGATCTGTTGGCTGAACGCCTCGATCCGCGTGCGCAGCGGCGACGCCTGGACAATCACCGAGCCCAACGGCTGCGCCTTGGTAAAATCCAGGCAACTGTTGATGTAGCGCGATACCACTTGAAACGGCACGCTGCCATCGACGTCGGCGAAGCCATCGATGTGATAGGTCTGGCCGTGCATGAAGGCTTCGATCTCGTAACGCGAGAGGTCGATGGTGTTGAGCAGGTCGTGCAGCGCAGATTCGTTTTCGACCTTCTCCACGCCCATGCTCGCGGCACCGTCCACCGGTTTGACGATCACCGGGAAACCGATCTCGCGGGCAAAGTGCAATGCCTGCTCAACCGAGTGGCAGCGCGCAAATGCCGGCACCGGCAAGCCCTGGGCCTGAAGGATTTCCTTCATGCGGGCCTTGTCGCGGTACACCGCCACTTCGTTCGGCCCATCGCCGGGAATGTTCAGGGTCTGGCGCACGCGAGCGGCGATTTCCAGGGTGAACTCGGACAGCGCGATCAACTGATCGACCGGGCCAACGCGGTCGATGACTTCCTGTACCGCACCCAGCAGTTGTTCATATTGATTGACGTCGGCGACCTGCACTTGATGAGCAATCTGCTGCGCCGGGGCGAGCACGCCTTGGGCGCCGAGGCCATCGACCACGTAGCTGATGCGGTGCTGTTGATGATCGAAGAAGTCTTCGTAGCGAGTCAGTTCGTTGTCCCAGCGGCGCTCATCACGAAAGCGCGGCCAGCGGTTGACGATAACGATATGCATCGTGGTGATCCTTGATTGAGCGAAGTCAGCCGTGGTGGGGATCAACCCCAGGACGGCACGCTAATGGCGGGTGCGGGTTCAGCGTCGGCGGGTGCGTGCAACGTGCCGAGGTAGCCACTGAAGGAGTCGATCGCGTCGGGGCCGACGAATACCTGGTTGTAGCCGGCCTCGATCAACGGTTGGCGAACCACCAGGGTTTCCTCTTCGGAAGTGGTCAGCTTGCCGCCGATCACGCAGGGCAAATGCGGGTGCTTCCGGCGCACCTGGCGAATCAGCTCCAGGCCTTGCGAGTAGCCGTGGCCGTTGACGCTGCTGACCACCAGCAGGTGCGTGCGACGCTGCTCGAGTGCCGTGAGCACGGCGTCGATCGGCGTGCAGCTGCCAAGGTTTTTCACGTTCAAACCATGCTCGGCGAGCCACAGTTGCAAATACACCAGGTTCCACATGTGCGAGTCGGACTCGACCGTGGCGAGCAGGCAGTGCGGCAGGGCTTTCATTGGGATGCCTCCATGGCGAGCGACGGACCACCCAAGGCCAGCTGGAAACGCCGGGTGGTCAAGATGAACAGCAGAGTGCCGGGGACGGTCAGCACCAGTGCCAGCACCAGAATCAGCACTTGTGCGCCGTAAACGTGGCCGACGCTGGCGGTCAACAGGCCGCCCAGCGGATAGGACAGCAGGTTGACCAGATAAAACGGCCCCATGACTTTGCCCAGGTGGGCTCTCTCGATCGCTTTGATCCGCTGCGTACGGTTGAACACGTTGAACAACGCACAACCGGCCATGGCCAGCAGAAAGCTCAGCGCATACAGCAACACGCCGTTGGCCACGCCCATGCAGATCAAGCCCAGGCACAGCAAGGCGAAGCCCAGCGCACCCAGTCGATAAATCGACATGCGCGCCAACAGCCGCGGCACCAGAATGAAGTTCAGCAGGCCCAAGGCGCCGGCCCCGGCGTTCATCAGACCGAACACACCGTCGGCGGCGCTGAATACCCCACTGATGACAAACGCGTTGGCGCTCAGCACCGCAGCGAATGCCAGGTTGATGGTGAAGTTGAGGCCGGCCAGGGTCAGCACCGGCGGGTTGCCGAGCAGCAGGCGCCAGCCGAGGGCCAGATCCTTGAACACGCTGCTCGGACCGCTGGCAGGTGTTCGTGCTGTTGGCAGGCCTCTCCAGAACAGCGCCGCGGCAACCAGCGCCACGGCTGCCAGACCCAGCAACCAGCGTTTGTCGGTGTACATCGCCAGGCCGGCGGCGAGTGCCGGGCCGAGCGCCATGGCCAGCAGCTCCATGTTCTGCACCAGCGACTGACAGTGCGCGAGACGCTCGGTACCGGCGATCAGCGGCACGCTTTTTTCAACCGCCATGCGCACCGGCGCCATCAACACCGAGAGCACGATACCGTTGCCGATCAATGCCCAGATCATCCACTGCGGCTGATACCAGCAGATCCACAGGGTGATGCCCAGACTCAAGCCGCGCGCGGTGTTGGCTGCGCGAAACAGCAGGCGACCGCCGAAGCGGTCGGCGAGCAGGCCGGCGAACGGATAGGCGATCAGTGCCGGCAGCCATTCAAGGGCAAACGCGACGCCGGAATAGCGCACGTTGCCGGTCAGTTGGTAAATCATCAGTGGCACGGCAAACAGCACGGTCTGTTCTGCCAGCAACGCGCACAACAGCCCGGCACCGAACCAGCGAATTGCACTGCTGCGAGCATCGACGCTGGCCTCAGGCATGATCGCGATCCCAGACCATTTCCAGTTCGCGCAAATAGGGCAGCACGTACTTGCAGAAACGGCGCATTTCGTCGCGGGTTGGCCAGCCGGAGAAAATGAACTCGCTGACGCCGACTTTCTTGTACTCGAACAAGTATTCGGCGACTTCCTGGTAGCTCCCGACCACACATAACGCAGGGCCGCCGCGATACGCCACCGCGCCCGACCAGAGCATCGGCGACAGCCAGTCGTGCTGCGCTTTCTCCGCCAGGCGGAACGAGGTTTTCACCGCTTCCGAATCGCAACGGCCGACAAATTCACGGACCCATTCACGGTGCTGCTCGTCAGGGTTTTCCATCATGCTTTCGACGGCCGCCAGCGCTTCTTCGCGGGTTTCGCGAGCGAGCACGTGCATGCGGATACCCACCGAGCAACCCGACTCCAGAACAGTGCGGCTGGCCTCGGCAATGCCTTCAGGCGTATCGCCGTAACGCAGCCAGCAATCGCTGTGCTTGATGGCGATCTGTTGAGCAATGTCGGAGGCGCCGCTGAGGTAAATACGCGGGCGCTCGGCGTCCTTGAACGGCAGGCCCAACTGAGCTTTTTCGATGCGGTAGTGGGCGCCGTGATAGGTCAGCGGTGATTCGCCGTTCCAGAATCGATGCAGGATGTCGAGGAATTCGCCGGTGCGCTCATAGCGTCCGTCGTGGGCAACGAAGTCGCCGTAATAGGCTTGCTCATCCGGCGAAATACCGGCCACAAGATTGAGTGAAATGCGCTTGTCGGACATCCACGAAACGGTGTTGACGATCTGCGTGAACAAGGTCGGCGGCACCAGGCCGGGACGGTAGGCCAGAATGAATTTGACCCGCTCGGTCTCGCGGACCAGCGCGCCAATCATCGGCAACGGATCGGGCATGTGATAGCTGATGCCCATCAACAGCGAGTCGATGCCCAGCTCATCGGCTTCCTGGGCAAAGTCGACGATACCGGCAAAGTCGAGGGCGCCGGTGTTGTACTTTTCCGAGGCCTTTTGCTGACCGCTGTCTAGCGGTGAGCACCAGTGAATGCGCAGTGGTGCAGACATTGTGTTTCTCCATGGCACAGCCTGCCGCCGCCGGAGCGGGAGCAGGCGTGGTGAATCAGTCCGGATCAGAACAGGAAGCTGGTACCGACGGTGCGGTCGAACAGCGCCACGTCGCGGATGCGCCGCTTGCCGCAAATGAATTTGAGCAGGCGCTCGATGCCCAGGCCACCACCGGCGCTTGGGTGCAACAAGCCACGGCGAGCGACTTCCAGGTAGTTGGCGAACGGCTCAAGGTCCATCGACAGTTCGTTCATGCGGTAGAAGATCTGCTCGTATTCGAACTCGCGCTCGGCACCCGAAAGGGCTTCGCCGTAGCCATCGGGATAGATCAGGTCATAGTTGTTGTAGGCACCGCGTTTGCCCGGGGTTTCGCGATCGTAAAACTCGCGGCGGTAGTTGGTGACGAAGAACGGCGTATGCGCTTTCGCCGACATGATTTTCTCGAAGTCATCGCCATGCTCGGCGCGCAGTTCGTCGGAGCTGTAGATCGGGAACGCCGTGGCGAAGTGCGGCAGTTGGCGGCCAAGCTGTGCGAGCTCGGCGGCGCAGTGTTGGCTGACTTCGCTGAACACATGCTTGATCAGGCCTTCGATCAGGGCCATGACCTGGTGCATGTCGCCATCGCGGATCTCGAAATCGAACTGCGAGAACTCCAGCAGGTGGTTCTCGGAATCCTTGATCTCGGCCTTTTCCAGACGAATGTTCGGCGCAACGATAAAGATCTTTTCGTGGCCCTTGGCGGTCAGTGCCAACTGCTTGTGGAAGATCATGCTGGCCGTCAGTTTCAGACGGCGTTCTTCGTACTGGATTTCGGCCGGATACACCGCGTGGTTCAACGGATCGGTGATCGGCGACATCAGGATCGGCATCAACTGTTTGAAGTCGCGCTCGAGCAGATATTGCTGCAAGGCTTGAAGGACGCGTCCCCGGATGATGGCAATGGATTCTATGTCTGGATTAGCAAAATCGACGAAGTTACGTGTAATTTCTTCCATGATTGGCCAAATATTCAGGGAGTTAGGGAGGCCCTGATTATTGTTTAATCGAACGAAAACTCAATGTACAGATTTCCACTAAAAAGCAGCACAGAGCTCGGGTTTGGTTGTCCGACGACGCTTTTGCATGGACGATATCGCGCTGCTGAAATTGATCAGGTGGCGCACGAGTGGGCAGGTTCATGGCGAACTTCGCTGGCCGGCGTCGCTCTCTCATTCGTCTATTCAGAGTTGGCCCATGACTGCCCTTAACGGCTCGCGACCCCATCAGTTTTCCAGGTCTGACTACAAGACCCTGGGCCTTGCCGCCCTTGGCGGTGCCCTGGAAATCTATGATTTCATCATCTTCGTGTTTTTTGCGCTGACCCTCAGCCAACTGTTCTTTCCGCCAGAGATGCCGGAATGGCTGAGACTGCTGCAAAGCTTCGGGATTTTCGTCACTGGCTACCTGGCGCGACCGCTGGGCGGGATCCTGATGGCGCACTTTGCCGATCAGTTGGGACGCAAACGGGTGTTCAGTCTGAGCATTCTGATGATGGCGTTGCCTTGCCTGCTGATCGGCATCATGCCGACCTACGAACACATCGGTTATTTCGCTCCCTTGTTATTGCTGGTCCTGCGGGTGCTGCAAGGCGCGGCGGTGGGTGGTGAAGTGCCGAGCGCCTGGGTGTTCGTCGCTGAGCACGCGCCGGAGGGGCATCGTGGCTACGCCTTGGGGTTTCTCCAGGCCGGACTGACCTTCGGTTATTTGCTCGGCGCGCTGACCGCGACACTGCTGGCGCAACTGTTTACTCCCGCGGAAATTCTCGATTACGCCTGGCGCTTGCCGTTTTTGCTCGGTGGGTTGTTCGGCGTGATCGGCGTCTGGCTGCGTCGCTGGCTGAGCGAGACGCCCGTGTTCGTGGCGTTGCAGGCACGCCGTGAGGCGGATGCCGAGTTGCCGTTGCGCACCGTGTTGCGCGAGCACCGGCACCGCTTGTGGCCGGCCTTCATTTTGACCTGCGTGCTGACGTCGGCGGTGGTGGTGCTGGTGGTGATCACCCCGACCGTCATGCAAAAGAGCTTTGGCATGACCCCCAGCCACACGTTTGGTCTGAGCAGTCTGGGCATCGTCTTTCTCAATATTGGCTGCGTGATCGCCGGGTTGATCGTCGACCGCATCGGCGCCTGGCGCACGGTCAAGCTTTACAGCGTATTGCTGCCGGTCGGTATTGCCGTGCTTTATGGCTGCCTGATCAGCGGTGGCAGTTGGCTGGGGCTGGCGTATGCGCTGGCGGGTTTGAGCTGCGGCGTGGTTGGCGCCGTGCCGTCGGTGATGGTCAGCCTGTTTCCGGCGCATATCCGTGTGTCGGGCATTTCCTTTACCTACAACATTGCCTACGCGCTGTGGGCGAGCACCACACCGTTGTTGCTGATCGCACTGATGCCATGGAGCCCTTGGGTGTGCGTGGTGTACTGCGTGGTGATGGGCGCGGTGGGTGTCGGTTGCGCCACGTATTTTGGCGGGCGCGAGCCCGTTCATAAGGCACCGTCGCTGGTGCCGGAGCGTTGAGGCAGTCGTTGCAGGATGGGCTCCCTGGGTCTGGCACGGATGGCTATTGGATGATGGATTTACATGATTTACCGGCGACGCAATTGCTGGCCTTGTTCGCCAGTCGCGAGTTGTCCCCGCTGGAGTATTACGATCACCTGCTGGCCCACATCGAACGTTGGGAGCCGAGCATCGGTGCCCTTTACGCGTTCAATCCGCAGCGTGTCCGCGAGCAGGCGCGTGCGTCGAGCGAACGTTGGAGCAAAGGCGCGCCGCGCGGCTGGCTCGACGGTGTGCCCGTGACGCTCAAGGAACTGATCGCCACCCAAGGCGATTGCATTCCTCAGGGGTCTCGCGCCAGCACCTTGGTGGCCGCGACCGAAGACGCACCGCCGGCTGCGCGCATGCGTGAAAGCGGAGCGATCATCCTCGGCAAAACCACGGTGCCGGACTTCGGCATGCTGTCGTCGGGACTGTCGAGTTTCCATGGCATCACCCGCAACCCTTGGGACGTTTCCTGTAATCCGGGAGGTTCGAGTTCCGGCGCAGCCGCTGCGGCGGCAGCCGGTTATGGCCCGCTGCATGTCGGTACCGACATCGGTGGATCGGTGCGGCTGCCGGCGGGCTGGTGTGGCCTGGTGGGGTTCAAGCCAACCCTGGGGCGGATTCCCATTGATCCCTATTACACCGGTCGCTGTGCCGGGCCGATGACGCGCACGGTCGATGACTGCGCATTGATGATGGGATATCTGGCGCAACCGGATGCTCGCGACGCTACCAGCCTTGCGGCGCAGCTGCTGGATTGGGACCTGCAACTGCCGTCGATGCATGGTTTGAAAATTGGCTTGATGCTCGATCCCGGTTGCGGCTTCCAGCCCGACAGCGAAGTGTGTGACGCCGTGCGTCAGGCTGCACGGTTATTCGAAGCCAATGGTGCACAAGTGGAATTGATCGGGCCGGTGATGGATCGGCGCTTGCTCGATGGTCTCGATGACTTCTGGCGTGCCCGCCAGTTGTCGCAGTTGCAAGCCCTGAGCCCGGAGCAACGCGGCAAGGTTCTGCCCTACATCGAAGAGTGGGCCGCGACGGCAGCGCAGATGAACGCGGTACAAGCCGTCGAAGGTTTCAACCAGACGTTCGAAATTCGTCGGCGCTGCGCCACGGTGTTCAACGATCTGGACCTGGTGTTGTCGCCGACCAATCAGGTCAGCAGCTTCCCGGCCGAGTGGCCTTCGCCGGGCAACGACCCGCGCCAGCCTTTCGAACACATAGTGTTCACCGTGCCGTGGAACATGGGCGAGCAACCGGCCCTGTCGATCAACTGCGGGTTTACCACGCAGGGCATGCCGATCGGCCTGCAAATGATTGCCCCACGGTTCGCCGATCAGTGGTTGTTGAAGTGCGCCAAGGCTTACGAAAACTGGCGCGGTCCGATCAAACACTGGCCGTCCGCGCCGCCTCGCTGATACCCGATGGTTGTGGTGTACCGCTCATGCGCCCGGCGCCTGCGCGGTGCGCCTTATTTTTACAGGCACGTTCCGATGAAATCACATGCACCTCGCGCAATGATCGCGATGCTGGCTGTCGTCCAGCCCGGCTGGGCCGCCGAACCGGTGGCGCCGCAGGATCAAGCCACCGGGCTGCTGGATGGCAGCCACCTGAACCTTAATTTGCGTCACTACTATTCCAATCAGCACACCCAGCGCAGCACGCACCTGGTGATCAAAAAGGATGGCGTCGCAGAGCCAACCCGCGAGCGCGTCACGTGGGTGCAGACCGCCATGCTCAACTACAGCTCCGGCTACACCGAGGGCTTGATCGGCGTGGGTGTCGATGCGGCGTTGTTCAGCGCTGTCACGCTTGAGCGTGGCCATGGCGCGGTCGCCAACGGTGGTGACCGTGTGCTGGTCGACAGCAATGGCGACGCCCTGCCGACCTGGAGTCGTCTGGGGGTGGGTGACTTGAAGCTGCGCGTATCGAGCAGCGAACTCAAGGCCGGCCGGATGCTCACGGAAAACCCGATCCTGCGTTACAAAGACAACCGTGCCTTGCCGTCGACTTTTCAGGGCGTTGCGATCAACAGCAACGAGCTCGACTGGCTGGCGCTGCAAGCGGGCAGTTTCGAGCGCGCCATCCCGCGTACCGGCAGTGGCAGCGAGCGCCTCACTACAACCTTCGGCAATCGCGCCTACAGCGGTTCGCGCATCAGTTACCTGGGAGGCACCGCCACCGCGCCGGCCGGGCTGACACTCAGCGCCTACGGCTCGCGTTTCGAAGACATGTGGCAACAATATTATCTGGGCGCGACCCACGTGGTCGGCAATCGCGCGGATCTGGCCCTGAAAACCAGTTTCAACTACTACCGTACCCGCGATCAGGGCGAACAGCGTTTGGGCTACATCGACAACGACGCCTACAGTCTGGCAATGACGGCCGCCCACGGCGCCCATGGCCTGACCGCGGCGTGGCAGCAGGTGTTCGGCGACGAATACTTTGACTATGTGTGGGAGTCCACCGGCAACTACATGGCCAACTCACTGTACTCGGACTACAACGGCCCGAACGAAAGGTCCTGGCAGTTGCGCTACGACCTTGATCTGGCCACTTATGGTGTCCCGGGCCTGACCGCCAGCCTCTGGCACGCCAAGGGTTGGGGCATCGACGGCACGCATTACAGCGGTGATCGCAACGGCCACAACACCGGCTACAACGTGCGTGGGCTCGACGGTGCCAAGCACAACGAAAACGGCTTGATGGTTGCCTATGTCGTGCAGTCCGGCAGGCTGAAAAACACCGTGTTGCGCAGCATTGTCTACAACCACCGGGAAAGTGGCGGACAGATCGACGGCAGCTACGACGAGTTCCGCCTGGTGGCGAACGTGCCGTTCAATCTGTTTTGATTTATCCCCGGTAAATTTTTTTCAACGGGGTTAACCCGAATCGGAAGGGCTG
The DNA here is from genome assembly GCF_016650635.1 of Pseudomonas sp. TH43. GTDB lineage: Bacteria > Pseudomonadota > Gammaproteobacteria > Pseudomonadales > Pseudomonadaceae > Aquipseudomonas. The sequence continues at coordinate 1,884,019 of NZ_JAEKFI010000004.1, forward strand.
GCCGTCTCAGTGGATGAATGCTCAATTTCATCCCGAGGTCAGCCCCATGTCCCTTCCTCTGCCTTTCTTGCGCCCTGTTGCGGTCGGTGTTTTGCTGGCCTTCGGTGGCTGTGGTGTGCCCACCCCTCCGGAATCCGCCGCGGTGCCGCCACCGGCGCAACCTGAGGTGCTGGCTCAACACGAAGCGCTAATGGCGGGAGGGGCGATGGCCAAGCGCATGGCGCATCCGGCGCCGATGGCCAGTTTCGTGGCAATGCCCAGTGCCGACAGTTATCCGCAGGGCTATCGCGACGAGCCGCGCGAGCAGTATCAAAAACTTGCCGACAACCCGATCCACAGTGTCGCCGAGACGCCGGTTTCAACCTTCAGCGCCGACGTCGACAGCGGTGCTTACGCTAACGTCCGTCGCTTGCTCAATCAGGGACGGCTACCGCCGGAAGGCGCCGTGCGACTGGAGGAAATGGTCAATTACTTCCCCTACGATTACGCCTTGCCCAGCGACGGCTCGCCCTTTGGCGTGACCACCGAATTGGCCGCGTCACCGTGGAATCCGCACACGCGGCTGCTGCGCATCGGCATCAAGGCCTCCGACCGCGCGGTGGCGGAATTGGCCCCGGCCAATCTGGTGTTTTTGGTCGATGTGTCCGGCTCGATGGATCGTCGCGAAGGCCTGCCGATGGTCAAAAGCACGTTGAAACTGCTGGTCGATCAATTGCGCGAGCAGGATCGTGTGTCGCTGGTGGTGTATGCCGGCGAATCGAGAGTGGTGCTGGAGCCCACTTCCGGACGGGAAAAAGCGAAAATTCGTACAGCTATCGATCAGTTGACGGCGGGCGGTTCGACCGCGGGTGCCTCAGGCATTGAGCTGGCCTACCAAATGGCCCAGCAGGCGTTCATGCCCACAGGCATCAACCGCATCCTGCTGGCCACCGATGGCGACTTCAACGTCGGCGTCAGCGACTTCGACAGCCTCAAGCAAATGGCTGTGGATAAACGCAAAACCGGGATTTCCCTGACCACCCTGGGTTTCGGTGTGGATAACTACAATGAACACTTGATGGAACAACTGGCCGACGCTGGCGATGGCAACTACGCCTACATCGACAACCTGCGCGAGGCGCGCAAAGTGTTGGTCGATCAGCTCAGCTCGACCCTTGCCGTGGTGGCGAAAAACGTCAAATTGCAGGTGGAGTTCAACCCGGCGCAGGTCAGCGAGTATCGCCTGCTCGGCTACGAAAACCGTGCGTTGAAACGTGAGGACTTCAGCAATGACAAAGTCGATGCCGGCGAAATCGGCGCAGGCCACACCGTGACTGCGCTCTACGAAATTGTCCCGGCGGGCGAGAAGGGTTGGCTGGAGCCGCTGCGCTACGGTAAATCGAGTGCGGCTGAGTCCGAAAAGAACGGAGAATTGGCGATGCTGCGTGTGCGTTATCAACAACCTGACGGTGGGAAAAGTCTGCTGATCGAGCGCCCGATCGCCAATCAGGTCGCACCCGCCAGCGGAGACCTGCGTTTTGCCGCAGCAGTTGCGGCGTTTTCTCAGCAGCTCAAGGACGGTCGCTACACCGGTGATTTCAGCCTGAGAGACACCGAAGCGCTGGCCCGCGGCGCGAGGGGCGACGACCGGTTCGGCTTGCGTAACGAGTTCGTGCAACTGGTCGAACTGGCGCAAAGCCTGCGCACTGCTACCGCATCGAACGCGATGGCCACTGAGCGACGGATTGAATAGTGAGTCGGCTGAAGGGTTTTATCAGTCAGCTGTTCGCCTCTGCGCACAGCTCAACCGCCAACAGCGATGAAGCGCTGTTGGCGCGCTATCGCGAGGGCGACGGCGCGGCGTTCGAGATTTTGTACGCCCGCCATCGTCAGGGCCTGTATCGATTTTTGCTTGGCTTGAGCGGCAAACCCGAGCTGGCCGACGAGGTCTTTCAGGAGACTTGGCTGAGCCTGATTCGCAGCGCCAGTCAGCCACAAGGCCGGGCGACTTTTCGTACGTGGCTGTTCCAGATTGCCCGCAATCGTCTGATCGATCATTGGCGCAAGCACGGCGCCCAACAACCGCTGCACGACAGTTACGACGAGCAGGCGCATGCGCTCAGCGACGAAGCCAGCGATCCTGCACAATTGCTGAGCCTCAGCCGCGACAGCCAGCGCCTGGAAAACGCCCTGCAAGCCTTGCCCGCCGAACAACGCGAAGTGTTCCTGCTGCGCGCCCACGGCGATCTTGACCTGGCACAAATCGCCAGCCTCACCGAAACACCGCTGGAAACCGTCAAAAGCCGCCTGCGCTACGCCCAGCAAAAACTGCGTCGGCTGCTGGCCGAGGAGGTACTGACATGACTGACGCCCGCAAGACACCCGAAGATCCGCTGATCAACCATGTCCGCGAACAGCATGACGGCGAGCCGCCCGCGCACCTCGATGCATTCATTTTGAATGCCGCGCGCCGCGAAACCCCGGCCGTGTCACCGACGCTGGGGCAACGCTGGCTTCAGGCCTGCCGTAAACCACGCTGGCAAGTGGCATTCGCCAGTCTGGTCGGCGTCGCCTTGATGCTGTCGCTGGTGCAACGCGTGCCCGAACCGCAGCGCCAGTACGACTACGCCCCGGCCCCAAGTCTCGCCGTGCCGATGGCCGAGGAGGGCGGTGCACAACTGCACCGCTTGTCCGCCCCGGCCAGTGCCATGCCGGCTCCGGCGCCGATGATGGAAATGGCCAAACCGATGCAAAGCGAAGCGCTCAGCGCTGACGAAACCAAGTTCAGCAAACGTGCCGCAGCGCCAGCCAACGGCCTCGACGCGCAACTGCGCGAAGTCCTGCGCCTGCGCGAATCCGGCCAGTCGCAAGCGGCCGACAGCCTGTTCAACAACCTGCACAAACGCTACCCGAACGCCGATCTCGACACCCGACTCGAACAGTTGCAGGAAAAATGACCTCCTGAACCCTCAGCCATTTGGCATTGCCCCGCAAAAACGCGCAATATCGGGCCATTGCCAATACGCTGGAGGACAACGTGGCATCGAAAATTGACCGCATTGCCCAACTGCTCGACAACCCGGAAATACGCCGGGCGATTACCGAGGCGCGTAAGGAGTTTCTGCTGAACCAGCCGGAAGAAGATGTCGTTGATGAAGACGAGGTTTTTGAGGAGGAGGCTGGGGAGGAAGAAGAGCATGACGACGATTACGATGAGTTTGACTGGACGACGGAGTAGCGTCGTTCGATTGTCTTTTCATTGGCCACAAAAAAGCCCCGGACCATCACAGTCCGGGGCTTTCTCGTTTAAATCAATGGTGCACCAGGCGGGATTCGAACCCACGACCCCTGCCTTCGGAGGGCAGTACTCTATCCAGCTGAGCTACTGGTGCAGCGGGCGACATCATACCTAGGTCGGCTCGGGGCGTCCATGCTGGGTTTTGGCGTGGATTGTGAGTGCGCGTGTCGGTTGAAATCGCTGCATTCCATAAAGCTGTAACGTCCTGCAAAACCCTCGCTTGGCGCTTCGGTGTGGTTGATCTAAGGTTTTGTTGCGGCGAAGGCTTTTGGCGCGTTGATCTGAAAATTTCCACAAACGCGGCGTTTTTGTTCTTTTTTTCGAACGACCTATTGTCCTTTACCCCCTTTGATCCTACGATCCGTTTGAGATTTCAAACGCTCTTTGCTGGGTGTTGCAGCGCTGGTGGTTCGAAATGTCCACGGTTGATGCGCCACACCCGGTCACTGATTTCCCTGACGGCAGCCTTGCGAGGCGCCTTTCTACAATCATAATTTGCTCCGCGCAGGCCGCGGTGCTGTTAAGGAAAGCCGACATGCAGCTTAAAGACACCCAGTTGTTCCGCCAGCAAGCCTTCATTGATGGCGCTTGGGTTGATGCGGACAACGGTCAGACGATCAAGGTCAATAACCCGGCCACCGGCGAAATCCTCGGTACCGTGCCAAAAATGGGCGCCGCCGAAACCCGCCGTGCCATCGAAGCCGCTGACAAGGCGCTGCCGGCCTGGCGTGCACTGACCGCCAAGGAGCGTGCAGGCAAGCTGCGTCGTTGGTTCGAACTGATGATCGAGAACCAGGACGACCTCGCTCGCCTGATGACCCTCGAACAGGGCAAGCCGCTGGCCGAAGCCAAGGGCGAAATCGTTTACGCCGCTTCGTTCATCGAGTGGTTCGCCGAAGAAGCCAAGCGCATCTACGGTGACGTGATCCCGGGCCACCAGCCAGACAAACGCCTGATCGTGATCAAGCAGCCAATCGGCGTGACCGCAGCGATCACTCCGTGGAACTTCCCGGCGGCGATGATCACCCGTAAAGCCGGTCCAGCGCTGGCGGCCGGTTGCACCATGGTGCTCAAGCCTGCTTCGCAAACTCCGTTTTCCGCTTTCGCCCTGGCCGAACTGGCTCAGCGTGCCGGCATTCCTGCGGGCGTATTCAGCGTGGTCTCCGGCAGTGCTGGCGACATCGGCAGCGAGCTGACCAGCAACCCGATCGTGCGCAAACTGTCCTTCACCGGTTCGACCGAAATCGGTCGTCAACTGATGGCGGAATGTGCCAAGGACATCAAGAAAGTCTCGCTGGAACTGGGCGGCAATGCGCCGTTCATCGTGTTCGACGACGCGGACCTGGATAAGGCCGTCGAAGGCGCGATCATTTCCAAGTACCGCAACAACGGCCAGACCTGCGTCTGCGCCAACCGCCTGTACATTCAGGATTCGGTCTACGACGCGTTCGCCGAGAAGCTGAAAGTGGCAGTCGCCAAGCTGAAGATCGGTAACGGTCTGGAAGACGGCACCACCACGGGCCCGCTGATCGACGAAAAAGCCGTGGCCAAGGTGCAGGAACACATTGCTGACGCTGTAGCCAAAGGCGCTACCGTGCTGGCCGGTGGCAAGGCGATGGAAGGCAACTTCTTCGAGCCGACCATTCTGACCAACGTGCCGAAAAACGCAGCCGTGGCCAAGGAAGAAACCTTCGGCCCACTGGCGCCGCTGTTCCGCTTCAAAGACGAAGCCGAAGTGATCGCGATGTCCAACGACACCGAGTTCGGTCTCGCTTCGTACTTCTACGCTCGCGACCTGGGCCGTGTGTTCCGTGTGGCGGAAGCGCTGGAATACGGCATGGTTGGCGTCAACACCGGGCTGATCTCCAACGAAGTCGCGCCGTTCGGCGGCATCAAGGCCTCGGGCCTGGGCCGTGAAGGCTCCAAGTACGGCATCGAAGATTACCTGGAAATCAAATACCTCTGCCTGGGCATCTAAGCCGAGAAAGAGATCGCTGCAAACGCAAAGGGCACGAGAGCGCTGTCCCTTTGCGTCGTTTCAAACCGGAATTTTCTCTGCGGCCGGGAACGCCGTGGCAGTCGATCATCGCATGCTGCCACCGTCGCTTCCTCCCGCTTAATCCTTGAACCACGCCGCCCGATGAGCGGCGAATGAGGACTGTAATGAGCAAGACTAACGCTGAACTGATGGCCCGCCGTACCGCTGCTGTACCACGTGGCGTCGGCCAGATTCACCCGATCTTCGCCGAGTCCGCGAAGAACGCTACCGTGACTGACGTTGAAGGTCGTGAGTTCATCGACTTCGCTGGCGGTATCGCGGTGCTGAATACCGGCCACGTGCACCCGAAAATCATCGCCGCCGTGACCGAACAGCTGAACAAGCTGACCCACACTTGCTTCCAGGTTCTGGCCTACGAGCCGTACGTAGAAGTGTGCGAAAAGATCAACGCCAAGATCCCGGGTGATTTCGCCAAGAAAACCCTGCTGGTCACCACCGGTTCCGAAGCCGTAGAAAACGCCGTGAAAATCGCCCGTGCCGCCACTGGCCGCGCTGGCGTGATCGCCTTCACCGGCGCTTACCACGGTCGCACCATGATGACCCTGGGCCTGACCGGTAAAGTCGTGCCTTACTCGGCCGGCATGGGCCTGATGCCAGGCGGCATCTTCCGCGCGCTGTACCCGAACGAACTGCACGGCGTGAGCATCGACGACTCGATCGCTTCCATCGAACGCATCTTCAAGAACGACGCCGAGCCGAAAGACATCGCCGCGATCATCATCGAGCCGGTACAGGGTGAAGGTGGTTTCTACGTCGCGCCGAAGGAATTCATGAAGCGTCTGCGCGCACTGTGCGACCAGCACGGCATCCTGCTGATCGCTGACGAAGTACAGACCGGCGCTGGCCGTACCGGTACGTTCTTCGCCATGGAACAGATGGGCGTTGCTGCCGACCTGACCACCTTCGCCAAATCCATCGCTGGCGGCTTCCCGCTGGCCGGTGTTTGCGGCAAGGCCGAATACATGGACGCCATCGCTCCAGGCGGCCTCGGCGGCACCTACGCCGGTAGCCCGATCGCTTGCGCCGCGGCCCTGGCCGTGATGGAAGTGTTTGAAGAAGAAAACCTGCTGGATCGCTGCAAGGCAGTCGGCGAGCGTCTGGTAACCGGCCTGAAAGCCATCCAGGCCAAGTACCCGGTCATCGGCGAAGTCCGTGCCTTGGGCGCGATGATCGCGGTCGAGTTGTTCGAAAACGGCGACAGCCACAAACCAAACGCTGCTGCAGTAGCGTCGGTTGTGGCCAAGGCGCGCGACAAGGGCCTGATCCTGCTGTCGTGCGGCACTTACGGCAACGTGCTGCGCGTACTCGTACCGCTGACTTCGCCGGACGAGCAACTGGACAAAGGCCTGGCGATCATCGAAGAGTGCTTCTCCGAGCTGTAATGCCCGGCGCTGTGTGATCGGATCGACAAAAAACCCGCCTCGGCGGGTTTTTTTACGCCCCTTGAAACACATCGGGCGCTTTAGCGCTGTATCGAATGGCCAGCATTGGCTAAGGTTCAGGCATTGCAAGGGAGAGCGCGCATGACTGCCGTTGAATTACCCGCCGTACCCCGAGTGCTGATTGCCGAGGCTGATCCATGGTCTCGTGACTTGCTCAAACAAGTGTTGCTGAACGTGCGTTGCGATGCTCGTGTCGATTTGTGTGCCGATGGCCAGCAGGCCTTGGACCTGCTGCGTGACGTGCCCTATGACCTGGCGATCGTTGACTGGGAATTGCCCGGCACCGACGGTCTCAACGTGCTGCGCAGCGTGCGTCAGCGCAAACGCAATCCGCCGCTGCCGTTCATTTTGATGAGCAGTCGCACTGACAGCGCCAGCGTGCGCGAAGCCCTGCCGCTGGCGCCGACCGCCTACCTTGCCAAACCGCTGAACATGGAAAGCCTGACCGACCGCTTGCAGGGTTTGCTGCTCAATGCTGGCGAGGAGGTATTTTGCGAAGTACCGGCCCTGGCATCGGGCATGACCTTGTCGGTGTTTCTTGAGCGGCGCCGTGAGCAGGCCGATGGTGCGCCGTTGATGACTGATGTGCAGGTGGCAGTCAAACGCAGCCTGAATCCCAATGGGCTGGACCTGAAGCTGCTGGAAGAAGAGATTCGCACCGATCCGCAGATCACGGCCGTGTTGATTGCCGCCGCCAATAGCGCCGCGCAACACCATGGCGCGCCGGTGCAGACCCTGGCGCAGGCACTGCAGCGCTTGGGCACCGGGCAGAGCATGAACCTGATTCTGGGGCTGGCGCTCAAGCGCAGTGCCAGGCTCAGCGACCCGTGTCTGGCTGACTATGCCGAGCGTTACTGGGGACTGTCGCTGCACACCGCTGAATATGCGCGCACCTTGGCGCGCTTGCTCGATCTCGATCAGGAGCGCTGCTATTGCGCGGGCATACTGCATCGCCTCGGTGATCTGGCATTGCTGCGTTGTTTACAGGAATGGCAGCAGGCCGGTGGAGAGCTGGATGAGTTGGAGGAGGTCGGCGAAGCACTGGCAGAATTTGGCGCGGCCTATGGTTCGGCGCTGCGAGCCCGCTGGCGTTTGCCGCTGGAGTTGCGTGAGTTGATTGCCGCGGTCTACCAGCTCGGTGGCGGGGTGTATTCGCGTGAGGCGCTGGTGATGAACATGGCGGCGCAGATGGCCCATCTGACCGAGCGCGAAGGCATAGAGGAACTGGCCAAGAGCCGCACGGCACGGCTGCTCAAGATCGGCTTGCCGGAGTTGATACGAATGCGCAAATAACCTGACTTACACAACCCGGAGCCTTTGTGGTGGGGGGATAAATCCCCCCACCACAAATGCCTACAAATCAAATGATTCGTGCGCAGATAATGCGGTTCTTGCCCTGGCGCTTGGCCTCGTACATCGCCGCGTCCGCACGGGCGAACAGGCTGTCGAGGTTTTCATCTGCCTCGGTGAGGCTGGTCAGACCCTGGCTGACGGTGATGCCGAACGTCTGGGCGTCATGGCTGAAACTCAAACGCTGAATCTCCTGTTGCAGCCGCTCGGCCACCTGCATGGCCATGTCCGGCGCACATCCTGGAAACACGGCGGCAAACTCTTCCCCGCCAATCCGCCCGAACAGATCGCCCCGGCGTAACGAACCGCGCCCGCACTCGGCGATTTTTTGCAGCACGTTGTCACCCTCGGGATGGCCGTAGCTGTCGTTGATCAGTTTGAAGTCATCGATATCCAGCAACAGAAACGCCAGTGGCAAGCCTTGCAGGCGCGCCTCTTCAAACGCGCGATTGGCGCATTCGAAAAAGTGTCGACGGTTGCTGCTTTGGGTCAGTACGTCGGTGGTCGCCAGGCGATGCAGTTCGGTTTCCATCTGCTTCTTGTCGGTGATGTCCTCGGCGATGCCGACAATGATCACCGGTTGCCCCGGTTCGTCCTGACGATTGATGAAGCATTTGTCGCTGAGCCAGCGCACCGAGCCATCAGCGGCGATGATCCGATATTCGCGATCTTCCACCGCGCCTTTGTGCAGGACGTCGGCGAGGCTGCGCTCGGCGTATTCAAGGTCATCGGGATAGATGCTGTCGCGCCACTGATTGTGGTCAGCGAGTAGAAGCCCGGCAGAGCGGCCGAAAATTCGTTCATACGCAGGGCTGACGTAAAGCACCTGGCGGGTTTCCCAATTGAAGGCCCAAAGCACGGCGTTGACGCTGACCAGCAGCGAGCTGAACAGCTGTTCGCGTTCGCTCAGCCGCGCGACTTCGCCTTGGGCGTGCATCAATGCCATGAGGGTTTGCGCGGCCTCGGGCCACTGCGCAAGGGATGAGTCTTTTTGATTGTTATTGACCATCGGCACTCGTCTCAAAGGGCGTGCCGGGAGTTCGACAACAGCCACAGTACAGCCCGCCGGGGTGGCGAAGTGTCTTTGAGATAGGGGATTTTTAGCTTAGTTCCCACTGGGTGTGGGGTTCCGCCAGGCGGTAAATTGCCACTGCCGCTAGGGGACTGGTGGTAATCCTGCAGGAGCCGCAGGCTGCGATCTTGTGATTTGTTTTTAAAAAGACAAGATCAAAAGATCGCAGCCTGCGGCAGCTCCTACCTGTTATGCGGCGGGGCGCAGCGAGTAGGTTTTCAACTGGTCAGCAAAATCGCGCAGGGACTGGATGCCACTGGCCTCGGCCTCGTGAATCCACTCTTTGATGGCCGCGAGCATGTCGTGGCCATTTGCGCTGGTCTTGACCCAGATCTGCTGCAGGGCGAGGCGTTTTTCGTAAATTACCTTCAGCGCCTGGCTGTGCTCGAGCATGTTCTGGATGCGCAGGTGATGACGATCTTCCAGCAGACTGGTTTCCCGCGACAGCAGGCGTTTGGCCCGATGGAACTGGTGGCGCACCGAATGATCGACCTTGGCCAGCTCTTGCTTGACCAGTGGGCCGATCACCAACTTGCGGTACTGGGCCATGATCTGGAAGCGGTTGTTAAGGATCGCCATTGCGGTGTCCATGTCCAGGCTGCCTTTGCCTTCCACACGGTGGGCAATCGGCGCGACACGCTGCACCTTGGCCAGACGCAGAAAACTGAAGACTTTGATCCATGCCCAACCGAGGTCGAACTCCCACTTCTTCACCGACAGCTTGGCCGAGTTTGGGTAGGTGTGATGGTTGTTGTGCAGTTCTTCACCGCCGATCAGGATGCCCCATGGCACCAGATTGGTCGCCGCGTCGCGGCATTCGAAATTGCGGTAGCCAACGGCATGGCCCAGCCCGTTGATCACGCCGGCGGCCCACACCGGGATCCACATCATCTGGATCGCCCAGATGGTGATGCCGATGGTGCCGAACAGCAGCAGGTCGATGACGCCCATGATCGCGACGCCCAACAGCGGATAGCGACTGTAGACGTTGCGTTCGATCCAGTCTTCCGGGCAGTTCTTGCCGTAGATGCGCAGGGTTTCCGGGTTCTGGGCTTCGGCACGGTACAGCTCGGCGCCGGTACGCAGTACTGTGGAAAGACCTTTGATGACCGGGCTGTGCGGGTCATCTTCGGTTTCGCATTTGGCGTGGTGTTTACGGTGGATGGCAGTCCACTCGCGGGTGTTCTGCGCCGTGGTCAGCCACAGCCAGAATCGGAAAAAGTGCTTCAGGCCAGCATTCAGCTCAAGCGAGCGATGGGCCGAGTAACGGTGCAGATAGACCGTGACGCCGACAATTGTCACGTGAGTCATCAGCAGGGTGACTGCGACCAGTGACCAGGCCGACAAGCCAAGAAAACCTTCGTACCACATAGGCTATAGGGCCCTCGATAAAGATAAAAACAGCCGTTGCATTATCACTAAGCACACAGATAAAACCAGTCGCCCTTTCAGATAAGAGTCGCTGAATGTTTCTTGACCTATAATTCCAACCTTTTTGTAGGGACATGGACAGCCGAATGTCTGCCACTTATCGCGATGCCTTGCGTGCAGCGCTGCTCTATCTCGTGCTTGCCGCTCTGTGGCTGCAAGGTTCTGATCATTTATTAAACAATTTCTTCGATGACTCCGTCGATCTTGCCCGATGGCAACTGATCAACGGTTACGTCTTCGCGGCGATCAGCGCCGGGCTGATCTTTCTGGCGCGGGCACGCTTGTGCGAGTTTCTCGGGATCGGTGCGCGGTTGCGCGAGCGTCACGCCGACCGCGAGCGCTTGCGTCAGGCTGCGGCGGTGTTCGATTGCACGCGAGAGGGCGTGCTGGTCACCAATCATCAGGGGCTGATCGTGCACGTCAATCGCGCGTTCATCGAGATCACCGGTTACCAGCGCGAAGAGGTACTCGGCCAGCAACCGAGCCTGTTCAAGTCCGGGCACCATCCGCCGGGTTTTTATCAGGCGATGTTTGCCACGCTGGAAGCGCAAGGCGAATGGAGCGGCGAGATCTGGAACCGGCGCAAAAGCGGCGAGATTTATCCACAGTGGCAAACCATCCGGGTCATTCGCGATGATCAGGGCCGGATCAGTCACTACGTGGCGGTGTTCTCCGACATCAGCGCGATCAAGGACTCCGAGTCCGAACTCAAACACCTCGCCCATCACGATCCGCTGACCGATCTGCCCAATCGCCTGCTGTTCAGTGACCGTGCCGAACAGGCGCTGGCTTCGGCGCAGACTCATAAGCGTGGTTGTGCGTTGCTGATGCTCGATCTGGATCACTTCAAGATGATCAACGACAGCCTCGGGCATAACGTTGGTGATCGACTGCTCAAAGCGGTGGCGGCGCGCTTACAGGCATTGTTCGGCCCCGGTATTACCTTGGCGCGGCTCGGCGGCGATGAATTCGCGGTGCTCTCTGAAAGTTGTCCACAACCCGGACAAGCAGCGGCATTGGCTCAGCGCATTATCGATGCACTCAAGGAGCCGTTCGGCATCGACGGCCACGAATTGTTCATCAACGCCAGCATCGGCATCAGTCTGTTCCCCAGCGATGCGCTGAGCGCGGAGCAGCTGTTGCGCAATGCCGATGCCGCGCTGTTCAAGGCCAAAAGCAGCGGGCGCAACGGTTACGCCTTGTACACCGAAGAACTTACCGCGCACGCCCAGCAGCGGGTCGAAATCGCCTTCGAACTGCGCCGCGCGCTGGAACAGCAGGAACTGCGGGTCTATTACCAACCGGTGCATGACCTGAAAACCAGTCGTCTGATCGGCGTTGAAGCCTTGGTGCGCTGGCAGCATCCGCAGCGTGGTCTGGTGTCGCCGGCGGAGTTCATCCCGATTGCCGAGCGCACCGGGTTGATCGCCGAAATCGATGCCTGGGTGATGCAACAAGCCTGCCTGCAAATGTGCCGATGGCAGCAGGCCGGGGTGGTGTTGTCATTTGTGGCGGTGAATGTTTCGTCGCGACTGTTCGCGCGGCGTGAGCTGTATCAACAGGTGGCGCAAGTGCTGCGCGACACTGGGCTGGATCCGGCGTATCTGGAATTGGAAGTCACTGAAAGCGCGGTGATGGATGACCCGGAAGTGGCGCTGGAGCAGATGCATCGCCTGCGTGAGCTGGGCATTCGTCTGGCAATCGACGATTTCGGCACAGGCTATTCGTCGCTGCTGCGGCTCAAGCGGCTGCCGGTGCAGAAGTTGAAGATTGACCAGGGATTTGTCGCTGGCTTGCCGGGGGATGAGGATGACGCGGCGATTGTCCGGGTGATTATCGCGCTGGCGCAGAGCATGGGCATGCAGGTGCATGCCGAAGGGATCGAACAGGCTGAGCAGGCGGTGTTTTTGCTGGAACAGGCGTGTGATCTGGGGCAGGGCTACTGGTTTGGGCGACCGGTGCCAGCGTTGGAGATTGACTGGGCGCGCGCACCGGTTATCGGCTGAGTCCGATCCTGTGGCGCGGGGATTTATCCCCGATGGCGCGCGCAGCGGCCTCAAAAAATCGGCACTGCTACGCAGGCCATCGCCGATAAATCCCCTCACCACAGGGTGATCTGTCGGCTTCCGGGTCCGCGCAAACCCTTGCTCCACCACATAATGTTTTCTGGTTATATAAACATTCTTAAATAGTCTTTTTAAGAATATCCATGCCTCTCTTATATTGCTCCCACGCCGAACGCAGTGCCGCCCACTGCCAGGCATATCCCATTCAAAGGAGCAGCACCATGAGCGCATCCCTTCGCAGCGTTGACGGTCAGGACGAAAGCACCATCTTGCGTGAAATCCAGAGCGCTTTGCGCGATCTGCGTTTCGGCGCGGTGGAGATCACTGTGCATAACGCACAAGTCGTGCAGATCGAACGCAAAGAGAAATTCCGCTTGCAGCAACCCGGCAAACAACCGGGCTAAAAGATCGCAGCCTGCGGCAGCTCCTACGGGGGATTTATGTAGGAGCTGCCGAAGGCTGCGATCTTTGAACCGGCAACACGATTTCCGAAATACATAAGAAAAAGCCACCACCAGAATTCCAGGAGCTTTCACCATGTCGTCGATTCGCCGTTACGCTTTGGCCGCGCTGGCCAGCGCTGTGTTTGCCGGTTCCGCGGTTGCCAAGGATTACGAACTGCTCAATGTGTCGTATGACCCGACGCGCGAGCTGTATCAGGACTACAACGCCGAATTCATCAAGTTCTGGCAGAAGGATCATGCCGGCGACACCGTGAAAATCCAGCAATCCCACGGTGGTTCGGGCAAGCAGGGCCGTGCGGTCATCGACGGTCTGCGCGCCGACGTCGTGACCCTGGCCCTGGCTGGCGACATCGACGAAATCGCCAAACTCGGCAAGACCCTGCCCGCCGACTGGCAGAAGCGTCTGCCGGAAGCGAGCACGCCGTACACCTCGACCATTGTGTTCCTGGTGCGCAAGGGCAACCCGAAAGGCATCAAGGACTGGGGCGATCTGGTCAAGAACGACGTCTCGGTGATCACCCCGAACCCGAAAACCTCCGGCGGTGCGCGCTGGAACTTCCTCGCCGCGTGGGCCTACGGCCTGAAAGCCAACGGCGGTGACGAAGGCAAAGCCAAAGAATACGTACAGACCCTGTTCAAGCATGTGCCCGTGCTGGACACCGGTGCTCGTGGCTCGACCATCACCTTCGTCAACAACGGTCAGGGTGACGTGTTGCTGGCCTGGGAAAACGAAGCGTTCCTGGCCCTGAAAGAAGATGGCGGCGCCGACAAGTTCGACATCGTTGTACCTTCGCTGTCGATCCTCGCCGAGCCGCCAGTGGCCGTGGTCGACAAGAATGCCGAGAAGAAGGGCAACGAGCAGATCGCCGAAGCCTATCTGAAACACCTGTACAGCCCGGCCGGTCAGGAAATTGCCGCGAAGAACTTCTACCGTCCGCGTGACAAGGACGTGGCGGCGAAGTACGCCCAGCAATTCCCGAAACTGGACCTGGTGACCATCGACAAAGACTTCGGCGGCTGGAAAACCGCGCAGCCGAAATTCTTCAACGACGGTGGCGTGTTCGACCAGATTTATCAGGCGCAGTAATCTGACTACAAACTGTGGGAGCGGGCTTTTGTGGCGAGGGGATTTATCCGCGTTGGGCTACGCAGTAGCCCCAAAATCGGCAAATGCGGAAAACCATATACACCGCATGTGATGGTTTTGGGGCAGCTTCGCTGCCCAACGGGGATAAATCCCCTCGCCACAGGGTTCGCTCCCACATTGATGCGTTTTTAACCAAGGACTTTTATGTCGCGTCGTATCTCCCCCGTCATACCCGGCTTCGGGCTGACGCTGGGCTACACCTTGGTGTACCTCAGCCTGATTGTGCTTATCCCGCTGGCGGCGATGTTCGTCCACGCCGCCCAACTCACCTGGGATCAGTTCTGGACGATCATCTCCGCACCGCGGGTGCTGGCGGCATTGAAGCTGAGCTTCGGCACTGCGCTGTGCGCCGCGATCATCAACGGCATCATCGGTACGTTGCTGGCGTGGGTGCTGGTGCGCTACACCTTCCCCGGGCGCAAGGTCATCGACGCGATGATCGATCTGCCGTTCGCTTTGCCGACGGCCGTCGCCGGTATTGCGCTGACTGCGCTGTACGCGCCGGCTGGTCTGGTCGGGCAATTCGCCGCCGACCTCGGTTTCAAAATCGCCTACACCCCGCTGGGTATCACCCTCGCATTGACCTTCGTGACCCTGCCTTTCGTGGTGCGCACGGTGCAACCGGTGCTGGCCGACATTCCCCGCGAAGTCGAAGAAGCCGCCGCGTGCCTGGGTGCGAAGCCATGGCAGGTGTTCCGCCACATTCTGGTACCGGCCTTGTTGCCCGCTTGGCTGACCGGTTTTGCCCTGGCCTTTGCCCGTGGCGTTGGCGAGTACGGTTCGGTGATTTTCATCGCCGGCAACATGCCGATGAAAACCGAAATTCTGCCGCTGCTGATCATGGTCAAACTCGACCAATACGACTACACCGGCGCAACGGCCATCGGCGTGCTGATGCTGGTGGTTTCCTTCGTCCTGTTGCTGCTGATCAACTTGCTGCAGCGGCGCATCGAAACCCCATAAGGAGGCGCGAACATGTCCCAATCGTCTATTGCGGCCGCCTCTTCGGCCAACGCCGCACGCCGTGGCAGCGCCACCTCGCGCAGAGTTCTGATCGGTCTTGGCTGGCTGGTGTTTTTCCTGTTTCTGTTGCTGCCGTTGTTCATAGTCGTATCACAAGGTTTGAAGAATGGCCTCGGCGCATTCTTCACCGCGATTTTTGAGCCGGATGCTTTATCAGCACTGAAACTCACCGTGTTCGCCGTGCTGATTTCGGTGCCGCTCAACCTTGTGTTCGGCGTCAGCGCCGCATGGTGCGTGAGCAAATACTCGTTCCGTGGCAAGAGCATGCTGGTGACGCTGATCGACCTGCCGTTTTCGGTGTCGCCGGTGATCGCCGGTCTGGTCTACGTGCTGATGTTTGGCGCGCAGGGCCTGTTCGGGCCGTGGTTACAGGATCACGACATCCAGATCGTCTTCGCCCTGCCGGGCATCGTGCTGGCGACGATTTTTGTCACCGTGCCGTTCGTGGCCCGTGAGCTGATCCCGCTGATGCAGGAACAAGGCACGCAGGAAGAGGAGGCCGCACGCTTGCTCGGCGCCAATGGCTGGCAGATGTTCTGGCACGTCACTGTGCCCAACATCAAGTGGGGCCTGATCTATGGCGTGGTGTTGTGTACCGCGCGGGCCATGGGTGAGTTCGGTGCGGTGTCGGTGGTTTCCGGGCACATTCGCGGGGTGACCAACACCTTGCCGCTGCACGTCGAGATCCTCTACAACGAATACAACCACGTGGCCGCGTTCGCCGTGGCGAGCCTGTTGCTGATCCTGGCGCTCTTCATCCTGCTGCTCAAGCAGTGGAGCGAAAACCGTATCAACCGCCTGCGCGCCAGCGCCGCGGAGGAATAATTCATGTCGATCGAAGTGCGTAACGTCAGCAAGAATTTCAATGCCTTCAAGGCGCTGGACAACATCAGCCTGGACATTCACAGCGGTGAGCTGGTGGCGTTGCTCGGCCCGTCGGGCTGCGGCAAAACCACCTTGCTGCGCATTATTGCCGGTCTGGAAACTCCGGATCAGGGCAACATCGTCTTTCACGGCGAAGACGTCTCCGGCCACGACGTGCGTGATCGCAACGTCGGTTTCGTGTTCCAGCACTACGCCTTGTTTCGGCACATGACGGTGTTCGACAACGTCGCGTTCGGCTTGCGCATGAAACCGAAAAACCAGCGCCCGAGCGAAAGCCAGATCGCGACCAAGGTGCATGAGCTGCTGAACATGGTGCAACTGGACTGGCTGTCGGATCGTTACCCGGAACAGCTTTCCGGTGGTCAGCGTCAGCGCATCGCTCTGGCCCGTGCCTTGGCGGTCGAGCCAAAAGTGTTGCTGCTGGATGAACCGTTCGGCGCCCTCGACGCCAAGGTGCGCAAAGAACTGCGCCGTTGGCTCGCTCGTCTGCACGAAGACATCAACCTGACGTCGGTGTTCGTGACCCACGACCAGGAAGAAGCGATGGAAGTCGCCGACCGTATCGTGGTGATGAACAAGGGCGTGATCGAACAGATCGGCTCGCCGGGCGACGTTTATGAAAACCCGGCCAGCGATTTTGTTTATCACTTCCTCGGCGATTCCAACCGACTGTTGCTGAGTGACGACAACCACGTGCTTTTCCGTCCGCACGAAGTGTCGTTGTCCAGGCATGAACTGGAAGATCACCACGCCGCTGAAGTGCGTGATATCCGCCCGTTGGGCGCGACCACGCGGGTGACGTTGAAGGTCGAGGGGCAGACCGATCTGATCGAAGCCGAAGTGGTGAAAGACCACGACAGCCTGATCGGTCTGGCCAAGGGTGAAACCCTGTTCTTCAAACCGAAGGTCTGGCAGAAAGTCGCCAGCCTCTAAAACTAAAAAGCTCCCGTAGGAGCTGCGGCACGCTGCGATCTTTTGATTTTAAAGATCAAAAGATCGCAGCCTCGTTTCACTCGACAGCTCCTACAGGGAGGCGTGTCGTGTGGCTATTGGGCTTAACTCGATTTGATCTAACTGCTCCACCAACCGTGACGCGTTCCTTGCCTAATCTCCAGGCTGTGCCAGGAGGCGCAGTGAAGAGTCCATGACGGACCGGCGTATCTCCTGGACCCTGATGCCAAGGAGATAACGATGAGAACGGAAGTCCACCGGCCCGCGCCGTGGCTCGGTTGCGCGCTGTTTGGCGCAATGCTCAGCCCACTGGCCAACGCCGACCCCACGCTGTCAACGCAAATACCTTTCGATGTCACGGCGACCCCGCCGTTTTCCCTGACCAGCCTGCAACAGAATTTCGACGATATGTCGTGGCAGACGTTTATCGCCTTGAACTGGCCGGCGCTGGAAAACGGCGCCCCGAATACGGGCACGCCGATCGGCCAACAGGACGGTGCAACGGTCTGGGAGAACTGGAAAGAGAGCTATCAGATTTTCCTCGCCAACGGCCAGACGCCGAATCCCTGGAACGCGCCGGCGACGATTCCGAAAGCCTGCGAAGGCTTGGGTTCCGGGCGCTTGCTGCAACAGATGGGCAAAGTGCCGGACGTGCTCGACGAGTTTATCCAGCCGTTCCAGAGCGGGCCGCTGGTCGATCAGAGCGGCGTTTATACGCGCAACGAAATCGTCGTCAACCAGCCGATGTTCGACGACATCGTCAACAAGGGTCTGTACAGCATTCAGGGCCAGCAGGCGTACTTTGCGGCCGATCCGAAGAATACGGTGGCGTTCAGTTGCGGCAACAACGACACCCGCCAGGTCGGATCGCTGATGGTCAAGGCGTCGTGGAAAGTCCTCGACGGCAATGACCGACGAGAGAAATTCCACACCGTCGATGCGCTGGTCTACACGCCGGGCAACAGCGACCCGAGCAAAGGCCCGGTAGTGCCGGAGTCGTGCAAGGCCGAACCGGTCGGGTTGGTGGGCTTGCACATCGTGCACAAGACCAGCAGTGCGCCGCAGTGGGTCTGGTCGACCTTCGAACACGTCGACAACGTGCCGGAGCAGTCCACGCCTGTGGCCGAGCGCAAAGGCCCGTATCTGTTCTACAACGCCAACAGTCAGGCTGAAATCAACCAGCCACCGCCGCGTCCGTGGAACCCGGCAGTCAAGGCAACGCCATCGCAGATCGTGCGCGAAGCGTCGTTGACCCCGGCGACCAAAACCCTCAACAGCACCTATCAGACGCTGTTGCGCACGGTGAACCCGAACAGCGTGTGGGCCAACTATCAATTGATCAGCACGCAATGGCCGACACTGACGCCGCAGCCACCGTGCCAGATCTCGAAAACCGAGCCTCTGGGTCGACCGGCGCCTGCGTTCCTCGCCAACACCACGCTGGAAACCTACATCCAGGGCACCGTGCCGCAAGCGTCTTCCAGTTGCATCGCCTGCCACGGCAACGCCGCCACCCATGTCACCGAGTCGCCGCGCACCAGTTTCGCGGACTTCACCTACCTGCTCGAACGCGCGCAATCGACTGGCGCGACAAGGAGTCAGCCATGAGCATCGATCTGGATAATTTTGCGGGTCTGTCTTCGGCCCTGACCGGCATCCCGCTAACGTTCATCGCGCCCTCTGTCGACCCGATCGACCTGCCGACGCAGTTCCTGACGTTCATCGGGCCGCGCATCACTCCCCCGGTATTGCAGGCATTACTGACCCAATACGCGACCCTGCTGGCAGATAAAGTGCCGCCGGATCAGATCGCCCAAGCGGTGTTGATGAACGGCACGCAACCGGCCACCACGCAAACGGCGCGAGCCGCCCGTTCGATCATGAAGCTCTGGCTGCTGGGCGTCTGGTATCAGCCGTACACCGTCGGCAGCAACAAGGCGGGGGATCAGATGGTGGTCTCCGATCAGGCTTACACCCAGAGCTGGGCATGGAAAATCGCCCAGGCGCACCCCATGGGCTACAGCGAATTTTTCTTCGGTTACTGGAACGAAGTGCCGCCCAGCCTTGAAGACTTCACCGGGGTGCCCGCGAGCGGACCACAAGGAGCGTCGTCATGAGTACCGAACAAGCAGAGGTGGTGATCGTCGGTGCCGGCCTGGCGGGCAGCATCATCGCCTATCAGTTGGGGCTGGCCGGGGTGAAAGTGTTGGTGCTGGAGTCCGGGCCGGAGATTCCGGCCAACCGTAATCAGTACCTTGAACGCTTTTACACCGCGACCTTGAAGACCCCGGAATCGCCGTATCCGCCGGTCAGCACGCTGGACACGCCGCGCAATCCGGCCGAGCAGAATGCGCCGCGCGCGACCATCGCCGACCTGATCCTTGGCTGGGACAAACCTGAAATCAGCTACCTGGTGCAAAAGGGCCCGTTGGCCTTTACCAGCACCTATGAGCGGGTCGGCGGCGGCACCACCTGGCACTGGGTGGCGACTTGTCTGCGCATGGTGCCCAACGACTTCCGTCTGAAGTCGCTGTACGGCGTAGGTGTCGATTGGCCGATCAGTTACAACGATCTGCAAAGCGCGTATTGCCGCGCCGAAGCGGAAATTGGCGTGGCCGCCAATGTGGCGGATCAGGCGTATCTGGGCATGACATTCCCGGATGGCTATCAATTCCCGATGACCAGCATTCCGCTGTCACTGGTCGATGGCAGTTTTGTTGCGGCGGTTCAGGGTAAATCGTTCGACGGCCTGCCACTGGTGGTCAGCCCGACACCGGCCGGGCGCAATTCGCAACCCTACGCGGGTCGTCGCGTGTGCGCCGGCAACACCAACTGCACACCTATCTGTCCGATTCAGGCCAAGTACGACGCCACGGTGACCATGAACAACGCGCTGAACACCGGCAATGTGCGGGTGCTCTACAAAACCGTGGCAAGCAAAGTCACGGTGGCGGCGGACAAGTCCATCAGCGGCATCGAGTTCATCCAGTATCAACTCGGCGACGGCCCGCCGACCGGCACCGGCGTCGCAGTCGGCCAGCGTTATGTGATCGCCGCCCATGCCATTGAAACGCCGAAACTGCTGCTCAATTCAACCAGCCCCGCGTGGCCCAAAGGCGTGGCCAACAGCAGCGGTCAGGTTGGACGCAGCCTGGCGGACCATCCGATCTATCTGGCCTGGGGCCTGATGCCGGAAGGCAAAGCGGTGTTCCCTTATCGCGGACCGGTTTCAACGGCAGGCATTGAAAGCCTGCGCGACGGTGCCTTTCGCAGTCAGCGCGCGGCGTGGCGAATCGAAATCGGCAACGAAGGTTTCAACTGGCCGGTGGGCGATCCCTACGTCACCGTCGCCGACCTGATCGATGGCGCCAATGATAGCGCCACCAATCCACTGCCACCCGCCAAGGGCCCGCAGCAAGTGTTGTACGGCACGGCACTGGTGCAGAAACTCAACGACTTGCTGACTCGCCAGTTCCGCATCGGTTTTCTGGTGGAACAGGTCGAGGACGATCCGGATAACGCCAATTGCTACATCGTGCCGTCAACGCAGTACAAGGATCGCTTGGGCATTCCGCGACCGGAGATTCACTACGACTTGTCCGACTACACCAAGGAAGGCTTCCGGCAGGCGAAGATCCTCGCCACGCACATCATCACCGAGCTGCTCGGCGCCACCGAGTTGACCAAGCCGCTACCGCCGGGGAAATTCAATTACAAAGGCGTGGATTACAGCTTCCAGGGTGCCGGCCACCTGATGGGCACTTACCGCATGGGCGATGACCCGTTGAAATCGGTGGTCAACAAGGATCAGCGCAGTTGGGATCACAAAAACCTGTTCCTGGTCGGCGACGGCGTGTTCCCCAGCACCGGCACTTCAAACCCGAGCCTGACCATCGCAGCGTTGTCGATTCAGGCCGGCGACACCTTGGCCAACGACCTGAAAACCGCCACGGTGCAGGTTCAAGCCAATCAGCCCTGGCAGGGCACGGGCGTGCAGATCAACGGGCCGAGTCCGCGCCTGGTGCGTTATCTCAGTGGGCACTGGTTCGCCAGCCCGGCGGGCGGCATGGTTGACGGCAACGGCAGCACGGGCCTGATCGCCAAACCCGGCTACACCTTGCCGGGCGCCAACGAGGGTGCGTTGATCGGGCGGATCGGCAGTACCGGGGCGCCGTTTCTGATCGGTGATCTGGCGCAGATTCCGGCGGGGCAGCAAGGCGAATTGCAGCTGTGCATCAACGACGATCTGGAGGGCCGATATGGTGTCGGACTCGCCGACAATCAGGGCGCGCTGACGGTGCAGGTGACGTTCGGCGCGCTGTGAAGCATGCCGCGCAAGGTGTGCAGTCGCGCACCTTGCGCGGTTTTTCAATGCGCGGTTTTGTGTTCGCGCAGGGTTACCGGGCCGGAGCGCAGTTCAATCTCGTGCTTCAATTCCTGGCGCAGACCGAGCATGAACGCCACTTCCGCCACGACAAACAGCGGCCCGACGATCAAGCCGCTGAGATCATCGATAAACGCCGGTTTGCGCCCCTCGTAGTGATGCCCGACAAACTGGATCACCCAACCGATCACAAACATCGCCAGGCCGCTGCTCAGCCAGACCAGGGTGCTTTGCTGCGCCAGGACCTGCCCGGCCCAGACCGACAAGCCCATCAGCACGGTCATCAGCCCCCCAAGCTTCACTTCCAGGCGCAGATAAAACCACGCCGAGGCCAGCGCCAGTACCACGGCAGGGGATATCCACAATCCGCCCAACGACCATTCCGGCCGCGACAACAGAACCGCGACCGCCACCACAATCAGCGGAATGCCGATAAAGTGGCTGGCGATGTTGCGCGGGTCGCGATGGTAGGCGGCGTATTGACTGAGGTGGTCGACGAGGCTTTTCATTGTTGTTCCTCCTGTAGGGTGATCGCATCATGCCCCGGGTTCAGCGTTCGCTCTGTCAGGCAGGCGACAATCGAGGAGTGTTCATGGATATGCGTTCACGGTTGATGACCGGGCAATGGTTCAGTCATCTGCCGGCATCTTTTCAGGATAGTCTGCTGGCGGCGGCCCGGGAGCGGCGGCTGACGGCGGGGCAGCGCTTGTTTCAGCGAGGCGATCCGCCATGCGGTCTGTACGCTGTGCTTGATGGTGCCGTTCGCATTGGCGCGGTGAGCGAGCAGGGTAAGGAGGCGCTACTGAGCCTGGTCGAGGCACCGCACTGGTTCGGCGAAATCTGCCTGTTCGATGGCCAGCCGCGCACCCATGATGCCTATGCGGTGGGGCCGTGCCTGCTACTGAATATCCCGCAAGCGCCGCTGCTGAAATTGCTCGACGCGCATCCGCTGTACTGGCGGCATCTGGCATTGCTGATGAGCCAAAAGCTGCGCCTGGCCTTCATCAATCTTGAACAGTTGAGTTTGTTGCCGGCCCCGGCGCGCCTGGCGCATCGCCTGCTGATGATTGCCGAAGGCTACGGCGAACTCGATCCACCGCGCCGGGTGCTGCAACTGCCACAGGAACAGCTGGCGTCGATGCTGTCGTTGTCGCGGCAGACCACCAATCAGAT
Organism: Pseudomonas sp. TH43; assembly: GCF_016650635.1. Taxonomy (GTDB): domain Bacteria; phylum Pseudomonadota; class Gammaproteobacteria; order Pseudomonadales; family Pseudomonadaceae; genus Aquipseudomonas. Next base: position 1,906,743 of record NZ_JAEKFI010000004.1, read on the forward strand.
TCTCAAGGACTTGCAGGGGCAAGGGATTATCGGTCTCGGGTATGGCGAGATCGAGATCCTCGACGCCACACGATTGCGCGTCCTGGCCACGATCTAGCGGCACCATACCCAACCACGGTGTGGACCCATACTTGTGGCGAGGGGATTTATCCCCGTTGGACTGCGCAGCAGTCCCGGTTTTCAGGGCCGCTCCGCGACCCAACGGGGATAAATCCCCTCGCCACAAAGGCTCACTCGTACAGGGGATTTGTGTGGGAACTTACGAACCGCGTCGAGAAGCCGTATGGGCTGAGCAGCAGCGGGATGTGGTAGTGCTGGTCGATCTGCTTCACTTCGAAAATCCCCGGTGAACCCCATACTTGTGGCGAGGGGATTTATCCCCGTTGGACTGCGCAGCAGTCCCGGTTTTCAGGGCCGCTCCGCGACCCAACGGGGATAAATCCCCTCGCCACAAAGGCTCACTCCTACAGGGGATTTGTGTGGGGGCTTAGGAACCCCGATAGGTCGAGAAGCCATAAGGGCTGAGCAGCAGCGGGATGTGGTAGTGCTGGTCGGTCTGCTTCACTTCGAAAATCACCGGTGAACCACATACTTGTGGTGAGGGGATTTATCCCCGTTGGAGTGCGCAGCAGTCCCAGGTTTCAGGGCCGCTCCGCGACCCAACGGGGATAAATCCCCTCGCCACAAAGGCTCACTCCTACAGGGGATTTGTGTGGAGGCTTACGAACCACGATAGGTCGAGAAGCCGTATGGGCTGAGCAGCAGCGGGATGTGGTAGTGCTGGTCGGTCTGCCTCACTTCGAAAATCCCCGGTGAACCCCATACTTGTGGCGAGGGGATTTATCCCCGTTGGAGTGCGCAGCAGTCCCGGTTTTCAGGGCCGCTCCGCGACCCAACGGGGATAAATCCCCTCGCCACAAAGGCTCACTCCTACAGGGGGTTTGTGCGGGGGCTTACGAACCGCGATAGGTCGAGAAGCCGTAAGGGCTGAGCAGCAGCGGGATGTGGTAGTGCTGGTCGGTCTGCTTCACTTCGAAAATCACCGGTGAACCACATACTTGTGGTGAGGGGATTTATCCCCGTTGGAGTGCGCAGCAGTCCCAGGTTTCAGGGCCGCTCCGCGACCCAACGGGGATAAATCCCCTCGCCACAAAGGCTCACTCCTACAGGGGATTTGTGTGGAGGCTTACGAACCACGATAGGTCGAGAAGCCGTATGGGCTGAGCAGCAGCGGGATGTGGTAGTGCTGGTCGGTCTGCCTCACTTCGAAAATCCCCGGTGAACCCCATACTTGTGGCGAGGGGATTTATCCCCGTTGGAGTGCGCAGCAGTCCCGGTTTTCAGGGCCGCTCCGCGACCCAACGGGGATAAATCCCCTCGCCACAAAGGCTCCCTCCTACAGGGGATTTGTGTGGGGGCTTACGAACCGCGATAGGTCGAGAAGCCGTATGGGCTGAGCAGCAGCGGGATGTGGTAGTGCTGGTCGGTCTGCTTCACTTCGAAAATCACCGGGATTTCCGGGAAGAACGTGTCGTGCTTGACCTTTTTGAAGTACTCGCCGGTCTTGAACACCACGCGGTATTCACCCGCTTCAAAAGGCTGTTTGGCCGGGAACAGTTCGGCAATCCGCCCTTGTTCATTGGTCGTGCCCTGGGCCAATGGCTGCCAGTTCTGGCCGACGTGTTTCTCCAGGGTCACGTCGATGCCCGGCGAAGGCAGGCCGTTTTCCAGATTGAGCACGTGCACGCTCAACGGGTTGCCGGCGGCGAGAACCAGACTAGAGAAAGCGCTCAGGCCGAGCGCGGCAAAGGTCATGCGCAAAGAACTCATGGTGAATCTCCTTATTGGGAACGGGTGGTGGCCAGGCCGGTTTTCTCGGCAGCCTTGATCGCGCAGGTTTCGTCTTGCTCACCGCCGCCGGAACCGGCCACGCCCATGGCGCCCACCAACTCTGTGGCGGCGAACAGCGGAATGCCGCCGCCGAGCAGCAGCAATTCGTCGAGGGTGTTGAGGTTGGCGGTTTCCGGGTTGCTGCGAGCGCGTTCGGCGAACAACCGAGTGGCGGTTTTTGTCGACAGCGCGGTGTACGCCTTGCGCTGGCTGGCGGCGGTGTTGTGCGGGCCGACGCCGTCGCCACGCAGGGTCACCAACAGGTTGCCGCCACGGTCGAGAACCGACACCGTGCCGGTGCAATTGCTCAGTGCCGTGTTGGCCAGCAGTTGCGCGGTTTTCAGGTCGAGGTCAGCGTGGCGCGGCAGTTCGGGGGCAGCGAAAGCGCTGGCGCTGAGGCCGATGGCGAGGCTGGCTGCAAGGTATTTGACGGTCATGGACAGGCTCCAGAAGCGAAGGTCGCCACCTTAGCCGCCGGTCTTCGTCAGAACTTCGTCAGTCTGATTACAAGTTTGTAATGGGCAACGCCGCCGAAGGCGCCTAGCCTGTGTGCTTGATCAATCGAGGTGTGCCATGCGTTTGCTGGTCGTAGAAGATGAAGCCAAAACCGCGAATTTCCTCGCCAAGGGCCTGGGTGAGTCGGGATTTGCCGTGGACGTGGCGCTCAATGGCCTCGATGGACGTTACTTCATCGAGCAGCAGGAATACGACCTGATCATCCTCGACGTGATGCTCCCCGGCCTCAATGGCTGGCAATTGCTGCAACTGATCCGCCAGCGTGGCGCCACGCCGGTGCTGTTCCTGACCGCCAAGGACGCCATTGAAGACCGCGTGCGTGGCCTCGAACTGGGTGCCGACGATTACTTGCTCAAACCCTTCGCGTTCGCCGAGTTGCTCGCGCGCGTGCGCACATTGCTGCGACGCGGGCCGATGCGCGAAGCCGAGTCGTACAGCATCGCCGATCTGGACATCGACGTGCTGCGCCGCCGTGTCAGTCGCGGCGGCCAGCGCATTGCCCTGACCAACAAGGAATTCGCCCTGCTGCAACTGCTCGCCAGCCGCCAGGGCGAGGTGTTGTCGCGCACGCTGATCGCTTCGCAGGTGTGGAACCTGAATTTCGACAGCGACACCAACATGGTCGAAGTCGCGGTGCGTCGTCTGCGGGCGAAAGTCGATGACCCGTACATGCCGAAACTGATCCACACCGTGCGCGGCGTCGGTTATCAACTGGAAGCGCCGGACGATGCGCTCTAGGTCGATCGCCTGGCGCCTGGCGCTGGCGTTCGCATTGGTCTGCGCGTTGGTCTTGAGTGCGATCGGCGTGTTCCTCTACCGCTCGCTCGCCTCTGAACTCGCCTACCGCGACGACCTCGCGTTGCTTGGCCGACTGGAGCAGGTGCGCGCCTTGCTCGCCGACAGCGACAGCCTCGACGCCTTGCAGGCGCGGCCACGGCTGTATCAGAACATGCTCGGCAATCTCGACAGCTTGTTGCTGGTGCGACGTGCCGACGGCTCGAGCGTGATCGCCATCAACCCGCGTCAACGCGAACTGCCCAAGCTCAACGCAATCGCGCGTGAGCAAACCCCGCAACGGCGTGACGTGCTGACCTGGCAAGCCCCGGACGGTGCCGAGCTGGCGCTGTTGTCCGGTGACGCGCAAGGGCCGAGTGGCGAACCGCTGACGGTGATCGCCGGCAAAGTGCTGAGCGAGCGCGAGCAGATGCTCGGCAGCTATCGCTTGCGGCTGTATCTCTCGGTCGGTCTCGGTGCGCTGCTCGCGTTTGCCTTGGGCTTGCTGTTGCTGCGCCGAGGCCTGCAACCGTTACGGCAATTGAGCGAAGCGGTACGCCGCATCGACCTGCGCAGCCTCGATCAACGTTTGCCGGCGACGGGCACGCCCGCCGAACTGCTTGAACCTGTGCAGGCGCTCAATGGCATGCTCGCGCGTCTGGACGACAGCGTGCAGCGCCTCTCGCAGTTCTCCGCCGACCTCGCCCATGAGATCCGCACGCCGCTGCACACCTTGCTCGCCAGCAACGGCCAGGCGCTGAATCACCCGCGCAGCACGGCGGAATATCAGGAAGTGCTGGCCTCGAACATGGAAGAGTTCGAGCGCCTCAAACGCATGGCGGAAAACCTGATGTTTCTGGCCCGCGCCGAACAGGCGGAGCGAGCGCTCAACTTGCAAACGCTGAATCTGCAAAATGTCGGCAGCGAGCTGTGTGATTACTTCGAAGCCTTGGCCGACGACCGCGACCTGCGCCTGGAAAACCATCTGCACGGCGAACTCCGCGCCGATCAGCAACTGCTGCAACGCGCACTTGGCAACTTGCTGGCCAACGCCGTGCGCCACGCGGCTCCCGGCACCTCGATCAGCCTGCGCCGGCATGATGAGCCGGGTTGGCACTGGGTGCAGGTACATAACCACGGCCCGGCGATTGCGCCGGAGCATTTGGGCCGATTGTTCGATCGTTTCTATCGCGTCGATCCTTCGCGCGCGGAGCCAGGGGATTCGGGTGGGCTGGGGCTGGCCATTGTGCAATCGATCATGCAGTTGCATGGGGGGCAGGTGCGGGTGAGCAGTGCTGCTGATGGCACCGTTTTTGAACTGGGTTTTGTGGTGAGCCAGTGATTACTTCGTGAGCACTCGAAACTGAGCTAACCTTGTTCATGAAATGCATCAAATACGATGCGGATTGAAGTAAAAATATTAATTTGCATCGTAAACAATGCAGGAACTGACAATGGAACAGCTTGGCGAATTGATTAGAGCCCTGCGTAAAGCGAAGAAAATGTCCCAACAGGCGTTGGCTCAGCAATACGGTATGAGTCGCGCGACGATCTCGGGAATTGAAAATAATACGGTCTCAGAAATCGGCCTGCGCAAAGTGGAAGCGATCTTGAACGGGTTCGGCTACGAGCTGGTGGCCGTTCCTCGTCAGTCTGGTCGCCCGACACTCGATACGCTGCAACAGGTGAATTTCCATGACTGAGACGACGGATCGACTGAACGTCAGTGTCGGCGGCCTAACGGTAGGAACGCTGGGACGCGGGCAAGCGCGAGTCGATAGCGTGTTCAGTTACCGTGGAGAGGCCAGTGCCGAAAACGCCGTGTCGTTGACCATGCCGTCCCGGCTGGAAAGTTACGGTTGGGAGCATGGCATCCATCCGGTTTTCGAGATGAATCTGCCGGAAGGTGCGCTACGTGATGAGCTGGTTCGGCGCTTCAGTAAAGCGGTGCGCGGATTCGATGACTTTGCACTGTTGGCCATTGTCGGCCCCTATCAGCTCGGTCGATTATCCATTGCCAGTGCATCGACAACGGATCGCCCGCCTGAAACATCGCTGGCCGATCTGCTGGTGCACGATGGTGCGCAAGACCTGTTCGAGGATCTGCTGCAAACCTATGGTCAGTATTCCGGAGTATCAGGTGTGCAGCCCAAAGTGCTGGTGCGTGACAGTGCGGCCGCCATTGATCGCCTGACTCATCGAGGATCCACCCACTTGGTCAAAGCTTTTCGTGCCGATGAATATCCGCAGTTGGCAACCAACGAATACTTTTGCATGCGTGCCGCGCAACACTGCGGACTTGAAGTGCCGAAGTTCGAGCTCAGCGAGCAGGGCAAGTTTCTGGTTATCGAACGCTTTGACCTGAGCGTTGAGGGTTACCTCGGTTTTGAGGACTTTTGCGTGCTCAACGGCTGGCCCTCGAAAGCCAAATACGACGGCTCTTACGAAGGTGCGGCCCGGCAGATCAAAGCATTTGTTTCACCTGCATTGCTCAATCAGGCGCTGGAAGCTTTTTTCAAGATCGTGGCCTTGTCCGCAAGCCTGAAAAACGGCGACGCGCATCTAAAAAACTTCGGTGTGTTGTACGAAGATTGTGGGGAGGAATCGACAATCAGACTCGCGCCCGCATACGACATCATCACCACGTCGGTCTACCTGAAGAACGACAGCATGGCTTTGCTCTTGGGTGGTTCAAAGACCTGGCCCAAGCACAAAATGCTGATGCGGTTTGGTCGTACGGCCTGCAATCTGACTGAGGCTCGTTGCAATGAATTACTGCAGCAAGTTGCTGACGGCATGCGGGTGGCAATGGATGAAATGACAGCGTACAGCCTGACTCATCCTGCATTCGCCGATGTGGGTACTGCAATGATCGAACAATGGTCATCCGGTATGGAGCGCAGCCTGATTAAAGGCTGACGTTCAGCGCAAGCCATCGCGAAACTGCCCCGGCGTCATCCCCGTCCAGCGCTTGAACGCGCGGCTGAAACTGCTGGTATCGGCAAACCCCAGCAAATAACTGACCTCACTCAACGAACACTGCGGATCGCGCAGGTGCAACAGTGCCAGATTCTCGCGGCTCTCATTGAGCAATGTGTCGAAGCGACAACCCTCATCCGCCAGATGCCTTTGCAAGCTGCGCAAACTCAGGTGCAACGCCTGGGCAATCCGTTCTGCACTCGGCTCGCCTTCCGGCAATTGTTCTTCAATGGCGTCGCGCACCTTGCGCTCCCAGGTCAGCGGTTGCAGCTGGGCCATGGTACGTTTGAGCACGGCTTCGTTGTGTTCGGCGAGTTCCGGGTTGGCGTCGTCGAGGTGGCTGTCGAAGTCGGCGAGGGCGAACTCCAGACGATCCTCGGCACAACCGAAATGCACCGGGGCGCGAAAGACCTTGTGCCATTGGTGCGCATCGGTCGGTTCCGGGCGGCGCAGGTAAACCGCCAGTGGCGCGTAATCGCGGCCGAGGCGATTACGGCAGGTGCGCACGTAGATGGCGGCGAAGGCGTCGATGGCCTCGAAGGCCGGTGCAGGATTGCCTGACGGAATTTTCAGACGGAATTGATAACGGTCGTCGCTGCGGCTCAGTTCCAGTTCCAGCGCGTCACTGACCACCGGGTGATAGCGCACGATGCGTTCGAACACTTCACGCAGGCTGCCGCTGGCAACCAGTGCATAACCGAGCGCATGGAACGTGGTCGGGCTGACGAAGCGCGACACGCGCAACCCGATTGCCGGATCGCCACTGACCTGCACGGCGATCTCCCACAGACGCGTGGTTCCGGACAGTGGATAGCGCGCGTTGGGATCATCCATCAAGTTCGGGTCGAGCCCGGCCTGTTGGCACAAAGCAATGCTGTCCAGCCCCAGCGCATCGAGTTGTTTGCGCAAGGCACGGGTCCAGCTGGCGAGGGAGGTCGGTTCCTTCATGCTGATTGGCGCTTCCGGTCAACAGGTTGGCGTTCTCGGCTACCGCGATTCGAACTCTTGCAGGGCACGATGCGAACATCATAAACCCGAGGATGGAAGCATGGACGGTACTTCTGCAAGTCCCCAGCGACACAATGCGGCCCAGCGATCAGCGCATATTCGCGAAGTGGTGCTGGCCAAAGGCGTCGAATTGCGCGAGCGCTACCCGATTCTCAAGCATCAGGATGCGTTGGGCGCGGGGATTCTGGCGGTTGCCCTGATCGGCATGATTGGCTCAGCGGCGCTGTACATCAGCGGGTACATGGCCTGGTGGGTGTGTTTGTTGCTCAACGCATTTTTCGCCTCGCTGACCCACGAGCTGGAACACGACCTGATTCACAGCATGTATTTTCGCAAGCAGCGCGTGCCGCACAACCTGATGATGGGCCTGGTGTGGCTGGCGCGGCCGAGCACGATCAACCCGTGGATTCGTCGCCATCTGCATCTCAATCACCACAAGGTCTCCGGCACGGAAACCGACATGGAAGAACGCGCGATCACCAACGGTGAACCCTGGGGTTTTGCACGTTTGCTGATGGTCGGCGACAACGTGATGTCGGCGTTCATCCGCATGCTCCGGGCCAAAACCTGGGCGCACAAGTTCAGCATCATCAAGCGCACGTTGAAGGTCTATGCGCCGCTGGCGCTGGTGCATTGGGGCGCGTGGTACGTGTTTCTCGGTTTCCATGCAGCGAATGGCATTGCGCATCTGCTGGGCTCGCCGATCGAGTGGTCAGCGACCACATTGGCGATGATGCAAGTGATCGACATCGCTGCTGTGGTGATCATCGGCCCGAACGTGTTGCGCACCTTCTGCCTGCATTTCATCAGCTCGAACATGCATTACTACGGCGACATCGAATCGGGCAATGTGCTGCAGCAGTGCCAGGTGCTGAATCCATGGTGGTTATGGCCGTTGCAGGCCTTCTGCTTCAACTTTGGCAGCAGCCACGGGATCCATCATTTTGTGGTGAAGGAACCGTTTTACATTCGTCAGCTGACCGTACCGGTGGCGCATAAGGTGATGCGTGAGATGGGGGTGCGGTTTAACGATTTCGGCACGTTTGGACGGGCGAACCGGTTTGTTCGTCGGGATGAAGTTGCGGTGTCTGGTGAGGCGGTGGAGGCCTGACAAGCCGCCCTCACCCTAGCCCTCTCCCAGAGGGAGAGGGGACCGACTCGGGGATATTGAAGAGTTACGCTGAAGTGAAAGGGCTTTGTCGAATCCATAATCGACCCGATTTTTCAGGTCGATGGTTGACGAAAGACACCTCGGTCAGTCCCCTCTCCCTCTGGGAGAGGGTTAGGGTGAGGGGCTCTAGATCCTGCCTCAATCCGGCTGAAACGGCGAAGCACTCAAGATCACCCCGGTCTCCTCGACATACTGCTGCCAATGCCCGATCAGCGTGCTGAGCTTGTCCGGCTGACTCAACGCCAGATCATGAATCTCCCCCGGATCACTGCTCAAATCATAAAGCTGCCACGTCGCCGGCCCTACCGGCCCAGGGATCCACACCGCTTTCCACGAGCCCTGACGAATCGCCCGCCGCCCGAACAACTCCCACCCCGTCACGGTATGCTCGTCATGCACTTGCGCCGTCTCGCCGGACAAGAAGCCCAACCACGATTTACCCCGCAACGGCGCCACCGGTTTGCCGTGCCACTGCTTGCCCGGATGGCGTACGCCGGCCAGGTCGAGAATGGTCGGGGTGATGTCCATCACCGTGCCGAAGCCATGGCTGATCTGCCCTTTGATCGCCAACTGCGGATAGTGCAGCAGCGCCGGCACGCGAATCCCGCCTTCGGTGGTAAACGCCTTGAACAGGCGCGATGGTGCAGTCGCCACCTGCGCCCAGTTCGGCCCGTACCAGACATAGGAGTTGGCCCGGCCGATGTTGTCGAGGCTGTTGTCGTAATGCTGACTGAGGTACGCCACCAACTCCGGGCCAAACTTGGGGAACGCTTCAAGCAGCGCGCCCTCGGCACCGTTGTCGGACATGAACAGGATGAACGTATTGTCGAGTTGCCCCTGCTGGCGCAGGTACTCGACGACCCGGCCGATGTTCCAGTCCATGCGCTCGACCATCGCCGCGTAGACCTCCATCGCCCGCGCGGAAATCTGTTTTTGTTCCTCGCTCAACGCGTCCCACTGCTGGGTCAGTTGAATCAGCGGATGCGGCTCGACGTCCGGCTCGATCAGGCCCAGGGCTTTGAGCTTTTCCAGGCGTTCCAGGCGCAGCACTTCCGGGCCTGCGTCATAGCGGCCACGGTACTTCTCGACGAGGTCAGCCGGCGCCTGCAATGGCCAGTGCGGCGCGGAGAACGGCAGGTAGGCGAAGAATGGCCGGGTCTGGTCACGCTCCTTGAGGTACTGCAGCAACTTGTCGCCGAAGGCGTCGGAGGAATAGAAATCCTTGGGCAATTCGTCGATGAAAGTGTCGTCTTCGATGTACAGCGCCGGCGTGGATTTCAGCAGGCCCGGGGTCTGCTCATCGTAGGTGGGCTCAAAACCATAGTGGTTGGCTGCGCCGGGCAACAGCGAGAACGAACGCTCGAAACCCCGCGCGTGCGGCGCCAGCTCTGCGGTCAGGCCCAAGTGCCACTTGCCGCTCATCAGCGTCTGGTAACCGGCTTCACGCAGCAACTCGGGCAGCGCGACGACGCGATCGTTGAGGTAACCCTCGTAACCCGGTTTGCCGATCAGCTCCGGTGTCAGGGTTTCGGCCATGGTGCCGATGCCGGCGATGTGGTGGTCGGTGCCGGTCAGCAGCATTGAGCGCGTCGGCGAGCAGGTCGGTGCGGTGTGAAAGTCCGTCAGGCGCAAGCCGTTATTGGCCAGCGCATCAAGGTGCGGCGTGGCGATTTCGCCGCCAAACGCACCGAGGTCGGAGAAGCCGAGATCGTCGGCCAGAATCACCAGAAAATTGGGACGTTGCGGCATCGCAAAACTCCTGTTCAGCAGGCAATGAACGTCAGCGGCAGATCGCGGATCTGTACCGGCACGCTCGGTTGGTAATGGTCGTCGCTGGTCAGTTCGTGCAATAGCTCTTCACGCAACTGATGGAAGTCGAAACTGCTGCGCTGGCGTGGGTGCGGCAGGGCGATGTCGACCACTTGCTTGATTCGCCCCGGACGCGGCTCCATCACCACCACACGGTCGGCGAGAAAAATCGCTTCTTCGACGTCGTGGGTGACCAGGATGGTGGTGATTTTCGCGCGGGCGCGGATCGCCAGCAGCTCGTCCTGCATCTGCTGACGGGTAAGCGCGTCGAGCGCACCAAAGGGTTCGTCGAGCAGCAGAATTCTTGGGCTGGCAACCAGTCCGCGAGCAATCGCCACACGCTGCGCCATGCCGCCGGAGAGCTGGTGCGGATAAGCGCGAGTGAAGTCACGCAAGCCGACCAGATCGATGAAATCGTTGATCCGCTGTTGCTTCTGCGCGGCGCTCAACGGCTCATTGACCAGACCGAGGCCGATGTTGTCGGCGACGGTCAGCCACGGAAATAAACGGTGTTCCTGAAAGACGATGCCGCGCTCGCCGCCAATGCCGCTGACGGCTTTGCCGTCCACGGTAATCTGCCCGCGAAACTGCGTGTCGAGACCGACCAGCAAGCGCAGCAACGTCGATTTGCCGCAGCCGCTGGAACCGACAATGGCGACGAATTCACCTTCGGCAATGTCCAGGTTGAATTCGCGAATCGCCTCCAGTTCGAAACCGTCGACGTCGAAGGATTTGCCTACGTGGTTGAAGCTGACAATGGGTGCGTTCATGCGTGTCTCCAGCGGGTCGCGCGAATTTCCAGGCGTTGGCCAATGAGGTTGAGCAGGGCGCCGGTGAGGCCGACGAAAAGCATGCAGGCCATGATCAAATCCATGCGCAGCAGTTGTTGCGCGCCGATCATCTGGCTGCCGATGCCGCCGTTGGACGGCATGAAATATTCGGCGCCAATGGTGCCGAGCCAGGCGTAGATCAGACTCAAGCGCAGCCCGGCGAAAATCCCTGGCGCCGCGCCCGGCAGCACTAGCCGGCGCAACCGTTGGCCGAGGCTCAGGCGCAGCACTTGTGCGGCTTCGTTGAGTTGTGGCGAGAGGTTGGCGACGCTGCGTTGGGTGGCGATGAACAGCGGAAAGAACGCGGCGAGAGCGACGAATACCCACTTGGCCAGTTCACCGAGGCCGAACCAGGCGGTGAGCAACGGCACCCAGGCGAAGATTGCGATCTGGCGGATTGCCGCAAGGGTTGGGCCGAGCAGGCGTTCGCTGATGTGCGACAGGCCCAGCAGCAAACCGAGGGCGAAACCGAGCCCGCCACCCAACAGCAAACCACCGAGGGTGCGGCCCAGGCTGAGGGCCATGCCGCTGATCAGGCTGCCGTCGAGCAGACCGTCCCATGCAGTAGTTAAAACGGCCAGCGGACTGACCAGAATATTCGCGTCGACCCACTGCTGTTCGTTCGCCAATTGCCACAGCGCCAGCAAGCTCAGCGGCAGCAGCCACGGTTGCAAACGCTGCCAGCCTTGATAGCGCGGGCCGCGACGAATTTCGGCAGTGGCCGGGTGCGGCCAGTGCACCAGTTTCTTGTCCAGCAAACCGATGCCGCGATCCATCGCCACGCCGATCAAGCCGATGACCACGATGCACACGAAGACAATGTCGAGCATGAACAACTGGCGTGCCCAGACCATCAGGTAACCGATGCCTTCACTGGAGGCGAGCAGCTCGACCGCGAGCAACGAAGTCCAGCCAGCCGCCAGCGCCAGACGCACGCCGGCCATGAACGCGGGGAGAGCGGCGGGCAAGACCAATCGTCGAATCAGCAGGTGAGGCGGCAGGCGCAATACGGCGGCGGCTTCGCGCAGTTTCGGTTGTGCGTCGCGAACGCCGACCAGTGTGTGCAGCGTCACGGGCACCACGATGGCTTTGATCAGCACCACCAGTTTCAGCACTTCACCGATGCCGAAAAACACCATGAACAATGGAATCCACGCCAGCGTCGGCACCTGCGACAGTCCGGCGAAGGTCGGGAAGATCAAGCGTTCAAGACGCGGACTGAAACCCAGCGCTGCCCCCAGAATCGCCCCTGCCGAAATCCCTGCAAGCAGCCCCCAGAACAACCGTTGCAGGCTGATCCACAAGTGGCTCCACAGCTCGCCATGCGCCAACTCGACGGCGCTGTTCCACACCAGTGATGGCGCGGGCAGGATCTGTTCGCTCATCCAGGCATTGCGCGCGGCCAGCCACCACAGGGCAAACAGGCTCAGCGGCAGCAGCCAGGGCAGCACGCGTTGATTGATGCTGGGCCAGGTGCGCCGACTTTTCAGCGGCGGCGCCGGCAGCGGCAGGCTGAGCAGGGATTGACGGGCCATGGGTGACCTCCGTTGTCGGGTTGCATGGCAAACCACTGCCCTTGTAGGAGCCGAGCTTGCTCGCGAAGAGGCCGTGTCAGTCAGCATGGTTGGCGACTGTCATTGCGCCTTCGCGAGCAAGCTCGGCTCCTACAGGGTTTGCGGTATATGCAAAATTGATCTAATAAAGTTTAATTAAATTCTATTAAGAGATAAGCAAGACCATTTAAGGCCTCCAGCCCATGCGCATCCAATGCATTCGGAGAATATTTTCCATGCTGTTAATGCATACGCCGCTGCGAGCCCCGTGGCTGCTTGCTTAGCGTTAAAAGATATAAAAATGTGCGTTTATAGTATTTAAGCGAAGGTGCTCGTTCAGCCTACTTTCGGCTCTTCAACGCCTGTCGTGATCAAGGAGCCCCACCCATGAACCTTCCCTTCAAACGCGTTTTCAGTCTGTTTGCCGCTCCTGCGCTGGCGGGCTTGCTGGCGTTCACCGCTCACGCCGACGAACTCAAGGAAATCAGGATCGCCGTGCCCGACCTGAGCGCCGGCACTCAACACAGTGGCGGCGGCGTGGTCGACGTGCTGCGCGATCAGCAGATCTTCGAAAAAGCCTTCGCTGATCAAGGCATCAAGATCCAGTGGAATTTCTTCAAAGGGGCGGGCCCGGTGATCAACGAGGCATTCGCCAATGGTCAGGTCGATCTGGCGTACCTGGGCGATCTGGCGGCAATCATCGGTAAATCCAACGGTCTCGATACGCGGCTGTTAAGCGCCAGTGCGCGCGGGGTGAAGCAGTATCTGGGCGTGGTGCCGGGTTCCGGAATCAAGACCTTGCAGGATCTCAAAGGCAAACGTGTGGCGATCTTCCGCGGCACCGCGACGCAACTGTCGTTCGATGCAGCGCTGGCCAGTCAGGGTCTGAGCGAGAAGGATCTGAAGGTCATCAACCTCGACTTCACCGGGGCGACCGCCGCGCTGGCAGCCAAGCAGATCGATGCGTCGTGGGGCAGTTCCGGTTTGGCCGCTTTGCAGACCAAGGGCCTGGCTGAGTTGCCGCTTAACACGAGGGATCTCGGTGGTGCGGGCAGTGTGCAGTCGGTGCTGGTGGGCACTGGCAAATTTGTCGATGCGCACCCGGAGGCAGTGGCGAAATTGCTCAAGGCGCAGCAGCAAGCCGTTGAGTGGCTGACGCAGGACAGCAACAAGGACGCTTACGTGCAACTGGTGTCCGGGCTGGCGAGTTATCCACCGGTGATCCTCACCGAAGATCTGAAAGATCAGAAGTTGAGCGAAGTGTTCCCGTCGACGCTGGATCCGGTGTTCCTGGGCAGCTTGCAAGACAAGGTAGATCTGGCGGCGCAGCAGAAGCTGATTCGCAAGCCGTTCAAGGTCAACGATTGGGTGGCTCCTGAGTTGGCAGCGGCCAAGCTCTGAATCTCTGGCGGCTGATCTGGCGTTTTCGCGAGCAGGCTCGCTCCCACAGTTGGAATGCATTTCCCTGTGGGAGCGAGCCTGCTCGCGAAGGCGTCTTCAAACGGCGACGCTGACTTCCTGTTTATCCACCGCCACCAGCGTCTCAATCATCGCCCGCGCCGCCGGCGACAGCCGATACCCGGTGCGACTGACAATCCCGCAACGCGCGTTCATGCTCTCCAGGTTCTGCGGCAGATTGCGCCAGTGCAACAACACCAGCGAACCCTTGGCGATGTCCTCGACAAACGCCTCTTCCGTACCCACGCCAATCGCATTCGATTGCAGCACCACTTTAACCAGCGCCGGAAAATGCTCGGTCTCGATGGTTGGGGAAAAATCAATGCGCCCGCTGAGGTTTGCCAGCAATTTGCGAATGCCCGGCGGGATCAGCGTGGTCGCCAACGGGTAGTCGAACATGTCGTTGGTCGACAGGCTCTCCTTGGCCAGCAACGGATGCCCCGGCCGGCAGAAAAACACCCCGCGTTTGGGCGTCAGCGCCTGAGTCTGGAAATTCGGATCGGCTTCGAAATGGCGGATGTCGGCGATGAAGAATTCGATCTCCTCACGGCTCAGTGCGCGGCTGAGTTTTTCCCAGTTATCCACCTGAAAACAGGTACGCACTTTCGGATGCGCGTTGATGAATTGCGCCACCGCATCCGGGACCAATTTCACCGCCGGCGCCGGGCCGCAGCCGAAGTGCACTTCGCCGGCATCGAGCTTGGTCATCTGCGTCACTTCGGCACTGAGCAACGCCGCGCCCTGCACCAGGCTGAGGGCGTGTTGCAGCACCACCTGGCCCTCCGGCGTCGGGCGCAAATCCTTGTTGCCACGATCCACCAGCACGCAGCCGAACTCCTGCTCCAGCCCTTGAATGCTGCGGCTGAACGCCGGTTGAGTGATGCCCATCGCGTCCGCCGCACGGACAAAACTGCGGTGTTCGTTAAGGGCGATGAAGTAACGCAACTGGCGAAGATCCATATGCTTTTCCGGCATCCTAAAAATAGCTCGAAGGCATTTGCGACGAGGGTTGCTAGAGGTTTTAAATGCAAGCTCTTATTCCGTCAACGAAGCATGTGAATATCTATTAGATGTAAATGGAATATAGATAGAGCGTTGTTTCGCTGCCGTCCAACCGCAAGCAGTCGATGAGGGTCTACCCATGAGCAATGCCGCACTCGCTGTAAAACCCGCTGTCCACGCGCTGGATATTCATCCGGTGGCCGGTCGTATCGGCGCCGAAATTCGTGGTGTGCACCTGTCCGGTGAACTGGACGCTGCCACTGTCGAAGCCATCCAGCAGGCGCTGGTTCAGTACAAGGTCGTATTCTTCCGCGAGCAGACCCAGCTCGACGATCAGCGTCAGGAGGCTTTCGCGCATTTGCTCGGTGAGCCAGTGGCGCACCCGACCGTGCCATCACGCGAAGGCACGCGTTATTTGCTCGAACTGGACGGCGCTGAAGGTCAGCGTGCCAATTCCTGGCACACCGACGTGACCTTCGTCGACGCTTACCCTAAAGCCTCGATCCTGCGTTCGGTGGTGGCCCCGGCGTACGGCGGCGATACCCTGTGGGCCAATACCGCGACGGCTTATAACGGCTTGCCGGCCGAGTTGCGTGAGCTGGCTGACAAACTGGTCGCCGTGCACAGCAACGAGTACGACTACGCCAGCGCCAAGCCGGACGTCTCCGCAGAGAAGCTTGAGCGCTATCGCAAGGTCTTCACTTCGACCGTTTACGAAACCGAGCACCCGGTAGTGCGCGTGCACCCGATCAGCGGCGAGAAGAGCTTGCTGCTCGGGCATTTCGTCAAACGCATCAAGGGTTATTCGCAGGCGGATTCGGCGCATCTGTTCGGGCTGTTGCAGAGCCATGTGATCCGCCAGGAAAACACCGTGCGCTGGCGCTGGCAGGCAGGTGATGTGGCGATCTGGGATAACCGTTCGACGCAGCATTACGCGATTGATGATTACGGTACGCAGGATCGCGTGGTGCGTCGGGTGACGTTGAAGGGGGAGGTGCCGGTTGGCGCGACCGGACAGCGTAGCCAAACCATCAAGGGCGCAGATATCGTCGGCGTCTGATCGGGCCTCTTCGCGAGCAGGCTCGCTCCCACAGTGGATTTGTGCTGAACACAATGGACGTGAACGGCACAAAACCTGTGGGAGCGAGCCTGCTCGCGAAGGACTTTCACCACACGCCGATCTGAACCACTTTCTCGGTTTCCGGCTCACCGTAACGAAAGCGCTGCCCCCGCAAATCTATCTCCTGATGACTGATCGTGGTGCGCCGTTTCAACCCGCGAACCCACTCGAACAAATACCCCGCATGCTCCTCGCGCACCGCTGCGAATTCCGGGTCATCACCCAGATCACGCAGCTCCTGCGGATCATTCAGCAGATCAAACAACTGCGGCCGAAAGCCGTCGTACGCCAAATATTTCCAGCGTTCGCTGCGCACCATGGTCATTCGGCAACGGTCGATCGGCTGACCCAGACGCTCACGTGCCGGCGCCTGGAAGGCGTAGTCGTATTCGCTGATTGCATAGCGGCGCCAGTCCGGATTTTCTCCGTGCAAAAGTGGAATCAGGGAGCGCCCCTCAAGCCGATGTGCCGCGTCTGGCAGCCCCAATGCTTCAAGGAATGTCGGCAACGCATCGATGGTTTCCGCCAGTCGATCCTCTTCGGTGCCGCGCGTAATGTCCGCCGCCGCCCGAGGATCGCGGACGATCAGCGGCACGCCCACCGCCTGCTCCAGCAAAAACTCCTTCTCGCCGAGCCAGTGATCACCCAGAAAGTCGCCGTGATCGCTGGTGAACACGATCAGCGTGTCATCCCAACGGCCATTGCTCTGCAGAAAATCAAACAAACGCCCGAGCTGATCATCCACTTGCTTGATCAGACCCATGTAGGTGGGGATTACAGTCAATCGTACTGAATCACGGGAGAAGTTGAGGCTTTCCTCATGCTGGCGAAAGGCAGTGTATACGGGGTGTTTGCTGGCTTCGGAGGGCGTCGCACGGACCGCTTCGAGAATCGATTTCGTACTGTACAAGGCGTGGTATGGCGCCGGTACGATGTAGGGCCAGTGCGGTTTGATATAGGAAAGGTGTAAACACCAGGATTTCTCGCCTTGCTCGGTGATGAAGTCGATGGCTCGATTTGTAGTGTAGACAGTCTCTGAGTGTTGCTCGGGAATTCGTGCTGGCAAATTCGCATGACGCATTTGCCAGCCACTGAGGATTTCTCCGTTCTCGCCTTCGGCGGCGTTGGCCCAGTCGTGCCAGGGGTTTTTGCCGTCGAAACCGTGCTCGCGCAGGTAATGGGTGTAAGGCGCGGATTCGCGTTTTTCGTCGAATAATGGGTCATCGGGAAAGATGCCGTCATGACGAAAGTACGGTTCGAAACCGACTTCGTTGAGGATTTCGGCTTGTTCGCTATCGGGGTTGATCGCCAGCCGCTGCAAGGCATCGACATTCGCTGTCGCGTGGGTCTTGCCGACCAGTGCGGTACGAATACCGTGAGGGCGCAGGTAATCGCCAATGGTCAGCTCTTCCAGCGGCAACGGCACGGCGTTCCACGCCACCTGATGGCTGCTGACATAGCGCCCGGTGTAGGCCGACATCCGCGACGGGCCGCAGATCGTGCCTTGGGTATAGGCGCGGCTGAAACGCACGCCGGCGGCGGCCAGGCGATCGATATTCGGCGTGTGCAGATGCGGGTGGCCGTAGCAGGACAGGTAATCGCGGCGCAGTTGATCGCACATGATGTACAGCACATTGCGCACGGGTTTTTCAGGATGGGACATGGGGTTCACCGGTCAGAGAGACAGGTGAGGGTTTTCGCTTTCGCTGGGGGTGTTCGGCAAGTGCATTTGGAGACTGGGTTTTATGCAGGGAATGCATCGGTGCCTGGGCTGACGCCATCGCTGGCAAGCCAGCTCCCACAAGTCCCGGTTGAACACATTATTTTTGCCAGACGCACATCCTGTGGGAGCTGGCTTGCCAGCGATAGCGGTAGATCAGACAGCCAGATTCTCCAGCGAACAGACTTCCTCATCCACCGCATCAATCGCTTTGATCTGCTCAATCATCGCCTCCGCCAACGGTGACAACCGATACCCCGCGCGACTGACAATCCCATAGCGCGTGTACAACTCCTCAAGATCATCCGCCAATCCTTCAATGCGCAAACACACCAACTCACCCTTGGCCTGGTGCAACGCATCCGAATACGCCCCGACGATCCCGATCGCATCCGAGCGCAGCACCACGCTGAGCAAACTCGAACTGTTTTCGCATTCCACATTCGGCGTGAAATCCGGTCGCCCGCTAAGGTCGACGATGACCTTGCGCAGGTTCGGCGGGCGAATGCTCACCGCCAGCGGATAGCTCATCAATTGCTCGGCGGTGACTCGATCAAAAGCCGCCAACGGATGCCCGGCGCGGCAGCAGAAATGCCATTTGCGCGGACGCAATCGATGCGTGTGGTAATCCGGATCTGCCTCGAAATGCCGGGTGTCGGCGACAAAGAATTCGAACTCCTCGCTGAGCAGTCGCTTGCTCAGACTCTGCCAGTCTTCGACCTGAAACTGCACCCGCGCCTTCGGGTAGCGACCGATAAAGCTGCCGATCGCGCGCGGGATCAATCCTGCCGCTGGCGCCGGCCCACAACCGAAGCGTAATTCCCCCGCCTCCAGCCCGTTGAACTGGCTGATTTCGTTGGCCATCTGCTGCGCACCGCTGACCAATCGCCGCGCATGTTCGAGCAGCACCTGGCCTTGTTTGGTCGGCGGTAATTCCTTGCGCCCACGGTCGACCAACTGACAGCCGACGCTGTGTTCAAGCGCTTGAATGCTGCGGCTGAACGCCGACTGCGACAGGTTTACCGCCTGCGCGCCAGCGACGAAGCTGCGTTGTTCAGCCAAGGCGATGAAGTGACGAAGTTGACGCAAGTCGATATGCATTTTTCACATAAAAAATATCCGGGAAATGCATTGGATATGCATTAGGTCGACTCCTTATAAAGGCAATCTCTTATGCAGTAAATATTTGTAAATCCATAAATAAATAACTTAAAAGAATATGCAGCGCTGACGATGTCTGTGTGTTTTTTGACCAGGAGCCGCGCCATGAGTCCGTTGAACCTTGCGTCACCCCTAACGCCACGACGGCTCAAACGCCTGCCCCTGGCCCTGTTGCTGGCAGGGAGCGCCAGCTGGACTCACAGCTACGCCGCCGATTCGGAAACCCCGGCGCCGGTTCCGGCCGGCAAGCCTGCGGCCAACAGCTCGCAGCTGGAAACCGTGACGGTCACCACCCGCCGACGTGAGGAAAGTGCGCAAGACGTGCCGACGCCGATGAGTGTGGTCAGCGGCCAGAATCTGGAGACGCAACGCGTCTATCGCATTCAGGATTTGCAGCAACTGGTGCCCAGCGTCAACGTCGCTTACATGCACGCACGGCAGTCCAGCGTGTCGATCCGTGGTTTGGGCAACAACCCGGCCAGTGACGGCCTGGAAGGCAGCGTCGGTTTGTACATCGACAACGTGTATCTGGGCCGTCCGGGGATGGCGGTGTTCGACCTGATGGACATCGAACAGCTGGAAGTCCTGCGCGGGCCGCAGGGCACGCTGTTCGGCAAAAACACCACCGCCGGGGTGATCAACATCAGTACCCGCGCGCCGACATTCACACCTGAACGCAGCATCGAAACATCGGTCGGCGAGGACGGCTACTTTCAAACCAAGGGCACGATTTCCGGGCCGTTGAACGATGAGTTGGCCGGACGTTTTTCGGCTTATCGCACGCGCAGCGACGGCGACATCAAAAACGAATACAACGGCCACGACCTCAACGGCGGTTCGCGCGATGGTTTCCGCGCGCAGTTGCTGTTCAAACCCAACGAAGACTTCAACCTGCGCTGGATCGGCGACTACAACGAAGAGGATTCCAGTGCCGGCACCCGCGTGTTGTACAACACCGGGCCGACCATCAATGGCGTCAATCTCTACTCGGCCCGCGCGGCCGCTGCCGGCGCGACGCTGGTCAACGGTTCGCACCGCAAGGTCAACCTGGACAACGACCAGCATGTCACCGTGCATCAGGGCGGTACGTCGGTTGAGGCCAATTGGACATTGCCGAGTGACTTCACGCTGACCTCGATCAGCTCGTATCGGTTCTGGAATTTCACCCCGAAAAACGATGATGGTCTCAACGTGCCGGCGAGCTACAACGCCGGGGTTTCGGTGGAAGATAAACAGTATTCGCAGGAATTTCGCCTGGCCTCGCCCAAGGGCGAATTCTTCGATTACGTGGTGGGCGCGTACTACTTCGGCAACGACCTGGACAACAAATCCTTCGCCTATTACGGCCCCCAGGCCGACATCTGGAACGGCACGCCGCGCGGTGCGCTGGCCAATGTCGACAGCGTCGGTAACGGCCATATCAAGACCGACAGTTTTGCGCTATTCGCCCAAGGCACCTGGCACCTCACTGAGCGGCTGGATTTCACCGCGGGCGTGCGCGGCACCTATGAAGAGAAAAGCGCCTGGGTGACGCGTGATGCGCCGGTCGGTGGCGCGGCTGTCACCGGCGCCGCAGCGACCGCACGACGCGGGCGTACCGGCGCCTACGATTCCGGTGATTTGAACCAATACAGTTCCAGTCCTTCCGGCTTGCTCAACCTCAGCTATCGAATCACCGACGATGTGCTTGGCTATGCGACGCTGTCCCACGGCGAAAAATCCGGCGGGGTCAACCTTGCGGTCGGCTCTGCACCTACTGCGGGCGCCGACTCGCTGCTGATCGGTACCGAGCGCGCCAATAACGCCGAACTCGGTTTCAAAAGCACCCTGTGGGACCACCGTTTGCAGCTCAATGCCAACGTGTTCTGGACTCAGGTCAACGCGTATCAGACTAACGCCTACGACGACGTCAACCGCGTGCAATACCTGACCAACGCCGGTTCCGTGCGTTCGCGCGGTGTTGAGTTCGAAAGCACTGTGATCCCGCTGCGCGGCCTCACGTTGAACTTCAACGGCTCTTACAACGACGTCAGTTATCTCTCTTACAAAGATGCGCCTTGCCCGCCAGAAGTCAGCCAGGCACCGGGCGCGCCCGCTTCTTGCGACCTCAGTGGTCATCAAGTGGTCGGTGCCTCGAAATGGATCGGCAATGCCAACGGCGAATACAAATGGAATCTGGATAACGGCTTCGAACCGTACGTTACCGCCAGCTACGCGTTCCGCTCAAAAGCCGTGGGCACGGTCGAGGATTCGGATTACGGCCAGATCCCGAGCTACGCGGTGGTCAACCTCTCTACCGGCCTGCGCGGCGACTTCAACCAGGGCCAATGGGACATCTCGCTGTGGCTGAAAAACGCCTTCGACAAAACCTACTACACGACCCTGTGGACGGGCGGCAACGGCGGCTATGAAGGCCTGCTCGGCACCCCGCGAACCCTCGGCGTCACCGGCCGCTACGACTTCTGATTCGACATTCAAGGAGCTGCATCATGTTGCGCATCAAAACAGCTTTACCGGTGTTGCTGTCCGGCGCGGTATTGAGCACCGGCGCCTTCGCCGCGCCCAGCGTTTATCCGACCGGTGTCACTCGTTATGACCCGAACAAGGCGTTCAATCAGTACGTGATTTTCAGTGGTGCCGACAAGCAGACGCACCTGATCGACATGAACGGCAACGAGGTGAAAACCTGGCCGCAGGCAGGTTTTCCATCAGCGATCATCGACCCGAAACTGGTCGGTGGTGAGCGCGGTCATGTGTTGCTGCAATTGAGCGAAAAGGATCCGGGCAAGCTTGGTTCGGCCGGTAATGGCCTGGGCAATCAAAGCGTCGGCGAGCTCGACTGGAACGGCAAGGTCGTCTGGCAATGGGGCGACAAGGCGCCCGGTGGTGCGGCGCAACAGCATCATGATCAGCGCCGCTTGAGCAATGGCAACACCGTGGTCCTGGCGAACAAGGTGCACACGGTCAAAGGCTTCAAAGTGCCCGAGGTCATCGACGATGCGATTTATGAGGTCAGCCCCGACGGTGCGGTGAAATGGCAATGGCTGGCGTCGGAGCACCTCAACGAATTCGGCTTCACGCCAGAGCAACTGAAGCTGGTGCGGGCGAGTGAGGATGCGGATTACCTGCACATCAACAACCTCAGTGTGGTCGGGCCGAACAAATGGTTCGATGCCGGTGATAAACGCTTCAACCCGGACAACCTGTTGTTTGATTCACGCAACGCCAACTTCATCGCAATCATCGATAAAAACAGCGGCAAAGTGGTCTGGCGACTGGGGCCGAATCTGCCACTGATCAATCCAAAAGCGCCCCGGACATTGCCGCGTCCAGTGGATCAGTTTGTCGGCCAGCACGACGCGCACATCATCCCCGCCGGACTGCCTGGCGCCGGCAATGTGCTGGTGTTCGATAACCAGGGCTCGGCAGGGTATCCGAACGTCACGCTGGGGCTGATTTCCGGCTCGCGAGTACTGGAAATCGATCCGGTGAAAAACCAGATCGTCTGGCAGTACAGCGCGGCCAATTCGAAACAGCCGGGGTGGGCGTTTTACAGCTCGTTCATCAGCAGCGCGCGGCGTTTGCCGAACGGCAACACGCTAATCGACGAAGGCATGAACGGACGGTTTTTCCAGGTCACGGCCAGCGGTGAAAACGTCTGGGAGTACGTCAGCCCCTACCTGGGCAAAGCCCCGGGCAGCGATGCCATCAGCAACTGGGTGTATCGCGCGTTACCTGTAAGTTATGACTGGGTGCCGCAGGGTACGCCGCGCTCCGAAACCGCTGTGATTGCACCGGTGGTGGGCCTGCAGCAGACCAACGCCAGTCGATAGTTGAAGCGCGCATCGGGTCTTTTTCGATGCGTTGCGCGAATACTTTCAATGCCTGAAAAGCATGCTGATTTCACCAGCGAGCTACAGCCCTTGTGGGCCGTGGCTTTGCTGAAATTGATCAGCACGTATATTCCATAAAAGCCTATGTATAACGTTAAAGATTACTTTCGGAGATAAGCGTCTAGCCCAATGATTCACCCATCGATCGCGGTGGGGGCTTCAACAAACGGCGAACGACTGCTTGGTAAAGAGAACGCAAAAAAGACCGCAGGGAGTGAATCAATGGGCAATGTCCAGACCGCCGCCAGCGCAGAGGAATTGCTGTGGCGTCAGACGCCGAGTGGCGAATTGGTCGATCTCGGCCGGCCCCATCGTGTGCCGTTGGGGCAGTTGCGCCTGCAACGTGCACCCAAGGGCATTCTGAGCCGGCGTGAAGCGATTCTGCTGGGGGTGCTGGCGTTGTTGGCGCATGGCGCGGTGATCTACTGGATCAACCAGCAGCCGACGCCGACGCTGCCGATCGTGCCGCCGGAAATTCCACCGATGACCATCGAGTTTTCACGTCCGGCGCCACCCGCGCCGCCGGTTGTCGAGCCGCCACCGCCCGCACCTGTGGTCGAGCCTCCGCCGCCGGTAGAAGACGAACTGGCCGTGAAGCCGCCGCCACCGAAACCGATTCCGAAACCCAAGCCGAAGCCTGTGGCTAAACCGGTTCCGAAACCGGCGCCGAAAGCTGTCGAGCAACCACCCGCACCATCACAACCAACAGCTCCGGCCGCCGCGCCTGCGCCACCTGCACCGCCAGCGCCTGCACCGGTCACTCCGGCCTCGGCCAATGCCGCGTACCTGAAAAACCCGGCGCCGGAATATCCGTCACTGGCTCAGCGTCGCGGTTGGGAAGGCACGGTGTTGTTGCGGGTGCATGTACTGGCCAGCGGCAAACCGGGTGAGATTCAGATTCAGAAAAGCAGTGGCCGGCAACAGCTCGACGACGCGGCGCTCAGTGCCGTCAAGCGTTGGAGCTTCGTGCCGGCCAAGCAGGGTGATGTCGCCCAGGACGGCTGGGTCAGCGTGCCCATCGATTTCAAGATTCATTAAACCGAAACCAAATTCGCGCGAAATGTTTACACGAGGGAATACATCATGACGTTACTGGCATCTCCACTGGAATCCATCGAAAGCGCGGTGATCTGGCTGCTGGTGGTTTTCTCCGTCGCCACATGGGGCCTGGCTCTGCTCAAGGCTGTGCAGTTCGGTCGTCTGAAGGCGCAGGATCGCCGTTTTCATAAACGCTTCTGGGCGGCGTCGAGTCTGGATTCTGCCGCTGAGTTGAGTGAAACCCAGCCCGGCGCTGCGGCCCGGGTGGCACAGGCCGGTTACGCGGCGATTCAAGTCGGCGAGGCGCCGCAGGCCAATGATTTGAGCCAGGCGATCAACCATCAGGATCGACTGGAGCGCGCGTTGCGTCAGCAGATCGTCCGCGAGCGTCGTTCGCTGGAGACAGGATTGGCGGTGGTTGCAAGTATCGGTAGTACGTCGCCGTTCATTGGTTTGTTCGGCACGGTGTGGGGAATCATGGAAGCGTTGAAGGGCATCAGCGCGGCAGGTTCGGCGAGCCTGGAAACGGTCGCCGGCCCGATTGGTGCGGCACTGGTTGCAACGGGTGTGGGTATCGCCGTCGCGGTACCGGCGGTGCTGGTTTACAACTACTTTTTGCGTCGTCTGAAACTGACGGCCGCCGATCTGGATGACTTCGCCCACGACTTCTACAGCCTGGCGCAGAAGAGTGCATTCCGCGTGCTGATTCATCCGACGGCAAACAAAGTCGCCGCGCCGGGCAACGCGACAAAAGTGAAGGAGGCGTCCTGATATGGCCTTCTCCACGCAAGACAGCGATGAGGTACTCAGCGAGATCAACGTGACACCGCTGGTGGACGTGATGCTGGTGTTGCTGGTGGTGTTTATCGTCACCGCACCCCTGCTGACCAATGCGATCCCGATCAACCTGCCGAAGACTGAGGCGGTGGCGCCGGTCGAGCAGAAGGATCCGCTGGTGGTGAGCATTGATGGCGCCGGCAAACTGTTTATCAACAAGGACGAAATTCAGCCGGACTTGCTGGAATTCAACCTGAAATCGGCCAAGGCCAAGGACCCGGAAGTGCGCGTGCAATTGCAGGCGGATGATGGGGTGAATTACGGCGAAGTGGCGCGCGCCATGGCCTCGATTGAGCGGGCGGGGATTACCAAGTTGTCGGTGATCACCGCGCGTTAACAGAATTTACGTTTTTCCGGGGCCGTCTCCTTGGCAGGGTGCGGCCCTTTTTTTATTTCTGGCAGGGGAGAAAAGCCCCTCACCCTAGCCCTCTCCCGGAGGGCGAGGGAACTGACCGCGTGGTTTAGCGGCTATACGCCGACATGACAAATCCAGTCGAACTCAAGATTTGAAAGGCCAGGAGATCGGCTCCCTTTCCCCTCGCCCCCATGGGGGAGAGGGCTGGGGTGAGGGGGAAAAGATTTCAAGCCATGCACAAATCTCATATTCATTTCAGATATTAATAAATAGCTTCTTATTCCTTAACGAATATAAATCCTCTCCCTATACTTGTTCAGGAACAGACATGCAGGAGAGCTCCCCCATGCGCAACGAATCAATTCGCTACCTGATTGTGCCGGGCTGGCAAGGATCGCCAGAAGATCATTGGCAAAGCCACTGGCAGAACAGCCTGCCGAACAGCGCGCGGGTCGAGCAGGCCGATTGGCTGACGCCGCGCCGTGAGGATTGGGTCGCCGCGCTGGCCGAGGCAATTGCCGCCGACAGCACGCCGGTCATCCTCATCGCGCACAGCCTGGGCTGCATCACCGTTGCCCATTGGGCGGCCACTGCGCCCTTGCAGTACCTGCGTCAGGTACGCGGCGCCTTGCTGGTCGCACCCGCAGATGTCGAGCGTCCGGCGTGCGCGCCGGCACTGCGCAATTTCGCGCCGATTCCGACTGATTTATTACCGTTTCCGAGCCAGGTGGTCAGCTCCGACAACGACGCCGCCGTCAGTGCGCCGCGAGCCTTGGAGCTGGCGCGTAACTGGGGCGCCGAGGCGGGGATTCTCGCCGGTGCCGGACACATCAACGTGAAGTCCGGGCATCAGCGTTGGGAGCAGGGTTTTGCCTATCTCTATCGCCTGCAAAACCGTATGGAACACCACGCCCGCCGCCGCGCCTGATTTGTTTTTTCTTTGATCGCCCCCGTCTCCCGGCGGTTTTGGGCGGGAGTCTGCCATGAGTTTTGAAACTTTCGGTCAGCCCTTGCTGACCTTCCCCGACGCGGAAAAAAGCCCTCTGAGCATTCGCGCCAAGGCGCTGGTGTTTGTCGACCCGCGTTCACGGCAGTTGCGTGAAGAACTGGAGCAATTGGCCCCGCGCTCGATCTCGGTATTGATCCGTGGCGAGACCGGCACCGGTAAAGAATTGCTCGCCCGCCATATCCATCGCGCCAGTGATCGCAGCGGTTTATTCGTCTCGGTCAATTGCGGCGCGATCAGCCCGACTTACGCCGATGCCGAACTGTTTGGCTACGCCGCCGGCACGTTCAGCGGCTCGGCCAGCAGTCGCGCGGGGTGGTTCGGTTCGGCTAACGGCGGCACCCTGTACCTGGATGAAATCGGCGATTTGCCGTTGCCGATTCAGATCAAATTGCTCGCCGCTCTGGAAAATCATGAAGTCACTCGCGTGGGGGCGCATCAGCCGAGCCCGGTGGATGTGCGCCTGGTCGCGGCCACCAGCATCGATCTGGCACAAGCGGTGGACGCCGGGAAATTCCATGAGCGGCTTTATCACTATCTCAGCGAAGGGCATCTCGAGTTGCCGGCGTTGCGCGCGCGCACCGGCGATATCCTGTCGCTGGCCGAGTATTTCCTCGGCATCTATAGCCAGCGTCTTGATCTGCCGGTGCCGCTCATCAGCGAGGCGGCGCAGCACGTACTTGAGCAGCACAGCTGGCCGGGCAACACCCGCGAGCTGGAAAACGTCATTCACTTTGCCTTACTGGTGAGCACCGGAGACGAGATTTTGCCGGAGCATCTAAACCTTCCCGATGCGTCTGGGCCGCAGGTTCAGATCGAAAGGCTGGTCAGGCAAACCAACATCGGCGGTAGCGTCGATGAGCGTAAAGCGTTGAAAGAGCTGCTGATTAACCTGAGTCAGGCGCTTTGAGCCATTTTGTCCTGTATGAACAAAATGGAATATCAACGTGAATAAACGTTATTGTCCTGGAATAAAAAATCCCGGTATTGTCCGACCCACGCCAGCGATATCACTTCACTGGCACACGTATTAATGCCGTCGTCGATGACGACCGTGATTTTCGATAAGGACACTGCATGAAAAAGGTTCTGTTGTTTACCGCATTGGCGGCTGCTCTGACTGCTTCCCTGGCCAACGCTGGCGAGAAACTGGTGGTTGCCGCGACCCCGGTTCCGCACGCTGAAATCCTTGAGCTGATCAAACCGACCCTCGCCAAAGAAGGCGTGGATCTGGAAATCAAAGTCTTCACCGACTACGTTCAGCCGAACGTACAGGTGGGCGAGAAGCGCCTGGACGCCAACTACTTCCAGACCGAACCGTACCTGAACAGCTTCAACGCCGGTAAGTACAAGGACGACAAAGCCAAGTATCTGGTGACCGTGCAAGGCGTGCACATTGAACCGTTCGGCGGCTATTCGAGCAAATACAAAACCCTGGCTGAACTGCCGGACGGCGCGACCATCGCCATCCCGAACGAAGGCAGCAACAGCGGCCGTGCCCTGATCCTGCTGCAGAAGGCTGGCCTGATCGAACTGAAAGATCCGAAAAACGCTCTGGCGACCCCGAAAGACATCGCCAAGAACCCGCACAACTTCAAGTTCAAGGAACTCGAATCGGCGCTGCTGCCGCGCGTTCTCAAGGAAGTTGATCTGGACATGATCAACACCAACTACGCGCTGGAAGCCAAACTGAATCCGACCAAGGATGCGCTGGTGATCGAAGGTGCTGATTCGCCTTACGTGAACTTCCTCGTTGCCCGTGAGGACAACAAGAACAGCGACGCTATCCAGAAACTGGCCAAAGCCCTGACCAGCCCGGAAGTCAAAGCGTTCATCGAGAAGAAATACAACGGCGCGGTACTGCCGGCGTTCTGATCTTACCCCGCTTCACACCCCTTCAAGGTATGAAAACGCCGATGGCCAGTGATGGTCATCGGCGTTTTTGTGTGTGCGATAGAAAAGCCCCTCACCCTAGCCCTCCCGAAACGTCGGACCGCCCGTAGGGAGAGGGGACTGATTGGGGGATGCTGTAGAGGTACGCCGAACTGATATGGCTGTACCGAATCCATAATCGACTCGATCTCTCAGGTCGGCGCATAACGCGAGACACCTCGGTCAGCCCCCTCTCCCTACGGGCGGTCCGACGTTTCGGGAGGGCTGGGGTGAGGGTGCTCTTGATTCTCAGGCCACTTGAGCCTTCAACGCCCGGCGCAACGCCACGAGCAATTTCACGATGTCCTGCGGATCCAGTCGCTGCGGCACTTTCATGTCCATTTTGTTCTTCCTTGTCATGGTTCGGCCGGGGGAGTCTGGCCAAAAGCTGTTCGTCCTTGGAGGGTCTGGATGAAAAAAAGATCCTTCCTACAGCGTAAGGGAAAATAGCCTTCTTCTTCCTTCCCGGCAAACCCGCAGGATAGTTTTTTTGGGTGATATCAATATGCTTTAACGGTATTTAAATTCTTGTTTTTATACCTATAAAGTCGCTGCTTGCCGGACAGCCATCCGCTGTCCATGGACTGCACCACCGTCGTTTACCGAGCGACGTCAGGACGCTGCATGACCTTCGATTACGCTTTTATTCTCAGCACTCTGCCGGCGTTTCTCAAAGCCGTGGGCGTGACGCTGCAGGTTGGATTCATCGCCATTGGCACTTCGCTGCTGGTGGCATTGCTCAATGCGACGATTCTGGTGTTCCGCACGCCTTACCTGCAAAAAATGGTCGGCTTGTACGTGGAGCTGGCGCGTAATACGCCGCTGCTGATCCAGCTGTTCTTCGTCTATTTCGCCTTACCGGCAGCGGGGATTCAGGTCTCCGGCTTCACTGCCGCAATCATCACCATGACCTTCCTCGGCGGCGCTTACCTCACCGAAGTGCTGCGTGCCGGCGTCGATGCGGTGCCGCAGGCGCAACTGGAGTCGGGGCGCTCCATCGGCCTGTCTCACGGCCAGTTGCTGCGCTACGTGATCCTCCCGCAAGCGGGGATCCTCAGCCTGCCATCGCTGTTTGCCAATTTCATTTTCCTGCTCAAGGAAACCACTGTGGTCTCGGCGGTCGCAGTGCCGGAAATCCTCTACACGACCAAAAGCTACATCGCGCTCTACTACAAAACCTACGAAATGCTCGCCGTACTGACGCTGATCTGCGTGCTGTTGTTCTTGCCGCTGTCGCTGCTGCTCAGTCGTCTGGAAAGGAGGCTCCAGCATGGCCAGTTCGGGTCTTGAATTACTCTGGGTGTCGTTGCCGCAATTGGCCAAAGGTGCCGGGCAGACCTTGTCGATCTCGTTCCTGAGCATTGCCATCAGCACCGTCGGTGGCGTGCTCTACGGTGTATTGCGCACGCTCAACGTGACATGGCTGAACGCGATTTTACGGGTGTACCTGGAGCTGTTCAGGGCAATTCCAGTGCTGGTCTGGCTGTACCTGCTGTTTTTCGGCCTGCCGATTTTCTTCGGCCTGAGCATTCCGAGTTTCTGGTGCGCGGTGCTGGTGTTGTCGTTGTGGGGTGCCAGCGAGATCGGTGAAGTGGCGCGCGGTGCGCTGCATTCGTTGCCGCGCGGCCAGCGTGAGGCGGGTCTGTCGATTGGTCTGAACGCCGTGCAACTCTACGGCTACGTGCTGCTGCCGCAAGCGCTGAAGCGCATGACCCCGCCGACCATCAACGTCTACACGCGGATCATCAAGACCAGCTCGCTGGCGGTGCTGATCGGCGTGGTCGATGTGATCAAGGTCGGCCAGCAGATCATCGAGCGCACCTACGAATCGGTGTTGATCTACGGTGCGCTGTTTCTGTTTTTCTTTTTCATCTGCTACCCGCTGTCGGCCGCCTCGCGCGTGCTGGAGCGGCGCTGGACGCAAGCATGAGCGCATTGATCGAGTTTCACGGCTTCAACAAATTCTACGGCGAGCAGCAGGTGCTCAATGGCGTCGACCTGACGGTGAAGTCCGGCGAAGTGATCGTCATCCTCGGCCCCAGCGGTTGCGGCAAAAGCACGTTGCTGCGTTGCCTCAACGGCCTCGAAGAAGCCCACAGCGGCAGCTTGAAATTTGCCGGGCGCGAACTCTTGAACAAGGCCACCGACTGGCGCGACATCCGCCAGCAGATCGGCATGGTGTTCCAGAGTTATCACCTGTTTCCGCACATGAGTGTGCTCGACAATTTGCTGCTTGGCCCGCTCAAGGTGCAGAAGCGCCAGCGTCGTGAGGCCCAGCAACAAGCCGAAGCGTTGCTCGAACGCGTCGGTCTGGCGGACAAGCGTGATGCCTTCCCTCGGCAGCTCTCCGGTGGCCAACAGCAACGCATCGCCATCGTCCGTTCGTTGTGCATGAACCCGCGCGTGATGCTCTTCGACGAAGTGACCGCCGCCCTCGACCCGGAAATGGTCAAGGAAGTTTTGCAGGTTATTCAGGGCCTGGCCCGCGAGGGCATGACCCTGCTGATCGTCACCCACGAAATGGCCTTCGCCCGCGCGGTGGCCGATCGCATTGTGTTCATGGACGCCGGGCGCATCCTTGAACAGAACCCGCCCGAGATTTTCTTTACGAACCCGCAAACCGCACGCGCGCAGCAGTTTCTGGAGAAGTTCTCCTTCGTTGCAACACTGCCCGAAACGAATCCAAAAAAGGAACTGGAACTGCTATGAAAACTGCCAAATCAAATCTGTTTTTACTGCCGCTGCTTGGCCTCGCACTGCTGGCCGGTTGCAACAAATCCGAAGAACCGGCCAAGCCGAAAGTCGCCAGCGAAAGCACTGCGCCAGCCGGTTACCTGGACAAGATCAAGGCCCGCGACAAACTGATCGTCGGTGTCTTCACCGATAAGCCGCCATTTGGTTTTGTTGACGAGGCCGGGCGCTACGTGGGTTTCGATACTGACATCGGCCGGCGTTTCGCCAAGGATCTGCTCGGCGACGAGAACAAAGTCGAATTCGTTGCGGTGGAACCGGCGAGCCGCATTCCGTTTCTGCAAAGCGACAAGGTCGATCTGATCCTCGCCAACATGACCGTGACCCCGGAGCGCAAGGAAGCGGTTGAGTTCACCAACCCGAATCTGAAAGTCGCGGTACAGGCACTGGTGCCGCAGAACAGCGCGGTGAAAAGCCTCGATGATCTAGCGACCCGCACCACCATCGTTACCACCGGCACCACTGCCGATATCTGGCTGACCAAGAATCACCCGGACTGGAAATTGCTCAAGTTCGAGAAAAACTCCGAGTCGCTGCAAGCCTTGGCCAACGGCCGTGGCGATGCTTATGCACAGGACAATCTGGTGCTGTTCAGCTGGGCCAAGCAGAACCCGGGCTATCGCGTGCTGGATGAAAAGCTTGGGGCCGAAGCGCCGATTGCGCCGGCAGTGAAGAAGGGCAACGTCGAGCTGCGTGACTGGGTAAATACCGAGTTGGCCAAGCTGGGTGAAGAGAAGTATCTGCTCAAGCTCTACGACCAATATGTGCGTAAGGAACTGAGCGATGACACCCAGCCTGAAAGCGTGATTGTTGAGGGTGGCAAGTGGCAGGGGTGATTGTCTGTTAGGTCGGTGGTGAGGCTTGCCCCTCACCCCAGCCCTCTCCCGAGGGAGAGGGAGCCGATCCTTGGGCTTTTCATGACCTGAGTCCAACTCAAGACTTTCATGTCGGCGTAACTCGACAGAAAAACGCGTTCAGTCCCCTCTCCCCCCGGGAGAGGGTTAGGGTGAGGGGCTTTTGGCTGGAGCGCTCAATCCGGCCAATGCCACGCCGGCTCATCCAGCACTCGCTGCCCGACAATCCCGGTTTGCCCAAGCGTTTTTTCCAGGACGATGCAATTGCATTCGGAGTCTTCCTGTAACGCCGAAATCAGCCGCCGCGCATGCGACACCACCCACACCTGACACTGCTCCGATGCGCGAATAATCAAGCGCGCCAGCGCCGGCAGCAAATCCGGGTGCAGGCTGGTTTCCGGCTCGTTCAGCACCATCAGGGACGGTGGTCGTGGCGTCAGCAGTGCTGCGATCAGCAACAGATAGCGCAACGTCCCGTCAGACAGTTCTGCCGCCGATAACGGACGCAACAAGCCTTCCTGATAAAACTCGATGGCAAAACGTCCGCCAGACTGAGGCTCGATACGCAGCCGAGCGCCGGGGAACGCATCACTGATCGCGGTCTGCAATGCTTCGGGATCGCCGATCTCGATGATCGTCTGCAACGCCGCCGCCAGATCGCGGCCATCGTGATGCAACACCGGCGTACGCGTGCCCAGTTGCGGTTGCCGCGCTGGTGCCTCGGCGTCGCTGCGAAAGTGGTCATAGAAGCGCCAGCGGCGGATGAATTCGCGCATCTGAAACACTTCGGGGGAGCTGCGCAGGCTGCCAACCTGGTCGAACAGGCTGTCGAAATTTGGCGTGTGTTGAGCCAGTACATCCCAGCTACGACCTTCGCGAGCGCGGATCATCGGCCCGTTTCGATCCACCAACAGGCTGGCCGGGCGATAGAACGGTCCGGCCCAGATGCATTCCTTTTTGATTTCCGGGTCGAGGGAAAAAAACGATCGGCTTGGCTCGGGCAAACCCAAGGCGATCGAATAACTGAAATCCTCCCCGGCAAACCCCAGCCGCAGACGCTTCACGCCCTGGCGCACCGTCGGCTCGATTGCCACTTCACCGTTGCGCATGCGCCGGCTGATGGTTTCCGGCCCCGCCCAGAACGTCGAATCCAGCCCGCCCTCACGGGCCAGCGCATTGACCACGCCACCCTGCGCCGTCTCCGCCAACAGGCGCAATGCCCGGTAGAGATTGGACTTGCCGCTGCCGTTGGGCCCGGTGATCAGGTTCAGACGGCCCAGCGGAATCACCAATTTATTGATCGAGCGGTAATTGGCCACCGCGAGGGTCTTGAGCATGAAATTCCTTCTCTTGAGGCGACCACTGCAGGAGCTGCCGGGGTAAATTCAGCATCATACGAGCGAACGTTGAACCCTGTTCTAAGCTCACAGTCGTATCGTCACTTGCACGTTCGTACACAGGAAGGAGTCTGCATGGCGAGTCCCGGATTGAAAACAGCGGTCATGCTGAGCCTGTTCACTTTGCTCGCCGCGTGCGGGGAGAAAAAAGCCCCGCAGGAATACCTGCCGCGCGTCTTCGTGCAAGAGGTCAAGCCCGCGGAATACGCGGCTGCCGTGACCCTCACCGGCGATGTGCAGGCGCGTGTGGAGACTGAATTGTCGTTCCGCGTCGGCGGCAAGATCATCCAGCGCATGGTCGATGTCGGTGACCGCGTGACCGCCAAACAAGTGCTGGCCAAACTCGATCCCAAGGATTTGCAGACTAACGTCGACTCGGCTCAGGCCCAAGTGGTCGCCGAACAGGCGCGGGTCAAGCAGACTGCTGCGGCGTTCGTGCGCCAGCAAAAACTGTTGCCCAAGGGGTATACCAGCCAGAGCGAATACGATTCCGCACAAGCGGCGTTGCGCAGTAGCCAAAGCGCATTGAGTGCGGCCCAGGCGCAACTGGCCAATGCCAAGGATCAACTCAGCTACACCTCGTTGATTGCCGACGCTCCCGGGATCATCACCGAGCGTCAGGCCGAGGTCGGCCAGGTGGTACAGGCCACGGCGCCTATTTACAAACTGGCCCGAGACGGCGACCGCGATGCGGTATTCAACGTCTATGAGTCGTTGCTGGCCGAACGTCCTTCGGATAACAGGATCACCGTTAGCCTGCTCGACAATCCCGAGATCAAAACCACTGGTACTGTGCGCGAAATCACCCCGGCGGTGTCAGCGCAGTCCGGCACCGTACAAGTCAAAGTGACCCTCGATAAATTGCCGCCGGGCATGCAACTCGGATCGGTAGTCAGTGCCACGGCCAAAGGCTCGGGCAAATCGGCGGTTGAGTTGCCGTGGTCGGCGTTGACCAAAAACATCAGCGACCCGGCGGTGTGGATGGTTGACGATAAAGGTGAAGCGCAGTTGCACACGGTCACGGTTGGGCGTTACCTGACCGGCAAAGTCATCATCAGCGAAGGCCTCAAGGGTGGCGAGAAAGTCATCGTCGCCGGTGGGCAATTGCTGCACCCGGGGATGAAAGTCGAGATCGCCGAAAACACCTACAAGGATCTGCAACCGGGAGCACAGCCATGAAGTCTCTGTGGCTGTTACCCCTTGCTGTGTTGTTGGTCGCGTGCTCCAAGAAGGAACCACCGCCTGAGCCGGTACGTCCGGTGCTGTCGGTCAAGGTCGAGGCTTTGAGCGAAGAAAATCTCGGGCGCTTTGCCGGCAGTATTCAGGCACGCTACGAGAGCAACACCGGTTTCCGCGTCGGCGGCCGCATCGCCAGCCGTAACGTCGATGTCGGAGCTGAAGTGGAGAAGGGCACGTTGCTCGCCACCCTCGACCCGTCTGATCAGCAGAACCAGTTGCGTTCGGCCCAGGGCGATCTGGCGAAAGTCCAGGCGCAACTGATCAACGCGCAAGCCAATGCGCGCCGCCAGCAAGCGCTGTTTGATCGCGGTGTCGGAGCGCAGGCGCAGCTGGACATTGCCACGACTGATCTGAAAACCACGCAAGCCTCGCTCGATCAGGCGCGTGCGGCGGTCAATCAAAGCAAGGATCAACTCGGCTACACCGAATTGCGCTCCGACCACCGCGCCGTGGTCACTGCCTGGAACGCCGAGGCCGGGCAGGTAGTGACTGCCGGCCAGCAAGTGGTAACGCTGGCGCAACCGGACATCAAGGAAGCGGTGATCGACCTGCCGGACACGCTGGTCGACCAGATCCCCAGCGATGTGGTGTTCCTGGTCGCGGCGCAACTTGATCCGAGCATCAAGACCACTGCGACCATTCGCGAAATCGAACCGCAGGCGCAAAGCGCTACTCGCACGCGACGGGCACGCCTGACGCTGGCAGACACCCCCGACGGTTTCCGCCTCGGCACGGCGATCAGTGTGACCCTCAGTTCGGCGATCAAACCGCGTATCGAATTGCCCGCAACGGCGCTGCAAGAGGTCGACGGCAAATCGCGTATCTGGGTGATCGACACGCAAAACAAGACCGTCAGCCCTCGCGACGTCACGGTCATCAGCCGTACCAACAGCAGCGTGGTGCTTGCCGGCGGCGTGAAGAACGGCGAGCGAGTGGTCAGCGCCGGCGTCAACAGTCTAAAACCCGGACAATCCGTGAAACTTGACGAGGACAGTCAATGAAAGGCTCTTTCAACCTCTCCGAATGGGCCCTCAAGCATCAGTCTTTCGTCTGGTATCTGATGTTCGTCGGATTGCTCATGGGGGTGTTCTCATACTTCAATCTGGGGCGTGAAGAAGACCCTTCGTTCACCATCAAGACCATGGTTATCCAGACCAAATGGCCGGGCGCGACGCAAGAAGAAACCCTTAAGCAAGTCACCGACCGCATCGAGAAAAAACTCGAAGAGCTGGACTCCCTCGACTACGTGAAAAGCTATACGCGCCCCGGCGAATCGACGGTGTACGTGTACCTGCGCGACACCACCAGTGCCAAGGACATTCCGGAAATCTGGTACCAGGTGCGCAAGAAGATCGACGACATTCGCGGGCAGTTTCCCCAAGGTATTCAGGGGCCGGGATTCAACGATGAATTTGGTGATGTTTACGGCTCGGTTTACGCGTTTACCGCCGACGGTCTGACCATGCGCCAACTGCGCGATTACGTCGAGCAGGCGCGCGCCGAGATCCGTAATGTGCCAGGGCTGGGCAAGATCGAGATGGTCGGTCAGCAGGACGAAGTGATTTACCTGAACTTCTCCACGCGCAAACTCGCAGCGCTGGGGATCGATCAGCGTCAGGTGGTGCAGAGCCTGCAATCGCAAAACGCCGTGACCCCGGCAGGTGTCATCGAGGCCGGCCCCGAGCGGATCTCCGTGCGCACCTCGGGCCAGTTTGCCTCCGAGAAGGACCTGGCCGAGGTCAATCTCAAGCTCAATGATCGTTTCTATCGTCTGGCCGACATCGCTGACATCAGCCGTGGTTACGTCGATCCGGCCACCCCCGAGTTCCGCTTCGACGGCAAACCGGCTATCGGCCTGGCGATTGCCATGCAGAAGGGCGGCAACGTGCAGGAGTTCGGCAAGGCACTGCACGCACGCATCGACCAATTGACCGCCGACCTGCCCGTGGGCGTCGGCGTGCACACGGTGTCCGATCAGGCGGTGGTGGTGGAGGAGGCCGTCGGCGGCTTCACCAGCGCGTTGTTCGAAGCGGTGATCATCGTGCTGGTGGTGAGCTTTATCAGCCTCGGCGTGCGCGCCGGACTGGTGGTAGCGTGCTCGATTCCGCTGGTGCTGGCGATGGTGTTTGTGTTCATGGAATACAGCGGCATCACCATGCAGCGGATTTCCCTCGGTGCCTTGATCATCGCCCTCGGCCTGCTGGTGGACGATGCGATGATCACCGTGGAAATGATGGTCACGCGTCTGGAAATGGGCGAGACCAAGGAACAGGCAGCGACGTTCGCCTACACCTCGACGGCGTTCCCGATGCTTACCGGGACGCTGGTGACCGTGGCCGGTTTCGTGCCGATCGGTCTCAACGCCAGCTCTGCGGGTGAGTACACCTTCACCTTGTTTGCGGTGATCGCGGTGGCGATGCTGGTGTCGTGGATCGTCGCCGTGCTGTTCGCGCCGGTGATCGGCGTGCACATCCTCAGCACCAATGTGAAACCGCACAAAGCCGAGCCTGGGCGCATTGGGCGGGCCTTCAACCATGGTTTGTTGTGGTCGATGCGCAACCGTTGGTGGGCGATCGGCATCACGATTCTGTGCTTCGTGCTGGCGGTGTTCTGCATGCGCTTTGTGCAGAACCAGTTCTTTCCGTCATCCGATCGGCCGGAAATTCTGGTCGACCTGAATCTGCCGCAAAACGCCTCGATCAACGAAACCCGCAAAGCCGTGGATAAGCTGGAAGAAACCCTCAAGGGTGATCCGGACATCGTGCGCTGGAGCACCTACATCGGTCAGGGCGCGATCCGTTTCTACCTGCCGCTCGACCAGCAATTGCAGAACCCGTACTACGCGCAACTGGTGATCGTCAGCAAAAATTTCGAATCGCGCGAGGCTTTGAGTCAACGCCTGCGTGAGCGCTTGCGCAAAGACTTCGTCGGCATTGGCAGCTACGTGCAGGCGCTGGAAATGGGCCCGCCGGTCGGGCGGCCGATCCAGTACCGGATCAGCGGCAAAGACATCGATCAGGTGCGCAAGCACGCGATCGACCTGGCCACCGAACTGGACAAGAACTCGCACATCGGCGAGATCATTTACGACTGGAACGAGCCGGGTAAAGTCCTGCGTATCGATATTGCACAAGACAAGGCGCGCCAACTCGGGCTGTCGTCAGAAGACGTGGCGAATCTGATGAACAGCATCGTCAGCGGCTCGCCTCTGACTCAGGTCGATGATGATATTTACCTGATCAACGTCGTCGGCCGCGCAGTCGATTCCGAACGCGGCACCCCGGAAACCCTGCAAAACCTGCAGATCGTCACGCCGAGCGGCACCTCGATTCCACTGCTGGCGTTCGCCACGGTGCGGTATGAGTTGGAGCAGCCGTTGGTGTGGCGCCGCGACCGCTTGCCGACCATCACCATCAAGGCCTCGGTGCGCGACGAGATTCAGCCCACCGATCTGGTGAAACTGCTGAAACCGTCCATTGACGCCTTCGCCGAAAAACTGCCGGTCGGCTACAAAGTCGCCACTGGCGGTACGGTCGAGGAAAGCGGCAAGGCCCAGGGGCCGATTGCCAAAGTGCTGCCGTTGATGCTGTTTTTGATGGCGACCTTCCTGATGATCCAGCTGCACAGCGTGCAGAAGATGTTCCTGGTGGCGAGTGTTGCGCCGCTGGGGCTGATCGGCGTGGTGCTGGCGCTGGTGCCGACCGGTACGCCCATGGGTTTCGTGGCGATTCTCGGGATCCTGGCGCTGATCGGCATCATCATCCGTAACTCGGTGATTCTGGTGACGCAGATCGATGAATACGAGAAGAAGGGCTATGAACCGTGGGATGCGGTGGTGGAAGCGACCGAGCACCGGCGTCGGCCGATCCTGCTGACCGCAGCGGCGGCGAGCATGGGCATGATCCCGATTGCCCGGGAGGTGTTCTGGGGGCCGATGGCTTACGCGATGATCGGCGGGATCGTTGTCGCGACATTGCTGACGCTGCTGTTTTTGCCGGCGTTGTATGTGGCCTGGTACAAGATTCGCGAGCCGAAGAAGGACTCATCGCCAGCGTCCCATTGATTTTGCTTGTTACACCTTTGGGAATGATCCGACTTACAGCTCACGGGTAATGCGTTAACGTCCCTCCTCCATTTGGAAGAGGGACGTCTGATGTCGATCGCTACTTGCTGGATGCGCCCGGTGCTGTTGATCGTCGCGCTGTGCCTGTCGCCTTCGGCGTTGGCCGATACCGTGCTGGAGAACTCGCTGTGGCGGGTGCAGATCGATCTCGCGACTCTGGCTGTGCGTGTCACCCCGGCCGACAGTCCGACCGTTCAGGCCTCGGCGGGCGTTGCCGCACACAAAGTCAGCGAGCAGGTGCAACGCGGCAATCGCATCGACTGGCAATGGGACGAAGGCGCCTGGTCCCTCAGTGTTGCTCTGGATCAGCGCGACCTGTCCTTCTCGATCACGGCGCGTGAGCCTGCGGAGCTGGAGTTCCTGCGCCAACCCGCCGAAGCCATGGGCAAAGGACTGATCTGGCCGTTGGCCGAGGGGCATTACGTGCCCCGTGGCGACGCCGTGTGGCGAAAGTTTCTGACGAGTCAGGGCGCGTTCAACACCACCCAGGACCTCAGCCTGCCGCTGTGGGGCGTCCAGCACGAAGGGTTCAACCTGAACTGGTTGCTGACCAATCCCTACAACAATCAACTGCTGTTCAGCGCGCCAAGCGATGTTTTGGCGTTGTCTGCGCGGCATCAATTCACATCCCTGCAGCCTTCGACGCCGCTGACGTTCACCCTGTTTCTGGGATCGACGGACCCGTTGGCGGGCGCAAAACGCTATCGACAATGGCTTATCGATAACGGGCGCTATGAAACCTTGAGCAGCAAGCTTGAGCAGACCCCGCAGGCGAGCAAATTGCTGGGTGCGAGCCATGTCTACCTGTGGGGCAACGACTTGCTGGGGCAAAAAGATGTGCGCGACTGGCCAGCGCTGCTCGACGGGCTACGCGACCCTGGAGCGCTGGTGAG
The DNA here is from genome assembly GCF_016650635.1 of Pseudomonas sp. TH43. Lineage (GTDB taxonomy): Bacteria > Pseudomonadota > Gammaproteobacteria > Pseudomonadales > Pseudomonadaceae > Aquipseudomonas. The sequence continues at coordinate 1,946,052 of NZ_JAEKFI010000004.1, forward strand.
TGAATTGCGCGCTGCGATGGACCCTGAAACGGTACCGATTCTCGCCACCAGAACGGCGTTGAATGGCTATCAGAAAACCGTGTTGTTGCGCAGTTTCAACCGTGCGTTGAACACTCAGGCGCGCAAAACCTGGCAGGCCCGAGCCGTGCCCGACATGCAGGCACTGGCAGACGGTTATGGACAGTTGCGGGCGCAAGTCAACGATACCTTCGCGGACGCCTTGACTGCCGACCCGCAGCAGTGGGGCAGCACCCTGTCGCTGGAGACGCTGGCGCAATTGCAAAGGGCCGGGTTGTCACGACTGTGGCTGGGGCTCGGCGAAGGCTGGGAGGGCGGGCTCTGGCACCCGGAGGTGGTGCGTGCGGGCGTGGCGGCGGGGTATCTGGTCGCGCCGTATGACTCCTACGAAACGTCGCTGAGCCGCGACGAGAATCCGGATTGGACCACGGCACATCTGGGTGACAAGGCGAATGCCGAGTGCGCCATCGTGCTGGAAAACGGTACGAGGAAAAGCGGCTTTCAGCAATCGGGCTATTACACCGATCCGCGTTGCGTACGACCGTTGCTCGAACAACGGGTCAAAGCCATTCAAGCGGCGGCCGGGTTCAACAGTTGGTTTCTCGACGCTTACGCTACCGGCATGCTGTTCGACAGCTACCGCCCCGCTGCCCCCATGACTCAGGCGCAAAACGCCGAGAGCAAAGTCCTGGCGTCACGCTGGATCAACCAGGTGTTGCAACTGCCAAGCGGTTCCGAGGATGGTAATGCGACCACCGCGCAAGGGGTGCTGTTTACACATGGCATGCAGACGCCAGTCATCGGTTGGGGCGATGTCGACATGAGCAAGAACCCCGAATCGAAATACTTCACGGGCAAATGGTATCCACCGGAGCAACCGGCAGTGTTCTTCAAGTCCGTGCCGATGAAAGAGCCCTATCGGCGCATCCACTTTGACCCGACCAGCCGTTTGCCGCTGTACCAGGCGGTGTTCCACGGGTCGGTGATCACCTCGCATCATTGGTTGTACGACAGCCTGAAGCTGAGCAACGTGCGGGTGGACAACGAACTCATGCAATTGCTTTACAACGTGCCGCCGCTGTATCACCTGAGTGCGGCGACGCTTGCGCAGCGGTTGCCGTTGATTGCCCGGCAGGATGCGTTTTTCCGTCCCTTGCATGAACGTCTGGCGACTCAGGCGCTGGTTGATTTCCAATGGCTGAGCGCGGACCGCCGAGTGCAGCAGACTTCTTTTGAGGACGGCACTCGGCTGCTGGCCAATTTTGATCAGGCTGCGCGCGAGGTGCGCGGGCAGACTTTGCCCGGCGCAAGCATCACGGTGGTGACACCTGAAGGAGCGGTCAGTCACTATCGCGTGCAGACCTCGCCTTGACTCAGTGCTTGCGCCAGACGCTGGCCAACCACGGCTGTTGCTCACGCGGCAGCCCTGCCGGGCGGAAGTAGTGCTCCAGCTCGACAAACCCGGCCGTCGTCAACAATCCGCGCCAGGCTTCGAGGTCGTGATACGCGCCATAACGCCGCCCGTTCCAGCCCTCGCGGTTATCCCCGCGAGGATTGGAGCTGAACAGAACGCCGCCAGGTTTCAACGTGCCGTGCAACTGTTGCAGCACCCGCGGCAATTCCTGCAGCGGCACATGAAACAGCACCGCGTTGGCAAAAATTCCGTCGAAGCGTTCTGCCGGCAGATCAAGCTTTAGAAAATCCTGCTGCAAGACTTCGCAGCCACTGTCCTCGCGGGCCATTCGCGCAAACTCTTGTGAGCCGTCGAGGCCGACCGCGATATGACCCATGCGCGTGAATGTCTGCAAATCGCGCCCCGGGCCACAGCCGAAATCGAGAATCGTGAACGGCGCCTCTCCCTTAAGGTGCCGCAACAACGCATCGATGTTCTGGCTGACATCGTGATCGCGAGTACCTTCACGAAAGTCTTCGGCCACCGCGTTGTAATTGCCCAGCGTGGTGGCGGTGATCTGTGCGAGGTCGTCGGAGGTATGTTTCATGGTCGGGGCTGCTTGGGCAATTGGGGTTTGCCGAATATACGCCATCAAGCGGGGAGGGCTAGCTGTCACAGGGGAACGCATTCCAACGGTGAGAGCTAGCCTGCTAGCTAGAGCGATTGCGAAAGCGCTGCATAAATCCCGCTTTGCTCAACGCTTGTCCAACCCCCGCGCCAACCGGTCCCCACCCAATTGAATCAGCGCCACCAGCGCCACCAGCAACACAATCACCGTCAGCATGATCTGGCTGTCAAAGCGCTGGTAACCGTAGCGGTAGGCAATGTCGCCCAGACCACCGGCGCCAATCGCCCCGGCCATGGCCGATGAGTTGATCATCGTGACCAGCGTAATGGTGAACCCGCCGACAATGCCTGGCAGCGCTTCCGGCAGCAACACATGCCAGACGATGTGCCAGCGCCGGCAACCCATCGCCTGCGCAGCTTCGATCAAGCCATGATCAACTTCTCGCAGGCTCACTTCAGCAATCCGCGCGAAGAACGGCGTAGCCGCAATCGTCAGCGGCACCACTGCTGCCCAGACACCGTAAGTCGTGCCGACAATCAACCGGGTGAAGGGAATCAGCGCGACCATCAGAATCAGAAACGGGATCGAGCGGAACAGGTTGACGAAAGCGCCCAAGGCCCGGTTCAAAACCGGCGCTTGGTAGATCCCGCCCTTGTCGCTGGTGACCAGAATCACCGCCATGGGAATCCCCACCAGCAACGCGATCAACGACGACACGCCGACCATCAGAAAGGTGTCGATGAAACCTTGCAGCAAGCGATCAAACCACATAACCCAGCACCTCCACTCGTTGCGCCCATGGCCTGGCACGCTCGCGCAATTGCTCGGCGCTGAACGCTGAGCCGCTGACCGACAGCAACAGTTGCCCGAGCGCATGCCCCTGAATTCGTTCGACGCCGCCCTGCAGCAACTTCACCCGACCGCCGAGTGCTGCAAACAGTGCGGCCAGATCCGGCTCGTCGGCGGCAGCGCCGGTGAACTGCAAACGCAGGATCACGGCGGCTTCGGCGGAGGGCGACTGCGTCTGCAAGCGGCTCTGCAATTCTTCCGGCAATGCGTGTTGCAACGGCGCGAGCAAGGTCTGGCTGACCTCGTGTTGCGGATTGCCGAACACTTCCCAGACCGGGCCTTGTTCAACAACGCGACCATGCTCCAGCACCACGACGCGATCGCAGATGTCGCGAATCACCGCCATCTCATGAGTGATCAGCACGATGGTCAGGCCCAGGCGTTTGTTGATCTCGCGCAGCAGGCCGAGGATCGACTGTGTGGTTTCCGGGTCGAGCGCCGAGGTCGCCTCGTCGCAGAGCAAGATATCCGGGTCATGCACCAGCGCGCGGGCGATGCCGACACGCTGTTTCTGCCCGCCGGACAACTGCGCCGGATAGGCTTTGTGCTTGGCTTGCAGGCCCACCAGTTCGAGCAGTTCGCGAACCTTTTTCTCGCGTTGTTCTTTCGGTACGCCGGCTACCTTCAGCGGCAGCTCGACGTTCTGCCAAACCGTTTTCGCTGACATCAGATTGAAGTGCTGAAAGATCATGCCGATGCGCCGGCGCAGGGCAACCAGGCGATTCTCATCGAACTCGCCGATGTCCACCTGATCGATCAGCACGCGCCCTGAAGTCGGCTGTTCCAGACGATTGATCGTACGGATCAACGACGACTTGCCGGCGCCGCTGCGGCCGATGATGCCGAACACCTCGCCACGCTGGATTGCCAGATCGATGCCTTGCAGCGCCGCGACCGGGCCTTGCCGGCCGTTGTAGGTTTTGCCCAAACCGATGAAGCGTACGTGGGCGCGATTCAACTCAGGGTGAAGTTCGGTCTTTTCAGCATTGTGTGGCTCTGGAGTCTCCAGTCGCCGTTGGATCGCGGCCGTCATGCTCAGCTTTCCCAGCCGGCCTGATACAGCTTGCCGTGGGCCTTATCCAGTGCGGCGCGAACGGCCGGCGAGTGCTGATAGATATCGACGAATTTGATCAGGCGCGGGTCGGTTTTGCTCTTCGGCTGGATGACGAACTGGATCACGTATTCCTTGTGGTCGAGGCCGTCGAACAGCAGCGCCGAACCGGCATCGAAAGTCTTCGCCAGCCGAATGTAGGCCGGGTAACCCTGGACCAGATCGGCGTCGTCGTAGGCGCGCACCAGTTGCACTGCTTCGACTTGCAGGATTTTGATTTTCTTCGGGTTTGCGACGATGTCTTCTTCGCTGGCCTTGTAACCAACGCCCGGTTTCAGCGTAATCAAACCAGCCTTGGCCAGCAGTTGCAGACCACGGCCGCTGTTGATCGGGTCGTTGGCGATGGCGACGCTGGCGCCTTCCGGCAACTCGTCGAAGCTTTTGTATTTTTTCGAATAGAGGCCGACGTTGTTGATGATCCCCGGGGCGAACGGCACCAGGTCAAAACCCGAGGCGGCTTTGGCGTTTTCGAGGAAGGGGATGTGCTGGAAGTAGTTCACGTCGATGTCGCCGGCAGCGAGGCTGACGTTCGGCGCGATCCAGTCGGTGAACTCCACCAGTTCGACTTTCAGGCCTTGTTTGGAGGCCTCTTCGACGGCGGCTTCCAGCGGGATGGCGAACGCGGCGGTGGTGCCGATTTTCAGTGGGGCGTCAGCGGCGAAGATGGCCGAGCTGAACAGGCCGAGGGCCAGGGCCAGTGCTTTGACTGGGTGGGACAGGCGTTTTTTGGTCATGAGGGTTTTCTAGTCAGTGCATAAATTTGTGGTGTCTGTTCGGGCCTCTTCGCGAGCAGGCTCGCTCCCACAGGGGAAATGCATTCCAACTGTGGGAGCGAGCCTGCTCGCGAAGCTTTTAATGCCGGTACGAAGATCCGGTGTGTTGCTCGGGCAACTGCGCCGCGCCGTGAAACAGCTTCTCGCGCAAGCTGCCGCTGTCATACGCCGTCTTGTACGACCCGCGTCGCTGCAACTCGGGAATCACCAGTTCAATAAAATCGACATAGCTTTCCGGGGTGACGATGCGGGTCAGGTTGAAGCCGTCGAGGCCGGTTTCAGCGATCCACGATTCCAGCTCATCCGCCACTTGCTCCGGCGAACCGACCACGGTGATGTAGCGGCCACCGAGGGCGTGCTGGTCGAGCAACTTGCGCCGGGTCCAGTCATTGTTTTGCAGGTTCCTGGTGGCGGACTGGATGGCGTTGCTCTTCACGTACTGGATCGGTTCGTCGATCTCGTACTGGGAAAAGTCGATGCCGGTGGACGCCGAGAAATGCGCCACGCCGGCCTCGGCACTGGCGTAGCTGAGGTATTCGGCGTGTTTGGCCCACGCCGCTTCTTCAGTGGCGCCGACGATGACGTTGAGGCCCATGAACACTTTGATGTCCTCAGGATTGCGCCCGGCTTCAACGGCGCTGGCGCGCACCTTGTCGACCTGAACCTTGGTCGACGGTTTGTTCTGGCCGCTGATGAACACACACTCGGCATGACGCCCGGCGAACAGCAAACCACGCTCGGAACTGCCCGCTTGAAACAACACCGGCGTGCGCTGCGGTGACGGCTCGCAAAGGTGATAACCCTCGACCTGATAGAACTCGCCCTTGTGCTCGACCTTGTGCACTTTTTCCGGTTGGGCATAGAGGCGCTGTTCACGGTCATTGAGCACCGCGCCGTTTTCCCAACTGCCTTCCCAGAGTTTGTAGAGCACCTCCAGGTACTCATCGGCCTGGTCGTAGCGACGGTCGTGCTCGACCTGTTCGCTGAGGCCCATGGCTTTGGCGGCGCTGTCGAGGTAGCCGGTGACAATGTTCCAGCCCACGCGACCACGGCTCAGATGATCGAGCGTCGACATGCGCCGGGCGAACAGATACGGCGGCTCATAAGTCAGGTTGGCGGTGAGGCCGAAACCGAGGTTTTTGGTGACGGCGGCCATGGCTGAAACCAGCAACAGCGGATCGTTGACCGGCAACTGAATCGACTCTTTCAGCGTGACGTCGACCGAGTTCTGGTAGACGTCATACACCCCGACGATGTCGGCAATGAACAAGCCGTCGAACAGTCCGCGTTCCAGCAACTGCGCCAGTTCGGTCCAGTATTCAATGGTGTTGTAACGGGTGGAGGTATCGCGCGGATGCGTCCACAGGCCGTGGTTGATGTGGCCGATGCAGTTCATGTTGAACGCATTGAGCAGGATCTTCTTTTTTACAGCGCTCATCAGATGGTCCCTCGCAACGGAGGATTTTCGTCGTTGAGGTAGTAATTGCCCACGGCGTGATACTTCCAGCGCACCGGGTCGTGCAGCGTGTGCACGCGGGCGTTGCGCCAATGACGGTCGAGGCCGTGTTCGATCAGCGTGGCCTGGCTGCCGGCAAGCTCGAACAGCGTGCTGCCGGCGGCCAGGGAAATTTCGGTGCTGATCGCACGTGCTTCGGCGACGGCGATCGAGGCCGCCGCAACGGTTTCGGCGTTGGTCTCGGCCTGAGCCTTGTCGAGGAATTCGCCGGCGCGTTCAAGCAAGGCTTCGGTGGCATGCAAGCGAATGCTCAGGTGCCCGAAGCTTTTCAGCGTCAGCGGATCCTCGGTGGCTTTGTCATTGCCGGAATCGATCCATGGACGGGTTTTGCTACGGACGAAATGCAAGGCATCTTCGTAAGCGGCGCGGGCGATGCCGGTGTCGATGGCCGCGTGAAGGATCTGTGCCAACGGGCCGACAGTGGTCGGGCGCTCGAAGGCGCTTTGAAACGGCAGCACGTCTTCAGCCGCTACGTACACGTCTTCGAACACGACTGATCCGCTGCCGGTGGTGCGTTGGCCGAAGCCGCTCCAGTCGTCGATCACGGTCAGGCCTTTGCTGGTGCGCGGGACGAAAGCCAGTTGCTGCACACCGTTTTCATCCACTACAGAGGTCGGAATGCGCTGGGCGTAAATCGCACCGGTCGCGTAGAACTTGCGACCGTTGATGCGATAACCGTCACCCTCGCGCTTGAGGCTGGTGACGCGGTCATGGGCGGTTTTGGTGCCCAATTCCGCCAAGGCATTACCAAAGCGTTGGCCGGCGAGCACTTCGGCGTACAGCCGTTGCTTTTGTGCGTGGCTGCCGTTCACGCGCAGCACTTCCAGTGCGTAAAAATGGTTCTGCGGAATCTGCCCGAGCGAGCCGTCGGCCTGAGCGATCAGGGCGATGACTTTGGCCAGGGTCACGTTAGAGACGCCAGCGCCACCGTATTCCTTCGGCACGCTGATGCCCCACAGGCCCGAGCGGGAAAACACGTCGAGTTCCGGCAGTGGCAGGCGGCGTTCACGGTCGCGCAGGGCGCTGTCGCGTTTGAAATCTTCGGCCAGGTCGCTGGCGACAATCAGGGCTTGCTCATCGCTGGTGATGACCGCGACGTGATGGGAAAAAGTCATAGGTTTCTCCAGATGTCTGGTCGTCTCAGATCCAGGAATGGCGCGCAGGCAAAGTGCCGTTAAGGCGATAGGCGCCGACCGCGTGATATTTCCAGCGCACCGGGTCGTGCAACGTGTGCACGCGGGCGTTGCGCCAGTGGCGGTCGAGATTGAATTCGGCGAGGGTCGCGCGGCTGCCGGCCAGTTCGAAAAGCTTTTCGCTGGCCAGCAGCGAGATTTCGGTGGTCAGCACTTTGGCTTCGGCCACGGCAATCGAGGCGCGGGCGGCAGACTCGGCGGTGAGCGGCGCAGCGTGGACCTGATCAAGCACTTGCCCGGCCTTGCGCAGCAACGCTTCGGCGGCGTGCAGTTCGATTTTCAGTTTGCCGATGTCGGCGATCACGTAGAGGTCATCGCTGGCGCGATCAACCTTGGCGTCGATCCAGGGGCGTGCGCGGGTTTTGACGAACTCGATGGCGTCATCGATGGCGCCTCGGGCGATGCCGGCGTCGATGGCTGCTTGAATCAGTTGCGACACCGCGCCCTGGGTATTCGGCGTTTCGTTGATCTTCCAGTTGTCGACGACCAGGCTCGCCTCGACGCGCACGTTGTTCAGCAGGATCGTGCCGCTGGCGGTGGTGCGCTGACCGAAGCCCGACCAGTCATCAACGATGCGCAAACCTGGTGTACCACGACGGACAAAGGCCAGCACTTGCTTGCCATCGTCGTTGAGCGCCTTCACGGCCACCCAATGCGCAAACAGAGCACCGGTGGAATAGAATTTCTGGCCGTTGATCACGTAATCGTCGCCATCGGCGGTGATCCGCGTTTTCAGCTCCAGGGTGTTTTTGGTGCCGCGTTCAGGCCCGGCATTGCCGATGCGCCAGCCTTCGAGAACGCTCTGGAACAGCTGTTTTTTCTGTTCTTCGGTGGCGCTGCCGAGCACCAGGTTGATGATGCCGAACTGGTTCTGAGGAATTTGCCCCAGCGCCGGGTCAGCCGCGGAAATGATCGCAAACACCTCGGCCAACGTGACGAATGAAACCTGCGGGCCACCGTATTCGCGCGGGATGGCAATGCTGCCTAAACCGCTGCGAGTGAACTGTTCTATTTCCGACCACGGCAACTTGCGCTGGCGGTCGCGCTTGGCGGCCTGCACACGGGCGACTTGCGCCAGCTCATGGGCGGCCTTGATGGCTTGTGCGTCGTTGCGCAAAACCTGCGCGGGCAACAACAACGGGGCGATGTCCAGATCAGACTGGACGTTTGCATCTGCCAGACTGGACATCAGTGCCGCTCCTTGGCTGCACGCAATGCCCTGGCGATCTGCACTGGGGTGATTGTGTTCCGGACCATACTGCCTACCTCACATCTCATGAAAAACGCCGCATAAGTGCGGCGAACGAAAGAATGTCCGGTGGTCCGGTTCATATACCCTAAGCGTGTATAAATATTAAATAAACTAACTTTTAGGAATATGCATAGAAGGGGTGATGGTCGGGTTGGTTAACAATTTTTACCTGCGCCGACGCGACCCCAGTGGCAAGGTGATTTTTGTAGTGAGATGATTTTTGTGGGTGAGGTGATTTTTGTGGCGAGGGGATTTATCCCCGCTGGACTGCGCAGCAGGCCCCGCTTTTAATCAGGAAGGGGGCGCTTTGCGCCCCAACGGGGATAAATCCCCTCGCCACAGAACTCCTCACCATTAAAGATCGGTGTTAAGGCTTGCGGGGTTCGGCGGCTTTGAGTTCGGGCCTCAGTGGCACTTTCAGATAAGGGTTCGCACAACCAATCCTCAGCGTTCTGGGCGGCGCCCAGCGTGAGTTATTGCCGACTCGGTCAATCACGCAATAGGTCACGTCCAGACGCAGATCTTCGCCGGCTTCGACAATCACCGCGGGGGGCACCCAGACCTGAATCGCCAACCCGACATCGGCTGCCGTGATCGGCGCCAGGTCCATGCGCACGTCACCCCAGCGCAGGGTGATGGCGTCGTCTTCGGCCATGTTCGAATAGGGTTCGATGGTCAGCGGCACGCCGCGTTTGATCTGGTTCGGATTCACGCCCTGGCGGCGAATGGTGTCGGGAATCGTCACCGGCGCCAGTTGCTGATTTTCATCCTCGCACAGCGCTGAAGGTTGCCCGCCGGGGCAGTCGAGTTTGACCTGCACGCGCGTCGCCGCCGACAGCGCCGGGCCATGACCGACCTGCATCACCCGGTAGTGAATACGTGCCGAACCGCTGATGATGAAGCTTTCCGGCACCCGCAGGCTGACCGCGATGTCGACCTCTTCGGCCGTCAGGACATGGGAGGCGACGTAGCAGTTGTTCCAGAACAACTCGATCAGATCCCCCGAGTCCATGCCGAAATAGGGCTGCACGTCGACCAGCAGATGCGCTGCCGCTGCCAGGTTGATGCCGGTTTTTTGCGCTGGCGCCAAAGTCGGCGCTGCGAGTTCGAGGGTATGCGAAGTGCGAGTCATCGGTTTCTCTCCTTGAAGCGTTGCAACGAAGTCCGTTTCTGAAAAAACAAATGGCGTGAATTAACAGGCAATACAACAAGGCGCTTTGGGGTTATCAAAGTGTTGTTGAGTTAATGAAGTGGCGCCGCTTGGCGACTAGATAAGAAGAAGCGCGCAGAGGAGTCAATAGAAGGGCTTAGTTAATCCGTGAATTACGGTTTAATCAGAAGTTTCCTACGTTGACGAGGCAGTCTGCCTAGATGTGCTGGCGAATCGGGCTACAGTTTGCGGGGTTTTTTGTTGCGTTCACTGCTCAGTCATTTGCACCTTGACTGCTAATGTGGGGCTTAATCCAGACAAGTTGAATCTGTTGCAGAACATATATATGTACCGCACTTTACAGGCTTAAGTTGTGTTTGTGGATAGGGAGTTAATGCGGATGGAGCGCAACTTCCATCCGTGGAAGTTGGCGGGCGGTATATTTGAAAGTTCTCAGGCGTGATTCAGAAACTTGCTGAGAAACTGTTGTGTGCGCTCTTCTTTCGGGTTGGCAAACAGCGCCTTGGCCTCACCTTGCTCGACGATCACGCCCTTGTCGAAAAACACCACACGGTTGGCCACATCACGGGCGAAACCCATTTCGTGGGTAACGATGACCATGGTGCGTTTTTCTTCGGCGAGGCCACGGATGGTCGCCAGCACTTCGCCAACCAGTTCCGGGTCGAGGGCCGAAGTCGGCTCGTCGAACAGAATCACTTCCGGCTCCATCGCCAGCGCCCGGGCAATCGCCACACGCTGTTGCTGACCACCGGAGAGCCTACGCGGATAGGCGTCTTCTTTACCGGCGAGTCCGACCTTGGCCAACAGCTTCATGCCTAGGGCAGTGGCTTTTTCACGCGGCATCTTCTTGACCACGATCGGGCCTTCGATGACGTTTTCCAACGCCGTGCGATGGGGGAACAGGTTGAAGTTCTGGAACACAAAGCCCACATGCTGGCGCAAATTGCGCACCAGACTCTGCTGCTGGTTCAGCGGGCGGCTGGTATCAATTTCGATATCGCCGACCTTGATCCGGCCGCTGGTGGGTTGCTCAAGGAAATTCAGGCAACGCAGGAACGTCGTTTTCCCCGAACCGCTGGGGCCGATGATCGCGACCACTTCGCCTTCCTTGACCTCAAGATCGATGCCGTTGAGCACGACTTGATTCTTGAATTGCTTGGTCAGTTTTTCCACGACAATCATCGCGTCAGGACTCCTGGTCGTGCCGATTGACCCGCTCTTCCAACTTGTTCTGGAAGTGCGAAAGCACCGTGGCCAGAATCCAGTAGATCAGCGCGGCGGCAAGATACATGGTGAAGACTTCGAAAGTCCGGGCGGTAATCAGCTGTGCCTGGCGGAACAGTTCCGGCACCTGAATGGTGGCGGCCAGTGCCGTGTCCTTGACCAGTGAAATGAAGCTGTTGCCCAGCGGCGGCAAGGCCGTGCGCATCGCCTGCGGCAGGATGGCCCGGCGCAGGGTTTGCGCGCGGGTCATGCCGATGCTCGCAGCGGCTTCCCACTGACCACGTTCGATCGAACCGATCGCGGCGCGGAGGATTTCACAGGCGTAAGCGGCCATGTTCAGCGAGAAGCCGATCAGCGCAGCTGGCAGCGGATCAAGCTCGATTCCCAGTTGCGGGAAGCCGTAATAGATCACGAACAACTGCACCAGTAACGGTGTCCCGCGAAAGAACGACACGTAGACACGCGCCAGCCAGCTCACTGATTTGAAGCGCGACAGGCGCATCAACGCCAGGCCGAAGCCCAGCAGCAAGCCGAAGAACATCCCGCCGAGGCTGAGGACCACCGTGAAATACGCGCCCTTGAGCAGGAAGGGCGCGGAGTCCAGTAACAGCTGCGTGGTTTCGGCGATTTGCTGGCTGAGCTGTGGAAAGTGCGCTTCGAATTGAAATCCAACTTCCATTATTTAGTGACGTCTGCGTTGAAGTACTTCGTGGACAGCTTCTCAAGAGTACCGTCGGCACGCAGTTCGTCGAGCGCCTTGTTCAGGGCTGCCAGCAGTTCAGGCTCGCCTTTGCGCACGGCGATACCGGATTCCTGACGCGAGAAGGCTTCACCGGCAGCGACGGTTTTCGGCGCTTTCTTGGCGTACTCAAGCGCGGCCAGACGGTCGATCAGGATGGCGTCGGTGCGGCCGTTGTTGAGATCGGCGAACTTGGTCGGATCATCATCGTAGGTGCGCACGTCAGCGCCCGGCACGTTGGCGCGAACCCATTGTTCGTAGTTGGTGCCCAGGCCGACACCGACTTTCTTGCCGGACAGGTCATTGGCGGTCTTGATGTTCAGCGCGGCTTCTTTGCTCTTCAGCACCAACGCCTGAATCCCGGAGACCGTGTACGGTTCGGAGAAGTCATACTTCTTCTTGCGCTCGTCGGAGATGGTCACTTGGTTGACTACAACGTCCAGACGCTTGGATTCCAGCGCAGCGAGAATGCCGTCCCACTTGGTCGGCTGAATCTTGGCTTTGACACCGAGTTTTTGCGCCAGCGCTTCGGAGAGCTCGACTTCGAAGCCGGACAGTTTGCCGTCGGCATCGACGAAGCTGAACGGTGGGTAAGTGCCTTCCAGGCCGACGTTGATAACGCCTTTGTCCTTGATCTGTTGCAGCTGCTCACCGGCCACTGCCTGGCCAATCAGACCAGCGCTCAGCGCCAGGCCCAGCGAACCGACCAGCAGATTGCGACGTAGTGCGGAAAAATTCATGACGAGCCCCTGTGTTTTCTTATGGAAGACGCTGAAGGAAAGTGGACGAATGGATGATTCGTGCGACTGCGTTATCGTGCCCTAAAGCAGCTTATGCGTCTTGCGCGAAATTCGCCTGCGGCGAGACTATAAGATGTCTTCTTTAGACTTGAAAATACTAAATTTATGATCTTTTAGTCTTTTTTGGAATATGTCGATGTTCCATTGTGGCGAGGGGATTTATCCCCGTTCGGCTGCGCAGCGGTCGCAAGACCATTCAACTGTGCAATCGCTGGAATAAAGAGGGGCCGCTTCGCGACCCAACGGGGATAAATCCCCTCGCCACGGGATCTCTGCAGTCGGGAGGATCAACTGGTGAGTGAATCCTTGTAGGCAAACAACGCCGGCGCGCCGCCGGTGTGCAGGAAGATGATCGGGCCTTCATTGAAGCGCTGACGGCCGATGCCGTCGAGCAAACCCGCCATCGCCTTGCCGGTGTATACCGGATCGAGCAACAGCGCTTCCTGACTCGCCAATAGCTTCACTGCCGCCAGTGTTCCGGCATTCGGTTCGCCATAACGCGGGCCAAAGTATTCATCCCATAGTTCGACTTTGAAACTGGCCGGCAGCTGCACACCGAGCAGTTCCGCCGTGCGTTCGGCCAGGCCCTGCACCTTCGGCCGCTGATCTTCTTCACTGCGCGAAACCGTCACGCCAATCACCGGCAATTGCGGCAGCACTTCGCTCAACGCCAATGCCAGACCGCTGTGCGTCCCGGCACTGCCCGAGGCCAGCACCACGGCGGCGAAATCGAGTCCGGTGTCCTTGATCTGCTCGGCCAGTTCCAGGCCCGCGCGCACGTATCCCAGCGCCCCGAGTGCATTGGAGCCACCGATCGGCACCAGGTACGGTTTCTTGCCGTTGCTGCGCAGACGCACGGCGAGGGCCGCCAGTTGCTCATCGGCGTTATCGAGGTTGTCGACCAGTTCGACCTTGGTGTCGAACAGATCCAGCAGCAGGCGGTTGCCGTTGCCGGTGTAATCACTGTTGTCAGTGCCCAGCGGATTTTCCAGCAGCGCCACGCAGCCGAGACCGAGTTTGGCGGCGAGCGCGGCGGTCTGGCGTACGTGGTTCGATTGCAGTGCACCGGCAGTGATCAGCGTATCGGCGCCTTGCGCCAGGGCGTCAGCGGCGAGGTATTCGAGTTTGCGCAGCTTGTTGCCGCCCATGGCCAGTGGCGTCAGGTCATCGCGTTTGATGTACACGTCGCGACCGAGCCAGGTGGACAGGCGCTCGAGTTTTTCCAGAGGGGTAGGGTGGCCGAGCAGGTCGAGGCGGTTAAAGCGGTCCAGCTGTTGTTTGATCATGAGTCCGTACTGGCGGAGGAAGATGAAAGGACTATAGGCACGCGCTTTTGCAGGGGCAACCGTGAATCGCTTATAGCCAAATGGACTGAGCCCAGCACTATCGGTTCTTAATTCGCCCTCGCAGGCATGCCGTAAAGTGGTCGCCGTTGACGCGGCCAGACACTCCGGCCGCCCGTGAGGAGTCTTTACCGTGAGCGAACGTTCCAGCCATTGGCAATTGCAGACCATCGTCAGCCAACTGCGCAGCGCGCGGGATCAGTGGCGGGCACAGAACGGCCGGGCGTCCGGCGAGCAGGGTGGTCGCGAGTTGCCGTCGCGGGCGGCGATGGCGGAGATTCTTGAAGCGCTGTGCGGCGCGTTGTTCCCGATGCGCCTGGGCCCGGTGGATCTGCGCGAAGAAAGTGAAGACTTCTACGTCGGCCATACCCTTGATGTGGCGTTGAACGCATTGCTCGCGCAAACGCGACTGGAACTGCGTTACGTCGCCCGCCACAGCGCGCAGGCCGACAGCGAAGTCGAGTCCCGTGCGATTCAGATCGTTCAGGATTTTGCCCTGGCGTTGCCGGGCCTGCGCACACTGCTCGACACCGATGTGCTGGCCGCTTATCACGGCGACCCGGCGGCGCGCAGTGTCGATGAAGTGTTGTTGTGCTATCCGGGGATTCTGGCGGTGATTCACCATCGTCTGGCGCACCATTTGTATCGCGCCGGGCTGCCGTTGCTGGCACGGATCAGCGCTGAAATTGCGCATTCGGCGACCGGCATCGATATCCATCCGGGCGCGCAGATCGGCCGCAGTTTCTTCATCGATCACGGCACGGGCGTGGTGATTGGCGAGACCGCGATCATTGGCGAGCGGGTGCGGATTTATCAGGCGGTGACGTTGGGCGCCAAGCGCTTCCCGGCGGATGAGGACGGCCAGTTGCAGAAGGGCCATCCACGCCATCCGATTGTCGAGGATGACGTGGTGATTTATGCCGGGGCGACGATTCTTGGGCGGATCACCATTGGCAAGGGTTCGACCATCGGCGGCAACGTGTGGCTGACGCGCAGTGTGCCGGCCGGGTGCAACCTGACCCAGGCCAATCTGCAGCATGATGACGGCACGCAGAAGTAATCTCTGACATTGCGTTGCGGCATCTGGCCTCTTCGCGAGCAGGCTCGCTCCCACAATGGTTTGTGCTCGACGCACGTTCCCTGTGGGAGCGAGCCTGCTCGCGAATGGAAGGCCGCATCGAGATAATGGCAATCAGCCAATTCTGCAGTGAACGAATGGTCCCAAACCCACGTCATACCCCTCCTTGAGCTAGCGTTGGATAACTACCGCCCAGCCCTGCGATTAGTCCTTGGCGCCCTATCCATGTTTAACTTGAACGTTCATTCAAGTTAAACCGGTGGTTCGCTGCCCGCTCACAACAGGAGGCTTGCCTTTGCTGAGTCCGATCATTTCAGCCACGTTTCAACCCCTTGAGGTGCACGTTTCATGAGTGCATCGTCTACCCCCGCCAGCGGTCTGGTGCGCATGAATCCGCCGGTGTTCTATTTCGCCGCGACGGTCATTCTGCTGTTTGGTCTCGTTGTCATCGCCATGCCTGAACAGGCCGGCGCCTGGCTGCTGGAAGCGCAAAACTGGGCGGCCAATACGGTCGGCTGGTACTACATGCTCGCGATGACGCTGTATCTGGTCTTCGTGGTGGTCACCGCCTTATCCGGCTACGGCAAGATAAAACTCGGTGCCGACCACGACGAGCCCGAATTCAGTTACCTGTCCTGGGCCGGCATGCTGTTCGCCGCCGGGATCAGCATCACGCTGTTCTTCTTCTGCGTGTCCGAACCGCTGACCCACATGCTCCAGCCGCCGCAAGGCGAAGCGGGCACAGCGGACGCGGCGCGTCAGGCGATGCAGATTCTGTTTCTGCATTGGGGCCTGCATGGCTGGGGCGTGTTCGCCTTCGTCGGCATGGCGCTGGCCTATTTCGCTTACCGCCACAACCTGCCGCTGGCGCTGCGTTCGGCGCTGTATCCGCTGATTGGCAAACGCATCAACGGTCCCATCGGTTATGCGGTGGACGGCTTCGGCATCATCGCCACGGTGTTCGGTCTCGGTGCCGACATGGGCTTTGGCGTGTTGCACCTCAACTCCGGTCTCGACTACCTGTTCGGCATCGCGCACACCCAGTGGATTCAGGTTGGCCTGATCACGCTGATGATGGGCGCGGCGATCATCGTCGCCGTCTCCGGTGTCGATAAGGGCGTGCGGGTGATGTCCGACATCAACATGCTGCTGGCCTGCGCGCTGTTGCTGTTCGTGTTGTTCGCCGGGCCTACCCAGCACCTGCTCAATACCCTGATCCAGAACATCGGCGATTACCTCGGTGCCTTGCCGATGAAGAGCTTCGACCTCTACGCCTACGACAAACCGAGCGACTGGCTCGGCGGCTGGACAGTGTTCTACTGGGCCTGGTGGATCGCCTGGTCGCCGTTTGTGGGGCTGTTCATCGCACGGATTTCCCGTGGCCGCACCATCCGTGAATTCGTTTTCGGCGTGCTGTTGATCCCGCTCGGTTTCACCCTCGCGTGGATGTCGATCTTCGGCAACAGCGCATTGGATCAAGTGCTCAACCACGGCATGAGCGCCCTGGGCATGTCGGCCATCGACAACCCGTCGATGAGCATTTACCTGTTGCTGGAAACCTACCCGTGGAGCAAAACCGTCATCGCCGTGACGGTATTTATCAGCTTCGTGTTCTTCGTCACTTCTGCCGACTCTGGCACCGTGGTGCTCTCGACCTTGTCAGCCAAGGGTGGCAACCCGGACGAAGACGGGCCGAAATGGCTGCGGGTATTCTGGGGTGCGATGACCGCGCTGATCACCAGTGCGCTGTTGTTCTCCGGGAGCATCGACGCGTTGAAGTCGGCGGTGGTGCTGACCTCGTTACCGTTCTCGCTGATTCTGTTGCTGATGATGTGGGGGCTGCACAAGGCGTTCTATCTGGAGTCGCAGAAGCAGATCGCGCAGTTGCATTCGCTGGCGCCGGTCTCCGGTTCGCGGCGCGGCACGGGCGGCTGGCGACAACGGTTGAGCCAGGCCGTGCACTTCCCGTCGCGTGACGAGGTGTACCGCTTCATGGACACCACGGTGCGTCCGGCGATTGAAGAAGTGACGGCGGTGTTTGTCGAGAAGGGCCTGAACGTGGTCACCCAGCCGGATCCGACGCACGACAACGTCAGCCTGGAAATCGGCCACGGCGAGCAGCATCCGTTCATCTACCAAGTGCAGATGCGCGGCTACTTCACGCCGTCGTTCGCGCGTGGCGGCATGGGTTCCAAGCAACTCAACAACCGCCGCTATTACCGCGCCGAAGTGCACCTGAGCGAGGGCAGTCAGGACTACGATCTGGTCGGCTACACCAAAGAGCAGATCATCAACGACATCCTCGACCAGTACGAACGGCACATGCAGTTCCTGCATCTGGTGCGTTGATCGCAAGCTGGGCGCCGGGCCTTTTCAGGACTCGGCGCTCAGCACCATGAACAACACCATCGCTGCCATCGGCACACCGAACACCGCACTGCCAATCGCTATTTCCGAACCCAGCGACTGGCCCGCGTGCACCACGCCTACAGCGCCATTAATCACCGTCAACGCCAGCCACAGGGCGGCGAAGCCGTAGGCCATGGTCTGGCGGCTGAAGCCGATGCGCTCGCCGATGTAGAGCATCAGGGCGAGCAGAACCAGGCCGAAGAAGATGATGATGGCGGTGTGCATGGTGGGTTCTGCCTGGTGAAGGATTGCCTGAAGGGTCGCTTTCGCGAGCAGGCTCGCTCCTACAGTGGATCTCGGCTGGACATAAATTTTATATACACAGGAAATCCCTGTGGGAGCGAGCCTGCTCGCGATAGGGCCAACTCGGTGTCATTTAGAGCATAGCCAATCCCGCCCCCGCCCCCGCCACTGCACGTCATGTTTCTCGATTGGACACATTTTGCCACTCTTAAAGAGAGTGTGGCTGGCGGGATGTTTCGCTTGCTGGCCCCCGCCTGTCGTTGATCTAACCCATAACCGAGTGCTGGTTCAGTGAGCTAGTATTTATCTGAGTGTGTATTGTGTGTATCAAAGGCCCTTGCGACTTCTAGAGTAAATGGCTCTAGCGGTCGAACAAGGCGAAGGACATACGCAGTCGGGAAATGATCAGGATGATCGAGGACGATGGCTGGTTTCTGGTGGCGGTGAAAGGCAGCCATCACCAATACAAGCATCCGTTCAAGCAGGGACGAGTGACGATCAAGCATCCTGACTCCGATCTGCCTAAGGACACGATCAACAGTATTTTGAAACAGGCGGGCTTGAAATGAGGCCCGTTATTGGAAACGAAGGCCGTTTTTTGGGCCTGTCAGAGGAAGGACTCACTCATATGAAATTCCCGGTCGTTCTGCACAAGGATGCCGACTCAGACTACGGAGTGATTGTCCCGGATGTCCCGGGCTGCTTCTCCGCAGGTGCTACCGTCGCAGATGCTTTTGAAAACACTCAGGAAGCGTTGGCGCTTCACTATGAGGGGTTGGTCGCCGACGGCGCGCCGTTGCCTCAAGTACGGGACATTGATGCGCATCTTGATAACCCGGATTACGCCGGAGGAATCTGGGGTGTGGTCGATTTTGATATCACCCCTTATTTCGGCAAGTCAGTGCGTTTTAACGCCACGTTGCCTGAACAGTTGCTTGAGCGTATCGATCAGACAGTCCGACGTGACCAGCGCTATCGATCCCGCTCCGGTTTTCTCGCGGCGGCCGCCTTGCGCGAATTGTCGGTATAGCGACGTCAGGTGCTCTCGCGCTCGATGACTTGGCACTGCAGCAGATTAAGTCGTTGCACCTCCTCGGTCGGCAACACGCCAAGGCTTTCCAGCACCCGTGTCGCGGCCAGCACGCCGATCTCCAGTGCCGGTGGCTTGATCGTGCTCAGGCTCGGCAACAGCATCTCGGCGAACGGGTAATCGCCGAAGCCGAGGACGGCGCAGTCTTCGGGGATTTTGATGCCCGCGCGTTGTCCAGCGAGCAGGCCGCCGGCGGCGAGGTTGTCGTTGGCGAAGATGATTGCGTCTGGGCGTGGTGAGGCGTTCATCAACGCCTCCATGGCTTGTTTACCTGCTTCGAAAGGGGCGCGGTCAGCATCCGGGGCGAACACCCAGGATTGCATTCCAAATGCTCGGACAGTCGCGGCATAACCGTCGCGACGCTCCAGTGCACTGAAATCTCCGGGTGCGCTGTTCTGCACGAAAGCGATACGCCGATAGCCCTTGTCGTGCAGATATCGAGCGGCGCTGACACCCACTTCAAAATGCGAAAAACCAATCTGCATCGGCTCGCGATCCGGCTGGTAATCCCAGGTTTCAATGACCGGAACATCCGCCTCGGCGATCATCTTTTCCGTGCCTGCACTGTGAAAGTGGCTGGTCAATACCAGCGCGGCCGGAGACCAACCGAGAAACGCGCGCACCGCGTTTTCTTCCTGTTCGGTGCTGAAGTAACTCGACGCCAGCAATAGCTGATAGCCATGGCGGCTGAGGGTGTCGCTGAAGCCTTGAATCGTGTTGGCGAAGATTGGCCCGGAGATGTTCGGGATGACCATGCCGACGATTTTTCCCCGTGCCGAAGCCAAACCGCCAGCCACCAGATTCGGCACGTATCCCAACTCGGCGACCACCGCGGCAATCCGCTCGCGACGCTCAGGCGAAACCTGCTCGGGCTGATTGAAATAGCGCGACACGGTAATCGCCGAAACCCCGGCCTGGCGCGCCACGGCATTCAGGGTCACGCGTCCGGCACCACGGCGTTTGCGGGGTTTTTCTTCGCTCAAGGCTTTATCCTTTTTAAAAACCAAATCGTATATAAAAGTAATTTTTCAGTATTGGACGGTCTATGTGCGGCTTGCCGATACTGGCGATGTTAGCGCTAACAAAGCGCGTTGTCTGCTACTCGCTCGAGCGAATGCCCAAGACACCGATTCAGGCGCTGTCGTCGTAGAACGGCAGCGGTTCAGGGCCAAATTCGAGCGGGCATCACATGCACAATATTCCTGGGGCGACACAAAAACTGGCGCAATCGATTCGCGCTGCGGGCTGGCTATTCACCGGATTGGCGGCGCTGCCGCTGGCCGACGTTTCTGCCGCTGATAGCGCTGATCAGGAGCCGACACTCAAGTCCGTGACGGTCACCGCTACTCGCCGCGAAGAGTCGCTGCAAAAAGTGCCGGTGGCGGTCTCGGTGATCGACGGCGAGCAGCTTGAACGCGATAACCGCAATGGCGTGGCGAGCATCGTCCAGCAGGTGCCATCGTTGAATTTCCGCACAGGTGCATCGAACAAGGACACTTCGTTGTTCGTGCGTGGCGTCGGCACCATTTCGACCTCGCCCGGCGTCGAGCCGACGGTGGCCACAGTGATCGACGGTGTGGTTTACGCCCGTCCCGGGCAGGCCACGCTGGACTTGCTCGATCTGGAGCGCGTCGAAGTTCTGCGCGGCCCGCAAGGCACGCTGTTCGGCAAGAACGCATCGGCCGGTGTGCTCAATATCACCAGCAAGGCACCGACCGCCGATACCCACGGCTACATCGATCAGTCGTACTACAGCGGCAACGAAAGCCGTACCCGTTTCGGCATTGGCGGCAGCCTGATTCCGGACACGCTGAAGGGCTCGATCAGCACCCTGTTCGGCACCTACGACGGTAATGTCGACAACAAACACAACGGTCAGGAGGTCAACGGTTACAACCATCGCGGCGCGCGCGGCAAGCTCGAATTCACCCCGAACGACGACGTGACGTTCACCCTGATCGCTGACTACATGCAGTCCCACGATGACGGCCCCAACGGCGTTGTCAGCAAGTCACTGACGCCAGCGTTTGCCAACGCGCTGAGCCCGGTAGGCGCGACCAGCCACAACCGCGACATCAACACCGACACCCGCTCTCACGTCGAGGACATCAACAAAGGTTTGTCCGGCCAGCTCGACTGGCAATTGGGCGATTACACGCTGACGTCGATCACCGCGTGGCGTGGCTGGGACAACACCCAATATCAGGACGGCGACCGTCTCGGCACGGTGACGGCGGCGTTCCCCGGCACGGCGGACAAGGGCGATCTGGCGTTCGATCAGTATTCGCAAGAGTTGCGCCTGGCCTCGCCGAAAGGCGAGTTCCTCGAATACGTCGGTGGCCTCTTCTATATGCACGGCAAGGACGAAGAGACCTATCAGCGCACACTGACCACCACCACGCGCACCGACCGCGGCGTTGCCGACTACAGCACCACCAGCGACAGTTATGCGGTGTTCGGTGAGAGCACGCTGAACTTCACTTCGGACTTTCGCGGCATCGCCGGGTTGCGCTACACCCATGACGATCTGGAATACGATCACCGCCGTGTCTCCACTTCAGCGACCACGGTCAGCGGCATTCAACCAGCGACCAGCAGTTCCGGTTCGGTGGACGAAGACGGCTGGTCCGGCCGTCTCGGGTTGCAGTACGACCTGAGTGACGCGGTCACCACCTACCTGACCTATTCGCGCGGCTACAAAGGCCCCGCCTACAACGTGTTCTTCAACATGCAGCCGCGCGATACCGAAGCGCTGAAACCAGAAACCTCGAACACTTGGGAGGCAGGCATCAAAGCGACGAGCTGGAACAATCGCCTGACCACCAACCTCGCGGTTTTCCACAGCGACTACGACAACTATCAGGCGAATTTTTTCGACACCGTCGCCGGCCAGGTGGTGACGCGTCTGATCAACGCCGGCAGCGTCAGCACCGAAGGCGTCGAGCTCGATTACGCCTTGCAGGCCACCCAGCAACTGAAGTTCTCCGGCGCACTGGCCTACACCCGCGCCCGCATCGACGAATTCGCCTGCCCGGCGGGGGCGGCGGCGTCGTGCAACGTCAACGGCAAGCCACTGCCCTTCAGCCCGGACTGGAAAAGCTACGTGCGTGCCGACTACACCATCCCGTTGGACAACGGTCTGGATATCGAACTTGGCACCGACTACAGCTGGCAGAGCGAAGTGCAGTACGACATCAGTCAGAACGTCGACACCAAGCAAGGCGCCTACGGCATCTGGAATGCCAGCGTGGCTTTGGCCGATTACAGCAACGGTTGGCGCGTGGCGCTGCTCGGCAAGAACCTCACCGACAAGTCTTACTCGCCGGTACTCGCCAGCGGTGGCAATTACATCTATCGCGCCGTGCCACGGGATGACGAGCGCTACTTCGGCGTGCAACTGCGCAAGGATTTCTGAAGATGAGCAGACAGTTGAAACTCGGCGCGTTTCTTATGGCCACCGGGCACCATGTGGCGGCGTGGCGTCATCCTGACGTGCCTGCCAATGCCGGTCTGGATTTCGCCCATTACAAGCGGCTGGCGCAGATTGCCGAGGCGGCGAAATTCGATACGTTGTTCGTCGCTGACAGCGTCGCCGCGCCGACCCAGGACATCGCCAGCCGCATGGCGCGCTCCGATCACTTCGAACCGCTGACGTTGCTTTCGGCGCTCAGTGCCGTGACCGAACACATCGGCCTGATTGCCACGGCGACCACCAGTTACAACGAGCCGTACCACGTAGCGCGTAAATTCGCTTCGCTCGATCACCTGTCGGGTGGGCGTGCGGGATGGAATCTGGTGACCTCGGACAACGCTGCCGAGGCGCTGAATTTCGGTCGTGATGAACATATCGGCCACGCTGAGCGCTACAGCCGCGCCCGCGAGTTTCATCAGGTGGTGACCGGGCTTTGGGACAGTTGGGAGGACGATGCGTTTGTTCGCGACAAGGTCAGTGGCGCGTATTACGACCCTTCGAAACTGCATGTGCTGGATCACGTCGGCGAGCACTTTCAGGTCAAAGGCCCGCTGAACGTTGCGCGCTCACCGCAAGGGCAACCGGTGATCGTCCAGGCCGGCTCTTCCGAGACCGGGCGTGAATTGGCAGCGCAGACGGCTGAAGTAGTGTTCACCGCGCAGACCTCATTGGCCAACGCTCAGGCGTTCTACGCCGACCTCAAAGGACGCCTGCCCAAGTACGGCCGCAGTGCCGAGTCGCTGAAAATCATGCCCGGGGTTTTTGTGGTGGTCGGTCGCACTGAAGCCGAAGCACAGGAAAAATGTGAAACGTTTCAGCAATTAGTCGAACCCGAGGTTGGCGTCGCCTTGCTTGGGCGTATGCTGGGCAACTTCGACTTGTCGAAGTACCCGTTGGACGGGCCGTTGCCGGAGTTGCCGCTGACCGAAAGCGGCCAGCAGAGTCGGCAGAAATTGCTCACCGAACTGGCTGGCCGCGAGAACCTGACGCTGGCCGAACTGGGCCGCAGGATTGCCGGCGGGCGAGGGCATTACAGCCTGGTCGGTACGCCCGAGCAGATCGCTGATCGCTTGCAGGAATGGTTCGAACAGGGCGCAGCAGATGGTTTCAATGTGCTGGTGCCGCACCTGCCGGGCGGGCTCGAGGATTTCGCCAATGGCGTAGTCCCGGAACTGCAACGGCGCGGGTTGTTCAGAACCGAGTATGAGGGTCGGACGTTGCGCCAGAACCTTGGCCTGGCTCGCCCCGGCAACAGATTTGTATAGCACCCTTCGCGAGCAGGCTCGCTCCCACAGGGAAATGCATTCCAAAGGTGGGAGCGAGCCTGCTCGCGAAGCAGTCGACACCCATTTCAAGACAGACAAGAGAGGATTCGATGACTTACACCGCTGCCGAAAACCGCTACGACTCCATCCCTTACCGCCGCGTTGGCCGCAGCGGTCTGGTACTGCCAGCGCTGTCGCTGGGCCTGTGGCACAACTTCGGCGACAGCACGCCGATCGATACCCAGCGCGCCTTGCTGCGCACCGCGTTTGACCTGGGCATCAACCACTTCGACCTGGCCAACAACTACGGCCCGCCGTACGGCAGCGCCGAGATCAACTTCGGTCGCCTGCTGCGTGAAGATTTCAAGCAATACCGCGACGAACTGATCATCTCCAGCAAGGCCGGTTGGGACATGTGGCCAGGCCCATACGGCCAGGGCGGCGGTTCGCGTAAATACGTGCTGGCCAGCCTCGACCAGAGCCTGCAACGCCTCGGTCTCGACTACGTGGATATCTTCTATTCGCACCGCTTCGACCCGGATACCCCGCTGGAAGAAACCGCCAGCGCCCTCGCCACCGCCGTGCAGCAAGGCAAGGCGTTGTACATCGGTATCTCGTCGTATTCCGGGGTGAAAACCCGCGAAATCGCTGCGCTGCTGAAAGAGTGGAAAGTGCCGCTGTTGATCCATCAACCGGCGTACAACCTGCTCAATCGTTGGGTGGAAAAGGATCTGCTCGATACCACCGAAGAGCTCGGCACGGGCGTCATCGCGTTCACCCCGCTGGCGCAAGGCTTGCTCACCGACAAATACCTCAACGGCGTGCCGGCGGATGCGCGGGTCAACCGTCCGGGCGGAGGTTCGTTGCAGGCTTCGCATTTGTCCGAGTCCAACATCGCTCACGTGCGTGCTTTGAACGAGATCGCCAAACGCCGTGGCCAGAGCCTGGCGCAACTGGCACTGGCGTGGACCCTGCGTGATCCACGGGTGACCTCGGCACTGATCGGTGCGAGCCGGCCGGAGCAGATTATCGAGAACGTCGGGGCGTTGAAGAATCTGAGCTTCAGTGCGGAGGAACTGGCGGAGATTGACCGGTTTGCCCAAGAGGGCGGGATCAATCTTTGGGAGAAGCCTTCGACGGCGGAGTGATGACGATTGGGTTGGGTCAGCAAGATCCAACCCCCTCACCCCAGCCCTCTCCCCCAAGGGGGGCGAGGGGAAAGGGAGCCGATCTTCATGCCTTTCAAAGCTTGAGTTCAACCCGATATTTCAGGTCGATGTAGCTTGTACAAACACCTCGGTCAGTCCCCTCTCCCTCCGGGAGAGGGTTAGGGTGAGGGGCTTTTGGCTGTAAAAACGGCTCAACGAAAAAACGGCACATCCCCCAACACCGTCGCCCGCTGCATCACCCGCCGCGCCGGGCGGTAATCATCCACCGCGTAATGCTGCGTCACGCGGTTATCCCAGAACGCAATGTCGTCTTTCTGCCAGCGCCAGCGAATGGTGAATTCCGGCCGCGTCGCGTGAGCAAACAAAAACTTCAGAATCGCCTCGCTCTCGGTTTCCGACAGCTCATTGATCTTCGACGTGAAGCCTTCGTTGACGAACAACGAGCGCCGTCCACTGACCGGATGTGTACGAATCACCGGGTGCGACAGCGGTGGGTTCTTGCGCCGTGCTTCTTCCCACTGCGCCAGCGCTTCAGGCGTATTGCCGTAGCGTTCCAGCGGAAACGAGCGAGTGAAATCGTGAGTCGCCGTCAGCCCTTCGAGCAAGCTTTTCATCGGCGCCGACAATGCTTCATACGCCGCAATCCCGCTGGCCCACAAGGTGTCGCCACCAAACTCCGGCAGCAACTTGGCGCTGAGCACCGCGCCCATCGCAGGCGTCGGCAGGAAGGTGACGTCGGTGTGCCAGATCGCGTTGTCACGGACGTCGGTGACGGCGGTGTCGAGGATCAGCACTTCTGGCTGCTCCGGCAAGTTCGG
This sequence comes from Pseudomonas sp. TH43, assembly GCF_016650635.1. GTDB lineage: Bacteria > Pseudomonadota > Gammaproteobacteria > Pseudomonadales > Pseudomonadaceae > Aquipseudomonas. The sequence goes on from NZ_JAEKFI010000004.1 coordinate 1,971,606, forward strand.
GTAGATCGGATGGATGTGCAGGTCGCCGAAATACGCGGCGAAACGTGCTTGTTGTGACGGCTCGATTGGCTGATTGCGGAAGAACAGCACCTGATACTTGAGCAGCGCCTGTTCGATGGCGTCGCGGTGTTCCAGGCTCAATGGTTGGCTGATGTCGACGCCGCTGATCTGGGCGCCAAGGGCTGAGCTTAACGGGATGATGTTGAGGCTGCTCATGGTCTTTCTCTTGGAATTCGGGGTGTCGAGCTTTTGTGGGAGCGAGCCTGCTCGCGAATGCTGAGTGTCAGGCAACAGTGCAGTGACTGATCCGACGCTTTCGCGAGCAGGCTCGCTCCCACAGGTGTGTTCACAGGAAATGTGTCAGTGCGCCTGGCCGTGCCATGGCACCAGTTTGCGTTGCAGGGCGCGCAGGCCCATTTCCATGGCGAAGGCAATCAGGGCGATGACCAGAATCCCCAGCACCACCACGTCGGTGACCAGGAACTGCGCGGCCGATTGCACCATGAAGCCCAGGCCGCTGGTGGCAGCGATCAGTTCGGCGGCGACCAGCGTCGACCAGCCGACACCCAGGCCAATGCGCACGCCAGTCAAGATGTCCGGCAGGGCGCTCGGCAAAATCACATGACGAATGAGCTGTATGCGGGTCGCGCCCAACGACTGCGCCGCGCGCAATTTCGCTGGATCAACCGTGCGCACACCGGTAGCGGTAGCGATGGCAATCGGGGCGAAAATCGCCAGGTAGATCAGTAGCACTTTCGACAACTCGCCGATGCCGCACCAGATCACGATCAACGGCAGATAGGCCAGTGGCGGAATCGGCCGGTAGAACTCGATCAGCGGATCAAGGATGCCGCGAGCGATGCGGTTGGCGCCGATGGCAATACCCACCGGCACGGCGGTCAGAATCGCGAAGCCAAGACCCAGGCCGATGCGGCTCAGGCTCGCGCCCAAGTGCTGCCACAACGTCGAATCCATGTAGCCCGTGGTTGCCAGCAGCCAGCCTTTTTGCAGCACCGCCGATGGTGGCGGCAGGAACAACGGTTCGATCAAACCGCTGGCCGTGACAGCCCACCAGATTGCCAGCAAAGCGAATAGCGTCAGCAGGCTGATCCAGCGCGTGCTGAGGCTGCGGCGCACGGGAATGGCCACCGAAGCGGTGACGGGTTTTACTGCCGCCGAGGAAACGTCGTAGCTGCTCATGCGCGCTCCTGCCGCTGAACGGCACTGCGTTGTGAGAACACTTTGCTCAGCACGTGTTCGCGGGTTTCGATAAAGCGCGGGTCGGATTTGATCGCCCGTGCGGATTCGCCAGCGGCGTAGCGCTGACCGAAATCCAGATGCAGGCGCTCAACGATTTGTCCCGGATTCGGCGCGAGCAAAATCAGGTCAGTGGCGAGAAACACCGCTTCTTCAATGTCGTGGGTAATCAGGAAAACCGGCTTGGCGGTGCGTTGCCAGACTTGCAGCAACAGCTCCTGCATCTGTTCGCGGGTGAACGCATCGAGTGCGCCGAAGGGCTCGTCCATCAGCAATACGCGCGGGTCGGCGGCGAGGGCGCGGGCGAGGCCGACGCGTTGTTTCTGGCCACCGGAGAGTTGCCAGATACGGCGGCTTTCGAAGCCGGAAAGGTCAACCAGCGCGAGCATGTCGCGGGCGATCTTTTCGCGTTTGCCCTTGGCGACGCCGGCCAGTTCCAGACCGAACGCAACGTTGGCCAGCACGTCCTGCCAGGGCAGCAGGGCATCGTCCTGGAACACTACGCCACGCTCGGCGCTTGGGCCTTTGACCGGCACGCCGTCGAGGGTGATGCGCCCGGCGCTCGGTTCGACGAAACCGGCAATCAGGTTCAACAGCGAAGTCTTGCCACTGCCGGACGGGCCGAGGGCGACCAGCAATTGCTGAGGCCCCAGAGTCAGAGAAATATCCGCCAGCACCGGTTCCGGGCTGCCCGGGTACTGTGCGCTGATGCGCTCCAGCTGTAGCAAAGCCATCGCGGTTAACTCCCGATCAATTGGTGATGTATTTGGCGCTGACGTACGGTGCGTAGTCCGGCAGAACGGCTTCGACTTTGCCTTGCTCCTTGAGGAACGCGGCGGTGTCGGTGATGGCTTTGGTGGTCGGTGCGCCGAGGTCGCTGACCTGATCCGCCGCCAGTGGGTAGACGTTGCCTTGCAGCAGCAGTGGAATGTCGCTGGCCTTGGCGCCGGAGAGTTTCACCAGTTTGTCGACGTTGGATTGATCGGCGAGCCAGGCTTTCGGGTCTTTGCGGTAATCGGCGTAGGCATCGAGGGTGACCTTGGCGAACGCGGTGACGATTTCCGGGTGCTTCTCGGCGAAGTCTTTGCGCACGATCCACGCATCGAAGGTCGGCGCGCCAAACTTGGCCAGCTCACCGGAGGTGATCAGCACTTTGCCGTTTTCCTTGGCCACGCCGAGTGCCGGATCCCAAACGTAAGTGGCGTCGATATCACCGCGTTTCCACGCGGCGATGATCGCTGGCGGCGCGAGGTTGAGCACGGTGACTTTCGACGGATCGATGTTCCAGTGCTTCAGCGCCGCGAGCAGGCTGTAGTGACCGGTGGACACGAACGGCACGGCGATTTTCTTGCCGATCAGATCTTGCGGCGTCTTGATGCCAGAGCCGTCGCGGGCGACGAGTGCTTCGGCGGCGCCGATCTGGGTGGCGATGAGGAAAGTTTCGACCGGGACTTTGCGGGTGATCGCAGCGGTCAGCGGGCTCGAACCGAGGTAGCCGATCTGCACGTCGCCGGAGGCGATGGCGGCGATGATGTCGGCGCCGTTGTCGAACTTGCGCCAGGCGATATCGGCTTTGGTGGCTTTTTCGTAAGCGCCGTCGGCCTGGGCGACTTTCGCTGGGTCAACGGTGGTTTGATAGGCGACGGTGAGGTCGGCGGCCTGAGCCAGAAAACTCGCGGCAGCCAGGGAGGCTACGGCGAGCAGGCGAAGCGGGAAATTCAGTTTCATTGAAAAGCTCCATATCAGGCGACCGAGCGTCGGCGTGAAAGGAGACTAAATGATCTAAGAATCAGTAAATAAATAACTTTTTCGAATGAGCTTATGAGCGGAAAAATCTAAGCCTTAGGGGCAACTGGCGCTTTTGTGGCGAGGGGATTTATCCCCGTTCGGCTGCGCAGCAGCCGTAAGACCTTCCTGTGCGGTGTATTGGATAAATCGCGTATCTGGCTTTTGGGGCTGCTGCGCAGCCCAACGGGGATAAATCCCCTCGCCACAGGAACCTGTCAGCACACAATTTGTGTTCTGACAGATCAGTTACTGATCGCCAGAATGCTCGCCTGATACGACCCGACAAACACGTCGAAATCGCCCACTTCGTTCTGCTCCAGCTCAGCCTGAGCCGCCAGAGAAGTACGCGCCAACTCCTCGAATTTCGCCTGCTCATCTGCCGCCAGTGGCTCGCTACGGAAAAACTCGGCATGCGCCTGGCTCTGACGCAGCGAGAACTGCGCGAAGCTTTCCTTGTGCTCGGCCATCGCCGCCAACACCTGCGCCGAAGGCGTCAGCGACGGGTCGCGGACCTTGGCCAATTGTGCATCCAGCGCCTTGCTGTGCGCATCGCCGCCATGGCTCTGATCGAGCAGCGCGGCCAGCGGAGCGATTTGCTCCAGCAACTCGGCCGCCCAAGCCTTCATCTCGACCGGCTGACCATCACGCTGCAGTTGCAGACCCGGACGACGACCTTCTTTAACCACGCTGAGGAAGTTCGATGTGGCATTGCCGCACGACGTGTTGGTCAGCAGCGGGCTGTCGTTGAGTGCGCAAAACAGCAGGAATGCGTCGAGGAAGCGCGACTCGGTCAGGTCGATGCCCATCGGCAGGAACGGGTTGATGTCCAGGCAGCGCACTTCGACGTACTGAATGCCACGGGCCACCAACGCCTGAATCGGCCGCTCGCCGGTATAGGTCACGCGTTTCGGGCGGATGTTTGAGTAGTACTCGTTTTCGATCTGCAGGATGTTGGTGTTGAGCTGCACCCACTCGCCATCCTTGTGCGTGCCGACTTCGACGTACGGCGCGTAGGGCGTGGCCACGGCTTTGCGCAGGCTGTCGGTGTAACTCGCCAGATCGTTGTAGCACGGTGTCAGGCCAGCCTGGGCGTTGCTCTGGTAACCGAGGTCGCTCATGCGCAGGCTGGTCGCGTAAGGCAGGTACAGCGTGTCCGGATCGAGTTGTTCCAACTGATGCGAACGACCGCGCAGGAAACCCGCGTCCAGCGCCGGCGAAGCACCAAAGAGGTACATCAGCAGCCAGCTGTAGCGACGGAAATTACGGATCAGCGCGATGTAGGAGACCGACTGGTAATCGCGGTCAGTGCCGACAAAACCTTCGGCTTCCTTAAGCAACGGCCAGAGCTTTTCCGGCAGGGAAAAATTGTAGTGAATTCCGGCAATGCACTGCATGGTCTTGCCATAACGCAGGGCCAGGCCCTTGCGGTAGACGTACTTGAGCTGACCGATGTTGGAGGTGCCGTAATAGGCGATCGGGATATCTTCCTCGGCCGGCAACGGGCACGGCATCGATGGACTCCACAGGTACTCGTTGCCGAGTTTGCTGTAGGCAAAGCGGTGAATCTTGTCCAGGCTCGCCAGCGTATCCGCAGGATCCGGCAGGGCGGGCGTGATGAATTCCAGCAGCGACTCGGAGTAGTCGGTGGTGATTTGTTCGTTGGTCAGCGCGGAACCCAAGGCTTCGGGGTGCGGCGTTTGCGCCAGGCGACCTTCGCTGGTCACGCGCAGGCATTCACGTTCGATACCGTGCAGGCACTGCTCGAGCAGAGAGAGGTTAGCGCGCTCGCCGAGCAGAGCCAGGCGGCGGTTGAGAAGTTCGCTCAATTTGGATTCCTTCACGCGTCAGTCGCCCCAATATGGGGGTGGGCAGGACGGTCTACAAGGGTGAAGTTGAAACTGGCGTTATCGCCTGGTTTTTGAGCCATAACGGCCCGTGTCGATTGCCAACTTCACTCCTTGAATCTGGCTATTGCGCGCACGGAAAAGTTCGACGCCGCAGACGCAGCGCCGAAATTAACTCAAATTGATGACCAGTAGCTACAGGACAGCGAACGTGCCTTGCGCTTTTGCGACCAGTTTGTCGCCCTGCATCACGTCGGCTTCGACCACCAGCGTGCGCCGGCCCGGGTGGATTACCCGCGCCGTGCACAGCACCTCGCCGTCGGAAACGGCGCGGATATAGTTGATCTTGCACTCGATGGTCGCGCTCTGCTGATCGAAACCGTGGGTGCTGGAACAGGCCAGCCCCATGGCAATGTCGACCAGACTGAACAGCGCGCCACCGTGCAATTTGCCGCCGCGATTGCGCAGTTCGGGTTCCAGCACCAGGGCGACTTGCGCCACCCCGGTTTCCAGGCTGTGCAGGCGGCAGCCCAACAGCTTGAAAAACGCGCTCTCGACGAGCCCGGCCGGAATCTCCATCAGCGTTTCTTCAACTGCTTGGCGTTGGCGAATAGCGAAGCCATCGCATTGTTCACCGGCGCGGCGGTGGCGGTTTCCTTGCGTGGCGTGGTGTTCGAAGGCTGGCGTTGCGCCGAGCCCGGACGCGAGCCACGGGCGCCGTCGATTTTCTCGCCCGGGGTGTCGCCCATGCGCATCGACAGGCCAACGCGTTTGCGCGGAATGTCGACTTCCATGACCTTCACTTTCACCACATCACCAGCCTTCACCGCTTCACGCGGATCCTTGATGAACTTCTCCGACAGCGCCGAGATGTGCACCAGACCGTCCTGATGCACGCCGATGTCGACGAATGCGCCGAACGCAGTCACGTTGGTCACAACGCCTTCGAGGATCATCCCCAGTTGCAGGTCTTTGAGGTCTTCGACGCCTTCCTGGAACTCGGCAGTCTTGAACTCCGGACGCGGGTCGCGGCCCGGTTTTTCCAGCTCCTGGATAATGTCGGTCACGGTCGGCAGACCGAAGGTCTCGTCGGTGAACTTCTTCGGATCCAGACGCTTGAGGAAACTTGCATCACCGATCAGTGAGCGGATGTCGCGGTCGGTTTCAGCGGCAATGCGCTGCACCAGCGGATAGGCCTCCGGGTGAACCGCCGAGGAATCCAGCGGGTTGTCGCCGTTCATCACACGCAAGAAACCGGCGGCCTGTTCGAAGGTTTTCTCGCCCAGACGCGCGACTTTCTTCAGTGCTGCACGGGTTTTGAAGGCACCGTGTTCGTCGCGGTGCGCCACGATGTTTTGCGCCAGTGTCGCGTTGAGGCCGGAGATGCGTGCCAGCAGCGCCACCGAAGCGGTGTTCACATCAACGCCGACGGCGTTCACGCAGTCCTCGACCACAGCATCCAGGCCACGCGCCAGTTTCAGCTGCGAAACGTCGTGCTGGTACTGGCCGACACCGATGGATTTCGGGTCGATCTTCACCAGTTCAGCCAGTGGATCCTGCAAACGACGAGCGATGGACACGGCGCCACGGATCGACACGTCCAGATCCGGGAATTCCTTGGCCGCCAGTTCCGATGCCGAGTACACCGAAGCACCGGCCTCGGAGACCATGACCTTGGTCATCTTCATCGCTGGATATTTTTTGATCAGCTCGATCGCCAGTTTGTCGGTCTCGCGGCTGGCGGTGCCGTTGCCGATGGCGATCAGGTCAACCGAGTGCTTGGCGCACAGGGCGGCCAGAATGGCGATGGTCTGATCCCACTTGTTGTGCGGCACGTGCGGGTAGACCGTGGCGTGATCGAGCATCTTGCCAGTCGAATCGACCACGGCCACTTTGCAGCCGGTTCGCAGGCCCGGGTCGAGGCCCAGGGTCGCGCGGGGGCCGGCCGGCGCGGCCAGCAGCAGGTCGTGCAGGTTGTGCGCGAAAACGTTGATCGCTTCGGTTTCGGCACCGTCACGCAGTTCACCGAGCAGGTCGGTTTCCAGGTGCGTGTAGAGCTTGACCTTCCAGGTCCAGCGCACCACTTCGCCGAGCCATTTGTCGGCTGGGCGGTTCTGGTTCTGGATATTGAATTGCTGGCCGATCATGCCCTCGCACGGGTGCATGGTGCCTGGCAGTTCGTCGCCGACTTTCAGCGCAGAGCTGAGGATGCCTTCGTTGCGGCCACGGAAAATCGCCAGCGCGCGGTGCGACGGCATGCTTTTCAGCGGTTCGTCGTGTTCGAAGTAATCGCGGAACTTGGCGCCTTCCTCTTCCTTGCCAGCGATCACGCGGGCACTGAGGGTGGCTTCCTGTTTCAGGTAGCTACGCAGTTTTTCCAGCAGGCTGGCGTCTTCAGCGAAGCGTTCCATGAGGATGTATTTGGCGCCTTCGAGGGCTGCCTTGACATCGGCCACGCCTTTTTCGGCGTCGACGAAGCGAGCGGCTTCGGTTTCCGGGGCCAGGTTCGGGTCGTTGAACAGACCGTCCGCGAGGTCGCCGAGGCCGGCTTCCAGGGCAATCTGGCCCTTGGTGCGGCGCTTTTGCTTGTACGGCAGGTACAAGTCTTCGAGACGGGTTTTGGTATCGGCGAGCTTGATATCGCGCTCAAGGGCAGGGGTGAGTTTGCCCTGCTCTTCGATGCTGGCGAGGATGCTGATACGCCGTTCGTCGAGTTCTCGCAGGTAGCGCAGACGCTCTTCCAGATGACGCAACTGCGTGTCATCGAGGCTGCCAGTGACTTCTTTCCGGTAACGGGCGATGAAGGGAACGGTAGACCCTTCATCGAGTAGCGCGACGGCCGCTTCGACCTGTTGTGGGCGTACGCCGAGTTCCTCGGCGATGCGGCTGTTGATGCTGTCCATAAAACCACCTGACATATTGTGAAAGCAGGCTCGCAGGCACGGAAATAAAGGCCCGGAGTCTGGTTGAGCGGCATGAAGATGGCCGCTGCCTGGGTCAAGAGGCAGCCCATTGACCCGTGAAATCGAACAATTACTGCGGTTGCCATGAAAATAAATGGCTGCCACCTGCGGTAACGATTCAGACGTTGCCTGGCACAAAACGCCGCGCATTATAACCAGCGTTCTGTCATTCGGGGGCGTTGCAGTCTGTAGGCATAAACCCCGGTTTTATGGCAGTGAAGGAAAAATCTGCTAACAATGCACACGGTGCGTATAACGGCAGCTACGCCATAATGCGCGCCGAGCTAAAAGGAGCATCTAATGAGCAGCACTGCAAACAATGCTGAAGGCGAAAAAATTCTTATTGTTGATGACGATCCGGGCCTCAGCAGCCTGCTGGAACGGTTCTTCGTCAGCAAGGGCTATCGCGCCCGTACTGTCCCGAACACCGAGCAGATGGATCGTCTGTTGTCGCGTGAAGTTTTCAATCTGGTCGTTCTCGACCTGATGCTGCCTGGCGAGGACGGTTTGACCGCCTGCCGCCGTTTGCGGGCTGCAAATAACCAGATTCCGATCATCATGCTCACCGCCAAGGGCGATGAGATGAGCCGCATCAAGGGCCTTGAACTGGGCGCCGACGATTATCTGGCCAAGCCGTTCAACCCGGACGAGCTGATGGCCCGGGTCAAAGCGGTGCTGCGTCGTCAGGCCGCACCCGTGCCGGGTGCACCGGGCAGCGAAGACGAGAACGTCACCTTCGGTGATTACGTGTTGTCGCTGGCCACTCGCGAACTGAAGCGCGGCGACGAAGTGCACATGCTCACCACCGGTGAGTTTGCGGTACTCAAGGCCTTAGTGATGAACGCGCGTCAGCCATTGACCCGCGACAAGCTGATGAACCTGGCCCGTGGCCGCGAGTGGGATGCCCTCGAGCGTTCCATCGACGTACAGATCTCGCGTCTGCGCCGGATGATCGAGCCTGATCCGTCCAAGCCGCGCTACATCCAGACTGTCTGGGGCGTGGGCTACGTGTTCGTACCGGATGGCGCCGCCACCAAGTGATCGGCGATTTGTAGGAGCGGGTCTGCTGGGTGCTGGTCGAATGGCCATGCCCGCAGACTCGCAATCCGCAATATGCGAGCATTGCTCGCTCCTGCAAGTGTGTAGCGGTTATTGATGAAAACCCCCGTCTGGTTCCCCCAAAGTTTTTTCTCCCGCACCCTCTGGCTGGTGCTCATCGTCGTGCTGTTTTCCAAGGCGCTGACCCTGGTTTATCTGTTGATGAACGAGGACGTGCTGGTGGACCGCCAATACAGCCACGGCGTCGCCCTGACGCTGCGTGCCTATTGGGCCGCCGACGAAGAAAACCGCGCGAAGATCGCTGATGCCGCGACTCTGATCCGGGTAGTGGGCGCCGGTGTGCCGGAAGGTGAACAGCATTGGCCGTACAGCGAAATCTACCAACGGCAAATGCAGGCGGAGCTCGGTGCCGACACCGAAGTGCGATTACGCATGCACTCGCCACCGGCGCTGTGGGTGCGTGCGCCGAGCCTGGGTGATGGCTGGTTGAAGGTTCCGCTGTATCCACATCCGTTGCGCGGCCAGAAGATCTGGAACGTGCTCGGCTGGTTCCTGGCGATTGGTTTGCTGTCGACGGCGTCGGCGTGGATTTTCGTCAGTCAGCTCAACCAACCCTTGAAACGTCTGGTCTATGCCGCCCGGCAACTCGGTCAGGGCCGCAGCGTGCGCTTGCCGATCAGCGACACGCCAAGCGAAATGACCGAGGTTTATCGCGCCTTCAACCAGATGGCAGAAGATGTCGAACAAGCTGGGCGCGAGCGCGAGCTGATGCTGGCCGGGGTTTCCCATGACTTGCGTACTCCGTTGACTCGCTTGCGCCTGTCGCTGGAATTGATGGGTGACCGCAACGACCTGACCGACGACATGGTGCGTGACATCGAAGACATGGACGCGATTCTCGACCAGTTCCTCGCGTTCATTCGCGATGGTCGTGATGAGTCGGTGGAAGAGGTCGATCTGAGTGATCTGGTGCGTGAGGTGGCAGCACCGTACAACCAGAATGAAGAGAAAGTCCGTCTGCGTCTGGAACCGATCCAACCGTTTCCGCTGCGTCGGGTGTCGATGAAGCGTCTGTTGAACAACCTGATTGGCAACGCCTTGAACCACGCTGGCAGCAGTGTGGAAGTCGCCGCCTATGTGTCCGGCGACGTCAGTGCACCGTATGTGGTGCTGAGCGTTATGGACCGTGGCGCGGGGATTGATCCCTCTGAACTTGAGGCGATCTTTAACCCGTTTACCCGAGGGGATCGGGCGCGGGGCGGCAAGGGCACAGGGTTGGGGCTGGCGATTGTGAAGCGGATTGCTTCGATGCATGGCGGCAATGTTGAGTTGCGTAACCGCTCCGGTGGTGGACTGGAGGCGCGGGTGCGCTTGCCGCTGGGGTTGATGCTGCCACGGGATGCCGTTTAGAGATCGGTTTTTGCAGCGCGGCTGATGGCCTCTTCGCGAGCAGGCTCGCTCCCACATTTGAATGCATTACCCTGTGGGAGCGAGCCTGCTCGCGAAGGCGGCCTATCAGTCGCCAGATCTCTAACGGATTAGCCTTTGCCTTTGGTGCGAGTCATGTTCGGCCCGCCATTCTTCTCAAGATGCTCGATGATGATCCCCGCCACATTCTTGCCGGTGGTGGTTTCGATCCCTTCCAGTCCCGGCGACGAGTTCACTTCCATCACCAGCGGCCCATGATTGGAACGCAGGATATCCACACCCGCCACCGACAACCCCATGACCTTTGCCGCACGCAACGCAGTCATGCGTTCTTCCGGCGTAATCTTGATCAGGCTGGCACTGCCGCCTCGATGCAGATTGGAGCGGAACTCACCCGGTTTGGCCTGACGCTTCATCGCCGCGATCACTTTGTCGCCGACCACGAAGCAACGAATGTCGGCGCCGCCAGCTTCCTTGATGTATTCCTGAACCATGATGTTCTGCTTCAGGCCCATGAATGCCTCGATCACCGACTCCGCCGCCGTCGCGGTTTCGCACAGCACCACGCCGATACCCTGGGTGCCTTCCAGTACCTTGATCACCAGCGGCGCGCCGTTGACCATGTCGATCAGGTCGGGAATATCATCCGGCGAGTGGGCGAATCCGGTCACCGGCAAACCGATGCCGCGCCGCGACAGCAATTGCAATGAACGCAGTTTGTCCCGCGAGCGGGCAATGGCTACCGACTCGTTGAGCGGGAAAACCCCCATCATTTCGAACTGGCGCAACACCGCGCAACCATAAAACGTCACCGACGCACCGATGCGCGGAATCACCGCATCGAAGCCTTCCAGTGGCTTGCCGCGATAGTGGATCTGCGGCTTGTGGCTGGCGATGTTCATATAGGCGCGCAACGTGTCGATCACTACCATTTCATGCCCGCGCTCGGTTCCGGCTTCGACCAGACGGCGGGTGGAATACAGACGCGGGTTCCGCGACAGCACAGCGATCTTCATGCAACACCTGTGGAGGAGGTAGATACCGGGAACACCGGCTTGTCTTGTACATATTTAATGCCCGGGTTGACCACCAACTGGCCATCGATCAGGGCTTTGGAACCGAGCAGCAGGCGATAACGCATGGATTTGCGGCAGGCGAGAGTGAACTCGACCGGCCACACCCGATCACCGAGGGCCAGGGTGGTGCTGATCACGTAGCGCACCTGGGCATGGCCGTTCGAGCTTTTGATGGTTTTGCGCGTGACCAGCGGTGCTTCGCAGCGCCGATGACGCAACTGCACCACCGTGCCCAGGTGCGCTGTGAAACGCACCCACTTCTCACCGTCACGTTCGAACGGCTCGATGTCGGTGGCATGCAGGCTGGAGGTGCTGGCGCCGGTGTCGATCTTCGCCCGCAGGCCCGCGACTCCCAAATCCGGGAGCGCCACCCACTCGCGCAGACCGACAACGGTCAAATGGTCAAATGTCTTCAAAAAAATGCTCAACCGTGACAACCGCTTCAGCCCGCACGGGGCCGGATTCGCGGTATTCACGCAGAATAAGGGTTAAAAGGCGACAGATTTCTACAGCCCGGATTTCCGGCCTCGCAAGCAGGCGTCGGAACGCGCGCATTGTAATCCGGGACGGGGTCATTCATGACATGACTGAAACGGTAGTACAGTTCATCAATATTTCAGAATGAGGAAATGCCATGGCACAAAAAAGCGACGAGGACGACAAGGTCCGCCTCGACAAGTGGCTATGGGCAGCGCGTTTTTACAAAACCCGCGCCTTGGCCAAAGCCGCCATCGAGAGTGGCAAGGTGCATTGTCGGGGCGAGCGCTGCAAGCCTGGCAAAGAGCCACGCATTGGCGATGAGTTCGAGATTCGTATGGGGTTCGAAGTGCGCACCGTGAAGGTCGAGGCGTTATCGGTTGTCCGTCGAGGCGCACCTGAGGCGCAGACCTTGTATGCGGAGACCGAAGTGAGTATTGCCAAGCGTGAAGCGGCTGCGGCGATGCGCAAGGCGGGTGCACTGGGCATGAGCACCGACGGCAAGCCGAGCAAAAAGCAGCGGCGGGATTTGTTCAAGTTTCGTGGCAGCAGCCACGACGAGTAAAGACTGTATTTTTGTGTTGCTTGTGCTGATGCCATCGCGGGCAAGCCCGCTCCCACAGGTTTCTCAGGCGTTCACATGATTTGTGTTCGCTGAAAATCATTGTGGGAGCGTGGCTTGCCCGCGATCGAGTGCGCAGCACTCGCCATGGACGACGCGGAATCAGGCGCTACGCACCACACTCATCCGCGAAACCACCGGCAATTTGCCCAGCAACGCGAAAATCGGCGCGGTCACCTTCAGCCAGAAGTTCGCGGCGTGATAGGCAAACGGTGTGTAATAACCCCAGCCCAACGCCCACACCGCCAGCAGCACACCACCGATGTAATCGTCCTGGCCCCAATGCGCCCCCGCGACCAAACGCGGCAGCATGAACAACACCGCCAGTCCCCAAACGCTCAGAAACTGCCCAATCGTACGACTGAACACGCCCATGAACAGCGCCCAGATCAACAATACCGAAGCGTGGTCACCCGGAAAACTCTGGCTCGAGCGATCTTTAATTTCCCAGGTCTTTTCCAGATTCGGGAAGTAATCACTGATGTGCACCGCGCCTTCCAGCACCATCGACGGACTGCTGTGTTGCCAATCCATATAGTCGGCGAACTTGGAAAACAGCGCGCGAATCACCACCATCAACAGCAGGATCGACAGAAAACTGAAAAAAGCCCGGCGCACGTCGATCGCCTTGAACACCCAGTCGCCCTTGATCAGCAGCGTCAGCAGAATCAGCCCGACGACGATGTCGAACGGCCGCATACTTGCAATTGCCCAGATGTGGAGCCATATCGGGTTGCTGGCCAGTGGTGCATTGAGCGAGCGAAACAGCCACTCGTCGAAAATCACACACAGTGCGTTGCCCGTAGGCCATAACCAGAAAGCCAGTAGCGCTAATGGCACTACGTTGCACAGAACCAGCCGGCCGAGGTTCCACCTTGATTGGAACAAACCCGGATTGTTCATAAAATGCCTCCAATGGCTGAACAGTCAGCACCAAAAAATGTGCCGAGAAGCGCAAATTTTCACGGTTTGTAACCATTTTGTCACCACATTCAGATACCCAGACCTATGACCGACCTACCGGATACCGATTTCACCCAACGCTTCATCTTCGATGACAGCGACACCCGCGGCGAACTGGTGGCGCTTGAGCGCAGCTACGCCGAAGTCCTCGCCAAGCACCCGTACCCGGAGCCGGTGGCGCAATTGCTGGGCGAACTGATGGCGGCCGCCTCGTTGCTGGTGGGCACCCTCAAGTTCGACGGCTTGCTGATTCTGCAGGCGCGCTCCGAAGGACCGATTCCGATGCTGATGATCGAGTGCTCCAGCGAGCGCGATATCCGTGGCCTGGCGCGTTATCACGCCGAGCAGATCGCGCCGGACGCGACCCTCGCCGACCTGATGCCGAACGGCGTTCTGGCGTTGACTGTCGACCCGACTGTCGGCCAGCGCTATCAGGGCATCGTCGACCTCGACGGCGAAACCCTGTCCGATTGCTTCACCAACTACTTCGTCATGTCGCAACAGGTTGGCACCCGCTTCAAGCTGTTTGCCGACGGCCGTCGTGCTCGTGGCCTGCTGCTGCAACAACTGCCGGCTGACCGTCTGAAAGATGAAGAAGATCGCGCCGCCAGCTGGCAGCACATCACCGCGCTGGCCACCACCCTGACCGCCGATGAATTGCTCAGCCTGGACAACGAAACCGTGCTGCATCGCCTCTACCACGAAGAGCAGGTGCGTCTGTTCGATGTGCAGAACCTGCGCTTCCGTTGCAGCTGCTCGCGGGATCGCTCGGGCAATGCGCTGGTCAGTCTGGGGCTGGAAGACGCGCAAGCATTGGTCGCCGAACAGGGTGGCACCGTCGAGATCGATTGCCAGTTTTGCAACGAGCGTTATCTGTTCGACGCAGCCGATATTGCTCAATTGTTCGCTGGCGCAGGTGTCGACACGCCGTCAGATACCCGGCACTAAAACGGTTCAGCGCAGGTAAATTCACTGCGTAACGACGGAATATCGCCGTTACGACGGGAGGACCCTACTCTTTTTGGGCGTTTCTGGCATAATCCGGCCCACTTTTTGTCGCGGTAGTAGTGCACGACTTTCTACTACAAAACGTTTGGAGCACACTCGGCCACTGGCCGACGGGGAATCTCATGACGCAAGCCAATAACGCCGTGTACACCGATCTGAGTGTCGATGATCTGGTAAAAGAAGCCTTGAATCGCGGTGAGGGCGAGCTTGCCGATACCGGCGCTCTGGTTGTTCGCACCGGTCACCGCACCGGTCGTTCGCCTGTTGACCGTTTCATCGTTGAAGAGCCTTCCACCCAGGCCGCTATCGCCTGGGGCCCGATCAACCGCAAGTTCCCGGCCGACAAGTTCGATGCCCTGTGGGCTCGCGTCGAGGCATTCAACAACGCGCAAGAGCACTTTGTTTCCCACGTGCATGTAGGCGCGGCTGAAGATCACTACCTGGCCGTGAAAATGACCACTCAGACTGCCTGGCAGAATCTGTTCGGTCGTTGCCTGTTCATCAACCCGGCCCAGTACAACCCGGCTGGCCGTGAAGAATGGCAAGTGCTCAACGTCGCCAACTTCGAGTGCGTGCCTGAGCGTGACGGCACCAACTCCGACGGTTGCGTGATCCTCAACTTCGCCCAGAAGAAAGTGCTGATCGCCGGCATGCGTTACGCCGGTGAAATGAAGAAAGCCATGTTCTCCGTGCAGAACTTCCTGCTGCCGGCCGCTGACGTGCTGCCAATGCACTGCGCAGCCAACATCGGCGAAGAAGGCGACGTGACCCTGTTCTTCGGTCTGTCGGGCACCGGTAAAACCACCCTGTCGGCTGATGAAAGCCGTTACCTGATCGGTGACGACGAACACGGCTGGGGCGAAGGCGTTGTCTTCAACATCGAAGGCGGTTGCTACGCCAAGTGCATCGACTTGTCCGAGAAGAACGAGCCGGTTATCTGGAAAGCCATCAAGCACGGCGCTGTGCTGGAAAACGTCGTCATCGACGACGCCAAGCACGCCGACTACGCCGATGTCAGCCTGACCCAGAACAGCCGCGCCGCTTACCCGCTGGAGCACGTTGCCAAGCGTTCCGAGCAGAACCTGGGCGGCGAGCCAAACGCTGTAATCTTCCTGACCTGCGACCTGACCGGCGTACTGCCGCCAGTGTCGATCCTCAACGAAGAACAAGCGGCCTACCACTTCCTGTCCGGCTACACCGCCCTGGTGGGCTCGACTGAAATGGGTTCGGGTAGCGGCATCAAGTCGACCTTCTCCACCTGCTTCGGCGCACCGTTCTTCCCGCGTCCGGCTGGCGAATACGCAGAGCTGCTGATCAAGCGCATCCGCGGTTTCGGTTCGAAGGTTTACCTGGTCAACACCGGCTGGACCGGCGGTGGCTACGGCGTCGGCAAACGCTTCAACATCCCGACCACCCGCGCGGTGATCGCAGCGATCCAGAGCGGCGCGCTGATCGGTGCTGCCACCGAACATCTCGACACCATCAACCTCGACGTGCCTCTGGCCGTACCGGGCGTTGAAACCAACCTGCTCAACCCACGCAACACCTGGGCTGACAAGGCTGCGTACGACGAGGCTGCCAAGGCACTGGCCGGTCTGTTCATCGAGAACTTCAAGAAGTTCGAAGTGAGCGACGCGATCAAGGCTGCTGGGCCGAAGTTGTAAGATTGGTTTGTTGTGAATGAAAAAGCCGTCCTTTGGGGCGGCTTTTTTGTGGGTGAAGATTTAGTGGGTGGTACAGCTAAACTGCCATTATTCCAACAGTATTGCGGCTAATTAGCGAAAATAATGTCACTTAAGGAATCGCGAAATTCCGATTCTCGGTCATCACGGCCATTGCTGCCGGGCATGCATTATTCGCAGAACTTGCACGCAATCATCTTTAATCATGTAGACGATGATGTAATTGGAGGCTGCGACGATTTCTCGTGTGCCCTCAACTTTGCCTTTTCTGTACAAGGTCGGGCGCTGTCGGGCGACTTCCCCTTTTGATTCGAATATCTCGTCGAGATCGGCAGCTGCAACAGGGTTGTCCCGACTAATTCGATCCATTATTCGGTCTCGGTCGTCATGCGCCTCAGGGCGCCAGACCAACCTCATCAGCGCGCTCGTTTACGGAGAGCATCGCGTTTGGCAGCAAATATTCGGCGGCTGTCTTCATCGCTGATGCTCGGCCTTGGGTCATCAATGCTGAGTTGCACCTGTCGCTTGAACCATTCCTCATAAGCGGCCGCCTCGTGGGCGTGTTTCATTGCTTCGGCACGATCAGGCCGAGCGTAGGTTTTCAATTGCTGGGGGTCGTAACTGGAGGCGTCTACATTGAAGTGGCTGATACCCAATCCTTGCAAATAGGTCACCAGCGTTTCAAGCCGCTTGAACAGACGTACCTGACCACTACGCTGCGCTGCCAGCGAGCATTCTTTTCTTCCCTGCGAAATTTGAATCGACCAGCCGCCCGGTTGGGCGACGATATTCGTGCTGCTGACGGATCCGTTTTCAATCAATCGAGCAAGGGTGCTGTGATCGATAGTTTCAGTGGTCATGAAGGTGAGCCCTTGATTGAACAGTGGCTCACATCGTACGCAATCAATAGTAGTTTGCAAATTTCAACTCCTGCTTTGGACATTTGCGTCGAGCATTCATGCTCTTTTGGTGTGGCAGATTTTTACGCCGGAGCTTTCCAGTTGAGCATTTGCTGCTGCGCGACTTGCAGCAGATCACATCCATCCTGCGTCAGTAGATAGAGGGCGTGCGTGATGTGGGGGATGTCTTCGATGTCGGCTTGTTTGAAGCAGAGGCAGTAGAGGGTTTGCAGCAGGTCGCTGGAGGCGCGCAGGCGTTGGACGGCGCATTCGAGGATGTCTTGTGGGTTAGCCGCTGTATCGATGATCAGGGGCTTGGTTTCGGTGAGATTGGATTCGAGTGGGCGGTAGCGATCGGTGGTTAATTGATTCCATGTTTTCATTTTATTGATCCTCAATTGCTTCCGGGAGAAGCCACCACATCGTGACCAAGCGACAGGAGGCGACTGTGTTCGGGTTGGTCAACCGGTGAGGATCGTGCACATACCCGGCACACCCGAAGGTGTCCCAAACACAGTCACCATAAACTGCAGGCAATTGAGTGCCGGCAGCATACAGCGCATGTGTACGCACGATCCATTCGGGTGACCAAGCCCGAGCCGCTGATTAGCAGCGACAGGCACGACTATAGATTCGCACCCTCAAATCCCGATAGTCGACAAAGCGTCTGTCGCTGTAGGAACGGGACGAAGATTTCATCGGACGTTACGACCGTTTGATCAACACTTTTCAACGCAAATGCGCATACGCCGAAATATCCAGCAAACTCGTCGCCAACCCCGTCGCCGGTTTGTAGATCGGGCCTTTTACCGTCGAGAACGCTACACCTTTGCTGCCCAGCGAAACATAGCGTTCGCCTTTGTCCAGCTCGGTGAAGTAGGTGTAGGAAAGGTTGCGCATCAGCTGGTATTTCGCCTCGTCGCGGGCGATTGCATTGCTGACGTTTTGCAGGTCGGCCTGGGTCAGGTTCAGGGTTTTGTTCAGTGGCACGCCCCAGCGCTTGAGGCAGACTTCGGCGAGGTGGCGGACGATGCGGCCGGGCTCGATCAGTGCTTTGCGGTCGTTGGCGCTGCTCGGAACGCCGCCGCTGGCGGTGGCGTTGCCGACCATGGTGGCGTGGCGGCCGGCCATTGGGTAGATGTAGGTTTTGGTGCCCGTGGCGGTCTGTGGAATGACACAGCTGAAGCCTTTGGAGCGCTCGTCGCGAGCATAGAAACCGACATACTCTTTGACGTTGGCAGCGAGTTTGATGCGTTCGTCCTGAAAGTTGCCAATGCCGGGAACTGGGTCCAGAGCGAAAATATTAACCGGGATATTCCTCAGTGCGTTGTCCTTGAACATCGCATTGGCCAGCATATGGCAACTAATGCCGCCGCGGCTCCAGCCGACCAGGTTAACTTGAGTGGGGATGACACCGTCTTTGCGGAACGTCTTGATAATCTGTTCCTGCAACTTCTGTTGAGTGACGCTTCGGTCGCCGTAGTTGTATTTGCGCCAAAACCAGGAACCCTCTGCCTTTACATCTTCGATAGGAATACCGGCGGCTTTTAGTCGGTTGTATTCGGCCTCGGTCAGTTGTTGGCGCTGCCAGTCACATCGACCTTTGAGGATGTTCATGGCGTGTTGCACGTTTTCTTCCCAGCCCTTGCCAAACAGCGTGCCGCTGAGGCCGTAATCCTTGGTTTGGGTGAAGAGATCATCGGCCTGCAGATTGCCGCTGCCTGGTCCGTCGACCACAATCCATTCGGCGAATTCGCGTCCGGCATGATGAGAGGCCAGCGTCGATACCAGTTCGCCATCCCAAAAGTTTTCATGGTTGATGTCGAACTTGTTAGAGCCGGTGCCGCAAAAAAATATGGTGACGACTGTCATGACGTTGCCCTTGTTGGATATAAGAGCAGACACGTTAGTGCGCGGTTTGATAATTAATAAAGCGTGGGGTTGTATCCAGGTTTGTGAGTGTTGTATTTGTCGGGTGTTATTTAACTTGCAGTTTTGCAACTTGCAGCAAGTCGCAGCCGTCCTGTACCAATAGATAAAGCGCATTGACGATGTTGGGAATGTCTTTTACGTCGGCTTGTTTGAAACACAAACAGTAAAGTGTTTCCAGCAGATCGCTGGCGGCGCGCAGGCGTTGATCGGCAGCATCAAGCAGATCGCTGTGGCTGGCGTTGGTGTCGATCACCATGACGGGATTTTCGCTGTAGCAGGTCTTCAGTGGGTGATAACGATTGATCATGGTGAGGCTTGTCCTGTTCGAGGGCGCTCGGGCGGCAGACTGAATATTCAAAGCCGCGCCGGCCACTATAGGAGGCCGCTGGGCAGCGGAACAAGACGGCCGCAATGGACAGTGTTTGTAGGGGTTTTTCCGGGGTTTGAGGAGATGCCCTACGCCATTTATAGAGTTTTTAAAGGCAAAACCCTTAGACGAAAAATTTCCCACGAGTTTGTCAGGCGATTCGCGGTAAACCGCTGTATCGTGCGCGCCAGAATCTGTAGGACGTTTCCAAACGTCTGACACGCGCTTAAAGGGAATTGGGTATGCAATGGCTACGAATGGCCTCGATTTTATTGCTGTGGGCCAGCGGTTGCCGTCTGACGATGGCGTCTGACGCAGGCAACGCATTGATGTTCAACAATCTGCAACGCACAGGTTGGCCGGACGCGCTGTCCAGCCAGACGGACATGGACACTGCCTCGCGGGGTGAGGTGCTGATGTTCGCCAAGGCCCTTTTGGCCAGCGAAGCGCTGGACGAGAAGGGGCTTGAGCAACGACTCGGCGTGCCGCACGTGCAGCTCAAATCGATCAGGCAAGTACGCGATGGCTTGTGGGATCGTTTGCTGAGCACCTATCGCAACGCCAGTCAGGATTGTGATGAACAACCCTTCTGCCCGCGAGTGCGCAGCGTGGCTGACTTGCGTCAGTTGGCGGCGGCATTTACTGGCGACATCAGCCCAGCGCATGCGTTGTGGGTGAGCAAGAGCCAGGACGTGCACGAGCAAGTGTTAGACCAGCAACTGCGCGTGGCGGTGTTGCGGCCCTGAACCTCAGGTTTTGTGTTGTTCTGACCGGCCTCTTCGCGAGCAGGCTCGCTCCCACAGGGGCCGTGGCGTTCAAGTAATCGCTGTATCATTCCGAATCGATTTGGCCCCCGACCTTTTCTCGACTCGCTGCGATCGCCCGCTAGGCTGTTGGCATGGCAGCGGTCAAAGGAGTGACAGCGAATGCACAACACCCTGGAACAGGTTTTTGGTTATCCACAGTTTCGACCCGGACAAGAGGCCGCGATCAGTGCGGTGCTGGCCGGGCGCTCGGCGGCGGCGATTTTCCCCACCGGTTCCGGCAAGTCCCTTTGCTACCAATTACCGGCGTTGTTGCTGCCCAATCTGACGCTGGTGGTCTCGCCACTGTTGGCGCTGATGCAAGACCATTTGGCGTTCCTGCAACGCCATGGCATTTCGGCGGGCAGTATCGATTCGGCGCAGAGCCGTGACGACGCCAATGATGTAATGGCCCGCGCCCGTTCGGGCGAATTGAAGATCCTGATGATTTCCGTGGAGCGCTTGAAGAACGAGCGCTTCCGCAACTTTTTGCAGCAGGTGCCGATCTCGTTGCTGGTGGTGGACGAGGCGCACTGCATCTCGGAATGGGGCCACAATTTCCGCCCCGACTACCTCAAGCTGCCGGACTACCAACGCCAGTTCAATATCCCGCAGGCCTTGCTGCTGACGGCTACGGCGACGCCGAAAGTGATCGCCGACATGCAGACCAAATTCGCCATCGCCCCGGAGGATGTGGTCACCACCGGTTTCTACCGGCCCAACCTCAATCTGCTGGTGGAGCCAGTGCGCGGTCAGGACAAGCGCCGACGCCTGGTGGAGTGGATGGCGGCGCGACCAGGGCAGCCGAGCATTGTCTACGTCACCTTGCAGAAAACCGCTGAGCACATCGCCGAACACCTGGGTCGCAACGGGATTCAGGCCGAGGCCTATCACGCCGGTTTGCCTCACGATCAGCGCGAAGGCATTCAGAAACGCTTCATGGCCGGGCAGTCCAATTGCATCGTCGCGACCATCGCTTTCGGCATGGGCATCGACAAGAGCGACATCCGCAATGTCGTGCACTTCGACTTGCCCAAATCGATCGAAAACTATAGCCAGGAAATCGGCCGTGCCGGACGTGACGGGCAGCCGTCGGATTGTCTGGTACTGGCCAACCGCGACAGCCTCAACGTGCTGGAAAACTTCGTCTACGGCGATACACCGGAGCGCGACGGCATTCGCTATGTGCTCGATGAACTGAAGGCGTCGGTGCCTGAAGGGCAGTGGGAGTTTCTGCTCGGGCCGTTGGCGGATCAGAGCAACATTCGCGCGTTGCCGCTGAAGACCTTGCTGGTGCAGCTTGAGCTGCGCGGATTGATCGCGCCGCGTTACGCCTATTACGCCGAGTACCGTTTCAAATACCTGCTGGAGCCTGAAGCCTTGCTTGAGCGTTTCGAGGGTGAGCGCAGAGATTTCGTCGCGGCAATCATTCAGACATCAAGTCGCGCACGCACTTGGGCCACGGTAAGTTTCGAGGCGATGTACCAGCAGTATTCGGCGGAACGCAACCGGGTGGTGAAGGCGCTGGATTATTTTCAGGAGAAGGGCTGGGTCGAGCTTGAGAGCAAGCAGATGACCGAGGTCTACAGCCTGTTGCAGAGTGAGTTCGACAGCGGCGTTTTGAGCGCTGAGCTGCACGACTATTTCACCCGACATGAACAGACCGAAGTCGCGCGGATTCACGCGATGCTCGAAGTATTCGCCACCGAGCGTTGCCTGGGTTATCGCTTGGCCGAGTACTTTGGTGACCACAATGCACCTGAACGGTGTGGGCATTGCTCGGTGTGTCATGGGCAGGTTGCCCATTTGCCTGCCCCGCCGGAATTGCCCGCGCTTGTGGATAAAAACTTCACGGCGCTGTGCGGAGATTTTATCCACAGGCATGAGCAACACACCGGCAGTATTCCGACAGCGGAGCGGCTTACACGGTTTCTGTGCGGGATCAGCGTGCCGCTCTTCACGAAGCTCAAGGCGCGGACGATTGCTGGCTATGCAACCCTCGAAGGATACCCCTACGCCGAAGTCCGCCACTGGGCTCAGGAACACCTCAATGCCTTATAGGAGCAGAGCTTGCTCGCGAAGAGGCCGCCACAGGCCAACAGAGCTGTTGACTGATAGATCGCTTTCGCGAGCAAGCTCTGCTCCTGCAGGAATCGCGGCAAGCAGAAGGTTTTATCCATCTGCTGAATGTCGATCATCACCGTAATAAACTTCAAAAAGCGTCGTTGGCTGAACTATGGTGAGACCAGTCTTTGGATCGCCAACAAGAGAACAACATGAGCCAGACATCCTTCGATATCCAGCACGCCGCCGTGATTGGCGCGGGCACCATGGGCCGTGGCATCGTCATGTGCCTGGCCAACGCCGGCGTGGCAGTGCAGTGGGTGGATAACAATCCACAGATGCTTGAACAGGCGCTGGCCACCGTGGCCGATACTTATGCACACAACGTGCGGCAGGGGCGGATCGATCAGGCCGAGGCCGATGCGCGCCTGGCTCGGGTCAGCGCAGCAGCGGATTACGCGGCGATCCGCAACGTCGATCTGGTCATCGAAGCGGTGTACGAAAACCTGGAACTCAAGCAGAAAATCTTCCGTGAACTGGATGGTTTGCTGAAACCTCAAGCGTTGTTGGCGAGCAACACCTCGGCGCTGGATATCGATGCGATCGCGGCGGCTACCCAGCGTCCTGAGCAAGTGCTGGGTCTGCATTTCTTCAGCCCGGCGCACATCATGAAACTACTCGAAATCGTTCGTGGTGCGCGGACTTCGCCAGCGGTGTTACAGGCTGCTTTGGCGCTGGGCAAGCGCATGGGCAAGGTCAGCGTGGTGTCGGGTAACTGCCACGGTTTTATCGGCAATCGCATGCTGCATCCGTATGTGCTCGAGGCGCGCAAGATGCTGCTTGAAGGTGCTTATCCACAGCAGATCGATGCTGCGTTGCAGAGTTTCGGTTTTGCCATGGGCCCGTTTCGCATGTACGACGTGGTCGGCATTGATCTGGAGTGGCGCGCGCGTGAGTTGGCCGGCCAGGGGCAGGATGCCCCCGAGGTTCAGGTGGATAACCGCTTGTGCGAAATGGGCCGGTTTGGACAGAAGTCCGGCAATGGTTATTACCATTACGAGCCGGGCAGTCGTCAGGCCGAGCACGATCCCGAGGTCGATGCGCTGGTGCTGCAGGTCAGCGCAGGGTTGGGCTTTCAGCGCCGAGAGATCGGCCCGGAGGAGATTGTCGAGCGTTGCCTGCTGGCACTGGTCAACGAAGGCGCGAAGATCCTGCAGGAAGGCATTGCCGAGTCTGCGCATGACATCGATCTGGTCTATCTGAACGGCTACGGCTTTCCGGCCGACAAGGGTGGGCCGATGGCCTGGGCGGATCAGCAGGGGATGGCGGATATTCATCAGCGCTTGCTGGCGCTGGAGACACGGCAGGGCGATCAGTGGAAGCCGGCGCGGTTGATTGGCGAGCTGGCGGTGCAGGGCAAGGGGTTTGCAGATCGTTAAGTCTGGCGGCGCTGCTGACACCTTCGCGAGCAGGCTCGCTCCACAGGAGAGCGCATTTTAAAATGTCGGAGCGAGCCTGCTCACGAAGGCCACGTCACGGTTTTAAATTAGACTCGCCAAACTTTCTTGAGGAATCGCAGATCGATGTCCAGCCCCATGCCGCAACGCACCGACTACCCTCACTTCCAGCCCATCACTACGCGCTGGCACGACAACGACGCCTACGGCCACGTCAATAACGTTACCTACTACAGCTTCTTCGACACGGCTGTGAACACGTACCTGATCCAGGTTGGCGGTCTGGATATCCATGACGGAGAGGTGGTGGGGTTCGTGGTCAGTTCGGCGTGTGATTACTTTGCGTCGATCGCATTCCCGGATCTGATCGAGATCGGTCTGCGGGTCGGCAAGTTGGGCAACAGTTCAGTGCAATACGAACTGGCGGTGTTCAAGGTCGGTGAAAGCGAAGCCTGTGCGGCCGGGCGGTTCGTTCACGTGTTTGTTGATCGGGCGAGCAATCAGCCGGTGCCGATTCCTGCACAGTTGCGTCAGGCGCTGGAGCGTTTGGTGGTGGAATAAAGCAAAAAAATCGCAGCCTGCGGCAACTCCTACAGGTGTAGGTGCTGCCACAGGCTGCGATCTTTCGATCTACCTGTCGCCAATCAGCTATCAGCGGTGGCGATAGTAGTTGTGATGCTTGCGATGGCCATAGGCATGGCCGCGACCACGGTGGTCATCGCGATAGTAGCGACGGTCGTCACGGCCGCGATCATAGCGACGATCATCGTCGTTGCTCTTGTTGCCCATGTAGTTGCCCAGCGCGCCACCAGCGCCGCCGCCGGCTGCGGAGCCGATCAGGCTGCCGGTGGTGCCGCCCATGCTGCGGCCGACCACGTTACCGCCGGCTGCGCCCAATGCACCGCCAATGGCCGCTTCGCCACGGCTGTGTTTGTTGGCGCCAACCGCGCTACCACCCGCGCCGCCCAGGGCTGCGCCGATGGTGGAACCTGTATTGCCGCCTAAAGACTGACCGACGACCGAGCCAAGAACCCCGCCCAACGCGCCGCCCACACCTGCTTCGGTGGTGCCACCTGCGGAAGCAAAACCACTGACCAGGCCAAGGGACAACAAGAGAATCTGGGAGAACTTCATAGAAGAGCCTCAAAGGGATGACGGCGCCGATCCTGAGGCTGTGTAACAAGCGTGACAATCTAAATCCGACGAATAACACGACTTGTATACAATTCTGCAAGTGGCTGTTTTATATGCGGAACTTAACTGATTTTTGCCGGTCTTTAACTACTTCGGACAGGCCGCTTTTGTGAAAAAGCGGCCTTTTTTGTGGGCGGTTGAAAAGTACAAGTGCGCAGAGATGTATTGAATGTCCTACCGCTTTCGCGAGCAGGCTCGCTCCCACAGTTGACCGCGTTCATACCAATGAACCGCGATCCAATGTGGGAGCGAGCCTGCTCGCGAAAGGGCCAGTGGAAGCGCCCGGTTAAGCAGATTTGGCCATGATCAACCCGGTCTCACTCGCCGCTTCCAACCGGATCGCAATGAACTTCGACGTCGGTGTATGGCTGCCATCCCCGGTGCTTTCCAGTGGCACCAGCGGGTTCACTTCCGGGTAATACGCAGCAGCCTGCCCGGCAGGGATATCAAACGCCAGCAGCGTAAAGCCTTTCACTCGACGCTCGCGACCATCATCCCAGATCGAAACGATGTCAGCCTTCTGCCCCGGACGGAAGCCCAGGCGAATGATGTCGGCCTCGTTGGCAAACAGCACATCACGCTGGCCTTTCACCCCGCGATAACGATCGTCGAGACCATAAATCGTGGTGTTGTACTGATCGTGAGAACGCATCGATTGCAAGATCAAGTCCGGCAGTTGTCCAGTGGCGCGGGTGCGTTCGTGAACCAGATCCTTGGGCAGCAGGTTCGCGCGGAAATTGGCGCGGCCCGACGGCGTATTCCATTTGCGCGCGCCAGCGCTGTTGCCGAGGTAGAAACCACCCGGATTCTTGACCTTCTCGTTGAACTCCTTGAAGCCCGGGATGGTGTCGGCGATCAAATCGCGAATGCGCCGGTAGTCGGCCACCAGCCAGTTCCAGTCCACCGGTTTGCTGCCCAAGGTCGCGGCAGCGATGCCGGCGATGATCGACGGTTCCGAACGCATCTGGTTCGACAGCGGCTGCAACTGGCCGTTGGAGGCGTGGACCATGCTGAACGAGTCTTCCACGGTGACGGCTTGCGGGCCTTCGGTCTGGATGTCGATGTCGGTGCGGCCGAGGCACGGCAGGATCAACGCGTCTTTGCCGTGAGCCAGGTGGCTGCGGTTGAGTTTGGTGCTGATCTGTACGGTCAGGTCGCAATTGCTCAACGCTTCGAACGTGCGCGGGCTGTCCGGCGTGGCTTGGGCGAAGTTGCCGCCCAGACCGATAAACACTTTGGCGCGACCTTCGGCCATCGCATGGATCGCCTCGACCACGTTGTGGCCGTTGTGGCGCGGAACTTTGAACTGGAAGCGACGCTCCAGCGAATCGAGGAATGCCACCGGCGGACGCTCGTTGATGCCCATCGTGCGGTCACCCTGCACGTTACTGTGGCCGCGCACCGGGCACAGGCCCGCGCCTGGTTTGCCGATGTTGCCGCGCAGCAGCATCAGGTTGGCGATTTCCTGGATGGTCGGCACCGAGTGCCGATGCTGGGTGATGCCCATCGCCCAGCACATGATCACGTTTTTGCCCTTGGCGTACATTCGTGCGGCTTGCTCGATCTCGACCAGTGTCAGGCCGGATTGCTCGACGATCTGCTCCCACGGTGTGTCGTCGACGACACCGAGGTATTCCAGCACGTTGGCGCTGTGCTCATTGAGGAAATCGTGATCGAACACAGCGGGTTCGCCAGCCTTCTGCGCATCGCGCTCCCATTGCAGCAGGAACTTGGCCATGCCGCGCAGCAGCGCCATGTCGCCGCCGAGTGCCGGGCGGAAATAAGCGGTATTGGTCGGCTTGTCGCCGTTGGTGAGCATCTCGATCGGGTGTTGCGGGTGCTGGAAGCGTTCCAGACCGCGCTCCTTGAGCGGATTGATACACACCACTTGCGCGCCACGTTTCACCGCCTCACGCAACGGTTCAAGCATGCGTGGGTGGTTGGTGCCAGGGTTCTGACCCCAGACGAAAATCGCGTCGGCGTGTTCGAAGTCATCGAAGGTCACGGTGCCTTTACCGACACCGACGCTTTGCGCCAGGGCCACGCCGCTGGCCTCGTGGCACATGTTCGAACAGTCGGGGAAGTTGTTGGTGCCGAAAGCGCGGACGAACAGTTGATACAGATACGCCGCTTCATTGCTGGCGCGACCCGAGGTGTAGAACTCGGCCTGATCGGGGCTCGGCAGGCTTTGCAGATGCCGGGCGATCAGCGTGTAGGCGTCATCCCAGCTGATCGGTTTGTAGCGATCGGTTTCAGCGTCGTAGACCATCGGCTCGGTCAGACGGCCCTGATACTCCAGCCAGTAGTCACTCTGCTCCAGCAACGAGGTCACGCTGTGCTTGGCGAAGAACTTGGCGTCCACGCGGCGCTTGGTCGCTTCCCAGTTCACCGCTTTCGCGCCGTTCTCGCAGAATTTCACCATGCCGCTTTCCGGTGAATCACCCCACGCGCAACCGGGGCAGTCGAAGCCGCCGTTCTGGTTGGTCTTGAGCATCATGCGCAGGTTTTTCAGGGCGTTGTCGCTGGTCAACCAGGCCTGGGCCACGCTGATCAGGGCGCCCCAGCCGCCGGCTGCGCCTTTATAAGGCTTGTAGCGCGGGACAGGTTTCTGGTCGGCTTGATGATGTTGGCTCACGCTTGATTCTCCATCGCGGGGCTATACACCCGCGGCGCACTTTTCTGCGGCAGGTGGATGAGATTGAGGTTGTGTCGCCGCGCCCATTGCACGGCGAGGCCCGTCGGTGCGGACAGGCTGACCAGGGTCTGGATGCCGGCGCGCAAGACTTTCTGGATCAATTCGAGGCTGCAACGGCTGGTGACAATTGCCAGTCCGCCCTCTGTGGAAATCTGTTGTCGGATCAGCCCGCCGATCAGTTTGTCGAGGGCGTTGTGCCGGCCAATGTCTTCGCGCCCCAGCAGCAATTCGCCGCTGGCGTTCATGAACACCGCCGCGTGCACCGCGCCGCAATACTGGCCGAGTGGCTGGAATGCGCCGATGCGCTGGCGCAAACCGTCCAGCCATTCAATCGGTGGCAATGGCGCGCCGGGCAGCACTTTGAGATCGGGCAGCGCCTGTTCCACCGCTTCGACGCCACACAGGCCGCAACCGCTGGTGCCGGCCAGTTGCCGACGCTGGGTCTTGAGGTTCCAGAAGGCGCGATTGGCGATGGTCACTTGCGCGTATTGCGCCGAGCCTGCGCCGCTCAGTTGCAGGTCATAGATGTCGGTGGCGTCCTCGATGATGCCGCTGCCGAGGCTGAAACCGACGATGAAGTCTTCAAGGTCGGTTGGCGTCACCAGCATGACCGCCTGACTGATGCCGTTGTAGGCGATCGCCAGCGCAACTTCCTCGGCCAGCGCGGTGCTGGCCGATTCCTCACGGGGTAGATCGCTGTAACTGTAGGTCTGGCTGGCGGCGGGCGCGGGCGTTTCGAGTGCAGGCGCCGCGCAGGCTGGGCGCTTGGCGTTCATGGCATCACCAACGGATTGATCAACGTTAAGACTAGGCGCGGCAAGTTGTCGCGTCTAATCGCTACTGTCGATCTATCGATAGATGGCGTCGATCAAGAAGCCCCTGGCGATTTCTGATACAGCGCGAAACAGGCCTCGGCGAGCGCCGAACGCGGAGCACTGCGGCGCATGATCAGCCCCAGTGGTGCAAGGGTTTGCGCGTTTTCGATGGGTTGCAGACGCAGGTGATCGGTGAGTTTTTCCAGACCGCCTTCCAGCGGCATGATCGCGCAGCAAAAGCCACCGTGCACGGCTTGTAACAATTGATGGACGGCATCTGTTTGCAGCAACGGTTGCGGGGTAAGGCCACGGCTGTGGAAGTTATGGTCGATGGACTGGCGAAAATGCATGCCGCTGGTGAGCATGCCCAACGGCAGTTCGATCAGCGATTGCCAGCTCAACGGCGCCTCGCCGAAGCTGAAGGAGCGCTGGTCGTAGAGCAGGCCCATGCGGGTTTCGCTGAAAGCCAGGGCCTCGAAGCGTTCGTTGTCCAGGCGGTCGAGATAGGACACGCCAACATCGAGGCGGTTGTTCGCCAGGTGTTCAAGGATTTGCTCGGAGCTCAACGCCGACATTTCGAAGCGCAGATTCGGGTGCTCGCTGTGCAGGCGTTGCATCAGCGGCAACGGATCGAAACTCGACAGCGGCACCACGCCCAGACGCAGCGTACCGATCAGATTGCCGCGACACGCGCCTGCCTCCGCATACAAACCGTCGTAAGCGGCCAACACCGCGCGCGCCCAAGCCAGCACGCGCTCGCCCGGCGCGGTGAAACCTTCAAAGCGCTGGCCTCGGTTGACCAGCGGCAGGTCGAGTTCTTCTTCCAGGCTGCGCAGGCGCATCGACAGGGTCGGCTGAGTGATGTGGCAACGCGCGGCGGCCTGGCCGAAGTGGCGGGTTTCGTCGAGGGCGATGAGGAATTTCAGCTGCTTGATGTCCATCTTCGCTCCGGAGGGTGTTGGCTGGGTGGGCGATTCTACCGTTTGGGCGACGGTGGGGTCATTGGTCGGCTTGGAACCGGGTTTGGCCATCGTGGTCTAGGCTTGGACGTCTGGAACCCAAATCAAGGAGTGTGCGCTATGAGTCTTTTGAGCTTTGTGAAAGAAGCCGGTGAGAAGCTGATCGATCTGCTGACCCCGGGCAACGCCAATGCCAGTGAGCAGTTGAAGGAGCATATCGACAAGGTCGGTCTGGGCAATCCGAATGTACAGGCGACGGTAGATGGCGACAAAGTCACCGTCACCGGTGAAGTCGCAAGTCAGGAAGAGAAAGAAAAAATTCTCCTGGCGCTGGGCAACATTGCCGGGGTTGGCAGTGTGGATGATCAGATCACCGTTAGCGGGCCGGTTGTGATGGCCGCGCAATTTGTTGTGGTCAAGTCGGGCGACACCCTCAGCGCGATTTCTCTGCGTGTGTACGGTGACGCCAACAAGTATCAAAAAATCTTCGACGCCAACAAACCGATGCTCAAGGACGTGAACAAAATCTATCCAGGCCAGACCCTGCGCATTCCTGAGTAATCTGCAAGATCCTGTGGTGAGGGGATTTATCCCCGTTGGACTGCATAGCAGTTCCCTTGCTTCTCCAAGTGACAAAATAGGGGGCCGCTACGCGGCCCAACGGGGATAAATCCCCTCACCACAATGGATGTTCATAGGTTGCAGATGAGGTCGCGGTAGTCTTCGACCGCCGCAAATTCGGCGGTATCTTTCGGCCCCTTGCGGCTGTCCGGCTCTTTCACGGCGAGCAAATGTGCCACGCCAAAATCCCGCGCACTGCGCAGGATCGGCAAGGTGTCGTCGATGAACAGGCTGCGCGCCGGGTCAAAGCCGATATCTGCCTGCAAGGCATCCCAGAACTGCGGGTTTTCCTTGGGATAACCGTAATCATGCGAGCTGATCAGGCGCTCGAAATACGGTGCCAGTTCAATCCGTTCCAATTTCAGCGACAGCGAATCGCGGTGCGCATTGGTAATCATGATCACCCGCTTGCCAGCTCGCTTGATCGCTTCCAGAAAGGTATCGGCATCGGCCCGCAAGGCGATCAGGTGTGCAGTCTCCTGTTTCAGCTCGCGCACCGACAGCTTCAGCTCGGCACTCCAGAAGTCCAGGCAATACCACTGCAACTGACCGGCATGACGCTCGAACAGCGGCTGCAATTCCATCTCGGCCATGGCCCGGCTTATCCCGTGCAGCTCGGCGTAGCGCTGGGGCAGGTGTTCAAGCCAGAAATGGTTGTCGAAGTGCAGATCGAGCAACGTACCGTCCATGTCCAGCAGAACGGTATCGATGTCGGACCAGGGTAAAGAAGGCATGGCAACGTCTCGAACGGTAGAAAGATATCCGACGTAAACAATCGGGAAAGCCGCGTTATAGTAGCGCGTTCACGCCAAGGAGCTTTGCATGCGCCAGAAACCCACCGTACTTGCCCGCGAGATCGTCGCCACCAGTCGTCTGTTCTGCGTTGAAGAACTGAAGCTGCGTTTTTCCAACGGTGTGGAGCGCACCTACGAGCGTCTGGTCGGCAAGGGCGCTGGATATGGCGCGGTGATGATCGTGGCCATGCTCGACGCTGAACACGCGGTGCTGGTCGAGGAGTATTGCGGCGGGACTGACGAGTACGAACTGTCTTTGCCTAAAGGTTTGATCGAACCGGGCGAAGATGTACTGGCGGCGGCTGAGCGTGAGCTCAAGGAAGAGGCCGGGTTTGGTGCGCGGCAACTGGAACACCTGACCGAGCTGTCGCTGTCGCCCGGTTACATGAGCCAGAAAATCCAGGTGGTACTGGCCACCGATCTGTACGAAGAGCATCTGGAGGGCGACGAGCCCGAGCCGATGCGGGTCGACAAGGTCAACCTGCGCGACTTGGCGATGCTGGCGCAGAACCCGCAATTCTCCGAAGGCCGCGCACTGGCGGCGCTTTATTTGGCTCGCGATCTGCTGACTCAGCGCGGGTTCTTTCAGTTATGAGTGAGATGTCGATGAATTTTCCCCACCCGTTGATGGCGCCAGTGGTTGAGCTGGCATTGCAGGCCGGCGAGGCGATTTTGCCGTTCTGGCGCTCCGGGGTCGAAGTCACGGCCAAGTCCGATGACTCGCCAGTGACCGCTGCGGATCTGGCCGCGCACCACGTGATCGTGGCCGGGTTGATTGCGTTGGATCCGAGCATTCCGGTGCTGTCCGAAGAGGACGCCAATATCCCGCAGAGCGTGCGCGCTGGCTGGCAACGCTGGTGGTTGGTGGATCCGCTGGATGGCACCAAGGAATTTATCAGCGGCAGTGAAGAATTTACCGTCAACATCGCGCTGATCGAAAACGGTCGAGTGGTGTTTGGTGTGGTATCGATGCCGACCAACGGCCGTTATTACGTCGGTGGTGCGGGGTTCGGCGCATGGCGTTGCGACAAGGACGGCACGCCGGTTTCGATTCAGGTGCGGGATGTACCCGGGCCGGGAGAGGCGTTCACGGTCGTCGCCAGCCGCCGGCATTCCAGCCCTGAACAGGAGCGTTTGCTGGCCGGGCTGAGCGCCAGCCTGGGTGAGCTGCAACTGGCCAATATCGGCAGTTCGTTGAAGTTTTGCTTGTTGGCAGAGGGTGCGGCGGATTGCTATCCACGCCTGGCGCCGACCTCTCAGTGGGACACGGCGGCGGCACAGGGTGTGCTGGAAGGCGCGGGCGGTGAGGTACTGGATTTGCGCGGTGAGGCGTTCAGTTACCCGGCGCGCGAATCATTGTTGAACGAGTTCTTTCTGGCGCTGCCGGCGAAGGCTGCCTGGCGGGCGAAGTTGTTGGAGTTGGCGCGGGGTTAAGTGAGCTGATCCAGACTTCCCCTCACCCCAGCCCTCTCCCCCAGAAGAGGGAGCCGATCTTCATGCGCTTCAAAACCTGAGTTCGACTCGATATCTCAGGTCGATGCAAATCGAGAGAACAACCCGGTCAGTCCCCTCTCCCTGCGGGAGAGGGCTAGGGTGAGGGGCTTTTGATTGTCAGCGGTGCAAAACATACTGGCCACTAAACGTCACCGCATCGATATCACTCCCGACATTGACGATTCGCGTCTGCAACACCAACCGCGCCCGCCCATACCGCTGATACATCGCCAAAAACCTTTTCCACACCAGTGCATCCGGCGCCGGACAAATCGCCGTGGCATTCCCCGTCACCGGCAGTGGATAACTGATCTGCCCTTCC
The DNA here is from genome assembly GCF_016650635.1 of Pseudomonas sp. TH43. Lineage (GTDB taxonomy): Bacteria > Pseudomonadota > Gammaproteobacteria > Pseudomonadales > Pseudomonadaceae > Aquipseudomonas. The sequence continues at coordinate 2,004,189 of NZ_JAEKFI010000004.1, forward strand.
TGAATCACGATGTGCCCGTCGGTGATCCCTTCTTCCTTCAAGCGCAGATGCAGCCAGCCCCAGCCGGCCAGTACCGCGCCGCAATAGAGACTGCCGCCGAACATCGTGCTCTTGTGGTTGACGTTGGGATCGAGCGGCAAATACAGGCTCAATTGCTGCTCGCGCCAATCGAGCACCCGAAGGCCCATGTCTCGGGTCAGCGGAATGTCGTGATGGAGCACCGACTCCAGATAGCGACTGTCTGTGCTCATTCGTTCTCATCCCCATGGCTGCTGTCGCCGAAGTTCAGACCGTGCTTGCGCAGCTTGTCGTGCAGGGTCTTGCGCGGAATTCCCAGCGCTTCGGCGAGGCTGCGCACCGAACTGTGGGAGCGCGCCAGTTCGGCGGCAATCAGCGATTTCTCGAAGTGTTCCACTTGCTCGCTGAGGCCACCGTCGATGACCTCAACTGTCGCGCCGCTACCACCTTCGGCAGCGCTGTAATCCAGCGCCAGTTCCAGGCCGAGGGCGAACCGTTCGGCGGCATTTTGCAGCTCGCGCACATTCCCTGGCCAAGTGTGGCGCAGCAGCAAGGCGCGTTGCGCCGGTTGCAGTTCGTGCGGCGGCAGACCGTGGCGGGCACTGGCCTCATCGGCGTAATGCTGGAACAGCACCAGCGCATCTTCGCCACGTTCGCGCAGTGGCGGAATACGCAGCGGCGCGACGTTGAGGCGGTAATACAAGTCGGCGCGGAAGCGGCCCTGATCGGCAGCCTGGCGCAAGTCTTCCTTGGTCGCGGCGATGACGCGGATGTCTAGCGGGATCAATTGATTCCCGCCCAGCCGCTCAACCACACGTTCCTGCAACATGCGCAGCAACTTCACCTGCACGTCCATGCTCATGCTTTCGATTTCATCGAGGAACAGCGTCCCGCCATTGGCAAATTCGAACTTGCCGATCCGGCGTTTCTGCGCGCCCGTGAACGCGCCGGGTTCGTGCCCGAACAGTTCGCTTTCCACCACGGATTCGGCCAGCGCACCGGCGTTGATCGCCACGAACGGGCCATTACGGCGGCTGGATAAATCATGCAGTGCGCGGGCGACGACTTCTTTCCCGGCACCGGTTTCGCCGAGGATCAGTACGTCGGCTTTGGTCGCGGCCAGCGCGCCAATCTGCTCGCGCAGGCGCAGCATCGGCGTTGAGTGGCCGACCAGCCGCGCGCTCAATTCATTGCGGTCACTCAGGGCCAGCCGCAGGCTACGGTTGTCCAGCACCAGGCGGCGCAGGGCCAGCGCGCGGCGCACGCTGTCGAGCAGCGCATCGCTGGCAAAGGGTTTTTCGAGGAAGTCATAGGCGCCGGCACGCATCGCCTGCACCGCCAGCGGCACGTCGCCGTGCCCGGTAATCAGCAGCACCGGCAACTCTGGATCCTGGGCGTGCAATTCGCTGAGCAACTCCAGACCGTCCATGCCCGGCATGCGGATGTCGCTGACCACCACGCCCGGCCAGTCGCGCTCCAGTTGCCCGGCCAAGCCTTTGGCTTCTGACAGCGGCAGAATTTTCAGACCGGCCAGATCCAGGGTCTGCCCAAGAGCCTGACGCAAGTGCGGATCGTCATCGATCAACACCACCTGAATGCGATTGTCGATGGTCATGCACTTCGATCCTCGGACGGTTGCAGGCTGACTCCGGGCGCGCCGGCGCGCAGGCGCAGGGTAATCAAGGCGCCACCTTGCTTGTGGTTGGCGAACGACAGTTCGCCGCCGAAGGCGCGCATCAGGGTTTCACAAATCGCCAATCCCAGACCAAGGCCCTGCGTGCGCGTCTTGGTGGTGTAGAAAGGCTCGCTGGCGCGGCCGAGGGCTTCCATGCAGAACCCTGGACCGTTGTCGCGAATGTACAGATTGACGCCTTCGGCGGTGGATTCGGCACTCAACCACAATTTGCGCGGCGGGCCTTTTTCGGTGAGGGCATCGAGGGCGTTGGCCAGCAGGTTGCCGAGCACCTGGCGCAAGCGGGTTTCGCCGGCCTCGACCCACAACGTGGCAGCGGGAAGGTCGCGAATCAGCTCGACCTCCATGCTGCGGCGACGTTTGGCCAGCAAGGCCAGTGCATCGTCCAACGCCGGTTGCAGGGCGACGCTTTCCGGCGCGTGGCGATCGCGGCGGGCGAAGGCGCGCAAATGGGCAATGATCGAGGCCATGCGCCCGGTCAGTTCGCTGATCAGTTTGAGGTTGCCACGCGCGTCGTCGGTGCGCTGATGGTCAAGCAACACTTCGGCGTTTTCCGCGTAGCTGCGGATCGCCGCCAGCGGCTGATTAAGTTCGTGGCTGATGCTCGCCGACATCGTGCCCAACGCTGACAGTTTGCCGGCCTGGACCAGATCGTCCTGAGCGCGGACCAACTCCTGTTGCGCCGTTTCGCGTTCCAGCACTTCCTGCTTCAACCGACGGTTGAGACCTTCGAGATCGCTGGTGCGCTCGGCGACTCGACCTTCCAGCTCTCGTCGCGCCTTGGCTTCAAAATCGATGCGCTCCAGATAGTGGCGACGGCGCTGCATCATCAGACCGAGCAACAGCATTAACACCAACAGCGTCGCACCGCCGATGGCAACCACGGTGCGCACCGGCCGGTCGATCAATGTGCGCGGGGCGAGGATGCTGACGCTCCAGCCGGTTTCGGCGATGTCGTGGGTCTGCGTCAACCAGGCATCGGGGCTGAGGTTGAGCGGGCGCGGTTCGCGAGTCGGATAAGGCTGGATCGCGGTGATCGCCGAGCGCTCGGCGTCGCTCAAGACGCGTGTCGAACGGAAGCGCCATTCCGGGCGCGACGTGAGGATGACCACGCCGTTGTGGTCGGTTACCAGCAATTGTTCCGGGGTTTTGCCCCACAGACTTTCGGTATGGTCGAGGTCGACTTTTATCACCAGCACGCCGATGATTTTTTCGCCGTTGCGCACGGCGGCGGCGAAGAAGTAACCGCGTTTGGCCGACGTGGTGCCAAGGCCGAAAAAGCGTCCGAGACGCCCGGCCATGGCTTCGCTGAAATAAGGACGGAAGGAGAAATTACGGCCGACGAAACTGTCGTGTTTGTCCCAGTTCGACGCCGCCAGGGTCTGTCCGTTGGTGTCCATCAGGTACATCACTTCGGCGCCGGTCTGTGCCGAGATGTTTTTCAACAGACGGTTGGCATTGCCCTGTGTGACACCATCGTCCGGCGCCCCGAGCACGGCGCGCAGGGCCGGCAGGTCGCCGAGGATTTGCGGCAACACTTCATAGCGATGCAGAGTGCCCAGCAGGTTGGCGACGTACAGGTCGAGGGTCTGGCGGTTTTGCCCGGCCAGTTCGCTGCGGTAATAGCGCTCGGCCAGATGCTCCAGCGGCCACAGCAGCGGCGCCAGACACAGGGCCAGAAGGGCGAGGCTGCGCCAGCGAGGTCTGCGGGGAAGGGATGGTTTCATGAGCCGGATGCGCCTGTGGGGACAGGCGCATTATGCCTAGGCTCAAGCGAAGACGTCAGCGTCCTTGAGCAACGCGGCAGCCTGATCCTTGGCGGACAGCTTCGGCGCTTCGTCCAGTTGCCAGTCGATCCCCAGAGCAGGGTCATCCCAGCGAATGCTGCGCTCGGACGATGGGTCATAGTAGTTGGTGGTCTTGTAGAGGAACTCAGCGAACTCGCTCAACACCACGAAACCATGGGCGAAACCTTCTGGCACCCACAGCTGACGGTGGTTTTCAGCAGAAAGACGCACGGCCACAGACTTGCCGAAATGCGGCGAGCTGCGGCGGATATCGACGGCCACATCGAGCACTTCACCGACGGTCACACGTACCAGTTTGCCCTGGGTGTTTTGCAGTTGGTAATGCAGGCCACGCAATACGCCTTTTTGCGAGCGCGAATGGTTGTCCTGGACGAATTGAGTGTCCAGTCCGGTGGCGTCCTGGAAGGACTTGGCGTTGAAACTCTCGTAGAAGAAACCGCGCTCGTCACCGAACACCTTCGGTTCGATGATCAGAACACCGGGCAAATCGGTGGTGATTACATTCATGAGGATTTCCATAGACAGGTTTGAATGGCTGACATTCTTGCGCAAAGTGCCAGAGGGCGCGAGTGTTCAAATACAAATATGCGGATCCGCCGTAGCAACCGTTAGGGCTTGCGCATCCTTTGAAGCAATGGCGATATAAGCGCCTAATAAAATTTCAGGGGTCGTTTCATGCCGCTCGCCACGTTGATTCATCGCGCCAGTTTGCCCAGCCCGCAGGTTTCTGCAGAGCAGGCCCAGCAATGGCTGGCAGAGCATTACGGGCTTAGCGGCACATTGCAGGCGCTTGGCAGCCAGCAGGATCTCAACTACCGCGTCGACAGCCCGCGCGGGCGGTTCGTGCTGAAAATCTGTCGTGGTGATTACGCCCTTGTCGAGTTACAGGCCCAGCATGCGGGCCTGAAGTTTCTGGCCGAGCATTCGACGGTGAAAGTGCCGCGGGTGATCGCGGCCAATAACGGTGCCGATCTGCTGTCGCTTCAAGTCGGCGGCGAGGCGGTGCATGTGCGCTTGCTCGATTACATCGAAGGCCAGCCACTGACTCATCTGGATCATCTGGGTCAGGAAGTGGTGGCGCGGTTTGGGCGTCTTTGCGCTGAAATGGATCTGGCCCTGGCCGGCTTCGATCATCCGGGCCTGGAGCGCACATTGCAGTGGGACGCGCGCCACGCCAGTGCGCTGATCAGTCATCTGCTGCCGGTGATCAAGGATGAGCAGCAGCGAGCATTGATCGCCGAAGCCGCCGAACAGGCCGAGCGACGTTTGCAGCCACTGCTCGACAAGCTGCCGGTGCAGGCGATTCACATGGACATCACCGACGACAACGCCGTCTGGCAGCGCGACGCGCAGCGCCACTGGCAGTTACAAGGGGTGATCGATTTCGGTGACCTGATCCGTACTTGGCGCATCACCGATCTGTCGGTGACCTGTGCCGCATTGCTGCATCACGCCGGTGGCGATCCGTTTGTCATCCTGCCGGCAGTCCAGGCGTATCACGCGGTCAACCCGCTGCAACGCGAAGAACTGCAAGCCTTGTGGCCATTGATCGTTGCGCGGGCGGCGGTACTGGTGCTCAGCGGCGAGCAGCAGGTCAGCATCGATCCCGCGAATACCTACAGCCGCGATAATCTCAGCCATGAGTGGGAGATTTTCCACGTGGCCACGTCGGTGCCATTGGCGTTGATGGAGGCGGCGATTCTCACTGCCGTCGGCCTGCCATTGCCGGTGATCGACAGTGACGGTTTTGCGCCGTTGCTGCCGAGTCTGGTCGGGCGTGAATTCGCGCTGATCGACCTCGGTGTCCTCAGCCCGCATTTTGAGGCGGGGAACTGGGAGCAGGAGGGCATCGACCAGCGTCTTTTGAACGAAGCTGCGGCGGTCCACGGCTTGGCAGCGAGCCGTTATGGCCAATACCGTTTGTCGCGCACCCGGCCCGATAGTGCCGAGGAGCCAGATAGCTTCCCGTTGCATGTCGAATTGCGCGTACCGAATGGCAGCGCTGTGGAATCGCCGTTTGCCGGCGTGCTTCATCAGGTGGCAGACGGTGTGCTGCAACTGGATGGATCGCAGCTCAGCGTGCGTCTGTGGGGTGTGACGCCCTCGGTGCACAGCGGCGCTGCACTGGTCAAAGGGCAGGTGCTGGGTGCGGTCAGCGGCCCGTTGCTCGTGCAGTTGAGCCGAGGCGCGCAGCTTCAGGCTCCGCTGTTCTGCACGCCATCGCGTGCGCCTGCCTGGCAGGCGTTGTGCCCATCGCCGGCCATGTTGTTGGGGCTGGCGTGCGATGCCGAGCCGGAGCTGGATGCGAAAACCCTGCTGGAACGGCGCGACGCCAGTTTCGCCCGTACGCAAAAACACTACTACGTGGACCCGCCGCGCATCGAACGCGGCTGGCGCAATCACCTGATCGACATGCAGGGCCGCTCCTATCTCGACATGCTCAACAACGTCGCAGTGCTCGGTCACGGTCACCCGCGCATGGCGGCGGTCGCGGCGCGGCAGTGGTCGTTGCTCAATACCAACTCGCGATTCAACTATGCAGCAGTCGCCGAGTTTTCCGAACGTTTGCTGAAGCTGGCACCGGAGGGCATGGATCGGGTGTTTCTGGTCAACAGCGGCAGCGAGGCCAATGACCTGGCGATTCGTCTGGCGTGGGCCTACAGCGGCGGGCGCGACATGATCAGCGTGCTTGAGGCCTATCACGGCTGGACGGTTGGCGCCGATGCGGTGTCGACCTCGATTGCCGACAACCCGAAAGCCCTCGAAAGCCGCCCGGACTGGGTGCATCCCGTTCCGGCGCCGAACATGTATCGCGGTGAATTCCGTGGCCTCGATTCAGCGCCGGACTACGTGCGCAGCGTCGAGCATCATCTGGCAAAAATCGCCGAGCAGAAACGTCAACTGGCCGGGTTCATCTGCGAACCGGTGTACGGCAATGCCGGTGGCATCTCGCTGCCGCCGGGCTATCTGAAGCAGGTGTATGCGCGGGTGCGTGCGCAGGGTGGGGTGTGCATCGCCGACGAAGTGCAGGTCGGTTACGGGCGCATGGGGCATTTCTTCTGGGGCTTTGAGGAGCAGGGTGTGGTGCCGGACATCATCACCATGGCCAAGGGCATGGGCAATGGCCAGCCTTTGGGTGCGGTGATCACCCGCCGGGAGATTGCCGAGGCGCTGGAGGCCGAGGGTTACTTCTTCTCATCCGCTGGTGGCAGCCCGGTCAGTTGCCAGATCGGCATGGCGGTGCTGGATGTCATGAAGGAAGAAAAACTCTGGGAGAACGCTCAGGTGGTCGGCGGTCACTTCAAAGCACGGCTCGAAGCGTTGATCGATAAACATCCGTTGGTTGGCGCGGTGCATGGTTCCGGGTTTTATCTGGGCCTGGAGCTGATCCGCAACCGCGAGACATTGGAGCCAGCGACCGAGGAGACCGCATTGCTGTGCGATCGCTTGCGCGAGCTGGGCATTTTCATGCAGCCGACCGGCGATGACTTGAACATCCTCAAGATCAAACCGCCGATGGTGACCTCGCGCCGAAGTGTCGACTTCTTCGTCGAAATGCTTGATTGGGTGCTCACCGAAGGCCTGTAAACCCTGCAAATCCCCTGTGGGAGATTCTATGTTGGCCAGCAACCCTAAAATCTCAGGCTAATCGGTATTCGCCCTGATTTTTCATCAGGGCGAATGCCACTCGACAGAGCTTGCGAGCAAGGGCCACTAACGCCTGTGTTTTCGAGAAGCCTCTGGCCAGGTAAGACTCGTAAAATGGTTTCCACTTCGTTGAGCGACTCGCCGCCATCGCGGCGTTGTACGTCAACCGACGGATCTCCGGGTCTCCTTTTTTGGTCAGGAATCTCGGGCCATTCTTTTTACCCGAATCGTCCACTGTCAGATCCATACCCAAAAACGCGATAAAGGCATCGCTATTGGCAAAGTCACCGCGCATATAGGTCGTTGCCAACCCAGTCGCCGTCAGTTCTCCCACGCCTTCAATCGCTTTGCAGCGGTCAATATTGTCTTCAATACCCGCCTCTTTGCTGACCTTGCGCAGCAGTTTCTGAATGACCTGATCGGATCGTTCGAATGCTTTTTGCTGAGCGGCACGCTCTTTTTTCAGCAAGGGTTCATCGGCCCAGCTCAACATAAGCCCCGTATGGTTCTGAATTAACGTCGCGCGTCTGTGCAGCAAGCTTTTCAGTACGGTATAGGCCTTGGGTGGCGGGTTCCAAAGCCGCAATTTACATTGCTCATTCGTCAAATAACGCGCGAGCACGCGGGCATCGCAGGGATCATTTTTGGCCCGTTGACCGACCCCGCGACGATAATGGCTAACTCGATAAGCATCTACGACATAGACCTGATGCCCCATCGCATGAGCCAGATCAACAGTCTCCAAGTGGTAGATGTTGGTGGCTTCAACAGCGATAGCGCTTTGCGCAGGCAAAGTTTTGAGCCAACGTTTGAGGGCGGCTCGATCATTTTTGACCGACTCAATTGTTTCCAGGTCAGCACGATAGACAACGACTTCGGCCTTGGCGATATCGATACCAACAACCGTCTGCGAAGTAAGGATTGTCATGACGAATCCTCGGAGCTAGGGTTTAAGAGCTTGTTGGGGTCTACCGTTGCGCTGGCTTGTCTCTATCGTCGGTTTACCGATGAATTCCTTATCGGCGCTTTGGGTAGAAAGGGCGGGACGAGAAGTCTCCCACGGTCTGTACTGGTCAGAGTCAGAATCGAGTCTGTAGTCCCGCCCACCCCTTCAAGTCTAAACATACAAGCGAGCCTGCTCGCGAATGCAATATGTCAGTCACTGATTAGGTCGACTGACACGCCGCCTTCGCGAGCAGGCTCGCTCCCACCGTTGTTCTGGGTTTTTAGTTGGATTTATATCGGTATTTTTTGGGTTTATTTAGACAGAAGGAGATTAACAAGCTTTTAAAGCCGATATTTATCGGCTATAAAGTCGCCATTGCTCCGGCATGGCGATCTCTTGTCCGGTGCGCGCGTTTTTCTTTTCGGTCGAATTGTCGACCGTCAAAGCACTTGCCCGGAGATGATTCATGAGCCGTATCGTTACCGTCGCCGCCACTCAGATGGCCTGTTCGTGGGATCTGCAAGCCAACCTCGAAATCGCTGAAAGGCTGGTTCGCGAAGCTGCTGCCAAAGGCGCGCAGATCATCCTGATCCAGGAGCTGTTCGAGGCGCCGTACTTCTGCCAGAAACCCAATCCGGACTATCTGCAACTGGCCACGACGGTGGAAGAAAACGTCGCGATCAAACATTTCCAGAAAATCGCCAAAGAGCTGCAGGTGGTGCTGCCGATCAGCTTCTACGAGCTGGCCGGGCGTGCACGCTTCAACAGCATCGCGATCATCGACGCCGACGGCAGCAACCTCGGGATTTATCGTAAAAGCCATATCCCGGACGGCCCGGGCTATCACGAGAAGTACTACTTCAACCCGGGCGACACCGGTTTCAAGGTATGGAACACCCGTTACGCGAAAATCGGCGTCGGCATCTGCTGGGATCAGTGGTTCCCGGAAGCCGCGCGGGCGATGGCGCTGCAAGGTGCGGAAATCCTTTTCTATCCAACTGCAATCGGCAGCGAGCCGCACGACAAGACCATCTCGTCGCGCGATCACTGGCAGCGCGTGCAACAGGGCCATGCCGGCGCTAACTTGATGCCGCTGATCGCCAGCAACCGAATCGGCAATGAAGAGCAGGACGGCTACGACATCACGTTCTACGGCTCTTCGTTCATCGCCAACCAGTTCGGCGAAAAAGTGCAGGAGCTGAATAAAACCGAAGAAGGTATTCTTGTGCACACTTTCAACCTCGACGAGCTGGAACATATTCGCAGCGCGTGGGGTTCATTCCGTGACCGCCGGCCAAATCTGTACGGCGCGTTGAAAACCCTCGACGGTTCCCTGGAGTCCTGATCCCGATGACCACATTGAAAAGTACCCCACGCGCCGACGGCTTCTACATGCCGGCCGAGTGGGCAGCACAAACTCAAACCTGGATGATCTGGCCCGAGCGCCCGGATAACTGGCGTCTGGGCGGCAAACCGGCGCAAGCCGCACACGCGGCAGTGGCCAAAGCCATCGCGCGTTTCGAGCCAGTGACCGTTGCCGTGTCCGCCGGCCAGTACGAAAACGCCCGCGCGCGCCTCGACGTGCCGAATATCCGCGTGGTCGAGATGTCCAGCGATGATGCCTGGGTTCGCGACAGCGGCCCGACGTTTGTCATCAACAACGGCGGCGAAGTGCGTGGTGTGAACTGGGACTTCAATGCTTGGGGTGGTTTCGACGGTGGTCTGTACTCGCCGTGGAATCGTGACTCGCAAGTGGGAGGCAAGATTCTCGAAATCGAGCGCAGCCCGCGCTATCGCACCGAAGGTTTTGTGCTTGAAGGCGGCTCGATTCACGTCGACGGCGAAGGCACCCTGATCACCACCGAAGAGTGCCTGCTCAACCGTAATCGCAACCCGCATTTGGGCCGCGAAGAAATCGAAGCGGTGCTCAGCGCCAATTTGTCTGTGGATAAAATCATCTGGCTACCGGACGGTTTGTTCAACGATGAAACCGACGGCCATGTGGATAACTTCTGCTGCTACGTGCGTCCGGGGGAAGTGTTGCTGGCGTGGACTGACGATCCACAGGATCCGAACTACCCGCGCTGCCAGGCGGCGATGAAAGTGCTGCAAAGCAGCACCGACGCCAAGGGACGCCCATTCACGGTGCACAAGATGCCGATTCCGGGGCCGCTGTACGCGACCGAAGAAGAGTGCGCTGGCGTCGATCCGGTGGACGGCACGCAGGAGCGTAATCCGTCTGTGCGTCTGGCCGGTTCCTACGTGAACTTCCTGATCGTCAACGGCGGCATCATCGCGCCGAGCTTTGACGATCCGATGGATGCTCCGGCGAAGGAAATTCTGCAGAACCTGTTCCCGCAGCACGAAGTGGTGATGGTGCCCGGCCGTGAACTGTTACTGGGTGGCGGCAATATTCACTGCCTTACCCAACAACAGCCAGCACCGCACAAAGAGTGAGTTGAGTCGTAACAGCTTGAGTTGATTAATAAATCGGCCGGGCAATGATTAGCTCGCTATGTATGAAAACAAGCCCGCAGCCCGTCAGGACTGCGGGCTTCTTTGTATCCGCTTGTCGACAAATGCGAAACATTGGCATAGCTCTTGTATTCGACTGGAGGCACTAGGGAGGGGGAGGAACTTCAACAGTTCTGTCACAAACCTTGGATAACGTAGCCGCTCACGAACGGGGAGAGAGCGCTGGAATGAACGCCGAAGTGAACGTAGTCAGCGAGCGGACTTTGCATCCCATGGCCGTAAACGGCGAATCGCTCCAGATTGTCGCGCACTTTTTGAAGTCCAATGGAACGCGTCAGATCAGGGAACCTGATCCGCGCCGGATGATGATCGAGCGCTACCCCGCTGGCCTGTTCAGCGAGGCAGAACTGGAAGCGTTGTGGGCTGTGATGGAAGGATAAGAAAAACAATAAGGATTGGTGAAAGCGCTGCCGGGATGGCGGCGCTTTTTTATGCACGGTTATTTTGTACAGACCCATTCAATGTGGGAGCGAGCCTGCTCGCGAATGCGCTGGTCAGGTAAGGACGATGCCGGCTGACCCGACGCTTTCGCGAGCAGGCTCGCTCCCACAGGATTTCTGTGAAATCAGAAACTATAGGTGCCGGTCATCACGACGCTACGTGGCGCGCCTGGCTGAATCTGATACTGGCTCGTCGCCGACGCGTAGTAATCACGATCGGTAATGTTGTTCAGCGCCGCACGCAAATCCCAATCTTTCATGCGGTAGCCCACCAGCGCATCCCAGCGGCCATACCCCGGCAACACGGTGGTATTTGCATTGTCCGCATAACGCTGGCCGACCAGCGTCAGGCCGGTCTCACCGTACCAGCCCATCTCCGGTTTCCAGGTCAGGAACAGGCTGCCGTTGTGCTTGGCAACGTTGTTGATGCGTTTGCCTTCCAGGCCGTTGTTGTCCTTCTCGATGGTCGCATCCTGCACACCGACGCCACCGCGCACGTACCAGTTACCGACGATGTTGCCAGTCGCGGTCAACTCGATCCCGCGAGAGCGTTGCAGGCCGGACATCACGGTCAGGGTCGGATCGTTTGGATCGGTGGTGCGGCGGTTGTAGAGCTCCAGGTCATAGATCGCCAGCGTGGTGCTCAGGCGATCATCGAGCCAATCACTTTTCACGCCGATTTCTTTCTGCTTGGTCAGCTCGGGGCTGAGGTCGTTGGTGTTGCCGGCGGCGCCCGGGGTGATGCCGATCAGGCCACCGCCCACCGGCGAGAAGGTCTTCGACCACGAAGCGTAGAACGAGTGATTCTGCAGCGGCGTCCAGACCAGGCCTACGCGTGGGCTGGTGCTGTGACTGTCACGATCTTCGGACATGTTGCGCAGCTTGTTGGTCGACTCGATGTCGAAGGTGTCGTAACGCAGACCGCCGAGCAGTTGCCATTGATCGTTCAGGCGCAGTTGATCCTGGACGTACACTGCGCGGCTTTCGACTACGGTGTGGCTGCTGCTGGAGACTTGCATGCTGCCGGTGTGGCGCAGGTCGCGATTGGGGTTGTACAGGTCGAGCGACGGCACCGGGCGTGCCCCCGGGGTTCTGCCAGTGGCGGCGTTGTACAGCGTCGGGTCACGGCGCTGGCTGCCGGTTTCAACACCGGTGAGCAGGCGATGCTCAAGTCCGAACGTATCGAAACCCCCTTCCAGTTCGAGGTTGTTGTAAACGTTGCGGGTGGTCAGGTCCTGCTGCCAGTGCTGGCGCGTGACCTGGCGGGTGGCGGGTGTGTAACCGGTGAGGTAGGTGTTGTCGAAATCACTGTCGAGCTTGAACACACCAAGGGTCTGGCGCAGCTGCCAGTTGTCGTTGATTTCATAAGTGAGTTTCGAACGCAGGGATTGTGACTTGTCGTCGATGAAGTCGTGATCGTTGCCATAAGTGGTGTCACGGCCGACATCGGCTGGACGCCCGTTGACGCCGGGAATGCCGCGATCCGGGGTGCGGTTGTAACGGCTGTACTCGTATTGCACCAACCAGTTCAGGTCGGGTGTCAGTTGCCAGCTCATCGATGGCGCGAACAGTTGACGATTACCGCTGACGCCATCGCGAAAGCTGTTTTCATCCATGTTGCCCATGTTCAGGCGCAGGCTGATGTTCTCGCTCGGGTCAGTGCTGAGGTCGGCGTACAGGCTGCGCAGATCTTCGCTGCCGCCCTGCGCTTCGATGGTCGAGCGGCGGCCGGCTTCCGGCATCTTGCTGACACGGTTGACGATCCCGCCCTGACTGCCACGGCCATAGAGCACGGCGGCCGGGCCTTTGAGAACTTCGACGCGTTCAATGTTGTGCAGGTCGCGCTTGTATTGGCTGTCGTCGCGGATGCCGTCCAGATAGAAGTCGTTGCTGGCGTCGAAGCCACGGATGCGCAGGCTGTCGAAGCGCGTATCGGCGCTGCTGCTGACGTTGGGCATCCCGCTCAAGGCGTCGCTGATGTCGTTGGTGCCGTAGCTGGCGACGTTCGAGGTTTTGATCGAGTCGATGGCTTGCGGCACGTAGCGCACCGGAGTCGAGGTGCGGGTTGCGGTGTTGCTGACTTTCACGCGCGGATCGTCGGCTTGCGCTTCGGCGCTGATCGCAGTGGCGGGAAGTTCAGTCGCAGAGTAGGCAAAACCACTCGACAGAAAAGCGGAAAGCCCAAGGGTCACGGGCGTAAGACGGAACGGGGCAGGCATTGAAAAGCGCATCCGAAAGGGTGGAAGAATACGAACGCGCGAATGGTAATGCTTTGCATTTACTTTCGTTAATGATTCCCTAAAAGTTCCCTGATCTCATTGTTTCAACTTGTGTCTGGCTTGACACAATTTGACCCGTCGGAGCATTCGCCCGATTCATGAAACAGACTGGAAGCCATTTCAGCGTTTTTCCGCAACGCTTCGAGCACTAGTCTGCCGGCATTGATTGTTGCCACTTTCTGCCGGAGTTTTCTGATGATCCTTCACTACATTTACGATCCGTTGTGCGGCTGGTGCTATGGCGCCAAACCGCTGGTGCACGCCGCGCAGCAGGTGCTGCCGGTCGTTGCTCACGGCGGCGGGATGATGAGCGGCGCCAATCGCCAGAGCGTTTCGCCGCAATTGCGCGATTACGTCATGCCCCACGACCGCCGAATTGCCGAGTACACCGGGCAGCCATTTGGCGAGGCGTACTTCGAAGGTTTGCTGCGTGATCACTCCGCGGTTTTCGATTCGACGCCACCGATTGCCGCCGTCATGGCAGCGCAGTCAATTAACGGAGGCGGGCTGCAGATGCTGGGACGGTTGCAAACTGCACACTATGTCGAAGGCCGGCGAATTGCCGATTCAACCGTGCTGTTGGAATTGGCGATGGAGATGGGTTATGCACAAGAACACTTCCACATTGCGTTTGAATCCGTTGATAGCCAGGCGCACATAAAAGTCAGCCGCCAATTGTTGGCTCAATTGGGCGGCCAGGGATTTCCAACGTTCGCTCTGGAAAACAACGGACAGTTCCAACTGCTCGACATCAGTTCCTGGCTGGGCAAGCCGCAGGCCTTTGCCGATTGGTTGAAACAGTCGATGAACATCGATGAGACAAGCAAATCATCAGCACTTTGTAGCCTTGACGGATGTGTGTGACGGGCGCTGTATTCACTGACAGTGGGCATTTGCGTGCAAGGAGTCAGCGCTAAATTTATGTTTCTTAGACGATTTTCGCCTATTTAAAGACGATTCTTGAAATTGACACATTGTTCAGGGCGCGGCTACGATTCGGCCCAACGCCTGTGGCTAACCGCCATGACTCAAAATAATAAGAAGGCCCGCCATGACTTTGTCGTGGGCGGGTCTTTTTGTTTCGGGGTGAAAAAAGAGTGCAATAGCGCCGTTTCAGCCGTTCGACACAGCGCGTTTCAACCCGTAATAAGGAAAACAAAATGTTGAACAAGCGAATCAGTCTGATCGCACTGGGGATGTTGAGCGCCACACAGGCCATGGCTAACGACCAGGCCGAATCCAAGGGTTTTCAAGAAGACAGCAGCCTCAAAGTGCTGCTGCGCAATGCCTACATCAATCGTGACTACAAAGATGGTAACGACGACAAAGCCGAATGGGGCCAAGCGGCCATCGGTACGTTCTCGTCGGGCTTCACCCAAGGCACCATCGGTGTCGGTGTGGATGCTTTCGGTCTGTACGCACTGCGTCTGGATGGCGGCAAAGGCCGCAGCGGCGCGGGTGGTATCGACTTCTTCAAGCAAGACAACGGCAACGTTGCAGGCGAGCACGGCGATGCCGCCAACGATCTGGCCAAGGCTGGCGCAGCGGTAAAATTCCGCTTCTCCAACACCGTGCTGACCTACGGTGACCAGATGCCGGCACTGCCGGTGCTGAACTACGACAACTCCCGCCTGCTGCCGGAAAGCTACACCGGTACTCTGATCACTTCCAAAGAGATCAAAGGCCTGGAACTGAACGCCGGCCGTTTCACCGCCGAATCGCGCAAGAGCGATGAAGGCCGCGACAGCGGTGGTCTGAAGTCGATCAACGTGTTGGGCGGTAGCTACCAGTTCACTGAACACTTCAAGGGCGCGCTGTACGCTTCCGACGTCGAAGACGTATTGAAGAAGCAATACGTGAACGCCAACTACGTGTTGCCGTTCAACAAGGATCAGTCGCTGACCCTGGACTTCAACGGTTATCGCACCAAGCTGGACAACTCCTATGTCCGCGAAAACGGTGTGACCGGCGACGACAACAAGATCTGGAGCCTGGCAGCCACCTTCGCCACTGGCCCGCACTCGTTCACCGTGGCGCACCAGCGTTCCACCGGCGACAGCAACCTGGGCTACGCCTACGGCGGCTATCAGAAAGATCAAAACCGTGTCGGCGACGGTGGCAATACCATCTACCTGGCCAACTCCTACTGGTCGGACTTCAACGCTGAAGACGAACGCAGCTGGCAACTGGGCTACGGCCTGGACTTCGGCGCATTCGGCGTACCGGGCCTGAGCTACAACTTCGCTTACGTGCGTGGCGACAACATCACCACGTCCACCAGCAGCGGTGGCACCGAGCGCGAAATCTTCAACCAGTTCAAGTACGTCGTACAAAGTGGTCCGGCCAAAGACCTCAGCGTGAAATTGCGCAGCTCGATCCTGCGCGTGTCGCAGAAATCCAGCGAGTACAACGTTGGCGGCAATGAAGTGCGTGTATTCGTGGATTACCCGATCAACATCTTCTGATGCCCGATCCGGTCTAAGAAACGTGAAAAAGCCCCGACTGGTTCGGGGTTTTTTTTCGACGGTTTTTTGCTTTAAACCGGAATAAACCCGTGTTTCTGTCATCTAAAAGTTGTTTTTAAGTCGCTTCAAACGCCGTTTCAAACAGGGCTTTAAATGCCTGAAATTCTTTCTCATGGACGCAAATTCTCCACCTAATAGATTAGGCCGCTCAACGCAGCGGAGAATTTGGTAATGATCGTTTTGAACAGAGAAGTGGGCGAATCGCTACGGCGCGACAAATATGTCAACGTCCAGGGTGGTGACTTCAATCTCTACGGTCATTTTGCCGACTTCGTCAGACTGACCAAAAGTTGGGAAAACATGGAGCCTGACAGCTACTACGGTCAGGCCGAAGCCGGCATGCGTTACCGTCGTTACAGCGACTTTGAGTACAACCCGAAGACCCGCGAACTCAAGCAACTTGAGCATCGCGCCTACGTGCAGTCGAAAGAGAACAATGCGTATGTTGGTGGCCTGGTACGGCACTTTCAGGACTTCTCCGATGAAGTGATTACTTCACCGGTGATGCGCAGCCTGATTGACACCGATTTCGAAGTTTACAAAAGCGTGCTGCCGGAAGAACTCCACGATGAAATCTGGCAGTGCCAGATCCATCAGATCCGCATCGAGATCAAACCCGGCAAGCAACTGGAAATCACCCCTGAAGGCATTCACTGCGACGGCTATCCGTTCAGCGGCGTGCATTTCTGGGGCCGCAACAATGTCGAGGGCGCGGAGAGTCGTCTGTACGACATCCACGAGCACCCATTGGCGGCGACGACTTATAAAGAGATTCTCGACACCACCTACTTTCTCGACCGCGACATGCGCCATTACGTGACTCCTGCGCGCAACACGCACACCCATGCCATGGCTTACCGGCAGATTCTGGCGATTTCTTTCTCGCGGCCCGGGACCGCTTTCGACATTGTTCGCTAATCAGATCACCCCAATCGATGGCGTCGAGTGTTCGACGCCAGTGGTGCTGCGACGCGCCACGGCCAAGGATGCGCAGCGCATGGAGCGCTTCTTCCGCCAGTTCGACGAAGTGTCCTTCTGCGAGTGGCAGGACGCCAAATGCCTGCGCGGCGTGTTGATCCAGAAAACCACCACGGCCTATCTCGCCTTCGACATCGCCGGCGAAATCGTCGGTGCGGTGCTTGGCGGTGTGCTCGGCAGTCGCGGCACGATCAACCATCTGGCGGTCAGCTCACGCTATCGCAGCCAGGGCGTCGGTCAACGGTTGGTTGAAGCCGCGTCATCCGACATGAAGCGCGTCGGTGTGTTGCGGATGTTTCTGTTCGTCGACGATGCTAACCTCGCGGGCAAGCGTTTTTGGACCGCCCAGGGTTTTTGCGAGCCTCATGGCGAACGGACATTTGAGAGGGATCTATGAATGAAACGTCCGGCAGTGCGCCGCTGATGGCTGCCCATCAGCCATCGCGCACGTTTGCCGAAGCCAGCCCGGTGGTCGCTGGATATTTCACGGTGTCGTTCGTGTTCGGGCTGATGGCCGTTAACGCCGGGTTGCCGATGTGGCTGCCGGTGGCGATGTGTTTGTTTGTTTATGCGGGCGCTTCACAATTCGCCGCGCTGGCGCTGATCTCCAGTGGCGCGTCGTTGACCACCATTGTGCTGACCACGTTTCTGATCAACGCACGGCACATGCTGATGTCGGTGTACATGGCCAAAGCCCTGCGCGCGCTGGGGCTCAGTCGCATGGAGCGCTGGTGCTACGCCGGCGGCCTGACCGACGAATCCTTCGCTTTCCACAGCGTGAAACTCGGCACTGGCGCACCGGTCAACGTGCGCTATTTGATCGGCTTCAACCTGTTCTGCCACACCTCGTGGGTCTTGGGAGGTTTGCTCGGCGCAGTGTGCGCGCAGTACGCCGCGCACCTGATCAAATATCAGCTCGACTATGCCCTGACGGCGATGATGCTTTATGTACTGGTGTCGCTGTGCAACACCCGTAACAAGCTGATTGCTGCGGCGGCAGCGGTGGTTTGCATGGGCGCACTGAGCCTGATCGGCAGCTCGCCGTTCAATGTGTTTATCGCCACGTTTGTGGGTTGCGGAGTGGGTGTATGCCTGACCAAACGTTCCTGATTCTGGTGGTCGTGCTAATGATGGCCGTGACCTTCCTGCCACGCGCCTTGCCACTGCAAGTGAATACCGAGCACTGGCCGCCGTTCGTTGCGCGGGCGCTGGAATACTTGCCGGTGGCGATCGTCGCTGCGATCAGCCTGACTCCCTTGTTGATCAAGGATCAGCACATACAGCTCGATCGCCCGGAATTCTATGCCGCGATTCCGACGTTGTTATGTGCGTATTTCAGCAAAAACCTCTTTCTCAGTGTGGCGGTTGGGACGGCTGCGTACATTGCGCTCGGCTCGTTCATGTAGCGGCAAATCGACGACATCGCTCAAAGCCTGGTTCGACAACTCCGGATTGTTCACCGCCAGGCGCACTTCGAGGAAATCCTCGAAACCTGGGAAAATCGTCAGGCCGTTCTTTTGCGCGGCCTCGCGAGAAACCATGCCGACGGCGTCCATTTGCGTGATCAACGACAGCGTCAGGGTTTCGCTGCACGAGTAGACCATGCGCTGGCCGTTCTCGTGATTGCCCAACCCAGCGTCGAGAAAACGCAAAAAGCTGTGGGAATACGGACAATCTTCCGCAGGACGCACCTGAAACTTGTTGCCCAGCAACGTGAGAGGATCGTTCTCCTGACCGCAATGCGCGCCGACGACCTGCACCTGCACCTCCGGCAAAACAATGCTCGGCAACCCCGGCCGTTGCGGGCCGATCAGCACCGCAAGGTCAAAGTCCTCGTTCTTCAGCTTGCTGAGGTTTTCCATCGACTCGGCATAACTGAATTCCATCTGATAATCGGGAAACACCTCGATCAGGCGCCCGATCATTCGCCGGTTGAAATCTGTCGACAACGTGTTGTTCAACGCAACCTTCAACGTACGCTGGCCTGGCACCTTCAGCGCCTCGACCTTTTCTTCCATCTGTCGCGTGGCAATCAGCACTTTGTCCATATACGGCGTCAGCTCGCTGCCTTGCGGCGTCAGCGTCAGCCCTTTGTTGGAACGACGAAACAAGCGGAAACCGAACTGCTCTTCGACCTTGTTCAACTGCGCGGCCAGCGCCTGCACAGTCAGGCACGAATGCTCGGCTGCGGCCGACAAAGAGCCGGTCTGCACGATGCGCATGAGGTTGCGTAAGGTTCTGCTATCCATGGGTAATGCCCTCTAAAGTGGGCTGGGTATTGTTGTTTACGAGACTGCCGGTACGGCGGCCATATGCTGGCTATATTCCTGTACCTGAGCATAGTTGTCGCGGGTTTAGTAGCGAATTGATGTCCCTGCCGATGGCTGGAGGCTGACACAGGATCGGGGTTTTTGGGGGGAGGGGGTGATGGGGGTCAAAAAGTGCCCGGATCGAAGGATCCGGGCACTTTTTTCGTTTGGGATCTAAGCGCTGTGGAGATTTTTCCCACCTTCGTTCGGCAGCAATCCTTCCCGATACCAGAAGCGTCCGATTGCAAACGAGGATGTGGCTGATTTACCTCTCCGCCATAAACCAGCGAAATATGGACTTGTTACTTCGAGGATTTTGTTAAGGCCGAATCCAATGGCGTTAAGGATATTTCCGCCTAGCCAAGGCGCGACTGGGTGGGTATCAATGAATTTGCCAGGAAAACGCGCTACTCCCAATCAAACCAATTGGAGAGCCCTTGGCTTACCGGACATACGCGATATCGAAGTGAGGTTATTGAATTCGAATGCTCGAGAAATTCCTGGTGCGACAAGTTTGGAGCTGGCTTGGGAGCAGGTTGCGTTGGGGTTTGGGTTGTCGGAGGGCAAGAGTTACTCCGTGATACAAACGCCTTACGTTGCAGTCACGGTCAGACGCGAATATCTATTACATATCGTGGAAAAAAGGCCCAATGCGCGAGAGCGATTCACCGAGTTTGCCTTGGATACCATTCAGAATCCGTTGGAAATCTGGCAGATTTCCTACGATGACGGTTCGATACGACTGGCATTCATCGGTGCGTACAACACGAAATATCAGATGCTTGTGGTGATCCACGCTGACCATGGGCACGCTCTCTGGAATTTCATGAACTGCGACAAGAAAGCCTTGAATAAGCATCGCCACGGGATGCTGGTGTATCAGCGTCTCCAAAGCGCCAAACAAAAAAAGCAGCCTGAAGAGGCTGCTTTTTCTGAAGTAAGCGCTTGATATTGTGCTCCCTCAAGCAGGGGAGAAGAGGTCTCACCCGGGCGCTGATATTCAGGTCATCAACGGGGTTCCTAACGCCGACTATTGCCACCTGAAGGCAGTCGGTTTCGCGCTCTTGGGGCCGATTCTCTGTCAGGTGTATTGGCAAGTCAAACGTAAAAATAGATGTAGGTATCCGCATATGAAGCATTTTATTTACTTGGTTCATATGTGTACTAATCTTGATGTATCACTTAACGAGTTGGTAGCGATCTGATGCCTACTTCACCTCCAGCCCTCACTCCACGCGAGCAACTCGAAGCCCCCGAAGCCGGCCGCGTTGCGCTGAAGTTCTTCTTCAACCTCATGGAGCGCTGGGGCTGCAGCGCCGAGCAGCAACGCACCTTGCTCGGTGGCGTCGGCAACACAACGTTCTACAAATACAAACACCTGCCGAACGTACGTCTGCCTAACGATACCCTTGAGCGCATCTCTTATCTGATGGGTATTCACAAGGCGCTGAGCATTATCTTCAGCAACAGCCGTGAACGCGCCTACACGTGGGTCAGCAGTCCGAACACAGCGGCGCCGTTCAACGGGCAAACTGCGTTGGATTACATGCTGGCGGGGAGAGTGATCGACATCGCCGATGTGCGCCGTTACCTCGATGGGGTGCGCGGTTGAAGGTGCCAGAGTTGGTAGATGTGGCATGGCCGCGAGCCTACCGGATCGTCAACAGCAGCTTCCCGCCGATTGCGCTGTTCGAAGACGTGCTCGATCCCGAAGACCTGGAAATTGCCTACGCGATTGAAGCACTGACCAATGATCGCCTCATCGAACAGGCTGGCGTACTCGCCCGAGTGCGACCCGAAGATCGACTCTCCGGCCCCGGCTCGACCCCGGTGATGGCTGCGTTTACCCACATCGGCAAACGCAGTCGCTTCTGCGACGGCACCTTCGGCGTTTATTACGCCGCGAGCAGCCAAGCCGCCGCTATCGCCGAGACCTGTTATCACCAGGAGCGTTTTCTCGCCGCCACCAATGAGGCGGATCTTGAGTTGACCATGCGGACTTACGTCAATCGGGTGGTTAAACCGTTACATGACATTCGCCACGATCACCCAGAGCTGCATGATCCAGATCCTGAGGCTTACGGGCCGTCTCAGCTATTCGCCCGACAACTGCGCGAAACCGAATCGTGGGGAATGCTCTACAACAGCGTTCGCCTGCCGGGCCATGAATGTGTCGCCGCGTTCCGCCCGCCGGCGGTATCGATTCCTAAACAGGGCAAGCATTTGCGGTATGTGTGGAGTGCGAGTCAGCAGAAGATTTCGTTTGTGTTTGAGATCAGTCAGGTCTGAAACGCCAAAAGCCCTCGCATCAACGGGGGCTTCATGTGGCTCATTTACATCAACGGCTTGTCCGGCGGCGCATCCATCACTTTCACGACATCATCGATCAACGCCTTGCTTAACTCCTGCAGATACTGCGAGGCATAAGCATGAAGGTCAGGGTCGCGAGAGACTGAAGTGTCCGCAGTGAGCAGGCGTGAAATGTGAAGCAAGTGTGAGGCATGGGCAAGGGCGGCGATTACCGGTACACCACGGTTGGTGCGGAACATCGCTTGATTGGAGTGGAAGGAAAAGTGGGTGAGGCCGAGGGTTTTCAGATCTTGAGAGTTGGTCATTTCGTTTCACCTCTGTTCGAGATGGATGGGCTGAAGTGACCTTTTTTGCTGACGGATCAATGGCTTTCATTTGTTAACTCCCTGTATCAAATGAGAGCTGCCAATTCGTTCTCAGGCGAAAGGGTGGCAGCCATGCGCAGGCTGAGAAACCGGAGATACAGGAACCCGGCAGACCTGGAGGTCTCCCACGCACAGCCGCCATTACACGTGAATGCGGACACAAAAAAAGCGCCGGCAATAGTGGTTTGGGGCGCTGGTGCGCCTGCATCTTACGCGGGTTCTCAGGCCCGGTCGCTGAATTGGCAGCGACGGATTTGACGGTAGCTTTGGGACAGGGAGATGAGCAACGGTGGCAAGTAGTGGCTTCTCGTTACAACAGATTTCATACGGCTTCGCGCCATGCATTTCGTCGATCTGTAGCAATAAGCGTTTATGGTTTGTTTATACGGCGTAGCCGTATAGTGCGATTCATGTATACAATCATCGAAACGGAAATGTTCAAGCGCTATGCAGACGCTATATGGGTCGATGGTGAACGCCATGAATTCATAAATTGGCTTGCTGCAAACCCTCTGGCTGGTGATGTCGTGCCTGGCAGTGGAGGTTTGCGCAAGGTGCGGTGGACTCGCACCGGCATGGGTAAGCGAGGCGGTACACGTGTCATTTATTACAACACGCTTTCTGAAGGCTCGATTTGGTTGCTCATTGCCTACACCAAGGCAAAGCTCGACAACTTGCCCGTAGCCTTCCTTAAGCAACTGAAGGAGGAAATCAGCGATGGTCGATGAACTGGAGCAATTCCAGCAGGACTTGCTGGAATCTGTACGTCAGATGAAGGCCGGAAAGGCCGCGCGCGTAACGCAGGTGCCGCTTTCTGCGGCAGCAGAAGCGCGTGCCAAGGTGGGCGTTTCACAAAGTGCGTTTGCCAAACTTATCGGTGTGAGTCTGCGCACTTTGCAGGATTGGGAGCAGGGTCGCCGGCAGCCGACGGGTGCAGCGCAGACTCTCTTGCGGGTCGCAAGTCAGCATCCTGAGGCGTTGCGGGATTTGTACCCTGCCTGATCCCCGTTTGTGGCTTTTTGGCTTACTCAGAAACAACAAAGCCCCTGCATTTCTGCAGGGGCTTTGTTTTGTATGGTGCCGGCACCAGGAGTCGAACCCGGGACCTACTGATTACAAGTCAGTTGCTCTACCAACTGAGCTATACCGGCGTTGTGGGCGACGATTATAGCGATTGGGAAGATCCTGTAAACCCCTGAATTCAGACTATTTTTAAGTGGGCGCTAGTTTGGGCTCGAGAGCAGCGGATGGCTCCATATTTCACGGGGCGAAAGCGACCTTTGGCGAACCCTCTACAGTCAGGTTTCTTTACGCCTTTTGTTGCCCATAAACACAAAAAATCCAGCCGTTATGTCGTTTTCATTGGCAGCTTATGCACAACTGGCTGGGCCAAAAGCGCACTTAGGCCAGATTTTGTGGACGTGTTCTCATTTTGTTCGCAAATCCCTGTTTTACAGGTTTTTTATTTATATGAACAAAAAATGACCAGCGCTGTTAGGGTCGCGAAACAGGCGCCGATATTGGATCCATGGGAAAACCATCAACAGAGTTATCCACAGGCTGTAGAGTTTAAGTGCGTTCGGCCAGCAGCAGTAAATTACGCGGTGTGAGCGAGGTGTCGCAAAAAGTGCCGAGACGGACGGCGTAACCCTGTTTTTCGAGGAAAAGTGCCCGATCCAGGTTCAGCCAAAGCTCCAATGGTCGTCGGAACAATCCTCGGAGCAATTCCAGATTGCGAACTTCGGCCAATCGTTGCCAACCGGCTGCTTCGAGTGCGGGCCAATCTGGCTCACCGATTGTGGATAACTCTTTGAGCGCAGCCAGATCGCGACAAAAATCGGCGAACGGTTTTTCAAGCCAGGCGCTGGGCAGGGAGGGCGTTGGCAGGTATTCGTCGAGGCCGCGCATTTGCCGTTGCAGCAGGTCGAAGGCCAGGCGGCGGGCCATCGAGGTGTCGCGCTGTCGTCGGACGCGAGCACCAGCGGTGACGGTTTCACTCATCGGCAGTGCCAGATCTTCCAGCGACAGCTGTAGGAGCGATGCCGATGCGGCGCAGGACAGTGGCTGATACTCGCTGCGACTGATGCGGTTGTAGCAGCAGGGTGCGATCGCCATTTGCTGGCAATCGGCGGCGCAGGCCAGTTGCATCAAGCGCATGTGCAAGTCGCCACAAGCATGCAGGGCGACGGGCGTGTGAGCAGCGCTCAAAACGGCTGAGGCATCCGCCGCCAGCACGTCCTGTTCTACATGCAGTGCGTGCAGATGATGACGCTGACTCAACGCCTGACCGCTCGCTACCAACAAGGGATCATATTCAACGCAAGTCAGTTGCTGCCCCGCGCCCAACAAGCGCCGCCCCAAATGCCCCTTGCCCGAACACCAATCCAGCCAATGCGTCGGCTGCGAGGCAAAAGCCAAACGACTGGCAAACGCCTCGATCTGCTGCCACTTGCGCCCCGGTACATCGACATTCAACCGATGCCCCGCAGCTTCCAGCGCATGCCCCGGCAACTCACCCACCGCGCTCAGCTCAGCCGACAACGCCGCCAATGAAGCAAACGGCTCCGGCGCATCGACAAGATCAGCGGGTTGGTTGTGAGCGTTTTCCGCCTCTTCCAGCGACCTTCCGCGTAGCCACAAGGCCAGTTCCGGGTAGGACGCTTCCCAATCAAGCGAAAGGTGAGTGAAGGGTCGAGGTTTCCACAGCGCCTGATGTTCAATCAAAAAAGCATCCAGCGCCGTGAAGCGGGCGAGTAAGTCCTCGCCCGTTAGCACGTGGGAAATGTCAGCGCCCTTGGCAGGCATCGACGCGCAGCCAGCGCTCCAGCAGCTTGAAGCCGCGTACCAGCACGTAAGCCATCAGCAGATAGAAAACACCCGCAGCGAAGAAGATTTCCACCGGCAGATAGGTGCGCGCAATGATCGTGCGCGCCATGCCGGTCAGTTCCAGCAAGGTCACGGTGCTGGCTAGCGCACTGGCCTTGAGCATCAGGATCACTTCGTTGCTGTAGGCCGGCAGGCCGATGCGCGCGGCACGCGGCAGGATGATGTAGAACATCGCTTTCGGCTTGGACATGCCCAAGGCTCGCGCCGCTTCAATTTCGCCCGGTGGAATCGCCTGAATCGCACCGCGCAGAATTTCGGCGATGTACGCCGCCGTGTGCAGGGTCATGGTTACGGTGGCGCACCAGAACGGATCGCGCAGGTACGGCCACAACGCGCTTTCACGCACCGCGTCGAACTGCGCCAGGCCGTAATAAACCAGGAACAGTTGAACCAGCAACGGCGTGCCACGGAAAAAGAATATGTAGGCGTAAGGCAGCGAGCGCACGTACCACAGCTTCGACGAGCGGGCGATGCCCAGCGGAATTGCCAGTAGCAGACCGGCAATCACGGCGATGGCGACCAATTCGAGGGTCAGGGTCGCGCCCTGCGCCAGTTTCGGCAGCCACTTGATGATGACTTCCCAGTTCATTAAGCGCTCCTCGCAAAGCCGCGAGCGGCGCGTTTTTCCAGGAAGTGCATGCCGGTCATCGCCAGCACGGTCAGGCCCAGGTACATGATCGCGGCGACCATATAGAAGGTGAACGGTTGTTTCGACACGGTCACGCCGATTTGCGCGTGACGCATGATTTCTTCAAGGCCAATCACCGAGACCAGTGCGGTGTCCTTCATCAAGATCATGAACAGATTGCCCAGGCCGGGCAGGGCGATGCGCCACATCTGCGGCATGATCAGCCGGGTGAAGATCCGCCATTTCGACAGGCCCAGGGCCTGACCGGCCTCACGGTGGCCTTTGGGAATGGCGAGGATCGCACCACGGAACACTTCCGTGGCGTAGGCGCCGAAGCACAGGCCCAGTGCAATTACACCGGCAGCAAAGGCGTTGAGTTGCAGGTCGGGGTTGCCGAAGAACTCACCGAGGGCGCGCATCAGGTTGACCGTACCGAAGTAGATCAACAGCACCCAGAGCAATTCCGGGACGCCGCGCACCAATGTGGAATAAGTGCCGCCAAGCCATTGCAGCGGCTTGTACGGGGAAGTCTTGGCCAAGGCGCCGAGCAGACCGAGCACCAATCCCAGGCACAGGGCCGTGAGGGCCAGTTGGACGGTCATCAGCGCGCCGGCAGCGAGGGCCGGGCCGAATCCGTAGAGGTCGATAATCATGGAGTTCTGTTCAAATTGCGGCAGGCAAAGTCGGGAGCCGGCGCCGCTCAATCACGGCGCCAGTCCCACAGGTCAGGATCAGTAGATGCTGAACGGGAAGTACTTGTCGTTGATCTTCTTGTAGGTACCGTCAGCGACGATTTCCTTCAGGGCGGCGTTCAGCTTCTCACGCAGTGGGTCGCCTTTACGCACAGCGATGCCGATCTTGTCGCTTTCTACAACCGGGTCGCCTTTGAACTCGTAGTTCTTGCCCGCGTCGCTTTTCAGCCAGTCATAGTTGGCGTACTTGTCGGCGAGGATCGCGTCGACACGACCGGAAGTCAGGTCGAGGTAGGCGTTTTCCTGGGTGTCGTAGAGGCTGACTTTGATGTCATCGGCGTAGGTGTCTTCCAGCCAGGTACCGGCCAGGGTCGCACGCTGAGTACCGATGGTCTTGCCCTTGAGCGAGTCCTTGTCGGTTTTGAAGTCGACATTCTTCGGTGCGATGAATTGCAGCTTGTTCGAGTAGTACGGGTCGGTGAAGTCCACCGCGCCTTTGCGCTCGTCGGTGATCGACAGCGAGGAGATCAGGAAGTCGAATTTCTTCGCGTTCAGGGCCGGAATGATGCCGTCCCAGTCGGATGTGACCACGGTGCACTCGACTTTCATCTTCGCGCAGAGGGCGTCGCCGATGTCTTTGTCGAAGCCGACCACGTTGCCGCTGGCGTCTTTGTTGTTGAACGGCGGGTAAGCCGCTTCGATGCCCATCTTCAGGGTCTCGGCCATGGCACCGGCGCTGAACGCGAGGGTGACGGCGGCGGCCAGGAAGACCTTTTTAAAATTCTGCATGCATGTTGCTCCGTTAGCGGTTGCTGGACATGAATTGTTTGCAGCGCGCCGAAAGCGGGTTCTCGAACACCTGCTGAGGCGATCCTTGCTCTTCTATAAGGCCCTGATGAAGGAACACCACTTCGCTGGAGACCTGACGGGCGAAACCCATTTCGTGGGTCACGAGCAGCATGGTGCGGCCTTCTTCGGCCAGTGCGCGGATGACACTAAGTACTTCCTGAACCATTTCCGGGTCAAGCGCGGAGGTGGGCTCGTCGAACAGAATCACCTTCGGTTGCATCGCCAGCGTGCGGGCAATCGCCGCGCGCTGTTGCTGACCACCGGACAATTGCGCCGGGTACGCGTGGCGCTTGTCAGCGATGCCGACCTTGGCCAGCAGCGCCTCGGCGACTTCGATGGCCTCGGCTTTGCTCTGACCTAGTACGCGACGCGGCGCCTCGATGATGTTGTCGAGGATGCTCATGTGCGGCCACAGATTAAAGTTTTGAAACACAAAACCAATCTCGGAGCGCATGCGATTGATCTGTTTGCCGTCGGCGGCAACCAGTTCGCCATTCTTGGCGGGCTTGAGCTTGAGTTCTTCACCGGCCACCAGAATCTGGCCCTGGTGCGGGTTTTCCAGCAGGTTGATGCAACGCAGGAACGTGGACTTGCCGGAACCGGAGGAACCGAGGATCGAGATCACATCGCCGTCGCGGGCGGTCAGCGAGATGCCTTTGAGCACCTCAAGCTTCCCGTAGCGTTTGTGCAAGTTGCGGATTTCAAGCGCGGGCGTGGCCTCAGCCATGTGCGTTCCTCATATATGTTGCGCTCCAGCTGTTGGATGGCCGTCCTGGCGAGGCGGCCAAGCTAGCATAGCGTTTCAATGGCAGCCAACAGCGCTGCGAGCGGTTAACGGGTGGCGTGTGGCAGGTTGTCGCATCGGCACAGCAGACTGTCGCCCCATCAACAACCGAACGGGTGTTTGATCGTGCAAACCCGTGGGTGTCGCGTAAAAAAAGGCGCGATGTTGCCAGCTTTGGCGGGGTGTTGGAAGCGCTATCCGGCCGAACTTACAGGAATCGCCCTTTTATTGTGCATCCCACACTTTTTCAGTGTGTTTCTGGTGCGCGGATTCGTCTTGAAAGTGAGTCGCAGGGTAACGCTCTGGCGAATTGCCATTAATCTCAAAGACTTGCGATGACCGTCCGGTCGCGCGCAAAGCCGCGCTCCAGAAGACTTTGAAACATTTTGGCGCATTTATTGCGTGCAGAATAAGGAACGCCCCGTTGGATTCTTTTTACGAGAAAGAAATGCCAGACGGGCCGGACGCAATCGCTTTCCTCGCAAAGGTAGTTTCGATGAGCAGTACCCCAAGCTCCAATGGCCTCGAACAGGGGCTCAAACCGCGTCATGTGACCATGTTGTCGATCGCCGGTGTGATCGGCGCCGGTCTGTTCGTTGGCTCCGGCCACGCCATCGCTGCCGCTGGGCCTGCCGTACTGCTGGCTTATGCTGCCGCCGGTACTCTGGTGGTGTTGGTGATGCGCATGCTCGGCGAAATGGCTGTTGCCTCGCCGGACACCGGTTCGTTCTCGACTTACGCCGACCGTGCGATTGGGCATTGGGCCGGTTTCACCATCGGCTGGTTGTACTGGTGGTTCTGGGTATTGGTGATTCCGCTGGAGGCCAACGCCGCCGCGACCATCCTGCACGCGTGGTTCCCCGGTGTAGGCATCTGGGCTTTCGCGCTGATCATCACCATGCTGCTGACCGTCACCAACCTGTTCAGCGTGAAGAACTACGGTGAATTCGAATTCTGGTTTGCCCTGATCAAAGTGCTGGCGATCATCGGCTTCATCGGCCTCGGTCTCGCAGCGATCTTCGGCTACCTGCCGAACAGCCAGGTCAGCGGTGTGTCGCACCTGTTCGACAGCGGCGGCTTCCTGCCAAACGGTATGGGCGCGGTACTGGGTGCAATCCTGACGACCATGTTCTCCTTCATGGGTACCGAGATCGTGACCATCGCGGCCGCGGAATCGAAGAACCCGGGCAAGCAGATCTCCAAGGCTACCAACTCGGTGATCTGGCGGATTGGCCTGTTCTATCTGGTATCGATCTTCATCGTTGTGGCCCTGGTGCCTTGGAACGACCCTACGCTGGCCAACCTCGGTTCCTACCAGACCGTGCTTGAACGCATGGGCATTCCTAACGCGAAAATGATCGTCGACATCGTCGTTCTGGTCGCAGTGACCAGCTGCCTGAACTCGGCGCTCTACACCTCGTCGCGCATGCTCTTCTCCCTCGGCAAGCGTGGCGATGCCCCGGCCATGTCGACCCGCACCAACAAAAGCGGCACGCCTTACTGGGCAGTGATGTTGTCGACTGGCGCAGCGTTCCTCTGCACTTTCGCCAACTACGTAGCCCCAGCCGCCGTGTTCGAGTTCCTCCTGGCCAGCTCCGGCGCCATCGCCCTGCTGGTGTACCTGGTAATCGCCTTCTCGCAACTGCGTATGCGCAAACAACGCGTGGCGCGCGGCGAGAAAATCGAATTCAGCATGTGGCTGTTCCCGGGCCTGACCTACGCGGTGATCATCTTCATCGTTGCGGCCCTGACCATCATGTTGTTCCAGGAAGCGCATCGCGTGGAAATCCTCGCGACTGGTTTGCTGAGCCTGATGGTGGTGGCAGCCGGTTTGCTGGTAGCACGCCGTCGCAAGCTGGAAAAACGTGGCGCGCCGGTGTTGAACTGATCCGTAGCGCGTAATGCAAAACGGCCGCTGTCAGTGATGACTAGCGGCCGTTTTTGTTTGTGAGCGGTGGTTATTCGCTCTTGTCTTCCTGCGCTTCCACCGACTTGCCATAAGCATCCAGCGCAACCCCGAAATCGGTGATGAACTGTGGCTCGCTCAGCCAGGCCTGGGCTTCTTCGATCGTTACGCCTTCGGCCCACATGCGGTAGTCGATCAGCATGTCGGCGGCCAGGTGAGTGGCGGCCATGCCTTCATTGTCGGCGTTTTCCATGTCCAGCAGCTCTGGATGGTCAACGATGACGAACGCCAGTTCGCGCAGCAGCGTCAGGAGCATTTCGTTGCGGCTGATGGCTTCGGCGTCGCGCATTTTGCTGAACATCGCCAGGACGTATTCCGGCACCGGCTCGGCGAGGTGGTCGAGGTCGTCGTCCTGTTCCAGCGGCTTGCGGCCGACCATACGGATTTGTTTGGCTTTGGCCTTGGCGCGTTTGGCGCGTTTCTGTTGCTTGTTCAGGGATGCCATGGGAACTCAGTTCTTCTGTTGGGTGTTTGCGGCGATCGCGTCGGACGCCGCCACATAGTCGGCCTGGAAGGCCGGTGATTCGATCCATGCCAAGGCGCCTGCCTCGTCAGTTTCCTGCGACCACTGGCGATACTCGATCAGCGCGGCGAGGATGAAATCCATAGCGCCTTCTTCGCCTTCCTGCTCGTAAACCAGCTCCAGCAGCGGGTCTTCGAGGAACGCAGTGCACAGGGCTTGCTGGCTGATCTTCTCGGCGTCGATCATTTTCTTGAACAGCTCGGTCAGATCCACCGATTCGAAGTCGATGCGGTCATCGTTCGGGTCCAGCTCGACCGGCGCTTCAGCGCGTTTGGTGCGGTTCTGCTTGGCCTTGGCTTTGGCCCGGGTGGCGCGTTTTTGCTGCTTGTTGGCGGAGGCCATGATGTGTTCCGTCGTGCGTTGAGAGGGCTCAGCTGCGCGGCACTTGCTGCCCGGGTGTGTCGGGGGCCAGTGCGCCGGTTTGCAGCCAGGTCAGAGCGATGGGCCATAGTGTGGCTTGGTATGCGCTGCGAAAAAAGGCGAAATGTCCGACTTGTTGTTCGCCGATGTCCTGCGGTTCGATGCGCAGGTGGGTTTTTGCAGCGTTGCTGAAGTAGCCGAGCAGGCGTTCGATGGCCGGGATCGTGCCGTACGGATCGTCGCTGATGCTGATCGCCAGGGTTTGCGCGCTGACGTTGGCGAAGGGCAGGGCGCCGGTCTTTTCCATCAATGCGCGGCCGCTTGGTCGTCCTTCGAAACGCGCGGCAGGTGTGCTCCAGTCGCGCACAACACCCGTCGGTGTGTCCTCCAGCCAGCCGAGGCGTTTGCCGGGGAAGTAGCCGCAGAACAGCGTTATCAACGGCATCAGCAGATGCCATTTGCCAAACATGCGCCAGCGCTGTGCGGGGGCGTAATCTCGCCAGTAGGCGAACTGTGCGCCGACGGTAACCAACCGTCGGATAACTCGCCCTGACTCAGCCAGCCCCGCTGCACACCCGCCAAAGCTGTGCCCGACCACATCAATCGGCTGGCCAGGAAACTCCCGTTGCGCGCGCTTGAGCATCGCTTCGAAATCCAGCGCGCCCCAATCCGTCCACGAGGCATTCAAGCCTTTGATCGAAGCCTGTCGCGATTCGCCGATGCCGCGGTAGTCGTAGGTGATGACATCGAAGCCGTTGGCGAACAGATAAGCCGCGAAGCGCGAGTAATGGCGACAGCGCACGGACGTGGCGGCGTTGATGATCACCACCGGGCGTAGGGCGTCGAGTGATGTGTGGCACCAGGTAAAACCGCCAAGCACAAACCCGTCGGCAGCCGCTTCCTTGAAAGGCTCACCTTGCGTTACATCCAAATTCAGCGACTTTGACTGCGTGTCCTGCATTGCGGACGTGTCCTGACAGCTCATGGCGCTCGACCTTGGCGGGTAAGCTGCCAACGATAGTCTGCGCGCCGCCCGGGAACAATCCGCAGGTTTTATTCAGTGGATTGAGTGAGCATGCGTTCTTCGATCAAGGCCTGTTCGCGATTGAGCTCTGCGCGCAGCTCTTCTTCACTCGGCAGAATCGTCTTGTAACTGCTGGCGAACAGTTGCTCGTTGCCCTTGAGCATTGAGTAGCGCGCCACCGAATCGTTGCTCTCGGCAGACAGAATGATCCCGACTGTCGGCTTGTCGCCCTCGCTGCGCATGAGCTCGTCGTACATGCGCACATACATGTCCATCTGCCCGACGTCGCGGGCGCTGAGCTTGCCGCGTTTAAGGTCGATGATCACAAAGCATTTGAGCAGGTAGTTGTAGAACACCAGATCGATGTACAGATCGACGCCGTCGGTGCTGATGCGTTGCTGGCGAGCAACGAAGGAAAAGCCTTTGCCCAGTTCGAGCAGAAAGCCCTGCAGGTGGTCGATGAGGGCTTGTTCCAGGCCACTTTCCCTAACCTTGCCCGCTGACGGCAGACCGAGAAACTCGAGCATCACAGGGTCTCGAATGAATTCTCGCGGATTGCACTTCATTGCCTCGATGTTGGTGGTGGCCTCTTCGATCACGTCGGCTTTGTCTCGACTCATGAGGAGCCGCTCGTAGTACAGCGTAAGGATCTGGCGATCGAGGGCGCGGCTTGACCAGTTCAGGTTGGCGCACTCGTCCATGTACCAGTGGCGCGCCTTTTCATTGTTCACTCCCAACAGCCGACGATAGTGAGTCCAGCTCAATTCGTGACGCAGTGCGTCACGAATTGGAAATGCCTGATAAAAAAGGCGCATGTAACGCAAATTGGAAGCATCAAAGCCCTTCCCGAACTTCTCTGTCAGATCCTTTGCTAGTAGCGCTAGCAACTGCTTTCCATAGCCCGCACGTTGGGCACCTTGCTGCTCAAACTCGACGATATGCCTGCCGATCTGCCAGCAGGTCTGCACTTGAATCGTATCAACCGCTCGCAGCACTTTTTGCCGTGCCTGCCGAATCAGTTCGCCAAGCTCCCCCAGCAATGAATCGATTTTCGGGTCTTGCATGTCAGCAGGTTTTAGCTGGCTCATCGGTCTTCCGCGTCATTGGGAACAGAGGCAAAAGCATGCCAAGAGTTGCCGTTGCGGTATGTCGGGAGAGACGACGAAATCCGCAGGAAGAGGCGCTTGGTGTTGCAGGACATTGCCGAGGAAAACGGCTTCAACGGTTAAAGGGATGTAGTCCATTTCTTACACCCGCCAATCTGGTGTTCCACTGGACTGATGCAGGATAGCGATGGGTGTTTGTCAGGTTGAAGCGCCGGTACAATCCCGCGCCTCTTGTTTTGTGATGTAAGGAAGCGCCGGTTTGAAAGGGATTTTGCGTATTGGTTGTGTGGCAGGCCTCGTGTTGCAGTTGGTGGGCTGCGGAACGTTCATCGGGCGTTTGAATGACGGTTTGTCTGATGCTCAGTATTACCGAGGGGTTGATGGCAACCTGCACCTTCTGGGTGTGCGCGGAGGCGGCAGCGATGGCATGCCGGCGGCCATCATCTGTTACATGATGATTGTCTGTCCGATCATCACCGTTGTATCCCTGCCAGTAGATGCCGCGCTGGACACGGTTCTGCTGCCTGTCGATTACATCAATACACTTTAGGTTTTCTTTGTGCGGCGTTTGCTTTTCGGTGTGTGCACAGGCTCTTGCACCTTGCGATAGATCCACAAGCCAAACACAGAAAACGCCAGCATGAACGCCGTGCCGATGCTTTGCGACACAAACTCAACCCAGAATCGCCGCGGTTGCAGAGCCAGTGTGTAGGTGCTGCGTGGGCCGCGGTTATTGGTGGTGATGGAGCCTGTGAGCCAGTTGTCGACCAGCATCCAGATTGATGCACTGATGCCGAAAACAATCAGCAGGGCAACGAAAATCGTCAGCCAGTAAGTTGTGCGACTCGGGCGATACGGCGGCGGATGGGGCAGGGGCACGCGGGTTCGTTTCTGGTTCATCAGCTTGATGACCCTCTTCCGTAAGGGGCGGCCAAAGTAGCGCGGATTGCGGCTGTTGGAAAAGCGCCGCGTAAGCAGCTGAACTCAGTGCTTATCGAATCGCAGGCATAAAAAAACCCTGAATCTTGCGATTCAGGGTTTTCGGTATTTGGTGCCCAGAGACGGAATCGAACCGCCGACACGGGGATTTTCAATCCCCTGCTCTACCGACTGAGCTATCTGGGCAACGGGGCGCATTAAAAGGGTTTTTCGGATTTACGTCAACGACTTTTTTAAAATTTCTTAAATTAATTCCGTCGCTTACGATCCGACCCCCGATTTTCGGGGGTTTACTCTGCGGGCGGAACGTAGCCTTCGGCCTTGGCGTATTCCTCGCCGGAGAAGTACTTGTCCATTTCGCCCTGAAGATATTTGCGATCTTCGGCGTTCATCATGTTCAGACGCTTTTCGTTGATCAGCAGGGTTTGGTGTTTCTGCCAGTCAGCCCAGGCCTTTGCCGAGACGTGGTCAAAAATATCCTGACCTTTGGCGCCCGGGAAAGGGGCACGTTCCAGAGCGGGCAGTTCTTCTTTGTACTTACGGCACATGATGGTGCGGGTCATGGTGACTCTCCTGCATTCAAGACAGCGGCCGCGCGTTCGAGCAAGGTTTTGACCGGGGCGGCAAGGCCCAGGCGCGGCGGGGTGGCGAGGTTATACCAGAGCCAGTCGGCCTCGGCCACGTGATGGGTGGCCTCCTGCACTTGAACCAGCCAGGGTTCGATGGACAGCTGGAAATGGCTGAACGTGTGGACGAGGTTGGGCAGCGCCTGCTGCTCGCCCATGGTCAGCGAGTGCTGATCGGCGAGATGTTGCAGGTCGTCGAGGTCGTCGAGCTCCGGAAGGCTCCACAGGCCGCCCCACAAACCGCTCGACGGGCGACGGTAAAGCAGAATCGCGCCGTCGCCGTTGGCGAGCATCGGCATCAGCGTGCGCTTCTGCGGGATGGCTTTGCGCGGCTTGGGGATAGGGTAGCGGGTTTCGAGGCCGAGCATGTGCGCCTCGCAACCACGCTCCAGCGGGCACAGCAGGCAGCTCGGCTTGCTGCGCGTGCAGAGTGTGGCGCCGAGATCCATCATTGCCTGGGTGTAGGCGTTGACCCGATCGTGCGGCGTAAAGCGCTCTGCGTTGGCCCACAGCTGCTTGGCCACCTTCGGCTCGCCGGGGTAGCCCTCTTGCGCGGTAAAGCGCGCCAGCACGCGTTTGACGTTGCCGTCGAGAATCGGCGCGCGCAAACCCATGCTGATGCTTGCGATGGCACCAGCGGTGGACAGGCCGATGCCCGGCAGATCGGTAAGCTTTTCGACGTCACGCGGAAACTCGCCGCCGTACTGGCTGACGACGATCTTCGCGGTCTTCTGCAAATTGCGCGCGCGAGTGTAGTAACCCAGACCTGTCCACAGGTGCAGCACTTCGTCTTCCGGCGCGTCGGCCAGCGCTTCGACGGTGGGAAGCGCCGTCATGAAGCGATCGAAGTAGTTGAGCACGGTGCTGACCTGGGTCTGCTGCAACATGATCTCCGACACCCATACCCGATACGGGTTGATGTCCTGTTGCCAAGGCAGATCGTGGCGGCCGTGGCGGTCGAACCATTCCAGCACCGCCGTTGAAAACTGCTCCGCTCTCATCGCTTGAACAGCCCCTTCAATGCGTTTTTCAGTTCCGGGCTGACTTTGTCGCCCAGTTTTTCGTCGATCTTCTCGCTCAGTTTGTCGCCGGCAATTTTGGTCGCGACCTGACCGAGACGCTCATTGTCGACGCGGCAGGCCTTGGCGCCGAGTTCCAGCGGGCCACGGCAACGCAGTGGCCATTCGATGCCGACGAACTTGTCGCCGACCTGACACGCCGGATCCGGCATGGCGCTGGTATCGCCTTCGACGATGATGCCGACGCGGTAGTCCATGCCCAGCACGCGCAGGTCGATGTCGCCATCACCGTTGACGGTCATGCCGGGGATGCGCACTTTCAGGTCGGGGTTGCTGGCAATGCCGTTACGGAAGGTCAGGTTGCCCTTGAGCTCCTGGAACGGCGTGTCCTTGCCGCGTGGTTCGCCGCTGAGGGACTTGCGGTTGAGCGTGGCGATGCCTTTGCACAACTGCTGCTCAAGGTTGGCGTTAAGCAGCACGCCGTTGTTGATGACGAAACTGGCGTTGCCGTTGAGGGTGTCGATCAGCGCCTGCTGGCTGTTGCCACTGCCGGTGATGTTGCTGGTCAGGGTCACCAGACCTTTGACCGGCGGGTTCTTGCCCTGGCTTTCGAGTATTTTCTCAGCCGGGACGCGGTTGAGTTTGGTCTGCAGGTTCAGCACCGGGGCACTTGGGCGGACATCGAGGGTGCCCTTGGCTTCGAAACCGCCGTTGTACAGTTCACCGCTCAGGTTGGTCAGGGTCAGCAGGCCGCCCTGGCCGGTAGCCTTGAGTGCGGCGTTCTGGATCGGCAACCTGTCGAGGGTCAGTTGGCCGAAGGTCAGATCGGCATCCACGTCGAGTTTGGCCAGGCGTTCAACCGGTAGCAGGCGCTCGGTGCTCCAGGCGGTTTTGCTCGGCTTGTCCGGCAAAGGCGTCGAGCCCGCGCCGGCCATGGCGTCGGCTTCGGTGCTGGCGACTTCGGCCTGACGCACTTGCGCCGCGCTGTTGGCCTGCGCCGATTTTGGCGGCAGGTAGCGGTCGACGTTGAAAGTGTCTGCCTTGAGGATCGCCCGCAGCGATTGCTTGGCGAAGTCTTCGACGGCGATGCGCCCGCTGAAGCTGCTGTCGTCGAGTTTCAGGTTGATGTTGTCGAAGGCAACGCTGGTTGGCGTGGCGGCAACACGGCTGACCAGTTCGACCTTGCTCAGGCTGCCTTCGGCCATGGCCGGGAGTTTCTGGCCAATGCTGTCGACGAATTTAGCCAGATCGAACTGGGCGATGGAGACGCCGCCGGTGATCTGTGGGGTCTTGTCGAGGTCATTGGCTTTCAGCTCACCCAAGGCGCGCAATTGGTTGGCGGAGATCTTGATGCCTGTCCATTCGGCGACGTTCGCAGCTTTATCCAGCAACAACTGACCCTGCGCGGAGAACGTCATGGTCTTGCCTTGCAGCGGATCGCCAGCCAGTTCGCCGGACAGCTTCATGTCTTCGAACTTGTAGCGTTGCAGGGCGCGCTCGATGCGCAGCTCGCCCGTGAGTTCGGTGCGCACGCGCAGAACCGGCTGATTGGTGCCGAGGAATGCCGTGGCTTTTACCGGGATATTGGTCGAATCGTGCACCGGGCCAGTGCTCAACTGAATGCTCTCGGCGCTGAACTGCTTGCCGGTCTTCTCGTCGTTGTATTCAACGCGAGCGTTGTTGACGGTCAGGCTGTCGATGTCGAGTCGGATCGGTTGTGGTGGTTTTTCCACGGCGGCGGTGGTGGTTTCGCTGGCCGGTTCGCCGGCCGCAGCCGGCGGTGTTGCGCCAGCCGGAGCGGGGACCTTGCCGATGTCTTCCCAGTTGCCATGGCCGTCCTTGTCGCGGTTCAGGCGCAGGTTCAGGCCTTCGACGCGCACGTCGCTCATCTGCACTTCGCGGCGCAGCAGCGGCAGCACGCGCACGGACAGGCCGAGCATCTGCAAATCGGCAAACGGTTCGGCAGGTTTGACCAGCGTGGCGACGCTGGCTTCGTGCAATTCCAGGCCGAGCCACGGGAACAGGCTCCAACCGATATCGCCATTGAGCGTCAGCTCGATGTGGGCCTTGTCGCGGGCTATCTGGCGGATCTCGTCTTTGTAATCGTTGGGATCGAAGAGGTGGGTCAGGGCAAAGCCTGCCGCCACAATGATCAGCAACAGCCCGAGAAGTACCAGACCCAGGATTTTGCCGAACGCTTTCATGGGCGAGTCCTTGTAGTTAGTCGAATTCGTAATTTAGCCGGGGAGTATAGCGCTGCAACTGCCCGGTTCGGTGTGGCGTCATGTTGCCGGTGTCTCCAGGAGCACTTGCAGCCTGGCGGCCAGCGCCTGTGCCTCAATCTGCCCGGCAGGCGCCAGCAGGCGCAGTTCGGCACCCGCTTGCGACGCCATTTTCTGCGCTTGGTTCACCAGCCGCTCGGCAACCCCACGACGTCGGGTAACTTTTCGCACGCACAAATGGGACAAGTACCAAACGTTGTGGTGCCTTTGCAGACGTGCAGCGCCGAGCAGCCGGTCATTGAAACGTCCGGCAATAAAACAGCCGTCAGCCAATGCACTTTCGATCAGCTCGGCCTCCCGGGAAAACGGCGCGAACAGCCATTCGGGCGCGTCACGATAGATTTTCTGCAAATCCTGCTGATCCTGATAACTGGCGTCTGCAAGCGTCTCAACGATGACTGGCATGGTGGCTCCGTAGGAAAAGCCCTGCGTAGGAGTTGCCGCAGGCTGCGATCTTTTGATTTTGATTTTAAAAAAACAGGATCAAAAGATCGCAGCCTCCCGCCGTTCCAACAGGGAGGAGATCAGATGACATGAAAAAGGTGATATCAGTTTGGTTTTTCTGTCACCTGCAAATGGTAACCTTCGCCGGTTCGTCCGTCCTTCTGCGACTTAACGTCGCGCCTTCAAGGAGCTTCACCTTAAAAAACGGTCATGCCTGCGTGCATAAGGCCGAGGGTGAACAGTGGCTGGCGAACCATACTAATAATTGGGGGATACACAATGAGCACGAGCATTACGGCGGACGGTCTCAAAGCCGACCAGCCTGCGTTCCTGTCCAAGGAGCGCATCATCGCCAAGCCCGGTTTCAACCGCTGGCTGGTGCCACCGGCCGCATTGGCCATTCACTTGTGCATCGGCATGGCCTACGGTTTTTCGGTGTTCTGGTTGCCGTTGTCGAAGGCACTGGGCATCACCGCGCCAGTGGCCTGCGCACCGGACATGAGCTTCATCGCACAAGTCTTCTCTTCGCAATGCGACTGGCCGATCTCGATGCTCGGCTGGATCTACACCCTGTTCTTCATCTTCCTCGGCTGCTCGGCAGCGATCTGGGGTGGCTGGCTGGAACACGCCGGGCCACGCAAGGCTGGCGTTGTATCGGCACTTTGCTGGTGCGGTGGTCTGCTGATTTCGGCGTTGGGGATTTATACCCACCAAATCTGGCTGATGTGGATCGGCTCCGGCGTGATCGGCGGTATCGGTCTGGGCCTGGGCTATATCTCGCCGGTGTCGACCCTGATCAAGTGGTTCCCGGACAAACGCGGCATGGCCACCGGAATGGCGATCATGGGCTTCGGTGGCGGCGCGATGGTCGGTGCACCGTTGGCCGCAGCGCTGATGGGCCACTTCGCCTCGCCAACCAGCGTTGGCGTGTGGCAGAGCTTCCTGGTCATGGCCGCGATCTACTTCGTGTTCATGATCGGCGGCGCCCTGTCGTATCGCGTACCGCCAACTGGCTGGAAGCCTGAAGGCTGGACCGCTCCGGCGAAAAAAGCTTCGAACTCGATGATCACTCACCGTCACGTGCACGTGAACGTTGCGTGGAAAACCCCGCAATTCCGTCTGGTGTGGCTGGTGCTGTGCCTGAACGTATCGGCGGGTATCGGCATTCTGGGCATGGCGTCGCCACTGTTGCAGGAAGTCTTTGGCGGTAAATTGATCGGTGTGGATCTGCCGTTCGGTCAACTGGACGCCGGCCAACTGGCTTCGATTGCCGCGATTGCGGCCGGGTTTACCGGTCTGCTGAGCCTGTTCAACATCGGTGGCCGCTTCTTCTGGGCGTCGTTCTCGGACTATCTGGGCCGCAAAAACACTTATTTTGTGTTCTTCGCCCTGGGTTTTGCCCTGTACGCGCTGATCCCGAACCTCGGCCATTTGGGCAACGTTGCGCTGTTCGTGGCGGCGTTCTGCATCATTC
Source organism: Pseudomonas sp. TH43 (assembly GCF_016650635.1). Lineage (GTDB taxonomy): Bacteria > Pseudomonadota > Gammaproteobacteria > Pseudomonadales > Pseudomonadaceae > Aquipseudomonas. The sequence goes on from NZ_JAEKFI010000004.1 coordinate 2,043,645, forward strand.
TGTCGATGTACGGCGGCGGTTTCGCCACTGTTCCGGCGTATCTGGCTGACCTGTTCGGTACGCAGATGGTCGGCGCGATCCACGGTCGTCTGCTGACTGCCTGGGCTGCGGCCGGTGTGCTCGGTCCGGTGCTGGTGAACTACCTGCGTGAGTATCAGTTGAGCATCGGCGTGGAACGCGCCGCGGCTTACGACATCACGCTGTACATCCTCGCCGGTCTGCTGGTGCTGGGCTTCCTGTGCAACATGCTGGTACGCCCGGTGGCCGACAAGTACTTCATGACCGACGCCGAACTGGCTGCCGAACAGGCGCTGGGCCACGACAAAGGTGCTGATGCAACCACCGTGCTGGAGTGGAAAGCCGCGCCGGGCAGCAAGCCATTGGCGATTGCTGCGTGGCTGGTGGTGGGTATTCCGTTGGCGTGGGGTGTGTGGGTGACCTTGCAGAAGACGGCGGTACTGTTTCACTAAGTAATGGGTAAAACGCAGTCCCCTGTGGGAGCGGGCCTGCTCGCGAAGACGGAATGTCAGTCGACATAAATGTTGGCTGGCCCACCGCATTCGCGAGCAGGCTCGCTCCCACATTTGTTTTTACGTTGCCTGTAATGGCTTGTATGCACATGTCTACCCGCGACAGCCGGGGCTTCTGCCTGTCAGGGATATCACCTCTCGTGTTTCTGTTTCGGCCCCGCGTGCCTATAATGGCTGCCTTTTTCGCCCAATGATTTTGCGGAGCTGGTGATGGCCGAACGTAAGGCTTCTGTCGAGCGCGACACTCTGGAAACCCAGATCAAAGCCTCGATCAACCTTGATGGCACCGGAAAGGCCCGATTCGATATCGGTGTTCCTTTTCTTGAGCACATGCTGGATCAGATCGCCCGTCACGGGTTGATCGACCTGGATATTGAATGCAAGGGCGATCTGCATATCGACGACCACCATACGGTGGAAGACGTCGGTATCACCCTCGGCCAGGCGTTTGCCAAAGCCATCGGCGACAAAAAGGGCATCCGTCGCTACGGCCACGCCTACGTGCCGCTTGATGAAGCGCTGTCGCGTGTGGTGATCGACTTCTCCGGTCGTCCAGGCCTGCAGATGCACGTGCCTTACACCCGCGCCACCGTCGGCGGCTTCGACGTTGACCTGTTCCAGGAATTCTTCCAGGGCTTTGTCAACCATGCGCTTGTCAGCATGCACATCGACAACCTGCGCGGCACCAACACTCACCACCAGATCGAAACCGTGTTCAAGGCTTTCGGCCGCGCGCTGCGCATGGCTGTGGAGCTGGATGAACGCATGGCCGGGCAAATGCCATCGACCAAAGGCGTTCTGTAATGCAGACGGTTGCAGTTATCGACTACGGCATGGGCAACCTGCACTCGGTGGCCAAGGCCCTCGAGCATGTCGGTGCCGGCAAAGTGCTGATCACCAGCGATGCCGACGTGATCCGTGAAGCTGACCGCGTGGTGTTCCCGGGCGTCGGCGCGATTCGCGATTGCATGGCAGAGATTCGTCGCCTCGGTTTCGACTCGCTGGTGCGTGAAGTCAGTCAGGATCGTCCGTTCCTCGGCATCTGTGTTGGCATGCAAGCCTTGCTCGACACCAGCGAAGAGAACGACGGCGTCGACTGCATCGGCCTGTTTCCGGGCGCGGTGAAGTTTTTCGGCAAAGATCTGCATGAAGACGGCGAGCACCTGAAAGTCCCGCACATGGGGTGGAACGAGGTGAAGCAGAAAGTCAGCCATCCGCTGTGGCATGACATCCCGGACATGGCGCGCTTCTACTTCGTGCACAGCTACTACATTGCGGCTGCCAACGCGCGGCAAGTGGTGGGTGGCGGTCATTACGGCGTCGATTTCGCTGCGGCGCTGGCTGATGGCTCGCGCTTTGCCGTGCAGTTCCACCCGGAGAAGAGCCATACCCATGGCCTGCAATTGCTGCAGAACTTCGCCGCGTGGGATGGTCGCTGGTAAATGGCCGCCAAGAAGTCCAAGCCGCCGATCCTGACCCTCACTCCCGAGCAGGAGAGCGAGGCCAATCACAAGATCAAACGCTTCATGGAAGATCGTTTCGAACTCGACCTCGGGTCGTTCGAGGCGGCGGAGATTCTTGAGCTGTTTACCCGCGAAATTGCTCCGCACTATTACAACAGGGCGATTTTCGATGTGCAGACCCACCTCAAGGAGCGGTTTGAAAGCATCGAAAGCGACCTGTGGGCGCTCGAAAAAAATTAGGAGCAGCGGCAAGCGTCAAGCTGCAAGCTGCAAGAGATAGACGCGCGTGCGCGCTTGCAGCTTATGGCTTGCAGCTTGCCGCTCTTTTGACGAAGGAAAAAGCATGCTGATTATTCCCGCTATCGATCTTAAAGACGGTGCCTGCGTACGTCTGCGCCAGGGCCGCATGGAAGATTCCACAGTGTTCTCCGATGACCCGGTGAGCATGGCTGCCAAGTGGGTGGAGGGCGGTTGCCGTCGTCTGCATCTGGTCGATCTGAACGGTGCTTTTGAAGGTCAGCCGGTTAACGGTGAAGTGGTTACGGCGATTGCCAAACGCTATCCGAACCTGCCGATCCAGATCGGTGGCGGCATCCGCTCGCTGGAAACCATCGAGCACTACGTCAAGGCTGGTGTGAGCTACGTGATCATCGGCACCAAAGCCGTGAAAGATCCGGCATTCGTCGCTGAAGCGTGCCGGGCGTTCCCGGGCAAGATCATCGTCGGTCTGGATGCCAAAGACGGTTTTGTCGCCACCGATGGCTGGGCTGAAATCAGCACCGTGCAGGTTATCGATCTGGCCAAGCAGTTTGAAGCCGACGGCGTGTCCTCGATCGTTTATACCGACATCGCCAAAGACGGCATGATGCAGGGCTGCAATGTACCGTTTACCGCTGCGCTGGCCGCTGCGACCAAGATCCCGGTGATCGCTTCCGGCGGTATCCACAATCTGGGTGACATCAAGTCGCTGCTCGACGCCAAAGCGCCGGGCATCATCGGCGCCATCACCGGCCGAGCGATCTACGAAGGCACCCTCGACGTCGCCGAAGCGCAAGCTTTCTGCGATTCGTACAAAGGCTGAGGACTGACCATGGCGCTGGCCAAACGCATCATCCCTTGCCTGGACGTGGACAACGGTCGGGTCGTCAAAGGCGTGAAGTTCGAGAACATCCGCGACGCCGGTGACCCGGTGGAAATCGCCCGTCGCTATGACGAGCAGGGTGCCGACGAGATTACTTTTCTCGACATCACCGCTAGCGTTGATGGCCGCGATACCACGCTGCATACCGTCGAGCGCATGGCCAGCCAGGTGTTTATTCCGCTGACCGTCGGTGGTGGCGTGCGTACCGTGCAGGACATTCGCAATTTGTTGAATGCCGGCGCGGACAAGGTGTCGATCAACACCGCTGCGGTGTTCAATCCGGAATTCGTTGGCGAAGCCGCGCAGCATTTCGGCTCGCAGTGCATCGTCGTCGCCATCGATGCCAAGAAAGTCTCCGGCCCTGGCGAAACCCCGCGCTGGGAAATCTTTACCCACGGCGGGCGCAAGCCAACCGGCCTCGACGCTGTCGAGTGGGCGAAGAAAATGGAAGGCCTCGGCGCCGGTGAAATCCTGCTGACCAGCATGGATCAGGACGGCATGAAAAGCGGTTTCGACCTCGGCGTGACCCGCGCCATCAGCGATGCGCTGGGCATTCCGGTGATCGCGTCCGGCGGTGTCGGCAACCTGCAGCATCTGGCCGACGGCATTCTCGAAGGCCACGCCAGCGCGGTATTGGCGGCGAGTATTTTCCACTTCGGCGAATACACCGTGCAGGAAGCCAAGGCCTACATGGCCAAACGCGGCATCGTGATGCGCTAAACCGTACAGGCCAGTGGACAGCATGGCGTACCCAAGGCACTCTTGGGCACGCCATGGATTTCGGTAGCCCGACATGATCAAACGCCTGCTTCTTGTTCTCGCCAGTGCCTCGTTGTTGCTCATCAACAACGCCCGGGCCGAAAACAGTCCTGACACCGATCTGGTGCTCCTCACCGAAAACTTCCCGCCGTACAACATGGCGAAGAACGGCAAGAACTTCGCCCAGGGCGAGAACATCAACGGCATCGCCACCGATATCGTCCGTGAGATGTTCCAGCGCGCCGGCATTACCTACAGCCTGACCCTGCGTTTCCCATGGGAGCGCGTCTACAAACTTGCGCTGGAAAATCCCGGCTACGGGGCCTTCGTGATGGCGCGCCTGCCGGATCGCGAAAAACTCTTCAAATGGGTCGGGCCGATCGGCCCGGACGACTGGATCATGTTGGCCAAGGCCGACAGCAAGATCACCCTCGAAACTCTCAACGATGCGCGCAAATACAAGATCGGCGCCTACAAGGGCGATGCGATTGCCGAGACGCTGACCAAGCAAGGCTTGAAGCCGGTGGTGGTGTTGCGTGATCAGGACAACGCCAAGAAACTCGTCAGTGGCCAGATTGATCTATGGGCCACGGGCGATCCGGCCGGGCGCTATCTGGCGCGGCAGGATGGCGTGACAGGGCTGAAGACGGTGTTGCGATTTAACAGCGCCGAGCTGTATCTGGCGCTGAACAAAGAGGTGCCGGAAGAGACGGTGAAGAAGCTTCAGGCGGCGCTGGATCAGATGCGTAAGGATGGTGTGGTGGATGACATCATGGGGCGGTATTTGTAGCGCTTGTTAGATCGCTACCCCCTCACCCCAACCCTCTCCCCCATGGGGGGCGAGGGGAAAGGGAGCAGATTTGTGCGCTGTTCAAAACCTGAATCCGACTCGGTATTGCAAGTCGGTGCATCTCTACTAAACAACTCGGTCAGCTCCCTCTCCCACCGGGAGAGGGTTGGGGTGAGGGGCTTTTAAAGTCAGCGATAAACGCCATCCTTCCCATGTGCCGCAGTGGCTTTGTTACTGCGCACACTGATCATCTGCCGAATATCAATCCACTCAATCCCTTGGGCCTTCAGCTTCGGCAATTCTCGCTCCAGCACCGCCAGCGTCTGCGGATACGGATGGCCGATCATCACCGCCGAACCCTGCTTGTGCGCCAGGCTGATTGCCGTCTGTAGCTGCGTGTAGATTGCCGCCTCAGTACGCTCGTCATCGAGAAACACATCCCGCGAAACACTCGCCAGATCGATCTTCTGCGCCTGTTGCGCGGCGACGGTCTGCGCGCTGGTGCGGCTGTCGACGAAGAATTTGTGCCGTCGCTGCAACTCACCCATCAACCACGCCATCGCCACCGGTTGCGCGGTCATGCGGCTGCCCATGTGGTTATTGATGCCAGCGGTGTAAGGGACCATTTTGAACGCGGCGTTCAGGCGTTTTTCGAGTTCTTCGATGGGCAGTTCGGGGTGCCACGCATAAGGCCCGGTGGCCGGGTCCATGGGCATGTGCAGGATGACGATCTTGCCCGCGCGATGGGCTTCGCGCGCAAACTCGGTGGCGTGCGGGGTGTCGGGCATGATTGCCGTGGTCACCGGGCCAGGCAGCGCGAGCACGCGGCGATCCCGGGGCAGGTTCTGCCCCAGGTCGTCGATGATCAGTGTCAGGTAGGCTTTGTGTGGCTTTGTGCTGGCGGGCTCTGCGTGAGCAGCACCCGCCAGACAGCACAACAGAACGAAGACGAAACGCAGAGACATCCTCAACGGCCGGACGTAATGCTCAGCCCTTTGAGCAGGCTCAGGGCCTGGGCCAGTTGGTAGTCGTCGTCCTGCGGCATGGCTTTGGCCTTGGCGCCGGAACCGGTAGGTTTGTCGGCGCCGCCGTTGCCGTTGCCCAGGTGACCCTGCAGATCGGCTTCCTTGAAGTAATCGCCGTCGGCTTCGTTGGTGATCTTCGCCTTGCGCACTTCGATGTCCGGGACGATGCCCTGAGCCTGAATCGAGCGGCCATTCGGCGTGAAGTACAGCGCCGTGGTGATCTTCAGGGCGCGGTCGTTATTAAGTGGCAGCACGGTTTGCACCGAGCCCTTGCCGAAACTGGTGGTGCCCATGACCACGGCGCGTTTCTGATCCTGCAAGGCGCCGGCGACGATTTCCGATGCCGAGGCGCTGCCACCGTTGATCAGCACGACCATCGGCACCGCTTCGCTTTCGTCTTTGCCGGTGGCCGAGAAGCGCAGTTCGGAGTTGGCGATGCGGCCCTTGGTGTAAACGATCAGGCCTTTGGTGATGAAGTGGTCGACCACTTCCACCGCTGCCTGCAACACGCCGCCCGGGTTGTTGCGCAGGTCGAGAATGATGCCGTTGAGCTTCTTGCCGTTGTCCTTGCGCATCTTCGCCAGGGCCTTGGAGACCTCTTCGCCGGTCTTGACCTGGAACTGGGTGATGCGGATGTAGCCGTAGCCCGATTCAAGCAGCTGCGCTTTCACGCTCTTCACCTGAATCACCGCGCGGGCGAGGGTCACGTCGAATGGCGTGCCGCCGTCACGTACCAAAGTCAGGGTGATTTTCTGGCCGATCTTGCCGCGCATCTTGTCGACAGCTTCGGTCATGGTCTGGCCACGCGTTGGCTGACCGTTGATCTTGACGATGAAGTCGCCAGCCTGAATGCCGGCCTTCGATGCTGGCGTGTCATCGATTGGCGAGACGACTTTGATAAAGCCGTCTTCGGAGCCGACTTCAATGCCCAAGCCGCCGAATTCGCCGCTGGTGCTTTCCTGCAACTCGGTGAAATCTTCAGGGCCGAGGTAAGCCGAGTGCGGATCGAGGTTGCTGAGCATGCCCTTGATCGCGTTTTCCAGCAGGGTCTTGTCGTCCACCGGTTCGACGTAGGCCGCTTTGATCCGGTCCATGACCTCGGCAAAGGTGCGCAACTCATCCAGTGGCAGCGGGGCCTTGGAGGTCGCGGCAGTGCCTGCCGGAGCGACGGCCGGGGCCGGTTGAGCGGCAAACGCCAGAGGCGCGCCGATCACCAGGGCGATCGTCAGGGCCAGCGAGGTAAGACGGGACAAATGCAGCATGTCGAACGAACTCCTAAAATTGGTGACTCAACGCCTATCCTTGCGCGTGGCACCATTGCGCCGGATCACTCGGGTGACCCTGCTGACGAATTGCGAAATACAGCGCTGGTGTGTCCTGACCGCCACTGTTACCGACAGTGGAGATCGACTCACCGGCTTTTACCACGTCACCGGCCGACTTGAGCAGCGTCTGGTTGTGACCGTAAAGACTCAGAAAACCGTTGCCGTGATCAAGGATCACCAGCAGCCCGGCACCACGCAACCAGTCGGCGAAGACGACGCGACCACCGTGGACGGCATGCACCTGGCTGCCGGCGGAGGCGCTGATCATCACGCCATCCCACTTGGTGCGGGCGTCGTCGCCACGGCTTTCGCCGAAGCGTGCCAGCAGTCGACCATCAACCGGCCAAGGAAGTTTTCCCCGCGTTGCAGCAAAAGGGCCACCGAAGGTCTCGCCGCTGCTGGAAACCAGCGCGCCGGGTGTTGATCTGGCTGGTTTGCGTGGGGCGTCGCTGTTTTCAGCCTGCGCCTCACGTAAACGCTTTTTTTCCGCTTCCTGCTGGGCGATCAGCGCTTTCTGCCGCGCTTCTTCTGCCTCACGGGCCTGACGGGCCAGGGTTTCTTCAATGGTTTTAAGGACTTTAGACAGGTCTGCCTGATCCTGCTCGCGCGCGGCCAGTTTCTGGTCGCGGGCTTTCACGTCATCGTTGAGCTTGGCGAGGACTTGCTGGCGTTCCTTGCGGACATTTTCCAGTTCGTCGCGTTGGCTATCGAGCGTGCTTTTCTGCACCAGCAATTGCGCTTGCTGGGCGGCAATGTCTTTTTCGACATTCGCCAGTTGGCGCAGGGTTTCGTTGAAGTTCTTCAACTGCTCCAGGCGGGCCTGGCTCAGATAATCGTAATAGGTGAGGGTGCGGGCGAATTTCTCGGGATTCTGCTGGTTGAGCAGCAGTTTGAGGTATTCCTGCCGACCGTTCTGATAGGCCGCACGGGCCTGAATGGCGATCAATCGCTGCTGTTCAGTGCGCGCGCTCTGGAGTTTTTTTTTCTCTGCATCGAGTCGCTGCAGCTCGGATTCGCTTTTCTGCAGTTCTTTCTGCAGGGCGTCGACCTGTTTCTGTAGCTTGCCCAGCTCGGTCTCGGTGCCCTTGAGCTCCTTCTGCACGCCGGATTTTTCTTCCTGGACCTTGCCCAGCAGTTTTTTCAGCTCGGCAATGTCCTGACGCGTGGCGTCCAACTGCTGTTGGGTTTGCGCGCGCTCGTCAGCGAAGGCCGGTTGGAGCAGGCAGGTCAGAGCGAGGGCGATCAGGACGCGGAGCATAGAGGCGGGCGGCACCAGGGTAAGGGACGGCCTAGTATGCCCGCCCGAGGCTGCAAAAAAAACGCCCAATTGGGCCTGTGTGATAACTGGACCAAGCAATACAGCGAATTCCATTTCGAAAACTCCATAAACCACTGTGGGAGCTGGCTTGCCAGCGATGGCGTCTGCTCATTCAACATAGTTGTTGGCTGTCAGATTGCTATCGCTGGCAAGCCAGCTCCCACAGGGTTTACGGTGTTTGATCGGGCGAATTACACCAGAATCGAGGTGCCGGTCATTTCCGTCGGTTTTTCCAGGCCCAGCAGTTTCAGCATGGTCGGTGCCACGTCCGCCAGCACACCGCCTTCACGCACCTTGAGGTCGCGCTTGCCGACATAAATGAACGGCACTGGCTCGGTGGTGTGCGCGGTGTGCGCCTGGTGGGTTTCTTCATCGGCCATTTTCTCGACGTTGCCGTGGTCGGCAGTGATCAGCGCTTCGCCGCCGACCTTTTCCAGCGCTTCGACGATGCGACCGACACAGGTGTCGAGGCATTCAACGGCTTTCACCGCCGCATCGAACACGCCGCTATGGCCGACCATGTCGCCGTTGGCGTAGTTGACCACGATCACGTCGTAGCGCTGGTTTTCGATGGCCTCGACGATACGGTCGGTGACCTCAGGGGCGCTCATTTCCGGCTGCAAGTCATAGGTGGCGACTTTCGGCGACGGGATCAGAATGCGCTCTTCGCCCGGGAACGGCTCTTCGCGACCGCCGGAGAAGAAGAAGGTCACGTGCGCGTACTTCTCGGTTTCAGCGATGCGCAGCTGGGTTTTGCCGTTTTTCGCCAGATAGTCGCCAAGGACGTTTTCCAGGCTGCCCGGGGCGAACGCCGACGGTGCAGGAATGCTCGCCGCGTATTGAGTCAGCATGACAAAACCGGCCAGTTTTGGCTGGCGCGCGCGCTCGAAGTCCCTGAAATCGTCCTCGACAAACACGCGGGTCAGCTCGCGGGCACGGTCGGCGCGGAAATTCATGAACACCACGGCGTCGCCGTCTTCAACCTTGACCGGCTCACCAATGGTGGTGGCTTTGACGAATTCGTCGCTCTCGCCGCGAGCATAGGCAGCGTCCAGACCTTCCTGGGCAGTGGCGGCGTTGAATTCGCTGTTGCCATCGACGATCAGGTTGTAGGCCTGAGCGACGCGATCCCAGCGATTGTCACGGTCCATGGCGAAGTAGCGACCGATGATGCTGGCAATGCGGCCCTTGCCGAGCGCCTGGAAGGTCGCGTCGAGCAGTTCGATCGACGATGCAGCACTTTTCGGTGGCGTATCGCGACCGTCGAGGAAGGCGTGCAGGTAGATTTTTTCGGCGCCGCGCTTGAACGCCAGTTCGGCCATGGCAATCAGGTGATCCTGGTGGCTGTGTACGCCGCCATCGGACAGCAGGCCCATGAAGTGCACGGCTTTGCCGGCGGCCACGGCCTTATCCACAGCGGCGCATATGGTCGGGTTCTCGAAGAACTCACCGTCGCGGATCGACTTGGTCACGCGGGTGAAATCCTGATACACCACGCGACCGGCGCCGAGGTTCATGTGGCCGACTTCGGAATTGCCCATCTGCCCGTCCGGCAGGCCGACGTCCATGCCGCTGCCCGAGATCAAGCCGTTCGGCACGGTGGCGCAAAGGCGATCCAGTACAGGCTTGTTTGCCGCGTAAACGGCATTGGACTCGTGGCTGTCACTGTGACCGAAGCCGTCGAGAATCATCAGAACCAAAGGTTTAGGCGTGGTAGTCATGGAATCCACTCGTGGCTAATAAAGAAGAGGGCGATGGAAAAGGGAGTTGGAGTTTAAAGCTAAGTTCCGACCGCGTCACCGCCGGACGGGGTTTGGCCGACCATAGTGGCTGTGTATACTGGCCGACATTTTAACGCCCTGGAACCTCCTTCGATGGTTGCTCACCTGATTGAATTTGCCACTAACCACTACATTCTTGTCGGTATCTTCGTCGTACTGCTGGCTCTGCTGCTGGCGCACACGATGCAGGGCGGCGGTAAAAGCCTGAGCACCGGCGAACTGACCGCGCTGGTCAACAAAGAAGCAGGCGTGGTGGTGGACATCCGCCCAGCGAAGGATTTCGCCGCCGGCCACATCGTTGGCGCCGTGAACATTCCCCAGGACAAACTGGCTGCGCGTATCGGCGAGCTGGAAAAACACAAGGCCAAGACCATCATTCTGGTCGACGCATTGGGCCAGACCGCTGGCACCCACGCCCGCGAACTGATGAAATCCGGCTTCACCGCCGCCAAGCTGTCCGGCGGGATCTCCAGCTGGAAAGGCGACAACCTGCCGCTGGTGAAATAAATGAGCGAAGTCATCGTCTACTCCAGCGATTACTGCCCTTATTGCATGCGAGCCAAGCAACTGCTCGCGAACAAAGGTGTGGCCTTCGAAGAGATCAAGGTCGATGGCAAGCCGCAGGTGCGTGCCGCCATGGCCCAGAAAGCGGGGCGCACGTCCGTGCCGCAGATCTGGATCGGCAGCCAGCACGTCGGCGGTTGTGACGATTTATTTGCCCTGGAGCGCGCCGGCAAGCTCGACGCGCTGCTCAAGGCCTGAACGGCTGCACCCACGTACAGCACTCCCTAAAAGACCCAAGATCAGAAAGGATCTGAGATGACTGACCAACAGAACACTGCAGCCAGCGAAGAAGACACCGCACCGCAATTCTCCTTGCAGCGCATCTACGTTCGCGACCTGTCCTTCGAAGCCCCGAAAAGCCCGGCGATCTTCCGTCAGCAGTGGGATCCGACCGTTGGTCTGGATCTGAACACTCGCCAGAAAGAGCTCGAAGGCGATTTCTACGAAGTCGTACTGACCCTGTCCGTGACCGTGAAAAACGGTGACGAAGTGGCCTTCATCGCTGAAGTGCAACAGGCCGGTATCTTCCTGATCAAGAACTTGGATGCGGCTTCGATGAGCCACACGCTGGGTGCGTTCTGCCCGAACATCCTGTTCCCGTATGCTCGCGAGACCCTGGACAGCCTGGTGACCCGTGGCTCGTTCCCGGCGCTGATGCTGGCCCCGGTGAACTTCGACGCCCTGTACGCGCAAGAACTGCAGCGCATGCAGGAAAGCGGCGAGACGCCAACCGTTCAATAAGACGGTTTAGCAACATCCCGTGTGGGAGCGAGCCTGCTCGCGATAGCGGTCTGTCAGACACCTCAAAGTTGACTGACACTCCGTAATCGCGAGCAGGCTCGCTCCCACATTTGTTTTGCGGTGTTACTTGAAGTCGTTCTGGCGCCAGGCTTCATACACCGCGACTGCGACGGTGTTGGACAGGTTCAGGCTGCGGCAGCCTTCGCGCATCGGCAGCCGCAGGCGCTGTTCGGCCGCAAGAGCGTCGAGTACTTCTGGCGGCAGGCCACGGCTTTCCGGGCCGAAGATGAACGCATCGCCCGGAACGAACGCGGCATCATGAAACGGTCGCGAGCCCTTGGTGGTGAACGCGAACAACCGTGGGTTGCCGAGGCTCTCCAGGCAACTGGCGAGATCCGCGTGGCGTTGCAGCGTGGCATATTCGTGGTAGTCGAGGCCGGCACGACGCAAGCGCTTGTCGTCCATCTCGAAACCCAGCGGTTCGATCAAATGCAGGTGGCAGCCGCTGTTGGCGCACAGCCTGATAACGTTGCCGGTATTCGGCGGAATTTCTGGTTGAAAAAGGATGACGTGAAACATGCACGGCTCCGAAGGTAAAGATGAGCGGCATTCTACGCCGCCTGTGGACAACCGTTCGAAACTATTCCCGCGCGTGATCGGTTCGCTGGCGATTGTCGGCTTGATGATCGGTTTGATGATCGGCCGCCTGACCACGCCGGACCCGACCGTGCTGCAACAGGTCGAGGTGACTGACGGCGGATTGGTGGTGTGGTTCAACAATGCGCCGAAGCTGCATGGCGAAGTCATCGATGGCACGGTGGCGCTGCTGTTCCAGGCCGAAGGCAAGGCGCAGAAAGGCCAGCTCAAGCTCAACGGCAAGGACGTCAATTGGCGTACGCGAGCGAGTGATGGTGGGTTGTTGCTGACGGTGCTGGCGGCGCGGCCGCTGCAGGGCGACTGGGCCGGCAGCGAGGTCGATGACCGCTGGCGGCTGGAGATTCATCTGCGCGAGCAATAAAAGCGGGAATCCCTGACCTGCCTGTATCAGGGTTCCCAAAACGGCGTGGACTTCGCGTGACGCGTCGGTCCGGTGTAAAGAGGGAACCCCCGGCCTGCCTGTACCAAGGATCCCAAAAGGGTGGGCGTATCGCGTTGCGATGGACGTCCGGTGTAAAGAGGGGAATCCCCGGCCTGCCTGTACCAAGGTCCCCGAAACGGGTGGTGAATCGAATCACCTGTAAGAGGTATTGCAGGGGGCGTGCCAGTTTTTAGTCTGATGAAAAAAAAGCCGCTCAAAAACGCGAAAGCCCCGAAATTCGGGGCTTTCGTGCATTTGGAAGGTTTGTTTTTCAGTGATTTCGGAAGTGAATGTGGTGATCCGACTGTGCTCAATCACGGGTCATCGTGCATTGATGCGGTGCACAGTGGCCCTCACCCTAACCCTCTCCCAAAGGGAGAGGGGACTGACCGAGTTGCTGGTTCAAGCTCCGCCGACCTGAAATATTGAGCCGAACTCTGGTTTCGAAGACACCCGAGATCGGCTCCCTAACCCTCTCCCAAAGGGCGAGGGGACTGACCGAATCGCTGGTTCAAGCTACGCCGACCTGAAATATTGAGCCGAACTCTGGTTTCGAAGACACCCGAGATCGGCTCCCTAACCCTCTCCCAAAGGGCGAGGGGACTGACCGAGTTGCTGGTTCAAGCTCCGCCGACCTGAAATATTGAGCCGAACTCTGGTTTCGAAGACACCCGAGATCGGCTCCCTAACCCTCTCCCAAGGGCGAGGGGACTGACCGAGTCGCTGGTTCAAGCTACGCCGACCTGAAATATTGAGCCGAACTCTGGTTTCGAAGACACCCGAGATCGGCTCCCTAACCCTCTCCCAAAGGGCGAGGGGACTGACCGAGTTGCTGGTTCAAGCTCCGCCGACCTGAAATATTGAGCCGAACTCTGGTTTCGAAGACACCCGAGATCGGCTCCCTAACCCTCTCCCAAAGGGCGAGGGGACTGACCGAGTTGTTGGTTCAAGCTACGCCGACCTGAAATATTGAGCCGAACTCTGGTTTCGAAGACACCCGAGATCTGCAGTGGTCAACTAATTCCGGACACCTCGATAGGTGGTTTTGACGCCATCGCCCGCTCATAGACGGTAGGTGGCAGATATCCCAGTTTTGAGTGAAGCCGTTCGTTGTTGTAATACCCAACGATGTACTCGGTGATGTCGCGGATCGCTTCGGTATGATTGGCGTAGTCACGTCGCCTGAACGAGCCCCATGAAAGACAGGACACCGTTTCCCCCTTACGATAAGGGATAGGCAAACGGTTATGTTTATGACTAACAGCAACGATAAGAATGGGGAGCTTTTGGGCCAGGAGCGGCGGCGCCGCTGGAGCCCAGAGCAAAAGCTGGCCATGGTTCGCGAGAGCCTTGAGCCAGGGCAAGGTGTGTCGGTCGTCGCTCGGCGCAACGGCATCAATGCCAACCAATTATTCCTGTGGCGCAAGCTGTATCAGGACGGCAGCCTGTCGGCGGTCAGCGCGGGCGAAGCCGTGGTGCCGGCCTCCGAGCTGAGCGATGCGCTCAAGCAGATCCGTGAGCTGCAACGGATGCTGGGCAAAAAAACGATGGAAGCGGAAATCCTCAAAGAAGCCGTGGAGATCGCCCGGTCGCGAAAATGGATTGCGCACTCACCCTTGTTGCCGGGGGACGACCAGTGAAACTGGTCAGCGAATGTCTCGGTGTGGCGCGCTCGCAATTAACGGTTCGAATCAAGCAATCGGTATCGCCCAAGACACGGCGAAGCAGGCCTGTGAACGACGCTGAGTTGGTGGCCGAAATCCAGCAACAGGTCAGCGAACTGCCCAGCTATGGCTACCGTCGAGTCTGGGGATTGCTGCGTCGCGTCCGTGAAACCCAGTTGCTACCCGCGATCAACGTGAAGCGGGTTTACCGGGTGATGCGTGATCACAACCTGCTACTTGAACGCCGGATCAAACAACCCGGCGTGCCGCGTCGGCACGAAGGCCGTATTGCGGTGCAAACCAGCGATACGCGTTGGTGCTCGGACGGCTTTGAATTCCGTTGCGAGGACGGCGCTAAACTGAGCGTGACCTTCGCCCTGGACTGCTGTGATCGCGAAGCCATCGGCTGGGTAGCCAGCCCAACCGGGTACAGCGGCGATGACATCCGCGACTTGATGTTGGAAAGCGTGGAGAAGCGCTTCGGTGATCAGCTGCCTGCAACGCCGGTGCAGTGGCTCAGCGATAACGGTTCGGCCTACACCGCCGAACAGACGCGCCTGTTTGCTCGACAGATCGGCTTGCAGCCGGTGACCACACCGGTGCGTAGCCCACAGAGTAATGGCATGGCAGAGAGCTTCGTGAAGACGATCAAGCGTGATTACGTGGCGCACATGCCCAAGCCGGATCGAGAAACGGCGCTGCGTAACTTGGCAATTGCCTTCGAACATTACAACGAGCAGCATCCGCACAGCGCCTTGAACTACCGTTCACCGAGGGAGTTCAGGCGCTTGGCAGTGGCATCAATTTAACGGGGAGTTGGTGTCCGGTTTTGAAGGGGCAAGTCCATCGCCATACCCGCTCCATTTTCAAGCTCAGGAAGAAGCGTTCCATCACCGCATTGTCCCAGCAATTACCTTTACGGCTCATGCTCTGCTGCATGTCGTTTCTTGCCAGTAACTCTCTGTAAGTTGCACTCGCGTATTGGCTGCCACGATCCGAGTGGGCAATCAGGCCTGGCGGCGGTTGGCGCTGTGCGATGGCCAGTTGCATCGCAGTGCACACCAGCTCTGCCGGCATGTTCGGAGCCATCGACCAGCCCACGATCTTGCGTGAAAACAAGTCCAACACCACGGCCAGATACAGCCAGCCACTGCGGGTGCGGATGTAGGTGATGTCTGCCACCCAAGCCTTGTTTGGCGCTGCCGGATCAAATTTTCGGCTCAGTACATTTTCGGCAATCGGCAGATCATGATTGCTATCGGTCGTGTGCACAAACTTGCGCTTCCAAGCCGAACGTAGCCCATTGGTACGCATTAAACGGCGGATTTTATACAGCCCAACAGACAGGCCTTTGCCGCGCAAAGCGTCGCGCAAGGGCCGGCTGCCGTAGCAGCCACCACTCTCGGCAAAAGACGCCTTGAGTTGCAAAACGACAGGACAACTCTGCCGGACGGGCGCATCAGCACGCTTTTGCGACTCATAGAAGCCCGAGCGACTGATGCTCAGTAACCGACAGACATGTGTCACTGAGTAGGCCTTCTGTTGCAGCTGACGAACCAGTCGATACCTTACTTCAGCTCGCGGGCAAAGAAGGCCGTAGCCTTTTTTAAGATGTCGTTATCCATCTTGAGCTGGCGATTTTCCTGTTCCAATTGCCGGATGCGCTGTTGCTCTGCCGTCAATGGCTTGCCGATTCCGGCCTGCCCCAATTGCTCTGCCTCGTACTGTTGAACCCAGCGTCGAACGGCTGTCTCACCAATGTTCAGATCTTGGCAAACCTGCGTAACGGTTAGCCCCTGATCCTTGATCATCTTCACGACTTGCAGCTTGAAGCTGTCGTCGAATGCCCTGCGTTTTTTGGTCATGAATAACTCCTCGATAGATGTATTTTCCACCTATCGGGGTGTCCGGGGAAATTAGACCACTGCAATCGGCTCCCTTTCCCCTCTCCCTGTGGGGGAGAGGGCTGGGGTGAGGGGGATGGATCCTGAGCACACAACAACCCTCAAGCTAACAAACCGTTAACCCTCATCCCCCTCATCATCATCCCCACCATCAACCTTCATCCCCAGTTCCTTGATCTTGCGCGTCAGGGTATTACGCCCCCAACCCAACAACACCGCCGCATCACGCCGACGCCCAGCCGTGTGCTTGAGCGCCGTCTCGATCATGATCCGCTCAAACGCCGGCACTGCGCTGTCGAGCAAGCTCGACTGGCCTCGCGCCAACGCCTGATCCGCCCACTGGCGCAGCGCTTGCTCCCAGTTGGTCACCGGTGCCGAGTCCTGCGGCAGGTTCAGCAGTTCTGGCGGCAGGTCGCTGATGTGCACTTCGCGCCCGGACGCCATTACCGTGATCCAGCGGCAGGTATTCTCCAGCTGGCGCACGTTGCCGCCCCACGGCAGGTTCTTCAGGTATTCCTCGGTCTCGCTTTTCAACAGCTTCGGCTCGACCGCCAGTTCCTGCGCGGCGCGGCTGAGGAAGTGCTTGGCCAGGGTCGGGATATCTTCGCGACGATCCGACAGGCGCGGAATGTGGATGCGGATCACGTTGAGGCGGTGGAACAAGTCCTCACGGAATTTGCCGGCATGCACCAGGGTTTCCAGGTTCTGGTGGGTCGCTGCGATGATGCGCACGTCAACCTTGACCGGCACATGCCCGCCAACACGATAGAACTCGCCGTCGGCCAGAACGCGCAGCAAACGGGTCTGCGTATCCGCCGGCATGTCGCCGATTTCGTCGAGGAACAGTGTGCCGCCGTCAGCCTGCTCAAAGCGCCCGCGACGCAGGTTTGCTGCACCGGTGAACGCGCCTTTCTCATGGCCGAACAGCTCGGATTCCATCAGGTCCTTGGGGATCGCCGCCATGTTCAGCGCGATGAACGGCGAAGCCGCGCGTGGGCTGTGGCGGTGCAGGGCGTGGGCGACCAGTTCTTTACCGGTGCCGGATTCGCCATTGATCAACACGGTGATGTTGGAGTGGCTCAAGCGGCCGATGGCGCGAAACACTTCCTGCATCGCCGGCGCTTCGCCGATGATTTCCGGGGTGCGGGTCAGCGCGGGCACCACTTCCAGGCCTTGCTGTTCTTGCGCGTGCTGATTGGCGCGCTTGACCAGCGACACCGCTTCATCAACGTCGAACGGCTTGGGCAGGTACTCAAACGCACCGCCCTGATAAGAGGCGACAGCGCTGTCCAGATCGGAATGAGCGGTCATGATGATGACCGGCAACCGTGGGTGCTGCTCGCGAATCCGCGCCAACAGATCCAGGCCACTGGCACCCGGCATGCGGATGTCGGAAATGATCACATCCGGCTGCTGACGGGCCAGGCGACTCATCACGCCATCCGCGCTGTCGAAGCTCTGCGTGGTCATGCCTTCCTGCTGCAAGGCCTTTTCCAGAACCCAACGGATAGAACGGTCGTCATCGACGATCCAGACGGTTTCACTACGGCTCATGTCGATGTGGCTCCTTGTTCCAGTGGCAGAAAGATCGAGAACGTGGTGTGGCCTGGATGGCTGTCACATTCGATCAGGCCCTGGTGCTGGCTGATGATGTTCTGGGTAATGGCCAGGCCCAGCCCGGTACCGTCCGGACGGCCGCTGACCATGGGAAAGAAAATGGTTTCCTGAAGTTCCGCGGGGATCCCCGGGCCGTTGTCGATGATCTCGATCTTGGTCACCAGACGATGGCGGATATGGCCGATGGTGAACTGGCGCATGGCGCGGGTGCGCAGGCTGATGCGGCCCAGGCGCAACTCGTTCTGGCTGCTGATCGCCTGCATCGCATTGCGCACGATGTTCAACACCGCCTGAATCATTTGCTCACGGTCGATCAGTACGTCGGGAATACTCGGGTCGTAATCGCGCACCAAGGTGATGCAGCCCTGGCTCTCCGCTTCGACCAAATGGCAGACGCGTTCGAGCACTTCGTGGACATTGCACATCGCCAGCGACGGCAGTTTGTTCGAACCGAGCATGCGATCGACCAGGTTGCGCAGACGGTCGGCCTCTTCAATGATCACGTTGGTGTAGTCGCGCAGGCTGTCTTCCGGCAGTTCGCGGGCCAGCAGCTGCGCCGCGCCACGGATGCCTCCGAGCGGGTTCTTGATCTCATGGGCGAGACCGCGCACCAGCATCTTGCTGGTTTCCTGCTTGGAAATTTGCGCCTCTTCCTTGGTGATCCGCAGCAAGCGGTCGCGCGGGTGGACTTCCAGCAGAAGCATGGTCGCGCCATTGCTGAGAATCGGCGTCACAGCGTAATCCACGGTCAGGGTCTGGCCTGTGAGGGCGGTGAGCATCGCTTCGCGTTTGGTGAACGGGTGGGCTTGTTCTACCGCTTGGCGCAGGGAGTTCAGTGCCTCGGTGGATTCGGTGAACAGCTCGCTGATGAACTGGCCATGGCTGCGCTGCCCGCTGATGGCGAGCAGCATCTCCGCCGCCGGGTTCATGTACTCAAGGCGTAATTCGGCGTCGAGCAGGATGGTGGCGGTGGTCAGGTTGTCGAGCAGCAAACGGTGGATTGCGTCGCTAATGGTCATCGGAGCCTCTTTTGGGGGCGGAGCGTGCGCAACAAGCAAGCGTCGGTGAACGGAAAATGCAAAAACCAAACCAAGGCTCCGAAAAGAAGCGCTCAACCCCTGAAACAGGCGTTTGACGCTCGTTTGCGTGGCGCTTGGCCAGCTCGAACGGGAAGTTTCGAACCAAAATGGGTTGGATTGTGAGTACGGTGCAGCCTGTTGCACCAATATAGTGCGCAAAGCTGAACGGCGTTAGAAGAAACGCAAGAAGGGATTTTTCGGTTCGGGCGGTTTGTCTTTAAGCGGGCATTCCGGGCGCACGCCGTAGTCGTCGGCAGCGCAGGGTTTGACCTGGCGCTTCTGTGCGAGCGAGATGCGCAGCATGTGGAAAGGCTGGTTGGCGGTGCGCTCGACAGTGCGCCCTTCGGCGTCGAGGATTTCCACGGAAAGGTTGTGGCTGCCACGATCGATGTTTGTCAGTGGGAAAACAGGCGTCAGTCCGGGTTCACCGGTGGCCTGGCCATCCAGCAACAAGCGGTAGCGATGACCTTTTTGCAGGCCCGGTTCGCTGGTAACGCTGACGATGATTTCGCCGGCGCTGCTGCGAATCGTTGCATCGGGCTCGGGCACCAGAATGCGCAGCATGTCGTAGTGGAACAGCGGTTGCTCCGGGGATTTTTTTGCCGTGGTGAGCGGCGCGGCGGCGGTTGGGTTTGCCGACATACGATTGCTGGTGGCGATGGGCACACGCTTGGCATTGCCGTGTGGCTGGTCGGTGTAGACGCGATTGCCGTGCGCATCGACGTAGGTAAAGACCTCTGCCGAGGCTTGCAACGTCATCATGGCCAAAGCGGCGACCAGCCACGCGCGAATCATGGCTTGTGTACTCGCTGCACAGTGAAGGCCACGGGCGGGCTTTGCTGAACGATTGTTTGCCCGTCGATGACCTGGACGGCCAGTCGATGCTCACCCCGGTCAACATTCACCAACTGCAGGATTGTCACGTTGCTCGGCTGGCCATACGGTTCATCGTCGAGCACCAGCCGTAATTGATGCGGCGACTGCAGACGCGGTTTGATCAGCACATTGACGGTGAAGGTGCCGTTGTTGGCGCGCAAGGCTTCTTCAGTGGGCAGACCGGCGAGTTCCAGTACTTCATAAGCGCTCTGCGCAGGTTGGCGCTTGTCCGCATCGGAGGCCGGCAACGTGCTCGGCGCTTGCGGCTCGACCCGATTGAGCGGCGGCAACTCCACCGGCTGCGCCTTGACCCCGTCCGGCGAGTGATCGCTGTACACCGTGTTGCCGTTGGCGTCGGTGTACTTGTAGATCTGCGCGGCGGCGGGCAGGGCGATCACCAGCAGGATGTATGAAAAGGTGCGACCCATGAAATCGACCTGAAACGAAAGCGATGGGTTGCAGCATAGGTCAGGGGCGGCGGTAAGCCCAACCGCCTTAACATCCGCTCACACAAACCGGCCGATTCTAAACAGCATTTAACTGCTGAAGTTGAGCATTCGTTTCTGCTTTCCGACGGGCACCACGGGTTTTGGGCATCCCTCGGGGCCTGGATAGGTTTGCTGTCCGGTTTCGTCGTACTGCGTGGTGCAACCGACGGGCCCATTGTCGTAAAACGCACGGCTTTTAACCACGCCGTTGCGGTGATAGCACAGCTGCTCTCCGCTCAGGTAGCCCGCGTGCCAATAAGTTTTGACCTGTTGCTGATTGATGTTTAGCAAACTGAATCCCACCCGATTTTTTCGGCATTCGATCTGGCCGTTGTCGTAGTAGCTGATGTCGCTGACTTGGTCGTTATCGCCAATGATGGTCTCGTTGGTCTTACGACCGGTTTCATAATTGTAGTCAGTGGAAGCTTGCTGATCACCGTAGAGATAGTCCGACTCCGAGGACAATTTTCCATGGGTGAAGTGTCGAGTTGTTCCGCAGCGGCCGACAGTCGGATGGCCATCCTTGTCGAAACGGCACCAGTTAGACTCTTCATAGAGCACTTCCTGGTCATCGTATTGTTTCATCGAGCCGACAAAGCGCCTCAGCTCGAAGCGCCCGACTGTGGCCGGAGTGCCGTCGCGCAAAAAGGTCAGATAAGGGCCTTCGCGCTCATCGTTGTGCCAGGTGATGTCATTGATCAGTGCGCTGCCGTCGCTGCTGTAATCCAGTGCGCGGCCTTCTTTCTTGCCGTTTTCGTAATGACGCAAGTTCAGCAGTTTGCCGTCGGCGTTGTAGAACTCCTGGGTGCCGGACAATACATCGGCCTTGTAATGCTCGATCAGGATCAAGACACCATTGGCGTCGGCCTCTCGCAGTTCACCTTCTTTCTTGCCTGCCACGAAGTTAACGCTTTGGCTGTGGCCCTTGTCGGTCTTGAGGATCCATGGACCGCTTTTCAGATCGTTTTCGAAAGCGCCGCTGCCGATTGCGGTCACCCATGGGCCTTCGCGCTTGTCGTTGCGGTAGTTGCCGCGCTCGATAATGGTGCCGGTGATCTCTTCGCTTGGGCCGTCGAGTACGCCGTGCAGGTACGTCTGGAACCCGGTCGTGGTGTTATCGGGATCGCCATCGTCGAGGATTGTCCAGCGCCCCTCGCGTGCGTCATCGACATACTGGCCGGTGTAGTTTTTCGAGTAATGGGTCTCGGTCCATTCGCCTTGTCGTTTGCCCGCTACATAGTCGCCGCTGGCCGAGTATCTGTATTCCTTGGCGAACGACCAGACACCTACGCGCAGGCCTTTTTCGTATGAGCCTTGTCCGCTGATTTCATCGAAATTGAAGGAGACCGAATCACCCTCCTCGCTACCGCTGAAAGTAGCGGGCGTGGTTTCCCAGGCCATGCGGCTGACCTGATAGTTGTAGAGCATGCGATTGCCGTCGTTGAGGGCCGTATTGATGCCGCGCCAGAACGTAACGGTGAGAAAGCGTCCGTTTTTTTCCTGATAGGTTTTTTTGAAGTAGTACTGATCAGGACCGGGCGTCCTGATGTCGAGTGGCTTGGTCTGTTCGTCGAAATAACCGACCAGCGTTCCTGCGCTGAGATCGAGTTGGTCGAATTCGGTAATGCCCGATTGCCCGTAGCGCAATCGATAGTTGATCGGCGTGAGCTGCGCCAGTGCTTTCTTGATGGTGAGGGCGTCGAGTCGCTTCTGGCCTTCGGTAATTCGATCAAGGGCTTTTTGCAGGGCTGTGACGCGAGTGTAAAGCTGGCTACTGGCGTCGTATTTATAAGCGTAAATCCGGTACCTGGCTTGCTGCTTGAAGAGCACAAGACGGAGAGGGTCTTCGCTGTCCAGTTGCGTCAGGAATACCGATTCGATGGTCGCCTGGCCGAAGTCATCCAGTAACTGCGGGCTCGCCTCGGGCGTATCACAGATGCAGTAGTAACCTCTAACGCCGTTGGCCTCCTTGATAAACGCCAGTGTCGCCGAGCTTTCCTGCAAACCTTCGATCAGCGGATGTGCCAACGGTTTGTTTTCGTAAAACGCTGCCGCTGCGGCCGTTTGGCAGGCGAGGCTGGCCGTCAGGGCGATGGCCCATAACCACTTCATGCGAATCCCTTCGTCAAGGCGCCGGGTGGCGCTGAGGCGGCGGATTATCCATGGATGAGCGGGCACAAAAAAGGCCTCCCGAAGGAGGCCTCTTTTTTGTCACGCCGCTGAGTGCGGCGCTACCGGATCAGCAGCTGTAGTACAGCTCATATTCCAGTGGGTGTACGAAGGTGCGAACCTTGATTTCTTCTTCGGATTTCAGCGCGATGTAAGCGTCGATGAAGTCGTCGGAGAACACGCCGCCCTTGGTCAGGAACGCGCGGCCCTTGTCCAGCTCTTCCAGGGCTTCTTTCAGGCTGCCGCAAACTTGTGGGATCTCTTTCGCCTCTTCAGGCGGCAGGTCGTACAGGTTTTTGTCAGCAGCGTCGCCTGGGTGGATCTTGTTCTGGATACCGTCCAGACCGGCCATCAGCAGAGCTGCGAAGGCCAGGTACGGGTTGGCAGCCGGATCCGGGAAGCGTGCTTCGATACGGCGGGCTTTCGGGCTCGACACGTAAGGAATACGGATCGAAGCGGAACGGTTGCGAGCCGAGTAGGCCAGCATTACCGGCGCTTCGAAGCCTGGCACCAGACGCTTGTAGGAGTTGGTCGCCGGGTTGGTGAAGCCGTTCAGGGCCTTACCGTGCTTGATGATGCCGCCGATGAAGTACAGAGCGGTATCGGACAGGCCGGCATAGCCTTCACCTGCGAAGGTGTTCTTGCCGTCTTTCCAGATCGACATGTGTACGTGCATGCCCGAACCGTTGTCGCCGTACAGTGGCTTCGGCATGAAGGTCGCGGTGCGGCCGTAGGCGTCAGCAACGTTGTGTACAACGTACTTGAGGGTTTGGGTTTCGTCGGCTTTCTTCACCAGGGTGTTGAACTTGACGCCGATTTCGTTCTGGCCGGCAGTTGCCACTTCGTGGTGGTGAACTTCGACGGTCAGGCCCATTTCTTCCAGTGCGTTGCACATGGAGGTACGGATTTCGTGGTCGTGGTCGAACGGCGGAACCGGGAAGTAGCCACCTTTGACGCCTGGACGGTGACCTTTGTTGCCGCCTTCGATGTCCTGGTCGGACATCCACGAACCTTGCTCGGAGTAGATCTTGAACATCGAGCCGGAGATGTCCGACTTGAATTTAACCGAGTCGAAGATGAAGAATTCTGGCTCTGGACCGGCGAACACAGTGTCACCGATACCGGTGGCTTTCAGGTGCTCTTCGGCGCGCTTGGCGATCGCACGTGGGTCGCGGTCGTAGCCTTGCATGCTCGAAGGTTCGATGATGTCGCACACCAGGATCAGGGTGGCGTCTTCGGTGAACGGGTCGAGAACGGCAGTGTCGTCGTCCGGCAGCAGGATCATGTCGGAGGCTTCGATGCCTTTCCAGCCAGCGATGGAGGAACCGTCGAACATTTTGCCGACTTCGAAGAAGTCGTCATCCAGCGCATCGCGAGCCGGCATGGTCACGTGGTGCTGAGTGCCTTTGGTGTCCGTGAAGCGCAGATCAATCCACTTGACGTCATGATCTTTGATGAGTTGAACCGACTTCGACATAGTGTCCTCCGGGTGGCTTCGGGCTTGGTAGTGGATAGCCCTTGGAATTTTGGTGATGCCGGCGCAGATACTCTGCCAAGGCAACCTGCCTCACAAGGGAGCAAATTGCATGCCAGTGCCCCAGCATGGGTTTTTTGCCCCAATTTCACGCTTATTAAGGTGCAAAGTGCGTGAATGCTGAAAATCTCGCCCCTTAATGTAGCGTTATTCTCTAAAAATGACCCGTTTTGGTGCATGCAAAACCTTCTGCACATTAACTGGTTAAACCTTGAGCAATTTCCGCTATAATCCGCGCCCCCCTTTTTCGGCTGGCCGTTCGCGCGCTGTTTTCATGAAACTAATCGTAAAAGTCTTCCCCGAGATCACCATCAAAAGCCGACCTGTCCGGACGAAATTCATCCGCCAGTTGGCCAAGAACATCCGCACCGTGCTCCGTGACCTGGACCCGGCCGTGGTGGTGAACGGTGTGTGGGATAATCTCGAGCTGGAAACCCGCGTTACCGACCCCAAAGCCTTGAAAGAGATGGGTGAGCGCCTGACCTGCATGCCGGGCATCGCGCACTTTCTGCAGATCGACGAGTACCCGCTGGGCGACTTCGACGACATCACCGAAAAGTGCAAGCAGCACTACGGTGATGCGCTGGCCGGGAAGATTTTCTCGGTGCGCTGCAAGCGTGCCGGCAAGCACGCGTTCAGTTCGATGGACGTCGAAAAATACGTCGGCAGCAAGCTGCGTCGTGAGTGTGGCGCTGCCGGAATCGACCTCAAAGCTCCGCAAATCGAAGTGCGTATCGAAGTTCGCGACAAACGGTTGTTTGTCATCCACAGCCAGCACAACGGCATCGGCGGCTATCCGCTGGGTGCGTTGGAGCAGACGCTGGTATTGATGTCCGGCGGCTTTGACTCGACCGTTGCGGCCTACCAGATCATCCGTCGCGGCCTGATGACGCACTTCTGCTTCTTCAATCTGGGCGGTCGTGCCCATGAATTGGGCGTGATGGAAGTCGCGCATTTCATCTGGAAGAAGTACGGCAGCTCGCAACGCGTGCTATTTGTCAGTGTTCCGTTCGAAGAAGTGTTGGGCGAAATTCTCGGCAAAGTCGATAACAGTCATATGGGCGTCGTATTGAAGCGTATGATGTTGCGCGCTGCGTCCAACATCGCCGACCGCTTGCAAATCGAGGCGCTGGTCACTGGCGAAGCGATCTCCCAGGTGTCGAGCCAGACGCTGCCGAACCTGTCGGTGATCGACTGCGTGACTGACAAACTGGTCCTGCGGCCGCTGATCGTCGCGCACAAGCAGGACATCATCGACACGGCCAACGAGATCGGCACCGCCGATTTCGCCCGGCACATGCCGGAGTACTGCGGCGTTATCTCGGTCAATCCGAAGACCGCCGCCAAACGCGGGCGCG
Organism: Pseudomonas sp. TH43; assembly: GCF_016650635.1. Taxonomy (GTDB): domain Bacteria; phylum Pseudomonadota; class Gammaproteobacteria; order Pseudomonadales; family Pseudomonadaceae; genus Aquipseudomonas. The sequence goes on from NZ_JAEKFI010000004.1 coordinate 2,068,849, forward strand.
TTGAACACGAAGAGAAAGAATTCGACATGGCGGTGCTCGAGCGAGCGCTCGAAAACGCCAAACTGGTGCCGATCGATCGGGTGATCGACGAATTGGGCCAGGACGTACAGATTGAAGAAGTCAGCGAAGCACTGGCCGGCCAGATCGTGATCGACATCCGTCACCCGGATGCCGCCGAGGATGAGCCGCTGGAACTCGCTGGCGTAGAAGTACAGACGATGCCGTTCTACGCAGTGAACGCTCGTTTCAAGGAGCTGGATCCGACTCGCCAGTACCTGCTGTATTGCGACAAAGGCGTGATGAGTCGCCTGCATGCTCACCATTTGCTCAGTGAGGGGCATGCCAATGTGCGCGTTTATCGACCGAGCTAAGTGCCCGGGGCTGTTTGCCTGTGGCCTGCGTCACCGGCCCCCCGACACCGCCGTCAAGCTGTAACGGCCATGCCGGACACTACTGCTAATCGCTGCCAAGACTTGTCAGCAAACCGAATCCTCTGATCGAGATACACAAGTGATCGAAAATCTACGCAACATCGCCATCATTGCCCACGTTGACCATGGTAAAACCACCCTGGTAGACAAACTCCTGCGTCAATCCGGCACTCTGGAGCGCAACGAGCTCAACGACGAGCGCGTGATGGACTCCAACGACCAGGAAAAAGAGCGCGGTATTACCATTCTGGCGAAAAACACCGCCATCAACTGGAACGGCTACCACATCAACATCGTGGACACCCCGGGCCACGCCGACTTCGGCGGCGAAGTTGAACGCGTAATGTCGATGGTTGACTCCGTTCTGCTGCTGGTTGACGCTCAAGACGGCCCTATGCCGCAAACCCGTTTCGTGACCAAAAAGGCTTTCGAAGCCGGCCTGCGTCCAATCGTGGTAATCAACAAGGTTGACCGTCCAGGCGCGCGTCCGGACTGGGTTCTGGACCAGATCTTCGACCTGTTCGACAACCTCGGTGCTACCGAAGAACAACTGGACTTCCAGGTTGTTTACGCCTCGGCCCTGAACGGCATTGCCGGTCTGGATCACACCGCCATGGCTGAAGACATGACCCCGCTGTACCAAGCGGTAGTCGACCATGTTCCGCCTCCGGCCGTTGACCGTGATGGCGCGTTCCAGATGCAGATCTCCGCTCTGGACTACAACAGCTTCCTGGGTGTTATCGGCGTTGGCCGTATCGCTCGTGGTCGCGTCAAGCCGAACACTCCGGTTGTGGCGATCGGTGCCGACGGCAAGCGCCGTAACGGCCGTATCCTGAAGCTGATGGGTCACCACGGTCTGCACCGCGTTGACGTTGAAGAAGCTGCAGCAGGCGATATCGTTTGCATCAGCGGTATGGACTCGCTGTTCATCTCCGACACCCTGTGCCACCCGGACACTGTCGAGGCGATGAAGCCTCTGACCGTTGACGAGCCAACCGTTTCGATGACCTTCCAGGTAAACGACTCGCCTTTCTGCGGTAAAGAAGGCAAGTTCGTGACGTCCCGTAACATCAAGGACCGTCTGGACAAAGAGCTGCTGTACAACGTTGCTCTGCGCGTTGAAGAAGGCGACACCGCTGACAAGTTCAAGGTTTCCGGCCGTGGTGAGCTGCACCTCTCGGTACTGATCGAAACCATGCGTCGCGAAGGCTTCGAGCTGGCCCTGGGCCGTCCTGAAGTAATCATTCGTGAAGTTGACGGCGTCAAGCAAGAACCGTTCGAAAACGTGACCATCGACATCCCTGAAGAAGCTCAGGGCAAGGTCATGGAAGAGATGGGTCTGCGTAAGGGCGACCTGAGCAACATGGTTCCGGATGGTAAGGGCCGTGTTCGTCTGGAATACAACATCCCTGCTCGTGGTCTGATTGGTTTCCGTAACCAGTTCCTGACCCTGACCAACGGTGCTGGCATCCTGACCTCGATCTTCGATCGCTACGACACCGTCAAGTCGGGCCACATGTCCGGCCGTCAGAACGGCGTTCTGGTTTCGGTTGAAACCGGCAAGGCACTGACCTACTCGCTGGAAACCCTGCAGGCTCGTGGCAAGCTGTTCGTAGAACACGGTCAAGAGATCTACAACGGTCAAATCGTTGGTCAGAACAGCCGTGACAACGACCTGGGCGTTAACCCTACCAAGGGCAAGAAGCTCGACAACATGCGTGCTTCGGGTAAAGACGAAACCATCGCTCTGGTTCCACCAGTGAAGTTCACTCTGGAACAGGCTCTGGAATACATCCAGGAAGACGAGCTGTGCGAAGTTACTCCTAAGTCCATCCGTCTTCGCAAGAAGATCCTGGACGAAAGCGAGCGTACCCGCGCTGCCAAGAAAGCCAAGAACTGAGTCATTAGTTCCGGCTGAATGAAAACGCCCCCGGTCGAGAGACCGGGGGCGTTTTTGTTTGTCTGAGGGGATGTGCAGATTGGGTCTTGAAGATCAAAAGCCCCTCACCCTAGCCCTCTCCCGGAGGGAGAGGGGACTGAATGGGGGATGCTCTATAGATACGCCGACCAGAACAGGTTGTATCGAATCCATAATCGACTGGATTTTTCAGGTCGGTGTCAGGCGCCAGACACCTCGGTCGGCCCCCTCGCCCTCCGGGAGAGGGCTGGGGTGAGGGTAAGCTTTTAGAACTTCTCGATCGCCCGGAAATTCTGCTCGCGCACCACTTCTTTCGGCTTGTACGCGCAATAACCCGGCCGCGGGCCGATTTTCGGGTGATTGCGGCAGGTATCCGGGCGCTTGTCATAAATGGTGCACAGGCGGCTCTTACGATCCAGGTAGTAGCAATCGTTGTTGCTCATGCGCTGCAGGGTAAAGATCCCCGATTTCTGATTGAAGCGTTCGACCAGGCCTTCCTTTTGCAGACGCTTGGCGATGTTTTTCGGCGGGTCGCCCAGTTCGAACTCGTCGACCACACCGATGCGCACCAGATCCTTGATCTTCACTTCAACCGGCAGCGTGCAGCAGCTGGACACGCAGGAGCCGCACATCGGGGCTGAATATTTTGCCCACGTATCGAGACGATCGATCTCGGCGGCGGCAATCAGGTTGGGCTTCATCATCGGGAGTTACCAGGCGTGTGTGCATCAGGGCGCGCGATCATACCGGGACTGGTGGATTTTTGAACAACCTTTCGCCAGATTTTTTCTGCATGCAGGCACATTGCCGGACAATTCGGCACGGCCCCTGCATTCATTAGCTCACTCGACAAGGTAATGCCGGGCTATCTCACAGTCTCGGGAAAAACTGCCGAACCAGAGCCGCTACCGTCGGTCAGACCGTCTAGGCTCAGACAATTCCCCGCTCGCTCGAGGTCCTATCGATGACTCAAGAACCACTAGTTCGCGAAGCAGAGGTGGCCGCATTCCGCGACGCCGTCCTGACCAAACTCACCTACGCGGTGGGCAAAGACCCTGATCACGCCTTCGACCATGACTGGTTCGAAGCCATCGCTTTGGCTGCGCGCGATCACATGGTCGAGCACTGGATGGACCACACCCGGCAGATTTACCGCAAAGGCCAGAAACGGGTGTATTACCTTTCGCTGGAATTCCTTATCGGCCGCTTGCTCTACGACAGCCTGAGCAACCTCGGCTTGCTCGACGTCGCCCGTGAAGCATTGACCGAACTCGGCGTCGACCTGGAACGCATCCGTTTGCTGGAACCCGATGCGGCGCTTGGCAACGGCGGCCTCGGCCGACTCGCGGCGTGCTTCATGGAAAGCATGTCGACCCTCGGCATCGCCGGCCATGGCTACGGCATTCGTTATGAACACGGTTTGTTCCGCCAGGCCATCGTCGACGGCTGGCAGCAGGAGCAGACCGAGCACTGGCTGGATTTCGGCAACCCATGGGAGTTTGAACGGCCGGAAGTCGTCTACTCCATCGGCTTTGGTGGCAGCGTTGAAACCGTTACCGACCCGTCCGGCAAGTCCAAGCAAGTCTGGTCGCCAGCGGAAACCGTTCGCGCGATTGCCTACGACACTCCGGTGGTCGGCTGGCGTGGGGCGAGCGTCAACACTCTGCGCTTGTGGCGCGCACGGGCCATGGAAGATTTGCACCTGGAACGCTTCAACGCTGGTGACCACCTGGGCGCCGTTGCCGAAGTCGCCCGTGCAGAAAGTATCTCGCGCGTGCTCTACCCGGCGGACAGCACCGAAGCCGGGCAGGAGCTGCGCCTGCGTCAGGAGTACTTCTTCGTCGCCGCCTCTTTGCAGGATTTGCTGCGCCGCCATCGCAACATGCACACCTCGGTGCTGACCTTGGGCGATCACGCGGCGATCCAGCTCAACGACACTCACCCCTCGATCGCCGTTGCCGAACTGATGCGTCAATTGGTCGACGTTTATGACGTCGCGTGGGATGCCGCGTGGCAAGTCACCGTCGACACGCTGTCGTACACCAACCACACGCTGCTGCCGGAAGCGCTGGAAACCTGGCCAGTAGGCCTGATGGAACGCATGCTGCCACGGCACATGCAGATCATTTACCTGATCAACGCCCAGCACATCGATTCGCTGCGCGCCAAGGGCATTCACGATTTCGACGTGCTGCGCGCGGTCTCGCTGATCGAAGAAGACAACGGCCGTCGCGTGCGCATGGGCAACCTCGCATTCCTCGGTTCGCACAGCGTCAACGGCGTGTCCGGGCTGCACACGCAGCTGATGCGCAAAACCGTGTTCGCCGAACTGCACAAGCTCTACCCGGAGCGGATCAACAACAAAACCAACGGCATTACCTTCCGCCGCTGGTTGTATCAGGCGAACTCGGAATTAACCTCGATGCTGGTCGATGCGCTGGGCCCGGATCTGCTGGATAACCCCGAAGAACGCTTGCTAGATCTCGAACCTTTTGCCGAGAAAACCGCGTTCCGCAAAGCCTTCGCCGAACAGCGCCTGCACAGCAAAAAGGCCCTGGCGTATCTGATTCATGAGCGCTTGGGCATCGCAGTCAATCCGGCGGCGATGTTCGATGTGCAGGTCAAACGGATCCACGAATACAAACGCCAGTTGCTCAACCTGTTGCACACCGTAGCGCTGTATCAGGCGATCCGCGCCGAGCCGGAAGTCGATTGGGTGCCGCGGGTGAAAATCTTCGCCGGTAAAGCGGCGGCGAGTTATCACCAGGCCAAACTGATCATCAAGCTGACCAACGATATCGCTCGGGTGGTGAACAACGACCCGACCGTGCGTGGCTTGCTTAAAGTGGTGTTCCTGCCCAACTACAACGTCAGCCTGGCGGAGAGCATTATTCCCGCGGCGGACTTGTCCGAGCAGATTTCCACCGCCGGTTTCGAGGCGTCAGGCACCAGCAACATGAAATTCGGCCTCAACGGCGCGCTGACCATCGGCACCCTCGACGGCGCCAACGTGGAGATGTGCGAGCGCATCGGCGCCGAGCACATGTTCATCTTCGGCCTCAGCGCGCAGCAGGTTGAAGCGCGCAAACAGAATCACGAGTTCAGCGCTGCCCCGGACATCGCCGCCTCGCATCGTTTGAACGATGTGCTGCAAGCGATTCGCAGTGGTGTGTTCTCGCCGGATGACACGTCGCGCTACACCGGGCTGATCGATTCGCTGGTGGATTACGACCGTTTCCTGGTGTGTGCCGACTTCGACTCGTATTGGGAGGCGCAGAAACGCGTTGAAGCGCATTGGCACGATTCCAATAACTGGTGGCGTTCGGCGGTGCTCAACACCGCGCGGATGGGCTGGTTCTCGTCGGACCGGACGATTCGCGAGTACGCCACGGATATCTGGAAAGCGCTGGAGTAACTTTCCGCTCGGCTCGATATAATCGCGCGCCGGAAAAGATCGCAGCCTGCGGCAGCTCCTACAGGGTTATGTAGGACCTGCCGCAGGCTGCGATCTTTTTGCTTCAGGCTGCGCTAATCTCTGCGGATTGGCCTTCGCGCTTAGGGATATCGACCATGCAATGGATGTTCATGTTGATCGGGCTGGTGCTCGGCTGGCTGCTCGACGAGTCGCTCAGTGATGCGCTGTTGGGCGCGCTGCTGGGGCTGGCGATCGGGCAGACGATCCGCATCGCGCGGCTTGGCTCGCAAATGGCTGAGCAAAAGCACCAACTTGAACAGGTGAAGGAAGCTTTGCAGGGCGTCGCCCAGCGTCTGTTTCTGCTCGAAGGCTCACCGTCGCATGCGGTGCCACCGCCAATTGTGGAAGCTGTCGCAGAGCCTGTCATGGAACCCGCCGAAGCGGTCGAACAAGCCGCTGCGCCGGAGCTGATCTGGGAGCTGCCGCCCGACCTCGAACCTATCTCCGCCGTGGCCAATCAGGCCAGTCAAGCCTTGCCGGCCGATGTCTGGAGCGCTGAGCCGTCGCCGCGCGTACCGCAACAACCTGCCGCGCCGCGTGGCCCAAACCTCATCGAACGCGGCATCAACGCTGCGCGTAACTGGCTGTTCGGCGGCAACACCGTGCTGCGTGTCGGCGTGGTGTTGTTGTTCTTCGGCCTGGCATTCCTGCTGCGCTATGCCACCGAAGGCATGGTCGTGCCGATTGAGTTGCGCTATGCCGGAGTCGCCGCGGCGGCATTGGCCTTGCTCGCGCTGGGCTGGTGGCTGCGCCGACGCAACAGCAACTACGCGTTGATGCTGCAAGGCACCGGGATCGCCGTGTTGTACCTGACGGTGTTTGCGGCGATGCGTCTGCATCCGTTGCTCGATCCTTCCGCCGCGCTAGGGTTGCTGGTGGCGGTCACGGTGTTTTCGGCGATTCTGGCGATTACACAGGATTCGCTGGCGTTGGCGGCAGTGGCCGCGTTGGGCGGTTTCGCCGCGCCGATCCTGACCTCGACCGGCTCCGGTAACCACATCGCCCTGTTCAGTTATTTCGCGCTGCTCAACGCCGGCATCCTCGCCATCGCCTGGTTCAAGGCCTGGCGTCTGCTCAACCTGATCGGCTTCGTCGGCACCTTCGGTATTGGCTTCGCCTGGGGCCTGCGCTCTTATACGCCAGAGCTGTTGTGGAGCACTGAACCGTTCCTGATTCTGTTCTTCCTGATGTACCTCGCCATCGGTCTGTTGTTTGCCCGCCGCAAATTGCGCGATATGCCCGATGCTCCGGCGGATGGCGACCGCGATGCGCTGCTGCAGTGGTCGGCGCGCAAGGGCGATTACGTCGATGGGACGATGCTGTTCGGCCCGCCGATTATCGGTTTCGGTTTGCAGTTTGCGCTGGTGCAGCATCTGGAGTTTGCCGCTGCGTTCAGTGCGCTGGCGCTGGGCATGATCTACATGGCGCTGGCCAAGGTGTTGATGGGCGGCCGCGCTGTGCTGCTGGGCGAAACCTGTCTGGCGCTCGGGGTGATTTTCGCCAGCCTGGCGATTCCGCTGGGCCTCGATGCCCGATGGACGTCGGCGGCGTGGGCGGTGGAAGGCGCGGGGATCTTCTGGCTCGGTTTGCGTCAGCATCGGCCGTTCGCCCGGGCCTTCGCGTTGCTCTTGCAACTGGGCTCGGCGCTGGCGTTCCTCAGCCAATTGCGCTTCGGTGACAGCAGTCTGCTCGACGGCGCTCCGTTGGGCGCGCTGATGCTTGGCACCGCGCTGCTGTTCAGCTTTTATCAACTGCGCAAGGCAGCGCCGGAGCAGGCATCGCCTTGGGAGCGCCAAGGCCTGCCGGTGCTCGCGTGCCTTGGCCTGACCTTCCTCTATCTGCTGGCGCCATTGTTCTTCTTCGTCCAAAGCACGGCGATCAGTTGGGCGTTGGCGGGTCTGCTGACGTTGTTTGTCGGTTTGCGCCTGCAATCACGCACCTTTCTGTTTACTGCGTTCGCCGTGCAGTTGCTCGGTGGTGCGCTGTTTCTGCTGCGCTTGCAAGGGGCAGGCGAGGACTCGGCGGCGGTGTTCAATGCCGGTTGGAGCGGTTTGCTCAGTGCCTCGCTGATTGGCTTGGCGCTGATTGCCGGCATGCTCCTGGCGGCGCGCGACGAGATGGTGCGCGGCGATGTGCGTCTGTTGCGCGGTTTGTCGGTGGTGTTGCTCGCCGGGTTGGTGCTGATCAATCTGGCGGTGTTGTTCGTGCTGCCGTGGCAGACCGCAAGTGCGGTGTGGGCCGCGAGTGGTTTGCTGATTATCTGGCTGAGTCTGTACCTCCAACAGCGCGTGAGTTTTGTCTTCGGTCTGTTGTTGCAGTTGATTGGCGGCGCAGCGTTTTTGCTGGCCGGCCCTGAACTGCTCGGGCCGTTGTCCAGCGAAGGTTTGCGGCCATTGGCGCACGCTGGGTTCTGGACGCCGTTGGTGTTGGGGCTGGCCGCCATGATCGGGGCGTGGCGCCTGCAACTGGGCAACCATGCGACGGCATTTGATGCGTTGAGTTTGCAGCGTTTGTCCGAAGTGTTGCTGCTGTGGGGCGCCGGTTGGTGGGCGTTGGCGTGGGTCAGCGAAGTGCTGCGATTTGCCTCGCCGAATCTGCAAGCAACCTTGTTGTTGCTGGTTGCCGCCGTCAGCGTGGCGTTGTGGACTGTGTTGTCGCTGCGCTTGAAATGGCCGGCGCTCGGTTTGCTCTGCACTCTGCTGGTTCCGACGGCCGGGCTGGTGCTGCTCGCTGCATGGCACTCGCGTTATCACCCGGCGGCCGACTTTGGCTGGCTGGCGTGGGCGGCAGTGTTCGCGGTGCATTTCTTCAGTCTGCGGCGCCTGGCGCCGATGCTGCCGGCGCGGGCGTTGAGCACTGCTCATGTGCTCGGTTGCTGGCTGCTGATCGGCGTGCTGGCGCTGGAGCTGCGTTACGGCTTGCTGCTGTTGTCCGAACAATACAACGCCTGGCGCTGGTTGGGCTGGGCGATTCTGCCGAGCTTGTATCTGCTGCTGGCGGCTGCACCACGCAACTGGCCATGGCCGGTGGCGGCGTTTGCTCGCGAATACCGCTTGTACGCCGCCGCGCCTTTGGCGGTGCTGATGCTCGCGTGGTTCTGGCTGGCAAACGGCGTCAGCGATGGCAACGCCGAACCATTGCCTTATGTGCCATTGCTCAACCCTTTGGAGTTGGGGCTGTTGTTCGCGCTGTTCGGTGTTTACGTCTGGTCGCGCACTGCGGTTGCGCAATTGTCGATTCGCCCGGACTACGCCGATCACGCCACACAACTGATCGCCGGGGTTTCGCTGTTCGCCTTCTGCACGGCATTGGTGACCCGTGCTGCGCACCATTGGGCCGGCATTCCGTTTGAGTTGGACACGCTGCTCGCCTCGATGCTGGTGCAGGCTGGCCTGTCCATCGTCTGGACGCTGATGGCGTTGGGGCTGATGATCGGCGGGCATTTGCGCCACCGCCGCGAGGTGTGGCTGATTGGCGCGGCACTGATCGCGCTGGTGGTGGCCAAACTTGTTTTTGTCGAACTGAGCAACCGTGGCGGCCTCGCCCGGATCGTCTCGTTTATCGGCGTCGGCGTGTTGCTGCTGGTGGTCGGCTACTTCGCGCCGCTGCCGCCCAAACGCATCGAAGCTGAACCGGCGGCGGACAAGCCAGCCCCGGGCACCGAAGGAGTTTCATCTTGAGTCGCATGCGAAATCTGGGGTGGTTGGCGCTGGGCGTGGTGATGGCCGCCGGCGCCCAGGAAAAACCGGCGGACTTCGCCACGCAGGTGCCGCTGGCAGTGAGTGGCAACGGCCCGTGGTATCGCCTCGAACTGCCGCTGAACGTGCAATTGCAGGCGCGTCAGACTGATCTCAGTGACCTGCGTGTGTTCAACGCCGCCGGTGAGCCGCAGGCTTATGCCTTGGCGCGTGAATCGGCGCAGACCCGCGACGACGGCCAGTTGCACGAGGTGAAATGGTTCCCGTTGTATAACGCGGCCGACGCCACTGAGCGCGCGCCGAACGTGCGTGTGCAATCCACCACCACCGGCACGCTGGTTGAAGTGCAACCGTCCAGCCAGTTGGAGGCCGGTGAAGAAGTGCTGCGTGGCTGGCTGCTTGATGCCAGCGCGATCAAGGCGCCGCTGCAACAGCTGATCCTCGACTGGACCAGCGAGCGCGATGGCTTCCAGCGTTTCAGCATCGAGGCCAGCGACGACTTGCAGCACTGGCAGCCGTGGGGCGAAGGGCAGGTGGCGCGGCTGACGTTCTCCGATGAGCGCATCGAACAACATGAAGTGACACTGCCGGGGCAATCCGCGCGTTACTTGCGTTTGCTCTGGGAGTCGCCGAGTTCGGCGCCGATCCTGACCTCAGTGCAACTGAAAAGCAGCGACCCGCGCGATGTGCCGCTGCCACTGGTCTGGTCGCAGGCATTGGCCGGCAGCAGCACCAAGGCCGGGGAATACACTTGGCAGTTGCCGATGGGGCTGAGCGTCGAGCGTGTTCAGGTCGAGATCAAGCAGCCGAACAGTCTGGCGCCGGTGACGCTGTCGGGCCGTCGCGAAAGCAGCCTGCCGTGGCAGACCATGAGCAGTGGTTTGCTCTACCGCCTGACCCAGAATGGCCAGGACGTGGTGAAGAACGAATTGGCGCTTTACGGGCAGACCGTTCAGCAGTTGAAGCTGACGGTGGATGAGCGCGGTGGTGGTCTGGGCGAGCAGGCACCGAGTTTGAAATACGCGGTGCGGGCGACGCAGGTGATATTCCTCGCACGGGGGGAGGGGCCGTACAGTCTGGCGCTGGGCAATGCGACGGTGAAGACGGCGAACCTGCCACTGGCGACGCTGATTCCGGATTTCAAACCGGAGAAGCTGGCGGGGTTGGGTAAGGCTGTGGTTCAGGGGGAGGTGGTGGCGACCCAGACTTCGACGGCCACGACGGCGGCGGTGGCGGAGACCAATTGGAAGAAGCTAGGGCTGTGGGCGGTGTTGTTGCTGAGTGTGGTGTTTCTTGGGGCGATGGCGTTCAGCTTGCTGCGCAAGCCTCCTGCCAGCAGCTAATGGCTGGCGCTGCGCGCCATTCGCGAGCAGGCTCGCTCCCACAATGGACTTCAGTGGACGCCAACTTTTTGTTCACTCAAATTCCCTGTGGGAGCGAGCCTGCTCGCGAAAGCGATCTCTCAATCAATACATACCCCAAACCGATCTCCTCACTCTGGTTACCTTCGTCCGATTTCGGACTACGCTAAATCCGCTACCTGAACTCTCCACCGACAATCACGTCTCATGCAGGCAATTACACCCCAACGCACGTTACCGGGCGTCTTCGCTCGCTACGTTTTCAGACTCCCTGTAAACTGCGCGGGTTTTTAGCCCCCCATTCCACCGGAGCCGTCCATGTCCCGCGTTACCCTGAGTCGCTATTTGATTGAGCAGACCCGCAGCAACAACACTCCTGCCGATCTGCGCTTCCTGATCGAAGTGGTGGCGCGTGCCTGCAAGGAGATCAACCACGCCGTGTCCAAAGGCGCCCTGGGTGGTGTTCTGGGCAGCATGGGCACCGAAAACGTACAGGGCGAAGTGCAGAAGAAGCTCGACGTGATCTCCAACGAGATCCTGCTCGAAGCCAACGAATGGGGCGGTCACCTGGCCGGCATGGCGTCCGAAGAAATGGACAATGCCTACCAGATCCCGGGCAAGTACCCGAAAGGCGCGTACCTGCTGGTATTCGACCCACTGGACGGTTCGTCGAACATCGACATCAACGCCCCGGTCGGCACGATCTTCTCGGTACTGCGTTGCCCGAACGAATACCTGAGCCAGAACGAGCCGCTGAACGAGAAAGCGTTCCTGCAGCCAGGCACCGAACAGGTTGCCGCTGGTTACGCGATCTACGGTCCACAGACCATGCTGATCCTGACCTTGGGCGACGGCGTCAAGGGTTTCACCCTGGACCGTGAAATGGGCAGCTTCGTGCTCACCCACGAAAACATCACCATTCCTGAATCGACCCAGGAATTCGCCATCAACATGTCCAACCAGCGTCACTGGGAAGCCCCGGTACAGCGCTACGTTGGCGAGCTGCTGGCCGGTGAAGAAGGTCCGCTGAAAAAGAACTACAACATGCGTTGGGTCGCGGCGATGGTTGCCGACGTTCACCGCATCCTGACCCGTGGCGGTCTGTTCATGTACCCGCGCGACAGCCGTGAGCCTTCCAAGCCAGGCAAACTGCGTCTGATGTACGAAGCCAACCCGATGTCGTTCCTCGTGGAGCAGGCGGGCGGCGCGTCCACCGACGGTCACCAGCGCATTCTCGACATCCAGCCTGAAGGCCTGCACCAGCGCGTAGCGGTGTTCCTCGGCTCGAAAGAAGAAGTCGCACGCGCTACGGCTTACCACAAGGAATAAACCATGACCGCGCCCTGGCAGCCGTTGCTCGATTGGTGGTTCGGACATGCCGAATCACCGGACGACATTTCGGCTGACAAGGGCAAGTTGTGGTTCGGTAAGCGAGACAGCCAAGACCTCGAAGCGCGTGAGCATTTCGGGGTCTTTGTCGATCAGGCCCTGGCCGGCGAATTGACCGAATGGACGCAACGTCCCGAAGGTTGGCTGGCGGTGGTGCTGTTGCTTGATCAACTGCCGCGAATGATTTTTCGCGACACCCCCAATGCCTTCTCCGGCGATCTGCGTGCGCAGAAGCTTGTTGCGCAAGGCATTGCGGCGGATTTCGACCGGCAGTTAAAACCGATTCAGCGCGTATTCATTTATCTGGTGTTTGAACACTGCGAAAACCTCGCGGTGCAGAACGAAGCGGTTTCGCGGTTTATCGATCTGGTGGCTGAACAGCCGGAAGCGCAGAGGGCGGTGTTTGCCGACAATCTGGATTATGCCGAGCGGCATCAGAAAGTGATTGCGCGGTTTGGAAGGTTTCCGCATCGCAATGCGGTGTTGGGGCGGGAATCTACGGCTGAGGAGTTGGTGTTTCTTTCTAAGCCTGGGTCAAGGTTCTAAATCAAGGATTACCTCGTAGAAGCCGCCTCATCAACAGCGCCGGCAGGCTTTTTCGCGTATCGACAATGATATGGATGAAAACCGTTTCATCTCGTACTTCATAAATAACCCGATTCATCCCCAACACAATCTGGCGGTATTGGCCGAGATTGAGCTTCTCGATTTCTTCGGGGATCGATCCGGAATAAGGCAGATCTGCGAGACCAAGAATCGCAGTCTTGAGATCGGCATAAGTACTTTGCCAGGTTTGGGTGGAGAACTGTCTGACGAGGTAGGTGCGAAGTTCTCTGAGGTCTGTTTGTGCGGACTGAAGAATAACGACCTTTAAACTCATTGATGATCGGCCTTATCCAGTTCGGCAAAGACATCTTCAGCATCACTAAACTTGCCTTCCTCGATCTCCCGGTTACCCATCGCCAACAGTTTAAGTAACGCCATCGTGCCTTCTTGCTCTTCAAAACTTTTCACGTCCATGACCACTAGCTTGGCTTCACCATTTTGAGTGATTACCAGCGGCTCGCGGCTTTCTGTGATTGTTTTGACGATCTCGGCCGTGTGGCTTTTCAGGTAACTGATCGGTTTGATTTGCGATGAAAGCTTCATGATTGAACCCCGCCAAATTGAACAGGACTGAGTTTAGTCCTAATTCAGTCCAGCGTCAGTGAGAGCTGACCAACGTGTTCCAATGTCCACATTCCTTCGTCGCTGATGTCGCCATCGCGAGCAAGCTCGGCTCCTACAGGATATCTGTGAACGACACAGAACCACTGTAGGAGCCGAGCTTGCTCGCGAAGGGGCCAGTGGCCGCGTCTTAAATGCGGAAGCTACCCACCAACTGCTTGAGACGCGCCGCCTGCTGCTCCAGATCCGAACAAGCCCGCAACGTCGCCTGCAAGTTCTCCACACCTTCCTGATTCAGCGTGTTGATCTCGTTGATGTCGACGTTGATCGACTCGACCACAGCGGTCTGCTCTTCGGTTGCAGTGGCCACCGACTGGTTCATCCCGTCGATTTCGCCGATGCGCTGGGTCACGCTGCCCAGGCGTTCGCCAGCCTGATTGGCGATGCCGACGCTGCTTTCGCTCTCGCGCTGGCTCTCGGTCATGATGCTCACCGCCTGACGCGCGCCGACTTGCAGCTCTTCGATCATCTTCTGCACTTGCTGCGCCGAATCCTGAGTGCGGTGGGCGAGGTTGCGGACTTCGTCGGCGACCACGGCGAAACCACGGCCGGCTTCACCGGCGCGCGCGGCTTCGATCGCGGCGTTCAGCGCCAGCAGATTAGTCTGCTGCGAAATGCTGGTGATCACTTCCAGAATCTGGCCGATGTTCACCGTGTTGCTGTTCAGGGTTTCAATGTTGCCGCACGAATCGCTGATCTTCGCCGACAGCTGTTGCATCGCCTGGATGGTTTTATCCACCACCTGCTGGCCGTCGACCGCCAGGCTGCGCGCATCGCTGGAGTGCTGCGAGGCGAGGGCGGCGTTCTGGGCGATTTCCTGCGCAGCGGCGCCGAGCTGGTTGATCGCCGCAGCGACGCTGTTGGTGCGAGTGGCTTGCTGGTCGGAGTTGTACATCGACGAATTCGACGCTGCGACCACGCGCAGGGCGACTTCGTTGACCTGCCCAGTGGCCGAAGACACTTCGCGGATCGAGGTGTGGATACGTTCGACGAAACGGTTGAACGAGGTGCCCAAGGCGCCAAATTCGTCATTGCCGTGAATCACCAGACGCTTGGTCAGGTCGCCTTCACCTTCAGCGATGTCGTGCATGGCCCGGCCCATGGTCAACAGCGGCTGCATCAATACACGGATCAGCATGCCCAGGAGGGCGATGATGATCACCACAGCGATGATCATGGCGATCAGCGCCGAAGTGCGGAATTCGCTGAGCATCGAGAAAGCCGTGTCTTTGTCCAGCACCAGCGCTACGTACCAGTCGGCGGAAGGCACGCCGTTGACGCGGGTGAACGAGATCAGTTGGGTCTTGCCGTCGAACTCGACTTCTTTCAGGCCCGGGCTGACTTTTGGCGCACCGGTAGGGTAGGCCTCGGCCAGAGTCTTGAGCACCAGTTTGCTGTCCGGGTGGATCAGGATCTTGCCATCGGCGCTGACGATGAACGCGTGGCCGTGGCCGCCGAAATTCAGCGAGTTGATGATCGCGCTGATGCTGGTCAGGTCGATGTCGGCACCGGCGACACCGAGCATCTGGCCTTGACGCTGCACCGGCGTGGCGACGGTGATCACCAGTTTGCCCGACGAGGCCGCAATGTATGGTTCGGTGACGATGGTTTGCTGTGCGCTGTTGGCGGCTTTGTACCAGCCGCGTGCGCGCGGATCGTAGTCCGGCGCGCGGTTGCCGGCGGGCACCGAGAACATCACGCCGTCAGCGCCGCCGAAGTAGCTGAGCTGGAAATTGCCGGTGTAGGCGGGCAGGTCGATGATGCGCTTGAGGCTGGCGGGCGCGTTGCCGTCGACGGCGACTTGCTGCGACAGCGACTGCAGCAATTGAATGCGGCTTTCCAGCCAGGTCTGAATGTTGCTGGTGGTCAGGCTGCCCAGTTCCTGCATTGAAGCTTCGGTGCTGCTGCTCAGGGCTTCGCGCTGTCGATAGTCGTTGAACAAGATGAAACAGGCGAACGCAACGGCCACCACGAGGGCGGCAGCCAACAAGATCTTGTGGCTGAATTTCATGTTTCTGGTCATCGAATGAACTACCGCGAAGGGGCTGGTCAAGAAAGGGCGGCAATTTGCCACACTCGGGGGCTTTGCGCTGCTCTTATTTCGGCCACCGGGCGCCAAAGATTAGGCGCCTTTCAGGAAAGGCGACGAAATGCCCAATAGCCCTACAAAGTGTCTGATTTATCGACGAATGCCGGACGAGTGGAGGGATAAATAGCCCTCGGTCGAGGGAACCAGATGAGGGTTTTCTCTTCTAAGCTTCTGGTTGGCACCATGCCATCCCCCCTCGTTCCAGGAGTTACACCATGTCGCTGCGATCTATCGCCCTGCTTTCGTTTTGCGTGCTGTTGGCCGCATGCAGCAAGGTCAATCAGGAAAACTACTCGAAGCTCTCGGCCGGGATGGCCAAGGCCGAAGTTGAGACTCTGCTCGGCAAGCCGACTGATTGCTCGGGCGCGCTCGGCATGTCCAGTTGCACCTGGGGCGACAAGAACAGCTTTATCAGCGTGCAGTACGCCGGTGACAAAGTGCTGATGTTTTCCGGCCAAGGCCTGAAGTAAACCGGGGCTTCGCGCCCACGGAGAAGAAAAATGAAGCGGTTATTGTTAATCCTTTTTGCTGGCCTGGTACTGGCCGGCTGCGCCAGTTCCGGCGTAGATCCGTTGGCGCCGAAGACCGTCAACAGCGTCAATCTCAAGCGTTACCAGGGCACTTGGTATGAACTGGCGCGTTTGCCGATGTACTTCCAGCGCAATTGCGCGCAATCCGAAGCCCGTTACACCCTCAAGCCCGATGGCAACGTTGCGGTGTTCAACCGTTGCATGACAACGGACTGGCAGTGGGAAGAGGTCAAGGGCACGGCTTATCCACAGGTGCCGGGCAAGACCGACAAGTTGTGGGTCGAGTTCGATACCTGGTTCTCGCGGTTGATTCCGGGTGTGGCCAAGGGCGAATACTGGGTGTTGTACGTCAGTGACGACTACAAAACCGCGATTGTCGGCGACCCGAGTCGCAAGTACTTGTGGCTGCTGTCGCGCACGCCGACCGTCAACGGTGTGGTGCGTGAAGAGTTGCTGAGCAAGGCGCGGCAACAGGGTTACGACACCACGCGATTGATCTGGCGAGCGTCGGATCGGCAGATGGCCAAGACTTCTAATTAAGAACACTGCAAAACCAATGTAGGAGTGAGCCTGCTCGCGATAGCGATGTGTCAGCCACATATTTATGTCTGATACACCGTTATCGCGAGCAGGCTCACTCCTACATTTGGTTATGTGTCAGCCTAAAAGGTCGCGCAGGACCTGGGTGAAGGCGCGTGCGCTGTCCTCTTCCCCGGCATGCCGGCCATCGCGCACCACCCACTGGCCGTTGACCAGTACATCGCGCACCTGACGGTCCCCGCCAGCAAACAACCAGCGATTCAAAATCCCGTCGCCACTGGCGGTCGCCAGATACGGGTCATTGCCATCGAGCACGATCCAGTCCGCACGCTTGCCGACTTCCAGCGCACCAATCGGCTGCCCCAATGCCTGAGCGCCACCGTCCAGCGCCGCGTCGTACAGCGTACGGCCGACCATCGGCTGATCCGCGCCATACAAACGGTTTCGCCGCTGATCGCGCAGACGCTGACCGTATTCCAGCCAACGCAATTCCTCGACCACACTGAGCGACACATGGCTGTCGGAACCGATGCCCATGCGTCCGCCCTGCGCGAGGAAATCCACGGCCGGGAAAATCCCGTCGCCCAGATTGGCTTCGGTGGTCAGGCACAAACCGGCGATGGCGCGACTCTTGGCCATCAGCGTGACTTCTTCAGGGTTGGCGTGGGTGGCGTGAACCAGGCACCAGCGCTGATCGACTTCGGTATTTTCGTAAAGCCATTGCAGCGGACGACGACCGCTCCAGCTCAGGCAATCGTCGACTTCCTTCTGTTGTTCGGCGATGTGGATGTGCACCGGGCATTGCTTGTCGCTGGCGGCCAATACTTCGCTGATCTGCTGCGGGGTGACCGCGCGCAACGAGTGGAAACACAGGCCCAGCGACTGCGCTTTTTGCTGAGCCAACAGCGGCTGCAAACGCGATTGCAGATTCAGGTAGTTTTCGGTGCTGTTGATAAAGCGGCGCTGGCCGTCGTTGGGCGTCTGGCCGCCAAAACCGGAGTGGCTGTAGAGCACTGGCAGAAGGGTCAGACCGATGCCACTTTCGCTGGCCGCCTGACTGATGCGCAACGCCAGTTCGGCCGGATCCGCATACGGCTGGCCATTACTGTCGTGATGCACATAGTGAAATTCGGCCACCGAGGTGTAACCGGCTTTGAGCATTTCGATGTACAGCTGACGGGCGATGACGCCAAGTTGCTCCGGGCTGATTTTGCCGACGAGCCGATACATCAGATCGCGCCACGTCCAGAAACTGTCGTTGGGGTTGCCGGCCACTTCAGCCAGCCCTGCCATTGCGCGCTGGAAGGCGTGGGAGTGCAGGTTGGGCATCCCCGGCAGTAACGGACCGCTCAACCGTTCGGCGCCATCTGCGGTGGAATTGGCCTGGATTTGGGTCAGCAGGCCATCGGCGCTGACCTCAAGACGTACATTGTTGGCCCATCCGTTAGGCAGCAGCGCGCGTTCGGCAAAGAAAGCGGACATGGTTCAGCACCCCATCGTGTGTTATTTGTATATACATATACAGACGTTTGCCTGCCCGGTAAACTCCGGCAAGCTAGCAACCTCTACCGACGAACAAGGATCAACCGTGCCGACTCCGCCTCCAGTTTCCCCGTTGGCCGCGAACATGGGCGACAGTCCGGCGCCCTTGTACGCCCGCGTCAAACAGATGATCACCCAGCAAATCGACAGCGGTAACTGGCCGCCGCACTACCGCGTGCCGTCCGAAAGCGAGCTGGTCAACCAGCTCGGTTTCAGCCGCATGACCATCAACCGCGCGTTGCGCGAGATGACTGCCGACGGTCTGCTGGTGCGCATGCAAGGCGTCGGTACTTTTGTAGCTGAGCCGAAGAGCCAGTCCGCGCTGTTCGAAGTGCACAACATCGCCGACGAAATCGCCTCCCGTGGCCATCGCCACACCTGCCAGGTGATCACCCTCGAAGAAGAGGCTGCCGGTTCCGAGCGCGCGCTGGCACTGGACATGCGTGAAGGGCAGAAGGTTTTCCACTCGCTGATCGTCCATTACGAAAACGACATCCCGGTGCAAATCGAAGACCGCTTCGTCAACGCGCTGGTCGCCCCGGAATACCTCAAGCAGGACTTCACCCTGCAAACGCCTTACGCCTATCTCAATCAGGTCGCGCCGCTGACCGAGGGCGAACACGTGGTTGAAGCGATCCTCGCTGAATCGTCCGAATGCAAGTTGTTGCAGATCGAGAAGGGTGAGCCGTGCCTGCTGATTCGTCGCCGTACGTGGTCGGGGCGTCAGCCGGTGACCGCTGCACGTTTGATTCACCCGGGTTCTCGTCATCGTCTGGAAGGGCGGTTCCATAAATAGAGAGCACAAATGAATGGTTTGAAGGTTTTACGCGCCGAAGGCTACCCGCGCATGCCGTGGAAAAACGGCGGCGGCAGCACCGAGGAAATCACCCGTGATGCGGGGGCAGGGCTGGACGGTTTCGGCTGGCGCCTGTCGATTGCCGACATCGCCGAGTCGGGCGGATTTTCGACATTCGCCGGTTACCAGCGGGTAATCACTGTGCTGCAGGGTGACGGCATGACCTTGTGCGTTGACGGTGAGGATACGCGGCCGTTGTTACCGCTCGACCCCTTTGCCTTCAGCGGTGAAAGCCAGGTTTCCTGCACGCTGCTCGGCGGTGCGATTCGCGATTTCAACCTGATCTATGCACCGCAGCGTTACCGCGCGCGGTTGCAGTGGCTGGACGGCGAGCAGCGATTCTTCAGCTCGGCGGGGACGGTGCTGGTGTTCAGTGTCAGCGAGCTGCTGCAAGTGCGGGTCGGTGACAGCGTTGCGCAACTCGGTCGCCATGATTGCCTGCAACTGGACGGTAACGCCGGACTGGTTGAAGTCACCACTAATGCCGCTTGCTGCGTAATCGAACTCCTCCAAAACTGAACACAACCCCTGTGGCGAGGGGATTTATCCCCGCTGGGTCGCGAAGCGGCCCCATTTTCGATTGGAAGAAGCGGGGCTGCTGCGCAGCCCGACGGGGATGAATCCCCTCGCCACAAATGCATTCACACTTCCTGTTCCCAACCTTGCACCAACTTGTTACCGAACGCCCCAGCGTGGCGCAAAACCATGCTTGTGTAACAAAGTCCCAACTCGCGAAATCATCCCCACAAAAAATTTCATCCACGCCAGAACCCTTGATTCAGGCGCCCTCCAGCCGTGCCTGCAATTTTTCTTGATCACCCCTCCAACAAGTTGGCCGCTTGATTGCATATGCTTGTATGTACAAGTAAAGACGTATGCGTATAAGTCCGCAGCGTCCACTGATTCGCTTGTCGCGCATTGAAGCGCACAGGCTGCTTGCCCACTGCCAGGGTTGGTTTGAATTGATCGCTGAGGAGTCTTTTTCGTGACTGACAACAAAATGACCACTGCTACTACATTTACGAAGCACCGTGACGTAGAAATCCGTGCCGCACGCGGCAACAAGCTGACCGCCAAGAGCTGGCTGACCGAAGCGCCGCTGCGCATGCTGATGAACAACCTCGACCCGGAAGTCGCCGAGAACCCGAAAGAATTGGTGGTCTACGGTGGTATCGGTCGCGCCGCACGTAACTGGGAGTGCTACGACAAAATCGTCGAAAGCCTGACCAACCTGAACGACGACGAGACCCTGCTGGTGCAATCCGGCAAGCCGGTCGGCGTGTTCAAGACTCACAGCAATGCACCGCGCGTACTGATCGCCAACTCCAACCTCGTACCGCACTGGGCGAGCTGGGAGCACTTCAACGAACTCGACGCCAAAGGCCTGGCCATGTACGGCCAGATGACCGCCGGCAGCTGGATCTACATCGGCAGCCAGGGCATCGTCCAAGGCACCTACGAAACCTTCGTTGAAGCCGGTCGCCAGCACTACAACGACAACCTCACCGGCAAGTGGGTATTGACCGCCGGCCTCGGTGGCATGGGCGGCGCACAACCTCTGGCTGCAACCCTGGCCGGCGCTTGCTCGCTGAACATCGAGTGCCAGCAGGTCAGCATCGATTTCCGCCTGAAAAGCCGTTACGTCGACGAGCAAGCCAAAGACCTCGACGACGCCTTGGCGCGCATCGACAAATACACCAAAGAAGGCAAAGCGATCTCCATCGCGCTGCTGGGTAACGCGGCAGAAATTCTGCCGGAACTGGTCAAGCGCGGCGTGCGCCCGGACATGGTCACCGACCAGACCAGCGCCCACGATCCATTGAACGGTTACCTGCCAGCCGGCTGGACCTGGGACGAATACCGTGCCCGCGCCAAGACCGAACCGGCCGCTGTGATCAAAGCCGCCAAGCAGTCGATGGCCGTGCACGTCAAAGCCATGCTGGAATTCCAGAAGCAAGGTATTCCGACCTTCGATTACGGCAACAACATCCGTCAGATGGCGCAGGAAGAGGGCGTTGAAAACGCGTTCGATTTCCCTGGCTTCGTACCGGCTTACATCCGTCCACTGTTCTGCCGTGGCATCGGCCCGTTCCGTTGGGCGGCACTGTCGGGTGATCCGCAGGACATCTACAAAACCGACGCCAAGGTCAAAGAACTGATCCCGGACGACGCCCACCTGCACAACTGGCTGGACAT
Organism: Pseudomonas sp. TH43; assembly: GCF_016650635.1. GTDB lineage: Bacteria > Pseudomonadota > Gammaproteobacteria > Pseudomonadales > Pseudomonadaceae > Aquipseudomonas. The sequence continues at coordinate 2,090,101 of NZ_JAEKFI010000004.1, forward strand.
GGCCCGCGAGCGCATCAGCTTCCAGGGTCTGCCGGCACGTATCTGCTGGGTCGGTCTGGGCCTGCGCGCCAAGCTCGGTCTGGCATTCAACGAAATGGTCCGCAGCGGCGAACTGTCGGCGCCCATCGTGATCGGTCGCGACCACCTCGACTCCGGCTCAGTCGCCAGCCCGAACCGTGAAACCGAATCGATGCAGGACGGTTCCGACGCTGTGTCCGACTGGCCACTGCTCAACGCTTTGCTGAACACCGCGAGCGGTGCGACCTGGGTTTCCCTGCACCACGGCGGCGGCGTCGGCATGGGCTTCTCGCAGCACTCGGGCATGGTGATTGTCTGCGACGGTACTGACGAAGCGGCCGAGCGCATTGCGCGCGTGCTGCACAACGACCCGGCCACCGGCGTTATGCGCCACGCCGATGCCGGTTACCAGATCGCCATCGACTGCGCCAAGGAGCAGGGCCTGAACCTGCCGATGATTACCGGTAAATAAACGCAAAACCCCTGTAGGAGTGAGCCTGCTCGCGAATGCGAACTGTCAGCCAACACACGTGTTGAATGTGCTGACGCCTTCGCGAGCAGGCTCGCTCCCACAGTAGTGCGCAAGACGCTCAGTGAACTCGAATAACAATCCACAGAGGTTGAATCATGGCTGTTAACACCGATCGTGCAAGCATCAAACCGTTGATCGAAAGGCGTTCGATCGACTACATCCCGGAAGCGGAAAGACACGGTCGTCTGTTTAGCCAGTTCACCCTGTGGATGGGTGCCAACCTGCAAATCACCGCGATTGTCACCGGGGCCCTGGCCGTGGTGCTGGGCGGCGATGTGTTCTGGTCGTTGATCGGTCTGTTGATCGGTCAATTGCTCGGCGGCGGCGTAATGGCGCTGCATGCGGCACAAGGGCCGAAGCTCGGTCTGCCGCAGATGATCTCCAGCCGCGTGCAGTTCGGCGTGTATGGCGCGGCCATCCCGATCGTGCTGGTGTGCTTGATGTATCTGGGCTTCACCGCAACGGGCACGGTACTGTCCGGCCAGGCGCTGGGCCAGCTGTTTAACGTCAGCGACAGCGTTGGCATCCTGATTTTTGCCAGCGTGATTGTGCTGGTGACGGTGCTCGGTTATCGCGTGATCCACTGGATCGGCCGTGTCGCCAGTGTTATCGGCGTGATTGCCTTCGTGTTTCTGTTCTGGCGTTTGATGAGCCAGACCGACGTCGGCGCACTCCTTCAAATTCGTCATTTCAGCTGGAGCAGCTTCTTGCTCGCGGTATCGCTCGCGGCCTCCTGGCAGATCGCGTTCGGCCCTTACGTGGCTGACTATTCCCGTTACCTGCCAAGCAACACCTCGGCGGTAAAAACCTTCTTTGCCGCCGGTGCCGGTTCGGTGGTGGGCGCGCAAGTGGCGATGATCCTCGGTGTATTTGCTGCAGCCTCCGCCAACGGTCAATTCGCCGGTCACGAAGTCGCCTACATCGTTGGTCTGGGCGGCACTGGTGCCACCGCTGCGCTGCTGTATTTCAGCATCGCGTTCGGCAAGGTGACCATCTCGACGCTGAACTCCTACGGCAGCTTCATGTGCATCGCGACCATCATCAGTGGTTTCAAAGGCCACCTGACCGTCACGCGCATGCAGCGTCTGGTTTTCGTATTGGTGATCGTTGGCACAGCGACGCTGATCGCGCTGCTCGGTCAGCACTCGTTCCTCGGTGCGTTCAAGTCTTTCATCCTGTTCCTGCTCGCCTTCTTCACCCCGTGGAGCGCGATCAATCTGGTCGACTACTACTGCATCACACGCGAGCGTTATGACGTGCCGGCGCTGGCCGATCCAAACGGTCGCTATGGGCGCTGGAACCTGCTCGGTATCAGTGTCTACGTGTTCGGCGTGCTGGTGCAGTTGCCGTTCATCTCCACCAAGTTCTACACCGGTCCGCTGGTGGCCGCCCTCGGTGATGTGGATATTTCCTGGATCATCGGTCTGGTGTTGCCCGCCGCCGTTTATTACGTGTGCGCAAAAAAATGGCACAGCGCCGTACCCGATCAACTGATTCTGCCGGTCGAGCAGAACAGCGTTGCACAACCTGAAACAAGCGGGGCCGTTCGCGCTGCGGCGCAGGCCTGATTGGACGTGGACAGGGCTGGATGCCTCTTGACTGCCGTAAGCCCAATTCATGATTAGGAGCGTCACGACAATGAAATCGAACAAGACCCTGCTGACCGCATTGCTTTCCATGGGCCTGCTTGCCAGCGCCGGCGCCACTCAGGCGGCTGGCTGGTGCGAATCGGGCAAACCGGTGAAATTCGCCGGCCTGAACTGGGAAAGCGGCATGCTGTTGACCGACGTTCTGCAAGTGGTGCTGGAGAAAGGTTACGACTGCAAGACCGACAGCCTGCCAGGCAACTCCATCACCATGGAAAACGCCCTGAGCAGCAACGACATTCAAGTGTTCGCCGAAGAGTGGGTCGGCCGCAGCGAAGTCTGGAACAAGGCCGAGAAGGCCGGCAAGGTTGTCGGTGTCGGCGCACCAGTGGTTGGCGCAGTGGAAGGCTGGTACGTGCCGCGCTACGTGATCGAAGGCGACGCCAAACGCAAGCTGGAGCCGAAAGCCCCAGACCTGAAAAACATCGCTGACCTTGGCAAATACTCAGCGGTGTTCAAGGACGCCGAGGAGCCATCCAAGGGCCGCTTCTACAACTGCCCGGCCGGCTGGACCTGCGAGCTGGACAACAGCGAAATGCTGAAAAGCTATGGCCTCGAAAACAGCTACACCAACTTCCGTCCGGGCACTGGCCCGGCACTCGATGCGGCAGTGTTGTCGAGCTACAAGCGTGGCGAGCCGATCCTGTTCTACTACTGGTCGCCAACCCCGCTGATGGGCCAGGTCGATCTGGTCAAGCTCGAAGAAAAACCGGGCGTCGACAAGTCTGTGAGCATCAAGGTCGGCCTGTCGAAAACCTTCCACGAACAGGCGCCGGAGCTGGTCGCCGTGCTGGAAAAGGTCAACCTGCCGATTGACCTGCTGAACCAGAACCTGGGTCGCATGGCGAAGGAACGTATCGAGTCGCCAAAACTGGCGAAAATCTTCCTCAAGGAACATCCTGAGGTCTGGCATGCGTGGGTCAGTGACGACGCAGCCAAGAAAATCGACGCGGCGCTGTAGGTCGATACCTCCCGGCTAACCGCGAGGCTGGCCGGGAGATATGCCGTAAACGCTTGATTGAGATTTCTGATTGAGAGCCGCTTATGTTTCCCGAAAGCTTTACCTTTTCCATCGCCGACTGGGTCAACGGTTGGGTCGATTCGCTGGTCACCAACTACGGTGATGTTTTCCGCCATATCTCCGACACCCTGCTGTGGGCCATCGTCAACCTTGAAGGCCTGCTGCGCGCGGCGCCGTGGTGGTTGATGCTGGCGATCGTCGGTGTCATCGCCTGGCATGCCACGCGCAAAGTGCTGACCACGGCAGTCATCGTCGGTTTGCTGTTCCTCGTTGGCGCTGTCGGCCTGTGGGACAAGCTCATGCAGACGCTGGCGCTGATGATGGTCGCGACAATCATTTCGGTGCTGATCGGCATCCCGCTGGGGATTCTCTCGGCGCGCAGCAATCGCCTGCGTTCGGTGCTGATGCCGCTGCTCGACATCATGCAAACCATGCCGAGTTTCGTGTACCTGATTCCGGTGCTGATGCTGTTCGGTCTGGGCAAGGTGCCGGCGATTTTCGCCACGGTCATTTACGCCGCGCCACCGCTGATTCGCCTGACCGACCTGGGCATCCGTCAGGTCGACGGCGAAGTCATGGAAGCGATCAACGCGTTCGGCGCCAACCGCTGGCAGCAACTGTTCGGCGTGCAACTGCCGCTGGCCTTGCCGAGCATCATGGCCGGGATCAACCAGACCACCATGATGGCCCTGTCGATGGTGGTGATCGCCTCGATGATCGGCGCCCGTGGTCTGGGTGAAGATGTGTTGGTGGGGATTCAGACCCTCAACGTCGGGCGCGGTCTTGAGGCCGGTCTGGCGATCGTGATTCTCGCAGTGGTCATCGACCGCATTACTCAGGCGTACGGTCGGCCACGGCATGAGGTGAGCAAATGAACAACGCAACCGTGAGCAAGATCGAAGTCAAAAACGTCTTCAAGATTTTCGGCAACCGCGCCAAGGATGCGCTGGCGATGGTCGGGCAAGGCAAGACCAAGGATCAGGTGCTGAGCGAGACCGGTTGCGTGGTGGGGGTCAACGACCTGTCGCTGAGCATCGGCACTGGCGAGATCTTCGTGATCATGGGCTTGTCCGGCTCGGGCAAATCGACCTTGGTGCGCCACTTCAATCGCCTGATCGACCCGACCAGCGGCGCGATCCTCGTCGATGGCGTCGACATCCTGCAATACGACATGGAAGCCCTGCGCGAATTTCGCCGGCACAAGATCAGCATGGTGTTCCAGAGCTTCGGCCTGCTGCCGCACAAGACCGTACTCGACAACGTCGCCTACGGCCTGAAGGTGCGCGGCGAGAGCAAGCAAATGTGCTCGGAGCGGGCGCTGCACTGGATCAACACCGTGGGCCTCAAGGGCTACGAAAACAAATATCCGCACCAGCTCTCCGGCGGCATGCGCCAGCGTGTCGGCCTGGCCCGGGCCTTGGCGGCGGACACTGACATCATCCTGATGGACGAGGCGTTCAGCGCCCTCGATCCGCTGATCCGCGCCGAGATGCAGGATCAGTTGCTGGAACTGCAAAAGACCCTGCACAAAACCATCGTCTTCATCACCCACGACCTCGACGAGGCCGTGCGTATCGGCAATCGCATTGCGATTCTCAAGGATGGGAAATTGATCCAGGTCGGCACGCCACGCGAGATTCTGCATTCGCCGGCGGATGAGTACGTCGACCGGTTCGTGCAGCGGCGTGCAGCGGTGGTTTGAGATGGATTGCCTTTGTGGCGAGGGGATTTATCCCCGTTGGGTGGCGAAGCCGCCCCAAACCATGCGCCCAAGTCTGACTGACAGACTGCGATGGTAGGTTTTACGACTGCTTCGCAGCCGAACGGGGAAAAATCCCCTCGCCACGGGGTTACCTGCATCAACAGAATTGGTATGAGGTTTTAGATGTCTCAGGCTGAAAGAATCGTTATCACTGGTGCGCCGCTTCGTTGGCAGGACGTCGTCGCCGTGGCTCGTCATGGCGCTCAACTTGAGCTGTCGAGTGACACCTGGGCGCGCATCGAAAACGCCCAGGCCATCGTCCAGCGCATCGTCGAAAGCGGCGAGCGTGCCTATGGCGTCAACACCGGTCTGGGCGGTTTGTCCAATGTCTCGCTGCAAGACGAACAACTCAGCCAACTCTCGCGCAACACGCTGCTCAGCCACGCCTGCGGCGTCGGCCCGGTACTCGCCGACGAGCAGACCCGCGCGATTATCTGCGCCGCGATCCACAACTACAGCCACGGCAAATCCGGCATTCATCGCCGCGTCGTCGAAGGCCTGCTGGCGCTGCTCAATCGCGGCATCACCCCGCAAGTGCCGTCGCAAGGTTCGGTGGGTTACCTGACGCACATGGCGCACATCGGTATCACGCTGTTGGGCGTCGGTAATGTCAGCTATCGCGGGCAAATCACTTCTGCGCAACAGGCATTGGCCGAAGAGGGCCTGCAACCGGTGCAACTCGGCGCGAAGGACGGTTTGTGCCTGGTCAACGGCACGCCATGCATGACCGGCCTCAGCTGTCTGGCGATTGCCGACGCGACGCGTCTGCTGCAATGGGCCGACGTCATCGGCGCAATGAGTTTCGAAGCTCAGCGCGGCCAGATCGATGCCTTCGACGCTGAAATCATTGCGTTGAAACCGCATCCGGGCATGCAGCAGGTCGGCGTTAATCTGCGCGCGTTGCTCGACGGCAGTGAAGTCATCGCGTCGAGCAAAGGCATTCGTACTCAGGACGCGCTGAGCATTCGTTCGATCCCGCAGGTGCACGGCGCCGCGCGCGATCAACTGGCGCACGCGATCAAACAGATCGAAACCGAACTCAATGGCTGCACCGACAATCCGCTGCTGCTGGGCGCGCCGGATGATTTCCGAGTCATGTCGCAGGCCAACCCGCACGGGCAATCGGTGGCGATGGCGGCGGATCTGCTGGCGATTGCCATGGCCGAAATCGGTTCGATTGCCGAGCGTCGACTCGATCGTCTGGTCAACCCGCACGTCAGCGGTCTGCCGGCGTTTCTGGTGGCCAACCCGGGGGTGAACTCCGGGATGATGATCGTGCAATACGTTGCCGCCTCGCTGTGTGCGGAAAACCGCCAATTGGCGCAACCGGCGGTGCTCGACAACTACATCACTTCAGGCCTGCAGGAAGACCACTTGAGCATGGGCACCAACGCCGCGCTCAAGCTGCACCGTGCACTGGAAAACTGCACGCAGATCCTCGCCATCGAATACTTGCTGGCGGCGCAGGCGTTTGAATTCCTCAAGGAGCAACGCTTCGGCGCGGGCACCGATGTCGCGTGGCGACTGCTGCGTGAAACCGTCCCGGCCTATGATCAGGATCGCTGGTTGGCGCCGGACATCGCCGCGGCCGTGAGCGTGTTGAAAACGCCGAATTTGCTGCACAACGTTCTATCGAATTTGCACTGAAAAACTACCCTGCCAGCGTGCCAAGGCGCCGGATGCCCAAAAGGCTGAAAGCGACGGATAACGGAATGCTCCGGAGCGAATGGCAAGTTAATAACAATGTCTCAAAAGGAGCATTTAAATGACTGCGCTTAACCTGATCCCTGGCCAACTGAGCCTGGCCCAATTGCGTGACGTCTACCAGCACCCGGTCAAGCTGACGCTCGACAACAGCGCTTCTGCGCAGATCGAAGCGAGCGTTGCCTGCGTCGAGCAGATCCTCGCCGAAAACCGCACCGCGTACGGCATCAACACTGGTTTCGGCCTGCTGGCCTCTACACGCATCGCCAGCGAAGACCTGGAAAACCTCCAGCGTTCGCTGGTGCTGTCTCACGCCGCTGGCGTTGGCCAGCCGATCAGCGATGACTTGGTGCGTCTGGTCATGGTGCTCAAGGTCAACAGCCTTAGCCGCGGTTTCTCCGGGATCCGCCGCGTGGTGATCGACGCGCTGATTGCGCTGATCAACGCCGAGGTTTATCCGCACATTCCGTTGAAAGGTTCGGTGGGTGCATCCGGTGACTTGGCGCCGCTGGCGCACATGTCGCTGGTGCTGCTGGGCGAGGGCAAGGCGCGTTACAAGGGCGAGTGGATGGAAGCCACTGAAGCGCTGAAAGTGGCCGGCCTGACGCCGCTGACGTTGGCGGCGAAAGAAGGTCTGGCGCTGCTCAACGGGACGCAGGTTTCCACGGCGTTTGCGTTGCGTGGTCTGTTTGAAGGTGAAGACCTGTTTGCTGGCGCAATCGCGTTGGGCGGTCTGACGGTTGAAGCGGTATTGGGTTCGCGCTCGCCGTTCGATGCACGCGTTCACGCGGCGCGTGGCCAGAAAGGTCAGATCGATGCCGCTGCCGCGTACCGTGATCTGCTCGGTGAGCGCAGCGAAGTCTCTGACTCGCATCAGAATTGCGAAAAAGTACAGGATCCGTACTCGCTGCGCTGCCAGCCGCAAGTCATGGGTGCCTGCCTGACCCAGTTCCGTCAGGCGGCGGAAGTGTTGGCGGTCGAAGCCAACGCCGTGTCGGATAACCCATTGGTATTCGCCGCTGAAGGCGACGTGATTTCCGGCGGTAACTTCCACGCTGAACCGGTGGCCATGGCCGCTGACAACATGGCACTCGCCATCGCTGAAATCGGTTCGCTGAGCGAGCGCCGTATCTCGCTGATGATGGACAAGCACATGTCACAACTGCCGCCGTTCCTGGTGGCCAATGGCGGCGTCAATTCCGGTTTCATGATCGCTCAGGTAACCGCAGCGGCACTCGCCAGCGAGAACAAGGCACTGTCCCATCCGCATTCGGTCGACAGCCTGCCGACCTCGGCCAACCAGGAAGACCACGTGTCGATGGCCCCGGCGGCTGGCAAGCGTCTATGGGAAATGGCCGAGAACACTCGCGGGATTCTTGCGGTGGAATGGTTGGCGGCGGTGCAAGGGCTGGATCTGCGTAACGGTCTGAAGACATCGGCGAAGCTGGAACAGGCGCGGGCGATTCTGCGTAAGGAAGTACCTTTCTATGAAAAAGACCGCTTCTTTGCGCCGGACATCAATGCAGCGACTGAACTGCTGGCTTCGCGCTGCCTGACCGAACTGGTTCCGGCTAAGTTGCTGCCTAGTTTGTAAGTGGGTTTTCAGGGGGAGGTTTGTTGTTACGGAAATCTATCCCCCTCACCCCAACCCTCTCCCCCAAGGGGGAGAGGGGGAAGGGAGCCGATCTTTATGGTTTTCAGAACCTGAGTTCGGCTCGGGAGTCAGGTCGATGTACCTCGACAGAGCAATCCGGTCAGTCCTTTTTCTTCCCTGTGAGAGAGGGGGAAGGGAGCCGATCTCGGTGAGCTTCAAGACCTGAGTTCGGCGCAGGAGTTTCAGGTCGATGTACCTCGACAGAGCAATCAGGTTAGTCCTTTTTCTTCCCTGTGAGAGAGGGAAAAGGGGTGCCGATCTCGGTGAGCTTCAAGACCTGAGTTCGGCTCGGGAGTTTCAGGTCGATGTACCTCGACAGACCAACCCGGTCAGTTCCCTCTCCCTCCGGGAGAGGGCTAGGGTGAGGGGCTTTTCAAGGCTCCCCGCCAAACGAACATAACGGAGGCTAATAGTGAAAACCCTCTGGCAACACTGCCACGTCGCAACCATGGCGCAAGGCGTCTACTCGATCATCGAGGATGCGGCCATCGTCACGTCCGGTGCGCTCATCGAGTGGATCGGCCCGCGCGATCAATTGCCGTCCGGCGAATACCCGGCGGTCAACGACCTGCAAGGCGCGTGGGTCACCCCCGGCCTGATCGACTGCCACACCCACACGGTGTTCGGTGGTAACCGCAGCGGCGAGTTTGAAAAACGTTTGCAAGGCGTCAGCTACGCCGAGATCGCAGCCTCCGGTGGCGGCATCGCCAGCACCGTGCGCGCGACTCGCGAAGCGACTGAAGACGAGCTTTTCGCCAGCGCCGCCAAACGCCTGAAAAGCCTGATGCGCGACGGCGTCACCACGGTGGAAATGAAGTCCGGCTACGGCCTCGATCTGGCCAACGAACGCAAGATCCTCCGAGTGATTCGTCGCCTGGAAAAAGAGCTGCCGATCAGCGTGCGCAGCACCTGTCTGGCCGCCCACGCGTTGCCACCGGAATACAAGGATCGCGCCGACGATTACATCGAGCTGATCTGCACCGAGATGCTGCCAGCCTTGGCCGCCGAAGGGCTGGTCGATGCCGTGGATGCTTTCTGCGAATACCTGGCGTTCTCGCCGGAGCAAGTCGAGCGCGTATTCATTGCGGCGCAAAAACTCGGACTGCCGGTGAAGCTGCACGCCGAGCAATTGTCGTCGCTGCACGGCTCCAGCCTTGCCGCGCGCTATAAGGCGTTGTCGGCCGATCATCTGGAGTTCATGGACGAGGCCGACGCCATCGCCATGGCCGAAGCCGACACCGTCGCGGTGTTGCTGCCGGGCGCGTTCTATTTCCTGCGCGAAACCCAGTTGCCGCCGATGGAAGCCTTGCGCAAGCACAAAGTGAAGATCGCCATCGCCAGCGACCTCAATCCGGGCACCTCGCCGGCGCTGTCGTTGCGGTTGATGTTGAACATGGCTTGCACCTGTTTCCGCATGACTCCGGAAGAGGCGCTGGCCGGCGCGACCCTTCATGCCGCGCAGGCATTGGGCATGGCCGATACACACGGTTCACTGGAAGTCGGCAAGGTGGCGGATTTCGTTGCCTGGCAGATTGATCGTCCGGCGGATCTGGCCTACTGGCTCGGTGGTGATCTGGATAAACGCGTCGTCCGTCACGGCGTCGAATCAAGTCTGTAGGAGAGCGGTTGTGGATAAGGTTCTGAGCTTCAAACAAGGTCGCGTGCCGCTGCTGATCAGCATGCCGCACGCCGGCCTGCGCCTGACCCCGGAGGTCGAGGCCGGGCTGATCGCCGACGCGAAAAGCCTGCCGGATACTGACTGGCATATTCCGCAGCTCTATGACTTCGCTGAAGCGCTGGGCGCCAGTACGCTGGCTGCCGAGTATTCGCGTTTCGTCATCGACCTGAACCGGCCGTCCGACGACAAACCGTTGTACACCGGCGCGACCACCGGCCTGTACCCGGCGACGCTGTTCGATGGCATCCCGTTGTTCCGCGAAGGGCATGAGCCTTCGCAAGAACAGCGCGCGACTTATCTTGAACAGATCTGGACGCCGTATCACCGCACTTTGCAGGAAGAGCTGGCGCGGCTGAAGGCCGAGTTCGGTTATGCGCTGCTGTTCGATGCGCACTCGATCCGCTCGATCATCCCGCACCTGTTCGACGGCAAACTGCCGGACTTCAACCTGGGCACCTTCAATGGCGCCAGTTGCGATCCGCAACTCGCTACGCAGCTGGAAGCCATCTGCGCGCGCCACGACGATTACAGCCACGTGCTCAACGGCCGCTTCAAGGGCGGTCACATTACCCGTCATTACGGCAACCCGGCCGAGAACATCCACGCAGTGCAACTGGAGTTGTGCCAGAGCACCTACATGGAAGAGTTCGAACCGTTCCGCTATCGCGCCGACCTGGCCGAGCCGACGCGGGTGGTCCTCAAGGAGTTGCTGCAAGGCTACCTGGCTTGGGGGCAAAAGCACTACGCGCAAAAATAGCGCTTGGCACCCAACCCTTGTAGGAGTGAGCCTGCTCGCGATAGCGGTGTGTCAGTCGCTGAAATATTGCCTGAACCAACGCCATCGCGAGCAGGCTCACTCCTACAAGTTTTTGTGTGCAGCAGACTGTGGTGCATGTCTGACAAGCTGTGACAGCGAGCGAGCATGCTCATTGACGTAAATCGGGTTTATGATGCCCAACGGCAGAATAAATAGAAGTCCCCCCAGGGATGACCTCGACCCTTTACGGAGCGCGCAATGCAGACTTTGTTTCCGCAGATCAAACCTCACGCCCGGCACGATCTGGCTGTCGATGACACCCACACGCTGTACGTCGACGAAAGCGGTTCACCGGAGGGTTTGCCGGTTGTGTTCATCCATGGCGGCCCCGGCGCCGGTTGCGACGCGCAAAGCCGTCGCTATTTCGATCCGAATCTCTATCGCATTGTCACCTTCGACCAGCGCGGTTGCGGCCGTTCCACCCCGCACGCCAGCTTGGAAAACAACACCACCTGGGATCTGGTCGCCGACCTTGAGCGCATCCGTAAACACCTGGGCATCGACAAATGGGTGCTGTTCGGCGGCTCGTGGGGTTCGACCCTGGCGCTGGCTTACGCGCAAACCCACCCTGAGCGTGTTCACGGTCTGATCTTGCGCGGGATCTTTCTCTGCCGCCCGCAAGAAATCGAGTGGTTCTATCAGGCTGGCGCCAGCCGTCTGTTCCCCGATTACTGGCAGGACTACATTGCACCGATCCCGCTGGACGAGCGCGACGACCTGCTCAGCGCTTTCCACAAACGCCTCACTGGCAACGACCAGATCGCCCAGATGCACGCGGCTAAAGCCTGGTCGACCTGGGAAGGGCGCACCGCGACCCTGCGGCCGAACCCGCTGGTGGTCGATCGTTTCTCCGAGCCGCAACGTGCGCTGTCGATTGCGCGGATCGAATGCCATTACTTCACCAACAACGCCTTCCTCGAGCCGAATCAACTGATTCGCGACATGGGCAAGATCGCTCATCTGCCCGGCGTGATCATTCACGGCCGCTACGATGTGATCTGCCCGCTCGACAATGCCTGGGAATTGCACCAGGCCTGGCCGAACAGCGAACTGCAGGTCATTCGTGATGCCGGCCATGCCGCCTCCGAACCGGGGATCACCGATGCGCTGGTGCGCGCGGCGAGCAACATGGCGCGTCGCCTGCTCGACCTGCCGCCGGAAGAAGCATGAAGGGGCTTTTACAGCGCGTAAGCGGTGCACGGGTTGAAGTCGCGGGCGAGGTAGTCGGGGCGGTAGATCAAGGTTTGCTGGTGCTGGTGGCGGTCGAACCCGACGACACGCATGCCAGCGCCGACAAACTTCTGCATAAGCTGCTTAACTATCGGGTATTCAGTGACGCCGAGGGCAAGATGAACTTGTCCCTGGCCGATGTGGGTGGTGGGTTGCTGCTGGTCTCTCAGTTCACCCTGGCCGCCGATACAAAAAGCGGGCTGCGACCGAGTTTTTCGACAGCGGCCCCTCCAGCCCTGGGCGAGGAATTGTTCGACTATCTATTAAACCGAGCGAAACAGATGCATGGCACTGTGGCATCAGGTAGATTCGGCGCGAATATGCAGGTGCACCTGGTCAACGATGGTCCGGTAACCTTCCTGTTACAGACATGAAAGCGCTTGAAACATCTTTTCTAGGGCTTTTCGACTGAAAACAGGCATTTTTCGCGATAAATACTTTGTTACCCCTGATGCGTTGTCATGCGGGCTACTAGATAATCGCGCGCTACGGGGATCAGCGTTCGTTGGTCCATTTTGACTTAGGTAGAGACTTGTCCGGATCCGATTGGGGAATCATTTTGCCCTAGCGGAGTCGGAACAATGCTCGCCAACCTGGCATATAGATAGCTGGCCGTTGGTTTTTTGATCTGTTTTCGGCGAGGGTTGCTCGTGATTGTTAGTCCCTGTAATGCAGCAAAATTGTCTGCCAAACGCGTGCGAAGTGCTCTGGTAGCGGGCTCGGCGCTCCTGTGCCTGCTCAGCGCCGGCCAGCTTTGGGCGTTCAATCTTGACGATGTATCGGCGAAGGCTAAAGAACTGGCCGGGCAGAAGTTCGAAGCCCCGCGCAGCAATCTGCCGAACGAGTTCCGCGACATGAAGTTCGCGGACTATCAGAAAATCCGCTTCCTCACCGAAAAGGCTGAGTGGGCTGATCAGAAGACCCCGTTCAAGCTCTCCTTCTATCACCAGGGTATGCACTTCGATACGCCGGTGAAAATCAACGAAATCACGGCGAACACCGTCGAAGAGATCAAATACGATCCGACGCGCTTCGATTTCGGCGACCTGAAATTCGATCCGAAAGCCACCGAACAACTGGGTTATGCCGGTTTCCGTGTGCTGTACCCGATCAACAAGGCCGACAAGCAAGACGAAATCATGACCATGCTCGGCGCGAGTTACTTCCGCGTTGTTGGCAAGGGCCACACCTACGGTCTGTCGGCGCGTGGCCTGGCGATCGATACTGCGCTGCCGTCGGGCGAAGAATTCCCGCGTTTCCGCGAGTTCTGGATTCAACAGCCGAAGCCAGGCGACAAGCATCTGGTGATCTTCGCCTTGCTCGATTCGCCGCGTGCTACGGGTGCTTACCGTTTGATCCTGCGTCCGGGCAGCGACACCATTGTTGACGTCAAGGCGCAGGTGTTCCTGCGTGACAAGGTCGGCAAACTGGGCATTGCGCCGCTGACCAGCATGTTCCTGTTTGGCGCCAACCAGCCGTCGAAAGTCCTCAACTATCGTCGTGAACTGCACGACTCTAGTGGTCTGTCGATTCATGCCGGCAACGGCGAGTGGATCTGGCGTCCGCTGAACAACCCTAAGCACCTGGCCGTGAGCAACTTCAGCGTCGAGAACCCGCGTGGTTTCGGCCTGCTGCAACGTGGCCGCGACTTCAGCCACTATGAAGACCTCGACGATCGTTACGACAAGCGCCCAAGCGCCTGGATCGAGCCGAAGGGCGAGTGGGGCAAAGGCACTGTTGATCTGGTAGAAATCCCGACCGCCGACGAAACCAACGACAACATCGTTGCGTTCTGGAGCCCGGAAACCCTGCCGGAGCCAGGCAAGCCTCTGGACTTCGCCTACCGCCTGCACTGGACCATGGACGAAGCGGCGATTCACGCGCCGGACAGCGCCTGGGTTTCGCAGACGCTGCGTTCGACTGGTGACGTCAAGCAATCGAACCTGATCCGTCAGCCGGATGGCAGCGTTGCCTACCTGGTCGATTTCGAAGGTCCATCGCTCGCGGCCCTGACTCCGGATGCGGACGTTCGCAGCCAGGTCAGCGTTGGCGACAACGCCGAACTGGTTGAAAACAGCGTGCGCTACAACCCTGAAACCAAGGGCTGGCGTTTGACCCTGCGGATGAAAATCAAGGACGCGAGCAAGTCGACCGAGATGCGTGCTGCCTTGGTTCAGCCTGTCGTAACCGCTGATCTGGCGAAATCTGTGCCGGCGTCCAATTCGTCTGTCGCCAAGGCCGACAAGGTCGCCGCCAAGCAACAAGAGAAACTCGACAAGGAAGCCAAGGAAGCCAAGGAAGCCAAGGCAGCCGAGGCCAAACAGGCCGACGCCAAGCCAGCCGTAGATGCCAAGGACAAGGCCAACAAAGACGCCAAGCAGCCAGCCGCTGCGGACGCGGCCCCAGCCACACCGGAATCGGCACCGACTGAAGAAGTCCTGACCGAGACCTGGAGCTATCAGTTGCCTGCCGATGAGTAACTCTCAAGTACAGCCAGAGACTCTGTCCGAGTATCTGGCGCATCTGCCGATGACCGACGAGCAGCGCGCGGAACTCGCGGGTTGCCAGTCGTTCAGCGAACTGCATCAACGCCTGTCGTCGTCAACGTTCGACGCTCCTGCCGAGGCCGCCCAGGCTTCGGTGGGCAAGCGCCTGACCCTGAGCACCGCCGAAGAGCTGGAAGAAGCGGAAATGCTGGCGCTCGACGCCAGCGGCCGCGTCAGCCTCAAGGCCACGCCGCCGATTCGTCGCACCAAGGTCGTACCGGAGCCGTGGCGCACCAATATTCTGGTGCGTGGCTGGCGCCGTCTGACCGGTCGCACCAACCCGCCACAGCCGCCGAAAGACGAAAACGTCCTGCCGGCGGCGCGCTGGCGCACTGTCGGTTCGATCCGTCGCTACATTCTGTTGGTGCTGATGCTCGGCCAGACCATCGTCGCCGGCTGGTACATGAAAGGCATCATGCCGTACCAGGGCTGGTCGTTCGTCGATCTCGATGAAGTCCTGCATCAACCGCTGATGCAAACAGCCACGCAAGTGCTGCCGTATGCGCTGCAAACCAGCATCCTGATTCTGTTCGGGATTCTGTTCTGCTGGGTTTCGGCTGGTTTCTGGACCGCGCTGATGGGCTTCCTTGAGCTGCTCACCGGTCACGATAAATACCGTATCTCCGGTAAAAGCGCCGGCAACGAGCCGATTGCCAAGGACGCACGCACCGCGCTGGTGATGCCGATCTGCAACGAAGACGTGCCGCGAGTGTTTGCCGGTTTGCGCGCTACGTTCGAATCGGTCGCCGCCACCGGTGATCTCGATCGTTTCGACTTTTTCGTGTTGAGCGACAGTAACGACACCGATATCTGCGTCGCCGAGCAACAGGCGTGGCTGGATGTCTGCCGCGAGGCCAAAGGCTTCGGCAAGATCTTCTATCGCCGCCGTCGCCGTCGGGTGAAACGCAAGAGTGGCAACCTCGACGACTTCTGCCGTCGTTGGGGCGGTGACTACAAGTACATGGTTGTGCTCGACGCCGACTCGGTGATGAGCGGCGAGTGCCTGACCAGTCTGGTGCGCTTGATGGAAGCCACGCCGGACGCCGGGATCATCCAGACCGCGCCACGTGCGTCGGGCATGGACACCCTGTATGCGCGCATGCAGCAGTTCGCGACCCGTGTGTACGGCCCGCTGTTTACCGCCGGTCTGCACTTCTGGCAGTTGGGTGAATCCCACTACTGGGGCCACAACGCGATCATCCGCATGAAGCCGTTTATCGACCACTGCGCCTTGGCGCCGTTGCCGGGCAAAGGCGCGTTCTCCGGAGCGATCCTGTCGCACGACTTCGTTGAAGCCGCGCTGATGCGCCGTGCCGGTTGGGGTGTGTGGATTGCCTACGACCTGCCGGGCAGCTACGAAGAACTGCCGCCGAACCTGCTCGATGAACTCAAGCGTGACCGTCGCTGGTGCCACGGCAACCTGATGAACTTCCGCCTGTTCCTGGTCAAAGGCATGCACCCGGTGCACCGTGCGGTGTTTCTGACGGGCGTGATGTCGTACCTGTCGGCGCCGTTGTGGTTCTTCTTCCTGGTGTTGTCGACCGCGCTGCTGGCGGTGAACACACTGATGGAGCCGCAATACTTCCTCGAACCACGTCAGCTCTATCCGCTGTGGCCACAATGGCACCCGGACAAGGCGATTGCACTGTTCTCGACGACGATCGTGCTGCTGTTCCTGCCGAAACTGTTGAGCATCATCCTGATCTGGGCGAAGGGCGCGAAAGAGTTCGGCGGCAAGTTCAAGGTGACCCTGTCGATGCTGCTGGAGATGCTGTTCTCCATGCTGCTGGCGCCGGTGCGGATGATTTTCCACACGCGTTTCGTACTGGCCGCGTTCCTCGGCTGGGCGGCGACCTGGAACTCGCCGCAGCGTGACGACGACTCGACGCCATGGAGCGAAGCAGTCAAGCGCCACGGCCCGCAAACCCTGCTGGGCTTCTGCTGGGCGCTGCTGGTGGTCTGGCTGAACCCGAGCTTCCTGTGGTGGCTGGTGCCGATCGTCGGTTCGCTGATGCTGTCGATCCCGGTATCGGTGATCTCCAGCCGTGTCGGCCTGGGTCTGAAGTCCCGTGACGAGAGCCTGTTCCTCATCCCTGAGGAATACAATCCGCCACAGGCACTGCTGGACACCGACAAGTACACCCATGAAAACCGTTGGCACGCGCTCAACGACGGTTTTGTCCGTGCGGTGGTCGATCCACAGCAGAACGCTTTGGCGTGCTCGCTGGCGACGTCCCGTCACGGCCAGGCTGAGCCGATCGAGTGGCTGCGTCAGGAGCGTGTGCGTCACGCCCTGAAGGTTGGCCCGGCGGCGCTGAGCAACCATGATCGCCTGCAACTGCTGAGCGATCCGGTGGCTCTGGCGCGACTGCACGAGCTGGTCTGGGCCGAAGGTCACGCCGAGTGGCTGGATGCATGGCGCGCTTCGGTGAAAGCCGATCCGCATGCGCCGTTGCTGCCGCTGCGACCGCTGAGCCTGCAGGCGCAGCCGGCCTGATAAAGAAACCCCGCGATGTTGCGGGGTTTTTTTTGGCCAGCTGAAAAGCCCCTCACCCTAACCCTCTCCCAGAGGGAGAGGGGACTGACCAAGTTGGATGTGCGAGTTACGCCGACCTGAGATATCGAGTCGAACTCAAGTTTTGAACATTCCCCGATCTGCTCCCTTCCCCCTCGCCCCCTTGGGGGCGGTCCGACGTTTCGGGAGGGCTGGGTTGAGGGGGCAGCCCTTGATTGTTAAACAAATCGTCCATTAAACCTTGTGCAAAAAAACGAGTGCGTTAGCATCCGTCCCCGAATTGGCGCACCCGGGCTTTTTTGCCTGCCTCTGTTGGTTTTCGCGCCGCAAACGCAATGGTTTTGGGGACTTGAAGATGAAGAAGTATCTGTCGATGCTGCTGGTCGGCGTCACGGCACTGGTTGCAGTCAATGCGGCGCAGGCTGGCGCAATCGATGACGCGGTCAAACGCGGTACGTTGAAAGTCGGTATGGATCCGACCTACATGCCGTTCGAAATGACCAACAAGCGCGGCGAAATCATCGGCTTCGAAGTCGACATCCTCAAAGCCATGTCAAAGGCCATGGGCGTCAAACTCGAGCTGGTTTCGACCGGTTACGACGGCATCATCCCGGCGCTGATGACCGACAAGTTCGACATGATCGGCAGCGGCATGACCCTGACTCAGGAGCGTAACCTGCGCCTGAACTTCAGCGAACCGTTCATCGTCGTTGGCCAGACCCTGCTGATCCGCAAGGAGCTGGAAGGCACCATCAAGTCGTACAAAGACCTGAACACTGCTGACTACCGCATCACCTCCAAGCTCGGCACCACCGGCGAAATGGTCGCCAGGAAGCTGATCTCCAAAGCCAAGTACCACGGCTACGACAATGAGCAGGAAGCCGTGCTCGACGTGGTCAACGGCAAGGCCGACGCGTTTATCTATGACGCGCCGTACAACGTGGTTGCGGTGACCAAGGTCGGCGCTGGCAAACTGGTGTTCCTCGACAAGCCGTTCACCTACGAGCCATTGGCGTTTGGTCTGAAGAAGGGTGATTACGACAGCATCAACTTCATCAACAACTTCCTGCACCAGATCCACGAAGACGGCACCTACGATCGCATCCATGACAAGTGGTTCAAGAGCACCGAGTGGCTCAAGGACATGGAATAACGCCGGTCAGCCAGACCGCGTCGCCCCATTCGCGAGCAGGCTCGCTCCCACATTTGAAATGCATTCCAATGTGGGAGCGAGCCTGCTCGCGAAGAGGGCCTTGTAAGCAACACCAATCCCGGAACCTGCAATGAAACATAAAAAAGCCCAATGGCCGTGGCACGTCCTCACCGTGTTGGTGCTGGTCGGCCTGGCGGGCGCTTTGTATTACGCGACGTCGCTGATGTCCTACGAATGGCGCTGGAATCGCGTGCCGCAGTACTTCGCCTATCAGGCCGAAGAAACCCAGCGTGCCACTGACATCTCCACCGTCACGGAGCTGGTGCGCAAGGGCGGCAGCGCGCAAGTCACCCTGCGCAACGACGCCGGTGACGAGCAACACCTGACGGTCGACGAGAACAGTCTGCAATTCGCTCAGGGCGACGATGTGGCTGAAGGCGACGTCGTCGGTGTCACCCGTCACTGGGCGGCAGGGCCGCTGTTGTGGGGGCTGTGGACGACGTTGTGGCTGTCGGTGGTGTCCGGCGTATTGGGCCTGTTGATCGGCCTGGTCACCGGGCTGTGCCGCTTGTCGAGCAACCCGACCCTGCGCGACCTCTCGACGATTTATGTCGAACTGGTGCGCGGCACGCCGCTGCTGGTGCAGATCTTCATTTTCTACTTCTTCATCGGCACGGTGATGAACCTGTCCCGCGAGTTCGCCGGGATCGCCGCGCTGTCGTTGTTCACCGGCGCTTATGTCGCCGAGATCATCCGTTCCGGCGTGCAGTCGATTGCCCGTGGGCAGAACGAAGCGGCGCGCTCGCTGGGACTGAGTGCCGGCCAGTCGATGCGCCATGTGGTGCTGCCGCAAGCCTTGAAGCGCGTGCTACCACCATTGGCCGGGCAGTTCATCAGTCTGGTCAAGGACACGTCCTTGGTGTCGGTGATCGCTATCACCGAGCTGCTGAAAAGCGGCCGTGAAGTCATCACCACGTCGTTCTCGCCGTTCGAGATTCTGTTCTGCGTCGCCGGCCTGTACCTGTTGATCAACCTGCCGCTGTCGAAAATCGCCAGCCGGCTTGAGCGGAGGCTCGCGCAAAGTGATTGAAGTCCGCGAACTGGTAAAAGTCTTCGACACCCGTGGGCAAGTGGTGCGCGCGGTGGATAACGTCAGCACCACGGTTGCCAAGGGCGAAGTGCTGGTGGTGATCGGCCCGTCCGGTTCCGGCAAATCGACCTTCCTGCGTTGCCTCAACGGCCTGGAAGAATTCGACTCAGGCTCGGTGAGCATCGACGGCTTGCAACTGGCCGACCCGAAGACCGACGTCAATGCCTACCGCCGTGAAGTCGGCATGGTGTTTCAGCATTTCAATCTGTTCCCGCACATGACCGTGCTGGAAAACCTCTGTCTGGCGCAGAAAGTCGTGCGCAAGCGCGGCAAGAAAGAGCGCGAGGCGAAGGCCATGGAGTTGCTGAAAAAGGTCGGGATTGCGCAGAAGGCCAACGAGTTTCCGTCGCGCCTGTCCGGTGGTCAGCAGCAGCGCGTGGCCATTGCGCGGGCGCTGGCGATGGAACCGAAGGTTATGTTGTTCGACGAGCCGACTTCGGCACTTGACCCGGAAATGGTCGGCGAGGTGCTGGACGTGATGAAGAACCTGGCCGTAGAAGGCATGACCATGGTCTGTGTGACCCACGAGATGGGCTTTGCCCGGGAAGTGGCGGATCGGGTGCTGTTTTTCGATCACGGCAAACTGCTGGAAGATGCCTCGCCGGCAGAGTTCTTTGATGCGCCGAAGGATCCACGCGCCCAAGCTTTCCTGCGTCAGGTTTTGTAACTGCGGCGTCTTTCAGAACGTCTTCGCGAGCAGGCTCGCTCCCACAGTCGACCGAGTTGTCCAGGCGAACGGTCCAATGTGGGAGATGCTGCGCCGGCAGAGTTCTTTGATGCGCCGAAGGATCCACGCGCCCAAGCTTTCCTGCGTCAGGTTTTGTAACTGCGGCGTCTTTCAGAACGTCTTCGCGAGCAGGCTCGCTCCCACAGTCGACCGAGTTGTCCAGGCGGACACGGTCCAATGTGGGAGCGAGCCTGCTCGCGAATCGCATCACCTCGGTCCACAGCGAACCGAGGTGGATGAATCACCTCAAACCTTGAAGCGACCCACCAGCATCTGCAGATGCGTCCCCAACCGCGCCAGCTCAACGCTCGACGCCGCGGTCTCTTCACTCGCCGCCGACGTCTGATCCGACACATCGCGCACATTCAACACGCTACGGTTGATCTCTTCAGCCACCGCGCTCTGCTGTTCAGCTGCTGCCGCAATCTGCTGGTTCATCGCCTGAATCGCCGACACCGTGCGGGTGATGCTTTCCAGCGAACCGCCGGCGCGACGGGTCAGCTCAACGCTGCTGTCGGTCAGGGTGCGGCTGTTGTCCATGATCGTTGCGACTTGCTGAGTACCGTTTTGCAGGCCGACAATCAGTTCTTCGATCTCTTCGGTGGACTTCTGCGTGCGCTGGGCGAGGCTGCGTACTTCGTCGGCGACTACGGCAAAACCACGTCCGGCTTCACCGGCACGCGCCGCTTCAATCGCCGCGTTGAGGGCCAGCAGGTTGGTTTGCTGGGCCACGGATTTGATCACGTCGAGGACGCTGCCGATCTTGTCGCTTTCGCGTTTCAGTTCGCCCATGGCTTCGGTGGAGTGACCCACTTCAACCGCCAGACGCTCGATCTGCGCGATGGCTTCGCCGACCACTTTGTCGCCTTCGCGGGCCTGCTGGTCAGCGGCCACGGCGGCTTCCGAAGCTTCCTCGGCGTTGCGCGCGACTTCCTGCACGGTCGCGGCCATTTCGTTCATGGCAGTGGCGACCTGGTCGGTCTCGATCTTCTGATTGTTGACCCCGGCGCTGGTCTGCTCGGTCACGGCCGACAGCTCTTCAGCGGCGCTGGCGATCTGCGTAACGCCGTCGCTGATCCCGCCGATCAGCTCGCGCAGACCTTGGGTCATGCTCTGCATCGAGCGTTGCAACTGGCCGAGTTCGTCGCGGCGCAGGGAGACCAGGTTGTGAGTCAGGTCGCCGGCCGCCACGCGTTCAGCGACTTGCAGGGTCTGGTTCAGTGGAATGATGATCTGACGGGTGATCGCCCAAGCCGCCAGAAGGCCAAAAGCTACGGCCAGCAGCGTGGCGATCATCAGCATGTTCTTGGCGTGGGCGGCATCGGTGTCGCGCACGACGGTTTGCGATTCGGTGAGTTTCTTGCTGACGTCGAGCAGGATCTCGCCCTGAGTCGACATGCTTGCCTGAGCCTTGGCAGTGTTGACTTGAGAGTCGCGGAATTGGCTGACCGCCGCACGATAAGCTTTGATCGAATCAGCGGCCTGTTGCAGGTTGGCGATGTGCTGCTCCGGCAGTTTCGATGGCAGGCTTTCGAGGTTTTTCAGCGCATTGTCGATCGCGTCCAGCGCTGGCTGTTCGGCGTCGGCCTTGCCGCTGTAGGTGTAGCCGCGAACCTGGTAGCGCGCCTGTTGCAGCAGTTTGCTCAGCTCGATGACGCTATTGAATTGCGCGACGCTATCGCCCTGCAGCACGGATTTTTCAACTTCGGACACCTTGGCCACAGCGTTGTCGGCACTGGCGCCAAGTTTGCTGCGAGCGTCTTCGCGCTGCACGGTGGCCTGGGTCATGTCAGCGAAGGCGCGTTTGTACTCGGCGACGGCGGCCAGTTGCTGATCGACCATGGCTGCGTCGGACGGTTGCTCGATCAGGCTGCGGGCGGTTTGCAGGCCACTGTCGAGTTTGCTCAGCAGTTCGTTGACCGCGCCCGGGCCTTGTTCGCCACGGCGTGCTTCATAGTCCAGGCGCGCGAGGCGCAGGTCCTTGGTCAGCTCGTTGAGGCTGGAAATGAACCCAAGCTTGTCACCACGGCTGATGATGCCGCTCATGCCGGACCAGCCGGTGAAGGTGATCAACAGCGTCAGCAACAGCACCAGGCCGAAACCAATACCCAGCTTGCGTTTGACGCTGACGTTCCCAAGATTCTCGGCTAACCAACGGTACATGCGACGACTCCCCGACCACTAATTGGACTTATGGGGACTGTATCGGCTGAGTGATGGCAATCTGTAACACCATTTGTCCGGCAGTCCTGAGGCTCGCTGGAATGCTGGACTGCTGGACTGCTGGACTGCTGGAACGCTGGAACGCTGGAATGCCGGAACGCTGGACTGTAGGAGCTGCCGCAGGCTGCGATCTTTTGATCTTGCTTTAACAAGACAACATCAAGAGATCGCAGCCTGCGGCAGCTCCTACAGGGGATCGGTGTGACGCTTAGAACAGGCGGGCGAGGAGGGCGGTGACGGCGGTTTCGACGCGCAGGATGCGCTCGCCCAGTTGCACCGGTTGCAGGCCGGATTTGGCCAGCAGGTCGATTTCGTAAGGGATCCAGCCGCCTTCGGGGCCGATGGCCAATGTGACCGGTTCGCTGAGCGCGCGCGGGCACGGCGGATAGTTGCCGGGATGGCCGACCAGGCCGAGGGTACCTTCGGTAATCGCCGGCAGGCGGTCTTCAACAAAAGGCTTGAAGCGCTTCTCGATGATGATTTCTGGCAGCACGGTATCGCGTGCCTGTTCAAGACCGAGGATCAAATTTGCGCGAATCGCTTCCGGTTCAAGAAATGGCGTCTGCCAGAAACTCTTCTCGACTCGGTAGCTGTTGACCAGAATCACCTTGGACACGCCCATGGTTGCCACGGTCTGAAACACCCGGCGGAGCATTTTCGGGCGGGGCAGGGCCAACACGAGAGTAAGCGGCAATTTCGCCGGTGGCGGCTGATCGAGGGTGACGCGCAATTCAGCCTCACCTGCCTCCAGCCGCAGCAACTCCGCCGAGCCCATCAAACCATCGATACGCCCCACACGCAGGCTGTCACCGACTTCCGAACGGTGGACTTCCTGCATGTGCGTCAGGCGACGATCACGCAGCACCACGCGGTCGGCCGCAATGAAATCGGCCTCTTCGAGCAACAGCAGGTTCATGCCTGGGTCGCTGGCGGCTGGTCGTTGTGATCGTCGGCCGGGGTTTCGTCCGGGCGTTCGCGCTTGCTGATCAGGCCACCGAACAGAATGCCGATTTCAAACAGCATCCACATCGGCACGGCCAACAGGGTTTGCGAGAAGATGTCCGGCGGCGTCAGGATCATGCCGACCACGAAGCAGCCGATGATCACGTACGGACGGATTTTCTTCAGGTATTTGACGTCGACTACGCCGATCCACACCAGCAGGACCACGGCCACCGGGATTTCAAACGCCACGCCGAAAGCGAAGAACAGCGTCATGACGAAATCGAGGTAGCTGGCGATGTCGGTCATCATTTCCACGCCGGCCGGGGTGGCGGCGGCGAAGAACTTGAAGATCAGCGGGAACACGAAGTAATAGGCGAACGCCATGCCGGTGTAGAACAGCAGGATGCTGGAGACCAGCAGCGGCACAGCGATGCGCTTCTCGTGCTTGTACAGGCCCGGCGCGATAAAGCCCCAGATCTGATGCAGGATCACCGGAATCGCCAGAAACAGCGAAACCATCATCGTCAGTTTCAGCGGCGTCAGGAACGGCGACGACACATCGGTGGCGATCATCGTTGCGCCGACCGGCAGGTACTGGCGCAGCGGCGTCGAGACGAAGGTGTAGATCTGCTGGGTGAAGGCGAACAGCCCGGCGAAGATGATGAAGATCGCCGCCACGCAACGCAGCAGACGGGTGCGCAACTCGGTGAGGTGCGAAACCAGCGGCATGTGCTGGTCGTTTTCGGGGAGATCGCTCATGGGGCTCGCGGCGGCAATGTGGTGTCGTGAGGCGCTGGTGTGATCGGCGCGGCGGTTTGAGCTACGTGTTCAACCGAAGTTTCTGCGGCAACGGGCGCCGGTTCTGTCGGCGCTACAACGGCAGCAGGTGCTGTTATTGGAGCAGGTGCAGCAGGCGCGGTTGGCGCATGAATCGTCTGCTGTCCGACATGCTCAACTTCAACCGGCGTCGGCTCTTGCTGAACCGGCTGGAAGATCTTCCGCGCCTCTTGCTCCAGCGACAGAATGTGCTCGTTGTGCAGTTGCCGACGAATCTCGTCGGCACCGATTTCACGTTCAACTTCCTGTTTGATCGCGTTGAAGCTGCGCTTCAGCCGGCCGACCCACAGGCCAGCGGTGCGTGCAGCGCCCGGCAGACGCTCGGGGCCCAGCACCAGCAGTGCAACGAGGCCGACGAGCAGCAGTTCAGAGAAGCTGATACCAAACATTAGTCAGTGCTCACACGTCTTTGCGGATCGGCTCTTCGACTTTCT
This sequence comes from Pseudomonas sp. TH43, assembly GCF_016650635.1. GTDB lineage: Bacteria > Pseudomonadota > Gammaproteobacteria > Pseudomonadales > Pseudomonadaceae > Aquipseudomonas. The sequence goes on from NZ_JAEKFI010000004.1 coordinate 2,114,693, forward strand.
GCGCCTGCACGTCAATGGTGTGCGGCGGATTGGCCTGAGCGGTGGCTTGCGGCTGAACCGGTGGCACCGGTTGCGCAGGCGTGACGGTTGGATCGGCGGCAGGTTTCTCGTCGTCGTTCATGGCCTTGCGGAAGCCCTTGATCGACTCGCCAACGTCGGTGCCGAGGTTTTTCAGTTTCTTGGTGCCGAACACCAGCACCACGACTACCAGAATGACGATCCAGTGTTTCCAGTCAAAAATGCCCATGTTGCTGTTCCTCTCTAAAAGTTGTTCAGGCGGACGGACGCGAGGCTTTCTCGACGTGTCCGGACAGACCGAAGCGACGATCCAGTTCATCGAGCACAGCCTGCGGATGCTGCCCCAGTTGGGCGAGCATGACCATGCTGTGGAACCACAGGTCGGCGGTCTCGTAGATCACGTCGCTGCAGTCACCGCTGATGGCGGCGTCCTTGGCGGCAATAATGGTTTCGACCGACTCTTCGCCGACTTTCTCCAGAATCTTGTTCAAGCCCTTGTGATACAGACTAGCTACATATGAGCTGTCGGCAGCAGCGCCCTTGCGCTCTTCAAGCACCTGAGCGAGGCGGGTCAGGGTGTCACTCATGTTTGTGTCCTGCGGAATAGATAGCGTGCGGGTCTTTCAGAACCGGGTCGACGGTTTTCCAGTCGCCGTTTTCGAAGACACGGTAAAAGCAGCTTTGACGGCCGGTATGGCAAGCGATGTCGCCGATCTGTTCAACCATCAGGATGATCACGTCGGCGTCACAGTCCAGACGCATCTCATGCAAGGTCTGCACATGGCCGGACTCTTCGCCCTTGCGCCACAGCTTGCCACGGGAACGTGACCAGTAGATTGCACGGTTTTCCGCGGCGGTCAGTTCGAGCGCTTCGCGGTTCATCCAGGCCATCATCAATACACGTCCGGTCTTGTGATCCTGGGCAATCGCCGGCACCAGGCCATCAGCGTCCCATTTGATCTCGTCCAGCCAGTTTTTCATCTTCAATTCCCGAAACGCAGCTAAAAGCTTTGAGCTTCAATCTGCAAGTAAAAGCAGGTTGCGGTGTTCCTGTAACGGCAGGCTTGCAGCTCGCAGCTTATAACTTGCAGCTGATTCCTGCTATCGGCGAACGACCAGATACAAGCCGACTGCCACCATGATTCCGGCCGGCCAATGCCCCAATTCGTGCAATGGGCCACCGATGGCGAGGATCACCCCGCCGGCCAGATGCGCGCAACCGAGCAGGCGCAGGAACCAGTCGTCCTTGCGTTTGTGCCACGGTGGCGGCGGATCGTAGGCATGCGGCTGGGACATGCGTTCGAGCAGGTCACGCGCCATGTTGGCCAGGTGCGGCAGCTGTTCGAACTGGCTCTGCACGTTGCCGAGCAAGGCTTTCGGGCTGACGCGTTCGCGCATCCAGCGTTCGAGGAACGGCTGCGCGGTGTTCCACAGATCCAGATCCGGGTACAACTGGCGGCCGAGGCCTTCGATGTTCAGCAGGGTTTTTTGCAGCAGCACCAGCTGCGGCTGGACTTCCATGTTGAAGCGTCGTGCGGTCTGGAACAGGCGCATCAGCACCTGGCCAAATGAAATATCTTTTAACGGTTTTTCGAAGATCGGCTCGCACACGGTACGGATCGCCGCTTCGAACTCGTTGAGCTTGGTTTCTGCCGGCACCCAGCCCGAATCGATGTGCAATTGCGCCACGCGGCGGTAGTCACGCTTGAAGAACGCGAACAGGTTGCGCGCCAGATAATCCTGGTCTTCCGGGGTCAGGCTGCCGACGATACCGCAGTCGATCGCGATGTACTGCGGGCTCCACGGGTTGACGGTGCTGACGAAGATGTTGCCCGGGTGCATGTCGGCGTGGAAGAAGCTGTCGCGGAACACCTGGGTGAAGAAGATCTCCACGCCGCGCTCGGCGAGCATTTTCATGTCGGTGCGCTGGTCGGCGAGGGTCGCCAGATCGGTGACCTGAATGCCGTAGATGCGCTCCATCACCAGTACTTTCGGCCGGCACCAGTCCCAATAGACCTGCGGCACATAAAGCAGCGGCGAACCTTCGAAATTGCGCTTCAACTGGCTGGCGTTGGCCGCTTCGCGCAGCAGATCGAGTTCGTCGTAAATGGTTTTTTCGTAATCCTGCACCACGTCCACCGGGTGCAGCAGACGTGCGTCGGCCGAAAGTTTTTCAGCGGCGCGGGCGAGGATGAACAGCCACGCCAGATCCTGCGCGATGATCGGTTTCAGGCCCGGGCGGATGACCTTGACCACCACCTCTTCACCGGTTTTCAGCTGCGCGGCATGCACCTGCGCCACCGACGCCGAGGCCAGCGGTTCGACGTCGAAACGGCTGAACACGTCGCTGATCTTCTTGCCCAGCTGTTCTTCGATCAGCTTGATCGACAGCTGCGAATCGAACGGCGGCACGCGATCCTGCAAGCGCATCAGCTCATCGGCGATGTCTTCCGGCAGCAAATCACGGCGGGTCGAAAGAATCTGCCCGAACTTGATGAAAATCGGCCCCAGATCCTGCAGCGCCAGGCGCAGGCGCGCGCCACGACTCAGCTCCAGCGATTTACGCGGGAACCAGCGCCACGGCAGCACATAGCGCAACGCCAGGAGAAACCAGGGCAGCGGCAGATCGAACAGCAGGTCATCGAGACGGTAGCGGATCACGACGCGCTGGATGCGCAACAGACGGCGGACGGCAAGCAGCTTCATGCGTTATCGCTTGGGTCGAGGGATCGGGAAAGGCGCTCGAAACGCGCCTCGAGACGTTCCAGATCAAGTTTGATCCGGTCCAGTTCACTGAATCGCGCTTCGGCTTCGCGCTGCCCGACGAGGGTGCGCGATTCTTCGGCGAGGTATTCGGCGAGGTTCTGGTTGAGGCTGGCAAATCCTTGTTGATACCAGCGCGCACGGCTGCGCAGATGGCCGCCGACCAGTTGCGTGGCCACCGGGCCGAGCCAGCGCGAGAGTTCGTACTCCCAGTCCAGCTCAAGATCCTGCAGCACGCCGGCCAGATCCAGCAGCACGCCGCTGTCGCCATCGAGCTCGACTTCCGGGGCGTGCAACACCGCGGTCTTGTCTTTGCTCATGGCCAGTTTGATCAGGCTCGAAGCCGGGGCGCGCAAGGTGCAGTCGACACCGGTTTCCCAATGGGACGCCAGCATCAAGCCTTCGTCGCTCGGCAAGATGAACAGTTGCAGCGCCGGGCTGCGGCAGTCGACGGCAATCACTTTGCCGGTCAAATGCGCGAGCCGCGGCAGCGCCGTGCTGTCGAGACGCAGCACCCGGTTGAGGCCGAGTTCGACGCTGGCGAGCAGCCCGGTGAGCAGCATCAGGGCTTGATGCCGCGGTGCAGGGCAACGATGCCTGCGGTCATGTTGTGATAGGTCACGCGGTCGAAACCGGCGTCGACCATCATCGACTTCAGGGTTTCCTGATTCGGGTGCATGCGGATCGATTCGGCCAGGTAGCGATAGCTTTCCGAATCATTGGTGATCAGCTTGCCCATCAACGGCATGAAGGCGAACGAATAGGCGTCGTAGGCTTTCGACATCAGCGCGTTGGTCGGCTTGGAGAACTCCAGCACCAACAGACGACCACCAGGCTTGAGTACGCGCAGCATCGAGCGCAGGGCGTCTTCCTTGTGCGTCACGTTACGCAGGCCGAAGGCGATGGTCACGCAGTCGAAATGGTTGTCCGGGAACGGCAGTTTTTCGGCGTCCGCCTGAACGAATTCAACGTTGCCGGCAACACCCAGATCGAGCAGACGGTCGCGACCGACCTTGAGCATCGATTCGTTGATGTCAGCCAAAACCACCTGACCGGTCGGGCCGACCAGGTGCGAGAATTTTTTGGTCAGGTCGCCAGTACCGCCGGCGATGTCCAGCACGCGGTTACCGCTGCGCACGCCCGACAATTCGATCGCGAAACGCTTCCACAAACGGTGCATGCCGCCCGACAGAAGGTCGTTCATCAGGTCGTATTTGGCGGCTACCGAGTGGAAAACCTCAGCGACTTTTTCCGCTTTCTGGCTTTCCGGAACGTTTTTGAAGCCGAAGTGAGTGGTGGGTTCGGCATCGCTGCCTTTGCGCTGATCAGTCATATCGCTGTCACCAAAAGAGAATGCGCGACATTCTAATCCCCAAGCCATGCTTTGTCTTGGAATGGCTAAAGGTAAGATGGGCAACCTTCGGGACGATTTGCCGCAGCGGCGGTCAAGATTTACCGACACCTATTCATCCATCAGGAGTTATTCAATGGCCAAAATCACTGTTGAGCGCGCCCACACCCTGGGCAAGGAAGCTGCCCGCGAGAAGGCTGACAAGCTGGCGCAGAAACTCTCCGAGCAATATGGTCTGGAGCCGCAGTGGTCGGGCGACACCCTCAACCTCAAGCGGTCGGGTGTGAAAGGCGCGGTGCATGTGGCGGACGATTCGATCAAGGTCGACGTTGAGCTGGGCCTGATGATGTCGGCCATGAGCGGCATGATCAAAGCCGAAATCGAAAAAGCCCTGGATAAAGCGCTGGTCTGATCGCGATTTTCGGTAACCCGATACCCCCTGTGGGAGCGAGCCTGCTCGCGAAAGCGGTGCGTCAGTCGACTCAAATATTGACTGATACACCGCTTTCGCGAGCAGGCTCGCTCCCACATTTGTTTTGTGGTGCCCTTGCTGTTTATGTCAGTTGTTAGGGTGCCGTTTCTAATTTTTCTGCCTACTTTGTGCCTGAGCCCGACACTTTCGCGGGCAGTTCCTCAAACCTTCTGCGCGTGAGGTGCACCATGGCCAAAGTTATTTTGAAGAAAAAAATCGACGCTTCGACTTCTGCTCTGAGCGACGTCAAATCCTATGCCCGCAAGATCTGGCTGGCAGGCCTGGGTGCCTACGCCAAGGTCGGCCAAGAGGGTAGCGAGTACTTTCAAGAGTTGATCCAGGCTGGTCAAACTGTTGAAAAGAAAGGCAAAAAAGTCGTCACCGAAAAACTCGAAGCGGCCAACGCCGAGATTGATGATGCCAAGAGTGAAGTCAGCTCGTTCAAAGGTCGCGTCGAAGTTCAGCTCGACAAGGTCGAGAAGGCGTTCGACTCCCGTGTAGCAAGCGCCTTGAATCGTATCGGCATTCCGTCTAAACATGACGTTGAGACACTCTCTGCTAAGCTCGATGAGCTGACGGCATTGCTCGAACGCGTCGCGCGTAAATCTTAAGGAGAACGGGATGGCTGGCAAAAAGAACACCGATAAAGAAAGCAGCTCGTGGGTCGGGAAGGTCGAATCCTACTCCCGCAAAATCTGGCTGGCTGGTTTAGGCGTGTACTCGAAGATCGACACTGACGGCAGCAAGCTCTTCGATACATTGGTCAAAGACGGCGAGAAAGCCGAGAAGCTCACCAAGTCGGCAGTCGGCAAAAAAGTCGATGCCGCCAAGGACTCCGCTTCTTCGGCCAAGTCGCGCATCAGCGGCGTGAAAGATCGCGCACTGGGCAAGTGGGACGAGCTGGAAGGGGCTTTCGACAAGCGCCTGAACAGCGCGATTTCGCGCCTGGGTGTACCGAGCCGCAATGAAGTGAAAGCGCTGCACAGCAAGGTGGAAACCTTGACCAAGCAGATCGAAAAACTCACTGGCGAAAAGGCCCGTCCAGTCGCGGCGAAAACCGCAGCGGCCAAGCCTGCAACCAAAACGGCTGCGGCTAAACCAGCAGCCAAAACTGCGGCCAAGCCACTGGTCAAAGCGGCCGCGAAGCCTGCCGCCAAAGCAGCGGCCAAGCCAGCGGCGAAAACCGCAGCCGCCAAGCCAGCAGCTAAAGCTGCAGCCAAACCGGTTGCCGCCAAAGCCGCTGCCAAACCAGCAGCAAAACCTGCTGCCAAAGCCGCCGCTAAACCAGCCGCCAAGCCTGCAGCGAAAACCGCTGCCGCCAAACCTGCTGCGAAGCCTGCCGCGAAAACCGCTGCCGCCAAACCTGCTGCGAAGCCTGCCGCGAAACCGGCTGCCGCGAAAAAACCTGCAGTGAAAAAACCGGCCGCGCCGAAAGCCGCTGCGCCAAAACCGGCAGCGCCTGCTGCTGCCAAACCTGCCACTCCGGCAGCTCCGGTCAGCGCGTCGAACTCCGCCGCAGCACCGACTCCGGTGGCCACCCCGACTGCAGCATCGACACCGTCGACGCCAACCAGTCAGTCCTGATTTTTCAGGGCAAAACAAAACGCCCGGCCTGTGAAGGTCGGGCGTTTTTGTTTGTGCAGATAATCTCAAACCACTGCGAATCCCTGTAGGAGTGAGCCTGCTCGCGATAGCTGTCTATCCGTCAAAAGGGTGTCGACTGACAGATCGCTATCGCGAGCAGGCTCACTCCTACAGGGTATGGGTTGGCTCAGATTATTCTTGATCTTCGAGGTACTGCAGGGCCATCCGTTCGGTGGCGACTTTCACCGGCGGTAGCAGGTGCGGCGCCACCAGCATCATGATCTGGTAAACGACCAATCTCACCTCACCCTCGCGATCGAGAATCCGCTGATAGTCCAGCGAAAACAGCAGCGTCATGGTGATCTGCTCGACCAGTTGCCCCAACGCCTGAGTGTCACTGACCAACTGCCCCGACGCCTTCAACCGTGCCAGCAATGAAGCCAGCGTGCGCTTCAACGCGTTGAGCAGATTGCGAATGCCCTTGGCCAGTTTCGGCAGCCGTCCGGCCAGGTTCGACAGGTCCTGGAACAGAAACCGGTACTGTGCCAGCCGCTCGACGATCAGGTGCAGGAACAGCCAGTAATCCTCCGGGGCCAACTCGGCATCCGACGGTGGATCAAGCAGCGGCGCCAGTTCATTCTGGAAACGATCGAACAACCCGAGAATCAGCGGTTCCTTGCCGTGGAAGTGGTAGTAGAGGTTGCCGGGGCTGATCCCCATTTCGTTGGCCACCTCCATGGTGGAAACGTTCGGCTCGCCCTTTTCGTTGAACAGTTGCAAAGCACATTCGAGAATCCGGTCGCGGGTTTTCATCCAGTCTTCTTAGAAAAGTTCGGTTAAGCGTCAGCGCACATGCACGTAAGTGCCGGGTGCTGCCTCCATCGGTGGATAGTTCGGGTTGCCGAGGGTCATCTGGGTTTCGTGCTGGGCACCGGAGCGCTGTTGAATCCATTCCAGCCACTGCGGCCACCAACTGCCATCGACGTGTTTGGCGTCGTAGTACCAGGCGCGCGGGTCGCTGCTCATCTTGGCGTTGTCGACGTACGCGGCTTTCGGATTGCTCGGCGGGTTGAGAATGCTCTGCACGTGGCCGCTGTTGGAGAGCACAAAGCGCCGCTCGCCACCCAGCAGCAGGGTCGAGCGATACACCGCATCCCACGGCGTGATGTGGTCGTTCATGCCAGCGACGCTGAAGCTATCGACGGTGACTTTCTGCAAATCAATCGGCGTGCCGCAGACCTCAAGACCGCCGGGGTGGGTCAGCGGGTTGTGCTTGAAGAAGTCCAGCAAGTCACCGTGAAACGCCGCTGGCAGACGTGTGTTGTCGTTGTTCCAGTAGAGGATGTCGAAGGCCGGCGGCTCTTTGCCCAACAGGTAGTTGTTGACGAAGTAACTCCAGATCAAATCGTTGGGGCGCATCCAGGCGAAAACCTTGGCCATGTCGCGACCCTCCAGTACGCCTTTTTGATAAGAGCGGCGCTTGGCGGCTTCAAGGGTTTGTTCATCGGCAAACAGCGTGGCTGAGGTTTCGATCTCGCTGTCGAGCAGGCTGACCAGATAGGTCGCGCTGGAGATCCGCCGCAGTTGCCGCTTGGCCTGCAAATGGCCTTGCAGCGCAGCGATAGTCAGTCCGCCAGCACAGGCGCCCATCAGGTTGACCTCGCGCGCGCCAGTGATCGCGCGGCAGATGTTCATCGCCTCTTCGACCGCCTCGACGTAGGTCGACAGGCCCCACTCGCGATGGCGCACATCGGGATTGCGCCAACTGATCATGAAGGTCTGCAAGCCGTTCTTCAGCGCGTATTGAACGAAGCTGTTCTGCGGGCTGAGATCGAAAATGTAGTACTTGTTGATTTGCGGTGGCACCACCAGCAGCGGCTTGGCGTACTGCTTTTCGCTCATGGGCTTGTACTGGATCAGCTCCAGCAACTCGTTGCGAAACACCACCGAACCGGTGGTAGTGGCGACGGTTTTGCCGACCTCGAAAGCCTGCTTGGTGACCTGGCGGGGCAGGCCGTCGTTGTGCAGCAGGTCGTCGAACAGATGACTGAGGCCACGCACCAGGCTGTGGCCGCCGGAGTTGAACAGTTCCTTGACCGCCAACGGATTGAGCAGGGTGTTGGACGGCGCCACGGCATCGTTGAGCAGGGTGAAGGCGAAGTGCGCGCGGGCACGGTCGTCCGGGTTCATGTCGCTGTCGTCGATCCAGCTTTTGACCTGTTTCTGCCAGGCCAGATAAGCCTGCAGGCTGCGCCGGTAAAACGGGTTGAGGCTCCATGCCGGATCAGCGAAACGGCTGTCGTTCGGATTGGTCGGGTGCAGAGTTTCACCGAGCAATACACGACCCAACTGGCTGCCGAGTTTCAACGCGTGCTTGGCACTGTGAATCGGGTTACGCAGGCCGTGAGCGGCGACGCTGCGCAGGGTCGAGAGCAGATCCCGGCCACGCAGGCCAGTAATCGCACTTTGTGCGTTGATGAACACGGCGGGGCTGGGCACTACGCCCGTCGCTGGTTTGTCGCGCATGACTCAACACTCCTTCGTCTTCAGGCCAAAAACAAACTCACCGAACCAGAACACCATAGACGCTGTTACACGTTGCTGCCTGCGCGGCGTCCTGCCGCGCACGTTGTACAAAAGCCCTGCATAAAGCCTGCCGCAGCGCTTAGCCGCCCAGCGGGGTCGGGTGCGGGTGCATCACTGCACGCTGCCGTTCCTCCTGGAGAAACTTCATGATGATCGGCGCCACGGCTTCGGCGCGGGTGATCAGGAACAGGTGACCGTCATCGATGATGTGCAACTGCGCGTTGGGAATGCGCCAGGCGAGCATGCGCATGTTGATCAACGGGATCAGCGGGTCGTCGTCGCCGGCCAGCACCAGCGTCGGCTGATGGATCTTGTGCAGCCAGTGAATGCTGGTCCAGCCCAGCCCGGCGAACAGTTGCCAGTAGTAACCGAGCTTGCCGGCCGAACGCACTTTCGCCGCGTGGCTGGCGGCCAGCGTCGGGTCGCGGCGGAACGAGCCGCCGTAGATCAATGGCGCGATGCGGATGACATGGGATGGCTGGATGTAGCGCCGGGGGCTGGCCATCATCCATAGCACTTTCGGTTTGCCCGGCACCATCACCGCACCGGCAGCGGTCGCCGCCAGCACCAGTTTCTTGCAGCGCTCGGGGTAGTCGTAAGCGAACTGTTGCGCCAGCGCACCGCCCCAGGACACGCCGATGACGTTGACCTGGCCGTAGTCGAGGTAATCGAGCATCCGCGAGGTCAGCTTGGCCAGGCCGGGAAAGCGATACGGCCGGTTCGGCGTCGAGGAGCCGCCGACACCGGGGACGTCGAAGGCGATTACTTCCAGATCCGGGTCCAGTGCCGCGACGAACGGAAACACCAGCTCCAGGTTGGCGCCGATGCCGTTGAAAATCAGCAAGGGCGTCAAGTGAGGCTTGCCGGGGCGTACCGCGGTGCGGATGGTTTGGCCATCCAGATCGACGGTACGGAATATGAAAGGTTGCGGCATGCGTCAGGCCCTGTGAATGTTAAGTACACCCGATTCCGTGTAGGAGTGAGCCTTGTGGCGAGGGGATTTATCCCCGTTCGGCTGCGCAGCAGTCGCAAAATCTTCACACGCGGTTGTTCAGAAATACCGCGTCAGCTGGTTTTGGGGCCGCTGCGCAGCCCAACGGGGATAAATCCCCTCGCCACAGGTTCACCCCACAATTTGGGGGGTCGAGGTGTGTCAGTTACCGCTCGTGAACGTAAGTGCCCGGCGAGGCTTCACCGGCCGGATACGCCTTGTTGCCCAGTTTCAGTGGGGCCTTTTTCAGGTCGCCCGAACGCTCTGCCTGCCATGCCTGCCAGTGCAGCCACCAGGAGTCGGTGTGCTTGGTCGAGTTCTCTTGCCAGTCATCGGCATTGGCGGCCATCTCTTCGCCGGTCATGTAGCGCGATTTCGGGTTGCCCGGCGGGTTCAGAATGCTCTGTATATGCCCGCTGCTCGACAGCACGAATTCGACCTTGCCACCAAACAACTGCGCCGACTTGTAGCAGGACTTCCATGGGGTGATGTGATCGTTGGTGCCGGCCAGCGAGAAGATGTCGGACGTGACCTGTTTGAGGTCGATCGGCGTGCCGCACACTTCCAGTGCGTTGGGGCGAATCAGTGGGTTGTTTTTGAACATTTCGATCAGATCGCCGTGGAACGCGGCCGGCAACCGTGTGGTGTCGTTGTTCCAGAACAGGATGTCGAACACCGGCGGCTCGTTGCCGAGCAGGTAGTTGTTGACCCAGTAATTCCAGATCAGGTCATTGGGGCGCATCCACGCGAAGACCTTGGCCATGTCTTTGCCTTCCAGCACGCCGGCCTGATACGAGTGGCGCTTGGCGGTCTCAAGGGTCTGTTCATCGACAAACAGCGCGACGTCGCTGTCCAGCGTCGTGTCGAGCACGCTGACCAGCAGGGTCATGGCATTGACCTTCTTCTGGCCAAGCGCCGCGTAGTGGCCGAGCAGGGCGGTGCAGGTGATGCCGCCGGAGCAGGCACCGAGCATGTTGATGTCTTTGCTGCCGGTGATCGCGGTGACCACATCGACCGCCTCTTTCAGCGCATCGATATACGTCGACAGGCCCCATTCGCGCTGTGCCTTGGTCGGGTTGCGCCAACTGACGATGAACGTCTGCACGTTGTTGCGCAGGCAGAAACGCGCCAGACTCTTGTCCGGGCTTAAGTCGAATACGTAGAACTTGTTGATCTGTGGCGGCACCACCAGCAACGGACGCTCGTGGACTTGCTCGGTGATCGGCTTGTACTGGATCAGCTCCAGCACGTCGTTGCGAAACACCACCGCCCCCTCGGTCACGCCCAGGCTCTTGCCGACCTCGAACGCGCCCATGTTGACCTGGCTCGGCATGCCGCCGTTGTGTACCAGATCCTTGGCCAGATGCGAGAGGCCATCGAGCAGGCTTTTGCCGCCGGTTTCGAAGAAGCGTTTCACCGCTGCCGGGTTGGCGGCGGTGTTGGTCGGGGCCATGGCTTCGGTCATCAGGTTGATGACGAAGTGGCCGCGCGCGATGTCTTTGGGTGACAGGCTGCTGTCGTCGATCCAGGAGTGGAGTTCCTTGCGCCACGCCAGATAAGTTTGCAGATAACGTTTGTAGAGCGGGTTCTGGCTCCACGCAGGGTCGGCGAAGCGACGGTCATCGCCGGCCGGTTGCAGTTCGGATTTGCCGAACAACACGTTCTTCAGTTCGAGGCCGAAATGGGTGACGTGTTTGACACTATGGATCGGTTGTTTGATGGCCTGTTTCAGCACCATACGAGCAGAGGCCAGCAGATCCTTTCCGCGTAGCCCAACGACGGGATTAAGCCCCAGGGTGTTTTCCGAGGCTTGATACTTCAGGTCATCGTTATTCTTGTTACTCATCTACGACGCTCCATTGTCCTGAGACGAGTACCCGGTTTTCTGCTGTGCAGTTCCACAGCCAATGCCAGGTACTACTGCTCGGGTGACCGTTAATTCTGCATAGCTGCTTTACAGTCGTAGAGCACTGCAGGGAACTTGCCAGCTCCATTGGTTACCCGAGTTTAATTTTTTTCGCAAGCAGGCCGATCCTCGGCCATACAGCGGAGCATTCAAACAGATGAATTTAGAAAATGCCCTCTAATGAGCGCAAGGCTCGGGCTAGAGCATCAGCTTGACGATCGACTCGTCCGGGTCGCGGGTTTTTCCGGCGGCTTTGAGCTCGGCCAGATAATCGGCCCAGAGTGCGTCATAACGTCGCCCCAGCTCGTAGAGATAGTCCCAGGTGAACAGGCCGCTGTCGTGACCGTCGTCGAAGGTCAGTTTCAGTGCGTAGTGACCGGCCGGTTCCAGCTTGCTCAGACCGACGTTGAGCTTGCCGAATTGCAGGATCGGTTTGCCGTGGCCCTGGACCTCGGCAGAGGGAGAATGCACGCGCAGGAATTCAGCGGGCAGGGTGTACTCCTCGCCGGACGCATAGGTGAGCGTCAGGGTTTTCGAGGCTTTGTGCAGTTTGATTTCTTTGGGGGTCATGATCAGGTATCCGTCTAGTGCGGAACCTTGTGGGAGCGAGCCTGCTCGCGAATGCGGTGGTTCAGTCAACACAGGGTTGAATGTACTGCCGTCTTCGCGAGCAGGCTCGCTCCCACAGTTCCATTACATCTGTAAGAGAGGCTTACAGGATATAACGGGACAGGTCTTCGTTCTGCGCCAATTCGCCGAGGTGGCTGTTGACGTATTCGGCGTTGATCAGAATCGGCTTCTCATCGTGGGTGCTGGCCATATCGCCGGCACTGAACGACACCTCTTCAAGCAGGCGCTCCAGCAAGGTGTGCAAACGACGGGCACCGATGTTCTCGGTCTTCTCGTTGACCTGCCAGGCGATCTCGGCGATGCGCTTGATGCCTTCCGGCTGGAACTCGATGTTCAAACCTTCGGTTTTCAGCAGCGCGCAATATTGCTCGGTGAGCGAGGCATGCGGTTCGCTGAGAATACGCTCGAAGTCCGACGGGGTCAGGGCCTTGAGTTCGACGCGGATCGGCAGGCGACCTTGCAGCTCCGGCACCAGATCGCTTGGCTTGCTCAGGTGGAACGCACCGGACGCGATGAACAGGATGTGGTCAGTCTTGACCATGCCCAGTTTGGTGTTGACGGTGCAGCCTTCGATCAGCGGCAGCAGGTCGCGCTGTACGCCTTCACGGGAGACATCGGCGCCGCCGACGTTGCCACGCTTGGCGACTTTGTCGATCTCGTCGATGAACACGATGCCGTGCTGCTCGACGGCTTCCAGGGCCTTGGCTTTCAACTCTTCTTCATTGACCAGACGCCCGGCTTCTTCGTCGCGCACCAGCTTCAGCGCTTCTTTGACCTTGAGCTTGCGGGACTTCTTCTTGCCCTTGCCCATGTTGGCGAACAGGGACTGCAACTGGTTGGTCATTTCTTCCATGCCTGGCGGCGTGGCGATCTCGATGCCGGCCACTTCGGCGACTTCGATCTCGATTTCCTTGTCATCCAGCTGACCTTCGCGCAGGCGCTTGCGGAACAGCTGACGGGTATTGGAGTCGCTGCTCGGCGCTTCTTCGTTGCTGAAGCCCATGCGTGCCGGCGGCAGCAGCGCGTCGAGGATACGATCCTCGGCGGCGTCTTCGGCGCGGTGGCGAACCTTGGTCATTTCCTGCTCACGGAGCATCTTGATCGCGGCATCAGCCAGATCACGGATGATCGATTCGACATCACGGCCGACGTAGCCGACTTCGGTGAACTTGGTCGCTTCGACTTTGATGAACGGTGCGTTGGCCAGTTTGGCCAGACGACGGGCGATCTCGGTTTTACCGACACCGGTCGGGCCGATCATCAGGATGTTCTTCGGGGTCACTTCAACGCGCAGCTCTTCAGGCAGCTGCATGCGGCGCCAGCGGTTGCGCAGGGCAATCGCGACGGCGCGCTTGGCATCGTCCTGGCCGATGATGTGGCGGTTGAGTTCGTGGACGATTTCGCGGGGAGTCATGGACATAATAATTGGCGGTCCTCAAGCAGAAAAAAGCCGTGGCACAGGGGCCGTATCAGGCTTCTTCAGCGAGATCCTGCTCCTCAATGGTCTGAGTGTGGTTGGTGAATACACAGATGTCGGCGGCGATACCCAAAGCGGTTTCGACGATTTCACGGGCCGACAGATCAGTCTTTTTCAGCAGGGCGCTGGCGGCAGCCTGCGCATAGCCGCCGCCGGAACCCATGGCAATAAGGCCATTTTCGGGTTCGACCACGTCACCGTTACCGGTAATGATCAGGGACGCGTCTTTGTTGGCGACCGCGAGCATGGCTTCGAGTCGGCTCAGGGAACGGTCGGTGCGCCATTCTTTGGCGAGTTCGACGGCGGCACGGATCAGGTGGCCCTGATGTTTCTCAAGCTGGCCTTCGAAACGTTCGAAGAGGGTAAAGGCGTCGGCAGTGGCACCGGCGAAACCGGCGATGACCTGGCCGTGGTACAGGCGACGGACTTTTTTCGCGTTGCCTTTCATCACGGTGTTGCCGAGAGAAACCTGGCCGTCGCCGCCCATGACGACTTTACCGTGGCGGCGGACTGAAACGATGGTGGTCAAGGGAAGAGTCTCCACACAGCTGGGCGAAAGTGCCTTATGCCCATTCATATGGGGGTGCTGGAGAGGATTTCAACCGCAGAGGGCGCAGAGGGACGAACGGCGAATGAGACTGTGGCGAGGGGATTTATCCCCGTTGGGGCGCGAAGCGGCCCTCAAACCTGCGCTTGCAGTCGCTCTGACACACCGCGAATGCCGGATTTACCACGGCTGCGCAGCCGGTCGGGGAAAAATCCCCTCACCACAGGGATTGTGGGCAGCCTCAGAGTGAGGTGCCCACGGGAGACAATCAGCGGCTTTGGCGCTGTTGTAACAACAGGTTGCTGAAGCCGGCGCCGGCCAGTTGTTTCTGGGCAGTGGTCAGCTGTTCACGGTTGCTGAACGGGCCGACCAGTACGCGGTACCAGGTTTCATCCTTGACCGTGCCGGATTCAACCGCCACCGCCTGACCGAGCAGAATGATCTGCGCGCGCACCTTGTCGGCATCGGTTTCCTTGCGGAATGAACCGGCCTGGAGGAAGAACTTGGTCACTGGTGCCGCTTTGCTCACGGGTGGTGCTGGCGGCGGGGTAATCCCGGCCAGCGCCGCCTGTGCGCGCGCAGTATCGATCTTCGCCGCTTCTGCCGGTGTCACCGGTGTGGTCGGGATGGCCGGCACTTGTGGCGTCGGCAGCGTCTTCTCAGGCACGGCGTCCGGCGGCACGATGACTTCCGACTCCGGCAGCAGGGTGTAGAAGTCGTACTTCGGCTTCACCGGTTGCGTCGGGCTCGGCGGGGTCTTGTTGGCCTCGGCGATTTTCGACGCTTTCTGCTGTTGCGCTTGTTCGATTTTCTCGCGCTTGACCGTGTCGCTACCCTTGCCCGGCTCCAGCTTCATCAGGAACACGATGAACGCGCCGACCGTCAGGCCGATGGCCATCCATAGCCAACCCGGAATCGGTTGCTTCGCAGGAGCTTGATAACGGCTGGCGCCACGCTTGGGTGCAGGTTTTTTCTTGGCAGCCAACTTACATTTGCTCCAGGACTTTCAGGCCCAACAGCTCCAGGCCTTGTTTAAGGGTGCGACGTGTCAATTCAGTCAGGCGCAGACGGCTTTGCATCTGGTCTGGCGTTTCGGCTTTCAGGATCGGGCAGTTCTCATAGAAACTGGAGAACAGACTGGCCAGATCATAAAGATAGGTGCAGAGAATGTGCGGGGTGCCTTTTTCCGCCACGCCATTCAGAACTTCACCGAATTGTGCCAGTTTGGTACCTAGTTCTTGCTCAAGTTCGGCTTCAAGGACGATTTGCCCTTGTACTTCGCTGAAGTCCTTTTCCAGCTTGCGGAAAACGCCGGCAGCACGGGTGTAGGCGTAAAGCAGGTAGGGAGCCGTGTTGCCTTCGAAATTCAGCATCAGATCGAAGTTGAAGCTGTAGTCGCTGGCGCGATGCTTGGACAGGTCAGCGTACTTAACCGAGTCGATACCAACGACCTTCGCGATTTCTTTCAGCGCTTCGACTGGCAAGTCCGGATTCTTTTCCTGTACCAGTTTGAAAGCGCGATCTTCTGCTTCGATCAGCAGATCAACGAGTTTCACGGTACCGCCATCACGAGTCTTGAACGGACGGCCATCCGCGCCATTCATGGTGCCGAAGCCCATGTGCTCCATCTCCATCGGATGGGTGACGAAACCGGCCTTGCGCGCCACGGCGAACACTTGCTGGAAGTGCAGGGCCTGACGCTGATCGACGAAGTACAGAGCGCGATCAGCCTTCAGCGTGCCACTGCGGTAGCGCACGGCCGCCAGATCAGTGGTGGCGTACAGGTAGCCGCCGTCAGCCTTGACGATGATCACCGGCAGCGGGTCGCCGTCGGCGTTCTTGAACTCGTCGAGGAACACGCACTGCGCGCCGTTGCTCTCAACGAGCATGCCGGCTGCTTTCAGGTCGTTGACCACGTTGATCAGGTCGTCGTTGTAGGCACTTTCGCCCATCACGTCGGCCATCGTCAGTTTTACGTTGAGCAGTTCGTAGATCTTCTGGCAGTGCGACAGCGAGATGTCCTTGAACTTGGTCCACAGCCCCAGGCACTCGGCATCGCCAGCCTGCAGCTTGACCACCAGGCCGCGGGCGAGGTCGGCGAACTCTTCGGATTCATCGAAACGCTGTTTGGCGGCGCGGTAGAAGTTTTCCAGGTCAGACAGCTCGTCGCTGGTGATCGGGTTTTCCTGCAAATAGGCCATCAGCATGCCGAACTGGGTGCCCCAGTCGCCAACGTGGTTCTGACGGATCACTTCATCGCCGAGGAATTCAAGAACTCGCGCTACACCGTCGCCGATGATGGTCGAGCGCAAGTGGCCGACGTGCATCTCTTTGGCCAGGTTCGGTGCCGACAGGTCGATCACGGTACGCTGCACAGGGCCAGCCTTGCGCACGCCAAGGTGCTCGTCGGCCAAAGCGGCTTCGAGGCGATTGGCCAAAGCCTGGGTGTTCTGGAAAAAATTGATGAAGCCCGGGCCGGCAATTTCAGCCTTGGTGACGTTTTCGTCAGCCGGCAGCGCGGCGATGATTTTTTCCGCCAGATCGCGCGGCTTCATGCCCGCAGGCTTGGCCAGCATCATCGCGATGTTGCTGGCGAAGTCGCCGTGGGTCTTGTCACGAGCGTTCTCCACCTGAATCGCCGGCGACAGGCCTTCAGGCAACACACCTTCGTTGACGAGTTGGGTGAGGGCTTGTTGGATCAGCTGGCGAATGGTGTCTTTCATGGTCTTCTCTTTCGACCGCAAGCGCGGCGGCGCATCGATGCGCGGGTGGAAAAACTGGGCATTATCCGTTGCGAAGTCGGGCTTGCCAACCTTAGCAGGCAGCTTATGGATATGTGGTGACAATTCGACCGCCATCCCTTGCAGGAACAAGGCTTGCCAGCGAAGGCGATCTTCAGGACGCCATCGCTTGTAGGAGCATGGCTTGCCAGCGAAGGCGATCTTCAGGGCCCTATCGCGGGCAAGCCTTGCTCCTACAGGTTGTGGGGTCAATACAAATCGACGGGGTCGACATCCAGCGACCAGCGCACCGCGCGCCCACTCGGCATCTGCTCCAATACCAGCAACCAACTGGCCAGCAACCGGTGCAGCGGCGCCCGCGCCGTCGCCTGCAATAACAACTGCGCACGATAACGCCCGGCCCGTCGCTCCATCGGCGCGGGCACCGGTCCAAGCAATTCAATTCCGCTCAAGTTCTGCTCGACCAGCAAACGCTCGGCTTCGCTGCACGCCTCATCAAGGAAACCTTCGGCCTGGCCCGGTTTGTGCGCTTCGGCACGCAGCAGCGCCAGATGCGCAAATGGCGGCAGCCCGGCCGCCCGGCGTTCGCTCAATGCCTGCTCGGCAAAGGCGAAGTAACCCTGTTCGGTCAGTTGCACCAATAAAGGGTGGTCGGCGAGGTGAGTCTGAATGATCACCTTGCCCGGTTCTTCCGCGCGCCCGGCCCGTCCGGCGACCTGCACGATCAACTGCGCCATGCGCTCGCTGGCGCGGAAGTCGCCGGAGAACAAACCACCGTCGGCATCGAGGATCGACACCAGCGTGACTCGCGGAAAGTGGTGACCTTTGGCAAGCATCTGCGTGCCGACCAGAATGCACGGCTGGCCCTTCTGAATCGTTGCGAACAACTGATTCATTGCGTCTTTGCGTGAAGTGCTGTCGCGATCGACCCGCAGCACCGGGTAATCCGGGAACAGAATCGACAATCGTTCCTCGGCGCGCTCGGTACCCGCGCCTACCGGACGCAGATCGACCTTGTTGCACTTCGGGCACTGGCGCGGCACGCGTTCAACGTAGCCGCAATGGTGGCAACGCAATTCGCCATGACGCTGATGCACCGTCATCCGCGCATCGCAACGCGAACACTCGGACATCCAGCCGCAATCGTGACACAGCAACGTCGGGGCAAAGCCGCGGCGGTTGAGGAACACCAACACCTGCTGGCCATTGGCAAGAGTCTGGCCGATGGCTTGCTGCATCGGCCCGGAAATACCGCTGTCCAGCGGACGGCTTTTCACATCCAAGCGCAGGAAGCGTGGTTGTTTGGCGCCACCGGCGCGTTCGTTCAGGCGCAGCAGGCCGTACCGCCCGGTGTAGGCGTTGTGCAGGCTTTCCAGCGAAGGCGTGGCGGAGCCGAGCACGATCGGGATGTTTTCCTGCCGCGCTCGCACCAGCGCCAGGTCGCGGGCGTGGTAACGCAAACCTTCCTGCTGTTTATAAGAACCGTCGTGCTCCTCGTCGATGATGATCAGCCCGGGGTTTTTCATCGGGGTGAACAGCGCCGAACGGGTGCCGATAATGATGTCGGCCTCGCCATCGCGCGCGGCGAGCCAGGCGTCGAGGCGTTCGCGATCATTGACCGCCGAATGCAGCAGGGCGATGCGCGCATTGAAACGCTGTTCGAAGCGCGCCAGCGTCTGCGGGCCGAGGTTGATCTCGGGGATCAGCACCAGCGCCTGCTTGCCGGCTTCGAGGGTTTCGCGAATCAGCTGCAAATAGACTTCGGTCTTGCCGCTGCCGGTGACGCCGGCCAACAGGAAGGCGTGATAACTGTCGAAACCGGCGCGGATAGCCTCGTAGGCGGCGCGTTGTTCGGTGTTGAGCGGCAGTTCCGGCTGTGCCAGCCAGTGCTCATGGCGCGCGCCCGGCGCATGGCGACGGATTTCCACTTGCACCAAATTCTTGGCCAGCAGCAGATCGAGACTGTCCTTGCTCAGCATCAGCTTGCTCAGTAGCTGATGCGCGACGCCGTGCGGATGCTGGGCCAGGGTGGCAAGTGCTTCACGCTGACGCGGGGCGCGGGCGACACGCGGATCATCAAGGCTGGCGCCGGGGGTAATCGACCAGAAGCGCTCTTGCCGGGCTTCGGCCAGTTCGCCCTGACGCAACAGCACCGGCAGCGCCCAGCTCAACGTGTCGCCGAGGCTGTGCTGGTAATACTGCGACGTCCACAGGCACAGTTTGAACAGCGCTGGCGGCAGCGGCGGCGTGGCATCGAGCAGCGCTAGCGCCGGTTTGAGCTTCTCGACCGGCACTTCGCTGGTGTCCGTGACCTCGACCAGAATGCCGATCATCTCGCGTCGACCGAACGGCACGCGCAGGCGCATGCCCGGCTGCAATTGCTCGCGCAGCACGCCGGCCGGCGCTCGATAGTCGAACAGGCGGCGCAGAGGCGAGGGCAAGGCAAGGCGCAGAATGGCGTCGGGCACGCGGGGGGATCTCGATCAACAGACGATTAAAAGGACTGCGGACATAACCTGTGGGAGCGAGCCTGCTCGCGAAAGCGCTGTGTCAGGCGACTAAAATGCTGGCTGATAGATCGGCTTCGCGAGCAGGCTCGCTCCCACAGGGACAGTGCAATGGGTCGGGAGCCTAGCAGACGGTCGGTGTCAGCGACAGCTTGCGTGATTGGCAATGTCTGGTAGAATCCGCGGCCTAATTACGTGCGGTATTCAACAATAGTGTTGAGTGGCGGCACGCTAGCCTGAGGAATACACCATGAAAGCCGATATCCATCCAGCATACGAAACCATCGAAGTAACTTGCAGCTGCGGCAACAAGTTCGAAACTCGTTCGAACCTGTGCAAGCCACTGGGTACTGACGTATGCAACGAGTGCCACCCGTTCTACACCGGTAAGCAGAAGACTCTGGATACTGGCGGTCGTGTACAGCGCTTCGCAGACCGTTTCGGCGCTTTCGGCAAGAAAGCTCCAGCTGCTGCAGAGTAAGGTTGAAGGGCCCAATGGGCTTTTCCTTGCTGTTGAAAAAGGCGTCCCTTGCGGGCGCCTTTTTTGTGTCTGCCATTTGGCTTTCCAGCGCGCAAGCCTTCTGTCCGGTGCCTTCCGGACTGGCCAGCGTCGCCGTGCAGCGCGTGGTCGATGGCGACACAGTGCGCCTGAGCGACGGCCGCAGCGTGCGCATGATCGGTCTCAATACGCCTGAACTGGGCAAGCAAGGCCGCAGCGACGAACCGTTCGCGGTGGCAGCGCGCAAACGTCTGCAAGCCTTGGTCGATGCCAGCGGCGGACGTGTCGGTTTGCGCCTCGGCAAGCAAGCCAAAGACCATTACGGACGTACGCTCGCGCATATTTACAGTGCCGGCGGCGCCAATCTCGAAGCGCAAATGCTCGCCGATGGCCTCGGTTTCCAGGTCGCGGTGGCGCCGAATGTTGATCTTGTTAAGTGTCAGCAAGCCGCCGAAAGCAGCGCGCGACAGGCGGGCCTGGGGCTCTGGCGTCAGTCACCTGTACTGAAAGCGGAGCAGATCCAGCGCTCGGGGTTCGCCGTGGTTCAAGGGCGTGTGAGCAAGGTTCAGCGCAATCGTGGCGGAATCTGGATCGAGTTGCAGGGCTCGCTTGTATTGCGTGTTGCACCCAATCTCGTCGGACAATTTGACCATGTTCGTTTGCAGGCGCTGAAGGGCCGACAAATCGAGGCTCGCGGCTGGATCGTCGATCGTTCGCGGCGCGGCGGATTGAAATCGGATGAATCGCGTTGGCTTTTGCCATTGACCGATCCTTCGATGTTGCAGAGCGCACGCTGAATAAAAATTGTAGACATTTTTTCTGTCGATTGTGAACAGTCAAGCCCTTGTGCGCCGTGGCTCTTGGCCCAAAGTCGTAGGGCAGGGCGCTTGACAGGGGTGACCGCTCAGTCTTGTGGGGACTTTGCGAGGCGCGTATCCTCGCTGACCAGTCTGTCCAACAGTAAAAAGCGGAATGCCAAAATGTCTGATCTGAAAACTGCCGCTCTCGAATATCATGCCAATCCTCGTCCAGGAAAGCTGAGTGTCGAGCTCACCAAGGCCACTGCTACTGCTCGCGACTTGTCGCTGGCCTATAGCCCCGGCGTAGCTGAACCAGTGCGTGAGATCGCTCGCGATCCTGAACTGGCCTACAAATACACCGGCAAGGGCAACCTGGTTGCAGTCATTTCCGATGGCACCGCGATTCTGGGCCTGGGTAACCTCGGCCCACTGGCTTCCAAGCCAGTGATGGAAGGTAAAGGCGTGCTGTTCAAGCGCTTCGCCGGCATCGACGTTTTCGACATCGAAGTCGACTCCGAAAGCCCGCAAGCCTTTATCGACACCGTAAAACGCATTTCCATCACCTTCGGTGGTATCAACCTGGAAGACATCAAGGCGCCTGAGTGCTTTGAAATCGAACGTGCTCTGATCGAGCAGTGCGACATTCCGGTATTCCACGATGACCAGCACGGCACCGCGATCGTGACCGCTGCGGGCATGATCAACGCCCTGGAAATCGCCGGCAAAACCCTGCCAGACGCCAAGATCGTCTGCCTGGGCGCTGGTGCTGCCGCCATCTCCTGCATGAAATTGCTGGTGAGCATGGGCGCACGCATCGAAAACATCTTCATGGTTGACCGTACCGGCGTGATCCACTCCGGCCGTGACGACCTGAACCAGTACAAAGCCGTATTCGCCCACGCCACCGAGAAGCGCAGCCTGGCTGACGCTCTGCAAGGCGCTGACGTGTTCGTCGGTCTGTCCGGCCCGAACCTGCTGAGCGCTGAAGGCTTGCTGTCGATGGCGGCCAACCCGATCGTGTTCGCCTGCTCGAACCCGGATCCGGAAATCTCCCCGGAACTGGCGCACGCCACCCGCAACGACGTGATCATGGCGACCGGCCGTTCGGACTACCCGAACCAGGTCAACAACGTACTGGGCTTCCCGTTCATCTTCCGTGGTGCTCTGGACGTTCGTGCCAAGCGCATCAACGAAGAAATGAAAGTGGCTGCCGCCAACGCCCTGCGTGAACTGGCCAAGCTGCCAGTGCCTCAGGACGTGTGCGACGCCTACGGTGGTGCTCCGCTGGAATTCGGTCGTGAGTACATCATTCCGAAGCCAATGGACAAGCGCCTGATCACCCTGATCTCCGACGCTGTGGCCAAAGCCGCGATCGAGACCGGTGTGGCCACCCTGCCGTATCCGAAGAACTACCCGCTGAAAAGCGTGGATGACGTGTTCAACGGCTAAGCCGTTGTAACGCTTCAACCGAAAGCCCCGGCTCGTGAGAGTTGGGGCTTTTTATTGCCTGAGGATCAAGAGCCCCTCACCCTAACCCTCTCCCGGAGGGAGAGGGGACTGATTGGGGGATGCTCGGGAGTTGCGCCGACCTGAACGCATTGTTTTGAGTCCATAATCGACACAACTCTCTCAGGTCGATGTAGGGCGCCAGACAACTCGGTCAGTCCCCTCTCCCTCCGGGAGAGGGCTAGGGTGGGTAAAGACCGGGTACATCCTTTACGTTTGAGACCGGGGACATGGTTTACAGGTATCAATCATGGTCAGGAGGTGCTGACCATGCCCTGGAATCAAGAGTCCCCAATGGATCAACGAGTGAAGTTAGTCAGCGACTGGCTTGGCGGCAGTTACACCAAAAGCCAATTAAGTCGGCGCTATGGCGTCAGCCGTCCAACCATCGACAAGTGGCTGGAACGGTATGCAGCACTGGGCGTGGACGGCTTGAAAGAGCAATCGCGTAAGCCATTGAATTGCCCTCATCAAACGCCCGACGAAATCATAGCCACGCTGCTGACCAAGAAAAACGAGCATCCCGATCGGGGGCCTAAGCAGATCATTGATCGTCTGCGCGTCTCCGATCCGGATATCCACTGGCCGGCCGCGAGTACCGCCGGGATATGGTTGAAGAAGGCTGGTCTGGTCACCGCGCGGCGCCCCTATCCCGTGCGCCCACGCGCTCCGACGCATTTGCGTCCGGTCGATCAACCCAATCAGACCTGGTGTGCCGATTACAAAGGGCAATTCAAAATGCAGGATGGCAATTGGTGCTATCCGCTGACCATTACCGACCAGATGAGTCGCTATCTGCTGCTTTGCCGGGCATTGCCCAGCACGCATGGGGAGCCGACGCGGCAGGGCTTCGAGTGGGCCTTCCGGGAGTTTGGGTTGCCGGATGTGATTCGCACGGACAATGGCGCTCCCTTCGCATCAACGGGTTTGGCGCGTTTATCGAAGTTGTCGGTGTGGTTCATCAGGCACGGAATTCACGTCGAGACAATTACGCCTGGCCGTCCCGACCAAAATGGCCGGCACGAACGGATGCACCGAACGCTGAAAGCAGCGGTATTACGAACACCTGCGGAAAATCTTGTGCGCCAGCAATTGGCCTTTGAGGATTTCATCCAGGACTTCAATCAGGTTCGACCGCACACCGCGTTGGACATGAAGCCACCTGCTTCGGTGTATAGCCCGTCGTTACGACCCTACCCCGGTTACCTGCCAGCGGTTGAATACGGCACTGACGTTGAAGTGCGTAAGGTTCGTTCGAACGGAGAGTTCAAATGGAAAGGACAGCTGATTTTTCTGGGAGAGGCACTGATCGGCGAAGAGATCGCGCTGAAGGAGGTGGCTGATGATGTGTGGGAGTTGTACTTTTGCACCTTCTGTTTAGGCAGGCTTGAACGCGGCGCTAAACGCGTAGCAAGCCTGGAAAAGGTGTAAACGATGTCCCCGGTCTAATGTGTAAAGGATGTACCGGTCTCTACAGTGAGGGGCTCTTGATCTTCAGCCGTAAAAAAGCCCCGCACTTCTCACGAAGGCGGGGCTTTTCAGTAGCTGCGGATCAGAACAGATCGATCGGCGCCTGCTCATCCGCTGGCAGCGGGCTGCCCGGTACAGCGCCGTTACCCAGCTCATTCACCGACGGCGGCGTGTCTTCAGCCTTGAACAGCTCGAAGTACGCACCCGGCGTGCTTGGCGTTGCCGCGCGACCGCTCACCGGATCCACCCGCAGGCTCAGCAAACCTTCCGGCTCAGGCTGGACGTGAGGCGGCTTGTCCTTCAGCGCAGCCGACATGTAGTTCATCCAGATCGGCAGCGCCACGGTGCCGCCGAATTCGCGACGACCGAGGCTTTCCGGTTGGTCGAAACCGGTCCAGACCGTGGTCACGTAATCGCCGTTGTAACCGGAGAACCAGGCGTCTTTCGATTCGTTGGTGGTACCGGTTTTACCGGCGATGTCACTGCGGCCCATGGCCAGTGCACGACGGCCAGTGCCGAGCTTGATCACGTCCTGCAACATGCTGTTGAGGATGTACGTGGTGCGACCATCGACGATTCGCTCAGCCACGGCCGGCGCTTGCGGCACGGCAGCATTGCCTGGTGCTTCACCCGGAACCGGTGCCGCATTGACCGTGAACGATTCGGCGTTCGGTGCGGCGATACCGTCTGTCGCCGAACCACCCTTAGGTACGGTTGGCGGGTTGGCGACGAACAGGGTGTCGCCGTTACGGCTTTCGATCTTGTCGATGACGTAAGGCGTGATCTTGTAACCACCGTTGGCGAACGTACTCCATCCGGTGGCGATCTCCATCGGTGTCAGCGTCGCGGTACCCAGGGCCAGCGACAGGTTCGGCGGCAGATCCTGCTTGTTGAAACCAAATCGGCTGATGTAGTCGATGGTCTTGCTAACGCCCATCGCTTGCACCAAGCGGATCGACACCAGGTTGCGCGACTTGTACAAACCTTCACGCAGGCGGATCGGGCCGAGGAAGGTGTTGGTGTCGTTCTTCGGACGCCAGACCTTGTCGAGGTACTCGTCGACAAACACGATTGGCGCGTCGTTGACCAGCGTGGCGGCGGTGTAGCCGTTATCCAGCGCCGCACTGTAGACGAACGGCTTGAAGCTCGAACCCGGCTGACGCTTGGCCTGCATGGCGCGGTTGTAGTTGCTCTGCTCGAAAGCGAAACCGCCGACCAGCGAGCGAATCGCGCCGTTTTGCGGATCCAGCGACACCAGCGCACCTTGTGCCTGCGGGAGCTGGCTGAACTTCAGCGAGTTGTCCTTCTGGCGCTGCACGCGTACCAGATCGCCGACCTGGGCAACATCCGACGGCTGGCGCGGGTTGGCGCCCATGCTGTTGGTGTTGAGGAACGGCCGCGCCCATTTCATGGTGTCCCAGGCGACATGTTCTTCGCCGGTGCGGGTCAGCACTTGCAGGCCGTTCTTGTCGACCTGGGTGACAATGGCGGGTTCGAGGCTGCTGATGGTGCGTTGTTTGCTCAGCTCGCTGACCCAGGCCTCGCGAGTCTTGCCCGGCAGGCGCGATTCAGGGCCACGGTAGCCGTGACGCTGGTCGTAGGTCATCAAGCCTTCGTGCAGCGCGGTGTTGGCCATTTCCTGCAGGTTGCTCGGCACCGTGGTGGTGACGCGGAAACCTTCGGTGTAGGCGTCACTGCCATAACGACCGACCATTTCGGCACGGGCCATTTCGGCGATGTACGGCGCATTCACTTCCGGCGTCGGCACGTGATAACTGGCGTTCAGCGGTTCGTTGATCGCGGCGGTGTAGTCCGCCTCGCTGATCTTGCCGAGCTTGTACATGCGCCCGAGGATCCAGTCGCGACGCTCTTTACTGCGCGCCGGGTTGGCCAGCGGGTTGAAGCGTGACGGGGCTTTCGGCAGGCCGGCGATCATCGCCATCTGCGCCAGGCTGACGTCGCGGATCGACTTGCCGTAATACACCTGCGCCGCCGCCTCGATGCCGTAGGCGCGGTTGCCGAGATAGATTTTGTTCACGTACAGCTCAAGGATTTCGTCCTTGGTCAGCTGCCGTTCAATTTGCAGTGCCAGCAAAATCTCGGTGGTTTTGCGCGAGAAGCTGCGTTCGCTGGTCAGGAAGAAGTTCTTCGCCACCTGCATGGTAATGGTGCTGCCGCCGGACTGGATGTGACCGCTTTTGACCAACTGGGTCGCGGCGCGCATCAGGCTGCTCGGATCAACGCCATAGTGATTGGCGAAATTGTCGTCTTCAGCACTTAGTAACGCATTAATGAAATTGGGCGGAATGTCGGCGAAACGGATCGGAGTCCGGCGCATTTCGCCAAATTCTGCGATCAACTTGTTATCGCTGCTGTATACCCGCAAAGGAATCTGCAACTGAATGCTTCTCAGGGCCTCCACAGACGGCAAACCCGGACTAAGGTAAAGATAGGCGCCGCTGAGACCTAAAAGCAGTCCGCAGAAAACGGCGACGATGGACCAACCGAAAAATTTCAGCAGACGAATCAAGGCTTTTGGACATCCAGGGCAAAGAATGAATTTGGCGACGGGGTTCCGGCGACACACAGAACAACCCGCGCAGGCAGTAAAAAGCGGAAAAAAACGCTGGGCATTATAAGCACTTTTCTAGCGGGGGCGTCATTTGCGCTTCTGTCAAGACGGGGTGAAGGAACGCAATGCGTATTACAGAGTCCGTAACTCACGGAAAGTCATAGGGAATTGGTAGTGCTGGGACTCTTCAATAAAAAGACCAATACGTTACTGGGGATCGACATCAGCTCCACTTCGGTGAAGCTGCTGGAACTGAGCCGTCAGGGCGATCGCTACCGGGTCGAGGCGTACGCGGTGGAGCCATTGCCGGCGAACGCCGTGGTCGAAAAGAATATCGCCGAGCTCGAAGGCGTCGGCCTGGCCCTGAGCCGAGTGCTGGTCAAGGCGCGCACCGGGCTCAAAGGCGTGGCGGTGGCCGTCGCCGGTTCTGCGGTGATCACCAAAATCATTGAAATGGACGCCGGGCTGTCCGACGACGAACTGGAAAATCAGCTCAAGATCGAAGCCGACCAATACATTCCCTATCCGCTGGACGAAGTCGCCATCGACTTCGAAGTCCAGGGCGTGTCGCCGCGCAACCCCGAGCGGGTCAGCGTGCTGCTGGCCGCCTGTCGCAAGGAAAACGTCGAAGTGCGCGAAGCAGCGCTCGCCCTCGCCGGGCTGACGGCGCGCGTGGTCGACGTCGAGGCCTACGCGCTGGAGCGCTCATTCGGCCTGCTCGCCACGCAACTGGCCGCTTCCCAAGAGCGCCTTACCGTCGCCGTGGTCGACATCGGCGCGACCATGACCACCCTCAGCGTCCTGCACAACGGCAAGATCATCTACACCCGCGAGCAATTGTTCGGCGGGCGCCAACTCACCGAAGAAATCCAGCGGCGTTATGGCCTGACCCTCGAACAGGCGGGGCTGGCGAAGAAACAGGGCGGTCTGCCCGACGATTACGTCAGCGAAGTCTTGCAGCCGTTTCGCGAGGCGCTGGTGCAGCAGGTGTCGCGTTCGCTGCAATTCTTCTTCGCATCCGGCCAGTACAACGCGGTCGACCATATTCTGCTGGCCGGCGGCACGGCGTCGGTGCCGGGGCTGGACCGCCTGATCGAACAGCGCCTGAAGACCCCGACTCAGGTAGCCAACCCGTTTGCCGACATGGCCCTGAGCAGCAAGGTCAATGCCGGGGCGCTGGCCAGTGACGCGCCGGCCCTGATGATTGCCTGCGGGCTCGCGCTCAGGAGTTTCGACTGATGGCGCGGATCAATCTTTTACCCTGGCGCGAGGAGCGCCGTGAAGAGCGGCGCAAACGCTTCCTGCTGGCGCTGATCGGTGTCGTGGTCGGCTCGGTGGGCGCCGTGTTCATTGCCGATCAGGTCATCAGCGCCGCGATCGAGCAGCAAGTGGCGCGCAACGACTACATCGGCAAGCAAATCGCGGTAGTCGACGAACGGATCAAACAGATCAGCGAGCTCAAGGCGCGTCGTCAGCAGTTGGTCGAACGCATGCGCATCATCCAAGACTTGCAGGGCAACCGGCAGATCAGCGGGCGGATCTTCGATCAGTTGGCGCGCACGTTGCCGGACGGCGTTTACTTCACCGACGTGAAAATGCTCGGCAAAACCCTGTCGATCAGTGGCGCCGCCGAGTCGAACAACCGTGTTTCCGAGCTGATGCGCAATCTCGATGCCTCCGACTGGTTTGACGCACCGAGCCTGAACGAAGTGAAAGCCACCTCTGCCGATCAGTTGCAGCAGGCCAACGTCTTTCAGTTGACCGTTCGTCAGACCCAGCCGAAGACTGCGGAGGACGAGCAATGAAGCCGTCCGAATGGCTGGAGAGCCTGCGCAACATCGACTTCAACGACCTGGACACCAGCAATATCGGCTCCTGGCCAGCCGCGGTGAAAGCCATCGCCGGCGCCCTGTTGATGGTGCTGGTGCTGGCGCTTGGTTATAACTTTTTCATCAGCGACCTGGAAACCGAACTCGAAACCAAACGCGACGAGGAGGCCACGCTTAAGGAGCAGTTCGCCAGCAAGGCGCACCTGTCGGCCAATCTGGAGCTGTACACCCAGCAGATGAAGGAAATGGAAAACTCCTTCGGCGTGTTGCTGCGGCAGTTGCCCAGCGACACCGAAGTGCCGGGGCTGCTGGAAGACATCACCCGCACCGGGTTGGGCAGTGGTCTGGAATTCGAAGAAATCAAACTGCTGCCGGAAGTCACTCAGCCGTTTTACATCGAACTACCGATTCAGATCACCGTCACCGGCGCTTATCACGACCTGGCTACCTTCGTCAGTGGTGTGGCGGGGCTGCCGCGCATCGTCACTCTGCATGACTTCGAATTGGCGCCTGCCGATAAGGATGGCGGGCCGAAATTGCGCATGAGCATCCTCGCCAAGACCTACCGCTACAACGACAAGGGGCTGGCGAAATGACCCCGATTCGTTATCTCGTCTTGTCGACGGCCTTGTTGGCGCTGCACGGTTGTGGCGGCAGCGATGACTTCAGTGACCTTGATGCCTACATGAACGAAGTGCGTCTGCGCCCGGCCGGCAAGATTGAACCCACCCCGACTTTCCGCTCTTACCCGACATTCACCTATAGCGCCGCCAACCTGCGCAGTCCGTTCTCGCGTCAGGTGCGCGTTGATCTGGCCGGGCAGCAGCGCGGTTCGCGCAACGTCAAACCCGACCCCAACCGGGTCAAGCAGTACCTCGAAGGTTTTAACATCGAGCAGTTCGAGATGGTCGGCACGATCTCCAATGTTTCCGGCTCCTTTGCGCTGTTGCGCGGGGCGGGCGGGGTGCATCGCCTGAAAGTAGGCGATTACCTGGGGCGCAACGATGGTCGCATTGTCGCCATCAGTGCCACCCAGGTTGATGTGGTCGAAATCGTCCCCGACGGCGAAGGCGCCTGGCTGGAGCGTCCGCGCACCATTCCTTTGAAAGAGCACTCATAGTGGAAGTCGAACAATGAACAGGATTTTTTCCACCCTCGGTTTTTCGCTATGGATAGCGCTGATGTCGCCGATGGTACTCGCGGCCAATCTGAAGGCGCTGGACGTGGCGGCGTTGCCGGGTGACCGCGTAGAACTGAAGCTGTCGTTCGACGGCCCGCCGCCACCGCCCAAAGGCTATACCACCGAATCGCCAGCGCGGATCGCCCTTGATTTGCCCGGTGTCGCCAGCCAACTGACCAGCAAGAATTTCGATCTGGGCAGCGGCAATGCGCGCACGGCTACGGTGGTCGAAGCCATTGAGCGGACGCGGCTGATCGTCAGTCTCACGCAGCTTGCCCCGTATAACACGCGAGTCGAGGGCAACAATCTGTTCGTGGTGGTCGGCCAGGGAGCGCCAGCGCCAGTATCGCGGCCGGCCGCCGTTGCACCGCGCGCGACAGCGGCAGCGGCGCCGGTCAAGGCGTTCGTGCCGAAAACCCGGGCCATTCGCGGTGTGGATTTTCAGCGCGGCACCGCGGGCGAAGGCAATGTGGTGATTGATCTGACGGACCCGACCATCGCGCCGGACATCCAGGAGCATGACGGCAAGATCATCCTCAACTTCGCCCGCACGCAACTGCCGGAAAAGCTGCGGGTACGTCTCGACGTCAAGGATTTCGCCACCCCGGTGCAGTTCGTCAATGCCGGTGTGACCGGTGATCGCACGGTAATTACTGTCGAACCCAGCGGTACTTACGAGTATTCCACCTTCCAGACCGACAATAAGCTCACCGTCAGCATTCGCCCGATGACCGTCGACGACCTGCAAAAGCGTAATGCCGACCGCCAGGCCTATGTCGGCGAAAAGCTGTCGCTGAACTTTCAGGACATCGACGTGCGCTCGGTGCTGCAACTGATCGCCGATTTCACCAACCTCAATCTGGTCGCCAGCGATACGGTGCAGGGCGGCATCACTTTGCGTCTGCAAAACGTGCCGTGGGATCAGGCGCTGGACCTGGTGCTGAAAACCAAAGGGCTGGATAAACGCAAGATCGGCAACGTGCTGCTGGTGGCGCCGGCCGACGAAATCGCCGCGCGCGAAAGACAGGAACTGGAATCGCAAAAGCAGATCGCCGAACTGGCGCCGCTGCGTCGTGAATTGCTGCAAGTGAACTACGCCAAGGCCGCGGACATCGCCAAACTGTTCCAGTCGGTGACCAGCGCTGAAGCGAAAATCGACGAGCGCGGTTCGATCACCGTCGACGAACGCACTAACAACATCATTGCGTACCAGACCCAGGATCGCCTCGACGAACTGCGGCGGATCGTGGCGCAACTGGATATTCCGGTGCGCCAGGTGATGATCGAGGCGCGCATCGTCGAGGCCAACGTTGATTACGACAAGAGCCTGGGCGTGCGCTGGGGCGGCTCGATCCAGAACAAGGGCAACTGGAACACCTCCGGGGTCAGTAACGGTTCATCGACCACCATCGGCACGCCGGGCAGCACCAGTACCAACTCGCCGTTCGTCGACATGGGCACCATCGGCAACACCTCGGGGATCGGCATTGCCTTCATCACCGATAACGTCCTGCTCGATCTGGAACTGACGGCGATGGAGAAAACCGGCAACGGTGAAATCGTCTCGCAGCCCAAAGTGGTCACCTCCGACAAGGAGACCGCGAAAATCCTCAAGGGCACCGAGATTCCTTATCAGGAGGCCAGCTCCAGCGGCGCGACGTCGGTGTCGTTCAAGGAGGCTTCGCTGTCGCTGGAAGTGACGCCGCAGATCACCCCCGACAACCGCATCATCATGGAGGTCAAGGTCACCAAGGACGAACCGGATTACCTGAACAAAGTGCAGGATGTACCGCCCATCAAGAAAAACGAAGTCAACGCCAAGGTGCTGGTGAATGACGGCGAAACCATCGTGATTGGCGGTGTTTTCTCAAATACTCAAAGCAAGGTTGTAGATAAGGTGCCATTTCTTGGCGATGTGCCGTATCTTGGCCGCCTTTTCCGGCGTGATGTGGTTTCGGAGAAAAAATCCGAGCTGCTGGTATTTCTCACACCACGTATCATGAATAACCAGGCGATTGCTGTGAGTCGTTGATTCTGTGCGAAATTTGATTCTTGTAGGACCGATGGGCGCTGGAAAAAGCACCATCGGCCGGTTGCTGGCCAAAGAGCTGCGCCTGCCGTTCAAAGATTCCGACAAGGAAATTGAACTGCGCACGGGCGCCAATATCCCGTGGATCTTCGACAAGGAAGGCGAGCCCGGCTTTCGTGACCGTGAGCAGGCGATGATCGCCGAGCTGTGCGCGTTCGACGGCGTGGTGTTGGCGACCGGCGGTGGCGCCGTCATGCGCGATGCCAATCGCAAAGCCCTGCGTGAGGGTGGGCGCGTGGTGTATCTGCACGCCTCCGTCGAACAGCAGGTCGGCCGCACTGCGCGCGACCGCAATCGGCCTTTGCTGCGCACCGCCAATCCCGAGAAAACCCTGCGCGATCTGTTGGCAATCCGCGATCCGCTCTATCGGGAAATCGCTGATCTGGTGGTGGAAACCGACGAACGGCCGCCACGCATGGTGGTGCTCGACATTCTCGACCGCCTCGCGCAACTGCCGCCCCGTTAAAGCATCGCTCGAAATGCGCTATCCTCGGCGTCCTGTCACAGCCCGTCGAGGTTGTGGCGGATGGCGTGCGAGCGGCGTCATACCCGCTACAGGCCGCCGATAACCAATAATTCAGGGCAGGACGCCTGCTTCCATCTTCACTGTGGGGACACATGCAGACACTCAAGGTCGATCTAGGCGAGCGCAGCTACCCGATTCATATTGGCGAAGGTTTGTTGGATCAGCCCGAGTTGCTGGCTCCGCATATTCATGGGCGGCAGGTGGCAATCATCTCCAACGAGACCGTTGCGCCGCTCTATCTCGAACGTCTGACCCGCAGCCTGGCGCAGTTCTCGGTGATTTCTGTGGTATTGCCGGACGGCGAGGCCTTCAAGAACTGGGAAACCCTGCAACTGATCTTTGATGGTCTGCTGACCGCTCGTCATGACCGTCGCACCACCGTCATCGCTCTTGGCGGCGGTGTCATCGGCGACATGGCCGGGTTCGCCGCGGCCTGCTATCAGCGTGGCGTCGACTTCATCCAGATCCCTACGACATTGCTGTCCCAGGTCGATTCGTCGGTGGGTGGCAAGACCGGGATCAATCATCCGCTGGGCAAGAACATGGTCGGCGCGTTCTATCAGCCGAACGTCGTACTGATTGATACCGCCTCCCTGAATACCCTGCCAGAGCGCGAACTCTCGGCCGGTCTGGCGGAAGTCATCAAGTACGGGCTGATCTGCGACGAGCCGTTCCTGAGCTGGCTCGAAGAAAACGTCGACGCACTGCGCGCCCTGGATCAAAAAGCCCTGACATTTGCCATTGAGCGTTCCTGCGCGGCCAAGGCTGCGGTGGTCGGCGCCGATGAGAAGGAAACCGGCGTACGCGCCACGCTCAACCTCGGCCACACTTTCGGCCACGCCATCGAGACCCACATGGGCTATGGTGTCTGGTTGCATGGTGAAGCGGTCGCGGCTGGCACCGTGATGGCCCTGGAAATGTCCGCGCGTCTGGGCTGGATCAGTGAGCAGGAGCGTGATCGCGGCATCCGTCTGTTTCAGCGCGCCGGTCTGCCGGTGGTGCCGCCGACAGAAATGACCGAAGCCGATTTTCTCGAACACATGGCAATCGACAAAAAAGTGATCGACGGTCGTCTACGCCTGGTGCTGCTGCGCCGGATGGGCGAAGCGGTGGTGACCGCCGATTATCCGAAAGAGGTTCTACAGGCCACGCTGGGAGCGGATTACCGCGCCCTGGCTCAGCTTAAAGGTTAATAAGATTCCGATGACTAGTTTGCATGCCGACGAGGCGTTCCTCGGCCATTTCCAGTTAAGTCACGACCCCTTCGCGCCGCGGGTGCCGGGCTTCAAATTCTTCCCGGCCCAGCGCAAACCGGTGCTGGGTCAGTTGCATCACCTGGCGCGTTACAGCCAGTTGTTGCTGGTGGTCACTGGCCCGCAAGGCAGCGGCAAGACGTTGCTGCGCCAGGCGCTGGTTGCCAGTACTAACAAACAGTCGGTGCAGAGCGTGGTTGTTTCCGCGCGTGGCGCTGGCGATGCGGCTGGCGTGTTGCGTCAGGTGGCTCAAGCACTGAACGTGGCGCAGGCCGAGGTTGGCGCGATTCTGAATCAGGTCGTGCAACTGGCGCTGACCGGTCAGGAAGTCTATCTGCTGGTGGACGACGCCGAGCAACTCGACGAGTCTGCTCTCGAAGCGCTGATGGCGCTGGGTGCCGGCGCGCCGGAAGGTCGCCCGCATGTCTTCCTGTTCGGTGAGTCGTCGCTGATCGCTCAGCTTGAGGCTTTGCACCTCGAGGAAGAGCGTTTCCACGTCATCGAACTGCAGCCGTACACCGAGGAAGAGACTCGCGAGTATCTCGACCAGCGGCTGGAAGGTGCGGGCCGCGGTGTCGAACTTTTCACCGCGGATCAGATCTCTGATATTCACGAAAGTGCCGAGGGTTGGCCGGGCAATATCAACCAGGTCGCTCGCGATGCTCTTATCGAAGTCATGATTGCCAGCCGCTCTGCGGTCAAGCGTCCAAGTATGGGGTTCAACATGCCGAAGAAACACGTATTGGCGATTTCCGCCGTCGTGGTGGTCGCGGTCGCCGCCGCCTGGCTGATGCCGGGTCGCAACAAGACGCCAACCACTGGCGCACCAGCCAATGAACAGGCGCAGTTGCCATTGGGCCAGGGTGCCAACGGGGGCGCGCCGAACGTCGAGTTCGCCGGTAATACACAGCCGATGCCGTTGCCGCTGGTCGGCAACTCGCAGCCGGTCATGCGTGGCCCGCTGGCCGAAGCTGCTGGCGGTATCACTGAAGGCGACGACGGTGTGCCGCTGGAAGGCTCCAGCGCGACTCCGCCAACCGTGACCACTTCCGCACCGCCTGCGGGTGTTCCGGCCGGTCCTGCGCCGACGCCGGTTCCGACACCAGCCGCCAAGCCGACACCGGCACCGACACAAATCGCTACCGCCAAACCTGCGCCGGCTCCAGCGGCCAAACCGGCGCCAACGCCTGCCAAGCCTGCTGTAGCGGCCAAACCGGCCGAGAAGCCGGTTACCCTTGCCAAAGCGGCCGGTGGCAGCTGGTACGCCGGTCAGCCGACCAGCAATTACGTGGTGCAGATCCTCGGCACCAGCTCTGAAGCGGCCGCGCAAAGCTTCGTCAAGGAACAGGGCGGTGAGTACCGTTATTTCAAGAAAGTCCTCAACGGCAAGCCTCTTTACGTGATCACCTACGGCAATTTTGCCAATCGTGACGCGGCTGTTTCTGCCATCAAGGCCTTGCCAGCGAAGGTTCAGGCTGGTAAACCTTGGCCTCGCACTGTCGCCAGCGTCCAACAGGAACTGGCAACAACTCGCTGAAGATTCGGCGACCTTACCCAGGCCGCCTCTCCAAGCACCTCAAAATTCTACGAGTGCGCGCCGTCTCTACAGACCGCGTGCCTTGTGGTGTCTGCGTCATAGTAGTCTTTGAGTCGTTGCAGTCAGAATTAAAAAAGTTTTGACTAGCACAGCAGATCGCTTTAAACCTTTCACAAATGCGACATAGATTTGCGACATTTCGTCGTCAAATTTGTGAGCGTCTGTGTCGCTGTGTACAATGACCACCCTTTTGCCCCCGCTAAGCCGGCGTACGTTCGGCGCGGAATGCAAGTGGTTGAATTGAAAAGAAATTTGCCTCGAAAAGAGGCAGCCTGGTGAGAAAGTGTCTATGAAAGCAGGTCTGTACCAACCAGATGAATTCAAGGATAACTGCGGTTTCGGCCTGATAGCCCATATGCAGGGCGAACCCAGTCATACCCTATTGCAAACGGCCATTGAGGCCCTGACCTGCATGACCCACCGCGGTGGGATTAATGCCGACGGCAAGACCGGTGACGGTTGCGGTCTGCTGATTCAAAAGCCTGATACCTTCCTGCGTGCGATTGCCCAGGAAACCTTCAGCGTCGAGCTGCCCAAGCAATATGCCGTGGGCATGGTCTTCTTCAATCAGGATCCGGCCAAGGCCGAAGCCGCTCGCGAGAACATGAACCGCGAGATCCTTGCTGAAGGCCTGCAACTGATCGGCTGGCGCAAAGTGCCAATCGACACCAGCGTCCTCGGCCGCCTGGCCCTTGAGCGTCTGCCGCAGATAGAGCAGGTGTACATCGGCGGTGAAGGCCTGAGCGACCAGGACATGGCCGTGAAGCTGTTCAGTGCGCGTCGTCGATCGTCGGTGGCCAATGCCGTCGATTCTGACCACTACATCTGCAGCTTTTCGCACAAGACCATCATCTATAAAGGCCTGATGATGCCGGCCGATCTGGCCGCGTTCTATCCAGACCTCAGCGACGAGCGCCTGCAAACCGCGATCTGCGTGTTCCACCAGCGCTTCTCCACCAACACTCTGCCGAAATGGCCGCTGGCGCAGCCATTCCGCTTCCTCGCCCACAACGGCGAGATCAACACCATTACCGGTAACCGCAACTGGGCGCAGGCCCGTCGGACCAAGTTCAGCAACGATCTGATGGATCTGGAAGAACTCGGCCCGCTGGTCAACCGGGTCGGTTCCGACTCCTCGAGCATGGACAACATGCTTGAACTGATGGTCACCGGTGGCATCGACCTGTTCCGTGGCGTGCGGATGATCATTCCGCCAGCGTGGCAGAACGTTGAAACCATGGACCCGGATCTGCGTGCGTTCTACGAGTACAACTCGATGCACATGGAACCGTGGGACGGCCCGGCCGGTGTGGTCATGACCGACGGTCGCTACGCGGTGTGCCTGCTTGACCGTAACGGTCTGCGCCCGGCGCGCTGGGTCACCACCACCAACGGTTTCATCACCGTTGCTTCGGAAATCGGCGTCTGGAACTACCAGCCGGAAGACGTGATCGCCAAGGGCCGTGTCGGTCCGGGGCAGATCCTCGCCGTGGATACCGAAACCGGGCAGATCCTCGACACCGATGCGATCGACAACCGTCTGAAATCCCGTCATCCGTACAAGCAATGGCTGCGCAAGAATGCCCTGCGCATTCAGGCGACCATGGAAGACAACGATCACGGTTCGGCTTTCTACGACGTCGATCAGCTCAAGCAATACATGAAGATGTATCAGGTCACGTTCGAAGAGCGCGATCAGGTCCTGCGTCCGCTCGGCGAGCAAGGCTATGAAGCCGTTGGCTCGATGGGTGACGACACGCCGATGGCCGTGCTGTCCCAGCGCGTGCGCACGCCGTACGACTATTTCCGCCAGCAGTTCGCGCAGGTCACCAACCCGCCGATCGACCCGCTGCGTGAAGCGATCGTGATGTCGCTGGAAATCTGCCTCGGCGCCGAGCGCAACATCTTCCAGGAGTCGCCGGAACACGCTTCGCGCGTGATCCTCAGCTCGCCGGTCATTTCCCCGGCCAAGTGGCGCTCGCTGATGAACCTCGACCGCCCGGGTTTCGAGCGGCAGATCATCGACCTCAACTACGACGAAGGCGTCGGCCTCGAAGCGGCGATCCGCAACGTCGCCGATCAGGCTGAAGAAGCCGTGCGCGCCGGTCGCACCCAGATCGTTCTGAGCGACCGCCATATCGCTCCGGGCAAGCTGCCGATCCACGCTTCCCTGGCGACCGGTGCCGTGCACCACCGTCTGACCGAAAAAGGCCTGCGCTGCGATTCCAACATCCTCGTTGAAACCGCGACCGCCCGTGATCCGCATCACTTCGCGGTGCTGATCGGTTTCGGCGCCTCGGCGGTGTATCCGTTCCTGGCCTACGAAGTGCTGGGTGACCTGATCCGTACCGGTGAAGTACTGGGCGACCTCTACGAGGTGTTCAAGAACTACCGTAAGGGCATCACCAAAGGCCTGTTGAAGATCCTCTCGAAGATGGGTATCTCGACCATCGCTTCGTACCGCGGAGCACAATTGTTCGAAGCGATCGGCCTGTCCGAAGAAGTCTGCGAGCTGAGCTTCCGTGGCGTGCCGAGCCGCATCAAGGGTGCGCGTTTCGTCGACATCGAAGCCGAGCAGAAAGCGTTGGCTGCCGAAGCCTGGAGTCCGCGCAAGCCGATCCAGCAGGG
The DNA here is from genome assembly GCF_016650635.1 of Pseudomonas sp. TH43. Lineage (GTDB taxonomy): Bacteria > Pseudomonadota > Gammaproteobacteria > Pseudomonadales > Pseudomonadaceae > Aquipseudomonas. The sequence continues at coordinate 2,152,215 of NZ_JAEKFI010000004.1, forward strand.
CGGTCTGCTGAAGTTCGTTCACGGTGGCGAATATCACGCCTACAACCCGGACGTGGTCAACACCCTCCAAGCCGCTGTGCAGCAGGGCGACTACGCCAAGTTCAAGGAATACACCTCGCTGGTGGACAACCGTCCGGTGTCGATGATTCGTGACCTGTTCAAGGTCAAGACCCTCGACACGCCGCTGGACATCAGTGAAATCGAGCCGCTGGAATCGGTGCTCAAGCGCTTCGACTCCGCCGGTATCTCGCTGGGCGCCTTGTCGCCGGAAGCTCACGAAGCCCTGGCCGAAGCCATGAACCGCCTCGGTGCGCGTTCCAACTCCGGCGAAGGTGGTGAAGACCCGGCGCGTTACGGCACCATCAAGAGCTCGAAGATCAAGCAGGTCGCGACTGGCCGTTTCGGTGTGACCCCGGAATACCTGGTCAACGCCGAAGTGCTGCAGATCAAGGTCGCGCAAGGCGCCAAGCCGGGCGAGGGCGGGCAACTGCCGGGCGGTAAGGTCAACGGGCTGATCGCCAAGCTGCGTTATGCAGTGCCCGGTGTCACCCTGATTTCGCCGCCGCCGCACCACGACATCTACTCGATCGAAGACTTGTCGCAGCTGATTTTCGACCTGAAACAGGTCAACCCGAAGGCACTGGTTTCGGTCAAGTTGGTAGCTGAAGCGGGCGTCGGCACCATCGCTGCCGGTGTGGCCAAGGCCTATGCGGACTTGATCACCATCTCCGGCTACGACGGTGGTACCGGTGCATCGCCACTGACCTCGATCAAATACGCTGGCGCACCGTGGGAACTCGGCCTCGCCGAAACTCACCAGACCCTGCGCGGCAACGACCTGCGCGGTAAAGTCCGGGTGCAAACCGACGGTGGCCTGAAAACCGGCCTCGACGTGATCAAGGCTGCGATTCTCGGCGCTGAAAGCTTCGGCTTCGGCACCGCGCCAATGATCGCGCTGGGCTGCAAATACCTGCGTATCTGCCACCTGAACAACTGCGCCACTGGCGTTGCGACTCAGAACGAGAAGCTGCGCAAGGATCACTACATCGGCACCGTCGACATGGTGGTGAATTTCTTCACCTACGTCGCCGAAGAAACCCGTGAGTGGCTGGCCAAGCTGGGCGTGCGTTCCCTCGAAGAGCTGATCGGTCGCACCGATCTGCTGGAAATCCTCGAAGGCCAGACCGCCAAGCAAAACCACCTCGATCTGACGCCGTTGCTGGGCAGCGATCACATCCCGGCGGACAAGCCCCAGTTCTGCGGTGTTGAGCGCAACCCGCCATTCGACCAAGGCCTGCTGGCCGAGAAAATGGTCGAGATGGCGACCTCGGCGATCAACGACATGAGCGGTGCCGAGTTCGACCTGGACATCTGCAACTGCGACCGTTCGATCGGCGCGCGGATCTCCGGCGAAATCGCGCGCAAGCACGGCAACCAGGGCATGGCCAAGGCGCCGATCACCTTCCGCTTCAAAGGCACTGCGGGTCAGAGCTTCGGCGTGTGGAACGCCGGTGGCCTGAACATGTACCTGGAAGGCGACGCCAACGACTACGTCGGCAAAGGCATGACCGGTGGCAAGCTGACCATCGTGCCGCCGAAGGGCAGCGTTTATAAGACTCAGGAAAGCGCCATCATCGGCAACACCTGCCTGTACGGCGCCACTGGCGGCAAGCTGTTCGCCGCCGGCACCGCAGGCGAGCGTTTCGCCGTGCGTAACTCCGGTGCCCACACGGTTGTGGAAGGCACTGGCGATCACTGCTGTGAGTACATGACTGGTGGTTTCGTCGCCGTTTTGGGCAAGACCGGTTACAACTTCGGCTCTGGCATGACCGGTGGTTTCGCCTACGTGCTCGATCAGGACAACACCTTCGTTGACCGGGTCAACCACGAACTGGTGGAAATCCAGCGGATCAGCGGCGAAGCGATGGAAGCCTATCGCAGCCACCTGCAAAACGTGCTGAACGAGTACGTCGCGGAAACCGACAGCGAGTGGGGTCGTGAACTCGCCGAAAACCTCGATGACTACCTGCGCCGTTTCTGGCTGGTCAAGCCTAAGGCTGCCAACCTGAAGTCGTTGCTTTCCAGCACTCGTGCCAACCCGCAGTGATATGCGCCTGAAGAGTTTGATGAGGTTTTAACAATGGCTGAACGTCTGAATAACGACTTCCAGTTCATCGATGTCGGGCGCAAAGATCCGAAGAAGAAACTGTTGCGTCAACGCAAGAAAGAGTTCGTCGAAATCTACGAACCGTTCAAACCCCAGCAGTCGGCCGATCAGGCCCACCGCTGCCTGGGTTGCGGCAACCCGTATTGCGAATGGAAGTGCCCGGTGCACAACTTCATTCCCAACTGGCTGAAACTGGTGGCCGAGGGCAACATCCTCCAGGCCGCCGAGCTGTCGCACCAGACCAACACCTTGCCGGAAGTCTGCGGCCGCGTGTGCCCGCAGGATCGTCTGTGCGAGGGTGCCTGCACCCTTAACGACGGCTTCGGCGCGGTGACCATCGGTTCGGTCGAGAAGTACATCACCGACACCGCGTTCGCCATGGGCTGGCGCCCGGACATGTCCAAGGTCAAGCCGACCGGCAAGCGTGTCGCGATCATCGGTGCGGGCCCGGCAGGTCTGGGCTGTGCCGACGTGCTGGTACGCGGCGGCGTGACCCCGGTGGTGTTCGACAAGAACCCGGAAATCGGCGGTCTGCTGACCTTCGGCATTCCCGAGTTCAAGCTTGAGAAGACCGTGCTGAGCAATCGCCGCGAAGTCTTCACTGGCATGGGCATCGAGTTCCGTCTCAACACCGAAGTCGGCAAAGACGTGACCATGGAGCAACTGCTCGCCGAATACGATGCGGTGTTCATGGGCATGGGTACTTACACCTACATGAAGGGCGGCTTTGCCGGTGAGGACCTGCCGGGCGTTTATGACGCACTGGACTTCCTGATTGCCAACGTCAATCGCAACCTGGGCTTTGAAAAGTCGCCGGAAGATTTCGTCGACATGAAAGGCAAGAAGGTTGTGGTACTCGGCGGCGGCGACACGGCGATGGACTGCAACCGCACGTCGATCCGTCAGGGCGCCAAGTCGGTGACCTGTGCCTATCGTCGTGACGAAGCGAACATGCCCGGCTCGCGCAAAGAGGTGAAGAACGCCAAGGAAGAAGGCGTGAAATTCCTCTACAACCGCCAGCCAATCGCCATCGTCGGCGAAGACAAGGTTGAAGGCGTGAAGGTGGTCGAGACCCGTCTCGGCGAACCGGACGCCCGTGGCCGTCGCAGCCCTGAGCCGATCCCGGGTTCCGAAGAGATCATTCCGGCTGACGCCGTGGTCATCGCCTTCGGTTTCCGCCCGAGCCCGGCGCCGTGGTTCGAACAGTTCGAGATCCAGACCGACAGCCAGGGTCGCGTCGTTGCGCCTGAGCAAGGTCAGTACAAGCACCAGACCAGCAACCCGAAAATCTTTGCCGGTGGCGACATGGTGCGCGGTTCCGACCTGGTGGTGACGGCAATCTTCGAAGGCCGCAATGCCGCCGAAGGGATCCTCGACTACTTGGGCGTCTAACCAGACAACGCAATACCTTGTAGGAGTGAGCCTGCTCGCGATAGCGGCGTATCAGTCAATGCATCTGGTGACTGATCTACTGCCATCGCGAGCAGGCTCACTCCTACAGTTGTTTTTGGCTGCTGCAAAGTCAGTATTTCAGCGCGACAAATTGACCCGATAGACAAAAGGCTGACCTGCAACCGTGCCTTTTGCGTCGCGCTCTGAGAAAATGCCCGCACTTTTTTTCCGGATGCCGACATGACTGCCCTGAAGAACGACCGTTTCCTCCGCGCCCTGCTCAAGCAACCCGTAGACGTCACCCCCGTGTGGATGATGCGCCAGGCCGGCCGCTACTTGCCGGAATACCGCGCCAGCCGTGCCCACGCCGGTGATTTCATGAGCCTGTGCATGAATCCGGAATTCGCCTGCGAAGTCACCATGCAACCGCTCGACCGCTATCCACAACTGGACGCGGCGATCCTGTTTTCCGACATCCTCACCATCCCCGACGCGATGGGCCAAGGCCTGTACTTCGAGACCGGTGAAGGCCCGCGCTTCAAAAAAGTCGTCAGCACCCTCGCTGATATCGAAGCCTTGCCGATTCCTGATCCGCACAAAGACCTTGGCTACGTGATGGACGCCGTCAGCACCATCCGCCGCGAGCTGAATGGCCGTGTGCCGCTGATCGGCTTCTCCGGCAGCCCGTGGACGCTGGCCACTTACATGGTCGAAGGCGGTTCGTCGAAAGACTTCCGCAAGACCAAAGCGATGCTCTACGACAACCCGCAAGCCATGCACCTGCTGCTGGATAAACTGGCGCAGTCGGTGACCTCGTACCTCAACGGCCAGATCATGGCCGGTGCGCAAGCGGTGCAGATTTTCGACACCTGGGGCGGCAACCTGTCGGCGGCGGCATATCAGGAGTTCTCGCTGGCCTACATGAAGAAAATCGTCAGCGGCCTGATCCGCGAAAACGACGGTCGCAAGGTGCCGGTGATCCTCTTCACCAAAAACGGCGGTCTGTGGCTGGAAAGCATCGCCGAGGCTGGCGCCGACGCGCTGGGCCTGGACTGGACCTGCGACATCGGCAACGCCCGCGCCCGCGTTGGCGACAAGGTTGCCCTGCAAGGCAACATGGACCCGACCGTGCTCTACGCAAAACCGGAAGCGATCCGCACCGAAGTCGGACGCATTCTGGCCAGCTACGGCAAGGGCAGCGGCCACGTGTTCAACCTCGGCCACGGCATCACCCCTGAGGTTGATCCTGAGCATGCCGGTGCGTTCCTGCGCGCGGTGCATGAACTGTCGGCGCAGTATCACGAGTGATCGCGTTTCAATAAAAAACGCCCGGCATATGCCGGGCGTTTTTGTTTCCGCGATCCAAAGTCAGACATAGATCAAATGTGGGAGCGAGCCTGCTCGCGAAAGCGGTGGATCAGCAACATTTGCATTAACTGATAAAACGCTATCGCGAGCAGGCTCGCTCCCACATGGGTTTTGTATCAGGCCTTAACACCCTGCAATGGCGGCAGCTTCGCCAGTTTCAACGCCACCAGCAGCGCAATCAGCAACAGCGAACCAATAAACAGGCCGATGCCATTCCAGCCGCCGAGATGCCAGAACACCCCACCCGCCGTGCCGGCAATGCTCGACCCCGCGTAATAACTGAACAGATACAACGACGACGCCTGCCCCTTGGCCTTGGTCGCGCGGCGGCCGATCCAGCTGCTCGCCACCGAATGCGCGCCGAAGAAGCCAAAGGTGAAGATCAGCATGCCGATGATCACCAGCGGTAGAGGTGTGAACATGGTCAGGGCGAGGCCGACGAACATCAGCGCAATCGTTGCCCACAACACCTTGCGTCGGCCCAGCTTGTCGGCCAGCGAACCGATCTTCGCTGAGCTGTAAATGCCCGACAGATACACCACTGACAGCAAACCGACGAACACCTGATCGAGCTGATACGGCGCAGCCAGCAAGCGATAACCGATGTAGTTGAACAGGGTGACGAACGCGCCCATCAGCACGAACGCTTCAAGGAACAGCAGCGGTAGGCCGGCATCGCGAAAGTGCATGGTGAAGCCATCAAGCAGGCTGCGCGGGTGCAGCGAACGCGAGCGGAAGTTGCGTGACTCCGGAAGAATTTTCCAGAACACCGCCGCCGCAATCATCGCCAGGCCGCCGATCACCAGCATCGCCGTGTGCCAGCTGACGAAGTCGATCAGCACGCCGGTGATCAAGCGCCCGCTCATCCCGCCAATGGCGTTGCCGCCGATGTACAAACCCATCGCCAGGCCAATGTGCTGCGGGTGAATCTCTTCGCTCAGGTAGGTCATGGCCACCGCCGCCAGGCCGCTCAACGACAGACCGATCAACGCGCGCATGATCAGTACGCCTTCCCAGCTCGGCATCATGGCACTGGCCATGGTGCACAGCGCCGCTGCGAACAGTGCGGTGACCATCACCGGTTTACGCCCGACCCGATCGGAAATCGGCCCGGTGATCAGCAGGCCAATGGCGAGCATGCCGGTGGCCACCGAGAGGATCAGGCTGCTCTGCGCGGCGTTGATCGAATACTCATGGGACAGCAGCGGCATCATCGGCTGCACGCAGTACAGCAGGGCAAAGGTCGCAAAACCGCCGCTGAACAACGCCAGCACCGTGCGCATGAACATCGGCGTGCCTTTTTCGATGTAGATCTCTTGCAGCTCGGCGACGACATCGTCCACCGCAGCAGGCGGGACTTCATGGGCCAGGGGGGCGACAGCTGTTTTCACTTCAGACCTCGGAGGACACGGCCAGGCAGGCAATGAAAAAATCATATAGCTGGCTAATGTTTCTATCCAATATATTGTTCGACCTGTTTGATAGCTTTAACGACCTAATGGGGTTTTCATGGAATTGCGTCATCTGCGCTACTTCATCGCCGTTGCCGAAGAACTGCATTTCGGCCGGGCCGCACAGGTGCTGGGGATTTCTCAGCCGCCGTTGAGCCAGCAGATTCAGGCGCTGGAGCAAGAGGTCGGCGCGCGGTTGTTTGAACGTACCAATCGTCGGGTCGAGCTGAGCGAGGCAGGCAGATTGTTTCTGGAGGAGGCGCGGCTGGTGCTGGCGCAGGTCGATAAAGCGGCAGATGTCGCCCGGCGTGCGCAACTCGGTGAGTTGGGGGAATTGAAGATCGGCTTCACTTCATCGGCGCCGTTCAACTCGACCATTCCTCAGGCGATCTTTTCGTTTCGGCAACGCTTCCCGGCGGTGCATCTGAATTTGCGCGAAATGAGCAGCACCATGGTGGCGGACGCGTTGGTTGATCAGTCGATCGAAGTCGGCATCATGCGCCCGCTGGGGCTACCGGATTCGTTAAGCGTGGTGGAGTTGATGCGTGAGCCGCTGGTGGCGGTGCTCAGTTCCAAACACCCGCTGGCGCAGGGCTCGGAGGAAGGGTTGTTTCTGGCGGCACTGGCCCACGAGCCGTTCGTGTTCTTCCCCCGCAGTTACGGCAGCGGCCTCTATGCGCAGTTGCTCAGCCTGGCCCGCGACGCCGGATTCAGTCCGCATTTTGCCCAGGAGGCCGGAGAGGCGATGACCATCATCGGCCTGGTCGCGGCGGGTTTGGGCGTGTCGGTGATGCCGGCGTCGTATCAGCGGATGCGCATCGATGGCGTGGTTTACCGTCCGCTGCTTGATCCAGAAGCGGTGACAGCGGTGTGGCTGGTGCAACGCAAGGATCAGAAATCACCGATGGCCAAGGCGTTTGTCGAATTGCTCACGCGCAAAGTCGACCCATTGAAAAACTGACTGCTGCGCAGTCATTCGCAAGCGGGCTCGCTCCCACCCTGGAATGCGTTCCCCTGTGGGAGCGAGACTGCTCGCGAAGGCGTCCGCTCAAACACTGCAGCTTTCAGGGCAACCGCACCAAATCCCCCTTCAACGCCACCCGCGTAACAAAAATCCCCGCCCGACACTCGTATGTATTCAAATCCTTGCGCACATGCTGGTCGTAGTAACTGACGATATTGACCACCGCATTCGCCCCGACACGCTTGGCGTCGGCCTGCAACCTGATCAGATTCGACTGCAATACCCACTCGCAGGAATCATGATCGCTCTTGTTGAAACCATTGGTTTTCAGGTCGCTGATCACCTCCCGGCGCAGCAACTGCTGAGTGCCCTGCGGCCCGTTGCCGGCCAGATAAAACTTCACACTGCCATCCAGCCGCCCGGCCCGCAGCGCGTCCGAGACGACGGTTTCGAACGGCATGTACATCAGGTTGGTGGCATGGCTGGCGCTGGGCATCAGCGCGAAAAGCGTGGCGGCGATCAGGGCTTTCACTTGCATGGTCATCTCCTTGACGGTGAAAGAGAAGCGCGTATACAGGCGATGTGCTGAGGCCTGCATCAGCGAGTGTAGACGCCGTCCAGACGCTACACCTTTGTGGCGAGGGGATTTATCCCCGTTGGGTCGCGAAGCTGCCCCAGATCCAGTGTTCGCGGTTCGTCAGCTAATCCGCCTCGCCAGATTCCGCCGCGCAGCCGAGCGTGAGCAAGCTCCCTCGCCACAGGTTCAGCACAATTCAATCAGTGTTTGACGCAGACAGGGTGTCGGCCATGACCAGCCAACCTGTTTGTGAAAGGGCGCCGAATGGCGCCCTTTGTCGTTTCCGGCGGTTACTGAACCTTCGCCAGATCACCCTTAAGCGCAACACCGGCCATGATCGCGCCGGCGTGGCATTCGTAGGTTTGCGAGTCCTTGCGCTCGTTGCTCTTGTAGAAGCTGACGATGTTGGTCACCGCGTTGGCGCCGGCGCTTTTCGCGGCCTGGTGCAGGCTGATGATGGCCGATTGCGCGACCCATTCGCAGGCCTCTGCGTCGGACTTGTTGAAGGCGTTGGTCTTCTTGTTGGTCACGGCACCAGGGCTGACGACACTGACTTTGCCCGCCGGGGTGTTGCCGGCCAGGTAGAACTTCACGCTGCCATCGATTTTGCCGGAGCGCGTGGCTTCGGCGACGGCTTTGTCGAACGGCAGGTAAACCGCCGTGTCACGGGCCTGGCTGACAGCCGGCAGGGCGCAGAGCAGCAAGGTAGCGACAGCGAGTTTCTTGAAGTGCATGGAGGTCTCCTTGACCCGGATTAATTCGGTTGCGGCCAACGGCGGAAAATCAACGAAGTGTTGACGCCACCAAAAGCAAAATTGTTGTTCATCACGTAATCGTGGTGCATCTGGCGGAACTCGCCGCGCAGGTAATCGAGTTTGCCGCAGTGCGGATCGACCTCATCAAGGTTGAACGTATGCACGTACTGATCGCGGTTGAGCATTTCAATGCTGAACCACGACTCCAGCGCCCCGCAGGCCCCAAGGGTGTGACCGAGAAAGCTTTTCTGCGAGCTGATCGGCATGTGTTCGCCGAACAAACTGCTGGTCGCCAGTGTTTCGGCAATGTCGCCCTGTTCTGTAGCGGTGCCGTGGCCGTTGACGTAGCCGATGGCGTCCGGCGTCAGCCCGGCGTCTTCCAGCGCCAGTTCCATTGCGCGGCGCATGGTGACTTGCTCGGGGCGGGTGGTGTGCTGCCCGTCGGCGTTGCTGCCGAAACCGACAAGCTCAGCGTGGATGTGCGCGCCGCGGGCGAGGGCGTGCTCCAGCTCCTCGAGCACCAGCATGCCGCCGCCTTCACCGATCACCAGGCCGTCGCGGCCTTTGTCGTAGGGGCGCGGGCTGGTCTGTGGGGCATCATTTTTCAGGCTGGTGGCGTACAGCGCGTCGAAGACCATGGCTTCGGTCGGGCACAGTTCTTCGGCGCCACCGGCGAGCATCAACGGCAGGCGACCGAACTTGATCGCCTCGTAGGCGTAACCGATGCCCTGACTGCCACTGGTGCAGGCGCTGGACGTCGGGATCAGACGCCCGGTGAGGCCGAAGAAGATGCTGATATTGGCGGCAGTGGTGTGCGGCATCATCCGCACGTACGAGTTGGCGTTGAGGCCCTCGGCCACCGAGTTGAGCAGCATGTTGCCGAACGCTTTGATCTCGTCGGTGCTGCCGGTGGACGAACCACAGGCCACGCCCATGCGCCCGTCCTTGATCGACGGGTCGCCCAACAGGCCGGCGTCGGCGAGGGCTTTTTCCGCCGCACCGACCGCCAGCCGCGAGACCCGGCCCATGCTGCGCAGCTGCTTGCGCGTCCAGTGCGACGGCACGACAAAATCATCGATCGGTCCGGCCAGACGCGTGTTGAGTTCGCTGAAGCGATCCCACTCATCCATCCGGCGGATGCCGCTGCGGTTGGCCGCAAAGTTGCCGGCGATGGTCTCCCAGTCGCTGCCCAGCGAAGTGATACCGGCCATGCCGGTGACGACGACGCGCTTCATCAGCACAAGCCTCCGTTGACCGCCAGAACCTGGCGGGTGATGTACGAGGCTTCCGCCGACATCAGGAAATTCACCGCACCAGCGACCTCTTCAGGGGTGCCCATGCGTTGTGCGGGGATCATTTTCATCAGTTCTTCCACCGGCACGTTTTCGTCGAGCATCGCTGTGTCAATCAGACCCGGTGCGACGCAGTTCACGGTGATTTTGCGCTTGCCCAGCTCAATCGCCAACGCTTTCGCCGCGCCGATCACGCCGGCTTTCGAGGCGCTGTAATTGACCTGGCCACGGTTGCCGATCAGCCCCGAGACGGACGTGATGCAGACAATCCGCCCCGCGGCGCGGCGACGAATCATCGGCATCATCACCGGATGCAGGACGTTGTAGAAACCATCGAGGTTGGTGCGCAGCACCACGTCCCAATCGTCCTCGCTCAACGCGGGGAATGCGCCGTCGCGGGTCAGCCCGGCGTTGAGTACCACGCCGTAATAGGCGCCGTGGGTTTCGACGTCGGCTTCGAGAATGCTTTTACAGGTTTCGCGGTCGGCGACATCGAATTGCAGGATGCGCGCGTTGCGCCCCAGTGCTTCGATTTCAGCCTGCACCGCTTGTGCTTCAGTCATGCCGCTGCGGCAATGCAGGACGATATCGTGCCCGGCCTGCGCCAGGCGCAAGGCTATGGCGCGGCCGATGCCACGGCTGGAGCCGGTGACCAGTACGGATTCAGTCATCGTTCGACTCCCTTTTTTGCACAAGATAATCAGCCGCCTGAGGCGGCCGGAACACATTCAACCGGGCAGTCGCTTCGATGCCGGGGGCGTTGATATGGCATTCGAAAACGCCCATGCCGTTGTCGTCTTCCAGTGAACGGATACCGTGAACAGTCAATTCGCTGCCCGCCGGAAACGCTTCGACGTTGCACTCGAATTTGCGCGTGCCGAGCAGGAAACCCAGCTCCACCGGATTGCCTTTTTTCCGCGCATGGCAGCCAGCGAATGCAGCCACGCTTTGCGCCATCAGTTCGATACCGACCCAGGCGGGCAGGCTGCCGTCGGGCAGGCTGAAGAGGCCGTCGGGCTTGACGGTAAGCCGGGTGAAAATTTGTTCGTCGTCGAAACTGACAATCTTGTCGATCAGGATCATGTCGCCGGCGTGAGGCAGCAGTTCGGCGAGCGGCCAGTCGGTCATGGGGCGTCTCCGATAATCAGGCTGACGTTGTTGCCGCCGAAGGCAAACGAGTTGCTCATCAGGTAGCGGGGTGCAATGGACGTCAGGCGTGCGCTTGCGGTCACCCACTGCAGCGGCGGCAGCGCGGCATCGGCCTGGCCGTCCCAGATGTGCGGCGGTAATGCGTGGTCGGGGTTATCGGCACTCAGGCTCAGCCAGCAGAACGCCGCCTCCAGCGCACCGGCCGCACCGAGGGTGTGGCCGGTCATCGGTTTGGTCGACGAGCAGGCCACGCCGGCGGGGAACAGTGACGCGACAGCCAGGCTTTCCATGGCGTCGTTGTGCTGAGTCGCGGTGCCGTGCAGGTTCAAGTAGTCGATTTGCTCAGCTTGCAGCTGCGCGCGGCTCAAGGCTTTTTGCATGGCTTGCAGGGCGCCGCGACCGCTTGGTTCCGGGGCGGAAATGTGATGCGCATCGGAACTGGCGCCCGCGCCGAGCAGGGCGATGGCCGGACCGTCACCCTGTTGTTTGCTCATCACGAACAGCACCGCGGCTTCACCGATATTGATGCCGTTGCGGTTGGCCGAGAACGGATTGCAGCGCTCGTCCGACACCGCTTCCAGCGCCGAAAAGCCATTGAGGGTCAGCTTGCACAAACTGTCGACGCCGCCGCACAGCACCGCGTCGCACAGGCCCAGATCGAGCAGACGCTGGGCACTCATCAGGGCGCGGGCGCTGGAGGTGCACGCCGTGGAAATCACATAGGCCGGGCCGCTCACTTGCAGCCATTCGGCGAGAAAGGTTGCCGGCGCACCGAGTTCCTGCTGCCGATAGTCGTATTCGGCGGGGAATTGCTGCTGGCGAATGTAATGCGCCAGACCACGGCTGGCCTCGTCGATCCCCGACGTGCTGGTGCCCAATACCACACCGATGCGCTCGCGGCCGTAGGTCTGGATTGCTTGGTCGATGGCATCGCGAATCTGCAACGCGGCTTCGAGCAACAGCTGATTGTTGCGGCTGCTCTGATCGGCCAGTTCTGCCGGAATCGCCGCCAGATCACCGTGAACCGCCGCGACTGGCAGTTCACGCTCCGGCACCCAGCCGGACTCGCGACGCATGCCCGAGCAGTCACCGGCAAACAGGTTGCGCGCAACGGTCGATTTGTCACGGCCCAACGAACAGATCACGCCGAGAGCGTTCAGGTAAGCGGTCATGGCGTCGATTCACCCAACGGAGAAACGCGATAGTGCGGGCCTTGGGGCAGGTTCAATTCGAAGTGCAACGGTTGTGCATAACGGATGGCCCAACGCGGCGGCAGAGTTCGTTGCTCACCGTGTTGCTGCGCATCGGGATAGTTGCGCAGCAGCTCGCCGGACGGGGTCAGGGCGAACAGCAGGGCCGCGAACAGCTCGCGGGCCTCCGGGTTCGGCGGCAGCAGGCCATCGGCTTGCCAATGACCGTCGATCAATTGCTGACGCGCCTGGGGGATGCCCAGCGGGTCCATCATCGACCAACGGATGCCCGTACCTTCGCGTTGGATCACCAAAAGCCAGTCCTGGCGTTGCTCGGCTTGCTGGCGCTCGATGTGCAGTTGCAGTGGCAGGGGCAGCGTCGGGTTGCCCGCCGGCAATGGCGCGTGGCTGGCGCAGGCACTTAACAGAAGTAAAATGCTCAGCACCAATAGCCGCCACACAGCGGACACTGTGGGAGCGAGCCTGCTCGCGAAGGCGCGGGCCCATTCAACAAAGAGGCTGGCTGGCCCACCGCTTTCGCGAGCAGGCTCGCTCCCAAAAGTCATGTGTCGCATTAACGATCACCTTGAAGCGGTTTGCGCGCGACGACGTTGACCAGCGTCTCTTCACGCTGACCAAACGGCTTTGGCTTGCTCAGCCCAAAGCGCTCCAGCAAGCCAAAATCCTTCGAGCGGCTCCACCACAGATAGGGGTACGAAACGTTGCGCTCGGCAAACTCGAAACCCTGTTCACGAATCATCTGCAGATACTGCGCCGCACTCTTCTGCACATGCATCGGATGACGGAACAGCCAACGAATCACCCACGTATCAATGTAAGCCTCGGTGGATTCGGCGAACAGCAGGTATCCGCCCGGCTTGAGCACGCGATAGAACTCGGCGAGGGCCTTTTCCTGCTCGACCAGATGATGGAAGGTCTGGTGACAGAACAGCAGATCGACGCTCGCATCGGCGACGTTCAGCGTCGCGCAATCGCTGCCGATCAGCTCGACGGGCAAACCCTGACGCGCCGCTTCTGCGGCGCTCAACTCAAGGCTGTGCGGGTCGGCATCGACGCCGATCAGGCGCTGTGGCGCAAAGGTCTGGCGCAGGTGAGCGAACGACTTGCCTTGCCCGCACCCGGCATCGAGCAGCACCGGGTGTTCCGGCAGCGCCTCACTGAACAGCCCGCGCAAATCGTTGATCGCTACGCGCAACACGTGGTGCTGCCAGGTGTGACTGCGCAGGAACCAGAAACCGAAGCGGGTTTCCTCGACATAGTTGTCGCTCAAGTAGTTCATGTGGCGTCCTTTGCACAGAGTTCGGAGATCATCTTCAAGCGGCGGCGCGCTTCGCTGACGAACGGATTACGCTCATCCCAGGCGTAACCGGCGAGGATCGAGCAGATCATCCGGCGGATTTCCGCTTGGCTGTCCTCATAGAAAATCACGTCCTGAAAGGTGCCGGCGTACCAGCCCTCGACGTAGCAGCGGAAGGTGTCGACACCGCGTTTCAGCGGCTCGGCAAATTCGCTTTGCCAATCGACGGTTTCGCCTTGCAGCTGACGATGCAGCACCGCTGCCGCCATGCTCGCCGAACGCATGGCGATGGTTACGCCGGAGGAGAACACCGGGTCGAGAAACTCCGCCGCATTGCCCAGCAGCGCGAAGCCCGGACCGTGCAGGGTTTTGACATTGGCCGCGTAGCCACCGAGGGTGCGCGCCGGCGTGTCCCACACAGCGTTGTTGAGCACGCCGGCAAGGCTTGGGGTTTCGGCGATGAAACCGCGCAGGCAGGCATCGAGGTCGCTGTCGCGGCCCTTGAAGTGTTCTGCAGCCGCGACCACGCCCACCGAGCAACGACCATTGCTGAACGGGATCGTCCAGAACCAGATATCGCGGTGCTGTGGATGGGTGGTGACGAGGATTTTTTCGCGGTCGAACGCCGGGTTGTCGATGTGATCTTCGACGTGGGTAAACACCGCCTGGCGCACCGGAAAGCCCGACGGCGCTTCCAGATCGAGCAAGCGCGACAACACGCGACCGTAACCGCTGGCATCGAGCACGAAGTCTGCCTCGACACGGTATTCGCTGCCGTCTTCACGACGCACATTCAATTGCGGTTTTGGCCGCTGAAAATCGACGCTGACGATGGCATCGCCGTAACGAATCTCGACGCCTTGCAGCGCGGCTTGATCCGCCAGCAGTTTGTCGAAATCGGCGCGCTGCACCTGGAACGTGGTCGGTTTGCCGTCAGAAAAGGTGTCGCCAAAATCGAACGCGCTGTAGCGCTCGCCCCACGCGAACGCAGCGCCGGTCTTGCGCTGGAATCCGGCCGCGTTGACGGCGTCGAGCATGCCGGCCTCTTCGACGAAGTCCAGGCAATGGCTGAGCAGGCTTTCACCGATGGAAAAACGGGGAAAATGCTGGCGCTCGATCACCAGTACATCGTGGCCCTTGCGCTTGAGCAGTGCCGCGGCGATAGCGCCGGACGGGCCTGCGCCGATGATCACGACCTGACGGGATTCCATTTCAACGATTGGCACGCGAGCTCCGGGGCAAAGGGTTTTTCAAATTCAGGGGGGCGCTGTGCAGGCCGATCATGGCCGGCAACAGCGTGGCGATCAGGCCCATCAGCATCAGCGCGAAGTACAGCGCCGGGGTGATGAGCTGTTGTTGCAGCAGCAGATTGAGAAAGACGATTTCGCTCAGGCCACGAATGTTCAGCAGCACGCTTTCGCGCCAGCGACTGGCGCCTTCGAACGAGGCGCCGGCCCAGCCGAGACCGAGCCAGTTGCCGAGCAGTTTACTGGCAATCGGCAACAGCAGCAGCGCCGCCCATTGCACCGCGCCGAGGCTGGCGAGGGCGCTGTGTACGTCAATCTGCACAATGCCGAAGGTGAGGATCAGCGGGATCGCTATCCACGTCTGTAAACGGCTCATCCAGCGCGCCGGTAACGGCAGCACCAGCGGCATTTTCAGCGCTGCCATGCACAGCAGATAGCCGACGCCGAAAATCAGCGCGTTGAGTTTGAAGTGCTCGGCCATTACCAGCAGCGCGAAAAAGCCCAGGCTGTAAGTCAGCGGCCGCCGCACAGCGCACACCCACAACAGCAAAGGCACACAGGCCAGCAGCAACGGCAGCAACAGACTGCTCAGGTGCAGACTGCCCTGCGCGAGGCCGAACAGCGTCCAGCAGCTCAGGTCGATCAGAATCGCGGTTTGCACCAGACGCCGAGTGGCGGCGGGTGGGTAGTCGATATGGCGCAGATACAGGTACAGCACCGGGATCGCGGTAATGGCAAACACCAGGCCGATGGCCAGCGAGTTTAGCCACGGTTGCGCCGGCAGCAGCCAGCCTGCGACGGCGACGCCGCAGACAAACGGCACGGCAAAACTGGGCAGCGCGATTTTCACGCTCTGGCGATCCAGGCGCAGGTCGATCACGTCACTGAGGATGTGCCCGAGCAGCAGGGCAAAACTCAGGCTGTAAAGGTTCTTCAGCCACTCGGGGGCGATCAATTGTGCGCCGCTGAGTTGCCAGCCCGGTTCGATCCAGAAATACATCAGCAGTGACAAGCCGAAGCTCGCCAACAGTAACTGGCTGACAATCGGAATCAGACCCAAGTGACGGCCGATACGGGTGGCCACGGCGAATAACGCCAGGGCCAGCAGCCAGAATCCGACGACCATCATGTTGTCGGCTCCGCGGCACTGACGCGCTGTTCATGGCGCCCGGCCCACGGCGCGAGCATGAAGCTGAACGCCAGACCGAGGCTGACCGACAAGCCGAAATTGCTCACCGCCGGTGTGCTGGAAACCGCCAGCAGCCCGAACGACAGCCACGTGGTCAGCGCCGCCAACAGCGTGCCGAGCAGGCTCACTGCCGCACCGCCGACTTGCTCGCGCATGAGAATCGCGTAATCGACGCTGATCGCCGTGACCAGCAGCAGGCCGAACAGGCTGAACAAGGTCAGCGGCTGACCGAGCCAGCCAAGGCTGGCGAGACTGCACAGTGCGGCGAGCAACGGTAATGCGACGATGCGCAGCGCACCACCGAAACCGAACGGCAGGATCAGCACCAGCACGATCAACACGCAGGACGCGAGTTTCAGTTCGGCCGCGCTGATTTGTGTCGCGGCAAACACTTCATTCAGTTCGCCGAGACGATCGACCAGCATCACCCCGGGCAAGTCGAGTGCCTGCACGCGCAACAGCGCCGGGTTATTCAGGCCTTGCAGGCTGGTCATCGCCGCGACGCCGCCTTCGGTCGCGCCGAGCCACAGCGTGCGATAAGGCTCGCCGAGCGGGCCGGCCAGTGCGGCGTCGATGTCTTCGGCGGGAACGCTCTGCAACTGTTGCAGTTCGTTTTGCAGCGCGGCGGGTGGTACTCCGAGGTCAAGCAGCGGCTGCCAGTACTGCGGCAGTTTGTTCAGTGCTGCGCGAACCTGTTCCTGTTGGCTCGGCGGACTGACCAGTTGATCGAGCGCCAGATAGCCTTGCAGTTTGTCGAGGTTGACCAGTTGTTGCAGGCGCTCGCTCAGCGCGGCCTGGCGCTCCAGCAACTGCTGCTGATTGGCGGCACGCACAAGGAAGAACTGGCTGGTCGGTTGATACCCGGTGATTCGCGCGATGGCTTGCGCTTCATCGGTCAGGTGTTGGGGGGCACCGACCCACTGGCGGATGTCGTTTTTGCTTTGCAACTGCATCAGGCCGCCAGCGCAGAAGGCGATCAGTAACGCCAACAGCACCGGCGTGCGCACGCGTTCGAGAAGTTTTTCGCGCAGATTGACCAAGCGCTCGGCCAGCGTCAGCGGCCATTGCGCCGGGCGTAACTCGACGTTTTTCAGCAGTGCCGGCAGCAGACACACCGCCGACAAATACGCGCCGAGCAGGCCGGCGGCGGAAAACACTGCGATTTGCGTCAGCGCCGGGAATGGCGTCCAGGCCAGCGCCAGATAACCAATGGTGCTGGTGATCAGGCTCAGCGTCAGCCCCGACAGCGTCAGGCGCAAGGCCGGCCAACTGCGCCACGGTTTCAGGCTCCAGCTCTTCGACAGGTAATGCAGCGGGTAGTCCACCGCCACGCCGATCAGGCTGGAGCCGAGCACCAGCGTCATCACATGCATATGGCCGAACAGCGCGACACACGCCACCGCCCCGAACAGCATGCCAACCAGCACCGGCACGAATGCCAGCAATACCCGCCAGCGACGAAACGCCAGCAGCAGCAACAGCAGGATGCCAAGCGTGGCACCGCCGCCGACCCAGGTCATCTCGCGAGTGGCTTGCTGCTGACCGTTGGCGGCGTACAGCAAGCCACTGGCGGCCAGCAACTGCACATCTGATGTCGCTGCCTGCTCACGACTGTGCTGGAGCAAATCCGCGACTTTCAGTGGCAGGTTCATGTCGAAGGCATTGCCAGTGGTGCGTGCGCGCAGCAGCACCCAACTCTTGCCGTCGGCATCGGCGACCAACGCGCCGCTGCCGATGTCCAGTTGCACCGAACCGTGCTGCGGCTGGCTGTTCTGGATGCGTCCGGTCAGGCCCAGCCAGTCGTCCTGGCTCGGCACCAGACTGAAACCACTGAACGGATCGAACAGCGCTTGCACGCGTTGCTGAATAAAGACGTCGGGATGTTCGATCAGCAGTTGCCGATCATCCGCCGAGAGCATCGCCAGTCGTCCTTGCAGCAGTTGCGTGCGCAGGGCCGGGAGGTCCGCTTGCAGGTTCCACTGCACTTTCTCGAACAATCCGCTGGCTTGCCATTGCTCGCCCAGGGTTTGCGCCATGGCCACCGCTTGCTGGCGATCGGCGTGGCCGACCAGCACCAGCATTTCGCGGTTGAGCGGCTCCTGCATGCGCTGTTCGGCGCGCAGTTCGAGGGCGTCCGGGTGGGTGCCCGGCACCAGCTCCATGAGGTTCGCCGACAGCGGCGCACCGTTGCGCCATTGCCAACCGGCCAGCGCAACGACTGCCAGTAGCAGTATCAGGAATAGCCAAGGCAGCCTGCGTTCACTCGGCAAAGTCATGTTGCTCCGCGTCGCTCAACGGTTGATTGGCGTTGCTGTCCTGCATGCGCAGCACGGTGCTGTCGCCCTGGGTTTCGAGCAGTTCGATGGTTTGCACCAGCGCACCGCCGTCGATATTGATCTGCTTGAACACTTGCTTGAGCAGCAATGAACGCGGGCTCAGGGTCAGTTTCCACTGCTGCGCGTCGCCGCTCAGGGCCAGTTCGAAGTCACGTTGCAGGCCACTGCTGTCACCTTGCAGCACGGCGAGGAACAAACGGTTTTGTTCGGCCCCGGCGCTCTTGTTCGGCAGCAGTTGCCAGCCGTTATCGTCGCGTCGGGCGATGCCTTTGGCGCTGATGCGGTAGTCCTGCTGCAACGGGGTTTTCAGCAGCCAGAGCAGGCCATGATTCTTCGCGAGGACGAAGCTGCCCTTGCTGATCAGTGGGTGCGGCAGGGCACGCAGGTGCTTTTCCTGGATGAACTGGCCGTGAATCACGTCCGGTTTCGCCAGTTGCTCGCTGAGTTGTTGCAGGTCGAAAGCATTGGCCAGCGCTGACATCGTCAGCAGCACCAATACGCTCAAACTTTTAACAAAAACATTCATCGCAGCATCCTTTCCACGGCATCGGTGAAGACTTTCGGAGAGGCCAGTTGCATCTCGCGACTGCTCACGTCGACCGCGACCTGCACCGAGCTGGCACGAGTCAGGCGTTCGCCGGTTTGCAGGTCAGTGATCAGGTAGTTGATCTTCAGGCGGTTTTCCCACTCGACCAGATTGGCCCGCACATTGAGCCGCTGACCAAACACCGCGCCGCGCACGTAACGCAGTTGCAGGTCGATGATCGGCCAGGCGAAACCGGACTCGACCATGTGCGTGTAGTTGTGGCCGATCTTGTCGAGCAACGCGCAGCGCGCTACTTCCAGATATTTGACGTAGTGGCCGTGCCAGACCACGTGCATGGTGTCGACGTCGAAAAACGGCACGAGGATTTCCGTGTCGGCGTGAAGCACTCCGGCGCTACGCATGCAGCCTCCAGTGTTGCGCGGCGATGCGTTGCAGGCACAGGCGCAATTCGCCTTCCAGCGCGCGGTCTTCGATGACCGGCGGGAAGTCCTTGGCCAGTTCTGCGTGCATCGCCGCGAGCGATGGCGGCAGCGCTCGGGCGTCTTCGGCCTGGGCACGCAGCCACACGCCTTGATTGGCGGCGAGCAGAGTGGCGGCGGCGACCTGTTCGGTCAGCTCCAGCACACGGATCGCATCGCGGGCGGCGATGGTGCCCATGCTCACTTTGTCCTGGTTGTGGCACTCGGTGGAGCGCGAGAACACGCTGGCCGGCATGGTGTTTTTCAGCGCTTCGGCGGTCCACGCGCTGGTGCCGATCTGCACAGCCTTGAAGCCGTGGTTGAGCATCGCGCGATCCGCTGGCGCGCCGGAGAGGTTGCTCGGCAGACCATGGTTGTAGCGCTCGTCGACCAGCAGCGCGAGTTGCCGGTCGAGCAGGTCAGCGACGTTGGCCACCAGATTCTTCAGGCTGTCCATGGCGAACGCGATGTGGCCGCCATAGAAGTGCCCGCCGTGCAGCACGCGCTCGGCTTCGGCGTCGATGATCGGGTTGTCGTTGGCGCTGTTGAGTTCGGTTTCGATGAACGAACGCAGCCAGTTCAGGCTGTCGGCCAAGACGCCGAGCACGTGCGGCGCGCAACGCAGCGAGTAGCGATCCTGCAAACGGTGCAGCGGTGCGGTTGGCGCGTCGATGGCCAGATCCTTGCGCAACCATGCTGCGACCTGCATTTGCCCCGGGTGCGGTTTGGCGGCGAACAGACGCTCATCGAAGTGTTCGGGATTGCCTTGCAGCGCGACCACATTGAGCGCGGTGATGCGCGTGGCCAGTTGCAGCAGATAATCGGCGCGGGCGTAGGCGAGGCAGGCGAGACCGGTCATCACCGCCGTGCCGTTCATCAACGCCAGCGCTTCTTTCGGGCGCAATACCAGCGGCGTCCAGCCGAGTTCGCGGTGTACGTCGGCAGCCTGACGGCGCTCGCCACGGAACATTACTTCGCGCTCGCCCGAGAGGGTCGCGGCGACGTAGGACAGCGGCGTCAGATCGCCGCTGGCACCGACCGAACCTTCTTCAGGAATCAGCGGCAGAATGTCGTATTCAAGGAACGCGTGCAGGCGCTCCAGCAGCTCCACGCGCACCCCGGACACGCCGTGGCACAGCGACTGCAAACGTGCCGCCAGCACCGCACGGGTGGCTTGCGCGTCGAGCAGTTTGCCCAGCCCGCAACCATGAAAGGTGTAGAGGTGACGCGGCAACGCTTCGACGTGATGCAGCGGCACCGCGACCACGCAGGAATCGCCGTAACCGGTGGTCACGCCGTAGATCACGCCTTCCTTGTCCAGCAACGAATCAAGAAACCGCGCGCCCTTGGCGATGCGCTCGCGATAGTCGGCGTCGCTCTGTAATTGCACGGGTGCCTGACGGTTGGCCAGGGCCAGCACGTCTTCGATGCGCAAAGGGCGTTCGCCGAAGGTTACCGGCTCATGGGTTGGCGTGGTCATCGGTCTTCCAGAAAGGGTAAAAGTTGAACCATTGTTGCGGCGCTTCGAGGCAATAGTGACTCAGACGCTGCGCATAGCGGGTGGCCCACTGATGAATGACCTGCTCGCGCTCGCTGCGCTTCCACACCACGGCGTCGGCGAAGGGTTCGAGGGTCAGGCGATAGTGGCCGTCCGGTTGTTTCAGGCACATCAGCAGATTGACCGGGCATTTCAGCAGGCCGGCCAGCAGCCACGGCCCTTGTGGGAACGGTGCGGGGTGGCCGAGAAAATCGACGGTCACGCTGCGTCCGCCGTGCAGCGGCACGCGGTCGCCGGCGATCGCCAGCCACTCGCCGCGCTCGAGGCGTTCGTGCAGTTGCAGCATGATCACCGGGTCGAGTTCGCTGACCTGAATCAGGCGCAGGTTGGTCGCGCCGGCCTCGCCCAGTAAACGGTTGAACTGCTCGGCGTGCTTGGTGTGTACCAGCACGTTCATGGTGACTTTTTCGCCGATCTCCGCCAGTGCCCGGCAGACTTCAAGGTTGCCCAGGTGTGCACCGACCAGCAGTTGCCCGCGACTGCCGCGCAACTGATTACGCAGCAGCGCCGGGTCGATGATTTCGATCTGTTCGATACGCAGCTTGCCATTCCATACGTCGAGCTTGTCGAGCATCGAATCGGCGAAAGCCATGAACTGGCCAAATACCCGCCAATGAGTCGGGCGCAAATCTTCGCGTTGACTGCAGACGGCCAGCCGTTGCTGATACTGCCAAGCGCTACGGCGCGCCGTGCGGCCGAACAGGAAAAAGTACAGGACGATGCCGTACAGCAACGGGCTGAGCAGACGCCGGCCAAGGACTTTGGCGGCGAACGCGGTGAATTTCATCAGCAGGAAACTGCCTCGCTCTTCGCGATCGGCCCAGTGCTTCTTGTCGGTCTCGGTCGTCATGCTCGCCACCGTCGCCAGAGGATCACCGGCAGGCGCAGGAGCATGCCGAAGAACAGTCGCGTGTGCATGCTCGAAATCAGCGCGTTGTCGTGGAACAGCCGAAAGTGCGACACACCGTCCAGCGGGTAATGCACGCTGGTTTGCAGCCAGCGCATCGACTGATTGCGCCACGCCAGACGCACGAGAATGTCCGAGTCGAAATCCATGCGTTTGCCGACTTTCGCCGAGTCGATCACGGCCAGCGTCGGGGCCAGCGGGTAAACGCGAAAACCGCACATCGAGTCGCGGATCTGCAGCGACAGCGTGTTGATCCACACCATCACGTGGGTCAGATAGCGCGCGTACAAACGGCCCTTCGGCACGCTTTCGTCGAACAGCGGATAACCGCAGATCATCGCTTCAGGGTGCGCACGGGACTCTGCGACAAAACGGGCGACATCGTGCAAATCGTGTTGGCCGTCGGCATCGACCTGCAAGGCATGACTGAAACCCAGTCGCGAAGCCTCGCGCAAACCGGTCATCACCGCTCCGCCCTTGCCTTGATTCACCGTGAGGCGCACCAGATAGACATTGTCACGCTCGGCCAGAGCATCAAGCACTTTCGCGCAGGATGGCGTGCTGGCGTCGTCCACCAGAATGCACGGCAATTCTTGCGCGAGCAGAGCGTCGACCACCGTGCCGATGGCCGTTTCATGGTTATAGACCGGGATCACTGCACAAGGGTTATGCATCGCCAGTCCCCAGAAGAATTCGGCCGCTGGAGCAGGTCGCGGTGTCGTTGCGGTAGGCGAAATACAGTTTGCTGCGCTCGGGATCGAAACGCAGGTGCAGCTGGATTTCATCGCCGGGGCGCACCAGTTGCTGAAACTTCAGCACTTCCATACCAGCGAACGGGCCACTGAGGTTCAGCAGTTGCCGACCGAGGTTCAGCGCCCATTCGACCTGCACCACGCCGGGCAACACCGGGGCTTTGGGAAAGTGACCGCTGAAATAGGCCAGGTCCGGCGGCACGCTCAGTTGCAGGCTCCATTCACCGTCGGTTTCGAGTTGCGCCAACACTTCGGGGGTTTTCGGACGATCAGCGATGAGCAGCGCCTCGACGTCAGCCTGAGGCAATTTGCCTTGGCTGTTCAGCGGCAATTGCCGCAGCAGACGCCAGCGCCGTGGCAGCGCGAGGGCTTCGCAATGTTGGCTGAGATGCCTGCGCAGGCTTTCGGTCAGGCTGCGACGCCCGTGCTCACGCAGCGCAAACAGGCCCGAAACGCTGAGCACCAGTACGGCGCCGAGGGAGGCACGGTTTTCCTGCACCACGCCCATGCGCGCTTCAGCCACCCAATCGTGAGCGACCAGGGCTTGTTCAAGCATTGGCAGGGAAATGCGCTTCTCTTCAAGTTTGACGATCCGGTCCAGCCGCCCGAGCAGCTCGAAGCGACCATCGGCGGCGATGCGCGCAGCATCGGCGGTGTGTTCGACATGGCCGTTGGGCAGGTAGGGCGAGGCGATGAGCAACGCGCCATCGTTATCCTGACTCAACTCGACGTCAGCGAACGGTTGCCACAGACTTTCACCCTGACGCCAGGCGATACCGCCGGTTTCCGAACTGCCAAGGATTTCTGTCGGCCACTGCTGCAAGCGCTGATGCAGGCTCTGCGCGGCTTCAAGCGGCAACGCGCCGCCGGAGGAAAACACCCGGCGCACGGCGCTCAGGGCGGGCCAGTCGAGATTGTCGCCCATGCGCTTGAGCAACGCCGGGCTGGCGATCCAGGCGAAGGCCGGATGTTCGCGGCTGGCGCGCTGCAGGTCTTCAGGAAATGCCAATTGCTTGCGCACGAACGGGCGCCCGGCGCACAGCGGCCATAGCACCCGAAACAGCAGACCGTAGATGTGCTGGGTGGCGACACTGCCGATGATGCACGCTTCGCCAAGATCGGCGCCCCACAGTTGCTCCAGCGCTTCGACCTCGTTGGCCAGTTGGCGCAGGGTCTTGTCGATGCGTTTCGGTTCGCCACTGGAGCCGGAAGTGCACAGACTCAGTTGGCACTGATCGAGATCCAGTTCGGCGCCGGGTAATGCCGGCTGAAGAAAGTCATGCAAGTGACGATCATCGCTGTGATCGGTCAGCCACAGGTCGACGTCACCCGACCAGCGAGCGCGGGTCTGTGGCTGCAAATCGGAAGGCAGCAACACGCTGACGCCTGCTCGCCAGGCCCCGAGCAGAGCAATGGCCAGTTCAGCGGCATCTTCCAGATGCAGCGCCAAACGCTGCACGCCCTGCGCTTGCAGGCCGGCGGCAACGCTCAACGCCTGCTCGCGCAATTGCGCGTGATCGAGGGCCGGTGCGTGGCTGATCGCCCGCGCCGGCAGCGCCTTGAGCAACAGCTGCTCAAGTTTTATCCAGTTCATGTACGGCCTCTTACCCGTTGTCGTATCAGCCATTCAATGGCAAACATCAGGCCGATCAATCCATAGGAGATCAGGCCGGTGTACAACATCCACCAATTCAGCGGCGCCCACAGGGTCAGCAGGGCGGCGCACAAACCGTTGCAGAAGAAAAACACGCTCCAGGCCACCGTGACCTTTCGGGTGTAGCGAATCGCAATGTCCGGCAGTTCCGGCTCGCGCAACCGCGCGAGTCGCTCGACCATTGGCGGGCCGTATTTCAGGCTCAGGCCGAACAGCACCAGCATGAAGCCGCTGATCAGCACCGGATACCAGCGCAGCAACAGTGGACTGTCGAATACCGCCAGTAACAGACAGAAGACGATCGCCACGCAGGCCATCCACAGGCTGCCGGGTTTGCGTTCGCCGGTCAGCGCCCGCGCCAGCCACAAGCTGCCCAGCAGCAGGCCGAATTGCCACGGAGCGAAGTGCTCCATGCCGAAATACACCGCAAAGGGGTAAAGCAGACCGGCCAGCAGCAGGCCGAGGCCGATCAATCGGCTCATGCGGCCGGTTGAGCCAGACGATAGACCGCCTCGACCACGTCACCGACAGTGCGCACCGATTTGAATTCTTCGGCAGCGATTTTCTTGCCGGTCTGACGCTTGATGTGATCGATCAGGTCGACCGCATCGATGCTGTCGATTTCCAGATCCTGATACAGATTGGACTCCAGGCTCACACGCGCCGGATCGAGTTCGAACAGCTCGACCAGGGCATCGCGCAGGGTGTTGAAAATGTCTTCACGAGTTTGCATGGTCCGGTCTCAAGCTGCCTGTTTTGCCGTGACGAACGCCGCAAGGCTCGCCACGTTGGTGAAATGGTTGCGGGTGTCTTTGGCGTCGGCGTCGATCTTGATGCCGTACTTTTTCTGGATCGCCAGACCCAGTTCCAGCGCGTCGACAGAATCCAGGCCCAGGCCTTCGCCGAACAGCGTCTGCTCGTCGCCGATGTCGTCGACGCTGATGTCTTCGAGGCCGAGGGCGTCGATGATCAGCGTTTTAATGTCACGATTCAGATCGCTCATCTTCGGCGAGCTCCTTAATAAAGTAAGAGTGCAAATAATCGTTGAGCTTGCGCGAGGCTTGCGGTGCAGGCCCCTGCGCGGCAAAGGTCTGTGGGTCTATATCGGCCCCGACCTGAAAACTGAAGTGCACGCGGCGATTGGGGATCCGATACCACGGTTCGGCTTTGGTCAGCGTGGTCGGGTTGACCTTGATGATCACTGGCGTGAGGATTTTCGCACCGCGCAGGGCAATCGCCGCCGCGCCCCGATGAAAGGCTGGCGCCTGCCCCGGCTGGGTGCGCGTGCCTTCGGGGAAAATGATCAGAGTCTGGCCGTTTTGCAGGGACTCGGCGGCGGCATCGAGCATGTCCATGCTGCCGTCGTTGCTGATGTATTCGGTGCTGCGCAGCGGGCCACGGGTGAAGGGGTTTTCCCAGAGGCTTTTCTTCACCACGCAATTGGCCTGGCGCACCAGGCCGATAAGAAACACCACGTCGATCAGCGACGGGTGGTTGGCGATGATCATCTGCCCAGGACGGCCCAAGCGCTCGGCGCCTTGAATGTCGTAGGTCAGCACACCGGTGCGGGCCATGAACCGTACGAAAAACCAGAACAGGCGACTGACTGTCTGCCTTGCGCGTTGGCGATGTTTCAGCGCATCACCGGGCAGGCAGCCAAGCAGCGGAAACACCAGCACACGCAGGCACAGCCCGCCAAGCCCGAACAGCGCGAAGCTGGCGGCGGTGGCGAGCAGGCGCCAGTAATAGGCGTCGCGGTGTTTCTCGGTCACGGGTTGCGTTGCCAAGTCCATAGACGGTTTTTCCAGGCATGTTGGCAAAGGGGTTGCTGGCCGAGCAGGGCGCGCAGCAGGTTGAGCGCGTGAGGCCATTGCGTTTTGGACAGTGCTTCTGTGGTGCTGTTCAGGGTCAGCCGCCAGTCGGTACCGGGGGTGAGCAGCAGGCCGACGGCGTAGGGGAACGGTACATCGTCGATCCACTGTGAATAGGCGGCGGGTGGTTGTTCTTCGCTGATCACCAGCAGTACCGCAGGTGCGCCTTCATTGAGCAGCGCTGCGGCTTCCAGCATGCCGTGCTCGAGGCCGTCGCCAGCCGCGGCGAGGGCGGTCATTTCGCTGGTTTCGCCGCGCATGATCGACCACAGGCCAATGATCGCGTTGTGCACGGAAAGGCTGAACTGAGTCGGTGACAGCGGCTGCTCGGTTGCCAGATCGCTGAGGATCTCGTAGGTGCGTGGGGTTTCGCCATGTCGAGAGACGAACACCAGCGGCAGGTTCTCCCGTCCGTCGGCCAGCGGCCAGCCAACACTGAACGCCATGCGTGCCAGGCGACTGAGACGGCGGCGTTGCATGGCCGGCAAGAACGACACATCGGGCGCGGCATCACTGCTCTGGAGCACGACTGGCTGTCGGCTCCAGGCCTGCCAGTCGTCCACGCTGTCGAGCCCCGGGGCCCACGCGCGCCATTGGGCGATGTTGAAGTTGATCACGGACATTCATCCCGCCCCTGCGGGCTTTCATTGACGCTATGGAGTCGCCAGAGCTGGGCTGACTTTGCTGAACGTAGCGTCGCGCTTGGCGCTGAGTGGCGCGCATTATCCCGGTGAGACGGGTGTGTAGCAAATGTTGGTTACATTTTGTGCAGTGAAATGTACTGAGTGGTTCGTGGAAAAGCTGTCATATGGCCATTATCCAGATTGGCAGAGGCTTGTCTGTCGGCCGTCTCGCTGATCAATGGCAGTTTTTACGCCGTCGGCCTGGGGATATTTACACCTGACCTTGTAGTCCATGTCCGTGAAGGTAGCGAAGCGAGGTCGCGCGCATCTACACTCGGTCATTCTTTGATACACGGAGGTTTTGTCATGCGGCGCGTGGTGTTCAATCAGAAAGGTGGCGTAGGTAAATCCAGCATTGCCTGCAATCTGGCGGCGGTCAGCGCCAGCGAGGGTTATCGCACGCTGTTGGTGGATCTCGATGCGCAGGCCAACTCCACTCAGTATCTGACCGGGCTCACTGGCGACGACATCCCGATGGGGATTGCCGATTTTTTCAAGCAGACGCTGTCCTCGGGACCGTTCTCGAAGAAGAATCAGGCAGACATCTACGAAACACCGTTCGACAACCTGCACATCATCACGGCGACCGCCGAGTTGGCCGACTTGCAGCCCAAGCTTGAGGCCAAGCACAAGATCAACAAGTTGCGGAAGTTGCTTGATGAGCTGTCCGAAGACTACGACCGAATTTACCTCGATACGCCGCCGGCGCTGAATTTCTATGCGGTATCAGCGCTGATTGCCGCTGATCGTGTGCTCATTCCCTTCGATTGCGACAGCTTCTCGCGCCAAGCCTTGTACGGCTTGCTTGCGGAAATCGAAGAATTGAAAGAAGACCACAACGAAGGTCTGGAAGTTGAAGGCATCGTGGTCAACCAATTCCAGGCCCGCGCCAGTCTGCCGCAGCAAATTCTTGATGAGTTGATTGCCGAAGGTTTGCCGGTGCTGCCGGTGTACCTGACCAGTTCAGTGCGTATGCGTGAATCACACCAGGCCAATACGCCGTTGATTCACCTTGATCCGCGACACAAGTTGACCCAGCAATTCGTCGAGCTGCACAACCTGCTCGAAGACCACTGATCCCCCGGATTGCACCCAACCTACCTGTGGGAGCGAGCCTGCTCGCGAAGAGGCCGGTAGATTCAACACCTGAGTTGACTGACCGGACGCCTTCGCGAGCAGGCTCGCTCCCACAATTGGATTTGTGTTGGGTCAGATCCCCTGGCTACGCAGCCAGCTCATCAACTGCGGCAACGGAAACGCGCCACTCTGCCGCGCTACCTCCCGACCGTTCTTGAACAGAATCAGACTCGGAATCGAGCGAATCCCCAACTGCGCCGACAACTGCTGATTGGCCTCGCTGTCGAGCTTGGCCAACCGACACTTGCCCGCCAGTTGCGCCGCCGCCTGCTCGAACACCGGCGCAAACGACTTGCACGGCCCACACCAATCCGCCCAGACATCCACCAGCAACGGCAAATCACCCTTGATCTGGCTAGCGTAGTCGCCTTGCTTGAGTTCGAAGGGTTTGTTCAGCAGCACCGCAGATTTGCAGCGACCGCACTTGGGTTGATCGGCGAGGCGCTCGGCGGGAATGCGGTTGAGGCCGTTGCAGGAGGGGCAGGGGATGAGGAGTGGGTCGGACATGATCGAGTTCCAGTTAAGAGCGGATAACAGCTAATTGGAGACGTTTGCTGATATTTTCAATCGTGCAGTGTTCGACGTTGAACCTAGGCTGAGATGACTGGGCGCGGCCATTAGTCTGCCTATCGTTATCGCAACTTGCGATAATTCTGGTTTGTGATTAACTCCCCATAGCAGAATGCGATAAGGATGTTGCATGCATGTGTTCAGCGAAAAACCCATTCGAGAGGCCAAGGAGCAGTGGCCGCAGGCAGCAAGCGCGTTGGCGCAGTGGTTTCGTCTGGCAAGCAGGACCTGTCCAAAGGACTTCTCGGCGATGAAATCGATATTTCCTGCAACTGACAAGGTGGGTGAATTTCACGTCTTCGACATCGGTGGTAACAAACTCAGGCTGATCGCCTTTGTCAGTTACCGGTCTCAGCGTCTCTACATAAAGCATGTAATGGATCACCGTGAACATGAGCGCGGTAAGTGGAAGGAGAAAAGCGTATGAATGCTTTGATCAGAACGGTTGCCGAGCACTGGGAGTTTGTTTCTCCATTGCTGCGCAAACCGAAGACCGAAGAGGACTACGACGCCCTGGTGCGGGCAGTCGACGAGTTGCTTGAGATGACCGGTGATGACGAGTCGCATCCGTTGATGAGCTTGGTCGAGATCATCGGGGACTGGATCGAAGAGTGGGATCACACCCATCACCCGATGGCCCAAGCCAGTGGTGAAGAGGTTCTCGGCTACATGATGCGCGAACACGGCCTGACTCAGAGCGATCTGCCTGGCGTCGGAACGCAATCGGTCGTATCGGAAATCCTCAATGGCAAACGCAAGCTCAACCTGCGCCAGATCCGCTGGCTGGCCGAGCGCTTCGGTGTGCCCGTAGACGTGTTTATCTAAGCCAGGCGTTTATCACTTGCAGTTGAGCCCCTGCGCCAGACACGTTGCTTCAACGCGGCGCTGGCATCGTGCAATTCGCGGCACGGCTGGGTGTTGGCGCTAAACCGGCGGGTCGACCAGGACAGGGCAACGAGTTTCCAGAGAAACATCACCGCCGGTGCGATGAGCAGTCCGACGCCTTCCCCATCACGAAGTACTCAAACGATCGGCCACCGGCCGACGTTGCCACAGGCGTCTGATCAGGTTGATGCCGTAAGCAATGCACAGTCCGCCGCTGGCATATTCGATCCACGCCTGGGCGTTGCTGCGATCCACTTCAGGGTAAGACAGATGCGCGATGAACCATGAAAGCGCAAGCAATCCGCACATCACGGCGTTGCCGAGCCACTTTTCGTGTTCCTGGTAGCGCCAGCCCGCGTAGGTGTCAGGCAGACCTTCTACGTTGAGCACCCAGTCATACCAGCCCTTATCAACGTTGACGGTGATATGCACAATGACGGTCTGACCTTCTTTGAGGTGGTCGGTGATCTGTTGCCAAGCCGATGATTCGGCGTATATGCGTCTTTTGCCGATGGTCATTCCCACGTCCGGTGCCTTGCGGTAAACACCTTGAACCCGGTTGACCTTCTCACGGGGTCGATGCTTTTCCATGACCATGGGCAGCAAGCCTGTGATGGCAATGAAGAAGAAAGGGAAAAACCATTCCTTGGCGGTCAGCCACCCGAGGGCCATTGTCCAGAACAGCAACACGCTCGCCACAACAGCGCATGAGCCCAGCAATCGTCTGATGCAGGGCATGTGCTCATTCATCTCATAGGCGAGGCGGCGTCGCTCTTGTTTGGTGGTGCGCCGTTGGCCCAGGATCAGCGTCTCCTCGTCTTCGAGGCAGGGGCCTGGAATGCCGAACTTCCATTGAGCAGCCACTCTCTGGCTTGTTTCGACACGCAGTGCGAAGGCTTCGATGTGATAGTCGTCGTTCAAACGGATCACATACGCGCGCTTCTTGCCGCAGATGACCTCAGCGCGGTTGTTGCCTTCTTTTTTCAGGAATTTCAAGGCCAGTTCAGGTAGAAACACCGGCAGCTCGGCGATGCGGTCCATGCCAGTCTGGTCTTTCATGGTGCCGGTTTTTCGATGGCATCCGTTGATCAAGTGAACGTCGCGGTTGAACGTTTCCTTCGGATAGTAGAGAGCGAGTAAGCGTTGCTCCTCTATCGTTGCACAGCGCAATGGCTCATTACGGCGGAGCGCATTCAGCCTGAATTGGCAGGCCCAGATACCTCCGATGTAAAAAAGCAATGAAAGCGCCTGGAACAGCGTGATGCCAACGGAAAGCCAACCTGCCATGGAAACGTCCTTGTCCTGTTTTGCCACGATGTCCGATACGCAGCGGTATTTTCTGAAGCAGAAATGCCAGGTTTCGTCACAGACACTGGATTATGACGAACAACTGATCTCCAGATGCTTGCCCCACTCCGGTGGTCGCTCGGCATAACCCTCCATCCCTGGCTGCTCCTCAAACGGTTTGCTCAGCACCGCATGCAGCCGACGCACCTCCGAATAATCCCCCTGCTCAGCCGCATCGATGGCTTTTTGCGCCAGATAATTGCGCAGGATGTACAGCGGATTGACCGCATGCATCCGCGCTCGGCGCTGTTCCTGATCAGCATCACCATCGCGGGCAACCCGGGCAACGTAGCGTTCGCCCCAGGCATCAAAACCCTTGATGTCGACGAAGTCGTCACGCAAACGGGCGACGGATTTTTCTGCTGATTCCTCTCCGAGTCGGCGGAAAAACAGCGTGTAGTCGACGCCGCTGTTCTGCATCAGTTGCAGCAAGTCTTCCAGCAGTTTCTGGTCATCTTCTTCTGCGGTGGTGAAACCGAAGCGCCGGCGCATCAGGTCGAGGTAATGCGCTTGGAACAGTGGCAAGTACAAACCCAGAGTTTCGCGCAGCGCTTCAACACTGATGAACGGTGTCAGCGCCTGGGCCAGCGCGCTGAGGTTCCACTGACCGATCGGCACCTGATTGCTGAACGAGTAACGGCCCTGATCATCCGAATGGTTACAGATGAAGTTGGCGTCGAAGTCGTCGAGGAAGGCGAACGGGCCGAAGTCGAAGGTGATGCCGAGGATCGACATGTTGTCGGTGTTCATCACGCCGTGGCAGAAGCCGTAGGCCTGCCACTTGGCGATCAGCTCGGCATTGCGCTCGACGATCTCGCGGAACATCGCCAGATACGGTTCCGGCTGCTCCAGGCATTCCGGGAAGTGCATGGCCAACACGTGCTCGCCGAGTGCTTTCTGCTGCTCGGGGCGCTTGGTGTAGTAGAAATATTCGAAGTGGCCGAATCGGATGTGGCTCGGCGCCAGGCGCAGCACCATCGCCGCGCGTTCCTGTTTTTCGCGCCAGACCGGGGTGTCGGAGCCGATCACGCAGGCGGCGCGCGAGGAGGGAATGTTGAGTCCGTACAAAGCTTCGGAGGCGAGGAACTCACGGATCGACGAACGCAGCACTGCACGGCCATCGCCCATGCGCGAAAACGGCGTCTGCCCGGCGCCTTTGAGATGCAGGTCCCAATGCTCGCCAGCCGCGTTGTACACCTCGCCCAGCAGCAAACCGCGGCCATCGCCCAGTTGCGGTGTATAGCCGCCGAACTGATGCCCGGAATAGACCATCGCCCGTGGCTCGGCATCGGCCCACAGCTTGTGGCCACCGAACAGTTCGGCGAATTCCCGGGTTTCGGCGGTTGCCGGGTCGAGATCGAGCAAAGCCATGGCCGCCGGGCTTGCCACTACCAGACGCGGGTTGTCGATCGGCTCGGGCAGCACGTGAGCGGAGAACGCATCGCCGAGGCGGGCGAAGCGATTATCGAAGGTCAGTTCGTCGAGGGCTTTCACGGGCCGGCTCCAGCAGAATGTCCGAGCATTCTGCTGGGTATAGGTCGGTTAGTCGAGTTTGGCCGGCGGCGGTTCTTGCGGCGGTTTTTGCTCGTCGGGCACCGCGACGATGGTTTTCGTCTCTGCTTCGACCGGCACCAACTTGTATTCCTGGCCGTGCAGGTTCTTCAGGTAAACCTCCATCTGGCGGAAGGAGATGTTGATGTGCTGCTTCTTGAACTCACGGTTGATGAAGCGGTTGACCTCGTCGATCACCGGATTGCGGTCACCGAGGTCGCGCACGTGCATGCGCAATTCATGGTCGAGGGTGCTTTCACCGAAGTTGAGGAAGTACACGTGCGGCTCGGGTTCCTTGAGCACGCGCGGGTTCTCGCGGGCGGCCTTGAGCAGCAGCTCTTTGACCAGATCGAGATCCGAACCGTAGTCGACCCCCAGTTTCAGCGTCACGCGGGTAATGGTGTCGGTCAGCGACCAGTTGATCAGTTGCCCGGTAATGAACGTCTTGTTCGGGACAATGATGTCCTTGCGATCAAAGTCGGTGATGGTCGTCGCGCGGATGCGGATCTTGCTCACCGTGCCCGAGAGGTTGCCGATGGTGATGGTGTCGCCGATGCGTACCGGGCGCTCGAAGAGAATCATGATGCCGGAGATGAAGTTGGCGAAGATCTCCTGCATACCGAAACCGAGGCCGACCGACAGCGCCGCCACCAGCCATTGCAACTTGTCCCAACTGACGCCGAGGGTCGACAGGGTCGAGACGAAACCGACACCGGCGATCACATAGGACAGCAACGTCGTGGTCGCATAGGCACTGCCTTGCGCCAGATTGAGCTTGGACAGCACAAACACTTCAAGCAGGCCCGGCAAGTTGCGTGCGAGGGCGAAGGTGATGCCGATGATGATCAGCGCGCCGAGCATGTCGCCAATGCTGATCGGCACCATGCTCATGTTGGCGCCGGTGCCGCTGGTGTATTCGTAGAGGGTGATGTTGTCGAGGTACGAGAACACTGAAATCAGATCTGACCAGACCCAGTACAGCGCGGCGATGAAACCGCCGAGCAAGGCCAGACGGATCAGGCGCAGAGACTGTTCATTGACCTTTTCGATGTCCAGGGTTGGCTCTTCGATTACCGCCTCGCCATCGCCGGCCTCTTTTGCTGCCTGACGTTTGGCCAGGGCGCGTTGATAGGCCAGGCGCCGTGCCGCGACCGCGAGACCGCGGACGAAAGTGGCTTCGATCACCAGCCAGAACATCAGCAGGTAGAGGGTGTTGATCAAGCGGTCGCTGAGTTTCAGTGCCGTGTAGTAGTAGCCGAAGCACACCGCAACGAACAGCGCGATGGGCAGCAAGGTGAACATTACGCCCACCGCTTTACGGAACAGCGAGGCGTTTTCGTGGGCCGGGCTACTGATCAGCAGGCGACTGAGCAGCCACGCCATCAGGGCGTAGCAAATCAGCACTACCGGCATGCCCAATACGTCGTCTGCCAATGCTGCCGGTTGCAATTCGGCCACTGCGACCACGGCCACCAGCGCCAGAACCACCAGCCCCAGTCGACGCACCCAGCCCTGGAGAAATTCGACCTGGGGTTTTTCCCAGCGGAAGTGCAGTTCTGCCACGCCACCCGGCGCCAGAATCCGGTAGGCGGTGTAGAACACCAGCCACGCCTGCCCCATTTGCAGCAGTGCCGCGCCCATGTTGGCGTTCTGCCCTCGGGCGTCGATCTGCAAGGCCAGACCACACAGCGCCAGACCCAGCGCCACCGGCATCGCCAGCAGAATGTTGATCAGGATCGCCTGCGGCGTGTGCCACTGACTGTCGCGCTTGAAGTGACCGATGTCCTGGTGAACCTTGTTGAGTTTCCCGTAGAGACTTTTGCGCCGCCACAGCAGTGCACCGATCAGCAGTGCCAGTGGCAGGAACAGCAGCGGTCGCTGGATCAGGCCGTCGGTCAGTTCGCTCAGGCTCGAGGCCCACGGCAGGGTGTCGACCTGACGCTTGAGGCGCTCCGGCACACCGCGCATCCATTCGATGTCCAGCGGCTTGTTGCTGGGAATCCAGAACATCTGCTCATCGAGGGTCGCGCGCAGACTTTGCGCAGTGCTCAGCAGTTGCTTCTGGTTCAGTTGCAGGGTGATCGATTCGTTGAGTACCGCGCTCAGCTCGCGGTTCAGCCGCTCGAGCAAGTCAGCGCGGGTATTGGCCAGATCCAGCAGGCTTTTGCGCAGTTGCGGGGTGACTTGTTCCGGCGGTTGTGTGGCGAGCAGGTTGTCGACGTAGGTCGAAGGATTGCTGAGCAATTCACGCTGCTGGCTGACTTCGAACTGATACAGACGAATGTCGGCGATCTGGTCCGCCAGGTCGCGGTCGACCTTGAGGCGCGGCAGGGCTTGTTTCTGTTTGTAGAGAATCTTCGACAGCAGCAGGCTGCCCTTGAGCACGTTGATCTGCTCGTCCAGAGCGGAATCGCTTTGGGTCAGGCTGTCGAGTTGTTGTTTGGTTTGCAGGTTCTGCTGGGTGACTTCGTTGAGCCGGTCAGTGCTTTTCAGCAGGTAGTCGGAGAGCTTGAGGTTGGCCGTGCTTTCGCTGGCGAGCAGGCTGCTGCCGCCGGCCTTTTGCGCTTCGATCGACTGTTGGGTAACGGTTTCCTGCGACTGCGCCAGACGCTTCTGGTTGATCAGGGTTTGCAGTTCCTGAATCTCGCGGTCGAGGCGATCGGATTTCTCCGAGAGCACGTCATGCTGGGAGTTGCCCAGATCCTGCAACTGGCTGTTGCCGGCCAGTTCCTGACGGCGCAACGGGATCAGCGCGTTCAGTGCCGCCAGTTCGGCGTTCAATTGGTCGCGTTGCTCGGCGCTGACGGTCTTGCCCGCGTCCTTGCCGGACTTGAGGATGTTGTTGATCTGCTGGATGCGCGTCTGGCTGGCGGAAATTTCCGCCTGGGCGCGCTCGGGGCGCGTTTGCGCGGTGATGATCAGGCTGTTGGCGTCGGCCAGGGCCTTTTGCAGATCACTTTGCTGAGTGGAGCGATCGGTGAGGATTTGCTCCAGTTGCTGGATTGATTCCCTGGGGAAGCGCTGCGCCACCGGCACCACGCTGCTGGCCTTGAGGCGCGTCAGCTCGCGGGCGTTTTCAATCGTCTGCTTGGGTGCGGTGGCCAGTTGCTGCTTGAGGTCGACCAGCTTCTGCTCGTAATCATTCTTGTTGTTGAGCTGGTTGAGCGTGTTCTGCAGAACGGTTTGCAGGGTCTTTTTATCAGCGTCCGGCAGTTTGCTGTCGGCGAGTTTGTCCAGACTGGCCTGCACGGCTTCGCTGGACGGTGGTTCGGCGGCGTAAAGCGGGCCGACAGTAAGACTCAGGCCCAGCAGGGCCGCAGCAAAAAAGGAGCGCAGGGTAGGCATAGAGACCGGTCGAGCAAGTGAGAGTGGACGCAGTTTAGAGGAAGAGTCCGGGGCCCGGGCGACTTCCTTCGGGGAATCTGACGCCGACTTTGCCGATCTTGTTCCCGTCCATGACCGCGACCGTCCAGTGGGTGTTGTTCCACTCGACCTGGTCACCGACGATCGGTGCACCACCGACCTTGTGGGCGATAAAGGCGCCCAGCGTCGTGTCTGGATCGATGCCCTCGGTCGGCAAGCCATAAAGCGCCGCAACCGCTTTAAGCTGGGCGTCTCCTTCGAGTACGAAGTCGCCGAAGAAGCGCAGATCGAGGCCGCGTTGCGGTGCCTGGCTGAAGAGTTTTCCGAGGGCCGGCAAGTTGTGTTCATGGCCGATAACACACAGCAAATCATCGACTTCCAATACCGTACTACCCGACGGATGGAGCAATTGTTGGCCACGAAACAGTGCTGCGATCCGCGTGCCTTCGGGCATTTTCAGCTCGCGCAGGGGTGAACCGATGCACCATTTCTCTGCGCCGAGCTTGTAGACGAACAGCTCCCACTCACTGGTGATGTGCACTTCCAGCGCGGATCGGGAGATCGGCGCGGGCTCCGGCGGCACCGTCACCTTCAACAGTTTGGCGACCCACGGCAGGCTTGTGCCCTGCACCAACAACGAGACCAACACGATGAAGAAGGCGAGGTTGAAGTACAGCTGCGCATTCGGCAGCCCGGCCATCAGCGGGAACACCGCGAGAATGATCGGTACCGCACCACGCAGACCCACCCAGGAGATGAAGGCTTTTTCACGGCCGTGGAACGCCTTGAATGGCAGCAAACCGACGATTACCGACAACGGCCGCGCGAACAGAATCATCCACAGCGCCAGACCGAGGGCGGGCAGGGCGATTGGCAGCAAATCGTGCGGCGTGACCAGCAGCCCCAACACCAGGAACATGCCGATCTGCGCCAACCAGGCCATGCCGTCGAGCATGTGCAGAATGCCGTGGCGGCTGCGCACCGGACGGTTGCCGATCACCAGACCGCACAGGTACACCGCGAGGAAGCCACTGCCATGCAGGGCGTTGGTCAGGGCAAACACCAGCAGACCGCCGGCGATCACCAGAATCGGATAGAGACCTGCAGCCAGATTGATCCGGTTGACCAACTGCAGCATCAGCCAGCCGCCGCCGAGACCGATCACGCCACCGATACCGAATTCGCGGATCAGGTGCGTCAGCAGGCTCCAGTGCAGTCCGGTCTGGCCGCTGGCGAGCATGTCGATCAGGGTCACGGTGAGAAACACCGCCATCGGGTCGTTGCTGCCGGATTCGATTTCCAGGCTGGCGGTGACCCGTTCGTTGAGGCCTTTGCCGCCCAGCAGCGAGAACACCGCAGCGGCGTCTGTCGAACCGACAATAGCGCCGATCAGCAGGCCCTGAATCATGTTGAGGTCGAACAGCCACGCCGCCGCCATGCCGGTCAGCCCGGTGGTGATCAACACGCCGACCGTGGCCAACGACAACGCCGGCCATAACGCCACGCGGAAACTCGACACCCGTGTGCGCAAACCACCGTCGAGGAGGATCACCGCGAGTGCGAGGTTGCCGACCAGATAGGCCGTTGGGTAGTTATCGAAAATGATCCCGCCGCCATCGACCCCGGCGGCCATGCCGACCGCAAGGATAATGACCAGAATCGGAATGCCGAGACGGGAGGAAAGTGAACTGACAAGAATGCTCGCACCTACCAGCAACGCGCCGATCAAGAACAGGCTGTTGATGGTCGTCGCATTCAAAGGCAGTACTCCAGGGACGTAAAGACGGGCACAAACTGACCATGCAGTCTGCGTGCCAGCGATTCTAACCTGTTGAAATGTGATGCTGTCAAAAAGGTTTTTGCGCTGGCGTGTTCGGGATTTTGGTTCGGCTAAGGATTGCTGCCCTCACCCTAACCCTCTCCCGGAGGGAGAGGGGACTGACCGAGCAGTTCTTGCGAGGCACATCGACCTGAGATATCGAGCCGAACTCACTGGGATATCGAGCCAAACTCAGGTCTTGAAGAACATGAAGATCTGCTCCCTTTCCCCCTCTCCCTCTGGGAGAGGGCTGGGGTGAGGGTGTTTTTGATCTTGATCTACTGAATCAGAGGCTGAAGCGCCCAACCATATTGTTCAGATCCAGCGCCAGGCGTGACAGTTCATTACTCGCTGCACTGGTCTGATTCGCCCCAGTCGCCGATTGCACCGACAGATCACGGATGTTCACCAGGTTGCGGTCAACTTCGCGCGCCACTTGCGCCTGTTCTTCCGCCGCACTGGCGATCACCAGGTTGCGCTCGTTGATCTCGACGATCGCCGTGTTGATGGTGTCCAGCGACATCCCGGCGCCACGGGCAATGTTCAGCGTCGACTCGGCGCGCTCGGTGCTGTTACGCATCGAATCCACGGCGTGTTCGGTGCCGCTCTGAATGCTGCCGATCATCCGCTCGATTTCGCTGGTCGACTGTTGAGTGCGATGCGCCAATGCGCGAACTTCATCCGCCACTACCGCAAAACCACGACCGGCCTCACCGGCACGCGCCGCTTCAATCGCCGCGTTCAGCGCCAGCAGATTGGTCTGATCGGCCAGACCACGAATCACGTCCAGCACCTTGCCGATGTCACGGGATTCATTGGCCAGATCACCGATCAACGAGGCAGTGCTCTGCACATCGGCGCTCATGCGTTCGATGGCGCTCACCGTTTCCTGGACCAGATCACGACCGTCGCCGGCCGATGTGGTGGCGTTCTTCGAGGCTTCCGAAGTGCTCACCGCGTTGCGCGCCACTTCTTCCACGGCGCTGGTCATCTCGTTGACCGCCGTGGCCGCCTGCTCGATTTCATTGTTCTGCTGAGTCAGGCCACGGGCGCTTTCGTCGGTGACGCTGTTCAGCTCTTCCGCTGCCGATGCAAGCTGCGTGGCCGAGCCGGAAATCCGCTGCAGGGTGTCACGCAGTTTCGACTGCATCTTTGCCATGGCCGCCAGCAGGCGCCCGGCTTCGTCGGAACCGTCGACATGGATCGGCTGGGTCAGGTTGCCTTCTGCGATGGTTTCCGCCGCTTCCAGTGCCTTGGAAATCGGCTTGGTGATGCTGGTGGTCAGCAGCCAGGCGAACAGCAGCGTCAGGCCGGTGGCAATCACCAGCAGGGTCACCACCAGATCGAAAGCCGAAGAATACTGATTAGCGGCTTGCTCGTTAGTCTCGCTGATCTGCTCGCCGTTGATCTGCATCAGACGGTTGAGCACACCGTTCACCGCTTCGGAGTTGTTCAGCAACTCGGTGTTGAGCAGGGTGCGCAGCTCATCGACCTGATTGTTGCGTGACAGGGTTTTCATGCGGTCTTCGATCTGGCGGTACTGACCGAGCAGTTGCACGTATTGGTCATACGCCGTGCGTTCCTCAGGGCTGCCGATCAATGGCTCGTAAGCCGTTTGAGCGGCGCGGATCTGCTGATTGCGCATGTCCAGCAGTTCCATGGTTTTCTGCTGTACGTCCGGTTCGCGGTTGACCAGCAAGCGGTACGACAACACTCGCAGGCGCAGGGTCAGTTGGGTGAACTCGTCGAGGTTCTTGATGCTCGGCACGCTGCTGGACGAGATATCCTCGGCGGCGCCGCGGATTTTGCTCATCTGGTTCAAGGCGAACACGCCAAGAATCAACATCAGGCCGCCGATCAGGGCGAAACCGGTGAACGCCCGAGGGGCGATATTCATATTGCGAAGGGACATGGGCGGGTACCGAAAAGGGCCGCATCCATGCGGGCTGAAACTGCTGTATGGGTGACTTATCGGTCCTACGACTAAAGTCTTGAGTCGGTGTGCGTATTTGTCGCAGACGGGCCTGAGCGACGAAGTGCAGGAACAAGATCGGCAAATCACAGTCTTTAAAGCTCGCGGGAACGCTCGCCCGCCAGGAAAATCAAGGCTTTGCGCCGGTTTAACCCTGGCATCTGTGGTGACTTTTCTTTATCGTACGCGCCCTTTGAAAAACGCTTGGAAGATCAAAATGTTGGAAGCATCCCTCAGCCAATTGGAACAGCTCGTCAGCGACCTGGTGCAACAGAACCAGACCCTGGCACACACCAACCAGACCCTGACCACGGAACTGGCCCAGGCCAAGGATGAAAACGAAAGCCTGCAACTGAACCTGATGGAACAGGAAGAAAAGCACGGCGCCACCGCCGCGCGCATTCAGGCCCTGGTTGATCGCGTCAACGCAGGTCCTGTCAGCGCATGAACCACGGCACAGCAGGGGTAAAGGTCATCTCCATTCTTGGGGAGGACTATTCGATCAAGGCACCGGCCGGGGAAGAACAGACCCTGCTGGACGCGGCATTGATGCTCAAGGCCGCTTTGGCCGACACCAAACGCAAATACCCGACGCTGATCGGTGACCGCTTGCTGGTGCTGGCAGCGATGAATCTGTGCTCGCAGCAGATCGAAATGAAGAAGCAGCACCAGGAAGAACTCGACCGTTACCAAGAGCAAGTCAGCGCCACGGTCGACACCATCGCCAAGACCATCAATCAGGGCTGATGGGTTTGCGCACAACCAAAGAATAGATTGTTGATTGAGTTGTATACAATCGGCACGGCTGTTGCATCGTTTCGGCCACTTATTCTTTGGGGGTGCTCCATGCAGTTGTGGCGACGCAGTATTCAATGGCAGCTGATCCTCAGCATGGGCACCGCCCTGCTGGTCAGCATCCTGATCGTGGTTGGCATTTATACCCTGGTGGTCAACCGCCTCGCCCAGAGCTATCTGGTCGAGCAAGCATTGCCGTCGAGCATCGAAGCGACGCGCAACGACATCGAACGCATCCTCGTGCAACCGCTGACGGCGGCCAAAGACATTGCCAGCAACACCATGGTTCGCGACTGGCTCGCGTCGGGTGAAGACAGCGGCAAAACAGCAGCCTTTGCGCAGTATCTGGAAGGCATTCGCGCCGAACACAAAGCTTTTACGGCGTTGATCATCGGCACCGAATCCAATCATTACATCACCGAAAAAGGCCTGGATCGCACCCTCAGTCGCGCCAAACCTGCCGATGCCTGGTTCTACTCTTTCCTCGACAGTCAGCAGCCGCGCACCCTCAATATCGACAACGATGGCGCGACCGGCGAGTTGGCGCTGTTCATTGACTTGAAGGTCGAGCAGGCTGGCAAAGTTGTCGGCGTTGCCGGACTCGGCTTGAGCATGAAAGAGCTGTCCGAGCTGATCCACAACTTCAGCTTCGGCGAGCGCGGCAAGGTCTATCTCGTGCGTTCCGATGGTTTGATCCAGGTGCATCCCGAGGCGCAGTTCAGCGGTAAACGCACCCTTACAGAGCAGATCGGTGCCTCGGCCGCGCAGGCCGTCATGGGTCAAAAAACTGCCGTAAGCAGCAGCTTCCAAAGAGCGGGAGAGGATTTCCTCGCCTTCAGCCTGCCCTTGCGTGATCTGGGCTGGACCCTGGTGGCCGAAGTGCCGCAGTCGCAAATCTATGCCGAAGCCCGCAAAGCGATGTGGATGAGCGGCGGCATCGGTCTGGCCGTGGCGCTGGTGTGCCTGGCGTTGGTGGTCTGGCTGGCGCAGGGTTTGGTGCGGCCGATTCGTCAGGTAACAGCCGCGCTGGTAGCAATCGGTAGCGGTGGGGGAGATTTGACCCATCGGTTAGATTCCAGTCGCGCTGATGAACTGGGCGATCTGGCGCGGGGCTTCAACCGCTTCCTCGATAGCCAGCGCGGGATGATTGCCGAAGTGCTGACCACCAGCGAGCGTTTGCGCACGGCTGTCGGGCAAGTGGCCAAGGTTGTCGATAACACTGCCGAGCGCTCCGGCCGTCAGCAGGAAATGACCGACATGGTTGCCACGGCCGTTCATGAAATGGGCCTGACCGTGCAGGAAATCGCGCAGAACGCCGGCAACGCGGCGCTCGCCTCGCAAACCGCGCGCGATGAAGCCATGCAGGCGCGTGAAGTGGTTGGCGGTTCGATTCGGCACATTGAAAGCATGTCCGATGAGATTGGCTTGGCAGCGGGCGCGGTGGGTGAACTGGCGCATCAAGTGGCGTCGATTGATTCGGTGTTGGCGGTGATTCGCGGGGTGTCCGAACAGACGAATTTGCTGGCTTTGAACGCAGCTATCGAAGCCGCGCGTGCCGGAGATATGGGGCGTGGTTTTGCAGTTGTTGCTGATGAAGTCCGGACGTTGGCACGGCGGACTCAGGCGTCCACTGACGAGATTCAGCAGATGATCGGCAGCCTCAAGCAGGGGGCGGAAAACGCCGTGTCATCGATGCGCACGGGGCAGGCGGCGACGGGCACCGGGGTTGAGTCGAGCCAGCGTACCGGAGCTTCGCTGACGGCGATTACCGGGCAGGTCGAGCGCATCAGTGACATGAACCATCAGGTGGCGACGGCGACGGAAGAACAGTCGGCGGTGACTGAAGAGATCAACCGCAACGTGCAGGGCATTTCCGATCTGGCGCGGGCGACGGCGGGGGAGGTTCGGGCTTGTCGTGAGGATTGTCAGATGTTGCAGCGACTGGCGGATGATCTGGCGCGGCAGATGGGTGGGTTCAAGCTGAGCTAAGTGTTCAATCAGAAAAGCCCCTCACTGTAGAGACCGGTACATCCTTTACACATTAGACCGGGGACATCGTTTACACCTTTTCCAGGCTTGCTACGCGTTTAGCGCCGCGTTCAAGCCTGCCTAAACAGAAGGTGCAAAGGTACAACTCCCACACATCATCAGCCACCTCCTTCAGCGCGATCTCTTCGCCGATCAGTGCCTCTCCCAGAAAAATCAGCTGTCCTTTCCATTTGAACTCTCCGTTCGAACGAACCTTACGCACTTCAACGTCAGTGCCATATTCAACCGCTGGCAGGTAACCGGGGTAGGGTCGTAACGACGGGCTATACACCGAAGCGGGTGGCTTCATGTCCAACGCGGTGTGCGGTCGAACCTGATTGAAGTCCTGGATGAAATCCTCAAAGGCCAATTGCTGGCGCACAAGATTTTCCGCAGGTGTTCGTAATACCGCTGCTTTCAGCGTTCGGTGCATCCGTTCGTGCCGGCCATTTTGGTCGGGACGGCCAGGTGTAATTGTCTCGACGTGAATTCCGTGCCTGATGAACCACACCGACAACTTCGACAAACGCGCCAAACCCGTTGATGCGCAGGGAGCGCCATTGTCCGTGCGAATCACATCCGGCAACCCAAACTCCCGGAAGGCCCACTCGAAGCCCTGCCGCGTGGGCTCCCCATGCGTGCTGGGCAATGCCCGGCAAAGCAGCAGATAGCGACTCATCTGGTCGGTAATGGTCAGCGGATAGCACCAATTGCCATCCTGCATTTTGAATTGCCCTTTGTAATCGGCACACCAGGTCTGATTGGGTTGGTCGACCGGACGCAAATGCGTCGGAGCGCGTGGGCGCACGGGATAGGGGCGCCGCGCAGTGACCAGACCAGCCTTCTTCAACCATATCCCGGCGGTACTCGCGGCCGGCCAGTGGATATCCGGATCGGAGACGCGCAGACGATCAATGATCTGCTTAGGCCCCCGATCGGGATGCTCGTTTTTCTTGGTCAGCAGCGTGGCTATGATTTCGTCGGGCGTTTGATGAGGGCAATTCAATGGCTTACGCGATTGCTCTTTCAAGCCATCCACGCCCAGCGCTGCATACCGTTCCAGCCACTTGTCGATGGTTGGACGGCTGACGCCATAGCGCCGGCTTAATTGGCTCTTGGTGAAACTGCCGCCAAGCCAGTCGCTGACTAACTTCACTCGTTGATCCATTGGGGACTCTTGATTCCAGGGCATGGTCAGCACCTCCTGACCATGATTGATACCTGTAAACCATGTCCCCGGTCTCAAACGTAAAGGATGTACCCGGTCTTTACCCACCCTAGCCCTCTCCCAGAGGGAGAGGGGACTGAATGTGGGATGCTTGAGAAATACACCGACCTGAAAGTACTGTACTGAATCCATAGTCGACGCGGTTTTTCAGGTCGATGTATAGCGTCTGACACCTCGGTCGGCCCCCTCTCCCAGAGGGAGAGGGCTGGGGTGAGGGTAGGTTTTCAGAACCACGCATCCTGCATCGCCAGACACGTATCATCCCGCGCCTCCAACAACGCCAGCTCATGGTGGCAACCCGGCACTTCCCACGTCAGAAAATAGCGCGCCGCCTGCAACTTGCCTTTATAGAAGTCGACGTCCGCCGCTTTGCCCTTGGCCAACCCTTCCTCCGCACGAATCGCCTGCTCCAGCCAGCGCCAGCCAATCACCGTGTGCCCGAACACTTTCAGGTACAACGCCGAATTCGCCAGGCTGCTGTTGACCTTGCCCTGTGCCAGATCGGTCAGCAAGCCAAGGGTCACCGTTTGCAGGCGAGCTACCAGTTTCTCCAGTGGCTCACGCAATGCGGTCAGCGATTCGTACGCGGTTGCGCGCTCTGCGGTGTTGGCGATCAGACGAATCAATTGCTTCAGTCCCGCGCCACCGTTCTGCGCCAGTTTGCGCCCGAGCAAGTCCAGCGACTGAATGCCGTGAGTGCCCTCGTGGATCGGGTTCAGCCGGTTGTCGCGGTAATACTGCTCAACCGGGTATTCGCGGGTGTAACCGTGGCCGCCAAGAATCTGGATCGCCAGTTCGTTGGCCTTGAGGCAAAACTCAGACGGCCAGGATTTGACGATGGGCGTCAGCAGATCCAGCAACTCATGCGCCTGTTTGCGCTCGTCTTCGGTCTCCAGCGTGGTGGTGTCGTCGAACAACCTCGCCGCATACAAGCCGAGGTCGAACGCCCCTTCGACGTAGGATTTTTGCGTCAGCAGCATGCGTCTGACGTCCGCGTGCTGAATGAT
Source organism: Pseudomonas sp. TH43 (assembly GCF_016650635.1). Lineage (GTDB taxonomy): Bacteria > Pseudomonadota > Gammaproteobacteria > Pseudomonadales > Pseudomonadaceae > Aquipseudomonas. The sequence continues at coordinate 2,196,742 of NZ_JAEKFI010000004.1, forward strand.
TGCCACCGGCGCGGTGCTTGGGTCTTTGCTGTCCGGCACGCGACCTTGCGGGCGCTCGCGGGCGTATTCCAGCGAGTACAGATACCCGGCGTAACCGAGCATGACTGCGCCCATGCCCACGCCGATCCGCGCCTCATTCATCATCTGGAACATGTAGCTCAAACCGTGATGCGCCTTGCCTACCAGATAGCCGACGCATTCACCGTTATCGCCGAAGTTCAGCGCCGTGGAAGTGGTGCCGCGCCAGCCCATCTTGTGGAACAGCCCGGCCAGCAAAACGTCATTGCGTTGGCCGAGGCTGCCGTCATCGTTGACCAGAAACTTCGGCACGATGAACAGCGAAATACCTTTCACCCCCGGCGGCGCGTCCGGCAGCTTGGCCAGGACCATGTGCACGATGTTTTCCGAGAGCGGGTGATCGCCGCCGGAAATGAAGATCTTGTTGCCCTTGAGCCGATACGTGCCGTCGGACGCCGGCTCGGCGCGTGTACGAATATCCGACAGCGATGAACCGGCGTGCGGTTCGGTCAGGGCCATGGTGCCGAAGAAACGACCGTCGATCATCGGTTGCAGGAAGCGCTGTTTTTGCTCTTCGGTGCCGAAGCTTTCGATCAGGTTGGCCGCACCCATGGTCAGGAACGGGTACGAGGTCGAGGCGGCGTTAGCCGATTGGAAGTGAGCGAAACAGGCTTGCGACAGCAGCGTAGGCAGTTGCATGCCACCAGCGTCGAAACTTCGCGCAGCGTTGAGGAATCCGGCTTCGAGGAAGGCATCGACTGCCGGTTTCACTTCGGGGATCAGAATCGCTTTGCCATCTTCATAGCGCGGCTCCTTCTCGTCGCCCTTGCGGTTGTGCGGCGCGAAGTACTTTTCGGCGATGTTGCGCGCAGTGCCGATGGCGGCATCGAAGGTCTCGCGGTTGTGCTCGGCAAAGCGCTCGCGCCGGGTCAGGCCCTCGGCATCAAGGACTTCATACAGCTCGAAAGCCAGATTGCGGGAACTGAGCAGCGTCTCGGACATGGCGGCTTACCTTTTTTTGGATTGGGCCGAGTCTAGGCGTGCTGATAAAGGCTGAACAGGATGATTGATGGCGGTGATGGAGAGGCGGGGGCAGCACTAATCCAATGTAGGAGTGAGCCTGCTCGCGATAGCGGTCTGTCTGTCAAATAAATGTGTCTGACAGGCCGCTATCGCGAGCAGGCTCACTCCTACAGGGAATTTCATTCCAGGCGACCATTGCGGTCGCCTGGAGTTACAGCGGTTTAGCCGATGGTCATCAGGCTGGCATTACCACCCGCCGCCGCCGTGTTGACGCTCAACGCGCGCTCGATCACCAGTCGCTCCAACGCAATGTTGGTCTCGCCCTGGGACAAGCCCTGAACTCCGACAATCGCACCGGCGCGCTTGGCAATCTGCTGGCAAACGCCGCGCAACTGGTCGGAATGGCCGTGATGCAGAACCGCATCAAACACCACCTCATCCTTGTTCCAGTCAGAAACCAGCTTGATCCGCGCCTGAATTTCCTTCGGCAGGCGTGTGAACAATGCCTTGCTGATGTCGGACTCCGGCCATACCGCCGAACCGCCTACCGCCAGCACCGCTGCCAGTTGCGTCAGCAAATCACCTTCAACCTCCGCCAGGCACAGCACGTGCTCACGCGGCAGGATCGCGTAGCTGTTCTTCTCACCGGTCGGGCCGGCCAGCACGCGGGTGATGCCGCTTTGCGACTGCGCAGCGTACTGCGCGCACAGGCTGCTCAGGTCAGCAAACTTGTTGCTGTCAGCCCAGGCTTTCAGGGCATTCAGCGGCTTGCTCATGGCATCACGCAGGCGAACATCCGGTGCCACGGCAGCATCACCGCGAGCGAAGGATTGTTCGATCGCATCGGTAGGACGCGTCGCCAGCAAACGGTACAGATACAGCGGGCCGCCAGCCTTCGGGCCAGTGCCCGACAAGCCTTCGCCGCCGAATGGCTGCACGCCGACCACAGCACCAACGATGTTGCGGTTGACGTAGACGTTACCGGCGTTGACGTTGTCGATCACCTTGGCGATGGTCTCGTCGATGCGGGTGTGCACGCCGAGGGTCAGGCCGTAACCGGAAGCGTTGATCTGGCCGATCAGTTGATCGATTTCTTTACGCTTGTAGCGGACCACGTGCAGCACCGGACCGAAGATCTCGCGTTGCAGTTCGTCGAAGCTTTCCAGTTCGATCAGGGTCGGCATGACGAAGGTGCCGCGTTTGACTTCTTCGGTGTCGGCAATCGCCACCTGGTACACGTTGCGACCTTTGTCGCGCATGCCCTGGATGTGCTTGTCGATGCCAGCCTTGGCTTCGGCGTCGATCACCGGGCCAATGTCCACGGACAGACGCTCAGGGTTGCCGAGACGGCTTTCAGCCATGGCACCTTTGAGCATTTCGATGACGCGATCCGCGGAGTCTTCCTGCAAGCACAGTACGCGCAGTGCCGAGCAACGCTGACCAGCGCTGTCGAAGGCCGAGGACACCACGTCGATCACCACTTGTTCGGTGAGTGCCGAGGAGTCGACGATCATCGCGTTCTGGCCACCGGTTTCGGCGATCAGCGGAATCGGGCGGCCCTGGCTGTCGAGACGGCCAGCGATGTTGCGTTGCAGCAGACGCGCGACTTCGGTGGAACCGGTGAACATCACGCCTTTGACGCGCTCATCACCAACCAGACCGGCACCGACGGTTTCACCGCGCCCCGGCAGTAGTTGCAGCACGCCTTCCGGAATACCGGCTTCGAGCAGCAAACGCACGGCTTGAGCGGCAACCAGCGGAGTTTGCTCTGCAGGTTTGGCCAAAACCGGGTTACCGGCAGCCAATGCCGCAGCGACTTGGCCGCTGAAGATTGCCAGCGGGAAGTTCCACGGGCTGATGCACACCACCGGACCCAGTGGGCGATGGGCGTCGTTGCTGAAATCGTTGCGTGCCTGCACCGCGTAATAACGCAGGAAGTCGACGGCTTCGCGGACTTCGGCGATGGCGTTGGCGAAGGTCTTGCCGGCTTCGCGAGCCAGCAGGCCCATCAGCGGCTGGATCTCGCCTTCCATCAAATCAGCGGCGCGTTCCAGAATCGCCGCGCGTTCGGCCGGCGGGGTGGCCTGCCAGATCGGTGCAGCGTTGAGGGCGCATTGAATGGCGTTGTCGACGTCTTCAACCGTGGCTTCTTGAACGTGGCCGACCACATCACGGTGGTCTGCCGGGTTCAGCACAGGTGCAGGTGTTTCGGTGCTGGAAGCGCAACCGAGCATCGGCGCGGCTTTCCAGTCGTTGTGAGCGGTGGCGAGCAATGCGCAGGACAACGAGGCCAAACGATGTTCGTTGGCCATGTCGATGCCGCTGGAGTTGGCGCGTTCAGAACCGTACAAGTCACGCGGCAGCGGAATGCGCGGGTGCGGCAGGCCGAAACCACCTTCCACGGTCGCCATCTGCTCGATCTGCGCTACCGGATCGGCCACCAATTCCTGAATCGAAATCGACTGGTCGGCGATACGGTTGACGAACGAAGTGTTCGCGCCGTTTTCCAGCAAGCGACGTACGAGGTACGCCAGCAGGGTTTCGTGGGTGCCGACCGGCGCGTACACGCGGCACGGACGATTCAGCTTGCCTTCGGAAACTTTGCCTACAACCTGCTCGTACAAAGGTTCGCCCATGCCGTGCAGGCACTGGAATTCGTACTGGCCGGGGTAATAGTTCTGACCGGCAATGTGGTAAATGGCCGACAGCGTATGGGCGTTATGCGTGGCGAACTGCGGGTAGATGACTTCCGGCACCGACAGCAGTTTGCGTGCGCAGGCGATGTAGGAAACGTCGGTGTACACCTTGCGGGTGTAGACCGGATAGCCTTCCAGGCCTTCGACCTGAGCGCGCTTGATTTCGCTGTCCCAGTACGCGCCTTTCACCAGACGAATCATCAGGCGATGACGGCTGCGGCGAGCCAGGTCGATCACGTAGTCGATCACGTACGGGCAACGCTTCTGGTAAGCCTGGATCACGAAGCCGATGCCGTTCCAGCCAGTCAGCTGCGGCTCGAAGCACAGGCGCTCAAGCAGATCCAGCGACAGCTCGAGACGGTCGGCTTCTTCGGCGTCGATGTTCAGGCCGATGTCGTATTGCTTGGCCAGCAGGGTCAGCGACAACAGACGCGGATACAGCTCGTCCATCACACGCTCGTACTGCGCACGGCTGTAACGCGGGTGCAGTGCCGAGAGCTTGATGGAAATGCCCGGGCCTTCATAAATCCCACGACCGTGGGAGGCTTTGCCGATCGAGTGAATGGCTTGTTCGTACGACGCCAGGTACTTCTGCGCGTCGTGCTCGGTCAGTGCCGCTTCACCGAGCATGTCGTAGGAGTAGCGGAAGCCCTTGGCTTCGAACTTGCTCGCATTGGCCAGTGCTTCGGCGATGGTTTCGCCGGTGACGAACTGCTCGCCCATCAGGCGCATGGCCATGTCGACGCCCTTGCGGATCATCGGCTCGCCGCTCTTGCCGATGATGCGGCTCAGCGACGAAGTCAGGCCGGCTTCGTTGTGCGTGGACACAAGCTTGCCGGTCAGCAACAGGCCCCAAGTGGCGGCGTTGACGAACAGCGAAGGGCTGTTGCCCAAGTGCGGGTGCCAGTTGCCGGTGCTGATCTTGTCGCGGATCAGCGCATCGCGAGTGCCCTTGTCCGGGATGCGCAGCAGCGCTTCGGCCAGGCACATCAGCGCCACGCCTTCCTGGGACGACAGGGAAAATTCCTGCAGCAAGCCCTGAACAATGCCTGCACGGCCGCCGGCACTTTTCTGGTTACGCAGTTTTTCGGCGATGGAGGCGGCGAGCTTGTTGGTGGCTTCGGCCATCGGAGCCGGCAGACGCGCCTGCTCGATCAGCATTGGTACGACTTCCGGCTCAGGGCGACGGTAAGCGGCAGTGATCGATGCGCGCAGTACCGATTGCGGCAGGATGCTTTCAGCGAATTCGAGGAAGCATTGGTGGGCGTGATCGGTGTGGACTTCGCCCGCCTCATCGGCGTCCTTGGCGGTCAAACCGTTCAGCTCGGTCAGGGTTGCACCACCCTCGAGTTTTTCCAGGTAATTGAAAATTGCCTGCTTGATCAGCCAGTGCGGTGTGCGATCAATCGAGGTCGCGGCCGCCTTCAGGCGCTCGCGGGTCGGGTCATCGAGTTTGACCCCAAGGGTGGTGGTAGCCATATTTTTATCCTCATGGTTGCCACAGTTGCGTGGCATCAGCTGGCGGCAAGATTAGCCGTGCGCTGAAAGAGGTGCAACCGGGTGCAACCCTTTTTTTGTCGGAATAATAGGCAGCTCGTCAGGAATTATTTTCTGGTACGAAAGTGCTGCTCCTGGTTGGTGCTTTTGCTTCTAGCAAAGGGCCGTGACTGCGCTAAAAGGGAGCAAAAACAGGGTGATTGCCGATAATTCCGACTAGGTGCAACTTATTCTCAAAAAACTGGTTGCACCTGTTTTGCTTTGTTGCATAGCATTCGCGCCCTAGGTGCAACCGGGAATAACCCGGTGTACCGGCTGATGGCTTTCCTGGGGAAACATCAGTCCTAAATGCGCCGGATCCCGGATCGTCTGCCAAACGTCGTCGTTTGCGAGCGGTTCACCACCGCCGCTACATAAAAACAAAGCCAGGGCGTAACTCAATGAGCGTAAGCAATCCAACTCTGATCACGTTCGTGATCTACATCGCAGCAATGGTGCTGATCGGCTTGATGGCCTATCGCTCCACCAACAACCTTTCTGACTATATTCTGGGCGGTCGCAGCCTGGGCAGCGTCGTCACCGCGCTGTCTGCCGGTGCTTCCGACATGAGTGGCTGGTTGCTGATGGGCCTGCCGGGCGCCATCTATATGTCCGGTCTGTCCGAAAGCTGGATCGCCATCGGTCTGATCATCGGTGCCTACCTGAACTGGCTATTCGTTGCCGGCCGTCTGCGTGTACAGACCGAGCACAACGGCGACGCCCTGACCCTGCCGGACTATTTCGCCAGCCGTTTTGAAGACAACAGCGGCCTGCTGCGGATCATCTCGGCGATCGTGATCCTGGTGTTCTTCACCATCTACTGCGCTTCCGGCATCGTGGCCGGTGCCCGTCTGTTCGAAAGCACCTTCGGCATGTCCTACGAGACTGCGCTGTGGGCCGGTGCTGCGGCGACGATTGCCTACACCTTTATCGGTGGTTTCCTCGCGGTGAGCTGGACTGACACCGTGCAAGCCACGCTGATGATCTTCGCGCTGATCCTCACGCCGATCATCGTCCTGCTGGCCACTGGCGGCGTCGATACCACGTTCCTGGCGATCGAAGCCCAGGATCCAAGCAACTTCGACATGCTCAAAGGCACCACTTTCATCGGCATCATCTCGCTGATGGGTTGGGGTCTGGGCTATTTCGGTCAGCCGCACATCCTCGCGCGTTTCATGGCAGCGGATTCGGTGAAATCGATCGCCAAGGCGCGTCGCATTTCCATGACCTGGATGATCCTGTGCCTGGGCGGCACCGTGGCCGTCGGTTTCTTCGGTATCGCTTACTTCTCGGCGCACCCTGAGCTGGCCGGTCCCGTGACCGAGAACCACGAACGTGTGTTCATTGAACTGGCGAAAATCCTCTTCAACCCATGGATTGCCGGTGTACTGCTGTCGGCCATTCTGGCTGCTGTGATGAGCACCCTGAGCTGCCAGTTGCTGGTGTGCTCGAGCGCCCTGACCGAAGACTTCTACAAAACCTTCCTGCGCAAATCCGCCTCCCAGGTTGAACTGGTCTGGGTCGGCCGCGCGATGGTATTGCTGGTTGCACTGATCGCGATCGCTCTGGCCGCCAACCCGGAAAACCGTGTACTGGGCCTGGTGTCGTACGCCTGGGCCGGTTTCGGTGCTGCGTTCGGTCCGGTTGTCCTGATCTCGGTGATCTGGAAAGGCATGACCCGCGACGGCGCACTGGCCGGTATCCTGGTCGGCGCGATCACCGTGGTGGTGTGGAAGCATTTCGAGGTGATGGGTCTGTACGAAATCATCCCGGGCTTCATCTTCGCCAGCCTGGCGATCTTCATCGTCAGCAAGCTCGGTTCGCCAAGCAAAGGCATGGTGATGCGCTTCGAAGCGGCGGAAAAAGATTTCAACCTGAACAAGTGATGCACTGAGCTTCGGCTCACCTGAAAACGGCCCGTCTCCTACAAGGAACGGGCCGTTTTTTATTGCCTGTGATTTCTCGAATCCGGTGGATATCCATTGTGGGAGCGAGCCTGCTCGCGAATGCGGTTGTTCATGCACTGAATGTGTTGACTGGTGTACCGCCTTCACGAGCAGGCTCGCTCCCACAGGGTTCGGCGGTGGTTTTGGGGATTTGTCTGTAGTTGAATGCGCCGATATTTGCAGGGGTTTTCAGCAAAGAAAGTAGGGCAAATCTGATTTCCCCGTCGTCCGCTCAATCACCCTTGCGCCTCATGCAGAATCGCCCGCCCTCACTCTGCAGAGAAACATCGGATGTTCGCGCCTGCCAATCAACCGCGCTTCACGTTGACCCTTGAAGGCGCCCAACACGACCTCAAAGTCCTTGAGTTCACGGGCAAGGAAGCCATCAGCCAACCCTTTCGCTTCGAGCTGGAGCTGGTCAGTGAACGACCGGATCTGGACCTCGAAAGCCTGCTGCACTGTCAGGCGTTTCTGAGTTTTGATGCGGACGGTTCCGGCGTCCACGGTCAGATTTATCAGGTCGGGCAGGGCGACTCCGGAAAACGTCTGACGCGTTATCACCTTAGCTTGGTCCCGCGTCTGACGTACCTTGGGCATCGGATCAATCAGCGGATTTTTCAGCACCTCAGCGTTCCGCAAATCGTTGAGAGGATCCTCAAGGATCATGCGATCCTGCGCGATGCCTTCGAATTCCAGCTCGGCAGCGACTACCCGCCGCGTGATTATTGTGTGCAGTACGCCGAGAGCGATCTGGCGTTCATCCAGCGCTTGTGCGCCGAAGTCGGCATCCACTACCACTTTCAGCACAGCCCCGAGGGGCATCGCCTGGTGTTCGGCGATGACCAGACCGTGTTTCCCCGACTGGCCGAACCAACGCTCTATCTGCCCGGCAGTGGCATGGCCGGTGGTGCCCCGGCCATCAAGCGTTTCAACGTGCGCGTGGAAACGCGTACCAGCGTGGTTACACGGCGCGACTACAACTTCATCAAACCGCGCTTGCAACTGGAAAGCCGCATCGACGGGGAACAGCGGCCGGTACTTGAGGACTATCACTTTCCTGGCCAATTCAACGATCGTGAAACGGGCAAGCACCTCGCCCAGCGCGCACATGAGCGACATGTCGCCGATTATCGTCAGGCCGAGGGCATCAGCGATGAATCCTCGCTGGTTTGCGGACATTTCCTGCAACTTACCGAGCATCCACGTCAGGACTGGAATGATCTGTGGCTACTCACCGCCGTTGAACACCATGGCCGACAGCCGCAAGTGCTGGAGGAATCGGTCACCAGCGACGGGGAAGAATTCCAGGGTTACCGTAATACCTTTCTCGCCACGCCGTGGGCAGTGTTCTTTCGCCCGCCGCTGGGCCCGGAAAAACCACGAATGCTCGGTTACCAACCGGCCGTTGTCACCGGTCCGAAAGACACCGAGATCCACTGTGATGAGTTCGGCCGGGTCAAGGTGCAACTGGCCTGGGATCGTGATGGCGAGTTGAACGAGCATTCCAGTTGCTGGCTGCGTGTTGCCAGTGGCTGGGCCCATGATCGTTACGGCAGTGTGCTGATCCCACGGGTCGGCATGGAGGTGCTGGTCGGTTTCATCGACGCCGATGCCGACAAACCGCTGGTCATGGGTTGCCTGCCGAACGCCGCGACGCCAGTGCCGCTGGATCTGCCGGCGGACAAGACCCGCAGCATTTTCCGCAGCCAGAGCAGTCCCGGCGGCGGGGGCTATAACGAACTGCGCATCGAGGACCGCAAAGGCGCCGAAGAAATTTACCTGCGTGCCCAGCGCAACTGGACGCAGCACGTGTTACACGATCAACAGGTGCAGGTCGATAACCAGCGCAGCATTGTCGTCACCGGCACCGCGCGGCACGAATTGAAGGCCGACGAACAACGCATCACCCACGGCCAGCGACAGACCGAAGTGAGGCAAGACGATCACCTGACCGTGACCGGCGACCGGCATATTCGCGTGAGCAGTCAGGCGCTCAGCGCCAGCGGGCAGTTCCATGTCAGCGCTGGCCAGCAAGTGGTGATCGACGGCGGCGCGAGCGCGACGATTCAGGCGGGCGGGCAGTGGATCAACATCGGCCCCGGCGGAATTTTCAGTAGCGTGCCGATCATGGTCGGTGGTGCGCCGATGGTGGCCATGAGTGCCGCGCCAGTTGTGCCAGGGTTGCCTGAGAAGCTGACAGCAGCGCCCGCCGCCATCCTCACGCCGGCACAGATCATGAGCCTGAAAAGCGATGCGCCGTTCTGCGAAGAGTGCGAGCGGTGTAAGAATGGCCTCTGCCCGGCGCCCGACACGTTGTCGCCACCCCCAAAGTCCTCAGCCCGGCCGGCACCTTCGGGCGCTGAGCCGGGCTTTCATATTGTTGAACAGGGAATGTCGCGGTCTGCACTGGAATCCACATTGTTCCCGCAGCCAGATCCGTCCGTGCTGGAGAAATTTCGTAGCCTCAATCCGCAACTCACCCAATACGCCAAACCTGGGCAACTGATCGTCCTCAGCGATCCACGAAATACGCAATGCACTCGAGAAGAGGCGTTGCTGATGGAGGCGGCGCAGAAAGTTGATGCGGCGTTCGAACCTTTGAGCGATGCGGAAGCTGAGTTTGTATCGCGTCACTATGAGGAAATTGGATCGTTCCTATCGCAAGGTTCCACCGGTCTCGGCATCGGCTCAGCGATGTTCGCCACGCACTTGGGTAATCTCAAAGACACCCTTCTAGAACTAGAAAGCCTGCATAAGCGAACCTTTGAAATGCACGGAAAACTTCAAGGCGCGGACTTCTTTGCTGAGCGGAAAAAACTGATAGGGAGACTGGATAGCAGCCTTGGGCCTCTAGTTCGCAAAGGCGTTGGCATTTCGGAGCATCCGAAGCTGAAAAGGGCGTTGGGGATTTCCAGTCGTAGCCTTGTGCATCATTGGAGTAAGGCAGGCACTGCGGGTGGTATTTCTGGTTATGCGACGCATATTGACAAGGTGAGCAAGGCCGGAAAGGTCATGAAGGTAGGTGGTTGGGTTGGCATAGCATTAGGGGCATCCGCTTCTGGGTTTAAGGTCAAAGAAACTTGCCGGTTTGGGACTGAAGAGGCTTGCAGGAAGATCAGATTTTCCGAGGCTGGGAAGCTTTCGGGTGCTGTGGGAGGAAGCATGGCAGGCGGGGCTCTTGGATCTCTTGTTTGTGTGGGAATCGGACTTGTCACCGCGGGAGCTGGTGTGGTGGGTTGTTCTTTGGTTTTAGTCGGTATTGGAACTCTCGGCGGAGGAGTGAGTGGGGAAGTCGCGGGGGAAAAAATTGGAGAAATAATTTATGAGGGAATGTATGAATGACCAAAGACGACGAGGTTTGGTTTGTTTTGACTTTTGGCGGCCTGTTCTTCGGGCTAAGTTTTATCTCTGTTGTCGGGCAAGTTTATCTGTATTTTTTTCAAATGCGGAAAATCTTGAGTTGTCTTAGTAGTTCTCGTGGTGTTTTGATGCGAAAGTCCTCTTTGTCTAGGGGCTTGTTTGGTGCTTATTTAATGTTTGTTTGTGTGGGGTCATACCTGGTGTTGCCATCTTGGGCAATCAGGGGCGGGTCTTTGGATGAAAGTGACTATTTGAATTTCCCTTGTGGTTTGCTGTGCGCAATTCGTTTTTTTTATCTGGCTGCACTTGGGGGCGGGATTGCAATGATTATTCTCTTGATTGGTTGCAAATATATGGGTTGGATTGAATGAATTTTTTATTGATTAAATAGAGTTTCTTTCTGTTGGTAAGTCTTAATTGAATGGGTTTTGCTATCCATTCGGGGAGTGGGGCGAGCAAGGGGCAGACGTTGTCTATGAGATCCAGAAATGAGATCGGATATTGAAATACTGTTCCTGTTAAGTGGTTTGGTATTGATTGCACTTATTTTTCTGTCGTCATTGATTTTGCTGTTTGTCGCTTATTTTTTTGCGCAGGATATCTTTAAGTGTTTGAGCAATTCACCGGCTGTTATTTCTAGAAAACGCACCTTGGGGTAGGAGCCGATTGGCCGATTTCTGTTTATTAGTAGTGTGGGCGCGCTCATGATCTTCTCGCGTAAATCCATACGAAATGGAGAGCTGGACGCCAAGGATTACGAAGCCTTGCCAGTAGGCTTGCGGCGGATAATTTTATGTTCCAATTGGATGATGTTGGTGTTAAGCGCCATTGCAATAATCGGTGTGGTGTTGGGGAAGGTTAATGGTTGGTTGAGTTAACCACTTTTCGATGATCAATCTGTTTTTGTCATGCAGGTTGTCTCCTTACGTTGGTTTGTAACTCAGCCATTTGTTTTTGTAGATAACAGCATTCTCGATATTGTCGAGAGCTGCATAGGCCCTTGAATGAATAAACTAATTCCCCAACATTGGTTACAGCGTCAGCCGCTAATGGCCGATGAACAACTGTTTGCAGTTCTCAGCAGCACCAGCGATGGCGAGCCATTCAAGATCTGGAGCGGGTCAACTACCGCCCAAGCGCCAAGTCCGATTTGGGCGAATACGATTTACGCCGAGTGGGATGCCGTGATGCCCTTCGTGGGAATTGTCCCGGCAGACAGTGAGTTTCTCGATTGGGTGGCGACTACTGAGTCTCTTGATTGGGGCTGGCTGGCGGTTTCTTCGGCGAGCCTTGAAGGGGTGGTTGAGCATTTTCGCAGTCTGACCCAAGTGTTGATGCCGGACGGCAAAGCGGTGTTTTTCCGTTTTTGGGATGGGCGGTTTTTGTCGCCGATCTTGCAGTCCGAGGCGGTCAGCGCGGCGCAACTGTTGCCGGTGATCTCGCGTGGACTGATTAATGGTCAGGCCATTGATATCGGGGGGAAGGCGCAGGTTTCCGGGCAGGTGTTTCCATGGTGGAAAGTGCCGGAATCGGTGTTGGCAGCGGACGGAGCTGATGTTCAGGTCAGTAACGCTGTGCAGTGGCTGAGCGAGGAATATCCGGCGTTGTTCGAGGCGTTTCCTGAGCCGGTTTTGCGCTGCAAGGTCAGCCAGTTTTTTCTAGTTTCGGCGTCGGAAGATACGACGCAATCGGCGTTATTAGAGTTTTTGCTAACAGAGTCGGAGTGAGGTTTCCGGGCGAAGGCCTTGGACGTTTCCTTCGAGTCGCGGCGGTTTTCATGAACTGGTGGGCGGTGGGGTGCAGGGATAGTCTTTTCGTTGTCACCGCGAGAGTGGTGACAGGGTGTAGGAACCCTCGCTTTCATGGCGTTACAGTTAGTTGGCTTTTTGCGGCACTTGATTCAAGTCCGTAAAATCGTTCGCGGCGGCTGTGCGCGGGACACGCTTCGGCGTGACCGAGGTCCATGATTGCTCGGTTCCTACTCCTGCGCACAGCTGCCACCCAAACCTGTAGGAAGGTGCGTTGGCGGCTTACGTTTATCAATCATGGAGATAATCAAATGACGACTTTGCATCCCGATCCACCCTACGTAAAACATATCCCTCACCCCGACAACCGCTTCATGGCCCTGTCCAGCAATTGCAGCGACATGCCCACCCTGTTCGTCGACACCCACGCGCCCCTCGACATCCTTCTGGACGCCGCCAACTACCGTCTTCGCGCCGTGGTTCAAGTGCTGGAAAACATTTGCATGCGCGGATCGGTCGAATGCGACTCCGTCATCCTCAGCGACTTCGCCCAGCTCTGCGCTATTTCGTTGCGTGATGGCTGTGATGTGCTGGATGTAATTGGGCGGAGGATGGGCGGCATGCCATCCTGACGCGGCTCAAGATCAAAAGATCGCAGCCTGCGGCAGCTCCTACACGGGGTCATCTGTAGGAGCTGCCGAAGGCTGCGATCTTTTGACTCTCAAAAAGGGTCAATCAACAACGATGTAAGCATCCTGAGTCCGGATGAAACGGTCGAACGCCTCTGAGTTGTAAACCTGCAGGCAAGCATGGAAGACCATTTTTTCATCCGAGTATTTGCTGTTGGCAGCGGTCAGGTTAAACGCCTTGGATACATGGTTTCTGGTGTCTTTAAAGGGATCGTGCAGCACCTGCAGCGTGTCTTCGTTTTGCAGGACGGTGTGCAGGCCTCTGCCCATGAATGAGTAGGTGCCGGCGGAGAGTTCGATGTCTTTTTTCAGTGCCGAATCTTCATTGAATGACTTCAGGATGCAGTGGCTCAGGCCATAGTTCTTGAGTGTTTGGCGGGCTTGCTCAGTATGCGTTTCGTCGCTGAGGGCGAGGGCTGAACTGACCAGGCAGAGTAAGAAGATGATGAGGTAACGCATGGGTTTTGACGTCCTGTCGGTCGAGTCGAGCCAGTGTAACTGCGTACAGCCACGCCCTCACCCTAACCCTCTCCCGGAGGGAGAGGGGACTGACCGAGTCGGCTGGGTGAGGTACGCCGACGTGCGATGCCTGCGGTGATCTTCGATTGGCCAGGCCTGAGATCGCGTTGATCTTTCAGGTCGATGTAAGCCGCGAGACCACCACAATCAGTCCCCTCTACCTCTGGGAGAGGGCTAGGGTGAGGGCAGGCTTTTGTCCGCTCAGCCGCCAACCCCTGACTTGCCGCGCGGTAAAAGGTAAACTTTGCGCCCTTCGCAGGAGCAGCCATGAATTATCGTCACGCCTTCCATGCCGGCAATCACGCCGATGTGTTCAAACACCTGACCTTGACCCGCCTCATCGCCCTGATGTCGCGCAAGGAGCAGCCGTTTGCCTATCTCGACACACATGCCGGCATTGGTCTGTATGACTTGCAGGGCGATCAGGCCAATCGCACCGGCGAGTACCTGGAAGGCATTGCGCGTTTGTGGGATCAGCCGGATCTGCCGGCGCTGACAGCCGATTACATGAAAGTGCTGCACGAGATGAATCCGGATGGCCAGTTGCGCTATTACCCGGGCTCGCCGGAATTGGCGCGGCGTCTGACTCGCCCGCAGGATCGGGTGATGCTCAACGAGAAGCACCCGGAAGATGGCGTGATGCTCAAGGACAACATGGCCGGTGATCGTCGGGTGAAAGTACATCTGGGCGAGGGTTGGCATGTCGCGCGGGCGATGTTGCCGGTGCAGGAGAAGCGTGCGGTGATGTTGATTGATCCTCCGTTCGAGCAGCTCGACGAGATGCAGCGTTGCGCAGCGTCGTTGAAAGAGGCGATTGGCCGTATGCGTCAAACCGTGGCGGCGATCTGGTATCCGGTGAAGGATCAGCGTGCGTTGCGTCGGTTCTATCAGGATCTGGCTGGCACCGGGGCGCCGAAGTTATTGCGGGTTGAGCTGCTGGTGCATCCGCTGGACACGCCGAACAGTCTGAACGGCTCGGGCATGGCGATTGCCAATCCGCCGTGGGGGCTGGAGGAAGAATTGCGTGAGCTGCTGCCGTGGTTGTCGAAGAAATTGGGCCAGACCCAGGGCGGGTGGCAGATGGACTGGTTGATCGCCGAGAGCTGATCTACGGCAAGATCAAAAGATCGCAGCCTGCGGCAGCTCCTACAGGGATTAGTGACCGTTCACATAGGGGTGGACGTCTCCGAACCCTGTAGGAGCTGCCGAAGGCTGCGATCTTTTGCCTTCGGGGTTTAGTTACCCGCCAGACTCGGTGGCATGCACACGCCAGTGCCGCCGATCCCGCAATAGCCTTCCGGGTTTTTCGCCAGGTACTGCTGGTGATACGTCTCGGCGAAGTACACGGTGGGTGCCTGTTCGATTTCGGTGCTGATTTCGCCCAGGCCGGCCTTCGACAGTTCAGCCTGATACGCGGCTTTGCTCTTCAGCGCCGCGTCCAGATGCGCTGGCGAGGTGGCGTAGATCACCGAACGGTACTGCGTGCCGATGTCGTTGCCCTGGCGCATGCCCTGCGTCGGGTTGTGCAGTTCCCAGAACATCGCCAGCAGCTCTTCGTAGCTGACTTTGGCCTTGTCATACACCACCAGCACCACTTCGGCGTGGCCGGTCAGGCCCGAGCAGACTTCTTCGTAGGTCGGGTTCGGCGTATAGCCGCCAGCGTAACCGACCACGGTGCTGACCACGCCTTCGCGCTGCCAGAAGCGGCGTTCCGCACCCCAGAAGCAACCCAGACCGAAAATCGCAAAGTCGACGTCCTGGAAAAACGGGCCAAGCAGCGGGGTTTCTTCAAAGACGAAGTGCTTTTCAGGCAGGGTCATCGCGGTTTCGCGACCGGGTAGAGCTTGATCTTTAGTCGGGAGCACGTTTTTGTTCACCAGAATTTCCGAGCGCAGAACCATGATCGTTCCTCTCAGTCAGGATGGGATGTAAAAAAGTAGACCGCCAGTGTGCCCAATGATGCCCGATTTCGCACTATTCAAATCTGGGAGCGACGGTGCGACGACTCGACCTGCTCGCGAAAGCGGTGTGTCAGGCGACGATGATGTCGGCGGTTATAACGCCTTCGCGAGCAGGCTCGCTCCCACAGGGGATCTTCGACAGGTGGGATTTAGAGGCAGAGCGGGCCGCGCGGGTAGCGCTTGAGCGCCTGGATCAACTCGGCGCCGGGAATTGGCCGGTCAAACAGGTAGCCCTGGCCGACGTCGCAACGGTGGCGGCGCAGGAATGCCAGTTGTTCAGCCGTCTCGATGCCTTCGGCCACGACCTTGAGTTTCAGGTTATGCGCCATGGCGATCACCGCGGAGGTGATTTCCATGTCGTCCTGGTTGTCGGGGATTTCGTGAATGAAGCTGCGATCGATCTTGATGATGTCGATCGGGAATTTCTTCAAGTAACTGAGCGACGAATAACCAGTGCCGAAGTCGTCCATGGCCAGGGTCAGGCCCAGACGCTTGAGCTGATCAAGCTGCAAGTGCGTGTCTTCGGTGGCTTCCAGCAGCAAACCTTCGGTCAACTCCAGTTCGAGCAAATTGGCCGGCAGCGCTTCTTCCTTGAGGATATTGGCGATGGACGCGACCAAGTCCGGATCGGAGAACTGCTTGGGCGAGAGGTTGATCGCCACTTGCAGATTGCCCAGGCCCGCGGCGGTCAGCGCTTTGCTCATGCGGCAGGCCTGACGGGCGATCCATTTGCCGATCGGAATGATCAGGCCGGTCTCTTCGGCAACGCTGATGAACTGGTCGGGGCGGATCATCCCGCGTTCCGGGTGATTCCAGCGCAACAGTGCTTCCATGCCCAGCAAACGTCCGCTGCGCAGGCACAGCTTGGGCTGGTAGAACACGTCCAGCTCGTTTTGGGTCAGGGCGCGGCGTAGGTTGTTCTCAACGAACAATTTATAGCTGGCCTCGGCGTTCAGGGCTTCGGTGAAGACCTGTACCTGGTGTTTGCCGTTGGCCTTGGCCTTGTGCAGCGCCAGACCGGCGTTACGCATCAAGGTCTGCGGGTCGCGTCCGTGCAGCGGTGAGCAGGCCAGGCCTACAGACCCTGTGACGCTGATCAACTGGTTGTCGACGAACATCGGTTTATCCAGCGTCGCCAACAATTGGTTGGCGATCTGCTGGCCGGTCGCAAGGTCAGTGTCGTCGAGCAGCACGGCAAACTCGTTACTGGCAAACCGCGCCAGGCTACCGCTCGGGCTCAGGCTGTTGCGCAGGCGCCGGGCGAGGCTGATCAGCAGTTTGTCGCCGGTCTGGTGGCCGAGGCTGTCGTTGATCCGCTTGAAGTTGTCGATGTCGACCAGCAACAGGCTGATCGGGGTATCGCTATCTCGGTCGAAGCGTTCGTCCAGATTGCGGATGAACGCCGGGCGGTTACCAAGGTTGGTCAGGTTGTCGGTGTACGCCAGACGCTCGATGCGCTGCTGCGCGAGCTTGGTCTGGGTGATGTCTTCGTAGATGCCGATGTAATGCGTCAGCTCGCGGTTGTCGCCGTAAACCTTGGAGATCGACAACTGGCCCCAGTACGGTTCGAGGTTCTTGCGGCGGCTTTTGAATTCGCCCTGCCAACTGTTGCTCTTGGCCAGCGCCGAGGGTGCGTCGAACAACAATTCACTGAGGTTTTCCAGGGCCGGCAGCTCGGACAAGCGCTGGCCGTGGACTTCCTCGGTGGTGTACTGGGTGATCGCGGTGAAGCTCGGGTTGACGTATTCGACCACGCCGTCGCAATTGACCAGCAAAAAGGCGTTGGCGCTTTGCTCGACCGCACGCTGGAACAGGTGCAGGGCGCTGGTGGCGGTGCGACGGTTGTGGTTGTTGATGACTTGCGCGAACTGGTCGGCCAGCTCACCGGCAAAGGCGATTTCGTCGGACTGCCAGGCGCGGGTGACGCCGGTCTGCTCCAGGCACAAGACGCCGACCACCTGGCCATCGACACGGATGCTCGCATCGAGCATCGCGTTGACGTCGCGCGGGCGCAGGGCTTCGGCCATCTCGCGGGTGCGCGGATCGCGCATCGCATTATGTGCGTCGATCGCGCGACTGCTGTGCAGCGCGTCCATGTAGTCGGGGAAGCTGCTGACGTCGATCACGTCCGGCAGGATGTATTCCTGCGTGGCGCGGTGATAAGCGGAGATCGGCAGCAGTTGCTGGCCTTCGAGGTTCCACAGGCTGGCGCAGTCGATTTCATAGATATCGCAGGCGCAGCGGGTGATCAGCTCGGCGGCTTCTTGCAAGGAGTTGTGCGTGCTGTAGCGCTGACGCGCGAGCAGCAGAATCAAGTCCTGCTGGGCACGCACACGTTCCAGGTGTTGCAGTTGTTCCTGCTGGGCGCGCTGGTTCAGCTCGAGGGCGATTTGCAGGCGTGAATTCTGGGTTTCGAGGTCGACGCAGGGCAACGGCGGCGCTTCACTGAACGCTTCGCCGACGACTAGCAGATAGCCACGCAGCAGATGCCGGTTGTGTTGCTTATAGGCTTCGCCCAGTTCAAGGATGCTCAGCGCCCCGGCCGGGGTATGCAGGGTGTAGCGCACCAGATAATGCGGGCTGGCGCCGAGTTGTTGCTGGATCGCGTCGTGCAGCTGATAGCGCGCTTCCGGCTCCATCAGGCTGGCGTAGGGCGCACCGACCAGAGCGCAGAGCTCGACAGCCGGTTGACCGAATTGGCGTTCGCAGTTGGGATCAAGAAACAACATCGCCCAACTGGCTTCATTCAAGCGCTCGAAACGCAGCATGCCGAGCCGCGAGGGCACAGGCAACTGCGTCACTACCTCGGCCGCCATACGGCTGGCGGCATCGGGTTGGCTCTTCATGAAGGGAACTCGCTTGGAAATATGCTGAACGCGCCGGGCTCTCGCCCTCTTTACTGTTGCCTGCGGCAAGGTTGCATCATTGCGGCACTGACTGACAAGAGAGATGAAGGCCAAGTGCTATAAGAATGTGTCGGCTGCGTTGGGCATTTCTCCAGCGCGTGGTTGAAAAGAGCCGAAGATCGCAGCCTGCGGCAGCTCCTGCAGGGGATTACGATCTTCTGCAGGAGCTGCCGCAGGCGGCGATCTTTAAAGGCTCAGCGCAGTTTTATGATGATCGACTGCAATTTTTTCCCATCCCGATCGTGGTAATTGACCAGAATTTGATCAGTTTCAACCACCACATGGGCAAAGTTGTCTTCGCTGATCACGGCACTGGTCAACTCATGCCGATAATCGCCCGCTGCCGTCTTCGCCAGCGGCTGGTCAAGCATGAAAGTGGACGCTGTGGCGTACGGCAGCAGTTTGCTGTTGCACAGCGGCGAGGAGACGATGGTGTGGACTTCAAAGTCCGAATCCTCGCTATGGCGCAGACACGACGTCAATGAGCCGTGCACGTCGCCGGAAATGAACACGACATTCTTGATCCGCTGCGTGCGAATGGTTTCCAGCAGACGCAGCCGCTGCTCCGGGAAGGCTTTCCAGGCATCGTCGCCGAGCTGTTTGCGATCCGGATAGAACATCACGCTGGTGACCACGAACTTGACCCGCGCGCTGCTGTTGATCAACCAGTCCAGCAACGCGTGTTCCTGCTCTTCGTCGAGGATGCGTCGATCATTAGCCGACAAGTTGCGGCGGGTACGGCTGTCGGTCACGAACCATTCCAGATCGCCGTCGCTGAATTGATACCAGTAGTGCTTCAGTGTGGCGTGATCCACTTGGCCGTTAGTTGTCAAAGAAAAGGCCGGACTATGGCTGGCTTGATACAGCTCATAAGCTTTGATCGCGTTGTTATATAGCGCGTTGTCGCCTGCTTCGGCATGGGCGGGCCAATTGTCTTCGATTTCATGATCATCAAGAATCATATAAGTCGACGTGCTCGACATCAGTCGTTTTATATTGGGTTGAGAAAAGGCGGCGCGATATTTCGCGAGCATGTCTGTGTATTCGCGATCCGGGGCAATCAAGTTGAGGTCATCCAGATAAACCTGGTCGCCGGTCATTAATAATGCACTGACAGGCGGCTGCCGGCCTTCGATCAATTGGCTGATCGAGGCGAAGATCCGGTCACCGAGTTGCGGCAATACCGCGATGCCTGCGGTCAGGCGCAGATAGCGACAGGAACCGATGATGTATGCGCGCGCCTGCAAGGGCTGGTTGCAGCGGGTGCGCAAGCGATAGATCTCGCGCGGCCATTGCAGCGGCAGTTCAGCGACACTGTCGACGGTGTGTACCGGGCTCATCGGGCAGAACCAGCCGGTTTGATATTCGTACTCGGTGTCTTCGCGCAAGTGATTGAGTGCGATCACAGCGGACATGTCGCGAGACTCGCTGAGTTTGGCAAATACGCTTTTAATCCAGTGCGGCGATCCGCTGACGCGATAACGAATGCCGGCAAATACTTGAAGGTCTTTTTGTATTTCACCGCGGATGAACAGGCGCGCGTGGTCAGTAGTTATATGGCCAACAAGCGGGCCAATAGTTGGTTTTAACATGTTCGAATCCATTCGAATGAGTGTGGAATAAAAAGTGGATTGCAGAGAAGTCCATTGATTGACTTTGCTGCGCCAAGACTAGTTGTCGATGAACTAAAAAGATCGGCGTTAAGGTGACTCGGGCTGTAGCCGATGTCAGCGCAGTTTGTGGGAAAAGTATGAAGTGGTTTATGTCAGGCAAAAAAAAGCCCCGTCAAACTGACGGGGTTGAGGTACGAGCGTGTGGCGCTCGAAAACGTGAAGCACCAGCGACCCTCCGTTTCCGGAGGGCCGCTGGGGATTACAGCAGGATGGTGCGGATGTCCGCCAGCAGGCTGCCCAGGCGCTGGGTGAAGCGTGCAGCGGCGGCGCCGTTGATCACACGGTGATCGTAGGACAACGACAGCGGCAGCATCAGTTTCGGCTGGAAGGCTTTGCCGTCCCAGACTGGCTGGATGGTTGCCTTGGAAACACCGAGGATCGCCACTTCCGGCGCGTTGACGATCGGCGTGAAGCCGGTGCCGCCAATGTGGCCGAGGCTGGAAATGGTGAAGCAGGCGCCTTGCATGTCGTCAGCGGTGAGCTTCTTGTCGCGGGCCTTGGCGGCCAGCGCAGCGGCTTCGGCTGCCAGTTGCAACAGGCTCTTCTGGTCGACGTTCTTGATGACCGGTACCAGCAGGCCATCTGGGGTGTCGACGGCGAAGCCGATATTGATGTACTTCTTGCGGATGATCGCTTTGCCGCTTGGCGCCAGCGAACTGTTGAAGTCCGGCAGTTCCTTGAGCATGTGCGCGCACGACTTGAGCAGCAGCGGCAGGATGGTCAGCTTGACGCCGGCCTTCTCTGCAACGGCTTTCTGCGCCACGCGGAACGCTTCCAGCTCGGTGATATCAGCCGAATCGAACTGAGTCACGTGCGGGATGTTCAGCCAGCTGCGGTGCAGGCTCGACGCGCCGATCTGCATCAGGCGAGTCATCGGCACTTCTTCGATTTCGCCGAAACGGCTGAAGTCGACGACCGGAATCGGCGGAATGCCCGCGCCACCGGTTGCGCCAGCAGCAGCGGCCGGTGCTTCCTTGGCCTTCTGCATCATCGCTTTGACGTAAACCTGCACGTCTTCTTTGAGGATACGACCGTGCGGGCCGCTGGCGCCGACAGCGTTCAGCTCGACGCCGAACTCACGGGCCAGTTGACGCACGGCAGGGCCGGCGTGAACTTTCGCGCCCGGCTTGGCCGGTGCGGCGGCTGGAGCGGCAGCAGGTGCAGCGGCAGCCGGAGCAGCAGCGGCAGGTGCTGGAGCGCTTGGAGCAGCAGCGGCAGCTGGAGCCGGGGCAGCAGCAGGCGCTGCGCCTTTGACTTTCAGCTTGAGAATCAGGTCGCCAGTACCGACTTCGTCATCCAGCTTGATGGAAATGCTTTCCACCACGCCAGCGGCAGGCGATGGGATTTCCATGCTCGCCTTGTCGGATTCCAGAGTGATCAGCGACTGGTCGGCTTCAACGCTGTCGCCAGCCTTGACCAACACTTCGATGATCTTGGCTTTGCCGGCCGAGCCGATGTCCGGAACGTGGATGTCCTGAACGCTGTCGGCTACCGGCGCCGCTGGCGCGGCTGCCGGAGCAGGCGCAGCAGCAGCGGCTGGTGCAGCAGCCTGAGCCGGAGCGGCAGCAGCAGGGGCCGCAGCACCCGCCACTTCCAGATCCAGAATCAGGTCGCCAGTGCCGACTTCGTCGTTGAGCTTGACGCTAATGGCTTTGACCACGCCAGCGGCAGGCGACGGGATTTCCATGCTCGCCTTGTCGGATTCGAGGGTGATCAACGATTGATCAGCTTCGACGGTGTCGCCGACCTTGACCTGGATCTCGATGATCTGCGCCTTGCCCGACGAGCCGATGTCCGGCACGTGCACTTGCTGAACCGAAGCGGCAGCAGGGGCAGCGGCCGGAGCGGCAGCAGCAGGAGCGGCAGCCGGTTTGGCTTCAGCTTTTGCAGCAGGCGCAGGGGCCGCTTCAGCGGCGCCCTCGACTTCCAGCTCAAGCAGTTCGTCGCCTTCTTTCAGACGGTCGCCCAGCTTCACTTTCAGACTTTTGATGACACCGGCTTTCGGGGCCGGCACTTCCATGCTGGCCTTGTCCGATTCCAGGGTCAGGATGCTCTGGTCGGCTTCGATACGGTCGCCGACCTTCACAAACAGTTCAATTACTTCACCTTCACCGCTGCCGATGTCAGGTACGCGAATGAGTTCGCTCACAAAATGTCTCCTCAGCAGTCCAGTGGGTTGCGTTTTTCCGGGTCGATGCCGAACTTGACGATGGCTTCAGCAACCACCTTAGGTTCGATATCACCACGGTCAGCCAGTGCTTCCAGGGCTGCCAACACCACGAAATGACGGTCAACTTCGAAGAAATGACGCAGTTTCTTGCGGCTGTCGCTGCGGCCGAAACCGTCGGTGCCCAGGACTTTGAATTCCTTGGACGGTACCCACTGACGGATCTGCTCGGCGAACAGTTTCATGTAGTCGGTAGAGGCGATGACCGGACCTTTACGGCCGTTCAGGCACTCTTCGACGTAGCTCAGCTTAGGCTTCTGGCCCGGCTTCAGACGGTTGCTGCGCTCTACAGCGAGGCCGTCGCGACGCAGTTCGTTGAAGCTGGTAACGCTCCATACGTCAGCGCCAACGTTGAACTCTTCACGCAGAATCTTCGCCGCTTCACGGACTTCACGCAGGATGGTGCCGGAGCCCATCAGCTGTACGTGGTGCGCCGCATCGCGGGTGTCTTCTTCGAGCAGGTACATGCCTTTCTTGATGCCTTCTTCGGCACCGGCCGGCATGGCTGGCTGCTGGTACGACTCGTTCATCACGGTGATGTAGTAGAAGATGTCCTGTTGCTCTTCGGTCATCTTCTTCATGCCGTCCTGAATGATCACCGCCAGCTCGTAGCCGTAGGTTGGATCGTAGGTGCGGCAGTTCGGGATGGTCGCGGCCAACAGGTGGCTATGACCGTCTTCGTGTTGCAGACCTTCACCGTTCAGGGTGGTCCGGCCGGCGGTGCCGCCGATCAGGAAGCCACGGGTGCGGCTGTCGCCGGCAGCCCAGGCCAGGTCACCAATACGCTGGAAGCCGAACATCGAGTAGAAGATGTAGAACGGCAGCATCGGCTGGTTGTGGCTGGAGTACGAAGTACCGGCAGCGATGAAGGAGCTCATGGCGCCTGCTTCGTTGATGCCTTCTTCAAGGATCTGACCTTTCTGGTCTTCCTTGTAGAACATCACCTGGTCTTTATCGACTGGCTCGTAGAGCTGGCCGACGGACGAGTAGATGCCGAGCTGACGGAACATGCCTTCCATACCGAAGGTACGGGCTTCGTCCGGGATGATCGGCACGATGCGCGGGCCGATTTCCTTGTCCTTGACCAGTTGCGCGAGGATCCGCACGAAGGCCATGGTGGTGGAAATTTCACGGTCGCCGGAACCGTCAAGGATGGCCTTGAGGGTGTCCAGATCCGGCGTCGGCACGCTGAAACTCTGTGCGCGGCGCTGTGGTACGAAACCGCCCAGTGCAGTGCGACGCTCGCTGAGGTAGCGGGCTTCGGCGCTGTTTGGCTCTGGCTTGAAGAACGGCAGGTTCTCCAGCTCTTCGTCCTTGACCGGAATGTCGAAACGATCGCGGAACAACTTCAGGCTGTCGACGTCGACT
Source organism: Pseudomonas sp. TH43 (assembly GCF_016650635.1). GTDB lineage: Bacteria > Pseudomonadota > Gammaproteobacteria > Pseudomonadales > Pseudomonadaceae > Aquipseudomonas. Next base: position 2,220,412 of record NZ_JAEKFI010000004.1, read on the forward strand.
TTCTTGGTGTTGTGCGCAGTGTTTTTCGCTTCGCCGGCACCGGTGCCATAACCCTTGATGGTCTTGGCGAGGATGACGGTCGGTTGTTCTTTGTGGTTGACCGCTTCGTGGTACGCCGCATAGACCTTGTACGGGTCGTGGCCGCCACGGTTGAGTTTCCAGATCTCATCGTCAGACAGATCAGCAACCATCGCCTTGAGTTCTGGCGAGTTGAAGAAGTGTTCACGGACGAACGCGCCGTCTTTGGCTTTGTAGTTCTGGTACTCGCCGTCGATGACTTCGTCCATGCGACGTTGCAGGATGCCGTCGACGTCTTTGGCCAGCAGTGGGTCCCAGAAACGGCCCCAGATGACTTTGGTCACGTTCCACTGGGCACCGCGGAACACGCCTTCGAGTTCCTGGATGATCTTGCCGTTGCCGCGAACCGGGCCGTCGAGGCGCTGCAGGTTGCAGTTGATGACGAAGATCAGGTTGTCCAGCTTCTCGCGGCCAGCCAGGGAGATTGCGCCCAGGGATTCCGGCTCGTCGCACTCGCCGTCGCCGAGGAAGCACCAGACTTTCTGTTTGCCCGGCTGGATGAAACCGCGGTGCTCCAGGTACTTCATGAAGCGTGCCTGGTAGATCGCTTGAATCGGACCCAGACCCATGGATACGGTCGGGAACTGCCAGAAGTCAGGCATCAGCCAAGGGTGCGGGTAGGACGACAGGCCCTGACCGTCGACTTCCTGGCGGAAGTTGTTCATCTGGTCTTCGGTGATGCGGCCTTCCATGAACGCACGGGCGTAAACGCCTGGCGAGGTGTGGCCCTGGAAGTAGATCAGGTCGCCGCCGTGTTCATCGGTAGGGGCCTGGAAGAAGTAGTTGAAGCCGATGTCATACAGGGTCGCGCTGGAAGCGAAGCTGGAGATGTGACCACCCAGGTCAGAATCTTTCAGGTTCGTACGCATTACCATGGCCATCGCGTTCCAGCGTACCAGCGAGCGAATGCGGCGTTCCATGAACAGGTCGCCAGGCATGCGTGCTTCGTGGGTTACCGGGATGGTGTTGCGGTAAGGCGTGGTGATGGCGTAAGGGAGTTGCGAGCCGCTGCGGGTCGCGAGTTCGCCCATACGGGTCATCAGATAGTGAGCACGGTCTTCGCCTTCTTTGTCGAGAACCGATTCCAGGGCGTCCAGCCATTCCTGGGTTTCGACGGGATCGAGGTCTTGCATGGCTTGCTCCAGGGCGGAAAGGCTTCCAGAATCGGTTGCCTGAGTTTGCGACTGGCCTTGTGGGCAGACGATTTAAAATTCTTGGATTGCCGACAGGTTGTTCCGGCGGCGTGTAGTTTTACTACAAATCTTCCGGCATTTCAGCCTTTCGAATGTATAGACGAGTAGTAAAACTACAGAAGAATGGCTTGTGGCCTCCGGCCGCGTTGTGAGAATAATCGTTAAGGTTGGTCTTTTGCCATCCGAAAAAGGTGAAAGTTTGATGTTCACTGCCAAAGAAAAAGAATTTTCAGCTATTTCTAACTTTTGTTCGACAGTCCATCGCGTAGCGGGTTTTCACCATTCACTACAAGCGGCCATTTACACGCCGATCAAGGATAGACCATGACCCTGCCCGTGCTTGCCGAACTGCCTGCCATTCTCCTGCCGTTGGTCACTCGTTCCGAGCAGTCGTTCCGTACGGCTGTCGCCTCGCTTGAAGACGATCACGGCTTCGCGACCTGGACGCCAGAACGCTGGGCGCAATTCGCCCGCGTCAGTGCCGCCAGCGAGTTTGTCATTGAACAGAGCGTTCGTGACCCTTTGATGTTGCTGTCGCTGGTGCAGTCCGGCGAGCTCGATCGCCCGTATGCCGCTGGTGAGCTGTGCGCGCAGATTGCGGCTGCGGTGAATGCCGCACAGAGCGAAGATGAGCTCGGTCGTGTCCTGCGCCGCCAACGTGCGCGCCATCAAGTGCGGATCATCTGGCGTGACCTGAACCGTCAGGCCGATCTGGTGCAGACCTGCCGCGACCTCTCGGACATGGCTGACGCGACCATCGACCAGGCCTATCAATGGTTGTACAGCCGCCATTGTCAGCAGTTCGGCACGCCGACCGGGCGCCGTAGCGGTCTGCCGCAGCAGATGGTCATCCTCGGCATGGGCAAGCTCGGTGCGGTGGAGTTGAACCTGTCTTCGGACATCGACCTGATTTTCGCCTACCCCGAGGGCGGTGAAACCGTCGGCGTGAAACGCGCGCTGGATAACCAGGAATTTTTTATCCGCCTCGGCCAGCGCCTCATCAAGGCGCTGGACCCGATGACGGTCGATGGCTTCGTGTTCCGCGTCGACATGCGCTTGCGCCCGTACGGATCGTCCGGCGCGCTGGTACTGAGCTTCAATGCGCTGGAGCAGTATTACCAGGATCAGGGCCGCGACTGGGAACGTTACGCGATGATCAAGGCGCGTGTGGTCGCGGGCGATCAAGTGGCCGGCGCGCAGTTGCTCGACATGCTGCGCCCGTTTGTTTATCGGCGTTACCTGGACTTCTCGGCGATCGAAGCGCTGCGCACGATGAAGCAGTTGATCCAGCAGGAAGTGCGGCGCAAGGGCATGGCCGACAATATAAAGCTGGGCTCCGGCGGGATCCGTGAGGTCGAGTTTATTGCTCAGGCCTTCCAGCTGATCCACGGTGGCCGCGACTTGAGTCTGCAGCAGCGGCCTCTATTAAAAGTATTGAGCACGCTGGAGGGCCAGGGTTATTTGCCGCCGGCGGTGATCAGTGAGCTGCGCGAAGGCTACGAATTCTTGCGGTACACCGAACACGCGATTCAGGCGATTGCCGACCGCCAGACCCAGATGCTGCCGGACGGCGCGCAGGATCAGGCGCGTATTGCGTTCATGCTCGGTTTCGCCGACTGGGAGGCGTTCCACGAAAAACTGATGTTCTGGCGCGGTCGTGTCGCTTGGCATTTCGCCCAGGTGATCGCTGATCCCGACGAGGAAGAAGGCACCGAAAGCGAAGTGGTGGTCGGTGGTGAATGGCTGCCGCTGTGGGAAGAGGCGCAGGATGAAGAGGCCGCTTGCCGTCAGTTGCAAGAGGGCGGTTTTGCCGATGCGAGCAAAGCCCTGCGAGCGCTCGCCGGTTTGCGCGGCAGTCCACAATTGCGCGCGATGCAGCGGCTGGGGCGTGAGCGTCTTGATGCGTTTATTCCGCGTCTGTTGGCGCAGGCGGTCGAGCATGCCAACCCTGATCTGGTGCTTGAACGGGTGCTGCCGCTGGTTGAAGCGGTTGCCCGGCGTTCGGCTTATTTAGTGTTGCTGACGGAAAACCCCGGGGCGTTGCGCCGCTTGCTTACCCTGTGCGCGGCGAGTCCGTGGATTGCCGAGCAGATCACCCGCTTCCCGCTACTGCTCGACGAGTTGCTTAACGAAGGCCGACTGTTCAAGCCGCCGCTGGCGCCCGAGTTGGCCGCCGAATTGCGCGAGCGACTGACGCGGATTCCCGAAGAAGACCTTGAACAACAAATGGAGGCTCTGCGCCATTTCAAGCTGGCGCATCGCTTGCGCGTTGCCGCCTCGGAAATCGCCGGCAGCCTGCCATTGATGAAAGTCAGCGATTATCTGACCTGGCTGGCCGAGGCGATTCTCGAACAAGTGCTGGCCTTGGCCTGGCGTCAGACGGTCGCCAAGTACGGCACGCCGTTGCGTACCGACGGGACGTTGTGCGATCCCGGCTTCATCATTGTCGGTTACGGGAAAGTCGGTGGTCTGGAACTGGGGCATGGTTCGGATCTGGATCTGGTATTCATCCATGACGGTGATCCACAGGCAGAAACCGACGGGGCGAAGCCGATCGATGGCGCGCAATTCTTCACCCGGCTTGGCCAGCGGATCATTCACTTGCTGACGGCGCAAACCAACTCGGGCCAGTTATATGAAGTGGATATGCGCTTGCGGCCGTCCGGTGCCTCGGGGCTGCTGGTGAGTTCGCTGGGCGCGTTTGCCCGCTATCAAGAAAATGAAGCATGGACGTGGGAGCATCAGGCCCTGGTGCGGGCGCGGGTGCTGGTTGGCAGTCAGGATGTCGGTCGGGCGTTCGAAGGCGTCCGCGCGCAGGTATTGGGCAAAGCACGGGAGCTGGCCACGCTGCAGCAGGAAGTCAGCGAGATGCGCGCGAAGATGCGCGATAACCTCGGCACCAAGAGCACTGCGGCCGGAACCGCGGCAAATGCCTTCGACGCCACGGCACCGTTCGACCTCAAGCAGGACGCCGGAGGTATCGTCGATATTGAATTTATGGTGCAATACGCGGCTCTGGCGTGGTCGCAAAGCCACCCGCCATTGCTGCGCTGGACCGATAACATCCGCATTCTGGAAGAGCTGGAACACGAAGGGCTGATGCCTGCCGAAGACGCCAGCCTGTTGCGCGAGGCCTATAAAGCCTACCGCTCCGCCGCTCACCGGCAGGCCTTGCAGAAGGACGCCGGAGTGATTGCAGGCGACCAGTTTGTCGAAGAACGCCGGCAGGTGTTGCGGATCTGGAAAGAGATGGGGCTAAGCTGAAACACGCCAATGAAGGCAATGAGATTCAAAAGGTGGGAGCGAGCCTGCTCGCGAATGCGGAGTGTCAGTCAACATCAATGTTGAATGTGTCGGCCCCTTCGCGAGCAGGCTCGCTCCCACAGTGATCTGCGCTGAAATGCAGATGTTGGAACGTATGCAAAACCCTGTGGGAGCGAGCCTGCTCGCGAATGCGGAGTGTCAGGCGACATTTATTTTGGATGTGCCGGCCCCATCGCGGGCAAGCCCGCTCCCACAGTGATCTGCGGTGAAATGCAGATGTTGGAACGGATGCAAAACCCTGTGGGAGCTGGCTTGCCAGCGGTAGCGGCGTATCAGGCGACATTGATTTTGGATGTGCCGGCCCCTTCGCGAGCCGGCTCGCTCCCACAGTGATCTGCGCTGAAATGCAGATGTTGGAACGGATGCAAAACCCTGTGGGAGCTGGCTTGCCAGCGATAGCGGAGTATCAGACGACATTGATTTTGGATGTGTCGGCCCCTTCGCGAGCAGGCTCGCTCTCACAGTGATCTGCGCTGAAAATGCAGATGTTGGAACGTATGCAAAACCCTGTGGGAGCTGGCTTGCCAGCGATAGCGGAGTATCAGGCGACATTGATTTTGGATGTGCCGGCCCCTTCGCGAGCAGGCTCGCTCCCACAGTGATCTGCGGTGAATTGCAGAAGTTGGAACGGATGCAAAACCCTGTGGGAGCTGGCTTGCCAGCGATAGCGGCGTGTCAGACGACATTGATTTTGGATGTGCCGGCCCCATCGCGGGCAAGCCCGCTCCCACAGTGATCTGCGCTGAAATGCAGATGTTGGAACGTATGCAAAACCCTGTGGGAGCTGGCTTGCCAGCGGTAGCGGAGTATCAGGCGACATTGATTTTGGATGTGCCGGCCCCATCGCGAGCAGGCTCGCTCCCACAGTGATCTGCGCTGAAATGCAGATGTTGGAACGTATGCAAAACCCTGTGGGAGCTGGCTTGCCAGCGATAGCGGAGTATCAGGCGACAATAATGTTGAATGTGAAGACCCCATCGCGAGCAGGCTCGCTCCCACAGTAGATCTACAGTGTTTGTAGAATTCTCGAGGCGGGGAGGCGTAAATGCCTCCCCGGTTCGTTTTTGGAAACCACATGAATATTCTGATCGTTGGGCCCAGTTGGGTCGGTGACATGGTGATGGCGCAGACACTGTTTCAGTGTCTCAAACAGCGCCACCCGCAATGCGAAATCGACGTGCTGGCCCCCGAGTGGAGCCGGCCGATCCTTGAGCGCATGCCCGAAGTGCGCAAGGCCTTGAGCTTTCCGCTCGGTCACGGCGCGCTGGAATTGGCGACACGCCGACGCATCGGTAAATCCCTGGCCGGCCAGTACGATCAGGCGATCCTGCTGCCCAACTCGCTGAAGTCGGCACTGGTGCCGTTCTTTGCCGGCATCAAGAAGCGCACCGGCTGGCGCGGCGAATTCCGCTACGGCCTGCTCAACGACGTGCGCACGCTCGACAAAGAGCGCTATCCGCTGATGATCGAGCGCTTCATGGCGCTGGCTTACGAGCCAAACGCCGAGTTGCCGAAACCCTATCCGCGCCCAAGCCTGCAAATCGATCCGGTCACCCGCGAAGCGGCGCTGGCCAAGTTCGGCCTGGCCCTCGACCGCCCGGTGTTGGCCCTGTGCCCAGGCGCCGAGTTCGGCGAATCCAAGCGCTGGCCGTCCGAGCATTACGCCCAAGTCGCCGAAGCACGCATTCGCGAAGGCTGGCAGGTGTGGCTGTTCGGCTCCAAAAACGATCATGCGGTGGGCGAAGACATCCGTGCGCGCCTGATCCCGGGCCTGCGTGAAGAGTCCGTCAACCTCAGCGGCGACACCTCATTGGCCGAAGCCATTGACCTGCTGTCCTGCGCTGATTCGGTAGTGTCCAACGATTCTGGGTTGATGCACGTCGCGGCCGCGCTTAACCGTCCATTGGTGGCAGTTTACGGCTCAACATCGCCGGGCTTCACGCCGCCGTTGGCCGAACACGTCGAAATCGTCCGTCTGGGCCTCGATTGCAGCCCGTGCTTCGACCGAACATGCCGCTTCGGCCATTACAACTGCCTGCGCCAGCTGATGCCGGACGCGGTCAACGATGCCTTGCAGAAATTGCAGGGCTCCGTGGTCGAGGTTCATTAAGTTGCGGGTACTGCTAATCAAGACTTCATCGCTGGGCGACGTGATTCATGCGTTGCCAGCGTTGACCGACGCCGCCCGGGCCATCCCCGGCATCAAGTTCGACTGGGTCGTGGAAGAAGGCTTCGCCGAGATTCCGACCTGGCACCCGGCCGTCGGCAAGGTGATTCCGGTGGCGATCCGCCGCTGGCGCAAAAACCTCTGGAAGACCATTACCAGCGGCGAGTGGAAACGCTTCAAACAAAGCGTGCGCGCGAACAAATACGACTTGGTGATCGACGCCCAGGGCCTGCTGAAAAGCGCCTGGCTGACCCGTTACGTCAAAGCCCCGGTGGCCGGCCTCGACAAAGGTTCGGCCCGTGAGCCGATGGCGGCGCGATTCTACGACCGCAAACTGGCCGTGGCCCGTGGCCAACACGCCGTCGAGCGGGTGCGGCAGTTGTTCGCCATCGCCCTCGGTTACGACCTGCCAAAAGGCCTCGGCGATTACGGCCTCAACGTCGAACGCCTGGTCGAGTTGCCACGCAAAAACGCATTCGTAGTGTTCCTCCACGGCACCACGTGGGACACCAAACACTGGCCGGAAAGTTACTGGCGTGAACTGACCGAACGCGTCGGTTACCTCGGCGTCGGCGTCAAACTGCCGTGGGGCAACCCGCAGGAAAAGGCCCGCGCCGAACGCATCGCCGCCGGTTTCAAACACGCCGAAGTGCTGCCAAAACTCAATCTGGCCGGCGTCGGCAAAGTCCTTGCCGGCGCGCAAGCCTGCGTCGCGGTGGACACCGGTCTCGGCCATTTGGCCGCGGCGCTGGACGTGCCGACCATTTCGCTGTTTGGTCCGACCAACCCGGGCCTGACCGGCGCTTACGGCAAATTGCAGATTCACCTGGCCAGCGACTTCCCGTGCGCGCCGTGCCTGCAAAAGAAATGTACCTATCAACCGACCGCGCAGGATGCCCGTCAGTTTGACCTGAAGCGTGAGCAGCCTCTGTGCTTCACGCGTCTGAACCCCGAGCGTGTCGCCAGCCGACTGAGCACGTTGTTAATGGCTGAGGAGCTGCGCTGATGCAATTGGCATTCGTCCTGTACAAATATTTCCCGTTTGGTGGCTTGCAGCGCGACTTCATGCGCATCGCCCTCGAATGTCAGAAGCGCGGCCATCAGATCCGTGTCTACACGCTGATCTGGGAAGGCGACGTACCGCCCGGTTTTGAAGTGCTGGTGGCGCCGGTCAAGGCGTTCTTCAATCATCGTCGCAATGAAAAGCTCAGCGCGTGGATGGCAGCGGACCTGGCGAAGCGCCCGGTCGATCGTCTGATCGGCTTCAACAAGATGCCGGGGCTCGACGTCTATTACGCCGCCGACGGCTGCTTCGAAGACAAGGCGCAAAACCTGCGCCATTCGCTGTACCGCCGCTGGGGCCGTTATCGCCACTTCGCCGAGTACGAGCGCGCGGTGTTCGCCAAAGATGCGAAGACCGAAGTGTTGATGATTTCCGAAGTGCAGCAACCGCTGTTCATCAAGCATTACGACACGCCGATCGAGCGCTTTCATCTGCTGCCGCCGGGCATTGCCCAGGATCGTCGTCGCCCGGCAGATGCCGACGAAATCCGCGCCGCTTTCCGCGCCGAATTCAACCTCAAGGACGACGAACTGCTGCTGGTGCAGATCGGCTCCGGGTTCAAGACCAAAGGTGTTGATCGCAGCCTCAAGGCACTGGCCGCATTGCCCGCCGAGCTGAAGAAACGCACCCGGCTGTTTGTAATCGGCCAGGATGACCCCAAATTATTCCAGATGCAGAGCGCCACATTGGGCCTGGGCGATAACGTGACGTTCCTTAAAGGACGCAGCGATATCCCGCGTTTCCTGCTCGGTGCCGATCTGTTGATCCACCCGGCGTACAACGAAAACACCGGCACCGTGTTGCTTGAAGCGCTGGTCGCCGGCTTGCCGGTGCTGGTCAGCGCGGTCTGCGGTTACGCCCATTACATTGCCGAAGCGGATGCCGGGCGAGTGCTGGACGAGCCGTTCGATCAGGCGCAGCTGACGCAATTCCTGACGGACATGTTGCATGACGACGCTGCACGCGCGGCGTGGAGCCGCAATGGTCTGGCGTTCGCCGAGACGGCCGACCTCTACAGCATGCCGCAGCACGCGGCCGATGTGATTCTGGCGGAGCACGCTTAATGAAGTTGATGCTGGCTGAACCGTTCAAAAGCCTTTGGGCCGGACGCGACCCGTTCGCCGAAGTCGAAGGCTTGCAGGGCGAGGTTTACCGCGAGCTGGAAGCTCGCCGCACGCTACGCACGGAAGTCGACGGCAACGGATTTTTCGTGAAGATTCACCGTGGCATCGGCTGGAGCGAAATCTTCAAGAACCTGCTGACTGCCAAGCTGCCGGTACTCGGTGCGGGTCAGGAGTGGAAGGCGATCCAGCGTTTGCAGGAAGTCGGTGTGCCGACCATGACCGCTGTCGCGTACGGCGAAAAGGGCAGCAACCCGGCGGATCAGCACTCGTTCATCGTCACCGAAGAGCTGGCGCCGACCGTCAGCCTCGAAGACTTCAGCATCGACTGGGTCAAGCAGCCGCCCGAGCCGACACTCAAGCGTGCGCTGATCGCCGAAGTCGCACGCATGACCGGCATGATGCACCGCGCCGGGGTCAATCACCGCGACTGCTACATCTGTCACTTCCTGCTGCACACCGACAAACCGGTGACGGCGGAAGATTTCAAACTGTCGGTGATTGACCTGCACCGCGCTCAGACCCGCGCGAAAATCACTCAGCGCTGGCGCAACAAGGATTTGGCCGCGCTATACTTTTCGGCGCTGGACATCGGCCTGACCCGCCGCGACAAGCTGCGCTTCCTCAAGGGCTATTTCCAGCAACCGCTGCGGCAGATTCTGGGCGAAGAAGCGCCGTTGCTGAACTGGCTGGAAGGCAAGGCCAACAAGCTCTACGCGCGTAAACAGCGCTACGGAGATGCGCTCTGATGGCGGGTTGGACGCTTGAACCTGAATACAGTGATCTCGCCGAAGACTTTGGCAGCCTCGAAGCGGTATTTGCCTTGCAAGGCGAACGCCTGACCCGCGATCCGCTGTCCGAAGTCGTTCGCGTCGAGCGCAGCGGCATCAACTATTACGTCAAACGCTACGTCGGCGCCGGTAAAGGCTTGCGCCGTTACCTCGGCAAGCCGCGCGTGAAGATGGAGTGGCAGAACCTCAAGCGCTTCGCCAAGTGGGGCATTCCCACTGCCGAAGTGGTGGCCTGGGGGCTGGAGCGCCGTGGCGCGGCGTACGACCGTGGCGCGATGATCACCCGCGAATTGCCGCGCACCGAAGACCTCTCGGCGCTGGCCGAGCGCAACGATCCGAAGCTCAAGGATCGCGCCTGGGTCGATGGTGTCAGCCGACAATTGGCCGGTTACACCCGAACCATGCACGACCACCGCTTTACCCATAACGATCTGAAGTGGCGCAACCTGCTGATCGACGATCAGGCGCGACTGTTTCTGATCGATTGCCCGAATGGCGATTTCTGGCGCGGCTTCTGGCTCAAATACCGCATCACCAAGGATCTGGCCTGCCTCGACAAGGTGGCCAAATATCACCTGTCGAACACCCAGCGCCTGCGCTTCTATCTGCAATACCGTGGGCGTGATCGCCTGAATGCCGCTGACAAGAAGCGCATTCGCCACGTGGTGAGATTTTTCGAGGGACGCGAATGACTGATTTTCTGGCCGCCGAAGACCGTGCGCTACTTGAGCGCAATGGCCTCGGCACCTTCGACGCCCTGTGGGCCAAGCAGCTCGAAGCGGTGGACGAACCGAACACCGACGGCGGCGGCTGGAGCAGCGTGTTTCGCCTGGAGCTGGAAGGCCACGCCTACTACCTCAAGCGCCAGAGCAACTACCTGACCCGCACCTTGCACGCGCCGTTCGGCGAACCGAGTTTTGCCCGTGAGTTTCGTAACATCAGCCGCTACAACAAGCTCGGTATTCCGGCGCTGCAAGCCGCGTTTTTCGGGCAGCGCAAGGTCAACGGCGAGGTCCGCGCAATCTTGCTGACCCGCGCCCTCGATGGCTGGGACGATCTCGATTCGTTATTGCAGCGTTGGTCTGAACTGACCACTGTGCAGCAATCGGCGATTCTCAAGGCCTGCGGACAACTGGCGCGCCGTCTGCACGGCTTGCGTCAGGTGCACGGCTGTTTTTATCCCAAGCACATCTTTTTGCAGGCTGACGGCAGCGGTTATCAGGCGCAGTTGATCGATCTGGAAAAGACCCGGCCCTTGCTGTTCGGCCTGCGTGATCGGGTCAAGGATCTGGAGCCTTTGCTGCGCCGCGCCCCTGAATGGAGCGAGGCGCAGTTGCGTGAATTGCTGGCGGCGTATGTTGATCAGCCGAGTGACAGCTCACTGGTCGACAGTTGGGTCACGCGTCTGACCGCACGACGCAATCGCAAGGAGACGCGCTGATGCGGTTGTCCGACCTGAAAAACGCCGGGCGTACGCCGAGCCTGCCAATGACGATCTCGCTGGCCGATGCCGCAGGCCCGGCGGATTTGCAGTTGCTGACGCTGTTACGCGTGTTGCCCGGCCAGCGCTATGTCGGTGCCGGCGTCTGGCGCGGTCGGCCGGTGTTGGCCAAGCTGCTGGTCGGCAGCAAGGCTGCGCGGCATTTCCAGCGCGAACTGGACGGCGTGAAATTGCTCGCCGCTCAACACTTGACCACGCCGTTGCTGTTGGCGGATGGCTTGAAAGAGGGCGAGGGCGGCTGGCTGCTGTTCGAATTCCTCGAAGGCGCAGAAAGTCTTGGCGATGCGTGGCAACAGGTCGAGTCGTTGCCCGTACTCGCCGATGAGCAATCGGCGGTATTGGCCGAGGCGCTCGGCGCCATCGCTCAACTGCATGGCAAAGGCTTGTGGCAGGCAGATCTGCACCTCGACAATCTGCTGCGTCACGGCGGTCAGTTGTACTTGATCGACGGCGCCGGAATCTGTGTGGAAACCGCCGGCCAGCCGTTGTCGCGGCAGAAAGTGCTGGAAAACCTCGGGGTATTTTTTGCCCAGTTGCCCAAGTCGCTGGAACCGTTCACCGAAGAGTTGCTGGTGTATTACCTGCTGAGCAACGCCGAGCACGCGCTGCCGCTGGAAGCGTTGCAGAAACAAATCGACAAAGTGCGCGCCTGGCGCCTGCGCGATTACCTGATCAAGGTTGGCCGCGAGTGCACGCTGTTTGCGGTACAGCGCGGTGCGTTCGCTTTGCGCGCTATTCGTCGCGAGGAAGAAGCGGCGATGGTGCCGGTGCTGGAACAGGCTGATGCGCTGCTCGATCAGGGCCACTTGTACAAGACCGGCGGCGCAGCGAGCGTTGGCAAGGTTGACGTGGCCGGGTGCACGCTGGTGATCAAGCGCTACAACATCAAGAACTTTGCGCATTGGCTCAAGCGCTTCTGGCGCCCGAGCCGCGCGTGGCATTCGTGGCGCGAAGGCAATCGTCTGGCGTTCCTCGGCATCGCCACGCCGAAACCGCTGGCGGTACTGGAGAAGCGTTTTCTGTGGCTGCGCAGCCGTGCTTACCTGGTCACTGAGTTTCTACCGGGGCCGGACATTATCGAGCGCTTTGCACCGTACGTTGAAAGCGGCGCCGCGCCGGAATCCGAGTTGCAGGCGCTGGATCAGCTGTTCGCGCGCTTGATCGCCGAGCGCATCAGTCATGGTGATTTCAAGGGCCATAACCTGTTCTGGCAGGACGATCGCTGGGCGCTGATCGACCTCGACTCGATGTGCCAACACGGCTCCCTCGGCAGCTTCGCCCCGGCCTACGCCCGGGATCGCGCGCGGTTCATGCGCAACTGGCCAGAAAACAGCGCGCTGTATCAATTGATTGATCAGCGTTTGCCGAAAAGTATCGATCGAGTCTGAAGACTTAAAAGATCGCAGCCTTCGGGAGCTCCTGCATTTGGAATGCAACTTCCTGCAGGAGCTGACGAAGGCTGCGATCTTTTGATCCTCAACGCTGTGCGGCAAATAGGTCTGGGTCATTCGCGCCACGTTTACGCTATAATCCCGCCCTTTAGCTGTCTCTCGCCCGGTGCGAGGGCACATCAATTTTCAAGGCGCATCGCGCCTGCATGCAGACTAAAGAGGCTAGACCCCTGTGGCATTGACGATTCTTGGCCTGTCCGGCGCCCTTAGCCATGATCCTTCAGCAGCCTTGTACATCGACGGCAAGTTGGTGGCAGCTGCTGAAGAAGAGCGCTTCGTACGCGATAAGCATGCAAAGAACCGCATGCCCTACGAGTCGGCGAAATTCTGCCTTGAGCAGGCTGGCATCAAGCCGTCCGACGTTGACGTAGTAGCCATTCCGTTCGCGCCGATCAGTCTGTTCGGTGAGGCTCGCTGGCACTACGCCAAGCGCTACTGGTACGCACCGGATCGCGCCCTCGATGCGATCCTGATGGGCAACCGTCGCTACAAGCGCTATCGCAACAAGATCGTCTGGTGCCTTGAACAACTGGGTTTTGATCCGAAAAAGATCAAGATCGAGCCGGTCGAGCACCATCTGGCTCACGCCTCCAGCGCCTATCACTGCTCCGGTTTCAAAGAGAAAACCGCAATCCTCGGCATCGACGGCAAGGGTGAGTACGCCACGACCTTTTTCGGTTATGGCGAAAACGGCAAGATCCACAAGATCAAGGAATTCTTCGATCCGGACTCCCTCGGCGGCCTCTACGGCGCGATCACCGAGTTCCTCGGTTTCGAGATGCTCGACGGTGAGTTCAAGGTCATGGGCATGGCGCCATATGGCGACGCCAGCAAATACGACTTCTCGCGTCTGGCCTCGTTCGAGAACGGCGAGTTGGTGATCAACACCGATTACGCCAACGTGATCGGCCTGCGTCGCTACAAAGAGAAAGGCAAAGGTTTCTACTTCTCGCCGAAGCTGATCGAATGGCTGGGCCCGAAACGCGAAGGCGACATCGCTGACGAACCGTACATCCACTACGCCGCGAGCATGCAAGCGCTGTTCGAGAAGATCTCGCTGCAGATGATCGACCACTATCTGGGCGACATCCTCAAGGAAACCGGCAAGCTCGCGTTCGCCGGCGGCTGTGCGTTGAACGTCAAGCTGAACCAGAAAATCATCGCCCGCGATGACGTCAAAGAGCTGTTCGTGCAGCCGGCGTCCGGCGATGCCGGCACCGCTGTTGGCGCCGCCGCGTACGTGTCGCACGCCCGTGGTGTACCGGTCGAGAAGATGGAACACGTCTACCTCGGCCCGTCGTACAGCAACGAAGACGTGATCGCCGCGTGCGCCCGTCACGAGAACAAGCCGACCTGGCGCAAGCTCGACAACATGCCTGAGCAGATCGCCAAGATCATGGTCGATGGCAACCCGGTGGCCTGGTTCCAGGGCCGCATGGAGTTCGGCCCGCGTGCCTTGGGCGGTCGCTCGATCATCGGTTGCCCGAGCATTCCCGGCGTCGCTGACCGCATCAACCATCAGATCAAGTTCCGCGAGCGCTGGAGGCCTTTCTGCCCGTCGATGCTCGACACCGTTGCGCCACAGATGATCAAGATCGATCACCCGGCGCCGTTCATGACCTTCACTTTCGAAGTGGCGGACGAGTGGAAAACCCGCGTGCCGGAAGTCGTCCACGAAGACGGTACCTCGCGTGCCCAGGTGCTCAAGCGCGAATACAACCCGCGCTACTACGACATGATGAAGGCGCTGGAAGTGCTGACCGGTAACGGCGTGTCGCTGAACACCTCGCTCAACCGTCGTGGTGAACCGATGATCTGCTCGCCGACCGACGCGCTGAACATGTTCTTTGGCTCCGATCTGCAGTACCTGATCATGGAAGACATTCTGGTGGTCAAAGAGGGCGCAAACGCTTATGACTCGCTCGGCTGAACGCCATGTGTTGCAGTTCTGTCACGGCTATGACGGGCCGTTCCTCGACTGCGCACGGCAGTACGCCAGCCTGTTCGCGGGCACCGGTTATCGAGTGACCACGGTCTTTCTGACCGGGGCCGCCGATAGCGAGGTGGCCGCAGCGTGTGCCTCCGATGAAGTGTTGTTCATGGAATACAGCTCCAAGGCCATTCGTGGCCTGAAGCTGGGTGCCATCGGCGATCTGCGCAAGATCGCCGCTTCACGCAATTTCAGTTTCTGCATCGCCCATCGCTTCAAGCCGATCTACATCGCCTTGCTCGGCACTTCGCTGCCGGTGATTGGCGTGCACCACGCGTTTGGTGATTACCAGCGCCGTACGCGCAAGTTGTTCGCGCATATTTTCCGCAAGCGGTTGAGTCTGCTCGGCGTATCCGATGCGGTGCGCGACGACATGCGTCGTTGCCTGCCGAAGTGGCCGCAAGAGCGGATTCAAACGCTGTACAACCGTATCGATGTGCCGGCGCTGCAATTCAGTCAGGTGTCCGCCCGCGAAGCCCGCGAGACGTTGGGTCTGGCGGCGGATGCCTGGATTGTCGGCAACGTCGGTCGGCTGCACCCGGACAAGGATCAGGCGACGTTGCTGCAAGGTTTCGCCGCCGCGTTGCCGGGTTTGCCGGACAACAGTCAGTTGGTGATTCTCGGCAAGGGCCGTCTGGAGCAGGATCTCAAGGAGTTGGCGCGGGAGCTGGGTATCGGCGACCGCGTGCTGTTCCTCGGTCAGGTGGCGGACGCGCGCAATTACTTCCGCGCTTTTGATGTCTTCGCGCTCAGCTCCGATCACGAACCGTTCGGCATGGTGCTGCTGGAGGCCATGGCCGCCGGCGTCCCGCTGCTGGCCACAGCGTGCGGCGGGGCGAAGGAAGTGGTCGAAGGTGTGGGCATTCTGTTCCCGCTCGGCGATGCCGAACACCTTGCCCAAGGCCTGCAACATTTGGCCGGTATGGATGATCAGCAGCGCCGTCAGTGCGCCGAGATGATGCTCGATCGCCTGCGTGAGCGCTTCTCCGACCGAGCGGTGCGCGAGACCTTCTGGCGTCTGCCGCAAGTTACCGATCTGGCACCGAGGGGCTGATGCTCAACCGATTCCAAGGCTGGCGCGAACGTGGCTGGTCGCCCGTTGACGCCTCCACCTATGCCAACGCCTGGCAGCAATTTGGCGGCAGCCTTGCCACCCACCCGCTGGTGGTCGAGCGTCTGGCCGATCTGGCCGGCATCCCGGTGCGCTATCTGGCCTGGGAGCAGCAGGGCGAAGTCAAAGCCGCGATCCCGACCTGGGGCCGCGATCTGGCGCTGTCCAAGGACGTGCTCAAGCGCAACGGCAAAAAAGGCCTGTTCGACCTCGGCAACGCCGAACTGATCCTGCCGGCCGCTGCCGATGCGCAAGCCCCGCTGCGCCACCGCGCACGCTACCTGTCGGCGCTCAACGAAGGCCGTTTCAGCGGCATGAAGTTGCAGACCGAACAACTGGCCATGGCCCGCTCCCCGGAAGAACTGTCGAAGAAGTTTCGCTACAACCAGCGCCGCGAACTGCGTCTGCTGGAAGAGGCGGGCGGAGTAGTGCGCCCGGTCAGCGAGTTCTCCAGCGTTGAACTGGCGGCGATCTACTGCGACCTGTTTCAGCGTCGCTGGGGTTTCCCGGCCACGGGTGCGGCGCGTATGGCCGAGGTCATCGAACTGCTGCGCGAGCTGCTGATCGGCTCGGTGATTTTCCTCAACGATGCACCGATCGCGATCCAACTGGTCTATCGCGTCGAAGCGCCGGAGTGGATCAGCGTCGAATACATCAACGGCGGCGTCGACCCTGAAACCCGCGAGTTCAGCCCCGGCAGCGTGTTGAGTTTTCTCAATACGCAAAGCGCCTGGGAGCATGCGCGGGCGCTGGAAAAACCGCTGCGTTTCTCCTTCGGTCGCGCCGACCGTGAATACAAGGATCGCTGGTGCAATCCTGTGCCGGTGTTCACCGTATGAGTCAGCCCATGAGCCGCAAACAGCAACTGCTCAAGCGCCACCGGCGTAACAAGCGTATCGGTCTGTTGATCGCGCTGATCGTGTTGATCGCGATCGGTGTGCTGGTCGCCTGGTGGTTGCCGCTGCTGCTGGCGGTGATCGGCTGGATCGCCCATGAAGCGTGGTTTGCCGATCACCTGTTTTATTCGCCGAAAGACGATTACCAGTACAGCTTTCCACCGTATACACCGCAGCCAAAAGTGCATCTGAACGGCGAGCAATTGCGCCTGGATGACGGTGTGATGCTGGTGGATGACGCCACGCTGATTCTTGCGGTACGGGTCAAAAGCACCTGGCTGGGACGCTTCTTCGACCCACGAATCGAGCTGGTGGGCGGCACGAATCCTGATGCGCAAACCTTCGAGCGCGGCGTCAATGGCCTGCGTTACCTGAACCTCAGTGGTCAGTCGCAGACCTTGTCGCAAGGCTTGCTGCGTCTGCGTGGGCGCTTCTGCCGGGTGTCCGGTGAGCCGGTGTTGTGGGCGCTTGAGCAAGCGGATTATCGCCGCTCGCGGGTGATGGTGATTGCACCGCATGCGGACGACGCTGAACTGGCCGCCTACGGTTTGTACAGCCAGGCCGATGAGGCCTGGATCGTCACCCTGACCGCCGGTGAAATCGAAGCCGAACACTATCAAAAGATGGGCCTGGACAAGATCGAAGCCGCACGGCTCAAGGGCCGTTTGCGTGCCTGGGACAGCCTCGCCGTGCCACGTTGGGCCGGTGTGCCAGCAGAAAACTGCGTGCAATTGGGCTACTTCTGTCTGCAACTGGCAGCGATGCAGGCCGCGCCGAATCAAGCGGTCGGCTCACGTGAAGCCGATTTGAACGATACACGTCTGTTCCGCCAGTTGAATCCGTTCACCTTGCCGGGCGACGTCGACGGCGCACCGACCTGGAACAACTTGCTGGCCGACTTGCGCGAAGTGCTGCTGCGCGCACGCCCGGACGTGATCGTGCTGCCGCACCCGACACTCGATCCGCACCCTGACCATATTTGCAGTCAGCAAGCGGTGTTGCAGGTGCTGGGCAGCCTCGACTGGCAACCGACTCTGCTCGGCTACGCCAACCATTTGCACGACAACGATCGCTGGCCGATGGGCAATGCCGGTGAGGGCATTGCATTGCCGCCGGCGTTCGATGCCGCCGCACCGATGCAGCCACTGAGCCTGCGACTGACGCTTGAGCAGCAGCGCGACAAGGCCATGGCGCTGGGCATGATGCATGACTTGCAGCCGCCAGCGCCGTTCAAGCGCCGTTTGCGCCGCGTGATCCAGCGTTTGCTGGCCGGTCGCAAACCGTCGGTGTACGGCGAAAACGAATTTTTTCGAAAAGCGGTCAGGCGCCAGGAATTGCTTTGGCTGCTGAAGCCGGGTGAATCAGGCGTAAACCGGGGAGAGTTATGAGTCAACGGTCGAAGGTGTTGCAGCTGCAGCCTGACTACAACGTCAAGGCCAATGATTTCGCCGACCTTGCCGAGCAGATCGTCAAGGCGCTGCCGTCGGATCGCTACGAGGTGACCGCGGCGTTTCTGCGCGGTAAACCCGCGCCCGGTGAACCGGTCAGTCGCGCCGACCGCTCGGTGTATTTCGAGTTTTCCGACAAGTCGCTAAAAGGCATGCGCCTGCGGGCGATGTGGCAGTTGTACAAGTTCTGCCGCCGGGAAAAGTTCGATGTAGTGATCTGCAACCGCTTCAAACCGGTGAACATGATGCTCACGCTCAACCGCTGGTTGAAGGTGCCGCTGTGCATCGGCATCTCCCACGGTTTTGGTGAATACGACCGTTTTTACCGCCGCCGCCAGACTCAGCGCCTGATCGATCGCCACTGGCGTTTCGTCGGCGTGTCGCCGGCAGTCAAGCAGTACCTGCTCGATTGCGCTTGCGGCTTTACCGACCAGAACACCTACGCGATCACCAATGCCATCGACATCGAGCAGGCCGAAGGCTTGCAGCACAGCCGCGAAAAGGCTCGCGAGATGTTGGGCATCGACCCGAATGTGCGTCTGATCGGCGCGTTGGGTCGGCTGGTGTCGGTCAAGGGCCACACCTATCTGTTGCAGGCCTTCGCGGCGCTGAAAGACAAATACCCGAACACGCAGCTGGCAATCATCGGTGCCGGGCGCCTGCAAGCACCGTTGGCCGCCGAGATTGAACAGTTGGGTTTGAGCGGTCGTGCACACTTGCTGGGTTTCAAGGAAAACGCTCTGCAATACGTGCGAGCCTTTGACATCTGGACCATGCCTTCGCTGGCCGAAGGCCTGGGGCTGGCGTTGCTGGAAGGCATGAGCGGGCATTTGCCGGTGATCGCTTCGAACGTGCCGGCCATGCTGCCGCTGATCGAAGGCGCGGGCGGACTGGCGATCACGCCCAAGGATGTGCCGAGTCTGGTCGCGGCGCTGGATAACTATCTCGCGCTGTCCGACGACGAACTCAAGGCCAAGGGCGAGCAAGCCTACCGCTATCTGCAAGAACAACATGACATCGAGGTGTTCCGTCAGGAGTACCTGGACCTGATCGATTCAGGCCTGGAACAAGCGCGCAAGGAACAGCCGTGAGCGAAGAAAAAGCCCTGAGCGATGACGCAGTGTCGAGCGACGCCAATGCCCTCGTCACCGTCATCATCGCGTCCTACAACCACGGCCCGTACATTGAGGAAAGCATTCTCAGCGTCCTCAATCAAAGCTACAAAAACATCGAATTGCTGGTGGTCGATGACGGCTCGAAGGACGACAGCGTCGAGCGTATCAGCGCCTTGCAGGCGCAGTACGGTTTCGATTTTCAGGTGCAGCAGAATCAAGGCCTGACCAACACCCTCAACGGCGCCATTGCCCGTGCCAAGGGCAGCCTGATCGTACCGTTCGGCTCCGACGACATCATGTACCCCGAGCGTATCGCCACTCAGGTGGCGTACATGGACGGTAAGCCCGAAGTCGGAATTTGCGCCGGCAACATCGAGTTGATGGACGCTGAGGGCAATCTTTACCCGGAAAAGCGCCAGCGCCGCGATGTGCCGTTCCGTCGCCTGGATTTCGACGACATGTTCCTCGAGCGCAAGCCGTATCCACCGGCACCGACTCTGATGATCCGCCGCGAAGCGCTGGACAAGGTCGGCGGCTTCGATCCGACGATTCGCCTCGAAGACCTGTATATCGAGCTGAAGGTGACGCGGGCAGGTTATTTCATCGATGGCTTGAACGTGGTCATGGCGCGCTATCGCAAGCACGCGACCAATTCGTACAAGAATCATCGCTTCATGATCGAGAGCATCCTGCGCATTTACGCGCTGTTCAGCGATCACCCGCTGTATGACGAGGTGCGCTACAAATCGCTGAATTCGATGTTCCTGAAAACCGCCAATCGCGACCGCAAGCTCGCGCGTGAACTGCTCGCGCAGATTCCGTTCAAGGCATGGAACAAGAAGACTTGGCGCGGTCTGGGGCGTTTGCTGTTTTCGCCGCTGGAAAAGGACTGAAGGCAACGCTCGCCGGGATCAGCGAGCGGCTTTCTCCGACAGGCTCTTTTCGCCTTTCTGGCGCTGACGCAGCCACTGCAGGACTTTCTTGCCAGCGGCGATCCCCGGCAGCTCGATGTACAGGAAGGTCGCGCTGCTGATGAGTATCAACAGGCACGTACACACAGCCACCAGAGGCAGATAGACCCACGTTTGGGTGGCGTCCAGATGCAGCATCAGCGGCAGTCGCTGCACCATCAGCCACAGTACGAAACCGTGCAGCAGGTAAGTGCTGTAGCTGATCTCGCCCAGCCAGCGAATGCTGCGCGGCTTTAGTGCGCCGAACAGGTTATTGCCGGAGGCGACAATCACGAAGAACAGTGTCAGCAGCAGCAGCGGCGCTGTCTTGAAGGCACGATTGAACGCGGTGAAAGCGATGACCAGCGCCAGCAAGGCAATGAATCCGGCCAGGCGCGTGCGGCTCCATGCCAGCAGCGCTGGTCGACGAATCCAGTACGCGGCGGCGATACCGCCGAGAAAGCTGGCGAGGAAATGCTTCTTCAGCGAGTGCTCCCAGCCCACTACCTGGTACAAGGCGTAAATGCCGATCAGGCACAGCACCACTTGTAACCAGTTGCCGCGATAGATGAAGACCAGCCCGGCCAGCGGCAGCGCCAGATAGAAAAACACTTCATAGGCCAGCGTCCAGGTGACGTTGGAAATCAGCATGCCGGTCTGCGGATACTGGTTGATGTCTGGTCGGTCGAAGGTCAGCCACGCGAGAATTTGCTTGATCAGTTGTGCCCCGGGTTCTTTGAGTTCCCAGTTCTGCAAATGGAAGACGGTGACAAATACGATCAACATCAGTGGCAGGTACAGCGGATAGAGGCGGAACACGCGCGAAATCCCGAACGCCAGCCAGTCATGCTGTCGACCCTGTGCCAGCAGGCGATTCCAGAACAGAAACCCGGTGATCATGAAAAACAGCGCGACACTGCCCTGACCAAGCATCGAGTAAAAGTTGCTCGGCGGAAACGCGAACACACCGGTCCGCAGGAATATCCACGTAATGACCAAATGGTGCACGAACACGCCAAACGCCAGATAGCCGCGCAGGCCGTCGATGCTCGCATAACGGCTTTCGCCGGAGTGCTGCAAGTGACGGGCTATTTTCGGTACCGCGCGCAGTAACAAGGCAGCGGATACGATTGCCAGCAGATAGGCTGCCAGCGCAATCAATGGATTGGTTTCGTTCATCATTGAACCTGGGCCGCAGTGTTGCCGGCGAGCACTTGCCTGTGCAGATTATCCACAGCGGATTTCGACGCCATCGTGGCGTACCCCTGGAGCAGCGCTTCGAAGTGATCCTCGAACAGCCAGCGCTTGTCGACGGTGTAACGTTGCATATGGCGCAAATTGCGCTGACGCAGGGACAGACTGAGCGGGGTAGGGTAGACGCGCAGGTCGGCCAGATCAATCAGGCCGAACTCGCCATCCTCCAGCACCAGCACGTTGCCCAGATGCAGAGAGCGGAAGTACACGCCCTTCTCATGCAATTGCGCCATGAATTTGCCAAAGCGTTCAACCAGTGCCTGACGAACCGCTGGCGCGGTGATGCTTTGCAGAACCTGGCGCAGCGTGTGGCCAGGCAATGGCGCGTAATGCACGGCACTGCTGCCGTCATCGAGGCGATACAGATTCAGCACCTGTGGCGTGGGAATGCCCATCTGGCGCAATTGTTCGCTGTTTACCGCAAAGCGTTCGGAGTAAGGATTGAAGCTGCCCGAGGTGTACCAGCGGCGGCGGCGGAACAGCTTGAGGAATGTGCCGTCGCTCAGGCGCAGGACTTTCGGGCCGAGACCATCTTCTTCAATGATCTGCGCCTCGTTGCTCATCTGTTGCAGGCCCGACGCCGAGAGTTTCTGCACCGGCAGCGTCAACAGGCGGCGTGCGCGCTGATTGATGCTCAGCGCAGCGATCAATGCCAGTGGGATCCACAGCAGGAACCAGTGCTCTTTTGGCCGCGAAATAATGCCGCCGCCTTCGGTCAGCCCGGCACCGATACCGAACACCAGCAGGCTGGAGGCGAGGATCAACAGCGGCTGCACCCGTTGACGCCAACTGCTCAGCAGGCCCCAGGCTAGGAAAAACAGCCACGGCAGCAGGCCGAAGATGCCGACATAAAACAGTACGCCCAGGACAAAGCTGTGCGGTTCCTGAAAGGTGTAACCAACGCCGGGGTCAATCGCCAGACTGGCGCTGTAGCCATGGCCGATCCATGGATGCTCACTGATCAAGTGCAGCGCTTGTTGCCAGATTTCGAATCGGTAAGAGTCACCGCGCTCGATGATCATTTGCGAAAAAGCCGTCAACACCGCAATGCCGCTGGCGGCCAGTGCTGCCAGCAGCCACAGCGAGCGCCGGTTCCAGCAAATGAAGCAGAGCCACAACGCTGCCATCGTCAGGGCCACCAGCGGTGTCCGGGAGCCGGTGCCGATCACGGCCATGAACATGATCGCCATGGCCGGTACGCTGAGCCACATCATCTGGCGACGCTTGCAGGTCATGGTCACGGCTAGCCAATAGGCACTGAAAAATCCGAACAGGTGCGAGCTCAGCAACGGGTTGTCGAAGGCTCCGCCGCCAATCAGGCGCATGCCGGGCTCATAAACGCGGGCGTACTTGAACAGAAAGCACGTCGTTGCCACCAGCGCGACCAGTGCGGCGGCAAACAGCAGTGGTTGCAGGATGTCGTTGCGATAACGCACCAGCAAATACGTGCCGGCAAACAGCAGCAAGGTGTGCAGCGGCGGTTTGAACATGCCACCAACCGATTCCCCGCCGGGCCCCCAAATGAGGCTGAGCAAGGCCCAGGCGACAAACACCAAAATGGCGATGATGATCGGCTCGCGCAGCAACTCTTTGAGTTCGCGCGGACGCAGGCACAAGGCGATCAGCGTCGGGATGCTGAACAGCCCGTAAAACAGCTTGTGATGCAGACTTCGGCCGGGCAGAAAGAACAGCGCGCACAAGAGCAAGAGATAGCCGGTGGGAAGAATCCACAGGCTAATGAAATCGAAGACTCGATTGGACGTACTGCTGAAGCCGCGAAGTTGCATGCTGTGAGATTCAATCCTGAAGTTGATCGACCATTCGGGTGATGGCTATTTGATGCTGAAAAAGATGCTTAACAATAACAGCCTTTCGCCGATTGCCAGAACCCTGAAGAAGCTGTGCTAAAGTCAGCGTCCTTTTTATCGACTTTCGCGTGATATGACCGACTCCAGTCCCGCCGCAAGCCCTTCGAGCTTGAAAATCTACTTCCGCCTGCTCGGCTACGTCCGGCCGTACATCAGTCTGTTTCTGATCAGCATCGTCGGCTTTCTGATTTTCGCCTCGACCCAGCCGATGCTTGGTTACATTCTCAAGTATTTCGTCGACGGCCTGTCGAACCCTGAAGCGGTGCTGTTTCCGTCCGTGCCTTACCTGCGTGACCTGCAACTGCTGCAGGCCGTACCGCTGCTGATCATCCTGATCGCCGCGTGGCAAG
Source organism: Pseudomonas sp. TH43 (assembly GCF_016650635.1). GTDB lineage: Bacteria > Pseudomonadota > Gammaproteobacteria > Pseudomonadales > Pseudomonadaceae > Aquipseudomonas. Next base: position 2,244,083 of record NZ_JAEKFI010000004.1, read on the forward strand.
GCCTGGGATCTTATCTGGGCAACTACTTTCTGGCCAAGGTTTCCCTCGGTCTGGTGCATGACCTGCGGGTGCAGTTGTTCAATAACCTGCTGGTACTGCCTAACCGCTACTTCGACAAGCATAACTCCGGTCATCTGATTTCGCGTATCACCTTCAACGTGACCATGGTCACAGGGGCGGCAACAGATGCGATCAAGGTCGTAATCCGTGAAGGCATGACGGTCATCTTCCTGTTCGCCTCCCTGCTGTTCATGAACTGGAAGCTGACGCTGGTGATGGTGGCGATCCTGCCGCTGATCGCTGTGATGGTGCGTACCGCGAGCAAGAAATTCCGTAAGCAGAGCAAGAAGATCCAGTTGGCCATGGGCGATGTCACCCACGTGGCGTCGGAAACCATCCAGGGCTATCGCGTGGTGCGCAGCTTCGGGGGCGAAGTCTACGAACAGAAACGCTTCCTCAAGGCCAGCCAGAGCAACACCGACAAACAGCTGCGCATGACCCGCACCGGTGCGATCTACACGCCAATGCTGCAACTGGTGATCTACAGCGCCATGGCGGTGCTGATGTTCCTCGTGCTGTACCTGCGTGGCGATTCCTCGGCGGGCGACATGGTCGCCTACATCACCCTGGCCGGCCTGCTGCCGAAGCCGATCCGCCAATTGTCCGAAGTCAGCTCGACCATCCAGAAAGGCGTGGCCGGTGCTGAAAGTATTTTCGAGCAACTGGACGTTGAGCCAGAAGTCGATACCGGTACCGTCGAGCGCGACTCGGTGACCGGTCGTCTGGACGTGCGCAATCTGAGCTTCACCTACCCAGGCACCGAGCGTCAGGTGCTCGACGGCATCAGCTTCACGGCCGAGCCCGGGCAGATGGTTGCGCTGGTCGGTCGTTCGGGCAGCGGCAAGTCGACGCTGGCCAACCTGATTCCGCGCTTCTATCACCATAACAAGGGCGAAATCCTTATCGACGGTGTGGAAGTCGAGCAATACAAACTGCTCAATCTGCGTCGTCACATTTCCCAAGTGACCCAGCACGTCACGTTGTTCAGCGACACCGTGGCCAACAACATCGCTTATGGCGACCTGGCCGGCGCGCCGCGTGAAGACATCGAAAAAGCGGCGCGTGATGCGTACGCGATGGACTTCATCGAGCAATTGCCTGAGGGCCTCGATACGCAAGTCGGCGAAAATGGCGTGCTGCTCTCTGGCGGCCAGCGTCAGCGTCTGGCGATTGCCCGGGCTTTGCTCAAGAACTCGCCTTTGCTGATTCTCGACGAGGCTACCTCGGCACTCGACACCGAGTCCGAGCGGCACATTCAGGCGGCTCTGGATCAAGTCATGAAGGGGCGCACCACGCTGGTGATCGCGCATCGTCTGTCGACCATCGAGAAAGCCGATCTGATTCTGGTCATGGATCAGGGCCGCATCGTCGAGCGTGGTACACACGACCAGTTGCTGGCGCAGAACGGTTACTACGCACGCCTCAATGCCATGGGCCTGGATGCTCCGGCCGAAGACATCGCCTGAACCCTTAACTGATCCTCCTGTGGGAGCGATCCTGCTCGCGATTGCAATTGCATAGCCGACACCCACGTCGGTTATGCAAAGCAATCGCGAGCAGGCTCGCTCCCACAGTTGTTTGTATCAGCCCTTGATTGTTTACCTGGCGGGAGCAATGTCGACATTGCGCTTGCTGATCGGCAGTCTGACTGCTCAAAAAACCAGCAGAAAGCCTAGCTGTTTCATCCTGTTGCAGCCTGCGCACAAGCCTGCGCCAACCCTGTGTTAATATCGCGCCCCTGTTCATTTTGTATGTGGGTTGCTCCATGAAGTTGTCCATGCCGCGATTCGATCAAGCCCCTGTCTTGGTGGTCGGCGATGTCATGCTCGACCGTTACTGGCATGGTGGTACCTCACGGATTTCCCCTGAGGCGCCGGTTCCGGTCGTAAAAGTCGAGCAAATCGAAGACCGTCCGGGCGGTGCTGCCAACGTTGCCTTGAACATTGCTGCGCTGGGTGCGCCGGCATCTCTGGTCGGTGTGACCGGCGATGACGAAGCCGCCGACAGCCTGAGCAACAGTCTCAAGGGCGCGGGCGTGCGAGCTCTGTTCCAGCGCATCGCGCATCAGCCGACCATCGTCAAACTGCGGGTCATGAGCCGACACCAGCAATTGCTGCGAATCGACTTTGAAGAACCGTTCGCCACCGATGCACTGGCCCTAGCCTCGCAGGTCGATGACCTGCTCGAAGGCATCAAGGTGCTGGTGTTGTCGGATTACGGCAAAGGTGCACTGAAGAACCATCAAACCCTGATTCAGGCGGCTCGCGCCAAAGGCATTCCGGTGCTGGCCGATCCAAAGGGCAAGGACTTCTCGATTTATCGGGGTGCCAGCCTGATCACGCCGAACCTCAGCGAGTTCGAAACCATCGTCGGCGGTTGCGCCGATGAACACGAGTTGGTGAGCAAGGGCGCCGCCCTGATGCACGACCTCGAACTCGGCGCGCTGCTGGTGACGCGTGGCGAACACGGCATGACCCTGTTGCGCCCGGATCATCCGGCGTTGCACTTGCCGGCACGTGCCCGTGAAGTGTTCGACGTGACCGGTGCCGGCGATACCGTTATTTCTACCTTGGCGGCGGCGATTGCCGCTGGCGAGGAGCTGCCTCACGCTGTCGCCCTGGCCAATCTGGCGGCGGGCATCGTCGTTGGCAAGCTCGGTACGGCGGCGATCAGCGCGCCGGAACTGCGCCGCGCCATTCAGCGCGAAGAAGGTTCAGAACGCGGCGTGTTGGGTCTGGAGCAATTGCTGCTGGCGGTTGCCGATGCCCGTGCGCACAACGAGCGGATCGTCTTTACCAATGGCTGCTTCGACATTCTGCATGCCGGCCATGTGACCTATCTGGAACAGGCTCGCGCTCAGGGCGATCGTCTGATCGTGGCGATCAACGATGATGCCTCGGTCAGCCGACTGAAAGGGCCGGGTCGTCCGATCAACAGTGTCGACCGCCGCATGGCAGTACTGGCCGGTCTCGGCGCAGTGGACTGGGTGATCAGCTTCCCTGAAGGCACGCCGGAAAACCTGCTGCGCGAGGTCAAGCCGGATGTGTTGGTCAAAGGTGGGGATTACGGCATCGATCAGGTTGTCGGCGCCGATATCGTCACTGCTTACGGCGGTACGGTGAAAGTGCTGGGGCTGGTGGAAAACAGCTCGACCACGGCGATTGTCGAGAAAATCCGCAAGTCTTAGCAACGGCAAATTGTGGCGAGGGGATTTATCCCCGTTCGGCTGCGCAGCAGTCGTAAAATCAGTCACCGCGATTGATCTCAATCACCGCGGTCACAGGTTTTAGGGTGGCTTGGCCACCCAGCGGGGATAAATCCCCTCTGCACAAGATTATTCTGAACCCTTCACATTGCCTTGCGCGGTACGATCTTCTTCAGCAACTGCTTGGCCTTGCCGCGTAACCGCGCCAGGCCGGTAGGCTTCTCCGGTGGCGTCAGGCCCTGCTGCCGCAACCAGTCCTTCCAGCGAATCCTCTCTTCACGTACCAGCCAGCCATCCTGTTTGGCGAAGCTCTCGGCCAGATACAAACCGCGAGTGCCTGCCGGGTACAACTGCCCTTTCTTCAGCGTATACAACTCGGCCAACGGCTCGCCATCCTGCAGCGGCATCAGGTACAGATCCGGCCGTTTGCGATCCAGCCGTGCAACCAGTTGATCGCCCTCCAGCCGCTCATCGACATGAAACAAACTCAAGGATTTTGCTTCCTTGGGCACTTCCAGTCGCAGGTCATAGATCAATTGCAGCGACGCCGTCGGCAAGTGCACATAGGCCCGTGGTCGTTCGAGCAATTGCAGGTTGGCGCAGCGTACTGGCCGAGCCGAGCCGGACAATGGCGTCAAGCGAAACGGCAGCGCTTCGCGATAGTGCAGGGCCGTGGCGTAAGGCGCTGGCAGCCAGGTGTCATTGAAACGACCGCCAAGCCAGCCTTCAGGGGTTTCCAGCAAACATTCTTCGGCGATCTCTTGAATGGCCGTGTGCAGCGGAATGTTCAGTTCGTGCGCCGGTACATAACCGGAAATCAATTTGAGCACTACGTCGCCGCGATCCTGGCGCCGCTGGCGCACCAGCACCCAGTAGTCGCGATTTTGCCAATGCAGGGTCAGTCGCACCGACACGCCAAGGTTGGCCAACTCCACCGCGAACCGCTCGGCATCGGCGACGCTCACCGGTTTGCGCCGCTGCAAGGTCTGAGCAAAATTCAGCGGCATGCCGACGCTCTGATAACTCAGGCCCTCGGGCGTGGCTTCGACGAACAGTGGCAGGGTCTTGAAGTTGCTCGGGTTCTTTCTGATGAGCGTGCGCGGCATATCGGCTCCTGCTTAAGGCCGCGAAGCGGCGTCAGTGACCACGTAGGACCTGGGCTACGGTCGCAACGTTGTGGGCGAGGTGCAGCGGATTGATCGTGCCGACAATAGCACTGGCCACGCCAGGCTGCGCGAACAGCAACTCGAAACTGGCGCGCACCGGATCCACGCCCGGGCTCAGGCAAACATGGCCGCTGGCCAAGGCTTTTTTCACCAGAATGGCTTTGCCGTGGGCAGCAGCATAGTCAATGACAGCTTTCTCGTTTTGTTCGTTCAGATTGTAGGTGACCATCGCGCAGTCCCCTTGCTCCAATGCTTTCAGGCCACCTTCGACGGTTTTGCCGGAGAAGCCGAAGCCGCGGATCTTGCCCTCGGCCTTGAGCGCCGCGAGTGTCGCGTAAACCTCTTCGTGCTCGAGAATCGCCACGTCGTTGCCGTCGGAATGCACCAGTACCAGATCGATAAAATCGGTTTCAAGACGTTGCAGGCTGCGCTCGACGGACATCCGCGTGTGAGTCGCACTGAAGTCGTGGCGCGACAGACCATCGGCAAATTCCTCGCCGACCTTGCTGACAATCACCCAGTCCTGACGCTGGCCGCGCAACAGTGGGCCGAGGCGTTCTTCGCTGCGACCATAGGCTGGCGCGGTGTCGATCAGGTTGATGCCCAGTTCGCGCGCCTGGCGGAGCAGCATTCGCGCTTCGTCGTCACCGGGGATCTGAAAACCGTTGGGGTATTTCACGCCTTGGTCGCGGCCGAGTTTGACCGTGCCCAGGCCTAACGGCGAAACCATCAGGCCGGTGCTGCCCAGAGGGCGATGCAGGTCGTGCAGGTTGGCGATGGTCATGGCAACAGTTGCTCCCAGGCTGGAACGCCCATCGGTGGTTTCGGCAGCGCCGGCAACGGTTCAGTGGCTTGCGGCTGGATGCCGTCGCGCTCAAGAGAAGCGATCACCCGGTCAGCGAAGTCCGGCGCGAGCGCCAGTTTGGTTGGCCAGCCGACCAGCAAGCGACCCTGTTCGGCGAGAAAGGCGTTGTCGGGGCGTGTCAGCCCGGTTTGCAGTGGCTCGGCGCGGTCGACACGCAGGGTTGCCCATTGCGTGGTGCTGAGGTCGATCCATGGCAGCAACTGTGCGATTTCTTTTTGCGCGGTGGCGATTTGCTCGGCGGGTTCGCGGTGCACACCTTCGCTCTCGGCGATGTCGCCGCCCATGTACCAGACCCACTGACCGTCAGCGGCCGGATGGGTGGTCACGGTAATGCGCGGTTTGGTGCCGCCGCCCAGGCAATGTGCGTACAGCGGTTTCAGGCCCGGGCCTTTGGCGATGATCATGTGCAGTGGGCGGCGTTGCATGGCCGGTTGGGTCAGGCCAAGGTCTTCGAGCAATTGAGCGGTGCCAGCCCCGGCGCTGAGGACGATGCGCTGCGCACGAATCTCGCGGCCGTCGACTTTCAAACCGACCAGTACGCCCGCCTCCAGCAGCGGTGCGATGGTTTGCCCGGCGAGCAGGCCATCACCAGCCAGCTCGGCCAGGCGCTGAATCAGGCTTGGCACATCGACCACCAGTTCGGCGAGGCGGTAGACCTTGCCCTTGAAGCGTTTGTCTTGCAGAGCCGGCGGTAACTGCTCGCCCTTGACCTGATCGACACGGCCGCGTACGGCCTTGCTGGCGAAGAAACTGGTGAGGTTGCCGGCGAGGGTGCCCGGCGACCACAGATAGTGGGCCTCGGACAGCAGGCGCACGCCGGTCAGGTCCAATTCGCCGTTGCCGGCCAATGCTTCACGCCAGCGTCGCGGCATGTCGGCGATGGCTTCCGAGGCGCCGGTCAGCGCACCGTGCAGCGCGTACTTGGCGCCGCCGTGGATGATGCCCTGGGACTTCACACTCTGCCCGCCGCCGAGGCTGGCGCTTTCCACCAGCACGGTCGAAAAACCCTGACGGCGCAGACGCGCGTTCAGCCAGAGGCCAGCGACACCAGCGCCGACAATCAGAACGTCGGTGGAAATAACGGATGGCATGCAACGACCTCAGTGTTCAAGACGAGGGCGCAGTATACAGACTCGGGAAAGAGGCGGATTTGTCGATGATCAACAGGGCTGACGCAAAACCGATGTGGGAGCGAGCCTGCTCGCGAATGCGGTGTGTCAGGCAACATTGTTGTCGATTGACACGCCCTCTTCGCGAGCAGGCTCGCTCCTACAGGGATTGGGGTTGGCTTTAATGGCCGGCGGTTTTCGAGAACAGCTGGATAACGACGACACCGAGCACGATCAACGCCATCCCCAGCATCGCCGGCACATCGAGTTTCTGCCCATAAATGAACAGCGCGGCCACGCTGACCATCACGATGCCCATGCCGGCCCACACCGCATAGGCAACACCCACTGGCACCGAGCGCACCACCAGCGTCAGCATCCAGAATGCAATTGCGTAGCCGACGATAACCAGAATCAGCGGCAGGGGAGTGCTGAAGCCCTTGACCGCTTTCATCGACACGGTGGCTATCACTTCGGCACAGATGGCAATGGCCAGATAGACGTAGGCGTTCATGTTCAATCCTCAATGTGAAACGTTACTTTCCAGGGCGGCATTTTAGTGATTCCTCAGATGCGGTAAAGTCATTACCTATCTGCATTGGAGATAGGCCGACAGGCATGCAATGGAATCTCGATCAGCTACGCATATTCGTCAACGTCGCCGAGCAACGCTCGTTTTCTGCCGTGGCGCGCCAGCAACGCAAAGCGCAGTCGGCGATCAGCACTGCCATCGCGATGCTTGAGGACGACTTGGGCGTCAGCCTGTTTGAGCGTAGCAGCGGCCGCCAGCCTAGCCTCACTGAAGCCGGCGAGGCGCTGCTGGAAGAAGCGCGCGAAGTGCTGCGCCAATGCGAGCGCCTCAACGGCCGGGCGATGGCCATGATGCGTGGGCAGGAAGCGCAACTGCGAGTGGCGCAGGATGAAGCGATGCCCTATCAGGCTTTGGTGGAAAGTTTTGGTGAGCTGGGCGAGCAGTTTCCCAGCCTCGAAGTGCAACTGACCAGCGCCGCGCAAGGCGAAGTCGCGCGCAAACTGGTCGAGCGTCGTGCCGATCTCGGACTGCTGTTTTATCACGACGAAATCCCCGAAGCGCTGGAGCGTCGGGTGCTCGGCAGCGTGGAAATGGTCACGGTCTGCGGGATCAATCATCCGTTGGCGACACAGTCCTACGTCACCTGTCAGCAACTGGCGCAACACCGCCAGTTACTCATGTCGACGCAAACCAGCGTCTATCCCGGGAATGAGCCGGCGAGCCCGCGAGTCTGGCGCGCCGACAGTTTTTACGTGATGGCCGAATGGCTAGTGCGCGATCTTGGCTGGGCGTGGTTGCCGCGGCACGTCGTGCAGTACTCGGCGTATCAGGGCCTGATGGTCGAACTCGACAGCGAATGGACCCCGCCGGCGCTGGTGGTGGAGCTGGTCTGGCGCCGCGACGAACCCCTCGGGCCGGCCGCGCGCTGGCTGGCCGAACGTTTTGCCGTGCGCTTGCGGGCGATCGGCGACAAAAGTCGATAAACTCCGCCGCCATGAATAGAACTCTGTACACCGCGCTGTTTTATCTGGGGCTGCCATTGGTGGCGATTCGGCTGTGGCTGCGCGCGCACAAGGCGCCGGCGTATGCCAAGCGGATTGGCGAACGCTTCTCTTATGGGATGCCGACGCTGCAACCCGGGGGGATCTGGGTGCACGCGGTGTCGGTGGGCGAAAGTATCGCTGCGGCGCCGATGATCCGCGCCTTGCTGCAACGTTATCCGACGTTGCCGATCACCGTCACCTGCATGACACCGACTGGTTCGGAGCGCATTCAGGCGCTGTTCGCCAACGAACCGCGCATTCAGCATTGCTACCTGCCGTATGACTTGCCGTGCGCGGCGGCGCGGTTTCTTGATCGGGCGCAACCGAAACTCGCGGTGATCATGGAAACCGAGCTGTGGCCCAACCACATTCACCAATGCGCCAAGCGTGGGATTGCAGTGGCGTTGGCCAATGGGCGTTTGTCCGAGCGCTCGGCGCGCGGTTACGGCCGCTTCAGCAAACTGACTGCGCCGATGCTCGCCGAGATGAGCCTGTTTGCCGTACAGACCGAAGCTGAAGCCAAGCGCTTCCGTGATCTCGGCGCGCGCCCGGAGACGGTCGAGGTCACCGGTTCGATCAAATTCGACCTGACCATCGACCCGCAACTGCTGCAACGTGCCGCCGAACTGCGCAGTCAGTGGCAGGCGCTTGAGCGTCCGGTGTGGATTGCCGCCAGTACCCATGAAGGCGAGGACGAAGTGGTGCTCAACGCCCATCGTCGTTTGCTGGCCAATCACCCGGATGCGCTGCTGATTCTGGTGCCGCGTCATCCCGAGCGGTTCAACTCGGTGTTCGAACTGTGCCAGCGTGAAGGTTTTGCCACGGTGCGACGCTCGACCGGGACCAACGTCGATGCGCAGACGTCAGTGCTGCTCGGCGACACCATGGGCGAATTGCTGTTTCTCTATGCCTTGGCTGACAGCGCATTCGTCGGCGGCAGCCTGGTGGCGAACGGTGGTCATAACCTGCTGGAACCGGCAGCGCTGGCGAAGCCGGTTATCTGCGGCCCGCACCTGTTCAACTTCCTCGACATCGCCGCGCAACTGCGCGAGGCCGGGGCGTTGGCCGAGGTGGATGATGCCGAAGGGCTGGCGGTGGAAGTGCAGCGCTTGTTCGAGTTACCGCGTGATGCGCAACGCATGGCCGAGGCCGGGCTGGCGGTGATGCGCCGCAATCAGGGGGCTTTGCAGCGCTTGCTGGATGGCTTGGGCAGACTGATCAAATAGTCGCTTGGAACATTTATTGTGGCTAGGGGATTCATTTCAGATGGGTTGCGTAGCAGCCCCAAAACCATTCAACGTGGTGATTCAGTTAGATCTGGAAAGCGGGGTTTACGACTGCTGCGCAGCCGGACGGGGATAAATCCCCTCGCCACGGGGGATTCATTTCAGAGTGTTTATGGGCGTGCCTTGAGCTGTGCCTCGGCTGCCTTGGCCAGGTCCGGTGGCAGGAAGTCCTTGTCGGGGTTGTAGTCGGCCTTCAGATAACGCCGCAGATCTTCCAGATCCCCAGGATTCAACGTCCCCGCCGCCTGCTTCAAACGCAGGTTGTCGAGGATGTAGTCATAACGCGTGTTGTTGTAGTTGCGCACCGAGGTGTACAGCTGACGTTGCGCGTCGAGCACATCAACGATGTTGCGCGTACCCACCTGATAACCGATTTCCGTGGCTTCCACCGCGCTCTGGTTGGAGATGATCGATTGCTTGCGTGCCTGTACCTGCTCGACGTCGGTGTTCACCGCTCGGTGCAGGTTGCGGGTGTTTTCCACCACTTGCCGGCGCAGGGACTCACGCTGTTGCTCGCTCTGATCCAGTTGCGCATACGACTGGCGCACCTGCGAACTGGTCAGCCCGCCGCTGTAGATCGGGATGTTCAGCTGCAGGGCCAGCGTGGTTTGCTCGACGTTGCCACCGTACGGCGCGCCGAAGGCGTTCGGGTTGGCGAAACCGAGAGCATCGTTGTCGCCTTTTTCGTATTTCGCTACGGCATCGAGGGTCGGCAGGTGGCCGGCCTTGCGCTGTTTCAAGGTTTCTTCTGCCGAGCTGACGGCAAAGTTGCTGGCGAGCAGATTCAGGTTCTGTTTCGCCGCGGTATCGACCCAGGCCTTGGCGTCGTTCGGCGCCGGCGGCAGGATCGGCAGGGTGTGGACGATGCCCTGAATCGAGTTGTACTGACGGTTGGTCAGGGTGATCAGCGCTTCGAAGGCGTCGTCGACCTGGCGCTGAGCGACGATGCGGTTGGCCCGTGCGGTGTCGTAACTGGCTTGCGATTGCAGGACGTCGGTCTTGTCCGACAGGCCGACATCGAAGCGCTCGTTGGACTGGTCGAGCTGGCGCTTGAACGCGGCTTCTTCAGCCTTGGTCGAGGCCAGGTTGTCTTGGCTGCGCAGGACGTTGAAATAGTTCTCGGCCGATTGCAGGATCAGGTTCTGTTCCGTCGCCGAGAGTTGCAGCGCGGCTTGCTCGTTGACGTCCTTGGCGGCCTGGTACTGGAACCAGCGATCGGCGCGGAACAATGGTTGAGCGAGGGTCGCCTGATACGAGTGAGCGCTGCGATTGGCGATAGCCGATGGCTGATCGATCGAGGTACGCACGTTGGCTGTTTCGGCACCGCCGGACAGATTCGGCAGCAGCCCTGCGCGGGCCTGCGGCACCACTTCTTTCTGTGCGCCGTACTGGGCGCGGGCGGCGGCCAGATCGGCGTTGTTGTCGACCGCTTCCTGATAGACGCTGACCAGATCGGTTTTGGTTGACAAGGGCGCTTCTGCTGCCCAGGCCATTGCGTTGGACGCACAAGACACGGCAACAGCCAGTGAAAGTTTGCGCAGCATGAGGCGATCCCTAGCATGAATATTATGGAAATAATGTGCGCGCCAAGGCTACGGCGCGGCCCCCGCAGCGTCAAGGCGCAGCGGGGCTAGGCGAGTGTAGTTGTGCATTGCGGCGGCAACAATCCTGCAAGTCCTGCCAATTGCGCCATTCATCATGGTGTTTGCCGCGGTGTTGGCGTTCTTTGCCAGTTGTGTCTAGACTGGCCGGGTTCTTGTCGGGGTGCCTTGCTATGAGGCTGAGATCGAATAATTTCGGATCCCGTTGAACCTGATCAGGTTAGCGCCTGCGTAGGGAACAAGATTTCTCGTCACCCGGCGAGTCCTCTTGTGCTTCGTCCGGGAAATTGTTCGACAATCGAACGCTCGACGACGATGCACAGCACCAGTCCTGGTGCGTCCGTGCCTTTCAGGTTCTGCTCCGACAATCCACTGCCTGGATGCTGTCTGGAGAGCCCGTGATGACCACTACAAAATCAAAAAACGCGATCAACCTGAGTGACTCGGCCAAGGTCGACGAGCAATCGGTCAAGCCGTTCACACGTTCGCAAAAAGTCTACGTTCAGGGCTCTCGCCCGGACATCCGCGTGCCGATGCGCGAAATCTCCCTCGACGTGACCCCGACCGACTTCGGCGGCGAAATCAACGCGCCAGTCACCGTCTACGACACCTCGGGCCCGTACACTGATCCGAACGTGGTCATCGATGTGCGCAAAGGCCTGGGCGATGTGCGTTCGGCGTGGATCGACGACCGTGGTGACACCGAGCGCCTGGCCGGTCTGAGCTCGAACTTCGGCCAGCAGCGCCTGGCCGATGCCGAGCTGACCAAGCTGCGTTTCGCCCACGTCAACAACCCGCGCCGCGCCAAGGCCGGGGCCAACGTCAGCCAGATGCACTACGCGCGCCAAGGCATCATCACCGCCGAGATGGAATACGTCGCCATCCGCGAAAACATGAAGCTGCAAGAGGCCCGCGCTGCCGGTCTGTTAACTCAGCAACACGCCGGTCACAGCTTCGGCGCGAGCATCCCGAAAGAAATCACCGCCGAGTTCGTCCGCGAAGAAATCGCCCGTGGCCGTGCGATCATTCCGGCCAACATCAACCACGTCGAACTGGAACCGATGATCATCGGCCGTAACTTCCTGGTGAAGATCAACGGCAACATCGGCAACAGCGCTCTGGGTTCTTCGATCGAAGAAGAAGTGGCGAAACTGACCTGGGGCATTCGTTGGGGTTCGGACACCGTGATGGACTTGTCCACCGGTAAACACATCCATGAAACCCGTGAGTGGATCATCCGTAACTCGCCAGTGCCGATCGGTACCGTGCCGATCTATCAAGCGCTGGAGAAGGTCAACGGCGTCGCTGAAGACCTGACCTGGGAGCTGTTCCGCGACACGCTGATCGAGCAGGCCGAGCAGGGCGTCGACTACTTCACCATCCATGCTGGCGTGTTGCTGCGCTACGTGCCGCTGACCGCCAAGCGCGTGACCGGCATCGTTTCCCGTGGCGGTTCGATCATGGCCAAGTGGTGCCTGGCGCACCACAAAGAGAACTTCCTCTACACCCACTTCGACGAAATCTGCGAAATCATGAAGGCCTACGACGTCAGCTTCTCGCTGGGCGACGGCCTGCGTCCTGGCTCGATTGCCGACGCCAACGATGAAGCGCAATTTGGCGAACTGGAGACCCTCGGCGAGCTGACCAAGATCGCCTGGAAACATGACGTGCAGTGCATGATCGAAGGCCCGGGTCACGTGCCGATGCAGTTGATCAAAGAGAACATGGACAAGCAGCTCGAGTGCTGCGATGAGGCGCCGTTCTACACCCTCGGCCCGCTGACCACCGACATCGCGCCGGGCTACGACCACATCACTTCCGGTATTGGTGCGGCAATGATCGGCTGGTTCGGTTGCGCCATGCTTTGCTACGTGACGCCGAAGGAGCACTTGGGTCTGCCGAACAAGGATGACGTGAAAACCGGGATCATCACTTACAAGATCGCCGCGCATGCCGCCGACCTTGCGAAGGGGCATCCGGGCGCGCAGATTCGCGACAACGCGTTGAGCAAGGCGCGTTTCGAATTCCGTTGGGAAGACCAGTTCAACCTCGGTCTCGATCCGGACACCGCCCGTTCCTATCACGATGAAACCCTGCCGAAGGATTCGGCGAAGGTCGCGCACTTCTGTTCGATGTGCGGGCCGAAATTCTGCTCGATGAAGATCACTCAGGAAGTCCGCGAATACGCGGCCAACCAACGGATCGAAGCGGTCGACGTGGATGTCGCCCAAGGCCTGGCGGAACAGGCCGAGCGGTTCAAGAAGGAAGGCAGTCAGCTGTACAAAAAGGTTTGATCTGACCTGAGAAGGTGGGGCCTGCAAGGGCTCCTTCGCGAGCAGGCTCGCTCCCACATTGGAATGCATTCTCCTGTGGGAGCGAGCCTGCTCGCGAATGCGGTCAACACAACAACAAATGTCCCTCTGAGATGACACCCTTGAGCATTCAACCCAGCACCTATTCCCCTGACCTCGCCGTGCCCGCCGACAAGCGTGTATTCGGCGGTCGCGATCTGTTTTCCCTGTGGTTTTCCCTCGGCATCGGCCTGATGGTCTTGCAGACCGGCGCATTGCTCGCGCCGGGTCTGGGCCTGTCGGGTTCGTTGCTGGCGATTTTCCTCGGCACACTGGTCGGCGTTTTGCTGCTGGCCGCTGTTGGCGTGATCGGCAGCGACACCGGCCTGTCCTCCATGGCCGCACTCAAACTCAGCCTCGGCAGCAAAGGCGCGAGCCTGCCGGCGCTGCTCAACTTGCTGCAACTGATCGGTTGGGGCTCGTTCGAAATCATCGTCATGCGCGACGCCGCCAGCCTGCTTGGCACCCGCGCATTCAGCGAAGGTTCGCTGTGGGCCAGCCCGATGCTGTGGACGTTGTGCTTCGGCGCACTGGCGACCCTGCTCGCGGTCAGCGGGCCACTGACGTTTGTACGCAAGGTCCTGCGCAAATGGGGCATCTGGCTGATATTGGCCGCCTGCATCTGGCTGACCTGGAACCTCTTCGCCAAGGCTGATCTGGCTGCTCTCTGGTCCCGCGCCGGTGACGGTTCGATGCCATTCGCCGTGGGCTTCGACATTGCCATCGCCATGCCGCTGTCGTGGTTGCCGCTGATTGCCGATTACTCGCGATTCGGCAAGCGGGCAAAGAACGTTTTCGGTGGCACTGCCGTCGGCTTCTTCATCGGCAATTTCTGGCTGATGAGCCTCGGCGTTGCCTACACATTGGCATTCGCGCCGAGCGGTGAAGTCAATGCGCTACTGCTGGCACTGGCCGGCGCCGGTCTGGGCATTCCGCTGCTGCTGATTCTGCTGGATGAGTCGGAAAACGCTTTCGCCGACATTCACTCGGCAGCGGTTTCCAGCGGGATTCTGTTGCGCCTGAAAGTCGAGCATCTGGCCTTGGCCATCGGCGTGATCTGCACGCTGATCGCATTGCTGGCGCCGTTGGCGCAGTACCAGAATTTCCTGCTGCTGATCGGCTCGGTGTTTGCGCCGCTGTTCGGCGTGGTGCTGGTGGATCACTTCATCCTGCGCAAACGCAGTGGCCAGGTTGCATCGGCCGCCTTGCGCTGGCCGGCGCTGCTGGCCTGGCTGGGTGGCGTCAGCACCTATCACTTGCTGGCCAATTTGTATCCTGATGTCGGCGCGACCCTGCCGGCGCTGGTGCTGGCAGGGCTGTTGCAGCTAGTGCTGGGCCGGGCCTTCAGTTACGGCCGGGAAACAGCTCGGGCTTGAGAATGCCGTTCAGGCGTGGGTAAGGGATCTTCAGTTCGACGTGGCCCAGCGCGTAAGGCGCGATGGTGCTCACGTCGTATTTGAGGATCACGCCGCCGTAGGTCAGCGCCACGTTCGGGGTTTTCTTGAACGGCCAGCTCGACACGAACTCCGCTTCCTGATCGAGCTTGGTGCTGATCAACCAGCTGTTATGCGCCACTTGCGCCGCCTTCCAGAATGCGTCTTCCTGGCCCGGCACCAGCATGTCGGACAGGTTCAGCACCTTGTGCTGCTGGCGCGAATAGTTGATGAAACCGCGACCCGGGGTGCCATGGGCGCCGCCGGTGTCGAGGTAGCTCGACAACTCGATGATCACCAAGCCGTCATGCTGCTCGCGTACTTTCGCTTGCAGGTAACTGCTGTTGCGTGGGCCGGCGCTCGCCAGAAACTGCTCGCGATAGGCCGCCAGGGTCGGCGCAACCGGTGCGTTCGCCTCGGTACGAGTCATTTGCAGCAGGCGTTTTTCAATGATGCCGTCCAGCGCAGGTTCCGCCGGGAAACGCAGCGTATCGATGTTCACCAGCGGGCAATCAGGGTTGGAACAGCCAGGCTTGAGCTGTTCCGACGCATCGCGCGTGGTCTCCAGCGGCGAGCGGTAGTTGGGCTGGAACAGGCTCGCGCACGCGCCCAGGGTCAGGGCAATGGCGGCCACGGAGGCAATTTTGAAAAGCGACATGGGCGTCCTTTCTGAAACAGGGGAAGGCAAAAAGATATCCGCTTCGACTCTCGCAGAAGCAGTCAGTTCGCCACTAAGCTAATTAGAGTGGGTTTCGCCTTCACCGTCCATCCCGCTGACGGTAAAGGGGCTGCATCAAACGGTGCGGGCGCGTTAGGATGGCGCGAAGTCGAGGTTGCCAGTCACAGACCACAACCTCGTAATGGATGTGCAGTAAAGAGGATGCTTATGACTGATTTTGCCAACGCCATTCCGACCACCGTCGACGTCGTGCGACGCGAACGCTGCTACGAAGGCTTTTACAAGCTCGACCGTTTGCACCTGCGCCATGAACTGTTCGCCGGGGGCATGAGCCGCGAGATCAACCGTGAAGTCTTTGTCCGTCACGATGCCGTGTGCATGCTGCCCTACGATCCGCAGCGCGACGAAGTGGTGCTGATCGAGCAGTTTCGCGTTGGCGCCATGGGCAAGATCGACAACCCGTGGCTGGTCGAACTGGTCGCCGGTCTGATCGACAAGGATGAACAACCGGAAGAAGTTGCTCACCGCGAGGCGCAGGAGGAAGCTGGGCTGGACATCAAGGCCCTGTGGCCGATGACCAAATATTTCCCGTCGCCGGGCGGCAGCAACGAGTTCGTGCATTTATATCTGGGGCGTTGCAGCACCGACGGTGTAGGCGGCCTGCATGGGCTGGAGGAAGAGGCAGAAGATATCCGCGTCACGGTCTGGGCATTCGAAGATGCCTTGCAAGCCGTACGCGACGGACGCATTGCCAACGCTGCAAGCATCATCGCGTTGCAATGGCTGGCGCTGAACCGCGCCGAAGTGAGGGGGTTATGGTTGTAAACAAGCTGCGCGATCGTTATCGAGTAGACCTCGTGGGGCTGCAAGCCGCCTGCGAGGCCAACTACGCGCGCCTGATGCGACTGTTGCCGGACATGCGCAACGAACCCGAGGCACGGCGCATTGCCGTGACCCAGGGCGAGCAGATGCTCGGCGTGCTGGCCCTCGAAGTGCTGCAGGCCTGCCCGTACACCACGACCTTGCAAGTGCGTCAGGAACACAGCCTGCCGTGGTTGCCGGTGCCGCAACTGGAAGTGCAGGTCTATCACGATGCGCGCATGGCCGAAGTGGTCAGTGCCGAACATGCGCGACGCTTTCGCGGCATCTATCCTTACCCGAACGCCGCGATGCATCAGCCCGATGAAAAAGCTCAGCTCAATCTGTTCCTGGGGGAGTGGTTGAGCCATTGCCTGGCGTTGGGGCATGAGTACGAAGTCGTTCGCTAGTTGTGAACTGCGTCCGGTTCGGCGGTTTCCTCTTTCAGTGATCCCCCAGCATAATTGCGCCACTTGATCGATTCCGTGCTTTTGCCTTGGGAGAACGCCTTGCCGAGCGTATCCACGTTGACCACCGCCGATCCGGCGCTGCTGGTGCAGTTGTCCGACAGCCATTTGTTCGCTGAAGCGGACGGCACGCTGCTGGGCATGAACACCCGCGACAGCCTGCAAAAGGTCATCGAACTGGTGTTGGGGCAGCAGCCGCAGATCGACTTGATTCTGGCCACGGGCGATATTTCCCAGGACGGTACTCTGGAGTCGTATCAGCAGTTTCGCCAGATGAGCGCGCAGATCGATGCGCCGTCCCGCTGGATTCCCGGTAATCACGACGAACCTGTGATCATGGCGCAAGCGGCGGTGCAGAGTGCATTGCTGGAGTCGGTGGTCGACATCGGCAACTGGCGGGTGACCTTGCTCGATTCGGCTGTGCCAGGTTCGGTGCCGGGTTATTTGCAGGACGACCAATTGCAATTGCTGGCCCGTTCGCTGAGCGAAGCGCCGGAACGTCATCATCTGGTGTGCTTGCACCATCATCCGGTGTCGATTGGTTGCGCGTGGATGGAGCCGATCGGCTTGCGCAATCCCGAGGCGTTTTTCGAAGTGCTGGATCGTTTTCCGCAGACCCGCGCAGTGCTGTGGGGGCATGTGCATCAGGAGATCGACCGAGAGCGAAATGGCGTACGACTGATCGCCTCGCCATCGACCTGCATTCAATTCGAACCGGGCAGTGATGATTTCAAGGTCGGTGAGCAGTCACCGGGCTATCGCTGGTTGCGGCTGTTGCCGGATGGCCAGCTGGAAACCGGCGTCGAGCGCGTCACCGACTTCGCCTTCACTATCGATTACGGCTCTGACGGTTACTGATTGCCAATCAAAAAACCCTCACCCCAGCCCTCTCCCAGAGGGAGAGGGGGCAGACCGAGTTGTCTGGCACTATCCATCGACCTGAAAGAATGTGTCGATTATGGATTCGCTGAAGCTCACTCAAATCGGTGTAGCTCTTGAATATCCCCCAATCAGTTCCCTCTCCCTCCGGGAGAGGGCTAGGGTGAGAGCCGCTCCTGCTGAATGACCAATTTCTCGAAACCGCCCCCAATCCGCTCTTCTCTCCCTGTAAACTCCGCTATCTTTCGCCGACACTCAGGGAGCTCAAATGTCCGGTTCGATCCTCTATATCCACGGTTTCAACAGCGCGCCGGCCTCGAAAAAGGCCTGCCAGCTGGTCGAGGTGATGGAACGGCTGGGTTTGAGCGAGCAACTGCGGGTTCCGGCCCTGCATCACCATCCGCGCGAAGCCATCGGTCAGTTGGAGCAAGCGATTGCCGAGCTGGGCAGCCCGCTGCTGGTGGGAAGCTCCCTCGGCGGCTACTATGCGACTCACCTGGCCGAGCGCCATGGCCTGAAAGCCCTGCTGGTCAACCCTGCGGTCAGCCCACACCGGATGTTCGACGGCTATCTGGGCCCGCAGAAAAACCTGTATACCGATGAAACCTGGGAATTGACCCACGACCATGTGACGGCCTTGGCCGAACTGGAAGTGCCGGCGCCGCAGGACTCCCAGCGCTATCAGGTCTGGTTGCAGACCGGCGATGAAACACTGGACTATCGCCACGCCCAGCAGTACTACCGGGCCTGTGCCTTGCGCATCCAGGCCGGCGGCGATCACGGTTTTCAGGGTTTTGCCGGGCAATTGCCGGCGTTGCTGAGTTTTGCCGGCATTGGCGCCGATTTGTATCAGGCAATCGATTTCACCGCACTGTGAAGTCTTGCCCCTATTTCATGAATGACTGACGACGAGACCCTATGGCCACTCCCAGCGCTAGCTCTTATAACGCCGACGCCATCGAAGTCCTCTCGGGCCTCGACCCGGTGCGCAAACGCCCCGGCATGTACACCGACACCAGTCGGCCGAACCACCTCGCCCAGGAAGTCATCGACAACAGCGTCGACGAAGCCCTGGCCGGCCACGCCAAATCGGTGCAGGTCATCCTGCACGCCGACCACTCGCTGGAAGTCAGCGACGACGGCCGTGGCATGCCGGTCGACATTCACCCGGAAGAGGGTGTTTCAGGCGTTGAGCTGATCCTCACCAAACTCCATGCGGGCGGCAAGTTTTCCAACAAGAACTACCAGTTCTCCGGCGGTCTGCACGGGGTAGGTATTTCGGTGGTCAACGCCTTGTCGACCGAAGTCCGGGTGCGCGTCAAGCGTGACGGCAACGAATACCAGATGACTTTCGCTGATGGCTACAAAGCCACCGAGCTGGAAATCGTCGGCACTGTCGGCAAGCGCAACACCGGCACCAGCGTTTACTTTGCGCCGGACCCTAAATATTTCGATTCACCGAAATTCTCCATCAGCCGCCTCAAACACGTGCTTAAGGCCAAGGCTGTTCTGTGCCCGGGCCTTTTGGTCAGTTTTGAAGACAAAGGCACCGGCGAGAAAATCGAATGGCATTACGAAGATGGCCTGCGTTCCTATCTGGTCGATGCGGTCAGCGAATTCGAGCGTCTGCCGAACGAACCGTTCTGCGGCGCCTTCGCCGGTAATAAAGAAGCGGTCGACTGGGCACTGCTGTGGCTGCCGGAAGGTGGCGACGCGGTGCAGGAAAGCTACGTCAACCTGATCCCGACGGCGCAGGGCGGTACTCACGTCAACGGTCTGCGTCAGGGCCTGCTCGACGCGATGCGCGAGTTCTGCGAATTCCGCAGCCTGCTGCCGCGCGGCGTCAAGCTGGCGCCGGAAGACGTTTGGGAGCGCATTGCTTTCGTCCTTTCGATGAAGATGCAGGAGCCGCAATTCTCCGGCCAGACCAAAGAGCGCTTGTCGTCCCGTGAAGCGGCGGCGTTCGTCTCCGGTGTGGTCAAGGACGCCTTCAGCCTGTGGCTCAACGCCAATCCGGAAACCGGCTTGGCGCTGGCCGAACTGGCGATCAACAACGCCGGCCGTCGTCTCAAGGCGAGCAAAAAGGTCGAGCGCAAACGCGTCACCCAAGGGCCGGCACTGCCGGGCAAACTGGCTGACTGCGCCGGGCAGGACCCGATGCGTTCCGAACTGTTCCTGGTCGAAGGTGACTCCGCTGGCGGTTCCGCCAAGCAAGCGCGGGACAAAGAGTTCCAGGCGATCCTGCCGTTGCGCGGCAAGATCCTCAACACCTGGGAAGTCGACGGCAGCGAAGTGCTCGCCAGTCAGGAAGTACACAACATCGCCGTGGCTATCGGTGTCGATCCGGGCGCAGCCGACATGAGCCAACTGCGTTACGGCAAGATCTGCATCCTCGCCGACGCCGACTCCGACGGTCTGCACATTGCGACGCTGCTCTGCGCCTTGTTCGTCCAGCATTTCCGCCCGTTGGTGGATGCCGGTCACGTCTACGTCGCCATGCCGCCGCTGTACCGTATCGACCTTGGCAAAGAGATCTACTACGCCCTCGACGAAGCCGAGCGCGACGGGATTCTCGACCGTCTGGTCGCCGAGAAAAAACGCGGCAAACCGCAGGTCACCCGATTCAAAGGTCTGGGCGAAATGAACCCGCCGCAGTTGCGTGAAACCACCATGGACCCGAACACTCGGCGTCTGGTGCAACTGACGCTGGGCGAAGACTTCGCCGAAACCTCGGAAATGATGGACATGCTGCTGGCGAAGAAACGCGCCGGTGACCGCAAGACCTGGCTCGAATCCAAAGGCAACCTCGCCGAGGTGCTGGCCTGATGCGGTCTCGCTGGGCCTTGGCGTGTGCGTTGCTGCTGAGTGCGATGACGGTATCGGCCGAGCCGCTACAAGAGTTGCGCCTGCTGGCCGAACACCCGGTCGACGGCATGCGCGGCGGCAACCTGTCGGGGCTGGCGCTTTGCGGTAACGAGTTGTGGACGGTGTCTGATCGCGATGATGATCAAATCTACCGTCTCGATACCCGCGATCAGGTTTGGCAGGCGGAAACCGTGCGCATCGATGTGCCGCCAGTACCGGACAGCGGCTTGCCGTGGGGCTTGAGTTCGCGCACCTGGGCGGCTTCGTTCATTCGTGGCGGCGACCTCGATTTCGAAGGCATTAGCTGCGACAGCGCCGGCAATCGCTACATCGTCAGCGAAGCTCACGCGG
The DNA here is from genome assembly GCF_016650635.1 of Pseudomonas sp. TH43. Lineage (GTDB taxonomy): Bacteria > Pseudomonadota > Gammaproteobacteria > Pseudomonadales > Pseudomonadaceae > Aquipseudomonas. The sequence goes on from NZ_JAEKFI010000004.1 coordinate 2,264,833, forward strand.
CGGTACTGCAAGTGCCGCCGAGCGGGCCGGCGTCCTGGCTGAAAATCTCGCCAATGCTGGTGAAAGAAGCCCGCGCCAGCGGCATGTTGTTGCACTTCAACGCCCTGTTCGAAGGCTTGGCGATCAACCCGGCGGGTGATCAGTTATGGCTGGCTGCGGAGCGCGAGCGTCGCGGCCTGTTGAAGATAAAGCGTCAGCAAACGGTCTGGGATTGCGACGGTGCCTGCGTGCTGTTGAGCGAAGCGGGCGTTGAAATGCAGCCGCCGCAGTTTCCCAAGGCCCGCGCCGTAACGCGCGACTTCGCTGACCTGTCGCTGTTCAATGGCAAGCTGTTCACTCTTGAACGTAATGCGTTCCAGATTTGCCGCCGCGATGCGGTGACAGCCAAAGTCGAGCAGTGCTGGTCGTATGCCGAGGATGCCTTGCAGCCCCAGCGCCGTTATTCACAGGCCTATGGTCTGGCGGAAGCTCTGGTGGTGGACGCGCAGGGTGCGTGGATCGGCCTCGACAATAACGACGGTGCGCGTGCCGACGGTGAAAAGCGCCCGATCGTCTGGCGCTTTGCCGCGCCTGAGGGTGGCTGGAGCGCCAAACCGTGAGTCAGCAACCGCCGGGCAAACGCGCCGGTCGGGTTTTCATGATCCTGGCCTGGTGCGCGGCGCTGTTTCTGGCTACACGGTTTTTCGGCCAGTGGGAACAACGCCAGGAGAATCCGAACGTAGTCGTCAGTTCGGAGCAGGGCGAAGGTTTTATCGAAGTGAAACTGGCCAGCAACGCCCAAGGGCATTTTGTCGCCAGCGGTCAGATCAACGGTGAGCCGGTGGAGTTCATGCTCGACACCGGCGCGACTGACGTAGCGATCCCGGCGGATCTGGCCAAGCGCTTGAAGCTGGAAGAAGGTTTCGGTGTGACCCTGAGCACGGCCAATGGCCTGAGCCAGGGCTATCGTACAAAAATTGACCGCCTGCAACTGGGCGACATCGTGCTGCGGGATGTCCGCGCACTGGTGGCGCCGGGGCTGCATGGCGATCAGGTGCTGCTCGGCATGAGCGCACTGAACAAACTTGAATTTACTCAGCGCGGTGGCACCATGCTGCTGCGCCAGACAACGAACCGATGAGGCCTGCATGAGCAATCCCCTTGATCTCAGCCTGGACGGTGTAGAACGCCGGTCGCTGGCTGACTTCACCGAAAGTGCCTACCTCAACTACTCCATGTACGTGATCATGGACCGTGCACTGCCGCATATCGGCGACGGTCTGAAACCGGTACAGCGTCGCATCATTTATGCGATGAGCGAGCTGGGGCTGGACGCCGATTCCAAGCACAAGAAATCGGCGCGTACCGTCGGTGACGTGCTCGGTAAGTTTCACCCGCACGGCGACTCGGCGTGCTACGAAGCGATGGTGCTGATGGCCCAGCCATTCAGCTATCGCTACACGCTGGTCGACGGCCAGGGTAACTGGGGTGCGCCGGACGATCCGAAGTCCTTCGCGGCCATGCGTTACACCGAAGCGCGCTTGTCGCGTTACTCCGAAGTGCTGCTCAGCGAGCTGGGCCAGGGCACCGCCGACTGGGGCCCGAACTTCGACGGCACCCTGCAGGAACCGCTGGTTCTGCCGGCGCGCCTGCCGAACATTCTGCTCAACGGCACCACCGGTATTGCCGTGGGCATGGCCACCGACGTGCCGCCGCACAACCTGCGTGAAGTCGCCACCGCTTGCGTACGCTTGCTCGATGAGCCGAAAGCCACGGTCGAGCAGCTCTGCGAACACATTCAGGGTCCGGACTATCCGACCGAAGCGGAAATCATCACGCCGCGCGCCGATCTGCTGAAAATGTACGAAACCGGCAAGGGTTCGGTGCGCATGCGCGCCGTGTACCACGTCGAGGACGGCGACATCATCGTCACCGCGCTGCCGCACCAGGTATCCGGCGCCAAGGTGCTGGAACAGATCGCCGCGCTGATGCAGGCGAAACCGTCGAAAGCCCCGCAGATCGCGGACCTGCGTGACGAATCCGACCACGAAAACCCGTGCCGCATCGTCATCATTCCGGTCAACAGCCGTGTTGATCACGAAGCGCTGATGCAGCACCTGTTCGCCAGCACCGAGCTGGAGTCGACCTATCGGGTCAACGTCAACATCATCGGTCTGGACGGCAAGCCGCAGCTGAAAAACCTCCGCGCCTTGCTGGTCGAATGGCTGGAATTCCGCGTGCAGACCGTGCGTCGCCGCCTGCAATTCCGCCTCGACAAGGTCGAGCGTCGCCTGCACCTGTTGGACGGTTTGTTGATCGCCTACCTCAATCTGGATGAAGTGATTCATATCATCCGTACCGAGGAACACCCGAAAGCCAAGCTGATCGAGCGTTTCGCCCTCAGCGAGATTCAGGCCGACTACATCCTCGACACCCGTCTGCGTCAGTTGGCGCGACTGGAAGAGATGAAGCTGCGCGACGAGCAAGACGAACTGCTCAAGGAACAAGCCAAGCTGCAAGCCCTGCTGGGCAGCGAAGCCAAGCTCAAAAAACTGGTGCGCACCGAGCTGATCAAGGACGCCGAAACCTATGGCGACGATCGCCGTTCGCCAATCGTCGAGCGCACCGAAGCCAAAGCGTTGACCGAGCACGATCTGCTGCCAAACGAGAAAGTCACCGTTGTGCTGTCGGAAAAGGGCTGGATTCGTTCGGCCAAGGGCCACGAGATCGACGCCACCGGGCTGTCGTACAAGGCTGGGGATGGCTTCAAGACCTCGGCGGCGGGGCGTTCCAACCAGTCTGCCGTGGTTATTGACTCCACCGGCCGCAGCTATTCGGTCGCCGCGCATACGCTGCCGTCGGCGCGTGGTCAGGGCGAACCGTTGACCGGTCGTCTGACACCGCCACCGGGCGCAACCTTCGAATGCGTGCTGATGCCTGAAGACGATGCGTTGTACGTGATCGCTTCCGATGCCGGTTACGGATTCGTGGTCAAAGGCGAGGACCTGCAGGCCAAGAACAAGGCCGGTAAAGCCCTGTTGAGTCTGCCGAACAACGCCAAGGTTATCGCGCCTCGCCCGGTAACTGACCGCGAGAATGATTTGCTCGCTGCAGTGACAAGCGAGGGGCGCATGCTGGTCTTCAATATCAGCGATTTGCCGCAGTTGGCGAAGGGCAAGGGCAACAAGATCATCGGTGTTCCGGGTGACCGTGTCGCCAGCCGTGAAGAGTTTGTCACGGACATTGCTGTCATCCCCGCAGGCGCTACGTTGATCCTGCAAGCGGGTAAACGCCCTTACAAACTGAAAGCCGAGGACCTCGAACACTACAAAGGTGAGCGTGGACGTCGCGGGAATAAACTCCCGAGGGGCTTTCAGCGGGTTGATGCGCTGCTCGTCGAAAACCTCAATTAGGCGCCCTAGAGCGTTCGATCTACGATTTAACGCGTAGATCGACGCTTTGGCGCTGGAGTCGGAACGCATATTCACGGATGATATGGCCTTTCCAAGCGCCGGCGTGGCCGAGCGTTCTTCATATTTATTGAGAATTTTCACTGTGGTCAGCCTTGTGGCGGCCACCTGGACGGGATGATGACTGCTCTGCGCCTTCCACTTTTTTTGTTGCTCGCTGGCGTTCTTGGCCTGGCGGGTTGCAGCGTTCACCAGCCGGTGTCGCTGTATCAACTGGACAGCGGAAGTCCGGTTCAGCCTGCGCAAAGCGCGGGTATGGCGGTTTTGTTGGGCCCGGTAGTCGTAGCCGATTACCTGCAACGTGAAACACTGCTGCAACGTCAACCTGACGGCAGCCTGCAAGCGGCAACCGATGGTCGTTGGGCCGGCAGCCTTTCGTCGGATATCGATCAGTTGCTGATGCGTCAGGTGGCTGGTCATCTGGACAGCCAACGAGTCGTGCTGGCGCCGGCTACTACCGGGTTCACTCCGGATGTGCAGGTATTGTTGACCATCACGCGTCTTGATTCCGGCGAGAAACAACCGGCGATCCTCGATGCGCAATGGCGCTTGATCGACCGTCGTGGTCAGGTGCGTGATAACCGCATCATTCATCTGCAAGAGTTGCACGCGGGTAGCACGGCTTCGCAGGTGCAGGCGCAAGGGATTTTGTTGCAGCGTCTGGCCGAGCAATTGTCGGTGGCGCTGAAACCGTTGGCCAATCAGCCACCCGTGGCTGAAGCACCACGTAAGTCGGCCCCGAAACCGGCCGCACCGGCGGCAGAAGCCGAGAAGCAGCCGAAGATACCGATGGCATCGCCGATTCGGACAGACATGGAAGTGTTCCGCTTCTAAGCCTGGATCGAGACAAGACAGAGCCCGCCTTGTGCGGGCTTTGTTGTGTCTGGGTTTAGACCAAAAGCCCCTCATCGGAACGCCGCCCGCCTAGCCCTCTCCCGGAGGGAGAGGGGACTGACCGATGTGTCTGGTGCTCTACATCGACCTGAACGATCCTGGCGATTATGGATTCACAGCGGGGCGTTCGAGTCGCTGCAGGTCTCCAATATTCCCGGATCGGTTCCTTCTCCCTTTGGGAGAGGGCTAGGGTGAGGGGGAAAGTGCAGGCAACAAAAAAGCCCGCAGACAATCACTCGTCTGCGGGCTTCTGTGTTTCAGGCCTGAGGCTTAAGCCCGGCGCTCATGCATCCGCGCCAGTTGCCGTTCCAGCATCGACGGATAAGGCTCCATCAACCGCTCAACGCAGCAAGCGCCTTCAGGGCTGGCAATCGGGCGGATCCGCGCACGTTGGCGGATCAATGCATCGTCGCCGATCTTGCGTTCAACCAGCAGCAGGTTGCGGCTGTGCTGCGACAAGGCCAGTGCGTCCTGCGCCGAATCGGTCAGCAGCAGATCAATCTGGCTCAGCCCAAACAGCTCATCGCCGAGGGTCAGGCCCAACTGCAATTGCAGGGTGATGCCACTGTCCGCGACTTCAATCTGCAGCTGATGGCCCAGCGCTCGCAGCAACTCGCCGCAGCAGATCGCATTGGTCAGGTAATCGTCGCCGCTGTCTTCGGTGTGGAACAGCATCAGCGTGCTGCCATCGTTGAGGGTTTCGATTTCGCCCTGATACAGCGAAGCGGCCTGATCGAGGCAGTCGCGATAGCGCTCCAGCAACTCTTCCAGGCGTGCGCGCGGCAGACGGCGCAGTTGTTCCTGCGAGCCAAGTTGCACGGCCAGCACTGCGCTGTGTTGCGGAACACTTGGCGTGGCCTTGCGCAGCGTTGGTTGCGGGGGCTGGTCCAGCGATTCGTCGCGCAGATCGGCAAACGCATCGTCGTCTTCATCGTCTTCAACGGTGCTGACCACATGGCGTGGCGCCGGTTTTTGTGCGGCCATCGGACGGCTTTCGTCAAAGCTCGGATCGCGCAGGTTGCGCACTTCGAACTCAGGCTCGTCGTCTTCTTCGAACTCGGGTTCCGGCTCAGGCTCAGGCTGTGGCGCTGGTTCCGGGGCGAAGTCGGCGTGCAGTTGCCGCGCCAGATCGCCGATCTCGTCCTGACGATCCGTGCCCGGCGTGTATTCATCGATATTGCGCAGCCAGACGCGCAATTGCAGCAGCGGCGTCGACAGGTAACGCCCCATGCGCAGGCTCAAGGCCAGCGACAGCGCCAACAGAATCGCACTGAGGATGCCCATGCTTTGCAGGCTGATGGTCATCGGCTGCTGGAACTGATCCATGTCGAGGCTGATGCGCAGTTGCCCGGCGGTCACGTCCTGGAAAGTGATCTTGCTCTCGTACATGCCTTCGGCTTCGCCCAGCAGGCTGTGCTTGGGGCGCTGACCGGATTCGGCGAGGATGCGGTTATCCACGCTATAGATCGCCGCGTGGGCCACCAGTTTGTTCTTGGTCAGGTTATTGAGCAGCACGTTGAGGCTGAGGATGTCGTTGGACACCAACAGCTCCGTGGCGGAGGTGGCGGTCTGCGTGGTCAGGCTTTCGCCCAGCGCATCGGCCTGCTCGTGCATGGCCTGCTTGAATTGCAAACCCATCACGCCGGCATAGATGACCAGGGCCAGAGCGACCAGGATCACGTTATGGCTGGCAATGCGCAATGCAATCGGTACACGGCGATGGCGCAGTGCACGGAAGATCAGCAGGAAGAAGTTATCGGTTTTAACTGGCGTGGGCCGGTTCACTGAGCTCGGCTCTTTTGTCCGTGAAGTTGACGCGCAGTATAGCGACAGGCCCTAGACCGGCAAAGCGCTCGCGGTGCCCGATGGTCACTGAAAGTGGGTAGAATGCGGTTTTTTTCCAGTTGCGGGGGTGCGCGTTGCGCGAAATCGTCCTGATTAACATCACGGGAGTCGACCGTCCGGGTCTGACGGCAGCCATTACCGGCGTTCTGGCACAAGGTGGTGTGAACATCCTCGACATTGGTCAGGCGGTGATCCACGACACCCTGTCGTTCGGCATCCTGGTCGAAATTCCCGACTCCGAGCAAGGCAAGTCCGTGCTCAAAGACATCCTGTTCAAGGGCTACGAGCTTGATCAGCAGGTGCGCTTCACTCCGGTGTCCGAAGAGGATTACCAGCAATGGGTGGGCAATCAGGGCAAGAAACGCCACATCGTCACCTTGCTGACCCGCAAAGTGACCGCCGGCCAATTGCAGGCCGTCAGTTCGATCACCGCCAAATACGGCCTGAACATCGACCACATCGACCGTCTGTCGGGTCGCATGCCGTTGGACACGCCAGCTGACAAGGGCAAGGGCTGCATCGAGTTTTCCGTACGTGGCGAAGCGGCCGATCCGCAGGCGCTGCGTGCTGAATTCCTCAGCGTTGCGCAAGAGCTGAACGTCGATATCGCCTTCCAGGAAGATTCGCTGTTCCGTCGCAACCGTCGTCTGGCGGTATTCGACATGGACTCGACGCTGATCGAGGCCGAAGTCATCGATGAGCTGGCCAAGGCTGCCGGCGTGGGTGAGCAGGTCTCGGAAATCACCGAGCGGGCGATGGCCGGCGAACTGGACTTCCGCGCCAGTTTCAAAGAGCGCCTGGCCTTGCTCAAAGGTCTGGATGTCAGCGTGCTCGATTCGATTGGCGCCTCGTTGCGTCTGACCGAGGGCGCCGAAACGCTGTTCGCCGAGCTCAAGCGTCTGGGCTACAAGACCGCAATCCTTTCCGGTGGCTTCACTTATTTCGCCAAGCAATTGCAGGCCAAACTTGGCATCGACTACGTGTTTGCCAACGAGCTGGAAGTGGTCGACGGCAAGTGCACCGGCGTGGCGATCGAGCCGATTGTCGATGCCCAGCGCAAGGCAGATCTGCTGAAAGAACTGGCGCACAAGGAAGGTTTGCGTCTGGAACAGACCATCGCGGTCGGCGACGGCGCGAATGATTTGCCGATGCTGGCGATTGCCGGGTTGGGCGTGGCGTTCCGGGCCAAGCCACTGGTCAAGCAGTCGGCGAAGCAGGCGATCTCGACGTTGGGTCTGGATGGCGTGCTGTACCTGCTGGGCTTCCGCGATCGCGACGGGCAGCTCTGAGATCTCGATAACCCGAGCGGGCCCCTTCGCGAGCGGGCTCGCTCCCACATTGGATCTGTGGCGTTCACAAACCACCTGTGGGAGCGAGCTTGCTCGCGAAGGCTGCACCGCCGATTTATCGTCGAATAGCTAAAGCGACTTCCACAGCGAATCGAAATCCTCCTCGCTCCCGCCATTCGGCGCGGCCTCCAGTGAGCGATAGGCAAACTGATTGAAACTGTGTGTGCTCGCCACCCGTCGATCCAGACCGGCGCGGTGCTCTTCGCCCTGGGTGTTGATCAGCACTTTATTGCCTTCCTGAAATGGCAAGCGCGGCGCGAGCAAGGTCGCGGGCAAGTCGATTGCGCGGATCTCCGGCAGTAATAATCCGCGCAAATACTGACTGTGACTCGTCGCTCGAACGCACCAGTTGCAGTCCGCAGGGCTCGGCATGTGGCGCCACCAACTCAATGCCCATGTGCGTACCGCCCCCGCGAACCTGACGAATCCAGCGGATCACCGCGATGCTCCAGCCAAGACTGACACTGTCCTGAATCCCGAGCATTTCCCCAGCCTGCAATTCGACCGGCACCTCTTTAGGCCATGCCAGGCAATAGCCGCCGGGGCTGTGGTTAATCACTGGCAAGGCATAAGTCGGGTAATGCGGCGTGCTGTCGGTGCTGCTGTCGTCTTCGACCAAGTGATCGTATTGAATCTCTTCGTAGGGCAAAAACTGTTCGTTGCTCTGCGGCGCGGCGTCGAAGGCTTGGCTCCAGCTGTCCTTTTCACCCTTGGCCACGCCGCTGCTGAAGTTCGCCGCGCGTGCGCCGGGGTGCTTGAGTAACTCGCTGAAGGTGCGTTCGCCACCCAGATAGAAGTGCAGGGCGCTCATGCCGACGCACACGGTCAGGTTGCCTGCGCCGACAGTGCGTTGAAAGCTGCGTTCGGCGGCTTCACCCCAGCTCGCGTGAAGGTGTTGCAGGGTGTCGAAGCTGAGGCCCGTCGGGATCGGCAGCGGCGTTGAAGTGTCCTGATGGATTAAATGCGCTTCGAGGGTTTTCACCAGCGGTTGCGGATCGAAACCGACCAGTCCAGCTTGCTGTTCGCTGCGAAACATAGTGCGGTAGCGCGGCCCAGCGTCGATTTCCGGGCTGATCGCAAACAGGCCTGCGTCCGAGCGACCGGGATGCAGTTTGAGCAGGGCACTCCACGGCTCGAGCACTTCAGCCAGTCGGGCGATCTGGTTCTGGCGCAACTGATTGCAGCGAGCGCTGCCCAGCAGCAGGGCGGCAATGTAGGTTTGTTCAAGGCTCAATTCTGTGGTGAGACTGGCCAGATCGTCATGCAGCCGGCGCTGTTGCAACTGCAGTTCACAGGCCGTGCGATACAACTGATGCAGCTCGAACCACAGATGTTCCGGCGCCGGGCTATACAACTGCGTGGCGCGCACCAGTTGACCCTTGAGTGCATGCGCGGTCCGTTGCAAGGCGGTGGCGAGCAGCGTCGCGCGATCCTTGCTGTACTTCGGCGCGATGCGCAGGACGATCTGTTTGTAGCCGACGGCCAGCTGACTTTGCAGCGCCTGACACAGGTTGCTGATCTTGCGCGAGCGCTCGTCGAGCATGATCGCCTGATGCAGGAAATGCCGCTGTAGATGCTGGCAAACGTAATACACCTCGGGGCGCAGCAATTCGAGCAACTGCAGGCGATTGTCACTGGAGGTCAGCAGTTGATTGAGTTCGCCCAAGCCTTGATACAACTGGCGGGCGGTTTCGCCAATGTTGGCCTTGGGTAGGCCGGCGATCCAGCGCTTGAGGTCGCGCGGGGTGGCTTCGCAGAATGACAGGCGCGTCTGCGTTGGCGTTGGGGCGCGTAAAAGCGTAGGGGAGATGGCTTGGCTCATGCCAAAAACCATAGCAGCAAATGACCAGGCTGGCTTTCAACCTGTAGGAGTTGCCGAAGGCTGCGATCTTTTGATGTTGATTGTAAAAAACAAGATCAACAGATCGCAGCCTGCGGCAGCTCGTACGGGGGAGCGGGGTGTTTCGGGGGTCAGGCTTTTGGCAGTGCCAGGCCTTGGCCCATCTGCACTGGCGAACCCGCTACCAGCTCTTCAGCCCACTTCACTTGATCCGGGCCAAACAGCACGATGGCTGTCGAACCCAGCTTGAAGCGACCCAGTTCAGCGCCTTTTTCCAGGTGGATCGGCGCACGGGCGGCTTCGTCGTAGCGGAAGGTCTTCAGCTCGCGCTTCGGCGGCGTGACCAGTCCGGCCCATACGGTTTCAATCGAAGCGACAATCATCGCGCCGACCAGCACCACAGCCATCGGGCCGCGCTCGGTGTCGAAGATGCACGCTACGCGTTCGTTGCGAGCGAACAGCTCCGGGACGTTTTCAGCGGTGGTCTGGTTGACCGAGAAGATCCGGCCCGGGATGTAGACCATTTCGCGCAGGGTGCCGGCCAGCGGCATGTGCACGCGGTGGTAGTCCTTCGGCGACAGGTAAATAGTCGCGAAGTCACCGCCCATGAACGGCGCCGCGTTGGCGGCGTCACCGCCGAGCAGTTCCAGCACGCTGAAGCTGTGGCCCTTGGCCTGGAACACGCGACCGTGTTCGATCGGGCCGAGTTGGCTGACGGCACCGTCGGCCGGGCTGAGGATCGCGCCCGGAGTCTGGTCCAGTGGGCGCGCGCCGTCTTTCAGGGCGCGGGTGAAGAAGGCGTTGAAGTGCTCGTAAGCGGTCAGGTCTTCGACCAGTGCTTGCGACATGTCCACCTGGTAACGCTTGGCGAACCACTGGGTGAAGGCATTCTTGAACCAGCGCACACGGCACTCGGCAACGCAGCCGGCCAGGCGCGACAGCAGGTGATGAGGCAGCAGGTACTGGCTGAGGATAAACAGACGCTCTTTCATTAATTAATAGTCCTTAAAAACCTTGAATCTCGACGGGCGTGTCAGGGTGGTTGCCCCATTCGCCCCAGGAACCGGCGTAGCCCTTGACCCGCGGATAACCGAGGGACTTGGCCACCAGATAAGTGAAGCCCGACCGGTGATGGGTCTGGCAGTGGGTAATGATTTCTTTGTCCTTGGTGATCCCGAGGTCTTCGAGGATCTGCGGCATGTCTGTGCGAATCCGCAGTTGACGTGCCTTGTCCATGCCGGCAGTCCATTCGAAATTGACCGCGCCGGGGATGTGCCCGGCCTTGGCGGCCAGCACTTTCTCACCGGAATACTCCAGCGGCCCGCGCGCATCCCAGATTGCCAGATCGGCAGCGCCAAGACGGCTTTGCAGATATTCGCGCGTGGCAGTCGGTTCTTCATGCAGGGTCAGCGCCACAGGGCCACCGACGGCGGCAGGAACCTGGATCGACATCGGCATGCCGTCCGCCAGCCACGCCGGCAGACCGCCATCGACGTAGTGGTACTTGTCATGACCAATCACGTCGAGCAGCCAGATGAAGCGTCCGGCCCAGCCGCCACCTTCGTCGTCATAGACTACGTAGACCGCATCCTGGCGATGTCCCAACTCACCGAACAGCGCTTGCAGATCCGCTTTCGCTGGCAGCAGCCCCGGTGCCGGCGGCTGGCCGAGCTGGGTGCGTTTCGGATCGACGAACCGCGCACCGGGCAGATGGCCCTCGGTGTAGCGGGCGGCGCTGGTCAGGTCCACCAGAATCAGTTCAGGTGACTCGAGACGCGGGAGCAGGTCGCTCGGCTCGATGACGAGCGGCAAGCCAGAGAAGTCAGACATGTGAGGTCTCCAGAGCACAAAGGGGGGGATTGTAGCGCAGCCTCATCGGCCACGGCTGCTAAAGCTGTGCAGGGCTTTTTCGATGCACTGCGCGGTTTTGCCGAAGGCTTGCACGGTGATATCGGCAAACGGCCCGCCGCCCTGATCGGCGACCACAATCATGATCACCCGGCCATTGTTGACCAGTGAACGCAGGAACAAGTGTTCGCCACGGAACAGCGTGCGCAGGCTCGGTGGCAGCAGTGCGGAGAATTGCCCGTTGTTCTCGGGGTTGATCCGTACCTGCGCCTGCTGCGCGAGCAGCCGTTGCAGGACTTTGCTCTGGCTGACCACAAAATTCAGCGCCGCAGCGTCTTTCGGCAGGCCGACGGTTTGATGCACGCGCAAATTGGACTGGGTGCGATCGGCCATCAGGATCATCACCCGGCGCATGCCGCTGGCGACCAGCGCATCGCGGGCGGCGACGGTCAGGCTCATCGCGTTGGTGAAACGGCTCGGCTCGGCCAGCAATTCGGCGCATTGCCGGCGCCACTGGGTCAGATCTTCAGCGTTCGGTGCCGCCGCCGGCAACATGCCTGCCGGCAAACGAAGGGTGCCCCACGGCCACAACAATGAAACGGCCGGGTGCCACAAGTCGGGCATCGCATGCTGACGCGCACTGTTGGCGGCTTGCTGGTGCAACTGTTGCTGCACCTCATCCATGGAAATCTGTAGATAAAGGCTGGTCAGGTACTGCCAGCGCTCGCTGTGCGGACTGTCCCACGCTTGTTGCGCCGACAGCGCCAGACCGTTGGCCAGCAACACGGTGTTGGCCGGTTGATTGAGCCAGCGGCGCAGGGTCGGATCATCGTCGAGACGGTTTTGCTGGCGCAGCGGATGTTCGCTGTCGCGGGCGATGCGCAGCACTTTGACCAATTCGCGCTGCTCGCTGAGGAGCAATTTATAGCCTTGCTGCACCCAGATCGGCAGGTGCCAGACCTGCACCAATGCATCAGCGATTCTCAGCAGACGTACACCAAACAATTGCTTCTCGACGGTCCGCGCCGATTCGCCCTTGTGGATAACCCGCAGCTCCCACTCTTCAAGCAGCTGTGGATAAGTCAGCGCCAGCGGCCACAACGGCGAGAGAAACAGCAGGCTGCCCCAATGAATGTCCTGCCACAGCCGCGCGAGGCGGCTGGCAAAAAAACCGTTGGCCTGTTGAGTGGCGTGCTGGCTGATCATTTGCAGTTGGCGCAGGGCCTTGGGGATTTGCATCTGCGGTTGGGCCGGCAGGCGCGCCAGCAATTCTTCGGTGCGGGCGAGGCCGAGGCGGTTGATCGCGACTTCGAGGTTTTCCGCCGGCGTGCCCATGTTGCCCTGGGTGTGACGATTGGCCTCTCGGATGATGCTCAAGGCCAGCGCCGGGCTGTCCTGCATCAAGTCAGCGATGTCGCGGATCGAGCTGCGATTGTCACGAATTGCCCGGCAAACTTTATCGTGAGCCTCTTGCGGTACGGGCAGTCGGACGCCATCGAGCAACTTGACCCAGCCATCGAGTGTGGTCGGTTTTACCTGTGGGACGTTCGTTTCATTAGCCATGTCTGGACGAGATCTTCACTGACTGTAGACGCGCCCGGCATGGGCTAAATTGGCTTTTCGCCTGAACTGGCTATAGTCTGGCGCAGTTTTGCCGATAAGTAGAAGAAGAGATTTTTTAACTTCCGAATATGACCTTGAACCCGACTCAGTAAGTACTTTCCTACCTATGGCTAAAATTATCGGCATCATCGTCGTATTCGCGAGCGTGCTCGGCGGATACGTGCTCTCCCACGGCAAGATTGCCGCCCTGATCCAGCCTTTCGAGGTGATGATCATTGGTGGTGCGGCACTGGGTGCATTCCTCCAGGCCAACCCCGGCTACATGACGATGCACGTGCTCAAGAAATCCCTGAGCATGTTCAGTTCGCGTTTCAGCCACACGTTCTATCTGGAAGTGCTCGGGCTGATCTACGAGATCCTCAACAAGAGCCGCCGCGAAGGCATGATGGCCATCGAAGGCGACATTGAAGACGCCGCCGCGAGCCCGATCTTCGCCAAGTACCCGGCAGTTCTTAAAGACGAGCGCATGACCGCGTTCATCTGCGACTACCTGCGCATCATGTCCTCCGGCAACATGGCTCCGCACGAGCTGGAAGGCCTGTTCGACATGGAACTCTACAGCCTCAAAGAAGACCTCGAGCATCCTTCCCACGCAGTGAACGGCATCGCCGACGCCATGCCGGGTTTCGGTATCGTCGCGGCGGTACTCGGTATCGTGGTGACCATGGCCTCGCTGGGTGAAGGCGATCAGAAGTCCATCGGTCTGCACGTAGGTGCGGCACTCGTAGGTACCTTCTTCGGTATTCTCGCGGCGTACGGTTTCTTCGGCCCGTTGGCGCATTCCCTGGCTCACGATGCCAAGGAAGAGCTGAACGTTTACGAAGCCATCAAGGCCTCTCTGGTGGCTTCGGCTTCCGGCATGCCGCCATCGCTGGCGGTGGAGTTCGGTCGCAAGGTTCTGTACCCGGCCCACCGTCCAAGCTTTGCCGAGCTGGAACAAGCCGTTCGCGGTCGTTAAGCCATGGAAAATAATCAGCCGATTATCATCAAGCGCGTCAAGCGCATAGCCGGCGGGCATCACGGCGGGGCGTGGAAAATCGCCTTCGCCGACTTCGCCACGGCGATGATGGCGTTCTTCCTGGTGTTGTGGCTGCTGTCCACCGCAACACCGGAACAGAAGATCGCCATCGCCGGTTACTTCAAAGACCCGGTCGGCTTCTCCGAAAGCGGCACGCCGTACATCATTGATCTCGGCGGTACGCCGACCCTGGCGCCGGAAAACACCCTCAACCCCGAGGTGAAATCCCAGCCGCAACCGGACAAGGTCACGGTCGACACCGAGCAGGTCGAAGGCATGGCCGAGCAGGTCGAGAAAGAACGTCTGGAACTGCTTCTGCAAGAACTGCAGAACAAGGTCGACGAGAACCCGCAACTGCAGAAATTCAAGGACCAGATCCTCTTCGAGATCACGCCGAACGGCTTGCGCATCCAGATCATGGACGCCGAGAACCGGCCGATGTTCGACTCCGGTTCTGCACGTCTGAAACCGTATTTCGAAGACATCCTGCTGGCCATGGCCGACACCATCAAAGCGGTGCCGAACAAGATCAGCATCAGTGGCCACACTGACGCCAAGCCGTACACCGGCACGGGCGATTTCGGCAACTGGGAGCTGTCGGCCAACCGTGCCAACGCCGCTCGCCGTGCCTTGGTCGCCGGTAGCTACCCGGATGCGCAAGTGGCGCGGGTCGTCGGTTACGCCTCGTCGGCGCTGTTCGACAAGGAAAACCCGTTCAACCCGGTCAACCGCCGTATCGACATCGTCGTGCTGACCAAAAAGGCTCAGGCAGCGATCGAAGGTTCGCAAGGTGCCGATCCGGCCAAACCGGCTGATCAGGGTCAGGACGGTGCCGCTCCGGCGACGCCGGTCGATCCGAACGCCTTACCGGCGGATCAGCAACCGGTGCCGGCACATGAGCTGCGTGAACGGCTGAACCTGTTCGACGACGCTGCACCCAAACCGGCCGGGCCGGGAGGTGCGGCGCCCACGCCGACAGCGCCACCGGCTACTGCACCGGCCCCCGCGCCGAAACAGTGACCCATAAAAAGCCACGGTTACCGTGGCTTTTTTGTGCCTGCCTGCGTCGCATTGACCAGTCGCAGTATTCGCAATCACGGAAGATCAGTTATGGAAAGACTCAAAGCCTATTTTCAGCGGCACGGCAACGCCCCCTTCAAATTCGGCGAGGGTCGGGTCAGTGGCTACATCTCGGCCACGCTCGGGCTGTTGAGCCTGCTGGCGGTGTTCTGCTTCCTGTTTCCCGAATGGTTGACCACGGCCGAGCTGCGCAAGGTCTACGACGAGCAATTCGCGCGCACCACCCTGTTGCTCGGACTGGTGCTGTCGTTCAGCCTCGGTACCCTGAACATCCTGCTCAACAAGCGTAAACGTCTGGGCATCACCGGCCTGGTTGCGTCAGGGCTGGCAGTGATTCTCGGCGGCACCAATGTGCAGGTCAGCGAGGTCGGGCAGACCCCTTACTCGCTCGGTCTGGACTGGTTTGTGCTGGCGCTGCTGATCTCGGCCATCGTGTTTATTCCGCTGGAAAAGCTGTATTCCAAAGACCCCGAGCAGAACATCCTGCGCCCGCACTGGCGTACCGACCTGACCTACTTTTTCGTCAGCCACATGCTGGTGCAGTTCATCCTGATTTTCATCACCGCCTCGTCGGGTTACATCGCCGGTTGGGCAGTGTCGCCGGGCTTGCAGGCCAGCGTACAAAGCCTGCCGTTGGTGGTGCAGTTCCTGCTGGCGATACTGGTGGCGGATCTGGGCCAGTACTGGTTGCATCGGCTCTACCATGTTGTGCCAATTCTATGGCGCATCCATGCCGTGCATCACTCCAGCACGCACATGGACTGGCTCGCCGGATCACGCGTGCATTTCATCGAAATCCTCCTGACCCGCACCGGCGTGCTGGTGCCGCTGATGCTGCTGGGCTTCGCGCCGCAGGCGTTGAATGCCTACGTGATTCTGGTCGGCATCCAGGCCGTACTGGCCCACGCCAACGTGCGGATCAACGGCGGCTGGCTGAATTACCTGATCGTCCTGCCGCGCTACCACCATTGGCACCACGCCCGGCACAAGGACTACATCTACAAGAACTACGCGATCCACACACCGCTGGTGGACATGCTGTTCGGCACCTTCAAGCTGCCGCCGAAAGAATGGCCGGTGCGTTATGGCGTGTTTGGCAAAGAGTTGCCGGGCGGGATTGTGCAACAGCACCTTTATGCGTTTAAGACGCCTGAGCCGAAGTAGGGCGTGTGGAGGTGAAAAAGCCGCGATGATCGCGGCTTTTTCTTGTGGCTTTCGAATGGTTGCTTTTCGCGCGGGATCATTCTTTTCGTCTGCCCTCAAGCCAGTTGGAAAGCCCCGCTCGAGTGCTGGTTATCATGTGTTGCTAAATGGATTTGAAGAAAGGGAGTGTCGGGCGTGAGTCGAGAGGAATGACGGCGCGCAATTTCGGTTTGTTTTTTCGCTGAAGAAGTCTCAGTGGAATGATTTTCTGCTTGGGTTTGAAGAGTCGTTGAAGCGGTTTGATTACCCTCTGGGGCCACTGAGAAGGTTTCAAGTTTGACCAGCGGATTTCTCACGGCTTGGATCGAGGTCGTTGGCCGGATAAAACCATCGTCAAAACTTGAACGAAAAAAAACCGCGAATCTCGCGGTTTTTTTACGCTTGAAGCTTGCTGATCAGTAACCGTTTTCCGGCAAGCTGGCGATGATCGAGCGATAGCTGTTCATCCGCTGCTGCTGCACGCGGCCATCTTCCAGGGCCTTGAGCAGTGCACAACCTGGTTCGCGATCATGCTTGCAGTCGCGGAAGCGGCAGGTGCCGAGCAGGTCGTTGAACTCGATGAAGCCGGCTTCGACGTCGGCGCGGCTGACGTGGCCGAGACCGAATTCACGAATACCCGGGGAGTCGATCAGCTCGCCGCCGCCCGGGAAGTGGAACAGCCGTGCGGTGGTGGTTGTGTGCGTGCCTTGGCCGGACAGCTCTGACAGCGGCCCGACGCGGGTTTCAACCTCAGGCAGCAAGCTGTTGACCAGCGAGGACTTGCCGACACCGGACTGGCCGACGAACACGCTGATGCGCCCGTCGAGCTGCTGTTGCAGTTGTTCCATGCCATTGCCGTGGTGCGCCGACACTTCCAGCACCGGGTAACCCAGCGTGCGGTAAACGGCCAGCAAGGCGTTGAGCGCCGGGGCGTTCTGCTCGTCGATCAGGTCGTACTTGTTCAGCAGCAACAGCGGACGGATGCCGGCGTGTTCGGCGGCTACGAGGTAGCGGTCGATCAGGTTGGCATGCGGCTCGGGCAGCGGGGCGAAGACGATGACGATCATGTCGACGTTGGCCGCGACCGGTTTCAGCTGGCCACGGCTGTCCGGGCGGCAGAGTTCGGTGATGCGCGGCAATTGCGCGACGATCACACCAATGCCCTGATTGCCGGCACGCCAGACCACCTGATCGCCGGTCACCAGCGCAGGCAGGTTGGCGCGCAAGTGGCAACGGAACACCTGGCCGGCGAGCTCGCCGTCTTTGGCCTCGACCTCGACCTGCACACCGAAGTGGGCGATCACCAGGCCGTGCTGTTCCGGGCCCAGGTCACCGCCCTCAAGGGCTTCGACCGCCGAGGACTCGCGTTTGGCGGCGCGGGCAGCGCGTTCGCCCTGAATCTTTTCGATGCGCCAGTTTTGACGACGATTGAGTTGGCGTTTGGCCATGGGTGTTCCGTCTGAAGAATGCTGCGATTAGGTAAAACGGCCGCGAGTTTAGCACGCCCGGGCACCGGCCTAGGCTAAACTGCGCAGCATTGCCCAGGAGCCGAAATATGCAAAACCCGCAGAACTTGATCTGGATCGACCTCGAAATGACCGGTCTTGATCCGGATAACGACGTCATCATCGAAATGGCCACCATCGTCACCGACAGTGACCTCAACACCTTGGCCGAAGGCCCGGTGATCGCCATCCACCACAGCGACGAAGTGCTCGCGCGCATGGACGAGTGGAACACCCGCACCCACGGCAACTCCGGCCTGACCCAGCGCGTGCGCGACAGCCGCATCAGCATGGCCGAAGCCGAAGCCGAAACCATCGCTTTCCTGGAAAAATGGGTACCGAAGGGCAAGTCGCCGATCTGCGGCAACAGCATCTGCCAGGATCGTCGCTTTCTTTATACCCACATGAAGTCGCTGGAAAGCTACTTCCATTACCGCAACCTCGACGTCTCGACGCTCAAGGAACTGGCTGCCCGCTGGGCGCCGGACGTGCGCGACAGCTTCAAGAAGGGCAGCACGCACCTGGCGCTGGACGACATCCGCGAATCGATCGCCGAGCTGCAGCACTACCGCCAGCACTTCATCAAGTTCTGATTTGATCTTTGTAGGAGCTGCCGAAGGCCCGGACCGCGATCGGACGATCTTTTGATCTGGTTTTTAAAATCAAAGTCAAAAGATCCCAGCCTTCGATAGTTCCTACATTGGATCGCGTGACCGAAATGGCTAGACTGCGCGCCTTCCTGTCTGGATCGCCACCATGTTGCTGATGCTCTATCTGATCGCCATCACCGCCGAAGCCATGACTGGCGCCTTATCTGCCGGCCGTCGCGGCATGGACTGGTTTGGCGTGGTGCTGATCGCCTGCGTCACGGCGTTGGGCGGCGGTTCGGTTCGCGACGTGTTGCTCGGACACTATCCGCTGACGTGGGTCAAACACCCGGAATACCTGGTGCTGACCTCGGTAGCCGCAATGTTCACAGTGTTCACTGCCCGCTGGATGCGCCACCTGCGCTCGCTGTTTCTGGTGCTCGACGCCGTCGGTCTGGTGGCGTTTACCCTGATTGGCTGCATGACCGCCCTGGAAATGGGCCACGGCATGCTGGTGGCCTCGGTCAGCGGTGTGATCACCGGGGTCTTCGGTGGCATCTTGCGCGACATCTTCTGCAACGACATCCCGCTGATCTTCAGGCGCGAACTGTACGCCAGCGTGTCGTTTGCCGCGGCATGGTGCTACATGCTCTGCCTGTATCTGAACGTGCCGAGCGAACAAGCTATCCTCATCACCCTGTTCGGCGGCTTTCTGCTGCGCCTGCTGGCGATCCGCTTCCACTGGGAAATGCCCAAGTTCGTTTACAACGACGCGCCTTGACGCTCGGCATGCTGCTTAAGCGCCCATTCCACATGCTCACGCACCAGCTCTGATGGGTAGTCCCGCCGTGCCTTCAACGCTTCCAGCACCGGAATGCTCGACGGCGCGTTACCGAGCCCCACTGCCAGATTGCGCAGCCAGCGCTCATAACCTGCACGTCGCAGCGGCGAGCCCTCAGTGCTGCTCAAGAACTTGTCCTCGTCCCACAGGAACAACTCGGCGAGTTCGGCGTTGTCGAGATTGTGCCGTGGCTTGAAGTCGCTTTCGCCCGAGGGCTTGGCGAAACGGTTCCACGGGCAGACGATCTGGCAGTCGTCGCAGCCGAATACGCGGTTGCCGATCAGCGGGCGCAAATCTTCGGGAATTGCGTTTTTCAGTTCGATGGTCAAATAGGAAATGCAGCGGCGCGCGTCCAGCACATAGGGGCCGACGAAGGCATTGGTCGGGCAGATATCCAGGCACGCGGTGCAGCGGCCGCAGTGTTCAGTGCTGTGCGGGTCGTCCACGGGTAGCGGCAGATCGACAAACAATTCGCTTAAAAAGAAATAGCTCCCGGCCTTGCGGTTCAACACCAGCGTGTTTTTGCCGATCCAGCCCAGCCCGGCCTGTTCGGCGATGGCTTTCTCCAGCACCGGGGCGCTGTCGACGAAGGCGCGAAAACCGAAAGGACCGATCTCGGACTGAATCTTGTCGGCCAATTGTTGAACACGTTTACGGATCAATTTGTGGTAATCGCGGCCCAAGGCATAACGCGATACGTAAGCTTTTTCCGGTTGAGCCAGACGTTTGGCCATTTCGGTGTCGCCCGGCAAGTAGTCCATGCGCAGAGAAACCACGCGCAGGGTGCCGGGAACCAGTTCCTCGGGGTGCGAGCGTTTGCTGCCATGAGCGCCCATGTAGTCCATCTCGCCGTGGTAGCCGGCCTCGAGCCAGCGCTCCAGGTGCTGCTCATGCTCGGCCAGATCGAGGCCGCTGATGCCGACTTGCTGAAAGCCCAGCTCGCGGCCCCAATCCTTGATCGATTGGGCGAGGGCGGGCAGGTCTGTGGTGATGGCGGACATGAGGCGAGAGAAACCGGAGCTGAGGTGCGTATAATTCTGCCAGACATCGGAGCCCGAAGACGCATGCCGCACACGAAAGATGAATTACCCGACGCGCTGTACGGCGCCGCACAGGTGCGTGAGCTCGACGCGCGGCTGATTGCCGCCGGCACGCCGGGCTTCGAATTGATGCAACGCGCCGCCCATGCGACCTGGCGGGCGCTGGTGCGACAGTGGCCTTCAGCCAATGAGCTGACGGTGCTTGCCGGGCATGGCAACAATGCGGGTGACGGTTATTTGATCGCCGCGTTGGCGCACCGGGCCGGGTGGTCTGTGCGGATAATCGCGGTTGGCGATCCGCAGCGCTTGCAGGGAGATGCGGCGTTGGCCCATGCCCAGGCGCTGGCTGAAGGGCTCAGCGTGCTCAACTGGACTGCGCAAAGCGAATTGCGCGGCGTCATCCTCGATGCCTTGCTCGGCACCGGCCTTAGCGGTGAAGTGCTTGAGCCCTATGCCGGCGCAATCCAGGCGATCAATGCCTGCGGCTTGCCGGTGACGGCGGTGGATATTCCTTCCGGGTTGTCAGCGGATACCGGGCATGTCCTCGGTGCCGCCGTTCGCGCCGACCTGACGGTGACCTTCATTGGTTTGAAAATCGGCTTGTTCACCGGGGATGCGGCGGATCACATCGGGCATCTGGTGTTTAACGATTTACAAGCCTCGGCCGAAACTTATCGTGACGTTCCTGTCAGCGCCAAACGCCTGGGTGCGGCTAATCTTCCCCGATTGGCGCCACGGGCGCCGAGCTCGCACAAAGGCCGTTTCGGGCATTTGCTGTTGATTGGTGGCGATCACGGGTTTGGCGGGGCCATTCTCCTGAGCGCCGAAAGCGCTCTACGCAGTGGTGCCGGCATGGTGTCGCTGGCGACACGCCCCGAGCATGTGCCGGCGGCGCTGTCCCGCTTGCCGGAAGTCATGGCACTGGGTGCGTCATCGGCCAATCAGTTGATGAGTCTGCTGGAAAAGGTTTCGGTATTGGTCGTCGGACCAGGGCTGGGGCAGGCGAGTTGGGGGCGAGCGTTACTTTCCGCCGCCGCCAATGCGCCCTTGCCGCAAGTGTGGGATGCCGATGCGCTGAATCTGTTGGCGAGCGGTTTCGTCAGTCTGCCCAAGGATTGCGTAATCACTCCGCATCCGGGCGAGGCAGCGCGTTTACTGGGGATCAGTACTGCCCAAGTACAAGCTGATCGCCCGGGCGCAGCATCACAATTGAGTAAAAAATACTCGGCGGTCGTGGTGTTGAAAGGCGCAGGCAGCCTGATCGCTCATCCCGATGGTCGCTTGGCGCTGTGTCATCAGGGCCATCCGGCCATGGCCACGGCCGGGCTCGGCGATGTGCTCGCGGGTTTGACCGGAGCGTTGTTGGCGCAGGGCATGGACGCTTTCGATGCTGCGTGCCTGTCGGTCTGGCTGCATGCCAATGCGGGAATGCAACAAGGTAAATTGGGCCGTGGGCTGGCGGCCAGTGATCTGATTCCAGCCATTCGTCAGTTGTTGGAGGAGCAAGCACCGTGTCTGAAGTAACCCTGTACCTGGCCGATGAACAGGCCATGAGCGACTTTGGCGCACGGATCGCCCGCGTGACCCAGGGCCATGGCCTGATTTTCCTGGAAGGCAATCTGGGGATGGGCAAAACCACGTTGTCGCGAGGGATCATTCGCGGGTTGGGCCACGTCGGCGCGGTAAAAAGTCCGACCTTCACCTTGGTCGAGCCCTACGAGATCGGTGACGTCCGCGCCTTCCACTTCGACCTGTATCGCTTGGTCGATCCGGAAGAGCTGGAGTTTCTCGGCATCCGCGACTACTTCGAAGACGATGCCCTGTGCCTGATCGAGTGGCCCGATAAAGGTGCAGGCTTTTTGCCAAAGCCTGACCTGACCATTACCATTAGCCCGCAAGACAGCGGGCGTTCGCTGAAAATTTTATCCCAGGGCTCGCGTGGCGAAGCCTGGTGTGCCGCTTTGGCATTGGAATCCAATTAAATGATGGGGTTAGGTATGCGCTTTCGCGCGTTGGTGGCTGCCGCTGGACTGATGTTGATGGCAGTAACCGTCAACGCTGTGGCCGATACAAAGGTCAACAGCGTGCGCCTGTGGCGGGCGCCGGACAACACGCGACTGGTCTTCGACCTGAGCGGCCCGGTGCAGCACAGCGTCTTCACCCTGACCGCGCCGGATCGGCTGGTCATCGACATCAATGGCGCCACGCTCGGCGCGCCACTGAAGGTGCAGACCGCGAACACGCCGATCACCGCGATGCGCTCGGCTCAGCGCACGCCGACCGACCTGCGGGTGGTCATCGATCTGAAAAAAGCCGTTACCCCGAAAAGCTTCTCGCTGGCGCCGAACGCGCAATATGGCAACCGTCTGGTGGTCGACCTGTTCGATAACCCGGCCGACGCTGCTCCCGCGCCCGTGCCTGCTCCAACGCCTTCGGTAGCGACCATGCCTGCGGTGCCGGTCACACCTTCCGAACCGGCAATCAAGTTGCCGCCAGCCCCGGCCGGCAAGCGCGACATCATTGTGGTGATCGACGCCGGCCACGGTGGCGAAGACCCGGGTGCGTCCGGCTCGCGCGGCCAGCGTGAGAAAGACGTGGTGTTGCAGATCGCCCGCGAACTGCAACGTCAGGTCAACGGCATGAAAGGCTTCCGCGCCGAACTGACGCGTACCGGCGACTACTTTATTCCGTTGCGCGGCCGTACCGAAATCGCTCGCAAGAAGGGCGCCGACCTGTTCGTCTCGATTCACGCCGACGCCGCGCCGTCTGCGGCCGCCTTCGGTGCTTCGGTATTCGCCTTGTCTGACCGTGGCGCGACGTCGGAGACCGCCCGTTGGCTGGCCGACAGCGAAAACCGTTCTGACTTGATCGGTGGTGCCGGCAACGTCAGCCTCGATGACAAGGACCGCATGCTCGCAGGTGTACTGCTCGACCTGTCGATGACTGCGTCGCTGACGTCCAGCCTCAACGTTGGTCAGAAAGTGCTGACCAATATCGGCCGCGTGACGCCGCTGCACAAACAGCGCGTGGAACAGGCCGGGTTCATGGTGCTGAAGTCGCCGGACATCCCGTCGATCCTGGTCGAAACCGGCTTCATCTCCAATGCCAACGAAGCGAACAAGCTTTCGGCCTCGGGCCACCAGCAAGCGCTGGCGCGCTCGATCAGCAGCGGCGTGCGCCAGTTCTTCCAACAGAACCCGCCACCGGGCACCTACATCGCCTGGCTGCGTGATTCTGGCAAGATCGTCCAGGGCCCCCGCGACCACCGCGTCGGCCCAGGCGAAACCCTGGCGATGATCGGTGTGCGTTATCAGGTATCGCCGGCCACGTTGCGCAGCGCGAACAATCTGAAAAGCGATGAGCTGAAAGTCGGCCAACACCTGACCATTCCTGGCACCGAACTGGCGTCCAAAGAATGAACGAGGTGCTGAACGCTGCCGCCCGCATCGAACTGCTCAGCCCACGGCTGGCGAACCAGATTGCCGCCGGTGAAGTGGTTGAACGCCCGGCCTCGGTGATCAAGGAACTGTTGGAAAACAGCCTCGACTCCGGAGCCAAACGAATCGATGTCGACGTTGAACAGGGTGGCGTCAAACTGCTACGCGTGCGTGACGATGGCAGCGGTATTTCTGCCGATGACCTGCCGCTGGCCCTGGCCCGTCACGCCACCAGCAAGATCCGCAACCTGGAAGACCTCGAGCAGGTAATGAGCCTGGGTTTCCGTGGTGAGGCGTTGGCGTCGATCAGCTCTGTGGCACGTCTGACCCTGACTTCGCGCACCCGCGATGCCGATCAGGCCTGGCAGGTCGAGACTGAAGGTCGCGACATGGCGCCTCGGGTGCAACCGGCAGCGCATCCGGTCGGCACCTCGGTGGAAGTTCGCGACCTGTTCTTCAATACCCCGGCGCGGCGCAAATTCCTCAAGACCGAAAAAACCGAATTCGATCATCTGCAAGAAGTGATCAAACGTCTGGCATTGGCGCGTTTCGACGTGGCTTTCCATCTGCGCCACAACGGCAAGACCATCCTCAGCCTGCACGAAGCCCACGATGACGCGGCCCGTGCCCGCCGTGTGGCGGCGATTTGCGGCTCGGGTTTTCTCGAGCAGGCGCTGCCGATCGAGATCGAGCGTAACGGTTTGCATCTGTGGGGCTGGGTCGGGTTGCCGACCTTCAACCGTAGCCAGGCGGATTTGCAGTATTTCTTTGTGAACGGCCGAGCAGTGCGCGACAAACTGGTGGCCCACGCCGTGCGTCAGGCCTATCGCGACGTGCTGTTCAACGGTCGCCATCCGACGTTTGCACTGTTTTTCGAGGTTGATCCGGCGGCGGTCGACGTCAACGTCCACCCGACCAAACACGAAGTGCGCTTCCGTGACGGGCGCATGGTGCATGACTTCCTTTACGGCACCTTGCACCGGGCGCTGGGCGATGTGCGTCCGGAGGATCAGCTTGCCGGTTCAGTGACCACCGCCATCGTCCGTCCGACAGGGTTGGATGCTGGCGAATTCGGCCCGCAGGGCGAAATGCGTCTGGCGGCCAATGCGCTGCTGGAGCAACCGCAGGCGCAACCGGTGTTCAACACTGCATCTGGCGCGCCTGCTGGCGGCGCTTATCAGTATCAATACACGCCGCGTCCACAATCGGCGACGCCCCCGGCCGCCGAGGCTCAGGCGGCTTATCGCGAGTTTTTCGCGCCGCTGCCGGAAGCCAACGCCAATGCGCTGCCCGCCGGTCAGGAGGACATTCCACCGCTCGGTTACGCGCTGGCGCAGCTCAAGGGCATCTATATCTTGTCCGAGAATGCTCAAGGCTTGGTGCTGGTCGACATGCACGCAGCCCACGAGCGAATCATGTATGAGCGCCTGAAGATCGCCATGGCCAGCGAGGGCCTCAGCGGCCAGCCGCTGTTGGTGCCGGAATCGCTGGCGGTCAGTCAGCGCGAGGCGGATTGCGCCGAAGAACATGCGGCGTGGTTTCAGCGTCTGGGTTTCGAACTGCAGCGCCTGGGCCCGGAAACCCTGGCGATCCGCCAGATTCCAGCCTTGCTGAAGCAGGCAGAAGCCAATCGTCTGGTCGGCGACGTGCTGTCCGACTTGATGGAGTACGGCACCAGCGACCGGATTCAGGCGCACCTGAACGAACTGCTCGGCACCATGGCCTGTCACGGCGCGATCCGCGCCAATCGGCGCCTGGCTTTGCCGGAAATGAACGGCCTGCTGCGTGACATGGAAAACACCGAGCGCAGCGGTCAATGCAACCATGGCCGACCGACCTGGACCCAATTGGGCCTGGACGATCTGGACAAACTGTTCCTGCGCGGTCGTTGATGAGCCAGCTCCCTCCAGCGATTTTCCTGATGGGCCCGACCGCTGCGGGCAAGACCGATCTGGCCATCGAGCTGACCAAGGTGCTGCCGTGCGAGCTGATCAGTGTCGACTCGGCGCTGGTCTATCGCGGTATGGACATCGGCACTGCCAAGCCTTCGAAAGAGCTGCTGGCCGAATATCCGCACCGTTTGATCGACATCCTCGACCCGGCCGAAGCCTGTTCGGCTGCGGATTTCCGTCGCGATGCCCTGCAAGCCATGGCGGAAATCACCGCGCGCGGAAAAATTCCGCTGCTGGTCGGCGGCACGATGCTCTATTACAAGGCTTTGGTTGATGGCCTGGCCGATATGCCAGCGGCGGATCCCGAGGTTCGCGCGCAGATCGAAGAAGAGGCTCAACGCCTTGGCTGGCAAGCCCTGCACGAACAATTGGCGGTCATCGATCCGGTGTCGGCGGCGCGGATTCACCCGAACGATCCGCAGCGCCTGAGTCGCGCGCTGGAAGTTTATCGGGTCAGTGGTCAGAGCATGACCGAACTGCGCCAGCAACAATCTGCGCAAAGTACTGAAGCAGCCGCTTCGGGACTGCAACAATTGCCCTATACTGTCGCGAACTTGGCCATTGCCCCGGCAAATCGTCAGGTATTGCACGAGCGCATTAAACAAAGATTCACAAATATGTTGGAACAGGGATTCATCGACGAGGTCGTAGCCCTGCGTAATAGAAGTGACCTGCATGCCGGGTTGCCGTCTATACGTGCAGTAGGTTACCGCCAAGTCTGGGATTACCTGGATGGCAAGCTGACATTGGCCGAAATGCAAGAGCGCGGCATCATCGCCACGCGCCAATTGGCCAAACGCCAGTTCACCTGGCTGCGCAGCTGGGAAGATTTACACTGGCTGGACAGTCTTGATTGCGACAATCTGCCACGCGCCTTGAAATACCTTGGGACCATCTCCATATTGAGCTGAGTCCTTGCAATTGCCGTCTATCCTTGGGGGTGTGACGGCCAAAGCCATCTGAATTACCTATTTTTTATTATTGAATCCTTAAAGGAGTGCGGCACATGTCAAAAGGGCATTCGCTACAAGACCCTTACTTGAATACTTTACGTAAAGAGAAAGTTGGGGTTTCCATCTACCTGGTCAACGGTATCAAACTGCAAGGCACGATCGAGTCGTTCGACCAGTTCGTGATCCTGCTGAAAAACACCGTGAGCCAGATGGTTTACAAACACGCTATCTCGACAGTAGTGCCGGTTCGTCCAATTCGTCTGCCTAGCGCAACCGAATCCGAAGCAGGTGACGCTGAGCCAGGTAACGCCTGATAGGAGTCTCCTTTGTTCTTTGAGCGCCACGGTGGTGGTGAGCGAGTAATCCTCGTTCACTTGGATGGACAGGACCCTGAGGCGCGCGAAGATCCGCAGGAGTTTCAGGAATTGGCTAATTCGGCCGGCGCCGAGACCGTTGCGTTTTTTAACGTGCCGCGTCATCGGCCAACCGCCAAATACCTGATTGGCAGCGGCAAGGTCGAGGAACTGCGCGACCTGGTCAAAGCTGAAGAAGCCGATCTGGTGATTTTCAATCACATCCTCACGCCCAGTCAGGAACGTAACCTCGAACGTGTTTTCGAGTGTCGCGTGATCGACCGTACCGGTCTGATTCTCGATATTTTCGCCCAGCGCGCCCGTACCCATGAAGGCAAGCTCCAGGTCGAACTGGCCCAGCTTGACCACATGAGCACCCGGCTGGTTCGCGGCTGGACTCACCTTGAGCGTCAGGGTGGCGGTATCGGCATGCGCGGTCCCGGTGAAACCCAGCTGGAAACCGACCGCCGTTTGCTGCGGGTTCGCCTGCGCCAGATCAAGGGCCGGCTGGAAAAAGTGCGCAGCCAGCGCGAACAGTCGCGACGCGGCCGATCGCGTGCGGATATCCCTACCGTGTCTCTGGTGGGCTATACCAACGCCGGTAAATCCACACTCTTCAACAACGTGACGAAATCCGACGTCTACGCGGCTGACCAATTGTTTGCCACGCTGGATCCGACCCTGCGCCGTCTGGATATAGACGACCTGGGGCCGATTGTTCTGGCCGACACGGTGGGCTTCATTCGTCACTTGCCGCACAAGCTGGTCGAGGCATTTCGGTCTACGCTCGAAGAGTCGAGCAACTCCGACCTGCTGTTGCACGTGATCGATGCAGCCGAGCCGGATCGCATGTTGCAGATCGAGCAGGTGATGGTGGTGCTGGGCGAGATTGGAGCCCAGGACTTGCCGATCCTCGAGGTCTATAACAAACTCGATTTGCTTGAAGGCGTTGAGCCACAAATCCAGCGCGATGAAAACGGCAAGCCCCAACGGGTCTGGCTGTCGGCGCGTGACGGCTCGGGTCTGGAATTGCTTGAACAAGCCATTGCCGAATTGCTTGGCAGTGATTTGTTTGTTGGCACCTTGCGCTTGCCGCAACGATTCGCTCGACTGCGTGCGCAGTTTTTCGAACTCGGTGCGGTGCAGAAAGAAGAACACGACGAAGAAGGCATCAGTTTGCTGGCCGTTCGTTTGCCCCGGGTCGAGTTGAATCGACTGGTAAGCCGCGAAGGATTGCAGCCGATGGAATTCATCGAGCAACACACTTTGCAATAAAAGCCTGAAAAAGCGGTTGTGCCGCGACGGCAGGCATTCTGTAGCATTGGTCGGCGCGCCGTGGGTGCGTCTTTGCTTTATCAGATGGAGAGCGCTATGGCTTGGAATGAGCCGGGTGGCAACTCGAATAATCAGGATCCTTGGGGTGGCAAGCGCCGCAATAACGGCGACCGCAAGGGGCCACCAGATCTCGACGAGGCCTTCCGAAAGCTGCAGGAAAGCCTGAACGGGTTGTTCGGTGGTGGAAAAAAACGTGGTGATGACGGCGGTGGTTCGGGCAGGAGCGGTGGTGGCTTCGGCGGCCTGCTCGGCATCGGCCTGGTCGTGCTCGCGGCTGTCTGGCTGTACAGCGCGGTTTACGTGGTCGATGAGCAGGAGCAAGCCGTGGTGCTGCGCTTCGGCAAGTACTACGAGACCGTTGGCCCGGGCCTGAATATCTACTTCCCGCCGATCGATAAAAAGTACATGGAAAACGTAACGCGTGAGCGTGCGTACACCAAGCAGGGCCAGATGCTGACCGAAGACGAGAACATCGTCGAAGTGCCGCTGACCGTGCAGTACAAGATCACCAACCTGCAGGACTTCGTGCTGAACGTCGATCAGCCGGAGATCAGCCTGCAGCATGCGACCGACAGCGCCCTGCGCCACGTGGTGGGTTCGACCGCCATGGACCAGGTGCTGACCGAAGGTCGTGAGTTGATGGCCAGCGAAATCAAGGAGCGTCTGCAACGCTTCCTCGATACCTATCGCACCGGTATCACCGTCACCCAGGTCAACGTACAGAGCGCAGCGGCACCGCGTGAAGTGCAGGAAGCCTTCGATGACGTGATCCGCGCCCGTGAAGACGAGCAGCGTTCGCGCAACCAGGCTGAAACCTACGCCAACGGCGTCGTGCCGGAAGCTCGTGGTCAGGCCCAGCGCATCCTTGAAGATGCCAACGGTTATCGCGACGAAACGGTCTCGCGTGCCAAGGGTGAAGCGGATCGTTTCACCAAACTGGTTGCCGAGTATCGCAAGGCCCCTGAAGTCACCCGTCAGCGTCTGTATCTGGACACCATGCAGGAAGTCTTCAGCAACACCAGCAAGGTACTCGTGACCGGTAACAAAAACGGCCAGAGCAACCTGCTTTACCTGCCGTTGGACAAAATGATTCAGAACAGCTCGGGCAGCAATGCGCCGGTCACTGGTTCGGCCGCCGCCAGCAATACGGATGTCACGCCGCACGTCACTGACCTGCCGCAGTCGCGCACAAGGGAGACCCGCTGATGAGCAATAAATCGCTGATCGCCCTTATTGTTGGCGTCGTTGTGCTACTGGTTGGCTGGAACTGCTTCTACATCGTCGCTCAGACCGAGCGTGCGGTGCTGCTGCAATTCGGTCGTGTGGTACAGGCTGATGTTCAGCCGGGTCTGCATGTGAAAGTGCCTTACGTTAACCAGGTGCGTAAATTCGACGCACGTCTGATGACGCTGGATGCACCGACACAGCGCTTCCTGACCCTGGAAAAGAAAGCTGTGATGGTCGATGCCTACGCCAAGTGGCGCGTGAAAGATGCCGAGCGCTTCTACACCGCAACGTCGGGCCTCAAGCAAATCGCCGATGAACGTCTGTCGCGTCGACTGGAATCCGGTCTGCGTGACCAGTTCGGTAAGCGTACCCTGCACGAAGTCGTGTCGGGCGAGCGTGATGCGCTGATGGCTGACATCACCGCGTCGCTGAACAAGATGGCGGAAAAAGAGCTGGGTATCGAAGTAGTCGATGTCCGGGTCAAGGCCATCGATCTGCCTAAAGAAGTAAACCGCAGCGTGTTCGAACGTATGAGCACTGAGCGTGAGCGTGAAGCTCGCGAGCACCGCGCCAAGGGTAACGAGCTGGCCGAAGGCATCCGTGCCGACGCTGATCGTCAACGCCGCGTGCTGCTGGCTGAAGCCTATCGTGAATCCGAAGAGATTCGCGGTGACGGTGACGCCCAGGCCGCTGCGATCTACTCCAAGGCCTACGGTCAGGATCAGGAGTTCTACGGTTTCTACCGTAGCCTGCGCGCCTACCGTGAAAGCTTCGCGAACAAATCCGACGTCCTGGTCCTCGACCCAAGCAGCGACTTCTTCCGTTACCTGGAAAAGTCCAAGCCTTGATACGACGTTGACCTGAATCATTCCGCCCAGCGGCTAAAACCTCGGGCGGGGTGATCCTTTGGGAAAACGTGTGTATGATGCGGCAGCCGGGAAATTCCCGGCTTTTTTGCGTCTGCACGTTTGATTGCTGTTTTTTGTTGCAGGCATCGGGTTGAATGGCCCGAGAGTATTTCGAGGAAAGTGATGGGCGAAGCCGATAACAGGCCTTTCGCCGCGTCGTTCATGCGCGTGCGTTTTGAACGGATCGGTCATTTTCTGCTTCACTCAAGGCTCGCCCGCAGGCTGGCCGCCCGGATCAAAGGGGAATGGCGTAATGGCAACGGTAGACCGCTGGCTGCTGCCAGATGGCATCGAAGAAGTACTGCCACCGGAAGCGGCGCGCATTGAAGTAGCGCGTCGTCAGGTGTTGGATCTGTTCCAGAGCTGGGGTTACGAGTTTGTCGTGACTCCCCATATCGAGTACCTGGAATCCCTGCTGACCGGCGCGGGCCAGGACCTGGATCTGCGTACCTTCAAGGTCATCGACCCGCAATCGGGCCGGCAGATGGGTTTCCGTGCCGACATCACGCCGCAAGTGGCGCGTATCGATGCGCACACCCTGCGTCGTGAAGGCCCGAGCCGTCTGTGCTACGCCGGCAGCGTGCTGCACGCTCAACCGCGTGCCCTGTCGTCGTCGCGCAGCCCGATCCAGTTAGGCGCCGAGCTGTACGGCGATGCCAGCCCGAGCAGCGACGTCGAAGTCATCAGTCTGATGCTGGCCATGCTGCAACTGGCCGACGTGCCGGACGTGCACATGGACCTTGGTCATGTCGGCATTTACCGTGGCCTGGCGTGTGCCGCCGGTCTGTCCGGTGAAGTCGAGCAGCAGTTGTTCGATGCATTGCAACGCAAGGCCATCGACGAGGTCATTACATTGACCGAAGGCTTGCCGGCCGATCTGTCCGGCATGCTGCGTGCGTTGGTCGATCTGTGTGGCGGCCGTGAAGTATTGACGGCTGCACGCGAGCGTCTGGCCAATGCGCCAGCGCCGGTGCTCGCGGCACTGGAAGATTTGCTGGCCGTCGCCGAGCGTTTGTCGGCGCGCTTCCCGCAGTTGCCGCTGTACTTTGACCTGGGCGAACTGCGCGGCTACCACTACCACACCGGTGTGGTGTTCGCGGTGTTCGTCCCGGGCGTAGGCCAGTCCATCGCTCAGGGCGGTCGTTACGACGACATCGGCGCCGACTTCGGTCGCGCTCGCCCGGCGACTGGTTTTTCCACCGATTTGAAAACCCTGGTGACCCTGGGGCGTGCTGAGATCGAGCTACCGTCTGGCGGTATCTGGATGCCTGACAGTACGGATGCGGCACTCTGGCAGCAGGTTTGCCAGTTGCGCAGTGAGGGTCAGCGTGTCGTTCAGGCTTTGCCTGGGCAACCTTTGGCCGCCGCCCGTGATGCGGACTGCGACCGGCAATTGATTCAGCAGAACGGGCTTTGGCAAGTATCGCCACTGGCTTCTTGAGTTTTCCTGCCGGCCATCGCCGGCACCAAGTTTGCGCGAATGAGGACAAGTGTTATGGGTAAGAATGTCGTAGTCCTGGGCACCCAATGGGGTGATGAGGGCAAAGGCAAGATCGTTGATCTGCTGACCGAACATGCTGCCGCCGTAGTGCGCTACCAAGGTGGCCACAACGCTGGCCACACCCTGGTGATCGACGGCGAAAAAACCGTCTTGCACCTGATTCCGTCGGGCGTGCTGCGCGAAGGCGTGCAGTGCCTGATCGGCAACGGCGTAGTGGTTGCACCAGACGCCCTGCTGCGCGAGATCACCAAGCTGGAAGAGAAAGGCGTACCGGTGCGTGAGCGTCTGCGTATCAGCCCGTCCTGCCCGCTGATCCTGTCCTTCCACGTAGCGCTGGATCAGGCCCGTGAAAAGGCCCGTGGCGAGCTGAAGATCGGTACCACCGGTCGCGGCATCGGCCCGGCGTACGAAGACAAGGTTGCACGTCGTGGCCTGCGTGTTGGCGATCTGCTCAACATGCCGCGCTTTGAAGACAAGCTGCGTGAACTGGTGGAATACCACAACTTCATGCTGGTGGGTTACTACAAAGAGCCGGCCATTGACTACGACAAGACGCTTGCCGAGTGCAAAGAATACGCTGAGCTGCTCAAGCCGCTGATGCTCGACGTGACTGCCGAGTTGCACGACCTGCGTCGCGCCGGTAAAGACATCATGTTCGAAGGCGCCCAGGGCTCCCTGCTGGACATCGACCACGGTACCTACCCGTACGTGACCAGCTCCAACACCACCGCTGGCGGCGTTGCGACCGGCTCGGGCGTTGGCCCGATGTTCCTGGACTACATCCTGGGCATCACCAAGGCTTACACCACTCGCGTCGGTTCGGGCCCGTTCCCGACTGAGCTGTTCGACGAGGTCGGTGCACACCTGGCCAAACAAGGTCACGAGTTCGGTGCTACCACCGGCCGTGCCCGTCGTTGCGGCTGGTTTGACGCCGTTATCCTGCGTCGCGCTATCGACGTGAACAGCATCTCGGGCATCTGCCTGACCAAGCTGGACGTACTCGACGGCCTGGAAACCATCAACATTTGCGTCGGCTACAAAGACGCGCAAGGCAACGCCGTTGCTCCGACTGACGCTGATAGCTACGTGGGCCTGCAGCCTGTGTACGAAGAAGTGCCAGGCTGGACCGAATCGACCGTGGGTGCCAAAACCCTGGAAGAGCTGCCTGCTAACGCTCGTGCTTACATCAAGCGCGTTGAAGAATTGATCGGCGCGCCGATCGACATTATTTCGACGGGCCCGGATCGCAACGAAACCATCGTTCTGCGTCATCCGTTTGCTTGATAAGTTGTTGATGTAAAAAACAAAGGCCCCTTAATCGGGGCCTTTGTCGTTTATGCCTGTAGGACGGCATGACCTTTGCTGTGAATCTTCCTACAAGAGTGCCATCAATTTAATGGCGTCAGAAGTAGAGGTATTCACAGTGTCGGCCGTTCTCTCACTGTTACAAAGCCGGTTGTTGCGGCCTGTGTTCGTTACCCTTGGTATCGCCCTTTTGGTGCAGGTGTTGGTGGCGGTTGCCCTGACGCGGAGCACCGTGACGGCGCTGGAAGCAGATCTTGCACTGCGCCTCGGTGCCGAC
Organism: Pseudomonas sp. TH43; assembly: GCF_016650635.1. Taxonomy (GTDB): domain Bacteria; phylum Pseudomonadota; class Gammaproteobacteria; order Pseudomonadales; family Pseudomonadaceae; genus Aquipseudomonas. The sequence goes on from NZ_JAEKFI010000004.1 coordinate 2,298,182, forward strand.
AGTCAGAAACTGTCCGGCGAACTGGAGCAGGCGGGACGTGAAGTCACGTCGAGCCTCGATGCCTTGTCCACCAGCACTCGTCAGCGTCTGACCGCTGGTCTGTCCTCGCGGCTGAAGGACGAGCAGGCGCAGCTGCGTACGACATTGGAAAAGGATCTCAAGGATTCGGCCAATGACATGGCGCAGTTGCTGGCCTCGGTCGCCCCGCGCGCCATGTGGGACAGCGATGTGCCGACGCTTTCCGAGTTCGCCCGCCGTGCCCAGCGCAATCCCAACGTGCTGTTCGTGGTGTACGACGACGCCACCGGTCAACACCTGACCCGCTATCTCAATCGCGAAAACCCGATCAACAAGGCCTTGCTGGAAAAGGGCCAGGGTGAGCGCGCGCTGGATAAAGTGCTGGACGCGGCGAAGAACGATCCGTCGGTCTACTACCTCGAGGCTTCGATCAATCCCAACGGCGTGGAAATCGGCAAGGTGTTGATGGGTGTTTCCACCGCTTCGGTCGAAACCGATCTTGCTGCGCTGGATAAACGTTTTTCGGCGCTGATCGCCAGCAGTGATCAACTGGTCGGCGACAGTCTCAAAGGTGCAGCCGCGGACAGCGCTACAGCGATGCGCGCACGCCTGCAATCGGCACAGTCCACCGCTGCCGAGATGAAAGCCAATACCGCCAGCACCGTGCAAGACGCCGCCGCGACCCTGCGCTGGAGAATCGGCATGGGCCTGGCGCTGGTGGGGCTCGGTGTGCTGCTGTTGCTGGCCGTGGTGTTGGGTCATCGTGTGGTCAACCGACTGAAGATGCTCAACGCGGCCATGGATGATCTTGCTGCCGGTGAGGGCGATCTGACCAAGCGAGTGCAGATCAACAGCAAGGACGAGATCGGCGACATGGCCTCTGCGGTCAATCGCTTTGTGGATAAGTTGCAACCGATCGTGCGCGAGGCAGGCGACGTGGCTCAGCGTACCGGCGTGGAAATCGGCGCGATGACCCTGCGCAATGCCGGTGCCGACGCCGCAGCGGGTATGCAGCGTGACGAAGTCGCCGAAAGCCTGCGCGCGCTGTCGCAAATGGCTGACGAGGCGCAGTCGGAAAGCCACGCGATGCAGGCGGCGTTGAAGCAGGTGGTGGATATCCGCCAGGCCACGGATGAAAACACCCGCACGTCAGCCAAGGTTGGCGGTTTGATCGAGGCGCTGGCCGGGCAAGTCGATACCGGGGCGAAAGTCATCGAGCGACTGGCTCAACAGAGTGAGCAGATCGAAGTGGTGCTGACGGTGATTCATGGCATCGCCGAGCAGACCAACTTGTTGGCATTGAACGCGGCCATCGAAGCGGCAAGGGCCGGCGAGACCGGACGTGGTTTTGCGGTAGTGGCGGACGAAGTGCGTGCGCTGGCGAGCAAAACGCAAAGCTCCACCGGCGACATTCAGGCGCACATCGTTGCCCTGCAACAGGGCGCGCGTGAAGCGGTAGAGGCCATCGGTCAGGCCGGTCGACAGGCCAGTGAAGGGTTGCTGGTGTTGCGTGACAGCGCGCGGTTGCAGCAGTCGGTGCAGGCATCGGTCGAGCAGGTGCATGCGGCAATTGGTCTGGCGACACAGGCCGCTGCGCATCAGGCGCAAGGCGCACAGGCAGTGCGCGGGCGGGTCGAAACGATTCACGCGCAGGCCGAAAAAGCGGCTCAAGCGGTGGTGGAAACCACGGCGAGTGGCAAGGTGCTGGATGGTCTGGCGGCGCAGCTCAAGGCGAGTCTGGGGCAGTTCAGGGCTTGATGTTGTCTGGTAGGGCCACATCGCGAGCAGGCTCGCTCCCACATTGGAATGCATTTTTCCTGTGGGAGCGAGCCTGCTCGCGAAAGCTATATCAGCGGCTCAAATACATCCGAGTCGTAAGCAAATACACAGGCAATCCGGAAACCACAATCAACAACGCCGCATAAGGCGCCGCCGCCGCAAACTCGACATTCGCCGTATGTGCCCAGACCTCGGTCGCCAAGGTGTTCAGCCCGGTCGGGCTGAGCAGCAACGTCGCCGTCAATTCCTTCATCGCATCGAGAAACACCAGCGCAAACGCCGCGCCCAATGCCGGGAAGATGATCGGCAGCGTCACCCGGCAAAACGCCGTGAACGACGAAGCCCCCAGCGTACGCGCAGCCTCTTCCAATTGCGGCGCAGCCTTGTTCAATGCCGTACGAATCGGCGCCTGAGCCAACGGCAAAAACAGCAGCGCATAAGCGATCAGCAAGAGCCCGGAGGTCTGGTACAGCACGGGCACGTAATGCAGCGCGAAATACACCAGCGTCAGCGCAATCACCAACCCCGGCAACGCATGCAGCAGGTACGGCAAGCGCTCGGCCCAGATCGCCAATTGGCCTTTGTAACGCACCACCAGCAGCCCGACCGGCACCGCCAACACCAGACACAGCGCCGCACCGCCAAGTGATAGCGCCAGCGACGACAGCAGCGCCTCGGTAATCGCCGCCACCGGGAATGCCGCCGATGAACCGACCGCCAGCCAATACGCCAGCATCCCCAGCGGAATCCCGCTGCCGACAATTGCCAGCAACAGGCAATACAGCTGACCGACCGCCGCCCACGGACCCAGTCGAACCTGTTCGGCCTGACGTGCAGCGCCTTGTCCGGTGCGCACATGCCGGCCCTTGCCGCGCACGCGCAGCTCCAGCCACAACAGCACCAGACACAGCGCGAGCAACACGGCAGAGAGCATCGCCGCATTGGCGTTGCTGAATTCCAATTCGAACTGTTGGTAGATGGCTGTGGTGAAGGTTTGCAGGCCGATGATCGACAGGGCGCCGAATTCCACCAGCATGTGCAGGGCAATCAGCAGCGAGCCGGCCAGCAACGACGGCCAAAGCAGGGGCAGGGTGACACGGAAGAACACGCCCCAGCGGTTCTGTCCAAGGGTGCGGGCAGATTCTTCAAGCGAGGGATCCAGGTTGCGCAGGGTTGCCGCGACCGGCAGAAAAATCAGCGGGTATTTCGATAGGCTCATCACCAGAATCGCACCGCCGAGGCCTTCGAACTGTGCGCTCAGCGAAACCCAGGTAAAGCTGCTGACAAAGGCTGGCACAGCGAACGGCAGGCACAGAATCACGCCCCACAAACGTCGCCCCGGCAGATTGCTGCGTTCCAGCAGCCAGGCCAGCGACAGGCCAATCACGCCACAGGTGATGGTTACGCCGACCATCAACGCCAGGGTATTGCGCAGCAGGCCGAACACGTAGGGGCGCCACAACAAGTGCAGCGCCTCGGCCCAACCGGCCTGCCAGGCTTTGAGCCCGACGTAGGCCAGTGGCAACAGGCTCATCACCACCAGCAATAGCACCGGCAGCACTAGCCAGATCGACGGGCGCTTGCGCCTTGGTACGTAACCCCCGCGCGCGGCGGGGGCGGATAACGATGCGGCCATCAGTTCAAGCCAACTTCACGTTCCAGTTCCAGCGCTTCTTCGGCGTTGCCCAGATCGGCCGGCGTTACATTCGGCGCTTCCAGTTCGCTGAACGGCTTGAGCCCGCGATCCGATTCCATGCCTTTGTGCAGCGGGTATTCGGCAGTGGTCTGAGTGATCACGCGCTGACCTTCTTCGCTGGCCATGTAGGCAAGAAATTGCTGAGCTTCTTTTGGATGTTTGCTGGATTTCAGCACGGCAGCGCTGGAAACAGTGATCAAGCCGCCGACGTCGCCGCCGGTGAAGTAATGCAGTTTCGAATCCAGCTTGCCTTTCTCGCGCTGCAGGGCGAACCAGTAGTAGTTGTTCACCAGTACCGTGGCGACTTCGCCGTTTTCCACGGCTTTGAGGGCGACCATATTGTTGCTATAGGTCTTGCCGAACGCACGCAGGCCAGTCAGCCATTCTTCGGCAGCATCACGACCGTGCACCTTGATGATCGCAACGGCCTGTTCCTGGAACGCGCCGCTGGTCGGTACGAAGCCGACTTTGCCTTGCCATTTCGGATCGGAGAATTCCAATACCGATTTCGGCAGGTCTTTTTCATCGACCAGTTTCGGGTTGTAAGCGACTACGCGAACCCGCGCCGTCACGCCGATCCAGGTGCCGTTACCAGCCACGTATTTTTCCGGCAGGACGGCCAAGGTGGCGTCATCAGTCTTGGCCAGCAGGCCGAGCTCGCCGAGATTGTTCAGCGGTGGCGATTCTTCGGTGTAGATCACGTCGGCGGGGGAGCGATCGCCTTCTTCGATGATCTGGCTGGCGAGTTGATTGCTGCTGCCTTTGCGGACATTGACATGAATGCCGGTCTTGGCTTCGAAGGCTTTGGCGATCGCGTCGCCGACTTCCTTGTGCTGGCCGTTATAGAGAGTCAGGGAAACCGCATCGGCAGCCTGGGTGAGGGGAGTGGCGAGCGCCAGGCCGAGGAGGGTGAAGGTCAGGCCTCGGCGCAGGGTATTTCGAAACGTCATTCGCAGGGTTCCTCACTGTCGCATTGCAAAAACTTGCAACAATGATAAACGATATTGTTTCTCAAGTGCGCCTTGCGGGACGACGCAGGGTCTGGTACTGCTCATGCGCTGAAATGTAGGAGCTGCCGCAGGCTGCGATCTTTTGATCTGTTTTTAAAGCAAGATCAAGAGATCGCAGCCTTCGGCAGCTCCTACAGGGGGATTGTGTTTTTTCGGAAGCCAGAAACGCAAAAACCCGCTTTCGCGGGTTTTTGTGAAATCCAAGGTCGTAACCTTGAATTTGAATTGGTGCCCAGAAGAAGACTCGAACTTCCACGACCGTAAGGTCACCAGCACCTGAAGCTGGCGTGTCTACCAATTTCACCATCTGGGCAATCATCGCTAGCGTTGCCGCTGTTGATGTGGCGCACTATACGGAGCGCTTTTTGATCTGTAAACCCCTGATTTAATTTTAATAAATCAGTTTTAACAAAAGCGTTCCTTAGAATGCAAAAAACCCGCTTTCGCGGGTTTTTGTATGAGTCTTGAAACTGATCTAGTCTCAAACTCGAAATTGGTGCCCAGAAGAAGACTCGAACTTCCACGACCGTAAGGTCACCAGCACCTGAAGCTGGCGTGTCTACCAATTTCACCATCTGGGCAGCATCGGCAGCGCTTGTGCGTCGTCGATGGCGCGCACTATACGGAGCGTGTTTTTAACTGTAAACCCCTCTCAGCAAAAAATATGATTTTTTTTACCAGCGGTGGTCAAAACGGCTTGCGAGCGTAGTGACAGGGCTTGAGAAGAGCCTTATAGAGTCGGAAATTTCCCGTTTCATGGCGCCTATGCCAAACTAACCCGCATATAGACAAGGTGAAAACTCTCTAATGGCCGATTGGCAGTCCCTCGATCCCGAGGCCGCTCGTGAAGCGGAAAAATATGAAAACCCTATTCCTAGCCGCGAACTGATCCTGGCGCATCTCGCCGATCGGGGTTCGCCCGCTGCCCGCGAGCAACTGGTTGAAGAGTTTGGTCTGACCACAGAAGACCAGATCGAAGCCCTGCGCCGCCGCCTGCGCGCCATGGAGCGCGACGCACAACTGATCTACACCCGCCGTGGCACGTACGCGCCGGTAGACAAGCTCGACCTGATCCTCGGCCGCATCAGCGGTCACCGTGACGGTTTCGGCTTCCTGGTGCCGGACGACGGCAGCGACGACCTGTTCATGAGCCCGGCGCAAATGCGTCTGGTGTTCGATGGCGACCGTGCATTGGCGCGTGTTTCCGGCCTCGACCGTCGTGGTCGTCGCGAGGGCGTGATCGTTGAAGTGGTCTCGCGTGCTCACGAAACCATCGTGGGTCGCTACTTTGAAGAAGGCGGCATTGGCTTCGTCGTTGCGGACAATCCGAAGATCCAGCAAGAAGTGCTGGTCACTCCGGGCCGCAACGCCAACGCGCAGATCGGTCAGTTCGTCGAGGTGAAAATCACCCATTGGCCGACACCGCGCTTCCAGCCGCAAGGCGATGTTGTCGAGGTGGTCGGCAACTACATGGCGCCGGGCATGGAAATCGATGTCGCCCTGCGTACCTACGACATTCCGCACGTCTGGCCTGAAGCGGTTCTGAAAGAAGCCGCCAAGCTCAAGCCGGAAGTTGAAGAAAAAGACAAAGAGAAGCGCATCGACCTGCGCCATCTGCCGTTCGTCACCATCGACGGCGAAGATGCCCGCGACTTCGACGATGCGGTTTACTGCGAAGCCAAACCGGGCAAGCTGCGCCTGTTCTCCGGTGGCTGGAAGTTGTACGTGGCGATTGCCGACGTTTCCAGCTACGTGAAAATCGGTTCGGCGCTGGACAACGAAGCCCAGGTGCGCGGCAACTCGGTGTACTTCCCTGAGCGCGTGGTGCCGATGCTGCCTGAGCAGCTATCCAACGGCCTGTGCTCGCTGAACCCGCACGTCGATCGTCTGGCCATGGTTTGCGAGATGACCATCTCCAAGTCCGGCGAAATGACCGACTACTGCTTCTATGAAGCGGTGATTCATTCCCACGCTCGTCTGACGTACAACAAAGTCAGCGCGATGCTGGAAACGCCGAAAATCACCGAGGCGCGTCAGCTTCGCGGTGAGTACAACGACGTTCTGCCGCACCTCAAACAGCTGTATGCGCTGTACAAGGTTCTGCTGGCGGCCCGTCACGTACGTGGCGCGATCGATTTCGAAACGCAGGAAACCCGAATCATCTTCGGTACCGAGCGCAAGATTGCCGAAATCCGTCCGACCACCCGAAACGACGCGCACAAGCTGATTGAGGAATGCATGCTGGCGGCCAACGTGGCCACCGCCGAATTCCTCAAGAAGCACGAAATCCCTGCGCTGTACCGCGTCCACGACGGTCCTCCACCGGAGCGTCTGGAAAAACTGCGCGCCTTCCTCGGCGAGCTCGGTCTGTCCCTGCACAAAGGCAAGGACGGCCCGTCGCCGAAGGACTATCAGGCACTGCTGGCAAGCATCAAGGACCGTCCGGATTTCCATCTGATCCAGACCGTGATGCTGCGTTCGCTGAGTCAGGCGGTGTACAGCGCGGACAATCAGGGCCACTTCGGCCTGAATTACGAAGCCTATACCCACTTCACCTCGCCGATCCGTCGTTACCCGGATTTGCTCACGCACCGCGCAATCCGCAGCGTGATCCATTCGAAACAGGACACCCCGCACGTTCGCCGTGCCGGTGCGATGACCATTCCGAAGGCGCGCATTTATCCGTACGACGAAGCGGCGCTGGAGCAACTCGGCGAGCAATGCTCGATGAGCGAACGGCGTGCCGACGAAGCGACCCGCGACGTAGTGAACTGGCTCAAGTGCGAGTTCATGAAGGATCGCGTGGGCGAGTCGTTCCCGGGCGTGATCACCGCTGTGACCGGTTTTGGTCTGTTCGTCGAGCTGACCGACATCTATGTCGAAGGTCTGGTGCACGTCACCGCATTGCCGGGCGATTACTACCACTTCGATCCTGTGCATCACCGTCTGGCGGGCGAGCGCACCGGTCGCAGCTTCCGTCTCGGCGACACCGTTGAAGTGCGCGTGATGCGCGTTGACCTCGACGAACGCAAGATCGATTTCGAGATGGCCGAAAAAACCATCAGCGCGCCGATCGGTCGCAAAAAGCGTGGTGCTGAAACCGCTGCGCCAGCCGCGAAGGAAAAAGCCGAGCCGGCTCCAGCGAAAACAGCGGGTCGCCGTCCCGCCAAAGAAAAGGCTGCCGAAGCCTATCGCCCAAGCGATGCCGTGGCGAAAAACGCCGAGCTGCGCAAAAGCCGTGAAATGAAGAAAGCCCTGCTTTCCGATGCCAAAAACGGTGGTAAAGCGGCGTCCGGGGGAAAGACCGGACGGTCGGCGCCTGAAAAGGCCTCCGGCAGCAAGCCAGCGAAACCGAGCAAACACCGTAAAGGCCCGCCAAAAGCGGGTTCTGCTCCAGCCAAAAGTGGCGGGGCACGTAAACCGAAGGCGAAGTCATGAGTCAGTTGGAAAAAATCTACGGCGTTCACGCGGTAGAAGCGTTGCTGCGTCACCACCCGAAACGCGTCAAGCAGATCTGGCTGGCGGAAAGCCGCAACGATCCGCGCGTGCAGACGCTGGTTGAGCTGGCCAACGAAAATCGCGTCCAGGTCGGTCAGGCCGAGCGCCGCGAAATGGACGCCTGGGTTGAAGGCGTCCATCAGGGCGTTGTCGCCGAAGTGAGCCCGAGCCAGGTCTGGGGCGAAGCAATGCTCGACGAGTTGCTCGACCGCACCGACGGCGCGCCATTGCTGCTGGTGCTCGACGGCGTGACCGATCCGCATAACCTCGGCGCCTGCCTGCGTTCGGCCGATGCTGCTGGTGCGCTGGCAGTGATCGTGCCGAAAGACAAGTCGGCGACCTTGACGCCAGTCGTGCGTAAAGTGGCTTGTGGCGCGGCGGAAGTGATTCCGTTGGTCGCGGTGACCAACCTTGCGCGCACCCTGGAAAAACTTCAGCAACGCGGTCTGTGGGTTGTCGGCACAGCGGGCGAAGCTGAAGTCAGCATTTACGACCAGGATCTGACGGGCCCGACCATTCTGATCATGGGGGCCGAAGGCAAGGGCATGCGTCGCCTGACCCGCGAACACTGCGACTATCTGGTGAAACTGCCGATGGCCGGCAGCGTCAGCAGCCTCAACGTGTCGGTTGCCACGGGCGTCTGCCTGTTCGAAGCCCAGCGCCAGCGCGGTGCCAAAGCCAAGCCTGCTGCCAAGAAGTCCTGAGTCGAAAACGATCCAAATGTGGGAGCGAGCCTGCTCGCGAAAGCGGAGTTACATTCAGCATCATTGTTGAATGTGAAGCCCAATCGCGAGCAGGCTTGCTCCCACAGTGTTTTAGGTTGTGGCGAAAATTGGCGGTTGTTCAAATAATCACCAATTGCCTTGCACCTCTTCAGTCCCTTCTCTACAATTGCGCCCCTTGCTGTGACGGCAGGCACGCATGTGCCCCGCGCCAGCAAGTCCATAAGTGTCATTCACTCCTTGTCTGACCGTTTTTGAGCGGCAGGCTACAACCCGTAAGGAGCATTCATGCGTCATTACGAAATCATCTTTTTGGTCCACCCGGATCAAAGCGAGCAAGTCGGCGGCATGGTTGAGCGTTACACCAAGCTGATCGAAGAAGACGGCGGCAAAATCCACCGTCTGGAAGATTGGGGCCGTCGTCAACTGGCCTACGCAATCAACAATGTTCACAAGGCTCACTACGTGATGCTGAACGTTGAGTGCACTGGCAAGGCCCTGGCCGAGCTGGAAGACAACTTCCGCTACAACGATGCAGTGATCCGTAACCTGGTCATCCGTCGCGAAGAAGCCGTTACCGGCCAATCCGAGATGCTCAAGGCTGAAGAAAACCGCAGTGAGCGCCGTGAGCGTCGCGACCGTCCTGAGCACGAAGGCGCCGAAGGCACCGATAGTGATGACAGCGACAACAGCGATAACGCTGACGAGTAATCCACGGACCTTATTAAGGAGCCTATCAAATGGCACGTTTCTTCCGTCGTCGTAAATTCTGCCGCTTCACCGCTGAAGACGTGAAAGAGATCGATTACAAAGATCTCAACACTCTGAAAGCTTATGTATCCGAGACCGGCAAAATCGTTCCAAGCCGCATCACCGGTACCAAAGCTCGTTATCAGCGTCAGCTGGCCACCGCTATCAAGCGCGCCCGCTTCCTGGCCCTGCTGGCCTACACCGACAGCCACGGCCGCTGAGACCGGGCAGTCGACAAGTAGCAAAGGATTGAATGCATGCGTGCCTTAGCTGAGTTCATCATGCGCGGCCGCATGCAGGCCACTCTCGTAGTGGCCGGGTGTGCAACATTGCCGTTGTTGTATTGGTTGGGTGCCGCCGCCGGGAGCCTTGTGCTGCTGCGGCGCGGATTGACGGACGCCCTTGGCGTTCTGCCCCTGGGACTGCTGCCGGCCTTGGTCTGGTGGTTGTACGCGGATGATCCACGGGCACTTCTGGTGCTGCTGGGTTCTTCGGCACTTGCGTTGGTTTTGCGCGCAAGTGAATCCTGGGTTCGTACGCTGCTGGTCAGCGTAGCGATTGGAGTGGTGTTTTCGGTGGTGCTCGGGGCCGCGTTTGCGGCCCAGATCGAGATGCTCGCGCAGGCCTTGATAAAGGTCATGCCGGCGCTCCTCGGTGAGACTTACAAGCAATTGTCGGTCGAAGAGCAAGCGCGTTTCGCGTCCCTGATAGCACCAGTCCTGACCGGACTGATTGCGGCTTTGTTGCAGATCGTCAGCGTGCTGAGCCTGATTGTCGGGCGTCATTGGCAGGCGTTGTTGTACAACCCGGGTGGTTTTGGTCGCGAGTTTCGCGCCATCCGGATCCCGCTGGGGCCGGCGATGTTACTGCTGGCGTTGATGCTTCTGGGCCCGAATCTCGGTGCACAGATGGCCATGTTGACGCCGTTGTGCAGTGTACCGCTGGTGTTCGCCGGACTTGCCCTGATTCACGGGCTGGTCGGGCAGAAGCGACTGGCCGGTTTCTGGCTGGTGGGGTTGTACGTCACGCTGTTGCTATTCATGCAGCTGATCTATCCGTTGCTCGTGGTCCTGGCCATTGTCGACAGCCTGATTGATTTTCGCGGTCGTCATGTGTCGAAAGACACCGATAGCGCGAACGGTGAAGGTTAAAAGTTAAGAGGATTTTCACATGCAACTGATCCTTCTGGAAAAAGTCACCAACCTGGGCAACCTGGGTGACAAAGTGAACGTTAAGGCCGGTTACGGTCGTAACTACCTGCTGCCTTACGGCAAAGCTACCGCCGCGACCCCAGCGAACATCGCTGCGTTCGAAGAGCGTCGTGCTGAGCTGGAAAAAGCTGCTGCAGACCGTAAAGCATCGGCTGAAAGCCGTGCTGCCCAACTGGCCGAGCTGGAAGTGACTATCACTGCCACCGCTGGCGACGAAGGCAAGCTGTTCGGTTCGATCGGTACTCACGACATCGCTGACGCACTGACCGCCTCCGGCGTTGAAGTTGCGAAAAGCGAAGTTCGTCTGCCGAACGGCACCATCCGCAACGTAGGTGAATTCGACGTGGCTGTGCACCTGCACGCCGAAGTTGAAGCCACCGTACGCGTTGTCGTGGTAGCAGCTTAAGCAACACCTGATCGGCTGGCGGCTTGCCCGTCAGGCGGTTAACATCGGGCACGATCCTGTTTACAGGTCGTGCCCTTTGTCTTTCTGCAACTCCTGATTTTCAACCAAACTCAAGTGGCCATGAACGATATCTCCGCTCCCGAGCAATACGATCTGCAAACCGCTGCCCTGAAGGTGCCGCCACATTCCATCGAGGCCGAACAGGCTGTACTCGGTGGTCTGATGCTGGACAACAACGCCTGGGAACGCGTGCTTGATCAAGTCTCCGACGGTGATTTCTATCGACATGACCACCGCCTGATCTTCCGGGCGATTGCCAAACTGGCCGATCAGAACTCCCCGATCGACGTCGTGACCCTTGCCGAGCAACTGGACAAGGAAGGTCAGACGTCGCAGGTGGGCGGCCTCGGTTACCTTGGCGAATTGGCGAAAAACACGCCGTCCGTCGCCAACATCAAGGCTTATGCGCAGATCGTCCGTCAGCGTGCGACGTTGCGCCAACTGATCGGCATCAGCACCGAGATCGCCGACAGCGCCTTCAACCCGGAAGGGCGCACCGCCGAGGAGATTCTCGACGAAGCCGAGCGCCAGATCTTCGCGATTGCCGAGGCCCGGCCAAAAACCGGTGGCCCGGTGGGCGTGAACGATTTGCTGACCAAGGCCATCGATCGCATCGACACGCTGTTCAACACGGACAACGCCATTACCGGCCTGTCCACTGGCTACACCGACCTTGATGAGAAGACCAGCGGCCTCCAGCCGGCTGACTTGATCATCGTCGCCGGTCGTCCGTCGATGGGTAAAACCACCTTCGCGATGAACCTGGTGGAAAACGCCGTACTGCGTAGCGACAAGGCCGTTCTGGTGTACTCCCTCGAGATGCCAGGCGAATCGCTGGTCATGCGTATGCTCTCGTCTCTCGGTCGCATCGACCAGACCAAGGTGCGTTCCGGCCAACTGGAAGATGACGATTGGCCGCGCCTGACCTCGGCGGTCAACCTGCTCAATGACCGCAAGCTGTTCATCGACGACACCGCCGGTATCAGCCCGTCGGAAATGCGTGCGCGTACCCGGCGTCTGGCCCGTGAGCACGGTGACATCGGCCTGATCATGATCGACTACCTGCAATTGATGCAGATTCCAGGTTCCGGCGGCGACAACCGAACCAACGAGATTTCTGAAATCTCGCGTTCCCTCAAAGCCCTGGCCAAGGAATTCAATTGCCCTGTGGTGGCGTTGTCCCAGCTCAACCGTTCCCTCGAGCAGCGACCGAACAAACGTCCGATCAACTCCGACCTCCGGGAATCCGGAGCGATCGAGCAGGATGCCGACGTGATCATGTTCGTGTACCGGGATGAGGTGTATCACCCGGAGACCGAGCACAAGGGCATTGCCGAAATCATCATCGGCAAACAGCGTAACGGCCCGATCGGCTTTATCCGCCTGGCGTTTATCGGCAAGTACACACGTTTCGAAAACCTTGCGCCGGGCAGCTACAACTTCGACGACGATGAGTAAGTTCTTGATCGTCTGAGCTGACGCCTTCGCGAGCAGCTTTGCTCCTACATGGATGCGCGTTCCCTTGTAGGAGCAAAGCTTGCTCGCGAATGAGGTTGGCACAATTTCCGACCACAGCCGTCGGAATTGGTCAAAATTTGTGCTATATTCCGCGCCCGCGAAATTCAATGAAAGCCAACACCGGTTATCGACATGCAAGCAGCCAAGCCGTTATTTGACTATCCAAAGTACTGGGCCGAATGTTTCGGGCCAGCGCCATTCCTGCCGATGAGCAGGGAGGAGATGGATCAGCTTGGCTGGGATTCCTGCGACATAATCATCGTTACCGGTGATGCTTACGTCGATCACCCGTCGTTCGGCATGGCGATCATCGGCCGGCTGCTGGAGTCGCAAGGCTTCCGCGTCGGGATCATCGCGCAGCCAAACTGGCAGTCGAAAGACGACTTCATGAAGCTCGGCGAGCCGAACCTGTTCTTCGGCGTCGCGGCCGGCAACATGGACTCGATGATCAACCGCTACACCGCCGACAAGAAAATCCGTTCCGACGACGCCTACACCCCCGGCGGTATGGCCGGCAAGCGGCCGGATCGCGCGAGCCTGGTTTACAGCCAGCGCTGCAAAGAGGCCTACAAGCACGTGCCGATCGTGCTTGGCGGCATCGAAGCTTCCCTGCGCCGCATTGCGCACTACGACTACTGGCAGGATCGCGTGCGTAACTCGATCCTGATCGACGCCAGCGCCGACATTCTGCTGTACGGCAACGCCGAGCGCGCAATTGTCGAAGTGGCCCAGCGTCTGTCCTACGGTCACAAGATCGAAGACATCACTGACGTGCGCGGCACCGCATTCATTCGTCGTGACACGCCGCAAGGCTGGTACGAAGTTGACTCGACGCGTATCGACCGTCCGGGCAAGGTCGACAAGATCATCAACCCGTACGTCAACACCCAGGACACCCAGGCTTGCGCCATCGAGCAAGAGAAGGGGCCGGTCGAAGATCCGCAGGAAGCCAAGGTCGTGCAGATTCTGGCCAGCCCGCGCATGACCCGCGACAAGACCGTGATTCGTCTGCCATCGGTTGAAAAGGTCCGTGGCGACGCCGTTCTTTATGCTCACGCCAACCGCGTGCTGCACCTGGAAACCAACCCGGGCAACGCCCGCGCGCTGGTGCAGAAGCATGGCGAAGTCGACGTCTGGTTCAACCCGCCGCCGATTCCGATGACCACTGAAGAAATGGACTACGTGTTCGGCATGCCTTACGCCCGTGTTCCGCACCCGGCGTACGGCAAGGAGAAAATCCCGGCCTACGACATGATCCGTTTCTCGGTAAACATCATGCGTGGCTGCTTCGGCGGTTGCACCTTCTGCTCGATCACCGAGCACGAAGGCCGGATCATCCAGAACCGCTCCGAAGAGTCGATCATTCGCGAAATCGAAGAGATCCGCGACAAGGTGCCAGGCTTCACCGGCGTCATCTCCGACCTTGGCGGCCCGACCGCGAACATGTACCGCATCGCCTGCAAAACGCCGGAAATCGAATCCGCGTGCCGCAAGCCGTCCTGCGTGTTCCCGGGCATCTGTCCGAACCTGAATACCGACCACTCGTCGCTGATTCAGTTGTACCGCAGCGCCCGCGCCTTGCCGGGTGTGAAGAAGATCCTGATCGCCTCCGGTCTGCGTTACGACCTCGCGGTCGAGTCGCCGGAATACGTCAAAGAGCTGGTGACCCACCACGTTGGCGGTTACCTGAAGATCGCCCCGGAACACACTGAGGAAGGTCCGCTCAACCAGATGATGAAACCGGGCATTGGCAGCTATGACAAGTTCAAGCGCATGTTCGAGAAGTACACCAAGGAAGCGGGCAAAGAGCAGTACCTGATTCCGTACTTCATTGCCGCGCATCCGGGCACCACTGACGAAGACATGATGAACCTGGCCTTGTGGCTCAAGGGCAATGGCTTCCGGGCTGACCAGGTGCAGGCGTTCTACCCGTCGCCGATGGCCACTGCCACCGCGATGTACCACTCGGGCAAGAACCCACTGCGTAAGGTCACTTACAAGAGCGACGGCGTGACCATCGTCAAGAGCGAAGAGCAGCGTCGTTTGCACAAGGCGTTCTTGCGTTATCACGATCCGAAAGGCTGGCCGATGCTCCGTGAGGCGCTGATCCGCATGGGTCGCGCTGACCTGATCGGTTCGGGCAAGGATCAACTGATCCCGACGCATCAGCCGGCCACCGACAGCTACCAGAGCGCACGTCGCAAGAACTCGACACCGGCCGGTAGCCATAAAGTGGCGAAGGAAGGCAAAGAGAAGACCACCAAGATTCTCACCCAGCACACCGGTCTGCCGCCGCGTGCCAGTGACGGTGGTAACCCTTGGGACAAGCGTGAACAGGCCAAGGCTGCGGCGTTCGCCCGCAACCAGCAAGCGGCCAAGGAACGCAAGGACGCCGCCAAGGGCAAAGGGCCGAAGCCGACCCGCAAGCCAGTAGTGCCGCGCTAAGCTGCTCTAAGCTCAACAGAACGCCAACCTTCGGGTTGGCGTTTTGCATTTCAGACCCGGCAAATGTGTTTTAGCCGCTGGCCTCTTCGCGAGCAGGCTCGCTCCCACAGGGAGCCGCATTCCAAATGTGGGAGCGAGCCTGCTCGCGAAAGCGCCCGATCAAACACTGCATATCAACCGCCCGCCACATTTAGGCGCAACTTCGCTAAACCATTTCCCCGCGTCGCCCGATTTTGGTGCTGTACTGCCCTGAGCATTCCACTAAAGCGCCCAAGCCTCTGCATGGCATAAGTCTTGCGCGCTTTCGAATACGCTTAGGCTCGCAGGAGGCACGCCGTGTCGATTCATGTCGCATTGCATCACGTCACGCATTACCGCTACGACCGCGCTGTCGAACTCGGCCCGCAGATCGTTCGCCTGCGCCCGGCCGCCCACAGCCGCACGCGGATTCTCTCGTACGCGCTGAAAGTCTCGCCCGAGCAGCACTTCATCAACTGGCAGCAAGACCCGCAGGGCAACTACCTCGCACGCTTGGTGTTCCCCGAGAAAACCGACGAGCTGCGCATCGAAGTCGATCTTCTGGCGGAGATGGCGGTATTCAACCCGTTCGACTTTTTCCTCGAACCGTACGCCGAGAAAATCCCCTTCGCCTACGCTGCCGATGAGCGCAAGGAGCTGTCGCCGTACCTCGAAACGCTGCCGCTGACGCCGAAATTCAAAGCCTATCTGGACGCCATCGACCGCACACCATTGCCTGCTGTGGACTTTCTGGTGGCGCTCAATCAGCGTCTGAGCGAGGACATCGGCTACCTGATTCGCATGGAACCGGGCGTGCAAACGCCGGAACACACCCTCGAACACGCCTCCGGTTCCTGCCGGGATTCGGCGTGGTTGCTGGTGCAACTGTTGCGTAACCTCGGGCTGGCGGCGCGATTCGTCTCCGGCTACCTGATTCAACTGACTGCCGATGTGAAAAGCCTCGACGGCCCCTCCGGCACCGAAGTCGACTTCACTGACCTGCACGCCTGGTGCGAGGTGTATCTGCCGGGCGCCGGCTGGATCGGCCTCGACGCTACGTCGGGACTGTTCGCCGGTGAAGGGCATATTCCGCTGGCCTGTAGTCCTGATCCCTCTTCGGCAGCGCCGATCAGCGGGATGGTCGAACCTTGCGAAACACAGTTCAGCCACGAAATGTCGGTCGAGCGGATCTGGGAGGCGCCGCGCGTCACCAAGCCCTACACCGATGAGCAGTGGCTGGCGATTCAGGCGCTGGGGCGGCAGATCGATACCGACTTGCTGGCAGGCGACGTGCGCCTGACCATGGGCGGCGAACCGACCTTCGTTTCCATCGATGACCCGGACGGTGCCGAATGGAACACCGCTGCGTTAGGTGAGGACAAGCGTCGGCTCTCCGCGGAGCTGTTCCAGCGCCTGCGCAAACATTACGCGCCGCAGGGGCTGGTGCATTTCGGGCAGGGCAAGTGGTATCCCGGCGAGCAATTGCCGCGCTGGTCGCTGAATTGCTATTGGCGCCGCGACGGCGTGCCGATCTGGCACAACGACGCGTTGATTGCCGACGAGCAGCAGGACTATGGCGCCAATGGTGAGTTGGCGGGGCGCTTTCTGGCGAGTGTCGCCGAACGCCTGAAATTGCCTACACGCTTTGTGTTCCCGGCCTACGAGGACAATTTCTACTACCTATGGCGTGAGGGCACGTTACCGGGCAACGTCAGCGCCGAAGACTCGCGTCTGGAAGAGCCTCTGGAGCGTGCGCGCCTGCGCAAAGTCTTCAGTCAGGGGCTCGATAAAGTCATCGGTCAGGTGCTGCCGTTGGCGCGTAATGCCAAAGGCGATCAATGGCAGAGCGGGCGCTGGTACCTGCGCGACGAGCATTGCCGACTGGTGCCGGGAGATTCGCCGCTGGGCTATCGTTTGCCGCTCGGTTCGCAGCCTTGGGTGAAAGCGGCGGAGTACCCGTTCATTCATCCCCAGGATCCGAATCAGGACTTTCCCGAACTGCCGGATGCCGCGCAACTTAACCATCATGCCGAACCGGCCAGCGCCGAGGAGCGCGCGCCGAAAATCGACGAATCCGCCGACTGGCTGACCCGCACGGCGTTCTGCGCCGAGGCGCGCGAGGGGCGTTTGTATCTGTTCATGCCGCCGTTGGAACAGGTCGAGGATTATCTGCAACTGGTGGCGGCCATCGAAGCCACCGCTGCAGAACTGCATTGCCCGGTGCTGCTGGAAGGCTATGAGCCGCCGAGCGATCCGCGCCTGAGCAACTTTCGCATCACCCCGGATCCGGGCGTGATCGAGGTCAACGT
The DNA here is from genome assembly GCF_016650635.1 of Pseudomonas sp. TH43. Classification (GTDB taxonomy): domain Bacteria; phylum Pseudomonadota; class Gammaproteobacteria; order Pseudomonadales; family Pseudomonadaceae; genus Aquipseudomonas. The sequence continues at coordinate 2,315,622 of NZ_JAEKFI010000004.1, forward strand.
GCAGCCGTCCGCCAGTTGGGACGAGTTGGTCGAGCGCACCGAGTTTCTTTATGAAGAAGCGCGGCAAACTCGCCTGACCACCGAGAAGTTCATGATCGATGGCCGCCACACTGGCACCGGCGGCGGTAATCATTTTGTTCTCGGTGGTGCGACGCCGGCGGATTCGCCGTTCCTGCGCCGCCCCGATCTGCTGCGCAGCCTGATCAGTTATTGGCACAACCATCCGTCGCTGTCCTACCTGTTTTCCGGCTTGTTCATCGGCCCGACGTCTCAGGCGCCGCGCGTCGACGAGGCGCGCAATGACGCGCTGTACGAGCTGGAAATCGCCTTCGCGCAGATGCCGGAACCCGGCGAGGAGTGCGCGCCGTGGCTGGTCGATCGACTGCTGCGCAACCTGCTGATCGACGTCACGGGCAACACTCATCGCGCCGAATTCTGCATCGACAAACTGTATTCGCCGGACGGCGCCACCGGGCGTCTCGGCTTGCTTGAGTTGCGCGCCTTTGAAATGCCGCCCCATGCACGCATGAGTCTGGCTCAGCAATTGTTGCTGCGTGCGCTGGTTGCGCGCTTTTGGCGCGAGCCTTATGCGCCGCCGAAACTGGCGCGCTGGGGCACCGAGTTGCACGACCGTTTTATGTTGCCGCACTTTATCGAGCAGGATTTCGCCGACGTTATCGTCGAACTCAACAGCGCCGGTTATCCGTTGCGAGCGGAATGGTTCGCGGCGCATCTGGAGTTTCGTTTTCCCAAGGTCGGCGACTACGCCGTCAATGGCATCGAGCTGGAGCTGCGTCAGGCCCTTGAGCCGTGGCACGTGTTGGGCGAGGAGGGCACGGCAGGCGGCACGGTGCGCTATGTCGATTCGTCTCTGGAGCGATTGCAGGTCAAGCTCAAAGGGGTGCCGCCGCAGCGCTATCTGCTGACCTGCAATGGCGTCGCGGTGCCGTTGCACCCGACCGGGCGAGTTGGCGAGTTTGTCGCTGGGGTGCGTTACCGCGCATGGCAACCGGCCAACTGTTTGCAACCAACAATTGCTGTACACGCGCCGTTGGTATTCGACTTGCTCGACACCTGGATGGGCCGCTCGCTGGGCGGTTGCCAATACCATGTCGCGCATCCGGGTGGGCGTAATTACGAGACGCTGCCGATCAATGCCAACGAAGCGGAGAGCCGGCGGATGGCGCGATTCTTCCGCGTCGGACACACGCCAGGGAAACTTCCTATACCGAACATGGAAATCAGTGACGAGCTACCGATGACAATCGATTTACGACGCTTCCAAATCGTACGCGACGCTTAGATTTTTCGTCTATCCGCACGTCATGTGCCTGCGTTAGTCTGACCGTTCCCTGCTGTCTGCCGAGCTTTCCATGCCTGACCTGCTAGACCGCTACCCGCTGACGGCGGGCACTTATCACGAACTGCTAGACAGCAGTGGCGCAGTGCGCCCGCACTGGCAGCGACTGTTCGATCAGTTACAGCGCAGCACCCCGGCGCAACTGATGCAGCGTCAAGCGTTGCTGGCCCGGCAGATTCAGGAAAACGGCGTCACCTATAACGTCTATGCCGACCCGAAAGGTGCGGATCGGCCGTGGGAACTGGATCTGCTACCGCATGTGATTGCGGCGGATGAATGGCAGCAATTGGCGGCCGGGATCGCCCAGCGTGCGCGGCTGCTCAACGCTGTGTTGGCTGATTTGTATGGGCCGCAGCGGCTGATCAGCGAAGGATTGCTGCCGGCGGAACTGGTGTTTGGTCACAACAACTTTCTTTGGCCGTGTCAGGGCATCGCGCCGCCGGAAGGTGCTTTTCTGCATTTGTACGCGGTGGATCTGGCGCGAACGCCGGATGGCCGTTGGTGGGTGACGGCGGATCGCACGCAAGCACCGTCGGGCGCCGGTTATGCGCTGGAAAACCGCACTATCGTCTCCCGTGCTTTTCCCGAGTTGTACCGCGACCTGAAGGTGCAGCATCTGGCCGGTTTCTTCCGCACATTGCAGGAAACCCTCGCGCGTCAGGCGCCGAGCGGCGATGAGGTGCCGCTGGTGGTATTGCTGACGCCGGGACGCTTCAACGAAAGCTACTTCGAACATTTGTATCTGGCCCGCCAGCTCGGTTATCCGCTGGTCGAAGGCGGCGACCTGACGGTGCGCGATGCCACGGTCTACCTGAAAACCCTCAGCGGCTTGCGGCGGGTTCACGCGATCATGCGCCGCCTCGACGACGACTTCTGCGATCCGCTGGAGCTGCGCACCGATTCGGCGCTCGGCGTTCCGGGCCTGCTTGAAGCGGTTCGTCAGGGCCGCGTGCTGGTGGCCAACGCATTGGGCAGCGGTGTCCTGGAATCGCCGGGCCTGCTCGGGTTTCTGCCGAAAATAAATCAATACCTGTTTGGCGAAGAGTTGATCCTGCCGTCCATCGCGACCTGGTGGTGCGGTGAGGCGCCGGTGCTGGCTCAGGCGTTGGAAAAACTCCCCGAGTTGCTGATCAAACCGGCCTTCCCCTCGCAAAGCTTCGCGCCGGTGTTTGGCCGTGATTTGAGTGAAAAACAGCGTCAGCAACTGGCTGAGCGCATGCAGGCGCGGCCTTATGCCTATGTCTCGCAAGAATTGGCTCAGCTCTCCCAAGCGCCGATCTGGCAGCCTGAGGACGGTCAACTGCAACCCCGTGCAATTGGTATGCGTATGTACGCGGTGGCCAGTCGTGACGGCTATCGCGTGCTGCCCGGTGGGTTGACCCGGGTCGCCGCTGAGGCCGATGCCGAGGTGGTGTCGATGCAACGCGGCGGGGCAAGCAAGGACACCTGGGTGCTTGGTGATCGGCCGCCAAGTGGCGAACAATGGAAAACCCAGCGCAATGTCGGCGTGCACGATCTGGTACGCCGCGATCCGTACCTGCCGTCGCGGGTGGTGGAAAACCTGTTCTGGTTTGGTCGTTATTGCGAGCGCTGCGATGACAGTGCGCGGCTGCTGCGCATCATGCTGACGCGTTACGTCGACGGTGATGACCCGCAAGCGTTGCAGGCAGCGGTCGAGCTCGGTGAGCGATTGACGCTGTTGCCGGATGAAGGCGAGCTGCCGGAGCGGCTGTTGGCGGCGCTGCTCGGCGAAGACTGGTCGTTCAGCCTGCGCTCCAACCTGCAACGCTTGCAATGGGCCGCTTCGCAGGTGCGTGGCAAGCTCTCGCGAGAGAACTGGCAGGCGTTGGTGGAATTGCAGCGCGAAGCGATGGAGCTGGACACCGATGAGCCGGATTTCGGCGAGTTGCTGGATTTCCTCAACCGTCTGGTGATGTCGCTGGCGGCGCTGTCCGGGTTTGCCCTGGACGACATGACCCGCGACGAGGGCTGGCGCTTCCTGATGATCGGCCGCCGTATCGAGCGCCTGCAGTTTCTCAGCAGCAGCCTCGCGGCGTTTCTGCGTGGCGCCGGGGCGTTCGATCAGGCGGGGCTGGAATGGCTGTTGGAGCTGGGCAACAGCAGCATCACTTATCGGTCACGCTATTTGGCGGTGGCGCAGCTGATTCCAGTGCTCGACCTGTTGCTGCTCGACGAGCAGAACCCGCACGCGGTGTTGTTCCAGTTGAAACTGGTCACCCGCACGGTGAAACGTTTGAACGATGATTTCGCTGCGCCACGGGAGGCGGGTTTGTCATCACTGGTGGAGCGTCTGGCGCGATTCGATCTGGGCTGTCTGGAAAACCCGTTGTTCGGCGAGTCCAGCGTGCGTGCGGCGCTCGATGGTCTGGCGGATATGCTGCAAGAGATTGCCGAGGCCAGTGGGCAAGTGTCGGATCGCCTGGCCCTGCGCCATTTTGCTCATGTCGATGATGTCAGCCAGCGTACGGTGTCCGTCTGATGAGTGCTCAGTACCAGATTTTCCACGACACCTGTTATCACTACGACAGCCCGGTTTCGCTGGCGCAGCAACTGGCGCATCTGTGGCCTCGTGAATGCACCTGGCAGCGTTGCACCGAACGGCAACTGCTGATCAGTCCGGAGCCGACGGCGCGGCGCGATGAGCTGGATGTATTCGGCAATCCGCTGACCCGACTCGCGTTCGAGCGACCGCATGATGAGTTGCAGGTCAATGCGCGGCTCAGCGTCGAAGTGCTGGCGCGACCGGCGCTCGACTTCAATCAATCCCCCGCGTGGGAGCAGACCCGCGACGCGCTGACCTACAGCAGCCAGCCGTTGTCTGCCGATTTGCTTGAGGCTTGCCGCTATCGTTTTCAGTCACCGTATGTGCATTTGAAGCGCAGTTTTGTCGAGTTCTCGCACAGTTGTTTTGCGCCGGGGCAGCCGTTGCTGAAGGGTGTGCAGGCGTTGATGCAAAAGATCTTCAGCGAATTCACCTTTGACGCCGAGGCCACCCAGGTGGCGACGCCGCTGGTAGAAGTGCTGGAGCGGCGGCGTGGTGTCTGTCAGGACTTCGCGCATCTGATGCTGGCGTGTGTGCGCTCCCGCGGCCTGGCCGCGCGTTATGTCAGCGGCTATCTGCTGACCCAGCCGCCACCGGGGCAGCCGCGATTGATCGGCGCCGATGCATCGCATGCGTGGGTGTCGGTGTTTTGCCCGATATTGGGCTGGGTGGATTTTGATCCGACCAACAACGTGCAACCTGCGCTGGAGCACATCACGCTGGCTTGGGGCCGGGACTTCTCCGATGTGTCGCCGCTACGCGGGGTGATCCTCGGCGGCGGCAACCACGATCCGGAAGTACGCGTCACCGTGATGCCCCTGGATTAACGCAGATCAAACTGTAGGAGTGAGCCTGCTCGCGATAGCGGTGTGTCAGGCAGCAGATGTTTGACTGATACGCCGCTATCGCGAGCAGGCTCACTCCGACAAGGGAATTGGGGTGTTTCGGAAAGGGGGCTGTGAGGGCCGGCAGTGAAACCGCCAGCCCCGTCACAAATCCGCAGGGTCTGATTCGATCATCAAACCCGGTGGGGCTCAGGCGTCGGGCGCCTGATCTTTCGGTGCTTCAGTTGCATCAACATCATCTTCCGTTGCCACTTCACCCTCAGGGTTCAGTGCTGCTTCTTCAGCGGTTTGTTTCTTGCGCTGAAGTTTTTCCTCTTTCTTCTGTTCCTTTGCCAAGTCGCGTTGACGTTTGGCGAAGGAGTAATTGGGTTTGGCCATGGGCGATCCTCTAGGGTCGAAGGTGAGGTTGAGCGGCGCGTATTCTGCCCTGTATCGACGTCAGAGGGTTAACCGGGTTTTTGGTCGACCCACTTTGGCGTGACGGTCGGCTTCCAGTTATCCAAGGCATCGAGCAGCGTTTGCGGCGATTCGCTCACTTGCAGCATGTCACGGTGTGGCGCGCGAACGAAGCCTTCGCCGACGATATGGTCGAGAAATGCGGTGAGTTTGCTGTAGAAACCGTTCACTTCCAGCAAGCCCAACGGCTTGCCGTGATAGCCGAGCTGGCCCCAGGTCCAGACTTCAAACAGCTCTTCGAGCGTGCCGAGGCCGCCGGGCAGCGCGATAAACGCATCGCTGAGTTCGGCCATCCGCGCCTTGCGCGCATGCATGCCATCGACCACTTCCAGGCGTGTCAGGCTTTTGTGGCCGATTTCCTTGTCCATCAGGCTTTGCGGAATGATGCCGATCACTTCACCGCCAGCGGCTAATGCCGCATCGGCAACGATACCCATCAAACCCACGGCGCCACCGCCGTAGACTAGGGTCAGCTTGCGCTCGGCGAGCGCCCGGCCAAGGGCGACGGCCGCTTCGGTATACGCCGGAACAGTGCCAGCGTTGGCACCACAAAATACACACACGGATTTCAGAGACATGCCTTCCTCCTGGGTCAATCCGTCACAGGGTAATGGCTGGCACGCCTTGATCCAAGGGCTAAACTTCGCGCTTGGGCATTTCGCAGGTGCCGCTGGCACCACAGGCATACGCGGCAAGCAGGCTGCACAACAGGCCGTTAAAGATCATCACTGGCACTCCGTCTCAAGGGGATGCGCCGATCATAGGTTCTGCTGGTTGATCTGGCCGTTAGATTGTGTCGATGAGTGTCATAGCCTGAAAGTTGTATACAATTTTTGACTCAAGTCATAGGAACTTGCGAAGATTTCAGGCAGTCTTTCAACCATTAGTGTTTTTGTTAACCCTGCCTTGGAGATTCACCATGTTTTCCAAAGTTGTTGCGGTATCCCTGCTGGCGCTGGCCAGCAGCCAATTGATGGCTGCCGAGTGCAAAACCACCGTTGACTCCACCGATCAGATGTCCTTCAACACCAAGGAAATCGTGATCGACAAGAGCTGCAAGACCTTCACCGTCGAACTGACCCACTCCGGCAGCCTGCCGAAGAACGTCATGGGCCATAACCTGGTGATCAGCAAAGAAGCTGACATGCAGCCAATCGCCACCGATGGCCTGGCCGCCGGCATCGACAAGAATTACCTGAAAGAAGGCGATGCTCGCATCATCGCCCACACCAAAATCATCGGCGCCAAGGAAACCGACTCGTTGACCTTCGACGTGGCGAAGATTGCAGATGGCGGCTACGGCTTTTTCTGCTCGTTCCCTGGCCACATCTCGATGATGAAAGGCACCATTACTGTTAAGTAATCAGGACCTTCGCGTCATCGTTCTTCGCGAGCAGGCTCGCTCCCACAGGTTCACACCGTCAATGTAGGAGCGAGCCTGCTCGCGAAGGGGCCATCCGCATCAGTGAATGCAATGGCCAAAGAAAAGCCCGCTGAGGATCACTCCTCAGCGGGCTTTTTCATTCCATCACCGATTACGGCGCAAACGGCATCACGCGTTTGTGGTGGGTCTTGTTGTACGTCGCGACGATGATGTCGAACGCTTCCTGACGTACCGGCTCGCCGTGCAGGAACGCATCGATCTCGGCATACGTCACACCATGCGACGCTTCGTCCGGTTTGCCCGGGGACAAATCCTCAAGGTCGGCCGTCGGGACTTTCTCGACCAGCGACTCGGGCGCGCCAAAGCTGCGGGCAATCGCCCGAACCTGGTTTTTCACCAGACCGCTGAGCGGCGCCAGGTCGCAGGCACCATCACCAAATTTGGTGAAGAAGCCCATCACCGCTTCCGCCGCGTGATCGGTGCCGATCACCAGCCCATGCGCCGCGCCGGCAATGGTGTACTGGGCGACCATGCGCATCCGCGCCTTGGTGTTGCCGAGGACGAAATCCACCGACACCGCGTGTTTGCCTTCAAACGCCGCGACTTCGCTGGCCAGCGACTTCACCGCTGGGCCGATGTTGACGGTGTGGCGTTCGTCCGGGGCGATGAAGTCCACTGAGGCTTGGGCGTCGTGCTCGTCGAACTGGGTTTCGTACGGCAGGCGCACAGCGATGAACTTGTAGCTGTTGTCGCCGCTTTGCTCGCGCAGTTCACGCATGGCGCGCTGGGCCAGCAGGCCCGCCGTCAGCGAGTCGACGCCGCCGCTGATGCCCAGCACCAGCGTTTTGAGCCCGGAGTTGACCAGGCAATCCTGAATGAAGGTAATGCGCCGTGCGACTTCGGCCTGCAAGGCCTGGTAGTCGGCGAACGGCGGTTGCACCTTGAGCTGCTGCGCAATCTCACGCTGTACGGCTTGCATGAATTCACTCCTTGCTAGATAGACGGGAATCGGCAGGAACCTGGAAAACATGTCGCAAGTAGGCGACGAAATTCGGGTCTTTGCAGTGGGACTTGCCTGGCTCGTCGGAGATCTTCGCCACCGGTTGGCCGTTGCATGCGGTCATTTTAAGCACGATGCTCATCGGTTCAACACCCGGAATGTCACAGGTGAGGTTGGTGCCGATGCCGAAGCTGACGTTGATCCGACCGTGCAGTGCGCGGAATATCTCCAGCGACTTGGGCAAGGTCAGACTGTCGGAGAACACCAGGGTCTTGCTCATCGGGTCGATACCGAGCTTGTGATAGTGCGCGATGCATTTTTCGCCCCAGACCACAGGATCCCCGGAATCGTGGCGCAGACCGTCGAAAAGCTTGGCAAAGAACAGATCGAAATCACCGAGAAAAGCATCGGTGGTGATGCAGTCGGTGAGGGCGATCCCCAGCAAGCCGCGGTATTCGCGGACCCAGCAATCAAGCGCGGCGATCTGACTGTCGATCAGCCGCGGGCCGAGTTGCTGGTGAGCCATGATCCATTCATGGGCCATGGTGCCCAGCGGTTTCATGTCCAGTTCGCGCGACAGGTGGACGTTGCTGGTGCCGACGAAACGGCCGGGGAAATCGTGCTTGAGCACGTTGACCACTTCTTCCTGTACCCGGTAGGAAAACCGCCGGCGAGTGCCGAAGTCGGCGACTTGCAGTTGCGATAACTCGTCAGCCGAGGCATTGGCGGTCAGCCAGTCGAACTTGCGATAGAGCTGCTCACGCGCCTGTTCGAGCACGGTTTCGCGGTAGCGATAGCGGTTGCGCACTTCGCTGACGATGGCCAGCAACGGCACTTCGTAGAGAATCACATGCAGCCACGGCCCGCGCAGACGGATAAACAGCTCGCCGTTCTCGATGCCGGTGTGCACGTAGCGCAGGTTGAAGCGGAACAGCCCAAGGAAGCGCAGGAAGTCCGGTTTCAGAAAGCTGATGCGTTCAAGAAAACTCAGTTGATCGGCGCTCAGACTCAGCTCGGCCAGGCGCTCGATCTGATAGCGGATCTCGGCCAGATACGGACGCAAATCCTCGCTGTTACGGCAACGGAACTCCCATTCGACTTCGACGTTGGGGTAGTTGTGCAGCACCGCCTGCATCATTGTCAGTTTGTAGAAGTCGGTGTCGAGCAGGTTCTGCACGATGCGATCGGCAAACACACTCTCGCTCATAAAGGGTCTCCAGGTGCGCCGCGCTGTGGCGCGGTCTCAATCGATGGCGCTAGTGGCGCATATCAGTGGTGGGAATTGCCAGCGCTTTTTTGCTTTCAAGTGAAAGATCCTCTGATGCCATACATCTCAGCCCGCAAAACTTAGCTATTTTCGGTTGCGCCTCAAGCGCGGCTTTAATGACGTGTTCAAGTTGTTCTCCGCTTTTTAAATAATCGGCCAGTAGAGAGTGTTTTGGTATCAGATTGATTTCGACTGCTTTAATCAAAGCGGCTCTGAGCATTTCCTGGGTGACTATTTTATACATGAATGATGCCTCCTTTGAAGGTGATCTGTTCCAGTGTGTCAACGCCGTCCTGAAGTAGCACGTAAGCTGGAAGTATTAATTTGTAAAAATCAGAATCGTTAGTGCCTTTGATGGTGACTAATGTAAAAGCTTCCAAAAGCCCCGCGGATGCGCGAATTCTGAAACAGGCGTCTTCGAATAATTGATTGGGTGTGGCATGTGAGTCTATGAAGTATGTTGGAGTATTCGTTGCATTTGCTTTTAGGGGGTAAAAGCGATTCATGGGATAAACTCCTTCAGTTTGTTCTGGTCGTGGCGGTTCGAAGAAAGCATGGTTCTTGAGGTTTTATGTTCAGGTTGTTTTGATGTATTGGCTGCAAAGTCATTAGTTGCTTTAATGACTTTGCATGCACTATTTAAGTGTTGGCAATCTGTTTGCTGGCGTTCGAAGAAATAAGGGGCTGGCTATGAACGGTTATGACTGGGCTGTCATATTGCGGCGGCCAGGCCATAGGATCGATATCCAGATCCAGGAATTTTTTTGAATCGAAAATAGGTCTTTTGATTCCAGCACGACGCTGTTCATCGTAGTCGCGCACTACACGCATGCTGATTTTGAAGAGCAAGAACATTGCTACCAGATTGACAAGCGCGAGTAGCGTCATGGTGATGTCTGCAAAGGCCAGAACAGTTGACAGATCTTCGACGGAGCCACAATACACTAATATCAACACCAATCCACGGTACAAGAGCAGCGTTTTCCGAGGTTCACCCAACATGAATCGTAGGCTGTTTTCTCCCAAATAATAGTTGTAAAGCATCGCCGTAAATACGAATAGCGCAAGCACGACGCTGATAAACATCTTTCCCCATTCCCCTACAACGGCTGCCAGCGAGTTTTGCGCCAGAGTAATCCCGTCCCCTTCAAATCCCGGTTGGTAGAAACCGGATAACAAAATTAGTAGCGCAGTACAGGTGCAGATTATGAATGTGTCGATAAAAACACTCAGCGCTTGTACTACACCTTGTGCAACCGGGTGGCCGATCTTCGCTACTGATGCGACATTGGGAGCGCTTCCCAGTCCTGCCTCATTGGAAAATACGCCGCGTCTCACCCCCATGATAATTGCACTGCCCACCAGCCCACCAAAGGCCTGGTCCAGCCCGAACGCGCTTTTGATAATGGTCATGAGCATCGTCGGAACTTGATCGAACTGCAGAACCATCACGTAGGCCGTCACGCCAATGTAGGCCAGTACTTTAATAGGCACCAGAAGGTCAGCAACTGCCGCTATGCGCTTTATCCCGCCGATGAAAACGATCCCCAACATCAGCGCAAGTGCAAGCCCTGACCAGATCGGCGCCACGCCAAACGCATCTTTTAGTGAATGTGATACCGCATGCGATTCGAGGCCGTTGATCGCAAACCCAAAGGTCACCAGCAATAGAGCCGCTGCGATCATGCCGAGCCAGCGCTTGTCCAGACCGTGCTGTATGTACCAGGATGGGCCCCCTCGATAGAGGCCTTTGCCATCGCTACGCTTATAGAGCTGCCCAAGCGTACATTCGAAAAAGCTGCTCGACATGCCCAAGAGAGCAGTCATCCACATCCAGAACACCGCACCAGGCCCGCCCATGCTTACCGCGATCCCGACGCCGACGATGTTACCCGTGCCGACTCGCCCGGCAAGGCTGAGCATCAGTGCCTGAAATGAACTCAAGTGAAGGCTGTTGCTGCGCCAACTGCCGTGTAATACGCCAAACATATGGAGGAAATATCTGAACTGAACAAATCCCGATCGGACAGTGAAATAGCTTCCCAGTCCAAGAACCAAGGGTATTAATACCTTGCCTGACAGAAAGTCATTGATGATGTCTAGCATTCAAAGCTCCTTGCTATGTGAAGTGCTGGCGAATTATTGGTGTCGCCAGTCCTGAAGCCTTTCAGGAGCCGTAATATCCAGCCATATTTCCTTCGATGCAATTTCGCAAGTTGCTCAAATGTGATGCTAGTTGCTGCTATGGTGGGAGCTCCTGAGTTTTTGCTGAGTCATTTATGTGTGAGTTTTTTTCTGCTAACTTGAAGTTTTTGTGTAGTCACTACATATCTGTCGCGGAAGTCTGTAGGAAAGTTCGTATTAATCGTGGGCAATTCAATAAGTACCTATGTGGGAATAGTATGCCCGCGCCTTTTAATCTCAAGCGTATCTGCGATTTTTTTGGTGTGGAAGAGTTTGAGATGCGCCTGCCAAGCGAGCAGTTCATCGCTTTGGTTAGCCTTAAAACCAGCAAGGCAAGGCTCTTTGATGAAGAAACAGTGTCACAAAGAGTGTTGAGACACCTGCGCAAACAATCCTCTCCAGAACTGATGGCTCACACGGGTTATTACCACGAGTATTATCACGCGATGACTGAACCCGGTTCTATTCTGTGTTCGCTTGTGCATGTGCGGGAAGAAGGCGGTGACATAGTCTATGAGAGAAACGAACAGTTACAGATGTCTGGGGTGGAAGGCGCGTTTGAAAGATATCGATATAAAGGTGTTGCTTATTACCTGCGAGATCGAATTTTCCTCGTGGATTATGAGTCGTTGACCTCAAACGAGATCAGTCAGACTATTCTTATCCCAAGTTTCAAAAGCTGTATTACACGGCTAAATGGGTTGAAGCTGGGCGTTTCGGCTGCTGATCATCGAGCTCCTTCCTGTTCAAGAGTTGTCTGGGATTATCTGGGACAGGAAATTGATCGGGTCGCGGCCTATCGTCGTGTCCGGTTGTACAAAGCTGATGATTGCGCCATTGATGCCGATCTGCGCGCGCGTCTCGCTCAAGCTCAGGTTGTGGATGGCCTGTTTGTGATTGTTTGACAAATTTTCGTAGGAGCTGCCGCAGGCTGCGATCTTTTGATGTTGGTTTTGAAGATCAAAAGATCGCAGCCTTCGGCAGCTCCTACAGGGGGTTATCAATCTGTTCGAGCATCCATTTGACGAAATCCCGCACCTTCGGCACTTCCGCCGCATGCTCGGGGTAGGCCAGGTAATAGGCGTCGGAACTCGGCATTGCATGCTGCCAGGGAATGACCAGTTTGCCATCGGCCAATTCCTCTTCCACCAGAAACCGTGGCAACAGCGCCACACCGCAGCCTACTTGCGCGGCACGGATGCACATATAAAAGGTTTCGAAACGCGGGCCGTGGTAGCTGTGTTCGGTGTGATAGCCCTGACTGTCGAACCAGTCGTGCCAGGCTTGCGGGCGCGAGGCGTTTTGCAGCAGGACCAGATCGGTGAGTTGCGTCGGGTCAGTGAACGGCTGATCGGGCAGGCTGCCGGGCGCGCACACCGGCACCAACTCTTCGCCGAACAACTTCAAACATTCAGTCCCCGGCCGTGAACCCTGGCCGAAATAGAACGCCAGATCGCTGCGACCTTGCAGCAGATCATCGGCTTCCTGCTCGTTGCACAAATCCAGATGAATCGACGGATGACGCAAACGCCAGCCTTTCAGGCGCGGCACCAGCCAGCGGGCACCGAAAGTCGACGGTGTAGAGACACGCAGGACTTCAGTCTCACCGCCGTAGGAACGCAGGTAATGGGTCGACATTTCCACCTGCGTGAGGATTTTTCGTACTTCCACCAAGTACAAATCTCCAGCAGGCGTCATCTGCAAACGGCGGCGCACGCGGCGGAACAACAAATGCTGTAGCAACTCTTCAAGCTGTGCGACTTGTTTGCTGACTGCACTCTGGGTCAGGTTCAGCTCCTCGGCGGCGCGGGTGAAGCTCAGGTGCCGGGTCACGGCCTCGAAGCACTGCAACGCGGTGATCGATGGCAAGTGGCGTTTGTTCAGCATGGCCGATCCTTTTCTTGTCTTTCTATGCCCAGCATGAATAAACGGAATGATATCTCGCGTAAAGGTCGTTTGTTGCCTCGCCATTGTGACGCTACAACTAAAGGCCTGCCCGGTCGCGAAAAAGCGCCCGCACACATTCAGTTTTTCGCTTGAGGAGTGACCCATGGTTGCCGCATTGCTTGATCGTCTTGGTGTGAACCCGGCCCTTTATCAAAACGGCAAAGTGCCGGTGCATTCGCCCATCGATGGCAGCCGTATTGCCGCCGTGAACTGGGAAGGCCCGGCCGAAGTCGAGCAGCACATCAGTCGCGCAGATCATGCGTTCGAGGCCTGGCGCAAGGTGCCGGCCCCGCGTCGCGGTGAGTTGGTGCGTCAGTTCGGCGAAGTATTGCGTGAATACAAAAATGATCTCGGCGAACTGGTTTCCTGGGAGGCGGGCAAGATCACTCAGGAAGGTTTGGGCGAAGTGCAGGAGATGATCGACATCTGCGATTTCGCCGTCGGCCTGTCGCGTCAGCTGTACGGTCTGACCATCGCCTCCGAGCGTCCGGGCCACCACATGCGTGAGAGCTGGCATCCGCTGGGCGTGGTCGGTGTGATCAGCGCGTTCAACTTCCCGGTTGCGGTGTGGGCGTGGAACACCACGCTGGCGCTGGTCTGCGGCAACCCGGTGGTGTGGAAACCGTCGGAGAAAACCCCGCTGACCGCGCTGGCCTGTCAGGCGCTGTTTGATCGCGTGGTGAAAAACTTCAGTGACGCTCCGGCCAATCTCTGCCAGGTGATCATCGGCGGTCGCGATGCAGGCGAGGCGCTGGTCGATGACCCGCGTGTCGCGCTGATCAGCGCCACCGGCAGCACGCGCATGGGCCGCGAAGTGGCGCCGAAAGTCGCTGCACGTTTTGCTCGCAGCATTCTTGAACTGGGTGGCAACAACGCGATGATCCTCGGCCCAAGCGCCGATCTGGACATGGCGGTGCGTGCGATTCTGTTCAGCGCGGTCGGCACTGCGGGGCAACGCTGCACCACGCTGCGTCGTTTGATTGCCCACGAGTCGGTGAAAGAAGAAATCGTCACCCGCCTCAAAGCCGCGTATTCGAAAGTGCGCATCGGCAACCCGCTGGAAGGCAATCTGGTCGGCCCGCTGATCGACAAGCACAGCTTCGAAAATATGCAGGATGCGCTGGAGCAGGCGCTGAGCGAGGGCGGCCGGGTGTTTGGTGGCAAGCGCCAACTCGAAGATCAATTCCCCAATGCCTACTACGTGTCGCCGGCCATCGTCGAAATGCCGGAGCAGAGCGATGTGGTGTGCAGTGAAACCTTCGCGCCGATTTTGTATGTGGTCGGCTACAGCGATTTCCACGAAGCGCTGCGTTTGAACAACGCTGTACCGCAGGGCCTGTCGTCGTGCATCTTCACTACCGACGTGCGTGAAGCCGAGCAGTTCATGTCGGCGGTCGGCAGCGACTGCGGCATCGCCAACGTCAACATCGGCCCGAGCGGTGCGGAAATCGGCGGCGCGTTTGGTGGCGAGAAGGAGACCGGCGGCGGCCGTGAATCGGGTTCGGATGCATGGCGCGGTTACATGCGCCGCCAGACCAACACAGTGAACTATTCGCTGGAGCTGCCGCTGGCGCAGGGCATCACGTTCGACTGATCGATGAGAACTCCCTTGTCGGAGTGAACCCTTGTGGCGAGGGGATTTATCCCCGTCGGGCTGCGCAGCGGCCCTGAAAATCTAACAGCGACGACTGCTTCGCAGCCGAACGGGATAAATCCCCTAGCCACAGGTTTTCGTCACAGATAGCTTCGCTCCTACATTGAATTGTGTGTTTGGCAGGTTTCTGTTGGAGTCTGGCAATGCCGTTACGCGAAGAATGTCTGTGGGAAAAACTCACGCCACAAAGGCCGGATAACACCGCGCTCAAGGGCGAGGTAAAAGTCGATGTCTGCGTGATCGGCGCCGGGTTTACCGGATTGTCGGCGGCGCTGCATCTGTTGGAAAAAGGTAAAAGCGTCTGTGTACTCGAAGCTCATCGCGCGGGTCATGGCGGGTCCGGACGCAACGTCGGGCTGGTCAACGCCGGCATGTGGATTGCGCCGGACGAGATCGAAGCCGGTTTCGGCGAAGCGGTCGGCAGCCAGCTCAATCGCATGCTCGGTGCTGCGCCCGCGTTGGTCTTCAGCCTTGTGGACAAGTACCACATCGACTGCCAGTTACGCCGTGAAGGCACCCTGCACATGGCGCACAACGCCAAGGGCGAGGCCGATCTGCGCAGTCGTGAGCAGCAATGGAAACGCCGTGGTGCTCCGGTCGAATTGCTCACCGGCAAGGCGTGCGAGCAAGCCACGGGCACGCAGAAGATCGCCGCTGCGTTGTTAGATCGCCGAGCGGGCACGCTCAATCCGATGGCTTACGTCACCGGGTTGGCTAACGCCGTGAGGGGGCTCGGTGGGCAGATGTTTGATCATTCGCCGGTCACTCGCCTTGAACGCATCGGCCAAAATTGGTCCGTGCAGACCGAACAGGGTTCGGTGCAGGCCGAGCAGGTGGTCATCGCCTCAAACGCCTACACCGAAGGCGACTGGACTGAACTCAAGCGCAACTTCTTCCCCGGTTATTACTATCAAGTGGCCTCGGTGCCGCTGACCGAAGATGCCGCGCAGGAGATTCTTCCGGGCGGGCAGGGCTCGTGGGATACCCGCCAGGTATTGAGCAGCATTCGCCGCGATAAAGAAGGGCGTCTGTTGCTCGGCAGTCTCGGCAATGGCAATCAGAAACCGGCCTGGTTTCTCAAGGCCTGGGCCGATCGCGTGCAGCAGCATTACTTCCCCAATCTGAAGCCGGTCGAGTGGGAATGCACCTGGACCGGGCGTATCGCGTTTACCCCCGATCACCTGATGCGTCTGTTCGAACCCGCGCCCGGCCTGGTGGCCGTCACCGGCTATAACGGCCGTGGCGTGACCACCGGCACCGTGGTCGGCAAAGCCTTCGCGGATTATCTGTGTGACGGTAATCGGCAAGCGCTGCCGATTCCCTTCGCACCGATGCAGCCCTTGGCTGGCGTGGGCTTGCGCAGCTGTCTGTACGAGGCCGGGTTCTCGCTGTATCACGCGGGCCAGTGCCTGCGCATCGTCATCTGAGTGTTGAAATTTGTTGCCGGAAGCGGCGCTTTCCGATGCAGCGACTAGCCTGTAATGGTGCGGGTTGTAGCAGTCCCGCACCAACAGTGTGCAGTTCGGTGACGCGGGCTGTTACACGCTGGTTGCACGTCGTTTGGTGCCGCGGTTGCAATGATGTCGCAGGCGGGTTGCGCCTGAAAAAATAAACGGTTTCACCTTCCGCGGTTTAGACGGTTGCACGCCCAATGAAAATGGGAACGAAACAGTCGAAATAACAAGAAAGCAGCGACTTTTTGAAGAATAAAAAACCGATGGCACGGCCCTTGCTCTGAGCATTCAGTGAAGTGAAGTCGCAGTGCCAACTAAAAAAAACCTTGGAGCACCACCTCATGTCCCAGACGTTTTACAAGAAAGGCTTTCTGGCCCTCGCAGTGGCTACTGCGTTGGGTGTTTCTGCGTTTGCTCAGGCTGATATCAAAATCGGCGTAGCGGGTCCAATGACGGGCGCCAACGCGGCATTTGGCGAGCAGTACATGAAGGGTGCACAGGCAGCAGCGGACGCCATCAACGCGGCGGGCGGCGTCAACGGTGAGAAAATCCAGCTGGTCAAGGGTGATGACGCTTGCGAGCCGAAACAGGCCGTGACGGTCGCCAAGGACCTGAGCAACCAGAAAGTCGCCGGTGTGGTCGGTCACTTCTGCTCCTCTTCGACCATTCCAGCTTCCGAGATCTACGACGAAGCCGGCATCATTGCGATCACTCCAGGTTCCACCAACCCGCAAGTTACCGAACGCGGCTTGAGCGCGATGTTCCGTATGTGCGGGCGTGACGACCAGCAAGGCATCGTCGCCGGCGACTACATCGTCGATGTGCTCAAGGGCAAGAAAGTGGCAGTCATCCACGACAAGGACACCTACGGCCAAGGCCTGGCCGATGCGACCAAGGCCCAATTGATCAAGCGCGGCGTGACGCCGGTCATCTATGAAGGCCTGACCCGTGGCGAGAAAGATTTCAGCGCCCTGGTGACCAAGATCCGCGCGGCCGGTGCCGACGTTGTCTACTTCGGCGGCCTGCACCCGGAAGCCGGTCCACTGGTCAAACAACTGCGTACCGAAGGCCTGAAAGACGTGAAATTCATGTCCGACGACGGCATCGTCACCGACGAACTGGTGACCACCGCTGGCGGCCCGCAATACGTTGACGGCGTACTGATGACCTTCGGCGCCGACCCGCGTCTGCTGCCTGAGAGCAAGACCGTTGTGGATGCGTTCCGCAAGGCCGGCACCGAGCCAGAAGGCTACACCCTGTACGCCTACGCTTCGGTTCAGACCCTGGCCGCCGCTTTCAACGGCGCCAAGTCGAACAAGGGCGAAGACGCTGCGAAATGGCTGAAAGCCAACCCGGTGAAAACCGTCATGGGCGAAAAAACCTGGGATGCCAAGGGTGACCTGAAAGTCTCCGACTACGTGGTTTACCAGTGGGATGCGACCGGCAAATACCACCAGCTGGAAAAACAGAAGTAAGGGCTGACGCGATCAGTTGATCCCACGGTTCCTTGTAGGAGCCGGGCTTGCCCGCGAAGACGGACTGACAGGCGACAGCATTTGTTGAATGTTGAATCGCTTTCGCGGGCAAGCCTTGCTCCTACAGGGGGCGGGGTGGGAAGGGCTGATCGTGGCTGACACTGCTCCGACGTAAATCTGTATTTTCCCTAGAAGAGCCGCACGCCCACAGGTGTGCAGGTTCTCACTGCGTGAGATTGCGTTATGGATGGTATTTTCCTGCAGCAACTGGTCAACGGCCTGACCCTCGGGTCGGTCTACGGCCTGATCGCCATCGGCTACACAATGGTCTACGGCATCATCGGCATGATCAACTTCGCCCACGGCGAGGTTTACATGATTTCCGCTTACCTGGCGGCAATCAGTCTGGCTCTGCTGGCGTACTTCGGTATCGAATCCTTCCCGCTGCTGATGCTCGGCACACTGATCTTCACCATCGTCGTCACCGCGGTGTATGGCTGGGTCATTGAGCGAGTCGCCTACAAACCTCTGCGCAATTCCACCCGGCTGGCACCACTGATCAGTGCCATCGGTATCTCCCTGATTCTGCAAAACTATGCCCAGATCAGTCAGGGCGCCCGCCAACAGGGTGTTCCGACGCTACTCACCGGCGCCTGGCGCATCGATATCGGCACCGGCTTCGTCCAGCTGACCTACACCAAGATCTTCATCCTCGTGGCCGCGTTCGTCGGCATGGGCCTGCTGACCTACGTGATCAAGTACACCAAGCTCGGCCGTATGTGCCGCGCCACTCAGCAAGACCGCAAGATGGCCTCGATCCTGGGGATCAACACCGACCGAGTGATTTCCTATGTGTTCATCATTGGTGCAGCCATGGCGGCGTTGGCCGGCGTGCTGATCACCATGAACTACGGCACGTTCGACTTCTACGCAGGTTTCGTCATCGGCATCAAAGCGTTCACTGCAGCGGTGCTCGGCGGCATCGGCTCGCTGCCCGGAGCGATGCTCGGCGGGATCATTCTCGGGATCTCCGAGTCGCTGTTCTCCGGCCTGGTCAACTCCGACTACAAAGACGTGTTCAGCTTCTCGCTGCTCGTACTTGTTCTGGTCTTCCGGCCGCAGGGCCTGTTGGGCCGTCCTCTTGTGTCGAAGGTGTAAGCGATGTCTTCAACCACCCCAAAAAGCATTGATATCAAAAAAAGCCTGGTTGAGGCGATTCTGGCCGGCCTGATTGCCCTGATCGTATTCGGGCCGATTGTCGGCGTCGTTCTTGAGGGTTACAGCTTCAACCTTGAACCGACCCGTGTAGCGTGGCTGATTGGCATCGTCATGATTGGCCGCTTTGCCCTCAGCCTGTTCCTGCAAACGCCCAAGGGCCTGAAGATTCTCGACGGATTCGAGAGCACCGGTTCTGGCGTGCATGTGTTGCCTGCCGATCACAAATCACGCCTGCGCTGGATCATCTCGCTGATGATTGTGCTGGCCGTCATCGTGCCCTTTGTCTCCAACTCCTACCTGCTGGGCGTGGTCATCCTCGGGTTGATCTACGTGCTGCTGGGGCTGGGGTTGAACATCGTGGTCGGGCTGGCCGGTCTGCTCGACCTCGGTTACGTGGCGTTCTACGCCATCGGTGCCTACGGTCTGGCGCTCGGCTACCAGTATCTGGGGCTGGGCTTCTGGACCGTGCTGCCACTGGCGGCGATCACTGCGGGTCTGGCCGGTTGCATCCTCGGGTTCCCGGTGCTGCGCCTGCACGGCGACTATCTGGCGATCGTGACGTTGGGCTTCGGTGAGATCATTCGTCTGATCCTCAACAACTGGCTGTCGCTGACCGGCGGCCCGAACGGCATGCCGGCGCCGCTGCCGACGTTCTTTGGTCTGGAGTTCGGCAAACGGGCGAAGGATGGCGGGGTACCGTTTCACGAGTTCTTCGGCATCGCCTACAACCCGGACGTGAAGTACTACTTTATTTATGCAGTGTTGTTCCTCGTGGTCCTGGCCGTGCTGTACATCAAGCATCGTCTGGTGAAAATGCCGGTCGGCCGCGCCTGGGAAGCCTTGCGTGAAGATGAAATTGCCTGCCGTTCGATGGGCCTCAACCATGTACTGGTCAAGCTCTCGGCATTCACTATCGGTGCATCGACTGCCGGTCTTGCCGGGGTGTTCTTCGCCACCTATCAAGGCTTCGTCAACCCGACCTCGTTCACCTTCTTCGAATCGGCGCTGATTCTGGCCATCGTCGTGCTCGGCGGCATGGGTTCGACCATCGGCGTGGTGATCGCCGCATTCGTGCTGACCGTCGCCCCGGAACTGTTGCGCGGCTTCGCTGAATATCGCGTGCTGCTGTTCGGCATCCTGATGGTGTTGATGATGATCTGGCGACCACGTGGGCTGATCCGCATCAGCCGCACCGGGGTTACTCCACGCAAAGGTGTCATTCACTATGAGAGGACTGCGCCATGAGTGAAGTCGTACTCTCTGTGGAAAAACTGATGATGCACTTCGGTGGCATCAAGGCCTTGAGCGATGTCAGCCTGAAGGTCAAGCGCAACTCGATCTTCGCCCTGATCGGCCCTAACGGCGCGGGCAAGACCACGGTGTTCAACTGCCTGACCGGCTTCTACAAGGCCTCCGGCGGCAAGATCGAACTCAACGTGCGCGGCCAGAAGACTAACGTCATCAAACTGCTCGGTGAGTCGTTCAAACCAACCGATTTCGTTTCGCCGAAATCCTTCCTCAGCCGCCTGTATTACAAGATGTTCGGTGGCACTCACTTGGTGAACCGCGCAGGCCTGGCGCGGACTTTCCAGAACATTCGCCTGTTCAAGGAAATGTCGGTGCTGGAAAACCTGCTGGTGGCGCAGCACATGTGGGTCAACCGCAACATGCTCGCCGGCATCCTCAACACCAAGGGTTACCGCAAGGCCGAAAGCGACGCGCTGGATTGCGCGTTCTACTGGCTGGAAGTGGTCGATCTGGTGGACTGCGCCAACCGTCTCGCCGGTGAGCTTTCGTATGGCCAGCAACGCCGTCTGGAAATCGCCCGGGCCATGTGCACGCGGCCGCAGATCATCTGCCTCGACGAACCGGCCGCCGGCCTCAACCCTCAGGAAACCGAAGCGCTGAGCGCGATGATCCGGCTGCTGCGCGACGAGCACGATCTGACCGTGGTGCTGATCGAACACGACATGGGCATGGTAATGAGCATTTCCGACCACATCGTGGTGCTGGACCACGGCATTGTCATCGCTGAAGGAGGACCGGAAGCCATCCGCCATGATCCGAAAGTGATTGCGGCCTATCTGGGCGCCGACGAAGAGGAGCTGGTATGACCCAACCAATCCTCGAGCTAAAAGACCTGGACGTGTTCTACGGCCCTATTCAAGCACTCAAAGGCGTTTCGCTGCAGATCAACGAAGGCGAAACCGTCAGCCTCATCGGCTCCAACGGTGCCGGCAAGTCGACATTGCTGATGTCGATCTTCGGCCAGCCGCGGGCTGCGGGCGGGCAGATCCTTTATCAAGGCGTCGACATTACCCAGAAGTCTTCGCACTACATCGCCTCCAACGGCATTGCGCAGTCGCCGGAAGGGCGGCGGGTGTTCCCCGACATGACCGTCGAGGAAAACCTGCTGATGGGCACCATTCCAATTGGTGACAAATACGCTAAAGAAGATATGCAGCGCATGTTCGAACTGTTCCCGCGGCTGGAGGAACGACGCACGCAACGGGCGATGACCATGTCTGGCGGCGAGCAGCAAATGCTTGCCATCGCCCGCGCCTTGATGAGCCGGCCGAAGTTGCTGCTGCTCGATGAACCGAGCCTGGGTCTGGCGCCGATCGTGGTGAAGCAGATCTTCGCGACCCTGCGCGAGTTGGCCAAAACCGGCATGACCATTTTCCTCGTTGAGCAGAACGCTAACCATGCGTTGAAACTGTCGGATCGGGCATATGTGATGGTCAACGGCGAGATTCGCCTGACCGGCACGGGTAAGGAGTTGCTGGTGAACGAGGAGGTGCGTAACGCTTATCTGGGCGGGCACTGAGTTATCCCCGGAGACACACAGCCCCGGCGACGCAAGTCCCGGGGCTTTTTCATGCCCGCCATATTCCATGTAGGAGCTGACGAAGGCTGCGATCTTCTGATCTTAAAAACCGACGTCAAAAGATCGCAGCCTTCGGCAGCTCCTACAGTGAATCCATCTTCCATATCAAGTCGATTCCGAAATTGTGGAAAACAAATTCCGCTACCTGCCAAAGCGCGACATATAGACGCTGCAAATGGCTGTTTTTCCACAGTTTTGACTTGTCCCCGTTTGCTGTGGAGCTGGCTGTGAATAACGTGGGAGTAGCTGGCTGAAGCCCTTGTAATACGTGGCTTGCAGGTGTGTGAGTGTTTTTTGATCAGGCGTTTTTGCGATAGCGGCAGACGTCTTTGTCAACCTCTTTATAGTTGCGTTCGAGCAGCCGATTCCATATGAACCATCCTGTGGATAAGTCTGTGACTAAACTCTGGAAAGACTGCGCTAAGCGGCGTAATTACTGGCCCGGCGCAATCACCGCCGTGACTGTGCAGTCGTGCAAAATGCCATGTCCCGCACATCTGCCGCGTTAGGGTCAAGCAAAAAACTTTCTATTTTCCGCGCAAAGCCTTGTGTGGCGCGGCTTTGCGCGTTTTCACTTGCCCCCGGAAACTGTGGAAGGGCTTGTGGATAACGTGCGCGCACATGGCTACAGGCCACGCCCTGTATGGCGTTTCGACGATTGATCATTTTTTGAGCTGAAATACGTCCATGCAGGAGCTGCCGCAGGTGTTGCCCGATATTCACGGGCCGGGCATGCTGCGGGCTGATTTTCTATTTCAGGGCTGCTCCGGTGGCCGAAGCAAGGAGAACACGATGTCCAACACCCTGTTTATCACCGGCGCAACGTCCGGTTTTGGTGAAGCCTGCGCCCGCCGTTTTGCCGAGGCTGGCTGGAAACTGGTGCTGACCGGCCGTCGTGAAGAACGCCTTGATGCGCTTTGCGCCGAACTGTCGAAGCAGACTGAAGTGCTCGGTCTGGTCCTCGATGTCCGTGACCGCAAGGCGATGGAAGAGGCGATTGCCAAGCTGCCGCCATCGTTCGCCAAACTGCGTGGCCTGATCAACAACGCCGGTCTGGCGCTGGGCGTGGACCCGGCGCCGAAATGCGATCTGGACGATTGGGACACCATGGTCGACACCAACGTCAAAGGCCTGATGTACGCCACGCGCTTGCTGCTGCCGCGCCTGATCGCCCATGGCCGTGGCGCCGGTATCGTCAACCTCGGCTCCATTGCCGGTAACTATCCGTATCCGGGCAGCCACGTGTATGGCGCGACCAAAGCGTTCGTTAAACAGTTTTCGCTGAACCTGCGCTGCGACTTGCAGGGCACGGGTGTG
Organism: Pseudomonas sp. TH43; assembly: GCF_016650635.1. Taxonomy (GTDB): domain Bacteria; phylum Pseudomonadota; class Gammaproteobacteria; order Pseudomonadales; family Pseudomonadaceae; genus Aquipseudomonas. The sequence goes on from NZ_JAEKFI010000004.1 coordinate 2,338,633, forward strand.
CGGGTCAGCAACATTGAGCCGGGGCTGTGCGAGAGCGAGTTTTCGCTGGTGCGTTTCGCTGGCGATCAGGAGCGTTACAACGCGACGTACGCGGGTGCCGAGCCGATCCAGCCGCAGGACATCGCCGAAACGATTTTCTGGGTCATGAACGCGCCCGCGCACATCAACATCAATAGCCTGGAATTGATGCCGGTGAGCCAGACCTGGGCTGGGTTTGCGATCGAGCGTAACAAGGCTTAATACCGCGTCATCGTTCTTCGCGAGCAGGCTCGCTCCCACATTGGAATGCATTTCAAAGTAGGAGCAAGGCTTGCCCGCGAAGAGGCCAAATCGGCCAGAACAGGGCGATAAGGTAAACTCCTCTCGCAACAACCCAACCGCACCCTGCGGTTTTCAAGGTTTTTCGAGGAGTTAAAGTGAGTAACCGAGGTGAGCAGTCGCTGCTCAAGCAATCGACCATCCTGATGTTCGCGGTGTCGATCGCCGGGATCGTCACCGGTTTTGTATCGGGTTCCCAATCCATCATGTTCGATGGTTTTTTTTCGCTGATCGCAACATTCATCAAAGTCTTGATGCTGATCACTGCCAAGTTGATCGCCAAGCAAAGCAATCACCGTTTCCAGTTCGGCTTCTGGCATCTGGAGCCGATGGTGTTGCTGATCGAAGGCAGTTTCCTGCTGTTGATCGCTATCTACGCGTTTCTCAACGGTGTGTTCGGCATCATCAATGGTGGTCGCGAGATCGAGTTGGGGCTGGTGATCATTTATGCCGCGGTGTTTACCGTGGTTGAGTTCGCTTATTTCTTCTACGTTCGCCGGCGCAATCGCAAGCTCAAATCCACGCTGATTCAATTCGACAACATCAGTTGGCTGGTGGACGCGATGCTCTCGGTCGGCCTGTTGATCAGTTTCCTCGCGGCGCTGCTGCTCAAGTCTCAGGGCTATGGTCAGTGGGCGGTTTACGTCGACCCGCTAATCCTGATCGTGCTGGCGCTGACCATGTTGCCGCCGGCGTTCAAGATCCTCGGACCCGCTTTGCGGGATGTCCTGGGGATTGCGCCGGACACACTGGATGAGCAGGTGCGCCTGGTGATGGACGCCGCCAAGGTTGAGCATGGTTTCGACGACTACGTGTCCTACGTGCAGAAGCACGGGCGAGCGCGGTTTATCGAGATTCATGTGGTGTTGCCGGCGGACTATGCGCTGAGCAATGTCGGGCAACTGGATGCATTGCGTGAGGAGATTTCGGCGAAGCTGGGCAAACCGGATGCGGCGCGCTGGTTGACCATCAGCTTTACCGGAGACAAGAAGTGGATCGCCTGATGTAATCCGGATCTGTGGTGAGAACACCGTTGTGGATAGGGGATCTACTGTAGTGAAGGGATCTTTATGGAGAGAGGATTTATTGTGGGATGGGATCTATTGTGGGGAGGGGATTTATTGTGGGGAGAGGATTTATTGTGGCGAGGGGATTTATCCCCGTTGGGCTGCGCAGGGGAGTGTCATAAATTTTGTGTTCGGGCATAACATGCTGCAGAGGTGCATGTATGCCAACCAAAAAGAAACCGGCCCGTGAGGCCAAGCGTGACCTTCCGTCCATTCCAAAAGAGCTGATCGACCAGTTCCTCAGCGAGACGATGAGTGCCGAAGCGATTCAGGATGCCGCGATGGCGTTCAAAAAGGCGCTTATCGAAAGAGCCCTTGGTGCCGAGTTGGGACTTCACCTTGGCTATCCTCAGGGCGCGGAGCGCCCTGAGGATTCGAGTAACCAGCGTAACGGCAAGAGCGGCAAAACCGTGCTGACCGATGACGGCCCGTTGCGTCTGGATATTCCCAGAGACCGTGACGGCAGCTTTTCTCCGATTTTGATCCCCAAACACGAGCGGCGTTTTACAGGCTTTGATGACAAGATCATTGCCATGTATGCCCGCGGCATGAGCGTTCGTGAGATTCGTGCATTTCTCTCGGAACAGTACGCAACAGATGTCTCCCATGACTTCATCAGCACCGTTACCGACGCTGTTCTGGAGGAAGTCAGTACGTGGCAACAACGGCCCCTCGAGCCCATGTACCCGGTCATTTTCTTTGATGCGCTGCGGGTTAAAATCCGTGATGAAGGCGTGGTTCGCAACAAAGCGATTTACCTGGCTCTGGGCGTACTTCCGGACGGCACCCGCGACATTCTGGGCATCTGGATTGAGAACACAGAGGGCGCCAAGTTCTGGATGAAAGTCTTCAACGACCTTAAAACCCGAGGTGTCGAAGATGTCCTGATTGCGGTAACGGATGGTCTCAAAGGCATGCCTGAAGCCTTGAGTGCAGTGTTTCCTCAGACAGCGTTGCAGACATGCATCGTTCACCTGATCCGCAACAGCCTTGATTACGCGGCATGGGACAAGCGTCGCGAACTGGCCAAGGCCCTGAAACCGATTTATCAAGCACTCAACGCCGAAGTCGCCGAGCAAGCTCTGGATGCCTTCGAATCGGGGCCTTGGGGCAAGCAATATCCAACGGTGGTTGCAGCCTGGCGACGCGCTTGGGATCGAGTTATCCCGTTCTTTGTGTTCCCGCCAGCCATACGAAAGGTGATCTACACCACCAATGCCATCGAGAGTATCAACTCGCAGCTGCGCAAGATCATCAAGACAAGAGGTCACTTTCCAACCGACGAAGCCGCGACGAAACTGATCTGGCTGGCACTGCAAAACATCACCGCCAACTGGGGAAGCGCCGCCCATGACTGGAAAAACGCTATGAATCAATTTGCGGTTTTGTACGGGGACCGATTCATCAGGTCTAACTGGTGAAATGAAGGCCTGCCTGACGGCAGGCCATTAACGGCCCGCACACAAAAAATCTGACACTCTCCTGCGCAGCGGCCCCGCTCTTTTTAGGGCCCCTTTTTAGGGCCGCTTCGCGCCCCAACGGGGATAAATCCCCTCGCCACAGTAAATCCCTTCACCACAGTGGATACCCTCACCACAGTAAATCCCTTCGCCACAGTGGATCTCATTGGCATGAAATCAGTGCAGGTATTCAGCCAAGCCGCTGTAGCAAGTCGCTAGGTGATACGGCGTCGTCGACGGCATGTCCTTGCGGCTGACTTCCCCCAGCTCATCCCGGCACTCATGCCAGCCACCGGCATGCAGAAACCGCTGCTGCAACGCCTGCAATTGGTGCAGCACCGCCGCTTCACTGGCTGGCCGCAACGTCAACGCCCGTAAATATTCAGCCTGCGCCCAGATCCGCTGAGTCGAATCTTTCGGCCGACCGTCCATTTCCAGATCAAGCATCGCCCGCACCGCGCCGGATGGCTGCACCACGCCATATTGCTCGGTGAAGGCAAAGGCGCGATCAAGTGCAGCATGCAGTTTCGAACCGCGCAGCAGCGTTGATGACTCCAGCAGGAAATACCACTCGAACTGATGCCCCGGCTCATACCAGTTATCCACAGCCCCGAGCGGCTTCTCCATCAGCACGCCGTGTTGCGGGTCGACGAACTGCTTGTGCATGGCTGTGCATAACTCAAGCAGCGCTTGTTGCGTTGCCGCGTCTTCACGCACTGACAATGTCGCGAGAAAGGCTTCGGCCAAATGCATCAGCGGATTCTGCAACGGGCCGGTTTGCAAGGTGATCCAGTCGCGTTCAAGGCACGCTTCGTACAAGCCGTCACCCGTGGCGAAACGTCGGCCGATGATTTCCAGCGCCGCGTTGAGCGTCGACTCGACCAGCGGCTCGCGGGACTTTTCCCAGTAATGCGCGCAGGCGAACAGGATGAACGCGTGGGTATAGAGATCCTTGCGCTGATCCAGCGGTTTGCCCAGCGCATCGATGCTGTAGAACCAGCCGCCGTGCTCGGCATCGTGGAAGTGCCGTTGCAGCGAGCGGAACAGCTCCGCCGCGCGAACACCCGCGTTATCCACAACCCCGATCAGACTGGAAAACAGATAGAGCTGTCGTGCGCAGGCCATTGCCCGATAGCGTTGCGCTGGCAGCGGTTGATGCGCAGCATCCAGCGCCTCGTAAGGCAGCGCCATGTCGGCATTCCAGCCCGGACCTTGCCAGAGGGGCACGATCACGTTGACGAAATGCTGTTGCACTTCGCTGAACAGGGCGGTCAATTCAGGCAGGGAGGTGGAGCGGGAAGCGTGGGGCATGGGCGGACGTCGTCACGGCTGGGGCGATTGCGCGACATGGTAGCAGAGAGACCGACATTAGCGGCTCGGTGTCTGATCGGCCGTCATCGCTGGCAAGCCAGCTCCCACAGGATTTGTTGTCGTACACAAAACCTGTGGGAGCTGGCTTGCCAGCGATGAGGACGGTTCAGGCGATAGAGATCAGCCCGCCAGTAACCAAGCACCGGTCACTGCTGAGGCAGCACCTGCAAGGCGCACCAGCGGCGCTGCGGCTTGAGGCAGCACCCGCACCACGCCATAACCGGCGGCATGCAACACGCCAGTGGCGGCGACGAAACCTGCGGCATACGCCCACGGGCTGGTCATGTCAGGCAATTCAAGGCCATGCGCGACACCATGGAACAGCGCAAACACCGCCGTTGCCGCCACCGCCAAAACCAGTGGCGGACGCACCGCCAGCGCCACCGCCAGACCCAGCGCCAGCACCGATGCGGCTATCCCGCTTTCCAGCGCCGGCAATTCCAGCCCTTCAAAGCCGAGCATGCCGCCGATCAGCATGGTGCCGACAAACGTGCACGGCAGCGCCCAGCGCGCCGCGCCTTGTTGCTGCGCCGCCCACAAACCAACAGCGACCATCGCCAGCAAATGGTCGAGACCGCCAATCGGGTGACTGATGCCGGCGATCAAACCGCTGTCGCCATGTCCCGGGTGAGCAAAGGCCAGCGCCGGGGTCAGCAGCAGCGCCAGTGCGCCAAGAATGCGTTTAAGTGTCATGAATAAGCTTCCTTGTTGATAAGTCGTGAATCAGGCAGCAGTCAACAGGCCCTGACGTTCGATGAAGGCGATGATCTCTTCCAGACCCTGACCGGTTTTCTGATTGCTGAAGACGAACGGTTTGCCGTTGCGCATGCGTTTGGTGTCGCTGTCCATCATCTCCAGCGAAGCACCCACCAGCGGCGCCAGGTCGATCTTGTTGATCACCAGCAGGTCGGACTTGCAGATACCGGGCCCACCCTTGCGTGGCAGCTTGTCGCCGGCCGAAACGTCGATCACGTAAATGGTCAGGTCGGACAGTTCCGGGCTGAACGTCGCCGACAGGTTGTCGCCACCGGACTCCACCAGAATCAGATCCAGCCCGGGAAAGCGTCGGTTAAGTTGATCGACCGCTTCAAGGTTGATCGAGGCGTCCTCACGGATCGCGGTGTGCGGGCAGCCGCCGGTTTCAACGCCGATGATGCGTTCTGGCGCGAGGGCTTCGTTGCGCACCAGAAAATCGGCGTCTTCGCGGGTGTAGATGTCATTGGTCACGACGGCGAGGTTGTAGCGCTCGCGCAGCGCCAGACACAGGGCCAGGGTCAACGCGGTTTTGCCGGAACCGACCGGGCCGCCGATGCCGACGCGCAGGGGTTGTGTGTTCATTTGATTCTCCAAGATAAAAGGCCCTAGGAACGGAACAGGCGGCTGTACTGGCGCTCGTGGGCCATGCACGCCAGGGACAGCCCGAATGCGGCGCTGCCAATGTGTTCAGGATTGATTCGGGTCGCGTCCTGCTGGGCTTGTTGCAGCAGCGGCAGCAGTTCGCTGGTCAGGCGTTGGGCGGCTTGCTGGCCCAGCGGCAGGGTTTTCATCAAGACCGCGAGCTGGTTTTCCAGCCAGCTCCACAGCCATGCGGCAAGGGCATCCTGTGGGCTGATGCCCCAGGCGCGCGCGGCCAGTGCCCAGCAGAGCGCCAGATGCGGTTCGCTGCATTGTTGGAGAAAGGTGCGGGCGGGCGCGTCGAGTTCCGGCAAGCCGTTGAGCAGTTGCTGCAACGAATAGCCCATCTGCCGGCTCTCCAGATGCAGCTCGCGGGTTTCGCGGCTGGCGCGATGGCCTTCGCTGATCTGCAGTAGCTCAGCCCAGTTTTCATCCGCCGCCGCCTGACAATGGGCAAGCAACAGCGGCGCTTCGAAGCGCGACAGATTGAGCAGCAACTGATCACTGATCCAGCGTCGCGCACTGTCGGGGCTGTTCACCCGGCCGTTATCCACCGCCATTTCCAGGCCTTGTGAATAGCTGTAGCCGCCAATCGGCAGTTGCGGACTGGCCAGGCGCAGCAGCGCCCAGGCCGGATTCACAGGCGCACGCCGAACTGATGGAGTTTTGGCGCGTAGTTGAAATCTTCGTCGCCGTGACGTGAATGGTGATGGCCGCCGCCGTAGGCACCGTGTTCCGGCTGGAACGGCGCTTCAATGGCTTCGACCTGTGCACCGAGTTGTTCCAGCATTGCCTTGAGCACGTAGTCGTCGAGCAGGCGCAGCCAGCCATCGCCAACTTGCAGGGCCACGTGGCGATTGCCGAGGTGATACGCGGCGCGGGTCAATTCGAAAGCGTTGGCGCAGGTGACGTGCAGCAGTTGTTCGGGACGCGCGCAAACGCGGACGATTCGGCCATCTTCTGCTTGCAGGCATTCGCCGCCATGCAGCGGCGCCTGGCCACGCTCCAAAAACAACCCGACGTCTTCACCCTCGGCACTGAAACAGCGCAAACGGCTTTTACTCCGCGCTTCGAAGGTCAGGTGCAATTCAGCGGCCCAGACGGGTTGGGGGTCGATTCTGCGGTGAATCACCAGCATCGGAAAACTTCCAGCTATGGACAATGCTCAGGCTAGAGCAAGGGCCTTGCCAATCGGACGAGATGTAGGAAATCCCTGTCGGAGCGTAGCGGATGTTTCAAGATGTTGCGGGATTTTGGAAGGTTTTGGTGCGTGAAGATTTTTACACGCACCTTTTTGTGGCGCGCAAAAAAGATCGCAGCCGTCGGCAACGCCTACATCAATCCCTGTAGGAGCCACCGAAGGCTGCGATCTTTGGGTCTTTACTCAGTGCTGCCCAGGCCTTGCCAATGCTTGAGGCCGATAAAGATGAAGCGCAGTTGCTGGGTAATCTTCGCCTGCGGCGTCAAATGCTCCGGCAACGCTTCGGGCGGCGGGTCGATGATGTCGGGCAGGGTGGCAAACACCGATTTAACGATCAGGTCGGCCATAACGCTCAGCCCGGCCGCGTCCAGATGCTGAAGCTTGGGCATCAGGGTCAGGTCAACAGCCAGGTCGGAGCTGATGTTCTCGCGCAAGCGCCCAATGGCCTGACGCACCGGCTGCGAACCGCCGTACTGCTCGCGGGCGAGAAACAGGAACTGCGAACGGTTGGCGCTGACCACATCGAGAAAGATCCGCACCGAGGCATCAATAATGCCGCCCATGACGAATTCGTTGTGTCTGACCAGGCGGATGGTTTCGCGAAAGGTCTGGCCGACTTCACTGACCAGCACCAGCCCGAGTTCGTCCATATCGGCAAAATGCCGGTAGAAACCGGTGGGCACAATCCCGGCGGTTTTCGTCACTTCGCGCAGGCTCAGGCTGCCGAATCCTCGGCCGCTTTCCATCAAGTGGCGGGCAGCGTCCATCAGGGCGTTGCGGGTCTGTTGTTTCTGTTCGGCGCGGGGCAGCATCGCAGAGTGTGTTCTTCGGCAGGACAAGCGCCGCACTCTAGCAAATCGGCTTTATCGGCGTCGAACGGCAGGACGGTGCAGCGGGGATTTTTGCGGGATCTTTTACCAGCGCCTGAAAAGTCAAAAGCCCAATCCGTCGATTGGGCTTTTTTTCGAGGCCGCCACGGGCTTAGCTCACAGCGCTGTTGCGTTCGATCACACGGTCACCACCACCTTCGGCAAGCTGACCTTGTGGGGTTTTGTCATAGCCATCTTCGACCAGACCTTTTTCTTCCAGGCGATCACGGCCACCTTCGGCGACAGCCTGGCCTTGTGGAGTCTTGTCGTAGCCGTCTTCTACCAGGCCTTTTTCTTCCAGACGGTTGCGACCGTTCTCGGCGAGTTGACCTTGTGGGGTTTTGTCGTAGCCATCTTCGGCCAGGGTCTGACCCTGTGGAGTGCGGTCATAACCGTCTTCGGCGAGGGTTTGGCTGAACACCGAGTGGCTGTCTTTGACTTGTGGCGTGGCTTGGTCGGCAGCCGGCAGGGCGAAAGCAGTGCTGGCTAGCATCGACAGGGTAAGGCTGAGCAGTAATTGGCGTTTCATGATGGGTTGCTCCTTGGGAGGGCGATAAAGTGGGTACGAGGGCAATGCTACTCTCGATAAGTCGATATAAAAGTTCATAAACGCAATGGTAATAATCAACAGAATTGATTGTTCTGGCGGGAGGCTCTAGATCGGGCCTTTCGGAGCATCGGTTTTGCATCGAGGTGGGTATTTTCGACTCACTCACGCCTCGCAAAAGTGCGGGGGCGGTAACGCTGTTCGACTGACCGGTCAGATTGCACGCAGGTTTTTGCGCCTTAATCGGCCTTTTGATTAAACCTGCGGGCCTTTTGCCAGTCACAGAATTCATAGGGGCCGCTTTGGCCCGCCGTTTCAGCCGTTCGCCGCGACATTGGCGAACGGTCGTGATCAGGAGCTTTGTGCATGACGCGCACTGGAAAAATCTTCAGCTGGACCTTCGCCATCCTCGTGCTGTTATTGGCCGTGCTGGTTTTGATCATCGTGTTCTTCGACTGGAACCGGATCAAACCGCCGCTCAACGCCAAAGTCTCGGAAGAGCTGCACCGACCGTTTGCGATCAATGGCAACCTCGCCGTTATTTGGCAGCGCGAACCGGATGAAGGTGGCTGGCGTGCCTGGGTGCCGTGGCCGCACGTTGTCGCCGAGGATTTGAGCCTGGGCAATCCGGACTGGTCGAAGAAACCGCAGATGGTCACCCTCAAACGCGTCGAGTTGCGTATCTCGCCACTGGCTCTGCTGGCGCAACGCGTGATGATTCCGCGTATCGACCTGACTGAACCCAACGCCGATTTGCAGCGCCTGGCGGACGGCCGCGCCAACTGGACCTTCAAGTTCGATCCCAAGGACCCGAACGCTGAACCGTCTAACTGGGTTGTCGACATTGGCGCCATCAAGTTCGACAAGGGCCACGTCACCCTTGATGACCAGAGCTTGAAAACCAACCTCGATGTGTTGATCGATCCGCTGGGCAAACCGATCCCTTACAGCGACATCGTCGGCGACAAAGCGGCAAAAACTGCGCAGGACAAGGGCGGTGCACCACAGGACTACGCGTTTGCGCTGAAGGTCAAAGGCCAATATCACGGCCAGAACCTCAGCGGTCGGGGCAAAATCGGTGGCTTGCTGGCCTTGCAGGACGCCAGCAAGCCGTTCCCGTTGCAAGCGCAGGCGAAGATCGGCGACACCCGTATCGAACTGGCCGGCACCCTGACCGACCCGATGAATCTTGGCGCCCTCGATCTGCGCCTGACGCTGGCCGGTGCCAGCCTGGGCAATCTCTACCCGCTGACTGGCGTCACCTTGCCGGACACGCCGCCGTATTCCACCGATGGCCACCTGATCGCCAAGCTGCATGACGCCGCCGGCGCGAAGTTCACCTATGAGCAATTCAACGGCAAGATCGGCAACAGCGACATCCACGGCGACCTGACCTACGCCGCCAGCCAGCCAAGGCCAAAACTCAGCGGCGCGCTGCTGTCCAATCAATTGCTGTTCGCCGACCTCGCGCCGTTGATCGGCGCCGATTCGAACGACAAGCAAAAGGCCCGTGGCGGTGAAAGCAAGCAACCGGCGGATAAAGTGCTGCCGGTTGAAGAGTTCAAGACTGATCGCTGGCGCGCGATGGACGCCGATGTCGAGTTCACCGGCAAACGCATCGTCCACAGCGAAAAGCTGCCGTTCACTGACCTCTATACCCACCTGAAACTCAATGATGGCGAACTCAGCCTCGAACCGCTGCGTTTCGGCGTTGCCGGTGGCAATCTCGACGCGCAAATTCGCCTCAACGGTCGCACAGAACCGCTGGAAGGCCGGGCCAAGCTGACCGCGCGCAAGTTCAAGCTGAAAGAACTGTTCCCGACGTTTGAGCCGATGAAGACCAGTTTCGGTGAGCTCAATGGCGATGCCGATATCAGCGGTCGCGGCAACTCGGTGGCCAAGCTCCTCGGCGGCGCCAATGGCCAGTTGAAGATGTTGATCAATGACGGTGCGATCAGCCGTGAGTTGATGGAACTGGCTGGGCTCAACGTAGGCAACTACGTGGTCGGCAAGATCTTCGGCGACAAGGAAGTGAAGATCAATTGCGCGGCAGCGGACTTCGACATCAAGACCGGATTGGCGACGACACGACTGTTCGTCTTCGATACCGAGAACGCGATCATCTATATCGACGGCACGGCAAACATGGCCACCGAGCAACTGGATTTGACCGTGACACCGGAATCGAAGGGCTGGCGTTTGATTTCCCTGCGCTCGCCGCTGTACGTGCGCGGCAAGTTCATCAAGCCCGACGCCGGGGTCAAGGCTGTGCCACTGCTGCTTCGCGGCGCGGGGATGGTCGCATTGGGTGTGATTGCGGCACCGGCGGCAGGGTTGCTGGCGCTGGTAGCGCCGAGTGGTGGTGAGCCGAATCAGTGTGCGCCATTGCTGGAGCAGATGAAGGCGGGCAAGGCACCCGTGACGGTCAAGCCATCCAGGTAAGGCAGAGCAAAAGATCGCCGGCGGCGGCGATCTTTTGCTTTTAAGGTTTAAAGGTCTTTCAGGATGTCGGCCATGTCATCGGCGTGCTCTTCTTCCTGCGCGAGGATGTCTTCGAAGATGCGCCGAGTTGTCGGGTCTTTCTCGCCGATGTACTGAATGATCTCGCGATAGCTGTCGATGGCGATGCGCTCGGCCACGAGGTCTTCGTAAACCATCTCTTTGAGGTTGTTCCCGGCCACGTATTGCGCGTGGGACATTTTCGACAGCAGGTCAGGGTTGAACTCCGGTTCACCGCCCAATTGCACGATGCGCTCGGCCAGACGGTCGGCGTGCTCGGCTTCCTGATTCGCGTGTTCGAGGAATTCTTCGGCGGCCACATGGGCTTTCACGCCATTGGCCATGAAGTAGTGGCGCTTGTAGCGCAGCACGCAAACCAGTTCGGTGGCCAGCGATGCATTGAGCAAGCGCAGCACCTCCTCACGGTCGGCGCTATAACTTTCGGTCACAGCGCCGTTCTCGACGTGTTGGCGCGCACGTTCGCGCAGTGTTTGCACATCTGACAGATGCAGGTCGTCACTCATTTCAGTCTCCTGGAGGCTAATCCGATGGGCGCCACGTTCTGCGGCCGTGGTCGCTACCCAAGTTGTGAGTCCCGAGCGAAGCAAAAAGTTTTATCGGATCTGGAGGGGCGAAAAGATCGTCGAAGCAGGCTGATGGTTGTGCTGTCATGTTCAGCAGGGATGCTTGGCGGGGGTTTTGCAGGCCTTGCCTCTATTCACCGAACTCAAGGATGTCTGCTCATGTCGACGCGTTATCCGCTGGTGCTGGTGCCGGGCATGCTCGGGTTTATCCGGCTGGTGCTCTATCCCTACTGGTTCGGGATCATCAAGGCGTTGCGCCGAGCGGGTGCAACGGTGATTGCCGTGCAGGTGTCGCCGCTCAATTCGACTGAAGTGCGTGGCGAGCAATTGCTCGCGCGCATCAATGAGATTCTGCGCGAGACTGGCGCGCAGAAGGTCAATCTGTTCGGCCACAGCCAGGGCTCACTGACAGCGCGGTATGCGGCGGCGAAACGGCCGGATCTGATCGCTTCGGTGACTTCGGTCGCTGGGCCCAATCATGGTTCGGAGCTGGCCGATTATCTGCAAAAACATTATCCGGCGGACAGCGCCAAAGGACGCATTCTCGCCGCGCTGTTGGGTTTTGTCGGGTGGCTGATGGCCTTACTCGAAACCGGTTATCACGGGCCGAAACTGCCGGTGGATATCCATGCGTCGCACCAATCGCTGACCAGCGCTGGCGTGGCGCTGTTCAACCAGCGTTATCCACAGGGATTGCCTGAAACCTGGGGCGGGCACGGGCCGGAGGAGGTCGGCGGCGTGCGCTATTACTCGTGGTCGGGGACATTGCAGCCAGGCAAGACGGATCGTGGCGGCAATCTGTTTGACGGGACGAATCGCAGCTGTCGCTTGTTTGCGAAAACCTTTGTGCGTGAGCCGGGGCAGTGTGACGGGATGGTCGGGCGTTTTAGCTCGCATCTGGGGACCGTGATCGGTGATGACTATCCGCTGGATCACTTCGACATCGTCAACCAATCGTTGGGGCTGGTGGGGAGGGGGGCGGACCCGCTGCGATTGTTTGTCGAGCATGCGGCGCGCCTCAAGGCTGCCGGCCTTTAACCTTCAGATCGAGTCATCGTTCATCGTTGGCAAGCCCACAGGTTTTGTGTTGAACACAGATTTTGCGAACAAGTGAATCCTGGTGGGTGGGCTTGCCAGCGACGAGGCCCGATCAGGCGATGCTTGGTCTGCGGCCCAACACGGTCGTCCAGCGCTCGGAAAGAATCACCCCACCCAACGTCAGCAAGCCGCCGACCAGGTGGTACATCGCCAGTTGTTCTTTAAGCACCACAGCGGCAATCAGCGCGGTAATCAACGGCAGCAAATTGAAGAACAGCGTCGTCCGGCTCGGCCCCAAACGCTGCACTGCCTGCATCCACGCCAACGGCGCGAGCATCGAGGCCAGCAGGCACGCATACAGCACCAGCGGAATATTCTGCACGGTCAGACCGGTTTTCGGCGAAGTGGCATACAGCGGAAACAATACGACAATCGCTACCAGCACCTGCAAATACAGCAACACCAGCGGCGGCAAGCGCAGCTGCCATTTTTTCAACAGGGTGCTGTAGATGGCATAGGCCAGGGTCGCGATCAGCATCATCGCATCACCCAGGTTGACGCCGTGTTGCAGCAATGCGCCAAGGCTGCCGGACGACACCACCACCAGCACTCCGGCGAAGGACAGTACCGCGCCTACCAGTGCCCCGGCGGTCAGGCGCTGACCGAGGCTGATGATCGCCATGGCCAGCGACATCAACGGCATCAGCGACAGAATGATGCCCATGTTGGTGGCGGTGGTCAGCGTTGCGGCGAAGTAGGCAAGGCTTTGATAGACCGCCATCCCGAGCACGCCGAGAACGAAAATCCTGCTCAGGTTCGGGCGAATCTGCGGCCAGTGCGCGATCACCGCTTTGAGCATGAACGGGGTAAACAGCAAACCGGCGAGCAGCCAGCGGTAAAAACCGATCTCGGCCGGGAAAATTGCACCGACCGCGAGTTTGTTGATCACGGTGTTGCCGGCCCAGATAAAAATCGCCAGCAGCGGAAAAGCGTATTGCATGCGTTGGAACCAGTACGTTGATGAAGCGCAATTATCCCTTGTCTGGATGCAGGCCTATACTTCGAACCGGACAACCTGCCTCTGAAACCGGACAGCATGAACAGCAAACACATCGATCTGCTGGATTTCAGCGAACTGCCATCGGCGGTGTACTTTCGCTACGCCGACTTCAACGCCCACGAATTCGCCGCACCGCACCGCCACCCGTGGGGCACGCTGGAGTATGCGGCACATGGCGTGCTGCACATGGACGTCGACGGCAGCCGCTTCATGTCGCCGCCACAATATGCGGTATGGGTGCCGCCACAGATCGAACACAGTTTCTACAGCCATCAACCCGTCAATTATCGCGCGGTGTGTCTGGATGCCAAGGTCTGTGCCGATTTGCCCGCCCGCGCCTGCACGCTGGCGATCAGCGACATTCTCAAGGCGATTCTCAAGGACTTCGCCGCGCGCGACGTGAAGATTCCCCAGCTGGATGCCGATCAGCGATTAGCGCAGGTGCTGGTCGATCAATTGCAGCAGGCGCCGGTGCACGAGTGTTATCTGCCCTACGCGAGCAGTTCGGGTTTGCTGACGATCCTTGAATCCTTGCAAGCCGAGCCGGGCAACAATCAGCCGTTGGCGCATTGGGCGGCGCAGGTGCATGTCAGTGAACGCACGCTGGCACGGCAGTTTTTGCGGGAGTTGGGCATGAGTTTTGGCGAGTGGCGTCAGCGTTTGCGCTATCTCGCGGCGATCGAAGCATTGGAAGGTCAGCGCAGCGTTCAGGAGATCGCCTTCGATCTCGGTTACAGCAGCGGTTCAGCCTTTATCGCCATGTTTCAACGCCAGGCGGGTTGCACACCGGAGTTTTATCGTCGGCATAAATTGTTCTAATGCGAAAAGGATATTTCTTACAGAACTATCCGAAACTTACTTCAAAAGATAATGAATTTCTCACTGTAGTCTGCCGTTGATACTTTCAGTTGGCTGAGTGGAAATTAGAAATGAATGAGTTAATGTCGACTATTAAAAGCTCGACACAAGATGGTGTCGGTCAAAGTGTTCATTACGCTTTAATCAAGGAAAACATTCCGGGGTGGTTGGTACAGTCCAGTCACAAAAGAGTTGTCGATCTTAATCAGGGCGCCAAAGTCATGCCGCCCTGGTTGAAAGCGGCATCTTCGATCGAACGCGATGCACTCAAGCGCGCCATGGTGTCTGGATGGCAGGCGCAGACTGCTGTGGACAAGATTTTTGCGAAATTGCAGGACGCCCATGCCTTCGGGCAACGCTTGTTGATTCAGGCGCTTAACGATCAGTACGGCGTGACAGTTGATGTTCGGGAAACTTATATAAGACTGTATTCGCCGGCGCATTTGTCACCTTGGGCCGCTCATGTAACGGGTGGTGTAAGTGCTCGGACCGTTTCAATGCTTGATGCGGCATTGCATAATTTTTCCATAGGTGAAGAGTTGCTGGCGGGCAGCCAGTTCATCAGCAAACCGGATGAGCGCGGGTTATTTGAAACTTTAAGTTTGAAGACGATGACTGTCGAGCAGTTCAAGACATTGTGTCGAACGCTGGACATCGGCGCGCAATACCAGATCTATCTCGAAGATTATTTGAATTCTGCTGAACCCCTGGCCCGTGGTGTCGTGCGCAAAAGCGTTATCGAATGCCAGCGACATGCCTTCAAAACAGCCGCTCATCTGGCATTGATGAAAAAAGACATCTCTGCGCAAGCGTATTTGCACGCTCTGCACATGTTTGACGGCAAACGAGGGCTGCAACTTGACGGGTTGCCGGTCCGCTACTATCACCTGTCGATGCTGGGTGTTCGTCTGACAGGCATTGTGCTGATGATGCCGGATCCTGATGCACCGGTTACCAGCGTCAGGCGTGTAATCGCCTATGTGCCGAACGACCCCGTGCACCCCTTGAAGGAGTACCCGTCGCTGCGGGCTTTTTCAACCGAGCTGACGCGACAGTTGCAGGGCGATGTCCTGGCGTCGCAATCTTCGCCGAATCCCTATCAAGTGTTTTTCAGCCAGTTCGTCGATCATCAGCAGCGTGGGTTTTTTTTCGCCGAGCTCAAGGCGCTGCTGTTTCCGGTTCAGTATCACGGACCTTCGCCGCGACCGGATGTACCGTCGTGGCGCGAAACGCCGGCGCAAAACCCGCATCTGCGCATTGCCATGATTGGCTTTGGCGAGCAGACGGGCGAGCGTTACAACGGTGACGTGTGGACTTATCTGTTCCAGCAGCACGTCAACAAAATGCTCGACGACGGCCGCACATTGGCTGTTTCCACGGCGGCCGCCGACAGCAACGAGCGCTGGGCCTGGGTCGAAAATCTGGAAAAAATGCTCTCCGACATTCTCAATGTCGCGCTGTTGGTGGTGACGCCGTTTGTACCGTTTCTCGGTGAGCTGATGCTGGGCTACATGGTTTACCAGTTGGTCAGCGAGGTCGTGGAGGGCGTGATAGACCTCGCCGAAGGCGAGTATCAGCAAGCGGCAGAACATCTCATCGGTGTGACTGTATCGCTTGTCGAGGCCGGGCTGTTCGCGATTGGCGGCAGTTTTGCCCAAGAGGTCATTCGACCGAGACTGTCGTCGTTCCTCGAAAATGCCAGACCGGTTACGTTGGCCGATGGCAGCCGGCGCCTGTGGGGGCAGAATATCGATCCCTACCTGCAACGCAATCTACTTCTGGCGACCGACTCGAAGCCGGATGCTGGCGGGCTGCATGTGCATCAAGGCAAGTCGATCCTGCGCCTGGAGGGGCGTCACTTCGAGGTCAGGAAAGAGGCGAGTAGCGGCAAACATCGGGTCCTGCATCCGGGGCGTCCCGACGCTTATCAACCGCTGGTCGCGACCAATGGTGAGGGTGCGTTCGTGATCGAAGGCGAGAAACCGCACACCTGGAATATTCAGACGCTGATGCAAAGGCTTGGGCCGTCGGTGGACGGGCTGACCGAGGATTTCACCGATATCCGCGCGGTCAGCAAGGTCGATCCAGGCGCACTACTGCGCATGTACAGCAACAATGAGCGGGCCATTCCCTTGCTCAGTGACACGGTGAAACGGTTCAGAATCGATCGCGATATCACAGCCTTCATCGACAAAATGTCCAGTGCCGACCCGGCAGCGTATCTGAGTGCTGATCCCCTCTGGCAGTTTCAGTTACTGGATGGCTGGTGGACCGCTGACGCCGTTGAACTGGTCGATGCTCACGGCGAAGTGGTGGCGGTTCTCGGCTCGGGCAGCAAGAAGCCCGTGCGGCTGTCGTCGGAGCGGTTGACCAACGGCGACTTGCTGAAAACCCTGGTGACGCGACTCGATGATGCTCAAACCCGAACGCTGCTGGGGGATCCGCCCAATGCTCCTGTCGCCTCGACCGATGTAAGTGCCCGGCGTTTGCGCGGCGCCTTGGCGCAACGGGCTCGTCAGCGTCAATCGAGTTTGTTCGAATCGCGTTACAGCCGTTACACAAAAGCAGTCTCGAATCAGGCACAAGTCATTCAGGACAAATTGCCTGGACTGCCGGGGCCGGTGGCACAGGAGTTGGTCGCGCTGGCCACACCTTCGGAGCTGGAGACACTGGCAGAGAATCAGGTTCCCTCACGGTTGCTGAACTTCGGGCGCTGGGCGCTGCGTGATTTACGCATCAGCCGCGCGTATGAAGGATTGTTTCTCGATTCGGTCAGCAGCACTGACGGCGACGCGCTGGTATTGCATTCGCTGGAGAACTTGCCGGGCTGGAACCCGCAGGTGAACATCGACCTGCAGTTGTATCAATACGGCGGGCGCCAGTTGGACCGCATCGGCCCTGACGCAGCGTTGATTCAGCGCACGATCGTCGTCGACGAGAACGGCAGGTTCCAGGCATACGATGACACGGGCCAGGCATTGCACCGCGCCAGTGATTTCTACACGGCAATCTTGCAGGCGTTGCCAGATGCCGAGCGCAATGCGCTGGGCGTTCACATTGGCGAGGGGCCGAAATTGAGGTCTGCACTGCGTGGGCATGCTCTCAAACCTCATCGCCTGCTGAAGATCCTCAACGATTTGCCCGTTCTGCAAGTGCATACCTTCGACCCGTCGGTCATGCGCCTGCGTGGGGGCGGGCTGCCCGACGCGGGTGAGGTCGCTGCATTACAGAGCGTCGCTGACGAATTTGCCCCGTTCGTTGCCGCAGCATTTCACCCCAGCGTTGCCGAAGTAGAGCGTTACAACTATCTGCGCGGCCTGAAGTTGATGGATGAAAGTCTGCCGGTCGATTATTTGGACAGCCTTTGGGAGGCGTTGCGCACAGCCAACCAGGACAGTTATGAAGCCAATCAACGGGTGGTGCAGAGTATCGAAGTCTTGCCAGACCTGAAGGCGCTGATGCCCGCCGAAGCCTTCCAGCAATTGGCCGGGAGACTCTTTGCCGCGGATGGCCTGAAGCCGCTGACGGAGTCCGAATGCCAGTTGGGTATCAATGCGCGCACGCTGCAACAGACCGGGCTGGATCAGGCATATCTCGCGCTCAAACAGGCGGTTCACGCAAACCCGGTACACCCCGGTGAGCCATCGATCGAACTGTGGCGCAGCAGGTTGTATGCGCAAGATGAGACGATCATTCCGACCTCGGCTGAGGTATCGCCTCTGGTCATGGCCAATTTGCAATCGGCGCAGCGCGCCGTATTCCAGGCCAAGGAGTTGCTGCCGCTCTCGGGTAACCAATTGCCGAGTATCTGGGAAAAAGGCGGCTCGGCAATTGCGAAAATCAAAGGGCTCCGGCAACTGGATCTTCAATCAGGTGAATTTATAGCCCGGTTGACGAGCGCAGAAACCGCGCAGAAAGCCATTGAGATCAAGGGCGGTAACTGCTCGGAAAACTCCAAGGTCACGTTCTCCATTCTCGCCAGCCAGCCGAGGGCGTCGCGCATCCATCTGGTCAAGGCCACCGCCTTCGACCATCAGTACGTGGTGATCGGTGACGACCTGAATAATCTTGCCGAGTTGGTCGTTGCTGACTCATGGCCGGAATTGCCCGTCGCCCATACGGCTGACAATGGCTACTTTGAATTCGAACTGCCGGCGCTGCAAACGCTGGAGGCCGGCCCCGCTGTTGCCGACTACGCCTTCATCAACAGCACAGCACCAGGTCCGGCAGCGCTGCCGCAGGTGTCGCGTGAAAACACCATCAGGCAGATCAAGATAAACAAGCTCCATCAGAGGGGGGCTTATGCTCAGTTCACATCGCTGAACGAGCCCGGCGCCAGCTACCACATTGCGGGTGCAGTGCCAGTTTCTTTCGAACGTTTGCCCACGGCCGTTATTGATAAGCGGCTTGACGCCTATTTGGACTATCAGGAAGCGTTCAAGAATTTGCTAACTGAAAGCACTGAGTAAATAACGCTGTACGCCCGGGACTTGATGACGGTTCCGGGCACTTGCCGCAAAGGCTGAAGCAGAGGCTGGAGGAAGGTGTAACAAGATTTGGCTACACTCCTGCAGAGGCCGCATCCATCGGTGCGGCGACAAGGAGAAAACTCCATGAAGATGTTGCGTGTGCCTTTGTTGATGATTGGTTTGCTCCTCTGTTCCCAGGGTTTCGCCGCCACGGCGCAACAGAACAAGATGACTACCTGCAATGCCGATGCGACCGCCAAGAGCCTCAAGGGCGATGAGCGCAAAACCTTCATGAGCACCTGCCTCAAGGCAGCGCCGGCGGCCAACGATGCCAAGACCCTGACTCCGCAGCAGGAGAAAATGAAAACGTGCAACGCCGATGCGAAAACCAAAGCCCTGACTGGCGATGCGCGCAAAACCTTCATGAGTGATTGCCTGAAGAAAAAGTGATCATCTGAATCTGTGGCGGTTGGGCTGGCCTATTCGCGGGCAAGCCCGCTCCCATAGGGATTTCGGCTGTTCCCTGAATTTGTGTTCAACGCTTAGCCTGTGGGAGCTGGCTTGCCAGCGATGAGGCCCGATGGGGCGAACCGCATATACCTAGTGCTCGCCCCGGAACGCTGGCAGACTGCCAATCCTTCTACGCCGTTCGTTTTGAGGCTGTATGCCAACGTTTTCTGAGCGTCATGTTGTGTTCTGGGTCAGTTGCATCATCATTTTCGGCGGTTTGCTGCTGGTGCTGCCGCTGCGCTTGCTGCCGAGCCTGCTGGCTGGCTTGCTGGTGTTCGAGCTGGTCAACATGCTCACCCCGCAACTGCAACGGCTGATCGAAGGTCGCCGCGCACGTTGGTTGGCGGTAGCGCTGCTGGGTACGCTGGTGGTGAGTGTGCTGGCGCTGATCTTTGCCGGAGCCATCAGTTTCCTCTTGCACGAAGCGGAAAATCCCGGCGCCTCACTCGATAAATTCATGGGCGTGGTTGATCGTGCGCGCGGACAATTGCCGCCATTCATCGACGCTTATCTACCGGCCAGTGCCGGTGAATTCCGCGTCGCGATTGGCGAATGGCTGAGCAAGCATCTCTCCGAGTTGCAACTGGTCGGCAAGGATGCGGCGCACATGTTCGTGACGCTGCTGATCGGCATGGTGCTCGGTGCAATCATCGCCCTGCAGCGCGTGCCGGACGTGACCAAGCGCAAACCGTTGGCGGCGGCGCTGTTCGACCGTTTGCACCTGCTGGTTCAAGCGTTCCGCAATATCGTTTTTGCGCAGATCAAGATCGCCCTGCTCAACACCTTCTTCACCGGGATCTTCCTTGCGGTGATCCTGCCGATGTTCGGCGTGAAGCTGCCGTTGACCAAAACCCTGATCGTATTGACCTTCCTGCTCGGTTTGCTGCCAGTGATCGGCAACCTGATTTCCAACACGCTGATCACCATCGTCGGCCTGTCGCTGTCGATCTGGGTGGCGGTGGCGGCGTTGGGGTATCTGATCGTTATCCACAAGCTCGAATACTTCCTCAATGCGCGCATTGTCGGCGGGCAGATCAGTGCCAAGTCGTGGGAGTTGCTGCTGGCGATGCTGGTGTTCGAGGCCGCGTTCGGCCTGCCGGGGGTGGTGGCGGGGCCGATTTATTACGCGTACCTGAAGAGTGAGTTGAAGCTGGGCGGGATGGTGTAACAGAGGGGGCAGTATTGCCTGATCTAATGCTATCGCTGGCAAGCCAGCTCCCACAGGTCATGCGCCGCTTCTGAAAGTGGCGTTAATCCTGTGGGAGCTGGCTTGCCAGCGATAGGGGCAACTCGATATCCGATCAGTTCATGGCGCCGTAGCGTTTCATCGCTTCAATCGCCAAACCGCTGCCGATGCTGCCAAAGATATTCCCTTCAACATGCCGCGCATTCGGCAGCATCGCCGAGACGCTGTTACGCAGCGCCGGAATGCCGCTCGAACCGCCGGTGAAGAACACCGTATCGACCTGATCGACCGCCACACCGGCATCGTTCAACAGTTGCGTAACGCTGCCCCGCACCCGCTCCAGCAGCGCATCAATTGCCGATTCGAACAGCGCTCGGCTCAGTTCTACACTCAAGCCGGCCTCGATCCGATCCAGCGGCACGTGGCGGCTGTCGGTGTGGGTCAGCTGGATTTTGGTCTCTTCGACTTCCATCGCCAGCCAGTGGCCGGCACGCTGTTCGATCAACTTGAACAGGCGATCGATGCCGCCAGTGTCTTCGATGTCGTAACGCATGCTGCCCAGCGCCAGGCTGGATTTCTGCGAGTACACCGAGTTGATGGTGTGCCAGGTCGCCAGGTTCATGTGGTGGCTGGTCGGCATGTAGGCGCCGCTCTTCATGCGGCTGCCGTAGCCGAACAGCGGCATCAGGCCTTGCAGGCTCAGTTGCTTGTCGAAGTCGGTCCCGCCGATGTGCACACCGCCGGTGGCGAGGATGTCGTCGTGACGGTTGTCGTGCATGCGACGCTCGGGCGACAGGCGCACCAGCGAGAAGTCGGACGTACCACCGCCGATGTCGACGATCAGCACCAGCTCTTCTTTCTCGATGGTCGACTCGTAGTCGAAGGCCGCCGCAATCGGTTCGTATTGGAACGAGACTTCCTTGAAACCGATCTTCTTCGCCACATCGACCAAGGTGTCTTCGGCTTCCTGGTCAGCCAGCGGATCGTCATCGACGAAGAACACCGGGCGACCGAGCACCACTTGCTCGAATTCCCGACCGGCGGCGGTTTCGGCGCGGCTCTTCAACTGGCCGATGAACAGGCCGAGCAAGTCCTTGAACGGCATCGCCGTACCGAGAACGCTGGTGTCGTGCTTGATCAGCTTGGAACCGAGCAGGCTTTTCAACGAGCGCATCAGGCGGCCTTCGTAGCCTTCCAGATACTCGTGCAGCGCCAGACGACCGTAAACCGGGCGGCGTTCCTCGATGTTGAAGAAGACCACCGACGGCAGGGTGATCTTGTCGTCTTCCAGCGCGATCATCGTTTCCATGCCGGGGCGCAGCCAGCCGACGGTGGAGTTGGACGTGCCGAAGTCGATGCCGCAGGCACGGGCTGGAGAGGCGTCTTTCATGTCTTTCGGTTCCGGTCAAAAAACGGCCGCGCAGTGTATGTCAGTGCGCGCCAGAATCGAAGGCCGGTCATCTGCTATTTCGCGACTAAACTGGTTGAAAATCGCAGCTTCGCCCCAAACTTGCTGGCATGGGCCGGCAGAACCACCGGCGGTCACAAGAACCGTCGTCCACTGCCGATAAACTTCTGCTGCGCCACCCGGTCACAACCTTGAGATCGGTCAACCTGGCACGCGCGAATCGGCGCATGCTGGCATCGGCGCGAAATCGATAACGGATGGTGATTCCTTCAATGGACTTCAAAGACTATTACAAGATACTCGGCGTGGAGCCGACAGCAGACGATAAGGCGATCAAAGCGGCCTATCGCAAGCTGGCGCGCAAATACCACCCCGACGTCAGCAAGGAAAAAGACGCCGAGGAGAAATTCAAGGACGCGTCGGAAGCCTATGAAGCGCTGAAAAGCGCCGACAAACGCGCCGAATACGACGAGCTGCGTCGTTATGGCCAGCACGGTCAGCCGTTCCAGGGGCCTCCGGGCTGGCAGAGCCGTGGCGGCTTTGGTGGCGGTGGTCAGGACACCGGCGACTTCTCGGACTTCTTCAGTTCGATCTTTGGCAATCGCGGCCCCGGTTTCGGTGGCGGCGAGGGTCGGCAACAACGCAGTGCAGGGCGCCGAGGGCAAGACGTGGAAATGGAACTGCCGATCTTCCTCGAGGAAACGCTCTCGAACGAATCGAAGAAGGTCACCTTCCAGGTGCCTCAATACAACGCCAACGGCCAGCACGTCAGCAACACCAGCAAGAGCCTGAACGTGAAGATCCCGGCGGGCGTGACGGATGGCGAGCGCATCCGCCTCAAAGGCCAGGGCGCACCGGGCGTGGGTGGCGGGGCAAATGGCGATCTGTACCTGACCATTCGGTTTGCGCCGCACCCGAAATTCGACGTCGAAGGCGACAACCTGATCATCACGCTGCCGCTGGCACCGTGGGAGCTGGCGCTGGGCACCGAAGTGGCCGTGCCGACGCTGACTGGCAAGATCAACCTCAAAGTGCCAGCCGGCAGTCAGAACGGCCAGCGCATGCGCGCCAAAGGGCACGGTCTGAAAAACAAGGCTGGCGAGCGTGGTTACCTGTTCGTGCAGCTCAAGGCCGTGATGCCGAAAGCGTCCGACGACGAGGTCAAGGCGCTGTGGCAGGAACTGGCAAAAAAAGCCGCCTTCAATCCGCGAGAGAACTTCTAAATTCGGCGACGGAGTAGCCCATCATGAGCAGCCCCCTGATCGTTCAACTGGACTTGGCAGAATTCTGTGAGGCGGCCGATTTGTCGGACGTCTACGTGATCGAAATCGTCGATCACGGCATCCTCGAACCTCAGGGCGCGCAACCCCGGGAATGGCGCTTCACCGACTACGAACTGGCCCTGGCCAAACGCGCCGCCAAGCTGCGGCGCGATCTGGAGCTGGAGTGGGAAGGTGTTGCGCTGGCGCTGGATCTGCTCGAAGAAGTTGGCCAGTTGCGAGCCGAAAACCGCATGCTCAGACAACGCCTGGCACGCCTGGTAATCGAATGAGCCCCTGTAGGAGCTGCCGCAGGCTGCGATCTTTTGACCTTGTCTTTTAAAAACAAAATCAAAAGATCGCAGCCTTCGGCAGCTCCTACAAGGTTCGCGGCAATACCACGCTGAATCGTGTGCCGTCAGCCTCATTCGAGCTGACTTCAATCGTCCCGCCATGGGCGTTGACCACTTCTTTGACGATAAACAAGCCTAACCCCAGGCTGGTCGAAGGCTGTCCGAGTTCTTCATCGGCGCTGCGCACCAACGGATCGAAAATCGTCCCCAACGCCTCTTCGGCAATCGGTGTGCCGAAGTTGTGCACTGACAGGCACACCGCGTCCGCCTCATCCTGCAACGTCAGCGTCACCTGTTGAGTGGTCGAACCATGCTGCAGCGCGTTGCCGATCAGGTTCTGCAGCAATTGATCGATACGGCCCGCGTCCCATACGCCTCGCGTGTCACCGTGAATGTGCAGCACCGGCGAACAATTCGGGTTACCGGCGCAGGCCTCGGCAAGCGCGGCCCGTGCCGCCTCGGCCAGGTCCATCGGAGCGGGTTCGATCGGCAGGCTTTTGCCAAGGCGACTGCGTACCAGCTCCAGTAAATCACTGACCATCGCCGCCATGTGCCGGGCGCCGCGTTTGATGTTGAGCGCGCAGTTCAACGCATCGCCTTCCAGCGTGGCTTTACGCATTAGCAGTTCGGTGGACATGCTCACCGCTTGCAACGGGGCGCGCAGATCGTGGCCGAGAATGGCCAGAAAGATGTCACGCGATCGATTGACCTGTTCGGCATAGGCCGCGGTCGATTCGGCCAGCGCTTCATCGATGGCTTCATTGAAACGGATCATGTCCTGAAAGTAATTCATGTCCGGTGATTCGAGGCTGTCGACCCAGCGTCGGATCACACAGGCGCGCAAGTGACGAAATTCCGAAGTCATCTGCACCAGATCGAAGCCGACGGTATGGCGCAGTTCACCATGGCTGGCGCCGGCTTGGTCCAGACTCGGGGTCTGCTCTGGGCCTTCACCCTTGGCTTTGGCGGCCTGCTCGTCAGGCGTCTGCGGCTTTTTCATGTCGCGAGCGGCGGCCAGCAGAATGGCTTTGGCGTGATCACGCAAGGCCTCGGCGTCCATATGTTCGGCAGCGGGCGTGATGGTGGCGGCGAACTGCTCCCATTCCGCGATGATCGGGTCAACGTTGCAGACGATGAACTCGCAAAGACGCATGAGCGGTTACCTGAGGGTGAATCGATGGACAGCGATTCGAATATTAGCCCCTCTGGCGAGAAATACGCGACCGCTGATGCCCGGTTCCCGGGGGATTTTTTTGAGTGCGGTATATATGTATTTTCGGCTCTCTAATTACTGCGTGGTTATGGGTTTTTCAGCGTGTTCTTCAACAGGATTTTGGTTTTTTGTTTTTCTCAGTCATCCGTAATCTGAGCTCAAGTTATTGGATGACGAGATTGTGCATATGGACGTTGTTACAAATAAAGTGTCGATCAATGAAGGCCCGCACCATGGCGTGATAACCGGGCTTATTCCTGAGGCGATCAAACAAGCCCCACCCCATCGACTGGAAACGCTTGAAGCGAATCTGAATGTTGCGCAGGCATTTGCGGCAGAGGCGCCAGCGGCGCATCAGCGTTTGAAAGAACTTGTGCAAAAACACTGGCAACTGCAGGGCGAAGTCGATTCGACCTTGAGTACGCTCGAGCAGAATATTGAGGCGTTCGCTCGACCATTACTGATCGAGGCACTCAAAAGCCAGCTCAATGTCGATCTGGATGTCGACAAGGCGATGCTCAGGCTTTATGTCCCGGACAAGATCATTTTCGGCATCGACCGGGGCGCGACGCGCTCGCGGCATTCGTCGTTGCTGGCGGCGGCGTTGCATAACTTCGAACCGGCAGAGACCGAGGACGGCTACTTTCGCAGTGGTTCCGGTGTGTATGTTGCCGATGCCGACGGGACGCCGGTGCAGCACGGCACCACGGTGGGTGAAATTGCCAGCGTCTGCCGCTCGCTGGACGTCGGCGCGCTCTATCAGCAACACCTCAAGGCGTTGTTGCTCCCCGGTGAACCGGCGAAGCAGGCGACGCTGAAGACGCAATCAATGGCGGTGGAACAGTCCGCGCTGAAAGTGGCTGCGGCTATCGCCGGGATCAACGCTGACCTGAGCATTCACGCTGAGGCCGTCATCAACGATGTGATCAGCGGGCAAAGCCCAGTCAGCTATCACGGTCGCCCATTGCAGGCGCATCGATTGCGGATATTGGGGCTGGAGTTGTCCGGCATTGTGCTGTTCAGTGCTGTGGCAGAAAAAAGCGAGATAGAAATATTTCTGTCAGGGCTCATACCCGAAGAATTGAAGTTTTTGTTTGACTGGTCACGGCGTACTCCCTGGCTTAACGACAATCTTTATGAGAAGTACAAGATCCTCACGGATGTCTTCGCCAATGGGCCGAGTGCTGTAACGGCTGAAATGGCGCGGCGTAATGACTTTTATGATCAAAGTATTCTGAACGGGCGGTTAATCGCCTACATCCCGGATGATCCACTTCATCCGCTGAAAGAATATCCATCGCTGACGGCGTTCATGAAAGCCTTGGCGACGAAGTTGCTGGACACCTCCTATCAGCAGTTTTTCAGCCGGTTTGTGGCCCAAAGAGACAAGCCGACATTCTTCCAGCGGGCCAACGAGCGCCTCAAGGAAATCACCTGGCACCAGCGTGAACCACTGGACATGGGGCCTTGGTGGCGCGAGACGCCGGTTGAGAATCCTCACGTCGAACCGATCACGGTGCCGATCCCGGGTGATCTCTGGGATTACCTGTATCGGCGCAAGCGCGATAAGGCGCTCAGTGATGCGCGACTGATCGCCGTGCCGACCGGCGATGAAGACGCCAAAAGCCGCTGGAATCGGCTGATCAGCTATCTGGATATTGGCTGGAACATCTTTAACTTCGCCGTGATGCTGGTGCCTGGGGTCGGTGAGGTGATGCTTGGCGTGATGGTCGCGCAATTGCTCGCGGAGTTTGCCGAAGGCATCGAAGACTGGAGTCACGGTGACAAAGAAGAGGCGTGCGCGCACATCAACAGCGTCATCCTCAACTTTGCGCAACTGGCGCTGATGAGCGCCGGCCATGTTCTGCCCAAAGGTGCCGCAGCGATCAAACCTTCGCCCTTTGTCGACAACCTCAAAGCGGTTTCGCTGGAGGATGGCCGTAGCAAAATGTGGAACCCGGATCTGACGCCGTACGAACACAAAGTCGTGCTGCCTGGTGGCACCTCGGCTGATGACGCCGGCTTGTATCCGCATCAGGGTAAAAAGCTGCTGCACCTTGAGGGAAAACAGTACGTCCTGACGCAGAATCCGCTCAGCGACCAGTTCCGCATGCAACACCCGACTCGCGCCGACGCCTATGCACCAAAGGTCGAGCATAATCGGGCGGGCGCCTGGAAGAGCGAAACCGAGCAGCCACTCGAGTGGCAGAAGACCCAACTGTTGCGCCGCGTCAACGCGTTGGCCGCTACCTTCAGCGAGTCCACGCTGGAGCAGGTGCTGACAGTCAGCAACATCGATGAAGGTGTGCTGCGGCGTCTGCATGTCGAGCAAGATTTGCCGCCATCGTTACTGACCGACACCCTCCAGCGCTTCGAACTGCATGCCTCGGTCAGCCAGTTCGACGAGCAGATCCGTAGCGGCAACATCAGCAATCATCTGGCCGGTTACCTGCCAGGGTTGATGACTGAGCTACCGCATTGGCCCGAGGAAAAAGCCATCACCTTGAAAGACCCGTTGCCGGCCCATCGAGACGCTGTCACCTACGGCAACGCGGACGCCACACCGGCCAACATACTGACGGTCACCCAGCGGGAGCTTCAGACCGGACAGCTTGAAAGCAGGGTGCTGGGGTTTTTGAACGAGGCGCAAATCGGAGCACTGCTCGGCCATGGGATCTCCAGCGATCGCGCGGTACGTATTCAGGCGCTGCGCGAGGTCCTGGTGCAGCGTGCGACCAAACGCAGTTCGCAGGTGTTCGAATCGCAATACTCCAACGCGGATGTTTCCGCCGATAGCCGCGTGCGCAGGTTGAAAGGCGATAATCCCGGATTGCCGTGCAGTGTGATCGAGCAAGTGCTCAATGAGGCCGACCCGCAGGTTTTGGACAGGCTGGACAACAGCGGCAAGGTCGTCCTCGAACTACGTCAGCAACTGCGTGCGGCAGCCACCAGGGTTCGCCTGAGTCGTGCTTTCGAAGGCCTGTACCTTGAACATCTGGAGACGTCTGACACCCACCGACTGGCGCTGGGCTCGATGGCGAACCTGCCTGGCTGGTCGCCTGACGTTCGCATCGAAATTCGCGACCTGTCCTTCACCGGTCAGTTGCGGGCCAGTATTGGCGCCCCGGATGCGCCGATCCGCAAAGTATTGATCGCTGATGAGGACGGGCTCTTCAACGCGCGGGATGACCAAGGGTTGCATCTGCACAGCGCCGAGGATCTCTACAGCGCGGTGTTGCATGCGTTGCCCGATGAACAGCGAAAAGCGCTGGGTTTTGAAATTTTTCAGGGCGATCTGCTCAAACAAGCGATTCTCCGTGCACCGCTGAGTCACGAGCAATTCGCCAAGGTTTTGCTGGATCACCCGATTCGCAAGCCCGCTTATGACCCCGAACATATGCGCCTGCGCGGCGGCATGCGAGGCTATCCGCTACGCCCCGAAGGCTGGTCGGCGCTCAAGCGTCGCGTGGGTTCTTTGTATCCTGCCTTTAGCAATGCCGAGGTGGAGGCGCTGCTTCGCAGCTTTGGCGAGACCGCCATGGAGCAACGCGTGGCGGCGTTGGAGCGTGAGTTCAGCCTGTTCAACCTGGACTTCCAGCGCTGGTTGAACGACATGAGCCTAAGGTATCGTTTCAGCCCTGAAGGGGTCGCCGAATGGACAGCACGCAACAAGATCTATCGGATGCTGCGCCAGTGCTGGCAGCGCACCGGTCCTGAGGGGCCGCCGGCACCGGCTGTTATCCGGGCACAGAGGCTGGATCTCGATGGCCTGCCAATGGATCGCCATCTGTTGAACATGCCACTCCTGAGCGGCAGTTTTGACCATGTCACCGCGCTGAGCCTGCGCAACGGTCAGATACTCAGTGACCAACAGCTTTTTCTCGGCAACTTTCGGCAGTTACGCGAACTCGATCTGTGGAAGAACCGCTTGAGCGACTTTCCAGAAAACATCAGTCACATGCCTTATCTGCGTGTTTTGACGCTCTCGGACAACCAGATAACGCTGACCGCCGAAAGCGTCGCTCGGCTGCGTGCGATGAGCCGGCTGCAAGTACTCAAGCTCGACGGCAACCCTCTCGGTCGAGTGCCCGACATCAGTCAGATGCCTGCCTTGGCGATTCTGACGCTGGACAATACGGGCATCGATCAGTGGCCAATTGGCTTGTTTGCCAAACAGCGTCCGCGCAACCTGTACCTGGACCTGCGCTTCAACCAGATTAGCGAACTCCCGGAGGTCGCGCCGGGTTCAGCCTCTGCCGAATTGATCGCGCGAACCAATGTGACTCGCACGCCGTTTTATCTTTCCGCGCAGAATCTCGAGAAACTCAAGCAATACATTGAGTCAGTCGGGCTCGATCCGGATCGACCTTATCCGTCTCGCGGGACCATCGACAACTCGCTCTGGGATGAGGGCCTCAGCGAGGCCGAATGGAATGCGCGCCTGCCATTTTGGGACGAGGTAGAAGACGAGTTCGACTCCGAGCCGTTTTTCAAAGAACTGCGCAAATTGACCGCGTCGGCCGACTTCCAGGCCACTGATCCGAGTTACCGAACCGACCTCACGGCCAAGGTCTGGCGAATGATTTTCGCCATGTACGAGAACACCGCATTGCGCGAGAAAATCTTCGCCGAGGCGGTTGCTTCGACGACTTGCGCGGATGCCGGTGCACAATTTTTCAACGCGATGGGCGTCGAAGTGCTGGTGCATGAAGCGTACGGGTTGATCAACACTGATCTGGTCGAGGCCGAGCTGGTGGCGCTGGCTCGCGGCAAGTCGCGCCTTGACGAGTTGGGGCAGATCGCCCGGCAGCATGTGGCAGATCGATTGAAAGCAGGGGAGACGTTTCGACGCGAGGGGGCCGACGGTGTTACCGGCACCATC
The DNA here is from genome assembly GCF_016650635.1 of Pseudomonas sp. TH43. GTDB lineage: Bacteria > Pseudomonadota > Gammaproteobacteria > Pseudomonadales > Pseudomonadaceae > Aquipseudomonas. Next base: position 2,368,180 of record NZ_JAEKFI010000004.1, read on the forward strand.
GATGAGGTGGAAGTTCACCTGGCCTACATGACCGATCTGGGCGAACGCCTGGACTTACCGTGGCAATCGCGTGGCATGTTGTTCAGGAAAATCGCAGGGGTCTCCGAAAAAATGATCGAGGAGGCGTACCAGCGAGTGGTCCCGCTGGAGGAGGGGGAGTTGCTGGCGCCGCGGATTCTGGAGCAGCCATTGTGGCAGCGCTTCCTCGAGAAAACCTTTCGCAAGGAGTTCGACGAACTGCTGGAGTCTCTCAAGCATGAGGATGACATCACCCGGTTTGAGGCTTTGCGGACGCTGGAGAAAAACCTGACGCAACAAGCCATTGAGCGAGCGAAACTGCAAAGGGTTTACCCACCGTTCACTGTCGCGCCGTAAACAGACCTGGAGGCGCGCGAACGCCTCCAGGCTTTTTACTCAGCCACTCAAAACAGAAAGTAACGCTGCGCCATCGGCAGTGTTTCTGCGGGTTCACACCAGAGCAATACACCGTCGGCCTTGACCTGATAAGTCTGCGGGTCGACGTCGATGTTTGGCAGGTAATCGTTGTGAATCAAATCGGTTTTCTGCACGTCGCGGCAACCTTTGACCACAGCGATTTTCTTTTTCAGCCCCAGCGCTTCGGGCAACCCGGCCTCGGCTGCCGCCTGGCTGATGAAGGTCAGGCTGGTGGCGTGCAGCGAGCCACCGTAACTGGCGAACATCGGGCGGTAGTGCACCGGTTGCGGTGTCGGGATCGAGGCGTTGGCGTCACCCATCAGGCTGGCGGCAATGGCGCCGCCCTTGAGAATCAGCGTCGGTTTTACACCAAAAAACGCCGGACGCCAGAGCACCAGATCCGCCCACTTGCCGACTTCGATCGAACCGACTTCATGGCTGATGCCATGGGTGATTGCCGGGTTGATCGTGTACTTGGCGATGTAGCGTTTGGCGCGGAAGTTGTCGTTGCCTTCGCCGTCCTGCGGCAGCGGGCCTCGCTGCTTTTTCATCTTGTCGGCAGTCTGCCAGGTGCGCGTGATGACTTCGCCCACGCGGCCCATGGCCTGGCTGTCGGAGCTGATCATCGAGAACGCGCCGAGGTCGTGAAGAATGTCCTCAGCGGCAATCGTTTCGCGGCGAATGCGGCTTTCGGCGAACGCGACGTCTTCGGCGATGCTCGGATCGAGGTGGTGGCAGACCATCAGCATGTCGAGGTGTTCGTCGATGGTGTTACGGGTGAACGGCCGCGTCGGGTTAGTCGAGCTCGGCAACACGTTGGGGAAACCACAGGCCTTGATGATGTCCGGTGCGTGACCGCCGCCGGCGCCTTCGGTGTGATAGGTGTGGATGGTGCGGCCCTTGAACGCGCCGAGGGTGGTTTCGACAAAGCCGGATTCGTTGAGCGTGTCGGTGTGGATCGCTACCTGCACATCGAACTGATCCGCAACGTTTAGGCAGTTGTCGATGCTTGCCGGGGTGGTGCCCCAGTCTTCGTGCAGCTTGAGGCCGATGGCGCCGGCCTTTACCTGCTCGATCAATGGCTCCGGCAGGCTGGCGTTGCCCTTGCCGGTGAGGCCGATGTTCATCGGGAAGGCATCGGCGGCCTGGAGCATGCGCGCCAGATGCCATGGGCCGGAAGTGCAGGTAGTTGCGTTGGTGCCGGTGGCCGGGCCGGTGCCGCCGCCGATCATGGTGGTGACGCCGCTCATCAGCGCTTCTTCGATCTGCTGTGGGCAGATGAAGTGGATGTGCGTATCGATGCCGCCGGCGGTGAGGATCATGCCTTCGCCGGCGATCACTTCGGTGCCAGCGCCGATGGCGATGGTCACGTTCGGTTGCACGTCCGGGTTGCCGGCCTTGCCGATCGCGGCAATGCGCCCGTCCTTGAGGCCGACGTCGGCCTTGACGATGCCCCAGTGGTCGATGATCAGTGCGTTGGTGATCAGCGTGTCGACGACTTCGGCGGCGAGCAGTTGGCTCTGGCCCTGACCGTCGCGAATCACTTTACCGCCCCCGAATTTCACTTCTTCGCCGTAGGTGGTGAAGTCTTTTTCGACTTCGATCCACAGCTCGGTGTCGGCCAGGCGCACCTTGTCGCCGACGGTGGGGCCGAACATGTCGGCGTAGGCTTGTCGCGAGATCTTCATTTCAATTCCTTGCACAAATTCATTGTGGCGAGGGGATTTATCCCCGTTCGGCCGCGCAGCGGTCGTCATTCCGTCACCGCGCTCTATAGGTCAGATCTCATCTGCTGAGCTGCGGGTGCTTCGCACCCGAACGGGGATAAATCCCCTCGCCACAGGTCAATCGAGCTCACCCATGATCCTGCCGGCAAAGCCGAAAACTCGCCGATGCCCGGCGTAATCCACCAGCTCAACCTCGCGGCTCTGCCCCGGCTCGAAGCGCACCGCCGTGCCCGCCGGAATATTCAGGCGCATGCCGCGGCTGGCCGCGCGATCGAAGGTCAGTGCGTCGTTGGTCTCGAAAAAGTGATAGTGCGATCCCACCTGAATCGGCCGGTCGCCGCTGTTGGCGACTTTCAGGCTGATAGTGCGGCGATCGACGTTGAGTTCGATGTCGCCGGGCTGGATCTGGTACTCGCCAGGAATCATCGCTGGGCTCCTTGCAGAATCTTGTAGTAGAGGGCGGTCGGCCTGTACGTGCCGGTCGGGTCGCAGGCGTAATCGGGGATTTGCCCCGCGCGGGTGTAGCCCAGCGCCTTGTAGAAGTCTTCGGCCGGGGAGCCGGCTTCAGTGTCGAGGAAAAGCATGCCGCGCTTGTGCTTGGGCGCTTCGAGCTCCAGCGCGGTCATCAGTTGCTGACCGAGGCCGCGACGCCGTGCGTGTTCGCGCACCAGCAGTTTCTGCACCTCGGCACGATTGAGGCCGTTGGCTTTCTGACACAAACCCAATTGCACACTGGCCAGCACCTGTTCGTCCTTGACCACCACCCAGAGCAGCACGCTGCCTTTGTTGACGTGGTCCTGAACCTCGTCGAAATACGCGCGCGCCTGCGCAGCATCGAGGTCGGCCATGAAACCGACGCTGGCGCCATAACCCACCGCGTCGAGCAGCAGGTCGATCAGGCCCTGGCGATAGTGGGCGAAACTTTCAGCGTTGACGCGGCGCAGCTGGGCGGCGTTCATCGGTATCACTCCTTGTTGGCGTTCGGCGGCTCCGCGCCAGGGTTGAGGGTCAATTGCATGAAGGTCAGGTCGAGCCAGCGGCCGAACTTGGTGCCGACTTGCGGCATTTGCCCGGTGATGATGAAACCGGCGCGTTCATGCAGACGGATCGAAGCGGTGTTGCCGCTTTCAATGGCGGCGACCATCACGTGTTTTCCACAGGTCTTCGCCCGCTCGATCAGCGCCGTCATCAGCAGCGGGCCGAGGCCGTTGCCGCGTTGGTCGCTGCGCACATAAACCGAGTGCTCGACGGTGTGGCGAAAACCGTCGAAGGGCCGCCAGTCACCGAAAGAAGCGTAGCCGAGCACGCTGTTATCGCCGTCGACGATCACCAGAATCGGATACGCCTGGGCCTGACGGGCGCTGAACCATGCCTGGCGGTTGCCGAGGTCGACGGCTTGTTCATTCCAGATCGCCGTGGTGTTGAGCACGGCGTCGTTGTAAATGTCGCGGATCGCCGGCAGGTCGGCGTGGAGGGCATCGCGAATGGAATAGGTCATGGCGCGGCCTCAAACGATCGGTTGGTGGACGGTGACCAGTTTGGTGCCGTCGGGGAACGTCGCTTCGACCTGAATCTCCGGGATCATTTCCGGGATGCCTTCCATCACTTGTTCGCGCGAAAGCAGGGTGGTGCCGAAGTGCATCAGCTCGGCGACGGTCTGGCCGTCACGCGCGCCTTCGAGCAGCGCAGCAGAGATATAGGCCATGGCTTCCGGGTAGTTGAGTTTCACGCCGCGCGCCAAACGCCGCTCGGCAACGAGGCCGGCGGTGAAGATCAGCAGCTTGTCTTTTTCGCGTGGGGTCAGGTCCATTGTGGATTTCCGTCAGGGCAGATTTGTGAGGTTCTTGCTGGCGTGGGGTGCCAGTTGGAGCAGCCCCTCACCCTAGCCCTCTCCCGAGGGAGAGGGGACTGATCTCGGTTGTTTTCAATGGCCGGCTCAGTCAGCAGTATTCGTTCAGTCAGTTAAATTCATTTCAAACGACCCGGTCAGGCTCCCTCTCCCTCCGGGAGAGGGCGGGGGGTGAGGGGCTTTTTCAGGTACTCCATATTCTGGGAGATACCGCCTCACGGCCCAGCAGCACCGGCCGTAGCAAACGCCAAAGATCAATAAGCCAGGCGCGAGCGAGCAACGCTTCACTGGCAAGACACCGAGCCACTAGAAGCCCCGGCAACTGGGTCAAATCCCCGCGCACGTCATGGCCCAGCGAGCGACAACGCTCGAGCAACTCAGCATCAATCTCACCGGTCACCAACAACGTCGCAAACACCGGATGGCCATCCAGGCCGATCGGCGAATCAAGCAAACCGTCACCGCCGACAATGCGCTGGCGCTCATGCCAGAGCAGTTGGCCATCGCGACGAATATCCAGGTGCGCCTGAAAATGCCCAAGGTCAAAACGCTCGCCACTGGCCGGGCGACCCAACGCCACCACGTCCCAGTAAAACAAGCGTGCATCACCTTCAAGATCAATCGATGTGCTCAGCTCAGCCTGGGCTGCGCTGTAGACGATGGTTTCCTGCGGCAGCCATTCCAGCGTCGCACCGGCCGCCACTTTCAAGTCGAGCTTCTGATACGCCGGCCCACCGGCGCGATACCACTTGGCCGCGCCGGGGCTGGTGATCTGTGCCCATGCACCTGGTTCGACACGGGCGCTGATATCGAGACGATCACCGCCGGCAATCCCCCCCGGTGGATGGACGATGATGTGCTGGCAGACCTCGGGGCCTTCGGCGTACAAATGTTTTTGCACCCGCAGCGGGCCGAGGTGCCGGCGCATGACCGGGCGCGTGCAGTCGCCGAAACGGGCGTAAGCGAGTTCCAGCTCGGCGTGCCAGCTCGGGGTAAACAGGGCAGTGGTTAAAGGCAAATTCATATTTTTTAATTATCGTTAGGACGCTACAGATTAGATCGTAGCCTCAGATCGTGACCAGCCCGCGTACACCCTCGGCTTCCATATTTTCCCCTCGGCCCTGCTGGACGATCTCGCCCCGGGACATCACCAGATACTGATCGGCCAGTTCCGCGGCGAAATCGTAGAACTGCTCGACCAGCAAAATGGCCATATCGCCGCGTGCCGCGAGCTTCTTGATCACGGCGCCAATTTCCTTGATCACCGAGGGTTGAATGCCTTCGGTAGGCTCATCGAGGATCAGCAAGCGCGGACGACTGGCCAATGCGCGGCCAATTGCCAACTGCTGTTGCTGACCGCCGGAGAGGTCTCCGCCGCGACGCTGCTTCATTTGTAGCAGCACCGGGAACAATTCGTAGATGAAACTTGGTACTTCTTTGGCTTCACTGCCGGGAAACCGCGACAGGCCCATCAATAGATTTTCTTCCACGGTCAGGCGGCCGAAGATTTCCCGACCTTGCGGCACATAGGCAATTCCGGCGTGAACGCGCTGGTGCGGCTTGAATGTGGTGATGGGTTTGCCTTCCCAGTTCACCGCACCTTCTTTGGCCGGCAGCAGGCCCATCAGGCATTTGAGCAGGGTGGTCTTGCCGACGCCGTTACGGCCGAGCAGGCAGGTGACTTCACCGACCTTCACATCAAAAGACAGGCCACGCAGGATGTGGCTACCGCCGTAATACTGGTGCAGCTTGTCGACTTGCAGCATGTTCAAAGTTTCCTCAAGTCCTTCTGTAGGAGTGAGCCTGCTCGCGATAGCGGTGTGTCAGTCAACATTTGTTTGTCTGATATACCGCTATCGCGAGCAGGCTCACTCCTACAGTTTTGATAAGTGTTTGCAGTTCAGCGGCCGAGATAGACCTCGATCACTCGCTCGTTTTCCTGCACCTGTTCCAGTGAGCCTTCCGCCAGCACGCTGCCCTGATGCAACACGGTGACGTGGTCGGCAATCGAGCCGACAAAACCCATGTCATGCTCCACCACCATCAGCGAATGCTTGCCGGCCAGGCTCTTGAACAGTTCCGCGGTGAACTCGGTTTCTGCATCGGTCATCCCCGCCACCGGTTCATCAAGCAGCAACAGTTGTGGATCCTGCATCAGCAACATGCCGATCTCGAGAAACTGCTTCTGTCCGTGAGAGAGCAAGCCCGCCTGACGGTTAACCGAAGTGGTCAGGCGAATCGTCTCCAGCACTTCGCTGATGCGATCCTTCTGCTCGCCACTCAACCGTGCACGCAAACTGGCCCACACCGACTTGTCGGTCTTCTGCGCCAGTTCAAGGTTTTCAAACACGCTCAGCGCCTCAAACACGGTCGGCTTCTGGAACTTGCGGCCGATCCCGGCCTGGGCGATCTGCACTTCGCTCATCTGCGTCAGATCCAGTGTTTCGCCAAACCAGGCTTTGCCGTGGCTGGGACGAGTCTTGCCGGTGATCACATCCATCAGCGTGGTTTTACCCGCGCCGTTGGGGCCGATGATGCAGCGCAGTTCGCCGACGCCGATGTACAGGTTGAGATTGTTCAGCGCACGGAAGCCGTCGAAGCTCACGCTGATGTCTTCCAGGGTCAGAATCGTGCCGTGGCGGGTATCGAGGCCCGGGCCGACGCGTTGGCCGAGGCCGATCGAGTCGCGACTGGTGCCGGCGTCCTTGTTCGGCTCGACGGGGAAGAAGGCTGGCTCCAGCATGAATTCAGCGCTCGCCGTGACTCTCATTGTTCACCTCGTTTCTTCAGCAGGCCGATCACGCCTTTGGGCAAGTACAGCGTCACGACGATGAACAACGCGCCGAGGAAGAACAGCCAGTATTCCGGGAACGCCACGGTGAACCAGCTCTTCATGCCGTTGACCACGCCGGCACCGAGCAACGGCCCGATCAGCGTGCCGCGCCCGCCAAGTGCCACCCACACAGCCGCTTCGATCGAGTTGGTCGGCGACATTTCGCTTGGGTTGATGATGCCCACTTGCGGCACATACAACGCACCGGCCAAGCCACACAGCACCGCACTCAACACCCACACAAACAGCTTGAAACCGCGCGGGTCGTAGCCGCAGAACATCAAACGGTTTTCCGCATCGCGCAACGCGGTCAGCACTCGGCCGAACTTGCTCTGCGCCAGACGCCAGCCGATAAACAAACTGGCTACCAGCAGCAGTACCGTCGCCAGGAACAGCACGGCGCGAGTGCCCGGCTCGGTGATGCCGAAACCGAGAATCGTGCGGAAATTAGTGAAGCCGTTATTGCCGCCAAAGCCGGTTTCGTTGCGAAAAAACAGGAGCATGCCGGCGAAGGTCAGGGCCTGGGTCATGATCGAGAAATACACGCCTTTGATCCGCGAACGGAACGCGAAGAATCCGAACACCAACGCCAGCAAGCCCGGTGCAAGCACCACCAGACACATCGCCCAGACGAAGCTGCTGGTGCCGCTCCAGTACCATGGCAATTCTGTCCACGACAGGAAGGTCATGAATGCTGGCAAACCATCACCGGCTGCCTGACGCATCAGGTACATGCCCATCGCATAACCGCCGAGGGCAAAGAACAGTCCGTGACCGAGGGACAGCAGACCGGCGTAACCCCAGACCAGGTCCAGCGCCAGGGCGACGATGGCGTAGCACAGGATTTTGCCGACCAGCGTCAGCGTGTACGCCGAGACGTGCAGCGCACTCTCCGGCGACAACAATGACAGCAAGGGCAGGGCGATCAGCAGGGCGAGAACCACCGCGCCGACCGCCATGGTGATTTTCGGCCCGGCCTTTTGCGTGGCCGTGACTAACAGAGGCTGGTTCATCAGTCGATCACCCGTCCTTTCAGTGCGAAGAGGCCTTGCGGACGTTTCTGGATAAACAGAATGATCAGCGCGAGGATCAGGATCTTGCCGAGCACCGCACCGATCTGCGGCTCGAGAATCTTGTTGGCGATACCGAGGCCAAACGCCGCGAGCACGCTGCCCGCCAGTTGCCCGACGCCGCCGAGCACCACCACCAGAAACGAGTCGATGATGTAGCTCTGGCCAAGATCCGGGCCGACGTTACCGATCTGGCTCAGCGCCACACCGCCGAGGCCGGCGATGCCCGAACCGAGGCCGAAGGCGAGCATGTCGACGCGGCCCGTCGGCACGCCGCAGCAGGCGGCCATGTTGCGGTTCTGGGTGACGGCGCGAACGTTGAGGCCCAGGCGGGTTTTGTTCAGCAACAGCCACGTCAGCACGACCACGAACAAAGCGAAGGCGATGATGACGATGCGGTTATACGGCAGCACCAGATTCGGCAGCACTTGAATGCCGCCGGACAGCCATGCCGGGTTGGCGACTTCGACGTTCTGCGCGCCGAACAACAAACGAACAAGCTGAATCAGCATCAGACTGATGCCCCAGGTGGCGAGCAGGGTTTCCAGTGGTCGGCCGTAAAGATGGCGAATCACCGTGCGTTCCAGCGCCATGCCGATAGCTGCCGTGACAAAAAACGCTACCGGCAATGCGATCAGCGGATAGAACTCGATGGCCTGCGGTGCGTAGCGCTGGAACATCAGCTGCACGACGTACGTCGAGTAGGCGCCGAGCATCAGCATCTCGCCGTGGGCCATGTTGATCACGCCGAGCAGGCCGAAGGTGATCGCCAGACCGAGCGCAGCCAGCAGCAGGATCGAACCGAGCGACATGCCGCTGAAGGCTTGGCCGAGGATCTCGCCGATCAGCAGTTTGCGTTTGACCTGGGCGAGGCTGGTCTCGGCGGCGGTGCGCACATTGGTATCGGTTTCGACGCCAGGTTCGAGCAAACCTTCGAGGCGCGTACGTGCCAGTGGATCGCCGGTTTCGCCAAGCAGACGCACAGCGGCGAGGCGCACGGCCGGGTCCGTGTCGACCAGTTGCAGATTGGCCAGGGCCAGGCTCAGCGCGGCGTGGACGGTTTCATCTTTTTCACCGGCGAGTTGCTGGTCGAGGAATTTCAGCTGCGCGGGTTTCGCGCTTTTCTGCAGTTGCTGCGCGGCAGTCAGACGGATTTTGGCGTCGGCGGCGAGCAATTGGTGGCTGGCCATGGCGGTGTCGATCAGACCCCGCAGGCGATTGTTCAGGCGCAGGGTTTTGGCTTGGCCGTCGACAGTCAGTTCGCCTTGTTGCAGGGCGTTGATCAGTTCGATACGGGCCGGATCGGGCTGCGCGGCCCAGGCTTCGAGCAGTTTGGCCTGTTGCACGGGATTGGCCGCGACGAAGTCTTCGGCATCGCCGGCGTGGACGGCCATCGGCAGTAGAAGTGCGATGGCAAGAAAAAAGCGGTAGATGGCAGTGGGCATAGTCAGTCGCCTTGACGCGGACATTGTGGGAGCGAACTTTTGTGGCGAGGGGATTTATCCCCGCTCGGCTGCGAAGCAGTCGCGAAATCAGTCGACGCGATCAATCTGATACACCGCGACTGCTGGATTCGGGGCTGCTTCGCAACCCAGCGGGGATAAATCCCCTCGCCACAAAGGCTGGCTCCCACAGGGAATTGCATCAGCCTCACGCTGTGCGCAAGACTGACATCCAGTTGCTCAGTTGCTCTTCACTGCATAATCCGGCTTCTTGTCGTTGCCATCGATAAACGGGCTCCACGGCTGCGCACGGATCGGCCCTTCGGTCTGCCACACCACGTTGAACTGACCATCGGCCTGAATCTCGCCGATCATCACCGGCTTGTGCAGGTGGTGGTTGGTCTTGTCCATGGTCAGCGTGTAGCCCGACGGTGCGGCAAAGGTCTGGCCGGCGAGGGCTTCGCGGACTTTGTCGACGTCTGTCGACTTGGCTTTCTCGACCGCTTGCGCCCACATGTGGATGCCGACATACGTGGCTTCCATCGGGTCGTTGGTCACGGCTTTGTCAGCGCCCGGCAAGTTGTGTTTCTTCGCGTAGGCTTTCCAGTCAGCGACGAATTTTTTGTTCTGTGGGTTCTCTACGGATTCGAAGTAGTTCCACGCCGCGAGGTTGCCCACCAGCGGTTTGGTGTCGATGCCGCGCAGTTCTTCTTCACCCACCGAGAACGCCACGACCGGAACGTCAGTGGCTTTCAGGCCCTGGTTGGCCAGCTCTTTATAGAACGGCACGTTGGAGTCGCCGTTGACGGTGGAAATAACGGCTGTCTTGCCGCCGGCAGAGAATTTTTTGATGTTGGCGACGATGGTTTGATAGTCGCTATGGCCGAACGGCGTGTAGACCTCTTCGATGTCCTTGTCGGCCACGCCTTTGGAATGCAGGAACGAGCGCAAAATCTTGTTGGTGGTGCGCGGGTAGACGTAGTCGGTGCCGAGCAGGAAGTAGCGTTTGGCGCTGCCACCTTCTTCGCTCATCAGGTATTCAACCGCCGGGATCGCTTGCTGGTTCGGCGCGGCGCCGGTGTAAAAGACGTTCGGCGACATCTCTTCGCCTTCGTATTGCACCGGGTAGAACAGCAGGCCGTTGAGTTCTTCGAACACCGGCAGCACCGATTTACGCGACACCGACGTCCAGCAGCCGAACACCACGGCAACCTTGTCCTGAGTCAGCAACTGCCGGCCCTTCTCCGCGAACAGCGGCCAGTTCGACGCCGGGTCGACTACCACCGGTTCGAGCATCTTGCCGTTCACACCGCCCTTGGCGTTGATCTCGTCGATGGTCATCAGCGCCATGTCTTTGAGCGACGTTTCGGAGATCGCCATGGTGCCGGACAACGAATGCAGAATCCCCACCTTGATGGTCTCGGCGGCCTGGACAGTCCAGGTCATGCCCATCGCGGCAATGGATGCCGTGAGTGTGAAAGCCTTGATCAAACTGCGACGCTTCATTGTGCGATCTCCATGAACGTTAAAGTTTTTTATGGTTGGCAGATGCGGACGACTGAAGGTGTGTTTTGCAAGGGCTGTGCCCGGTCGGGGATGGGCAGGAAAATGTCGATTTAGAGCGGTCGCGGCTGTAGACGATGCACCATGAAGGAACGCTGCTGGCGCGTTGGTGCAGGTGGCCGCGCCAGATTGGGGCGCAATTTTACGCTCACTACAAATCAAATGTGGGAGCGAGCCTGCTCGCGAATAGATCGTGTCAGTCAACATCACTGGTGAATGACACACCGTATTCGCGAGCAGGCTCGCTCCCACATTTTTGATTTGTGTTGGTTCAGCGGCGGCGCATCAGGCCGATGAAAAACAGACCACCGATGGCGGCGGTGGCGACGCCGATGGGCAGGTCTTCGGGGGCGATCATTGTGCGGGCGGCGACGTCGACCCAGATCAGAAACACACTGCCCAGCAATACGCACACCGGCAGCAATCGCCGATGTTCAGCGCCCACCAGAAGCCGGGCAATGTGCGGCACCATCAGCCCGACAAAACCGATCGAGCCGCTGATCGACACCAGCACACCGGTCATCAACGAGGCGATGACAAAGACCCGCAAGCGCACCGAGCGAGCATTCAGACCGAGGGTGACGGCGGTCTGTTCGCCGGCCATCAACGCGTTCAACGGACGGGCCATGCCCAGCAGCAAGAGCAACCCGAGCAGCACGCTCGCTGCCGGCACCGCCAGCAACTCCCAGCGTGCCAGCCCGAGGCCGCCGAGCATCCAGAACATCACCGCTGAACTGGCGCGATGGTCGCCCATGAACAACAGCAGATTGGCGATCGCCATCATCACGAACGACACCGCCACACCGCACAACAACAGGCGGTCACTGTCGAGCCGGCCATGTCGACTGGCAATCGCCAGCACCACCAACATGCTCAGCAAGGCGCCGATGAATGCGGCAATCGGCAAGGTCAGCAGGCCGATGATTTCACCGACGTGCAACACCACGATCACCGCGCCCAATGTCGCCCCTGATGTCACGCCAAGCAAATGAGGATCGGCCAGAGGATTGCGCGTCACCGCTTGCAACACTGCGCCGATCAGCGCCAGTCCGGCGCCCACCAGTGCGCCAAGCAACATGCGCGGCACGCGGATCAGCCAGACGATGTGTTCCTGCCCGGCGCTCCAGTCGACCTCGCCAATGCCAAAAGCCTTGTGCAGCAAAATCCGCCACACCACGTCCACCGGCACCCGCGCGGGGCCGAAGCCGAGCGACACCACGCACGACACCAGCAACACGGCGCCGAGGGTGATCAGCAACAGGGCGTAGCGACGGTTGATCATTCGCCGTGGAAACCTTTGGCCAGTGTTTCCACCGCCAGCACGTTGTCGATCCCCGGTGTGGCCTGCACATACGGAATGACGATGAAGCGCTGGTTCTTGATCGCGTCCACCGATTGCAGAGCTTTGTTGTTCAGCAGAAATTCAATCTTCTGTTCGGCGGTGATTTCGCTGTAGTCGACGATCACGATGACTTGCGGATTGTGCTCGACCACGGTCTCCCAGTTGACCCGGGTCCAGCTCGCGTCGACGTCGTCGAGAATATTGCGCCCGCCAGCAGCATCGATCAGCGCCTGCGGCATGCCGAGGCGGCCGGAGGTCATAGCGCGGTCTTCGCCGCTGTCGTAGAGGAAAACCCGCGGCTTGTCGGCGGGCAGGTCTTTGCGCACTGCGGCGACTTGCGCCTGCATCCGGGCGATCAGCGCATTGGCGCGATCCTGCACGTCGAAGATTTTGCCGAGGTTGCGCAGGTCGTTGTAGGTGTCGTCCAGCGTCGCCGCCGGGCGCTTCATCACGAATGCGCAGGACTCGGTCAATTCATACACATTGATGCCCAGCGGTTGCAGAGTCTGCGGGGTGAGGTCGCCGCCGACGCGCATGCCGTAATCCCAGCCGGCGAAGAAGAAATCGACGTTGGCATTGAGCAGGGTTTCCACCGATGGGTACTTGGCCGCGAGCTCTGGAAGACCGTCGAGCAGCGACTGCATCTCTGGCGTTACCGATTTCCAGCCACTGACACCGCTGTACCCAGCCATGCGTGGTTTGAGGCCAAGGGCGAGCATCATCTGGGTCATGTTGATGTCGTGGCTGACCGCGTGCTTCGGTGCTTCCTTGAAGGTCACTTCGCGGTTGCAGCTTTGAATGGTCAGCGGGTATTTCGTGGCCTCGGCCAGGGCTTGGGCGCTGCACAGCAGAAGAGCGACGCAAAGCAGGGAACGCAGATTCATGGGCGGGTTATCCAGGTGATTCGCGGGTAGCCGTGGAGGGGGTGGGAATCGATCAATGCATTGACGCCGAAGACGTCGCGCAGCAGTTCTTCGGTGAGGACTTCCTGGGGCGTACCGCTGGCGACGATGCGGCCATGATTGATGACATACAAACGGTCGCAGAACGCGGCGGCCAGGTTCAGGTCGTGGATGCTCGCGAGGGTACCGATTTTCAGGCGTTTGACCAGTTGCAACAGTTCGAGCTGATAGCGCGGGTCGAGGTGATTGGTTGGCTCGTCGAGGATCAACAGTTGCGGTTGTTGGGTCAGGGCGCGGGCCAGGATCACCCGCTGTTTTTCACCGCCCGAGAGGGTGGCGAACGCATGGTCTTCGAAGCCTTCGAGGCCAACCGACTGGAGGGCTTGGGTGGCCAGGTGCCGGTCTTCGACCGTGTCGCTGTCGAATAACCTTTTGTGTGGCGTACGGCCCATGGCGACGACTTCTTCGACGGTCAGGCCGAAGGCGTCGGGGAACTCCTGCAAGACCACGGCAATGCGCTGTGCGCACCAGCGTGAGGATTGCTTCCAGACGTTGTGATGATCGAGTTTGACCTCACCGTGTTCCGGTTGACTGAAGCGGTATGCGCAACGCAGCAGACTGGTTTTGCCGCTGCCGTTGGGGCCGATCAGCCCGACGAACTCACCGGTGCCGACCTGCAACGAGGCGTCACGCAGCTGGAACTGGTGATGACAGTGGCCGTGGCCCAAGGGCGTCCAGGCGAGGTTGGCGAGGGTCAGTGAGGTCATAGTGCGTTCGGTGGGCTCTCGATTTCGTGTTTTTCCGGTAGATCCATCCCCCTCACCCCAGCCCTCTCCCCCAGAGGGGGCGAGGGGGAAAGGGGGCCGATCTTCATACGTTTCAAAACTGAGTTCGACTCGGACTTTCAAGTCGGTGCAACTTGCCCCAACACCTCGGTCAGTCCCCTCTCCCTCCGGGAGAGGGCTAGGGTGAGGGGCAGCATTCTTCAATCAAAAAGTGTAATCAGCGGTGACGAAGAATGACCTCGGCTCGCCGAGGATCCACTGCTGGCCCTCATTGTATTGGCTTTGCGCGTATTGGCGGTCAAACAGATTGTTCACCTGCAAGCCCAGCGTGGTGTTGCGCAAGGCTTGCCACGACAGCGTCGCATCGACCACGGTGTAGCTCGGCAGCTCGTTGCGGTTGGCCATGTCGGCGTAACGCGCATCGACATAACGCACGCCCGCACCGGCCCTCAGGTCTTCAGTGATGGTTTTGTTCAGCCACAGATTCGCCGTGCGACGCGGCACGTCCACCGGCCGGTTGCCGTTATACGACAGCGTCTGACCGTTCTCCACCGCAGAGAAATCGTCGTACTTGGCCTTCACAATGGCTGCATTGGCTTGCAGTTGCCAGGCGTGTGGCAGTTGCAGCTCAATGCTGGCTTCCAGGCCATTGGACGATTGCTGGCCGACCTGCTGCTTGAGCGTCGGGTTGCCCGGATCATCGGTCAGCAACTTCTTTTTAACGATGCGGTAGGCCGCCAACGTGAACTCGCCGCGCTGATCCCAGAACAATTGCTTCATGCCGATTTCAGTCTGGCGCGCCGTCGACAGATCGTACTGCTGCTGGCTCGGGCTCAAGGAAATCAAACCACCGATACCGTCGGTGCTGGTCGCCACCTGGCCATAAAACGAAGTCTCTGGCGTCAAGGCAAACACCAGCCCGGCCTTCCAGTTGTTGCCGGTCAGGGTCTTGTCACTCCGGCTGTCGTCGACCAGATTATTGCGATCCACATGCACGTAGTCACGTCGCACGCCGGTCACCAGCGACCAGCGCTCGCTCAGTTGCGTGCGGTTTTCGGCGAACACTGACATCTGTTTGGTGGTGCTGTCGAATTGATCGCGATACCGATTGGCGCTTTCGAAATAGCCGGTTTGCGGGTGGTACAGATCCAGCGGCTGGCCGTTCGGCAAGACGTCGTTGAACGGTGAGTTGCTGTCGAGCTGGAAGCGGATGCGGTTGTAGTCGACGCCGGTCACGGTCTGGCTGTCGAGGCCGAACAGCGAGTGTTTGAAGGTAAAGGTCTGACGGTCGCCGACCTGTTCCTGTTTATGGCCGATACCGAAGTAACCGCTGCGGCTCAGTTGTTGTGTATCGCGATCGAAGTTGTAGTTTTCGGCGTTCTGCCAGCGCCGTTGCGCCTTGAGGTAATACAGCTCGTTGCTGGCGCTGAGCGCATCGTTGATCTGCCAGTCGCTGGTCAGGCGCGTCCATTGGTCGTTGTAGTGCTGTTGGTCGTCGCGCACGTTGTAGTTCTTGTTGCGCAGGCTGTCCTTGAGTTGGCCGTTGATCAGCGGCGTGCCGAAGTAGTTTTGCGGGCGCTGATCGCCGTAATCGTGGGCGAGGGTAAACGCCAGATCGTCAGTGGCCTGCCAGCGCAGGGCGGCGCTGATGAAGTCGCTGGACGATTCGCCGTGATCGATCCAGCCGTTGCTGCGCAGGCGATTGAGGTTGAGGCGATAGCTCAGGGTGTCAGTCAGCGAACCGCCGCTGTCGAACGCTTGCTGCTGACGGTCATGGGAGCCGTAGCCGACGCGCACATGGTTTTCGATCTCGCCACTGAACGGCTTCTTCGGGATCACGTTGACCACCGCGCCGGTCGCACCTTCGCCGTACAGCACCGAGGCCGGGCCGCGCAGCACATCGACGCGCTCCACCGACCAGGTGTCGACCGGGAACGTGACGGTGCCCATGCCGCTGTACAGTCGGTTGCCGTCATACAACTGCATCACCGAACTCTGCCCGGTAAAACCGCGCGCCTGCAACGATGTGCCGCCATCGCCCGGCGTACCGGTGCGGCTGATGCCGGTGCTGCGCGACACCGCGTCTTGCACGCTGCGATCGCCACGGCCACGGACTTGTTCGCCGCTGAGGCTCTCGACGCTGGCCGGGGTTTCCATAGCCGTCAGGTTCAGGCGCGAACCGGCGGTGGTTGGCGTGGTCAGGCTGACGGTCTGGTCGTCATTGGCCTGGGCGGTGATGGTGCCGGTGGGCAGCGTCAGCGGGGTGCTGTCGGCGTGGGCGCTGTTGTTCAGGGCGAACAGGCAGAGGCTGGACAAGAGGTACTTGTTCATCGGGGCAGTGGATCGCTTCATCAAAAGAAAGCCCGCAGCTTTTGGCTGCGGGCAGAATGGCAAATTCGAGTTATACAGTAACACTAAAAATTACCGGCTTATAAGCCCGGCAGTTTATAGAGCTGTCTAAATCGCGCATCTCGCCTGCTTCATGATGAAGTTGAGGCAGATTCAGGTTGCCGACCCAAGCGCGACAGCAGCAGTCGATCCAGCAACCACACCACCACCAGCGAAGCCCCCACCAGCGGAAAAATCACCGCCAGCGCCAGCATGATCACCACATCGGTTTTCCATTTCGGCAAGTCATGACGCAGCGGTGGCACGCCAAATTTGCCCTGTGGCCGACGCTTCCACCAGATCACCACGCCGCTGACGGCGCTGAGCAGAATCATCAGGCAGATCAGCAGCACGACGATCTGGTTGAAGGTGCCGAACATCTTGCCTTCGTGGAGCATCACGCCGATTTCGGTGGCGCGAGCCACGCTGCCGTACTGCTCAAAACGCACATCGGCGAGGACTTTGCCGGTGTACTGATCAACGTGCAGGGTGGCGTCGTTACGCGGATCATCGGCGAACACGGCGATGGTGAACACGCCGGTGGCGGTGGTCGGCAGGGTGATGCTGTAGCCCGGTTCAACCTTGCGCTGCGTAGCGATGTTCTGCGCGTCTTGCAGGCTGATGCCGGGCGCCGCAGGGCCTGCGTTGGCGCCGCCGTGGGCCATGTGTTCGGCATGGTCGCCGGACATCGGCATCGGCGTGTTTTCCATCGCCCAGGGCACGGTCTGGCGGGTGGCGCTGTTGAGGCTGCGGGCCTCGACGTCGGAGGTCGGCACGTTGTCCCACATCGCCGCCGGGAACACGTTCCACACCTGGGCATATTGTTTGCCCCAGAATCCGGTCCAGGTCATGCCACTGAGCAACATGACCAGCAGCAATGTCGCGCCCCAGAACCCGGTGACGGCGTGCAGATCACGCCATAACACGCGCCCGCGACTGTTCAGGCGTGGCCACAGAATCCCCGCCGCCTGGCCGCGCGGCCACCACAGGAACAACCCGGACACCACCAGCACCACGCCCCAGCCGGCGGCCATTTCGATGAGGCGGTCACCGACGGTGCCGATCATCAATTCACCGTGGATGGCGCGGGCGATGGCTTGCAGGTTTTGCTTGGCATCCTGCTCGCCGAGGATGTCGCCGTGGTACGGGTCGATGAACACATTCAGTTCGTGACCGGCGTTGGCTACGACAAATTGTGCACTGCGTTCGGCGTTCACTGGCGGCAGATATTGCTTCACCTGCCCTTGTGGATAAGCGCTTTTCACCCGTTGCAACAAGTCGTCGGCCGGAATGGTGTGATGACCGGCCGGAACGTTGAGCAGGCTGCTGTACATCAGCGAATCGAGCTGCGGTTTGAACAGGTAGATGATGCCGGTCAGGGCCAGCATGACCATGAACGGGGCGACGAACAGGCCGGCGTAAAAATGCCAACGCCAGGCCAGGTTGTAGAAATTCGGTTTGGGCTTTTGCATCACGTTTGCTCCGCT
Source organism: Pseudomonas sp. TH43 (assembly GCF_016650635.1). GTDB lineage: Bacteria > Pseudomonadota > Gammaproteobacteria > Pseudomonadales > Pseudomonadaceae > Aquipseudomonas. Next base: position 2,386,003 of record NZ_JAEKFI010000004.1, read on the forward strand.
TGGCTTGGATCTTCTAGTTGTTCATTCAGGTTGCTACATCGCATCACCTGTGGGAGCGAGCCTGCTCGCGAAGGGGACGGCACATCCAACATCGATGTCGTCTGGCACGACGCCTTCGCGAGCAGGCTCGCTCCCACATGGGTGGGTGTCAGAAACTCATGTCGACCTTGGTCCAGAGCGTGCGCCCCGGTTCATTGATGGCTTGCGGGTCGTTGGCCGGGTAGCCGAAACCGGCGTTGCCCGCCAGGTTCAGGTGTTCGGCGTAAGCCTTGCCGAACAGATTGTCGACGCCGCTGCTGACCTTCCAGTGCTTGTTGATCCGGTAGGCGCCGTTGAGCGAGAACACGCCAAATCCGCCGCTCTTGTCGTAGTCCTTGCCGACGACGTTGCCCTTGTTCTGGTCGATACGGTTTTGCGCGGCAACCACCCTCCACAGCGCGCCGGCGCTCCAGTTGTCTTCGCTGTAAGTCAGACCGAAACGCGCGTCCAGCGGCGGCATTTGCGGCAGGGCCTTGCCGTCGCTGCTGTTCTTGCCCCAGGCGTAGGCCAGGGTCGCATCGGCTTTCCAGTTCTCGCTCAGGTTGTAAGCGGCACCGAGTTCGCCGCCCATGATCCGTGCGTCGATGTTCTCGGCACGCGAGGTGCTCATGCCCATCATCGTCGGCGTGTAGTCGAACAGAATGTAATCGCGCACCACGCCGATGTAGCCCGAGGCCCAGGCTTCGAGGTCAGCGCTCTTGTAGTTCACGCCGAAATCGAACTGCGTGGTTTTTTCCGGCTTGATCGAATCGAACGCGTTGACCGAACCGACCGGGCCGGATTTGGGCGAAAACAGTTCCCAGTAATCCGGGAAGCGCTGCGCGTGACCGAGGCCGGCGTAGAGTGTGGTCGGGCTGTCGGCCAGATCATGCTCGTAACGGATAAAGCCGCTCGGCAGGGTGTCGGCGCGGGTATCGTCCGCCGTCGGGTTCGCGCGGGACATCATTCCCGAGCCGGTGGTCTGCCGATAATCCTTGGCCGCAGCGCGATCCACTCGGGCACCGGTAATCAAACGATCACGGTCGGCGGCGTACCAGGTCATTTCGCTGAACACGCCGTAGTTATGGAAGTCGGCGTCCTTGGTATACGGCTGATCCTTGTAGGTGTCGATGCCCATGCCGCTGCGCTGGCGGTGTTCGTTGGTCTGCGCATCGAGGCCGGTGATCAACTGAATGTCGGCCCAGCGCCAAGTGGCTTTGATGCGTGCGCCAAGGGTACGGCGATCGACGTTCGAGGCCATCGGCCCGGCCATCATGCCGGTGCCGGAGGGTGTGCGCAGGGTGTAGTTGTCCATCACGTGGTCGGCGTAGTTGTAGTAAACCTGCGCCTCGAGTTTCTCCAGCACATCGTTGATGTTGGACTTCTCCAAGCGCAGGCCGAGGCTTTCGCGCAGGAACTGCGAACCGTCCATGCCACGCCCGGCGTAGCGTGCTTCGCCGTCGCCCTTGCCGGCGGTGAGTTCGATCAAGGTGTCGGCGTCCGGGGTCCAGCCAATCGCGACGTCGCCGTTCCACTTGTCGTAGCGCGAGGCGACGATGTCGTTGTTGCCGTCGCGGTAATCATCCGAATGTGCGGTGTTGCCGATCACTCGCACGTAGCCCAATGGCCCGCCGGCTGCGGCGTCGACGACCTTGTCGAAGCGACCGTGGGAACCGGCCAGAATGCTCGCGTTGACCCGCGTACCGAGTTCGCCAAAGCTTTCCGGCTCACGGTCGAACAGCACGGTGCCGGCCGATGCCCCCGGGCCGTAGAGCACGGTTTGCGGTCCTTTGATCACGGTGAGCTTGTCGTAGGTTTCTGGCGAAATGTACGACGTCGGCGCGTCCATCCGGCCCGGGCAGGCGCCGAGCAGCATGCTGCCGTTGGTGAGGATATTCAGGCGTGAACCGAACATGCCGCGCAATACCGGGTCGCCGTTGGTGCCGCCATTACGCACCAGCGCGAAACCCGGAATGGTTTTCAGATAATCGCCGCCGTCGCTGGCCGGCACCGGTTGGCGCGGATCTTTTGGGTTGGTGACGATGGTCAGTGGCGAGCTCGGCGCGATGGCAGTAATCACCGTCGGGCTCATCTCTTCAACGTGGCCGGCGTGCTCATCGGCCAGCACCAGCGGGGACAGCAATACGCCGCAAAGAACGGCGGTGGCGTGCGAGAAACGAATCCGCGATTCGTTCATGGCAAAGGACGCCTGGGCAACGCCCGAGCGTGGAACAGCAGAAAACCTGGACATGACAATTTCCATCAAACAGTCGTAAACGACACGGCCGGCAGCCTGAAGCTGTCTTCTCAACCGTGTGCAATCAGTGGTGGGTGGTTACGCTGCGATGGGCGGGGCGCGGGTGCGGGCGCCGGGGAAGAAGGTTTGCCGGGCATGGCCCAGGCGCGGGGAGGGCGGGGTGAACGTGTTGACGTGGGCGATGCTGAACGTGGCGAAGGTGCCGCCACCGGTCAGCGCCGGGCAGTTGAACAGCAGGCTGCAGTAGCCGCACTTTTCCCACATCGCGTGATGCGAGGATTGCGGCGGACAGTGTTCGGTAACGGGTTTGGCGTCATGCGCGGAGTGATCCATGCCCGGCATGTCCATCGACACGTCCATGCTCATCGGCATGGATGTCGAGACGTGCTGATCCATCGGCATCGACTGAGAAATCAGTGGGCCGATGAAGATCATCAACATGGCGAACAGGGCGACCCAGCTGCCGCGAGTCAGGTGTTCAGCCTGACGACGTTGCACGGACGGCCTGGCGCTCAACGGGCGCATGGGCGACGTCAACCGGATCGGTTATTGCGCGTGAGCGTGTTCCGGCATGTCGTGCGGCGGTTTCTTCTGCACCGCGACGTCGACGGTGACATCACCGGCTTTCTCGAAATGCATCGTCAGCGGGAAGTGCTTGCCGTCGCTGAGCAGGCTGCGATCGGTGGGGTTGAGCAGCATTACGTGATAAGCCATCGGCGCGAAGGTTACCTCGCCGCCGGCAGGAATTTCGACGCTCGGCACTTGCTGCATCTTCATCAGATCGCCCTGCATCACGTGCTCGTGCAGTTGCGCTTCGGGGGCGATTGGCGAATCAACGCTGAGCAGGCGATCAGCGGTTTTACCAGCGTTGTGAATGACGAAATAGGCGGCAACCGTCGGCGCGTTGGGCGGCAACTCTTGTGACCACGGGTGAGCGATTTCCAGCTCCCCGACCTTGTATTCGTGGGCATTGGCAAAGCACGCAGGCAACAGCAGCGCGGCAACGACGATGAGTTTGTTCAACATGGCAGTTCTCCAGAACGATTTGAAACGCAGGTCAAATGCGGGAACAAATCAAACCAGAGGGGAGGCGCGAGGATTGAGACTTGGCCATTGCTGGCGCGGGGTGGGCGTCTGAAGCGAGATCGGCGCGACGCTGCGATTGCTTTCGTAGCGGGCGAAATACAGCTGCGACGAATGCCCCGGCAGCGCAACCAGCGGCGCTGAACCCGAGCAACACCAGCAATGCTGCATGTTGGAATGAGTGTCGTCGGCCGGGGCTTTTTGATCGGTGGTGCCGATGTTGATCGCCACCATCTTCGTCCCGCTGCCGGTGCAGAAACTGCTCCAGAGCAATTGCTCGGCCGGTGAATTGGCCGCTTGCGCCATCGCTCCCGTCATTGGCATGGCGAGCATGTTGAACAGCACTGCAAAGCAGGCGATCCAGGCAAATGCTAGCCGGTGTCGGTTCATGGGACAGATCCGTTAGGTGGGCGATCAGGCGCGGCTATTTAGCCTGATCAGGGCCGATAAGTAAAAAAGCGTCGTGCGGTTTGGTGTCGCAGCGACCTTGTCAACCAATCGCTCAGCTCATCGGTACTGCATGAACCTCCATATCTACACCCAGCGTAGCTCGAATTACCGAAAATATTTTCGCCAGATTGTCCATGCTCGGATTGCCTTTGGCTGACAGCATTCGATGCAGACTTTTGCTGGGCTTTTCAGTTTCCCTTGCCAGTTCTTCGAATCCGACAGTTGCATTGACAAGATCGCGCAACATGATCCTGGCCACCTCTGGCTCGCCATTGAGAAACAGCGTTGCAGCCTCGTCCAGTAATGCCTGGGCAAATTCGGGGTCACGTTGGGCACGCTCTGCAATTGAGTGTTTGTAGCTTCGAGTGAGCGCCATCAAATTACCTCCGGTTCTGTTCAGCTTTCTTTCGAATTCGAAATTCGGCTATCAGTGCTTTCACCTGTTTGATGTCCTGCTTCTGCGTGGATTTGTCTCCTCCACCGAACAAGATGATCATTCGTTTTCCCTCTTGTATCAGATAGATTCTGTAACCGGGTCCCCAATTGATTCTGTATTCGCCGAGGCCATCAAACCATTTGATATTGGAGGTGTTGCCCATTTCCAACCGTGCCAAAGCATTTGCAATCCTCGCTGCGGCCTGCACGCTCAAAGTGGAAATCCAGCGGCCAAACGGGCTTGAATCGTCTTCTTGTAGATATTCTTCGAGTGTGATCACAGTTGGCCCTGAAGGTAACAAATAGGTTACTTATCATGCAAGCCGTGGATCTTGCCTCAGGAGATGAACGTCTCCAATTCAACAAGTGTTTCTTGAAGCGTCCAAAACTCCCGATCAACCCCCGCCAGCCTTGGCCGCTTCAAGACAATCACCGGTACCCCACGTTCGCGCGCCACTTCCAGCTTCGGCTCGGTGGCGGTGCTGCCGCTGTTCTTGCTGATCAGCACATCGATCTGCCGCCGCTCGAATAACGCGCGTTCATCCGCCAGCAGAAACGGCCCGCGGGCGCCGATCACCTCGCAGCGCTCGTTGCCCGGATAAACATCCAGTGCGCGCAAGGTCCAGAACTGGTCCAGAGGGATTTCGTCGAGGTGTTGCAACGGCTCGCGACCGAGGGTGAACAGCGGGCGGCGAAACGGTTTGAGTGCGGTGATCAGTTCGGCCCAATCGCTGACTTCGCGCCAGTCATCGCCGGGTTGCGGCTGCCAGGCAGGGCGACGCAAGGCCCAGCAGGGAATGTTGGTCAGTTGCGCGGCGGTGGCGGCGTTCTGGCTGATTTGCGCGGCGTAGGGGTGGGTGGCGTCGAACAGCAGATCGATGCCTTCGTCACGAATGAATTGCGCCAGACCTTCGGCGCCGCCATAGCCGCCGACGCGCACCTGACAGGTCAGGTCGGTGGGCACCCGGCCAACCCCGGCCAGGCTGTAAATGTGTTCAGGCGCCAACGTGCGGGCGATGGCCAGCGCTTCCGTGACACCGCCGAGCAGCAAAACTCGCTTCATGCAAAACCTCCGGCCTGGCCGACGATGCCGCCCTGACGATCAATCGCAAACACCTCGACCTGAACCTGCGCCGGTACCACGCTGCGGGCGAAATTCAGGGCGTGGCGACAGACCTCGTCACCCAACGCGATTCCCGCCGCACTGGCCATGGCCAATGCCTGCTGACTGGTATTGGCCTCACGAATGCCTTGCTGCAATGCTTCATCAGCGCCAATCGCCGCTGCCCATTCAGCCAGTTGCGGCAGGTCGATGCTCGAATGTCTTGAGTGCAGATCCATATGCCCCGCCGCCAGTTTGCTGATCTTGCCGAAACCACCGCACAGGCTGAGTTTATCCACAGGTACTTTGCGCAAATGCTTGAGCACGGCGCCGACGAAATCGCCCATTTCGATCAGCGCGATTTCCGGCAGGTTGTAGACCCGGCGCATGGTGTCTTCGCTGGCATTGCCGGTGCAGGCGGCGATGTGCAAATAACCGTTGGTCTTCGCCACATCGATGCCTTGATGGATCGACGCGATGTAAGCCGCGCAGGAAAACGGCCGGACGATGCCGCTGGTGCCGAGGATCGACAGACCGCCGAGAATGCCCAGGCGCGGGTTCATGGTTTTCAGCGCGAGCGCCTCGCCGCCCTCGACATTGATCGTCACGTCGAAACCGCCGGCATAGCCGGTTTCGGCGGCGAGCAGGCTCAGGTGATCGCTGATCATCTTGCGCGGCACTGGATTGATCGCCGGTTCGCCGACGCCCAGAACCAATCCCGGTCGGGTCACGGTGCCGACGCCAGAACCTGCATTGAAGCGAATCCCCGGCTCGTCTTTGAGCTGTACGCGCGAATACAGCAACGCGCCGTGGGTCACGTCCGGGTCGTCACCGGCATCCTTGATCGTCCCGGCTTCGGCGCCGTCAGCGGTCAGGCGACAGAACTCCAGACGCATCTGCACCTGTTTGCCTTTGGGCAGGACGATCTGCACCGCATCCGCTGCAATTCCACTCAGCAGCAGGCGAGCAGCCGCGAGACTGGTAGCGGTGGCGCAACTGCCGGTGGTCAGGCCACTGCGCAGCGGCGCGGGTTGTTCGGCAGTTTCGTCACGCATCGAGAGGTTTGACCAGATCGAGCAGAGTGATCGGCAGTGCCTGGCGCCAAGTGTCGAACTCGCCGAGCGGTTGCGCCTGAGCGACGTGGATGCGCGTCAGTTCGCCGCCGTAGCGTTCGCGCCAGTTCATCAAGGCGACTTCACTTTGCAGCGTCACCGCGTTGGCGACCAGTCGGCCGCCGGGTTTGAGTTGTTCCCAGCAGGTCTCGAAGACACCTTCACGGGTCACGCCGCCGCCGATGAAAATCGCATCCGGACGCTCCAGTCCGGCGAGTGCCTGTGGCGCGCGGCCCCGTATCAATTGCAGGCCGGGCACGCCCAAGGCATCTCGGTTGTGTTCGATCAATTGCTGGCGACCGTCGTCGGCTTCGATGGCCAATGCGCGGCAACTCGGGTGCGCGCGCATCCATTCGATGCCAATTGAGCCGCTGCCGGCGCCGACGTCCCAGAGCAGTTCGCCTGGAGTCGGCGCCAAGCGGGCGAGGGTGATGGCGCGCACATCGCGTTTGGTCAGTTGACCGTCATGCCGGAACGCCGAGTCGGGCAGGCCGGCCAGGCGCGACAGGCGCGGGGTGTTCGCGTCGGCGAGGCATTCGATGGCGATGACGTTGAGGTCGGCAAGCGGCGAGTCGTTCCAGTCATTGGCGCTGCCGTCGATCCGCCGCTCGGCACTGCCGCCCAGATGTTCCAGAACGCTCATCCGGCTCGAACCAAACCCGCGTTCGCGCAAAAACTGCGCGACGGCGGCCGGACTCTGCCCATCATTGCTCAGCAACAACAGGCGCACGCCGCTGAACAGTTGCGCGTTGAGCGCCGCCAGCGGTCGGGCGACCAATGACAACGTCACAACCTCCTGCAACGGCCAGCCGAGACGCGCGGCGGCCAGCGAACAGGAGGACGGCGCGGGCAGGATCAGCATCTCGTCGCTCGGCACCTGACGCGAAAGGCTGGCGCCGACGCCGTAGAACATCGGATCACCGCTGGCCAACACGCAGACAGATTCGCCACGACGTTCAAGTACCGGCGTCAGGGCAAACGGGCTCGGCCACAACTGCCGCTCGCCGCGAATGCACACCGGCAGCAGGTCCAGTTGGCGCTGGCCGCCGATGATCCGTGAAGCGCCCATCAGGGCTCGCCGGGCATTTTTGCCCAGGCCCTTGAAGCCGTCTTCACCGATTCCCACAACCGTCAGCCAGGGTGACATCTATATTCCTCTAAACACGCCGTTCCGACGGGCAGTCTTTTCATGCCGCCGGACAAAGCAGGCATAATACCGCGCCTTCGCCCGCGAAGCGCCTTTCCCACGCAGCCGGTCAGCCCCTTGAACGAACGCCCGATGTCCACCGCTTTACGCCCCTCGGCCTGTCCGGGGTTGTTGCGTATCGTCCAGGCATTGGACGGCGGCATCTGTCGGATCAAGCTCAATGGCGGCGCGATCAGCGCCGATCAGGCTGACGCGGTGGCCGATGCCGCCGAACGGTTCGCCAGCGGGGCGATCGAGGCAACCAACCGCGCCAACCTGCAGATCCGCGGGATCGGCGAGCAGTCCGCTGCACTGATCGACAGCCTGCTCGCTGCCGGCCTCGGCCCACGCACGGCGGCGGGCGACGATGTGCGCAACCTGATGCTCAGTCCGACTGCCGGGATCGACCGGCACATGTGCGTCGACACCCGCGCGCTGGCCGAGCAGATCCTCGACACCCTGCAAAGCCATCCACGTTTCCACGAATTGAGCGCCAAGTTCGCCGTGCAACTGGATGGCGGTGAAGCGCTGGCGATGCTCGAACACCCGCATGATGTGTGGTTGTCGGCGTGTGAGCGCGACGGTGAAACCTTGTTGGCGTTTGGTCTGGCCGGGTGCCCGACGGATCCTGCAGTCGGTGCCGTGGCGCTGGAAAACGGCCATGCGCTGGTGGTCGCGGTGCTGGAGTTGTTTCTCGAACGGGCGCGACCCGAGCAAACGCGGATACGCCATCTGCTCGACGAACTGCCGATGCTGGCGTTTCTCGAGCAATTGAGCGAGCGCCTGCCGGTGCAAGCGATCAGTGATTGGCAGCGCACGGCGGCAACGGACGCGCTGCACATCGGTGTACATCCGCAGAACACCAACAATCGGGTCTATATCGGTGCGGTGCCGCCACTCGGTCGCCTCAATCCGAGCATGCTGCGCGGTGCCGCACAATTGGCAAGGCAGTTCGGTGACGGCAGCCTGCGTTTCACACCGTGGCAGAGCCTGCTGCTGGTCAATGTCAAAACGAGCGCTGTTGCGCAAGTGCTTGAAGGTCTGAAGCCACTCAATCTGCTGACCGAAGCCACGGAGCCTTTGTCGCGAATGATCGCCTGTACCGGCTCCAACGGTTGCAGCAAAGGCCTGGCTGACACCAAACAGGATGCGCGTCTTCTCGCCACGATGATGTCGCAGCCGCAGAGCGTGCACCTGTCCGGCTGCCCGCGATCGTGCGCTGCCGCCCACTGTGCCCCGACGACGATGCTCGCCGTCAGTCCCGGTCATTACGACCTCTATTTTCGCGATGCAGCGCTGCCGGGTTTCGGCGCGTTGCACGCACGCAATCTTACTATTGAAGCGGCCGCGACCCTGCTCGACGCCCGCTCTCGGAGCCCCCTTGATGCTTGATTACATCCGCGACGGTCAGGAGATCTATCGCAACTCCTTCGCGATCATTCGCCGCGAGGCCAATCTGGCGCGCATCCCCGCCGACCTGGAAAAACTCGCGGTGCGGTTGATTCACGCCTGCGGCATGGTCGAGGCCATCGACGGTCTGCAATTCTCCGAAGGTGCAGGCAAGGCCGGGCGCGATGCGCTGGCCGCCGGTGCGCCGATCCTGTGCGATGCGCGGATGGTTTCCGAAGGCATCACCCGCGCACGCCTGCCGGCCAACAACGGAGTGATCTGCACCCTGCGCGATGAGAGCGTGCCAGAGCTGGCTCGCGAGTTGGGTAACACCCGTTCCGCCGTCGCGCTGGAACTGTGGCGGCCGCATCTGGAAGGCAGCGTGGTGGTCATCGGCAACGCGCCGACCGCACTGTTCTATCTGCTGGAAATGCTCGACGCGGGCGCCCCGAAACCGGCACTGATCCTCGGCTTCCCGGTGGGCTTCGTCGGCGCCGCCGAATCGAAAGCCGCACTGGCCGCCGATAGCCGTGGCGTGCCGTTTGTGATCATGCAGGGCCGGCTCGGCGGTAGCGCCATGGCTGCTGCTGCGGTCAATGCCCTTGCGACGGAGATCGAATGATGCAGGCAAAGGGACGTTTGATTGGCCTGGGCGTCGGCCCCGGTGATCCGGAACTGATTACCGTCAAGGCCTTGCGCCTGCTGCGCGAATCACCTGTGGTGGCGTACTTCGTTGCCAAGGGCAAAAAAGGCAATGCGTTCGGCATCATCGAAGCGCATTTGCAGGAGGCGCAGAATCTGCTGCCGCTGGTCTATCCGGTGACCACCGAAGCGTTGCCGGCACCGCTGTCGTATGAGCAGGTGATCAGCGATTTCTACGATGAAGCCGCCGAGACTGTGGCCGCGCATCTGGATGCCGGGCGCGACGTCGCAGTGATCTGTGAAGGCGATCCGTTCTTCTATGGCTCCTACATGTATCTGCACGATCGCCTCGCCACGCGCTATGAAGCGCAAGTGGTGCCGGGTGTCTGCTCGATGCTCGGTGGCGCTTCGGTGCTGGGCGCGCCGCTGGTGTATCGCAATCAGAGCCTGTCGGTGCTCTCCGGCGTGTTGCCCCATGAAGAATTGAAGCGCCGTCTGGCCGATGCCGACGCCGCCGTCATCATGAAGCTGGGACGCAACTTCCCGAAAGTCCGTCAGGTGCTGGAAGAGCTTGGCCTGGCCGAGCGCGCGCTGTACGTCGAACGCGCGACCATGGCCAATCAGAAGATCGTGCCGATGGATCAGGTCGAGCCGATGTCCTCGCCGTATTTCTCGTTGATCATTGTGCCCGGCGAACGGTGGCAAGGCTGATGACTCTTTCTACGCCAGCCATCGTCATTCTCGGTCAGGGCAGCCTGGCCACGGCCCGTCGCATTCAACAGCTGTACCCGGCAGCCCGGATCCACGGCCTCGCCGGGCGTGTCGAAGGTGCTGATTGCACGTATCAGGAGTTCGGTGTGACCCTGCGCGAGTTGTATCAGCAGGACACGCCAATCATTGCCTTGTGCGCCGCCGGCATCGTGATCCGCACGCTGGCGCCGCTGTTGCTGGAGAAGGGCGCCGAGCCTGCCGTGCTCGCCGTGGCTGAAGACGGCAGCGCCGTAGTGCCGCTGTTGGGCGGGCTGGGCGGGGTGAACGTCATGGCGCGGGAAATCGCGGCGGCGTTGCAAGTCGCCGCGGCCATCACCACCAGCGGGGAATTGCGTTTCGGCACGTGCCTGCTCAATCCACCCAGCGGTTATGCGCTGGCGGATCTGGAGTTGGGCAAGCGTTTTGTCTCGGATCTGCTGGCCGGGCACAGCGTCCGTATCGAAGGCGCGGCGCCGTGGCTGGATCAGGCGCAGTTGCCGGAAGATCCACAGGCGCAGCGCTCGATTCATGTGGGCAGTGCCACGCGTGCAGCGAGTGCAAATGAACTGCTGATCTATCCACGCAGTGTGGCGGTGGCGATCAGTGCCGACGCTGTGGATCTGCCGGACGCCGTTCGCGCGGCATTGCAGCACGCGAACATTGCGCTGCCATCGCTCGCCTGCCTGCTGGCCGCCGACGCTGAAATGGCTTCGATGAACCTGCACGAGGCGGCGCTTGAGCTGGGCGTGCCGCTGCGGTTCGTCGCCGCGCAAAGTAACCTTGCAGCGTTGGCAGCCGTTGCCGTATCTGACGCCAGGATCGTTAACGCCGGCAAGCTCGCCATCGCGATTGCCGAGCAACCGCTGGACGTTGCAAATATTGGTCGTCCACGCGGGCGTCTCGCCGTCATCGGCCTCGGCCCCGGTGCCGCGGAATTGATGGTGCCGGCGGTAAAAGCCGAACTGGCGCGCTGCACCGACGTGCTCGGTTATGAAACCTATGTACGCATGGCCGGTCCGTTCCGCGACGATCAGGTGCAGCATTGCACCGACAACCGCGAAGAAATGCAGCGCGCCCGTCACGCCTTCAGGCTGGCGGCCGAGGGCCGTTCGGTGATCGTGGTGTCGTCCGGTGATCCGGGCGTTTTCGCCATGGCGGCGGCGGTCCTGGAAGCGCTGCACGAGTCGGATGACCCAGCCTGGCACAGCGTCGATCTGGAAATCCTCCCGGGCGTTTCAGCGTCCCTGGCCACCGCCGCACAGGCCGGTGCGCCGCTGGGCCATGACTTCTGCGTGATGTCGCTGTCGGACAACCTCAAGCCATGGTCGATCATCGAGAAACGCCTGGATCTGGCGGCGGAGGCAGATCTGGCGCTGGCCTTCTACAACCCGATCTCCAAGGCTCGGCCGTGGCAATTGGGCCGCGCGCTGGAAATCGTCGGCCAACACCGCACACCACAAACCCCGGTGGTACTGGGGCGCGACATCGGCCGGCCGGGGCAGACATTGCGCGCTACCACGCTGGGGGCATTGACCCCGGATCAAGTGGACATGCGCACGATGGTGCTGATCGGTTCATCCACCACCTGCACGTTCCCGCGTGCCGACGGACGCAACTGGGTCTACACCCCGCGCTGGTACGGTGAAAAACCTGCCTCCTGAGACCAAGCGGCCCGTGCTGGGCCGCATCTCCATTCTGACCCGGGTTATGAGCGCTTTTTGCGCAGGGCAAAGCGCTGCGTGGTGATGTCACGGAGGCGCTTTTCAATCAGCGGTCTTTGGCTGTGCAGGCGTTGTCGATCAAGTTTGAAAAAAGCGCTGCGCTGAAGCAGCGTTGCCGACTGTTCCTGCCACGACCAGAACAGAAAACTGCTCTTGGTTACGGTGGCGACCAGCTCAAGATTGAACAACGCCATGTGCAGATCGCCCTTGGCGTCGTAACGTACGGGGGCCACCTGAAAGCGCCGACCCATCACACTCTCGTTATCCAGCGAAAACAACGCAGGTTTGTCTGAGCGCAAGGCATCCAGCGTGTCGATCATGGCGTTGCCTTGTTGTGGGTCCTTGGAAATTTCCGCACTGCGTACCAAGTGCTCGGCAATACTGCCGTTAATGTTTGTACGCTTTCGGGTCCTGATCGCGTTTTCATGAAGTGTCCAACCAAGAAATCCCAGGGTTACAGCATATTCCTCCATCCACAAATCAGTACTGGCAAAGCGATTGTGGGCCAGGTCGGCTGACGTTGTTGCGAGGCGCGTACAGTCGGTCAAGTCATCGAAATCCTGCAGGGACAAGTTGTCGATGCAGGAAATAAGGTTGTGGTTGGCAAGTGCCCCAGATGGATGTTCGTTGTTCATAGAGTGCTCCTTGATAAATAAGTTGATGTCGCAGCTTATAGAGCAAAAAGAACGATGGGGTAAGAGCAGTTGTAAGTGATTAAGTTGTCTTTGGTTGTCTGTGCTGATTGAAAATATGTTGAATCAAGTTGTAGTTGGCTGTTCTAAAGTTTGTGCGTTAGTTTTGTGGGGTGTTGCCATGTCGGCACCTCAACATTGAACGCAAGGAAGATTAATAAAATGGAATGTAAAGTATCTGTTGAAGAAAGCACCGCCCTGGTCAAGGCACGTATCGCCAAACGCCAGTCGCTGCCTGCGGAATTAATCCGAAGCGCCCGTGTACGGGCATTCGGCGCCGTGGATGAAAGCAGTCCGACCAAGGCTCTGGATGCGGTGGTGTTGGCCAATACCCTGGTGGGTTACGGTGAAAATATTTCCCTCGAGAACATGGTGATCATCGAAAACGTCATCAAGTTTGCAAAACTCGAAGCCAACTATGAAGTTCCGGGTAATGAGCCTGAAGCGTGGTACCGCGCCTTTGTGAAATGCATGGAAGATGCCGGCTGCTTCATTGCCGACTCCGGTTATTCGGTCTATAAAAAGAGCACCATGCAACTGACCATGAATAATATTGTTGTGGATATCGTCCAGGCCGGCGTTGCAGCGGCTAAAGCGGCTATTCCGGGTGCGACAGTGCTCTCGGCAATTGCCGACTCGACGCTGGATGCCTTGAAGAAAGAGCCTGAGGCCATCAATCTGCTGAACCGAGAAGCTGTCCAGGATAAAGGTGTGCGGCTGGCAGTGTTGCCGTGTGATCAACTGAAGAACGGAATTATTCTGGCGTCGCTGTCGTCGATCGACAGTATCGGCGGTAATAATGAAACTTCGCCTTTGTTCTTTAACTGGAAAACAACCAATCGCAGTATCTTTCGCGGCAGCGCTTACATCACCTTCAATCCTTTGCGTTATGCAGCGCTGAAAGACAGTTTTGAAGAGTATCTCGGCGAGCACTTCAAGGCCGCGCTGAGCAAACGCTTCCAGCGCCGCAAAACCAAGTAATCCGTAGAAACAGGCTGCCGGCAATATTGCCGGCAGTGACCGGAGCAAACAGATGAATTACTCGGTTTATTTTCACGCGGGCGTGCTGCTGGTGTTATCCAGCGCCTTGTCGTCGACGATCAAACAGGATGTGCTGGATACGTTGGCATTTGCCCGGCTGGCAGCTGACGAAGATGTGCCGCAGGGCTTGCAGGATTCACAATGGTTCGACATCTACTCGGGAATCCTGTCTGCCTGTGGCTGGCATTTCTTTGCCGAACAGCACACGGATCTACCCCTGCGTGGCCCGCAATCGACTGTTTCAGGCGAAGAGGAAGTGGTCGCGTTGGCTGAAACAAACCTGTCATCCGGGCAAGGCCTGTTGATTTCGGCGGCTTTGCGCAAGCTGGAGTCAGCATCCCGTGACGCGACGCTGTTGCAAAAGCTCAAGCGTCATTGCCTGTCGGGTGATGCCGGGAGCACACGGTTCAGGGCGATGGCCGGTGTGGTCGAGGAAGGTGGTTTTCTTGGCATGGTTTCGGTGTCATTCGACACGCACGGGACAATCGATCAGTGTTATTTCGAGAGCGGGGCAGCGCGGCACAAGCCTGTCGGCAACGTCATCAGGCGTGGTTATTCGGCCCGTTTCAACCAAGCTCGATACGACGAGTTCAGAGCCGACACCCGGGAATGGCTGGCAACGGAGCTTCACGCACCGTCTATCGAAATCGGTTCGTTGTTCAGCGCAAAGCTCCCGCCTGTCGCGTAGCGGTACAGATCAGTGCCTGGGCCTTATGGCACCAGATAGCCTTTGACCCCGGTAAAGATGATCTGCGCGGCCAGCGCACAGACAAACAGGCCCATCAAGCGGCTGACGATCTGCAAGCCTTGATCTCCGAGAATTCTCTCGATCCGGTTCGACAGATACAGCACCACACCGACGGTGAAGCTGGCCAGCGTGATGCTCAGGATCGCGGTGAGTTTGTCGTCCCAGTGTGGCTGGCTCACGCCCATCACCAATAGCGCCCCGATGGTCCCGGGGCCGACCGTGATCGGAATGGTCAGCGGCACGATGGTGACGTCCTGCTGCACGTTATCGGCCTGTACCGCTGATTTGCCCTGCGCCATGCCCAGCGCCGAGATGAACAGCACGCTGCCGGCGCCGATACGGAACGCGTCAACGGTAATGCCGAAGACATCGAAAATCACCCGCCCGAAGAGGTACAGCAAGACGCTGGAGACCAGCGTGGCGATCGCCACTTTCCAGGCCAGGCGTCGTTGTTCCTTGCGCGAATAACCGCGGGTGAGGGTAATGAAACACGACAATACGAAGAACGGGCTGTAGAGCACCAGCATCTTCAGGTAAACGCTGAACAACACGTGGAGCATGGTGCTGGCTCACTGGCGAGGGTAGTCGTGGGGGAGTCTATCAGGCGTTACGACGGTTGGGTGGAGGCGCGGTTGTGCTGATCGCGTTGCGCGACCCAGTGCTCGACCAACTCACGCAATTGCGACAGCTCGACCGGTTTTGACATATGCCCATCCATCCCGGCCTGGCGTGCGCGTTCCTTGTGTTCGGCGAGGATGTGCGCGGTCAGGGCGACGATGGGCGTACGCGTGCGCTGGTTGCTGACTTCCCACGCGCGCAACTGCTGGGTCGCGGAGAACCCGTCGAGAATCGGCATTTCGCAGTCCATCAGCACCAGATCGTAACGCTGGGCTTTCATTGCTTGCAGGGCTTCTTCGCCGTTGCTGGCGGTGTCCGGCTGCAGGTTGAGCTTGCCGAGCATGCCGCGAATCACTTTGGTCGAAATGGTGTTGTCCTCGGCCACCAGAATGCGGAAGTCGCTGGGCACTTTTGCCGCTGTGGCGGCGGTGACCACTTGCGGCTGGAACACCACCTGGCCTTTGTTGCGCTGATTGAGCTCATCGGCCAGCGTGGTCTTGAGGGTGTAGCCCGCCACCGGTTTGGCCAGAATGCGTTTGATCCCCGAGTTGCGCGCGATGATCTTGCTCGGCGCGTTGCTGATGCCAGTGAGCATGATCAGCAGGATGTCGTGGTTCAGGCTCGGGTCTTCCTTGATCTTCGCGGCGAGCTGCATGCCGGTCATGCCAGGCATGTTCTGATCAAGCAAGACTACGTCGAAGTAGTCACGCAGATGCGCTTTGGTACGCAGCAGGGCCAGCGCCTCTTTGCCCGAAGGCACGGCACTGACGTTGAGGCCCCAGGCGCTGCACTGCTGCACCAACACTTTGCGGCAAGTGTCGTTGTCGTCGACCACCAGCACTCGCGCCCCTTGCAGCGGGCTGTCCAGGTCAGACGTTGGATGCTCCAGGCGATCAGGGTCCAGCGGTAGCGTCAGCCACAAAGTACTGCCCTGATTGGCTCCGCTCTTGATGCCGAATTCGCCCTGCATCAAACGGATCAACTGACGTGCGATCACCAGACCAAGGTTGCCGCCCAGGCGATTGGCCGAGAGGAAGTGCTTGCTGTGCAGTTCGGCGTGCATCAGCGCATCGCGCTCTTCCTGTTCCATCGGCGCACCGCTGTCCTGCACGGCAATGCGCAGACGCGGCTGGGCGCTGCGCTCGTCGAGGGCGACGACGATCAGCACTTCACCTTCTTCGGTTTTCTTCAGGGCGTTTTCCAGCAGGCTCAACAAGGTCTGACGCAGGCGCGTCGGGTCGCCGCTGATCACGCGCGGTACTTGTGGCTGAATGAAACTGATCAGCTCGACGTTCTGTTGCTCGGCCTTGGCCCGGTAGATGCTCAGGCAGTCGTCGATCAGGGCGTTGAGGTCGAACTGCACGTCATCCAGTTCAATCTGCCCGGACTCGAGCTTGGATATGTCGAGGATCTCGTTGATCAGGGTCAGCAATTCGTTGCCGGCGCTGTGGATGGTCTGCACGTAGTCGCGCTGTTTGACCGACAGCGGCGTACCCAGCAGCAGTTCAGTCATGCCCAGCACGCCGTTCATGGGGGTGCGGATTTCATGGCTGATCTTGGCGAGGAACTCAGCTTTGGCGTTGATCTCGGCATTGCTCGCAGCGAGGTCACGGCTGACGCTGAAACGGCTTTCGGTGATGCTGCGCTGGCGCTCACCCAAGGCAATGCTCATCAGCAGGCCACTGATGCAGATGAAGGCCATCAGCGCCATGATCAAGCCTTGCGGCGACACCAGTGTCAGCCCCAGCAGCGCCGGAAGAATGATCAGCGTGCCAATGTTGAACACCACCATGGCCGCGACGAACAGACGCGCCGGGCGATAGCCTTTCTGCCAGTGATAGAACGCGACAAACAACATGCTCAGACCGGCGAGTGCCACCAGTGCGTAAGTGATGATGTTCAGCGGCAGGGTATTGACGAACAACAGCAACAGGCTGCACGTGACGATGAACAGAATATCGCCCAGCAGCAGTTTGTTCAGCGGGTGCGGGCCAAGCGGGGCGAAGAAACGGTAGGCAAACATCAACCCGGCTGGGGCCGTCAGCAGCAGGGCCAGGTAGGCGCCCGGCGTCTGTATTGCATGCCAGTTCGGCAGCCAGGGGCCGGCGAGGTTGAGCAGCAGCAACAGACTGAGGCCCAGCAGGCCTTCGCACACCGCCAGCCACAGGCTGCTGCGCGAGCGTGAATAGGCGTAGCGCACAAGGTTGTGCAACAGCAGCATGCCGAGGCAGCCGAAAAGCAGGCCGAAGACCAGCGTCTGGTTATGGTTCGCCGCACTCATCAGTGCCGATTGCAGGGTGACGTGCGGGCGCAACTGATGGTCGGAAACCATCCGCAGATAAACATCGAGGGGTTTGTCGCTTTGCGGCAGCGGCAACATGAAGTCGCTGCTCGGCAATGGCCGTTCTGCCTGGGGCTGGTCGGTGCCGGTGTTGCGCTGTTCGATCAGCTTGTCGCCGTCGAGCACGTATAGATTGAGCTGTGACAGGTCGGGGGCGAAGATGCGCAGCACTTGTTCGTGCTTGCCGGGTGCCAGTCTGAAACGCAGCCACAAGGCGCCATCGGGCTCGGCTGCGGTGAGGCGGTCAAGGTCGATGGGGCTGAATTGATTGATGTAGCGGGTGGAGCGGATGTCGCTCAGCTGCAGATTGCCCTGATCGTCAAGCAATACCGACCAGCCACTGCCTTGCGTGGCCTGGGCCGGGAGCATGCAGAGCAAGGTCAGCAACGTGACGGTGAAGCTTATGGCAATCCTGAGCCAGCGCACGGCGAAATCCCTTCGTAGGTTGATGCCAGAATATAACGATGCGCGACGGCGGAACAGCCCGGCGAGGGACTGCATCCCTCGCCAAACTTGATCAATAGCTTATTCCTGAGTTTCGCCAAGTTCACGGGCAATGGCGCGGTAGCCAATGTCCTTGCGGTAAAAACAGCCTTCCCAGTCGATGGCCGCTGCCAGCTTGTACGCTTGCTGCTGAGCTTCGCCCACGCTTGCGCCCATGGCAGTGGCGCAGAGTACGCGACCGCCGGCAGTGACGACCTGACCCTCTTTCAGCGCGGTGCCGGCGTGGAAGACTTTACCTTCCAGGGCTGCCGCTGCGTCCAGACCGTTGATCGCGTCGCCTTTGGCGTAGTCGCCAGGGTAACCGCCCGCAGCCAGCACGATGCCGACGCTCGGCCGTGGATCCCACTGCGCTTCGACCTTGTCCAGCGCCTGAGCCAGAGCGGCTTCAACCAACAGCACCAGGCTCGATTGCAGGCGCAGCATCACCGGTTGGGTCTCCGGATCGCCGAAACGGCAGTTGAACTCGATGACTTTCGGGTTGCCGGCCTTGTCGATCATCAGACCGGCGTAGAGGAAACCGGTGTAGACATTGCCTTCTTCGGCCATGCCGCGCACGGTCGGCCAGATCACCAGATCCATCACACGTTGATGCACATCGGCAGTGACGACCGGGGCAGGGGAGTAAGCACCCATGCCGCCAGTGTTCGGGCCGCTGTCGCCGTCGCCGACGCGTTTGTGGTCCTGGCTGGTGGCCATCGGCAGCACATTCTTGCCGTCGACCATGACGATGAACGAAGCTTCTTCACCGTCGAGGAATTCTTCGATGACCACGCGCGAACCGGCGTCACCGAAAGCGTTGCCGGCGAGCATGTCGCGCACGGCGTCTTCGGCTTCAGCCAGGGTCATGGCGACGATTACGCCTTTACCGGCAGCCAGGCCATCGGCCTTGATCACGATCGGAGCGCCTTTTTCACGCAGATAAGCCAGGGCCGGCTCGATCTCGGTGAAGTTCTGGTAGTCGGCGGTCGGGATCTTGTGGCGGGCAAGGAAATCCTTGGTGAAGGCTTTCGAGCCTTCCAGCTGCGCGGCACCGGCGGTCGGACCGAAGCAGTCCAGGCCACGGGAACGGAACAGATCAACGACGCCAGCGACCAGCGGCACTTCCGGGCCGACGATGGTCAGGGAAACGTTTTTCTCGGCAAAATCGGCCAGTTGCTCAAGGGCCAGCACGTCGATGGCAACGTTCTCGCACTTGGCTTCAATTGCAGTACCGGCATTGCCCGGTGCGACAAAAACCTTCTGCACACGCGGATCCTGAGCCACTTTCCAGGCCAGGGCGTGTTCACGGCCACCGCTGCCAATGATCAAAACATTCATTTCAAAACCTCGGATGACGCTAATTCTGTTGAGCGCCGCAGGGACGCTTTTCTGTAGGAGTGAGCCTGCTCGCGATTGCGGTGTGTCAGTCACTGCAGCTTTGACTGACAATTGCTATCGCGAGCAGGCTCACTCCTACAGTGGATCGTGTACTTAGTGACGGAAGTGGCGCATGCCGGTGAAGACCATCGCAATCCCTGCCTCATCAGCAGCAGCAATCACTTCAGCATCACGCATCGAACCGCCCGGCTGGATCACTGCAGTGATACCGACCTTGGCCGCGTTGTCGAGGCCGTCGCGGAACGGGAAGAACGCGTCCGAGGCCATCACCGAACCGGCGACTTGCAGACCGGCGTGCTCAGCCTTGATCGCGGCAATACGTGCGGAGTTTACGCGGCTCATCTGGCCGGCGCCGACACCGATGGTCTGACGGTTCTTGGCGTAGACGATGGCGTTGGACTTAACGTACTTGGCGACTTTCCAGGCGAAGATCAGGTCGTTGATTTCCTGCTCGGTCGGGGCACGCTTGGTCACGACCTTCAGGTCTTCGCTGCCGATCATGCCGATGTCGCGGCTCTGCACCAGCAAGCCACCGTTGACACGCTTGTAGTCCCACGCGGCAGCACGGTCAGCCGACCACTCGCCACAGGCCAGCAGGCGCACGTTGGCTTTGGCAGCAACGATGGCGCGGGCTTCTTCGCTGACGGACGGGGCAATGATCACTTCAACGAACTGACGCTCAACGATCGCCTTGGCGGTCTCGGCATCCAGTTCACGGTTGAAGGCGATGATGCCGCCGAACGCCGATTCGGTGTCAGTGGCGTAGGCCAGTTCGTAGGCCTGACGGATGCCGCCTTCGGCGTCCGGGCTCACAGCCACGCCGCACGGGTTGGCGTGCTTGACGATCACGCAGGCTGGTTTGACGAAGCTCTTCACGCATTCCAGCGCGGCGTCAGTGTCGGCCACGTTGTTGTACGACAGCTCTTTGCCTTGCAACTGGGTGGCGGTGGCGATGCCGACTTCGGCGGGTTTGGCTTCAACGTAGAACGCCGCGCTCTGGTGCGGGTTCTCGCCGTAGCGCATTTCCTGCGCCTTGATGAACTGGCTGTTGAAGGTGCGCGGGAACTCGCTGCGACCTTCGGTGCTCAGGGTTTCGGCGGCCTGGTTCACGGTGCCCATGTAGTTGGCGATCATGCCGTCGTAGGCAGCGGTGTGTTCGAAGGCCTTGAGCATCAGGTCGAAACGCTGAGCGTAGGTCAGGCCACCGGCCTTGAGGTTTTCCAGAACGTTGGCGTAATCGCTGGCATTCACCACGATGGCCACGTCTTTATGGTTCTTCGCTGCCGAACGGACCATGGTCGGGCCGCCGATGTCGATGTTCTCGATGGCGGTCGGCAGGTCGCAGCCTGGCTTGTTGATGGTGGCTTCGAACGGGTACAGGTTGACTGCAACCAGATCGATCGGCTTGATGCCGTGCTCGTTCATGATTGCGTCGTCGATACCGCGACGACCGAGGATGCCGCCGTGGATTTTCGGGTGCAGGGTTTTCACCCGACCGTCCATCATTTCGGCGAAACCGGTGTAATCCGCGACTTCCACTGCGGCAACGCCGTTGTCGCGCAGCAGCTTGAACGTTCCGCCGGTGGAGAGGATCTCGACGCCCAGAGCTTCAAGCTCCTTGGCGAACTCGAGGATCCCGGTCTTGTCGGAAACGCTGATCAAGGCGCGGCGGATCGGCAGGCGGGTAGTCTGGTCGGTCATCTCAATTTCCATCAAAAGCAAAGGAAGTCAGCAAAAAAGGCGACCGGTTTTACGCGGGCGCCTTTCTGGTTTGATTGAATGCTTACAGCAGATCGTACTGCTTGAGTTTCTTGCGCAGCGTGCCGCGGTTGAGTCCCAGCAGCTCACTGGCCTTGGTCTGGTTGCCCTTGACGTAGTTCATCACGCTTTCGAGCAGGGGAGCCTCGACTTCGGAGAGCACCAGGTTGTACACGTCCGTGACGGACGCGCCCTCAAGGTGGGCGAAATAATTGTGCAGCGCCTTCTCGACACTCCCGCGAAGGGTCTGGCCTTCTTCGCTCGGAGTATTGAGGTGCTGTTTCAAATTCACGTTGTCGCTCACGGGTGTTGTTCCACTCACTAAAGTCTCGGTCATCATCGTCATGCGGCCACCCCTTCATCGTCCCCTGTCAGGCTCTTGTAATGCTCGGCGAAGAACTCCCGAACATTGGCGCATTGTGTTTCCGTACCATCCAAACGATTGAAACGGGCGCGAAACTCCCTGGCGCCCGGCAAGGTTGCGAGATACCAGCCCACATGCTTTCGAGCAATGCGCACGCCCATCACGTCCCCATAAAAAGCGTGAAGTGCGGCCAGATGCTCTAGCAGAATGCGTTCCACCTCGGTCAGCTCCGGTGCCGGCAATTTCTCGCCGGTACGCAGGAAGTGATCGATCTCGCGAAAAATCCATGGCCGCCCTTGAGCGGCTCGGCCTACCAACAGGCCATCGGCACCGGTCGCGTCGAGCACGTAGCGGGCCTTTTCCGGCGAATCGATATCGCCATTGGCAAACACCGGCATCGACACGGCCTGCTTGATCGCGGCAATCGTGTCGTACTCGGCTTCACCGGTGTACAGATCGGCGCGCGTGCGGCCATGCACGGCCAGCGCGGTGATCCCGGCCTGTTCGGCGATCTTCGCCACGGTCAGGCCGTTCTTGTTGTCGCGATCCCAACCTGTGCGGATCTTCAGGGTAACCGGCACATCAACCGCAGCCACGACGGCCTGCAGGATCTCGGTCACCAATGCTTCATCCTTCAACAACGCGGAGCCGGCAGCCTTGTTGCAGACCTTCTTCGCCGGGCAACCCATGTTGATATCAATAATCTGTGCGCCCAGTTCGACGTTGGCCCGGGCTGCATCCGCGAGCATCTGCGCGTCGCCACCGGCAATCTGTACCGAGCGTGGCTCGGGATCGCCTTCGTGGATCATGCGCATGCGCGACTTGCGGGTGTTCCACAGGCTCATGTCACTGGTGACCATTTCCGAGACTACAAGCCCTGCGCCCAGACGTTTGCACAGCTGACGAAAGGGCTGATCGGTGACGCCCGCCATCGGGGCGAGAATCAAGCCGTTCTGCAATGTATATGGGCCGATGCGTACCGCCGACATAGGACTTCCCTGAAGTGGGGCCGGATCATGAGAGTTCGAAAAAGGGTTGGCATGATACCCGCTCTCGATGACTGGATAAAGGCTGAATTGAACAAAATCTGAACAGTTATTCTGTTATCGCCAGCGGTTTGGTTGTGCCGGGCGAAGTCAGAAAATTGCCGTCAATCGAAAAGCGCTGAGGCGATTCACTCGGGCGAGTGAAAACTGAGGCTGTAATTCACCGCTTTCGGGCCTGGATCGAGAATATCCAGCGCGATGTGAATCGGTGTTTGCGGCGGCATCTCCGCCAGACCTTCGAGATCACCACTGAGGTATTCACCGGGTTTGAAGCGACGACTGGCGATCAAGTGGCCGTTGAGGTCGGCGAAGCGCAGCTCCAGCAG
The DNA here is from genome assembly GCF_016650635.1 of Pseudomonas sp. TH43. Lineage (GTDB taxonomy): Bacteria > Pseudomonadota > Gammaproteobacteria > Pseudomonadales > Pseudomonadaceae > Aquipseudomonas. The sequence goes on from NZ_JAEKFI010000004.1 coordinate 2,408,963, forward strand.
TGGAAAAGGTTGGGAGAACGTTGCGCGGTTATAGATGATCGCATCGACCACCAGCGCACCGCTGAACTCCGGATGACTGCGCACCACCAGATTGCTGCTCTTGATTCTGGCGATGTCGACCTTGGACGGCACCGTGCAACCGATCTGCGGGCAGACTTGCTGGAACCATGGGCGGTACTGATCCTGCCGCGCCAATTCATCGAAATGATAGGCGATGTACTGAGCGGCCAGGCCGCCCGCGGCAATCAGTACCAATAACAGCCAGAGCAGGCGGCGGCCCCACGGCGAACGGCGTTTTTGCCAGTCCAGTTGCAGCGGGTCGTCGGTCAGGTCTTGCAGGACTTCGGCGCGTACGCCAGGTTCTGCGCGCTCGCGTTTTTTGCGCGAGGGTTCGATCAATGGCAGATCGTCCTCGTCGACGTCGTCGCTGGCAGAAAAGCGTTCGCGGCGAGCATTCGGATCGATCGGGTCATGCAGACGCAATTGCGGGATGGCGGGCTCGTCATCGAGGTCAACCGGTTCCAGCGACAGCGAGGGTTCGGTGCGGGCGGTTGTTACCGGCTCGGGCTCGACGATCTGCTCTTCGGTTTCTTCTTCTGGCTCGGCCAGGTGCTCATCGTCGCGTGCGCTGAACAGGCTGTCGCGCCACTCCGTTTCATCGGCTTCGGGGCTGTCGCGCCGGGCGCTGAGGGATTCTTCGCGCGGGCGACCGAATTCTGTGGTCGGCTGGATTTCCCGTTGCTCGAGCCGGGCGAGTTCTTCGTCCAGGTCGAGGCTGTCGAGATCCAGCTCCGAGGCGCTCCACTGCTTTTGGCTGATGGCGCGCGGCGCGGGCGGCTCGACGACAGTGGGCGATTCCACCACAGGCGGCGGTGCGGCCGGCGTTGGCTCGACAATGGCAGGTGCAACCGGCGTCACCGCATCCTTGCCGGCGTGTTGTTCAAGCAGCTGTTTGGCGGCGTTGAACACTTGCAGGCAGGAGCCGCAACGAACCACCCCGCGGGCCACGCTCAATTGAGCATGGCTGACACGGAAACTGGTTTGGCAATGCGGGCACTGGGTGACGAAACTGTCGGTCATGCGGCGATCCGGATTATGCAGGCGGCCATTCTAGCGCCGACGGCCGGTGATGCGCACCCAGCCATCGCGATTGGCGATCGGGTCGAGATCGAAGTCCTGGGCATAAGCGGCTGCGACGTCTTCGCCTTGTTCGGCGAGGATGCCCGACAGGGCCAGGCGTCCACCGGACTTGACCAGACGGGTCAATTGCGGTGCCAGCGAAACCAGCGGGCCAGCCAGAATGTTGGCAACCAGCACGTCGGCCTGGACCTGCGGCAGATCTTCCGGCAGGTACAGCGGGAACAGCTCATCGGCGATGTTGTTGCGCCCGGCGTTGTCGCGCGAGGCTTCCAGCGCCTGCACGTCGATGTCGGTGCCGACGGCTTCTTTGGCGCCGAGCAGCAGGGCGGCAATGGCCAGAATCCCCGAGCCGCAACCGAAGTCGAGCACGTTGCAGTCTTTCAGGTCCTGACCGTCGAGCCATTCCAGGCACAGCGCGGTGGTCGGGTGAGTGCCGGTGCCGAACGCCAGGCCCGGATCCAGCAGCAAATTGACTGCGTCAGGTTCCGGCGCAGCGTGCCAGCTCGGCACGATCCACAGGCGCTGGCCGAAACGCATCGGCTGGAAACCATCCATCCAGCTGCGCTCCCAGTCCTGATCCTCGATGACTTCGCTGTGATGCTCGGGCAGTGGACTGCCGGTCAGCAGTTCCAGATGGGCCAGTACCGGGGCGGGCTCGGTGCCGCCCTCGAACAGGGCCAACAGATGCGTGTGCGTCCACAGCGGGGTGGTGTTGAGTTCCGGCTCGAAGATCGGCTGATCTTCGGCGTCCATGAAGGTTACCGAAACGGCGCCCACTTCAAGGAAAGCGTCTTCGTAGGTTTCGGCTTGTTCCGGGCTGATGGCGAGACGTACTTGCAGCCAAGGCATGGCGGGCACCTTTGAAAAAATATTGATTGCAGCCTAGCGGCCTGCGAGAAGCGCGCAAGTTTACGCGAGCGCAGGCGGTTTGTGGGAGAGACTTGAAACGCCATTCCCTTGTAGGGGTGAGCCTGATCGCGATGGCGATGGTGATGTCGATACATGTATTGGATGTGCCGGCCTCATCGCGAGCAGACTCACTCCTACAGGGATTTATGCAATCTGCAGAAACAACAAAGCCGCCCGAAGGCGGCTTTGTCAGGTGCAAGCTGGAAGCTTAGTGCTTCTCGCCTGCCAGCTTGTGCTCGAGGTAGTGAATGTTCACGCCCCCTTTGCAGAAGCCTTCATCACGAACCAGATCACGGTGCAGCGGGATGTTGGTCTTGATCCCGTCCACCACGATTTCGTCCAGGGCATTGCGCATGCGGGCCATGGCTTCGTCGCGGGTGGCGCCATAAGTGATCAGCTTGCCGATCAGCGAGTCGTAGTTCGGCGGAACCGCATAACCGCTGTACAGGTGCGAATCGACGCGAACGCCGTTGCCGCCTGGGGCGTGGAAATGCTTGACCGTGCCCGGGCTCGGCATGAAGGTTTTCGGGTCTTCAGCGTTGATCCGGCACTCCAGCGAGTGACCGCGGATAACCACGTCATCCTGAGTGAACGACAGCTTGTTGCCAGCGGCGATGCTGAGCATCTCCTTGACGATGTCGATACCGGTGACCATTTCCGAAACCGGGTGCTCCACCTGAACACGGGTGTTCATTTCGATGAAGTAGAAACGACCGTTCTCGTACAGGAACTCGAAAGTGCCGGCGCCACGGTAGCCGATGTCGATGCATGCCTTGACGCAGCGAGCCAGAACTTCCTGGCGCGCCTGCTCGTCGATGCCCGGTGCCGGCGCTTCTTCGAGAACCTTCTGGTGACGACGTTGCAGCGAGCAATCGCGGTCGCCCAGATGGATGGCATGACCCTGGCCGTCGGAAAGTACCTGGACTTCCACGTGACGTGGGTTGGTCAGGAATTTTTCCAGATAGACCATCGGGTTGCCAAACGCCGCGCCTGCTTCGGTGCGGGTCAGTTTGGCGAAGGAGATCAGGTCTTCTTCCTTGTGCACGACGCGCATGCCGCGACCACCACCGCCGCCAGCGGCTTTGATGATCACCGGGTAGCCGACTTCGCGACCGATGCGCAGCGCCGTTTCTTCGTCTTCCGGCAGTGGGCCGTCAGAACCTGGAACGGTTGGCACGCCAGCTTCGATCATCGCGTGCTTGGCCGATACCTTGTCGCCCATCAGGCGAATGGTGTCGGCTTTCGGGCCGATGAAGGCGAAGCCGGAGTTCTCGACCTGCTCGGCAAAGTCGGCGTTTTCCGCGAGGAAACCGTAGCCTGGGTGAATGGCGGTAGCGCCAGTCACTTCAGCCGCCGCAATGATTGCCGGGATGTGCAGGTAAGAGTGCGCGGCAGAAGCCGGGCCGATGCAGACGGATTCGTCTGCCAGACCCAGGTGCATCAGCTCTTTGTCGGCCTTGGAGTAAACGGCGACGGTCTTGATGCCCATCTCTTTGCAGGCACGCAGAATCCGCAGGGCGATCTCACCGCGGTTAGCGATCAGAACTTTTTCCAACTTCGCAGTCATCAAAGGCTCTCCGCAGTTCAAACGATGGTGAACAGCGGTTGGTCGTACTCAACCGGCTGGCCGTCTTCGACGAGGATGGACTCGATCACACCGCTGGTTTCAGCTTCGATGTGGTTCATCATCTTCATGGCTTCGACGATGCACAGAGTGTCGCCTTTCTTCACGGTCTGGCCGACTTCAACGAAGGACGGCGAGGTTGGCGAGGACTTGCGATAGAAAGTGCCGACCATCGGCGAACGGGCAACAGTGCCGTTCAGTGCCGGAGCAGCAGCGGCAGCCGGGGCTGCAGCAGCCACTGGAGCAGCGGCGGCAGGTGCGGCAGCCGGCGCTTGCATCGGTGCAGGCGCGTAGTACTGCTGAGCCGGGGTCTTGCTGTGGCGGCTGATGCGTACGGACTCTTCGCCTTCCTTGATCTCGAGCTCGTCGATGCCGGACTCTTCCAGCAATTCGATCAGTTTCTTAACTTTACGGATATCCATGAATCATCAACTCCCAAGGGTCGGTCAGGGGCGTTTAACGCTTGTAGTTCAAGCCGTTGCCTGTGTTTCAAGCTGTTCTAGTGCAGCCTCCAGGGCCAGTCGGTAACCGCTGGCGCCAAGGCCGCAGATCACTCCCACCGCTACGTCGGAGAAGTAAGAGTGATGGCGGAAAGGTTCGCGTTTGTGCACGTTGGACAAATGCACTTCGATGAATGGGATGCTCACTCCCAGCAGCGCGTCACGTAATGCAACACTTGTATGTGTAAAAGCTGCTGGATTGATCAGGATGAAATCCACACCTTCGCCGCGTGCGGCGTGGATGCGGTCGATCAATTCGTACTCGGCATTGCTTTGCAGATACAGCAGATGATGGCCGGCTTCACGGGCGCGGCGCTCCAGATCCTGATTGATCTGCGTCAGGGTCGTCGACCCATAGGTCCCCGGTTCGCGGGTGCCGAGCAGGTTCAGGTTGGGGCCGTGCAGCACCAGTAGGGTTGCCATCTGCGTAGTCCTTGTTATGAATGAGCAGTCGTCAGAACCCGGCGACTATGCCGCAAAGACTTTATGACTGTCCAGTTCTATGCAATAGCCAGCACGATGGCCGATGTTTGCGCAAAATATGTGACCGTGTGATTTGATCTGGTCATTCCGCAAGATAGGCGGTGATACAAATGACGCTATCGCGAGCAGGCTCACTCCTACAGTTGGAATGCGTTCCCTTGTAGGAGTGAGCCTGCTCGCGATAGCGGTCTATCAGACGCGAAAGGCCTGAACGGCTGTATGCAGTTGCCCGCCCAATACCAGCAAGTTCTCCCCCTGTTCGCGCCCGCGACCGATACGCACCAGATTATCCCCACCCAACTGATGAATCCGCTCGCTGTGATCGCGAATCTCGCTGACCGCGCCGCTTTGCTGCGCGGTGATATCGGCAATGCGGATCGCCGTGTCGGAAATGGTCTGGATCGCGCCGACGATTTTATCCAGCGCCCCGTCCGCCGCTTGCGCTTGATTGGCGGTGGCTTCGGCGTGTTCGACTTGCGTACGCATGCCTTCGACCGATTGCCGGGCAGCGGTCTGCAGGCCGGCGATCAAGGTCTGGATTTCCGCCGTCGCCCCGGCCGTACGCTGCGCCAGCGAGCGCACTTCCTCTGCGACCACGGCAAAACCGCGGCCCATTTCCCCAGCCCGCGCCGCCTCGATCGCGGCGTTGAGTGCCAGCAGATTGGTCTGGTCGGCAATCGAGCGGATCACCGTCAAGACACCGCCGATGGTCGCCGCCTCCTCGGCCAGATGTTCGATCATCTGTGCATTGCCCTGCACTTCACCGACCAGGGCGTGCAGGCCGGTCAGGCTCTGGCCGATGACGGTTTGGCCGTGTTCGACGGCCAGCCCTGCGTGACGACTGGCATCCGCAGCCTGCCGCGCATCGCCGGCCACTTGCTGGATGGTCGCTTCCAGCTCACCCAAGGAATCGCGAATCAGTGCGGTGTCACCGGCCTGATGCTCGGCGCCGCTGTGCAGATCGTTGCTCAGCTCGGCGAGGGTGCGGCTGCTGCCCGCCACTTGTTCGGCGTTGCCGCGAATGGTGGCGACCAGGTCCACCAGATAAGCGCGCAGGCGATTGAGCGAGGCTTCGATGTCATGCAGTTCGCGATTGGTCTTGCCCAGATGTATGTCGCGACTGAAATCACCTTCGGCCCAGGTCGACAGTGCTGGCGCCAGATTGGTCAGGGTGCGGGCCAGGCGTCGCTGCAAGGTATCGATCAGCAGCGCGATCAACAGGATCAGACCAATCATCACGCCCTGCATCAACCGTACTTCGCCCTGGATTTGTCCGTGCTGGGCACGCACCACGGGCTCCAGTGCGGCGATGGATTGCTGGACGGCAGCGATTTTCAAATGGGTGGCGGTACTTAGTTCGGTGCGTTTCTCGATCTGCTCGCGGGTGCGTGCGAGTTCGCCGGGGTAACGGCCAAGCAGGCTGTTGAGTTCACGTTTGAGGCCCACGCCGGCATCTTCGGCAACGGCTTTTTCGGTGCTTTCGATTCCCATCATGGCGGCGAAATCATCGCTGCTCGATTCAGTGCTGGTAACCACTCCGAGCAAGGGCAGGGCATCGATCACTTGCGCCTGAGCGCGGATATTGCTCACTTCGCGCTCAACATCGGCGGCGAGTTCACTGCGGCCGCTGCTGACCAGTTTGTCCCGCGCCAGCGACAGTTTGCCCAGATGCTGAGACGCAGCCAGCAGTGGCGTCAGGTACGTCGCGTTGCCGTTGGCATAGGTGCTGAGCTGCTCGAGGCTGGCACTCAATTCGCGCTCGGCCTGCAACAGCAAGCCCTGCGGATCACCGGCCAGTTTGCCGGCAGCGAGCAAGTCGGTTTTGCTGAATTCTTCAAGGCTGGTCAGGCTCGGGCGCAGGCTGTCGGCGAGCGCTGGCGGCAGTTCAGCGAGTTCTTTCTGCAAGCCGTCGATGGCCTGGGTGGCGCTGCTCAGGCGTAGGGCGTCGCCATTGGCGAGGTAGTCCTCGACATTGCGCGCCACCTCGTTCTGAAACCGCTGCGACAGCCCCAGATAACGCTCCATCAGCAGATATGGGCGTTCGAGGGCTTTTTGTGACCACCACAGCGTGGCGCCAAGTGCGAGGCACACGGCGACCAGCAGCAGCGTGTTGAGATTGGTGAGCAACTTCAGGCGCATGACGGCTACCAACGGCAGAAATGGTAAGCGCCTGAATTTATTGCGGTTCTGTTACAGGGTTATGACCGAATCGGTGGATTCCGATGAAAAAGTGGCACTTTGCTTTGAGTCCCGCGCGGTCTGTACCCGATTGCGCCCTTCACCCTTGGCGCGGTACAGCGCCTCGTCGGCCTGACTGGCCATCATCAGGCTGTCGGAGTCGTCACGCATTTCCACCACACCGGCGCTGAAGGTGCACCACAAGTCCTGCGGCTGTGCCGGGTAATGGATTTCGGCGAAGCGCTGGCGGATCTCGTCGAGCACTTTGTGCGCCGCCTCGATATCGGTGTCGGGCATGACGATGGCGAACTCCTCGCCGCCGTAACGACCGATGAAATCGGTCTTGCGCAAACGTTGCTTGAGGAACAGCGCCAGGCTCTTGATCACGCGGTCGCCCATCGGGTGGCCGTGGCTGTCATTGACCCGTTTGAAGTGGTCGATGTCGAGCATGGCAAAGCTCAGCGGCTTGTTCTCGCGGCGGGCGCGGAACGAGCAGTCTTCAAGCAATTGCAGGATGTGTGTGTGGTTGTACAACCCGGTGAGGCTGTCGCGGACCATTCGCGCCTTGAGGTTGCGCGCGCGGGCGGCGCGGTTGCGCACCGTGGTGATCAGGTGGCGTGGCTTGATCGGTTTGGTCAGGAAGTCGTCGCCGCCTTCACTCATGGCGTCGAGCTGCTTATCCAGATCGTCCTCGGCCGACAGGTAAATGATCGGCACGCTGACGTAACGGTCGTTGTGGCGGATGACCTTGGCCAGTTCGGTGCCGGTGCAGGCGGGCATGTACATGTCGAGGATGATCAGGTCTGGCTGGAAATCCGCCAGCTCCGCCATCGCTTGAATCGGTTCGATCAGCGTGCGGGTGACAATCCCGGCACTGTTGAGCAGGCGCTCGGTGTGCAAGGCCTGCGCACGCGAGTCGTCGATGATCAACACTTTATAGGGTTCGTACTGGGCGACGCAGGTGAGGACTTCGATCTTCTCCAGCAGGCTCGACGCTTCGAGGGTGCCGGTGAGGAATTCCTGGCCGCCGGCGCGCACGGCGGCGAGGCGCGTCGGCGTGTCGGTTTCGTGCAGGCTGAAGAACAGTAGCGGCAGCGGTTCGTCCAGGCCGACCTGGGCTTCGGCGGCCAGTTTCAGGCCGATGCCGGGGCCGCTGAAGTCGACGTCCATGACAATCGCCGCTGGCAAGCGCTCGATCATCGACGAGCGATACGCCGCGACGCTGTCCAGCGCCTGGGCGCTCAAGCCAAAGAACTCCAGTTGTTTGGCCAGCCGCTCGGCGCGGTCGTGATCCTGCAGCATCACGTAGATCGGTTTGCGCAACGGCGGCAGGAAAGTCTGGTCGAGTTGATCGCCATGACGCAGGCCAGTACGCGACAAGCGCTGCATCAAGCGATTGAGGTCGGTGATCAGGCCGCTGCTCAGGCGACCGCGATTGGCGTCCACCGCTTCCAGCGACTGACTGATATGGCGCGCGAGCTGAGTGTGCTCGGGCTGTTCGAAACGCTCGGCAAAACGCAGCAGGCGCAAGTTGGCCTCGCTCAGTTCGGCGAGGTCGACGGTGGACCATTCACTGCGTTGCAGGCGCTGCCATATCTCAAGAATCTGACGTGCCTGATGAATTACCCGCTGGGCAAAATGGTGCTTGAGACGCTCACGGCTGGGGTCTTCTGGCTCGGTCATATCCTGACTACTAGTTAGGGTGCATGCTGAGATCGACTGGTGGCTCTATGCTAGCACCTCTTTTCCCTTAGACGAGTGTCGTACATCAATAATCTGCAGTGCGACACAATTCAGTTTCTGACCGAGTGGTCTTGTTTTTGACCTGTTCGTCGGCGAAGTCCCCGTGAGCCGGGCGCGCTGCGTGCAAGCTGCTTAACTCAGAGTGAATTTTCTGTGCGCTTCGCCTCAGCGTACTGAATGCGCATTGCGCAGGTTTTCGAGGCCTCGCGTCAGTGCGCGGATGAGAAGCGGGATCAGGGATTCCCCTAGTTCTGATCGATACGTCCTTTGCCTGCACCCATTGCGGCTTATCTCGATTCGCAGGTGCCCGGCCTTGGCACGTTGTTGTATGGTTGTGGTCGAACCGTTGAACCCAAGTTATTGAAAGGATATCGCCATGCTGGACTGGAAAAACCGCGCGGGCAGCGCGCCTGAACGTGCCGCTGAACCCAAGTCGGCCACCCGCAGCTATGTTGGCGGGCTGTTGTTCAGCCGCGCGCTGGCCACGTTGATCGGCATCTACCTGCTGGTGACCATTGGCCTCGGTTGGTACTGGAGCCAGGAGCCCGCGCTGTTTCCGGTGGCGCAAAATGCCCAGGCGGCAGCCGAAAAAGAAGGCAAGCAGATGGTCGTCGGCTATACCACGGTCGAAACCCTGAAGACTGTCGCTGGCACCTTGCTCGATAAGCCGGGTGGTTATATTTCCAACGATCGTTTCCCGCCAGGCCTGTGGATGGACAACACGCCAAGCTGGGAATACGGCGTGCTGGTGCAGGTTCGTGACCTGACCCGCGCCTTGCGCAAAGATTTCGCCCGTTCGCAATCGCAGTCGGCGGAAGACTCCGATCTGGCCAAGGCCGAACCGCGTTTCAACTTCGACAACAAGAGCTGGATCCTGCCGTCCAGCGAGTCTGAGTATCAGGAAGGCATCAACTCGCTGAGCCGTTATCAGGCACGCTTGTCTGATCCATCGCAGAAAAACGCGTTGTTCTACGCACGCGCCGACAACCTCAACAACTGGCTGGGTGATGTCGGGACCCGCCTGGGTTCGCTGTCGCAACGACTGTCGGCCAGTGTTGGCCGGGTCAAACTCAACACAGCGCTGAAAACCGAAACCCCGGCCGTGGGCGAAGTACCGCAGGTCGATGAAGAAATCGTCGAAACCCCGTGGATGCAGATCGACAACGTGTTCTACGAAGCACGCGGTCAGGCCTGGGCGCTGTCGCACCTGCTGCGCGCCATTGAAGTCGACTTCGCCGATGTGTTGGCGAAGAAGAACGCTACGGTCAGCGTGCGTCAGATCATTCGTGAACTGGAAGCCTCGCAGGAACCGGTGTGGAGTCCTATGATTCTTAACGGTAGCGGCTTCGGCGTATTGGCCAACCACTCGCTGGTCATGGCCAACTATATTTCCCGTGCCAACGCCGCCGTGATCGATCTGCGTCAACTGCTCAATCAGGGATGAGTCATGTCCGATAGCGTGAAAGAGGCGGCCCATCGCGCCGCCTCCGATGCCGAACAGATTGCCTGGGTCGACGAGCAGGACAACCTGCTCGGCGCTCTGGTGCGTGCCGATCTGCGCGAACGCGGGCTGATCGGGCGGGGCACCTACATCATGTTGTTCAATTCCGCCGGTGACCTTTGCGTGCATCGGCGCACCTTGAGCAAGGCGATTTACCCCGGCTACTGGGACGTCGCGGCAGGCGGCATGGTGCAGGCCGACGAAACCTACGCCGAGTCGGCGGCCCGTGAACTGGCAGAAGAGCTGGGCGTGAGTGGCGTGGAACTGACTGCGCACGACCATTTCTTTTTCGAAGACACCGGCAATCGGCTCTGGTGCTCGGCGTTTTCCGCCATTTGGGACGGGCCGCTGATCCTGCAACCGGAAGAGGTGCTGGAAGCACGCTTTATTCCGGTCGAACAGGTGATGCGCGAAATCGAGCAAAAGCCTTATTGCCCGGACTCTCTGGCAGCCTTGAAGCGCTATCTCAAGGCGCAGCAAAGCGACGTCGCAAAGAACACATAAATTGGCGCCGATTGGCACTTAGCAATTGGGTTTTTTGCCGTTACACTGCGCGACCTTTTAAAGCTGTACCGAATGGTTTTGGTATTGGCCTGCTGACCCACTGTAGGAGCTGCCTTCGGCAGCTCCTACAGTGGGTCAGCAGTCTCGTAGCGAAAATCCGGTGCAGTAGCGCTGCCCCTGCCTGAGTGGGGCTTCGCGGTCGATGACCTTGCCCAAGGTCGCGATCAGTCTTTGTCCTCCCAAGAGGATTGCCGGTGGCCAAAAAAGCCGCATCCTTCGCCGCCCTTGGTGGCCTGGTATTTTCCACCGACGCAGGTCGTCATTGCCCGGAATGCAGTAAGCCGGTGGACGCCTGTATCTGCAAACAAACCGTGATCCCGGCAGGGGACGGCATTGCCCGCGTGCGTCGCGAGAGCAAGGGCCGCGGCGGCAAGACGGTGACCACCATCACCGGCGTGCCGCTGGCTGAAGACGCTCTCAAAGAGTTGGCGACAACGTTGAAGAAACGTTGCGGCACCGGCGGCGCGTTGAAGGACGGGATCATCGAAATCCAGGGCGATCATGTCGAGCTACTCTTGGCTGAGCTGATCAAGCACGGTTTCAAAGCGAAGAAGTCCGGCGGCTAGCAGCCTCTGTGAAATCCATCTGCGGCTTGATCCGGCGCTGAAATACTTCAGATCCGGCGTCGTCTCCATGGTTTTCACAGAGCCTGTTCATGACCGGTTTCTAAACTCCACGCGGTCAGCGCGGTCTACCGCCGCGCTGACGAACCGTCATTTTCATACTTTAGACTGCGCCGGCCTGAGATCAGGCGACGCACTATGACTTCTTTATAGGGGACTTCGATGTCCGTACGACGCACACGCAAAGACGATGGCAGCCAATGGACAGTTGCGGACAGCCGCAGTGTTTACGGGATTCGCCATTGGGGGGCCGGGTATTTCGCGATCAATGACGCCGGTCGCGTCGAAGTTCGTCCGAACGGTCCGAGCAGCTCGCCTATCGACCTGTTCGAGCAAGTCGACCAACTGCGCAAAAGCGGTTTGTCCTTGCCGTTGCTGGTTCGTTTCCCTGACATCCTGCAAGACCGTGTACGCCAGTTGACCGGCGCTTTCGATGCGAACATCGAGCGTCTGGAATACCAGAGCAAATACACCGCGTTGTACCCGATCAAGGTCAATCAGCAAGAAGCTGTGATCGAGAACATCATCGCCACCCAGGACGTTTCCATCGGTCTGGAAGCCGGCTCCAAGCCTGAACTGCTGGCCGTGCTGGCGCTGGCGCCGAAGGGCGGCACCATCGTCTGCAACGGTTACAAGGACCGCGAGTTCATCCGTCTGGCGCTGATGGGCCAGAAGCTTGGCCATAACGTCTTCATCGTCATCGAGAAAGAATCCGAAGTCGGTCTGGTAATCGAAGAAGCCGCCTCGCTGAAGGTCAAGCCACAGGTCGGCCTGCGCGTGCGTCTGTCGTCGCTGGCGTCGTCGAAGTGGGCGGACACCGGTGGCGAGAAATCCAAATTCGGTCTGTCGGCGGCGCAACTGCTGTCGGTGGTCGAGCGCTTCCGCGCGGCCGGTCTGGATCAGGGCATTCGCCTGCTGCACTTTCACATGGGCTCGCAGATCGCCAACCTGGCTGACTATCAGCACGGCTTCAAGGAAGCGATCCGTTACTACGGCGAGCTGCGCAATCTGGGCCTGCCGGTCGATCACATCGACGTCGGTGGTGGTCTCGGTGTCGACTACGACGGCACGCACTCGCGCAACGCCAGTTCGATCAACTACGACATGGACGATTACGCCGGTGTCGTGGTCGGCATGCTCAAGGAATTCTGCGACGCGCAGGCCCTGCCGCATCCGCACATCTTCTCGGAAAGCGGCCGCTCGCTGACTGCACACCACGCCATGCTGGTGGTGCAGGTGACCGACGTCGAGAAGCACAACGACGAAATCCCGCAGATCGAAAACAAGGAATCGCTGCCGGAAACCGTGCAGTGGCTGGTTGATCTGCTCGGCCCGACCGACATCGAAATGGTCACCGAAACCTACTGGCGCGCCACTCACTACATGAGCGACGTGGCCGCGCAGTACGCCGACGGCAAACTGACCCTGGCTGAAAAAGCGTTGGCCGAGCAGTGCTACTTTGCCGTGTGCCGTCGCCTGCACAACTCCCTGAAAGCGCGTCAGCGTTCGCACCGTCAAGTGCTCGACGAGCTCAACGACAAGCTGGCCGACAAGTACATCTGCAACTTCTCGGTATTCCAGAGCCTGCCGGACACTTGGGCAATCGATCAGGTGCTGCCGATCATCCCGCTGCACCGTCTCGACGAAGAGCCGCTGCGTCGCGCGGTACTGCAGGATCTGACCTGCGACTCCGACGGCAAGATCAATCAGTACGTCGACGAGCAGAGCATCGAAACCAGCCTGCCGGTGCACGGTTTGAATGAAGGCGAAGATTACCTGCTGGGTGTGTTCCTGGTCGGCGCCTATCAGGAGATCCTCGGCGACATGCACAACCTGTTCGGTGACACCGACTCGGTGAACATCTACCAGAACGCCGATGGCAGCGTGTACCACGCCGGCATCGAGACCCACGACACCATCGAAGACATGCTGCGTTATGTGCACTTGTCGCCGGAAGAGCTGATGACTCACTACCGCGACAAGTGCGCCAGTGCCCGCATCAGTGCCAGCGAGCGCACGCAGTTCCTCGATGCCTTGCGTCTGGGCCTGACCCGTTCCTCTTACCTGTCTTCCTGAGAACAGGTGTGATCTCGCCGGGTTGTCTGAAATTTCTCCGCAAGCTGTGGGAAATTCGGATAACTCGGTGGGACATCTCTTAAATTCCCCGCAAAATCCTTGGCTATCACAGTCAGCAAACTCATATGGTCTGCTTTTCTCGTAGGTCATTTCCTAAGTTGTACTTCAGCACTCTACTCGGCCATGGCTCTCGGCGAGAATCCTCGGTCGCCCCTCCAGTAGAGATCCGCCTATGTTTGATCCAGTCAACGAGCCGACGTTTCGTCTCGATGTAGCGGGCCTGTCCGACGCCTTTGAAGTGCTGGCGTTTTCCGGTAGCGAGGCCCTCAGCGAGCCCTTCGCCTTCGACATTGATGTGTTGATCGAGGATGCGCAGCTGGATCTGGCCGGTCTGTTGCACCGCTCGGTGTTTTTGCATTTCGGCGCCTCGCGCAACGGTATTCACGGGCAACTGCACAGCGTTGTCCAGCAGGAGCATGGCCAGGGTTCGAGGCTCTGCCGGGCTCGACTCGGACCTAAACTGAACTGCCTCGACCTGCGTTTCAGTCAGCGCGTGTTCAGTGCCTGCAGCGTGCCGCAAATCCTCGCTCAAGTACTCAAGGAGCACGGCATCGCCGGGGCTCAGCGCCGCTTCGAACTGGTTGCCGACTATCCAGAGCTGACCTTTTGCACCCAGTACCGAGAGTCCGATCTGCAACTGCTGCAGCGCTTGTGTGCGCGCGCCGGCATTCATTATCACTTCGAGCACCGCAGCGATGGCCATTGCCTGGTGTTCGGTGACGACCTCGCGCATCTGCCTCGCGCCGGGGCCGCGCGCTTTGATGACGAGGCCGATCACGGCACACCGGCGGTGCGTCGATGGCGGTTGCAGGACGCGTTGCTGCCCGGTGCCCATGGCGCGCAACAGGCACGCAGGGCCGAGGGCGAATCCGCTGTGCCGAGCCTGCGCAGTGGACGATGGCTGCCGTTGGCCGGGCATCCTTTCGCCGAATGCAATCGTGAGTGGTTGTTGTCGCGGGTTGAACATCATGCCGACCTGTCCCTCGATCAACCGTACCGCAATCGGATTTTTGCAGTCCTGCAAAATGGCCCGGCTCTGGCAGGCAGTAGCCCTGTCCGGCCACGGATGCACAGTTTGCAACGCGCCTGGGTGGTCGCCGTTGACGAGCCGCGCCCGGATTGCTCACGGCCGGTGGCGGTGCAATTCGATTGGCTTTATCAGGGCGAAGGTGCCGCCGCCAGTCATTGTTGGCTGCCACTGGCGCCGGCATTGGCAGGCAAAGCGATGCTGCGCGAAGGGGACGAAGTGGTGGTGAGTTTTCTTGAGGGCGATCCCGATCAGCCAGTGATCAGTGGTGTGTTGCAAGCGCCTGATGGCCCTCAGGACCCTGCGCAGGAGCCGATCGCGCTGCCGGAGCAGTTGCTCAGTGAAGGCTTGCCGCAACTGCTGAAATCCGCTCCGCCGCTGGTGCTGCTCTGCCTGATGCCCGGCGGCGGCAGCTTCAGCCATTGTCGGCAGGCGATTTGCAGTTGTCGGTTGGTCGGTGCGCTTGAACAGAGCGGCCGCGGATGAGTGACGTAATGTTTGACCCGATATCGCCATGGCTGCTGCTGGATGTCCAGGACGCGCCGCAGGCGCTGAAGGTGTTAAGACAGACGTTCGCCGGGCTTCGGCATTTCTGGCTGTTCGATAGCACCGAATTTCAAGGGGTACGAGAGCAGGGGCCGTTATTGATCGAACTGCACGAAAGCGAGGCGCTGCAAGCGTTGTGTCAACGCGACCCGCAGGTCTGGCGCGGCTTGTTGCTGGACAGTACGGCCTCGACGCCGACGCTGCTGGCGCATTTGCGGCGCATGCTCACCGTCTCGTTCGGCCTGCACCACCGAGCCATGCTCGGCTACTACAACCGGCAGACGGCGAGCTATTTCTTCGACGCCTGTGATGCCCGGGAGTTGAGCCGCTGGCTCGGACCGATCAGCCAGTTGCGCTGGTACGGTGGCACCTGGGCGGATCGGGCGATCGGCAGTCAGGGCTGGCAGCAACTGCGTAATCCCGGTTTGGCCGTCGCACCGCTGGCGGTTGAAGAAAACCTCACGGGGCGGCAACGCGAGCGCCTGCAAACCTGTTTGCTGGAGCAGCATATCTGGCGTTGGTGCCAATCGTTTGGAACCGAGTATGCAGCGCTGTCCTCCCATGTTCAGCAAGGGCTGGCGCTGGGTTTCAGCGATCGCCACGTGCTCGATGACTGGTTGTGGCTACGCTTGCTGCACCCGTGGGCGGTGCTGGTGCCGCCGCCTGTGGGGCTGCCCCAGCAGGCCGGTCTTGAGCATGTACGGCGCCAATGGCAGAACGATCAACCCTGAAACAGAGGTGCGGTATCTATGGCTCGTACGCTTGGGCAATGCATTGGCGCACTGATCGGTGCCGTTCTGCTATTGGGGCTTGGTGGTTGTTCTCCGGTGAAAATCCTCAATGCGATGACCCCCGACGACACGTTCGAGCGGACAGTCGGCATTGCCTATGGCGAAGAGCCGCGGCAGAAACTCGATGTCTACGTGCCGCGTCATGCGCTCAAGGACGCGCCGGTGGTGGTGTTCTTCTACGGCGGCAGTTGGAACAGCGGCGACCGCGAAGATTACGCCTTTGTCGGTGAGGCGCTGGCATCGCGGGGGATTGTCGCGGTGCTGGCGGATTATCGGCTGTATCCGCAAGTGCGTTATCCGCTGTTTCTCGAAGACAGTGCGCGAGCCGTGGCGTGGACCAAAACGCACATCGGCGAATACGCCGGCAACCCGCAACGTGTGTATCTGATGGGCCATAGCTCCGGCGCCTACAACGCGGCGATGCTGGCGCTGGATGGGCACCTCCTCGGTGCGGTCGGGATGTCACCGCACGATCTGAGTGGCTGGATCGGGTTGGCCGGACCTTATGACTTTCTGCCGATCAAGAATCCCGATGTGCGTCCGGTGTTCTTCTGGCCGGACTCACCGCCGCAATCGCAGCCGATCAACCACGTCAGCCGAGGCGCGCCGCCGGCCTTGCTGATTGCGGCGAGCAAGGATGATCTGGTCAATCCGACGCGCAACACTGGCGGGCTGGCGAGCAAACTGCGCGAGTCGGGAGTGCCGGTGCAGGATTTGTATTACGCGCGCCCCAGTCATGTGACGCTGGTGGCGAGCCTGTCGCGACCGCTGCGGCGGCTGGCACCGGTGCTCGATCAAGTCGTCGGCTTCATCGAACACACGCCGACTCAGTGAGCCGCGCCGTTGAACCAGCCGTCGTTGCGCTTGAGCCACCACGCTTGTGCGCCGAGGGTGAGGCTGCGCAGAACCATGAACAACAGAAAAGATAGCCACAGGCCGTGATTGCCCAGCCCTTGCAGCGCCCAGGCAAAC
The DNA here is from genome assembly GCF_016650635.1 of Pseudomonas sp. TH43. Taxonomy (GTDB): domain Bacteria; phylum Pseudomonadota; class Gammaproteobacteria; order Pseudomonadales; family Pseudomonadaceae; genus Aquipseudomonas. Next base: position 2,425,700 of record NZ_JAEKFI010000004.1, read on the forward strand.
GGCAGCAGCAGAACCACGGTCATCAACATACCGTTGCGCATTTCGCGCGCGCGGGTGGCGCCGATGAACAAACCGTCGAGCAAGTAACTCCAGACCGCAATCAGCGGCAGCACGGCGAGATAGGGCAGGTAAACGAACGCGGTGTCGCGCACGCTCTGGATGTTGGTCTGCATCTCGATGAACAAGTGCCCTGCGAATAGAAACAGTGCGGCAAAACCAAGGCTGGCGATCAGTGACCAGCCACCGGCCACGACCAGAGAACGACGCAGAGCGAGGCGGTCACGGGCGCCGATGGCATGCCCGCACAAGGCTTCGACCGCGTGGGCCAGACCGTCCAGCGCATGGGCAGTCAGCAACAGGCCGTTGAGCAGCAAGGCATTGGCGGCGACGGTCGCGTCACCGAGCCGCGCACCCTGTACGGTGATCATGAAAAACACGGATTGCAGGGCGAGGCTGCGGATGAAAATGTCGCGGTTGACCGCCAGCAACGGGCGCCAGCTCTGCCACACTTTCAGCGCGGCCCAGACGATGTGCCCCGGATACGCACGCAAAGCCTTGCGGGTCATATAGAGGCCAAGCAGGGCGCCACTCCATTCGGCGATCACCGAGGCGCGGGCCGAACCGACCACGCCCCAGTCCAGGCCAATGACGAACCATAGGTTGAGCGCGATGTTGATCAGGTTGGTGGTCAACAGAATGGCCAGCGGTGCTCGGGCGTTTTGCGTGCCGAGGAACCAGCCGACCAGGGCATAACTGGCCAGCGCTGCCGGCAGGCCAAATAGCCGCGTATGAAAAAAATCCCGCGTGAGCTGATCAAGCTCCGCCGACGGCTGCATGAAGTGCAGCGCGACACCGCTCAGCGGTACGCCCAAAGTGCCGAGCACCAGCGCCAGTCCCATCGCCAGCAGCAAGCCTTGCAACAGAATCTGCCGCAACGCCGCCCCATCGCTGCGCCCGGCAGCTTGCGCGGCAAACCCGGTGGTGCCCATGCGCAGAAAGCCCATGGCCCAGGCCAGGAAGGTGTACAGGCTGGCGCCGACCGCCACGGCGCCCAGTTGATGGGCGTGCGGTAAATGGCCGATGACGGTGCTGTCGACCAGCGCCACCAGTGGCACGGAAATATTGGAAAGGATCATTGGCGCGGCCAGCGCCCAGACCTTGCGGTGAGTCGGGCGGTCGCGCCAGTCGGCAATCAGGTTGGACATGCGGGCTCCTTGGGGGAGCGGGGATTGTAGCGATTCATGCGATCCAATGTAGGAGCGAGCCTGCTCGCGATAGCGGTGTGTCAGCTAAAGATGTTTCAACTGAACCACCGCTATCGCGAGCAGGTTCACTCCTACAGGTTTTGTGGTGTTAATGAATGATCCAGCTCAGCAACCACAATCCCAGCAGCAACCAGATGATCCCGGCAATGATCGATGCATTCATGAACGCCCGAATCGCCGACCACAGCAGCATCAGCCCGACGATCAGCGCGATGATGCTGATGATCGACGTGTCCATGCCCAGCGTCTTCGCCAGCCCGTCGACAAAGTTGCCGCCGGCGTGGCTCAGAATGTTGAACAGACCACTGAGGCCGTCGACGATAAAGCGGATGACCGAACCGAGCGCCTGGCCGAGCCATTCGAAAAAGCTTTCTACCTGCATGTGTTCATCCTGATGAAAGAGCTGAGCCTTGGGCCACAACGCAGGTGGCCGAGTTCCCTGTCACGAGTATGGCCCATGCTGCGCCGAACGGAAAACCCGTAGGAGCTGCCGCAGGCTGCGATCTTTTGACCTTGATCTTGTAAATACGACATCAAAGGATCGCAGCCTGCGGCAGCTCCTACAGGGGCCTTGCCTTCAGGCGTTATCCCCCCGAAGCTATACGCCTTCAGGAGAGCCCGATGAACCTTGTTGAACTGACCGAACGCCTGCACGCCATTCGCGACCGCAATGACTGGCGGCAATTTCACAGCCCGAAAAATCTGGCCATGGCCGCCAGTGTCGAGATGTCTGAACTGGTGGAGATCTTCCAGTGGCTGAGCGAAGACCAGTCGCGCCAGTTGCCCGCTGACAAACTCGCCCATGCCGGGCAGGAAGTCGGCGACATCGTGCTGTACCTTTTACTGCTGTGCAGCGAGTTGGGGTTGGACATGAACGAAGTGGTGCGCAGCAAACTCGCCGACAGCGAACGGCGGTTCAGCTGATGAGCGACCGTCATTTCGATCAGTTGGCGACCCGTTTCGCGGAAAAAATCTACGGTGGCGCCAAAGGCGCGATCCGTCTCGCGGTGCTGCAGGCCGATCTGGCCGAAGCGATGCCGGATCGCCCATTGCGCGTGCTCGACATCGGCGGCGGTCTCGGCCACATGTCGCTGTGGCTGGCCGAGCGCGGGCATGAGGTAACCTTCACCGAACCGGCCGAACCGATGCTCGAAGGCGCTCGTCAGCGCTTCGCCGAGGCAGGGCAAACCGCGACCTTCATTCAGGCGCCGTGGCAGGAACTGCTCGGGCAACTCACCGAACCTTATGATCTGGTGATCTGCCACGCCGTGCTGGAATGGCTGGGCGAACCTCACGCAATCCTGCCGGTGCTGCATCAACTGACCAAGCCCGGCGGCTGGCTATCGCTGGCGTTCTACAACCGCGACGCGCTGATCTACCGCAACCTGCTCAAGGGCCATTTCAAGAAAATGCGCAAGAACGTCATGGCCGGCGAAAAGCAGAGCCTGACGCCGCAGCAGCCTCTTGACCCACGGGAACTGGCAACGCAACTCGAAGGCTTGTGGCAGGTCGAAACCCAGAGCGGGATACGGGTTTTCCACGATTACATGCCGGTGGAATTCCAGGCCCGCGCCGAGCTCGTGGATTTGCTTGAGATGGAGCTCGCTCACCGTCGCCACCCAAGCTTCGCCGGGCTTGGGCGTTACTTGCACTGGATCTGCCGGCCGATCTGATCGGAGCGTGAAATGAAAGCTCAATCCGGGTTATTGCTGATCTGTCTGGGCTTGGCTGCGTGTCAGGGCAGCAACCCCTACGTCGCGCAGTCGCTGCCCTTGCCGCCTGCGCCGGCACAGGCGGCCAACACCTTTGACCGCAGCGCTTACCCGGCGCCGCCCCGCGATTACGGGCGCTACCGCAGCTGGGCCTGGCTCAACGGGCAATTGCCACCGGGTACGGCGTGGGCGGATTCGGCGCAAGTGGCCGAAGCAGTGAGCAACGCCCTCGACCAACGCGGTCTGCGCCCATTGCACGACAATCGTCCGGCCGACCTTCTGGTCAGTGCCCACCTGAGTCTGCAAACCCGGTTGCGCCAGGTGCAGGACGATTCCGGCTACTACGGCGGATACGGCGGCTATGATCGATATGGACGCGGTTACGGCATGTACAACAGCGTGCCGATCGTGCGCACGTATTCGGAGCAGGTTGTGGTGGTGCAGGTCGATCTGTTCGACGCCGGTAGCGGTCAGCCGGTGTGGAGTGCCAGTGCCGAAACCGCGAACAAGGGCAGCGATATCGACCGCACGGATTCGATTCGCGAGGCTGTGGAAAAGGCCATGTCGGCGTATCCTCCCAGTTAGCTTCCTGCAAATGAGAAGCTCTAGCAGGTTCATGTCTTCCACCGGAGAAAAACCATGTTCCGCCGTCTCGCTTTAATGGCCATGGCCGTGCTGCTCAGTGCCTGCGCCGCCAACCAGGTCAATCATGACTTCGATGCCAGCCGCGACTTTGCCGCCTATCGCAGCTGGAGCTGGAAAGACCCCGCCCTGCAATATCGCCCGGATGATCCAAGGATCAAGAGCGACCTGACCGAGCAACGCATCCGCCAGGCGGTCACCGATCAGCTCGATCAGCGTGGCTTGCGCGCGGCTGCTGCCGGTGCCAAGGGTGATTTGAGTGTGCAGACCTACTTGATCGTCGAAGATCGTCAGCAGCAAGTGACGACCAACTATGGCGGCGGTTGGGGTGGCCCGTGGAACGGCTATTGGGGCGCGCCGATGTACAACGAAACGCGCAACATCACCTACAAGGTCGCGACCATTCAGATCGACCTGCTCGACGGCAAGGACGGCAAACTGGTGTGGCGCGGCAGCGATGAGCAAATGCTGAGCAGCACGCCGAATCCTGCGGATCGCAGCAACGCCATCCGCGAAACCGTCACCCGCATTCTCTCCAACTACCCGCCACGCTAACCCCCGTAGGCGCTGCCGCAGGCTGCGATCTGTTGATGTTGTTTTAAAGACAACAGCAAAAGATCGCAGCCTGCGGCAGCGCCTACAGGTCCAAAAACGCCGTTCCCTTGCAGGAGCCGAGCTTGCTCGCGATGACGGCGGCACTCCGCCATCGCGGGCAAGCCCGCTCCCACAGGTTTGGCGTTGTTCAGAAGATTTGTGTTGATGGCTGGCGTGTTGCCAGCAGTTAGCCCCGGGCGCGTCTACACTCAGTTGCATCAATGGAGGTCACGGCAAAGGAGTGCGCCATGTCGCCTCGTTCGCATTTCAACGGCCCGGCCCGGCAACGCGGGGCGATCGGTCTGATGGCCGCACTAACCCTCGGCCTGGCGCTGGTGTGCATGGTGCTGGTGATCGACAGCGGTCGTCTGTACATGGAGCAACGCCGCTTGCAGCGGGTGGTCGATGTCGCCGCGCTGGAGGCGATCTCGCGCAGCGGTGATTGCCTGACGGGCCTCAGTGCTGCGGCATATGCCACCGCCAGTGCCGCGCGCAATGGCTTTGCCGTGGCGCCGGACACAACCCTTGCCGTGACCTGCGGCACCGTGCAAACCGGCGCAAACAATCTGCGCGCCTTCACCCTGGATGCCAGCAAGAAAGAAGCGATCAGCGTTGTTGCCACGCGCGTCGTCACCACCAGCGTTGGCGCCGCGCTGTACGCGCTGTTCAGACCGGGTGGCGTGTCGCCGACCACACGCCTGCACGCCACGGCGGTCGGCACTTCGGCGATTTTGCCGCCGCAGGCACAACTGACCATCGGCACCACCGCGTTGACTATCGATGCCAGCAAGTCGGCCGCATTGAATGCGCTATGGGGCGGACTGCTGGGCGGCACGCTTAACCTCAGCGTCGCCGGTTGGCAGGGTTTGGTCGACACCAATATCAGTCTGCTCAGTTACCTGAACCAACTGGCGCTCGATGTGCACGTGGACGCCGGTAACTACACTCAGGTGCTGAGCCAAAGCATCCAGATCAACCAACTGATCGACACCGCCATTACCGTGTTGACCAAAGGGGGCACCACCACCAGCGTCGCGGTCAGTGGCTTGCTCGGGTTGAAGGCCATCGTCGGCAACACGTCGGTGGTGCTCGGTCAGTTGCTGCAACTGCAAACCGGCGCTACTTCGGCAGCGCTCAATGCCAACCTGCAAGTCTTCCAGTTGCTGGAAGCCATGGTGCAACTGGCCAACAGTCAAAACGCCCTGACGGCCTCGGTGCCGCTGAGTATTCCGGGGCTGGTCAACGGTTCGGTCAAAGTCAAAGTCATCCAGCCGCCGCAGTTATCGGCAGTGGGCAACCCGGCGCTGGCCAAGGCCGATCCCATGGGCGCCAACCGGATCTACGTGAAAACCGCACAGGTGCGCACGCTGATCTCACTGAATCTGCCGCTGCTGTCCGGTGTGGCGGGCCTGGCTAACGCGATCGTCAGCACGCCGCTGGTGGGCGGTCTGACCGATACCCTGAATAATCTGCTACACCTGAACATCGCCGGTACGCTGAACTCGTTGTTCTGTACTTTGGGCGGCACCTGTCAGCGCACCAATCTGCAGATTCTGCCGACATCGAACATCGATATCCTGCTCGAAGCCGCTGCCGCCGACAGCCATGTCACCGATTTCAACTGCGTCAGCGACGCCACAAAAAGCCTGACCACCCAGACCAACTCCTCCCTGGTCAAACTCAAGATCGGCAAGATCGACGCCACCAATGCCTTTTCCTCTTCGGCGGATGTCACCGTGCAGCCACTCGCGTTGATCGATGTCGGCGTCATCACCTGCACCATTCCTCTGCTGGGGCTGGGCTCGGCAACCTGCGATCAAAGCACGCGCAAACCGTTTTACGGTGGCGGCCTCGGGGTGATGGTCGATACCTCGGTGGCGAGCATGCAGAACCTCCATACCTACAACCAGCCGCCGGAAATCAAGCAACCCCCGCTGAACTACAGTTTCGGCACGCAAGGCGTGGTCAATAGCCTGAAAAGTACATTGAGCGGGGTTCAGGTGCAGGCCTACAAACCTACCGGTTCGAGTTTGCTGGGCGGTTTGCTCACCACCACGGCGGACGTGCTGGCCAGCGTCAACAGCACGTTGGGTGTGGTCATCGATAACTTGCTCAGCCCGGTGCTCGACCCGATTCTCGACGGCTTGCTGGCCAACCTCGGCATCACCCTGAACAAGGTCGATGTCGGCGCCAACCTCAGTTGCCGGCCACCGGGACAACCGATGCTGGCGATCTAATCGATCAGCGCAATCGGCAGCTCGATGCAGAATCGCGCGCCATCCTCGCCATTGCGCACACTCAGGCGTCCGCCCATGTTTTCGACGATGCCGTAGCTCACCGACAGCCCCAGACCGGTGCCGACACCGACCGGTTTGGTGGTGAAGAACGGCTCGAAGATACGCTCCAGCAAACGCGGATCGATGCCGCCACCGTTGTCCTCGACCCACAGCCGCACCACATGTTCGTCGCACTCGGCATGCACGGCGATCCATGGCTGGAAGTCGCGATTGGCTTCGCGCTTGCCGAGCAGGGCATCGCGCGCGTTAACCATCAGGTTGATCAGCACCTGTTCCAGTTGATCGACGTAGCCGCGCACCTGAACCTGGAAACCGGCGTCCTTGATTCGCACTTCCACGCCTTTGCCGCGCAAGCCCTCAGACAGCAGCGACAGCGTGCCTTCAATCGCGTCCAGGGGATTGAACGGTTGCTGTTCGATTTCCGAGCGACGGCCGAACACGCGCATGTGATCGACCACGCGCGCGGCCCGTTGCACCTGCGCGTCGATGCGGTTGAGCTTGTCGGTCAGATAGTCGATCTGCACATCGCCATTGCTCAAGCGTTTGAGCACATTGACGATGGCCATGCGCATCACGTTCAGCGGCTGATTGATTTCATGGGCAAGACCGGTGGCCATTTCGCCGAGGGTGGCCATTTTTGCGCTTTGCGTCAGTTGCTGTTGAGTGCGCCGGACTTCGGTGTTGTCGCGGCCCACCGCTTGCACTTCGAGCAGCGTGCCGTGTTCATCGAACACCCCGCGATCCGACCAGACCCACCACGCATGTTCACGGCCGGGCAGGCACAGATTGATTTCCGCCGTGCTTACCGGCAGTTCCGGGGTCAGTTGCGCCAAGCGTTGAGTGAACGCTGCACGCTGTTCGTCCGACATCCAGCTGCCCAGATTCACCCCCGGCAATTGCTCCGGCGCGCACTCCAGATACATCGCCAGTGGCCGGTTGCCGAAAGTCAGGGTCAAGTCCGGGCGATAACGGCAGATCATCGCAGGGGAATCTTCCACCAGAATCCGGTAGCGCTCTTCGCTGGCCTTGACTCGTTCGGCGGCGAGGGTGGCGTCAGTGACGTCCAGCCACAAGCCGACGGCCTCGACGGGCAAGCCGAGATCGTCGCGCAGCAATTTGGCTTCGTCGAGCAACCAGTGCACCTGGCCCTGACGGTCGAGCACGCGATAACGCGCACTCACCGAACCTTCGCGCAACAATTGCCGAGTGCGTTCGAAATAGCGTGGGCGATCTTCGGGATGCACGTGTTCGATCAGTCTGCCGTTATCGCAGTCGGCGAGACTCCAGCCTAAAAGGGTCTGCAGGCTGGCGCTGAAAAACGTCGGTTGCAGCGCCCCTTCGACGTAGCGCTGCACGTAGATGACTGCGGGTGAACTGGCGATCAGGTTGTCCAATCGCGCATGGGCGGCGGCGGCCTGTTGCTGCTGATTCTTGATGTCGCTGATGTCGAGCATGAAGCCCACCAGCCGTCGCTCGGCACCGATGCCCAAAGAGCGACCTTGCAGCCGATACCACAGCGGCATCGCTTGCTCGCCGGGTTGCCAGCGCACGCACAGTTCCAGCGGCGTGCCTTCATCCTGCAAGGCTTGCAGGCGGCTGCGCAATTCATCACGGTCGGCTGGGTGTACCTGATTGAACCAGTCCTGAATCGGCAGCCGCGTGGCCGTCAAACCCAGGCCCTGCGCCAGTGTCGGGGCCAGCTGCACGTGATTTTCGTCGCTGAATACTTCCCACCAACCGGTGCCGAGCAGTGCTTGCAGCGTTTCCATGCGTTCGAGCTGTTGATGATGGCGGTGCTCGCGCAGCCGTTCCAATAACGGTGCCGCCACGGCGGCGGCCAGCAGCAGCCAGTCGTGATCGCTGAGGTCCGGCGCTTGTTGCTGCGCGTTATAGCCGGCACACAACAACCACGCCGCTACGCCTTGCGCGTCGCGGTAGGGTACGGCGAAACCTTCATGCAGGCCGAACAGCGCGCTCAGGCGCGGCTGTTCGCTGGCCAGCAAGCGTTGCGGCGATGCACCGTTGAGGTTGTCGAGCCCTGTACCCAAATGCTCTTGATCCCGCCAGAGCCGAGGGGCGTTCAACGCCGCGTAATGCTGATGAACCTGCCAACCCTGGCCTTGCTCATCGAGCAGTGCCACCGCCAGACAAGGGATGTGTAACTGCTGACTGCAACGTTGCAGTTGTTCGCCCAGCACCTCGGGCAGGCGCGCGAGGCTGCACAAACGCAACTGATCACGAATCTGCGTGGCCAGTAACTGCGATTGCTCGCGGCTGCGTGCCTGGCGCCGCTCTCCGAGCAAGTCGCCGATATCGAGCATCTGTAACAGCCAGCCATCGCCCTGCGCTTGCAACCAACCGCGCAAATGCAGCGGCGGGCCGGCGAGGCTGAAGAAATCCAGATCAAGCACTTGTCCTTGCCAGTCGGCCGGCGTGCCCTCCACGGCAAGGCTGCTGTGTGGCAACAGATAATCCAGCAGATGCGCGGGTTGCAGGCTGGGCAGGCGTTGCGCGAGCAAGTGCCGTATCGGCCCGCTCAGGTGATTGACCTGCCCGTCGTCATCCATATACAGCTGCAAGCCGACGCTGGGTATCACCGGACTTTGCCGGGTCTGGGGCGTGCCGGGTTGGCGGTTGAGCAGGCGACTGAACAGCGTGTCACCGGAACTCAAAATTGCAGGCTCGACGAGGCGCGCAGGGTCGCGGGCAGGCGCGGCACAGTGCCGACGCCAGGGAGCACGAGGAACGGCAACGCCTGGTTCAGTTTGCTCGTGGGATAGTTGATGGTCACCGTCAACACGCCGCCGACATACGTGATCGAACTGTCAGTGGAGGCGTTGAAGTTCAGGGCCCCCGGTAGCCAGGCCAATTGCCGGGTCAGCTCGGTTCTGGCAGTGGCGGTGACGGCGGTCGAGTAATTGGCGGTCGCCGGATCCAGTGCCACGCTGCGGCGTACGGCCTCAGCGGTGGATTCATTGAATGACTGCATCAACATCAGCGGCAGGCTGTAGCTCACCAAACCGTAAAACACGGCAAAGAAGATGATGAACACCAAGGCGAATTCGATGGCGACAGCGCCTTTCTGTTTGCGGGGGAGGCCGGATTTCATGAGTGCGTCTACCCTGACATTCACTACGTAATATCAGCATAGAATCATTCGGCCAAAACGGACGTTTTTTACCGCATGCAGAGCTTTGTTCTACTGATCTGGCTGACGCTGTGCGCGGCACAGGATGCCCGGCAGCGACAGATCGGCAACTCACTGACCCTGGGTGTTGGCGGCTTGGCGCTGGTCTATCTGCTGGTCACCGGCCACACCTGGCTGGGTGCCGACGCGGTGCAGGGCGGCTGGGCATTTTTGCTCGCGCTGTTGCTGACGTTACCCGGTTACCTGCTGAACCGTTTCGGCGCCGGCGATGTGAAATTAATGACAGCTTTAGGCCTTGCGACGGACGGTACTCACCTGCTCGGCGTGTTTATTGGCGCGGCACTCGCCAGTGTCTTCTGGTTAGTGATTGCGCCAAAACTCTGGCTGCATATGAGTCAACGGCTTAGGGAACATCTTCGGTTTATGGCTGTGGAAAAGTCAAAAAAGCTGCCATTTGCACCGTTCGTGCTGATCGGAACAATCCTGACTTTAGCTTGGATCCATTAGTCGCCCCACGCCACTAGTCCTATGTACATAGTCGGAAAGTGGGTCTACTTTCAAATCAGCGTTATTACAGGAACGGTCAGCCTTTGACCTGGGCATGGAGTGGCAAGTGAACAAGCTTACGTCTGCTGTGAAGGTGCTGGTGGTCGACGATCAGCCACTGATTGTTGAAGAACTCTGCGAGTTCATCGAGAGCAGCGGCTATCGCTGCGTGCCGTGCGAATCGAGCAAACAGGCGATCGAACAATTCAGTGAAGACCCGGCCATCGGCTTGGTGCTGTGCGATCTGCACATGCCGGACATGGACGGCATTCAACTGGTGCAGGAGCTCCAGCGGCTGGCGGGCAAACAGCGGATTTTCGAAGCCATCATGCTCACCGGGCGCGCCGACAAGCAGGACGTGATCAAGGCGTTGCGTGCGGGGATTGCCGACTATTACCAGAAACCGGTTGATCTGAACGAACTCCTCGATGGTTTGCGCCGTCAGGAGGCCGTGCTGGCGGAACGGCAGAAAACCCTGCACTTGGGTCATCTGAATCAGAAGCTGCAATACCTCTCCGAGTCGATCGACGACCTGTACAACGACCTCGACAAGGTTCGCCGTGGCCCCGCGCCAGCCAGTGAAGAAGCGCAAGGTGAGGGCGAAGGGGTGGAGATCCCGGCGATCTTCAATCAGTTGTCGCCGCGCCAGCTCGATGTCGCTCGGCTGGTGGGCAAAGGCCAGACCAACTATCAGATTGCCTGTGAACTGGGGATTACCGAGAACACCGTCAAACTGTATGTCTCGCAGGTGCTGCGCCTGACCCATATGCATAACCGCACCCAATTGGCCCTGGCGTTGTCGCCGAGCAATTCGGGCATGCGCCAGCGGGTCACCGCGCACTGACTTCTGCTGACCCCGCCCATTCGCGGGGTCAATCACCTCAACCGCTATTTGCCTTGGACTTGGGAAACAGGTTGTCCAGGGTTTCCAGCAGGCGCACGTGATAGATCGGTTTACGGAAGAGGTCGAGCACCTGTAGACGCAGCATGTCGCTGACATCTTCCATGTCGGCATGCCCGGACGTCACGATCACCGGCAGATGCTGGCGCGAAGTGTGTTCGCGCAGGCGCTTGATCAGCGACATGCCGCTTTCTTCCGGCATGCGCAGATCAGTAATCACCAGGGCGATATCGGGATGGCGAGTGAGATGGTGCAGGGCAAGTTTTACCGACGTCGCGGTATGGCAAGTGAAGCCTTCGCCCTCCAGCAACTCCGCCAACTCCAGCAGTGCGTCCTCTTCATCGTCGACGAGGAGCAACTGCTGGCGAGAAGTGTGTGGAGAGTTCATAGGCAACACCTGCAATGGACTGAGTGCTGACGTTAGAACCCAATGACCGCATTGACAAGTTATCGGTCCGATCAGGTGAGTGCAGTCTGGATCCGGGTCAGGATCGCGGTGACCTGAGTGCCGATGCCGTTACCGAAGGCTGCGATCACCAGCGCCACGAGGCCGACCACCAGCGCATATTCGATGGCGGAGGCGCCTTCGGTGTCTTTGGCCAGGTCTTTGAAGAAGGCGATCTGCGATTTGATTTTTTGCGCAATGTGGGAATACGACATGAGGATTCTCCTTGAGCACGCCAGGTGTTGCGCGTTCGCAACATGATCTCCCTGTGCCAGCATCAGCATTGTCGGCATTCCTCGGGCCTACAACTGTAAGAACGCATTAACCCGAAAGTATTAGTTGGCGTAATTACACTAAAAAACCATGTTTGGCGCTTTAGCCTCCTACTTTCGTTGGATATTTCATCGCTGTTAATGGCGTTTTGTTCGCGCTGGACTACCGTCAAATAGCGAAATAGTTACTTGTTCATAGCTGCCTGATTGCGAATTTATCTCGTTGCAAGTAACGGGTCATTGCATAAGACAGAACGCGCAGCGGGAAAGGGAGAGCCGTCATGAACAGTCGCGTCACTCTGGGCCTGGCAGGCTTGTTTTTGCTGGGTGCCATCATTGCCGGATATTGGGGGCTGACCTTGAGTCGGCAACCGCCCGTGGAGCCTGTCGCCGCGCCGGTTGCAGTCACGCCTGTCGCACCCGCCGCTGCTCCGGCGCCACCCGTTGAAGATCCGACCCGCCAACCGGTGGTGGTGTTGCTACGCGACATCGCGCCGTTCGGCAAAATCACCGCGGCCGATGTCGCCGTGGAAAAACTGCGCACCGCGCCCGCCGGTAGCCTCAGCACTGTCGATCAAGTCATCGGTCGCTCGCCATGGCGGCCGTTGAGCGCCGGCAGTTGGCTGAGTGAGGAAAGCTTTGCACCGGGCAGCCAACTGGCGCGAATGATTCGCCCCGGTGAGCGCGCGCTGGCGGTGGCCGTGGATGAAGTGATCAATGCCGGTGGGCAGCTGGCGCCGGGCGATTACGTCGATGTGCTGCTGTTTTTGCGCAAGGACGAAAACAATCCACAGCCGTCGGCGCAGTTGGTCGTGCCGGCGGTGCGCGTACTCGGTGTCGGCAGCCAGATGGGCCTGACCAACGACGGTCAACCCACCAGCCCGGCGCGCAGCGACGATGAGCGACTCAAGCAGGAACAACAACGCATGGCTGCGCGCAGCGTGGTGCTGGCGGTGCCGGAACCGTTGCTCAGCCGTTTGATGCTGGCGTCCGGTAGCGGCGTATTGCGCTTGGCGGTACGCAGCGCCGATGAGCAGCAACTGGCGAAATACTGGGCCGGTGAAAACGATGTCGCCAGACAACTCGATACGCCGCGTCGCGAGTTGATCGAGTTCAGCCAACTGTCACTCTCGCCACCGCCCAGACCACTCGCCGTGGCGGGTCAGCCGACGGCGCGCAAAGCGACCGTGGAAGTCATTCGTGGTGCCGAAAACGCTCAACCCACTCCCTGATTCGAGCAAGGACGCCTTTACATGCGCAAATGCTTCACGCCCCTGTTCAACGGCTTGCTCCGGGCCTCGCTGCTGAGCGTTGCCTCCATTGGCAGCGCCGTCGCCGCTGTCGGCAACTGTGCCGCGCTCGGCCCGTTACCGGCGACACTGGAAGTCGGCGAAGGCCTGCAACAAGCGCTGCAATCGTCGGTGGCGATCACCCGCGTGGCGGTGGGCGATCCGAAAATTGCCGATGTGCGCGTGACCGGCGATCAAGGCGTATTACTCACCGGCGTCGCGCCTGGTGCGACCACGCTGATGATCTGGACGGCGTGCGCCAGCGCGCCGCGGCAAAGCATGGTGTTCGTGCAGGGCAAAGCCAGTGCGGCGATGACGGTCTCGTTGCCGGCGACTGATGACCCGACTCTGCCTTCGCAAGTGCAGACTGATATTCGCTTTGTCGAAGTCAGCCGCACCAAACTCAAAGAGGCCGGCACCTCGATTTACGGCAAGGGCTCGAACAACTTTCTGTTCGGCGCGCCGGGCACGGTGCCAGGCAGCGGTGTCAGGCCCGGTTTGGTGCCGAGCGTAGCGCCGAGCATTCCGCTGGCCAATGACGTGTTCAACATCGTCTGGGGTGGTGGCAGCAGTAAGTTCCTCGGCATCGTCAACGCGCTGGAAGGCAGCGGTTTCGCCTACACCCTGGCGCGGCCGAGTCTGGTGGCGTTGAGCGGGCAGAGCGCAAGCTTCCTTGCCGGCGGTGAGATTCCGATCCCGGTGCCCAGCGCCAACAGCAACAGCTACTCCATCGAATACAAGGAATTCGGCATCCGCCTGACCCTGACACCGACCGTCGTCGGCCGTGACCGCATTGCCCTCAAGGTCGCGCCGGAAGTCAGCGAGCTGGACTACAACAACGGTGTGACCATCGGTGGCACCACCGTGCCGGCGTTCACCATCCGCCGCACCGATACCAGCATCTCGCTGGCCGATGGCGAGAGCTTCGTGATCAGCGGTTTGATCAGCACGCAAAACGCTTCCCAGGTAAACAAGTTTCCCGGGCTTGGCGACATCCCGGTGCTCGGCGCGTTTTTCCGCAACTCGTCAATCAATCGCGAAGAGCGCGAATTGCTGATGATCGTCACCCCGCACCTGGTGCAGCCGCTGGCCGTCAACGCGCCATTGCCTTCGCTGCCGGGTGAAAAACTGCGCAACTACGACCCTAACTGGTATCGCCTGTACTTCCTCGAAAACGGCAACTTCGATAAACGCAGCGGGTTATCGCAATGAGCCAGAGCCTGAGTCAGACCTTCCTTGCCATCACCCGCAACGACACTGATCTGGAGTGGTTGCAGGGTGCGCTGGCGCCGCTCGGCCAAGTGGTCAGCGCCGGTGGCGGCAGCCTTGACGAGTTGCTCGCGCTGGTCGACGTGACCTTCGCCAACCTGGTGTTCGTCGGGCTTGATCGCGATCATCTGGTGGCGCAGAGCGCGTTGATCGAAGGCGTGCTCGAAGCCAAACCGATGCTCGCCATCGTCGCCCTCGGTGACGGCATGGACAATCAACTGGTGCTGAATGCGATGCGTGCCGGCGCGCGGGATTTCGTCGCTTACGGCTCACGCTCCAGCGAGGTCGCCGGGCTGGTGCGGCGCTTGAGCAAGCGCTTGCCAGCGGTGACGCCGAACACTCAGCTCGGCGGGTTGACCGTGCTCTACGGTGTGCAAAGCAACGCCGACGGCGCGCTGTTGGCCAACCACATGGCACTGGTGGTACAGAAGAGCGGCCAGCAAACCTTGTTGCTCGACTTGGGCTTGCCACGCGGGGATAGCCTGGCCTTGCTCGGCCTGGAGAGCTCATTCCATTTCGGTGACGCGTTGCGCCACTTGCGGCGGCTCGATACGACCCTGATCGACAGCGCCTTCACCAGCGCCGAAGCGGGGTTGCGCATTCTTGCTTACGCCGGCTCCGACGAGCCGCTGGAGCGCACCAGCGCCGCCGAGTTGTACATGCTGCTCAGTGCTCTGCGCCAACACTTTCAGCACATCGTCGTGAACCTCACCGGTCAGCCCGACAGCGAAGCGCTGCGCACCTTTGTCAGCCATTGCGACAAGCTGTTGTGGTACACCGACCAGAACGTGCTTGACTGCCGGCGCAACCTTGCCGTGCTCAATCTGTGGCGCGAAAAAGGCATGAAACTCGATCATGGGCGGCTGCTGGTCGACCGCTATTTGCGCAACGTCGCGCCGGATTCCGACACCTTGGGCAAGACCTTCGGCCTGGAAGTGATCGCGGTATTGGCGTTCAGTCCGGAGATCCGCCTCAACGCTAAAAATCAGGGCGTCAGCCTGTTCGAACTGGCCCCGCGCGAACCCATCAGCCAAAGCCTGCGCACCCTCGGCGAACGCCTGGCGAAACGCTCCGAGGGTCTGGCCAAACCCAAGGCCAACTGGTTCAACCGCTTGCGAGGCACTTCATGAGCATTGAGCAGCTGTTCGGCGGCCCGCAGCGCTCCGCGCCCGGCAACACCGATCACGATGGCCTGAAACTGGTACTGCACCGCTACATCATCGACGCCATCGAAGAGTCGGGGAAAAACCTGCTGGAAGGTTCGCGGCAGGTGCTCGCGCAATTTGTCATCGACAAGGTCGCGGAATACATCGCACGCTTGCACCTGGCGATTTCGCGTTATGAAATGGAGCGGCTGGCCGAAGAAATCGTCGACGAGCTGACCGGTTTCGGCCCATTGGAGGTGTTGCTGCGCGACAGCGCCGTCACCGAAATTCTGGTCAACGGCCCGCACCGGGTGTTCATCGAACGCGATGGCGTGCTGCACTTGAGTGACTTGCGTTTTATCGATGCGCACCACGTTGAACGGGTCATGCAACGCATCCTTGCGCCCCTCGGGCGGCGCCTCGACGAGTCTTCGCCGATGGTCGATGCGCGTCTGCCCGATGGCAGCCGGGTCAACGCGATCATCCCGCCGATCGCCCTCGACGGGCCGTGCCTGTCGATCCGAAAATTTCGCAAGGACATGCTCAAGAGCACCGACCTGATGGCGATGCAAACCATCGATCAGGCGATCTATGACTTCATTGAAGAGGCGGTGAGCAAGCGCTGCAACATTCTCATCAGCGGCGGCACCGGCACCGGCAAGACCACGCTGTTGAACATCCTCAGCCAGTTGATCAACCCCCATGAACGCTTGGTGACCATCGAAGACGTCGCCGAATTGCAACTCGGCCACCCGCACGTTGTACGCCTGGAAACCCGCCCGCCGAATGCCGAGGGCCACGGCGAAGTGAAGGCCAGCGACCTGATCCGCAACGCCCTGCGCATGCGCCCCGACCGGATCATCCTCGGTGAGATTCGCGGCGTTGAAGTGGTCGATGTGTTGACCGCAATGAACACTGGCCACGACGGATCGATGAGCACCGTGCACGCCAACAACGCGCAGGACGCCTTGTTGCGTCTGGAAACCCTGGTTGGCCTGACCGGCCGCACCATCGCCGAACGCACGCTGCGCCAGATGATCTGCGCTGCGCTGGATGTGGTGATTCAGCTGACACGCATGCCTGACGGTCGACGCTGCGTCAGCGAAGTGGTGGAAGTGGTGGGCGTGCGTGATGACGTCTACGTCACCAACACGCTGTTTCGCCTTGATCGGCGTACAGGCTTCGGCTTCCTGCGGGAGGCGGTGAATCCGGCCGGCGACAAGTTGCGCCGCGAACCGACGCTTGCGCACTGAGGGCCACGGCATGCTCAAACCGTTGCTGTTGTACTTGCTCAGTCTGGCTTTGCTCGGGCAATCCATGCGTTTGTTCTACAAAGCATGGCGTATGAACGGTGCCATTCGGGTGTTGGAAAGATTGAATGAGGGACAGCCACAGGACCCCTCGCCGAAATCCGGCTGGGCGGGTCTCGAACGTGCATTCTTGCGTGCAGGCCTGGGCCGTCCGACCGAGCGTCTGGGTGCATGGATCTTGCTTTGGATGTTCGTCATCGTGTTTAGTCTGGCGCTCGCCGGCTGGATCGGCGCACTGGTGATGCTGGTGTTGCCGCCCGTGGCCGTGCGGTTGTACATCAGTTGGCGTTACCAACGGCGCTTGCGACGGATGATCGAGCAACTGCCGCAACTGCTTGACCACACTGTGCGCAGTTTGAAGTCCGGGCGCACCCTCGCCGATGCGGTGTTAGGCGGCATCGAGGCCAGCGAAGATCCGCTGAAAAATGCCATGGGCCGGGTACAGCGCAACGTGCAGTTAGGCGTGAGCCTGCCCGACGCCGCGTCGGACTTGGCGGAGTTATACGAACGTGATGAGTTTCGCCTGTTCGCCCTCGGCCTCAAGGTCAATCACCGCTACGGCGGCAACGCCAGCGAGCTGCTGGAAAACCTCATCAAGATGATCCGCGAGCGTGATCAGGCGTCGCGCCAGTTGCGCGCCATGACCGGCGAAACTCGCCTCACCGCCTGGGTGCTGGGTTTGCTGCCGATTGTCATGGCCGGGTATTTCCTGATGGCCAATCCGATTTATCTGGTCGCCATGTGGCACGACCCGTCCGGGCAGCGAATGCTGGCCACGGCGTTCGGCATGCAGGTGATCGGCAGTCTGTTGCTCTGGCGGATGTTGCGCAGCCTATGACCATGCCCTTGATGATCAGCGCCTTGTTGTTGCTCGGTGCCGCACTGTTACTGCTTGCCGGCCTAGTGGAGCAGCGTCGCCGCGCGCGCCAGATCAACCGCCGACTGGAAGGTGACCTGCTTCGCGAAAATCGCTTCGGCAACTTGCTGCAAATACTCGGCGACAGCAAGGTCGGCCAGCACAGCGTCAAACTCGACAACGAAACCCAGTCGCTGCTCAACCGTCTTGGTTGGCGCAGTGCTCGTCAGCGTTCGTTGTTCGCGGCTTGCCAGATCGGTTCACCGCTGCTGTTGCTGGCGCTGACGGTGCTGCTGCAATCGGTGTTTTTCCCCACCGTGGAAAAGCACTGGATCGCACCGTTGTTCGCCCTCGGCGTCGGTTATCTGTTGCCCAAACGCCTGCTGGTGATTGCCGTGGCGCGCCGGCAAAAACAACTGGCCGGCGAGATCGGCACGTTCATTCCGCTGCTGCGCATCCTCTTCGAATCCGGCATGGCGGTGGAGCAGGCGCTGCGCGTACTGAGTCAAGAAGGTCAGGCGTTGTTGCCGGTGCTGACCTACGAGTTGCGCCTGATATTGAGCCGCGTCGACTCCGGCCTTGAGCTGGGCGAAGAACTCAACAAAGCCACGCAGTTGCTCAGCGTCGACGAGTTCACCGACACCTGCGTGATTCTCCAGCAGTTGTTGTACCAGGGCGGCGGGGCGATGAAGTCGCTGCTGGCACTCAAGCAACTGCTCGATGACCGGCGCCTGACGCGCCTGCAGGAATACATCTCCAAGATGTCCGCAAAAATGTCCGTCGTGATGATGCTGTTTCTCTTCCCGGCGTTATTGATTGTCCTGGCCGGCCCGGGCTTCACCGCCCTGGCGAAGGCGCTGGGAGCCTAGAGGGATCGTGATGAAAGCAATGATTGCAGGTGCCTGTTTTCTGCTGCTCGGCGGTTGTGCCAACACCGGGCAAACGCCTTGGGATGCGCTGACGAATTCCGCCAGTTGTGGCAAGTTGAGCTCCGACCAACAACTGTCGCTGAACCTGGCCGATGACATGGCCAATGACGGCAAACTGCACGCCAGCCTCGCCAATCTGCAAAGCCTGCCGGATAACCTCGCCGATGTGCGGCTGCGCAAGGCCAAGGTTTATCGCTTGCTCGGTCGCAGTGAGGCCGAGCCGTTGTATCGCAGTTTGCTCGGCACGTGTCTGGCGGCGCAGGCTGAACACGGTCTGGGGCAGCTCGCCGCGGCCAAATCCGACTACGGTCAGGCGCAGGCGCATTTGCAACGCGCCGCGCGTCTGGCGCCCACTGACGAAAAAATCCGCAATGATCTTGGTGTGGTTTACCTCAATCAGTTGCGCATCGACGACGCGCGCTTCGAATTTCTCACCGCTATGGAGCTCAAGCAGAGTGATCAATTGGCGGCGCTGAATCTGGTGACGTTGCTGTTGTATCAGGACGACTGGAGCCGTGCCGCTGAACTGGTCAGCCGCCTCGGTTTGAGTCCTGCGCAGTTCAGTGAGGCGCAGGGCCGCGCGGAAAAACTCAAACTGCCGAACCGCTCTGCTGTTGCGGTTACGGCGATGCTCAAATGAGGAGAGCGATGATGAAAGCCATCCTTGTCTGTCTTGGACTGCTGGTCTTGCCGTTGACCAGTCATGCCATTGATGCGGGCCCGGCTTCGGCTCAGCAGCAGGAAACCGAGGGCTGGTTGCAGTTGCAGGCGCGTAACAAGGTGGCCTCGCCGACGCTGCAGACGGTCACTCCGACCGAGCGCGAGTTGGCCATGCAACGGTGGCTGAAAAGTTATCAGCATGAGATTCCGCAGTTTTTCGATCAGCAGCAGGGGGGGAAAGTTGACAGCGGTTCGGGGGGCGGCTGATGCCTCTGTAGGAGCTGCCGAAGGCTGCGATCTTTTGATCTTTTGATCTTTTGATTTTGGTTCGACTGAGTACATATCCGTTGCTGCGGTAACGGCTGCTCAGGGTTCCGCCCTTACGGCGGGTCACTTTTTCCAGACGCCGAAAAAGTAACCAAAAAGGCTTGCTCCTACGTGCGGCCCGCTCGCTGGGGCTCGGGGTTCCTTCGCTGCGGGATTGATCCGGGGGCATCGCCTCCGGTTTGCTGCGCTGCACCTCCTCTCGATGTGTTCGACTTCGTCGAACGGCGCTGCGCGCCTCCCCCCGGATCAACCCCTCCACTCAGCCTTCCGACGTCGCTCATGGGTCAAGATCAAGAGCTGCAGCCGAGCTAACGCTCATCCTGTTGAGTGGTGAAGAGCACAGCGAGTTTGGCTTTGGCTTTGGCTTTGGCTTTGGTTTTGGTTTTGGTTTTGGCTTTGGCTTTGGTTTTGGCTTTCGCTCTTGCTCTTGCTCTTGCTCTTGCTCTTGCTCTTGCTCTTGCTCTTGCTCTTGCTCTTGCTCTTGCTCTTGCTCTTGCTCTTGCTCTTGCTCTTGCTCTTGTAGGAGCTGAGCTTGCTCGCGAAGACGGCCTGACAGCCAATCAATCCCCAACTGAATGCACCGTCCCAATGTAGGAGCTGCCGCAGGCTGCGATCTTTTGATCTTGTCTTTTTTGGGGGGGCGCTGAGTACATATCCGTTGCTGCGGTCACGGCTGCTCAGGGTTCCTTCGTTCCGACGTCGCCGGTGGATCAAGAGCAAGAGCAAGATCTTCACCCGAGCTTGCGCTCATAGTGTTGAGTGGTGAGAAGCAGATGCGATCCCTGTGGGAGCTGGCTTGCCAGCGATGGCGGCATGACAGCCGACCATTCTCTAACTGAATGCACCTCTCCCAATGCAGGAGCCGTCGCCGGTTTCATTGTTTGCGTTTGTTTAAACGTGTTTCAAATCCACGGAACCTTCCCACAAGGTTTTCAGGTTGTCCGTCGGTGCGCTCTCTAGGCTTGGGTTGTCGCTGAATACTCAGCGACCAGGTGTGGAAACCTGAAATTTAAGTAGATGCATAGCACCACCACCGTAATCGTTGTCGGCGACTTCTTTCGTGTGCGAACTGTGTCGCGGCGGCTGTGCGTGGGCAGACTTCGGTCTGGCCGGTTGCCTACTTATCGGTATTTCCACCCTGCGTATAGCTGCCACCTTTTGTCGTGTGGAAACGACAAGAGCTGGCTCCCACAGCCAAGTAGGAGTTTTTTATGGACAAGCTAATTCGCGACCCTCCCCCCGAATCCAGCTCCCCGCTCGAGGACGCCATCCGCATCGACGATCAAGTCAAAAACCGCGAAGCGATCAAGCGCGGCCTCGACTTCTATCTTTGCCCGCCACCTTCAAAACCCTACCAGCCCAGCACGATGTTTCTCGTGCAGCCAAACATCGACACCGAAACGTTGCTCGCCCACGCCTGTGAATCCCTGGCCTCGGCCAATGTAATGGCGAGCGATTTTGCAGACCAGCTCAGTCGCTCGCAGCGCAACACCGCGCTGGCGATCCAGCAGATTGTGATGCTGGCTGAACTTGCAGTGAGCCGGGCACTGGGCCGTATTGATCCGCAAACCTGAGCTTGTGTCGATTGCTTTGTGCATTGATGCCGCTGGTCAAATTGACGCCATCATTTTGACATTTTGATGGTGTCGAAATGATGGCTATTGTACATTCCCCGCACTCCAACCAGGCCTTCTGGTGGGGTCGGTAGGGATGCCTGAGTAAATGTGAACCCTGCTGAAACTTTTCAAGTTTTCGGAAGGGAATCTCGTTTGAATACCTCATGTTTGCGCCACTCGTTGTTGGCGCTGTCCATCGCTGCTGCCACGCTGCACGCCTCGATCGCTGTGGGCGCCGACCTGAATTACGATCTCAGCGGCGGGCCGCTGAACAGTAACCTGCAGACCTGGGGGCTGGTCGATTTGAACGGCAACGGCACCATCGCTGCCGGGGCGCCGTCGACCTTTACTTACGCGGCTCAGTTCGCGGGGCTGACCGCTGACCAGTTACGCAACAACGGTAATATCCGCATCGATGGCGCCAATCACGGTGTCGGTATCAGCCTCGGCTCTTCTGGCGCAGTGCCGAGCAAAATCACCAATAGTCTGATCAACGACGGTTCGATCTCGGTTCACGGCTTGACCGGTTCGGGTGACTCCACCGGCATTGGCGACATTGGCAGTACGATCGGTGGCACTCTTTCCAACACCGGCAGTATCGATGTCAGTGGCGAGCGCGCCAGCGGCGTCATGCTGGTGCATACCACGTTGGGCGGGTTCAGCAATGAGGGCACTATCAGTGCCAGCGGGGCAGAGGCGCTTGGGGTGTTTCTCGACGGTGCCACGCTTAAAAATCCGCTTAACAACAGTGGTGTGATTCGCGCCAGCGGTAGCAATGCCGAGGCGCTGACGCTGGAAGGGGTGAAATTCACCTCCAGCAGTTTGCTGGCCAACAGCGGCACGATTTCCGGTGAGTCCATCGGCATTCACATCAGTGACCAGACAGCAGGCAACAACCTGTTCAGAATTTATCAGCTGAGCGGCTCGATCGAGGGCGGTTCGGCGGCGATCCAGGTTGATGATGGGCAAACGTATTTCGACTTCTTCGGCGGTACGGTCAAGGGTGATCTGCTCGGGCTGGCCGGCGTGCGGGTCGACGGCGACGCAACGTTCGATGGTTCGACGATCAAGTCAGGTTACGTCACCATCGAAGAAGGCACGCTGACCCTGGTACGACCGCACACCACGATCATCGGCGACTTCGACATGGAAGAAGCCAATTCGGTGCTGGAGCTGTACCTGGGCAATGACACCAATCCGGCGCTGCCGGTTTTGAAAGTCACCGGGACTACCGAGATCGCGCCAGGCGGGCAGTTGCGTTTGCTGGCTCGCTCCAGCGACTTCCGCGTCACTCCCGGTGGCACGCGTTACACCTTGATCAGCTCGGGCAATCTGGTCGGTGGCAGCAACCTGACGGTCAGTTCCAGCTCGGCGCTGCTGGACGTGAAAAGCTTCGGTGTCGAAGGCAATGACATCACCAGCGTGGTGACCACCAAGTCGGATGAAACCCTGGCGGTCAACACGCTGGCCGCGGGCGGCAGTCGTAACGCGGCAACCGCGGTGGGGCGTCTTGCCAGTGTGATGTCACGTATCGATGAGCAGGACCCGGTGTTTCAGGCGTTCGCCAATGCCAGCACCGATGCCGAGCTGGCGCGGTTGTCCGAGGCACTCAGCCCGGACGTCAGCCGTGGGGTGCTTCACGCCACCACCAACAGCCAGACGCTGGTTTCGGGGGTGATCAATGATCGCTCCAGTCGTGCCCGCGCAGCCGCCGGCTCGAGCGAAAAGGGCGTCTGGCTGCAAGCCTTGAGCAGCGATGCCAACCAGGACGCGCGCCGTGGCGTTGCCGGTTACGACGCCGACAGCCACGGCATCGCGGTGGGTGCCGACGGCCAGTTGAACGCCGACACGACGTTGGGTCTGGCGTACAGCTACCTCGACAGCGATGTGAAATCCGACCTTGGCAGCAAAACCAAAGTGACCGGGCACGCGCTGACCGTGTACAGCAATTGGGTGCACGACAACTGGTTTGTCGATTCGTCGTTGATGGTCGGCTGGAACGATAACGAGTCCAAACGCTATATCGCCGGTACTCGCGCCAAGGGTGACTACGACAGTGACGTGTTCGGTGTGAGTGCATTGGCCGGTTACAGCCTGCGCCTGATGCCTGATGTCGTGTTGGAGCCGCAAGTCGGCGCACGTTACGCCAACGTGGGCATGGACGCGTATCACGAGAAGGGCAGTTCGGCCTCGTTGAATGTCGGCAGCCAGCGTTACGAAGTGGGTGAAATGGGCGTGGGCGCGCGTCTGGCCGCCGCGTTCGCGATCGGCACCGGCAGTCTTGAACCTGAGGCGAAGGTCATGGCGTGGCATGACTTCATCGGCGACAAGGTCGGCACCACATCATCGTTTGTGTTGGGTGGTGATTCGTTCACCAGCCGTGGCACCACACCGGTACGTGACAGTTATGAACTGGGGCTGGGTGCCAACTACCGGATGGGCGCCTGGAGTGTCGGCGGTTCGTACAATTACGTGACCGCCAGCGGTTTCGACTCCGACGGCTTCACCGCGAAAGTGCGCTACGCATTCTGACTCCTGCAGGCGCCGGCAAAGGCTGCGATCTTTTTATGTTGATCGTAAAAACAAGATCAACAGATCGCAGCCTGCGGCAGCTCCTACAGTTGATTACAGTTGGTAGCTGAAGCTGATGCTGTAACGCGGTCGGCGGTTGAAGGTGTCCAGTGCTTCGTCGGACATTGCCTTCGCCGCCTCCAGCGCAATGTTGTAGTACTTGGCATCGCCGAATCGTAAACCGATCGCCGCCGACGACAGACTGTTGGCTTGCACCGGCAGTTGATTGAACCAGCTGCGCGAGCGATCGAGCACCACATACGGTTGCAGAATCCGCACCCAATTGCCGTCGCGGTTGAAGCTGTAGTTGACCTCGTACGCCACCCCCCAGCCTTTGTCGCCGGACGCCTGATCGTCGGGATAACCACGGCCGAAATTCTGCCCGCCGAACACCGCGCGTTCGCTGTCGGGCAAGGTGTCGTCGCTCCAGTACAGCGCCGCCGAAAGCACGCCTTGCCAATTGTCGAAGAACTTGTCGCTCTGCACTCCGGAAAGGCGCACGCGGAAGAAGTTCAGGTCGATGGCGCTGTTGTTGGTCTTCGCGCCCATGCTGTCGAGGCCTTGATAGACACCGCCGCTGAGGATTCGCAGCTGCCGCGCATCAGCCTTGCGCCAGTCACTTTCGAAGGCGAGGGCGCGGATGTCGGTGCGTTCTTCGACGCTCAGCGGGTAGCCGACAACGTTGTAGCGGGTTTTGTCGTTGACCGCATATAACCGCGAACCGGCGGTCAACAACTCGTTGGAGGCGGCGATCAGCGGGAAAGTGAAACCGACCGAGTAACGATCATTCTCGCGATGCGGTTTGAGTTCCAGGCCGTTGTCGAGCTGTACGTTGGTGCCCGGATCGGCGCGGTAGCGTGAGGCAGACAGGGCGAGTTGCGCGCCTTCGGCGTTGAGGAACTGGTTGTAGTCCACACGGTAGTAATGCTCTTTGTCGTCACCCGGTGGGAAGAGGCCGCTGAGGGACAATTGCTCGCCCATCGAAGTCTGCGAATTGCTACTGACTCCGAGCAGAGCCTGCGTACCGTTGCGGTTGTCTTCAGTGGTGCTCAGCGAGCTGGTGAACGGCTTGCGGCTGGCTTCGGCCACCAGCGTGGTCGCGCCGTCGGTAGTGCCCGGTGGCGGCACCTGCGCCTGAATGGTCACGCCGGGAATGCGCGTCATCAGCGTGGTGTAACGCTCGAAGGTCTTGCGCGTCAGCGGCCGTTCGGCCTGAATTTTCGCGGCCAGTTTGTCGATCAGGTCTTTGACCCGGCCGACGTCGCCCTGCATCTGGATATCGCGGACATAGCCTTCCACCAGCACCACGCGTGCTACACCGTCATCAAAACTCTGTTGCGGCAGGAACGCGTAGGACAGCAGGTAACCGTCCTGCTGATAGCGACGAGTGATGTTGCGCGTGGCTTCGATCAGGTCGGCGAGGCTGGTTTGCCGGCCGATAAGGCCTTTGTAATTCTCGGCGAGTTCGGTCAGCGGATAGAGGGTGCCGCCTTCGATCTGCACGGTTTTCAGGTTGACCTTGGTGCTCATCATCAATGGCTGCGCGGCGGTCGCACCGGCATCCGGCACTTGCACCGGCGCGGCGCTCGGGCGATAGGCATCGGCCGGCAAGTTGGGCACGGGCAGGTTGCGAATGGTTTCGTTGCTATTGAGAAAGCTGGGCAGGGTGTCGGCGAGGGCAGCGGAACTGAGACTGAGGAACAACAGGGACGCCATAACGCGCATAGGACACTCCATGGTCAGATCGCAGCTCAAGGCTGTTTTTTCCTAAGAAAAAAGCGGAAGACTCGTGGGAATCTTCCGCCCTCAACCAAGCGTAGGCGCTGTAGGTGAGGCCGTCGAATCGGCCAGGTGCAATTTAGCGTTTGTTGCCTCCCAGAGCGCCGGTCAACCCACCGAGTACGCCGCCCAGACCGCCACCGGTGGTGCCCCCGCTGGCACCGCCGTTGACCAGACCGCCGACCGCTGCAACGGTGCCGCCGACGTTGTTGACCAGACCACCGACTGCCGTGGTCACCGGGTTGTTGGTGGCGGCAATGCTGTTGCCGATACCGCTGACCGCGCCGCCGATCTGGCCGGTGAGTCCGGCGACTGGCGAGCCTAAACCTGTGGCTGCGCCGACTTGTTGCGTGACGTTGGTGACCGCGCTGGTGACCGGGTTCAAGCCTGCGCCCAAGGTGGCGCCAACGGTGGCCAGTGGCGAGGTCGTTGCGGTAATCGGTGAGCCCGAGCCGCCCAGCACGGTGTTGAGCGAGGCGACGGTGTTGCCCAGTCCGACTGCAGTGACGCCACCAGCACTGACGACGCCGTTGGTGTTGCCGGCGTTCAGACCGGCGCCGACATTGACCACCGCGCCGCCGACGGTTTGCAGCAGACCAGTCCCACCGAGGCCGCCGCCCAGACCACCACCCAGACCACCGCCAGTGCCGGAGCCGCTGCTGTTGGACACCAGACCGCCAGCCTTGCCGACCGCCGTCCCGGTATTGCTCAAGGCGCCGCCCAGCGTGTTGGTCACGGCATTACCATTGCCAGCGTCGGTGACCTTGTCACCCAGGCCGTTGACGGCACCGCCGACTTTCGAAATCACTCCTTTGAGCGGATCACCCAGCCCGGTCGCATCGCCGATCTTGTCGGTGGTGCTTTCAACCATGGCGATCACCGGCACCAAACCGGCGCCGACTTTATCCGTCAGTTGGCTGGTCGGGCCATTGGTCAGGGTGGTGTCGAGGGTATTGCCGAGCATGGTGACTTTCGCGCCGACACCGTCGAGCAATGGCGCCACTTTGGTAATCACACCGCCGACCACCGGAACGCTGTTGGTGGCGGTGACCAGTTTGCCACTGAGGTCAGTCACGCCATTGCCGACATCCGTGACCACGCCGCCAACCGAGGCAACTGTGGTGGTCAGGCCTTTAGGATCGGTTGACAGTTTGCCGATGCCATTGGCGACACCATCGCCAAGAGTCGTGACCACGTTGCCGGCGGTGTTGGCCGCGCTTTGCACCACGCCACCGACCACAGGAACAGTGCTCAGCGAGTCGCCAATCTGGCCGACGCCATCACCGACGCCGGCGACGGTTTTACCGACATCCTGCACCAGGGTAGTGGTCACCAACGGTGTGGTGGTCGGATTGGTTGGATTCGTCGGGTTGGTTGGGTCGGTTGGATTTGTAGGGTTCGTCGGATTGGTCGGATCGGTTGTGCCAGTACCACCAGTACCACCCGTGCCGCCGGTTCCGCCTGTACCCGCGGTATCACCTGTGCCGCCACTACCGCCCGTGCCACCAGTGCCGCTTGTGCCACTGGTAGGCGAGGAACTGCCGGAGCTGCTGTGATGGCCGCCACCGCCGCTGCTGCAACCGGCGAGGCCGAGGGAGAGAATCAATGCCAAAGCGATTGCTGATTTGCACCACACGTCTTGAGTTTTCATGATCGAGATTCCTTGCACCTGTCACAACGTTCGTTGCCTTCGATGGCTTGCCGATCTGTCGCCGGCAATGCCTCGTCCGTGGCTCTAATCTCAGTCGAGGGTGCGTTTCCGACCATTCTCAAGTTGGTATTAACGCCTTTATATATAAGGCGCAAAGCAGCGCCTAAGGACTAATACCCAGGTAATAGAGGCGCAAAAAAAAGCCTTGAAAATCAAGGCTAGGCGTTTTCAACTGCGTGGAAAGAGGGCGGAAAAAACTTAAGTGATATACACACAATTAACAGGCCTGCCGTGGCTTTTTGACCCAACTCAACCCCCCTGTGGTGAGGGGATTTATCCCCGTTGGGTTGCGCAGCAGCCCTCAGGATCTCAAGCGTTCAGATAGATCGAGTTCACCGGTCTTACGACGGCTGCGCCGCCGAACGGGGATAAATCCCCTCGCCACGGAATCTTCCTATGGCCTGGTATGCGTCTGCGGGGCAAGAGGGCGGAAAAAACTTAAGTGATATACACACAATTAACAGGCCTGCCGCGGCTTTTCGACCCAACTCAGCTCCCTTGTGGCGAGGGGATTTATCCCCGTTGGGTTGCGCAGCAGCCCCAGGATCTCAGGCGTTTCAGATAGATCGAGTTCACCGGTTTTACGACGGCTGCGCCGCCGAACGGGGATAAATCCCCTCGCCACGGAATCTTCCTTTGGCCTGGTATGCGTCTGCGGGGCAAGAGGGCGGAAAAAACTTAAGTGATGTACACACAATTAACAGGCCTGCCGTGGCTTTTTGACCCAACTCAACCCCCCTGTGGTGAGGGGATTTATCCCCGTTGGATTGCGCAGCATCCCCAAGGATCTCAAGCGTTCAGATAGATCGAGTTCACCGGTCTTACGACGGCTGCGCCGCCGAACGGGGATAAATCCCCTCGCCACGGAATCTTCCTATGGCCTGGCATGCATCTGCGGGGCAAGAGGGTGGAAAAAACTTAAGATGTACACACAATTAACAGGCCTGCCGTGGCTTTTTGACCCAACTCGCCCCCCTGTGGTGAGGGGATTTATCCCCGTTGGGTTGCGCAGCAGCCCCAGGATCTCAAGCGTTCAGATAGATCGAGTTCACCGGTCTTACGACGGCTGCGCCGCCGAACGGGGATAAATCCCCTCGCCACGCTCCCTGTGGCCTGGGATGGTTCAGCCGATCGGCTGCCACTGCCCGACCATGTGTTCCAGATCATTCGCGCCGATCAGGCGCAGTTCGCCACTGGACCCCGCCGCACTCGCCAGCAAGGTCACCTCGCTCGGCAACCGCACGGGTTTGCGAAAGTGCACGGCGATCTCGATGTTGGCCTTGGGCAAGTGATCGGCCAGTGCCGCCAAAGTACGCGCCTTGTTCCACAACCCATGGGCAATTGCCGTGGGAAAGCCGAACAACCTGGCACTCGCCGCGCTCAAGTGGATCGGGTTGTAGTCCCCCGACACCTTGGCGTATTGCCGACCAATGTCCGCCGGGGCTTTCCAGTGCGCCACTTCCGTCAGCGCTGGCGTGGGCTCCCACGTCTGCTCGACGGGTTCACCCTCAAGCTTGACCCCGCGACAGAGCATCTGGCTTTCGGCTTCCCACAATGGCCCGAGTTGATCGTCCAGGGTGGTCAGCACGTCAAACGTCGCGCCCTTCGGATGCGGCTGCAGGTTGTGCACGCGCACGCTGACTTGCGCCCGACTGATTGCGCCCATCGGCCGCAAGACACGGATGCGGTTGCTCAGATGAATCAGCCCCAGTAACGGGAAGGGAAAATCCTTGGCGGTGAGTAATTGCATTTGCAAGGCGAAGGCGAGGATATGCGGATAAGTCGGCGGCAGCAGACCGTCGTCGGCAAATCCACAGACCTTGCGGTAGGCCGCCAGGCGTTTGCCATCGACATCGACCCAGCAGCGCAAACCGCTGTCAGGCAGTTGCGTGCCAGTGATTTTGCGTCGCGTGGCTGCCCGTACATACAGACCGGGCAGGCTCGGTTCGCGATCCAGCGTGTGCCATTCGATGCTCATGCCTAAGCCCCCAGAACACTTTGTCCACAGACCCGCAGCGCCTGCCCGGTGAACGCGCCGGTGCCCGGTTGCGCCAGCCATGCAACGGCTTCGGCGACGTCTTGCGGCAAGCCGCCCTGGCCCAGCGAACTCATGCGTCGCCCGGCCTCACGCAGGCCGAACGGGATGTGTGCGGTCATCTGGGTTTCAATGAAACCCGGCGCCACGGCGTTGATGCTGATGCCGCGTTCCTGCAGGGTTGGCGCCCACGCCTGGGCCAGGCCAATCAATCCGGCCTTGCTCGCGGCGTAGTTGGTTTGCCCGCGATTGCCGGCGATACCGCTGATCGAGGCGAGCAAAATCACCCGCGCGTTGTCACGCAACGTACCGCTGTCAAGCAGGGCTTTGGTCAGCACTTGCGGCGCGTTGAGGTTGACGGCCAGTACCGCGTCCCAGAATTCCGGGGTCATGTTGGCCAGTGTTTTGTCGCGGTTGATCCCGGCGTTATGCACCAGAATGTCGAGGCCATCGGGCAGTTGTTCGATCAGTTGTGCACCCGCGTCTTCGGCACAGATATCGAGGGTGATGCTGCGCCCGCCGAGGCGTGCAGCGAGGGCGTCGAGATCGGTTTTTGCCGGAGGTACGTCGAGCAGGATCACTTCGGCACCGTCGCGTGCGAGGGTCTCGGCGATCGATGCGCCAATACCGCGGGCCGCACCGGTGATCAGTGCCTTGCGCCCGGCCAGCGGTCTCGTCCAGTCAGTCACTGGCGTTGCGCACGCGCTCAGGCGGATGACTTGTCCGGATACAAATGCACTTTTCGGCGAAAGGAAAAACCGCAGCGGGCCTTCCAGTTGATCCTCGGCACCGGCGCCGACGTAGATCAATTGCAGGGTGCCGCCGCTGCGCAGTTCCTTGGCCAACGAGCGCGAAAATCCTTCCAGTGCTCGCTGCGCACTGGACGCAAACGGATCAGCCAGGGTTTCCGGGGCGCGGCCGAGGATCACCAGATGCGCGCACGCCTCTAGATTTTTCATCAACGGCTGAAAAAATTCGCGCAATTGTTTGAGCTGGTCGGTGTGCTGCAATTCGCTGGCATCGAACACCACGGCTTTGAGTTTCGGGCCGTGGCCGGGAATCCATTCGGTGGCCGTCGCCGGTTGCTCCCCGTAGCGGTAAATGCCATCGGTCAAACGATTGGCGAAGGCGCTGACGCGTTCGGCCAGTGGCCCGCCACCGATCAGCAGCGCGCCGTCCACCGGTCGCAGGCGTCCAGCCTGCCAGCGCTCCAGTCGCACCGGCGACGGCAGTCCCAGTGCGCCGACCAGACGATGGCCGATGGACGAGTTGGCGAAGTCGATATAGCGGTCAGACATGGAACGCTCTCCAGAAGTTGGGGTTCAAAGTGTGGACTACCCACGGCAATCAATCGTTCGATCCACGCAATAAGGCCTACGCTAGAACAGCAGAGTAGTTGGCGACTGAAGGTTTTGTCGGCGAACACAAATTCAGCAACACAGCAGAACCCTTGTAGGAGTGACCCGTGGCGAGGGGATTCATCCCCGTTCGGCTGCGAAGCAGTCGTAGAACCTGCACACGCGGTATTTCAAACAGACCGCGCTGCATGGAAAGGGGGCCGCTTCGCAGCCCAGCGGGGATAAATCCCCTCGCCACAGTGGCTCCTACAGAGAATCCAGGTGAATTCGATCAATTTGAAAAGGAGTTATTCATGAGTCAGCTGCGCCGCGTCGCGATCATCGGCGGTAACCGTATTCCTTTCGCCCGCTCCAACGGGCCTTACGCTACCGCCAGCAATCAGGTGATGCTCACTGCTGCCCTCGAAGGCCTGATCGAACGTTACAACCTGCACGGCCTGCGCATCGGCGAGGTGGTGGCAGGTGCGGTGCTGAAATTGTCACGAGATATGAACCTGACCCGTGAATGCGTGCTCGGCTCGCGCCTCTCGCCGGCCACCCCGGCGTATGACATTCAGCAAGCCTGTGGCACGGGTCTGGAAGCGGCCCTGCTGGTGGCCAACAAGATTGCGCTCGGACAGATCGATTGCGGCATTGCCGGCGGCGTCGATACCACCTCCGATGCGCCGATCAGCGTCAGCGAAGGCTTGCGCAAAATCCTACTGCAAGCCAATCGCGCGAAGACGACCGGCGACAAACTGAAAACCTTTCTGCAATTGCGCCCCAAACACCTCATCCCGGAGTTTCCGCGCAACGGCGAGCCACGCACCGGCCTGTCGATGGGCCAGCACTGCGAGCTCATGGCACAGACCTGGAACATCCCTCGCGAAGAGCAGGATCAACTGGCCCTCGAAAGCCACCACAAACTCGCTGCGTCCTACAGCGAAGGCTGGCACAACGACCTGATGACGCCGTTTCTCGGCCTGACCCGCGACAACAACCTGCGCCCGGATCTGACACTGGAAAAACTCGCCACGCTGAAACCGGCCTTCGAGAAAAGCGCCAAAGGCACGCTGACGGCGGGCAACTCCACACCGCTCACCGATGGCGCCTCGGTGGTGCTGCTCGGCAGCGAGGAATGGGCGAAAGAACGTGGCCTGCCGATCCTTGCCTACCTGCGCGACGGCGAAGCGGCGGCGGTGGATTTCGTCAACGGCGCGGAAGGGCTGCTGATGGCGCCGGCGTACGCAGTGCCACGCTTGCTGGCCCGCAATGGCCTGACCTTGCAGGATTTTGATTACTACGAAATTCACGAGGCGTTCGCCGCGCAAGTGCTGTGTACGTTAAAAGCCTGGGAAGATCCCGAATACTGCAAAACCCGTCTGGGACTCGATGCGCCCTTGGGTTCGATTGATCGCAGCCGACTCAACGTCAAAGGCAGTTCCCTGGCGGCAGGGCATCCGTTTGCCGCAACCGGCGGACGGATCGTCGCCAACATGGCCAAATTGCTCGATGCGGCAGGCAAGGGCCGTGGCCTGATTTCGATTTGCGCAGCAGGCGGCCAAGGCGTCACCGCCATTATCGAGCGCTAGAAAAGCCCCTCACCCTAACCCTCTCCGGGAGGGGGAGGGCTGGGGTGAGGGTGTTTTCTGACCCGATGTCAGATTCTGTCGCAAATGCCCTCAACACCGATCAGCAACATTTACCACCGCCTCGGCTATGATTCGCCGCGGTCAGATTTTCGGCACAGTGTGTGCATTCACAGATTCACAGGTCGGCAACCCCTCCCCGAGAGGCGAGGATTGCCGTATAACGAGTGACATTCGCGTGTTTGGTAATAAAGGACCCACAATAAAAGCTGATGAAGACTCCAAAACGCATTGAACCGCTGATCGAAGACGGTCTGGTTGACGAGGTGCTGCGCCCACTGATGAGTGGCAAAGAAGCAGCTGTTTATGTGGTGCGCTGCGGCAATCAGTTACGTTGCGCAAAAGTCTACAAGGAGGCGAATAAACGCAGTTTCCGCCAGGCAGCCGAGTATCAGGAAGGCCGCAAGGTTCGTAACAGCCGACAGGCGCGGGCGATGGCCAAGGGCTCAAAATTCGGTCGAAAAGAGACCGAGGATGCCTGGCAGAATGCCGAAGTAGCGGCTTTGTTCCGTCTGGCCGGCGCGGGTGTGCGGGTGCCCAAGCCTTATGACTTCCTCGACGGCGTGCTGTTGATGGAACTGGTGGCCGACGAGTACGGCGACGCTGCGCCGCGTCTGAACGACGTGGTGCTCGAACCGGACCAGGCGCGCGAATATCACGCGTTCCTGATTTCGCAGATCGTGCTGATGTTGTGTACCGGCCTGGTGCACGGTGACCTCTCGGAGTTCAACGTGCTGCTGACGCCGACCGGCCCGGTCATCATCGACCTGCCGCAAGCGGTCGACGCTGCTGGCAACAACCACGCGTTCAGCATGCTCGAGCGAGACGTTGGCAACATGGCTTCTTATTTCGGGCGTTTTGCCCCGGAGTTGAGGCAGACCAAGTACGCCAAGGAAATGTGGGCGCTGTACGAAGCCGGCACCTTGCACCCGGCCAGCGTGCTGACCGGCGAGTTCGATGATCCGGAAGACCTGGCCGATGTTGGCGGGGTGCTGCGCGAGATCGAAGCGGCGCGGCTGGATGAGGAGCGCAAACAGGCGATCCGTGCGGCGGACGACGAGCCGAAAGGCAAGTCCGACGAACCGCCTCCACCGCCGTGGATGCAGTAACCGCTTAAACAGAAACCCGGCTTCGGCCGGGTTTTTTGTGTGCAGAACAGCAGAAATCCCTTGCAGGAACAGAGCTTGCTCGCGAAAGCGCTGCGTCTGCCAATATGATGGTGACTGACACGCCCCCTTCGCGAGCAAGCTTTGCTCCTGCAGTGGATATAAAAGGGCCAGATCAAAAGATCGCAGCCCGCGGCAGCTCCTACAAGGATCGTATGTGAGTACTTTACGCAACACCCACCTGATCATCACCGCTCGGCTGATTTCCGATTTCGGCGCCTTCCTCAACATGGTTGCGCTGGCCACCTACGTCTACCTGCTGAGCAACAGCGCCATGAGCGTCGGGATTTTCCTCGCCAGTCGCGTCGGCGGGGGGATTTTTGCCAGTCTGGTGGGCACTCGCTTTTACCGACGCTGGAATGGCCGCGTACCGCTGATTGCGTTCGATCTGTTGCGCGCCGGTTTGCTCGGTCTGCTGCTGATCACGCCGGTCAGTCTGCAAGGGCTGTTGCTGCCGGTGATTGCCTTCGGTCTGGGCTTCGGCAATTCGATGTTCGCGATTGGCTTGAACAGCCAGTTACCGCGGCTGATACCCGCCGAGCAGTTGCTCAAGGCCAACGCCTGGATCACCTCGGCCTCTTCGGCCGCGATGGTCGGCGGCAGTCTGGTCTCGGGATTGCTGGTGGCCGGTTTTGGTTTCGAAACGGTGTTCGCCCTGAACGCACTGACGTACTTGCTGGCGGCGCTGTTGATCGTGCCGTTGCGTTTCGAAAAACCGACCCTGCACGGAGAACCCGAACGCGGCGAATGGTCAGCGCTCAAACAGGGCTTGCGCAGTGCTCCGGTGGTTGCCGCGATGCTTGCGGTGACGATGGCCGACACCTTGGGCAGCGCGGCGCACAACGTTGGTTTTCCGATTATCTCGAAGCTGC
Organism: Pseudomonas sp. TH43; assembly: GCF_016650635.1. Lineage (GTDB taxonomy): Bacteria > Pseudomonadota > Gammaproteobacteria > Pseudomonadales > Pseudomonadaceae > Aquipseudomonas. The sequence continues at coordinate 2,460,043 of NZ_JAEKFI010000004.1, forward strand.
TGAGCCCCGATTCAGCCAGCACCACGCTAGGCCTGATGCTCGCCGTGTGGGCCAGTGGCAAACTGCTCGGCGCGCGCATCGCCAGTCGTCTCAAGGGCTCGGACAACATCCATCTGGAGCGGCGGTTTTTCTTCGGCGTGGCGCTGATGTCCTGCGGGTTCATCCTGATGTTCCAGCAGCACAGCCTGTACGGATTGCTGTTGTTTTCCCTGCCAGCGGGATTGGGTGACGGCTTTTCCGAAGTCGGCCTGATGTCACGCCTGCAACGTGAACCCGAGCATTTGCGCTTGCCGATCTTCAGCTTTCTGACTCTGCTGCAAATGACCGGGTTCGGCATCGGCATGCTGGTCGCCGCACCGTTTTACGCCTGGTGGACACCGGGTGCCGTGGTCTTGCTATTCCACGGCATTCCGCTTTGCACATTGCTGACGGTAAAAATATTGGCCATCAAGCGCGAGCGGGTTGCGCGCAGCAGCCCGACGCCAGTTCCTTGAGGATCGGGCAGTCCGGGCGGTGGTCGCCGTTGCAGTGCTCGACCAGATCTTGCAGGGTGTCGCGCAGTTCGCCGAGTTCGCGGATCTTTTGATTGAGCTCGTCGATGTGCTGACGCGCCAGCGCTTTCACATCGGCGCTGGCGCGTTGCCGGTCCTGCCAGAGCGTCAACAGCTTGCCGACTTCCTCCAGCGAGAAACCCAAGTCGCGTGAGCGCTTGATGAACGCCAGGGTGTGCAAGTCATCGCCGCTGTAAATCCGATAACCGCTGTCAGTGCGATGGGCTGCCTTGAGCAGGCCGATCGACTCGTAATAGCGGATCATTTTTGCGCTGAGGCCACTGTGCCGGGCCGCTTCGCCGATGTTCATCGGTGCTCCTCCAGATCCTTGGGTTTCCAGGTTTTCAACAGTAGCGCATTGCTCACCACGCTGACGCTCGACAGCGCCATTGCCGCCCCGGCCAGCACCGGGTTGAGGAAGCCGAACGCCGCCAGCGGAATGCCGATCAGGTTATAGACGAAGGCCCAGAACAGGTTCTGACGAATCTTCGCGTAGGTCTTGCGGCTGATCTCCAGCGCGGCCGGCACCAGCCGTGGATCGCCGCGCATCAGGGTGATACCGGCCGCGTGCATCGCGACGTCGGTGCCGCCGCCCATGGCGATACCGATGTCTGCAGCGGCGAGGGCCGGGGCGTCGTTGATGCCGTCGCCGACCATGGCGACCACGCCGGTTTTTTTCAGCTCGGCGACGGTGGCGGCTTTGTCCGCTGGCAATACTTCAGCGTGGACATTGCTGATGCCCAAGGCCTCAGCGACTACGCGGGCGCTGCCTTTGTTGTCTCCGGTCAGCAGATGGCTGTGAATACCACGGGCGGCGAGTTGCTGCACGGCTTCCAGCGCGCCCGGTTTCAAGGTGTCACCGAAGGCGAACAAACCTAGCACTTTCGGCTCAGGAGTTTGCTCGATCAACCATGAGAGAGTGCGGCCTTCGGCCTCCCAGGCATTGGCGGATTCACTCAGGCTGCCGGCGTTCAAACCGTTTTCTTCGAGCATTCGCCGATTGCCCAGCGCCAGACGCCGGCCATCAAGACTGCCGGCAATGCCGCGGCCGGTCAGCGATTGGCTGTCACTGATATCGGGCACCTGCAGATCCCGCTCGGCAGCGGCATCGAGCACCGCTTTGGCCAGTGGGTGTTCGCTGCCACGTTGCAAGGCACCGGCGAGTCTCAGCAGGTTGTTTTCATCAGCATCGACCGCACTGAAATGGGCGATGCGAGGAGTGCCGGACGTCAGCGTGCCGGTCTTGTCGAATACCACGCTGCTGACTTCATGGGCGCGCTCGAGCGCTTCGGCGTCCTTGATCAGAATGCCGTGACGTGCGGCCACGCCGGTACCGGCCATGATCGCGGTCGGCGTGGCAAGGCCGAGGGCGCAGGGGCAGGCGATCACCAACACCGCGACAGCGTTGATCAGCGCGGTTTCCAGCGGTGCGCCGTACAGCCACCAGCCGATCAGGGTGGCCAGGGCCAGCACCAATACGGTCGGCACGAACACCTGGCTGACTTTATCCACCAGTTTCTGGATCGGCGCTTTCGCCGCTTGTGCGTCCTCGACCAGCCGAATGATGCGCGCCAGCACGGTTTCCGCGCCCAGCGCCTGAGTGCGCACCAGCAAACGACCTTCGCCGTTGATCGCGCCACCGGTAACCTTGTCGCCCGGTTGTTTCGGCACCGGCAGGCTCTCGCCGCTGATCAGCGCTTCGTCGGCGTGGCTTTGGCCTTCGAGCACTTCGCCGTCGACGGGGAAGCGTTCGCCGGGTTTGACCAGCACCAGATCGTTGAGGCGCAGGGCGCTGATGGCGACTTCCTGCTCGCGGCCGTCGAGCACTTGAATCGCCCGTTCCGGCCGCAAGGCTTCGAGGGCGCGGATGGCGCTGGCGGTCTGGCGTTTGGCGCGGCTTTCGAGGTATTTACCGAGCAACACCAGGGCGATGACCACTGCCGACGCTTCGAAATACAGATGTGGCATGCGCCCGGCGGCGGTGGCCCACTCATAAAGACTCAAACCGTAACCGGCACTGGTGCCGAGGGCGACGAGCAAGTCCATGTTGCCGGCCCCGGCGCGTACGGCTTTCCACGCGGCGACGTAGAAGCGTGCGCCGAAGATGAATTGCACCGGCGTGGCGAGGACGAATTGTGCCCAGGCCGGGAGCATCCAATGGATGCCGAACGGTTGCAGCAACATCGGCGCTACCAGCGGCAGCGCGAGGGCGATCGCGCAGATCAATGCCCAGCGCTCATGCTTCAGGCGTTGTTGCTGATTATCGGCGTGTGGCTGTTCGGCTTGCCAGACGCTGGCCGAATAGCCGGCCTTGCTCACCGCATCGAGCAGCGCCTGCGCATCGACCTGACCGAGCAGTTCGAGGTGCGCACGCTCGCTGGCCAGGTTGACGCTGACGCTTTTAACGCCGGGGACTTTGTTCAAAGCGCGCTCGACGCGACCCACACAGGACGCGCAGGTCATGCCGTCGATGCTCAGTTCGAGCGTTTGCTGCGGCACGCTGTAACCGGCGCGCTCTACGGCTTCCATCAAGGCCGGAAGACTGTCGCCGGGCGCTTCCACTCGGGCCTGCTCGGTGGCGAGGTTGACGCTGACGGCACTGGCGCCGCTGACTTTGCTCAAGGCGCGCTCGACACGCCCGGCGCAACTGGCGCAGGTCATGCCGGCAATCGGCAGATCGAACGTGATGGAATCGGACATCGGTCGTACTCCCTGTAGTAGATGCCTACAAGGATCAACCTTGCCATGCGGGCAAGGTCAAGCGCCAATCTTTACTCGAACGGCGTACATCGTCTTTGATCTTCTGTAGGAGCAAAGCTTGCTCGCGAAGGCGTGCTATCAGACATACGAAACTGACTGAAACACTGACTTCGCGAGCAAGCTTTGCTCCTACAAGAGTGAGGGTGACTCAATACTCGAGGGCAGCGGGTCGCAGGTACAGGCCTTTGGCCGATGTTGCGATCCGGTACTTCAGCACATCGCCGGCCTTCAGCGAGATCTCCTGCGCCGGCGGTGCCAGCATGCCCGGCTGACACCCCGGAACCTGACCAGGCTCAAGCTTCAGACGTATGGAAAACGTACCGTGCTGCAGGTTGAACGAGGTCGACTGCTCCTGCAGCAGACGCCCGGCAAACTGATCCTGGATATACACGCCAATCTCGCAGGACGTCGGCACTTCGAGGCGTTCGCGCGAGATGATCAGAACGGCGTAGTCCTCGCCGGTCGCATTGGCCTGAGGCATGGCGGCAAAGAGGCTGAGGCAGGCAAACAGGCTGAAAGCTGACCAGCGCATGGCTGAATCTCCTGAATTTAGGTCATTGATGCACGCAGCTTGGCCGAGCGCGGCGCCGATTGCCAGCCCGGCAGTTAATTCCAGAACTTGACCTTGCCATGATGGCAAGCTCGAGACTGCCGGCAACCTCACTCAAAGGAGTCATTCCATGCAAGTGTTCAATGTTCAGGGCATGTCTTGTGGTCACTGCGTCAAGGCCATCACTAACGCGGTGCAGGCTAAAGATCCGGCGGCTAGCGTGCGCATCGATCTGGCGGCGAAAGAGGTCGGCGTCGAAAGTGCGCTGAGTGCCGAGCAGGTGATCGAGGTCATCAGCGAAGAAGGTTACGCCGTCAAACTTGCCTGATCGCCCCCGAAGCAAGAGATCGCAGCCTGCGACAGCGCCTACACGGAAAGATGTAGGAGCCGCCGAAGGCTGCGATCTTTTGCTGTTTTTATAGTTAGCGAGCTATCGGAATGTTCAAGGCGTCCGGGCGCAGCTAGACTGTCGGGCTGCCGACTTGCCTACCTGGATGCCTGATGAACTTCCGTACCATTCTGATTCTCGGTGCCTTGACTGCCTTCGGGCCCTTGGCGATCGATTTCTATTTACCCGCCTTTCCGTCGATGGCGCTGGCGTTCGGCACCGACGAGAAACACGTGCAGATGACGCTGGCGGCGTATTTCGCCGGGTTGTCGATTGGCCAATTGGCTTATGGCCCGGTGGCGGATCGTTTCGGCCGGCGGGTGCCGCTGCTGATCGGCCTGGCGTTGTTCACCCTGGCGTCGCTGGCCTGTGCTTATGCACCGAACCTGGAATGGCTGATTGGCGCACGTTTCGTCCAGGCGTTGGGCGGTTGCGCAGGGATGGTGATTTCCCGGGCAGTGGTCAGCGATAAATGCGACGCGGTGGGTTCGGCGAAAGTCTTTTCGCAGTTGATGCTGGTGATGGGCCTGGCGCCGATTCTGGCGCCGATGCTGGGCGGTCTGCTGGTCAACACCACAGGCTGGCAGTCGATCTTTTTGGTGCTGACCGGGTTCAGCGCAATGGCCGGCCTCGCGGTTGCACTTGGTTTGCCGGAAAGTATGCCGGCGCATATGCCGCGCCAGCCGCTGTCAGGGGCACTGCGTCAGTATGGTCGTCTGTTGAAAGACCCGATCTACCTCGGCCATGCCCTGACGGGCGGGATCGCAATCGCCGGGATGTTCGCCTATATCGCCGGCTCCCCGTTCATCTTCATCAAACTGTACGGCGTGCCGGCCGAGCATTTCGGCTGGTTGTTCGGAACCAACGCGGCGGGGTTCATTCTGGTAGCGCAGGTCAACGCGCGGCTGTTGGCCAAGCGCGGCCCGGCCTTCCTGCTGGCGCGAGCGGTCTGGGTCTATCTGGGCGCCGGATTGACGCTGCTCGCGGTAAGCAGCCTGCACACCGAGGCACTGTGGCCTTTGCTGATTCCGCTGTTCATCTGTGTCGCCAGCCTCGGCTGCATCAGTCCCAATGCGGCGGCTTGTGCGATGAATGGCCAACGCGAGCGCGCCGGCAGCGCGTCAGCGTTGCTCGGTTGCATGCAATTCAGCGTTGCCGCCGCTGCTTCGGCATTGGTGGGGATCTTGCACGATGGCACCGCCGTACCGATGGCCATGGTCATCAGCCTGTGCGGTGTGCTGGTCGTGAGCGTCGCTGTGCTGACTCGACGCCTGCAAAATGCCCGAGCGCTGGCGCAAGCTCAGGCCGAGGCCTGAAAAACCTCAGCCGGCAGCGCGCTGCTGGTTGAGCTCGGGAATCTGGTGGGGCGCGCAAAGTCGCGCTTCAAGGGTGCGGGTGAAGGCCAATGCTTCGGCTTCACTGCGGAATGTCACGGCGTGTTGGTCGAGGCGAACCTGCCATTGAGACTTTGCCACTTCTTTTATCAGGATCTTCATTGCTGACCTCCCATGTGTAAAAGACGCATCGCAGAGGTTTCGATTGTAGTCCTGAATACGGTCGCAATTGTGACAAGGATCAGCCATCTGACTGACGGCAAAAAGCCCCCGCAGCCCCTGCGATCCCCTGCAGAAGCTGTCGGAGGCTGCGATCGTTTGATCTTAGAAACTTTCTAAAACAATTTTCCCCTTGGCTTTGCCACTTTCCAGCAACTCATGCGCCCGACGCAGATTGGCCGCATTGATCACACCGAAATGCTCACCCACCGTGGTCTTCAACGTCCCCGCATCAATCAGCTCAGCGACACGATTAAGCAGGTTGTGTTGCTCAATCATGTCTGCCGTCTCGAAGAGGGAGCGGGTGTACATGAACTCCCAGTGCAGCGACAGGCTCTTGCGCTTGAGTTTGGTCACGTCCAGCGACTTCGGATCGTCGATCAGCGCCAGTTTGCCTTGGGGCGCCAGCGCTTCAACCAGTTGATCAAGATGCTGGTCAGTCTGAGTCAGGCTGGCGACGTGGGTGACGTGGTCGACCCCGGCGCGCTTGAGTTCTTCGCTCAGCGGTTGGCTATGGTCGATCACCAGATCCGCGCCCAGCTCGCTGACCCAGTCACGGGTCTGCTCGCGGGAGGCGGTACCGATCACCTTGAGACCGGTCAACTGCTTGGCCAATTGCGTGAGAATTGAACCGACACCGCCGGCAGCACCGACGATCAGCAGGCTCTGGCCTTCAGCTGTATTGCCTTCACGGATTTGCAGGCGTTCGAAGAGCAGTTCCCACGCGGTGATTGCGGTCAGTGGCAGCGCGGCGGCTTCGGCGAAACCCAGGGTTTTCGGCATATGGCCGACGATGCGCTCGTCGACCACGTGCAATTCGCTGTTGCCACCGGCACGGGCGATGGAGCCCGCGTAGAAAACTTTATCGCCCGCCTTGAACAGCGTCACTTCGCTGCCGACAGCCTTGACTACACCGGCGACGTCCCAGCCCAGCACTTTCGCTGCGCCATTTTCCGGCGCTACGTTCTGCCGCACCTTGGTGTCGACCGGATTGACCGAGATGGCTTTGACTTCCACCAGCAGGTCGCGCGGGCCGGCGACCGGTGCTGGCAGCTCGATATCTTGCAGGGATTTTTCGTCGCTGATCGGCAGAGAAGCGTAATAGGCAATGGCTTTCATCGGTGACTCCAGAATCTGAATGAACAAGGCATGAATTCGATGGGAGAGATGATTGGCTATTTCTCTGCCGGATAAAACCGGCTAAAACAGCAGTCTCTTTCAATATTTTTTTGATAATCGAGGGTGGGAATGCTGCGTTTCGATGACTTGCAATTGTTTGTCCGCGCGGCCGATCTGGGCAGCCTGTCGGCGGCGGCGCGGGTGATGGACATGTCCGCGGCGGTGGCCAGTGCGGCGTTGAAGCGCATCGAACAGCAACTCGGCGCGCGCTTGCTGGCCCGTTCGACACGCAGCCTGCGCCTGACTGCCGAGGGCGAGGGCTTCCTCGAATATGCGCGGGCGGCGCTGAGCAATCTCGATGAAGGCCGACGCCTGCTGGCCAGCGGGCAGGATCAGGTCAGCGGGATCCTGCAACTGTCCGCGCCCTCGGATTTCGGACGCAATCTGTTACTGCCGTGGCTCGACGAGTTTCAGCGCGAGCATCCAAAGTTGACCGTGCGGCTGCTACTCGGTGATCGCATCGCCGACCTGTTTCGCCAACCGGTGGACATCGCCCTGCGCTACGGCGAGCCGGAGGACTCCAGTCTGGTCGCCTTGCCCATCGCTCCACAGAACCGGCGCGTGTTGTGCGCATCCCCGGCGTACCTGGCCAGGCACGGCGAACCGCAGCAACTCGAACAACTGGCTCAGCACAATTGCCTGCTGTACATGCTCGGGAGCCGGGTTCACGACCACTGGAGTTTTCACGATGGCAAGCGCGAGGTCGGTCTGACCGTCAGCGGCGACCGTTTCAGCGACGACGCCGACGTGGTGCGTCTGTGGGCGGTGGCGGGGGCCGGGATTGCCTACAAGTCGTGGCTCGACGTCGGCGCCGATGTGCTTGCCGGGCGCCTCAAAGTGCTGCTGCCAGAGCTGCTTTGTGAGCGCGCTCCGCTGAATTTGTTGTGCGCCCATCGCGCACAATTGAGTAAGCCGGTGAACCTTTTAAGGGAAATGCTCGCCAGTCGATGCGCTGAATTGAGTAGTCAATTTCCCGTTTTCTCCAGAGTTGGTCATTAGTCGCAGGTAAAAAGAGAAATTTCTCTCAGCAACAATCACCACCTGTGCAGGCACCGGCGCAGGACGCGGCGACTAACGCGCTTATACTAGCGGCCGCCTCATGCCCGCACTGACACTCGGGCCCGGAGACCTTTGCGCCGAGTCGCCAGGGTTTGATTGACGGGTGTGCAACTGCTGCGATCCAGTGCCGGAGCAGATTGCGTCAGTGGCCTGTCCGGCCCCGGTACATGGCGTATTTCGCGTCTTGGCCGACGACTCATTACTGGTCAAGATGTCTGCGAGCAGTAGACGATACGATTCAACAGGGAGTGAATATATGGAACATGCACCTTGCATCAGCCAGATCGCCACGTTGCTGGCTGACCCCAAGCGCAGCGCGATGATGTGGGCATTGATGGATGGCTCGGCCCGGCAAACCGAGGAGTTGGCGCTGCTGGCGGGGTTGTCGCCGTCCTCTGCCAGTGCTCACCTGGCGCGGTTGTCCACTGGCGGCCTGTTGAAAGTCGAAGTCCGTGGCCGCAAACGGTTTTTCCGTCTCTCGGCTCCCGAGGTCGGGGCTGCCATCGAGGCGTTGGCCAGCGCCACCATCGCCAGCGCGCCGCGCGATATTCCCGAAGTGTTCAAACGAACCGCGCCGATGGCCAGGCCACAGGCAGCCCCTTCGTCGCTGTTGCGTGCGCGTTTCTGCGATGACCACCTGGGCGGCACGCTGGCGGCCGATCTGTACCAGCGACTGCTCGATGCCGGCTGGATCGAACAGGTCGAGCAGCGAGTCGTGGTGACGCTCAAGGGCTCGACGCAACTGGCCAAGCGTGGAGTGTTCATCCAGGCCCTGGCCCACCGCAACGTGCAAGTGGCGTGCGCCTGTCCGGACTGGAGCGAACGACGTCCGCACATGGGCGGCACCCTCGGCGCGGCGTTGCTGCAGTTGTTCATGCAGTCCGGCTGGTTGACCTTGCCGCATGACTCCCGTGCGTTGCAACTGACCGCTACAGGGCAACGCGAAATCCATCGTTTTGCCAAGGAGACCGAGTTGGAAGCGGCGTTGTAGAGCACTTGTCCTGCAGTGTCACGTCGCCCACGACTGCGAACAGGTCGCATCCAGCACGAACCTCGATTCGCTATCGCGCACACTCGATCCGGGGACTTTTCGGATGGGAGGGGCGGCATGCAAACCAAAGGCTTCAGTGCAGCAGAACGGCTGGAACGACTGCCGATCAGTGGTTATCACCGGATCATTTTCATCATCATTGCCTTGGCCTTTTTCTTCGATTCGATGGATCTGGCGATGATGACCTTCTTGCTTGGCTCGATTAAGTCCGAGTTTGGCCTGAGCAGTGCCCAGGCCGGGTTGCTCGCCAGTTCGAGTTTTTTCGGCATGGTGCTGGGGGCATCACTGTCGGGCATGCTCGCCGACCGTTTCGGGCGCAAACCGGTGTTTCAGTGGAGCATCGTGCTTTGGGGCGTAGCCAGTTATCTGTGCTCGACGGCGCAGACGGTCGAGACACTGACGTTGTTTCGCATCCTGCTGGGGATCGGCATGGGCATGGAGTTCCCGATTGCGCAGTCGATGCTCTCCGAGCTGATTCCGGCCCAGCGCCGTGGCCGCTATATCGCGTTGATGGACGGCTTCTGGCCGCTGGGTTTTGTTGCGGCTGGGGTGCTCTCGTATTTCCTGTTGCCGTTGATTGGCTGGCGCGACATCTTTTTGGTGTTGGCGGTGCCGGCGGTGTTTGTCCTGGCGATCCGCTTTTTCATTCCCGAGTCTCCGCGCTGGCTGGAGCAGGCCGGGCGAGACGAGGCAGCGGACAAGGTGTTGAACGGTATCGAAGCGCGGGTGCGCGCGTCGCTCGGTGGCGCGGCGCTGCCGGAACCGATTCGCTTGCCGCGCACCGTGACGCCACCCGGCAACTTCCTGTCGGCGCTCAAGCAGATCTGGTCGCCGCAATACCGCCAGCGCACGACGATGATCTGGAGTCTGTGGTTCTTTGCGTTGCTCGGCTTCTATGGGCTGACGTCGTGGTTGAGTGCCTTGCTGCAACAGTCGGGTTTTGCCGTGACGCAGTCGGTGTATTACACGGTATTGATTTCGCTGGGCGGGATTCCCGGATTCCTGATGGCGGCCTGGCTTGTGGAGCGCTGGGGGCGTAAGCCGGTGTGCATTGTCACGTTGCTGGGCGGCGGGGTGATGGCGTTTCTGTATGGGCAGAGCGCGGTGTTTGGCGGCAACGTGGCGTTGCTGATCGGCACCGGGCTGTTGATGCAGTTTTTCCTGTTCGGCATGTGGGCGGTGCTCTACACCTACACGCCAGAGTTGTACCCGACTTCGGCACGGGCGACCGGCTCGGGGTTTGCCTCGGCGATTGGCCGCGTGGGTTCGTTACTCGGGCCATTGGTGACCGGGCTGGTGTTCCCGATTACCGGGCAGGGCGGAGTGTTTGCGCTGGGCGCGCTGTGCTTTGCGATTGCGGCGGCAGTGGTGTGGTTGTTCGGGATGGAGACACGGGGCAAAACCCTGGAAGAGCTGACTGAACGCCAAATCCCAGGCTAAACAAAAAACCCACTGTGGGAGCGAGCCTGCTCGCGAAAGCGGAGTGTCATTAAACGAAAATGTTAACTGACACTCCCTCTTCGCGAGCAGGCTCGCTCCCACATGGGTACTTCGGTGTTGCTTATGGTTTTACCAGGCGTGCATCGAGGCTGTTTTGCGCCAGGCGCTTGGCCTGATCCTGGGTCATGCCCAAGTGCTCGTACAGTGCATGGAAGTTCTCGGTGACATAACCGCCAAAGTACGCCGGGTCATCGGAGTTCACCGTGACCTTCACGCCGCGCTCGAGCATGTCGAGAATATTGTGCTGCGACATGTGATCGAACACGCAGAGCTTGGTGTTCGACAGCGGGCACACGGTCAGCGGGATCTGCTCGTCGATGATCCGCTGCATCAAACGCTCGTCTTCAGTGGCGCGTACGCCATGGTCGATACGCTGGATTTTCAGCAGGTCGATGGCTTCCCAGATGTACTCCGGCGGGCCTTCTTCGCCAGCGTGGGCAACGGTCAGGAAGCCTTCGTGACGGGCACGATCAAACACGCGCTGGAACTTGCTCGGCGGATGGCCCATCTCGGAACTGTCGAGGCCGACAGCCACAAACGCGTCACGGAACGGCAGCGCCTGATCAAGGGTTTTCTCGGCTTCTGCTTCGCTCAGGTGGCGCAGGAAGCTGAGGATCAAACCGCTGGTGATGCCCAGTTGCTGCTCGCCATCCTTCAATGCCGCCGCGATGCCGTTGAGCACCACTTCGAACGGGATGCCCCGGTCGGTGTGGGTCTGCGGGTCAAAGAACGGTTCGGTGTGAATCACGTTCTGTGCCTTGCAGCGCAGCAGGTAGGCCCAGGTCAGGTCGTAGAAATCCTGCGAGGTGCGCAGCACGTCGGCGCCCTGGTAATACAGGTCGAGGAATTCCTGCAGGTTGTTGAAAGCGTAAGCCTTGCGCAGGGTTTCTACGTCGTTCCACGGCAGGGCGATCTTGTTGCGTTCGGCCAGGGCGAACAGCAGCTCGGGCTCCAGCGAGCCTTCCAGATGCAGGTGCAGTTCAGCCTTGGGCAAGGCGTTGAGCCAGTCGTACATATTCTTTTCTCATCAGGTGCAATGACGGCATTCTACAGATGCTCGCCGAAACAATTGGCAAAACCTGACCAAGCGATCCATCAGACCGCTTGTTGCGCGCGCCGGTAGGCGTAGGTATCGGCGAAGCGCGACAGCAGGAATTCGGCGCAGGTGGTCGTCGGATATTTCGCCGGATGCTGTGCGTCCTGACATCCGGGCAGGCACTCGATGCGGGTGTCCGGGTGTGGCTCGGCGAAGAACGGCATCGAATAGCGATCCACCCCCAGCGGGCTGATCACCCGATGCGGTGTCGAGCGATAACGGTCGTTGCTCCAGCGCGCCATCATGTCGCCGAGGTTGACCACGAACGTGCCGTCGATGGGCGGCGCGTCGATCCATTCGCCACGCACATTCTTGACCTGCAAACCGCCGGCGTTGTCCTGGTAGAGCAGGGTGATGCAGCCGTAGTCGGTGTGCGCGCCGGCGCCTTGCTGCTCGGCGGAACTGGCGGTGTGGCGCGGTGGGTAATGGATCATGCGCAGCACGCTGACGGGGTCGTTGAAACGTGTGTCGAAGAAGTCGCGCTCGATGTTCAGGGCAATGGTCATCGCCCGTAGCAGGGTTTGGGCGAGGGCCTGCATGTCGAGGTAATGCTGTTCCATCAGGGTTTCCCAGCCCGCTTGCGCCGGATGCCGGTTAGGCCCGCGCAAGGGTTTTTCCGCCATCACCTCGGGGTGCTTGGCCGGCAGGTGCAGGCCCATGTCGAAGGTTTCTTTCAGGTCGCTGGGTTTGCTCGGGTCGAGTTGCTCAGTAGCGATGGCGCCATAGCCGCGATGGTGGCGGGTCTGGGTGATGTCGATCTTGAGTTTTTCTGCTGCGGGCAGCGCGAAGAAACGATGGGTCTGATCGAGCACGGCGTCGATGCGTTGCGCCGAGATCGGATGGCCCTTGATGTAGAAGAAGCCCCATTCGCGGCAGGCAAGGTCGATCTGCGCGGCGACGGCGGGCCAGGCGTTTTCATCGTCGGAGTAGAGCGGGCTGATGTCGATGATCGGAAGCTGATCCATACGCAATCCTTAAAAAGTACATCGCTCCTGTAGGAGCCGAGCTTGCTCGCGAATACGTCGTATCAGTCGATGCATTTTTCGCCTGATACAGCGCTTTCGCGAGCAAGCTCAGCTCCTACAAGGGTTTTGTGTGGTTAGCGAAAATTACTTCGGCATCTCGGCCTTCATGCCTTCCACGTAATAGTTCATCGACGCCAGTTCCGCCGTGGTCGCACTCACGCCCGCGGGGATTTTTTCGACCCCGGCCTGATCCTTGATCGGCCCGGTGAACGGTTGGAACGTGCCGCTCTTGATGTCGGCAATGATCTGCTCGGCCTCGGCTTTCACCGGCGCTGGCACCAGGTCGCTGATCGGCAACTCAACTGTGCCTTCCTTCAGCCCGCCCCAGTAGTCCTGGGATTTCCACGTGTGATCGATCACGCTCTGCGTCGCTTGAATATAGTGCGGCGCCCAGTCATTGACGATGGAGGTCAGCACTGCTTTCGGCCCGAAGTGCGCCATGTCCGAGGCGTAACCCACAGCGTAAACACCTCGGCGTTCGGCGGCTTGAATCGGCGCCGGGCTGTCGGTGTGCTGGAACACCACGTCGACGCCCTGATCGATCAACGCATTGGCGGCGTCGGCCTCTTTGCCCGGATCGAACCAGGAGTTGACCCACACCACTTTGATCTCGGTGCCAGGGTTGTACTTGTTCAGGGCCAGTTGAATGGCGTTGATGTCGCGGATCACTTCCGGGATCGGAAATGAGGCGACGTAGCCGATCTTCTTGGTCTTGGTCATCTTCGCCGCGAGGAACCCGCCGACGTAACGGCCCTCGTAGGTGCGCGCCAGATAGGTGCCGAGGTTTTTGTCCTGCTTGTAGCCGGTGGCGTGTTCGAAGGTCACCTTGGGAAACTGCTTGGCGACTTTCAGCGTCGGGTTCATGTAGCCGAATGAGGTGGTGAAGATCAGGTCGTACTTGTCCTTGGCCATGTTGCGGATCACCCGCTCGGCGTCGGCACCTTCGGCGACGTTTTCCACGTAGTTAGTGGTGATCTGACTGCCGAATTTTTCCGCGAGAGCCTTGCGCCCCTGTTCATGCTGATACGTCCAGCCGTGGTCACCGATCGGGCCGATGTAGACGAAACCGACTTTAAGCGGGTCGGCAGCGCTGGCGCTCAGACTGATCCCCAGACCGATGGCGGCGCACAGCAGTTTGTGCAGCGGACGTATTTGCATGAATTGGAGCTCCGTTTTGTTGTGTGTGGTCGGGGTCAATGCAAATTGCTGACCAACAGGACAACAAACCTTGTGAGGGCCTTCGCGGGCAAGCCTTGCTCCTACAGTTCGCGCAGTTTGTAGGAGCAAGGCTTGCCCGCGAAGGGGCGGTTAAGGCCAATAAAAGTGCATGCCTGAAAACAGCTGCTATCGGTTGGTGCGCTAAGGTGTAACGAAACGTTAGCGCCGCCCCGCAGTCAGTAGCTCATTCGCACTCTTCGGCAAAAAGGCCCGCCATGCTCACGATCCTCAAGCAAGAAAGCTTTCTGCTGCTGGCAGTCATTGCTGCTTGCGTCGCTTATCCCCTCGAACACTGGTTGCTGCACAGTGGCCAGATCGTCGCGCTGATCGGCGGTCTGGTACTGATCGCCTTCATCGTCGCCGCCTCGATGCGCGTCGCCCATCACGCCGAATTGCTTGCAGAAAAAGTCGGCGATCCTTACGGCACGATGATCCTGACCCTCGCCGCCGTACTGGTTGAAGTGGTGATTCTGGCGATCATGATGAGCAACGAAGCCTCGCCCACACTGGTGCGCGACACGATCTATTCCGCAGTGATGCTCGACATCAACGGCATCCTCGGCCTCGCCGCGCTGATGGGCGGGATCAAGCACGGTGAGCAGTCCTACAACGACGATTCGGCGCGCAGTTACAGCGTGATGATCCTCACCGCCATGGGCGTGTCGATGGTGGTGCCGGAGTTTATTCCCGAGGCCAACTGGAAGATTTATTCAGCGTTCACCATCGGCGCGATGGTGGTGCTTTACGCGTTGTTTCTGCGCATGCAGGTCGGCCCGCACAGTTATTTTTTCAGCTACAGCTACCCGGATAAACGTCGCAAGAAAGCGCCGGTCGAACAGGAGCCGAAACCGCTCAGCCTGGGCTTGTCGATCGGCATTCTGGTGTTTGGCGTGGTGGTGATCGGCGCATTGGCCGAAGTCATGTCGAAAACGCTGGATCTGGGCCTGGAGGGCACAGGCGCACCGCCCGTGATCACGGCGATTCTGGTGGCGGCTATTTCCGCTGCGCCGGAGATTTTGACTGCTTTGCGCGCAGCATTGGCCAACCGCATGCAGTCGGTGGTGAACATTGCGATGGGCGCGTCACTGTCGACGGTGATCCTGACCGTGCCGGTGATGGAAGCGATGGCGCTGTATACCGGCCAGCCGTTTCAAATGGCGATGACGCCAGTGCAGACAGTGATGATTTTTCTGACGCTGATCGTCAGCGCGATCAACCTCAATGACGGCGAAACCAATGCCATCGAAGGCATGACGCACTTTGTGCTGTTTGCGACCTTCATCATGCTGTCCCTGCTGGGCCTTTGAGGCTGACAGAAATCAATGTGGGAGCGAGCCTGCTCGCGAAAGCGGTGCGTCATTCAACAAAAAATGTTGCCTGACACTCCCTCTTCGCGAGCAGGCTCGCTCCCACAGTTTTGAACGGCGGTGGATCAGGTACCGGCAATCAGTTGGCGCGCTGCCTGGCTGTGATCGGCGATCAGGCCTTTGAGGTCAAGGCCTTCGACCTGGCCGTCAACCACGCGCCACTTGCCACCGATCATCACCCGATCCGCACGGTCCGCACCGCACAACAGCAGCGCTGAAATCGGATCATGGCTGCCGGAGAAACGCAGCTCATCAAGCTTGAACAACGCCAGATCGGCCTGCTTGCCCACGGCAATCTCACCAATGTCGGTACGGCCCAACAAGCTCGCCGAACCCTTGGTCGCCCAGCCCAACACGCGTTCCGGGGTGATTTTCTCGGCGCCGTAACGCAGACGCTGGATGTACAGCGCCTGACGCGCCTCCAGAATCATGTTCGACGCATCGTTGGATGCCGAACCATCCACGCCCAGACCAAACAGTGCACCCGCATCCGTCAGATCAATACTCGGGCAGATGCCGGAAGCGAGGCGCATGTTCGAACTCGGGCAATGACAAATGCCGGTGCCGGCCTGGCCGAGGCGGGCGATTTCGTCCGGGTTGAAATGGATGCCGTGAGCCAGCCAGGTGCGCGGGCCGAGCCAGCCGACGCTGTCGAGATAATCGACGGTGCGCAGGCCGAAGCGCTGCAGGCAGAAATCTTCTTCGTCGAGGGTTTCGGCCAAATGGGTGTGCAGACGCACGTCGAGTGTGTTCGCCAGTTCGGCACTGGCGGACATGATTTCCGGGGTCACCGAGAACGGCGAGCACGGCGCCAGCGCGATCTGGATTTGTGCGCCATCGCCACGCTCGTGGTACTCGTGAATCAGGCGCTGACTGTCGTCGAGAATCACCTGACCTTCCTGCACGGTTTGCTGCGGCGGCAGGCCACCGTCCTTCTCGCCGAGACTCATCGAGCCACGGGTGAGCATGGCGCGCATGCCCAATTCGCGGACGGTTTCGACTTGCACGTCGATAGCGTTTTCCAGACCGTCCGGGAACAGGTAGTGATGGTCGGCAGCGGTGGTGCAGCCCGACAGCAGCAATTCAGCCAGAGCGACTTTGGTGGCGAGCGCGAGTTTCTCCGGCGTCAGGCGTGCCCATACCGGGTACAGGGTTTTCAGCCACGGGAACAACGGCTGATTGACCACCGGCGCCCAGGCGCGGGTGAGGGTTTGATAGAAGTGATGGTGAGTGTTGATCAGGCCCGGCAGGATCACATGCTCGCGGGCATCGAACACTTCATTGCACGGCAACGACGGTTGCTGACCGGCCGCGAGGACTTCGACGATGACACCGTCTTGCACGACAAGACCGCCACGAGCATCGAGCTCGTTGGACGTAAAAATGGCGAGGGGATTTTTTAACCAGGTACGGGTCGCGGGCATTTTGCCGGCTCCTCTGAAAATTGGGTTCAGGGTTGCCAGCTCAGTGATGCCCTGTCTGCTGATCCAGGGTCGCCGCGGGGACGAGGTGCGCAGTTTCAAACAAATTGCCGCGCCGGGCAAGCCCAACCCGATGTGATCCGACAACGCGCATTCCAAACAAAATGCGCAACCCTGTAGGAGCTGCCGGAGGCTGCGATCTTTTGATCGTGTTTTTTACAATCAAAAGATCGCAGCCTTCGGCAGCTCCTACAGTTAGCCAGTCATGCAGGTATTCAGGGGATTCTGATTGCACTGCTTACCAGGGAATGGTTTCACCCTTGTAATTGACGAAGTGATGGCCGCCCTTGCCGGTAAACGCATTCACCTGATCGACCAGCCCACGGGTGCTGGTTTCCACATCCAGGTCAGCGCCTTCACCGCCCATGTCCGTCTTCACCCAACCCGGATGCAGCGACAACACCGTCATCTTCTGCTCGCCCAATTGCGTGATAAAGCTGTTGGTCATCGAATTCAGCGCAGCTTTGCTCGCCTTGTACAGCGCCAACTCCGGCGCGTCCGGTACGGTCACGCTGCCCAGCCCGGAACTCATGAACGCCAGCACGCCGCTGCCGTCACGAATCTGCCCGACAAAACGTTGCGCCAGATTGATCGGTGCTACCGCGTTGGTGAAAAACAGCTGACCGACTTCCGCCAGTGTCGCGCCGCCCGGGGTCTGATCTGCCGGGCCTTTGACCCCTGCGTTGACGAACAACAGGTCGAAGGTTTCGCCCTTGAGCTGCTGGCTCAGGGCGATCACCGCTTGCTGGTCATCCATGTCGAGCTTCTCGATCCGCACTTTGCCCAGCGCTTGCAGCGCCTCGGCGTTTTGCGGATTGCGCACGGTAGCAGTGACTTGCCAGCCGTCGGCCAGCAGGGTTTTCACCAGACCGAGGCCCAGGCCCCGGGAGGCGCCGATGATCAGTGCGTGTTTTGCAGACATGATGGGCTTCCTTGATAAATGAGGATCATGGATTCAATGGACAGGCCTGGCCGAGCCGAAGTTGCAACTCCTGCCGCAGCGCGTCGAGTTCGCTCATGCGCGTTTCGATCAGTTGCAGTTTGTCGCGCAGCAACTGGGCCACGGCCCTGTCGGGATCGGGCGCATTCCACAGCGCGGCGACGCTGTTGCCGATCTCGCCGAGGGTAAACCCCAGGCGTTGCGCGGTCTTGATGTAGAGCACCAGTTGCACCATCTCCGGTGGATAGTCGCGATAACCGTTGGCGCTGCGTTGCGCCGCGATCAGTCCGCGCTGTTCATAGAAGCGCAGGGTGTCGCGGCTGACGGCACTGGCCTGGGCTAATTCGCCGATGCGCATGGTTGATCTCAAAACAGCTGTTGACCCTGGAGCATACTCCAGGCTTTACCGTGGTTGCTCCTCAAATTTATGGAGCAAGGACGATGTGGACTTCAACGCAGTATCGCAACGTGGTGCGCGGCAGTGCCTGGTATGACTTGATCGTTACGGCGGCGTTTGCCACGCCATGGAGTTTTGCCGCGTTGCACGGGTTTTTGACTGCGCTGAGCCAGACGCTGAGTCTGCCCGGCGAATTGCCGGCGTTCGAGCCTGTGCATATGTTGATGGCGAACCTGTTGGGTTCGGTGGTGTGCGTGTGGGCGGTGCTGCGGATTCGTGATCCGCAGGCGCTTTATGGACGCTATGACGCGGTAGCGCGGTTTTTGTTTGCGGCTTGGCAGGCGTATGCCCTGGCCCATGGCGCCAGTTCGACATTGCTGGTTTTCCTCGTGTTCGAACTGGCATGGGGCATTGCTCAGGTGTTGCCTGTGAGTAAGTCTTCGCGAGCAGGCTCGCTCCCACAAGAGAGGGGTGTCACCCCACATTCCTGAGCCAGGCGCGGACAAATGTGGGAGCGAGCCTGCTCGCGAAGAGGCCCACGCAAACAACAATTAATGCCCTGCCTGCCAAGGCTGCCCCAGCGACACCGGCGCATACAACCGCGTACGCAGCGCATCGCGCGACAACAACACCAACACCACAATCGTCGCCACGTACGGCAGCATCGCCAGCAAACTCGACGGAATCGCCAGCCCCAACCCCTGCGCCACCAGATGCAGGATGCTGGCGAGGCCAAACAGATAAGCACCCAACAACAACCGCCATACTCGCCAACTGGCAAACACCACCAGCGCCAACGCGATCCAGCCGCGCCCGGCGGTCATGTTTTCGGCCCACATCGGCGTGTACGCCAGTGACAGATAGGCACCGGCCAGCCCAGCCATTGCCCCGCCAAAAAGCACGGCCAGCGTCCGCACGGCCAACACCGGCAACCCCATCGCACTGGCCGCATCCGGGTTCTCGCCCACTGCTTGAATGATCAGCCCGACGCGACTTTTGATGATCACCCACGCCACCAGCGCAAACAGCGCAAACGACAGGTACACCAGCAGATCCTGGGCAAACAGCATCCGCCCGATCAATGGAATTTCACTCAGATACGGGATCGCCAATGGCTCAAAACCCGCCAGCGGTTTACCGACCCAGGCGGCGCCGACAAACGTCGAAAGCCCGACCCCAAAAATCGTCAGGGCCAACCCGGTCGCCACCTGATTGGCATTGAACACCAGCGCCACCAACGCAAACAGTGACGACAGGAGCATCCCGGCCAGCATTGCCAACAGCACGCCAAGCCAGAGGTTGCCGCTGTTCAGGGCGACGATGAAACCGATCACCGCACCGAACAGCATCATCCCTTCCTGGCCGAGGTTGAGCACGCCGCTCTTTTCGCAGATCAGTTCACCCAGCGCCACCAGCAACAGCGGCGTGCCGCAACGCACCATGGCGTAGAAAATATTGCTCAACAGATCGATATCCATCACAGCGCTCCGGCGGTTACGGCGGTGGTTGATGTGCGCCGCGTCCAGCGCAATTTCAGGCGAGGCCGATAAAGGATCAGCACGTCACAGGCCAACAGGAAAAACAGCATCATTCCCTGAAATAACTGGGTGATCGCCTGCGGCAGATTAAGGGTCATTTGCGCGCTCTCGCCACCGATGTACAGCAACGCCATCAATAGGCTGGAGAACAGAATCCCGAGCGGATTCAGCCGCCCGAGAAACGCCACGGTGATCGCCGCATAGCCGTAACCCGGTGACACCTGCGGTACCAATTGGCCGATCGGCCCGGTGACTTCGCAGACACCCGCGAGCCCCGCCAGACCGCCGCTGATCAACAGCGCCAGCCAGATCAACCGCTTCTCGCGGAAACCGACAAACCCCGCCGCGCGCTGGTCCAGCCCGAGCACTTTGATCTGGAAACCGACGAAGCTTTTCTGCAACAGCACCCACACCGCGACCAGTGCGAGCAGGGCGAAATACACCCCGGCGTGCACACGACCATCCTCCATCAGCAGTGGCAGGCGACTGGCATCGCCGAACATCGCCGACTCCGGAAAGTTGTAGCCGGCCGGGTCTTTCAACGGCCCATGCACGCAGAACAACAGCAGGTTCAGCGCGATGTAATTGAGCATGATGCTGGTGAGGATTTCATTGGCGTTGAAACGCGTGCGCAGCCATGCCGTCAGCCCGGCCCACGCGGCCCCGGCGAAGGTGCCAGTGAACAGAATCAGCACAAGCGCCCAATGGCTTTGCATGTCGATGATGTTCACCGCCAGGGCGCTGCCGGCGAGTGCACCGAGGAGCAATTGTCCTTCCGCGCCAATGTTCCAGATGCGCGCCTGATAGGCCACCGCCAAGCCCAATGCGCAGAGCAGAATCGGCAGCGCTTTGACCAGCAGTTCGGAGACACCATACAAGTCGCTGACCGGTGCAATCAGCAAGGTGTGCAAGGTTTGCAGCGGATCATGGCCGAGGGCGATAAACAGCAGCGAACCGCAACCCAGCGTCAGCGCCGCGGCTAACAGCGGCGAGCACCAAAGCATCAGGCGCGATTGTTGGCCACGGGGTTCGAGGGAAAGCAGCATGTGGAAAACTCCGTTAAACCGTGGCGTGTGTTTGAGGGGCGTCGAACTGTCCAGCCATCCAGCTGCCGACGTCGCTGAGCTGGGTGTCGGTGGTGTTTTGCAGCGCCGACAGACGCCCACCGCACAACGCACCGAGGCGGTCGCTGATCTGGAACAGTTCGTCGAGGTCTTCGGAAATCACCAGGATCGCCGCGCCAGCATCGCGCAGCGCAATCAAGGCGCGGTGGATGGTCGCGGCGGCGCCGACGTCTACACCCCAGGTCGGGTGTGCGGCGATCAGCAGTTTCGGCTGCTGGAGGATTTCGCGGCCAAGAATGAATTTCTGCAGATTGCCGCCGGACAGGCTGCGCGCGGCGGTTTGCGTGTCCGGGGTTTTTACCCCGAAACGCTGAATGATCTGTTGGGCGAAAGCTTCGACTTTGCCGCGTTCGATCAAACCGTGGCTGACCAGGCCTTGTTGGAAAGCGGTGAGCAGAGCGTTATCCGCCAGACTCAACTCCGGCACCGCGCCATGGCCGAGACGCTCGGCGGGCACGAACGCCAGACCCCGTTTGCGCCGCGCATCCGGGCGCAAATCGGCGACGCCGAAATCACCGAAGCGAATCGTTTTCGCCTCCGCGCGGGGCAGTGTTTGCTCACCGCTGAGCAGGGCGAGCAATTCATCCTGACCATTGCCGGCGACCCCGGCGATACCGACAATTTCACCGCTGCGTACATCCA
This sequence comes from Pseudomonas sp. TH43, assembly GCF_016650635.1. Lineage (GTDB taxonomy): Bacteria > Pseudomonadota > Gammaproteobacteria > Pseudomonadales > Pseudomonadaceae > Aquipseudomonas. The sequence goes on from NZ_JAEKFI010000004.1 coordinate 2,481,462, forward strand.
CGTCGATGTCAGTCAGCGAGCAGCCAAACGGATCCGGGTTGTGCCAGCTCAATCCCTCGACCTGTAAAAACGCCGCGCCACCGCGGGCCTTCGCATAGTCGCCGATCAGCGCCGCGGCTTCGCCCACCATCAACTGTGCCAATTGCTGATCCGAACATTCGGCCGGCAAACAATGCCCGGCTACTTTTCCGCCGCGCAAAACCGTGGCGCTGTGGCACAGCGCCCGCACTTCACCCAGCTTGTGGCTGATAAACAGAATGCTGCAGCCTTCGGCAGCGAGGCGGCGGAGGGTTACAAACAATTCGTCGGCCTCCAGCGGCGTCAGCACCGAAGTCGGTTCATCGAGGATCAACAGGCGGATGTCCTGCATCAGGCAGCGAATGATCTCTACCCGTTGCCGCTCGCCGATCGACAGGCTGTGGACAAGTCGCTCCGGCTCCAGCGCCATGCCGTAGCGGCGCGACACTTCGCGAATCTTTGGCTGCAGTTGTTTCGGCGTACCGGCCGCCGCACCCATCGCCAAGGCGATGTTCTGCGCCACGCTGAGGGTTTCGAACAGCGAGAAATGCTGAAACACCATGCCGATGCCCAACTGTCGCGCCTGCGCGGGGTTGCGGATGTTGACCCGCTGCCCTTGCCAACATATTTCCCCGCCATCGGCCTGAGTGACGCCGTAGATAATCTTCATCAACGTACTTTTGCCCGCACCGTTCTCTCCGAGCAGGGCGTGGATTTCACCGGGCGCGATACTCAGGTCGATGGCGTCGTTGGCCAGACAACCGGGATAACGTTTGCTGATCTGGCGCAGTTGCAGGCGCGGGAGGGGAGGGGCGATTGGCATGACAGGCTCGACTTGCTTGAAGTTGTGCCTGTGGATAAAGCAATTTCCTGGCCATTGAGTCAGGAACCTCAGCCGCCGCTGCATCCCGGCCATTGGCCCAGAGCGTTGAGGGCAAAATCATGCCGACTCACAGCACCAATTCAGAGCAAAGCCGTTGATCGGGCTCCAGTTTTGCCCGTCGGTATCTGATCAAAAAACGAGCAAATCCTCGCGGCCTAGGCAGCACATGCGGCTGCGCGGGTCATGAACGGGTTATCCACAGGTTGCTCCACAGTTATTGTGCGCAAGCGACAAACCCGGGCATAAGCACTGCAATGCTTTCTTCTAATGGTGATAAACACTGTTAACTGATTGTTTTTAAGCGGAATTTACATTTCGTCGGGCGAATTGAACGAAAAGTGAACAAACCTCGCAAAGCCACGTGACAGAAGGGTTACAGCGTTATGTGCTCAGGTTATCCACAGTCGGGTGCACAGCAGATGTGGGCAACTCGATGGAATAAGCGAAATGGGTGATGCCCTAAAAGATCGCAGCCTTCGGCAGCTCATACGAGGAGAGCGCCGATACCGGGATCTGATGACGAACTGCGCCACGCTGCGATGTTTTGACCTTGCTTCACCGCTGCAACAAAATCCGCCCCCGACTCAAATCAGCAAGTTGCGTTTGCAAGACATCGATCTGCGCTTCCCCCACAGCTAACTTCAACTCAACTCCGTTTGCCGTGAAGTCTTCCTCGACAACCAGGCCACCCAAATCCGCCACCCGCAACTTCACCAGCGCCAACTCGGCAAACCCGCAAGCACAACTCAACGGCACCCGACTGATCAACTCAACCTTCGCCGCCGTCTGCAAACACTTGTTCGCACCACCGCCATATGCGCGGGCCAAACCGCCAGTCCCAAGTTGAATCCCGCCGTACCAACGAATCACCAACACCGCGACCTGATCGCAATCCTGCGCTTCAATCGCCGCCAGAATTGGCCGCCCAGCCGTGCCGCCGGGCTCGCCGTCATCATTGCTGCGATATTGATCGCCAAGCTTCCACGCCCAGCAATTGTGCGAGGCATTCAAATCGCTGTGCTGGTCGAAAAACGCCTGCGCATCCGCAGGGCTGCCGATCGGCGTGGCGAAGGTGATAAAGCGGCTTTTGCGAATCTCTTCGCGGTACTCGCAAAAACCGCTGAGGGTGAAAGGCATAGACGTCTTAGATAGAAGGAGTGAGGCCGCAGCCTTTGAGAATGATGCGGATCAGGTTGTTGCCGGCGTCTTCCATGTCCTGTTTGGTCAACTTGCTGCGACCGCTGACGCGACAGATTTGCGTGGCGAAGTCGGCGTAGTGCTGAGTACTGCCCCACAACAGGAAGATCAAGTGCACCGGATCGACCGCATCCATTTTGCCTGCATCGATCCAGGCCTGAAACACCGCCGCGCGGCCGGTGAACCAGGCGCGGTAATCCTGATTGAAATACTCGGTCAGGCATTCGCCGCCGCTGATCACTTCCATCGCAAAGATTCGTGAAGCTTGCGGCTGGCGGCGCGAGAACTCCATTTTCGCGCGGATGTAGCGAGTCAGCGCTTCGGCGGGATCGTCCTCGGCGGTGAGGGTGTTGAAGGTGCTGTCCCACAACTCGATGATGTTGCTCAGTACCGCTACGTACAACCCCAACTTGTTGGTGAAGTAGTAATGCAGGTTCGCCTTGGGCAACCCGGCATTCTGGGCGATGGTGTTCATGCTGGTGCCTTTGTACCCGTGACGGGCGAACTCGTCTTCGGCGGCTTTGAGGATGGTCTCTTCGTTCTTCTGACGAATGCGGCTGGCGGGTTTGCCGCCGTGGGCTGGGACTTCAAAGGTCATAGGCACTTCCGGGCTTGTCTGTGGGTGCAACCAATTGCGTTGATAGCGCACCCACCGTCATCCGACAAGTCCCGATACGATAAATCGTTACGCCTGTTCGATCTTGTTCAGCGGCGCATGCGCTTCGCTGGTTGCGGTTTTTGCTTCCGGCAACAGCAGGCAGAGGATGATTGCCGTCAGCCCGCCGCTGGTAATCGCCGAGTCGAACAGGTTCTGTACCAGTTTCGGCAGCAAGTGCAGCAGGCTCGGTTGCGCGGCGATGCCCAGACCGACGCCGAACGAAGTCGCGATGATCAACATGCTGCGGCGGTCCAGTGGCGATTGCGCGAGGATCCGCACGCCCGCTGCGGCGACAGCGCCGAACATCACCAGCGTGGCGCCACCGAGCACCGGTTTCGGGATCTGCTGCAGCACCGCACCGATCATGGGGAACAGGCCGAGACAAAACAGGATCGCGCCGATGTACAAGCCGACATAGCGGCTGGCCACGCCGGTCAACTGGATGACGCCGTTGTTTTGCGCAAACGTGGTGTTGGGGAAGGCGCTGAATGTGGCGGCGATCATGCAGCTCACGCCATCGCCCAATACACCGCCACGCAAGCGGCTTATATAAGAGGGGCCGCTGATCGGCTGGCGAGCGAGCATGCAATTGGCGGTGAGGTCGCCGACGGTTTCGATGGTGCTGATCAGATAAATCAGCGCGACCGGCAGGAAAGCCGTCCAGTCGAAGCTGAATCCAAACTTGAATGGCGTAGGAAAACTCACCAGCGGCAAGTCAGGTAATGGCTGAGGCACCAGTTTCCCACTGAACCATGCCGCCAGACTGCCGAGCACCAGGCCGATGATGATTGCCGACAAACGCACCCACGGAGTGTTCGAGCGGTTGAGCAGAATGATCGTCAGCAACACAAACACGCCCAGCGCCAGATTACCCGGTGCTCCGAAGTCCGGCGCATTGAAGCCACCGCCCAGATCTGTGATGCCGACCTTGATCAGGCTGATGCCGATCAAGGTAATGACAATGCCGGTCACCAGCGGCGTAACGACTCTGCGCAATTGCCCGATGAAACGGCTGAGTACGATCTGCACGATCGCGCCGAAAAAGCACACGCCGAAAATCATCGCCAAGATGTCCTCCGGGCTGCCACCGCGTTGCTTGACCAGAAACCCTGCCGACAACACTGCCCCGAGAAAGGCAAAACTGGTGCCCTGCAGGCAGATCATTCCCGCGCCAATTCCGAACGGCCGCCGCGCCTGAATAAAGGTGCCGACGCCGGACACCATCAGGGCCATGCTGATCAGGTAGGGTAAATGTGCGGTCAGCCCAAGCGCCGAACCAATCACCAGCGGCGGGGTGATGATGCCGACGAAACTGGCGAGCACGTGTTGCAACGCCGCGAGTGTCGCGGCGAGCGGTTTCGGGCGGTCGTTGAGGCCGTAGATCAGGTCGCTGGACGGTTCAGAATCTGGCTGCATGGATTTGGGCTTCTTGTTGAAGGATCGGGGTTGATCCTGCTTTGCAAAAAGCTGTCCAGTTGCTCAACTTTATCGGCGGATTACCCGCAAATGTAGGCGCTGCCGAAGGCTGCGATCTTTTGATCCTGCTTTCAACGCGTCGCCGCCAGACTTTCCAAAAAGCTTTCCAGCACCAAATGAGGGCGCCGCCCTTTGCGCGTGACCGATGCCAGACTCAAGTCGTAGAAACGTGTTTGAGATTTCAGCGCACGCAGCCGACCCTGCTGCACCCAAAGGCTGGCGTAGTGATCCGGCAGGTAACCGATATAGCGCCCGGTCAGAATCAAAAACGCCATGCCCTCACGGTCGGAAGCGCTGGCCGTGCAATTGAGCGCCTGGTAATGCGCCTGAATATCCGCCGGCAACCGAAACGTCGGCGCAATCGCGTCCTGACTGTTAAGGCGCTCGTCATCGAGTTGCTTGTCATCGACGTAAAACAGCGGGTGTCCGACTGCGCAATACAGCAGCGAGCGTTCACTGTACAACGGCTGATATTCCAAACCCGACAACGCACTGGCCTGCGGCACCACGCCAACATGCAGACGCCCGTCGAGTACGCCTTGCTCGACTTCATTCGGCGCAATCATGCGGATCTGAATCTGCACATCCGGCCCGCGCTCCTTTAACTGCGCGAGGGCGTGGGTGATACGCATGTGGGGGAGGGTGACGAGGTTGTCGGTCAGCCCAATGATCAGCTCGCCGCGTAAATGTTGATGCAGGCCGTTGACCTCGGTGCGGAAACTTTCCAACGCACTTAATAGTTGCAGCGCCGATTGATAGACCTCGCGGCCTTCTTCGGTCAGCGAAAACCCGGCGCGCCCACGCTGGCACAGACGCAAACCGAGGCGTTGCTCCAGATCGCTCATCTGCTGGCTGATCGCCGAGCGACCGATGCCGAGCACCGTTTCCGCCGCCGAGAAACCTCCGCATTCCACCACGCTGCGAAAAATCCGCAGCAAACGAATATCAAAATCACTGACCTGGGCCAATGGATCGGGGCGGCGGCTGCTCATCTTATTGTTCTCATTGTTTAGCCAAGTTCTAACTGAAGGTTAGAAGAGTTGAATTTCACCGACTTTATCGCCGTGGCAATTTAGCTGCAACAACGCTTTCTATCTCCCTGACGCTTATGCCCTGCGAGGTTTTGCCCGATGAACATGCCTGAAAACGCTCAGTCGCCACTGGCCAGCCAACTCAAGCTGGACGCGCACTGGATGCCGTACACCGCCAACCGTAACTTCCAGCGCGATCCGCGTTTGATCGTTGGCGCCGAAGGCAGCTGGCTGATCGATGACAAGGGCCGCAAGGTGTACGACTCGCTGTCGGGTCTGTGGACTTGCGGCGCCGGGCACACTCGCAAGGAAATTCAGGAAGCGGTCTCGAAACAACTGGGCACTCTCGATTACTCGCCGGGCTTCCAGTACGGCCACCCGCTGTCGTTCCAGTTGGCCGAGAAAATCACCGAGCTGACCCCGGGCAACCTGAACCACGTGTTCTTCACCGACTCCGGTTCCGAGTGCGCTGATACCGCGGTAAAAATGGTCCGTGCCTACTGGCGCCTGAAAGGCCAGGCAACCAAAACCAAAATGATCGGCCGTGCCCGTGGTTACCACGGCGTAAACATCGCCGGCACCAGTCTCGGCGGCGTCAACGGCAACCGCAAGCTGTTCGGGCAGTCGATGATGGATGTCGATCACCTGCCGCACACGCTGCTGGCGAGCAATGCCTTCTCCCGCGGCATGCCGGAGCAGGGCGGTATCGCTTTGGCCGATGAGCTGCTGAAGCTGATCGAACTGCACGACGCATCGAACATCGCCGCCGTCTTCGTTGAGCCTATGGCCGGTTCCGCTGGCGTACTGGTGCCACCACAGGGTTACCTGAAACGTCTGCGCGAGATCTGCGATCAGCACAGCATCCTGCTGGTGTTCGACGAAGTGATTACCGGTTTCGGCCGTACCGGCAACATGTTTGGTGCTGACACCTTTGGCGTCACCCCGGACCTGATGTGCATCGCCAAGCAAGTCACCAACGGTGCGATCCCGATGGGCGCAGTGATTGCGAGCTCCGAGATCTACCAGACCTTCATGAATCAGCCGACGCCGGAATACGCCGTGGAATTCCCGCACGGTTACACCTACTCGGCGCACCCGGTGGCTTGCGCCGCTGGCCTGGCGGCACTCGACCTGCTGCAAAAGGAAAACCTGGTGCAGAGCGTTGCGGAAGTCGCGCCGCATTTCGAAAACGCGCTGCATGGCCTGAAAGGCTCGAAGCACGTCATCGATATCCGTAACTTCGGCCTGGCCGGTGCGATCCAGATTGCCGGCCGTGACGGCGACGCCATCGTGCGTCCGTTCGAAGCAGGCATGGCCCTGTGGAAAGCCGGGTTCTACGTACGCTTCGGCGGCGACACCCTGCAGTTCGGCCCAACCTTCAACAGCAAGCCGCAAGACCTCGATCGCCTGTTCGACGCGGTCGGCGAAGTGCTGAACAAGCTCGACTGATTGACACAGACCCTGTGGGAGCCGAGCTTGCTCGCGAAGGCACTCTGAAGCGCGCCAAAGGCGTCCGGTTCCCAAACAAAGCTACCTATATATAGAAGGCGCCCTTCAACGGGCGCCCGCTGAACAAAAATTCAGGAGTTTTCGATGAGCGTTATTCCGCATTTGATCAATGGCGAACTGGTGACCGAGAACGGTCGCGCGGTTGATGTGTTTAACCCGTCCACCGGTCAGGCTATCCACAAGCTGCCATTGGCCACCCGCGAAACCATCCAGAAAGCCATCGACGCCGCCAAAGCTGCGTTCCCGGCCTGGCGCAATACGCCACCGGCCAAACGTGCCCAGGTGATGTTCCGCTTCAAGCAACTGCTCGAGCAGAACGAAGCGCGCATCTCGCAACTGATCAGCGAAGAACACGGCAAGACCCTTGAAGACGCCGCCGGTGAACTGAAGCGCGGTATCGAGAACGTCGAGTTCGCCTGCGCTGCCCCGGAAATCCTCAAAGGTGAGTACAGCCGCAACGTCGGCCCGAACATCGACGCATGGTCGGACTTCCAGCCGCTGGGCATCGTTGCCGGTATCACCCCTTTCAACTTCCCGGCCATGGTGCCGCTGTGGATGTACCCGCTGGCGATCGTCTGCGGCAACTGCTTCATCCTCAAACCGTCCGAGCGTGATCCGAGCTCCACACTGCTGATCGCTCAGTTGTTGCTGGAAGCCGGTCTGCCGAAAGGCGTAATGAGCGTGGTGCACGGTGACAAGACTGCGGTAGACGCGCTGATCGAAGCGCCGGAAGTCAAAGCACTGAGCTTCGTTGGTTCGACGCCGATTGCTGAGTACATCTACGCCGAAGGCACCAAGCGCGGCAAACGCGTTCAGGCGCTGGGCGGCGCGAAGAACCACGCAGTGCTGATGCCGGATGCCGATCTGGATAACGCAGTCAGCGCACTGATGGGCGCTGCGTACGGTTCGTGCGGCGAGCGTTGCATGGCGATCTCGGTTGCCGTGTGTGTTGGCGATCAAGTTGCGGATGCGTTGGTGGCGAAGCTGGTTCCACAGATCCAGGCGTTGAAGATCGGTGCCGGTACTTCGTGCGGTCTGGACATGGGGCCGCTGGTGACCGGTCAGGCGCGTGACAAGGTCAGCGGTTATGTTGACGACGGCGTAGCAGCGGGCGCGACCCTGGTGGTCGACGGTCGTGGTTTCAGCGTCGCCGGTCATGAAGAAGGTTTCTTCCTCGGCGGTTGCCTGTTCGACAACGTCACTCCAGAGATGCGCATCTATAAAGAAGAGATCTTCGGGCCGGTACTTTGCATTGTTCGCGTCAACAGCCTGGAAGAGGCAATGCAACTGATCAACGATCACGAATACGGCAACGGTACCTGCATCTTCACCCGTGACGGTGAAGCGGCGCGTCTGTTCTGCGACGAGATCGAAGTCGGCATGGTGGGCGTCAACGTGC
>NZ_JAEKFI010000005.1:0-382500 GCF_016650635.1 Pseudomonas sp. TH43
GTCCAGAATCTGCCGTCAACCGTTAATTTATCTTTTCTATCAACTCTTCTAAAAAGCCTGCTTATATATAGACGTCATCGCGGCGAATGCGCAGTATATTGCCCAATCACCCACAAAAACCTGCTCTTACCCTGGAAGATGCCTCGCAATGACTGACCAACCTCGCACGCTTGCCTCAATGTTGTTCCCGGTTGGCCTGCTATTGATAGCCATGGCATCGATCCAGTCCGGCGCCTCGCTGGCGAAAAGCATGTTTCCGGTGGTAGGCGCACAAGGCACAACCACCTTACGGCTGATCTTCGCCAGCATAATCATGCTGCTACTGCTACGACCCTGGCGCGCCAGGCTGACCGCCAAATCGCTGCGCACCGTGATCGTCTATGGCATGGCATTGGGCGGTATGAACTTCCTCTTCTATATGTCACTGCGGACCGTACCGCTGGGTATCGCGGTTGCACTCGAATTCACCGGCCCGCTGGCCGTTGCCATATATGCCTCTCGTCGAGCAATCGACTTTCTATGGATAGGCCTGGCGGCAATCGGCCTGCTGCTTTTAATACCTACCGGTGCAACATCCGCCGGAATCGATCTGGTCGGAGCCGGGTATGCATTGGGTGCCGGCGTTTGCTGGGCACTGTATATCCTCTTCGGTCAAAAGGCTGGCGCAGACAACGGCGTTACAACTGCAGCATTGGGCGTCATGATCGCCGCACTGTTCGTTGCGCCCATCGGCATCGTTCATGCCGGCGCTGCGCTGCTCACCCCTTCGTTGATCCCTGTCGCCATTGGCGTCGCAATTCTGTCCACCGCCCTACCCTACACCCTGGAAATGGTTGCCCTCACCCGCATGCCCACGCGCACTTTCGGCACGCTGATGAGCATAGAACCAGCATTCGGAGCCTTGTCCGGTCTACTGTTTCTGCAGGAATACCTCACGCTGTCACAATGGATGGCGATTCTGTGCATTATTCTGGCGTCGGTCGGTGCGACGTTGACCATGGGCAGCACCGCCAAACCGGCCATAGCGGCGGATTGAAACGGGATTTGACGAAGGTCTGGCATTTGGCGCTGATTTAGGCCATGTTTAGGCCGCTAACTCAGTGCCAGATATGGATTTTTTCGTACAGGGATTTCACCACGCTTCATGCGCTATCGAATGCAGGCAGACCCGAGCGACAGACTCGAGGCTGCTATAAGGACGGTAATGAAACGAATTTTGATATTGATCGCCATATTGGCAGTAGCGGGTTGTGCGGCGACCTCGGAAACCCAGGTAAAACGCGGAAAAAAAGGCCTGCACATCAACTGCTCGGGGCTCTCGTCTTCCTGGGACAAGTGTTACGCCAGCGCCGCGAATGCCTGTGCGCCAAAAGGCTACAAAGTTATCGCCAAGTCAGGTGACGCTGTGGAAGAGCCCGGCGACTATCCATTCGGCCTCAATCCTGCCGGCTATACCAGTCGCAGCATGATCGTCATCTGCAAGTAGTTCAGCGTGGCTCGGCAATTTGACGGCCAATCTCTTCATGGCTGGAGTCGAGCACCGCACGCTGCATATCCGGCGTGACCAGCATACGCGCGACCACCAATGCGCCGACGCACTGAGACAAAACCGACCACGCCAGGCTGTCACTCTCAAGTATCTGGGCCCAACTTTGCTGAAGGCGGCAGATCCACAGTTCGGCCTGCTCACGCACCTGCCGGTCTGAACGGGCGATCTCCGCGCCCAGCGCCGGCAACGCGCAGCCGGACTCAGGCTGCTCGACATGGGCCATGCTCAAGTAGTGTTTAAGGCAACGTTCCATGCGCCGGCGATCCTGCACGCCTCGCCCACCCAATCGCTCCAGACTCTGGCCCAACTCCCGCTCGACAATCGCCGTGAACAGCGCATCCTTTGATGAGAAATGGCTGTAGAACGCTGCGCCACTCAGGCCGATCGCTTTCATCAAGCCATCGACGCCGACTGTGGAAAAACCAGATCTCTTGGCGGACAACGCACTGCTTTCCAACAGCTTCTCTCTGGTTTCCAGCTTGTGACTGGCGGAGTAACGCATGTGTTTTCCCTCAACATTGACTCGCTTGACGTTGTCGAAATCCTAGCATAACGTTCGTTCACTTAACGATCGTTTACTAAAGGGATCTACCCATGAATAACAAGAAGGTCGTATTGGTTGTCGGCGCGGGTGACGCTACCGGCGGGGCGATTGCAAAGCGCTTTGCCAGGGAAGGATTCATCGCCTGCGTCACACGGCGCAGCGCCGACAAATTGCAGCCTTTAGTCGACGCCATTCAGGCAGAGGGTGGCGAAGCTCACGGTTTTGCCTGCGACGCGCGTAAGGAAGAAGACGTTATTGCGTTGATTGAGGACATCGAGGCCCGCGTCGGGCCAATCGAAGCATTCGTCTTCAACATCGGCGCCAACGTGCCCTGCAGCATTCTCGAGGAGACCGCACGCAAGTATTTCAAAATCTGGGAAATGGCCTGTTTCTCTGGTTTCCTCAACGCTCGTGAAGTGGCCAAGCGCATGGTCACTCGCCAGCGCGGGACGATTCTATTCACCGGCGCAACCGCCGGACTTCGAGGTGCCTCGGGGTTTGCGGCATTTGCCGGTGCCAAACACGGTATTCGTGCCTTGGCGCAGAGCATGGCGCGTGAACTCGGGCCGATGAACATCCATGTCGCCCATGTGGTGGTCGATGGCGCCATCGATACCGACTTCATCCGCAACAGTTTCCCCGAGAAGTACGCGACCAAAGATCAGGACGGCATCCTCAACCCCGAACACATCGCCGAAAACTATTGGTACCTGCACAGCCAGCCTCGGGACGCATGGACCTTCGAGCTGGATCTGCGTCCCTGGAATGAACGCTGGTAAGCCCTCCCCCCTTCATAACAATAAAGAGAGCAGACAAATAATGACGAAAACCGTGGAGTTCTATTTTGACCTCGGCAGCCCTGCCACTTACCTGGCGTACACCCAACTGCCGAAGATCTGCGCCGAGACCGGCAGCCAGTTGATCTACATTCCGATGCTGCTGGGCGGCGTATTCAAAGCCACCGGCAATGCGTCACCGGCAATGATTCCGGCCAAGGGCCGCTACATGTTCGAGGATCTGGATCGCTACGCCAAACGCTACGGCGTGCCCTTGAAATTCAACCCACACTTCCCGATCAACACGTTGATGCTGATGCGCGCGGTCACTGGCATCCAGTTGCATCACCCGGAACGCTTTCAGGCATTTATCGATTGCCTGTTTGTTGCGCTTTGGGTTGAAGGTCGCAGTCTGGATGAACCACAAACGGTGGCGGCAGTGCTGAGTGAACACGGTTTCGACCCGCATGAAGTACTGGCGCTGAGCAACGACGAAGCCGTCAAGGCCACCCTCAAGACCAATACGGAAACAGCGGTTAAACGCGGGGTGTTTGGCGCGCCGAGCATGTTTGTCGGCAGCCAATTGTTCTTCGGTCAGGATCGACTCGACTTCGTCGAAGAGGCATTGCGCCACAACTCGATCTAAGCCACCGCTCGGGCGCTGACGTCAGCGCCCGAGCGTCGACTGCTTAAATAGCGGCAGTGCGCGTATTCAGCCACGCCAGCGCAGCGCCATCGAGCAACGGACTCAAACGCTCACGCACTTCGGCGTGGTAGGCGTTGAACCACTGTTTTTCTTCTTCAGTCAGCAACGCAGGCACCAGGCACCGCGTGTCAATCGGGCACAGTGTCAGGGTTTCAAACTTGAGGAACTCACCGAACTCGCTGCTGCCCGCTTCGCGGTTCATCGCCAGGTTCTCGATGCGCACCCCCCAACGGCCAGGACGATAAGTGCCCGGCTCGATCGATGTGATCATGCCCGCTTGCATGGCAGTGTGAGGCGCCGCTGCGGCCTGATAGGCGATGACCTGCGGACCTTCGTGAACGTTGAGGAAATAGCCAACGCCATGCCCGGTGCCGTGTCCGTAATCGACATTGTCAGCCCAGATCGGCGCACGCGCGATGGCATCCAGCAGCGGCGACAGAATGCCTTTCGGGAACTGTGCCCGCGACAACGCAATCACGCCTTTCAACACGCGCGTGCAGTCACGCTTCTGCTCTTCAGTCGGTGTACCGACCGGTACCATCCGCGTGATATCGGTCGTGCCGCCCAGGTATTGACCACCCGAGTCGATCAACAACAGGCCATCGCCCTCGATCACCGCGTGCTCTTCTTCCGTGGCGTGATAGTGAGGCATCGCGCCATTGGCGTTGAACGCGGCGATAGTGTTGAAACTCAGCGACACATAATCCGGACGACGCTCACGGGCGGCCGTGAGTTTCTCGTCGATGGTCAACTCGGTAATGCGTTCGCGCCCCCAGGCTGATTCGAGCCAGGCAAAGAATTCGCACAGCGCCGCACCGTCCTGCTCCATCGCCTGACGGATATGCCTGGCGTCGGCTTCACTTTTCTGCGACTTGGCCAACGTTGTCGGGTTAAGCCCTTCGACCAGTTTCACGCCGCTGTCGAGGTTATCCAGCAAACCGCTGGTGACGCGCGCCGGATCCACCAGCAAGCTCGCGCCGCTCGGTACCGCACGCAGTGCATCCGCGACTTCGCTGTAGTCGCGCAACGTCACGCCATTCTGTTCGAGCACTGCGCGCAAATCAGCATCGACTTTGCTCAGTGCCACGAACAGCGTGGCTTGCTGTTGGTTGATCAACGCAAACGAAACAAACACCGGGTTGAACGAGACATCACCGCCGCGCAGGTTGAACAGCCAGGCGATATCGTCAAGGGTGGCGATGAAATGCCAGTCAGCTCCGCGCGCCTGCAAGGTTTCGCGCAGTTTGGCGAGTTTCTCGCCACGGCTGACGGTCGCTTGCGGCGGCAGATGCTGATAGATCGGCGCGTTGGGAAGACTCGGGCGATCGCTCCAGACTTCCTGCAACAGATCGATGTCGGTGCGCAGGCGCGCGCCGCGTGCTTCGAGTTTGCTGCTCAACGTACGCGCCGAGGCCACGGCCATCACCGCGCCGTCGACGGCGACCACGCCACCTTCCGGCGTCTGTTCGGCCAGCCAGTCCAGCGGGCTCGGTTGACCCGGTTGCAGCTTGACCAGTTCGATACCGCTGCCGTTGAGTTCCTTGGTCGCCTGTTCCCAGTAGCGACTGTCGGCCCAGACTCCGGCGAAATCCCCGGTAACGATCAACGTGCCGACCGAACCATGAAAGCCCGACAGCCACTGCCGGCCCTGCCAGTAACCCGGCAGATATTCTGACAAATGCGGGTCGGCAGACGGCACCAACAGTGCGTGAATGCCTTCGCAACGCATCAGTTCACGGGTGTGCGCCAAGCGCTGGGGCACCGATCCTTCGGTCGAGGTCTGGGTACTCATCATGTCTCCTGCTAATCACTTCATCGTTATTGTTCGTAGCCTTTGATTCGGCTCGTTTAAAGCCCTGTCGCCCAGAATGCCGGAGCACTGGCGCAGGCGGTCTTGATCAGTTCGCCAGCCTTGTCGATATCCGCGGCGGTGGTGAAACGGCCGAGGCTCAGGCGAATGGTGCGTCCGGCCAGATGCGCGTCATGTCCCAGCGCCAGTAGCACGTGAGATGGCGCATTACTCGCGGAATTACAGGCCGAAGTCGCGGAAAACGCGATCGAATGGCTCAGCGCGGCGCTGTTGAACTCACCCTCGCTGAACGTCAAGCTCAAGGTGTGCGGGATACGTTGGCCAGCGCTGCCATTGAGGCGCACGCCGGGCAGACTCAGCAGTTGTTCGAGCAAACGCTCGCGCAAAGCGACGATGGTTTTTTTCTCTTCATCAAACGCCAATGCGGCCAAGGCAAACGCCGCGCCCATGCCGGCAATCTGGTGGGTTGCCAAAGTCCCGGAACGCAAGCCACCTTCGTGACCGCCACCGTGAATCTGGGCGTGCAAACGTTGCTGCGCTCGCGGACCGACATACAACGCACCAATGCCTTTGGGCCCATAGAGTTTGTGCGCCGAAAACGACATCAGGTCGACCGGCCACTGCGCCAGATCGATCGCGACTTTGCCGGCGCCCTGCGCCGCATCGACATGGAACAGCGCCCCGCGACTGCGCACCACTTCACCAATGGCCTGCACATCGTTGACGGTGCCCAGCTCATTATTGACCAGCATCAGCGACACCAGAAAGGTGTCGTCACGCATGGCTTCACTGACCGCTTGCGGCGTAATCAGGCCTTCGGCGTCCGGCACCAAATAGGTCACGGCGACGCCGCCTTCCTGCAACTGGCGGGCGGTATCAAGGATGGCTTTGTGTTCGATCTGACTGGTGATGATGTGGCCGCCAGGCACACCGCGCGCCTGCGCCACGCCTTTGAGGGCGAGGTTGTTGGACTCGGTGGCGCCGGAGGTCCAGACGATCTGTTCGGCCTGGGCACCGACCAGTTCGGCGACCTGCCGGCGGGCCTGCTCGACCGTGTGCCGGGCTTGCTGGCCGAAGGCGTGGGAGCTTGAGGCCGGGTTGCCGAAATTACCGTGAAACCCCAGACACTCGATCATCACCTGGATGACCCGCTCGTCCACCGGGGTGGTGGCGGCGTAATCGAAATACAACGGACGTGTGTTCATAAAAGACTCGCAGAGCGTGTTCCGGGATCAGGAGGCTCGTGTCTGCAAACGGCACAACGCAGCCTTGTGAGCTGCGCGTTGGTTCGAGAGCGTCATCAATACCTGATCGGATGCCGTTAAAGAAGAACAACTTCATTTAAAAGTGCGTAGGAACGCTCCTGAAGCCGAGCTTAACAGGCATCGGGCCGGCGGTTGAAGCAATGCGTCAGTGAAAGCTTTCGAGAAGTAACGGGTACAGCGAAATCACCAGCAGTGCGGCCATGCCCCAGTTGAACACGCGCAACCAGCGCGGATCCTTCAGCACATTGCGCAACAAAGTGCCGCAGGCTGCCCAGACGCCAACACTTGGCAGGTTGATGATGGCAAACACCGCAGCGATCACTATCACGTTAGTGAAATACCCCTGCATCGGCGTGTAAGTGCTGATGGCACCAATGGCCATGATCCACGCCTTGGGATTGACCCATTGAAACGCCGCAGCGCCGAGGTAACTGATCGGTTTGGCTTCGCCTTGCGCGCTCTCGCCGACCGGGCCCGAGTGAGCGATTTTCCACGCCAGGTACAGCAGATACGCCGCGCCGACGTAGCGCAGCACGGAATAGAGAACGGGATAGCTCTGAAACACCGCGCCCAAGCCAAAACCCACCGCCACCACCAACACGAAGAAGCCACAGGTGATGCCAAGCATATGGGGGATGGTGCGGTTGAAGCCGAAATTCACGCCCGATGCCAGCAGCATGGTGTTGTTGGGCCCCGGTGTAATCGAGGTGACAAGGGCGAACAGGGCAAAGCCCAACAGCAGATCAAGCGAGAGGGTCATGGCAAGCAATCCATCAGGGTCATTCAGGTGTTGACCCTATCCCACGCGGCCCGGCAAACCCACGGACAGTTGGGTAAAACTTCTGGCAGTACAGTTTGTTATCAGCTTGGCCGGCCATGCAGCTGTACGGCAAGCTCAGCGCTCATTTCAGCTTTTTTGTCGAAGTGCGACTGGCCGAGCAATTGGGCTTTTTTCGCGTGGTATTCGTCGAAGGACAGGCCGCTGCGGTTCAGTGCCTCCATCGCCAGCTCTTGGGATTCTTCTGCGGTGTAGGGCCGCAATTCCGGGGAAACATGGCTGGCACATCCGGCGAGTACGGAAACGGCAAGCATCAGAGAAACAGTCAGTAAATGATTCATGGGAGCGTCCTGGCGAGCGATGGGGGGTTGATGAAGCAAGGCTACCCCCGGCAACCCCCGCGCAAAAATCAACGCTCTCAATAGTGGCTATCAGAAATTCGACACGCTTGTTCTTATATCTCCAAAAGATCTATAAATATCGATTAAGGTTCTTTTACGGAATAACCATGAGCCTTTATAAATCCCCTCAGGCGCTCAGCACTGTTGCTCCAGCAACTGTTGCCCAGCCAACAGCAATTCAACAAACCGCGCTGAAACTCACACACGCAGGCTTTGGCATAGCGCTGTAAGCCCCGTAAACCGGGACTCACAGGAATTGGTACAGCACTTGCTCGAGTCCAGTGACTCATTCACTGCTCACTGAGCAACTGTTGAAAAAGGAATTGATCATGTCGCGTCCCCTGAAAGTCGTCGCCTTGTCCGGTGGCACCTGGCGTCCTTCTCGCACATTGGTGCTGACCCAAGCGCTGTTGGCCGAACTGGCCGGGCATTTGCCGATCGAGAGCCATTTGATCGAACTCGGCGATATCGCCCGCCCGCTCGGCGGTGCCCTCTCGCGTCAAGAGCTGAGCGCTGAAGTCGAGGCCGAGTTGCAAGCCATCGAACAGGCCGATCTGCTGATCGTTGCCGCGCCGGTGTATCGCGGCTCATACCCGGGCCTGCTCAAGCATCTGTTCGACCTGATCGACCTCAATGCACTGATCGACACCCCGGTGCTGCTCGCAGCCACCGGTGGCAGCGAACGGCACGCGCTGGTCCTCGATCATCAGTTGCGCCCACTGCTGAGCTTCTTCCAGGCCGTCACCCTGCCGATTGGCGTGTACGCCACCGAAGCCGATTTCGCCGATTACCAGATCACCAGCGAAGCGCTGAAAGCACGCATTCGCCTGGCCGCCGAACGCGCTGCGCCGCTGTTCGCCACGCAAATCAAACCGTTGCTGAAAATCGCCTGAGGAGCCGTGCATGGATGTTTTCTGGTTTCTGCCAACTCACGGCGACGGCCACTATCTGGGCACCACCCAAGGTGCGCGCCCGGTCACGCTGAACTATCTGAAACAGGTTGCGCAGGCCGCCGACAGCCTCGGCTATCACGGTGTGCTGATCCCCACCGGGCGTTCTTGCGAGGACTCCTGGGTAATCGCCTCGGCGCTGGTGCCTTTGACCGAGCGCCTGCGCTATCTGGTGGCGATTCGGCCGGGGATCATTTCGCCCACCGTTTCGGCGCGGATGGCGGCGACGCTGGATCGCCTGTCCAACGGCCGCTTGCTGATCAACGTGGTGACCGGTGGTGATCCGGACGAAAACCGTGGCGACGGCACTTTCCTCAGCCACAGTGAACGCTACGAAGTCACCGATGAATTCCTGAAAATCTGGCGCTGGGTGCTGCAAGGCGAGGCGGTGGATTTCGACGGCAAGCACTTGAAAGTGCAGAACGCCAAAGCACTGTATCCACCGGTGCAAAAGCCCTACCCGCCGCTGTACTTCGGCGGCTCGTCAGATGCCGCGCATGATCTGGCGGCAGAACAGGTCGACGTTTACCTGACCTGGGGCGAACCACCGGCAGCGGTCGCGGAAAAACTCGCCGATGTGCGCGAACGCGCAGCGCGCCATGGCCGCAAGGTGAAGTTCGGCATTCGGCTGCACGTGATCGTGCGCGAGACTGCCGAAGAGGCATGGAAAGCCGCGGACAAACTGATCGAACACATCAGCGACGAGACCATTGAAGCCGCGCAGAAATCTTTTTCGCGCTTCGACTCCGAGGGTCAGCGGCGCATGGCGGCGCTGCACGACGGTCGACGCGACAACCTGGAAATCGCCCCGAACCTGTGGGCCGGCGTCGGCCTGGTGCGCGGCGGTGCGGGAACTGCACTGGTCGGCGATCCGCAGCAAGTGGCGGCGCGGATCAAGGAATACGCAGATCTGGGTATCGAGAGTTTCATCTTCTCCGGCTATCCGCACCTGGAAGAGGCTTACCGCTTTGCCGAACTGGTGTTCCCGCTGCTGCCAGAGCCCTACGCGAGCCTGGCCGGGCGCGGCGTGACCAACCTCACCGGGCCGTTTGGCGAAATGATCGCCAACGACGTACTCCCGGCCAAAGTCTGACCCAAATCCCTTAAGAAGTTGCCGCAGGCTGCAATCTTTGCCTTTGATTTTTTAACAACAGATCAAAGGATCGCATCCTGCGGCAGCTCCTACAGGGGCTGTTTGAATTTAGGAGTGTGGGTGTGACTGCCAAACCACAAAGTACCCTTTTGTCCCCGTTACAGACGGCGCGCCAATTGGCCGCCGAGTTCGCCCTCACCGCCGTCGAACGCGACGAACGTGGCGGCACACCGAAAGCCGAGCGTGATGCCCTGCGCGACAGCGGCCTGTTGGGTCTGAGTATTCCCACCCGTTACGGTGGCCTCGGTGCGAGCTGGAGCGAAACCCTGCAAATCGTCCGCGAGTTCGCCAAGGTCGACAGTTCCATCGCGCATGTCTTCGGATTTCATCATTTGATGCTGGCCACCGTGCGTTTGTTTTCCCGACCGGAGCAATGGCAACCGTGGTTCGAGCAGACCGCCCGGCAGAACTGGTTCTGGGGCAACGCGCTCAACCCGCTCGACACCCGCACCGTGGTCAAGGATTTCGGCGGTTGGCGCGAGTTTTCCGGCAAGAAGAGTTTCTGCTCTGGCGCCAGCGACTCGCAAATGCTGATCGCCTCGGCGGTCGATGAAAGCGCCGGTGGCAAATTGCTGATCGCCGCTATTCCGAGCGGGCGCAGCGGCATCACCTTGCACAACGACTGGAACAACATCGGCCAGCGCCAGACCGACAGCGGCAGTGCGACATTTGAACGGGTACGGGTGGAAGAGTCGGAATTGCTCCTCGATCCCGGCCCCCTGAGCACGCCTTTCGCCTGCCTGCGGCCACTGATCGCGCAATTGACGTTCACGCATATGTTTCTCGGGATTGCCGAAGGCGCTTTCGAAGAAGCGCGGCAATACACCCTCAATGAAACCCGCCTCTGGCACAAATCTTCGGCGCGCAGCGTGCGCGAAGATCCTTACGTGCTCGCGCATTACGGCGAGTTCTGGGTTGCGCTGGAAGGTATTCGTTTATTGGTCGAACGCGCAGCGGCATTGCTCGATGAGGCGTGGGCCAAAGGTGCGAGCCTCAGTGCTGAAGAACGCGGTCATGTGGCCACGGCGATTGCCACGGCCAAAGTCGCTGCCAGCCGTCAGGGCCTGGAGATTTGCAGTCGTTTGTTCGACGTCACGGGTGCGCGTTCGACTCACGCCTCCCTGCGACTGGATCGCCACTGGCGCAACTTGCGCACGCAAACCCTGCACGACCCGCTGGATTACAAACTCCACGAGCTGGGTGACTGGGCGCTGAACCAGGCGTTGCCGGTGCCGACGTTCTATTCCTGATCCTGCCTGTATTTGAACTGAAGAGAAGGACGAGCCCATGCAACTGCTGACCCTACCGCCCTCACCCGCTCTGGCCACGTCGATTCGCGCCACCGCGCAGGTATTCGAAGACCCCAAGTCCCAGGCCCTGCTCGCGCATTTGCAGCAAGTCGCCCCGAGCGAAGCCAGTGTGCTGATCATCGGCGAGACCGGCACCGGCAAGGAGTTGGTGGCGCGGCATATTCATAACCTGAGCAATCGGCGCCACCGACCGTTTATTGCGGTGAACTGCGGTGCGTTCTCCGAATCGCTGGTGGAAGCGGAATTATTCGGTCATGAAAAAGGCGCCTTTACCGGCGCCTTGAGTGCCAAGCCCGGCTGGTTCGAGGAAGCGGACGGCGGCACCTTGTTTCTCGACGAGATCGGCGATCTGCCGATGGCGATTCAGGTAAAACTGTTGCGCGTGTTGCAGGAACGCGAAGTGGTGCGGCTGGGCTCGCGCAAAAGCATTCCCATCGATGTGCGCGTGTTGGCGGCGACCAACGTGCAGCTGGAGAAAGCCATCAATGCCGGGAATTTCCGCGAGGATCTGTACTACCGGCTCAATGTGGTCAATCTGGAATTGAGCCCGCTGCGCGAGCGGCCCGGCGATATCCTGCCGCTGACCCGGCACTTCATCGAAGCCTACAGCCAGCGCTTGGGTTATGGACGCGTGGTCATCAGCCCCGGCGCCGAACACAAACTGCGCGGCTACAGTTGGCCGGGCAACATCCGCGAGCTGGAAAACGTCATTCATCACACGCTACTGATCTGCCGCAACGGCGTGATCGAACGCGATGATTTGCGTCTGTCGAATTTGCGCATCGAGCGCCCGGACGATCACCACGCCAGCACCACCGATTCACCGGAGGCATTACTTGAGCAGGCGTTTCAGAAACTCTTCGCACAGCAGGCCGGCGCGTTGCACGAAAAAGTCGAAGACGCCTTGCTGCGCGCCGCCTATCGTTTCTGCCATTACAACCAGGTGCATACCGCTGCGTTGCTCGGTCTCAGCCGTAACGTCACTCGCACGCGGCTGATCAAGATCGGCGAACTGGCGGTGAACAAGCGCCGACTCACGGAAAACCTGCACGGTGAGCGACTGATTCAGTTGTCGATTTAACCGACCAGGTTGCAGTGCAACGCATCATCGTGACTGCGGGCGATGCTGCTCAACACCTGGAAAGAATTGAACGTAATGGTTCGCGCCTGATGGGCGTGGATCAATTGCCAGAAGTCTTGCTCGCCGCTTTCAAAACTGCGGAACGCCGCCTCCCCTGCTTCGCGGCTTTGCCATTGCAACAAACTCAACACTCGCCGTCCGTCGTCGCTGGCCTGCACGCTGGCGCTGACAAAACCTTCGTAGCGCTGGGCCAGACGTTCGCTCTGCACTGACAGCGCGCTGACCAGCGCCGGTTGCTGGCGAGGCTCGATCTCGAATTCGATCAACTGGGTGAAGCTGCGGTTTTTCGCTGATGTTTGCATGAAAGTCCCCACTTATCGGTAAGGCGAATCTTGCGACTCGAAGAAGCGCAGGGTAAAACCTCTAGTTAAGTCAAGGTCAAGGGCTGTTTTCAGATGATCAGCAAAGAAACCGTGCACAAACAGCTAACAGTCGGCGAAGTCGCGGCACGCAGCGGTGTCGCGGTCACCGCCCTGCACTTTTATGAATCCAAGGGCTTGATCAAGAGTCAGCGCAATGCCGGCAACCAGCGACGTTATCCCCGCGAAGTATTGCGCCGGGTGGCGCTGATCAAAGTGGCGCAACGTCTGGGCATACCGCTGGCTGAGATTGGTGAGGCACTGAAAATTCTGCCTGATGATCGCGCGCCGACGGCGGCGGATTGGCGGGTGTTGTCCGAGCAGTGGCGGCGGGAACTGGATGAGCGGATCGAGCAGTTGACGCTGCTGCGTGACCGGCTCAACGGCTGCATCGGCTGTGGGTGTTTGTCGATGGAAGCCTGCCCGTTGCGCAATCAGGGCGATGTGCTTGGGGAACAGGGGCCGGGGCCGCACTTCCCTAAAGATTGACTGAGAACGCCCGTGGCAAGGGGATTTACCCATAGCCACAGAGTATGCGCACGCGTCCTGCTGCTCGTCGGGCGGAAATCCGTGCGGCGAGGACGGTTCTATAGTGAATCTTTACCTCGCAAAACAACAATCAGGGAGAACGTCATGAGCGTCAAACCCATTCCCGAGGGATATCACAGCATTACCCCCTATCTCGGCATCCACAAAGCCGCCGAGGCCATCGAGTTCTACAAGAAAGCGTTTGGTGCGACCGAAGTCATGCGCTTATCCATGCCGGACGGCGGCATCGGCCACGCCGAACTGCGCATTGGTGACAGCGCAATCATGCTCGGCTCGCCGTGCGACCAGGGGCCGTTGAGCAATCCGGATCAAGCCGTCTCGGTCGGTTTGCATTTGTACGTGACCGATGTCGACAAATCCTTTCAACGAGCGCTGGAGGCCGGGGCGACGTCGGTGTCCGAGGTCAAGGATCAGTTTTACGGTGATCGCAGCGGGACGTTGAAGGATCCGTATGGACATCTGTGGTTTCTGGCCTCGCGCAAGGAGGATTTGACCGAGGAGCAGATCAAGCAGCGGGCGATGGAAATGTTCAGCCAAGGTTGAATTTTTCGGCGGCTATTGCTGGCCACGTCGCGTGCTTGTCCGCGATGAGGGCGGTACTGCGCCTACCCATCACACTTCATGAACCGGGCCATCACGCTTTGCACCTTGCCGCAAAGCGCGCACCCTTTCAGGATGCAGGCAACAAGAACCCTGAAAAAGGATCAGTCCGATGTTTGCCGGATTTCTCAAAGACCAGCGCCACGTCAACGGTGTCGACATTGCTTATCGCCTCGGCGGCAACGGGCCGGGTTTGTTGCTGTTGCACGGCCACCCGCAGACGCATGTGATCTGGCACAAGATTGCCGAACAACTGGCCGAGCACTTCACCGTGGTTGCCGCTGACCTGCGCGGTTACGGCGATAGCAGTCGACCGGCCGCTGACGCGCTGCACCTCAACTATTCAAAACGCGAAATGGCCCGTGACAACGTCGAGCTGATGCAATCGCTGGGCTTCGAACAGTTTTCGATCCTCGCCCACGACCGTGGCGCACGCGTCGCCCATCGTCTGGCGCTCGACCACCCCGGCGCCGTGCACCGCATGATGCTGCTGGATATCGCCCCCACGCTGTCGATGTACACGCAAACCCATGAAGCCTTCGCCCGCGCCTACTGGCACTGGTTCTTTCTGATCCGCCCGGCGCCGCTGCCGGAAACCTTGATCGAAGCCGATCCCGAGGCTTATCTGCGCAGCGTGATGGGCAGTCGCAGCGCCGGGCTCAAGCCGTTTACCGATGAAGCGTTCAGCGAATACCTGCGCTGCCTGCAACACCCGGGCAGCGCGCGCGGCATCTGTGAAGACTACCGCGCCAGCGCCGACATCGATCTGCAACACGACCGTGCCGACATCGCCGCCGGGCACCACTTGAGTCTGCCGCTACGGGTTCTGTGGGGCGCCGAAGGCACCGTCGGAAGCTGCTTCGATCCGCTCAGGGAGTGGCAACAAGTGGCCGCCAGCGTCAGCGGCCAGGCCCTGCCCGCCGGCCACTACATCGCCGAAGAAGTACCTGAGTTGTTACTCGCCGAAGCACTGGCTTTCCTGCGCTGAACCCAGCCTCAGAGTCCCCCTCTCCCGCTGGCGGCTGATGCCGCCAGCGCCGGTTGTGACATATCCCGCCACAGCAGAATCCGCCTTCATGACAACACTGGCGCACGTACGAGCAAGGCTTGCCCGCGAAAGCGGTCTGTCAGGCACAGACGAATTACCTCACACGCCTTATTCGCCGGCAGCCTGCTCCCACAAGGGGAACTGCGAAACATTTGCTTTCATATCCCTTTTCGGGATTTGCGTAGCTTATTCGTCCTATAGAGATGCAGGTCGTTCGCGTAGGCAAAAGCCACGGCCGGCCTTTCGAGGACTGCTGTCTGCGAAGCCCGTAGAACCGCGCCCTCCCAACGCTATAAAGACGCGCAATCATGTCGAAGAAATCTCGCTCCAAACTGTGGTTCCTGGTGCACAGCTGGCTCGCATTGCCAATCTGGTTTTTTGTCCTGATCGTCTGTGTCACCGGCACGCTCGCGGTGGTCAGTCAGGAAATCGTCTGGCTGGCCAACCCGCAAATGCGCGCCAGCCAACCCTCTGACGATGCACAACCGCTCAGTTATGAGCAGGTGTTGGCCGCGATCAAAAAAGCCGAGCCGCAAACCCTGGTTGAAAGTATCAGCCGACCGGATGAATCGCACTTCGCCCTGGATGTCGCCGTCAGCTACCCCGACGGCCGCTCACAAACGGTCTACGTCAACCCGTACACCGGCGTGATTCAAGGCACCGCACCGGACTTCGACTTCAAGGCCTTTACCCGAGCCCTGCACGGCTGGTGGCTGGTGCCGTTCACCAATGGCTACAGCTGGGGCTGGTATCTGGTGTCGTTCCTCGGTTTGCCGATGCTCGCCTCGCTGGTCACTGGCCTCGTGGTTTACAAGCGATTCTGGAAAGGTTTTCTGCGCCCGACCCTGCGTCTTCGCCACGGCGCACGGATTTTCTGGGGTGACTTCCATCGCCTCAGCGGGATCTGGTCGATCTGGTTCATCGCGGTGATTTCGGTCACCGGCACCTGGTTCCTGATCGAAGCGTTCCTGTACGACAACCAAGTGTCGATCTCGACCGAGCCAATCATTCCGGCGATGGCGCGCGAGGCCGTGCCGATCTCGGCCAACGCCGCACCGCCGCCGCGGATCAGTCTGGATCGCGCAGTGGAAATCGCCGAACAGAAAATCCCTGGTCTGGAAGTCAGCTTCGTCAGCCTGCCGGGCAACGCCTATAGCCACATGAGTGTCGGCGGTCGCGGCTGGTATCCGTTGATGTTCCAGACCGCAACGCTCAACCCGTTCAACGGTGACCTGGCGGCCTCACGACTGCTCAGCGATCGCTCTTCGCTGGAGTTCGTCACCGAATCCATGCGCCCGTTGCACACCGGCGACTTCGGCGGCTTGTGGATCAAGCTGATCTGGTTCTTCTTCGGTCTGCTGTTGAGCATGATGGTGCTCAGCGGTCTGCTGATCTGGACCAAACGCACTGCGCTGGCCACCGCCAATGCGCTCAAGCGCGAAAACAAGAAAAGCCGCAGCGCCCCGGCACAACCGGCCCTCGCCCGTGAAACCTCGGAGGCCAGCCTGTGAGCCAGTCCAGCACCGCCAGCCCGCCGTCACGCCTGAGCCGCTTCTGGCACAAATGGCGCTTCCATATCAATGTGCTGTTGCTCCTGATCCCGCTGGGCTTCATGCCCAAGTACTTCGCCGACGCGTCGCTATTTCGCGGCGACAGCGGCCTGGGCGAGCGCGAAATCGGCGAAGTCCAGGTCGGGCCGTGGAGCCTGCGCCTGGCCGAACTGCGCAACGAGGCACCGCACTTGAGTGGGCCCGCCGGCTACATGAAAGACTTCAATGCAGCGGTGTGCGATGCCTGCGTCGAACAGGTCAAGGCCACCTATCTGCGCATCGGCAAACCGCGCAGCCTGCGCGCCGCCGGAGTGATTTTCTTCGGTACGCCTTATCGCATGGGCAGCCAGTTGCCGATTCCGGAAAAGACCAAAGCCGACGCCGAACTGTGGATCACCATGGAAGGCTGGGACGGCAGCATGCATCAGGCCTCGATTCCCCTGAGCCAGGCCTCCCCCGCCACCGTTGCCTGGTTGAACAAACAAGGAGCCAAACCATGACCTGCTCGCAACGCCCTTCCCGTCTGCGGCTGAGTGCCGCGCTGCTGGTGCTGAGCTCCGGTTTCAGTGCCAGCGCACTGGCGCACAACCCGATGTGCGAATGCAAAGCCATCGATGCCGAGCAGATCAAATGTACAGGTGGGTTTTCCGATGGCAGCGGCGCGCCGGGCGTAACGCTTGACGTGATCGGCTATGACGAAACGATTCTGCTGCCGGGCAAGCTTGGCGCTGACTCCACCGTGACCTTCAAGAAACCCGGCGCCGAGTTTTATGTGCTGTTCGACGCCGGCCCTGGCCATGTCGTGGAAATCGACCAAGCGGATATCGAGACCCCATGAGTACGTCCACCACTCACGTCGTGCGCCCGGCCGGTGCCGGCCATGAAACCCTCAATGTGCTGCTGTTGTGCCTGCTGATTCTGGCGATTGCCAGCTCCGTGGTCGCCTGGCGCGGGGTTTCCCATGAGCCGGAACCGGTCGCCGGCAACCAACTCGATGCGCGCCGCGACCTCAGCGCCGCCGAACAAGGCATCTATGCCGACCTGCACGTGACCCTCGACGAAATCCGCCTGCTGCGCGCAGAGCAACACACCCTGCCGACGCCACAGAACCTCGCGGACGAAGGTTTTGCCCCGTTTGCCCAAGACGCGAGTTCGGTCAGCCGTGGTGGTCATGCCTGGCAATTGCTGGCCGACAGCGCCTATTTCGGCCTTAGCCAGACAACCACCGTTGCCGGCTCGTTCGTGATGCTGCTGAGTGCCGATGACCAGGCTGCGCCGAACATCTGGCTCAACCGCGATGCCAGTCTCCAGGCGCCGACCGAACTGACCGATGCCGCCCTGTCCGCCGCTGGCTGGAAACAGATCGTCGCGCAATACGATGCCGGGGTTACCCGCGAACATCGCCATTGATTCCTCGCCTTCCTCCGAGAGAAGACCGCTTGCCCATGTCTATTTCATTGCCTCGCCGTCCGTTGTTTCGTCTGTTTCTGCTGGGCCTGTGTGCTTGCCTGCTGAGCCCGCTGGCCAGCGCCGATCAAGCCAAACGCCTGCGCATCGGCATCACCCTGCACCCTTATTACAGCTATGTGGCGAACATCGTCGGTGACAAGGCTGATGTCGTGCCGCTGATCCCGGCCGGTTTCAACCCGCACGCCTACGAGCCACGGGCCGAGGACATCAAGCGCATCAGCGGACTGGATGTGATCGTGCTCAACGGCGTCGGCCATGACGACTTTGCCGACCGCATGATCGCCGCCAGCGAAACGCCGAACATCAAAACCATCGAGGCCAACGAGAACGTGCCATTGCTGGCCGCTACCGGCGTCGCCGCGCGCGGTGCCGGCAAAGTGGTCAACCCGCACACGTTCCTGTCGATCAGCGCTTCGATTGCCCAGGTCAACAACATCGCCCGCGAGCTGGGCAAACTCGACCCGGACAACGCCAAGACCTATACCCAGAACGCCCGCGCTTACGGCAAGCGCCTGCGGCAGATGCGCGCCGACGCCTTGGCCAAACTGACGCAGGCGCCGAACGCCGAGCTGCGCGTTGCCACGGTGCATGCGGCTTACGACTATCTGCTGCGCGAGTTTGGCCTGGAAGTGACGGCGGTGGTCGAGCCGGCACACGGCATCGAACCGAGCCCGAGTCAGTTGAAAAAGACCATCGACCAACTGCGCGAACTGGACGTGAAAGTGATCTTCTCGGAGATGGACTTCCCCTCCACTTACGTCGAAACCATTCAACGTGAGTCGGGCGTCAAGCTGTACCCGCTGTCGCACATTTCCTACGGCGAATACACCGCCGACAAGTACGAAAAGGAAATGACCGGCAACCTCAACACCGTGGTTCGGGCGATTCAGGAGTCGGGCGCATGACTGCAAATGAAACACTTTCCGACACCTCAAAATCCCCTGTGGGAGCAAGCCTGCTCGCAAATGCGCTCGATCAGCCAACATCTTTATTGGATGAAATTCCGTCTTCGCGAGCAGGCTCGCTCCCAGAGGTTTCCGGGCCGACTCTGGAGTTCAAGGATGTCAGCCTGACGTTGGGTCGCACGACGATTCTCGACAACGTCACCTTCACCGTGCAGCCCGGCCATGTACACGCGCTGGTCGGCCCGAATGGCGGCGGCAAGAGTTCGCTGATCAAGACCTTGCTCGGGCAAATGCCCCATCAGGGCCAGCTCAGCCTGCAATGGCCCGGCGCGCCCGGCACCATCGGCTATGTGCCGCAGGCGCTGGAATTCGATCGCGGTTTGCCGATGACCGTCGACGACTTCATGGCAGCGATGTGTCAGCGTCGCCCGGCATTTCTCGGTTTGAGCAAGCACTACGCCGGCGCCATCGGCGAGGCGCTGGAACGGGTCGGCATGCAGGACAAACGCAAACGGCGCATGGGCGCACTGTCCGGTGGTGAACGTCAACGCGTGTTGCTCGCCCAAGGCCTGATCCCTGCCCCGCAATTGCTGGTACTGGATGAACCGATGTCGGCCCTCGATGAGGCCGGGATCCAGGTGTTCGAACGCCTGCTCGGCGACTGGCGCGCGGCGGGCATCACCGTGTTGTGGATCGAACACGATCTGGAAGCGGTCGGGCGTCTGGCTGATCGCGTCACCGGCCTGAACCGTCGCGTGCTGTTCGATTCCACGCCACAACAGGCACTGACCCCGGAACGTCTGCTGAGCCTGTTTTCGACCCATCCACGGAGCGCTGTCTGATGAGTTATGAAGCCTTTCGTTTGATGGTGCAGGGCTGGGCCTCCTCCGGGTATCTGCCGGAAGCGCTCGCCTATGGTTTTGTCGTCAATGCCTTGCTCGCCGGTCTGTTGATCGGCCCGGTACTGGGCGGCCTCGGCACGCTGGTGGTGGTCAAGCGCTTCGCGTTTTTCTCCGAAGCCGTCGGTCACGCGGCGCTGACCGGCGTGGCCATCGGCATCCTGCTCGGCGAACCCTACACCGGTCCGTACGGCAGCCTGTTCGGCTACTGCCTGTTGTTCGGCATCCTGCTCAACTATCTGCGCAACCGTACCGGTCTGGCGCCGGATACCTTGATTGGTGTGTTCCTCTCGGTTTCTCTGGCGTTGGGCGCGAGCCTGCTGCTGATTCTGGCGGGCAAGATCAACGTACACATTCTGGAGAACGTGCTGTTCGGTTCGGTCTTGACGGTCAACGGCAATGACCTTGCGGTGCTGGCCATCGTCGGTACGCTGGTCATGGCGCTGGCGCTGCCGTTGTACAACCGCATCATGCTCGCCAGTTTCAACCCACAACTGGCCGCGGTGCGCGGGGTGGCGGTGAAGACCCTGGATTATCTGTTTGTGATTCTGGTGACGCTGATCACCGTGGCGGCGGTGAAAGTCATCGGCGCAATTCTGGTCGGGGCGTTGCTGGTGATTCCGGCGGCGGCGGCGCGTTTGCTCAGCCAGTCGCTGAAAGGCTTTTTCTGGTGTTCGGTATTGATCGCCACCGTCAGCACCTTGTGCGGGATTCTCGCGCCGATCGTCTTCGATCTGCCGATTCCGTCCGGCGCCGCGATCATTCTGGTCGCCGGCATTGCCTTCGCCCTCGCTGCCATCGCGCGCGGGGTTGTCCCGAGCCTGAAAGGGAATCTTGGATAAATGACTTTTTCATTGCGCAAACTGACCCTGGCCATGGCCCTTTGCGGCGTGGTCAGCACACCATTGATCGCCGCCGAAAGCAGCAAACCGCTGCGGGTGCTGGCCTCGTTGCCAATTACCTACGGCCTGGGCGAGGTGCTGCTCAAAGGCACCGACATCAAGCTCGAACGTGCAGCGCCGGCGAACTTGCCGGGCAGTCGCCAGACCGCCTATTTCACCGGGCGTGGTGCGCCAGCGCTGAGCAAGCTGGCGAACGATGCCGACGCGGTGATTGGCGTGCGCTCGCTGTGGTCTGATGACCCGCTGTACCCGATTGCCCGTCGTAGCAACATTCGTATCGTCGAAGTCGATGCCGCGCGTCCGGTGGACGGCGCCCTGCCCGGCATTGCCGTGCAACCGGGTCTGAAGGTCGATGGCTTGAACAGTCAGCCGTGGCTGGCGAGCAACAACATGGGGCGCATGGCGGACGTGATGGCGGCGGATCTGGTGCGTCTGGCACCGAGCGCCAAGCCGGCAATCGAGGCCAACCTGGCAGCGTTGAAACAGCGTTTGCTGAAACTCAGCGCGGACAGCGAGGCACGCCTGGCCAGTGCCGACAATCTGAGTGTGATGAGCTTGAGCGATCACTTCGGCTATCTGATCGGCAGTCTCAATCTGGAACTGATCGGCGAGGACTCACGGCCAGATGCAGAGTGGACTCCTGAAGATCTGCAAAAGCTCACCGCGCAGCTGAAGGACAATGATGTGGCGGTGGTGCTGCATCATCGCCAGCCTTCGGACGCGGTGAAAGCGGCGATTGCCGAGTCGGGGAGTCGGCTGCTGGTGTTGAGTACCGATGCTGCCGATCCGGTGGCGGAGCTGGAGGGGAATGTGGATCTGCTGCTCAAGGGGTTGAGCGGGGCGTAATTTCACCCGAGACGGCGTTATCGTTCATCGCTGGCAAGCCAGCTCCCACAGGGTTCGCGGTGAACGCAGATTTTGTAATCACCCCCCGACACCTGTGGGAGCTGGCTTGCCAGCGATGAGGCCCTGATCATCAACACAAATCCAGGGCATGAAAAAACCCGCTGACCGTTATCGGTCCAGCGGGTTTCTTTTTGCCTGATGCCTTACTGGGCCGCGACCTGCGCGTCCATCTTCTGACGCAGGCTCAGCGGACGCATGTCGGTCCAGACTTCTTCGATGTAGGCCAGGCACTCTTTTTTCAGGCCACTCTTGCCCACAGTGCGCCAGCCTTCCGGCACGGCTTTGTAGTCCGGCCAGATCGAGTACTGCTCTTCGTGGTTGACCACGACCTGAAAGAGGATGTCCTCGCGGTCGAATACTGACGTCATGCTGGTTCTCCATCGTTATAAGGGTGGGCTGCACAACGGGTGCAGCCGGGTATGTAGAAAGAACGTTCGGCGCAGCGAAAAATTTACTCAGCGGCGGTGGCAGCGGCCAAGGCACGGCCGAAGATCTCGGCGACCCGGTCGATTTCTGCGGCGGTAATCACCAGCGGCGGCAGGAAGCGCACCACTGCGCCATGCCGGCCGCCCAACTCCAGAATCAAGCCACGCTTGAGGCACTCGCGCTGCACCAGTGGCGCCAGACGCGCGAACGCGGGTGGATGACCGAGCGCATCCGGCGTGCCGTTCGGGTCAACCAGTTCGACACCGAGCATCAAGCCACGACCACGAATGTCACCCAATTGCGCGAAGTCGCGCTGCAGGATGTGCAAATGTTCGCTCAAGCGAGCGCCCATCGCCGCCGCGTGCTCGCAGACCTTGTGCTCGACCAGATAACGCATCACCGCGGAACCGGCGGCCATCGCCATCTGGTTGCCACGGAAGGTGCCGGCGTGAGCGCCCGGCTGCCAGGTGTCGAGCCACTCGCGATAGACCACCACCGCCAGCGGCAGGCTACCGCCGATGGCTTTGGACAGCACCACCACGTCCGGGGTGATGCCGGCGTGTTCGAAGGCAAACATCTTGCCGGTACGGGCGAAACCGCTCTGGATCTCGTCGACGATCAGCGCGACGCCAGCCTTCTCGGTGATCTGGCGCAAACCGCGCAGCCACTCGATGTCGGCAGGGATCACGCCGCCCTCGCCCTGCACCGCCTCAACGATCACTGCCGCGGGCAGTTGCACGCCGGCTTCGGGATCGTTGAGAAGGTTTTCCAGGTAGCTCAGGTTGGCTTTGACACCCGCGGCGCCACCGAGACCGAACGGGCAACGGTAGTCGTACGGGAACGGCATGAACTGCACGCCGCTGCTGAGCAGAGCACCCAAGGGCTTTTTCGGCCCCAGGCTGCCCATCAGGCTCAATGCGCCTTGGCTCATGCCGTGATAACCACCGGAAAACGACAGCACCGTGCTGCGACCGGTAGCGGTGCGCACCAGTTTCAGCGCGGCTTCGACCGCGTCAGTGCCGGTCGGGCCACAGAACTGGATTTTCGCTTGCGCGGCCAATTCCGATGGCAGCAGTGCGAACAGATCCTGCACGAACTGATCCTTGACCGGCGTGGTCAGGTCGAGGGTGTGCAGAGGCAATTCATCGGCCAGCACTTGCTGGATGGCTTCGATCACCACCGGGTGATTGTGCCCCAGGGCCAGCGTGCCGGCGCCGGCCAGGCAGTCAATGAAAGTGCGCCCTTCAACGTCTTCGACGTACAGGCCTTTGGCACGTTTGAGTGCCAGTGGAATGCGTCGCGGATAGCTGCGCGCGTTGGATTCCTGCTGGGCCTGACGGGCCAGTAACGGCGACTCGTTGAACTGGTACAGCGTTTCCGCCGGCACCGAGCTGACCCGGGCCGACGACTCTTCGATAAGGCTGGTGGCGACTGACATCTCTCGACCCCTCAATTGGCTATGAATAGTGACCAAAACAGCACACCGGACAGGTGCGCGTTCCGTTCGCGGGGCGCACTTGCAGGTTTTCCTGTTCTGGAAACGCTTCAGAGTCCTGAGGATTTAGACCCTTGATCGAGTTGTCAGGCCGATGAGTCGAATGACTTGCGCATCGCCAGGGTCTGCAAGCCTTTGTGAGTGATGGGTGGCGCCGATTCGCGATAGCCCAGACGGCGATAAAAAGCCTCGCCGGTGCGGGTACTGACGAGGTTGATGTGAAGCACGCCACGAATGCGCAGCCAGCCCTGAAGATCTTCCATCAGCGCGCGCCCCGCGCCTCGGCGAAACCATTCCGGCTGCACGTAGCAGAAAGCGATATCCCCGGTGGTGGTGGCCATGCCGACGCCGACCGGTTTGTCCCGCAGCAGTGCGACATTCACATAAAAATGCGGGTCGGCCAGCCAGCCACTGATGTTCTCGGCAGACAGTTGCGCGAGCCAGTCTTCAACCCGTTGGGGATCGTTGCGGTGATCGAATGCGCAACCGACGCGAATAGAGCGCTCGGTGATGCGGCTGATGATGCCGGCGTCGGCCAGGACGGCCGGACGAATGCAGATGGGTGCTTCCATGGCGCTGTTCCCTCAATCCATTGAGTCAAGGCTGGGGCTGACCTTACCCCCGCCTCGCCCGGATAGCGAACGCCAAGAAGTTACATTTGATGAGAATCCGATCTGTAGGAGCAAGGCTTGCCCGCGAGGACAATCTGACGGGCAATTCGATGTTGAATGTGCCGACGCCTTCGCGGGCAAGCCTTGTTCCTACAGGGGCCGTACGGGTCAGGCGGGTTGCAGGGGCATCGTCAGTTCGACGCGCAGGCCATCCGGGCGGCTGTCGAAATGCAGTGCGCAGTCACAACGCTGAACGATCGCTTGCACGATCGCCAGGCCGAGTCCGCAGCCGGTGCTTTGGCCGTTGCGCCAGAAGCGTTGAGTCAGGTGCTGCAAATCATCCGGCGCAATGCCCGGGCCATGATCCCGCACGACAAACCGCACGCGATTGCCAATGGTTTCCAGGCTCAACTCGACCGCACAATCTTCCGGTGTATGACGCAAGGCGTTGTCGAGTAAATTGCGCAGCGCCGCAATCGACAGCACCGCGGGCATGTGCAATGGCGCTGCCGACAGTTCTGCCGGCAGTTGCAGTTTGATCCGCAGGCGCTCACCGCCCGTGGCATCCGCAATCGCCAGTCTGGCCACTTGCTCGGCGCTGCACTGCGAGCCGTCGTCGAACGACAGACTGCCTTCGACCCGTGCCAGCAACAGCAATTGCTCAAGGGTGCGATGCAGTCGGTCGGCACCCTCTTCGGCTTTTGCCAGCGATTGGTCGCGGGCATTGCCTTCAGTCATGCGCGCCACTTGCAGGTGAGTCTTGATCGCCGTCAACGGGCTGCGCAGCTCATGGGCGGCGTCCCCGGTCAGGCGGCGTTCGCGCTCGATGGTTTTGCCGATGCGCTGGAACAATTGATTCTGGGTATCGAGCAGCGGTTTCAATTCGCTGGGGAAGGACTGCAATTGCAACGGTTCAAGCGAATCGGCATTGCGCCGCATCAAGGCTTCGCGCAGGCGATTGAGCGGCGCCAAGCCTTGGCCGATGCCCAGCCACAGCAGGCACAGACAACCGAGCAACGCCACGCCCACCGGCACCGAAGCGGCCAGCAGAATCGACATGTTCAGGGCTTCGCGCTCGATCTGCCGATCCGCCGTGGTGATGCGCACATCGCCGCGTGCCAGCGTGAAACTGCGCCACGGTGCGCCATCGATCATCTGATCGTGGAAGCCCATTTTCTCGGCTTCCAGTGCCTGTTCGGGATGGTTGTGACTGCGCGCGAGTATTTCCCCGCGCAACGAGCTGACCTGACAGGCCATGCCGCCGGGAATATTCAGTTGTTCGGCACTGAAATGGGTGCCCTCGCCTTTGCTCGGCAATGCCGGCAATTGCTCCAGCAGCCCCGCGACCATCCGCGCCGAAGCCACCAGGCGCTGGTCGAGGGAGAACATCATCTGATTGCGCAGGTC
The DNA here is from genome assembly GCF_016650635.1 of Pseudomonas sp. TH43. Taxonomy (GTDB): domain Bacteria; phylum Pseudomonadota; class Gammaproteobacteria; order Pseudomonadales; family Pseudomonadaceae; genus Aquipseudomonas. Next base: position 25,511 of record NZ_JAEKFI010000005.1, read on the forward strand.
GCTGAGCATCCAGGCCGCTGCCAGCGCCCAGATCAGCGCAAACGCGGCGCCGAGGGTCAGGCTCAGACGCAATCGCAAACTCATCACTTGCCTTGATCTCCGCCATCGGCGGGGCCCAGGCGATAGCCCAGACCGCGCACGGTTTCGACGATACCTTTACCGAGTTTGCTGCGCAGGTGGTGGATGTGCACGTTGAGCGCGTTGCTTTCCAGCTCATCGTTGAAGCCGTAGACGCTGTCCTTCAGTTGTTCGGTGGAAAGCACGCGACCGCGATTGTGCAACAGCGCTTGCAACAACGATTGCTCGCGTCGCGACAAGTCCACCGGTTGCCCGGCCAGCATGGTTTCGCGGCTGCTCGGGTCATAGGTCAGTGCGCCGTGTTCGATCAGGTTGACACTGCGCCCGGCCACCCGCCGCAACAGGGTTTGCAACCGCGCGAACAATTCACGCAGGTCGAAGGGTTTGAGCAGGTAATCGTCAGCACCGGCCTGCAAGCCATCCACGCGGTCGGTGACCGAATCGCGTGCGGTCAGAATCAGTACGGGAATTTCCAGGCCGTTCTGGCGCAACTGCTGGAGCAATTTGAGGCCGTCTTCGTCGGGCAGGCCGAGATCGAGCACCATCACGTCGAATTCGGCGACCTTCAGCATTGCCCGTGCCTTGGACGCGGTGTTGACGTGCTCGACGGTCAAACCCTGAGCCGTGAGCCCGGCAACGATCCCGCTGGCAATCAGCTCATCGTCTTCGCAAACCAGTACGTGCATGGGAGCTCCGGGAGAAAAAAGGCGATTCGAACAGAGAAAGATTAAGTGGCAATTATGGCAAGCGCTATCGCTGGCGAGAAGCGCAGCAGCAAATAGGGTTCTGCCCCCCCTGTTCAATTGCACTTTTTCATCAGCCAACTCTTTAAACATGCGCTTGACAATCCAAGTTAGAAACAAACCGTATAACAGGCCACCGCCCTTTTAACGATTGTTAGATTATTGTCAATAACAGCAACCCACCCTACTAACAACTTTCAATCAGGACATAATCATGCCCCAACTAAAAAACTTCGTCGCTGTCGACTGGCGCGCAGGAAAAGACAAAATCTACTTTTTCTTTAAAGACACCAATACTTATTCCCGCTTCGACATTGCGGACAACCGCGTTATTGATGGACATCCCACTACCGCCAATGCCAGCAACTGGCATGGCTTTCATCCCTATGTAAAGGATTTGCGCTTCGGATTTACCACCACTGGCTTTAAAAGCGCAGAGTACCTGGGGATTGACTCCGATATCTCGTGGTTTTTCTATCATGACGGCGAGCAACCCATGGTCTGCAAATACGATCAGGACGCCGACAGAGCTAACAGTTTCATGCCCCTGTTGAAATCGCCATGGTGGATGCTTGAGCCCTACTTTGAGCGCATCGTCGCCGGCACTTGGCGACAAACCGCATTACAACATTATGGCTTCGAATTTTTACTTAACGATGGTTCGTATCTCTCTCTGGATTTAACTTCCGCCAAACATAAACTGTTCCATAACGAAATCACTGACGACACTTGGCCCGGACTGGAACCGTATAAACACAGGATCATTACTGCCGTTCAGAATGACCGGTCACTGGCCGACAGTTACTACTACATTTTTCTGACGGGTAACCAGTACCTGAGATACAACCTGATGACATTCAGGCTCCTCGCAGGACCGATCGACGTCGATGACGTCAGTTGGCCAGGCCTGTTGCGCGACTGAGCTAGGCGACGGCGCCGAACAAATGAAGCGCCTGGCGGGACAGCGGGTTTCCGGACGAGGTTAATCATCGGTTAATCTCTAGCCCCCATTGTTCGCCACACTTGCACAGGGACAAGGCTCCTCCATGCGTCGTTTTTTTCTATTATTTGCTTTGCTGATTTCGAGTCTGGCCCAGGCCGGGAACAACCCGTTTGAGACGAAACCGGAATTTCTCCCGGTCGACAAGGCGTTCGTGCTCACCTCCGAGCGCCTGGAATCCGGTGAAACCCAGTTGTTCTGGCAGATCACCGACGGCTACTACCTGTATCAGAAACGCCTGAAATTCGATGGACTGACGGCAGAACAACAGCCGGCCTTGCCCCAAGGCGAATCGCACAGCGATGAGTTCTTCGGCGAACAACCGGTGTATCGCCAAGGCCTGGAAGTCAAAATCCCGGCTTCGGCCAGCGGGCAGATCAAGGTCAGCTATCAGGGCTGTGCCGATGCCGGTCTGTGCTATCCGCCGCAAACAAGGGTGATTGATCTGGGTGGCAAAGCCGCCGTCGCCGCCAGCACCGAAGCACCGGATCAAGCCCTTGCCAGCAACCTGCAACAACGCGCGCTGGGCTGGAGTTTGCTGGTGTTTTTCGGCCTTGGCCTGTTGCTGGCCTTCACCCCTTGCACGTTGCCGATGTTGCCGATTCTGGCCGGGATGATCGTCGGTAGTGGTGCAACGCCGCGTCGAGGCTTCGCGCTGGCCAGCAGTTATGTGATCTGCATGGCCCTGGTGTATGCGGCGATGGGGGTGATTGCCGCGCTGCTCGGCGCGAACCTGCAGGCCTGGTTGCAGAACCCTTGGTTGCTCGGCACCTTTGCGGCAGTGTTTGTGGTGCTGGCGCTGCCGATGTTCGGTTTCTTTGAACTGCAATTGCCGGTCGCGCTGCGTGACCGACTGGAACACGCCTCGCGCAGTCGCACCGGTGGCAGCCTGATCGGCGCCGGGGTGCTCGGCGCGCTGTCCGGTTTGTTGGTGGGTCCATGCATGACTGCGCCGCTGGCGGGTGCGCTGTTGTACATCGCGCAGAGCGGTAACGCCCTGCACGGCGGTCTGATTCTGTTCTCGCTGGGCATCGGCATCGGTGTGCCGCTGTTGCTGTTGGTGACGGTGGGCAATCGCTTTCTGCCAAAACCGGGCGACTGGATGAACTTGCTCAAGGGCGTGTTCGGTTTCCTGTTCCTCGCCACCGCGCTGCTGATGTTGCGCCCGGTGTTGGATCCGTCCCTGTGGCTGGGCTTGTGCGGGGCCTTGCTGCTGATCGCCGCGTTCTGTGCCTGGAAACAATCTGAAGGCTATGGCCGGGTTGCCCAGTTGTTCGGCGCTACCTCCTTGTTGTTGGGTTTGTGGGGCGGTTTGCTGGTAATCGGCGCGGCGGGCGGCAGTGATGATCCGTATCAGCCGTTGCAGGTTTACAGCGCTGGTCGCGCGGTCAACGCTTCAGCCAGTGGCCATGAAGCGTTCACTACGATCAAGGATCCTGCGGCATTGCAAAGCGAACTTGCTGCGGCGAAAGCCCAGGGCCAATGGGTCTTGCTCGACTATTACGCCGACTGGTGCGTGTCGTGCAAAGTCATGGAGAAACAGGTATTCGGTAAAGACAAGGTCATGCAGGCGCTGAGCGACGTGCGCCTGCTCAGACTGGATGTCACCGCCGACAATGCCGCCAGCCGCGAATTGCTGGGTCGCTACAAAGTGCCGGGGCCACCGAGTTTCGTCTGGATCGGCGCCGATGGCGAAGAGCGGCGCAGCCAGCGCATCACTGGTGAAGTCGATGCCGACACGTTCCTGCAACGCTGGGCCACCACCCGGGACGCCAATTAATGCTGACTTTCACCCTCGGCACCTTTGCCATCGCGCTTAACCACCTGCTGCTGATCAGCGCCCTGGCGCTGGCGACCTTTGTCGGCTGGCGGGTGGCCAAACGTGGTGGCGATAACCCCGAGTCGGCGCTGTTCAGCCTGTTTCTACTGGGCATGCTGGCCGCGCGCGTGGCGTTTGTGCTGCTGTACTGGTCGCACTATCGCAACGATCCGTGGCAGATCATCGATCTGCGTGACGGCGGTTTTCTCGCATGGCCGGGGGTGATCGTATTGCTGCTGGCCGCGCTGTATCGCGGCTGGCGTCGGCCGGGCTTGCGTCGCCCATTGGGTTTTGGCGTTGCCAGTGGCGTGCTGTTCTGGTTGTTGGCAACGCTGTCGCTGAACCTCTATGAACAAGGCACTCGACTGCCGGATATCACCCTGCGTAACGCGGCCGGGGAAACCATCCAGCTCAGCGATTATCAGGGTGGTCCGCTGGTGATCAACCTGTGGGCAACCTGGTGCCCGCCCTGCCGGCGCGAAATGCCGGTGCTGGAAAACGCTCAGCAGCAGCGTCCTGACCTGACGTTCCTGTTCGTCAATCAGGCCGAAAGCATGCAAAGCGTCGCAACGTTCCTCGAAACCCAGGGCCTGAGCCTGAACAACGTGCTGTTCGACCGCAGCGGTCGGTTGGGTCAGGCCGTAGGCTCCATGGCATTGCCGACTACGCTGTTCTATAGCCCCGACGGTCGACTGCTGAGCAGTCACCTTGGGGAGCTATCGAACGCCAGCCTGGCCCGCGCCCTGGAAAACTTCGATACCCCAACCCCACATTCGATTCCGGCTGCCGCACCGGCCACCTCTGCAAGGAAACTGCCATGCCCCGCCTCCGCCACCTGCTGACGCTGACCCTGGGCACTGCCCTGTTACACCTGCCGTCGGTGCAGGCTGCTGAAGAATTGCCGGCCGCGATCAAGCAGATCGAGGCCAAAGGCGCGAAAATCGTCGGTCAGTTCGATGCGCCCGATGGTCTGCGCGGTTACGCGGCGCAGTATCAGAATCGTGGCATGGCGCTGTACCTGACGCCGGACGGCAAACACGTGCTGCTCGGTAATCTGTACGACGCCGATGGCAAGGACTTGAGCAGCGAACCATTGCAAAAACTGGTCTACGCGCCGATGGCCAAAGAAGTCTGGGCCAAGTTCGAAGCGAGCAACTGGATTCAGGACGGCAACAAGGACGCACCGCGCACCGTCTACCTGTTCAGTGACCCGAACTGCCCGTACTGCAACATGTTCTGGGAGCAGGCGCGGCCGTGGGTCAAGGCCGGCAAGGTGCAACTGCGGCACATCATGGTCGGGATCATCCGCGAAGACAGTCCGGGCAAATCAGCAGCGTTGCTGGCCGCCAAAGATCCGAGCAAGGCGCTGGAAGATCACGAAAAGGCTGGCAAGGGCAGCTCGCTCAAGGCGTTGAAAGATATCCCGGCAGCGGTGCAGACCAAACTGGCAGCGAACATGCAGTTGATGGAAGACCTGGATTTGCAGGCCACTCCGGCGATTTTCTATATGGATGCCAAGGGCGAGTTGCAACAGCAACAAGGGGCGCCGTCGCCGGAGAAGCTGGCGCAGATTCTCGGACCTAAATAACGCACAAAGCTTTATTGCCTGATCTGGCCTCTTCGCGGGCAAGCCTTGCTCCTACGGAATGGTTTAAAAAAACTGAACCACTACAGGCTTGCTCCTACGGTGACCGAAGCGGCCACAAAATCCTGTAGGAGCAAGGCTTGCCCGCGAAGAACGATAACGCGGCCTAACGGTTGCGCTCACTGAGGAAGCTAAACAACACCTCCGTGACAAACTCCGGGTTCTCCAGATTGGAAATATGCCCCGCCTGGGGCACCAGCACGCACGGGCAGCCAATCAACTCGGCCATTTCCTTTGCTTCTGACGGTGGCCGTGGTTTGTCCTGATCGCCGCACAGCACCAATGTTCTGGCTGCATCCAACTCGCTCAGGCGCGGCAACAGATCATTGCGGCCAAAGGTGATGCGCCCGATCGGCACAATGCTTTCGCTCAGTCGATCAGACGAATAGGCCGCCAGTTTCGCGCGAAAACCCTGATACAGCGCCGACTGTGGATCAATACCGGGACGGAAGAAAATCGGCACGACGATGTCGAGCAGTTGCTCGGAGATTTCACCGGTTTCTTCGATCTGCTTGAACAGCGAGAAATAGTATTGACGGGTAGGTTCCGGCTCGATGCCGAGATAGGTATCCATCAGCACCAGACCGTTGATCCGTTGTGGCGCCGAGAGTGCCAAACGTGCGCCCCACATGCCACCGACCGACAACCCGGCGAGGGTCACCTGATCGATCTGCAGATGATCGAGCAAGGCCTGCGCCTGACGGGCGATGTCGTCCAGTGATGTCGTGCCTTCGGGTAACCGCCCTGACTCGCCGTGGCCCCACAGATCGAGGGCAATCACCCGGTAATGGGGCGATAACGCGGCGATCTGCGGCGCCCACATGGCCTGATCCCACAGATAACTGCCGGCCAGCAAGACTGCCGGGCCGCTGCCTTGATCGATGTAATGCAATGCTTGTCCGTCAACCGTGAAAAAGGGCATCGATTCACCTGCGCGGTAAATAACAGAACCGGCAGACTGAGCTGCCGGTTCCTGATCGTCAATCGGGGAAATGTCTAAAAATGTTCCTGTTGAAATTTGTTGAATGCACTGACGCCATCGCTGACAAGCCAGCTCCCACAGGTTCTAGAGTGAACACAAAATTTGTGATCATGTTCGATTACTGTGGGAGCTGGCTTGCCAGCGATGAGGCCGGAAAAGACACCGAAAAAACTAGAGACCCTCCAGTTCCGCCATCAGATCATTCAAGCGGTCAACCTTCTCCTCGGTAATGTCACTCGCCGCCAGTCCATCAATGTACTCGGCCAACTCCTCCACCGTGCTGCACTCGAACATCGCCCGCAGCGGCACGTCGCGTTGCAGGGTTTTCTGCACCCGCGAGGCGATCTGCGTGGCCAGCAACGAATGGCCGCCAAGCTCGAAGAAGTTGTCGCGCACACCGACCTTCTCGACCTTAAGCACCTCGGCCCAAATGTCCGCCAACGTCTGTTCAAGATCATTGCGTGGCGCCAGATAGTCGTGGCTCTGCAACTGGCCGATCTCCAGCGCCGGCAGGGCTTTGCGATCCAGTTTGCCGTTGGCATTCAACGGCAGTTGATCGAGCCACAACCAGTGCAGCGGCACCATGTATTCCGGCAGTTCGGCACGCAGGCGATGTTTGATCCGCTCCAGACGTTCGCTTGGATTCAGCGCGGTGTCAGCAGCGACCAGATAGCCGACCAAGTGCTTACCGTTTACGCCTTCCTGCACACCCACTGCGCCATCGCGCACTTCCGGCTGTTCATGCAGGCGTGCTTCGATTTCACCCAGCTCGATGCGGTAACCGCGAATCTTCACTTGATGGTCGACGCGGCCAACGTATTCCAGCACTCCATCACTGCGACGGCGCGCCAGGTCACCGGTGCGATACAGACGCTCGCCCGGCGCGCCGAACGGGTTCGGCACAAACACTGGGGCGGTGCGCAGCGGATCGCTGACATAACCGCGACCGACGCCAGTCCCGGCCACGCACAACTCACCCACCGCGCCCAGCGGCACCAACTCCAGCGCACCATCGACCAGGTACAGCAAGTTGTTGTCGGTCGGCGTGCCGATCGGCAAATAGCTGCCGCGCGTCGACGCCATGTCGACGCGGAAGAATGCCACGTCATCCGAGCACTCTGCCGGGCCGTAAGCGTTGACCAGACCGATGTCCGGGTAACGCAGCAGCCATTGGTGCGCCAGTTCCGGCGGCATCGCTTCACCGGTCGGCAACATCCAGCGCAAGCCGTCGAGGCTCAGGCGCTCCGCGGCGAGCATGCCCTGAATCAGCGACGGTACGCTCTCCAGCACGGTGATGCCCTGCGCCTGCACATGCACCAGCAAACCTTGCGGATCGTGGGCGATGGTGTTCGGCACGATGTCCACACGCGCGCCGAACAGCGGCGCGGCTAGGAACTGCCAGACGGAAATGTCGAAGCTTTGCGAAGCGGTCTGCGCGATGACGTCGGCGTCGCTCAACTTCAGGTACGGCACCTTGCTCAACTGGTTATTGAGCATGCCGCGCTGCTCGACCATCACGCCTTTCGGCAGGCCGGTGGAGCCCGAGGTGTAGATCACGTAAGCGAGGTTGTCCGGGGCGCTGTAAATGCCCAGGTTCTGCGCCGAGTTCGCCGCCGCTTGAACCTCTTCCCACACCAGCAAGCGTGGACGATTGGCGCAGCTGAATTCATCCAGCAAGGTCTGCGCCTGGCCGCGACAGGCTTCGCTGCAGACCAGTACCGGCGTGCGACTCAGCTCAATGATGCGTTGCAGACGCTGGCTCGGCAGGCCCGGATCCAGCGGCAGATAACCCGCACCGGCCTTGAAGCCGCCGATGATCATGCCCAGCAGATCGAGATTACGCTCGGCGAGCAGCGCCACCGGTTGATCCATCTGCACGCCGGCGGCGACCAGTGCATGGCCGAGACGGTTGGCGCTGTGGTTCAGCTCTGCATAGCTCTGCTGCTGATCAAGGCACGTCGCGGCGATGCGCTGCGGATGCGCGGCAACCTGCGCTTCGAACAGCGCAACGTAGCTCTGCTCGAGCGGATAATCGTGGGCACTCTGGTTGCACCCGTGGAGCAGGAAGTCCTGTTCCTCGACGCCCAGCAGCGGCAAGTCAGCCATGTCGCCATGGAAACCATCGACCAGCGCCAGCAGCAGACGCTTGAACTCGCCGAGCATGCGCTCGATGGTCGATTCGTCGAAGTAACGCTGGTCATAAGACAGGTGCAGACCCAGGTCATCGCCCGGATAACACACCGCCGTCAGCGGGAAGTTGGTGTGGGTTCGACCGGAGTCCGAGGTCGCATTCAGGCTCTGCGCGCGATCCAGTACCGAGACTTCCACCGGGGCGTTTTCGAAGACAAACAGACTGTCGAACAGCGGCTGGCCTTTCGGCAATTCGCTCTGTTCCTGGATGTTCACCAATGGCAGGTATTCGTACTCACGCAGTTGCATGTTGCTGTCGAGCAAACCGCTCAGCCACTGACGGACGCTGGCGCGCTGATCGTCCTCAGGCATTTTCACCCGCAGCGCAATACTGTTGATGAACAGGCCGACGGTGCGTTGCATCTCCGGCATGTCCACCGGACGCCCGGCCACGGTCACACCGAACAGCACGTCGCGATCACCGCTCATGCGCCGCAATACCAGCGCCCACGCCGCTTGGGCGAAGGTGTTGATGGTCAACTGATGCGCCTGCGCCAGTTCTCGCAGACGCGCACCGTCCTCGACATTGAGCCGGGTGTAGCGGTCGCCGACGATCATGCCGCCGCTTTCACCAGCGTGTTCACGCAGGAACGGCCGGTCGCTCGGGATCGGCGTGGTGCGCTCGAACCCTTGCAGGTTCTGCTGCCACCACTGCCGCGCTTGCGCCAGGCTCTGGCGTTGCAGCCAGCCGATGTAATCGCGATAACGCGGCGGCACGGCAAGCTGTGCATCGCGACCTTCACCCAGAGCGGTGTAGATCTCGAAGAAGTCGTTCATCAACAACGAGCGGCACCAGGCATCGATAAGGATGTGGTGGTTGCTCATCATGAACCAGTAACGCGCCGCACCGACCTTGATCAGGCGCAAGTGGAACGGCGCCTGATTGAGCAGATCGAAACCAGCCTCGCGCTCGCTTTTCAGCAGCGCTTGCAGCTTCGGCTCCTGCTCGGTTTCGGCGATGGCGCTCCAGTCCAGATACTCGATTGGTGTACGGCCCGGCGTATGGATCACTTGCAGCATGTCTTCGCCGACGTTCCAGCAGAACGACGCACGCAACGCTTCATGACGGGCGACCACCGCTTGCCAGGCCTGGGCGAAACGCTCAGGGTCGAGTTCGCTGTTGATGCGGTAGCGATCCTGCATGTAGTAGAGGCCAGTGCCCGGTTCGAGCAAGGTGTGCAGCAACATGCCTTCCTGCATCGGCGTCAGCGGATAGACGTCTTCGATGTGCGCGGCGGGCACCGGCAAGGCATCGAGTTGCGCCTGTGTCAGCCTGGCCAGCGGGAAGTCCGACGGCGTCAGGCCACCGGCCTCGTCTTGCAGGCAATGGGTGATCAGGTTTTGCAGCTCGCCGAGGTAGGCATCGGCCAGATCGCTGATGGTCTGCGCTTCGTAACGCTCGGCGCTGAAGGTCCAGCGCAAGAGCAATTCACCGCCGTAAACCTGGCTGTCGATGCTCAACTCGTTCGGTAATGGCGCCTGCGGATCGTGGGCAGCACCGACCGGCTCATCCAGCGGACGGAACAACGCATCGTTGCCGAAACTCTGGTCGAACTGGCCGAGGTAGTTGAACGTGACCGGCGCATGCGGCAGCGCGGCCATGCTGCGCTGGCTGAGGTCGTCGGCGAGATAACGCAGCACGCCATAACCGAGGCCTTTGTGCGGCACGGCGCGCAGTTGCTCTTTGATTGCTTTGATCGAAGCGCCCTGCCCGGCAGCGTCTTCGACGTTGTGCGGGGTCAAGCGTAATGGATAAGCGCTGGTGAACCAGCCAACGGTGCGAGTCAGGTCGATCTCGTCGAACAGGGTTTCGCGGCCATGGCCTTCCAGTTGAATCAGCGCCGACGGCTGACCGTTCCAGCGGCACAGCACGCGGGCCAGCGCGGTCAGCAACAGGTCGTTGACCTGAGTGCGATAGGCGGCCGGCGCCTGTTGCAGCAACTGTCTGGTGTGCTCGGCATCGAGGCGCACGCTAACGGTTTGGGCGTGGAGGTTCTGCTGGCCGCCCTGCGGGTTTTCGCACGGCAGATCAGCGTTCGGGCCGGCCAGTTGGGTCTGCCACCAGTTGAGTTCTTCGCGCAGGGATTCGCTGCCGGCATAAGCCTGCAAACGTGCCGCCCAGTCTTTGAAGGCACTGGTTTTTGCCGGCAGCTTCACCGCCTGTTCGGCATCCAGTTGGCGATACACCGTTTGCACATCGTCGAGCAACACACGCCACGAAACACCGTCGACCACCAAGTGATGGATCGCGATAAACAGCCGTTGCTGACCCTCAGGGCCGTCTACCAGCAAGGCGCGAACCAGCGGGCCGTTTTCCAGATCAAGGCTGCGCTGGGCATCGGCGAACAGCGCTGCGCACTTGTCCATCGACGGCACGCGTACTTGCCACAACACCGCGCCATCGGACACCGGTTGATGTGTCGCTTGCCACTGGCTGTTGACCTCGCTGAAACGCAGCCGTAACGCATCATGCTGCTCAATCACCGCCAGCAGCGCCTGCTCCAGACGATGCGGTTCGAGGGCCACGGCCGGCTCCAGCAGCAAAGCCTGGTTCCAGTGCTGACGCTCAGGGATTTCCGTGTCGAAGAACCAATGCTGAATCGGCGTCAAACGCGATTCACCGGTCACCAGACCTTGCTCGGCCGTCACTTGCTCGGTGCGGCTGGCCACAGCAGCAAGTGTCTGCACAGTCTGATGCTGGAACAGGTCACGCGGGCTGAAATGAATGCCTTGCTGGCGGGCGCGGCTTACCACTTGAATCGACAGAATCGAATCGCCACCCAGCTCGAAGAAGTTGTCGTTGAGGCCGACCTGCTCGACGTTGAGCACCTCGCACCAGATCTGCGCCAGGGTCTGCTCCAGCTCGTTGCTTGGGGCGACGTAGTCCTGACGGTTCAGCTCCGGGTCCGGCGCTGGCAAGGCACGGCGGTCGAGTTTGCCATTGGCGGTCAGCGGCATGCTCGCCAGCAGGATCAGATGCGTCGGCACCATGTAATCCGGCAGTTGCGTCTTGAGGTGCGACTTGAGCGCGTCGCGCAGTTCAGCCTGTTTGGCTTCGTTTTGCTCAGCAACTTCGGTCACCAGATAGCCAACCAGTTGCTTGCCGCTCGGCGCATCCAGTGCCAGCACCACGGCTTCGCGAATCGAATCGTGATCGAGCAGGCGCGTTTCGATTTCGCCCAGCTCGATACGGAAACCGCGGATCTTCACCTGATGGTCGATCCGTCCCAGGTATTCCACCAAACCATCGGCACGCTGGCGCACCAGGTCGCCGGTGCGGTACATGCGCCCGCCATCGGTGGCGAACGGGTCAGCGACAAAACGTTCGGCAGTGATGCCCGGACGGTCGTGATACGCCTGCGCCAAACCGGCGCCGCCGACGAACAATTCACCGGTCGCGCCTTGCGGCACCAGCGCCAGATCGGCGTCGAGAATGTACGCCACACGCGCGCCGATAACGCTGCCGATCGGCACGCTGCCGGCGCCCTCTTCCAGCACCTCCGGCGCCAGACTGGCCAGTGGCATGACCACGGTTTCGGTCGGGCCGTAGGCGTTGAAGAACATCGACGGTTTGAACGCTGCGCGAATGCGTTGCAGGTGCTCACCGGTCAACGCTTCGCCGCCAGTGATGATCATCCGCACCGGCAGGATGTCGTTTTGCGTCGCCAGGAACTGCGCCAACTGGCTGCCGTAGCTCGGGGTGAAACCGAGCACGTTGATTTTATGCGTACGGATCAAACCGCAGATTTCTTCCGCGTCCCATTGGCCTTGTGCTCGCAGCACCACTTGCGCGCCGCTGAGCAGCGGCACCAGCAAACGCTCGGTAGCAGCGTCGAAGTTGATCGAATAGAAGTGCAGCTCGCAGTCGTCCGGGCGCATGCCGAAGCGTTCGATAACGGCTTGGCAGTGCATGGCGATTTCGCCGTGGGAAACCACCACGCCTTTCGGTTTGCCGGTCGAACCCGAGGTGTAGATCAGATACGCCTGATGCTGCGGCAAGCTGATAAATGGCAGCTCGGTGGCCGGGTAATCGGCCAGCGCCGCGCTGTCTTCTTCAAGACTCCAGCGCGCCACGCTCGACGGTAAATCACCAAGGGCTTTGAACATTGCACGGTCGCTGAGCAGCAGGCCGATACGGCTGTCTTCGATCATGTAGTGCAAGCGGTCGAGCGGGTATTCCGGGTCGAGCGGCACATAGGCGCCGCCAGACTTGAGAATCGCCAGCAGGCCGATGACCATTTCCAGCGAACGCTCCAGCGCCAGACCGACCCGCACTTGCGGGCCAACCCCGCGCTCACGCAGAGCCCAGGCCAGGCGATTGGCGCGGGCATCCAGTTCGGCATAGCTCAGGGTCTGCCCGGCGAAGGTCAGGGCCGGCGCGTCTTTGCGCGCCAGTGCCTGCTCGGCGAACAGGTGATGGATGCACTGGTCGAGACGATGCTCGCCCGGCTCGATGCCAAGGCTGTCGAGCAGTTGCTGTTGCTCAGGCGCATCGAGCAGCGGCAATTCGCTGAGACGTTGTTGCGGATCGGCAATCAGCGCTTCGAGCAAGTTGCGCCAATGCCTGGCCATGCGCGCGATGGTCGGTTCATCGAACAAATCGGTGCTGTAAGTCAGGCAGCAACCGAGGCGATGGTCGAGGTCGGTGACTTCCAGGTTGAGGTCGAATTTGGTCGCTCGCGCATCGTTGGCCAGGTACTCGACGGTCATGCCGGCGAGCATTCGGCTCTGCTGGAATTCCCAGCGCTGCACGTTGCACATCACCTGGAACAGCGGGTTGTACGCGGCACTGCGCGGTGGCTGCAGGGTTTCAACCAGATGATCGAACGGCAGATCCTGATGCGACTGGCCTTCGATCACGGTGTGGCGCACCTGCTCGAACAATTCGCCGACCGACATCATCCCGTCGAGCTGGCAACGCAGCACCTGAGTGTTGAGGAACGCACCGATCAGCCCTTCGCTTTCCGGGCGAATACGGTTGGCCACCGGCGCGCCGATGCGCAAATCGGTCTGGCCGCTGTAGCGGTAGAGCAGCGTGGCAAGCGCGGCAGTCATGGTCATGAACAGGGTCAGACCATTTTTTGCATTGAACGCACGCACGCGAGCGGCGAGATCGTCGCTGAGGTCGAAGCGGAACAGTTCACCCTGATGGCTTTGCACCGGCGGACGCGGACGATCGCCGGGCAATTCCAGCAGCGGATGCTCGCGACCGAGTTGCGCCGTCCAGTAGTCGAGTTGGCGTTGACGCTCACCGGACTCCAGCCAGTTACGCTGCCAGACGCTGTAGTCGAGGTATTGCACCGGCAGTGGTTCCAGCGGCGAATCGCGGTCATCGACAAACGCTTCGTAAAGCGCGCTGAGTTCGCGGGCGAAAATATCCATCGCCCAGCCTTCGGTGACGATGTGGTGCAGAGTCAGGACGAAGTAATGTTCGTGCTCGGCGGTCTTCACCAGACAGGCACGCAGCAGCGGCCCGGTTTCCAGATCGAATGGCTGATGCGCCTCTTCGTCGGCCAGTTGCTGAACCTTCTGCTCGCGCACATCGGCGCCAAGTTTTGAGAAATCCTTCCAGCCCATGCGCACGCCAGTCTCGGCATGTACCTGCTGACGGGCGACGCCATCAACGCTCGGGAACGTGGTGCGCAGGGTTTCGTGACGCAGGATCAGCGCTTGCAACGCCGACTCGAAACGCTCGACATGCAACACACCACGCAGGCGCGCCATACCGCCGACGTTGTACGCCGGGCTGTCCGGTTCCATCTGCCAGAGGAACCACATGCGCTGTTGTGAATACGACAGCGGCACCGGTTGGCTGCGGTCGACTTTGTCGATTGGCGGCTGTTTATTGGTGCGGCCGCTGGCCTGGATCAAGCGGATCTGCTCGGCGAAATCACCGAGTTCGCTGTGCTCGAACAAGGCGCGCAACGGCAGTTCGACGTCGCAGGCCTGACGGCTGCGCGAGATGATTTGCGTGGCCAGCAGCGAGTGACCGCCGAGGGCGAAGAAGTCGTCGCGCAGACCGACTTGCGCCAGGCCGAGCACTTCGCGCCAGATCGCGGCGATCTGTTGCTGCAGTTCGGTGACCGGTTCGACGTGCTCACGCACTTGCCACTGCGGTTCAGGCAAGGCGCGGCGGTCGAGTTTGCCGCTGGGGCTCAAGGGCATTGCGTCCAGACGCATCAGTTGCGCCGGCACCATGTACTCCGGCAGCTCGGCGGCCAGTGCGGTTTTCAGCCGGGCGATTTGCGCGTCCTGATCTTCGCTGACGTCAGTCGCGGTGAAGTAACCGATCAGTTGTGCGCCAACGGCGGTTTCGCGCACCAGCACCACGGCTTGGGCGACGCCTTCCTGAGCGAGCAAACGGGCTTCGATTTCTTCCGGTTCGACACGGAAGCCACGCAGCTTGACCTGCTGATCGAGACGGCCGAGGTATTCGATCACGCCATCGGACGTCCAGCGTGCGCGGTCACCGGTGCGGTACAAACGTGCGCCCTGCTCGCCCAGTGGATCAACGACGAAACGCTCGGCAGTTAACGAGGGACGGCCAAGGTAGCCGCGAGCCAGACCGATACCGCTGATGCACAGCTCACCCGGCACACCCGCCGGCACCGAGTTGAGATCGCTATCGAGCACGCGGCAAACCACGTTGCCCAGCGGCCGGCCAATCGGCGAGCGCTCGCCATCGGCTGTGGTGCAATGCCAATGGGTGACGTTGATCGCGGTTTCGGTCGGGCCATAACGGTTGTGTAATTGCACCGCCGGCAGTTGCGCCAGTACGCGGTTGCGCAGTTCGGCCGGCAACGCTTCGCCGCCGGAGAACACGCGGCGCAGGCTGGTGCATTCGGCGCTCAGCGGCTCGTCGATGAAAAGCGAGAGCAGTGGCGGCACAAAGTGCAGCGTGGTCACGCCGTGCGCTTGCACAAGCTGGGCGATGCGGTGCGGATCGCGGTGCTCGCCGGGGCCGGCAATCAGCAAACGCGCACCACTGATCAGCGGCCAGAAGCACTCCCACACCGACACGTCGAAACTGATCGGGGCTTTTTGCATCAGCACATCGGTTTCATTCAAGCGATAAGTGTTCTGCATCCATTGCAGACGTTCGGCCAGTGCTGCGTGGGTATTGCCGACGCCTTTCGGTTGGCCAGTGGAGCCCGAGGTGTAAATCACATAGGCGAGGTTGTCGCCATGCAAGTGCAAGCCCGGTGCCTGGCTCGGCCAGTTTTCCAGGTGCAATGCATCCATGACGATAACGCTGACGCCGTCGCTGGCCGGCAAACGATCAAGCAATTCGGTCTGGGTCAGGAGCAGTTCAACACCGCTGTCGCTGAGCATGTAAGCCAGGCGATCAGCCGGGTAATCCGGGTCCAGCGGCACATAGGCGCCACCGGCCTTGATGATCGCCAGCAGGCCGACCAGCAGTTGCGGCGAGCGCTCGGCGGCGATGGCCACGCAAACGTCGGGGCCGACGCCTTTGTCGCGCAGGTAGTGCGCGAGGCGGTTGGATTGCGTGTGCAGTTCGGCGAAGTCGAGGCTGCCACCGTCCCACACCAGCGCGGTGCGCTCCGGGGTCTGACGGACTTGTTCGTTGAGCAGTTCCGGCAGCCATTGCTCAGCCTTGGCGCACGGGGCGACGCTCCAGTCTGTCTGCTGATCGTGCTCAATGGCATTGAGCATTTGCAGATCACCGACAGCACGCTGCGGTTGCTCGCAAACATCGCGCAGCAGATTGCTGAAGTGCTCGGTCAGACGCGCGATGGTCGCGGCGTCGAACCGTTCGTTGGCGTAGTCGAATGACAGCGTCAGGCGACCATTACGGTCCTCTTCACTGTGCAGTTGCAGGTCGAACTTGGCTTCGCGGCTGTGCCACGGCAGTTCTTCGGCGAGCAGACCCGGCAGGCGTTTCAGCGCGCTTAGGTCGCGTTGCTGATGGTTGAACATGACCTGGAACAAACCTTGTTCGCGGGCCTGCGGGAAGGCTTCGAGCAGTTGTTCGAATGGCAGATCCTGATGTGCCTGGGCACCGAGGGTGGTTTGGCGAGCCTGCGCCAGCAATTCGCTGAACGGCGTACGCGAATCGACCTCAGCACGCAGCACTTGGGTGTTGATGAAGAAGCCGATCAGGCCCTGGGTTTCCAGGCGCGGACGGTTGGCGTTCGGCACACCGATGCGGATATCACGTTGGCCGCTGTAGCGATGCAGCAGGCTCTGGAATGCCGCGAGCAACAACATGAACGGTGTCGAATCGTGGGCCTGCGCGGTCGTGCGGATCGCCTCACTGAGGCTGACGCTCAAACGCACACTGTGGCGTGCAGCGCTGTGAACCTGCTGCGCAGAACGCGGGTGATCGCTGGCCAGTTCCAGGGTTGGATGCTCGTCGCCCAACTGCGCTTTCCAATACGCCAGTTGCCGCTCACCTTCACCTTGCGCCAGCCATTGACGCTGCCAACTGCCGTAGTCGGCATACTGGGTGGGCAGCGGCGCGAGGTTGGCGGTCGCGCCTTGCGCTGCAGCGGCGTACAGGCGCGAGAATTCGTCGAGCAAAACATTGAGCGACCAGCCGTCGGCGATGATGTGGTGCAGCGTCACCAGCAGTTGGTGATCTTCGTCATCGAGGCGGACCAGTGTCACCCACAGCAGCGGGCCTTTTTCCAGGTCAAACCGGGTGCGCGCTTCGTCTTCGCGGATCTGCTGGGCACGGGCTTCACGCTCGTGGGCCGGCAAGTCGCTGAGATCGATCAGTTGCAGGTTGAACTCGGTAGCTGCATCGACTTGTTGCAGGGCCACGCCGTCACGTTCGAAGAAGCGCGTACGCAAGGATTCGTGGCGTTCGATCAGTCGCTGGAAGCTGGCGCGCAAGGCGTCTTCGTCCAGTTCGCCGCGCAAACGCAGGGCACCGGGAATGTTGTAGGCGCTGCTTTGCGGGTCGAGTTGCCAAGTGATCCACAGACGGTTTTGCGCCAGCGATTGCGGCATCGGCTCGCTGCGCGACAACGCGCTGATTGCACCTTGGGCGCTGCCGCCGTCCTGTTGCTGCTGCGCCACCGCAGCGGCAAATGCACACAGGGTCGGCGCTTCGAAGAGCAATCGCAGGTTCAGCTCCAGACCGAGTTCTTCACGCACCTTGGCGATCACTTGAGTTGCCGCAATCGAGTTGCCGCCGAGCAGGAAGAAATGGTCGTCGGCGTTGACCTGTTTGACGTTGAGTTGCTCGGCCCAGATCTTGCCGATCAGCGCTTCGAGTTCAGAGACGCTGGTGCTCGACGCTGCGGTTTCGGCTGCGGTCGACGGGAACACTGCGTAGCTGTCGAGGCTGCCATCGGCCAGGCGATTACGGCACGCCGAACGCTGCAATTTACCGCTGGAGGTTTTCGGCAACGCGCCCGGATTGAGCAGCACCACCACGCTCGGCGCTTCCTGATAAGCCTCGGCCACAGCTTGGCGGATGGCTTTGATCAACGCTTCCGGCGGCAGGATTTTCTGCACGCTGCGGCTGATTTCCGCGGCGATGCCGATGCCCTCCTCGCCATTCTGGCTGACCGCGAATGCAGCGACGCGGCCCTTGCGCACCACTTCCACTTCATTCTCGACGGTCTTCTCGATGTCCTGCGGATAGAGATTGTGTCCACGCACGATCAGCATGTCTTTCAAACGGCCGGTGATGAACAGCTCACCGTCACGGACAAAGCCCAGGTCACCGGTACGCAGCCAAGTGCGGCCGGCGTGCTGGACGAACGTCTTGGCGCTGGCTTCGGGGTTACGCCAGTAGCCGTGGGCGATGCTCGGGCCGGCAGCCCAGACTTCACCGACAGCGTTATCGGCGAGTTCTTCGAGACTGATCGGCTCAACGATCACCACCGCATGCTCTGGCTGGCTGATGCCGCAACTCATGATAGGGCTGCCGTCACCCGGCTCGGCACGGTTTTGCGCCAGCGCCTGATCGTCCACGCGCAACGCTGGAATGCCGGTGCCTCGTGGTGTACCGGCAACGAACAGTGTCGCTTCGGCCAGACCGTACGAAGCCATGAAACTGTCTTCGCTGAAACCGCACGCAGTGAACTTCTCGGCGAAGCGTTCGAGGGTGTCTAGGCGGATCGGTTCGGAACCGGAATAGGCCACGCGCCAACGGCTCAGATCAAGGCGTTCAAGCGCCGACTCGCTGACTCGCTCACTGCACAAACGGTAGGCGAAATCCGGCCCGCCGCTGATGGTGCCGCCGTATTGGCTGATTGCTTCGAGCCAGCGCAACGGCCGACCAAGGAAGTACCCCGGCGACATCAGAATGCACGGCACACCACTGAAAACAGGCTGCAGCAAACCACCGATCAAACCCATGTCGTGGTACAGCGGCAACCAACTGACGATGACGTCGTCCGGGTTGACGTCGATGCCGAAGCCGTGACGGATCAACAGCTCGTTGGCGACCAGGTTACCGTGGCTGACCTGCACGCCTTTGGGCAGCGCGGTGGAGCCGGAGGTGTATTGCAGGAAGGCGATGTGATCCTGCGCCAGGCCGGGCTCGACCCACTTCTCGGCCAGCGCGCTGTCGAGGGTATCGACACACAACAGCGGCGGTGCGCCTTCGATCTGCTGCAAGGCGTCGCGCAGGTCAGCGCTGGTCAGCAACAGACGCGGCTCGGCGTCGGCGATGATCGACAGCAGACGCTCCTGATGATGACGGCGTGCAGACTCCGGCGGGTAAGCCGGCACCGCGATCACGCCGGCGTACAGGCAACCAAAGAACGCCGCAACGTAGTCCGGGCCACTGGGAAACAGCAGCACCGCGCGATCGCCGAACTCAGCCTCGGCCTGCAACGCCGCGGCGATGGTACGTGCGCGCTGATCCAGTTCGCGATAACTGAGTACCACAGCCTGCTCTTCGTTTTCAGCCAGAAAACGCAAGGCCAGTTGATCCGGTGTCAACGCCGCACGGCGCTGCAGGGCGTGGACCAGAGTGCTGGGGAGTTCGAACGCGTCGGTCATGAGGTTTCCTGCCTGAATTCGGCTTGCTAGTGGAATCGGGTTTGCTGCGTCACACCCTTCAAAGGGCATGCAGGGCGCGGTCTACGCCGACCGCGCAAGGCATTGGAATGCTGTCTGGCCGGGGCTCTTCACCCGCAACCATTCACCAATGAGAACGGATGACGTCTGGAAATAATTAGTCGGCAGGCTGGAACGCCAATGGGGCCGGGATGCGGCAGCGTGTCGCAGTTCTCACATCGCACCTTTTTGGATCATTACTTCTCTTTCTCATTTGACAATCATTATCATTCAACCTAATTTGTCGCTCGATGTGTAGGACGGCCTCGTCCCCCCCAGGCGTCCCACTAACCTATTTGGCAGCAAGGTGATTTCCATGACGGAACAAGTATCCACAAGCAGGTGCGATTCACCGCTACTTCAGGCATTCGTCGACAATCGACTGATTCTGGTCAAGATTGCAGCCCGCATTACCGGCTGCCGGTCACGTGCCGAAGATGTGGTGCAGGATGCGTTTTTCCGCCTGCAATCGGCGCCGCCGATCACGTCGTCGATCAAGGCTCAACTGAGTTATCTGTTCCAGATCGTGCGCAACCTCGCCATCGATCACTACCGCAAACAGGCGCTGGAGCAGAAGTACGCCGGCCCTGAAGAGGAAGGGCTGAACGTGGTTATTCAGGGTGCTTCGCCGGAAATCTCGCACATCAACTTTTCGACTCTGGAAAACATCGCTGATGCGCTGACCGAGCTGCCCAGCCGCACCCGCTATGCGTTCGAGATGTACCGCCTGCACGGCGTGCCGCAGAAGGACATCGCCAAGGAACTCGGCGTCTCGCCGACCCTGGTCAACTTCATGATTCGCGATGCGCTGGTGCACTGCCGCAAGGTCTCGGGCAGCCGTCGTGACGCGGTGGTTATGGGTCGTCGTTAATCAGAAAAGTTTTGGCGCCCCCCATTCGCGAGCAGGCTCGCTCCCACATTTAACCGCGTTCTTTCAGGAGAAATGCAGGCGCATGTGGGAGCGAGCCTGCTCGCGAAGGCGGCCTCAGGATCACAGAGATCCTGAGGTCTGATCATCAGGCCAGCTTGCACCGATCAAAAAACCGCTCGCGCCCCAGAATCATCAGCGCCGCACGCTTGTGCGGGAAGTCGAATTCTTTCTCGCAATGGAAGCACTGGTTCTGCATGTGGCCGATCATCTTCGCGTTGTCGGCACGCGGTTCGGCGACGACGCGCTGAGTGCGCGGATCGTCCAGAAACAGGTAATGCACCAACGCCGATAACCAGCTCGCCACCTTGTGCGGGCCGCGGTGATCTTCCTCACCGACCAGCATGTGAATGCCACGGTCGTAATTGTCGGCATCGTAGAACGGCGCGATACGATCTTCCTTGGCCCAATAAGCCTCGAAATAGGCAAACGGCTGATCGTCGAAACAGCCGATCAAGGTCAGCGTGTGCGGGGCGGCGTCGAGTTTGCTCAGGTACTCGCGATGCTTCTCGATACTGCCCTCTTCCTGCCAGAAACTGGCAACGCGCGGGCTGTTCTGCCAACGATTGAAGCGCGGCAGATCCTCTTCGATTTCCACCGTGCGCAGCGATATCCACGCGCCCAGACGCGCATCGAAACGTCGGTACACCTCACCGCGTGGCTTCACCGGCCGCAGCGGATGCCGCTTACCCTGACTAATGACCATTTGCTGCGGATAACTGCCGGTCAGCGAGGTGCCGAGCCACGGTTGCGGCAGTTGCCAGAACAGCGTGCGCTCGCAGCGATACTCGCCTGCCACCTCGGTGCTCACCAACAAACCGCTGAGCAACGCTTCGGTCGGCGGCTGATCGAGTTGCCAGGTCAGTTGCTGGCACTCGGGATCGCGGGCGAACAGCCAATAACAGGCGGCCCACAGTGCCTGCCCTGGCGGCAAGGCAAAACGCTCATCGATCTGGATCGGCCCTTTGGCTTCACGATCCAGGCGCAGGCGAATCAGCGGTTGCCCGTCCAGGCTCAAGCTCAGACGGCTTTCGGTTGCATCAGCGATCAGTTGGCTACCCGAAGGCAAGGCCAGGGCAGTCAGGTCATTCAGATTGGACATGGGTCGGGCTCACGATTAATCGTCGACAGTTCAACGATGGGACGTGAGCCGAGAGGGGAAATTTAGGCTTCGAGGAGAAATCAGTGCCTCAATGACGAGGCACCGGCACTACCGCTATCTTGTACGGCTCGAAGATTTTCAGCATCTCGCCATTCTCACGCAGACCTTGCAGCAGCTTGCCAAACGCTTCACCGGTGATCGGCGCAGTCGGGCGCAGTATCGCGTAATGGTGGTAGATCTGATCAATACGCTGGGACACCAGCAACTCACCACGCACCTTTTCGTTACGCAACAGGTAATCGCTCAGATACGAACGGGTCACCAAGGCAATATCGGCGCGCCCGCGCAGCACCATCAACAGATTGCTGTCATGCGAATAGGTCAGCGTCGCGTTGAAATTCTGCGCAAGGAACTTGGGATCGGCGTTGAAACTGGCAAATTCGTAGTGATAACCGCTGAACAGCGCCAGGCGTTTGCCCGACAGGTCGGCGAAGTAGTTCTGTTGGCGACCATCTTCACGTTGCGCGACAAAAATCTCGGCGTCTTCAAGGCCCATGTCGACATCGCTGTGAGGCATGTCTTGCCAGCCCCACTCCGGGTTCTCGAAGATCGCCATGTCGATCCGGCCTTGTTTGAAATCACCAAAACGCCGGGGAATCGACGTTGGCACCAGCACGAACTGATAGTCGCTTTGCAGACGGTTCAGCGCCTCGACCAATTGCGGCAGCAGACCGGTGTCGGCGCCGTTTTCCGGGCGGATGGTGTAGGGCGGAAAATGTGCCGCGCCGACCCGGACCAGTTGCGCTGCCGGAGCCGGCAATACCCAGAATGCAGCCAGCGCTGCGAGCAGAAGCCCCGCGGCTGTCCGAATTGGCGAAGACTTCAAAACACCCCACTCCCCGAAAAAATACCGATCAATGCATTCAAGCTAGGCGGTTTCGCCCAGTTAGCCAGTTTCCCGCCCCGATAGAAAGCGCCTTAACGCTCCTCGAGCACCAGAATCAAGGCCTCGTCCGCCAATTGATCAAGGCTCAAACTGCCGCCGGCACGGAACCAGGTGGTGGTCCAGGACAGTGCGCCAGTGAGAAAACGTCGGGTAACAAATACGTCGCCGCGAATAAATCCGGCGTCCTTGGCCTCGCCGAGCACGTGCAGCCAGATATCTTCGTAGACGTCACGCAACGCCAGCACTTTGGCCTGGCCGTCCTCGGACAATGAACGCCATTCATAGACCAGTACCGCCATGGCTTCACCGCTGCCGCCCATGATCGACTGCAATTCGCAGCGAATCAGCGCCAACACGCGCTCGCGCACGCTGCTGGCATCGGCAAGCGCCGCACGCATCAGAGCGGTGTTGTAACGGATGGTTTCTTCCATCACCGCGCGGAGGATTTCATCCTTGCTTTTGAAGTGATGAAAAATGCTTCCCGACTGAATCCCCACCGCCCCGGCCAGATCACGCACGGTGGTGCGCTCATAGCCTTTGTTGCGGAACAGGTGAGCCGCCACTTGCAGCAGTTTGCCGCGGGCGCTGTCGGGGTCGGTCAACTGGCCTTGGTCGACCAATTCGCGCATGACCCTCAGGGCTTTTTGCTCGTCCACCCGTTCTCTCCTACAGTCGATCAGTCTGATGCCCCCTGAAACCGCAGGGTTGCGCGCAATTTAAGCCGCCGACGGCGACCAAGCAAGCGCTTGGGCAGAAGATAATTTTAGGCATTTACAAACCAAGCGCTTGCTTGGTAGCCTCCAAGCACTTCTGTCGCAGGTTCCTGAGTCGGAGATAAAAATGCCAACCACCGTTCGCATCGGTTGCGCCAGTGCATTCTGGGGAGACACATCAACCGCCGCCGCGCAGTTAGTCAATGGCGGCAAACTGGATTACCTGGTGTTCGATTACCTGGCCGAGATCACCCTGTCGATCATGGCCGGCGCACGCATGAAAGACCCGCAGGCGGGGTTTGCCGGCGACTTTATCGACATCCTGACGCCGCTGCTGCCGCAACTGGCCGAGCAGCAAATTCGCGTTATCAGCAACGCTGGCGGGATCAATCCACACGCCTGTGCCAGTGCCCTGCAAGCGGCCTGCGAC
This sequence comes from Pseudomonas sp. TH43, assembly GCF_016650635.1. Taxonomy (GTDB): domain Bacteria; phylum Pseudomonadota; class Gammaproteobacteria; order Pseudomonadales; family Pseudomonadaceae; genus Aquipseudomonas. The sequence continues at coordinate 49,124 of NZ_JAEKFI010000005.1, forward strand.
AAGGCTGGCATCGCGCTGAAAATCGCTGTGTTGCTCGGCGATGACCTGCAACCGCAGTTCAAACAACTCAGCAGCCAAGGCATCACTGAAATGTTCAGCGGCGCCGCGCTGCCGCCGATGTGCGTGTCGACCAACGCTTACCTCGGCGCGCCGGGCATCGTCGAAGCCCTGCGCCTGGGCGCCGATATCGTCATCACCGGCCGCGTGGTCGACAGCGCCGTGGTCAGCGCCGCACTGGTGCATGAGTTCGGCTGGTCGTGGCACGACTACGACAAACTCGCCCAGGCCGCACTGGCCGGGCACATCATCGAATGCGGCGCACAATGCACCGGCGGTAACTTCACTGACTGGCGCGACGTGCCCGACTACGAGCACATCGGTTTTCCAATTGTTGAAGTCAGCGCCGACAGCCAATTCATCGTCAGCAAACCCGAAGGCTCCGGCGGACTGGTCACACCGCTGACCGTGGGTGAGCAGATGCTGTATGAAATCGGCGACCCACAGGCCTATCTGCTGCCCGACGTGGTCTGCGATTTCAGTCAGGTCAAACTGCAGCAGCAAGGCAAGGACGCGGTACACGTGCACGGCGCCAAAGGCCTGCCACCGAGCGATAAATACAAGGTCAGCGCCACCTGGCCGGACGGTTTTCGCTGCACCGCCAGTTGCCTGATCGCTGGCATCGATGCGGTGGACAAGGCGCGCCGGGTCAGTCAGGCGATCATCGACAAAACCGCAGAAATGTTCAGCCAGCGCGGCTGGGCGCCGTACAGCGAAACGCACATCGAACTGCTCGGCAGCGAAGCCACCTACGGCCCCCACGGCCAGCGCCGCGACAGCCGCGAAGTGGTGATCAAACTCGCCGTGCGTCACGCGAACAAACAGGCGCTGATTCTGTTCTCTAGGGAAATCGCCCAGGCCGCCACCGGCATGGCGCCGGGATTGACCGGCATCGTTGGCGGCCGGCCAACGGTGTACCCGCTGATCCGTCTGTTCTCGTTCCTGATTGATAAAAGCGCCTGCACCTTGCAGATCGATATGGCCGGTGAGCGCCATCCTTGTGCCCTGCCCGCTTTGGCTGTTCTGGACAGCGCAGATTTGCCGATTGCTCAGGCGCCACCAAAACCGCAAGGACGTGCCGACGCCAGTGTGCCGTTGGTGAAACTGGCTGTGGCGCGCTCCGGTGACAAGGGCAACCACAGCAACATCGGCGTGCTGCCGCGCAAGCCCGAATACCTGCCATGGATCGCCGAGGCACTGACGCCGGCGGTGATCGTCGACTGGATGAGCCACGTCCTCGACCCGATTCACGGGCGGGTCGAACGCTGGTACCTGCCCGGCACCCACAGTTTGAATTTTCTATTGGAAAACGCCCTCGGCGGCGGTGGCGTGGCCAGTCTGCGCATCGACCCGCAAGGCAAGGCCTTCGCCCAGCAACTGCTGGAAATCCAGATCCCGGTGCCGCAGAGCATCGCCGAACAACTCGACTAGAGGATGGTTTGCATGGCTTACGCGTCGATTTTCCACGCCGATCTGTTCAGCGGCCAGACCATTATCGTCACTGGTGGCGGCAGCGGCATCGGCCGTTGCACCGCCCATGAACTGGCAGCGCTCGGCGCCACTGTGCTGCTGGTCGGGCGCAAACCGGAAAAACTCGAAAAAGTCGCCACGGAAATCGCCGAGGACGGCGGCCGCGCACACTGGCAAGCCTGCGACATCCGCGACGAAGAGGCGGTGAAACAACTGGTCAGGGAGCTGATCACCGAACACGGGCCGATTCACGGGTTGGTCAACAATGCTGGCGGCCAGTACCCGTCGCCGTTGGCCTCTATCAATCAGAAAGGTTTCGAAACCGTGCTGCGTACCAACCTGGTCGGCGGTTTTCTGATGGCCCGGGAAGTGTTCAATCAGTCGATGAGCAAACACGGCGGCAACATCGTCAACATGCTCGCCGACATGTGGGGCGGCATGCCCGGCATGGGCCACTCGGGTGCGGCGCGTTCGGGCATGGACAACTTCACCAAAACCGCCGCGTTTGAATGGGGATATGCCGGGGTGCGGGTCAACGCCGTCGCCCCAGGCTGGATCGCCTCCAGCGGCATGGACACATACGAAGGTGCGTTCAAAGCGGTGATTCCGACCCTGCGCGAGCATGTACCGCTCAAGCGCATCGGCACTGAATCGGAAGTCAGCGCGGCGATTGTGTTTCTGCTCAGCCCGGCAGCAGCATTTATCAGCGGCAGCACGTTGAAAATCGACGGGGCGGCCAGCCTCGGCAGCCGAGCATGGCCGCTGCACAAGGCGACTCACAGCGAGTCGTTCAATGGTTTTCACCGGGCCTATCTACCAGAAGTGCTTCGTCCCGATGCCCTCAAGGACAAGGAGTAAGCCATGCCGCAGATCCAGTCCCAGCTCGATCCGCACAGCGAGGCCTTCGCACGCAACCGTGCGGCGATGCTCGCGGCAATCGAGCAAGTTCAGCAACTCGAGCAGAACCTGCTGAACAAAGCCGCCGACGCCAAAGCGAAATTCGACAAACGCGGACAATTGCTGCCGCGCGAACGCCTGAACCTGTTGCTCGACCCCGGCGCGCCGTTCCTCGAACTGGCCAGCCTCGCCGGTTATAAACTGCATGACGACAAGGACGGCAGCTCGGCCGGTGGCGGGTTGATCGCCGGCATCGGTTACGTCTGCGGCATCCGCGCGATGGTGGTGGCCAACAACAGCGCGATCAAGGGCGGCACCATCTCGCCGAGTGGCTTGAAAAAATCCCTGCGTCTGCAACAGATCGCTCAGGAAAACAAACTGCCGGTGATCACCCTCGCCGAAAGCGGCGGCGCCAACCTCAATTACGCGGCAGACATTTTTGTCGAAGGCGCGCGCAGTTTTGCCAATCAGGCGCGCATGTCGGCGATGGGCCTGCCGCAGATCACCGTGGTACATGGCTCGGCCACCGCAGGCGGCGCCTATCAGCCGGGATTGTCGGATTACGTAGTGGTGGTGCGCGGCAAGGCCAAGCTGTTTCTCGCCGGCCCGCCGCTGCTCAAAGCCGCCACCGGTGAAGTCGCCACTGATGAAGAACTCGGTGGCGCCGAGATGCACGCGCAGGTTGCCGGGACGGCGGAATACCTCGCTGAAAACGATGCCGATGGCGTGCGTCAGGTGCGGGAAATTCTGCGGATGCTGCCGTGGAACGAGCAACTGCCGTGGCTGCCCGAGCCGCAATACAAAGAGCCGCACTACCCCATCGAAGAACTGCTCGGGTTGATCCCCGACGATCCGAAAAAACCCTATGACGTGCGCGAAATCATCGCGCGCATCGCCGATGAATCGTGCTTTCTCGAATTCAAGGGTGAGTTCGATCAGCAAACGATCTGCGGCCAGTTGAAGATTCAGGGCCGCGCCTGCGGCTTCATCGGCAACAACGGCCCGATCACACCGAACGGCGCCAGCAAAGCCGCGCAGTTCATCCAACTGTGCGACCAGAGCCAGACGCCGCTGCTGTTTTTCCACAACACCACAGGCTTCATGGTCGGCACCGAATCGGAACAGCAAGGCGTGATCAAACACGGCTCGAAACTGATTCAAGCGGTGGCCAATGCACGGGTGCCCAAACTGACGGTCGTCGTCGGCGGTTCATACGGCGCCGGCAACTACGCGATGTGCGGGCGCGGTCTTGATCCGCGCTTCATCTTCGCCTGGCCGAACAGCCGCACGGCGGTGATGGGTGGCGCGCAGGCCGGCAAAGTCTTGCGTATTGTCACAGAGGCCAAGCAACTCAAGGACGGTCTGGTGCCAGACCCGAAAATGCTCGACATGCTTGAGCAGGTCACCGCGCAGAAACTCGACAGCCAGTCCACCGCGCTCTACGGCAGCGCAAACTTGTGGGACGACGGGCTGATCGATCCACGCGACACGCGCACGCTGCTCGGCTACTTGCTGGATATTTGCCAAGAAGCGGACATGCGCAACCTGCAACCCAACAGCTTCGGCGTCAGCCGGTTCTGACCGCCTCGGACCTCTCGGAGAACAATAACAATGATCTTCACCCCGGAACACGAAGCCCTGCGCCGTACCGTCCGCCAGTTCGTCGAGCACGAGATCAACCCGCACGTCGATGAATGGGAAAAGGCCGGACGCTTTCCCATCCACGAGATTTTCCGCCAGGCCGGCGACCTCGGTTTGCTGGGCATTTCCAAACCGGAAAAATTCGGCGGCATGGGCCTCGATTACAGCTATTCGATTGTCGCCGCTGAAGAGTTCGGCACCATTCATTGCGGCGGCATTCCGATGTCGATCGGGGTGCAGACCGACATGTGCACCCCGGCCCTCGCCCGCTTCGGCTCCGATGAATTGCGTGAAGAGTTCTTGCGCCCGGCGATTACCGGCGAGCAGGTCGGCTGCATTGGCGTCTCCGAAGTCGGCGCTGGTTCGGATGTCGCCGGACTGAAAACCACTGCGCGCAAGGACGGCGACGACTACGTGATCGACGGCAGCAAAATGTGGATCACCAACTCGCCGAGCGCCGACTTCATCTGCCTGCTGGCCAACACCTCGGACGACAAACCGCACATCAACAAGTCGCTGATCATGGTGCCGATGAACACGCCGGGCATCAGTCTCAGTTCGCACCTGGACAAGCTCGGTATGCGCAGCTCGGAAACCGCCCAGGTGTTTTTCGACAATGTGCGCGTGCCGCAGCGCAACCGCATCGGCCATGAAGGCGCCGGGTTCATGATGCAGATGCTGCAGTTTCAGGAAGAACGCCTGTTCGGTGCGGCGAACATGCTCAAAGGCCTGGAATACTGCGTCGACAGCACCATCGAGTACTGCAAAGAGCGCAAGACCTTTGGCAATGCGCTGATCGACAATCAGGTCATCCACTTCCGTCTCGCCGAACTGCAGACCGAAATCGAGTGCCTGCGCGCGCTGGTCTATCAAGCCACCGAGCAGTACATCAAAGGTCAGGACGTCACGCGTCTGGCCTCGATGGCCAAGCTCAAGGCCGGGCGGCTGGGCCGCGAAGTCAGCGACAGCTGCCTGCAATATTGGGGCGGCATGGGTTTCATGTGGGACAACCCGGTGGCTCGCGCCTATCGCGATGTGCGGCTGGTGTCGATTGGCGGCGGCGCCGACGAAATCATGCTGGGGATCATCTGCAAACTGATGGGCATCTTGCCGGGGAAAAAGAAATGAGCCGACTGCCCGAATGCCAGACCCTGCTCCTGGAATTGCATGGCGGCGTGCTGCACATCACCCTCAACCGCCCCGAAAGCCGCAATGCGATGAGCCTGCAGATGGTCGCCGAGCTGCGCGCGACGCTGGCGGCCGTGGCTGATGATCGAGCTGTTCGCGCGCTGGTGCTCAGTGGTGCTGGCGGGCATTTTTGCGCGGGTGGCGACATCAAGGACATGGCCAACGCCCGCGGTCAGGGCGCAGATGCTTACCGCGACTTGAACCGGGCGTTCGGTGCTTTGCTGGAAGAAGCCCAGCACGCACCGCAAGTGTTGATCTGCCTGTTGCAAGGCGCAGTCATGGGCGGTGGTTTCGGCCTGGCCTGTGTCAGCGATATCGCCATCGCCGAGCACAAGGCGCAGTTTGGTTTGCCGGAAACCAGTCTGGGGCTGATCCCGGCGCAGATCGCGCCATTTGTCGTGCAACGTATTGGTCTGACTGAAACGCGCCGACTGGCCCTGACGGCTGCACGCTTCGATGGCCATCAAGCACGGCGTTTGGGCCTGGTGCATTTTGTCGAGGAGGATCCTCAGGCGCTGGCCGAGCGTCTGGATGAGGTGCTGCAGCATGTGCTGTGTTGTGCGCCGGAGGCGAATGCGCTGACCAAGCAATTGTTGCTCGCCAGTGCCGGGCAGCCGTCGAGTGAGTTGCTGGATGAGGCGGCGCAATGGTTCAGCGAAGCGGTGACCGGTGCTGAAGGCATCGAGGGAACACTGGCCTTTGTGCAAAAGCGAAAACCCGTGTGGGCCACCTAAAAGCTTCGCGAGCAGGATCGCTCCCACAAGGACATGCATTCCAAATGTGGGAGCGAGCCTGCTCGCGAAGAGGCCAACACATTCACCGCCACAATTTCAGGAACAAGACCATGCCCGCCATCCACAAAATCCTGATCGCCAACCGCGGTGAAATCGCCTGCCGCATTCAGCGCACCGCCCAGGCTTTGGGCTACCGCACCGTCGCCGTTTACAGCGACGCCGATGCCGATGCGCTGCACGTACAAATGGCCGATCAAGCCGTACACATCGGCCCGTCCCCGGTGCAGCAATCCTATCTGAACATCACGGCGATCCTCGACGCTGCCCGCCGCAGTGGCGCGGACGCGATCCATCCCGGCTACGGTTTTCTTTCCGAGAACGCCGAGTTCGCCCGTGCCTGTGAACAGGCTGGCCTGACCTTCATCGGCCCCAGCGTCGAAGCCATCGAATTGATGGGCAGTAAACGTCGCTCGAAAATCGCCATGCTCGAAGCCGGCGTTCCATGCATCGCCGGTTACCAGGGCGCCGAACAGGACGACGCCACCCTGCTACGCGAAGCCGAGCGCATCGGCTATCCGCTGATGATCAAGGCCAGTGCCGGCGGTGGCGGCCGTGGCATGCGTCTGCTGCACGATGCCGCTGATTTGCCGGCGCAGCTGCGCACCGCGCGCTCGGAAGCATTGAACGGTTTCGGCAGCGACGAACTGATCCTCGAACAGGCATTGATCGAACCGCGACACGTCGAAGTGCAGCTGTTCGGCGATCAGCACGGCAACCTGATCTACCTCGGCGAGCGCGACTGCTCCGTGCAGCGTCGCCATCAGAAAGTCATCGAAGAAGCGCCGTGCCCGGTGATGACGCCGCCGTTGCGCGAGGCCATGGGCGAAGCGGCGCTCAAGGCCGGGCGCGCCGTCAGTTATGTCGGCGCCGGGACTGTGGAGTTTCTGCTCGATGCACGCGGGCAGTTCTACTTTCTTGAAATGAACACTCGCCTGCAAGTCGAGCACCCGGTGACCGAACTGATCACCGGGCAAGACCTGGTCGCCTGGCAATTACTGGTCGCCGAAGGGCAAGCGTTGCCGCTGACGCAGGATCAAGTGCGGCTCAATGGCCATGCCATGGAAGTTCGCCTTTACGCTGAGGACCCGGCGCAGGATTTTCTGCCGCAAACCGGTCGCATCACGGCGTGGGAGCCTGCGCTGCAGCAAGGCGCACGCATTGATCACGGCCTGCGCGAAGGCCAGTCGATCAGCCCGTTCTACGACCCGATGCTGGGTAAATTGATCGCTTATGGCGCCACCCGCGAAGAGGCGCGGCGCAAACTGTTGCGCGCAGTACAGGACACGGTGTTATTGGGCGTGCAAAGCAATCAGCGCTTGTTGGCCAGCCTGCTGCAACACCCGCAGTTCGTCAGCGGCGAATTCAGTACCGCGTTTATCGCGCAGCACTTCAGCGATCACCCCTGCCTGCAGCGCTACGCCCCCGACGCCGAGGCACTGGCAATCGCCGCGGTATTGTTCTATCAAACCAGCGCCCTCAGCCACCGCGCGCCGCTCAGCGGTTGGCGCAACAACGCCAGCGTGCCGCTGCACTACCGCCTTGGGCACGAGGAGCAAAACTGGTCGCTGCAACTGGTGGCTGCAGGGCCAGGCGCGTTCAAGGTGCACGTGTCCGAGCGCAGCATCGATTTGCAACTCATCGACCAGAACGCGCATTCGCTGACCCTGGAAATCGACGGCCTGCGCCAGCGCCACGCCTATCGCCTCGACGCCGAACAACTCTGGCTGTTCACCCATCCCGGCAGCCTGCGCCTGGAGAATCGAACTCACGCGGTGATCGACAGTCAGACCAGCGTCAGTTCCGGCACGCTCAAGGCGCCCATGGACGGCGCCATCGTCGACGTACTGGTCAGCGAAGGCAGCCCGGTCAGCAAAGGGCAATTGCTGGTGGTGCTGGAGGCAATGAAAATGGAGCACCCGCTCAAGGCCGGCATCGATGGCGTGCTCAAACGGGTGCAGGTCAAGGTCGGCGATCAGGTAAAAAATCGTCAGGTTCTGTTGCAGGTCGAGTAGTCAGCCAGGCGCGAACGCAGGGTTTGACTACGCTCTGAAGAATCAGAACGCGGAAATCAGGAACCCTGCGATGCCCCACTGGCTGGTCATAGATCTGGAAGCCACCACCGATGAGGGTGGCTGGCCGGTCACCGAGATGGAAATTATCGAGATCGGCGCCACCCTGGTCGATCGTGCCGGGCGCGAGCAGGATCACTTCCAACGCTTCGTGAAACCGACGCGGCGGCCCTTGCTCACGCCCTTCTGTCGCGAACTCACGCACATCACCCAAGCCAACATCGACGCAGCGCAGCCGTTGAACGAAGTCTGGCCGGCATTTGAACGCTGGCTCGCTCAGCATCAGGCGCGCCTGGAAGGCTGGGCCAGTTGGGGCGATTACGACCGCAAGCAGTTGTTGCAGGAATGGCAGCGTCTGCACATCGACAGCGGGTTGAGCCGCGTGCCGCACATGAACCTCAAGCAACGTTTCGCCAAGGCCCGGCGCCTGGAGCGGCCGCTGGGGCTTAACGGTGCACTGCAACTGGCCGGCATGCAGTTCAGCGGCCAACAGCATCGGGCCCTGGAAGATGCACGCAATACCGCACGGCTACTGCCCTTGGTATTGCCACTCTAGGGTCAGTTCGAGAACCCGGCGGACAGAGGCTGGGCAGGTGACGGCGCTAAAAGCCTTGTGCATACTGGCCGCCTCACTTTTTAACCCTTTTCGAGGAATCGCCCATGTTTAAAGTCAACGAGTACTTCGACGGCACCGTCAAGTCGATCGCCTTTGGCACTGCTGAAGGTCCTGCGACCATTGGCGTCATGGCCCCGGGCGAATACGAATTCGGCACCAGCCAGCGTGAAATCATGCACGTGGTGTCGGGCGCACTGACGGTCAAACTGCCGGACAGCAGCGACTGGGAAACCTTCGCCGCCGGCAGCCAGTTCAACGTCCCGGCCAACAGCAAGTTCCAACTGAAAGTCGCGGTCGATACCGCTTACCTGTGCGAGTACCGCGGCTAATCGGTGATGTTGTTCAGTCAACATCGAGGGTGAGCGAAGCAGGCCCCTGCTCTTCAGTAAAAAAGCAGCGGCGTGCTGCGGGAGCAAGCTCCCTCGCCACAGTTAAAAGCGTTATCCACGCACAATAAAAATGCCCGTGTCCAAGGACACGGGCATTTTTTGTTTCAGCGGCGGATTACTCGAGGATTTCTACCGGCATGCCGACTTCGAGTCGGCCATTGCCGTCATTGACCAGGTTCTGGCCGAACATCGCGCCATCGGCCTCGGCACGGTATTTCTGCAAGGTCGCCAGTGGTTCGCGATCGGTGCTGCGCTCGCCCGTTTGCGGATCAATGGTGGTAAGGATGCAGCGCGAGCACGGTTTGACCACGCGGAACTCGACATCGCCAATGCGAATGCGCTTCCAGCTGTCCTCGGCATACGCTTCGCTGCCTTCGATCACCAGGTTCGGTCGGAAACGCAGCATTTCAAGGGGCCGCCCGACCTTTTGCGCAAGGTCCTGCAGCGACGCTTCGCCGATCAACAACAACGGAAAACCATCGGCAAACGCAACCTGATCATCATCGTTGCCATAACCGGCTTGCGTAGTGCGGGCACGATCCAGCGGCACTTGTACCAGTCGCGTCGGCTTGCCGATGAAGTCGCTGACCCAGCGGGCCGCCTCGTCGCCGGCATCCGGCACGCGCAGGGTGTCTCGCCAGATGGTCACGCCGCGCAGTTCAGCGTCGTTGCCCGGCAAGGCTATCTCGATGGAGGACTGTTGCGGCGCGCTCAGGGTCAAGCCGCCCTGCGTATTCCACAGGGCCGACAACTGGCTCATCTTCGCCTCGGCACGCTGCGTCAGGAAGCGCCCGCTGGCTTCATCCACGAGCATCCAGCGTCGGTCGCCATCAAGCCCCAGCTTGTCGAGGTCGACGTTTTGCAGCACATCGACTTTGCCGGATTTCAACGGGTAACGATAAAGCGCGCTCAGACGCAGCATGGCCAGCTCCCTGGAGGGTAAAAAACGCCACCCTATACGAGCTTCATCCGCGAATCAAAACTTGAGTTCGCACACTGGATTCCAGCTGCTACTCGACCTTGTGGCGAGGGGATTTATCCCCGTTCGGCTGCGCAGCAGTCGCAAATTCAGCAAATGCGGTTTAAATGGTGTACGAGTCAACTGCATTTGGGGCCGCTTCGCTGCCCAACGGGGATAAATCCCCTCGCCACAGGGCTCACTCCTACAAAGGGGGTGTGATCAGGCCGGAACTTCGTCGAGCATCAGACGCTGGCGCACCACGTCGACGAGTTTGTCTGGCTGGAATTTGGAGAGGAAGTTGTCGCACCCGACCTTCTTCACCATCGAGTCGTTGAAACTGCCCGACAGCGAGGTGTGCAACACCACGTACAAACCGCGCAGGCGCGGGTCGTTACGGATCTCGGTGGTCAGACGGTAGCCGTCCATTTCCGGCATCTCAGCGTCGGTGAAGATCATCAGCAGCTTGTCGGTCATGTTCACGCCGGTGTCGGCCCAGGCCTTGAGCATGTTCAGCGCCTTCAAGCCATCGCTGGCGATGTGCATTTTCACACCGAGTTGGCCGAGGGTGTCGCGCAGTTGCGAGAGTGCCACGTTGGAGTCGTCCACCAGCAGCACTTCACGACCACGGGCACGTTCCAGCACCGGGTCTTCGAGTTTTTCCCGCGAGACTTTGGCGTTGTACGGGACGATTTCGGCGAGAACTTTCTCGACGTCGATGATTTCCACCAGTTGGTCGTCGACCTTGCTGATCGCGGTCAGGTAATGCTGACGGCCAGCGCTGGTCGGCGGCGGCAGAATGGCTTCCCAGTTCATGTTGACGATGCGATCCACACCACCGACGAGGAATGCCTGCACCGAACGGTTGTACTCGGTGACGATGATCGTGCTGTTCGGACCCGGCACCAGCGGGCGCATGCCGATCGCCTGCGACAGGTCGATCACCGGCAACGTCTGTCCACGCAGATTGACCACGCCGCAAACAAACGGGTGACGCTGAGGCATCAGCGTCAACTTCGGCAACTGCAATACTTCCTGAACCTTGAACACGTTGATCGCGAACAACTGCCGTCCGGCCAGACGGAACATGAGAATTTCCAGGCGATTCTCACCCACCAGTTGCGTGCGTTGGTCTACCGTGTCGAGAATGCCGGCCATCAATGACTCCTGGGCTTGTTCTGATGAATTCACTTATGGGAGGTTATCGGCTGCGGATGGCGGTTCTTGATGGCCACACACAGTCCGTTAAAAATGCCATGTTCAGGCATTGATGTCACATTAACATCATGGTTTACTGGCCCGGTGAAATTCATCTGCTACATTCTCTGCAGCGCGACCTCGGTTTGCGCCACAGGTTCCCGCGCCTAAGGGATTCCCCTATGGGCAATCAGGCCTAACCTGATGTTCGCAATATCCAATAGCCATTAATGTGACGCCATTCTCATTGCATGAACGGAGTCAGGCTATTGTGTGCGATCGCAGGTCAGTGGAAACACATCCTCTTGAAACCCCGAACCTGTGCACCTGCACACCGGGGCGCGATCTCGCGACGGTTCATGAACGTCGACACACACGGCATTCCCTCATCAGACATGACGTTGTGGAGATAAGCATGCCAACCGACCTCAAGGACTGGGCGCAACGGTTCCCCGAATTCCTCGTCGAGGCTGAAACACTCCTGGCCAAATCCGAGGAATGCCTCAGTCACCTGCGATTGATCAGCAACGACAAAGACGCCATCGAATGCATGCTCAGCACTCTCCTCAAGCTGGCAAGCAAAGCCGATGCCCTCGCGCTGGAAGCGATTTCCGGATTTTCCCTGCACCTGCACGGCCTGCTCAATCAGGCGCAGGACCACGTCGACCTGCATGCACAGGCACTCGAAGCCCTGCAAGACTGCTTCACCCTGATGGCCTGGCAACTGGAACTGATCGATCAGACCACCGGCCAGTTGAGCCTCGACGACAGCGAACAAACCTCGCTCATCGAAGCCTTCGCCTCTCAGGTCGGTCAAAGTCAGTTCCAGCGGCCACACGCCAAAACGCTGTCTCTGGTGACGTTTACGGAGCGACAAGCCTGACCCCGGCTAGAGAGCTGCACGTTGCCGGCGCCTGACAACGCCGATACCGAATGTCGCAATTGAATAGTTCATACCCGCCAGCGACATAATCGAATAAATAATCACACCTGAACCCAGCAGACTTCTTCCTCCCGGTGTCAGGGTTTGCCTGTGTATATAGAAGCCAACTTCAGGCATCGTCGATTGCTATCGAATTGAATAAATCAACTTTTTCATAATGGAACTCACGTCCATCCTCACGTGTTTCCTGACCGACTGGACATATATAGCAAACGCGACCAACGGTATCTTAAGTGGTATTATGCCGCGCATTAGTTGCTTTCAATTAATGGCACAGTGATTTCAGCGATAAGCTCCCGGCGAAGTTGGCGAGCACATATCGATCACGCGACGTTGTTGAACTCTATAACATAAATGACAGTGTTTTCAGACAGAGACCCGCCAGCCATCTGACCGGTCTGCCCGCAGCGAACATCCATTGGCTCCATCCGTTATGTACGCCAGCCTCAAGTCAATCGCCACATGGCCACCTTCCCGGGAAAATGCCCGCCGGTTCACACTTATATTGTGTGTCGCCGCGGCGCTCGGCAGCCTGCTGACCTATGGCTTTTCCCTGCCGCTGCCCTTGGGGGTGCTGGTTCTCACCATCGCCGCCACCGCGTGTGTCTGGGTGCAATATCGGCTGTCGCGCAAATCAATCAAGTTTCAGCCCCAAGAGTTGGCGGACCGTTTGCTGGAAGTCCAGGAGAACGAGCGCCATCGTCTCAGCCGTGAACTGCACGACGACATCGGTCAACTGCTGACTGCCGCCAAACTGCAAGGCGAATGGCTCAAACGACGACTGCCGGACGACTTGCAGGAACACTGTACAACGCTGTGCGAGACCCTCGAGGAAACCCTCAATAAAGTGCGCGACGTGTCCGCCATTCTTAACCCACGGCAACTCACCAGCCTGGGTCTTGAAGCCAGTTTGCGCGCGCATTTGCTCAAGACACTGACCAACACGTCGGTGAACTGGAGCCTTGATTGTCAGCAGCGGTTGAACGGCATTCCCGAAGAAATGGCCGTCGCGGCCTTTCGCATTACTCAGGAAGCCGTGACCAACATCCTGCGCCACGCGCAGGCGAAGAATCTGCTGATTCGCGTCCAGCGTTTGCCCAAGGGCCTGACGCTGCTGATCAGCGATGACGGGCAGGGATTTGCCCCGGCAGCCAATCCGGGGCGTGAAGGACAACGCGGCATGGCCGGGATGGCCGAACGGATCGAGCAGTTGGGTGGCACCCTGAGCGTGACCAGCGAGCCGGGCAAAGGCACTCAAATCGAAGCACTTTTCCCCTGGGCGCCGCGCGCACTCGAGCGGGCCAGTACGAATAAGGTTATGCGTTGACTTGTAACTTACTTCTGGTGGATGACCACTCGCTGATCAGGGCCGGCGTGCGCGCTCTGGTACTGGATATTCCCGGTTACGCGGTAATTGGCGAGGCCAATGACGGCTCGCAGTTGCTCGAAATGGTCGAGCAACTGAACCCCGATATCGTTTTGCTGGATATTTCCATGAAAGAAACCGGCGGCCTGGAAGCCCTGCAACGGCTCAAGCGTGTGCGACCACAAAGCAAAGTGCTGATCCTGTCGATGCACACCGACCCGGCGCTGATCATGCAAGCGCTGGAGTCCGGCGCGCATGGCTACCTGCTCAAGGACACCACCGCCACCGAACTCGAACACGCGCTCGAAGCGTTGCGTAACAACGAACGCTACCTGAGCCCGGCCATCGCTCACACGGTGATCAACCAGGCCCTGACGCGCAACCAGAAGAGCCAGCCGGAAACCTCCGACTCGCACAACCTGACCGCGCGCCAACTGGAAATCCTGCGGCTGATCGTACGGGGCAAATCGACCCGGGAGATCGCCAACGGCCTGGGCCTGAGCATCAAGACCGTCGAAACCCACCGCTCGCAGATCATGAAGCGCCTGCAGATCTACGACGTGGCGGGCCTGGTGCTGTTCGCCGTGCGCGAACAGATCATCAGTCTGGACGACTGACGGCGCGAACGCCGCCCAACAGCGGCGAGTCAGCCGGCAGGTGCACCTGCAGCGCTGCCGGCCGCGCCTCGAAGCGCATGCTGCTGCCCTCCAGCGGTTCGCCGTCGAGATTGATATAGAGCCCTTCGGCCACTTTGATTTCGACCCATGGCAAACGCGTGCGTACAAACATGTTTTCGATGCCGAAACCGTCACTGAGCAAGTTCTTCAAAGTGCCGACCAACTCCTGCGGCGCCGGCAGAATACTGATGTCCAGCAAACCGTCATCGGCCAGCGCTTGCGGGCACAACACGTGCCCGCCTCCCGCCTGACGGCCGTTACCGATGCCCAATGCGAGCAGCTCGCCACTCCAATGGAAGTCCGGCCCTTGCAGCTCGCCGTAGGCAGCATGCAATTCGCTGAAGCGCGATAAGCCGGTAAACAGATAGGCCGCGCCACCCAAAACCTTCTTGAGATCTTCCGAGGTATTGGCGGTGACCTGACTGCCAAAGCCGCCGGTGGCCATATTGAGGAAAACCTGCCCGCCCACCTCGCCCAGATCGATGTCACGCGGCGGTACGTCCAACAATTCGAGCGCCTCGGCCGGTTCCAGCGGCACACCCGCCGCACGGGAGAAATCATTGGCCGTGCCCAGCGGCAACAGCACCAGACTGGCCTCGCCCGGATGCGCCGCCAATGCCTGAGCGACGTCGCGCAACGTACCATCGCCGCCCCCGGCAATGATCTGCGAGTAACCGGCAGCCAGCGCCTCCTCGACCATCCGCTCGGCGTCACCGGCTTCCCAGGTCACGCGCACTGCCAATTGCCATCCTTGCTCGCGTTTACTCTCGACGGCGCTGCGAACCGCCTCGTTGAGTGCCTGCTTGCCATGCAGAATCAATAGCGCCCTGCGTTCACTCATTACGGTCACTCCCTGAATGGAATCGGTACGGGACATCTTGACCACTGCGCCGCGCAAAAAAGCCGCAACAATGACAATTAATTCAAGCACTCCAGCCAGCACGTCCTACACGGCGGTATATTTTCTTACAAAACCTGAGGAAACGGCTGAATTGACCCGGCGCCATCATTGGCACATCGTGCCCTGGCGGTAGCAATCTTCAATTTGAAACACACAAGGATGTGCAGTAATGAGTCGATATACGCTTAACGCTTTCGATATTTCAAATGACGGCATTAACGAGCAGCCTTCAGGCGGACACGTCAATGCATAGTCAAGAAGTCAGGATGCCTGGGAGCCCGGTTGTTCCACTCGCGGAGAGTCGTGCCAGTCACACCAGCAGCACCAAATCCGGAGAAGTGAATATGGAACCTCGTGTCACAGAGCTGGAAACCCACCTCAAATACATTCGCCGGGACATGGATGAAGTTCGCGGCGATGTCAGAACCATCAAACATCGATTGGCATATTCGGCGGGCGCCACAGCCGTGATCCTGTGCTTGCTTGGATGGGTGGCGAACAGCCGCTTCGAACAACTCGTTTCGATCATGACTCGCTGAATGTTCGATTGAATGCAGGCTTCGGAGGCTCCTCCGAGCCTGCACATGCAGCGGTCGAACTAGCTGAGGAGCTCACTCAGCGGAATGAACAGCACTTCGTCGCCCTCGACAAGCGTTCGCCCTTCCAGCACCTCCACCAGCCCATCGGCCCACGCCGCGCTGCGCAGGACACCCGAGCTTTGATTACGATAGATAACGGCACGCCCCTGATCCAGGCGCCCACGCAAATACTCGCGGCGGTTACCTGCCACAGGCCAGACGAACCCTGCAGGCACCACAAACTTCAGCGGCTCAACGTCCTGAACGCCCTGACGGCGCAACAGATAGGGACGCGTCAGCAAGGCGAAGGTCACCAGAGTCGACGCAGGATTGCCGGGCAGCCCGATGACCGGGACACCCCGAAAATGACCAAACGTCAGCGGCTTCCCGGGCTTGATGGCGAGTTTCCACAGCGCCAGTTCGCCCTCCTCTCTCAACGCAATGCCAAGAAAGTCAGCCTCACCCACCGACACACCACCGGTCGAAAGAATCAGATCAACGTCCTGCAATGCACCGAGGCGCTCGCGGGTGGTGGCCAGATCATCCGGAAGAATTCCGGCATCAATCACCTCGCAACCCATGCGCTTCAACCAACTGCACAGCACCACACGATTGCTGTTGTAGATTTGCCCCGGACCCAACGCCTGACCCGGTTCGACCAGCTCATCGCCGGTCGACAGCACCGCCACGCGAACCTTGCGCACCACCTGCAAGCCAGCGCAACCCAAGGATGCCGACAAACCTTGTTCAATGGGCCCAAGCCGGGTGCCAGCCGCCAGGATCAATTCGCCGACTGTGGTCTCCTGACCTTGCGCACGAATGTTTTGCCCGGCAATCATGCTTTCAACGAAACGCACGCGGCCATCGGCAAGCACTTCAGCGTTTTCCTGCATTTCAACGCAATCAGCCCCGGCCGGTACCGGCGCACCGGTAAAAATCCGCGCGCAGGTTCCAGGCTGCAAGGGTTCAGGCGCTTGCCCGGCAAAGATTTTCTGACTGACCGGCAACGGCTCGCCGGTCCAATCGGCCAGATTCAGGGCATAGCCATCCATCGCACTGTTCGGCCAGGGCGGCAGATCCAGTGTCGATATCAGGTCCTCGGCGAGCACCCGCCCCTGAACGTCTGCCAATGGCAAAAACTCGCGCTCGACTATCGGCGAGGCCTCGGCCATTTCCAGCAGTCGCGCCAGCGCCACTTCGACCGGCATCAAGGTGCCGGTCTTGCCCGGCTTACCCACGGGATTCACAAGGTTCAGCCTGTTTCAGATGGGGGACAAAATTGCACGGGCGGTGCCGAGAATCCAACTGCTCGGCAAGAATACCGTCCCAGCCTGTACGCACGGCGTTGGTCGAACCCGGCAGGCAGCACACCAGCGTGCCGTTGGCCAGACCTGCCAGCGCCCGGGATTGCACGGTCGAGGTGCCGATATCGGCCACCGAAATCTGCCGGAACAACTCACCGAAACCATCAACCTGTTTGTCGAGCAGGCAAGCCACCGCTTCGGGGGTGCTGTCACGACCGGTAAAGCCGGTGCCGCCGGTAATCAGCACAACCTGCACGACATCGTCGGCAATCCAGTTGGCGACTTGCGCGCGGATTTTGTAGAGGTCATCTTTGAGCAGAACCCGCTCGGCCAGCAGGTGGCCTGCCGCCGTCAAACGGTCGACGAAGACCTGGCCCGAGGTGTCGGTTTCCAGGGTTCGGGTATCACTCACAGTCAGCACCGCAATGTTCAGCGGGGCGAAAGGTACATCAGCCTTGGCTTTCATAGGCTCGTCCAGTTGTAGGAGAAACAGCCCGGTGTTATATCACAGCGCCCCCTTTTTTCGCCGCCCCTCTGGAGAGCCGAGATGACCCTGAATACACAATTGCCTGCCTGCTCCATTCTGCTATTGGCAGGCGGACGCGGCCAACGCATGGGTGGTCAGGACAAAGGTCTGGTTGAATGGCTGGGGGAACCGCTGATTACGCATTTGCACCGCAAGGTGCGCCCGCTGACGGATGATCTGATCATTTCCTGCAACCGCAATCGCGAGCGTTATGCGCCGCTTGCCGACCAATTGGTCGTGGATGACGAAAACGACTTTCCGGGCCCGCTGGCCGGTATTCGCGCAGGCCTGAAGGCGGCGCGTCATTCGCATCTACTGGTATTGCCCTGCGATGTCCCGCGCATTGATGGCGCACTGCTGCAAAGCATGCGTGAAACCGCCCACCAGAATTCTGAAAAACCTTTAATGTTGCGCCATGACGAGCACTGGGAACCCCTGCTCTGTGTCATTCCAGTGGCTTTGTTGCCAGCCTTCGAAAGCGCCTGGGATGCGGGTGAGCGCAGCCCCGGCCGAGTGATGCGCAGCCTCGGCGCAACCGCCCTGCAATGCCCGGACAACGACCCGCGACTGGCCAACCTCAATACCCCGGAACTGTTAAATTCGCATAACACTGTGTCAGACTGACAGCATTCAAGGAACTCTCACGCCTTGTGTACGTCTCAGCCTCAGTAACCAAAAGAATTTCCACTCGGAGACACACTCATGACTCAACGGACCCTCGCCACTCTCATGCTCGCACTGGGCTTGGCCACCCTCGCCGGTTGCTCCTCGCCAACAGTGATCACGCTGAATGACGGTCGCGAAATCCAGGCCGTCGACACCCCGAAATACGATGATGATTCGGGCTTCTACGAGTTCAAGCAGCTTGACGGCAAAGAGACTCGCATCAACAAGGATCAGGTTCGCACCGTTAAAGAACTGTAAAGTTCAAAGCGATACCTGAAACGGTCAGATTGCCTGGCCAAAAAAATGCCCCGACCTGTCGGGGCATTTTTTATTGCTCTGCGAACGTTATTCAGCGGAAATCCGATAAACCCGCTCTTCCAGCCGCGTCACTCCCGCCTGGACAAATTTCCAGCTATCGTCCAACACGTCCTGCGCCTCTAACAGCTTCACCTGCCATGTTGAACCCAACAAACGCTGCACCTGCGCATCGTCAACCGAGAAGGGTGGCCCAGCCATTTGCGTCTGATCGTAATCCAGCGTGATCAATAATCCCTGTAACCCAACAGGCAAGATGCTTTGCAGATGCGCCGCATACTGCTCACGCATCGGCGGCGGCAAGGCGATCAGCGCTGCGCGGTCATAGAGTGCCGTGCAATCAGCAACGTCTGTCGCTGTCAGCGCGAAAACATCACCGCACCACAACTCGATGAGGCCCGCGCGATAGACCTTGAACGCACCCTGCTCACTGACTTGCGGTTGCAGTGATTGTTCAGCGAAAAAGTCTTCGACGGCTTTTTCCGCCAGCTCGATCCCGAGCACGCGGTGGCCAAGTCCCGCCAGCCACAGCAAATCCAGACTTTTCCCACACAAAGGCACCAGCACGCCCGCTTGCGTCGGGATCGCGAGATCCGGCCAATACCGTTGCAGATACGGGTTCACTTGCGGCAGATGGAAGCCGATCTGATTGGAAGCCCACTTCTTTTGCCAAAACTCAGGCTGCATGAATATCCCCTAAAAAATCGATCAAAAGGCGTTAAAACTTATATTAGATTTAGATCAATGATCTGACTGAAGATGACCTCATCTTACCGCTCAGGAACCCATCATGTTTCCCAGCCTGTTTATTTCCCACGGTTCGCCCATGCTCGCACTGGAGCCCGGCGCCAGCGGCCCGGCTCTCGCACGTTTGGCAGCCGAACTGCCGAAACCCAAAGCCATCGTGATCGTCTCCGCCCACTGGGAGAGCCAAGAATTACTGGTCAGCAGCCATGCGCAACCGGAAACCTGGCATGATTTCGGCGGCTTCCCTCGTGCGTTGTTTGAAGTGCAATACCCGGCGCCAGGCAATCCGCAACTGGCTGCCGAAGTCGCCGATCTGCTGGCCGCCAACGGTCTGCTTGCGCGCCTCGATCCGCAACGTCCGTTCGATCACGGCGTGTGGGTGCCCTTATCGCTGATGTATCCGCAGGCCGATATTCCAGTGGTGCAGATTTCCTTGCCAAGCCGCGCAGGCCCGGCGCTTCAGACCCGCGTTGGCCGGGCGCTGGCCGGTTTACGCGAGCAAGGGATTCTGCTGATCGGCTCTGGCAGCATCACCCACAACCTGCGCGAACTGGATTGGCATGCTGGGCCGGAAAGCGTTGAACCGTGGGCTAAAGACTTCCGTGACTGGGTAATCGCAAAGCTCGCGGCCGACGATGAGGCGGCGCTGCACGACTACCGCCAGCAGGCGCCGAACGCAGTACGCAGCCATCCGAGTGATGAGCATTTGTTGCCGTTGTATTTTGCGCGAGGGGCAGGTGGCGAGTTCAGCGTGGCGCATCAGGGGTTCACGATGGGGGCGCTGGGGATGGATATTTATCGTTTCGGTTAAAAGCAAAAGATCGCAGCCTTCGGCAGCTCCTGCATGAGAATGCATTTCCCTGTAGGAGCTGCCGAAGGCTGCGATCTCTTGATCTTGAAAAACAGACAAAAAAATCCCCGAACCAGTCGGGGATTTTTTATGTTCGATCAATCAGCCCAAGGGCGGATCAATCTTCGCGATAGCGACGCAGTTTCAGCTGCTTACCGGCAACGCGAGTGTCCTTCAGTTTGGTCAGGAGTTTGTCCAGACCATCTTCCGGCAGCTCGACGAGGCTGAAGCTGTCACGCACCTGGATGCGACCGATCGCTTCACGGGCCAGACCACCTTCGTTGAGGATGGCGCCCAGCAGGTTTTTCGCAGCGATACCGTCACGCGCACCCAGCGCGGTACGGCAACGAGCACGGCCTTCGCCCAAAGGCATTGGCGCGCGACGCTCGCGGTCACCACGATCAGGACGGTCACCGGTACGCTCAGGACGGTCGCCACGCGGTGCGTTGTTCGGCACCAGTGGACGTTCCTTCTCGATCGCCGCCAGGTTCAGCGCTTGACCGTTGGTGGCTTTGCGCAGCAGCGCAGCAGCCAGAGCACGCGGAGTGCAACCGATGTCTGCAGTCAGACGATCAAGCAGTTCACCGTGAGTCGACTCGGCATCAGCAACCAGCGGCGACAGGCTGTTGGTCAGTTTCTTGATGCGTGCATCGAGAACTGCCTGTGCGTCCGGCAGGCGGACTTCAGCAACTTTCTGACCGGTTACACGCTCGATCACTTGCAGCATGCGGCGCTCACGTGGAGTCACCAGCAGCAGTGCACGACCTTCGCGACCGGCACGGCCAGTACGGCCGATACGGTGAACGTAGGATTCCGGATCGTACGGCATGTCAACGTTGAACACGTGAGTGATGCGCGGAACGTCCAGACCACGAGCAGCAACGTCGGTCGCCACAACGATGTCCAGACGGCCATCTTTCAGCGAGTCGATGACGCGCTCACGCTGGTTCTGGGCGATGTCACCGTTCAGCGCAGCGGCTTTGTAGCCTTTGGCGTCGAGGGCACTGGCCAGATCCAGGGTCGCTTGCTTGGTGCGTACGAACATGATCAGAGCGTCGAAATCTTCCACTTCCAGCAAGCTGAGAACGGCCGAAGTCTTCTGGTCAGCGTGAACCAACAGGTGAGCCTGTTCGATCGCGGTAACAGTCTGGGTCTTGGTCTGGATCTTCACGTGTTGCGGATCGCGCAGATGGCGTTCGGCAATGGCGCGGATCGACTGCGGCAGGGTAGCCGAGAACAAAACGGTCTGACGGGTCGCTGGCAGAGCCTTGAAGATGACTTCCAGGTCATCCATAAAGCCCAGCTTCAACATTTCGTCAGCTTCGTCGAGAACCAGGTGGTTCACGGTCGACAGAACTTTCTCGTCGCGACGCAGGTGGTCGCACAGACGGCCCGGAGTGGCGACAACGATCTGTGCGCCGTTACGGATAGCCTTGAGTTGCGGGCCCATCGGCGCGCCGCCGTAAACGGCAACAACGGTGACGCCTGGCATTTGCTTGGCGTAGGTTTCAAAAGCGGTTGCTACTTGCAGCGCCAACTCTCGGGTTGGCGCCAGGATCAGGGCTTGCGGTTCGCGCTTGGCAGGATCGATGCGGTGCAGAATAGGCAGAGCGAACGCGGCGGTTTTACCGGTACCGGTTTGCGCTTGGCCAATCATGTCCTGGCCGGCCATGATGATCGGGATCGATTGCTGCTGAATCGCCGAAGGCTCTTCGTAGCCGGTCGCTGCGACGGCTGCAAGAATATTCGGGTTAAGATTAAAAGCGGCGAATCCGCCGGTTTCCTGGGTCATGGGTCTGCCTCTAAGTGCATCCGCAAAGACCCATGCTCCAAAGCTGCGCATGCCGTGTTGAGACTCAAGAGTCGCCCTGGCAGCTTTGTCGGCGGGGATTTGCGAAAACGAATGAATGAAAAAAAGAATCGTCCGGGAAGAGCCCGCAATGCGGACGTGCAGCCGAAGCTGACTTCGGGAAATTGCGCTACCTAAACGCGGCCCGGTTAAAGGCCGGCGCGCACTATACCGGATTTTGCCCAAAAAGGGAGCTTTTTTTATCGTCTGAATGCGTGTGTCACCGCTGTGTAACGGGGTTTTGCGGATAATCGCGCCAAGGTCTATTTTTCAAAGGCCCGGCCCTGCGGGCGATGACGCTTAAACGATTCACCGACGTGCGGCATTCCGTCGCCGCACCCGCCCTTCCCGCCCGAGGATTTACCATGAACCAGCCCTGCCCCGGCCGCGTCAGCCGAGAACGTCGTGGCCACATGCACTTGATCGGCCTGGATCGAGCGGCCAAGCGCAATGCTTTCGACCTCGACCTGCTCAATGAGCTAAGCCTGGCTTACGGCGAGTTCGAGGCCGACAGTGAAGCCCGGGTGGCTGTGGTGTTCGGCCACGGCGAGCACTTTACCGCCGGTCTCGATCTAGTGAATGCCAGCTCGGCGCTGGCCCAAGGCTGGCGGGTTCCGACCGGCGGTTGTGATCCGTGGGGTGTATTCGTCGGGCCGAGGGTGAGCAAACCGGTAATTGTCGCTGCGCAGGGTTATTGCCCGACCATCGGTATCGAATTGATGCTGGCTGCTGATATCAATCTTTGTGCGAGCAATACCCGCTTCGCGCAAATGGAAGTACAGCGTGGGATCTTTCCTTTTGGTGGCGCGACGTTGCGTTTTCAGCAGATCGCCGGTTGGGGCAACGCGATGCGCTGGTTGCTGACCGGTGACGAGTTTGATGCGCACGATGCGTTGCGCTTGGGGTTGGTGCAGGAAGTGATGGCCAGTGAGGATTTGCTGCCACGGGCGATTGAATTGGCCGAACGGATTGCCCGGCAGGCACCGTTAGGGGTGCAGGCAACGTTGATGTCGGCGCGCCAGGCGCGGTATGAGGGTGAGACGGCGGCGGCACAGGGATTGCCGGCGTTGGTGAAGAAGTTGCTGGCGAGCGAGGATGCCAAGGAGGGGGTACGGTCGTTGGTGGAACGGCGCCCCGGAATATTCAAAGGTATTTGAAACAGGTGGCGGTCATGCCGACCCCATCGCGGGCAAGCCCGCTCCCACAGGTTCCGCGCCGTACACAAAATCTGTGAAGGACACGGTCACTGTGGGAGCGGGCTTGCCCGCGATGGGGCCGGCACATTCAGCGAATCATGTGGCCGGGCGAATCGCCTTGATCAACGACTCCAGCGAGTAGCCCAACTGCGGCGCCAGTGCTTCGGCCCGGGCGCTCAGCGCCTGCATGTCCAGCTCCTGATCGAGGTCCGCCGGCACCAGCAGAATCACATTGCCCTCCTTCACCGGCAGCTCCCAGTAATGCCGGTGATAGAGCCCGCGCAACAGCGCCGCGCCCAGTGGCTGGCCATCATCGGTAGCCCACTGGTTGATCACCAGCCAGCCACCTGGATTCAAACGCTTCTGGCAATCACCGAGAAAACCCCACGCCAGATGCCCGACACCCGGCCCGACGTCAGTGTAGAGGTCGACGAAGATCAGATCCGCAGGTTCCGCCGTCGGCAACAACTCCAACGCATCACCGACACGGATATACAAACGCGGATCATCGTCCAGCCCAAGGTATTCGATGGCCAGGCGCGGCACGTCCGGGCGCAACTCGATGGCTTCGACGTCTTCCAGCGGCAAGAACTTGAGGCACGCCTGAGTCAACGTCCCCGCACCCAGCCCGAGAAACAGCGCACTCTCCGGCAGCTCATGGCACAACGCGCCGATCAGCATCGCGCGGGTGTAGTCGTATTCCAGCCAGCTCGGGTCAGCAGTGAACACGCAGCTCTGCTCGATCGCATCACCGAATTCCAGAAAGCGATAATCAGCCACTTCCAGCACGCGAATCACGCCGAACTCATCCTGTACTTCGGCGAGCAGATGCTCGACGCGCTCCTCAGTCATTTCGTCTCCTGATGGTCACCGGGCGCGGTGACGCGATGGCACCGCTATGGCGCCGTGGCAAAACGGCGATTGTCGGCGAAGGGGCAGGAACAGGTCACGCACTAATTTGCTGATACCATGGCCTTCCGTGCGTAGAACCTTAGAGACCGTGATGAGCCAACCGTGGAGCCCTGACAGCTGGCGCGCCCTGCCGATCCAGCAACAACCCCAATACCCCGACGCCGCGCACCTGCGCCAGGTCGAGCAAACCCTGGCCAGTTATCCGCCATTGGTGTTTGCCGGCGAGGCGCGCGAACTGCGCCGTCAGTTTGCCGAAGTGACTCAGGGCCGGGCGTTCCTGCTGCAGGGCGGCGATTGCGCGGAAAGCTTCGCCGAATTCTCCGCAGCGAAGATTCGCGACACCTTTAAAGTGTTGCTGCAAATGGCGATCGTCATGACCTTCGCGGCCGGTTGCCCGGTGGTCAAGGTCGGGCGCATGGCCGGTCAGTTCGCCAAGCCGCGTTCGGCCAACGACGAGACTATCGACGGCGTGACCCTGCCCGCCTACCGTGGCGACATCGTCAACGGCATCGGCTTCGACGAAAAGAGCCGCGTGCCGGATCCGGAACGCCTGCTGCAATCCTATCACCAGTCCACCGCGACGCTGAACCTGTTGCGCGCCTTCGCCCAAGGCGGTTTTGCCGACCTGCATCAGGTGCACAAATGGAACCTCGATTTCATTGCCAACTCGGCGCTGGCCGAGAAGTACAGCCACCTCGCCGATCGCATCGATGAAACGCTGGCGTTCATGCGTGCCTGCGGCATGGACAGCTCGCCGCAACTGCGCGAAACCAGCTTTTTCACCGCTCACGAAGCGCTGCTGCTGAACTACGAAGAAGCCTTCGTGCGTCGCGACAGCCTGACCAATGATTACTACGATTGCTCGGCGCACATGCTCTGGATCGGCGACCGTACCCGTCAGCTCGACGGTGCGCATGTCGAATTCCTTCGCGGCGTGAACAACCCGATCGGCGTCAAAGTCGGCCCGAGCATGAACCCGGACGACCTGATTCGCCTGATCGACGTGCTCAACCCGAGCAACGACCCGGGCCGCCTGAACCTCATCGCGCGCATGGGCGCGAACAAGGTCGGCGATCACCTGCCAGCGCTGATTCGTGCAGTGCAGCGTGAAGGCAAGCAGGTGCTGTGGAGTTCCGACCCGATGCACGGCAACACCATCAAGGCCAGCAGCGGCTACAAGACCCGCGACTTCGCGCAAATCCTTGGTGAGGTCAAACAGTTCTTCCAGGTGCACGAAGCAGAAGGCACTTATGCCGGCGGTATTCACATCGAGATGACCGGGCAAAATGTCACCGAGTGCATTGGTGGCGCGCGGCCGATTACTGAAGACGGGTTGTCGGATCGGTATCACACGCATTGTGATCCGCGGATGAATGCTGATCAGTCGCTGGAGTTGGCGTTCCTGATTGCTGAAACCCTGAAGCAAGTCCGCCGCTGAGGCTGGACATCTTTATCGCCTGACCTGGCCCCATCGCTGGCAAGCCAGGCTCCCACACGATTCGCGTCGTACACAGATTTTGTGACCGACCCGATCACTGTGGGAGCTTGGCTTGCCAGCGATGGCGTCCGCTCAATCGCTCCCGATCTGCGTCAATGCCACCCGCAACCGTGCGGCACTCTCGCGCTGACAATTCAGCTGCACCCGCGCAAGCCCCAACCAATTCGCCATCCGCCGCAAATTCACCGCCAGCGCCAACATGCCCTGCTCATCCAACCCCGTTTTCTCTTCGTGCACTGCATGCACCGCCAACCGTCCTGACGCCCGCTCGGCGCGCAGATCGACCCGCGCAGCAATGCGCTCGTTGTGCAAAAACGGCAACACGTAATAGCCGTAAACCCGCTTGTCCTGCGGTGTGTAAATCTCCAGCCGATAGCGGAAGTCGAACAGCCGCTCCGTCCGGCTACGCTCCCAAATCAACGAATCGAAGGGCGACAGCAGCGCACTGGCGACAACCTTGCGCGGGACTTTCGGCTCCGCCAGGCAATAAGCGATCTGCCGCCAACCGGCGACTTCGCACATTTGCAGTTGCCCCGCCTCAACCAGTTCCGCCAAACGCGGACGCGCGTCAGCAGGATTCAGACGAAAGTAATCACGCAGATCTTTTTCGGTGCCAACGCCCAGTGCCTGCGCTGCGTGCAGCAGCAACCCACGCTGCGCCTGGGCTTCATCGGGGAGCGCTTGTTGCAGGGTCGATAACGGGAGCACCCGCTCCGGCAAATCGTACAAACGCTCAAAACCGCGCCGTCCGGCCACCGTCACCTCACCGGCAGCGAACAACCATTCCAGCGCATGCTTCTCCGCACTCCAGTCCCACCATTGGCCGGGCTTGCCTTCGCGAGTCGACAGACTGCCAGCACCCAATGCGCCACGCTCTTCGACTGCGCTCAATACCCGGCGCACCACGTCTGGCTGCTCGCGGCCAAACTTTGCCAATTGCTGATAGATATCTTCGCCACGCCTGGCCCGCTGCATCCGCCAGCCCATCAGCGGATACATCGACAGCGGCAGCAACGACGCCTCGTGCCCCCAGTATTCAAACAACGTACGACGTCGCCCTGAACTCCAGGCGGCCTGGTCGAGCAAATCGGAAGAATAGGCGCCGAGACGGGAAAACAGCGGCAGGTAGTGCGAGCGCACAACAGCGTTGACGGAATCAATCTGCAAAAGGCCCAGCCGTTCGATCAGCCGGTTGACGTGCGTTGCCTTGACGGTCGGCGGCTGGCGCCCGTTGAATCCTTGGGCAGCCAGCGCCAGACGTCGAGCCTGATTGAGGGAAAAGGACAGTGTCGCGCGCATGAGCATCTCCTTGTCTGCTCGCAACCTACCTCACCTGAAAGTTGTTTGTGTAGTAATCCCCTGATCATTTGTGCATTGGGTCGTCCCAGAACGGCCGCACCGCTTCATGTTCGACATCGGCACGGCTGATCCCGATGTCCTTCAACGCTTCGTCACTCAGACTGGCGAGCAACTCACGTTCGCGGTGCAGTTCGTACCAGCGGCTAAACTTGTGCAGCAAATCGGAAACGATATGGCCGTGACCGGCAAATTTATCGTCCCTTACATACTCGCTTTGACCTTTCATCGTGTTGCCCTCCATGTGGATGGCTCAAGTCTCGCGCCGGCGCTAAGATCAATCCAACGAATGTTTCTGATGGCATGCATCACGGAGATTCATCAATTGTCGGCCTACCCAAGTATCGATACCGATGTACTGCGCACCTTTGTCGCGATTGCCGACCAGGGTGGCTTTACCCGCGCAGGCGAGATGGTCAACCGCACGCAATCGGCGGTGAGCATGCAGATGAAGCGTCTGGAAGAAGACGTTTTGCAGCGCCAGCTATTCGAGCGCGAAGGCCGTCAGGTGCGCCTGACTGCGGAAGGCCAGGTGCTGCTCGGGTATGCGCGGCGCATCCTCAAACTGCACAGCGAAGTGTTCAACACGTTGCGCGAGCCACACATGGTCGGCACCGTGCGCATTGGTACGCCGGATGATTACGTGATGCGCTTTCTGCCGGGGATCCTCTCGCGATTCGCACAGTTCTATCCGCTGATCCAGATCGAAGTGCACTGCGAGTCGACCAAACAACTGCTGCAACGCACCGATCTCGATCTATCGATCGTCACTCGCGAGCCGGGCAACGAGATCGGCCAATTGCTGCGCAAGGAGCGTTTCGTCTGGGCCGAGGCGCAAAACTTCAGCGCCCACGAGCAAACACCGCTGCCACTGGCGATGTTCAACAGTGATTGTTTCTGCCGCTTGTGGGCGTGCAACGCGCTGGACGCGATGGGCCGCGATTACCGTATCGCCTACAACAGCACCAGTTTGTCGGCGCTGATGGCCGTGGTCAGCGCAGGTCTGGCGATTACCGCCCAACTGGAAAGTCTGATCACCCCGGACATGCGCATTCTCGGCGCCGCCGAAGACCTGCCATTGCTGCCCGAGGCGAGCATTATGCTGATCCGCAACCTGAACAATCCGTCGCCGATCACCGAGTGCCTGGCCGAGCACATCGTCGAAGGTTTCAAACTTTAAACGCGAGCATCACCGCACACAGCACCAGAAAGCCGCAAAACAGCCCACGCAGGAGTTTCTCCGGCATCGCGTGGGCGACCTTCACCCCCCAACTGATGCTGGCCAGACCGCCGATGGCGAGCGGCAAGCCGATCATCCAGTCCACTTCGTGGTGCACCGCGTAAGTCACCAGGGTGACGCCAGTGCTTGGCAATGCCAGCGCCAGCGACAAACCCTGGGCAACCACTTGCGTGGTACCGAACAGGCTGGTCAGCACCGGCGTCGCTACCACCGCCCCACCAACACCGAACAACCCTCCCATGGTCCCGGACGCCGCACCGAGTACGCCGAGCCACGGCCACGAATAACGCATTTCGGAAGTGGTAGCGGGTTGACGACCGAACATTTTCAGCAGGTTGTAGGCCGACAGCACCACAAGAAACGCGACGAAGCCGATACGCATGGTTTGCGCATCAATGCCCATCGCCCAGATCGAGCCGATCCAGGCAAAGCAGAATCCCATTACCGCCAACGGCAAAGCGTGGCGCAGTTCGATGCGATTGCGCTGGTGGTAGCGCCACAGCGCCAGCATCACGTTGGGCACCACCATCACCAGCGCCGTGCCCTGGGCAATCTGTTGATCCAGCCCGAACCACACGCCGAGCAATGGAATGGCAATCAAACCGCCACCGATGCCGAAGATACCTCCGAGCGTGCCGAGCGCCGCGCCGAACAGCAGGTACAACAAAAACTCCATCACAGCCAAATTCCTCTTACGTCAGGCGATTCATCCTACGCAGTCACGGCTGGCGGGGAAACGCACAGCAACGCACAATGGCTGTGCCGATATCGCACAAGCGTTGAATCCACATGAATCCCAATCAATTGACCGATCAACTCGGGCTGTTTCTCGATGTGCTGGAGAGTGGCAGCTTTTCCGCCGCCTCGCGCCGGCATCCGCTGACGCCATCAGCGGTCGCGCGGCGCATCGACAGTCTGGAGAATGCCGTCGGCAGCCAGTTGTTCATTCGCAGTACTCACGCCGTACTCGCTACGCCGGCCGGTCTGGCGTTCGCCGAGCGAGCGCGGCGCATCGTCGCCGAACTGCAACTGGCCCGGGCCGAAGCGGTTTCCCTGAGCAGCGCACCCGAAGGCTTGATTCGCATCGATGCCCCGGCAGCGTTCGGGCGGCGGCATCTGGCGCCGGTGATTGCCGACTTCCTCGTTCTCTACCCAGGGCTGGACGTGCAATTGCACCTGATCGACAGTTTCGTCGACATGGGCGGTTCGAACCTGGGCAAGGTTGATCTGGTGCTACGTGCGGGGCAATTGGCCGACACACGACTGGTCGCCACGCCGTTGGCGAGCATGGTGCGCATTGCCTGCGCCAGCCCGGACTATCTCAAGCGTCGCGGCGTGCCCAAGCAACCAGCACAGTTGAACGAGCATGACGGACTGGATTGGGAAGGACTGGCCCCGCCCTTCGCCTGGCGTTTCGAACAGGACGGGCAAATGCACTTGCACCGTCCGGCACGCATCCGCATGAGCGCCAACAATGCCGAGGCACTCGTGTGTGGCGCCTTGGCCGGGCTGGGCATCGCCCACTTGCCCACCTGGCTGGCCAGCGAATATCTGCTGCGCGGGGAACTGCTGCCGCTGTTTTGCGAAAGTGGCCTGCCGAAAGCTGAATCTACGGGCATCTACGCACTGCGCATGGAGCAGCAGACCCACTCCCGCAGCCGTTTGCTGCTGGAGTACCTGAAGACGCGGTTCAGCCCGGTGCCCCCTTGGGATCTGGCGCTGCAGCGGGATCTGGGTCGTCACTAGTGACGGATAATTATCTGGCGCATTAAACATTCGAGCGCTAGATTCATGCCCATCACCGATCAAGGCTTAGATATGACCATCGACCACAACACCCCTGACGTTTGCGAAGAACTGCTGCTGGACAACCAGGCGTGCTTTGCCCTGCACTCGACTTCACTGATGATGACCAAGGTTTACAAGCCGCTGTTGCAAGCGCTGGGCCTGACGTATCCGCAGTACCTGGCGATGATGGTGCTGTGGGAAAAGGATGGTCTGACCGTCGGAGAAATCAGCACGCGGCTGCTGACCGATCCGGGTTCACTGACGCCGCTGCTGAAACGGCTGGAAGGCGAAGGCTTGCTCAGCCGCACTCGCAGCCGTGAGGATGAACGCGTGGTCATTGTCGAACTGACCGAGCAAGGTCGAGCACTGAAAGACCAGGCGCGCAGCGTTCCGCCGTGCATCCTCGGCGCCAGCGGCTTCAGCCTGGAGCGTCTGCAAAACCTGCAGTCCGAATTGCAGGCCCTGCGCAGCTACCTGCAAAACAGCCTCGCCTGATTCTTGTAGGAGCAAGGCTTGCCCGCGAAGACTTGCTCCCTGCCGGAATCGCTTTGACTGATACACCGCCATCGCGGGCAAGCCTTGCTCCTACAAAGACTTTTCGCCTTCCGAAAACGCCCTCCAACCGCTCTAGACCGCGCTTATAAACGTCATTGAACGAAGCATCGGAATTATCAGCGCTGCATTTTCAGAAAAATTATCTTGCGCGCAAGATATTAGCGAGCTACATTCATCTCGCACTTACTTAGCGCGCAAACAATTAGCGCAAAATATTACATCCGACGAGGCTCACACCATGCAAACGCTCTACACCGCAATCGCAACCTCCACCGGCGGCCGTGATGGTCGTGCGATCTCCAGCGACAATATCCTCGATGTCAAACTCGCCACCCCGAAAGAACTCGGCGGCGCTGGCGGTGCAGCGACCAACCCTGAGCAACTGTTTGCTGCCGGTTACTCGGCCTGCTTCATCGGCGCGCTGAAATTCGTGGCCAGCCAGACCCAACGCAAAATCCCGGATGACGCCTCGATCACCGCCCACGTCGGTATTGGCCAGATTCCTGGCGGCTTCGGTCTGGACATCGATTTGCACGTCAGCCTGCCAGGCCTGGAACAAGCCGACGCGCAATCGCTGGTCGACGCCGCGCACCAGGTCTGCCCGTACTCCAACGCCACCCGTGGCAATGTCGATGTTCGTCTGCACGTCACTGTCTGAATAAAGCAAAAAGATCGCAGCCTGCGACAGCGCCTACACCGAATCCTGTAGGAAATGCCGCAGGCTGCGATCTTTTGATCTTTCAGCAGGCACAAAAAAGCCCGACTCAATGGTCGGGCTTTTTCTTTCCGCGAAAAGCAGTGCTTATTTAGCACGGCCTTTGTAGGAACCGCCTTCGCGGGTGTCGATCTCGATCTTGTCACCGATTTCGATGAAGTCAGCAACTTGCAGCTCAGTACCGTTGCTCAGCTTGGCTGGCTTCATTACTTTGCCGGAAGTGTCGCCGCGAGCCGAACCTTCGGTGTAGTCAACTACGCGCACGATGGTGGTCGGCAGCTCTACGGATACCAGACGATCTTCGAAGAACACGGCTTCGCAAACGTCGGTCATGCCTTCTTCGATGAACGGCAGAACGCTTTCGATATCTTCAGCGTTCAGCTCGTACATGGTGTAGTCAGTGGTGTCCATGAACGTGTAGGTGTCGCCGCTGATGAACGACAGGGTCGCTTCTTTGCGGTCGAGGATTACGTCGTCCAGTTTGTCGTCAGCGCTGTAAACGATCTCGGTCTTGTAACCGGTCAGCAGGTTTTTCAGCTTGGTCTTCATGATCGCGCTGTTACGGCCCGACTTGGTGAATTCAGCTTTCTGAACCAGCCAAGGATCGTTTTCGAGACGAATCACTGTACCGGGTTTGAGTTCTTTACCAGTTTTCATTGCGAATATCCGAATTTGGATGGGATTTACAAAAATCTAGGCCGCGTATCATATCCAATTTAGGTAAAACTGTACCAGCGCCGCGGCAAGATCGGCCTGCAAGCCTTGTTCCAGACACCATCCCTCGGCGTTTTCTTGCAGCTCTGGCCAATAATTCCGGGCATTGAGCCAGTGTTCCCCGATCGGCAGACCAGCGCTCCACGCCTGCCAAAGACCGTTCATCGCCTCAGCGGCTGCCGGCGACAGGCCTTTTGTATAGAGCGCCAGGAAGGCATCGAGCTTGTCCAGATGGATGTCTTCGTCCTGCTGATAGATGTGCCAGAGCATCGGCCGCCCTGCCCATTGCGCCCGGACGAACGAGTCTTCGCCGCGCACCGCGTTGAAATCACAACACCAGAGCAGACGATCATATTGATCCTGACGGACAAACGGCAGCACTTGCACGGTCAATGACTGGCGCACCTCAATAGCGCCGACGCTGAGGGTTTCCACCCCAAGCCAGCGCGCCACGTCGCCGAGAATTCGCCCTTCCGGCACCAGCAGATGGTTCGGTTTCGCATCAGCGGCCAATACATCGAGCCAACTGGCCAGCCCGGCGTTCTCGTAGGCAAACAGCGAAATCAACTGAGCCTCGGGCGCGCGCTCGATCCCCAGACCTTGCAGGAATTGTCGCTGCGCTGGCGGATCCTGCTGAAACTGCCGACGCTGCTCAAGCAATCCTCGCTCACGCAGCAATCCACCCGTGCCCGCCTGGAACCCCGGAAAAAAGAAGATCTTCTGCACCGATTTGTACTTCACCGACGGCAAGCCGTGGCAGCCAACAACCCAATCTTCGGCACTCAGATAGTCGAGATTCATCCACAGCGGCGGTTTCGCCCGCTCGGCCATGGCGTCCATGTAATCAGTGGGCAATTGACAGGCGAACGCGGCGATCACCACATCAGCCGCTCCGGTCGGTGCCCATTCGCGCGGCCAATGGCGCACTTCGACGCCTTGCTGCCATTGCCGTGCGGCATTGCTGTCGATTTCCGGGCAAATCCGCTCGAACGCCCGCAGATCATCGACCCACAGCCGCACCGCCAATGAATGTTCAGCCACTAATTGCCGGGCCAGACGCCAGGTCACGCCGATGTCGCCATAGTTGTCGACCACGGTGCAGAAAATATCCCAGCGGGGTTTCAGTTCCAGCATTCAAGACTCCCGTTGGCAAAAGCAGCGATTGTCCGCATAAATGACCTCGCGCAGAAGAGCCGACGGCGATTAATCTTCGTGCGACAATCGCCACTTGCCCGCAATCATCCGCCAGGAGGCAGCCATGCCCTACCGTCCCAACTCGCGTCCCCCCTTGCCTGTTCAGCTTAGCGCGCTGCATCTGACCGGCAGCATTGCCTTGGGCCTGTGGCTGGGCTTTCTCGCCATCGCACTGACCTGCTGGCTGCTCTCTCGATTTCTGTTCAACGAACAATTGGCCCCGGTCGCTCAGGCGGTACAGCAACTGGCCAATCCACCGGCTGCCGTCCAGGAGCGTCCGGACATCCCGCCGCAGAGTCCGTTGTTCGATCAGTACGAAGAAAACCTGCGCAAGAACGAGCAGCAGAATCGCCTTGATCAGGCACGCAGCAGCAGCCGTAACCAGGCGAACCCAAAATGCCAGTTCTGGCTGCAGCAGGATCAGACCGCG
This sequence comes from Pseudomonas sp. TH43, assembly GCF_016650635.1. Taxonomy (GTDB): domain Bacteria; phylum Pseudomonadota; class Gammaproteobacteria; order Pseudomonadales; family Pseudomonadaceae; genus Aquipseudomonas. The sequence continues at coordinate 82,720 of NZ_JAEKFI010000005.1, forward strand.
CCCAGCGAAAAGAGCCGCGCCAACGTTTTGCAATTCTGCGATTGATCATGAACAAGCACAGCGTCCACCAACTGATTATCGACAAACTGCGCATCGACCTCGACATCGCCGAACGCGCCGCGCAAACCGCTTACGAAACCGCGACCCACGAAGAGAACATCGCCGAAAACAAGTACGACACGCTGGGTTTAGAGGCGTCGTACCTGGCAGCCGGGCAGGCGAAACGGGTTGAGGAAATCCGTCAGTCACTGGTGCTGTGCCAGAACCTGACACTGCGCGCCTATGATGAAAACCGTGGAATAGAGGTCGGCGCCCTGCTCGGCCTGGAAGATGAAAAGGGTCGCGAGCAATGGCTGTTTCTGGCGCCGGATGCGGCGGGCCTGAAAGTCGATGTGGTGGGTCAACCGATTACCGTCATCACCCCGCGCTCGCCGCTGGGCAAAAGCCTGCTGGGCAAGTTCGAAGGCGATGAGGTGGAAATTCTGGTGGCGGGCACCCGGCAACAGTTTGCTGTCACCGAGGTGCTTTGAGACAGGTGCTTAGTGAACCGGCAGTTCGACGCCGTCGAACAGCTCTTCCAGTTCCTGCTTGTTGTGGCACTGAATGGCTTTGGCCATCACTTCACGGGTCAGGTGCGGCGCGAACTTCTCAATGAAATCGCACATGAAACCGCGCAGGAAAGTGCCGCGACGGAAACCGATTTTGGTGATGCTCGATTCGAACAGCTCACTGGCATCCAGCACCACCAGATCGTTGTCGAGTTTGGTGTCGACCGCCATTTTCGCCACGATGCCCACGCCCAGGCCAAGACGCACGTAGGTTTTGATCACGTCGGCGTCGGCAGCGGTGAACACTACTTTCGGCGTCAGGCCACGATGGCTGAAGGCTTCGTCGAGTTTTGAACGGCCAGTAAAACCGAACACGTATGTCACGATCGGGTATTCGGCCAATGCTTCGAGGGTCAGCTTCGGCAGTTTGGTCAGCGGGTGGCCCTGCGGTACGACCACGCAGCGGTTCCAGCGGTAGCACGGCATCATCACCAGATCGCCGAACAACTCCAGCGCTTCAGTGGCGATGGCGAAATCGACGGTGCCGTCAGCGGCCATTTCAGCGATCTGCATCGGCGAACCCTGATGCATGTGCAGCGCAACGTCGGGGTATTGCTTGATGAAATTGCTGATCACCGGCGGCAAGGCATAACGCGCCTGGGTGTGAGTGGTGGCGATCGACAGGGTACCTTTCTTCTCGTTGGAGAACTCCTGGGCGATCTGCTTGATGCTTTCAACCTTGCGCAGAATCTCACCGGCGGTGGTGATGATGCGCTCGCCGGCTGGCGTGACGCGGGTCAGGTGCTTGCCGCTGCGGGCAAACACTTCAACACCGAGTTCATCTTCCAGCAGACGGATTTGTTTACTGATGCCCGGTTGCGAGGTGTAAAGGCTTTGGGCTGTAGCGGAGACGTTGAGGTCGTGGTGCGCCACTTCCCAGATGTAGCGCAATTGTTGAAGCTTCATATGAATCCCTCAAAGCAGGTAGACGCCACGGGCATCAGCGACGGTATATAACTATATTAATGGTTTGGAGAATAAATCTAGAACTTTTTTATCAAAACGCCATTAATCCCGCTTCAGCGATCCTCCCGCCGCCGACGTTCCACCAGTGGCACCAGATAAACCGGCACCTTGGCCAATTGCAGGACCCGTGTCGCCGTGCGCCCCAACGGTGTTTCCGCGCCCACCCCATGGCTGTGACTGCCTACGATCAGCAAATCGACGGAGAGTTTCTCCACCTGGTCGAGAATCACCTGCGACGGATCGCCCTGCAGCACACGCACCGCGCGAATCCGTTGCAAATCCTGCTCGCCCTCATCCCCCAGTTCTTCGCGAAAACTCTCCAGCACCCGCTGCTCGATATTGGCAATGACTGTTTTCAGACCCTCGCTGTGGAATTCGTTCAACGCCTGCTCGTCGAGATAGCTCTGCAACACCGATTCGGCAAACAGCCCCATCGGTTCTACCGCATGCACTACATACAAGTCGGCGTTGAACGTTCGCGCCAACGCCAGGGCATGCTGCATCACCAACGGTGCGTACAGACCGAGGTCAGTGGCATACAGCATCGAACGAATCATATGACCTCCTCGCAAGCCAACATGGCGGAGATTTGATTCAGCTTAGCAGTGCCTTGGCGAGTACGACGTGCGACGCAACGTCTTGAAGCACAGGGGCTTTAGATCGACGGTTCGTTGCTGATGCCATGCGGCACATGGCCAGTGGCGACCACTTCGCGGGCGAGTTCACAGTGACCGGCCTGATCGTCGAAGAACACGTCGGCGGCAAACGCTTCGAGAAACGCCGATTTGGTCAAGCCACCGAGGAACAGTGATTCGTCCAGGCGGATATCCCATTCACGCAAGGTGCGGATCACCCGTTCGTGTGCCGGTGCCGACCGCGCGGTGACCAGCGCCGTGCGGATCGGGCAGTCGTCATCGGGAAACTCGCGCTGCAACAGATTAAGCGCGGCGAGGAAGCCCTTGAACGGCCCACCGCGCAATGGCTCGCGCGCCGATTCACGTTCCTTGGCCTGAAACGCTTCCAGCCCACCGGACTGATAGACGCGCTCCGATTCGTCGGAAAAAATCACCGCGTCACCGTCGAAGGCAATGCGCAGTTCATCGCTGGCCGCGCGGCTGGCGCCACCGGACAAAATCGTCGCGGCGGCAAAACCGGCATCCAGCGCCGCGCGCACATCCTCGGCATGCGTCGACAGAAACAGGTCGCAACCGAAGGCTTTCAGATACGGATACGGACTGCGCCCGCCGACAAACGCTGCGCGGGAAATCGCCAGACCGTAATGGTGAATCGAGTTGAACACGCGCAAACCGGTGTCGGCGCTGTTGCGCGACACCAGGATCACCTCGACCCGCGCGCGGCCGAGGCGAGTGTTCAGGTTCAGGAGTTTTTCCACCAGCGGGAAGGCATCGCCGGGCGCAAGAATCTCGTCTTCGTGTTCGATCTGATATTGCCGATAGGCTTCGACACCGCTCGCCAGGTAGACCTTGTGGCTCTCGCTCAGGTCGAACAGGGCACGCGACGAAATCGCCAGCACCAGTTTGTCATCGATGTTCTTGGCCATGCCTTCCCCCGCCTTGCAAAAAAAAACGATCGACTCAAATGTTGCGTCGATCGATAAAACTCAAACTGCGATACAACGCCTCGATTCGCGGCAGCTCACAGCCCGCCGCTTTCGCCGCCGCCAGTGGACGGGCATAAATGGCCTCAAGCTCCAGCGGTCGCTGATGCGAAAAATCGTGGTACATGCTTGGCCAGTAATCGGGCATTTTCTCGGTCATCGTGAACAGATACTCGGCGTAACCGGCCGGGATCTGGTGGCCACAAGCCTGGGCGCCCTGCACCACTTCAGCCATCAATGCCTGAATCAATGCGCGACTGTCGGCGTCAGCCATCAGTGGCGTCGTGCTCGCCCCGAGTAGCACCGAGAGACCGTTATAAGGAATGTTCCAGATCAGTTTCTGCCAGCGTGCCTGGTGCAGATTGGGCATCGCCTGCGAGTCGATACCGGCGCTGCGAAACAGGCCGGCGCCCTCCTCGACCAACGCCATGCGCGCCGCTTCATCGACGGCCGGGCCGCTGTGATAACCGACATTCACCGCGCCGAGGGCCTGATGGGTAATCTGCCCCGGCCCGTCACGATGCACGCAGATCAGGCATAAACCGCCCAATACATGCAGGGAGTCGGGGAGCAGTTCACGCAGGCTGTCCTCGACGTCCAGACCGTTTTGCAACACCAGCACTTTCGCGTCGGGTTTGCCTGCCTGAACGATCGCCGGGGCGAGACCGGCGGTGCTGGTGGTCTTGGCGCCGACAAGAAGCCAGTCGCACGGCGGCATGTCTTCGGCCGCAGAATAGGCCTGCACCGGATCGAGAGTCAGCTTGCCGTGCACCGCGCTGTCCACCTGCAAACCACGCTCGGCAACGGCAGAGAATTCGCTGCGCAACAGAAAGTGCACATTGAATCCGGCCCGCGCCAGCATCAAACCGTAGAACCCGCCGATGGCCCCAGTACCGATAATCCCCACCACCGGTTTGTTGATTGTCCCCATTTATGGCAACTCCTCTGCAATTCGATCCAGTGCCTGGGCCAGTGCCGCATTCAGCGCATCAGCAGCCAGGCGCGTGTGCAATGCTCCAAAGAACTCGCCGTCGCGCACGACAAACAGCGCCGGCAAATGAAAGACCTGATAACGCTCCACCAACCCGCCGTTGTAGCCGGCATCAATCCAGCACAGGCGATCCACTGCCAGATCGAATCCCGGTAAGACCTCGCGGGCGAAGCGACAGCTGGCGCAGCCGACACTGGTAAAAATCACCAGAGAAACGCCGTTCATCGCCAACAGCCGTTGGTCGGCGTCGAAATCAGTCAGTTCGGATTCGACCACTATACTGGGGGAAACAATGTCAAATGGCCGACACAGGGAGTCTGTGCTCATGGGACGTTTCATACCTCATCCGGACGAGGTGCCGGTTGAATTAACCTTGCTCAAGCCTGAGTGTATTTCCAGGCAACAGCTGCACACTATCAGCCTCGGCGGCATCGCTTGCAATTACCACCGCGCCTGGCGCCATGGCACGGCGCTGCAAGTGCGCATGCCGACGCTCAATGCCGACATCTGTTATCCGGGCTATGTGGCGTGGTGCCTGCGGCGCAAAAAGGGCTATCTGGTGGGGATCGCGTTCACCGATGAACAGACGCTGTTCAGCGCAAGAATGGGTGAGCAGGTGTGTCAGATCGAACGCTATTGCCGCATGAACGATGCCCACGATGACCTGCAGGATATTCAGGCACTGGCGCTGCAATGGGTCGAGCAACACGCCGAGGAGTTCTCCCATGACAGCGTGCGCAAGGCTTTCGCCCAGCCAGTGCTGGACTGACGCGCTTCTCTAAACAGTTACTTGCCCATTGTCGAGCAGCGCTTGACGCGCTAAGGTTCCGCTCCCCGACGCGCTTAAATCTGCTGTGCTCCGCCGCGCGGGGATCGCTGGCGGCCGGCACCCGTGACCTGACGAGTAAACGATGGCTGATTTACCGATCAACGACCTAAACGTCGCCTCTAACGAGACCCTGATCACTCCCGATCAGCTCAAGCGTGATATCCCTCTGAGCGACGCTGCCCTGCGCACCGTTACCAAGGGCCGCGAAGTCATTCGCAACATTCTTGATGGCACCGACCACCGTCTGTTCGTAGTGATCGGCCCGTGCTCGATCCACGACATCAAGGCTGCCCACGAATACGCCGAACGCCTCAAGGTGCTGGCGGAGGAAGTCTCCGACACCCTGTATCTGGTCATGCGCGTGTATTTCGAGAAGCCGCGGACCACCGTCGGCTGGAAAGGCCTGATCAACGATCCGTATCTGGATGACTCGTTCAAGATTCAGGACGGTCTGCACATCGGTCGGCAGTTGCTGCTGGACCTGGCCGAAAAAGGCCTGCCAACCGCCACCGAAGCCCTCGACCCGATCTCCCCGCAGTATCTGCAGGACCTGATCAGTTGGTCGGCCATCGGCGCGCGAACCACCGAATCGCAGACTCACCGCGAAATGGCTTCCGGCCTGTCCTCGGCCGTAGGCTTCAAGAACGGCACCGACGGTGGCCTGACCGTGGCGATCAACGCCTTGCAGTCGGTTTCCAGCCCGCACCGTTTCCTCGGTATCAACCAGGAAGGTGGCGTGTCGATCGTCACCACCAAAGGCAACGCCTACGGTCACGTTGTCTTGCGCGGTGGTAACGGCAAGCCGAACTACGATTCGGTCAGCGTCGCCCTGTGCGAGCAGGCGCTGAACAAGGCGAAGATCAAGCCGAACATCATGGTCGATTGCAGCCACGCCAACTCCAACAAGGATCCGGCTCTGCAACCGCTGGTGATGGAAAACGTCGCCAATCAGATCCTTGAAGGCAACCAGTCGATCATCGGCCTGATGGTCGAAAGTCACCTGAACTGGGGTTGCCAGGCGATTCCGAAAGACCTCGCCGACCTACAATACGGCGTGTCGATCACCGATGCCTGCATCGACTGGTCGGCTACCGAGAACACCCTGCGCAGCATGCACGCCAAGCTCAAGGACGTACTGCCAAAACGTCAGCGCAACTGATCGGCGTTTCGCAGGCATAAAAAAACGCCGGGCATTGCCCGGCGTTTTTGTGTGTGCGATTCAGATTTTTGCGGCGCGGCGCTGATGGCGTTCCATGTAGCGCTCGACGTAGGAGCATGACGGGATCACCGTGTAGCCCATTTCTTCGGCGTACTGCAACGCGCTTTCGGTCAGCGCAGCGGCAATGCCACGGCCTCGCAAGGCGTTGGGCACGAACGTGCGATAAATATCCAGGGTCTGTTTCCCCAGATCCATATAGGTCAGGTAGGCACGATGACCGTCCACATTGGTCTCGAACTGATGACCAGCCTGGTCATGGTGGATGGACAACGCCTCGCTCATCACTACTCCTCGCGGGTCTTGGATTCTGACCCCTACCTTACCGATGTTTTTCCGGCGAAGGAACATCTACGCCACCCCGTGCCTGATGGACACCGAGAAGAGCCACACCGATCTCGCGCAACCGAGCACCTGATAAATAGTAGGCGCCATTGGCAGAAATGCTCAAGGTGCGCTCGTCATCAAGCGGGTTGACGGTGGGTTGCTCCGATGGACGCAGGGGTGGCGGGGAAACAGATCTTCCCGGTTCGCTCACCTGAACATTGCCGGATGTTGAGACTTAAGACGTGCAACCTTTTTTAAAGTCACCTCAACATGGACAAAGATAAGCGAAGTCGCGCGCAAAATCGGAATAAAAGTGTAGACGAATCCATCTAGAAACACTTTAGCCAAGACCGCAAAAACAGCACGTGGTAACGGGAACTTTTTCTCATTAACTCGCTCAGCGCGGGGCTTGCAGCTGGGCATTTTTTATACAGCGCAGTTAAAAGTTGCTCGAAAAAGAATCAGCGCCTACAATTTTTTTTGCTTCTTGCGCTACGTCAGTTTACTTACTACAAGTAATGGGTAGTATGTACGCCGGCTATTTCCTCAATCGTGAGGAGACAGCTACTTAATTGAAAGTCCTTGAAGGGGAACACGATGAACAACGTTCTGAAATTCTCTGCTCTGGCTCTGGCCGCAGTTCTGGCTACCGGTTGCAGCAGCGCATCGAAAGAAACCGAAGCACGTCTGACCGCTACTGAAGACGCAGCTGCTCGCTCCCAGGCTCGTGCAGACGAAGCTTACCGTAAAGCTGATGAAGCTCTGGCTGCTGCTCAAAAAGCACAACAGACTGCTGACGAAGCTAACGAGCGTGCTCTGCGCATGCTGGACAAAGCTAGCCGCAAGTAATAATCCTTCGGGATTGTTATCAAGCCGATCCGATGTCTGGGTCGGCTTTTTTGTGCCTGATGCTTTTGTCCCGGCAATAAAAAACCCGCCGACGCTGCACGCATCGACGGGTTCTTCACCGCCAGCTTATTGCTGCATATCGATCGGCGCACTCGAAACAATCGGTGCCGACGTATTCGGTGTGCCGATTTCCGTTGGCAGACCATCTTCGGCCGCAACCACATCGCGCACCACATCCCAGTTCACGCGCAGGTTACTGGTGACGTCTTCACGCTTGAGCATCGCGTTGATCACCGCCGTGTGTTTGTCGACCACCGACGGGTTGCCCTTGTCGTCGATCGGCGTGTGCGCTTCCAGGTAGACCTTGCCGCCACTGCGACCGAACTTGTAGGCATCATTGAGGATCCGTACCGACGTGCCGACCGGCACCATGCTGGCCATTTCCAGCACGTTGTTGTTGAACATGCGGAAGCAGCCGTGGCTGGTGCGCATGCCAATGCCGAACTTCTTGTTCGAACCGTGGATCAGGTAACCCGGCGTACCGAGGGTGAACTTGAACGGGCCCAGTGGGTTGTCGGGGCCGGCCGGCACGACGTTTGGCAGCGGATCACCATCAGCGGCGTGTTCAGCCTTGATCGACGCTGGAGGCGTCCAGGTCGGGTTTGGCGTCTTGGCGGTGATCGAGGTGTGCGCGATTGGCGACCCCCAACCCTCACGACCAATCCCCAGCGGGAACGTGTACACCACGTTCTTGCCCTTCGGGAAGTAGTAGAGGCGATATTCGGCGAGGTTGATCACGATGCCTTCACGCGGGCCCGGCGGCAGAATGAAACGCGTCGGCAGGACGATTTCGGTACCGGCGCCCGGCAACCAGGCATCGACGCCCGGGTTGGCCGCGACCATTTCCGAATAGCCCAGATCGTAGGTGGTGCCCAGATCGGCGAAGGTGTCTTCGTACTTGGCTTTGATCACCTGCACCTGACCGATGATGTCCTCACCGGGTGGTGGCAGGGGAAACTCCAATGCAGCAACGGGACCGGCCACACACAGGGCGGCAAGTGACAGGCAGCGGGTGACGGCAGGAAAGCGCGGCAACATCCGGAAAATCCTTCGCATGATCAACAAGGGTATAAGAGCGCGATTGTACACCGCACTTTGAAATTTCGGGGAGACCACCCTGCAGCAGGCGATGCAAGGTGCTTTGGGTGGGAGCGAGCCTGCTCGCGAATGCGGTGTGTCAGTCGCCAGACGTATTGACTGACACGGCCCCTTCGCGAGCAAGCTCGGCTCCTACAAGATCAAAGCTCGAAACGCAGCTCAGGCCAGATCGGCGAGGTGCCGCGCTTCTGCGATTCCAGAATCGCCCGGCACAACGAACACAGGCGCTGATCCTGAAAGACCCGGCGATCCACGCTCGACCAGCGTGGTTGCGCCGGCAACAAGCTGCCGCACAAGGTGCGATCGGCCGAGCCACCGAGTTCAAGCTGACGGGTCACCAGATGCACCCGCACTTCCTGGCAGGCGAACAGATCCAGCTGTTCGTCAGGCTCGATCAGTTGGTAGGCAAATAGGGACCAGGCAGAACGCGACATCGGGGGCTCCAAATAAGGGGGCGCCACATTAGCCGAAAGCCTGCCCTTAGAAAAGCCTCATAACAGCGGTTTTAGCGTCGGCCAGACATTTTCCAGCAACTTGCCCTGAGCCCCGACCGCCGGGTGCAGACCATCGGCCTGCATCAAGTCCGGGTGACCGCCCACGCCGTCGAGGAAAAACGGCACCAACGGGATCTTTTTATCATCGGCAAGTTTGCCGTAGACCTCGGCAAAAGCATCGGTGTAGCGCTTGCCATAATTGGGCGGCAATTGCATGCCGAGCAAGAGCACCTTGGCGCCACTCTGGCGGGAGCTGTCGATCATCGAGGCAAGATTTTGTTGCAATTGATTTGGCGGCATTCCGCGCAGGCCATCATTGCCGCCCAGCTCCAGGATCACCAGCTCAGGCTTATGCTCTGCAAGCAGCGCCGGCAGGCGTGCCTGGCCTCCGGCACTGGTGTCGCCGCTGATCGAGGCGTTGACCACTTTATCGTCGAAACCCTCCTGTTTGAGCCGTTGCTCAAGCAACGACACCCACCCCAAGCGGGTATCCAGTCCGAAACCGGCGCTGATACTATCCCCAACGATCAGGACAGTACCCGCCGCTGCGTTCTGGGCCATGCACATCAAGGCCAGGCCAGCACTCAAAAACCACACACGCATCGGATTCTCCATGGGCGCAAGCATTCTCACCGCGAAGAACCTCAGCAAAGTGGTTCCCAGCGCGGAAGGTGAACTGACTATCCTGCACGAACTCAGCCTGGAACTGAACAAGGGCGATAGCCTGGCCATCGTCGGCGCGTCCGGTTCCGGTAAATCCACCCTCCTCGGCCTGCTCGCTGGCCTCGACCTGCCGAGCAGCGGCGAAGTCATTCTCGCCGGGCAAGGTCTGAGCAACCTCGATGAAGACCAGCGCGCACGCATTCGTGCCGAGCATGTCGGTTTCGTCTTTCAATCGTTTCAATTGCTCGACAGCCTCAATGCGCTGGAAAACGTCATGCTGCCGTTGGAACTCGATGGCCGCAAAGATGCGCGCGAACGAGCGACCGAGCTTCTGCAACGGGTCGGCCTCGGCCAGCGCCTGACCCACTCGCCACGCCAGCTCTCCGGTGGCGAACAGCAACGTGTGGCCATTGCCCGGGCGTTTGCCGCCGAGCCCGACGTGCTGTTCGCGGATGAGCCCACCGGCAACCTCGACAGCCACACCGGCGAGCGCATCAGCGACTTGCTGTTCGAATTGAACAAGGAACGCGGCACCACCCTGGTGCTGGTGACCCACGACGAACGCCTGGCCCATCGCTGCCGGCGCCTGATCCGTCTTGAAGCCGGGCTGTTGGTCGCCCCTCTGGAGCCTTGATGGCACGTTTGCCGCTGTTGCGCCTGTTCAGTCTCGCCATTCGCCAATTGCTGCGCGATGCCCGCGCCGGGGAATTGCGTGTGTTGTTTTTCGCCCTGGTGGTGGCGGTGGCAGCAAGTACTGCCATCGGCTACTTCGGCGCGCGTCTGAACGGCGCGATGATGCTGCGCGCCACCGAGTTTCTCGGCGCCGATCTGGTGCTTGAGGGGAGTTCACCTGCCCGCGAGGAGCAGATCAAGAGCGGTACCGAGTTGCGCCTGAATCATGCGCAAGTGGTGGAGTTCTCCAGCGTCATCGCCACCGATAACGGCATTCAGTTGTCGAGCATCAAAGCCGTCGACCGCGCCTACCCGTTGCGCGGCGAACTGAAAAGCGCCCCGGCGCCATTTGCGGCTGAAGAAGTTGGCGGCGAACCGCAACCCGGCGAAGCCTGGGTCGAATCGCGCCTGCTGACGGCGCTCGATCTGAAGATCGGCGACAGCATCGATGTCGGCATGAAGACGTTGAAGCTGGCCCGCGTGCTGACTTACGAGCCGGATCGCGCCGGCAACTTCTACAGCCTGACGCCACGGGTGATGATCAACCTCGACGACCTTGCCGCAACCGGTGTGGTACAGCCCGGCAGCCGTGTGAGCTACCGCGAGTTGTGGCGCGGCGAACCGCAGGCGCTGGAAACCTACCGGCAACTGATCAAACCGGGGTTGGCGGCGAATCAGCGGATTCAGGATGCCCGCGACGGCAACCGGCAGATTGGCGGAGCGCTGGGCAAGGCCGAACGTTACCTGAACATGGCCAGCCTGGTCGCCGTACTGCTCGCCGGCGTGGCGGTGGCGTTGTCGGCGAACCGTTTTGCCAGTCGCCGTTTCGATGCCAGTGCCCTACTGCGCTGCCTCGGATTGTCACGACGCGAAACCATGCTGCTGTTCAGCATTCAACTGACAGTACTCGGCTTGTGCGCCGCCCTCAGCGGTGCCTTGCTCGGCTGGCTGGCGCAATTGGGCCTGTTCGCCCTGCTGCATGACTTGCTGCCAAGTGACGTTCCACCCGGCGGTCTGTTTCCGGCGATCGCCGGGATCGGCACCGGGCTGGTTGCACTGGCCGGGTTCGCTTTGCCGCCACTGGCGGCGTTGGGCCGCGTGCCACCACTGCGGGTTTTGCGTCGCGACATGCTGCCGATCCCGTCAAGCACCTGGATGGTTTACGGTGCGGCGCTCGGCGCTCTCGGTTTGATCATGTGGCGCCTGAGTCTCGATCTGCTGCTGACGTTTGCTCTGCTCGGCGGTGGTGTGGTCGCCGCACTGGTGCTCGGCGGCTTGCTCCTGTTGCTGCTGAAAAGCCTGCGACGAATGCTCGCCCGCGCTTCATTGCCATGGCGTTTGGGACTGGGTCAGTTGCTGCGTCATCCATTGGCAGCGGCAGGCCAATCGTTGGCATTCGGTTTGATCCTGTTGTCGATGGCGTTGATCGCGCTGCTGCGAGGCGAACTCCTCGACACCTGGCAGAACCAGTTGCCGAAGAACGCCCCCAACTACTTTGCCCTGAACATCCTGCCAGCGGACAAACAAGCCTTCACCGATCATCTGGTCAACGTGTCGGCGCAAGCGGCGCCGCTGTATCCGGTGGTGCCGGGGCGGTTGATCAGCATCAACGGCGAGCCCGTACAACAAATCGTCAGCAAGGACTCCGCTGGCGACCGCGCGGTTCAGCGTGACCTGAGTTTGACCTGGGCAGCGGATTTGCCTGCCGGGAACAAACTGACTGCCGGCACATGGTGGAGCGAACAACCATCAGACGACGTCCCGGGAGTCTCGGTCGAAGGCAAAGTCGCCGAGAGCCTCAAATTGAAACTCGGCGATCACATGGTGTTCAGCGTCGGCGGAGTCAATCGTGAAGCGAAGGTCACCAGCCTGCGCGACATCAACTGGGACAATTTCCAGCCGAACTTCTTCATGATCTTCCAGCCCGGCCCCCTGAAGGATCTGCCAGCGACCTACCTGACCAGCTTCTATCTGGCGCCGGGTCACGACCAGCAGATCGTTGAACTGTCACGCGCATTCCCGGCGGTGACCATCCTGCAGGTTGAAGCGCTGCTCGAACAGCTGCGCAGCATCCTCGCCCAAGTCACCCTGGCCGTGGAATATGTGCTGTTGTTTGTATTGGCGGCGGGGATGGCGGTGTTGTTCTCAGGTCTGCAAGCGACACTTGATGAACGCATTCGCCAGGGCGCGCTGTTGCGTGCACTGGGTGCGGAACGGCAGTTGCTGATCAAGGCGCGACGCATCGAGTTCGGCTTGCTCGGCGCGGTCAGCGGCTTGCTTGCAGCGATTGGTTCTGAAGTGGTGAGCCTGGTGCTCTATCGCTACGCGTTTGATCTGCCGTGGCATCCGCATCCATGGCTGTTGGTATTGCCGCTGATTGGCGCGGCGCTGATCGGTGGTGCGGGCGTATTCGGTACGCGCCGGGCACTCAACGCAAGTCCACTGACAGTGTTGCGCGAGGGTTGATAGACTCCAGCGGTCTTAATCACAAGAAGTTGCCATGAGCCGTTATCGCCCTCCCCGCACCGCCGGCACCGCGCTGATCACCCCTGAAGGTGAAGCGCGGATGCGTGCTGAATTCCATGAACTTTGGCATGTGCGTCGCCCGCAGGTCACGCAATCGGTCAGCGAGGCAGCGGCCCAGGGTGATCGCTCGGAAAACGCCGAGTACACCTACGGCAAGAAGATGCTGCGCGAGATCGACAGTCGCGTACGTTTTCTCACCAAACGCCTGGAAGCGCTAAAGGTTGTCAGCGAAAAACCCAGTGATCCGAACAAGGTCTACTTCGGCGCCTGGGTGACCATCGAGGACGAAGACGGCAAGCAATCGCGCTACCGCATCGTCGGCCCCGATGAACTGGATCTGAAGCTGGGTTTGATCAGCATCGACTCACCACTGGCCCGCGCCCTGATTGGCAAGGCGCTGGACGCTGAAGTGCGGGTCCAGACGCCAACGGGTGAGCAGTTCGTTTACATCGTCGCTATCGAGTACCTGTGAGTCCTGTCAGCGGCGGGTAATCAAACCCTGCCGCGCAACGCGAGTCAGTTGCTTGATCATTTCCGGGGCATCTTCCTGACTGGGCGCCTGAATAACCGCCAGATCAAAGCTGTCATTGGCAAAACGCGCCAGCGACTCACCGTCTTCAACGAACTGGATCAGGAATGCGGCAGGACCGCCGCTGCGACGTGGCCAGCCATCGAGATAGCGCAACAGCGTTGGCTGATGTTTGCCGCCAAGGAGAATTTTCGGGTTGCGCTGAGTGATATGCGCAGTGATCGGCGCGGGACGTGCTGGGGGGCGTAGTGCATTCATCGTGTCGTGTCTCTGCCTCAAAAGTCTGCATGGCAGGTGAGAGGCAACACCGAACCAGCGCTTTAGCGGTATTTCGAAGCCCTGTTCCGGCTTCTGACGGCAACTGATTGAGTCACCTGGCGCCCCGCAAGTAGCTGTTTAAATCGGCGCATGACCACATGCTAGATAACGTGACCGTACAGTGTCAAGAATCAGAAGCTATAAGCGTTATCACCACTGCAAGGTGATGCGGCTTTCGAATTCGCGCGCTTCGCCAGTCACCGGGTCAATGAAGCGCAGGCCCTGCGCCAAGAGTTTCAGCGGATTGGCGTAGTCATCCTCGACGTCTTTCAATACGTCCGGGTAAAACGGATCGTTGCAAATGCTCGCGCCCAACGCAGTCATGTGCACACGCAATTGATGTTTTTTGCCGGTGACCGGATACAGGCCATAGCGCCACAGGTCGCCATTCTTCTCGCGAACCTCTACAGCGGTTTCAGTGTTGCTGACACCCGGCCCTTCCTGCATGCGGAAAAACGGTTCGCCATCGACCAGACGGCTCTTGTGTACCAAGGGGAAATTCAGTTCTGGCAGCGCCGGCGCGATGGCTTCGTAGCGCTTGTCGATCTGCCGGGTCGGGAACAGTGACTGATACGCCGAACGGGTTTGCGGATTGGCCGAGAAGATCACCAGCCCGGCGGTGTGCCGGTCGATGCGGTGCAACGGCACCAGGTGAGGATTGTCCAAACGCCGAATCAAGCGCCGCAGCAACGTCTGTTCGACATACTCGCCGGCCGGCGTCACCGGGAGGAAATGCGGTTTGTCAGCCACCACCAGATGCTCATCGGCATACAGGATGGTTTCGATGACCGGGATCGGCTTTTCGTCCGGCACTTCACGGAAATAGTGAATGCGCAGACCTTCCTTGTAGGGCAAATCCACCGCGATGGGCTGACCGTTACCGTCCAGCACACGGCCTCGGGCAATTCGATCCAGCCATTGCTCGCGGCCAATGGCACTGAAATGCTCGCACAAGCAATCCAGCACTGTCTGCCAGGAGCCCGGTGGCAGATACAAGGTACTGGCCTGATTGTGTGCCGCGGAAAATGTAGATGTGGACATACGAAAATTCTAACCCTCAATGCAGGCTGGCATTATCCAACACTGGGGGAAACGAACCTAGCGCAGAATCCTCAGGCCGGAATCGACTTGAGCGCCGCAGCCTCAGTGAATTCCTTGAGCCAGCGCAACACCTCGACCGCCTCCCAACGACCCGGGTCATACAAGGCATAAAGCAAACCCTGGTAACCGACCACGTCGAGTTGCTTGTGATAACCGGCTCGCTGAAACAGCGCCTCGATCTCAGCAAAACACGTATTGAAATGGACTTTATTGAACGGCGTCTTGCCTTCCGTGACCAAGCCGTCGAGACGCAATTCGGTGACGGCCTCGCGCACCACGTCAACCGACATTCGGTTCACGCTGTTCTTCAACTGTTCGACATTGACCACGGTTTATCCCTCTGACGTCCGGCTCACCTGCTCAACCCTGCAAAAAGCCAAGATGCAGCAGACCAACCCAATTACTGTATGAACATACAGTAACCGAATAAACCGTAAAGTGCCAAGGAATGGATGAGCAGTCGCGACCAGCGGGGAGGCGCCGCAAACGCGGGTTAACCCAGGAACGCCACGACCTCATCGGCGCTGAACGGCCAGCCCAGTTCCGCCCCGGTGTCGACGCGGCGTAACACGGGAATCCGTAGGCTGTAAGCCTCGAACCAGGTTTCGTTGTCAGCGATATCCACCAGTTCCACCAGCAGACCGTGTTCGACAAATGGCATCAGCTCGGCTTCGGCCAATTCGCACAAATGGCATCCGAGGGTGCCGAACAGCTGACATTCAGGAGGCATGATCGCTCGACCACAAAAAGAGTGCGCCTATTCTAGGCCGCCGCGCAAAACCCGTCGACCCACCGCCGCCCAAAGGCTTGAGCCTGCCGGCACGGCTTGTACGCAAAACCCTGACGCAAATCAGTTCGCAGAAAAACCAATTGCACGATGCTCCCGGTCTTTTTGCCTCTACGCTTGAGAGGCGAAAGCCCGACATCGGAGTGTTAAGTGTTTGCCAACCTGCTGATCATCCTCGCCTCGTCCCTCGTGGTGATTGCCCTGTTCCGTCGCCTGCGACTGCCACCGGTGTTGGGTTACCTGTGTGTGGGCTTGCTGGTCGGGCCGAGCGCCTTCGATTGGGTCAACGAAAGTGAGCACCTGCCTGACGTGGCTGAACTGGGCGTGGTGTTCCTGTTGTTTTCGCTGGGCCTGGAGTTTTCCCTGTCGAAGATGATCGCCTTGCGCCAAGTGGTATTTCGCCTGGGCAGCCAACAGGTGCTGATCAGTGCGGCGCTGCTGGGCTTGCTGCTGATGTCACTGGGCATGCCCATGACCCCTGCGCTGCTGCTGGGCGCCGGGCTGTCATTGTCATCGACGGCGATCGTGACCAAGGAGCTCGGCAGCCTTGGTGAGGTGTTCAGCAGCCACGGCCAGAATGCCATCGGCGTTTTGCTGTTTCAGGATGTGGTCGCGGTCTTGCTGCTGACGCTGGTGCCGGTGTTCGCCGGCAGCAGCGATCAGGCCTGGTACTGGGCGCTGCCACTGACCCTGGCGAAAACCGTGGTGCTGTTTCTCGGTTTGCTGCTGGCCAGTCGCTGGCTGTTGCCGCGACTGTTCCATGAAGTGGCAGCCTCGCGCTCGGCAGAACTGTTCGTGCTGCTGGCGTTGGTGATTGTGTTGCTGACCGCGTGGCTGACTCACCTGCTGGGCCTGTCCCCTGCCCTCGGCGCATTTCTCGCCGGCATGCTGCTCGGCGAAAGCCATTACCGACACCAGATCGAGGCCGACATCCGGCCCTTTCGCGACATCCTGCTCGGGGTGTTTTTCGTCAGCATCGGCATGCTCATCGACCTGCAATTGTTCGTCAGTCACAGCCTGCTGATCCTCGGTCTCACCCTCGGCCTGATGGTGATCAAGGGCATCGTTGTGGCGCTGTTGGTGAAGTGGCGCGGCAGCGACAGCGAAACGGCGTGGCGCAGTGGCCTGGCGTTGGCACAGGGCGGCGAATTCTGTTTCGCGCTGATGGCGCAGATGCAGCAGAACAGCATGATGCCCGCTGAACTCGGTGCCCTGCTGCTGGCGGCAACGTTCTGCTCAATGCTGCTGACACCACTGTTGTTGCGCGGCGCACCACGCATTGCTGCGGCCCTGCATCGCAAGCCGAATGAGGAAGCGCAAATCGAACAGATCAGCGCCCTTAACGCCGACCTCGACCAGCACGTGGTGATCTGCGGATACGGTCGCGTCGGCCAATCCATCGGGCGTTTCATGCGCAATGCCAAACAGCCCTTTATCGCCCTGGACAACGATCCGGTGCGGGTGCAGGAGGCCGCGAGCGGAGAAAGTGACGTGCATTACGGTGACTCGGCACGCGGCGATCTGCTGACGGCCGTGGGCCTGCTGCGCGCCAGACTGCTGGTGATCGCCGTGGATCAGAGTGACGTTGCCCTGCGCATTCTCAAGGAAGCACGCCGGCTCAACACGCATGTGCCGATTCTGGTGCGCACCCGCGACGACAGCCAATGGGCGGAACTGAAAGCCGCCGGCGCCACCGAAGTGGTGCCGGAGCTCTTGGAATCGAGCCTGATGCTCGCCTCGCATGCGTTGATCATGCTCGGCCTGCCGGCGCATCAGGTTCAGGAGAAAGTCGATCAGGTGCGCATCGACCGCTATCGCCTGCTGCACGGCTTTTATCCTGGAGCCGAAGATGAAGAATCCTAGTCCTGACTCACTGCGCCGATCTTGTGCAGTGACAGATCGGCGCCGTAATACTCTTGTTCCTGACTCAGGCGCAGCCCATGCAGCGCCTTGATCGCGCCGTACACAACGAAGCCACCGATCAGCGCCACCACGACGCCGAGCGCGGTGCCGAGCAACTGGCTGATGAGGCTGACGCCGCCCAGGCCACCGAGGGCGGTCTGGCCAAAAATCCCGCAGGCAATTCCGCCCCAGACGCCGCACAAACCGTGCAAAGGCCACACGCCCAGCACATCGTCGATGCGCCATTTCACCTGCGCCGCGGTAAAGCACCAGACAAACAAGGCGCCGGCAATCGCACCGGTGACCAGCGCGCCGACCGGATGCATCAAGTCGGAGCCGGCACAGATCGCCACCAGCCCGGCCAATGGCCCGTTGTGCAGAAAACCCGGGTCATTGCGGCCGACAATCAATGCCGCCATCGTGCCGCCGACCATTGCCATCAACGAGTTGACCGCCACCAGACCACTGACGCCTTGCAGTGTTTGTGCGCTCATCACGTTGAAACCGAACCAGCCGACAATCAGTATCCACGAGCCCAATGCCAGAAACGGAATGCTCGACGGCGCGAACGCCACCAGGCGCCCGTCGCGATAACGGCCATTGCGCGGGCCAAGCAGCAACACCGCTGCCAGCGCCAGCCAACCGCCCATGGCATGCACCACCACGGATCCGGCAAAATCGTGAAACGGCGCACCGAACTGCGCTGCCAACCACGCTTGCAGACCGTAGTTGCCGTTCCAGATCATGCCTTCGAAAAACGGGTAGATGAACGCGACAATCAGCGCCGTCGCGCACAACTGCGGAACGAATCGCGCGCGCTCGGCAATGCCGCCGGAAATGATTGCCGGGATCGCCGCCGCGAAGGTCAGCAGGAAGAAGAATTTCACCAGTCCGTAACCATGATCGGCATTCAACACCGCCGCTGGTTGCATGAACGTCACGCCGTAAGAGATCCAGTAGCCTATAAAGAAATAGGCCAGCGTCGAGACGGCGAAATCGCTGAGAATTTTCGACAGCGCGTTGACCTGGTTTTTCTGGCGAACCGTACCGACTTCCAGAAAAGCGAAACCGGCGTGCATCGCCAGTACCATCACCGCACCAATCAGAATGAACAACGTATTGGAACTGTGAACCAGCGTGTCCACAGCGCTTTGCAGATTTTCCATAAAGAGGCAGACCTGAAGGCTAAAAAGGCACCAAAGCGGTTCATGCGCACATTTCATGCACCAAGTTGCGACCACAGAGTCACACAAGCGAATGCCCGGTGAACTGCTTTGGCGCACGAGGTCGATGTGCTGACACGAACCGGGTTTAATTGGGTTAAGGTTTTTCAACACTTACGCCCGGCAACAGCGCACGACCGCCGGGCAACGCACCACGACACAGCAAAAGTTGTACCAGTCATTTGTACTGAACCTTCACGCAAGGCTCATACTCGAACGCTTCAGACGTCACTTACGGAGATCCACCCATGGCCAGCATCAAGGCAAAGACTGCTCAAGAAATCCTCATGAACGACTTCCAGACTTTGGTGGCCGACACCGAACGGTTGCTCGAGCACACCGCCACCCTGGCCGGCGATCAGGCAGATGAACTGCGTGAGCAGATTCACGACAGCCTGCTGCGTGCTCGGGAAACCCTGAAGCTGACTGAAGACTCGCTGCGTGAGCGCGGTCAGGCAGCCGTTACTGCAACGGAAGACTATGTCTCGGCCAACCCATGGCAATCGGTCGGCATTGCCGCTGGCGTCGGCTTTCTGATCGGCCTGCTGGCCACTCGGCGCTGATCATGTCGATCGGTGAATCCGGCCCGACTGCGGGCACCGCATCTTCCACGCGGCGTTTGGGCGCCGCTGTCCTTGGCTTGTTGCACAGTCACGTCGAACTGTTCGGCATCGAACTGCAGGAGCAGAAATCACGCACCGTCAGCCTGCTGCTGTTTGCAGGTCTGGCGCTGGTGTTTGCCCTATTGCTGCTGGTCGGTTTATCGACGCTGGTTCTGATCGTGTTCTGGGACACTTATCGCTTGGCCGCGATCATAGGCCTGTGCGTGTTCTATACCCTGGCGGCGATTTTCTGTGCGGTGCGCCTCAGGGCCGCAATCTTCGATGAGTCCTCACCTTTCCACGGCACGCTCGAAGAGCTGGCCAACGACCGGGAGCGCCTGCTGCCATGAGCCTGCCTGAACTTCCGCACAACAGCTCACGCAGAGAGATGCGCAAGGCACTGATTCGCCTGCGCATGGAAATGCACCGTCAGGAAATCCGCCACGAAACCGGGCAAGTGCTGCAACCCTTGCAGCGCATGCGCGGCATGACGCAGAACCTGCAAGGTGGATTCGGCATCAAACACGCGCCGCTGTGGGGCGTGGCGGCGGTGACGCTGCTGGGCTTCATCACTGGCAAAGGCGCAAAAAGCGGCGGCGTCAGTGGTCTGACCCGATTGGTGCGTCTGGGCACCAGCCTGGGCCCACTGATCAAACTGGTCATGCAGAACTCGGGCAAGCGCTGAGCTGACGCATCTGGCTACATTCTTGCAGTAACGGCGGGATGAACCTCTTATCCAGAGGTTCAATCCTGCCTGCCTATCCGGTCGGCAGGGTTCAACCAGAACAAGAACGACTAAGGAGGCCCCGTGATTGACGGGCAACCGCTCGCCTGCTTTCAGCCTTTCATCGATACCGCGACCGGACGCATAGCCGGCGTCGAAGCATTGGGCCGTCTGCGCCAGGCCGATGGGCAATTGAGCTCGGTCGGGCCACTGTTCGCCGACCCTCGGACTCCGGCAATCGCTTTGCGCCGCCTCGACCGGCAGATCCGCGACAACGCCTTGAGCCGTCTCCATGAAGCGCCAGCGGACTGGTTTCTCAGCCTGAACATGTCGCCACGCTGGATCAGCCGTCTTCGCGCCGATCAGGCCTTGCCCAGCCTCAAGCAACTGGCGCGGCACGGTGTCGATCCGCAGCGTATCGTTTTCGAGATCACCGAACTGGGCGGCAACAGTCAGCGCTTGGCTGAAGTGGTGGCGCGCTACCGCGAGGCCGGGGCAAGAATCGCTATCGACGACTTTGGCGCCGGCTACTCGCAACTGGATCGGGTACTCGCGCTGCAGCCAGACATCCTCAAACTCGACATGCGCCTGTTTCAGGCGGCAGCCCTAGGCGGGCCGAGTGGTGACGTGGTCAAGGCGCTGGCGCTGATGGCCGAGAAAACCGGTTGCTGGATCATCGCCGAAGGCGTCGAGACCGAAGCCCAATTGAATTACGCTCTGGAGTGCGGCGCGCGTTACGTGCAGGGTTTTCTGTTCGCACGGGCGCAGGAAGCCTTCTTTCCTACCGATGCGTTTGTGCAGCGCTTTGCCGAACTGCGCCAGCGCTATGTGCGGCAAAAGCTTGCTGAACGTGGCCGATTGATGCAAATGCGCCAGCAGCTCAGCGAATTAATGGCGATTCTGCAAGCCTGGGCTCAAGCCCATGCACCTTTGAGTGCACTGCCGAAACTGGAAGCCTTTCCCTGGCTGCTGCGGTTCTACCAGTGCGATCGCCACGGCACGCAACTGACCCCGAACCTGGAATGGCGCCACAACGGCTGGGTCGCCGACGACCGCTATTTGGGGCACAACTGGTCGTGGCGCCCGTACTTCTATCATCTGCTCGCCGAAGGCTGGGAGGAGCGGCGCCTGACCCTGTCGAACACTTACCGTGATGCCACCAGCAACCAGTACTGCCTGACGGCCGGACAATTTTTCGACAACGGTGAACGCCTGCTGCTGATCGATATTGATGCGGCGGGTTTGTAGTTCCGCTTGCAGGCGCAGAGCTGAACCCGGAAGCTAGGGCATCAGTCACCAGACGGAGAGAATCAGCCTTGGATTGGCCTACCCTGCTCAACCGCGAACGCCTCGGAAAACCGCTGCACAGCCCGCAAGAACTCGGCCGCAGCCCTTTTCACAAAGACCATGACCGCATCATTTTCTCCGGCGCCTTCCGCCGTCTGGGGCGCAAGACCCAGGTTCACCCGGTCACCAGCAACGACCACATCCACACGCGCCTGACCCACTCGCTGGAAGTCAGTTGCGTAGGCCGCTCGCTGGGCATGCGCGTCGGCGAAACCTTGCGCAGTGCCTTGCCCGAATGGTGCGACCCGGCCGATCTGGGCATGGTCGTGCAATCGGCCTGCCTGGCCCACGATATCGGTAATCCACCGTTTGGTCATTCCGGCGAAGACGCGATTCGCCATTGGTTTCAACAGGCTGCCGGGCGCGGCTGGCTGGATGGCATGAGCGAAGCCGAACGCGGCGATTTCCTCAACTTCGAAGGCAACGCCCAGGGTTTCCGCGTACTCACACAGCTTGAGTACCATCAGTTCGACGGCGGTACGCGGCTGACCTACGCGACCCTCGGCACTTATCTCAAGTACCCGTGGACGGCGCGGCACGCCGATTCGCTGGGCTACAAGAAACACAAATTCGGCTGCTATCAGAGCGAACTGCCGCTGCTCGAGCAGATCGCCCATAAACTCGGCCTGCCGCAAATCGAAGACCAACGCTGGGCACGCCATCCGCTGGTGTACCTGATGGAGGCTGCCGACGACATCTGCTATGCACTGATCGACCTCGAAGACGGCCTCGAAATGGAGCTGCTGGAGTACGCCGAAGTCGAATCGCTGCTGCTGGGCCTGGTCGGTGACGATCTGCCGGAAACCTACCGCCAGCTGGGTCCGCAGGATTCACGGCGGCGCAAATTGGCGATCCTGCGCGGCAAAGCCATCGAGCACCTGACCAATGCGGCGGCACGCGCCTTTGTCGAACAGCAAGATGCACTGCTTGCCGGCACGCTGCACGGAGATCTGGTGGAGCACATGCACGGCCCGGCCAAACGTTGTGTGTTGAACGCCAAGGACATCGCCCGCAAGAAAATCTTTCAGGACAAGCGCAAGACCCTGCACGAAATCGGCGCCTACACGACCCTGGAAATCCTCCTCAACTCGTTCTGTGGCGCGGCGCTGGAACAACACAACGGTCGTACGCCGTCATTCAAAAGCCGGCGCATCCTCGACTTGCTGGGCAATAACGCCCCTGATCCGCAGGGTTCGTTACACAGCTCGTTTCTGCGCATGATCGATTTTATCGCCGGCATGACCGACAGCTATGCCAGCGATATGGCGCTGGAAATGACCGGGCGCTCCAGTCACTGATCGTTTGTACCCGACCGGCGTCATGGCCGGTCGGGTGTACAAGTAAACACCACCCGAACAAGCCATATCAGACACGTACAAACATCCTTCACGAACAAATCTCACGTGACACTTCACGCCGATTAATACAACTAATAATCCCTCCTCCTTACATCAAACCTACTCGACCGTAGTCCTCGTCCTCATTACTTGTAGGAATAATCCGATAACACACCTTGAGCCATACCCGTTCATGTGAGCGCTCATACATCTGAGCTAAGGTGCGCGCTTTATTCGTGCTTGTATGGGATTTGATTATGAACTCCGTTTTTATCGTCGACGATCACCCGGTCATCCGTCTTGCTGTTCGAATGCTGCTGGAACACGAAGGCTACAAGGTCGTCGGCGAAACCGATAATGGGGTCGATGCCATGCAAATGGTGCGCGAGTGCATGCCGGACCTGATCATTCTCGACATCAGCATTCCCAAGCTCGACGGCCTGGAAGTCCTTGCGCGGTTCAACGCCATGGGCTCTTCATTGAAAACCCTGGTGCTCACCGCGCAATGCCCGACTCTGTTCGGTATTCGCTGCATGCAGTCCGGCGCATCGGGATATGTCTGTAAACAAGAAGACTTGAGCGAACTGGTCAGCGCAATAAAAGCGGTACTTTCCGGTTATAACTACTTCCCCAGTCAGGCTTTGAATCCGGTTCGCACTGATGATATTCGTTACGCTGAACTGGAACTGTTCAAGTCCGTCAATGATCGTGAACTTATGGTGTTGCAATTATTTGCCCAAGGGCGCACCAATAAAGAAATAGCCAAGGGCATGTTTCTGAGTAACAAGACCGTCAGCACCTACAAGAAACGTCTGATGCAAAAACTCAAGGCCAAATCCCTTGTAGAACTTATAGAGATGGCCAAACGTAACGCACTCGTGTGAGAGCCAGCATGCCCAGTCGTTTAAAGGACTATTTAATTGCCTTGAGTGCCAGTCTGTTGCTGAGCACCAACGCCTTCGCCGTGCTCTCGACCACCCCGCACTATTCGCTGCTCAGCCGCTCGGCAAGCGAATCAGTGCCGGTGACGCTGCAACCGTCTCAGCAGCAATGGCTACAGACTCGCAGCGAACTGATACTGGGCACCTCTGCTCCCGATTATCCGCCCTTCGACATGACAGTCAGCGGTCGTGATTACGAGGGTCTGACCGCTGACTATGCAGGTTTCCTGAGCATCGCCACAGGTTTGCCTGTGCGCATTGAGCGTTTCCCCTCCCGCGATGCTGCCATTCGCGCGCTGGTCGACGGGCAAGTCGACATACTCGGTACGGCCAACGGCTACGAGGCCCGCAACGCCAACCTCGCGCTTTCCGTTCCCTACGCCACCGATCAACCCGTCCTTGTCACCCGCGAAGGCGAAAGCCGCTCTCTCAGCGAAGGCCTGGCGGGACTGCGCCTGAGCATGGTCTATCACTATCTGCCGCTGGCCGAAGTCAAGGCTCTGTACCCCAAGGCACTGATCACCTGCTACCCCTCCTACCAGAACGCGCTCAACGCCGTCGCGTTCGACCAATCCGACGTGTTTCTCGGCGATACCCTCTCCACCCACTACATGATCAACAAGGGCTACCTGAACAACGTGCGCATGGCCAACTTTGGCAAGCAGGAAGCTCAGGGATTCAGCTTCGCCGTGCGCCGCAATAACCCCAGGTTGCTGGAAATCATCGACACCGTACTCAACGCCGTGCCACGCAGTGAACGCGAAAACATTGCCAAACGCTGGAGTGCCGGCAGCGACCTGCTGCTCACCGACCGCAAGCTGCAATTGAGTCAACGCGAAGAGTCGTGGATCAAACGTCATCCCGTGGCCAGCGTGGTGGTGAACGAGGCCTACGCACCGCTGACGTTCTTCGACAGCGACGGCAACTTTCGCGGGATCAGCGCCGACCTTCTCGAACTGATTCGCCTGCGCACCGGCCTGCGTTTCGAGATCCGCCGCAGTCGCAACGACGCCGAGATGATCAAGCAGATCGACAACCATCAGGCGGATCTCATCGCCGCGCTGCTGCCGACGGCCGAACGCGAAGAAACCCTGAACTTCAGTCGGCCGTATCTGGAAAACTCTTACGTCCTGCTGACCCGCAAAAGTGCCGACAGCGCGACCAACCTCGGTCAGCTCAAAGGCAAGCAAGTGGCGATCGCGCAAGGCAATCCGATGGTCGAATACCTGCGCCGGGACTTTCCGAGGATTAATCTGATCGAAACGGCGGACACTTTCAGCGCGGTCTCGTTGCTGGCTGAAGGTCATGTCGATGGCGCCGTGAACTCGCTGGTGATCGCCAATTACTTCATCTCGTCACGCATCTTCGACCGTGCGCTGCAAATCACCACCACCATAGGCACTGGTCAGGCGGCCTTTTCACTGGCCACTGCGCGTGACAATACCGAACTGAGTTCAATCATCAACAAGGCCTTGCTGAGCATCGCGCCTGAAGAACTCGGTGTCATCAATGGCCGCTGGCGCGGTTACTCAACCGCCGCCCAGAACACCTGGCGCAATTACCAGCGCCTGTTCTATCAAGTGATTATTGGCGCCTGCCTGGTTCTATTGCTGTTGCTCGCCTGGAATGCCTACATGCGCCGGCAGATCAAACAACGTCGGGCCGCCGAGCGGGCGCTGAACGATCAGTTCGAGTTCATGCGTTCACTGGTCAACGGCACGCCACATCCGATCTACGTTCGCGACCGCCAGGGCCTGCTACAGAGCTGTAATGACAGCTATCTTGAGGTCTTCAACACCAGACGCGAAGACGTCATTGGCAAAAGCGTAATGGACGGAACCCTGAGCAACGCCTTCGAAGCCCAGGCGTTTCAAGCGGATTACCAGCGCGTAGTGGCCGAAGGGATTCCGCTGTTACTCGACCGGCCGCTGCACATCGGCAGCCGGCGACTGACGATCTATCACTGGATCCTGCCGTATCGCGACTCTGGCGGTGATGTGCAAGGCATCATCGGCGGCTGGATCGACATCAGCGAACGCCGCCAGTTGTTTGACAAGTTGCGCACGGCCAAGGAGCTTGCGGACGATGCCAACCGCGCAAAAAGTACCTTTCTGGCGACGATGAGCCACGAAATCCGCACACCGATGAACGCGGTGATCGGCATGCTCGAGCTGACGCTCAAGCGCATGGATCAGCAACACCCGGATCGTTCATCGATCGACACCGCCTACCACTCGGCCAAAGACCTGCTGGGTTTGATCGGCGATATTCTGGACATCGCGCGGATCGAATCCGGACGCCTGACCCTGTGCCCGGAACGGGTCAATCTGGTCGAGACAGTGGCGTCTGTCAGCAGAATTTTCGACGGTCTCGCCCGACAGAAAAACCTCTCCCTGCACCTGACGTTCAATCCCCCGGAGCTGGCAGTCGATGTGCAACTGGACCCATTGCGCTTCAAACAGGTGCTGTCGAACCTGATCAGCAACGCCATCAAGTTTACCGAGCACGGGCAGATCAAAATAACCCTTGATCTGATGACCACCGACGACCCGACACGCTCGCTGATGCAGTTAAGCGTTCAGGACAGTGGCGTCGGGATCAGTGCCGAGGACCAGCAGCGTCTGTTCGAACCCTTTGCCCAGGCAGAAAACAGCACACAACAAAGCCGAGGCGGCGCAGGCCTGGGCCTGGTCATCAGTCGCAACCTGTGCGAGATGATGGGCGGCAAACTGCAACTGAGCAGCCATCCCGGAATCGGTACTCAGGTGTGTATTTCCCTGCCGCTGGAAACCTTGCCAGCCGAAGTCGTCACGCGAAAAATCGAACCGTCGATCAACCCTACGCTTACGCCCCTGAATGTGCTGGTGGTCGACGATCATCCCGCCAATCGCTTGTTGATGTGTCAGCAGCTTGAGTTCCTCGGACACCGTTTCAGCGTCGCCGAAAATGGCAGCAGCGGACTCGAACTGTGGAAGGAAGGTCAATTCGATCTGGTAATCGTCGACTGCAACATGCCGTTGATGAACGGCTATGAACTGACCCGCGCCATTCGCCAGCATGAGCTGCAGCACCGCTGTCCACCCTGCACGGTGCTGGGTTTCACCGCCAACGCGCAACCTGAGGAGATACAACGCTGCAAGCAGGCGGGCATGGATGATTGCCTGTTCAAACCCTTGAGCCTGAGCCAGTTGAGTCAATGGGTCGACAGCGTGACACCGGCATCGACACCTGCCGCATTCAATCTGCAAAGCCTGAACATGCTCACCGGCGGCAACCCCGAGCAGAGCCGACGGCTGTTGGTTGAATTATTGAAAAGCAGCCGCCTCGATCGCGAGGAACTGCTCGCGCTGTCGCCACAAAATGATTGCCAGGCATTGGTCGTGGTTGCCCACAAGATCAAGGGGGCCGCACGCATCGCCCAGGCCTCGCGGGTGATCGAGTGCTGCGAAGCCCTTGAGCAAGCCTGCATGCAAACGCTGGCAAAAGAAGAGATCGCCCGTCGTTGCGCCGCCAGTAATCAGGTGATGCTCGAACTGGAGCACGCCCTGCAGCAACAATTGGATTTGACCGACCAAGGCAGAATGACTGTGCCTTAACTATGCTTGGGCGCTGAGCAGTGAGTTACACCCTATGGAGAGCCCGAGATGCCCAGCCCACTGCGCCCGGAACAACGCCGGTTTCCCTTGCATGTGCACATCAGCGTCATGTTCACGTTTTTGCTGCTGCTCACCGGCATCGTGCTGGGGCTGTTCAATTATCGGCAGACCACGCAGATCATCCTCTCTAGCAGCGAGAAGCTGTTCAACCGTATCGAACAGGACGTGCGTCTCGACCTGCATGCCACCTACCAGCCGATCCGGCATCTGTTGAGCCTGTTGGCGGAAAACCCGGCCACCCAGGCGCTGCGCCTTGAGCAGCGCCTGCCGTTGCTCAGACCGTTCAGCCAATCGCTGACCGACAACCCGGATCTGGCCTCGTTATATCTGGGTTACGCCAATGGTGACTTTTTCATGGTGCGGCCCCTGCGCACGGCGGCACTGAAAACCCTGCTCAAGGCACCGGAAACGGCGGTTTATCAGGTCTGGAACATCGAACACGACGCCGAGGGTCAAGCACACTCGCAAACGCTGTTTTTCGATCAATCACTGACCCCCATCAGCCGCCTGGACAACCCTGAAAATACCTACGATCCACGCAGCCGCGCCTGGTTTATCAGCGCTCGGCAGCAATCCGAACAGATCACCACCGAACCGTATGTATTTTTCTCGACCCACAATGTCGGCACCACCCTTGCCCGACGCAGCGGCGACAACGCCGTCATCGGCGCCGACCTGACGCTGCAAGCGCTGTCCGCGACCCTGAGCAAACACGTGGTGACGCCGGCCACCGAAATTGCCCTGTTCGACGCTGACGGCAATGCCGTGGCCTACCCCGACAGCAGTCGACTGATTGTCGATGACCGCACCGCGCGGCTGGCCAAAGTCACCGACCTGAGCCCGAGCCTGCACGCATTGCTGTCCGGCGAGCAGAGGGGCAACCGTCTGGAGGCTGACGGTCGACAATGGATCGTGGCCCGCAGCAGCATGCAGGAAGGTGGCCCGAAGGGATTGCAACTGGCGTTGCTGGTGCCTGAGGACGAACTGCTGGTCGATGCTTACCGCATGCGCTGGCAAGGCGCGCTGATTACGCTCGCCACCTTGCTGCTGTGCCTGCCCCTGGGCTGGCTGATTTCACGGCTGCTGGTCAAACCCTTGCACGCATTGGTGAAAGAAGCCGACGCGATTCGTAGTTTCGACTTCAATTTTCCGCTCGCGCGGCGCTCGCCAGTGCTCGAAGTCGACCAACTGAGCGTGTCGATGGCGCGGATGAAAGACACCCTGGCGAGTTTCTTCCGTATCACCGACAGCCTGTGCGCCGAAACCCGCTTCGCCCCCTTGCTGCAACGGGTGCTGTTCGAAACCGTGCAGATCGCTCAGGCCCAGGCCGGTCTGATCTATTTGCGTGATAGCGACGGCAGCCGCATGGAGCCTTACGGGCTAGTCGTCGACGGTACCGCGCAAACCCTTGAGGCGTTTGATATTCAGGGCCGAGACCTGCAAGCGAATGAGGGCCCGGCATGGTTTCAGCAACTTGCGGTAGCCGACAATATCGTCAGCAATCTGGGTTTCGAGCAGGCTGGCGATCTGCAAAAAGTCCTGCTGGCGATGTCCTCGCCGCGCGTGCACCTGATCGGTATACGCCTGCGCAATCGACACAACGAAACCATTGGCTTGCTGATCCTGTTGGTGAACGACAGCGGCACCGCGGCCGATCTGGAAAAACTGCGGCCCGACCGCATCGCTTTTCTGCAAGCGGTCTCCGGGGCCGCGGCCGTCAGTATCGAAAGCCAGCGGTTGCAAGCCAAACAGAAACAACTGCTGGATGCGTTCATTCAATTGCTGGCCGGTGCCATCGACGCCAAAAGCCCGTATACCGGCGGTCATTGTCAGCGGGTGCCGGAACTGACGCTGATGCTTGCGCATGCCGCGGCTGCCAGTCAGGCGCCCGCGTTCAGCGCCTATCAGCCCAGCGAAGATGAATGGGAGGCGCTGCATATCGCCGCGTGGCTGCACGATTGCGGCAAGGTCACGACGCCGGAATACGTCGTCGATAAAGCCACCAAACTGGAAACCATCAACGACCGAATCCACGAAATTCGCACGCGTTTCGAGGTGCTCAAGCGCGATGCCTGGATCAGCTACTGGCAGGCGCTGGCCATGGGTGGCAATGAAGCGCCGTTGAGCGAACGGCGCGACGCCACGCTGTCGGCACTCGACGCAGATTTCGCCTTTGTCGCGCGCTGCAACCTGGGCAGTGAGGCAATGGCCGAAGCGGATCAGCAACGGCTCAACGAGTTGGCTCAACGCACTTGGATGCGCACCCTGGATGATCGCCTGGGCGTGTCATGGGAAGAAAACCGCCGTCAGCAAAAAACGCCGGCACCGCTGCTGCCGGTCAGCGAGAAACTCCTCGCGGACAAGCCCGAGCATCTGCTTGATCGCGATGCCAGCGAGTTGATTCCCGAAGACAATCCATGGGGTTTCAAGCTGGACGTACCGCGCTACAAATACAATCGCGGCGAGCTGTACAACCTGAGCATCACGCGCGGCACGCTGACGCGCGAAGAACGCTACATCATCAATCACCACATGGTGCAGACCATCCTGATGCTCAGTCACCTGCCCTTCCCCGGCCACCTGGACAGCGTCGCGGAAATCGCCGGCGGCCATCACGAAAAAATGGACGGCAGCGGTTACCCGAAACGCCTGAAGCGCGAAGAAATGAGCCTGCCGGCGCGGATGATGGCGATTGCCGATATTTTCGAGGCACTGACGGCGGCCGATCGGCCGTACAAGAAGGCCAAGTCGCTCAGCGAAGCGCTGAACATCATGGCAACGATGAGCCACGAAGCGCACATCGATCCCGAGCTGTTCGCTTTGTTCATCAACGAAGGCGTGTACATGCAGTACGCCCTGCGCTTTCTAGATCCACAGCAAATTGATTCGGTGGATTCGGCCAGCCTGTTGCACAAGGCTGGCCTCACGGCATGATCAGCAGTCGGTCAGGCGCAGGAAAATCGCTGCCAGTTGCTCGATACCGGCCTGGTCAGCCGCGCCGAAACGCGCCAGCTTCGGGCTGTCGAGGTCGAGTACACCGATCAGGCGACCGTCCTTGACCAATGGCACCACCAGTTCGCTGTTCGACGCGCTGTCGCAGGCGATATGGCCGGGAAACGCGTGAACGTCTTCAACCCGCTGCGTCTGCCGAGTGGCCGCCGCGGCGCCGCACACGCCACGACCGAACGGAATACGCACACAGGCGATCTGCCCCTGAAACGGGCCGAGTACCAGTTCCTCGTTGCGATTGAGGTAAAAACCGGCCCAGTTCAAATCATTGAGCTGGTTGAACAGGAACGCTGAAAACTGCGCAGCATTGGCGATGAAGTCGCGCTCGTCCGCCAGCAGCGATTCCAGTTGTGCGGCCAACATGCCATAGCCTTCGAGGCCCTGGCCGCTTTGTTGCAAATCAATCATGCCTTGTGCTCCAACAATTTCAGTCCCACCCAGTAACGGGCGAATTGGTACGCGCAACGTCCATTGCGATTGCCGCGGCCGGTAGCCCAACGCACGGCGAGGATGTCCAGTTCTTCGTCGCGCTGCCAGCTCAGGCCGGCCTTGGCCGCCAACTGGCCGATCCAGTGTTCGACGACGTCGAGGAAGTGTTCTTGGGTAAACGGGTAAAACGACAGCCACAGACCAAAACGGTCGGACAATGCGATCTTGTCTTCCACCGCTTCGCTGGGATGCAACTCACCGTCGACGCGCTTCCAGTTTTCGTTATCGCTCTCCTTCTCCGGCACCAGATGGCGGCGGTTGGAAGTGGCGTACAGCAAGACGTTCTCCGGGGCCTGCTCCAGCGAGCCATCCAGCACGCTCTTGAGCACGCGGTAATCGCCTTCGCCGGACTCGAACGACAAGTCATCGCAAAACAACACGAAGCGTTGCGGCAGTTTGCCGATCTGCTCGACCACGCGCGGCAAGTCCGCAAGGTGATCGCGCTCGATCTCGATCAGGCGCAGCCCCGTCGCGGCGTGTTCCGCCAACAGCGCGCGCACCAGCGAGGACTTACCGGTACCACGCGAGCCCCAGAGCAGCGCGTGGTTGGCCGGCATGCCGTCGAGGAATTGCTGGGTATTGCGGCCCAATTGTTCGAGCTGACGATCGACACCGATCAGGTCGGACAGGCGCATGTCGAGGCTGACTTCCAGTGGCAGTAGATAGCCGCTGCGCCCGTCACGCTGCCAGCGCGCCGCCAGACAAGTGCTCCAGTCAATCACCGGACGGGGTGCCGGCAACAACGGTTCGATCCGCGCCAGTACCGACTCGGCGCGTTCAAGAAAAGCATTCAATCGGGAATCCACGTCTTCTCCTCGGGCACGTTCACAGTGATGATGGCGATCCAGCGACGACACACAGACTTAAATCCCCGTACCAGGCCTTGTTACAAGGCGATTCGGGAACCTCGGTATCCATACATGATCGACTATGCTTGAGCAGCGAAGGGAAACGGAAGTGGTTCAACACCCCATGGATATCAAATTCACCCACCGGCTATCGTACAAGCAAGCCAAGCTTACTGTGCTGGTCGGGTTCATTCTGGGCACGCTGCTCAGCCTGCTGCAAATCGGCATCGATTATGCCAGTGAAGACGCCTCCATCAACCGTGAAATCCTGTCTTTGCTGGAAATCAGCCACAATCCGGCATCGCGTATCGCCTACAACATCGATGCCGAACTGGCTCAGGAGCTCACCCTCGGCCTGCTGCGCTCGCCGGCAATCATCTCGGCGCAACTGACGGACAACAACAATACGGTGCTGGCCAGCGTCAAACGCCCCGAACTGCAAAGCGGCTATCGGGTGATCAGCGACTTTCTGTTTGGCGCAAAACGCCAGTTCGAAGACCGCCTCTACCTTGATCACCTGCCCGCAGAATCGCTCGGCGCCTTGAGCCTTGAAGTCGACACTTATGCATTCGGCAGCCGTTTTTTACGTCGGGCGGAAATCACCCTGCTCAACGGTTTCGCCCGCAGCCTGATCCTCACCGGTATTCTGCTGGCCTTGTTCTACGTAATGCTGACCAAACCGCTGGTGCGAGTGATTCGCGAGCTCAGCGGACGCGACCCACGCAGCGCCGAGCCGACCACTCTGGAATGCCCGGCCGGCCATGCCAACGACGAGATCGGCGTGCTGGTCAAAGTCGCCAATCAACAGTTCGAAAACATTGCCACGGAAATCCAGCAGCGGCGCAACGCCGAAAACCGTCTCACCGACTATCTCGGCCAGTTGGAAAATATCGTTTCATCGCGCACCGCCGAGCTCAAAGCCATCAACGCCCGGCTCAGCCAGTCCAATCAGGAACTGGAAGTCGCCCGCAGCACCGCGCTGGACATGGCCGAAGCGCGCTCGGCGTTTCTGGCCAACATGAGCCATGAAATCCGCACGCCGCTGAACGGCCTGTTGGGGATGATCGCGTTGTCGCTGGACGGCCCGCTGAATGCCGAGCAACAACAGCAGCTGTCGATCGCCCACGACTCGGGCAAAGTGCTGGTGGAGTTACTCAACGATATTCTCGACCTGTCCAAGTTCGATGCCGGGCAACTGGAGCTCGAACACATTCCGTTCGACCTTGGTTCGCTCGTCGAAGACACCGCCAACCTGCTGTCACAGAACGCTGCACCGAGCGTCGAACTGACCTGCCTGATCGACCCGCAGTTTCCTGCGCTGGTGCTGGGCGACCCGACCCGGGTTCGGCAGATCGTCAGCAACCTGCTGTCCAACGCATTGAAATTCACCCGATTTGGTCGGGTCGATGTGCGCTTGTCGGCGCACAAGGACGGCGTGCGTATCGAAGTCTGCGATACCGGGATCGGCATCGCGCAGGAAGCGCAGGTGAAAATTTTCCAGCCGTTCACTCAGGCTGGCGCCGGCATCACCCGTCAGTACGGCGGCACCGGGCTGGGCCTGGCGCTGACCTACAATCTCTGTGAAGCGATGCAGGGGCGTCTGACGATCAGTTCCGAGGCAGGTTTCGGCAGTCAGTTTTGCGCCGAATTACCGCTGCCCTGCCATACCCGCGCGGTCGCCCCGGCGCAGCTGCGCGGAAAAGTTCTGGCGATTACCGCTGGCAGCAGCGGTTTGGCGGAGTTGCTGAAGAGCCTATTGCCCGGCTGGGGACTCGAGTATGAGCAACGTACCATCGACGACTCATTGCTTGGCCTGAATCCAGACGTGCTGATTACCGACTGTCCCGAATGCCTGTTCGGGCTGCGACCGACGCTTGGCGCGCCCATTCTGCTGGTAACCGCCTACGGCAGTTTCCTGCCCAGCGAAGAGGCGGCAGCCCTTGCGCCGCTGCAACAACAGGCACGACCGCTGGCGCGAAACGCGCTCTATCAGAACTTGCGGCGCACCTTGCAACCGGACATTGCCACCATCAACGCTACACAACTTGAAAGCCCACCCTCGACAAGACGCGGGCGAGTGCTGCTGGTCGAGGACAACCCGGTCAATCAATTGGTGGCCAAAGGCATGCTGGGCAAACTCGGCTGTGATGTCGTAGTCGCTGCCCATGGGGCCGAAGCGCTGGATCAGCTGGAATTCCATGAGTTCGACCTGGTGCTGATGGACTGCAACATGCCGGTGATGGATGGCTACGAGGCGAGCCGGCAGATTCGCCAGAGTGGGCGCTGGCCAAATCTGCCGATTGTCGCCCTGACCGCCAACGCCATGTCCGAAGAACGCGAGCGTTGCCGCGCGGCGGGTATGAGCGACTACCTCGCCAAACCGTTCCGCCGCGAAGAGCTGGCAGCGCTGCTCGATCTGTGGATCCCGACTACGACAGCGCTTTGATCTGCCCCAGCAGGTGATCAAGGCCGTCGCGCAAGCCATTGAGCTGATCCAGATCCACACCGCTGTCGCAGAGCAAACGGGCCTTGAGCGGCCCAACCTGCTCGCGCAGTGCAAGCCCGGCTGCGGTCAGGCTCAGGTGCACTTCACGCTCGTCGCGCGCCGAACGCTGACGCTGCACCAGTTGCAACTGTTCCAGTCGCTTGAGCAGCGGCGTCAGCGTGCCGGAATCCAGCGCCAGGCGTTCGCCCAAGGCTTTGACCGTGGGTTGCTCCGGCGCGGTGTCCTGCCATTCCCACAACACCAGCATCGCCAGATATTGCGGATAGGTCAGGCCGAGCTGATCGAGCATTGGCTTGTAACCACGAATCACTGCCCGCGACGCCGCATACAACTTGAAGCACAACTGACTGTCGAGCTTCAGCGAATCGACCGACAAGCTGTTCATTTGAGCAGGGCTTCGATCTCGCGGCTCAGATCCTGCGGCTTGGTGGCCGGGGCGAAGCGCTTGACCAACTGGCCGTCCTTGCCGATCAGAAACTTGGTGAAATTCCACTTGATGCCCTGGGAACCCAGTACGCCCGGCGCACGTTTTTTCAACTGCACGAACAGCGGATGGGCGCCGGTGCCATTGACTTCAATCTTCTTGAACAGCGGAAAGCTGACACCAAAATTCAGCTCGCAGAATTCGCTGATGGCGCCCTCGTTGCCCGGCTCCTGCTTGCCGAACTGATTGCACGGGAAGCCCAGCACCACCAGGCCTTGATCCTTGTAGGTCTGCCACAACGCTTCGAGGCCTTTGTATTGCGGGGTGAAACCACACTTGCTGGCCGTGTTGACGACCAACACCGCTTTACCGGCGAAGTCGGCCAGGGTCTTTTGCTCGCCGTTGATGGTCGTGCAGGGAATATTCAGCAGGTTGTCGCTCATGGGACGGGCTCCGCAAGAAGTCGGGAAAAAACAAACATAGCGAGCAATTAAATTGCGTGCAATTTAATTAATCAAACTCCCACCCCTGTAGGAGCTGCCGAAGGCTCCTACAGGGGCTACCGGTTATTCGCGCGGTTCGAGATTCAGGCACACCGAATTGATGCAGTAGCGCAATCCGGTCGGCGGCGGGCCGTCCGGGAACACGTGGCCCAGATGCGCGTCGCAGCGAGCGCACTTCACTTCGGTGCGGATCATGCCGTGGCTGACGTCGCGGATTTCGGTCATCGCACTGTCGCCGATCGGCGCGTAGAAGCTTGGCCAGCCGCAGCCGGAGTCGAATTTAGTGGCGGAATCGAACAGCGGCTCATTGCAGCAGACACAGTGGTAAACACCGTCGGTTTTGGTGGCGTTGTATTTGCCGGAGAACGGTCGCTCCGTGGCACTGAGGCGGCAAACCTCGTACTGCTGCGGATCAAGCATGGCTTTCCATTCTTCCAGGGTTTTTTCCAACTTTTCCATCATCACACCTCAGCGGCTGAAAAAGCCCGATCTGTACCTTTTCCACGGATCGGGCGGCACGTATGATTGCGCCTCGTCACGTGCCAGTCTGGCAGCCAGACCGGGCGCATTCAAACGGATTCTGGAGGCCACGGTTCCAGACGTCCGCCTGTGCGAAGACGCAGGAATCCCAGTACGGTTGTCCATTCGCCGCCTGGATCGTTCATTTTCGGGATCACATCGCCATGCAGTTCAGCAAATCGAACAAGCTCGCCAACGTCTGCTACGACATTCGCGGCCCGGTGCTCAAGCACGCCAAACGACTGGAAGAGGAAGGCCAGCGCATCCTCAAGCTGAACATCGGCAACCCGGCGCCGTTTGGTTTCGAGGCACCAGACGAAATCCTTCAGGATGTGATCCGCAACCTGCCGACCGCGCAAGGCTACAGCGACTCCAAAGGTCTGTTCAGCGCGCGCAAGGCAGTGATGCAGTACTACCAGCAAAAAAACGTTGAAGGTGTCGGCATCGAAGACATCTACCTGGGTAACGGCGTATCCGAACTGATCGTGATGTCGTTGCAGGCGCTGCTCAACAACGGCGACGAAGTGCTGGTACCGGCCCCGGACTACCCGCTGTGGACAGCTGCCGTTAGCCTGGCGGGTGGCAACGCCGTGCATTACCTGTGCGACGAAGGCGCCGACTGGTTCCCGGATCTGGCCGATATCAAGGCCAAGATCACCCCGAATACCAAAGCGATGGTGATCATCAACCCGAACAACCCGACCGGCGCGGTGTATTCGAAGGAAGTGCTGCTGGGCATGCTCGAGCTGGCCCGTCAGCACAACCTCGTGGTCTTTTCCGACGAAATCTACGACAAGATTCTGTATGACGATGCCGTGCACATCTGCACCGCTTCGCTGGCCCCGGACCTGCTATGCCTGACCTTCAATGGTCTGTCGAAGTCCTACCGCGTGGCGGGTTTCCGCTCCGGCTGGATCGCCATCTCCGGGCCCAAACACAATGCCCAGAGCTACATCGAAGGCATCGACATGCTGGCCAACATGCGGCTGTGCGCCAACGTGCCGAGCCAGCATGCGATTCAGACCGCGCTGGGCGGCTATCAGAGCATCAATGATCTGGTGTTGCCGCAGGGTCGTCTGCTGGAACAGCGCAACCGTACCTGGGAGCTGCTCAACGACATTCCGGGCGTAAGCTGCGTCAAACCGATGGGCGCGCTGTACGCATTCCCGAAAATCGACCCTAAAGTCTGCCCGATCCACAACGACGAAAAGTTCGTGCTCGACCTGCTGCTCTCCGAGAAGCTGCTGGTGGTGCAAGGCACGGCATTCAACTGGCCGTGGCCGGATCACTTCCGCGTGGTCACCCTGCCGCGCGTCGATGATCTGGAAATGGCCATCGGCCGCATCGGCAACTTCCTCAAGTCGTACCGCCAGTAATTGGCCAGCAGTGCGCAACGGCCCGAACGTTGCGCACTGTCTGATTCAGCAACACTTCTACATCCCCCGCCCTCACACGCCTTCTACACTTGCGATTCGTAGTGCTCACAAACGCCTGACGTAATAGCGACGGGTCTCGGCTATCTGTCGTCCATGTCGCTGTGTGCTGTGGGAAACCAGCGTGTGCCGAAGAATCTGCTGTAGGACACAGTTTGAAATAGTCACTCGGTTGAATAGCCCGGTGCAGCACCTTATATACCCCGCAGTACGCTACATCTTTAGCTTGAGGAGATTTCTACAACCATGATGCGCATCCTGCTGTTTTTGGCCACTAACCTGGCGGTCGTGCTGATAGCCAGCATCACCCTGAGCCTGTTCGGCTTCAACGGGTTCATGGCGGCCAACGGGGTTGATCTCAATCTCAATCAGCTGCTGGTTTTCTGTGCGGTCTTTGGTTTTGCCGGTTCGCTGTTCTCGCTGTTCATCTCCAAGTGGATGGCGAAGATGAGCACCAGCACTCAGATCATCAGCCAGCCACGTACCCGGCATGAGCAATGGCTGTTGCAAACCGTTGAGCAACTGTCCCGCGAAGCCGGGATCAAGATGCCCGAAGTCGGTATCTTCCCGGCCTACGAGGCCAACGCCTTTGCCACCGGCTGGAACAAGAACGACGCGCTGGTCGCGGTCAGCCAGGGCCTGCTCGAGCGTTTTTCGCCCGATGAAGTCAAAGCCGTGCTGGCGCACGAAATCGGCCACGTCGCCAACGGCGACATGGTTACCCTGGCGCTGATCCAGGGCGTGGTGAACACATTTGTAATGTTCTTCGCGCGGATCATCGGCAATTTCGTCGACAAGGTGCTCTTCAAGAACGAAGAAGGCCAAGGCATTGCCTACTACGTGGCGACCATCTTCGCCGAACTGGTGCTGGGCATTCTGGCCAGTGCAATCGTCATGTGGTTCTCGCGCAAACGCGAATTCCGCGCCGACGAAGCCGGCGCCCGTCTGGCCGGTACCAGCGCGATGATCGGCGCACTGCAACGGCTGCGAGCTGAACAGGGCCTGCCAGTACACATGCCCGACACCCTGAATGCCTTCGGCATCAACGGTGGCATCAAGCAGGGTTTCGCTCGCATGTTCATGAGCCACCCGCCGCTGGAAGCGCGTATTGACGCCCTGCGTCGCCGCGGTTGATTGCATGGTTTAAAGGTTCAGCCGTTGAAAACAAAAATGCCCGTATCTCGCGATACGGGCATTTTTTTGTCCGAAGCTCGGGATCAACCGGCGATGGCGCGATCCACCGAGAGCTTGCCGGCGCCTTCGATCAGCACTGCAAGGCTGCCGCCGAGCAGGGCCAGAGCGAACTCATAACCGTTGTTGGCCATGAACAGACCGTTGCCGATATGCACGGTGAAGATCGCGACCAGCGACAGGAAGGTCAAACCCAGTGCTGCCGGGCGAACCAGCAGGCCGATGATCAGCGCCAGACCGGCGAAGAATTCAGTACCGCCAGACAGTATCGCCATGAGGTAACCCGGGTGCAGACCAAGGCTGTCCATGTACTGCGCGGTACCGGCCAGACCATAACCACCGAACAGACCAAAGAGTTTTTGCGAGCCGTGGGCCGCGAAGATCACGCCCACCGCGATGCGCAGAATAGTCAGACCGTAGCCAGCGCGGGTGAACAGTACCTTGTTGATCAGAGAGCTCATGGGGCATTCCTTGTTTTGCGAGAAGTTATGTGTGTTGGTTGGCCGCTATATTAATCAGTAAATCAAATGTTAAAAGCGTAAATATTTCGCCATAACAATCAGATTATTAGATCATTTACGTGAGACGACTTTCTGCCCACCGGGCTCCAACGACTCCCGCTCCCGGTCGAACGCCAAGTAATACTTGTTCACGCTATTAACATAGCTGACCGGCCCCATTCCGACCTGCTCCATGGCAATGCGCTCGACCTGGAAGAACCACTGATTAGGATTGAGCCCACGCCGCCGGGCTTCGGCGCGCATGCCCTGAACCCGCTCCGGTCCAATGTTGTACGCCGCCAGCGTGAACGCCATACGCTCGCGCTCGTTGAGCTTGGGGCTGCTGAAGAACTTGCGGCGGATCATCGCCAGGTACTTGGCGCCGGCCTGCACATTCGCATCAAGATTCTGGATATTGTTGACGCCCACCCGTTGCGCTGCTGACGGGGTGATCTGCATCAACCCGGTCGGTCCACTGCCGCTGCGCGCATTGGGTTGCAGGGCCGACTCCTTGAACGCCAGCGCCGCCAGGTTCAGCCAGTCCATGTTTTGCGCCTGAGCATGTTTTTGCAGGGTCGGGCGCAGTTTCTCCAAGCGCTGACGGTCAGCCTTGGCCAATGGATAGTGGACTTGATAGAGACGACGATAGATGCGCAAAAACGCTACGTCTTCGTTCGACGGCTTTTTGTAACCGGTCAGGAAGCGATCAATGCTCGCGCGCAGCATCGACGCATCGCGGCGTACGAACCAGTATTCCTCGCCCGGTTCGCTGATCATCAATTGCCGGTCTAAACGCAGTTTCGGCAGGATCTTGCCCCAGCGCTCGGCGATGGGTTGCTCGACGATGGTCAGGTGGAAGATGCCACCCTGAACCATTTCCAGGACATCCTCGACCGCCAGTGTCGGGTCAACCCATTCAATCTTGATCGGCGCCAGTTTGTGCAGCGCCAGCTTCTGGTTGAGCTGACTGACCGCCTCCCCTGCCGCGCTGCCGGTGGGCAATGCGAGGGTTTTGCCGGCCAGTTGTTCGACCTTGGTGTAACGGCGTTCGCCTTTGATGCCGACCAGCACCAACGGCACGTTGCTGGCGATCGGTTCACTGCTGGCCACCGCATGCCCCGGTTGCAGCTCGAGCAATTCGCCCGGCGCCACCAGATCACCTTCGCCACGCTGCAAGGCACCGAGCAGTTGATCCTTGGCTTTGGGGATGATTTTAAGGGTGACTTCCTGGCCGTCGCGGGCGTGGCCGTTGAGGTATTGCTCGAAGGCGCGCAAGCGATGGTATTCGACGCCGATGGCCTGCCCCTGGACTTCGCCGGAGCTGTTGCGGCTCTGGTTGACCAGCACGCGCAACACGCGACTGCTGCGAATTTCCGACAGATCGCGAACCTTGGCGGCCGGCACCGCTTGCAGCGGCCCGGGCAAGCGCGCAACCGCCGTCATCGGCAGCAGCAACGATCCACACAACAGCAGCAAAACCGAGGGACGAATCATCCACTCTCCGGAAAGAATACGGGGCAATTTCACCGCTGAACGGCGTAAATCACCGACGAAAACAGAGCGCCTGGAGCGCTGGCAAAGTGCGAGAGACTGGCACAGTGATGGCATTTATGCCAACCCGGGCTGCGTCGCGGCATCAAGAGACAGCTATAACTCTTTGTAGTTCTTGGCTTTTCTTCTGAATCTACAGCTCTGGTATGCTTTCCGGCCTTCGGCCCGAGGTAGCAACCATGCAACTCATCGATATCGGCGTCAACCTGACCAACCCAAGTTTCGCCGACAAACACCAGGCCGTACTCGACCGCGCCTATGCCGCCGGGGTCTGCCAATTGGTGCTGACCGGCACCAGCGTCGAGGGCAGCGAGCAGGCTCTGGAGCTCTGCCAGCAACTGGATGAGTCCGCACAGCGACTGTTTGCCACCGCCGGTATTCACCCGCATTCGGCCAGTGACTGGAACGCTGACAGCGCTCGGCGCCTGCGCAGCTTGCTGAAGGAAACCAACGTGGTTGCAGTGGGTGAATGCGGGCTGGA
This sequence comes from Pseudomonas sp. TH43, assembly GCF_016650635.1. Lineage (GTDB taxonomy): Bacteria > Pseudomonadota > Gammaproteobacteria > Pseudomonadales > Pseudomonadaceae > Aquipseudomonas. The sequence goes on from NZ_JAEKFI010000005.1 coordinate 123,558, forward strand.
TTTCAATCGCGATTTTTCGCCACGTGCGCAACAGGAAAAGGTGCTCGAAGAGCATCTGGCAATGGCCGTCGACCTGCAGATGCCGGTGTTTCTGCATGAGCGCGACGCCAGTCAGCGCCTGCTGGAAATACTGAATGACTTCCGCGATCAATTGCCGGCCGCCGTCGTGCATTGCTTCACCGGCGAGCAAAAGGCTCTGTTCAGCTACCTCGATCTGGATCTGCACATCGGCATCACTGGCTGGATCTGCGACGAGCGCCGCGGCACGCATCTGCATCCGCTGGTCAAAGAGATCAAACGTGGACGCCTGATGCTGGAAAGCGATGCGCCGTACTTGTTGCCGCGCACGCTGCGACCGAAGCCGAAAAACGGCCGCAATGAGCCGGCGTATCTGACCGAAGTCCTGCGTGAAGTGGCGCTGCATCGGGGTGAAACCGAGGAAGATCTGGCGGCGCACACGACCGCGTGTGCGCGAGCTTTTTACGGTTTACCTGAGCTGGCGTGAACTCGAAAAGATCGCAGCCTTCGGCAGCTCCTACATGGGACTCATGTTAGGAACCTGGAACTGACGCGGGCTGCGATCTTTTGATCTTTTGACCCATATCAAATCCAATGTCCTGCATAGCGGCACAATACTGGCACCTTGCCAATGCTGTTTCCGCTATCAGAGAAAACCTCCATGGGTGCCTGGCTTAGCAATATCTCGCTGAAGTACAAATTCTGGGCGGTCAACGCGGTCGCCTTCATCACCACCCTGCTGCTGGTGTTGTACGCCGTACAACTCGAACAGCAGGCGCGCAGCCACGCCTCGAAAGCCTCGGCTCAAGCCCAGGCGCAATTGCTCATGGCCTGGCCGGCCGGGCAGGCGTTGCCCAAGACTGATCAAGTGCTGACGTTCAAACGCGGTGAAGCGCCGCGCCTCAACGATCAACCGTTGCTGGAGATCACCGACAGTCACGGCTGGAACGAGATCAACCACATGCCGCTGTTCGGCGAAAACCCACTGATGGGGGCTGAAGTGTTCAGCCGCGCCGACGACCAGCAAGTCGCCGTGATCGCGTATGGCCCGAGCCTGACGCAAGTCTTCAGCGAGCGCTTCGCCAATTACGCAGTGGCGGTGTTCATTCTGATGCTGGCGATGCTCGGCGCTTCGCAGTTGCTGATCCGTTTTCTGCTCAGCCAGCTCAATACGTTGAAAGACGTGATGCTGCACGTTGAAAAGAGCGGCGACCTCTCCGCCCGCGTCCCTTTGGCCGGCAAAGATGAAGTCGGGCAGATGGCCAATGCGTTCAACGCCATGCAGGCCGGTTATCAGCGCGTGGTCAGCACGGTTGCCAACACCGCGCGGCAACTGGACGTCGGTGCCGCGCGCCTGGCGTCGAGCATGAACGAAGTGCGCCACGGCATGCTCGGCCAGCAGAGTGAAACCGATCAGGCCGCTACCGCGATCAACGAAATGACCGCCACGGTTTACCACATCGCCCAACACGCGGGCGCCACCCGCGATCTGTCGCAGACCGCCGATGGCCTCGCCGGCAGCGGCCAGCAAGTGGTGGCGCGGGTGCAGCATTCGATTGCCGGACTTTCCAGCGGCGTGCAGCAGACCGCCGAGATGATCCAGCGCCTGGCCGAGGACAGCCAGAAGATCAACGGCGTGGTCAGTGTGATTCACAGCATTGCCGAGCAGACCAATCTTCTGGCCCTCAACGCCGCCATCGAGGCCGCCCGCGCGGGTGAAATGGGCCGAGGTTTTGCGGTGGTCGCCGATGAAGTGCGCAATCTTGCGAAACGCGTGCAGACTTCGACCGATGAAATCACCCTCATGGTTTCAGCGCTGCAGGCCGGTACGCGCGATGCCGTGGATTTCATGCAGGAGAGCTCATACAAGGCCGACGACTGCGTACAGCAGGCACAAGAGGCTGGCGCGGCACTGGCGGAAATCACCGGAGCGGTGGCGCAGATGCGCGAGAGCAACACGCAGATTGCCGTCGCGGCAGAGCAGCAGAGCCAGGTCGCCGAGGAAATGAATCGGGCGGTGGTGAGTATTCGTGATGTGACCGAGAACACCGTGCAGCAGACGGTCGATTCGGCGACCACCAGTAATGAACTGGCGACGTTGGCGGGGGAGTTGAGCAAGGCGATTGGGCAGCTGAAACTCTGACGGCCTCATCGCGGGCAAGCCCGCTCCCACAGGTTTCATGGGTGTTCACACAACCGGTGTTCACTGGAGATCACTGTGGGAGCGGGCTTGCCCGCGATGGCGGCATTTGAAACGACATCAAATCCTGCGATGACGCCTATCGCTTCAATAGCCAACCTTGATTCGCCGCTCTTCGCGCCCCGGCCTATTCTTCAACCATGTGTTCAACATGGATCGAGGAGTAGTCAACATGGGCAAACGTCACCCCAACCTTCCTGCGTGGCAATGGCGCGCATACCCGGGTAATCATCAGCATCCGACCAATCTGGTGCTGCACCTGATTGCGGTGCCGTTGTTCATCGTGGCGTTTCTGCTGATCGTCTCCGGGGTATTCAGCCTGAGCCTGGCCAGCGTCGCCATCGGCGTGATTGGTATCGTCGCAGCGCTGGGTTTGCAGCGCCACGGCCACAGCCTGGAGGCGCAAGCCTCCGAGCCGTTCAGTGATCGTAAAGATGCGGTATCGCGCTTACTGGTCGAGCAGTTTCTGACCTTTCCGCGTTTTATCCTCAGCGGAGGCTGGTGGCGCGCGTGGCGTGAGCGCCACCGCCGCCACTGATTCAGGCAAAGATCGTGACGGTCTGGCGACTCATGGCGATCAGTTCCCCTTGCGCGCTCCACAATTTCGCGGCGACGTGTCCGTAGCCGTCAGCGGCGTATTCAATGTCTGCCAGGTATTGGCACCAGTCCAGCGTACTCAAATCGCGTAGTGGCTGAACGAACTCAATGGTCCAGGTCAACGTGCTGCCCGGTGCAGGCTTCTTCAGATAGGGCAACAGTGCAGGTGGCCATGCATCGACCAGTGCGAGCAGATGGGCCTCGCTGACGGGTTCCTCCCGAACATCACCGCGCAGACGCACCCAGCCGCCCATCAGCCGCGATTGATTACCGGTGAATGGCATACCGCCAACACTCCAGCGCATTGCCAGATGGCGCATGAATTCCGGGGTCACGCCTTTGATGTAAGGCAACTCCTGGCATTCGTCCCAAGGTTTCATTTCAGCTGCGGGGTAGGCTTCAACGGCGACTTCCGAGGGCCGCGATGCGCCAAAGCTGCCTTGCACCAGCGTGACCACCTGACCATTCTGCATCGCACGGCCCAACACCTGGCTGACGGCTTTGCCTTCGCGCAACACATCGACTTCAAAACTCACCGGCACTTCCGGTTCGACCGGCCCGACAAAGGTGATCGCCAACGAACGCACCGGGCGATCTGCCGGGACCTTGGCGCGCATGGCTTCGTATTGCAGCGCAGCGACCAGGCCGCCGAAACTGGCGCGGCCCTGACCCCATTCGGCGGGAATGGTCAGTTGCGGTTGGCGGCGGACAGCATCAAGCAGATCGCAAAAGCGCATGGCAACCTCAGAAAGCAAAAATGAATGCAGGGATCTTAACCAGCCAGGCACAGCGCCGCAGCGTCTATTCCGGTCAAATGCGCTGACAGATCAGACACCACCGTGCCTTTGTCGAAGCAGAGCATGCTCGCGAAGACGGACCATCAGACAACATCTTCATCGACTGATACGCCGCTTTCGCGAGCAAGCTCTGCTCCTAAAAGGGAGGTGTGGTGCTCAGGATTTGAAACAGCTTGAGCTGAGTTTTTCGAGGACGCGATCGGCTTTGATTTCAGCCTTGATCATGGTCGCTTTCCAAGTGGCGACGCACGGCAGCAGGTCAGTTTCCAGTTCGGACCTGGCCAGCCATTGCCAGCAGTCGTGCCAATCGCCCAACGCACCTTGCGCGGACTTCAAACGTGGCAACGCTGCTTCCGGCAGGCGATCCAGTTCGGGATAGGCTTCGATGCCATAGCGCACACGCTTGATCAGCAAGCGCAGGCGATGACGGTCGTGGGCGGGATCGTGCAACGCCTGGTCGAGTTTCTTCCATTGTTTGCCGAGACGCTTTTCGATGCGTTTGCCCAAGCCATTGAGCAATCCCTGGCGCTGCGAGGCGCGCAGAAAACGTGGAAAAGCGTCGAGAATCATCAGCAGCGAAGCCACTTCGGCACTCGCTGCCAGCGCCGGATAGGCCTCGGCCATCTGCGCCATACGCCGTTGCGCGGCTTGCGGCTGTTGGTGTTCGAGCAAATACGCCGCGAGCACTTCGCGATCGCGCCACGGCGTGGTCAACTGACCGACCGCCGACGCCGCCTCTTCCAGTTGCTCGACACCGGGCAAGCCGCGCAACGGCCGCAGCAGACTGCGCAAGCGCCGAACCGTGGTACGCAAATCGTGCAGCGCCTCAGGGTCGGTGCGCGCCGTCAACCGCGCCTGACAGGCCAGCAGGCGCACTTCAATGCTCAGAACATGAGCCACCAAGCGGTCAACCAACGCAGACATCACTTGCTCCTGATTCAAATGACTTGGGGGATGAGTCTGGCGCTGCGAACATCCAGCATCCTTGCTTCAGATCAGCAGCTTAGCGCCCGGCCCGGGATTCGCGAATATAGAAACGCGCTTTCTCGGCTTTACTGCTGCAGCCTTCAAAACCCTCGAATTGCTGCTGGGTCTTGGCCGCCGTCAACAACGACAGGGCTTTGGAGTAACTGACGGTGCCGGCAAAGCCTTCGGCCTTGGCCAGATCCAGCTCATGCCACGCGGCGTCGAGCTGAGTGCCACAGCTGTCACGATAAGCGGTTTTGCCAGCGCAACCAGCCAATGCCAGGGCCATCAACGGCACACAGATCCAGGCTTTCATCACTCACACCTCAAAATTAGGTTAACAGTCGTGCAGGTAAGACGGTCTGGCGGCGAAAAAGTGCCTCGTTCGCGCATGAAACTGCGCGGGCGAAAAGAACCGTGCTGATGGCGCAAGCGGTAGCGAAAAAACGACGTCACCGGCGTACTCAACGACGTTGGCGATTGAGCCTGTCCGTCGATGGGTGCATTGTGCAACCTTGTCGGGAGGAAGCTGGATGAAAAAGCGTGTCGCGCTGGTACTGGGCTCCGGTGGCGCCCGAGGCTATGCCCATATCGGGGTCATTGAAGAGATCGAACGTCGTGGTTACGACATCGCCTGCATTGCCGGTTGTTCGATGGGCGCGGTGGTCGGCGGGATCTATGCCGCGGGCAAACTCGATGAATACCGCCACTGGATCGAAAGTCTCGATTACCTCGACGTGTTGCGGCTGGTGGACGTGAGTTTTCGCCTGGGTGCCATTCGTGGCGAAAAGGTCTTCGGGCAGATTCGCAAGATCGTCGGCGAGATCAACATCGAAGACCTGCGCATCCCCTACACCGCGGTCGCCGCCGACCTCACCAATCAACAGGAAATCTGGTTTCAGGAAGGCTGCCTGCATCAGGCCATGCGTGCCTCGGCAGCCATTCCGAGTTTGTTCACCCCCGTGATGCAAGGTAACCGGATGCTGGTGGATGGCGGCATTCTCAATCCGCTGCCGATTGTGCCGGTGGTGTCCAGCCACTGCGATCTGATCATCGCGGTCAATCTCAACTCGACCAACCAGCGCCATTACAAACTGCCGGTGATCCAGCGTCCACCGGCGTTTCGCTCGCGCTTCGACAGCCTGATCAGTTCACTGGGTTCGAAGATGCCGTTCCGTCGCACCCAGGCCGAACAATTATTGCGTCTGGAAAAGGAAGCGTTGAGAGCGGAGGCAGCGGATATCAATCCGTGGCTTGAGGGCGCCGAGCCTGAAGCCCAGCAACCCGCCGCCGCGCCCGAGCGCGAAGGCGCGCCGAAATCCGCTACGGGCTCGTTCATTATCGATAACGTCGGGCCAGCGTCGTTGCTGGATTTGATCAACCAGAGTTTCGAGGTGATGCAGACCTCGCTGGCGCAGTACAAGATCGCCGGCTATCCGCCGGATATCCTGATCAACGTGCCGAAGCGGGTGTGCCGGTTTTTCGAGTTTTACAAGGCGCCGGAATTGATCGCGCTGGGGCGCGAGATTGCGCGGGATACGCTGGATCGGTATGAGAGTGAACAGAGCCGAGAGTCCTGAAATTCTTGGCTGATTGCACCGCCCTCATCGCTGGCAAGCCAGCTCCCACAGTGGTGGGTGTGATGCACATATTCCAGCTACACCCGAGAAACCTGTGGGAGCTGGCTTGCCAGCGATGAGGCCCGAAAAGACAACACAACATTCAAAGGTTGTTCTCGCTGATCAGTCGATAGCCGACCCCCGCTTCCGTCACGATAAACCGTGGCCGCGTCGGGTCATCCGCCAGCTTCTGACGCAAGTGCCCGACGACAATCCGCAAGTAATGACTGTCCTCGGTGTGCGTCGGCCCCCAGATGTCCTTGAGCAGTTGCTGTTGGGTGATCACCCGCCCCGGATGGCGCGCCAACTGCGCCAGCACCGCGTACTCCTTGCGGGTCAGCGCCACCTCGACGCCGTCGAGCAATACCCGCCGATAGGCCAGATCGACCGTCAACGGGCCGAAACTCAACGCCGCCTGCTGCGCCTCACCCGCTGGCGCCTGGCGCAACAACGCGCGCACCCGCGCAAGAAATTCCTGAATGCCGAACGGCTTGGTCACGTAGTCATTGGCGCCGCCATCCAGCGCTTCAACCTTCTGCCCTTCGCTGGCGCGCACCGACAGCACCAGCACTGGCGCCGTGGCCCATTCGCGAAACTCACGCAGCACCTGCTGGCCGTCCATGTCCGGCAGGCCGAGGTCGAGCACCAGCAAGTCGGGTTTGTTCAGCGCCGCCTGCGCCAGACCTTCGGCGCCGGTACCGGCCTCGAGCACTTTATAGCCCTGTGAAGCGAGGCTGATGCGCAGGAACTTGCGGATCTGCGGTTCGTCGTCGATGACCAAAATGGTCGCGGTCTGGCTCATGAATTCACATCAATACAAAAGATTGGCAAGAGAGTAGCGCAGTCGGATTCAGGCTTCATCGTCCATCCCCGGTTGCGTCTGCAATGGCAGGTGCAGGGTGATGCAGGTGCCGCGCCCGTCGATGCCCTCGGCGACACTGATCCGCCCGCCGTGCGCACCGACCATACCCTGACAAATCGCCAAACCGAGGCCTGTGCCCTGGCCACCACGATCACCGCGCGCGGCGGTGTAGAACATGTCGAAAATCTTCGCCCGCTCGTCTTCGGGAATGCCCGGACCTTCGTCGCTGACCGAGAAGAAAATCTCACTGTCGTCAGTCCCGGCGCGCAGTTGCAGGCGACCGTGAGCGGGTGAAAAACGCGCGGCGTTTTCCAGCACATTGACCAGCGCCTGTTCGATCAGCGCTGCATGAACGAACAGCAGCGGCAGCTCGGCCGGCACGTCGGTGCTGACCTGCAACGGCGCCAGCACCGCGCGCAGGCGATTGAGCGAACTGCCGACGATGTCGGCCGGCGAGACCCAATCACGCGCCAGTTTCAATGCACCGTGGCCGAGACGCGTCATGTCGAGCAGGTTCTGGATGTAGCGGTCGAGGCGTTCGGCTTCATCGCGGGTGCCTTCGAGCAGCTCGCGACGATCCTCCAGCGGGATCGCCTCGCCCAATGCAAGCAGGCTGTCGATGCTGCCGCGCATGGCGGTCAGCGGCGTGCGCAAATCGTGAGAGACCGAGGCCAGCAAGGCGCTGCGCAACTGTTCGGTTTCGCCGTGCAGACGCGCGGCCTCAAGATCATCCGCCAATTGCGCGCGCGCCAGGGCTTGCGCCAGTGGCTGGCTCAGCGCGGTGAGCAAGCGCCGACGCTGGCCGCTCAAGGTCTGGCCTTCTTTGGCGCAGACGCCAAGCAGCGCCAATGGCCCATCCTCGACCGACAACGGCCACCACCACCAACGCCCGAACGGCAAGGTTCCTGTGCCCATGCCGGCCGGTTGATCGTGTTGCCAGGCCCAGTCGGCGGCGGCGCGTTCGGACTCGCTAAACTCCAGCGGCCCGCCGGTCTCGACTTTCCAGCCGCCCTGCCCGTCGCGATTGAGCAAACACAGTTGCAAATCGCTCCAGCCATTGAGGTGCTGCGCGGCAGCACTGACCACGGCCTGACGGTCAGTCGCAGCCGTAAGCTTGCGCGACAAGTCGAGCAGCTCGGTGGTTTCTTCCTGGGTGTCGCGCAACGCCTGCAATTGCCGACGCTGACGCGCCGCGAGGTTACCGGTGAGCGCTGCCATCAACAGGAAAAACAGCAGCGTCAGCACGTCTTCTTCGCGCTGGATGCTGAAAGAAAAATTCGGTGGAATGAACAGAAAATCGTAAGTCAGAAACGACAGCGCCGCGCAGGCCAGCGCCGGGCCGAGGCTACTGCGCACCGCCACCAGCAACACCGCGGCGAGGAACACCAGCGAGATGTTCGGCAGCGGCAGCACACTCGACACCGCCCACGCCAGCGCACTGGCCAACACCGTGGCGACCAGCGCCAGCGCATAGTCGAACCACACCAGGGTCAGCGGGTTTCGCGGGCGCGGTTGATGGTGCTCATGATCGTTGTCGAGGACGTTGATCTCCAGGCCATGGGCCTGACGCAACAAACGCGCCGCCAAGCCGCCGCCGAACAGTCGACGGCGCAAACTCGGCCGGGACTGGCCAACCAACACCAGACTCGCGCGGCGTTCAGTCGCGTGTTGAATCAAGGTTTTCGCCACTTCACCGGCGCGCAGTAAAACCACTTCGCCGCCGAGGCGTTCGGCCAGTTGTTGCGCGCTTTGCAGGCGCAGGCGCGACTGCTCATCACGTACGCTGCCGTTGTCGACGTGCACCAGGCTCCACGGCAGATGCCGACGCTGGGCGACGCGGCTGGCGTGACGCACCAGGCGCTCGGCCTGCGCATCGCCATCGACACCCACCAGCAAACGCCCGCGTACAGCCGGGGCCGCTTGACCAAGTTGACGATAACCTTGGGCAAGGTCGTTATCGACCTGTGCCGCTGCGGTTTGCATCGCCAGTTCGCGCAGCGCGGTGAGGTTGGTCTGGGTAAAAAACGCGTCGATGGCCGCGCGGGCCTGCTCGGGCACGTAGACCTTGCCTTCACGCAGACGCTCGAGCAGTTCGCGCGGTGGCAAGTCGATCAGCAGCAGTTCGTAGGCTTCTTGCAGCACCCAGTCCGGCAGGGTTTCGCGCACTTGCACGCCGGTGATGCCGCGCACCTGATCGTTGAGACTTTCCAGATGCTGGACGTTAACCGTGGTGAACACGTCGATGCCGGCGGCGAGCAATTCCTGAATATCTTGCCAGCGTTTGGTGTGACGGCTGCCGGGGGCGTTGCTGTGGGCCAGTTCATCAACCAGCACCAGCTTGGGTTTGGCGGCGAGCAGCCCATCGAGGTCCATTTCTTCGAGCATCACGCCACGGTATTCCGAGCGCACCAAGGGTTGCTGCGGCAGACCGCCGAGCAGTGCTTCAGTCTCGGCGCGGCCATGGGTCTCGACGACCCCGGCAATGACTTTCACGCCTTGGCGCAATTGGGTATGGGCGGCCTGAAGCATGGCGTAGGTCTTGCCGACACCGGGGGCGGCACCGAGGAAAACCTTCAGCCGGCCACGGCCATCGCGGGGCAGGTCTGCTAACAGCGCGTCGGCGCGGCCGGAGTCGCTCATGCTTGATGCTCTCTCTTCCTGATAGTTATGCAGTGTTATTTCGGCCCTCTTCGCGAGCAGGCTCGCTCCCACATTTGGAACGCGTATTCCTGTGGGAGCGAGCCTGCTCGCGAATGGCCGCGCCGCCGATTCAGAGTTTTTCCAGGGCCATGTTCAGCTCAAGCACATTCACTACCGGCGGCCCCACCAGCGGCTGTTCGATGTGCGCATCAAGCAGTTGCTGCAAGGTCGTCACCGGCAAGTTTCGCGCTGCCGCAACTCGCGCCAGTTGATAGGCAATTGCCGCTGGAGGCAAGTGTGGATCGAGGCCGCTGCCGGAAGTGGTCAGCAACGCCAGCGGCACCGGGCCTTGCCCTGGAACCTGCAACTTGTTGGCATCGTCGATGACCCGCGTGGCGAGTGCCGGATTGCTCGGTGCCAGGTTACTTGCGCTGCTCGAAACCGTAGCAAACGCACCGGCGGATGGACGCGGATGGAACCACGCATCGCCGACAAAATCCTGGGCGATCAGCGACGAGCCACGAACCTTGCCGTCGGCATCGTGAACCAGACTGCCGTTGGCCTGATCGGGGAATGCGACTTGCGCAACGCCAGTGACTACCAGTGGGTAGGCAACGCCGGTGACCAGGGTCATCAGCACCAGCAGGCTCAGGGCCGGACGTATCATTGTGGACATATCATAATCCTCGAATTCGTTGGGCAAACTTTGGTGGGGTGTCAGGGGGATCTCTTCCCCCTCACCCCAGCCCTCTCCCCCAAGGGGGCGAGGGGGAAAGGGAGCCGATCGTTGTGCTTCTCAGGACCGGAGTTCAGCTCGGTATCTCAGGTCGATGCACCTCTGATAAACCACTCGGTCAATCCCCTCTCCCTACGGGCGGTCCGACGTTTCGGGAGGGTTAGGCTGAGGGGCACTTCCAGCCTCAAACCAGATGCAACGCCGTGAGCAACATATCAATCGCCTTGATCCCCACAAACGGCACCAGAATCCCGCCCAACCCATAGATCAACAAATTGCGCCGCAACAACGCCGCCGCACTCGCCGCCTGCACACGAACACCGCGCAATGCCAACGGAATCAACACGACAATGATCAACGCGTTAAAGACGATGGCCGACAGAATCGCGCTCTGCGGACTGGTCAGGTGCATGATGTTCAGCACGCCCAGTTGCGGATAGATCGAGGCGAACAGTGCCGGCAGAATCGCGAAGTATTTGGCCACGTCGTTAGCGATGGAAAAGGTTGTCAGCGCGCCACGAGTGACCAGCAATTCCTTGCCGATCTGCACCACGTCCAGCAGCTTGGTCGGATCGCTGTCGAGGTCGACCATGTTGGCCGCCTCGCGTGCCGCTTGCGTACCGTCGTTCATCGCCATGCCGACGTCAGCCTGAGCCAGCGCCGGGGCGTCGTTGGCGCCGTCGCCGCACATGGCGACCAGACGACCGTCGTTCTGCTCATGACGAATGCGCGCGAGTTTTTTCTCCGGGGTGGCCTCGGCGAGCACGTCATCGACGCCGGCTTCGGCAGCGATGGCGGCAGCGGTCAACGGGTTGTCGCCGGTGACCATCACGGTGCGAATCCCCAGTTTGCGCAACTCGGCAAAACGCTCGCGGATGCCAGGTTTGACCACGTCTTTCAGATGGATCGCACCGAGCAGCTTGCCGTCAGCGCAAACCAGCAACGGCGTGCCGCCGCTCTGGGCGATCTTGTCGATTTCCCGCGACAGCGCCGGGGCCAGATCCGAACGTTTCTGGCCGAGAAAACTCAGCAGCGAATCCACCGCACCTTTGCGGTACACGCGGCCCTGATAATCGACGCCAGACAAGCGGGTTTCCGCACTGAACGGCACGGCAGTCAGAGTGTCCAGCGCCGGCTCAGGCTGCGGATGCAGGCCACGCAGGTACTCGACGATGGACTTGCCTTCAGCCGTGTCATCGGCCAGCGACGCGAACAGTGCCCCTTCGGCCAATTCACGACCACTCACACCCGGTGCGGCGTACACCGCACTGCAACGACGGTTGCCGAACGTGATGGTGCCGGTCTTGTCGAGCAGCAGTACATGCACATCACCCGCTGCTTCCACCGCGCGACCGGACTTGGCGATCACGTTCAGGCGCACCAGGCGATCCATCCCGGCGATACCAATGGCCGACAGCAGACCACCGATGGTGGTCGGAATCAGCGTGACCAGCAGCGCCACCAGAAACACCAGCGGCAGGTTACCGTTGGCGAAATGGGCGAACGGTTGCAGGGTCACCACCACCAGCAAGAAGATCAGGGTCAGGCCGATCAGCAGAATATCCAGCGCGACTTCGTTTGGAGTTTTTTGGCGTTTGGCGCCTTCGACCAGGGCGATCATGCGATCCAGCGTCGACTCACCGGGATTGACGGTGATCTTTACCAGCAACCAGTCGGACACCAGTCGCGTGTTGCCGGTGACCGCCGAACGGTCGCCGCCAGACTCGCGGATCACTGGCGCCGATTCACCGGTAATCGCCGCTTCGTTGACCGCGGCGATGCCTTCGATGACTTCGCCGTCACCCGGAATCATCTCCCCCGCTTCGACGCGTACCACATCGCCCTTGCGCAGACTTGCTGCGGGCACCACCTGAAAGCTGCCATTGGCCTGTTTGCGCCGCGCACTCAAGCCTTCACTGCCGGCCTTGAGGCTGTCGGCGCGGGCCTTGCCGCGACCTTCGGCCAAGGCTTCGGCGAAGTTGGCGAACAGCACGGTAAACCACAGCCACAGAGCGATTTGCGCAGCGACGAACGTTGGCACATCGGCATCGGGAATGAAGCACAGCACGGTGGTGAAAATCGCCGTCAGTTCGACCACCAGCATCACTGGCGAACGTTTCAGTTGCCGAGGGTCGAGTTTGACGAAGGCTTGCACCAGCGCCGGCCGCCACAGGGCCGAGATCGCGGTTTTCGGTGCTTCTGCCGACTTGGCCGGCACCGCAGGTTTTGATGCAGGAACGTGCATATTCATGATGGATTCCTTAGAAGCCCATACTTAAATGTTCGGCAATCGGGCCGAGCGCCAGTGTCGGCAGGAAGGTCAGGCCGCCCACCAGCAAAATGGTCACGGTCAACAGGGTCACAAACAGCGGGCCGTGGGTCGGGAAGCTGTTCTGGCCGATCGGTGCGGTTTTCTTCATCGCCAGGCTGCCGGCCAAGGCCAGAACCGGAAGGATGTAGCCGAAACGACCGATCAACATGCCCAGGCCGAGCATCAGGTTGTGGAACGGCGTGTTCGCACTCAGTCCACCGAACGCTGAACCGTTATTGGCACTGGCCGAGGTGTAGGCGTACAGCAATTGGCTGAAACCGTGCGGGCCAGGGTTACTGATGGTGGCCGCCGGGCCTGGCAGGGTCGCGGCAATCGCGCCGAGCACCAGCACGCCGACCGGCATCACCAGCAGAGTCACGACCAGCAACTGCACTTCCCGCGCCTGTAGTTTTTTACCCAGGTACTCCGGTGTACGGCCGATCATCAAACCGGCGAGGAACACCGCGATCAGCACGTTGAGCAACATGCCGTAGAGCCCGGCACCGACGCCGCCGAAGATCACTTCGCCGACCATCATGTTGACCAGCGCGACCATGCCGCTAAGCGGGTTAAGGCTGTCGTGCATGCCGTTGACCGAACCGTTCGACGCCGCTGTGGTGGTCACCGACCAGAGCACGGTGGCGGTAGTGCCGAAGCGTGCTTCCTTACCTTCCAGCGGTGCGGTCTGTTCGACGGCGACGTTGTTCAGCGCAGGGTTCGGCTGGTATTCAGCCCACAGCGAGGTCGCGCCGCCGATCAGGAACAGCGCGAGCATGCAGGCGATGATCGCGCGGCTCTGACGCAGGTCTTTGACGTAATGGCCGAAGGTGAACACTAACGCCACCGGGATCAGAATGATCGACGACACTTCGAACAGGTTGCTCCACGCGGTCGGGTTCTCGAACGGATGCGCCGAGTTGACGCCGAAGAAGCCGCCACCGTTGGTGCCCAGTTGCTTGATCGCAATCTGGCTGGCGGCCGGGCCGAGTGGGATCACTTGATCAACACCCTGCATCGTCACCGCATTCACATACTGCGCGAAGGTTTGCGGCACGCCCTGCCAGACCAGATACAGCGCCAGCAACAGGCACAGCGGCAATAGGCCGTAGAGCGTAGCGCGGGTCATGTCGACCCAAAAGTTGCCAAGGGTTTTCGTCGATTTGCGACCGATACCACGGCACAGCGCAACCAGCACGGCCAGGCCAGTCGCGGCGCTGACGAAGTTCTGCACGGTGAGACCGACCATCTGGCTCAGATAGCTGAGGGTCGCTTCGCCGCTGTAGGACTGCCAGTTGGTGTTGGTCATGAAACTGACGGCGGTGTTGAACGCTTGCGTCCACTCCTGACCCGGCAGGTTCTGCGGGTTGAGCGGCAGGTGATCCTGGAACAACAAAATCGCAAACAGCAGCAGGAAACCGGCGAGGTTGAAGGCAAGCAGCGCCAGCGTGTATTTCTGCCAGCTCTGCTCAGCCTGCGGATCAACCCCGGCAATGCGATAACAGCCGCGCTCGACCGGACCGAGAATCGGCGTCAGCCAGGTGCGTTGACCTTCCATCACCTTGTAGTAGAAGCGCCCGAGGAACGGCGCCGGCAGCAAGACCACCGCAAAAAAAACGAGGATCAGCCAATAGTCATAACTGTGCATAGCCGCTCCTAGTTCCGATCCGCGCGCAACAGCGCAACCAACAGATAAATGAACAGCCCCACTGCCAAAAACAGTGACACCCCGTCCAGAACGCTCATGGAAGATCTCCGTGTTACGGCGTATTGCCGTGTGTGCAGGCATTGTCGGAAAGGAGGCTGTAAAGGAACGAGAGCGAGGGGCGCGGCGGGGCATAAAGAAAGCGTAAAGAGTGGGTTTATGCTGGCGTTACAGGTGGGTTTTGCGCTGTATGGGCGGGCCTGCTCGCGAAGACGGCATAACCGCCAACATCGCACCCAACTGGCGCACAAATAGCAGCTATCCCACGGCGAACATCCCCGATACGACAGCTTTCAACTCATTACGACTTGTTTCACAGCAATGGCACGCCCACTGCACACGCCCTCCCCCGAGCTTTCCAAACCGTTCAGGGAGCAACCGCATGAACACACAACTCAAACCCACACTGGGCACGCTGCACCTGTGGGGCATCGCCGTCGGGCTGGTGATTTCCGGGGAGTATTTCGGCTGGAGTTACGGCTGGGGCGTCGCCGGAACGCTGGGCTTTCTGGTGACCTCGTTCATGGTTGCGACCATGTACACCTGCTTCATTTTCAGCTTCACCGAACTGACCACGGCGATTCCCCACGCGGGCGGGCCGTTCGCTTACAGTCGCCGAGCGTTTGGTGAAAAGGGCGGGTTGATTGCCGGGCTGGCAACGTTGATCGAATTTGTCTTCGCCCCGCCAGCGATTGCATTGGCCATTGGCGCCTACCTCAATGTGCAGTTTCCGGCACTTGATCCGAAACACGCAGCAGTCGGCGCCTACATCTTGTTCATGGGTTTGAACATCCTCGGCGTCAAACTGGCGGCGACCTTCGAGTTGATCGTCTGCGTACTCGCCGTCGCCGAGTTGCTGGTGTTCATGGGCGTCGTCGCCCCGGCCTTCAGCTTCAGCAACTTCGCCCTCAATGGCTGGGCCGGTTCGGATGTGTTCGGTGCGCCAGCGATTGCCGGGATGTTCGCCGCGATCCCGTTCGCGATCTGGTTCTTTCTCGCCATCGAAGGCGCGGCCATGGCTGCCGAAGAAGCCAAGGACCCGAAGCGCACCATTCCCAAGGCCTACATCAGCGGCATTCTGACTCTGGTGCTGTTGGCCATGGGTGTGATGTTCTTTGCTGGCGGCGTCGGCGACTGGCGCACCCTGGCGAACATCAACGATCCCCTGCCGCAAGCGATGAAAACCGTGGTCGGCGACAATTCCGGCTGGCTGCACATGCTGGTGTGGATCGGCCTGTTCGGGCTGGTGGCGAGTTTCCACGGGATCATCCTTGGCTACTCGCGGCAGTTCTTCGCCCTCGCCCGCGCCGGTTACCTGCCCGCCTCGCTGGCGAAACTGTCGCGCTTCCAGACGCCGCACCGCGCGATCATCGTCGGCGGCATCATCGGCATCGCCGCGATCTACAGCGACGGCCTGATCAACCTCGGTGGCATGACCCTCACCGCCGCGATGATCACCATGGCGGTGTTCGGCGCGATTGTGATGTACATCATGAGCATGCTCAGTTTGTTCAAGCTGCGTAAGTCGGAACCGAATCTGGAGCGCACCTTTCGTGCGCCTTGCTATCCGCTCATTCCGCTAATTGCACTGGTGCTGGCGGTGGTGTGCCTGGTGGCAATGGCGTGGTTCAACGCGTTAATCGGGCTGATTTTCCTCGGGTTCATGGCTGTAGGCTTCGGCTACTTCCTTCTTACCGGCCAATTGCGCGCCAATGCACCGGCCGATGCGATGCTCACCGGCCTGTAGGATTGATCGCATACACCGGGCATAACGGGCCTAGAATGGAACCACTGCGAACTCATTTCGCTCAAAAGTTGTATGCAGCGGTTCACGGCGAAATCCTCGCCCACCGATCTGCCTTTAAGGAGAGCCGTTATGCCTTGGTATGCCTGGTTGATTCTGGTCGTTGCAATCGGCTCGATCGTTGGCGGGTTGATGATGTTGCGAGACACCGCCAACAAGGTCGAACTGACCGATGAAGAGCGCAAGCGCGTCGCGCAACGCAACGCGGAAATGGACGCGAAAGAAGCGCAAGATCGCTAATGAAAACCCCGCCAGATTGGCGGGGTTTGTTTTTTCAGACCCGATCGGACCTGCCTGAATGCTTTTTAGAAGTAGAAGTACAGTCACCATCTAATTTTCCTTGGTTAAGATGGGGGCATTGTTGCGGAGAGTTCCAAATGCGTTATTCGCAAGACCACAAAGCCCAGACCCATCAGCGCATCATCAAGGAAGCTTCGGCACGATTTCGCAAGGACGGCATCAGCGCGACCGGTCTGCAGCCGTTAATGAAGGCGCTGGGCTTGACCCACGGCGGTTTCTACTCGCACTTCAAATCCAAGGACGAGTTGGTCGAGAAGGCATTACAAGAAGCAGGCGATCAAGTTGATGGGCTCTGCGCGGAGATCTTTGCGCAGGAAAATCCGCTGCACGTGTTTATCGACACCTACCTGTCCGAATGGCATAAGACCTCCCCGCATGAAGGCTGCCCTCTCCTGACCATCTCCTCGGAACTGGGATTGCGCGGACAACCCAGCCCAACCAGTGACGCCGTACTCAACGCGCGACTGGAGCAGATCGACAACACCCTCGAAGCTGACAATGGTGCCGACCGGGCCATCGTCATCATGTCGACCCTGGTCGGCGCTCTGTTGCTGTCACGCAGTGTCGCGGATGCCGAGTTTGCGCAGCGCATTCTTGACGTCACCCGCGACCATCTCAAACAGTCGGAAGACTAATCCTGCCAACGCTTGAACAACACGCTGGCATTCACTCCGCCAAAACCGAAGCCGTTGGACAGTGCATATTCGATCGGCATCGCCCGTGCCTGGCCATGGACGATGTCCACACCTTCGCTGGCAGGGTCGGGGTTTTCGAAGTTGAGCGTTGGCGGGACGACCTGATCACGAATTGCCAATAACGTGAAGATCGCTTCAAGCCCACCGGCAGCGCCAAGCAAATGACCGGTGGCGGACTTGGTCGAGGTTACGGCGATTTTGTTTTCCTTGCCGAATACACTTTTGATCGCCGCCAGCTCGCCAAGATCACCGACCGGCGTGGAAGTGGCATGAGCATTAAGGTGCTGCACCTGGGCCGGCGTCACACCGGCCTGAGCCAGCGCCAACTCCATTGCTCGCCGAGCACCGCTGCCGTCTTCAGGCCCCGCTGTCAGATGATAGGCATCGGCCGTGGTGCCGTAACCGACCAGTTCCGCCAAGGGTTTCGCGCCACGCGCCAAGGCGTGCTCCAGAGACTCGATCACCAGCAGGCCCGCCCCCTCGCCCATGACAAAACCGTCACGACCGCTGTCGAACGGTCGCGAAGCACGCTGCGGAGTGTCGTTGTAGCCGCTGGACAGCGCCCGAGCTGCCGCGAAGCCGGCAAGGCTGACCCGATCAATCGAAGCTTCCGCCCCGCCGCATACAGCGATGTCGGCTTCACCGGCGCGAATCAATCGCGCAGCGTCTCCTATCGCTTGAACCCCGGCGGCACACGCCGTCACTGGCGCGCCCAGTGGACCTTTGAGGCCATGCTGGATCGACACGTGACCGGCCGCCAGATTGACCAGAAAGGAAGGAATGGTGAAGGGCGACAAACGACGCGGGCCGCGGCTGTCAGTCGTACGTACGGCATCGGCAATCGCGCCGAATCCACCCACACCCGAGCCGATAATCGTCGCGGTGCGCTCGCGGTTTTTTTCTTCGGACGGATGCCACCCAGCCTGCTCCAGCGCCTGTAGGGCGGCCTCCATGGCAAACAGAATGAAGCGATCCATCTTCTTCTGCTCTTTGGGTGGCGTGGCACGATCCGGATCGAAACCGGCCTCGGCGTCCTCCTCCACGGTTGGCACCCTGCCGCCAACACTCGTTGGCAAGTCAGCCACCACAGCTTCAGGCAAGTTGCGCAATCCCGAACGCCCTTCCAGCAGACGCTGCCAGACAATTTCGACACCACTGCCCAAGGGTGAAACTAGGCCCATCCCCGTGACGACTATTCGACGCTGATCCATACCGCGTGTACCTCTGACCGATTCAGGAAAACTTACTTGTAACGACTGGCTGCCGAACTACGGGACAGGTTCGGTGCCATAACGTGCCGTGCAGCAACAAAGGCATGCCACTCGCCCGCGTCCGGCAGAGATGGGATAGTAACGAGCTCACCTTGATCCAGACCGGCCAGCGCGGCATCAACCATCTCCCCGGCTTCCATCACCATTTCGGCCGGGATCCCGCTGGCGTCGATCCCGGATCGCTCCCAGATTTCCGTACGGGTAACACCAGGCAGCACCGCCTGCACCTTGACTCCGGTACCTTCGAGTTCGGCATTCAAGGATTGTGTGAGGCTCAAGACATAAGCTTTGCTGGCACTGTAGGTCGCATTGAAACGCTCAGGAAACAGCGCTACCACCGAGGCGATATTGATGATCGTGCCGCGACCTGCCTTGGCGAAAGTCGCCGCGGCTGCAGAGGCCAACAGCGTTACGGCAGTGACATTCAACTGGATCAAACGCTCCAGTTGTTCCGCGTCTGAATTGGCCAGCAATCCGTTCGCCGCCACACCGGCGTTGTTCACCAACAGGCTGATGCTCGAATCACTGCGTAAGTGCTGCTCCAGTTTGAGCACGTCATCCTTTTGCGTCAGATCCGCCTTCATCACTTCGACCTGAACGCCATGAGCCTCGCGCAACTGGCTCGCGGCGTTTTCCAGGCGCTCCAGATCACGGGCGACCAACAACAAATCGAACCCGCGCGCTGCCAACCGTTCAGCGTAAATCGCACCGATACCGGACGATGCACCCGTGACAAGAGCCGTACCTAGGGCTGCAACAGAATTCATGACCGTACTCCTGAAATGCTTGAGGGATCGCCTCTGAATCCTTTTGATGCAGAGCGCGTGGAAATTATTATAGGCATAATCCAAAGCCAATATGATAGCCGTAATTTTTTGCTATCCGACGAGCGTCCCCTTCGCCTTCCACGCAAAACTCGCGAACAGAAAAACAAAAAGGCCGGTCAATGACCGGCCCCTTGGCGTTGAACAATCAGCTTAGTTCACTTCCAGCTTCTCGCGATTACGATCCAGAATCGCCTTGCCGATCCCCTTCACTTCCAGCAACTCATCGACCGAGGAGAACGGCCCGTTTGTTTCACGATACGTAACAATTGCTTTGGCCTTGGCTTCGCCTACGCCGGACAATTCCTTTTGCAGCGTCGCCGAGTCGGCTTCGTTGAGATCGATTTTCGCAGTTTGGGAAGAAACTGCAGCGTCCATCACGATCGGTGCCTTAACTGGCTCCGACGTCGCGACGGGTGCTGCAATCGCGGCAATCGAGGCGCTAGTGAGGAAAGCAAAAATCAGAGAATGGAAGTAACAGGTACGCATAATGAAGCTCCATGATATTGATTTGAGAAAGCAGATTTTCCTAAGCTGCATCTCAAAACTAGACGACAATGCGAAACTGTCAAAATCTCATTCCTTACCAAATATGTAATAGTCTAAATTCTAAGGTCATTGGCGGGCACGCTGTACCCGCCGCCTCTTTGCACCAAGCGACAGCCCCCGTCCACCCGAGGCAATCGCGGCCGTACGAGCTACCGCAGTCGAACAGCACAGCGGTATAATTCGCTACTATATTTTTTCATTCCACTGTTCAAGGATATTTGTATGGGAATGCTGACTCGAGAAGAAATTGAAAAGATGGGTTTTTTGCACGTAGGCCAAAATCCGCGACTTTCTGATAAAGCCTCCTATTACAACTGCGGAAACATTTCCATTGGCGACAACGTACGCATCGATGACTTCTCCGTGATCTCAGCGGGTGAAGGAGGAATAAAAATTGGTAACTACATTCACATTGCTGTTTACAGTTTGCTTCAGGGTGCAGCAAAAATCACTTTGGAAGATTACAGTGGCCTGTCATCACGAGTGTCCGTTTATAGCAGTAGCGATGACTACAGCGGCGCAAGTATGACCAACCCCACCGTTCCTGAAGCATTCACCAATGTAAAAACCAAAGAAATAAACATCGGTCGCCACGTAATCATTGGCTGCGGCAGTATCGTTCTCCCAGGTGTCACTCTGGAAGAAGGCGTTGCCGTAGGTGCACTCAGCATGATCACCAAAAACTGTCATGCATTCGGAATATACTCAGGCAGTCCGGCGAAACGTATCTCCGAACGTAAAAGAGACTTGTTGGAGCTTGAGGAAAAATTTCTGGAAGGCGTGCATCTTTAGTCAGACCAACGTTCGGCGCTGAAGAAATCAGACACCACACCGAAGAACGTGCAGTGCCTGCTGGAAATACTCCAGCAGGCACTGAAAAATTAGTAATTTGACTATTAAAAAACGAGATTGTTCTATTCCGCAGCCCAATCTATTGCTCGCTGTATATCTTCTAAGGAAACAGTGTAATTTCTATGATACCGGTGAACTCCCCATTGATCGCCATTCGTCTCTCCCTGCACAAACATTATCTTAGCACCACCAGACTCAATGAAACTGGAATAACCTCTGAAATTGAAATCAGCGCAGTCGTTTATCAATGCAACAATCTTGGCATCGGAGTTACAGAATATCGCATTAGTTAACGCTGAACTGCTTGAACCGAGCACTATGGACGCGGAGCTAAACACGCTCACCTGTTCAGAAAAGCTCATCGTCTCTGGATAAATCGTCGTGAACCCTTGTTCGCGCAGGTAAGACTCTACTTCGCTCTCGTTAACAAGTTGGCGGCTACTAAATCCCCGCCGTGATAGAAATATACGCTTCGGGACTGCCGGTGCTTCTACCCCCTCAATTCCAAGCGCTCGCAGAATACGCTCCCTAAGAGACGAAAAAATATCCCTTGGCCAAACCGTGTCATAGGCATCACCTTCTCGAACATCAAGTGGAAAGTATGCTGGCACAGGGGCCACACCCAAATGTGCGAACTCTATTACTTCATTTGATTGCAATGTGATAACCGCACGCTTTTTGGAGTTAAGCAGATCAAGTGATTCCAGATGCGATTTTGGCATGTTCGCATTCACATAAATCGGTAAATGCTCAGGGCATACATCACTGTCATAGGCCAGCATCCTAGGGAGGTACTCTAGAAACCAGTGACCATAATTATTACTTTGCACTCCGAACATCATCAAGCCACTTTCAGCAACCGTTGGTTGCGTTTTTGGCAGTTGTACCAAAGCGTTGGAACCAGCTGTTGAAAGGACAAGTTTCAGCCCATCATGCGAATCGCCTACGACTGAACGCGAGAATTCACTATGAACTACGCCATCAAACAGCAACTGCCCTTGATCTACAATAATATTCGCCTTTGAAAATGCAACGCAGTTCTGCAAAAGGGAAAAATAGAACGCAGGCGCTTCGAGCCCTCCCGCTTGAGAAGTAAGTACTGGCGCCCTATTCAGGAATCTTAAAGAAGCTTCTTGCATGGCACGCTGAGGAATTAACTCAAAATAGTCCCATTTTTTTTGCTCGCAGCAGGACACCACAGGCTTGAACGGCATATTAAAAACTTCAAAATCATCGGTGATCAAACCGCTTTTCTTTACGAGTACACTACCCTGCTCAGTCTGTCCATTGCTGAAGCAAATCAGACCCAGACGGAAGATAGAATCATTGGCGATATCGAAACCAAACTCTGCGGCGAGCAAGTAGTTTTTGTAAGCAGCATCAATATCACCTAACCTTTCTGCAATAGAGCCTGCCTGGATCAACCCGTGTAGGAAATATTTTTCCCCATCCAGAACGCCCGGAATATCGGAAAGCCGCGAAAATACTTTTCTTGCGAATGACAATCGACCCGCCAAGCAGGCACATAGACCAAGTGTTTTCACGAAAAATACAAAAGGCATCCGAAGCCTAACCAAACGAAGTAGTTGCAGTGATCTTCTGATCTCGTTTTGCGAAGCTAGAAATACGGAACGATATGCTATTACAAAGTCATTCGAATCCTCAACTCCACTTGATAAGAAACTAAGCTCATTCGAAATAATCTTGGCAATAGGCGCAGGATCACGCCCCTCACCAATACCAGCGTGAATATAATGAAGTAACGGGTTCACTCCAGCTGCCTTGATATCAGGATATGAATCCAAATAAAAAGAGGTACTGAAAAATGGTGATGGATCAAATCCAAGCGCCACACCTTCAAGCAAATAATGCTCCAAGAGCGACGATTGTGGCTTCGGCAGACTGGCAATCTGCTGCTGGTAATACTTTTCATCGAACAAGGGATGAGGATTCAGATCCCCCCGCCTACTTTGAAGATAATCTTTTATCGGTTCCAAGCCCGCGTCCGTACGCGGGCTTTGACGCTGCCAATAGCTGACATCGAAATAGGGCTGAACCTGCGCTACCCTATTATTCAACTCTGCCTGGAGCAAATCATCATTGGCAACCAAACTAACTTTTTCACGCCGCTTCGAGAAAAAGCTAAAGAAACGCAGCCCGTGTCCTTTGATATTTTTCAAAATATTAGGTCTCAGTACGAATCGGCAAGACATTTTTTGATAAGCTCGATTCTAGGACGCATTTGAACCTCATAACTAAACTCTCTCAATATCGATTTCCTGCCGGCAACCCCCAACTCAAATAGCCCCTTGCGATCGTTCAGATACTCATTAATGAGCGAGCAAATCCTATCGGCATCCCGATTAATAACTACCATCTCGTCACTTTTAAATATCGGGCTTCCATCAAGATGTTGATTAAAACCTTTGAAGTCTGTCAAAAACACCGCTACGCCCCTCAGGCCTGCCTCGACTACAGCAGTAGTAGGAAACCCGTCGAACGATTCCGGTTGGGTTGGATCGAGTGCCGACGCTTGTATATTTGGTGACAAGATCAGATCCATCCGCCTATAAAAATCATCAAAAAATTCAGCCGGGCGCGCGCCGTAGTAGGTAATATTCTGCGCACCACCTATGTCGATAACAGAGGCATCAAATCCGCCGACTACGTGAAAGCGAATATTGGGACTGTTCGAAAATTTTTTGACCACCTCTACAAATACATCGTAACCCTTTTCGGCTCCCGTAGCAGAGTACCGCTGCGCTACAAAGCAAACATCCAAAGGTTTGTCCAGATCCCTGTGAATAGTAATCTCAGGATCCATCTTGAACACTTCTGGAATAATACCGCCATATATATGTTGAATTCGATCAGCATTACAAAATCCGCCTTCAATCAAGTAGCGGTAAGTTGCTAATTGAGTTGTAATAATTTTTGTAAGTTTTGGATTATCGCAAAGACGTCTCAGCTTTGAGTTGGAGTCTTCGTCATTCAGATTAAAGCCCCCTCCTGGATAAAGGGTGAACAATAAATGCTGGGCCGACGGCACACCAACCTTTGAGTAAAAATAATCAGCCAGATTTAAAAAAACACAATAGGCTACTTTGGGTTTACCAATAGCATCTGCATCATAATATCTCAGGCGATCAGTGGATATTTTGGTTTCCGCCGTCAGACTTTCCACCTGCTGATGAAACTGGAGACTTTCACCATATCGAGTCAAGTTCTCCGGCTTAACGTGTATACTGCATCCTTGAATTTCTTCCAAATAGCTTCGAAACTCTCCATAACGAAACGAAGAAATCTTGGAAGGGAATGTAGTGTCTAGTAACAGCAGGTCGCTTTGCAGGCAAACCGAACCGTTTACCAGTTTGGCCTCCTTCAATGCCAAGGATGCTTCATTAAAAAAATCACTCAATTCTGGCGGGACTGAATCCAATACCCCAGGTAAAGATAAGTATCTATCTGCTAAAGCTATTTTATCCGCCCGAAAAGCCAGCAACGCCAATAAGAGCTTTATAACTCCGGATTCTGGAAGGATATGAGATAGTTTTTCGCATAACAACTGAGCAGATAGCGAGTTATCTTTTTCAGCCCCTTGGTAGAGACTTAGAAAAACTTTTAGCGCTGTCATTTCCAAGAGATCGGAATAAATCTCCGTCAGCTCCCGGCTTGACTCTTTAGACAAAAACCAATTCAGAGTTGATGTTATTTGATCTACATTTGTATTGTAGAAATCAAGTGTGAGCTTCAACCCAATTGCACTTTTGTGCTCTGGATCCAGCGACAGAGCATTGTCAATTTTTTTTACGGCGCCATCACTGGTAATAGACAGTGGCATCCTACCTTCGTAATAGCCACTATCTATGAAATGTTGCAGCGGATCGACGCCCGCTAATCCAATATCCGGGTAACTTGAAAGATAGTAATCTTTATCAAAAAGTTCAATACAGGCCATTTGAAAAGAAGTCAACACGGGAGCATTTATTTCCTCCACAATTGACTCATTCTGAACGTGCTTATTCCGTATCGAAAAATGACCGATCAACTCAGTCAGGTACCTTTTCAAGTTTCCCACTTTAGTCACCCACGGGTATTCACTACCCTGCATAAACGCACTTTATTATAGTTGCTTAGCATTGCCCCATATAATTGGATCGATTTCCACTATCTAAACTACTATCGAGGCAGCGCTTTTTGCTCAGCTAGAAACCAAAATATGCCGCAGAGACGGACTCAGGATCTCCGTCCATACGGATTTTTCCGTGTTCTAACCAAATGGCACGATTACAAGTATTTAAAACCAACTCGCGCGAATGGGTAGCTACAACGAGAATCTTGGTCGAGTTAAGTATATCGGTCATTCGCTCTTGCGCTTTATGCTTGAAATTTTCATCTCCAACAGCAAGCCATTCATCCATCAAGAGTATTTCTGGTGAAATAATCGTCGAAACAGAAAACGCCAATCTCAGGTGCATACCTGATGAGTAGGTTCGAGTCGGCATATCGATGAAATCGCCCAGTTCTGAAAACTCCACGATCTCTTCAAAACGTTTTTCAATTTCAGACTTCTTTATCCCCAACAACGCAGCCCGATAGTAAATATTTTCTCTACCGGTTGCTTCGTGATCGATACCTAATGAAATGTCGATCAGGGATCCAACTTCACCGTGAATTTCCGCAACCCCTGAAGTAGGGACAAATACACCGGAAAGTAACCGAAGCAATGTACTCTTGCCGGCGCCGTTGTGGCCCAACAGGCCCACTCTTTCACCTTCTTTCAAAGAGAACGAGAGACCCTCAAGAGCACGGACCACCACATGCCCTCTATCATCAGCGGAAAGAGTACCACCCGTTGCGACCTGCATAAGCCGTTTTTTCAGTGAGCGGCCATTGGCATTATAAATAGGGAACTCGGCTGTAACATTCGTAAAATCAATAGAAGCCATTATAGATATCCGTTAGAGCCAATAAGGAATGCGGCGCATATAGCGATTAAAAACCATAACCGCGACCGCCCACCCAATAACTGCCATTACAGCAGCAAAAATCCAACTTTGCGAAGAAGGAACGTTACCGAGAAGCGGCCCGCGCGTAATCTCTAACAAATGATAAACTGGATTGAAACTGAGTAGATATGCCGCATGCCGTGCGGGGAGTAGTGACGGTGCCCACATGATAGGGGTAAGATAAAATATCACCTGAGTTGCGTTGACAATTATTTGAGTGATATCGCGAAACCGTGTGCTCAAAACCCCTAGCACCAAAGATATCCATAGCATATTAATGGCCAACAGCAAGAAACCTGGCACGACCAGCAGCATTGACAACGTTAACGATTTACCGACTATAAGAAACACAATAGGCACAATGACAATGTTATGTGCCAACACAATTGTATTTCGCCAAAAACAACGCAGCACATGCACAAACAAAGGAATATTAAGCTGCTTAATAATTGCCTCTGCAGAAGTAAATGCAACGCACCCTTCCGAAACGATAGAGGACATGAACCCCCATAGCACGATACCAATCGCCAAAAAGGGCAAGTATTCCTGCATGGGTGTATTAAAAATTTGCCCAAACACCAAGCCGATGGAAGCAATCATTACTCCCATGCTAACAGTCAGCCAGAATGCTCCCAATGAAGAGCGGCGGTATCTTTGTCTAACATCCTGCCACCCGAGCATACCGACAAGTTGAAAACGCTTTGTTGCAGAAGCGATATCAATCAAAGCGTTACTTATTAAACTATTAGTCATTATTCAAGCCATATCCAGTTGAAACTTCGACGAAGGGGAGGCACGCTCTCCTCGTCACTTATATCAAATAATGTCTCTAATCATCTTTTCGCCAATCTGACGAGTTCCGCTATAAAACTTAATACCTAATTCGTCACTCCAAATTTCGAGAAATGAATCGATCTCAAAACCCAAACAGGATCACATTTTAAACGAATGAGCAAGGCTTCGTCACCATTTTTATTAGAGTTTGAAACGACTGATCGTCCTATATGAAGTAGTAGGACTCTCCGACTGCAATTCCAACATGCATTCACCAGTCAAAAATGACTAAAAACATATGCAAGGACTTTCGCGGATGGCTAAATAAACACATTACCAACAGCAGAAATAAATCAGAAAAACAAGCCGGATCAAAACGGAGAACTATACATTGATTTATTTTATTTTTTTACATCCTTGCGATCAAAAACCTATTGCTCAAACGCCTTTTTCATACATGGAATATTGGCTTGACATCAACTGCCAAACCAATATTGCGGAAAGTACTATTTACCAAGTCGAGCGTATACTCGTTGCAGGACACGTAGAACGCGAGATTTTTGTTGACTTATTACCGCTACCACCTTTGGTCGCAGCACGTCGATTTCACCTAACTCTTTTTGAAACCATCTATCATCCAAAGCATATTGTTCCATCATGACTTTCGAGTGCTCGGGACTATTAAGAAGTTCGTTCAGCTTCAACATTCCAATCATTTGATAGGGTTTCCCTAACCATTGATTGTAGTTCATCAACAACAGAGCTTTCTCAATATCAAGATGTATATCAGACGGTATATCTTTATTTTTCAGCACATCTGAAAAGCCATCCTGAAGCTGCTTGGAAGTAACATCTGCAAAGAAATGTTCCGCAATCAGATAATGCTCATTTATTGTTCTGATCGAATTCGTGACAGTTTGGCTACTCGCGTTTTCACCAGGCATCACTCGAAAACAAATGAGATCTTTATCAAAAATATGGATAGGGTAATTTTTTACCAGACGTATCCACATATCCATGTCAGGCAGTTGGCGAAGCCGATTATTGTACGACCCTAACCGCTCAAAACACGAACGCCTGATAAGCATTGTAGGGTGGCAAATGCAGTTGCCTAAATCGAAAAAATGACGTAGCCAAGCTCCTTGGCTACGGTTTGGCTGATCAAAAACTCCTCCCCAAGGAATCGTATTCTTATCAATACCTTTCCCTTCCTTGTCGACAAATTTTGCTTTTCCAAAGCAGGCACCAATCTCCGGATTTTCCCGCATGAATTGAACCTGGAATGAAAGCTTATCCTGACCGATCCAATAATCATCTGAGTTGATTAACGCGACAAACTCACCAGAGGCCTTGGAAATCAAATCATTGGTGACGACACAGGCACCCTTGTTAACTTCCGATGGAAAAAACCTGATTCTTTCATCGTGGAAATTCGCAACCACATCTCTAGTCGAATCAGACGAACCATCATCAGCTATCAAAAACTCGAAATCAACGCCAGTCTGGGCGAGAACACTTTTTATTGTCTCGGTAACAAATCCAGCATGATTATAGGTAGCCATTACTACAGAAACGGTAGGCTTTTTCATCTTGATCGGCTCCGATTCAAAACTCGTGAAAGCAAGTCCTTCACTGCAACGGGAACTATTAATTTCAGCATCATCAAAATGATCGGAGGCGTATAACGAACGAAGGCAGGAACTGCACGCAAAACGGGTTGGCTCACGGCTTCAGTAGCATGTCCAATTTGAGACACCTTGATTACATGTCGAAGATGACTGCCCAGTTTTTCGAAATCGTCATGAAAAACAAATTCGGTTAACTCATCGTAAGCAGGCAATAAATCGAGTTGTGCTTTCAGCTTTTCGATATGCGGGGTTTGTGTCCAAACGCCTCCGCCATGCAGACGGTACACCGACATTGGTTCTTCAAGGAAACCGATAAGAGTGCTTTTCGCGATCACAATATTGGTGATCCAGTCATAGGACTTAATATCAAATAATTTTTCGGGAATACGAGTCAATGCAGTTCGTCGATACATACATGTAGAAAAATTCCCGACGATATTATCAGCTATTAACTCCCGAGCGCTGATCAATCTGTAGCCCTGGGATGCGGCTACACGCGCACTTATCTGAGCACTGTCCTCAACATAAACAAAATAATTGACAGAGCAAAGGTCAGACTCCCAATGATCTCTCAAGAATTCCGCCTGACGCTCGAGTTTTAGAGGGCTGGTCCAGTAGTCATCTCCCTCCAAGACCGCCACGTATTCTCCAGTACATGCAGCAAAGCCACGCTTGTAGTTCTTGGTTATTCCCAGATTTTCACTGTAATCAAGATATTTAAAAGCAAAGCGGGCATCCTTCCCTTCGTACTCTCTGATTATAGTGAGCGTATCATCAGTTGATTTGTCATCAGCAACAACCAGCTCAATTGTGCCATCAAAGCGCTGTTCGATTAGGGCATCCAAAGCCTGCCGAATATGCTTTTGATGGTTAAATGAAACCAAGAGAACTGATATATTGCGCGTTTTGTCCGACACGTTGCGTCACTTCCCTACTTAAACTCATAACATGGCTGAATCCGTTCATACAGATATTGGAGCGCAAGGCCTCCTAAATGCATGACAGCAAATTCTGGTTTAAGAGAGACGTTAGGCCTATCAATGATAACCTGCTACCTCTCTCCCTCTACCTTGCCCGATTTTAGTACCTGATAGATCTTTTGATAATACGGCAAATCATGTCTATCTCTTCTCGCGACAGCGTGTGGTATAGAGGCAGACAAATGATTCGACGAGAAATATCCTCAGAGATAGGAGACCGCTGATCATTTACATACGGCAGCTCGGACAATGAAGGATAGAAATAACGTCTTGGGTAGACATTATTCAAATTCAGCTCTGCCATGACATGCAGAAGCGTATTCTCGTTCTCGAATATCACGGGAAAATATGAGTTATTGTAATCAGTGTCTTCAGCAATTCTCTGAAACCGGATAGGAAGTTCCGTAAGTTCAGACTTGTAATGCTCACACAGCGCTTTTCGAACCTCAAGAATCTCTTCAACATATTTGAGATTCGTCAACCCCATGGCGGCATGCACCTCGGAGTTCTTGCCATTCACACCCACACCGCCGAACTCAGTGAGAGACGAATGGCCAAAATTTCGCATCATTGCCATGTTTTTCAGAATATCAGGATTCGACGTAGTTACAGCGCCCCCTTCAATAGTATGAAAAAGCTTAGTGGCATGAAAGCTACAGGTTGAAACATCACCATAGCTCAACAACGAACGCTTTTTATATTGAGTACCGAACGCGTGAGCGGCGTCATAAATAACGCGCAGCTGATGTTTTTGTGCAATCCTCTCAATTGCTTCTACATCACATGGATTGCCAAATACATGTGTTGCCAAAATGGCGGAGGTCCGCGATGTAATCGCCTGCTCGATTTTTTCCGGGTCAATATTCAGAGTATCCGGGCAGATATCAACCATAACAGGATCACAACGTTCCCAGACAATACTGGAAGTAGTCGCCACATAACTGAACGGAGTGGTGATGATTTCACCCTGCAAATCGAGCGCTCGAATCGCAATTTGAAGCGCGATAGTACCATTACTGAGAAACAGCAAATGGTCGACGTCAAGCTTTTCCTTGAGCTTTAATTCAAGCTCGTTCACCAACGGCCCATTATTGGTAAACCATTCACGTTCCCAAACCCCTTGCAGATAAGTCTGAAACTCACCAAAGGGAGGGACAAACGGCTTCGTAACTGTAATATTCATGAACGCCCCGACAAGCAAAACGACTACTTAGTTCTGTTAAAAATGATTGCATTTCAATACTACGAAGAGCTGAACATCTCTCGAACGAACAAATTGCGAGCCCTGACAACTGGAAATTTGACTCTCTTTCCGAGGCTAACACGGCACCTCAAACGCCGAACGAGGATACCGTAAAATGCCACTGAATCATACCGCCCCCCCCTTGCCAAGCGAGGGCAGGAGACTCAGGGATCGAGACTGCGCTGCTGATAAATCCAGTCCACTATTTCGCCATCAGGCGAGTAGCCACTAACCGTTTCCCGCAGGAGCTGACGAACGCGTGAGTAGTCGTCCTGCTCAACAGCGACCAGCAATTCTCCCAATCTGGCCTTTAGCACATCCCACGGCACATGATCTTCATCCGCACTCATGATCATGGGATGAGAAGTCGCTGAAACATTGTCGCCTATCAGCAGTTCCTCATAGAGCTTCTCGCCAGGACGAAGACCGGTGAACTCGATAGCGATGTCCCCTTGAGGAGTTTTTTCCGATCGAACGCTCAATCCTGATAGATGGATCATTTTCTCTGCCAACTCGACAATCTTGACTGGCTCCCCCATATCAAGAACGAAAACGTCCCCACCCTGCCCCATTGATCCCGCCTGGATTACCAATTGGGCGGCCTCGGGTATTGTCATGAAGTATCGGGTGATCTTCGGATGAGTGACCGTCAAGGGCCCCCCCGACTTGATCTGGCTGTGAAAGAGCGGAATCACAGAGCCTGACGAGCCGAGCACGTTGCCAAAGCGCACCATCGTAAAGCGGGTTTTGTTCACTCGCGAGATGTTGCCCTTGTCACCAAACAGCACCGGAGCCATTTCACGACTCAGCGCCTGCAAAATCAGTTCCGCGAGCCGCTTGGTACTTCCCATGACATTCGTTGGACGGACCGCTTTGTCTGTGGAAATTAGAACAAAGTTCGACACCCCCGTTTGCAACGCCGCCTGCGCAGTGTTCAAGGTGCCAACGACGTTATTGAGTACACCTTCGGCGATGTTATGTTCAACCATTGGCACATGTTTATAAGCAGCCGCGTGATAAACCGTGTCGACCCTCCAGGTCTTCATCACATCCTGAAGTTTGTGCGGATGACGGATAGAGCCAAGGATCGGAAGCAGGCGAATCGAGATCGATTCACGGTCTTTTCGGCGCTCAAGCTCAGATAGAATGCTGTAAAGGTTGAATTCGCCATGATCAAATAACAAAAGCGCAGTAGGCCCCAATAAAAAAATCTGCCGGCAAAGCTCTGCGCCTATAGAACCACCGGCACCCGTAACCATCACGACCTTGCCTTTTATACAATGAGCCAGCAAATCCGCTCGTGCCGGTACGGAATCACGCCCCAGAAGATCAGCAATATCGACCTCTTGAATATCATCGACTTTCACTCGACCACTGGCCAGGTCAGTGAAATTGGGAACGCTTCTGATATGCAGCGGAAAGCCTTCGAGGAGGTTAAGAATTTCGCGGCGGCGCGCCCGCGTTGACGAAGGCAATGCCAGGAGAATCTCCTGAGCGCCCGTCACATCAATCATTTGTTGTATATGCTTTGGCTTATAAACTTGAAGTCCGGAAATCGACCGATCGGCGATACTCGAATCATCATCAATAAAAGCAACAGGCCGCATTACCCGGCCCATACGCAATGCTGCAACAAGTTGGTTGCCAGCAACCCCAGCACCATAAACTGCAACCTTTGTCAGACCATCATCGCGATTGGTGAATGGCACATGCTGGGCAGCCGAAAACCAATCTCCCATGAAATACTGGCGCATGCACAAACGCAATCCACCAATAATCACTAGACTTAACCACCAGTAATTGAAAATGATGGAACGCGGCACTACGCTCGCGTGATTGCTATACCAGTAGACGACCACCGCAAGTATCAGCGACGAAAGACTGACAGCCTTGACAATGGCAATAAGCGCGTCATTACCAAAATACCGCATCACCGCACGGTACATCCCGATACGTATGAACAGCGGGATGGCGACAATGGGCGCGCTCACGAAAAGCCATGCATGCACCCTGATCGGGTTGTACATGTCATCAATGCCCAAGCGGACGATAAACGCTAACCAGAGTGCCAGCCAGACCAGCACAACGTCGCTGGCGACCTGTAGCAGGCGCTTCTGCCGACGTGGCAACCCCAGTAAAAATGAACGTAGTTTATCCATTGATTCGCTCGATCACCGCTCTGCTCCTTGAACCTTATTAACGGCGGTATTGTATCCCTTTTTTTCGCCGAAATACGACCACTGAACGGAAGACAGCGAGCCTGAAATCGAACAGCACCAAGACCTCCTCGCCCTGCCGCTCGCCACCAAGCCGCCTATGCTGTTAAACTCGCGCAAAGTCCACCTACATTCAATACTGCAACTTACCTGACAGGCTATTTGCAGAACGTACACGCCTCTTAAATAACAGAGCACATGCGCTACACGACCGAGGCGCGAGAGATTTCAAACATGGCCGAACAACCGAAGGATAACTTCCAATTGGACCCCGCCCCATCAGTGATAACTGAACGCTCAACAGATCGCAAAAAAGTCGCCATACTTGTTTGCACTTACAACGGTCAGCGCTTTCTCAGGGAACAACTGGACTCCTTCATTAACCAAACCCATGAAAACTGGACGATCCATGCATCGGATGATGGCTCGACCGACGCGACACTGGAAATTCTTGAAGAATACAAGAAACAGCTGGGCGAAGATAAAATCGCCATCTGGCATGGCCCTCGTCAAGGCTTTGCAAAAAACTTTCTATCACTAATTAAAAATCGAGAAATTGTCGCTGATTACTTCGCATTCAGTGACCAGGACGATATCTGGCTTGCAGACAAACTGACTCGGAGTATCGCTCAGATACCTCAAACTCCCACCAGTAAACCCCACATGTACTGCTCCAGAACAAAGCTGGTCAACGCCAACCTTGCACCCTTGGGATTTTCTCCGCTATTCAACAAGCGCCCGTGCTTTGAAAACGCATTAGTGCAAAGCCTCGCCGGTGCCAACACCATGCTGATCAACAATGCAGCTCGTAATCTGATGTGCCGAATCGTCGATGACGCCCCGGTCGTAGCACATGACTGGCTTGCGTATCTGTTGGTAACCGGGTGCGGTGGCCAGGTTGTCTTTGATCAGCAGCCTACACTGCTCTATCGTCAGCACGAGGGCAACCTGATCGGAGCGAATGCAACCTTCATAAATCAGATCATTCGAATCCTGAAAATGCTAAGTGGGCGTTTCAGCGAGTGGAGCACGCAAAACCTGATCACTCTGAACTCCATTAGAACGGAGCTCACAGAGGACAATAAATGCACCCTTGAACGATTTGAAGCTGCACGCAAAAGCGGCTTGCTCTCAAGACTTTGCCTGATGAAGAAAAGTGGAGTTCATCGGCAGACGCTCAAAGGAAACATCAGCCTGGTGGCCGCCGCAATACTTAATAAAATATAAAGGCGACGGCAACACAATAAACCGGCCATCAAAAAAATCTTCGGAGTAGCTCAGCGTTCCTCGGTCAGCTTGCTACTCCCGCTTCAAACTTCCATGCAAGCACTGCCAGCGGAACAAACGCTATCAGACATCCCAGTTCGCCACTCAACCAACCTGCCCCCACAAGCAAAGCAATCGGCAATAGCCAAGCAAGGTTAATCAGCACCACAATCGAAGAGACCAGCAAATGGCTCTGGTATCGGCGCGATGCGTGTTGATAGGCGTGACTCCTATGAGCCTGATAAACCTTCTCACCTCGAAGAAGCCTCCGGATCAGTGTCAAGGTCGCGTCAACGATAAAAACACCAAGCAGTATTATCCAGCACCAAAAGTACTCAGGCCGAACCCAGGCAGACTCCAATGCGAATGCCCCCAGAATAAACCCCAGGAACCCACTGCCTGCGTCCCCCATGAAAATTCGCGCAGGAGGAAAGTTCCAGCAAAAGAAACCTGCTACAGCCCCCATCAGGATCAGCGGCTCCCAGATCAGGTCTATCGTGCCAAACCACCAGTAAATCAGACACATACCCAAACAGGCACTGATCGCTTCCGCGCTCGCCAACCCATCGATTCCATCCATAAAGTTGTAGAGATTGAGCATCCAGACCAGATAGAACGCGGCCAATACACCGCCTAACACCGAAAGGTTGACGTTTTCCCCAAAAAACTGGAGCGGTGCAAGACCGTTAAGCCAGTACAGCGTCCAGCCTGCAGCTATAAAATGCCCGAGGAGCCGCCACTTGGCGTCTATATGACCGTGATCGTCAGCAAAACCAATGATTGCAATCAGTAACCCACCACCCAACACACCCAGCAACGACGCCCCTTCCAGGTACCCCCCCAAGACAGGGAGTGCCAGCGCACAGGCAACAACTATTGCAACTCCCCCGCCCCTTGGGGTCGGCACAGAATGAGAACTGCGCTCATTCGGGATATCCATTAAGCTTTTGGCCAATGCGTAACGACGCAACAACAAGGTCAACCCGCAGGCGACGATAAAAACCACACCCAACAACCACCAGACAATCATCTGTTTTTTAAGTCCTGGTAATAATCCGCAGTCTGACGGAGCGCCTTCTCAACGGAGACAGGTGGAACCCAGCCGAGTACATGCCTGGTTTTTTTGATATCGACTTGCAAGGAACTACACAGACGCTGGGCAACACCTTGCCTTCCCAAACATGAGGCCACAGACTTCAGGACACATATTGGCAAAGGTATCAACCGCGCCTTTTTACCAAGAGCACGCGCCATGTTTTCCAGCAATTGAGTAGTGGACATATCAGCATCATCGCTGACAAGAAAGGTTTGTCCGGCCGCCGCGGGATGATCAATGCAAGCTACCAGCAGATCCACAAGGTTACCGATGGCCACCAGACTTCGCCGATTCCCGATTGCTCCCAAAGGCAGAACCGCTCCCCTGTCGAGCCAGCGCATCATACTGAGGAAATTCGCCTTGACGCCTGGGCCGTATACGAGCGGCGGGCGAATAATCACCACTTCAATCCCCGTCTCTCTTGCGACCGCCCTTAACGCTATTTCCGCCTCCATCTTGGAAATACCGTAAGGATCCATCGGCTGCGGTTCAATATCCGCTTGAAACGGTTCGCCCGGCTCGGTCGACTCTCCATTGACTTTGATCGAGCTGATAAAAATGAAACGCTTTACACCGGCGGCCGCGGCACTCCGGGCAAGACTGACAGTACCTTCGACATTAATGCGTCGAAACTCCGCAAGCGCATCAACCGCCTTGTCATCCATTACATGAACGCGAGCGGCGGCATGGATTACCACGTCAATTCCCATCATTGAAGTCGTAGTAGCTGCGCCACCCAACTCGAAGGGCACGACCTGACAGAGGCCATCCAATCGCGTCCTGCCTCGCGAAGCCGCTACTGGCGTGTATCGGCGATCAAGAAGCAGCCTGTAGACAACGGCCTCCCCGACGAACCCACTAGCCCCTGTAACCAGAACTCGCGAGACACTCATTTGGTTTTACTTCCAATAACCGCGGTCGCCAAACATATAAAAAAGAAAAATATCTTGTCGCGAAACCTGCGCCGACACTTACACGCACTTAAAGACAATGCGAGCAACTCTTTTCGACCCAGCTTGAACCAGCGACTGACAAACGGCGACTTTGATGCACCCACAAGATTCGCTATCAACTTTACCTGCGAGAACCACCAGCCATCATGAATGGT
Source organism: Pseudomonas sp. TH43 (assembly GCF_016650635.1). Taxonomy (GTDB): domain Bacteria; phylum Pseudomonadota; class Gammaproteobacteria; order Pseudomonadales; family Pseudomonadaceae; genus Aquipseudomonas. Next base: position 159,621 of record NZ_JAEKFI010000005.1, read on the forward strand.
TTTATAACGAGCAATTAACGGATTAATACCTGTATTCGCCCCGACCTGATTCCGCTCGTGCTGACGGTACTGCATTGAAGAGTAAGTATCGATGATCCATTCATAGCCATGGCTGCGCGAGAAAGCATAGCAATACCAATCATGCAGGCTGACGTCCTGAACATCCCGCCAATTTTCAACGATTGATGTCTTTAACACCTCAGCCAAATCCTGACTAAAGACATACGTACAGCCAGGCCCGGCAGCTTCAAACAAATAGTCCCACTCAACTTGAACTTGAGCCTTATCAAGAAGGTGGGTTTTTCCATTCGGCCAGAATGCAGTCACATTACTGGAGTAGGCATCAGCTCCCTGCCCACGCAACATATAGGTTGCTCGGTTCAGCTTATCCGAATGCCACACATCATCCTGGTCAGCGAAGGCGACGAAGTCGTACGCCCCGAAATTTACGTCGCGCATCAAGCGAAAGAAATTTCGCGAGGCGCCACCAAAACGTCCGATTGATGGCAGCACACTTACATTAGGGTGCAAGGCCGCGAAAGACTCACACCACGCCTCAGTGCCATCATCGGAAGTGTCGATGCTGATATGGATACTGACGTCCACCGCAGACTGGCAAAGGATCGAAGCCAGTTGCTCTTCGATCCACTGCATACCATTGTACGCAGCCAGTAAAACTGCAACCTTGGGTTGTGTTGATGGCATGCCATTCCTGCTTGCGACAAATAATCACAGAAGGGAGTATCTCCCCCGAATCACCGTGAAGGCGAATTCAGCAATTTCTGCAGGTACTGGCCGTAGCCAGTCTTTTTCAACGCTTCAGCCTGACTCGCAAGCTGCTCGGCCGTGATCCAGCCATTGTTGAATGCAATTTCTTCCAGGCAGGCGACTTTCAAGCCCTGACGCTGCTCGATGGTGTGAACGAAGTGACTGGCTTCCAGCAAAGAATCATGGGTGCCGGTATCCAGCCAGGCGAAACCACGACCCAGCATTTCCACATTCAGCGACTTCTGCTCGAGGTACGCACGATTGACGTCGGTGATTTCCAGCTCTCCACGCTCTGAAGGCTTGATGTTCTTGGCAATCTGAACAACCTGATTGTCATAGAAATACAAGCCGGTCACGGCGTAGCTGGATTTTGGCTTGAGCGGCTTTTCTTCGATGCTCAGCGCACGGCCCGACGCATCGAACTCGACAACGCCAAATCGCTCCGGATCGGAAACGTGGTAGCCGAACACTGTTGCGCCATGCTGCTGGCTGGTCGCCGAACGCAGGTTGTCGGAGAAGTGCTGACCGTAAAAGATGTTATCGCCCAGGATCAGGCAGCACGGATCATTACCGATGAATTCTTCGCCAATGATAAAAGCCTGTGCCAGGCCATCAGGACTCGGTTGCTCGGCATAAGTCAGTTTGATGCCATACAGGCTGCCATCGCCCAGCAGCTTGCGAAAACAAGGCAAGTCTTCCGGAGTCGAGATAATCAGAATTTCGCGCATGCCGGCGAGCATCAATACCGACAGCGGATAAAAGATCATCGGCTTGTCGTAGATCGGCAACATCTGTTTCGACACGCCCAGAGTCAACGGATGCAGGCGCGTACCCGAGCCACCAGCGAGGATGATGCCTTTACGATTTATCGTGTTCATTTGTTCAGAACTTCCCTAAGCATTCGGTTTACACCACTTTGCCAATCCGGCAAGTGTAGAGAAAAATTGTCGCGCAGCTTCTGAGTATTCAAGCGTGAATTCAGAGGCCGACGCGCGGGTGTCGGGTAAGAGGTCGTATCGATCAGATTGATTGTTGTCACAGCCAATTGCTCGCCATTGGCTTGAGCGAACGCGATCACGTGAGTCGCATAACCGTGCCAAGACACTTCACCACTCGCCGCCAAGTGATACAAACCCGACAGCTGCGGCTGTTGTAGCACTTGGCGAATTGCCAGCGCCGTGACGTCAGCAATCAGATCTGCACCAGTGGGGGCTCCGATCTGATCAGCGATAACTTTCAGCGTTTCGCGATCTTTTGCCAATCGCAGCATAGTCTTGGCAAAGTTGTTGCCGCGAGCTCCGTAGACCCAACTGGTGCGGAAAATCAGATGCTTGCAGCCTGACGCAATGATTGCCTGTTCGCCAGCAAGCTTGCTCGCACCATATTGATTCACCGGTGCGACGTCATCAGTTTCCTGCCAGGGAGTCGAACCCTCACCACTAAAGACGTAGTCGGTCGAGTAATGAATGAGCCAGGCGCCCAAGAGCGCAGCCTCCTCCGCAATCAGCCGACTCGCGTCGCCATTCACTCGAAGGGCTAGTTCAGCTTCGGATTCTGCCTTGTCAACCGCAGTGTAGGCAGCCGCGTTGACGATAACATCGGGCTTGACCTGCCTGATGGTCGCGCGCACGGCATCCAGGTCGGACAAATCACCGCACAAACCATCGATTGCATGACGATCAAGCGCGATCAGCTCGCCAAGGGGAGCAAGAGCGCGTTGCAATTCCCAGCCTACCTGGCCGTTCTTACCCAGCAGGAGAATCTTCATGCTTTATTCGAGCGGTCCGCGTAGTTCTGATCGATCCACTGCTGATAGGTACCGCTCTTCACGTGAGCGACCCACTCAGTGTTGCTCAGATACCATTCAACGGTTTTACGAATGCCGCTTTCAAAGGTTTCTTCCGGAGTCCAGCCCAGCTCACGCTGAATCTTGCTTGCATCGATCGCATAGCGCTGGTCATGACCTGGACGATCCTGCACGTAAGTGATCAGGCTTGCATGCGGACGATGCGTAGAGTCAGGACGTAATTCATCCAGCAAATCACAAAGCGTATGCACAACCTCGATGTTCTGCTTCTCGTTGTGACCGCCGATGTTATAGGTCTCACCAATGACGCCTTCGGTAACGACTTTGTACAGTGCACGGGCGTGGTCCTCGACATACAACCAGTCGCGAACCTGGTTACCTTTGCCATAAACAGGCAACGGCTTGCCTTCCAAAGCATTGAGGATGATCAGCGGGATCAACTTCTCGGGGAAGTGGCAAGGGCCGTAATTGTTCGAGCAGTTGGTCACCAACGTCGGCAGGCCGTAAGTACGTGCCCAGGCACGAACCAGATGGTCGGAGCTGGCCTTGCTGGCCGAGTACGGCGAGCTAGGCTGATAAGGCGTGGTTTCGGTGAAGAGATCTTCCGGACCTTCAAGGTCGCCGTAAACTTCATCAGTCGAAATATGGTGAAAGCGGAAAGCAGCTTTGCGGGTGTCATCCAGCGCAGACCAGTACTGGCGGGCAGCTTCCAGCAGGGTGTAAGTACCGATGATATTGGTCTGGATAAACTCGGACGGACCGGTGATCGAGCGATCAACGTGGGATTCTGCGGCCAAGTGCATGATCGCATCCGGTTGGTGTTCACGCAGGACGCGATCAATTTCGTCACGGTCGCAGATATCGACGCGCTCAAACACGTAGCGCGAATCAACGCTAACTTCAGCCAGCGACTCAAGGTTACCGGCATACGTCAGCTTATCGACGTTGACGACAGAATCGGCAGTACTGGAGATGATGTGTCGAATGACTGCCGAGCCGATGAACCCGGCGCCGCCGGTTACTAGAATTTTCACGCGAAACCATACCCTTGAGCTGCGGACAGTGACACCAATGAGCACTGTCTAATCCATGAACGCAGAAACCATCAAAACTTGTGGCTTCCGTCAGAGTCAGTCTGAATCGATGTGGGAATAGGCCACTATCGAACAAGGGGTGCATTTTACAGCTTAATGAACGTTTTACTAATGGATATAGACAGACTGAAGCGCAATTTCGACAGAAGCCCTATACCTGTCGTTTTCAGACAAGGCGCTTGCGTGCTGCTCTGGACGAGCGACCCAGAAACCAGCCAAGTATTGGACCGATAAACATACCGATCAGCAACGCAACGACAACGACCAGGGAGACCGGAAGTTGAGGCCCGGACCAACCCAAAAACAACAACGACACTGATTGCTGGTTCTCAAGCACAAACGCCAGGATAACCAACACCAGAAAAAGAATAAAAACGCCAAGAAGTATGCGCTTGAGATTACGCATGAGCATCTCCCTGATAATTAGCAGCGAGGATCAAACGCCCTCCTCCTCTTCCTCATTCACCCGATCACGCAATTCTTTACCAGGCTTGAAATGCGGAACAAATTTGCCGTCAAGGCTGACGGACTGACCGGTCTTCGGATTACGTCCGACACGTGGAGCGCGATAGTGCAGTGAGAAACTGCCAAACCCACGGATCTCGATGCGATCACCGGTGGCCAGACACTGGGACATTTGTTCAAGCATGGTCTTGATGGCCAGCTCCACATCCTTGGATGAGAGCAGCCCTTGATGGGTGACAATTCGTTCGATCAACTCCGACTTCGTCATATTTTTCCCTTCTTTTTCAAGCAGCTAGATCAGCGCTTGAAAGGTTTTAGCACGCCCGGAAGATTTTGAACAGCCCAGGGATTGACATATCTTCACCAGCGTCGAAACGCCCATTTTCAGGGCATCAAATCAACAAACTGGACGAGCTCTCACTCAGCGGCACATCACCAGCATGGTTCGCGTCACGTAGCCTGCTGGATTGAAGCCAAAGGGAAACTCATCTTCATCCTTGGCCTGATCCGATCGTGTCACCACTTTGTAGCCGGCGCCCTTGCACTCCTTTGCAGCGCGCTTCTGGCACTTCTCCCAACCGGAGCCCAGCCCCGAACAATCAATCTCTATTCCACTGACGCCACGCACCGCATGAGTCTTGGCGCTTGTGGTACACCCCGCCAAAACCAGGATTGCTGCGAGGACAATAAACTTGTTCATCCATTTCCTTATGCCAGGCTATACCCGACTATCGCATGCTTAAGACCAAGCTTAGTCGCGAATAGGCGATTGATCCGATTAAAGAAACAGACAACCAACAAAAGCAATTGGTTTCAACTATCAGCCCAGCACACCACCCCACCTCACCTCACCTCACCAAATCGCAGGCACAAAAAAGGGCGACCGAAGTCGCCCTTTTTACAATCAAACAGAACTTAGTTCTGTTTGGCCGCCATTGCTTGGCGCAGCAGGCCAGCCATGGTGGTGTCAGCAGCTTCACCTTCCGGAGCAGTTTTCAGGCTCTGGATAGCTTCTTTCTCTTCAGCATCATCTTTCGACTTGATGGAGAGTTGGATCACGCGGCTCTTACGATCAACGCTGATGATCTTGGCTTCTACTTCCTGGCCTTCTTTCAGAACGTTGCGCGCGTCTTCAACACGGTCACGGCTGATTTCGGAGGCTTTCAGAGTCGCTTCGATATCGTCGGCCAGAACGATGATGGCGCCTTTGGCGTCAACTTCTTTCACGGTGCCAGTAACGATTGCGCCTTTGTCGTTAACCGAGACGTACTCGGAGAACGGATCGCTTTCCAGTTGCTTGATACCCAGGGAGATACGCTCGCGCTCTGGGTCAACCGACAGGATAACGGTGTCCAGCTCGTCGCCCTTCTTGAAACGACGAACAGCTTCTTCGCCCACTTCGTTCCAGGAGATGTCGGACAGGTGAACCAGACCGTCGATGCCGCCGTCCAGACCAATGAAGATACCGAAATCGGTGATCGACTTGATGGTGCCGGAGATTTTATCACCCTTGTTGAACTGGCCAGAGAAATCTTCCCATGGGTTAGATTTGCACTGCTTGATGCCCAGGGAGATACGACGACGCTCTTCGTCGATGTCCAGAACCATAACTTCCACTTCGTCGCCGACTTGTACGACTTTCGAAGGGTGGATGTTTTTGTTGGTCCAGTCCATTTCCGAAACGTGTACCAGACCTTCAACGCCTTCTTCCAGCTCAGCGAAGCAGCCGTAGTCGGTCAGGTTGGTTACACGAGCGGTAACGCGAGTGCTTTCTGGGTAACGGGCTTTGATAGCAACCCATGGATCTTCGCCCAGCTGCTTCAGGCCCAGGGAAACACGGTTGCGTTCGCGATCGTATTTCAGAACCTTAACATCGATTTCGTCACCAACGTTGACGATCTCGGAAGGATGCTTGATGCGCTTCCAGGCCATGTCGGTGATGTGCAGCAGGCCGTCCACGCCACCCAGATCGACGAATGCGCCGTAATCGGTGAGGTTTTTGACGATACCTTTGACTTGCTGGCCTTCCTGCAAGGATTCCAGCAGAGCTTCACGCTCGGCGGAGTTCTCGGCTTCCAGGACGCTGCGACGGGAAACGACGACGTTGTTGCGCTTCTGGTCCAGCTTGATGACCTTGAATTCCAGCTCTTTGCCTTCCAGGTGCGTGGTGTCGCGCACTGGACGGACGTCAACCAGGGAACCTGGCAGGAACGCACGGATGCCGTTAACGTCGACAGTGAAGCCGCCTTTAACCTTACCGTTGATAACGCCCTTGACCACTTCCTCGGCTGCGAAGGCAGCTTCCAGAACGATCCAGCACTCAGCGCGCTTGGCTTTTTCACGGGACAGCTTGGTTTCACCGAAACCGTCTTCAACCGAGTCCAGAGCAACGTGAACTTCGTCACCGACATTGATAGTCAGATCGCCAGCGTCGTTGTAGAACTGCTCAAGCGGGATGAGTGCTTCAGACTTCAGGCCAGCGTGAACGGTTACCCAGCGAGCTTGGTAATCGATATCAACGATAACACCGGTGATGATGGAGCCTGCCTGAAGGTTCAGGGTTTTTAGGCTTTCTTCAAAGAGTTCCGCAAAGCTTTCGCTCATTTTAATTCCTGTAAATGAGGGCGAAGGATACGCCCATCTCCACACCCCAGACGGTGTGGGTTAGTTTCATATAGAAGAAGCGCCGCAGGACTATGACTGGTCCCCTGTGGCCTTCTTGGTCACCCGGCGATATCGCGAATGGCGATCTCGCTCATGATGCGTTCAAGCACCTGATCGATGGACAACTCCGTGGAATCCAGCTGTATGGCGTCAGCCGCCGGTTTAAGCGGGGCTACCGCTCGCTGGGTGTCACGCTCGTCGCGCGCACGGATCTCATCTAGCAGACTCGACAGACTAACACCCTCGACTTTGCCCTTCAACTGCAAATATCGACGGCGCGCTCTTTCCTCGGCACTGGCGGTCAGGAAAATCTTCAGCGGTGCACCAGGAAAAACCACCGTCCCCATGTCGCGACCATCGGCCACCAGACCCGGCGCTTCCTGGAAAGCACGCTGGCGCTGCAGCAGCGCCTCGCGCACAGCCGGCAAAGCCGCCACTTGCGAAGCGCCGGAACCGATGCTTTCAGTGCGAATGACGTCGCTGACTTCGTCACCTTCAAGGATGATGCGTTGCAGCTGACCGTCGGTCGCCGCAATGAACTGAACATCCAGATGAGCGGCGAGTTTCTTCAGCAGCTCTTCATTGGTCAGGTCAACACCATGGTTGTGCGCAGCGAATGCCAGCAAGCGGTAAAGCGCACCGGAGTCCAGCAGATTCCAGCCCAGACGCTTGGCCAGGATCCCGGCGACGGTGCCTTTGCCCGAGCCGCTTGGCCCATCAATGGTGATGACCGGTGCAATGTTTTTCACGACTGAGCCTCTTGTGCCACACGAATACCGACCTGCGCGCACAACGCGAGGAAGTTCGGGAACGACGTCGCGACGTTGGCGCAATCATGGATGCGGATTGGTGCAGTGGCGCGCAGCGATGCAACGCTGAAAGCCATCGCAATACGGTGATCGCCGTGACCATGCACTTCGCCGCCGCCAATCTGGCCACCGTCGATGATGATGCCGTCCGGGGTCGGCTGGCATTTTACGCCCAGCGCGAGCAAACCATCCGCCATCACCTGAATACGGTCCGATTCCTTGACCCGAAGCTCTTCGGCGCCGGTCAGCACGGTGCGCCCTTCGGCACAGGCAGCCGCGACGAACAGCACCGGGAACTCGTCGATGGCCAGTGGAACCAGCTCTTCCGGAATCTCGATACCTTTGAGTTTAGCCGCTCGCACGCGCAGGTCAGCCACAGGCTCGCCGCCGACTTCACGCTGGTTTTCCAGAGTGATGTCCGCACCCATCAGGCGCAGGATGTCGATGACGCCAGTACGGGTCGGGTTGATGCCGACGTGCTCAAGTACCAGCTCCGAACCTTCGGCGATCGAAGCCGCCACCAGGAAGAACGCCGACGACGAGATGTCGCCCGGCACCTCAATATGAGTCGCGGTCAATTTGCCGCCGGACTCGACCGACGCCGTAGCGCCTTCAACGCTGACCGGGTAGCCGAAACCGCGCAGCATGCGCTCAGTGTGGTCACGGGTCGGCGCAGGTTCAGTAACGGTAGTCTTGCCTTCAGCATACAAACCGGCGAGCAGCAGGCAGGATTTCACCTGAGCACTGGCCATCGGCATGGTGTAGGTCAGGCCTTTGAGCTTGTGACCGCCACGAATAGTCATCGGCGGACGACCTTCAGCGGCGGTTTCGATCACGGCACCCATTTCACGCAGTGGATTGGCCACGCGATTCATCGGACGCTTGGACAGCGAAGCATCGCCAGTCAGGGTGCTGTCGAAGTTCTGCGCGGCCAGCAGGCCGGACAGCAGACGCATCGATGTCCCTGAGTTGCCCAGATAGATCGGGCCCGGCGCAGGTTTCAGGCCGTGCAGACCAACACCGTGAATGGTCACACGACCGTGGTGCGGGCCTTCGATGACCACGCCCATGTCGCGGAACGCCTGCAAGGTCGCCAGAGCGTCTTCGCCCTCAAGGAAACCTTCGACTTCGGTGACGCCTTCGGCCAGCGAACCGAGCATGATCGAACGGTGGGAAATGGATTTGTCACCCGGTACGCGAATCCGACCGGACAGGCGGCCACCAGGTTGAGCCAGGAAGATCAGATCGTTGGAATTCATAGCGTCCACATAGGCCCTGCGGGCCAGGATTTTACTGAAATGCTCGCGGGCAACCCGGGCGCGAGTGAAAACGCCCAACAATTGGTGCCCATCCCCTACATCGACCGCGTCGCGCAAGGCGTCGAGGTCGCTGCGAAATGTATCGAGTGTGCGCAGAACAGCCTCGCGGTTGGCGAGGAAGATGTCGTGCCACATCACCGGGTCGCTTCCGGCGATTCTTGTGAAATCGCGGAAACCACCGGCAGCGTAACGGAAGATCTCTAGATTTTCATTGCGCTTGGCCAATGAATCGACCAGGCCGAAGGCCAGCAAGTGCGGCAGATGACTGGTCGCAGCCAACACTTCATCGTGACGCTCGACCTGCATGTGCTCGACGTCGGCGCCCAATTCGCGCCACAGACGGTCAACCACGGCCAGTGCAGCCGGATCGGTTTGCTCAAGCGGCGTGAGGATCACTTTGTGACGACGGAACAGCTCGGCGTTAGAGGCTTCCACCCCGCTCTGCTCGGAGCCGGCAATCGGATGCCCGGGCACGAAACGCGCCGGCATACCACCAAACGCTTCGGTCGCCGCGCGCACAACATTGCCTTTGGCGCTGCCGACATCAGTCAGAATCGCCTGCCCCAGATCAATGCTCGCCAGACGCGCGAGCACTTTTTCCATGGCCAGAATCGGCACCGCCAACTGAATCACGTCAGCGCCCTGACATGCCGCTGTCAGGTCGTCTTCACAGCGGTCAACCACGCCCAACTCGACCGCCAGCTTGCGCGATTGCGGATCGAGATCAACCCCGACCACTTCGCGGCACACGCCGCTTTCACGCAAGCCTTTGGCAAAAGAACCACCGATCAATCCCAGACCGACCACTACAAGGCGACCGATCATAGGTGCAGCAGATTGCATTGCAGTGACATCACCCACGAGCCAGAACCTTGCGCAGCGCTTCAAGGAAGCGGCTGTTTTCCGCCGGCAGACCAATGGTCACCCGCAGGTGGTTCGGCATGCCGTAATTGGCCACTGGACGCACGATCACGCCTTCGCGCAGCAAGCCCTGGAACACAGGGGCTGCAACCTGGCCGAGATCGACGCAGATGAAGTTGCCTTTCGACTCGATCCAGCCCAGACCCAGCTCACGAAAACCGGCCTGCAACTGCTGCATGCCCGACTCGTTGAGCTGACGGCTTTGCGCCAGATACTCCTCGTCTTTCAGCGCTGCGCAGGCTGCTGCCAAGGCGAGGCTGTTGACGTTGAACGGCTGGCGAACGCGGTTCAGCACGTCAGCAACCACCGGAGTGGACAAACCGTAGCCAACACGCAATGCCGCCAGGCCATAGGCTTTGGAGAAAGTGCGCGAAACCAGCAGATTCGGGTAAGCGGCGAGGAAATCCAGACCGTCCGGCAGATCGCTGCCTTCGGCGTATTCGATGTACGCCTCGTCCAACACCACCAACACATGCTCCGGAACATCCTGCAGGAACTCGTCCAGCGCTTCAGCGCCGAACCAGGTGCCGGTCGGGTTGTTCGGGTTGGCGACGAACACCACGCGGGTGTTGGCGTCGATGGCGGCAAGCATCGCAGGCAGGTCATGCCCCCATTCTTTGGCCGGAACCACTTTGGCCTGAGCGCCGACAGCCTGAGTGGCAATCGGATACACAGCGAAAGCGTGCTCACTGAACACCGCATTCAGGCCCGGCGCCAGATAGGCCCGCGCGACCAGCTCAAGAATATCGTTGGAACCGTTACCCAAGGTGACCTGGTTCAGCTCGACACGGCATTGCTCGGCCAGCAGGGATTTCAGCGCGAAACCATTGCCATCCGGATAACGGGTCAGCTCGGCCAGCTCTTCACGGATCGCCGCCAAGGCTTTCGGACTGGCGCCCAGCGGGTTTTCGTTGCTCGCCAGTTTGACGATTTTCGCCGGATCCAGATCCAGCTCGCGCGCCAGTTCGTCCACAGGCTTGCCCGGAACGTACGGCGAAAGTTGTTGCACGCCCGGCTGTGCCAGAGCGAGGAAATTGCCACTCATTACTACCGCCCCTTACAGAACTGCTTTCGGGTAGGAACCCAGCACTTTGAGTGCTACTGCTTCCTGACTGATCTTTTCCAATACACCTTTGATCAACGGATCACGGTGATGGCCGACGAAGTCGATGAAGAACACATAGGTCCATTTGCCGCTGCGCGACGGACGAGTTTCGATACGGGTCAGGTCGATACCATTGTCATGGAACGGCACCAGCAGTTCGTGAAGCGCGCCGGGCTTGTTGCTCATCGACACAATGATCGAAGTCTTGTCGTCACCGGTCGGCGGCACTTCCTGGTTACCGATCATCAGGAAGCGCGTCGAGTTGTCCGGACGGTCTTCGATCTTCTCGGCCAGACGGGTCAAGCCATACAGACCAGCCGCCATGTCGCCGGCAATCGCTGCCGAGTTCCACTCGCCTTTAACCCGCTTGGCCGCTTCGGCGTTGCTCGACACCGCCACGCGCTCGACATTCGGGTAATGCGCGTCCAGCCACTTGCGGCACTGGGCCAGCGACTGCGCGTGGGAGTAGATGCGGCTGATGCTGTCGGTCTTGGTGTTTTCACCGACCAACAGGTGATGGTGGATACGCAGCTCAACTTCGCCACAGATCACCATGTCGTGTTCAAGGAAGCTGTCCAGCGTGTGGTTGACCGCGCCTTCGGTGGAGTTTTCCACCGGCACCACGCCAAAATTCACCGCACCCGCCGCCACTTCACGGAACACTTCGTCGATCGCCGCCATCGGCTTGCTGATCACCGCGTGACCGAAGTGCTTCATGGCCGCAGCCTGGGTGAATGTGCCTTCAGGGCCGAGGTAAGCCACTTTCAGCGGCTGTTCCAGCGCCAGGCACGACGACATGATTTCGCGGAACAGCCGCGCCATCTCTTCGTTGCCCAGCGGCCCCTGATTGCGTTCCATCACGCGCTTGAGCACCTGAGCTTCACGCTCGGGACGATAGAACACCGGCACTTCGCCTTCGGCCAGCGAGGCCATCTTTACTCGCGCGACTTCCTGGGCGCAACGCGCACGCTCACTGATCAGCTCGAGGACTTTGGTGTCCAGAGCGTCAATGCGAACGCGCAGTGCCTTGAGTTCTTGCTCGGACATCAGCCGTGTTCCTTCTCGAATTCAGCCATGTATGCCACCAGCGCGTTGACCGCGGTGATGTCGACAGCGTTATAGATGGAGGCGCGCATGCCGCCCACCGAGCGGTGACCCTTGAGGTTGAGCAGACCGCGTTCGTCGGCACCGACCAGGAACGGTTTGTCCAGACGGTCATCAGCCAAGCGGAACGGCACGTTCATCCACGAGCGGTCCGACTTGTTGATCGGGTTGCTGTAGAGGCCGCTGGCGTCGATGAACTCGTACAGCGTGCGCTGTTTGACGTCGTTGAGTTGGGCGATGGCTTCAACGCCGCCCTGCTCTTTCAGCCACTGGAAGACCAGACCCGACAGATACCAGGCCAAGGTCGGCGGCGTGTTGTACATCGAACCGTTATCGGCCGCGACTTTGTAGTCGAGCATGGTCGGGCACAGCGAGCGCGCCTTGCCGAGCAAGTCTTCGCGGATGATGTTGACGACGATGCCGCTCGGGCCGATGTTCTTCTGTGCACCGGCGTAGATCATGCCGAAACGCGAGACATCAACCGGACGCGAAAGAATGTCCGAAGACATGTCGGCCACCAGCGGCACATCACCGGTTTCCGGGACCCACTGGAATTCCAGACCGCCGATGGTTTCGTTCGGCGCGTAGTGAACGTAAGCGGCGTCTTTCGACAGGTTCCACTCGTTCTGGCCGGGAATGGCGAAATAGTCGTAAGGCTTGGCGGTGGCGGCGACGTTGACGTGACCGTAGCGCGAGGCTTCTTCGATGGCTTTCTGCGACCAGATGCCTGTATCGATATAGTCGGCAGTGCCGCTTTCCGGCAACAGGTTCAGTGGAATCTGCGCGAACTGCTGGCTGGCGCCACCTTGCAGAAACAGCACTTTATAGTTCGAAGGGATATTCAGCAGGTCACGCAGGTCCTGCTCGGCCTGGGTGGCAATGGACACGAACTCATCACTGCGATGGCTCATTTCCATGACCGACAGACCCTTGCCGTGCCAATCAAGGAGTTCACCCTGGGCGCGCTGCAGGACAGCTTCAGGAAGCGCCGCAGGACCGGCGCAGAAGTTATAGGCTCGCTTGCTCACATCCAATCTCGCTCTGATTTGGTGGTATCACGCAATAAATCACACTACCGATCAACACGGCCCTGTGGGAGCGAGCCTGCTCGCGAATGCATCACCGCGGTACGTCAGAGGTACCGCAGCGCCTGCATTCGCGAGCAGGCTCGCTCCCACAGGGGATCTCCATGATGTCGAAATTTCATACCGGACAAATAACAAGGGGGCGAATTCTCATCCGCCCCCTCGTTTATCCGCTTATTGCTGCGGTTCTTCGTCTGCTGCGGCGTCGAGTTGCTGGTCTTCGACAGCATCGTCGCTCACGACCTGCGCACCGGACACCAGCCCTTCTTCGCCCTCGAGCTCTTCGCCCTCGACTTCCGACGGCTCCTGAACCCGCTCCAGGCCAACCAGCGTTTCATCGTTGGCCAGCTTGATCAGCGTCACGCCCTGAGTGTTACGACCCAGGCTGGACACTTCATCAACACGGGTGCGCACCAATGTGCCCTGGTCGGAAATCAACATGATTTCCTCGCCTTCCTGCACCTGGATAGCACCAACGAGCTTGCCATTACGCTCTTTGGTGACCATCGCGATCACACCCTGACCACCGCGACCACGGCGCGGGAATTTGCTCAGAGCGGTGCGCTTGCCAAAACCACGCTCGGAAGCGGTCAGGATCTGTGCGCCCGACTCCGGGATCAGCATCGAGATCAGCTTCTGATCCTTGAGGATCCGCATGCCGCGGATACCGCGAGCACTACGACCCATTTCGCGCACAGCAGCTTCAGCGAAACGAATCACCTTGCCGGCGTCGGAGAACAGCATGATTTCTTTAGCGCCGTCAGTGATGGCAGCCGCGATCAGCGTATCGCCTTCCTTGAGCTTCAAGGCGATCAGGCCATTGGAGCGCGGACGGGCAAAGCGTGCCAGCGGGGTTTTCTTGACCGTACCGGAAGCCGTGGCCATGAAGATGAATTCGCCGGTTGGCTCAGCCACCAGCTCGGCAGTTTCACCGTCGATCTCTTCCAGCTCGGCGGCTTCTTCAGCTTCAACCACTTCGCCTTCGATGATCGCATCGTCGCTATCATCTTCATCTTCAGCACCCGCACGTTTCTGCAAGGCTTCGAGATCGATCTGCAGCATGGTGGTGATGGTTTCATCAGCTTCCAGCGGCAGCAGATTGACCAGCGGACGGCCACGCGCAGCACGCGATGCTTCTGGAATTTCGTAGGTCTTCAGCCAGTACACCTTGCCTTTGCTGGAGAACAGCAACAGCGTGGAGTGACTGTTGGCGACCAGCAGGTGAGCGATGTAGTCCTCATCCTTGATACCGGTGGCCGATTTACCTTTACCGCCACGACGCTGAGCCTGATACGCAGCCAATGGCTGGGTCTTGGCGTAGCCACCATGGGAAATGGTCACGACGCGCTCTTCTTCCGGGATCATGTCGCCCAGGGTCAAGTCGAGACGGGCATCGAGAATCTCGGTGCGACGCTTGTCGCCGTATTCGGCGCGGATCACTTCCAGCTCTTCGCGGATCACTTCCATCAGACGCACGGCGCTGTTGAGGATGCGGATCAGCTCGCCGATCTGGTTGAGGATCTCTTGATACTCGGCCAGCAGCTTTTCGTGTTCCAGACCGGTCAGGCGGTGCAGACGCAGTTCCAGGATGGCTTGCGCCTGTTCTGGCGACAGGAAGTACTTGCCTTCACGCAGACCGTATTGCGGATCGAGGTTTTCCGGACGGCACGAATCGGCACCGGCACGCTCAACCATGGCCACCACCGCCGAGGATTCCCAAGGCGTGCTGATCAGCGCTTCCTTGGCTTCCGACGGAGTTGGCGACGCCTTGATCAGCGCGATCACCGGGTCGATGTTCGACAGGGCAACGGCCTGGCCTTCAAGAATGTGGCCACGCTCACGCGCTTTGCGCAGCTCGAAAACGGTACGGCGGGTGACGACTTCGCGACGGTGACGGACGAAGGCTTCCAGCAGATCCTTGAGGTTGAGGATCCGCGGACGGCCATCGATCAGCGCCACGATGTTGATGCCGAATACCGATTGCAACTGAGTCTGGGCGTAGAGGTTGTTGAGGATCACCTCAGGCACTTCGCCACGACGCAATTCGATCACGACGCGCATACCGTCCTTGTCGGACTCGTCGCGTAGTTCGGTGATGCCTTCCAGTTTCTTCTCTTTAACCAGCTCGGCGATCTTCTCGATCAGACGCGCCTTGTTCAACTGGTAAGGGAGTTCGGTGATAACGATCTGCTGACGACCACCGACCTTGTCGATGTCTTCAACCATCGAACGCGCACGCATGTAAATGCGGCCACGACCGGTGCGGTAGGCTTCGATAATGCCGGCGCGACCGTTGATGATCGCAGCGGTCGGGAAGTCCGGACCAGGGATGTATTGCATCAGCTCGTCGACAGTCAGCTCGGGATTGTCGATGAGTGCCAGGCAACCGTCGATGACTTCACCGAGGTTGTGCGGCGGAATGTTGGTCGCCATGCCCACGGCAATACCGCTGGAACCGTTGACCAGCAGGTTGGGGATCCGGGTCGGCATGACCGCCGGGATCATCTCGGTGCCGTCGTAGTTCGGCACCCAGTCCACGGTTTCTTTGTGCAGGTCAGCCAGCAGCTCGTGCGCCAGTTTGGTCATGCGCACTTCGGTGTATCGCATGGCCGCAGCGTTGTCGCCGTCGACCGAACCGAAGTTGCCCTGACCATCTACCAGCAGGTAGCGCAGAGAGAAAGGCTGAGCCATGCGGACGATGGTGTCGTACACCGCAGTATCACCGTGTGGGTGATACTTACCGATCACGTCACCGACAACACGGGCAGATTTCTTGTACGGCTTGTTGAAGTCGTTGCCCAGCTCGCTCATCGCGAACAGCACGCGACGGTGCACGGGCTTGAGGCCATCGCGCGCATCCGGCAGTGCACGGCCGACGATCACGCTCATCGCGTAGTCGAGGTAGGACTGCTTCAGCTCGTCTTCGATATTGACCGGGAGGATTTCTTTGGCCAGTTCGCCCATGAGAAGCTCGATTCCTTTTTCTGGTGAAACCTCGTCACATCCATAGGGATCACGAAGCTCGTCGATGCAGACTGAGTGCCATGCGCCGACTTACGACAAATCAACAAGTTGAACCCTGGATTTGCGCAGTGAAGACAACCCCGTGGGACTGCCTCGGAAAACGCCGGATGCTACCACAATCGCCGCCACGCACCTATCCCCCATAAGCGCATGGTGCATAGTTAGTTGACCAGTAATCGCCTGAAAGGGGGACGAGAGAGGCTTAGAGAGTTAATGAATGAAGATTTTGTGATCGGTTTAGGCTTGTTTATTGACTTTTAGGGCTTCATCGCCAGCAGACTAGCTCCCACACTGATCTCCAGTAATCACAATACCTGTGGGAGTGAAGCTGCCCGCGATGGCGCCCCGACAGACGTCAGAGCCAATCAATGCAGGCGTTTGCGGCACATCAACTGGGCCATTTTGGCGGTATCCGGGCGCTCGACGATGCCTTTCTCGGTGACGATCGCATCGATCAGATCCGCCGGCGTCACGTCAAACACAGGGTTGAATGCTTCAACGTCCGCGCCAACGCGCTTGCCGCCCACTTCCAGCAACTCGGCTCCGTCACGCTCCTCAATCGGGATGTCGTCGCCGCTGGCCAGGTTCATGTCGATGGTCGAACTCGGCGCCACGACCATGAAACGCACGCCGTGGTGCATGGCGTTGACCGCCAGTTGATAGGTGCCAATCTTGTTCGCCACATCACCGTTGGCGGTGATGCGGTCAGCGCCGACGATCACCCAGGTCACGCCCTTGGTTTTCATGATGTGCGCGGCCGCGGAGTCGGCGTTCAGGGTCACCGGAATGCCTTCATTGGCCAGTTCCCACGCGGTCAGGCGTGAACCCTGCAGCCAGGGCCGGGTTTCGTCGGCGTAAACGCGTTCAACCATGCCTTCGATAAAAGCCGCCCGAATGACACCCAGCGCCGTACCGAAACCGCCGGTGGCCAGCGCGCCGGTATTGCAGTGGGTCAAAATTGCCTGCGCATTGCCCTGATGCTTGCGGATCAGGTCGACGCCCAGTTGCGCCATGGTCAGGTTGGCTTCGCGGTCGCTTTCATGAATGGCGATGGCTTCGGCTTCCAGCGCCGCAAGTGGATCGGCATTGTCTTTCAAGCGATCGAGGCGATCGTGCATGCGCCCCAACGCCCAGAACAGATTGACCGCCGTCGGGCGGGAGTCGGCCAGCAGGGCAAAATCCTCTTCCAGCGCCGCATACCAGTCGCCACCTTCAGCGACCCGCGCGCGGGCTGCGAGCACAATGCCATAGGCCGCACTGATACCGATGGCCGGTGCGCCGCGCACCACCATCGAGCGAATCGCCTCAGCGACGCCGGCGGCGCTGGTGTAGGCAATCCAGGTTTCCTCGAACGGCAAAATACGCTGATCCAGCAGGTGGAGCGCGCCATCTCGCCAATCGATGGCCTTTACTTTCTCCGCAGCCAACAGTCGATCGCGCATCCCTCACCCCGCACTCATGAACAAAAGCCGCCGATTATAGCGATCCCCCCGCCAAGACGCTCGGGTATACTTCGCCATCCTTTACAAAAGCACTGGAACCGACCCTCGATGCCGAAACCTGCCATTGCGCTCGACTTATTATTGCTGCCGACCTGGCTGGTACCCGTCGAACCTGCTGGCGTTGTGCTCAAGGAGCATGGCCTGGGTATCCGCGACGGGCGCATCGTGTTTATCGGCCCACGCGCCGAAGCGTTGAAGTGTAACGCCACTGAAGTGCGCGAATTACCGGATGTTTTGCTCAGCCCCGGCTTGATCAACGCCCATGGCCACGCGGCGATGACGCTGTTCCGTGGCCTGGCTGACGATCTGCCGTTGATGACTTGGCTGGAGAACCACATCTGGCCGGCCGAAGCCAAATGGGTCGATGAAGATTTTGTCCGTGACGGCACCGATCTGGCCATCGCCGAGCAGATCAAGGGTGGCATCACCTGCTTCTCGGACATGTACTTCTTCCCGAAGGTTGCCAGCGAGCGCGTGCACAACAGCGGCATTCGCGCGCAGATCGCGATTCCGATCCTTGATTTTCCGATTCCCGGTGCCAGCAGCGCCGATGAAGCCATTCGTCAGGGTGTCGAGCTGTTCGGTGATCTGAAGCATCACGAGCGGATCAAAATCACCTTCGGCCCTCATGCACCCTACACCGTCGGCGACGAGAACCTCGAGAAAATCCGCGTGATTGCCGAGGAGCTGGACGCATCGATCCACATGCATGTCCACGAAACCGCTTTTGAGGTGCAGCAATCGCTGGAGCAGCGCGGCGAGCGCCCCCTGGCCCGTCTCGGCCGTCTGGGCCTGCTCGGCCCACGCTTCCAGGCCGTGCACATGACCCAGATCAGCGATGACGACCTCGCGTTGCTGGTAGAAAGCAACACCAGCGTCATTCACTGCCCGGAGTCGAACCTGAAGCTGGCCAGCGGCTTTTGCCCGGTCGAGCGTTTGTGGCAGGCTGGGGTGAATGTCGCGGTCGGCACTGACGGCGCGGCGAGCAACAACGATCTCGACCTGCTCGGCGAAACCCGCACCGCCGCGCTGCTGGCGAAAGCCGTCGCCGGTTCGGCCACGGCGCTGGACGCCCATCGTGCGCTGCGCATGGCGACACTGAATGGCGCGCGTGCGCTGGGGATCGAAACACAGGTTGGTTCACTGGAAATCGGCAAAGCCGCCGACATCGTCGCCTTCGACCTGTCTGGCCTGGCGCAGCAACCGGTCTACGACCCGGTGTCACAACTTATCTATGCCACCGGTCGCGATTGCGTGAAACACCTGTGGGTCGCCGGCAAACAACTGCTCGACGACCGCCGCCTGACGCGACTGGACGAACAACAACTGGGCGCCACCGCCCGCGCCTGGGGCCAGCGCATCAGCGGCCAAACCGAATCGTAAACACCGCGGAGCAACCTCCGCGGCTACAACCCTTTTCAAGTTTTAGAGGATTGAACACATGAGCAACGTCGACCACGCCGAAATCGCCAAATTCGAAGCCCTGGCCCATCGCTGGTGGGACCGCGAAAGCGAGTTCAAGCCACTGCACGACATCAACCCGCTGCGGGTCAACTGGATTGACGAGCGGGTCAATCTGGCCGGCAAGAAAGTCCTCGACGTCGGTTGCGGCGGCGGCATCCTCAGCGAAGCCATGGCCCAGCGTGGCGCCACCGTGATGGGCATCGACATGGGCGAAGCGCCGCTGGCGGTCGCGCAACTGCATCAGCTGGAATCCGGCGTCAGCGTCGAATACCGGCAGATCACCGCCGAAGCCCTGGCCGAGGAAATGCCCGAGCAGTTCGACGTGGTGACTTGCCTGGAAATGCTCGAACACGTGCCAGACCCATCGTCGGTGATCCGCGCCTGCTTCCGCATGGTCAAGCCGGGCGGCCAAGTGTTCTTCTCGACCATCAACCGCAACCCGAAGGCGTACCTGTTCGCCATCATCGGCGCCGAATACATCATGAAGCTGTTGCCGCGCGGCACTCACGACTTCAAGAAATTCATCCGGCCGTCCGAGCTGGGCGCGTGGAGCCGCATGGCCGGCCTGACCGTCAAGGACATCATCGGTCTGACTTACAACCCGCTGACCAAGCACTACAAGCTGGCCAACGACGTAGACGTCAACTACATGATCCAGACCCTGCGCGAGGAGTAAGCCGATGGCCATCAGAGCAGTCCTTTTCGACATGGACGGCACCCTGCTCGACACGGCGCCGGACTTCATCGCCATCTGCCAGGCAATGCGCGCGGATCGCGGCTTGCCGCCGATCAACGACAAGCACATCCGCGACGAGATTTCCGGCGGCGCCAAAGCCATGGTCGCGGTGACGTTTTCGATGGATCCGGAGTCGCCGGGCTTCGAGGCGCTGCGTCTGGAGTTCCTCGAGCGTTATCTGGTCGGTTGTGCCGTGCACAGCAAACTGTTCGACGGCATGGGCGAACTACTCGCCGATATCGAGAAGGCCAATCTGGTATGGGGTGTGGTCACCAACAAACCACTGCGCTTTGCCGAACCGATCATGCGGCAATTGGGGCTGGCCGAGCGTTCGGCGCTGCTGATCTGCCCGGATCACGTGAAAAACAGCAAGCCTGATCCCGAGCCGTTGATCCTCGCGTGCAAGATGCTTGATCTGGATCCATCGACGGTTCTGTTTGTGGGCGATGATCTGCGTGATATCGAATCGGGGCGCGATGCCGGCACAAAAACGGCGGCGGTGACGTTTGGCTACATTCATCCTGACGACAACCCGCGGCATTGGGGCGCGGACGTGGTGGTGGATCATCCGTCGGAATTGCGCAAGGTGCTCGATAGCGCGCTCTGCAGTTGCTGATCAAGGTCAAAAAGATCGCAGCCTGCAGCAGCTCCTACAGGTTGTGATTATCTGTAGGAGCTGCCGCAGGCTGCGATCTTTAGCGTTTAAATGGATTGTGAGGTTTTTATGTTTGATTACTCCGCTCGTCCCGAATTGCTCAAGGATCGGGTCATTCTGGTCACCGGTGCCGGTCGCGGCATTGGCGCGGCTGCGGCGAAAACCTACGCCGCGCATGGAGCGACCGTGCTGCTGCTGGGCAAGACCGAAGCCAATCTGACTCAGGTCTATGACGAGATCGAAGCAGCGGGCCATCCGCAGCCGGCAGTCATTCCGTTCAATCTCGAAACCGCCCTGCCGCACCAGTACGATGAACTGGCGGCGATGATCGAGACCGAATTCGGCCACCTCGACGGCTTGCTGCACAACGCTTCGATTATTGGCCCGCGCACGCCGATCGAGCAGTTGTCCGGGGAAAACTTCATGCGTGTCATGCAAGTCAACGTCAACGCCATGTTCATGCTGACCAGCACATTGTTGCCGCTGCTCAAGCTGTCGCAGGACGCCTCGGTAGTGTTCACTTCCAGCAGCGTCGGCCGTAAGGGCCGTGCTTACTGGGGCGCCTACGGCGTGTCAAAATTCGCCACCGAAGGCTTGATGCAAACACTGGCCGACGAGGTCGACGGCGTTGCGCCGGTACGCTCCAACAGCATCAATCCCGGCGGTACCCGCACCAGCATGCGCGCTCAAGCGTACCCAGGCGAAAACCCGCTGAACAACCCGACACCCGAGGAGATCATGCCGGTCTACCTCTACTTGATGGGCCCGGACAGCACCGGCATCAATGGTCAGGCATTCAACGCCCAGTAGTGCCATACGTCGCATTTGTTGCCGTGGCGGTTTACCGTCGCGGCATAGATTTGCCGCTGCCGACCACAATAAATAAGTCAATTATCCAGCGCCCTCCTTCATCGATATTGCTCAAGCCATTGAATCAAAAGGGTTTTAATAAACCTGAACCGAATGGCACGACTTTCGCTCTAAATTTCCTCAAAGCATGCCGTGTGAAGGCACTGGGGCAAGGCCGGTTTCGATAGCTTACTAATCGTCATCAGGCAGACTAAACTTACGCCAAATGTCCTACGGGACTGATGGATCAGTATGACGCGCAGCCCATAGCCGCTCTCACCCAGCCTGTAAGACAGACTTACTGCTTAGGGGCTCACGCCATATGAAATCACCCTCCCAGACCAATGCAATTGACTTCGACAGCGCCAAATTGCAACGCCTGGGCTTTGGTCAACTGCCTCCCTTGCTGGAGCGGCCGACCAGTCTTGCGCAATTGCGTCAGCAACTGAGCCTGCAACTGCAAACCAGCCTTGAACCGCAGCGGATCCTCGGTCTTTTTTTCCGAGAAGTTCAGCGTCTCGTTCCGCTGGACGCCTTGAGCTACGTGCACCAAGGCAGCGACCTGCGCCTGGAATTCGGCGCTCGTGGTCATCATTCCGTCAGCTACAGCCTGAGCCACGAAGGCGAGCACATGGGCGAACTGGTGTTCCGCCGCAATCAGCGCTTCAACGATCAGGAACAAGGCAATCTCGAATCGCTGCTGTCGTCACTGCTCTATCCGATGCGCAATGCCCTGCTCTACCGCGCCGCCACTCAAAGCGCGTTGCGCGATCCGTTGACCGGCGCCGGCAATCGCATCGCCATGGAGCAGACCCTGCAACGCGAGATCGAAATGTCACGCCGGCACCTGCAACCGTTGTCGGTGCTGATGCTCGACATCGACCATTTCAAACGGGTTAACGACAGTCATGGTCACCGCGCCGGCGATGACGTGCTCAAAGCCGTTGCCGCGTCGATCAAAGGGCAACTGCGCAATGTCGACATGGTGTTTCGTTATGGCGGAGAAGAGTTTCTGATACTGCTGTCCAACACCAGCCGTGAGGCGGCGGCAATGGTTGGTGAGCGTTTGCGTTATGCGGCGCAGGCGGCGGAGTATTACGCCGATGGCCAGTTACTTGAGCTGACTGTCAGCCTGGGATGCTCGACGCTGTTGCCGGGCGAGTCGGCCGAGAGCCTGGTGCGACGTGCCGATAGCGCGCTGTATGTGGCCAAGCGTGAAGGCCGTAATCGCTTGACCATGGCGGGCTGACATTCTTCGACCGCCACAAAACAGTGTGGGAGCGAGCCTGCTCGCGAATGCGATTTGACACTCAACAATGAGTTGACTGACACACCGCCTTCGCGAGCAGGCTCGCTCCCACATTGGGTTGTACGTGAAGCCGAAAATCAGCTTTCGACTACAGCCCTGCGCTCACGGCTTACCAGCAAACGCTCCGACGTTTCGAGTTGCATACAGCGCTCCAGGAACAGGTACATGTAGTCGTAACTCTTGCACACTGCCTGACGTAGTTCGGCTTGCAGAGCCTTGCTCGGGTTCATGCCAGCCAGGGTGCATATGATCTCCAGCGCTTCCCATGGATGAGCATCATCGTACTGGGCATGCATCTTCAGCCACTTCATCGCACGCTTTCGATCTTCCTCCGGGAATGCCGCGGCATAGACACCCGTGGAACAGACCAGCGCCGACCACTCCCCGGTCGCGCCCTCGATTGCATAGTTGGTCGCGGCGATGGCCACGATCAGCGAATCGGCCGAACTGGTGTGCCAGCACCAATGACTCAAGGCATGCAGTTCGGGCGGCACTTGCTGCGCCTGCAAGTCTTCCAGGCTCACGCCATGGGCTCGACTCCAGTGCAGCCAGTAATCGGCGTGATTGAGTTCGACGCGAATGTTGCGCATCAGCCAGCGTCGCGCCATGTCTTCGCCCGGATGGCGGGCAAACTTGGTCTTGGTCAGGTTCTGCGCCATGTACAACGCGAATTGCTCAACCACGGGCCAGCCTCCTACGAGGTACTGACGCATTGTTCTGGCGCTGAGCTTGTCATCACGCATGCGCATATATAACTCATGTTCGACAACCCGGCGCTTGCTCTCGCTGCAATCCTGAATGAGCTGTTGTGCCCAGGCAGGATAACTTGCAGCTTCCATGAGTGGTCCGGTTCGGTTGAATGTGTCGATCACTGTTCGGCTCCTTTTGATTTGTGATTGTAAGGATCGGCAAGAGACTTCAACGGAACGTGCCAGGCGCTTTGAATAACAGCGGCTGCGGTCTGGCGGGCCGACTTTGCAAACTGTCACAGGTAAACAATTGCGGACGTTCGATGACGTAACCCTGAGCGTAATCAACGCCGATTTCAAGCAATGCCTGCTCAATCAGCGTTGTTTCAACAAACTCGGCAATTGTCTGCTTACCCATGACATGCCCGATGTGATTGATCACTTCGACCATTGCGCGGTTAATCGGGTCGTCCAGCATATCCTTTACGAAACTCCCGTCGATCTTCAGGAAGTCTACAGGTAAATGTTTCAGATAAGCGAATGAAGACATTCCGGCGCAAAAGTCGTCCAGCGAGAAGTAACAACCTAAACCTTTGAGTTCATTAATAAATCGGATAGCGCTGCCTAAATTTGCAATGGCGCTAGTTTCGGTAATTTCAAAACAAATCATTTCAGGCGGTATGGCATAGTTAACAAACTGTTCCCGCAGGAAGTGCAAAAACGCGTCATCTCCTATAGTAATTCCTGACAGATTAATCGCACACATCGCTAACGGACCTTCATGTTGTTCCGTAATGCATTGAGCAATAATCTTAAATACGTTTTGCACCACCCAACGGTCCAACTGACTCATCAAACCGTAACGCTCGGCGGCCGGAATGAAACTGTCCGGCAAAATCATCCGCCCGGCTTCGTCATGCAGTCGAAGCAGAATTTCAATGTGCGCGCGCTCTTCCTTGACGCTTCCCAGCGGAGCGATTTGCTGGGCGTAGAGACAGAAGCGGTTTTCCTCCAGTGCCATATGCAAGCGTTGCACCCAGGCCATTTCACCGAAGCGCAGCGACAATTCCGAATCGTCGGCATGGTAGACCTGCACCCGATTACGGCCCTTTTCCTTGGCCATGTAGCAAGCCATGTCGGCGGCGCGCAAAGACGTTTCGAGCGTGGTCGGTGTCTGGGTGATATGCACCAGGCCGATGCTGACGGTGGTCAGAAATGGCCGTCCCTTCCAGACAAAGTGCAGGTTTTGAACGGTCTGGCGCAGGCTTTCGGCAATCTTTTCCGATGCCTCCGGTGCGCAGTTTTCCAAAAGAATGCCGAACTCGTCACCGCCGAGCCGGGCCAGGGTATCGCCCTCTCGCAAGCCCGATTGCAACAAGGCGCAGATGTGCCGCAGCAATTCATCGCCCGCCGCGTGGCCGCAGGTGTCGTTGACCAGTTTGAATTGATCGAGATCGAGGAACATCAGCGCGTGGCGCCCACCCTGACGCGTGAGGTTGTGCAACGCCTGCTCCAGGCGATATTCGAATTCACGACGGTTGGCCAGCCCGGTCAGCGCATCGTGAGTGGCCTGCCACGACAGATTGGCGATGTATTGCCGCTCCTGAGTCATGTCGTGCAGCACCAGCACCGTGCCACTGACTTTTCCGGCATGGCGGATCGGCGCTCCCACCAGCGTCACCGACACCGTGCTGCCGTCCAGCCGCTGGATCAGCTTGGAGTGTTCGCTACCACCGCTGAGCTGGCCGCTGAGAATGTGTTCGATCAGCGTCAGCCCCTCGGTCTGAGCATTGTCATCCAGCAAATTGAACAGTGCGGCCAGCGGCAGACCAGCCGCCTGCTCGGCTTTCCAGTGAGTCAGCGCCTCGGCAGCCGGGTTCATGTAATCGATGGCCCCGGCGACATCAGTGGTGATCACCCCGTCGCCAATCGAATGCAGGGTGATGTGCG
The DNA here is from genome assembly GCF_016650635.1 of Pseudomonas sp. TH43. Lineage (GTDB taxonomy): Bacteria > Pseudomonadota > Gammaproteobacteria > Pseudomonadales > Pseudomonadaceae > Aquipseudomonas. The sequence continues at coordinate 184,940 of NZ_JAEKFI010000005.1, forward strand.
CGCGGTCCTTCTCCAGTTGCAGCGCCTCGGCAAAGGCATGGCGTTGCTTGAGCAACTTATGCGTGCGCAACAAGGCCAGCACGATCAACCCCAGTGCCGTGGCCAGGTTGGTCAACAGCAGCAGCCGCAGGATCATTCGCGATCCTTCGCCCAACGCATCGCTGAACGCCTTGGCCGCCGGCGTCACGCCATCGTTGATGGCGAAAATCTGCTCTTTCCAGCGGCGGATATCCGTATCGCTGGCGCTGTTGCCGGTGATCCTTTGGTGCATCTCGCGCGCGACGTTATCCAGCTCCACCAGATAGGCATCGCCCACGGTCCAGCGGTCGATGGCGGTTTCCAGATAACTGAAATGACGAAAATTGAGGTACAGCCAGATCAGGCTGGAGACGTCGTCCGGGTGGTTACCGCCTTTGAGAATGCCCTCGCGCGCCGAGGTCAGGTCCGGCGGCTGACGATCGAGCGCCAAACGCAGCTGATGGCCACCCTGGGGGACGGCAATCGCGTTTTTGTATTTGAGGAAAATCGCCTCGTCACGACTGTCGGCATACAGATTGAGGTAGTAGATGGCGTCCTTCTGGCCCTTGGACCAGAGGCTTTCGCCCGCCACATAACCGCGAACTGCCGACAGGACGTAAAGACTCACGCCACCCAATAACGCCTGAAACACCACGACGGCGATGAAGGGCCAGACGATGCCCAGCAACCGAGGCGTTCCGAGAGTCCGCTTTTGCTTCATGGGATCCCTTGTATGGCACTGCCTGATCATCCTTTGCAACCAGACCACACCCTAGACTAGGAGGCGATCCCGGTTACGGCAAGAAGCGGATAAGCCTCATTGCAGTCCGGCGGCACGTATATATATGTACCGCCATCGCTACGGCAAGACTCGATTTACTGGGCACTTCAGGTTTCCCCTTCTGTTGGAGGAAACCCTACGCAAGGAGTGCGACATGACATTGACCTCTTCAACGGCACCCGAGACCGCAGAATCCGTCGCCAGACAAGCCCTGGGGCGCGATCAAGTCGCGGATATCGACGCGCTGATTGCCCGCCCTACCGCCCGCGATCACAAACGGTACAGATCACTTTTACGCGCGAAGCCTGCGCTCGCGCAGTCAATGAGCATCGACACTTACAACGCGCAACGGATGGATGAGCGCATCTACGAAACCGTCAAAGACTTCATGAAGTCGAGTCCGCTGTTGATCCGCCGCCTGGCCAGCGACGTGCTGTATCACCCCTCCAGCGAAGACGTACGCGCAACCCCCTCGGTGTTTCTCCAGCGAATACTCGATACCGCACCCTCACAGGATCTGACAGACCGCCTGCTGAAAACCCTCAAGTGGTATGGCGCGCTGCCGGGTGAAAAGACAACGGAGTCGGTGCGCTATCAACTGCTCTGCAAAGCCATCTGCCTTTACCTGCACAAGCCACTGGCCGAGGAACCACAAGCACTCGCCGGATTCGACTGGCAAGCCCCTGCCCACTGGGGCAAGAGTTACCAGGTACTGCACGATGACTTCGAACAGCACGTGCAACGCAGCCTTCGTGCGGCCAATACCAAAGAGGCGATCATCCTGGCGCGGATTACCCGGAACCGGCTCTCCGGGGATTTCGCGGTTGCCGATGTGCCGTCCGAGTTGCGCTATAAAAGCTCAGTGGTGTGGGTCAACTTCATGCACGGCGTGCTGCTGGCCGAGGCACTGGGGTTGAATCGCACACAGTCGTTGCCTTTTCAGGCGCTGGTCAATCTGCCTCTGCAACAGAGTGAAGGCGCCACTCCCGAGCAACTTGAACATATTGCCGGATTGCGACTTGGCCCAGCATTGGAATGGGCGGTGTGCATGGGATTCGTTGAGCCGCGAACCGCCTCAGACTACAGCGAGGAAGATTTCGTGCGAGCGATAAAGGCACTGGAAACCCACAGCGCAGGTTTGAATACGGCCGTAATGGCACTCGAAGACCCAATCCCTGAACGGCTGAAAATGGCCAGGCACTTTATTGACGATCAGTTTGGCAGCAACGCACTGGAATCACTTGGCCAGCGGTTTTTCCCCCTTGATCCACCCACATCGCTTTCATTCAGGGACATGCCGAATGTGAAGCTGACCCGCTACACCTTTCTCGACCTCTACGTTGACGATCAATTTGAAAACGAAAAAAGGTGGGGCGTTACCGCAGCCGATGGCACGACACGCACGAGCACAACGTTGCGGATCGACAACAAACGGCAATGCTTGCTAGAGCGCAAAGATGCCGCTGGGCATTACCAGCCCTATTTTTCCGGAGGATTCATTGCCAACGGCAAGACGCTGCCGAATATCAACGTCGTGTTTGAATCCGCCTTCAACCATTACCTGACAACGGCCACGCAGGCCTATAAAACCTTGATTGCCAGCCTGATGGCGTCCCTGCCCCTCGCTGAACGCGGGACGATTTCACAGGGTGATATCGAGGTGCTGCGACTGCGCATCCCACTCAAGCAGAACGGGCACCCGACAGACATCAGGGCCAGAAAGGGTTTCCTGCTCAAGGTGAGCAAGGACGACGAGATCAGTTACTACGAAGTCATTCCAAGCGCCGGCCTTATCCGTTTACGACCCGGTTTGCGATTTTCGACTATCGCTGGCGTCCGCACCGAATTTCCTTTGCACGCGGTCATCCCCAACCAAACCTATTCGCCCGAACGCAACATCAGCACTTCACTGCTGATCGACGACAAAGCTCATTTCGATGGCACGACGCCTGCGCAAAAAGCTTATTGCATAGGTTATTTCGATCACGTGGCGCATGTACCGTCCGCAGACGCAGTCGAATCAGGCAGTCAACCGGCAGCGCTGACCGCGCGCCTGAATGATGTGGCCGATTACATCGCTTCGACGTTTCTCTATGTCGATGAGCAGCAACTGCGCATCGACGCCCGGGGCATGAGCGCTTTCGACATCCTCCGGGCAGAAAGCGAAAACCGCCTGGAAATGCTGGTAACGATCATCAAAGGGTTCGTGCCTTTCTGGGGCAGCTTTGATGATCTGCAGGCGGAAAATGCCAACAGCAACGTGCTGGGCGGCGTCGGGCTGCTGTTGGACCTGGCCTCGTTTCTTTGCCCCATCGGCAAGTTCATGTCGGGGTCGATTCGCTTGATCAAGACTGCAACCGGCACAGCGCGCGTGACCGTCAAGGCCAGCCTGCCGACCTTTTCGACGCTGACCCGCAAGCTGTTGCTGTCTTCAGTCAAAAACCTCAATCCGCTGGACGGCATTCCGTCGCTGCTCAAAGGTGTGGGAAAAGGCTTGCTCATCGCCGGTCGCGCGGGCGCCTCGGGCATCAGAACGCTGAGCGCAGTTGCGAACTTCCGACTGTTTCACAACCTGCCGCAAGCAATCGATCCCGGTCACTGGAAAGCGCTGACCGTGAACGACCAATTGGCGACGATCAACGGCATTGACGACGTACTGGTGCGCCACACCCGATCAACGGATTTGAAGCGGCTGCATCTGGTCGATCCCGCAACGTCCTTGCCCTACGGCCCGCGTCTGCACAACAACAGACAACTCATCCTCGGCAGATCGACCTTCAAGGCGTTGCCGCCGACTGAAAACCATGCGCTGGCAGCACTACCGGAGCACGCGCGCGTCCGGGAAATATTTGAGGTCGATGGTCGCACCACGCTGTTGGTCGATGACATCCCGTACCGCCTCGACGGCGACCACCTGCGTCGCGCCGATTTGATTGATGATCAACCGCTGTACAAAGCGCTGCCATGCCGGGTCAAGCGCGCCGGGGATGACCTGTGCCAAACCCGCTATGTCACCCGTGAACCGGCGCCCACCCCGGCCGTTGGCAGTTTTGACGAGAGCAAAGGCTGGGCACCCTGGTTTGGCGACAGCATTTACACGCCAGCGATTGCCGCGCAACCACTGCGGCTGAAGACCCTGAAAGTAAAGAACCAGCACCCGGCGACACTGGCTTTTCAAAAAGGCATTTACGCAAGAATCAACGTGGAAATTCCCTTGGGTGCGCGCAATCGGGTCGATACCCTTGAAACAGGGGCGATCATCGTGCCGGCCATCGACGGTTCAAAGCATTACGTATTCACTCGACTGGACGCCGGAGATTTCTTTTTTGCCGATCTCCCTCCCGGGCAAAGTCTCTCCACTCCCCTGACCTTGCGCAAAGCCGACAGCTTGCCAACCGACCTCCGAGACGAACTGACAACGGTCTACACCGGCTCGCTCAACGCCAACAACATGGCACGGATTTACGGTACCGCAGCAGTGGAGCGGGCATTGAAGGCCATGGAAGAACTTGCCATTCCGATTGGCGGCCTCACCCACCCGCCCGACACCTTGCGATTGATCAAAGTCGACACCAGCCCGGGAGAAGCGGTTCTGTTCGACCATTCCACAAGAATGATCGTCAGGCATTCCAGTGACGGTGCCGCTACCTGGTCACTGTCCCGAGCGGCACCGGACAGTATTCGGCAGACCACGGCGCGGGTGTTCAATGCATTGTTCGAGGAAACCGTGATCACCGTTGATTCAGCGGCGGGCGGAGCGAAGGCACTGAAGATCGACAACACCATGCAGCAACTGCAGCACCTGATCAGCCACCGCACGGGGAACAAGCTGCACAGCCCGAGAAACATCGCGTTCGCTGAAATCAGCACGCAAAGCGGCACCCGGGAAGTGTATGTCAGTGTCTCCGGGCAACAGGGCGACACCGCCTTCCTGCCCCTGTTTGCACGGCATAAAGACTCCGCTCAAGTAACGCTCGGTGACACGACCTACATCAACATTGATCATGCCAGCAGGTTCTCGGCGACTTCGCTCAGCGTCTCCGATTCCGGAAAGATCCGCGCGATTCCTCACACCATCGACAACATCGAGACCTACTCGCCAGCCCTGACCTCACGGCCGACTTCACTGGATACGGAGAGCAAGCTCATCCGCGTGATCCGCGGCAAATACCCGGATGCGCAAACCCTGGACTCGATCACCATCGCCACGACCATGGCGCCGTGCGATTCCTGCGCGGTGGTGATGAAGCAGTTTGGTTATGAGGGCGGACCGGAGGCGATGAACGTGCTCTGGAAGTGAGCACTCAGTGGCGTTGCAAATGCCCATAGAGTTTGGCGTACAAACCGCCATCGGCGATCAGTTGCTGATGATCGCCATCCTCGGCCACTTGCCCACCGTCAAACACCAGCACACGGTCGGCTTGCTTCACTGCCGACAGTCGATGGGCAATGATCAGCGTGGTGCGCCCACTGAGGAAGCGCGCCATGGCCTGATGCAGGTTGTACTCGGTGGCGGCGTCGAGGGCCGAGGTGGCTTCGTCGAGAATCACGACTTTCGGCTCGGCGAGGATCATCCGCGCAATCGCCAGGCGTTGCCGTTGGCCGCCCGAGAGGCGCACTCCGGAGCGACCGACAATGCTGTCGAGGCCATCCGGCAAGGCGCGGATGGTCGCTTCGAGCTGGGCGATTTCCAGTGCCTGCCAGCAGGCCTCGTCACTGCGCGTACGGCCCATGGTCAGGTTGGCGCGTACGGTGTCGTTGAACAGCGCCGGATGTTGCAACACCACCGCGACGTTTTCGCGAACAGTATCCAGACCGATTTCCTGCTGGGTCGAACCGCCGAAACGGATAGTCCCGGAGAGCGGCGTGTACAGTCCGAGCAGCAATTGCACGAGGGTACTTTTGCCGCCGCCACTGGCGCCGACAATCGCGACTTTCTCACCCGGCGCAATCGACAGATCGAGTTGATCCAGCACCAGTTCATCACCGTAACCGAAGCTCAAGCCTTGCACCTGAATGCCCACGGTGTCGCGGCCCTTGAACGGATCGACGCCACCGGGATACTGCGGCTCATCGGCGCGCGCCAGCAGCTCGTTGATGCGCGTCAGCGCGCCGCCCGCCGCGTAATAGGCATATTGCAGATTGAGCAGTTGTTCGACCGGGCCGATCATGAACCACAGATAACTGAACACCGCGAGCATCTGCCCGATCGACAAATCGGAGAACAGCACCGTAAGCATCGCTGCCGCTCGGAAGATGTCGATGCCGAACTGAAACAGCAGACCGCTGGCGCGGTTGGAGGCGTCGGTTTTCCACTGCGAGTTGACCGCGTAGTTGCGCACCTCCTGCGCCCGCAACCCGAGCCGGCCGAGGAAGAAACCCTGACGATTGCCGGCGCGTATTTCCTGTATCGCCTCGAGGGTTTCGCTCAGCGCCTGGGTGAAGCGCGAGGTGCTGTCGTTCTCGAGTTTTTTCAGGTGTTTGACGCGCTTGCCCAATTGCACCGTGGCGTAGATCACCAGCGGGTTGAACAGCAGAATCAGCAGCGCGAGTTTCCAGTGCATCCACATCAGGATGCTCGCAGTGCCCACCAGCGTCAGCATTGCCACCAGAAAACGGCTGAGGGTTTCGCCAACAAACTTGTCGAGGGTATCGAGGTCGGTGACCAGATGCGTGGTCACCGTGCCACTGCCCAGACTTTCGTATTCGCCCAGAGAAATGCGTTTGAGGCGTTCGATCAAGCGCACGCGGATGCGATAGACGATGTCTTTGGCCAAACGTGCAAACAGCCGCGACTGCAATACGCCAAAACACAGGGAGCCGCACCGCAACGTCAGCGTCACCAGCAACATCAGGCCGATATAGCCTGCCGCTTGTTGCCACATCGACGGCAGCACATGGTTCATCACTTTCAGCGCGGCGTCGCCGTGACCGAGCAGCACTTCGTCGACCAGCAATGGCAGCAGCAGCGGAATCGGCACGCTGCACAGCGTCGCCAGAACAGCCACGCCGTTAGCGATCCACAGGGATTTTTTGTGATGCAGTGCCAATCGCCGGACTTCTGCCCAGCTCAGCCGGTCGACACGCTTTACGGCTGGCGTGTCATCGGCCAGGTCAGGCACAGGCAGCGCGCTCCAGCCAGCGGCCGAGCAACGGCGACAGCTCGCTGAGTGGTTGATAGCCGTTGGTCAGCAGCGCCAGTTGACCATTGCGCTCGGCGAGCAGGGTCGGAAACCCGGCGATGCCGAGATCCTGCACCCAATTGAAATCCGCCGCGGTGGCTTCATGCTGATCGGCACGATCAAACAGCGCAGCAAATTCGATGCGCGGCACGCCGGCCTGCTCGGCCAGTTCCACCAGCACGCTGGCCTGGGTGACGTCGCGACCCTCAGCGTAAAAGGCCTTCTGAATCAGCCCCAGCAATGTCCACGCGCAATCCGGCGCCAGACTGCGCGCGGTGACGATCGCACGGCAGGCAGGCTCGGTGTCGTAGACAAAACCATCGGGCAACGCGCCGTCGAACTTGAACGGCTGGCCGGTGGCCTCGGTGACCGCTTGCCAGTGCTCAAGAATGTAACGGCGGGTCGTCGGTTCCAACGCTGCACCGCTGCCGGTGCGCAAGCCGCCGACCACCAGGTGCAGCTCAACCCCGGCTGCTTGCGCCTGCTCAACCAATGCCTTGGCCACGGGAGCGAACCCCCAGCACCAGGAACACATCGGATCCATCACATAAAGCAGGCGCGCAGACATGATTAAGCCTCGGTGGATGCTTGCTTATAGTTGTAGCCGATCGGGTGCGGCTGGTTGCGCGCCTTGGCCAGTTCGATCTGCTTTTGCCGATCGATGGCGCTGCGGCGGGTTTTCTCGCTCAGCTTGTCCCAGCAGTGCGGGCAACTGATACCGGCCACGTAGTGCTCGGAGGCGCGATCTTCAACGCTGACCGGTGTGCGGCAGGCATGACATTGATCGTAGTCGCCTTCGCTTAGGTCGTGACGCACGGTCACACGGTTATCGAACACAAAGCAGTCGCCCTGCCACTTGGTTTCTTCCTGCGGCACCTCTTCGAGGTACTTCAGGATGCCACCCTTGAGGTGGTAAACCTCTTCGAAACCCTCACCGAGCATGTAGCTCGAGGCTTTTTCGCAGCGAATGCCACCGGTGCAGAACATCGCGACCTTCTTGTGCACGGCCGGGTCGAAGTGCTCTTTGATGTAGTCGGGAAATTCGCGAAAACTGGTGGTTTTCGGATCGATGGCGCCTTCGAAGGTGCCAATCGACACTTCGTAATCGTTGCGCGTATCGATCAACAGCACTTCAGGGTCGCTGATCAACGCGTTCCAGTCTTGCGGATCAACGTAGGTGCCGACCTTTTTGTTCGGGTCGACGCCATCGACACCGAGGGTGACGATCTCTTTCTTCAGTTTGACCTTGGTGCGATAGAACGGCTGCTCGTCGCAGTACGACTCTTTGTGATCGATGTCGATCATCCGTGGGTCGTTCTTGAGCCAGGCGAGCAGGCCGTCAATGCCTTCGCGGGTGCCGGAAACCGTGCCGTTGATGCCTTCTTCGGCAATCAGCAGGGTGCCTTTGATTTCGTTGTCGACCATCGCTTGCAACAGAGGCTCGCGCAGGTTGACGTAATCTTCGAGGGTGACGAACTTATACAGTGCCGCCACGACAATCGGTTGTGTCATGGGTATTTCTCCAGGTGGCTACCCTCGCAAAGGGTGAACCGGATTCAAAAAAAACGCGCCGGGTGAGCGGCGCGTTGCGGATTCTAGCAAAAACACTGTGGTTTTAGGATCTGCTGATGTTTCTGTGGCGAGGGGATTTATCCCCGATCGGGCGCGAAGCGGCCCCAAACCCTGATAATGCGTTTTTTCAGGTATATCGAGTTCTGTGGTTTTGGGGCTGCTGCGCAACCCATCGGGGATAAATCCCCTCGCCACAAAAACCCCCTCACCACAAATGCATCCAATATCAGTGCTTGCTTCCTCCTGCACAGGTCGGCGACGCCGGGGCGGCGCCGGTCTCTGCCCATTCCTGCGGGGTGTAGGTGTGCAGCGCCAACGCATGGAACTCGCCCATCAGCTCGCCGAGCGTGCCGTAGACTTTCTGGTGGCGCTTGACCCGGTTCAGACCTTCAAACTGCGCGCTGACCACCACAGCCTTGAAGTGGGTTTGCAACCCGCGACTGTGCATGTGGCTTTCATCCAGCACTTGCAGGTGCTCAGGCTGTAACAGGCCCAGCGTGGATTCGATGCGTTGTTGCATGCTCATCACGAACTCCGCTTACGGCTTTTTCTTGGCCGGAGCAGCGCCTTTCGGGGCCAGCTCGTTGGTCATGTCTTCCAGCAGTTTGTTGACTACCGGTACTGCGCTTTCCAGCTTGGCCTGGGTCATCTGGGCCGATTGCTGAGTCAGCTGCGGCATTTTTTCCAGGACTTTTTTGCCCAGCGGCGACTGGTAGAACGCAACCAGGTCTTTCAGCTCGGATTCGCTGAAGTTGGTGGTGTAGAGCTTGACCATGTCAGGCTTCAGCTTGTTCCAGCCAATGGCCTGATCCAGCGCGGCGTTAGCTTTGGCCTGATAGGTTTCCAGCGTGGCTTTCTTGGATTCCGGGGCTTTGGTCTGTTCAAAACGCTGAGCGAACATTTGCTGCACTTGCATGTACACCGGAGTGCCCAGTTTGTCAGCGTGCGCCAGGGTCAGGAAAGCTTCGGCACTGGCGTTGTGGCTGGCGGTATCGGCAAGCACCTGGCCGCTGGCGCAAACCAGTGCAACCGCGGTACAGATGGCACGAAGACGAGTCATCGAGTTTCCTTTTAAGCAAAGCGAGGTAAAACCCCAAGGGCGACCATTCTGCGCCTAAAAATCGCTGCGGCTCAACCCCCGAGCCTTGCCGCGCTTGATTGGCAGGGTTTTACCGGTCAACAATCGGATCGAGGGAACCACCTGGGCCGAAGCCGGCCTAAACTGCGCAAACAGACCAACAGGAGTGTGCACGATGAGCCGTATCGAAACCGACAGCCTGGGCCAGATCGAAGTCCCGGACGACGCCTACTGGGGTGCTCAGACGCAACGCTCGCTGATCAACTTTGCCATTGGTCAGGAACGCATGCCGCTGCCGGTATTGCACGCCTTGGCCCTGATCAAGAAAGCCGCCGCGCGGGTCAATGACCGCAACGGCGACCTGCCCGCCGACATTGCTCGCCTGATCGAACAAGCCGCCGACGAAGTGCTCGACGGCCAGCACGACGACCAGTTTCCGCTGGTGGTCTGGCAGACCGGCAGTGGCACCCAGAGCAACATGAACGTCAATGAAGTGATCGCCGGGCGCGCCAACGAACTGGCCGGTAACCCGCGCGGCGGCAAAACGCCGGTACACCCCAACGATCACGTCAACCGCTCGCAAAGCTCCAACGACTGCTTCCCCACCGCCATGAGCATCGCCACCGTCAAAGCCGTGCAGGAGCAACTGCTGCCGGCGATTGCCGAACTGTCCGGGGGCCTCGCCGAACTGGCCGCGCGGCACATGAAACTGGTGAAAACCGGGCGCACGCACATGATGGACGCGACGCCGATCACCTTCGGTCAGGAACTTTCCGGGTTCATAGCGCAGCTGGATTACGCCGAACGGGCGATCCGCGCCGCGTTGCCAGCGGTGTGTGAACTGGCGCAAGGTGGCACCGCTGTCGGCACCGGGCTCAATTCACCGCACGGTTTTGGTGAGGCGATTGCCGCAGAACTGGCGGCGCTGTCCGGCCTGCCATTCGTTACCGCACCGAACAAGTTCGCCGCCCTTGCCGGCCATGAGCCGCTGACCAGCCTCTCCGGGGCGCTGAAAACCCTCGCCGTGGCGCTGATGAAAATCGCCAACGATCTGCGCTTGCTTGGCTCTGGCCCCCGCGCAGGTTTTGCCGAAGTGCGCTTGCCGGCCAACGAACCGGGCAGCTCGATCATGCCGGGCAAGGTCAACCCGACCCAGTGCGAAGCGCTGTCGATGCTCGCCTGCCAGGTGTTGGGCAACGATGTGACCATCGGCATTGCCGCCAGTCAGGGTCACTTGCAGTTGAACGTGTACAAACCGGTAATCATCCACAACCTGCTGCAATCGATCCGCCTGCTCGGCGATGGCTGCAGCAACTTCCAGCAGCACTGCATTGCCGGCCTTGAGCCGGATGCCGAAGTCATGGCCAAGCATCTGGAACGTGGACTGATGCTGGTAACCGCACTGAACCCGCATATCGGCTATGACAAGTCGGCGGAGATTGCGAAGAAGGCTTACGGCGAAGGGCTGACGTTGCGTGAGGCGGCTTTGGCGCTGGGGTATCTGACGGATGAAGAGTTTGATGCCTGGGTACGGCCGGAGAATATGATCGAGGCTGGCGCCAAGGGTTAAGAAACTCATCGTCTGAAAGTCAGTCATCGCGAGCAGGCTCACTCCTACAGGGGATCGTATTCCCCTGTAGGAGTGAGCCTGCTCGCGATGAACGCTAATGCGGTCTAACTGGCTGCAATCCGCATCCGCCGCGCCTTGAGACCGGCAATCAACGACGGCCCCAACGCCACCAGCGCCGAACCCAGCACCACCAGCACTGCCCCGCCATAGCCCAGACCATTGATCTGCTCGGCATGCACATACTCCGGCCACATCCATGCGGCAATCGCCACCGCACTGAACGTCACCAACGGCGTGATCGCCAGGGTCGCACTGACCCGCGATGCCTCCCAATGCGCCAACGCTTCGGCAAACGCGCCATAGGCAATCAAGGTGTTCATGCAGCACGCCAGCAGCAACCAGCCCTGCAACGGGCTCAACTCAAGCGCTTCGAGCGGATGCACCCACGGCGTCAACAACAACGCGCAGAACAGATAAATCACCATCATCACCTGCAGCGAATTCCACACCGTCAGCAACTGCTTCTGACCCAGCGCATAAAAGGTCCAGACCGTCGACGCCAGCAGCACCAGCACACCCCGGCGGTGTAATCCGACAGCGAGGTCAGCAACTCCGCCAGACGCTGATTGAAGAACAGCACAAAACCAATCAACAACACCGCAAGACCTATGCCCTGGCCGATGCTGAAGCGTTCCTTGAACACAAACAGACTGGCGATCAGCAACATGATCGGCCCCATCTGCACCACCAGTTGCGCAGTGCCGGGACTCAGCAGATTCAGGCCCATCAGGTACAAAACGTAGTTACCGACGAGCCCGAGCACCGCCATCAATACCAGCCAGCCGCCCTTGGGCCCGAGCACTTTGCGACTCGGAAGACGTTTGACCGCGGCCAGATAAATGAACAGACAGCCACCGGACACCGTCAGGCGAAACCAGGTCACCGTGATCGGGTCCATCACCAGCAAAACCTGTTTGAGCTTGATCGGCAGGATGCCCCACAACAACGCCGTCAGCAGCGCCAGGAACAAGCCGTACACCCAGCGACCCGATGAAATGTGCATGCGAACCCCAATGCCTGCTGGCGAGAGCGCTCATTCTAGGCTTGGCAACGTACGCAACACAGGGACAGTTCAGGACACGCCGCGAATGAAACTGTGCAGGTCGCAGCATTAAATTGACGTGTGCCGTTGATCGGCAGAGCAGGCACGGTAAGTGCTACAGGCATAAGCTCTTTGGATCCACAGTCACCGCCATCAAGGAGACCCGTCATGTTAGGCATGCGCCGCAAGGACCCCGCCCCCGCCACGCACTTTCGCAGCGATCGCATATGCCGGGTCAATGGCGAGCTTTTTTTCAGCACTCGGGAAAATACCCTTGAGGGGCCTTTCGACAGTCCCGAGAAGGCTGAGGAGGAAATCCGGGCTTATATCGCGCGGATGCAGCTGCAGGACTCCAACCGCTAGTCCGTGGTGAATTCATTCGCGAGCAGGCTCGCTCCCACAGGGGAATGCGATCACCTGTGGGAGCGAGCCTGCTCGCGAAAGCGGTAGATCAGACTACAAACAGGTCAGCGCTTAACGCACCGCCTCAAACAACCCAGTCGCACCCATCCCCCCGCCCACGCACATGGTGACGATGCCGTAACGCAGATTACGCCGCTGCAACTCCCGCACCAGATGCCCGACCTGCCGCGACCCGGTCATGCCAAACGGGTGACCAATGGAAATCGAGCCGCCGTTGACGTTGTACTTCTCGTTATCGATCTCCAGCCGATCACGGCTGTACAGGCACTGTGAAGCGAACGCCTCGTTAAGCTCCCACAAATCGATATCCGCCACCTGCAAGCCCTTGGCCTTGAGCAACTTCGGCACCGAGAACACCGGGCCGATGCCCATCTCGTCCGGCTCGCAGCCAGCCACGGTAAAACCACGGAAAAACGCTTTCGGTTTGAGGCCCAATTGCAGCGCCTTTTCCAGGCTCATCACCAGCGTCATCGACGCGCCATCGGACAGTTGCGACGAGTTGCCCGCCGTCACCGAACCGTCTTCGGCAAACACGGGTTTCAGGCCGGCGAGGCTTTCGTAAGTCGTGTCCGGGCGGTTGCAGTCGTCGCGATCGACGACGCCATCAAGGATCTGCACTGCACCGCTGTTCTTGTCCTCGACGCGGTAATTGACCGCCATCGGCACGATTTCATCATTGAACAGCCCGGCAGCCTGCGCCTGAGCGGTGCGCAGCTGACTTTGCAGCGAGTAACGATCCTGCGCCTCACGGCTGACGCCATAACGCCGCGCCACCACTTCGGCGGTCTGGCCCATCGTGTAATAGATGCCCGGTGACTGCTGCTTGAGCAGCGGGTTGATCAGGTGATCGGTATTGACGCTTTTCATCGTCAGGCTGATCGACTCGACGCCGCCGGCGACGATGATGTCGCTGCAACCCGAAGCAATCTGGTTGGCGGCAATCGCGATGGCCTGCAAGCCCGAAGAGCAAAAACGGTTGAGGGTCATGCCCGCTGTGCCGGTGCCCAAGCGCGAGAGCACCGCCACGTTGCGCCCGATGTTGTAGCCCTGCGCGCCTTCGTTGGAGCCGGCGCCGACGATGCAATCCTCGACGCTGGCCGGATCGATGTCATTGCGCGAGAGCAATGCGTTGACGCAATGAGCCGCCATGTCGTCGGGGCGGGTCTGGTTGAACTTGCCGCGAAAGGATTTGGCCAGGCCAGTCCGCACGCTGTCGACGATCACCACTTCACGCATGGCATACCTCATTGTTGTTGTCGGTTGAGAGTGGACCTGAGCATAAGTCCACGGCAACAACGACCGCGACAATCATTCACCCCGCGTATGCGCGCCCATCGGTTCAGTCCTTGTGCTTTTTGGCCTTCTTGTCGGACTTCTCGAACGCTTCTTCGAGCGCGCGGTTGATCGTGCGCAACACCTTGACCCGGGCCCAGCGCTTGTCGTTGGCTTCAACCAGCGTCCACGGGGATATTTCCGTGCTGGTGCGGTCAACCATGTCACCCACCGCCGCGCGATAGGCATCCCACTTGTCGCGGTTGCGCCAGTCATCTTCGGTGATTTTAAAGCGCTTGAACGGGATCTCTTCACGCGCCTGGAAACGCTCCATCTGTGTGTCCTTGTCGATGGCCAGCCAGAACTTGACCACGATCACGCCCGCGTCGGCGATCTGCTCTTCAAAGTCATTGATTTCACTGTAGGCGCGCAACCAGTCGGCCGGGCTGCAAAAACCCTCGATCCGCTCCACCAGCACACGGCCATACCAGGAACGGTCGAACACCGTGAACTTGCCGCGCGCCGGCAGGTGCCGCCAGAAACGCCACAAATACGGCTGCGCCCGCTCCTCCTCGGTCGGCGCGGCAATCGGCACGATGCTGTACTGACGCGGATCGAGAGCCGCCGCGACCCGGCGAATCGCCCCGCCCTTGCCTGCTGCGTCGTTACCTTCAAACACTGCAACCAGAGCATGGCGACGCATGCGCTTGTCGCGCATCAGCCCGGACAGCCGCGCCTGCTCGGTGATCAGTTGTTCTTCGTAATCTTTCTTTTCCAGGCGCTGGGTCAGATCGAGGCTGTCGAGCAGGTTCAGTTGATCGACAGCGGTGCCCAGCGGTGCAGCGTTGACCTCTTCACTGTGCACATCCGGACGCTTCAGCGCGTTTTGCAGGCCCTCCAGCAGAATCTTGCCGACCGCCAGACTGCGGTAGTTGGCGTCCACTCCCTCAATAACGTGCCACGGCGCGTAGTCGCGACTGGTACGGCGCAGCACGCGCTCACCGTATTTGACGAACTTGTCGTAGGTTTGCGATTGCTGCCAGTCCAGCGGGCTGATGCGCCAGCTGTGCAGCGGGTCATCGGCCAAGGCCTTGAGCCGTGCCTTCATCTGTTTTTTGGACAAGTGGAACCAGAACTTGAAGATCAGCGCGCCTTCATCGCAGAGCATTTTTTCCAGACGCTCGGCAGCATTGATCGCCTGATCCAGACGCGGGTCCTTGAACAGACCATGCACCCGCCCTTGCAGCATCTGGCTGTACCAGTTGCCAAAGAAAATCCCCATCCGCCCTTTGGCCGGGAGCATTCGCCAGTAGCGCCAGGCCGGTGGTCGCGCCAGTTCTTCGTCGGTCTGCTGATCGAAGGTGCGCACCTCGATCAGGCGCGGGTCCATCCACTCGTTGAGCAGTTTCACCGTCTCGCCCTTGCCGGCGCCTTCGATGCCGTTGATCAACACGATCACCGGGAATCGCTTCTGCTGCTGCAACTCGAACTGGGCTTCCAGCAACGCTTCACGCAACGCGGGGACGGCAGCCTCGTAAGTTTCTTTGTCGATGGCGTGACCGATTTCAGCAGATTCAAACATTGCACGGCTCCTTCCAGGATTCAGCAAGACTAGCGCATTGGGCACGGGCAAGGCGGAGAAATTCCCCTGACTCTTGTGCGGACTGGCAACCCTTGAATTGCATGACAAACCTGACTTGCATGGAAACCCTTGTGGTGAGGGGGTTATCGGTTCAGGTCTTGAATCACCCATTGTCCTTGAGCTTGCAAACCCAAGCCTTGCCATGGATCAAGCACCCCTCGCCCAATCGGCTAGAATGGCCGCCTTGTCGTTGCCGAGCCTGCCATGAAGCCCGTATTGCCCCACGCCCAACTCGATTGGGATGACCAGGGACGCCCGCGTTCGCGAGTGTTCGATGACGTGTATTTTTCCGACAAGTCAGGTCTGGATGAAACCCGTTATGTGTTCCTCGAACAGAACCGGCTGGCCGAGCGCTTTGCCGCGTTGCCAGCAGCGGGCCGATTGGTCATCGGCGAAACCGGCTTCGGCACCGGGCTGAATTTTCTCTGCGCGTGGCAATTGTTCGAGCAACATGCAGTCGCCGGTGCGCGCCTGCATTTCGTCAGCGTCGAAAAGTACCCGCTGAGCCCTGCCGACCTGCAGCGCGCCTTGGCGTTATGGCCGGAACTCAAGCCGCTGGCCGATCAGTTGCTCAAGCATTACGTGGCCATCCATCAAGGCTTTCAGCGCATCACCCTGGCCAACGGTCGCGTGACGCTGACGCTGCTGATCGGCGACGCGCTGGAGCAATTGCCGCAGCTCGATGCGCAGATCGACGCATGGTTCCTCGACGGTTTCGCCCCGGCGAAAAACCCTGACATGTGGACCGCCGAACTGTTTGTCGAACTGGCACGACTGGCGGCGCCCGGCTCGACCATCAGCACGTTCACCAGCACCGGCTGGGTGCGGCGTTTGCTCAATGCCGCAGGCTTCAAGATGAAGCGCACGCCGGGCATCGGCCATAAGTGGGAAATCCTCCGCGGCGAGTTTCTCGGTTGGCCCGCAGACGTTGCGCCGCCCGCTCCTGAAAAACCGTGGTTCGCTCGTCCTGCGCCCATTTCCGCTGAGCGTCGGGCGCTGGTGATCGGCGCGGGTCTGGCGGGTTGCGCCACGGCGGCGAGCCTCGCCGCTCGCGGTTGGCAGGTCAGTTTGCTGGAGCGCCACGAAGCCGTTGCGCAAGAAGCTTCGGGCAACCCGCAAGGTGTGCTGTACCTGAAACTGTCCGCCCATGGCACCGCGTTGTCGCAACTGATCGTCAGCGGTTTCGGTTACACCCGTCGTCTGCTCGAAACCCTGCAACGTGGCACGGATTGGGATGACTGCGGCGTGCTGCAATTGGCCTTCAATGCCAAGGAGGCCGAACGCCACGCTCAACTGGCAGACGCCTTTGCGGAAGATCTGTTGCAGTGGCTCGATCAGCCTGAGGCACAGGCCCGCGCCGGTGTCGCTCTGGCGCATGGCGGTTTGTACTACCCGGAAGGTGGCTGGGTGCATCCGCCTGCGTTGTGTCAGGCACAAGCGGCACAAGCGAACATCGAGTTGCTCAGCCATCACGAGGTGCTTGAGCTGCGCAAGGTCGATGAGCACTGGCAAGCCTTCGACGGCGAACGTCTACTCGCCAGCGCACCGGTGGTGGTATTGGCCGGCGCTGCCGAAATCAAACGTTTTGCACAAAGTGCCGAGCTGCCGCTCAAGCGCATTCGCGGGCAGATCACTTGTCTCGCCGAAACCGCGCAGAGTCAGGCATTGACCACCGTGGTGTGCGCCGAAGGCTACGTCGCCCCCGCCCGTTTGGGCGAACACACGCTCGGCGCCAGTTTCGATTTCAACAGCGATGACCTGACGCCAACGACTGCCGAACACCAAGGCAATCTGGCGATGCTCGAAGAGATTTCCAGCGACCTGGTCGCCCGTCTGCACCTCAATGAACAACCTGTCGAAAGCCTTCAGGGCCGCGCCGCTTTCCGCTGCACCAGCCCCGATTACCTGCCGATTGTCGGCCCCCTCGCCGACCGCGAAGCGTTCATTCAAGCCTACGCCGCCCTGAGCAAGGATGCGCGCCAGATACCGGACATCGCCTGCCCATGGCTTGACGGTCTCTACGTCAACAGCGGCCACGGCTCACGCGGCTTGATCACCGCGCCGCTATCGGGCGAGTTGCTCGCCGCGTGGCTGAACAACGAACCGTTGCCGCTGCCTCGCAGCGTGGCCGAGGCCTGTCACCCGAATCGCTTTGCCTTGCGCAACCTGATACGCGGCACGCGTTAACGCAGCGGGCACACATTGCTGGAACGCACGTCCTGCTGTTCCAGCGCCCGCTGGGTCAAACGCTCGAATTGCGCTTCTCGCGCCTGTCGATATTCGCTTTGCAGCGCATGCACATCACGCTGGTAGGTCGCAGAGTCAGATTTCAATGCTGCGAGCTTTTCCATCAGCGGGTCAGTCGCGGCCGTGAAGTCCTGTGCAAAGTGCTGCTTGAGATGGCGGCGCCAGAAGTTCTGCCGTACCAGAAAAGCTTGCAGAGAAGCCGACATTTCACCCGTCGTTACGTCGGCTAGGGCATCGGCGAGGTCCTCCGCGGTGACGCCGCCCACCTGCGTATACGTGATGTTTTTCGGCTGCCCCGGCAGATCCAGCGAGTCCGCCAGCCCCTTGCGAAACGCCAACCGCACGCCGAGCCGGTCAACAACGTTACGGCGCTCACTGAAAAGATCGGCATAGGTATCCAGTCGGTCGAGCCGAAACAGCCCACGCCCCAGCGCGATCAACATTTTGTCGTCCAACCCGGTACTCCCGGACGCGCGCAACGCATGGTCGATGATCACACTGACCTCCATCTCGCTGAAGGTAAACGCCGCCGCATCCACGCAGTTGGGCTCCCCCTCCGCCAGCGCAAACAGCAGCCCGCGCAGTTCACTGTCGGCAGCGGCGGCCTCCAGCACCGCCCACACCCGCCGCACCATTTCCTGATGAACCAGGCGGTTGTCCTTCGCGTGCACCAGTTGATAGAACACTTTGAAAAAGTCACTTGAACGCCAGTCGTCCTTGAGTGCCTGCCAGGTCGCCGAGCGTTCCAGATACCCCTCTGCCGTGTCCGCCGCCAACCAGACTTCACGAGCACGCTGATCACTCAACAGGCCGATTTCGTCCTCCAGATAGCCCATGCCCACGCCGGTACGCTCGCGGTAAGCCTGCAGTGCCCGCTGGCTCTGAGGCGCCAATGGATTAAGGCGCAGATTGATTTTCTCGGTCAGTGCGATCGGTGCCTCAAACAGTTCAGCGGGCAGCGTCTGGATGTCGTTTTCGCGCAAATCCGCTTCCTCAAGGCGTAACAATGTCAACAACCCCTGCGGCAGCTGCCGGGCCCGGGTATTGCGCAGGTTCAACTTGAGCAAAGCCTTCAACTGGCTGACATCCGGTGTATCGCCCAGCGGGTTATCGCTCAGATCCAGCACGTGCAAACCGCACATGTGCGCGAGCTTTTCGGCGGTGTGGGCGTTCAGACCGAGGGCGTTGTCGTGCAGACTCAGATTTTGCAGCAGCGTCATGTGCGACAGCACTTCCGGCAGCCGAGTGATGCTGTTTGCGTCGAGTTCCAGACGCTTTAGCCCCTTGAATGCCTTGAGAAAATAGCCGACGTCATCGGCCAACTGCATGTTCTGCAATGACAGACGTTGAACATGGCCGAAATCTACTTCGCCGCTAAACGCTGGCAGGTTGCCGACCCGCATACCGTCCAGCTTCAGGCCCGGCACGGGCACGTTGTCCTCACCCGCGAGAAAGGTCTGATGGCGCCAGCAGTTCTCCAGCTTCAAGGCAACGCTTTGCCGCGCTGCCTGATACTGCTTCGGATCACCCGGCAGCTTGGCCATTTGCGCCTCATCGAGACTCCAGGCCTTGAGTTCGGCACGTAGTGTTTCCAAGCTCAATTGGCGCTTGCGCAGCGCCGTGGCGCGTTCGAGATGCGTGCTGCCCAACGCAGCGAGGTAGCTATTGACCTGCACATCGGTGAACCATGGATAGAGCTTTTTGAGTTTGCGTATCAGGCGCCGTGGATAGATCGGGGGAGAGTCGGCCGGCGCATCGGCAACCAGGCACAACGACAGATCCTGCGGCGCCGGTCGCGGTTGCCGCGCGATGATTCGCGCGCATTGCGCACGATCCGTCGCCTTCGCCGACAGACTGATCTGAAGCCGCTCGGCGTCTTTAACATTGCTACCGGCGATGCCCAACGCGCTGCGCTCGGCCGCTGACAGCGTCTGAATGACGGCCTGGTAAAAAGCATGCGGGCCACGCAGCAACGCTTTCGATGGCTGTTCTGGCGCATCGACTGCCTGATAGGCGTTGCCGATCTTCAATACCACGCGGTGATGGCTCGCCGACGATTGACCGGCACTGTCGAGCACGCTGCCCAGGCGATTGTCTTGCACCAACTCTATCCGCAAATCTTCCGGCCAACCGGGCTCCTCTCCGAGCAAGCCCAGCGCCAGCGTGCGCGTGCGTTCATCCGCCAACGCCGGCAAATTCAGGCCACTGATGGCACGGTCTACGCGGATCTCGGTTTGAGCCTCGCGCGCCTGCTGGCCAAGGGTCAACGGGATGCGCCGGGTCTCGCTCAGATGCGTCTGTTCAACACTACTGAGTCCAGCGCTCAACTCATCCAGTACAGAGACAGGCACGTCTGGATATTGCGCCTTGAGCAAGACCTGTTGCGCGCTGACTGCGCGATCATGCACCGGGTACAAACGCTGGAACAATGGCAGGGAATCTTCCTTCAACAATGCGCCGATGCGTCGCGCCAGCAAGGGCTCCGGCGCCCGCCCCGCAAGTGGCTCACCGAGCAACGCGTCAAGTTCTGCCGGATAGATCCCCTCAGCGGTCGTCTGCAGCAACTCACCGGCCTCCATCTGCGCCTGAGTGATGTGAATACTCAGTTCATCGTCATCCAGCGGTGGCGGCTCGGGGTAGCGTGAAATCAGCTCATCCGCTTTATCAAATACTTTGAAAAACCGGTTCTGCGGCCAGCCCGGCAGATCCGGTAGAGCCTGCAGTTGCAGCACGACATTCTCGGCGCTGGCAAAATTCGGTTGTTCCATTTGCCAGATGAAATCGCGAACCTCCTGCTCCAGCGCGTAACGCTGAACCATGTCATCAAAACGCGCTGAAACCCCTTGATGCCGCTCGGCCAGTTGCTGCAGGTGTTCAAGCGAGGTTTGCGTCAGTGCGCAAATCTGCTCCAGCCTTTCATCCGTCATCTGCGCGGTGCCGGGGTGCAAACGTCGCACGGCATACAGCAGATGCTGCCACTGAGCAGGATCCTCATGAATGTGCTGCCAGCCGCGACCGTTGTATTTCACGGGTGGTTGATAGTGCTCACGACTCCCTGGATGGTTGATTCGCCAGGCATCGAGGGTTTTATTGAAGCGCGCCAGATAAGCCGAATCGTCCATTATCAGGTAGTGCTCATCCTCGACCCGAAGCTGTTCGGGCTTCGTGGGCTTGATCTGCGCCGCCTGTTTCGGAGGCAAACGATAAGGTCGCAGGTTCGGTTTCCATAGCCGCGTCAGCCCATCGCGACTCGCCACTGGCTCGAAACCGTCAAAAAACTCAGGCGCGGAGGTCGCGGTGCCACGAATCGAATGGACGATCTTGCCCCCTACTGCAAACAACCCCATGGCGGCGAGGTTCTCCACAACAGAAAACAGGTGGGTCAATGCTTCACTCTTTTCACCCTCGCGCCAGTCCTGTACGCCCTCGTACACCTCGCTCAGTAGCTCGCCGACTGCCACTCCCATCATCAACTGACCCAGCACCGGCACGAAAAAACCACCGAGATTGCCGATGGCCAGGGCAATTTCCAGGCGTCGTTCTTCACGTTTGCGCTGTTCATCGGCGTCAAAGTCAGCTGTCGGCACCGCCAGGGTTCTTGAATCAATCTGCAGTTTCCCGACAAAACTGTTGAAAAAAAACTGCAAGAGCCCGGCAGTGACCGGTTTGAGTTTGATCTGCGTAGGCTTGCGGCTGGCAGCGAACGTCTTGAAAAAGGTGCCGTGGTCAGGTTGGCCAACATAGCGCTCAAACATCCGGGCGTAGGCTTTGACCTGTAATTTGAGCTCCAGGTAGATTCTGAAGTCGTCCAGCGACGGGTACTCGAACAGCCTCCGGTAGGTGTCTCCTGGCATATAGACCAAGCATTTGCCGTCTGTTTGTTGTGCAGAGCGGCCCGATAACACCAGCGCCCCCCAAATGCAGGTATCAAGCACTTCGAGGCTTTCCCAGACCAGTGGTTTTCCGTCATACACGGTCTGTCGCGCCGCGAGTCCTTCGCCACTTTCCGTCAATTCGAGCAACATCTGGTGCGCTGGCAGGCTGATATCGTTTTTCAGGTAGGCGAAGTGCGAGTCGACGCGCAATTCATGACGGTGCAAGGCGCGCAGCGTCTGCGCATCCGAATTGCTGACCCACTCATCCTGCACCGGCACCGAAAGGTCGATGGCTTCCTGCAAATGGATCTGATAGCGCTGGCCGAGATTGAGTTCACGGCAACACTTGGCAAAATCAGCGGCGGACAGTTCCGATACCCTGCGCGCTTTGCTGCCCCGACGAATCGAGCTCTCGTGCCCTAAATCCTTGCCCTGGGCCTGATCGGCAGAAAAGTTCTGCATGGCGGCCTGCAACAGGCTGAACTTTTCGGTGTAGGTATGGGCGATCCAGATCGCCGGGGTCTTGTTGGTGTTGAGTGTGTGCTTGAGGTGCACAATCCACAGGGAATCGTTGTACACATCCAGCTCCACGGCAAATTTTTCCTTTAGCGTGCTGGTCAACAATCGCGCGCAGAAAGGCTCGAGACCTTCGACCTTGCGCAGCAGTTTTTTCAGTTCGGCGTCATGCGGCTGCGCGTCCGTATAAGCACTGTGCACGCCGTCCATCCACGCCGCATCAGCCTTCATCAGCCATGACGGCAGCCGGTCTCGCAGCACGTGCGCCTTGTCCAGATCCCCGGTGATCTCCAGCAAACTGCCGAGACGCTGTGCGTCGGCGGTAACACTTCCTTGTTCGGACATACGCAAACTTCCTGGATGCAATAGCGAGCTGCACCGTAGCGCGTCGATCTTGCCGCCGGATAATCAAAATCCGGTTCGATTCAGCAGCGATCGCCGGAAATTTTGTATAGATCCGATAACTATGTACCGCACATTTTGCAAAACAGGCTTTTGCGCCAGCAAACGCCTGAGCACCGCTCGTCCTTATAACTTATCGATCTAAAACTCCTGAATTTCACACGGGTCAGTTTCTGAGTACCGGCCATGTCGGCCACTGAAGAAATACCCTCCCCAACGGAAAAACCGGTAAGGACTATATGTGCGGATTAGCTGGCGAGTTACGTTTTGATCATCAACCTGCAGACCTTGCAGCCATTGAGCGAATCACCCATCACCTGGCCCCCCGCGGCCCCGACGCGTGGGGCTTCCATGCCCAAGGGCCGATTGCCCTGGGTCATCGTCGCCTGAAAATCATGGACCTGTCGGATGGCTCGGCGCAGCCGATGATCGACAGTCAACTGGGCCTTTCGCTAGCCTTTAACGGCGCGATCTACAACTTCCCGGAACTGCGTGCAGAGCTCGAAGCGCTGGGGTACGCCTTCTATTCCGGTGGTGACACCGAAGTGCTGCTCAAGGGTTATCACGCCTGGGGTGAAGCGCTGCTGCCAAAGCTCAACGGCATGTTTGCCTTCGCCATTTGGGAACGCGACGCCCAGCGCCTGTTCATCGCCCGTGACCGTCTCGGCGTGAAGCCGCTGTACCTGTCGCGTACCGGTCAGCGCCTGCGCTTTGCGTCGGCGCTGCCGGCACTGCTGAAGGGTGGCGACATCAACCCGATCCTCGATCCGGTAGCGCTCAACCACTACCTGAACTTCCACGCTGTGGTGCCCGCGCCGCGCACGTTGCTGGCCGGTATCGAAAAGCTGCCGCCAGCGACCTGGATGCGTGTTGAAGCCGATGGCACCACCGAACAGAAAACCTGGTGGACCCTGCCCTACGGCCCACACGAGGACGAGAAAAATCTGACCCTCGAAGACTGGGTCGACCGCGTCCTCGACAGCACCCGCGAAGCGGTGGCGATTCGTCAACGCGCGGCAGTGGACGTTGGCGTGCTGCTCTCCGGCGGTGTCGATTCGAGCATGCTCGTCGGCTTGCTGCGTGAAGTCGGCGTGGAGAACCTGTCGACCTTTTCCATCGGCTTTCAGGATGCCGGCGGCGAGCGTGGCGACGAATTCCAGTATTCGGATCTGATCGCCAAGCATTACGGCACGCAGCACCATCAATTGCGCATCGACGAAAAAGAGATCATCGAGCAGTTGCCCGCCGCGTTCCGCGCGATGAGCGAACCAATGGTCAGCCACGACTGCATCGCGTTCTATCTGCTGTCGCGTGAAGTGGCCAAGCACTGCAAGGTGGTACAGAGCGGCCAGGGCGCCGATGAGCTGTTCGCCGGTTATCACTGGTATCCGCAAGTCGATGGCGCGGCCGATCCTTACACGGCCTACCGCAACGCATTTTTCGACCGCAGCTATGACGATTACGCTGCCACCGTACAGCCGAAATGGCTGACCGCTCATGACGCCGCCGGCGACTTCGTTAAGGAACATTTCGCACAGCCCGGTGCCAATGCAGCGGTGGACAAAGCCCTGCGTCTGGACAGCACAGTGATGCTGGTCGACGACCCGGTCAAACGCGTAGACAACATGACCATGGCCTGGGGCCTTGAAGCACGTACGCCATTTCTCGATTACCGACTGGTCGAACTGTCTGCCCGCGTACCGGGCAAATTCAAGCTGCCCGACGGCGGCAAGCAAGTGTTGAAAGAAGCCGCGCGTCGAGTCATCCCGAGCGAAGTGATCGACCGCAAGAAAGGTTACTTCCCGGTGCCTGGTCTCAAGCATTTGCAGGGCGATACGCTGAACTGGGTGCGTGAACTGCTGCTCGATCCGAGTCAGGATCGCGGCCTGTTCAACCCAGCGATGCTCGATAAATTGCTGACCGATCCGCAGGGCCAACTGACGCCATTGCGCGGCTCGAAACTGTGGCAACTGGCGGCCCTGAACCTTTGGCTCAGTGAACAAGGAATCTGATCGATGAAACCCCATGCCACGGCCATCAACCAACGCCTGATCCGCGGTCAGACACCGTCCTATGAACGCTTGCAGGCGCGTTTTGCCGAAGACGGCAGCGCACTGGCTGCCGATCCTATCGCCGTACATTGCGGTTGGGGCCGGTTGCTGATCGGCCACACCTTTCCCGACCCGGCCTCACTGGCGCGGGAACTGCTTAACGAGCAGCCCGGCGAGCGTGATATCGCCCTGTACGTCGCCGCGCCGCAGCAGATTCTCGGGCTGGAGCCGACGCAACTGTTTCTCGACCCGTCCGATACCTTGCGCCTGTGGTTCAGCGACTACCGTCAGGCCACCCGGGTTTTTCGCGGCTTCCGTATCCGCCGCGCACAGAGTGAGGCGGACTGGCAGGCGATCAATCTTCTTTATCAGGCGCGCGGCATGTTGCCGATCGATGCCTCACTGCTGACCCCACATCATCAGGGCGGCCCTGTGTATTGGCTGGCCGAGGACGATGACAGCGGCGCGGTGATCGGCAGCGTCATGGGCCTGAATCATCACAAGGCATTCAACGACCCGGAAAACGGCAGCAGCCTGTGGTGCCTGGCAGTCGATCCGCAATGCTCGCGACCGGGTGTCGGCGAAGTGCTGGTGCGGCACTTGATCGAACACTTCATGAGTCGCGGTTTGAGCTATCTGGATCTGTCGGTTTTGCACGATAACCGTCAGGCCAAAAGCCTTTACGCCAAGCTCGGTTTTCGCAATCTCTCGACCTTTGCGATCAAGCGCAAGAACGGCATAAATCAACCGCTGTTTCTCGGCCCGGGGCCAGAGGCGCAGTTCAATCCGTATGCGCGGATCATCGTTGAGGAGGCTCATCGGCGTGGTATCGATGTGCAAGTGGATGACGCCGACGCCGGGCTGTTTACCCTCAGCCACGGCGGCCGGCGCGTGCGTTGCCGCGAGTCGTTGAGCGATCTGACCAGCGCGATCAGCATGAGTCTGTGTCAGGACAAAAGCCTGACGCACAAGGTGCTGAAAGCCGCAGGTCTACAGCTGCCGTCGCAGCAATTGGCCGGTAATGCTGACGACAATCTGGCGTTTCTGGATGAACATCAACGGGTGGTTGTCAAACCCCTCGACGGTGAACAGGGCCAAGGTGTGGCGGTAGATCTGCAGAGCATTGAAGAGGTGCAGCAGGCCATTGAATCCGCCCGGCAATTTGACACTCGCGTGCTGCTTGAGAGCTTCCATGAAGGTCTCGACCTGCGGATTGTGGTGATCGGTTTTGAAGTGGTCGCCGCCGCGATTCGCAAGCCGGCAGAAGTGGTCGGTGATGGTCAGCATTCGATTGGCGCGTTGATCGAGGCGCAGAGCCGGCGTCGGCAAGCGGCTACCAGCGGCGAAAGCAAAATCCCGCTGGATCACGAAACCCAGCGCACCTTGCATGCGGCCGGTTACGACTACAGCAGCATTTTGCCGGCCGGCGAGCATTTGTTTGTGCGCCGTACGGCCAATCTGCACACCGGCGGAACGCTGGAAGATGTCACGGCAATTCTGCATCCGACACTGGTCGACGCGGCGGTGCGTGCGGCGCGGGCGCTGGATATTCCGATGGTCGGGCTCGACTTGATGGTGCCAGCGGCGGATCAGCCGGAGTACGTGTTTATCGAGGCCAACGAACGCGCCGGTCTGGCCAATCATGAGCCGCAGCCGACGGCGGAGCGGTTTGTCGATTTGTTGTTTCCGCACAGTCAGCCGGCTGTTTCTTGAATCCTTAGTGACTGGACTGACGCCTTCGCGAGCAAGCTTTGCTCCTACATGTCATTGCGCTCCCTGTGGGACAGGAGCACAGCTTGCTCGCGAAGACTGACTCGCATGCACCACACATTTTCCTCATCGAAACCATCGATGTGCTCAACCCATCTGGAGTTTCCATGACCCTTCAAATCCCCGAACCGGATCTGAACTACCTGCAAAAAGTCCTTCTGGAAATGCTCGCCATTCCCAGCCCTACCGGGTTCACCGACACCATCGTGCGCTATGTCGCCGAGCGCCTGGAAGAACTCGGCATCCCGTTTGAAATGACCCGGCGCGGCACCATTCGCGCCACGCTCAAGGGCAAAAAGAACAGCCCTGACCGTGCGGTGTCTGCGCACCTCGACACCATTGGCGCCGCCGTTCGCGCGGTGAAGGACAACGGGCGCCTGACCCTCGCGCCGGTCGGTTGCTGGTCGAGCCGATTTGCCGAGGGCAGCCGCGTCAGCCTCTTTACCGACAACGGTGTGATTCGCGGCAGCGTGTTGCCGTTGATGGCTTCCGGGCATGCATTCAACACGGCGGTGGACGAGATGCCGATCAGTTGGGATCACGTCGAATTGCGCCTGGATGCCTACTGCGCAACCAAAGCCGATTGTGATTCGCTGGGTATCAGCGTCGGTGACGTGGTGGCCTTCGATCCACTGCCGGAATTCACCGAAAGCGGGCACATCAGCGCCCGCCACCTCGATGACAAGGCGGGCGTTGCCGCGTTGCTGGCGTCGCTGAAAGCCATCGTCGACAGCGGCCAGGAATTGATGATCGACTGCCATCCGCTGTTCACCATTACCGAAGAAACCGGCAGTGGCGCCGCTGCAGCGTTGCCGTGGGACGTCAGTGAATTTGTCGGCATCGACATTGCGCCAGTGGCGCCGGGGCAGCATTCCAGCGAACACGCGGTGAGCGTGGCGATGCAGGATTCCGGCGGTCCGTATGACTATCACTTGTCGCGACATTTGCTGCGGTTGGCCAGTGACAACGAGCTACCGGTGCGCCGCGACCTGTTCCGCTATTATTTCAGCGACGCGCATTCGGCAGTGACGGCCGGCCACGACATTCGTACGGCGCTGCTGGCGTTTGGTTGTGATGCGACGCACGGCTATGAGCGTACGCACATCGACAGTCTGGCGGCGCTGAGTCGGTTGTTGGGCGCCTACATCTTGAGTCCGCCGGTGTTTGCCAGCGATGCGGCGCCAGCGAATGCATCGCTCGATCGCTTCAGTCATCAGATCGAGCATGACACGCAGATGGAAAGCGATACGCGGGTGCCGTCGGTGGACAGTCTGGTGGGGCAGCGTTCGGACAGTTAAATCATTGTTGGCAGAACCATCGCCTTCGCGAGCAGGCTCGCTCCCACAGGGAAACGCATTACAAATGTGGGAGCGAGCCTGCTCGCGAAGGGGCCAGATCAAGCAACACAAAACTGGCAGGCAACCGGCAATCGCCGTAGCATCCCGACATTGATTCAGCCGAGGTGCCCATGCTCATTCCCTACGACGCTCTTGAAGTCGACACCCTCACCCGTCTCATCGAAGATTTCGTCACCCGCGACGGTACCGACAACGGTGATGACACGCCGCTGGAAACCCGCGTGCTGCGCGTGCGCCAGGCACTGACCAAGGGCCAGGCACTGATCGTCTTCGACCCGGAAAGCGAGCAGTGCCAGTTGATGCTCAAGCACGACGTGCCCAAGCACCTTTTCGACTGAAACCTTCAGCGCGCTTTTTCCGCAGCCTGCTTGCGCTGGATCCGGTCATAGACCTCCGAGCGATGAACATTGACCTTCTGTGGCGCGTCGACGCCAAAGCGCACGCTGGAACCGTTGACTGACAAAACGCGCAGGGAAATGTCGTCACCGATGGAAATCAACTCACCAACAACACGGCTGAGTACAAGCATGAGGTTCGTCCTTCAGGGTTAGCAAACCCTGAAGATGCGCGGCTTGCC
Organism: Pseudomonas sp. TH43; assembly: GCF_016650635.1. Lineage (GTDB taxonomy): Bacteria > Pseudomonadota > Gammaproteobacteria > Pseudomonadales > Pseudomonadaceae > Aquipseudomonas. The sequence goes on from NZ_JAEKFI010000005.1 coordinate 213,376, forward strand.
GGCGCGCCACAATGCACGGCCGGCAAATCAGTCTTGCCTTACACCTTCGCCAGCATTGAGCTGTCAGACGCTTCCCACAAAACCATCGATTCAGGCCGCAGAGAAGCGCGGCCCGAACAGAATCACGCTGGCGCCGATCACGCACAACGCCACGCCGATCCAATCCGAACCCAGCGGACGCACGCGCTCCACCACCGCCAGCCAGCCGATCGAAGCGACGATATAAATGCCACCGTAAGCGGCATAAGCGCGGCCGGCGTAAGCCGCTTCGACACGCGTCAGCAACAGCGCGAACAGGGTCAGGCTGAGCAGTGCCGGAATTACCCACAACGCACTTTTGCCCTGGCGCAACCACATATAGAAGGCGAAACAACCGGCGATTTCAAACAACGCCGCGAGGAAGAACCACAAATAATTGAGCATGCACACATCTCGGCAAGGTGACCCAGGCGGCCACCCTAACGAGGCGAGCACCAACGGGCAAGGTCAGCCGTTGTTCTGTTTGGCCTTGGCGCGCATTTTCTCGGCCATCGACGTCATTTCGTTATAGAGCAGTTGCGGGTTCTTCTGCTTGATCGCCCAGGCCATGCGCCCTTGTTCGTGGGGAAGGATCATGAATTCACCGGCGGCTACTTGCTGATAAATGTAGTCGGCGATGTCGGCGGCGGTGATCGGCGAACTTTCCAGCAACTTGCCAACTTGCGCTTTCATGGCCGGAGTCGGGCCACGGAAGGAATCGAGCAAGTTGGTCTGGAAGAAGGACGGGCAGACCACGTGCACGCCAACTTCCTGCTGCGCCAGTTCGATCAGCAAGCTTTCCGAGAGCGCAACCACGCCAGCCTTGGCCACGTTGTAGTTACTCATTGCCGGGCCTTGCATCAGTGCGGCCATGGAGGCGATGTTGATGATCTTGCCTTTGCTTTGTTCCAACAGCGGCAGGAACGCTTTACAGCCCTTGACCACGCCCATCAGGTTGATTGCGATCTGCCAGTCCCAATCTTCCAGCGACAGCTCGCTGAAGAAACCGCCCGAGGCCACGCCAGCGTTGTTGACGATGATGTCGATGCCGCCGAGCTTTTCTTCACAAGCCTGGGCGAAGGCCGTGAGCTGGCTGTAATCGCGCACATCGCAGCGCTGGATGAAACCGTCGCCGCCCGCCTCGCGAACCTGTTTCAGGGTTTCCTGCAAGCCGGGTTCGCTGACGTCGGACAAGGCCAGCTGCCAGCCTTCACGCGCCCAGCGCAGTGCGATTTCGCGGCCCAAACCCGAGCCCGCGCCAGTGATCATCATGCGATTTTGCATAGCAGACAGCCTTGTTGTTCCGGGGAAGATGCGCGGAGTGTAGCGAAGGTTCTGCGCGCGCCCACGCTCCATCAAGTTGCTGAATGGAGGATCAAAAGATCGCCGCCTGCGGCAGTCCCTACACCGATTCGCGCAGGCACTGTCGCAGGCTGCGATCTTTTGATCTTGCGCTTCAAACGAAATAAGCGAGCAATCCAAATACATTAAAAAAACATTGAATTTTCTTTCATTCGCACCGGTCGGATTTTGTAAGCCGTCTGGAAATTACTTACTCTCCAGCCGCCCTTTGAACACCAAGACTTCTCGAACTCTCTCAACAAGGAAATCGACATGGGCACAATTCTTATCATTATCCTGATCCTGTTGCTGATCGGTGGTCTGCCGGTCTTCCCGCACTCCAGAAGTTGGGGCTATGGTCCGTCGGGCATTATTGGTGTGGTGCTGGTCGTGCTGTTGGTGCTGTTGCTACTTGGCCGGATATAACGATCTAAGCCGCAAAAAAAAGAGGCCCTTTTCAGGGCCTCTTTTTTATCGCGCGGAGTTTATTGCACGAGCAATCAGTCCGGCTTGCCGTTAATCACACCGGCGGTGTTGTCCATCAGACTCTTGGTCGCTGTTTGCAGGAACGCCTCAAGCTTGAGTTTCAACTCGGCGGTGCGCGGAGCATCAGGAATGATCTCGGCACTTGGGTTGGCGCCCAACTGGTACTGATAGATCTTCGGTGCCATTTCTTTCTCTTTCGGCAGCACGAGAATCTGGTCAGCGGTGACGATCGCAGTGGTCTGCTCGCTGCCCGACGGCTTGATCACACCGAAACCGGTGTCGCCTTCCGGCAGGTTGAGCAGGTCACGGCCCCAGCACTGATGACGCACTTCGCCACCGAGACGACCCATGATGGTCGGCACGATGTCGATCTGCGTACCCACGGTGTGGTCACGGGTGCCGAACTTTTCCTGGATGCCCGGCGCGATCATCAGCATCGGCACGTTGAAGCGACCCAGGTCCATTTCGGTGATCTGGCGCTCGTTGCCGAAACCGTGGTCGCCGACGATGACAAACAGGGTCTCCTTGAAGTACGGCTCTTTACGCGCCTTCTCGAAGAACTGGCCCAGCGCCCAGTCGGAGTAACGCATGGCGGTCAGGTGTTCGTTGAGGCTGCCACGATCGGTTACGCGCTCGACCGGCAATGGCGTCGGCAAGGCATACGGCGTGTGGTTCGACAGGGTTTGCAACAAGGCGTAGAACGGCTTGCCGTTTTCCCGTGCCTTCAGCTCGACCAGACCGCGGTCGAACATGTCCTGGTCGGACACGCCCCAGGTCGGATCGGAGAACACCGGGTTGACGAAGTCGTTACGGCCAACGAAGTTGGTCATGCCCTGGTTGCTGAAGAAGCCCGACTGGTTGTCCCAGGCGAAGTCGCCGTTATAGACGTAGACGTCGTCATACTTGCGTGCGCTGAGCAGCTGCGGCAGACCCGACAGTTTGTGGCTGCCTTCCGGTGTCTGCATCAGGTATTCGAAACCCGGCAGGTTAGGGAAGCACGCCATGGTGGCGAACATGCCCTGGTGGGTATGCGTGCCGTTGGAGAAGAAGCGGTCGAACAGCAGGCCTTCTTTCGACAATTTGTCCAGATACGGCGTGATGTTGCCCGGCGCGCCCAAGGCACCGACGGAGTGACCGGCCATGCTCTCCATGAGGATCACGACAACGTTCTTGATCGGCAGGGTTTTGTCGGCGGGCGGCGTGTAATCACGGCGCACGGCGGCGATGTCAGCGTCGACCAGTTTGTCGTCCGGCATCACCAGCATCTCGCGTACCACTTTCTGCGCCTGTTCTTGCGGCAGTGTGGCTTTCCAGATGTTGTCGCGGTCTTCGCCCATGCGGTCCTTGGCAGCCGCGATCAGCGACAGCGTGCCGTTGAGGCCGAGCTGGTTGGCGAAGTTCGATTCGGTGGTGTAGACGTCACCCCAACGCAGCGGTGGGCCCTGACGCAGGGTGCCACGGGCGGCGACCACGCAGATCAGCAGGCAAACCACGAATACCCCGAGGCGCGCATACCACGGCGCGATCTGACGCGTGCCGACGCTGCCACCACTGAAAGGCCCGCGCGGACGCGTGGCGCGGTCGGCACCTTTGAATGCCAGGGTCAGAATGACCGTGCCGATGACCCACGCCAGCAGATAGCGCACCACCGGGAAACCGTACCAGAGCATGCTCATCACGGTTTTCGGGTCTTCTTTCACGTACTGGAACACCAGGCCGTTAAGGCGCTGGTGGAACTCGCGGTAGAAGTCCATCTCCATCAGGCCGAGGAACAGCGCGATGCTCGAAGCGACGGTGAGCCACAGACGGAAAAAGCCGCGCGCGGCCATGGCACGGGCGCTGAACAGCGCCAGCACCAGCGGAATGCACACGTAGACCACCAGGCGCAGGTCGAAACGCAGGCCGTTGGCGAAGGCTTCGAGGAAGGTCGAGGCCGGGGTGTCGAGGATCATCTCGCGGTTGTAGACCAGCAGCGCGAGGCGCAGCACGGAAAACATCACCATCATGACCAGCGCACAAAGCAGCGTGTAGGCCAGATGCGATTTGACGGTCGGTTGCAGCAGGCGACTGGAAGATCGCTGCTGATTCAGGGCGTCCGGGTTTGCCATGTCGTTTTAGGACCCATTGGAAGTTGAAGTTGCAAAAAATACAGCGGCGCCATGCCCTCTATTGGTCATTCCAGACCCCGGGGCGTGCGCGGTGCGCAAATGTTGCACGATCACCCGCACCATTGCCATTGATTACTGCCCTGCTGTCAGACACTTTCATTCAAGGCCGGAACAGCGTGTAAACAGTGCGGGCGGATTGTCTTGAACGCTTTGTGAAAATTTCGTTCAACGCATATCTGGAAACACAATATAGATACAAAACAAAACGCCCCGAATCGATCGGGGCGTTTTTGTGCAAAGCGTTGCTTACTTCTCGGCGCGCTCTTTCAAAGCTTTGAGGGTGTTGAACGGCGCATCCACCACGAACTTGTTGGCCACCATCGCCGGCACGCTGCCGCCTGGCTCAGTGTGCACTTGATAGGTCACTTCGACCTGGTCACCTTTTGGTACGAACTTCCAGAAACCTTTGACCTGTGCCACACGGATAAAACCTTTCTCTTCCGGAAGGTACTTAGGCACGCCTTCAAGGTTACGGGTCAGGCTGCCATCAGCGCCTTCAACGGTGGTGACGTGCAGCACCGAGTCACGCGGCGTGACCGGCCACGGCGTGTTGAACTGGGTGTAGGTCCAGCTCTGGTCGCCTTCGTGCTTGAGCAGTTTCTGGGTTTTGCACTCGTGAATCCAGGCGCAGGCGCCGGAAACGTCTTCTTGCAGTGCGCGCAGTTTGGCAACGGTGGTCTTCATCAGCGCGACACCCTGATAGGACTTGTAGTCCGAACCCGGCACTTCACTCAGAGAAACCTTGATGCCCTCTTCGTTCTTGGCAACCTTCCAGTCTTCCGCCTGAGCAACCGACGTAGCCAGCACAGCCGTCAAACCACACAACACAGCGATACGATGCAGCGAACCCATAGTCTTATTCCTTATTGTTGAAGTTCCGTTCGTTTGACACATCACGCCGCCGTCATTTGCTCCCACCAGCCGATCAGTCTGATCGCTTCTTCCGAACTGCTGCCGCAGACTTCGATGTCGGCAGAGAAGCCGGAACAGACTGCCGGGCGCTCCGGGCGGCCAAAAATGCTGCACAGGTTTTCGACCGAAAGTTGCACGCAACGTTCGCCGGCAGGTTTGCCCTGGGGCATGCCGGGAATCGGTGAGCTGATGGAAGGGGCAATGCAGCAAGCGCCACAGCCTTCACGGCATTTCATGACGAACAAATCCTCGCGACGGGCGATGTGTAAAAGAGACGCGGAACAGAGTAACCGCTAAAACGGCTGTTTAAAATTCCCTGAACCGGGCTTTTTACCGATAAGTGAATGTGACTGACCAGTCTCCGACAAAGCGTCTGGTCTGCGGGTCACAGACGGATGGTATTTACTGCTTGAATTCGAAATCCAACGCTGCGCCTTCCACTTCGCGGCGCTCATCGTTGCGCAGTTGCAACTGCATTTCGTTGCTGAGCAGACGGCCGTTAAGTTGAAAACCGCTATTTTTTTCGCCGAACATCTGCGGCAGGATTGGCTCGCGCTTAGGCAGGTCAATGGTTCCCTTGGGCTTCAGTTCTTGAACCATGTCCCTGGGCAGGCTGAGATCGAGTTTGGCCGCTGGTAATTTGGTTTTCGCTACTTCACTGGCGGGTTTCGACTTGGCAGCGATCGGTGGGCGTTTCTTGACGATTTTCTGTTGGGGCTTCTTGGCGGGCACTGCTTTTTTCACAGCCGCCGATTTTTTCGCTGTGCTGGTTGCGGCCGGTTTTTCCTGAACCGTGGCCGCCACAACAGCAGGCGCATGACCGATCATCAGCAAGCACAGCAAAACCCAGGTGGCAGGAAAAATCGCTTTCATGGACCCAACGAGTCTGACGGCAGAGGGCCATATGCTCGCTTGTTGGACGTCACAAGACAAGCGCGACCCTTCGTTCGTTCAGAATCCGCCAGCCGTTTCCTGACACAATTGCGTCGCCAGCAACCCCAGCGTCATCAACGCCCGCTCGGCCTCGCGGTTCCACGGAATGCCGCAATTCAGGCGGATACAGTGGTTGAACTGCTCGGTATTACTGAAGATCAGTCCCGGTGCAATGCTGATGCCCTGCTGCAATGCGCGAACATGCAATTCCTGGGTATTGACCCTCCCCGGCAGACTCACCCAAAGGATGAAACCGCCTGTGGGCCGGGTCATTTGCGTGCCTTCGGGGAAGTACTGCTGCACGGCCAACTGGAAGGCGCTGAGATTTTTTCGGTATTCCTGGCGGATGTACCGTAAATGCCGGTCATAACCGCCGTTTTCCAGATAAGCGGCAATCGCCATCTGCGTAACGCTGCACGCCGAGTGCGTGGTGAACGTCTGCAAGCGCTGGATTTCCTGCTGATACTTGCCGGCGATCATCCAGCCGATGCGCACACCGGGCGACAAGGTCTTGGAGAAACTCGAGCAATAGATCACCCGGTCCAGACGGTCGTAGGCTTTCAGCGCCTTGGTGCGCCCCTGCTCAAACATGAGTTCGCCATAAATATCGTCTTCGACGATCTGAATATCGAAATCCGAGGCTAGCCGCAGCAGCTGTTTCTGCCGCTCTTCAGGCATGGTGCCGCCCAGCGGATTGCTCAGGCGCGTGGTCAGCACCAGCGCCTTGATCGACCATTGGTTGGCCGCCAGTTGCAGCGCTTCAAGGCTCATGCCGGTGGCAGGATCGCTGGGAATTTCAATGACTTTCAGGCCCAGCAGATCGGCCAGCTGCAGGAGGCCATAGTAAGTTGGCGATTCTGCGGCGATCAGATCGCCCGGACGGGTAAGCACCCGCAACGACATTTGCAGGGCATCGACACATCCATGGGTGATCACCACCTCCGACGGATCGACTACCACGCCAGCGTCGCGCATGCGGATCGCCACTTGCCGGCGCAGCGGTTCAAAACCGGGGCTGAACATGTAGCTGAAAGCGCGCGGGCTGTGGAATCGGGTGACTTTGGCCAGTTGCTGGTGCAACGCACGCACTGGCAAGTAATCGACGCTGGGCACCGCTGCGCCCAACGGGAACACGCCTTCGCGGCGCGACTCGACCAGTACCTGCTGAATGATACTGCTGCGCGTGACCAGCCCCGGGCGCTCGACCCGGGCGATGTCCGGCGTCGGCGCGATCAGCGCGGGCGTCTGGTGTACGTAGTAACCGGACTGTGGCCGTGCGCGAATCAGCCCCTGATCTTCGAGGTTGGCATAAGCTTGCAATACCGTCGCATGGCTGACGTTGAGCTGCGAACTCATCTTGCGTACCGAAGGCACGCGTTCCCCCGGTTGATAGACACCACGGCGAATGTCTTCGGCCAGTTGCTGAGCAATACGTTGGTAGAGCAAGAGATTGGTCATGACGCAGCACTCGATTTCACGGGCATTTTATTCTTGTGTGAAACAATACCGGAACAGTTTAGAAGTGTACTGGGACAGTTGCCACTTTAGTCGACCATACAGTGCGGTGTCTGCCCCCGACTGTACTGATTTGCGAGCCATTCGACAGACGTAAAAAAGCCCGGTACTGCATGACAGTCCGGGCTTTCCAGAGACGCAACCCTTAGCGGGCGGCGCCGAGCTGGCCTTTTTCGTCGGAGAAGACGATTTCCACCCGACGGTTCTGTGCCCGCCCGCGCTCGGAAGCGTTGGCGTCCACCGGGTATTCGTCGCCGTAGCCTTCGACTTGAATGCGTTTGTCCTCGATACCCAGATCCATCAGCACGTCAGCCACGGCTTGGGCGCGATCGCGAGACAGTTTGAGGTTCTCCTGCTTGCCGCCAGTACTGTCGGTGTAACCCTCGATACGCACCACGCGTTTCGGGTTCAGTTGCAGGAACTGCACAATCTTCAGCACTACACGGTTGGCGGAGTTTTTCAGCTCGGCCTCGCCGGTATCAAACAACACGTCGCCGAGGGTCATCACCAGACCCCGGTCGGTCTGCGTGGTGGCCAGCGCAACGATCTGCTCTTCCAGCCACTTGCCCTGTTGCTGCACGCTCAGCAGTTTCGATTCCCGCAGGGCCAGTTGCAGGCGCTGACGCTCCAATTCGAGCTTGGCGATGCGTTCTTCGTTGAGCACCTGATTGGTGTGCTCGCGGGCGATTTCGCTGTAGCGCTGGCTCAGGTAGGCGTAATGCACCACGTCCGAACCGCTGCCCCAGTAGGTCGACAGGCGATCGGCACGGGCCAGGGATTCTCCGGCACGGATCACGTCTTTCGGCGCGATGCGCAGCACGTTGGAGTCTTCTTTGACTTTCTGGAAGTCAGCGCCCGCCTCTTGCAGAGCCGATTCGCTGTGTTGACCGGCGCAGCCGTAGAGGCTCGCGCAACCGGCGAGGATCAGTGCACCGATGGCTTTGGACTTGGGGCTCATTGGGCATCTCCCAGTTGCTTGCGCAGACGGACGATGCGGGTGTTGAGCACATTCACCTGTTCTTCACTTTTCTGGGTCAGCACTTTGGCTTCAGCCAAACGTGCATCCAGCTCGGCCTGCTCGGCACGCATGCGCGCATTGCGATAGGACTCGTCAGCCATATTGCCTTTGGCGCGGTCGTACTTGGCTTCGGCCAGTTTCATTTCCGGCACGTCGTCGGCAGTGGCACCGACGGCCTTGGCCTGGGTGATGGCCTGCTCGGTGAGGCGCATTTGTTCATTGGGTGCCGGATCGCTGGCGCAACCGGCCAGGGCCAGAACGGCCACAGCCGCGAAAAGAGGTCGAATACTCACTAAGAATCCCTACTGTTTTGGGGCACTGACAGGTTGTTGCTGCTGCGCCTTCCAGCGTTCGATATTGCGTTGCAGCGCGGCCTCTGTCAGTCCGGACGCGGGCAATTCTGTCATCTTTTTGGCCAACTGTCCGCGCAACCACGGATCGTTGCAGGCTGAGTTGTGGGAAACCGCCAGGAACAGCCCCGGCCGATCAATGGGTTGCTCAAACGCCAGCAGGTCGTTGGTCATCCCCAATGCCTGTGCGGCGGCCACGCCCGAATAGCGACCGGCGAGTACATATTCCACTTCGCCGAGGAGCAATTTCTGCAGAGCCTGGGTAAGGTTTGCTGTACGGGTGAGGGTCAGATTCTGCTCGGCGAAAGTGCCAAATGCCTGGGTAATCCGAGACTTTTCCGACAACGCACCCGCGTGTCCATGGAGGTCTTTGGCCTCGCTGTAGACCAGTGTCGAGCCTTTGCGCGTCCACACCAGATAGTCGTTTTGCAGCAGCGGCGGGTAAATGTAGTCGAGGTTTTCCAGCTCATTAAAAGTCAGCGGCGCGTCTGCCAGCATGTCCATGCGCCCGCTGCGCACTTCATCAAGGGCTTGCGAGCGTTTGCCGGCATAAAGTAATTCGACCTTGATACCGAGATCTTTGGCCACTTGTTGCAACAGATCAGCGCTGGCTCCGATCAACTGCTTGGGATTTTGTGGATCCTGCCACAGGTAGGGCGGCGCATCCGGGCTGCCAGTGACGACGAGGCGCTCGCACTTGCCGGCGGCCATAGCCAAACCCGGCAACAAGGCCAATCCCAGCAATACCGAGTAACGCAATCCGCAGCGCAGATCCATGGCAAAACGCTCCCACTCAAATCCGAGACAAAAAAAAGCCCGACCAAAAGGTCGGGCTCTTTATAAGTCAGGCTGCTGGATTAGACCAGCTTCTCGAACTCGGGTACCGCTTCGAACAGATCAGCCACGAGACCGTAATCGGCCACTTGGAAGATCGGCGCTTCTTCGTCCTTGTTGATCGCAACGATCACTTTGGAGTCTTTCATGCCGGCCAGGTGCTGGATCGCGCCGGAGATACCGACGGCAATGTACAGCTGAGGCGCAACGATCTTGCCGGTCTGACCGACCTGCATGTCGTTCGGTACGAAACCTGCGTCGACTGCCGCGCGCGAAGCGCCAACAGCAGCGCCCAGCTTGTCGGCCAGAGCGTACAGGTGTTTGAAGTTGTCGCCGTTCTGCATACCGCGGCCGCCGGAAACGACGATCTTGGCAGCGGTCAGCTCTGGACGATCGGACTTGGCCAGCTCTTCGCCAACGAAGCTCGAAGTGCCAGCGTTGTGCGCAGCACCAACCGCTTCAACAGCAGCCGAACCACCTTCAGCAGCAACCGGGTCGAAACCGGTGGCACGCACGGTGATCACTTTGATCGCAGCAGTAGATTGCACGGTAGCAATGGCGTTACCGGCGTAGATCGGACGCTTGAAAGTGTCAGCGCTTTCGACCGAGATGATCTCGGAGATCTGGTCAACGTCCAGCTGAGCGGCAACGCGCGGCAGGATGTTTTTGCCGTTGGAGGTCGCGGCAGCCAGGATGTGGCTGTAACCAGCGCCCAGCTCTGCAACCAGAGGAGCAACGTTTTCCGGCAGCTGATGCGCGTAAGCCGCGTTGTCAGCGTTGAGGACTTTGCTCACGCCAGCGATTTTCGCAGCGGCTTCAGCCACGGCGCCAGCGCCTTGGCCGGCAACCAGAACGTGAATGTCGCCACCGATTTTGGCAGCGGCAGCCACGGTGTTCAGTGTGGCCGGGGCCAGCACTTTGTTGTCGTGTTCAGCAATAACCAAGATAGTCATTTAGATTACCTTCGCTTCGTTCTTGAGTTTTTCAACCAGTTCAGCCACCGACTTGACCTTGATACCTGCGCTGCGTGCAGCCGGCGCTTCGACTTTCAGGGTCTTGTTGGTGGAGGCGGTGGAAACGCCCAAAGCGTCCGGAGTCAGCACTTCAAGAGGCTTCTTCTTGGCTTTCATGATGTTTGGCAGGGACGCATAACGCGGCTCGTTCAAACGCAGGTCGGTGGTGACGATTGCCGGCAGTTTCAGGGAAACGGTTTGCGCGCCGCCGTCGATTTCGCGGGTCACGGCAACGCTGTCACCGGAGACTTCGACTTTCGAAGCGAAAGTGCCCTGACCGTAACCGCTCAATGCAGCGAGCATCTGGCCGGTCTGGTTGTTGTCGCTATCGATCGCCTGTTTACCGAGGATCACCAGCTGAGGCTGTTCCTTGTCGACAACAGCTTTCAACAGTTTGGCCACGGCCAGCGAAGTCAGATCTTCAGCGGATTCGACGAGGATGGCACGGTCGGCACCCAGAGCCAGTGCGGTACGCAGCTGCTCCTGAGCGGTGGCCGGGCCGATGGAGACGACGACGATTTCAGTCGCAACACCTTTCTCTTTCAGGCGTACGGCTTCTTCCACTGCGATTTCGCAGAACGGGTTCATCGACATCTTGACGTTGGCGAGATCGACGCCGGAATTGTCCGCCTTGACGCGAACCTTGACGTTGTAATCCACAACGCGTTTGACAGCTACAAGAACCTTCATGGATTCCTCGTTACTCTCCGGTGAAAAGAAAGTCGCCTAGGCGAACCTGGCGGTTGATGCTCATCAGGCTAAAAGGGCACCTCTAAAAACGCCGACCTGGGTGCGGGGTGATTCACGTCGCGAAGCGCTGTGACCGTTCGTCAGTGGTGACTGACAAGTCATGAATCTTCACGCTGTGTAGACTGCGCGCCGAACCTGCGCTGCACATCACCTGCTACTGCCTGTGCCCTGTCTTTAGAGGTGCTCTTGAAACCGCCAGTCTGCCTACGACGAGCGCAAAACCGCCCGTATCTTGACCGGAACGCCTATTCCGGTCAATACGGCAAAATGGTCGTTCATAAGCCGCGCTTCTTTGATTTCTATGGGCTGGAGCCAATTCAAACAAACGTTTGTATTGGACGCTAGGAGTGGTGTAGATATAATGCGCCCCCTAGAGAGAAAGGTGGCTTCTCCTTTATCCCCCTTGACGTTAACGTAAAGGCATAACGGAAGCGACATCAAACCTCCAAATTAGAAAAAAAACTGTTGAGCCTTGAGTAGGAGATAGCCTGTGGAACGCGAATACATGGAATTCGACGTGGTCATCGTCGGTGCCGGCCCCGCTGGCCTGTCCGCCGCCTGCCGTCTGAAGCAGAAGGCCGCCGAAGCCGGTAAGGAAATCAGCGTCTGCGTGGTCGAAAAAGGCTCCGAAGTCGGCGCACACATCCTTTCCGGTGCCGTGTTCGAACCACGCGCTCTGAACGAACTGTTCCCGGACTGGAAAGAACTCGGCGCACCGCTGAACACACCGGTCACCCGCGACGACATTTTCGTGCTGAAAAACGCCGAAAACGCGCAAAAGATTCCAGACTTCTTTGTGCCCAAGACCATGCACAACGAAGGCAACTACATTATCTCCCTCGGCAACCTGTGCCGCTGGCTCGCCCAGCAGGCCGAGAACCTGGGCGTGGAAATCTACCCAGGCTTCGCCGCTCAGGAAGCGCTGATCGACGAGCAAGGCATCGTCCGCGGAATCATCACCGGTGATCTGGGCGTCGACCGCGAAGGCAACCCGAAAGAAGGCCTCTACACCCCTGGCATGGAACTGCGTGGCAAATACACGCTGTTCGCCGAAGGCTGCCGTGGCCACATCGGCAAGCAACTGATCAAGCGCTTCAACCTCGACAGCGATGCCGACGCCCAGCACTACGGCATCGGCCTGAAAGAAATCTGGGAAATCGACCCAGCCAAACACCAGCCAGGCCTGGTGGTGCACACCGCCGGTTGGCCACTGGACATAATGGGCACCGAGAACACCGGTGGATCGTTCCTCTATCACCTGGAAAACAACCAAGTGGTAGTTGGTCTGATCGTTGACCTGTCCTACAGCAACACTTACCTGTCGCCGTTCGACGAATTCCAGCGCCTCAAGCATCACCCGGTGCTGGCTCAGTACCTGGAAGGCGGCAAGCGCATCAGCTACGGCGCCCGCGCGATCTGTAAGGGCGGCCTGAACTCGCTGCCGAAAATGGTCTTCAAAGGCGGCGCGCTGATCGGTTGCGACCTCGGCACTCTGAACTTTGCCAAGATCAAAGGCAGCCACACTGCAATGAAATCCGGCATGCTCGCCGCGGAGTCGGTGGCTGAGGCGCTGTTCGCCGAGAAGGACGGCACCGAAGAACTGACCACTTACGTCGACGCGTTCAAGAAGAGCTGGCTCTACGACGAACTGTTCGCCAGCCGCAACTTCGGCCCGGCGATCCACAAGTTCGGCGCCATCGTCGGCGGCGGTTTCAACTGGCTCGATCAGAACATCTTCGGCGGCAAACTGCCGTTCACCCTGCACGACACCAAGCCGGATTACGCTTGCCTCAAGCTCGCGGCCGACTGCAAGAAGATCGACTACCCGAAACCCGACGGCAAACTCAGCTTCGACAAACTCAGCTCGGTGTTCATCTCCGGTACCAACCACGAAGAAGAACAGCCTTGCCACCTGAAGCTGGCCGACCCGAGCATCCCGATCAGCAAAAACCTGCCGCTGTACGACGAACCGGCGCAGCGCTACTGCCCGGCCGGTGTTTACGAAGTGATCACCAAGGAAGACGGCGAGAAGCGCTTCCAGATCAACGCCCAGAACTGCGTGCACTGCAAGACCTGCGACATCAAGGACCCTTCGCAGAACATCACTTGGGTCACGCCGGAAGGCGCCGGCGGCCCGACTTACCCGAATATGTAAGTCGACACGCTGGACAACAAGGCTCCCGAATCGGGGGCCTTTTTGTTGCCCATAATTCAGTGCATCACATCAATACCTGTGGGAGCTGGCTTGCCAGCGATGGCGGTGGATCAGGCGATATCTATGCTGAATGTGCCGGCCTCATCGCTGGCAAGCCAGCTCCCACAATGATTGTGTAAATCCTCAGGCAGCGCGTTCGTCGCCCGGGCTGCGCTCGAAGTAGCGTTTGTACTCGCGGCTGAACTGCGACGTGCTCTGATACCCCACCCGATGCGCCACCTGCGCCACGCCCAGCCCTTCCGCGACGAGCAACGTCTGCGCCTTCAGGAGTCGCAAGCGCTTCAGATACTGCACCGGCGACAACAACGTGCTGCGCTTGAAATGCTCGTGAAACGTCGACACGCTCATATTCGCGCAACCGGCCAAAGTCTCGACATTCAACGGTTCAGTGTAATGCGCATGCAGATGACTGATCGACGCCGCCACGCGTGCGAACTGCCCCTGCTGTTCCACCAACGCGCGCAGCACATCAGCCTGCGGCCCACGCAGTGCAGTGAACAACAACTCACGCACTCGCGCCGGCCCGAGAATCTGGCATTCCAGCGGATCGTGCAGACAACTCAGCAAGCGCTCGACGCATCCGCGCATGGCGTCGTCCAGCACCACCGAAGTCATCGACTCGGGCGTCTGCGCCGGAATATGCCGGCCCGGCGCCAGCCCCATCGCCAGCACCAGCTCACCGAGCAGCACCCGGTCAATCGCCACCGAAACACCCAGCAACGGCGCATCCGGCAAGGCAAAGGTTTCGCATTCGAACGGCACCGGCAGCGCCTGAATCAGATAATGCCCGGCACCGTACTCCATCGTCCGAGGCCCGAGAAACGCCAGTTTGCTGCCCTGGGCGATGATCATCAGGCTCGGCTCATAAATGTGCGGGCCACGGGCGACGTCGCAACTGGCGCGCAGCACCTGCACGCCCGCAAGCCCGGTCTGGCTATAACCATCGCGCAGCGCCAAAGGTTCGATCAGCGAAACCAGCCTGGCATTGGCATCAAGGTGACGGGTCAATTGCATCAAAGTGTTCTTCAAAAAAAATCATGGAAAAAGGGATAAAAGCATCATCGCAGATCCTTTTGCCAATGCGACCGATCAAACCCGCATGCCGGAGGATTAGGCATAAGACCCGGAGGAATCGTCATGGCCGCAGCGGCGGTCGGCGCCCAGAATGCGCCGCCTCACCTGTCATTGCTTTTGCGAGGTTTCATATGTACACCGCCATCGGCTACGCCGCCCAATCGGCCACCACGCCCCTCGCCCCGATGAAATTCGAACGTCGCAGCCCGCGCGCCGACGACGTCGCTATCGAAATCCTCTACTGCGGCGTCTGCCACTCCGACATCCACCAGGCACGCAACGAATGGGGCATCGCTGTTTACCCGTTGATGCCCGGCCACGAGATCGTCGGAAAAGTCACCGCCGTCGGTGCGAATGTTACCCGTCACAAAGTAGGCGATCTGGTTGGCGTTGGCTGCATGGTCGACTCCTGCCGCACCTGCGAAGCCTGCCAATCGAACCTTGAGCAATACTGCCTCGAAGGTCCGACCATGACCTACGCCACCCCGGATCGGGTCGATGGCAGCAACACCATGGGCGGTTATTCGGACAGCATCGTCGTCAGCGAGCACTTCGTCGTACGCATCCCGGAGAAGCTCGATCTGGCCGCCGCCGCACCGATCCTCTGCGCCGGCATCACCACCTACTCGCCGCTCAAGCACTACGGCGTCAAGGCTGGCGACAAGGTCGGGATTCTCGGCATGGGTGGCCTCGGCCATATGGGCATCAAGTTCGCCAAAGCCATGGGCGCTGAAGTGACCTTGTTCACCCGTTCGGCGAGCAAGGCTGAGGAAGGTCGTCGTCAGGGCGCCGATCACGTGATCGTCTCCACCGACGACGAGCAGATGAAGGCCGCCGCCGGTCACTTCGACTTCCTGCTCGACACCATTCCGGTGCAGCACGACCTCAACCCCTACCTCGACACCTTGCGTTTCGACGGTGTGCACATTCTGGTCGGGCTGATCGAGCCGATCGATCCGCCAGTCCATGCCGCCAAACTGGTGCTGGGCCGTCGCGTGCTGGCCGGTTCGTTGATCGGTGGCGTCGCCGAAACCCAGGAAGTGCTGGATTTCTGCGCCGAGCACAACATCACCTGCGACATCGAAATGCTCGACATTCGCCAGATCAACGAGGCTTACGCCCGCATGATCGCTGGCGACGTGAAATACCGTTTCGTCATCGACATGGCAACGCTCAAGGTTTAAACCTTAGCGCCAAGCTCCGCTGACAACCGAGCTGTGACCCCTTTGATCAGGGGAATCAGCTCGGCCATTTTTTCCAGCGGCATGTACGGCACCGTACTGGCGATACTGATCGCTGCGACGATGCGTTTACTCGCATCGCGGATCGGCGCCGCCACGCAACGGATCGATGGCTCGTTATCCTCCAGATCGAATGCGTAGCCACCGGCGACGTATTCGCTCATGCGCTGCTCAAGCTGTTCCCACGACTGCTGGGGATGCTGCGGCCGGAACTGACTTTTCCCACCCGCCGGCAGGCTGATGTCGTACAGCCGTTGCCAATCCTGCGCTGAATCATCGAGCATCAACGCCTTGCCGATCCCGGTGCGCGCCAACGGCATGCGATGGCCGACCCGCGAACGCATTTCCGGGCCATTACGCCCCGGATTCTTCAGCAGATACAGCACTTCATCGCCTTCACGAATCCCCAAATGAACGGTGTCGCCGGTCAGTGCCGACAACTCGTCCAGATACGGCCCGGCCAGACTCACCAGCGGCAACTCTTCGCGTGCCTGGAAACCCAGCTCGATCAGCTTCGGTCCCAACAGATAACCGACTTGCGGCACCACGCGAAGGTAGCGCTCGTCCACCAGACAACTGGCCAGGCGATGAGTGGTGCTGCGGGTGGTGCCGATCAGCCGGGCAATCTCCTTGAGATCGCGCGCACCACTGGCCACCGCTTGCACCACACCTAGGCCGCGCAGCAGCGTTTGCGTGCCGGTGGGCGCGGCGTCCTTGGTTTTTTCCGGAGCGTCTTCCTGCATATCCAGCCTTTACCGTTGAGCGAGGGAACGGGCGGCATTATGGTCGCCCGACGTTGACCACTACAACTCGATACGCTCGACCTTACCGACCAACAGCACGTAGGACAAAGCGCCGATCAATGCGAGAACCGCGATATAGGTGATCGCCGGCGCGAACGAATCGCCGCTGGCAAGAAAGCCGATGACGATCGGCGTGGCAATCGCCGACAGGTTGCCGATGAAGTTGAACACCCCGCCGGTCAAACCGAGCAAACGTGCCGGAGCGAGCGTCGACACCAGCGACCAGGTGATCGAAGCCAGACCGTTACCGAAAAACGCCAACGCCAGAAAGGCAATCACCAGCGGGGTCGACTCGACGAAGTTGGCGCCGATGATCGAGGTAGAAATCAGCAACCCGCCAATGATTGGCAACTTGCGCGCGAAACCCACGGTATAGCCGCGACGGATCAGGAAATCGGAAAAGAACCCTGAACACAACACGCCAACAAACGCGGCGAGAAACGGCAGCGACGCCAGCAGGCCGGACTTGATGAAGTCCATGCCGCGATACTTCACCAGATAGGTCGGGAACCACGTCAGGAAAAACCACAGCGTCGAGTTCAGGCAGAACTGGCCGAGGTAGATGCCCCACAATTTGCGTTTGGTCAGGACGATACCGAGATCCGTCCAGCTGAATTTGGCTTTGACCCTGGCTGACTCTTGCTGAATATCGACCAGACCACCGCCCTCGCGGATCAGGTCGATTTCGGCTTCGTTGGCGCCCTTGAAATCTCGCGGCTCTCGATAGACCGCGTACCAGATGGCTGCCCAGATGATGCCGACGGCGCCGGTTGCGACGAACACCATGTGCCAGCCGAATTCGTGTTGCAGCCAGGCAAGAACCGGGGTCAGGAATGCCAGACCAACGAACTGCCCGGAGGTGTAGAAACCAATCGCCGTAGCGCGTTCACGCTCCGGAAACCACGTTGTGACCACGCGGCTGTTGATCGGATACGCCGGCGCTTCCAGCGCGCCGACCGCCATGCGCAGCACAAACAGCGCAATGAAACTCGCAGCGAAACCGAGCATCACCGTGGCCAGCGACCACAGCAGCAGCGCGACGCTATAGAGAATGCGTGGCGGCACACGATCCACCAGCCAGCCGCCGGGGATCTGCATGGCCGCGTAGGTCCAGCCAAACGCCGAAAAGATCAGCCCGACGTGAATCGGATCGATGCCTAGCTCACTGGTCAGCGCCGGGGCGGCAATCGACAGGTTACTGCGGTCGAGGTAGTTGATGACCACGGTGATAAACAGCAACACCATGATGAAAAACCGCTTGCGGCTGGGCGTGACTAAAGACGCCTGCCCGGTGAGGGTTTGCGGTTGCATGAGAGATGCCTCTTCTTATGTTTATTGAGGTCATGACGCAAATCTCCCATCCATGGAGATAAAACTGTGGGAGATGGCTTGCCAGCGATGGCGGTGTGTCTGTCAAAACAATGCTGGATGTGCTGCCATCATCGCTGGCAAGCCAGCTCCCACAGGGACTTTCGGTGTGTCAGCGCAGACTCACCACTCGGCAAAACTGCCATCGGCATGACGCCAGATCGGGTTGCGCCAGCGATGCCCTACGGCTGCGCGCTCGATCACGTATTCCTCGTTGATCTCGATACCCAGGCCCGGTCCGTTCGGGATCTTCACAAAACCCTTGTCGTAGTCGAACACCCGCGGGTCCTTCACGTAGTCGAGCAGATCGTTGCTCTCGTTGTAATGGATGCCCAGGCTCTGTTCCTGGATAAACGCGTTGTAACAAGCCGCGTCCAGTTGCAAACATGCCGCCAGCGCAATCGGGCCCAGCGGGCAATGCAGCGCCAGCGCCACGTCATAGGCCTCGGCCATGTTGGCGATCTTGCGGGTTTCGGTGATGCCGCCGGCGTGAGAAGCGTCCGGCTGGATGATGTCGACGTAGCCTTCGCTCAACACGCGTTTAAAATCCCAACGCGAGAACAGCCGCTCACCGAGGGCGATCGGCGTGCTGGTCAGCGGCGCCAGTTCCTTCAGCGCTTCATAGTTCTCGCTGAGCACCGGCTCTTCGATAAACATCAGTTTGTACGGGTCGAGTTCCTTCATCAGCACTTTGGCCATCGGCTTGTGCACGCGGCCGTGGAAGTCGACGCCGATGCCGACGTTTGGCCCGACCGCATCACGCACGGCGGCAACGTTGGCCAGCGCCAGATCGACTTTCTCGAAGGAGTCGAGGAACTGCAGCTCTTCGGTGCCGTTCATTTTCACGGCGGTGAAACCACGGCTCACGGCTTCCTTCGCCGCACGCGCGGTGTCGGCCGGACGGTCGCCACCGATCCACGAATACACGCGAATCTTGTCGCGCACCTGACCACCGAGCAGATCGCTGACCGAGACGCCGAGGGCCTTGCCCTTGATGTCCCACAGCGCCTGGTCGATACCGGCCAGCGCGCTCATGTGGATGGCGCCGCCACGGTAGAAGCCGCCGCGGTATAACACCGTCCAGATGTCCTCGATGTTGCGTGGGTCTTTGCCGATCAGGTAGTCGGACAATTCTTCAACGGCAGCTGCAACAGTATGTGCGCGACCTTCAACCACGGGCTCGCCCCAACCGGTCACGCCCTCATCGGTTTCGACCTTGAGGAAGCACCAGCGCGGCGGAACGATAAAGGTCGTGAGTTTGGTGATTTTCATCTCTGCTCTCTTTTGTAAATGCAGCTCTTATTAGATGCAGCGCACGCAGCGCCAAAAGTCTTAGCGAAGGGCCTTCCACGCGGCCACGTAGGCCTTGGCATTCACCGCCACTTGCTCCGGCGTCATGCCCGGTTTGAACAGCCCGGAACCGAGGCCGAAACCTTTCACGCCGGCATCGATAAATGCCTGCATGTTGTCCGGCGTGATACCGCCGACCGGCGCCAGCACCGTCCCCGCCGGCAACACCGCAAGCCAGGCTTTGACGACCGCGGGCCCCATCTGCTCGGCCGGGAACAGCTTGAGAATGTCCGCGCCCTCCTCCAGCGCCGCGAACGCTTCGGTGGGTGTGGCAACGCCCGGCGACAGGAACAGCCCCGCCGCTTTCGCCGCGCGCAACACCTTGGCGTCGCTGTGCGGCATGACGATCACTTGGCCGCCGGCCTCTTTCACCAACTCGACCTGCTCCGGCGTCAGCACCGTACCGGCTCCGATCAGGCAATCGGCGGGCAGGGTCTTACGCAGAATGCGGATACTTTCGTACGGCGAAGGGGAATTGAGCGGTACTTCAATGACACGAAATCCGGCGGCATACAGGACTTCTCCGACAGCGGCGGCTTCCTGCGGGTGCAGGCCACGCAGGATTGCTATCAGACCGTTTTGCGCCAGTGCTTGCTTGAGCATGTCAGGCCTCCAGTCAGGGTTAACGGGATGAGGAATCGATCAGTCCGGCGGCCAGCGCCAATTGCCACAGCCCACGCTCGGTGGCCTGCTCGGCCAGCGTCACGTTGGCGAAACCACAGGCGTCGAGGGCGCGGCTGTAGCGCGCACAGAGTTGCGCGTTGCCGATGAGGATGATCGAAGGAAGATTCGGATTGTGGCGGCGACGCCGCTGAACCGTGGCGAGCGCCGCCAGTTCATGGCCGATCATCAGGCCGGACAGATAATCGGCCTGCGCCGTAGGGCTGAGTTCACCGGTCAGGCCCAGTGTTCGGGCGCTGAACAAAGTCGACAGCACACCGAGTTCGCCGTCAGCAGACAGCGCGATCTGCGCGCCACGGTCAAACGCCTGACCATCGAACGCCGTGCCTTGCTGCTGGGTTCGACCAAGAATGCTGTGTTCGCTGAGCACGGCGAACACTTCGCCGGTCATGAACGTATCGAAATGAGTGATGCAGCCATCGACCACTTCCACCCATTTCGAGTGGCTGCCTGGCAGGCCGATCAATAGATCACTGCCCGCCTCGACCGGCAGATTTTGCAGTACGCCGAGGACTTGGGTTTCTTCGCCACGCATCACATTCGGCAAACGCGAACGCTGAATCACGCCCGGCACGATGTGCACCTGCGTGCCGCGCAGACTGATAACGGTTTGTAGGGAGTTTCCGAGATTGGCGACATTTGCCGGCGTTTCGCAGTAGGCCGCTTCGCGCCAGCCCTGCGCACTGCCGACCATGCCGCAAGCGATCACCGGCAGATCCGGCTGCGCATCGAGCCAGTCGCCGCACGCATCGTCGAAGGCCAATTCAAAACCATCGGTGCATTCGCGACCGTTGATGATTCGCGGGGTCTTGGGCAACTGCATGATCCCGAACGACAGCGCGCGCTGCTCCAGCACCACGCCGCCCGCCGCGAGTTTGTAAGCACGTAATGAGGTCGTCCCCCAGTCGAGCGCGATCAATTGCGCCTGCATCGCTTCACCTGTTTTGTTTTTGGCAGTGAGTGCGACGGACTATAGACCTCTCAAGCTGAAAATCTCAATATGTAATTTTACATCCCATATTATGGGACGGAGTTAGTCCATGGAGTCCAACGTTCAACGACGTCAAGACTCTTGTTGATGATCACCCTCAATGTTTCGTGCTCAGTGGATCCGACCTCATGCGTACGGCCTTTCTCGTCAGTTATTCCGGGTTCCAGACGTCCGTCACCGCGAATGATGGTGTACGCCGCAAAGGGTGCCGGGGTTTCCTCTGAACCTGAAATAATCCGCAACTTCGTCTTGCTCGGTGCGAACGAGGCCAGCATGCCGGCGTAGGGCACATCACTGCAGAGCCCGAGACTGTCGATCTGGTCATATCCCAGCGCCAGTTCATAGCGCCAGCGCACGATGCACACCGACGCAAGTGGCAGCAATGAACGCGGCTGGTCAGAGGGTTTAAGCGAGACACGCGACGGTGCCACACGAGGGTTTTCCAACTGGGCAATGAATCGCGACGTGGGGATGTACATGACTCTCGAATAATAGGCGACATACGGAAACGCGGTGATCACCACCGTGCATGGAATGTATTCCTTCGGTTTGAGGATCTGCACCAACTCAACGGGCCTGACCCACTCCCTGCCGTCGTTGAGGGCGTGATTCTTCAGGTTGATCCTTGCAAACATCTCATACCGGCGGTCGCCTTCGATCAAACGCATTTCACTGACCGTCCCCGAAGCTTCGAGAGCGATCTGATGTTCGACGGAAAAATTCAGGTCACCATTCAGCGAGCAATGAATCGAGGTTCCAATCTGGCCTCTCTGTCCATGCACTTCGTACAAATCGATGAGGTTTCGGTCAGAGGTGAAACGCAGATCGTACAAGGAAGAAAATGCATGATTGATCGAGACAAACTCAAGCCTGGCAGGTGGAACGTCGAGATGCAGGCAGGACGAACACAACACAAACCCGGCAATCAAAAACAACCTCGAATACCTTATCTTCATTGCTCACGTTTCTGTTCAATGGCATGAGTAAAAGCAGAAGCGGGAACCTTCATAGGATTTGAATAATAAGGACCGTAGGAATAGGCGGCAGTCCTGAATTTACAAGCCAAATCTTCACGCACGCCCAACACACTCAATAACTGCTCCTTGCTAATAAACTTACTCAGAGTTCCGCCATCCGGGGTATACACTGCGAAAACCTCAGCCGAGTAAAAATGCTTTACCCCTGAAGTCTCACTCTCCACCTCAGCCACTTCTCCTTCAAGATATCGGACCAGATCCTGCTTGGTATCGAAGTGTCCATTTTTATCCAATGAACAGATCAAAGTGTCACCCACCTGATTTTGACCAGCTTTTTCCTCAAAGAAACGCAAGAGATCAGTATTCGAACTAAAGCGAACATCCAAAAGGGCACTTTCCTCACTTCTACCAACGGAAATAAACTCAAGATCGGATTCCGGCAAAGGCGCTCTCTTTGCGCACGAAATACACGAAGTCAAAACAAGGATCACAAGCAGCATTCTCATTTCACGACTCCAGGTAATTGATAATTCTTTCAGCGATAAGATCACATGCCGACTTCTCTCCAAGGACCTTTGCTCTGAACATGGCGCCCGCAGATTCGTGATTGGCATTTACCGACACATTGACATCTGGACCAGCACTCATTTTCCATCGCTCCCCGTCGTCGGCTATATCATCGGACTGATTAGGCTTCGCCGGAGCGGCCAATATATTTATCCAGAACTCCGTACAAGGCTTTGGGGTAGTAGCGTATATATCTGAAATTAGCCAAACCCCTAACCCTCCACCAACAGGATCAAGTGTGACCAAGGACTTAACTGTGTAACCTTGCTCCTTGAGTATGGTTGACAGATGGGCGCCATTCCACCCACCAAGACTATGACCAACAATACTTATATGAATTGACTTATCACCCGCCAAGTGACGCACCACATACTTATCTATATCTTTCTTTCCACGTACATCTTTATAGCTCAGATACACCGAATCCACTTTCGCCATTTGCACATCGCTCAATTTTTTTGGCAACTGAACTTGTGCAGTGGTCACATTACCGTGAGGTGGTTGACTCACATAGTACTGTTCTTTATCACCAGCACCACCAATGAAAAACACTACTACCTTTTTGACACTCACCGCAGCTGTCTTTGGGGTTTGGTCAGTCTTGCAGGTCAAGTCATGACTCGCCGCCAGTTTCGTGCAATTTTTAAGGTCAGGATTTGCAACTTCCATGTCAGTCACTCTACAAATAGTTTTATGGATTCTGGCAAATGAGAGCTGACCATATGGGTAAAGCCTTGCTCATCGGTGATGCCATGTTCAATACGCCCATCACCTCGCTGGATCGCATAAGGATGATCGGGGATAGGTTCTCCCGTGGCTTCATTGATCACCTGCATCCGATCATTGAAATGCACCGGCATCGGCAGCAATCCGCTAAACGCCGCCCCGCCGCCACTCTGGCCAATAATCACCGTCCCTGAACCACCGACCACGACATTGCCGTGCCCGCCGGTGCTGTCGAGCATCGCGGCGTTCAGGCCGTTGATGAATACCGTGCCGGAAACAGCTCCGGTAATCGGACTGCCACACGCCGATTTATCGGTCATGCGCGCGGCGGCGAGGCCGTCGAAGAAGACGTCGGGCGAGCCGGAAACAATCGGGTTGTTGCCGTGGCCTGGCAATGGGCAGTCGGTCGGGTCGGTGACGCGTGCAGCGGGTTTACCACTCAATTCAAAGCTCCTTGCTTTAGGGGTTCCGGGTGCGGCTGGTGGAGATCGACGTCGGTCGCGGCAAAGCGCCAGCGGTTGTCGACAGAATCAAACAGCGCGTGACAATGCTCGCGGCTGTTCGGGGGTGTGAGGGTTTGCAGTTGTTGCCAGGCTTCGTCGGCATGCCAGTTCAATTCGGCAGTTGTGGTGTCGTCGAGTTGGTTGAGCCAGGTGTTGTAACCGGTCAGTCGATGTTGGTCGTAGGTGGTTTGCAGCAGTTCGGCCATTTGCGGGCCGAAATCCAGATAGCGCTCGGCTGTCCAGCGGCCAGTTTCCGAGTAGACATACCAGCCCATCGGCGACAGCACGCCCTGGTGAAAAATCGATTGCCCGGCGGGTGCGATAAATCCGCAGCACACGTGCAGGGTCAGCCAACCTTGATGCGCATCGATGAATCCGTTGGGATCGAACGTACGCAGCGGTATCACGCGGTAGTCATCGTAGCCCGCACTGCGCGCCATCAACTCGGCATCGAGACGCGAGACAAACGCACGGATGGCCTTGCCGCCCAAGCGATTGACGGTGCAGAGAATATCCACTGGCTGACGGGTCGGGTTGTCGCTGGAGCCGAGGTTTTTGACCAGACCGTAGAGGCGGATCGACGCCCGTAGTCCGCTCATCGCCGGTCACTCATTGACGCAGCGAAGACTCCACGGGCGTGGAGAAAGTTTGCCAGAGGCATTGCAGGTGTCATCCGTGAGCGCGCAAAAATGGCGCGTAGAATGCCGGACTAAAGGGTTGGCGACAATCGAATTAGCATTGGATTGCCATCATTGTTTTCAGCCCTCGGCAAACTCACGCAGAACCTTGCCATCCATGCGATACCTCACCCACTCCTCCTGCGGCTGTGCACCGAGGGATTTGTAGAAATCGATGGCCGGGGTGTTCCAGTCGAGCACGCTCCATTCGAAGCGCCCGCAATCGTTGGCGCAGGCGATTTTCGCCAGGTGGCGCAGCAGGGTTTTGCCGGCGCCGCCGCCACGTTGTTCGGGGGTGATGTAGAGGTCTTCGAGGTACAGGCAGTTGCTGCCCAGCCAGGTTGAATAGCTGAAGAAGAACACCGCAAAGCCGATCGGCAAGCCGTCGCGCAGGCAGATCAGGCCGTGGGCGGTGGCGCCTTCGCTGAACAGGCTGCGTTCGATGTCAGCGACGCTGGCGATGACTTCGTGGCGGGCTTTTTCGAAATCGGCCAGTTCGGTGATGAAGGCGAGGATTTGCGGGGCATCGCTGGGGGTCGCCGGGCGGATTTCGATCGTCATGGACGGGCCTTGTCGGAAAAGGAAAACGCCATACTAAGGCCGTGGACGGCGCTCGTCACACTCCAAACCTGATGAGAACCCAGTGGCGAGGGGATTTATCCCCGTTGGACTGCGCAGCAGTCCCATTTTTCAAGGCCGCTTCGCGCCCCAACGGGGATGAATCCCCTCGCCACAGAAGTATCATGTGTTTCAAATTCAGGTACGCCTGCAAGGATGCTTATGAAAGACACTGTTTTTGCGCCACTTTCCACACTCGCCGCCAGTTTGCTGCCCCACGCTCTGGAGCCGTCAGACGACGGTGCGCATGACCTCGCGCACTTACAGCGTGTCTGGCACAACGTTCTTACGCTTCAGGCCGAAGAAGGTGGCGACCTGGAAGTTCTAGTCGCCGCCGTGCTGCTCCACGATGGCGTGGCCGTGGAAAAAAACTCGCCGCTGCGCTCACAAGCCTCGCGTCTGGCGGCGGCAAAAGCTTCGGCGGTATTGGCAGAAATGAACTGGCCGGAAGAAAAAATCGCCGCGGTGGCGCACGCCATCGAAGCGCACAGTTTCTCCGCCAACATCACCCCGCTCACTCTCGAAGCGAAAATCGTCCAGGACGCCGATCGTCTCGACTCGCTAGGCATGCTCGGCGTCGCACGCACCTTCTACGTCGCCGGGCGTATGGGCTCAGCGCTGTATGACCCGCAGGATCCCGAAGCGAAACATCGCGACTACGACGACAAACATTTTTGCCTCGATCATTTCCAGACCAAACTGCTGCACCTCGCCGACGGTTTCCAGACCGCCGCCGGCCAGCGTCTGGCGCAGATTCGCCATCAGCGCCTGAAGGGTTTCATGGAACAGTTCAAGGAAGAGATCGGCATCGCCTGAGCCCAATACTCCGGCCTGCAACGATGCTGAGTTCGCCAACCTCAGACGTAATCCGCAGGCACTGCGTGTTAAACAGATGACGCTCACTTTTCCGGTCAAGGAACCGCGTCATGTCTCACGCAACACCCGCAGTGTCAGGCAAGTTGTTCGGCCTGTTTTGCCTCGCCAGTTATCTGTTGTCGCTGTCGTATGGCTCGACGTTTTTGCTGTCGCTGTTGATCGGTTCGCGCGGCGGTAATGAACACGATGCGGGCAGTGTGATTTCGGCGGCGATGGTCAGCACGTTTGTCGCGGTGCTGGTGTCCGGGCATCTGTCGGATCTGCTCGGCGCGGCGCGTTCGATTGCCTTGTTCGGCCTGCTGTTGGTTGCCGCGAGTCTGGGTTTTGCGATGACGCCGGGGTTTGGTCATCTGCTGTTGTTTTTCGGTTTGTTGCTGGGATTGGGTTGGGGTGTCTTTTACACCCTCGGGCCGATCATCGTCGCCAGTCTGGTGACCCCGGCGCAGCGGGCGAAGTACTTTGCCCTACTCTCCGGCAGCATGATGACCGGGATCGGCAGCGGCCCGTTGCTCGGGCGTGCGGCCAGTGCGCTGGGCTGGCCGGTGACTTCGGCGTTTTATCTGGCGGCGTTGGCGAGCCTGATCGGTGTGCTGCTGTTCTGGCGTCTCGGCGCGCGATTGCAAAGCACGCAAGCCACGTCCGCCGCGAGAATCAGCTGGCAGGCGACCACCCAAGTGCTCGGCTCGCGCGCGGTGTTTGCGATCATCATGGTCGGCCTCGGTGGTTGTGTATTTGGCGGCCTGTCGAGTTTCCAGACCAGTTACGCCGCTGCGCGATCGCTGGACTACTCGTTGTTCTTTCTGGGCTTCATGAGTGCGGCGATCAGCAGTCGGATGTTGATCGCGGGCTATGTGGTCAAGCGTGATCCGCTGCGGGCGTCGTGCCTGCTGTCGGGGTTGATGCTGGGTTCGATTGTGATGTTCGCGTTTGGTGTGCACAGCGGATTCAGTTATCTGTTGGCGGCGATCATGCTCGGGGTCGGTTATGGCCTGACTTACTCGGTGATCAACGGACTGGCGGCTAATGAAGCACCGTCTGGCACCACCTCGCAGGCGCTGTTGCTGTTCAGTCTTTCTTACTTCATCGGCGTGTTCGGCTTTCCGTTGCTGGCCGGGAAAATCATCGTTGAACAGGGCATGGCGACGTTGCTGCTCACGGTATTGGCAGTCGCGCTTGTGAACTGGCTGATCACTGTGAGTCGTCTACTCTGGCGTCGATTCAACGCCAAAACGGCGACGGCGATCTAGACCGTTCGTCGTTCCTCAGGCACCAATCCGATCATAGGGCAGACCAACGACAGGTAAGGATTCCAATCACTGGAGAAGCCCTATGATCTCGTCAAGGTTGACCGCTTTCGTATTCAGCGCCCTGCTCTGCCCCGCGGTTTTCGCCGCATCCGCCACCGCAGCAGGGACCGGCCCTACCGATCCGACCCCGGCACCCCGCGCCCCCGCCATCAACAGTGCCCCCGGCATGAACACCGATGGCTCAGGCGTACCATTGATCAACCAACCTCCCGCCACCGGCACCGACCCGCGCACCCAGGGCAGCGATCCCGGTCGCCAGGGCGGCATGAACACCCCTGACTCCCCTGCAGCGCCAGATAACGCCGGCCCCGGCATTGGCTCGAAAACCACCACCGGTGGCTCGGGCTCCGAAGGCTCCGGCCAGTAGTTCGCCGACGCGAGCGTCCTATTCACACCCATGAAGAGGTAACCATGAACGTCGATAAAAACCTGGAAAAAGAAGTCCTGACCCGCCTGCTGCACGCTCATCCAAGTGGACTGGGCAAGGAGGTGCTGGACAATTACCGGGGCGAGAAAGTCGTGGCCAGCGCACTCGCCGCCCTGCAGGATCGCGGACTGATTCACCACGGCCATGTGACCTGTAACGAGGCCGGCGAGCATTCGCTGAACCTGCCGATTAAGCTCAGCGCCGCCGGTGTCGAGGCTGCACGCAAGCTCGATAGCTGAGCAACGTGATTGTGTGATCGTTAATCATGTAGGGGCTGCCGTAGGTTGCGATCTGTTGATTTTGAAGATCAACAGATCGCAGCCTGCGGCTCCTGCATTGAAAATCATCTGCTGATGCAAGGAGAAATCCCATGCCTCGTGGAAGCAAAGACAAATACACCGCCGAACAGAAGCGCAAGGCAGAACACATCGAAGACAGCTACGAGAAAAACGGTTTGTCGAAGGATGAAGCCGAGGCGCGGGCCTGGGCGACGGTGAACAAACAATCGGGCGGCGGCGAAAAGGCCGGTGGTTCCGGACGCAAGAAACCGGCGAGCGCCAAGTCCCAAGATCGCGAGGAGTCATCGCGGCGCGCAGTGGCCAGTCGTGAGGGGCATTCGCGAGACAGCAAGGCTTCACGCGATACGCAAACGGTGGACAGTTTGATGAAGGAAGCCCGGGCGAAAAAGATTCCCGGGCGGTCTTCGATGCGTAAACAAGAGTTGATCAAAGCGTTGCGCGAGGCCGGCTGAGTTTTGTTGCGGGGCTGTTAGCCCCTTCGCGAGCAAGCTTTGCTCCCACAAGTCATCGCGTTCCTTGTAGGAGCAGAGCTTGCTCGCGAAGGCGGTAGATCAATCGCCGCCGGACTTACAGATAAACGCATCCACTTCAGCCGTCCCCGGCGAAGTCGCCGGCCCCCAGCGGGTCACCGCGATAGCCGCTGCCGCATTCGCCCGCCGCGCTGCTTCGTAGGCGCTCAAACCTTGCGCCAGCCCGGCAACAAATACCCCGGCATGCGCATCACCAGCACCATTGCTATCCAGCGCTTTCACCGCAAACCCCGACACATGCCGACGCTCATCACCTCGATGAATCCAGCAGCCTTGCGGGCCATCACGCACGACCATCAGCACGTCTTCAGGCAGATGCTTAGACAGACGATCCAGCGCCACAGCAATCTCTTCAGCGCCAGTAAACCGCAATGCTTCAACACTGTTGCTGGTCCACACATCGATACGCGGCAACAGCGCCTGCATCAACGGCGAATCCGGTGATTCCACCAACGGCCCCGGATCGAACACCACATGGATTGTCTTCGGCAACGTCAGCGTCCAGTCGAGCAACGCCTGCGCCTTGCCCTCGTGGAGCAGGCTGTAACCGCTGAGGTAAACGTAATCGCCCGCCTCGGCCGCCACGCTGTTCAGGTCATCGATCGTCACCTCACCTTCAGCGCCAATGTAGGAGATGAAACTGCGCTCCGCCGAAGCGTCAGTCAGCGCCACACACAAACCAGTGTCACGCTGCGCCGGTTCGCTGATACCGATCTGAATGCCTTCAGCCGTCATCGCCTGTCGCGCCAGATCACCGAAACGTCCGGTGCCGTGGCGACCGAGATAAACCACCGGCAGGCCATTACGCACCGCCGCCGCCATCACGTTGAAACCGCCGCCCGCTTCAAAACCAGCCGATTGCGCGAGGACGTCACCGCCAATTTGCGGCAGCTTATCCACTGCCATGACCAGGTCGATGATGACCTGGCCGGTGTGCAACATCTTAGGCATGAGCATTCTCGGTTTGCGCGGCGCGGCGATCTTTCGCCCCGCCGAGTACGAAGTAAATGCCACCGGCGACCACGAAGGTCACGATCCAGCCGAGGCCGTTGTGGCCCAGCCACGAGTCGGACAGGAAGCCCTTGAACCAGATGTTTTCCGCCGTGGTGCCAATGGTGGTGAAACTGAACCCGAGGACGATGGCAACGGCCCACGCGCCGAACGCGCGCCACTCGATGCCACCGTGATACCAGTAAGCGCTACTCGGGCTGACGTCGAGCAGGTCTTTCGGGCTGTAGTAGTGACGGTGAATCAGGTCGACGATGAAAATTCCGACCCACGCGGTGATCGGCACCGCCAGCAGGGAAATGAAGGTGATGAACGGGCCGTAGAAGCTGTCCGCGATCAGCATGAAGTAGATCGAACCGGCGAAGATCGCAACGATATCGACCACCACCGCGTAAACGCGTTTGACCTTCAGGCCGAGGGTCAGCGTGGTCAAACCGGCGGAGTACACCGACAGGTTGTTCGACAGCAGCAGGCCACCGAATGCGGTGATCAGGTACGGCACGGCCATCCACGTCGGCAGCATGTCGCGGATCGCCACGATCGGGTCAGTCGCCGAAGCGAGGTCATTGTTGCCTACCGAGAGTAGGCCGCCGAGGGTGATCAGCAGCACCAGCGGAATGCCCGCGCCGAATGCAGCGGACGCGACCAGACGCACGGCTTTGACGCTGCGATGCTGATAGCGCGACATGTCGGCGCCCGCATTGGCCCAACCGATCCCGGTGCCGGCGGCCATGGTGCCGATGCCGATGATCATCGCGCTCATCGGCGCAGGCGTTGCGTTGAACACCGCGCTCCAGTCGATGGTGGCGCAGAGGAAGCCGCCGACCAGCAGGTTCAGGGCACCGAACACGTAGGTCGCCCACTTCTGGATCACCAGCAAAGTGGCGTGGCCGAGGCCGGACACCGATAGGGTCAGCAAGACAAAAATCGCGATGAAGATCAGTGTCAGTACCGGCGCACTTTTCGCTTCGACCGGCGAGCCGAACAGGATCGAGCACAGCGACAGCAGCACGAATGCAGCGGTCGTGGTGTTGACGGTTTCCCAACCGAGACGCGACATCAGCGAGACCAGCGTCGGGCCGATATTGCCGCGCACGCCGAAGATCGCTCGCGACAAGGTCAGGCTTGGTGCGCGGCCACGACGACCGGCAATCGAGATGATCCCGACCACGGCAAACGAACCGGCGGCGCCGATGATCGCGACGATGATCGCCTGCCAGATCGCCAGTCCGCGAAAGGCGACGAGCGTGGCACCCAGCGGTAGGCCGAGGATAGAAATGTTGGCGGCGAACCAGACCCAGAACAGTTGCAGCGGATGACCGTTGCACTCGGCTTCCGGCACCGGTTCGATGCCGCGGGTTTCCAGTTGCCCGGCGCTTTGCCCGGCGTTTGATGAACTCATGAAGGTGCTCCTGTTTGCCTTTTTTGTGGTTGTGGCAATGACGCAAAAAACGAGACATCCCGGCCGTCCTGGGCCTGTCTGTGCGATCCATTGCAGATGAATGATTCAGAACCGTAGCGAGTCCTTCGCGAGCAGGCTCGCTCCCACAGGGATCACGCTGTAACTGTGGGAGCGAGCCTGCTCGCGAAGGCATCAGTCGAATCAGCGCAAGGCCAACAGCCCGTGCACCAATGGCTCAAGCTCCAGATGATTGACCGCTTTCACCGTTTCAATCATCGGCACCGGCCAACTCTCAAGACCCAGGCAGGCCCCGAGCATTGCCCCGAGAATCGCGGCGATGGTGTCAGTGTCGCCCCCCAGACTCGCCGCCATGCACAGCGCATCGAACGCGCTCATCTCACCGACGGCGACTTGCTGCGCCAGCGCAAACGAGACCACCACCGATTCCTGCGACGCCACCGACGTACCGATCACGTCGTAGAGCAAATCGGCGAGTAAGGCTTTGTCGCTGTCGACGCTGATAGTGCGTGCCCAACTGATGCGCGAGGCAATGCGTCCACCGGCCACCCAGTGACCGTGTGCTTCCGCCTGCTGAGCAATTTGCTGGGCGAGGTTCAACGCCTCACCGAGATCCATGCCGTTGATCCCGGCGGAGACCACTGCCGCCACCGCTGCTGCGCTGGAAATACCCAGCGTGGTGTTATGGGTCACCTGACAGGCCTGCACTACCGCGGCAATAAAGCGCTTGGGATCGGCCACATCGGCCGCGATGCCCACCGGGGTGATGCGCATTGCCGCGCCGTTGGTGGTGCCGTAGCGCCCGGCCTCCTCTGGCGAATGGCCGGCGAGGATCATCTCGATAGCGCGTTTGGTCGATGGCCCGAGCAAGTCCTGCGAGCCCTTGGCCTGCATCGCCGCTTCCCACTCGATCAGCCGTTGCGCAAGGATGGCAGGTTCGATGTGGCCCTTGCCTTCGACCAGCAATTCGCCGACCAGAATCGCCTGTTCGGTGTCATCGGTGATCGAGCCTTTGGGCATGTTCGCGGCGATAGGTTGCAGCGGGCCGGCGTCCTGCAGGTCAGTGATCTGGCCGAAGCGGGTTTTGATCGTTTCGCGGTTCAGCGATTGTGTCGGCATGCCCAGCGCATCACCGAGGGCCAGGCCATAAAACGCACCGAGGGCACGGTTGAGCGCAGTCATTTCGATTCTCCAAATTGCAGGTGCAGACGGAAATGCACCGGGTCGAGCAGGCTTTCGACCAGTTCCATGAAACGGTTCTGCCGGTCGTAGGTGGTACGCAGGGCTTTGAGGAACACCGTGCCTTCCGCGCGGCCCAGCAGTTCGGCGTCTTCGGCGTTCAATGGCTCCGCGCCGATCCACTGATCGCCGCGCTCGCCGACATAGCCGTAGGCAGCCAGCGTAATGGTCAGGGAATTGTCGATCAGACCGACGCGCGGCAAGCTTTCCAGGCCGCCGGTGGCCGGCATCAAAGAGCGTTCAAGGGACACCAGCGTGCCTTCGGTGGAACGGCGACGGCGGTCGAGGGTGATGAATTGGTCGGTGCCAAACCGCGACATCAGATCCGGCCGGGTCACGGCTTCCAGACGCAGCACTTCGGTGTTGATCAGCGCGCCGCTGTCGGCCAGCGCCTGCGCCCAGCCGCTGCGCTGATCGAGTGCGACACCGTCGAACGTGACGATGGAGCCGACCCCGCTTTGCGTGGCGATGTACTTGCGCCGCTTCAGTTCGGCCAGCGCTTCGCGCAGCGTGCCACGGCTGACCTTGAATTCTTGAGCCAACTGATGCTCGCCGGGCAACAGAAAGCCGTCCTCCATGAGGCCGCTTTCGATGCGCCGGACGAGTTCGTCGACCACCCGTTGTTTCTTGTCAAATCGTACCTGTCTAATCATGTACAAAGTGATAACCGAAACGGGTTCGGGCGAGCAAGGGAAATTTAGGGGAAGTGACGGAAGGTTGAAGGTCAAAGCACCCTCACCCTAGCCCTCTCCCGGAGGGAGAGGGGACTGATCGAGGTGTTTGTTCTACTTACATCGACCTGAAATATCGAGTCGAACTCAGGTTTTGAAAAGCCAGGAGATCTGCTCCCTTTCCCCCTCTCCCTCTGGGAAAGGGTTGGGGTGAGGGGCTCTTGATCTTAGCGTTGTTTGAGGCGGTCGATGACCACGGCCAGCAGCAGAATCGACCCGCGAATCACGTACTGGTAGAAGGTATCAATATTCTTCAAGTTCATCGCATTCTCGATGATCGCCAAAATCAACACCCCGGCAATCACATGTCGAATCATGCCGATCCCGCCGCTCAACGACACCCCGCCCAACACGCAAGCCGAGATCACCGTCAGCTCGAAACCCTGGCCGATCATCGGCTGCCCCGACGTCATCCGCGACGCCAGGATCACCCCCGCCAGCGCACCAATCACACCGTGCACGGCGAAGATAATGATCTTGGTCCGATCAACGTTCACACCCGCCAGCAAAGCCGCTTCCTGGTTGCCGCCAATCGCCATGGTGTTGCGCCCGTAGGTGGTGTAATTCAGCAGCCAGCCGAAGAACAGGAAGCAAACAATCGTGATCAGGATCGGCACCGGCACGCCGAACAACTGGCCGTTACCAAACACGAAGAACGATTCCTGCGACACGCCCACCGCTTTGCCGTTGGCAAAAATATAGGCCAGGCCACGGACGATCTGCATGGTCGCCAACGTGGTGATCAACGCATTGACCCGTAATTTGGCAATCACGATGCCGTTGATCAACCCGACTATCAGGCCCATCACCAGCGCCGCGCAAACACCGAGGAAGACGCTGTTGGTGTCACGCATGACCACCGCCGCCACCACACCGGCGCAGGCAATCACCGAACCCACCGACAGGTCGAAATGCCCCGACGCCAGGCAATACAACATTGTGCACGCCGCGATCCCGGTGGTGGAGATCGCCAGGCCCAAGCCGCGCATGTTCAGCGGCGAAAGGAAGTTATCGATCAACAGCGTGCAGGCGATAAAGATGCCGATCGCCGCCAGCAACATGACCCAATCATCGAGGAAGCGGCGCATGTCCAACGGTTTGCGCTCGGTCGGCAGGGTTTCTTTCTGGGTTGTCATCATAGTCACCTCTCAGTTCGCCACGCCGTCAGCGCGGTGGCGCGGCAAAGCCAGTTGCAGCAGGTTGGATTCATTGGCCTGGTCACGGCTGATTTCGCCGCGCAGGGCGCCTTCGCAGAGCACCAGAATGCGGTCGGAAATGCCCATCACTTCCATCAGATCGCTGGACACCACGATCACCGAAATACCCTCGGCGGCTAGGTTATGGATGATCTGGTAGATCTCCGCTTTGGCGCCGATGTCGATGCCGCGAGTCGGTTCGTCGAGCAGCAAGACTTTCATCGGCATCGACAACCAGCGGCCGAGAATGGCCTTCTGCTGATTGCCGCCGGAGAGGAATTTGATCTGCTGGCCGGCATGCGGGGTTTTGACTTTCAGCGCCTTGATTTGCTTGTCGGCGTTGCCCTTTTCCCACAGCCCGCGAATCAGGCAGCCGAGGCCGGAGTTGGCGCCACGCGCACTGATGTTGATGTTCTCGGCAACGCTGGCCAGCGGGATGATGCCTTCCTTCTTGCGATCCTCCGGGCACAGCAGAATGCCGGCGGCAATCGCGTCGCGCGGTGAACGTAATTTCAGTTCATGGCCGCGCAGCTCAAGGCGTCCGGCAGTGTTGCGCTCCAGACCACTGAGCAGGCGAAACAGCTCGGTGCGCCCTGCCCCGACCAACCCGAACAAGCCAAGAATCTCGCCTTTGTGCGCTTCGAAACTGATCGGTTCGCGCAGACCCGGACCGAGCAGGCCATCGACCTTCAACGCCACCGCGCCGCGTGGACGATGGCGGTAATCGTAGATGTCCTGAATGTCACGACCGACCATGCAGGTCACCAGTTGATCGTGGGTCAGCTGGCTCATGTCGTCGAAGGTGCGCACGTAGCGACCGTCCTTGAACACGGTCACGGCGTCGCAGATGCGGAACACTTCTTCCATGCGATGGGACACGTAAAGCACGACTTTGCCCTCATCGCGCAAGCGGCCGATGATCGCCATCAAGCGGTCGATTTCACGGGCCGAGAGGCTGCTGGTCGGTTCGTCGAAGGCGATGACGTGGGCGCCACGCGACAGCGCTTTGGCGATTTCCACCAGTTGCCGCTGGCCGAGCGACAAGCGCCCGACCTTGGTCTGCGGATCGATTTCGTCGGCCAGGCCTTTGAGGCAATTCAACGCTTGCTGGCGCAATGTGCTGCGATTGATCAAACCGAAACTGGCCGGCAGATGACCGAGAAACAGGTTCTCGGCGACGGTCATTTCCGGCACCAGATGCAGTTCCTGGTGAATCACCGCGACGCCGCTGCCGATGCTGTCAGCCGTCGACTTGAACGCCATCGTCTGCTCGCCGATCTGCAACTCGCCACTGCTCGGAATGTAGGCGCCGCCGAGGATTTTCAGCAAAGTCGATTTGCCAGCCCCGTTCTCGCCCATCAAGGCGTGAACCTGGCCGGGATGGGCGACGAAGCTGATGCCGTCCAGCGCTTTCACGCCGGGAAAGGTTTTGCCGATCCCGTTGAAGCGCAGGCTGCCGCCGGAGCTGTGTTGTTGTGTCTGTACTTGCGCGTGCATAAAGCCACCTCTATCACACCGATCAAACGGCCCGGCTGACCGGGCCGCTGCTGCGTCAGTTCCACAAGCCGATTTTTTCCAGCTCTTGCTTGAAGTTCTCGCGAGTGATCAGGGTGACGTCGTCCATGGCGGTGTACTTCGGCGGTTCTTTGCCGGTGGTGACCCACTCGAACATCATTTCAGCAGTCTTGTAGCCCTCGATGTGCGGGCTTGGCAGCATCGAGCCGAAAAAGCCGCTGTTAGGCTTTTTCAGTTCGCCGATGGCGTCAGTGCCATTGATGCCAATGCCGATCACGTTGGCCGCGGCAAACCCGGCGGCTTCCGTGGCGCGCACGCCGCCGAGCACGGTGTTGTCGTTCATGCCGCCGATGATCAGGTTCTTCGCCGCACTCGGCAGTTTCACCAGCGCCGAGTTGGTGGCGTCCATGCTGCCGGGCACGTCGAGGGTTTTCAGCGCGGCAAAGAGGATGTGGTCTTTCGGCATACCGGCGTCTTCGAGTGACTTCACCGAGCCGTCGGTGCGTTTCTTGCCGGTGTCGAGTTCGTTGTAGGTGTTGACCACCGCGTAGGTGTCTTTCCAGTCCCAGTTACGCTTCTTCGCTTCGGCGGCCATGGCGGCGCCCTGCTTCTGACCGACTTCGAACGCAGCCATGCCGAGGTACGGCACGTCTTCCATGAATTTGCCATTGGCGTCGACGAAACGGTCGTCGACGGCAATTACTTTCAGGTCATTGAGTTTGGCTTTGGCCATGATTGCCGGGCCGAGCGAGACGTCCGGCGGGCAGATCACGAAGCCCTTGGCGCCGTTGGCAGCGAGGCTGTCGATGGCCGAGAGGGTTTTCTCGCCATCGGGCACAGCGATTTTGATCAGTTCAAAACCCTTGTCCTTGGCGGCCTTCTCGGCGAAGGCCCACTCGGTCTGGAACCACGGCTCTTCAGCCTGCTTGACCAGAAAACCGATTTTCACGGTGTCGGCAGCGAACAGCGAACTGCTCAGGCTGAACGCGGTGACCGCCAGGGCGGTACTGCACAGGGTACGAATCCCGAAACGACGTTTCATAAGCTGACTCCTTGTTATTTTTTTGAGCAAATTTTGAAAAGCGTTAAATCAAGGTCCTGCAAAGCCTGTTGAAAATAGTCATATCGTATGATGATTGGATTTCAAGCGGATTTATCCGCATGAAAGCCGCAGTGCTCAGTCGTGGTACATCACCGAGCGACCACCATCGATGGTGATGCATGAAGCATTGATGAACGGCGCTTCATCACTGGCCAGCAACACTGCCGTCATCGCCACTTCCAGCGGCTGACCGATGCGTTTCGGCGGGTGCAGATCGAAGGCGCGTTGACGTTCGGCGTGCGGGTCGGCGAAACCGTTCCAGTAATCGACGTTCAGCTGGGTTTCAATGTAGCCCGGGGCGATGGCGTTGACGCGAATGCCTTTCGCCGCATATTCGATACCGAGCGCGCGGGTCAGGCCGAGCAAACCGTGTTTGGCCACCGGGTACGGGAAGCAGCCGGGAATGATGTGGCTGGAATGGGTCGAGGCAATGTTGATGATGCTGCCGACGCCCTGCTCGATCATCTGCGGCAACACCGCTTTGCAACCGAACCAGGCGCCATCGAGGTCGATGGCGAAGCAGCGATGCCAATCTTCGTCGGTCATTTCCAGCGGATCACGGAACACGTTGACCCCGGCGCAGTTGACCAGCACATCGATGCGCCCGTGCAGTTCAACGGCGCGTTTGGCCATGACGTGCAGATCATGCTGGCGCGAGACATCCGCCTTGATCGCCTGTACATCAAAGCCCTGTTCACGCCAGTGCGCGGCAACCTGCTCGACCTTCTCGGCCTGGATATCGCTGATCAGCAGTTTCGCTTGCTGCGAGGCAAATGCCGCAACGATCGCTTCACCGATGCCCTGAGCGGCGCCGGTCAGCAACACGACCTTGTTTTTCAGACGCTCGCCCTTCGGCGGCGCGGGCACCGGCGGCAGGCAAAGAGGTTCAGCCATGGATCAGAACTCCTGTTTCGCAGCCCCAAAACAACCGGGCATCTGGCGATGTCCGGTCTGGAAGGCGTATTGAATGAAACAGGCAGGCGCGGCCGACGGCTGCGGGCCGTTGCGAGACGCGGACTCCACGTGGGAGTGCGATAGAGATTCGCTGCATCACTTCACCTGTTTTGTTCTTTTTAAGTGTGAGTGCGTGTTACTGCTGCAGCCGACTATAAACCCGACCGCCAAATAATCTCAATATATAATTTTGCATCCCATATTCTGGGATCAACCAGCAAAGCGCGTGCAGAGTTTTCCGGGTACGTCGACGCGCATCGACAGCACCGCGCCATCCAGTGGATGGTTGACCGGACTCTGGGCACTGGTGATGTACAGGGTTTTCAAATCGTCGCCGCCGAACACGCAACTGGTCGGACGGCTGACGGGCAGATCAATCTTGCGGTCAACGTTGCCATCGGGCGTCAAGCGCAACAGGCAACTGCCGTCCCAACGGGCATTCCACACATAGCCTTCGGCGTCCATCGCCGAACCATCCGGGCCGCCCTGTTGATCGGGGCCGTACCAGACGTGGGCGATGTCGAGGTTACCGTCGGTGTGGATGAAATGGCGGTACAGCGTGCTGTCGAGGCTGTCGCCGAACAGCAGGGTGGTGCCGTCATCGCTCCACAGCAGCGTGTTGGGAATCCCCAGACCGCGCAGCAACGGTGTCACGCGTTTATCGGGATCGATGCGGAACAGGCCTCCGGAACGGCGGATCACCGGCAGATCCTCGCCTTGCTCGCCGATGTTGTTCTGCATGGTGCCGAGCCACAAGCGACCCTGGGCATCGCAGCGCGCTTCGTTGGGGCGATTGCCGGGTTGCGGGTCGGCGACGCAAAACAGGCTCAGGCGCGGTTCGAGGCCAGGAGAATCGAGATCGAGGCGGTAGACGCCGCTGCTCAGGATCACCAGCGCATCGCCGCTGTTGCAGGGGATGAATGCCGAAATGTGTTCAGGCATCTGCCAGATCTGTACGTTCTGGCCGATCAGGCGCAGGGCCTGTTTGCCAGCGATATCGACCCAGTACAACGCCTGGGTCGGCGCATCCCAGAACGGGCCTTCACCGAGTTGGGCGCGGTGTTGGGTCAGGGCGGTCCACGGCATATCAACTCCTTCTTTGTTGTTTTTGTACTTGATCCTGTAGGAGCAAGGCTTGCCCGCGAAAGGGCTATTACATTCGACCTTTGCGCGGACTGACACTACGCCTTCGCGGGCAAGCCCTGCTCCTACAAGGGTGTGTCTGTTCAGCCGGCTTTTTTGTCGGCCATGACTTTTGGATAAAAGCGTTTGATCGCCAGGTCGGCGTTGTCGATCAGGGTCATGCAGGCCCACACGCCGCGCGCAGAATCGCGGGCGGCGATGGCGTCGGCCATGTCTTTGTGGATCGGTAATGTGCGGCGCAGTTCATCGGGGTCGGCAGCAGACACTTCAAACGACACCGCCAGCAGCGCGCCAAGGGCCGGAACCATTTGTTCGATGAACTGATTGTGGCTCGCGGCCAGAATGCATTCGTGAAAGGCCTGATCGGCGCGGTTGTAATCAACGCCGCTGTCGACCGCGCGCTCAAGGGCGTTGTAGGCCAGTTGCACCGCATCAATCTGTGCCAGCGTCGCCCGCTCGCAAGCCCAGCGCACGGCCATCGGTTCGATGGTGCGGCGCAGGTCGAGCAGGTCATCGACGAAGTTTTCCGGCAAGCCATTGCGCGACAGCCAGCCGACCACTTGCGGATCGAATAGATTCCAGCGCCGCACCGGCAACACGCGGGTGCCGACTTTCGGCCCGACTTCGAGCATGCCTTTGGCGACAAGGGTTTTGATTGCTTCGCGGATGACGGTACGGCTGACCCCGAGCTGCTCGCCCAGATCGGCCTCGACCTTGATGGTCTGCCCCGGTTTGACCTGGCCGGCGGCTATCCAGCTGCCGAGCCAGTCGACCGTCGACGCGTGAAAGCTGCTGGACATGAACACCTCAAAGCGGATCGCGATGGATGCTCAAGCTAATGATCATATGATTAACAGTCAATCGGGATTTTTCGGGCACTGCACAAAACCAATGTGGGAACGAGCCTGCTCGCGAAAGCGTTATGTCAGTCAATACTTGGGCTGACTGATACACCGCTTTCGCGAGCAGGCTCGCTCCCACAGTTAGGGATTTGTATTGATCAGGGTTCGAGGCCGATGCGGAAGAATTCGCCGCCGCTCCAGACGCCTAGCCAGCGCTGACCGTCGATTTCACGGCTGACCGCCAACTCGACCAATTGATAGAACACGTTGCGGTGGATCAACGCTTCGAGATTAGTGCGCACATGCACGTAAGGCGCCGGCTCTTGCGTCGCCGGATCGATCTCGACCCGGATCGGATGCTCAGTCCCCGCCTCGGCAGTCTCATCGACGTTGGTGGTGAAGCGCAAAACCTGCGCCTCCCCTTCGCCTTCAACCTCGACCGCAATCGCCACGAACGGCGCGTCGTCGACTTTGATCCCGACTTTCTCGACCGGGGTGATCAGAAAGTAATCGTCGCCGTCGCGGCGCATGATCGTCGAGAACAGCTTGACCATCGGCTTGCGCCCGATCGGCGTACCCAGGTAGTACCAGGTGCCGTCACGGGCAATGCGCATGTCGATGTCGCCGCAGAAGTCCGGGTTCCACAAGTGCACCGGCGGCAAGCCTTTGGTTTTGGGGATCTGTCCCAACAGGTCATTGGCTTTTTGCGGGCCACTCATGGCGTACTCCTTGAATTACTGGTCGCTGACACCTAACAGGCTGCGTGCGTATTGGGCAAGCGGCGGGCCGATCAGGTCTTCGGGTTTGTTGTCGTGGAACGTCAGTAAACCGCCACGACTCTTGATCCGTGCAGTATCAATCAAATACTGGGTGCTGGTCTCGATCAACATGATCTGAATCACGCCGCCGTCGATGCCGAGGCGATCCACAGCTTCCTGGTCGAGCCATTCATCGGAGTTGCCGATGCGGTCGTCAGCCTTGGCAAACCGCGTGTACAGCAGATAGTGCGCACCGGCATCACGGGCTTCGCCCATTGCCTGATCGAGGCCTTCCGGCGCACGGGCGCGGCGAACCATGGGGAAGTATTCGACAAAGCTCTTGAACGCTTCTTCGGCGACCACGTTCGGCCGTGGGTAGGAACCGCCCGGCGGCGCAAACGCCCCCTGAGCGATATAGACAAACGAATCCGGCTGAATGCGGAAGTTATTCACCCGACGGCTATCGCTGTGATCCAGCAAGCCAGCATCGCTCATCTGGTAGCGAGTGCCTTCGGCCATATCGCTGACAGTCATACAGCCGCCAAGCGCCAAAACGGCCAGCAGCAAAACCAGGCTACGCATCCTATTCCTCCAGAGGCCGGTGACGGAAAACCGGCGAATGGCCGTTGGATGCAGCTTTTGCGCCAGCTCTGTTTTTTCGTTGAAGGTTAGATCGCTTTCGCGGGCAAGCCTTGCTCCTACGGTATGCGTAATCCCGTAGGAGCAAGGCTTGCCCGCGAAGAGGCCCGTTTAGCCGCCGATGATTTTCATGACTGTCGCGCCGCCGGAGAACGCCACTTCCTGCTTGTCGCCCAAGGCTTTCACCAAGAGACGTTGCAACGCCGGCAGCGCCTGGTGGCGCGGCTTGTCGAGCAGATCGCCGACATAGTGGCGGTTGCTCGACGACAGGCAACCATGCAGCCAACCGGTCGACGACAGGCGCAAGCGTGAGCAAGTCCTACAGAACGGTACGCTTTCGTTGGCAATCACGCCGAAGTTGCCCAGACCGGGGATCGCGTAGCGCACGGCCGTAGCGTCTACGGGTGCATCGGTTTGCGCATACTCGTAGCGCTCGCCGATCAGCTCAAGCAATTGTTGCAGGCTGACAAACTGTTGCAGGAACGCATTGGAGTCTTTGGCCAGATGCCCCATGCGCATCAGCTCGATGAACCGCAGTTCGAATCCGCGCGCCAGGCAGTAATCGAGCAACGGCATCACCTGATCGAGGTTCTGCCCGCGCAACGGCACCATGTTGACCTTGATCTTCATCCCCGCCGCCGCGGCCTTATCCATGCCGTCGAGGACGGTGGCCAGGTCGCCACCACGGGCGATGCTACGGAATGCCGCAGCGTCGAGGGTATCGAGGGACACGTTGATCCGACACAGACCGGCATCCACCAGCAGCGGGAGTTTTTTTGCGAGGAGTTGGCCGTTGGTGGTCAGACTGATGTCTTCGAGGCCCATCTTGCCGACGGCGGTCATGAACGATTCGAGTTTGGGGCTGACCAGCGGCTCACCGCCAGTGATGCGCAAACGCTCGATGCCGGCAGCTTCGATCAGATACTCGACGCCACGCGCCATGGCTTCGGCCGACAGTTCATCCTGCGCAGCCACCAGCCGCTTGCCGTTGGGCACGCAGTAGGTACAAGCGTAATTGCAGGCTGAGGTCAGGCTGATCCGCAAATTGCGAAAGCGCCTGCCTTGACGGTCAACGATCATGATCACTCCGGCGAAAGAATTTCGAGCCGCTAAAACTTGACTCACAAATCAAGTTTTAGCAAGCCCTATGCCTGAGTATATTCCTGCGGTACTGCGTCATGTAGCGAAACAATGGCGCAATAAGGCAGCTGAATGGCTCAGCTGCTAGGCGTTTCCGGGTCGCGCTTGCGCTTGTTGCCCATCCGCACGCCAATGTCCATCAGGAATTGGAAGAAACCTTCCTGATCTTCCAGCACATTGCTCCAGAACGGCGAGTGGTACAGCGCAACAGCGCCGTGCACCAACGCCCAGGATGCGCAGTAATGGAAGTACGGCGGCACGTCTTCGAGCTTGCCTTCACTGATACGGCCCTTGATCAGCAGGGTCAGGCGTTCAAAGTTCGAGGCACGGATCTTGTGCAGCTCCTCGACCATTTCCGGCACCTGATTACCCTTGACCACCTTCTCTTCGAGACGATCGAACAGGCGATAGCGCTGCGGGTCACGCATGCGGAATTCGAAGTAGGCGCGGGACAGCGCTTCCTTGTCCTTGTCGACATCGGCCGAATGCAGCAGCTCGTTCAAATCGCGCTCGTAATCGAGCATCAGGCGCAGATAGATCTCGGCCTTGGACTTGAAGTGCTTGTAGATCGTGCCTTTGCCGATACCGACGGCATCAGCAATCATCTCGACGGTGACACTGTCTTCACCTTGGTCGAGGAACAGCTTGAGCGCGGTATCGAGAATTTCTTGCTCGCGGCGACGAAATTCACGGACCTTACGAGGTTCTTTGTGCATAAGAAAAGGTCTGAAGGGTCAAAATTCGAAGCCGCGTATTATGCCTAACTTGCGCAAAAATGCACGGATCATCCGACCATATCTGTGTTTCTTGTTCGTTTTGAGAACGTTTTGGGCGCAATGAGAACTCAACTGAAGCAAACGTATTCCAAATTTGTTTAAAAACCCCGACCGGCCAACTGGACTGCACGCCAGACTGATCAATACTTGAACTGTCGGTCGACATCTCCCCCAAGTGTCGCGCCGATAAAGGTACCAAAGGACCGCGTGCCTTTGTTTTACTCCTAATGGTCTTAACCCGGATTCACCCCCCAGAACCCGGGTTTTTTTTGCCTGCGATTTGGCCGCCCGTTACTCGGCAGATTTAACACTGGCCAACGGAAACAGGCGTTTGAAGTTTTCGGTGGTCTGCTCGGCGAAGCGCTCGTAGCTTTCACCGCGCAACATCGCCAGAAATTCCGCCACTTCGCGCACGTACTGCGGCAGGTTCGGTTTGCCGCGATAAGGGATAGGCGCCAGATACGGCGAATCGGTTTCCACCAACAGTCGATCGGCCGGGACCTTGCTCGCGACATCGCGCAGCGCATCGGCATTGCGAAAGGTGACAATCCCCGACAGGGAGATGTAATAACCCATGTCCAAAGCAGCTTTG
Source organism: Pseudomonas sp. TH43 (assembly GCF_016650635.1). Taxonomy (GTDB): domain Bacteria; phylum Pseudomonadota; class Gammaproteobacteria; order Pseudomonadales; family Pseudomonadaceae; genus Aquipseudomonas. The sequence goes on from NZ_JAEKFI010000005.1 coordinate 256,999, forward strand.
GCCATGTCCCAGTCTTCGGTGAAGCAATGCAGCACACCGGCCTGGGGCAGCGCCGCTTCGCGCAGCAGTTCAAGGGTATCGGCACGCGCGCCGCGGGTATGGATGATCACCGGCTTACCGGTTTGCTGCGCCGCTTGCAGGTGCAGGCGGAATGACTCCTGCTGCAACTCGGCGGCTTCCGGTTCGTAGTGATAGTCCAGACCGGTTTCACCGATCGCCACCACTTTCGGATGATTGAGTTCGTGCAGCAGCCAGTCCAGTGCCGGGGCTGCACCCGGTTGCACATCCAGTGGATGCACGCCAACCGAGCAATCGACGTCGTCATAACGCTCAGCCAGGGCTTTGACGTCGGCGGCGTTGTCGGCACTCACGCCGATGCACAGAAAGTGCCCTACGCCGCGCTGCCGGGCCGCATCGAGTGCAGCATCCAGCGAGCCGTCATGGGCGGCAAGGTCGAGGCGATCAAGGTGACAATGGGAATCTACGAGCATAAAAATACGGCTACTTACATCGTATGAGTAGGACGGTCGGACTTGAGGGCTCCGGCCAGATGGGTTTCGATGCGACTGCGAGCGGTGTTGTCGCCATCGTTGAACTGCACGCCGACACCGGCGGCGCGGTTGCCTTGCGCACCTTTGGGGGTGATCCAGGTGACCTTGCCGGCCACTGGAATCTTCTCCGCCTCGTCCATCAGGTTGAGCAGCATGAACACCTCATCGCCCAACCTGTAGCTCTTGTTGGTCGGGATGAACAGGCCACCATTCCTGATGAACGGCATGTAAGCGGCGTAAAGCACCGACTTGTCCTTGATGGTCAGGGACAAAATGCCGTTACGCGGCCCGGGGCTGACGGGTTCATTCATGATGACCTCCACTGCTGATGCTCAGAGTCTAGGTACACATTGTTATCTTTGGCCAGGCAATCCCGCCCATTGCACCAACAACGCTTCCAGCAACAAGGCCGGGTTGAGGTTGGCCTTGCTCATGACTTTCTGCCGCTGGGCGAGAATCCAGTCCTGAATCTCGAGGACTTTGCCCTGTGCCGTTTTCTGCGCGAGGTACTGCACGACCTTGCGCATATCAGTCAGCCCCAGGCCTGCCTCATCCTGAGTCAATTGATAGCGCAGGATCAGGCTCGACCAGTCGCAGAACCAGTCAAACAGACGCAGCATCGGGATGTTTTTCCATTCCTCGGCCAGTTGCGTCGGCGACTGCTGTTGCTTGAGCAACTTCTTCACACCCTCGACCACCTGCGCACGCTGTTCACGCACGCCTTGCGCTTGCAGACTGACCGCCATCAACGGCGAACCGGCGGCCAGCGTCAGCAACTCGACGCGCTCCTCAGCCGAACAGTCCGGCAGCGCCTGAGCCAGCCACTGCAGGCTCATCGCTTCGCTCGGCAGCGGACAGGCCTGTTGCACGCAACGGCTCTTGATGGTCGGCAGCAAACGACTGGTCTGATGGCTGACAAGCAGCAAAACGGTATCGCCGGATGGCTCTTCAAGGCTTTTCAGCAAGGCGTTGGCGGCGTTGATGTTCATCGACTCGACAGGCTCGATCAACACCACTTTGCGCCCGCCCAGTTGCGCGGTCTGCACCACGAAGCTGACGAGATCGCGCACCTGGTCGACCTTGATCGCCTTGTCGGCTTCCTCTGGTTCGAGGATGTAATTGTCCGGATGGCTGCCGGCCTTGAGCAGCAGACAGGATTTGCACTCGCCGCAGGCTTGCGGCGTCGGACGCTGACACAACAGGCTTGCCATCAAGCGCTCGGCCAGCGCCCGCTTGCCGATCCCGGCGGGGCCATGCAGCAGGTAGGCGTGCGCGTGCTGACTACGCCCGGCCAGTTGCTGCCAGAGGCTGTCCTGCCATGGATAGGCCTCAGCCACGGGCCAACTCCAGCAAGTTCGGGAGCAAGGTATCCAGCGATTGTTGAACATTGGCCAGTGGTTGACCGGCATCGATGCGCACATAGCGCGCAGGATCGGCTTCGGCGCGCTTCAGGAACGCACTGCGCACAGCTTCGAAAAACGCCCGTCCTTCCAGTTCAAACCGATCCAGACGGCCACGGGCACTGGCGCGGGCCAGGCCGATTTCCACCGGCAGATCGAAAATCAGCGTCAGGTCCGGACGCAGGTCGCCCTGCACGAAAGTTTCCAGCGTGGCGATACGCTCCAGCGACAAACCACGACCGCCACCCTGATAGGCATAAGTCGAATCGGTGAAACGATCGCACAGCACCACCGCGCCACGGGCCAGCGCCGGGCGGATCACTTGCGCCAAGTGCTGAGCGCGGGCGGCGAAGACCAACAGCAGTTCAGTGTCCGGGTTCATCACTTCGTCGGCCGGAGCCAGCAGCACGTCGCGAATTCGCTCGGCCAGCGGCGTACCGCCGGGCTCACGGGTCAACAGCACTTCGATACCGGCGCTACGCAGACGCTCGGCGAGGTATTCACGATTGGTGCTCTTGCCGGCGCCTTCCGGGCCTTCCAGGGTAATAAACAAGCCAGTCACAGGCAGTCCTTAATCAAAGTCATTGCGTGTTTTGTGGGGCGGCGGTTTCCGCTGCCGGCGGTTGCGCTGGCGACTGTGGCAGCGCTTGCGGCGCGGTATCCGGCGAGGCCGCGGGAATGGCGTCCTCAGCAGCCGGGGCGGCCTCAGGGGGCGCCGCTGGCGCCGGGCTGGAGCGATAATCAGCTCGCCGCTTGAGTTGGTACTCACGCACCGCACTGTTATGCGCATCGAGATCGTCGGAGAACACATGGCTGCCGTCGCCACGCGCGACGAAATACAGGCTGGTGCCTTCCACCGGATTCAGCGCCGCATGAATCGCTTCACGCCCGACCATTGCGATCGGCGTCGGCGGCAAGCCAGGAATCACGTAAGTGTTATACGCCGTTGGCTCTTTCAAATGCGCCCGGGTCAATTTGCCGGTGTAACGGTCACCCAAACCGTAGATCACTGTCGGATCGGTCTGCAACTGCATGCCCAAGGCCATCCGCCGCACGAAAACACCGGCAATCTGCCCACGTTCCTGGGGCACGCCGGTTTCCTTCTCGACCAGCGAGGCCATGATCAGCGCTTGATACGGCTCGCTGTAAGGCACATCAGCCGAACGTTTTGCCCATTCACTGGCCAGCACTTCATCGAGCCGATCGAAAGACTTTTTCAGTAATTCGGCATCGGACATGCCACGCACAAAGCGGTAGGTGTCGGGGAAGAAACGCCCTTCCGGAAACAGGCCCTTATGGCCAATCTTTGCCATGACATCGCTGTCGCTCAAACCTGTGAGGGTCTGCTCGATCTTTTCGTCCTTGGCCAACGCGGCGCGCACTTGATGGAAATTCCAGCCTTCGACCAGGGTCAGGCTGTACTGAACCACTTCGCCGCGTTTCCACAAGTCGATCAGACTGTTGACGGTCATGCCTGGCTGCATGCGGTATTCACCGCTGTGGATCGGCGTGCCGGCGAGGTTGAAACGCCAATAGACCCGAAGCCAGAACGCGTCCTTGATGACGCCATCGGTTTCCAGTCCAAGGAGAGTACGGGTTGGGGTCGAGCCTTTCGGCACATCCAGCAGTTCTTCCTGCGTGATGTTCAGGGGCTGTTCCAGCGCAGAATTAATCTTCCAGGCGCTGGCGCCCAGCAGCAGCCCTGCCAGAACCAATCCGGTTTCCAGCAGCAGCAAGAGTTTACGTCTCACGAATCAGGCATCCAGTAGGGCGCGGGAAATGGTTTGCAGTTTACGGGTGAGCGGGCCAACCGACCAGCTCAGTGCAGCGTAGGCGCGTACCGGCCAGACGCCATACACGCTGTTGCAGAGAAAGACTTCATCAGCCCATTGCAGCTGTTCGAGGTTGATGTCGGCGATTTGCGAGGGGATCGCCAATGACTCGGCCTGAAACAAAATTTCGGCGCGCATCACACCCGCGACACCGCAGCGTTTCAGATCCGGGGTGATCAACACACCGTCACGCACCAGGAACAGATTGCTGAACACCCCCTCAATGACGCGACCGGCCTGGTCGAGCATCAAGCCTTCGGCATGCTCGCTGTCCTGCCATTCGGCGCGGGCGAGGACCTGTTCCAGTCGGTTGAGGTGTTTCAGTCCGGCGAGCAAAGGCTGATGGCTCAAACGTGTGCTGCACGGAAACAGGCGTACACCTTGTTCGCCGTGAACGGCGGGATAGGCCGCAGGAGGATTGCTTTGCAGAATACGTCGCCCCGGCGCCGCAGGATCGGGCGCGTAACCTCGCAAACCGTCGCCACGGCTGAGGATGAGCTTGAGCACGCCCTCGCCCATCGCTGCCGCGTAGCTCAGCAACTCCTGGCGAATCAGTTCGATATCCGCCGCGATGGCCAGACGCGAACAGCCGTCGGCCAAACGCGCCAGATGGCGATCCAGCAACAGCGGCTGGCCGCCGCGCACGGCGATGGTCTCGAACAGACCATCGCCGTAAGCCAGGCCGCGATCTTTCAGCGACAGAGCGTCAGCCGGTTGACCGTCGACCCAGCTGTCCATCAGCCGGCGAACCGACGGAACGCCAAGGTGCCGTTCGTGCCGCCAAAACCGAAGGAGTTGGACAGCACGACATCGATGTCCATGTTGCGCGCAGTGTGCGGCACGAAATCGAGATCGCAGCCTTCGTCCGGCTCTTCGAGGTTGATGGTCGGCGGTGCCACCTGGCTGTTGATTGCCAGCACACTGAAAATCGCCTCTACCGCGCCCGCCGCACCCAACAGGTGACCGGTCATGGACTTGGTGGAGCTGACCGCCAGTTTGTACGCGTGGTCGCCGAATACACTCTTCAGCGCATTTGCTTCGGCAAGGTCACCGGCTGGCGTCGAAGTACCGTGGGCGTTGATGTATTGCACTTGATCGGCGTTGATCTTCGCATCGCGTAGCGCATTGGTGATGCAGCGCGCTGCACCGGCGCCGTCGGCAGGTGGCGAGGTCATGTGGAACGCATCGCCGCTGGTACCGAAACCGATCAACTCGGCGTAGATGGTCGCACCGCGAGCCTTGGCGTGTTCCAGCTCTTCGAGCACCAGAGCACCGGCACCGTCGGACAGCACGAAACCATCTCGGCCCTTGTCCCACGGACGGCTGGCACGGGTTGGCTCATCATTGCGAGTCGACAGTGCACGGGATGCGCCGAAGCCGCCCATGCCGAGACCGCACGCGGCCATTTCGGCACCGCCGGCGATCATCACGTCGGCTTCGTCGTACATGATGTTGCGCGCCGCCATGCCAATACAGTGCGTACCGGTGGTACATGCAGTGGCGATAGCGTAGTTAGGCCCCTGTGCACCCAGATGGATGGACAGGAAGCCGGAAATCATATTGATGATCGAGCCTGGCACGAAGAATGGCGAAATTCGACGCGGACCCGTCTCATGCAGAGTACGGCTGGTTTCTTCGATGTTGGTCAGACCGCCGATACCCGAACCCATGGCCACGCCAATGCGCTCACGGTTGGCGTCGGTGACTTCCAGACCCGAGTTGCGAACCGCCTGAAAACCCGCTGCGAGACCGTACTGAATGAACAGATCGAGCTTGCGTGCTTCCTTGACCGACAGGTATTCCTCGACATTGAAGCCCTTCACCGAGCCGCCAAAGCGGGTGGAATAGGCAGAAAGGTCGGTGTGTTCGATCAGACCAATGCCACTGCGGCCAGCCAGAATGCCCTGCCAACTGCTCGGCACATCCGTGCCCAGTGGCGACAACATACCCATACCGGTGACTACGACGCGTCTACGCGACACAGCACTCTCCTTTTTTCAAATGACGACGACTTTGCATCAGGCCTAAAGAAAAAACCGCACGCCATGATGGCAGTGCGGTTTTTCCATGACAGCAAACAACGATTACAAACTATTACGCCTGGTGGCTAGTAACGTAGTCGATTGCAGCTTGTACAGTAGTGATCTTCTCAGCTTCTTCGTCAGGGATTTCGGTCTCGAATTCCTCTTCCAGAGCCATCACCAGCTCAACGGTGTCAAGGGAGTCGGCACCCAGGTCTTCAACGAAGGAAGCAGTGTTAACCACTTCTTCTTCTTTAACGCCCAGTTGCTCGGCAACGATTTTCTTGACGCGCTCTTCGATGGTGCTCATACCTTGTTTTCACTCCTAATGGACAAATTCAGGCAGCTGGCCAGTGGGTAAGTGTATAGAAAGACTTTTCAGCTTTTCAACTGAAAGCTTCACTCCTCAAACCCTGCGGCCCTCTGCCTATAAATAGATTGCAGCTTTATAACGGATTTTAGACAGCTCGTATGACATTTTTTTGAAGCAATCCGTCACATTTTACTTACATGTACATCCCACCGTTCACCGGGATTGTAGCCCCAGTGACGTATGCCGCACCGTCGGATGCAAGAAAAGCGACCACAGAGGCGATCTCTTGAGCTTGTCCCAGACGACCCAGCGGAATCTGCGTCTGCAAGGCTTCACGCTGTGCTTCCGGCAGCTCGCGGGTCATATCGGTGTCGATGAACCCTGGGGTTACCGAGTTGACCGTAATCGAACGCGAACCGACTTCACGCGCCATTGCACGGCTGAAACCTTCCAGACCGGCCTTGGCGGCTGCATAGTTTACTTGGCCAGCGTTGCCCATTGCACCCACCACCGAGCCAATACTGATAATTCGGCCCCAACGCGCCTTGGTCATGCCGCGCAGAACGCCCTTGGACAGGCGGAATAGACTGTTCAGGTTGGTATCGATCACGTCGTACCACTCATCGTCTTTCATGCGCATCATCAGGTTATCGCGGGTGATACCGGCATTATTGACCAGGATCGCCACTGGCGCACCGAACTGTTCCTGAATGCTCGCCAACACCGCGCTGACCGATTCGTCGCTGGTGACATTGAGTTCCAGGCCAGTGCCTTGAATACCGTTTTCCTTCAGGGTCGCGGCAATGCGCTCAGCGCCCGAAGCGGAAGTCGCGGTGCCCACTACGATGGCGCCCTGACGACCCAGTTCCAATGCGATGGCCTGGCCGATACCGCGGCTTGCACCGGTGACCAGTGCAACTTTACCTTGCAGACTCATGCAAGTTTCTCCTGATTCAGGCTTGCGCTGCACGAGCGGCAGCGAAAGCGTCTGGGGTATTGAGGTTGGAAGTCGCAACGCCTTCGGCGCAACGTTTGTTCAGACCGGCCAGCACTTTGCCCGGGCCGCATTCGACCAGATTGGTCGCGCCCTTGGCGGCCAGCGTCTGTACCGACTCGACCCAGCGTACTGGCTTGTAGAGTTGTTCGAGCAGATCACGCTTGAGGGTTTCCAGATCGGCCGGCACTTGCGCGCTGACGTTCTGCACCAGCGGAATCTGTGGCGCCTGCCAGTCGATGGCGGCGATGGATTCGGCAAAACGCTCGGCGGCCGGGCGCATCAGTTCGCAGTGCGATGGCACGCTGACCGGCAGTGGCATGGCACGCTTGGCGCCACGAGCCTTGCAGCCTTCGATGGCGCGCTCCACAGCAGCCTTGGCACCTGCGATAACCACTTGGCCTGGAGAGTTGAAGTTCACCGCGCTGACCACTTCGCCTTGCGCTGCTTCAACGCAGGCTGCCAGCACGTCTGCGTCTTCCAGACCGAGGATGGCAGCCATGCCGCCCTGCCCGGCTGGAACAGCTTCCTGCATTAACTGACCACGGCGCTCAACGAGCTTTACCGCATCAGCCAGCGTCAGGCTACCGGCAGCAACCAGTGCACTGTATTCACCCAGGCTGTGACCGGCAACGAATGCCGGACGCGCGCCACCTTCAGCCAGCCACAGACGCCACAGAGCGATCGAAGCGGTCAGAATGGCCGGTTGGGTTTTATCGGTTTGATTGAGCAGCTCTTCCGGGCCCTGCTGGGTCAACGCCCACAGGTCATAGCCCAGAGCATCGGATGCTTCTTTGAAAGTTTCGAGGATCAGCGGATGTTGCGCGCCCAACTCGGCCAGCATGCCGAGGGACTGCGAACCCTGTCCTGGAAAGACGAATGCGAGGGAAGCAGACATGTAACAAGCCCCTAATGATCTTGTCGCCGGAAAATGACGCCCCGCTTGGGGACGCAAGAAACTGACAGTTGGATGGCCCTTTGAACCGGGCGGTCACATTTAAGCATTGTCCGACGAAAACGCCTAAGACAACAAATCCCCCAGACGACCGTGGAGGCGCTCGGGCAAGTTCTCCTGAATCTCGATCAGCGCACGCTGAATCGCACTCTGAAAGCCCTGAACCCCGGCCGAACCGTGACTTTTCACCACAATGCCCTGCAGACCGAGGAAGCTTGCGCCGTTATGTCGCGCCGGTGCCAGATCAGCCTGCAAACGCTTCATCAAGGGCAACGCCAAAGCGCCAACAACACGGGAGGCGAAGTTCTTTTTGAACAGCGCCTCAATGCGCGCAGCGATCATCGTCGCCAGCCCTTCGCTGGACTTGAGCAGAATGTTGCCGACGAAACCGTCACAAACCACCACGTCAGCCTCACCGCGATACAACCCATCACCTTCAATGAAGCCGATGTAGTTGATGCCTCGGGCGGCCTGCAGCAGCGTCGCCGCCAGCTTGACCTGCTGATTGCCCTTGATGTCTTCGGTGCCGATATTCAGCAGCGCCACACGCGGACGGGCGATACCCAGCGTCTGCGCCGCGACAGAGCCCATCACCGCGAACTGCAACAGATGTTCGGCACTGCAATCGACGTTGGCGCCCAGGTCGAGCAATTGGCAATAACCCTTCTGCGTCGGAATCGCCGCAACCATTGCCGGCCGGTCAATGCCTGGCAAGGTTTTCAGCACAAACCGCGACAGGGCCATCAACGCACCGGTATTGCCAGCGCTGACACAGGCCTGAGCCTTGCCATCACGCACCAGCTCAAGGGCGATACGCATTGACGAGTCCGGCTTGCCACGCAAGGCCTGGGTCGGTTTTTCGTCCATGGTGATGACTTCGCTTGCCGCAACAATCGTCAGGCGCGCGCGATCGGCAGCCGATTGGCCGTTGATCAGTTCTTCGAGAAGGGAGGGTTGACCGACGAGGGTCAGGTGCAGCGAGGGCGTAGCAGACAGGCAAGCGAGGCTGGCCTGAACAATGCTGCGGGGACCGAAGTCCCCGCCCATTGCGTCAATCGCGATGACTTGAGCAGACAAGTGATTACTCGTCAGCGCCCTTGTCGATCACTTTACGGCCACGGTATACGCCTTCTGGCGATACGTGGTGACGCAGGTGAATTTCACCGGTGGTTTTTTCTACAGACAGAGTGCTTGCCGTCAGGGCGTCGTGCGAACGACGCATGTCACGGGCAGAGCGGGATTTTTTGTTCTGCTGAACAGCCATAATTGATTAACTCCTAAACGTTTGGGTCACGCTTTAACTGCGCCAATACACTGAACGGGTTGGACCGCGTTGACTCGTCCTCGCTCGGTTCGGGCTCATCGAGACCCGCCGGCTGCTGGCATTCTTCCGGATGATGAGCAGGCACGATAGGCAAGGCGAGCAAAAGCTCCTCCTCGACCAGTGACTGCAGATCCAATGGATCTTCGCCCAGTTCCAGCACGTCATAACCTTTCGGTAACGACTGGGTATTCGCACCCTCCTTCACCACAGCGTAACTGCATTCGCTATGGATCGGCAGGGTGACCAGCTCAAGACAACGCTGGCAAACCATTTTGACCTCGGTGTCGATAAAGCTGTGGATTACCACAGATTTACGTTCATCTCGTTCAAAAACGAATTTCGCCTGCACCGTACCGACATTGTCGGAAAGCGGGTCGCAGAGTCTCTCCAAATCGGCCAGCAGCATTTCACCTTGAAGGGTGGTGCCACGGTCAGCCAATTTGCGCGGGTCAACGTGAGGTGGAATCGGGTCATTCAACATAGGCGCAGCATTATAGGGATGCACCCACCCATGTCAAAGGAAATTGTGCCCTGTCCGTCACTTGCGTGCCTCCGCTAGAATTCATACCTGCCTCAGGAGACGCGAATGCTGCCTTTATTACTCGCTTCAAGCTCGACCTATCGTCGCGAATTACTCGCCCGCCTGCACCTGCCGTTCGTCTGCAGCTCGCCGGACATCGATGAAAGCCACCGCCCGGACGAGTCCGCCACCGACCTGGTCAAACGCCTCGCCGAACAAAAAGCCCGGGCCTTGGCTGCCAGCCACCCCGCTCATCTGATTATCGGCTCCGATCAGGTTGCCGTACTCGGCGAGCAGATCATCGGCAAGCCACACACCTTCGAGAAGGCCCGCGAGCAACTGCTGGCCGCCAGTGGCGCCAGCGTGACCTTCCTGACCGGTCTGGCACTGCTCAACAGCCACACCGGCCAATGCCAGGTCGACTGCGTGCCGTTTACCGTAAACATGCGCCAGCTCGATCAGGCGAGTATCGAACGTTATCTGCGCATCGAGCAGCCGTACGACTGCGCCGGCAGCTTCAAGGCTGAAGGGTTGGGGGTGAGTCTGTTCCAGTCCACCGAAGGCCCGGATGCCACCAGCCTGATCGGCCTGCCACTGATTCGCCTGATCGACATGCTGCTGGCTGAAGGCGTGCAGATTCCATAAAGCAAAAGATCGCAGCCTGCGGCGCTTCCTACAGGTTTTTACATTCCCATGTCGGAGCTGCCGCAGGCTGCGATCTTTTGATCTTTACAACGAATCAGCGCAACGAAGGCCCGTGGAAACCCATCCACATCGCCAACTGCTCAGCCACGCTGGCACCGAGCTTTTTCGAGAAGCGGTCGAACGGCGATTCCTGAACTGTGAAGTCCACCAGTTCTTTCTCGCCAATCACATCACGCGCTACCGAACTGGCGTTACCCAGGCCATCGATCAAACCCAGCGGCAGCGCCTGCTCACCCGACCAGACCAACCCGGAGAACAGCTCCGGATGCTCTTTGTCCTTCAGGCGATCGCCACGCCCCTGCTTGACGCTGTTGATGAACTGCTTGTGCGTGGTGTCGAGCACGCTCTGCCAGAACGCGGTTTCTTCAGGCTTCTGCGGCTGGAACGGATCGAGAAACGATTTGTGCTCGCCCGAAGTGTACGTACGACGTTCAACACCAAGCTTCTCCATGGTGCCGACAAAACCATAACCCGCCGCCGTCACACCGATGGAGCCGACCAGACTGGCCTTGTCGGCATAGATCTGATCCGCCGCGCTGGCGATGTAATAGGCACCGGACGCACCCAGATCGGAAATCACCGCATACACCTTGATGTCCGGATGCAGGCCGCGCAGACGCTTGATCTCGTCATAGACATAACCCGATTGCACCGGGCTGCCACCCGGGCTGTTGATCCGCAGGATCACACCCTTAACCTTCTTGTCCTCGAACGCCGCGCGCAGACTGCCGACGATATTGTCGGCACTGGCCGACTCCTTGTCGGCAATCACACCAGTGACGTCGATCAGCGCGGTGTAGTTAGAACTACGAGTGGCGCTTTTCTCCATATCCATCAACGGCGTGAACAGGATCAGCGCAACAAACAGATAAACAAACGTCAGCAGCTTGAAAAAAATCCCCCAACGCCGCGAACGACGCTGCTCCTGCACACCGGCAAGCAGAGTTTTCTCCAACAGCTTCCAGCTCTTCTCGTCACCGCCGTCGGCACTTGCCTTGGCCGGTGCTTTCCATTCGTCGGTCATGCCATCCACCCCAGCAAAAACGTATTAAGCCTGCTGCGCCAGCCAGGCATGCAATTCAGAAAAACGGTCGATCGACAGGCGCGGTTCGAACTGCTGCAGCGACTCGATCGATTGCGCGCCATAACTGACCGCCACCGAATCCATCCCCGCATTACGCGCCATCAGCAGATCGAACGACGAGTCACCGACCATCAGCGCCTGCTCCGCACGCACACCACAATGCGCAAGGATCTGCTCCAGCATCAGAGGGTGCGGCTTGCTCGCAGTTTCATCGGCAGCACGGGTGATATCGAAATATTCTTCCCAGCCATTGGCCTTGAGCACGCGATCCAGCCCGCGACGATTCTTGCCGGTCGCCACAGCCAGGTGATAACCCTGCTCGCGAAAGGACGCCATCGACTCGACGACGCCCTCGAACAACGGCGAAGGCACGGCTTCGGCGGCGATGTAGTGATCGGCGTAATACTCGCGAAACAAGGTCATTTCGGCGTCGCTGATTTCCGGATACAAGGTGCGGATTGCCTCAGGCAGACCCAGGCCGATGATGCCTTTGACAGCAAAATCATCGCGCAACTCGAAACCGGAGCGCCCGGATGCAGAATGCATCGCCTCGACGATCCGATGGATGGAATCGGCCAGCGTGCCGTCCCAATCGAAAATCAGCAGTTTGTAATCAGACGGGCGCACTCAATCGCTCCACGGTCTTGGCCCACATTTCATCGACCGGCGCCTGCAAGGTCAGCTTGCCGCCATCGGGCAGCGGCACGGTCAGCATGTAGGCGTGCAGGAACAGACGCTTGCCACCCAGATCGCGGATTTCCTTGGTGAAACCCTCGTCGCCATACTTGCTGTCGCCGGCAATGCAATGGCCGGCATGCAGAGTATGGACGCGAATCTGGTGGGTACGACCGGTGACCGGCTTGGCCTCGACCATGGTGGCGAAATCACCGAAGCGGCGCAGCACCTTGAACATTGTCAGGGCTTCCTTGCCTTCTTCGTTGACCTCAACCATGCGCTCACCGGAACGCAAATTGCTCTTGAGCAATGGCGCGCTGACCTTCTTGATCGAGGTCGCCCAGTTGCCGCGCACCAGCGCCATGTAGCGCTTGTCGATACCATCGCCGCGCAACTGCTCGTGCAAGTGGCGCAACATGCTGCGCTTCTTGGCGATCATCAGCAGGCCAGAGGTGTCACGGTCGAGACGGTGCACCAGCTCCAGCTCTTTGGCGTCGGGACGCAACTGACGAAAGGCTTCGATCACGCCAAAATTCAAGCCGCTGCCGCCGTGAACCGCAATGCCGGCAGGCTTGTTGATCACGATCAGGGCTTTGTCTTCGAAGACGATCGAGGCTTCCAGGCGCTGCAACAGCCCCTGAGCCAATGGCACTGGTTCGTCGCGCTCAGGCACGCGAACCGGCGGCACGCGCACGATGTCACCTGCCTGCAGCTTGTATTCGGGCTTGATCCGACCCTTGTTCACACGCACTTCGCCTTTGCGCAAAATGCGGTAAATCAAAGTCTTGGGCACGCCTTTGAGCCGGGCGAGGAGAAAATTGTCGATTCGTTGGCCGGCATACTCCGGCGAGACTTCAAGCAGTTGAACGCCTGGAGTCGAAGGGGCAGTAGTTGTCATGCCGCGGATGATAACAATTTTTATGGAATTGAAGCACTTAATCATTGCTGCTATAGTCGCGAACGCCGCCAAAAGCGGCCTGGACAGCGGCACCACGGTCAAAAACCGGCCCTGACCAACGCAATTCACCAGGACGCGAGGCCGTCCTACGGGGCTTTCGCTACGTAACGGTGGAGTTTGCAGTTGTAACGAGCGCAGGTGACATGAGGCCTGAATTACACCGCCGAGCAGAGTTTTTACTCGCCTGGCAGGCAGATATTCACGGCCAGTTCACAAAGTGCAGTCAGCTGCAAATGACCCCGAGCGAAGGTTTCGGAAACACCGCCTGAATTAGCCATGATGCGTGACCTCCCCTTTCGGAGCTCACGGTAAATGCCAACCCGCTGCGGATTCTGCGCGCGGCAGCACCCGAATTATCAGGGATACGTGTAGGGTGGAGATGCACAACCGCCGGACTGTGTAGCAATAGGCTTTATCAAGACGCTTCATCTCGTCCACAGCCGCTGGTTGATTCCTCCTCCTGACTGAGTGCTTAAGTAGCCACAGCAAGCAGGACGCGTACGTCGCGACATCGGCCCAATTGGCCGCATATCGCTGGACACGGGAATGGCCAACCACTCCCGACGCACCTGACACCGACCGTGAGAAGTCGTGTGTGCCGAACGCCGTTTCCGGCAGCCCGGAAACCGACGGTACTACATGAAAAGAATGCTGATTAACGCAACTCAACCCGAAGAGTTGCGTGTTGCACTGGTAGATGGCCAACGCCTCTACGACCTGGACATCGAATCCGGTGCACGCGAGCAGAAAAAGGCCAACATCTATAAAGGCCGTATCACTCGCATCGAACCAAGCCTTGAGGCTGCCTTTGTCGATTTCGGCTCTGAGCGCCATGGCTTCCTGCCCCTCAAAGAAATCTCCCGCGAATACTTCAAGAAAGCCCCTGAAGGCCGCGTCAATATCAAGGACGTCCTGAGCGAAGGCCAGGAAGTCATCGTTCAGGTCGAAAAAGAAGAACGTGGCAACAAGGGCGCAGCCCTGACCACCTTCATCAGCCTGGCCGGTCGTTACCTCGTGCTGATGCCGAACAACCCACGTGCCGGCGGTATATCCCGTCGCATCGAAGGCGAAGAGCGCAACGAACTGCGTGAAGCGCTGAACGGCCTGGTTGCACCAGCCGACATGGGTCTGATCGTGCGCACTGCCGGCCTGGGCCGCAGCAGCGAAGAAATGCAGTGGGACCTCGACTACCTGCTGCAACTGTGGACCGCTATCAAAGAAGCGTCGCTGGACCGTTCCGCGCCTTTCCTGATCTACCAGGAAAGCAACGTGATCATCCGCGCCATCCGCGATTACCTGCGCCAGGACATCGGCGAAGTGCTGATCGACAGCGTTGAAGCCCAGGACGAAGCCCTGACCTTCATCCGTCAGGTGATGCCGCAGTACGCCAGCAAGATCAAGCTGTACGAAGACAGCGTGCCGCTGTTCAACCGTTTCCAGATTGAAAGCCAGATCGAGACCGCTTTCCAGCGCGTCGTTGAACTGCCTTCCGGTGGTTCCATCGTCATCGATCCGACCGAAGCCCTGGTGTCCATCGACATCAACTCGGCGCGCGCCACTAAAGGCAGCGACATCGAAGAAACCGCTCTGCAGACCAACCTTGAAGCCGCCGAAGAAATCGCCCGTCAGTTGCGCCTGCGCGACATCGGCGGCCTGATCGTCATCGACTTCATCGACATGACCCCTGCCAAGAACCAGCGCGCCGTGGAAGAGAAAGTCCGCGAATGCCTGGAAGCCGACCGCGCTCGCGTGCAGATCGGCCGCATCTCGCGCTTCGGCCTGCTGGAAATGTCGCGTCAGCGCCTGCGTCCATCGCTGGGCGAAAGCAGCGGCATCGTCTGCCCGCGTTGCAACGGCACCGGCATCATCCGTGACGTTGAATCGCTGTCGCTGGCCATTCTGCGCCTGATCGAAGAAGAAGCCCTGAAAGACCGCACCGCCGAAGTCCGCGCTCAAGTGCCGATTCCGGTTGCCGCGTTCCTGCTCAACGAAAAACGCAACTCGATCACCAAGATCGAACTGCGTACCCGTGCGCGCATCGTCATTCTGCCGAACGATCACCTCGAAACCCCGCATTTCGAAGTTCAGCGTCTGCGTGACGACAGCCCGGAAGCCGCGACCAACCAGTCCAGCTACGAAATCGCTGCTGCCGCTGCCGAAGTCGAAGAAGTTCAGCCTGCCGCTGCGACCCGCACCCTGGTTCGCCAGGAAGCCGCGGTCAAGACTGCCCCGGCCCGTGCCAACGCTCCGGTTCCGACTGAAGCTGCCGCCCCTGCTGCACCGGCGCCTGCGCCAGTTGCCGCGCCAGAGCCAAGCCTGTTCAAAGGTCTGGTGAAGTCGCTGGTCAGCCTGTTCGCTACCAAAGAAGAGCCAGTGGCTCCGGCCGTGGTTGAAAAACCGGCTGCCGAGCGTCCGGCCCGTAACGAAGAGCGTCGCAACGGTCGTCAGCAGAGCCGCAACCGTAATGGTCGCCGCGATGAAGAACGCAAACCGCGCGAAGAGCGTGCGCCACGTGAAGAACGCGCCCCACGCGAGCCGCGTGAAGAGCGTCAGCCACGCGAAGCCCGCGAAGTTCGCGAGCCGCGTGAAGCCCGTACCGAAGCTGCACCGGCCGCTCGTGAAGAACGCGCGCCACGTGCACCGCGTGAAGAACGTGCACCACGTGCTCCGCGTGAAGATCGCAAGCCACGTGGCGAGCGTGAAGAACGTGTACGTGAACTGCGCGAGCCTCTGGACGCCGCTCCTGCCGTGACCACCGAGGTGGCTGCTGAAGAGCGTCCGGTTCGTCAGCCACGCGAAGAGCGCGCTCCGCGTCCGCCGCGTGAAGAACGTCAACCGCGCGCCGAACAGGCCGTTGCTGCCGCTGCTGAAGAAGAAGTGATCACCAACGAAGAGCAACTGCCGGAAGACGGTTCGGAGAGCGCCGAAGGCGATCGCCCACGTCGTCGTTCGCGCGGTCAGCGCCGTCGCAGCAACCGTCGTGAGCGTCAGCGTGATGCCAACGGCAACGTGATCGAAGGCTCGGAAGAATCCGAAGCCGGCGAAAACGCTGAAGCGCCAAGCGCCGCCGATCTGGCTGCCGGCCTGGCCGTAACCGCTGCTGTTGCCAGCACCGTGATCAGCGCTCCGGCCGAAGCACAAGCTCACGAGCAAGCCGAACGCGCCACCGCCGCCACTCTGGAAACCGCTCCAGTTGAAGCGCCGGTTGTTGAAGCAACGACGCCAGTAGACGTAGTGGCTGCTCCGGAAGTCGAAGTGGCACCGGTTCGCGAAGCTCAGCCTCAGGTTGAAGTCGCTGCCGAGCCTGCCTTCGTCGCCCCGGCGCCAGTTGTGGTCGCCGAGCCGGCGGTTGAAACCGTCGCTGAAACCGTCACCGAGACCGTGCGTGAAGTTCGCGAAGAACAGACCGCATTCAACTGGGTTGCCGAGCCAACTGTCGCTGAAACTCCAGCACCAGTCGCTGAAGCTCCGGTTGTTGAAGCTCCAGTGGCCGAAGAAGCAAAGGCTGCCGAGCCAGTCGTTGTTGCTGAACCGGCACCTGTCGCTGAAACACCGGTTGTCGAGGCACCCGTGGTCGCCGAAGCACCTGCCCCAGTGGTTGAAGCCGCTCCGGTCAGCGCGCTGACGCCAAGCGGTCGTGCGCCGAACGATCCACGTGAAGTGCGTCGTCGCAAGCGTGAAGAAGAGCGTCTGCAGAAAGAAGCCGAACTGGCTGCCGCTGCTGCTCCGGTTGTTGCCGAACCAGCCGCTGCTGAAGTAATCGAGGCAGCCCCTGCCCCGGTCGCTGAAGAAGCCGTGGTTGAATCGGTGATCGCTGAAGCGCCACGCTCCGTTCAGGACGCGGCAGAGCATCACCAAGAGGCCCAGGAAAAAGAACACGAGCCTAAACCTCTCGTCTGATTCCAAAAGCCGTTAAAAAGCCCCGCCCGGTGAAAGCCTGGCGGGGCTTTTTTATCCATCCAATTCGAGCATCACCGAAACCTTTGTGGGAGCGAGCCTGCTCGCGAATACGGTGTTTCAGACAGTAATCATGTAACTGAACCACCGTATTCGCGAGCAGGCTCGCTCCCACAGGGGATTTCAGCAAGGTTCAGGATTTGGGGAATACCAGAGATTCAGGCACGTCGATATCCCACAACACACCAAGGTCATCCACCGACACTTCCACCACCCTGCCCTGCGCGAACAACGGTCTGGCCCCGCGATCACCGCTCAACCCCTGCAACCCCGAACCGAACGAACGGCCAAACCCCACCGGATGCCCATACTCGCCATCCTGCACCGGCACACTCACCGCATCATCATCAGCAATGGCCGCGACCACCCGTTCAATACTCGACGGCAAGATAAACGGCATGTCCCCCAGCACAATCAACCAGCCATCCGCCTCCGGGCAAGCCGCGACACCTGCAGCAATGCTGTCCCCCATCCCGGTCGATTCAATAGAAACGATATCGCAGTCATAAGCCTGCGCCATCCGCATCGCCTGTGGCCGTGCTTCAGTGGTCACCAGCACCCGTTTATCAAGACTGGCCGGCAGATTGACGAGAACCTGCTCGATGACCGAGCGCAGCGCACCGTCGCGGCCAGTGCAGTCGGCCAGCAACTTATCCTTGTCGGCGCCCGCCACTTCACGAAAACGGCTGCCCTCGCCCGCCGCCAACACGATCACTGCGATGGATCGACTCATACGCTCTCCGCTGTTTTTTTCTGTTTCAGCTCGACACCATTCTTGATAGCGACGATTTCCGCCAGCAGCGACAAAGCGATTTCGGCCGGCGAATGGCTGCCGATGTGCAAACCAATCGGGCCGTGCAATCGATCGATCGCTTGTACCGACAAGCCTAGCTGAGCCAGATTCTCCCGACGCTTCTGGCTGTTGACCCGCGAACCGAGCGCGCCGACATAGAACGCAGGCGAATCGAGCGCCGTCAGCAACGCCATGTCATCGAGCCGTGGATCGTGGGTCAACGCGACAATCGCGGTGCGTTCGTCGGTCTGGATGCTCAGTACCGCCTCATCCGGCATCCCGGCAACGAAACGCCCGTGATGCTCTTCCCATCCATAGACGAACTCGGTGCGCGGGTCGCAGATCAGCACTTCGAAATCCAGCAAGTGCGCCATATCCGCCACGTAGCGCGAAAGCTGCCCGGCACCGATCAACAACAGGCGCCAGCGTGGGCCATAAATCGCGCGCAGGGTTTTCCCGTCGAATGTCAGCGAATCCGACTTGCTGGCGCTCGATAACAACACTTCGCCGGTTTCGATATTCATCTCACGGGCGACAATTTCATGGGCTTCGCAACGCGCCAACAACTCGGCAACCCACGATGGATCGCCAACACGCTCCTCGGTCAGACGCAGCGTGCCACCGCAAGGCAAACCAAAACGCGCGGCTTCCTCGCGCGTGACGCCGTAGGTGATCAATTGCACCGGTGGCCCGTCGGTGGCGATCCGGCCATCGTGCAGGCGCGCGATCAAGTCATCCTCGACGCAGCCGCCCGACACCGAGCCAATCACCACGCCGTCCTCGCGCAACGCCAGCATGGCACCGGGGGCCCGGGGCGCGGTGCCCCAGGTTTGCACGACACTGAACAACACCACCCGCTGCCCGGCGCGGCGCCATTCAAGGACACTGCGCAGAACGTTGAGGTCGACGCTGTCCATTACGCTTGAGCCTTCTGCCAGCCCTGCAACTGATAACGCACCGGCAAGTTGCGAATGCGCTGACCGGTCGCGGCGAAAATCGCATTGCACAGCGCCGGCGCAATGGGCGGTACGCCCGGCTCACCGACACCACCCAACGGCACGTCGCCCGGCGGCGTCACCAGGTGCACGGCGACTTCCTTCGGCGCCAGCGACATGCGCGCCACTTCGTACATATGAAAGTTGTCTTGTTGCACCTTGCCGTCCTTGAAGCTGATTTCACCCAGTACCGCGTTGCCCAGGCCCATCACGCAAGCGCCCTCGAACTGCGAGCGAATGCGCTCAGGATTGATCTGCGGCCCGCAATCGACGGCGATGTCGGCCTTGTGCACGATCAACGTGCCATCATCCTTGACCTCGACCTCGATCACTGCGGCCACGTAAGTCACGAAGCTGTAATGCACCGCCAGGCCCAGCCCACGACCCTTGGGCAGTTTGCGTCCCCAACCGGCGGCTTTCGCAGCGGTTTCCAGCACCGTTCGCATGCGCGCGGTGTCGATCGGATAACGCTCGGGGGATTCGCCATAGTTCCATTCTTCGCTTAAGGTGCGCGGATCGATCTGCCGATCCGCGCCGAGCAATTTGATCTGATACTTGAGCGGATCTTCACCGGCCTTGTGCGCCAGTTCGTCGACGAAACTCTGGATCGCGAAACCGTGAGGAATGTTCGACACCGAGCGATACCAGCCGACTCGCGTATGCACGGTAGCTTCAGGATTCTCCAGGCGTACATTGGGAATCGCGTAAGCCATGTTGGTGAAACCCATGCCCAACTCGAACGCCGCCTCGTGATTCATGCCCGGCGCAAACAGCGCGGTGATGCTCGGCGCAACGGTGCGATGCAGCCAACCGGACGGCATGCCGTCCTTGCCGACACCGGCCTTGAGGTATTCAGCGGACACCGTGTGGAAATACGAGTTATGGATGTCGTCTTCGCGCGTCCACTGCACGCGCACGGCTTTGCCCGGAAACTCCTTGGCGAGGATTGCCGCTTCGACGACAAAGTCGGGTTTGGACTTACGACCAAAACCGCCGCCGAGCAAAGTGACATTAAAGGTGACGTTGTCGAACGGCAGCCCCAGACGCTCGGCGATCCGCTCACGAGTCACCTGCGGCGCCTGACTTGGCGCCCAGGCCTCGCAAACGCCATTGTTGTAACGGGCGATGGCGACCATCGGCTCCATCGGCGCCTGCGCCAGATGCGGCAAATAGTAAGACGCTTCGAGCGTGCTGGCAGCGCCATTCAAGGCTTTGTCGATATCGCCGGTATTGCGCACCACTTTGCCGGGTTTCAGCGAGGCGGCTTCCAATTCCTTGCGATAGGCGATCGAGTCGTAACTCGCGTTCGGGCCATCGTCCCATTCGATCTTCAGCGCCTCGCGCCCCTTGATCGCCGCCCAGGTATTACTGGCCACTACGGCCACGCCACCCAACGGCTGAAACTCCGAAGGCAGAGGGCGGCCTTCGATCTGCATGACTTTTAGCACGCCTGGGACTTTCAGCGCGGCGCTGTCATCCAGGGATCTGACCTTGCCGCCGTACACCGCCGGACGCGCAATGGTCGCGTACAACATGCCGTCAAAATGCACGTCGGCGCCGTACACCGCGCGACCGTTGACGATGTCCTCACCGTCGATGGCCTTGGTGCCTTCCTTGCCGATGTAGCGAAATTCCGACGGCTGCTTGAGGCGCAGGCTGTCGCGAGCGGGCACCGCCAACGCACTGGCCGCGGCGGCGAGTTCGCCATAGCCCAGCTCACGGCCGGAGGTTTTGTGAATGACTTTGTGCAACTGCGCGTGACACTCGGCCACTGGCACGTTCCATTGCGCGGCCGCAGCCTGTTCAAGCATGGTGCGGGCCGCTGCGCCGCAACGGCGCATCGGTTCGTACCAATGACGCATGCTGCGCGAACCGTCGGTGTCCTGGTTGCCGAAACGCACTTCATCACCCGGCGCCTGCTGGACTTTGACGTGAGCCCAATCAGCGTCCAGTTCATCGGCAACGACCAGGGTCAGACTGGTGCGCACTCCCTGGCCCATCTCGGAACGGTTGCACACCACGGTGACAATGCCGTCAGCGGCGATGCTGATGTAAACCTTCGGATCGTCGATCCAGCCATTGGGCATGCCATCGGCGCCGAATTTCGTTGCTTTCTCGTCGGCCAATGCATCCTGCCAGCCCCAACTCGCGGCCAGCACCAACGCGCCAGTGGCACCGACGCCCTTGAGGAACCCACGGCGACTGAGGTTGCTCAGGGCGAAATCATTTGGAAGGCGGCTCATGCTTTCGCCTCCTTCAGATGGGTGGAGGCTTGGCGAATCGCGTTTTTGATCCGGTTGTAGGTCCCGCAACGGCAAATGTTGCCGACCATCGCTTCTTCGATCTGCTCGTCGCTCGGGTTCGGATGGGTCTTGAGCAATGCCGTGGCCGACATGATCTGCCCGCCCTGACAGAAACCGCATTGAGCCACCGCCGTGTCGAGCCAGGCTTGCTGGACCACTTGCCCGACCGGGTCGGCGTGCAGGTTGTCGATGGTGGTGACGTTCTGGCCGATTACCGAGCCGATCGGCGTGATGCAACTGCGCGCCGGCAAGCCGTCGATGTGAATGGTGCACGCGCCACACAGGCCCATGCCGCAACCGAATTTGGTGCCGTTGTAACCGGCGACATCACGGATCGCCCAGAGCAGCGGCATGTCTTCAGTGACGTCGAGGGAATGATCCTGGCCATTGAGTTTCAGGGTAATCATGGGCACGCCCGCATATTTTTTGGAGGTTATGGGGTCGAGCAATCTGCCGCCGAGGAGTGGCGGTGGTTCACGCAGATCGACTCAGGCTAATCGGCCGATACACATCAGTGAAGCTGAACACTGCACCTGCGGTGAGGAAGCCACAGGTTCCATGGCTGACTGATGTGCCTCTGGCCATAGGCTCTCTTGTGTCGACGCGAACGTCTGCACCGGGCCTTTGGTGGAGCAAATGACGGTTATCGTTAGCTCGCCAAGTTAACCCAGCGTTAACAAAAAAGCCCTGCACTTTTTCATCAGTGCAGGGCTCTGGATGGCGCTTTGAAAGCGTAGCCTCAATAGCGGTTGGGCTCCATTTCCAGTTCGACATTGAAACGTTCGGCAATATCTTTCTGGATGCGTTGCGCCAGTTCGAGCAGTTGCAGCCCGGTCGCCGTGCCGTAGTTGACCAACACCAGCGCCTGCAATTTGTGCACGCCGGCATCAGCCTCACGGAAACCTTTCCAGCCTGCGCGCTCGATCAGCCATCCGGCGGCGAGTTTCATCTGCCCGTCCGGTTGCGCGTAAGCCACCAGATCCGGGTGCTGCTCTTTGATCTGCGCCACCAGCGCAGCCGATACCAGCGGATTCTTGAAGAAACTGCCGGCATTACCCAGCACTGCCGGATCCGGCAGCTTTTCACTGCGGATGCTGCAGATCGCGCGGCTGACGTCGGTGGGCGTCGGTTGCTCGATGCCCTGTTCGGTCAGGCGCTGACGCACCGGGCCGTATTCCAGATGCAGGTGCGCAACGCGGTCGAGCGTGAAGCGCACCCGCAAAATCAGCCAACGCCCCGGTTGCTGTTTGAACAGGCTGTCGCGGTAGCCGAAATTGCACTCTTCCAGAGAGAAGTCGCGCAGCTCGCCGGTCTGGCGATCCATTGCGGTAAGCCCGGCGAACACGTCCTTGATCTCGACACCGTAAGCGCCAATGTTCTGCATCGGCGCCGCGCCGACAGTGCCGGGGATCAGGCTGAGGTTCTCCAGCCCGGAAAAACCCAGCGCCAGCGTGTGCTGAACAAACGCGTGCCACGGCTCGCCCGCCTCGGCCTCGATCACCACACGGCTGCCATCATCGCTGATCACGCGGATCCCACGCGTCGCCATGCGCAGTACCAGCGCCGGGATGTCTGCGGTCAGCAGCAGATTGCTGCCGCCGCCGATCACCAGCAGTGGCACATGGTGAGACACTGCATAGGCCAGCGCTTCACACACATCGGCATCGCTATGGGCCTCGGCAAACAGCTGCGCGCGAACGTCCACACCAAAACTGTTAAACGGTTTCAGGGAAACCCGCGATTGCACCTGCAAACTCATAACCGGCCCTTCACTTCGATCAACAATTGGTCACAGGCCGCTTCGATCAGATCCAGCACCTGCTCGAAACCCTGGTCGCCGTCGTAATACGGATCCGGCACTTCATCGACCAGCCCGGCATAACGACGCAGAAACAGATCCAGCTCGGCTTTGCCGGTGGACGGTTGCATCGCCTTGAGGTTGCGCAGGTTGCTGTTGTCCATGGCCAGGATCAGGTCGTAACTGGCGAAGTCGGCGCGGCTGACCTGCTGCGCGCGTTGCGCCGAGAGGTCATAACCGCGCACTTTCGCCGCGGCCTGGCTGCGCTTGTCCGGCGGGTTGCCGACATGCCAGTCACCGGTGCCCGCGGAGGCTACTTCGACTTGATCTGCCAGCCCGGCTTCGCGCAGTTTGTAGCGCAACACGCCTTCAGCGGTGGGCGAACGGCAAATGTTGCCCAGGCACACAAACAGAACGCGCATCAGGGCTCCAGCAGGCGACGAACGCGCTCAAGGTCTTCGACGGTGTCGACACCGGTTGGCGGCGCGATCAGCGCATCAGCCACATGAATCCGCACGCCGTGCCACAGAGCACGCAGTTGCTCGAGCGATTCAGTGTTTTCCAGCCAGCACGGGCCCCAACTCACGAAGTCCTGGAGGAAACCGGCGCGATACGCATAAATGCCAATATGGCGGCGGTAAGGCACGCCTTCTGGCAATTGCTCGCGGCTGTTGGCGAAGGCATCGCGGGCCCACGGCAAAGTGGCACGGCTAAACGTCAGCGCCAGACCGTTCATATCGCTGACGACCTTGACCACGTTCGGGTTGAACAGGGTTTCGACATCTTCGATCGGCTCGGCCAGAGTGGCCATGCGCGCTTCGGTATGTGCGGCCAGGTTAGCCGCCACCTGATCGATCACGCTCGGCGGAATCAACGGCTCGTCGCCTTGCACGTTAACCACGATCGCGTCGGGTTCAAGACCCAGTTTCTCCGCCACTTCAGCCAGACGATCAGTTCCGGAGTTGTGATCTTCACGGGTCAGCACCACTTCGGCGCCGAAACCCTTGCAAGCCTCGACAATGCGCGCATCGTCAGTCGCAACCACCACGCGGGTCGCACTGCTTTTGCTCGCCTGTTCCCAGACGTGCTGGATCATCGGCTTGCCGGCGATCAACAGCAGCGGTTTGCCCGGCAGGCGGGTCGAGGCGTAACGCGACGGGATGACAACGGTGAAGGCGGTGGTCATTTATCCAGACGCTCGTCAGTGGTCAGGGTGCGGGCTTCGCTTTCGAGCATCACCGGGATGCCATCGCGAATCGGGTAAGCCAGGCCGGCACCCTTGCTGATCAGTTCGGTCTTGTCGGCGCTGAGCTTGAGCGGGCCTTTGCAGATCGGGCACGCGAGGATATCGAGCAGTTTGGTGTCCATGAACATTCCCTGGATAAAAGAGTTAAGGCAAAAGGCGATCTGGCAACAGGCGCATCAGTTGTGTGTCAAACCACGCCACGAAGGCCGGCGACGGCACAGCATCGACCGCCAGATACCACCAGTCGGCAGCAGCGAAGGCACGGCACTTCACCGCGTCCTTTTCGGTCATCACCAGCGGCAATGACGGTGTGAAATTCAAGGCCTGCACGCTGTACTCGGCGTGGTCGGCAAACGCATGCGGGACGGGCTGCCAGTCTAGCGCTTCAAGGGTGTTGAAGAAACGCTGCGGATTGCCGATCCCGGCAACCGCGTGCACGCTCTGACCGGCCGGAAAATGATCGAACGGCTTGCGCTCGCCACTGCGCAGATTGACCAGCGCGGTGGGTTGCAGGCGAAACGCAAATCCGTCCTCGCGATCTTCGGTGGCGCCATTGAACAGCACACCGTCGACGCTTTGCAGACGCTCGATCGGCTCGCGCAACGGCCCTGCCGGCAGGCAACGTTTATTGCCCAGACCACGCGCAGCATCGATCAGTACCAGCTCCAGGTCACGGGCCAGACGGTAGTGCTGCATACCATCATCGGAAAGGATCAGATCCAGCGGTTCGCTGGCAATCAAGGCTTTGACCGCAGCGCTGCGATCAGGGTCGATCATCAGCGGCACACCCGTACGCTGCACAATCAGCAGCGGTTCGTCGCCGGCAATCTCTGCGCTTTGCTCGGCTTCAACACGCCACGGCAGTTGCGGCGGCTTGGCGCCGTAACCACGGCTGACCACGCCGACGCGCAAACCGCTGCGTCGGCAGTGCTCGATCAGCCAGAGAATCATCGGGGTCTTGCCGGTGCCGCCAACGGTGATGTTACCGACCACGATCAATGGCACGGGCGGCTGATAGATCTCGCCCTCACCTTCGAGAAAACGCTGACGTTTTTTCACCACCACGCGGCGGTACACACTTTCCAGCGGCCGCAGCAGCGCCAGGGCCGGATGCCCCTGATACCACGCGGCGAGCAAACGATCGGACAGGCTCATCAGGACTTGGGCGCCGCCTCGACCGTGGTCATGCGCAGATGGCTGAAACCGAGCTTGCCGGCCGCATCCATGGCGGTGATCACGGATTGGTGCTGCGTCTTGCCGTCGGCACTGATCGACAACGGCATGTTCGTGTCGCCGTTGGACTCTTTCTGCATGGCTTCCATCAGGGTCGCCAGATCGTTCTTCGGCAAAATCCTGTTGTTCACCGAAAACACGCCTTCAGCGCTGATGGCCACGTCGATCTGCTTGAGTTGCTGATCTTCGGCCGGTGAACCGCTGACGGCTTCCGGCAAATCAACGCGCAACTGGGTTTCGCGGGTAAACGTGGTGGTCACGACGAAAAACAGCAACAGGATGAACACCACGTCGATCAGCGACGCGAGGTTGATATCGATGGTTTCCCGAGGCTTGCGACGGAATTTCACGCGCGGCCCTCGGCCAGATCGACGTCACGGTCGCCCTGCACCACTTCAACCAGTTTGATCGCTTCCTGCTCCATCCCGACCACCAGCTCATCGATACGACGTTGCAGGAAACGGTGGAAGAATACCGACGGAATACCGACCATCAGGCCCGCAGCAGTGGTAATCAGCGCTTTGGAAATACCACCGGCGAGCACCGAAGCATTAGTCGTCATGCCGGAACCGGTAAACGCGCTGAAGATATCGATCATGCCCAGCACGGTGCCCAACAGACCCAGCAACGGCGACATGGCGGCGATGGTGCCCAGCGCATTGACGTAGCGTTCGAGCTCATGAATGACCCGGGCAGCGGCCTCTTCGATGCACTCTTTCATGATCTCGCGACCATGCTTGGAGTTGGCCAGACCGGCAGCGAGGATTTCCCCCAGCGGCGAATTGGCGCGCAATTCCTTGAGCTTTTCTTTATTGAGCTGTTTGTCTTTGATCCAGACCCAGACCTGGCCCAGCAGATGCTCGGGGGTGACGCGACTGGCGCGCAGGGTCCACAGGCGCTCGGCGACAATCGCCATGGCCGCGATGGAACTCAGAATGATCGGCAACATCATCCAGCCGCCGGATTTGACCAATTCCCACACAGTGACAGTCCCCTCGAAAAAGTGCGCCACTTTACCATACCGATCCGCGATCAGGACCCGCTGCCCCGACGACCGTGAAGGCGCATTCGCCCTTGCCCCGATCAGCGGCCCACAGCCGGCGGCTCACGCCAGAAACGCCGTTGTTGACGCATCGTCTGCGGGGCCTTGAAGGCGCCCAATTGCAGACGAATGGCGCCCTGTTCGGCGCTGTCGTAAATGCGCAGGCCTTGTTTGCGATAGCGGGCGAGCACCGTCGGGTGCGGATGACCGAAGGAATTGCCGCGGCCACGGGAAATCAGTACGGACTCGGGTTGCAATGCTTTGAGCAACGCCGTGGAAGATGAACTGCGACTGCCATGATGCGGTGATTGCAACCATTGCGTTGGCACCGCCAAAGGGCTGTCGAGCAGAGCGCGCTCGGCCGACGTATCGATATCGCCGGTCAGCAACAGGCGCTCGCCGTTGGCCTCGATCTGCAACACGCATGAGCGTTGATTGCTGTCGTGGGCATCCGCCCATTGCCACAGTGTGAAATTGACACCGTCCCACTGCCATTGCCGACCGCTTGCGCAGGCCTCGGCGTTCAACTCGTCCGCCAGGCCCAATGGGTCGCCGCTGATGACTTGAACGACGGGCAAACCGCGCGTCACCGCCAGTGCGCCACCGGCGTGATCGGCGTCCGCATGACTGAGCAGCAGCAAATCCAGTTTTTCCACATTCAGTTTGCGCAAGGCCGGCAGCACCACGCGCTCACCCAGATCGAAATCGCCGAAACGCGGTCCGGCGTCGTACAGCACCGTGTGATGGCGGGTGCGGATGAGGATCGCCAGCCCCTGGCCGACATCCACTTGCCAGATGTCCGCCAGCCCTTCGGCCACTCGCTCACGGGGCGGCAGGAACAGTATCAGCAACAATGGCCAACCCAGCGCACGCATGGGTACGCCGCGCGGCAACAGTAACAACAGCACACCGAGACTGCCGAGCCACCAGACCCATCCAGCAATTGATGGCGCAATCCATGCCGGCCATTGCCGCGCAATCACTGCCAGAGCGCGAAACAACCCATCGATCAAACCACCCGCCAGCCACAACAGCGCTTCACCGACGTACGGCACCGGCAACAGCAGGGTCCCGAGCAATGCCGGCGGCAGCACCACGAGGCTGACCCAAGGCACCGCCAACAGATTTGCCAAGGGTCCGCTCAGACTGATCGGCAGGTTCAACGCCAGCAGCACCGGACACAGGCCGATTGCGATCAGCCACTGCGCACGAGTCCAGGTCTGCCACCAACGCCAGGCGCCGAGGCGACCGCCAAAGGTGAAAACCAATACCGCCACTGCCGCGAACGACAACCAGAATCCGGGGCGCAAACTGGCCAGAGGGTCGAACAACAGCACACCATTGAACGCCAGCAACAACGGCCACCATGCACCGAGATGGCGAAAACGCAGACGCCACAACAGCACCAGGCCAACCATCACACAGGCGCGCTGCACCGGCACATCAAAACCGGCGAGCAACCCATAACCGAGGGCTGCCGCGAAGGCCAGACCACAGGCCCAAGGTAGCCACGGCCAGCGCAGCGGCCAAACGCCAAACCGGGCGAGTACGGCGACCAACAGGTACATCACCGCCGCCAGCAACCCGATGTGCTGGCCGGAAATCACCAGCAGATGCACGGTGCCGGTGTCTTGCAGAACCTGCCAGTCTTCACGACTGAGTCCCGAACCATCACCCAGCACCAGCGCCGCCAGTGCGCCTTCGCGACCTTGTGCGTCAACAGCCAGCAAACGCTGACGAATGCTGTCGCGCCACGCCCGCTGCGCTTCACCGAGACGTTGACCGTCCTTGATCGTGCCGGTTGCGCCGATACGCTGCGCCAGCAGCCACGCTTCGTAGTCGAAGGCGTCGGGATTGAGCAAACCGGCGGGGCGTTTCAATTTCACCGCCAGGCGCCAGCGCTCGCCGCTGCTGACCGCTGGCCCGGCGTACCACGCCAGACGCATCAGTGGCGGCAGTTGCTCGTGCCGCGAGCGCGCATCAGCCAACTCGAAACGCACCACACCGTCACTGTTTTGCGGCAAGCCGACGACCCGCCCTTCAAGCCAACGGGTTTCGCCGTCCAGATGATTTGAAAGTCGATCGTTCAACGCCCATTGCGCACTGATACAGGCCCAAGTGAAACCAAACAGCAACATTGCCAATGGATAAGTGCGAAACGGCAGCAGCATCAAAGCGACTACCGGCAGCAGCACCATCAACCCGACCGGTGGTAAAACCGGCAAAACAACCGGGGCCAGCAGACCGACCGCCAGCGCCATCATCCCTGTGCGCATACGCCCGTCCTTGAGAGTTCCCCCCTAGGCATAGCGGGTCTCAGGCACGACTGTCGTCAACAATTGTCACAAAGTCTGAATGGGCGACTCGTAGAATCCAGACATACTTGCCGCCTTAACCGACCGAGAAGCCTTATGCCCCGGCGCTTATTCAAACGCTACATGCCCGACCCGACGAGCATCAGGGAACACAAATCCTTACGCTTTCTCGGCAAGTTGCTGCATGACCCGAACCTCTGGCACCTCAATCGTCACTCGGTCGCGCGGGCAATGGCGGTTGGCCTGTTTGCCGCTTTCCTGCCGATTCCGGCGCAAATGCTGGTGGCTGCAGCGTT
The DNA here is from genome assembly GCF_016650635.1 of Pseudomonas sp. TH43. Lineage (GTDB taxonomy): Bacteria > Pseudomonadota > Gammaproteobacteria > Pseudomonadales > Pseudomonadaceae > Aquipseudomonas. The sequence goes on from NZ_JAEKFI010000005.1 coordinate 286,309, forward strand.
GGCCATCACCGTGCGCGGCAACATGCCGATCGCCGTGAGCCTGGTCTGGCTGACCAACCCGATCACCATGCCGGCGGTTTTTTTCTGCACCTATCAGGCCGGCGCATGGTTGATGGATGTGCCTGCGCGGCATCTGCCGGATGAACTGACGTGGGAATGGATCAGCGGCGAACTGTCGACGTTGTGGCAACCGTTTTTGCTGGGTTCGGTGGTATGCGGGCTGGTGCTCGGCGCCCTCGCCTACTTCGTGGTGATGATGTACTGGCGCTGGTGGGTCGCGCGGCAATGGGCGCGGCGCAAGAAGAAACGAATGCCTTGAATGCAAAACGGCCTCCGCAATGGGAGGCCGTTTTATTGTGTGGTGTCTGCATTCGCGAGCAGGCTCGCTGCCACATTGGATCTATGGTGTGCCGAAAATCCCCTGTGGGAACGAGCCTGCTCGCGAACGAGTCGACGCGGTCTCGGATCAGGTCCGCATCCCGCGGCCACTCACCAGCAACCGCGCACAACCGAAATACAGCACCACGGTGGCAACGAGCATAAAGGTGATCGCGATGCCGATCTTGATATCCGACACACCCAAAATGCCGTAACGGAAGGCGTTGACCATGTGCAGCACCGGGTTGGCCAGCGAAACGGTTTGCCAGAACGGCGGCAGCAAGGTGATCGAATAGAACACGCCACCCAGGTAGGTCAGCGGCGTCAGCACGAACGTCGGGATGATGGAAATGTCATCAAAGTTGCGCGCAAACACGGCGTTGATGAAACCCAGCAGCGAGAAGATCGTCGCCGTCAGGACCACCACCAGGATCGTCACCCCCAAGTGATGCACCTGCAAATGGGTGAAGAACATCGACAGGATGGTCACGATGACACCAACCATCAGGCCACGCAGCACACCACCGCAGGTGTAGCCGATCAGGATCGTGTGTGGCGACACCGGCGAGACCATCAGCTCTTCAATGGAACGCTGGAATTTGCTGCCGAAGAAACTCGAGACCACATTGCCGTAAGAGTTGGTGATCACCGACATCATGATCAGCCCCGGCACGATGTACTCCATGTAGGTGAAGCCACCCATGTCGCCGATTTGCCGGCCGATCAGGTTACCGAAGATCACGAAGTACAGGACCATGGTGATCGCTGGTGGCAGCAGCGTCTGCGGCCAGATCCGCGTGAAGCGTTTGACCTCGCGATAAACGATGGTTTGGAGCGCGACGAGGTTGGGACCGAACTCGGAACTCATACCGCCACCTTCGACAGATTTTTCTCCACCAGGGACACGAACAGCTCCTCAAGGCGATTGGTTTTGTTGCGCAGGCTCAACACTTCAATGTTCTGCTGCGCCAATTGGGTGAACAACGCCGTGATGCCCATGGATTTGTCGACCTGGACCTCCAGGGTATGGCTATCGATCAACCGGGCCGGGTAGCCAAGCAATTGCGGTGCGGCGTTCAAGTCGTTTTTCAGGTCCAAGAGGAAGGTTTCCACATGCAACTGGCCCAGCAATTGTTTCATGCTGGTGTTTTCGACGATGGTGCCATGGTCGATGATGCCGATATTGCGGCACAGCTGCTCAGCCTCTTCCAGATAGTGCGTGGTGAGGATGATGGTGATGCCTTTCTGGTTCAGCTCGGTAAGGAACGTCCACATCGAGCGACGCAGTTCGATGTCGACCCCGGCTGTCGGTTCGTCGAGGATCAACAGGCGCGGTTCGTGCACCAACGCACGGGCGATCATCAGACGCCGCTTCATGCCGCCGGACAGCGAACGCGATGGCACATCGCGCTTGTCCCACAGGCCAAGCTGGGTCAGGTACTGTTCGGCGCGTTCCTTGGCGATCTTCGCCGGAATGCCGTAATAACCGGCCTGGGTCACGACGATGTCGAAAGTCTTTTCGAACTGGTTGAAGTTGAATTCCTGGGGCACCACGCCGATCGAACGCTTCAGCGCCGCGGGGTTCTTGTCCAGGTCATTGCCAAAGATGTTCACCGTGCCGCTGGTCTTGTTCACCAGGGTCGAAAGAATGCCAATGGTCGTGGATTTGCCGGCGCCGTTAGGGCCGAGCAAGGCGAAAAAGTCACCTTCGGCGACGTCCAGATCGATACCACTCAAGGCCTGGAACCCGTTGCCGTAGGTTTTGGTTAGCTGCCGGATGGACAGAGCGGAACTCATATCGGATTTACGCACCAAGAAGGGAAGAAAGGAATAAACAAGGGCGGGCGGCGAGGGATACAACCGCGGCGCATGAGCGCAATGGTGCTTGCCGCCGCCGCACAAGTACAGTCAAGTGTGTCGATAGTTATTATCAAGTCAACGCGGTCATGACCGCTTTTTGGTAGGCCGGGCGTTGTTTCAGGCGCTCATACCAGGCTTGCAGATGCACGTGCGGCGCGCGCTCGATGGGCATTTCAAACCAGGCGTAAATAAAGCTGCCGAGGGGAATATCGCCCATGCCGATGTCGCTTCCGGAGAGGTACGGCTGGCTGGCCAACGCATGATCGGCCATGCTCAGCAGCTCATTGCATTCCTTGATCGCTGCGTTGATCGCCGACCAGTCCTGCTTGTCGGCCGGCGTGCGCAAAACGCCCCAGAATACGGTGCGGAAGGGCCCGGCAAAACTCGAGGTGGTCCAGTCCATCCACTTGTCGGCGACGGCCCGTGCTTGCGGGTCTGCCGAATACCAAGCGCTGTCGGGCGCATGTCTGGCCAGCAGATAGCGCACGATGGCGTTGGATTCCCAGAGCACGAAACCGTCGTCTTCGATCACCGGCACCCGACCGTTCGGGTTCATCGCCCGGTACTCCGGCGTGTCGACCACACCGAACGCGCCACCGGCATCAATCGCTTCGTAGGCCAGGCCGAGCTCTTCGGCGGCCCACAATGGCTTCCTGACATTCGATGAGTTTTTCCGTCCCCAGATCTTCAGCATGACCGCCTCTTTTCCAATGCATGGACAGGCAGCATACGCCGGATCAGGCGCGGCTGACATCACGCGACAGGTCGCTCTGCATATCCCCCAGCAACGACGGCAGCTGATCGCCGAACAGGTGCGGGTAGCATTTCTCCAGGTGCTCGAAAAAGAATGTTTCCGGCACATCGGTGAACTGGCCGTGATCGACCACATACTCCATCAGCTTCGCGCCGTCGCGGTTGAACGGGTGGAAAACACTGTCATTGATGCCGTCGAACTCCAACGGTGCGACGTTGAATACATCGCAGAGTTTCTGGTTGAACGCCGGCGTCGCTTTGACCCAACGGCCATTGAGAAACAGCTCCGTGTAACCGTGCATGGCGAACACGTCGCTTTTCAACAATTCAAGCAAGCGCGGGGTCGACAGGTGATTGCGCACATCAGCCAGACCAATGCGCGCCGGGATCGCGCAATGCCGCGCGCATCCGGCGAGCAGCGTGGCTTTGGGCACGCAATAACTCTCCCCGGTTGCCAATGCATAGCTGCCGCGCAAGGTCTGCGGATCACGACTGAAGGTGTAGGGGTTGTAGCGCACCGCTTCGCGCACGGCGTAATAAAGTTTGATCGCCTGCTCGAGCGGATCGCGGCTGGCACCTCGATGTTGTTCGGCGAACTCCACCACCGCCGGGTGGTCACTATCGATGAAGCGGCCGGGACTCAGATACTCGTGCATGACGACAATCTCCTGGATGAGTCTGGAGTCTAGCGACAGCTCAAGCACAGAGATAACGACGTTTCGGCCAAACTTGGACGCAAAGCTGCGGGGTGACCGAACGATTTCCCACACGTGTTGCCCACCGAACCTACGAAAACCATCCGGGGTTTCCCACGATTTCAATCACCTTGGTCTGACCGCCCGGTTTTGCAGATGCCGTCTAAGCTCTGGAGGGTCGATTTGCCTTGGTTCACGGAGGACTGAATATGCTGTTGTTGTGGATACTGGTTTTGATTGTCGGCGTGGCCTATCTCGCCCACCGACGTATCGCCCCGCTGCCTGCGTTGGGCATCGTTGCCGTCTACTTGCTGGCGATGGGGATTTTCAGTCACGCATCCGGGTGGCTGTTGCTGGTGTTCTGGGTTGTACTGGCTGCGGTGGCCGCGCCATTGCTGCTGCCTGACCTGCGTCGCAAGCATTTCACTGCGCCGCTGTTCAACTGGTTCCAGAAAACCCTGCCACCGATGTCGCAGACCGAACGCGACGCCATCGATGCCGGCACGGTCTGGTGGGACGGCGAGCTGTTCAGCGGCCGCCCGGACTGGGACAAACTGCTGTCCTACCCAAAGGCTCAATTGAGCGAAGAAGAACAAGCCTTCATTGATGGTCCGACTGAAGAACTCTGCGCGATGGTCACTGACTGGCAGATCGGCCAGTCGATGGACCTGCCGCCGGAAGCGTGGGCACACATCAAGGAACACGGCTTTTTTGCCCTGATCATTCCAAAAGAGTTTGGCGGTAAAGGCTTTTCGGCTTATGCCCACTCCCAAGTGGCAATGAAACTCGCCACCCGCAGCGGCGACCTCGCTTCAACCGTGATGGTGCCCAACTCCCTCGGCCCGGCCGAACTGCTGCTGCACTACGGCACCGACGAACAACGCAATCACTATCTGCCGCGACTGGCCCGTGGCGATGACATTCCCTGCTTCGCTCTCACCGGCCCACTCGCCGGTTCCGATGCAGGCGCGATGCCCGACACCGGGATCATCTGCAAAGGTCAGTGGGAAGGCGAAGAAGTCATTGGCCTGCGCCTGAACTGGGAGAAGCGCTACATCACCCTCGGCCCGGTCGCCACCCTGCTCGGCCTCGCCTTCAAGGCCTATGACCCCGAGCATCTGCTCGGTGACAAGGAAGACCTCGGCATCAGCCTGGCGCTGATCCCGACCGACACCGCGGGTGTGGAAATCGGTCGTCGCCACCTGCCGCTGGGCGCGGCGTTCATGAACGGTCCCAACTCGGGCAAAGACGTGTTCATCCCGCTGGACTTCCTCATTGGCGGTCAGGAGATGCTCGGCAAAGGCTGGATGATGCTGATGAACTGCCTGTCGGTCGGCCGTTCGATCTCGCTGCCTGCCGTCGGTACCGGCGCGGCCAAGTTCACCAGCCTGGTGACCGGCCAATACGCGCAGATTCGTGAGCAGTTCAATGTGCCGCTGTCGGCCTTCGAAGGCATTCAGGAAGCCATGGCACGCATCGGCGGCAACGCGTGGATGATGGACGCGGCGCGGATGCTCACCGCCAACGCGGTGGATCTGGGCGAGAAACCGTCTGTGCTGTCGGCGATCCTCAAATACCACCTCACCGAACGTGGCCGCGAATGCATCAGCCACGCCATGGACGTGCATGGCGGCAAGGCAATCATCATGGGCCCGAACAACTATCTGGGCCGCAGCTGGAACGGTGCGCCGATCTTCATCACCGTGGAAGGCGCGAACATTCTCTCGCGCAACCTGATGATCTTCGGCCAGGGTGCGATTCGTTGCCATCCATTCGTACTCAAGGAAATGGCCCTGGCCGGTCGCGAGGACAAGGATCAGGCGCTGAAAGAGTTCGACGGCCTGCTGCTCAAACACATTGGCTTCGCCGTGAGCAACGCTGCCAGCACCCTGGTGTTGAACCTTGGTTTCGGTCACTTCGAGCACGCCCCGGGCGACAAGATCAGCCAAGGCTACTTCCGCGCCCTTAACCGTCAGGCAGCGGCCTTCGCAATGCTCGCCGACTTCAGCATGATGTTGCTGGGTGGCGAGCTGAAACGTCGCGAGCGTCTGTCGGCGCGACTGGGCGACGTGTTGAGCAACCTGTATCTGGCCTCCGCTGCGCTCAAGCGCTATCACGATCTGGATTCGCCAGCGTACATGGAGCCATTGTTCCGCTGGGCGATGGAAGAAAGCCTTGGGCAATCGGAACGCGCGCTGGATGAGTTGCTGCGCAACTTCCCGAACAGAGTGTTCGGCTGCCTGCTGCGAGCCATCGTGTTCCCGTTCGGTCGTCGCCACAAAGGCCCGTCGGACAAACTCGGCGCCGAAGTCGCCGGTGTGATTGGCCGGGCCAAGGGCGATCCGGCGCTGGAAGAACTGCTTGCCGGTTGCTATCGCCCACAATCGACGGACGATGCGGTCGGTGCACTGCAACATGCCAGCGATCTGCTGAATGCCGCGCAGCCACTGCACAAAAAGCTGCATGCAGCATTGAAAAGCGGTCAGGTCAAACCGGTCGCGGGCGAACACGCCATCGATGCCGCGCTGGAGGCCGGCGTGCTGCAAGCGGTGGAAGCGCAGAGCTTGCGTGATGCCGAAGCGGCGCGACGCAAGGTGATCGATGTCGATGACTTCGACAAAGAGCAACTGACGTTGGCCGAGGGCAAAGTCCGCTGATCCTTTCTGCCGTATAGCTGTTTATTTATGAAAAACGGGCGCGGGAGCTTTATACTCCCGCGCCCGTTTTGCTGTTGAGGACTTATCTCGTGTCCAACGTCGTTGCCGATCATCTCGTTTTGCTCGACCACCTGCGCAGTATCCTGGTCGCCGTAGGTGAGGCCGAACAGGTTCCCGAAGAAAGCCATGCCCTGTTCCTGGAGCGCTTCGACGAACTGCTGGCATCGCTGCCCATCGATCCGATCGAAAGCCAATACCTGGGCCAGGACATCCTGACGCAAGTGATCAGTCGTTATCCGCAAATTGCCCACTTGATCCCGCGGGATCTGCTGTGGTTCTTCGCTGGCGACTGCCTGCATTACCTGTCCGATGAAGAAATCGACCTGTATCAGGCGCTGGAAGAACGTCGCTTCGAAGCAGAACAGAACGACGAACCGTTCGACTGGAACCAGGAAAAGCAGTTGCTGGCGATGTCCGCACAGGACAGCAAGCACTGATTTTTCAGGTTTGAAGATCAAAAGATCGCAGCCTTCGGCAGCTCCCACAGGTTTTGTATTCCCTGTAGGCGCTGCCGAAGGCTGCGATCTTTTGCTTTAAAGAAGCACCTCACTTTCAGGCAACTCATACGCCAGCGCGGCGTTACTCGCGCTGCCCGACCTTCCCGGCTTGCTCAAGGTCGGCTCTCTCTCCAGACACTCCACCAGAAAGTCGATAAACACCCTCAATTTCGGCGGCAAATACCGCGTCGGCGAATGCAGCAACCACAGCCCGCCATGGTAGGAAGCCAGGAACGTCCAGTCCGGCAGCACCTGCACGATCAACTTCTGCTCGAGGGCGTAGCGCGCCGTGAAGTACGGCAAACTGCCAATACCGATGTGCTGCAACACCGCGCCCAGCCTGACGCCGGTGTGGTTGGCGGCATAGCGACCGCGCACGCCGACGGTGACTGACTTACTGCCTTTTTTGAATTTCCAGCGCGCATCACTCGGGGTTTCACCCAGATAAATACAGCTGTGATTGAGCAAGTCATGCGGGTGCGTGGGGGTGCCGTGTTCGGCGAGGTATTGCGGGGTGGCGCAAAGCAAATGATCGATGGTCAGCAATTGCCGCCCGACCAACCCGGCCGGGGGCCGATCGGTGATACGAATCGCCAGATCAACATGATCGTCAATCAGATCCACCTGGCGGTCTTCCAGTAGCAACTCGATGTCGACCTTGGGATAACGCCGCAAAAACTCCGGCATGTGCGGATGTATGACAAAGCGCCCGACCGCTTTCGGCACGCTGACCCGCACCAGGCCCTCGGCTTCGTGGGTGAACTGACCGCTGATCTCCATCACCGACTTGGCAGCGCTGACCATTTCCTGACAGCGCTTGAACACCTCTTCTCCTCCGTCGCTCAAGCGCAGCTTGCGTGTGGTGCGTTGCAACAGGCGTGTGGCCAGCGCCTTTTCCAGACGGGAAATGCTGCGACTGACCGCAGACGGTGACGAGCCCAGTTGACGGGCCGCTTCGGAAAAGCTTCCGGTCTCCACGACTTTGACAAAAATCGCCATTTCACCGAGAAGTGGCAGCGGGAGATTTATGCTCACAGCGCACAAGTCCTTTGATGTTTGAACGGATTATCACGTTATTACACGATTCATATAATAAAAACAGAAACTTTAATAAGGGCATGGAATATGACGCTTCGCCTCTTTTTCCATAGCGATGACCTCAAGGCTAATGTGGAAGTCCTCGACTGCACGCCCCAAGAGCACGAATTCGCCGTGGTGCTGCGCGCCACACTGTTTCATCCGCAAGGTGGTGGTCAGCCTTGTGATACCGGCTGGATTGGCGACGCTCAGGTGTTGCGCGTAGTCCAGGAGCCGGAGCGGATCATCCACTTCGTTGATCGCGCCGTGCCTCTGGGCATGACCTGCATTCGAATCGACCCAGAGCGCCGCTGCTTCAACACGCGCATGCATTCGGCCGGGCATCTGATCGGTCATTGCGTGCAGGCCATGGGTTGGACGCCGATCAAGGCGCACCACTGGCCCGACGAAGGCCGGGTGCAATTCAAACCAGGCGACGTCGCTCAGGAAGTCGATGCGCAAACCGTTCAACAGGCTATCGGCCAGTGGATCGAAGACGATTTGCCGCGTTTGACCTCGTTGCGTGAAGGCGCGCGGGAAATCGGTTTTGGAGAACTGCCGGCCTATGGCTGCGGCGGCACCCACGTACGCAGCCTGAAGGATCTGGGCACAGTCACGATCGCGTCCCTTTCGCAAAAGAAAGGCACGCTGTCCGTCCACTACAGCGTGGATTGAGCATTTCGGACGCTGCCCTTGCGCAGCGTCCGACGCCGGGGAACCGCATTCGCAGGTTCCGTTGACTATCGATAGATGGACCTAAAAAAATGATGCTAGACGTCGAGCGTCTCGATGAGACGTGCATAAAAAAACTGGCCAACGAAGAAGTCCTCGCCATCCGCGTCAGAGGCTTTTTGCCGGTGCCGCTGGCGATCGAAATTGGCGACAAGATTCTCGCTCCAGGCTTTGAGGGCTACATCAACGCACCCAGCATCGGTCGGATCGGCATGGCGTTTTACGAGGCAGAAAACCAGCCCCTGCTGATCGAGGATTACTTCGAACGCGCCACCAGCAACATCGCCGAACTGCGCAATCGCTGCGCGCCCTACTCCTCCCCGATCGACACCCTGCGCTGCATGCTCGACGAATCCTGGCCAGCCGGCGCACACCTGGAAAACCTTTACGGCCGCAAGATGTATGTCGGCCTGTCACGGGTGGTCAAACCCGGCGTGTGCTTCCTCGCCCATCACGACATTTTCGCCAAGGACGCGCCGGACAGTTTCCAGGCCCGCAGCCTCGAAGCGCAGTTTGCCTGCAACGTCTATCTGAACATGCCGACCGAGGGTGGCGCGTTGCAGATGTGGGATGACGACATTACTCCTGACCAGTTCGACGAAATGCGTGGCGACAGTTACGGCATCGAACCGGCATTGCTCGGCCCGCCAGCCCTCGAGGTGAGGCCGGAACCGGGCGACTTCATCATGTTCAATTCGCGCTGCATGCACTCGGTGACCCCGGGCGTGGCTGATCCGCGCTTGAGCCTTTCCTTCTTTGTCGGCTATCGCGGCAATGCTTCACCCCTGACCTTCTGGAGCTGAGATGTATTCGAATTACCTGGGCGAGTTTCTGGCGCTGGCAACTATTCACTTTCTCGCCGTGGTCGCACCCGGCCCGGACTTCGCCGTGACCATCCGCCAAAGCGTGCGCTTCGGCCGACTGGTGGGAATCTGCACGGCGCTGGGGATCGGCGCAGGGATTTCCGTGCACGTTTTGTACACGTTGCTCGGGGTCGGCGCGCTGATGCACACCACGCCGTGGCTGCTGACCGTGGCCAAAGTGGTGGGCGGTGCTTACATTCTGTACCTGGGTGTCAGCCTGATCCGCAGCAAACCGAAAACCACCCTTGAAGGCGAAAAATCTGCGGAGGAGCCGCTGGTTGAGCAATCGTTGTTCAAGGCCTTCAGTACCGGCTTTCTGACCAATGCCACCAACCCCAAGGCGACGCTGTTTTTCCTGGCGATCTTCACCACGATCATCAGCGCCAGCACGCCGCTGCAAATCCAGGCGTTCTATGGTTTGTGGATGTGCTTTGTAAATGCATTGTGGTTCGTGATCGTTGCGTTGTTCTTCTCCAGCAACAAAGTACGCCTGCTGTTCATGCGCATGGGCCACTGGTTCGAGCGCTGCATGGGGGTGATCCTGATTCTCTTCGCCGGGCGCCTGATGCTGTCGATGTAGCTCAACAAAAAGTCCCGACAAAGCTTGTCGGGACTTTTTCATTTCTGCGCCTCTTTTGCATTTCTGTGCGACAGATCAAGTTTCAGGACTCCCTTGATGCTCGCTCGCAGTGTTAGTTTGCAAAATGTTTCTGACGCAACCGACAGAAATATCTCTCATCAATTGCCCGCAAGGAAAGCCTCCGTAATGGATTTCTCCCTCAAGCAACTGGCCGCCGCTACCCTGATGCTGGCCAGCCTCGCGTCATTCACCAGCGCCGCTCAAGCAAACATTACCCCACAGCAGAGCGCGGTCATCCTGAAATCCTTCGACGACAAAAGCGTGACGGATTTTCGCGAGTTTCTGGGAAGCCTGGCCAAGAGCGATATCGCCAAAAGCGAAAATCTCGGTCCGGCCATCAGCGCCTTCCTCGACAACAAGACCCTGACCGCCGAACAGCTGAACGAAGTTCACCGCCTGCTCGGTATCTACACCCGCGTGAAATACGGCAAAGCCGCGCTGGAAACCCTGCGCGAACTGGTCGAGATCCCGACTTTCCAGAAGGAAGGTGTGGCACAACACGACAATCCTGAGTTCATCAAAATTGCCGGCAAGATCCAGAGCCTGGCCGAGTCTTTCAACCTGAAGTTCCGTAACGTCGACAACCGCGTCTACGAGATTTCCCTCGAAGGCAAAGGCGATGAAGTTGTCGGCATTCACGCCCACGCCGACGTGGTGCCGGTGACCCCGGAAAACTGGGTGCTGAAGGATGGCACCAAGCTTGATCCGTTCAAGGTCACCCTGATTGGTGATCGCATGTACGGTCGCGGCACCGAGGATGACAAGAACGGCATCGTCGTCGCGATGTACGCGATGAAAGTCATCAAGGAAGAGAAGCTGCCGCTGGCACGTAACTTCAAGTTGCTGGTCGACACCACCGAAGAAACCAGTGGCGACGCGATTCCTTACTACTTCGAACACAACCCGACGCCGGCCTACAACATGGCGCTGGATGGTGGTTATCCAGTCGTGATTGCCGAAAAAGGCTACGGCACCGTGATGGCCAAATTTGCCAAACGCACAGCTGAAGGCAAAGGCGCGGAAATCACATCGATGACTGGCGGCCTGGCAACCAACCAGATTCCATCGGCGTCCGTCGTCACACTGGTGACCGACAAACCTGCCGAACTGGCCGCCAGCCTGCAAAAGGCTGGCAACGAGTTTGCCAAACACAATGGCGGCAACTTCGAAGTGGCTGCCAAGGTTGACGGTAAAGACGTCAAGCTGACGGTGACCGGCGTTTCCGCGCACTCCTCCGAGCCAGAATCAGGCGTTAACCCAGTGGCGCGCATGCTGGTGTTGATCAATAGCCTGAACGGCAAGGTAGCGCTCAAGCACAACCAGTTCACCGATTCCGCCCGTTACGCCGCCGACAACTGGGGCCTGGATTACCTGGGCAAAAAACTCGGCGTTGGTTTTTCCGATTCATTCATGGGGCCGCTGACCACTTCGCTGACGTATGTCGGTGAGGATGACAAAGCCTTCAAACTGGCGGTGAACCTGCGCGTGCCAAAGGGCAAGTCGCCAGAAAAACTCAAGGCTGAAATCGCTGACAAACTCACTGCCTGGACGAAGAAAACTCACGTAGCGGTAGACTTCGACTACTCGGTGGCCGAACCGATGTACCGCAACCCGGAAGGTGAATGGGTCAAGGCATTGCTGGCGGTGTCTACGGAAAACCTCGGTATGAAGCACGAGTTCGGCACATCCGCCGGCGCGACATCGGTTCATGAACTGCCGAACGGCGTGCAATTTGGCCTGGCGCGTCCGGAGGTGAAATACACCGGGCACACTGACGGCGAGTTCAAGACTGTTGACCAGTTCTTGCTCGATCTGCAAATCGTCACCGAAATGATGGGCCGCATCGGGCAACTGCCGAAGCTGTGATCCAGCGTTAGAACCCGGCCAGTGTGTGGTCGGGTTCTGGCAGGCACAAAAAAAGGACCGTGAAGGTCCTTTTTTATTGGCGGCGACAAATCGCGCACAAACAAAAACGCCGATCATCACTGATCGGCGTTTTTGTGAAAATGGAGCGGGAAACGAGACTCGAACTCGCGACCCCGACCTTGGCAAGGTCGTGCTCTACCAACTGAGCTATTCCCGCAATGGCGTCCCCTAGGGGACTCGAACCCCTGTTACCGCCGTGAAAGGGCGGTGTCCTAGGCCACTAGACGAAGGGGACACAGGCTACAACTTTCACTAATAAAAACGCCGCTCACTGAGCGGCGCTTTTAGAATTTGGAGCGGGAAACGAGACTCGAACTCGCGACCCCGACCTTGGCAAGGTCGTGCTCTACCAACTGAGCTATTCCCGCAAATGGCGTCCCCTAGGGGACTCGAACCCCTGTTACCGCCGTGAAAGGGCGGTGTCCTAGGCCACTAGACGAAGGGGACACGCTACCCGGAACACATGGTGTGTGTTTCGGTGTCCAGATCCGCATCCGAAGACTTGGTTCTGGTTTCACTCAGCACCGCCCGAAAGCGCTGCTGTTTAAAATTGGAGCGGGAAACGAGACTCGAACTCGCGACCCCGACCTTGGCAAGGTCGTGCTCTACCAACTGAGCTATTCCCGCAATGGCGTCCCCTAGGGGACTCGAACCCCTGTTACCGCCGTGAAAGGGCGGTGTCCTAGGCCACTAGACGAAGGGGACACGCTACAACATTCACTCCCTGCCGCGCTTCGCTGTGTGCTTTACGCTGCAAGTGGCGCGCATTCTATGGATGGATTGATAGGTCGTCAACCCCCAGATATAAATATATTTAAATCAATGACTTCGACCTGCTTTACGTGGCCAGGCAGGCTTTTCCGTCGCCCGACGATTGACGCCTATATTCCGGCAGTCGCCAAGGCGTTATAGTCGCGCGCAGTGATGGCATTCTGCACATCAAGCGCCAGCATTCATATAAGCAGCGCGTGGCCGATACAGATTGAACCAGCCGATCCAACTCGTCGAGCGGCGCTAGGCGCACAAATGCCCAGCCACTACACTCGCATGCGAACCCTATAAAGAGGTCTTACCGGTGACACCACTCATGATCACCCTGCTAGTCATAGCCGGGATCGCAATTCTGATCGCCATTGGCTACATGAACCATGTGGTGGAAAACAACAAGGTAGAGAAGATCCGTACCAAGGTCGAACTCAACGACCGCCTGCGCCGCTGCGGCGAATTGACCGAAACCTTCCCCGGCCAGTTCATGACACCGGGCCTGAAATTGTTGCTGACCCGCCTGGAACTGAACGTCTGCCAGCGCCTGCTGAACCTGGAAAAAACCAGCGCGACCACCAAAGCACGCATCAGCGAACTGAGCGCATTGGTCGCCCAGGGCGAATCGATCCCGGTCAACAATCCGCCGGCGCCGATCCTGACCGAAGCCAAAGCCAAAGACGTGCGCTTCCTCCTCGAAGCCCTGCACGGCCAGATCACCCGCGCCGCCCACGACGGCTTCCTGCCGCCGAACGAAGCCAAACAGTGGATCCGTGAAGTCCGCCACATTCTGGTCCTGCTGCACATCGAATTCTTCAACAACCTCGGTCAACAGTCCCTGCAACAAAACCAGCCCGGCCAGGCCCGCCTCGCCTTCGAACGCGGCGTGCAATACCTGCGTAAACAGCAGGATCCGCAGATCTACGCCGAACAACTGCAATACCTGGAGAAACTCCTGGCCCGCGCCAACGCCCAGGTCATGGACAAAATCGCCCCGGTTGAAGGCGAAGAAAACCAACTGACCGCCGGCCTCAAAGATGCAGAGACCGATGCAGACTGGAAAAAGAAAGTCATCTACGACTGATCGCAGATGCTAAGAGAGAAGCCACCGAGAGGTGGCTTTTTTGTATGCCGCGTCTTGCCAATCAAAAGTCAAAAGATCGCAGCTTTCGGCAGCTCCTGCTTGGGATGGGTATTGGCCGGAGCAGTGGGCCGGCTGCCTGGCCGCCAAGGCTCAAAGCCGAAAATGCCCCACCATCCCGCGCAACTCACTGCCCAACTGCGCCAGCTCAATACTGGAGGCCGCATTCCCGCGCATCGCCAGCGACGACTGATCCGCACTGGCGCGGATACTGGTGACGCTGCGATTAATCTCCTCAGCCACTGAACTCTGCTCCTCGGCCGCCGCCGCAATCTGCTGATTCATCTGCTGAATCAACGATACCGCCGCCGCGATACTCCCCAACGCACTCTCGGTCTGCAACGCATCACTGACCGCAAGCTTCACCAACTCACCACTGCTCTGAATCTGCTGCACCGAAGAATGCGCTGCCGCACGCAATGCACTGACCAGCCGCTCGATCTCCTCGGTCGATTGCTGAGTCCGCCGCGCCAATGCGCGAACCTCATCCGCCACCACCGCAAAGCCCCTGCCCTGCTCCCCGGCCCGCGCTGCCTCGATTGCCGCGTTAAGTGCCAACAGATTGGTCTGTTCAGCCACGCTTTTGATCACCTCAAGCACCGTGCCGATGTTCTGAATTTCTGCACTCAGGCTTTCGATGCTGGAACTCGCCGACGTCGCCGATTCCGCCAACTGCTCGATCCGCGCCATGCTCTGGCGCACCACCTGCTGGCCATTCTCGACCTTGCCATCCGCGGTCTGCGCGGCCAACGCCGCCTCTTCGGCATTGCGCGCCACATCGTGCACGGTCGCAGTCATCTGATTCATGGCCGTGGCGACCTGCTCGGTTTCCTCTTTTTGACTGCTGACCTCAAGGTTGGTCTGCTCCGTCACCGTCGACAATGACTGCGCCGAGCTGGCCAGTTGCTCGATACCCGCCTGCAATCCGCTGACAATAGTGCTCAGCCCAGCGCCCATCTGCTGCATCGCCAGCATCAACTGGCCAATCTCGTCGCGGCGATTCACTTGCACCGTCGCACTCAGATCGCCGGCAGCAATCTGCTGCGCAACCACAATCACACTTCGCAGCGGCGCCACGATCAAACGCGTGATGACCCATGCTGCGATCAACCCGACCAACAGCGCCAAGGCTGAAGAGCCAAGAATCAACAGCGAGTTTTTCTTCAGTTCCACCTGCATTGCGCCGTCTTCGGCAACATAAGCCTGGTTCACCCGCTCGACCACTTGTGCCGCACGCTGGTGCAATTGCTCGTAGACGGTTTTTTCCTGCGCCAGTAAACCGGTGTATTCGGCCAGTTTGTCGTTGAAACCGGCGATGTGCCCGGACACCTCATTAAGAACTGTCAGATAGCCTTCGTCCTTGACCATGGATTTCAACGCCTCGGCTTGCGCCTGAGCCTGTGCGGCCTGTTCGATATTGCCCTTGCCAGCGCTGTCGGCATCGCCCTTGCGGCTTTGATCCAGACGAATCCGTGCTTCGTTCATCGCTTGCAGCATCAACCGGGAAACCTGACTGACCTGGCCGGCCTGCTCGATAAACTGCACACCGTCCTTGCCCTCGGTGTCTTTCAACGTATACGCGCCATCATCGGCCAACCCGGCCTGCAACACATCGAGATTATTGGCCACGCTGGAGACTGACCAACTGGCCATTTCCAGCGCCAGCTCCTTGGCTTGTGTCAGCGACACAAACTCATCGAACGCCTTGCGATAGGCGCCCAGCGACTGCTCTACATCACTCATCACCGGTATGTTGGCCGGCGATTGCGCCTTGAGTTCGTTGGCCTGGGCAACCAGCCGATCGACGCCTTCGCGCAAGGCATCGGCGGTTTTCGGATTACCGCGCAACGCGTACTCCTGCTCGAGCAGGCGTACGTCGAGCAAGCCACTGTGAAGCGCAGACATCTGCTTGAGCCCGTCAAAGCGCTGACTGATGGTCTGCAGCGACCAGACACCAATGGCCGCGACCAATGCGGTCAACAGCAAAACCAGGACAAACCCGACGCCCAGTTTTTTCGCCATACCGAGGTTGGCAAAACGTCCTTGCACGGCCGAAATCATTGCGCGTAGTCCTGTGCCATAGTCTGTGCACGCAGATTCGCAACGGCCACCAACCAGCACAAGTCTCTGGACTTCAAATAATGGCAAAAAGCTACGCCCGCGTCGTTTTCAGAACACTCGAGGTCGATCCGCACAAGTACTGCGAAAAAACTGTCGAGCTCGCGGGTCGCAGGCATAGGCCACGTTGATCCGATGCCATTCGCTGGTTTCACCGCTGGGACTGAAGGCACCTGGCGATGACAACAACACATCGCTGTGCTGAGCGTGCCTGCGCAAACGCGCATGATCGGTCATCGATGAACGCGCCCAGATGAACAAGCCGCCAGTCGGCTTGCCAAAAACTTCCCAGTCAGCATCTTCCAGCGCCTGCAACGCGGCCGTGCGATCGGTATTCAACCGTTGACACTGGCGCTGCACGAGTTTGCGATAAGCGCCACTGGCGATCAGACTCGCCAGTACCGCCTCATTGAAACCCGATGCGCCCAGGCAACTGATCATCTTGACCTGCGCCAGCCGTGCAATCAGCTCAGTGTCAGCCAGGATGAAGCCGACCCGCAGCGAACTGCTCAGGGTTTTCGAAAAACTGCCCACATAAATTACCTGTTCATCGAGCGCCGCCAGTCGCGTGCCATTGCCACTGTGCAGATCGGCGTAGACATCGTCTTCGATCAGGCGCACCTGATGCAGCCTGCACAGTTGCAGGAGCTGCTGCGCCACCGCCGGCGTCAGGCTCGTGCCGGTCGGATTGTGGTGGTGACTGTTGATAAACATCGCGCTCGGCTGAAATTCGCGCAGCAGCGTTTCGAGCGCACCGATGTCCGGCCCTATCGGTGTGCGACGCACCTCGATCATGTGCACGCCATGCAAGCGCAACAGGTTGAACAGCGGTGCATAACCGGGGGTTTCAACCACCACGCAGTCCCCGGCCCGCAACAGGGTTCGCACGATCAGATCGAGTGCGTGGCTGGCCCCCGCCGTGGTCACCAGTTGGCTCTCATGGGCCTCGATGCTGAGTATTTTCAGGCGTTTGACGATCTGTTCGCGCAGCGCAGGGAGGCCCAATGCCGAGCTGTAGCCAAACAGACTGGCCATGTCGGTCCGGGCAACCTGTCGAATCGCGTAACTCAGGTCATCGGACTCACGCCAACTCTCGGGCAACCCACCGCTGCCCAGTTTCAACCCGCTGACCGCCGCACACGAGACACCGCAGCCAGCCTTACAAGCGGCCGATCTGTTGAGTGTTTTGGGTGACGCCGCGACCATGAACCCAGCCCCTTGGCGTGAGGCCAGAACGCCCTGCGCGACCAACCGCTCGCAGGCCTCGGCCACACTGGACTGACTGAGCAGATTGCCCCGGGCAATTTGTCGAACCGAGGGCAATCGCGTGGCAGGTGGCGCGCCACTTTGCATGATCCAGTCGATGAGTCCGTCAACAATCTGCTGTACAACAGGCACCAATGCCTGTCGGTCAATTCTCAATTCCATGAGCTCGCAAACTCCTGTCCGTTTTGCTGGCGGCAGTAAATCACAGCCGTGCCGGACAGGCTGTGCGACAACGCCGCCAAAAGCGACCGTTCTAACGCCTTGATACACATTGTTTAGCGGATACACAGCGCTGATCGCCGGCGAAAAAAAAACCGCGCGACGGCGGGTTGTTTTCCTGTGGCGCGGCTTCAGAACGCCGTTACACCACCGTCCACGGCCAACGAATGACCGGTGGTGAAGGCTGCGCCATCGCTGCACAGATACAGCACGGCGCTGGCGATCTCCTCGACCTTGCCGATACGACCGACAGGGTGCATGGCGTTGGCGAACTCGCCCTTCTTCGGATCGGCCTCATAGGCGCGACGAAACATGTCGGTATCGATCACCGCCGGGCACACCGCATTGACGCGAATTTTCTTCTTCGCGTATTCGATGGCCGCCGATTTGGTCAGACCGATCACCGCGTGTTTCGACGCCGCATAAATGCTCATCTTCGGTGCTGCACCGAGCCCGGCCACCGACGCGGTATTAACGATCGCCCCGCCGCCCTGCGCCAGCAACAGTGGCAACTGATACTTCATGCACAGCCAGACGCCTTTGACGTTAACCCCCATGATCGCATCGAACTCTTCCATCGAGCCCTCGGCCAGTTTGCCCTTCTCGATTTCGATACCGGCATTGTTGAAGGCATAGTCGAGACGGCCGTAAGTATTGATGACCTCGTCCATCAGATCTTTCACATCGCTTTCGACGGTAACATTACAACGCACGAAGGTCGCTTCGCCGCCGGCTGTACGAATCAGCGCCACCGTCCCCTCCCCCCCAGCCGTGTCCAGATCAGCCACCACCACCTTCAGACCTTCGGCGGCGAAGGCCTGGGCGGTTGCGCGGCCGATGCCGTTGGCCGCTCCCGTGACTACGGCAACCTGGCCGGAAAACGTCATGCTCATGGTTATGTCCTCGAACGAAAATGCAGGGGGATTCTTCGAGTTGCAGCATAGCCACAGCACGTTACCGGGCGTCAGCACTATCAAAAGGCTGTTTAGGCAACCATGCGTTGCAGTGATAAAACCTGCAGGGTGACTATCACTGTTCTGGATCGGCATGCATTCGCCGCATCAGCCAACCTTGCGACATTGCCAGTGAGGGGCTATCAACAAGGCTTCAATCAGCCCGAGTGCCTGCCATGACCTCCCAGACCAATCGCCAATTCCTGCTCGCCAAACGCCCGGTGGGCGCCGCGACCCGCGAGACCTTTACCTATCAGGAAGTACCGGTCGGCGCACCGGCGGCGGGACAGATTCTGGTGAAAAATGAATTCCTCTCGCTCGACCCGGCCATGCGCGGCTGGATGAACGAAGGCAAATCCTACATCCCGCCGGTCGGCATCGGCGAAGTCATGCGAGCTCTCGGCGTAGGCAAAGTCATCGCCTCGAACAATCCGGGCTTTGCCGTCGGGGACTACGTCAACGGCGCCATTGGCGTGCAGGATTATTTCCTCGGCGAGCCACGAGGTTTCTACAAAGTCGATCCGAAACTGGCGCCGTTGCCGGTCTACTTGTCCGCACTGGGCATGACCGGCATGACCGCTTACTTCGCCCTGCTTGATGTCGGCTCACCGAAGGCCGGCGACACCGTGGTGCTGTCCGGTGCAGCCGGCGCGGTGGGCAGCATTGCCGGGCAGATTGCCAAAATCAAAGGCTGCCGCGTGGTCGGGATTGCCGGCGGTGCCGACAAGTGCAAATTCCTCATTGAAGAATTGGGCTTTGACGGCGCTATCGACTACAAGCACGAAGACGTGATCGCCGGGCTCAAGCGCGAATGCCCGAAAGGCGTCGACGTGTATTTCGACAACGTCGGCGGTGACATCCTCGACGCGGTGCTCAGCCGTCTGAACATGAAGGCACGGGTAGTGATTTGCGGCGCGATCAGTCAGTACAACAATAAGGAAGCGGTCAAAGGCCCGGCCAACTACTTGTCGCTGCTGGTCAATCGTGCGCGCATGGAAGGCTTTGTGGTGATGGACTATGCGGCGCAGTACGCCAGCGCTGCGCAGGAAATGGCCGGCTGGATGGCCAAGGGGCAACTCAAGAGCAAGGAAGACATCGTCGAAGGCCTGGAGACCTTCCCGGAGACACTGATGAAATTGTTCAACGGCGGGAATTTCGGCAAGCTGGTGCTCAAAGTCTGAAGGCACTGCAAAACAAATGTGGGAGCGAGCCTGCTCGCGAAGTGGGCGTGTCAGTCGATATCAATGTTGACTGATACACCCCATTCGCGAGCAGGCTCGCTCCCACATTTTGGATCTTCGCTGGCTGGTTAAGCGATTTCGGCGACTACGGAGGCCAGTGCCTTGGCTGGATCAGCCGCCTGGCTGATCGGGCGACCAATCACCAAGTAATCGGAACCGGCATCCAGCGCCTGACGCGGGGTCAGAATGCGGCGCTGATCGTCTTGTGCGCTGCCCGCCGGACGAATCCCCGGAGTGACCAATTGCAGCGACGGGTGTGCGGTTTTCAGTGCGGTGGCTTCCAGCGCCGAACACACCAGACCGTCCATGCCAGCCTTCTCGGCCAGTGCTGCCAGACGCAGAACCTGCTCTTGTGGCTCGATGTCCAGACCGATACCGGCCAGATCTTCGCGCTCCATGCTGGTCAGCACGGTCACGCCGATCAGCAGCGGCTGCGGGCCGCTGCGCTTGTCCAGCACTTCACGGCAAGCAGCCATCATGCGCAGACCACCGGAGCAATGAACGTTGACCATCCACACGCCCATCTCGGCAGCAGCTTTTACAGCCATCGCGGTGGTGTTGGGAATGTCGTGGAATTTCAGGTCGAGGAATACTTCGAAACCCTTGTCACGCAGGGTGCCAACGATTTCCGCGGCGCAACTGGTGAACAGTTCCTTGCCCACTTTGACCCGGCACAGCTTCGGGTCCAACTGGTCGGCCAGCTTCAGTGCGGCGTCACGGGTGGGGAAATCCAGGGCGACGATGATAGGAGTCTGGCAGGCGGACATGAATGGGCTCTCAGGCAGGTCGAAATCGGCGCGCATTGTAGCGGAACCGGCGGCGGCGCGGCACCCGATGATCGGTAATTCGTCACACCAACGTGTGATCAGCATAGCGCTCGCTGCTATTGTGTCGACTCCGATACACAACCGACACGCCAGCAACAAGCACCGACGCTAGCCTCGCCAGCCGCAACACGTCCTTACATCAGCACTTCCCGCCTCACGGCCGGACGCCTATGCTGAAACCACAACCTCGCAGCCCATCTTTGTGGTTGGCGGCCTACTGGCAGATGAACAGCCCCATGCACAGCAACCAAACGACCGTGACTGATGAGCCCAAAGACGACAAGCGCTGGAGCATTCGCGCGCTGATCGTCGACGATGACGTGCCGATCCGCGAGCTGATGATCGATTACCTCGCCCGCTTCAATATCCACGCCAGCGGCGTCACCGACGGCGCGGCGATGCGCCTGGCGATGCAGGCCGAACATTTCGACGTGGTAGTACTCGACCTGATGCTGCCTGGCGAAGACGGCCTGTCGCTGTGCCGCTGGCTGCGCGCCGAATCGGACATCCCGATCCTGATGCTCACCGCCCGTTGCGAACCCACCGACCGCATCATCGGTCTGGAACTGGGCGCCGACGACTATATGGCCAAGCCGTTCGAGCCGCGTGAACTGGTCGCACGCATCCAGACCATTCTGCGTCGCGTGCGCGATGACCGTACCGAACAACGGGCGAATATTCGCTTCGACAACTGGCGCTTGAACAGCGTCCTGCGCCAACTGATCGCCGACGACGGCCTCGTGGTGCCGCTGTCCAACGCCGAGTTCCGCCTGCTCTGGGTCTTCATCGAACGCCCGCGCCGAGTCCTGAGCCGCGAACAATTGCTCGACGCTGCACGGGGGCGGTCGATCGAAGCGTTCGACCGCAGCATCGACTTGCTGGTCTCGCGCCTGCGGCAGAAACTCGGCGATGACCCAAAAGCGCCACAGTTGATCAAAACCGTACGCGGTGAGGGTTATCTGTTCGACGCCAGGGACATCGGCTGATGCGGTTGCGCTTCGATACGCTGTTCGGCCGTCTGTTTGGCGTGCTGTTTGTAGCGATTGTCCTGGCGCACCTGCTGGCTTTTGCCTGGTTTCATCACTACGGCCCGCCTCCGCCGCCGCCCCCACCAGGCTTTTCCGCAATGTCCGACGGCCAACGGCCAGGGCAAAGTCCGCGCTTCGAACCCCGTCCGCCGCGCCCCTGGTTCGGTGGGCCGATTGTGCCGCTGACGTTTCAGTTCGTCTCGCTGATGATCGCTGCGTGGTACGGCGCCAAATTACTCAGCCGCCCGATCCAGCGCTTGAGTGACGCCGCGGAACGCCTCAGCGAAAATCTCGACAGCCCGCCCCTCGACGAGTCCGGCCCTCGCGAAGCGCGGCAAGCGGCGTACACCTTCAATCTGATGCAGCAACGCATTCGTGAACAGGTTCAGCAGCGCGCACGCATGCTCGGCGCCGTATCCCACGACCTGCGCACCCCGCTATCGCGACTGAAACTGCGCCTGGAAAACATCAGCGACGACAAGCTGCAGAACCAGATGCGTCAAGACCTGAACGACATGATCGGCATGCTCGACGCTACCCTCACCTACCTGCACGAACAGCGCACCAGCGAAGCGTTGCAATTGATGGACGTGCAGGCACTGGTCGAATCGCTGTGCGAGAACGCACAGGACCAAGGCGCGGACGTGCAGGTCAGCGGCCATTGCGCACCGTTGCCGGTGCAGCCAATGGCGCTGCGTTCATGCATCAACAATCTGCTCGACAACGCCTTGCGCTATGCCGGACAGGCGCGCATCGAACTGCATGATCAGCGCGAACAACTGCTGATCCGCGTGATCGATCACGGTCCGGGGATTGCCGAAGACAAGCGTGAAGCGGTGTTCGAACCGTTTTATCGCCTGGAAGGTTCGCGAAATCGCAATTCCGGTGGCGTGGGCCTGGGCATGACCATTGCTCGCGAGGCGGCTCAACGATTGGGCGGGCAACTCAATCTGGAAGAAACCCCGGGCGGCGGCCTCACGGCCATCATTCGCCTGCCGCGCAGCTGAAAACACCACTCGGTGAATTCCGGTCTGTGTACCACTCGGTACAAACCTCACATACCGCCGACAACTTGCCCCCCGAGGCTGCATAAGCCGGTGCACCCACCGGTTTTCCATTCCAGGGAGTGAGTCCGATGATCGGTAGCGTCAGCAATTACACGAGCTATACAAGCACCAGCACCAGCAGCACCACCACACCAAACGCGCGCAACCAGCAACTGCAGAAAGAACTGTTCGCCAAACTCGACAGCAACGGCGACGGTGCGGTGGATCAGGACGAACTGAAAAGCGCCCTGTCGCAAAAGTCCGACGACGGCCTGCTGGTCAGCCTGAGCAAACAATTCGGTGACCTGGACAGCGACGGCAGCGGCAGCCTCAGCGCTGAAGAAATGACCGCCATGGCGCCCCCACCGCCACCGCATGGCGATCAAGCGCCGAACACCGATCTCGCCGACGCCCTGATCAGTGCCCTCGACGCCGATGGCGACGGTGCCATCAGCAGCGACGAACTGAGCAGCGGCTTGACCAGCGCCGGCAGCACCGCCAACAGCAGCGAAATATTCTCGGCCCTGGACAAGAACAAGGACGGCGTCGTCAGCCAGGACGAACTCACCGCCAGCCTGACCCCGCCCCCACCACCGCCGCCGCAAGTGAACAGCGACGAACTGTTCAGCCAACTCGATGCCGATGGCGACGGCAGCGTCACCGCCACCGAATTGAGTAGCGCGTTGCAGGCCAGCGACAGCACCTCGACAACCAGCACCGACACCAGCGCCGCACTGCTCAAGGTTCTGGACAGCGACAGTAGCGGCGGCGTGAGCAGCGACGAACTGAAAGCGGCGTTGCAAGCTGGACGCGAACGCCCGGATGAACAACAGACAACCTCGACCCAAAGCACCACCGAAGCGCTGAATCGCATGATCGCCAACCTGAGCAAGCAATACTCGCTGGAGCAAACTGCATCAGTGGGCAAGTATTTGAATGTCGCGACTTGAGTTGACCGGGTCCAAGGTGATCGTTTCCAGGTTGGGTTTGGAAACGGTCATTTGCGTACATTCAATGGAAGATTGGCGGGTTGGAATGTCCCCATCGCTGGCAAGCCAGCTCCCACAGTTTGCGTGCATTCAGATAGAGATGGGGCGGCTGTCAGGCCGCCTTCGCGAGCAAGCTCAGCTCCTACCAGGATGAGCGTCAGCTCGGCAGCTGGCCGCTACGAAGCAACCACAAGCCCCAGGCAACACCCGTAAAAACGGATATTCACCCCAACCCAAAAGCGCTCAGCGCCGCTCCTCAACCCTACCCTGACTCTTACTCCAATCCGTTAACAAACTGTAAGCCACCGCCAACAGGGTAGGCCCGATAAACAACCCGATGAACCCAAACGCAATCAACCCGCCAAACACCCCAAGCAACACAATCACCAACGGCAAATTGCCCCCGCGGCTGATCAGATACGGCTTGAGCACGTTGTCTACGCCACTGATGATGAACGTCCCCCAGATCCCGAGAAACACCGCCATCCCATACTCGCCCTTCCAGGCCAGCCAGGCCGTGGCCGGCACCCACACCAACGGTGGCCCCATCGGAATCAGACTGAGCAGAAACGTCACAATCCCCAGCACCAGCGCCCCCGGCACCCCGGCAATCAGGAACCCGATCAACGCCAGAATCGCCTGCGCCGCCGCCGTACCAATCACCCCGTTGACCACCCGTTGTACCGTGCCGGCTACCAGTTCGATGTAATAACCCGCACGCTCCCCGATCAACCGCTCCAACAGGCTGTGCACGAACGCCGCCAGCCGTGGCCCGTCACGGTAGAAAAAGAACACAAAGACAATGCTCAGCGTCAGCTCGAGAATCCCGCCGCCGATCTGCGCGCTGCGCGCCAACAGCCAGTTACCGACCTGCCCCAGATAAGGCTTGATCGACACCATCAACGCTGCGCCCTGCTCATCGATGCTGTTCCAGAGCCCCACCAAGCGCTCACCGACAACCGGCAAAGTGCCCAGCCAGGCCGGTGCTTCCGGCAGACCATCAACCTGCACATCCTTGATAAACGCTGTGGCATCGCGCACATGATCGGCGAGATTGAATCCCAGCCAGACCAGCGGCGCCGCCACCAGCAGCATCCAGCCGAGGGTCAGAATGGCCGCCGCCAGCGATTCGCGGCCATTGAGCCAACGGGTCAGCAGGCGCATCAGTGGCCAACTGGCAAACGCCAGCACCGCGCCCCAGAACAGCGCCGACCAGAACGGCGCCATTACCCACAGGCTGGCGCCAAACAACACCAGCAGCAGGATCTGCACCAGCAGTCGATCGTTATTGAGCATGTAAGGTCTCGAAAAAGTCAGTCAGGCAAAGAGTAGGCGAACACGCCACGCGTGCTCGCCCGATAGAGCTTATCGCAGCAAATCGATGCGCAGGCCAGAGCCATCGACACTGCCGGTTTCCATGCGTGCCGCACGCACACCCTGATTGATCAGCGCCTGACGCCAGGCCTCGGCTTTCGGCCCGGAGACCGTCACACGCAATGTCGTGTCGAGGTTCAGCCCCCGGGAAATCAGGCGTAGCCAGGTATCATCCGGGTCGTTCACCAGTTTGGGGAAGTCCAGTTCGCCGGTGCTTTTGAGTTGACGCAAGAGGGTTGCCGAAGTCGGCAGCAGCTCGCCCAACGGCGCAACTGCCTCGAACTGCTCGACATGCAGGTAGGCTTTGCGATTGCCGCGAGTGATGCTGTAGAGCGCCACCAGCGTGTTGTCCCGTGGCGCGGCCAGCCTCAACAGCAAGTACGCCTGCTGCTCATCCGCGCCGTACAGTTTGGAATTACCGAACACTTCGTTGGCCCACAGGCTGCTTTCGCCGCAATCGCGGGCCTGACACCAGAACAACAATTCGGCGTCCTGCTTTTGCAGGGCTTCGCGTGCAGCGGTGAAGGCTTCGGTGGCGGAGTGTTCGGGCGGTAACTCGTAAGTCACCGAAGTGGTTTGGCCACGGGCCGTGACCTGGCCGTCGAAGCGCAATTGGCCGCTGATCTTGCGGATCGAACCTAACGGATAGATCCGTTCAAGTTCCACCGGAGGGCGGAAATCGACGATTTGCGCATCGGCCAGTCGCGGCACGATCTGCAGATCCTGACTGCCCGGCACGTCGGCGGCAAAAGAAACGGAACTGAAACAGCTCAGCGCCAACAGACTGAGTGACCGCATAGTCAGGCTCATCGGATCGGCATGACTGTGTGATTCGGGGTCGCAGCGGTATAGAAATCCATCGTGGTTGTCTCCCATTTCAACCCGCCCAGCCTCGACAGTTGCCTGCGGCAAGTCAAGGAATGGCGAAGAAGCGATTGAAACAGTCTGCGACAAGATCCGCCCCGGCCTCGTCGTTCAGGTGCAAATGATGCCCACCTGGCAGCTGTTCCCGGCTAAAGGGTAGACGCTCCAGCAGCTCCGGATGTTTAGCCAGCATACCGTCGGCCGCGACTACCAGCTGCGCAGGACAGCCGATGCGCTGGACGAACGCCATCGCCTGCTCCTGGGTCAGGCGCAGCGGCGATGGCAGAGTCAGTCGATTATCGGTGCGCCAGGTGTAACCGCCGGGCACCGGCATCAACCCGCGCTGAGCCAACAGCTCCGCCGCTTCACGACTGACCGCCACCAGACCTTTCATCCGCGCTTCGATGGCACGGTCGAGGGTGTGGTAGACCGGTTTGCGCTTCTCGCGCAGATCAAGTTGCGCTTGCAGGGCCATGCCCATGCGCTCGGCCGCATTTTCGCCTTTGTCTGTAGGAGGAATCACGCCGTCGATCAACGCCAGATGGCTGATGCGCTCCGGCATCGACCCCGCCAGCACCAGCGACACAATCGCGCCCATTGAATGCCCGAGCAGGCCGAATCGTTTCCAGCCCAATTGCTCGGCGACTTGCAACACGTCATGGGCGTAATCCCACAACGCGTAACCGGCACCATTGGGCCGATGCCCGGAATGACCGTGGCCGGCCATGTCCAGCGCAATGATGCGCAAGCCTTTGAGCTTCGGCGCCAGACGGGCAAAGCTGTTGGCGTTGTCGAGCCAACCGTGCAAGGCGATCACCGGCAAACCGTCTTCCGGGCCGAACAAATGCGCGGCCAACTCGATATGCGGCAGGCTCAGGCGCACTTCTTCGAAAGTCGGGCTCATGCGCAATCCCTGTCCTGGCGAGATTCCCAACGGGTGAAGAGGTTCTTCAGCAGCCGCGCGGTGTCTTGCGGGCGTTCAAGAGGGAACATGTGCCCGCCGGGCATGCTCAGCGCTTCGCCTTGCGGCAGGCGCGAGACGAAACGAGTGTGATGGCGCATCACCACGCGGCTGGTGTGCCCACGCACCACCGCCAGCGGCACCTGCAGTTGCCGAGTGCGGCCAGGGCTGGTGTGCGGCACGCCGCGATAAATGCTGATTTCAGTGGCCGGGTCGAAGCGTAGACGCAATTTATCGTCGACCCGATGCAGGCCGTGTTGCAGGTAAGCGTCGAAGCATTCCGGGTCGAAACCGCGAAACAGCGTTTTGCCGGCAAAATAGCGACGGGCGCTATCGAGGTCGGCGAACTCTTCGCGTCGGCCTAACGTACGTCCGGCTGGCGTCAGTCTGTCGATAAAACCAAAACGTTTGGCTGCACGAATCACCCATTGATCGGTACGCGTCAGCACTGGCGAATCGAGCATGACCACGCCGCGATACAACTCAGGACACCGCAGCGCCGCGTGCAGGTGCAGCACACCGCCAAATGAATGTCCGACGCCCCACACGGGTTGATCCTGCTGTTGCAGGTGATGGATCAATTCATCGACCAGGTTGTACCAGTTGTCGTCGGCAGGGAAACGCGGGTCATGGGCATGCTGCTCCAGATGCGCAACCCGGTACTCGGGCGCCAGCGCCGCGAACAACTTGCCATAGGTGCCCGAGGGAAACCCGTTGGCGTGGGCGAAAAAGATTGGTTGCGACATGCAGGCTTAATCCATGAACGGGAAACGTGACGTTGATTGTCCGTAAGACCAGGATCCGCAGCAATGACCATAACTGCCAGAAATAGTGGTGGAGATGTCGTGACAAGCAAAAGATCGCAGCCTGCGGCAGACGCCTACAGGGTACACACTGCAGGATCTGCCGCAGGCTGCGACCTTTTGATCTTATGGATTGATCGTCACCGTGCCGGCGGCTGCTCACCCAGTGGCACCACCGCCATGGTCAACCGTGACACGCAACTGGCCTTGCCCTCATCACTGGTCAGACGGATGTCCCAGACGTGCGTGGTACGGCCGATATGAATCGGCTTGGCCACTGCCGTCACGCGTCCACTGCGCAACCCACGCAAATGGTTGGCGTTGATCTCAAGCCCGACGCAGTAAAACTTGCTGGCATCGATACACAGATAGCTGGCCATCGAACCGACGGTTTCCGCCAGCACCACCGAAGCGCCGCCATGCAGCAAGCCGTAAGGTTGGTGTGTGCGATGGTCGATGACCATGCTCGCGGTCAGCGACTCTTTGTCGAACGCTTCGAAGCGGATGTCCAGCACTTCGCCAATGGTGTTTTTCTGGATTGCGTTCAACTGCTCGATATTGGGAGTGGTACGCCACAAGCTCATCGCAGACTTCCTTGGTTGTTTTGGTTGTCGCTCAATCCTGCCACAGCACCGACTCGCTGCGCTCGCTCCATTCTTCGAAGCGGGCGCCGTAGGTGTCTTCGATGACGTTGCGCTTGATCTTCAGCGTCGGGGTGAGAAAGCCGTTTTCGACGCCCCAACTGTCCTTGACCACCACCAACCGGCGCAGGCGTTCGTGCTTGTCGAGCGCGGCGTTGACCTCTTCCAGGAGTTTTTCCAGGCTCGAGTGCAGACTGGCCCGACCTTCTTCCTGACTGACGATGGAGAGCACACACAAACCCAACGGGGCGCTCAATCCATCGCCGACGACACAGACCTGCTCGATCCGGGAATGCACCGCCAGACGATTCTCGATCGGTGCCGGGGCGACGTATTTGCCTTTGCTGGTCTTGAAGATTTCCTTGAGCCGCCCGGTCAGGCGCAGGCGTCCTTCGGCATCCTGCTCGCCCTTGTCGCCGGTGCGCAGGAAACCGTCCTCGGTGATCGTTTCGGCGGTTTTCTGCGGTTCCTTGAAATAGCCGAGCATGTTGGCCTGACTGCGCACCTGCACTTCGCCCGACTCATCGATGCGCACCTCGACATCCGGACACGGTTTGCCGATCCAGCCCTGTTTATATTGTCCCGGCAGGCAGATGTGCGAGTAGCCACAGCTCTCGGTCATGCCATAGACCTCCAGCACGTCGAGGCCGAGTTTCCGATACCAGTTGAGCAAGGTCTGCGGCACCGGCGCCGCGCCGGACAGCGCCACACGCAAGGCGTCCAGCCCCAGCCCGGCGAGCACTTTGTGCCCGACCCGTTTACCCATAAACGGCAGACCGAGGAGCCAATCCAGACGCTTCGCCGGGACCTTGCTGTACACGCCCATCTGGAATTTGGTCCAGATCCGTGGCACGCCGAACATTGCGGTCGGCCGCGCACGCTTGAGATCGGTGATGAAGGTGTCGAGGCTTTCGGCAAAGAACACGGTTTGCCCGGTATAGATCGACGCCAGTTCAACGAACATCCGCTCGGCAACGTGACACAGCGGCAGATATGACAGCAGTCGATCGCTCTCGTTGAGCCCGAACAATTGCGTACCGCGCGTGGTGGCAAAGCCGAGATTGGCAAAGCTGTGCATCACGCCTTTGGGCAGGCCAGTGGTGCCGGAGGTGTAGATGATCGTTGCCAGTTGCTCGGCAGGCGGGCGCGGATCGTCCTGAATCGGCGAGTAGCGCTGCAGGTCTGCCCAACTGAAATCGAATTTTCCGGGCGGATGCAGCGGCAAGCTGATGGTCGGCAGATCCGCCGGCACGCCTTGCGACATATTCGGCCAATCATCCAGCTTGCCAATAAACACCAGCACACTTTCCGAGTGCTTGAGCACTTGGGCCACGGAGTCCGCGGTGAGATTGGGATACAGCGGTACCGAAACATGCCCGGCCATCCAGATCGCGAGATCGGCGATGATCCAGTGCGCGCAATTTTTCGAGATCAGGGCGATATGGCTGCCTTGCGGCAACTCGCGGGCGCGCAGCCAGTGCGCAGCGCAGCGGGCCTGATGGCCGACGTCGGCCCAACTGAGCGTCTCTACCTGCCCGCCGCCGGTGGGCTGCACCAGGAAGCGCTGGCGCGGGTGCCGGGCTTCACGTTCGTAGAACACGTCCAGCGGCAACCGGAAGGCGGCAGACATGCGACTCGCTCCTGTTTTTTTGGTCTGGAGCAAGCGTAGTCAACCAAGCAAGTGCTTGGTTGAAAAATTCAAACAAATAATTTCAGGCAAACACGCAAAAGGCTGCGGTGATTTGAGGAGCTTCTTCGCGGGCAAGCCTTGCTCCTACAAAAACGGCATGATCCGCTCTTGCAGGAGCAAGGCTTGCCCGCGATGAAGCCGACTCGGTATCAAGGGTGTCTGAGGCTGTTAAGGGTCATCGAGCCAATCAACAGCTCAGGGCTTTCCAGCTCGGCCAACCCGGCGGTGCTGACCCGCTCCGGCGGATACCCGGCGCCGTGCTGCAGATAGCTGAGCAGATTGCCCACCAACGGGTTGTGGCTGACCAGCAGTACATTGCTCACCGAAACCAACTGATCGGCGACCCTGTCCGGATCGACTTCCGGCGTCAGCCATTCGACCGTGCGAATCTCCGGCTCGAACCCCAGCGCCTCGCGAACAATCTGCGCGGTCTGTTGCGCACGCAGATAAGGGCTGGCGTAGATCGCGGTCAGCGGCTGGCCGATCAAATGGGCCGCGCTGCTCAAGGCCTCTTTGCGACCGTGCTCGGTCAGTTCCCGCTCGGAGTCAGGGCACGAGCCATAAGGTACGGCCTCGCCGTGACGCAACACCCAGAGTTTCATAGCTTGGGCTCCTCATCTCGGGCCGGGTGTGGGGCCGGCGGCACGGCATGCGGCGCTTCACCCTCCGGCGCACGCGGGGTTGGCCAGTCGGCGAACGGCCAGGGTTTCTGGTCGCTGTGGAAACTGCCGAAACGGCCGATCTGCGCCAGAAACTGGCTCAGGCTGTCGCCAAAATTCATCAGGCTGGCGCTTGGCGCGCCATAGATCAAACGGTAGATCAGTTGCACCAGCACCACAGCGCCGAGGATGAACTGCGCCACTTGCCAGACCAGCACGTAGACGATCATCCACAACACGCGCAAGAGGATGGACTCGTACTTGGCTTCGATTTTCGGATCGTTCATGGCTTGCTCCCCTGTCCGTAGATAAACGCTGAATCAGTTGAAACCGCTGGTGGAAATAAAGTCGACGTCGGTTTTCGGTTCGGCACGCATCAGTAGACCGATCACCTGTTCCAGCGTGCGTCCTTCAAACAGGATCGCGTGCAGGCCGGCGACCAACGGCATGTACACGCCGACTTCCTGGGATTTGGCCTTGAGCACTTTCAGAGTGTTGACCCCTTCGGCGACTTCACCGAGGCGCGACACGGCTTCGTCGAGACTCAAACCTTGGCCGAGGGCGAAACCGACCTGATAGTTGCGGCTCTTCGGTGAGGAACACGTGACGATCAAATCGCCAACACCGGCCAGACCGAGGAAGGTCATCGGGTTCGCTCCTTGATTCACCGCAAATCGGGTCATTTCCGCCAAGGCCCGAGTGATCAGCATGCTCTTGGTGTTCTCACCCATTTCCAGCGCCACGGCCATGCCGGCGATGATCGCGTAAACGTTTTTCAGCGCCCCGCCGAGTTCGACGCCAAAACGGTCGGCACTGGCATAAACGCGGAAAGTGCGGCCATGCAGCGCGGCTTGCACTTGCTTGCAAAGTTCTTCGTCTTCACTGGCGACCACCGTGGCAGTCAGCGCATGCTCGGCGATTTCCCGCGCCAGGTTCGGCCCCGACAGCACGCCGATGCGCGCCTGCGGAGCGATCTCTTCGAGGATCTGGCTCATCAGTTTGAAGGTCTGGGCTTCGATGCCTTTGGTCAGGCTGACCAGCATCTTGCCGCTCAAGCGCTCGGCGTGCGCGGCGAGTACCGTGCGCAGTGCGCTGGACGGCAGCGCGACGAAGCACAAATCACAGGCGTCGAGAGTGGCTTGCAGGTCGGTGACAGCGGTCACGCCTGGCAGAATCTTGATGCCTTTGAGGTAACGCGGGTTTTCGCGATTGACCCGGATGGCCTCGGCCTGTTCGGGGTCACGCATCCACTGCAAGACTTGATGGCCGTTCTCGGCCAATAGATTGGCCACGGCGGTACCAAAACTTCCGCCTCCCAGGACCGCAATCGGGCGCTGTTCAGTCATATGCAATCCATTAATCCATACCAGTGGCGATGTCGGCATTATACGGGGCGACCCGATGGCGGCCAGCCCCCACGTCAATTACCGATACTTGTAGGAAGAAGACCAATAAAACCTAGGAAAATGCCTGCAACGTGACTGGAAAAGTCGCTGCCCTCGGTTAACATGCGCGCCAATTCTTTGCTTTCAAGGCTGCGTCGTGTCTGTCGGTTCTCCTCCCCCGCGTTCGTCCCTGTTACTGGCGCTGTTGTTCAGCCCGGTGTTGCAGGCGGACGACCTGTTCATGGACGGCGAAGCATTGCCGCAGGTGCTGACGGCCACGCGCCTGAAACAGACGCCGGCGGAAGTGCCGGGGAGCATGACCGTACTCGACAGCGAACTGATCAACGCCAGCGGCGCCCGCGACATCAGCGAACTGCTGCGCCTGGTGCCGGGAATGATGGTCGGCAACATCAGCGGCAACCAGGCGGCGGTCAATTACCACGGCACCAACGCCACCGAGGCGCGCCGCATGCAAGTGTTGATCGATGGTCGCTCGGTGTACCGCGCCGGACTGGCCACGGTCGACTGGAGCGATATTCCGGTGGCCATGGAAGACATCGAGCGCATCGAAGTCTTTCGCGGCCCGAACACTGTCAGCTATGGCGCCAACGCGCTGATGGCAGTGGTCAATATCATCACGCGTAACCCGGCGGACAGCCACGGCACTCGGCTCAAATACACCCGCGGTCAACGCGGCATCAATGACTTCTATGCCAGTCAGGGCACCGGCTGGAATGGCGGCGACCTGCGCCTGTCGTTGTCCGGGCAGGAGGACGACGGTTTCGACACCGACCGCACGGGTGCCGATTACCGCGACAGCCGCCGTTTGAACCGCTTCAGCCTCGCGGTCAGCCAAACCCTCAGCGACAACCAGAGCCTCGACTGGCAGGTCAACGCGAAAGATGGCACCAACCAGCGGCCGTACACCTACCATCCGGTGTTCTCGGGGATTACCGCCGCCGGCAACAATTCCGACGTGGTGGCTAAAGATTACGCCGGCTCGGTGCGCTGGAACCTCGACATCAATCCTGAGCACAGTCTTTATATACAAGGCTCGGCGCAGCACTGGGATCGTCAGCAAACCTGGCGCGCGTG
This sequence comes from Pseudomonas sp. TH43, assembly GCF_016650635.1. Classification (GTDB taxonomy): domain Bacteria; phylum Pseudomonadota; class Gammaproteobacteria; order Pseudomonadales; family Pseudomonadaceae; genus Aquipseudomonas. The sequence continues at coordinate 319,509 of NZ_JAEKFI010000005.1, forward strand.
CGACGCCGAAGTGTCGTTCAGCCCCGAGCTGGCGCAACTGTGGCAGCTCGACCCGAACTACACCGAACGGCTGGCGCGCAACATCACCCGTTTCACCGGCCCTGGCGCTGCGCCCGGCACGCCGCAGGAAATGGCGCTGGCCAACCGGGCGCTCGATCAATGGCGCAACGGTGCCAGCCAGACTTTATGCGGCGACATCGATCAGAGCGCCCGCGAATCGCGCTACGATCTCGAATTGCAGGACACCCTCAGCCTGTCCGACAGCCTGCGTCTGGTCAGTGGCATGAACTATCGTTACGACCGCGCCGATTCCGAAACCTACTTCAACGGCACGCTGGACGACACCACCTGGCGCGCGTTCGGCCAACTGGAGTGGCGCGCCACTGAACACTGGCTGTTGCAAGGCGGGGCGATGTTCGAAGACACGCAACTGATCGGCAGTTCGCTGACCCCACGCTTCGCGATCAATTACCTGATCAACCCGCGCCATGGTCTGCGCGCGGTGTACTCGGAGGCCATCCGCTCGCCGGACATGTTCGAGAACAACGTCAACTGGAGCTATCAGGTCAGCAACCTGCGGCCCTCGGCGTACGGTCAGTCGTCGGCGCGCTACTTCGTCAAGACGCGCGGCCCCGGCGATCTCGATCAGGAGCACATGCGCTCGCGGGAGCTGGGCTACAACGGCTACTTCGCCGAGCTCGGCCTGGCGCTCGACATCAAGCTGTTCTACGACGAAATCACCGGGATGATCAGCGAGCCATTGCGCAACAATCAGTACATCGCCAGCAACGCCAATAGCTCACGGTTTCGCGGCACCGAAACCCAGCTCGACTGGCGGGTCAGCCGGGCCGACCGCTTGCGCTTCACTTACGCATTCGTCGACGCCGAGGCGAGCAATCCTCTGGATCAGCAATTCACCTCACGCAACAGCGGTTCCGCCGGTTGGCTGCGTGACTGGGGCCACGGTTGGAACAGCGCCCTCTTCTATTACGGCGACAACGCACTCAATGGTTACCGTTTTGAACGGGTCGACACGCGCATCGCCAAACGCATCCCGCTGGGTAAAGCCCAACTGCAACTGGCCGGTGTGCTGCAACAGCGTCTCGATCATGAGCCGACCACCTTCGTCGATAACAACTACGACGAACGCCGGGTGATGTATTTCAGCGCCGAGCTGGAGTTCTAGGGTGCGCCTGGGCACGTCACGGAAGACGCCAACCCTTGGCCACTGGCTGGCCGGGCTCTGTCTGTTTTTGGTCGCCTGGCTGCACGGAGTGGCCGTGCAGGCCGCAGACATTCTGTTGACCGGCGCCGAGGAAAGCCCTGGCGTACAGGCGTTCGTGCAGGCGCTGAGCGAACTGCGCCCGACTGACACGGTGCGTTTCCAGCCACTGGCCAGCCTGCCGACGCCCGGCAAGTTGCCGTCGAGCCTGCGTCTGATTCTGCTCGATCTGCCGAGCCTCGACTGGCGCTTGCAGGAGCCTCAGGGCCCGGCGACGCTGGTGTTGCGCATCAGCCGTTTGCAAGCCCGGCAACGGCTGGGCACAGCGCAACCGCCACGTCTCAGCCTGCTGTGGAGCGATCCACCGCTGAGCCGACAATTGCAATTGATCCGGCGGATTCTGCCGCAGGCGCGGCGCGTCGGTGTGCTGTTCGATCAGCACAGCGAATTCCTGCTCAAGGAGCTTAACCTGGCGGCCCAACCCTTGAATCTGCAAATCGTCAGCCAGCGCTGGGACAACACTCACGACAGCCGCCCCTTGCAAGCCGTGTTGAAAAACAGCGACGTACTGCTCGGCCTCGACGACCCCGACCTGTACAACCCGAAAACCGCAAAAAATCTGCTGCTCAGCAGCTACTCGCGGCAAGTCGCGCTAATCGGTCCCAATGTTGCTTTCGTGCGCGCTGGCAGCCTGGCCAGCAGCTACAGCGACCAGAACGATTGGCTGAGCCTGCTCGATCAATTACTCGACCAGCCACCGGCTGCTTGGCCGCGAACGCTCTATCCCGGACATTTCAAAGTCTCTAGTAACGCGCAGGTCGCTCGTTCATTAGGCATCGAACCGCCTGATGACGCCGCCGTCGCCAGAGCATTGGCTGAAGGAGAACGCCGCCCATGAGTTTCCGTCGCCGTTGGGATATCAATACCCGCACCCAGTTGATCAGCCTCGGCCCGGCGCTGTTGTTGACCTTGTTGCTGATCAGCTTCTTCACCTTCGTGCGCATTCAGGATTTGCGTCAGGAGCTTACTCACACCGGCCAACTGATCGCCAACCAACTGGCGCCCGCCACCGAGTACGGGGTGATTTCCGGTAACAACGAAGTGCTGGAAAGCCTGCTCAAAGCCACGCTGGCCACGCCCAACGTACGTTTTCTGGAAGTGCAGGACAGCGCCAACCGGATTCTGGTGTATGTCGAACAACCCGCGGCGGCCCACAGTCGCCCGCATCAGGTCGAGGTATTTCAGGCACCGGTGCGGCTGCAACGGATTGCCCTGCACAATGATTTTTTCCAGGATGGCAAAGTCAATAACGGCGCTGCCGGCGAGGATTACCTGGGGCGGGTGATCGTCGGCCTGTCCAACGATGCCTTCAGTCAGCGCCAGCAGGAAATCCTGTTCAAGGCCGCGATCCTCGCGCTGTTCGCGCTGCTGTTCACTTTTGTCCTCGCGCGCCGCCTGGCCGGCAGCCTGTCGCAGCCGATCCGCAATATCGGCAATGCGGTCAAGGCGATTCAGGACGGCGACTATAAAACCCCGCTACCGATTGTCGACGACACCGAGCTTGGCGCGCTGTCGCAACACATCAATAACCTTGCCCAGGCGCTGGAGCAGGCCAGCCGCGAACAGCATCAGGCGATGGCGCAACTGATCCAGACGCGCGAGGAGGCAGAAAAGGCCAACAACGCCAAATCCGATTTTCTGGCGATGATGAGCCATGAACTGCGCACACCGATGAATGGCGTACTGGGCATGCTGCAACTGCTCGAAACCACCGAGATGACCGAGGAGCAGGTCGAATACGCTGCGCTCGCATCAGAGTCCACCGAGCATCTGCTGAAAGTCATCAACGACATTCTCGACTTCTCGCGGATCGAGCGCTCGGAACTGGAGCTGGAGCACATTCCGTTCAATCTGGCCGAACTGATCGGCGCCTGCGCCCAGTCGTTTCAGCACAGCGCCGTGCAACGGGGCCTGGCGCTGAACCTGCGGATCCCCGAGGACATGCGCGGCTTGCAAGTGCAGGGCGATCCGACGCGGATCCGGCAGATTCTGGTCAATCTGGTCGGCAATGCGCTGAAGTTCACCGAACAAGGGCGGGTCAGCATCGAAGCGCAATGGCAGTCGCTGGATCATGAACTGCTGTGGTTTACCTGCTCGGTGCGCGACAGCGGCATCGGTATTTCCACCGAGAGCCTGGAGTTGATGTTCAACGCCTTCCAGCAGGCCGACAGTTCGATTTCACGGCGCTACGGTGGCACGGGACTGGGCCTGCCGATCGCCCGGACACTCGCCGAACGCATGGGCGGTACTCTGCGGGCGCAGAGTGAAGAAGGCCTCGGCTCGGTGTTCACCCTGGAAATCCCGCTGGCCCTCTATAAACAGGCGTTGCCGCCACTGCCAGCACCGCGCGCGCCGAATGGCGACGGCCAGGGTGAGGGGCGCAACGTGCTGCTGGTGGAAGACAATCCGGTCAATCAGACCGTGATCGAAGCGATGCTGCGTAGCCTGGGCTTTACGGTCAGCGTTGCCACCGATGGTGCGCAGGCGGTGCGCAGCGCCGAAGGCAATGATTACGAAGTGATTCTGATGGATTGCCGCTTGCCGATCATCGATGGCTACGAAGCCACCCGACAGATCCGTCGCCTGCCCGGACGCAGCGAGGTGCCGATCATCGCGCTGACCGCCAATGCCTTGCAGGGCGACCGCGAGACCTGCCTGTCGGCGGGCATGAACGATTATCTGGCCAAGCCGTTCAAACGTAATGATCTGCAGCAGATTCTGCAGCGCTGGGTGTCGTAGTGTGGGCCTTTCGACCATCTGCGACTGGCGTGAAAAGCGAAAGTGCGGCAGTCTTAGGCACCCGAACGAGCCTCAAAAGAGGCTTGATTAAAAATTTCAGTGCACAAGTGTACATTCATGTCCTTGGTGCTGTGACTTTCACCACAACGCAATAGTCTATGAGTAGGCTGCCGGTTCGAGGCATGAACGCTTCGAACGGTCGGGAAGATTTGCCCCACCTGCCGCATGGGATTATTGAGGAGCTCGCATGACCAAACAAAACGCCTTTACTCGGGAAGATCTGCTGCGCTGCAGTCGCGGTGAGCTGTTCGGCCCAGGTAACGCGCAACTGCCCGCCCCGAACATGCTGATGGTGGATCGCATCACCCTGATCAGCGAAGAAGGTGGCAAGTACGGCAAAGGTGAATTGGTCGCCGAACTGGATATCAACCCTGACCTGTGGTTCTTCGCGTGCCACTTCGAAGGCGATCCGGTAATGCCGGGCTGCCTGGGTCTGGACGCCATGTGGCAACTGGTCGGCTTCTTCCTGGGCTGGCAAGGCCTGCCGGGCCGCGGCCGTGCGCTGGGTTCGGGCGAAGTGAAATTCTTCGGTCAGGTGCTGCCGACTGCCAAGAAAGTCACCTACAACATTCAAATCAAGCGCGTCCTCAAGGGCAAGCTGAACCTGGCCATCGCCGACGGTTCGGTGTCTGTTGACGGTCGCGAAATCTACACCGCCGAAGGCCTTCGCGTCGGCGTGTTCACCTCCACTGACAACTTCTAAGGGTTATTCGCATGCGCCGCGTCGTTATCACTGGTCTGGGCATTGTTTCGTGCCTGGGCAATGACAAAGAGACCGTCTCCGCTAACCTGCGTGCAAGCCGCCCTGGCATCCGGTTCAACCCGGAATATGCCGAAATGGGTCTGCGTAGCCAGGTTTCCGGCTCCATCGACCTCAACCTTGAAGAGCTGATCGATCGCAAGATCTATCGCTTCGTCGGCCACGCAGCGGCTTACGCCTACCTGGCCATGAAAGACGCGATCACTGACTCCGGTCTGACCGAAGAGCAAGTGTCCAACCCGCGTACCGGCCTGATTGCTGGTTCCGGCGGTGCTTCCACGCTGAACCAGATGGAAGCGCTGGACATCCTGCGCGAGAAAGGCGTGAAGCGTGTTGGCCCATACCGCGTAACGCGGACCATGAGCAGCACCGTTTCCGCTTGCCTGGCCACGCCGTTCAAGATCAAGGGCCTGAACTACTCCATCGCTTCTGCCTGCGCCACCAGTGCTCACTGCATCGGTACCGCCATGGAACAGATCCAGATGGGCAAGCAGGACATCGTCTTCGCCGGTGGCGGTGAAGAAGAGCACTGGAGCCAGTCGTTCCTGTTCGACGCCATGGGCGCTCTGTCCAGCAAGCGTAACGACACCCCGGAACAAGCTTCCCGTGCCTACGACAAAGACCGTGACGGTTTCGTTATCGCGGGTGGTGGCGGCATGGTTGTGGTTGAAGAACTGGAACACGCTCTGGCTCGTGGCGCGAAAATCTACGCCGAAATCGTTGGCTACGGTGCAACGTCCGACGGCTACGACATGGTTGCCCCAAGTGGCGAAGGCGCGATCCGCTGCATGCAGATGGCGATGTCCACCGTTGATACCCCGATCGACTACCTGAACACCCACGGCACTTCGACTCCGGTCGGCGACGTCGCGGAAATGAAAGGTGTGCGTGAAGTGTTCGGCGACAAGGCTCCAGCGATCAGCTCGACCAAGAGCCTGTCCGGTCACTCCCTGGGCGCCGCCGGCGTTCACGAAGCGATCTACTGCATGCTGATGATGGAAGGCAACTTCATTGCCGGTTCCGCCAACATCGACGAGTTGGACCCTGAAGTGGCCGATCTGCCGGTGCTGACCAAGACCCGCGAGAACGCCACCCTCAATACCGTGATGAGCAACAGCTTCGGCTTCGGCGGCACCAACGCCACGCTGGTACTGAAGCGCTGGGAAGGCAAGTAATTCCCCGAGCTTGAGCCACACATAAAAACGCCCCGACTGGTTCGGGGCGTTTTTTTGCCTGTAGTAAATGGCAGTTACACTGCAAAAACCTGTGGGAGCGAGCCTGATCGCGAATGCGATATTGCAGTCACCCTATCATCGTCTGACCCACCGGATTCGCGAGCAGGCTCGCTCCCACAATGGTCTGGCGGTGCGTTTGAAAATGAAACTTCTGTCATGAAACTTTGCAGGCTGCGACCGAATGTCGCGGATTTAGCGGGCTGCAGCACTGTTGCGTTTCACGCAAGAATACGTTGCACGAATCAAGCGTTTACTTAGCAAGCTAACAAATCATATAAAAGAGTCCTGCACACGCCTTGCTGCAGATAACTTGAGATTTGGAGCTAGCAGATGACTGTAAAAGTAACTGAACGCGACGATTCACACATGTCCCACGAAGGCGTAGCCGCCGGTATCCGGATCTGGGACGTGCATCAACAAGACTTGCTGGTCGGCATGTTCCACAACGAGATCGATGCCCACAATTACAAGGCCGAACTGGAAGTGGAAGAACAGCAACGTGACCGCGCAGCCGGTTGAACACCCAACTCTTCAAGCCTGCAGCCTGCCGGCCCTCCCCTGGCAGGCTGCAACAAATACTGGTCAGGAAACGCGGATAACGCTCAGATAAACGTTATCGTCGATCTCTACCGAAGGGATGTCGTCGACGATCCGCCCGTCCTTAAGCATGACCACCTCGCACGCACCACTGCCCATACCGTCATTTCTGACCGAGTACTGGATCGCGCTCGGGTGTTGCTTGTCGTAGTCAAAGGACATGCCACAGGCAATCAGAAAGTCGATTTTCACTTCAGGGATTTCAACTTCCTTATCCCGCTCGCCTTGCTTCAGCACGGCATAATCGAGGCACACGTTAACGCCGAACGGGCAGCCCGGAACAAGACTATTGATAAACAGTCCCTGGTAACCCCCGAAGTAACTGTGCTCAGCGCTGACATCGCTGTCATCCTTGATCTTGATTACGAACTCGTCAAACAGTTTGAAGAACCAGAAGCCATCTTCGTTACCAACACTCCGACCAAAGTCGATGCCGGAAACATGACGCTTTGGCCACATCGACATCAACGGGATATTGGCTTCATATTCTTTATTGGTGATCGTCAGCAAGTAATTGATGACTTCGTAATAACTCGCATCACCCTCTCCCACTTTTACCAACGTCGCACAACTTCCCGCCAACAGGACAATCTTGCCGTACCGTTCAACAGGCAGATCTTTCATTAACGACGAAATATACGCAGGTACTTTTTCCAGGTAAGCGGTGGTCAATTCATGCAGCTCTTCCTCGCTATCGACCTCACGCCAGGGGATGTTCCAGAAGAATTCAGGCAAGGTGAAGAACAGGCATTCCGAGCCGTCATGGTCTGCCGCTGCGGCCTTGGCGGCGATCCTGATTTTGCGGCGCACAAACTCGACCCGGGCATCCAGTTCGCTGACCATGTAATCGGTAATTGACTGACCAGGTGCCCGCAACTGAGAGAACTGCGGATTAAAAGTAGGTTGGCGCAACGAAGCAATGCTTAATAACATCAGCAATATCCTTATGCATTTAATTTAATTCCATTTATTCTCCCTACACAAAAACACTTATATGAAACTGCTACGCACTGCATGAGCAGCGCAAAACCTTAACACTTCAAAAAAGTTAATTTCCGCCAAAAGAAAACCCGCCGATCGTATCGATACGAATCGGCGGGTTCAATATATAAAAACTTTCAAAGTACTAGCAAAGATGTAAGCCGCTAGAACCGGAAGTTAATTACCACATCAGATCATCAGGAATCTGATACGCCGCGTACGGATCATCCTCAGTACTGACCTCCTCGGTCTGTACGTTGAGCTGCACGATACGTTGCGGGTCGCGCTCCTGGATCTTCAGGGCGGCTTCACGCGGGATCACTTCGTAACCGCCGGCGTGGTGGACGATCGCCAGTGAGCCGCTGCTGAGCTTGTTGCGCATCAGCGTGTTGACCGAGAGGCGCTTGACCTTCTTGTCGTCGACGAAGTTGTAGTAATCCTCGGTGGTCAGCTTCGGCAGACGCGAGACTTCGATCAGTTGCTTGACCTGCGCCGCACGTGCCTTGGCTTCGACTTTTTCCTGCTGCTGACGATTCAGCTCCTGGTCGCGCTTGACCTTCTCGGCCATCGCTTCCTGAGCGGCGCGCTGCTGCGAGTCGTCCAGTTCGATCTGACCTTTGTGGGCCAGACGCTGCTGCTTCTGTTTGTCTTTGCTGACCTGCTTGGCCTGCTTTTGGTTAACCAGACCTGCTTTGAGCAACTGGTCGCGAAGGGAAATACTCATGGGGCTTACTCACTTGGGCAGTTGCTCAGCCGCAGCTGGGCGCATTCTTTTCCTGACGTTTGGCTTCACCCCACAGGGCGTCCAACTCTTCGAGGGTGCAATCTTCTATGGGACGGTGGGTGTCGCGCAATGCCTGTTCGATAAAACGGAAACGTCTTTCGAACTTGCCGTTGGCGCCACGCAAGGCAGTTTCCGGGTCGACCTTCAGATGCCGGGCCAGATTGACCACGGAAAACAGCAGATCGCCGATCTCGTCAGCCACGGCGACGGGATCGTTTTCAGACATGGCTTCGAGGACTTCATCAAGCTCCTCACGAACCTTGTCCAGCACCGGCAAGGCATCTGGCCAGTCGAAACCGACCTGCCCTGCGCGCTTCTGCAACTTGGCTGAACGTGACAGGGCCGGGAGCGTGGCCGGCACGTCGTCGAGCAATGACAGCTGCTCTGGCGCGGCAGATTTCTCGGCACGTTCTTCGGCCTTGATCTCTTCCCAGCGCTGCTTGACCTGATCTTCCGTCAAACGAGGAACATCCAGCGGCGCGTACAAATCCCCGGTCGGGAACACGTGGGGATGACGACGGATCAACTTGCGGGTGATGCTGTCGATCACACCTGCAAACTCGAAGCGCCCTTCTTCCCGGGCCAGTTGGCTGTAATAGACGACCTGAAACAACAGATCACCGAGCTCACCCTGTAAATGATCGAAATCGCCACGCTCGATGGCGTCGGCCACTTCGTAGGCTTCTTCGAGGGTGTGCGGAACGATGGTCGCGTAGGTTTGCTTGATGTCCCACGGGCAACCGTACTGCGGATCACGCAGACGGTTCATCAGATGGAGCAGGTCTTCAAGGCTGTACATCATTTATCTCTCACCACAAAACCTTGTGGGAGCGAGCCTGCTCGCGAAAGCGGTGTGTCTGCAACAATGATGTCGACTGACACTCCCTCTTCGCGAGCAGGCTCGCTCCCACAGTTGATCGGCGTCGTTCTTCACGGGGTACGGTTGCGCCGTGTTTCGATGATGTTTGGCAACTGGGATATGCGCCCCAGCAACCGCCCCAGCGCATCCAGCCCCGGAATCTCGATGGTCAGGGACATCAGCGCGGTGTTGTCCTCCTTGTTCGAGCGGGTGTTGACTGCCAGCACGTTGATGCGCTCATTGAGCAACACCTGCGAGACGTCCCGCAACAGACCGGAACGGTCGTAGGCGCGGATGATGATGTCCACCGGATAGGTGAGCACCGGCACCGGCCCCCAGCTGACCTGAATGATCCGCTCTGGCTCGCGCCCCGACAGTTGCAGCACCGACGCACAGTCCTGACGGTGAATGCTCACGCCACGGCCCTGGGTGATGTAACCGACAATTGCATCGCCCGGCAGCGGCTGGCAGCAGCCAGCCATCTGCGTCATCAGGTTGCCGACGCCCTGGATCTGAATGTCGCCGCGCTTGCCCGGTTTGTAGCCGGTGGCTTTGCGCGGGATCAGTTCCAGCTGTTCGTTGCCGCGTTCCGGCTCGACCAGTTGTTGCGCCAGGTTGACCAACTGCGCGAGGCGCAAGTCGCCAGCACCGAGGGCGGCGAACATGTCTTCGGCGGTTTTCATGTTGGCCTTGTCGGCCAGCTTGTCGAAATCCACCGCCGGCAGACCGAGACGCGTGAGTTCGCGCTCGATCAGGGTTTTGCCGGCCGCGACGTTCTGATCACGCGCCTGCAATTTGAACCAGTGAACGATCTTCGCCCGCGCCCGCGAGGTGGTGACGTAACCGAGGTTGGAGTTCAGCCAGTCGCGGCTCGGCGTGCCGTGCTTGCTGGTGATGATCTCGACCTGCTCACCGGTCTGCAGGCTGTAGTTGAGCGGCACGATACGCCCGTTGATCTTCGCGCCACGGCAGTTGTGGCCGATTTCGGTGTGTACGCGGTAGGCGAAGTCCAGCGGTGTCGCGCCTTTGGGCAAGTCGATGGCGTGACCGTCGGGGGTGAAGATGTAGACCCGATCCGGCTCGATATCGACACGCAGCTGTTCGGCCAGACCGCCGATGTCGCCCAGTTCCTCGTGCCACTCGAGCACCTGACGCAGCCAGGAGATCTTCTCTTCGTAGTGGTTCGAACCGGATTTGACGTCGGTGCCTTTGTAGCGCCAATGCGCACAGACGCCGAGTTCGGCTTCTTCGTGCATCGAGTGCGTACGGATCTGCACCTCAAGCACTTTACCCTCAGGGCCGATCACTGCCGTGTGCAGCGAGCGGTAGCCGTTCTCTTTCGGGTTGGCGATGTAATCGTCGAACTCTTTCGGGATATGCCGCCACAAGGTGTGGACGATACCGAGCGCGGTATAGCAGTCGCGCATTTCCGGCACCAGCACACGCACGGCACGGACGTCGTAGATCTGGCTGAATTCCAGACCCTTGCGCTGCATTTTGCGCCAGATCGAATAGATGTGTTTTGCCCGGCCGCTGATGTCGGCGTCGACGCCGGTGGCCTGCAATTCGTCCTTGAGCTGGGTCATCACGTCAGCGATGAAACGCTCACGGTCGAGCCGCCGCTCATGGAGCAACTTGGCGATCTGTTTGTATTGATCAGGTTCCAGGTAACGGAAGGACAAGTCCTCCAGTTCCCATTTGATATGACCGATGCCGAGCCGGTGCGCGAGCGGCGCATAGATGTCGAAGACTTCCCGGGCGACACGGTTACGCTTTTCGTCGTCGGCGGTTTTTACCGCGCGAATGGCGCAGGTACGCTCAGCCAGTTTGATCAGTGCGACGCGGACATCGTCGACCATGGCCACGAGCATCTTGCGCAGGTTTTCCACCTGCCCTTGCGTGCCCATCACCATCGACTGGCGCGGACTCAGGCTGGCACTGATGGCGGCCATGCGCTGCACGCCATCGATCAGTTTGGTCACCACCGGGCCGAAGCGCTGGCTAACCGCCGCAAGCTCGATCTGGCCTTCTCGGACGCCGCGGTACAGGACCGCGGCGACCAGCGAATCCTGATCGAGCTTGAGGTCGGCGAGAATCTCGGCGATCTCAAGGCCGGTACTGAAACTGCCGGAACCTTCGGACCACAGATTTTTCTTGGCGTTGGACTGTTGTTCGGCCTCGCGAGCAAACTCGCAGGCTTCTTTCAAGGCTTCGCGATCCAGTGCCAGATCGACACTGACCGCGTGATCGAGCCAAGCCTCGAGATTGATACTGCCGTCAGTGTTGATCGGCTGGTGTGCTCTCACCTGTACCATGTTGCTTTACCTTCCCTACGACGCAGATTCAATGCGTCAAATCGCTGACCCTTGTTGCCCGTTTGCGCTCGCGGGGCTGGTGCGAGCGCTGACCGGACAGGTCAGACGGATTCAGACGAGCCATCCTGGCTCGCTTCAAATAACGCCATGGCCTCGACATGTGCCGTCTGAGGAAACATATCGAGAATCCCGGCACGTTTTAACCGGTAGCCCTGCTTGATCAATTCAACCGTATCGCGCGCCAGAGTTGCAGGGTTGCACGACACATACACCAACCGTTTGGCACCCAGGGTCGCGAGCTTGCGAACCACCTCGAAAGCACCGTCACGCGGTGGGTCCAAGAGTACCGCAGAAAAGCCGTTTCCGATCCACTGGGCATCGCTCAAAGGCTGGGATAAATCGGCTTGAAAAAACTTTGTGTTATGCAAATTGTTACTGGCGGCATTCGCTGCCGCACGCTCGACCATGGTCTGCACGCCTTCCACTGCCACCACTTCGCGCACGGCTTTGGCCAGCGGCAAGGCGAAGTTGCCCAGACCGCAGAACAGATCCAGCACGCGCTCGTCGCGCCCCGGTTTCAGCCAGTCCAGCGCCTGCGCCACCATTGCCTCGTTGACGCCGGCATTGACCTGGATAAAGTCGCCGGGCCGGTACGCCAAATTCAGATCCCACTGCTCCAGACGATAGCCCAGCGACTGGGTCGCATCGACCGGTTGCGGCTCGCCTTCGCCATGCAGCCACAGTTGCGCTTCATGGAACTGGCAGAAGTCCTTGAGGATGCTCAGATCCGCTTCGGACAACGGCGCCATGTGCCGCAACAGCAGCGCCAATGACGAACCGCTGAACAGTTCGACATGACCCAACGCCTGCGGTTTGCTCAAACGACGGAGCATCTCCGGCAAACGGGTCATGATCGGTTGCAAGGGCTGTACCAGCACCGGGCATTCGCTGATCGCGACAATGTCCTGACTGCCGGCCGCGCGGAAACCCACTTCGAGTTTCTTTGCCTTCATGTCCCAGCGCACCGCAATCCGGGCGCGACGGCGATAGCCGAATTCGGGGCCGGTCAGCGGAGCTGCCCACTCTTCAGGTTCGACACCAGCAACACGCAACAATTGCTCGGCGAGCATGCGCTGTTTCAGGGCAAGCTGTTCGCCGTGGGGCAAATGCTGAACGCTGCAACCGCCGCAACGCCCGGCATGCGGACACGGTGCCGGGCGCCGCAACTCACTGGCCTTGAACACGCGCTCGGTGCGCGCTTCGACCACTTTGCCGTGGGCGCCGAGCACCCGTGCTTCGACTTCTTCACCGGCGAGGGCGCCGAGGACGAACCAGGTTTTGCCTTCGAAGAACGCGATACCGCGACCGTCATTGGCCAGGCGCTCGATGCTCAAGCGCTGCTTTTTGCCGGTCGGAATTTGCGCGGCCTTGCTGCCGCCGGTGGGCTGAAAGCGCAGGCCTCTCTCTTGCTTGGCCATCAGTTGGGCGCGTCGAAAATGCCGGTCGACAAGTAACGGTCGCCACGGTCGCAGATGATCGCGACGATCACCGCGTTTTCAACTTCTTTGGACAAGCGCAGCATCGCTGCCACCGCACCGCCCGAGGACACACCACAGAAGATGCCTTCTTCGCGGGCCAGACGACGGGTGACGTCCTCGGCCTCGCTTTGCGCCATGTCGACGATACGGTCGACGCGGTCGGCCTGATAGATCTTCGGCAGGTATTCCTGCGGCCAGCGGCGGATGCCCGGAATGGCCGAGCCTTCCATCGGTTGCAGACCGACGATCTGCACGCTGTCGCTCTGCTCTTTCAAGTAGCGCGAGACGCCCATGATGGTACCGGTGGTGCCCATGGAGCTGACGAAATGGGTGATGCTGCCCTGGGTCTGACGCCAGATCTCCGGGCCAGTGGTGGTGTAGTGCGCTTCAGGATTATCGCCATTGGCGAACTGATCGAGCACCTTGCCACGGCCTTCGGCTTCCATGCGTTGAGCGAGATCGCGAGCGCCTTCCATGCCCTCTTCCTGGCTGACCAGAATCAATTCCGCGCCGTAAGCGGTCATGGCCGCCTTACGTTCGGCGCTGGAGTTGTCCGGCATGATCAGGATCATCTTGTAACCCTTGATCGCGGCGGCCATGGCCAGCGCAATGCCGGTGTTGCCCGAAGTTGCTTCGATCAGCGTATCGCCGGCGTGAATCTGCCCGCGCAACTCGGCGCGAGTGATCATCGACAACGCCGGACGGTCCTTGACCGAACCCGCCGGGTTATTCCCTTCGAGCTTGAGCAACAGGGTATTGCTGGTGGCACCGGGCAGGCGCTGCAAACGCACCAGCGGAGTGTTGCCGACGCAATCGGCGATGGTTGGGTACTGCAGGGTCATGGCGTATTCGCAATCCAGACGTGCGGGGGCGCCTATCATACCGGCAAACCCGCGCAGGCCATATCACGCAAAGTGCGGTGCTTATGGTTTATGGGAATAAGCAACTGAAAGTCGCACCAGTGGTGCGACTTTTGTATTGAGCCATGTTTATTTGTGGTGATGCTCTGGGCCTCTTCGCGAGTAGGCTCGCTCCCACAAGGAGTAGTGTCGTTCGCAAAATAGTGTCAGCGGTGATGTCACTATTAACTGCCGTTCACACAACCTGCGGTGAACCCAGCTCCAATGTGGGAGCGAGCCTGCTCGCGAAGGCGTCATTCGACGCAACCCCATCATCAGCCACCAACCGCAAATTCAGTCGCAACCCGGCCCCGCTGTTCTGCGCCCAAAGATGTCCACCCTGGCGCTGCACCGCATTCCTCGCAATGCTCAAGCCCAACCCGAACCCGCCATCCCCCGGTCGCGAACCGTCGAGTCGGGTAAACGGTGAAAAGATCCGCTCCAGATCCCCGTCAGCCACTCCGCCGCCCTGATCTTCGAGCCACAAATGCCAGTAATCGCCCTCGCGTCGCCCATCGAGACGCACAATCCCGCCCGCTGGCGAATGCCGGATGGCATTGCGCAGAATGTTCTCCAGCGCCTGCGCCAAGGTATTCAGATTGCCGCGCACCCAGCACGATGCCTCCACTGAGCACTGCAATTGCAGACTCTGCCAGCCACTTTCATAGCAAGCGTTATCGGTGAGCATTTCCCACAGGGCCTGAATCTGAATGGCTTCATCCGGCAATGGCGTGCGGTCCGTGTCGAGCCAGGCCAGTTGCAAGGTGTCTTCGACCAATCGCTGCATGCCATCGACCTCACGACCGATGCGTTCGCGCAACTGCGGCAGGCCTTGTTCACTTTCACTGGCCACGCGCAGGCGGCTGAGGGGCGTGCGTAACTCATGGGACAGGTCGCGCAGCAATTGTTGTTGCAGGCCGACCGTGGATTGCAGGCGCTCGGACATGGAATCAAACGCTCTGGCCAATTCACCCAGTTCATCCGGGCGCTGGGTCATGCCGCTCGACAGACGCACATTCAATTGATCGGCGCGCCAGGCATTGGCCTGCTCACGCAGGTTATTCAGTGGCACCACGAGCAAGCGATACAGCCCGACACACAGCAACAAAGTGAACAGTCCCGGAATCACGCCATTGGTGACTACTCGCCAGAACAGCCTGTATTTGCCCGGCAAAAAACGCTCGGGCAGCTCGATCACCAGACTGCCGGCGGATGGATCGTTGGGGAAGGGAATGCGCAGCCACGGCCGCCCTTGCTTGTGAATCGGCCAGTCGAGGCCGCGCAGAAAAGTCATGTGCTGAACTTCCTGCTCGTTCAACGGCGCACTGCTCAGCGACTGCAAATTACCGCTGATCACGCCGACCCAACCAGCCTCGCGCAACTCCATGCTCTGCAACCAGCTGTCGACCCCATCACGCTCGGCGCGCTGCCAGGCGCGCTCGGCTTCGCTGGCATAACGGCTCAGCGTGCCGCGCGCCTCGTCGGAGAGAAACTGATTGCGCTCCTCCATATAGCGGCCCCACGACCAGCTCAGCCAGATCATCAGCAGACAAAATGCGACCAGCAGGCAGGCCAGTTTCCAGAACAGCGAATGCCGACCCGGCAGCTCAGACAGCTTCATCGGCGGCGCTCAATACATAACCCTTGCCCCACACCGTGCGCACTTCGCGCTCGGTATAACCGACGGCTTTGAGTTTGCGACGGATCTGGCTGATGTGCATGTCGAGGCTTCGATCGTGGGCGGCGTAGCCACGCTGCAACACGTGCTGATAAAGGAAGGCCTTGCTCAACACTTCTTCATCATTGCGGTTGAGGGTTTCCAGCAGGCGGTATTCGCTGCGGGTCAGACCGGCCGCTTGCTCGCGGTAGAACACATCGCAGTGTTCTTCGTCGAAACGCAGCGCGCCCACCGGCACCGATGGCGCGAGCGCGGCCGGGCGACGATCAAGGGCAACCCGGCGCAGAATGGCTTCGATGCGCACATGCAGCTCGGCCATGCTGAAGGGTTTGGGCAGATAATCATCGGCGCCCAAGCGGAAACCACTGATGCGGTCGGCTTCGGCGCCGAGGGCCGACATCAGCAGCACCGGCGTCGAATGGCTCTGGCGCAACTGGGTCAGCACGTTCAAGCCGTCCATACCCGGCAACAGAATATCCATCAGCACCACGTCGAACGGCTGGCGCCTGGCGATACTCAGACCTTCCTGACCGTTCTGGCACCAGGTCACCTGAAAGCCGCTGCGGCCCAGATGCTCGTGAACATAGGCACCGAGCACCGGATCGTCTTCGATGGAAAGAATGCGTGGCTGGCCAACGGAAACAGGAGTCATGAGTATCTGCAAGTAATTCTCAGTTGGGCGCGATTATTCAAGATTGCCGGGCATCGGGCAACCCAAGGTTGACCGCCCGGACAAACGCCAACCTTCGCGCAGACCGACGGCGACACTATTTTTCCGGAGATTGCCCGCGAGCAAATCGCTACACTGCGCCAATGTCGCGTGCCGGATGCACGCTTGAGTCAACAGATCAGCGGGATGCAGGAGACAGGTGTGCTCAAGAAACTGGGAATCAAAGGTCGCGTGTTATTGCTGACCTTGTTGCCAACCAGCCTGATGGCGCTGGTACTGGGTGGCTATTTCACCTGGATGCAGCAGTCCGACTTGCAGACCCAATTGATGCAGCGAGGCGAAATGATCGCCGAGCAACTGGCGCCGCTGGTGGCGCCCGCCATGGGTCATGGCAACAGTGACCTGCTCGAACGCATCGCCACTCAATCTCTCGAACAACCGGACGTGCGTGCGGTCACGTTCCTTGCGCCGGATCGCTCGCCGCTGGCCCACGCCGGGCCGACCATGCTCAATCAGGCTCCGAGCGGCGACAGCGCCCAACTGCAACGGCGCAGTGGTAATGACGCGACGCGCTACTTGATGCCGGTGTTCGGCAAGCACCGCAACCTTGCCGGCGAACTGATTCCGCAAGAGTCCGAGCGCCTGCTCGGCTGGGTCGAACTGGAGCTGTCACACAACGGCATGTTGCTGCGCGGCTATCGCAGCCTGTTTGCCAGCCTGTTGCTGATTGCCGCCGGACTGGCCGGCGCGGCACTGCTCGCGTTGCGCATGGGCCGGACGATCAACCGTCCGCTGAGCCAGATCAAACAAGCCGTCGCGCAACTCAAGGACGGCCACCTCGAAACGCGTTTGCCGCCGCTCGGCAGTCAGGAGCTGGATGAACTGGCGTCGGGCATCAACCGCATGGCCGGCACCCTGCAAAACGCCCGCGAAGAACTCCAGCACAGCGTCGATCAGGCCACCGAGGATGTGCGCCAGAACCTCGAAACCATTGAAATCCAGAACATCGAGCTCGATCTGGCGCGCAAAGAAGCGCTGGAGGCCAGCCGGATCAAATCCGAATTCCTCGCCAACATGAGCCACGAGATCCGCACGCCGCTAAACGGTATTCTCGGCTTCACGCACTTATTGCAGAAAAGCGAGCTGACCCCGCGCCAGCTCGACTACCTGGGCACTATCGAAAAATCCGCCGACAGCCTGCTAGGCATCATCAACGAGATTCTCGACTTCTCGAAGATCGAGGCCGGCAAACTGGTGCTCGACCACATTCCGTTCAACCTGCGCGATTTACTTCAAGACACCCTGACCATTCTCGCCCCTGCCGCGCACGCCAAGCAGCTTGAACTGGTCAGCCTGGTGTACCGCGACACGCCGCTGTCGCTGGTGGGTGACCCGCTGCGCCTGAAGCAGATCCTCACCAATCTGGTCAGCAACGCGATCAAGTTCACCCGCGAAGGCACCATCGTCGCCCGCGCCATGCTCGAAGAAGAAAACGACGACAGCGTGCAGTTGCGCATCAGCATTCAGGACACCGGCATCGGGCTGTCGAGTCAGGATGTGCGCGCGCTGTTCCAGGCTTTCAGCCAGGCCGACAACTCGCTGTCGCGCCAGCCCGGTGGTACCGGGTTGGGACTGGTGATTTCCAAGCGGCTGATCGAACAGATGGGCGGTGAAATCGGTGTCGACAGTACGCCGGGCGAAGGCTCGGAATTCTGGATCAGCCTGAGCCTGCCGAAAGCCCGCGACGACGCCGAGGACCTGCCGGCTGCGCCATTGCTCGGTCGCCGCGTGGCAGTGCTGGAAAACCATGAACTGGCGCGCCAGGCTCTGCAGCATCAACTGGAAGACTGTGGCCTCGACGTCACGCCGTTCAACACTCTGGAAAGCCTGAGTAACGGTGTCACTGGCGCTCATCAGACCGATCAGGCGATTGATCTGGCGGTCATCGGCATCACCAGCAACGACATGCTCCCGGAGCGTTTGAACCAGCACATCTGGGACCTCGAACACCTCGGCTGCAAAGTGCTGGTGCTGTGTCCGACCACCGAGCAGACGCTGTTTCATCTGTCGGTGCCCAACCCGCACAGTCAGCTGCAGGCCAAACCGGCCTGCACGCGCAAATTGCGTCGCGCGCTGGCCGATCTGGTCAACCCGCGTCAGCCGCGCACTGAACCGGGTGAGCCGCTGTCGAGTCGCGCGCCGCGTGTGTTGTGCGTCGATGACAACCCGGCCAACCTGTTGCTGGTGCAGACCCTGCTCGAAGACATGGGCGCCAAGGTACTTGCCGTCGAGAGCGGTTATGCAGCGGTCAAAGCGGTGCAGAGCGAATCCTTCGATCTGGTGCTGATGGATGTGCAGATGCCGGGCATGGACGGCCGCCAGAGCACCGAAACCATCCGCCAATGGGAAGGCGAACGGCATTGCACACCACTGCCGATCGTCGCCCTCACCGCCCACGCCATGGCCAACGAAAAACGTGCGCTACTGCAAAGCGGCATGGACGATTACCTGACCAAGCCGATCAGCGAACGGCAATTGGCGCAGGTCGTGCTCAAGTGGACCGGCCTGGCCCTGCGCAATCAAGGGCCGGAGCGAACCAGCGAAAGTGCGGCCGGCAATAACGAACTGCCGGTACTTGATCATGAGGAAGGCTTGCGCCTGGCCGCGGGCAAGGCTGATCTGGCGGCGGACATGCTGGCAATGCTGCTGGCGTCGCTGGAAGCCGACCGCGAAGCCATTCGCAGCGCGCGCGACAATCACGATCAGAATGCACTGCTTGAGCGGGTGCATCGTCTGCACGGCGCCACGCGTTACTGCGGCGTACCGCAATTGCGCGCGATCTGCCAACGCAGTGAGACCCTGCTCAAGCAGGACGACCCCAAAGCGGCGGCAGCACTGGACGAGCTCGAACGCTCGATCAATCGTCTCGCCACACAGGCACGGATCAGCGCCTGATCCACGGCAATACTGCTTCCGCTCAAGGGCGCTAAAGTTGTCGCGGGTGATTTCAGCCCGCGTCGATGTTCCAGGAGGGTTTCATGCGCACGATCGTTTTCAGCAGCCAGACCTACGACCGCGACAGCTTCCTCGCTGCCGACGGCCCGGCCGATATCGAACTGCACTTTCAAGCGGCCCGCCTCAGCCTCGACACCGCCGCATTGGCCGACGGGCACGAGGTCGTCTGCGCATTCATCAATGACGATCTCAGCGCGGCGGTACTGGAACGCCTGGCCGCTGGCGGCACACGTTTGATTGCCCTGCGCTCGGCGGGCTACAACCACGTTGACCTGATTGCCGCCAAACGCCTGGGAATGGCCGTCGTCCGCGTTCCGGCCTATTCGCCGCACGCAGTGGCCGAACACGCGGTGGCGTTGATCCTTGCCTTGAACCGTCGCCTGCACCGCGCCTATAACCGCACCCGCGAAGGCGATTTCAGCCTGCATGGCCTGACCGGTTTCGATCTGGTCGGCAAAACCGTCGGCATTGTCGGCACCGGGCAGATCGGCGCGACGTTTGCGAAGATCATGCACGGCTTCGGTTGTGAGTTACTGGCTTACGATCCGTATCCAAACCCGGATGTTCTGGCCTTGGGCGCGCGTTACCTGAGCCTGCCGGAGCTGCTCGCGCAATCACGGATCATCAGTCTGCACTGCCCGCTCAACGAGCAGAGCAAACACCTGATCAACCGCGACTCACTGGCACATATGCAAGCGGGCGCCATGCTGATCAACACCGGACGGGGTGGCCTGGTGGACACGCCGGCACTGATCGACGCGTTGAAAGAAGGTCAACTCGGCTATCTGGGTCTGGATGTGTATGAGGAAGAAGCCCAACTGTTTTTCGAGGACCGCTCCGACCTGCCTTTGCAGGACGATGTGCTGGCGCGCTTGCTGACCTTCCCGAACGTGATCATCACCGCGCATCAAGCCTTTCTGACGCATGAAGCGCTCGGCGCAATTGCCGCCACCACCTTGCACAACATTGCGACCTGGGCGGCCGGTACGCCGCAAAACCAGGTCGAGGGGTAAGGCGTCAGCGGCTTACAGCGAGGCCGCCAGAATCAACAGCGCCAGCCAGCCAAAACCGAAAAGACGCTGTTTCATCGAGTGCCCGCGGCGCAGCAGGAACCAGACGAACACCATCGGCAGCAGGAACACCATGATTTTCAGCCAGCCTTCCACGGGACGGCTGCCGTCTTCATTAATGTGCAGTTCAACCCCTTGCCCGACTTGCTGCTGACGTCGAGGTTGCGCCGTGGCGGACATGGCGCTCGGCAACGGTGGCGACGCTGGCGGCACAACCGCTTCCGGTACTGCCTTGTTGCGCGGCAGGCTGCCGAACGAAATCGTCGATGCCCGTGCAGGCGCCGCTACAGTCTGCGCGTGAGCGTGAGCTGCCTGCTGCGCCATCGGAGCGCCGCAGTGAATGCACGCGGCGGCTTGCGAACTGATGCTGCGCTTGCATTCATAACATTCGATCAGCGCCATGTTCCGTTCCTTCAGAGTCGAGGGCGGCAGTTTGCCATGGGGCCGAGTCGATTTGAACCAGATCGAAGGTCGCACGCGCACATCATTCTGCAACCGGGCCCGTGCTAGCATGTCGCGCATATTTGGAGGACCCATGGTCGAACACGATTTCCGCTACAACCTGATGAACCCGCAACACACCCTCACCGAATGCCGCGCCCTGGTTCCGGGCCGCTATCAAGTGACCGGCAACGGTGGCTCGATTCGCATCGGTGACGCGCTGTTGGTCACGCTCAAAGGCAGCAAGGATTTGTCCATGCGCCTGACCGTCGAAACCGTCCGCCACCTGATCAATCCGCCAGGTCAATGGACCGCAATGACCACTGGCCCGGTATTCGGCGAATTGGCGATCCACACCTGGCAGGTCAACTGCGACAGCTGCGCCAAAGAGCTGAGCTTTGAATTTGCCGTCGACGCCAAGCTGGGTAAAACCGCTGAAAAACCGGCAGCTACCGCGCGCATCGCCGAGCTGGGCTGGAAAGCCGTTGGCGACAAGCACCTGTGCCCGAAATGCCAGGAGCCTGCGTGATGAAACGCCTTGCCCTGACCGCTCTGGTCGGTGCCGGCCTTGTAGGCTGCGCCGCGGAGCCTGTGCAACTGCAACAGAACCGCAGCTACATTCTGGAGTGGATCGGCGAGCGGCCATTGATGGATTACAGCCACCTGACCGTCACCCTCGGCGATGACGGCCGCGCTTACGGCAACGGCGGCTGCAACCATTGGTTTGCGCCGTACACGCTGGACGGCGACAAGATCAGCTTCGGCAAGATAGGCAAGACCCGCAAACTCTGCGCACCGGCGTTGATGGAGCAGGAGCAACGCTTCCTGCAGGCGCTGGAACATGTCGAGCGCTGGGACATTTCGCCGATCGACCAGATGCGCTTCTGGCCGGCGGAAGGCAAGCCGTTGCGGTGGTGGCTGGAAGAGGGTTGATCTTTTAGATCGCCAAGCCCCTCACTAACCCTCTCCCATAGGGAGAGGGGACTGATTGGGGGATACTCCAGAGATACGCCGAAATGATCCTGTGCTGGTGAATCCAAAATCGACTTGATGTTACTTCGTCGTCTTTGAGTCGACTTGATGTCGCTTCGCCGATTCCAAATCGACTGGTACTTTCAGGTCGATGTAAATCGCCAGACACCCCGGTCGGCCCCCTCTCTCTTTGGGAGAGGGCTGGGGTGAGGGTTGCTCTTCAGCGACAACTCACTTGGTCGCCTGCAACGCTTCGAGTTTGGCCATCACTCCCGCCGCCGTCTGCTCACCCATCAACTGTTCACGCACTTTGCCCTTGTTGTCGATGATGTACGTCACCGGCAAGGCTTCACTGCGCGGCAGCTCGAACAGTTCCGCAGGATCCTGCGCCAACACGGTGAACTTGATGCCGAGCTTCTCGCTGGCGTCCTTCAACTCGACACCCTGCACATTGTCGAAGTTGACCCCGAATACCCCGACATTCTTGCTCTTGAGTTCGTCAGCCAAATGGTTAAGCTCGGGAATTTCCGTGCGGCACGGACCACACCATTCGGCCCAGTAATTGAGTACGACCCATTGTTTGTCCAAACGCTCGGAGGCGACTTTCTGACCGTTCTGGTCGATACCGTAATCATTGCCGCAGCCCCCCAGCATCAACGCCCCGATTATCGTCAATGCCGCTGCCAATCGCCGTGTCATGTCGTGTTCCTTGTGAAAATTTGAAGGCGCCTGCGACCCATCGCCTCTGACGGTTCTGGATTGCGCGCTGCACAGTTAGAATAGCCGCCACTTTACGCCAGAAGCGACCCGCCATGACCGATCTGACGCTTTATCACAATCCGCGCTGCTCGAAATCCCGCGGCGCGCTGGAACTTCTTGAAGCTCGCGGCTTGACGCCAAACGTCGTGCGCTACCTCGAAACCCCGCTGAACGCGGCGCAAATCAAGGCCCTGCTCGGCAAGCTGGGGATCAGCGCACGGCAACTGCTGCGCACTGGGGAAGATGAATACAAAATGCTTCAGCTCGCTGACGAAAGCCTCAGCGAAGCGGAATTGATCGCTGCCATCGCCGAACATCCAAAGCTGATGGAGCGGCCGATTCTTGAAGTCGGCGACAAAGCCATCATCGGCCGTCCACCGGAAAACATTCTGGAGTTGTTGCCGTGAGCGCGCCGTACATTCTGGTGCTGTATTACAGCCGCAACGGCTCGACCAACGAGATGGCCCGACAGATTGCCCGTGGTGTCGAACAGGCCGGCCTCGAGGCCCGCCTGCGCACCGTGCCGGCGATCTCCACCGAGTGCGAAGCAGTCGCGCCGCAGATCCCGGATGAAGGCGCGCTCTACGCGACCCTCGATGACCTGAAGAATTGCGCCGGTCTGGCCCTCGGCAGTCCGACGCGCTTCGGCAACATGGCCGCGCCACTGAAGTACTTTCTCGATGGCACCAGCAACCTGTGGCTGACCGGCGCACTGGTCGGCAAGCCGGCCGGCGTGTTCACTTCTACCGCCAGCCTGCATGGCGGCCAGGAAACCACCCTGCTGTCGATGATGCTGCCGCTGCTGCACCACGGCATGCTGATCACCGGCCTGCCTTACAGCGAATCGGCATTGCTCGAAACCCAGGGAGGTGGCACGCCTTATGGCGCCAGCCACCACGCGGGGGCAGACGGCAAAAGTGGCCTCGATCAGCACGAAGTGGCGTTGTGTCGCGCGCTCGGTCTGCGTCTGGCCAAGACTGCGCAGAAACTGGAGGGCTGACGGTGGCGAAGAAGCCGAAAATCCTGCCCTCGGTCGCATGGCTGGAGCCGCGGGTGAAGGCCATGCGGGTGATCAGTCTGCTGAGCTTTTTCGCTCTGGCCGGATTACTCGCCGCTTATTACCTGGTGTTCGCTGACCTGCATGGCGCGCGGCCCTGGGTGATTCTACTGGTCGAGTTGATCCCGTGGATCGTCCTTGCGCCAGCGATGATCATGGGGAGCGCGCGGGCTCACTCGTGGATGTGCTTTGTGGTGAATCTGTATTTCATCAAAGGCGCACTGGCGGCGTATGACCCGAACAGGCAGCTGTTTGGTGTGCTGGAGATGGCAGCGAGCCTGGCGGTGTTCTGCTCGGCGCTGCTGTATGTGCGCTGGCGGTATCAGTTGAATCGCAAACTGGCGGGTGAAGGCGAGATCAGCGTCACCTGACAAATCGTCTTCGCGAGCAGGCTCGCTCCCACAAGGGATAGGCGTTCACAGCCCCCTGTAGGAGTGAGCCTGCTCGCGATTGGGCCGACTCGGTTTCAATGATTGACGGTATACGCGAGCATCATCGATATCTGGCTCATCGCTCGCCCGCCACTCTGTTCGTGCCATTGATTGAACACGTCCTGCACCATCGCCAGATCGCGCTGACTGGTCGGCACCTTGTCGACGATCTTCTGCGCATTCAGCGCCGCGACCACGTCGTAGCTCGGCACGAACGTATCCTTGCCGACCATGCGCAAAAATCGTGGCGCCGACAGCCCGCCCAGTTGATGGCCGTGCTTTTTCAGGTACGTCCACAGACCGACGATATCCGTCACCGGCCAGTCAGCGATCAGCGCGCCGAAACTGCCCTTGTCTTTCTCGACATCGAGAATGAACTGCGCATTGCGCGGCACGCTTTTGAGCTTGCCCAGGTGGCGGATGATCCGCGCGTCCTGCATCAGGCGTTCAAGGTGTTCGGCACTCATCAGCACGACTTTTTCCGGGTCGAACTTGAAGAACACTTCTTCGAAGGCCGGCCACTTGGCGTCGACCAGACTGTGCTTGAGCCCGGCACGGAACACCCGCAGGGCCATGGTCGAAAGGTAGCGGTCGTCGCTGATTTTGCGCAGTTGCGCCGGGGTATTGGGAACGGGCAGATGGGCTTCCAGTTCAGCTGCCGAACCGAAGCGGTTCAGACAGTATTCGTGCAGCCACTTGTAATCGCGCATGCCCTCTCCTGGTTAATTGAATAAAAAAACTGATGTCGGGCCCTGTGGCGAGGGGAATCATCCCCGTTGGAGCGCGAAGCGCTCCCAGAATAGACTGGGGCTGCTGCGCAGCCCAACGGGGCGGTGCGACGTTTCGCTAAATTCCCTCACCACAGGCCACTCCCACAGTTTTGATTAGAGGTTGACCACGTTGACGAAGCGCGAAGCCACCGTCTCGTCGATCTTCAGGCTGGTGAAGTCGAACAGGTTGCGGTCGGCCAGTTGCGACGGGATCACGTTCTGCAGACTGCGGAAGATGCTTTCAGTTCGACCGGGCGTCTTGCGTTCCCAGTCCAGAAGCATTTCCTTGACCACCTGACGCTGCAGGTTTTCCTGCGAACCGCAGAGGTTGCACGGGATGATCGGGAATGCCTTCAAGTCCGAATAGGCCTGAATGTCTTTCTCGTTGCAGTAGGCCAGCGGGCGGATCACCACGTTGCGGCCGTCATCGGCGCGCAGCTTCGGTGGCATCGCCTTGAGGCTGCCGTTGAAGAACATGTTGAGGAAAAACGTCTCGACGATGTCGTCACGGTGATGACCGAGGGCCATTTTGGTCGCGCCGATTTCGTCGGCGAAGGTGTACAGCGTGCCGCGACGCAGGCGCGAGCACAGCGAGCACGTGGTCTTGCCTTCCGGGATCAGTTCCTTGACCACCGAGTACGTGTCTTTCTCGACGATGTGGTACTCGACACCCAACTCTTTCAGATAGGCCGGCAGCACGTGCTCGGGAAAGCCCGGCTGTTTCTGGTCCATGTTCACCGCGACGATCTCGAATTTGATCGGCGCAACCTTCTGCAGGTGCAGCAGCACATCAAGCATGGTGTAGCTGTCCTTGCCCCCGGACAGGCAGACCATGACCTTGTCGCCGTCTTCAATCATGTTGAAGTCAGCAACCGCTTCGCCGGCCTGACGGCGCAGGCGCTTTTGCAGTTTGTTCTGGTTGACCGTAAGAGTGCCCATGACGCGAAATCCGTGAGGTGTGACGAAAGGCCGGCATTTTACGCAAAAACCCTGGATGCGCGAAGCACCTGTGGCAAGGGGATTTATCCCCGTTGGGTTGCGAAGCAGCCCCAAAACCTGCGACCTCGGTTTGCCTGACACTGTGCGGTGTATTGCTTGGCGACTGCTGCGCAGCCGAACGGGGATAAATACCCTCGCCACAAAAGTGTTTCAAGCTAAAAAATGCCGTCCCCACAAGACCTCAAGGCGATTAAGCCATGTGTTTACAGCGCGATTTGCTCTAAGCCCCTATTACCTGTGCGGTTAAGTCCTTTCTATACTGCGACATAAGGTCGCACACATCTAAAGACCTGAATTTGCTCGGCCTCGTTGGCCCGTAGGCGCTCCGTTGGGGGGCGATGGCAATAACAAGAGGAGTGACTGGCATGATCCATCACGTAGTGGGACTTTTTACCCACCCCGATCAGGAATGGAAGGAAATCCGTGGCGACCAAGAGGAAAGCATCAGCCACATGTACCTCACGCACACGCTGATTCTGGCGGCGATCCCCGCTGTCTCGGCGTTTATCGGAACCACGCAGGTCGGCTGGGTGATCGGCAACCGCGCGCCGGTGATGCTCACCGTTGAAAGCGCTGTGTGGATGACCGTCATGTCGTACCTGGCAATGCTCGGCGGTGTCGCGGTGATGGGTGCCTTCGTGCACTGGATGGCCCGCACTTACGACGCCAACCCGAGCCTGGCCCGTTGCGTGGCCTTCGCCACTTACACCGCGACACCGTTGTTTGTCGGTGGGCTGGCGGCGCTGTACCCGCATATGTGGCTGGGGATGATCGTCGGCACAGCGGCCATCTGCTACACGGTTTACCTGTTGTATGTGGGGCTGCCGACCTTCATGAATATTCCGTCGGATGAAGGTTTTCTGTTCTCGAGCTCGGTACTGGCGGTGGGTCTGGTGGTACTGGTCGCCATCATGGCGTTCACCGTGATTGTCTGGGGACTGGGCGTTGGTCCCGTCTATACGAACTGACACGACAGACTAACCAGAGGCCGCCGCGAGGCGGCCTTGTCATTTGCAGGATGACCATTCGGCAGCTCGGCGATTCGCAAGTCCTCAGGGTTGCGGCATACTCGACGCCTCTGGAGATCCATCAAGCATGCCCGAGCAACTCAATACCCGCGTCGAAGACTGTTACCAACTCGCTGAATCCTTTTTCAAACGTCATTTCCCACGCCCCGTCGTCAGTCTCAAGCTGCGCGGGCAAAAAGCCGGTGTCGCTCATCTGCACGAGAATCTGCTGCGCTTCAATCCTCAGTTGTACCGGGAAAACACCGAGCATTTCCTCAAGCAGACCGTGGCCCACGAAGTCGCGCACTTGATCGCCCACCAATTGTTTGGCGACCGTATCCAGCCGCATGGCGAAGAGTGGCAATTGATCATGCGCGGCGTTTACGAACTGCCACCGGATCGTTGCCACACTTATGCGATCAAGCGCCGCAGTGTGACGCGCTATATCTACAAGTGCCCGTGTGTGGACAGTGATTTTCCATTCTCGGCGCAGCGCCATAGCTTGGTGCGGCAGGGGCGGCGGTATTTGTGTCGCCGATGCCGCAACACGTTGGTGTTCAGTGGTGAGATGCGGGTGGAATGATCACAATCTGTGTCGGTCACACTGACCTCTTCGCGAGCAGGCTCGCTCCCACCTTGAAATGCATTCACCTGTGGGAGTGAGCCTGCTCGCGAAAGAGCCGGTATAGGCGCTAGAGAATGACCTTGGCTGAACGCAATTCAGCAATCCGCTCAGGACTAAATCCCAACTCCGCCAACACCTGATCCGTATGCTGCCCCAACACCGCGCCAACATGCCGCGGCGCCGGCAACGCCTCGGAAAACTTCAATGGACAGGCCATCTGCGCCTGCGCCGTGCCATCCCCACGCGGCACCTGCGTCACCAGTTCACGCGCCTGCAACTGCGGATGGCGCACGGCCTCACCGACACTCAACACCGGCTCGACACACGCATCGATCCCAGCGAATAGCTCGCACAGTTCAGTAAAATCATGCTTCTCGAACTCGACCTTCAACGCCTCTTTCAACGCTTGCTGCTGCTCGGGCCTGGGTGACAACCCCTGCGCCGCCAACTCCGGCCGCCCCAGTGCCGAACACAGTTGTTGCATGAACCCCGGCTCCAGACTGCCCACCGACATCCAGCGCCCATCCCGCGAACGGTAATAGTCGTAAAAGCTGCCGCCATTGAGCATCTGATCTTCCCACTCAGGCTCAACGCCACAAGCCAGATAACCCGCACCGGCCATGGCATTCAGGCTGAACGCGCAATCGGTCATGCTCACGTCCAGGTGCGTGCCCTGCCCGCTCTGTTGTCGGGCAATTACCGCCGCGAGCAGACCGATCACGCCATGCAGCGAGCCGCCGGCGATATCCGCCACCTGCATGCCCAGCGGCAACGGCCCGCTGTCGGCGCGGCCGGTGTAGCTGGAGAGCCCGGCCAGCGCCAGGTAATTGATGTCGTGCCCGGCGCGATCCTTGTACGGCCCGGTCTGGCCGTAACCGGTGATCGATACGTAAATCAGCTTCGGGTTGATCGCCTTCAACGCTTCGTAACCCAGGCCCAGACGCTCCATCACACCGGGGCGAAATTGCTCCAGGACGATGTCGTAATCGGCCAGCAACTGCTTGATCACGTTCAGCGCCTCGGGCTGCTTCAGGTCCAGCGCCAGGCTGCGTTTATTGCGGTTCAGATACGCATGACTGGCCGATACCCCACCATCGTGCGGCGGCAAGACCCGCAGCAGATCCATGCGCGTCGGCGATTCGATACGCAGTACCTCGGCGCCCATGTCCGCCAGCAACAGCGAGGCGAAGGGGCCGGGCAACAACGTCGAGAAATCGAGAATCTTCAGTGAGGCCAGCGGTGCAGACATGGGCAAGCTCCTTGGACGATGCACTCAGCCTAGGCAGCCATTGCCGATGCAGCAATCACCGGATATGTCAGCGGGTGTGACCGTTACGCTCAAATCGCAGGCAATAAAAAACCTGCCAAAGCAGGTTTTTCAGTCCATCTGTGGCGAGGGAGCAAGCTCCCCCGCCACAGGATGTTACCCAATGCAGTTACTTGACGCTGCTCGGGGTTGGGCCTTCAGCCACACCCAGGTCATCTTCAGGGCGGGTATCAGCGATACCGCGGCCACCCGAAGCCAGTTCGGCGTCGAGTACGTCGGTGTCCAGCTCTTTGACCCACTTGGCTACGACGATGGTCGCCACAGCGTTACCGACCAGGTTGGTCAGTGCACGTGCTTCGGACATGAAGCGGTCGATACCGAGGATCAGCGCCAAACCGGCCACCGGCAGATGACCTACCGCCGACAGGGTCGCTGCCAGCACGATGAAGCCCGAACCGGTCACACCGGCTGCGCCTTTGGAGGACAGCAGCAACACCACCAGCAGAGTGATCTGGTGAGTGATGTCCATGTGCGTGTCGGTTGCCTGAGCAATGAACACGGCGGCCATGGTCAGGTAGATCGCGGTACCGTCGAGGTTGAACGAGTAACCGGTCGGGATCACCAGACCCACTACCGATTTCTTCGCGCCCAGACGCTCCATCTTGATCAGCATGCGTGGCAGTACCGATTCCGACGACGAGGTGCCGAGGACGATCAGCAGCTCTTCACGGATGTAGCGGATCATCTTCAGTACGCTGAAGCCATGAGCGCGGGCGATACCGCCGAGCACGATCAGCACGAACAGCAGGCAAGTGATGTAGAAGCAGATCATCAGTTGACCCAGTTGCACCAGCGAGCCGACACCGTAGGCACCGATGGTGAACGCCATCGCACCGAAGGCACCGATTGGCGCGAGCTTCATGATCATGTTGATGATGTTGAACATCACGTGAGCGAAGCGATCGATGAAGTCGAGGATCGGCTTGCCGTAGGCACCCAGGCGGTGCAGGGCGAAACCGAAGATCACCGAGAACATCAGCACTTGCAGGATGTCGCCCGTAGCGAACGCGCCGACGATAGTGGTCGGGATCACGTTGAGCAGGAAGCCGACAACGCTCTGGTCAGCGCCAGCTGCGACGTAGGAGGCGACTTTCGAGGCATCGAGGGTAGCAACGTCGATGTGCATGCCGTTGCCCGGCTGCACGATGTTGACCACGACCAGACCGACCAGCAGAGCGATGGTCGAGACGATTTCGAAGTACAGGAGTGCGTAACCACCGGTCTTGCCGACAGACTTCATGCTCTGCATGCCGGCGATGCCGCTGACCACGGTGCAGAAGATGATTGGAGCGATGATCATTTTGATCAGTTTGATGAACCCGTCACCCAGCGGCTTTACGGCCACACCGAACTGCGGGTAGTAATGACCGAGCGCGATACCGATGATGATTGCGATGATCACCTGGAAATACAGGGATTTGTACAGTGGCTGACGAGTCGTCATTGCATGTTTCCTCAAGAGCCCCGCGTGGCAACATCCATCTGTTACGCCGCGAAACCTGAATTGCGAACCCTCCTGCACTGGAGGGATTTGTTGTTGGAGCGGCGTTTTCCGGACGGGATAAACGCACGCTTCTGTCGCTTTTAATCGCAAACGCCGTGCCACTTTGGTGCATTTCGCAGCAAGCCTTTTGACATCAAGGGCTGCAGGCCTTTTCAGTGTCACCGTTTGGTGACTTGTATGTGGCGGATTTCCGCCAACTCGCCGTTTCTCGTCCTACAATTTGGCGGAAATCCGCCTTGTTGCTCAAACCGCCCCCGGCTACCATCCGGCGCCAGAGGAAGGATTTGCCGCTTATGCGCGAACGCACCATCGCCAGTCATTTCGCCCGTGCCGCCCTCGGTGGCGCACGCCGCCTGGGGTTCGACTATTCGGGCCTGCTGCTGCAATTGGGCATCAACCCGGAATTGCTCGACGAGCCTCGCGCACGCCTCGCGCCCGAACAGTTCACTCAGTTGATCCAAGGCCTGTGGCTGGCGCTGGACGATGAATACCTGGGTTTCGGCAACGCACCGAGCAAGCCCGGCAGCTTCGCGATGATGTGCCACGCCTCGATCCACTGCCGCAATCTGGAGAAGGCTCTGCAACGTGGTTTATTGTTTTATAGCTTATTCCCGCAGGGCCCGCGCCTGACCCTGAGCCGCGAAGACGAATGGGTGCGTTTGAGCCTCGATGATTCGCAATTGTGGGATCCGGATCACTTTCTCACCGAGAGTTTGCTGGTGATCTGGCATCGGCTTGGCAGTTGGCTGATTGGCCAGCGGATTCGCCTGGAACAGGTGACATTCAGCTATCCGCGCCCCGAGCACGGGGCTGAATACGATTTGCTGTTCCCTTGCCCGATGATGTTCGGCAGCGAGCAGAGCAGCCTGCTGTTTCACAGCCGTTATCTGTCCATGCCGTTGTTACAGGACGAACGCACGCTCAAGCATTTCCTCGAACGCTCCCCCGCCGACTTGCTTTCACGCCCGGACGATGGCGACAGCCTGACCAGCCGCTTGCGCCGTTTGCTCAGCCGCGACAGTGCGAGTTGGCCGGATCTTGAGGCAGTGGCGGCGCATATGCATATCAGCCCGCAGACGTTGCGTCGGCATTTGCGTGAGGAAGGCAGCAGTTTTCAGGAGTTGAAGGATCAGTTGCGGCGGGATATCGCCATTTATCATTTGGGGCGGGCGGATCTGTCGTTGCAGCAGATTGCCGAGCAGTTGGGGTTTTCCGAGCCTTCGGCGTTTCACCGCGCTTTCAAGAAGTGGACGGGGCTGACTCCGGGGGCTTATCGGGCGCAGGAGCAGTGAGGGGGAATGGAGGATTCTGCGGCCTGAAACAGCTTGGGGGGTTGGGGTTTGGATTTGGGTTTGGGTTTGGGTTTGGGGGCATATCCGTTGCTGCGGTTAGGGCTTCTTGCGGTTTCGCTCTTACAGCGACTCACTTTTCCAAACGCCGAAAAGCAAGGCAAAAGGCTTGCCCCCCGGCGTACGGCACTTCGCCGAGGCTCAGTGTTCGGGCTGAAGATCAAGAGCCCCTCACCCTAGCTCTCCCAAAACGTCGAACCGCCCGTAGGGAGAGGGGACTGACCGAGATGTTTGGGAGAGTTACGCCGACGTGAAATACCGAGTCGAACTCAGATTCTGAAAGGCTCACAAATCGGCTCCCTCTCCTCGGGGAGAGGGCTGGGGTGAGGGGGCAAACCCAACACATGCCGTGGCGAGGGGATTTATCCCCGTTCGGCGGCGCAGCCGTCGTAAGACCGGTGAACTCGATCTGTCTGAAACGCTTGAGATCCTGGGGGCTGCTGCGCAACCCAACGGGGATAAATCCCCTCGCCACAAGGGAGATGAGTTGGGTCAAAAAACCAGCCCCCACCCTCAAACCGCAGGAAAATGAATCCTGAATGCCGCCCCACCCATCGGCGAATCACCCAGCGCCAGTTTGGCGTTGTAGCTTTCGATAATGTCCTTGACCACCGCCAACCCGATCCCCTGCCCCGGATGCTGGGCATCCAGCCGCTCACCGCGCTCAAGAATCCGCGCACGCTGATCCGGCGGCACCCCCGGGCCGTCATCCTCCACACACAGCTCAACCCCGGCGAGACTTTCGCGCACGCTGATGCGCACCTCGCCCAGACACAGCCGATAAGCGTTTTCCAGCAAGTTACCCATCATCTCGAGCAACGCACCCTGCTCGATCGGCACGTAGCAATGCTCGGGCAGATCAAACGCCACGCGCACGCGTTTGTCGCGGTAGACCTTGTCCAGCGTGTCACAGAGGCTTTTCAGTACGGGTTGCAGGCGCACCTGATGGCGCACCAGACCGCTTTTGCGCAAGCTCGCGCGTTGCAGTTGATAGCTGATCTGCTGGCTCATGCGCTCGATCTGACTTTGCAGCACCCAGGCCTGATCGCGATCTTCGGGGCGTTGAGCCATGTCCTCACTGACGCCTTGCAGCACCGCCAACGGGGTTTTCAGGCTGTGGGCGAGATCGTCGAGCGAGTCGCGATAACGACTGCGCTGCTGACGCTCACTGAGCAGCAAACGGTTGAGCGAGCCGGTCAGGCGCAACAGCTCACGCGGGTGTTGTTCGGTGAGACTTTCGCGGGTGCCGCCTTCGATTTCGTCGAGTTCCTGACTCAGTCGACGCAAGGCTTTGAGGCCCCAGGTCAGGCCGATCCATAGCAGCGCCAGCAAAACCAGCAAGGCCGCGCCGAAACCCAGATAGAGATTCTCGCGCAAGCCTTCGAGGGTGCTTTCGTACTCGCGCACCGGTTGCAGGGCGACGATGCTGAACGCCGCACTTTTACCGCCGAGCAGTTTGACTTCAACGTCATAGACGAAGAATTCCTGACCGTTGGCCTCGCGGATCCGCGCGAACTCGTTGCCAAGGCCGTCGTAGCGCGGCTTGTAATTGATCTGCTCTTCCTGGGTGGCTTTCGAGCGCCAGACCAGATGCCCTTCGCGGTCGTAGATGTAACCGAGCAAGCGGAAGTCAGTGAGATTGAAGCGTTCATCCGGTAGCTGGTTGGGCATTACCAGTCGACCGTTTTCAATGCGCGCGGCAGAGATCAGCGTGGTGACGTCAGAGGCCAAACGCTGTTCGATCGAATCCTGCAACGCGAGGCTGAAGGCGCCCTGCATCGCCGGGAGCAAGGCGAGCATGAACAACACCGCCAACGTGGTGGCGGCGAGCATCAGCCGGACGCGAAGCGAACGAATCAAGTGCAGCGCTCATTGAACAGGTAGCCAAGGCCGCGCACGGTGTCGATCGGTTTGAAACCGGCAGGCCCTTCGAGTTTGCGGCGCAGGCGGCCGACCAACACTTCGATGACGTTCGGATCGCGCTCGTCGTCGTCCGGGTAGAGCTGCTCCATCAAACGATCCTTGGGCACCACTTGCTGGTGGTGACGCATGAGGTATTCGAGGATGCGATATTCGTAAGCGGTCAGTGCCAGCGGTTGTTCGTCGAGGGTGGCCTGTTTGCGATTGAGGTCGAGCAGCAACGGGCCCGCGACGATAGTCGACTGGGTGAAACCGCTGGAGCGGCGCAGCAACGCATTCAGGCGCGCATCGAGTTCTTCGAACTGGAACGGTTTCACCACATAGTCGTCGGCGCCAGCCGCGAGGCCTTCAACCTTGTCCTGCCAGTTACCGCGCGCGGTGAGGATCAGGATCGGGAAGGTCTTGCCGCCGTTGCGCAACTCGCGGATCAGGTCGAGACCGCCCATGCCCGGCAGACCGAGATCGATCACCGCCAGATCAAAGTTGAACTGTCCGGTCTGATACAGCGCCTCTTCGGCATTGGCCACGGACTCGACCACGTGACCGCTCTCCGTGAGGCGGGTTTGCAGGTGATGACGCAACAGCGCTTCATCTTCGACGACCAACAGTTTCATAACACTCTCCCGGGTAAATCAGAATCTCCAGAAACACACCTGCAGCAGCAAAGCTTGCTCGCGCAAGCGGTGGATCAGTCAGTGAGATATCGACTGATCCACCGCTTGCGCGAGCAAGCTCTGCTCCTACAATGATTTCGCTAAGGCGAACCGCTCCTTAGAAATTGTAGTTAGCCGACAGGTAAGTCTGCGCGCTGCTGTTCAAATCCAGCGAGCCTTGTTTGCTGCCGCCACTTTCTTTCATCTCGGTGCTGGCGTTGCTCATCAGGTAACGGTAACCGAGTTCCACCGAGGTGTTTTGCGAGACTTGCTGCAACACACCGAATTGACCGCCGACCGCGTAACCGATGTCGCTGTCACGGCTGTAGCCTGGCGAGTCCTGGGTCAACTTGGTCAGACCGGCAGTCGCACCGCCGAACAGTTTGGTGCTGCCACCTACTGGATAGAACAGATCGTAGCTGCCCAGCAAGTTTTCCTGACGCAGTTTAATGCCATTGTGCGAACCGGACACGTTGTCGTAGGTGGCGTAGTAGCGACCTTGCGAGTTTTGCTGGCCGAGGCGCACACCGTAGGTGTTGTTGCCGTCAATCGCGCCAGTAGCGTTAGGGTGGTCGAGGTTGTCGTTCAGCGCGTTGGACTTTTTAACCTTGTCGCTGGTCTGGCCGAACGTCAGGCCGGCGAAGTTCGAAGTAGTGTCGGCGTGGGCCGCGATGCTGGAGCCCAACAGGGTAAAAGCCAGCAGCAGTTTGTTTAAACGAGTCATTGAGTTTCCTCTTTCACAGTGCTGTTTGGGTATGGCGCAAGGTTACTGACCCTCCCCTGTACCGCCCCTGAACACTCTCTGAACCTGACCTGAATCAAATGAACTAGGCTGTTTTGACCCTTTATTGTCAGGAGACCCCACCATGCGTTTGTTTCTCGCCCTCACCTTGCTGGCCGTCAGCGGCCTCACTCAAGCTGCGATCAAGACCCAGGAAATCCCGTACCAGAGCGCCGATGGCACGAAGCTGATCGGTTATTACGCCTATGACGACGCAATCAAGGGCAAGCGCCCGGGCATCGTCGTTGTGCATGAATGGTGGGGCCTGAACGATTACGCCAAGCGCCGTGCACGCGATCTCGCCGAACTCGGCTACAGCGCTCTGGCGATTGATATGTATGGCGAAGGCAAGAACACCGAGCACCCGAAAGATGCGATGGCGTTCATGCAAGCGGTGAACAAGGATGCCGACGCGGCCAGTAAACGCTTCGCGGCCGGGCTGGATCTGTTGAAGAAACAGCCGCAGACCGACGTGAATAAACTCGCGGCCATCGGTTATTGCTTTGGCGGTGGTGTGGTGCTGAATGCTGCGCGTCAGGGTGTGCCGCTGTTGGGCGTGGTGAGTTTCCATGGCGCGCTGGCGACCAACACGCCAGCCAAGCCTGGCAGTGTGAAGGCGAAAATCCTGGTGGAGCACGGTGCGCTGGACAGCATGGTGACGCCGGACAACGTCACCGCGTTCAAGAGTGAAATGGACAAAGCGGGTGCCGACTATAAGTTCGTCAGTCTGGATGGCGCCAAGCACGGCTTTACCAACCCGGACGCTGATCGCTTGAGCCATGGCGAACACGGTGGCCCGGACATCGGGTACAACAAGGCGGCGGATGAAAAGTCCTGGGCGGACATGAAAGCGTTCTTCCAGAAAATCTTCAGCTGATCAGAGACACCGCGGCGCGGCTATCGCGAGCAGGCTCACTCCCACAGGGGATTTTCTGGGCGGCATAGATCCCGTGTGGGAGCGAGCCTGCTCGCGAAAGCTTCACCGCCAATCTCGACCTTGGCCCGACTAACCGGCAAAATGCCCGCCATGAATCTCACCCCCGCCCTGCCCGCCTGCTGCACCGCGCTAGACAGCCATTGGCCGTTGCCCACGGTGTTGCCCGATACCGTGCTGCTCAGCACTCATTTCGATCCGTCCCGACTGCTCGGCGATGACTTTCAGCGCAGCGCCGTCGTTGCACCGCCAAGCATTCAGCGTTCAGTGGCCAAGCGTCAGGCAGAATTCCTCGCCGGGCGGATCTGCGCCCGCGCGGCGTTGCAGCAATTGGAAGGCTCGGACGTGGTGCCGGCGATTGGCGAAGATCGTGCGCCGGTATGGCCGGCGCATATCTGCGGTTCGATCACCCACAGCACCGGTCGGGCGGCGGCGATTGTTGCCAATAAGCAGCACTGGCGCGGCCTGGGTATGGATCTTGAGAACCTGCTCAACGCCGAACGTGCCGAGCGCCTGGCGGGGGAAATCCTTACACCGGCAGAAATGCAGCGCATGTCTGCGGGCTCGCGGGATCAACTGGCGTTGTGGGTCACGCTGACGTTTTCAGTGAAAGAGAGTTTGTTCAAGGCGCTGTACCCGATAGTGCAGAAGCGCTTTTATTTCGAGCATGCTGAAGTACTGGAGTGGACGGCGGCCGGAGAGGTGAGATTGCGCCTGTTGACGGACTTGTCTGCCGAATGGCGTAACGGCACGGAACTGGAGGCGCAGTTCGGGGTTCAGGACGGGAAGTTGTTGAGTCTGGTCAGCATCCACGCCTGAAATCATTCGGCGTCTGTTAAGACCGCTTCGCGAGCAGGCTCGCTCCCACATTGAAATACGTTCCCTTGTGGGAGCGAGCCTGCTCGCGAAGAGGCCAGCCCCGCCACCACACATCTCAACGGCGTTCCTGATTGCGCGGCCAGCTCAGACTGAAGCACGCCCCACCCAGGCTCTTGCTCTTGCCGATGATCGCCCGGCCGTCATGCCAATGGATGATCCGCCGCACAATCGACAATCCCAGGCCATGCCCGCCAGACGCCCGCGTACGACTGTCGTCCAGACGCAGAAACGGCGTAAAGATCCGCTCCCACGCCACTTCCGGCACACCCGGCCCGTCATCCTCGACGTCGACCCGACAGCGCAATTGGCCGACCTGATAACTCACCGTCACTTTCGAATGCGCATGGCGCATCGCGTTGCCCACCAGGTTCTGCAGCGCGCGGTGCAGATATCGCGGCTCGGCTTCGACCCAGGCATCGTCGTTATCGGCGGAGGACAAACACAGCCCTCGCTGCACGGTGACCTCGGCGCGCAACGGCGCCAGCTCCTCGATCACTTGATTGACCAGTGCATCAAGGTCGATGCGCTGGAACGTCAGCGCTGGCGAACCCTGTTCCAGCCGCGCATAAGTAAGCATTTCATCGACCAGCTTATCGAGGTCCTCGATGTCGTGATCCATGCCTTCACGGTACTTTTCCAGCGCTTGCGGGGTGGTCGCCGAGCCGATCATCTCCAGGCCGAAACGCAGACGCGCCACTGGCGTACGCAGTTCATGGGACACCGCCCGCACCAGTTCACGCTGGATCGCGAGCAACTGCTGCAAGTGCTCGGCCATGCCATTGAACGCCGACGCCAGGCGCCCGACCGAGTCGGCACCGCGCGCCGGCACGCGGGTTTCCAGGCTACCCTTGGCGATTCGTGTGGCCGCCGCTTCAAGACCGCGCAACCGCCGTTCGAGCTGACGCACCAGCAGATAAACGATGAGGCCGATCAAGCTCAGCCCCAGCGCGGCGATCAACACCAGCCACTCCGGCGGATACGGATTCATCTGATACAGCGGCCCGATTTCCAGGACCCACGGCGTACCGACCATGCCGGCAAACACCCGGATCGAATCACCGCCCTTGCCCAGCGCCATCACCGTATCGCCCTCGGACACGCGACGACTTTGATCTTCATCCATATCGGCGTCATTCACCGTGACCAATCGCAGGTCGAAACCGAAGCCTTTGTCTTCCTTTAATTGCGCCAAGCGCTTGGGCTGCTCGCCAACCGGCACGCGCACCAGTTCGTCGGCCAACAGGTAAATCGTCGCACGGGCCAGTTGTTCACTGATCTGCTGCACCTCGCCGGTCAGCACCAGTTGCTCTTTGTCACTGACCAATCGATAAACCTTTGCCGCATGCGGCCCGGTCTGCTCGACCAGCGCCTGGCCGCGCTGCACACGGGTGCGCTGAGTCAGATCGAGATTGGTTTCGTTGAATTTTTTCAGCGCCAACGGGATCCCCAACAGACGCTCCCACACCAGCAACGCGCGATGACGTTCAGTGTCGTTCATCGGTTGCAGATTGTCGGCCATCAGCGAGAACGTGCCATGGGCCAGACGCTCGCGGTATTGCTCGCTGCGCACTTGGTTGAGCAGGTTCAGCGCCAGCACGCCGAGCACCGCCACCAGAATCAGCGCTGCGCACATGCCGCCGTAGATGCGCAGAAAGATCGAGTTCACAGCGCCAGGTCTGCGCAGGCTTCCGGCACGAACAGATAACCTTTGCTGCGGATGGTCTTGATCAGGCGCGGATGGTCGGGGTCGTCGCCAATTTTCGGGCGGATGCGCGAGATGCGTACGTCGATGGAGCGATCCTGACCGTCGTAGCCGATGCCGCGCAGTGCGGTGAAGATTTCTTCGCGGGACAGAATGCGCCCGGCGTTGGCAACCAGCAGCCAGAGCAGATCGAATTCGGCACTGGTCAGTTCGATGCTGTTGTCGCTCAGCCAGGCTTCGCGCAAAGCGTTGTCGACCAGCAGCGGGCCGAATTGCAGGCGACGGGATTTTTCCGCGACCGGCTCGGCTGTGTCACTGCGTCGCAGCAACGCTTGAATTCGCGCCAGCAACAGTCGTGGGCGCACCGGTTTGCAGACGTAATCGTCGGCACCGAGGTCGAGGCCCTGAATCTGGTCGGCATCATCCGTGCGCGCGGTGAGCATCAGAATCGGCCCGTCGTAGTGGTCGCGCACCTTGCGACAGATGCTCAGGCCATCTTCGCCGGGCAACATCAGGTCGAGGATCACCAGATCCGGCTGCTCCTTGATGATCCGCGCCGCCGCCAGCGCACCGTTGCCTTCGATTTCCACACGCAGTCCATTGGCTTGCAGGTAGTCGCGCGTGAGTTCGGCCAGTCGCTGGTCATCCTCGACGATCAATACCTGCCAGGCTTGTTGCTCCACCGGTGACCTCTGCTTTCTATTTTTTATTGATAAAGAAGACTATTGCCCGCCAGACACGGTACGCCTCCCGTCTTTTTGTCATGTTTCGGGAGGATAAAAATGCGTTCACATGGCCCGATTGTATAAACGGCGTACAGCCAGAACACAAGTCGGTAAATGCGTTCGGACAAGGCGCTTTTTTGTGATAGGGTTCGCGCCCTTAAAAATCCGCTGAAGCGTTTTTCCAGGCGAAAAAACAGTGACAAACGGTCTAGCTCAGCAGGTCCGCGGCCTACACGGGAATTCCCTGTTTCACCCACAATTTACGCACAGGGTTATCCACAGGCTGTCCGTTGCAATTCGCCCCCAAAACGCATTATCTTGTAGCCCGCGCTCTAAAAAACCCTACATGTAGGGTTTTGTGCAAAAAACCAAACACAAACCGGACAGTGAATTCAAGGCTTTTAATTGCCATTGTCGGGTTGAACCAAACGTATTTTCACAAGCCCAAACCGCGCCTGCGGATGGCTACCGTTTTTCCGTCGTACGCGACGATAACGGTACGGGTGTTGCAGTCCGAAACTGCTCCCCGAAAGGAATGCGGTTTCACGCGTATCGCGTGCACCGAAGACTTCGGCATGGAAGCGGCGCTCACAAGGCCCCTTCCTGAACTGTCCCGAAGTCGTTATACCCGGCGCGTGCCGGTTGTAGTGCTTCAGGACGGAACGGTGGGCACCGTGATGGTGCCCAAACAAACATAGAGAACGTGGAGACACCCATGCAAACCGACACAACTCGCGAGAACCCGCAGGGCACCTTGCCGCAGGCCGCCGATTCGAATTCGGATCTGGCAGCCACCGCGCCTGGTCAACTGCGCGTGATCAAGCGCAATGGCACTGTCGTTCCTTACACCGATGACAAGATCACCGTCGCTATCACCAAAGCGTTTCTCGCAGTTGAGGGCGGCACCGCTGCCGCTTCGTCGCGAATCCACGACACCGTTGCGCGCCTGACCGAACAAGTCACCGCGACCTTCAAGCGTCGCATGCCTTCTGGCGGCACCATCCACATCGAAGAAATCCAGGACCAGGTCGAACTGGCCCTGATGCGTGCCGGCGAGCAGAAAGTCGCTCGCGACTACGTGATCTATCGCGACGGTCGTTCGAAAGAACGCGCCGCTCACGCCCCGGCTGCCGAAGCGGTCAACGCTCACCCGTCGATCCGCATCACTCGTGCCGACGGTAGCCTGGCGCCGCTGGACATGGGCCGCCTGAACACCATCGTTACCGAAGCCTGCGAAGGTCTGGAAGAAGTCGACGGCGACCTGATCCAGCGCGAAACCCTGAAGAACCTGTACGACGGCGTGGCCCTGACCGACGTCAACACCGCGCTGGTGATGACCGCGCGCACTCTGGTTGAGCGTGAGCCGAACTACTCGTTCGTCACCGCCCGCCTGCTGATGGACACCCTGCGTGCCGAAGGCCTGGGCTTCCTTGGCGTGGCCGAGAGCGCCACTCACCACGAAATGGTCGACATGTACGCCAAGGCACTGCCGGCCTACATCGCCAAAGGTATCGAGTTCGAACTGCTGAACCCTGTGCTGGCCACCTTCGACCTGGAAAAACTGGGCAAGGCGATCAACCACGAGCGCGATCAGCAATTCACCTACCTGGGCCTGCAGACCCTGTACGACCGTTACTTCATCCACAAGGATGGTATTCGTTTCGAACTGCCGCAGATCTTCTTCATGCGCGTGGCCATGGGCCTGGCAATCGAAGAGAAGAACAAAGAAGATCGTGCGATCGAGTTCTACAACCTGCTGTCGTCCTTCGACTACATGTCGTCGACGCCGACCCTGTTCAACGCCGGTACCCTGCGTCCACAGCTGTCGAGCTGCTACCTGACCACCGTGCCGGATGACCTGTCGGGCATCTATCACGCGATCCACGACAACGCCATGTTGTCGAAATTCGCTGGTGGCCTGGGCAACGACTGGACGCCGGTGCGTGCACTGGGTTCGTACATCAAAGGCACCAACGGCAAGTCGCAAGGCGTGGTTCCGTTCCTCAAAGTAGTGAACGACACCGCTGTAGCCGTTAACCAGGGTGGCAAGCGCAAAGGCGCTGTCTGTGCCTACCTGGAAACCTGGCACATGGACATCGAAGAGTTCATCGAACTGCGCAAGAACACCGGTGATGATCGTCGTCGTACCCACGACATGAACACTGCCAACTGGATCCCTGACCTGTTCATGAAGCGTGTCTTCGATGACGGCAAATGGACCCTGTTCTCGCCATCCGAAGTACCGGACCTGCACGACCTGACCGGTAAAGCCTTCGAAGAGCGCTACGAGTACTACGAAGCCCTGTCCGAGTACCCGGGCAAGATCAAGCTGTTCAAGACCATCCAGGCCAAAGACCTGTGGCGCAAAATGCTTTCCATGCTGTTTGAAACCGGCCACCCATGGCTGACCTTCAAAGACCCGTGCAACCTGCGTAGCCCGCAGCAGCACGTCGGCGTGGTTCACAGCTCGAACCTGTGCACCGAGATCACCTTGAACACCAACAAGGACGAGATCGCCGTTTGCAACCTGGGCTCGATCAACCTGCCGAACCACATCGTCAACGGCAAGCTGGACACCGCCAAGCTGGAACGCACCGTGAACACCGCCGTTCGCATGCTCGATAACGTTATCGACATCAACTATTACTCGGTGCCACAAGCGAAGAACTCCAACTTCAAGCACCGTCCGGTCGGTCTGGGCATCATGGGCTTCCAGGACGCTCTGTACCTGCAGCACATCCCTTACGGTTCCGACGCTGCCGTCGAGTTCGCCGACAAGTCGATGGAAGCGGTCAGCTACTACGCGATCCAGGCCTCCTGCGACCTGGCCGACGAGCGCGGCGCGTACGAGACGTTCCAGGGTTCGCTGTGGTCCAAAGGCATCCTGCCACTGGATTCGCAACAGATCCTGATCGAGCAACGTGGCCAGAAGTACATCGACGTTGACCTGAACGAATCCCTGGACTGGGCACCGGTTCGCGCCCGTGTACAGAAAGGCATTCGTAACTCGAACATCATGGCCATCGCACCGACCGCGACCATCGCCAACATCACTGGCGTATCGCAGTCGATCGAACCGACCTACCAGAACCTCTATGTGAAATCGAACCTGTCGGGCGAATTCACCGTGATCAACCCGTACCTGGTTCGCGACCTCAAGGCTCGCGGTCTGTGGGACTCGGTCATGATCAACGACCTGAAGTACTACGACGGTTCGGTTCAGCAGATCGAGCGCATCCCGCAAGAACTCAAAGAGCTCTACGCGACTGCCTTCGAAGTGGACACCAAGTGGATCGTTGACGCGGCCAGCCGTCGTCAGAAGTGGATCGACCAGGCCCAGTCGCTGAACCTGTACATCGCCGGTGCCTCGGGCAAGAAGCTCGACGTGACCTACCGCATGGCCTGGTACCGTGGTCTGAAAACCACTTACTACCTCCGTGCCCTGGCCGCGACCAGCACCGAGAAGTCGACCATCAACACCGGCAAGCTGAACGCTGTATCCAGCGGCGGCAACCACGGCGACGATTCGGTATTGGCAGCACCTGCCGGTCCGGCACCAGTGCCAAAGGCTTGCGCGATCGACGAGCCGGATTGCGAAGCTTGCCAATAAGCTGAGCGGAGTCAGGCGTTGCAAGACGCTTGATGCTTTCCAGG
Source organism: Pseudomonas sp. TH43 (assembly GCF_016650635.1). Lineage (GTDB taxonomy): Bacteria > Pseudomonadota > Gammaproteobacteria > Pseudomonadales > Pseudomonadaceae > Aquipseudomonas. The sequence continues at coordinate 362,480 of NZ_JAEKFI010000005.1, forward strand.
CAAAAGAAACCCCCGACAGACTTGTGGTTTGTCGGGGGTTTTCTTTGGCCTGAGAAAAACAAAAGCCGACCGCACGATCTTCCACTGCTCAACGGGGTGAGCGATACAGCCAAAGCGGATCAAAAGATCGCAGCCTTCGGCAGCTCCTTGTATCTCGACTATCGCTCCGTCAGGAGCGATAGTTCTCGACTGATCATCGAGGGAGGGACTTGGAAGCCGTGCAGCTCCTTAGGCTTTTTGCCTGTGATGTAGATCGTGCTCCTGCCCTCCACACTCACTCATATAGTTCGAACGGTATCTTGGGCCCGTCTTTGGCGAGAGCCCGCATTCGCAAGGTTGGACAGAGTGCAGTGATGATCGAAAACGGATCAATGGAGAGACAGTCATGTCCAATTTCGTCGGCGTCGATATCGCTAAAAACACCTTTGATATCGCCACTCACCTGCCAAACGGTAAACACAAAACCAAAGCCAAACTGGCCAACGACCCGAAGGGTTTCAAAGAGTTTGAAGCTTGGCTGAACAAGCAGGTCGAGCCTTCGTCCCTGATCGTGATGGAAGCCACCAGCGTGTATCACCTGGAACTTGCCGAGTTTGTTTACAACAGGGGCTACCGGGTCTGTGTTGTAAATCCGTCCACGACCAGCGCTTACGCCGGCAGCGAGTTACGCCGGATCAAAACCGACAAAAGCGACGCCAAACTGATCGCTGACTTTGCTCGGGAAAAGGCTGAGAAGCTTCAACTGTGGGCGCCGGAGCCGTTGAAGTATCGCCAGCTAAAGGCGATGGTGCGGCGGTTGGACGACCTTCAGGAGATGGAGCGAATGGAGCTCAATCGACTGGATGTGTCCGACGAGAAGGTCAAAGACTCGATCAACTCTGTGCTGCGCCACATCGAAAAAGAGATCGCTGAAACGCACAAGGCGATCAAAAAACACATCGACGATGACCCGGACATGCGCCAGATGCGTGACTTGATCGTCACCATCGACGGCATCGGACAGAAAACGCTTGAACGGCTGCTGGCCGAACTGGGCGACCTGCGCAAATATGACGATCCTCGCAAACTGGTCGCTGCCGCTGGGTTGAACCCAAAGCTTCAGGACTCAGGGGTGCTCAAGGGGCGAACTGTGATTTCGAAGATCGGCTCGGCACGGGTTCGGGCTGGTCTGTACATGCCAGGCTTGGTGGCGCTGAAGCACAACGAAGCGATAATCGCCATGAAGGATCGCCTGAAGGCCAACGGCAAGGCTCCCAAGCAGATCATCTGTGCAGCGATGCGCAAGCTGCTGCATTTCGTTTACGCCGTTCTAAAATCGGGCCAACCATTTGACCCGAAATTTGCACTTGCCCGATGAGGGGCAAGACGGTATCTACAGGGAATGAGTACAGCTGCCAGAGCTTGGTCGGCTGTCAGGCCGTTTTCGGGAGCGAGCCCCCTCCCACAGTTTGAGCCAGGTTCACCCGCGAGAGCTTGGTCGGCTGTCAGGCCGCCATCGCTGGCAAGCCAGCTCCCACAAAAAACAAGCACACCCCAAACGCGGCCATGCCGCCCCACTCAACACAATGAGCGTTAGCTCGAGTACCGCTCTTGATCTAGAAGGCCCGTCGGAAGGCTGAGTGGAGGGATTGATCCGGGGGTGGGAGCGCAGCGACCGTTTGGCGCAGCCAAATGCATCGAGAGGAGGTGCAGCGCAGCAAACCGTAGGCGATGCCCCCGGATCAATCCCGGAGCGAAGGAACCCGAGCCCCAGCGAGGGCCGTACGTCAGGGTAAGCCTTTTGGGTTACCTTTTCGGCGTTTGGAAAAGGTGACCCGCCGTAAGGGCGGAACCCTGATCAGCAACACCCGCAGCAACGGATATGCCCCCAAAACCCACCCACAAAAAAGCCCCTCAAAACGAGGGGCCCCTTTGCACAGCCAGAACCCGCAATCAGGTCATCTGAATGATGGTCTGCATGATGGTGCTCTGAGTCGAAATAGTCTTCGCGTTCGCCTGATAGTTGCTCTGGCCTTTGATCAGATCCACCAGCTCGTTGGTCAGGTTAACGTTCGACTCTTCCAGCGAGTTGGAAGCGATCGAACCCAAGGTACCGGTTTCCGGTGCATCGTAGCCAGGGATACCCGAAGCGAACGTCTCTTTCCAGCTGGTGCCACCGATTGCTTGCAGGCCTTGTTCGTTGGTGAAGCTGGCCAGTGCAACCTGGCCGATGGCCTTGCTCTGGTTGTTGCTGAAGTTGGCGAACAGCGTACCGGTGCCGTCGATGGTCAGGTTGGTGATCTGGCCAGTGGCGTAACCATCCTGAGTCGGGATCGAACGCGCGGTGTCAGCGTTGTACTGAGTGGTCTTGGCCATGGAGATGGTCACACCAGCCGTGTTGGCCGCTGCACCGTTAGGCGTGAATTTGCCGTTGGTCACGGTGCCTGGCTTCCAGCCGGTCAGCGTCAAGTCGCTGCTGAGGATCGGCTTGAGGGGGTCCAGCGGGTTTGGCGTGCTGACCTGAGTCAAATTGCCAGAGCTGTCAAATGTCAGTGTCGAAGCAACCGGAGGAGTAGCAGGATCGCTTGGATCGCTACCGGTAGCGTCCGGATTGCGCCCATCTACCAGGGTGTAAACCTTCCAGGTATTGTCATCAGTCTTCACAAAGTACTGATCCATGACGTGCGAGTTGCCCTGAGTGTCATAGATCGGGGTACTGAACGACTTGGTGTACGTCGCCAGCTTGGTCGGATCGAACACAACAGCGTTGGTGCCCGTATCGACGATTTTTGTTGCCGAGGAGTTCAAGTTGATACTCGAAGTCACCAGCGAAGTCGACTTAGGCGCCAGGTTCGAAGTATCGATTTTCAGGTCAGTCAACACGCCATTGATGATCTTGCCGTTGGCATCCACACCGTAGCCTTGCAGGCGCGAGGTGTAATCGGTGTTGGTGATGAAGCCCTGATCGTCAACCTTGAACGTACCGGCACGGGTGTAGGACACCGAGCCGTTGTTGCTCATGGTGAAGAAACCCGAACCGTTGATGCCCATGTCCAACACGTTACCGGTGTTGTTGATGTCACCCTGGGTGAACTGCTGGGAAACGTTGGCAAGGCGCACACCGTTGCCGATCACTTTGCTGCCGCTGCCCAGGCGAGTGGCCGAGTACACGTCTTCGAATTCTGCGCGGGACGATTTGAAACCGGCGGTTGCGACGTTGGCGATGTTGTTGCCGGTCACGTCCAGTTGTTTGTTGGCTGCATAGAGACCGCTAAGGCCGATATTGAAAGACATATTCCACTCCTTTGTGCCGGTTAGTCGGCTCTATATACCAATGGTTTGTACTTTGGACAGGGCAACGGTGCCCTTGCCGGACAGGTTGAGCATCAGCTCGCCGCCGGTCTGGCTGATCGTCACGCTGGTGACGGTGGCCGGCAGGTAGGTCGCCATATCGGTCGAGGTACCATTGATCGATGCGTTGGCCTTAACGGTATAAGTACCGGTCTTGACCACATTGCCGTCCTTGTCCTTGCCGTCCCAGGTGAAGCTCGCGCTGCCTGCGGCACGACTGCCCAGATCGATGGTGCGAACCACCGTGCCGCTGCTGTCGGTAATGCTGACGGTACCGCCGGCAATCGACGATGGAACGGTGACCGAACCGGTCATGCCTTTGCTCGGATCGTCGAGCTGAACCGAGTTGGTCTGCACAATCACGTTGCGACCGACCAGCGACGATGCCTGCAACGCTTGCGACGAGTTGTAGTTGCCGGCCAGCGAGCTGACAGTGCTGTTAAGCGTGGTGATGCCTTCCAGGCTGCTGAACTGCGCCAACTGCGCCACGAATGCGCTGTTGTCTTGCGGATCAAGCGGGTTCTGGTTTTTCAGCTGGGTAACCAGCAGTTGCAGGAACGCGTCCTTGCCCAGAGCCTGGCCGCCGGTGGAGCTGTTAGTGGCCGAAGCAATGCCATCGGCTGTCGAACTGGTCTTTTTCGACGAGTTCGCCAGGATGTCATTCATGCTCAGGGAGCTGGTGGTATCGGAAACACTCATGGCAATCGCCCCTTATTACTGACCGAGGGTCAGTACCTTCTGCATCATGGTTTTCGCGGTGTTCATCATTTCGGCGTTGGTCTGGAACGAACGGCTCGCGGAAATCATGTCAGCCATTTCTTCCACCACGTTGACGTTCGGGTAGTAGACGTAGCCTTTGGCATCGGCCGCCGGATGGTTCGGTTCGTAACGCGCTTCAAGGTTGCTCTGGTCTTCGACCACACCGAGCACCTGCACGCCTTGACCGGCGGCATCCTGACTCTGGAACAGCGAGTTGCTGCCGCTGTTCTGGCCGCCCTGGAACATGGTGGCGAACACCGGGTGACGGGCGCGATAGGTCTGGTCGATGCTCGACGAGACGGTTTCGGCGTTGGCGATGTTCGAGGCCACGGTGTTCAGACGCGTGGTCTGTGCGCTCATGCCGCTGCCGGCAATGTTGAAAACGCTGGACAGGGACATGGATTACTCTCCGCGCAAGGCTGACACCAGCCCTTTGAATTTGCTGTTGAGCAGGGTGAAGCTGGCCTGGAAACCGACCGCGTTTTCCGCGTAATTCGATTGCTCAAGCTGGGCGTCCACGGTGTTCTGGTCAATCGACGGTTGCATCGGCGTGCGATACAGCAGCGATTCGTCGCCATTGCCCAGACCTTCTGCCTCGATGTGACGGCTATTGGTCATGTTCAGGGCGATAGTGCCGTTGGCGTTCTTCTGGGTCTGTGCTTCAAGCACTTTGGAGAAGTCCAGATCCCGAGCCTTGTAGTTCGGGGTATCGGCGTTGGCGATGTTGTTCGCCAGGACTTCGGCACGCTGGGCGCGGAAGCCAAGAGCCTTTTCGTGAATGCCGAGCGCTTTATCGAAGCTGATGCTCATGTCGGGAACCTTCGGGTGACCGGTTTTTCGTAACTGAGCTTTAGCAAGCCGCGTGCCAATGCGAGAAACACCCGGAAACCGGGGCTTTGCCGGGAGTCGGCAAAGCGGCAATGCCAGAAAAGCGGCAACTGGTTTCCGCCGAATGCCGCTTTTCTGCCGCTTGCCTCCCTTGCCAGGTCAACGCAGATCCCCGTGGTAGCGAGCCTGCTCGCGAGGGCTATGTGCCAGTCGGCAATTGTTTTTCTGACAGGCCGCCTTCGCGAGCAGGCTCGCTCCCACAGGGGGATTTGTGCTGTTCGTGGGAAATTGTTCAGGCATAAAAAAACGGCAGACCTTTGCGGGCCTGCCGTTTTTTGTGTTGCCGCTGCAATCATTTCGCCTGGTAGATGATCCCCGGGCTGCACTGAACCATCTGGTAATGATCCGGCAAACCGTTCAACGCTTCGGAAGCGCCAAGGAACAGATAACCGCCCGGCTTCAACGTACTGTGAATGCGCAACAGGATGTCTTTCTTCACTTCCGCAGAGAAGTAGATCAACACGTTGCGGCAGAACACGATGTCGAACTTGCCCAGGGCGGCGTAGCTGTCGAGCAAGTTGAACGAGCGGAACTCCACTCGGTTCTTGATCGGCGCCTTGATCACCCAACGCCCCGGCCCTTTCGGGTCGAAGTAACGCTGCAGGCGTTCCGGCGACAAACCGCGACCGATCGCCAGGCTGTCGTACTCGCCAGTCTTGCAGTTGGTCAGCATCAGGCCGGACAGATCAGTGGCAACGATCTGCACACCCATCTTCAACTGGCCCAGGTTGCTGCGTTCGAACTCGTCGATCGACATCGACAGCGAGTACGGCTCCTGACCCGACGAACAAGCCGCCGACCAGATCCGCAGACGCTGGTTCGGCGCAGCCTTGATCGCTTCAGGCAATACCTTGTTCTTCAAGACTTCAAACGGATAGGTATCACGAAACCACAGGGTTTCGTTGGTCGTCATGGCATCGACCACCTGCTCGCGCAAACCACTGCGCGGCTGGGTCTGGATGCGCTGAACCAGCTCACCCAGGGACTTGATGCCTTGCTGCTCCATCAGTTTGTTGAGACGGCTCGAGACCAGGTACTGCTTGTTTTCACCGAGCAAAATGCCACAGGCTTTTTCCAGGAAGACCCGGAACTGTTCGAAATCCAAATTACCCGTAGACAATGATGCCGCCTCTTAAATCGTGTTGACCGCCAGGGGCAAAAGGCCCCTAGCTGATATCTGCTGCTTTGATCCGGTCGACTACCCGGGATGCCAGGTCATCAGGGCGGAATTTGGCCAGGAAGTCATCGGCACCGACTTTCTTGACCATCGCCTGATTGAATACCCCGGACAACGAAGTATGCAGGATGATATGAAGCTTTTGCATGCGCGGGTCGCCGCGGATCTCCGCCGTCAGGGTGTACCCGTCCATCTCCGGCATCTCGATGTCGGAGATCATCATCAGGAACTCTTCTTCCGGCTTCTTGCCTTCATCGACCAGCTTGCGCAGGTAATCCAGCGCCTGCTTGCCGTCGTTCAACGCCACGACTTCGACGCCGATCGTTTGCAGACAGCGCGTAACCTGTTTGCGTGCCACCGACGAGTCATCGACCGTCAGCACTCGCAGCGACAACGCTTTGGTCTGGGTCTCGACATCGACCACGCCCACCGAAATCGCTTCCGGCGTCGGCGCAACTTCCGCCAGCACCTTCTCGACGTCGATGATTTCGACTAACTGATTGTCCACCCGAGTCACAGCGGTCAGATAATGATCGCGACCCGTGCCCTTGGGCGGCGGATGAATCTCTTCCCAGTTCATGTTGACGATGCGCTCCACCGAGCGGACCAGGAAACCCTGGGTCTTGGTGTTGTACTCCGTGATGATCACGAACGGATTGTTCTTGTCTTTCAACGCTCCGGAACCGGTCGCCATTGCCAGATCAAGGATCGGAATGGTCGCCCCCCGAATATTCGCCACCCCGCACACGACAGGACTGGACTTGGGCATCAACGTCAGCGACGGGCATTGCAGCACTTCCCGTACTTTGAACACGTTGATTCCATAGAGCTGCTGACCGTCGAGACGGAACAACAACAGCTCCAGGCGATTCTGCCCCACCAGTTGCGTGCGCTGGTTCACCGAATCCATTACACCAGCCATGCCCAGACTCCTACATCAACGCCAAGTGTTGTTGCGACGCACATTCATTGCTAAACGGCACGGCGCTTGCTTTTTAACTCGTATGAACGCTCAAACGACATTTTTCCGACGCCTGACATCACCCCTCCGCAGAGGGCTTTGTGTGGCGTCCGCCATTTGCTGCTTTTTCGCTGGCAGCCCTGCCATTGCTGATGCGGTTACCTTGCCTGACATGCTTATCGGCGTCACTCAGGGCTTTCTTGAGTTCACCGTAGAAGACTATCTGGCTACCAGTCAAACAGAAGGCCGCTACGAAATCGAAGTCAAACAGCTCGATCCACGTATGCGCATGCCTATGTGCGACAAGGAATTGACAGCCTCTTTGGAGAGTCCGGCACGTCCTTTGGGCCGCGTAACGGTGAAGGTTCGCTGTGAGGGAACCTCGCCCTGGACCGTGTTCGTGCCCGCTCAAGTCCGCCTGTTTCGCGAGATTGTCACCACCACCCGGCCCCTCAAACGCGCCGGAATTATCGAGCCGCAGGACGTGACCTTGCGTGAACGCGACGTCAGCCTGATCAATCAAGGCTTTCTGACCTCGGTGGACGAAGCCATCGGGCAAAAATTAACCCGACCAACGGTCGCCGATCAGGTGATTACTCTGGTCCATCTGGAACAGGCAGAAGTCATTCGTAAAGGCGATCAAGTGGTCATCACCGCCCGCAGCGGCACGCTTGCCGTGCGGATGCCGGGCGAAGCGCTGTCCAACGGCGGCTTGAAAGAACAGATCCGGGTGAAAAACCTTAATTCGCAACGGGTCATCAAGGCGCAAGTCACCGCGCCCGGCCAAGTGGAAGTGGCGATGTAGAAAACTGGCGCTGATCCCGGCTGTTCCCTAAACTGTGCCGCAGCAGGACACGCGCCGGCGCATGCAAGGCTCATTGGTAAATGCGCCTAAAGTTTTCCAGGGGATGGCCGAAAACATGGCAAGCGTCCAAATTCCCAGAGGTTTTTATCATGGTCATCGATTTCAGCCGTTTGAACAGTTCCTCGTCACTTACAGGCAGTACACGTACCAGCGCGCCTAAGGAAACAGCCGAAAACGGCACTTCCGCACCGCTGAATACCCAGGCCGAACCGGCCAGTACCGCAAAAAGCGGGGAATCGGTACACCTCAGCAATGAGGCTCAACAGTTGCAGAAGGTCACTGACAAGCTGCGCGATCAGCCTGCTGTCGACAAAGCCCGTGTGGCCGAGTTGAAAGCCGCGATTGCCGATGGCAGCTATAAAGTCGACAGCAACCGTGTAGCCAGCAAACTGCTCAACTTCGAAGCCCAGCGCTAGGCTTTTGCCGGCGCCAGGCTTTTGGACGCTTAAAACCCAAGGCCAGCCATGCACGACACTAACTTACTGCAACTGATCAACGACGACTTTGCTCCAGCTCAAGATTTGCTGGAGTTACTGCAAACCGAGGCCCTCGCTTTGCACGGTCGTGACATGCCACTGCTGGAAGAAATTCTGGCGCGCAAACAGGCGTTGATCATTCTGCTTGAACAGCATGGCCGCAAGCGCAGCGAAATCCTCGCCAGCCTTGGCCTGTCGACTGATCGCCAGGGCCTCGAGCAACTGGCCGGCCAGTCGAGCATTGGCGCGCAGCTGTTGACGCAAGGTGACGCATTGACCGATCTCATCGCTCAGTGCCAGGCCGCCAACGTCAAGAATGGCCAGTCGATCCAGATCCAGCAGGCCACCACGGCCAATCAGCTGAAAATCCTCACGGGCGGCGAACCGCCAGCGCTTTATGACGCTAGCGGCACTTTCGCCAAACCTGCCAAGCCGCGTACGCTCAGCCAGGCGTGAGCCATTCGATGGCCCTGCACTATCAACACGTGAAACATGCTGGCAAAATGCTGGCTAGTCATCGTCAAATTTTGTCTGGAGATTGAGAAAACGTGCCAAACGCCCTAAGCGCGGATGATGCTCCGCAGCCACCAAAGGTGCTCACCACGCCACTGGAAATCTCCAGCAACCTGCGCCAACTGCAAGATAGCCACGACCCGCTGATCATCACGTTCCACGAACGCAGCCAGCGCTTCCAGAGCTACCTGATCAAAGTCGACCGCGACAGCGCTTCGATTGCCCTCGACGAAATGATTCCGCGCGATGGCGAACGCTTTCTGCTCGCCGGCGAACCGTTCCGGGTCGAAGGTTTCCATGAAGGCGTGCGCATCGCCTGGGAATGCACCGGCACCCTGAACATCGAAGAATCCGAAGGCGACCGCTTTTACACCGGCGAAATGCCGACCGAAGTGGTTTACCACCAGCGCCGCAATGCATTTCGCGCCGCATTGAAACTGACCGACCTGGTCAGCGTTGAACTCGGCGGCGAAAAGCTCAAGGCGCCGATCAACGGCAAACTGCTGGATATTTCCGCCACCGGCTGCAAGTTGCGTTTTGAGGGCGACATCACTGATCGCCTGCAGCTGGGTCAGGTCTACGACCGCATGATCGCCCCGCCGCTGTTCGGCAACCAGCCGACTTCGGTCGAACTGCGTTACCTGCACTTCGAAGAAAAACTCAACATCACCTTTGCCGGCCTGCGCTTCCACAACATCAGTGGCCAGGCAGCCCGCAATGTTGAGCGTTTTGTTTATCAATTGCAGCGTGAAGCACGGCGTTTCGACAAAGACGATATGTGATTGGTAGCGACAAATAAAAAGGGCAGTCCTTGGCGGGACTGCCCTTTTTTATGCCTCGCGGTAGCAGGACCAATAAATTCCCTGTGGCGAGGGGATTTATCCCCGTTGGTCTGCGAAGCGGCGCCAAATCCTGACTGCACAGTGTTCCTGTTAAACCGAGCTGGAGGGTTTTGCGACTGTGTGCAGCCTAACGGGGATAAATCCCCTCGCCACAGGAATGCATTTCCCTTCAGGGTCTGGCGCCACTGATGTCTGGCGTCGGATGATCGTCTACATCATCGGATGCAACTGCCACGACAGGCTCAATCTGCACTTCAGGCTCCACTTCCGGCTCAGGCTCAACCGGGGTCTGCATCTGCTCCTGAACCACCTGCTCATCCACCCGCGGATCCAGCGCCGCCACCAGCGGCGAACTCGACATGCTGTCCGGCATGGCCACGTGATGCAGCGGCGCATCGTCGACCTGATGCAGATTGGTCACCGCCTTCGGCCGAATCCGCCACACCAGCACCAACGCAAAAAAGCTGAAGAACGCATACAGACTCTGGCTGCCGAGAAACTTCATCAGCACGCCCGCAAGCAACGGCCCGATACTCGCACCAACGCCGTAGGTCACCAACAGCATGGCCGTCAGCGAGACTCGACGATCACCTTCGACGTGGTCATTGGAGAACGCCACCGCCAGCGGATACAGACAGAATTGCACCAGCGAACACAGGAAGCCGACCACGAACAGCACCTCCAGCGGAACCTGCGGCAATATCGCCAAGGGCAAGGCCGCCACCGCCAGAAACCCGGCAAAACAGCGAATCAACAGCGCTCGATCATAACGGTCAGATAACCAACCCAACGGCCACTGCACCAGCAATCCGGCAAAAATGCAGCTACCCATGAACAGACCGACCTGCTCGGTCGACAGTCCCTGCTGCGAGGCATACAGCGGCGCCAGGCCGTAGAACGAGCCGATGATCAGGCCCGCTCCGAGCACCGTACTCAGCGACTGCGGGACACGTTTGATAAAGAAGCGTGGCTCCATCGGCGCCGGGTGCAGTGGCGCCGGGTGAATCCGCCGGGTCAAGGTCACCGGCACCAGACACAGCGCGAAGCACAGGGCGACCAGCATAAGCAATTCCAGACCCAGCCCGGGGTGCATGACCAGAATCAGCTGGCCCAAGACCAGACCCAGATACGAGGCGATCATGTAGCCGCTGAACACCAGACCACGCTGATTGGCCTCCGCCTGCTCGTTGAGCCAGCTCTCGATCACCATGTATTGGCACATCATGCCCAGACCAACGATCGTCCGCAGCACCAGCCACGCCGGCAGCCAGTCGACCAGCCCGTGGCCGAGCACCGCCGCACCGACGATCCCGGCACACGCCGAGTAAGCGCGGATATGCCCAACCCTGGCAATCAGCCGGTGGCCAATCTTGCCGCCCAGCACCAGGCCAAAATAGTTGGCCGCCATCAGTGCACCGACCCAAAGTCCGTCGACATGGTCAGCGGCCAGACGCAGCGCCAGATAAGTAGATAGAAGGCCCGAGCCGATCAACATCATCAGCGAGGCAAAATACAGCGCTCGAAAGGATTTCCAGATTTGGCGCATCGGCGTTCCGAGCGGCTCCTTGCAGTAAATACCGGACTCTCAAAACGATAGTCCGGTGGCGACGGTTCGTCAGGCCTGGGCTGCTAGAACACGCCTTTCCCAGGGAGTAATTTCATCAAAGAAGCTGGTCAACTCCATGGTCTTCGAAGCGATGTAGCCTTCGATGAACTCCTTTCCGAACAGTTCCCTCGCCAATTGGCTACGTTTCAGACGTTCAAGGGCGGCATGCAAGGTACACGGCAACGAAAGGTTGTCCGGCACTTCAAACTCGCCTTGAATCGCTTCGGTCGGCTCCAGCTCATGCTCGATCCCATGCAAACCGGCGGCCAGACTGGCTGCAATCGCCAGATACGGATTGGCATCGGCACCCGGCAAACGGTTTTCAACCCGACGTGCAACCGGCGAACTGGCGGGGATACGCAAGCCAGCGGCGCGATTGTCGTGTGACCAGCACGCATTGTTTGGCGAAGCGTACGGGTGGCACAGACGCTGATAGGAGTTCACGTTGGGAGCAAACAGTGCGGTGAAATCGGCCATGCCCGCTTGCTGCCCGCCGATGAAGTGACGGAACATCGCGGTCGGCTGACCATTCTCGTCGCTGAACACATTCTTGCCGCTGCCGATTTCAACGATGCTCTGGTGAATGTGCATCGAGCTGCCCGGCGTGTGCGCCAGGGGCTTGGCCATGCACACCACGGTCAAGCCGTGCTTGAGCGCAACTTCCTTGAGCAGGTGCTTGAACAGGAAAGTCTGGTCGGCCAGCAACAGTGGATCACCGTGCAGCAGATTGATCTCGAACTGGCTGACCCCCATTTCGTGCATGAAGGTATCGCGCGGCAAGCCGAGGGCCGCCATGCATTTATAGACTTCACTGAAGAAGGGGCGCAGACCGTTGTTGGAACTGACGCTGAACGCCGACAAGCCATCTTCGCGGCGACCGTCGAGGCCAACCGGCGGACGGAATGCCTGGGTCGGATCGGTGTTTGGCGCGAAGACAAAGAACTCCAGCTCAGTCGCTACCACCGGCGCCAGACCGCGCGCTGCGTATCGGGCAATGACCTTCTTGAGCTGGCCACGGGTCGACAGGTTTGAGCTTTCACCGGTCAGCTCATCAGCGTCGCAAATGGCCAGAGCACGCGGCTCGTCGCTCCACGGTAGCGGGTGAATCATGGTTGGCTCGGCCACCAGCGCCAGATCGCCGTCATCGCTGCCGTAAAACCGCGCCGCTGGATAACCGCCCATGATGCATTGCAGCAGCACTCCCCGCGCCATCTGCAAACGCCGCCCTTCGAGGAAACCCTCGGCGGTCATCACCTTGCCCCGTGGCACGCCATTCAAATCCGGCGTGACACATTCAATCTCATCAATGCCCGTCAGTCGCTGTGCGAGTGAACGCTGGCCATCGGTTGTCATGACGCTATCCTTGTTATTGTGCGAGCCGCGAACGGCGACTCGTACAAAATAGGCTTCGCCTGTTCGGAATATCAAGCAGCGCCAAACAAAATCCTTTTCTCTGTAGGGGCCGGTGTTGTGTCAGGGCAGGTAGAGGCTGAAGAGGCCGCCGCCCAGTGGGCCGCCATTGCTGATTTCGGTTCGGCCCTCGACGCCGTTGCGCTGATGCAGCGCTGCGATGCGATTGGCGAAATACAAACCCAGCCCGGTGCTGCCGCTGCTGTGATTGATGCCCTGCACGTAATCGGCCTGACGCTCGAGCATCTCGGCCGGATAACCGTCGCCGTCATCATTGATGGTCAGCACCAACTGCCCCGCTTCGTCACTGACAGTAATCAGCAACGACTCGCGTGCGTAGCGGATTGCATTGTTGATGCAGTTGCCGAGCACCGAGGCAATCAGTTCACGATCAAAGAAGCCCAGCGGACTCAGCGGATCAACCTCGTACGTGGCGATGATCCCGCGGCTGGCGAACACTTCCTGATGCGCCGCCAGTTGCGCCTCGATGAAATCGTCGAGTTCGTGATATGCCGGCTGCAGTGGTAGCTGATTGACGCCGAGCTTATACAGCCCAAGCAATTGCACCAGCATGCCGTTGAGGTGGGCGAACTCGAAATCGATCACGCCCTGCTCCGAACCCTGGCGCTGTGCTTCGGACAATCGCGCCAGCCACTGGCTGTGGGCCTGCATCAGCATGGCCAGGGAGTTCTTCATGTCGTGGACGGTGGAGGCAATCACCGTGGAAAAATCCAGCGCCTGCTGATCGTCGTTCATTCGCCAAACGCCTTGCTTTTCAGCTTCTGATAACGCGCATGACGCGCGTCGGTGTCGGGCATCAGGCCAACCAGTTTCAGGCAGGCCCGACATTCTTCCAGCTCCGCCGACGGCACACTGGTGTCAGTGCCATGGAGCAGCGACTGGGCCATGTTCAGGGCGATACTGATGTTTTTCGGTTGCATCTTCAGCGCCTTGCGGAACACCTCGCGGGCCTCGACCAGGTTGCCGGTCTTGTACACCCGCACGCCTTGACGGTTGAGGTCAGCGGCAGCGTTGCTGGAACTGAGGATAGTCGGGTCATCGGTGAGCTTGGCGATGTCTTTCATCACTGCCGGATCGTCGCCGTAGATCTCCGCGCAACTCTTGAGCATCGAGGTGCCCGCCTCAGCCTGACCCAGCATCTGCAATTGCTTGGCGACGAGCAGCGCCGCTTCCGGACTCATGAATTGCTCCATGCCATCAAGACGCATCAACGCTTGTTCGGTGAGCTTATCGGCAGTCTCGGCATCATTGAGCAACAGGCTGGTGGCCTTCATCAGACGTGCACGGATCTGCAGGCCGGGATCGGTCGGGTTCTCTTTGGCGACCGCACTCAGGGTGGTGTTGATCTCAAGCCGCGTGCGCGTATCGAGACCACGCTCACTGCCTTTGCTGATTAGCGCGTGAGCCAGCCCCAGGTTGCTTTCCGGGTCCTTGAACCGCGACTGCGCGCCCTGCGCCACGGCTTGACGATAGGCGCGCGAAGCCGTGTCGAAATCCTCGTTGGCCATCGCCAGTTTGCCCAGCAACGCCTGCCGACGCACCGCCAGCGGCGATAACCTGATCGCTTCTTCGAGCACCTGCTGCGCGCCTTTGGTATCGCCTTCGGAAACCAGGACTTCAGCCATGCCGTCGTACAGCGCCGGCATCATCGGGAACACCTTCAGCGCTTTCTCATAAACACCTTTGGCCTGCGCCACTTGCCCACGCTTGAAGAGCAATTTGCCCAACCCGGCAAACGCCCACGGCAACGGCCGGTCGGCAATGATGCTGTCGTAAAGACGCTCCAGCGCTTCGTTCTGGTTCATGTCGCGCAGGGCATCGGCACGGTAACGCAGGCACAGCGGCGAATAGCGAATATCCTGTTTGCACAGAGCGATGCAGGCATTGAGCACCTCGACCGGTTTACCACGGTCGAGAGCTTGCAGAATCGGTTTTAGCAGCGTCTTGCGCTGCTCCAGACGCTCAAGTCGCTGGGCCAGCCCGGAGCGGTTGAACGGCTTGGTCAGGTACGCGTCCGGCTCATGCTCCAGCGCGCTGAGCACCATCGCCTGACTGGTCTCGGCGGTGACCATGACGAACACCGCTTCGTGGCTGATGAGCTTCTCCAGCATCAGGTCTTCGAGTACCTGCTGGCCGTTCTTCTTGCCGTCGCCAAGATGGAAATCCTGCAAGATAAAATCGTAGGACTTCTGTGCACACATCTTCAGCGCCTGCTCACCGGTGTCGGCGGTGTCGACGTCCTTGACCCCAAGTTCCCGCAGCATCGAACGAACGGAACTGCGGAAATCCGAGAAATCATCGACGATCAGAAAACTCTTTTGGTGATACGACAGCATCGAAGATTTCCAGGCAATTGAAGAAAGTGGCAATTTCAGGCGCGCAGATGATAGCTGGCGGCCAAATGCTATCAAGCGATTTCGCTCGACTTTGAAGTCACCGAGTGGGTTATCGGCCAGAAGTAGCGTTCTCTGAAGCCAGCGCTTCAAGATTCCTCGCCCAACGATTACCCTGCGCGCCTGTACAACTACTCAAAACAAGGATGACTGCGTGTACATCAAGGAACGTTGCATTGTGTCCGCCTGCGCAGCGCTGTTTGTTCAGCAAGCGATGGCGGCCGGAATGGATTGCATAAAAGCGGCGAATGTCGTCGAAAACACTATCTGCGCAAGTAAAGAGTTGCATGAACTTGATGCGCAAATGGGCATGGTGTATCGGGGTTTGATGAAGGCATCGGCACAGACGCAGCCTGAACTTAAACGCTCTCAACGGCAGTGGCTGGACACCCGGAATGAGTGTGCAGAGGATGTTTCTTGCCTGGATCAGCACTACCGCGAGCGCCTGCAATTGTTGCAAGCGGCGTGGAAGGCAGCGGTTGTCTTCAAACCGAATGACATCGATAAACAAGTAATGGACGACCTGCAACAGCGCATTCAAGCGATGAGCAAAAAAGATCCGGAGTTTGCCTTGGAACGGACACTTGCCTCATTGTCGATCAAAAGCCCCCTGACAACCTTTTACGCAGAGTCTGACGATGGTCAATATTCTGAAAAAACGCACTTCCCGAAGTCCTCTCCCAAGGGCGTTACCCAGAGCGAGTGGAAGGCTATGCAAGCCTCAAACCTGGATGCCGACACCGAACTTGGGCAGACTTCGTTCAACTTGCTTGATCTGGACGGAGATGGACAGCGCGACCTGATCGTTCAGACCTACACTGGCGGCACCGGGCTGTTCAGCTTCTTCGAAACCTACCGCCGTGACGGTGACCGGTTCACCCGCAGAACCGCAGCGCTGGGCCAGGAATCAGGTATTGGCAGTTCGCTTTACTCCATCAGTGATCGCGGCGCCAATCAGTCCGTGAACTGGATCAGCATTCGCGGCAAGGTCTATGCCGCCTATCGCGACAGCTCGTATGGAGTCGATAACGTCTATTTGCTCAGTCCGCTGCAAATTAACGTGGAAGTACCGTTGGTAGAAGTACGCTACCGTTATCGACTGAGCATTCCCCGCACACAGCAAAAAGAAGACAAAAAAACCACTTACACGCTGAAACCCGGCCTGCATCGGGCGCTGGCGAAAGGTTTGGCCACGATAGATAAAGAGTCATACGGGAACGGGGAGGAGAGAAAGCCGATTTGTCCTATTCCTCCTTCAGCCAATGACAGCGAGGAATACTATGGTTACGGCGCGGGCTATTACGTGATCGAGCCTGTTGCTGACTTCCCGGTGATCATCGCAAGTGAGTGTTTTATTGCGAGGATGAACAATCACTACGGCAGCTACAGCAAGAAAGATGGACTGTATGCGCAAATGACCGTGCGTAAACCGGGCTCGGTAGACGACCGCGAGCGCGAGTACACGGTCAATGGCCGCCGAAGTCTGAACGACGTCACCACGTCAATTGCCAAGTTCGAAACAGACGAATCCAACTGACCGCTGCTTCTGAAACTTTCAAGCGATCAAAGCGCTTATTGCTTTACGAACTTTCCTGCGGGCAAAACAAAACCCCAACTGCTTTCGCAATTGGGGTTTCGGAATTTAATCTTGACGATGACCTACTCTCACATGGGGAAACCCCACACTACCATCGGCGATGCATCGTTTCACTGCTGAGTTCGGGATGGGATCAGGTGGTTCCAACGCTCTATGGTCGTCAAGAAATTCGGGTACCGAACCGTGGCCAGATGGCCTCGCTTCAGCAAATTGGGTATGGGATAGTTTTCGGTGTTTTGTGCTGCCTTTTTAGGGGCGGTCGAACTTTCGGTTCGTTTCGTCTTCACACACCGCAATCTGATGCTCTTTCGAGTACTCAAATTGCTTGGGTGTTATATGGTCAAGCCTCACGGGCAATTAGTATTGGTTAGCTCAACGCCTCACAGCGCTTACACACCCAACCTATCAACGTCGTAGTCTTCGACGGCCCTTCAGGGAACTCAAGGTTCCAGTGAGATCTCATCTTGAGGCAAGTTTCCCGCTTAGATGCTTTCAGCGGTTATCTTTTCCGAACATAGCTACCCGGCAATGCCACTGGCGTGACAACCGGAACACCAGAGGTTCGTCCACTCCGGTCCTCTCGTACTAGGAGCAGCCCCTCTCAAATCTCAAACGTCCACGGCAGATAGGGACCGAACTGTCTCACGACGTTCTAAACCCAGCTCGCGTACCACTTTAAATGGCGAACAGCCATACCCTTGGGACCGGCTTCAGCCCCAGGATGTGATGAGCCGACATCGAGGTGCCAAACACCGCCGTCGATATGAACTCTTGGGCGGTATCAGCCTGTTATCCCCGGAGTACCTTTTATCCGTTGAGCGATGGCCCTTCCATACAGAACCACCGGATCACTAAGACCTACTTTCGTACCTGCTCGACGTGTCTGTCTCGCAGTCAAGCGCGCTTTTGCCTTTATACTCTACGACCGATTTCCGACCGGTCTGAGCGCACCTTCGTACTCCTCCGTTACTCTTTAGGAGGAGACCGCCCCAGTCAAACTACCCACCATACACTGTCCTCGATCCGGATAACGGACCTGAGTTAGAACCTCAAAGTTGCCAGGGTGGTATTTCAAGGTTGGCTCCACGCAGACTGGCGTCCACGCTTCAAAGCCTCCCACCTATCCTACACAAGCAAATTCAAAGTCCAGTGCAAAGCTATAGTAAAGGTTCACGGGGTCTTTCCGTCTAGCCGCGGATACACTGCATCTTCACAGCGATTTCAATTTCACTGAGTCTCGGGTGGAGACAGCGCCGCCATCGTTACGCCATTCGTGCAGGTCGGAACTTACCCGACAAGGAATTTCGCTACCTTAGGACCGTTATAGTTACGGCCGCCGTTTACCGGGGCTTCGATCAAGAGCTTCGCGTTAGCTAACCCCATCAATTAACCTTCCGGCACCGGGCAGGCGTCACACCCTATACGTCCACTTTCGTGTTTGCAGAGTGCTGTGTTTTTAATAAACAGTCGCAGCGGCCTGGTATCTTCGACCGGCATGAGCTTACGGAGCAAGTCCTTCACCCTCACCGGCGCACCTTCTCCCGAAGTTACGGTGCCATTTTGCCTAGTTCCTTCACCCGAGTTCTCTCAAGCGCCTTGGTATTCTCTACCCAACCACCTGTGTCGGTTTGGGGTACGGTTCCTGGTTACCTGAAGCTTAGAAGCTTTTCTTGGAAGCATGGCATCAACCACTTCGTCATCTAAAAGATAACTCGTCATCAGCTCTCGGCCTTAAGATCCCGGATTTACCTAAGATCTCAGCCTACCACCTTAAACTTGGACAACCAACGCCAAGCTGGCCTAGCCTTCTCCGTCCCTCCATCGCAATAACCAGAAGTACAGGAATATTAACCTGTTTTCCATCGACTACGCTTTTCAGCCTCGCCTTAGGGACCGACTAACCCTGCGTCGATTAACGTTGCGCAGGAAACCTTGGTCTTTCGGCGTGGGTGTTTTTCACACCCATTGTCGTTACTCATGTCAGCATTCGCACTTCTGATACCTCCAGCAAGCTTCTCAACTCACCTTCACAGGCTTACAGAACGCTCCTCTACCGCATCACCCGAAGGTGATACCCGTAGCTTCGGTGTATGGTTTGAGCCCCGTTACATCTTCCGCGCAGGCCGACTCGACTAGTGAGCTATTACGCTTTCTTTAAAGGGTGGCTGCTTCTAAGCCAACCTCCTAGCTGTCTAAGCCTTCCCACATCGTTTCCCACTTAACCATAACTTTGGGACCTTAGCTGACGGTCTGGGTTGTTTCCCTTTTCACGACGGACGTTAGCACCCGCCGTGTGTCTCCCATGCTCGGCACTTGTAGGTATTCGGAGTTTGCATCGGTTTGGTAAGTCGGGATGACCCCCTAGCCGAAACAGTGCTCTACCCCCTACAGTGATACATGAGGCGCTACCTAAATAGCTTTCGAGGAGAACCAGCTATCTCCGAGCTTGATTAGCCTTTCACTCCGATCCACAGGTCATCCGCTAACTTTTCAACGGTAGTCGGTTCGGTCCTCCAGTTAGTGTTACCCAACCTTCAACCTGCCC
The DNA here is from genome assembly GCF_016650635.1 of Pseudomonas sp. TH43. GTDB lineage: Bacteria > Pseudomonadota > Gammaproteobacteria > Pseudomonadales > Pseudomonadaceae > Aquipseudomonas. Next base: position 381,863 of record NZ_JAEKFI010000005.1, read on the forward strand.
ATGGATAGATCGCCCGGTTTCGGGTCTATTCCCAGCGACTAGACGCCCTATTAAGACTCGCTTTCGCTACGCCTCCCCTATTCGGTTAAGCTCGCCACTGAAAATAAGTCGCTGACCCATTATACAAAAGGTACGCAGTCACAGAACAAAGTCTGCTCCCACTGCTTGTACGCATACGGTTTCAGGATCTATTTCACTCCCCTCTCCGGGGTTCTTTTCGCCTTTCCCTCACGGTACTAGTTCACTATCGGTCAGTCAGTAGTATTTAGCCTTGGAGGATGGTCCCCCCATATTCAGACAAAGTTTCTCGTGCTCCGTCCTACTCGATTTCATGACTAAGAGATTTTCGCGTACAGGGCTATCACCCACTATGGCCGCACTTTCCAGAGCGTTCCGCTAATCTCAAAGCCACTTAAGGGCTAGTCCCCGTTCGCTCGCCACTACTAAGGGAATCTCGGTTGATTTCTTTTCCTCAGGGTACTTAGATGTTTCAGTTCCCCTGGTTCGCCTCTTGCACCTATGTATTCAGTACAAGATAACCATCTTATGATGGCTGGGTTCCCCCATTCAGACATCTCCGGATCAAAGTCTGTTTGCCGACTCCCCGAAGCTTTTCGCAGGCTACCACGTCTTTCATC